>CAWAAG010000032.1:0-17037 GCA_963780035.1 uncultured Acidobacteriota bacterium | reverse complement strand
CAGGCGGGGATTGCGATTGGCCGGGCTATCGGGGTTGTGGAAGACGAGCGCGAGCAATTCATCGGGCTGCGAAATGCTGACGCGCACGCCGCGCTCGGAGGCGCTGCGCGCGTCTTGTGGCGGGATTTCGGCGAGATCGGATTTATTGAGTTGCAGATCGAGCAGGCGGTCGTGGGCGGAGACGCCCATTACGATTTCGATGGAGTCCACGAAGGGGCGGCCTTCGCGGAAATTATTGTTGGCGGCGAGAGTGGCGCGCTTGCCGGGTTCGAAGGTCGTCACGGCGAATGGTCCGCTGCCGGGGTCGCCGGAGAAGGCGCCGTCGGGATCGCGGTGATCGTAGATGAGGCCGTCAATTTGGGATTTGGCGGCGGCTTCTTCGGGCGTCGCGGGGGCGATGGCGGGATCGAGCGAAGCGATGGCCGCGCCGATTTCGACGCGAAGCGTGCCGCCATAGCGCGGGCGGCGGGCGCTCTTCGCTGGGATTACGAGGAGCCCGACGCTAATTGCCGCAAGAAACAGAGACAATCGAAGCTTCATACATTCCTGTCTGCAGATTTCGCGAAACGACGCGAGCGGATTTGCCGTCGTCGGCGGGCCACAACGCCAGGATGGGACCGGGAAATTCGAGAGGCTGGCCGATTGTCACAGCTTGATGATCGGTAACCTCATAGATTCGAATTGTATCGCGCACCGTCCAATCGCCATTTCCCGTCACAAGGAGCAGCCACGCCGGATCGCAACCTGCCTCCACTGAGATGATGCTATCGCCCCAATTTGAAAACGTTGCAGCGGGAGTCGGGCCTTCATCATATAAGCGAGCGTTGCCGTCCAACTCTGCGAGAATCCATTTTTGGTTCTTGCCCTGTGCGGCGCCTGAATAAAACGCGGGCAGATTGACACCGACGTCGCCGAAACCGGCTGCCAATTGGACGAAATAGTTGCGGTCGAAGGCATAGGGCGCGAAGGCAGCTAGGGATTTTTCACCAAACACGGGCCACGATCGAGCCAGAGAATACGTGTAGGGCGATTTCACCCGAACGTTTGGACTACAGACGAGATCCGTCTGACCATCGCCGGAACCACTGCAGGTATCCTGTGGCAAATATACGTGGATGCCTTCATCATCCATCGCGATGAGCCCACGCGGGTCACGAGATACATGAAAGCGCGAATGGACCTGGATGGACTTGTCGCGCACCCACCGCGTTTGCTCGGTCCGAAAGTAGTCCACTTGATCCGGTTGGAGGAGCACCAGGCGGCCCTCCGTACCGCTCGAAGCGCCGGGCAACATGAAATCAAGAAAGCGGTCACGCTGCGCGAAGACGGATTTGCGCTGCAAGATGAGCGGCGCAGCGCTTTGAGCGGAAGTCATCGCTACAGATCCTGGCAAAGCGACAATCGCAGTCAGCGGTTCTGCATTATCCTGATAGTTACGGCGGATATCCGCCGTGAAAATCGCTCCGTTCGTTGCGTCGGAAATTGTCAGGTAGATCATCGTTTCCGGCTCTTCGGCTTGTATCACTCGGAAATTATGTTGAGCGAGCGCGCGTGATAGGGACTGAACCAGGGCGGTGGCGCCTGCGGCGCTGATTGACGAGGAATTTTCACGAAGCTCCACAGTGAGGCTGTGCGTGGGGCTGATCTCAGAGGCGATTTTATCTGCTAGCTGGTTCACGGCGTCAGTCCATTGTTGTGGTAGCTGCGCCGGGGTTTGCGCGAGCAGTGCGCGCGGGCAGGCGAGCATGCAAATCGCGAGCAGGGTGATTTGCAGTGGGAGAAGGAGTCGGAGGGAGAGGCGCATCCGTGTGCGCGAATCGTGAAATGCGTTCGCGAATGGTCATATTAGCACATTGCCTTTGCGCTGAGGTTGGGCGTGCACGGCCCTCCTGCGGCGGGTCTCCAACATTTTGCGCCGTGGATTCGGTCCTAGAAGAGAGATCCCTCGCTTCGCTCGGGATGACAGCACTTTCACTTTCAGCGCCGTCATTGGGACGTTCACGCTTCAACGCAAAGTCAAATCCAAGAGCACAGCCAAGAGTGGCTGTGCCACGCGCGGGGTTGCGATCGTGCTTGTGGCTTGGCCACTGTAATTTCGCAATTTGCGCCGGCTGGGTGGCTGCGGTTGTCATCCTGGGCTGGAGCTTCGCTGCGGCGGTCGCGTCGCGTTGTGCCCATGATTTTGGCCGTGCCACCCGCAAGGGTTTTTGCCGGCGCTACTCCCGGGTCCGGGCTGCCCTGCCTCGCGGGACAGGCCGCGAGCTGCCCCGGCCGGGAAACTTTTTGTTGCGTCAACTTCAAACTTGCCGACCGGTCCTTCAGGGGCTAAAGCCCCTGAAAAAAGTGGAGCGGTTTTCGGCGGGGCTGAAGCCCCGCCCTTCCTTTTCACGTCCTAATCGTTACATCGGTACTTCAGCGGCCCTTCGGCCCCGATTCCATCGGAGCCTCAGGGTAAACTGAAGCCGCTGTGATTTTGCTGCGCTTATGCCGTAGCTAAAGCTACGGCCTACAAACATTCCACGCAACGTCACGGCCTGCCGTTACCGCGCGTCGGCGGATCGTTCATCCCTGGCATGCCGGCGGCGGCTTGCGCTGATTTCAGGACGTCGTTGGTGAAGAAAAATTTGCCGTCGGTGGGGACCATCATGATTTGCACGCGGTCGCTCAGGCGTTGCGCGACGGTCAATTGCACCAGCATGGGATTGGCTTTCAGCGCGGAAGCTTCCAACTGCAATTTTTCGGCGTCGGCTTGCGAGGTTTCGCGGATCTCGTTGGCTTCGGCATCGGCCAGCAGGTTCTGGCGTTCTTTTTCGGCTTTGCCGTCAATCACTTTGGCTTGCGCGGCGGCTTCGGCGCCCTTGATGGTTTCGATATTTTGGGTTTCGGCGAGCAGCGTGCGGCGCTGCTGCTCGGCTTTGGTGTCAATCACTTTGGCCTGAGCTTCGGCTTCGGCGTTTTTCACGCGCGCTTGCGCGGCCGCATCGGCGTCTTCGATGGTGGTTTGCTTGCGGGCTTCGGCTTCCAGGCGCGATTCCTCGATTTGTTTTTGCTTCAGCGGCAGGGTGTATTGCATGGAGTCCGATTCGGCCTGGGCCATCAGGACGCGGGTGCGCGCGTCGGCTTCGGCGTGCTTGATCTGGCGGACTTTCTGCGCTTCGGCCTGCGATTCGGCAATCTTCACTTTTTTCTGCTCGATGCTCTGGTCCACTGTGACGCGGTCGTCTTCCTGCTCCTTCAGCAGCAAGCCTTGCAGGCCTTGCGCGTACTCTTCGGGGAGCTGAACTTTGCGCAACAGCACTTCCTTGACGACGATTTGATCTTCGGCGAGGCGCGCGGTGATGGCTTGCGTGGCGCGCTGGTGGAATTCCTCGCGCTTGGTGGAGAAGACGTCGCGCACGGCGTAGTTGGGGCCAAGGTCGCGGAAAATGCTGGTGACGACCGGGGCGACGATTTGCTGGTCAATAGGCTCGGGGAGATTGGCTTGCACGTAATCGAGGTGGCGCGGATCGAGGCGATAGCGCACGGTGACGGCGAGGCCGACCGAGAGGCCTTCGCGGGCTTCTACCGTGAGGACTTCGAGGCCTTTCTCGCGCGGATTTTCGGAGGCGGCGGTGGAGTAGACGTTGTCGCGGATGTCGTAGAGCTGGGCGCGTTCGACGAGCGGGACGATCAGGTGCGTCCCGGGGTAGAGCGTGCCGGGACGGACGCCCGAGATTTGGCTGATGCGCACTGCGGCGTGGCCGTCGGGGACGACCAGGATGCTTTTGCCCAGCAGGGTGCAGAGCGCGGCGGCGATCACCAGTTTCGCGGCGGTGGACCAGCGGATCGCGCGGCGTGGGCCGGGCGCGCGCGGAGGGAGGCGGAAGCTGGGGCGTGCGGGCGGCGTCGGCGGAATGGAGGCGGCGAATGTTGCCGGTGCTGCGGCTTCGGTTGGTGCGGGGGCGCCTGCGACGGTGGTGGTGGCAGCTTCGCCGGCGGCGAGCTTTTCCGGCGCGCGTTCGCGGCGTTGCAGGATGCGGTTGAGTTCAAATGCGAGGTAAACATCGTAGAGGATGGTGATGGCCGCTACGCCGAAGAACCCTACGCTGATTGCGAACAACAGCCACCGCAGGAAAAGCATGTGAAGCCTCCTCTTTCTTCGAAACGTGCCGACGGCATGTTCGAGCGTCTTGTTCCGATCGCGTTTCGCTGCACAATCGTTCGTGCGCTCGCACCGATGGCGGACTAAAGTCCGCCGCTACAAATGCGTCTCGCTCTTTACATCGCGCTCAGTTCGATCGAGTGGCAGGGGCGCAACCCCAAGAGAACAGCCACCCTTCGATCTCGATGCTATCGAGCTCTTAGGGCACGGGAGTGGCTGTGTTGCGCTACGCCGCTTTCTGGCCGAACGGCTCGCTGGCGTCTTGCGTTTGCGCTGCGGCCCTTTGCCTCAGGGTTTGCGGCGCGGGGCGCGCGGGCATCAGGCGCATCATCAGCACCAGGCTCAGCCATTCCAGTCCCAGCGCTACGGCGAACGAGACGAAGATCGCGCTCGCCACTCCGATGAAATCGATTGTGTATCCCATGGTCCTGGCCTCCGTTGTGGCTGGGCTGCGTGTGGGATGAATGCAGGACGAGCACCAATGCCGGACGGTGGCGCATGTGCAGCTATGGCATCGCGGCGACGCCATGTTTTCAATGACTTGCGAAGCCCACTTGGCTAGCGCGCACGAAGAAGCGAGGGCGCGAGATGCGAAGAGGCGTGGCGGCACAAACACGTCGTGGAAATTGACACGCGATGAAAAAGCCGGCACCCAGGAAATTCAACGCTCCTAAATCCTCCCGCCAGACACGGCGCGAGACTCACGAATCAGGCGGATGATTGCCATCGGTGTTCGTGATCCCGCGCTGTATGCATGTGTGCGATAATTCTCGGCTCGCGACCCCACAGGCGGCCTTAGTCAGGAGAAAAATAATGTCCAAGAAACTCGAAGGTAAGATTGCACTCATTACGGGCGGCTCGCGCGGCATCGGGGCGGGAATCGCGAAGCGGCTGGCGGCGGATGGCGCGAACGTCGCCATCACCTACACCAAAGGCGCCGACGCGGCCGCGGCGGTGGTCAAGGAGATTGAACGCGGAGGCGGAAAGGCGCTGGCGATTCAGGCGGACGCCACCGATGCCGGAGCCATGACTGCCGCGGTGGATAAGACCGCCGCGACTTTCGGACGGATTGACATCCTGGTGAACAATGCCGGCACGGCGATTCCCAAGAAGTTCGAGGACACGACGCTCGCGGAGATGGACCAGATGATCAACCTCAATCTCCGCGGTACGTTCGTCGCGACGCAGGCGGCGCTGAAGCACATGAAGAACGGCGGCCGCATCATTATGATCGGCTCATGCGTCGGCGAGCGGATGATGACGCCGGGGCTTGTCGCGTACTCGGCGACGAAGGGCGCCATTAAGATGTTCACGCAGGGGCTCTCGCGAGAGGTGGGTGGCCGGGGCATCACGGTCAATAATATCCAGCCGGGTCCGATTGATACGGATCTGAACCCCGCGGCGGGCGATTGGGCCGTGCCACAAAAGGCTAATACGGCGCTCAACCGCTTCGGCACGGTGGATGAAGTGGCCGCGCTGGTAGCTTTCGTCGCGAGTCCCGACGCGGCGTACATCACCGGCGCGAATCTGACCGTGGACGGCGGCACGAACGCCTGAGCAAGGGACCGTCGACGGAGGGGAACATTGCGCTTTTATACGAAAGAAGAATGCGAATCGTGGTTATCGGACAGGCAAAGGAGGAAACCGAACCTGATTCCCGATGTGCGCGTTGAGCGCATCGAATATCCGGCGGAATCTTATCGGGCTTTCTTCATTGCTCACTGGATCTCCTCTGAATTGACATATCGCAGGCCAACCCTGCTCTTTATTACCGAGTGGGGCATTTGGCCGAGCAGCGAGAATTGGCACTTGTACTACAAACTGCGTCAGACGTACGGCGACAATCGCCTGCTACAAGAGGCGCCGGGCCACCTGTTTCTTGAACACGAAGGCGAAGACCTCGCGTCCTTTCTGCAACTTTCCATGCTGAATGGTTGGGGCGGATACGTTTTGACAGAGGCGAACTACGTCAACGCTTTTTTCAGCCATGACGAGTACATTGACTTCTTCGGCGACGAGAACGCGAATCTATCGGAGATCCGCGCGGCCCTCGGACCAAGCCGGGCAACGCCGGGCGGGACGAGTGGAGCTTAACTCCTGGTGAGTTGTAGCCCGAAATTGACCCGCGGCTCTTTGTGGCCGCCGACGGGCGAAAACGGTTGGCGTCTGCTAGACTTGTGTTAGAGGCTTGCGATGGCTTCGCCTTCACCTACTGGCGATCGAGGGCACGCGGCGGATCAGTCGTCGGGTTTTGGAGCGCCTCCGCCGGGTAGCCCACGCTTACGGCCAGAACCTCCCGCCAGCGGTTTCCGCCTTGGGCGCATTCTCGGCATTCCGATATACCTGCATGCCAGCTGGCTGATCATCTTCGCGCTGATCACCTTTACGCTGGCGAAGCAGTTCACCTTCCAACATCCCGGATGGTCGCCGGAACAGCACTGGGCGCTGGGGATCATCACCAGCTTCTTGTTTTTCGGCTCGGTGGTATTTCACGAATTGAGCCATAGCGTGATTGCCAAGCATTACCGCATCCCGGTGGATTCCATCACCTTGTTTGTGTTCGGAGGCCTTTCGCGCATTTCGCGCGACCCCACCAAGCCCCTGCAGGAATTCAATATCGCGATTGCCGGGCCGCTCTCGAGCTTCTTTCTGGGAGGCTGCTTCTGGCTGGTGGCGCATTACGTTCACGGCAACGAGCTGGTGGTGGCGGCGAGCACCTGGCTGTGGGAAATCAACGTGCTACTCGCGATTTTCAACCTGGTGCCGGGGTTCCCACTCGACGGCGGGCGAATCCTGCGCGGAATCGCCTGGGGAATCACCAAGGACTTCACGCGCGCGACGAAGATCGCTTCGAACGCCGGGCGATTTTTCGCGTACGTGATGATTTTTATCGGCGTGTGGGAAGCGTTTAACGGGAATCCGATCGGCGGGCTGTGGACCGCGTTTATCGGATGGTTCCTGCTGAGCGCAGCGCGAGAGAGTTACGCGCAGGTGGCGATCAAGAGCACGCTGACGGGTTTGCATGCCGCGGACGTGATGACGCAGGACGTGCCGACCGTGGAGCGCAATATTTCCGTGGAAGATTACGTCCACGAAGTGCTGCGGACGGGGCGGCGCTGCCACGTCGTCACGGGCGCGGGACGGCCGGTGGGGCTGGTGACTTTGCATTCGGCGCGCGAGGTGCCGCGGGACGAGTGGTCGAACACTTCGATTCAGGCGGTGATGATGCCCTTCGACCGCATCCACGCGGCGACTCCGGAAGAGCCGGCGCTGGGCGTGCTGGAACGCATGCAGGCCGAGGACATCAACCAAATGCCGGTGATTTCCGACGGGCAAATCGTGGGAATGATCGGGCGCGATACGATCTTGCGGGTGTTGCAGACGCGCATGCAGCTGGGGCACCTGGCTTCGTAACGCGCTAGGTCAAAATCACCACAGATGAACACTGATGAACACAGATAAGAGCTGATGAAAGAACTTCCTCATTGAACTCTCCAGAACAACAACCTGACGAAGTTGAACCGATTAGCCGCCGCGGATTTGCTCGTTGGCTGGGCTTCGGTGGCGCGCTGGCGGCGCTTGGCGCGTTCGCGATTTACTGGCGGGAGCGAAAGATTACTTATCCGGTGAAAGTGATCGGGCGCGTGGGAGAGATTCCAGTGGGCGGTTCGACGGTTTTTGCTTATCCGGAGGACGACCGGCCGTGTTTTCTGCTGCGGCCGGCGGAGGACACCTATCTCGCCTTCAGCCGCCTGTGCACGCATCACACGTGCCCCGTATTTTATCGCGCGGAACAGAATGTTTTCACGTGCCCGTGCCACGGCGGAGTATTTTCCGCCACCACGGGCCAAGTGCTCGATGGGCCACCGCCCAAGCCCCTGCCGGAAGTGATCCTGGAGCGCCGCGGCGACGAAATCCTGGCGACCGGCTTCCTGCAGCGCCAGAACCCGCGAGGCAACGAGAGCAGTTAACGAAGAGGAGCGCAAAAGCTGCGGCTCGCCCGGGAGAGATTCCGCCGCGCGCGATGCGATACTGCGAGGACGGCGAAGCGAATTATCGCCGTTGATGGGCGACTCGTCCCGGCTACTGGTGCAAGGCCACCAGGAAATTCATCGGCCTGTAATCCACCATGTAATTGTTGATCACCAACCCGACTTTGCCGTCACCATTGAGGTCGCCGGCCAGTAAATATGTCGAGTTCGCGCCAGAAGCGAAGTAGGAACGCTGGAAACCTCCTTGCCCGTCGTTGGTGAAGACGACGCATTGCTCCGAGAGAAATAAACAGGCCACGATGTCCGGTTTTCCGTCGTTGTTCACGTCGGCAATCGCCAGGGACTGCGAGAAATCGTTCGGCCCGACGTTGAGTTCGCTTTGCGTGTAGAACGTGCCGTCACCTTTCCCGTACGAGACGACGATCGGGAAACTGTTGCCGCCCCAGACGACGTCAGCGACTCCGTCCTTGTTGAGGTCTCCGGCGACGGCATAGTTGCCATTGGTCATGTTCAGGTTGTTTGGCGTCACGGTTTGGAAGGTGCGGTTGGGCTGTCCTAGTAAGGTGAAGGCGCCCATAGCGATATCCAGAAGACCATCGTGATTGAAATCGCCGACCACAAAGGGGCCATTGGTGTACGGGAATGGCAGCTGCACGACAACAAAGTTCAAATTGCCTTGATTATAGATCACCAGATTCTCGAGGACGATATCCGGGCGGCCGTCCCCGTCCATATCCGCAATTACGATCTGAGAAACCGAGGTGATCGGAGCGGGAACGGCCACGGGTGAGGCGCTGAAATTGCCTCCCCCCATTCCCTTCCATATCAGAATGTTGCTGGTTCCGTCGGTTCCCACAAGATCGGCAAGGCCATCGCCATCCATATCCGCCAGGAGCAATCCTTGGGCCGGAGGATTACCACCCTCGACGAATTGCCCGTTGCCCTGATTCAAATACAAATTGGCGGCAACGATGACGTTGTCCTGGCTGAGCGCATAGCCAGGTGCCAGGAGGTCGAGCTTGTGATTACCACTTACATCGCCGGCAGAAATCGGGATCGAGGTATTGGGAGAAAATGAAAGCACCGACGGGAAATTCCGGTCCTTGCGCCCGAGCGCCACGGAGACAATGCCGAAGCGATCGGGGACGATGACGTCCGGAACGCCGTCGCCGTTGATGTCTGCGGAGGCGAGCGAGAAACCCATGGGGCCGTTCACTTGTTGCACGGTGAAATTTCCGGTTCCATCGCCCCAAAGGAACTTCACGTGGCCTGGTTCGGTGTCTCCGTTCACCCCCGCGATATCCGGATAGCCGTCGCCATCGAAATCACCGGCGACCAACTGGAAAGTTTGAAAGGCGTTGAGCTCGACAACCGTGGAGGGGCCGGGCACAAAAATGCCATCGCCCTGCCCGAAGAAGACTTGCACGCTGACGTTTGGCAAGCTGGTGTAGGGAGGCTGGGGTTCGACGGCGACGTCCATGTGACCGTCGCGGTTGAAATCCGCGACGGTAAAATATCCTGCCACGCCGCTGAGGCCAACCGGCGTCGTGTCGGTGAAATTCCCCTCGCCATGATTCCACAGCAGGTGGATTTGGTCCAAGCCCGTACTCGGATTGGCGAAGGCATAGAGAATGTCCGGCAGGCCGTCTCCGGTGAAATCAGCGACGAAGAAATTCGTGTTGTCGCCGGCGGGAGATCCGATTGTAACGGGAGCCGCGAACGAGCCGCCTCCCAGGTTCTTCATAAAAAAGATGCCACCTTGCAC
This sequence comes from uncultured Acidobacteriota bacterium, assembly GCA_963780035.1. GTDB lineage: Bacteria > Acidobacteriota > Terriglobia > Acidiferrales > UBA7541 > Palsa-295. Next base: position 7,139 of record CAWAAG010000032.1, on the reverse strand, counting down.
GGAGAACAGAAAATCCGGCTTCCCGTCGGCGTCCACGTCAGTCAAGGCGAAGGACGTGGGAAAATTGCCGGAATAAGGAACGGTCGGGCCCTGCCTGAAGTTCCCTTTGCCGTCATTCAGCAGGACGGAAATAATCTGATTGTTGTTCGCGTCGAAGGTTGCGGTCACGATGTCTGGCGTGCCGTTGCCATCCACATCACCGCAAATCATGGGCCCGACCGCAAACCCGGAGGTAATGATCGCCGGCTGCAACTGTCCAATGCTGTTTCCGAGCATCACGCTTAAAGAGGGCCCGTTATTGACGGGCGGACCAGGCATGACGGCATCGGCGTAACCGTCACCATTCACATCACAGAGGGTGAGGTTGCCGGAGTCGCCTCCACTGGGATCGTACCCGGGAATCGCGACGAAAGGCTGCGGGCCCTGCACCGGGTTATAGACGACGAACGGAAGGGTGCCGGAAGTTCCGGAGGCCTGCCTCACCGAGAAGTTGTGCGTCGCCGCGGTGAGGTCGAAACTCAGCGGCACTTCCGCTTCCAGTTCGGTAGGGCTTTGGAGGGATGTGAATTGGACCGGAGTCCCATCCACGAGAACCTGGGCGTCTGACGTGAAATTCGTGCCGTAGAGGTCCACGGTGCCCAGCGGGACGCCAAGCATCAGCTTCGAAGGCGAAAGCAACGTAATCTTGGGAGCGCTGCTGCCCCCACCGCCGCCACCCCCTCCACCGCCGGTGCCGCCGCCTCCACTACCGCCTGTGCCGGAGCCGGTGCTGCCGCCACCGCAAGCGCCCAGGAAAGCGAGGCCCATAATCAGGGCAAAGATCAAAAGTACATCGCACGACCGCGCCCACAGCCGCAAGCCGAGAGAGTCGGCTGGCGCTGCGCGCGCAATTCGCCGGGTAGAAAGGGGAGCCATAGGACGGGGAGAGTAACATATCGCTTCAAGCGTTAGCCGAAAAGATACATTCGATGTGAGGAATTAGGTGTGTGCCTTTTCGCTATTCCTTTTCTGCGCGGGCGACGACTTCTCCCCAGGCCGTAAAACATTCCCGCGCCAGTTAGCGCTGCGGCGGGGTTGGGTAGCGGTCGGCTTTGGCGCCTACGCCTTCGGTGGCGGTGACGATCACGTCCGCGGGGATGTCTTTTAGTTCCTGGGTGTAGCCGCTGGGCCAGTGGATCACGATGGAGTCCACGTGGTCGTGCTTGCCCAGTCCGAAATAAATGCGGGGGTCCTGCGCGGAGCAGTAGCTCATGCCGCCCTTGGCCTGGTCGTAGCTGGTGAAATCGCCGGCCGTCAACTTTAAGGATGCGCCGATGCCGTCGCGATTCGAGGTGACGCCGATCAGGCGCACGGCGATCCAGTGATTATCCTTTGCGGCGGGAGAGCTGCCTCCTTCATTGCGGAAAAGCTGCGCGTCTTCGCCATTATTATTGACCAGAAAATCCTGCCAGCCGTCGTTGTCGTAATCGCCGACGGCGAGGCCGCGTCCCACGCGCGGGGCGCGAAAGTCGGGGCCTTGGGTTCTGGTGGCGTCCACGAAATCGGCATCGCCCACGTTGCGGTATAGCGTCTTTTCCTCCTCGTAGCTCACTTCGGGGTGATAGAGCTTGATGTTGTCCAGAATGTGGCCGTTGATGACGAGCAGGTCGCGCCAGCCGTCATTATCAAAATCGAAAAAGCGCGCGCCGAATGCGCTGTTCAGGATATTGGTCTGGCCGATGCCGGAGGCCACGGTGTAATCGGTGAAAGTGCCGTCGCCATTATTGCGATACATGCGGTTCAGCTCGAAATCCAGGTGGCTGACGAAGAGATACAGCAAGCCGTTGTTCATCACGTCGGCCGCATCGGCGCTCATGCCCGCTTCGGTGCGCCCGTCTTCGCTGAAGCCGACGCCGGATTTGTAAGTAGCGTCGCGGAAGGTGCCGTCGCCGTTGTTGTAATACAAGAAATTCCGCTGCGTGTCGTTGGCTATGAAAATGTCCGTCCAACCGTCGCCATTCAGGTCGGCCAGCACGACGCCCAGGCTTTTGCCGTCATTGTTTGTCAAGCCCGCCTTTTCGGTGACGTCGGTGAAGGTGCCGTCTCCATTATTGTGATAGAGCTTCATGGACGAACCCTTGAAGCTATCGGGGTGGCAATACGCGCTGGTGCGCGGAACATTGCGCAGGCCGGGGCGGATATCGCCGCAGAGCACGGGATGGTCCACGTCGTACTGCACGTAATTGGTGACCAGCAGGTCGAGCTTGCCGTCGTGATCGTAATCGAACCAGCCCGCAGCGGTGCCCCAGTTGCCGTCGTCGCCCACGCCGGCTTTGGCGGTGACGTCGGTGAAAGTCCCGTCGCCATTATTGTGGAGCAGCACGGAATGGCGATAGCCGGTCATATAGATGTCCGGGTAGCCGTCGTTGTCATAATCGCCGACGGCCACGCCGAAGAACATCGTGCCGTCGGTGTGGATTTTGCTTTGCGCGGTGACGTCGGTGAACGTGCCGTCGTGATTATTGCGATAGAGCGCGGGCTGCGGCGGCTGGGCGGGATGAAAGAACGGCGTGTCGCCGCTATTGACGAAGAAGGCGTCGAGGTAGCCGTCCTGGTTGTAGTCAATCCAGGCGACGCCTGCGCCCATCGTCTCGGGGTAGAGGCGCTCGGGAGAAGCGGCGCGCTCGTGATGGAAATGAATTCCGGCTGCGCGGGTGACGTCGTGAAATTCCACGTGATACGGATTGGTGATCTCGCTGCGGTGACGCAGCTTGATCGTGTCGTCATCCTCTGGCCCTCGGACGTCGCCCTTGGGCGACTTCTTCGCGTCATGCTGCGCCTGGATTCCCGCGAAGCGAAGAACTGCCGAGCGCGCGGAGGAGCGCAGGAAGCCCGCCCACACGTCGCCGGTAGCAATGAAAAGGATGGCGGCGGCGATCAAGAGGGAGCGCTGCACGGAGGAAGAGCCGCGGTTCATTGCGGGACAAATTCTATCAGCATGACGAAACGTCGCGCCATGCAATGTGTTCGCCGAGGCTGTTCGCGTCGCGTTCCGCTTCCGAACAAATGACCGCCAGCGCACACCGTTGACCGTTGTGAACCGAAATCAAACCGATTCGCAAAATGAATCGCGGGCACTGTGGAAATCTTTTCGTATGCGGCAGTTTCGTATTGACTCCGAACAGACTCGGTTATAGCCTTCACGACATTCAAAAGGGTGGGGGCCCTATTCTAGAAGTGCGGCAAAAATATACACATGCATTCGAAAAGGATGCGTTAGCGGAAGCCATTCCCTTTTCCGCGGAAATCCTCACCACTCTGCCTGCTGGCGCCGGACGAGCGTGCTCGCCCAAGTCCAGAATCAAGACTCTTATAGCGAGATTTCTACCGGCCCTCATTTTATTGGCGACGGGCGCACCGCTGTGCGTGGCGCCGCTCGCCCGAGCGAGTAGGACGGCCGTTGGGTCCTCCACGGCGATGATTCAGGCGGCGCGCATCGCTCCCAAGAAAGTGATCATTGATACGGACCCCGGCACCGACGACGCGCTGGCGATCCTGCTCGCCCTGAATTCGCCGGAACTGGATGTGCGAGCGCTGACCGTCGTCCCCGGCAACGTGACCGCCAAGCAAGGATTGGAAAACGCGTTGAAGCTGGCGTCGCTCACCCACCGCTGCGACATTCCGGTGGCGGGCGGAGCGCAGCATCCGCTTTTTCAGAAGCTGATCACCGCCGAGTTGTGGCACGGAGCAAATGGCTTGGCCAACGTGGAATTGCCCGCGAGCAAGTGCAAAGCGGACCCGCGCTTCGGGCCGGACCTGATTATCCAGATGGTTCACGCGGATCCTCACGAAATCACGCTGGTACCGATCGGGCCGCTGACGAATATCGCGCTGGCGGTGCTGAAGGATCCCTCGATCGTGCCGCTGGTGAAGGAAGTGGTGATCATGGGCGGCTCGATTTCGGGCGGCAACGTGAACGCCGCGGCCGAAGCCAATATCTACAACGATCCGGAGGCGGCGCAGATTGTGTTCCAAGCGGGCTGGCGCTTGACGATGGTGGGGCTGGACGTGGGCAACCAGACGCTCTACGACCAGGCGCATCTGGACGAGCTGGCGAAGACGCATGGGCCGGAAAACGATTTTGCGGTGAAGGTGCTCGCGTTTTTGATCGGGCAGGAAGCCAAATACGGCGCCGGCGGTGGGACGCCGATGTATGACCCGCTGGCGGTGGGTACGGCGGTTGACCCGGCGATCGTCACAACGCAGGCGATGCATGTGGACGTCGAGTCGCGCGGCGAATTTACGCGGGGCGAGACGGTGGCGAATCGCCACGACGCGGTGGAACGCAACGTGCTGCACGGCGACCGCTACATTATTGAAGGCGTGGACCACGTGACCCCCAACGTGCAGGTGTGCACGGGAGTGAACGCCGAGAAGTTTTTGCAGCTATTGAATGGGCGGCTGGCAGGAAAGTGATTGGCGGGCTCGCGCACCGCGGCGCGAGCGGGTTTTTCGGTGCGGCATACGTGGTTTAACGGTTTGCGAAAGTTTTGGGAGTCAGGTAGTCGGTTTCACACTGAGGGAGAGCGTCAATGAAAATGTGGAAGAGTGTGGTCCTGGCAGTAGCGCTGGTAATTTCACTCTTGGCCGCACCCGGCAGCCATGCGCAATCCTTGCAAAATGGCGCGGTGCGCGGCACGGTGTACGACACATCCCACTCCGTGGTTCCGGGAGCCAAGGTCATCCTCAGCAATCCGTCGACGGGATTCAGCCGCGAGCAGTCGGTGGGCGCGGACGGATTCTACTCCTTCGATAACGTGCCGCCCGGCGTGTACAAGCTGCACGCGGAGGCCGATGGCTTCGCGGCGAGCGAAATCACGGACATCCACGTGGAGGTTGGCTCGAGCCTGGTGCTGGATTCGACGCTCCCGGTGAAGGGCCAAACGCAGACCGTGACGGTGACGGCTGAAGCGGTGGGCGCTGTGGATACTTCCACGGCCGGCATCAACCAGGTGATCAATCAGAAGGACCTCGAGAGCCTTCCGCTTTCCGGCCGCGATTATCGCGATTTGGCGGAATTGAGCTCTTCGGCGCAAGTAGTACCGGGCTTGCGCGGCGGCATCCGCCTGGGCGGCCAACAGAGCGATTACCTCGGGATGGTGATTGACGGCCAAGACAGCTTCAACAACTTCTTCGGCGAAATCTTCGGTTCGCTGGAGACAAAAAATTTCACGATTCCGCTCGACGCGGTGCAGGAATTTCAAGTGGTGACCAACGGCTTTGCACCGGAATTCGGGCGAGCCACGGGTGGACTGGTGAACGTGGTTACCAAATCCGGCACCAACGACCTCCACGGGGAAGCTCATGAATATTACCGAGGTGGTTCGCTGACGGCGGAAGATGCTCTCAACAACCCTTCGAACATCTCCAACCAAAATCAATTTGGTGGTTCCGTCGGGTTTCCGATCGTCAAAGACAAGCAATTCCTGTTTCTCGCCGCCGACATCCAGAGGGAGAACGGGCCGCTGGTCACGAACCTGTGCGGCAGCGGCACCGTGGCGGACTGCAATACGTTCTTGAGCACCGCCAATGGCAGCGGCGGGCCAGTCACGGGACCGGTATTCGCAGCGTGCAACGCACCGGCGTTTTTGGGGGGTGATTGCCTCCCCGGCCAGGTGCCGCTGCCGAGCGGCACGGGAGCACAAGGCCTGTTCTTACCGGCGGCTTGCAACCAGAGCCCGGCCGCCGGAGACTCCGTGCTGCAGGATTGTTACGGCGTCAGCGCATTGTCCGATTTCAACGGACCGCATAATCAGTTCCAGAATTTGTCCACCGTGCTCGGGCATTATGACTTTCAGATCAGCCCGGCCAACCACTTCAGCAACCGCACCTACTGGACTCGCAACCACACCAGCGGATTCACGGGCGGTCTGGGCCAGAACGAAACTCCGTCGGCGTTCGGGAGTTCGGAGAACTTTATCAATCAAGGAATCAGCAGCATATTTTCGCTGAATACGGTGCTGGGAAGAAAAGTGAACGAGATTCGAGTGAGCTTCGCGCGCGAAACCCGTAACCGCGATGCGAACGGCCCCGGTCAGCCGACGCTCCTGGTTGGCAGCCAGTTCGGACCGATGCTCGCCGGCCAGCGCTACTACCTTCCAATTACCGGCACCAACAGCAAGTTGCAAGTAGGCGATAGCTTCTCTTATTCGTTCGGCAAGCACGACATGAAATTTGGAGGCGACGTTGACACCTTTCGGGATAGCAACGATTCGTTCGTAGGGTGGAGCGCAGGTTCGTTTGCATTCAACTCGCTCGCCGACTTTCAGAACGCCAACATAACCGGAGTGCCTTACAACCAGGCAGTCGGGTTGAACAGTGTGCCGCTATTCCAAGCCGGAACGCTGAAACCCAACTACCAGACTGGGGTGGGTATCTACTGGCAGGATAAGTGGCAGGTCACTTCGCGCATAACTCTTACCTACGGCTTGCGCTGGGACGGAACGTGGAACCCCCAGCCGCAAACGCCAACGCCGGGCGTCGAGGTGTACGCTGGCGTCGGTGCCGGCACACACACCATCCCGGTCCCGCAGCACGTGCCCAACGACTTCAAGCAGTTCGGGCCGCGCATCGGCTTGGCATGGAACGTAGGTTCGCTCCAGTCCCCGACCATCGTCAGGGCGGCGTGGGGCTTCTACTACGCGCAGGCCCCGCTAATCTTCCTGCCCACCGCGGGTGGCGGAAAAACGGCGGGCATTTTTTGCTTCGGCGCTTATTGCTATCCTCCCGCGGGCTTTCCCTACATATTCCCGAGCAGTATTCCGGGGGGCGTGGACTCACTGTGCAGTAATGCCGCGATTGGATGCCCCGGTCCTAACATCGTGGACCCGTCGTTTCAGAACCCGCGTGTCTCGAATTTGACCGGAAGCATCGAACATACGTTCGCCCACGATTGGACGGTGACGGCCACCTTCGTGTGGGTGGATTCCCAGCATCTCCGCACGGGCGGGTACGGCACCGAGGAAGCCTGGCAGCGTAACTTTACGCAGTGCCCGGGAGGAGCGAACGCACCGCCGATGGTTGACAACGTCGGCCGGTCCATTCTGTGCGGCAACCTGGATACCACTCTGTCGCCGTTTACGAACTGGACGGGCAGCTTC
>CAWAAG010000031.1:0-63427 GCA_963780035.1 uncultured Acidobacteriota bacterium | reverse complement strand
GGGCTTGGTTATCCCCAAGCCGGCACATTCTTTTGCAGCCATTTGCGGTGGTGCCGAATCTGATATACTGGTCTGGCAGTCGGGGCCCAGGGTTCTTACGGGCAATTTGTGGAGGAATAGAGAATGGTTCAACTAACGCCAGTGGCGATCACCAAGGTAAAGGAAATCCTGACGCAGCAAAATCCGTCTCCTACGGGCTTGCGCGTCGCTGTCGTCGGTGGAGGCTGCTCGGGTTTCAGCTACCACATGGCTTTCGAGAACGCGGTCAACGAGAACAGCGACAACGTGTACGAGTTCGACGGTCTCAAAGTCCTCGTGGACCAGATGAGCGAGATGTATCTCGACGGTGTGCAGATTGATTACATCGAGACGATCGAGGGTTCGGGCTTTAAGTTCAATAACCCGAACGTCAAGAGCACCTGCGGCTGCGGCAGTTCTTTCAGCGTCTAAGCTAAAGCGCCGCGCCCGGAAACTCGCTCAGGACCACGTGAATTTCACTATCTGCGGGATCGCAAGACTCCCGGAGGGATCCCTCCTTCGGGAGTTTTTTTTCGCCCGCAAACATTGTCGTCGTACTCTAATGAACTTCCCGGAGCGTTTCGCCATTTCTTCGATGATTACACTCGTTAATCGCTGTTCCCGCGCCGGCCGTCGCTCATGAAGATCGCGCTCGCCCAGTTCAATCCCACGGTCGGAGATTTTCACGGCAATTCCAAGCGCATTCTGGAATTGGCTTGCGAAGCCCGCCAGCGCGGCGCCGAAATCGCCGTCTTCTCGGAGCTTTGCGTCTGCGGCTACCCGCCGCAAGACCTCGTCGAACGCCCCGCGTTCGTCGAACGCAATCAGCAGGAATTGGTGAGCCTCGCGAAGGCGATCCCGCTGCCGTCGCTGGTAGGCTTTGTCGGCGATGCCATGGACAATACCGGGAAGCCAGTCTCCAACTGCGCCGCCCTGATCGCCAACGGCCAGATCCTCTTCGAGCAGCGCAAGATGTTGCTGCCCACCTACGACGTCTTCGACGAGTCGCGCTATTTCCAGCCGGCCAACATGCAGTTCGTCTTCCCGTTCAACTCCGAGAATCTGGGCATCACCATCTGTGAGGATAGTTGGAACGACAAAAGCTTCTGGCCCCAGCGGCTTTACGACCGCGACCCGGTTGCCGAGATTGTCGGGAAGGGAAGCAGCCTGCTGCTGAATATCTCTTCTTCGCCCTATACGCTGGACAAGCGTTCGTTGCGCCACGACATGCTCCAGGCCATCGCGCGCGAACACCATGTCCCGGTCGTTTATGTGAACCAGGTGGGCGGCAACGATAGCCTCATCTTCGACGGCTCGAGCGTGGCCTTCATGCCCGACGGGCGCGTGGCCGCTCGCGCGAAATCTTTCGAGGAAGACCTGGTGATGTTCGACAGCAGCACCGGGCAGGGCGATATTCGCCCTTTAGTGGAAGATGAGCACGAGGCGAACTTTCGGGCTTTGGTGATCGGTACGCGAGATTACGTACGTAAGTGTGGCTTCCAGAAGGTGGTAGTAGGCCTGAGCGGGGGCGTAGATTCCGCGCTGGTAGCCGTCATCGCCGTTGAGGCGCTGGGACGCGAAAACGTGCTGGGCGTGGCCATGCCGGGTCCGTATTCTTCCGCAGGCAGCCTGCGTGATGCCCGCCAGCTGGCCCAGAATCTCGGCATCGAGTTCGTTACGCTGCCTATCACCGATACCTTCAAGACTTACCTCACAACTTTGGCGCCGGCTTTCACCGGCCGCGCCGAAGACGCTACCGAGGAGAATATCCAGGCGCGTATCCGCGGGAATCTCCTGATGGCGCTCTCTAATAAGTTCGGCTCGCTGGTCCTCAGCACCGGCAACAAGTCGGAAATGGCGGTGGGTTATTGCACGCTGTACGGCGACATGGCCGGAGGCCTTGCGGTGATCTCCGACGTTCCTAAGACTATGGTCTATGAGCTGACCAAATTCGTGAATCGCGATAGGGAACTGATCCCCCGGGAAACTCTGCTGAAGGCGCCCTCCGCCGAGCTGCGGCCGAATCAGCTCGATCAGGATACCCTGCCGGACTATGCCATCCTTGATCGCATCCTGAAGGCTTATGTCGAGGATCTGCGCAGCCCCGAGGAGATCGCCGACCATTTCAATTACCCGCTCGATCTGGTTCGCTCCGTGGCGCTGCGCGTGGATCAAAACGAATACAAACGCAAGCAAGCGCCACCGGGCCTGAAAGTCACGTCCAAAGCATTCAGCGTCGGGCGCCGCTTCCCGCTCGCGCAGAAATTCTCGATTGAATGAAAGGAAGGAGCTGGAGACCGATGATCCGTTTGGGGTGCTTAGTCATTTCTTTCGCTATCCTCGTCACGCTCGGTCCTGCATTTGCGCAATCCGCTCCCGCCGCGCCCGCCGCGCCGCCGTCCGGTGACCAAGCCGAACTGGTTAAGCACACCGAGGCCTTCGTGCGCGACCTTTTCGCCTGGGGGCCGGAATTCAAAGTCAGCATCGGACCGCTGGCGCCGTCGCCGTCGCCGGATTTCTACATCGCTGCGATACACGTAACCGTCAACGGGCAAACCGATACCGGGAATGTCTACATCGGCAAAGACGGGAAGTCTTTTTTGCGCGGCGAAATGTTTGACATGGCTGCGAATCCCTTCGCCGACAGTCTCGCCAAACTGCACATCGATGGCAACCCGTCCCAAGGCCCGACTGACGCAAAGGTCACCATCGTCGAGTTCAGCGATTTCGAGTGTCCTCACTGCCGCGAGTTCTCGCAGACTCTCCGAACCGTCGAGCCCGAGTACCCGCAAGTCCGGCTCGTCTTCAAGGATTTCCCGTTAACCCAGATACACCCCTGGGCCGAGACCGCCGCCATCGCCGCCCGCTGCGCCTTCATCCAACAGCCTAAGGTGTTCTGGACATACCAAGCCCAGATCTTTGACAACCAGGATCTGATCTCGCCTGAAAATGTGTGGGACAAGCTAACCGAATTCGCCACCACCGACGGCTTAGACGCCGAAACGTTCAAGACCTGCATGTCGAGTCCCGAAGCAAAAGCCGCGGTTGAAGCCAACCGCCGCGACGGGGAAGCCCTTAGCGTCAACAGTACCCCCACGGTCTTCGTAAACGGCCGTCCCCTCATCGGCGGCGACAAAGCCACGCTGGAGCAATACATAAAATACGAGCTCTCCACCCACAAGAATAATTAACGCCTAGCCTAATTCCGTGTGGCCGAACGGAACTGGTTCTGAGTCGATGCCTGCCGCCAACAAGGCGAGCGCCAAGGCGCGTATGATAAAAATGCATCGCGCCGGTGCCCCCAGTTTCCGTTCGCAGCTAAGCGAAAACACGAGCCGCAAGTCGCTGCGCCCCTGCATCGAGGTGCGATTTAACCCGTCGTCGAACGGTGCGGCCGGGCGGCCGCTTTCGGTCCTACCGGCGTCAATCAGCGTACACACAACATAATACCTATTCCCGGAATACAATACTTATTTGCGGGGCGCGGTTGGCACTGAGGATGGCGGCCTTTTGTTTGAGGCTTGACGCTCCGCTCTTGATTTTGCGCTGCTTTTGGCGCGACCGAGGCTCTTGCTCCCGTGTTGTGCTTCTTGAGCAGCGCGGGCGTCGCTTCGCGGCTTAGGCGGATCCGCCGAGGGCGAGCACTCTCTGGGACTACGATTTCCCCCTAGCCGTGGAGCCCTGCTCGTTAGCCGAATGGCGAAGGGTGAAGAAGCGAACTGCCCAAGAATCGCGATGCCACTACATCCTGCAGCGTACTCCTCAGCAACACAACTTTTGGGTTCTATTTCGCGGTGTGGACCGAAGGGGCCGACGACCCTTCTGCCGAAAAGAGTCAGAGGACGGCGCGCGAAAGCGGATCGCGATCCGTGAGGTGAGCGGTGCGGGACGGACAGCGCTATCGTGCCGCGAGTTTGGGCCACGCACTCGAAACGGTTATTGGGGGCGGCGGCGTGATCCGAAAGAGGCAAGTGTCTTCAACTTAGCGTGGCGACGCGAGCGACCACGAGCGAATCCAGTCCATGCTCGAACTGGAACGAGCGGCGCGTGGAGCCTTGCGTCAGCAGCCAGACTAGGGCGTGAAGAAGTTGCATGTGTTAGTGCAGGACCAACAGTAGTTGGGTTTGCCAGTATTCGACAGCTTTCGGATCCTGGAACCCCACGAGCTGCTCCGTGCAGATTTTAAGTGTGCGGGGCCAGCGTGTGCCGGACGAAAGCCTGAACGAGTTGCCGCAGATGGCCCACATCTTTCGCCGGTATGGAGCGCCGCGGGCAATCCTGAGCGATCACGCCTAGTTGTGGTGGGTGGCAATGGATGGAGACTGATGCAGCTACGGCTACGGCTGATCGAGCGAGGAATCCGCGGCTGCTTGCGTCGCACTGGGTACTGCGCCACGCGTTCGACGCGGATGCGCCAGTGGGTGGGATAAGGCGAATAAAAGCGAGAGTGGTCGAGGAGAGGTGGAATTTGGCCCACAACATATTTTGAGTGCCGTGATTGCAAACTGTTGAAACTCTGGAAGGGGATCCAACCAATTACGGAAAGCGTAAAGCGAGCGCAACAAGGCGCCAAGGTTGGGGCGTGCTATCACCTTTGGCAAAAATGTCGAATTCCCAACATGCCATCGTGGCGCGTTAGCGACAGTGACCGGTTCCACAAACCGCTACGGCTCCGGCACCCGCGCCTATCGCGAACCACAGGGCGTTGCGGCGGAGCCGACGCCAGAACGTACCACCCTTCGCCGCGGTGAGAGCCGCGTCGCGCTCGCGTGTCAGTGCCGACAGTTTGGCGGCATTGTCGGCGGCATTTAACTTGGCTGTGGCGAGTTGGGCTTGGCAGGCGCGACAGTCTTGGACGTAATCGTAAAGAGGTTTGAGATCGGCAGCGGGTATTTGTGCAGCGGGAATCGGGGCGTTTGGCAGATTCTGAATTTGAGTTGGCGCACTTTGGTGTCGGGAAGATTGCGACGTGGCTTTCGATGACGGCGAGGGGGCCAACGTGTCACTCGGAGAGCAAGCTTGCTCGCCAGAACACGCCGGTTTTTCGGACGCCGCACTTCCCTGCTCGGGCGCCGATGCGCTCCCGGAGGGAGCAATTGTGATCGGCTGTGGCAACGGTAAGTATTTCGGCAGGTCGCGAAGAATCTCGGCAGGAGTTTGTACGGAACGCTTGAGCGCTTCAATCTGCGCGAGAGTGTCCTTCAGCGTCGTAGCGCGGTCGCGTTCACGTGCGTCGGCAGCGTCGAGCAGTTGCTTTTGAGCGGCGATGGTCGACTGCATCCGCAGTTGATCGTCGTGAGCAGCCAGCCACGCGTGAAACGCCATCGCGGCGACGAGCAGCGCGAGCACCGTGGCCGAAATTTCGAATATGCGACGAGCAGAAGTCATGATGAGTAAGAAGGAACGAACGGGGCGAGTCGATTTCGAACGACTGCGTCGAGCAGTCGCACTGAGGCCCGCGGGATGAGAGCGGCGTCAGCCCCTAAATCACGTCGCTGATACCCCTCGATCGGCAAAACGTATTGCCACTGCCCTAAAGTTGTACTTTCGTCCAGTTGTTTGACCGGCCGGTTCAGCAGCATCATTAAGGGAACGCTCACGCTCGCAATCGCATCGCCCTAAATGGAGACCATCTTGCGACGCGCATCCCTGTTCATTATTTTGGCGCTGATTCTCGTACACACCGGGTGCGGTAGCACGGCCCCAAAGAATGCGCCACCGCCGCCTGGGATCACGGTCAGTGTCACACCCACGGCGGCTAACGTGCGTGCGGGAGCGACTCAGCCATTCACCGCGACGGTGACCGGCACAACCAATGAAAGCGTAAACTGGTCGGTAAACGGCGTCATCGGCGGAAACGCGACGCTGGGAACGATCACCTCAAATGGCGTCTACAGCGCCCCGGGCGCACTGCCCAATCCAAACGCAATTGTGATTGCGGCCGCTTCCGCGGCAGATGCCACTGCGAGTGCGTCGAGCGACGTCACCCTGTGGAACGCGACGCCCGTCATCAGTAGTGTGATCCCTATGAGCTTTGTCAGCGGTGCGTTCGCGATGACGGTCACCGGAAGCAAATTCGTGAATGGAGCACAAGTGCTTTTCGGCGGCGCCGCGTTGCCTACAGCTTATGTTTCATCGACCCACGTGACTGCGACCGGATCGGAACCGACGGCCGGCATGTATGCAGTCAGCGTGACCAATCCGAGTCCCGGCGGCAGCGCTTCCGGCGTAATTAATGTGACCGTGACTACCTCCTCGGGCGGCAATCCCCCACCGAGCGACTGCAGCGCAATCAGCCTCGGCCAGGGTGGCAGTCTCAACGGCTTCCTGCCCTTCCCGGCAGATAACGCCTGGAATCAAAATATCGCAAGCGCTCCCGTGGATCCCAATTCCGCTGCAATTATCAATTTCATCGGCGCAAGCGATTCGCTGCATCCCGACTTTGGCTCCGGAGAATACAACGGCTCGAGTATTGGCATCCCGTACATCGTCGTGGACTCGCAGCAAAACCCCGTTGCAATCAATTTCACGGCGTACGGCGACGAAAGCGACCCCGGGCCAATGCCCGTTCCGGCGGATGCGCCGATCGAAGGTTATCCGAATCCCGGCAGCGGCGACCGTCACGTGCTGGTGCTCGATAACAGCACTTGCTGGCTATACGAGCTCTACAGTTCTTATCCGCAGACGGATGGAAGTTGGAACGTTGCTTCGGCGACCGCGTGGGATCTATTGGCCGATGAGCAGCGTCCACTCACGTGGACATCCGCGGATGCTGCGGGCCTTTCGGTATTCGCTGGCCTGGCGCGCTACGACGAAGTCGCCAGCGGCGAAATTAAGCACGCCCTGCGCTTCACGCTGCAAAACAGCCGCGCAGCTTTCGTACCGCCCGCATCGCACTGGGCTGCCACTTCCACGAACGCGAATGCCGCTCCCATGGGCATGCGTCTGCGCCTAAAAGCCAGTTTCGACATTTCCCAGTTTTCGGCCGCCAATCAAGTAATTTTGAAAGCGCTGCAGCAGTACGGCATGATCATGGCGGACAACGGCTCGAACATGTATATCAGCGGCGCGCCCGACGATCGCTGGAACAACGACGATTTGCACAATTTAGGTCAAATCACGGCGTCAGACTTCGAAGTGGTCAAAATGAAGCCGATTTATACGCAATCGAATCTGCCGACCGGCGCCGTCCCGATGATTACCAGTTTCACCGCCAGCCCAAAAACAGCTTCTGCCGGCGCACAAGTAACGCTCGCGTGGAGCGCCACCGGCGCTTCGTACTACGACGTGACGCCGCAAGTTGGAGCGATTCGCGGTACCAGCGTGGTGGTCACGCCATCACAGACCACTACTTACACCCTCAACGCAACGAACGAGTTCGGCCGCGCCACCGCAGTCGTCACTGTAACTATCCAATAGCAAGAGTACGGCGCGACGGATCTTCGTGCGTCGGACTAGCCGAATTCTTTGATTGTTACTTCACGGTGATCGCCAGGTTGGATGGCGCTGCGGGCACCATTTGGACAGACGGAGCTAAGTCCACCGCCGAATAAACCACATTGCCATTCCCGTCGAGTCCCATCGTGCGTGCGTAGTAGACCACCGCGCCATAGGGCGGTCCTTGCGTGAACTGCACGGTAACGTTTGTGGGACCGCTCGCCGCTGTCGTGGCGGGGTTCGCCGCTGTGCCGATCTTTACTAATGTTTTGCCGCCGTCCGGCGATGTGCCGTACTCGAATCCCGTTACGCAATTCTTCGTTAGCGTCGCGCTGCACGGTGGATCCACCGTATAGTCAAACGCCCACGCCAGCGTGATGGACGCCGCGTGTGCCACCAGAACGATTAACAGCTGCACCAAAATCGCCAGCCCGAGCAAGGTCGCACTGCCAAACCTGCGAAAAAACGGACGTTTCGTTTTCATATGAGAATCTCTCCTTGAAGTGTGAAAGCAAAATAGCAAAAACAGCCGCCGGCGTCAGCGCAGGTCACCGAAATTCGTCAAGTCGCGACAGGGCCGCAGGCGCATCGCGCGCAGCCATTGATAACGCGCCGAGGACGTCCGCCAGCCGCGTAAGTCCGTGGGTGTCCAGATCATTTGCTCGAACTACCTGTACCGCGCCACGCGCGCGATCACTTGCGCGGAGTAGTCGGGATTGCCGCCGCCATTCCACATCTGCAGCGCGCGCCACACATCATTGTCAGCCGCGGAAATCTTTAACGCGAGAACCTCACAGCCCATCGCGATACCCAACTCGGGTTCGCTGAGCACGCTGAGGAATTTGCCGGTGAATCCATGTTCGCGCGCGACCTGGCCCATCACCTGCATCAGCCCCCAAGAAATCGAACGGGCAATTTCCTCCGTGGGCGGCAAACGCAGCGGAGCGACGTAGTGAGCGCGAAATCCCGGTTCGTAGCGCATAGCGTGGGTGTCCCACGCCGATTCCTGCTCGATCACGGCACACACCAGCGTTTCGTCCACGCCGTGATGATCCGCAATGCTGCGCGCTAGCGTTACCAACTCAGTGGCGGGGGCCATTCAAGTCAATCCAACGAATCTGCGGACTGGCCGGGGTCTCGATTCCCTTCTCGTCGCACAGCCTTTCGAGCAGCCTGTAAATGTGCGGCAAATGGCTGGTCGCCATGTCTTCCACGAACGTCCGCGTCATTTCATCGTTGCGAATGCGCCGGTACAGCCAGCGCAGGAACAGGAAGAATTGCACCAGGGAGGTCAAGGCGAACGTCCACCAGTAGGGATCGATCGGTTCTCGCATGGTTTTGAGTGGTCCCAGCGGCGCTTGTGTCAATGGCGGCATTACGGACGCGAACCTTTCACAATTGAGAATCAACGAGCAAACCGTCCGCGTCCTTCACTGCTTCGACCCGATCACATGCGCACGTCGAAGCCTCGCTCTGCCACACAAACTTTGACCGGTGCCCGCGCCATGCTACGCGGCACTTGGAACCCAAACCTCGCCGACGACTCGCTACCCAAACAGCGATGCGATGCTGCTGCCCAGCCCGACCATGCTGCCCAGACCTCCGGTGGACGATCCCGTCGAAGAGCGCTGCCGCACGCCGAGCAATTCCGCCGGTACACCCATCACCTTCCCGAGAAGGTTTGTGTCCACTCCATAGGTCTGGCCAAGGGCGCTGAGGCCCGCCATTTGTTCTTTCAATTGTTGGTTGGCAAACGCGATCTGATTCTGCTGGGCCTGTGATGCGTCGGTTTGCGCCTGTTCCCTGCCGAGTTGCGCCGTCAGGTCGCCGTAGCCGGCCGAGTTATTCGTGGCGGCGGTGCGATTGGCGGCACGCTCGCGCAAGGCATCAAACGCCGTGTTCGCAGCGCCCAGACTCTGTTGCGTGATCGCCGATTGCTGCTGCGGCGTATAGCCCTGGCTATTGAGCAGACCCTGGATCGTGGGCATCAGCAGTGAACGATCTTGCGCGTCCGATTGGCTTTCCTGCGCCATTTGGGAGTTTTGATCCGCCAGCTGTTGATCTGTAAGTTGCCGGGTAGTGCGTTGTGCGCCTCGGGACATAGCACTCCTCCTCGCATTTATTTCGGGATGCGATGAAACGTTTCAGGATGGGACTGCACTACTACTCAACAGTTTTGTGATGCGTTCCAGCTAGGCCGGGCCCGGCAAAGCGATGTACGTGTGGGCTTCACGTTGAAACGGTTAGTATCAGCTCGCCAATCTCAGGTTATCTTGCGATGCGTCGCATCCGCGAGCTGGCCCGTCTATTTTTTAGCGCGCGTCGCCTAGTCGAAAGCAGTACGGCGTCCAGGCATCATCGCGAATCCACCCGAGCGCCTCCAGCCTGCGGCCAAATCGTTTTGCAATCGGCGGCGGCAACCAGGCGTGAGCGTCATCCAACCCTCGCGCCAGTAGATCCCGCTCGCAAGCCCCATGTAAAGCGAGCAACTGCGCGTAGCGTTGCTGGCTTGCGCTCGCTAAACCGCTCTTTTTCAGACCCCCGCTCGCGCGGGGGTTTTGGCCGCCGGTATCCGCGACACCCGCGTCATCAAGGCCGCCGCTTCGATCGACCAGCAAATACATCTCGCACGTCAATCGCGCCATCGCCGCCATCGCCACGCGTCCCGCGTCATCCTCCAGCACCAGCTTCGAAACAAAAATTGGGTCGCTCAAATCCGGAAATGGATAGTCGAATCCCTGGCTCGCATGCGCGCGGCGCAGCGCGTCGAGGTCGGCATCAGTGTATGGGCGAATGTGCACGAACCTCCGGAGGGGTGACCTAGGTGGCGCTTCTATTCAACTCTTTTTCCCAATTGATCGTGTTGCGACGTACCTTTCCGCTTACGCTGACGCAGAACCGCCGCTCTCACTTCCGCTTGGGATGGATGCGGCGAAATCCAGAGCGATTCGTGGAGCCATTCCTTCTTGTCGGCGCAAATTACCGCGTCATCCAGATATAACGTCAAAGTGCTGCTAGAAGTGGGCGGAAACTTGTCTCGTGGTTCCCGCGCCAGCACGGCCACGCCCTCCCCGATTTCGAATATCCGAGAGACTTCGCCGAGAGGTAACTTGTAGATCAATTCGCCCGATCCTTGGTCTAGGCTCGGGCGGATATAGAGGCGAATCATGAAACCACGACTTGTGAGGGGGGCGATATCAACATAACCTCCCTCGAACTCGTAATCGTAAATCTCGTCTAGAATGGCGGTCTTAACAGCGGCTATCTCCTGTGCGGTGATGGGGTGATTGCTCTGCTGACCTTGTAGGGCCACCAGCGGGAAAGAGCACAATGCGAAGACCACCAATAACCGCAATGCTTTCATTGACTCCCTTTGCCTATCAGTACCGCCGCCGCAGAGTGTATGTTCTGAGGGTGACTGGAGCTCCTCGCGGCACGTCGCCTCCGCCGGCGTCGTTAACGAAGGGTCCGTAGTTCGCGGTTTCTCGGTCGTCGGTCGCCCAGTCGGGTCGGTTGGCGTTCGGATAATCCAAGAGAAAATGTACAGCCCCTTCCGTGTCGTCAGGCGATATGGCGGCCTCCCGCGCCGCAGCCAGTGAATCCGACCACGCGGCCTTGGCAGCGGCATCCGTAAGGATGGACCGGGCCGAAGCACGGGTCAAGACGTCCGTTACCGTGGATGGTGGATGCGACATTCCGCTGGCGTTAAGTAGTGCATGAGCGACCGCAACCCGCGCGTCGTGTAAGTCGTCAGCAGCGCCGTTTGCCGCTCGTAGTCCCGACGTTTCGTTAAAGACTATCCGCGCGGTTTTGCTTTCAACCACTGGATTCCTCTGGACCGCACTTTAGTTGGCGTGCTTTCGAGTTTGCGTTCCTACCCTGTGTCGTTGAGCGCCCTGAATTAGTACGTGGTTTCCGTCAATCGTGACCCAGCGCCCATCCGGATCTCCGTCCTCGCGGACTTCTGCCTGCTGGGCTGCGCCCTTAATCGGAGTCGCTCCCCGTAGCCGGAGGTGCTCGACCGCCCGGCCGTAAGCCGGATTCATATAAAACTTGCCGTTGATAAAGGGCATGACTGTTCCCAGTTGAAACGACAAACTCACAGCCGCTCGACGAATCCTTAGAACACCCGATGCCGCAAAAGTGGATGCACGCGAGCGACCATTTCGGCCGCTTCGAACATCGTTGCGCCGCGCGCAACACCATGTGCGGCCAGCGCACCTTGCGCGGACTGGGAAATCGGACGTTGCGCGAGCGGATGGGGCAGTTGCTCAAATTCGGTGTCATCCTGCAACGCCAAGTGCGCACCCTCATCCGCTTCAATCAGCACAAGTATCGGTGTAGTTCCAGCGAGCGCACCCGAACTTTCGTCGGTAAGAACACCACAAGTGAGCGAACCTCCCGGGCGGTCCATGCCCTCTCGCCCGGCGCCGTCCCCTGGCGTGCCCTTCGCATCACCGCTCTCCATTTCTGTCGTCCCAGCAAGGGCGACAGTCTCGGCGCTTCCTTTGCGTTCGACGTTCGGAGGCGTGGACAACGCCAGCCAATGCGAATTCGCCAGGCGCCCCGCGTGTCTCCGCCAGGCACCGAGCGTAGTAAGGTAGTAGGCTTTTCCAGTCATCGGGAGAATTCTGAGATAGGGCGAACAGAAAATCTTCGACATCGGCCGCAGACCCCGCGCAGGCCTACGAACTAAACGTGTAATTGTGGGTCAAAATTGCTGCCGCGTGCCGTCCCGCATAAAACTGATGCGTCGGCTCGCAGCTCACGGTCACCTTCCGCGACTCTTCGACCACCGCCTCAATCTTCCGCAAAGTCAGCCGCCCGAATCGCCCCACCAAAATATCTGACAGGCACAATCGCTCCGCGCGCATCGGCGATCCATCCGCCAGAGTAAAAATATGGTGCGGCGTCACATCCAGCGATTCCTCGTTAGAAAAATGCAGCCGTATGAACGTGTCCGCATCCCGCACTTCCAGCCGCGCAATGCGTGTCCAGGCCTCGCTGATCGCTGCGCCCGGACACCGCAAATGCTCCCCCGGCACGCACGATTCGATCGCCACCGTTCCGCGCTCTCGCGTCAGCACCATGGTCCCGCTGCGCAAGCAGCTCCCGCTTCCGCCCCCCGAACCTCCGCCCGTACCGGACGTCGTCGTGGCCGCAATCATCGCGCCCTGCGACAATGGAACGCGCCCCTGCAACGCCTGCTGCTGCGCCGCTGCATTGGTTTTTGCGCCAAACGCATTCGCGGGCGCCCCCGCGCTGCCTGCCAGCCCGCTCACCCAAGCCAAGGCCAGCCCTGCATCATCCCAGTACGGATAAAAATAGTAACTCGTCCCCGCCGTCAGCCCGTTCACCGAAACCGAACCGTTCCCTACCGCCGTCGTCGTTCCATCGGCGCGCGCAATCGTGAGCGATGTCCATGCCCAAGTAATCGAGCTGGTCGTCGAAACATACGTGAACGCGCCCGACCAAGTCGGCGGCACGGAGCCTTTCATCAAAACGCCGGTCTTCGTCGGATCAATCTTCCCACCGGTGATCGCGCCCGTAACCACCCGCGCGTAGTTCGCGCCATCCGTGATCTGATCGTCCAGGCTCCAGCCCTGATTCGGTCCCAGCGCAGCGCCGGCAATGCGCGAAAGCGCCTCATACAGCTGCGGATTGCTCTTCCTCAGCGCCTCAATTTGTGGAACGTTCAACATAAATCAGTTCGTGCCACGCACGACCGCAAACGGATCCGGCTTTGCCCACCGCACTAGTTTCGTCACCGCAAACCACGCCCCCGTCGCGTTCGTACCGACTTGGTAAGAAATACGCTCTGCCAACACGTTCGTAAACTGCTCCATGTCCCGTGACGCCGGCGCACTCAGAGTCCACGCTCCGAGCGACGACGACCCCACGCTCCCGGGGGTGACTGCCGAGAGCGCCAGCGAGCCTGCGCCCTGCACGTATCCGGTCAAGTAGCCAAACAAATTTCTGCCGCTCAAACCGGTGGCCGCGAGAAATGCCGTCGAATAAAAGGAGTTTATCGCCGCCCCATCGTCGGACAATTGTCCCTCCACCGGCGCATAAATCTTTCCGCTCGAATTATTCGAGCCCAGAAAAATCTGCGCCAAGCCGTTCGCCCGCTCCACCAGAGCGCAGGAATTCGCCGCGAAATTCCAGGGCGCCCATTTGCGTCCGCGCTCTGGTGTCGTCAGTACAGCCACCAGCGGATCCTGCAAGCCTTCGGTGTAATCCAGCACCAGCACTTGATTTGGCTGCGTCGCCGCGCCCATCGGTACGCCCACCAGGATCCGTTTGTGCTGCGTGTCCACCTGCACCCACAGGCGCTGCCCGTACAGCCAGTTAATCGCGTCCCAGGTCGGTTGAATCTCCTGGGACAGTTTCACTGGCTCGCTGCCATCGAAATAATAGAGCCCCGAGCGGCCCGCGATCACTACCCACTCTTCGCCCACCCCCACGCCATGCGCTGAGGGCGTTCCCACCTGATTCGACACCTCTTCCACCTGCCACAACGCCGGTTCATTCACGCCGTCTGTCGCGGTCACATACAGCGATCGTTCCTTCACGAAGTACAAATTGTTCCGCAAAGTGAAAGCGGCGCGAATTCCTTGCCCGTTGTTCTCGGCGATGCTCTGAATCCCGGTTACTCCGTCATAGCCTTCGGGCGTTTCCGTCGAAGACGCACGCACCAGCGACGCGTTCTGCGCGGCGTTCGTCGCGAAAATCTCAATATTGTCCATGTAGAACGATTCCCCGCTCGGCGCCGGAATCCCATCCGCATACACTCGCAAAGTAAGGTCCGTCGGCAGCGTCGTCTGCGGCGTGAACAAGTCCGCCGTAAATTCTACAAAGCCGGTCCCAGCTTGTACCGCCGTAACCGCCATTCCCTGCCCTATCTGCCCAAGCGTCGGACTGAACGCGTTCACGCGCAAAGTGCCAACGTTCAGATTCGTGCTGCGCGCCACCCGTGCGCGCACCGAATAGTCCGTATTGTTCACCAGCAAAGGATTACCGGCCGCATCGGTAATCGCGTTCTGCGAAATGTAGCCGCGCTCGGCGGTCACGCCGTCCGCCACAATGCGAAACGAGTCGCCCCACACCACAAAGCTCGGCTCGCGGGTGGCGCCGGCGCCAAACGAAGGATCCAGCGTCCAGCCCAATGGCCGCCCATCCCCCGACGCATCCCAGCCGCCATCAAACGAGAGATTGCGCCAATTGTCCATCTTGGCCCGCTCGCCCCACCAGAAGAGCCTCTCCGCGTACGCAACGACGCCCAGTTGATTCGGCAGCTCGATCTGGCTGAAGAGATAATCCATACTCACGCCGCTGAGCAGAATCGTGTCGGTAAAATCCACTTCGAGCGATGTAGTTGTGTTGTCGTTGATCGTCATCGTGGCCGGCACTTGATAGAACGTCGCTCCGCCGCTCGCCGTAAACGCCAGTAGCCGTTGCACCACGTTCGATGGCCCCGTCGGAATGTTCGTGACGTTTACCATTTTTCCGCCAGCCGCCGTCCACGAGCTTGCCGGCGACGGCGCCGTCCAGTATCCCTGCCGCGTGACAAAAATCACCGAGCATTGATGCACCCCGGGCGAAATGTTTCCGGCGGTCGTGGCATCGGCCAGTGCCGGACCTTCCCCGGGACCGCCCTGGCTCACGCGATCCAGATACACATCATCGTATTGCCGCGGCATGTCCTGCCCCAGCAGTCCATCCGAAAGCGCCAAGTATTCGCGGCCGAACTGCGTCGTGGACGCCATCATCATGCCTGGCCCAATTCCCGCAGCCGCCAGCGACAGCACACCCGGCGAAATTTCCTTGTAGATATTCCCGAATGAATCCAGCGCCAGGAATCGCTGCACCAGGTTCGAGGTTGCATAAGTCTTTACGCCATTGATCTGCGGCGTTCCGGCGAGCGCAGGAAATTGCGACGCCAGCCCTGCGCGCGTGCGCACTCCGCCAGGAAAAAATTCCACGTCGCTCAGCGCTGGCGACATTCCCGCCGGCACATCCGACGGATCAAGCAAAGTCACCCAGGTGCCGAAGACGTTCAGCGGCAATGGCGAAAATGATTCAATGGACATGAGATGGGGCCACCGAGGAACGTTGCGCCGTGCCCGAGAGTCTTAGCGAAGCTGGTTTACTGAAGCTTCTTGAAGATTCCATAAAACGTGATCGTGTCAGAGGTGATCGCTCCCGGGTACGCGCCCGAAGCCAATTCCGGAAACGCTCCAGCGGCTGCTCCCTGCTGAAATATCTTTACCTTGTTTGCATTCATGGCCGCGCCCGGCGAGAATACGTAATCGTATCCGGCAAGACCATCCATCCACGCAGTTCCCTGGATCGGCGGCTGAGCCGACGCGATGATCGGAACCTGCGAAAGGTCCAGGGTATCTCCGCTGGTGGTGTAGTTTCCCGTTGCCGCCACCGTACCGCTCACGTGGATTCGCTTTCCGTCGTCCCAGGTGTCCACAACCGCAAAAGTCAGTGCCATGTTTCCTCCTGATGCCGCTGGCCGTGCCCCGATTAGAGCCAAGCCGTCTTATTCGGCGCCTCTGCCACCGATGGATCAGTTCAAAACTGTCTCGGCCAAATGTCGCTCAATCCCGGCTGGCAACCGATTGCTTTTCACTGCTATGATGTTCAATTCTTGACGCAACCCGAATGCCTGCAGTTGAATCCTAAGCGTCGAAGTTCTAGCCGGTTCGCAATAGAAGCCCAATCGGGTCCGATAGGGGGAGACTGGTGCGGCAACTGAGAATTCTCTGTGTCATGGCGATCGTCGCGGTGGCGGCTATCGCGCTCGGCGTCGCGCTGAAGAGTCCCGCGTCGCGCGCGCAAAGCCCGTACCAGATCGCGCTGCAGCCCGCCGGGGACACTCAGCCAGTGGCCACCCGCGCGATTGTAGCTGCCGCATCCGCGACCGGCGTCGCGCCGGCAGTCGTCGCCTCCAACGTTGGCATACGCACCTTGGCCGTGGCTCCACTAACCAGTGAATCAGTCCCGCCGAGCGCGGCCGCTTCCACCCAGCTCTATATTTCCTCTGTGGACCAACCCGATCGCATCTTTTCGTTTGCCCTACGCGCTACTTCCGGCGTCTCGCCCGCCAGTCCGAAAAATTTCCTTGCGTCCCCGGTGATCGGGACCGGAACCATTGGCTCCATCGGTGATGGCGGCGCCGCAACTTCTGCCGAACTCGACCTCAACTTCAGCGATTTCACCATGCGTAGCGACGTCGCCATCGCGCCAGACGGCACTCTCTACATCGCCGACACCGGCAACGCCACCATCCGCACGGTGGCGGGGCCTGCTAGCAGTGAACCGGGAATTATCAGAAGCGTCGCTGGCCGCTGGGCGCCACGTCAGAACGTGGAGCTAGCCGAGCCGATGGGCGTCGCTCTCGATCGCGCGGGGAATCTCTATATCGCGGATCACGGAATGAACGCCATCTTCGTGCTGAATGGTCCCGCATCTCCAAGAGCAGGCCAACTCGAAATCCTCGCGCACATGGTTTCGCCTTCCAGCGTCGCCGTGTCGCCCGACGGCGCCACCGTTTTTGCTTCGTCGGCCGATTCCGGGGCAGTCCTAGCTATCAACACCCACACGCGCGCGCTCCGCGGCGCCGCCCCCTCTCCTTCGCCCTTGTTTGCTGCTGCCTTGCCAAACTTTTCGAGCGCACGCATCATCGCGACGGGTCTGGCGGTCGACGGCGGCGGGAACCTGTTCATCGCTTACAGCAGCCCAGGCGCTGCGTATGACCAGATTCTGCGGCTCGACGCCTCTTCTTCGCAGCTCACGGTCGCCGCACGGGGCTTAAGCGAACCTGGCGATATTTCCTTCGACGCACAGGGCGATCTTTTCGTCGCCAATCAGGGCTTGCGCCAAGTGCTGAAGTTTAGGGGCATGGGCGTTCCCGCCACCGGCGTCAGTCTCACCCCGCCAGCATCCTGTCCCGGAGGCTCGACGGTTTACTGCGACCAGGTCATCGGTGGCAGCAGTCCAACGCAGCCGTTCGAGCTAAGCAATAACACGGCCAACGCGATCAACGGCATCACGGCCAGTTTTTCGGCAGGCAATACCGCAGATTTCACAATTGCAAGTTCTTCATGCGCCGCCTCGCTCGCCGCCAGTGCCAGCTGCGACTTTAACGTCGCATTCGCGCCCACCGCGAATGCCACTACCGCCTGCGCCGCCGGAAGCGCATCCAACACTCGCTGCGCAACCTTGTCTGTAAATTACAATGGCGCCACCGCTCCGTTAACCACGGTCGTCAGCGGAGTCGCCGATGATTTCCAAGTCGACTGTATGACCACTTCCACATTCACTTGCCCGCCTCCCTCGAATGGTGCGCCGTACCAAATCACTATCGCGCAGGGCCAAGCCGCCACTTTTCAGCTGCAGGTTGTGCCGGACAATACGTTTAGCGGCACGGTGACCCTCGTTTGTCCCACCGGTTTGC
Organism: uncultured Acidobacteriota bacterium; assembly: GCA_963780035.1. GTDB lineage: Bacteria > Acidobacteriota > Terriglobia > Acidiferrales > UBA7541 > Palsa-295. The sequence goes on along the minus strand of CAWAAG010000031.1, from coordinate 45,507 downwards.
CGGCCGCGCCTACCGGCGTCACGGCCAGCCCGACGACTTGCGGCCTGGCTGCGGGAACCTCGGTAACTACGCCACTAGTGAACACCCTCGCCTTACCAGTAACCGCTGGCACCGCAGCGCCCTTCACCCTGACGTTTCAGACGACCACGACCGCCGGGACCCAAATCCCGCCCACCCCCTCGACCTCTGCGGCGCGGCGAACTGGGCGCGCGATTGCACTCTTGTCTTCGAGCCACGACGATTCGAGCGGTTCATCTGGCTCGGGAAGCTCGGCGACCGAACCGGTCTTTACTCCCGTTTTCTTGATTGTGCTCGCCTGTGTCGTGCTGGCGCTATGCATTCCTAAAAATCGCTCGCGGCGCGTGGCCGGTGTGCTCGCGTTGCTTTTGCTTCTAGCCGTGACGCCAATCATCGTCGGCTGTCATCACAACTCCGGCACCACTGCGACGATCCCCTACACTCCCACGGGCACGTATAACTTGACCGTCCAGGGCTCGGCGCAAAACGCCGGTCGCGGATTTACGGTGGTGCTGGTCGTCGATTAGCGATCCGCAATCCCATTTCTCTTCGCCGCAGCCTTCGTTCGATCCCTGGCAGGCTCGCGCTTATCGATAGATGACTCTTGCCCGATAGCCGTACGGTCGCCGCCGGCGCCCTTTAGTTTGCTCCGGCCGCACGTAGCGGTTGATCAAATTCTCGATCGCCGTCTGTGCCGCGCCCAGCAAATCCATCGCCAGCGCCCGCGCTCCTCGCGACCGCGCCGCCAGTGCCGCCGTTGCATTACCCAGCGCGTCCGTCGCCGATCGGATCTGCACCGGATCCGTTCCCAGCGTCAGCTCCGGAAGGATTTTTTCGTATCGCGCGCGCACCGTGATGGACAGCGTCGCACCAATCAAATTGATCTTGTCTTCGCGCCACTCCCAAAGTCGCAGGTAAGTGCTGGGCTGCAGATTCAACATGCTGCCGCCGCTGGTAAATTTCTCCATCGGCACGAATACGTCCGCGGTATTCGCCGTCGCGCGCTCCCACAGCATGTGCGGCATCAGGCAGTCGGTGGGAAGCTGCGGGCTGGAGACGTCGCTGATTTCGGTATTCGTGATTCCCGTCGTATCGTCCAGGTCCAACTCGATATCCTGCTGCTCCACCAGTACGCTCACTCCGTTTTCCGCCAGCTCGCGCTGCAATCCTCGGTAGGCTGAATTCAGCAGCGGCATGAGCAACGTATCGGTAAACACCACGCCCGCCGAATCGTTCACCAGCGCGCGCGCCAGCGTCAGAGCGTCTTCTGCCTGCGAATACGCGGTAGTCGGTAGAACAGGCATGATGCCTCCGGAGTCGTGCTATCGGAATTTGCGAAAATCGCGGCAGCGGGGACGAGCGCGACCGCCCTGTTTTGATAATCAGCACGGCGCGCGATCCAGCCTGCCATGCTCCGCGCATGTCGGCGAGCTCTGGAAAGTAAGCCAATCCGCTTGCCCGCTCGCAAAGGTGCGGTAGCATATCCCGCGTGCAATTGATCCCTGAAAGTCAAGGAGAACTGGTGGCTACCACTGAAAAGCGGCAGTATTTGCCGGCAGGCGTCGGCGATCTGCCCTTCAGCAACGCGGTCGCGGTCGGAAACACTCTCTACCTCGCGGGTCATATTGGATTCGACCCGGTCACGCGAAAGCCAGCCAACGACGCAGAGCGGGAAGCCCGTGACGTACTCGATTCCGTGCGCGACACACTCACTCGCGCCGGATTCACCCTGCAGGACGTTGTGTCGCTGACTGTTTTTTGTCCGGAGCTTTCGCTCTACGAAGTCTTCAACAAGGTCTATCGCGCCTATTTCCGCCCTCCATTTCCCGCTCGAGCGTTTATCGGCTCCGGCAGCTTACTGTTGAACGCGCGCTTCGAAATTCAGGCCATTGCGGTCAAGGGGAGCGACTGAGAATCTTCACATCGAGATTATGCCGCGTACGCTATCGCGCCGGATTCCTCATATCCATCGCCATTGCCGAGCTAGTGTCCGTTGCTTACGACCGGTATCTCCTTCTGCAAGAACGGAACCTTCGCCGCCGCCCAATCCACCAGGCTATCTCCCGAGAGTCCGAACATCGCCGCGGTCGCGTGGCTCGGTTCCAGCGTAAAGTTTCCCGGAATGCCTACGGCGCCGAAGACGTGCGTCGCTGCGTTCGGGTGCACCATCCAGTATGAAAACGCGGCCGCGTTCACGAAAAATCGAATCGTGAGGTTCAGCGCGTTCGTGCGCACCCACTCCGCGCGGGTTTTCGTGCCGGAAAGCGATGATTCTGCTGACAAACTCGCGCGTTTCACCACGTGCAGTCCGTGCCCCGCAATAAACAAAGCCCAATAATGCGCGGATTCGGGTATGTACATGGAATGTTGGGTAGTGCCGACGTACCACTGGCTCTCTGCCGTATTTTGTTGCGGAATTGTGCCGTTAGCTAATGCAGTGCCAGGCTAAGCATCAGGGAATCCGGCCACAAGTTCGCAGCAAGTGAAACACCCTGCGAACTCAGTTCGGATTTCCCACGCAGATGTACATAATCGTGTCGGTCCCACTTGATTGCGAGAGTGTCAAGGTCGTAGCGGTAGTCTGCACGCGCACGGTTGCAATAGCTGAAGAATCGTTCGCCGTGCACACCGGCGCAGAATTGTACGGTGTGGGAAAGGTAACTGTCGCCGTGCCGCTTGCCAGCGCCACAGTTCCGGCGAACGTGTTCGCCGCTCCTTGATTCAGGTGCTGTGAGACGCCCAGCGACCCGTACACCGTCGGATTTTGCGAATCGTGCAATGGAGCCAGCCGCAGGTCCGGTGTCACTGGGCCCTGCGACAGAACCTCATCATCGAAGTAAACGTAGTTCCCCGCAGCAGCCGTGTTTTCCAGTAAGAATACGCGCATCGAATGCGCCACGGTCGTGCTCACCGAATAGCCGTTCGGCACCCTGAATATCAGCCCGTAATTTCGCGTCGGCGTCCATGTATTGGCCGCACTCACTTGCCAGTCCGCTCCCGTCACGTTACATCCGCAAGTGATGCCGTTGTTGTACGTCAGTGAAGCGTTCGTGGATTGCCAATTGCCCGTTGCCGCTGAGTTGCCGTCATAATTCGCCGGCGTAAGCACCCGCGCATTGGTCGCCACCGTTGAAATCACGTCGCCCGAACTGCAATTCGAGTCCCAATAAAATCGGAAACCTGGACGAAAATTGATCGACGTCGCACCCGACGCTACCCGCATCATCAGCGTATATTCCTTCGTCGCATCCACCTGGATGCAGCCGGAGTTGATCCCCAGCCCCGCAGTTGCACCGTCGCCAACCCGGACGTTGTATGTGCCCTGGGTGTACCCGTCGACAGCCGGCGTGGCGCTCGATGACGCATTCTGTAGATAGATCCCGCTGCCCGCCTGGTTGATTGTTCCGCCCGCCGCCACTCCTCCCCAATAATACAGAGTCGTGCTGTTCTGCCAGCCTTCGAAGCTGGCATTGCCCAGCAGATTGTCACCGGCGAGGTCGTCCATGCCGTAGTGCATCGAAGGCGTCCAGTTGTGTCCGTTATTATCGATCGCCACCATCGCCGTCGCCGGCTCGTTGGGTTTGATTTGCGTGTTATTGGTGATCGATAGATACGGATCCAGTACGTGGATTCCCACTGCCGAGCCGTCGTTCGGAAATTGGTAGCAGTTGTAAACATTCTCACAGCGGTTATTCGGTCCAAACGTAATCGACGTCGCCCCCACAATGTTGAAACATATCTGATTGAACGCTTGCGATGACGTTTCGCAATCGTTTCCGTACACTTCGTCGTTATTCGGATAATTGCCGTTCGAGTCCTTCGCGAACGTATACCCGGTCGAAGCGCCGGGCGGCAGCACGCACGCGTTCTGCTCCAGCACCACCGCGTTAAACGTTCCGGAAAGAGAGAAGCACGCATCACCCGTAGTTTCTGGCTGAAAGTTATTGTGCTTGAACAGAGTATTCGAACCGTCGAATCCACCCACCGACGAGTTGCCGTACACCCCGTACGAATTTCCCCCGGTACCAAGCTGCAAGTTATTGTTCTCGATGTCCGAATGTCCGATCGAGGTCATGTCGATTACCCTCGAGTTTGCCCCGTTCGCCTGCAGGTACATCCCGAAAATGTGCACGTAATTAATCTTGGATGCCGTCGGATTCGGCTTCTTCACCACTGTGCAGCCCGCAATCCCGCAGCCGATGTAGCCCGACGTATCCGGAGCCGGCACCGTGCCCAGCCCGCTCTCCTGATATCCGACCAGCGACGCACCATCACCCGCCAATTCGATCGCGTCGTTTGTAGTCGAATCCGAAATTACCAGCTGCGCTTGTCCCCACTCCAGCGTTGTGCCGGCAGGAATCGTGATGTGATGCGTAGCCGTCAGCGTGCCGGTCAGTCCTCGCGCATCGCAGACGCTGGAACTCGTCGCTGCGGCTGTCAAACAAGCATTGATCTGTAAGGCCGCATCCGCTGCCGCGAATCGCTCCGCCTTTTGCACTCCATTCAGCGAGTTCACCGCGGCTGTTCCGTTCACATCCAAGTTGAATAGCGGATTGGTGGTATTCACTCCCAGCGAGTTTGGCGTGAACCGGTGCACGGCAACGAGCGAGCTCGTCATAATCGCCGTGCTCGTGTTTCCTGTACCCGTCGTGCCCGTATCCAGCCAGCTGGATGAAGTACTCGCGGTCGAAATCTGCCCCGAAGGAGTGGAAGCTAGAAGCGAATTGCCAGGCGCTGCCGTAAATCTCTGCACGCAATAGTTCCCTACTGCGGAGATACCCTGAATCTGTGTCCAGTTGAGTTGCACGGCGTTGTTCGCGCCGCTAACTGCCACCGGCCCGTACACCGCCGGCGCCGATTGCGTGGGCGTACTACAATTGTTCGTTAGCGCCGCCCGTATCGCGTACCAGTAGGAGCCTGCTGCGAGCGTGCCACCGGTCGTCGCAGTCCCGCTGACGCTGGTCGGCGGCATGAGGCTCGCGAAGTACAGGTCCGTGTCTCCGGTCACAGCCTGGCCGATGCTCGAGGTATACCCGTAATCATTACCCGGGGATAGCATCAATCCAAAAATCGGGTCCAGTGACGCGCTACGGAAGGCGTTACCTGAAGCTGTGGCCGAAAATCCGGACGCTCCAGGCCGAAGCTGAACAGCCTGGTTTGCTACCGATAGGTCTGTCCGCAGGTGATCCGTCGTCGTCGTGTTCGTGTAGGAATCCAGGCCGCTGTTCGACTGCGTCACCGCGCCAGCCACTGGATTGCCGTTGCCGTCCACCACAGCGGTCGCGTACCCAGGAGGTCCGATTACAAACGCGCCGCTGAGCGAACCATTCGTCATGCGGATCGCGTCGCCGCCGTTGCCATTGTCGCCGTTGGAATTGAGAACCACGATACCGGCTGAATTGCAGCCGGCCATCCCAATGCCGGAAGTGTACATCGCGGTTTGCCCTGCGCCATCCGCATACGTGATGTGATTGATGGTGATATCTTCGAGTCCAGCTGGCAGCGCCGTCCCGCAACCGTTCCCGGTCGAGTTCTCCACTTGCAAAAAGTCCGAATTCGCATCTTCCACGCTGTCGTTCACAAACGACCAGACGCCCGCATAGCTCATGGTGTTCTGGCGCAGGTCCACGATCACGGGCGCTCCGGTAATCGCGCCGCTGCCGATCGTGCCCAGATTGCCCCCGTTGAAGGTCACATTTTCGATGGTCTGATGATAAGCGCCGGTTCCGTTGTTATACACCGGCATCAGGATTCCACCGTTTACCGCCCCGTCCCGCCACGTGAACCAGAATCCGTCCTGTACCAGCGCCACATTATCCGCATAACTCGATCCCATGTTCTGCACCGCTAGCCCGACGTTTAGCAACGTCACATTGGAACCGGCTGTATTGATGCACTGGTTCTGACAAGCCAGGATGAGATTCTTGAAAGCTACCGAATTACCTGCGCCGCCGCCGGGAACGTAAAACAACGGTCCTGCGCTGGGGTTTGCACCGGCATTCACCACTATCTTTGCCGTGGGACCGCCCATGAACTGCATCGTTGTGCCGTTTCCGGCCCCCTCAATCGTCAGACCAGAGCAAGTGGTGAATGTGGGAGCCGTGCTGCCGGGCCCGCCCTGTGCCTGCCTCAACTTGTACGCGGATCCGTTGCCAGCCGTGGGCAGGTATAGGCTGCCGCCACCGGTTGCGCCTCCCGCGCACGCAGCCGTGATCGCGGCCTGGATCGCGGCGGTGTCATCGGTCGTGTTATCACCCTTCGCGCCGAACGCGGTCACGTCTATTCGTGGCCGCGGACCAGTAACTGTTTCATTCCCTAGTACACTCAACGTGGATGGAGTGAGTGTGCCGGGATTGAAGTTCGTGGAACTCAGCGTTCCCGAAACTGTCGCATTGCCCGCTACACTCAGGTTGCCCCCCAGCGTCAGTCCGAACGCCGAAATGTTGTTGCCCGCTCCAGACGACGACACGTCCGCCGGTAGAATCACATCGGGATAAGTTATTGTGCCGGTGATCTGGGGCGCGCTAATCTGCACCATGTACCGTCCGGCTGGCGCATAAAAGTGGTAGTTCCCTATTCCGTCTGTCCGGAATGGATTCGGCGACGTCACCGTGAGGGTCGCATCCGTATAAATCGTCGCCAGCGGCGTGCACGGCGTCCCGGTCGCAGTCGCTTGGCACACGGTTACCGTCGCGCCCGCAATTGGGTGCCCTGACGGTCCGAAAACGATGTCGTCCCGGCGAGAACCTTGCGCCCTTGCTGGCGACACTCCCAGTGTCAGAACTGCCAACGCAGCTCCAACGATCGTCAGGAATTTGACTGTGGCCAAAAATCCTCCACTCGACGTGCGCGGCGACTTCTGAAAATTGGCCGCAGATACCATAAGCGTGCCGCGCTCCCTTCCACGACCCGCATCTCGCCGGTCCACCGTCATGTACTCCCGATCACTCCCTTCATCGACCCGAATCAATCTTCCGAGCCGCCGGGTTCCGCATCCCTCGCGCGACTTTGCGTTATTCTGCGATGTCGTTACCCGGCTCGTAAGCTTAGCCATCGTTTAATCCCTTTCGCTCAATGTTCGCATTTCGATGGGCGTCATCTGGGCAGATGCCCCAACTGGATTCTAAATCCATTGCGCCTCGAGGGCTATGCCGACCGGTCCTGGACAGTAAAATCAGCGACAAATGGGCCAAATGATTTCCACAGGCAGTAAAGAATTAGACGCCCTGCAGACCGCGGATAGTGGTGCGCGAGACACCGTTGAGGAGCGCACTATCCCCCGTAACAGACGTAGTTTCATCGGATTACGCCGAGTCTCGCTGGGATATAACACCCGCTCTGCTACCTCGTTGCGGGCTTTCAGGTACAGTGCCGAAATGGCACGTCTCTTGCAGAGTTACTTCCGCCGGTCACCGTGTGGTAACAGCGGTGCGAGCGCAGCCAGATCCAGGGGGAGTACATATATGAATCAGTTGACTGGGACGTATAACCACGGTCGCAAAGAATCGCTGCTTCGGCTCTTCGCCGGGATGCTTTTGGCCGCAGCTTTCGTGTTGCTGCCGACGACGGCGCGCGCCGATTCCACCAGCACGTATCAGTTCAGCGGCACGCTCGCCTCTAGCGGCACCTACTCCGGCACAATTGAGTTCGACCACAGCACCAGCACCGGCCTGACCACGCTGATCAACTCGAGCTTCACCGCCGATGGCGTTTCGTTTACCTGTAACGGATTGACCGGCGGCAACCAGTGCCTCGTGTTCGACCCGTTTGGTACCGATTACTTCGAAGTCGTGTCCGGATCGTCGCTATTTCTAATCGAGTGGCCGCAGTTTAATCTCGCTGGCACTTATCCTTCGACGATCACTTTCATCGGAGGCTATTGCCGATCGTGCAGCGGGGTTGGAAGCGATAACATCGTCATGAACGGCGGCACCGCATCGTACGTCGCCACTCCCGAAAACTCCACGATTCTTCTTTTCGGCGTCGGTTTACTGGGTCTTGTGCTGCTCTCTCGGCGTAGGTTGACTTCGCAACTGCTGGCCTAGTTATCGATACACAGTGATCGTGCTGCGGACCGCCCGCTCCGGGTTGACGTCGGGCCTGATACGCCGGCCCGCAGCTTCCGCCCTTGCGCTCTAACCCTTGAGTTTCTTTTCAACGCGCTCGGCCGCCACCCGCCGTTCGTTTCCGGCGGCCGCGCCCACGCCCAGTCCGTGTTTCGCCGCTTTTTCCTGGTCCAAAATCGCACCGCAGTGCCTGCACACCGCTACTCCCGGCTTCACTTTTTCTCCGCATGCCGGACAGTCGCTCATGCGCATCGGAACGTATGCCCACTCGCGTTCCGCGCCCAATGCTATCGCTGCGCGCCGGTGCAAATCCGAGATCTCGCGAAAGGAGTGTCCTCGCGCCCACATCGTGTCGCCGTCAGTCACCAGTCGCTGGTAGAACTGATCGCGCCGGGCCGTCGCCTCGCTGAGTTCCTCCGCCGTAGGGCGTGCGCCGGCACACACGAACACCCCGTGGTCCCGCAGGTCTTGCAGCAGATCATCCGCAATCTCCCGCGCTGAAATCGTAAACGGAAATTTTCGGTTGTCGCCCAGGTCAAGCGCATCGCCACGCGAAGTAATCAGCACCACGGCATATGCCTTCCCGCTCACGCAGGCAGGAATGTGGTAGATGCCGTGCGTGCGCGAGATGTACCAGTCCTGGTCGGAAATCGAAGCGATCGTAACCGTAGCGGCCGTATCATGCTTCGCGCGCGTATCCACGAGCATGTCGCGCCGCGTGCTGGGTGTAACTGTACCAGTCGTGTTCAAGTGAGTTTCCTTCAGTTGGTTGATTTATCGAATCCCCGGACTGTAGTAAGCAGTCCCTACTACTTTCGAATCCGCGACAAGTCGGTCGGCCTTGCCGGCGATGCCTGTCGCCCGCTTCAGCCTGCATTGCTGCAGACGAATGGCGCACCACGAAAGGCCGGTCCGGCATCATCCAGCAAACTGTCGGCATCCCGGTCCCAGTCCCGCGCTCTGCGTGCTTCTCGCGCTGCAATCGCTCCGCGGCGCTCCCTGAGTGCCTGCTTCCGCGACCACTCAATCGCACGCACAATCCAATCGCAGGCCGCTGCCGTCATCGGAATGAATTCTCCGCGCGCGCTTTCTAGCGTGAAACAATGCTCATACTCCCCGCGCGCCGGGTACGGCCCCAGCGCCGCGATCCGTATTCCATCCTCTATTTCCGTCGTTTGTTCATACCACTCTTCCGGCGAACCGTACGATTCCGCCGGCATCCAACGTTCCACGTGCCACCGCTCAGTCGGCAGATATTTTGGTACGCGCCGCAGTTCGATGCGTTCCCGCACGAAGTTTCTGTTCGCGTCGCGATCCGTCCAACGCCCCCCGATCCATGTGAGCCGCGATCCGCCCCAAACCACTCGAAAATTAGGTTCCCCGTGACGATTCGCCCCTCCCGCGCGCCGCACCCGTTCTTGAATATGCCAGGCGGCTTCGTGCGTTTCCCGCGTCACGCGAATCACCGGCGATGGCGACGTTTGTGCTCTTGTGACCAAGAATCTAAGACTCCAGCGTGTGTTTAATTCTCGGGACGGCCGCTAATTGTTAGCCGACCGCCCCGTCCGTTCTGCGACTTTCCGTCGAAATGTACTGCTAAGCCCCACCGCACCGCTACTCCCGCCGCCGAGCGATCAGTAACCTGTCGGTATCGCCAGGTCGTTAATGAAGGCTCCGCTGCGCGGTGATTCGTTCCACACCTGGAATCCGGTAACGAAATAGAAAATATACGCCGCCGAGAGTCCGCCGCTCGAGCCGTAAATCGGAAATACCGTTTGCCCGCCGACATCGTAGAAGTCAATGTCCTGCATCACCGCGCGTCCCCAGTGCGAAAGATCTAGGAAATCCACGCGAGTTTGGTTGGCATTGATGGAAGATTTGATCGGGACCCCGGCCATTGATTTCTCGCCGGTGAAAAGCAGGTCGAGGTCGCTCGCCCGTCCGCCGGCTCCTTCCTTGATGATTTGCGAGATCGTCACGCCTAGCTGCTCCCACTGGTGCTCTTGTTCGAGCGCAGTGTAGGCAATCAGCTTGGACACCTGATTCGATCCCAATGCCTTTCTCACCTTGTTGATCGCCAGTCGTACCGCACCCGGAGTGATCGCGGAATTGTTCCCGTTCACAACCGGAGTCGCCAATTCCACCGGATACGTCGAACGGTTTAGATTGAGCCAGGTTCCCGTCGTCGCATTTGACTGGTGATACAAAATGCCAAACAAGGACGTCGGTTGCGCCCCGCTTAGCCCGTCGTGAACAATTACGTCGTTCACCGCCGTACCCGTCGGCAATGAATCCACCTGAATCAACGAATTGAAGGGGTCAACCAGCACCACGTTGGCCGATCCGCGGTTCGTCGTTAGCGTCGAATCATAAACCTGCACGGTTTGGTTGAAGTAAAAGAGCTGTGCTCCAGGTGGCTTGGCCATTCCAAATTGCGCCGCCACTCCGCTAGGCAGCCCAGTCGTCGTAATCGAACTGATCGTTCCCAACACTCCGTTCCCGTTCGTGTGCATCACCTTGTCGAGAAACGAGCGGAATTGCGCCATCGCATTTTTCACTTCGCGTTTCGCCGTGTTCTCAATCGCTTTCTCCGGGGCATTCGAGGCGTACTCCACCAGCTTCGTGATTTCCACGGCGTGGCGGAAGAATACCGGCGTCACCTGCGCCACGTCGTAGATTGTTCCCGATCCCCGGCCCAGGTCCCCTCCATCCATGTTCGCGAGGCCGGCCTTGCCACCCGGACGAATCTGCAGAGGCAAACGCATGTTTCGCGAGCTGACGCGTTCCACATCGCCTCGCTGTTGAATCATCGTCAGTAAAATATCGTCGCGCTCGTACAGCAGCGGCAGCTTGTCTCGGACTTTTTCCAGTTGCAACGCAACCGATTGGGCGTTCTGCATCTGTGCCATATTGTCAATTTCTCCCTTGGATTGAATTTCGTGAGGCGCGGCCCAATCTCGCCGCGCCATAGGTCGCCGCTAGCAGCGCCGCCATGCTGTTGCGTGCTGCCGTGAGGCCGTGCGTGGATGTCCTCCTCGGACGGGTGCTTCGGAAATTGTGATCGCCTCCAGCTGCTCCCTTGCCATTCCCACTCCCATTCCACCTCGCGCTGTCCGATTCGCCGCCATTCCGCAACTGTCCCGTACCCTGTTCTTGGCCAGTCTCGCAATACAGGTCCACTGCTGCACGCCGGCCAGTTGAGCACCCTCGCGACGGCGTGCATTATTCTCGGGAAGGCGCACTATCTGCAGGAAGCAGAAGCCGATTCTAAATCCACAGGCCGCGGACGCCTGCGTTCCCCCCTCACGCAGGAAGACACTCTGCAGGAATGCACACGGAGGGTTACCACATGGATTTGCGGAAGCAGTCGATTGTATTGGTGTGTCTCGTCAGCGCGGCCGCCTCAGCCCTTTCGACAAGCGCTGCGACGAATTGCACCGCCAGCCAGCAAGCTGCGGTGGAATGCTTCGTGGCCAACGCCGTCGCTACCAACCTCACAAAGCCGCGTTACGGGATGACCCTCGCTCGATTCGAATCTTACGGCATTGCCGTTTCACAAATCCTGCAGACTCGCCACACCTATCTCGTGTTGGTCGGCGTATCCAGCGCCGTGGCGGACGCTATGCCGCCCTCCAATTCGGATGGCTCTCCGAATCTGTTCGCGCAACACCACGCGATTGGCGACATCGTCAGCGCTGCCTCTGCTGCCGGACTTGTGTCGATCCCTTCGAAAACGACGCTTCAGGATATGGAGTGGTTTGCTCGCGATGTCTCCACAGCCATGAACGACAATTCCGGCTTTCTGCAGTTGCTCACTCCCGGCATTTCATTGCGCATGATCGATTCCTACGTCGTCACCGCCACAGCGGGCAGTCAGGTCAACTGGACCGAGGTGGAAACCAACCTCACGAATGCCGTCAACTCCTTCGTCAAAGCCGGGTTGATCAAAGTTCCAGCCGGAATTACCGCGGCCCAAGTGACCACATTTGCCAATTCCATCGCCCACATCATATATACCTACAAAGCAGAGACGGGGCGAACCTCATTGGGCTAATTACCTGGCATTGATGAAAATGCACGAAAAGCGACCCGGCTCAATTCTCGCCCGATTTGTACCGCTTTTCTTTCGCTGAGACGTTCGTCTCTGTCCCTTCAGTGTCTTTTGACCCGGGCCATAAACCCGCCTTCAGACCAGTGGAGTTGCGCTCTTCAACGCGCAACGATGTGCGCGAAGTGGCACCCGCCTGGGTGTATGGGCGGGAGGGTGCCGTCGAGGCTATCCAATGACATCCCATTTTCTGAGTGTCGCGGTCTTGATGGTGACTGTTGCGCTCAACGTAGCGCTGCCTTCACCGGTGCGCGCCCAGTCGTCACCGCCGCCGGATTGCGCCGCCAGCCAGGCCGCAGCGGTCCAGTGCTTCGTCGGAAACGCCGTTTCCACCGGACTCACGCAGCCGCGCTACGGTATGACCCTCGCGCAATTCCAGGACTACGGTGTGGCCATTACCAAAATCCTGCAAACCGATCAGACGTATCTGGTCCTGGTAGGCCTCTCCAGCGCAATCGCCGACGCGCTCCCGCCCAAAAATGCGAATGGCACATTCAATGACGCGGCACAAACCGCCGCTATCGCCCAGATCGTCGCTGCAGCAGCAACCTCGGGATTTGTCTGGCCGCCCTCGGGAACCGACCTGCAGGATCTCCAGTGGTTCACGCAGGATCTCGTCAACGCGATGAACGTCAATCAGCAGGTCTTGCAGATCCTCACGCCCGGAGTCACGCTCCGTATCATCGATTCCTACGTCATCACCGCCACCGGCTCAGACGGCACCGTGAATTGGCCGCAAGTCAATTCGAGCCTGTCCACGCTTGTGGATAATTTCATCGCGTCAGGTCTCGTCCATCTCACGCCCGCGCTCACCACCGCACAGATCAAGTCGTTCGCCAGTTCACTCGCCCAGATCATCTACAACTACAAGCTTGCGACCAACAGGCCTTCGCTCTAGTGCGTCCGCGACCGCTGTTTTGCGCTCCAACACGTCGCTATAGGTTCAAGATGTCCGCGTCGGACATCCGCGCATAATCAATGTCTCGCGGCGAGGCCGCGCGCCGTCCATCGTTCCCGGCGCCTCCCGACCCTGCGATGTCCACGCGACGCTCAGCGGTTCGCTGGCGTGCCCGCCGGGCATGATTAGCGGATACCACCGTCGTGGTCCATTCGTCCAACACCCGCTTGGCGACCGCCGGAAACGCCTGGCGAGCTCGCCCCGTGACGAGCGAAACGATCGCGCGCCGGTGATCCTCGTCGAGCGCACCTGACCGGAACGCTTCCCTCATCTGCTGTCCCAGAGCGCGGTTTCCGCGCAACGTCGCGTCAATCTCGCGGTATATTTCGCCCACCACCCGGTTGCGCGCCGATTTGGCGATTCCCTCGGGCAGCAATCGCTCCACTTGCGTTTCGATCGCGTTCAAAACGCTCTGCACGGCCGCGGCATTCGTCGCGTGAAAGAACTCCGTCTGCGCCGGTGTTAATCCGCCCTGCGCGGCAGCCTCTTGCCGGGTCTCGGGCCGCGCATCCGGCCGGCCATCTTGATTTGACGTCACATCCTGTCGCACCTCTTGCGGTTCGAATCCCCCCCAGGGGATTCCTGGACGTTGCCCCTTCCTCGCCTTCCGCAATTCGCCTCACTTGGCGAGTTCCCTCACCCGATCGCTGCGTCGCGCTCGTCGCCAAGTTGGCCATTTCACGGGCCAAGGACGCGAAAGCGGTGGGATCCAATTTTGCCACTGCTCGCGCCAGCTCCGCGTGATCTTCGGGACGCCGCGAATAGAAAAGGCTGTCCATCCTGTTCAAATCCCCTAACAGCGCTGTCGCAGACCGCGCCTCCTCCGGCGTCGCGAACGTCTCGCGGTACTCGTTGACGTCCCGCCAGGCGTCCCGCAATTCAGGGTTGGCCTCGAACACCTCCCGCAAATTCGGCGGCACATCCTCTGGCGTCAAATTTTCGGCCGCGCGCCTCGCCGCATCTATGACGTTTCTCGATTCCTCTCGGGCTTCTCCGCGCGTTCCGCCATCGTCCCGAACCCCATCGGAACCTCCAAGTTCCAGATCCAATTGCTCATCGCGTCCCGCAGCTAAATCGCGCGAAGCAGCGTCCACGCCACGGTGCGCGTTCTTTCTCGGCACATGCGTCGTCAATCCAAGAATTTCATCGTCACTCGAGCGGCTGTTCAAGCCAGGTGCCGCGACCGTCTCCGTTCCCATATTCTGGCGCTCCCAATGATTCTTAACATCTCTATCGATAACGCTCCGTGAACACCGGGCGAAACATCACCAACTAGCTGACCCGCCAGGGCTTACGGAACATCCCCACCCATCCCTGGAAAAGTTTTCCAAAATGAAACGACAGTACTATTCCCCGCGCCACGTTCCTCCTGTAAATCTAGCTATCAGCGGGGGGAGCTGTACCGCAGTCCAGGGGGACGCGACAGACCTCGCTCGAAAACTGAGGTAACTTGATGAGCACTCCGCCAACGGGTTCCGCAGAGCCCAACGCAATTCCCCGATCGTCCGCTGCTCCAGTTGCGACCGATCGCCGCCGTCGCAAACGCGCCAAGATCACAGCCCAGGTTCACGTGCGAGGTCTCAATTCGCCGGAGCCCTTCGAAGAAGTCTGCAAGAGCATTGACGTTTCGCGCGACGGGCTGCTCTTCACGGCCGCGCGCACTGGCTATTGGAAAGGCCAGCGCCTCGAGGTTACGTTCCCATATTCCACCGCTGCTGCCGCGCTCAATACCGCACAGCCCGCGGAAATTGTGCGCGTCGTTGAGCAAGACGGCCACTACGCCGTCGCCGTGCAATTTATCAACGCGAAATCCGAGGCGGTTGCCGGCGCGACGAATGCGGATCCGTCCATGGTCGGTGCTTCGCTGCGCTCCGGCAGCGCCAAACAACAATCGGTCGTTCTAATCGTTGAATCCGACCCGAAGACCGCCGAGATCATGCGCAACGTCCTTTCCACCGACGGCTACACTGTCGTCATTGTCCCCACGGCACAGCAAGCCCTGGATATTTTGCGCACCACTGTCCCGGCAGTTTTTCTCGCAGAGGTAGAAGGCACGGACATGTCCGGACACGACCTCTGCCTCATCATCAAACGCAATGATCGCTTGCAGCGCGTCCCGGTAATTCTCCTCACGAAATCCGCGCAGCCCGCCGATTACTCCGCCAGCCACCAGCTCGGCGCGGTCGTCTGCATGGCCAAGCCGTTCAAGCCCGAACGCTTGCTTCACGTGGTTCGCCTGGTTTCTCCGCCGCCAACGCAAAAGAGCGCCTACGGAGCGTCCCGCTACTCCAGTGGCAACGTCGAACGCGCCCTGTAGCTTGGCGTATCCCGGCGTTTCGGCGAAAGTCAGCATTTGAAGTTGTAGTGGCGCAGTTCAGTGCGCCATAGGTCTGACGCCACGTAGCAATCTGATTCCGCAGACACACGTCGCCGCAAAGGGTTTTTGCTTTACATTGCTTTTATCTGCGTTTACCTGTGTTCATCTGTGGTGATTTTGAATTGCTCATCGCCGCACCCTGCTGCTTCCGCAAGAAGTCTCGATGAAACAGCGCGTGGGCCCGCACGTTTGCGAACCCCAACGACGCTTCGATCTTAGCCACCTGCCCGGCGTCCGATGAAAACCAGCGCATGCAAACCTCCAGCTCCACCGCGTGATTATCCGCAAATTCGTCCGGCATGATGCTCGGTAAGATTACTTCGGCATCCACTCCGCCTCCCGCAGCCGCCGCTGCCGTCGGCCCCACGGCTGCCGTCACGTCCTGGCGGTGTACCACCGGCATCTCCCCAACCAATTGCGCTATCTCGCGATATTGCTTTGTCCGCGACTCTTCATCCGGCACCACTAATTCTTCCAATCCAATCAACCGCTTCACCAAGGCCATGTTTTCCGGATGCGCCAGCACCGCCTGCATCTGTGGATCCGGATTCCCGAGCAATTGCAGCAGCACCGCCCGCTGTTGCGACCACAGCGTCGGGTACTGCTCATCGGTCTCCGGGTAGCTGAACAAATTCCCCTTCAGATCCGCCAGCCGTATCCACTTCGATTCGAATGCCGCGCCGGCACCCAGCAAAGTTACTTCCACGTCGTTTGGTCGATTCTTGCGGAAGCAGTCCACCGCCGGCAGCATGATGTCCGCGTGAAAAAATTTCATCCGGCGCCATACCAGCCCAATCCGCCCCATCGCCTGGTCCCGCGCCATTGCATAGCCGGACGCGGTGTCGTTGTTCGACATCGCTCCGCCAAATAACGCCGGAAACGCCCCGGTCAAAAACTGCGCTACCGGTCCCATCAAGCCCGCCGCATGTTCTGCCAGATCAGGTGGCACTTCTGCGGCATCCGGCTGAAAAAATCCCGCTGCCAGCGATTGCCCTGGTTTCGCCCGTGCCGGGTAATGCGCGCCAGGCTCCGCCGTCTGATTCTGCAGCGCGTCAAAGTCCAGCACTTCACTGTCAGCATAAATCGGCGGTATCCCGTACTCGTAAGTCTCCATTTGCAAATTCGATAGCGTGTTAAATCGTTCCTGCACGCTGATCAACGCGTCGCCCAGCGCCGGACGCCCGCTCGAGCCATCCCCCGGCAGCGCGTGCAACACGCGCCAGTGATCGTCCATATTTTCACTTCGCGATTCGCAGTAAGCATCCCCCGCAAAGGCGACATAAGCGCCGTCGGGAAACATTTCCAGCAACTCGTCGCGCAACGACTTATCGTCCAGCGCAAAGAACGCCCAAGGCCGCAGCCACGTCCTCTGAAACGTAATCAAATTGATGTTGAAATCTCCCCCCTCAGTCAGCGGCCCGCCTTGCGACTGCGCCAAACGCGTCAGCCTCTCATACTCCTGCGATCCGCTCGCCACCGGAGAACCGATCTTATCCGCCGCATGCGGATAAGCCGCCCGCAGCCTCGCTTGGTGCACTTCCATGTTCCACTGGATGTACGGATACTCGTGCATCTCGTTGGCCCAAGGCGGTGTCTTCAATTCCAGCCCGCCCACGATCGTCACCACTTCCTGCCCGTTCGGCACCCTCTGTCGTGTCTCCGCCGTCGGTACGGTCAAAGTTTCCGCCGCAACAAAATCCTCTTCCGACAATAGAGCACCACAAGCGTCGCACGTCAGCGACGAATTGTTGTCGCCACCCCCGACGATCCGCTCGCCGTCTCCCGGAAGTTGAACTTGTTTGTTTTTCGGCCCTTGACTTTCGCTGTCATCCCGAGCGGAGCGAGGGATCTCTCTTTGTTTCGCTTCATCAATCTTGCTCACCTCGCCGCATTCTGGGCACACGTAAACGTCCGCGCCAATCTTCATCTCGCGCGCGCCAATCTCCGTCTCCGGATGAAACCCAAATCGTTGCCCGTCCACTACAAACCGTACGTAAGCCCCCACTTTCCCGTCGGTCCAGAGATTGAAGGCCTCTTCCACAATCAAATTTCCGATGCGATTGTTCCGCTCCACCAGCTGCGCCACTTCTGTCGCGGCCTTGGCAGCCGCCACATCCTCCTCCGCCTGCGCGGACGAAGGAAAGAACCTCACGCGCGGAACGTCCTGCGAGAGCACAGAAACAAGCGAAAGCCCGAACGCCTGGTAAATATTTGTCACGAATTCATAGCGCGGCAAATCTTCCAGCGACGAATTGTCCGAAAGCTTTTGCTCAAAAGGCAGATGCCAGTTTTGGTCTCGTTCGTTCCACCATAAGTACTGCAAACCGCGCCAGAACTGGTGCGCCTGTTTGATCCGCCGTACTTCCTGTCTTCGCGTGGACTCCGATTCAAATGAGAATTGATGCACCAGCCGCCGCAGCGCGCTTTCTAACCGCTCGGGTAACTGCTCATTATTCGGACCATAAGCGCCGGCCCCGAATTCTGTGTCCAAGGGCAAACTGCTCGCGAGCGCAGCACCAGCGCCTCCATTCCCGCTAGCCGGTCCTTCCACCGGCACGATCGCCGGGTCCGCCGCTGAAATTGATTTCTGCTTGGGCATGCACGATCCTTTAACTGGCAAGCTATATCAGGTGTGTAGCGGCGCACTTCTGCGCGCCATTGCGGGCGCGCTACAATGAATGACGGGATTCGAGTCGCTTCAACGAGTGGCCCTGCGTCGTTCGGAAGGTGTTCATTCCTCCGGGAACTCGCCATTGCGGCGCACGTCCCGGAAGCCTTTACTCAATCACGAATGTCGTTTGCCCCAGCGCGATCGCGCTCGCCAGCCGCCCGCCGCGCTCATCCAGCGAAAATCCAAATGTACAGCGCACGAACCGCACATTGTTCAGAGAGACCTGCCCGCTCTCATATCGCAATCGCGTGTCAATGAACGTAACGTTCTTCCAGTGGATCCCGTCCAGCGTTTGCGAAGCTCCCTGGAACGTGAGTCCTTCCACACGCACGTCGTCCGAGAAGAGCCGCGTTGCCGGCGGCAAAATAATCTCCGCCGTCTCCGGCATCAACGTTGCGTCAATGTAATTCCCTTTCGCCGTCGCGGCGTCCAGCACGCTCTGCGCGCTTACCGCGCGTGGTGAAGCCAGCACCACGTGCCCGGGAATCGTTACAGAGTGCGGCGCTTGAGCTCCCGGTCCCACCGGAACGGCGCCGATCCCGCTGTCGTTTGCTCCTTGATTCCGCCGAGTGGCCGCGCCATCGCCGTTTGCGCTCCCTGCCTCCGTGGGCTGCGCGCAACGCAGCTGCGCCAGCTCAATCTTGGCCTGTATCGTGTGCTCGAGCAGTCTCTGATTATCTGGATGGGTCAGCAAGACGCGATCCAGCCCCTGGATCCCAGATTCGAAAAAATCCGGCGCTGCCGCCTGCTCTTGCATCCTCTCCGCCGTCACGATCGCCGCTGCTCGATCCACTTCCACTTCCGCGGATGTGATATTTCCGCCCGCTCCCTGCGTCGTGGCTTCCGCGAGCGCGTCCATGACTTGCGACTCCCACGCCGGCATCGCCGGCGCGCTGCTCGCGCTGCCGGGCGTAACCCCGATCGTTACCGCTCCCGCCGGCCTCGGTGGATGATGCAGCCGTTCCACGCCTTCCCATGCGAATGTCCCTACCAACACCGCCGCAACCAGCACCACCCCCA
Organism: uncultured Acidobacteriota bacterium; assembly: GCA_963780035.1. Taxonomy (GTDB): domain Bacteria; phylum Acidobacteriota; class Terriglobia; order Acidiferrales; family UBA7541; genus Palsa-295. The sequence goes on along the minus strand of CAWAAG010000031.1, from coordinate 26,289 downwards.
CTCGCGCGAACATCGGCGCCCGCGCATACCCTCTGCCGCGCCTGCCCCAGCGCCGCGATCTGCCGCTCGGAGTATCCCAAATCCCGAAGCTCATTCTCGCTCCACAGCCGCCGTCCTGAAGGCAATCATTCTAAACCAGACTGTGGTAAGTCTGCTCGCTGTCCCCCAATGCCCCTGAGACTCGACTTGATTTTCGTTTTCAGTCCGATGGAAGTGGGCCCCGGATCACGGGCTGGCACTAGCTCTTGCACTGTTTCGCAAACTCATCTCGCAAAAAATTAACCAGATCGCGGTGATCCGCAAACACGTGCGTCTCCGGACGCGCGGTATAACCGCCGCTTGGCAGTTGTCCGGGCCGAAGCGGCCGCGATGACCCAAAATCGTTCGCTGCCCCTTGTTGCGCAGCGATTCCCCGCCCGTTATGCGAACTTGACGTGCCACTTGCATCGGCCGACGCACCAGCGGTTCGGCCCGAAGGCTGCGCCGCCTCCCGGTGGACGTGCGCCACAAATCCGCGCTGCGCCCGCCCGGAGTGCGCGGGAACCAGCTCTGCCGCCTCGATCTCCACGCGATGAATTGGACCCTTCCCCGTTCCTGCTGCGCCGCCGTCGTCGTCCCCACTGGCATCGTCTTCCCCGCCGGCTTGCTCCGAGTCGTGTTCCAGCGCCAGCAACGCCGCTTCGGCTTCGCGCGCTGCCTCCAACGCTTCCCCCGCAATCGCATTAATGTGGTAACGCCCTCGAATAAACGGCATATGCCCTCCAGATTCAGAATCGAAATGCGGAATGAAAACCTTACCCGCCGGCGTTACTCGCTCCGCCTCAACTAAACCGCCTCTTTCTTCCGCGCCGAATCAATCTCCAGCATCCGGTAAACCTGGTGCCACGAACGCCGTCGCGTTGGAGCGGCGACGTTGGCAGCGTTCTTCGGACCAACGCGCGAAACCGTAGAGCCAGGCGTCACACCTTGTTGCGCAGTCCCGGTTTCCGCGGCCGCAGCTCGCGCGTCAGGCACCGGCGCCGCGCCTGGCGCTCCAACCGTAATCGGCGGTACACCCGCGATCCCCAGGATTGAATTCAAAAGCGCCCGATTCTCCGCTCGCAGCCGCGCTACTTCCGCTTCCAAAATCGCGGAATATTTCCCGCGAAATAACCAGCGCCAAATCTCCTGCAGCTTCATGCCCTAATCTCTCCTCGTCCAATTCAACGACACGTGCTCAAGTCCGCCGCCTTCGCAGGAACGATACCGGCTGCGCTCGATTTTTCTCCTCCAACTGCGCCTTCCGTGCCTGAATCGACCGAATTGTCGGATCCACTGACGTCACTCGCTCTGCCAGCCGCTGCTCCACAGGCGGCCTTACCTGCCCGCTGCGCTGCGCCGCATAGCGCGATTTCAATCCGTAACGTGCCGCATCCGCCGCGTCGTCGCCGTCCATCTTCTCCACGTCCTCAATTCGCGCGGAGTCGCGCACCAGCGTCGGTATCGTGCGAATCAGTTCCATGCAGTTGTCGGTCAGGAGCCATTCGCCTGCATCCAGCATTTGATACATCAGCATCCAGCCGCCGATGCGATCGTCATCCGCCGGAGTCGGTCTCGGAAAGCCAGCCGCTGCAAACACATCACCCATCTGCTCGGCGATGGAAGCGTCATCCGTGCGTCGCGCAAACGCGTCCGGAGAAAGATAAATCGCGCTAATCTTCTCGCGCCCGAACCCCCCATCGTCCGCTCGCGCCCCGCCGCCGTGCGGTAAACTCCGTTCAATTATTTCCCGCGCCAAATCCCGCGGCGCCGTGCGATGCGTCACATATTCGCGGTAAGTAACCACTCTCGCGGTGCCGGCCTTCCGAGCACGATCATCGCCGCCTCGTTCCGTCGGCTCCGGCTTCGGTGCTTGCGCATGCCAATAGGCCGCCGCCGGATGCTCGAACCCCCAATCAATCGAAATCCACCGTGGCCACCAAGGTTGCCACTCCAGACTCTCCGCGCGCGCAATGTGCCGGCCTACATCGAACTTGTCGAAATACTGTCCCGCAAAGACGTCCCATTCACCGTCCAGGAACGCGCGTTTCAAATGCGTGGGTAGCGCTTCCAGCGTTTTTTTATAGTTTCTGTCCAGCGCATAAATCGGATTATCTGCCAGACGTGCCGCAACAAAATCATAATCGGCCGGCTCATATTGCTCGGGACGCTCCATGCCCGGCGCAGCCTGCTCGTCAATCCACAGCGCTTTCACCCAGGCATGCCCGATGTTTCCCGGGTTCGTCGCCCCCGCCATCGACGGAAACGTGCCCGGCAGTGGACAGCGGTTCCGGCTCGTCAGGAATTGCCATTGCCGCAACGTAAAAAGCGTCAGCTCGTCAATACCGATGAACAAATATTCCGCGCCCTGGTACTGGTAGACGTCGTGCTCCCCGGCGCAATAGCCGAACCGTGTCGTCGAACCATTCGTCCATTCCACCACGTGCTTCGATTCGTGGAAGCTCGTGTACAACCGTCGCGGTATATCGCGCCGGAAATAATGCAATAGCGACGCTTCCAACTCTGGAAACGTTCGTCGCAGAATCAGCGTATTGGCCCCCGGATGCTCCAGCGCCTGTATCACCGCTTCCATCAGCAGCGCCTTCGTCTTCCCAGGACCCGCGGCCCCGCCGAACAATCGGTATTTCGCCGCCGAGGCATGAAACTCGCCTTGCTTAGGAAACGGGCGACAGTCGAGCCCCACCGCTTCAAAGCGCGCCTGCAAGCCCCCCGTGTCCGCTCCGCCGGCCATTCCCGCATCCGGCTTCTTCCGGTTCCCGCCGGGCACAATCTCAATTACGTAATCGGGCATCGGCGCCGCCGGAACCAGTGAGCCTTCTACGCCAGTGTCCGAATCTTCTTGCCGATGTAGAACGCAGCCGCTCCGGCCAGGAATGCCGTGGCGATCGCCGCGTGGTGCACGCTCAGCACCGCGCCTACCACCAGCGACCCGATCCCGCCCAGCTGCACGATGTAGCCAATCGTTTTGTTACTTACGCTCATGAAGTCTCCTCAACACGTTCAAGAACCCCGCCAATCTGGCGAGAGTTCTAATCACCCCGGCTTCTCCGCTTCTTTGCTTCTTTGCTTCTTTGCCTCTCTGCTTGCTGCCTCCACCTACTGCTCCACAGATCCCTCCCGCACCGGCCGCGGGATGTGGTGCGTCAATCGAAGAATCGTGGGTACCTCGTCCGGCATTTCGCTACCCGCGGATTTCGAGCCATCCAGCATCCGCGCGGACTCCTTCACGACCTCCAGCAGAAATTTATCCCTCGCAACTTCCGCCGCCTCGTGCTTTGAAGCGCCACGAAGCTTGAGAAGAAGCTGCATCATCATTTCTGCCAGCGCCGATTCGTCCAGCCCGATCTCACGCATCGCTTCGGGTAACTTCACTCGCCGGCGCCTGTTTTCCGGATTCCGTACGATCGGTGGCAGTTCCACCGTGCGGTCACGCTTCTTCCGGTCTGCTCTGTCCGTCGACTTTTGCATCACATCGTGGCTCGCCATTCGGGACAACGCAGGCTCCTCCCCGACAAACGAAGCTACCGTTCGTTCCGTGTGCTCCTGGACCGCCCTGCTGGGCGCTCGCCGGCGTCTCCCGCGCAACTTCGCTCTTCGAAAGGGAGCGGGACACGCGTGTATCGGGTCCGGGTCGAGCCGCTCGGGCATCGTTTTTTCCGCCGCGACGTTGCGCGTGTCCCGCATGGGGGGACTCCTGTGAACCTTCGTTTTTATCTGCGTCTGAGCTTGCTGTTTCTGCTCGACTTCCAGAATTCCGAGCAACGCCGAATCGAATGCGTCGCGATGCCAACAGCACAAAATGTCTCCCGCCAGCGCCGTACGCGCACACGGAGTCCAGCCATTCGCAAATCGCGAACGAACGAAACCGGCGCACTGTGGCATCTGAAAAAAGCTGTGGTGCTGCACGCCCGTGCAGACACACTTCGAGAGAAAAACGGCCCGGCGGCTATATTTTTCAGGTGTTCTTAACGAACCGAGTTGAATCGTCGGGCCCTGGCCCGATCAATGAGCGGTGGAACTATCCGCAGTGCCCGCGGCCTTGATCTCTATAATCGTCTTGCACTCGTGCGGCGGCGATTCCTTCCCGTCCGGTTCCTGCGCCGAAACTGCAATCCGGTGCTTGCCGACCGCAAACAGCAATTGCGGGCTGGTCGCCGTGATCCCTTTCATCAATCCATGCGCTCCGCTCGGCACTGGAGCGTAGAACAGGAAATACGGCTTGTGACTCGAAATGTCGTACACGCTGAATTTCGCGACGCACTGCGTTTTCACGGTTGCGGAACACGCTGGGGTCTTGGTGAAGTCATAATCGAATGTCAGCGTAATGCTGTGCATCGCCGAATCGGATGGGGCCGGCGCCGTCGTGTTCGCCGGCGACTGTGCCGGCGCTTGGCCGCTCGACTTTTGCGTAGCCGCCTGCTGGCTCGATTGCCCACCGCTCAAACCAGTCCGCGCGGCAGACCAGGCCCCGTCCATAAATCGCGGCGCTGCGAAACTTGCGATCGGCAGCAAAAACGCAGCAATCAAAAAATTAAAAATCAATCGAGACCGATTCATTCACCACGCCTTCACCGATTCCCAGGATTCGCCTTCCATTACGCTTCCCGGCACACCTAAACCGTACCACTGCATCCGGTCCAGTGGAAAGAAACATCCGTTACAGCGATATCGCACCGGGCATCATCCCAATATTTGCACCGTGACGCCTGAACCGCCCGTAATCGAAATCACCTTCGCACGCACGAAATTCGCGCGCACACCTGTCGCCACCAGATTATCGCCCGCGGTCAAGGTCGAGCTCATATTCGTCGCCCCGGTGGGCACCGCGTACTGCGCATCCACGTCGTTGATCGCAGTTTGCAGTTGAATATTCACCGCCGTCGGCGCGGTTGCGAAACTGACCTGCCATCGGATTGCGCGCCCGTTCTCCGGAAATCCGGCATAGCTGGGCAGCGCAAACTGCTGGCTCGCCTGTCCCGCGCCGGGCGCTTCGTTGTTGAACGCTAACGCCACATCGCCTGGGAAAATTGAGTACGGAGGGTTCTGCGCATTATAGTTCGGCATCGGTGTGCGTCTCCAGAATGGTGTGCGCTTCTAGTCAAACTGCGAATATTGCAGCCACACGGCGCGAGCTGACTCGTCATGCGGACCCGCGTTCGACGGTGTCCGAACGCAATTCGGCTCCAGCGCCGTTACTGCCTGCCAAGAATTTATGCGAACCGAGTCCAAGGAAGGGAGATGCGGGATTAACAACCGGAATTGCTCAATGCGTTCTACACTTTTCGAGGTTAACGAATAAGTTTATACGCTCACTTCAATATTTTGTCAAGTCGTTGTGTGTGTACACAAAAAGAATCCAAGCCACAATTTCGCCGGCAGCCCACTCTCATGTGCAAATTTCACTGCTGTGGCGCAGGCGGCTTTGTATCCGCCGCCGGCGCGCCAGCCGCGGGAGTTGTCTCGCCATTTCCGGCCGGCTCCGGCCGCAAGGTGAAATCCAACCCGCGAGCCCCATTCTCATTCACCGTGCGCTGCAGGTCGAGTTGCGATTCGTCAATCACATTCTCGCCACCGTAAGACGTCACGTAGTGTAATTTCCCGCCAGCCAGCCAGTAATCGCTCACTGCGTAGCTCGATCCATCCTTCAGATACAAAATCACGTACGGCTGTTGCTGAGATGCTTCACCTGCCGATTGCCCCGTATCCGCCGGCGGCGCCGCGAACAAACTCGGATTCGGTTCCTGCGAACTCGTCGCATCGTCCGGCGAGTTGTAACTCAAATCCGCGCTGTAATCCCCGCCGAAACTACCGCCGTAATATCCATACCCTCCGCCGTAACCGTACCCATATCCGTAGCAGCCCCAGAACGGATCACAGGGGGAAAACCCGCCCCACCACAATCCTCCGCCCCATCCAAATCCGTAGTACGGGTAAAAGTAATTGGGGTAGTAGGGATAATACGGGTGCCCCGGATGCCGCGGCGGAAACACATGCGGAGGCCCGGCCACCGCACTCGCGCCACGGCTCGAAGCGATCGCTCCGTTTGTGGGTCGCTTGCCAACCACGCTTGGCCGCGTCCCGGTCGCAGGAGCGTAGTGATTCACGCTCGCGGATCCGTGCACCGCAGGCGGCTCCTGCCAGGTGTTATTTCCAGCCGCAAAATGTTCGGAACTCGGGTTTGAACTTGTCGCAGCTTTACCGTTGCCCGTGGCGACTGCAGTCGAGCCCTTCCCGTTCCCCGACGAACTGCTGTGAAACGGATTCCACCAGTGCCCGCCCCCGCCGCTGCTATTCCCGCCGCCAGCGCTGGCGCCACTCGCATGTGAACCGCCGCCCCCGGAGGACGCGCTCGTCCCTCCCGCATGCCCCCCACCGCCTCCAAATCCTCCGCTGGCATGGCCGCCACCGCCTCCCCCGCCGCCATGCGAACCACCACCTCCGCCGCCTCCGCCACCGTGCTGGGCAAAAGCCGGAGCAGGCGCAAGGGCCAGTGCCATCGCAAACACCACGGTCGAGCAAAGCTTGAAAATTGCGGGCCGCCCCGGCTGAAAAGCTATCGAAGATTTGGCTCTTGGCGCGCTGGCTTCCTGAGAGGTCGTTGTCATGTTGTAGCCCTCCACCCGACTGGGCGACTGAAGGGTGCTTCTACGCCTACCGCTGCTTCCAGTTCTACATCCCGCTCTTTCTCTCTGCCGATTCTAGCCTATAGGACGCTTCCGCGCCGGTTTTGGTTTCAAGCAGTTTCCCGCTGCTCGCTCAATCGCTGCACGCCCGCTGCAACGGCAGGATTCCAAAGCCTCGATTTCTGCGCGACCGGGGCATTCTCCCCGTGCCACCGGCCTCGCTGGCGCAACGAATAACGCTATACTGCTTGCGATGATCCCCTTCATCCACATCGGCCCATTCGCCATTCCCACGTTCGGCCTGATGGTAGCTTGCGCCATGCTGTCGGCATATTTCCTGCTTCGCGCGGACCTCGCCCGTCGCGGCATCGCCGACAAAAAATCAGGCGAAGCAGAAACTCTCATTGCCGCACCCTGTCTCACAGGATTCGTCGGCGCAAAGCTGTACCACGTGCTGGAAGCGCCCGCCGAATTTTTCGCCGATCCCATCCACCTTCTCCTGAGTCCCTACGGATTCGCCTGGTTTGGAGGGTTGCTCGCCGGTTTCGCCACATTCGCCTTCGTTGCCTGGCGCCTCGTCAAACGCTCCTCCGCAAACGGCCGCTCTCTCTCCCTCCTCACGATATTCGACGCGGGCTCTCCCGCAGCCGCCCTCGGCTACGGAGTCGGCCGCATCGGATGTTTTCTCTCTGGCGACGGTGATTACGGTATCCCGACTTCACTTCCCTGGGGTATGAGTTTTCCCAATGGGCTGGTTCCTACCACCCAGCGCGTCCATCCCACTCCCATTTACGAATTGCTTGTTGCCTGCGCTATTGCCTGGTGGCTTTGGCGGATCGGCTCTCCCGCCGGGGATTCCGGCCGCCGCGCGAAACCAGGCCAGGTATTCGCCGCCTATCTGATTCTCACCGGCGCGGCTCGCTTCCTCGTCGAATTTATTCGCATCAATCCGCGCTCATTCCTCGGAATGTCCAACGCGCAGACCGCCGCTGCGCTTTCTATGATCGCGGGGGTGATACTGTGGCTGTGGGTCCGAAGGCACTATGCCGTGGAATTGTAAAGCACGCTGCTGGATGGGCCCTGTGTTCTGCTCGTGACGAAACGGAACGGTTCGGAAGGGTTCAGTCCAAATAGCCGGCAGGCGACTCTTACATTCGCGCCTGGTCACCGTCCATCGTCGCGCCGAGAACTGCCTTCGCCATGCGCACCGCCACCAAACCGTTCGCGAGCACCGCGATACTCCGCGCCGCATCCACTTTGCGCCCCAATTCCACAACGCAGAAAGGTCTGCGCACTACACCATCCTCAAAACTCTCATCTGCACCCATGCTGCGCCGCGAGTCCCACGGCTGGCATCCGCGTTTTGTGGACCGGTCCGCGGTGCGGCCTTCCCGGCACAAATTGGCCGCGCAGTCTTCGTTGAAATCGATCTCGCTCGCGGACTGCTCCTCCTGCTCGAAGCAGTGGCCGTATCCGGAAATCAGCAGCCAGCAATCTTCCACCGCAACGCTGATTTCCCCGGCGCTGTACCCCGGAACACTCGCCAGCGCGTAATAATTCTCCTCGGACTCCGCCAAATCCACCGGCATCGCCCCAAGCAAGTCACGCTCGGCGTTTTTCCAGTCATTCATTTCGCTTCCCGGCTCCGCCCCCCTCGCCTGAAAAAGTCGGTACGCACGCTGCGATACTCCCTCATACGCTGCCAGCAGGCACTCCGACAAATCGCGCAGGGGAATTTGTATACGCGAGCTGTCGCGAGCGTCATGCTGGGCAGCGCCGCCATGTACGGTTCGGCAAAGTGAGACTTGTTTCGTCGTCATCGCGCTGCTCACTCCACCCGCCGCTTTCCATGCGCGCCGGACGTACGCTCCGCGTCTCGTTCCACCGCCGTTTCGATTCCCCGATCCCCGCCGTTCTCACTCGTCCCTTTTCGACGAGGAGGTATCGCATGCTTCGCTCCTACGTAGTGTTCGTAGCTCTTGCTGTTCAGTGAAATCGTCGGATTCAGCAAATTTACGTCGCGCAGATCCGCGCCGGGACGAATCGCAACTCCTTTCGCACCGAACACTGGACCGGAGGACACACCGCGAGCAGCGTCGTCGCGTGCACCCGCCGTCGAATCGGCGTCAAAGGCCCGCAGTACGCATTCGACTTCCGTTTCCAGCATCCACGGGTTTATAGCGCGTTTTCCCAATTCTCGAATTCCCTGCTCGATCACTGGCAGCCACAGACACGTCTCTGAAAGCGCTACGGATATGAACAAGCTTCCGGACTGCCGCGCCACCAGCGGCGCCAGTTCGTAGCCGCTGCCGTCGCGCAAGTTTTCAGCGGCCAAAATTACTTTGAAACGAATCGTTTTTAGCACCGTCTCGGCCTCGTGCACGCTCTCCACCATATGCGCGCCCCAACCCGAACGTCGCCAGCGCTCCAGCATGGCTTGAGTATTCGCGGACGTTAAGCCAACGACCAGGACTCGAACAGGAGTCGCGAACATAGTTCCGCCTTTAGGAAGGGGAAGCATCCTCTTTTGCCCGAAATTGGATTAGCCTTCAGTCGGAATCCTAATTGTCGCGCAATTCCGAATGACTCAGAGGGTCGCCAGCGGTAACGCACAACGCACCAACCGCTGTTCCAGGGTTCGATCACATAGGGAGGAATTACTCACCCGGCTTGGGTCGCACACAGAGCTTTTCAGGGCGTGCGGTGTGGCAGCGGCCGTGTACGACCCAGCAGGGCAAGTGAATCGTTCCGCCATATCCCAATTTCCTTATCGGGAGATGTTGTGCGGAACGTTAGTTACAACTACCCCTTCCAGCTAGGTCTCGCACTCTACCCCTGCTCCGCAATTGTAGCAATTCGGAACATTACTGATTCGCACGCAAATGTTTACGCATGAAGCCACAGCGCTATAATCCATAAAAATCATTTTATACTTGACACGCTAATACCCTCAGAGTAAGTTGCCTTCGCGTTCCTTTCCCCTTCCCGTGGCGGCTGTTTTGGGCTCACGCTGGTGAACGCTTTATGTTCCCCGGCTAATTTGCGGTACCTTATCCATTTGCCCTACTAGATGACGCTCGCTGATAGACGTTCGAATCGCGCTCAGCGCACCGTTCGCTCCAGCGCGAAACCCGGCTCGACGGCCCGTTCCACTCATGACGTCGTCGATTCCGAAGCGCCCCACGCCGCCCAAGGTTTACCAATATCCGATGAGGGGAACGCGCGCTCTAATCGACACCCTCTCTTTGCCACCCTTATCCGTAAATTTGGCGAGTTTCTCTTCGAATTGGATCGTAACGAAAGAATCCTGACCGCTTGGACTTCCGCCAACGCTCTGCCCCACAAACGCCGCGCGAGCGCCGCCGGCAAGCGTCCCCGCGAGGTTTTCAGTTATGGAATCTCCCGCTCCTTGCACCAGATCTTCCAATCTGTCTTTTATCACGGCCCTCGCGTGGACTGCGAATTCCCCATCGAACTCCCCGCCGGTTTCCGCTGGTTCCATGCGCTGGCTTATCCGGTGGGGGGAGCCGCCGGACATCCTTCCTCTGTCTGCCTGGAGGCGCGGGATATTACCGCGCGCAAAACCGCGGAGTTTAGTTTGCGCCGCCGCGAAGCACTGCTGCGCCACGCCGAACAGGTTACTCAGACAGGTTGCTGGGAATTGGATGTCAAGACGGGCCAGCGCGACTGGTCCTTGCAGCTTTTTAGGCTGTACGGCCTCGATCCCTCCCAGGGTGTCCCGCCAAGCGAGGCGATGTTTGCCATGATCGATCCGGAGGACCGCGATCGCGTGCGCAGCACCCTCGAATCGGCCATTAACAGCGGCACTCCATTTCAATCCGAGGGTCGCTACACGCTTCCGGACGGGAGCGTGCGTATCATTTTCATGCGCGGGCTTCCGCTTTTGGACGAAAATGGTAACACCGCCCAATTGGTTGCCGTTGTCCAGGACGTAACCGAATTTCGCCAGCGAGCCGAACGGCAGCGGAAAAACGAATCGCTTCTCTTGCAAGCCGAAGAGCTCGCCAACCTGGGAAGCTGGGAGTACGACGTCGCCGAACAGCAGTTCACCTGGTCCGGCCAAATGGCCCGTATGCTGGGCTTGCCTCCAGGCGATCAACCCATCCCTCTCGCTGCCGCCTGCGCCCTATTCCATAACGACGACCGTTTGCGCGGCTGGCAAGAGGTGCAAGCTTTGCTGCATCACCAACAACCCCTCGAGAATGAAGTGCGTTTCGTCCTTCCCGACGGCCGCGTCCGCATCTTTCAATCTCGCGCAGTTTGCGTTGCCGACCACGCAGGCCAGCCCATCCGGATTCTCGGCACGTCGCAAGACGTGACCGAGCAGAAGCTCGCGGAAAACAAACTTCGCGAGAGCGAGCGTTTGCTGGCTCACGCCGAGACCATCGCCGGCCTGGGTAGCTGGGAGCTTGACGCTGTCGCAGGGACCATCGTGTGTTCTCGTGAATGTTTCCGGCTGCTCAATTTGGAGCCGTTTTCGGAGCCTGTGTCGCTCGAGAAAATCTGGTCCATGCTGCATTTGGAGGACTTGGAAGCCGCCAAACGCGCCTTGAACCAGAGCATCGCCACGAACACTCTTCTCGAACACATTTCTCGATGCGTCATGCCCGATGGTAGCCTTCGCGTCTTTCACACCCGCGGCATTCCCTACACCGACGCCTACGGCCGAGTCGTTCGAATCGTCGGCTTCAATCACGACATCACCGAACAAACCCGCGTCGAAGACGACCTCCGGCGCCTCTCGCGCCAGCTGCTGACCTTGCGCAGTGAAGAGCAGCGCCGCGTCGCTCGTGAACTGCACGAAACGGCTTCGCAAACTCTGACGGCCCTTAAAATGACCCTGCGGCAGATCAGCGATGTCCTGCCAGTCGCCGAAACGCGCGGCCAAGATCTGCTGAGGTCCGCCGCCGTTCTGGCCAGCAATGCCATTCGCGAAGTTCGTACCATCTCTTCGATCCTTCACCCTCCCCTGATGGACGAAGTCGGCTTGGCTGCCGGCTTGCGTGCGTACACCAAACTGTTCGCCGAACGCAGCGGTCTCGCCGTTGAGGCTTGCATCCCCGAAGATCTTGGACGCCTCCCAAAGGAAGTCGAACTTACGGTGTTCTGCATTGTCCAGGAGGCCCTCGCCAACGTGCATCGCCATTCCAAAGCACGCTCCGCCGCGATTCGCATCGACCGGGCGCCGCAACTCGTGACCATTCACATCTCCGACAACGGAATCGGCATGTCTATTTTCTCGCCTCCGCCCCATGGCGAACCCATTCTCGGTATCGGCATTTCGGGAATGCGCGAGCGCGTCAAGCAGCTCAACGGCGAATTCCTCATCTCCAGCTCACTTGGCATCGGCACGACAATTCAAGTTGTGCTACCCTTGACTGGTAAGGATGGCCTAAAGTGACGGCCGTGCTCTTACGTCCATCGCGCGCCACGTGCCCGTATCTTCCCGCCCATTCGCCCAGTCCAGCGCTCCGACACCAATCCTGCTCTTCACTTTTTTCTTGCAAGGGGAACTCCATGAGCAAAGAACCTGCACCTCACAAGCCGTATCGCATCCTGGTAGCGGATGATCACGCCGTTGTGCGTCGCGGAGTTCGCGCACTCCTCGAGTCTCAACCTGGCATCGAAGTTTGTTGTGAAGCCTCTACCGGTGTGGAAGCCATCGACTACGTCAAAAAAGGAAAACCCGATCTCGTCCTCCTGGACCTTACCATGCCCGAAATGAACGGACTCGAAGTCGCTCGCATCATTCGGGACGAATCGCCGGAGACCGAAGTCCTGATCTTCACAATGCACTTTTCAGAAGATGTCGCCCGCGAAGTCCTCCGCTGCGGCGCACGCGGCTACGTCTTGAAATCGGATGCCGACACCGAACTGGTCGCCGCTGTGCGCCACGTGCAGCAGCACAAACCCTTCTTTACTGGACGTCTGGCTTTGACCATGGTCGAGAGTTTCGTCAACGATCAGCGCGAGGACTCCGATAGGGCGGAACACCCGATTCCCGGCTGCCCGCTCACCGCTCGCGAATTGGAAATTGTGCAACTCCTGGCCACCGGCAAAATTAGCAAAGAGGTCGCCGCAGCCATCGGCATTTCCACGCGCACCGTCGAAAGCCACCGCAATCACATCATGAAAAAAATGAATTTCGCCAGTTTCAGCGACCTGATGCGCTTCGCCATCCGCAGCAACCTTGTAGAGCCGTAAGAACCAACAGCCCGGCCCCGCAATGTGCGACGTCGCAGACGCAGCGGCCGAGCGCCATACGGACTTTCATCCTCAGGAATCTCTCCGCCTACAAAGCTTGAGCTCTAACCCGCCGCGTGCTCTTCCGCAGTCAGACGGTCTGCTCGCCTCAAAGCCGGAAACCACCACGCCCACAGAGCCGTCACCACCAGCGTTCCGATCCCGCCTAGCACCACCGACGGCACGGTGCCTAACCATTGCGCCGTCGCCCCGCTCTCAAACCAGCCCAGCTCATTCGATGCGCCGATAAAAATCATATCCACCGCGTTCACTCGACCGCGCATTTCATCAGGCGTAGCCACCTGCACCAGAGTGACGCGAATCACCACGCTCACCATGTCCGCCGCACCCGTCAGCGCCAACGCAATCAACGAAACGGTCATGTTCTTTGACAGCCCAAAAACAATCGTAAACACTCCGAAGGCCGTCACGCACCACAGCATCTTCGCGCCTACCCGCTTCCGCAACGGCCGGTACGCCAATAAGATCGCCATCGCCCCCGCTCCCACCCCCGGCGCGCTCCGCAGAATTCCCAGGCCCCACGGCCCGGTGTGCAGAATGTCGCTCGCGTATGCCGGCAGTAGCGCCACCGCGCCACCCAGTAGCACCGCAAATAAGTCCAGCGAGATCGAACCCAGCACCACTTTTTGTTTCCAGATGTAGACGACTCCGGCGAGTACCGTCTTCAAGTTCACCGGTTCGCGCGTCCGCGTCTTCGGCCTTAACTTGATCAGTGTCGTGCACAGAATCGCCAGTACATACGAAGCGAACGAGGCGGCGTACACTGGCGCCGCTCCCCGAAAAAACGCGTAGATCAGACCGCCCAGCGACGGCCCCAGAATCGTGCCCACTTGGAAAATTTGCGAATGCCACGCCACCGCATTCTGGAAGTGTTCTTCAGAAACCAGTTGGGGCAGCAGCGCGCGGCTCACCGGGCCGTTCAACGAACGCACCACCCCAATCAGTACCAGCACGCCGTAAATCGGACCGATCGACCGGTGGTGCTGCAGTGACACCACCAGGAGCAATGCCGCGCACACCGCGAACCCCGCGTAACACAGCACCAGAAGTTTTCGCCGGTCAAAGCGGTCCGCAGCGTGCCCGGAAACCAAAAAGAGTAAAATCCCCGGCAGGAATTGCGCCAGCCCCACATACCCCAGGTCTATCTTTCGGTGCGTGGTCTCGTAAATCTGCCACTGCACCGCTACGGATAGCATCTCCATCGAAACCACGGTGAAAAATCGCGCCACTTCATACAACCGGAATGCCGGATACGTAAACGCGATCCGCCCGTCGAGCTTCCCGTCCCCAGTTTCATCCATCGGCGAACCGCGTCTCCCCTAGCTCACCATCGCACCGATCCAGCTCCGGCGCTCACCCTCGATTCATAGCGCAAGCAAATCACTGCCAGCAACCAACCCGCCCCACGTGTCCACCTTCCCGCGTTCAGCGGCCGACTCTTCCTTGCTTCTTTGCCTCCCTGCCTCTTTCCCTCTATGTCTCTGTGCCTCCGCGCCCAATCCAATCACTCCTCAAAATCGCACCTGCGGCGTAGGCGGCGGCAAAGGTTTCCGCGGCAGCATCTCCGCACGATTCGCGGTCATATACACAAACGACGCCACGATCACCGCGATCTGCTTCATATCCGGCTCCTGGATCCGTTCATACACATCCATGTTCGAATGATGCGTCCGCGAATCATAGTCCAGCGGATCCTGGATAAACTGAAATCCCGGCAGTCCCACTGCGTTGAACGAAAGGTGATCCGTACCTCCCGTATTGCGCAAAGTCAGCGTCGTCATGCCCAGCCCGCGAAAAGGCTCCATCCACTTCGCAAAAATCGGCTCCACTGCCTCATTCCCCTGCAGATACACTCCGCGAATTTTTCCCGTCCCGTTGTCAATGTTGTAGTAAGCGTCCAACTTCGCGTGCTCCGGCAGCAGCTTCATCGTTTCGGGATCGCCAAAATGTGCCTTCACGTACGCCCGCGAACCCAGCAACCCTTCCTCCTCGCCTGTCCAAAGCCCCACTCGCACTGTCCGCCGCATGGGCAGTCCCGTGGCCTTCAAAATGCGGATCGCTTCCAGCATCGTCGCCGCGCCCGCTCCGTTGTCGGTCGCCCCCGTCCCGGCCTGCCACGAATCGAAGTGCCCGCCCAGCATCACCACTTCATCGGCTTTATCTGTCCCCGGAATTTCGCCCAGAATGTCGAACGAGTTCAAATCCTCGTCGTAGAACTTATTATCAATATCCACCTTCAGCGTCACCGGAATTTTCTTCTGCAACAAACGATAGATTCGCCCGTAGTGCTCGGTCGCCAGCGCCACCCGTGTAATCGCCGGCGGATCCTTGGGATCGCGCGATCCCCCTTGCTGCACGAACACCGTCCCATCGTCTCCGCGGTTGCTTTCAATCCAGGCCACTGCCCCTTCCTCCAGCAGGAATTTCTGCAGCTTGTTCTGGAATTCCCGCTGCGCGCGATACTTCGCGTAACGGTCCGCGCTTCGCGGTTCCGGAATCGGCTCGTTCGCCAGGTCCGCCAGTTCCGCGTCCGTATAGCGGTGCGCATCCGGCTCGAAATGCGGCTTCAACTCCGGAGCCGCCGCATCCGTCAGCACAAACTTCCCTTTCAACTGGCCTTTGTATTTCGCGAAATCCTCTTCCTTCTCCATGGGCGCCAGCACCGCATCGCCGGTCACCGGACCATTCGTTCCCGGCGTCCACGCCTTCGGATACGCGATCAGATAAAAATATCTCGGCGCGATCATTTCCGCGGAGGTGTGCTCGTTCGACCAGCCCCGCCCAAATGGCCACGTCTCCTCGTGCACATCCTCCAGCTTCCATTCCTTCATCTTTGCCATCGTCCACTCGCCCGCCGCCCGTGCATTCGGAGAATTCGTCAACCGCGGCCCGTACACGTCCGTCAAATAGCTTTCGATTTCCATCACCTGCGAACGATTGAATCCTTCATCCTTGATCTTGTAAATCGCATCATAGTCCGGCGCATCGTTCGCCGGCGCGGGAGCCGTCGCCGCGCTGTTGGCCGATCCCGTCTCGGCGCTCTTGGTTCTATTCTTCTTTTCTGATTTCGTCGCTTGCGCGCTATCTGCCCCCGCGCCGTTCCCTCCTGCCGGTCCACTCCCCGCCATCGGCATGGCCATGGAACAAAGCAGCAAAACACCCAACACAACTCCAAGCTTTCGCACGATCACCCTCCGCGATTAAGTTTTTGGCCGGTTCATACCCTATCCCAGGAAAAAAACCACCAGCAACACAGACGCCGTTCATTCACAACTCGTTTCAATCACATTCCGTGAGTCGCTATGATTGCGCCTCATTACCCCAATCTATTGCCGCGCCGCCAACCCCGTGCTCGTTAAGCTATACAACAGCGTCGCCAATACAATCAGCGTGAATACGACGTACATCCAATCCCTCTCCATCGCAAATCCCACCACCGAAAACACCACCCGCGCCACCGGCGTCGCGATCAGCAAGAGCAACCCGAGCTGAATCAATGCCAAGGGCTGGAACGCAATCGCCTCGTGCACGATTTGCGTCACGTGCCGCAGCTCCCTCGGCTCCCCGTGGAAAGTCTTGTAACTCGCCACCGCGCCCCGTGATTCCGCAACGTACCAAACCCCGCCCGCAAACACTACGATCGCCGCCAGAATCACCCCGCTGCGCAGCAACTTACCGAGCCACATTTCGATTGCTTTGTCGCTCGTCGCTCCAGACGCCGCTCCGCCACTCGCGCTCATTTACATGCTCCCTCGAACGCCCTTGAAAATCATTTCCACCGCCAGCGCCCCGATCACCACGGCAAATACGAGCCGCAGCGTCTTCACCTTCGCTCCCGGCAGCACTCGCGCACCCGTCAACGCACCCAGTAAGACACCCAACATCACTGGCATCGCCAACCCCGGATCGATATATCCGTTCCGCAGGTAAATTCCTGCGCTTGCCGCCGCCGTTACGCCAATCATGAAATTGCTTGTCGTGGTGGACACCTTGAATGGAATTTTCATCGCCTGATCCATCGCCAGCACTTTTACCGCGCCCGATCCGATTCCCAGCAGCCCAGACAGCACTCCTGCCACGTACATCAATCCAAAACCGAACGGCACTCTCCGCACATGATAGGATTCTTCTCCGTGCTCCGTCGGATACGCTCCATCCAACTTCAGTAAACTCGCAATCCGGTCCGGCGGCAGTCCTCCCGGCGGTTCCACGTATTCATGGGTCGAACTGTAAGCGGAATAAAGCAGCACCACCCCGAAGACGATTGCAATAACGGACGTGGACAAATGCCCTGCCAGCACCGCTCCGCAAATTGCGCCCACGGTCGTCGCGATCTCCAGAAACATCCCCACCCGCATATTTGAATAACCCTCGCGCAGGTAGGCCGCGGCCGCCCCCGAAGAAGTCGCAATCACGGACACCAGCGAAGCGCCAATCGCGTAGCGCATATCCACGCCAAATGCCAGCGTCAGCAGCGGCACGATCACCACGCCGCCGCCCAGTCCCGTCAGCGACCCCAAAAATCCCGCCAGGAACGAACCCAGCGCCACCGCCAAGCTGAATTCCAGTGTGTTCAAATCCCGGAGGCTCCAATATTCAGTGTCGGAGTTGCAATTTAAAACGCAGGTAGGCTAACACGGAGAACCGCGTCGCGCATTACCGCAGACCAGCCGGTTCGGCGGCATGTTGGCCGCTTGGGCCGCCGCCGATTCCGTCGCCACTGAAATGCAGACTGCAACGGATCTCGCAGTGATGGCCCGTCCGGAGCGAAGGGGAAATTCCTGGTGGGAAAATTTCTTATGGCAATGCTGCCGATGCTGTTCTGCTTGCTGTGGGTGTTCGGGCTAAGCTATTTCACCATCGCTGCGTGAAACGTAACTGAATTACCCGCTGCTCGTCTTGCTATTTTGTCTCGACGACTTTGTGCTCCGGTGCCAGATCATATACGTACCGTATTTCCACCGGGCCGTACGAACGCGTTCTGTCCAGCCGCACGGTTTCGTAAAGTTCTTTTCCTCCCGGCGCTGGTTCGTACGAACGCGTAACCCTCGCCCCGTGCGATCCGTCGTATTCCGCTACCAGCCGGTAGCTCTCCACCCAATAAGCGTCGAATTCCTGATACTTCTCATCCTTGGGCTTTGGAACCTTGCGGCCGTCGGTGTAATACACGCGCTTGCGCCCCAAATCGTCGGTCACATCGATTTCCTCACTGTTCGGATCCTTCGGAGCCGCCGTGCTCGGAGCATCCGCAGCACCCTTCGCGTTCGCCGGGGCCGCAGGCTCCTTCAGCGCTAGAGTCAATGAACCAGCCGGGTTTAACAACTCCTGCATTTGCGCGCGATCCAATTCGCTCTCCGTCCCGTTGTTACCACTCCGCCTCGAAGAGCCTCCTCCTCCACCGCCCCCTCCTGGAAAGGGCGAGCCCATGCCGCCAATGTGGATCCCGCCGGGTCCGCTGCCACCTCCGTTGCCGCCGCCACCCCCGCGCGGGCTTGCGACGTTTCCGTCATTACTCGCTTCCTTCAATTTTTCATTCGCGTCGTCGCTTTCATCTACATTCAATCTCCAGAATCCGAAGAGCTGCTTCCGTTGCGGCACCAACGGCTCCTCCGCCCGCACCGTCGGCCCGGAAACAGGTCCCGTCGTATCCGGCGACGAGTCCGGCGGCCGCATCGGTCCCGGCGCAGCCTGCGCACGCAAAGCGCCTGGCAGCACTGCGCACACAAGGCCGAGCATCGCGCCCAGCCCCGCCATTCTCAGCGAACGCATATTCATGATCTTGCCAATCCTCATATTTCCTCGCGCTCGCCACAGTCTGACACGGGAGTAAATTTCGGATCTTTGCAGGCGAGCTAACCAATAGGGATGCCGAAAATCGGGGATGGGATGTCACGCCACGCGTTTGTAACGCGTGGCCACCGCTACTTTGCAGGCGCGACGATCTCGCCGCGCGCCTCCACTCTCTGCAGCAGCGCCAGAAACTCGGCCCGCTTGCTCCCTCCGCTCCCGATCGCCGCATACGCCATGTGTATTAATGGCTGGTTCGCATGCGCCGCGTCGTTCACCCACGGAAACGCACCCGCCGCGCCGATCGCCCAGAAAAAGTCCGCTTCCTCACCCTGCAGGTTCACCGGCAGATTGAAGTGGCTGGCTGCGCTCGGGCCCACGGGCGAACTGCGCAGCGCCTCGAACACGTACCACGTTATCCCCGGAGACGTCACCCGTTCCATCGGCGCCAGATAAAACTGCGACATCATCCCGTACACTCGCGGGCCGTTATTCGTCTGCACAAATGTGATTCCCGAACTCACCTGCGCGGCAAAAAATCCCTGTAGCGTCGAGTCGTGCCGGCAATGATAGGAGACTTGCAGTTGCGGAGCGCTGCTCGCGGGACTTCCCGGAGTGGGCGCGAAGCTGGCGCCGCCGTTCGTTCCCAGCACTTCATTCACGCACGCACCATCGGGAGGAAAAAAATAATAGAACAGCAAATCAAGCACGCTCATACCCGAACCGCTCGGCATGTGCATCTGCGTGTCCAGCCAGTTCGCGTCATGACCCAAAAGCGGATTGCTCGACGTCGCAAACTGCAAGATCCCAGCCTGCTGCTTGTTTTCCAGCGCGAGTATACCGCCCAGGTGAAACGGCGGCGCATACGGCGCCAGCGCGTCCGGCGGAGCCGCCCCTCCTGGATCGAATTCCTGCCAGCTGGCCGGCAGTGAAATCGAAACTCCATTCGTAATTCCGTGCACGACGCCCTTGTCCGCGCTCTCGCCGGGCGGATCGCTTGCCGCAGTTTGAGCAACCGCCCCGCTCGCACCACCCATCGCCCCCAAAGCAACGAACGCCCCAAATACCACCCAAGTCTTTAAATTTTGCCCCGGCATCATTCGCTCTACGCTCCGTCGGCCACCCCGAGTTCTCACTGCAGTGTGCCAGTATCTACAGCCAAAAAAAAGCACGAGTTGCCCGGCCCACTCCGCCCCGCCACTCCTCGCGCGACCACCGAAGGCTGTTAACGTCGCCGCACCATCTGGGAGTGTGAGAGCTTGTTTACCCTGAGCCACGAAGGGCTCCCGCCTGTTACAAGGCGAGGCTTGCCTCGCCGCTCGTCCAGAGTTCACTCTGCTCGCATTACGCCTGAATTTTGCAACGGCCGCTCGCCCGCTCGTCCCCCGCATTCCAGAACGGGCCGCGAAGCATTCCCTTCCTGTTTTTCTTCGCGCCACAGTGAAAACACAAAAACGCCCCGGGACGATGCCGCCCCGAGGCGCAATTTCCTGCTTCCCAAAAAGTAGTTAGGATTTCTTGACGGACTTGCGGCGGCCGCGCCGTTTCGTGGGGGGCGTCGCAGGCGGCTCTCCCACCAACTCCGCTGACCAAATGGAGGTAACGAACTTCTTTACGCCGTGATCATCGAAATCAATCGTGGTGCGCTCGGTGTTGGATTCCGTGACGATTCCCATCCCGTACTGCTCGTGACGAATCGACTGCCCCTCGACTAGTATTTGCACCGACTCCTCCTTGAATGATTATCAAAGCGTTTTTGGCTAATCCTACTGTCCCGCGGCGCGCCTCCGCCCCGCGGAAAGGAATTTATGGGTCGCACGCTTGTGTTTGCATCCCCAAAAAGGGCGGGGGCTGGTTCCAC
Organism: uncultured Acidobacteriota bacterium; assembly: GCA_963780035.1. Lineage (GTDB taxonomy): Bacteria > Acidobacteriota > Terriglobia > Acidiferrales > UBA7541 > Palsa-295. The sequence goes on along the minus strand of CAWAAG010000031.1, from coordinate 5,694 downwards.
CCCTTTTCGGGCACATGCCAATACTTGCGCTAGCTCGTCCCGCAACCCGGCCTTCGCCGAGCGTGCCGGGACTTCACGGTCTCCAGGAAAAACACAACCGCGCAAATCCGGCAAATCGACCGGGCGCGAAAGCTCGCGCCACAACTGATCGCGAAGCGTCACCGACTCGACTGGCTTACCCATTTTCCGGCCAAAACGAATCAGCCGGCCGCTGCCAAACCGGTCGTCGGCCCGATCACTTCTCAGCAGATCTAATCAAACGGAGTTAGAGACCAACCACGTTTTCGGCCTGAAGGCCCTTCGGTCCCTGCTTCACTTCGAATTCAACCGCCTGGCCTTCGTTGAGGGACTTGTACCCTTCGGCCTGAATCGCCGAAAAGTGCACGAAAACGTCCTCACCGGATTGGCGCTGGATGAATCCATAGCCCTTTGCTGCGTTGAACCACTTCACTGTACCTTGCTCTCTGCTCACTGGTTACTGCTCCTACTTTATTCATTCGGCGGCACTTAGCCACCTCGAAAGCTATCTGTTGTACCTATCGCCCGCTCTCCTGCCACAAAAAAAGGCCGTCGGACAGTTGCCCGGCAGCCTCTAACGAATCGTGCCAAAAAAGGAACTTAGGAGCAACAAACGCACCCAAACATTACCACAATTTGCCCGCCTTCGCAACGCCCTCCCCAGGCACTCCAGTTCGCCCGTCGAGTATTGCGTGTAGCGTTGGCAGCGCAATCCTATGGCTCGACTTCCACTCAGCCCTGTGCGACCGGCGTCGAACCTCCGTCTCCGGCCGCCGCCGTCAAACCAGCTCACCGCCTAATACTGCAATCCAACCGTTCCAATCAAAATTCTTCCGGTGTCGGAATCAAAAAGCAGCGCCGTATTATCGTCAATCACGTAAATCGTCGCGTTATACGTAACGTTCGGATTCATTCCGGCGATTACCACCTCGCCCCGTCCTGTGGTCGTGTCTGGGGCCGTTGTCACCACCGTCGTCGCCGCATTGATCGGATCGCCCGCATTCACTGCGCTGTACGAGCTGATGTCAATCGTTCCGCCGCAACTCGTTCCGCTCGATGCGGTACACCCCGTCCCCCACGACACCTCTCCCGATAGGTTCTGCTGATACGAAGCCGGCGCGTTGTGGAAGATTCCTTGTCCAGCCAGGCGGAATGAGAAGTGATCCGTGCTCGCAATCGTCGGGATCGCGGTTTGCTGATACGCCGCCCCCGTAGCAAGCGCCGTCGAGTCTAGCTCCAACATTACCGCCGATCCCTGCGCCGTCTGATATGCTGCGAACTCCTGCGTCGTCGCGCTCGCCCCGCCCGAACACGTGCCACTCGCCAAATTCAACTTCAGATCGATTCGCCCGGTCGTCGCATCCACCGCATACGTGCAACTGCCCAGCGTGGTATCCGCGGTCACCGTTCCGGCGTTATTGCTGTCCACCACGCCGCTCGACGTCGCTCCCGCGCCACTAGAAACAAACACCCCGCCCTCGGAGTACGCGCCCCCCGTCGAATTCCCTCCCACGGTGAACGCGTAATTCCCTGCCGTCAATATAGCCGGCGTGAAGGAAGCCCCCGTCAACCCGCCATAAATGTCGCCGCCCAGGTAATTGTTCCCGTCGATCTCCACCACGTGCATCTGCGTGCTCTGCTCCGAAGCCGTCGTATTCACGATGTAAAACGCATACTGCACGGGTCCCGTCGTCGCGCTGGTCAGCGTAATCGTCCCGCGCCCGCTCCCCGGGAACGTCGGGTCCATCGCGTACGTTCCCGAAAGTGTCCTGTCCCCGGTGGTCACCGCGCCAGTCGGATTGAGGCTGTCGTTCACGTCCAGAATTGCATTACCACCCGAAATCGTTCCCCCACCGTTGGCGGTAAACTTTCCAGCCATTCCTTGCGCATAAAACGCCTTGTCTCCTCCGGAAACACTGAAGACATACGGCCCGGAGAGCGCCGCCGGCGAGGTCGTCAATCCGTTCAAATTTTGCTGGTCAATTGTCCCGCTGCCGGTCGTCTTCACGTCAAACCGCGTAAGCAATGCGTGCTGGTAACTCGTCAATACGAACTGCCACGTATCCACAGTTCCCTGTCCGGCACCCGAACCGGATCCCACATTGATCTTCGCCGTACCCCTGCCATCTGGCCCCACAACGTACGTACCCGAAATCGAAATCTGCGTGGACGGTCCCGTCCCGAAGTTATCCACGTCCTCCACCCCGCTCACAATATGCCCGGCGCCATCGGCCTGAAAACTGCCCGCCACCGCCACAAACCCGGTTTGGTCGTTCCCCGAATAGGAGAAAGCATACGGCCCAGTTAACGAATGATCCGAGAATACGACCGAAAGTGTCGAAGTTGCCGTCAGGTTCCCCGCCGTAGCCGTGATCGTAATGCTGTTACCCGTCGGCGGATTGGGTGGCGCCGTATACAAACCCGTCGAATCTATTGTCCCGATATTCGTGTCGCCATTGACGGTGGACGAAACCGACCATGTCACCGCGGTGTCATTCTCGTTATTCAGAATCGCGTTGAATTGTTGGCTTCCACCCGCCGGAACTTGTGCCGTTGTGGGACTGACCGAAAGCCCAGTCCCTGCCGTAACCGTCAATTCAGCCATGTTGGACGTGATCAAAGTACTGTTCGTAGTCGAACCGGGCACCTGTGGAGTCGTCGCGGTTATCGTCACCTCGCCGTTCGTCACCCCGCTCGTCGGTACCGTCGATGGCGCCGTGTAGACCCCCTGCAGCGCGTCTACCGCCGACACGCCGATGCTACCCACGGTGTTTATGTCCCCACCTGCAATCCCGTTCACATACCACGTAATCGTGGTTGTCGTCGTATTGTTACTGGAATTCGAGAGAGTCACCGCTGCGGTGAACGTCGTTGTGGTGTTGATCGGCACGCTCACCGAAGTCGGAGTAACCGCCACCGCCGTCACCTGCACGGCGCCGCTGCCCCCGCCGCACGCCGAAATCCCCGCCAGGCCTGCGATCGTTAGCGCCAGCACCAGCCAACTCGAAACCTTTCGCCGCATCACTGGCCTTCCTTTTGATCGTTCCACACCACGCCGCTCGTCATAGCTTCCATCCGCTGTGTGTCGGAACGCTCTCCAGAAAGCCCCCCCCAAAATAGCCGCGAGCCCACTGCCGTCTCTGATCTCTGTTCATTTCCCTCTGTCTGCTCACTCTCGCAAGATGGTCCCGGGCACACGCGTGGATGTCTGTATTCCCCCGGAGAAAGAAAAAGTTCCAATTCTTAGAGGTATTGGCGCGCCGTTCGGTTGCCCCCAAATTGTTCATGCCACGGGCATAAGAAGTTCAAAAGGCCCCACATTCTACCTCGACACCCCAGCAATGCAATTGGCAAACTTTTTGCTTTTGCCCCCGCCTTGCGCTCCTCCCGCCTTACTGCGGCAAGAGTGGGCTGCCGTAGAACGCTTTCAGCAGTATCGCTCCGCCCATAATCGCCGCCGACAAGCTCAAAAGCGTCCCAATCAGAAAATACTCCGCGAATTGCTCCCGTTTAAACTCCGGATATCGCGCGATGGACTTCGCCGCCAGGATCAGCCCGGCCGTCGCGGGAGAACGCAAAAACAGCGCCGTCATCACCAGAAAACGTTCCAGCCACCCGATATACATTCCCGCGTTGCTCAATTGCAGCGGCGATTCCCTTACCTGCAAATCTCTCAGCAGCGGCTTGGTCAGGAAGCGAATCAGATAGCCCCCGCCGAATATCACTCCCACGTACACCACCATCACCAACAAGACGCGATCGGAAGGCGCGCGCGCCACACCGAGAAAATTCAGCAGCACCTCGCCCGGCCCCACGCGCGCGATCCAGCATCCGGCCGCCACAATCGTCATGAAGTGCGCCCACTGATCGATTGCGAACCCCGCCGTGCCCTGCGCCCACGCCGTCCTTCTGCCCAGCGCGATCTTGCACCAGTCAATCCCCAGATGCGCCAGCGTCAGCACTAGCACTGCCGCCTGAAATCGCCACGATAGGAATACCCCCGGCACAAAAAATCCCGCCACCGTCACTCCGCAAACAAAATATACCGCGCCGTGTTTCGCATATCCCGCCGCCGCCCCGCTTCTTTTCTGCTTCACCATGTGAGCGGTCTGTAGCACAAAATCCGTCAGCAAATGAGCCAAATACAGCGCCAGAATCGTCCTCGTTAGCATCTCCATGACCCCGCTCCCGCTTGCTCCATTTGTACATTGTCGTCCAACCGTTACTTGTTGTACGTTACTGTACAACTTATCCGAAATGCTCTTCGATCACGCTCTGCATTCCGGCGATCGTCTCTTCCATCTGCCAGAAATATCCGCGCTTCAAATTGCGCGAAACCGTGGAATTGTCCAGTCCCAATACTCTTGCGGCTTCCTCCAGCCTCCGCTTGGCCCGAAACACCTCGATCGTCTCCCATTGCTTCTCCGTGATTCGCAGCACCAGTGTATCGTGCAGTGCATAAATCAAATTGGCCGTCGTATCGAACATTTTATCCCGCGATTCGAACGACGTGAGTACCGCAAACTTGCTCCCCGCGCTCCCCTTGATTCGCTCCAGCGCCTTCCGCGCCAGTTGAAAAGCCTCCCCGCCCATCCGGTTCACCGGAGCCGCAATTCGCCCTGCGACCGTTCCGATGCCGATCCCCATGCGCACCTGCAGCGGACGCAAGCGCGTTCGCAGATCCATAATCACTTCCGGTATCCGCGCATCCGCGCTGAGGATCGTCTGGAATTCGTCTCCCGCGGTAACCGCGTACGGCAATCGGATTAAGTTCGCCTTGCCATGCGCCCGTGTGGCCATCGCCAGCCGCTGGCCCAGCAACTCGCGCAGGTCCCCTCGCTCGCTCGATCCGATCACATCCGCAATCAGCACCGCATAGCAATTTGGCTTCATTGTACGTTCTCGTACAAGTCTACATAATTGTATGTGAGTGTACAACAGCTAAAGGTCTCCTTTTCCTCTCCGCCACGCTTTCTCCCGTCGCGTCGTGCTTTTATCGCCACAGCCTGCTCACATCCGCGCAACAAAACCTCGCCGATAGGGTTTAATGGAACCAGCAGGCAGATTGCCCAGCCGATCCCGCCCAGCCGATCCTAATTTCACACTGAGAGGACTCCGCATGAAGACCGTGCTTAAAGTTTCGCTTATGACCCTGCTGCTCGCGCTCCTGTCGCCGCTCGCCAGCCCATCCTTGCAGGCCCAGGAACGCCACCCCGCATATCTTCACGCTCTTTCCGACTTGCGGGACGCTCGCGCCCATCTCGAACGCCCCGACGGCGGCGTCCTTCGCGCCGAAGAGCGTGACGCCATTCACGAAATCGATGAGGCCATCAAGGAAATCAAGCACGCCGCCATTGACGACGGCAAGAACATCGCAGACCACGTTCCCGTCGACTCTCATCTGCCCTGGGCCGGCCGCTTGCGCGAAGCCCGCAAACTCTTGGTTCGCGCCCATGAGGACGTCGCCCACGAAGAAGACAATCCCGCAACTCACGGTCTGCAAGTTCGCGTGCTCGAACACATCGATCGCGCAACCCATCGCGTGGATGCCGCCATGGCCGTCGTTAATCACGGCTAGGCCGATTGCCGCTGCTCCTCGACCTTTTCCATCATTCGGGCCGGGCTCATCCGGCCGGCCCGCTTCTCTCGCGCTCGACGTACGTCCACCACGGCTCC
>CAWAAG010000030.1:0-109798 GCA_963780035.1 uncultured Acidobacteriota bacterium | reverse complement strand
CCAGCAGGATGAACCCGGCGGGGGTCTGGTAGATGGGTGCCCGCCAGACGGGCAGGGCGAACGGGTCACGGTTGTAGAGCTGGGCCGCCTGCTCGCCGGTTATGACCTTGCGCATAGCCTGGTCACCTCTTTCGTGCACACGGGAGAGAACCCAGGGGCGGCCGGAGGTACCAGCTCGGGCCGCCCCGCCTTGGTCGCGTTCATCACGCCGCCTGCCCGGCAGGGTCCGGGTCGGCCGCCGTGGTGCGGTCCTTGCTGGCGAACTTCTCCAGTTCGGACAGGTACCGGCCCGCCGCCTCGGCCAGCAGGCGACCGAGCTGCACGTCGTCTTCGGTCACCTCGCCGCTGCCGGGGTTGGTGATGGTGATGTCGGCCGGGCCGTCCTGGATGGTCAGGATCGGCGGGGCGTCCTCGTAGGTGCAGCAGTGGATGTAGGTGCTGGCGGTCAGCCGGACATACGACTGGACCTTGGCCGCGCCGTTCGGGTCGAACCGGACTTCTGCGGTGGCGGTCATCCGGTCACCTCCCGCCCGCCGGGCAGCGCCAGCAGGCCTGGCCGCCCGGCATCAGCATCCAGTAGCGCTTCGGCCTCGGCGGTTAGCGTGTACGGGACCGGGATGTCGGGCAGCGGCGGCAGGCCCCGGTAGCGGCGTTCGACCGCCACCGCGTAGGCCCACGTCTTGGCCGCGAGCTGCCGCGCGAAGTCCACGTGCCCCGCCTCGACCTCCTGCGACAGGGTGAGGCTGATCAGGGTAGACCCGGCGCCGATAACCAGCATCGGGGCCTTGGCCGGGAAGGGCACGAACTCGACGTTGTACCGGGCGCCGACCCGCAGGCACAGGTGAGCGGCCGGCCCGCGCCGGGCGGTCATGCCGCGTCCTTGTGCTCAGGCGCCGGACGCGAAATGCCCCGCGAGGGGCCGCGGATGCCAGTCGCTTTGAGTGAGTAAGCCAGCCGGGCGCCGCACTTCTCCTTGCCCTGCCCCTGGCCTGCCTGGCAGCGGCCCGTGTCCACGTAGGGGACAACGGCCATGCCGTCGAACTCCACCGGGGTGAACGGCGACCCTGGCACCGGGGGCGGGAGCACCGGCTGGACCTGCGCGGCGATCTTGACCTTGACCGTCCGCTGCCGCGCGTCCTCCTGGGCGTCGATCACCTCGACCACCCACAAAGGCAGGCCGGTCTCCTTGTCTGTCTGCTGGATCACCTCGTCCTTGCGGGACCGCTCGAAGTCCCGCACCTTCTCCACCGGCCCGGCCGCGTACGCGCCGCCGGGGAACACCTTCCCGAACTCCACCGAGATCTGACCTTTAATCGCCATAAGGCGGCTCCTGGTTCTCCTGGGCCTACATCGCGGCCCGTAGGTCGACTCCTGCCCTGTGCAGGTGTCCTGTACGCCACCACCATACAGGAGTCCTGCACGACTGTCTACAGGAGTCCTGTACGGCCTGGGATCAGCGTCTCTGTACTGGTCATACAGGTCTCCTGTACGCTTGACATGTGGAACAGCACCCGGAGCAGGCGCGGACCAGCGAGGCGCTGAGCGCCTTCGCGCACGCTTACGAGCTGGCGGAAAAAGCCGTGGAAGGTGAGTCAGATGCACACAGAGCCTTTGAATCGGCTACCGAGCTGACAGAGGCGGCCCGGCAAATCACCATCCACTTGGGCAAGCTACGAGCCCTGCAAGCAGCCCGGATACGAGATCAGGAGTCACTGTCGCTAACTGGCCTGGCTAAGCAGATACGAGTCTCCAAAACCCGGGCAGTGCAAATGATGGAAATCGCCGATAAGGCACGAGAGGACAGCGATCATGGGTGAACCTATGGCCGCGCGGGTCGAGATCTGGCCGCTGGCTGCAGATGAGAACGGAATCTGGCTGCTGTCGGGTGGAGACGCCTGGCGGTCTGGTCCGATCCCAGCGGATAGCGAGCCGTTGTTCGAGGTCAAGCTGCTGGTCAGCGAATACGACTCCCGGATGAAGTTGGACGTGATCCATTCCACATCCTGGCGTGTCGACGGTCCTGCGGTCATCCTGACCTGGATCGGCATTGCCCGCGCTGATGGCCTCGTCATCGACCAATGGCCGCACGCCCTGCCCGTTACCCCGGAGCTATATGAAAAGGTCGGCAAGCCTATTACGCACGCCGCTGACGAGCCGCCGACCCCCCGAGACATCGACGTTCTCATCCACGCAGTCCGACACCTGCGGTTCCTGCGAGACACCGACGAATCAGCCCGGGCCGCGATGACGGACGCTTGGCTACAGCACCTATCCACCTGGGAGCCCGCGCTGTCCGGCATGTATTCCGAGCCCCACGTAGTCGCATGACCACCCCGACCTTTGAGTACGATTGCTTCCACTGCGGCCAGCGGTGCGGCGGCAGGACTGAGGGCGGGTACGGTGCGATCACGGGACCGGACGGGGCGATACATGCGTCATGCTCGCCGGATGATCCAGGCAAGCGGCCCGACTGCTATCGGCGCGTGACCGAGTTCGGGGAACCGGCAGGTGCACTACGGGGCATCGAACCGCTGCCAGTAGGAGTCGAGGACATCCGCAAAGCCGAATAGGCAATTACCTCGCCGTCCTACGGCTGGCCGACGTCGTGACATCCGGTCCGGGCGAGTCAGGATCCGGCGCCCAACCACGCGTGTCGGTCATGTCGCGTGTCGGTCAGTGTTGCCGAATTGAGCCGTATTTTGATCAAGGCGGCGCCTGCGGCGCCGCGTCCGGCGCTCCTCGCGCCGGGCTCTGGCCTTGGGAGGCCCCGCCCGGCGCGCCCGCGCCGGACCAGCCGGGCGGCAGCACGGATCTGACCGGCATATCGTCATGTCCGGGCGGTTCAGCATGCAGCCGACTTGCTCGTGTCCGATGCTCCCAGTCGCGGTCACCGCGTCAACAGCGTGGACGCCAAGGGTGTCGGGGTGTCCGTGCGCGGCCGGTGACGACGCGTTGTGCGGGGCCTCAGGTTACTCCCACGGGTCAAAGTTGCGGACGTCCTTGGTGCAGCGCTGATATATGTTTTCGAGGTCATCGGGGATGATGCGGGCCACGCCCTTGGTGTCGAGGATGAGGTTCCGGTCGAGGGTCTTTGCCTTGAAGTCCCACCCTGCGGGTAGGTTCAGCCGCTGCCCCAGGCCAGGCAGGGTGGCCTGGCTCAGGCCGGAATCGATGTGGTTGCCATAACACTGCATGACCCAGGTCACCCCGTCCGGGGACTGCAGCAGGAAGACAGACTTTCCGCTCAGGTACTCGTACGTGCTGGTACGGCGACTGTACCCGGGGTGGTAGGGGAGCCCGAATTGAACCTTGGCCGGGTCGAAGCTGGCGGGCATCCGCATCTGGGCCACGCAGTTGAACACCAGGGCACCGGACCCAACCACGTCACCCGTCGGGGCGAGAGTCAGGCGGTCCATGGTCCAGAAGCGCCGGGAGCTCTTCCACGCCAGATCGCAGCCGGTTTCAGCGCACAGCACGCCGACGTCGACCGCATCGAATTGCTCGGGCGGGCACCGGCTCAGTCCGATCGTGCTGTAGACCAGCGCCTGCAACTTGCCGGGCTCACCCCGGATGCAGAAGATCTCTCCGTGCGGGTAGCCACGAGCATCGCCGACGTAGAACGGCGGTCCAGCCATGGTCATCTCCTCAGGTGGCGACTGGCTTTCGCGTTCCTGGTGCCGCCATGGGCCCCGCCACTCGCGTGACTCGCGACCAGGCTTGTCAAAACCAGTCTGCGCCCCCCGGTTCCCTGCCGCATCACCGGCGCGGAGAAATCTGAACGGAGCCCCGATGGCTGCCGCTCGTCTCCCAGCGACGCGCGGACCCGGCAGCTACCGGAACGACGGGGCCGATCCAAGGTCCGGACAGCGGTTAACCCCCTGACGGGTGCACTTCTGTTCGTTCGGGGGATGACGGAACGGGCGCAGACGCTAGAGGCTAACGCTGTGAGCGCGCTGCGGGCGTCGGTCGCGGCTGCGGAGTCCGGGCCGGTGATCGTGCTATCCGGCAAGGCGGACCTTGCCTCCGCCGCGCAGTTGACCGCGCTGATTGGCGGCCAGCTGAATGCGGGGGCGGTGCATCTGACGATCAACGCGTCCGGGTTGAGCTACGCCGATTCCATGGCGGTACAGGTGCTGCTGGTCGCGGCCAAGCTCCTGCGGGCGCGCGGCGGCGGCCTGGTGCTGTTCCGCCCGCAAAGACCGGTGGCCAGGATGCTGACCCTGATGGGCGCAGACCAGCTGATCACGATCCGGAGAGCACTCGAGGCAGCGCCCCAACCAGGGAGTGACGCAGAGTTAGCCCCGGGCCGCCGGGGTCCGGAGCCCGTTGTGCGCCGTACCGGCCGGACGGGCAGCATTGATCTACGGATCTGATGCTCATGGCCGGGGGTGCCGACAGCCGGTATGCGGGTGGAAGTGTGGGTGGCCTCCCCCAACCCGCCGTAGGAGGATACGGGGCTCCCAGAACCTGTCAAGACCCTCTGTGACGGCAGGGCAACGACTGGCGGTGAAGATGCCTGGTAAACGTACACGCGAAGAGGATCTTGACAGAACCCGTCCGCCGCCTGGAGTTTGGCAGCGGTCGGGTTGGGGGAGGAGTGGGCGAGTCCACAAGGGCGCTCATGCGCCCGGTGAGGCCAATCGATGTCGTCACGGGATATACGCGGGATGATCTTGGACGACGCAGAGGGTCGACACGCTGAAAGCCCACGTAGTGGCCATGTCGAACGGCGAACCGCGGATGCTCTTGAAAACCACTAGGGTTGGGGATCAGCGCCGTTCCGTCGCGACTGTAGCCAAGACTGTAGCCAAGGCGCTGAACAGCACCCGACGCACCTGGACAACTCTGGAATATCGGCCCAGCCTACGACCGGTGGCGGACGGTCCTAGTGCCGCATCAAGCAACGTTCGCCCTGTTGTGCTCGCGATAGGCTGGCGCCAAGGTCTTTCATGTTCTGCGAGTATCGCGTGGGGCGGTAGCTGTCTCCCTGCCGACGAGTTTGTGCGCGGTCGGCGGTGTGGAGGAAGTGGACCGGAGCTTGGCGCGCTCGCCAGCTCATGCTCTGCCAGACAAGAACTGCCGCGTCAACGAGAGCATCCCATGGAGGAGGACGGCGGGCGATGGTCACTGGGATCGCTCAGCACCGCCTGCTCACTAGGGTCAGTGTGGCGGCGGGGATCTGGGGCCTGTGCTACGCGGCATACCGCGGCTATTACGCGGCGGGCGGTACCGCGTTCCTGCCGGGAACGATCCGCCCCGGCTCCGAAGGCCAGTTCCAGCTCATCAACCTGGCGGCCGTCGTCGTTCTCGCCGTCGCCGCAGTGCTTCCCGTGGCCATGCTGCCCCTGTGGGCGCGGCGCGGATCACGGCTGGTGCTGCTGGCCCTGTGCTGGGTGGTCGCGGTGGGCTGCTGCATGCATGCCTTGATCGACATGGCCCAGCGGGTGCTGAGCCTGGCAGGGCTGGTGCACATCCACTACCCGCCGCTGTGGGCTACGGTCAACGACCGGGCCGCCGACCTGCAAGACCTATTCGGCAACGAGCCATGGTTCCTGCTGGAAGGACTGGCCTTCGGCGCGCTCGGCTGGATCGCCCTCGGCCCCGGCCGACCGCGGTGGCGGTGGGCGGTCAGCGCCCTGGCCGCGACCGGCGCGCTGACCCTCGTCGGCCTGCTGTCGGTGACCGGCGTCATCGGCAAGGTCATCGTCGCCTGAAAGACTGCCTCATGCAGCGCGGCCGACTCGATCAACGCGTTGTCGGCGGGCAAACGTAAGTGGCAGCGGCACTAGACGAGTTGCCCACTCCTACGGATCTGAAGATCGGGACCTGCGGCAGTGGCATTCTGCTTAAATCACTGGCATGGACCCGGAGACCGCCGCCCGCCGCTGGGCAGACACCTGGTCGCGTGCCTGGCCTCAGCGCAATGTCGAGGCCATCGCCGCGCTGTACGCCGACACAGCCGTCTATCGCTCGCCCGCGTTCCGCCCGCCGGACCTGGGCCTGGCTGGCGTCCGCCGCTATCTCAACGAGAACCTTCCGGCCGAGGAGAATATCGAGTGCTGGTTCGGCCAGCCGATCGTCTCGGGTGATCGGGCCGCGGTCGAATGGTGGGGCAGCTGGACCGAGCAAGGCCAGGAGCTCACGTTCGCGGGAGTGACGGTGCTGCGCTTCGACGGCCAGGGCAAAGTGGTCGAGCACCGCGACTACGACAATCACATCGAGCAGCGCCAGCCGCCCTACGCGGACTGGTGAACGGCGCGCAACCAGGACTTCCGAGCTGACAGTTCCCGGATTGCAGTTCAGCGGCTTGCAGCATCGTTCACGGCGGATCGATCCAAAACCTTGGTCCAGCTTAAACGGATCGGGACACCGCGACCCGAGCTGCTAATGCGGCACACAGTACAGCACGGAAGTACAGCAACGTCCCCTGACAGTCGCCAGCCAGCACGACCGCCAGCACACTGAGCTAGCTGGGACGACGGCCAAACGCCCAGCGGCGCCGCTAGTTCGGGACGAAGAGGGCCGGGGTTTGCGATCAGCGTGGCTCAACTCGCCGATCTGAAGGCTAGGAGGCGACGGGCAATGCAGGGGTACCCCGCAGATCATGTTCACGAACTGCTGTCGCTTGTTCATGACTGTTGCCGGTTTGTGACTGTAACCGCAGGGTAGCCCGCGCGCTACCTGGCCCGAGCAGCTAGCCCGGGCAGCCTGAACGACCGACTCCGCGGGAGGAGGCAACAGGATGGCCACCGCCACCGCTACCGCCACCGTAAGCGATGGACGCCACGCGTATCGACCTCAGGTGATCGGCCGAGTCTTCGGCTGGTTCTTCCTCGCCACGTTCTTGACCTCTGTTCCGGCGTACTTCATCGGCTACCATCAGATGCTGAACAACCCCGGCCTCATCACCGGGGCAGGAACCAACCCCGCCCCGGGCATCGCAACCGGCGCGACGCTAGAGGTCTTCCTCATCATCTCCAACGTCGCCACCGCGGTGGTGGCGTACCCGGTCCTGAAACGCGAGAGCGAGATGGGGGCGATCGGCTACGTAGCGGCCCGTCTCGTCGAGGCCATGTTCATCGCGATCGGGATCGTCAGCGCCCTCGCGTTCGTGCTAATGCGACAGGAAGCCACGGCCGCTTCTAATCCTGTTCTCGGGCATGTATTCGTTTCGATCTACTACCGAGCATTCCTCGTCGGACCTGGGTTCTTCACGGGTCTCGCCAACGGAGTGATCCTGGGCTACCTGATGTACCGATCCGAGCTGGTGCCGCGAGGCATGACGTGGCTGGGTCTCGTCGGAGGACCGCTCGTCATGATCACGGGCGTCTTGGTCATGTACAACGCGATCGCGCGCGGCGGCGCGATTCAAAACATCGCGACGCTGCCCGAGGCCCTCTGGGAGCTGTCGCTCAGCATCTACTGCATCGTGAAGGGGTTCAGGCTTACCTCCCCGATCCTCCGTCCGGACGGGGTGACGACGCCGCCGGAGTCCGACAGTTCGGTGCGGCACGAGTTATAGCAACCCGATCCGTTATCTCTACGCGCGAGCCCCAGCTCTCGGGCCGGGGCTTCGCGTTTGGGGACGACGGTGAGCCACGGTGACCCCTGCTGGCTTCACCAGGTGGCCCAGCCTGAAAAGCGGAAGGTCGGACGGGTCAACGGCGCGATCCGGGCCAAGATTCCGTGCCATTAGCGTGCCATTAACCCCGGTAAAGACCGGTATCTCACGGTCACTATCGGACAGCCAGCTTCGCAGCTCAAGGCACATGAGAGCCGCGGAGGGCACCGATTCCCAAGCTGACAGTGCGGGTTCGATTCCCGTCACCCGCTCCAGACCTCGAGTCCGCAGCTCAGATGCCCTATTCACCTTGCCCGGCCTCGCCCCGCGAGACGCTACCGCTCATCGCGTCTACTACCAGACCCAGCGAATGAATGCGGTTTATGATCCTGCGGGTGTCTTCTTTCGACCACTTCTGAAACTCACCGACCAGCTCGACTCCCTGGTAACCCGCGGCGGCAACGATCTCGATACACCGGTCGAAAGGCTCCTGCTTTTCGAGCGCCCAAAGCATGAACGAAAACCTAATCGCAGCCGGTGCCGGAGCCATCGGCGCGGTTCCACGCGGGAATATCTGGCCCAAAGCTGCTCCGACGGTTAGTTGGCTAAACTCGCGACGATTCATGGCGCCTCCCGCACGCTGCGCATCGCAACGGCGGAAAGCAGCGCTTCGCGGCGGCGCAACAGCGCTAACAAGGGATGCTCTCCAGCAGTTGCCGCGGCTACTGTAGCTTAAAACTGCTTGGAATGGACGAGCCGGCGGCGGTATGGTGGACGGTTCGAGAGCGGGCGCGCCGGGGATCAAGCGATCGTCGAGGGCTGGTATCGTTCCCAGACGCTCTGTGAACGGACCGGCACCGGGGAGCAGGTGGCGACACCAGGCAGTAAGAAGGAACGAGAGAGGACGGACAAAATGGGTCGATTGACACGCCGTGATTTCATACGTATTGGGGCGGGTTCGGTGGCTGCGGGGGCGGCGGCGAAGGTCACTTTGCTGAATCCTACGCCGGCGTGGGGCGCGGGCCGCGCTGTGGCGGCTAGCGACCGCGTGCGGTTCGCTTCGATCGGTACGGGGACGCGCGGGTGTGAGTTGTTGCAGGCGTCGCTCGACGTGCCGGGGATTGAATGCGTGGCAGCGTGCGATTTGTATGACAGCCGGCACGAAGCGGCGCGGGAGTCTGTGCAAAAACAGGTGCCGGTGACTCGGAATTTCCGCGAGATTCTGGATCGCAAGGACGTGGACGCGGTGATTGTCGCTGTGCCGGACCACCAGCACCGGCGGGTGGTGCTGGACGCCTGCGCGGCGGGTAAGGATGTGTATTGCGAGAAGCCGATGTCGCACAACGTGGAAGACGGTTTCGCGATGGTGGAGGCGGTGCGGAAGAACAATCGGATTTTGCAGGTGGGAAGCCAGCGTGTGAGTTCGATCGTGTATGCGAAAGCGCGCGAGCTCTACGCGGCGGGGGCGCTGGGCGAGGTTTTTTATATTGAGGGGTCGTCCGACCGGAATTCGGCGAGCGGAGCTTGGGTATATCCGATCCCGCCCGACGCGAACGAGCAGACGATTGACTGGAATGAGTTCCTGGTGGATGCGCCGAAGCGGCCGTTTGATGCCGCACGGTTTTTCCGGTGGCGGTGTTTTGCGGATTATGGGGAGGGGCTGCCGGGAGATTTGTTTGTGCACTTGATGTCCGGGATTTTTTTCATCTCCGGGATGAATGAAGTGCCGCAGCGCGCGCAATCCAGCGGCGGCTTGTTCCGTTGGAAGGACGGGCGCGACTTTCCGGACTTGATTCAGACGCTGTACGATTTTCCGAAGGTGCGGGTGGCGCTGCGCTGCAATTTGAACAATGCGGGCGGCGAACCGATCAAGTTCTGCGGGACGAAAGGCACGATGGAAATCAACGGGCAGACGCTGACTTTTGTGCCGCAGGACGATAGCCCCAAGCCGGAGACGTATTCGACCAAGGGCTGGCCGGCGCGCCTGCGCAATCAGTATCTGGAGCAGTGGGCGGCAGACCATCCGCTGCCTCCGCCGCGGGATTATCAGGCGATCGAGGCGGAGACTTTTACGGCTCCGGCGGGATACAGCGACGTGTCCGCGCACCAGGCGAACTTTTTCGATGCGGTGCGCACGCGGAAGCCGGTGGTGGAGAACGAGGAATTCGGGAATCATGCGGCGATCGGGTGCCATTTGGCGAATTACGCGTATTTCAAGGGCGCGATTGCGACTTGGGATGCGGGCACGAAGACGATCCGGGGATAGTTGCAGCGCGCATTGGATGTGCGTGGAACGGCGCAGAAAGCCGATTTCAGAAATGTCGAATTGTTGGCGATTGAATGGGAGCTCGGTCGTTTGTTTTCTATGAGATATAACGATTTCTAATCGCGCGGGTTGGCGATTGAAAAGCCGTGATTCGTGATTTGTGACTCGTGATTCGTGAACTGCGGGTGGTGCTTGTAACATTGTTACATCGGGTTGAGAAGAACGTGATTCGTGAATTGAGGAACCTGATTCGTGATTTGTGACTCGTGATTCGTGAACGGCGCGTGAGTGGTGGGTGTTGATTGGTGAGCGGGGCATGGTGGATTGGGGCTTGTCGCTGGGGTTGAGGAGGCTTGGGCGGGCGGGGGCGCGGAAGTGGGCGCAGCGGGGCGTTTGGGCGGTGCCGGCCACGCCTTGGTGCGCCATGTCAGGTTCTCCATGGGGCGAAATAGTAGCCCCGAGCCATGTTATCACATTAGTTAACGGAAGGCAAGGCGGTACACAGGACGTTGTATTTTAGTTTTTTTCTCATTAACTGTTTAGATAATTAATGATGCTAAAGACTATACAGTCACAGCTTAGGGATAGGTGAAACTGTACATTGGCCAGGTACAACAACAAATCTCTCTAAAAAACACTATATCACATTAATAATACACAAATCTTCCAATGTTCTACACACATCATAAAAACTCAACAAACTATACATATCACTTTACACACAAACCACAACTTTAAAACAACACTATTCCCAATTACATTTACAATACCAAAAAACTCATTACACCTACCACAATACTTGCCCAATACAAACTAACAACTTACAACACACAAATACCTTCACTACAACACAACTTATCAACTATATTACACAACTTATACACACAACACAATTACACAAACACACACTAAAACAACAACTATAACGCTGCCGACAGCTCCTTGCCACCATCACTGACGATCAGCCGCAAATGCTAACCTTGCAGCCCGCTCTGATATAAATCATACAGAAATTACGTCTAGCACGCTTCACTCTCTCCTTTATAAACAAACTAATAAACCAACACCTCACTCCATCCCTACACTATAATCACAAAACACCAACAACACCCTATAACACACTTTACAACACACATCACACACTTTCAAAAACACACCATCCAAAAACAAATACAAATAATCCACACACAACTAACACCAATAAAACTACTCTACCACACAACTCAATTCACACATCAAATTAAAAAACATCTACACCTAATACACTTCACCCAACACTAACTCCAACACCACACCCACCTAACAAATAAAAATCCCCCACAAAAAAACCTACCACACCAATTCTTACACCACCTATTACACCCACTTATAACTTGACAAAACTCACTACAATAACAACAACACATACACACTACACACAAACACCACAACAAACCCAACCACATAACAATCCCACAACCAATAACCATTACAATAATCCATACAAAATTCACTGCACATAATAACCCAACTACAAATAATAAACACACTCAACCTCCAAAGCCTACTCAATCAAACACTACACCTAACTACACACCCATACCCCCAATACCTAATCAAAGAACTCTAACCACTCAACAAAATCCAACTTAAGATATCCATAACTAAGAACTACCAATACTCACGGGGTACCACCACCAATGAGAAACACTCCAAAAAAACACCCTCTCAAAGCGGGTCTGCAACGTTATTGAAAATCAGGAGTTGCGCATGGAACTGATTACACGAAGGGCTTTTTGGCAGGGGGCTGCGGCTGCAGCGGCTGGTGCGGCGCTCGCGGGGAGCGCCGATTTGCTATTGGCGGAGACTTTGGAGTGGCCGCTGGGGTTGCAGCTGTATTCGGTGCGCGAGCTTTTGCCGAAGGACTACGACGGGACACTGATGCAGATTGGTGCGCTGGGTTATCGCGAGGTGGAGGCCGCGGGCTTCTTCGATCACAGTGCTAGTGAGGTAAAACAGGCGATGGGGCGCGCGGGGCTGCATTGCGTGGGCGCGCATTATTCGCTCGAGAAATTGCAGCCGCAACTGGATGAAATCATGCGGTACGGCAAGGACGTGGGGCTGGAGTTCATCATTTGCGCGGCGCCGATGGCGAAAGACGCGGCGGCCGGGAAGAAGGGGCCGTTGACGCTTGCGGATTGGCGCTGGAATGCGGAGCAATTCAACCGGATCGGGAAGCGGATGCACTCCGCGGGGCTGGAGTTCGGGTACCACAATCACATGCATGAATTCCGCGAAGAAAATGGCGTGCTGCCTTACGACGAGCTGTTGCGTTTGACCGATCCGGCGTATGTGAAGATGGAGCTGGATTGCGGCTGGATGGTGCTGGGCGGCCAGGATCCCGTGGAGTACCTGACGCGGTATCCGACGCGGTATTACATGCTGCATGTGAAAGATTTCAAGCTGAACGGTCCGCAGAATTCCCGGCCGACGCCGCCGCCTTCGACCGAGCTGGGGCACGGGAGCATTGATTACCGGCCGATTCTTGAGGCTGCGAAGAAGACGCGGGTGAAGCATGTGTTTGTGGAGCAGGAGGAATTTGATATGACGCCGATGGAGGCGCTGAAGGTGGACGCGGAGTATATGAAGGCGCTGAAGGTGTAGGAGGGCGCGGCAGCGCGGGGCGGTGAAGTTGTAATCGGGTCGGGAACGCCGCAACCTCACGAAGAGAGATCCCTCCCTTCGGTCGGGATGACAACCGCTACTTGGCGCGGAGCAGGACTTCGCCTTGGGCCAGGATTACGTCGTTCAGGGATAGCTTATATTTGAACGAGCCTGGGGTCAGGCCGGGCTTGGTGGGGCCGCTTACCAGGCGGACGCCGGGCGGGGCCTGGAAGACGTTGGAGGAGAAAGGGCAGCGCTGCGGATCGAATTCGATTTTGAGGTTACCGGCGTTGGAGATCCATTCGACCTGGTCGCCGGGGTCTAAGACGACTACTTCCGGCAACATTCCTACCAGCACACGCTTTTCTGTCAATTTATCCTCGATTCCGTTTCTTGTGGAACATTGGGGCGCTATAACGATGCGAAAGGATTAAAGAGTGTCCTCAGGGGCTACAGAGCCTGTACGAGAACTGCAAAAACCCGTACTTCAGCGGCTAAAGCCGCTGTGATTTTGCTGCATTCATGCCGTAGCTAAAGCTACGGCCTACAAAGATTCTCCCGTTCCCACACAGACTCTGAAGCCCCGGCTTTCCGGCTTTACGCACACTGTTTCGGTCGCGAGATTTTGGCGCGCAGTTCTCCGATACTTTCGCAGGATCTAGGCGATGGCCTTGACGGCTTCGACGATGTGGCGGGCGGAGATGCCGAAGGCGTCTACCAGCTCATCGGGCTTGCCGGAATGCGGCATCTGGGTTACGGCAATCATTTTGTATTTTGCGGGAGAGGCGCCGACGATGGCCAGGGCCTGCAGGACTGCTTCACCGAGGCCGCCTTCGGGCCAGTGGTCTTCCGCGGTGACGAGCTTGCCAGCGGTCGAGCCGACTTCAGCGGCGAGGGCTTTGCCATCGAGCGGCTTGACGCAGTAGAGGTCAATGACGCGGATGTTGATACCGGCGGCTTTGAGCTGGTCGGCGGCTTTTAGGGCTTCGTGGAGCGTGACGCCCGCGCCGATCACCGTGGCTTTATCCTGATCGCTCTTGCGCAGAACTTTGAAGCCGGGGACCGGGAATTTTTCGTCCTTGGAATACATGATGGGCATCTTGGGCCGCGAGGTGCGGAGGTAATTGATGCCGACGCGGCGGGCCATGGTGTCTACGAGGCGTTCGGTGGAGACCGCGTCGCTGGGGTAGAAGACGGCGGAGCCGTGAATGGCGCGGAACATGGCGATATCTTCGAGGGCCATTTGCGAGGGGCCGTCTTCACCGATGGATACGCCGCAATGGGAGCCGCAGAGATTGATATTGGCGCGGCTGATGGCGGCCATGCGGACGTTGTCGTAGGCGCGGGAGAGGAAGCAGGCGAAGGTGTCCGCGAAGGGAACTTTGCCGCGGGCCTGCAAGCCGACGGCGACGCTGACGAGATTTTGTTCCGCGATGTAGCCCTGCCAGAAATGATCCGGCTCGGCATCCTGGAAAACTTCGGAGAAGGTGGAATTTTTGACGTCGCCGGAGATGGCGACGACGTATTTATTGACGGCGCCGACGCGCTTGAGGGCGGTACCGTAGGCCTCGCGGGTGGCGACTTTGGCGTCAGCGGCGTAGTCCGGAGCGGCCGGCGCGGGAAAATCGGGCGGCACGGGGAGCGGCTTGCGTTCGTAGGATATGCCGGGATCGGGCGGGACCGTGGGTCCGCCGCCCATTTCGGCGATCGCTGCGGCGAGCTGTTCTTTCGAGAAGGGCTTGCCGTGCCAATTGAGTTTATCGGCGACCAGGCTGAAGCCGTGGCCTTTGATGGTGCGGGCGACGATGGCCTGAGGCTTGCCTTTGGTGGCCTTGGCGCGATCGAGGGCGGCGAGGACGGCGGCGACGTCATGACCGTCAATGACCTGGGTATCGAAGCCTTCGGATTCGAATTTCAGGCGATAGCGTTCCATATCGTGCTGGTACATGGTGGGTTCGCTCTGGCCGAGGCGGTTGATATCAGCGATGACGGTGAGATTATCGAGATTGTAGTGCGCGGCGAAGGCGGCGGCTTCCCAGATCTGGCCTTCGGCTAGTTCGCCGTCGCCGGTGATCACGTAAACGCGCGTGGGGCTTTTGTCCATTTTGGCGCCGATGGCGAGGCCGGCGCCGACGGAAAGACCTTGGCCGAGGGAACCGGTGGCCGCGTCCACGCCGTGGATCTTGGGGGTGGGATGGCCTTCGAGTTCGCTGGAAAATTCGCGGAGAGTCATGACGCGCGAGACGGGGAAGACGCCGGCTACGGCGAGAGCGGCGTAGAGGACGGGAGCGGCGTGGCCCTTGGAGAGGACGAAGCGGTCGCCGTCATTGGAGTTGGCGTTCTTGGGATCGAATTTCATGGCATGGAAAAATACCCCGGCGACCAGCTCGGCGGCGGACATGCAGGAGGTGGGATGTCCGGAGCCGGCGGCAGTGGTGGCCATCATGGAATAAATGCTGAGGAGCTTGGCTTTTTCTTTTACGGCGGCGATACTGGCGGCGGAAGGCGCTGCGGATGTGCTGGCGCTCATGAGTGCTCCTTTACGTGGATCGTTGACAGCTGATTTTACCCTCTTCGGCAGTATCTCGCGAAACTGTAATTTCAGAGCGCCGGGCGCTGCGGGCGGCCGGTGGGCTGGCCGGAGCGGTGCGCGGCGCGGCGCTAAACACGAATTGCAATTCAGGCAGTGTAAACGTAGAGTTTCGTTTCACGCAAGAGTGGGGCTGAGGAGAATTCATGGACGCGATTGCGATTACCGTGAACGGGCAGGCACATGCGGTGGAAGTGTCGCCGGATACGCCATTGTTGTGGGTGCTGCGCGATACGCTGGGGATGACCGGAACGAAATTCGGATGCGGGCAGGCGCTTTGCGGGGCTTGCACGGTGCACGTGGATGGCGAGGCGACGCGCTCGTGCGTTACGAGCGTATCTTCGGTGGCGGGACACAAAATCACGACGATCGAGGGGATTGCGGGGGACGGGCAGCATCCGGTGCAGCGGGCTTGGCTGGCGGATCAGGTGCCGCAATGCGGTTATTGCCAGGTGGGAATGATTATGACGACCGTGGCGCTGCTCGAGAAAAATGCGAAGCCTTCCGATGCGGATATTGATGAGGCTTTGGCGGGGCACATTTGCCGCTGCGGGACTTATCAGCGCATTCGCGCGGCGGTGCATCGAGCGGCGGGGCAATCCGCGGCGGCGCGCGCGGTGGCGGCTGAAGCTTCGGGCCGTGGAGACGCACAATGAGCGGCGCGGCTAAGTCTTCGCGGCGGGAATTTCTGAAGGCGAGCGCGACTGGCGGCGCGGGATTATTGGTTGCTTTCTATTTGCCTGGATTGGCGGCGGGCGGGGCGGACGCTTATGCGGCTGACGGCGCTATCGAGCCGAATGCGCTTATTACGATCGAACCTGGCGGCGAGATTCGGTTGGTGATCACGCGATCAGAGATGGGGCAAGGCGTGCGGACGGCGCTGGCGATGATCCTGGCGGAAGAATTGGATGCGGATTGGGCGCGCGTGCGGGTGGTGCAGGGCGATTGCGATGCGAAGTACGGAGACATGACTACCGGCGGGAGCATGAGCATTCGCAGCACGTGGGATCCTTTGCGCAAGGCGGGCGCGAGCGCGCGGGATATGTTGCTGACGGCGGCGGCCGAGAAGTGGAATGTGCCGAAAGGCGAGTGTTCGACGAATGGCGAGAACGTGGTGATCCATGCGAAGAGCGGGCGGCGACTGGAGTACGGCGCACTCGCGGCGAAGGCTGCGGCGGTGCCAGTGCCGAAAGATGTGCCGTTGAAGGAGCCGAAGGATTACCGGATTGTCGGGACGAAACGCGCGCGCGTGGATGGCGGGGCGATTGTGATCGGCGAAGCGCATTACGGGATTGATACGAAAGTGCCGGGGATGATGATTGCGTTGGTGGCGCGGCCGCTGGTGTTTGGCGGCAAGGTGAAAAAATTCGATCCTACGCGGGCGCTGGCGGTGCCGGGCGTGAAGAAAGTTTTTGAAGTGCCGGCGGTGGAGATGCCGCCGCTTTTTGGGGAGGAACGCAAGCCGGGTTCGGGCCACCAGCATTATTTGTGGGGCGGCGTGGCGGTGGTGGCCGATTCGACATGGCAGGCGATTGCGGGGCGGAAGGCGTTGACGATTGAGTGGGACAACGGGCCGGGGGCGGAGGAGTCCACCGCGGAGCAGCGCGCGAAGCTGGTGGAATTGCTGAAGAGTCCGGGGAAAGAATTGAAGAAGATCGGCGAGCCCGATGCGGCGATTGCCGGGGCGGCGAAAAAAGTGGAAGCGGAGTACGAAACGCCTTTTCTGGCGCACATGACGATGGAGCCGGCGAATTGTACGGCGGCGGTGAGTGACGGGAAATGCGAAGTGTGGGCGCCGACGCAAAATCCGAATGGGATGGCTACGGCATTGGCCAGCGCTTTGAATCTGCCGCAATCGGCGTTGACGATTCACATCACTTTGATTGGGGGAGGATTTGGGCGGCGTTTGTGCATTGATTATGGAGTGGAAGCGGCATTGATTTCGCGCGCGGCGGGCTCGCCGGTGAAAGTGATCTGGACGCGCGACGACGATATTCGGCACGATTATTACCGGCCGATCAGCCGGCATCATATGAGCGCGGGGATTGACGCGGGGAATCGCGTGGTGGGCTGGTCGCACCATATTGCGGCGGCCTCGACGGATGGGACTTTTCTGGGCGGCGACATTCCGGATACCGGCGGGACGGAAATAGCGGGGGTCGGGCTGCCGGCGGGGACCGTGCCGAATTATTATTTGCAGCAGAGTTTTCTGCATACGGCGGTGCCGCGGGGATATTGGCGCGCGGTGGATATGAACTGGAATCATTTTGCGGTGCAATGTTTTATGGATGAGATTGCTGCGGCTACGAAGAAGGATCCTTTGCAATTGCGGCGGGAGTTGATCGCGACGAAGGAGAAACCCGCGGGTTCTGCGGACAACGAGGGCGACGCACCGGTGGACGTGTCGCGTTTGCTCGGGGTGCTGGATTTGGTGGCGGAAAAATCGGGCTGGGGCACGGCTTTGCCGGCGGGACGCGGGCGCGGGATCGCGGGGCTTTATGGATTTGGGAGTTACGTGGCGCACGTGGCGGAAGTGACGGTCGGGAAGGATGGAAGCTTGCGCGTGGACCGCGTGGTGGTGGCGGTGGATTGCGGGCAGGTGATCAATCCGGATATGGTGGCGGCGCAGGTGGAGGGCGGCGTGGTGTTTGGACTGACTTCCGCGCTGTACGACGAAATTACGATTGCGGGCGGGCAGGTGCAGCAGGCGAATTTCGACACGTATCCGATGCTGCGGATTGCGGACATGCCGAAGATCGAAGTGCATATTGTGCCGAGCCATGAAGCGCCGGGCGGGATCGGCGAGCCGGGGGTGCCTTCTACCGCGCCGGCGGTGGCGAATGCGATTTTTGCGGCGACGGGCACGCGTTTGCGGCGATTGCCATTTCAGACGCAGGAGCTCGCGCAGACGTAGGGCCCACGCGCGTGGATTTCTGCTAACCCGTATCGGCGAAATCCGCGCCTTTTGCTTCTTTGCCGCTAATGGCCACGACTGCTACCAGTATCGCGACCGCGAGAATCGTACCGGCCAGGACTGGAGCGTAATTCCCCGCGAAACGATGTTCGGCGAGGTTCGCCTGAATCACTGCGGCTCGTGAAGCTAGCAAGTTGCCGAGTTGATAGGCGAGGCCGGGGAACGTGCCGCGGACCGCGGGCGGCGAGAGTTCATTCAAGTGGGCGGGGATTACGCCCCAGGCGCCTTGAATCATGAATTGCATGAGGAAAGCGCCGAGCGCGAGGAGCGGAGCGGTGCGCGAGTAGGCCCACAACGGAATCAGCGGGATGGCCAGAAGCGCGGCGATGACGATGGCGCGGCGGCGGCCGATGCGTTCGGACCAAGAGCCGAAGGAAATCCCGCCCAGCA
Source organism: uncultured Acidobacteriota bacterium (assembly GCA_963780035.1). Taxonomy (GTDB): domain Bacteria; phylum Acidobacteriota; class Terriglobia; order Acidiferrales; family UBA7541; genus Palsa-295. Next base: position 91,374 of record CAWAAG010000030.1, on the reverse strand, counting down.
GCGCGCCGACGTTGTAGACGATTGCGACGAGGCCGACGATTTGCGGGGAGAAGCCGTGATTTCTCTGCAGAAATGTGGGGTAGAGATCCTGGCTGCCGTGGCTGAAGAGATTGAGAGCGAACATCAAGACGACGAGGAACAGGAAGCTGCCGAGATAGGTGGCGATGTCTCGCGCGAGGTCGCGGCGCGGGGCGGCGGCTTTCGGTGCGCGGCTCTCTTGCCAGGCCGGGGATTCCGTTACTTGCGTGCGGATGTAAATCACCAGGAACGCGGGCAGCGCGCCTACCACGAACATTCCGCGCCAGCCGACGTGCGGGAAGAGGGTGGCATAGGCGAGACCTGCCAGCAGATAGCCGACGACGTAGCCTTCCTGCAGAAGTCCTGAAAAAAAACCGCGATTTTCTTTTGGCAGCGTTTCGAAAGCAAGCGCGGCGCCGACTCCCCACTCGCCACCCATGGCTACGCCGAAACAGGCGCGCATGATGAGGAAAACGTGGAGGGAGGGAGCGAAGGCGGTGGCTAGTTCGAAAATCGAGAAGGCGATGATGTCTATCATGAGCGCGGGACGGCGCCCGAAACGATCGGCGATGAAGCCGAAGAGGAAGGCGCCGATGGGGCGCATGGCGAGGGTGAGGAAAATCGCTTCGGCGATGGCGGAGACTTGGGCGTGAAAAGTGGTGGCGATGGCGCTGACGCAGAAGATGAGGATGAAGAAATCGAAGGCGTCCAGCGACCAGCCGAGGAAGCAGGCCATGAAGGTATTGCGCTGGATCGGGGTGAGGCGGCGGAAGTGGGCTAGAAATTCGATGCGGTTCTCCTCGACGTGCTACTCAGGGTTGCAGCGAAAAGCAGATCCCTCGCTCCGCTCCCTTCGCGACGGCGCTCAGGGTAAACGGGATGACACGTACACCGATTTTTGCGCGCGCTGGGAAGCCGCGCTGATTTTGCGGCCTCTGCCAGAAACGCAAAACCGGTACTTCAGGGGCTAAAGCCCCTTTGTAATGCTTACGCTGACGGCGGGGCTGAAGCCCCGCCCTTCTAGCGCTTCGGAGCGCGTTCTTGCCTCTCGACTCCGACCCCCTAAAAAGCACGGAGCTCCGCACTCATTTTCGCGGCACGCGCGAGGAGAGCAGGCGCGGGGACAGGATTGCGTCGCTGACGCGGGCTACTTGGGCCATTTCTGCCACGTCGTGGACGCGGACGATGTGCGCACCTTGCAGGATGCTGGCTGCCACCGTGGCTGCTGTGCCCCAGATGCGGTCGCTTTCTTTTGCGCCGCGCGACCGGTCGCCTTGGAGCGCGCCGCCGATGAAGCTTTTGCGCGATGTGCCAACGAGAATGGGGAAATGCAGGCGGGCTAGTTCGGGCAAGCGCGAGAGCAATTCGCAATTTTGCTGGTAGCTTTTGCCAAAGCCGATGCCGGGATCGAGAATGAGCTGCGATGTGGCGAGGCCGGCGCGGCGCGCTGCTGCTACCGCGCGACGCAGCCCTGCGATGACGTCGCGCAGGACATCGCGCGCGAACGGCTTTTTCTGCATGGTGGCTGGTTCGCCGCGCATGTGCATCAGGATCAGCGGGAGTTTGCGGCGGCCGGCGACTTCCGCGATTTGCGGATCGTGGCGGAGGGCGGTGACGTCGTTCAGGATTTCGGCGCCGGCTGCGGCGGCGGCTTCCGCGACTTGTGATTTGCTGGTATCCACGGAAATGGGAATGCCGAGCTTGCCGCGCAGGGCTGCGAGCACCGGCAGAACGCGGCGCAGTTCCTCATTCATGGAAATTCCGGTTGAACCGGGCCGGGTGGATTCGCCGCCGATATCAATGATGTCGGCTCCGGCGCGCTCCATCGCTATTGCACGCGCGGCGGCGGCTTCGGGATCGAGAAAGAGGCCGCCATCGGAGAAGCTGTCCGGAGTGACGTTGAGGACGCCCATGACCAGGGTGTGTTCGCCCAGGAGCAGGGTGCGGGACGGAAGACGCAGGCGGAATTTGCGGCGATGAAACATCGCAGGCTATTGAAACACGATTTGGGCGAAAGGCTAAGCGGGCGTTCCCTCAGCGGCTAAACAGGTTGCGGAAAAAGTCAAAAGCGTGCCTCAGGGGCTGAAGCCCCTGATGAAGAGCTGAGCTTGATGTCGGAGCTAAAGCTCCGACCCCCTAAAAAGAAGCCTTTTTCCGCGGACTATTTATCGAAGCGATTAACGGGCGGCGGGGACGTAGTAGGAGGCGCGATGCACTACCGCGGGATTGCCGTGGCCGATTACTTCGACGCGTAGCTGGTGCCAGCCGGAGCGGGGCGCGGCGGTGGCGCTCGCGGCGGGGGAAAATCCTAGCGTGTATTCGGCGCGGATGCGCAGCGCGATCTGGCGGAAAGTGTCCGCGAGGGTTTCGGCCTCGCGCAGGAAATAGAGCTGGCCGCCGGAGCGCCGGGCAAGTTCGGCGAGATAGAGCGTATAGGCAGGAATTCCGGAATCGCGCGCGGAGTAGTTGAGCAAGGTTTGCGAGGCGTGGGCGGCCAGCCAATCGGGCGTCATGATTTTGGGGCGGCTTTCGGTGGAGACCACGAAGACCTGAATGTCCGCGGTGGCGAGGGTACGCGCGACGTCCTCAAAGGTGAGGCGGTTGGCGGGCCATCCGGGCCGCGGGGCGGCCGTTGCGGGATCGAGCGTCAGACCGAGCTCGCTGTCTTGTCCATCGGTGAGGAGAACGATGGCCTTGCGTCCGGTGCGTTTTGCAAATAATTCGCGCGCGGTGAGAAAGACGGCTTCGTAAATATTGGACCCGCCGAGATCACCGAGCAGAGAGCGCGCATCCACACGGGCGACGGCTTTGCGGACGAGGCTGCCATCACCCGAGAACGGCAACTGCAGATACGTGTGCGCGGAGAAATCCACGACGGCGGTTTGGTCGGAGGAGGATAGGGCGTCCACGAGGGCGCGCGCGGCATTTTTCATTTCGTCGGATTCGCGGAGGACGCTGGGGCTGGCGTCGAGGACCAGGGCGACGCTGGCGGATTCCGTGGAGGCGTCGAAGTAGGTGACGGGCTGGGGGACGCCGTCATCGAAGACGCGGAAGTCGTCGCGTTGCAAGTTGCGGACGGTTACGCCGTCGGCGCCGACCACGTTGCACATTACCGGGACGATTTGGGTGACGACGGCGATGGGGCGCGTGGCGTTCGCGTCGGTCGCGGGGTTTGCCGCCACTGGCGTGGAAGTCAGCTCGCCGGTGGCGGGGTCGCGGCGCAGGGTGAGGTCTTCATCGAGGCGGCGCGGGCGGGGGAGTTTGGTTTTTTGTTGGGCGTGGAGTGGAAAAACGAGCGGCGCGAGGAAGAGGGCGGCTGCCGCGATGCGTAGCGGTCGTGTCATAAATATCGCGCAGAGAACCGAAGCCGCGGCTTCAGGGGCTAAAGCCCCAAGGAAAAGGCCTGACTTACGGCGGGGCTGAAGCCCCGCCCTTCCGAATGTGTGCCGCAACCGCAAAGCGCACCGGTATCGGAAGCATTCAATCGAGATCGAAATCGCGCAGAGGTTTTTCGACGGGGCCGTCTTTGGCCTTTTTCAGGCCTTCGGCGAATTTGCGCGCGAGCACGTCTTCCTTGCTTTTTTCCGCTTCGACCGAGGCGCGGAATTTCGCTTCGACGGCTTCATCGTGCGCGCGGAGGAGGCGCGCGGTGTCGTCGAGATCCACGGAGGAGGGCGGCCTGGGCGGCGGGACGTGCGAGAGCACGGCGCCTAGTGCGCGGTCAACGGTGAGTTTCGCGCTGCAGCAAGGGCAGCTTACTTCGAACGTTTCAATGGGGTTCTTCGCCATGGCGCCATTTTACGCCTTTTTGGCTTTGGCAACTCACCGGCAGGGGGTAAAGGCCGGGCTGCGGGTCAACGGCCATTTTCTTGCTAAAGGTCCGGCGCGGGCAGCCGATGCAACAAGCAGTGAATGGGCCGATAGGCGAGCAAGACGCGTGGAATCAACAAGGGCGCAAAGCAAATGTGGACTGATTGAGGGTTGGGCGAGTTTCTAAGCTTTTCCTTAGATAATCCTTAGACAAAAAATCTGCAGGGTAACGCAAAGGCCAAATCCGCGATGAGCGCACAACTGGATATTCTGGAAACACTCGAAGTTCTCACGCAAGTTGCTCTGTCCGGAGAAAAAGGGCGCGGAACGGCGGCGGCGCAAGCGGGTGATGCTGGCCGTGAAGGTGCGCATCCGCGGGTCGGTGGGAACGCTGGACACGTTTGAAGAAATCGTGAGGAGCCTGGACGTCTCGCGCGACGGATGCCTGATTGCCACATCGCGCGGAGGGTACGCGGTGGGCGAGCAGTTGCAGATTACGTGTCCGTATTGGGATGCGCCGACGGCGATCAACGTGCCGCGCAAAGCGCGCGTGATACGCAACGCGATGATGCCCAATTTTGAATTTGCGCTGGCGCTGCAATATTTGCCGGGCATTTGCGAGGAAGACGTGACGATTGGCTCTTGTTCGCCCTTTGCGAACCAGGTGCGGGTGCTGGGAGTGGAATCCAATCCGCAAATGGCCGCGTGCTTGCGCGAACTGCTGGAACAGGACGGCTACAACGTGGTGGTCACCGGCACGGCGCAGGAGGCGCTGGAAATACTGCAAACCGAGACTCCGAACGTGCTGGTGGCGGAGGCGGAGGGCGGTGAAATTTCCGGGAACGATCTGTGCGCAATCGTGAAGACGTGCCCGCGGCTGAAGCACATCCCGGTGATCCTGCTGACGTCATCGGCGCTGCCTTCGAACTACGCGACCAGCCGTCATTTGGGCGCGACGATGTGCATGATGATACCGTGCAAACCCGAGCGGCTGCGCCGGGCCGTGCACCTGCTGGCGCCGCCTCCGGCGCTTTGCTCGGTTTATAGCGCGCGATTCAATACTTCGTCGTTCGTGCGAACTTCGTAGAACTTCATCCGGTTAATAATCCGCGAAGAATTAGAGGCGCGGCTTCAGGGGCTAAAGCCCCTTGTTTTATCCGCACATAACGGCGGGGCTGAAGCCCCGCCCTTCCGGGCTCTCCATTCAACGGATAGGGCTTGGCGAAAAAAAAAGAACCTCGTCTCTTGCGAGGCGAGGTTCGTAAATTCGCTGCTGCGTATTGCGGACTAGGCGGGAGCCGGCTTTTCGCCCTTGGCCAGACCCGGAATCGGGCGGGGCTCGGGACGCAGGGAAAGCTGCGGTTCCTTCGCCGGGACCGGAGGCGCTGCAGGCGGCGGTGGCGGAATCTTATCCGGGAGCGGTTTGCCTTCCATCAGCAGCTTCAACTCGACGGCATCCAGCACTTCGCGATCGAGCAGAGCTTGCGCAATGCGTTCGAGCTTGTCGGGCTGAGTTTCCAGAATGTTGCGGGCCCGGCTGTAACCATCGGTGACGATGGCGCGAACTTCGCCGTCAATTTTGATGGCGGTGTCTTCGGAGTAGTCGCGATGCTGGGCGATTTCGCGGCCGAGGAAAATCGCTTCTTCCTTCTTGCCGAAGGTGAGCGGACCGAGAACGCTCATGCCCCACTCGCAGACCATTTGGCGCGCGATTTCGGTGGCGCGTTCGATATCGTTTCCGGCGCCGGTGGTGATGTGGTGGAGGAAAATTTCCTCGGCGGCGCGGCCACCCATCAGGACGGCGAGTTGCGCTTCGAGAAATTCCTTGGTGTAGGTGTGTTTGTCGTCAATTGGAAGTTGCATGGTGACGCCGAGGGCCATGCCGCGGGGAATGATGGTTACTTTGTGCAGCGGATCGGCGCCGGGAGTCATGGCTGCGACGAGCGCGTGACCGGCTTCGTGATAGGCGGTGTTGCGCTTTTCTTCGTCGGAGAGAATCATGGATTTGCGCTCGACGCCCATGAGGACTTTGTCCTTGGACATCTCGAAATCCACCATGGCGACGAATTTGCGGTTCTGGCGCGCGGCCCAGAGGGCGGATTCGTTGACGAGATTCGCGAGATCGGCGCCGGAAAATCCGGGCGTGCCGCGAGCGATCACGGAGAGATCCACGTCTTCGGAAAGCGGCACTTTGCGGGTGTGCACGCGAAGAATGTCTTCGCGGCCTTTTACGTCTGGGCGCGGGACAACGACGCGGCGATCGAAACGGCCGGGGCGCAGCAGCGCGGGATCGAGAACGTCCGGGCGGTTGGTGGCGGCGATGAGGATGACGCCTTCGTTCGATTCAAAACCATCCATTTCGACGAGGAGGGCGTTGAGGGTTTGCTCGCGCTCGTCGTGACCACCGCCCAGGCCTGCACCGCGATGGCGGCCGACCGCGTCAATTTCATCAATGAAGATGATGCAGGGAGCGTTCTTCTTACCCTGTTCGAACAGGTCGCGAACGCGGCTGGCGCCCACGCCGACGAACATTTCGACGAAGTCCGAGCCGGAAATGGAGAAGAACGGAACGTTGGCTTCGCCGGCAATGGCGCGGGCGAGAAGAGTTTTGCCCGTTCCGGGAGGGCCGACCAGTAAGACGCCCTTGGGAATGCGTCCGCCGAGCTTCTGGAACTTCTGCGGGTCTTTAAGGAAGTCAATGATTTCGTAGAGCTCTTCCTTAGGCTCGTCAATGCCAGCGACGTCTTTGAAGGTGGCTTTCTTTTGCTGCGCGGTGAGGAGGCGCGCGCGCGATTTTCCGAAACTGAGGGCTTTATTTCCGCCGGCCTGCATCTGCTTCATCATGAAAACCCAGAAGAGCACGAGCAGGATGAGCGGAGCGAAATTGACGAGGAAACTGAGCCAGTCGGCGTTCTTAACTTCCTTGTAATTGTAGAGGACGTTGTGGTCTTGCAGGGCTTTGGTGACGTCGGGGATCGCGGCATTGGCGATGGTGACGCCGCGGAATTTTCCACCTTCGCGATATTCGCCTTGTAGCTCGGCGCTATTCGGGGAGAGGTAAACGGTGACGTCCTTGACGCTGCCATTCTGAACTTTGGCGAGGAAGTTCGTGTAGTTGGGCTCGTCCTCGTGGGCGGATTGGCCGCCAGTGGACGCCATGCGCCAGAGGACGACCGCCAGGAGGATCATCAGAAGCCAAAATAGAATTGTGCGGACTGTTGAGTTCACCTTAATTACCTCGCGCTATTCAGACCCATACTGGCAACGCCGCCGGTTGATGCTCTCGCTGCCTGCCGGTACGCTGCCAATCACTGCTACTTCCTTAGATGCCGAAAACGAGCCAGCTTATTCAACCGCGGAAGAGCTTTCCAGGGGCTGCTCTTCGATCAGCACGCCGAGCCGGGTGCAGCCACGGGCGCGATAGTCGTGCGCGGGAGGCATCCCGCTTGCCCAAATCACGCGACCAGCGCTCTCAAGCACCGGCCAGCTGCTGCGATCGTCCCTGCGCACGCGCCGCGCGACGAACATTGTGCGCAACTTCTGTTCCTGGCGCCGGCCGTGCGGCCTATAGGCGTCGCCAGGTCGCCAGTTCCGCAAAATCAGAGGAGGGCGAAGCAGGTCAGCATCAATGGCGTCGGCGTCTCCCTTAGTGTCGCTCTCCGTGATAGGCCAGTCAATCAATTTCAGCCGGAAGCATTTACCGAGTAGCGGAATGGAAACGGTGGTGGCATTGGCTAGCGGCAAGTGCACAACGTATTCGTACGCGTTCCGCGCGTCGGTGGTTCCGTTGCTGCGTGCAAAACTTTCTGGCGGGTGCTGAGGCCCTGGCACCGACGCTTGTTGTGACGGCGACGCTGGTGCTGACGCTGACGCGGGCACTGACGCCGCTGCTGGCGCTGGCTCAGCGTGAACGTCAGATCCTGAAAATCGCGTTGGACGATGATGCCACCGGGAAGCTCCGCGCGGCGGCCGCTCTGGGAGCCGCTGGCAATGTGAAGTACTTGTTCGACGTGGTGAGCGCTCAATTCCCGGCGGTTTCCGCGCATGCCTTCATAAAGACGGCGGATGAGGCGTTCGGTAAGCACGCGCAAAGGCTGGGAATCATTGCACTTGTCCGGGCGCGAATATTGCCTTCGCGCGCTGTGGAGCTGAAGGGGGTGCAGCAGGGCGTTTACGGGGATCGTGAGCGCGTCGCCAGCTTGCGCTGGGCTGACGAGCGCCTGGAAACGATCTTCGACGAGCGCCTCCCAGAAAGTTTCTTCCTCGCGGGCAAAACGTGCGAGCTGGTTGAGATGTTCCACGACGGCTGGCGAAAAATCGCGCGCGAGCAGCGGCAGGAGCTGTTCACGGATTCGGGCGCGCGTGCGGCTGGTGTCGCGGTTGGTGGAATCCTCGCGCCAGGGCTGGCCGATGGCGCGCAGATATTCCCTGAGTTGCTCGCGGCGAGTTGCCAGCAGCGGCCGCACCACTGCGCCAACGACGGGGTGAATGCCGCCGAGGCCGGTGAGGCCCGTGCCGCGAATGACGTGCGCGAGAACTGTTTCGGCTTGATCGTCGGCGGTGTGGGCCACGGCGATGTGCGTTGCGCGACCTTCGGCGATGACACGGTAGAAAAACGCGTAGCGCAACTGGCGCGCCGCGTCTTCGAGATTGCGGCCCTGCCGACGGGCTTCAGCGCCGACATCTTCGCGAGCGAGGACGAACTCGAGTCCGTGCGATTGCGCGAGTTTCGCGACGAATTCGGCGTCCGCATCGGATTCCGCCGCACGCAACGAATGATTGAAGTGGACGACGGCGAGCGAGATTCCGAGATCGTCGCGCAAGCGCGCCAGCAGGCGCAAAAGCGCCACTGAATCCGCGCCGCCGGAGACTGCTACGCCGACGCGGTCACCCGGCGCGAGCATCCCGGCGCGTTGAATGGCTTGCAAGACGGATTGTTCGAGAGAGGTTCTCATCGGCCGATTTCCGCGAGCGCGCGAGCCCGGTATGTATTGATGGTAGCAGCCGAAACGGGATGGGTCGAGCGCGGCGCGAAAGCGGTTAGGGACGGAGGTTCCGGCGCGAAGCGCGGAACTTCAAAGGCGATCGGAAATTTGCTGCGTGAAGAGATCACGGCTGTAGGAAATGCGCCGGTCGAGCGCGACCGCGGCAAAATAGGAGCAGTTTTGGCGTTCCTGCTCGGTCCAGGCCGCCAGGGCCGGCACCATCGAGCGCGAAGCGCGATTCACCACGGCAAGCAGGCTGTAATAGGTGCCGACGGCGCGAATTTCCGAGCGGTCATCGCCGCGTTCAGGGCAGAGGCGCACCAATTGCAGCAGCCGGTTGAAGTCATCGGCGGCGACGTCGTGGTCTGCGATGCCGGTGACTTCGCGCACTCTCTCTGACAATTCAAATTTCCTGCTGGATGCCAAAATCGAGCGGCAGTAAGAGACGAAGAACTGCAAGAACGCCGCGATCGAAATCACGCAAATGAGCGCTGCAATCATCTGGCGCGCACCATCAAGCGCGCGGGCATGAGCCGCGCGTCCTCAGAAACTTTGGTGAAGGTGTAGGACCACGCCAAGGGAAGCCACACACCCACCAGCGGCGGGACCCATTTAAGAAGGCTCGGTTGCAAGCCCGGGAAAAGGTTGCGCAGCGCATAGGTGCCAGCGGTGGCGCTGAAATAGACGCCGAGCGCGAGCACCAGTTGGATCAAGCGGGTACGAGTTTCACGGAGTTTCAGGACGGCGCCCCACAGGAGGTAGGTGAGCAGCACGCCGACGAAGTACAAATTCTGGCCCAGCTCGACAACGAAGCGGCTGGTGAGGTGGTCCTTATTAGCGTGAATCACCATGTAGGAAAAGAAGCCGGTAGCAACGAGCAGGAGCGCGGCAGCGCGGCGAATATAGCGGCTGGCTTCCATCTCCGCGAAGACTTGCTGATAGAAAAGGATAATGACCCAGAACAATAAGATGGTGAGCAGGCTTTCGGAATAATAATAATAGTAGCGGTAGTTCATGGACTGAAAGCCGTAATGCTGGATGGTAAAGTATTCACCCAGCGCGACTAGCGCGGCGGAACCCATATAAGCGTTGACGGGAAGATAGCGAAGAAAATCGCGGCGGGAAATTGAACACACCAGTACGTAGATCTCCAGAAGGAAACCTACCACCCAAACTAGATAATCGACCCGGCCAAGCATTTTACTTGAATCACCTTCGCGCCTGACCCTGGTCAACTCCCGCTATTGCGGGGCCCTTACGTTATCTCCAGGGCGTCGGCGGCATTGGAGCGCTGGTGTTCGCCCACGGTGTAGGCGGCATCGGCGCGCTCGTGTTGGCCCACGGCGTTGGCGGCATCGGTGCGCTGGTGTTCGCCCACGGTGTCGGCGGCATCGGTGCACTGGTGTTGGCCAGCAACCACGGCGTAGGAGGCATTGGAGCGCTGGTATTTGCCATTACGCCAGGCTGATGGGTCGTCAAAGCTTTCAGACCCATAGCGCTGGTGAGTACCAACAACGCCAAAACCACTACAACTAACGACTTAGACATTGACCCCTCCGAGTAGAGAGACTACGCGGCGGAGTCTATAAGCAGTTAGTTGCCGTCAAGAGGAAAATTTTGCGGGCGTGTGCCTAAACGGTACACACCCCTCCCCCCTGGACGGGCCAGAGCCATCACGAATTGTCCTCAACAGACTAGGGTTTGGAAGTGTGTGCGGTCAACGTTACCAAGGTACTATTCTGCTGGGACTTTCCGACAAGCCGGGTGCGCGCTGGAAACCATCTGGGGGCCGCCGCGCAGCGCAATCGCACGCGTTTGCGACGTGTGCCAAATCGCTTCCGGCTGGGGACAGACTCTGGTAGGATAAAAATTCGATTTACATCGAAAATTTCTTCTGGATGGAGCGACGCAACACCATGGCACTGGCATGTGAAATTTGCGGCAAGAAGCCGCTGTATGGAAACACGATCAGTCACGCGCATAACGTCACGCGCCGCCGCTGGAATCCGAATCTGCGCCGAGTGAAGGCCGTCGTCAAAGGCGCCCACAAACACGTTCGTGTGTGCACTTCCTGTATCCGTTCCGGCCGCGTAAAAAAGGCCGCTTGAAGCCGGCCCGCCTCGGAAGGAGTCCCGTTTGCCGCGATCCATACTGATTTTTGCAGCGGTCGTCGCGTGTGTGTGCGTGACCGGGTGCAAGAAGGAAGCCGCGCCGGGGCCGGACGTGTGGGCAGTGGTGAACGGCAAGGAAATCCATCGCGACGAAGTGGAGAAATATTTCCGCACGCGCGTGAGCGCCGAAGGTCCCACGCCGTCGCAGGAAGAGGCGCTCTCGTTGAAGCTGAATATCCTGGATGAGCTGGTAAACAATGAGATCCTGCTGGAACGCGCCAGCAAATTGAATTTGATCGCCAGCGACGCCGAGGTGGAGGACAAATTCACCGAATCGAAAAGCCCCTACACCGAAGAAGAGTTTCAGAAAAAGCTGAAGGATTCGGGCCTCAGCGTTGAGGATTTGAAGGGCGACATCCGCCGCCAGCTTTCCGTGCAAAAGCTGCTGAACCGGGAAGTGGTGGCCAAAATATCGATCACCGACCAGGACGTGCTCGATTTCTACAACAAGAATCGGGCGCAATTCAACGTCGCCGAGCAGCAATATCACATCGCCCAGATCGTCGTGACTCCGCATCCCGATCCCGCGGTACATAATCGCAAGAACGACAAGGCCACCACGGAACCGGAAGCGAAACGGAAGATCACTTTGCTGGAACAGAGGCTGGCCAGCGGCGCGGATTTCTCGCAACTGGCAATGGATTATTCCGAGGATTCCACGGCTTCGACGGGCGGCGATCTGGGCTTCGTGCCGGAATCGGCTTTGAATCAATCCGACCCGGTGCTGAAAAAGACGGTGATGTCCATGAGGCCGGGCGACGTGACGCAGCCGATCGGCGTGAAGAACGGCGGATACCGGATATTGAAGTTGATCGCGAAGGAAGCAGCGGGACAGCGTGAGCTCTCTGACCCGCAGGTGCAGCAATCCGTGCGCGACATGCTGCGCAACCGCAAAGAGCAGCTACTGCGTTCGGCCTACATGATCGAAGCGCGCGACGATTCGCACGTGACGAACTACTTGGCGCGGCAGATACTGGAATCAGCCGGCAAACTACCCGCCTCTAAATAGAAGACTTCCGGGAAAAGAGAATACGAAGGACGCGGCGGAATCGCCGTGGAAGTGTGTTTGCAGGGGACTAGCCGCGGCTGACGGTTTCCGCGGCGAGACGCCGGCCGGGGCGAGTGATCCGCGCGAAAAGAATGGCAAGCAAACCGGCGAGAGGACTGAGAAGCAGGCAGGTAAGGAAACCCCTCCAAAACGCGATTCCTTCTTTTTCCATTTTGCCGGCCGCCACGCCGCAAGCGATCACCCACGAAACGCCGCAGATGGCGATCAACAGCCACACGGCGAACGGAAAAAAATGCAGTTGTACGACCATTCTCAAGCTCCCCGGCATGGTTGCGCTTAGCAGGTTCGAAACTTCGAACGCTCTTGCCATGATTGTGGATGGGATCGTACGGCAGGAAAAGCGCGCAGCGAGGCGGCGGGCCTTAAGGGTAACTAGTGACGGATCGGTACGGAGGCTTCAGGAGACGACGGCGACGATTTCTCCGGCATTTACGGTTTGGCCTTCGGTGACGGAGAGGCGTTCGATCTTGCCGGACTTCGGGGCGCGGATTTCGTTCTGCATTTTCATGGCTTCAACGACCATAAGTCCTTGACCGGCTTGGACTTCCGCGCCTGCCATGACCAGGACGCGGACCACTTTGCCGGGCATGGGCGCGAGCACCTGCTGGCGGCCTTCGGCTTCGGCGGCTCCGGCGCGATTCTTTTTCCATTCGCGCCGATCGTGAATGGCGAGCTGGTATTCGCGGCCTTGCACGGTGGCGCGCAAATCCGCGCCGAGCCTCTCGATGCGGACTTCGAAGGATTCTCCTTGGAGCAGAATCGAAAACACTCCGGGAGAGACTTCTTTGCCGTCGGCAGCGAGCGATTGGCCATCTACAAACCAGCGCGAGAGTTCGCGCGTTTGCACGAGTTCCACGCGATGCGTTGTTCCGGCGACTTCGACGTCGAGCTTCATCGGCTTCCCTGGCTTGCTTGGCGTGGCGCGGTCAAGGTTGCGGCTCGCGGCTGACTTGTTCGCGGCGGGAATCTGCCCGCCAACGCGATTCGGCTGACGGCGGCGCGGTTGGCGGCGTGGCGCTCGCAACGGCGTGGTGCGATTGATGCCAGAGAAGCGCGGCAACGAGAATTGCGTTCGTGGCGTGCGCTTCTTCTTCTGCTGCTGCAGCGGCGTCCGGCGGCGTTTTCGTTTGCGTTTTCGTTTGCGTTTGCGCGCCCGCGGCGGTGATGTCCGCAGGTTCCGACGCATTGCGCAGAAAATCATCGAGCCATCGCGTGTAGATTTCGCCAGCTTGAAAATCGCGGCTGGCGAGAATGCGGCGGAAAAGCGAAACATTGGTTTTGATGCCGCTGGCGTAGTATTCGCCGAGAGCGCGATTCATGCGCGCGATCGCTTCGACGCGGTCCTGGCCCCACGCGATCAGCTTTCCCAGCATCGGGTCGTATTCGTTGGGGACGGTCCAGCCGGCGTAGATTCCGTCGTCGAGGCGGATGCCGGGGCCGGTGGGGACGCGGCAATCGAGAATCTTTCCCGGCGAAGGAAAGAAATTGTTGTCGGGGTCTTCGGCGTAGATGCGGCACTCGATGGCGTGGCCGCCCAGGGAGACGTCCTGCTGGGTGAAGGATAGCGGCTCGCCGGCGGCGATGTGGATCTGAAGCTTCACGAGGTCGAGGGAGGTGACCATTTCGGTGACGGGATGCTCGACTTGCAGGCGCGTGTTCATTTCGAGGAAATAAAAATTGCGCTGGGCGTCCACGAGAAATTCGACCGTGCCGGCGTTGGTGTAATTTCCGGCGCGGGCGAGTTTCACGGCTGCTTCGCCCATAGCTTGCCGCAATTCCGGCGTCATGATCGGCGAAGGAGCTTCTTCGATCACTTTCTGGTGGCGGCGCTGGACGGAACATTCGCGTTCGCCGAGATAGAGGGTGTGGCCGTGGTAATCGGCGAGAATCTGGATTTCGATGTGGCGGGGGCGCTCGAGATATTTTTCGAGGTACATGCGCGAATCGCCGAAAGCGTTTTGCGCTTCGGAGGAGGCATCGCGCCAGGCGGAGGCGAGATCGCTTTCGCAGTCGACGCTGCGCATGCCTTTGCCGCCGCCGCCGGCGACGGCTTTCAAAATGACGGGAAAGCCGATTTTGCGGGCGATTTCGGTGAGCTCGGCGATATCCTGGATGGGATCGAGCGTGCCGGGGACCGTGGGGGCGCCGACTGCTTTGGCGATGCGGCGAGCGGCAGTTTTCGAGCCGAGCTGCTCCATCGCTTCGGCGGAAGGGCCGATGAAAGTGATCTGGGCTTCGCGGCAGGCGCGCGGCAGGGCGGGATTTTCGGCGAGGAAACCGTAGCCGGGATGGATAGCGTCGCAGTGGGCGTAGCGGGCGACGCCCAGAATTTTTTCGATGACTAGGTAGCTTTCGCGCGAGGGCGCGGGGCCGATGGGATAGGCTTCATCGGCCAGGCGGACGTGGAGGGCGGTGCGGTCCACGTCGCTATATACCGCAACGGAGCGCACACCGAGTTCGCGGCAGGCGCGCACGATGCGCACGGCGATTTCACCGCGATTCGCAATCAGGATTTTCTTGAACATTGCCGCGTGCCAGACAGAACGCGAATTCTAGCATTTCAGCGGCGTATGCGCGCGGGTGGGCGGATGCAATCATGGGCCTGGAATGCGCTTTGCGGTGGCGGCATTATCGGTGCGCTTCCCGCGCCCCCTGGCGCTACACTACTGCCGCGGGTTGGGCTCGAGTTGCCTGGACGGAGCGTGCAGCCGGCGCAGCATTGAAAGGTTAGAGCGAACATGGAAATTTCGAAAGAGATCTCGCGGCGGCATTTTGTGGGCGGATTGATGTCTTCGGCGGCGCTGGGATTTTTGCCGGGGGCGGCCGCGGCGTTGGGAGCAGGCGGGAACGGCGCTGCGTGGCTGGCGGAGAGCGGCTCGCGCACGCCGCGGGAGCGCGTCGCGAATTTGGCCACTCCGTTCCCGCTGGAGCAGGTGCGCCTGCTGGATGGACCGTTTCTGGAGGCGGCGAAAGCGAATCAGGATTATTTGCACGGGCTGCCGGTGGACGGGCTGCTGCACACGTTTCGCATCAATGCGGGATTGCCGAGTTCCGCGGCGCCGCTGGGCGGCTGGGAAGCGCCCGATTGCGAACTGCGCGGACATTTTACCGGACATTTTCTTTCGGCATGCGCGCTCGGTTACGCGGCTACGGGCGATCCGGAGCTGAAGGCGAAAGGCGAAGCGGTGGTGGCGGAGCTTGCGAAATGCCAGCAGGCGCATGGCAACGGCTACCTGAGCGCGTTCCCCGAGGATTTTTTCGACCGGTTGCGCGACGGGAAGCCGGTGTGGGCGCCTTTTTACACGCTGCACAAAATCATGGCGGGAAATCTGGACATGCACACGTACTGCGGATCGGCGCAGGCGCTGGCTAATGCGGAGGGGATGGCCGGGTGGATCGGGCATTGGACCGAAGGGATCAGCTTCGAGCACATGCAACGGATATTGAAGACGGAATACGGCGGGACGAGCGAGTCGCTTTACAACTTGAGCGCGATCACGGGCAAGGAAGAATATTTTTACCTGGCCACGCTCTTTCAGCAGCCGGATTTTCTGGACCCGCTGGCGGGACATCGCGACGAGCTGAAGGGATTGCACGTCAACACGCACATTCCGAAAGTGATCGCGGCGGCGCGGCGGTACGAGCTGACGGGCGATCCTTATTATCACCATGCGGCGAATTATTTCTGGGAGGAAGTGACCACGGAGCGCGCTTACGTGACCGGCGGGACGAGCGATCGCGAGGGGTGGAACACGGACCCGGGAAATTTGTCGCAGGCGCTGAGTTTGTGGTCGGAGGAATGCTGCTGCGGATACAACATGCTGAAGCTGACGCGGCATTTACATTCGTGGAACGCGGACCCGCGATATATGGACTACTACGAGCGGACTTTATTTAACTCGCGGCTGGGGACGCAGCATCCGGAAAACGGGATGAAGATGTATTACCTGCCGCTGCAAACGGGCTTCTGGAAATTTTTCCATTCGCCGCTGAATTCTTTTTGGTGCTGTTCCGGCACGGGAGTGGAGGAATTTTCAAAATTGGGGGATTCGATTTACTTTCACAATGCGGATGACGCGTTCGTGAATCTTTTCATTTCTTCGGAGGTGCGCTGGCCGGAGAAAGGCTTGACGCTGCGACAGAGCACTCGTTTTCCGGACCAGGATGGAACGAGCGTCACGGTGAAAGCGGACAAGCCGGTGGATGCGGGCATCAATATAAGGATTCCCGCGTGGGCGGTGGACGGCGGTTCGGTGGAAATCAATGGCACGCCGTTGCCGGCTTTTTCCAGCGCGGGGAGTTATCTGAGAATCAGCCGCAGGTGGGCGGATGGAGACCGGATCGAGGTGAAATTGCCGATGCGGATTCACGCGGAGCCTTTGCTCGGGGATCCGACGCAGCAAGCGGTGCTGTACGGGCCGATCGTGCTGGCGGGGCGGCTGGGAACCGATGGGCTGACGAACGCTATGCAGTACGACGTGGATAACGGAGCTACGGAACTATCGCCGCCGCATGCGGAGCCGAAGGGAACAGCGAACATCATCGTGAAATCCTGGGAAGATTTGCGGTCCGTGGCATGGATCGAGCCGGTGAAGGGCGAGCCGTTGACGTTTCAAACCGTGGGCCAGAAGAATCCCGCTACGCTGATTCCCCTGCACCAGCTATTTGGAGAGCGCTACGCGGTGTACTGGAAGACGCAGGTCGCGAGCGATGAGACTTCCGGATAGAAACTGGCGGATAGTGACCGGCGACCGTTCGCGCGGGCGGTTGCGGTTGCGGATGGATTATTAAACGCCAGAAGCGAGCGAAGTGAGGGCAGGACTTTATTGCACTTCGCTCGCTTCCGGCGCGGTGTGAACGTCGGTAGGGTTAGGATCAGCTCGCTAGCCGCTCGAGTACCGGCTTGGCGAAAACTTCCTCTTTCAAACCAAGTACCACTCGTCCGTTCACTTGTCCCTTCTTGAGGCGGCTGAACACGTCGTTGATGGATTCCATCGGCAAAGTTTCGATGGTGGCTTTCACTTTGCCTTCGGCGGCGAATTGCAGCGCTTCTTCCAGGTCCAGGCGGGTGCCGACGATGGAACCTCGCAGCGTGTAACCGTTCAAGACCACGTCAAAAATTGAAACGGGGAATTCTCCGGGCGGCAAACCATTCATGACGCACGTTCCGCCGCGGCGCAGCATGCCCATCGCCTGTTTGAAGGCGATTGGTGAGACTGCGGTGACCAGCACGCCATGCGCTCCGCCGATTTGCCGCTGCACTTCCTTGGCGGGGTCCTGCGTTTTTGCGTCAATGGTGATTTCGGCGCCCAGCTTGCGCGCCAGCGCCATTTTTTCCGGCCCGAGATCCACCGCGGCAACGTGCATGCCCATGGCCTTGGCATACTGAATGGCCACGTGGCCCAAGCCGCCTGCTCCGGAGATCACGACCCATTCGCCGGGCCGCGCCTCGGTCATTTTGAGGCCCTTATAGGTGGTGACGCCGGCGCAGAGGATCGGCGCGGCATCCACGAAGGAAAGTTTCTTGGGAATGCGTCCCAGGTAGTCGGCTTGCCCCAGCGCGTACTGGGCGAAGCTGCCGTTCACGGAGTAGCCGGAATCTTGCTGCTCGAGGCAGAGCGTCTCCCATCCCGAAAGGCAATACTCGCAGTGACCGCAGGCGCTGTGGAGCCAGGCAATTCCCACACGATCGCCTTCTTTCAAGTGCGTAACGCCCGGGCCGAGCGCGACGACGACTCCCGCGCCTTCATGGCCCGGAATAAAGGGAGGCGTGGGCTTAACCGGCCAATCGCCATCCGCTGCGTGAAGATCTGTGTGACAAACGCCAGTGGCGAATACTTCCACCAAGGCCTGTCCTGGGCCCGGTGTGGGGATTGGAACTTCCTTCACCACCAGTGGTTCGCCAAATTTTTCAACAACCGCTGCTTTCATCATTTTTGCGTGTACCACGTTGCATCTCCTTTTCACCCGAAGGTATTTCTAGGCTAGCTCCGGAGCAGGGAGAGGTCTGTACCATTGGACACATCTCGATGTGACGTGCGTCACAGGCCCATTTTGGGGCGCAATGAGCCCGGTGCACGGCGATCGCCCTAAACGCTACCGAGCAGGAACAACTTTCGGCGGCGCCTCGCGCGGATTCGCGCCGCTGCGAGAGAGATTCCTGCGCAAGCTTTGCACACGCGCGGCGAATCCAGCGCGAAAGTGTGCAAGAGATTGCAGGGTGAGGTGGATCTGGCGGGGCTAACCGGCTGTGGTTGCTGTGAGCGAGATGTGGCCCACGAGTTGCGAGGGAAACTGCAACATTTTCACGTCTTGGTTTGTTTACCCATAATTGCAGACGGGCCCCGGGTCATGCAACAGATCTCAGGAGGGAGTATGCGACGCTTTGTCTCGCTACTGTTTCTGGCCGGTTTAGTGGCTCTCTTCCAGCCATCCGCGGCACACGCCCAAGCAACGCCATATCTGGGTCAGATCATGATTGTGCCCTACAATTTCGCGCCGCAAGGTTGGCTGACCTGCGACGGGCAAGTGCTGCCGATCAGACAATACCAGGCGTTGTTTGCGCTGTTAGGCACGACTTTTGGAGGCGACGGAGTACAGACGTTCGCGCTGCCGGACCTGCGCGGACGAGTACCGATCGGAATGGGGCAAGGACCGGGTCTATCGAATTATGACCTCGGCGGTTCAGGCGGCCAGGAAGAGGTGACGTTGACTCTGGCGCAAATACCCAGCCACACGCACGTTCCCATGGGAACTGCGTCGGTCGCCAATACCGGTTCGCCCAGCGGCGCTGCATGGGGCACGCCTCGGGCACTGCTTTACAGCTCGATGGCACCCACGGTTCCGATGAATGGACTGGCAATCGGCAGCACGGGCGGAGGGCAGCCACACGAAAATAGGAAGCCGTTTGTGGTGATGACCTACGTAATAGCGCTAGAAGGGGTCTTCCCGAGCCGCAATTAATGATGGTTTTGCAGTGCTATGGAGCCGGCGCTACTGACAAATGACGGGAGGTGAGGAACATGCGATACAGCTTAATCGTTGCGGGGCTGGCGCTGCTGGTGTTGGCCGCTCCCGCACGCGCGCAAACTCCGTTTGTGGGGCAGATTGACATCGTTCCCTATAATTTCGCGCCGTTCGGCTGGGCCGAATGCCAGGGACA
This sequence comes from uncultured Acidobacteriota bacterium, assembly GCA_963780035.1. Taxonomy (GTDB): domain Bacteria; phylum Acidobacteriota; class Terriglobia; order Acidiferrales; family UBA7541; genus Palsa-295. The sequence goes on along the minus strand of CAWAAG010000030.1, from coordinate 72,159 downwards.
ACTGATGACTATCTCTTCTAACACCGCGTTGTTTTCGCTGCTGGGCACCTACTACGGGGGAGATGGAGTGAACACTTTTGCGCTGCCGGATTTCCGCGGGCGCATGGCCGTTGATCAAGGAACCGGTCCGGGCTTGGCGTCATACACGATCGGCCAAACCGGCGGCGAAGAGCAGGTGACGCTAACCCTCAACCAGCTTCCAATCCACTCGCATGCCGCCATGGCCAGCAGCGCAGCAGCCAGCGCGCTGGGACCCGGCGGGTCGGAATGGGCTGCGACCACCACATACTTGTACAGTTCCACGGCGTCGAGCCTGGTGCCCATGAATGGCGGGGCGATGGGCGCCGCCGGTGGCGGAGGCGCGCATGAGAACAGGCCGCCCTACCTGGTGATGAATTTCATCATCGCCTTGAACGGGATTTATCCGTCGCGGCCTTGAAGCGGCGAGCGGGTTAGGTAGCACGATTTCCGGTGGCGTTTTGCGAGATAGGGAGGTCAGCGATGCGACGGTATCTGCTGGTTTTGGTTGCGGCCGCGTTCTTCATGCTTGCGCCGGTATCCCACGCGCAAGCGGACGAGCCGTTCCTTGGACAGATTGTGATGGTCGGCTTCAATTTCGCGCCGCAAGGCTGGGCGATGTGCGATGGCCAGCTTATGCCGATCAACCAAAACACGGCTCTTTTTTCGCTGATCGGCACTTACTACGGCGGCGACGGAATTTCGACGTTCGCGCTGCCGGACTTGCGCGGACGCACGCCGATCCACCAGGGAGCGGGTCCCGGGCTGCAGAGTTATTCCGTTGGTCAAGTCGGCGGCGAAGAACAGGTGAGCCTGACAATTTCGCAGATTCCGGCGCATACGCACGCATTGCTCGGCCAATCGGCGTTGGGTTCTGCCGCCAGCCCGGCTGGCAACATCTGGGCCGCGCAATCGCGGCTGAATATCTACAGTTCAGCGGTACCTGACGTCTCCATGGCTGCGGGATCGATTGGAACGTCGGGCGCGGGACAGCCGCACGACAACCGCTCGCCATACCTGACGGTGACCTACATCATCGCGCTAGAGGGTGTCTATCCCAGCCGCAACTAGGCTCGGCGAGGCTGCGAGATTCGATCGAGGAGGCTCCAATGAAATTCACCAAGCGGGCGCTACTGCTGACGGCAATCGCGGGGTTGAGCGCCCTGCCGGTATTCGCAGACTCCTACACCAGCAGCACGTCATTCAACACGGCGATTAGCGGCTTGTCCGGCGTGACCACGGCGAATTTCGATAGCGATACGACCGGGACCATAGCGCAAGGCAGCACGGTGGACGGGATTACCTTCACCTCCGACATCGATGGTGGAATCGGCAACCTGGCAATCGTCAATCTGTTCGATACCACGTCGGGGACGAATTATCTCGGCTCGGATGACCCGACGACCGGAGCCTTCTTCCCCGGCGATAGCGTTACGATGACTTTCTCATCCCCGATCAACGCGCTCGGTTTTTACATCATCGGCGGCCCGTATACCGACGGCGACTTCACGCTGAGCAGCGGGACAGCCACGGCGACCAGTTCCAGCGTGCTGGAGTCCGTGCTGGGCGACGGCGGACAAGTGATTTTCCTGGGGATTACCAGCACGGCCGATTTCAGCAGCGCGACGATCAGCCTGGATCCCGGCGCGGGCGAACTGTGGAATATTGACGACATCACGACGGCCGAAGGAAGTCCGACGTCCGGAGGGGGCGGTAACACGCCCATGCCCGAACCGGGCAGCTTCGCGCTTCTGGCTTTCGGGATTGCCGCGTGCGCGCTCCGTGGATGGAAAAAGCGCTCGACCCACGCTGCACCGCTCGGCTGAGTATGCCGTTCCCTCTCGCGCGGCGAGTCGCGTTGCTGATCCTGCTCGCGTCAGCCTGCCAGGCTCAAGTCAGTCCATTTCCCACCAACGACTGGGATAGCCTCAACAACGCCGGCGAGAATGCCTACGAACGGCGGCAATACGCCGCCGCGGAAAATTTTCTGAAGGGTGCACTGCAGCTGGCCGAAAATTTCGGTCCCGACGATCTGCGGCTGGCGACGACGCTGAACGATCTGGGGCTGCTTTATCGCGCGGAGGGAAAATTCAAGGACGCCGAACCTCTCTATCGTCGCGCGCTGGCCATTCGCGAGAAAAAACTTGGCGCCGCGAACCCGGCGGTGGCCGTCAGCCTGAACAATTTGGCCGGGCTGCTGGCGGCGGAAAACCGTTACGCGGAGGCGGAGCAAAAATACCGGCGCGCGCTGGCCATTCGCGAGAAGGCGCTGGGTCCGAATAATCCGCAAGTCGCCGTGGTGCTGAATAATATGGCGGCGATGTACAGCGCGCAGGGAAAATTCGAGAAGGCCGAGCCGGTGCTGCAACGCGCCCTGGAAATTCGCGAGAAAGCGCTGGGTCCGGACGATCCGCAGGTGGCCAACGCGTTGAATAATCTGGCCGGCGTTTACGCGTCCGGCGGCAAGTACGCGCAGGCCGAGCCTCTTTACCTGCGCGCGATCAGCATTGACGAGAAAACGCAAGGCCCCGAGCAAACGGCGCTTACACTGGATTTGAGCAATCTTGGCGCGATGTACTTCCAACAAGAGAAATACAGCGCCGCCGAGGCGCCCTACCGCCGCGCTCTGGATATCCGCGAAAAAACGCTCGGTCCGCTGCACCCTTTGACTGGCGTTGCCGCGCAGAACCTCGCGGGACTCTACAAAGCGCAAGGGCGCTGCGACGAAGCGGATGCGCTGTACAAGAGAGCGCTTACGATATTCGAGCAATCCGCCGGTGAGGATAGCGCCGACGTGGGATCGGTGCTGGATGGCATCTCGTCCATGTACGCGATGGAGGGAAAATATTCGGAAGCGCAACCCGTTTACGCCCGGTTGATCTCCGTGGAGGAAAAAGCGCTGGGGCAAGACAGCCCGGCGCTGGCGGATTCCCTGGATGACTACGCTCGAGACCTGCGGAAGCTGGGGCAGGACGCGCAGGCGGGCGAGCTAGAAGCACGAGCCAAAACGATTCGCGCCGCGCAGGCTAAGGCGGCCGCTGCCACGAGTGCGCCACACGTTACCCCGGCCTCCGCAAAGACCCCTCAGCAAAAATCGAACTGACATTATTTGGACTGGATGAATCGCAGGGTGTAGGCGCTGGCAGGATCGAACTGCTTGTCAATTACCTTCAGGTCCAGGAGTTGCTGGTAGAGCGTGGTCCATCTGGCCGGGTCCATTTGGCCCATCTGTGAGCCGTCGGCGGCTTCGCCGGCTACGAAGTGTCCATCGCGCAATTGCTGCCACGAGAATTGCATCCATTGCGGGCTGAGGGCGGGATTCAATTTCAGCAGGGCGGCGTGGGCGGCGGAGGGATCGTTGAGATATTCGCGCCAGCCGCGCACGGATGCGCGGACGAATTTGGCCACTACGTCCGGGTGCTGGTGCAGGAAAGACTGGGTGGTGAACATTACGCGGTAGGGATTGAAGCCTGCGTCGCTGACGAGCAGCACGCGCGTTTCGATTCCCGCCTGGCGCGCGAAGAAAGGTTCGGAAGTGGCGAAGGCCTGCTGGATGTAATTCGGATCGGCGATGAAATTCGCGACGCTCATGGTGGCGGGAACTTCCTGCACGTTGGTAAGGCGATATTTCACGGCCAGATAGCGAAACCAAGTGGAGCCGGCCTGCACGGCGACGGTGTGGCCGTTGAGATCGGCGAACGTGCGCACCGGCGAATTTTTGCGGACCATGATGCCTTGTGGATCGTGCTGCATGGTGGCCGCCACGGCTATAAGCGGCTGGCCATCCGCGACGGATTCCAGGATGCGATCCGAAGCGCCCATGCCGAATTGCGCGCCGCCGGCGGCGACTCGCTGGTAGGGTGATAGGTACGGACTTCCCGACTCGATGTCTACATCCAGGCCTTCGTCTTTGTAATAGTTCTTCACCAGCGCCGTGTAAAAGCCGCCGTGCTCCGGCTGCGGATACCAGTCGGCTTGCAGAATCACCTTGGTGAGGCCGCCGTTTTCCGCGGGGCGTTTGCAGGCGAACGCGGAGAGGGCGATGGCGAGCAGGATGGCGCTCGCGTAGATGCGGCTCTTCATTTTTTTCTCGCCCGGAAATAATCCTTGCCGGCGGAATTTCGCGATTTCAGGCGGAACTCGCGATTGCGGTTGCGCAATCGCCGGCGCGGATTTCGCTGGGGAAGAGGCGTCCTTAGGGCAGGCACGGGCGGATTCTAGCAGCTTGCGGTGCGGCTGACGCGCCGTCCCTTTAATCCATCGGATTCGTTTTTCCTCTAGTTGACAGCCTCGGGGGGCATGCTAGATTGCGCCATGGCAGGCGAGAAGGTGAAACGCGCCGGCGCGCCGGAATTCGATGAGGCGTGCATGCGGGAGATTGTGCGCTTCACGGCGCGGACGTTTGCCACCGCTTTCCCTGCTCCTTTCGGCGCGCTGATCGTGAATAGCGCGACGCGGCAGCGGCTGATCCGCGCGACCAACGCCGTAAAACGCGAAAAGGATCCTTCCTCGCACGCGGAATTGCGCGCGGTGCGCCTGGCGTGCAAGAAACTGCAGCGTCCTTCCCTGGCGGGTTTCACGATGTACTCGACCTGCGAGCCGTGTGCGATGTGCATGAGCAACGCTTTGTGGGCGGGGCTGGATCGCGTGGTTTACGGCGCGACCATCGCGGACGCCAATCGCCATTGCCGGCAGATTCAGATTCCGGCGAAGGAAGTGGCGCGGCGTTCGGACATGCGCTGCGTTGTGGAAGGCCCCTTGCTGCGCGAATTGTGCGTCGCGCTTTTCACGCACCCCGTGATGCTGAAAGCGTTTCGTTCGTGGAGCACGCGGAAGGCGGGGCCCTTGCCACGATCGAGGCGACGCTCGGGGCGGCGCTCGGGGCGGCGCGTTGGGCGTGACGTTCGATGAGGTCTGGTTTTTATGGAAGTTGATCATGCCGCCGAGCTGGCGACCGTGCTGGGCGATAGCTCCCGTGTGATTCGGCAAAAAGCGCTGGTGGAAACCCTATCGCGCGATTTTTACTGGTATTCGCCGGTGCTGCGCAAGCAGCTGGATGGCAAGTTTGCGGACTTTGTCGCGAAGCCTGTGAACGGCGCCGAAATCCTGGCGATTTTGCGGTACTGCTATCGCCAGGATCTTCCGGTGACCATTCGCGGAGCGGGCACTGGGAATTATGGTCAAGCGGTGCCGCTGCGCAGAGGCGTGATCCTCGATCTTTCCAGCATGGATCGCATCGAACAAATTCTGCCGGAAGGGATTGCGGTGTGCGAGCCGGGCGTGCGGCTGGGCGTGCTGGAGGGCGAAGCGCAGAAAGTGGGATGGGAACTGCGCTGCTATCCTTCGACGATTGCGAAGGCTTCGCTCGGCGGATTTTTGGGAGGCGGGTCGGGCGGGATCGGTTCGGTGGCGAACGGAAATCTGCGCGACTTTGCGACGGTGCGCGCGTTGGAAGTGGCGACGATGGAGCGGGAGCCGCGGATCGTGAAGCACGAAGGCGAGGCGGTGCACGAAATCCTGCACGCGTGGGGAACCAACGGAGTGATCACGCGGATCTGGCTGGCGCTGGCGCCGGCTGTCGAGTGGTCGCAATGCGTGGTGGCGTTCGATACGTTCGCGGAGGCGTTTGATTTCAGCGAGCGCATCGCGGTGGGCGCGGCATGGACGAAACGGCTGGTGACTGACGTTTGAGTGGCCCATTCCGTCGTTCTTCACGCCGATCAAAGCGCTGGCGCCGGATGACAAAGCGCTGATCTTTTTTCTGATCGCCTCGGCGCAACTGGCGAAGCTGCAAGCCGCGGCGGGCGCGGCGCGCGGCGAGGTCGTGTTTGCGGAGGCGTACCGGGGCTTGCGGACGCGGCCGCTGCTTTCCGATTACACCTGGAATCACACGACGCTGTGGGCGATGAACACCGACGAAGCGTATACGTATCTGCAATGCGGGTTCGATGCGGCGAAGGTGCGCGAGCAATTCCGGCTGCTGAAGGAACGATTCGGCAACGAAATTTTCTTTCACATGGAATTCATGAAAAACGGCGACGGAGAGGTGGTGCCCGGCGCGATTCCCCTGATTTATTTCACGACGGAGGGACGGTTGAACGCCATCATTGATTATTGCCGCGAAATTGGGGTGTTTGTGGCCAATCCGCACGTGAATAATGTGGAAGGCGGCGGGCGGTATCGTCCGGACAATATTCAGCTGCTCGCGAAGCGGCGTTACGACCCTAAAGGACTTTTGAATCCGGGGAAGATGATTACTTTTGAGCCGGAATCCGCGGCGGGATCCGCCGCCACGGGGGTCGCGGCTCCATGAAAACGTGGATTCCCGAGCATCGCAATTTTGCGTATCTGAACTGGAAGCAGGTGGACGCGCTGCCGCGCGAAACGACGCTGTTGGTGTTGCCGACGGCGGCGATCGAGCAGCACGGGCATCATCTGCCGCTGGCGACTGACACGCTCATCAACAATCTGCTGCTGGGGCGCGCGCTGGAAAAGCTTCCGGCGGAAATGCCGGTGTACGCGCTGCCTCCCGTGCACTACGGGAAAAGCAACGAGCATCTGGGATTTCCGGGGACGCTTTCGGTTTCGGCAACGACATTCATGGCGGTGCTGCGCGATTTGGGAGCGAGCATCGCGGGCGCGGGATTTCGCAAGCTGGTGCTCTATAACACGCACGGCGGGAACACTGCTTTGATTGACGTGATGGCGCGCGATTTGCGCGCGGAGCTGGGCCTGCGGACTTTTGCTTTGCACGGATCCGCGGGGACTGCGTTCGAAGGGCTTAGCGCGCAGGAGCGCGCTTATGGTTTTCACGCGGGGGAAGTGGAGACGGCGTTGCTGCTGGCATCGGTGCCGGAACTGGTGGACCGCACGGCGTACACGGCGAATTACATCGCGGACGTTGCCAAACCCGAAATGCTGCTGCCGGAAAATGCGCCGGCTACTTTTGCGTGGCTCACGCGGGATATTGCGGCGAGCGGAGTCCTGGGCGATCCGCGCGGGGCCAGCGCGGAAAAAGGCGAGCGCTGGATCGACCAAGCGGCGACACGGCTGGCAGCGGCGCTCGAGGCGATGGCGAATTATTCAGGTCCGCGCGAAACGAAGCATGAATGAACCCACCCTGATTGATTGCGGGAACGGCGTGCGAATGGAATCGGGTGCGCGTTGCCGCATGTCCGACGGCGTGGCGCTGGTTTCCGATCATTATTATCCGCCTGAGGATGCGGGTGGGCCGGGTCCTCATCCCACTTTGCTGATGCGCCAGCCGTATGGCCGCGAGATCGCTTCGACGGTGGTGTTCGCGCATCCGGTGTGGTTTGCGCGGCAGGGTTACAACGTGGTGGTGCAGGATGTGCGCGGGCGCGGCGATTCGGAAGGCGAGTTTTATCCGTTTCGCCATGAAGGCCGCGACGGGAAAGAGACGATTGCGTGGCTGCGCACGCGCGCGGAGTGCGACGGCAAGATCGGGATGTACGGATTTTCCTATCACGGCGCGACGCAATTGCTGGCCGCGGCGGAGCAGCCCGAAGGATTGCTGTGCATCGCGCCGGGAATGACGGCGTACGACCTCTATCACGGCTGGTTTTATCACCAAGGCGCGCTGCGTTTGGCTTCCACGCTTGGCTGGGGATTGCAAATGCTGAAGGGGGATGCGCGGCGGTTGCGTTTGCGCGAGGCGAGCGACCGGCTGGAAGAGGCGTGGGCAAACCTGGCGCGGCAAACGAGTTTTCTGCCGGTGCGCGAACATCCCGCGCTGCACGGCGAAGGGCTGCCGCAGTACGTGCTGGATTGGCTGGACCATCCAGCGCCGGGCGATTACTGGGCGGGGCTGGACGTGAGTCGGGCCGTGGAGCGCATTCGCGTTCCGGCGCTGCATATTTCCGGCTGGTATGACGTGTTTCTGCACGGCGCGATTGACGGTTTTATGGCGCTTTGCGAAAAAGCGGGGACGGCGCTGGCGCGCGAGAATCAATTTTTGCTGGCCGGGCCGTGGCAGCACATTCCATGGGGAGAGCGCATCGGCGCGGCGGATTTTGGTGCGCAGGCGCTGCTGGATACCGACGCGCTTTTGCTGCGCTGGTTCAATCACTGGCTGAAAGATTCCGGCGAATTTGCGGGCGAGCCGCGGGTGCGCTATTTCGCACTGGGCGAAAACCGCTGGCGCGAAGCGGAATCTTTCGTGCCGGCGAAAGTGCATACGTTTTATTTGCGTAGCGCGGGGCGAGCCAATTCGCGGAAGGGGGATGGAGGGCTTTCGGGCGAGCTGCCGGCGGCGGACGAGCCTTGCGACATTTTCGTGCACGATCCGGAAGTTCCGGTGCTAGCTCCCGGAGGTGCTGCGGCTCGCGCGGGCCAATTCGACCAGGCGGCGCTCGAGATGGGGAATAATTTGCTGGTTTATACGACGAAGGCTTTGCCGGAGGCGCTACTGGTTTTTGGCAAGCCGCGCGTGGCGTTGTATTGCGCGACGTCCGCGCCTTGCAGCGATTTCGTGGCGAAGCTGGTGCGCGTGCGGCCGAATGGCGCGGCGGAATTTCTGTGCATGGGGATCGCGCGTTCGAGTTGGTTATTCGCGGACGCGGGATACCGGGCCAACGAGGTATTTCTGTGGGAGTTTGAGCTGGAACCGACGGCATGTTTATTCGCGGCGGGCGACCGCATTCGCCTCGAAATCGCGAGCAGCGCGTTTCCCTTGTACGACAAAAATCCCGGAAGCGATGTTGCGGCGGCTCGAGCGAGTTCGTGGGACTGGCGGCGTTCGACGCAATTTGTGTTTCATGACCGCTTGAGGCCGGCGGCGCTGCATTTGCCATTGAGAGACGCGCCGGCATGAACAGCTCGTTCACGATTCCGATGATTGAATTGGTCGGCGTCAGCAAACAGTTTGGCGGCGCGCGGCCGGTGATTAGTCCTATCGATCTGGAAATTCAGAAGGGTGAATTTGTGACGCTGCTGGGCCCTTCGGGTTGCGGCAAATCCACTCTGCTGAAGCTGATCGCGGGGCTCGCGTCGCCCAATGCGGGGACGATTCGCGTGGACGGGATGACGCCGAAAAACGCGCGCGAGATCGTGTCCTTTATATTTCAGGATCCCACGCTGCTGCCGTGGCGCAACGTCTTGCAGAACGTTTGCCTCGGCCTGGAACTGGAGGGCGTGGCGCAGGAGCGCCGGGTGAAAAAAGCGGGCGAGCTGCTGGAGTTGGTGGGGCTGGCCGACGTGCCCAAGGCTTTTCCGCGCGAACTTTCCGGCGGGATGAAGATGCGGGTTTCGATCGCGCGGGCGCTGGCTACCAGTCCGCGGCTGCTTTTGATGGATGAGCCTTTTGCCGCGCTGGACGAGATGACGCGCGACCGCTTCAATGAAGAGTTGCTGCGTTTGCGCGAGGAGCAGAAATGGACGGCTGTTTTTGTGACCCATTCGGTGTCGGAGGCAGTCTTTCTCTCCACCCGAATCGTAATCCTGGCGCCGAACCCCGGACGCATTTTTGAAATTCTTCCGGTGGATTTCGAGTTGCCGCGCACCGCGGCGCTGCGAACGGCTCCTGAATTCGACCTGCTGACGGGAAAAATCTCGCGGGCGCTGCGCGAGGCGATTGCGGCATGAAGCGCTGGGCGCTGAATGTGGCGAATGCCGCGGCGGTGTTCGCGGTGCTGCTGGTTTTTTGGCAAGGCATCGCTTGGATTTTCCACGTGGCGCCGTACATGCTGCCGCCTCCGCTGGCGGTGGCGAAAGCATTCTGGCTGCGCTTCCCCTCGCTTTTCAACTCGTTCACGATTACGGCGGCGGAAGCGGCCGGGGGCCTGCTGCTGAGCGTCGCGGTGGGCATCGCGATCGCTTTATTTTTCGCGCAATCGCGCTGGCTGCGGCGCACTTTTTATCCTTACACGTTGCTGCTGCAAACTGTTCCGATCATTGCCATCGCGCCATTGATTTTGATGTGGGTGGGCGGCGGGATGCCGGCCGTGGCGCTGATCGCTTTCATCATTTCGCTGGCGCCTGTTATCGCCAGCGTCACGCAGGGTTTGATCAGCGTGGACGAGAATCTCGTGCATCTTTTCATGATGCACAGCGCTACTTCGTCGCAGGTTTTGTTCAAATTGCGGCTGCCGCATGCGGTGCCGTCGCTATTTGTGGGCGTGCGCATCGCTAGCGGCCTGGCGGTGATTGGCGCGATTACTGGAGAACTTTATGCGGGATCGAGCCGCGTCGGGGAAGGTGGCTTGGGCTACTCGATTTTGTATGCGTCCACGCAACTGCAGACGGATTATCTTTTTGCGCTGGTGGCTGCCGCTACGGCGCTGGGATTTGGATTTGTATTTATCGTGATGTTTTTGGAGTGGTATTTCCTGCATCGCTGGCACGAATCGGCGCGCGTGATCGAAGCCGATTGATAGGCGGCGCGCGCGGGAGGGCGAAATGTTGCGTCTGGAAACGGAAACGGGCTGGTGGCTGGTTACGCATCCGGATCATGCGCGGCTGGCGGGGGCGTTCGCCGAGAAATGGGGCAATGAGGAATTTTTGCCGCCCGAGCCGCGCGTGAATGTGTTGAAAGGCATCGTGCGGCACGACGATGGTTGGACGGCGCGGGACGCGAAGCCGCAGATTACGCGCCAAGGGCTGCCCAGCGCGTTTTCGGTGGAGTTGGTGGGGAAATATTCGGCGTTCGAGGAAATTGATTTGGCGGATTACCTGGCGGTGCGCGAACAGGCCGTGCGCGCGATCGCCGCGGAAGATGCTTACGCGGCTCTGCTCATTGCGATGCACACTTACAATTTGCTGACCGCGCACGCCGATCGTGCGACGATCGCGGCGGCGGATTTGCCGCTGCTGGATGCGTTTCTCGAGCAGCAAAGAATTTTTCAGCATACTTTGCGCCAGCAGATTCGCGCGGACGCGGGTTTCGCGCTGGAGCAAAAGACGGACGCCGCGATTTTGGACCATTTTCGCCTTTTGCAGGCTACGGACAATCTTTCGCTGCTGACTTGCGTGGATTTTGCGAAGCCCGCGCATCTGCTGCATCCGTTGCCATTGAGCAAGGGAGGCTATTCCGAGGTCCAGGTACGTTCGGTTGGGCGCCGCCATTTTCGCTTGGAGCCGTACCCGTTCGCCGCAGCTTCCATTACATGGCAATTTCCCGCGCGGCATGTCGCTGGACATTTCTTCTCGTCGGCTGCCGAACTGCAGGAGCGATTTCAGAAGGCGCCGGTGGAAATGCTGGCGGTGACGGTTTCCGCGAAATAGATTGCGACAGTGAGGGCGCGAAGCTTCGGGATTGCCGCAGCAGCCAAATGCAACGGCGAAATGCAGGCGAGGCAAGCCTCGCCCCAAATCAAGGCGGCGGCAAGCCGCCGCACTCCACGAACTGCCTGGACGGCGTTGCTGACGCCGGCGTAGTGCCGCACGGCTGCGAAAACCGGTGGTGGTCGGTATCGGGACAGTTAGCCGCAGCGGCAGAATAGCGCCGTTCCGCGATTCTCGAGAACTAGAACAATTTGCGCGCGGGCAGGACGGACTTGGCGATGGCGGCGCTGACGGTGTAGATGGGCTCGTTCACTACCTGGCTGAGGCGGAGGTTCATGGCGACGCTGCAGAGAAGATAGGCGTGCACTGGGCTGAAGCCCCAGCGGCTTGCGAGCAAGTCAATCATGCGCGACGTGGCTGCCTGCGCGGCCACCACTGCGTCACTGGCGGATTCGACGATGATCCAGGCGTCGTGACTTTCTTCCCGGGCGCGCGGCGAGGATTCGATGATGGGACCGGCTAGCGGCTGGCGCTTGTGCAGATGAAATCGTAGCGTGACGTTGGCCGGACATTCGATGCCGTTGATGCAGACTTCGCCGTCGCCTTGGGCGGCGTGCGCATCGCCCGCGGAAAAAAGCGCGCCGTCGTTGAAGACCGGCAGGTATAGCAAGGAGCCGCTGCACAGCTCGCGCACGTCCATATTGCCGCCGAAAATCCCCGGCGGACGCGTACGAAATTCGCCGTCCTGCGCCTGCGCCACGCCCATCACGCCGCAAAACGGGCGCAGCGGAACTACGGCGGGCGCAAGCGAGCGCGATTCCGCGCCTGCAAGCTGCCAGTGGAAGAGATACGGCTCGTGGAAGCGCTCCTTCAGAAAGCCCAGGCCGTTGATTACGCTGCTCCACCCCCAACCTTGATGCGCGACTTCCAGCACTTCCACCTGCAGCACGTCACCGGGTTCGGCGCCCTCGATAGAAATCGGGCCGGTCAAAGCGTGGATCCGCCCGCGATCGATTTTCAGGAAATCGGCGACGTCCATTGCGGGATGCACTTGCGCGCCGCTGGAATCGAGGCACTGCATGTGCACCGTGTCGCCCGGAGCGATGCGCAGTCGCGGAGCGAGGTTGCGGTTCCAGCGTGAATGGATGGGCTCGGCGGAAAGATGATGTTCGGCCACAAGTTCACCTAAATTTCGACGATGATTTGGATTTCGACGAGGGCATTGCGCGGCAATGCCGCGACGCCAATCGCGGCGCGGACGGGGCGGCCGGCGTCGCCGAAAATTTCGACGAACAGGTCAGAAGCACCGTTGATCACTTTCGGCGAATCGGCGAAGCCGGGGACGCAGTTGACGTAGCCGGTGACGGCCACCACGCTCTTCACCGCGTCCAGCGATCCGAGGTGCCGCTGCAAAACAGCAAGCTGCGTGAGCGCGCAGCAACGCGCCGCTGCGTAGGCTTCTTCGAGGGTGCGATCGAGGCCGACTGTGCCGGTCAATATTCCGGTAAGGTCGGAGGAAATCACACCAGCGAGATAGACCATCGAGCCGACGGTCTTGGCGGCTACGTAATTGCCTCCCGCGGCGGGCGGCGCGGGCAAAACCCAGCCAAATTCACGAATGCGCGCTTCCGGACCGGCTGCCATCAGGTGCAATCCCTCCCCGTGAAAAAATATCGCAACACTTTATCATGCAGTCGGGCACGCACCGCGGGTACGCGGCGCGCGTCACGGCACGCGCCGCAAATTCGGAAGTTGCCGCGCGCAAATTTCGCTTGCCAGACGAACTTGGTGCGCTAGCATACGCCATGCCGATGCGATTCGCCGCGTTGCCGCTGGCAAGTGTCGTTGGTCTGCTGCTCGCCGCGGCAGCGCCGTCGGCGCTGGATTCGGGCGCCCGGCAATCCACGTCCACTTCTCCCGCCACCGGTTTGATTCTGCACAGCGCGCGGACTTCGCCGCTCGACCTGGAGGTTTCGGGCGATTTAGCGGGGCTGCCGGCGGGCGCGGTGCGCTATGTGACGCGCGACAAATTGCTGGCGCTGCCTCAGGTGAATTTCACGGTGAGCGGCGATCCGAACTTCACCGCGCCGGCGGCCATTGGCGGCGTGACCCTGGAAGAGCTGGCGCAGCGGCTGAGCGCGCATCCGGATGCGGATTTTATCGTGGCGATCTGCGACGACCTTTACCGCGCGAATTTCCCGCGCGATTACGTGGCGGCGCACCAGCCGGTGCTGGCGCTGACGATTAACGGTAAACCTCCCGATGGGTGGCCGAAGGATTCCGAAGGACATGGCGCCGACATCGGCCCCTACCTGATCACCTATCGCGAGTTCACGCCGCGATTCAAGATCCTCTCGCATGCGGATGAAGCGCAGATTCCCTGGGGCGTGGTGCGGCTGGAATTTCTCGACGAGCGAGCGGTTTTCGGCGCGATCGTGCCGCGCGGCCCACGGGCGGAGGATGCCGCGGTGCAAGGCGGCTACCGGATCGCGCAGCAGAATTGCCTGCGTTGCCATAACCGTGGAGACGTGGGCGGGCAGAAAGCCGGGCGGCCGTGGCTAGTTCTGGCAGCGTGGGCCACCGCCAAACCGGAATATTTCGCGGCGTACGTGCGCGACCCGCAAGCGAAAAATCCGCACGCGCAAATGCCCGGCAATCCCGGCTACGACGATGCCACCATGCAGGCGTTGATTTCCTATTTCCGCACGTTCATCGTTCAGGAAAAATAGCGACTGGCCCGACCACGGAATGATGGCTGCCCGGAGCAAAACTTCTTTGCATTCAGCCCTCTTCTGGAGTAGCTTTACCGAGCTGGAATTGGCTTCATTGACCACTCCTGTTTGATCCCGAAGCAGTTGGCGTTGGATTTACGCGGACCGGGGGACAGTGCCTGGCCGGAGGTTTCTAGATGCGTCGCGCCGTCTTCGTTTTGCTCGCGATTCTCGCCGTAATTCTGCCGGTACGGACCCGAGCGCAGAACACCATCACCACCGTGGCAGGCGGAGCGCTGCCGAATAACGTGCCCAACACGGGAGCGGGCCTGGAGGGCGTCTACGGCGTGGTGCGCGATGCGAACGGAAACCTCTACGTGCTCACGGACGTAGGCGTGATTTACAAGGCCACGCCCTCCGGCGGGATGAGCATCTACGCGGGCAACATCACCGGCGGATACACGGGAGACGGCGGGCAGGCGACCGCTGCGACACTGGATGAACCTTTTGCCGGCGCGCTGGATGCCAACGGCAACCTCTATTTTTCGGATTCAGGGAATTGCGTGATTCGCAAGATCACCGCAAGCACCGGAATCATCAACACAGTGGTGGGAAACGGCAACTGCAATTACACCGGGGACGGAGGACCGGCGAGCAATGCCACGCTGGATTTCCCGCAGGGCATTGCGATCGATCCTTTGGGGAATCTTTTCATCGTGGATTACAACAACGACGTAGTGCGGCGCGTGGATGGAACCACAAACATCATCACGACTTTTGCGGGCAACGGGAACGTTGGTTACACCGGAGACGGAGGGGTGGCGACGCAGGCGGAGCTGGGGTTTCCTGTGGGTATCGCGACCGACGCCGCTGGAAACGTGTATATCGCGGATGCCGGAAATAACGTGGTGCGCTTCGTGAACGTCGGCTCGAACAATACTATTTCGACCGTGGCTGGCACCGGAACTGCCGGCTATTCCGGGGACGACGGGCAGGCTACCAGCGCGCTGCTGAACTATCCCGCGGCGGTGGCCGTCGATTCTTCGAATAATCTCTACATAGCGGACACCGAGAACGCGGTGATCCGCACGGTAAACGCGAATCACGCGATCAACACCATCATCGGCGACCATGGATACGGCTTCGGCGGCGATGGCGGTCCGGCGTTGCAAGCGACATTAACCAATCCGTTCGGGCTGGCGGTGGATGCGGCAGGCGACGTGTGGGTGGCCGACTATTGGAACAATCGCATCCGCATGTACGCGGTGGCCAATGGGAATTTCAATACCGTGGTCGGGAATGGTTCCGTGTATGACGGACTGGCGGCGACGAGCGCCAGCCTTTATTTCCCGCGGGGGCCGGCACTGGACTCCCAGGGAAACCTGTACATCACCGATGAAGGAAACAATCGCATTCGCGAGGTGAACGCGACGACGGGGATCATCTCGACCGTCGCCGGTATGAATGTACCGTGCCCGCAGTCCACGCAGGCTTGCGGCGACGGCGGACCGGCGACTTCCGCCGGTTTTTACAACCCGCACTCGGTGAATCTGGATCCCACCGACACGTACATGAACATCGCCGATACGGGCAATAACAAGCTTCGCCAGGTGAACACCGGAACGGGGATCGTGAGCACGATCGCGGGGACGGGCGTCGCCGGCTTCACCGGCGATGGTGGACCGGCCAGCGCGGCGGAAATCAACAGCCCGCGCGCGCCGAGCTACGATTCACTGGGCAATCTTTATTTCGTGGACACTTCGAACCATCGGGTTCGCAAGATTGACAAGACGACCGGCATTATTACGACGGTCGTCGGCAGCGGCGGCTTCGCCGCGCAAAACCAGGGATGCGGCAACGGCGGATATTCCGGGGATGGCGGTCCGGCCACCAGCGCGACGCTGCAGTGCCCGCTGGGAATGGCGATTGACGCGAACGACAATATTTACATCGCGGATTATTTGAACAGCGCGATCCGCAAAGTTGACGCCAAAACGCAGATCATCACGACGGTGGTCGGGACCGGCACGCCGGGCTACACGGGCGATAACGGGCCCGCGAGCGCTGCCACGTTGAGTTACCCCGATCGCGTGAGTGTGAACGGCGCGGGGAATCTTTTTATTTCGGATACAGGCAACAACGTGGTGCGCCGCGTGGATGCCGGGACCCAGATCATTACTACGTTCGTGGGCAGCGGAGCCTTTGGATTCAGCGGGGATGGGGGCGCGGCGTTGTCCGCGGCGCTGGCGGAGCCGACCGGAGTGGTGGTGACCAATGCAGGCGATTTGTATCTGGGCGATCTGCTGAACAATCGAATTCGTAAGGTCACGTTGAATTCGGCGGTGACTTTTTCGCTGAGCACCGTCGCGTTCGGGAATCAGGCGATCAATTCGACGAGCAGTCCGCAAATGTTGATGGTGACGAATTCCGGGGACGCGCCGCTGGGGATTTCGAACGTGACGGTGACTTCCGCGAGCGATGCTTTTGCGCTGGGCACGAATACCTGCGGGACGACGGTGGCGGTGGGGGCGCAGTGCGCGATTGGGATTACTTTTTCGCCGACGTCTTTCGGCGCGCTGACAGGAACGTTCACGCTCACGGACAACGCGCCGGTTGCGAACAGCATGCAAATGGTCGCGCTGACCGGGACGGGCGCGGCATCGTTGACCGTGACGCTTGCGGGCGGGGGCACTGGGTCGGTGGCGAGCGCTCCTGCCGGCATCACTTGCGGCGCCACTTGCACGGCGGATTTCACTTCGGGCACTTCGGTGGTGCTCACGGCCACAACGACAAATGGTTCGACGTTTGCGGGGTGGAGTGGCGCGTGCACGAATCCCACCGGCACTTGCACGGTGGTGATGAGCCAGAACCAGACCGTCACCGCGACGTTTAACGCCAGCTCGTCCGGGACGGTTACGGTGGCGCCGGGAAGTTTGGCGTTTGCGGCGCAGACTGTGGGGACTACCAGCGCGGCGCGAACTGTTACGGTGACGAATACCGGCACGGCGACGGTTGCTTTCGCGGGTTTCACGGTGACCGGGACGAACGCGGGAGATTTTGGCGTGCCTTTGCCCAACGGACCGGGCATGTGCAGCCCGTCGGGTTCTCTGGCAGGCGGCGCGAATTGCACGATTGGCGTGCTGTTCACTCCGGCGGCGGTGGGAACGCGCACCGCCACTCTGAATATTCCGGTTACTGGGACGGCCACCGCGCAGACCGTGGCATTGAGCGGGACCGGCACGGCGCCGCTCGGCACGATTACGATTTCGCCGACGATGCTGACTTTCGCGAGCCAGACGGTGGGAACGACCAGCGCGACGCAGACGGTGACGGTATCCAACGCCGGCGGAGTCGCCATCACTTTCACGAGCATCGTGACTACCGGCGATTTTGCGGGCGCGACGACGGCGCAGTGCCCCAGCATTGCCGTGGATTCCACAAACTGCACGTTCCAGATTGCGTTCAAGCCGACTGCGGCGGGCACGCGTACGGGTGCGATTACTTTCACCGACAACGCGACGGGCAGCCCGCAGACGGTGACGTTGACGGGAACCGCGGTGAACGGGCCGGCGACCGTGACGGTGTCTCCCACCACGCTCACGTTTGCTTCGCAATCCATCAGTACCACCAGCCCGGCGCAAAACGTGACGGTGACGAATACCGGAACAGGACCTGTTAATTTCACCAGTTTCTCGATCACCGGCTCCGGCAGCAGCAGTTTTGCGCTCGCGAGCGGCTGGAATGGGCGCTTGCAGTCCCACCGGAACTTTGGCGGCAAATTCCAGTTGCACGATTGGTGTGACCTTCTCGCCGACTGTGACGGGAGAGCTTACTGCTATTCTCAGCATCGCGGACAATGCGACCGGAAGCCCGCAGACCGTTTCGTTGAACGGAACCGGCAACAATTCGCCGGTGACCATTACGATTCCTGCGGGAGGCTCCACGACCGGGACCACCACGCCCGGAGGCACCGCGTATTTCGGATTGCAAATTACCGGAGCGCCGGGGGTGACCGGCACGGTGCAGCTGGGTTGCACGCCCTCTTCGCCGACCATCAGTTGCACGGTAATTCCCAGCTCGATTGTGTTGACGGGAAAACCGATCGAAGTGGCGTTTGGAATTCAGACGTATTGCACGGGCGCGACGAATACCGGTTCGATTCCCGGAGCGCCGGGAGGCGGGCCGGCGGGCGGGATTGGTTTGCTGCTGCTGGCTCTGCTGATGGGCGGAATTGCGTGGGTGATGCAGCGGAACCGGCGCGTGGCGCTCACGTTCGCGGTGCTGATGCTGATTGCGTTGGGTACCGCGGCTTGCGGGAGCCTCGCAAAGGGACCGAACGGCGCTACGCGGCCGGGCACCTACAGCCTCACGTTAACGACCACCATAAACGGCCAGACCCAAACGCTGAACAACTTCCTGACGCTCAACGTGAACTAGAGATTGCGCTTGATTTCGTTCGCGTCGCACGGCGATCCCGCGGCGCGCGCCGCGGCGATCGCTGCCCGCCTGAAGCGCGCCGAATCATACTGCTCATTGATCGAGAACTAGCGGGCAGGGACGCTCGCGCGTTCGCGCGTCATGTAGTAATAAACGGTGGGCGTGACAAAGAGCGAAAGAATCATCGCGATCAACAGGCCGCCAATTACGGCCACGGCTAAAGGCTGCAGCATCTGCGAACCGGCGCCGATCGCGAGCGCCAGCGGCAACATTCCCGCAACCGCCGCGATGGCGGTCATGACGATCGGGCGCAAACGCCTGCGGCCCGCCTGAAAGATCGCTTCTTCCTGCGAAAAACCAGCCAGCCGGAATTTTTTGTCGGCGTCGAGCAGCAGAATGCCGTTCTTGGCCACAATGCCGATCACCATAATCAAACCCATGAACGAGGAGAGGTTAAACGTGATGTGCGCGACCAGCAGGGCGACGAAAACGCCGGCGGTGGAGAGCACCGCGGAAACCAAAATGGAAATGGGCGCGGAGAAATTGCGAAATTCGAAGAGCAGCACGAGAAAAACAAAAACAATCGCCAGCGCTAGAACGGTGGACAGATCGCGGAAGGAATTCTGCTGCGTTTTATAGAGACCGCCGTACTCGACGCGAATTGACGGAGGCAGCTGGAGCTTGGCGAGCGCGGCCTGGACGGCGGCGATGCCGTGGCCCATATCGAGGCCTTCGAGGCGGGCGGTGACGGCGACGTAACGCTGCTCGTTATCCTGCAGAATTTCGGTCTGGCCGGGGAGTTCGGTCATCGCGGCGAGCGAACCGAGATTTGCGGTGTGGCCGGCGGGGCTGACGAGCATGGTGTTGTTCATCGCCGCGAGCGACGAGCGGAGATCCGCGGGATAGCGAATGCGCACGGGATAGGGGCGATCATTCACAACGACCGGAGCGGTGGCCTCCACGCCGTTGAGCATCGCTTGCGCTTCGTTGGCGACATCTTGCGGCGTGAATCCGGCGTGCGAGGCCGTCGCCATATTGATCTGAAACGAAACGGCGGGGCCGCTGGTGGTGGAGTCAATGCCGTCGTCCACATCCACCACCGGATGTGCTCCGCCTACGTCAATTTTTCCGATGGCATCGGCGACGCGCGGCGCCCATTCGTCGAGCAGCTTCGCATCCGGCGAAAAGAGCATGATGTCAACCGGCTGCGGAGCGCTGGTGAGGTCGCCGATCATGTCCTGAAGTTTTTGCGTGAATTCCACTTCGACGGCGGGCTCCGACTGATTCACCTTGGTGCGAATTTCGTTCATGATCGTCCAGATGTCGCGGTCGCGATCGGTTTTGAGGTCGGCCGAGATATCTCCGATATTCGCTTCGGTGACGGCGGCGAGTCCGAGCTGCAAGCCGGTGCGGCGCGAAGTGGTGGCGACTTCGGGAACGGAGCGAACAATCTGGCCGAGGTGCTCGATCATCCGGTTGGTTTCTTCGAGCGAGCTTCCCGGCGGCGTGACGTAATCGAGGATGAAGCTGCCCTCGTCCATCTTCGGCAGCAGGTCGGAACCGATGTGCCGGTAACACAGGTAGGAAACCGCGATGAGCACCACCGTCAGCAGCGGGACCCACAGCGGATATTTCAGGCTGCGCTGGAACCATCGTTCGTAAAAGCGAATCACGCGTCCGAAATAGCCTTTCATCAAATGTTGCTCTTCAGCCTGTAGCAGCCGATTCATTTCGATGTTGCGGCGTTGCAGGTCAGTGGGGGCCGCAGCGGCGGCGATCTCCGGCGAGGCCGAAAGAGTGGCTTGCGATTCGTTCGGAGAATCTTGTGTACCGTGATCGGATTGTTTGCGCAGTAAGTAGAGGCAGAGCGTCGGCGTCCAGGTAAGCGCAAGAGTAAGAGAAGTGAGCAGCGCGACGCCGATGGTGACCGCCATGGCCCGGAAGAAAACTCCGGTGACGCCGGTAATCGCGATGAGCGGCAGAAAGACGACGATGGGAGTGAGTGTGGAACCCACCAGCGCGGGAGAAAGTTCTTCGAGAGTGAGTGCTACGGCGCGAAAACGTTCCTCGCCGGCTTCGCGGTGGAGCACTACGTTTTCGAGGACGACGATCGCGTCGTCAATGATCAAGCCGACGGCGGCGGCCATGCCTCCAAGCGTCATCAGGTTGAAGCTTTCGCCCAGAAAGCGCATCACGATGAAGGTGACGAGCAGACTGATGGGAATCACCATGCCGGCGATGAAAGAAGTGCCCCAATCGCGCAGAAAGAGCACCAGCACCGCCGAGGCCAGCAGCAAGCCGATGAGAATTGCGTCGCGCACGCTCTTGATGGATTGACCCACGATCCAGGATTGATCGTAGAAAACGCTGACGTGCACGCCGGGCGGCAGAGTCTTTTCGATCGCCTGCATTTCCGCTTTCACGGAAGCGGCGACCTGCATTGTGTTGCTGGAGCGTTGCCGATTGATATTGATCAGCACGGCCGGCTGGCCGTTGGCGGTGACGATGGTGAAGTGCGGCTCGAACGCCGGCGTTACCGTTGCCAAGTCGCCCACGTAAATCGGTCCGCCGGCGGGCGTGCTCTTGACGAAAATTTGCGAGATTTGCCGGGCGTCATGCGCCTGGCCGCTGATCAGGCCCAGGTACAACTGATGATTGCGCGAGAAAAGCCCGGGTGACTGAATAATGTTGGATTTATCCACTGCCGCGAGGATGTCCGAGATGCTCACCGCGGCCGCGCGCAGCTTTGCGGGGTCCGGCACGATGTGGAATTCCGGCACTTCGCCGCCTTGCACGAGGATGGTGGAAACTCCGGTGAGGCTGGCGAGGCGCGGCTTCACTTCATAGGTGGCGATTTCCCACAATTGGGCCTGCGAAACTTTGTCGGAAGTGAGTCCATACCCGAGGATCGGGAAGCTGGAAAATTCCAATTGATCGGTGGTGATCTGGGCCGTCGGCGGAAGAGTGGATTGCACGCGCGCGAGAGCGGCGTTGACGCGCTGCAGGGTCTGAAACATGTCCACGCGCCAACTGAAGTACAAATCGATTTCGGCGGAGCCGCGGCTGGTGATGGACCGGACGTCTTCAATGCCCTGCACGCCGCGGACGGCTTCCTCGATCGGGCGAGTGATGGTGACGAGCATTTGGTCAATGGGCATCACGCCGTTGTCCACGCCGATAAGGACGCGAGGGAAATCCGTGGTGGGAAAAACGGCGATGGGAATGCTGAAGGCGAGATACGCACCGACTAGTGCGAGAGTGATGATGAGGAATATGATTGATTTATGTTCGCGCGCGAACCAATAAACTTCCGCGGCTCGCTGGGATTCTTCTGAAACGCGCGGCGTGCTGGCAGGATTTTTCATGGCTGGCTCGGATCCGCTTTCATTCGGTCCCGCCGCCGCCGGTTTCAGGAGCAGCCTTGGCAATCGTTACTTTCGTGCCGTCGGGCAAACCGTACGCTCCCGCGGTGACCACCTGCTGACCAGCATCGAGACCGCTGAGGATCTGGACCTCGTGATCATCACGAATTCCGGTCTTGACGGCGGTTTGGTGCGCGTGGCTGTCTTTGCCGATGAGCATTACGGTGGTGGCGCCGTCTGTGGCGGTGAGGACCGCTTCGGCAGGAACTACCAGCGCGTCTTTCACTGTGTTCGCGACGATGCGCAGGCCCACCGTGGAACCGGACTTGAGCTTGCCGCCAGGATTCGGCGCTTCCACCCAGACCTGCACGGTGGTGCTATTGGGATCGAGGGCAGGACTGACGACGGTGACTTTTCCGGCGATTTCGGATTCTCCGTTGCCGGGCAAAATCGAAGCGGCGTCGCCAACGTGCAGCTCCGCCGCTTGTTGCGGGGATACGAATGCGCGCGCGACTACTTTCGATAAATCCATCACCGTAAGAATTGCAGTGCCGCTCGGCGCCGTGTCTCCTGCATAGAAGGGCCGGTCGGTGACGACACCGTTGATGGGACTGACGATTTTCGTGTAACTCAGTTGAGCTGCGGCGCTGATCGTTTTGCCTTTTGCCGCGGTCAGTTGGCCTTGCGCTGCTTTCAGGGAGTAGGCTTTTTGCGCCAGGTCGTATTGATTGCGCGCTTGCGTCAACGCGATGCGCGCGTCGTCGACGTCCTTCGCCGCCATGGCGCCCTGCTTGTAGAGGCTTTCGCGACCGTCAAAGAGTTTTTGCGCAGCGTCCAACTGCTCTTTGGAAGTGTTCAGGTCTTGCCTGGCGGATTGCAGCGCGTTGTTGTAGGCCGCTTCGGCCTGTTCGTATCCGCCCTGGTTTTCGGTGACGGCGCCGGCGAGGTCGCGGCTTTCAAGTTCAGCGAGCAATTCGCCGGCATGGACGGCGCTGCCGCGTTCGACGTAAAACTTTTTGATGGGCGCGACTACTTTCGGCACGATGGCGGCCTGATCGCGCGGATAGAGGATTGCGTCGGCGGAGATTTTGTCCTGGATGTTGGCGTTTTCCGCAGCGGCCGCTTGCACGGTGACGTTGGCTTCGACTGCTTTTTCCTCACCGGACGAGCATCCCTGCACGAGCAGAATTGCGCCCAGAACCATTGCTGCCAGGGGCCACGTAGCGCGTGCCATGCGGTTGGCTGGATTCCAACGCGACATCGAGGAGTCACCTCTCTTCATAATTTGCCAAGGAAATCGCAACATTCGGCACCTAGTCGGCACTCGATCAGAAGTTTCCGGTCACCGTCTGCAGCGCGGCGAGCGCCACTCGATAGCGTACCTGCGCGTCGTCGTAGGCATTGCGCGCTTGCGTCAAAGTGTTCTCGGCGCTCACCAATTCGAGCGCGGTCGAAGCGCCGGCATGATAGCGCAAACCGATCAGCCGCAGGCTTTCTGCCGCGAGTTCCGCGGTGTGGCGCGATTCATCCACGGCGGCTCGCGCGACGGTGGCGTCGTTGTAGGAGCCGTACAAATTGCTCAAAAGCTGGCGCTGCGCCTGGCTGAGCTCCGCACGCGCTTGTTCGCGCTTCAATTCGGATTGGCGCAGCTTGCTGCGCATCGTACCCCAATCCCACACCGGGACGTTGACGCCCACCGTGACGAAATAGCCCAGGTTCGGCAGCGGGCCTTTGGCCTGATCCTCGACATTCACGCTGTGCAGCGCGAAGGCGTTCGCTTCGATTCCGTAGTCCGCATCAACGAAAAACGCGGGAAGGAAAGCTCCCTTCGCAGCGGTGACTTCCAGACTCGCGCTGCGCAGGGTTTCCATCGCGACGCGCAGCTCCGGATTTTCGTGGCCGGCCATTTTTTCCGCTTCGGCAAACGGCGGCAAGGCAACCGGGCTATCCAGATCGTCCACGACGCTAAAATTCTCGTTCAGAGTGGGAAACAACAGCACCGCAAGGTCCAGCCGCGCCGACTCCATCGCCAGTTGCGCATCCTGGAACGACTGCTCTTGTTGGCGGTACTGGATTTCAGCCTGCAGCACGTCGCTGTGCGCCACTTGTCCTACGTGTTCCGCATCCTGCGTGATTTCGTAGAAGTGCTTGGCGGTATCGAGAGCGCTTTGCGCTGTGGCGTATTTGCGCTGCGAATCGGCGAGGGCGTAATAAAATTTCGTGACGGCGACCGCCAATCCTCGTTTGGCGATTTCGGCCTCGGCATTGGCGATGGCTGCGGCGGCGCCGGCGCGGCGGTACGCGGTGCCCAGGTAATTATTGGGCGAGAGGTCTTCGTGCAGGACTCCCCACGAGCGGTACACGTGCACGCCGTCGTTCGTCACGAACCGTCCGACATTGGTGCGACCGCCATTTCCCTGAGTGAGCAGAGCCTGCGAGGTGTAGCTGGCCACCGGTAAAATTGCATTGCGCGCCTGCAGACGGTCTTCGCGCGCGCTTTTTGCGCCGCTGACCGCGGCGAGAAATTGCGCGTCACTTTTTCGGGCGCGCTCGATGGCGTCTTGTAGCGTGATCGTCAGCGGGGGCGTGGCGTTATTTGCTCCCGGAGGTTGCAGCAGTTGAAGCTGTGCTTCAGCTGTGGACTTGGTTTCATCTCTCGCTGAAGGCTCCTGCGCGCGCGCTTGGGACGCCGCGCCCGCGACAGCCAATATCACTGCCAAGGCACAGAGGATTGCACGGTAAGGCAAACAGCTGATTCCGGTGAGGTGATTTCCGCGGCGACGGAAGAAATTTTTGCGCTTCAGAATCCAAGCCGAACCTTTCATCAGCATTCCTCCTTCGCCTCCGCCGGGGCCATGGCCTTCGACGGCGACCGTTGCGCCAAGATCTGCATCGTTCAGGTTAAAGATCGGCAGATAAACGCAGGATTAACGCGAGGGATTCGACGCGGTTAGTTCTTGTGCGCTGCCGGAATGTACAGCTTGAAGACGCTGCCGGCGGCGCCAGAGCGCACCAAATCAATACGGCCCTGGTGCGCTTCCGCGATCCAACGCGCGATGGAAAGTCCCAGACCCGCGCCGCCGTCGCGGCCGCTGCGGGAGCGGGCGGGATCCACGCGGAAGAATCGCTCGAAAATGCGCGATTGCATATCAGCGGGGATTCCGGCGCCCGTATCGGTCACGCTCAGCTCGTAGCCATGCGGCGCGAGGCTGCACGTTACGGAAACATTTCCGCCCTCGGGCGTGTACTTGATCGCGTTATCGAGAAGATTGAGGATCATCCGGCGCAGCAGCTCTTCATCCGCGCGCACGGGCATTTCGCGAGGGGCTTCGGCCGCGAGGACGATGTTTTTGGCTTGCGCGAGCGCGCGGGTGGCACGCACGCAATCGGCTGCCAATTCGTCCAAATAGAAATCGCTGCAGGTGAGGCGGTATTCGCCGGCGTCCGCGCGAGTCAAGGTGAATAAATCCTCCACGATATTCGCCAGGCGCAGCGCCTCTTGCTGCAGCACGGCCAGCGATTCACGATATTCCTCGGAGGAGCGCTCCGGTTGCGATAAGGCGACTTCCGCTTCGCCGCGCAAGATGGAGATCGGCGTGCGCAGCTCGTGCGAAGCGTCTGAAATGAACCGGCGCTGGCGCTCGAAGGTCTGGTCCAGGCGGTCCAGCAGGTCGTTGAAGGTGCGCGCCAACCGGCCGAGTTCGTCGCTCGGGTTTTTAACGGCGAGACGTTCATGCAAATTTGCGGCGCTGATGCGTTCCGCTTGCGCGCCCATCGCGGCGACCGGGGCTAGACTTTTGCGCGCGAGAAAGTATCCGCCGATGCCGGCGAGCAGCACGCTCAAGGGGATCAACCACGCGAACGCCAGGCGAATTTGCGCGAGCAGCTCCTGCTGCGGATGCAGCGACTGAAGAATCACGAGCGACCAGGTGTGGCCTTCGGCGGTGAAGCGCTGGGCGTAAGCGCGGAAGCTGCCGTCGTCGTCCTTGATGGTGGCGATGCTGTGGGCGGATTGCGCGGATGTGGACAGAAACTCGTGGAATCCGCCGGAAGCGACGGCGCGCGCGACCATTGAATCTTCGGAAGCGCTCGCGGGCGGCACGTCCCTCGAGCTAAATGCGACTTTGCCGTCCGAGTCCACGATGAAAAAGGCGCTATCGCGCACGCGATGCTCGATCATGGACAGCTGCGCGGCGGACTGCATTCCTGCGGGATTATCGGAATCCTTGATTTCATCCTGAAACGTCACGAGAAAGGAATTGGAGAGTTCCGTGAGGTCGGCGTCGGTGCGGCGGTCCGCGGCCCGGGAAAAGAGCAGGTAGCTGGTGAGGCCGAAAAGCAGCAGAAAGATCGCGAGGATAATCGAGTACCAAAACGTGAGCCGCGCGCGGAGGGTATCAAGCATGGCTCTTCCGGCTCGACGGACTGGATTTTTTCTTCGCTGGGCGCAGCGCTTCGTGATGCGCGGAGTCATCGCCGGCAGAATTTTCCGTTTCCGGACCGAACAGGTAGCCGGCGCCGCGTCGCGTATGCAAGAGCGGCAGCTTGGATTCGGCGTCAATCTTGTGCCGCAGGCGGTTCACGTACACTTCGATCAAGTTCGAAAAAGGATCGAACGATTCATCCCAGACGTGCTCGGCGATGGCCGCGCGCCCTACCACGCGGCCGGCGTTGCGCGCCAGAAATTCCACCAGCGCGTATTCTTTGGTCGTGAGCGGAATGCGGCGGCCGCCGCGCGTTACGGTCTGAGCCGCGGTGTCCACTAGCAAATCGGCGACGGCAATGTTGGGCGGACGAAGTTCGCCGGAACGCCGCAGCAGAGCGCGCAGGCGCGCGAGTAGCTCGCGGAAGGCAAACGGCTTGGCGAGGTAATCATCGGCGCCCACGTCGAGGCCCGTGATGCGCTGCTCGACGCCGTCGAGCGCGGTCAGCATCAGGATGGGCACGCGGTTGCCGGTCTTGCGGATTTCTTTGCACACCGCAAAGCCGTCGCGGCCGGGAATCATCACGTCTAAAATGATCAGATCGTAGGTGTTAATTTCCGCCTGATAGAGCGCATCGTCGCCCGTGGTTGCGGTGTCCACCGCATACGCTTGTTCGCGCAGTCCTTTCAGGACGAAGCGTAGAACCCCGGGATCGTCTTCGACCAGCAGCAGGCGCATCGCGACATCATACTGCACCCGGGCAAATTCGGTGGTGGCCGCAATTTAGTTCGCTTGAGCGCCAGCGATGTGAGATATTGGGCGGGTATCGTAATGTTACGAAATATGACTTTTTACTTCTTTTCTGAATCGAGGCCTACGATGCCCTGCGCCGGGATGCCGAAGGGAGCGCGCCGCGGATTTTCACGCCGCTGCGCGAGCGTGTGGATCGCCGCCGCGGGACTGCTGCTGGCGGCGAACGGGTGCGCAAAGCAAGCGACCGTGGGCGCTCCGCCCGCAAAGACGCAGGAATCGCAGGTGCAGGTGAGCGCGACGGCGAATGCGGTGCTCGTGGATACTCCTGCGGCGGAATTTTCGATTGCGCCGGACGGCTATGTGGCGGCCAGCCTGCTCAGCGGCGGAAAGAAGCTTTCGCTGGACGATGCGGGCAGCGATTCCGGCGTGCAGGTGACGGCTGCTGGGAAAGAATTGCCGGCTGCGACGTTTGACGTGGCGCATCCGCAGATATCAGAGGCGCGTGGAGCGCTGGGAACGAAAGGAAAGCGCGTCGAGGTGACCGGCGAAGGCGCCGAAGCGGGGTTGCAAGAGTCGCTGGTGGTGGAAGTGTACGACGAGCTCCCGCGGATCGCGCTGGTGTCCGTGACGATTCGCAACGCGGGCGAGAAGGAAGTGAAGTTGGACATGGTGGACGTGGATCGCCATCGCTTCAACGCGTCACTGGCGGATCCCGCGGCGGCGCCGAACCAGATGTGGTCGTTCCACGGCGCCAGCATCCAGTGGGGCAAGGACAACGTATTCGAAATTCCGCGGAAATTTTCGCAACTAAATCAGATGGGATCGCTGGTGGACGTGAAGGGAGACCTGGGGCGCGTGGGCGGCGGAATTCCGGTGGTGGCGTTCTGGACTCGCACGGTGGGCGAAGCGATCGGGCACGTGGAAACGCTGCCGCTGGTGCTTTCGATTCCGGTGAAAACGGAGGCGGATGGGCACGTGGACGCGAGCGTAGATCTGGCACCGAGCGACGCGCTGAAGCGGGGCGAATCCTATTCCACGCCAGAGACTTTCATCGCGGTGTATGCGGGCGATTATTACCAGCCGCTGCGAATTTATTCGGACGTGATTGACGGCGAAGGCCTGAAGAAGCCCACCACCAATGCGGAGGATTATGCGGTGAGCTGGTGCGGCTGGGGCTACCTGGAGAATGTGACTCCCGCGCAGATGCTGGGGACGATTCCCAAGCTCAAGGAATTGGGCATTCACTGGGCCACGCTGGACGATCGCTGGTTCAACAATTACGGCGACTGGCAGCCGCGCAGCGATACTTTTCCCGACGGCGAAATTCAAAAAATGGTGAAGCAATTCCACGAACAGGGGATCAAGGTGCAGCTGTGGTGGCTGCCGCTGGCTGTGGAAGACGGCGGGCCGGGGTACGAATCCCATCCTTACGGCGTCTCAGAAGTGGTGAAAGAGCATCCGGACTGGCTGATTCTGGATAAGAACGGGAAGCCGGCGAAGATGACGCGGAACCTGGCGACGCTGTGCCCCGCGGTGCCGGGCGTGCGCGAGTATTACAAGAAGCTGACGGAAAAATTCATCCACGATTGGGATTTCGACGGGAGCAAGCTGGACAACATCTATAGCGTTCCGGCCTGCTACAACCCGAAACACCATCACAAATCGCCGTACGATTCCGTGTATGCGATGGGCGAAATCTACAAGACGATATTCGAAACCACCCGCGCGCTGAAACCCGACAGCGTGACGCAGAGCTGCCCGTGCGGTACGCCGCCCAGCATCGCGTGGCTGCGTTACCTGGATCAGGCGGTGACGGCCGATCCGGTGGGCTCTGTGCAGGTGCGGCAGCGCGTGAAGATGTACAAGGCGCTGCTGGGTCCGAACGCCGCCGTGTACGGAGATCACGTGGAATTGACGCGGATCGCGAATCCGAACGGAAACGAGAAAGATTTGGGTTCTGATTTTGCTTCCACGGTCGGCACGGGCGGCGTGGTGGGAACGAAATTCGCGTGGCCGAACTACGGGCCGAAGCTTGCGGACGTCTATCTGACTCCGCAAAAAGAGGAATACTGGAAAAAGTGGATCGGCTTGTATAACGAAAAAATGCTTTCGCGCGGAACGTTCCGGGACCTTTACGTTTACGGCTACGATGTGCCGGAAGGATACGCGATCGAGAAAGATGGCGCGATGTATTACGCGTTTTTTGCGCCGGCGCCCGCGGCGGGGACGGCGCACGCCGGAGCGGCGGAGTGGTCCGGGGAAATCGAATTGCGCGGGCTGGCGCCGGGGAAATATCACGTAGTGGATTACGTCAACGGGAAAGATTTTGGCGAAGTGATCGCGCCGGACGCGAAACTGAAGGCCAGCTTTAGCGATCACCTGCTTTTAGAGGCGACCAAAGAATAGCGATCGATTGCGACCTGACGTTACGTTACGCGGCGCGGAGGGCCCGGCGCAAATTCAGCGCGGCGTCAAATGCTCGCGAAAAAATTGCTCAACCTTTGCCCGGTCTTTAAAAGCTTCGGTTCCACCCTCGCGCGTCGTGGAAAACGCTCCGGCGATATCGGCGTACGCGAGACATTCCTGCGGATTCGCTCCCTGCAAGAAGCGATGAATGAAGCCCGCATCGAAGCTATCGCCGGCGCCGACCGGGTCCACCGACGCGACGCGCATGCCGCTGCGGCGCCATTCTTCCGAGCCTTTGCGCGCCACTGCTCCGCGCACGCCGAGTTTCACGACCACCATTTGGCAAAGCTTCGCGAGTTTGTCGATGGCCTGCTGCAAGTCGTCGGTTCCCGCAATCTTTTGTGCTTCGCGCTCGTTGGGAAAGAAAATGTCCACGAACGGCAGCACTTCCAGCAAATCGCCGCCCCATTTGCCGTCGGGGTCGTCGTTGGTATCGAGCGACGTGGAAAGGCCCCTGTTCTGTGCTTCGCGAAATAAACCGGCAATGCGCGGGCGCAGCGCCTTGTGCAGGAAGTACGACGAAAGGTGCAGGTGCCGCGCCGAGAAAATGTAATCGAGATTCAGATCAGCGTAGCTGAATTCGAACATCGTGCCGGGATAGGTGAGGATAAAGCGATGTTCGGGTTGCGCCAGAATCACGGTGACGCCGGTGCCCGTGCCGCTGGAAGCGACGCGCACTTGCTGCAAGTCCACTCCGGCGTTCGCGAGCCAGTCGAGCGCCATCTTGCCGAGCGAATCGGAGCCAATTTTTGAAACCATGCCGACGCGCGTGCCCAGCACGGCGAGGTTGTGCGCGAAAATCGCGGAGGAGCTTCCGAGGGTCAAGCGGAAACCGCGGATCAGCGATTCTTCTTCCGGCTTCATTCTGGCGGGCACGCCGTAAAGAATCAGGTCCGGATTGATTTCGCCAACGACGCAAACATCGAGCAGCATCTCGCGCCCCCTACGACCGGGTTTCCAGCATTACAACGCGGGATAAGTTGCGAGGCTCGTCTGGATTCAGGCCTTTTTTGATTCCGGTGTAAAAGCCCAGCAGCTGGCCGGGAATCACGCTGGGGGCCACGCGGGCAACTTCCGGCACAGCGAGCGACAATTCGACGAAGTAATCGGCCGCGCGGCGCATGGCGGAATTGCCGGCGTTCGCGATTGCGAGCGTCGTTCCGCCCAACTTTTTGATTTCCTCGAGCACGGCCACCTCGGCGTCGCAACCGGATTCGCTGATGATGAAAGTGATCAGGGTTTCCGGGCTGACGATGGCTTTAGGGCCGTGACGGAATTCGAGCGTGTGAAAGGACTGCGCGTAGGAACAGGACATTTCTTTCACTTTGAGCATGGATTCCTGCGCGACGCCGAAGAATGGGCCCTGGCCAAGAAATACGTAGTCCGCAAAGTCGCGCGCGTCCACGAGCGACTTGATCGTGTTGTGAATTGCGGGGATGCGCTCGGCGACCTCAGCCGGAAGGTCGCGCAGCTGATCCAGAAAGCCGCTGCGATCGCCGCGAATTGCCGCGAGCGACTGCAGCGTGAGCAGCATCGAGGTAAAAGAGCGCGTCATCACCGTGCTTTTTTCATCGGCGAAGGGCAGAGTGATGCAGTGCGACGCGATTTTTTCGATGGGAGTATCCGTGCCGCAGGTAATCGCCAGAGTGCGCAGGCCGAGGCTCGTTTCCAGATACTCGGCGGCCTGCAAGACTTCCGAGGTGTGGCCCGAGCGAGTGATGAGCACGGGCTGGCAGGGCGCGGGGAACAATTGCGGAAACAGCGTGACTTCGGATGCGGGAAACGCGCGAGATTTTTCGCCCGTCAAAATGGACCAGCTGGCCGCCGCGGCCTGGGCCAGATAAAAACTCGAACCGCAGCCGATGAACGCCCATTCGATTTCGCGCGGGAGCTTCTCGCTGAGCGCGCCGAGCGTGGGCGTTTGCTGCAGATGCGCGAGACACGTCTTCCATGTGGCTGGTTCCGAAAGAATCTCCGCGATTGTGTTAGCGCCCACCCCTGCTTTCAATTCCACCGACTGTTCCTCCACGATAATTTCAAAATGAACGTTTACACCACGACCACTTTGATGTGCGCCGCGCGCAGGCCGCGCAGATGCTGCGCGGAAATTTTGCTGTCGGTGATGGCGTGGTGGACGGCCGAGGTGGGCGCGATAAAGGAGAGGCTGCGCCGCCCGAATTTGCTGGAATCGCAGACGATGACGGTGGTCTTGGCGTTTTCCATCATCACGCGATTGGCGCGCGCTTCCAGCAGGTTGGGAGTGGTGAGGCCGTATTGCACATCAAAGCCATCCACGGCGAGGAACAGCAGGTCTGCCGTGACGTGGCGCAACGAATCCTCGGTGAGCGGGCCGACCAGCGAAAAGGAATTTTTGCGCAGGGCGCCGCCCGTTAGAATGAGTTCGACGTCGGTGCCGGCGAGTTCGGCGGCGATGTTCACGGCGTTGGTAATCACGGTGAGGTCGCGGATATGCTTGATGGCGCGCGCGACGGCCGTGGTGGTGGTGCCGGAATCCAGAATGACGACGTGACCGGGACGCACCAGGCGCGCGGCGGCGGCGGCAATCCTGAGTTTTTCGCGGCGATGCAATTGCTCTTTTTCGTGTAGGGTGGGATCGCGTAGAGCGGAAGCGTCAATGGGTAGCGCGCCGCCATGCGCGCGCTGCAGGCGGCCCATCTGGTGCAGGGATTCCAAATCTTTGCGGATGGTGATGAGGGAAGTGGAGAAGCGGCGAGCGAGGTCCTTGACGACCACGCGGCCGTCGCGTTGCGTCAATTCCAGTATTTTTCGGCGCCGCTCTTCCGCCAGCATGAGTGGAGGCCTGCTTTCGATTTCTTACTTTTTGTTACTATTTCGTGCCAGAGGGTGATAGCTTGGCACAAATGCGCGCGAGGAGCAAGGATTTATGCCCGGTCCGACGATCGTTTGCGTGAGCGCTAATCCGGCGATGGACCGGCGCTTGCACGTCGCGTCGCTGGCGGTGGGCGAAGTGAATCGTGCGGCCAGCGCGCAGGGATTTGCGGGCGGCAAGGCGGCGCACGTGGCCATGGCCGCGCGGGCGCTCGGTGCGGCGGCCGCGTGGGTGGGGTTTTTGGGCGGAGCGATCGGGCAGGAATGCGCGCGGCAGCTGGAAGTTCTGGGGATCGAGGTGGCGGCTATCGCTACGGCGTCGAGCACTCGCGTGAATCTGGAAATTATCGACGATGCGGGACGCGTGACGGAGTTGCTGGAGCCGGGCGTCGCGCCGAGCGCGGAAGAACATAGCGAATTTTTGAAGGCATGCGCGCGGGGGATTCGCGAGACGTGGAAGCCGGCGGTATTGGTGATTTCCGGAAGCTTGCCTGCGGGTTTGGGCGCTGATTTTTATGTGGCGCTGATTGAAGGTGCGCGAACCGGGAACACGAGGGTTTTCGTGGACACGAGTGGCGAAGGTCTGCGCGAAAGCGCGAAGGCTCGTCCGGACTTTGTGAAGATCAACCGAGCGGAAGCGGAAGCGTTGGTGGGAAGGCGGCTCGCGACCGTGCACGAGGTGATTCAAGCGGCGCGGGAAATCGTGGAAGGCGGAGTGGGAAGCGCGGCGATTACTTTGGGCCGCGAAGGATTGATCTGGCTCGAGCGAAAAGATGGGCTTGTGTGGCAGGCGCGGCCGCCGCAGATGAAGGGGATCTCCGCGGTGGGGTCGGGCGACGGAACCTTGGCGGGATTTGCGCATGCGGCGGCGCAAAGCATCAGCGGAGAAGAAGCGCTGCGTCTGGCAACGGCTTGCGGGGCAGCGAATTGCGTGGCGCCGGCACCGGGCAGGATTGAACTTGCGACGGTGGAGTCGCTGCTGCCGCAGATCGAGATTGAGCGGCTGGCCATTTAGAGGCAGCAGCACTGGCGCGCGCTTGTTGACGCTATTTTGAAGTTGCGGCGATGCCGGGAATCCAGTGCACGGCGTTATCGTGAAAAATGCGGCGCAGAACCGGCTCGGGCAGCGCCAACCCTTCGACCTGGCGGCCTCGGTATTCGAGCTTCTGGTCGGTTGCCAGGAACTTCCAGTCGCGCGCGTAGGTTTCCCTCCATTCTTTCAGCGCGTCGGGAGTCGCTTCGTCGGTGAGAAACTCGAGGTCGGTGCCATACAACACGCGGTCCTGATACTTGATCAGAAAATTCCGCACCTTTTCGCGCGGCTGAATCATTAGATATTCCATGCGCGCCGCCATATCCACCGCGAAATTGGGATAACGGTCAAAGCGCCGCGCGATTTCATCCACGTCGGTTTCCATGCTTCCCAGGTGCGCGCCGACGACGCGCAGCTTGGGATTTTCCGCGAGCAAGTGATCGCGCGCGGCCAGGATGGTTTCCTTGCGCGGATGATCGGGATGGCGGTACATGTACCACTCGGGATGTTCCTTGTAGTAGTCGTAGTCGGGGCTTGCGGGATCGGGCGGTTGCCAGCAAGAGGAAGGCTCGGCGACGTGAGCGATGAGCGTTTTGTTCGCGGCGGCGATGGCGCGGTAGATGGGTTCGAAGATGGGATCGTCGGGCATGACGTAGCGGCCGTCGGGAGTTTTCAGTTCCATGCCGATATTTTTCCAGATTTTGACCGCGACGGCGCCTTCGGCAAATTCCTGGCGGAGCTGCTTCACGGTGTTCGCGGCAAAATCTTTCTGCTCGAAAGTGAATGGATCGAAGGTTACGCAGAGGCTGGCGTGATTTTGGCTGGCTTGGACGAAACCCCTTGCGCGGGCGGTTTCGGCGGCGAGGCCGCCAAAGCTGCGTTGGCTATCCGCGACGCAGATATCGAGAACGTGCAGGTGCAGGCGCACGAGCAGATCCGTGAAAGCGGGGTCGCTGCGGAACGCGTGGACATGGGTATCAATTGGCTGCAACGCGGCGAACGCCTGCAGGTCATCGCTCGCGGTCGTCGCTTGTTCGCGCTCGGGCGCCGCCGGGGACGCCGCCGTCGCGAATAACGGGCCCGCCGCCATGCGCCCAACCTGAAAGAAGATCGCGGCCATCGCAACTGGAAGAATTATGGGCAACAGAATTTTCTGGAATCTTGTGCGCATATTTTTCGCTCAGCGCTTCCCTGCACCGGAACGCGTGAGGCCTTTGGCGGATTCGTTCTTCTCGGTGCCCAGGGATTGCTCGCGCACGTCAGCCAGGATTAATTCCACGCCAGCTTCGCGGATGGGCCGGAGATATTGCGCCGGCGTGCCGGAATCCGTCACCAGGATGTCAATATCCGTGATGGGTCCCACATACGCGAAGCCCTGATTGCCGAATTTGGTGTGGTCGGCAACGCCGATGCTCACGCGCGCCGACTTCAGAATCATTTTCTTGATTTGCGCTTCGGCCTGGCTGGCGGTGGAAATGCCGTAGCCCGGATCGATGGCGCTGACGCCCAGCACGGCTTTATCCACGCGAATTTCCGAGAGGGCCCGCTGCGCCCAGACTCCGGAAAGATAAAAAACGTCCTTCTGCAGTTCCCCGCCCGTGGAAATCACCGAGACGTGCTGGCTGCGCTGCAGTTCATCCACGATGGGAGGAGAATTGGTGATGACCGTGAGGCGATTGCGATGCAGCAGGCGACGCGCGAGTTCATACACGGTGGTGCTGCCTTCCAGAAAAACCGTCTCGCCGTCGAGGATCAGCCGCTCGGCTTCGCGGGCAATCGCCTGTTTTTCGGCGCGATTGCTGCGCCCCACGGCCTCGTAGGAAGGTTGGAAATTTGTGCTGGAGGTGCGCGATACGGCGCCGCCGTGCGAGCGCACCAGCACGCCTTCTTTTTCCAAAGCGGCGAGATCGCGGCGCACGGTGGCGGCGGTGACGCCGAGTGTGCGGATGAGTTCGGAAGCGGAGACGGTGCGCTCGCGCGACAAAACTTCGCGGATGCGAAATCTCCGTTCCTCTGCCAGCAGACTCATGAAAAACGGCTCCGTGGACGGGCCAGCTCAGAAAGCAGCCGATTGTGCCACAAAACAGTCGAAATGAATCAGAAAAATACAAAATACGTCAGATTCGATAAAAAAAGTTGACAAACGCGCACAATAGGACTAATTACGTGAGCGATTCAGGTGGAATTATCGTCTTCCTGCGGCGTCTGGGGTGGCCCGCAGTCCGTGTCCGATCAGAGCGATTGCTCGAAACTTCCCAGGGGAGGGTTATCGGTGAACAAATTCATCCGCGGTTTTCTACTCAGTGGAGCCAATCCCGAGAACTTCCTGGCACGTCCCGCGAAGCACGCAATAGCGGGGATGCGTGCGGCGGCGATTCTCGTCGCGCTGATCCTTTCCTCTGGAAGCGCCTGGGCGCAGAAGGACACCGGGGTAATCGCCGGAACGGTCCGGGACGCGTCCGGAGCAGTGGTGGCCGGCGCGAAAGTACGGGTGAAGGACGTTGATCACGGAACCGAGTTCGATACCAAGACGGAGGCCAATGGAGAGTACGTGGCCGGGCCACTGAAGGTGGGGCGCTACACAATTACCGTCGAGAAGGGCAACTTCAAGACGGCGATCGCCGGGCCGGTGCAGCTGGATGTGCAGGGCCGCATCGAAGCGGACGTGAAGCTGGAGATTGGAGAGGTGTCGCAGAAGGTGGAGGTGACCGTCCAGAATCCACTGCTGGAAACGGAAACCAGCACGATGGGCCAGGTGATGGATAAGACGCGCATCGAAACTCTGCCCCTGAACGGGCGAAATTTCGCGCAACTGGCACAACTGGGCGTGGGCGTGGTGCCCAGCGAGCCGGGTTCGCGCATCACTGGGAACTTTGGATTCAGCGTGGACGGCGCGCGCTCCTTGCAGAACAACTTTCTGCTGGACGGCATCGACAACAATTCGAATTTGGGAGATTTGCTGAATGAATCGTCTTACGTGATTCAACCGCCGATTGACGCGATCGAGGAATTCAAGGTTCAAACCAACGATTACAGCGCGGAATTCGGCAGAGGCAATGGAGCGATTCTGAACGCGGTGATCAAATCGGGCTCCAACTCTTTCCACGGAGACGTTTTCGAATATTTCCGGAACGATGCTCTCGATGCCTCGCCTTTCTTTATCGTCTCGCAGAAACCAGAGTACAAGCAGAACCAGTTCGGCGCCACATTCGGGGGCCCGATTCAAAAAGATAAGACATTTTTCTTCGTGGACTACGAGGGATTTCGTTTGCGGCAGGGACTGCCGCAAACCGCCGAGGTCCCCGACCAGAGCATGGTAAATGGCGATTTCTCGGAACTGCTGCAGACCGGAGTGACTGCTCCCCAAGTGGACATGAACGGCAACACGCTGTCGACGGTAGCCGTGGATTGCAGCGGGCGTCCGACTTATGTGGGCGAGATATTCAATGCGCGCCTGACGCAAGTATCCGGATTGAATCCGAATGGCTTTTGCGGAGTCCCCATCGGCATAGACGGCTCCGGCAACCCGACCAACATATTTCCCACGGGATCCGTGGACCCGCTGGCGGCGCGGTTGGCGGCCCTGATTCCCTCCCCGAACTCGGACAATCCGGCTTTCAATTACATCGCCGTGCCGGTGCGCAGCGAAACCCGCAATAATTTCGATGTGCGCGTGGACCACACTTTTTCGAACAAGGATTCCATCTTCGGGCGGTTCAGCTACGAAAATCAGCCCAGCTATATTCCCTCGCCGTTTCAGAACGTGCTGGATGGCGGCGGGTTCTTCGACGGGCACGAAGAATTTTCTTACCGCAGCATCGCGTTGAGCGAAACGCACGTTCTGGATTCCACGCATGTGAACGAGTTTCGCTTTGGCTATAACCGCATCAACGCGCATCGCTACCAGAACAATTTTGACCAGAACGTTTCGGCCAACCTCGACTATCCCGGCGTCCCCTACGAGCCCGGCACGTTCAATGGAGGGCTTCCCGCGTTGACGTTCAGCGACGGATCGGCCCCGGAACTGGGTAGCTCGGGCTTTTTGCCCTCGATCGAAAAGCAGAACAGCTACGTCTTTACCGATAATTTCACGTGGGTGAAGGGCCGCCATTCGCTCAAGTTCGGCACGGAGATTCGCTACGAGCAATTCACCATCTTTCAACCCTCGGCCTCGCGCGGCACGGCGGATTTCAGTTCGGGATTCACGGACAATCCCGCATCGCCGGGCTCCGGCGGGTACGGCTTTGCCAGTTTTCTGCTGGGCATCTCGGATGGCGGCTCGATCGTGAACCTGCACAACGTGGATTACCGGCGGCAAATCTACGCGGGATTCGTGCAGGATGATTTCAAGAAATCGGAGCGCCTGACGCTGAATCTGGGCTTGCGCTACGAAGTGTATACGACGGTGAAAGCGGCGGGCAACCAGCAGGCCAATTTCGATTTCGGTTGCGGCTGCCTGATCGTGCCCAAGGGGCAAAATGCGCAACTAACGCCAACGCTGGCTTCGCAAATTTCGATTGACCGGACGGGATCACCGGGGCTGGTTTCGCCCGATCTGCACAACTTTGCGCCGCGCGTCGGCTTGGCCTACAAAATCAGCGATAAACTGGTGCTGCGGTCTTCCTACGGGATTTTTTATGGCGGCCAGGAAAACGGCCCCTACTCCAATCCCAGCCCCGGATTCAATCCGCCTTTCTTCGTGACGCAGGGGTTCAACCAGCCCTGCTTCGCGAATTCCGCGAACCCGAACCCCGGGCAAGTGGATTGCTCGATACCCATGTTCAATTCGCTGCAGCAAGGATTTCCAGCGAACGCCCTGGTGGACCCCAATACTCCCTTGCTTTTTTCCATCAGCCCGCACATCACCACGCCATTCATGCAGCAGTGGTTCCTGGGTTTCCAGTACGAATTGCCGGCGAATACGCTGGCTGAAATTTCCTATGTGGGCTCTCACGGCGCGGATCTCTTCGGCATGTACAACGGAAATCAGGCGGTTCCCACGCCGGATCCGAACAGCCCGACGGCGGGACGCCGCCCGGATCCCAATATTGATGGGGGACTCAACACGCTGCGCTCGAACTTATTTTCCAACTACACCGGCTTGCAACTTCGCCTGGAAAAGCGCTTTTCACACGGGTTGCAGTTTGAGGCGGCCTACACCTACAGCCACGCGCTGGATGACGCTTCCAGCGCCAGCCTCGGCTCCCAGAATCAGGGAGATTTCCGGCTGCAAACCGCGCCATACCTGGAGTATGGCAACGCCGATTTCGACGTGCGCCACAGGTTCGTCTTCAATTTTGTTTACGACTTGCCCTTCGGGAAGGATCAGCGGTTCGCCTCGAATCTTTCGGGAATT
The DNA here is from genome assembly GCA_963780035.1 of uncultured Acidobacteriota bacterium. Classification (GTDB taxonomy): domain Bacteria; phylum Acidobacteriota; class Terriglobia; order Acidiferrales; family UBA7541; genus Palsa-295. Next base: position 33,508 of record CAWAAG010000030.1, on the reverse strand, counting down.
GCCAACCAGATCGTCGGTAACTGGCAAGTGACAGGAATTATTTCGGCGCAGACGGGCAATTGGTTCACGCCCACCGATGATCTGGTGAATATTGCGAATTCCGACTGCGGAGGAGCCGTCTTCAATTGCGCCCGTCCGGATGTGGTGGGAAATCCCAACGCGGCGCCGTGCGTGCCCGGAACGCTCTTTAATACGTGCGCTTTTGTGGCCAACACCGTGCCCGGCACCTTCGGAGATGCGGGACGAAACATTATTCGCGGGCCTGGACTGCAGAACTGGGATCTATCCTTCATTAAGCAGTTTCCGATTCGCGACCAAATGCATTTCGAGTTCCGCGCCGAGCTGTTCAATATCTGGAACCATCCGAATCTGACGTTCGCGGATCCGACCACGACGAACGAAAACTTTTCCACCGAGCGCGGGACTTCGCAATTCGGGTTTCCGACGGCTTCGCTCGCGCCGCGATTGGTGCAATTCGCTTTGAAATTCTATTTCTAGCAATTGCCGGCGGAGCGGCGGGATTCGCCCCGAAAGCGGAGCCCCCGCAGCTTGACTGCGGCGAAAAGACCCGGCAAGTCCACCGCTCAGACGCAGACCGATGCGGTGGTTTTGTGCGCCGCCGCGGTCATCCCATTATCTCCTTCCAGCCAGACTTTATCAGCCAACCGTTGATCGGGTAGGACGTGAGAAATCCCAGAATCATCCCGATTTGCATCATGAACCAATAGCCCGGCTCCGTGGGATTCAGATGCGGATGGGGAAAAAAGACGAAGAAAGTCAGCGCCATCCAGGCGAATAGTCCGATTTCAAAAGTGAGAATGGAGAGAGTATCGGACTTGATCGCGGCAACGAGCCCTTGCGCGGGCGAGAGCTTGCGCATCGGCATGATCGCGAAGTATTGAAAGGCTATGCCAAAGAGCCAGGCGAGCAGTAGGTCTGCAGCGTATCCGGCGTATAACGCGCTGCCGAAGAGCGTCCATCCCAGCGCAAACAGGCTGAACTCCGCGATGATATCGCCAAGGGTGCAGCCGGCGCCGCAATGCGTGTCGGAGACCAGGGTTTGGCGCCAGGTCGGTGCGCGTAGCGCTTGCTCTGCGTGCGCCGTCTGGTGCGGATGCAATTGGTCCATGGACATTTCGCGCATGGTGCCTTTGGCCATGCCTCTGCCAATGCGGAAGTAACACCACAAGCCAAACACGCTGAGATAGAGCGCGTTGACCGGCCACACGATATTCATGATCCACATTTTTTGCGGGTGGCGCAGCTCGTCTAGCGCGATGACGATGGCGCAAACGAACGCGATTGCTAGAAACAGCCAGGCGATGGCGGTGAACATTTTCCTGATCCTTTTCGACTTACCGACGGCGCGCGTCAGTCGTGAACGTGAGCTGCGAGATCTTGAATGCGGCGATATTCCTGCAGGTCGCGGGCCGCTTGCTCCGGCTTGCCTTGCCTTCGGTGGACGGCGGCGAGCGCGAGATAGGCCTGCGCGGCGAGCGGACTTTCTTTTTCCAGCTCGATGACACGCGTCAGCGCGTGTTCCGCGACGTTCGGGTTATTGCTCGCTGCTGCCCGGCCGAGTGCGTAAAGAGTTTCCGGCATGTCCGGGCGCAACGCATCGGAGCGCTGCAGTTCGGTTTCCGCTTCCTTCATTTTCCCCAACTGCAATAGCGCATCGCCCAAGCGATAGGCGGCTTCCGCATTACCGGGTTGCAGCTTGGCTTCCGCGCGAAATTCTTCCGCGGCTTTTTCCCATTCAGATTCAGCCGCGTACACTCGGCCAAGTTCGAGGCGCAAACCGGGCAAATCCGGCCGCAGCGCGATGGCCTGCTGGTATTCCTTTTCGGCGTCCGGAAATATTTTCAACGCGTAATCGGCCTGGCCGCGTACCTGATGGGCGCGCGCGCTATCGGGAGAGGTGGCGAGCAATTTTTCGGAGGTTTCCTCGGAGAGCGCGTTGGAAGCGCGGCTGAGGTAAAAGAGGAGATTCGGATCGTCGGGAGCTTTGGCGAGAGCGGCTTGCAGATTGGCGACTGCCTCCGCCGGTCGGCCTGCCTGGAGTTGCGCGATGCCCAGCGCGCCATACGCTTGCACCATTTTCAGATGAGGAATCGCTTGCGAGGCGTAGCCTTCGGCGAGCAGCGCATAGCCCAGCAGCTGATGAGCCGGCAGAGAATCGGGATCCAATTCGACGGCGCGTTTTAAGGGCGAGATGGCGGCAGCGTAGTCGCGCTTTTTCATGTAGGCGTCGCCCAAGTGCAGGAAGATTTCGCTCGATGAGGGTGCGAGATCGGCTGCTTTGCGAAATGCGGAGACGGCTTGATCCAGATCGTTGCGGTTTTCGGCGTCCACGCCGGATTGCAGCGAGGCGGCGGCCTCCGGGGAAAGCGCCGGCGGCGCTGTTTGCTGCGGGATGCACAGGCAGAGCCACAAGAACGCGTGAAGCATGGCTACGCGGACTCCTCGATGACGATGAACTGATCGGATTTTACGCCGCGCAGATTTTGCACGATCCCGGATGGCCAGCGAATTTCGATGTCCGCGGTTTCCGCGGAGCCCAGGCCGAAGTGCAGACGCTTGTCGTTGGAAGAAAGGTAACTGCCGGTGGCGGTGGCGAAGCGGGTCTGGCCGTTCACTTGTACGCGCGCGCCGAAGCCGTCGCGATTGCTGCGTTTTCCGCGCAGAGTGATGGTGAGCCAGTGCAGTGCGCCGCCGCGGTTCAAAAAGCATCGCGGAGATTCGCCGAGGGAAGTCGTGACCACGTCGATCCAGCCGTCGTTATTGAGATCGCCGAAGGCTGCGCCGCGCCCTGCGACCGGAACGTTCGAACCGGCGTCCGCTTTTTCGAAGCGGCCTTTGCGATTCAGCGCGAGCAAGGGCGGCTCGCGATAGCGCAGCGAGCTATCGTACATCTGCACGTTGTCGAAGACGTGGCCCTGCACGATGAAGGCGTCCTTCCAGCTGTCGTTGTCAAAATCTTCCAGGCCCACTCCCCAGCCCGAAGCGGCGCCGGAAAGCACGCCAAACCCGGCTTCCAGTTCCTGCGCGCTGAAGAGGCCTTTGCCGTCGTTGTGAAAAACGGCGTAGGGCTCGTGCGGCAGCTGGGTGACGAGCAGATCGGGCCGGCCATCGTTATCGTAATCCTGAAAGACGACGCCCATGCCGGAAAGCGCTTTGCCATTTTCCGAAAGCGCGGCGCCCGATTCGAAAGCGCATTCGGTGAAAGTGCCGTTGCCATTGTTGTGAAAGAGGAACTGCTCGACGGCATCGTTGGCGACGAAGACGTCAGTGTAACCGTCGTCATCGTAATCGGCGAACGCGACGCCCAGGCCGTGGCCTTTTTTCGCGGCGATGCGCGAGGCGATGCTGACGTCTTCGAAGGTGCCGTCGCCGCGATTGCGGTAAAGGATATTGGCGATCGGCGGAAAGTCGCCGGGCGGGCAATAGGTGGGCTGTTCGGCGCCGCAGGTTTTGTTTTTCTCGACGCTCCAATCCAGATAGCGCGTGACGAAGAGATCGAGCCGGCCATCGTTATCGTAATCGAAAAATCCGGCGGAGGCGGACCAGCCGCCCGCGGCTACGCCGGCTTTGGCGGTGACGTCGGTAAAGGTGCCCTCGCCATTATTGTGGTAGAGGATATTTTTCCCGAAGTTCGTGACGTAGATGTCGGAAAAGCCGTCGTTGTCATAATCGCCGACCGCGACCCCCATGCCGTAGTTTGTGTCTCCGGCGTCTGAGAGTCCTGCTTGCTCGGTGACGTCCGAGAAGCTGCCGTCTTTATTCTGGCGATACAGGCGATTCCAGTAAGCGGGGTTTTTGCGATTGAAGCTGATGGCTCCGCCCGGACTTTCCTGCAGTCGCCCGGCATTCACCAGGAAAATATCGAGCAAGCCGTCGTTGTTGTAATCGAGCAGCGCCACGCCGCCCGGCATGGTCTCGATCAGATATTTCCGGGGAGTGGGCGAATTGCGGAGAATGAAGTCGAGGCCTTTTAGAGATTTCACTTCGAAGATGGATTCGGCGAACGGCTTTGCGGCGGGCGCCGCGCCGGATGCGCCGAGGACGCTAGCGATAGCCGGCGTCGCGAGCGGCATTGCAGAAGCCGCTCTGGCGGCCGCGAGTGCGCCAAGACCGGCGAGAAATTCGCGGCGCGGAATGCGGCGCGTCATTTACGATCCTCCGCGGGTGCGAGCAGGGCGACGATGAAGCGCGAAGACTGGGGTGGCCGCGAACGAAAGCTGGAGCGAACAATTTGAGCGCGCAGAAAGTTGATCGTGTGCAGCTGCCTTTTGCGGGATTCGATTCGCATGCGCCGCTAAAAACGATACCACCAAATCGCCGCGCGCATTCGTGCCGAACGACAATTGTCGCTTGCGCTTAGCGGCTGGCGCGGATCTGCTTTGCTGCGGCGGCGGTTACTTTCAGGATGGTCACAGGGCCGAAGCGATCGGTTGCCGTGGTCCAACCTTCGGCCGACGCGCTTTCCAGATGCGCGAGGTCGGCGTAGTGCGTGCTTTCGGCGCCACTAATCGTCACCGCTCGAGCCGCGATGCCGTGCAGCTTCACTTCGTATTCGCGGAGCGGCGGCTTATAAGTTCCCGTGGGCGCGGCTGAATCGAAATGGACGGTGGTGCCGTCGTCGCTGCTGGAAAGCCGCTGCTCGAAAAACGCGCCTTTTTCGTAGGCGTAGGTGATGCCATCGTCGTCGTAATAATTGAAAGACGTCTCCGCGGCGACCGGAAAGACGTCCACAAAAACGCGCGTGACGGGATGTTCGCCGACATATTGCTGGACTTCTTGCGTCGGCAAGATGGCGCCGCCGCGAATGAAAAGCGGAATGTCCGACCACGTTTGGGGATTAACGGTGTAAACGATGGATTTGCCTCCTTCATATTGCTGGCCGCGAAAATAATCAAACCACTGGCCGGAAGGCAGATAGATGGTGCGGCGCGCCTGCCCTTCGCCGAGAACCGGCGCGGCCAGCAATCCATCGCCGAACATCCATTCATCGGTGATGTCCGGCAGTTTGCCGCCGTCGTTCGGAAAATCCCAGAAAAGCGGGCGGACGATGCCGACGCCCGTTTCGTGAGCCAGGCGCTCGTAGGAATACATATAAGGAATCAGGCGGTAGCGCAGTTCGATGGCGGACTTGGCGTCGGCCTCGGCTTGCTCGCCGAAAATCCACGGCTGGCGTTTTTCATCCAGGCTGCCGTGCACGCGCATGATCGGCACCAGCGCGGCGAATTCCACCCAGCGCGCATAATTTTCCGGATTGGGATGCCCATCGAAGCCGCCGGTATCCATGCTCCAGTGCGGCTCTCCCAGGCCGATGGTGGAGAGCATGCGCGCTTCCTGCCAATTCATGCTGGGAAAGCCGGTCCAAATGTCGCCGGACCATTCCGCGTAGGCATAGCGCTGCGCGCCCAGATAAAAATTGCGATTGATGGACCAGACGCGCTGATCGTCAAGCGCGCGAGCGCCTTCGTACATGGCGCGCTCCATATCGGCGTGCTGGAAATTTGGGAACTGAGCGTTGCCGTTCGAATCGGCTTCATCGTTCCAGAAATATTGCAGGCCGGCGCGATAGGCGGGAATCATGTGCTGCCAGAACCAGGCGCGCGCGGCGGGCTTCGAGAAATCCACGTCCAGCGCCGGGCGCATCGAAAAATAATCGAAGTAGGGCTGCTCCCAGTCGAAAAATAATTTGTGATCGTAGCCGTACTGCGCGGCTTCGGTGAGATTGCCGCCGGAGGTGCGCAGCACGATGCGCGGTTTGAAGATGCCGGCGAGCTTGATGCCCTGCGCGCGCATCTCTTCCGCGAACTTTCCGGACGCGCCATCCGGGTACTTGTCCGGGTGGACGTTGCCCAGGCCGCTGGTGCTGTTCCAGCGCCATTCGCCGTAATCGTCTTCGCCCCAGGCCTTCCAGTCGAAATCGAGGATGAAGCCGTCAATGGGGATCTGCTTGGCGCGATAGGTATCGATGATTTGCGTGACTTCCGCTTGCGTGGAACCGTACTGGCTGTTCATGAAGCCCAGCGTCCATTTCGGCATCATCGGCGCGTGGCCGCTGATATCGGCGACGGCATGCATGATCGTTTTCGGTTCGCCGACGATGGCGAAATATTCGACGTCGTTGCGCGAGCCGCCGCTGAATTGCAGCGTCCCGGCGGCGATATTGAAATCGCCGCCATCGGAATCCACCAGCAATCCATAGGTTGGAGTGTAGACAAGCGGTGCGCCGCCATCGCCCTGACGACCGGCGCTTACGGCGCCGCCCGTGCGCCGCAGGCCCATGCGAATATCCTGGCGCGCGTCCATATTCTTGCCGGGCATGGCGGTGCCGTCGATGCCGAAAAACGTGTCGGTGATTTTGCAGGTAAAGCGCAAACCGCCGCCGTAAACGCCGCCCTCGGGAGGTTCCTGCAAAAGCAGATGATTCGCGGCGTCGTAGATCGCAAATCGCACGGGCGATTTGGTGATTTTCACGACCATCTTGTCGGTTGTGATCGTCAGCGGATCGGAAGCGGCGTCAATTTTGGCTGGAGTGTCGTTGCTCCAAACGTGGTTCGGATCGAGGACGGGACTGGGAGTGCTGGTCTGGCCCTGCGGCTGATAGTGTACGCGCAAAATATTCGGCGCGACGACCTGCACGACGATCGTATCGGCGCCCGCGTGCAGCGTCAGCGTGTCGCCGTTCACTTCGGCGCGATCCAGATTGCCGACGCCCGGCGGCGGATCTTTTTCGGCTTGCTGCGCGCGCGCCGCAGCAGCAGAGATAAGGATCAGCAGCGCAAACGCGACGCGCGGAAAGAAGCGCCTGCGCCAGCGCCGTCCGCGCGGCAATCGTGCGCAATCCAGAAAATAGCAAACGGCAGGAAAGACTGCCGCAACGCGGTTTCGAGCGAGCCTGGCCCTCACCGGAATGTACTCACTGTGCCTCATTCGCATCCTCGTTTCGATTCCGGCTGAGCCCTTCCAAAATTTCCATCAACAGACGCAAGCCATTTCCATCGGGCGAGTCTCGTGAGCGGATGCTGGCGGCGGCTTGTCTCCGCGGGGCCCGAAAAATTCATTTTTCGCACACCCGCGGCTGGCCGGGGAAGCGGCGAAATGTTCCACGGTTCGGAACCTGCTTTCGCCGCCTTCCAGGCGTTGGCGTCCCCGGGGTGGGGGAAGATGAATGCGCACCGGGCCGGGCGTCAGAAGTAGAATTTTGCCGCCACCTGCGCCGTACGCGCTTGATAGGCTGCCGTGATCCTGCCGAAATTCCCGGAGCTGACGTCGGACAGGTTGGTGTCCGGCTGGAAGAAATTCGGATGGTTGAGCGCGTTGAACATCTCGAAGCGGAATTGCAGCCGCTTGGTCTCCGTGACACTCCAGTTCTTTTGTATGGCCATGTCCCAGTTGAAGAAGCGCGGGCCGTGGAGATCCGCGAAGAAGCGCGGCGCGTCTCCGAAGGTGAACGCGTCCGGCTGCGAGAACGCGTTGGCATTGAGCCAGTTGTCGATCGAACGATTCGCCGGCACCGGATTCACGCCCGGAACCACGTTGGGGCGCTGGTTGAATCCGAAACCGACGTTGTTCGTGGCAGGCTGGATGGAAAGAGGCAAGCCCGACTCCGCGGTTAGGATCCCACTCCACGCCCAGCCGCCCAGGACGGCGTCCACCGGCGTGCTCCACTCCGATCCGTAGTGCTTGCCCTTGCCGACGGGCAAATCGTAAATATAAGAGACGACCAAGCGGTGCGGGACGTTGCTGGCGTCAACCGAATAGTCAGCAGCCAGGTTGTAGGAATACAGGTTGTTGGTCCCGCTGCCCGGGAAGGCCCAACCGGAATTTCCCTGCACATCATCCCTGAACTTCGAATAGGTGTAGGAAACATTCAGATCCAGCCCGGAGTGCCAGCGGTGCGTGTAGGTGGCTTGCAACGCGTCGTAGGAAGAAGTTCCGACGGCCGGCTGCGGCTCGAACACGCTGCAGTATTGCGGAAACGGAATCAGCGTTTGCTCCAGGATGATGGTCGGATTATTCAGGCCGCAACTGCTGGAGGTGATGTGGCCGAAGAAGGGGTTTGGCACCGAATTGAAAAGAGCGTTGCCCTGCGTCAAATTTCCCGGCGACATCTGCTCCCACTGTAAACCGGTGGCCAGCAAATTCGTGCCATGATTTCCGACGTAGCTGATGTCCACCAGATCGTTGGGAGTAACCGAGTACTGGCCTCCGGCCATCCACTGCTCGACGTACGGCGTGTTGCGGCTGTGATTGGTGATGGTGGTGCCGAAGCCGACGTCCTGCAAGCCGCCCGCGGAATTGCCGGTAGGCAGGCGTTCGGTGGTGAACGCGGGGCCGCAAGCCGCCGGAACACCAGGAACCGCCTCGCAATCCACATTGGGATTTCCGCTGAGAGTGGAGGCGGGCGTCAGGCCGTTGTCCAGGCTGTTCGTCCACGGAGTGATCTGCGAAAAGCCGTCGTTGGGACCCTGTCCGTAGAAATTCGGGACGTAGAAAATCCCGTATCCGGCGCGGACGACCAGCTTGTTGGTCGCTTGAATCGCGATGGAGACGCGGGGCGCGACGTTGTTGTACGGCGTGCGGTACAAACCGGAGTCGTTGGGCGAGCTGAAGATAAGTGACCCGGGATAGTTTGTGCCGACCTGGGCGCTGATGGGGTTCAGGGCCGTGAAGCTGAAATAGTTTTGCTCGTTGTGGCGCTCCGTTGGCGCGGTCTGGATTTCGTAGCGCAGCCCGAGGTTCAGAGTCACCTTAGGCGTGACTTTCCAGCCGTCTTGAATGTACCAACCGAGGAAATGCTTATCGGTGGCCGGGAATGCCTGATACGACGTGCACAGCGCGCAGGAGGTGCCGTTGCCGCCGCTCCCGACGCCCAGCAGGAACGCCGCGAAGCCGTCGCCAGTTCCTCCGGTGGGATTATTCGGATCGGGCCCGGCTGTGGAGGTGGTCTGGAAATTCAGCGCCGTCTGTCCGTAGTGGCCGCCGTCAATCCGCAACCAGACGTCCGTGAAACCGAACGACAATTCGTGCCTGCCCTCCAACTTTGTGAAATCAATCGAGCTGGTCCAGAAGGTTTGCGGCACAACGTAATTGTTATTGCCACCGTTGGCACCCAGACCGGCATAATTGCCGCCGCCGCTGAATGATATCTGCGGGAAAGCCGGGGCAATTCCGTCAATGAATGACGGGAAACCAAGGCTGGAGGTCTGGAAGCCGAAGCCTTGTCCGGTGGCTTGCTCGACGTGGCGATTGACGCCGAAATTCAGGTTCATGGTGAACGTGGGGTTGAAGATATGGTTTAGGCCGACGTTGACGCTGTAGCGATTGTTGGGATTCAGCAGACCGGGGCCTCCGGGATCGGAAGGACCATAGAAGTCCGGCGTGTTGGTCTTGGTCTGATATTTCTGCGACCAGCGCGCGTAGAGGCGGTTGCTGTCGTTCACGTTGTAGTCGATGCGGCCCGAATACTCGTTGGAGTGCTCCGCAGCGGCTCCTGTCGCGGTGAAATTTCCGGCTAGTCCCGTGCCACTGGCGGTAGGCCAATAGTTAGCGGCGGCGATATTGCTGGCAATCGTGTCCATGAGCGCTGCGGGGATTACGTTCGTCACGCCCATGCCGGTGGAAATGTTGCCGGAAACAGGGTCGCGAATGAATTCGGTGGTGGCGCCGGCGGGGCAAGTGACGTGATTACCGGTGACTGTATCCGTGCCTCCGCAAGGGACCTGGCGCGTGCTGAAGGGATTGTAAACTTCACCGGCATAGATCGGCCTGCCGAGGTAGTCGGTGCCGGTTTGCGCGCCGAGCAGCGCGCCGAAGTCGCCGGTCCTCTCTGCGCTCGTGGGAAGAGTGAATTGGCTGGTTGACGGGGTGGATTGCCGCTCGCCTTCGTAGTAGGCGAAGAAATAGAGTTTGTCGCGCTTGATCGGCCCGCCGATGGTGCCGCCAAATTGGTTGCGATTGAACGATGGTTGCGCGCCGGTATTGAAATAGTATTTTGCGTCCAGGCCGCTGTTGGCGTAGAACTCCCAGGCGTCGCCGTGGAAGCCGTTGGTGCCGGACTTGGTGACGATATTGACGACGTTCCCGCTGCTCCAGCCGTACTGCGCAGTGAACGCGTTGGTCATGATTTTCATTTCCTGCACGTCGTCCACGGAAGGAACGTAAATCACGCCGCCCCAATCGGCGCGCGTGTCCCAGGTGCCGTCGATCAGGTATGCAGCAGTGTCAAAGAAAGTGCCGCCGAAATTCAGAAACGAAATGTCCTGGTCCGCCGTTTGCGCGAGGCCCGGAGCGCCGACGATTTGCTGCTCGGCGGCGTTATTGACCGAGGAATTGATCAGCGTCAAGCTGATCACACTGCGAAAATTCAGCGGGAGGCCTTCGGCGAACCGCGAAGAGAGGTCCTCGGAGATGTTGGCGTTGTCCGTATTCAGCAGCGGGGCCTGCGAGGTGACTTCCACGCTTTCGGTCACTGCGCCGACGGCCAAGCTGACCTGCTGTTCGACACTTTGGCCGGCCGCCAGCGTGATTCCCTGCTGCCGGTATTGCTTGAATCCCGAGGCTTTCGCTTCCAGGGTATAGGCGCCCGCAGGCAAGAAAGTAAAAGTATAGAGGCCCGTCTCCGCAGTCGTAGTGGTTCGCGAAATGCCCAGATCAGCGCTAGTGAGAGTCACAGTGGCGCCCCGCACAGCCAAGCCCGCCGGGTCTGTAACCCGCCCGCTGAGCGTGGCCGTGAATGCGGCGGACGACTGACCATAAAGCGGCTTCCCGAACAAGAACAAGATTGCCAGAGCGCCGAGCAGCAATCCCAGCTTCCGTGAGCGTTCTCTGCCTGACATGGAGACATCCCTCCTCGAAATTCTGGCTAGCGCCAGGACTCCACCCCGTATCGTTCGCAAAAATTGGCCAAACTTCGCTGCGTGTCAGAATTGCCACACGCGCCCTGAATTTTTCAGGAAAGCACTACGAAACAGTTCAATAGGCCGGCCTGAGTTATAGAGAGTCGCTTGAAGCCTGGCAACGGTTTTCAGGTAAAGGAAGGGGGATAAGAGCGATAAGGCACGTAACTGGCACTTATACTATTGATTCCGAAACGCTTGCGGCGAAGCACGTACGAAGGTTAAGCGGTGCAATGGAGCAGCCTTTTACATTGCGCGGCACGGAAAAGCGCAGTACCATCCATCGAAATTGACTTGAGAATCTCTAAACGGGTCGCAAAACCCAGACCCGTTTTGGGAAGCCGGTGCGCTGGTCACCGGGGGCGTGGGGTGGAGTAACATTGCAACCTGAGCAGGTCACCGAAAACTGGACTCCGTGTAGCGAGGTCGAAAAGGGCGCCGTCCAACAGCAACTGGAGCTGCTGCTCGCGTCACCCCTATTTCATTCCAGCAAGCGATATCCGAAGTTTCTGAGGTTTGTGGTGGCGCGCGCGCTGGCTGGGCAGACCGACCAGCTGAAAGAGCGCATCCTCGGCGTGGAAATCTTCGACCGGCCCGCCGATTATGATACGAATACCGATCCGATCGTGCGCGTAACCGCGGCGGAAATCCGCAAACGCATCGAACATTATTATCAGGACTCCAAGCACAGCCACGAAATTCGCATGATCCTGCCGGCCGGGTCGTACGCCCCGCAATTTTACTGGCCCGGACATCCTACGGGCCTTCCGGCAACCGCTCTTGAATTGCCGGGCGATGCAGCTGCCGGTCCCGTCAAAGTCCACGCGCCGCTGGCGGTGGATGTGGCTATCGCTCCGCCGCAATCGAAACGATTCGCGGCGTCGCGCCGCGGGTTGGCTTACGGGCTCGGCTTGGCGGTTGTGGTGATTGCCGCGGCGACGGCGTGGCAAATTTCGCGTCCGCCGGTTCTGAAGCAATTTTGGGAGCCGTTCATCAATTCGCCGAACCCGGCGCTCATTTGCGTGGCGGACCAGAGCCAGTTTTCCACCATACGCCAGCGCGACGCCGCCGATCCTTCGCACGAAATCACCTTGCCGGACAGCATGGTGGCCCTGATCATTGACGACGTAAGTCCTCTGGTGAATATTGCCGCGTTGCTGCGCACGTACGGAAAGACGGCGCGCGTCCTGGGCGAAGCGAATACCACGTTGACCGACCTGCGGCGCGGACCCGCGGTTTTCATCGGAGCGTTCGACAACATTTGGACTTTGCGCCTGACCGCGCCTTTGCATTTTCATTTTGCGAACGATGCCGCCATGAACAAATTGTGGATCGAGGACCGCTCCAATCCCGGAAAGCAGAACTGGATGATGGACCGCACGATCCAGCAGACCGGAACGTACTCGGACTACGCGATCGTGGCGCGCTTCGTGGATCCCGATATCGAGCAACTGGTGGTGGTGGCGGCGGGCATCGGCCGGGGCGGCACGGTAGCCGCGGGGGAATTTCTGGTGGATTCGCAGCGCATGGACGAAATGCTGAAGAGCGTGCCCAGCGATTGGAAGCGCAAGAATATTGAGATTGTTCTGGAAACGCAGGTCATCGGAGACCGTTCCGGCCCTCCGCGCATCGCCGCCGCTTACGTCTGGTAGACGGCAATTCTCCGTGGTTTTCGCCGCAGGTTTTGCTGCTTTCGCTGTTTCCTTCGCCATGCGCCGCTCGGTATATTTTCTAAATACTTGACATACTCGAATAAATGGCTTAAAACCTCAGCAACTTTTCGTTCTTCCTTTACCTGAGGTGACACGATGACCGTTCCCGGGCAGAGTGTTATTCCGCGCATTTTTCCTCGTGAATACCGGCGGTGTAACCGCTTCACGAGCATTCCCGAAATTTAAATTGCCGGAAAATCCGGCACAGAGCTTCCTGCCGCAGAGCTAGCTGCGGGCTTGCGAAGCGGAATTTACCAGTCGGTGTCCTGAGGGGGCTGGGCTATGAAGAAGAAAATCGGTCTTGCCATTGGGCTGATCGTAGTCGTCGCGCTCGGTATTGGCGCAAAAATCTTGTACGGCAAGTTCAGCGTCGTCCTGCCGGAATATCCTGCGATCGGCAAAACCGTGTGGCTCGATCAGAATTGGAGCACCGAGCAGCGCCACTGGTTTCATCACGCCGATCAGGGCACGCAGACCTTCAGCATTCCCTACGAATGGTTCATCGCCCTGGAACAGCCGCTGGGCTCGACTACGCCCTCCGGCATGCTGAGCGACCCCGTCTATCTCGACCGCTACGGCTTCATTCCAGGCAATACGGATCCCGGCAATGCCCAGCTGCCGATCGGCTTCGCGCACGGCGGCGCGCTGCAAAATCTTGACGGCACTGCCGTCCTCAATCCTCAAACCAAAACGCCGATGACTTCGCTGGGCCTCACCTGCGCGGCTTGCCATACCGGCCGGCTCGCTTACCAAGGCACCACCATCTTGATTGACGGTGGCCCGGCTCTCACAAATCTCGATAATTTCCAGAACGGCGTCGGCCTGGCGCTGCTGTATACGCGCTATTGGCCGGGGCGCTTCGACCGATTTGCCGAACGCGTCCTCGGCTCGGGCGCGAGTGCCGAAGCAAAATCGGAGTTGAGAGCCCAATTCGATCGGGTGCTCACGGAAGACCTCACAATTCACAAGCTGGAAGAGAGCGTCAAGGCCAACACGGTGGAAGAAGGCTACGCGCGGCTGGATGCGCTGACCCGCATCGGCAATTTCGTATTTTCCGTGGACCTCGGCAACAATCCCGCGAATTTCGCCGCTTACTCCGCGCCCGTCCATTTCCCGCGCATCTGGAACGCTTCGTGGTTCGAGTGGGTGCAGTACAACGGCTCGATCGAGCAGCCTATGACGCGCAACGCGGGCGAAGCGCTGGGCGTGCGTGCCGCCGTGAACCTCACCGGTGGAAACGTTCCGCTGTTTACGTCCAGCGTTCGGGTTCAGACGATTTACGAGATCGAACAACTTCTGGCCGGAAAACCGCCGGATGCGCAGACCGGGTTCACCGGACTGAATTCTCCGAAGTGGCCGGGCACGATTCTGCCGCCGGTGAATGCCGAACTCGCCGCGAAAGGCGCCGTCCTTTACAAGGAGATTTGCCAAGAGTGCCACATGGCTCCCATCAGTGATCCGGAGTTCTGGACGTCCAGCCACTGGCTGCCGGCGAATTCCGCGGGAGAGCGTCACCTGAACCTGGAACAAATTGACGTGACGCACGTGGGCACCGACCCCTCGCAAGCGGCGGACATGAAAAATCGCCACGTGGTGATTCCTTCAAACCTCGGAATCACAACCAACGAATTCGGCGGTGCGCTCGGCCAGTTCGTCACGTTCACCGTGAATCGCTGGTACGACAGCCAGCAACCGCCGACTTCCCCGGCGATGCGCGAGCAGATGGACGGCAACCGTCCGGATGGCATACGTGCTTTGCTCTCGTACAAGGTCCGGCCGCTAAACGGCATCTGGGCCACGCCGCCGTACCTGCACAACGGCTCGGTGCCCAATCTTTACGCGCTGCTTTCGCCGGTGGCTGAACGGCCGGCGAAATTTTATTTGGGCAATCGCGAATACGATCCAGTGAACGTTGGCTACGTGACCGATCCACTTCCCGGCGGCTTCGAATTCGATACCACGATCCGGGGCAATAGCAACTCGGGTCATGAATTTAGTGACGACAAGACGAAACCGGGCGTGATCGGCCGCGGGCTGAAACCCGATGAGCGCCGGGCCCTGATCGAATATCTCAAGACATTGTGAATTGCCAATTTTCGAAAACGCGCGCGGCCACAAATCAGGACGCAACTTCAGGAGATGCGCATGCCAACTTCCGGAAGATTTTCAGTGCGGTATCTCAGACTCGGATTTATCGGCGCAATGATCGTGTGCGCCGTCAGCGGTTGGGCCTGCAACGAGAAGCCCAAACCGGCCGTGGCCCCGCTTGCCCCAAACGACGTTTCCTGGCTGTTCCCGGCGCCCACGCGCGCCGAAGATTTAGCCAACCTGATCGCCGTCCGCGACCTCACCGCGCCCGATCCGCAAGACCCCGCCAAGCGCGATCCGGTTTGGCCCGATGCCGTGTTCAAACGATTTGTTGAGATCGTCCAAAGCCCGGCGGTGCAAGTGGCGGGCGAACCAAGCATCGGCCTGCCCGCCGAGGCCCAATCGATCGATAATTGGTACGTCGCCGGAATCCGCATTGACGCCGGCGCGCCCGGTCTTTCCAACGATATTCGCGCGCAATTCGGCCAGTTGCCGGAGGTTCGCCTGATTATCCAGCCGGTGACGCGCAAGCCGGATGGCACTCCCCAGGTGGACGACATCGCAGGACACCTGATTTTTAATTTCACTCTCGCCACACTCGATTCGCCCGCGCAGGCCGGCTGTCTGCCGCGGCCGCGGCCCGATCTTGAAAAATTCAGCGAGATCGTCGCGGACCTTGCCGCGTTGCGAACCAAATTGAGCGATGGGAAGCTCGGCGCGCACAAAATCACGACTGCCGGCGCGCCCCTGGGTGTCCATCCAGGGCTAGCCGACGCAACGACTGCAAATAATCTCCGCGCGGAGATGAAGTCGTTTCTCGAAAAGTATATTTCCGGGCCGCGCCTGCAGGCCATGGCGATCGCGGGACTTCCCGCGGGAGCAGCCAAACCCTGGATATTTTTGTCGATTCAGGGCGTTCCGCCGGGCGTCGATCCGGCCTTACCGAATGGCGGGTTCGATCCCGTGCATGGCCCCACGCTCGATGGCACGCAGTTCGCCGAGTTAATTCAAGGCGCCGGAACGGTTCCACGCGTGGTTCCGGAACCGCACACAAATAACTTGAACGCGATTACCTGCAAGAACGCCGCGGTTCCCGCTGATGTGCCGATTCCGGATCGGAGCGGAGTTTCGACTGCTGAACTTTTCGCTACTCCGGCGCCAGCGGCTGACAAGGTCAAGGACAATGTCGACGTGATCGCCGATCCTGCCAAAAGCCACTTTTTCAATACGGATTGCGTAAGCTGCCACACGGAAACTCGCAGGGCCATGGACCTTCTGAACGTGAAAGACGTCCCCGGCATTGATCCAGCCGCACTGCCAAACGGGCAGTGGGATGTGCGCAATTTCGGGTGGGGTAACGCGGGAGCAGCGGGGATGCAGGCGACCGTAACGCGCCGCACGGCGAACGAGACCGCGGCGGTGGTAGCCTTCATCGATTCCGAGGTGCTGGCGAAGCACGCCGCAGCGAACCACTAGCGGCGCGTCAATGGGAGGCCCTCGTTGAACGCTGAGCCGCAGGATATGCTGGCCTATGCGCGCCTGGCGCAGGAGTTTCCGCCTCAATCCACGATTGACCAATTCTTCGACGAAGCGCAGTTCGAGAGCTGCCGCGTGCTCGGTTTTGCGTGCTCCGCAGCGGCGGTGGACGAAATCATCGAAAGCATGAAAGAGTGAACGCCGCCGAGAAGATACTAAAGGTAATATTGACGAACCGATGCCTTGTTTGCTACATAGTCTTGGCCGTCGGCTATCATCGTCTCCGCAGGCAACTTCATCGAATCGTGTAGCAACACTCAGTCTGGAGCCACCATGCCCCTCCGCCTGCTGTGTCTTCGAGGTTCTGTCCGTCGAGTGACCGTCGCTGTGGCGCTTTTCGTAGCGGCCGCTTGCACAACGAGCATCTCTCGTGCCCAGGAATCGCGCAAGCCGGCCGGTGCGATCGCCCTGGCTGACCTGACCGTTAATTTCGAGCCAAATCAAGGACAAGCGCAGCAGCCAGCACGATTTGTCGCGCGCGCTTCCCGTCTGAACGCGGCTTTGCGGCCGGGAGGGATTGACCTGCTTCTCGCCGGCCCGACGAAAGATCTTGCGAAGCTGTCGCTGGACTTCGTGGGCGCGGCTGCCAACGCGAAGATAGCGGCTTCCGACCGGCAAGCGAGCTACAGCAATTACATTCTGGGAGCCGATCCGTCACGCTGGCTCGCCCACGTGCCGAATTTTGGCCGGGTCACTTACAGCGGCATCTATCCCGGTGTTGACGTTGCTTTCCACGGCAATGGGCGGCAGCTCGAGCACGACTTTGTCATTGCCCCCGGCGCCGATCACCAGCTCATCCGCCTGCGCGTGGAGGGTCCCGAAAGAATCCAGCTCCAGAAAAATGGCAGCCTGAGGCTTGTTTACCCGGACGGGAATTTGACCTTCGATCCGCCCGAGGCCTACCAAAACCTGGCCGGCGCCAAAAAGGCGGTTGCGAGCCACTTCGTATTGCTCGGTAAAAACGAGTTTGGGTTCTCCGTCGCCGATTACGATCGCAGCAAAGCTCTCACGATTGATCCGGTGCTCACCTACTCCACCTACCTCGCCGATGTTTCCGTCGGCATGTACGGCGTGGCCACGGACGCGGCGGGAGACACGTTTCTAACCGGGCTGGTTTTTTCCACGAACTTCCCCGTCACACCTAACGCTTTTCAGAAAACCTGTAGCTCCTGCGTCAGCTCGATCGGGCAGCCGGATGTCTTCGTCAGCAAAATCAACTCCACCGGCACGGCGCTGGTGTACTCGACCTTTCTTGGCGGAAGCGATTACGACCAGCCGGCCGGAATCGCCGTGGATGCCGCGGGCAACGCGGTGGTGGCCGGCTACACCGAGTCCACGGATTTTCCGCTGAAGAATCCCATTCCCATCGGCATCATGGGCTTCGCAACTCAGTATGCATTCATCACTTCTTTCACGCCTGATGGGTCGGCTCTGAACTATTCCAGCATTCTGGGAGGCGGATCGCAAAACCAGCCTTCGTCCGACACCTACGCGGGCGCTGTGGCCCTGGATTCGAGCGGAAACGCCTACATCGCGGGCACCACTGATTCGCCCGTATTCCCGACGACCGCCGGGGCTCTGGATCTGGTGCAGCCGGTTTACCCGAAGAGTGTCGGTTTCGTAAGCAAGTTCCTTACAGGAGGAACACTCGGCTACAGCGCGCTGCTCGGGGACACTTTCCCGCAGAACCCTGGAGCGGGTCCGGTTGGAGTCTACGGTATCGCCGTGGACACCTCTGGCAGCGCCTATATCACCGGCTCCGCCGGCACATTGTGGCCGACCACCAGCGGCGCGTTTCAAACCACAATCCCTGGACTGGCGCCGTACAGTGCACCGTTCGTCACCAAGCTATCTCCGAACGCCTCGAGCCTGGCATATTCGACTTTCCTGGGAGATGGCGGCTACGCGGCCGGAATCACGGTGAATCCGACAACCAACGAAGCGTTTGTGACGGGACAATACACCGCGACCTCCGCTGGCAACGATTTCCCCACTACGCCCAATGCATTCGAGCCCAGCATCGGCACCGGGTGTTGCGCTTCGTTTTTCACCGAATTCAGCGCGGACGGGTCCAAGCTAGTTTATTCCAGCTATTTTTCGCCAGATCTTTCTGGACCTACGTCGTTCACCGCCACTTCGGGCATCGCGCTGGATTCCGCACAGAATATCTGGCTGGTGGGCAGCACCACTAGCCCGCAATTCCCGCTGAAGTATCCCCTGCAGTCCATCCCGGCCGAACTGTACAGCGCCGACTCGACCACCGCTTTTCTGACGCGATTCGACGCTGCCGGTAAAAATTTGACGTTTTCTTCTTATTTTGGAGGCACGCAGCAGGGTGGAACGATCGCAGGTATTGCGATTGATCCCAATAATAAAGCGCACGTCGCCGGCACCACGGGCGACGCTCTCTTCACCACGCCTGGCGCGTACCTCGGTTCAGTCAGCGCTCCGCCTCCGAACGTCCAAAACCTCTACGGCTATGCGGCCGTCGTTGATGCCAATACCGCGGCGCCGTCCTTGTGCTTCACGCCCCAGCAGCTCGAATTCGGAAACGTCCTGCTGCAAACCGCCGGGACCAGCACACTGACCACAACCAATTGCGGCAACGCCGCCATGCAGATCAGCGCCGTGCAATCTTCCAGTCCGCTTTTCACGATTCCCGCGGCTTCGAATACTTGCCTGCAGAGTGTCGCTGCAAACGCTTCCTGCAATGTCGCAGTCGTCTTCACTCCGACTGCCGTCGGCGTCGTTACCGCAACGATCACGATCACCTCTAATGCTCCCGTGTCTGCGGCGATGGTGATGGCGCAGGGTGTCGGCGCGGTTCCGCAGATTTATCTGCAGACCACCAGTCTCACGTTCGATCCGCAGTTCATCGGACAGACCAGCCCGCAGCAGCTCTTAGTGATTGGCAACTCTGGCGGGGTGCCCTTAACGATAAATTTGGCGCAGACGTCCATCAGCGCCGGATTTGCCTATACGCAATCTGGCTGTAACCAGCCACTCGGCCCGTCAGCAGGCTGTTTTTTTTACCTCACCTTTACTCCGGCGTCTGCTGGAACTCTGAACGGGACTTTGAAGATCGCCTCGAACGACCCCGCCAATCCAATCGTATCGGTCAGCCTCTCGGGAATCGGCTATAGTTCCTACCCTCTTCCGACGTTCAATACTGTGTCTGCACCGACGATACAAGCCGGCAGCGCGCAAGTGTCACTGCAAGTATACGGAATGAATTTCTTTCCGGGATCTGTGGTGCTCGTCGGCGGAATCGCCGAACCCACGACTTACCAGAATTCCACGATGATAACGGCAACCCTGGCTGCCTCCCTGGTCGCGAATATCGGCGAGCTTCAGGTTTCCGTGCTCAACCCCACGCCCGGCGGCGGAGCATCGGCTCCGCAGATCATCACGGTGTATCAATCGTTGCCGCTGACCGCTAACGCGATGGTCTACGAACCCGTCAGCCAGCTTTTGTTCGCGAGTATCGGAACGGGTTCGACGAACAATCCCAACACGATTGCCGTGATCAATCCGGCGGCCGGTCAAGTGACCAAATATCTGCCGGTCGGCAACGACCCGAACCATCTGGCGGTTTCAGATGATGGCCAGTACCTGTACGTCGCTTTGGACGGCGACCACACCATTCAGCGGATCAATCTAAGCACGTTTGCCATCGAAAAAACTTTCGCCTTGCCGACGGATAGCCTTTTCGGCCAGTTAACTGTCGCGGACATGAAGGTAGTCCCCGGGTCGCCCTTTACCGTGGTTGTGGCTCTATTCCGCGGAGCCGATCCGGCGGAAGACGGGATTGCTCTGTTCAATGCGGGTGGACTTGTAAACTGGCTGCCCAACGACTATCCCAACTACGTAACCGTGGATAGCTTTGCTTTCATAGGCACTCCTCCGGTGGTGTACTCGCTTCCGATATCGCTCTCGACTCCCACGGCGCCCGGTTCATTCGGCGTCTTCACGATTGACGGCGCCGGAATTCACCAGCAAACACCCAGCACACCGGGACCAACGCAGCTGGCGACTGGTTCACTACTTGCCTCTGACAATAAATTGCTTTACACCAACGACGGGCAAGTGTGGAATCCGCCCAGCACTTTGCTGGGAACTTACGGTTCCTCTTTGTTCGACGTTACCAGCGTGGTTCCTGACGATGCTCTCGGACGCACTTTCTTTCTAAATACGTTCAGCAGCTACGGCCAGTATGAGGCAACATCCGTGGACGCCTATGACCAGAGCACCTTCGACCTTGTTGGCAGCGTGCCCTTCCTCTCGTCTGCGGCGTACGGCCCGAACGTCGTTGCTCTGAACCGCTGGGGAAGCAATGGCTTCGCTTTTGTGGTCAACAATTTTGCGCCGGTGCCGACCAGCAATCAGATCATTTTATTTCGCAGCAGCATTGCCTATGCAAGTTCGGGCACAAACCCTGTCCCCGCGTTGACGACGCTAGGCAGCTCCAGCGTTGCGGCCGGCGGCGCCGCGTTCGCGCTCAGTGTGCAAGGCTCAAACTTCGTGTCGGGGTCCGTGGTCCGGTGGAACGGCAGCGCACGCGCGACCAGCGTTGTGAGCGCGACGCAACTCACGGCGAGTATCCCCGCTTCCGACATCGCGCAACCCGGCACCGCGCAGATTGAGGTGGCAAACCCCGCCCCCGGAGGCGGCACCTCGTCGCCTCTGACACTGACGATCACCACGGCGCCCGCCTCGGTGTCGCTGCTACCCGCCACGCTCACCTTTGCGTCGCAAACGGTGGGCACCCAGAGCGCAGCGCTCACCGTCACGTTGCAGAATCCCGGTGGCGCCACACTCGCCGTCAGCAACATTCAAACTTCCGGTGACTTTGCGGAGACGAATAATTGCCCGGCGTCCGTCGCGGCGCTCGCCAGTTGCGCGATTACCGTGACCTTCACTCCCACCGCGTCAGGAGCAAGGCTGGGAACGCTGACCGTTACCGACAACGCGGCGAACAGTCCGCAAACCGTCCCGCTTTCGGGCACCGGCACGGCACCGGACTTTAATTTCGGAACGGGCGGCTCGAATACCACGTCAGCCACCGTGACCGTCGGCCAAACCGCAACTTATTCGCTCTCTATCGTGTCGGGGTCCGGCTCGAGCGGCGTTGTAATGTTGACTTGCACACAAGCACCGGAAAATGCGAATTGCAGCGTGAATCCTTCGTCTCTGACTCTGACGACGGGCGGCACTCAAAGCTTCACCGTCAGCGTGGCGACGAGTACTGCGACGTCGGCTTCGCTTGCCACGCATTTTTCTATCGCAACATTGGGCTGCGGATTTTTCTGCCTATTCGGCTTGCCGCTGGCATTGCGGAGACGTAACCACCTTCAATTCAGCGCCGATCTTCTCCGGATGATGCTGGTAGGCGCTATTTCCCTCGCGATTTTGGCCAGCCTCTCCAGTTGCGGCGGCGGATCCACTTCGCAGTCCACGCCGCCATCCGATACGCCGAAAGGCACCTACACGCTGCAGGTTGTAGCAACGGAAGGAACCACTTCGCACAGTCAGCCGATTACCTTGGTCGTGAAGTAGCCGGCCTATTTCGAAGACCAAAAGTGGCGCCGCGGAATAACGACGTTCCCCAAGAAAATCAGCAAGAAATGGTCGGGGCGAATGGATTTGAACCATCAACCTCCTGGTCCCGAACCAAGGTTAACCAATCCCAAAAACGCTTTAGCTGGCGTCGCTTACGGGATCGAGAACATTGTTTCCCCTCTTTTTCTTGTACCCCAGCTGTACCCACGGATCCGAAGGACGGCAGAGGGATGGCCCCGACGACGCGAAATTTTTTGGAGTCATGCGAACCCGCTGGCCGCTCCAATCCTGGTCCAAGGAATGTCAACGCTCGGAGAGCCCTTGGCTGCTCTGCGATTCTCAGCAGATCCTCGCCCCGAGCGAGAATCGCATCGGATGATTCACTCGACCGTGGCATGTTCCAAGTGTTCGAAGAGCTCAAGAAACGAAGGTCGGTTTAGTCATTTGAAAAATCGAGAGAAGTTGCCTCCCCGGGCTCGATTCGAACCAGTAACCGTACGATTAGCAGTCGTAAGGCAAAAGCCAATAATAAGAACTAGAACCCATTGACGGCGCGCCGCGTGAACCACGGAAACACCAGAAATTAGCTCAATGAACAGCCGTATTTCGGGCGCAAAACAGGCGCTGATTTTTGGAACGGCTAGTCGGGCAAAAGGCGACCCTGCAAATGTCCGCCAAACGCGCCAGGGAACGCCACGCGGAACGCTGCTAAAGCGTCCGGGCTTAGACAAAGTGATTAAGAAGCCTCCGAAACGAATGTGGATGAAAAATACAGAGAATTCCTGGAAAAACGACCTGCTATTCTACAAATCGCTGCAAAGCCGGATGACCATCCGCGGCCGGGAGCCAAGAACCAACCGAGGAATAGCAGCTTCGGGAGATTAAAGTTCCAGTTCCTAAAGACGTTGTTCGCGACTCGCTATCGCCGGCGCACTTCGCGCCCTGGTGAGCCCGCCAGGCCACCAGTTCCAATCGCCTGCGATACGAAGGAGCGCGGGACCGATCACGATACGAACGAGTGTCGCGTCAATCAACACGGCGATCGCCAACGTAAATCCGATCATCTTGACCACCAGGAAATCTCCGAAAGTGAATGCCGCAAATACCACGATCATAATCGCGGCGGCGCTCGTAATCAGGCCCGCGGTTCTAGCCAGACCCTCCGGGATCGCATCCATTTCACTCAGCCCGCTCCTTCTGGCTTCCAGAACGCGCGCGACCAAAAACACCTCGTAATCCATGCTCAGTCCGAAAACGATGGCAAACGCGACGATCGGTACCAGCGGAAACACGCTGCCGGTTCCCTGGGGAATTCCCAGGAACCCGCTTCCGTGGCCATCTTGAATAACGAAAACCAATGCTCCGAAGGCCGCAGCGACCGAGAATAGGTTCAGTGCGATGGCCTTCACGGCGGCGAAGATCGATCGGAACCCGCAAAGCAGAGCAAAGAGCGTCCCCCCCACGACTAGCACCATTACGGACGGGAAGCGGTTTCTGATAATCGTTTCATAATCGGCGTTGAGCGCCGGAATGCCGCCAACGAGAAGGGTTGCGCCAGGCACTCCAGTGAGAGCTGGGGCGCCGGTGTTGCGCAGCTCGCGCACCCATTTGACCTGGCCGCGCAGGGAGACCGAACTCGCGGGTAACACCTCCAGCAGGGCCGCTCGTCCGTCACTACTCAGGAACGTGCGACGCGTCTCCCGCGAGAGATCCGGGAGAGAAGCTCGGTTGCCTTGCGCAAGCGTAGTGATAGAAATGACGCGGTAACAGCGAGGGTCGGTCGCGAGGCGCTTGCTGAGACGATCCAGAGCGTCCCACCCGGCGTCGGATTGCGCGATGGAATCCGTTGGAAGTTCGACGATGACGCGCAAGGATTCCACAACGCCGCCCCGATCCATCCGTTCAAGGGTGTGCAACGCATGGACTGATTCCGCCGCCTGCGGAAGCCAATCCCCTCGGGGGAGGCTGGTATCCAGGTGTCTGGCCTGCCAGGCGAGCAGCAGCAAAGGAGTGCCCGCCAGAAAGAGGGCAAGCCAGGGATGCGCGACGATCGTCTTTCCCCATTGCCGCCAGCGATTTCCCGTACGCGCGGCCCGCTGCGCATCCAGCTTTGGAGCAAAGGGCATTCGGCCAAGATCAATCCGCGGGCCGAGCAATACCAGCGCGGCTGGAACCAGGGTATTTGTAAGCAATACGCTCATTCCCGTCACCAGGAATCCCGCGACACCGATGGAACGGATTTCGCTAATCGGAACCGTCAGAAGGGCGAGAAATCCGATGGCTACCGTTGACGCGGAAATCAAAAGCGTGCGGCCTGCCTGACGCGCCGCGATCGCCCCTGCCGTGGGTCCGTCGTTCCCGGCGGCTATCGCTTCCCGGAAACGGCTGATCATCAGCAATGCATAGTCAATTCCCAATCCCAGGCCAAGCATGGTGGCCAAATTCTGCACCAGAATGGACAAGTGCCAGCGCTGGGCTAGGAATCCCGTAATCGCCAGTGTGGTGGCAATGGCCAACTGGCCAACCGCCAACGGAATCACGGCGGCCATCAGGCTTCCAAACGCCACCAGCAAAAGCACGAGCGTCGCGGGGATCACCAGGCTCTCGCCGCGATGTACGTCGGCGGCGCTCGCTTTCCGAATATCGAAATTCAATGGAATTTCGCCTGTGAGTTCGAGCTTTACCGCCGGATAACGGCCCCGCAGCTGATTTGCAAGCGAGCTTGCCAGCCGGTGAATCTCCGGAACAAGCGCCTCGATTGGTCCGTCGGTCGAAGCGAGCCCTATGAGAACAAACGTTCCGCCTTCCCGGCCCAGAAAAATCGGATCGCGCAACTCGAGGTAGGACACCACGCCTGCAACGCCGGGCTGCTCTTTCAGTGCCGCCACGATGGTTCCTAGCGCTTGGCCGCCTTCGTCTGAATTCGCAGGCGGCAGTCCTTCGATCACCAGGACAACGCGGTCCACAAAGGGCGAGTGAAAACGAGTAGCCAGCTCGTCCCTCACAATTTCAGCCTGGCTCCCTTCCACACGGGTTGCGGTCTCCAGGCGGCGCTCCGCGTGAAAAGAAAATGGAAGAAGTGCGATGGTTGCTGCGAGGACCATCCCTGACACCAAAAAACGGCGCACGAGCATAGCCATAATGATGTCATATCTCACAAACTCGTCGTCACCTAAACTCTACGGTGACGCCTAAGAACTACACGAGCCAACAACGTGCTCCGTCCGTAATCGGTTCCTGCATTTGCGCTTAGGTTCGCGAGTTTACACTTGCACACGACTCACCTACGGCCCCATCTGAATCTGCTAAACTTTGGCCGCCGGCTTAGGAGGTTCTATTCGTTTCTTACTTTTGCTCGGACTGCTTGCCGCCATCCAGCCTGGAGTAGCAGACCCCCGCCTTGGCTCCTGGGCGCTGGTCTCTGCGCAGTCAAGTCTCGATCCTCCGAACCGGCTCACCATTACGTCTTCGCGTGACGGCTCGCACGTGGTCATGTCCGGTGAAACCCATCTTGATTTCACCGCAAACTCGAACGGACACAAATCGCCCGCACCGGGCAATCTGGCGTTCAATCAAATTGAACTGCGCAGGATTGATAAGAGGCAGGCGGAGGTCAAGGAAGAGAAGGATGGAGCTGTGGTGGCGACGGTTCGCGAAAAACTTTCGAATGATGGGAACGAGTTGACGGCCACGACTGTGGCCCTGGGCCACGCCGATAAGATCACTGTGTGGACGCGCAGCGGCGGCAAGAAGGTCGCGAAGGACCTCTTCGCTGGCGAGTGGACGCAGGACCTCAGCAAGACCCGTATGCGGCAAGGTTTGATCCTCAAAATCGAGACGGACGGAAGCGGCGGGGTTCGTTTTCTGGGTGACTTCAGCTATACCGCCCGTTTTGACGGAAAGCAATATGATCTAAAGAACTCGCGCAACGATACCGTGACGCTTAAACTCGTCGATCCTCACACCGTGGACGCGAGCTATCAGCGGGACAATCAAGTCACGCAAAAGGATCGGTGGGTGGTTTCCGCGGACGGCCTGCACATGACACTATCCACCACAGGCACGTTGGAAACGGGCCAGCGCCTAACCGAGAAGCTCACGTTTAAGAAGCAGTAGCGGATATTGCATCTGTCCAGTCCCCAAGCCCATCGCTCGCTGACACCGCGTTGACCTCACGACCCGCGACCGAAATGATTCCCTTGCGATGCATGAATTTCAGAATGCCGTTGACCGTGTCTTCCAGCGACGGATCTGCTTTGCCCCACACCGAGGCATCGCGGGCCTTTTGATAAGAAGAGCTGTCGTAGCGTTTGAACTCCATCGCCGAGATGTTGTCGACAGAACCCACCAAGAAATCCAGCAGCGGAAAGAGAAGATCTTCCTTCCGGCATCTGCGGATCAGCTCGGGAACGAAGTCGGGAAGCCTGAATGTTTCAAACTGGCGGCCAGTCGCTTTGGTAATAAGCCCGGTAATATCCATCATGTTTGAATAATCGTCGCGTGTCACATGGTAAGTCTTATTCGCTGTACCACGAGTGGTCGAGATCGCAACGATGTTGTTCGCCACAATGTCCGCCGGAACAAAGCTGACCTGGTTGAGCGTATCAACGCCAATTCCGTGATTCACCATGAAGGCGACTAAGCGAACGGCGATATCGAAGTTGTTACCTCCTCCCGTGACGGAAGGACTCACCAGAGCAGGCCGGAAAATCCGCGCGGAAAGTCCCCGGTTGCGCGCATCCACCACCACCTGTTCCGCTACCCATTTCGATTGGCTGTACCCAAAATCGAGCAGCTCCATATTCTCGTTCAGGTCGGTCTCATGCAGGACTGATTTGACGGCCCAGCCAAACACGAAGGTGGTCGAGACATAATTGAATTCTTTGGGCCTTCCCTCGAACGCCAGCCTTACGACCTCATTGGTTCCCAGCACGTTCGCGTCACGCATCAGGTCGTAGTTGTAAAGGTAGTTTACGGTGGCACCGTTGTGGAAAACCGTGTCGATTTCACTCGCGAGGAAATCCCACTCGTCCGGCGTCAGGCCCAGCTTTGGCTGCCCTAGATCTCCGCAGACGGCGATCACTCGAGCCTCGAACATCTCCATCAGGCCCAGCGGGCAGGGTCCGATTGACTCCATCGCGTTCCTCAGTCTTTGCTTACCTTGCTCTTCGTCGGAAGACCTGACGAGAACATGGATCTTCGCCCGGGTCTGTTCCAGCAAGCTTTTCATGAGGAACGGCCCTATGAAGCCGGTCCCGCCGGTGAGCAGCACCCGCTTCGGCACCGGCGTCTCCGGCAACGGCACCGGCACCGGAGGCTCGAAGATGAGCTTCCTGTCGTTGCTCATCATCCGCTTCTCAGCGGCCCGCTGCTCTGCACGGAAAGCCGCAAGGGAATGACGCAGATGAACCAATGCCTCTTCGGGAGCGCGCTTCAACTTTTCGGCTAGTCCAAACAGCTCGGCTACGCCCACACGCTGAATCACGCCAATATCTACCTGCCTCGCCAGCAACTCAGCGCCTTTATCTTTGAGGAGTTCCTTGAGCTCGTGAACGAACACAACAAGATCCAGGGAATCCAGCCCGGCTTCGACGAGGTTGTACGATTCCTTGCCTGTCAGGTTGTACTTGGCTTTCAATTCAGCGAAAGAGCCATGCATGTCGGAATCGCACAGGGAGTTCCCGGCGTCCTTCTCCCGCGAAAAGTCCGAAAGAACGGTGAACTGACCTCGCTGCCACATCTGCTTGGTCTTATGGCGCATGATTTTCCCGGAACTCGTTCTGGGGATCGCGCGCGGCGCGATGATCGAAATCACCGCCACTTCCACGTTCAGATAATTCCGGACCGCCGCGGCAATCTTTCGCGCGTCGGGAAGCGCCTTGGGATTTTTGGCTTCGGCGACGATTGCGAGTGCAGGTTCGCTGTCTTCCTGGATCTGGAACGCGGCGACGCAGTTGTGCCGGATCAGGCCGGATGATTTCTCCACGACGTTCTCAATGTCGTGCGGGTAATAATTTTGCCCGCGCAGAATAATCATGTCCTTGATGCGGCCGCAGACGTAGAGTTCGCCGCCGTGGAAGAATCCTATATCGCCGGTCCGCAAATAGCCGTCTTCATAGGGAGTATCGTCCACAAGCCGCGCGCGAAACTGCTTCAGAGTTAATTCGGGATTGTTCCAGTAACCTCGGCACTTACCGCTTCCGGCGACCCAGATTTCACCGGTGCGCTCCGGCTTCAGAGGGAAGTGCCCTTCCGGATCCACAATCTTAACGTCGAGCCCCGGCAGCGGCGTTCCGCAACTCACAATCTGCGTGGCCCCGTCGATTTCAGAGACCTCGGTAGTCATGCGGGCCGTGCCCAGGGAGAGGGCACGTTTGTTGACGGAAACGATGTTGCGGCCGCCCAGTGAGACCGCCAGAGTATTCTCAGCCAACCCATAAGCGACATGGAAACTCTCGGACTTCAGTCCATAGGACTGAAACGCTTCCAGGAACCGTGTGAAGGTATCCGGCTTTACGGGTTCCGCGGCGCACATCAAAACGCGGAGCGAACTGAGATCACAAGCCTCCAGGCTTTCCTTCGAAAGCCTCCCGGCGCGCAGGCAATAGTCGTAGGCGAAGTTAGGCGCCGCCGTCGCGGTGGCGCGGTAGGCCGTCATGGCATCGAACCACAGGATCGGCCGCTGAATGAAGTCCGTGGGAGCGAAACCGTACGTCGTGCCACCTTTCAGTGCTGGATATAGGTAGCACCCGATCAGTCCCATATCGTGATACTGCGGAAGCCAGGAAACCACGACCGGCGCGGAATGGTCGATCACCAGCGGACACGTATCCAGAATGTTTTCGTGCGTGACAATCACACCCTTAGGCGCCATCGTCGAACCCGAGGTGTACTGGAGAAACAAGATCTTCGAATCATCGGCACATGGCCGCTCCGCAATCGCATCCACGAAATCTTCCGTGGCGATCCACGGCAGACCGGAAATGTAATCCACATCAATCCCGCACGCCGATACTCCACTTCTGGCGAGATTTGTCTTGAGGGATGCCCGGTAGTCTCTGCTCGTTAAGATCCCAGCCGACTGGCAATCCCTTGCGATGTGTACCATCTTGTATAATGCGCTCTGGAAACCGCGCGAACTGGGGGGATACACCGGCACGGGGATCAATCCGGCGCGCACGCAGCCAAAAAATGCGCAGATCATTTCGAGTCCTGGCGGGTAGGCAAGCAGCAGCCGGTCGCCCGCCGCAAAACGACCCTCTTTCCACAAATGTCCGGCGATCGCCTCCACTCGGTGGAGAAACGACGCGTAGGTGTAGCGTTCGGTCGGATGACCGTCTACATCCAGGTACGAATAAAGAAGCTTGTCTGGGTGCTCATCTGCCAGCCTATCCAGGTGGCCTAAAATTGACGCCGCCATCAATCAGCGATCCTCCAATGTTGAATAGAACGCAAGTCTGTAAACGAAACATCTCTCCCTAGGGTGCCAATTGATCCGCGATTGAGTTTGGAAGTGCAGGCCTGATATGTAGGCGGACGGGGAGAATCTACTCGTATTTGTTCTCAGCATAGCCGTCGCTCGACGCTTGTGGCGAACGGATCTTTTCCTTTTTGCTGCACAACGGCGCGAACGGGAATTTCGGAGCTCCGCCGACCTTCTGTGGTCCCTCGCAGGAAGCCCGGTTCATTATGGTTCATCGAAGGTTTTATATTAACAAAGCGTTATGGACAATTCTATGCGTCATCGCTCTCATTGTTCGCTCGACGCAACTAGGCACCGTCCGTTCCGAATGTCCTTGAATGTCTTTACCAGCCCGCATTAAAATCGTGCTGCGGGGCTGTCGCCGGTGCGGCGCCGGTTTCGCTTAGGGTCAGCACCCCGGATGCGGCGTATGGAACGCCTCGGGCCCAATTAGCATGATCGCGGAGGCGCCGGTGGCGTTCGAATCCGAAGCATTGATCACTCAAGATCCGGAGACTCCGGATCTTGTACCATCGGAATCCTCTGCGGCGTCCGTCACCGAACCCGTCGGTGGCTCTTCCTTCCCGAAAGTCTTACGTCGCCGCCTGGATAGGTTTTTTGCCGACCAGAACATTACTCACAAAGCGGACCGTACGATGTGGGTCAAGATCGCTGTGGGTCTGGCGGTCCTCGTGGGCGCCTGGATTGCTCTGTATGCTCTGAGGCCCGATACCTGGAAATTTGTTGCCCTCTACCTTCTAGGCGGCCTCGCGCAGACATTCCTTTTGCTGAACATTGCCCATGACAGCAACCACAACGCCATCTCCGCCCGGCCGCGCGTCAACAAAACCCTGAACTACGTCTTCGATTTGTGCGGAATCAGCTCGTACATGTGGCGTATCCTCCATCATCGGGGCCATCACTCCTGCATCAATCTCCACGGCGAAGATGATGCGCTCTCGGGACGCGGCATCTTTCGCTTTACCCCCTATGAATCCCGCGCGCCATGGCACCGCTTCCAGCACATCTATGCGCTGTTCTTTTATGCAATGTTCTCCCTCGACTATGTGTTCTTCAGGGACTTCGAGAGCTTTTTCTTCCCGTCTCACGATTATCTGAAACGCGCCAATCATCCTCTGCGCGAATATGCCATTCTCGTCGCCGGCAAGGCCTTCTACCTCACTTACATGCTTGTCTTGCCGGTGATCGTGCTCGGGAAATCACCTCTGTTGGTCGCCGGGGCGTTCCTCCTGGTCCATTTGTTCGTCGGTTTAGCCGTAACGCTTGTATTCCAGACGACGCACACCATTGACACCACCTACTTTCCCACGGACCGCGGTGAGTTTGACAACGGCGTGTATCACATCTTCGCGACAACGGCCGATTATGCGACGGAAAATCCTCTCGTCGCTTGGCTCGCCGGCGGGCTCAACCATCACATCGTGCACCATCTTTGCCCTTTCGTGTGCCACACCCACTATGCTCCGCTCACCAGGATCGTGAAGCAGACCGCCGAAGAGTTTGGCGTTCCTTATCGGCAGCACCCCACCATGGCTCAGGCAATCCGGCATCATCTGATACTCTTGAAGCAACTGGGGAACGAAAACTGATTCTGAGCATTTTATCTTTACCTATGGTCCCGCTACCACTTCCTACTATTGACGTGAAATCATCTGCGGTTCGAAACAAGTATCGGGACGGCAGGGTATGACCGCCGCGCCTGTCCCCGTTGTTTCCCGCTTTCGCTGCTTTGCGGATTCGCGCGCGATGTTCCGCAATCCCGTGCGGGTTTTGTCCGGCTACAATAAAATCTTCGGCGATACATTCCGGATCTATTTGGGTGGTCTCAAAGAAGCGATCGTTACGATCGATCCCGATGTGATTCAGCACGTGTTAAAAACCAATTCGGAGAATTACCAAAAATCCCATATTCAAGTAAAGCGTATGGGCCACTTTCTGGGCAAAGGCCTTCTTACCACGGAAGGAGAAGCCTGGCGCACGCAGCGGCGTCTCATCCAGAAAGGTTTCGATCGAGCGCAACTCGATGCGCTGTCCTCCATCATGCGGGACTCTCTCGCCGATGCGCTGCGGGATTTCGACGCTCAGGCTCGTCGGGGGCCAGTCGATATCTACCCCCAGCTGATGAAAATTACCTTCGCGATGGTCGCCCGATCACTATTTGGCGCACGGTTGAAAGACGAAGACATTAATCTTGTCAGCCACACCATCTGCACCGTCCAGGAATTCATCGTTCGGCAAACCCTTCAGCCCTATCTGAATCCCTGGTTCGCCGTTTCGGGGGAACTGCGCAGGCACGAAGACATGCGCACCCGCGCCGACGCTGTTCTGCTCGAGTACATCAAGAAGCGCCGCAACGAACCGCCCGGCAACGATCTGCTGCAGACTTTGCTGGATGCGCGCTACAGCGATGGCCATGGCATGAGCGATCAGCTCATCCTCAGCGAAAGCATGCAACTGCTCGTCGCCGGCCATGAAACATCGTCGAATGCGCTATCGTGGCTTTTTTATCTTCTGAGCTCGCGTCCGGATTGTCTCGAAAGGGTAAGGCAGGAATTCGATTCCGTGCTGGGCGAAGCGCCTCTAGGCTACGCCGACGTTCCCAAATTCGAATTTACCACTCAGGTCATCATGGAGGGACTTCGCCTCTACCCGCCGTTTTGGATGATCGACCGCATGGCTGTCGCGGACGACCGCGTTGGCGACCTCGCCATACCCGCCGGCTCGACGGTCATTGTGTATGTGTATGGCACGCACCATGCTCCGCGCTACTGGCAGGATCCCGAAAATTTCGATACGGAGCGCTTCACCAAACCGAACGACAAGCTGCGCACGCCCTTCACCTTCCTACCGTTCGGGGGCGGACCCCGCGGCTGTATTGGTGGAAATTACGCGATGCTGCAGATCCTCATGATTTTGAGCGACCTGCTCAGAAGGTACGATTTTCAGCTATCTCCGGGCCAACTGATCGAAGCTCGTCCCATGGTCATTCTGCGGCCGAAACACGGAATCCGCATGACGTTCACGAATGCCAGCGCTCCGGCCCCCTGCATCGCGCAGCACGCGATCCCGAAGTAATCGAACCTGAGTTGTAATGCGTGAAACATAGAAACAGCATTTGCCGGAATCCCGCGCCAGAATTTTATTGTTCCACCGAACAGGGGTCCTGGCCATCCGCTACACTCCATCATTTCGTATCTTGCATTACCAACACCTGGCAGTCCGGTCTGGAATCGCAAGGAATCAAGTTACGGAGCTGGGAGATACGGTTCTAGTTCGCCTCGTCTTGATTGCTGATCAAGTCGCGCAATTCCTGGTAGCTCTCTTGTACGTCAATCGAGCAACTGAGCCGCTTATCCAGATCGATCGTCATCCGCCGGACCTCCTCCAGAAAAGCCATATATCGCATGAAAAAGCCCCGGCGAAGCCGCGGAAAGCGGTGAAAAGTGATGCTTGTGCGGTGGGGTTTACGCGGCCCCGGAACAAATACCGACTTTCCTTCCAGCCGCCACACCGCCTCGCGCGGTATTCTTATTTTCCGTCCCGTCGTCTCTGTTACCGTGATCGTTTCCATTTGCGCTCCTTTGCAACTCTTTAGATGCATCGGTCACGCTACCTGCTGGCATAGCTTTCGCGTCGACCGGACCTCCGCAAACTGGGGGAATCCAAGCCTATTGTAAAACCGAATGGGTTTGTTCCAAAGTCCCGTTCATTTCCGCGCCTTCGACTGTCGCGGACGGAAAAGCTGCCCCCGCGCCGGATCGCAAGAAGGAAAGCAGGCCATGGAAAAGTCCCACCTGCAACGGGTCCGTAATAGCGGAGCGGTAAGTCACTCGAGTATGGGTTAGTACTGAAAGTTACGGGTCCACGAAGTAGCGTTTCCCCACCACCTGGCAGTCGGTCACTAAATCAAACCAAAGGGTCAGAAGACGAGGAAACGTGTTTTCTGACGACGCTCGATCCGCTGTGCAGTGCGCTGATTCGTCCGCAAGTGCGGACCAGCGAAATTCATCGGCCCATCCGGTTGTCCGGCAAATTCTTGCTCACACGGCTGAGGCTGCGGCGGAAGCGGAACTCTGCATGGCCGATCCGCGTCCAGGAATTGCTGGCGGCTTGGATCGTGCGAGTATCGCCTCTGCGACACCGAATCGGAGACGTAGCGCGATGAACCACTGGGGCGGTCAGTCAGGACAGGTGGCCAAGGAAGGCAAAGTCTGGCA
>CAWAAG010000029.1:0-389023 GCA_963780035.1 uncultured Acidobacteriota bacterium | reverse complement strand
AACACGTTCTCTGCGAGACTAACCGCGTGGTTGCCCGAGTGCTGGTTTTTTCGATGAGACGGGTGCGAATGATGACCTGCTCTTTCGGCAGGTGCTCCACGCACAGTGAGTTGGCGAATCCCACTATCAGATGAGCATGTCCCTCGTGAGCAGGGATTCCCGGCGCTGCAGGTGTTAGCGAGCGAAATCGATCTAGGCTCTCACATAGTCGCGAATCACGTTGGGGTCAGGGTCAATTCCCAGACCAGAGCTTTGGGGCAACGAGATGCGACCTCGAGTCGGGAACAACGCGCCGCCGTAGACTTGGGCTTCGAGATCGAAGTAGCGCCACTCGATCATTGCGTCCGTTGTCCCCATTGCGGCCGTCACATGAATCGCCGCCAACAGGCCGGGCCCGTCGTAGAAAACGTGAGGCATGAGGGTGACATTGCGCACGACTGCGATCGGAAAAACTTTACACAACTCGCTGATGCCTCCCATTTTCGCGACGCTCGGTTGGACAAAGTCTACCGCACTCGCGGCCATGAGGCGTTCGAACTCCATTAGAGTTGACACGTTTTCTCCCGCGGCGATCGGGATGCCGGACGTTTTCCGCAACTGGGCGAGCCCATCGTAATTTTCTGGTGGCCAGATGGGCTCCTCCAGCCATTTCAAATGGAATTCCTTGAGTTCTTCTGCTTTCGCTCGAGCTTCGCTCAATGTCCAGGCACAGTTCACGTCGAGCGTTAAGTGGACGTCAGGGCCGGCCTCTTCGCGGGCGGCACGAATCGCCGGGAGCTCTACTTCGTGAAGCTTCAGACTGCAAAATCCAGCGTCGAGCGCACACCGAACATTGGCGCGGACCAGCGAGGGATCGGAATAACGAATCAAACTGGCGTAGCAATCCAGATCGGCAGCACCGCCGCCTAGAAGCCGGTAAACCGGTGCATTCGCAGCCTTGCCGGCAATATCCCAAAGGGCGATATCCACCGCGGAGATGCCATAAAATAAAGGTCCGGTCCGCCCGAAGATGTGCAGCTTTTCTTGCACTTCGAGCATGAGAGGGGCAATTTTCGTTGCGTCCTTGCCGATGCAGATCGGTGCGATCAGCTCTTCGACTGCCAATTTAGCCGACCGCACCGCGCGAAAACCAAAAGCCTCGCCCCAACCTTCCAATCCTTGGTCGGTCGTCACCTTGACGAGAAGTGAATCGGCGACGGGCAGGCCTTTGTCACCCCAAGCTGAGGCTGCAGCTCGCGTATTTGGTTTGAAGGGAATACGCAGCGGAAATGTCTCAATTTTCGCAATGATCATCGTAGACTCCGAATGTCGCCCTGTGCGTCGTTGCGGAAATCGCCCAGATGCCCGGCTAAGAGTGGTTGTTCCGCGGATCGTCTTTTGCGCTGATATATTCAAGACCCAGCGGCCCAATCGCGGTCACTTGCGTGACGTACTCGCTGGATTTCGCCCAGTGGAAATGGGACGTATTGCCGGGTAGAACGATGACGCCACCGGGCGGATACGCCTGCAGTTTATCGGGGTTGAACTGATCGCCAAGGCCGATGTAAAAGACGCCGGATATAACTGTGTAAACTCGATCCTCCGGGTGCCGGTGTGGCATCAGCTTCACGCCGTGAGGTACTCTGACCCTGATCGTGTAGGGGCCCGCCTGCGAAGGCTCACCAACAACGACTGCCAGTAGGACCGAAGGGGGGAACGCCGCGAAGGGCTTCCAGTCGATCTCTTCCGGCAGGACCGATCTGAAAACGTCCTGGCCCGGCTGGTGGGGTCGAATGATGCCTCGTTGTACTTCCATGACGCTTGCTTGTTTGTTGTCTGACATACCAAACCTCCTCGTTAGAAGTGTGGATTCCATACACAATTCTGATGCAACCATGAACATCGAGACTATCGGACGAAAGTATCGATCGATGCTTTGGTATCAGTCGCGGAGACAGCGCAAGCGAACTGAGTTTTTGTCGCCGGAACCGTTTGCACGGTGTATTCACTCAACGGTATTGCAACTACGGCCAAGAGAACCGGAAATGTCAGAGCCCACAGTCCGATGTGAACTTCGAGCAACGCGCCCGTCGCACAACCAGCAATAAAGCCCGCGAAAGCGGGAAACGTCATCCGAATACGACGCCGAGCCAGAGCCATTTCCTCAGGCAAGGCATTACCGCGCGCCAGAGTTGTAAGGTCGATTGTCAACTGGACAGTATCCGTGGTGAGTACCGCGGTCGTAGGGAAGCCTGTCAGATCAAGTTTGACAAGCGCGTTTTGAGTGGCCATCGCTGCAACCCCGAGCATCCCGACAGAAGCCGCTACTGCGCTTCCGGGATTGGTGAAGGGACCAAGCACAGCGGAAAGCGCCAGAAATCCAGTCAGCAGTACAGCATGGAGAATCAGCAATGCTCGCAAAGTCCGATGCTTCCGTTTGTCTTTGGATACCCAAATAACTATCCCCAATACTATGATGAAAACCGGAACTGCGATCAGCGGTCCGATCCGACTAAAGCCACCCGTTATGTAATGGGCAGCAAGGACGACTATGTTTCCCGTAATGTGCGCGATAAACAATCCTCCGAGTGCAAGGAATCCAATAATGTCGACCGCACCCGCCGTCATGCTCAAAACGGCCACAAACAGCCAGTCGAATGCATGCTGCGGAGGCTGCTGAAGCGCAAACTGATCTTTTGTTGCCATGCACGCGATTAAGCCAGAAGCGCGGGTGCGGAACAATTGGACGATGGTAGCGCCAATACTTTAGTGGCGCTCGACGTGGCGAGTGGCGCTCATACGTCCATGTTCATCAACGCCTCGGATACAACCACGAACCCTCTCGGGAGCGCATTGCACCACTATTTCCACGCAGCTTTCTAGTGATGATCAGGAGATCAGGAGCAGTCACCGTCCGGCAGATTAAAGGTTTAGGTTTGCTCGCTCGAACGCGCTCGTGCTCGAGAACCTCTGAGCGTGGGAGACATGCTGGGTCTTCACTTGCAGATCGACAGCACAGTCTAATGACCTAATGACGCTGGCGCATGGGTCGTGCATCCTGGTTGCAAGGAAAGAACGAAACCTCGACGAGAGCCTTAGCTCGACGCTGCCGCACAAAGATGTTGCGTGTCGTTCCCGTCGTCCGCAGAGAACTCCCGTAGCGCAGAGGTCCTTCTGCCGACAACACCAGCGCCGTAATGAATTTAAATTGCCTTTGGCCGTTGCGGCTCGCATCCATCACACAAGACACGCATGATACTTAGGTCTCGACGACACCATCGTCCAATTGTTTCCCCTCTTCAGTTCTGGCTTGATTGCAGTCGTGCGAAACGCGGACTCATCGCATGGCGAACGACTAGTTGTTATCAGGGAGAAGAAACCAGGATTGCACTAATCAGACAAAGAGGTGCAGGTTGTTTGCCACATTCCGATTGTCGCTCGTATCGAAATCCGGCGGAAAAACAGAAAGATCTCGAGGGAGGATATGAACCATGGCACATCGAGTGGCAGATGAGTTGATTAGCAGACTTGTTGAAGCGGGTGTCGAAAGACTTTACGGCGTCGTGGGCGATAGTCTGAATCCGGTGACGGATGCTTTGCGAATAAATGGCAAAGTTGAGTGGATTCACGTGCGCCACGAAGAAACTGCCGCGTTCGCGGCGGGGGCCGAGGCTCAGCTCAGCGGGAAACTCGCGGCCTGCGGCGGCAGCTGTGGCCCCGGTAACCTTCACCTGATCAACGGACTCTTCGATGCTCATCGCAGCAATGCTCCGGTACTCGCGATCGCCTCGCATATTCCAAGCAGTGAGATTGGCACCGGATATCTCCAGGAAACTCATCCGGAAATTCTTTTCAAAGAATGCAGCCACTACTGTGAGCTGATTTCGAATCCGAAGCAGTTTGAGCGTGTTCTTCACATCGCCATGCAGAGTGCAGTCGGAAAAGGAGGGGTGGCCGTAGTCGTGTTGCCCGGCGACGTGGCGGGGATGGAGATTGCGAAGGATGGCTCTCCACGTTCCGTGGTCCGGCAAAGGCCCTCCATCCGCCCCTGTGAAAAGGACTTGGCGCAACTGGCGGAGTTGATTAATTCCTCGAAAAAGGTAGCTCTCTTCTGCGGAATTGGATGTGCCGGTGCTCACGATGAGCTAATGGCTCTGGCTGGCAAGTTGAAGTCTCCCGTCGGCCATTCGTACCGCGGGAAACCGTTCGTGGAGTTCGACAACCCGTTTGATGTCGGAATGAGTGGATTGCTTGGATTCGGCGCGGCGTACGAGGCCATGCACGAATGCGATCTGCTGCTGCTCTTGGGCACTGATTTTCCCTATAGCAAATTCCTGCCAACGAAACCCAAGATTGTCCAGGTTGACATCAGAGTTGAGAACTTGGGCCGACGAAGCAAACTGGATCTCGGATTATGGGGCGATATGGGCGAAACTATCCGCGCGCTACTACCGATGATAGAAGCTAAGTCGGATCGCTCGTTTTTGGACGCGATGCTCGGCAAACATAAAAAGGCGCTTCGACGACTGAATGCCTACGTAAATAACGTTGGGAAACGGAGGCCCATGCACCCTGAGCCTGTC
The DNA here is from genome assembly GCA_963780035.1 of uncultured Acidobacteriota bacterium. Taxonomy (GTDB): domain Bacteria; phylum Acidobacteriota; class Terriglobia; order Acidiferrales; family UBA7541; genus Palsa-295. The sequence continues at coordinate 384,461 of CAWAAG010000029.1, read as the reverse complement.
GCGGCCGCGCTGAGTGAGATTGCGGCAGACGACGCAATCTTTACTGCTGATACCGGCATGTGTAACGTCTGGTCTTCCCGGTACATTCGAGCGACGAAGGACCGGCGCCTGATCGGCTCCTTCACCCACGGGTCCATGGCAAACGCACTCCCTCAGGCCATTGGCGCCCAACTTTGTTATCCCGGAAGACAGGTAATCGCAATGGCGGGAGATGGCGGCCTCGCCATGCTCATGGGTGAGTTGTTGACGCTGACACAGTACAACCTCCCGATCAAGATCGTCGTGTTCAACAACAGCGCTCTCGGAATGGTGAAACTGGAGATGGAAGTCGACGGAATACCCGACTATCAGACGGATTTGAAGAACCCGAACTTTGCAAAGCTGGCCGAGGCGATCGGGATGATGGGGGTAAGAATCGAAAACCCAGCCGATCTGTCCTCTGGACTAAAGCAAGCGCTTCAGCATTCGGGTCCGGCGCTCATCGATGTGGTCACCGATCCAAATGCGCTTTCTCTGCCGTCCCATATCGAGGCGGACCAAGTCGTTGGCTTCGCAATCGCCATGGGGAAACTGGTCCTCGCCGGTGGTATCGACGAGGTGGTAGACACGATCGAAACCAATATTCGGAATATCTGACGCCCAGCTTTGCTGACCATGACATCTCTTTCGCCGAGGTGGCATATCCGAACGGATACGCCACCTCGAAGCGCCTTGATGTGGGATTTGACGCGGGAATCGAACTTTGGTGGGATGAAGCTGGCCAGCCGAGCACGGCACCGTACGTAGGCGCCGAACTGGAGTTGAGCAGCGCGGGCACGCGGCTCTTGGCGTGGGGGGACCCTTAGCTCCTCACGCTGCGACGTGCAAATGAGGATGACATCGAGAAAGCGACGGAGGCGCAGGTCTCATCGGGAGGGTGGAACAAATGATTAACTCGCCCGGGAGACATTAAGCCCTGGGGCACGTTCGAGGCGAAGCTTCGCTGCCATTTTCACCAGGTCGGCGAGAGAGTCGGCCTTCATTTTTCGCATCACTTGGCCTCGGTGGGCCTTCACCGTGATCTCGCTGATGCCGAGTTCGCCACCGACCTGTTTATTCAACAGGCCAGACACCACCAACGCCATGACCTCGCGTTCGCGACGGGTGAGAGAGTTGTAACAGTCTCGAAGAGCCAGGATCTCCGCCTCACAATCAAGAGCAATACGGCTGCGTTCGATCGCGTGCCGGATGGCGCTTAACAGCACTTCATCGTTGAAAGGTTTCGTCAAGAATTCAACAGCTCCGGCCTTCATGGCTTGGACCGTCCTGGGCACATCACCATAGCCCGTGATGAAGATGATCGGCATCTCAGCCCGTTCGACGGCGACGCGCTTCTGAAGGTCGAGACCGTTGAGGCCTGGAAGAGAAACGTCAAGCACGAGGCAGCTCGGAACAAGAGCTCGTGGACGGGTGAGGAATTCTTGCGCGGACTCGAATGTCTCCGGCTGCCAGCCTTCGCAGCGGATTAGCAACTCCACTGATTCGCGCACAGAGATGTCATCGTCCACAACGAACACGATTGGTCTGGTATCCGACATGGGGGATGGCCCCAATTCCTTGTCAAGTGCGCGCGTCAGAATCATTATATACCCCCCCAAGACGCCTAAACGAATCGCGAATCGCTCATCTACCCCTCAGTGCAGACTGGAGCGCCTCAAACAAAGCGTTATCACCGAAGGGTTTAAACAGGCACTCCTCGGCGCCCTGTTCGAGCATTCTCGCGCGGATAGTCTCGTCTCTGTTAGCAGTGATGAAGATGATCGGAATCTCTTGCCGGCGAACCTTCAATTCGTGCTGGAGCTCGGGTCCGGTCATCCCCGGCATGGCGATGTCGAGGATGAGGCATTTGGTCCGGTCGACGCAATCGGACGCAAGGAACTCTTCCGCGGACGAGAACGCTCGCGCTGCATATCCGAACTCCAATAGCAAGTCGGGTAGGGACTCGCGCATAGATTCGTCGTCATCAACCACTGTCACAAGGGAACGTTTGACTAGCACAGGTACAAGAGTGCGCCACTCAAACGAAGACGTCCATTGTGCCTTGGTATTGCTTTGCTGCCCACATCAGCTGAAGAGTGCCCCGCGCCAGCTTGTTCATGTTCTCGAAGTCGCGTAAAGATTCGTGGTCACGTGCCGCTGACACCACTGACTGCCATAGGTCCATCATGCCGCGTCTGTTACGTCAGGCGAACGAGCGTCGCGATGGCGGTCGGCGCTCGTCGGACCCTCAGACGCGTGAGGAATGGAGAATGAAAACGCAGCTCCCGGACCGTCATTCGGTGTTGCCCACAGACGGCCGTGATGACTCTCGATAATGGAGCGACAGACTGAGAGTCCGATTCCCATGCCGTTATTCTTCGTCGTGTAGAACGCTTTAAAGAGTCGGTCCACAGCCTGAGGATCGAAACCGACTCCGGCATCCTGCACCGTTAATCGCACACGATCGCCTTCGTCTCGTTGGGTTCTGATCAGCAAGCGCTTCGGACGATCGTTGATTCCGCTCATTGCGTCGGATGCGTTCCGGAGCAGGTTCAGGATGACCTGCTGGAGCTGGACACGATCGCCTGCAACCAGGGGGATGTCGTCGGCTAGTTCAAGCCGCAAAACCACGCTGTTTCTCTGGAGTTCGCTCAACAACAGAGCGGTCACGTCTCGTGCAGCCTCGTTTAAGTCCATCGGTTCCGTTGTGGCGTCCTTCTTGCTATAAAGTGCGCGTAACCGTGTGATCACCTCAGACATTCGGTTGCCATCGCGAATCGTGCGCCGCGCGGTTTCGCCAGCGCCATCGACATTTGGGGGATCAGCGGCCAGCATCCGTAGACAGGTGTTGGCATTGGTGATAATGCCTGCTAGAGGCTGGTTGACTTCGTGCGCGATCGATGCGGTAAGTTCCCCCATTGTCATTACGCGCGACATATGCGCGAACTCCATTTGCGTGTTGCGTAGATCTTCCTGGGCTTGCTTCCAATCGTGCATGTCCACGACAGTGCCGTACCATTTTAGAATGCGCCCTTGTTGGTCCAGCAACGGGAGCGCGCTCGTTACACACCATCGGTACGTCCCATCGGCAGCGTGGATGGTGCGAACTTCAACTCGGTACGGGTTTCCAGTTGTGACGCAAGAGGACCAGACTCGGGCCGCCTGATCAGCATCGTCCGGATGAAGAAGTCTGGCCCAACCGCGACCCATGATTTCTTCGGCCGAGAAGCCAGTGTAATCGAGCACGCGAGCATTGCAGTAATCAATTGCACCTTCCGGTGTAGCGCTCCAGAGCATCTCTGGAATGGTTTCGGTCATCTGGCGAAGATTGAGTTCGCTCTCCCGCAGTTTTTCTTCCGCTAGTTTGGAGTCGGTAATGTCCCGAATGAAGGCACTAAAAACCCAATCCTGGCCAAGTCTCATGGGCGATACTTCCAACTCAACCGGGAACTCAACACCGTTGCGCCGGACAGCCGTGACTTCGATTCGTCGTCGCAAGATGGGGCCATTACCGGTAGACAGGAAGTGACGTAAGCCGCACTCGTGAGCCATCCGATGTTGCTCCGGAATGATCATGTCCGACATGTGCTGGCCGATCGCTTCTGGACCACTCCACCCGAAGATGACTTCAGCTTGTTTGTTCCAACTTGTGACGGCCCCTTGGGCATCCATCGTGATAACCGCATCTAAAGCAGTGTCGATAATCAACCGAGTTTTCTCCTCGGCCCCTCGTAATTGTTCTTGGGACTGTTTCAGATCCTCAATGTCAGTGGATGTGCCAACAAAGCTAAGGATTTTTCCTCCCGCATCACGTAACACCACGGCTCGATTGAGATGCCAGCGATAAGTCCCGTCGAGTGCTCGACGAAACCGAGCTTCCATCGCAAAACCCTGTCCTGAGCGTACCCCGTCCCAAAAGCTCTTTGACGCCCCTTCCCGATCTTCAGGATGGATCGCACTCATCCACGCCTCGGGATTTGACTGGACATACTCGAGTGCCTGGCCGGTGTACTCTGTCCAGTTTTGGTTCACGAAACCCGGCGTCCCATCCGGCCTCAGCGTCCACGCCGCTACTGGAATGTGTTGCAGGAGGCCGACCTGGAGCTGAAGCTCTTCGTTGGCTTCGGCAAGTCCTCGGGTGCTGCATTCCAGCTCTTGAGTCCGAACTCGAACTTGCATCTCCAACCCGCTTGCCAGTTCGCGCACCGCTGTTTCCGCTGTTTCGCGTGCTTCGATTTCCAATTTGAGGTTCTCAATCGACTTCACTACTTGGTATGCCGCAGACGCGAAAGAACTCGTACGTTCGAGCAGTCTTAGATCCTCGGCGTCGAATTTGCGACGACTATCGTGAGCGAACGCCCAAATTGTTCCGACCGCTTCACCGTTTACGTAAAAAGGAACAAACAATCCTTCTTCGACCACGGGCATCCGCCGGCTGAAAATCTCATAACGCCGCTCCCAGTGGGTGAATAGCATTGGAGTATTGTGGTCGAGCACATCGCCGCAAGGGCAGGAACCGCGCGGGACATCGGCGCCGATGTGGGGTCGCCACGCGCCGGCTATAGCTGCCCAGTAGAACTTCGTTTCGTCCTTCGTCAATAGACTTAGGCCCGCCGAATCAGCATGCAGCAGTTCGTAGACTTTATCAGCCAGCGTTTGCAGAATAGTACTCGGGGAGTCGGCTAGCGCGCTGGCCAGTGCCACAAGCGCTCGGTTCTCCTCCTCGTACTGGGGAGGACGAGATGGCCGAATACGCAATTCCTGTGTCCGGAGAATCGACTCCAAAGGAACCGCGTCAGTGGAAATTGAATCGAAGGCTTCGAGCTTTCGCGATTTGCCAGACTCGGGCACGTTAGCACCGCAATCTGCCCGGTCGCGTACATCAATGGCGAGGGCGCCGACAATTGACCACGCGACTGAGCTCGTTGTCCAGTCCGATTCTCTCCCAGCAGATCACAATGCGCCCCTCTGGGGGAGAGCGTCCATTATACGTCGGTGTCGGTTTTGCCGCCGCTATCAGCGGCAACGCGTCCCGCGTCGGTGGATTCATCCTCTCCGGGCAGATTTCAGAATCAATTCGACGATCCGTTGAGGTTCGAGTCCGCTCGCGCCCGTGATGGCGATGCCCGGGCTTGGGCATTTGGTCTGGTCGACTCAATCGGGCGCGAGGAACTTTTCCGCCAACGAAAACTCTCGGGCCGGATAGCCGAATTGCCGCCGCAAGTTGGGCAACTACTTTCGCGTCGAAATGTTGTCATTGGCAACCGACACAAATAATCATGTGACTTCCATAGCTTTCCTTACAACGCAACAGTACCGGCAGGCGTCCCAATCCTGGGAATCCTGTTAGTACCCGTACATCTTCGGCTGCGCAGGGAACAGAGAAAGAGAACGTAGCTCCCGGACCGTCATGCGGTGTTGGCCAGAGACGGCCGCGATGACTTTCGATAATGGAGCGACAGACCGACGGACTCTCTGTGGAAGATGGAGAGCCCGTCGATCTGTATCGTGCGATATGAAGTCTGGTACGTCATAGAATGTTCCTTGCCGGAGCAAGTATGGAAACGTCACACACCAACACCGCCGCGCAGAAAACCAGCAAACACAGGCAACCTGGTCGTATTTGTGCGATGTGCATTGCCTTCTGCACTGGCTTGACAGCAACTACACCCCGAAGCGGAGTTCCCAGCTTTTCCGTGTTCTTACCCAGATGACACACAGAAAATCCAGGTTAGTCACGCCGCCGGAGCTTTGCGGGCGAGATCCGCGCGGGCAGTTGATTCCTCTACGATCTTGCCGCTGGGCGGATGCAGAATGGTCGGCACGTCCTTCGCTCCTACAAACACACTCAGGAAACGAACAAGCGTTGTGCCGTCGTTACGGCCGCGATGCCAGTGGGTCCTCGTCTGCAAGAACGCCTGGCCGGCTTTGAAAGTCTGACGCGACCGATCGGCGGCGAACTCAACGGTCAGGGACCCTTCAAGTACGTAAAGGTAGGGCTGAACGGGATGCACCATCCATTGCGTGACCGTTCCTGGAGCTATGGTCAAGATGCTTGAGGAGATCATCGGATTCGGGTTGGAAGGATACTCAAGCTGCTCACCTACGATCGTTTTGACATCTGTGGAAACATTAGTAATATTCGACATCGAAACACTCCTTTTTTCGTATTTGGATTACAGCATGCAATCGAATTGCATGCCGTTCATAGTTAGCACATCCGTATTTCTAGCGGAAACCACCAGCCTTCGCGACGACGGCATTACTGGCTTCCTCGATTAGTTGCACGATGTCATCGGGGCGAGTTGCCACGGAAGCGTGGCTCGTTGGCAACGTAATCGTCTTTCTCGCGTTGATTCGCTCCGCCATCCACTTTTCGGTCTCGGTGGGAATCAACCGGTCGTTTGCCGAGATCTGATACCAAGTAGGCTTCACTTTCCACGCCGGTGGCCCAGAAGTTTCTTCGAAGCAACGCGCCGCTGTTGGCTTCTGCGTAAGAGCCCAAACTAGTGATTCTGTTCGGTCTTCGAGATCGTGACAGAAAGTCTCGTGAAACTTCTCGACTTCGATCCATAAAAACCCATACTTGTCCTCACGGATATTAGCCGCCCCTTCCGGGGGTGCTCGCCGCGCCCAAAGGCTCTTGAGGCTCTCTCCTTCATCGAGAGCAGGTCCTGCCAAATAGACGAGGCCGACGACATTTGGCGTGAGGCCAGCGCCCGTGATGACGGCGCAACCATAAGCATGGCCAACTAATAGCGTGGGAGCATCCTGCGCAGAGGCCATTTTGATGGTTCGGTCGATATCGTCGGACAACGATGTCAGAGGGTTCTGCACTGCAAAGACCCGGTAGCCTTTTTCATGCAGGGGAGGAATGACATGCCGCCAGTGTGAAGCGTCACCCCAGGCACCGTGCACTAGGAGAATGTTCGGTTTATCCGGCGTCATCCTACTCCTCCGATTCAACGTGTTGTTTCGCGAGCTTGGTGCAAACACTCTTACTCAAAAGACGCATCACTGTGCGTCCCGTCACGGCAAGCGCTTGATCACCGCTCGCAGTATTGACCAGTCTTCCCCGACTTTACATCGTCAGAACAACGCGAAATTGTGCCTTGCCGCTCATCATGCGCGCGTAAGCTTCACCCGCCTTTTCCAGCGGGTATGTCTCGATCATGGGACGTACGCCCGTAAGTTCTGCGAAGTTGAGTGTGTCCTCTTCACCGGCGGGTGTTCCGGCCGCCCAGCCTTGAATATTTCTGGTCCGAGTAATGAGCTGTATCGGGGTGACCTCAATGGGATCAGATGAAACACCGATAACGATCAGCTTGCCGTTCGGCCCCAGACCGTCGATGAGTTCGGACATAGCTTTTGAGTTTGGGGCGGTGGCCAGGATGACCTGTGCGCCGCCCAATTTCTGCAAAGCCTCCGCTGCGTTCGTCGATTTGGTATCGATGTACACGCTGGCCCCGAGCTTCTTCGCAAGCGGCGCGGTGTCGGTCCCGCGCCCAATAGCCGCCACCTTGTAACCAAACTTGTTCGCGAATTGAATCCCGAGATGGCCCAGACCGCCGATGCCCTGAATCGCGACAAGGTCGCCGGGCAACGCGCCACTGTTCCGCAGCGAGTCAAATGTGGTAACCCCCGCGCACAGCAGCGGTGCTGCTTCGGTGTCCCCTAGAGTTTCCGGTATTGCCACCACTGCCTCCTCGGGAGCCACCATGTATTGCTGGTATCCGCCGTCGAAGCTGATGCCTGGAACTTTCAAATTCCGGTAATTGCGAAAATCTCCGCGCCGGCACTCCCGACACGTGTTGTCGTGGCCGCCGTGCCAGCCGACGCCGGCGCGCTGCCCCTTCTTCCACTGGGAAATACCAGCGCCTACCTCATCGACGATGCCCACCACTTCATGTCCTGGAACTCGAGGATATTGAATTCCGGGCCATAGGCCTTCTTTCGTGAACATGTCACTGTGGCAGACGCCACAGGCTTGCACCTTGATCCGCACCTCTCCTGCAGACGGCTCGGGAGTCTCGCGCTCGACGATCTGGAAATCTGCTCCGGCTTTGGAAACTTGCGCCGCCGTCATCGTTCCGATTGCGATTGGAGTTGCCATAAAATTCTCCTGTTACTGTTTTTAACGCTCTTCTGCTCGGTAGAAACCCTGGCCGAGACGATACTTTGTATTTCCTGTTAACGGCCGCACGGTTGAGCGCCGTTATTCGATGGAAGTCGAATGAAAGCGCTCAACACGCGTCTTCACCGTCGCCGTACTCTAAAAACACTCCCGGCTTCGGTGATATTCAATTTGGAAGCTGATCGGCAACTTTCGCGACCCCAGCTTGTGCGCAGACTTCATCCTTGTCCCCGCCGGGAGCTCCTCCCACACCGAGAGCGCCCACGATGGCGTTTTTCGACTTGAACGCCACTGCACCCGGAAGCGCCATAACATTGGTCATTGTTGCGAGCCTGGGCGCATAGGGACTGGTCCTCACCAGATCAAAAAACTTGCCGGACGTATCAAAGTCGAATATCGGCCCCAGCGTGACCACCGTGTAGGCCTTGTCGAAGCTCGATTCCGCGGTATGGATGGTGGCGCCATCGCCTCGAAGCGCCACTTGCGGCTTTCCATCCATGTCCACGACCGTTGCGGTTACTTGATATCCGTGTTGGGCGCACACATGAACAGCCTCGGTCGCGGCCTCAAGCGCAAGATTAAGTGGCAAAACGTAGTGATAGTCAGTTGTTTGTGACGGCTGTGAGGACGAGACCCTGGTCAACGGGGCCGCTTGCACTTGGGCCCAGACTGTACTCCGAGGTGCCAGCCCGGCCAGCAAGGAGACGAATAGGAGACGCAAGAGTGGATGCTTCATGAAAACACTCTTCCAACTACCAGTGGTATGGATCTTGTCGATACGCAAAGCTTTTTCGAAAGTCATGTGAGTTCTCCTTAAAGATTTTATGCGTTGCCCTTTTCTGATCGATTCTGCGACGCACAATTGCCACTAAGCCAGAAGCGCGGGGACGAATCCATTGGACGATGGTGTCGACCGATACCTTTGTCTCAGGCGGCGCGATAGGCACTTTCAAATTGCTGTTTTTCCATGAATGCTTCGGACATCGCGCGAATCCCAGCGCAGCCCATCACCTCTTGCTTTGGGAAGCCCTCTAAATGATCGTTGGGAGATCCTGAAGGAGGCGCGGACTCGGAAACTCCGTTGAGACCTGTTCCATCGCATAAGGACGTTCTCGCGTCGAAAGATTTGTCGCGATCTCCCGGTACTGACATCGGCAGCCGATACGAAGGTCCAGTTGCGCGCTCGCATAGAGCGGTGCATCTTCTTTTTGATCAGGCTGTCCAAGGACAAAAAGAAGAACTCGATTCGAAAACAAGAAGCACATTCGATCGATTCACATGCGACACAAAGAAGGACTCTGCGTGCGGAAATAGGAGCTTCGCAGCAAATGCCACAAACGGGTGTTATTAACGACAGGAGAAATTGCATGAATCTACCCAACGCTCCGATTGCAGACGAAGGCTTCTTCGCCGCGCACTTCTTTACGGTGACGGACCAGGAAAAATCGAAGGACTTCTATGTCCGAATTCTTGGCGGAAAAGTGATCAAGCCGGACAATCCCTGCTACATCAAGTTGGCCAATACCTGGATCATTCTCAATTCCGGCGGCGGCCCGACTCCCGACAAACCAGAGGTTCTCCTCGAAACACCACCGGATCTCAACAGAGTGAATAGCTTTCTTGACTTGCGTGTCGCCGACATCTGGGCCTGCTACAAACAATGGCGCGGCAAAGGAGCGTTCTTTCTTACCGAGCCGCTAAACAATCGCGGCTGGGAATGGCGCTGCTACATGCGTGATCCCGACGGCTACCTCATCGAGGTCGGCCAATATACTCAAGTGGCCCTCGACTATTTCAAAAGTGCCCCCGGTAAGTTGCCATACAGCTTCACTCTTAATGACGGACAGCGGTGTTTGCCCGGGGCAGCTTGTGAGCGAGATCCCGAAAAAGTTCATGAGCCCAGTCATGGTCCACAAATTGTTACTTCCCCAACTCGCAGTTTGCGGAGTGGTTGACGAGACCGTTTCGATGATTCAATCGTCCCCTCGGCCATAAACACGATTCGAGGCCCATTGAGTAGCAGAGAAAACCGCGCTCACTGTCAGAGCTGAAAACTCTGTTCTCTTAGACATCGTCCTGTGTACGAACCGTGCGCGAATGCATCGTTTTCAACAGATTCGAGTTAGCGTTGAGCGAAAAGCAGATTCCCCGATTTGTTGTAAACGTTAGCAGTTAGAGAAAACGGAAGGAGCTGTTGGAGGCGAGCGTCCGGCTTTGCAAGTAGATTGACCCTGTGGATTTCTTTGCTGCGAGCGATCTTATCCGCCATCGAATGAATTGTTTTGTGGCTCTGCCGGAATTACGATTTGCACAATCTGGGAACACTTGGGAACAGTAGCGAGAAGAAAATCTTTCGCTTTAATTCGCTTTTGACGACCTGCTACGCGAGCACGTGGTCCGTTTGAAAGGAGCACTGCCCCGGCCTAGTGTGCGATTCACTTCTACGGCTGTCGTCACTTCATGTTTCTCCTTTCTATTCGGTTTTATGCAAATCAATACTCGTCGGGAAGCAACAGGGTTGAAAGCGAGCGGTCGGCCTCGGTGATGACCCAGATTCTCTCTTCGGCCAAAGTGCGGTAACTGCTTAGCACTCGAAAACCTCGTTCTACGCTCAAGAGGTTTTCCGTCTGGTCCTCGACCGGAAGTTCTTCCCAATCGCCCGCAACATGACGCGCGAGAAACTCGACCGGGGACTGCCCGGTCTTTTCGAGCGCGGCGAGTGCCCCTGGCGTTGCCACGAGCCGACCGACGCCGGACAACGGTTGTTTCGTTATTTTCGGCATCATTCGCTTTCTCCGTTTTGTCGAATTGGCTTTCGCTTCTGAAAGGCGCGGCGGCGAGCCGCGCATTCGAACCATCGCCGGCCAGGAGAAAACAATTTGTCAATTTTTTGTCTCATAACAGGGGTTCATCCCACCATGTGGGAACAAATTGGGAACAATAATCGCCAAACAACATCCAAAACCATGGTACGTGACGTAGGTAAAGGCTAGACGATACAACCACATCGTGTTTCCGCATTTACTTTGCAAGCAGGGGGTCACCGGTTCGATCCCGGTCACGTCCACCATCTATCTGCTCGCAAATCAGTCTGTTGCTAATTCTGATTTTGCACGACACCCGCAATTTGGGTCCACTGGGGTCCAATAAGAAGCTTCTCCACTCCCTCCACCGCTCGGCGCTGTTCCGCTGGGATCGCGTGCAGATATATCTGCCGCGTGATCTCAGACGACGCATGGCCCAATAACGCCTGTGCAGTTCCTAGCGGCGCTCCCACTGCATCTCGCGTCGCGTGGCAATGACGCAGGGAATGCCAAGTGATCTTCGGCAATCCCGGCCTTGTGCACGCTGGCTGCAGGTGACGATGTAAGAGATTCCGTCTGCATAGCGGCTGACCTGAACCCGTTGACACTACCAGCGTGTCAGGATCATGTGCCTTGGTATGCGGCGCGGAAAGGATGGAGACGCATTCAGACCCAATTGGAATGGAACGGACACTGCGCTTTGTTTTGGGGCTGTCGAAGTGTCCATCGTAAACGGTTTCCGTAATGCGGAGCGTCCTCGCATCTAAATCAACATTCTTCCAGCGAACTCCTAGAAGCTCACCGATCCGCAGGCCGGTAAGCACGAGCAATGTGGCCACGGATTTGGATGGCTCTGGAAGAGCGGTGAGCAACTGCTTGATTTGCTCGGATGTAAGGATCGACCGCTCCGATTTGTGTTCCCGTCTTGGCAGTCGTGTCTTGCGAACTGGGTTGTCGGAGATGTAATCCCATTCTTCCAGCGTGCCCAGAACCTTGCTTAGCGCGCATTTAATGTGATGGAGAGTGCCCCACGCAAACCCGTCACGGCGCACATAGGCTTGCCGCGGTTGAGAGCATGTAGCGTGGTTCAGCTCGTTGCGCCGTGATACACTCCGGCAACGTGACATTCGAACGAAAAATCGTTGTGGGTCTGGAAGAGATTCGCGCCATTTCGTTTGAATGCCATCAATGCAAGTCCCGGCTCACGGTTTCGCCTGACGACATCCGCGATATTCCCGCCGCTTGTCCGCATTGCAATTTTTCTTGGAGGCTGCCCGAAGACGCACAACTTGGGCCGGTAGCATCACCACCGAAAACTTTTGCGTTTGGTATCAAGGAACTCAAAATACGTTTTGGAGCCGATGTAATCGGTTTCAAAATCCTGCTGGAATTCGACGAACCGCGAAGAGACGCACTTTAAGCGACGCAACGGCACCACCGCGATCGTCTGCCTGAAGCAACGTTGAAGTAAAAACGACTCGACAATTTGCTGCGTCAGGCCGCAGCGGCGGAGTGACGAACAAGCGTTCTGAAAGAAGACTCCCACGAAACGCTTATCTTAGTTCCGGCGAACGACCATACATGTGATGTCGTCGTGCTGCGGTGCAGAGCCGACAAATTCGTCCAGATTCTGCATGATGTTCGAAAGTGTTAGCGCGGATCTTTCACCGCCGGCGACTTGCAACTGCGTCAAGAGGCGGGCTTCTCCAAAGTCTTCTTGTTTCTCGTTTCTGGCTTCCGTCACGCCATCCGTGTAAATCACTAACAAGTCGTGGGGCTCGAGCCGTGTGATCCCGGTCTTATAATTTTCTTTCAACTCGATACCCAAGGGCATATTTTCCGATTTCAGTCTCTCAATCCTTCCGTCCTCACGTTTGAGTATGGGCGGATTGTGACCGGCGCAAAGGTAACTGAGAACGCCGGTGGCCGGATCCAGTTCGGCGAGAAAAGCGGTGGTGAAACGGCCGTTTTGACTATTGGCGCACACCTGCCGGTTCAGACCGCCCACCAACTCAGCAAGCGAACCGCTAGCACTGGCGAGCGCTCGCAGGCTGGCCTGAAAAGTGGCCATCAACATCGCCGCGGGCACGCTCTTTCCACAAACGTCAGCCACGGCGATTAGTAACGGGCCATCCGTGGCGCGGCGAAATGCGTCGTAATAATCTCCGCCGATGGTCTGGGCCGGGCGCGTGGCGAACGCGATGTCCACTCCGGGCACGTCGGGAGCCCTCCGCGGCACGAGCCAGCGCTGAATTTCGCGGGCGATCTCAATATCCCGCTTCATCGTTATGTGGTCTCCCAGCACCAGGACGAGAAGCAAGAGCAGGCCGAGGAACGCCACGCTGAATTCAAGCTCCTGGGTAAAGACAAAAAAGTGAAATCCGATCACGGCGAGGAAGGCCAGGGTGATCGTAAGAACTAGAAACAATCGGCGAGGAGGCGAGAGCTTTCTCAGAACGCTCCCAATCAGAGTTTGTAAAATCTTGATTGACTGCTTCCAGGATTTCTCGCGCTTGCCTGCGCGACTGCTGACGTCTTGTGTATACAACCGGGAACTTTCGGAAGCTTCGGTCTTGAACTGGGCCCAGAGTTCCTCGATTTCCATGCCGGCAGTAAGGCGGGTCCAACCGTCTTTCGAGTGCCAGAACGCGCGGCTCACGCGCGTCCTCAGCCCGTGAAATGACTTCTGGGCTTTGGTGAGTAGAGAATCCAGGGCGGTGCGCCATTCAAGCAAACGGGAACCCACATCGCGAACATCGGTGAAGCGACAAACGAATTGCGCAGAGAAATTGCGCTGGCGCTATGTTCCTGGAAAGTGTTCTGCTCTCGAGGAGTGCCATCACAATGTTGCGGCGAGTACCAGCTGCGCCACGCAGCGCTCCCTTTCCCTGGGTAAAAAAGGTGAGCGGTTCGTGTTGTTTCCACGAACCGCGCACGGGTTATGAGGCAAGCGTGCTCACCGGTGCTGTCACGTCTTAGCGGGATTCGGGTTTCTTCGGTTTGGCCTCGCTCTGATGCTCCGCTTGCGGCTTGGGCGCGGCCTGATGTTGCTGAGCGGCGGGTTTCGGAGCACTTTCCGTGCGGGGAGGAGCGGCCTGACGCTCGGGCCTCTCGCTCGGCCTCTCAGCTACGGGCTTAGCTTCGGGGCGCGACGCTTCATGTCTTGCGGCTGGCTGAGCGGGACGAGCCTCGTTGTGGGTGGCCGGCGTCGTCTTCGCACGCTCGGTCTTCTCCGCCGGTCTCGCTTCTGGCTTCCTCTCGGCTGTCTTGTTTTCAGTTGCGCGAGTCGCTGCGGCGTTGCTTTCTCTCGCTTTGTTCTCGGTCGCACGATTTTCAGCGGCCTTGTTTTCGGACGTCTTTCGCTCGGCTGCCTTGTTCTCGGCGGCCCTGTTCTCAGTCGCCTTCGTCTCGGCTGCTCTGTTTTCTGTGGCCTTGTTTTCGGACGTCTTTCGCTCGGCTGCCTTGTTCTCCGCGGCCCTATTCTCGGTCGCCTTCGTCTCGGCTGCCCTGTTTTCTGTGGCCTTGTTCTCGGACGTCTTGCGTTCCGCCGCCTTGTTCTCTGCGGCCCTGTTCTCCGTCGCCTTATGCGCGGCGGGTGCCTCGCGCGCTGCTACCACGCCCTTACCGGTAAACTCTCCCGGTTTGGAGGTTGCTGCGATTGCGGGACGCCCGTGATTGACGGACGCGAGCATTTCACGGTTCTTGCTCGAATATTCTCGTTGGCTCGATTGTGCAGCTGTCGGCGAAGTGTGGTGCCCGCGATCAAATCTTTCTTGTGCGGCGGTTGGCCGCGCGGTGATTCCACCGGATCCGCCGTTGTAGCTGACGTAGCTGGTACGGTTGACGACCACCCTCTTGTTATAAGTGTTGCGGAAATGTCCGCCACCGACATTGTTCACGTAAGTGTTGTAACTGAAATGATTGTTGCGCCAGTACCCGCCTTCGTACCCGTTGCCGCCATATCCAAATCCATAGTTCACGCCGCCGTAGAAGCCGACTTCAGGACCCCAATAGCCGCCGTTCCAGGCATACCCCCCATTGCCCCATCCCCAGTAACCGGGAGTCCAGAGCAAACCCTCGCTGGGTGGCTCAACCCATGTTCCCGGCACCCAGAAGTAGCCTTCCTCACCATAGCCCCAATAGCCAGGCGTCCAGAGGTAGCCTTCCTGAGGGCAGATCGGTTGCGAATAAACGACCAGCTCCGGCGGAGCGACGGTAATAGACGCGCTGAACTGCGCATGCGCCGTCACCGGTATGGCCAAAATTACGAGCGCGAGCAAGAAATATCGAATCGAGCGGAGAGTGCGCATTTTTCAGAACCTTGCCTGATCATCCTTCGTTTGCCCGGTCTGGCTTTGCTGCTGCGGGTTGCGCGGATGGAAGGGCTGCTTGACTTGCGAATCATGACCGAGTCGCTTTTTGAAAGCTGTTCAATATGAGTCACATTTCGGACTTCTCTGCAAACACCTGTGGCCACAAAGATGGCGAGATTTCAGAAGCACCGGAAATGCGCCCCGCTAGCAGACCCGCCGCGCAAACTTTCACTTTTGGAATAGCGATCGCGGCCATTGAGCGGCGACGAGTCGTTCCGGGAGCTCCGCCGAGACCAATTTGCCTCAACAGGCGATCTGGGACGTCAGTGCAAGCCGCCAAGCAGGTAAACGACGAGAACAATTAGCAGGACAGTTCCGACGACTCCCAGTCCTCCGCCTGTTCCCCACCTGGAATAGCCGTAGTAACCCCCGCCTCCGCCGAACAGCAACACCAGAAGTATGATTAGCAGTAGCATCGAATATCTCCTTTAGCGCGTGGCACGCGTTCGAGAGCTGCCTTGCCTTAGCCAAGCAGCGTAACCGGTTTCCGCTATCCCGCGGGATCTCGCTGACGAGTGGCCTTCACGCCCGTCAGTATCCCGACGCCTAGCAGTACGACCGAGCCCACCACAATCCAGTGCGCGGGAATGTGTAGCAAGTACGCCGCGCAAATCAGCCCGCTGATCAAGATCGTGAATCCAATTGCGTAAATACCGAATGACATTGGAACTCCTTCTCCGCCCAGCCGCCGCATTTTTCAACGAGAAATCACTTATAGGGCACAAAAAAGGTCGTGACGCGCCTTCCGTCCTGTGCTGCGGATCCACTCCACAGCTTCTACTCTGCTGAGCTGGCTTTCTGATTTTTTACCTGCAGATCGTTTACGACTTGCACTACGTTGGGCACCGCCGTCGCCACCTTCTCAGCGCGCGCGCGCTTATTTTCCGAATTCACTTCTCCACTCAGCGTGACCACGCCGCTTTTCACTTCGTATTTCACGCTTTCGTGCAATCGGCTCTGAATCAGCGCGGCATCCAGATTTTTTTCGATACCTTCGTCCAGATCCGAGTTCACCGCCTTGGCTTCCTTCTCCTCGCCGACGGGAATCACCGCGATCTGATCCGCCACCACTTGTGCGCCGGCCAGCGATTTTGCAACTGTCTCCGCTTGCGACTTGTCACTATCGCTGGCGACATGCCCGCCCAGCGTCACCACGCCCTTATCGCGATCCTGGCTGACGGACACGTCCTTCAACCCAGCCTGATCGAGCGCCCCGCGAATGCTATCGGATACGTCCGGAGACTGCGCGGCGGTGCCCCCGCAACCGGCCAGAAGACCGGCGGAGAACAGCGCGAGCATAATTGCTGACAACCTGAACTTTTTCATGTTTCTCCCTTTATGAATTCGAGATGAAATTTCCGTTGTGACTGAAGCTGCGCTTAGGACGTCTTGCCTTTGCATCCTGCGTGCGCGCACGTGCAATCAATGTCCGGCGTCTTTTCCATGGCCTCGCATTGGGTGCTGCAATACTTGCCCGATGTCGTCATGCACGAACAAACAGGGTGGGCACACTTCTCGGCTTTCGCGGTGGTCATTTCTTTTCTCCTGGCTTCGGATCCTGAGCGCTGAATCCAAGCTCTAAATAGTAGTCATGCTGATAATCTGCTTCTGTACAGAAGCGAACACATTGCGATTGGGGCTGGCGTTCCTCCAACCCCTGATATCCTCGGCTGGTTTCCCTAACCCACCAGCAATCTAGGGACGTGCCGCTTGCGGCTCGGCGATCAATTCCTCGAAAAGTGTCCGGTAGTGAATCATGGCTTGGCGCAAGTCTTCAGTGCTGGCATGTCCTTCCGCTTGACGCAGTGCGCTTTGGTGCGCCGCCCGGTAATTCTCAAGAACCAACGGATGATCCACGGAAATGTCTGCCGCGCGCTGTTCAAAGTCGCTCACCGGATAGCCGCGCGTGGACATCACGTCGCCCAGTAGCCGGTCGGCATCCGTGACCGCGCTTCCCGGGCCGTCAACAAACCGCGCCTGAACTCTGCCCCAGGACTCGACGAACCGCGTACGATCGCCTGCCGCGAGCGGGCGGATGTGCAATCCCTCGACGCGTACCGCGCGCTCGTCAAGCGCCGCTTCCGCTTGCCGCCGGCTCCCGCCTTCCTCCACCGCGCGGGTATATTCAGCGCCACCAAACTGCGCGCGCAGCCTTTCCGTGCGGCGTTTGCGAGCAACCCGCCAAATCCCGATGGCCGCGATCGCCAGGACCGCCAAAACTACGATGCCGAGTACTATTTCCGTCGTGCTAATCGCTGATAGGTTCATGACCTACCTCCAATTTTCGCCGAAATCAGCTATGACCCATATCTACGGCTCACCATGCCGGATTGTTAGGCGCTGCCCGGTTCATGGTTTTTCGATAACGCGTTCCAGGTCGCCGATTTTCTTTTGTATTTTTCCCGATATCTTTTCGCCGAGTCCCTTGGCTTCCAAGGCGGGATCGTTCGTCAGCTGACCCACTTTTTGCCTGAGCTTGCCTTTCAGTTCACGAAACGCACCTTCGCGTGTATCTTTCGTGCTTCGTTTGATCATGGTTTCTCCTTGATCGATGTGACGCGAAATGCGGGAATGTGAGACTGCCGGCCGAGAACGGAACCACACGAATAGCCGAGAAGCGACTCGCTAGTTCTGAGCGAAGCCCGCGTTGGGGGCCGTGCTAGGCGCTGGCGGCGCTGCCCCGCATGAAATGGACCACGAGTAAGATCAGGCCTAGCACCAGGGCAATATGAATGAACGCGGAAGTTACGTGGAATGCGAAAAACCCAAGCAACCAAAGAACAATCAGAACTGCGGCGATTATCCCAAGCATGTTTTTATCTCCTTGCTGCGTAGCTGCACAAAGTCTGCGATCTTGTTAATTCTGAAGGTACGGCTGCCTTATGCCCCGGTCTGCGTCACAATACCGACATGAGACTAGTCGTTGAAAAAATGGAGGTCTGTCTCGTTGTGAACACTTTCGCGTTTTAATTTCACGTTTGCTCGCCACGCCATTTCTACGGATAGAAATAGCTGTGACTGCAGCGGCCCTGCGAGACGCAATCGCCAGCTTTGATGTGTGGTGTGAAGAGAAAGCAGACGGAACACGTTCCGTTGCGCGACCGAAGTCAAGATATTCGGCCGCGAGGACTACTTCAGTTGAGAGCAGCTCGCGTTCCTATGCGTCCTGCACAACTCCGCGGCGGCGAGCCAGCAATCCGATGCCAACCAATCCGACCAGCAAGAGCGCCAAAGAACCCGGTTCCGGCGCGGAGACGGGCAAGGGAGTAGTGTCCCCGCCTGTAACGCCCTCGTTGCCGTGTCTCGCTCTGCGAGATTCCCTTCCCTGATGTGCAAACGAGACCGAGTGATCGTACGCATAGAATAGGCCCCAACCGGCAGAGCGAGCGCCCTCGTCCGGCGTTGTCGTGAAGAACGTGTCTAAGTTCAAGGGAGACTTTGACGTCGAGACATCAAAGGTGCCGATCGCCCGGAAGTTAGCAGTCGGGAGTATTCCCGAGGCAGGCCGTGCCAGGAATCCGGCATCCACGGGCGCGTTCAACTTCGCCCCCTGGATATCGATCTCTTTCGCAGGACTTGCGACATTCTGGGACTCTTTAGCGGTTCCAGGGTAAGGGATTCTATCGGCCCAAGCTGGCATCGCCGCCACCAGGAAAGCTCCACCAAGCAGCAACGCAGATCTGATCTTCATATGGTTTTCCCCCAAGTCTGAGTGGCGGGGATCCCACTCACACCAAATATTAAGGGGTCCGTAAGTTAATTTATGTTCAATTATGCACACATATATACATTCGCTTTGCATTCGAGGTACATTCCCGGGTCGGGAATGCGTGAAGGCCGCGACATGTCGAACGCTCGGCACACGCAGAGCTTGCCAGCTGGGAGGGTTTGACGAGATCGGATAGGCGATATGGAACAGCCGGAGCTGATGCCGGGTCAGCGATGCTCCGTGATTACCAAAGACTTTCGATTTCCGGCCGCCGGGGGTTGGCAACAAATTTTTACGCAAGTGTACAAAAGTGAACAGTTTCAATTAACCCCGATGCGTACGATGCACCCTCGAATGGCGAGTGACGGGCGACAAGGACTCGTACCCGGGCTGGGAAGAGTTGGGCTCGCCCCGCTCGCCGTCTCGAAATTCACATCCGCAGCGAAACCGCGACACGCCAATACTTCTAATTAGCAAAGTCAGGACCGGACGACTCCGGTGCCTCCAGCAAATGGGTTCATCTTCTTCGGATCGAGGGAGTTCTTTCTACCCGCAAGACTCTTTCTTCTGATTCTTCATCAGGTAAAGAGATGCGTCGGCGGCATAGAGCAACGGTCCAATTGTTTCGGCGTCGGCGGGGTAACTGGCGATACCGATGCTCACGGTAAGCTTCGGTTCTTCGCCATCATCCGCGAAAAGCTCGCAGATACGCCGCGCGACCAACGTCGCTCGCACTGCAGTCGTCTCTGGCAAGACCAGGGCGAACTCGTCTCCGCCATACCGCGCCGCGGTATCAATGGAGCGGCAACAGAGACGCAGCACGTTGGCCAAGCGGCAGAGCGCCCGGCTCCCGGTCGGGTGGCCGTAGCGGTCGTTGATCTGCTTTAATCCATCCAGGTCCAGGAACAAGAGTGCGAACTCTCTGGCCGTTCGCTTGGAACGCGAGATTTCGCCGTCCAGTACATCCACCAACTGCCGGTAATTGGCCAAACCAGTTAGACTGTCGCTGGCAGCTCGTTTGCGAAGCTGGTCCTCAAGCTCCCGTTGATCGGTGACGTCCTCGACGATAATTCCATAACCGTCCAGCGCGCGCTTCTCCCCGCGCACTTTGCGTCCGCTCAGGCGTACCCTCAGCGTCGTTCCGTCTTTGCGCTTCCAGTCTGTTTCGACAGGATCAGCGCGCCCAACTTGCAGGGACTGCTCGAGCAGTTGAGCCCGCTTAATCGGATCCTGGAGCAGGCCGCTCGCGAGATTTACGGATTTGAGTTCCTCTCTTGATTCGTACCCGAGCATCGTCACCAGAGCTTGATTGACGTCCAGGAAACTGCCGTTCCTGCTGCAGCGGCACATTCCGTAGGCCGAGTTCTCGACCAAGGCGCGGTAATGCGCCTTCGAGTGACGCAAGTCCTTTTCCGCCTGGTCGCGTTCTCCTCTGAGCTTTTTTTCGTCGAGAATCCTCCGAACGATCATGGGCAGACGAGCAATACGGTCCATTTCAATGCAGTCGTGGACATCGCTTTCGGCCAAATCCATGGCTGTTTCTTTTTGTTGGATGTCCGACACTAAGATGAGCGGCGTTCCTTTCTGTCTCCGGCGCAGCAGCGCCATTTTCTGCAACCCGTGCCGGCCGATGCTCGGGTACTCCGCCACAACCAAGTCATAACGTTGCGAGCGCGTACGCTCTTCCAGCTCTTCGAAATTCAAGGCCAAGTCTGAATGTACTCTGAATTGCACGCTAGTCAGCTCATGCAGGCATCGTTCAACCGTCGCCACATCGCGGTGAACGAACAGGATTCTCAAAGTCCGCCGTCGCCGGCTGTCCGCACTTCGGCCGGCGGGAAGCGGCTGAACCCCATCGGTTCTGCTATGCGCCAAAGTGGACATTTGAATTAACGACGTACTCCCCTTGGCTGGCTACACGTAAACCCACTGCATTAGGGAATTCGTGAAAATCGTTTCGCTCGGAACTTACAAGTTTTTAGCGGGCGTGGCTGTTCAATTTGGAACAGTTTCCAAACGGTCCAATTTGCTTCAATTGGGCCATTCCATTTCGCGCGAGAACGGAGGTCGTGTCGACACCTGCGTTGGATTTCGCCGAAAGGATTTGGATCCGTTCCGCCGGTTGGCCGTGAGTGGCTGCAGCAGGCGGAGCCGGACGCGATTGAGAGGAGAACTTTAGTGCCCGTTTCATGTCCTCATTGCCAAAGTAAGGCCATTCGACGGTCGATGCGGAAAGGGATGCTGGAATCTACTATTTTGCGGCTGATACCGGTGCGCCCATTCCGCTGCAAGGATTGCGATCACCGTTTTTATTCGCGGACTTCTCAAACGAACACGCTTCATTCCAAGAGTATGGCGGCGCGTTAGCGATGGAGTGAGCTGCGGTGTCTAGTCCTGATCGCGCGATGGAAATAACATTCTCGCGGTGCGGCAAAATCCCTGAGGGCGCTGGACCGTGCCGCAGGAATTTACCTTTTCTTCTGCCTTACCTTGGACCATGCTCCGAGAATGTACGAATCCGCCAGGCGCCATTCCATCGGATTCGATGGTTGCTGCAACCAGCGACACACGGATGCTTTCGATCGCGACCAATCGATCGGTCCAAAGATCGTCAGGGATTTGTTCCTCCAAACGACGCACTGGCTATACCACGCTCCGAACCAATGAAACGCTCGCTTCAGCCGCTGGTCCAAGATCACACTGGTGGGAATCCGCGCCGTTGCGGCAGCGCTGGGGGAGATCCGATCTTTCCGTCTCGCGTCCCAGTCAGCCAATAAGACGCGAAAGGGCCGAATACCCTTATGGACAGACCTGATCGAAGCTGACTTTGTTGCCTGAACCGGGACCCGAGGATGCACCGGCTTCGGGGGACTGGATACCCAGGGCCCGCCGACGGCTGGCGCGATGTCGTGCTTTGCTTTCTGCTCGACGACACGAAGGCGCGGGGAAACTGCGGGCGGTGTCCGCTGCAGGGCCAATTCGGCTATGAGTTCGGGAGTGGCATCACAACCAAACGCAGGCACGCCCCGCGGTACAGGCGTCTCTGTCCGTTCTCGTTCATGCACACCTAACCCGAGAGCCGCAGCGCCGATGGAATTGAAGGCGGCACCGCTTTCCGGGAGAGGCAAATTCATCTCGCAATGCGGCGGCGGCGCTGCCGGTTGGCTCGCTGGCCCACCTATGGCGCCTCCAGCAACAAGCGCAGCTGCGCAGCTGCCAGGCGATGAAGCGTTTTGTTTCTGAACGAGGATCGGGCTGGACGCCGCGGGTAAATGCACTGCCCCACTTCCCAGCGTTTCCGGCATGGCAATCAAGGTGGAGTACATTGCGTCTACGGAAGCCTGCGATGGGGCAGTGCGATCGATCTCGTCGAATTGAAACTCGTGCGCGACTTCCGCGATGAGGTACGCCGGCACCGGCTGGACGTGCTCTACATACGCATTGATCAGCGCATGTTCACAAAGCAAATTCGTGACGCGCGGAATACCTCGCGAATAATGGTGCACGGCGTCCATCGCCTCGGACGCAAAGACGGGCCTCTGGCCGCCGCCGGCGATTTGCAAGCGCGCCCGTATGTAATCGTGAGTCTCGGCAAGGGTAAGAGCGGCGGTCTTGCAGCGCAGCGCGATCCGCTGCTTGATCTGGCGCAATTCAGGCCTGTTGATGCGATCTTCCAGTTCCGGCTGGCCGGCGAGCACGATCTGCAATAGCTTTTCGCGCGGGGTCTCCAGATTCAGCAGCATGCGAATCTCTTCCAGCACGTGGCTGGGCAGCCCTTGGGCTTCATCCACGATCAGCACGGGCGTCTCGCCAGCGCGATAGCGGTCCATCAGCCACAGGTTCAGGCGCATGAGCGCGCCGTGTTTCATTCCCGTATCGAACGGCACGCCAAAATCCGCCAAAATGAAATCAAATAGATGGTTGATTTCCAAATGTGAATTAAAGATGAACGCTGTGGGCGTCTGCTGTTGGTGCAACCACTCCAGCAAGCGGTAAATCAGTGTAGTCTTGCCCGTCCCGACTTCCCCGGTAAGCAGGATGAGGCCCTGGCGGGCCTGAATTCCATATGTCAAATCGTCCAACGCCTCCCGGGTCTGCGGCGTCAGGAACAAGTAGCGGGGATCCGGGTTGACGTTGAAGGGATTTTCGCGCAGTCCGAAGAATTGTTTGTACATGGTCGTTTCGTCAGATCGGTCGCAGCGTCTTCTGCCGTCTGAATTCCAGCACCCCAGGACGAAAAGGCGTCAATTCACAAACGGCGTTAGTTCGTGTGCGCCGGCGATCCTGCCTCCCGTACGCCTCAAGGTCCTCTTGAAGTCCTGTTCGTCCGCGTGACGTTGCAGCGCAATAGCCGCCAGATGACTCGCCCGCTGAATCAGTTTATATTCATTCTCCGTGGGTCGTCGCGGTTCGCAGCCATAGATCTCCAGCGTCCCCAGCAGAGTTTGGTCAACCGCAAGAATGCCCGTGGAAGAAAAAACATCCAGACCGACTTCCACGGCCCTTTGGGTGACCGAACAAAAGTGATTTTCTTCCTCATTCGCGAGCGAGACCAGCGAGATCACGTCGCCGAACTGGACATCAATCGCGATACAGAGCTGGTTCAAGATTCCGGCGAGCGGCGCACCCAGAGATATCAGCTCAAGAATCTGCCACTCTCCATCGAGCTGGCTGTGCCGGTTGTTCGTACAATTCGGATAGGGCCATAGCTTCCCAAGTGCCCTCTTCGTACGCGCCTCCCGCTCAGTCATGGTGACCACCTCGCCTGCTTTATGCTCGCTGCGTTCCCTGCTATTGGATGTGGGCTTCGATTCGCTTGTCCAAATCATCCCGGCGCATCTTCATTTCCTCTTGCGCCAGGCCAAAGATAATTCCGCCGCTGAACTGACTGCATTGTTTCTGGAGTCTTTCCACGGATCGGTTCCAAGAATCGCAGAAACCTCCGAAATCCATATTCTTGCCCTCAATTCTTGGGTTTCCCCTCGAGCTGCGGGGTAAGGACATTGTGTCCGGGGACAGGTGCGGAACGAAGGTGCCTAGCCCTCGCTCGTCATTTGTTTCGCCCCATCGGAGGCAGCATCTTAGATGCAGCTGAAATCTGTGGCTGTTCAATATTGCACAGCCAGCAGGGTGGGAGTGTACGGTACTCTGGCATATGGCCTCTTCCGCTGTCCGGCGTCTCTTTGTCAAAGCGTCTCCGCACTCCGCTCGAAATGGGAAGGCAAGGTACCCGTCATTCGATGTGAAACTGTTTCTGGACTCCGCCGGCCTCGGTAGAAAAGTTGCCAAATTCGCGAAAAAAGAGACTGTCTTCGCGCAGGGCGATGCCGCCAAGAACGTCATGTACATTCAAGAAGGCGGCGTCAAGCTCACGGTGGTCAATAAATCCGGCAGGGAAGCGGTTGTCGCGATTCTAGGACCGGGTGATTTCTTTGGGGAAGGTTGCCTGGCGGGCCAGGCGATTTGCATGGCGGCGGCGACTACAATTGCGTCCACCACGGTTCTTGTCATTGAGAAAAAAGAGATGATTCGCGCGTTGCACAAGGAAAACCAGCTGTCGGACCGCTTCATCGCCTACATGCTGGCGCGCAACATCCGGGTCGAAGAGGATTTGATCGACCAGCTGTTCAATTCCAGCGAGAAACGGCTGGCTCGCACTTTGCTGCTGCTTGCTCGCTATGGTGAACCCGGCGATCCCAGGAGCACTCTCCCCAAAATGTCGCAAGACACGCTGGCGGACATGATCGGCACGACGCGGTCGCGAGTCAACTTTTTCATGAACAAATTCCGGAAGCTGGGATTTATTGAGTACAACGGCGAAATTCACATCAATAAATCACTGCTCAGTGTTGTGCTGCACGACTAGGCTAATCTCGCCGCGACTCGGACGTGCGCGGCACTTCCAAGAAACTAACTACGAGTACAAAAAGTGTTCAAAAGTGAACATTCTCGCGGCTAGCGGTGCGGCACTCTGTTGCAATGAAGAAACGTGAACTTACACCGAAGCAGGTCGCCTCGGTCCCCTGTCCCACTTGTGGAGTTGCAGTTGGTAAGCGCTGTGTGCTGCATTCGGGCGGTCTGCGCTCAGGCCCACACGTAGACCGAAAGTTTGCTGCCACGGAAAAAATCGAGGGGGATTAACGCGGCCTGGTAGCCACCGGCCACTCACTCCCGCACCCGCAGCCTGGCTCTGGGCAGAGGCAACACCGGACGACGGAAAAAATCTGTATCCGCGGGTGTTCTTATCCAGCGCAAACACAATCGGCGTGGACGGCCGCAAGTAAACCTCGGATGGGCAATATTCATTTCCTCAAGTCCGTACGCGCCATTCTTTCTCTGCAGGTGTGCTGAACAGCACATCTTTGTACCCGCACTCCGGGCATAGTCGGCGCTGCAGTGATTTCAGCATCGAGAAATTAGGAATCGCGCTCGGGAGGGCTACCGTATATGCACCACGCACATCGCGTTGTATCCGCAGCAATTCTGACGATCAGCCTTTTGGCCTTCGGGCCCCTGGTCGCCGCGGCAACCCCTCAGGAAGCCGGCGTTCAGGTTCGAGTTTATGATTCGGGCCATCATGACTACCACAACTGGGATGATCGCGAAGACCACGCCTATCGCAGCTACCTGACAGAAAGACACGAGAGCTATCGCGCGTACGAAAAACAGAGCCACAAACGTCAGCACGATTACTGGAACTGGCGCCACAGTCATCCCGATCACGACTAATACGCGAAACGGTCCGTTGGAGAAGAGAGCGAATCGGTCACACTGCTTTTCCGGCACCCGGAGAAATGGTGTGACCTTGCTTCCTGTGCGACTCGAAGTTTGTACGGAGATGTACGATCATGAAGCGCCCCATCGGTGTAAGCATCATTGCGATACTGACGTTCTGCGCAGCAGCGATTCTGGCTGTCGGCTCCATCGCTTTCTTTGTCGTTGCCGTGATGGGCATGACGGGCGCGGATTCGGGAGATGCCGTCTCGGTGGCGATCGCCGGAATGGGAGTCGCGGGAGGTTTCTCACTGCTGGTTCTCGCAGGAATTGCCGTCTGTCTCGCGCTAGGCGTGTTGGAATTGCGTGAATGGGCGCGAGTCGTATCGATCGCATCCATTGCCGTGGGCATGGGATGTACGATTCTCAGCCTCACCGTTTTCCGGGGATACGTGCTGGTTCCGGCTGTTCCGTCGCTCGTTTGCCATTTACTTCTGATGGCCACGGCCGTCTGGATGCTGGCCTACCTCTCGCGGCCTCAAGTCAAGCGGGCTTTTTGCGTGGTGTCAGCCTAACCGAGATCCTGACTCGTCGGTCCGGTTTGCAGGACCGCAGCAGGCGCCGGCGTAGGCCCTGGCCAGCTTCTACCCACTCGTCGTTAGGCCCGCAGATCGTCGCCGTACGACTTAGAGCACGCAGCGACCTGAGTCAGTCGTATAAGAGAACACTTAGCAGAGACTTGTTGATCCGCAGGCCGCCGCCGTACTTGACTGGCCATAGCGCATCAGCAGAAGCAGCGTTCGCGCCAGCCGTTTCTCGCATCAGTTAAACAGTTGATCCACGAAGTCCTCTTCGATTCGGATATTCCTCGCAAGCATAAAAGTAAGGAAGCGATCGGATAACTCGCGTTCCGCATGAAGCACGCAAATCATCGCGTCCTTCTCGATCGCCAGCGCTGTCGCCGGTGTTATTGCCGTCGCCGTGCCGATCCGGAGCGGCTGGCCGGCCAGCCCTCGCAGAAAAAATCTCCCGATCCCAGCTCAACTGAAGCGGTTCGTCGTCACTACGAACTCGAGACATAAGTGCGAAGTGTACTCGCACTTAGCGAGTCGCACGACGCGGACGAGTATCAATCAGCTCTGGGTGGCAGACATCACCTACGTTCGCCTGAACGGCGAGTTTAGCTACGTAGCGGTGATCCTCGATAGTCTCTCTCACCAAGTTGTAGGGTGGGCTGTGGATCGAACGATGATTGGTAGCCGGCTCACCGTGGCTCCGTGTGAGCGTGCAGTTGCGGATCGGCAGCCGGAAGCGGGTTTAGTGCACCGTTCCAATCGAGGGCTGCAATACGCGAGCCCGAAATATGTGGCGGCGTTGGACAAGTACGCCATGGTTGCGAGCACGAGCCGTCCCACGAACGCGTACGACAATGCGCGTTGCGAAAGCTTCATGACGACACTAAAGCGAGAGGAAATTTACGCAAATCGGCACAACAACCTGAAGCACTTGCGCACGAACATAGCAGAGTTCATGGAGCATTCTTACAATCGGGAAGAACGGTGCCTAGTCCCGTTAAGCAGCGTTTAAAAAGTTTCGTGTTGCTTTTCTTCTTTTTGCTGCTTTTTCGTAATCCCTGACTCAAAACTTGTCTCACGTGGAGATGGCCGGCGTCCGACTCGAGGCTTATTGTACGAAACCTGTGACGTACACCTCGATCGGCGCACTCACAAAGTTTTCCGCCGCAAGGCACGATACTCCATTAACGGGCGAGAAGATCAGCGCTGTAGGGTAAGAAACGGTCAAGGTTTGGCCCTGTGGCACGAGCAGGCGCATCGACGGATCTGAGCCGCCAATGACCGCGTCCCCGCAAGTGCCACCCGTCGTGACGACCGGCGCGAAAACGAAAACTTCCTGGGTGCCGCTGCCTAAGTTGGAGATGGTGACGTTGGTGACCGCCAGTCTTCCGGAGGCCCCGGGTCCAGCCGATTGTGCCGCTCCACCAGACAGCACCATCCGGGCAAAGAACGGCTGGCCCGGGATGACTTGCTGGGTCGGAACGGGATTGGCCGTCGTGTTCGACACCGTCACCAGAGTACTGACAATCGCATGCACCGCTTTCGGCGCCGCCAGCGTCATCAGCAACGCCAAAACTGCCAATCCACCGATTCCAACCAGCGCGCTGCGCACTGACTTCATCATTTTTCTTTCTCCTCCCGCGAATTGTGAATCACCAAGCTGTTGCCCGATTACTCGACACTTTCCAGATGACCGCGACGTAGAAGCTGGCCAGGGCCAATCCCGAGAATCCCGGGCCGTGCGTGCAAAACACCTCGATCGGGCTGCCAAAGTCCGCGATCCGGAAGGCTACGTGGTCTCCCAGTTTTCCACCCCTCAAATATTAGCGGTAAAACTAAGCTGCCCTTAATCCGCGGGCATCAGACGGCCGGATACGTTGACGTAGCAATTCGCGGCAGCTCCTGTCGAAGCGCCGGCGTAGCTCACGAACGTAGCGTTGACGCCCGAGTAGTAGTGGGATGGGACACTAAAGGTGTAGAAATTTAGGTCCGTGCTTCCACTCTCCAAGGTCAAGGGAAGCTGGTGCTGAGTTTTGGAGTCTACATAGAGCGAGACGTTGGCGATGGCAGTACCGGTCTGGGTGCTGCAGATACCGTCGACCTGCTCGATCAAGGCGCGTTGGCCGGCGGGAACCGTGTAGCAGTTCTTGTCGGAGACGAAGCCGCTGCCATCATTGCTGGTGTCAGGTAGAATGCAGGTGACCTGGAGGAGGTTCTCGGAGTTCACGGCGTCCGTGGTGTATACGGGATTGGACGGCGCGTTGGCGACGGTGACTAAGGTGCTGACGACGGCGTGGGCGGCTTTAGGTACGCAGAGTTGCAGTGCCACGGCTAACAGTAGAACGGAGCCGAGGCCCATCAAGAAGCGTTGCAGAGTTTTCATCTTGTCGCTCTCCTTTGCGGCTGTATCATCGTGTTTCTGCTGATTTGGGATCTGAAATCGAACTATTGCCCCGCGCAACCGCTTCCGCAATCGATCAGGTGGCCGATAACGTAGACATTTGCGTTCGCGGACGAGTTCGGCGTTTCCGACATAAAATAAATTTCAAATGGCCCGCCCGGATCCACAAACAGACTCACTTTTTCCATTGCCGCATACGCATTTAAGTTTAGCTGGGTATCCGTCGTCGCTACCGGAACTAGCGTTAGCGGTATGTAGCTCTGGTAGAGATGCCCGCTGCCCTGATTGATCTCCATGATGACGAGGGGCTGACCGCCTGGTTCGATTTGCACCTGAGCTGACACCTCATCGATCATGAACCGTTTGCCTGCGGGCACGATAAACGTGCTGAAGTCGGTTACGTTCAAAAATGCCTGCAGGCCAGATATTGCGGGAGCGTTCAATTGTTGGCTGCTGACCAGCGCGATGCTTGCTCTTCCATCCGCCGTCGTGTCCACAGGCACAGGATTTGCCGCCGTATTCGCCACCGTGACCAGCGTACTGACAATCGCATGCGCCGCTTTCGGCGCCGCCAGCGTCAGCAGAAATGCTGCAATCGCCACGCCGACGACGACCTTCACCATTCGTTTCGCCAAACTCTTCATGGTTGCTCCTTACTCTTGCGATCGGAATTTACTCGCGCCGCGCTTCCCCACAGAAGTCAATTGCGCACCTGGCTCGCCACACGCTCGCGCCGCCGTCGCCAAAATTCGACGGCACACAATCCGCCCGCGAGCAAAAACAGAGATCCCGGTTCGGGAGTGGGCACGGTGCCGCCGCCGCTGGTCGTCAGATCGAACGCCCAATTGGCCGTGTCCGTGGCGCAGGTTGTTGCTCCACTGGAATCCGTGTTGCACGTTTGAAACGCGCCGCCGGTGAAATCACTGAAGCCTTCGTCCAGCGTGCCGTTGTCGAATACCGCGTTTGGCACGAATAATGCATCGCTGAGCAGCAGCGTGTAAGTGCCGGGCAGCAGGGCCAGTTGCATGGTGAGGTCACCGCATACGGAACCGCCAATGTTGACGGTCCCGGCTGGGGGGCACCCAACGAACGCGCCAAAGTTCGAAAGAGCGTCGGATGTTCCATAGGGGTCGCCGAGCCCGTCCGTAACCATCGTCGCGGTGCCGCCAGTCCCGCTGAATATCCCAACAAACGGATCAAACCCGCCGGCGGCAATTGTCTGCCCCGCGGCATTCACGCCGCCGCCAAATCCCCACGTCTGGATGGTGACGTTCTCGCTCGACGTCCCCCCTACGTTGAAGACCAGCGCATAGCTGTCCGTCGAATTCGCCAGCGTGCCGGTGTAGGACGTTGAGTCCGCCATGGCGGATCCCGCCAGAAAAACCAGCAGGCCCACTGCTACCAGAGTTGTTCTTGCGAAACGCATAATTGTTCACCCTCGCGATTGTGAAAACTCTAAGAAGAGCACGTTGCATTGCTCGACCGCGCCACGATGGAGCACTCCGCTCATGCTGTCAAAGAAACTCACCCCAAACTCTTTCGAAATAGCTAAGCCTCTTGTTGAGCTCCAGTTAGCGGCACTTCTAAACTGTGTCCCGCAGCGGTTGTCTGTGGTAAGCTCCGCCAACCCCCGAAACTGCGACGGAACCGATGACCGCTCCGACTGGAAAATCTTTCGTCTACCGCTTTGGGGTCTTCGCAGCGAACCCCGGCGCAGGCGAACTGCTGAAAAAGGGGGTGCGGGTCAAGCTTCAGGACCAGCCCTTTCGTCTCCTCTGCCTCTTGCTTGAAAAATCCGGCGGGATGGTGAGCAAGCAGGATGTCCGCGAGCGTCTTTGGCCCGGTAATACCTTTGTTGAGTTTGACGCGTCTCTCAGCGTTGCCGTCGGCAAGCTTCGCGACGCCCTCGGCGATGACTCCGACAATCCTAGGTTCATCGAAACCGTCCCGCGCAAGGGATATCGCTTCGTTGCTCCAGTCGAGCGCGTTCCCCAGGAGCCGGCGGTCGGCAGCCCGCCAATTCCACTCGGAAGTTCGCCGGAGGCCATCCCGCCGGCATCCGCCGCTCACGGCAAACCCACTCCGATCAATATCAGGCGGGCACTGCTGATTTGTGCCGTCGCGATTTTTTTCGTCGGCGCTTTTTGGTTCCGTACGCTTCGCAGGCAGTCTCCATCGGTAGCCGCGGCAAAAAGTTCGCCGAGCGCTCCGGCGGTGCGGAGATCTGTAGCCGTTCTCGGATTTCGCAACCTGCCCGGCCGCAAGGACGATGACTGGTTGTCGCAAGCTTTTTCAGAAATGGTCAGCACGGAATTGGCAGAGGGAGGGGGTCTGCGAGTTGTATCCGATGAGGACGTAGCGCGCGCCAAGCGCGAACTCCCACTTGAAAACGGGGAAACGCTAGGGAAGTCCACTCTGGAACAATTGCGGAAAAATCCCGGCGCAGATGTCGTCGTGGTTGGTTCGTACACCACCATGCCGCGAAAGACCGGAGATCGCATCCGCCTGGATATCCGGCTGCAGGACACGGTCAATGGGGAGACGATTGCCGAAGATGCGGTAACCGGGAGCAAAGACGATCTATTCGAACTGGCGACTCGCGCCGGGTCTGACTTGCGGGAGCGCCTCGGGATGGGCGCACTCCCGCCGGGCAATGCAGAAGTAATAGAGGCTTCGCTGCCTTCCAATCAAAACGCGATTCGATACTATACAGAAGGAAAGGCAAGACTCTGGGAATTCGACTTCATCGGCGCCCGGGACCTGCTGGTTAAGGCAGTCGCTGCGGATCCCAATTATCCTCTTTCCCATTCCGCGCTGTCCGATGCCTGGGAGCATTTGGGATACCGATCGAAAGCCACGGCGGAGGCCAAGCGAGCTCTGGACCTTTCCGGAAACCTGCCAGTGAGCGAGAAACTACAGATCGAAGCGGCTTACTGGGAGTTATCGAACAACCTGCCAAAGGCCGTGGAGGTTTATCGTTCTCTTTTTCAACTGCACCCGGACAGTCTCGAATATGGATTGGATTTGGCCCGCGTTCAGTACCAGTCGAAACCCGAGGACGGGCTGGCCACTTTGAAAATTCTCCGTCAGCTTCCGGCGCCAGCGGGAGACGATCCGCGTATCGATCTACTGGAAGCGTCGGCACAGGTCACTCAGAATATGGTTGTTGCACAATCTGAAGCAAAGCGGGCCTTGGCGAAAGGTACTGCTCTTGGTTCTCCTTTCATTGTGGCTCGCGCGTACGGAATCCTCTGCCAGCAAGACTACGCCGTCGGGGTATCTACCGAAGAAAACGTCGCCGATTGCGAAAAAGCCAAAGAAAGCTATGCTTCGGAAGGCGACCGGAATAACGAAGCAAGAACACTCAACGATATGGCTATTATCTATTATCAGCTCGGCGATCTTCACAAAGCGGAATTCATGTGGCGTAAAGCGGCGAAGGTGTTTCGCCAAGACGGAGAAGCAGAAGGCCTCGCCGCCACTTCGAATAACATCGGAGCCACTTTCCTCCGGGAGGGCCGGCTGAGTGAAGCGAAGAAAATGTTCCAAGACTCCATCCCAAGCTATGAGGCCGCGGAAGACACAAGCGGCTTGGCGCTGGTGCTCAACGACCTAGGTGATCTATCGAGACTTCAAGGAAATCTGGAGCGTGCCGAAACTACCTATCAGCAAGCCAAGGCAACTGCGAATGGGGTCGGCGACAAGAGTTCAGCCGCCTACGTGGACTCCGGACTTGGTGATGTACGCTCGGATCGAGGCGATCTGGCTGGCGCCAGGAAGTCCTACGAGGAGTCGCTGGCTTTGCGAGCCCAGACGGGCGAAAAGCAAGCGGAAGCGGAAACTCGGGTCAACTTAGCCAAGCTATCGATCGAAGAAGGCCATGCTTCCGATGCCGAAAAATCCCTGCGCACGTCAATCACGCAGTTCCGCCAGGAACAACAGCCCGACGAGGAACTCACGGCGCGCATTGTCCTGGTCCAGGCACTTCTCTCGCAAGGCAAATCAGCCGACGCAGAGCTGGAACTGGAGCACGCAGCGCCGCTTGCGGCAAAGAGCCAGAATTTTCTAGCGCGACTTCAGTTTGACCTTGCATCCGGACGTCAGTTGTTGGCGTCCGGCGATGCGAAGGCCGCTCGTCCTAAGTTGGGCGAAACGCTGCGACAGGCGCGAGAGCATGGTTACCTAGCTACCGAATTTGAGTGTCGCCTGGCAATCGGGGAATTGGAGAAGAAATCAGGCAACGCGGCAGCGGCACAAGCGCAATTGTCCGCTCTCGAAAGGGATGCCCACGCTAAAGGATTTGCGCTGATCGCTCGCAAGGCTGCGGCCGGTCGATCCTGATCTCTCAATGGTCGCGTCATCGGACATGTCTAACAATGTCGGCCCGTCAAATTGCTTTGCGCGCACTCCCGCATTCACACTGTGGAGTGCGTTCCTTCGTCCAGTTATCGGATCAGTTTCCTCGCTCACTGCCCGCAAATCAGTCTGTGGCTAGTACTGACTTTATGCGACAGCTGTCATTTGCGTGCAATGAGAAGGTCCTCCGCACCTTGCGCCGCTCGGCGTTGCTCCGCTGGGGTCGCGTGCAGATCAATCTGCCGCGCGCCTCAGGCGAGGCTTGGCTCGGCAACGCCTGCGCGATCCCTGGCGGCGCTCCTACCGCATCAAGACGGTACCCGCTCGATTCGCGAGATCGGTTTTGCGCCCCGCCCGCCGGAAGAAGCAGGGCCGGCACGCATTAATGAGGCCCGCACATCTTCGGACCGCTGGGCTATCGAAGACACTGTGCAACGAGTTGTGCCGTCCTTCATCCGCACCGTTGTAGGTAGCCACCCGCAAAACACCGGCGTGGAAGATGGTGTGAAGAAATCCTGGCAGAGTCGACCGGAGACCGACCAATTCATCCGCTGAGCGGTGCACGAACAGGCGGACCTCGGACTCGACGTCATCACCAACGGCGAGGGGCTCGGAACGAGCGGATTTTCGTTGCCACAGGGTGTGAGATAGAGTCTCATTCCCGTAATGCACAGCGCATCAGATCGAGCAACCGGATTGGGAGTTGGGAGATTTCATGGCTACGCTCGTTAAGCGGTGCGTTCTGATTTGGGCCGTCTTCGTGATTTTTCCCGTGGTGCTTCTTGCGCAAGCCGCGCCACCCACCAAACCGATCCCCATCAAGGTCGTAGTGGTCACAATGTTTGAGCGAGGGCAGGACACGGGGGACACGCCCGGTGAGTACCAGCTTTGGGTCGAGCGCGAGCATCTCGACGAGATCATTCCGGTGCCGTCGGCGTTCCACCATGCGCGCCTGAACAAAGAAGGAGTGCTTGGCATCTTGACGGGCGTCGGCACGGCGAAGGCCGCAGCATCGGTGATGGCGGTCGGTCTCGATCCAAGATTTGATTTTTTGAATGCGTATTGGATCATCGCCGGGATTGGCGGAGGCGATCCCGAGGACGTTTCTCTGGGATCCGCTGTTTGGGCGGACCACGTCGTGGACGGCGACCTTGCGTATGAAATTGACGCGCGTCAAATCCCGCGAGATTGGCCGACTGGATATGTTCCGCTGCGCAAGGGCACGCCGTACGAAGAACCTGCCAACGCTGATTACGGGCAAGTCTACACGCTGAATTCAACCCTGGTCGCCTGGGCGCTTCATCTCACCCAAGATGTTCCGCTTCCCGATTCGGATTCTCTGCGTGCTTCACGCTCGCGTTTCGCCGGGTTCCCCAATGCGGTGAGGCCGCCATTTGTAACCAGGGGCGATCAACTTTCCGCCAGCACCTTCTGGCATGGCTCGAAAATGGATGAGTGGGCGAACGCTTGGACCAGCTACTACACCGGCGGTAAAGGCAATTACATGGTCTGCGGGATGGAGGACACCGGCACGCTGCAGGCACTCACCTTGTTGGCGCAAGCGGGGCGCGTGGATTTCAATCGCGTGCTGGTTCTTCGCACGGTCAGTAACTACGATCGTGAGCCACCCGGCACAAGTGTTTCCGAGAGTCTGAAAACCATGGTCTCTGGCAATTATTCAGCATACTTTCCCGCGTTGGAGGCCGCGCAGCTAGTCGGCGACAAGGTAGTTCGCGAGCTGATCGCGCATTGGGAGCACTATGAAGCGGTTGTCCCGAGCGTTCACTGAATGGTTTTGGGGCGGGGTTGCCGGCGCAATCATTCGAGTCAGATGGGCTCCGAATTCTGCAAACTCGAGGGGTACCGCCGATTATAGAAGTGGCAGGCCGCCAAGAATACCGCGGCAGCAAAATAGCTGACCGTGAACTCAGGCGCGACAAAGATGCCTACCTTGTTTACGACTCCGGTCGCATTCAAGCTGTACGCATGGATGACGCCGAAAAACGAAAGCACGGACCCCGCCAGCATCCACCCCGCCGCAAAGAGGAAACGCCGGTCAATCATGTAAGCGAGCGCCGCCGCCCAAACCATGGAAACCAGCAGCGCGCCTTGGCTGAGCGCGATCATGCCGTAGATCGCCAGTTCTTCGCCAAACTTCGGCGCTGCTGCAAAAAGACTCGACCCGCCTTTGCGCAGCGCCAAATCCACGAGCTGCAATCCCCACGCTGCCAGCATGGGCAGCAAGCCCAGCGCCACCGCGATCGCGTGGGATTTTGGAATCTCCTGAAATGCTTGCGCGATCATTGCCAGGCCAAACCAGATGATCAGCATCGCCACCACCTCGAGCGGCACGAAATGCATGATCGGAGTGATCAATCCCGTGATGCAGATCGCAAATACTGCGGCGCCGCTCAGGATCGAATAGCCCGCTCGGGCGCCGTATGCTTTGTGAGCCATGTGACCGAAGTAGAGCGTCGTGGGAAATGGGCTGCCGAAGGCCGCGGCTGCCAGCGTCGCCAGCCCGTTCACCAGCAACGAGGGACGGGTGGCAAAGTCGTCTCCAGCCAGTTTCACGCTTTCCAGAATCTGCAGCGACACGATGGTATCGAGCGCGCTCATCGGCAGAATGATGGAAAGATATCCCCAGCCTTCGCCACGGCGCAGGAATTCAAAAATATTTATGGGCCGGGGTAAGTGCAGACCAAGAGCCATCATCGCCGGAGGCGGCGGCAGCCGGTAGATGTGCAGCGCCTTCAAAAGCACCACAAGAGCCACGCCCACCACGATGCACAGCAAACCGCCCGGTATCCGAAAGGGTAAGCGAATTCCCGATCCGTATACCGCAAGAATGATTACAGCCGGCAAAAGGGCCAGCTCAGGCGTCTGAAAAATCCGCAAGACGAACCCCAGGCACAGAAAGGCGATGGCGATACCGGCCAGCGGACACAAAAGCGCGGCGCGCGGCGTGTGGCGGCGCAACCAGTCCGTGCAGAACGCGCCAGCGGTTTGCACGATCCCGCTCGCGAAGCACGCGAACACGCCTAAGTGCCAGGCGAGTTGCGAGTCATGAGTCCGCTGGTAGGCCGGCACCATGATCAGAAACACGTACGCAAAAATCGTCGGAGTATTTACGCCGAAGGGAATCGCGGTCACGTCGGTCCGGCCGGTTCTCTCCGCCAAACGGTGTGCTTGCCACGCGTAAAAAAGATTCCCGCTGATAATAGAGAACGCTACGGCGGGCAAAATACGCGTGGCCACCAAATCCAGGGGCAGTCCGCAGAGCGGCGCCAATCCGGCGATCAGCAGCAAATCCGGGAAACCGCTGAAGAACAGACCGAAGGAACCCTCCACGTCACCGGGCACAAACCATCGCGCCGATGGACGCAAAGCAGGAGGAACGATCGTGCCGGCGCTGCTCAAGCCGTACCGTACTTCAAGCCGATTTTTGTCAGCCATTGCCGGTAGGCGATGGCTGTGCGATCCGACCGCAGATGCAATTCCGCTTGCAAATCCAGCGGCAATAATTCCGGCCGCTGCGACTCGACGATGGGAATGTCCTGCCCGCTCACCGCGTCCTGAAAACTTCGCAGTTGCTCGTCGGTTGTCTCCAGCGAATAGTTCAGCGCCAGGATCATCCAGGCCACGCTCTCGCCCTCGTCCACCGGCGTCACGCAACAGAAGATGGAGAAGCTTTCGCTGCGATGCGATTTTAGAAAATAGGCGGTCAAGGGTCGCATCACTCGGTACGTGTATTTCACTTCCGCAGCCTGTCCGGTGCCGTCGGGATCCGGCTGCCAGACGCGAATATCCTTCGCAAGGATGCCATCGGCTGTCGTCTCCACCTCGTAGTCGCAGACTTCGGTGTGGCTGGGATCGCCCAGGAGCCCCGCGTGAACAAATGGGAAGTGCCCTACATCCAGAAAGTTTTCGATCACGCGTGGCGCGTGCGCTTTGAAGAAATACGGACCCGCGTGGACTTTACGAAACGCAGGATCGTTCCCATCGAAAAAAGCGGGCACGTCTTGCGTCGGCGTTGCGAGACACGCCCACACCAAGCCATATCTCTCCGCAGCGTGATAAACCTTCGTCCGCGCGCGCGTGGGC
The DNA here is from genome assembly GCA_963780035.1 of uncultured Acidobacteriota bacterium. Classification (GTDB taxonomy): domain Bacteria; phylum Acidobacteriota; class Terriglobia; order Acidiferrales; family UBA7541; genus Palsa-295. The sequence goes on along the minus strand of CAWAAG010000029.1, from coordinate 347,273 downwards.
GGCGGCTGCGAAGGGTGCGCGGGAATCCGCACGCATTGCCCGGAGGCATCGTATTCCCAGCCGTGGTACGGGCAAATCAGGCACTCGTTCGCGATGCGCCCCGCCGAAAGCTTCGAGCCCCTATGAATGCAGAGATCTTCCCACACGCTCACGCCATCGTTGTTTCGCCACACCACCAGGTCCTTGCCCAGCAGGCGCGCGGACCGAACTTCTCCTAATTTCGTTTCCGAAGATCGCGCCACGACATGCCAATCGTTCAATAGAACCGGATCATCGATCATGGGAACTTACATGCTGAAATTGCTCTTGGCTCCGCGCGCGCGAGCAGCAGCCGAAGAACGCTCGTTGCATCCGAAATGCGCGAGAAAGATAACACGGGTGAGTATCAAATTGGACCAAGCTTCGGGCATTCAAATAGTTGTTTTGATGGATTCAATTAATTTGTCAGCATTCGATTGGTTGGCGGTGTAAAGGAGGGAAAAGCTGGCGCACAGGTTGCAAGAATGGCTTGCCACTGAGGAATCCAGAGTCTGATCGACCCTTTCGACCAGAAGCGCCCTCGCGATACCTCGGAGACTATGCCTGTATGCCATCTGCTCGCGCGGAATCCTGCGTACGATATAATTCCCCGCAATGCAGACACCGCCGACCGCTACCCCGCGGTTCCAGCCCGCGAGCGATCAATCGCTTTTGGTTTACTTCGACCAAAAGATCACGCTCGATGTCCACCAGCGAGTCAGAAAATTGCTCCGCTTGCTGGAGCGAGAACCAATCGTGGGCCTACGAAATCTCAATCCCGCGTATTGCTCGATTCTTGTCAACTTCGACGCGCTGATCTTGAACCACGGTGACTTGGAAGCGATCCTACTCGGATATCTCGACCGGCTCGACGCCGTGCCACTCCCAGAGCCGCGAGAGCTGGAAATTCCTACGTGCTATGGCGGAGAATTTGGCCCGGACCTCAACGAGGTAGCTTCGTTGCGTGGGCTCACGCCCACCCAGGCAATCGATTTGCACGCTTCGGCCACTTACATCGTCTATTTTCTCGGATTCGTTCCGGGGTTCGCATATCTCGGTGAATTGCCGGAAGCGCTCGCGACGCCGCGGCTCGATAGCCCGCGCCGGAGCACGCCCGCTGGTAGCGTGGGGATCGCCGGCAATCAGACCGGCGTGTACCCGTTTGCTACGCCCGGCGGCTGGCGATTGATTGGCCGCACGCCCATCGCCATGTTCCGCCCGGATCGCGAGGCGATGAGCTATCTCTCCATCGGCGATCGCGTGCGTTTTACGCCGATTTCTCGCGCGCGATTCGTGGCGCTGGAAAATTCATGAGCACGATTCGCGTCGAGGCGCCGGGCCTTCTGACCACCGTACAGGATTTAGGGCGGCAAGGCTTTGGTCCCATCGGCGTTTCGCCGTCCGGCGCTGGCGATCCAATCTCGCTGCGACTTGGGAACCGGCTCGTCTCTAACGATCAGAGCGCTGCCGCATTGGAAATGATGCTGCTCGGCGGAACATTTATATTTCCGGAAGGAGCCGTCGTGGCGTTGGCAGGCTCCGATTTCGCTGCAACCTTGGATGAAGTCCGCATTGCAGTGGGAACGTCGGTCGAGGTGCGGCCCGGCCAGAGTCTTCGCCTCGGTCCCACAAATACGGGAGCGCGCTGCTATCTTTGTGTTCAGGGCGGAATCGCCGTAGCGCCGTTCTTAGATAGCGCGTCAACGCACATCCTAAGCGCCCTCGGCGGTTTCGAGGGCAGGCCCCTGCGAAAGGGAGACGTGTTGCACATCGGGTCTACCAGCAAAACCAAGCCTTTCCACGAGAGAACCATCGCTCCGCAGGCCTCGCAGCCTTTGTACCGCCGCGAAGTCTTGCGCGTCACGCCCGGCCCACAGGCCGATTGGTTTTCCGAGTCATCGCTGCGCTCGTTTTACGCGGGCACCTATCGCGTCGGCGAGCGATCCAATCGAATGGGACTTCGGCTGGAGGGCGCCACAATTGCACAGCAGGGCACGGGCCAGATGATTACCGAAGGCGTCTCGCTAGGTGCCATTCAGGTGCCGCCAGGCGGCGCGCCCATCATTCTATTCGTGGACCAGCAGACCACCGGCGGCTATCCAAAGATCGCCAACATAATTTCCGCCGACCTCCATCGCGTGGGTCAACTTCGTCCCCGCGACGAGATTCGCTTTGAACAGGTCACATTCGACGAAGCGCGTTCCCTGCTGATCGCGCAGGAAAAATTGCTGGCATCCGGAGAGTTGATTCTGGAATGAAGCGCATCGATCTGAATTGCGACATGGGCGAGCTGCCGGAAGCTATCAGCGATGGCGCTCAGGAATCGCTAATGCCTTCGCTGACGTCGGTCAATATTGCCTGCGGAGGACATGCCGGCAACTCGCAAACCATGAAGGCCACGATTCAGCAGGCGCTTCGCTGGAAACTGGATATAGGCGCGCATCCCGGCTATCCCGATCCGGCAAATTTTGGCCGCCTCGAATTGAAGCTACCGCCAGACGCAATCGCTGATTCCGTGTTCGAGCAAGTGCAAGCTCTCGCCGAAGTTGCGGCCGCGTGCGGCACCCGTGTGACTCACGTGAAGCCCCACGGCGCACTTTATAACCAGGCCGCGCGAAATCGGTTGATTGCCCAAGCGATCGCCGCCGGAGTCGCGCGGTGGGATCGGGACGTCGTGCTAGTCGGTCTGGCTGGCTCGCTGATGCTCGACGTCTTTCGCGAAGGGGGCTTCCGAGTAGCCGGCGAAGCCTTTGCCGACCGGCGGTACGAAGCGGACGGTGCGTTGCGTTCACGCAAGTTCGAGGACGCGTTGATTCGCGATCCCGCCCAAGCTGCGCAACAGGCATTGCGCATCGCGGAACGGGGGACCGTGCTTACCCGTGACGGGACAGAGATCATCACAAACGCGCAGACCATTTGCATCCATGGCGACACTCCGGGCGCCCCGGCGATTGCCGCGGCCGTCGCGAATGCACTGCGGCAGGCTGGCGTCGAATTCACCCCGCTCTCGCGATCCCGCGACGATTCTCGCGGCTAGCGTTGCCCTTCGTGAATTCCCGACAAGCCCGCACTCCGCAATTTTCGCCAAAGCCAATGAGCCGGCGCTCCCGATAAAATTATCACCAACCCCGGCGATGCGAGGCGGCGTGGCCAGCCGGCGCGAGGGAATTCCGCCACAAAAGAGATCTGGTCACCGCGCATGAACCACCTCCGCCGCCACGATGACCTTCGCCGTATTCGTCGCGCGCCTCGCGGCAAGCGAGCGTCCTCCGCTCCACACGAGCTGTAGTCCTGCGAAGATAGCCACCATCGCCACAGCCATCCTCAGTTTCTTCGCGGGAACCCTTCGCGCCAGCAAGCACCCCAGCACCACTCCCGGAATGCCGCCCAGAAGAAGCTGAGAAAGAATCGGCAGGCTGATTGAGCCAAAACTCCAGTGAAAGGCGCTCCCGATCACCGCCAACACCAAGCCAAATAGCAAATCCGTTCCCACCACTTGCGCCGGCGTCATCTCCGAATAGTTGAGCAGCAGCACGGTTCCCAGTGCCCCCGCGCCCGCCGATGAAAATCCCGATTCCACTCCGATCGGCAAGGCAAGCCACGGCAGCCAGCGATGATTTTTCCCGGCAAACGAAGGATTTTGCGCGCGCCGTATGAAGCTGATGCTGGACGAGGCCGCCAGCAGCGCGCCCAATATAAGGATCACCACGGGGCTTCCCGCGTCGCGGCTCAATAGACGCAGTAACCAGATACCCACCAGGAGGCCCGGCACCGCTCCCTGCAGCAGCAGCCACAAATACCGCGCGTGAATCTGTTTTCCCGCAAGATAAAAAGGAGCGGCGATCAAGCGCAGTACGCCGGCAAACAAAAAAGCCGTTCCGACTGCTTCCCCCGCAGTAAGGCCCGCGAGCAACACCAGCGCCGGAACCGTGAAACTCCCGCCGCCGATTCCCGTCAATCCCACTGTGAGCGCGATGATGAATCCGGCGAGGTAGTTCATCGCTGCGCGTTCTCCGAAAAAGTATGGATTCCGCACTCCAGTTTTTTCCCACCCCAGCGCCCCGAGCGCGGATTCTTCGGATCATCCGGAATCGCCGTGCACGGCTCGCAACCGATGCTCAAATATCCCTGATCGTACTGGGGCAAATAGCTAAGCTGATTCTTCGCCGTGTACTCCCACACTTGTCCCCAACCCCAATCCGCCAGCAGGCTGACTTTCAAGAGTGTCTTTCCGCTGGGCAGCCGATGCTCCTCCGCCTTCTTCAGGTTTTTCCGCGTGGGAGATTGCTCCCGCCGCAAACCCGTAAACCAGATCTCGTAAGGCTCCAGCGCGTCGAACAGCGGCCGAACCTTGCGCAGTTGGCAGCATCTCGTCGGGTCGCTGCGATAGAGGATTCCGAATTGCGATTCCTGGTGCTCTACCGTTTGCGGCGGAGTCACGTTCACCAGGTTCAAGGACCATTCTTTCGCCATCCGGTCGCGGTATTCATACGTCTCCGCAAAGTGATAGCCGGTGTCGAGGAACAGCACCGGAATCGCAGGAATGTGTTTGCGAAGCAGATCGAGCGCAATCATGTCCTCGGCCTGAAAGCTGCACGTCAGGCACGCAAGACGGCCAGCGTGCGCATCGAGCACCGCGTTCAACGCCTCCACCGGACTAAGATTTTCGATGCTATCTGCTGCAAACGTTGTGTCCATGTCAAACCACCTTCCCGTGATTCCCGGTTCCGGCTGAAACGCGCAGCGTGTTGGTCAAAGCCAAAACGTATGCAACGGCCTCCGCGTCCCCGAGCGGCAATTCCGATTCAGCAAGGTCGAAAAAACGCTCGCCAGCCGCCTCTTTCATCTCCAATCTCTCTTCCGGCCCCAGCGACGCATTCTGGTAGATGACCACAAAGCCGGCGGCATACAAGGCGGACCACGCCACCTGCGGTGAAATGGCCGCGTCGCTCTCTCCGCCAACCACTATTGCTTCAAATCCTTCTTCAAAAAGCGCCCGCTCGATTCGCGCCGCGAGCCCGGCACGGTCATTCACCAAAATAACGGCCGGCAGATGTCCGTGGCGCAGATGCCGTTCGAAGGAACTGATCCTCGCCTCAAGCTCGGGCCTTTCGAGCCTCGTCCATTTCCCGCCGCCTTCCGGAAGATTTTCGCGAATCATCCCCGCGCCCAGAGTTGCGTTCGTCAGAGCATCGATGATGATGAAGCTACCGGTCGTGCGGTTCTGCTCGTAAGAATCGAAAAAGAGCGGGCGATTCGTTTCCAGTTCCACCACCGCAATGTCGTTCATATCCAATTGCTCGGCGGATTCTTGTCCCAGGGTATTGATGTTGACGCGATGACGTATTTTCGTAACTCTTCCCGGCACCTGCCGCGTGTTCTGTTTGATCAAATAGCTGCGTCCAATCTCGAGCGGCTGCGCGTGCATCCACACGATCGTCGCCGCGAATCGCTGCGACACGTTCGGCGGAGTGTCCGGCGCCACCAGCATGTCCCCGCGGCTCAGATCGATCTCATCTTCCAGCTTCAAAGTCACGGACATCGGGAAAAACGCTTCGGCCAGCGGACCGTCATAGGTGACGATCGATTCCACGCGAGATTGCCGGCCGGAAGGCAGCGCGGTAACCGCGTCACCCGGCCGAATTACGCCGCCGGCAACTTGCCCCGCGAATCCGCGAAAGTTTGCGTCGGGCCGAATCACATACTGCACCGGAAACCGGATGCCTTGCGTCTCCGCCGGTTTGGTGATCGGCACAGTTTCGAGATGTTCGAGCAGCGCCGGGCCTACGTACCACGGCATGCGCGCGCTGCGTTCGACCACGTTGTCTCCTGCCAGCGCGCTGATCGGAATGCACTGCACTTCCGCAAGTCCCAGTCGTGCCGCCAGCGCCAAAAAATCTTTTTTGAGAGTCAGAAATCTTTCCCTTCGATATCCCACCAGGTCCATTTTATTGATTGCGGCCACCACGCGAGGGATTCCCAGCAATGACGCGATGTAAGCGTGCCGCATCGTCTGCGGCAACAGTCCCTTTTCCCCATCAACCAGAATCACCGCCAGATCCGCGGTGGATGCGCCGGTAGCCATGTTGCGGGTGTATTGTTCATGTCCGGGCGTATCGGCGATGATGAATTTCCGCCGCGCGGTGGTGAAATACCGGTAGCCGACATCGATGGTGATGCCCTGCTCGCGCTCGGCGCGCAATCCGTCCGTAAGCAGCGAAAAATCTATGGGTCCGCTGGAACGGTTGACCGGACTCTTTTTCACGGAAGCGAGCTGATCCTCGTACAGCGATTTGGAATCGTGCAGCAGCCTTCCGATGAGCGTGGACTTCCCATCGTCCACGCTTCCCGCCGTCGTGAATCGCAGCAGTTCCTTCTCGAGGTTCTGCTCGAGAAATACCGCAAATTCGTTCCGCAGCGCGATGGCCGTCTGGGGAGACATCAGAAGTAGCCCTCCCGCTTTTTGATTTCCATCGAACCTTCTTCATCATGGTCAATCGCGCGATTTTCGCGCTCGGACCGGCGAAACGAAATCATCTCCTCGATGATTTTGGGAACGGTGGCAGCCTCCGACCGGATGGCTCCCGTGCACGGCACGCAGCCGAGCGACCTCATGCGGCACTGGATGAGTTGTGTTTTCTCGCCGGCGCCAAGCTGGTCCTTCGAATGAATCAAAATGATGGAACCGCCGCGTATCACCGATTCCCGCTCGCGCGCAAAATAAAGCGGCACGATGGGGATGTTTTCCGCGTGGATGTATAACCAGACGTCCAGCTCCGTCCAATTCGAAAGCGGGAAAATTCGGATGCTCTCGCCTTTATCGACCTTCGAATTGAAAATATTCCAAAGTTCCGGACGCTGGCTCTTGGGATCCCACTGCCCGTGCGCGTCGCGAAATGAATAGATCCGCTCTTTCGCGCGCGATTTTTCCTCGTCCCGCCGCGCGCCGCCGAATGCCGCGTTGAATCCACCTTCCGCCAGCGCGTCAAGCAGCGACCTGGTCTTCAATAGACCGCAGCATTTCTGCGTCCCCAATGAAAATGGATTGGCCCCGGCGTCCAGCGCCTCCTGGTTGCGGTGCACGATCAGTCGCGCGCCGATCTCCTGGGTGTATTCGTCGCGAAACCGAATCATCTCGGGAAATTTGTAGCTGGTATCCACATGCAGCAAGGGAAACGGAATCTTTCCGGGAAAGAAGGCCTTCTGCGCCAGCCGCAGCATCACCGACGAATCTTTGCCGATCGAATAAAGCATCACCGGCCGTGAAAACTCCGCAGCTGCCTCCCGTAATATATGGATACTCTCGGCTTCCAGCGTCTTCAGGTGGCTCAGATTCCGCTCGGAAGACGCAACAATGCCGTCATTTTCCCAACCGTTATTCGAAAACGCGTCCTTTAAGAGTTCCTGGGGTACGCTTGCCATTTGTCCTGTTCCCTTTATTCCCTGGTTGAAAAAAGGCGCCTAAAAACAAAAAACCCACCTGCCAGCTAACTTCTGGCGGTGGGCTTAACAAAAGCTCGGCTAGTTGAAGAGTCTTAGTTCACTAGCCTCCCAGTGCCAGAGGACACGACGTATGCGCAACAAAGACAACAACAGCTTTGCGCCATCCTCGGGTTCGTGGGACCTAGTGACATGAGCCGAGTCTACATGGTGTCAGAATCCGATGCAATAGGACATTCGGAAACAGGCAGCACATGTGCTCGATCTATAGTTATGACACGAGTTACCGGTCTCGATGCGTATGTTAGCCGTTGACGGTGAGCGTCGCTTCGCTCACAACGTTCACGGTTCGCGGCAATTTCACCAGGAAAGTGGTTCCCGTCGCGGATGTATGTTCCACCGCCGCTGAGCCGCCGTGGTCGTGAACCACTTTGTTCACGATGGCCAGCCCCAGCCCAGTTCCGTTCGATTTTCCGCAACTCACGAAGGGGTCAAACAAGGTCGTGCGTACGGCCGCGGGCACGCCCGTCCCGTGGTCGGCGAGCGATGATCGATTTGCGGGCGCACAAGCAGCCGTCACGGCGCTCACCAACGGCGGCCTCTTCTTCGGGCAGTCTCCGAAGTTCTTCCAGACGTTGAAGCAGCTGGCGGAAGAAGCCGACGCCGCCACGCGCGAGCTGTAAGCGGCCGCGAAATCAGTGAACGCAAGGATGGTCCGGGTTTTTCTCGTCGCGCGGAAAGGCCCGGGACCATTCGCAAGTCAGGCAGCACGCGTCAGCGATTCGGGGGATAGCCAACCAAATCGCTTCGCCGGGCTGGCGCTCTGGGGTCCGAGTCGCATCAGCGGACTCATATCCGAGTTTTCGGATTTTTCGCGCCCGCGCCGCAGTCGCGGCCCTGAGCAACGGGTGCCCTCTCCACTCCCTGCAACATAGCGGCCTCTTCAACCCTGCATCCCAGCGCGATTTGCTCGATCGCCGGCGGCGCGATGACACGTTCGGCATAAACTCATTTGACATCACAGAGCAGAATTGTCAGCCCCAATCCCGCCAAGTCAGCAAAAGGTGCCATCCTGTCGTGATATCACTCGGCAAAGTACTGATCCGAATATCAGAAGATCACCAATCCTGAGATTTGCGGCCCCTTGACCCCTCGCCGGAGGCGTCCGGTTAACGCTTTGCCCGAAAATCGCTCGCCAGCACGAATATTCTGTTGACAACCTGTATTCAAAATGTCTATAAGACTTATCAAGTTTTGGGAACGATACCAAGTCGTTGCCAGGGTGGGGAAGTGGCTTTCGGTTTGAGCATGTGGCAAAAGACGCCTTTTTGCGCCAAATGCTGCCCACTGGTATCGAAAAAACGGATGGGTTGTATCGAGTGATTATGGGTGGATGCAGGGTGGAGTAACGGTTGTAAACGGTGTGTCGTGGTGTGCCCAAATCTCCTAGCCATTGCGCTGTGACGCCTTAAGCGAAAACCGTTTGAGCGCGTACTGCTGTGGCTAATTTTGTCGTCCGAGGTGGGTAGGCCTAACGCGCCTCTCTGAGGGGAGGAAAAGACTCATGAATAAGTCGGCCGATCGGTTTCTGCGTGCTTTGGTTGTCTGCCTCTGTTTCTGTTTCACTGCCTTGCTGCTGAGTTCGCCAGTATCGGCACAGTCCACCTTCGGTTCGATTTCCGGGACTGTAACGGATGCATCGGGCTCGGCTGTCGCGGACGCGCAAGTCACGTTGACCAGCGCGGCGACCACCGCAAAGCAAACCTTTACCACCGGTCCGGACGGCCTCTATTCCTTCGTCAATTTGAATCCCGGTGCATACGCAATCGAAGCGGAGAAGACCGGCTTCAAGCGCTTCAAGCGCGAATCAGTCGTCGTGCAAGTGCAGCAAGCCGTCCGCATTGACGTGACCCTGGAAATTGGCGCCGTAAGCCAGACTGTGGAAGTAACTGGTGAGACGCCGCTGCTCCAGCCCACCACCACGTCGCTGGGTCAGGTCATCGACGAACGCCAGACCAACGAGATCCCGTTGAATGGCCGCAACGTCTTCAACCTCATAACCCTTTCTCCTGCCGCCATCGCCCAGGGCGGTTCCGGCGGCTCGCAGGTAGGTCAGAATCCTTTTAGCTGGGGCAATTATCAAGTCGGCGGCTCGTTCGGTAACGAGAGCGCCGAATACATTGACGGCCAACCCGTGAACATCGGTTACATCAACCTGCCTGTTTTGATTCCTGACCAGGACGCCATCTCCGAATTCAAGGTCCAGTACAACAACCTCGGCCCGGAATGGGGCAAGTTCGCCGGCGGCGTTGTGAACTTGAGCACCAAGGGCGGGACGGGCCAGTATCACGGCGAAGCGTACGAGTATCTCCGAAATAAGGTTTTGAATGCTTCCCCCTATAACTTTTCGCCGAACCCCGAGGCCAAGCCTCCCTATGTTCAGAACCAATTCGGTGGCACATTTGGCGGCCCGGTCATCAAGGACAAGACGTTTTTCTTCTTCGCGTATGACGGATACCGTCAGCGGGCATCCACGCCATTCAGCACCACGGTCCCCACGGTGGCTGAACGTGGAGGCGTCTTTCCGGCGGATGTTGCTATCTACGACCCACTCAGCGTGAGCGCTGGATGTGTCGCGACCGGGACAGGGTGCAACCGGACGCAGTTCCTCAACAATACGATTCCCGTAATTAACCCCGCGGCATTGGTAGAGCTGAATTACATTCCGATGCCGACGAATAACTCCGAAAATAGTAACTTTATCGCTAACGCGGCCTCCGGCGGAAACACCAATCAATACGTCGCCCGTGTAGACCAAAACCTTACTTCGACCCAGCATATTTTTGCCCGCTACAACTTCTTCAACCTGCTAGATCTGCCAACGGATCCCTTTGGCACGGGTTTGTGCGCCGACCGCTGCGCGGAGACGTATCAAACCAACGCGCTCGCCATAGACTACAGCTACGCGATCCGGCCCGACTTGATTCTGGCCCTCAACGGCAGCGGCACCCGCTTCCACTATCTTCGTTCGCCGACGAACTCCAATTTTGACTTGACTCAATACGGTTGGCCCGCACTTTACAATTCGCAAGTTCCTTCCGCGGCTCGGTCGCCCTTCACACCCTGCTTCTACCCGCAGGACTCCGCCGTAACTTGTTCGCAAGGCCAAAGTTTCATCACGGACCATGACACGCAGGTGAACTTCTCGCCCAATCTGACGTGGATCAAGGGGCGTCATACGTGGGTGTTCGGCGGCCAGCTTACGGAGACCTACGACAACTACGCACAGACGAACATCGCCAGCGGTGCTTTCGGCTTCAACGGTAGCTGGACGACGAACAACCCTGTGAGTCCGACCGCAGGCGGCTCTGCCTTTGCCGATTTTCTGCTGGGATATGGCTTGAACGAGTCTACCGTGTTCAACCACAGTTTCGGCGAAGCGACGATCCCGGCCCTAGTGGCGCAAAAGGAGACTTATCGCGGTTTCTATTTTGGAGATACGTGGAGAGTCACGCAGAAGCTGACGATAAACTACGGTCTCCGCTACGATTTACCCGGAAATTTCTCGGAGCGTCATAACTGGTCCACCTATTGGGATCCCTCCGCGACAAACCGCACGGTTACCGGCTGCATTCAGGGGACCACGGGCGCTGCCGGCAGTCCTTGCCCAGGAGAGGTTTTCCTCGTTGGCACCGGTATTAACCCAGGGCGAACCGCGCTGCCTCTAGACAAGAAGCAGCTTATGCCGCGACTGGGAGTTGCTTATAGCTGGGATCAGAAGACGGTCATTCGTGCTGGCTACGGCATCTTCTTCATCCCGAACTGGGTGTTCTTCAACCTCAATCCTAGCAACGACCCAATTAACGATTCCAATACTCTATGGCTCGCAAGCACTAACGGTGGGCTCACTCCCAATAGCACGCTGACAGCGACACAATGCGCGTTCACGGCTGGTGCACCGTCAGGGTCGCTGGCATGCGCGCAGAACGGTCCATTTGGTCCGAGCCTTAGCGTTCCGATCGGCAGGGGCAACGTTTCAGCGTTTAACGCCGGCACCAATCTCAACGTCGCTCCATATACACAGCCGAGACCTGGCTATGTGCAGCAGTTCAACCTGGATATCCAAAGAGAGCTGCCAGGGGGAATCTTTGTAGACGCTGCATACGCTGGCTCACGGGGCGTCCATCTGCCGAATCCGACCGCAACGCAAATCAATCAGATTCCCGATTCAGACTTAGGGCTGCAGGGTGCCTTGGTCGCGCAAGTTGCCAATCCGTTCCAGGGGATTACGACGGTAAGTTCACTGAATCCTTTGACTAACCCCACAATCAACGCGGGTCAGCTGCTACGTCCTTACCCGGAATACAGCGGCGTCAGCCTTGCCGGCGATGGCTGCTGCAGCAGCAACTACAATTCATTCCAATTGACGGCCACGAAGCGCTTCAAGGACGGAGGTACTTTCCTGGCCGCTTACACCAACGCCAAGCTCATGAGCAATACAGACACACTGACCACTTGGCTGGAAAGCGGCGTCGGCGAAGTTCAGGACTGGAACAACCTCAAGGGCGAAAGATCGCTCTCCTCGCAAGATGTGTCCCAGCGCTTGGTCATCAGCTATGTGTACGACCTGCCCTTCGGCCACGGCAAGCGGTACATGTCAGATGCTTCCGGCGCAATGGACAAGGTGGTGTCCGGCTGGGGCGTTGACGGCGTCACGACGTTTCAGAAGGGTTTCCCGCTGCCCATTTCTTACGGCGCGTCCACGCCGCTATCCAATGCAAACCTTGGAATCGGTACCCTGCGCCCAAATGTTGTGGCCGGTTGCAACAAGAGCACGCCGCACGTAGTCGTGCCCACGGTTGGAATCGCGTGGTTCAACCCGAACTGCTTCACGGCTCCCTCGGACTGGGGCTTTGGCGACGAGTCACGCGTGGATGCCACGCTTCGCAGCCAAGGGATCAATAACTGGGACTTCGCGCTATTCAAGACCACGAACTTCGGTCCGGAAGACAAGCTCGGCATTCAGTTCCGCACCGAGTTCTTCAACACGTTTAATCGCGTCCAGTTTGCTCCGCCAAGCACTGCTTGCTGCGCGTTGAATAACCCGAACTTCGGAGTGGTGAATAACATAGCAAACTCTCCGAGGCTCATTCAGTTCGCTCTGAAGTTCCTGTTCTAGCGACTAACACGACCGAAGGTGGATGCCGCTACTGGCATCCACCTCTCGTTCCAACTCCCGGGCGATAACCTCAGCGAATCTCTCGTGCACGCGTCCCCAGCGATAGCAATCCCCCGCTCCCGCTCTCACGCCCCAATCGCGCAATCCACACAGGCTCCACGCCGATGACGGCCGAACCTCCACCAACGATCGCCGGATCCGAAATGCGTCCCCGCCTCACTTCTGCTAACCTTGCGATTGCACCACCGGAGCCCGCGCAAAACCGCATGAATCGGATCACACGCCGCAATTTCCTGGAATCCCTGGCCGTCATGGGACTCGCGCTGCCCATGCCTCAGGCCCTCTTCGATGTGAAGCATCCTAAAGGCCTCGATTTTGAACACGTAAACTCTCCCACGCCTCAAAAATACCTGATCGAAACGATGGGCGGCGGCGTGGCGCTCTTTGATTACAATAACGACGGCCTGCTCGACATTTTTCTCGTCAATAGCGGCCACCTCTCGAATCCCATGCATCCGCCCGAAACCTTCGACCGTCACGATCCGCGCAATTGGAATCGCCTCTACCGCCAGAATCCCGATGGCAGCTTCACGGACGTCACCAAGGAAGCCGGCCTCTCCAACGCCGGCGACGGCAACTACGGCATGGGCGTAGCAATCGGCGACTATGACAACGATGGCTTCCCCGACCTCTACGTCACGAATTACGGAAAAAATATCCTGTACCACAACAACGGCGACGGCACCTTCACCGACGTCACCGCGAAAGCGGGCGTCGCAGCCGGCGGTTGGAGCTGCTCGGCGGGCTTCTTCGACTATGACAACGACGGTCACCTCGACCTTTTCGTCACCCGCTACATGCTCTGGGACACCCAGCACAGCAAAATCTGCGGCAATGAGTGGCAGACGTACTGCCCTCCCGCCGAATTCCCGCAGACCACCAACATTCTTTACCGCAATCGCGGCGATGGCACCTTCGAAGACGTTAGCCAGCACTCCGGTATCGCCGCGCTCAAGGGCCGTTCCCTGGGCGTCTGCTTTGCCGACTACGATGGCGACGGCTTCACCGACGTCTTCGTCTCCAACGACGGCATGCGCCAATTTCTCTTCCACAATAATGGTGACGGCACTTTCACCGAGCGAGCCCTGGAAGCCGGCGCGGCTCTCACCGCCGATGGCAAACCTCTTTCCGGCATGGGCACGGTATTTCAAGACTACGACAACGATGGCCGCCCGGACATCCTCGTCACCGTGCTTCCCCGCGAGGTCTATGCGCTCTTTCACAACGACGGCAACGGCCTGTTCAGCTATCGCAGCTTGCAAGCCGGCCTGGGTCTGCTGACCGCCGCAAGCTCCGGCTGGGGAGTCGGCCTCGAGGATTTCGATAACGACGGCTGGAAGGACCTGTTCGTGGCCCAAAGCCACGTCCTGGACAACGTCGAAGAGATTGACCACATGTTGCATTACAAAGAGACGCCGTTGCTGGCTCTCAATCACGCGGGACGCTTCGAGCGCGCCGATTCAGGCGTAACTGCCCCAATCGCCGGCCGCGGAGCCGCGTTCGGCGACCTGAATAATGACGGCTGGCTGGACGTCGTCGTCACTTCGCTCGGCGGAGAACCGCTGGTACTTTTCGGTCACACCGGCCCTGCGCATTGGCTCTCGATCACCTTGCGCGGTACCCGCAGCAACCGCGATGGCTTGGGCGCGCGCGTCCAGGTCAACGGCCAGACGCGCTTTGCCACCACCACAGGCAGCTACATTTCCGCCAGTGACAAGCGCCTGCACTTCGGCCTCGGTGACGCGCAAACGGCCAAAGTTGAAATTCAATGGCCTTCCGGCGCGCATCAGGTCCTCGAAAGTGTAAAGGCCGATCAGTTTCTCGAAGTGCGCGAGCCAGAAAAATGATCATCGCCGCTTTACTCTCAATCCTTCTCACGGTGCAGACCGCTTCTCCGTCGCCGGCTCTCCAGCATCTCCACGCGGGAGTCCAGGCCGACCAAGCCGGACAAGTGGATCAAGCAGTCGCCGAATTTCAAAAAGCCGCAGAGTTGGATCCCAAGCTAGCCGCCGCCTTTGTGGATCTGGGCGGCGTACTGATCGAAAAGCACGATTACGCGAACGCCGTTCCGCCGCTCAGGCGCGCCATAGAGCTGAGCCCGAATCTCGAAGGCGCTCACCGCCTGCTCGGATATGCATTGTTGGCGCAGGGCTTTGCCGCCGCCGCGATTCCCCACCTCGAAAAAGCGCATGCGGAGGAAGCGCTGGGCGTCGCACTGCTCGAAGTGGATAGATTGCCGGAAGCGGTGGCTGTCCTGCAAAAGGCGCTGGCGAAAAGTCCCAATGACCCCGATCTGCTCTATAACTACGGCCGCGCCTGCGGCCTGCTTTCCAAGCAGGTTTTTGACGAGCTCGAAGCCCGCTTCCCGGATTCCGCCCGCGCCCACCAGATGATGGCGCAAGATTACGCCGCGTTGCGCGATGTTCCGGGCGCCGAACGTGAATTTCAGGAAGCCTTGAAGTTGCGCCCGCAGACTCCGGGTGTGCATCTGCAGCTCGGCGAACTTTACGCGCGCGCCCAGCAGTGGGACAAAGCCGCCGAACAATTCCAGCTCGAAACGCAGCTTCAGCCCGGAAGCGCCGAAGCGTTCTATCGTCTCGGCGAATCCTTGCTGCAGCTGGGAAAATTTCACGAAGCGCGCGAGACCCTGGTCAGCTCGGACCAGTTGAAAGCGGACATGCCGGAAACGCTCTATCTTCTCGGCAAGGCCGCGCTTCTCGATCGAGATGAAGCTCTCGCTCAAAAGTCCTGGGAACATGTGCTGGCCCTGGAACAGAACACTGCGCTCGCCGCGCAGGCGCATTTTGGCCTGTCTGGCATCTATCGCAAGCAGGGAAAAACCGCGGAGGCCGACCGCGAAATGGAAGCATTTCGCAAATTGCAAAGTCCGGCAGCCCAAACCGACGATTCACAAAAATAACGAAGCGCCACGCCTGAGAGGAACGCTTATGACGATGAAACCTGGCCCCAATAATTCATCAGCGCGCAAGATCGCCGCGATAATGGCATTGTGTGTTCTTGCGACCATCGCTGTGGCTGTTCCCGTCGCGAACTCCGCGCCAGGCCAAGGCGACGTCGAACAGCGCGTCCAGGCCATCCTCAGCCGCATGACCCTCGACCAGAAGCTCGACATGATCGGCGGTCTCGATGATTTTTACGTCCGCGCCTATCCAGACCTTGGTGTGCCGCAGCTAAGAATGTCCGATGGCCCCCTCGGCGTCCGCAATGCCGAACCACCCTCCACCGTGATGGCCGGCGGGATTTGCCTCGCAGCTTCCTGGGATCCCGCGCTCGCCGAACAGGAAGGAACTCAGATTGGCAGGGACGCCCGCGCCAGGGGCGTCCACTTCATGCTCGGCCCCGCCTTCAATATCTATCGCGCGCCGATGGACGGCCGCAATTTCGAATACATGGGCGAAGATCCTTATCTCGCCGGCAAGATTGCCGTGGGCTATATCAAAGGCATGCAGAGCCAGGGAGTAAGCTCCACGGCAAAACATTTCGTCGCCAATAATTCTGAGTTCGACCGTCACAACGTCGATTCCATCGTTGACCAGCGCACTCTCCGCGAAATCTATCTCCCCGCCTTCGAGGCCGCCGTAAAGGAAGCGCACGTCGGCGCGGTCATGGATTCCTACAACTTGACGAACGGCAGCCACATGACGCAGAACGCCGCGTTCAATATTGACATTCTGAAAAAGGAATGGGGTTTCACCGGCGTTCTTATGTCCGATTGGACTTCCACCTACGACGCCGTCGCCGCAGCCAACGGAGGCCTCGACATCGAGATGCCCTCCGGATTGCATATGAATCGCGCCCAACTGCTTCCCGCGATACAAAAGGGCTTAGTCTCCGTCGCGACGATCGACGACAAAGTCCGCCGCATCCTTCGCGTCGCGATTGAATTTGGCTGGCTCGATCGCGAACAGACCGACCTCTCAATCTCGCGTTACAACCGCGCAGGCGATCAGGTCGCCCTGCAAGCTGCGCGCGAAGGTGCAGTGCTCCTCAAGAATGATGGTGATTTGCTGCCGCTCAAAAAGGACACGGTTAAATCCATACTGGTAGTCGGCCCGGACGCCTATCCCGCGGTGCCCGTAGGCGGCGGCAGCGCTCGCGCGATCCCCTTCCAGGCCGTCAGTTTTCTTCAGGGCATCAGCGATTACGTGGGCAACACCGGAAAGGTCTATTACAGTCCCGGCATCCCCACCGTGCAGGAAATGGCTCACAACACCTCATTCTCGGCGAGTGCCTCAAGCGGCCAGCTGGGCCTCCACGCGGAATATTTCACGAATCCCGACCTCCAGGGAACGCCCTACATCTCGCGCACCGACGAACACGTTGATTTTGGCGATCCAGCGAAGCAAGGATTACCGCAGGAGGCCGCATCTTCGCGTTGGACCGGTTACTACACTCCAAGTGCGCCCGGCAAATTCGATATTTTCGTCGCGTCGACGGGTGAAGACGGCGGTTCCTATCGTCTTTTTGTGGACGACAAAATCGTCCTCGATGACTGGACGACCTCGAAAGAGCTCCTGGGCGAGGCGACGCTATCTTTCGACGCCACTCCGCACAAGATTGTTCTCGAACACCGCGGCCACTCGCGCTGGCACGGGCGCCATCTTCGCATGGGAATCGTCGCCGAAGGCAGCTACGTGTTTCCCGACGCGAAAAAGCTGGCTGCGAAGGCGGATGTCGTCATAATCGCCGCCGGATTCGATCCTGACTCGGAAGCGGAAGGCGCCGATCGCACCTTCGCTCTGCCGCCGGGCCAGGATGAATTGATTCAGGAAATGGCCGCCGCCAATAAAAACTCAATCGTCCTGCTCACTTCAGGCGGCGGCGTGGATATGAACGCGTGGCTCGACCGCGTCCCGGCCCTCCTGCAGGTTTGGTATCCCGGCCAGGAAGGCGGCAAAGCCGCCGCCGAAATCCTCTTCGGCGATGTGAATCCTTCCGGCCGCCTGCCGGCTACCTTCGAGCGACATTGGGCCGATAATCCCGTCCACGAAAGTTATTACCCGCTGGCCGGAACCAACCGCGTCGTTTATAAGGAAGGCGTCTTCGTCGGCTATCGCGGCTACGAGCACAACGGCACCAAGCCGCTGTTTCCCTTCGGCTACGGCCTTTCCTACACATCTTTCAAATACGCCAACCTCGTCATCAAGCCGGCTGCCCCTGGCACGAAGGGCAATGAACTGTCCGTGCCGCTCTATGAAGTTTCGTTCGACGTTACCAACACCGGCGCGCGCGAAGGTGCCGACGTCGCTCAAATCTATGTCTCCGATCCCCAGTCGCGGGTTCCCCGGCCCATCAAAGAGTTGAAGGGTTTCGCAAGAATTGACGTCAAGCCGGGCGAAACGAAAGCCGCAACCGTGATTCTCGATAGCCGCGCGTTTTCCTACTACGACGCCGCGGCAAAACAATGGCGCACCGATCCCACCGAGTATCAGATCCTCGTGGGACGTTCCAGCCAGGACGTTCAGCTGCGCAGCGGTATCACATTGTCTGCGGCCGCTGCACCTTCGGCCGCGCCAGGCAATAAGTAACAAACGGCGCGATTCGTTCCGGCGCGCCTCGATAAAAGACGGTTCGATTTCGCGCCACGCGCATCAAAATCCCATGGCCATAGATCAAGATCTCGAAAAGATCGCCCTGCAGGAAAAGCGCCTGCAGTTTGAGCATTTTGATTCCGCAGTGGCCTGGGCAGTGGGCAGCGCGCTCAAAGCCGCCGCTGAAAAGCGTGGCGTGTCCGTGGCCATTGATATCCAGCTCCATGGAAATACGCTGTTTTCATTCGCCATGCCGGGAATCACGCCGGATAATTGGGATTGGATTCGCCGCAAACGCAACGTTGTCCAGCGTTACCATCGCAGCTCCTACGCTATCGGCCTCGCGCACCAGCGCAATAAAACCACTCTGCAGGATAAAGCCGGCCTCGATTTGAAGGATTATGCTCCTCACGGTGGGTGCTTCCCGATCATGCTTGCGGGAACCGGCTGCGTGGGCACCATCACCGCCTCCGGCTTGCCGCAGCGCGATGACCATAACCTGGTCGTCGCCGTGCTTCAGGAATATCTGCAATTGACTGGTGAGGATCTGGCGCTTGATTCCGCTCCGCCGTCTTAAGCGGCGCCGCACATTCCCCTTCTTGGAGACCACGAGTGACCATCAAGACTCAATCTTCCGCGCAATCAGCGCCGCCAATTCGCGCCGTGATTTTGGATTTTGGCGAGGTTCTCTGCCATCTGCCCACTCCGGAAGCTGTCGCACCCATGGCTCGTATGTTTCAAATGGATTCTCAATCTTTTTTCCCAAAGTATCTTGAAAGCCGCGGCCCCTACGACCGTGGCGATCTGCTTCCCGCTGAATACTGGCAAAAATTCGCCGCGCAGCACGGCGTGCAGCTCGATGCCAACGCAATCGACCGAATTCGCCGGATCGATCTGGATTTGTGGAGCGGGATAAACGAATCCATGGTTCGCTGGCTCGAGCGAATTCACGCGGCCGGATTTAAGACCGCCATACTTTCCAACATGCCATTGGACATGGTCGCGCACGTTCGAAGAAACTTCGCCTGGGTCAATCATTTCGATCACCATATATTTTCTGCCGAAGTGCGCAGCATCAAGCCGGAACCCGCGATCTACCAGCATTGTCTCGATGCCCTGGCGGTCGAGCCCTCGCAAGCGCTATTCATTGACGATCGCGACGTAAACCTGGAGCAGGCGCGCGCCGCCGGAATCCGCACCATTCGCTTTGATTCGGTCGAGCAGCTTCGGGATGATCTGCGGGCGCTCGGCTTTCCGGTCTTGCCCGGTTAGTTCTTCGAATCGCCTCTGCCTCTAAATCTTCAATTGTGGATCGCGCAAAATAGAAAATAGCCAAAAGCCGCGCCGCAATCGCGTCTGCAATTTCGAACGGCCGCGCATGCTTTCGGGTTTGTTACAGTTCTGTGAACGACGCCTGTGCGCTAATCGGCCGCAGAGTTCATAGCTCTTGACAAACAAATACTGTAAGCCTAAGAAAGAAGAGTCTCCCGGTGCCGAATTAAATGGGGGGTCAAGTGGCGCAGACGTCTCGCAGGGATTTCTTCAAGATCGCGGCGGTCGGCGGTGTTGCCGCAACTTTTTTTGGTTTCGACCTCAAGCCCGCATACGCTCAACTGAAAGAATTGAAAATCGCGCGCGCGGCGGAGACGCGTTCCACCTGCCCGTATTGCGCGGTGGGTTGCGGCGTGCTCATCTACACCATTGGCGATCGCGCCAAGAACGTCACCCCGCAAGTGATCCACGTCGAAGGCGACCCCGATCATCCCACCAACCGCGGCACGCTTTGCCCCAAGGGCTCCTCGCTCGAGCAGGACATGCTCAACCCGCGGCGACTCACCAAGCCGCAGGTCCGCCGGCCCGGCGGCACCGAGTGGCAGGACATTTCTTGGGATGACGCGCTCAACGAAATCGCACAATGGACCAAGAAGACGCGCGACGCTTCCTTCGTTGATAAAGACGCGAACGGCCACACCGTCAACCGCTGCGAGGGCATTTCCTTCATCGGCGGCTGCACGGACACCAACGAGTTCAATTATTTGGCAGTGAAAGCAATGAGGAGTCTGGGCTTGCTGTATTTAGAAAACCAAGCCCGTGTTTGACACGGCCCCACGGTCTCAAGTTTGGGACCAACTTTCGGACGCGGGGCCATGACCAATGGCTGGATCGACATCAAGAACACCGACATGATGTTGATCATGGGCGGAAATCCCGCCGAAAACCATCCCTGCGGTTTCAAGTGGGCCATGGAGGCCAAGCGCAATCGCAACGCCAAGCTGATTTCCGTTGACCCCCGCTTTACCCGCACTTCTTCCACCGCCGACCTCTTCGTGCAAATTCGCGCCGGCAGCGACATCGCCTTCCTCGGTGGCCTCATCCGCTACGCCATCGAAAATAATCGCATCGCCAAAGAGTATCTCGTCAACTACACCAATGCCGCGTTCATCGTTAAGGAAGGCTTCAAGCTTCCCGAAGACGGGTTGTACTCCGGCTTCAACGCCGCGTCGGGCACCTACGATAAGTCCACTTGGAACTATCAGGAGGGCGGTGACTTCAGCGGCAAGACCGAAGCACCCGCAGCCTCCGCGCCGGCTGAAGCAGCTCATCGTGACGCGGTCGCAAAGTCCGCAACCCCGGCTCCTCCGCCGTCTCTGCCGCCCAATGTCGCCTACGATCTCACGCTCCAGCATCCTCGCTGCGTCTTCCAATTGATGAAGCAGCAATACTCGCGCTACACGCCCGAAACCGTCGAGCGCATCACCGGCATCCCGAAGGATCAGTACCTCAAGGCCGTTAACATGTTCACGTCCATCCGCAACGACGGCGACATGAAGAAAGTCGCCACCATCATCTACGCCGTCGGCTGGACCCAACACACTTTCGGAACGCAAATCATCCGCACCGCGGCGATGATTCAGCTTCTGCTCGGCAACGTCGGCAGGGCGGGCGGCGGCGTAAACGCCCTGCGTGGCCATTCCAATATTCAAGGCGCTACGGACATGGCCGGTTTGTTTGACAGCTTGCCGGGTTACCTGAAGATTCCTCTTCCCGCTGACACGGATTTGCAGACCTACCTCAAGCGAGTTACCCCGACTGCTTCGAAACCCACTCCGTGGGATTCGATGAACTATTACTCGAACACTCCAAAATTTTTCGTCTCGCTCATGAAGGCGATGTACGGAGATGCCGCCACGAAGGAAAATGGATTCGCCTTCGATTATCTCCCCAAGCCCGATCGCGACTATTCCTGGACCCACATCTGGGACGACATGTACAACGGCAAAGTGAAGGGCATGTTTGCCTTCGGCATGAACGGCGTCATGATCGGCCCGGATACCAATAAAAATATTAACGCGCTCAAGAAGGCGGACTGGCTTGTCGTCGGCGAAATCTATCCGGATGAAACCAGCGAATTCTGGCGTGCTCCCGGAATCAAGCCCGAGGAACAAAAAACCATAAACACCACCGTCTACCGCTTGCCCTGCGCTGGCTTCGCGGAAAAAGACGGTAGCATGACCAATTCTGCCCGCTGGGTCACATGGAAATATGCCGCCGTTCCGCCTCCCGGCGATGCGCGCCTCGACCAGGACATCGTCGCGCAGATTTTCCTGCGTGTCCGCGCTCTCTATAAGAAAGAAGGCGGCAAATTCCCTGACCCCATTCTGAATTTGAGTTGGGCTTACGCGGACGCAGAACACCCCCCGCTCGCGCAAGTGGCCATGGAACTGAATGGCAAGGCCCTCGCGGACTTGAAGGACGATAAGACCGGACAAGTAGTCCTCAAAGCCGCCCAGCAATTGCCCGGTTTTGCGATGCTCAAAGACGACGGAACCACGATGTGCGGCAACTGGATTTACTCCGGCATGTGGACCGAAGCCGGCTCGCAAGTCCAACGCCGCGGTACCGAAGATCCCTCCGGCATGGGCGTCTATCCCAATTGGGCGTGGTCGTGGCCTGCCAATCGGCGCGTCCTTTACAACCGCGCTTCCTGCAACCTGGAAGGCAAGCCGTGGGATCCGGAACGCAAGCAGGTTTGGTGGAACGAAGCGGCAGGAAAATGGGTGGGCAACGACGTCCCCGATTTCAAACCCGATTCGCACCCGAAAGACCACCTGGGCCCCTTCATCATGAACCCGGAAGGCATCGGGCGCTTGTTCGCTCCCATCGGCGTCCTTGCGGATGGCCCTTTCCCGGAACATTACGAGCCGATCGAGAGCCCGACGAAGAATCTGTTTCATCCCGAGCAGTCTACGAATCCGCTCGTAAAAAAGTTTAAAACTCCATACGACAAGTTCGGCACCCCCGAAGAGTACAGCATCGTATGCACCACCTACCGCCTCACCGAGCAATATCACTACTGGACGAAAAATAATCCGATGAACGTCCAGCTGATTCCCGAGCCGTTCGTCGAAATTCCCGTGGAGTTGGCGGACGAAAAGGGAATTCGCCCGACAGACAAGATCAACGTGATCAGCGCGCGCGGAACTTACACCGCAAAAGCTTTCGTCACTCGCCGCTTGAAGCCGATGATGATTGACGGCAAAAAGGTCTACCAGATCGGATTGCCCATTCACCAGGGCTTCCGCGGCATCAAAGAGGATGAAGATAAAGACGCGCGCACTCCCGCGAACTTGCTGACTCCGGCCGTTACCGATCCGAACGCGCACACCCCCGAGTCCAAGGGCTTCCTCGTAAAAGTCGAGAAGGCCTAGGGAGCCAAGATGAGCCAGGCGTCCACAGAGATAATCAGAATTTCAGGCCACGCCGGCACCGTCCCCGGCGCCGGCCTCAACCGCGAATTCCAGGTCTGCAAGCTGGTGGACACCACCACCTGCATCGGCTGCAAAGCCTGCGAAGTAGCCTGCCTGGAATGGAACGGCTACACCTTCAGCGAAACCACTTTCGACAATTCTTACCAGACCATGCCGGAAACGGCCTGGAATTATTGGAACCTTATCAAGTTCAATGAGCACGAGCGCGAAGACGGCAGCATGATGCTGCTCATGCGCAAAGATCAGTGCATGCATTGCGAAGACCCCGGCTGCCTGGAAGCCTGTCCCGCCGATTCGGCGATCGTCCAGTACGCCAACGGCATCGTGGATTTCCAGGAAGCCCATTGCATCGGCTGCGGCTATTGCGTCACGGGCTGCCCGTTCAACATCCCCAAGTTCAGCCCGGCCGCGCACAAGGTCTTCAAATGCACCCTGTGCAATGATCGCGTCTCGGTAGGCCTCGAACCGGCGTGCATCAAGACCTGCCCCACCGGCTGCCTGCATTTTGGTACCAAGTCCGAGATGAAGGAACTCGCGGAAACGCGCGCCGAGCAGTTGCGCTCGCAATCCGGATATCCCGACGCCGGTGTTTACGATCCCCAAGGCGTGGGCGGCACGCACGTCATCTACGTCCTGCACGACGCCAAGAATCCCGAACTATACGGCGGCCTGCCCAAAGACCCTCACATCCCCTGGTCCGTCAAGCTCTGGAAGGGGCCGCTCAAGTGGCTCGGGAATTTGGCGATGATCGGCGGTGTCGTCGGCCTCGCTTGGCATTACATGCGCTTCGGCCCCAAGAAAGAAGAAGAGATCAAGCCGGATGACGGGAGGCGGCCATGACCAGCGGCGCCGTTTCGCATCCCGATGCTGCCGGCCATAACCAAGACCTCGTTCCGCGCTATTCGTTCACCGAGCGCGCCAATCATTGGATCGGCGCGTTCGCTTACATCTACCTGCTGATCACCGGTCTCGCATTTTGGTCCCCGTATCTCTTTTGGCTCGCCGTCATCGTCGGCGGCGGTGCCACGGCGCGCTTCTGGCATCCCTGGCTCGGGCTGGTTTTTACCGCCTCGCTTTTTTGGACCTTCGTGGAGTGGCGCCGCGACATGCAGGTCACCGCTGACGACCGCGCCTGGGGCAAGGCGATCCCTTATTACATCAAAAACGAGGACGACAAACTCCCTCCCCAGGGACGTTTCAACTACGGCCAGAAACTTTTCTTCTGGGGAATTTTTTACAGCATAATTCTGCTGCTGCTCTCTGGACTCGTCTTGTGGGAAACGGAATTAGTTCCGTGGAACCTCCGCTTTTTGCGCTATGCCGCCATCCTGATTCATGTGAGCGTCGCGCTCATCACCATCGGCCTGTTCCTGATCCATGTGTACATGAGCGCGATCCTCGAAGAGGGTAGCTTCGGCTCCATGATTCACGGCTACGTCACCCGCGCCTGGGCCTGGACGTTCCACCGCACCTGGTATTACGAGGTCACCGGCAGAACCCGTCCTAGGCAATGACCGATGCGAAGTGGGACCGCCGCATCCGTCGCGCCAACGACCTCACCTCGCAGCATCCATTTGCCGCCGAAGGTCTTCGCTACTACGCGCGCATCGCCACGTTCCAGAAAAGCCTCTACGCGGACTTCGCCAAAGCTCTCGCGGATGGCTCGAAGGTTTCTTCTGACCGTCCTCTGCGCGACGAACTGGACCTCTTTCTCCTTCTGCCGAAATTCTCCGGATTCCTAGCCGTGGTCCAGCAGGTTGCGCCGCCCCCGCTCGCGCAGGCCGCTGCCGCGCTGGCCCAAAAGGGCCCTCCAGCTTGGCAGCAGGCGATAGAGGAGTTCTGGCACGGCGATCTGGAAATGCCTCTCCTCGCGCCTGGCGAACCGGATGACGATCAATCCCTAGTCCCCGCAGTCTCAGGCCAATTGTTAGCCTGGATTTTTCTTCAGCCCTACGCCGAATATCTCGCCGACCAGCGCGAACCCGCCCACTTGGATGGAACTCCCTCGACCTGCCCGCTGTGCGGCGGCAAACCAATCGTCGGCGTCTTGCGCCCCGAGGGTGATGGCGCCAAGAAGTCGCTTGTCTGCATGCTCTGCGCTCACGAATGGACGTTTCGCAGGATATATTGCCCGGCATGTGGGGAAGAACGTGAGCCGCAGATGGCGTTTTATTCAGCGCCGGAAATCGCCCACGTCCGCGTGGACGTTTGCGACACCTGTCACACGTACCTCAAGAGCATTGATTTAACCAAGATGGGGCTGGCTGTTCCGGTGGTGGACGAGCTGGCGACGATTCCGCTGGACCTGTGGGCCCGCGAGCACGGCTACGAAAAGCTGCAAATCAATTTGCTGGGAACTTGATCAATCGAACAGGACCAGGTAAAGTGCCGAGGCAAAAACGCGCCGCCCAAATCGCTGACTCCAGCCGCGCCGATCGAAAGCCACAAAATCTCTATTGCTCCCACCCGCCGCCCAGCGCATTGTAAAGATGCACAAGGTCGTTCAACTCCGTCAATCGCGCCTGCGCCAGCGCCAGCTCCGCCGAAAAGTAGTTAGTGTCGTTGGTTAAAACTTCCAAATAGCTGGTCACGCCGCTCTTGTATCGTATTTCCGCCAGCCGCGTGGCGTCTTCCGCCGAAGCCGTCAGCAATTCCTGCTGCTCGCGATACTCACGGTCTTTCTGATAAGCGATCAGCGAATCCGAAACATCGCGAAACGCTTGCTGAATCGTTTGCTGATACGTCAGCACCGCCTGCTGTTGCTGCGCTTCCGCCAGCTTCACGTTCGAGTGAATCTTCCCGGCGGTGAAAATCGGTTGCGTCAGCGTGGGACCAAAATTCCACAGCCCGGCCGGCCCGCTAAATAACCGCATGAGCGCATCGCTCTGGAAGCCTCCCGTACCCGTCAACGAAATGTCCGGAAAATAGGCCGCCTTGGCCACTCCAATTTCCGCGTTCGCCGCAATCAATTGCTGCTCGGATTGGCGAATGTCCGGCCGGCGCTCGAGCAAAGCCGACGGCAGTCCCGCCGGCACGACCGGCGAATGGGGCTGTTCGGTCAACTTCAGCCCGCGCGGAATCGGCCCCGGATTGTGTCCCATCAAAGTGCTGATCAGGTTTTCCTGTTGCTGGATGTCGCGCTCCAGCTCCGGAATCGTTTCAGACGCCGTGTAAACCAGCTGCTCGCCCTGGCGGACATCCACCAGCGAAGCGGAGCCGTGCTCTTCCAGCGCTTGCGTAAGCTTCAATGAATCCTGGCGCGAAGCCAGCGTGCGCCGCGAAATGTCCAGCTCCAGATCGAGCGCGCGCAGTTGAAAGTAAGCGCTCGCGACGTTCGAGACCAGCGTGCTGATCACCGCGCGCTGGCCCCACTCGCTTGCCAGCAAATTTGCGCGCGCCGCCTCCGTCGCGCGGCGGTACTTACCCCAGAAATCCAGCTCCCACGCCGCCGATAGATTCACTTGCCCGACGTTCAACTCATACTCCGGGAATATGGGTGTCAGAGGGTTGCGAGTGGAATTGATGTCCGCCCCGGCGCTCACCGTAGGAAATTGATCCGCGCGCGTGATTCCCAGCTGCGCTTGCGCCTGCAATACGCGCGTAGCCGCAATGCGCACATCGTAGTTCTGCTGCAACGCCACCCGAATCAGTCCTTGCAACTCCGGGTCCTGAAACACCGTCCACCATTTCGCATCGCCCAGGGATTCCGCCGCGGGCCCCGGCCCAGTATTGGTCGCGTCCGCGCGGTACGCGCTGGGCACATCCACGTTAGGCCGCTTGTAGTTCGGCCCCACCGTGCAGCCGGTCAGGCACAAAGCCGCGATCGCCGCCAGCATCGAGCGCCCGCGCCGCATTATGCCGTTCCCCCGTCTGTGCCCGCCTCTGCATTCGCTGCCGCCACCACTCGAGTCTTGCCCCGCGCCGTCAATCTTTCCACGACGTCAAACGTCACCGGAATCAGAAAAATTGCGATCACTGAGGCGGCCAACATCCCTCCGATGACCGTGGTCCCCAGCTCGCGCCGCGAAACTCCGCCCGAGCCGGTGGCGATCCACAGCGGCACGCAGCCCAGAATGAACGCGAACGCGGTCATCAAAATCGGCCGCAAACGCAGCCGCGCTCCAGCCAGCGCCGCATCGGCGATGCTTTTTCCCTTTTCATACTCGTACTTGGCAAACTCCACGATCAAAATTGCATTTTTCGCCGCCAGCCCGATCAGCATCACCAGCCCGATCTGCGCGTACACGTCGTTATCGAATTTCCGCAGCCACAGCGTGGCAAACGCCCCAAACACCGCGATCGGCGTTCCCAGCAGCACGCTGAACGGCAACGACCAGCTTTCGTACTGCGCTGCCAGAATCAAGAACACAAAAAGCAGTGACAATCCAAAAATCGCCGACGCCGGCACCCCCTCAGACGCCCTCTGCTCCTGATACGACATGCCCAGCCAATCGAATCCCATCTCGCGCGGCATCGTTTGCGCAAACACTTCTTCGAGGGCCTTGGTCACTTGCCCCGAACTGTATCCGGGAGCCGCGCTCGTATTGATCTGTGCGGCCTCGTACTCGTTGTAACGCATCGTGAATTCTGGCCCGGCGATCGGCTTGATATTCGTCACCGCGCTCAAGGGCACGCTTCCGCCGCTCGCATTGTTCACATAAAATTGCCCGACGTTTTCCGCCCGCGTTCGATAATCTCCTTCGGCCTCCACATAAACCTGCCACTGCCGCCCGAACCGGTTGAAGTAATTCACCAGGTAGCCGCCCATAAATGTCTGCATCGTTTCGTACACGTCCCCGATATTCACTCCCTGGCGCATCACCTTGGCGCGGTCCACATCCACGTAAACCTGCGGCACGTGCGGCGTATAAGTCGTGATGATTCCCGCCAGTTCCGGCCTTTTGCTGGCCGCGGCCACAAACTTGTCCACATTTTTCGTCAGGAAGTCCTGCCCGCTCCCGGAGCGGTCCTCCAGAACAAACGTCGCTCCTCCCGAGGCTCCCACACCCAGAATCGCCGGCGGTGGAAAGGAAAAAGCGATGCCCTCATTCAATTGGGAAAGCGCGCCCGCCAGATGGTTCTGAATCGCCGTGTACTGCTCATCCGCCTTCTTCCGCTTGTCCCAATCCTTCAGTGTCACGAAAAAGAACGAGTTGTAGGTGTTCTGCGTGAAACTCAAGAGGCTGAAGCCCACCACCGACGTGCAGCCCTGTACGCCCGACGTTTTCAGAATCACGTCTTCCACTTTCGCCGCCGCTGCCTCGGTACGCTGCAGTGACGACGCGTCCGGCAGCACCATGGCCACGAACACATAACCTTGGTCTTCGTCCGGCAGGAAAGACGAAGGCAGCTTCCCGCCGATCAAAACGGCGGCCACCGCCACCAGCGCAAGAAACGCCAGGCTGATCCCCGACTTGCGAATCAATACCGCGCAAAAGCCGACGTATCCATCCGTGGCTCTTCCGAAAACGCGATTGAACCACTTGAAGAAGCGCGCCAGTGGTCCATGGTTCTCCGTTTTCGGTTTCAGCAGCAGCGCGCAAAGCGCCGGACTCAGCGACAAAGCGTTGAAAGCCGAAAACAAAACCGAAATTGCGATGGTGACCGCAAATTGTTGATACAGCCGGCCGGTGATCCCGGGAATAAATATCGTCGGAACAAACACGGCAGTCAGAATCAAGGCAATAGCGACGACCGGACCGGACACTTCCTCCATCGCCTTAATCGAAGCATCTCGCGGCGTCATCCCCTCTTCGATGTGGTGCTCCACCGCTTCCACCACCACAATCGCGTCGTCCACCACCAACCCAATAGCCAACACCAGTCCAAACAAAGACAACGTATTGATCGAAAAACCCAAAATCGGAAATACGATAAACGTGCCGATCAAGGACACCGGCACAGCCAGCATCGGGATCAAAGTCGCCCGCCAGCCTTGCAGAAACAAATAAACCACCAGAATCACCAGGACCAACGCGATGAAGAGCGTCTCCACGATTTCCTTGATTCCGGCGGAAACCGCCAGCGTCGTATCCAGCCCCACTTCCGAAGCCAGGTCCGCGGGAAATCGCTGCTTCAATTCGTTCATGCGTTTGCGCACGCCCAGCGCCGCTTCCACGGCATTGGCCCCGGGCAATTGATAAACCGCCAGAATCGCGGAAGGCTTCCCGTTATAACGGCCTTTCAGATCGTATGTTTGCGCGCCCAATTCCACGCGAGCCACATCCTTCAGTCGCAATGTCGAACCATCGGGATTCGCCCGGATGATGATCTCGCCAAATTCCTCGGCGGATACCAGCCGGCCCTGCGCTCGCACTGTGTAGGTAAACGGCTGGCCCTTCGGCACAGGCTCCCCGCCCACTTTTCCCGCCGGATTCACCGTGTTCTGCGTTTGTATCGCGCTCACGATTTGCGGAACCGTCACGCCCAGCTTCGCCAATTGGTCCGGCTTCACCCACACGCGCATGGCGTACTGCCCGGCGCCAAAAACCTGTACGCGCGAAATGCCCGGCACGCGTGTCAGTTCATCCACCAGATTGATGTAGGCATAATTCGCCAGGAAAATGCTGTCGTACGTGCTATGCGGAGAATAAAGATCAATCAGCATCATCGGCGCGGTCAGCGATTTCTGCACTGTCACGCCCGCGGTGTTCACTTCCGGTGGAAGTTGCGACACCGCTTGCGATTCGCGCAAATCCGTAAGTACCTGGTCAATATTCGGGTCGGTCTTCACGTCGAAATCCACGATGATCGTCGTTTGACCGTTGTTCGCGTTCAGCGAGTACATGTAATTCATGTTGTCCACGCCGCTCAGTTGCTGTTCGATCGGCGTCGCCACCGATTCTTCCAGCGTCTTTGCGTCGGCGCCCGGATAGGTCGCCTGCACCTGAATCTCCGGCGGGACGATATTGGGAAACTGCGCCGTCGGCAGTCTCAGCATCGAGACGATCCCGACAATCACCATCAATATGGCGATGACCATGGCCACGATGGGCCGATCGATGAAAAATTTCGCCATGTCTCAGTTGCCCCCGTCCTGCGTCTTGTCTGGCACCGTCTTCACCGTCGCTCCCTCGCCAACTTTCTGAATCCCTTCGGTGATCACGCGGTCATCCGGTTTCAGCCCCTCCGCGATAATCCACATCGATCCCACTCTCTCTCCCACCTTGATCGTGCGGATGCTGACCTTGTCATCCTCACCCACGATCGCCACTTGGTAACTGCCCTGCAACTCAGACACCGCGCGCTGCGGTATCAGCAACGCACCCTTTCTGAAATCCGTCACCGCGCGCACTCGCCCGAATTGCCCGGGGCGCAAAATATTCCCGGGATTCGGAAATGCTCCCACGATGCGGATCGTTCCGGTCTGTGGGTCCACCTGGCGATCCGCGAAAATAATCGCTCCCTTCTCGGAATAGGTGCTGCCATTGGCAAGGATCAGATCCAGCGGCACGCGCGACGTGTGCGAAAAAAAGTCCACCGACCCCGAAATCTTGTCCGCAATCCGCAAATATTCTTGCTCGCTGATCGGAAAATAAACCTTGATCGGATTCACTTTTGAGACGGTCGTCAGCACCGTGCTCGTCCCCACCAGATTCCCAATCTGCGTCTGCGCGATACCGGCAATCCCGTCAATCAGGGAGTGAACCTTGGTAAAACCCAGATTCAGTTCGGCCTGTTCCACCGCAGCCTGATCGGCTTGCACCGCCGCCTCCGCGGCGAGCTTGGCCTGAATATCATTGTCGAGCTGACTTTGCGGGATGGCGTGTAGCTTCGCGACCGGCGTGTCGCGATTCACGTTAATGATGGCAAGGCCCAGCTGCGCATTCGCCTGCGCCAGTTGGCCCTTGGCCTGATCCAGGACTGCCTGAAAAGGCCGCGGATCAATCTCAAACAGTACGTCGCCTTCGTGAACGAACGAGCCTTCCCGGTAATTCTGCTTGATCAGGTAGCCGCTGACTTCCGGCTGTATTTGCGCGGTAGTAAAACCTTCAAGCGTGGCGACCCAATCCCCGTAAATGGGCACGTCTTTCTGAGTGACGCTGACGACCGAAACAACTGGGGGCCCCATCGCGGCCGGAACCTTTTGTGCGCAACCTCCGCCCAGCAGAGCCCCCGCGATCGCAAGCCCTAGGGGCGCAGCGCACCTGCGGAAATGTGTAAATGTCCAGGCTTTTCCGCGGCTCCCCGCTTCCTTTCCGTTTCGCATACACGCCGAAGTGAAACTCTCCTCAGGTGCCGGCAAGATTTCGTCCTTCCATAGCCATCGCCGCGTTGCCGCTGCTGTCATCGCCGCTCTCCCCCAATGACTACCACGTCAAATGCCGCCGGCTCATTTTCACTCGGCCCAACGATAGAACGCCTTTTGACTCCCTTAGATGCGCAACCCATCAGCCCGATTCACAAATAAATGGCGAACATCAATGACTGGTGTCTCGCTTTGAAACAATGGCAAGCACTTGCTATTATGGTCGAGCAATGAAGCCCCAGCTCGATCCGCACAATAGTCCTGCCTGTCTGATGTCGCAGCTTACGCACACGCTGCAGCACGAAATCACCGCGTCGCTCGCGGATATGAACCTCACGATTCTGCAACTCGAGGTTCTCGCCGACCTTGCGATGGATTCTTCTCGCTCGACCGCCGATCTCGCGCGTCTCACTTTCGTAACTCCTCAGAATATGAGTTTGGCCATTTCAAAACTCGCCGGTCGCGGTTACCTGGTCCGCCGAGCGCATGCCACAAACGCTCGGATCAATCGCCTCGCTCTCACTGCCAAAGGCAGGCAGGCCTTGTATAGGGCGGTCGCGCGCGCCAAGAAAGTCGAAGCCGCCGCGTTCCGCGTCCTCACGCCGCGGGAGCGCGCCCGGCTCTTGGGTTCTTTGCGCAAATGCCTGGGCCGATTTGAAGAGCAGCAGGCACACAAGAGTCTGCGCGGCGTTCGACGGCGCACCATTGTCAACCCGAAACGTTGAGCCGCGTGAATGTTCCCCGGCGCTCCTTCCGCCGCGGCTCGCACCGACGAGTCGCCTTTGGTATCGCCCCGCTTGCAACTTTTCGTTAGTCACTATAATGTAAGGGCTACTATCGAAATGTTGCCGCGCGCTCCAGGCGGCGCACCAACCGGGAGGGATTATGCGCCGCGCCAAAAATGCGCTGCGACGGCCGCCAGCATCCGAAGACGTCCCCAGCGTTGCACCCAAACCAGCGCCTGGCGGCCCGTCCTTAATAAAGGGCCAGGTGATTGGCCTTCGCGAACGCAAGAAGGAACGCCTCCGCCAGCAGATTGTCGAAACTTCGCTCCACCTATTCCGCCAGCGCGGCTATGAAAACACCCGCATCGACGACATCGTACAAAGTCTCGAAATCAGCCAGCCTACATTTTTTCGCTATTTCCCCAGCAAGGACGCTGTCTTGCGCGAAGTTGGCCGCCGCGCTTTCGCGCGCCAGGCCGAAAGCCTTAAATCCGAGCTCTCCATCAAAGCCACCACCGAGCAGCGTTTGCGCCGCTTCTACGAAAGTCTCGGAAATGCCACGGAAGTCGGTCGCCCCCTTTGGCAGGCCGTGATTCTCGCAGGTGCGATGGATCCCGTGCGTTCGCCGGAATTGCGGGGTGCGGAAGCCGCGGCCGTAAGTCTCCTACGCGAAATTATCGCCGAGGGCCAGAAAAATGGCGAGATTACCCGGGATTTTCCCGTCGTCCATCTCGCCGAATTCATGGAAGGCCTTTTCAATACCGTCGTCCGCCAGTGGGCCGTGGATCTCACCGGACCTCACAAACTCACCGAGCGCGTGCGCAACGCGGTTGAATTTTTCTTGCGTGGCGCGAAGCCGTAATCGGCCGCCTCCCTAATAAATGACCAATGCGCACAATCCTCGTCGCATCTGCGCGAAGCTGACCGTATCGCCGAAATTCCAATGAGGCGCGCGCGATGAAAGCCGCCGTCCTCCGCGATTTCAAAGAACCGCTCGCCATCGCCGATGTCGCGCAGCCCACGCCCGCCGCGGATGAAGTTCTCATCGCTGTCGAAGCCTGCGGTGTGTGCCATTCGGATCTGCATCTGGCCGACGGCGATTGGCCGCAACTCGTTCCCATTACCAAAAGACCGTTGATCCTCGGCCACGAAATCGCCGGCCGCGTCGTCGAGAAAGGTGCCTCCGTCAACTCTCTGAAGCTGGGCGACCGCGTAGGCGTCCCCTGGTTGCACTGGTCGTGCGGCGAGTGTGAATTCTGCCGCGAAGACAACGAGAACCTCTGCATCAAGCAGAAAATCACGGGCGTAACCGTGGACGGTGGCTACGCGGAATTCGTCAAAGCTCCCGCAACTCACGTTGTGTTAATTCCCGACGCGCTTTCCAATCTGGACGCCGCTCCCCTGTTCTGCGCGGGCGTCACCGTCTACCGCGCCCTGCGCCACGCCGAGATTCAGCCAGGCCAACGCATCGCGGTCTTCGGCGTGGGCGGCCTCGGTCACCTGGCGGTACAAATCGCCAAGGACCTGGGAGCGATCGTCACCGCTATTGACGTCTCCGGCGAAAAACTCGCGCACGCTGCCAGCCTCGGCGCCTCGGCAACTCTGAACGCGACGACTCTAAATGTCGTCAAGGAATTGCGCCGCGCCGGCGGCGCGCACGTCGCTCTCGTAACCTCCGCCTCAAGAGCCGCGTACGATACGGCGTTCAAATGCGTCCGGCCCACCGGCATACTCTTGGTCGTGGGACTTCCTTCCGAGTCCATCTGCTTCGCCCCCATTTCGATGGCGGCATCCGAAATTCGCATTCAAGCCTCCTCGGTTGGCACGCGCGAAGATCTGCGCGGCGTCCTGGCGATGGCTGCCGCCGGAAAGCTCCGCTGCCAAGTCGCCGCCCGCCCGCTAGCGCAAGCCAATGAAGTGCTGGCTGAACTCCGAAAAGGCGCGGTTGCCGGCCGCATCGTGCTCACCCCTCACTAAGCCCTCGCGGCCACCGCCCTTCCTCAAGACCAACACCCCTGCAAGAGCCCGTCCGTTTCCCAACCCGCCGCCGTCCCTCCGCCCGCATCGCACCCCAGCCGCTCCATCGAAATTCCTGATGCTCCTCATCAGCTTTCGTGTTGACGTTAGTAACTCTAATGTGATACCTACACTCACAATTCGTGCGCAACGGCCCAGGGGTGACCGTGCATTGCCGCTACCGCGAAGAACCTTCTTCAGAAAATGTTTCGGGTGGAACTCTCGATGAAACATGCATCGCAAGCCCGTCGCCGCGGTCCTGAAATCACCCAGCTGATGCCGCCGCTCCGCCCGCAACCGGCCCATTTGTCTTCACCCGCTCCAGTCGCTTCTCGCGAAATTCGTTACCCGCAAACTCCGGAACTCGGCCCCCGCCAATTTCCCAGCAGCCCAATTCCACAGCCGTCCGAACATTCGAAAGGAGGAGCCATGAGAGCTATAACCTCATTTGCAGGTGTGCTGGTGCTGATGGTTGGTCTGCTGGCGGCGATTCCGGCAGCGCGCGCCCAGGGTGTAGGCGACTCCGGCAGTCTGAGCGGCGCGATCACCGATCCGTCCGGCGCCTTGATCCCCAAGGGGACCATGACGGCGTTGGATCCTACTCACGGTGTGCGCTTCACCGTCGCCGTGGACGCCAACGGCCGATATCGCTTTAGCAATCTCCCTCCGGGCAGCTACGACGTCACCGCCCAGATCGCCGGATTCCAGTCGCTTGTGCAAAAGGGCGTGGTGATCACCGTCGGACAAACCGCCAATCTTGATTTTCATCTGCAGGTCGCGACGACCACCTCTGTCGTGGAAGTCTCCGCGGCGCCGCCCGTAGTCGAAACCGAACGCGGCAGCCAGGCGAACACCATCACTCCCGATTACATCGAGAATCTCCCGATTGACCGCCGCGATTACCTCAACTTCACTTTGCTGCTCCCGGGCGTCTCCGATTCCACGCGGCTCGCCGACGACCAGGATTTTCGCGTCAAGCAGACTCCGCAAAGCGGTCTTTCCTTCTACGGCAGCAACGGCCGCGGCAACAGCGTCACCGTTGACGGCGGCGAAACTCAGGACGACGCCGGTGGCGTGCGCCTCACAGTCAGTCAGGATGCCGTGCAGGAGTTCCAGGTCAACCGCAGTAATTACCAGGCGGACTTGGGCGGTGCGAGCGGCGCTTCGGTCAACATCGTCACCAAATCGGGCAGCAACGCGCTCCACGGCAGCGTCTACAGCTATTTTCGCAATAGCGCCATGGACGCGCGCGACCCATTCGCCTTCAGCCAGGCCCTCGCTCCAGGCGCCATCTTCGATCCCAGCGCCCCGGACTCCGAGGGTTCGCCGGTCAAGGACTCCCTCGCCCGCTATCAGTTCGGCGCGGACGTTGGTTTCCCCATCCACAAGGACAAGACCTTCGCTTTCCTCGCTTTCGAAGGCCTGCGCCAGAATTCCCAGAATGCCGTTCCCCTGCTGACGAGTACCGATATTTTTCGTCCCACCGCCGGCCAGTCCTCCATTCTCAACGCACTCGGACAAACCTCCGCTTTGGTTCCGTGCATTAATAATCCCGACGGAACCGTAACCAGCTTGCCTGGCAATGTTTGTGCCGGCTACCTCGGGACCGCGTTGACGGTCAGTCAATCCACGGGCCTGACCCCAGGACAAAATGCCATCAACGGGTTTCTCGTAAACGAGTTGGAATCGAACGGAGGGCTGTTTAATTACAACACGCGCCAATACCTGTTTAACGGACGCCTCGATCATCACATCAGCGATGTGGACTCTGTTTCTCTCAGCTACAGATATGGGCACGACCTGGAGGAGAATCCCGACGTGCAATCCCTCACGGGATTTTCTGCCGGCAGTTCGATCCACAATTATGACAATAATCTTCAGGCCGCCTGGTACCACGTCTTCAGTCCCCGAACCGAGAACGAGTTCCGCTTCCAGTGGGATTACAATAGCTTCAACGTAGTCCCCAATGAGCCGGGAGAAGTAGGGCTACAGATCGCTGGCTTCGCGAACAATCTGGGCACCAATATATTCCTGCCGAATTATACGATCCTCCGCCGCTACGAGTTCGCGGACAACATCACCATGATCCGCGGCAGCCACACCATCAAATTCGGAGCCAGCGAACTTCTCCGCGGCAACCACACCGAATCTCACACGTTTTTCCCGGGCCGCTTTGTTTTCGGCGCGCTCCCTGGCTTCGACCTCAGCTCATGCCTTTCTAACCCCAACGGCCCTATAACCGGAAACCCCGCCACTTCCGGTTGCAATCTGCCGGGCGCCTTGAATTCGTCGGAGATCAATTCGCTGCAAGCGGCTTCCTTGGGCGCGCCTCAGGTCTATCAACAGGGTTTCGGCGAGGCGGACTATCCCGCCTATAGTCGGCCGCTGACGGGGCTCTATTTGCAGGACTCCTGGAAAGTAACCTCCAATTTCACCCTGAACTACGGCGTCCGCTACGAAATCGACTCGCAATATCGCCCGCTGAACACTTTCTATGGCGATATCGCACCTCGCCTCTCTTTCGCCTGGGATCCGTTCAAAGATCACAAAACCGTGATTCGCGGCGGGTACGGCATTTTCTACGGTCCCGTCGACGCCCAGATTCCTCAGGTGGATTTGAGCCTCGGCGTCCTCAACAAAAATAAGAGCACCGTCGAGAATCAGAAAAATACCTCGCAGGTTCCCGACCAGGTGAACAACGTGGTCGGCACTTGCGGCATTGGCGTCACCGCCTTTGGTCCTCCCGGCGTCATCTTCCCCGGCTCAGGCGCCAGCCCTTGCAACCGCTACATCTCCATTTACGTGGATCCGGGCTACAGCGTTCTTCCATTCGTCCAGTCCGCGGGACAAGTGTTCGCGGGCCTGTTCGGCACGCCCGCGCCTCCCGGGAATGCGCCTGGCGCGAATAAGATTTCCTGCACAATTCCCGCGCCGGGGACGTCCGCTTGCATCACGCCGGCGGATATCGCCAACTACGGCATCTTCGTCCAGAACACTGGTCAACTTTCGCCG
This sequence comes from uncultured Acidobacteriota bacterium, assembly GCA_963780035.1. Classification (GTDB taxonomy): domain Bacteria; phylum Acidobacteriota; class Terriglobia; order Acidiferrales; family UBA7541; genus Palsa-295. The sequence goes on along the minus strand of CAWAAG010000029.1, from coordinate 310,254 downwards.
TTGACCGTGCTTTTCAGCAACCCCCCCAACTACAAGCCTCCTTACTCGCAACAGGCTTCTCTCGGAATTGAACGTGAGATCGCGCCCGGATTTTCGGTCTCCGCGAGCTTCATTTATTCCCACACAACCCGTCTGCCCGTCGCGATTGATACCAATCTCTTGCCCACAACGCCCATGAGCACTGTGACCCTGGCGAATGGTAAGTCAGTTTCCTACCGCAACTGGAACCTCGTCCCGCAAACCGACCCGCTCTTCGGAACCGAGGGTTTGCCCTGTGCGCCGAACCCGTTCGCGTGCTTCGTGAATCCGCTGATCGTTCAAAACAACCAGTACACCTCCGCCTCGTCGGGGCTGTACGAGGGCGGTATTCTGGAAGTCCACAAACGCTTCAGCGACAACTTCACATTTTTCGGAAATTACACCTACAGCAAGGCTTTCGACACCGGGACTGATTTCAATTCCGACTTTGGTCCGCAAGATCCCACCGATTTGAGCTTGGATCGCGCCCTCTCCGAATTCGACGAGCGCCACAAGGTCGTCCTCGCCGGAGTCTTCAGTGGTCCTTCGCACAACGCCTTTTTGTCCGGCTTCCAGCTCTCGCCGATTTTCCAGTACCACAGCGGGCACCCCTTCAACCTGCTCGCCGGCGGAGAAGTCAACGGGAACAATCACATCACCAACGAGCGTCCCATCGGCGCTCCGCGGGATACCGGCCTCGGTCCCAATTACATTGATTTCGATATGCGATTGAGCTGGCAGCACAAAATCGGAGAGAAGGCCACCCTGCAACTCACCGCGGAAGGCTTCAACATCGCCAACCGCACCAACTATGCCAGCGTCAACAACGAAGTCAGCCCTCTTTTCGGCTTCCAGCCCGGCTTCACCACCTTCAACGTGCACGGCAGCGCGGCTCTTTCGCCCAGCACTCCTCTCGGCTTCACCTCCGCGCTTCCCAAGCGGGAGATTCAGCTGGGCCTGAGAATGAGTTTCTAATTCGGACATAGTCCGCGGCGACGGTCCCGCTCTGATAACCGTCGCCGCCGTCCGCCAAATTTTGTTGGGTCACGGGATCGTCGGAGGATCAACTCGCGAAATTCTCAGTGGAAGGAGGAATGGACATGCGGCCACCATCGGCACACAGAGTGTATTTCATCGTACTCACCGCGCTTCTAGTTCTCGCAGCAGCGCAATCATCGCGCGCGCAAGCCAGTCTCACCACAAAAACTGGTACGCTCAGCGACGGTGCCACCTACCTCATCGAAGTTCCCTCGGATTGGAACGGAACCCTATTCCTCTATAGCCATGGCTACGTCGTTCCCGGCGGCCCCAATCCCGCCACCGACGTCGGCGATCCCGCCACTCGCGCCTTCATGCTTGCGAATGGATTCGCTCTCGCAGGCTCCTCTTACGCCACCACCGGCTGGGCCATTCACGAAGCGCTCAGCGATCAAATCGCCGTACTCGACCTCTTCGATTCCGCTTTCGGTCATCCCCTCAGCACCATTGCCTGGGGACATTCATTGGGCGGCATCATCACCGCGGGCTTGATTCAGCGCAATCCGAAGCGTTTCAGCGCCGCGCAGCCCATGTGCGGCGTCCTCGCTGGTGGCGTCGCCACCTGGAACACGGCGCTCGACGCCGAATTCGCCATCCAGACTCTGCTCGCGCCCGCGACCGGCTTGCAGATCGTCAACATCACGAACCCGAACGCAAATTTAACGCTTGCCGAGGAAGTTCTCGCTGCCGCCCAGGCTACCCCGCAGGGTCGCGCGCGCATCGCTCTCGCAGCAGCACTAGCGGACGTACCCGGCTGGTTCACGCCCACGTCGCCCGAGCCTGCGCCCACTGATTTCGCCACGCAGGAATCCAATCAGTTTCTTTGGGATCAGCAAGTTGATTTTCCCTTCATCTTCGCGTTTCGCGCCGAGCTCGAAGCCCGCGCCGGCGGCAACGTCTCCTGGAACACAGCTGTGGACTACCGGCTCCAGCTTGCTAAATCCGTTGACCGCGACGAGGTCTGGGCCCTCTATCAAACGGCCGGCCTCAGCCTCGAACGCGATCTCGACACGCTGAACGAAACCGCTCGGGTCAAAGCCAATCCTTCCGCCGTCGCATACCTCGAGCAAAATATTATCTTCGATGGCCAAATTAATATTCCCGTCCTCAGCATGCACACGAAGGGCGATGGCTTGGTCGTCGTCGAAAATGAAACCGCCTACAAAGATGTCGTGGACCGCGTAGACGATAACCGCAGATTTCTGCGCCAGACCTTCGTGGATCGCGCCGGGCACTGCGCCTTTACCCCGGCCGAAACGATCGCTGCCGTGGAAACGCTTCTCACGCGATTAGAAACCGGCCGATGGCCGTCCATCGACGCGAATTTGCTCAACGGCGATGCCGCCTCCCTCGGCCCCAATTTCAACATCTTTACCGTGAATGGCGCGGTCGTTCCAGTTTCGCCGGCTTTCATTGACTTTACTCCGGGTCCCTATCTCCGTCCTTTTGACGCGTTCAGCCGGCAATGCGGCCCCGGAGGCGGTAATCGCGATTGTCGCGACGACGATGGATTTCCGGGAACGCACTGAACCCGGAGATCAGCAGCGGCCTCGCAATCGTGCGCGCCGCATGCCCCGGCACGAAATCAACTGCGCCCCGGCGCCACTGCGCCGCGCGATCGCATATAGCGTTAGTGGCTAACATATGCTATACACTTGCGTTTTGTCATGCACCCGAACGCATTCTGCGGCGACGCCAGCCGGGTGAAAGGCGCCCGTCGAGTTCTGCCGCCCGCGCCTCGCGCACTGTAAATGTCCGCGCAACTTCGAATTCGTGGATAGTTTGCCGGTGGTAGATTCCGATTGCTTCTCCGCGAAGAGCGCGTAAAACTTCGAACAAAAGAGCCCTCAATGACCGACCTGGTGCAACTCACAAAAGAAAACGGCATCGCCGTCATCACCATCAATAATCCCCCTGTCAATGCGCTAAGCCCTGGCGTCCCCGAAGGCATCGCGCACGCGATCGACGAAATCAATAACGACGATGCCGTCAAAGCCTGCGTCCTCATCGGTGCAGGCCGCACTTTCGTCTCCGGCGCGGACATAAAAGAATTCTCGAAAATGCGTTCGGGCGCGGCGCCCGGCACCATGAATTTTCCGGACCTTCTGCCGCGCATCGAAGATTGCCGCAAGCCCGTGGTGATGGCCATTCACGGCAATGCTCTCGGCGGTGGTCTGGAACTCGCCATGGCCGGCCACTACCGCGTCGCGGTCCCCGCCGCGCAGGTCGGCCAGCCCGAAGTGAAGCTCGGTATCATTCCCGGCGCGCATGGCACGCAGCGCCTCCCTCGCCTCGCGGGCGTCGCCAAAGCCGTCGAGATGTGCGCCGGCGGCGGCCTCATCAAGGCCGAAGAAGCGCTGAGGTTCGGCATCATTGACCGCCTCATCGAAGGCGACCTTCTCACGGGAGCCGTCGCTTTCGCCCGTGAAGTCGCCGCTCAACCCATCCGCAAAACCAGAGTTCGTAACGAAAAACTCGGCACGCCCGCCGAAAACGCCGCCATTTTCGCGGCCGCTCGCGACGCAGCACGCAAGAAACAGCGCGGCATGAACGCCCCGCTCGCCGCCATTGCTGCCGTCGAAGCTTCCACAAAACTTCCCTTCGCGGAAGGCTGCGCGCTCGAACGCAAGCTATTCATCGAATGCCTCCAATCGGATCAATCCAAAGCTCTCATTCACGTTTTTTTCAGCGAACGTGAAGTCTCGAAAATTCCAGATATTCCGAAGGACGCGCCAACGATTCCCATCGCGCGCGCAGCGGTCGTTGGCGCCGGCACCATGGGTGGCGGCATCGCCATGGTCCTCGCGAATGCCGGCATCCCAGTGCTTCTGAAGGAAGCCGACCAGCCCGCGCTCGATCGCGGCCTCTCCAATATTCGGAAAAACTACGCCAATTCCGTGACGCGCGGTCGCATCACCGAGCAATTTGCCGAAGAGCGTCTGAAGCTCATCCAGCCCACCCTCACCTACGACGGTTTTGCGGACGCAGACCTCGTCATCGAAGCCGTCTTCGAAGGCATGGCCGTCAAGAAAGAAGTCTTCCGGGAACTCGATCGCATCTGCAAACCCGGCGCGATCCTCGCCACCAACACCTCCACACTCGATATAGACGAAATCGCATCCACCACTTCCCGTTCCGAGTTCGTAATCGGCACGCACTTCTTCAGCCCAGCCAACGTCATGCGCCTGCTCGAAATTGTTCGCGGCAAGCGCACCAGCAAAGAAGTGATCTCCACAGCCATGCAGCTCTCGAAGAAACTCGGCAAAATCGGCGTACTGGTCGGCAATTGCCGCGGCTTCGTCGGCAATCGCATGTTTCACCCGTACGTGCGCGAATCCGTTTTTCTCGTCGAAGAAGGCGCCAGCGTCGAGGATGTGGATAAAGCGCTTTACGATTTCGGCATGGCTATGGGCCCGCTCGCGGTGGGAGATCTCGCCGGGCTCGATATCGGCTGGCGCATCCGCAAGGAATATCGCCATCTGGAAAAGCCGGGAATTCGCCAGTCCTTCGCGGGCGATCGTCTGTGCGAATTGGGCCGCTTCGGCCAGAAAACCGGTGCCGGCTGGTACAAGTACGACGAGAAGCGCCAGGCCGTTCACGATCCTGAAGTTGCCGCGCTCGTTCGCCAGTGGACCTCCGAAGCCGGTATCCCGCAACGCAAAATATCCCCTGCCGAAATCGTGGACCGCTGCATCTACGCCCTGGTGAACGAAGGCGCGCGCATCCTCGAAGAGGGCTACGCCCTACGCGCGTCGGACATAGACATCATTTACATCAATGGCTATGGTTTTCCTGCTCAGCGCGGCGGTCCGATGTGGTATGCAGACACGGTCGGTCTGCAGCATGTTTACGATCGCGTCTCCGAATTTCACCGGCAGCATGGCGAATTATGGCAGCCCGCGCCGCTGCTCGAGCGCCTCGCGGCTGCGGGAAAGACTTTCGCGCAATTCGCCAAGGAAGAATCCGCGGCGGTGTAATCCACAGCCGCGCCGCAAAACCTCCGCACCTCAAGACGTATAAGATGTGGAATTACGCCGCATTCATCTTCACAATATGGCCCGCGGCCTGGCGCTCCACGGTCGCCGTCGGAAAAATGGCCAATCTCTATCTCGTCCGTCACGGTCAAGCGTCGTTTTTGCAGCAGAACTACGACAAGTTGTCTCCCCTCGGCGAAGCGCAGTCGCGTCTTCTAGGCGGGTACTGGACGTCCCGCGGCATAACCTTCGATCGCGTCTGCGTCGGTCCGCGGGCGCGCCAGAAAGACACGCTCGAGCTGGTACGCGCCGCCTACCGCGCCGCCGCCCTCGACTTCCCCGAGCCGCTCGTCCTGCCCGAGTTCGATGAATATCACGGAGAAGCAGTGCTCAAGCATGGCCTAACCGAATTGCTCGAAACGAATCCGGAAATTCGCGCTCTGCACTCCGCGTTTGTATCGTCTGCAAACGATTCCGAACTCCACGCGAATTTCCAGCGGCTATACGCCGCGATCATCGGCGATTGGGTCCGCGGCGTGTTCACCGTCCCAGGCGTCGAAACGTGGCGGGAATTCGCCGCTAGGATAAATGCCGGCCTCAAAAAGTTTCTCGCCGGCGGCGCACGGGGTGAACGAACCGCAATTTTCACTTCCGGCGGCCCCATCGCCATCGCCATGCAGCGCGCCTTGCATCTTTCCGCGGACGACACGCTGCAGCTCACCTGGATGTCCCGCAATTCTTCCTGGAGCGAATTTCTCTATAGCGGAGAACGCTTCACGCTCAGCACTTTCAATTCTCATGCGCATATCGTGGATCCCGCAGTGCTCACCTATCGCTAGGGAGACGTTCGAATGAGCGATTTGCTCGATCGTCCCGCGGCAATCCGCACCGGCGAAGAACTCGATCTCGCCAAACTCGAGCCCTATCTCCGCGCCTGCTTTCCCGATGCAGCCGGCGAACTACAGGTCCGCCAGTTTCCCAGCGGCCACTCGAACCTGACGTATTCGCTGCATCTTGGCACCACAGAATTGGTTCTGCGTCGTCCGCCCTTCGGCAGCAAGGTCAAATCCGCCCACGATATGAGCCGCGAATTTCGCGTGCTCTCCAAGCTCCACGCCGCATACCCGCCCGCTCCTCGGGCGCTCTTGTATTGCGACGACGCTGGTATCATCGGCGTGCCCTTCTACGTAATGGTACCGATCCGCGGCATAATCCTGCGCAGAACTCTCCCGGCCGGTCTGGATTTTTCAGCGGAAAAAGCAAGGAAGCTCAGCGAATCGTTCGTCGATAATCTGATCCGTCTCCACCGCGTGGACTACGCCGCGGCGGGCCTCGCCGATCTCGGCAAGCCGGAGGGCTATCTCGAGCGCCAGGTGCGCGGTTGGACCGAACGCTATTACGGCTCGAAAACCCACGATTACCCGGAAGTCGAAAAGATTTCTTCGTGGATGCAGCAGCACATGCCGCGCACCACCGCCGTCTCGCTCGTCCACAATGACTATAAATTCGACAATGTGGTCCTCGATTCCAGCGACATCACAAAAATCGTCGGCGTTCTCGACTGGGAAATGTGCACCATCGGCGATTCGCTCACCGATCTCGGCACGGCTTTAGCCTATTGGGTGGAAGCCGCCGATCCGGAAGTCGTGCAACAAACCCGCTGGGGACCCACCAGCGAGCCTGGCAGTTTCACGCGCGCCGAAATCGTCCACCACTACGCCACAAAAACCGGCTGCGACGCCTCGTCCATCGCCTTCTATCTCACCTTCGCGCGCTTCAAACTCGCCGTCATCGTCCAGCAAATTTATTTCCGCTATCACCAGGGCCTCACCAAAGACGAGCGCTTCGCCTCCATGCCCGAAAAAATCCAGATGCTCTTGCGCGCCGCGCTGCGCAGCGCTCAGACGGGCCGCATTTAACACCGAACCCTGTCCGCCACCCGCGCGTCTCGCCCGCACGAACCGAAACCTCGCGCGAGTCAGACGTAATACCGCACGATCCATTCCGCAACGCAAGCCGGCTTATCCGCGCCTTCGCATTCCATCGTCACGCCGTAGATCGCATCAAGCGAATCCGGCAGCTCTTGCAGGCTCATCAGCGAAACACGTGCGCGGATCCGGGAACCCGCCCGCACCGCCGCCGGAAAACGCACGCGATTCAATCCGTAATTCACCGCTAGCCGCACTCCGCCCCGCATCTGAATCGCCTCTTGCACAAAACGGCTGATCAAGGAAAGCGTAAGAAATCCGTGCGCGATCGTCGTCCCATAAGGCGATTCCTTGCCAGCCCGCGCGCCGTCCACGTGAATCCACTGCCGGTCTTCCGTCGCTTCCGCAAACCGTTCGATGCGCTCCTGCGTCACCTCAAACCATTCCGTCACGCCGATTTCTTGCCCCACCATTTCTTTTAATTTCTGCGGATTCTCAAGCACCACCGGTGCCATACAGTTCTCCCACAGGCAGTTTCCCAAATGCATCGCGCGCTTTCGTCTCGCGCGCGTGCCGCGCCGCCGCCCGCAAAATCACTTAGCTCCGCTGCCCTTAGCCAGCTCCCACTTGGCAATCGATTCCACATGCACTTCATCCGGCCCATCAGCCAATCGCAACGCCCGCGTCATCGCCCAAGCGCTCGCCAGAAAAGTGTCCTGCGAAACTCCCGCGCCCCCATGAGCCTGTATCGCCCGGTCAATCACACGCAAAGCCACATTCGGCGCCACCACTTTGATCATTGCAATCTCCGCGCGCGCCGCCTTGTTGCCCACCGTGTCCATCATGTACGCTGCTTTCAACGTCAAAAGCCGCGCCTGCTCGATCGCAATCCTCGATTCCGCGATGTTCGCGCGAATCGTCCCTTGTTCGGCCAAGGTTTTCCCAAACGCCACTCGCGCCTGCACCCGCTTGCACATGCTTTCCAGCGCGCGCTCCGCGAGCCCGATACACCGCATGCAATGGTGAATCCGCCCCGGCCCCAGCCGTCCCTGCGCGATCTCAAATCCGCGCCCGGCCCCCAGCAACATGTTCGCCGCCGGCACCCGCACATTTTCAAAAAGTATTTCCGCGTGTCCATGCGGCGCATGATCGTAGCCAAAAACGCTCAACATCCGCACCACCTTCACCCCCGGTGCATCCAGCGGCACTAAAATCATGGACTGTTGCCGGTGCACCGCCGCAGCCGGGTCGCTCTTGCCCATGAAAATCGCGACCTTGCACCGCGGATCGCCCGCACCGGAAGTCCACCACTTTCGCCCGTTCAGCACATACGAATCTCCGTCGCGTTCGATCCGCGAAGCAATATTCGTCGCATCCGAGGAAGCCACATCCGGCTCGGTCATCGCAAAGCACGACCGAATTTCGCCCTCCAGCAGCGGCTTTAGCCACTTTTCCTTCTGCTCCGCCGTTCCGTAACGCGCCAGCACTTCCATATTCCCGGTATCCGGCGCCGAACAGTTAAACACCTCCGGCGCCATGTGGCTCCGTCCCATGATTTCGCACAGCGGCGCATATTCCAGGTTCGTCAGTCCCGCGCCGGCCGGATCTTGCGGCAAAAATAAATTCCACAAACCTTCGGCCCGCGCCTTCGGCTTCAATTCCTCCACAATCCGCGTCGGCTTCCAGCGTTCGCGCTCGACTTCCTCCTCGAAGCGCCGCTCGTTCGGATACACGTGCGCATCCATGAATTTCTGCAGCCGCTGTTGCAACTCCTTCGTTTTGGCGCTGAGTTCAAAGTTCATGGGTTCACAGGAACACGGAGAGACTTACGTCGCAACTCCAAAAAGAATCTGCCGCGCACCAGCGCATCGCCACCCGCATCATTCCATCTCGAAAGTAACGTAAATCAGTTTGCCGTTGCGTTCCACCTGCATCGCCGCCGGCTCGCCAGGTTTCAATTTACCGAATGCCGCGCGCAAATTCTCTACGCTCGTAATCTGCGTCCGATTCATCGTATGAATCACGTCGCCTTCCTGCAAGCCGGAATCCACCGCCAGCCGGTCGTTCACGATCGATGTGACGATCACCCCCGAAGGTATCCGCACATTCGCCAGCGTTTCCACCTCCGGCGTAATCGTAAGCCCCACAATCCCCAGCCGCGCGATCAAGTCCTTCGTCGGATCGGCCAATTCCGATAGCCGGTCCGGCTCGCTCTTCGGCTCAAACACCGGAACGTTCAACTCCAATTTCTTGTCGTCGCGCAGTATCCCCAACTTCGCCGGCCCCGCGGCGTCGCGCATATACAAGCTCAACGCAAAAAATGCCACGTTGTTCACCGGTATCCCGTCCACCGATACGATCACGTCGCCATTTTGCAATCCCGCCCGCTCCGCCGTGCTGTCCGGATACACGTCCGAGACAATCACTCCTTCTTGCTCCGGCATTCCCAGCGCTTGCGCTAAATCCCCCGTCAGCGTCTGCAACCCCGCGCCAATCGTCCGCCGCGGCACGCGTCCATACTGCCGAATCTGTTCGTAAGCATAACGCGCAATCCCGCTGGGAATCGCGAAGCCGATGCCTTCATTCCCTCCGCCCTTCGTGTAAATAAAAGTATCGATCCCGATCATGTTTCCATCCACGTCCAGCAACGGCCCGCCGCTATTCCCCGGATTGATCGCCGCATCGGTCTGGATGTACACCATCGGATCGTCCGGATCGGGCTGCCGCAATACGGAACTCACCAATCCAAACGTCACGGAATTCTCCAGGCCCTCCGGGCTACCGAACGCCAGCACGATTTGCCCCTTCTGCACGCGCTCGTAGCGCCCGATCGGCAGCGTCGGCAGGCCGCTCGCTTCCACTTTTAGCACCGCTAGATCAATTTGCTTGCTGAAGCCGACCACGCGCGCTGGCAGTATTCGTCCGCGCGACTTCAGTAGCGCGAACGGCTGCGATTCGTCCTTCACCGCAGGCGTCAGCACCACCCGCACGCGCTCCGCGCCCTTCACCACGTGATAGTTGGTAATAATGTAGCCGTCCGGATCCACAATCACGCCGGATCCTTGGCTGCGTTCCCGTTCCACCGCGCTCGAAGCTGTGCTGTCTTCATCATTCGGAGAACCGTAGCCGGTCACCATAATTTCCACGATCGCCGGCGAAACTCGTTTTGCCAAAGCTTCAAACGAAGTACTCATCCGGTGCACCGTATCGGAGTTCTGCGCCGTGCCCGCAGTCTGTCCCCACGCTCCGCACGGAATCGCGCACACCGCCAGCACGCCGCCGAAGCATCGCGTCACCAAAAAATCCTTCCACGAACGATAAATCTTCACGAAAGTTCGCCTTTGGGCGCCAGCGGAAGGCTTCCCGGTTCCTCATTCTCCACCGCGCCCCACTTCACGATTTTCAGATCAATCACAAATATGGAATAAAGCACTGGCACCAGCAACAGTGTGATGAACGTCGCCACGCCCAGTCCGCCGATTTGCGCGAAGCACAGCGGCTGCCACAATGGCCCGCCGTGAATGGCCAGCGGGAAAAGCGCCAGAATCGTCGCGCCCACCGTGATCATCACCGGCCGCAAGCGCACGATCCCCGCATCCAGCAGCGCCTGTTCCAGCGGCTCGCCCTTCTCGTGCATTTCCTCGATGAAATCAAATAGCACGATCACATGGCTCACGATCACGCCGATCAGGCTGGCGATCCCCAGAAACGCCATAAATCCGAATGGCGCGCCCATCACGTACAACGCAATCAGCGCGCCGGCCACTCCGTACGGCGCCGCGGCCAGCACCAGCAGCGGCTTGATCGAATGCTTGAATTGAAACGCCAGCGCCAGAAAAATCATGGCGATCGAAATCGCCATGATCACGGCCAGGTTCTTGAAGCCCTGCTCTTGTTTCGTTTGTTCCCCGCTGATTGTGAGGCTGTAGCCCGGCGGCAGCGAGTTCTGCAATTCCGCGATCTTCGGCGCGGCTGCCGCGAATACCTCCGAGGGCAGCACTCCCGCCCTCGTAAAGCACTGCACCGAAATCGTCCGGAAATGTTCCAGCCGCCGGATGCGCAAGGTCTGCAGCTCGTTTTCGATATGGGAGACTTCCAGTAGCGGCACTTTGTTGTTCGATTGTGAAGAGTACACGTACAAATTTTGAATGTCCGAAAGCGTCGCGCGCTCTTCCATGCGCAATCGCGAAACCACCGGAATTTGCTGGTCGCCCCGGCGCAGCGTCGTCAATCCGGCTCCGCTCAGCGCCGTGCTCGAGGATTGCGCCACATCCTGATTGGTCACCCCCGCCAGATTCGCGCGGTCCGGATCAACCTTCAAAGTCACCTCGAATCCATCCTGGCCCCAATCGTCGCGCACCCGCGCCGCTGTCGGCACGGCTTGCAATATCTCGACCGCTTGCCGGGCGATCGACCGCATCGTGCGAATGTCCTTGCCCTCGTCCAACGCGCTGATGTCCGCCAGTCCCGTCACCCGCAATTCCACCGGATAATCCACCGGGTTCGTCTGCAATTGCCGCGCGTCCACTCGCGCCCCCGGCACACTATGCGAAATGGCCTCCTGAAAAGCGCCGATGAGCTTCGGCGTATCCTGCTTATCGGTCAGCTCGATGATCAGCTGCGCGTAGTTCAACTGCTGCAGTTGCGGCGACACGGAAAACCAGAAGCGCGGCCCTCCGCCGCCCTCGAACGCCGTAAGCGATTTCAGCACTTTCCGCGGCTGGCCGTCATTATCGGGATGCTCTTTGCCGTATTTCTCCGCTGTCGCTTGCACCACCTTTTCCACTTGCAACACCGTCCGATTGGTCGCAAAGAGCGGCACGTCATTCGGCATCCATATATCCAGGAACGAAAGGTACCGCACGTCCTCCGGGAAAAATTGCGTCTTCAGCCGGTGTCCAAAAAATCCGCCCACCGCCAGAAAAATCAACGACACCGCGAAAGCGTTCCAGCGATGCTCGATCACAAACTTGCCCACGCGATAGTAGAAGCCGCTGAACCCCCGCGAGCGCCGCTCCTCCATTGACTTTTCCTTCTTGGCCGTCGGCCGCAGCAGGTAATAGCCCAGGAAAGGAATGAACGTCATCGAAACCAGCCGCGAAGCCACCAGCGCGCAAGTCATCACGATCGGCAAGCTGTGCAGAAATTCGCCGGTCGTGCCGTTCAGCAGCAGAAACGGAACGTACGCCACGATGTTGGTGATCGTGGCGAATAGAATCGCGTGCGCCAGCTTCGTGGGACCTAGCCATGCGGCCACCACCGGAGGATGGTATTCGGCCAAGCAACGTTTGATCGAATCTCCCGCCGCCACCGGGTCGTCCACCAGCAGTCCCAGCGCAATAATCAACGTTGCGATGGACACTTGCTGCAGGTCCACGCCCAACACATGCGCGAATGCAAACGTCATCGCCAGCGTGATCGGTATCGAAATGGCCATCAGCACCGCCGACCGCCATTCCCAGAATCCGATCAACGAAACGATCACCACCAGCACGATCGCTTCGTACAGCGCCTCCATGAAGAGATCGACGTTCTCCTTCACCTGTCGCGGCTGGTCGGAAGTCGAAGCGATGATCAGGTCGGCAGGGAGCAAACGGTTCGTTACCGCCAGTTTTGCCTGCACGTCCTTCGCAAACTGCGCGATTTGCTCGCCCTCGCGCATTTGCACCGCCAGCGTGACCGCCCGCGTCCGCTGCCAATTGCCCCGCGCGTCGCGCCACGTATAAAAATTAAGGTACCGCGCGGGACTTTGATACCCGCTGCTGATATCCACCAGGTCCCGCAGATAGACCGGCTCGCCAAACGACGACGTCCCCACAATCACGTTTCCGATATCGGCCTGCGTCGTGAACTCACCGGATGGATCAATGATGATGTTCTTCGACCCCGCTTCCAGCGTGCCGCCGGGAAGCGTGATATTCCGCGCGTTCAGAATCCCTTTCAGATTTGAGGGCTGCAATCCGTAGGACGCCAGCCGTTCCTGCGAATAATCCAGATAAATCTGCTCCGGCAGCACTCCCGAACGGTCCACCCGCGAAACTTCCGGCGCTCCCAGCAGCGCGCGCGCCAGCAAATCCGTGAAATCGTCGAGCTGGTGATACGTATATTTATTCCCCGGCGCGCCGGCCAGAACCTTTCCCACCTGCATGGGATCGCGCACTAACACCGGCGGCCAGGTGTCCGGATGAATTTCGGATTCGTGCACTTTCGTCTGCACGTAATACTGTCCGTAGGCGTAAATATCCGCGTCGCTTTTCTCCGTGAACCCGTCCAATGCCACAAATCCCGGCCCCGCCACAATTTGCGTGCCATTCAGCACATCCGCCAGTTCCGCGGAGCGCGCAAACATTGACAAGCTCCTCTGCACCGCGTCGGCCGCCAGCGATTGCGGAAAACAGTAAACCACCGAAACCGCGTGCCCGCGGCCCTTGCTGTGCCGCTGTGCGCGAATCTTCGTCAGCGTGTCTTCAATCGCGTGCGCTCGCACCGCGATCGTGGCCTGGTCTTCCAAAGGACTCGCCACCGTCAGCATCAGCGCCGCCGTGTCGCCGAAATCGCTGTTGAACTTGATCGGGCCTGCTCCTTGCGGCAGGCTCAGCGAATTCAGCTTCAGGTTCATGTCGCTGAATTCTTTTTTGGTATCTTTCACCGATTCGGAAAGCTGTACCTGGATGATCGAAAGATTCGGCATCGAGAGTGACTTGATCCCGAAATCGGCCCCCATCGGCGCTCGTATATTGGGATTCTGCGCAACCGTCGCTTCGATCGGACGCGTCACCAGTTGTTCCACTTGCTCTGCGTTCGCGCCGGGCCACTGTGTCACGATCGAGGCCACCCGCACCGGTATGTTCGGGTCCTTCCGCTTCGGCATTTGCGCGTAGCCGTAAATCCCGGCGGCCACGGTGAAGATCAGCAGAATCCACGAAATTTGGCGGTTCTCCACGAAGAAGCGAGCGGTGTTGTGCTCGTTCTGAATCAGGTCGGCGTCGCTTCGATGTGCCATCCGCTTGTCTGTGAAATCCTCGAAAAATTACGGAATGATTCGCACCACTTGGCCTTCGTTCACCAGCGTTGCTCCGTTCAATATCACCCGGTCCCCGGCATTCAGTCCTTTCAGGATCGCCACCGTATTCCCGAAAGCTGCCCCCGTTTGCACCAGCCGCCGCCTCGCCACGTCCTTGGCGCCGTCTCGCTGCACCACGAACACGCTGAACGCCCGCGATCCGTCCACCGTCGAAACAATCGCGCTCAGTGGCACCACCAGCACCGGCGCTGCCAATTTCGTCTGCCCCAATATCAGGGTTGCGATCATTCCTGATTTCAAAAGATCCTTGGGATTCGGCACCGTCACTTCCACCTGAAACGTCCGGCTCTTCTGATCCGCCTGCGGCGCCACCGCCGTGATCAGCCCCGTAAATTGCTGGCTGTACGTTTCTGTCGCAATCGCCTGTTTTTTGCCCAGCGCCACGGACGCCAGCACCGTGTCCGGCACCGCGAAGAGCGCTTTCACCGTCCGCGTATCCCCCATCGTGAAACCCGCCGTGCCGGTCCCCACCAGCGCTCCCAGCTCGATGTTGCGCTGCAAAATCTGTCCGCCCATCGGCGCGCGCAATTCGCAATCGTTCAGGGCCTGCTGCGCCTGTGCCGCCACCGCTTGAGCCGTTGTCACCGTGCCTTGCGCCGCATCAAATTGCGCTTTGGCGGCGTCGTAATCCGTCTGCGTTAAAGCATTCGCTTTGTAAAGCGCCTGCGCTCGCCCGAAATCCTGCGTGGATTTCGCTTCGTTAGCCTGCGCTTGTTGCAGCTGTCCCTTGGATTGCTCTACCGCGTGCTGGTAATCCGCCTGCCGCACGGTCGCCAGCACCGTGCCTTTCTTCACCCAATCCCCCTGCTGCACATTCCGCACCCGCCCGTCCACGCCCTTGCGCTGTAAAATACTCGAAACATACCCCGCCGCTTTGAACGCCACCGGCAACTGCGCGTACGGCACGATGCTCGCCGAATAATTCACGCCCTCTGCCCCGGAATATTCCTGCACCTCCGCCACCGTCACCGGTATCGGCGGCGCCTCCACCGTTTTCTTTTGCGATTCACATCCGCCCAGCAGTCCCGCCGCCATCAGGCTCACCACCGCCGCAAAACACGCGCGATGCTTTCGCTCTCGAATCGAACCCGTCTCGTGAAAATCGTTGTCGGAAGGGCGGGGCTTCAGCCCCGCCGTGAACCGCCGAATAACAAGGGGCTTTAGCCCCTGAAGCCAACCTTCGGATCTCCGAACAATATTCATGAGAGCGCTTGCCATCTAATCCTCGCCCAGCGCCTTCTCGAAATCCGCGCGCGCGCTCCAGAAATTTGCCAGCGCTTGCTGGTACTGCGCGCTGGCCTGCGCCATGTTGGCCTGTTCCGTTTGCAGCGCGCTCAGCAGTGCGGCCTTCTGTTTGTACTGCTCCATCGCCACTTGCAGCTTTTCTTTCTCGGCCTCTTCCCCCAGTTGCGCCACTTTCAAACTCGCCCGCGCCTCGCCCACTTTTCGGAAGCGGTTGTCCACGTCAATCACCACCTGGCTTTGCGTCTCCGTCAAATTCAAGTGCGTCTGCTCGATGGCTGTGTCTTTTTCCGCCAGCAGATGCCGCTTCTGGCCCCAATCGAACACATCCCACTTCAGCGAAATTCCCAGGGAGTTTATGTTTGTCGGCAAGCCGCTCACGGTGATCGGCGAAAAAAAACACATACTGCACGCCGATCTCGGGAATGTACTGCGCTTTTTGCAGTCGCCGCGAAAACACTGCCTGCTCGATCTTGAATTGTGCCTGGCGGATTTCCGTGCGGCTCCCCAGCGCCGTCTGCCGCGCCAGTTCCAGGTTCTGCTCCTCCGGAAGCGCATCCGGCACGCCGCTCAAGCGAAAATCCTCGCGAATGTCGCGCCCCATCAGATTGTTCAGATTTTCCTTTTGCGTTTCGATGGTGTCCTCCAGCGTGGTCGCTTGCAATTCCGCCTGCGCCAGTTGCACCTTCACTCCCGCGCTTTGATAAGGCAGTGCCGCCTTCTGCTGCACGTACTGTTCGGTGGTGCGATCCACTTCGCGCAGCGCCTGCACGTTTTCTTCCGCCGCCTCCAGCGCGCTCTGCGATTGCAGCAGCGAATAGTAGGCCGACTTCACCGAATTCGTGATTTCCTGCCGCTGCTCCCGCAATTCCTCCTGGCTCAGTTGTTTTCCCACTTTCAGCAGTTGCACGTTCAAATGCACGTCGTACAATTTTGTCAGCGGCTGCACCGCCTGAATGAAGCTCAAAGCCGACGCGCTCGGACTCGTCGTGATCACCGAGTTCGTGTTCGGCACGGGCGTGCTGCCCACTTTCCCGAAAACGCCCTCGGGAATATCAACGTGCACGGCCGTGAGCAAGTACGACCCCGAAATCTGCACGTTGAAATGCGGATAACGCTGCGTGCGCGCCGCCAGAATTTCCTCGTTCGCGAACAGCACGTTCTGGTTGGAGATTTTGATCAGCCGGTTATTCTGCTGCGCCTCCGCGATCGCGCTGTCCAGCGTCAGCACCGCCGGCGCATCCGCCGTCACGCCGCTGGATGCGTCCCCTGGCGCGGCCTGGGCGAGCGTAGGTACAGCTGTCAGCAGTAATAGGCCTGCTGCAAAAAAAAAGGCGGGGCATCGAAACCGCGCTCCCTTGCTTTTCTGTGTTCGAATTTTGATTTGTGCGTGTGACGGAGCTGTTCCCGGCGCAGCACCGCACTCACCGGAAGCGGAACAGTTCGCGGAATGTATCTCTTTGCGCGCGCCGCTGTCAATTCCGAATTGCCTTTATTCCGCGCGCGAATTAACGATTGTTCGATCGCTTCCTGCCAGGTATGTTGGGCGGCCTGCCGCGCTCCCGTCCGAAACTGCTGGGTCGAAATTCGTGAAACTCTCCGCCGCAACCTTCGCGTCTTCACCCCAGTTCGGAAGCAAGCCGCCTAGTCGTGCAGCACCACGCTCAGAAGTGAGCTGTTCACCTGCAATTCGCCGTTGTACTTGATCAGGCCCAGCTTGCGGAATTTGTTCATGAAGAAGTTCACCCGCGAGCGCGTCGTGCCCACCATTTCCGCCAGCATCTCCTGCGATATCCTGGGAAGTACTTTTTGCGGAGTGTCTTCCTGCCCATACCGCGCCAACAGCAGCAAGGTGCGCGCCAGCCGCTTTTCGCTCGAGTTAAACAACTGATCCACCAAATCCTCTTCGATTCGTATATTCCTCGCCAGCATGAAAGTGATGAAACGATCGGAAAACTCGTGCTCTGCGTGCAGCACGCGAATCATCTCTTTCTTTTCGATCACCAGCGCCGTCGTCGGAGTTATGGCCGTCGCCGTCCCGATCCGCAGCGGCTGGCCGGCCAGGCAACCCTCGCCGAAAAAATCTCCCGGTCCCAGCACGGCCACTACCGCCTCTTTGCCGGATTCATTCACCACCGAAAGCCTCACCCCACCCTTTTGGATGTACAGGACGTGGGTGCCGGCGTCGCCCTGCGAGAATATCGTCTCCCCCTTCTTGAATTCCGCGACTTTCCGGGACACACCCGCAGAATCGAGAAAGTCTTGGGTGTTGAATGCCGTTTGGGCACTGGTCGTTCGGCGACTTGCAGGTTTGCGCGCCACGATCTTCCAGCTGTCATCCTAGCATGCACCAGCCAATCTGCAAGAAATCTGCGAATGTGTGCATAAGTGAACAGATACCGCCTTTCGCTTCCCCTAAGATGTTGGCGTGTGAGTCGCGCATTAGCACCGCAGGGAATTCAGCTTTCAGAACTTCCGCACGCCGCACGCTGAAATCGCGGGCTCCTTCCCACTCCACCCGGTACCCACATTTCTCGGTTAAACACGGAAATTGGCAGCATCGTCCTGGGACCGGTCGGAGTGTCTGCCCGCGAAGACAAGGAGATAACGAAATGCCTCTACTTCAAATATTGGTCACTCTGGTCGTCGTCGGTGTCCTGCTCTGGCTCGTAAACCTGATCCCCATGCAGGGCACGATTAAGTCCATTCTGAATGCCATCGTCGTAATTGCCGTTGTCTTATGGCTCCTCAATATCTTTGGACTTTTTCATTCTCTCTCCCACATCCGCGTGGGGACGTAATCAAGTCGGAACCATCGAGAACTCGGTGGTCCATTTCTCGGTGCACGCCACAAACTGCGCCGCGCGCTCAACGCTCGCCGCATGAATTCGCTGTAACGGAGGTATTACTTATGAAAGTAGTTGGAGTCATCAGCACTACGGTCCTGTTCTTGCTTCTCGGATACGCCGTTCCCACCCTCGCGCAGGACGAGCATCAGGATGAAAAAGCCAAGCCCGCTCAGCAGGAAGAAAAGGCCAAGCCGGCGCAACACGAGGAACAGGCTAAACCAGCCAAGCAAGAAGAAAAGGCCAAGCAAGAAGAAAAGGCCAAACCGGAAGAACATCAAGCGGAAGCTAAAAAGCCGGAATCCGCAGCCAAGCCTGCGAAACAAGAGCAGGAAGCCAAGCCCGCCAAGCGCGAAGAACAGGCCAAATCCGAAAACCAGGAGCCGCGCGCCAAGCCCGTAAAGCAGGAGCAAGAAGCAAAGCCTGAAAAACAGCAGGAGCAAGCCAAATCCACGAACCACGAACGTCCGGAGCGCACCGCGTCTGAAGAAAAGCGCCAACGTTCGGAGCCGGCATTGCGACTCAGCGCCAGAGGCGAAGGACGTATCCCCGACGACCGCTTCCGCGCCAATTTCGGTGAGGAACACACGTTCGTGATCAACCAGCCTGTGATGGTCGGCGGATTTTCGCGCTTCCAATACGGCGGTTTCTGGTTTGGGTTCGTCAATCCCTGGCCGGCCGATTGGTATTACACCGACAACGTATACGTTACCTACATTGACGGTGGCTATTACCTCTGCAACCCGTATTATCCCGGCGCGCGCGTCAGCATTAGCGTCGTGATGTAACCGGTTTGCCCCAGCTAGCGGGGCGGCCTGACCGCATCACAGGCCCGGCCGCCCCGGCGGTGCGCTTGCCGCTGGGGCACATACGTGGATCGGCTTCACAATCGAGGAGAAAAAAATGCTCGGGACAATTTTGATCGTCGTTTTGGTGCTGGCGCTTCTCGGTGTTTTGCCCAGGTGGTCCCATAGCCAGAATTGGGGCTATGCCCCGTCCGGCGGAGTTGGTCTGGTGCTGCTAATCATCATCGTGCTCCTGCTGCTCGGCCGTCTGTAGCGGCTAGGGTCGAACACGCTTTGTCGCGGTCCTTTCTGTCCACGCGATCGCGTCCCATCCAGCGCGGCAAACCAACGGAGGCCGGCCCGGCGAGTGGCTGGGCCCGTTTTTTTGCCCAAACTTTTTGCCGTCTATCGCAAGTCCGAGGTGAAAAATGGACGAATCAAAGCGCCAAGCAGCACAGTTTCTCGAAAAGGAAATTAAGACCTACGTGGCCCTGGCCCTGTTTCTCACCAAAGCAGGCATCAAGCAACGCGTGCAAGTGGGAGACCAAAAAGTCCTCATCAGCCCGCGTTACTACAAACAGAGAATGCGCGAAGCCACGCGGCTCGTAACTGAGCTAAGAAGGCCTGTTTAGCTCCGTGCGCTCGCGCTCTGCGGTTCCATCCGCGCGCCGTCTTTTTTGCGTCCATCCGTTCGGAGAAAAAAGAAATGCTTGCGGCAATTTTCATAATCTTACTCGCGCTGTGGATTTTGGGCGTCGCCACGTCTTGCACCTTCGGCGGATTCATCCACATCCTGTTGGTCTTGGCCGCCGTTACTATTTTGATCAGATTCGTTCAGAGCCGCAGGGCCTCTTTCTAATCGCGGAGGAACGCACATGAAATCACTATCCTTGCTGGGAATTCTGCTGGTCGTCCTGGGCGCCCTGGCCCTCGCCTATCAGGGCATCAACTACACGCATCGCGAAAAGATCGTTGATTTAGGGCCGATTCACGCCACCCAGGACGTCCAGAAGCACATACCGCTCCCTCCGATTCTCGGAGGCTTGGCCCTGCTGGGCGGAGTGGCCCTGCTGGTCGTTGGCGCCAGGCAAAAAGTTTAACGGAAGTTTTCGGCTGGGGCTGGCTCGTGAGCGCTACCGCTCAGAGCTGCTCCCCGGCTCACGGCGTGGCCTGATGCGCCTTCACCAAGGTTCCGGATAAAAACAAACTTCCGCAGCCGCAATTCTGATCATGGAGGTCAGCGATGATACGCAAAGCAATGCTATTAATGTGTTTGAGTTTGGTGGCCACCGCCGTGCTCTACGCTGCCAATAAAGAGCAAAAGCGCCTCGAGAATTCCGGCGTCGTCATGCAGGAAATTATGAGCGTCCCGGACAATATCCCGCAAGAAGTAATCGAGAAGGCCGAGTGCGTAATCGTCTTTCCTTCCGTCCTGAAAGCGGCCTTCGTCGTCGGCGCCAGCTACGGTCGCGGAGCCATGGTTTGCCGCACCGGAAAGGACTTTAGGGGACCGTGGGGCGCTCCCGCGATGTACGCCCTGGAAGGCGGCAGCGTCGGATTCCAAATCGGCGGGCAGGCCACCGATCTCGTTCTGCTGGTTATGAATCAGCGCGGCGCGGAATCCATCCTCAGCAGCAAGGTTAAGCTGGGCGGAGACGCTTCCATCGCCGCAGGCCCGGTTGGCCGGGACGCTACCGCGGATACCGACGCCTATATGCGCGCCGAAATCCTCAGCTATTCGCGCACGCGTGGACTCTTCGCCGGCGTTTCGCTCGAAGGCTCCACATTGCGCCCGGACGACGACGCTACCGCCGACGTCTATGGCCGCAAACTCACCGCCCGCGAAATCGTGCTCGGTGGAAACATCAGTATTCCCAGGTCCGGCCGCCATCTGGTTGCCGTACTGCAAAAGAATTCGCCGCGCAATGAATCCAAAGAATCCGCCGGCAATTAACCGCTCCAATAATTGATCAAGCCCCGCAGCGGCGTGCGGCCCACAGCCCGCGCCGCTACGGGAATCCCCCGCATCTCCCCGAACGCCGATCGTTCTCGCCCGCCCGCCGTAAACGACCATCCCCCGTGTGGCGCGCGCGGGCGCGCAGGTGCCGGCCGAGCCGCGGGCGTCCAGAGGCGGACCAAGCCCTGGAGCGAATGCGCAGGACAGGAATGCGCCTACGGCGACCCTGCTCGTCCGACCTGCTATCTAGTTCTTAGGGGATGCCCTGCAGACGCTGAGTCGGTTCCATCTTCCTAAATCGTGACTTACACGCTTGTGGTAAAGCCGGGGGCTGGATTCAAAGCCGCCTCTGGCTGGGCCGTGAAGTCTTTGGATTCAGAAGGCGTTATACACTGCGGAAAGTGCGCGGAAAGTACTTTTCATAACCACTTCCGGCGCGTAATATAAGTTGATCTACCCTATGGGAGTGAAGATAAACGCGCGGTTCGCAACGGTAGAAGATACCGCCGAAGCACTCGGCGTGCCGATGCGCCGCGTGCGGGAATTGACGAAGTTTGTAGATACGTTCCGCGATTTGAAGAAGGCCGGTCTCTCCAACCGGAAGGCTTTGCGAGCGCTCAAGAAGGGCACTGCGGTTGACATACTCGCCGTTTCCAAGAATGGTTCCGAAATGCATGAAAGTTCAGGCCCGCTGAAGCGAAAAAGTGCGAAGAAGACTTTTGCCTCAAGAAAGAGGCGCACGCGTGCCAAAGCCTCGAAAGCCCCGCGCTGACGTTTTCTTAAATATCCCCTACGACAAACAGTTTCAGGAACTCTGTCTTGCGTATATTTGCGGAATCAGCGCCTTCGGGCTGGTTCCGCGGGCGACCCTGGAAATTTCCTCGGGCACAAGACGCCTCGAACGGATTTTAGAATTGATTCAGGCTTGCCGGTATTCCATTCACGATCTTTCCAGGGTGGAACTCGATAAGAGGCGGCCTGCGACGCCGCGATTCAATATGCCTTTTGAGTTGGGGCTTTCGGTGGCGTGGGAGAAGGTCTCCGGAGGGAAGCACATCTGGTTTGTTTGCGAGTCGAAAATGCGCCGGCTCTCAAAATCGCTCAGCGATCTGGATGGCACAGACGCGCACATCCATCTTGGCAGTGTGAAAGGGGTTTTTCGCGAGCTTAGCAACGCGTTCGTGGGTGCTCAGCGACAGCCAACGATTCAGCAAATGCAAAGAATTTACCGGGATGTCGTGGAGAACCTGCCGGCGATTTTGAGTCAGGCCGGAACAAACACCATTTACACGGCGAGGGCATTCAAGAATATATGTGTGGTTGCAAGCGCTTCTGCCGACAAAGGCTTGCTTTGATCGGCGCGCGAAAATGGTACAGCGATGACCGGGGCGTAGAGAGGTTGGCGTCCTTCGAGAAGTACGAAGGATCGGGCACCCTAAAAACCAACTGCAAGGCGCGATGTTCGGCATCAGCGGGTTAGCGCGGGCTTTCAGATTAGACGCTAATCTATCCGCTCCGAGGGTACGCCACCTGCCCTTCCAGACCCCGTTTGCGGGTTGGTTACTAACGGTTACGAAGCCTATTCCGACAGGTCGACGGGCGTAGAAGCTCTCACTGCGGGAGGCTGCGACGCCGCGGTTAACATGATTACGATATTTTTCCCTTCGGGGTGGGCGGCCGAGGGCGCGATGATTGCGTCAAATCCTGCTTCGATGGCTTGCTTACCGATTAGCCTCGTAATGGCAACTTCGTCGCCAAGCATGGAAGCGCGCGTAATCCGCAGGGCCTCCACGACCTTCGGATCGGTAAGATCGAGCACGCGATTGGAGGTCAGCTCCAGTTCGTAGGCCCACCATTCATCAGCGCCGTAATCATTTGGATTGATACCACGCGCCTTGAGGCCTTTGGCGAGCTCCGCTACGGCGACGGCTTTCTCGAAAGACGCGTACAGGATTCCTTTCGTGCCGGGCAAATTGTAACGCCCTCCGTTCAGTTCGCTGCCACGGCTCGAGAGCGGGTCAACTCCTTTACGAACCACCCGGAAGACGGTAGCAGATACCGAGGAGTGGGGCGCGTCGTGGAAGTCCGGCAACTAGACGTACACTCCTTCGCGCAATGCTTGAAGGTCCGCCTCGACGCGGTCAAATTCCGCGCGAACCAGGAGGTTCATCGGCGCGTCGCCGTTAAGGCTCGGATTGGGATGGTTCAGGTAGCTGCGAATGGAATCCTCGGACGGCAAACTTTCTAGCAACAGTGAAACGTAATGAGAGAGCCGTTCGAGCTCGGGCTTCGGGCGGGGGCGCGTTCCGTTCATCCAGCGATGCGCCGTTTTTGTCGAGACGTTCAGTATGCGGCTGAGAGCTTCTTGCGAAGTGCCCAGAATGCGGCTGATGCGCGGAATATCGAGCTTCACGGTAAGGCGGGGCGCAACGACCGTGGCCACGTTGCTCAACTGGCGACGCAGTCTGCCCGGCGGTTGCTCAAAGTCGATCAACACAATTACGGCATGCGAGAGCTTTTCGCGAAGAGCCTCAATTATGTCCTGCGCTTCCAGCGTGGGCATACAGATATCAATCAAGACGAGGTCCGGGTGGTCCTCTGCCACGAGGCAAGCGTCGGCACCAGACTTGATGCTGCGTATGCGGGCGAAGCGTGCCAGCATCCCTTCGCCGGGAGGATGGGTGCCCTCCTCTTTTAAGGCAACTACCTTGGAGATGCCGGACATATGCATATGGTATCTTGCGGCAAGCTGATAGTCAAGACACTGTCTGGACATACTGACAAGAACCCCCAGACTCAGAACCTGACGTCCATCGCGAAAACATACCCCTTGCTAAACAAATTGCGGCGGCTCCGGACGTATCACCATCAGACCGTTTCAGGAGACGGAGGAGGACGTAGGTTTGTGGAGTTTAACTTGGCGTTCGTAGGGCAGGCCCTCCAACAGGAAGATCGCGCAGAGGGCTGCTACAGCCAGCACGGCGGCCAGGGTGTAGACGCTGGTAGCCGACAGGCTGGGGACTACCAGGGCTATGGCGCCCAGCACTGCGGCTGCTACGTACATCACCAGGACGGCGCCTCTGTGGCCCAGGCCCAGGTTCGAGAGCCGGTGCGCGGTGTGGTCTTTGCCCGGCGAAGTAAAAGGCAACAGGCCGCGGCGAGCGCGCGAGATGGACACCAGCGTGGTGTCAAAGATGGGGATACCCAGGATCAGGACGGGCACCAGCCACGTGTGCGGGAACTGCGTGCCGTCCGGTCGGATTTTCAGCCCGAGCGTGGCCATCAAAAAGCCAAGAAACATCGCCCCGCCGTCGCCCATGAAAATTTTCGCGGGATTGAAATTCCAGCGCAAAAAACCCAGCGACGCGCCGAGCGCGGCAGCGCCCAGAGTGCGGACCAGCGTCTGCCCGTTCATCGCCGCGGAAATCGTGAAGAATCCCGCCGCGATGGCGGCGATCCCGGCGCAAAGTCCGTCCATGTGATCGAGAATGCTGAAAGCCGCCGTGATGCCCACAACCCACACAACCGTGAGGCACCAGTCAAGCGCAAGTCCGGCAATTCCGGGAACGAATTGCGAAAAGAGCTGCGCGCGAATGCCGGAAGCAATCAGAAAAACAGCGGCGATGGGCATCCCAATGAAAAGTTTCACCTGATGGTGCAGCAACCCGCCGTCGTCGAGGAAGCCGACCAGCGCGAGCAACGTGGCTCCCGCGAGGATGCCGACGATTTGCTGCTGCGGCGCATCGTGCCGCGTAAGCAGAATCGCCAGCACGAACCCCAGGTAAATGGCGATGCCGCCCAGCAGCGGAACGGGGCTCACATGAACTTTGCGCGGCCCGGGCTTGTCCACCAGCCCGTAGTGCAGCGCCAGGTGCCGGACGGGAATCGTTAGCCCGAGCGAGGCCAGCAGCGCCACCGCGAAGGCGATAATTTCGGCGTGATTCGCGAAAATGAACATGAAGTTGTGCCGAGCACGATTACACGATCAATGGATGCGCGCTGCGTCTTCTATGATGGCTGCAAACTTTTCCAGCTCGTTCACTCTAGCATATTTGGCCGCGGTTTCTCGGGCGCGCCGCCCCATCGCCGCCAGCCGCGCGGAGTCGCCGCGAAGTTCGCGCAGCGCCGCGGCGACGCCAGCCGGATCGTCGGGGTCGGCGGCAAGCCCGCAGCCGCATTCGACCACGATCCGCGCAGCATCCGATTGCGCCGCAGCCACCACCAGCACCGGACGCCCCGCCGCCAGGATCGAATAAATTTTGCTCGGCACCACAATGCCTTCCAGCCCGCGCTTCACCGTTACGATATGCACGTCCCCTGCCATCATCACCTGCGGCAGTTGCTCGATTGGCCTAAACGCCATGAAGCGCACATTCCCCGCGCCCGACCCTTTCGCCGCGGCCTCCAGCGCCGCGCGGTTTGCACCGTCACCTATAAACACGAGACCCATGTTTTCGTTGCGCAGCAGCGCGGCGGCTTTCAGCAAAGTCTCCCAAGCTCCGTAAAATCCCAAATTCCCCGCGTGCAACGCCACAAATGGAAACCCGCCGCGAATTTCCTGCACGACGGGATCTGTCTGCGCGGCCGAAACCGCGGCAAACGTCGCGCCGTCGCGCACCACCACCACGCGCTCCGCCGCCACGCCCTTCGCCAGAATCCGCTGCCGCATGTCATCGCCCAGCACAATCACGCGCGCCGCCTGCCGCAGCGCCCGCCGATGCATGCTCTCCCAGCGCTCCACCCAGCGGCTCGGCCGCACGATCTCGCCGCCCAGCGCCATGTCCGGATAAAGATCGCGAATATTGTAAACGAACGGCTTTCCACCCAACCGCGCCACCAGCGCTCCCGCCAACCCCGCCACCGGAGGATCCGTCATCGCCAAAATCACGTCCGCATTCAGCGCTAGCGCCCGCGGCACGGCCAGCGCCAGATACGAAAGATAATTCGCCACGCGCCCGCGCATCTCATGCCGCGAATTCACGGTGGACCCCACGCATTCCACCGCCACTTTTCCCCGCATCCCGCGGCGCAGCAACGCGAAGGGATAAGCCTCCGCCGCGCCAGGCTCCGGATCGTACGAAGGACGCCCGGCCACCACCGTCACCTCGTGCCGCTCCGCCAATTTCTCCGCCACTTGCGCCGCCATCTTCGCCGTAGCCGAAGTGTCCGGCGGATAGTATTCGTTGAAGAGCACGATGTGCATGCGAATAAGCGCTGGCTGCGCGCGTGAGTGTCGCGGCTAGGTCGCGCGTTTTGCCCCGCGCGTTGCGGCCGCTTCGCCCGCTGCGGCCGGTGCCGCGCCTGCCGCGCTCGATTTTTTCTCCAAAATAAAATTTCCCATCACCAACACATCCATCTGCGTCCGCGCAAAGCAATCCAGTGCCTCTTCCGGCCGGCAAACAATCGGCTCATTATCATTAAACGAAGTGTTCAACACCACCGGCACGCCGGTAAGATCCCCGAACGCGCGAATCAATTTCCAGTACAAAGGATTCGCGCTTCGGCTCACGGTTTGCAGCCGCGCCGTCCCGTCCACGTGCGTAGGCGCCGGAATCACCGCCCGCTTTTCCGGACGCACCTTGTAGGCAAACGTCATGAACGGCGAGGGATGCGTCTTCTCGAAAAATTCTCCGGTAGCTTCCTCGATAATCGAAGGCGCAAACGGTCGAAAAGTTTCGCGATGCTTGATCCGGCGGTTCAGCACGTCCTTCATTTCCGCCCGCCGCGGATCCGCCAGAATGCTCCGCTGCCCCAGCGCCCGCGGCCCCCACTCCACGCGTCCTTGAAACCACCCCACCACCTTCCCGTCGGCGAGGTGCCGCGCGGTCGCCTGCAGCAGCGCGGCTTCTTCCATTTTCGCAATCACCAAATCGTCGCCCGCAGCCCCCGCCTTTTCCACCGCCGCGCGAATTTCCAACGGCGAAAATTGCGGACCCCATCCCGCATGCTCCATCACGAATTCGCGCGGCCGCCCCAGCACCAGGTGATTCACCGCAAACGCCGCGCCCACCGAGAGCCCCGCATCCCCCGCCGCGGGCTGCACGTAAACGCGCTCAAACGGCGAGTGGTCGAAAATCTTCCCATTGGCGACGCAATTGAAAGCCACGCCCCCCGCCAGGCACAGCGCCTTTTCCCCGGTTTTCTCCGCCAGCGCGCTCCAATGCGCCGCGAGGACTTCTTCGAGAGCCCCCTGCATGCTCGCGGCCATATTCCGGTGACGCTGTTCCAGCGGCTCATCGGCTTTCCGCGCCGGGCCCAGCCTTTTTTCCAGATACGTCGAAAAAAGCCGCCCCAGCACAGGCGTGCGATCCGCCTCGCGCCAGCTCATTTCCGCGCCCTGCGATTGATGCGTGAAATATTTCAATCCCAGCCGGAAAGAAAGCGGCCCATCCGCATAGACGATCCGGCGAAATTCCTCCAGAAATTCGGGCTCGCCGTACGCCCCCAGGCCCATCACCTTATATTCGTCGCCGAATTTCCAGAAGCCAATGTACTGCGTCAGCGCGGTGTAATACATCCCCAGCGAATGTGGAAAAGTGATTTCCCCGAGCGCCTGCATCCGCCCGCCCTCGCCCAGCGCCCACATCGCACTCGCGAAATCCCCCAGCCCGTCCGCCGAAAGCACCGCCGCCCGCTCAAACGGCGAAACAAAATAAGCGCTAGCCAGATGCGCCGTGTGATGCTCCACGCGATGAAACCGCGCCCGAATCTTTTCCACCGGCATCTCGAAAGCCGCCGCCAGATCCTCATCAATCCCGGCGAACCGCCGCATCACCCGCGCCCGGTCCAAGGCAAATTTCGGCATGCGCAAGGCGAAGCGCAACTTGGTAGGCAAACGCGCCCAGGGATCGCGCGGAATCGCGATGTGCTCCACCTCCGAAAGCTTTACCCCGGCCTGGTCCAGACAATACTGAATAGCCCGCGCCGGCAGCCCCGCCGCATACTTCACGCGGTTCAACCGCTCTTCCTCCACAGCCGCCAGCAACCGCCCATCCACCAAAATCGCCGCGGAAGCGTTAGCGTGATAAGCGTTAATCCCCAGAATAACCATCACAATATTGTCGCGGAAATCCCCCGCCCTGTCTCAGGAATAAATTCGAAAGCTACGCGGAGCCTCCAGGGCCGGC
Source organism: uncultured Acidobacteriota bacterium (assembly GCA_963780035.1). GTDB lineage: Bacteria > Acidobacteriota > Terriglobia > Acidiferrales > UBA7541 > Palsa-295. Next base: position 282,255 of record CAWAAG010000029.1, on the reverse strand, counting down.
GAGCCCCTGTGAGAACCATGCGGAGTGTGGTCGTTGCACCGGTAGGGGCGCTGCTTGCTGCGCCCCATGTCCGCACGATCATCTGGGAGTGCGAGAGCTTGTTTACCCTGAGGAACGAAGGGCTCCCGCCTTTTGCAAGGCGAGGCTTGCCTCGCCGTAGTAGCCCGCGGCAAGACTTACGGCTTTGCCGTTGTAGCCGCGCACTTTAGTGCGCCATCGGTGGCGTGGCTATCGCCAATCGCAGTCTCGCGTTCCAGCGTCGCCTATACTAGCCCGCGGCGAGCCAACCATGACTTTCGTCAGGGCAAACCCATAGCCGCTCCATAACCGACGCAAAATCAGAGCGGCTTTGCAGCTCGCAGAAAAACCGGAAGGGCGGGGCTTCAGCCCCGCCGTAAGCCATGCACTATCTTTCGGGGCTTTAGCCCCTGAAGCCCCGCTTTTGATTTTTCCACAAACTGTTTGCCGCTGAACAACCCTCCAAATTGGCCGGAATCTCGTCCACCAGGCGTATAATCGCGAGAAATGGAAGTGACCATCAAAGTGCCCGACGAATTGGCGGCAGAGGCTCGCGCACACGGCGTTTCAGTCGAGGTCTATGTACAAGAAATCCTGGCGCGACAGGCCCTTGCGGCCCCAGGTGAACAGCGTCTTCAGTCGGTTCGCGCGGCCGCAGATCGAATCTTGGAGTTGCGCAAACGGAACAAGTTCGCAGGTCTTCGCACCAAGGATTTCATCCACGAAAGCCACAAGTACTAATGGCGATTTTCGACAGGGCACGGCTTCGCAGTTTGCGGAAAAAGTAAAGCGAGTGTCATCCCGAGCGCAGCGAGGGATCTGCTTTTCACTGAAACACTGAGAAAAAAAACGAACTCCCTGGTCCGAATTCGCTCTCGGAACTACAGTTCTGCGCGTTTCTCCATGTCCTGTTTAGCCGTGTCACAACCGACGGCGGGCGGCCAACCCTTGCAGCACGGGCAAGCGACCGATTTTAGGATTTTGGGGGTGCCGCATCCCTTTGCGAAGTGTGCAAAGGGTGCGTGGCACAACGTCAGATCAGATCCCACCCCTGTGGTCTTGGGTTCGGCGTACAACCACCATTCGATAACGCCTTTCCATCTCGACGCTCTACGGTTGCGCACCCCGTCTATGTCAGACCCACTCTTGGCAAAACGTCTTCCCCGGCTTGGCCCTTCCAGCGCGTTGAAAAAATCACGGATTCGTTGAATTATTCAATAATTTATTGAGCGAAATCCTGTCTGCCCGCCGGTCGGCCGCCAAGAAATGAAATGACTTAGCTCTCTAAATTTGATAATACGCCGTGGATCGCCGCTTGCTTTCGAATGCAAGTGGTTCCGGAATCTTATTCCCATCAGGAGGAAGGAAGATGGCAACCAAGGCAAAAACCAAAAAGCGAGCGAAGAAGCTGACGAGTGGCAAGAAACTGAAGAAAGTAGAGCCGCTCCTTGTGTATAACATGACCGATACCCAGATCTCGAAAATTCCGACGAGCGGGCACTGAGCAACGTCCCGGTGGATGAGTGGGATGCCCACCAAGTCCGTGTTGCAGCTCTCCGTGTCGCGGCGGGCCTGCACTGAAATGAAGAAATTGGGCCTGAATCTGGATCCAGGCGCGTGACTGAGCCTTCGGCTCGCCGCAAATTGAAGGCCTGGAGATTTTGGCGCCCCATCCTTCCCAATTCTGTTTTTTAGGAAGGGTGGGGCCCTCGAATTTCTCTCGATCCGCTTCCAACACACAGTCACACACGATCTACGTCCCGTCTTTTCCGCCGGTTAGCGCCTCGGCAGTGTATTTTGTGGTAAACACCCGCAAAATCTGATAAAGTAAATCGGGGCAATCTTTCAGTCCCACCGAGGACGCCACATGCGGACCGCCAGACCGGCGACGGGCAAGCGCTCAAGGCAACCCCTACTGCGCCCTCGCGCTTCGGAGGCCGCGCCAATCCCGCCACCAACAGCCGCCGCCAGCGCTCCTGCCGCGCCACCCTCCACCGCTTTTCCCCCCATTTCTAACCGCAACAAGGCCGCATTCAAAAATCCCCGCAACCCCATGAAAATAAACGCCGCGCCAATTCCTAATCGCAACACGAAGTCACAATGTTACATCCGCGTATCTTTCCGCACGGACCGGTCCTCACTGGCCACTCGTCGCTGGCTTTCGAATCGCCGGCGGGCGCACGCGTCGCCTACCGCGCCACTTCTCGATACAAATGGACGCTTTCTCTTGAACAATAATTCGCGTAACTCGTTCAAAACAAACGACCGCGCCGACTCTTATTCGATACAAACTGCATCTCGATTGCTTGGCGCTGGAAACGGCGAAAAGCACGGTGCGCGCCGCAAGAAAAGCGGCGGTGCTGCCGATTTGGTCAGGCGATGTGCGCCGCGGCCGTCTTCTGATTTGGCTCGGCCGCAGCCTCCGGCACGCTCAGGTTGCGCTTGGCCCATTCATTTAGGACATACAGGCTCCAGGGACGCGACCAGGTGGTCCGCCCCCGCAGAAAGTGCCGCCACACGGCCAGCGCAAACCGCCCATCGAACCGCGCCTGCAATGCCGGCGACCAATCCCCCAAGCCCACCGCCACCCGCTCCCCCAATTTCCCCCGCAGCCAGTTTTCCCAAGGAAAAGTAAACGTGCGCTTACTTTGTGACATCACTTCCGCCGGCAGCAGATCCTTCATCGCGTCCACCAGCAAAGATTTTGCCCGGCGAGGATTGCGCTTCAGCGCTTCCGGAACGCCCAAAACGTACTCAACCAGTGGCACATCCAGAAACGGCACACGCACCTCCAGCGAATGCCGCATGCTCATCGCGTCGGTATCGCGCAAAAGCGTATTCACCAGGTACGACCGCAACTCCAGCCACGAAATCCGCGTAAACGGATCCATCGGCTGCGCTTCCCGCGCCGCCTCCGAGAGCCACTGCATCCACGGCATGGCGTCCCACGCGGAAACGTCCTCGCCCAAGCGCGAAGCGACGGTCCGCGGTGTGAAAAGCGCCCGCGTATAAAAATATGGCGACGCAAACAGCTTCGGATCGAGCCAAGCCGCCAGCGCCTTGCGGAAAACGTCCGGCGCCCCGCGATACGTTTTCGTCCGCTTAAAGATCGAGGTCGCAAGCTCGCGAAGCGGCCCGGGAACCACGCGGGCCATGGCCGCAAGCCGCGCCACCTGCGATGTGGCGCGAAATGAAGTGTAGCCGCCAAAAAGTTCGTCGCTGCCAAGCCCCGACAGCGCAACCTTCAACCCAGCCTGGCGCGCCGCCCAGGAAACGAAAAAGGTGTTGATACCGTCCATGCTCGGCTGGTCGAAGGAAGCAACAGCCTCATCCAGCCGCGCGACCATTTCCGCGCCGGACAAAGTGAGCTCGCTGTGCTGGGTGCCCAGGCGCTCGGCGGTGTTGCGCGCGATTTCGGCTTCGCTGAACTCGGAATCGGAGAACGCGACGGTGAAAGTATGGACGCCCTTCTGCACCCGGCTCGCGAGCGCGGCGATGACGGTGGAGTCCAAGCCGCTGCTGAGAAACACGCCGATGGGCACGTCGGCGATCAAATGTCCGCGGACGGAATCTTCCAGCAGAGAGCGAACCGCGGACGCGGCAGCGGCAGAATCGTGCGGCACCGTTTTTCGCCGGGTGTCCGTTGGCTCGGCAAAATGCCGAGTGAAATCCCAATACAACTTGGGCTGCGGCACGGCAAGCGGATCATCGGCGCGGATTTTCAGGGAATGGCCCGGCGGGAGTGAGAACACTCCCTGGACCATGGTGGCGGGCTCGCACACCGAGCCAAAAAGCAGATACGAAGGAACGGCTTCCGCGGAAAGTTGCGGAGAAACGCAGCGGCTGGCAAGCAGCGCGCGCACTTCGGAGGCAAACAAGAAGGCTTCGCTGGTTCGCGTGTAATAGAGCGGCTTGATGCCCAGGGGATCGCGCGCAAGAAATACGGCGGTTGCACGGCCGTTGCGTCCCTGGGGCAGTTCGACCACGGCAAAGGCAAACATGCCGCGGAATTTTGCGGCGCAATCTTCGCCCCACTGCTCGTAGGCGTGGACGATTACTTCGGTGTCCGAGCGCGTGCGGAATTGGTGGCCGGATGCTTCCAGCTGCTGGCGCAGTTCGCGGAAATTATAGATTTCTCCGTTATAAACGACGGCGACCGTGCCGGACTCGTTCCAGACTGGCTGAGAGCCACCGGGAAGATCAATGATGCTGAGACGGCGGGTGGCGGCGACGACGGGAGGCGCGACGAGAATTCCCTCTTCATCGGGGCCGCGATGAACGATGGCGGCAAGCAGACGGCGGAGTACTGCCTCGCCGGTTTCAGTGGAGTCGAATCCGATGGCGCCGCAGATTCCGCACATGGCGTCAACCGGCAGAATGCAAGAAAGCGCTGCCGGCGCGCAGGAGTTGTTCGCGGAAGCGCGTTCTGCGGACACCCAGGCGAGTTTCGCCGAACCAGCGAAGCATGATTCGGAGAAGGCAGAGAAAAATAACCAGGAGAATCGAAGTGACGGTGGCCGCAAAAGATTCGCGTTCGACGAGCAGGGTCATGGCGGTGGATTCGTCCCAGCCGGGATAGATGCGGTCGGCGATCTTACGTAGCGGAACACCCAGGAAGTGGATGCGGCCGATGCGGACATGAATGGTGCGGTCGAAGGTGTACGTTGGATCGTAAGCGGGAATATTCTGGGTAGCCTCGGCGAAGATCTTGGGGTCGGTGAGTTCCTCGCGAGTCAACGTATGGCCCTGGGCATCGCGCAGGACCAGCCGATAGGCGGGGTCGACGATAATCCAGCGGCCGTCTACCAGGACTTCGGCGACGACGTGTTTCGTCATCATTTGCGAATCAACAAGGAGCAAGCGGCGGACGGGAAGATTTCCGGTGCTGGTGAGATTGATGAAGGCGTTGGTGGCGGTGCCGCAGACCTGGAGCAAGGCGTCGTAGTTCAGGGTGTCCGTTGGATCGCGATCGGGGACGGCAGGGGAAGGACCGTAAGGCAGACGGGCGGGACCGTGCGCCATCCAAGTGAGGATGGCTTGCACTTTTTCATCACCCGGCGCCGTAGCGGGCACGATCGCGTCAGAGAATCCCTTCAAGTAGCGGCGGGTGGAAAACTCCCAGCCGATCGAATAGAGGGCGGCGAGAATGGCGACCACGAGTAAAGCGTTTACGGCGTACCACGCTGTTTGAAATAACCAGTGAGAAGGCGTGGAGCGCGCCTCGGGCGAATCCGGCCAGAGTGGGGAATCCTGCGCGGTGGCAGCCGCGGGGGTGGCGGCCGGTGCGACAGTGTGAGCGGATTTTAGGATCCGATCGTCGCTCATGAGCTTTTCTGGTGGTTGGCGATTGCCAGCGCTTCCGAAACTGGAATGGTACCGCGATGCTCCTCCGGGTGGGCGGCCTCTTTCAACAAGATGAACGAGTGCACGTTCTGCCCGCGATTTTCCTGGTAATGCAGGACGCGGGCTCCCAGCGCGGCGCACCAGGCCTCGACCGTCTGGCGCGGCAGAAAGGCGACCTGCGGAGTGACAAAATAATCGTAGAAAAGATTGCGCGCCGCCGCCCAAGTACGCGCGCCTTTGGAGCGCACCAAGTGAACCAGGAAATATGGTACCCGGAAAAACAAAACGATAAAAGGCTTGGACCAGCCATGGCGCAGGCCCGCACGGATCCAGGCGCCGGGGAATTTGTAGAGAAGCGGGTAGCGTCCTGAAGCTTTGTAGACCGCCAGATACATGCGGCCGCCCGGTTTCAAGACGCGGAAATTTTCGAGGAAGGCGGCGTGAGGATTTTCGGTGTGGTGAATGACGCCGTCGGAGATCACGACGTCGGCGCTGCTATCGGCGAAAGGGAGGTGGAGATTATCGCCCACGGTTCCGGGGCGCCGGTAGCGTTGCACGGCGAGAGCGAGTGAAACACGGCTGCGATCGAGACCGATGCAGCGAAGCCCGCGGCGGGCGAGGAAACCGAGAACGCGGCCGGGACCGCAACCGACATCCAGGACCAGCGATTCGGGGCCGAGGCTTTGGATGAAGTCCACGAGCGGAGGAGACATGACGGAAGCGAGTTCCCCGGACGCATCGGCCGGAACCCAGTCGAAGGGGTGCTGATCGTAGAATGTTTGCTGCTCAGTTGTGGCCATTTTTGGAACCTAAAGCTCGCGCGTAGTGGCCTTCCATTTGTTCGGCCAGACGATCCCAGGCGAGTTGGGCGGCGACGTCCGGACAGCCCGCCTGCAACTTATGATACAGAGATCGGTCCGAAGTAAGCGCCCGGATCGCTGCGGCCAATGGTTCGGGTTCCGGGGCAATCACCAAGCCCGCGTGGCCATCCACGAGAGAGCGAATGCCGCAAGCATTCGTGATGATGACCGGGATGCCGCACGCGATGGCTTCGGCAGCGGCATTGGCGAAATTTTCGTAACGCGATGGAAGCACGAAAATGTCGGCGTCGGCCATGACCGCGGCCTTGGCGTCATCGTATAGCGGGCCGGTAAAGATGACGCGCGATTCGAGGCCGGCTTCGGCAGCGCGCTTCTCCAGGAGCGCGCGGTAGCCGGGTTCTCCTTCCGGTCCGGCAATCACCAGCCGGCCCGAAAGCGGGCAAGCCTCGGCGAAAGCCGCTATCAAAATATCCGCTCCTTTGCGGGGAATCAAGCGCCCGAGGAAAAGGAGTAGCGGCTCATCTGGCGTGATCCCCCATTTTGCGCGAAAAGCGCCGCGGGCGGGGCGACTGGCGGCGGAGGCGGCGGGAGCTATACCGTTGTAACGCATGACGAGCTTCTCGGGCGGCACGCCATCGGCGAGCAATTCCCGCTCCTCCATTTCGGAGGTAGCGACGATTTGGGCAGCGTGCGACCAATAGGAGTCGCCGACGAGGCGATGCCAGGCGCGTTTCAATTGGAAGCTACGGTCAATGGGACGATACATGCCCATGGGTTCGATGACGTAAGGGATGGCGTGGCGGCGGCAGAAGTAACTGACGGCCGGACCAAAGAGATCGTAGAGGCCATAGAAATGGACCAGATCGAATTGGCCGAGCGAGGCGCCGCAAAAGCCCACGACATCGGGATTGAAGGTGAGCGCGCGATAGTTCGCGAGGGTGGAGAGGTAAACGGCTTCGACGCCATTTTCCTGAGCGCGCCAGCCCCATTTGCAGGGTTGGAAGGAGGCGTCGCCGGAATGGTAGTGCGCCAAACCGAGGTCCGCCGTGAGCACGGTGACTTGATGGCCGCGTTCGACCAGGCCGTGGGCGAGCGCGCGCACCTTGACGACGGGACCGCCGCGGTCTTGAAATGGGAAATAAGATTGGACAGCTTTTAGAACGCGCATTTCGTCTGGCGTGCCGGCGAACAAGGTTGAGTCCCGTTCGTGTGTGCGGGCTGGACCCCCGACGCCGGGAGGAAGAGTGGCTAGGATACTATGCGGAGGTGACAGAATCCACACTGGTTGCAGTTACTTGGAAGCCGGAGTCGGCCAGAATATTGCTGAATGCCGCCTGGAAGGCGTCAAAGCGATAGCTTTGCTGAACGATTTGGGCGCCTTTTCGGCCTAATGCAGCGCGTAGGGATTCGTCGCGCAACAGGCATTCCAGGGCTTGCGCGAGCTTCTCCGGATCGCGCGGCGGGACCAGGAGGCCGTTGACGCCGTCTTCGATGAGGTCGGTGGCGCCGCCGGCTCGTGCGCCGACGATGGGTTTGCCGAAGGCCATGGCTTCGAGAAAGACGAAGCCGAAACCTTCGCCAGTGCTGGGGAGGGCGAAAATGTCCGCGTGAGCGTAGCAGGCGGCGAGTTCCTGGCGCGAAATGCCTTCCAGGAAATGGATGATGGAGGATACGTTCAGATCTGAGGCGATCTTTTTCAGGCGCGGAAGGTCGTCGCCGCCGCCTACGGCTAGAAGCTTCAAACTCGGGAATTTGGCGCGGAGTTGTGCGACGGCGCGGATAAGTTCGTCGGCGCCCTTGTAGCGTTCGGACGCGGCCCAGCGGCCTACTGTAAGAATTACAGGCGCGGAGGGGAAATTTTTTGGGAGCGGTAGATCCGCGGGGGAGGTGGCCATATTCAGGATGTCTGAATTGAGCGGCCAGGGCAGTTTGCGGATTTTGTGCGGAGCTACGGATTGAACCTCGATGAGCTTTTGCACGGTGTAGGAGCTGGGAGCCATTATCAGGTCCGCTGCCACGAGGGCGGAGCGGCGCCGGGAGGAGAGGGGTTCCCAGACGTCAACACCGTGGGCGAAAACGATGACTTTGGATTGCGCGGAGAGGCGCTTCATCCACATTGCGGGAACCGCTAGGTTCGGATGGGCAGCGAGGATGAGGCGCGGCTTTTTTCTGGCGCAGGCCATCGCGGCTAGAACAAATCGCCATTTGGAGCGGCCGAAGCCGCGCAGAGTGATGGTGGCGTCACCGGCGGAATATTCGTGCGGGCCGGGCGCGTCGTTTAGACCCAGGAAATATGTGGGGCATTGCAGCCGAGCGGAAATATTGCGCAGCGCGTGAGCGGTCTGGCGGCTGGCTTCCTGAACGCCGCCCACGCCTAATAATTCCGGGAAGAGTCCGACAATGCCCGGAGGGTTTTGTGGCGAAGGGCTCGATGGAGTCATGAGAGAGTCACGCGGCGATAGCGGTTTGGTGTGGCGTTCATTTTGGGCCGGCGATTTCGCTAGTGCCGGATTCGTGGGCTAGCGGCGACGTCGCTCGTGATTCTTTCTGCCGCAAAACTTCCTGGAAGAGCGCGGTCAAATCGCGCGCGTTGCGTTCCCAGGTATACGTTGCGGTGGTTGCGGCGGCTTGTTCGCCGAGGCGGGCGCAGAGGGCGGGATCGTCGAAAAGTTGCAGGATCAATTTGACGAGAGAGTCTACGTTGGTGGGGTCGGCGAGGATCAGGCCGTCCTTGCCATGAGTGATAATTTCGGAGGTGCCGTTGTTCGCGGAGACAATCACGGGCATGCCGCAGGCCATGGCCTCCTGCGGCGGAAGTGCGAAGGTATCTTCGAGCGACGGGCCCACGTAGGCATCCGCCGCGGCGTAATAGAATTCCACATCGTCACGAGGCGGCAGGAAATGCACGCGACCGTCGAGACCGGCGTCGTGAATGGCGGCGCGGTGCAGGGACGGATCTTCGCGGCTGACGAGCAGCAAATCAATCGGGCGATCGCGCAATTGCGCTAGCGCCTCCACCAAGACGGCCGCGCCTTTATTGTGCCAATCATTTCCTACCAGGATCAGTGCGAAACGGCCGGACGGAAGGCGGATTTGCCGGCGCGCTTCTTCGCGCAGAGCGCGGCGGCGCAGCGGATTGAAGGTTTCGTGATCGAAGCCGACGTAAAGAACAAAAAGCTTTTCCGTACGGCCATAAAATCGTTCGAGCTCCGCCGCCGTTCGCTTGGCAATTAGAAACAGAGGGACGCCGGAGGCGGTGTAGAGGCGGCGCTCCAGCGCCATGATCAGGCTGTAATACAGGCGGCGATGAAGAATGCGAGGCCAGGAGCGCGCGGAATTGCGAGACAAGCTCAGCTCGGCCTGAATGGCTTGAACGTATTGGGCAAAGACAATGTGAACGGACATGATTTCCGCATCGAGGCAATTGATGCCGGGGCTATAGACGAGGTCGTGGCGCAAATCGCGAAAGCGCGCATGCCAGGCGCGCCAGAGACGATTGGCGGCGAACCACCAAAGGTAATTCAGGATGTGCGGTCCGGGAATTCTGGGAATGCGATGCCAGGTGGCGAGCGAAAGATCCATGTCCGCCACCGCCTGGCTGTAGATGTGAATTTCGAATGCCGGAGCGAGGCGCGAAATCCACTCGACGACCAGGCGCTCGGTTCCATGGCGCCGATCGAGCGAGGGCGAAACTACCGCCAAGCGCGGTTTGCGCGCGCTAGCGGTCATGATGTGCGGCTTGCCTGACGCGAACGCATCAGAATCTGGAAGCCTGCTGACGTGACCAGCCCGGCGGCGCAGGAACCGGCGCAGCCAAGGGCGCACCGCTCGGGTTTGCGGCATATAACACCGGCAGTTTGTAGAGCACACCGACGATGAGCCAAAGATAGGCGTTATCCACGAAATTTTGGTAGGGGGCGAGGCCTCCGTAGGTGAACGGGTAAAGCAGCAGGAAGGCATACCAGAAGATGGCGAAAGCGATCGGGAAGAAACGCGTCTGGCGCAAGCGGCGCACCACGCGCCAGGAATAGAAGAGCAGCGCGGCGGTCCAGAGCAGCCACAGAAGGGGGCCCAAGAAACCCATCTCCAGGATCATTTGACCGTAACCTTCCTCGACCCAAACTGCAATTTGAGGCTGGTGAAGGATTTTTGCCACATACTGGCCTCCCAGCGACGCGGTACCAATGCCGTTTCCAATGAGCCAATGAGGTTGGTCCATGGCGGCTACCAAGCCGGCCATCGGGTAATTCCAAGTGCGAGTGTTGACTTCGTAGGCTGAGCTGTTGGGATTGAGAGTCTCCACGTAGAACGCAATGCGAGGGGCGGCCTGTTCCGGGAAGATCAAAAGAATCGCCGTGAGGCCTAGCGCGCTTACGATGAAGACTCGGCGGATCGCCTTGATCATGCGATGCGCCTGCTGCCATCGCCACGGCGCACCCCAAAGGAGGACAGCGGTCAGCACCAGTGAGCTGGCTGCGACGTATAGCACGGCTCCTCGCGAGCCGCAGAACAGGGTGGCTACCACGATAATTCCAAGAACCAGGAACACAATTTTGCGGTACTTGGTGGAATGCAGGAGCAAATAGCCCGCGGTTCCGACGGCGAGAGTAAAAACCAAAACGAGATAGAGGCTGTAGCGACCGGCGCTGACAAAAACGGAGCTGGGAATAGAAACAAGCTGGTTGGTGAGGGGCGTAAAGCGGTCGAGTTCGCCGAGGTCGCGAAGCTCGGGAGCGAGATTCGCGGGGTTCAGGAAAGAGTGCCCGAGAATCGCCTGGATGATACCGATCACGCCAATCACGCCGGCGAGGCCGAGATTGATGACGAGAAATTTTCGCAGGTCTTCGTCATTGCGGATCAGGGCATACCCGACGAACATGAGCGGCATGTAGTAAAAATAGAGCTTGAACCCCATCAAGCCGTACAGAATGCTGGGGGAGTTAGGGTTGAAAATCTCGAGGACACCCAAGAAAAGGAACAAATAGAGAAACAGGAGAAACGGCGGACGAAACAGCTTAACGTGGCCTTTGCGGACCTCGACGAACAAGGAAAGGAACACGAGGCCCACCAGGATGTCCTTGCCGAAGTAGATGGCCATGTTGTTTCCGAGATATTTGCGCACCAAGTCCTCGAAGAGAACCCACACGAGGAACATGTAAAACCCCAGGCGCCAATTGCGCAGGATGGTGATGGCGACCCAAAGAGCGGCGAAGCCAAGGGCGGCAAACTCCAGAGTTCGCATGTCATCGCCGACAATTTTTCCGCCGACTTGATATGCCACAAAAACACCAAGCACAAAAACACTGAAGCCGATGAGCGCTTGGCTTCTCAATGCGGGGATGCGAGAGTTGATCAGGTCGCGGCCTCTTTTGACGCTAATACAATGTTTTTGAGTTGCAATGCTTCGCGAGGCAGAGATTCCACCTCAGCCCAGTGCAAGACGAAATGACGTTTGCCCTAGCCATCCAGTGTCCTACGCCTCTGGTCATTCATACAAACGCAAAAATGCCGCGATGAGCCTCTATCGACAGCATCTCGAGATTGGGCGGTCACCCGCAATGTGAACCTGCGCTCCTTACATCTTGCCATTCAGAAGATCGCGATAGAGGGAAGCGTGCTCCGCTATGAAACGCTCTACGGTGAATTGGTGCAAGGCGCGCGCGCGGGCCAGGGAGCCGAGTTGCACCAGATCGCTGGGCTTATTGGCAATGCTCAAGAGTCGCGAGCATAGCTCCTGGGGGTTTCCCGGAGCGAACTTGAGTCCCACGCCATCCACCACCTCGGCGAGCCCACCAATTTCAGACGCGACGACCACGCCGCCGGTCATCATCTGCTCCATGGCGGCGAGGCCGGCGGTTTCCTCGCAGAGCGACGGCATGACGACCACGTCCGTGGTGCGCAAGAGCCGGTCAACTTGCTGCCTTTGAAGTTCTCCCGCGAAATTCACGCGGCCGGACAATCCCAGATCGGCGGTGAGAGTTTCCAGATTGGCGCGTTCGGGGCCGTCACCGATGAGCGTGAGCTCGAAGTTGCAGCCAGTTTTATTTAGCAGGTGAGCGGCGCGCAGCAAGACGGGCACGCCCTTTTCGACGACGAACCTACCGACGTAGGCGACGCGGAGCGTTTGCGCGGAATTTCTATTGGGCTGCGGCAGGCGCGGTTCCAGAATTTCGATGCCGTAGTAGATGGTCTTGCTGCGCGGCAAACGGAGACGGCCGGCGACGTGATCGCTGATGGTGACATTCACGGGGATTCTTTTGCAGAGCCAGCGGCGCGGAAATGTCATGAGCAGCTGGCGAAGGCTCCGGAGCCAGCCCATCGTGCCGGCATTGCAGGTGACGCACTTGGCGTAACGGCCGGCCATGAAGTGTCCTGGGCACAACGAGTGGTCCTGGTCCATGAATAACAACCCGTTGGGGCAAGCGGCCTGATAGCCGTGATGTTCGACGGCGGCCGGTTTTCCGAGTAGCCAGACGAGCACGAGCGGCACGAAGCAGGGGCCGGCGATGTGGATTACGTCCGCCTCGCGGATGAGGCTGGACAATTGCAGGAGACTGGGGCGTCGAACGATTCGATAGGGTAACGCGGAGTCGTTCATACCGTTCGCGGGCGTGCGGGTCACGAGGGTCAGTTCGATTTGTTGACTGTCAGACGGAGTAGTAGCGGCGCGCTTGGCCAAGCCGCGGGCGAGAAGCGCGACAGACGTCTGTACGCCGCCGATCACCGGAAGAAAGTATTCAGCGTAAATCAGGAGTTTCAAGCGAGTGGGCGCGGGCGTCATCTCAATCGCCTCGGGAGCCGGCGGCCACGGCGCTGGCCGCAGGAACGCCGATCCGCAGCGCCTGGAGGTAACAGGCGGCCACGGCGTCCCAGGAGAAATATCTATCGTGTGCAACTCGGCTTTTTCGCCGGAGCTGCGCCGCCAATTCATCGTCCTGCAAGACTCTTGTGAGAGCGGCGCTCAGAGCGGCCGAATCACGATACGGAACGAGGCAGAGACCCGCTTCGGCGAGCGGCGTACCTTCGGCGAGGCCCTGATAGCCGACGATGGGCAGGCCGCAGGCGATTCCGGCGAGCGCGGTGCTGCGCCGCTGCGAGACCGGGCCGCAGACGAAAAGTTGCACGTCGGCCGCGGACAGCTGCGCCGCGATTTCTTCGGCCGGAATCATTCCGAGGATAGAAATTTCGGCGCCGCTTCCGGCGAGGGTGCTTTCGATTTCAGCGCGCATCTCGGCGGTCCCTCGTCCCATGGCAACCAGGCGAACAGCGATGCCCTGGCTGCGAGCGGCGCGGATTGCTTGCACGGTGTCCGCGACTTCGTGAGTCGCGTTCGAGCCGGGCGTGTAACAGAATACCGCGACGGTCTTGGGCCGCGAGGTCTTGGCGACAAGCGTCGCGGAGTGTGCGCTCGGCGGCTGTTCCGGAATATTGGCCGAGATGGGAATTACGACGGCCTTGGGATCTTCGGGAGCGAGCCAGGGAATTTTGGTCAGCGGCAAGGTGACGATGCTGATCCGCGAGAAACGGTGCAGCGCGCGAATCACCCAATCCTGGCAGGCGCCGCGAATTGCGTCTTTCCATGCGAGATTGCGATCGGCGCCCTGACGAAATGGTTCATGGAAAACGACACCGCAACGAACTCCGCGCATACGCATCAGCAGAATCGCGGATACGGCGGCGACGGGAAAGCCCCGGCGCGACCAGCCGAGGGCCGTGTACTGCAGCAGCACCCATTTGCCGCGCCACGCGGCGCTCATCCGCCAAAGCTTCCAGAGCGAGCGGAACCAGGTTGCTTCGGTGGCCGGAGCGCGAACGACTGCGAAATCCACACCGTGACGCGCCAGGGCGCGGCCGAGTAATGCGCAGTGATCGGCGACGCCGTCGGTGGGAGTATCGGGCCGGCCCAAAAGTGCGACAACTGAATTCACTTGGTTCCCAGAAATGTGGAGTCGCGGGCGTGGCCGATCAAGTTGCTGGTGAAGCTGTGGCCATAGATCTTGCGGAGCTGAAAACCGCAAGACGCCAGTTTGCCGGCAACGTCCGCTTCGTACATGCGATATGGATGAGCCTTCACGAGAATTTCGTCTTTATGTTTGTACTTGGTGAAGGTGTGCCACTTGGCGAGGCCGAGGATCGAAAGAGTGTCTACTTCAAAGAAAAATTGGCCTCCCGGCTTCAGCACGCGATGGATTTCGCGCAGGATCGCGAGCGGATCGGAAGCGTGGTCGAGGGCGTTGCAGCAAAGAACCAGATCGAGGCTGTTACTCGCGAAGGGAAGGTCTTCCCCGAAGCTTTGAATGTAACCGACCGGGGCGCGCAGCTGGGCCATGTAGCGCCGGAGTTCCGCGCTCGATTTTTTGGGCGCATCGTCGGGAATATCGAGAGACACGAGCGGGAGCGGGTCGACGCCGAAGCGGCGAGAAATTTCGGGAAGAAAGGCGATGAGGCCGAGGCCGAAAGGACCGATGCCGACTTCCAGCGCGGTTTCCGGAAGGGGGGCCACACAGCCCCTAAGTTTGAGGGCCTTCGCGGCGTTGGCGGTGAGAACCGTGAGCGTGTAGTGCTCGTCGAGCACAACGCCGTCCCATAGGTTCTTCTCCAAGCGCTGAGCTTCCGGCCACTCGGGGATCGTTTTCATGCTAGGTCCTTTGGCATAATTTCAGCGCGAAGCCTTTACGGCGGGAGCGGGCGCCATCGCCAGCACATGATCGCCGTCCAGAGGAGCAACTGTATAGCCAAAACTGTTTAATAATTCAATTGCGGCGCGGCGGTTCGCGTCTGAATGCATTTCGCAGACGATCCAGGGGTGTTGCGACTGAAAAAGTTTCGCACCGCCGCGGAGCGCTTCGACTTCGGCGCCCTCGACGTCGCATTTGAGCGCGCCAGGCGGCGGAACTGAAGCATCCTGGGTGAAATCATCGAGCGACACGCACTGGGTTGGCGTTCCGGCAGTGTTATTTTCCGGGGCAGTGAATTTGCCGACGCCGTGATCGGGCGAGTCCGCACCGGATACGACGAAATTCAGTTTCGCAGTGGTAGACCAGATCCCTTTTTCGACCACGGTGACGTTGGCGAAGCCGTTGCGCTGAATATTGCGGCGGAGACGCGCGGCGTTTTCGGGATCAGGCTCGAAGCTAAAAACTTTGCCGGAATCGCCGACAAGGCGCGCGGCGAGCAGAGTGAAGAGGCCGATATTCGCGCCGAGATCGTAGAAAACCATTCCGGGGCGAAGGTGTTCCGCGAGAATGTTCTGCACGGTAAGTTCCGCATCGCCGCGAAGATAATTTTGACCGGTGCGGGGATTGAGTTCGAGCCAGAGACCTTGCGCGGGGCCGGTTTCGACGCGCGCCCAGACTTTTTCTTCGAGCGGGAGCATGCGATGGCTGACACGATGGATCCAACCGCCCAACACGGGGAGATCGCGGAGCGAGCGGAGGCGCTGCGGCGCGTGCAGAAGCAATTCAGCCATCCATTGGCGCGCGCGCGGCATTTTATTTTTCCACCACAAAATTGCCGATTACGAGCGCGTCCATGCCCGAGCTGAAAAAGGTGCGAATGGCGTCGGTGGGAGAGCAGACGATCGGCTCGCCGCGCAAATTGAAGGATGTGTTCATGACTACCGGGACGCCGGTGCGCTGGCCGAATTCGTAGATCAGACGCCAATAGAGCGGGCTGACGTCGCGTTCGACGGTTTGCGGACGCGCGCTGCCGTCCACGTGGGTGACCGAGGGGATCACGGCGCGCTTTTCGGGGCGCACTTGCGCGGTCAGGACCATGAAGGGCGAATCGCTGGCGGATTCCAGGTATTCGCTCGCGACTTCCGAGAGCATGGAGGGAGCAAAAGGGCGCCACCACTCGCGAAATTTTACGGCGTTATTTACTTTCGCGTTCATTTCGGGGTCGCGGGGGTCGGCGAGAATCGAGCGGCTGCCGAGCGCGCGCGGGCCGAATTCCATGCGGCCCTGAAACCAGCCAAGAATTTTTCCGTTGGCCAGCATTTCGGCGGCAGCCGCGGCGGGATCAGCGACGCGCGTCGAGCGAATTTTGTAGGTTTCGAGCGCTTTCGAGATTTCCGCGTCGGAAAATTCCGTGCCGAGATAAGCGTGACGCATTTTGCGCGACGGAAATTTTCCGTTGTCATCAAGCATGGGAGCGAGCGCCGCGCCCAGACAGACGCCGTCGTCACTGGCAGCGGGCTGAACGAAGATGCGGTCTACCAGGCTGGAGGCGAGAATCTTGCCGTTGGCCTTGGAATTGAGCGCGACACCGCCGGCGAGGCAAAGACTGCGGCAGCCGGTCTGCGCGACGGCTGCGCGCGCGAGAGTGATCATGGCCTGCTCGCACATATCTTGCACGGCGAAGGCCATGTTCTTGTGGCGCGCGTCAATATCGGATTCCGAAACGCGGCCGGGGCCGAGGCGCGATTCGATGCCGGCGATCGGCGCGGAATCTCTGCCGAGCAGGCGATGGGTATCCACGCGATAGGGATTGTCGTCCGGGACTATGAAATCGCGCAGGCTGATTCCGGGCTCGCCATAGGGCGCGAGGCCCATGACCTTCCATTCGTCGCTGTACGGAGTGAAGCCGAGGTAGTGGGTGAACTGCGCGTAAAAAAGGCCGAGCGAATTGGGCCACGGAATGGTCCAGAGATGTTCGAGGCGGCCATTGCGGCCGCGCCAGAGCGAGGTGGCTTCCCAGGCACCGCGTCCATCGAGGACGAGGACGGCGGAGTCATCGAACCCAGAGAAGGCGTAAGCGCTGATGGCGTGGGCGAGATGATGATCCACGAAACGAAAGCGCGTCTTCGCGTCCGGAAACATCTGGCGAAAACGATTTTCGCCGCCGCGCTGGTGCCACATGCTGGCGAAATGGCGGGTGGAATTGAGGAGTGCGCGAGAATCCACTGGCTGCTTGTGCGTTACGTAGCAATTAAGATCGTGGAGGAAAGTAGCGCGCGGACGCGACCAGCCCTGGCAGAGAAAATCCACCTGCTCGGCGCGAACCGCGGCGAAGTCCAGGCAAGCGCGAATCGCAAGCGCGGGGAAACGCGCGTCGTGCTTGACGCGGCTTAGGCGTTCTTCAGCGACCGCGAAGAGGACTTCGCCATCGCGCGCGATGCACGCGGAGGAATCGTGCATCTGCGAGTAGTTGATTCCTAAGGTGAACATCCTCTTCCTTACCGCCTTGGCTCGCGCCGAATTGTTGCAAGCTCTAGGATCCGCCCATGAGCCTGGTTGCCAAGGTTGAAGCCCGTTCTTTGAGGGCAACGGCGCGCCATTTCAAGAGCCGCAAATCGTTCCGTCGGGACCAAAGATCGTCCTTTCTGGTTTGGGCCGCGAACCTCGTTAATGCGGCGCGGACCGCGCTGCGATCCAGACAGATGACATAGACCGCGTCGGAAAGCGCGTGCGAAGAAAAATCCCTTTGCGATTTTTTCAGGCTGGAGACTACGGACCTGAGTCCCCTGAAAATGATCGGAGCATCGTGAAAAACGATTGTAGCCCCGGTGGCACACACCTTCAGGCAAAACTCAAAGTCGGAAACAACCGCGGCGGCAGTGTGCTCGCCATCTATGAAACATAAATCCGGAGCCTGAAGTATGGCCGAGGGAGGTATGGACCTGGCGTCCTGATCGAAGCACTCAATCTTGGCTACCCCTTGCGGATCAATTGCCGTTAACAGGCGAATCATGCGCTCGGTGGAGTTCTCCGGATATTCGAAGGTGGGCCCGCGATCATCGGGCTGGGCGGATGGACGTTTGTCGATCGAGTAAATCTTCCTGCACCGTGGGTCCTGCAGGTGGGTTTGGATACTTCCACCGAGGTGCGAGCCGATCTCCAAGTATACGTAAGGATCGACGGATTCGCGGACGCAAGCTTGAACCGCCAGGAGGGATCGCTTATCGGCATCGGTAGTCTGCGACGGGATGCGCGAAAATAGAGAAGTGTCCAAGGCCAGAACTCTAGCGTCTATAGGGCCGGCATTCACGGGTGCTCTCCATTGCGTGCAGCCAACGCCAAAACCTCTTCCAGCTTTCGTGTGACCAACTCCCAAGTGTAACGCCGGGCGGTTCGTTGTGCCTCCTGGCCGAATTGGTGGCGCAGGCCCGCCGAGCGGCACAGCCGCTCGATAGCGGCGGCCAGAGCTTGGGCATCGGCCGGCTGCACGAGCAGCCCGTTGAACTCGTCTTCCACAACGTCGGCCATGCCGGGAGCTTCGCTAGTTACGACGGCCATGCCGGTGGCCATCGCTTCCAGGAGCGTGAGGGGCATGCCCTCGACCAGCGACGGGAATGCAAATATATCGTGGGCGGCGTAAAGTGCGGGCATGTCTGGGCGCTTGACGAAAGGGATTACCCGCACACGGTCTCTGACCTCGGGGGCGAAAGAATTTTTGACTATTTCTTCAGAGGCCAGGCATCCGGCAATAGAGAGAGTCACATTCGGTAAGGCGCGAGACAACAATGCGAAGGATTCCGCGAGATAGCGGATGCCTTTGCGGTCTATCCAGCTACCGACGAATAATAGGCGTGGCGGCTCCGGCCGGTCATAGTCTCGCGCCACAAAAAAGGATTCTTCCGTGCCGTTGGGGACGTACCAGACACATCCGGGGGCGCGGCCGTGCGTGATTTGCGCCATGGCCCACGCTTCGCGGTTGGCAACGGCGCCGTAGTCCGCGGTGCGAATCGAATAATCGTACATCCTCTGATGGTAGAGGCGATGCCAGCAGCGATTCTTCCAGGCAAAATTTTGCGCGCGGCCCAAGCGCTGCTCGCGGGACATCATGTAGACAGCGCGCTCTTCGGAGCCTTGCATGGTGAAGACGTAGGGCGGCGCGCCCGGCGGACGCAGGAATTTGCGCCGCAAGCCATAGACACATCCCCAAGGCGCGTGGAGGTTGACGACGTCATATTTTTGCCGGTCCTGGAGAATGCGCTTCGCGACGCGATGGGCAAACCTGAGCGCGTCGAATCGGCCCGAGCCCGTAGCGTTTTGCAGGACGTCATCGAGAAACCAGCAATCCACGCTGTGTCCGCGCTTTTCGAGTTCGCGGGCGTGGTTCAGTACGACGCCGGCCGCGCCTGCTTCCTGCTGGCGAAGAACACCTATCGCAATCAAGATCTTCACCTAGGGTGCCTTGTCTTTCCTGGCCATCAGGAAATAGTGAAACGCCAGCGGGCTCAAAACTCGCCGCAGGCTGCGATTCGATTCCAGCGAGGGCAAGGCCACCGGGTTGTGGCCGGGCCTGATCGGGAGCTGGTGAATCGTACCGTCCGAACGGACGATCACCCATCCGGCCTGTTTGAGCATGCCGCGGATCCCGGGAAACCAGAAAACGTGGTCGGTAGGCTGATCCGCACCAGGGGTCGCGATGCGGCCGCGAAGGCGCGCATAGAAATAGTAAAGACCCATCGCGTTGAAATAATTCGGAGTGGTGAGGTAGAGCAGGCCGCCGGAGCGGCAGATACGCGCCATCTCTTTGAGGGCCACTCCAGGGCGGGGCAAATGCTCAATCGTTTCGCAGGAAACGACGATATCAAACGACTCGTCCGCGTAGGGAAGCTGCTGCGCGTCGGCTTGTACGAATGCCACCGGGGCGCCCGAATTTTGAAGCTGCTTTCTTCGCGCAATTCGCAGGGCCGTTGCGGAAAAGTCGGCGCCAAATGTGACCGCACCCAGCGAAGCCATGCGACTCGCGAATCCGCCGCGGCCGCAGGCGACTTCGAGAACGCGCTTGTCCTTTAGCGGTACGAGGTATTCCGAAACGAGGCGATACCAGGGAGTCTCTTCGTCAGCGTGTTGCGGATCAGCGTCAAAAATTCGCTGATGCCACTCGTTGTACTCAGTCGCAAGACTCATTTGCCGGTCCGCCAAATTTTTTGGATGTGCGGCATCTGCGGAACTGGTAGCCAGCGGCTGCGGGCGCGCAGATAGACGTCGCTCGTCGCGAGTCTTTGCTGCATCGCGTAATAGAATCGGGGCGGTACGACGCAGGCGGGCAGCAGCGCGAACGCTTTGAAAACGCGGTGCGCCAACGGCGCTTCCGGATGCGCTACCGCATAGATTTTTTGCTCGGTTTGCACGGTTTCCCAGGGCCATCCGCCGTCAAGCCGGAGACGAATCTGATCTGACTGTGCCTGAATAATCTCGACAATCGGGGTCGCTACTTCCGGCGGCACCTGACGCGAGCGCAGCTCCTGGCCGAGCGCCTGCGCGAGCGCGGCTAAAACTTCCTGCTTGCGCCGAAGCAGCTGGGGATTATGGACCGAAAATAGAAAGCCATTGGCGTCATGGAGACGATAGTGAGTGAGCGTTTCCGGAAGGATTTGGACGCCCGCCAGCACCGCGGCAAGTGTAAAAAGATATTCATCCGCCTGGACGACCAAGGATTCCGGTACGGCACCGATGCGGCGGAGGAGATCGGCGCGAATGGCCATCCGGCTAGTGCCCATGAAACTGCCGCGGCGACGAAAAAGGCGCACTCCTTCGAGCGTATTGGCTTGAAAGCGGAAACCTTCGCAGAGAGTCTCGGATTGCATCCGTCCGTCTAAAAATACGATAACGATGCCATGGCCGACGAAGCCAATCGCCGGATCGGCGCTCATGGCCTGCATCACCCGGCTTAGTTTAGTTGGCGCCCACCAGTCGTCGCCATCGAGGAACGCGACGATTTCTCCGCGGGCTTCGGGAATGCCGGCGTTGAACGCGGAAGCCTGGCCGCCGTTCGGTTTGCGAGTGAGGCGCAGGCGGGGTTCGAATTTGCGGACGATTTCGGGCGTTCGGTCGGTGGAGCCGTCATCCACCACCAGAATTTCCGTGTCGCCGTGCGGGAAATCCTGTTCGAGGACGCTGACGATCGCTTCTTCGATGAAGCGCTCGTGGTTATAGGTGTCGATCAGAACGGTGACGAGCGGTTTGGGCATATCAAGCCTCTCGTGCGCCCGAAACACTTTCGGTGCGCGGGGCCGCGGAACCGGGCGCGGAGGACGGGCCCTGAAGCCGCGCGAGACAGTACAGGTAGAGGCCGGTGCGGCCACGCCAGCGAAAATAGGGCAGCAGAACGAAGGCGACGGGGAGCATCAGGCGATTTTTCCAGACCGAAAGTTTTCTCGCGAAAACGTGGCGCTTGCCGGTGTTGATGCACTCCACGGTTTTTTGCACCTCGCCGGGAGACATTTCCGCGAGATCGGCGAGTGCCGGCGGGCGCTCTCCGACCACTTGAGACATCAATCCGGTGCGAAACATGGCGCTGAGCATCTGCGCGGCCCGGCGAATGTCCAAAGGTTGTTCGCGCAGGGTGAGGACCTGGAACCCGTTGCTTTCGAGAAAATTCCGCAGAGCGGCGGGACGCCAGCGCGTCAGATGGTTGGGCGGACGATCGAGCGGGTCCGGACCGACTTGCCAGCGATTGCCGTTTGGGACGCTGATGGCGACGAATCCGTTCTCCTTCAAGAGCGCCTTGGCAATCCGCAGGAAGGCGCGGGGATCTTCCTGGTGCTCGAGAACCTCGAAAAAAGCAACCGTGTCGAATTTCTCGCGCGGATGGGCCTGCTGGAAGTCCGCGGGTAAGATGGCGAAGACTTCGCGCAGATCGTAACGATCCTTCGCGACGCGGACGGCATTCTGATTGGGCTCGATGCCCGTGACGGCGAAGCCGGCAGCGCGCGCCGCGGCTAAGAAATTTCCCGTGCCGCAGCCGATATCGAGCAAGCGACCTTGGCGGGGGGCCTGGGGATCGCTGAGAAAAAAAAGGTGCCCCGGTTCGAGGGGCATGACCGCGGCATCGCGGCCTTGGTAGGCGGCTTCGTACCAGGCGGCATCGGGCATTTTCGCGGGATGCCAAAATTGCAGGCCGCAAAGCGCACAGGCGTACAGAGCGGATTGATGCGAATGCTCGAGCGGCGCGGAATCGGCCGAATGCGCGCACGCCGGACAAGAGCGAAGGCTCTTCTGTTCCGCCGAAGATGACGCGTTGGCTGACAGAGCGCGATTTGTTCGCGTTGAGCTCACGTGCGGCTCTCTTGCAGAATGGACCGGCGTTGCGGTGGCCGTGAATTTGTCATGTAGTTGCATATGTGCAGCGACGCCATGAGTGCCTACTTGGGCTCCACGCGGAATTCCGCGGGGATATTGAGTACGCCGGCCCAACGGTCTTGCGGATGCGACACCGGGCGCGTGTCCACGATGAGCGGCGGCAGCGCGTACCAATGTTCGAGGAGCTGGCCGCCGGTGAGATTATTGCCGCGATTGAAAATCGCGCAACTGAGCGAGTACGCGCCCGGACGCAGGGGCAGGGCGGGCACGCGCAGAGTAATTTCCTGTTCGCCCGCGGGGATTTCAATATTGTCGAAACCCCAGCCGACGATGACCGAACCGGAATCGTTGATGATGGTGAGGCCGAAATGACCCTGAGAAATCGGTTCGGCGAGATGCACGTGGAAATGAAAGGCGACGTCCGACATGTCGTCGCGAACCACATTATCGCGCCCGATGATTGACCATTTGAGGAAGCAACGGCCATGGCCGTCGACGGTGGCATCGGATTGCAGGCTGGCCGATTCGTAGGCGGCGACAACTTCTCCCGTGGGGCCTTCGAGACGCACGCGGCCGGAATCAATCCAGAAGACTCGTTCGCAGAGGCGGCGGATCTGGCCCATCTGATGACTCACGAAAATGATGGTGCGGCCGCTTTTGGAGATGTCCTGCATTTTGCCGAGGCATTTTCTTTGAAATTCGAGGTCGCCGACGGCGAGAACTTCATCCACGAGGAGGATTTCCGGTTCCAGATGTGCGGCGACGGCGAAAGCCAGCCTCATTTGCATGCCACTACTGTAGTGCTTCAGGGGCGTATCGAGAAAGCGCTCGACCTCGGCGAAGGCGACGATGGCGTCGAATTTCGCGGTGATTTCGCGTTTGGACATTCCCAGGATGGCGCCGCTGAGGAAAATATTTTCGCGGCCCGTCAATTCGGGATGAAAGCCGGTACCGACTTCGAGCAGGCTGCCGACACGGCCGTGAATTTCGGCAAAGCCGGCGGTGGGCCGGGTGATGCGGGAGAGAAGCTTGAGCAGCGTAGTCTTGCCGGCGCCGTTGCGGCCGACCAGGCCGACGACTTCGCCTTGCTGGACGTCGAGGGAAACATCACGCAGCGCCCAGAGATAATCCACGGGACGGCGAGCGCCATTGCGCTTGAAAGGAGCAGAAAACGCGCGAGTGAGAATGTCGCGCAAAGCGAGGTAACGCTCGCGCTCGCCCACGCGATAGCGCTTGCCGAGACCTTCGACATGGATGACTGATTCGGTCATTATCAGGGCCGCATTCCGCTACGCCACGTCGGCCATGGTAGTTTCCACTTTCTGAAAATAGCCAAGGCCGCTCAGCAAAACGATGATGACAACAGCGGAGGATACGAAAATAAGGCGCCCCGGCGGATGGCTCTGCCCGGTGAGCGACCAGCGCATTCCTTCGATGACGCCGGCCATGGGGTTCAGGCCGTAAAGCCAGCGCCACTTCGCGGGAACCAGCGACGCGGGATAGGCGACGGGAGAGGCGAACAGCCAGAACTGCACCAGGAAAGGCAGAACGTAGCGGACATCGCGGTAGAGCGCGTTCAAGGCCGAAAGCCAGAGGCCAACGCCGAGGGCGGTCAAAATCGCGAGCAACAAAAACGCCGGGAACCACAGCAGGCCGGGCGTGGGGCGGATGTGATAGTAAATCATCATCACCACGAACATGAGGAACGAGATGGCAAAATCAACCAGGCCACTCAGCACGGAAGAGAGAGGCAAAGCCAACCTGGGGAAATAGACTTTGGTGATGAGCCGCTGATTCTCAACGATCGCGAGGGTGGAAGCCTGCAGGGCGGCGGCGAAATACATCCAGGGAAGCAGGGCGCTGTAATAAAAAATGGGATAGGGCAGGCCTTCCGAGGGAATGTGCGCGAGCCTGCCGAAAAAGAGGCTGAAGATCAGCATGGTCAAAAAAGGCTGCAGGACAGCCCAGGCGGCGCCGATGGCAGTTTGTTTGTAACGGACTTTGATATCGCGCCAGACGAAGAAATAAACCAGCTCGCGGAAATTCCATAGCTCCCGAAAGGGGACCACCCACCAACGGCTGGGAGGCGTGATGCGCATCACCGGCACGGGCGAATCGGAAAGAGCAACGGGATGGGTAGCGGTGTTCATCGGGACGGCTCGGAACCGGAGGGCTGGCCGGACTTGATGTGTTCGACGTCCTCTTCTTCGATGTGGCGCATCAATTGTTTCCGCCGAGTCAGATAGGATTTCAGGGTGCGCGTGGCCTCCACGGGGACGACGGCCACCTGGTTGTAGGCAGCATCACTCCAGGAAATCGGGCCGCGCGCCGGGATCAAATGGACGCCCCATTGGAATATCAGGCCCAAATTCCACACGATCAGGAATGCGGTGACGGCCGTGGCTGCGATGCCGGCGCGGCGTTCGTTCCACACGCTTGCCAGCCAATGGAAGAAAGCAGCCAGGCCTAAAATGAATAAAGGAGTGAGCGAAACAAAGAAACGAGCGCCGAAGGAAGACATGCCGTCCCAATCGGGATGGACGGAAACTACGAAGTAGAAGAGCAAGAAGGCCACGATGGAGTAGGTTGCAAAAGCTTTATCGGCACGCCAAAAAAGCGCCAGGCCGATCAACGCAAGAATCAGAATGGGCGTCCAACTGAGCATGCCATGGTCCGATGAGAACAGCACGTTCCAGAGCGCGGGCGATTTCCACGCCCAGCCGCCCAGCGGCGCGTAGCCGGTGTGCAGAAAACTACCAAAAATGATTTGCCTGGTGATGAGCGTGGGAAGCAGGGCCATGACGAAGGCGGCCACATAGATCAAGTGACGCACGAAAAGGCGCACGATCGCCGGGCCCGCGGAGCCCGGCGACTTGAAATCGTCCCAGTAATTAACAAGTCCCTCGAGCAGCGGAATTACGAGCAATGCGCCATTGGGGTAGTAAACATCCACGATGAAGCCCGAAAGCAGGCCTAACAGGATCCACTGCGAAACGGTGCGCTGGCGGCGGGTGCGATTCCAGTACCACAGGAAGAGCGCGACAGCGAAGGCGGAGTGCGCGTGGGACCAGGAGGGATTGAAATACATGTAAACGGGAAGCGAGCTGGCCCACCAGATGCCGATGGTGGCAAGGAGCGCCCAGCGCTCGGCGAAATATTTTCGGGCCAGAGCGAAAGAGAGCCAAAGGCCCAGAAAAGCGTACAAGGCGGTGGCAAAAGCCATGGTTACGACGTACGGCGCGGAAAATCCATCGGCGGCGACGTGCGCGCCCAACCGGTCGCAGAGCAGCACACCGACGTGCGTCAACAAGAGGAAAGGAAACCAGAGAACCGAAGGACCGACGGCCCAGAGGTTCGCGATATGCCCGGTGGAGGTGTACTCGTCCGGAAGGACATTACCGCGCGCATCGAGGCGGCCCATGGCGAAACTCTCGTTGCCGTGCTTCCAGTCTTTCTGGAAATCCAGCTGGTGCTCGATGAGCATGGCGCGGGCATACGCGTAGTAACCCACACCATCGCCGCGCACCCAGGGATTGCTGAGCGGAATCGTCAGTAGAAACACGACGATCAGAATTTTTTCGTATTTGTCGGGCTTCGGCAAACGCAACGCTCTTCCGTGTTTGTTTTCCAATTCGACTCGATTTGCGGTCAATGCACTTACCACTGGTCTAAGACTCTCGATTCGATTCAGACGCCGATTGACCGGCGGGAGGGGGCGCCGGGGTGAGGCCGCCCTGCTTGCGAAATATCGCGATGAGAGAAAGCGGCGGAAGCGGAAGCCAGGAATCCATTACGCGGAACAGGGGCGTCAGAAAATTCAACAAGCGGATTTGGCCGAGGCCGAATGTGGTTCTGCGCAGAACTTGTCCATTGAGCCACCAGGCGACGACTCCCGGGCGATTGAATTTCAGCAACTGTTCGGGTTGGAAGCCCGCGGCTTGGCCGGCTTGCAGAAGCTGGTCTTCCGTGTAGCGGCGGCAGTGGCCCAAAACTTCGTCCAGAGTTCCGAAGAGTTTGGGACCGTTGGGAACCAGCACAATGGCGCGGCCGCCTTCTTCCAACACATTCCAGATGTTACGTAATGCTTCATGGTCGTCGGCCAGATGCTCAACGACGTTGAGGCAAATCACGGTGTCAAACGATTCGCCCGCGGGATACGAGCCGGCGTCGGTGGCATCGAGACTGGCCACGCGCAGATACGGGCGATTGATTTTGAGCCTTTCGAGGGAATCGAGATAGGAGGGATTGATATCGGTAGCCCAGTAGACCGCGCGCGGAAGAAGGTGCAGGGTCATATTGCCGATGCCCGCGCCAATTTCCAGCACGCGTTTGCCGACGTAAGGGCGGATCGCATCCGCCATCCATCCGGTGAAGCGCGGAGCGCGATTCAGACGCAACAGGATTTCGCCGCCATGCCCATCGGCCGCGTAAATCTTGTCAGAAAGGGCATAGTGGAAAATGGCCCAAAGGGCGCGAACGCCATCCTTCCAATTGATTTTTTTGCCTTCGGCGTAGGTGCGTCCCGAATAGCTGATGGGCACTTCAAAAATACGGCTGCCGCGCTTGGCCAGTTTGATGGCGAGTTCGGGTTCCACATCGAACGTGGCACTCCGCAGCGGAATGCTTTTGAGCAAATCCGCGCGGACCATCTTGTAGCAGGTTTCCATGTCCGTGAGGTTGAGGTCGCAAACCACGTCACACAGGAAGGTGAGGAACTTATTGCCTAACTCGTGCCGAAAAAAAAGAGCGCGTTTGTAACCGCCGGGCATAAAGCGGGAGCCGAAGACAGCGTCGGCATCTTCGAAAAGGAACAGGTCCACCATTTGCAACAAATCGCGGGGATGGTATTCCAGATCGGCATCGTGAATTACGACGAGCTGGGTATCGACCTGCTGGAGAGCGGTACGAATCGCTGCGCCCTTACCCATGTTTTTCGCATGCTGCAGCCAAACCCAAGTGAATTTTTTGAAGTCCTGGCTGGATTCCAAGCGGTTTTGAAAACGGCAGATGGCTTCGGCCGTAGCATCAGTGGAGCAGTCGTTTACGACGATGACCTTAATTTGCTGCAAGCGCGGAGATTCGTCGAGCACGGCGAGACCATTCAGGCTGGCCTCGATGAGATATTGCTCGTTATAGGCCGGCACGATGACGGACAGAGTAGTGCTCGAGTGAGTGTCCGCCGGCATACCCGTGGCCGATACCGGGGCGTGGCCGCCGGCCCATGGCGCACTCGCATTTTGGATTTTGTTTTTCGCCGGCGTCGGATTCATAGGATCTTTCGTCGCGATCCTCCCCAAGGTGACAAAAACAATTCAAGCTGAATGCAGCGCGTGACTGGCTCGCCAATCAATCCAGTTTAGCAGTTGGCGATTCCGCCGTGCCGCGGACCGGCTGCAACAGGGCGTCCGTGACGGAGGCGCGCTGTGGCGGCGTCAATTCCGGATATATAGGAAGCGACAAAATGCGCCCGGCGGCCTGTTCCGTGAGCGGGAAATCGCCGCGACGGTAGCCCAGATCCTGGCACGCTTCCTGCAGGTGAATCGGAATCGGGTAATGAATTCCGGTGGCGATGCCGCGCTGATTCAAGAATTCCTGAATCGCGGCGCGATTTTCGGTCTGCACCACGTACAGATGGAAAATATGGGTGCGCTTGGCGGCTATCTTGGGCAGCACGAACGGCCCATCGGCGAGAGCAGCGCTGTAGGCCGCGGCGTGGTCATTGCGCAGCGCGTTCCAGCGATCCAGGTGGCGGAGTTTTACGCGCAAAATCGCGGCCTGAATGGTATCGAGGCGCGAATTGGTGCCAGCGATGACGTGCTCGTACTTGACCTTCTGGCCGTAGTTGCGCAGATAGCGAATTTTTTCGGCGATCGCGGCATCATTGGTGGTGATGATGCCGCCGTCGCCATAGGCGCCAAGATTCTTGCCGGGATAAAAACTGAAAGCAGCCGCGTGGCCCCATGAGCCGGCGCGCTTGCCGTCGTACTGCGCTCCATGAGCTTGCGCAGCGTCTTCGATCACGAGCAGGTTATGTTTTCGGGCGATGGCCAGGATGGGTTCCAAGTCCGCGGGCTGGCCGTACAGGTGCACCGGCATAATTCCGCGAGTCCGCGAAGTGATGGCTGCTGCGATGGCCGCAGGATCAATGTTGTAGGTGGCAGGGTCCATTTCCACCAGGACCGGTTTTGCGCCCACGGCGATGATGGCCAGCGCCGTGGCAATGAACGTATTGGCGGCGGTGATCACCTCATCGCCGGGACCAATGCCGTACGCGCGCAACGCGATCTCAAGGGCGGCGAGGCCGGAACCGACGCTGAGCGCGTGCGCCGTGCCAATGTATTTCGCGAAGTCCTCTTCGAACAGCCGGACTTCATCGCCCAAAATGTAGTCGCTGCGATCCAGGACGCCCTGAATCGCGGCATTGATTTCCGGAGCGATCGTCTGATACTGCGCTTGCAGGTCCACGAAGGGAATTTTGGTTGTAGCCATTATTTTTTTATACCCAGTCCTAAATACACTACCGGCCGCAGAATGCTCCACCAGCCGGTGATCGGTTTCATTTTTGTGTAGCCTTGCTGGCGAGGCGGGTACACCTTGGTGACCGGCACCTCGCAATGGCGATATCCAAGCCGTATCGTATTATAGAGAAGATAGGGCTCCAGTTCATACTTATCCAGCCAATCCTGACGCCAATTGATACGCGGGTCCCGCAGGATGTCCGTGCGGAAGGCGCGAAAGCCGTTGGTGGTTTCGGTGACGTATTTTCCTACGAACATCGAGAACATCAGCGGATGGACGAAACGGGTAGCCAGAACGCGGTAGACGGGCGTATTGCCGTAGCCCCCGCCGGGTAGGAAACGCGACCCTTGTACGAAATCGGCGCGCCCGGTGGAAATGGGTTCGAGCAGGCGCGGAATTTCGGTTGGATCGTCCTTGTCGTTTCCTGCCTGGATCACCAGGACGTCATAATTGTTGTCGAGAGCGTACTGGAAAACGCGTTTCATCGCCGAGCCGATGCCGTGATTTTTCTCGTTGCGCAGGTGCCGCCAACCATCCTGGGGCAAGGATTCGAGCATGCCGTCGGTGGAGCCGTCGTCCATCACCAGCAGATCGTAATTGCGCGATTGAGGATGGCGGGCGATGGTGCGGCGGATCTTCTCGCCTTCGTTGTAGGCAAAAGCGGCAGCGAGAATTTTCATGCGGTCAGGCTCGATCCGGACGGACCACCGGACGGGGGAGGGGCGCGAGAGTAGTCCATTCAGGGCGCCGGCGAACATCCAGGCCGTTTTCGTAGGGCTTCACGATGTCAAACGCACACTTCAGATCGTCCACATCCGAAATGACGCGAGCGGGCACGCCAGCGACCACCGCGCGAGCGGGGACATTGGCGATCACCACACTGCCCGCGCCTACCAGGGCATTTTCGCCGATGATGACGTGAGGCAGCACAGTGGAATTGATGCCGACCTTCGCGCCGGATTTGATGGTGGGCCCTTGCATGCATTTGGTGCAAAGCGGGTGAGGATCGTTTGCGAGCATTACGCCGGGAGCGAGGAAGACGTCGTCTTCGATGGTGGTGTACTGGCAGACGTAGCTATTGCAGTGAATGCGAACGCGATTGCCCAGCACGCAATCGTAGTCAATGGTGGTGCCATTCCATATCGCGCAATCGTGGCCGATGCGATTGCCCTCGCGGATGATTACGTTGTGACCGGTTTCAAAGCCATTGCCGATTTCCACGGAAGCATAGATGACGCTGCCGGAGCGGACCTGCGCGCGATCGCCGATGCGGACGGGGTTGCGCTGGATGACGCGGCCCGGGGGATAGCCCAAAATCACGCCGGCATCAATCGAACAGTGCTGGCCTAGTTCGACCGGGACGCAACTTTGCACTTTGCCACCTCCACGGCCTTTCCTCGCTCCCGGATGGAGGCATCAATCGCTTTCAGGACCTGGACCACATGGGTGCCACTGAGCGCGCCGGAAAGCGGCTGGCGATGCTCGCGGATGGAGTCCACGAAATCGGTGAGTTGGCCCTTGAGAGGTTCGCTCAATTCGATTTTGGGGCTGACGATGTCGCCATCGCGCATCAATAATTTGAACTCGCCGAACGAGCCCGAATGCGTCTCGCCGACGGAGACGCCTTTTTCATAGATGCGCACGCGCTCGAGGTTATTGAGATCGTCGAATACCAGGCGCTGGCGGCTGCCGACCACCACTACTTCGCGGACTTTATTAGGGTCGGCCCAACTGACGTGAATATTGCCGATGACGTCGTTGGCGTAACCAAGGGTGATGAAGGCGACATCCTCGCGCGCGTTTCCCAGGGCGCGCGAACCGATGGCGCTGGCCCACTGCGGCTGCTCGTCCAGCAAATAATCGAAGATGGAAATGTCGTGCGGGGCCAAATCCCAGACGGCATTGACGTCCGGACGAATGGGCCCGAGATTCGTGCGCGTTGAATGGAGGTAATAGACGCGTCCGAAATTGGAGGATTTGACGAATTCGCGCAGCTTTTGAATTCCGGAATTGTAGAGGAAGGTGTGCGCGACCATGAGCGCGAGGCCCTTTTTATCGGCGAGCTCGCCGAGGTGCTCGCAATGTTCGATCTCTAGGGCGAGAGGCTTCTCGACGATGACGTGACGCCCGGACTCGAGGGCCAGGCGCGCGAGTTGGTAGTGGCTCGAAGCGGGCGTGGAAATGATTACGGCGTCCGCATCGTCGCGCCGCAAGACTTCGGAGACCTGCTGGGACAGCGGAGTCTGAGGGAAGCGGGCCGCCGCGCGGCGCAACTGCTCTTCGCGAGCATCACAAACGAACGCCAGGCTGACGTCCGGCAAATCGGTCAAGGCGCGCGCGTAGTTCGGGCCCCAGTAGCCATAGCCAATCAGGCCCACGCGAATCCTGGAAGACAATTTAGAGGCCCCCCTGGCCGTCATTCGACGGCTAGACACACCGTACTGCACACGCAGCTGCCGGGGATGAAGCGATCACGCGAATCGCGAAATTTCAATCGGCGGACAATCCCGCCGCCGTCCGGCTTGCGGCACCGGATGCAGTGACCGTCTTCGCCATGCCGGTGTCCTGCTTCTCACGAAAATAGGTGACTACGCCGTCCACGATGTCATCGAGGGGAATCGCGGGACGGAATCCCGTGAGGCCCTCGAGTTTTTCGAGCGCCGGGACGCGCCGGGGCATGTCTTCGAAGCCGGGCTCGTACGCTTGATCGTAGGGAACGTGGGTAATCGGCGAAGTACTGTTGGCGCGCTGCTTCACGAGATGCGCGAGGTCCTGAATGGTCACCTCTTGGGTGCTGCCGATGTTGACAACTTCTCCGACCGCGCTTTCGTTGGCAATCAGACGCAGCACCGCTTGAACGCAATCCCGCACGTCGCAGAAACAGCGCGATTGCTGGCCCGTGCCGTACACGGTGATGGGCTCCCCGGCCAGCGCCTGGCGTACGAAATTCGGAAGCACCATGCCGTAGCGGCCGGTTTGCCGCGGACCAACGGTATTGAAGAAACGGGCGATCACGACGGGTAGCTTTTTCTCTTTCCAGTAGGAGAGAGCCAGGAATTCGTCGAGCGCCTTGGAAGCAGCATAGCTCCAGCGTCCTTTGGTAGTGGGGCCCAGAACAAGGTCAGCGTCCTCGTGGAACGGGACTTTATCGCTCTTGCCGTAGACTTCGGAGGTGGAGGCGGCAAAGACCAGTTTCTTTTTCTTGGAGGCGGCGTCCAGCACGTTTTGCGTGCCGTGCACGTTGGTGGCGATGGTGCGCACGGGACTTTCGACAATCAGGCGCACACCGACGGCGGCGGCCAGATGGAAAATCACGTCGGATTCGTCCACCAGCTCGGCCAGCAAATGCTTGTTCATGATCGAATCGAAGATGTACTGAAAGCGAGGGTTGGCTTTGAGGTGGCGGATATTTTCCACGCTGCCGGTGGAAAGATCGTCCAGAATAAATACTTCCTCGCCCTGCGCGAGCAACGCTTCCGATAGATGAGAGCCGATGAACCCGGCACCGCCGGTTATGAGACAACGCATGATGGCACCTCTAGGTGGATGGCCCGTGAGTATCTTCGGACCCGGATGAAAATCTGGCGCTCTTTCCCGCATCTTCGCCATATCCATAGCCATAGGCGTACGGATAATAGCGGTAAGAATAGTAATAATCCGGAGCGCTGGAATCCACGGCATTCAGAACGACGCCGAGCAAACGGCACTTCACTGCCGCGAGCAAATCGCGCGTGCGCGTGAAGGCTTCCTTGGGCGTTTCGCCGCTGCGCACGACCAGCAGCACGCCGTCGGTCAAGGCGGACAAAATGACCGGGTCAGTGGCCGCCATTACCGGGGGCGAGTCAATGACGATGAATTTGAAGCGGTGGCGGAGCTCCACGATGGCTTCGCGCATGCGGTGCGACGAAAGCAGATCGGCAGGGCTGGGTGGAACCGGGCCGGTGGTAAGAGCGACAAGATTATTGATGGTGGGATGGGGGATGGTGACTTCGTCCAAAGTGGAAACGCCCGCTAAATAGGAGCTCAGGCCCACTTCCTTGCCGATGGTCAAGTTCAGGGCGCGGCGGATGCCGGGTTTGCGCAGGTCGGAGTCCATCAGCAACGTGCGATCACCGAGTTGCGCGAGAGTGACGGCAAGGTTCACGGCCGCGGTGGTTTTTCCCTCGCGAGGTAACGCGCTGGTGACCAGGATGACCTGCGGCGGATGATCCGCTTGGGAAAGCAGAAGTGAGGTGCGCAGCGCGCGGAACGCCTCGGAAATCTGGGACTTGGGCTGGATGTAGGACAACAATTCGACGCGCGGACCGGTGGCTGATTGCGGAGCAGCTTCGCGCGCGAGCCGCGAGAAACGGCCGTGCGTGGCGTTCAGACCCGGCAGAGACGGCACCACCGCCAGCGAAGGAAGCCCGGTCAGCGCTTCAATGTCGTCGGGAGATTTCACGGTGTTGTCCAGATATTCGCGGAACAGCGCGAGGCCCACGCCGCCGACCAGGCCCACCAGAAATGCCAGCAGGATGTTGCGAGCCTTCTGCGGCCGTGCAGGAGTGGCCGGAGCCAGAGCGGGATCTACCACGCGGATGTTGCTGGAACGCAGCCCGGCGGTGATGCCTGCTTCCTTCAGCTTTTGCAGCAGCCCGTCATAGAGCTGCTTATTCGATTCGGCGTCGTGCTGCAGAATGTGATACTGCACGAGTTTTTCAGCCAGGTCGTTGGCTTCGGCCTTTTGCTTGTCCAGCGCTTCCTGCAAGAGCTCCACGCGGCTGCGCGCGGTGGTGAAGTCCTCTTCCACGCTTTCCACCATGGTCTTGCGCGCGCTGGCCAGATTGTCGGCAACTTCCTTCTGTTGGGCGGCGATGCGCAGCACCTTGGGAAAATTCGGACCGTACTGGTCCAGAGCTTCCGCGTACTGTTCGTCGAGGTCAGCCTTGCGCTTGAGCAGATTGCCGATCACATCGTTGCTGCGCGCCGCGGGAAGGGCGTCAACGTTGCCGGAGACCGCCATGCGGTAGAGAGCTTCTTTCTGGGCGACGTCGGTCTGCGCATCGGTTACGGCTTTGCTAAGGTCCGCAAGCTTCTGGGTGGTGATGTCCTGTTTTTCGTCAATCTGCCAAATTTGATTTTGGCGCTCATAGGCAATGCGCGCGTCTTCTGATTTCTCGACCTTAATGCGGAGTTCTTCCAGCTCGGCGGAGAGCCAAGTGGAGGCCTGGGTGGTGGCGTCGTATTTACTGCGAAAATTTTCTTCCACGTAATTTTGCAGGTGGGTGTTGACGATCTGAGCGGCCAATTGCGGATCTTCGGCCTCGAACTGGACTTCAATGAGGCGGCTATTCGGAACGCGCTTGACGCTGAGACGCCCGAGAAAGGCGCCGAGAATGGCAGGCCGGCGCGGGTTGGCCCCGGCATGCTCCCAGGCCATGGCATTGGGGGAACCGCCAAATTCGGGATAGCGGCCGAGATCCATGGACTTGATGGTCATCAGGGCCAGGGTCTCGCTTTGCAGAATTTTGGTTTGCGTCTCGATGTAAGTTTCGGTGTCTTCGAATTCGCCGTAGGCATTGGAGTCCGGGAAGGGTTGAAGATTTTGCGCTTCCTTATCCACTTCCACGCGGGCGGCCGCTTCATATTCCGGCTTCATTTTGAAGGAAGCAATGGTGACCACGGTGACAACCGTCAACAAGAAAGTGATGATCAGCCACTGGTGCTTGCGCAGAATGATGAGGTAATCGAGCAGGTGCGGCTCGCGCGGCACCTGGTCCCACGGCAGGACCGAAGGAGCGGGAATGACGGTTAGCGCATCTCCCGGCTTGCGCTCGCGAACGCTAGGAACGATTCGGGATGGTTCTTCCATTTACCCCTTCACCTTTGCAGCCGCTGGATGGGCTGATTGCACTGAACGAACTATCAAGCAACACCGCTTAGTAAGCGGTGCGATAGATGGCGACCGACGAACCCACGGTAATGGCGGCCTCGGCGCCGCGCGCGAGCACTTTTCTGCCGATGCTATCGGGTATATACAGAATGTCGTTGGATTTCATGGCGACATCGTCGGTCTTGTGATTTTCGATTTGCTTGATGCGCACCGGAATCACATCGCGCTGCCCAGTGACGGGGTTATTGCGCATGATGACCGCATCATCCGCTTTCGCGAATCCAGTGAGGCCGTGAGCCAGCGCGACCGCTTTCAACACGGTGATCTGTTCGCCGTGGCTTTGCAGAACGTAGCCACCCGGTTGCGAGATTCCCGCGCCCGTCACATACACGATACCGGCGCGCGGGACCGAGACGACGTCGCCACCAAAGATTTGAATGTTGAAAGACGGATCACCGGATTCCAAAAGGTCCTGCAGGCGGATGGAAATCGTCTGAGAGCCCTGCGCGGGATTGGCGCTTGCGGAATCCGCGACGGGCTTCGCAGCCGGCGCGCCACTCATGCGGGTGACCAACACGACGCTTCCCGCGTCGTCGGTGATTCCACCGGCATCCGCGAGCAATTCAAGCAACGTAGTGGGGCGGATAATCTGGTACACCATGGGTTTGCCCACGGCACCCACCAGGGAGACGGGCTGGCTATTTTGTTCCTTCACGAAGACGGAAACCTGGGGATGAGTCACCAAGCCGTTTTCAATTAAGAGTTGCTCCATTTTTTCTTCGAGCTGGAAGGCCGTCAATCCCGCCGCTGGAATCTTTCCCGGGATCAGGGGATAAGTAATATTCCCCAGATCGCTAACCCGCACGTCGCGAGAAAGTTCCGGGACGTCGAACACTTCGATGTGCAGCAGGTCCCCGCTCCCGATCGGCGCGTCGTGAGGCCGTGTCTTGGCCAAGGTGGCTAGTTGCTGAATCTTCTGGTTGGCCTGTTGCGGCGTTTCCAGCTTTTGCTGGGCGCGCAGTGCCGAAGTGCTACAGATTAGAAGTACTGGCAATAGTAAGACAGGCTTCGCTCTCAGCCAGTCCGAAATGGATCGGACGGTCGGTATCATGGCTATAAAAACCCCAGAAAGACTATCCTCTAGCGGCCGCACCGGTGTCAACCCGCGAAATCCCCTCTGGCGGCGCAGTAGTGACGCCGATCCACATTCGGAGGAGTCCAGAGCAATCCGACAACCTTGTGGAACGCGTATTTGCGAAGCGACGCTATGCCGCGTCGTATGCGATATGTACCAGTATCTGTAAATGCAGGAATCGGCGCTTTTGCATCGATGCCGTGCCGTTTTGGTACAAGGGTTGCCGCTCCAAGTCGCTGCGGAGCAAAAGCTGCATGCAACTAATGTCCCCTGGATTCGTCTCGACGTTGCGATTCCCCTCCCTAGCGGGTTTCGCAGCCTGTCGCGCTTTAAACGTTGAGACGCGGCGACAGGTTGATTACGGATCGAGTTCGCCGGCGGCGTCGTGCTCGCGGGTGCGCGTGCGTCGGCGGGTGGGAGCTCCTTCGGACGGCAGGGGGCTGGTGGTGGCGAGATGCGCTTGCAGGAGGAAGAGCAACGCGTTGGATGGAATGTGCAGGTTGAAATCCACCAGGCTGTGCAGCAGCAGCCCGCAGAGCGCCGCGATCGCTCCGGCGTGAATGGCGCGCGAGAAGTGGCCTTGTTCCGCTGCGAAGCAGGATCGCGCCTGGCGAAACAGGAACCAGAGAAATGCCAGGCCGCACAGCGCGCCCAAAATTCCGGTCTCGGCAAGCAGTTCCATATAGTCGTTGTGGACGTGATCCACGACTTTGCCGTCATAGAGCGTTTCGTATCGCGGATACACGGCGACCAGCGAGCCGACTCCAGTGCCGGCGATGGGATGATCGAAGAACATGTGAGCCGCGCCGCGAACCATGGTGGCGCGGCGGGAAAGCGTCACGTCGCCGGGATGCAAAGTGGAAAAGCGTTCGATGGCTTTTCCTGCGCCGAGCCACACCACCAGAGCCAGCGAGGCAGTTGCCACAATAGCCAGGGCCGCCAGACGAGGCCCCTGCGGACCTTTACGCGAACGCGCCAGTAACGCCAATACGGCGATTTCAAAACCGAAACTCACGATTCCGCCGCGCGAGCCGGAAAGCACCATGGCGCCCATGGGAACGATGGTCAGCAGTCCGGCCAGAGGAAACATGTCGCGCCGCAAACCGCGGAAAATCATGAGGGCCAAACCGGCCGGGAGAGTAAGTTCCACGAACCCGGCGAAATCATTGCGATTTACAAATGGGCCGAAGGGATCGCCACCTTCGCTGAGGGCGCGAAATCCGTACAGTTTCGATTCGAAGGTGAAGTGCTGAATAATGCCGAGCAACGATACGAAGAAGCAAAGAAAAATCAGGAACCACGCGAGCCTGGTGAGATCGCGTCGCTGACGGAAGGCTTGCGTGGAGAGAAAAAAGACCAGGAGGTATGCCGCCAACTTAAGTAATTCCACGTGAGTCAAAAAGGCGTAGGGAGTGACGTGCAGCGCCAGTTGCAGCAGGCCGATCGCGATAAATCCTGCGAGGGGCCAGTTCAAAGGATTCCATTCGATCTTGACGCCGGGATCGAGAAAAACAATCGCCGCCCAGCCGATAAATAAAATGGCGGCGCCGATTTCCAGAAGCGATTCCGACCAGACTTCCACCGAGCCGAAGGCCAGTACGGAAAAGGCGAACAAGAGCAATAATCCGGCGCGAATGAATTTCATTGCGCGGAATTCCCCGCTTGCAGGTCCGCGGGAACCAGCGTAACGTCCGCGAGCCAGACTGTGCCACTGAGTTTATTTTCAAAGAGGCGGCTGCCAATGCGATAGAGGCGCACCAGCAGGAAGTGGGTGTCCGGCCCGGTGGTCACCTCCAAGTCCGTCGTGGTCCATTTGTGCGAGCCGGTAAAATTTTCGGTCAGCAGGTTCAGCGCGCCGTTGTGATTAGGGTCGGTAATCGAGAGGCGCATCCCGCTTTCGGTGGTGATCGCTTCGGTTTCCATAAACGCATGGAAGTGATATCGGCGGTTCGGTTCGACGGCCACGTACTGCATGGGCTCGGTGATTTCCAGATTACTGCCACCCCCGAAGTCCAGACGCAACGAACGGACGCCGCCGGGAGGAGAGGCGGTGTCAAAATCGATCGCGGCGCCCACCGGTGCGTTCCAGCGCCAGCCGAGGCCGCCATTTTCAAAATCGTGGGCGAAATCACCATTCCAGATGAGTGAATGCTTTAAAGGCGGGTCGCGCGGGCGATCGGCAGCAGTGAGAGCCTCGACCCATACGCGGGTGGCATCGCTGGAGCGATCGTCCAGAATCAGTTCGTCGAAAAATGGAAACGTGCGCCGCAAAGCGAAAGGCTTTCCGAGCGCGATGAGCCGGCGCCAGACGATCAGGGCCGGGTCCGGCTTGCGAATGGAGGCGAAAAAATCGAGCGCTTGAAAATAGGCGTCCGCGTTCGCAGGCAGAACCTGGTCCAGCAGAATATTCACGTCGCGGCTGGAGCGCCAGACGCGCGAAATCGCCAGCGTGAGAAAGGATGGGTCCGATTGAATGGCGTGGTGCACTTGCGCGTACCCGGCGGCATCCTGGTCTTGCCGCAGCAGAAAATTCCCGTAGTTCCAGGCAACTTCAGCGGAGAGCGGATAGACGGCGCGGGCGTGTTCAAAAGCTTGTTGGGCACGGCTCACGTCGCCGTTGGCCTCGTAGGCGCCGGCGAGATTCATCCAGTAATTCGCGGAAACCGGATCGTCGTGGATGGCGCGCTGGTAATTCGCGAGCGCCTGGAGAGGGTCGGCATTGGCGAAATCCAGCTGGCGGTGGCGCCCCAGAATGTCCCAGGCATCGGCATCGCCGGGTTCCAGAGCGGCACCGCGCTCGATCGCTTCCAGCCTGCTGGAGTGGATGAGATGGTCGGCGAGACAGAGCCTGGCGGCTTGATAACACAGAAATATCCCGCACGCGAGAGCCAGAACCAGAATCAACAGTCGCGTGCGGTCTTCGCCGATGGTCTGCTCCACGGTGCCCTAATCTCCTACGACGATCGGTCTTTTCGCAAGACCAATCTTAAATCAGAGAAGGCGTGGAGTGTGCGGCATGTTCACCGCAACCAGCGCGAAGGTGAAATCCGCAGTCGCTATTTCACGCCGAAGCGATAAATCACGCCCAGCGAGACGCGATAATTTCCCTGACTCGTTCCTCCGTAGCTTCCGGTTCCGACGTTGGCGAAATGGGTTATTTCGTAGTTCGCGTCGAATAGACGGATGGTCCAACGCTTCTTAAAGCGGACATCGAGGCCACCACCGGCCAGCCAGACGTACCCATTATCCCAGTGACTCACCGGGGCAAAGCCGCCCTGGCTTGCCAGGTTGTAAACGGAAAAGCCCTCGCCGAAGAGGAAGTGGCCAAAGGGAGTTATTTTGTGACGATGACCGAGCGGATACAGTTCGGGACCAAACATCAGGGTGTACATCTGGGTGTTGCCGTTCGCCGAATTGATATTGTAAGCCCCGGAAATATCGCCGGCGGCGCTGAGCCAGCGGAAGACACGGTATTCACCATGGACGTTGAACCCGTTCATATTGAGCCGATTGCTGAGGTTGGGCGGGTGAGGGGATGGCTCCAGGAACGAACGGTAGGTATATCCGGCACCGAGTTCAAATTTCGCCCGGTCAGGCTTGCGAGGCTTGAACTTCGAAAGATGGGGATGAAACATCGAGTTTTCCTGGGCCATGGCATGCCCACAGAAAAGCGCCGTCAACAGCAGAATCCCCGCTACTTTTTTCATCAACCACTTCCTCCCGTAAAATTCCTGATTCGAGCATATCTTGTTCCGCGAGTGTTTCAGATGCGAGTTGCCCGTAATTCGTTGGCGCGGGGCGGCACTTAGAATAGATGGAAAGAGGGTTTAAGGGTAGTGCTGCGCGAAAAACTTCGAGAGGGAACGGCCGATGGAGGGCCGCGCGAACCGAACGGAACAGCCTGAATCACGGCGGGCGAAAGGCGAGCGCCGGAAGGTCGGGAGCAAAGAAAAAGGCCGCGCGAACCGGAAGAACAGAACGCGCGGCCCAGTTACGTTGGAGGTGGATCGTTACTTCGTAATGGTGACGGTTACCGTGATCGCCGACTTGGTGACTCCTCCCGAGGACGGCGTAATCATCAATGAGCCGGTCTTGGTCTTCGGACGGTTTCCAGTACAACCTGCCACCACGATGAAGACGAGCATCGCTGCGGCCATCCCGAGGCGCGTGCGGAAGCGCCGCGTGGTGGGGATCATGAACAGCACAGCGAGCGCCAGCATCAGGAGGAACAGCTGTTGCGGAGAAGCTGGCGGCGGCACTTTCATGGACTCCGGCGGCACGATGAAGGAGGAAGCCGTGAGTGTACCGGTTGCCGTGGCTCCCGGCGCAGCTGCCGCGTTGGTAGTGGGCACGGCGCACGCACTAATCAGCGTCCCTGGCGTGCAGGTGAAGGAGACCGCGCCGGTAAATCCGCCGAGTCCGGTGATGGTCACCGGGAAAGTGCCCATGGCCCCGCTAGCCACGCTGGTGGTGCCGGCTGTGACAGAGAAGTCCCAGGCGGTGCCGTTCAGCGTGAACGATTGCGGGCTGCCATTGGCATTGTCAGTGAAGGTGATCGTGCCGTTGTCGGCGCCGGGCGCAGTGGCGGCCCCGGGATTGAATGTGACGCTCAACATGCAAGGAGTACCGCCAGGCGCAGCGGCGATGGTGATCGGCGTATTGCCGCAGGAATTGGAGGCGATGGTGTAGTCGCTGCTGACGGCGATCGCCGAGATGGTGAGCGCTGTAGTCGTGCTCGGATTGCTGACGGTGAGGGTCTGTCCGGCGCTGGTGGTGGTGAGCAACTGGCCGGCGAACGTGAGGCTGGCCGGGCTGAAGCCGATGGCGGCGGCGGTGTTGCTGCCGGTTCCAGTGAGCGGGACCATGATGTCGTGGCCGGGGTCAAGAGCGTCCGGGATATCTAGAATCGCGGAGTATCCCGTAGCGGCGGCAGGCGTGAATGTAGCGCCGACCGTGCAGCTTGCTCCAGCAGCCAGCGGCGAAGCGCAAGTGCCGTTGGCTACCGCAAATTCCGCGGGATTCGTACCAATGATTGTGGCTGGTAGTGTGAGGACGACGGACGAGGACGTGTTGTTCATGAGCGTGACGAACATCGCGGACGACGTCGTCGCAACCAGTTGCGTTCCGAAATTGAGGCTGCTCGGCACCACGGAGATGGTCGGAGTGAGAGGCAGATCGGCGACATAGGCGTTTGTAGCACCGCTTGCTCCGAGGGCCGCCTGATACGCGGTTGCCGATACCGGCATATCGGGAGAGGTCATTTGACCAGTGACGTAGGCGTTGGTGCCGGAAACAGCAATGCCACGGCCGGAATCCTGGTTCGGAAGGTTATTGGCAGCTTGTCCGCCATAGTAGGTGGAATAGACCAGATCGGCGAGCCCATTTCCCGCGGGATTGATCTTGGAAACGAACCCGGCGCCTGTGGAATTGGCACGTGTCTCGAGCAATGCACCCTGGGTGATCGGAAAATCAGTCGAAGCGGTCTGGCCGGTCACATAGGCGTTACCCGACGAATCGGAACTGATCCCATATCCGGTGTCGCTGTTGATACCGCCGAGGAAAGTGGAATATTGCAATGTCCCAGTCGCGGTATTAAGCAGCGAAACGAACGCGACTCCATTGCCCACGTTGACGCCGGGCCCCGGCGGCGGGATGGAATTCGTAGTGACGGGAAAATCGGCTGACGCGGTCGTTCCGGTCAGGTAGACAATCCCACCGGCCACTGGCGGAACACCTTTTCCCAGATTCACTCCGAAGGCGAGATCGTAAGTACTTCCGGTGAGGCAATGAGAATAGGTGAGAGATTGCGCCGTCGTATTGATCTTCGAGATGAATACGGAGGAGACAGTATTGGCTCCGCAGGCGAGGCTCGAAGGAATGGCGGTGCCTGCGACGGGAAAGTCGGAGGAGACCGTCCCGCCAACGAGGTACGCGTTGGCGCTGGAGTCAATCGCCAAGCCATACGCGACGTCGGCGAACCCCAGGAAATTACTGGCTGTGCCCGATCCCCCCAGATACGTCGAGTAAACCAGAGAGGGCGTGCCGCTAAGGGTGGTATTTATCTTCGTTAGAAACGCGTTTCCATCAGGACTGGTCAGCCCAGCGGAAAGCTGGGTTCCTATCGTGGGATAGTCCGTCGATGCGGTCGCGCCCGCGATGTAGGCGATTCCGGATGAATCCACGGCGATGCCGAATCCCTCGTCAAAGGTGTCGCCTCCGAGATAGCTCGAATACGCAAACTGTGCCGAGCCGCTGGCTGCGGGATTGAGTTTCGTGATGAACGCCGCCCCCCCATTTGCTGCGCTGGCAGGAGCTGGAAGCCCCTGGTAAGGCAGCGGGTTGGGAGCGGTGCTGAGGGGAAAGTCCGGTGAACCGGTAAACCCAGTGACGTAAATATTCGGAGGGCTTGCGGCATCCACCGCGATCGCTGTGGAACCGTCTCCGAAAGCTCCATTTCCGCTGCCGCCGAGATAAGCGGAATAAAGAAGCGAAGTGCCGGTCGGGTTCAATTCAGCTACAAAAATTGCTCCCAGGGCGATGTCGGGAGGCGCAGTGAGCGTCCCCGGAGGAAAATCGGTGGAGAACGTATCGCCGGTAATGTAAGCGTCGCCGGCCGCGTCCAACGCGATGCCAAACGCCTGATCGAAATTACTGCCACCGAGGTAAGTGGAATAGTTCAATAGCGGGTCAATGGTCAAAGGCTGCGTGTGGTCGTATGCCGTCACCGAAAAGCGGATTTGGCGGTCGCCGGCAAGAACGTAGTTGCCCGCGATTTCACGGCGCTGGCCGTTTACGTCCTGATAGATGGATGGTTTGCGAAGCGCGACTTTCCCGCCTCCCACGCTCATCACGACGTCGCCGTGCGAATTGAGTTCCAGCTTTCTGGCACCCGCAACACTCAGCGCGATGACGCTGGGGTCCGCTCCGGGGGCGACGATGAAGTCATATTCCAGGCGTTGTTCCCGGCCGTAAAACAGCACGTCCACACCGGGATAAATCCCGCGGTAGCGCACCGCTTCATAGGACGGAATATCGGTGTGCCACTTTTTCGGATCGTTGCCCATGAAGTAGTTCACTTTCCCGGGAAGCAAATTCGTTCCGGCGATATCGGGCGCCGGATTCGCTCCATCCAGGTGCATTCGGAGAACGGAAGACTTCTGCGCGCTCATCGACTTGTGGTGCGCCGCAACCAAAGGCGTGCCCTTAACTTCTTTCGCGCCGGCCGCCAGCGGCTGGTGCAACGTAAGGACGGCTTCCTGGCTCGTCAGGAACAATTGGTAGCCTACGCCGTGCGCAAGGAATCGTACTGCGGGCGCCGTCTGTCCCTGATTGGCTTCGAATGCCAGCGGGAGTTGGCCGTAACCGCGCGACCAATCCTTTTTCTGTGCGGCCGAGAGTGGCGTCGCGGGAGTATGGGCGGTAACCGTCTGGTTAGTTGAGGAGTTTCGGGATGAATGAGTGCGCACTAAAATCTTGACGGACAAAAATAACGCCACAATCGCGACCGCGATAGCAGCCTTTCCTGCAAATCTTACTAGCGGAAATTTCGTCTGCATGGGATTGCTCCTCGCTTACGGTTTCCTAGAATGATGTTTGTTGGGTTGAGAGGGATCGCGGCGGTGTCCGGCTCGAAAGCGGCTGGAAGATCGTCATTTTGCGAACGCGCAATGGCCTGCTGGCTCTGGCGAAGAGTCCGGAACGTGGACGACGGACACACCATTTGACCGAGGATATTAGCATAGCTTCAATTCACTGGAAACCGGCGGGTGCTCCGCTATTCCACATGGTATGCAAAGAGATACTGCGTCGGTGCAGCAATGATTTTAAGGAATAGTGTACGGAGCGGCGGAATTCGGGGGATGTAGTCGTTTCGTTTCCTGCGCGAGTAGATCGCAAAGATCTTTCAATCTGGACGGGTCCGAATGCGCACACAAGACCCGAATTGGAACACGGGGCGCCAAGCGCGCCAGCATTGCAAATTCTTTGGCTCGCATGGTGCTATCGAGAGTGTTGGTGGCGAAGGTGTTGGCGACCAGCGCGAAAAAGGCTCTCTGCGGCGATATTTCTTCCACCGCCGGAGCCGGATCGGCCCGACGGTCGCCCAGGATGTAAATCGCGGCGAGTGGTAAAGCTCTGGTTTCGAATCGTAAGTCTTGTTTTTGGAGTGAGAGGCAGCGTTTTTCGTAATTGGGGCTGAATCGTGGCAACGCCTCGGCGGAACCGTAAAGCGACTCCACAGATTCGGGCCACAAGCAGAGATACGGGGAGGCTGGATGAACAAAGAACGAGCCGTTGTGCTCGGCCAACGCGACCACATCGTCAGAGAGTACCGCGTGTCCCTGCCGTGCCAATGCGGCCGCGGTGGTCGATTTTCCTGCGCCCTCAGAACCCACAAAGGCAACGGCTTTTTCGCCGAAGGCGACCGCGCTCGCATGCAGGCACGTCACGCCGCGCACGCGCAACATAAATCCCAGAACCGGCCCCAGCAAATAGGCGGCTGTGTCTTCGACCGTTAAATTGCCGGGCCAAGTCGCCCACACTTCGGTGCCTTCCCGGTCCAGCCAGAATTGGGTTCCATCGAAGTAGGCCAACCGCAAATAACGAGACCCCGCAGATTTCCAGATCGTGAGCGCCGGGTTGCCTGCTTCGTCCTTATACGAACTTGCGTAGCTCAGCTCTTCAGGCTGCGACGGGGCCGCTATGATGGTTTCTGGCGAAGCATTCAGATGAATCGCCACTGCACGATTGCGCGAGAACTCGAGCGACGAACGATTCTGATCGGGACCTACTTCAGTCAGCTCGGGGATTGGAAAATTAGACTGAAGCAAGAGGCCAAAAACGGAGTAAGTGAAATTCACAGAAGTAAACGACCACTGTCCATCCGCATGCTTCGGCGGCCATCAGCCGGCGTTGTCAGGCTCCTCTGATCTTCCGCAAGCACATTCCCCTTGGAAAGTTTCCAGCGCGTACATCTAAAAAGAGCATTTAGTTCTGATCTAAAGCGTTGCGCGGCTAAGTGTGCGTGTGAACATTTGGACGTCGCGGTGAGTCAGTATTCCCCCGTAGGCCCACTTTTTGCGTCAATTCCTGAACGGTACCGTACACAATTATAACAGGAGATGAGTAAGGCTT
This sequence comes from uncultured Acidobacteriota bacterium, assembly GCA_963780035.1. GTDB lineage: Bacteria > Acidobacteriota > Terriglobia > Acidiferrales > UBA7541 > Palsa-295. Next base: position 237,381 of record CAWAAG010000029.1, on the reverse strand, counting down.
CTTATTATCCCGTTTGACGGGCTTAAACATTGCGGACCTCCGCACGCAAGTTATACCGGACTCTGCGCGCTGACTGCAACCAAAAGTTAAGGCAGAAAGGGCGAATATCCGTCACCACTTTCGCCGAGAACGTTCCGTTTCCGAACACCGCAAGTGCAGGCCTATCAATGTAGGATTCAATTTCTGTTGTCCACGCCAGCTGGTTCATCCAAGGCGCTTCGGTTTGCCCAAGATGTGCTGTGAACGGGTCGCCCATAAAAGGACTTTTCCGGCGTACGCGAACGTTTTCGGGCAAGCGCCCGGCCACCGCGTTCCGCAACAGCGTTTTTTCGTAAAACAGCGGAAAGGGCGGCAGCGCGAGAAGGAAATTCACGATCCGCAGATCCATGAAGGGATGGCGTACCTCGACCGGGCAATGAGTGACGCCCGCATTTTCGTGCTCGAACATGTGCGGCCAGTGCGGCAAGGTGAGCGAGACGTGCGCCTTGGGAAGAACGAGGTGAGGACGCAAGGCAGGCAATTCATTCCACTCCTTACTGCGGTCCTTCAAGTTCAAGCGGCGAGCGAAGTCCGGCGTCAGCCAGTTCGGATACGCGGGAGCGCGGAGCTTTTTACCGAAAAGCCGCCGCGTCACGCGTTTCATTCCGGACCAAGTCGAACGCGCTTGCAGGTAACGAGGAACTTCGGCGAGTAAGCGTGGCCACTCGCGGTTTCGTGCCATCTGTTTCACGGACGGCCACATTTCAAATTGCATTAGGTTGTCGGCGCCTTCGCCGGAAAGCACCACGCGGCAGTCTGGTGCAATTGCTTGAAATTGATCGAAGAGCCCGGCGAAGCACGGGTCATCCACCGGCTCAGGAATACTTAGGCACGGGTCGTCCCAGCGTTCGAAGGGCTGGACGTGATCCATGGGGATGAAGCGAATTGGAATTTTGAGGAAGTCGGCGGTTTCCTGCGCGTGAGCGCCCTCTTCATCGTGGAAGAGCGAGTCGTAGACCACGGTGTAGGCGCGCAAATCCTGCTTGCCGCCGGGACAGGTGGAAAGTTCGCGGGCGGCGGCTGCTATCGTGCCGGAATCGAGGCCGCCGCTCAAAAGTATCCCGGTGCGATCGGGGGCCATGCGGTCGGAGACTGCCGCCTGCAGCAGAATCTGGAAATGCTCGACGTAATCTTCCGGGCGCTGATAGCGGATGCGCCCTTCGGTGGGCGCGGACCAATAGCGTTGGATGCGCAGGCCTTCGGAAGATACCGTCATCGAGTGAGCCGGAGGCAAGCGGCGTATGTCGCGGAAGGTGGTGGTGGCGACGTCGCAGTTCAAACCGAAGAGCAGAAAGTCTCCGATGGCGGCGTCGTTCAGGTCCGAGGACACTTCGGGATGCTGGCGGAGGCAATCGAGCGTGTTGCTGAAGAGAAAAAGCTCTCCCAATTCGGAATAATAGAAGGGCTTAATTCCAAAATGGTCCCGCGCGCAAAAAAGAAGCTTTCGTTGAGCGTCCCAAATGGCAAAGGCAAAATCTCCGCGCAGGTGTTGCACGCAGTCGGCGCCCCACGCGGAGTAGGAACGCAAAATCAAATCGGAATCAGTGGCGACAGGGCCGGCGAGCTTGCCACCCTCGCGTTCGATCAGCTTGCCCAGCAGCTCATCGCGACAATCGATTCGAGCATCCGCTGTAATCCACAGGCGCCCGGCGAGGCTGGCGGGCTGACGCTCGATTTGCGATGCGCGCGTGGCGCGCAACATGGTGTGAGCCAAGCCCACGGAGCCGTGGAACCAGGTTTCACGCGCGTCCGGGCCGCGATAAGAAAGAAAATGAGCGAGCGCTTGCAGAAGCGTCCGATCCACCGGCGCGCCACTGCGTTCGTACATGCCGACGATGCCGCTCACTCGATGCGCGCCTCCATGGAAAGGATCGGCTTCTCGAACGGAACGAAATGGCGATGCTCGGCGCCGGCGTCGTTCAGCACCTGGGAATCAATTTCGACCCAGGCGTGGGCTTCGAAGCGCTCCGATTCCTTGCGCGCGCCAATGCGCAGGTCCGCGGTAATCCCGCGCCGACGCAACAGCCACCACAACACCAGCGATTGCTCGAGGCAATTCGTGTGGAATAAAACATTCCGCGCGGCGGCCGCTTCCATCCGCGCGATCAGGAGCGCGGAGGACTGCTCCGATGCGTCTTGCACGAGCCCGGTTGCGTTCGCGGAGGGCGCAAACACCGCCAGAACGCGCTCCCAGCGGCGAAAGCCAATCAGGCGCAAGCCGAACCAGGTGGCGAGCAATCCCCCCGCCGCCTCGAGGACGATGCCGCGCTCCAAAGCGCTCAGCCGCTGAAATCTTTTGATACGCTCGACCATGATTACCTGGTTTTCCCGGGCCTGGCGCGACGTGGGTACTTCAACCCGCGGCGCGGAACAAAGTCGCGTGTACTTAACCCGCCGCCGCGGCTTGCACTTCGATCAGGCCTTCCTCGTGCATTTTCTGCAGCAACGCGAGCAAGTCCTGCGCGCAACGCTCCTGGTCGACTTCGTATTCGTCCAGCAGGACGTCGCGCAGATCACTGATGCGCTTGGGCTGCTTCAACAATTCCCAGACACGCGCGCCCACCGGATTCATGCCGTAGTAGACGCTATTTTTCAGATTCAAAATGGCCGCTTCCTCACCGAGAGGACACGAAACCTGCTCCGGTGATGCGACTACAACCGTATGTAGAGATAGAGGTGCGTCCATTGCGGCCGCTCCGCTGACGTCGGGCTGGGATTGTTCCGCCGCCCGGGCTGACGGCGGTGGTACGCTTGGATAGGCACGCCCTGCGCTTATCAAGTCGTCGCTCCCTATTCTACTGGTACCCGTCGCGAACAGCAACGGTGGAACTAGATTCCTCAAGGTGAATTCGGTTATAACCACCGTGATGTCCGCGCCCGCCATTGCCGTCGAATCTCTGGAAAAATTTTTTCCGCCCGCTCGCTCGGGCTGGCGCGCGCTTCTGCAGCCAGTTTCCCGCCCGACCGAACAGGCGCTGGCGGGAATTTCCTTTTCGGTACAATCCGCAGAGGCTGTAGCAATCGTCGGGCCGAATGGCGCGGGCAAGTCCACGCTTCTCCGCGTGCTTGCTACGTTGATTATCCCTACGCGTGGCCGTGCCGCGATTGGGGGTTGCGATGTAGAGCGCGACGCGCCCCGCGCGCGCTGCCAGTTTGGCTATCACACCGGCGGCGACGAAGGTTTTTACACGCGCCTGAGCGGCCGCGAGAATTTGGCCTTCTTTGCTGCCATGAACAATATTTCCGGCGCGGAGGCGCGCAGCCGCATCCAGCTGGTGGCAGAACGCATGGGCATCAGCGCGGAACTCGATCGGCAGGTGCGGACTTTTTCGACTGGCACGACGCATCGCCTGGGATTGGCGCGCGCGTTGCTTCACCAGCCCGCGATCCTGCTGCTCGATGAACCCACGCGCAGCCTGGACCCGCTGGCCGCCGCGGATTTTCGCCGGTTGCTCAAAGAAGACCTGGTGCGGCGACACGGCACGACCCTGCTTTTTGCCTCGCACACGCTGAGTGAGGTGGAGGAGATTGCCGATCGCGTGATCCTGCTCGAAAAGGGCCGGATTATCGCCTGCGATTCTCCACGCGGGCTGTGCGCGGTGGCGGGCGCTGCGACTTTCGCAGAAGCCATCTCGCGCCTGGCGCGACACGCCGATGCGGCGGATGCACAACGATGAAACTGGCGCGCACCTTGCGGAAAATTGCGGCATTTTTCGCGCGCGATTTTGCGATCGCCAGGGGATATCGCGGAGCATTCTTGCTGGAGATGCTGGAAGCTCTATTCGGCGTGGCCACTTTTTATTATTTGTCGCGCTTCGTGGAAAGCCCCGAGCTAACGAAGGCGCTGCCTGCCGGAAGCAGTTATTTCGCGTTTGCCCTGGTGGGTTTCGCATTCTTCGATTACCTGAGCGTGTCCATGACGGCGTTTGACTCCAGCATCGAGGAGGCGCGCCAGAATCGGACGCTGGAGGCTTTGCTGGTGACGCAAACACCGCTTTCGGTGATCCTCGCGGGTTCCGCGGTATATCCATTCACTGCTTTGGCGCTGCGGACGTGTGTCTATCTCGCGTGGGGCGCGCTGCTCTTCGGCTTTGCGCCGCGGGCGGCGAACTGGGCAGGAGCCGTGGTGATTCTCCTGGCCTCTATTCTCGCGTTTGCAGGGCTAGGAATATTATCGGCCAGTTATTCGATTCTCTTTAAGCGCGGGAATCCGGCAAAGTGGCTGGTCTTGGGCGTCTCAAGCCTGGTGGGGGGGATGATGTATCCGGTCAGCGTGCTTCCCGGACCATTGCAATTCGTGGCGCGATTGATTCCGGTGACCTACTCGCTGGAAGGAATGCGCGCGGCGCTGCTCGATGGCGCGGGCTGGAATCGCTTGTGGCCTGCGATTGCGGCTTTGCTCGTGTTCGCGGTGACTTTGATCCCGGCGTCGTTCGTGGTGTTCGCCTGGGCGCTGCGGCGCACGAAAATTACCGGGACGTTGACGCATATCTAGTGGGGCGTCCCGTAAATATGCTGCGTAGATGGGGCGCAGCAAGCAGCGCGGCTATAAAACCGTGCAATCTTCCGTCACGGCTTTTTTGTGGATTCCTGCGCGCAGGGATCATTCCTGCGAAGCACCCGACTTGTGGCACGGCTCGCGGTACAGTAGAGTTTTCGTTGTCCGGAAAGGCGCGCGGAATGAAAGTTCCACTTCTTGATCTGGGAGCCGAGTACGCAGAGTTGCGTGATGAGATTCTGCCGGCGCTGGATCGCGTCTGCCAGAATTCCGCGTTCATCCTGGGCCCCGAAGTGGAGGCCTTTGAACGCGAGTTCGCCGATTTCTGCGGCACGCGTCACTGCGTCGCGCTGAGCAGCGGCACGGCGGCGCTCCATTTGGGTTTGCTGGCGCTGGGGGTTCAGCCCGGTGACGAGGTCATCACCTCTCCAAATACGTTTCTGGCGACGGCCGAAGCGATTACCTATTGCGGCGCGCGTCCTGTTTTCGTGGATATTGATCCAGCCACCGCTAACATTGACCCGAAGTTGATCGAACGCTCGATCACCCCGCGCAGCCGCGCCATTATTCCGGTCCATCTTTACGGCCGTCCGGCGGAGATGGATGCAATTCGCGAGATTGCCGCGCGGCGCGAATTGCGGATCCTGGAAGATGCCGCGCAGGCGCACGCCGCTCGTTATCACAAGCAGCGCGTCGGGTCGCTAGGCCACGCGGGCGCGTTTAGTTTTTATCCGACGAAGAATCTCGGTGCCTACGGGGAAGGCGGCGCGCTGACCACCAACGACGATTCGGCCGCGAAATTCGCCCGCGCCGCGCGTTCCCACGGGCAAACCGCGCGATACGACCACGAATTCCCCGGCTACAACTACCGGATGCACGGATTCCAGGGCGCCGTGCTGCGCATCAAACTGCGGCGACTGCACGGCTGGACGGAGCGGCGCCGGGAAATCGCCCGGGAATATCGGCGCATGCTCGAAGGGGCCCGGCTCACGATGCCCGTGGATGATCCTCAAGACGAGTGCGTCTACCATCAATTCGTCATCTACGTGAGCAACCGCAACTCCGTGATCGCGCAGCTCGCCGAACGCGGCATCGAGACATCTGTGCATTATCCCAAGCCCGTGCATCTACAACCGGCCTACTCCTCGCTGGGCTATCCCGCCGGAACATTCCCTAACGCGGAGCGCGCCTGCGAACGCGTACTCAGCCTGCCGCTCTTTCCGGGCATGACTGCGGAGCAGGTGAACTACGTGGCCGCTACGGTGCTGGAAGTCGTGGGGAAAAAGTAGCGGCGCGGCTTACTCGTAGCGCAGCGCGGTGATCGGTTCGATTCGCGTGGCGCGCAGGGCCGGAAGATAGCAGGCCAGTATTCCCACCAGCAGCAAAAACGCTGAGATCGAACCAAAAGTCAGCGGATCGCCAGGTTCCACGCCAAACAGCAGCGTTTGCATCAGCGGCGTAAGGGCCAACGATACGCAGAGTCCCAACAAGAGCCCGGCAAATACCGGACGGAGGTTCTGGCCAAGAATCATGCGAAGAATTTCGCCCGGGCTGGCGCCCAGCGCCATGCGGATGCCGATTTCGTTGGTGCGCTGCGCGATGGAAAACGCGGTGACGCCGGCGATGCCGATGCAGGCAAGCAACAGCGCGATGGCGGCCAGAGCGCCCGCGAGGAAGGCCACGAACCTGTTCTGCGCACGCGCTTGCTTTACCAGGTCATCGAGAGCGATCAGCCGTGCGACCGGGGCGTTCTTATCCACTTGCGATACGGCCGCGCGAATGGGTGCGGCCATATCCGCGAGCCGCGCGGACGTGCGTACGACAAACGAAACCGGGCGCGGCGCCAGTTGAAACGGAACGTAGATTTGCGGGCGCACCATGGTGGTGAGCGAATGATATTGCACGTGCTTGACGACGCCCACGACGACCACCCAATCGGGTTCGAATTGGTAAAAACCTTTTGGCGAATCGGAAATGTTCAAGCGGCGCCCCAGCGGATCCTGGCCGGGCCAGGTTTGCTTCGCGAGCGCATCATCAATGATGGCGACGTGCTGGTGCGCGGCGTTGTCTGCATCGGTGAAGTCGCGGCCCTCGATGAGCGTCGCCCGGATGGTCTGGAAATAGCCCGGCAGAATCGAACGGTCATCGGCGAGCATGCTGTTTTGCTGTGATGGCGGAGCGCCTTCCGGGTAATAGACGTCGTACCAATTGGGGTAGCTGTCGTCGAGCGGCAGGTGGGAAATGAGCGAAGCGGACTCCACGCCCGGAATCGTCAGCAGCTTTTGCTGCAGTTTATGCACGAAATTATAGTCGCCGGGAGATGTGGTGAACGTGAGCACGTGATCCGGCTGAAAGCCGGGATTCACATTTAACACCGCAACGAATGTACGCACCAGAAGGCCCGTTCCGGCCAGAAGAGTGAAGCTGAGCGCGACTTCGGCGGCGATCAGAATGGCGCGGGACAATTTGCCGCCACTGCCGGAAATGCATGCACCGCTCTTGAGAGAGCCGCGCAGATCCACACGGCTTGCGGTGAAAGCCGGCGCCAGACCGAAAACGATGCCGGTGAGAATCGCGATCGCCAGAGTGTAAGCAAATACCGCCGGATTGAGTCGAATTGAGCCCAGGCGCAGGAGCGATTCGGGACGAAGCGCCAGCAATCCTTTTAGCGCGAGCCAACCGACTCCCATCGCCGCAATTCCGCCGGTGACGCCCAGCACAATACTTTCGGTAAGCAATTGGCGAATGATGCGGCTGCGCGGCGCGCCGATGGCGAGGCGCACGGTGGTTTCGCGGACGCGATAGCTGGAGCGCGCGAGCAGCAAATTGGCCACGTTGGCGCAAGCGATCAGTAATACGAAGGCCACGCCACCGAAGAGCAGCAGCAGGGTGCGGCGGATGTTGCGCACGTCGTCGTCCTGCAAGGGCGTTACGCGCAGCGAGAATTTCTGGTCATCGAACGCCGGCACCGTGCGGCGAAGTTGCGTGGCAATTTCATCGAATTCCGATTGCGCTTGCGCGAATTTTGCGCCGGGACGCAGCAATCCGATGGTTCGCAGGTAGCTGGGGCCATCCGGCTTAGCAAAGGCGAACCCCAGGGGCATGTAGAGATCCACATTCGGCGGGACACTGGAGTCGTCTGGAAAAATCAGGTGGAAGTCTTGCGGCAGTACTCCCACCACCGTCACCTCGCCATCGCCGACGCGCTGCGCACGGCCGATGATGCCGGGGTCGCCGCCAAATCGGCGCTGCCAGAGCCCATACGAAATGATCAGCATATTCTGGTCACTCGCCTGGACATCTTCGCGGGTGAACATGCGGCCCAGCGCGGGCTTGCGGCACAGCAATGAGAGGAAATTGTCCGTCACAACCCCGAGTTTCACCTGCTCGGGTTCGCCTGTGCCCGGGACCACGGAATTGCGCACCCAGATGCCGGCGATCTGGTCGAAAAGGTTGGAGCGCTCGCGCAATTGCAAAAGCTCGTATTCGGAAGCGGGGGCGCGGTGCTCATCGCCGAGGCCCGACCAGATGATGGCGAGGCGGTTGGAATTGGGATAAGGCAGCGGTTGCAGCAAAACCGTGTGAACGACGGTGAAGATTGCAGTGTTCGCGCCGATGCCGATGGCGAGCGTGAAGATTGCCACGAGGGCGAAGAGCGGACTGCGGCGCAACAGACGAAATCCGTAGCGGACGTCTTGCAGCAGCTGGTCAAACCAGACAGAACTCCAGACGTCGCGCGTTTCTTCCTGCACGCGAGCTACGTTCCCGAATTTGCGCAACGCGGCGTAACGGGCTTCTTCGGGAGGCATGCCGCGCGCTATGTTGTCTTGCGTCTCGTGCTCGAGGTGGTCGCGAATGTCTTGCGCGAGTTCTTCGAGAATGCGCTTGCGACGCTTCACGGTTGGCTCTCGGGAACGCCCGGCCGCCGAATCGGCACCAGCGCCGCCTGCGTGCGCGCGGGCACCTGGAGCGGGTACATGGGCGCGTAAAGTCCTTCAGTAGACATTCTAGGTGGGGACGATACTGCTCTTCCAGTAGGATGTCAAGGGAAGGTGCCTTGCGGGAACCTTGCGCACTGGCGGCTCGAAATCATTTCGCGCGGAGTTGTGACGCGCGCGACGCTCTCTTATTTCGCGCGCCCTCGCGCGGGATCGCGAGTTCATTTCTCGCGCGGCTGTCAAAGACGATAGAAGTCTCGATCTTCACCACCACAGGTTGGCTGGTAAAGCGATCGAACGCCAGGTTGCGAAGATGCTCGATATCTTTCACGGCTACGTGGACCACCAGATCGTAGTGGCCGCTGACGAGGAATGCGCGGCGCACCTCGGGGATTGATTCGGTTTCGCTCAGGAAGCGATCCACCACGGCCCGCTCGTGCTTGGCCAATTCGATAAAGAAAAGCGCCTCCAGGGTCAGGCCCAGCGCGCGCAAATCAATATCGGCATGAGCGCCACGGATTACACCGGTGGCCTGGAGGTTCTTGATCCGTTCGTGACACGTAGAGGGCGCGAGCCGAACGGACGCGGCGATCTCCTTATTGCTCAACCGAGCATTCTTCTGTAGAAGGCGGATAATTTCGAAGTCTATTCGGTCGAGAGACATATTGGCCATGGCCGGTTCGAATTGTATTCGATTGTCGAGGCGGGGCAAAACCTGTTTATGATAGTCCGGGGCGAAAACGAAGACGAGGTGGCGAGATGAATCCGGGAGAATTTCGCGAAGTTGGGCACCGCGTGGTGGACCTGCTGGCTGAATATCTGGAGCACATCGAAGAAAAACCGGTGTTCCCCAAGGTGGAACCGAGCACGCTGACCAAATTTTTTGCCGAGCCGCTGCCTCAGGATTCCAGCGCTCCGGAAAAGGTGCTGGCGGAACTGGAAGAAAAGCTTCTGCCATATTGCACGCACGTGGGGCATCCCGGTTACATGGGGCTGATCACTCCGTCGCCGAATCCGGTCGGGATCATCGCGGATTTCATCTGCTCTGCGCTGAATCAAAACATTGGCGCCTACACGATCGGGCCCGCGGCCGTCGCCATGGAGCGGCGCACGGTGCGGTGGCTCACCGACATGGTGGGTTACGACGCTGCCGCGGGAGGAAATCTCACCAGCGGCGGCATGATGGCGAACTTCATTGGACTGAAGCTGGCGCGTGATGCTGTATCGCGCGACCGGATACAGCACGATGGAGTGCAGGAGCGCTGGGCCGTCTACGCCTCCGAGGAGCGGCACGTTTCGGTGGACAAGGCGGTGGACGCCATCGGCCTGGGCCGCACGGCGCTGCGCGCGCTGCCCACCGACGCTGCGTTTCGCGTGAGACTGGATGCGCTGGAAGAAGCAATCGCGCTGGATCGAAAAAATGGCATACGTCCGATGTGCATCGTGGGCATCTTCGGCACCACGAATACCGGCGCGGTGGACCCGGTGCGCGAACTTCGCAGAATTGCGGACCGCGAAGGAATGTGGCTGCATGCCGATGGCGCTTACGGCGGCGGCATGCTGCTTTCTCACGCGTGGTCCATGCGGAATCATGGGCTGGAACTGGCGGACTCCATCACGATTGATCCCCACAAATGGTTTTACGCGCCGCTCGATGCCGGTGCGATCCTGGTGAAGGATGACCGGCGATTGACGGCTTCGTTCGGGATGAAGCCATCGTATCTAACCGACGAATTCGACCACGCAAACGAACGTTACCAGTATTACGTGCACAGTTTCGAGCAATCGCGGCGTTTCCGCGGTCTGAAGGTGTGGATGAGTTTCAAGCGTTACGGTGCGAAGCAGATCGGGGAGTGGATTGACAACAACGTGCGCCAGGCCAAACATCTTTATTCCCGCGTCGCCAGAGATTCCGAATTCGCAGCGGCAAGCGAGCCGCCGATGTCGGCCATCTGCATACGGTACCGGGGCGCGAATCTGGATGAGGCGCAATCCAAAGAGTTACACGCGGACGTCGCCCGGCGCGTGGAAGAAAGCGGGAAATTCTGGATCTCGACGACGGAGCTGAAGGGCAAGTGGTGGTTCCGGATTAACCCGGTGAACTTTCGCACGCGCACGGAACATATGGATCAACTGCTTGATTTGCTCCGGCAGGAATGCCGTGCCGCGCTGGAAAGCGGCCCGTACAAGGCGCAATCAGCATAAGCACGGCTGAAATCTCGCCGTCAGTTTGGAAGATCGCAGCGCTAAATTGCTTCGTTGCGCGGACCGGAGTTCTCGGAAGCATCGCGGTTGGGAAGCGCCGAGAAACCTGCGACGTTGCCGGCGCCGGCGGCACTGGAAGTGCGTTCGCGCAGCATTTCCGCCAGGCCTTCGAAGACTTTGGAGCAGGAATCGCGGAGCGCCTGATCGGCCGAGCGCAACAGCGACTCGATGCCGTTCTGCCCGTGTTCGTTGAGGCGGCGCACGGAAGCAACCACCCACGAATCGGCCGCGCCCTGCAGTTTTTCCTGAAATCTTCCGGCGGCTTCCGCGCTCAGCCGATCGAGATTCACAAGCCACTCTTGCTGATGCGTATCGCGTTCGGCGCGGTAGCCTTCCAACGACGAAGTGAATTCCGCGCTCAAGGCAGCGCGTCCTTCGTTGACGCTCGATTCCAGTTGCGAGGCCATCTGCGAGCGGAAGCGTTCGACCGACGACCAGGCGTTGACGTCCAGTTGGTGCAGCAATTCCTGCGTGGAGCGATCGAACTCTTCGGTGCGCTCGCGCCGTGTGGCGCTGGAGTCCGCGGCGAACTGCGTGGCTTCGCGCTCGGATAGTTCATGGAGCACCTGTCCAAAGGAAGCGGCGGCAGCTTCGGCCGCGCGATCGAGTTCCGTCCGGGCGCTCCCCGTCACTTCTCCCGCGACGTTTTCTACTTGCGAGCGGATCTGCCCCAGGTGCGCTGCGGATTGCGCGGCGAGCTGCGCTTCGAATTTTTGCCCCGCTTCCGCGGTCTTGTCTGCCAGCCCGGCGCTCGCCGTGGTCAGTGACTGCTCCACTTGGGCTTGCAGGCGGGCCCGCGCTTCCTGCTGCAGCCATTCGGAGGTGTGGCCAATGGATTCGCCGGCCGCATGCGCCGCGCGAACTCCGCTGGCGTCCAATTCGGCGGCCCACTTCGCGAGCGCTTCGGTGCGCGCGGCTTCGAAACCCTCATGCACGCCGGTCAAGGTGGTCGCCATCTGTGCCGTCACTTCGCGTTGATTCTTTTCGGAAACCTGGCGCAACCGCTCGCGGTGCAGCCGCAGGCTTTCTTCCACTTCCACTTCACGAGCCGAGAGTTCGTGGAGCAGCGCGGGCACGCGCTCGAGGTGCGGCGCCAGCTTCGCTTCGGCCGCCGCGGACATGCGTTCGAGGAACTGATGCGTCACAGAATCGAGTACCGGGGCGACGCGCTGCGGAATGCCCGCGGAAATGCTCTCGGCCCTGCGGCCCATCTCCGCGGTCTGCGCGTCCAGGATTTTTTCCAGGCGGCGATGCAGGTCGTTCACGGTGTCGTGGCTGGCAGCTTCCAATTGCACGGACAATTCCTTGGTGCGGCTGGCTACTTGTTCGACGGCCGCGAGCGACTCGCGGGCCTTCATCACTTCCTGGTCGAGTGAGGATTGAATACCCGCAAAGGTGTCTCGGGCCTCCGCGGCGGCTTGCGCGAACGGCTGGCGCAATTCGCCCAGGCGCTCGGTCATGCGCTGTTCCGCGGCCTGCAGCACTTCCTGCGAGCGCTGCGCAAGCTGCTCGACCATTCGCCGCAGATTACTATCTAAGGATGATTGCAGAAGCTCGTTCCACTGCCCTTGCGCCACAGCCATTTCGGCTTCCAGGCGCTTACGCCACTCACCCGCCGCGCTCTCGCTAGCCTCGTCGTCTCTCTTCGATGAGTCCACCGGCCTCGCCGCGCGCGCGGCATCCACCGCCTCGAATTGCAGCAGCGCTTGCGCCACTTGCATGGTGGCTTCGCGGGCCGCGCCGCTTTCGGAACGTAGCGCGTTGGCCTGCTCCGAGATCTGGCCCATCAATTCGCGCGCTTGCGTGAGTTTTCCTTCGAATTCGAAATGCAGATCGCGAAGCGCTTGTGTTTGCCTGGCAGACACCTGCGAGAAGAATTCTTCCCGCGCGCCTGATTGGAGCTGCTCGATCTCCACCTTCCACCTGGCGAAGAGCTCTTCGGCACTTGCGGTGTGCTTGCGGTCCGTCTCTTCGGCGGTGCGCAGAACCTCTTCGCGCGCTTGATCGGCCGCAGCGGCTGCCGATTCCTTGGCGTGGCGATCCAGCTCCGCGCGCAGTTCGCGCAAAAGAGGGCTATCAGACGCGGAAATCGCTTGCGCCGCGGCAGCTTCGCTTCCGGACTGAGGCTCAGATGGGAACGCGGACGATTCAAACCTTGGGTCGGTCATAAGGGCATCCATAAAAACATGGTGGTTTACTGCTGCAGTGTTCTGTTTGGAATGCGCGAGCGGACGCTCGCGCGATTCGGCGTCCGAAGGTAGCGGCGAATGTGCCGCATGCTCCTGGCGCGTCCAATTTGCGGGCGGATTTTCGAGCTCCCAAACGTTGCCCGGACTTTCCAGCTCCACGGCAATCTGGAAAAAATCCCGGATGGAGTGGGGCCGTTGCACCCAGGCGACCCTGGCACGCAAATGCGCCAGGTGCTCGGCGCCCGTTCGCGTGTGCGGCGCCGTTGCGCGTTGCGACAAATCCAAGGTGACCCAGGTATTTCGCGGCAGATGATGTTTCGAGGTGTACCGGCAGCCGTGCAGGTTGAACGCGAGGGTAGTGCTGCGTTCTTCGAAAGGCTGGCCCAGAAGATCGATGCCGCGCACGGTCACAGGCAGTGATTCAAGGATGCGTTCACTGCGGCGGCGTTCCGCGCTGGGTTGGTTCGAGTCCACTGCTGCACCGGTTTCCTTGGAGGTTGCTAGACGCCGTGCCTGATTCACTCTGCTGATGAGCGAGAGAATAACACCGTTGCAACCACGAATCGAGAAAAGAAAGCGCGGCGAAAATGAATATTGTGAAAAAAGGGAGTGAGGCGCCGTCCAATTGGTTCGGAGTGCCGCTTGCCCTCCCAAAAATGGCTTATTTTTTCTTTCTTTTACCCACCGATAGGTCTTGGCCGCCGTTCATGGCCACCAGCCCGTCGAGGGCTTCCTTGCACTGCTTTCCGACTGGATCGTCCGCTCCCAGATCAATGCACTTTTGATATGCGTCCTGGGTGCCGGGCGGAATGATGTATTCCATCTTGCCGCCTTCTTCCTTGGTGTCAATTGTCGCCGTGAGCGCGCTGCCCAGCATGTACCAGGTCAATTGATCCTTGGGATTAGCTTGGCTCGCCTTTTGCAGCGGAGCGACCGCCTCCTTCATGCGCCCTTTGTTGCTGAGAATGATGCCCAGATTCTTCCAGCAAGTGGCGCCATTGGCAGGGTCCAGAGCAATGGCTTTATCGCAGGCTGCGCTGGCATCCGTGAACTTGGCTGCGGCCGCGGTCGGATCCGTGCTGGACGACCCGACGTCGGCAAGGTTGGTCGCCAGGCCAGTATAATAATTAGCGCTCGGCTTCATGTCGGAAGCTTTCTGAAAAGCAGTGGCTGCATCCTCGTGGTCTCCGGCACATTCGGCGGCCGCGCCCAAGTTGCCCAAAATCATCGAGTGGTTGTTGATGTCCTTTTCACCGACGCCTTCTTCGGCCTGCTTGAAGTCCGCCGCGGCGGCCTGGCAAGCGGCGGTTCGCTGCGATTGCAGAGTCGCCTTCTGGTCTGCCGGCGCTGTTTTCAATTGCACTTTTAGGTTGTCGGCGGTGGTCATGGACGCGACGCCAGCGTCGAAATGCGCCTTCATGGCCTTGAACTTGTTCTCCGATTCCTCTTTCTTCTTCTCCGCGTCCGGATTGGCCATGGCTCCGGCGGCGATTAACGCCTGCAGGTTCAGCTTATAGTTGTTTTCCTGGCCGTCGAGCACTTGATACTTCTCGGTGTAATTCAAGGCCGGCAGCGTCACGACGTAGACGCCGCCCCGCATCCCCAACTGCACGAACTTTCCGTTCTTATCCGTTTTTTCCGTGTAAGTCTGTCCCGTGTCCGGGTCCTTGAACAGAATGGTGGCGTCCACCATCGGTTTGCCTTCTTTATCCAGGATTTCTCCGTTCACTCGGGCCGTTCCCTGTGCCAGCGCTGTAGTGGCGAATGCTGCCACCAGCATCCAGGCTCCCAGGATGCAAATCATCTTTCGCATGTGCATGGTTCCTCCAACGCTAAAATTGCGGCGGCTATTATTGCCCAACTCGCACCCGATAAGCGATAGGGTCCGTCAATCCCGCCTCGGCAAACGCCCGCAGGCGCAACCGGCAACTATCGCACATTCCGCAAGCTTCGTCGTCGAATTGATAGCAGGACCAGGTGCGGTCAAGGGGCGCGCCCAGTTGCGCGCCACGCCGCACGATTTCGTTCTTTTTCATCGTGATCACTGGGGTCACGATTTCGATATGCGTTTCCGGCCGCGTTCCCTGCTTTATCAATTCCTCGAAGGCACGATAGTATTCCGGCCGGCAATCCGGATACCCCGAACTATCTTCCGCCACCGCGCCGATGAAAATCGCGGTCGCGCCGATTACTTCCGCCCAACTCACCGCTGCAGACAGAAAATGCGCGTTGCGAAAGGGAACGTACGTGACGGGAATCCCGGCATCGTGTGCCAGCGCGGCGCCGGATTCGGGTACCGTGATCCGCTGATCGGTCAGCGCCGAGCCGCCGATCTGTGCGAAAGAATCCAGGCGGATTGCCAGCCGTTCGCGAACGCCGTAGAAGTCCGCGACTTCTTCGAACGCGCGGCGCTCGCGACGCTCCGTACGCTGGGCGTAACTCACGTGCAGCGCCGCCAAGCGATGCGTCTGATTTGCAATTGCCGCCGTCACGCAGGAGTCCATGCCCCCGCTCAGCAGCACCACGGCTTTTGCTTTTTCAGTCATAGCCAATTTTCAATTCGTTAGACACCCTTCATCGCCAGGTCCCAAATGAACTTGTGCAATTGCAACCCCAGCCGCACCGGCAAGCCGTCGGCGAGAATCCATTCGGCCAATTCGCGCGCGTTCAGCCCATCCCATTTTCCCTCTGGATCGGGGAATACGGGCGAAAAAAGCACCTCATGGACGCGCGCGGCGAGGCGATGCTGTAGCGTGAAATCCCTGGCGAATTCATAATCGCGACGCGAGGCAATCACAAATTTAATTTCGTCCTTGTCATCGACGGCTTGCAGATTCGCGATATCAAACGTTTCGGGCTCGCCTGAATCCGGGCACTTCACATCCACGATTTTGATCACCTGGTGCGGCAGCGCACCTACAGGCCGTTCTCCGCTGGTTTCAATCATCACCGTGTAGCCCGCTGCCAGCAGCTTCTCGGCCAGTTCCGGCGTTTCGGGCTGCAGGAGCGGCTCGCCGCCGGTGATTTCGACCAGCGGAACTCGGTTCTCTCCGTCGCCTGCGAGTGCGCGCACGCGACCGAGAATTTCCGCGATGGATTGCTTCGTCCCGCCGTGAAACGCGTAGGCTGTATCGCACCACGTGCAGCGAAGATTGCATCCAGTGAGCCGCACAAAAATGCACGGCAAGCCCGCGCGGGTGCCCTCGCCTTGAATGGATTTGAATATTTCGGTGATGACCATGGCAGAAATTCTTGCGGCTAGCGGCTCGCTGAGGAATCTCCAGACCCGGGATTTGGCCGCGCGGCCTGGCGCCGCGAGATGAAGATCGCGGCCGCAATGGCGATGGCAACTTCCAGACCGCCACCGACCACGGCCGTGTGCCATCCCCATCCCAGCATAAGCCAGAAGATCGTAACCAGAATGAACGGAATCAAGATGATGAGAAATGCCCGGTTCATTTTCGAATCGCTCTCTCTGGTTGCTTCGCGCCGCTAAGGGCGGTACGTCGCAGCCGTCACTTCCGACTCCCACACCGTGATACTCGAAATGGCCGCGCCGTTCGCCGTTTCACGCATCTGCTGCGCGGCTTGGTCGTAAATGTGTCTGGCGATATTTTCCGCCGAAGGATTCAGCACATCGAAAGGTTTCAACTCATTCAAATATTTGTGATCGAGCGAGCGTATCACGCCTTGGATCACTTGCTTCAAATGCACGAAATCGTAGAGCAGCCCCACCGAATCCAATTCCGCGCCGACGAGCGTCACGCGCACTTTGTAGTTGTGCCCGTGCAAGTCCTCGCATTTACCCTTATAGCCGCGCAGATTGTGCGCCGCCGCAAACGTTTCGTCCACACTGACTTCGTACATCGGCCTTCCTTGTGAGCCGCCAGAGCACGCCAGCGGGCCGCCGCGGCGCCGTGGTCACGCGTCAATCCGGATGGTTTTCCATGAAGCGCGCGACTTCAGCGATGTCCTTCGTGGTCGTATAGTCGGGCAGGGACTCGAGAAAAATTCTACCATACTGCATTCGCGAGATGCGATTATCGAGAATGGCTAAAATCCCGCGGTCGGTCTTCGAACGAATCAGCCGCCCGAAGCCCTGTTTTAGCGCCAGAACTGCTTCCGGAACCTGATATTCCGCGAAGGGATTGCGCCCGTCTTCCTGCAGCGCGCGCACGCGCGCCGCGACGATCGGGTCGCTGGGCACCGCGAACGGCAACTTATCAATGATCACGCAGGAAAGTTGGGTGCCGGGCACGTCCACGCCCTGCCAAAAACTGGCGGTGGCGAAAAGTACGGCGTTCGGCGTGGTGCGGAAGCGCTCCAGCAGTGCTGATTTCGGCGCCGTGCCTTGCAGCAGCATCGAAAAACTCACACGTGCCCCGACCAATTCGTGCACTGCCCGCATCTGTGCGTAGCTGGTGAAAAGGCAGAAAGCGCGGCCCTTGGAAATCTCCAACAGCTTTGCGATTTCCTGCGCCGCGCGAGTGGCAAATGATTCGTGTCGCACATCCGGCATGGACGCGGGAATATACAGCAAAGCCTGCTCGCGGAAATCGAATTCCTGCGGCAGGACGGTTTCCTTCGCGGGCATCACGCCGAGCCGCTGCTTTAGAAAATCAAAGCGGCCGCCGACAGCGAGCGTCGCCGAGGTGAGCACCACCGTGTCGAATCTCTCAAAAAGCTGCTCGCGCAGGATTTCGCTCACATCAATCGGCGTAGCCGTCAGGATGATGCCCTTGCCGCGGCGTTCGTACCAATAGACGTAACCCTTCTCTTCGCTTTCGAGCAAGAACTCGAATTCGCGGCGCAACTCGGCGGCGCGCCGCGCGAGTGTGATCACTTCTTCCGGCTTGGGATTCATGGCCGAAAGCTCGGTTTCGATGCGTTTCAGCGCCGCGGAGAGGTCCTCGAACGCTTCCTGATTGCGTTCCAGGAATGATTTACGCTCGGCGGGGCCGAAGGGAAAGCGTCCTTCGCGCTCGGGAAAAGTTTCGAAAAATGTGCGGGCCCGTTCGCGGACGCGCATCAGGTGCTTGCGCAAAGGCGTGGCTTCGATTTTCAGGATGCGCAACATCGCTTCGGTGTCGCGCATCAGCTCTTCGAATTGGTAGCTCGAAACGCGCCGCCCGAAATAATCGCTGGCCACGTCTTCGATTTCGTGGGCTTCGTCGAAGACTACGGCGGAATATTCCGGCAGGATCGAGCCGAAATCGTCCTGACGAATGGCCAGGTCCGCGAAAAACAAATGATGATTCACGATGATCAGCTCGGCTTCTTGCGCGCGCTGGTGCATGGCGGTGATGAAGCAGGTGTTGAACTCGGGACATTTTTGCCCGGTGCAGAGATCGCTGCGCGCGTCAATGCGATGCCAAAGGTCGGCGTCGTCCGGCAAAAAAGTCAGCTCGGAGCGATCGCCCGTTTCCGTAAGCTTTTCCCAATCCTTGATCTGCGCGAACCAGTCCACTTCGTCAATGCCTTTCAGTACCGCCTGCCCTTCAATCTGGTGGACTTTCTGCCGGCACAAAAAATTGTTGCGGCCTTTCATCAACGCCGCTTTCAGGTTCGGCGCGAAGTGCTTCTGCAGAAAGGGCACGTCTTTATTGAATAATTGTTCCTGCAAGGATTTGGTGGCCGTGGAAATCACCACGCGCCGCCCGCTGCGGATCGCCGGGATCAAATACGCGAGTGTTTTCCCGGTGCCGGTACCCGCTTCGATGATGGCGTGCTGGTGCTTCTGAAAAGCCTCGTCCACGATTTCCGCCATGGCTAGCTGCGACGGGCGGAACTCGTAGCCCGGATGCCGGCTTTCCAGCAGCCCGCCGGGGCCGAATATTCCTTCGATGGTTACTTCTTCAGGTTTGGCCGCGGCTGCGGACTTTTTGGGCATGGTGGTTTCAGCTCTGGCGAAGGCACGAACCTAGAAGGTTAAGATATCACACGGGCATCGGGCGCGGCCTTTCGAGGGCAGAGCTCGGCGGGTGCAGGCACAAAATCATGTTTCGTCGTTTCAAGCCAAGTGCGGAAAGCGTTCGCGCATTCCTCGCGGCGCAGAACGGCCAGCGATTCTCTTACGAGGATGTCGGTGCATCACGCTCCGCAGGTCCGGGTGGCTGCGTGGTGGATCACAATCGCGTGCAATTGGGAGTCGGCCGAGCGGTTTTTGAGCGCGCGAAGAACGCGATCCAGCAGTGGAAAATGTTCGACATGGACTGGCTCGAGCTGTGTTGGCCCGAGGTTCCGATTGCAGCCGGCGCAACGGTTGCAGTCGTGGTCCATCATTTGGGATTCTGGTCGCTGAATGCTTGCCGAATCGTTTATGCGCTCGAAGAGCGCGGCGCGATCGAGAAGTACGGGTTCGCATACGGAACGCTGGCCGACCACGCGGCGATGGGCGAGGAGCGCTTCACCGTGGAATTTCATTCTGGCGACGAAAGCGTGTGGTACGACATTTACGCGTTTTCCAGGCCACGTCCGCTCGCCCGTCTGGCGTACCCGTACACGCGAGCGTTGCAGAAGCGTTTTGCATCCGATTCGAAGCAGGCGATGCGGCGAGCGGTGGCAAAGGCCTGAACCTGCGCACGGATTCCGCAAGAGATGATAGAGTAGTGAGCCTGCTTACCGGCGAACTTTCCCAAATGACTGCCAAGCTTCCATCCATCGTAATCGTCGGTCGCCCCAACGTGGGCAAGTCCACGCTGTTCAATCGCCTCACGGGTACGCGGCGCTCGATTGTCACGAACGAGCCGGGGATCACGCGCGACCGCATCTACGGCACCGCGCACTGGGAAGGGAAAACCTTCGAAGTGGTGGACACCGGCGGAATCGTTCCGGAAGACAAAGCCGGAATTCCCGGCGAAATTTTGCGCCAGGCGCGCTTCGCCATCGACAATGCCACGCGCGTGGTGCAAGTAGTGGACGGCCGCTCAGGCCCCACGCCGCTCGATCAGGAACTCGCGCTGCTGATGCGCCGCGCCGGGAAGCCACCGATTCTCGCCGTCAATAAAGTAGATACGCCGAAGCAAGCGGAGTTTGCCGCGCAATTTTACGAATTGGGCGACGAAATTTTCCCTATTTCCGCGGAACATGGTTTTGGAATTGACGTGCTGTTGGACGCGCTCACTGAAGAAATCCCGGTAGGTGACACCGCCGTCGCGCCACCCGACGTCAATATCGCCATCATAGGCCGCCCCAACGTCGGCAAGTCCACATTACTGAACCAACTGGTGGGCGCGGAGCGCTCGATTGTCTCCGCCGAGCCTGGTACCACGCGCGACGCCGTGGATACGGTGGTGGAGCGCAACGGAAAATCCTATCGCTTTCTGGACACCGCGGGCATCCGGCGCAAAGGAAAAACGAAACTCATCGCCGAAAAGCTAAGCGTCATAATGGCGCGCCAGCACCTGGAACGCGCCGATATCGCGCTGCTCATCGCCGATGCCGCCATGGGCATCACTTCGCACGACGCCACGATCGCGAGCTACGCGGAGCAATCCGGCCGTTCCGTGATTATCGTGATGAATAAGTGGGACCTGGCGCTCAAGGCCGCACAGGAGAAATCGGCGGACCAAAAGAAGCGCGGCGGAAAATTTGTCCCGTTCAATGCCAATAAGCTGGTGCAGGATTACGAGCCGCTCGTGCGCCAGCGCCTGAAATTTCTTTCTTATGCGCCCGTCGTTTTTCTCTCCGCGAAGACCGGCGAAAATATAGACAGGCTGTACAAGCTGATTGACCGCGTCGTGGAAGACCGCCGCAAACGAATCTCCACCGGCGAACTGAATCGCTGGCTAGCCAGCGTGGATCTGGACAAGGGCACCTCCCCCGCCAGCCGCGAGGTGAAGATCTTTTACATCACGCAGGCCACCACCGCGCCGCCCACGTTCGTGCTTTTTACCAACCAGCTCAAGCCGCTGCACTTCAGTTATCAGCGCTTCCTGGAAAATCAGCTGCGCGCGAAATTCGATTTCACCGGCACGCCCATTCGCTTCACGCAGCGCCTGAAAAAGCGCGGTTCGCGGCAACGCGAGCGGCGCGAACCGCGCAAGCGGTGATCGCAACGCACGCCCCGGGGCGCCGTGTCGCCCGTAACGCCCAAAATCCACAGGCCGGCAGGGGTTGACACGGCGAGAAATCGGCCTACGATAAGCAAAGAGACCCTGGAAAAAATGGCGAGTGCTGCTCCAACTCCCGATTCGTCTGCAGAAGCGGACAAGAGTCTATTCCGCATCGGCGAAGTCAGCCGCCTGACGGCTACGAAGACGTTCGTCCTGCGCTACTGGGAAACGGAGTTCCCCATGCTCGAGCCGGTGAAGAGCCCGAGCGGCCATCGCCTCTATCGCCGCGAGGACATCGAGACGGTTTTCGAAATCAAGCGCCTACTTTACGAAGAAGGCTTTACCATCGCCGGCGCTCGCAAATATCTGGAAGGCCACGGCGAAGAATCGAATGGAGCCGCCGAAAGCGCGAGCGGAGGCGCCCGATCCGAGCCGCGCACTCATGCTCCCGCGCCGCGTCGCGAGCCTGCTTCGCGCCAACAACGCAAGTTCTTGCTGGATCTGCACGAAGAACTGCTGGCCGTCTTGACCCTTCTCGAACGCGAGTGATACGCTGGCTGATGCTCGCAAGCGGTCGGGACGTGGCGCAGCCTGGTAGCGCGCACGCTTGGGGTGCGTGAGGTCGCTGGTTCAAATCCAGTCGTCCCGACCATTATCCTCTCCGCAGTTCAACCGGAAGGGATTCACCGGAAGGCGTCAGGTCCGCGCTGAAATTTCATGCCACACATCCTGATTACCAACGACGACGGGATTAACGCGCCGGGGCTGCGCGCGCTGGTGGGGGCGCTGAAGGACGATGCTGACCTGACCGTGATCGCACCCTCGCACGAGCGCAGCGCCAGCGCGCAATCGCTCACGCTGCGCCAGCCGATTTACATGGACCAGGTGGCGCCGAACGAATATTCCATCGAAGGAACTCCCGCGGATGCCGTGATTCTGGCGTTCAACGCCATCCTCAAGACGAAACCGGACCTGGTGGTTTCCGGAATCAATCGCGGCGGGAACATGGGCGAGAACATCTATTATTCCGGCACGGTGGGCGCCGCCATGGAAGGCGCAATCAATCGCGTGCCGTCCATCGCCATTTCGGTGGCGAATCGCAGCAAGGATTTCGATTTCAAGCCGGCGGCGCAATTTGCCCGCACGCTGGTCCCGCTGGTTCTTTCCGAAGGCTTGCCGCCCGGAATCCTGCTCAACGTGAATGTGCCGCAAGCCTGGAACGGCGCGGTGCGCGTCACCCGGCAATCGTCGAAGATTACGCGCAATCTGCTGCAACCGGGCACCGATCCGCGCGGCCGCAAATATTTTTGGCTGCACGAGCAGCAACTGGTGGAAGGAATCGAGCCGGACACGGACATTGCCGCCGTGCGTGACGGCGCCATCTCCATCACGCCACTCGAACTGGATCACACGCACACTGAATCGCTCGATCATCTCTCCGGCTGGACCAAGCTGCTGGAATCCGTCGTCCGCAAGTAGTCTCGACTTCGCGGTTGCTTAATCGTCGCGCGCGGAATCGTGTGTCAGCGTCACGTCTTTGGCCGTCAATCGCAGAGAAGGAACGAGCCAGCGGAAAACCAGCGTCGCGGCAATCGCTCCGGCGAATTGCGCGATGACAAATCCCGGAGCATCCGCGGGGCGTATTCCGGCAAATGTATCGCTCAATGCGCGGGCAATCGTCACCGCGGGATTCGCGAAGGACGTCGAAGCTGTGAACCAATACGCAGCGGTGATGTAGGCCCCCACCGCGAAGGCCACCGCATTCGAGCGGTGCCGCACGCACCCCCAAATCACAGCCAACAGGCCGAACGTCGCGACGAACTCGCTGAAAACCTGCGCGGGGCCACTGCGAGCGTGCCGTGAAAGTGTCACCACCGGCAGCCCGAACATCAGATGAGCGGCGATCGTTCCGCTGATCCCGCCGCATATTTGTGCGAGAACGTAATGAGGAGTTTCCCTCCAACCGATTCCACCTTCCATCGCGTCCGCCACCGTCACCACCGGATTCAGATGGGCTCCGGAAATTGGACCAAACGCGAGAATCAGCGCTACGAGCGCTGCGCCGGTGGCAATCGTATTCGCCAGCAGCGCGATGGCCACATTTCCGCCGGCCAATCGCTCGCCCATGATTCCTGAGCCGACTACAGTGGCCACCAGGAAAAGCGTTCCCAAATATTCCGCCGCGGCCCTGCGCGCCAGCGAGGCCTTCATTGCTGCCCGATGCGATCTATCGCTTTTTTGATCGCCAGCAAATCGAGGCTGGAAAGCGGCAGTGCCAAGAACAAACTGATTCTGCGATCCAGCATCAGGAACGCTTCACGGAACGCGCGCTCGATCTGCTCGGGCGTGCCCGCCACGGACGCCGGATCCGGAACGCCCCAGTGCGCCGTCATGGGCTGGCCTGGCCACAGCGGGCAGGCTTCGCGCGCGGCGTTGTCGCAGACGGTGAAGACGAAATCCATTGGCGGCGCTCCGGGCATCGCGAATTCGTCCCAGCTCTTGCTGTGCAAGCCGTCCACCGGCAGTTGCGCGGACGCGATCTGCTTTAGCGCTTCATCGCGCACCCGTCCCGAGGGATGGCTGCCCGCGCTGTAAGCGGTAAATGTTGGACGGCCTTTGCGATTCAAAATCGCTTCGGCCATGACGGAGCGCGCCGAATTTCCGGTGCACAGAAAAAGCACGTTGTAATGCGTTTTCATGTCCGCACCTTGGCACTTTCCCCGGGGCTGCAACATGCCGGTCCGCAGCAATCGCGATTCGCCGTGGCCGTTTTTGGGACTGGCTTCTTTGCGCGCACGAAGGCGCTGGCAAATTTTCCTTCCACTTGCGGAGCGATCGCGTCCACGTCAATACCCTGCGTCGTAAGGAACTGTCGGGCGTCCTCCACGCTATAAACGCGCGTCGGCTCGATTTCAATTTCTTCAAAGCCCGCTGCGGCGAGCTTCGATCGGTATTCCGATTCTTCCATCGCCCCGGCCACGCAGCCAACCCACAGCTCCACGTTTCTGCGCACGTCGGCAGGGACCTCGCCGCGCACCACCACGTCGGACACCGCAAATCGCCCGCCCGGACGCAGCACGCGAAACGTCTCGCGCAGCACGCGGTCCTTGTCCGCCGAAAGATTGATCACGCAATTGGAGATCACCACATCTACGGAGTTTTCCGGCAGCGGAATGTTTTCGATCTCCCCTTTCAGAAATTCCACGTTGCTTGCGCCGGATTTTCGTTGGTTTTCGCGCGCCAGGGCCAGCATGTCGTCGGTCATGTCCAGGCCGTAAGCTTTGCCGGTGGGTCCGACGCGCTTTGCGGAAAGCAGCACGTCAATGCCGCCGCCCGAACCGAGATCGAGAACGGTTTCGCCGGCATTCAGTTGCGCCAGCGCCGTGGGGTTCCCGCAGCCGAGCGAGGCCTGCACAGCCTGGTCCGGCAAGCCGGCTGTATCGTTGGCGGTGTAAAGATTGGAAGAAATTGGGTCGCAACAGGGAATCGCGCTGGATTCGCAGCCACAACCGCTCGTTTCGCCGGCCGCGATGCGCCGCGCAGCTTCGCCGTACTTGTTTCTGACGACTTCCTTAATATTTTCACTGGCCATCGGCTTTCTCCTTTAATTCAACATCGTCAATATTCGATGAAGTAGCGCAGCCGCACAGAAGCTGCGAGTGCTGCGAATTGTGGATTACACGTCCATGATCAGGCGCGCCGCGCCCGGAAATTCACCCAGGCACTTCAAGTTCACGCGGTAGTACATAAACGTGCCGCGCCGCTCCGATTGCACAAAGCGCGTTCTCTTCAGAATTTTCAGGTGATGCGAAATCGTCGGCTGGCCAATCGGAAAATGCTTCACGATGTCGCAGACGCAGACGGGTTCGCGATTCGCGGCCAGCAGATTCAATATGCGGATGCGCGTGGGATCGGCCAGCGCGTTGAACCATCCCGCGTATTCCCGCGCGCGCGCCACTCCCAGCTTGGGTGAGTCGCTGGTGCGGCAACAGTCTCCATTCGCGGCGTTCGACGCTTTTCTGCGGGCCATCTTGAGCAAGCTCCTGCGATCCATCTAGAGACTATCTTATTCATCGAAGAATATCAATGTATTTGGCGAGGTCAGCCCGGCGGTGGTCCGTGGGAATTTGCACGCGACTCGCGGTCACGACGACGTCTAACCGGCACTGCGACATTTCCGCATCGCGTCCCTCCGATTCCCAAGCTTGTGATAGCCTCGAATGCCATTATGAAAAATATGTTGGCGCTCGGTTTGGCTGCTGTGACCGCCGCGGGCTTCGCGGTATTCGCCGTTGGCCTAGCCCCGCACGCATCCGCGCAAAATCTCACTGACACACAGGCTCCGCCGGCATACGCAGCGATAAAAATCGTGCAAGAGTGGATTCCAATGCAAGACGGCGTGCGCCTGGCAGTGAATCTGTATATGCCGGACAAGCCTTTGGCAAATGTGAGGCCGGGCGAGAAAGTTCCCGCCATTTTGGAATACTTGCCGTACCGCAAGGACGATTGGACGCTGGCGCGCGATTGGGATTTGCATTCTTATTTCGTGCGGCGCGGCTACGTTACGGCGCGTGTGGATATTCGCGGTACCGGCGAGAGCGAAGGCACGCCGCCGGACCGCGAATATTCAGACCAAGAACAGCAGGACGGCCTCACGGTGATTGATTGGCTGTCGAAGCAGCCGTGGTCAAACGGCAACGTCGGCATGATGGGAATTTCCTGGGGTGGCTTCAACGCGATCCAGACGGCGCACCTGCATCCTCCCGCGCTGAAAGCCATCATCGCCATGTGCGCCACGGAAGAACTGTTCCATGACGACATCCATTATATTGACGGGCTGATGCATCTCGACGAATTCGAGCTGGGCATGGACTTGCAACAGGGCATGACGCGCGCGCCAGATTTCCCCACGGACGAAAAATCGCTGGCGCCGCGATTCGACGCGACTCCGTGGTTCCTGCTCTATTTGAAACATCAACGAGACAGCCAATTCTGGCGCCGCGCATCCGTCGCGCCGAATCATTACGCTGAATACACCGTGCCCAGCTTCATGATCGGCGGATTTTTGGACGGCTATCGCGACAGCATTCCGCGCTTTTTCGAATATTCCAAAGCGCCGCTCAAGGCGCTGATCGGTCCGTGGAATCACACGTTCCCCCACGAGGCGGAGCCGGGCCCTTCGATCGAATGGCGCGCGGAGGCGACGCGCTGGTGGGATTACTGGCTAAAGGGCGAGCAGAACGGAATCATGGACGAGCCGCGCTTCGAGGTTTACATGCGTCACTGGTATCCGCCGGATCCCAACATCGCGGAAATTCCCGGCGACTGGCGCGCGGAAAAAACCTGGCCGCCCGCGGGGACGCACACGCAAACGCTGTTTCTCGAGCCGAACCACACTTTAGGCAACGCGCCGCCGCCCGCTTTGACGATCGGCGCCGACAAATTGCACTACGTTCCGTCCATCGGCGAGGAAGCCGGGTTCTGGTGGGGCGATCTCACCGCGGACCAGCGGCCGATTGATGCCTATAGCCTGGTATATGATTCTCTGCCGCTCGTGCAGGACACGGCGCTGCTCGGATGGCCGAAAGTAACCCTGCAGGTCTCCTCGAGCGCGCCGCTCGCGGATTGGTTCGTGCGTCTTTCGGACGTGGCCCCGGACGGCACGGTAACGATGATTACCGGTGCGGGACAAAGCGGCGCACAGCGCGATTCCGCGGCGAATCCCGCCGACCTCGAACCCGATCACAAATACACAATTCCGGTCGAGCTGCACGTCACCAGTTGGCGCTTCCCGATTGGTCATCGCATCCGCGTGGCGATCTCCAACGCGCTGTGGCCGATGATTTGGCCGACGCCATATTCGATGACCACCTCGCTCTGGTACGGCGGCCCGAACACTCCGCGACTGGAACTTCCACTCGTCCCGCTGGATTCGCCCGCGCGTCCACATTTCACAGCACCTGAAAAAGAAGCGCCGCTCGCCGGCGTCTCGTCGGAAGGTGACACCTGGCCGCCGCAGGACTGGACCGTGACGCGCGATGTGCTGGCCGGCTCGACGCGCGTCGCCTGGAGCGGCGACGATTCCAGCACGTATCCGTGGGGCAAGATGAAAGACCACGAACAGATGAGCTACGTCGTTGCGGATGCCAAACCCGCGGACAGCACAGTCCACGGAGAAGGCTCGACGACCGTGGAACTTCCCGGTCGCGTGCTGGTTTGGGGTGTGGTGCTCAATCTGCGCAGCGACGAAAAGAATTTCTACTATCACTTCGAACGCCATCTAACCGAAAATGGCAAGCCGCTGCGCGATAAAGCCTGGGAGGCCACGGTTCCGCGTGATCATCAATAACGTCAATAATTTGGTTTGTCATCCCGAGCGCAGCGAGGGATCTCTCTTGGATCGGAGCGTTCGCCCCGGCCGCTTTCCAGCACGCGCCTCTCACTGGAGCTTGGCGTGAAAAACACCGCCATCCTGCTCGTCAGCTGCCCCGACCAGAAGGGCCTGAACGCCGCGATTCACGATTTCATCTACCGCGCGAACGGCAACACTCTTCATGCCGACGAACACCAGGACGCCGAACGAAATCTATTTCTGATGCGGGTGGAATGGGACCTGGCGGACTTCACGCTCGATATGCGCGACTTCGCAAAACATTTTCAGCCCGTCGCCGACCGCTTTGGAATGCAGTGGCGCGTAGCGCTTTCCAGCCATCGTCCCAAAATCGCAATCTTCGTCTCGCGTTACGACCATTGCCTGGTGGATTTGCTTTACCGCCAGCGCAGCGGCGAACTGGCCTGCGAAATCTCGCTGATCATCAGCAACCACGCGGACGTGCAAGGCTGGGCGGACTTTTACCGCATTCCGCTGCACGTGATTCCGGTGACCAAGGAGAATAAGTCGCAAGCGGAGCGGCAGCAGGTCGAGCTGTTGCGTCCCCACGGAATTAACCTGATCGTCCTGGCGCGTTACATGCAGGTGCTATCCCCGGATTTTATTCGCCAGTATCCGCCGCACCACATTATCAATATCCATCATTCGTTTCTGCCCGCCTTTGTCGGCGGCAAGCCGCATCAGCAGGCTTTCGACCGCGGAGTGAAATTGATCGGCGCCACCAGCCATTACGTTACGGAAGTGCTCGATGACGGGCCGATCATCGAGCAGGACGTGGTGAGGATTTCGCATCGTGATCCGCTGGAGGATTTAATTCAGAAAGGGCGCGACCTGGAAAAAGTGGTGCTTTCGCGCGCCGTCCGCTGGCACATCGAGAATCGCATCCTGCTCTACGGCAACAAGACGGTGATTTTCGACTGAAGGATTCGCGCGGAGGTGCGGCGGACCCACGCGTTGCAAAGCGCCCTGCTCGTCGCGGCTATCGCGCGACGGCCGCGCGCGTATCCTGCAAATCCGCAGCCAGCAGGCGATGGAACAGATGTTCACCGGCTTCGCGGCGCACCGAAAGCCGTCCTGCCTGATACGCCCGCGAGCTGAGCCCCCGCTGCACGCCGTCGCAGATCACGATGTCTTCCTGCTGCACGCGTTCACTCACGCCCATGCTCTCGCGGATATACGGCATTTGCGATTCGCGCGTGCCGCCGAAGTAGAAATCAAAAATCACTTCGCAGCGGTCAACTCCGAGAGGCAAAACCAAGTTCGTATCCAAATAGCCCTCGTACCAATTCAGCATGAAATTCGGATATTGCCAGAAATAATAGGCGCGATCGCCTTTGCGCGTGGCCGCGGCGCTCGCTTCCGAGCTTTTATCCACCGCCACCGGGCTGGACTGCACGCAGCAGCGGTCCACATTCTCAATTGTGTAGTTCGTGTAATCGAGCACGCTGTTCAGCCCCTTGTGCATATGCGGCACGTGGTAGCCGCCATCGAGAAAATTATCCACGTAGACTTTCCAATTGCAGCTCAGCGTGTAGCTACGGCGCTCCACAAATTGCAGGCCTCCAAAACCCAGCGGCTTGGCTAGCCCCACCAAAGCGCCCAGGAATTCCTGCAGCGATCCCGCATGCGCATCCAGATTGACGAAAACAAAATTTTCCCAGGTCTCCACGCGAATCGGGACCAGGCCATTCTGCGCGCGATCGAAATTGCACACGCCTTCGAACTCCGTCATCCCGCGCAACTCGCCTTCCAGGTTGTAGGTCCAGCCGTGATAGGGGCAGCGCATGTGTTGCGCGTGGCCGCACGGCTCATTCATCACCGTCATCGCGTGATGCCTGCAAACGTTGTAGAAGGCGCGCAACTGGCCGTCGCTGCCGCGCACGGCGACGACCGGCTCGCCGGCAACGCTCGCGGTGACGTATTGTCCCGGCTTTGCAACCTGCTCCGTGCGTCCAATCGCTTGCCACGCGCGCGAAAAGACGTTCTGCAGCTCCAGCTGCGCGATCCGCTTGTCGGTGTACCACGAAGCGGGAATCGTATACGCATCGGGTAGCGCCGCGGCGGCGTTATACGAAGCGAGAATTTCCTTCAGCGTCGGTTCCATGCACTTCTCTCCTCACCTATCCGTGGAATTCTTCTGACCTGACGGTGTTTCAAAAGCTTTTCAAACCCCGATCGCGCCGCGCAGCACCAGCAAAAACTGATTGATGCGCGCCTGGTTCTTTTCCGGGTCTGCCGGATGCGGAAAGAGGCCGGGATCGAGCTCTTCAGTCAACAGCGCATCCTGAAACCGCTCCATCGTCCAGTCCAAGATCGAAACAATCAGCGCGGGATCAATGTCTGAACGCACTTCTCCACGCGCAATTCCCAGGCGCACAAACGCCGTGCTGCCGTAGGGGTCCTCCGCGAGCAGGAAGCGATTGATTTCACGCTTGAGCGCCAGGTCAACTCCGTAATTTCCCAGCAGCGCGACGCGATACGGAATCCAATCTTCGCGCACGAGGCGTTCGGTGCGCAGCAACCAGTAGCGCAAAGTTTCAAAAAATCCCTTTTCGCGGATTTGTGACGGGCAGTCCAGGTACGCAGGAAAAGAGCGCACCGCTTTTTTGTAGACTTCCACGAACAATCCGCCCTTGCTTCCGAAATATTGAAAGATCGAGCCTTTGGCGACGCCTAGTTGCGCGGAAAGATCCTCGATGCGCGCGGCGTGGTAGCCGTGCTCGGCAAAGTGGCGCAACGCAGCGTCCACGATGCGGGCGCGCTTGGCTTCCAGGCGCGGAGTCGCCGCCGGGCGCTTCGCCGAGGCTTGCGAGGCCAGCCGCAACGTCTTGGTGTGGCCGTGTGACTGGTGGTCATGGCTGAAAGCTCTCATTGAAATATTTCTCCCAATTATGCTATCTAGTGCGGGTCAACCAGTCCTCAAAAATCGGCGTGACTGGCGGTCATACTAATCCTACATGCCTCCTCAGCGCAAGTCCTATGATGCGATTGTCATCGGCGCGGGTCACAACGGCCTGACGGCTGCCGCTTACCTCTCGCGCGCAGGATTCGCAACGCTGGTGCTCGAACGCCGTGAAATTGTGGGCGGCTGTTGCGTCACCGAAGAGATCGCGCCGGGCTGCCGCGCTTCCACCACTTCGTATATCGCCAGCATGTTGCGCCCCACAATTATTCGCGATCTCGATCTCGCCGCGCACGGGCTGCGCATGGTGCCCTGCGATCCCGGTTTGCTGGTCCCCTTTTCCGATGGACAAGTGGTGCCGTGGTGGGCCGAACGCGACCGCGCCGTCGCGGAGTTCCGCAAACTCTCGCCGCGCGACGCGCAAACCTTCGTGCGTGTGGACGACCAGCTGAAAAAATTGGCGCGCTACCTGCAGCCGTTTTTTCTGGAACCGCCGCCGGATCCGGCGCGCCAGGGTGCGGAAGGCTGGTTCGAATTATTGCGCGTCGGAAAAAGATTTCGCGGAATGAAGGGCGAAGAAGCCGCGCAACTGGTTTCGTTCCTCACTGGAAGCCTCGGCGATTTTCTCGACCGGAATTACGAGTCCGAGAAAATGAAGACGATGTTTCTGGCGAACAATGTATACGGCAAGCACGGCGGACCATACGACGCCGGCAGCGCGCTGGGTCTGCTTTTCCATTTGCTGAGCGGAGGCGATGGAGAAATTCAAGGCTTCTACGGGCACGTGATTGGCGGAATGGGCGCGATTACACAAGCGCTGGCGTCGGCGTGCCGCAAATCGGGCTGCGAAATCCTCACTGGCGCGCCCGTCGCGAAGATTGCCGTGCGCGATGGTCGCGCCGGAGGCGTGGTCCTCGAAGACGGCTCGGAAATTTCGGGCCGCATAATTCTTTCGAACGCGGATCCCAAGCGCACATTTCTCGGCCTGGTGGACGAACGCGAACTTCCCGCCGATTTTCGCCACGCGATTGCCGGCATCAAGATGGATGGGCCGTGCGCCAAGGTGAATTTCGTCTTGAGCGAAGAGCCGCGCGTGAACGGGATGCCCGGCGATTTCAGCGTGTCGCAACGTTCGCTCTTCACTCTGGTTCCTTCGCTGGAATTTGCGGAGCGCTGCTACGACATCGCCAAGTTCGGCGAAATCCCCGAAGAGTTGTGGGTGGATTGCGTGGTGGCTTCGAACGTGGACTCGACGCTCGCGCCGCCGGGCCGCCACATTATGACTACGTTCATTCAATACGTGCCGTACAAGCTGCGTCAGGGGACCTGGGACGAGAAACGGGAATTGCTCGGCGATCGCGTTGTGAAAAAGATCGCGGAGTATGCGCCGAACGTGCCGAATTCGATTGTGGCGCGGCAGGTTCTCACGCCGCTCGACCTCGAACGAACCTACGGCCTCACCGAAGGAAATATTTTTCACGGCGACCTTTCGCTCGAGCAGCTTTTCTTTATGCGCCCGGTGCCGGGATGGGCGCAATATCGCACTCCGATCGAAGGGCTGTATCTCTGTGGGGCGGGCGCGCACCCCGGCGGAGGAGTGACCGGAGCGCCAGGCTACAACGCAGCGCATCGGGTGCTGCGTGACTGTAAACGAGGAAAGATCAAGACGGCGCACACCTGATGCGCGGCCGGAAGGAAGCGAAATGACGAATAGCAAGAAGAAGGGAATCTTGGAACGACTATCCGAAGGAATTGTGCTCGGCGATGGCGGCTACCTGCTCGAGCTTGAAAAGCGCGGGCGCGTTCGTGCCGGCCCGTTCACGCCGGAAGTGGCGCTCAACAATCCCGAAGCGCTGCTCGAACTACACCGCGAGTTTCGCGATGCCGGTGCGGAGGTGCTTCAAGCGCTCACGTTCTACGCCAGCCGCGACAAGCTCGCCACAGTGGGCATGGAAGAGCGCGTAGAAGAACTGAATCGCGCTGCGGTCCGTATCGCGAAGCAGGCTGCGGGAGAAAAATGCCTGGTCGCGGGAAACTTGAGCCTCACATGGATGTATGAGCCGGACAATAAATTTGCGGCTGACCGTGTGCGCCAAACCTTCGACGAGCAACTCGACGTGCAAGTCGCCGAAGGCGTGGACTTCATCATCGGCGAGACGTTTTCCTACCTCGGCGAAGCGCTGCTCGCAGTCGAACGCGCCAAAGCCACCAAGTTGCCCGTGATGGTTACCGTCTGCTTTGAAAATGAAGATATCACCACCGACGGCAGCACTGCCGCAAACGCCGCACGGGCGCTCGTCGACGCCGGGGCAGACGTCGTGGGCATCAATTGCTTGCGCAGCCCCGAACACACGCTGCCGCTGATGGCCGAAATGCGCAAAGCCGTGAAGGGCTACATCGGCTGCCAGCCGGTCGCCTATCGCACCACCCACACGCATCGCGATTTCACCAGCCTCGCGGCGTTTCCCGACCAACTCGAGCCCTACCAACTCACCCGCCGCGAAATGGCTGAATATGCAGCACAGGCGCGCGATATGGGCGTCAATTACATTGGTGCCTGCTGCGGCGCCGTGGCGACGCACATCCGCGAAATGGCGCGCGTGCTGGGAAAACTTCCCGCCGACGATCGCGTGTGGAAAAAGGGCGGCGAGAAGCCGATGTCCGCGTACGAATATTACAGCCACGACGACAAAGCCAAGGCGTAGCGGTAGCGTTTCGCGAAATAACCGGCGCGCAAGGTGCGGCCCACGTCGCGAACCACATGGAGTGCGGCGGCGTGCCGCCGCTTTTACAAAGTAAACCACGCTGATGAAGCAAGCCAGGCGAGGCGCGCCTCGCGTAGCGCGTTTTTTTTTGCCGGACGCCCATTCGCGCAAGAGCGGCGATGCGCCGCCGCACTCCACAGAGGACTTGCCGCGCGGTCATTCGTTGGTCGAACGCATCGACACGTGCCGGGCGGCGAAACGTACTCGCTTTTCCGCCCGGCTTCGGAGCATGATGTCGGCCTCATGGCGACGTCCTTCGGAGATTCCGAGAAATGAACGACACTGCAGGTCCCAATCGTCCTCGCCGCGCGATGGGTTTTCGGGATCTGGTGATGTTTTACATCGTCACCGGCATCAGCCTGCGCTGGATCGCGACGGCTGCGACCGTCGGCGCCGGCGCCGTCGTCATCTGGCTCATTGCGTGGTGCGCGTTTTACCTTCCGCTCGCTCTCTCCGTCATGGAACTTTCCTCGCGCTATCCTCAAGAAGGCGGAATGTACGTCTGGACCAAGCGCGCCTTCGGGGAGTTTCCCGGATTCATGACTGGCTGGACATACTGGGCCAGCAATCTTCCCTACTTTCCGGCCGTGCTCTATTTTGCCGCGAGCAACGCGCTCTATGCCGGCCCCGCCCGCTGGCTCGTGCTTTCCAATAACAGGACGTATTTCTTTTTGTTCGCGATGCTGGGCCTGGCGCTTGCCACGTTTCTGAATGTGATCGGACTATCGGTAGGCAAGTGGCTCCACAATCTGGGGGCGATTGGCACGTGGCTGCCGATCGCGATCCTGTTCGCCATCGCAGCCACGGCGTGGCATCGCTTCGGCTCCGCGACCAGCTTCACTCCCGCCGCGATGACTCCGCACATGCATTTTCGCGACGTGCTGTTCATGGCGACGATCGTCTTTGCGCTGGGCGGCTCGGAATCCGCGTCCTTTCTTGGCGATGAAGTGAAAGACGCACGCAGGAATTTGCCTCGTGGACTTCTCGCGGGCGGGGCGTTCGTCACTACCGGCTACATTCTCGGCACGGTCGCCGTGCTGATTGCGTTGCCCGCGCATCAGGTGAGCGGCCTCGAAGGCATCATGCAGGCTATTTCGAAATCGGCCGAACGCGTTGGATTTGTAGGGATCGTGCCGCTGGCGGCGTTGTTGATCACGCTCAGCAATCTCGGAGCGCTGGGAGCGTGGCTAGCGGTATCGGCGCGGCTGCCGTTTGTGGCGGGGCTCGACCGTTACCTGCCGGAAGCTTTCGCGCGCGTGCATCCGAAATGGGGAACTCCGTACGTCGCGCTGCTGGTGCAAGCCTTCTGTGGAGTGATTTTCATCGTGCTGAGCCAGGCAGGGACCAGCGTTTACGGAGCGTATGAAGTGCTGGTAAGCATGGGCATCATTACATATTTCATTCCGTATCTTTTTGTGTTTGCTTCGCTGATTCGTTTGCAGCGCGAGCCCGTCGCCCCGGAAACGATGCGAATTCCCGGAGGCCGTCCGGTGGCGACCGCACTCGCCGCGCTAGGGTTCGTCACGACGCTGGTCACGATCGTCTTTTCCGTGATTCCCGCCGCGGACGAGCCACACAAATTTCTTGCAATGGCAAAAATTGTGGGCCTCACGGGATTGCTACTGGCAATCGGAGTGCTGCTATTTGCGCTCGGAAAATCGCGTGCCGCGAAACTTCCCGCGTGACGGATCGCGAACGCCACTCATAAATTCGCAGTGCGCAACCGAAATCGGGTTCAGTCGTCGGAGGGTTTGCCAACCGGGTCGTGCCATCCGCCGATGCACGCGGCAAGTTGTGCCGCTTCCGGCGGTCCCCAGGTCCCGGGCTGATACGGTAGAGCCGGCACCACGTTGCCAAGAATCGGATTTACGATCGCCCAAGCCGCTTCCACCGCGTCCTGCCTCACAAAAAGCAGCGAATCGCCTTTCATCGCGTCCGTCAGCAGCCGCTCGTAGGCTTCCATCTCGTTCGATTCATCAGACGAAACCGCCGAAAGTTCCGTACCGACCGTTTGCAGCGTGGGGCCGGCCTTTTTCACACGCGCACCCAGGCTTAACGACAGGTCGGGGCCCAGCCGAAAGCGCAAATAATTCGAGCCGGGCGGCAATTTCGTGAGTGGCGGCTGGCGCAGCTTCACCAGCACTTCCGTAGCGGTGACGGCCAGGTGCTTGCCCGCGCGAATCAGAAACGGCACGCCAGCCCAGCGCCATGAATCAACTTCCAGGCGCAGCGCAGCAAAAGTTTCCACTTGCGAGTTCGGCGCCACACCCGGCTCGTGCTGATAGCCGACGAATTGCCCGCGAATCAGGTGCGAGGGCGCGATCGGCGGGATCATCCGGAAAATTTTTACTTGCTCGTCGCGCAAGGATTCCGGGTACATGCTCGTCGGCGGTTCCATCGCCAGAAAGCCGACAACCTGCAGCAGGTGGTTTTGGATGACGTCGCGGATAGCTCCCGTTTCGTCATAGAACTTGCCGCGCCCCGCGACACCGAACGATTCGGCCATGGTGATCTGCACGCTATGGACGTAATTGCGGTTCCAGATCGGCTCGAGGAAGGCGTTCGCGAACCGGAACAACAGCAAATTTTCCACCGCTTCCTTGCCGAGATAATGATCGATGCGAAAAATCCCGGATTCGGGGAACACGGATTGCAGAATCGCGTTCAAGTGCTGCGCTGAGGACAGGTCATGGCCAAAGGGCTTCTCAATGATGACGCGCGCGCCGTCCGCGCTGCCTGATTTTCCCAGCGCTTCGACGACTGTGGCAAAGAGGCTGGGCGGTATTGCCAGGTAGTGCGTGGGATGCTCGGCCTTTCCCAGCACGGAGCGCAGCTGCTTGAACGTAGCGGGATCCTGATAATCGCCGTCAATGTATTTCAGCAGCTGCACTAGCTTGGCAAACGCCGCTTCGTCCACGCCGCCGCCGAAGGTGGCGATGCCGTCACGCGCGCGTTGGCGCAGTTGTTCGATGTTCCAGCCCGCCTTGGCCACCCCAATCACCGGAACATTCAGGTTTCCGCGCTTGATCATGGCCTGCAGTGCGGGAAAGATTTTCTTGTGCGCCAGGTCGCCGGTGGCGCCGAAGAATACCAGCGCGTCGGAAGGCACTTTTGCAGTCGTAACGTTGGTTGCCGCAGGGTTTACGGTAGTCGTATCGGCTGCAGCCGGATGTTGCACGGTAGTTTCGGCCATCGGTAATTTCTCCCTCAGAAAATTGCGCTGGAATGAAAGGTTAGGACTTCTTCTCGTGGTGTCCGCCGAATTCGAAGCGCATGGCGGAAAGCAGCTTGTTGGCAAAATCGGATTCTCCGCGCGATGTAAAGCGCTCGTAGAGCGCTTCGGTGAGCACCGGAGCCGGCGTGCCTTCTTCGATCGCGGCCTGAATCGTCCAACGGCCTTCGCCCGAATCGGAAACGCGCCCGGAGAAATTCTCCAGTGTGGGCGATTTCACCAGGGCGATGGCGGTTAGGTCCAGCAGCCACGAAGCGATCACGCTGCCGCGCCGCCACACTTCGGCCACATCCGGCAAATTCAGGTCGTAAAGGTAATGTTCGGGATTGCGCAGCGGCGTGGTCTCCGCGTCCTCGGTCTGCTTGGTCTTCCCGACGTTCGCGTGGTGCAGAATATTCAGGCCTTCCGCGTAGGCGGCCATCACTCCGTACTCGATGCCGTTGTGCACCATTTTCACAAAATGTCCCGCGCCGGAAGGCCCGCAATGGAGATAGCCGTCCTCGGACGTGCCGCCCATCTTTTCGCGGCCCGGTGTGCGCGCGATGTCGCCGCGGCCGGGTGCCAGCGCCTTGAAAATCGGATCCAGGCGTTGCACGGTTGCCTGTTCCCCGCCGATCATCATGCAGTATCCGCGCTCGAGGCCCCACACGCCGCCGCTGGTGCCCACGTCCACGTAGTGCAGGCCCTTCGGCGTCAACTCCTTCGCGCGGCGAATATCGTCAATGTAATAGGAATTGCCGCCGTCAATCACGATGTCGTCTTTCTGCAGCTTGGCCGCCAGTTGCGCGAGCGTGCTATCCACCACGGCGGCCGGCACCATCAGCCAGATCGCGCGCGGCTGCTTCAGCTTCGCCACAAAATCATCGAGCGAACTTCCGCCCGTCGCCCCTTCTTTCGCCAGCGCCTGCACGCTCGCCTGCGACATGTCAAACACCACGCATTCGTGCCCGGCCTTCATGAGGCGCCGGACCATGTTGGCGCCCATACGTCCCAGACCAATCATTCCCAATTGCATTTTCGTGCTCCTCTCAGTGAACTATGATTCCGATGGGTGGCTCTAGGTGACAAGAATGGCTAAAAGCGCGTTGCTAGAAATTCGCTAATACTCCGAATCGCCTTCGACGAATCCCCACATTATTAGGCCACATTTCCCGTCTCCCGCATAATCTCAATCTCCGCGCTTCAGCCCCGGCTCCCATCCGTGTATCACATGGAAGTTACGCTTTCAACATAGCTCCTCGGACGCAGCACGAAGCCGCGTGGCAATCGAAGTACACTGTCGGTTCACAGTTCCCTCAGAGGAACTACGTGTGCCAGCGCCGGTTTGGACGTGCGCTATGACGGAAGATTCGAGGTTCTTGAGTTGAGTTTCCAGCTCGAAACGATTCCCGCAACGCCAACCGCGCCTGCCGCGCCGGCCGAGGTCGCGCCGCCCGCTCCCGCAAGCCCGTGGATCTATCGTCCGTGGCTCGACTTGGTGGTGGGCTGCGGCGCGTGGTCCGCTCCGCTGCTGGCCGTGGCGATGTGGATGAACCCCACGCACGCGCACGGCTGGGCCGTGGCGTTTTATATGCTGGCCATCGTTTTCAACTATCCGCACTTCATGGCCACGATTTACCGCGCGTATCACACCCGCGCCGACTTCGAGAAATACAAATTCGTGACGTTGCATGTGACGCTTCTGCTGGTTCTGACTGGGATCGTGATGCATGCGTCGCCCCGCCTGTTTCCCTGGGTCTTCACGCTCTACATCTGCTGGAGTCCGTGGCATTACTCCGGCCAGAACTACGGCCTGTTGATGATGTTTGTGCGGCGCTGCGGTGCGGAGATCACCGCCAACGAAAGGCGCTGGCTGCGTGGCGCGTTTGTGGCGTCCTACCTGATGCTGCTGGCGAGCTTCGAAACGGGCGGCTCGGCCGACCCCCTGATTCTTTCGCTCGGGCTGCCGGCAAAATTCACGTTGCCGATGCGGCTCGCGTTCGGTGCGGCGTTCCTGGTTTTTACGCTGCTTGGTTTTCAGCGGTTGATCCGCGAAAAGGGCGCTCGCTCGCTGGTGGCGCCGCTCACGCTGGCGTTCACTCAATTCCTGTGGTTCGTGCTGCCGACTTTGCTGGAACTGAATTCCGCGTCACAAGTTCCGCAGACGCGCTACAGCAGCGGGATTCTCGCGGTGCTCCATTCGGCGCAATACATCTGGATCACCAGTTACTACCAGCGCCGCGAAGCGCGCGCCGCCGGCCAGAAAAGTTGGCACATGGCCGCCTATTTCGCCACGCTGATTGCGGGCGGGATCGCGCTATTTATCCCGGGACCGTGGCTGGTCAGCTATTTGTTTCATTACGATTTCACCACCAGCTTCCTGATTTTCATGGCGCTTGTGAATATTCATCACTTCATTCTCGATGGCAGGCTATGGAAATTGCGCGACTCGCGCGTTTCGTCGCTTTTGGTTGATCGCAGCGGCAAAGCGTCTCCGGGGCCGCTGTCCTCGGCCTTCGTCGCTTCGGCGCCAGCACTTTCGCGTGACCCCAATCCGCGCCCGAGCTTCGCGGCTCGCGTATTCTCCGCACCCGCGTTTCGCATTTCTCTCGCAGGGTTGCTTTTTCTATGGGGGGGGCTCGATCAGTTGCATTTCTCGTTGCGCACCGATGACGGGAATCTTTCCGCGTTGCTGCGCGCGGCCAAAATCAACCCCTACGATAGCGCCGTGCAGGCGCGCATCGCGCGCGCGGAATCGCAATCGGGCCAGCGCGACGCCGCCGTCGCGGCGCTCACTCGCGCCGTCGAGATGAATCCCAACAATATCGCGCTGCAACAAGCCTGCGCGCGCGCCATGATCGAAGACGGCCGCTACGCCGACGCCTACGCGCACTACCAGAAAATGCTGGAGCAGTTTCCGCGCGACGCCGACTCGCTCGTCAATTACGGATTGCTCGCCGCGCGCCTGGGGCACCCGGATGAGGCCATGGATGCCTGGGAAAAGTCGCTGGACGTGAATCCGAACCAGCCGAACGTGCACTTGTATCTCGCTGAAGCTTTCGACCAGCGCGGTGAATTCGCTGCTGCCTCGCGCCATTGGAATTCCTTCCTGCAACTGGCGGGGACGCAGGACGCGGCTGCGTCGCAGGATCCTGAGTTAGGCCGGAAGCAGGTAGCCTCCGCCACAATTCAGTTGGCGGACGATGAGGCTCGCACCAATCACGCGCCGGCGGCGCTGGAGGAATATGGCTCCGCGATTACTTTGGCGGAGAAAAGCAAAGACGCAAAGCTGGAGGCCCTGGCTCTGGCTCATCGCGCGGATTTGCAGGACAAGTCCGGCGACATCGCGGCTGCGGCACAATCCTATCAGCGCGCGCTGGCTGTGGACGCGACGAGTGGAGATCCGCGCAGCGAGGCTTTCGATTGGTTCAACTACGGC
Organism: uncultured Acidobacteriota bacterium; assembly: GCA_963780035.1. Taxonomy (GTDB): domain Bacteria; phylum Acidobacteriota; class Terriglobia; order Acidiferrales; family UBA7541; genus Palsa-295. The sequence goes on along the minus strand of CAWAAG010000029.1, from coordinate 197,690 downwards.
CAATTCCTGCGCCGGCACAACCAGCCCGATGAAATTGTTTACGCGTGCTTCCTGCGCGCCGAAAGCCTTCTCGCGGGTACCCCCGGAAGCGATCTGCAAACCGTGCAGGCCGCGCGCCGCCAAGTGGCGAGCCGCATGGGCAAGAAGGCCGACGTGGTGCGAAGGGAATTGCCGGCGCTTCTCGCGCGAGCGGGCAGCCTCACGCTCGCTTCGCCCTGAGTCGAAAGAAGCTCGGTTTTAGCAGTCGCAATCCGTGTAAGATTCGCTACGCACTATGGGAACCCCCGTCGAACGCCAGGATACCCGGCTCATGCGCGAGATGTTCAGCGCCATCGCGCCGAAATACGATTTCATCACGCGCGTCATTTCCTATGGCATGGATGGCCGCTGGAAACGCCTGGGAGTCACGCGCGCCGCGCTCCCGAAAAATGCGATGGTCCTGGATCTGGCGTCGGGCACCGGCGATTTTTCGCGGCTGGTGCTGGCCGATTTGCCGGGTGCGCGCTCCGTCGCCGTGGATATTACGGAAGGCATGCTGCGACTGGCGCGCGCGCACGGCCTGGATGAAGCCGTGTGCGCCGATGCCACCGTGCTGCCTTTCGCCGATGGATCCTTTGATTGCGTATTTATCGGATACGGCTTGCGAAATTTTCCGTCCCTCGGCACTGCCGTCCGCGAAATCGAACGCGTCACGAAGCCCGGCGGCATGATGGTGGCTCTCGATTTCTTCCTTCCGCGTAATCGAGTTTTTCGGCAGCTTTATCTGGGCTTTCTCTATGCCCAGGGTGCTTTCTGGGGCACTGTGCTGCACGGCAGGCCGCGCACCTACACGTACATTCCGGCCTCGATCCGTAGTTTCGTCTCGATCGCCGATTTTTCTGTGCTGGTGCAAAGCATGGGCTACGAACGATTGGACGAGCGCGGATTTATATTCGGCGGCATCGGTTTGCTGTGGGCCGTGAAGCGATAGCTGGCTCAGAGGAACAGGGCGCCCGGAGCGGCGCGAGGTTAATTCTCCAGCCGAAACCGCGTCGAGGCCAGATTGTAGAGCCGCCGCCAGACCAGCCGATTGATAGTGACGACCATTGCAGCCATTACAATCGTCGCCGCCAGCAGCACCCTGAAATTTCCGGTGTCCGTGGCGCTGCTGATTACCGCGCCAAGCCCCGTCGTCACGTACGTGTGCCCCCGAAATCGGAAATATTCCGCGATAATGCTGGCGTTCCACGCCCCGCCGGACGCGGTCACAAATCCGGTGATGAGAAACGGGAAAATTCCCGGCAGCAACAGTTCCCGCCAGCGTTCCAGCCTGCCAAACCGGAAAATCGAGCACACCTCTTTCAGATCCGTCGGAATAGCTGTGGCACCGGCGATCACGTTGAAGAGGATGTACCACTGCGTTCCGAGGAGCAGCAGCACAATCGAACCGACTCCCAATCCGCCGCCGGCACGAATCAGCACGAGCAGGATGATGGGGAAAAGGGCGGTGGCCGGCACGGACGCGGCCACTTGAGCGATTGGCTGCGCAATGGCCGAAAGCTTGGGTTTCAAACCGATAAGCACTCCTGCAGGAATCGTCCACAGCGCCGCAAGAAACAGAGTGAACGCGACACGCAGAAGCGTCGCGCCCGCGCCGAGAAAAATGCTTTTTAGTTCCTCGCGCGTCAAATGCACGAGCAAGAGAACCATTTTCACGAATGCATATGTGACCCCGGCGAGCAGAACCAGCAGCAGCAGGCGCGTAATCCATTGAAAAATCTTGCGCGTCACGCCTACCGGGCCCGTGGCAGCATGTTTCCTGGCGAAGTGCAAACTCAGCGCCTCACTCGCGGGCTTGACGGTGAAACGCGCGAGGAAGGGAAGAATTCTCGAACTGCGCAGTAGATCCAGCACCGCGGAGCTGGGCGCGTCCACCGATTCCACCTGCTCGAATTTGAATTTCTCCGCCCAGGCGATTACGGGCCGCCAGATGATCTGGTCTATCAAAATAATGATCCCGATCATCACGCCGAGCCCCCAGAAGATCGCCCTCGTGTTTCCCGCGTTCGCGGCGGTTTGCAGGTACGACCCCAAACCCGGCAGGCGCAGATCGCGATTCCCCAGCGTGAACATTTCGCAAGCCATCAGAAAGAACCAGCCGCCCGCCACGGACATCATCGAATTCCACACCAGCCCGATAATCGAATAGGGCAGCTCCATTTGCGTGAATCGCTGCCACCAGCTCCAGCGGTACACTTCGGCAACCTCGCGCATTTCGCGCGGAATATTCTTCAGTGAGGAATAAAAACTGAAGGTCATGTTCCAAACCTGGCCGGTGAAAATCAGCAGGATGGATCCCAGCTCCACTCCCATTTGCCGGGTGGGGAACAGCGCGACCATCGCCAGCATCACTCCGGGCAGAAAACTGAGCACGGGGATGGACTGCAAAGTATCCAGCAGCGGCACCATGAACTTTTCGGCGCGCGCGTTGTATGCGGCGACGTAGCCATAAACCAGCGTGAACGCCAGGCTGATGAAATACGCGGCGGCGATGCGCAACACCGAAAACATCGCGTATTTCGGCAGCGCGCTTGGTTCCAGATGGATTTCCGTCGGAGCGCCGGCGGGCGAAAGCCAGTAATGCGTCATGGACAACACCGCGTAAAAAAGCGCCAGCGCCGCGAGCAGGATCGGCAAATCGCGGAAGATCGAGGGCACCGTCGCGGGGATGGTCCCCCAGGTCAGCACTCCGGACGACGTCTTCTGCGGTTGCGCGGGCATTAGTGCAAGGATGCGCTTTCCGCGGAGTTTTCACCCCGGTGGTCGAGCTGATGAAGATGCACGCTGTCTTCCTCGGGATCGTAAGTGAAAAGTTCCGCGTAACGGCCCCAGTTCAACGCCGTTTCGATCTGCTGGTCCACTTCCCTTTCCGCAAAACGTTCGTCGAGGAGGTCGCGAAAAAATTCCACCGGCATGGTGTGATCGGATTTCTTTTCCAAAGCGGTGTGCATTTGCTGCAGCAGCGAGACATTTTCCAGCACCGCCTTGCGGAAGAGCTCCTTGCGGGTGGGAATGTCGGCTTCTGCAAACGCGCGGCCCGCCGGAGTGATGCGCACATCGCCTTCGTGCGCCGTCGCGAAGCCCAGCAGCGTCGCGGCCTCCAGAATCGGCAGCAGGTCATCCACTTCCAGCAGCAATTCCTCGGCGACGTGGTAAAGATCCTCTTCGCCGCCGCGGTCGTTCAGAAGCTCCACCAGGCCCGCTACCCCTCCCGGCCGCGAATGCGGCAGCATCTGCGTCGGCGCCCTCTCTTTGTGTTCGGATGTTGCGGGAGGCGCCAGTTCCAGCTGCGGCTGCGTCATCACTTTGTAGATGTAGTCCACGTACAGAACGAAAGCAGCCGACTTGCGGTCGCGCGGGTGTTGCAGCGGCACGCGAAAGTCCGCGCGAATTTTTGCCGGGTTGCGGCCGAGAACGATAATGCGATCCGCCAGCAGCACGGCTTCTTCAATATTGTGAGTGACAATGAAAATGCTGCGTGTGGGAATCTTCTTGGCCAGCCACAGCTCCAAAAGCTCTCCGCGCAGGTTCTCCGCGGTCAGCACGTCCAGCGCTGAGAACGGCTCATCCATGAACAGGATTTCCGGTTCCACCGCCAGCGCCCGCGCGAATCCCACGCGCTGTTTCATGCCGCCGGATAATTCCTTCGGATACGCGGATTCAAACCCGTGCAAGCCCACAGACGCCAGCGCACGTAGCGCGCGACGGTGGCGTTCGAAATGCGTGCTGCCGCGCGCCAGCAAGGGCGCCTCCACGTTTTCCAGTACTGTCAGCCACGGAAAAAGCGCGAAACTTTGAAACACGATGGCCACATTCGGGCTCGATTGGCTCATTGGCTTGCCGTGCCACAAGACTTCCCCCGCCGAAGGAGCCGCGAGACCCGAAAGAATTCGCAGGAGAGTTGATTTGCCGGAGCCGGATGGCCCCAGCAGCGCGATGATCGTATTCGGTTCCACCGCAAAATCCACGGGAGCGATTACCTGGATTTGCCGTCCGTCGGGCTGCTGATAGCTCTTTTCGATTTGCTCGGCCTGAATGATCGGTTCGACGTCCACAGACACGGGTACAAATTCCGTGGTTACCTCTCCGGTCTCCGCTCCCGGCACCGCACAGTAAGGAGCGCCCGAGCCGGCGGCGGCCAGTTCGTCCATCAAGCACTGCCACGCCTCCTCCGGCAGCGCGTCGAGAAAGTGATTACGTTCGCCCGGACTCATCGCATCAATGATGCTGCGCATATCCTGCGCCGGACGCGAATGCAGCAATACGTACGCGTGGTAATACGGCAGGTGCACGATCAGCGATGCCGCAAGCTCGATCGGCATCTCGTGAAAAAGCGCTCGCTGCTCGTCATACGGCACGGTCATGCAGAAATCGGCGGCCGGGCCGGGGCCAAGACGCTGCAATTGCTCGATGAGCGGCGTCCACTGTCGCCGCGTCAGCAGGTTTCGCAGTTTTTGTGTCTCTTGACTATTCATGACGGCACGCAAGAGCCTACTACGTTTCCACGGGGACTGCGAAGGCCCGCCGCGCACGATTCGCGCGCGAGTATTACGGAATTGTGACAACAGGGCAGTGTTTCCGTTCGTCGCCTAAGAGTGCCAGTTCCGTGCAGCGCATTTTCGCCGCACGTCTCACCTTTCGTAGTTTTCAGGGCGAGGTTGGCAACTCTGGCGTCTCCGGCTATGATGGGCGCTTCGGAGCAATTGAGATGAGCGGGCACACGCAACCGTCACAACAAGATCGGTGGAAGGCAGAGGCGGGCGAAGCTGCCGCCAAGTTGGTGGAAGACGGCATGGTCGTCGGCCTTGGCACCGGCTCGACGGCGGCGTTTGCCGTGGCGGCGCTCGGACGCAGAGTAAAGCAGGATGGTTTGCGCGTCGTCGGGATTCCCACTTCCGAGCGCACTACCGAGCAAGCAAACGCCCTGGGAATTCCGCTCACCACGTTTGCCGAGCATACGCAGATCGACTTGACCATTGATGGCGCGGACGAAGTTCTTCCCGGACCGCTGTACTTGATCAAGGGCCACGGCGGCGCATTGCTGCGCGAGAAGATTGTGGCGGCAGCGAGCAAGCGCATGGCGGTGGTGGCGGACGACACCAAGATCGTGCAGCGATTGGGGCAGCTCGTCGCCGTCCCGGTGGAAGTGGTGCCGTTTGGGTGGCAAGTGACGGCGCAGAGATTGCGCGAACTGGGCGGGAATCCCTCGATGCGGGTGGGAGCCGATCAGAAGCCTTTCATCACCGACGGCGGACATTACATTCTGAATTGTGCGTTCGGGCCTATGGAGGATCCGAAGGAGATCGCGCACCACCTCGATCATGTGGTCGGACTAGTGGAGCACGGATTGTTTCTGAAATATGCTTCGCAAGCGGTGATCGCGGGACGGGACGGAGTGAAAGTGTTCAAGAAAGACAGCTGAAAGTTAATAGTTCAAAGTTGAAAGCAGAACTTCTGCACGGAATTCTCGCCGGGTGACTTCAGGAACTCTGTCCAACTCACGCAAAATCCGCAGCGATTGCGATTAATCAATTTTTCGACATGCAACCTTGCGGATAAACCGCGTCGAGCGCGCCCCATAGCGCTTTCAGGCTGCGTTCGGCGGCGCAGAGGACGCCCACTGTGTCCACATTTTCCTGGGCGACGAGCCATTCGCGCCACGCGGCGCGGTGGCGGACGTCCGCTTCCTCGTGGACCGCGAAGTAAGCCAGCGCGCGCGGTTCAGTGATTCCGTAAAAGCTGCGGAGGCCGGAAATTTTCCGCGTGGCGATTTCCGGAACTTGCGCTTCGTAAACGTAGAACGCGGCGACCGCCTGGGTCACGGAGCCTTGGGCGGCAACTTCGTCGTACGTATCCAGCAGCGCGGCCACGCCCGGGCGCGGTTGGGCGGAATCGAGAGAAGCGTCACTCACTCCGAGCGACTCCGCGAACTGGCGCCAAAGCTGCGGGTGCGGCGACGAGGCATCCAATTCTTCGTCGAGATTTTCCTTTACGATGGATTTCAAGGTGGCGTCGCCATTGGTGCGGGCGGCGAGTTGCTTCAGGTTCTCGGGGAACGCCAGCACGTGCTGGTAATACTGTTCGGCGTACAAGCCCAGTTGCTGCTTCGAGAGGCGGCCTTCGGACCAAGCCTGGTAAAAAGGGTGCTTGAGCAGGTGGTGCTTCTCGACCAGAGCATCGAGCGATTCGAGCAACGTCTTAGGGCCGCTGGGTTTCTTTTGCATCCCGTTTTCCTAACCTTTCCCCGAGTAATGGCCGCGAGGCAAAACCAAAGGATACTACCGGAATTCGCCACGAAAATCCAGCATTCCTGACACTTGGTGTCATATCGAGCAGCACTATCATAGCGGGATATTGCCGTGCTTTTTGCGGGGGTTGGTGTCGCGCTTGTTTTCCAGGGAGCGGAGGGCGGTGATTAGTTTGGCGCGGGTTTCGGCTGGCTCGATTACGGCGTCAATGTAGCCGCGTTCGGCGGCCACGTAGGGGTTGGCGAAGCGTTCGCGGAAGTCTTCGATTTTTTCGCGGCGGAGATTTTCTTGTTCGGCTTCCGGAGCGCGGTCAATTTCACGTTTGTAGACGATATTGACGGCGCCTTCGGGGCCCATCACCGCGATTTCCGCGGTGGGCCAGGCGAAATTGATATCGGTGCGAATGTGCTTGGAAGACATGACGCAGTAGGCGCCGCCATACGCTTTGCGAGTGATCACCGTGATTTTCGGGACGGTGGCTTCGGCGAAGGCGAAGAGCAATTTCGCGCCATGCCTGATGATGCCGCCGAATTCCTGCTGGGTGCCGGGGAGGAAGCCGGGAACGTCTTCGAAAGTGATCAGAGGAATGTTGAACGCGTCGCAGAAGCGCACGAAGCGCGCGCCTTTTACGGAAGCGTTGATATCCAGGACGCCGGCGAGGAAAGCGGGCTGATTGGCGACGATGCCGACGGAGCGGCCGTCGAGGCGCGCGAAGCCGACCACGATATTTTTCGCGTAGTGCTCGTGGACTTCGAAGAATTCGGAATCGTCGGCGAGCGCGTGAATCACATCTTTCATATCGTAGGGCTGCTGGGGGTTTTCCGGGACGAGCGCGTTGAGGGCGGGCGTCGCGCGGTCCCAGGGATCGTTCGATGGCTTACGCGGCGGGTCGTCCAGATTGTTCGAAGGGAGATAGCTGAAGAGTTCGCGGATCATGGCCAGACATTCGGCGTCGTCGCGGGAAACGAAATGGGCGACGCCGCTGGTGGCGTTGTGGGTCATCGCGCCGCCCAGTTCCTGCTTGGTGACTTCCTCGTGCGTGACGGTCTTGATGACGTCCGGGCCGGTGACGAACATGTAGGAGGTGTCGCGCGTCATGAAAATGAAGTCGGTGATCGCGGGGGAATACACCGCGCCTCCGGCGCAAGGGCCCATGATGGCGCTGATCTGCGGGATCACGCCGCTGGAAAGGGTGTTGCGCAGGAAGATTTCGGCGTAGCCCGCGAGCGACATCACGCCTTCCTGAATGCGGGCGCCGCCGGAATCGTTCAGGCCGATCACCGGCGCGCCCTGCCGCAGGGCCAAGTCCATGATTTTGATGATCTTTGCGGCATTGGCTTCGGAAAGCGAGCCGCCGAAGACGGTGAAGTCCTGCGCGAAGACGTATACCAGGCGGCCGCCGATGCGGCCGTAGCCGGTGATGAAGCCGTCGCCGGGAGGGCGCTGAGTTTCCATGCCGAAATCGTGGGAGTGGTGGCGGACGAATTTATCCAGCTCTTCGAAAGAGCCTTGATCGAGCAGCAGGTCTATGCGTTCGCGGGCGCTGAGTTTGGATTGCTGGTGTTCGCGCTCGCGGCGCTCGGCTCCGCCGCCGGCTTCAGCTTCGCGGTTGAGCTTGCGAAGCTCTTCGAGGCGGTCGTGGTGCTTGCGGTGGGTGGTCAAGGGCGTGACTCGTGGCAGGAAAGGCGTGATTGGTGAGTGGTGATTGGTGATTGGTGAACTGCGCACCGCGACGCGCGGCCCGTGGCTCGGGAAAATGAACGCGCGATCGGGGTGCGGTAAACGGCCGCGCGTGGCGCGCAATTTGCGCTACAGGAACCATTGAAATGTTGGCGATTGAATTGGGTGCCGGTCCTTTGTTTTCTACGAGATATAACGATTTCTAATCGCGCGGGTTGGCGATTGAAAAAGCAGTGGCTCGTGGCTTGTGACCCTTCGCAAAATGCGCTCAGGATAAACGAGTGGCTAGAAGCCATTGCGGCGGGGAAAATGGCAGCTGCTACGGATGGGAAATGGTGCGACGGGCGTTGGGCTCTGGTCGGCTGGCGGCGACGGGCGGATTCACAGTTTTCGGAAAAAGCCAAAAGCGAGGCTTCAGGGGCTAAAGCCCCAAAAGAAAAGGCACGATCTACGGCGGGGCTGAAGCCCCGCCCTTCCTGTTTTTCCGCAAACTGTTCAAGCGCGGGGCCGGCGGGGCGTTGGAGGGTGGTGCGGATGCTGGAGCGGGTTCGGTGGGAGGAACCGGGAGTTGGGAGGTTCGGCTGGTTCATTCCTTGCGCCGGTCGCGAATTGTGATGGTAAATCACAGAGCACGGTAGCACGTTCGCAAAAAAATTGCGAATCGGGTGTACTCGGGGGCTCATAACCTAGAGAAAAGCGGCACTGCGTAAACGCTGGAAACATACGTGGTTGGGACCGCAAGCAGGCGTTGAGCCAGATCCGCGGGGTTACCGGGCTGGCCATAGCGCCGATGCGGCGTTGAGGAGGGCATGAAACAGGATTGCGGGCGCCAAGCTACCGCTCATCCTTCGTAACTCCCCCGCAATCAGCCCCAGCAGGAGAGCGCCGGCCGCGACCACGAGGCCCGAGTCCAAATGAATCGCTCCGAAAAGCGCGGCTACGAAAGCGACCGGGAAATGCACGTCCCAGAAGCTCTCCGGCGCCGATACCGCGCGCGCCATGGTGGTCTGCAGCAGGCCGCGAAAGATGAGTTCTTCCTGAATGGGGGCGGCAATAACGAAAAAGACGAAGACCATCCAGGGTCGCAACGTGGAGAGATCGAGTGGAGCGGTGGCGGGATAGACGGCGGAGAGGTAGGCAAGCGCACTACCGACGAGAATGCCCGCCAGCGTCGCTGCGAGGACGTATGAAGCTGGAGACAATGCGATGCCGAACTCTGCAATCCCTTGCGCGCCGCCCGCGCGGAGCACGATGAGCAGTGCAGCCAGCCCCGCGGAAATGATGATGATGAGCGGTATCGTGACCCGGACGCTCGGGCGTAACAGCGCTACCGTGGCAAAGGCAGGCGCATAAACTACAACGAAGAGGAGCGAAGCGAACCCCGCAAGTTTCAAGCGCGAAGCAATATTCAAGCGCGGCCTCTGCAAATCCTAGAGTGGGCAGAGTCTATCAGAGTCGCCGGTCAGAATACGGGTGTGAGACGCGCCCGTTTGAGGGGAAACGCGGAGGCGAGGATCTCCGCCCGCGCCAGCGCGCTGGCGGTCCGGGTTGCAGCTGTCCAGGTTGCGTCAGTTCCGGGCAGCGCGCTCAAGCAGCTCGTGGATGAGGGTTTGGTAGGGTTTGGACTGCTTGGCGGCGAGGCGGCGCAGGCGTGCGAGGAGCGGCGGAGCGATACGGATGGCAATGAGCTGCTTGGCATTTCCCGTTTTGGGACGGCCTACACGGCGCGCGCGCTTGAGTTCGTCGGCGGTGGATTCCGGGATATCCGAGAAATCAATGCGGCTGTCCGAAATATGCTTTGCGTTCTTTGCGGCTTGCCTGCCGCGCGCTGATGAGGCGGATGGTTTCTTTGGCATGACTCCGTTTCCTCACCATATAGACAACTAACAGGACCCGGGCCTCAGAAGAGGCTCCCAACCTCTTGTGGCGCGCTTCATGGCCGGAATGCTCGACGTCAGACCAATCCAGTGCGTCGGGATCGCTGAAGACTGTTACCGCTTCCTCAAATGAGACATCGTGCTTCGCGAGATTGGTGACGGCTTTTTGCGCGTCCCACGAGAACACATTATTGTATATACGCTAATGGGGCGGAAAAATCAAGGCTCGGCCGGAGGTTTGAGAACCGATGGTTGGGTAGACAATTAGAAGCGGGCACGGCATGCCGCGCCCCGACACCCCAATTCAAAACCGGGCGCAGCAAGCAGCGCGCCTACCAATACAGAATCAACAGCAAGGACAGCCGAGACGTCGGCGGTATTGGTGCCAGTGGATCGAGGGCGGGTCTCAGACCCGCCCCTACAAACGCAAAATCAAGGGCAAAGACGACCGAGCCGGCGAGACGCCTGCTTTCGGCAGGCGTGCCACCCGATGGGTGCCGGTGGATCGAGGGCGGGTCCCGCAACGACATCCGGGACGCAAACTACGCGTCTGAGACCCGCCCCTACAAGGGCAAAATCAAGGGCAAAAACCGCGGAGCCGGCGAGGCGCCTGCGCTACGGTTGGCAGGCGTCGGCGGGGGCGCCGTTTGACGGAGCTGCGGTTATGGACATTACCGTGGCTGTGGGAAGCGTGGCTAGGCTGGATTTGGTGATTATGGTGTTTGTTGCCGGCACTGCGTTGGCGTCCAGGTCGTGCCAGGCGGCCAGGTCTTTGTTTAGCGCGGAGCAGGATTCGTCTAGCGCGGATTTGGCTGTTTCGCTGGGGGCGGCGTCGCCGGATTGGATGAAGAAGGAGGTGCGGGCGAGGTCGCGATTGACGGGGCCTACACCTGGCGACGTGAAGGCTCCTTCCTGAATGGCTTCGGCTTTCTTGTCCAGTTCTTTCAACGCATCGGCGGAAGCCCGGGCTTGCGGATTGACGGCGGGCGGCTGCGCGGCAGCGGCCCCTGCTTGTCTTGCGGCTTCCGCGTCTTTCGCTTTTTCTTCCGCGGTTTTTTCCTGGGCGTTTGTCGCGGTGGCGGCAGCGCCCTGGGCAACCGGTTTTTCTTCCGGCATGGGTCCGAGCGTCTTCAGGCGATCGGCGATGGCGGCGCGGAGCGAAGTGATCGAGTCATAGGCTTTGGCGCTGGCGGCCAGGCCGGAAACGATGCGTTTGGAAGCGACGAGCTGGGTATCGAGATCGGCTTGCGACACGTGGACGCGCGGATCGAGCGTGATGGTGAGCGGTTGCTTCATCAGCGAGCCATTGCCGATGAGAAAGACTTCGTAATGGCCGGGAACGGCGAGGGGGCCGAGCGTTTGCTCGCGCGGCGTATCGCCGGGAAGCGCATGGTCGGAGAGAGTGTATTCGATGTAATCGAGCATCCCGCCGTAGTAGCTGAAATTCAAAGCGTGCGGCGGATCGTAGCGCAAATCCCAGACGAAGCGATTGAGGCCGACGTTCGTGGAAAGTTGCGGCTGCGGACCGAACCAATAATCTGGAACATTTTTGGGCGTGGTATCGGGTTTGGGCGGAAGGCTGGTGAATCGGCGCACGAAATTTCCCTGCGCGTCGTGGATTTCAAGCGAAAGCGGCGTGGTGGGCGCCGATTTCAAGTAGTAGTAAAAGACAGCGCCGTCGGGAGGATTTTTCGCCGTAGGCTCTTCGGGCGGCAGCGGAGTTTCCTGGTCATTGTCGTAGCGAACGCGGACGGTGGGCGCGGGCTTGAGAAGATAGGCGCCGGCGGACAGGACTTGCGGACCGGCCTGGCGAAGGGGCGAGAGGTCATCGAGGATCCAAAGGCCGCGGCCATAAGTGGCGGCGACGAGATCATCGCCATGGACGGCGAGATCGCGAACGTCCGACGCGGGGAAATTGAGCTGCAGGGATTGCCAGTGGTCGCCATCATCGAACGAAACGTAAAGAGCGTCTTCCGTGCCGGCGTAAAGCAAGCCTTTGCGCACCGGATCTTCGCGAAGGACGCGCGCGACCCAGCCGGGATCGAGTCCAGCGGTGATGAGCTGCCAGGATTTTCCGGCGTCGCGGGTGCGATAGATGTAGGGATGCGGATCCTGGCGGGCGGAAAGCACGGCGTAGGCGGTGCTCGCGTCGTAGTGAGAAGCTTCGATGGCTTCGATGTCGCTATTTTGCGGGAGGCTGGGCGGCGTGACGTCTTGCCAGGTGTGCGAAGCATCACGCGTGGTCTGGATCAAGCCGTTGCTGGTGCTGGCCCACAGGACTTCGGCGCTGATGGGCGAAGGGGTGAGCACGGTGAGCGAGGTGCGGCGCGGGCGTTGGGCGCTTTCTTCGAAGTCGTCCTTGCCGCCGGCATCACGGTCTTCCAGTTCCGCGGCATTTTCATCGTTGGCGAGCGGAGCATGGCCATTTGCGGCGCGTGGTGAGGTGGCTGCGGGAGCCGGAGGCGCGTTCTGCGATTGAGGCTGAGCGGCGGGCTGCTCGCTCGCGGAAGTGGTGAGATCCGGGCTGATCTGGGTCCAACTATTGCCAGCGTCGGTGGTTTTCAGAACGTATTGCGCGCCGAGATAGAGCGTGCGCGGATCCTGCGGCGAAAAAACGAGCGGAGGCATCTGCGACATGCGGTCATTCGCGCGGCGAACAAAAACGTGCAGGATTTGCCCGGTGGTTTTATCGAAGCGGACGACGGCTCCGTACCATCCGCCGGAATAGACGATATTGGGATTCGCGGGATCGGGCGCGATGTAACAGAATTCGAAGCCGCCGATGGAAAACCAGTCGCGAAAACTGATTTCGCCATAATCGCTGCGATTGGGAACGGCGACGGTGCCGCTATCCTGCTGCGGGGCGTAGGAAATGTAGGGGAACTGATTGTCGGTGATGACGTGATAGAACTGGCCGGTGGGTTGATTGTACCAACTGCTCCAGGTGTGGCCGCCGTCGAGGCTGATGGTGGCGCCCTGGTCCACGCCGAGAAACATGCGGTTCGGATTTTGCGGGTCAATCCACAGGACGTGGTAATCGTCGCCGCCGGGCGAGCCTTTAAAGGCGATGAAATTCTGGCCGCCATCGGTGGAGCGGTAGGTGGTGGTCTGCATGACGTAAACAACGTCGGGATTTTTGGGGTCAACGTACACGCGACAGATATAGAGATTGCCGGTGATACGCGGGTCTTTCGTGATCTGGCGCCAGTTTGCGCCGCCGTCGTCTGAGCGGTATAGGCCGGGGTCCATGATTGCGAAAACGCGCTGGCCTTTGGTGCCGGGTGCGACGGCCAGGCCGACGCGGCCGCGCGGTTCGGTGGGCAAGCCGGATTCCGAGACGGACTTCCACGTGGAGCCTTCGTCAGTAGATTTGTAAATCCAGGAGTCCTGGGTTTTGGAGTCGGGAGGACCCGCGCGGAAATCGAAGGGCTTCCAGAGAGCGGCGTAGAGGATGCGCGGATTATTGGGGTCGGCGGCCATGTTGGAGACGCCGGCCATGTCGTCTTTGTAGAGAGTTTTGGTCCAGGTCTTGCCGCCGTCGGTGGTTTTGTAGACGCCCCGATTTTCGCTGGGTTTGGAGACGCCGAGAATGGGATGACCGAGGACGCCGACGATGATGATGTCCGGATTGCGCGGATTGATGATGACGGTGCTGATGTAACGCGAATCTTTCAGGCCGATGTTGGTCCAGGTGGCGCCGGCATCAGTGGAGCGGTAAACGCCGTCGCCGTCGGTTTGTTCTCCGGTGCCGACGATGATGATATTGGGATTTGATGGAGCGACGGCGAGGTCGCCGATGGAGGCGACATGCTCGTCGTCGAATATGGGTGTCCAGACCGTGCCGCCGCTGGTGGTCTTCCAGACGCCGCCGCCGGGCGTGCCCATGTAATAGGTGGTGGGGTCGCCGGGAATGCCGGCGACGGCGGAGACGCGTCCGGCGCGGTAGGGGCCGATGAGGCGCCAGCGCATGGCTGAGTAGAGATTGGGATCGATCGTGGGCGCGGATGACGCGGGATTTTGATTTTGCTTTGCTGATGTCTGCGGCGGAGGCTGAGTGGTTGGTCGCGCGGATACGGGCGCGATGGTTACCGCGGTTGCGAGTGCTGCGGCGGCGAGGATAAGAATGGCGAGGGCTGGCAGGCGCTCAAGTCGAAACAATTTGGTCCTCCGTAAAACAAGAAAGTTTATCACTCCGATGGTTGCGTGCCTATTTGTGAAAGCTTAGACGCGAACTCGAACGATTCAGGGAGTGGCTATGCGGAGTCGTCAGCTTGGGGACCTAAAAATACGATAGCGCGAAATATGACAGCGGATGCCGCCCCCGCGATAACGCATAACGGAACATACGGGGATGACAATGGATTTAAGAGACTTGTCCAAGGATCCGCGAAATCTCCTGCGAAAGCGTCCATCGCGACGTACACGAGCCAGCCAAAAAGCGCGCCAGCCGCCGCAAACGCGGCCAATGAACGAATGTCATAGTGTTTGAAAAGCATCCAGGCCGGTAATCCCAGGAATAACTCGGCAGCGTACGCGATTGGCACGCCATACAACAAATAGAGGAAGAAGCTGCCGAACAGTCCGGTGATAGAAAAATGACCGTAATTACCCCGATCAGGAAGCGGCAGCAGAAGCACAAAAGGCACAATAAACGGCGCAATAAAGAACGCCTGTAGCGTCCGCCACTTGTTCACGTGAATCGGGTTCATAGTTAAACCAGAGGCACTCTCAGTGCAAGCAGTTCGGCCTTTGGCATCAGTGTAAACACTTCGGCCTGCGGCCTCAGTGCAAGCCTGACCAATCGTCGGCGAGGAGGATGGAGTTGCTGGGATTGGAGGGGTCGTATTTTACGCTGGCGGTTTGGCCGGCGGCTACGCGGCTGAGGTGCACGGCTTCTTCGAGGCCGGTGATGTCCTGGGCGGTTTCGTAGGTGACGCCGGAAATGGAGTACGTGTAGTAGAGAAGCTTTTGGGTGCCGTTGGAAGACGCCGGGGAGGGCGAGCGCTTCGGCAAGATGCCGGTTGGTTTGGCGCCCGGAAGGTGAGTATCGCCGGTGCGGTGGTCAACGACTTCGAGGACCTGACCTTCGACGATGCGGCCGACGCGGTTGAGGTAGGCGCGGCGCTGGCGTTCGATGTCGTCTTCGCTTTCTGGCTTGCGACGGAGCCAGAGGACGATGCCGACGAGAACCAGCACTGCAATTCCGGCGAGCGGAAGCCATTCGTGCCAATCGCTGAAGAGTTCTTTCAACGTGCGCCCTTCTGCATGCTGATCATTTCGTCAGGAAAAACTTGCCAGAGCTGAATTCTATTTTTTTGCGTTGATTCGCGCGCGAACATCGCATTTCGCCGCGTGATCACAGGGCGGGTCTGAGACCCGCCCCTACAAAACCCGATGTCACCGGACTCGCGTGACGGCGGATGTGCCCCAGCTGCGGGCACGGTCCTCCTACGGCGGATCTGCGACATGCCGTGGCCCTACGTTTCATACACACGTGCTTTGCACTATTGCGCGGGGATGACTGGATTGCTTAGCGTGCCGATGCCGGTGATGCTGACTTCGACTACGTCGCCGGGGGCCAGCGGGCCCACGCCGGAAGGCGTGCCGGTGGCGATCAGGTCGCCTGGTTCAAGCGTCATCACCTGCGCAATGAAGCGGATTATAGCATCAACGGAAAAGATCATTTCCGACGTGTGTCCAGACTGTTTCCTGATTCCATTCACGAAAGTTTCGAGAGTGACGCCGGACGGGGCGAGCTGCGTTTCGAGGACGGGGCCGAAGGGGCAGAAGGTGTCGAAGCCTTTGGCGCGGGTGAACTGGACGTCGAGCTTCTGCAGGTCGCGCGCAGTGACGTCGTTCAAACAGGTGTAGCCGAGAACGTGATCGGCGGTATTTTCTTCGGCGGGTAATTGGTAGCAGCGGCGGCTGATGATGACGGCGAGCTCACCTTCGAAATCCACGCGCTGGGAGAGCAGCGGCAGGACGATGGGTTCTTGCGGAGCGATGATGGAGGAGGGCGGCTTGAAAAAGATGAGCGGCTGCTTGGGTGGTTCGTTGCCGAGTTCCTTGGCGTGTTCCGCGTAATTGCGGCCGACGCAGACGATTTTGCTGGGAATGGAGGGAGGCAGGAACTGCACTTCGCCGAGCGGCCAGGATTTTCCGGTGCGCTCGCGCGGGCCCCAGAGTTCGCCGTGAATTTCCGCGATGCGCTCGCCTTCAATGATGCCCGCGCGCGGGGCAGGATGAGTTTGCTGCGCCGAGCGGCTTACATTTTGGGCGTCAAATTCCAGGGGCTGGAAACGGCAGAGCTTCATCGGTGATGGCTGGAAAAGAAATCGGAGCGGCGGCGGCGAGGCGCGATGGGTTGCTGGCGCGCTTGCAGGGCCATGCCGCCGACCCAGGAGCCGACCGCGCAGACGCCGTAGATGATGGCTCCTTCGATGAACGCGTTAAAAGGGGTGCGCAGCGCCTCAAAAAGATTGTGGAAGAAAAAGCCGGCGACATCGTAGGCGAGCACGAACATGGACCAGCCGATCATGGCAGAGGTGAACATTTTGAGGGGACGATTAAGGAAGCGGCAAATCGGAATCAGCATGAAGATGACGAACAGGCCGTAGGAGGCGGCGTTGCGCTCCAGAGCGCGATTATCGAGCCAGGACAAGCTATTCGCCGCGACGAGCGAGCCGACCATCACGATGATGAGCAACGCGCCGGTGTACAGGCCGGTGCGCAACGCCGGACTGGCGACTTTTATCGCGGCGTGCACGTCCGCAACGGCTGCTGCCGGGTTGGCGATGGGTTCAGTCATAATCCAGGCGGAGCTTCCACGGGCACTTTCGCAGGTGGTCAGTCAGGAATCACGGCAGGCATCTCGCCGGATGCTGCCGCGCTTGCGGGGCTCTCGTTACCCGAGCGATCGACTGCAGTAACAGTATAGAAGTAACGTTGGCCGGGCACCACATTCATATCGCGAAATGCGGGAGTAAGCAACAACTGGGGATTCAGTTTGTTGCCGGGCGTGCCCTCTTGTTCACTCCTATAGATGTTGTAGCCGGCGATGTCGTTTTCCGCGTTGATGGACCAGGAAAGATCGAAATAGGCGACCGCCGCGTTGTGCGCCGGAACGAATACGACGACGAGGCCCTGCGGAGCCGCGGGAGGGAACGTATCGCGCGGGGTGACGGTGACGAGATTGGAATCAGCGGACGGCGGCTGCGCGTCCTGATATTGCGCGACACTGCGCACGGAATAGGTGTAAGTGTTTCCGAATTTGATCTGAGAATCACGAAATGGCGGAGCGGACGCGTCGCCGATGCGCACAGGGGGCGAATTCGCTTTGGAATTTTCCTTAGGCGCGTTCAAGGAAGCGGATTGCACTTGCGATTCGGGTTCCGAGCGATAAATGCGATAGGAGGCGATCGGCGGAACTGAGCCGGTCAGGGTCTTTTGCGGAGGCGTCCAGGAAAGCACTATGCCCTGGTGAGTGACTTCGGCGCGAAGATCCGTGATCGGGTCCGCCGCGGGTTCGACGCGCAACGCGGCGACGTTCGAATCTGCCGACGCTTTCTTGGTGGAGGCGCGGGTGCGCACGATGTAAATCGCCTGGGCGGCGGGATGTTGCGTGAAATCCTCGGGCTTCAGCGAATCCAGGTAGCGAAAGTGGCCGCGGTCGTCGTACTGGTCCACCATGGCGGAGGGGATGGTGACGAGCGGCGTGGGATTCGCGGGAGCGCCTGGCGGGGTACTGGCGTTTGCGGCGCTGGAGGAGGCGGCGGGGGCGAAATCGCGATAAATCTCGACGGCCGGCGGTTGCTTCAGTGGGCGGCGGTCCACGGACTCTTTCGGCAGTGTGAAGCTGAGGAGTACGTCATCACCCTGTTGTACGGCGGTGAGGTCGGCGACGGGAGTGGGGACGCGTGGGCGACGCTCGATCGGCTCGCCGGGAGCGGCGCAGCCTGCCGTCAGGAAGGCGAAGGCGAAAATGGAAATTAGAAAATGGAAAATGGGCGACAGCGCGATGTTGGTGTGCGGAACCTGAGAGGGTGGGAACCCGTTGCGATTTTCCATTTTGTGAAAGATTTCCGAATAGAGTACGAAGGCACGCTTCAGGGGCGAAAGCCCCTTGCATCTCGGTTCCCTTACGGCGGGACTGAAGTCCCGCTCTTTCAAAAACTGGCAGCCGCGGCAGAAAACTTCAAAGGCTGGCGGCCTGAAGGCCGCCGCTACAAAAACCGCTGTGCACTAGAGAATGTAGCGGCTGAGGTCCTGGTCCTTGACGATATTGGCCAATTGCTTTTGTACGTAGGCGGCGTCCACTTTAAAGGATTTCTTCTTCATTTCCGGAGCTTCGAAGGAAATTTCCTCGAGAACTTTTTCCAGGATGGTGTGCAGGCGGCGCGCGCCGATATTTTCGGTGTGCTCGTTGACCTTGGCCGCGAATTTGGCGATGGAGGCGATGGCGTCTTCCGTGAAGCTGAGCTTGAAAGGCTCGGTATCGAGCAGGGCGATGTACTGCTTGATGAGCGCGTTTTTGGGCTCGGTGAGAATGCGGATGAAATCGGCCTCGGAGAGCGAAGCGAGTTCCACGCGGATGGGAAAGCGGCCCTGCAGTTCAGGGATGAGGTCCGAAGGCTTGGTGGTGTGAAACGCGCCGGCGGCGATGAATAAAATATGGTCGGTGCGCACCATTCCGTAGCGGGTATTCACGGTGGTGCCTTCGACGATGGGCAGAATGTCGCGCTGCACGCCTTCGCGGGAGACGTCCGGGCCGTGGCCGGATTCGCGGCCGGCGATTTTGTCAATTTCGTCTATGAAGAGGATGCCCATCTGCTCGACGCGGTCCACGGCGATGCGCGTGACCTGGTCCATGTCAATGAGGCGATTTTCTTCTTCCTGGATCAGGTAATCGAAAGCCTCGGCGACCGTCATTTTGCGCTTTTTCTTTTGCTGTCCGAACATGCCGGAGAGCATGTCCTTGACGTTGATATCCATTTCCTCGACGCCTTGATTGGTGATGATTTCGAAAGAAGGCATCTGGCGCTCGCGGACTTCCACTTCCACCATGCGCTGATCGAGCTTGCCTTCGCGGAGCTGGGCGCGGAGTTTATCGCGAGTGCGCGCGACTTGCTCGCGGCGCTGCGCTTCGCTGGCAGGATTTATCTCCGCCGGCATGGGCGAAGGCGGCAGCAGCAGATCGAGCAGACGGTCTTCGGCGGACTGCTCGGCGCGCTCGGCAACTTCGTCGAGCTTTTCCTCGCGGACCATGTCAATCGCGGTCTCCACCAGGTCGCGGACCATGGATTCAACGTCGCGGCCGACGTAACCGACTTCCGTATATTTCGAGGCTTCCACTTTCACGAACGGGCAGCCGGCCAGACGCGCCAGGCGGCGGGCGATTTCCGTCTTGCCTACGCCGGTGGGACCGATCATCAGGATGTTTTTCGGCAGAATGTCTTCGGCGAGCTCGGGAGCGAGTTTCTGGCGGCGCACGCGGTTGCGCAGGGCGATGGCGACCGCCTTTTTGGCGAGGTTCTGACCGACGATGTATTTATCGAGCTCGACAACGATCTCGCGCGGCGTGAGCTCGTCGAACGACGGCAGCGGCTCCGGCTCGGGCGTCTGCGACTCACTGCCGGACAGATAGATAACCATGTCTTTCTCCGATTTTTCGGTCATAGCTCTTCGACGCTGAAATTGGCGTTGGTGTAGATGCAGATTTCGCTGGCGATGCGCATGGCTTCGGCGGCGATATCTTTGGCGCTGAGCTTGGTGAATTTGGCCATGGCGCGCGCGGCGGCGACGGCGTAAGAGCCGCCCGAGCCGATGGCGCAGATGCCGTCGTCCGGCTCGATCACGTCGCCATTGCCGGAGATCAGGAACGTGGCTTTGGCGTCGGCGACGAGCAGAAGAGCGTCCAGGTGGCGCAGCGAACGGTCCGTGCGCCATTCCTTGGCGAGTTCAACGGCGGCGCGGGCCAGATTGCCGTGAAATTCCTGCAATTTGCCTTCAAAGCGTCCGAAGAGCGAGAGGGCGTCGGCCGTGCTGCCGGCGAAGCCCGCGATGATCTTGTCGTTATAGAGGCGGCGCGTTTTTTTCGCGCTGTGCTTGATCACGCCGTCGCCCATGGTGACCTGTCCATCGGCGGTGAGGACGACTTTATTGTCTTTGCGGACGCACAGGACCGTGGTGCCGTGCATCTGTTCGCTTTGGTGCGTCATTGGCATCCGACGATTATACTCCGGTGGCTGGGGAATGGGCCAGTTGGCGGGGGCGGGGGGAAAAACGCCACGGAGGCACAGAGACACAGAGGAAAACTATGGGGTCTTATGGGAGAGGTCTTGCTCGCTCATTTGGACTGGGACGCGCTGCAGGCGATGAGAGGTTCCTGCCTACGGCAGGCAGGCTTCGCTGCGCTCCGGATGACATCAAAAACTGGAATCCGCTAAATCGGCGCGCGTACGGCTCTTAGCGTTTCGCTAGCGGAACGAAAAAGGGGCGGGTCTGAGACCCGCCCCTACGGCACGAGAACGATGGATCGCGAGGCGGGGTCAGTTCTTGTCGTTATTGCTGCTGCTGGGCTTGTCTTTGGACTTTTTGTCTTTTTTGCCGACTTTTTCCCAGCGTTCGTCTAGCGATTCCTTGGTGAAGAGCGCGTCGGAGAGATTGGTGTTGTACTCGCATTTATCGAAGAAGACTTGATACATCTTCATGCCATTGCGTTCACGGGTGATCTGGAAGGGAGTTTCGACGCCGTCAATGGGATGGTAATTGGAATAGTATTCCACTTCCTGGGTGCGCATACGGGTGTTGGCGTCGCGGGTGTCCACGGTTTTGCGGATGGGCAGGTGCGTGTCGCGAGAGATGGCGATGCGGATGGTGCGATTGTCGCTATCCACCATTTCGACCCAGTCCGCTTCCTGGTAGTCAACCACGTCGAGGCCGCCATAGCGGAAAATCATCCCGGGTTCGTGGATGCGGTGGCGCAAAATGTTGTCTATATCTTTTTTGATGTCTTCCTGAAAGGTGGCGATATCGGTGATGGTGGCTTCGGAGACGCCGCCGCGATCGAGGCTCCAGCCCTTGTCGCCATTATTGACGGAGATGATGTTGCGCTTGGGAAGATTTTCGGTGCGGTCCTTGAAAGGCGGCTGGGCGTAATCAATAAAGGTTTCAAAGCCGTTCAGATCGCCGGAATGTCCGAACTGGCTGAGGCGGCCCTTGCAAGTGACGTCGTGGACGTTGAGGTAGGCCGCGCCGCCCAGGCCATCGATCGCTTGCTGGAGCAATTGTTTGGCTTTGGCGGAGCTCTGCGCGGGCAGCATGACTTCGTCCTGCGCAACGGCGGGAGAGGGCGCAGCGAACCAGGCGCACGCGAACAATAGTGAGAATGCAAGGGAGCGGCGGATGGCCGCGCTGGGAGCGAATATTTTCATGGGAATCACCCGCAGAGAACTGAACCTCCATTAACGTTGATCACTTCACCGGTGATAAAGGTTGCCAGGTCGGAAGCGGCAAAAAGAATGGGACCGGCGATTTCTTCGGCGGTGCCCACGCGCTTCAGGGGAATGGGCACCAGCGCCGACTTCAATCCGGTCTTGGTGCGGAGGACGGATTTGGACATGTCCGTATCCACCCAGCCCGGCGCGACGCAATTTACCAGGATGTTGTGCGGGCCGAGTTCGGTGGCCAAGCCCTTCACGAAGCTGATGACGGCGCCTTTCGTCGCACCATAATGAGTGTGGAACGATTCGCCGCGCTGCCCGGCCGTGGAGCTGATGGCTACGATTTTGCCGCTCTTCTGCGCGATCATGTGCGGCGCGGTGAAGTGAATCACGGAATAGACACTTTTCAGGTTGACGCGGATCATTTCGTCCCATTCGCGCTCGGTCATTTTCTCGATCGGAGCGTCCTGCTCGTTCCAGATGCCGGCGTTGGCCACCAGAATGTCAATGCGGCCGAGGCGCTCGCGCGTGAAATCAATGAGCTTCTTGGCGTCGGCCATTTTGCCCAGATCGGCCTTGCATGATTCGATGCGCGTACCGTGCTTGCGGGCTTCCTGCTCCACTTGCGCGGCGGCTTCTTTGTTGCGGTTGAAGCTGAAGACGACGTCCGCGCCCGCCTGGGCGAAAAGTTTTACGGTGGCGGCGCCAATGCCACGCGAGCCTCCGGTGATGAGTGCCGCCTTGCCAGCCAACGAAATCATGTGACCCCCAAGAAGAAGTGCGTCGTTAAAAGCTTACAGTTGAAAGTTGAAAGCAAGAACCGCGGGCGAGCCGCTGCAGGCTGCCGCATTCGCGCTTGGCTTTACGAATGTACTGGCGCCTTGCGCGCGGCCGCGACCAGTTCGCGGAAGAGCGCGCGCGCCAGTTCATCGCCGGCGACCATACGCTCCGGATGCCATTGCACGCCGATGAGCCAATAAGGGTCGCCCGACCATTCCACGGCTTCGACCACGCCGTCGGGCGCGCGCGAAACGATGCGAAGGTTCTTGCCGGGCTCCAGCACCGCCTGGTGATGCGAGCTATTGACGCGCCCTTCTTCGGCGCCGGCGAGTTGCGCGAGGCGCGAGCCTGCCGCGAAGCTGACCTGATGATGCGGCTCGGGGCCTTCGTGGCCGGTCCAGGCGTGCTGGATTTTGGTGTGCAGCTCGCTGGCGACGTCCTGCACGAGGGAGCCGCCCAGGTGCACGTTGAGGCTTTGGACACCGTAGCAGATGGCCAGGACGGGTTTGTGCTCGGCGATGGCGTGGTCGAGCAGAGCGAAGTCGGTTTCCTCGCGATGCGGGTCGGCTTCGGCGGATTGGGGGTGCCGCGCGGCGTGGTAACGGGCGGGTTCGACGTCCGCGGGGCTTCCTGGAAGGATGACGGCGTCCAGATCTCTTGCAATTTTCAGCAGGTCGGAAGGGGCCAGCGCGAGCGAGATTTCGACGGGTTCTGCGCCAGCGGCGTGCGCCGCAGCGAGGTATTTGTCGTAAGCGTCGCGCTTATTGCTAAGTTCTTCTTTTCGTGTGCGATAGGGGATGCCTACGCGCGGCTTGGGGGCTTTTTCAGCGCTCATGAAGTGCACATCCTACCATTTGCGCGGCAGGCGCGGCAATACGGGGCGGCGGTCATAGAGAATTGATGCGGCCGCCGCTCAGGCAGCGCTGATTTCGTGGAGGCGTCCATTGGTGACGTCGTAGACGAACCCGCGGATGGCGATGCTCTTGGGAATCCAAGGATGGGTGAGCAGCTTCTGCAATTGGTGACGAACATTTTCTTCGACGTTTTGAAACGCGTAGAAAAAGGCCGGCGCGACCGCGGCCGTTCCGGTGTGATTCTGGATTCTGGTTCGCAAGTCCTGCTCGCTGGTGTGCATCAGGCCGCAATCGGTGTGGTTGATGATCATGAATTCCTCGGTGCCGAGCAGGTAATGCGAAACGAGCAGCGAACGCAGCGCGTCGTCGGTGACGATTCCACCGGCATTGCGGATGATGTGCGCGTCTCCTTCGCGGAGGCCGAGAGTACGAATCGAGAGGCGCGTATCCATACAGGTGAGGACCGCGAGCTTGCGCTCCGGGCGCGGCGTTAGTTTTCGCAATTCATGAGTGCGCGAGTAAATTTCGTTGGCGGCGAGCGCTTCGTCAATGGCGGTCATGGCCGCGACATTCTAACCTACGCGCGGCACAGCCCGCACGATGAAGACGCACTATTCACGATCGGCGGGAGGGCCGGCTTCGGCTGCGAGCGCTTGGATTAAAACGCGGAGGAAGATTGGACAGCAGCGAGAACGCAGGGCCGCGGAACTACGGATGGCAAGTAAACGCCGGGGTGTTACCAGCGCGGGAGAGCGGAGCCGCTTACGATCCGGTAGCGCATTGGGCCGACGCGCGGAGGGGAGCGCAATCGGCCCTTTTTTGATGGCCGCTACGGCGCTAGATGCCTTCCGCGGACATCGAAACGAAGCGCCCTGGCATCCCCGTAACGCGCGCGGGGGAAGGCCGCCGCCGGGGAGGGTGCGTTTTCAGCCAGCCTTCATAGGTCTCGCGCATTTGATCGATGTGGTGCGGAATGTGGCGCTCTTGAATTTCGACCCAGCGCTCCAGGCTGACTTCACCGTCACGCGGGTGCGCGACGGTGCGATCCCAGACGTGGTCCGGGAGCGCGGCCAGCAACTGATAGGTCATTTTGCGGAGGCGGCGGATTATCTCGAGGGCTTCGCGCGTGCTTTGATGAAAGTATCCGAGCGAACTGGCCCAGCGAGCAGCGTCGAATTCCGGCACCTGGCTGCCCGGTTCGGCGATGAAACGGCGACAGTGCAGGTACGCGCTGGCTTCACTATCGGCGAGATGCAGAATGATCTCGTGAATGCTCCAGCGATCGGTGGACGGTTTATACAGCCACATCTTTTTCGGAAACTGGCGAAGCGCGCCGGATAACAGAGCGGGCGCGCGGCCGAATGATTCCACTTTTTGCCTTCTATCATCGCGCTTCATGAGGACTCTCCCTATTACACCCGTTAGACGTATGATTAATAAATTCGTTCCATCAGTTGCCTGAATAAACGAAGAAAACCCCGCACTTGTTCAATTAAGACAACAGCTACCTTGAAAAATTAATTGGATGCGTGCGGGCGTGGGAATGCTGTCCGAGGGTGGGATGAAAGTTGTGTTCGCAATCGGAGCGTGTGGGCGGAGTTGGGATAAGCACTTGAGCCGGGAAACTGAGTTTCTGGGAATCGAACCCAAAATCTACTAATTGCGGGAGAAATCTACACGGTTTTGGATGGCAAACGGCCGTCACCAAGCTCAGCCTGGGCGGCTCCCCGCATACGCCAGTAGGCTCGCAGGTCGCCTACCAGATAGAGTGAGCCCGTGGCGAATACGGCGTTCGCAGTATTCGCCAAATCTATGGCGCGCTCCAGGGCTTGCGCGGGGTCGCGCTCGATCAGAATGCGTTTTGCGTGGTGCCCGGTCATCTCCGCAAGCAATGGAGCGGAGACGGCTCGGGGCTGCCGGGGTTCGGTGAGAATGACGGTTTCCGCGCGCGGAAAAAGGAGGCCGGCGATTTCGTCCACGGCCTTGTCGCGCATGGCGCCGTAGACCAGGAAAATGCGGCGGTCCGCAAAATTCTCGTCCCAGAATTTGAGCAATTCGCGCGCGCCGGAGGGATTGTGGGCGCCGTCCAGATACGTGTCGGGATGAGTGCCGAGGCGTTCCAGGCGGCCCGGCCACTGCACCGCGGCAATGCCGCGTGCGATGGCGTCGTCGGTGATGGGAAAGGCGCGTTCGGCAAGCAGGCGGGCGGCGATGGCGGCGGTGAGCGCGTTACGCAGTTGAAAGCGGCCTGGCAGCGCCGGAGCGAGCCGCAGATTTTTGGCTGAGTGCGTGAAGCGGGCAGTCGCGCGATAGAGCCCGCCCTCGTCTTCCACGTTTTCCAAGTGCGCCGCCGAGTCCACTTCCACCAGGCGCGCGTCCATTTCGGCGGAGCGCCTGGCGATTACGGCGCGAGCTTCCTGCCTTTCGTTGGCGCTGACCACCCAGGCGCCGGACTTGATGATGCCGGCTTTTTCCGCGGCGATTTCGGCGATGGAGTGTCCCAGAAAGTTTTCGTGGTCGAAATCAACGGGGGTGAGGACGGCGACTTCCGGCACGACGATGTTCGTCGCGTCCAGGCGACCGCCCAGGCCCACTTCGTAGACGGCGAAATCCACGGAGTGCTGCGCGAAGGCGAGGAAAGCCATCGCGGTGACGCACTCGAAGAAAGTGGGATGCGCGGCGAGCTTTCCGGAGGCCATGAGCGCTTCGATCGCGGCGTGAACGCGGGTCCACGCAGCGGCGAAATCTTCGTCCGCAATGTTTTCGCCATTGATGCGGATGCGTTCGTTGATGCGTTCGAGATGCGGCGAGGTGTAGAGGCCGGTGCGCAATCCCGCCGCGCGCAATATGGATTCGAGCATCGCGGCTGTGGAGCCTTTGCCGTTGGTGCCGGCGATGTGCGCGCAAGGCGCGGCACGCTGCGGCTGGCCGAGCTCCGGCGCGAGGATGGAAATATTTTCCAGGCCGAATTTCTGCACGCGCGCTTGCTGCGGTGCGGCGAGTTCCCGGCCAAGCGAGAAAAGGGCGCGGACGGAATCGTCGTACGTCATGAAGCTAGCCGATGAAAAAATCGAGGGCGTTGCTGATGTAGGGTTTGAGTTCCTTACGCGGCACGACGGCGTCGAGGAAGCCATGTTCGAGGAGAAACTCAGCGGTCTGGAAACCTTCGGGCAATTTCTGGCGGATGGTTTGTTCGATCACGCGCGGTCCGGCGAAGCCGATCAGCGCGCCCGGCTCGGCAATATTCAAATCGCCGAGCATGGCGTAACTGGCGGTAACGCCGCCGGTGGTGGGATCGGTGAGGATCGAGATAAACGGGAGCTTGGCTTCGTCCAGACGGCCGAGCGCCGCGGAAACTTTCGCGAGCTGCATCAGGCTGACCACGCCTTCCATCATGCGGGCGCCGCCGGAAGAGGAAACGACGATCAGCGGCTGGCGCTGGGCGAGAGCGCGCTCGACGGCGCGCGCGACCTTTTCGCCGACCACGGCGCCCATGGAGCCGCCGATGAATCCGAATTCCATCGAGCAGCAGATTACCGGACGTCCGTTCAAGCGGCCTTCGGCGGTGAGGATGGCGTCTTTCATTCCGAGCTTGTGCTGCGCTTCTTTCAGTCGTTGGGCGTAAGGCCGGGTGTCGGTGAAATGGAGCGGGTCGCTCGAAGCGAGGTCGGCGTCAAATTCCGTGTAGACTTCGTCGTCCAGCAGCATTTCCAGGCGGCGGCGGGAGCCGAGGCGGAAATGATGGTCGCACTTCGGGCAGACTTCCCAATTCGTCTCCAGATCTTTTTTCCAGATGATGGCGCGGCAGGAACTGCATTTGGTCCACATGCCTTCGGTGCGGACGCGGCGTTCTTCGACGGGCGTGGGATTTTCGATTGGTTTTTTTTCGCGTTTGAACCAGGTCATTTTCTTGTGCTCGAGGCTTGCGGTCGAGTTAACAGTTTAAAGTTGACAGTTGAAAGTTAAGGCGCGCCGAGGCGTGCCTCGGCGAAGAAAGGCGGCGGCGCGCCGGCCACGGCCGGCAGGCCGCCGCACTCCACACAGTGCTTGCCGCGGTTGCAGATATCTGCGTTCAATACGTTCCCTCGTGTACTTCGAAGGCTAAGAGCCGGCGAGACGCCTGCCTACCGGCCGGCCGGCGCTACCAATTCAACTGCTGGCGGCCTGAAGGCCGCCGCTACAAAACTCTTTCGCCGCTAATAATCAATCCCGCGCTGCGCCAGGATGCCTTTGGTGTAAGGATGCTTCACTTCGCGCATTTCGGTGACCAGGTCGGCGGCTTCCACCAGTTTCGGGTGCGCGTTGCGGCCCGTGCAAATCACGTGGATGCGCTCGGGACGCTGCTGCAAGGATTCTACCACGCGCTCGGCATCGAGCATTTTATAGCTGATCACGTAATTGATTTCATCGAGGACGATGAGATCGTATTTCTCGCTGTAAATCTGCGCGCGGCCGAATTCCCAGGCTTGCTCGCACATTTTTACATCTTCCGGGTCGGTGTCCGCGCCGCCGACTTTCACGAAGCCCCGGCCCATCGGGCGGATTTCGAATTTATCGTCGCCGAGCATTTTGGCGGCGTCCAGCTCGCCGTAGTGCCACGAGCCTTTGATGAACTGCACCATCATCACGCGCATGCCCTGGCCCACGGCGCGAAAAGCGGTGCCCAGCGCGCAAGTCGTCTTGCCCTTGCCCGGGCCGGTGTAAACGATCAGAAGCCCTTTGCCTTCCGGCATGCGATGAGTCCTCGTACGAACAGTTGAGAATAGTGAGCGTAGCGTCTGGAAACGTCAAGGAGCGGCGCTGACGTGGCGCAGTAATCACGCCGAGACTAATTGCTCTTGCCCCGATGGCTTAAAACCAAACACGTTTCATCTAGGTCGTTGACGAAGCGCATGATGACCGAAAACGCCCCACGCAAGATGCCTTCGACGTCTGCACTCGTACAGTTACTTGCCCGAAGCCGAATCACTTTTGGAGGACACCCCAAGATGATGCTGCGCTCTTCGAAATCGGAATCCTTAGATACGATGACGAAGCCGTTGCCTTTGGCGTATTCCCAAATTGCTGCGTCGTCCGCGCTCCCGAGCCCGCAGTGGTGAACGTGGCTCGACCCCGGATAGACGTCGGCAAGGGCTTCGGCTAGCTTCGGAGAAAGATTTTCATCAAGGAGAAGCTTCACGCGTTCAGTATTTCCAGTTTTCGCTCGCGGTCAGCTGCGAAGGCGAGGCAGGCGCGGATGTCTTGTTCGGTCAAATAGGGGAACTCTTGCAGAATCTCGGCATGCGACATTCCGCTGGCGAGATTTTCCAGGACGTCGTAAACGGTGATGCGCAAACCGCGAACGCACGGTTTACCGCTACGCTTCCCAGGTTCCATCGTAATGATGCCGGAATAGTTCATGTGTACCTACTGTATGCGAAAAACCAGAGTGGGGCAAACGGAAACGCGCGTTGATGCGGCAAGTGAACGATTAACAAGCAGGAGACATGCATCAAGCCAGGAAGCGGTAGCCGACGCCGCGGACTGTGAGGAGATGCTGGGGCTTGGCGGGATTTTTCTCGATGTAGCGGCGGAGGCGGACGATGAAATTATCAATGGCGCGCGTGTCCGTATCTTCGTGCAGGCCCCAGACATCTTCGAGGATGGATTTACGCGAGACGGTGCGGCCTTTGCTGCGGATCAGATGGCGGAGGAGTTTCGCTTCCATCAGCGTGAGCTGGATGACGGTGTCGTCCACGCGCAGCTCGAGCGTGCCGAAGTCAATCGTCTTGCCGTCGAACGAAAACACTTCGGCATCGGTGGCGGCACCGGGGCTCGCGCTCGCGCCCGCTTCTTTTTCAGCGCCATTCCCGGCGCGGTTTTTCGGTTCTTTTTTTTCGGCGCGCAGCCACTGGTTGCGGCGCAGCAATCCTTGCAGCCGCGCTAAAAAAATCGGCAATTGGAAAGGCTTGGGCAGGTAATCGTCCGCGCCGGAGGCAAATCCTTCCAGAACGTCTTCGGGGCGGCCGCGCGCGGTGAGAATCAGCACGGGAATATAATTTCGCGCCTTGCGCAACGCGCTGACGACCGTGAAACCGTCCTGGCCGGGAAGCATGACGTCCAGCACGACCGCGTCGAAATTTTCCTTCTTGGCGAGGAGGCGGTCGAGGGCCGTTTCGCCGTCTCCAGAAACTTCCACGGAATGGCCTTCGGCTTCGATATTGAAGCGCAGTCCTTTGGCGAGGTGCGCTTCGTCTTCCACCACCAGCACGCGGCTCACGCCAGGTTCCTGGGCAATTCCATGGTGATGGTGGTGCCGTGGCCTTCGCCGTCGCTGGCGGCGTAGACTTTGCCGCCGTGCGCGCGGGCGATGGCGCGCACGATAAAGAGGCCGAGGCCGGTTCCCTTCAATTGGAAACTCGCGCGCCCCGGCACGCGATAAAAGCGCTTGAAGATGCGCTTCAGCTCCGGCGCGGGGATGCCGATGCCGTGATCGGTGACGCTCAAGACGACGTGGTCGTCCGGGGTTTCGATGCGGATTGCAACGTCCACATGATCGCCGGAATATTTCACGGCATTATCGAGCAGGTTGGACACCGCCGTGCGCAACTCGGCGGGATCGCCGTGCAGCAGGATGGGAGCGCCGTTCTTGCGTTTACGGCCCGAGGCGCCGGGAACCGGATCGAGATGCAGAACGCCCGGATCCAGACGATGGCGCACGCGAGCCAGTTCGATGGATTCGCGGACCAGTTCGTTGAAATCCACTTCGATGTGATGGCGCTTGCCGCGCTTGTAGCCGACTTCGCCGGCTTTGAGGACTTGCTCGACGGTGCCGAGCAGGCGGTCGGTATCCAGCAACATCAAATTATAAAATTGCTGGCGCTGCGCTTCATCCACTTCGCGGCGCTGCATGGTTTCCAGGTACAGGCGGATGGAAGTGATGGGAGTTTTCAGTTCGTGGGTGACCGCATTGATGAAACTGCCGTGCTGTTCGTTGCGGCGGATCTCGCGCACCAGGAAAATGGTGTTGAGGATCATGCCGGCGATGATGGCGAAGAAAAAAATCACGCCGAAGAAGAGCAGCACGACTTCGCGGCGGTTGAGAATGATCCAGCCGACGTTCAGGGCGATGGCCAGGGCCACCAGGGAGCTGCCCAGGACGACGAAGAAGGCGATCGTTTTTCTGCGGCTCGCGATTTGCACGGTATCTAGAAGTGATTGTACCGCGAAGCGAGCCGAGTTAGAGCTTGGCTATGCCGTGGATGAGGACTGCGGCGAGGTAAACTCCGGTGTGGAAGAGGACCGTAAACGCTGTACTTCAGCGGCTGAACAGCTTGCGGAAAAAGTCAAAAGCGGGGCTTCAGGGGCTGAAGCCCCTTACGTGGAGACGCGGCTTACGGCGGGGCTGAAGCCCCGCCCTTCCTGGCTTTCCGCAAGCTGTGAAGCCGCCCTTATTTGGCTGCGCTTATGCCGTAGCTGAAGCTACGGTCTACAAAGATTAGGGATTACAGTTCGACGGAGGCTAGTTCGCGCTGGACGTCCGGCGTGAGCGTGCGGCCCACGATGGATTCGTTGGTGCGGCGGCCCTCGGAGATATTGGCGGTGTGGACTTTTTTGGCGATGCCGATTTTTTCCAGCAGCCAGATGGCGTACCAGTTGAAGTCAATCTCGTACCAGGCGAGGCCGTGGCGCGCGGAAACGGGATGCGCGTGATGATTATTGTGCCAGCCTTCGCCCCAGGTGATCAGGGCCACCCACCAGCTGTTGGTGGAGAGGTCGCGAGTCTTGAAGCGGCGCGTGCCCCAGGAGTGCGTGGCGGAATTGACCAACCAGGTAAAGTGCAGGCCCACGACGGTGCGCAGGAAGATGCCCCACAGGACGAGCGGGATGCCGCCGACAGCGAGAAGAATCAGGCCCAGGACAACCATCGGGACGTAATGATATTTGGTAATCCAGACGTAAAACTTGTCCTTGGCGAGGTCCGGGACATAGCGCGCGAGGGTCGTCGTATCGTGGTGCATGGACTTGCCGGTAAGAATCCAGCCCATATGCGACCACCAGGTGCCGTCCACGGGAGAATGCGGGTCGCCATCCTGGTCGGAAAATTTGTGGTGAATGCGGTGGGTGGCCACCCAGAAAATCGGGCCACCCTCGAGAGCCAGCGTGGCGCAAACCGTCAGAAAATATTCAAACCATTGAGGAGTCTTGTAGCCGCGGTGAGTGAGCAGACGATGATAGCCCATGCCGATGCCCAGGCTGGTGGCTACCCACCAGAGAACAACGGCGACGGCAAACGCTTTCCACGAGAAGAAAAAGAGTGCGGCGATCGCGCCGATGTGAAAAAGGACCATAAAAATAGCGGTGACCCAATTCACTTCGCCGTCATTTTTTTGCGTCTTTTTCAGGACTTCGAGTCGTGGCGTAATTGCCTGGAACGATGGCTGAGTCATCGGGGCCTCAGTTGGTACGTTTGCGTTGCTCATCGAGATTAGACTAGCAGTACCGGAGCGAGGTGTTTGTAATAGTTCTGTAATACCGGAAATGGGCGCGAAGTATCGGTTAGCTGGCCTGAAAAGCGGTGAAAACGCTGTGAATATGGGGGTCTTAGTTTGAGAATCGCGCGAACGTCTCAAAATAGCGCACCTGGCCGCGCGGAATGCAGCGGTTGCGCTTCTTGACGCAAAAGTCGGCTATGATATGGCGGGCTTATTGGTAGTACTAAAGGACAGGTCGAATTTTTTATCACCAGGAGGAAACATGCGGAGAGTTTTCATAGTTTGTAGCGCGATGGCGTTGCTGGTGGCGGGGATGGCGGCGACGAGCCGCGCGCAAGAACAGGACAAGAGCAAGCGGCCGAGTCCCGCGGCGCACGCGGAATTTCAGTTTACCGGCGGCAAGACCATTACCGTGGACTACTCGAGTCCGCGCGCGAAGGGACGCAAGATTTTTGGCGGGTTGGTGCCGTACGGAGAAGTGTGGCGGGCAGGCGCGAATGAAGCGACCACGTTTGTGACCAACACGGAAGTGACGGTCGGAGGGAAGACCGTGCCGGCCGGCGACTATACGCTTTTCACGATTCCAGAAGAGGGTAAATGGACTTTGATCATCAGCAAGAAAACGAAAAACGCGAAGGGCGGAGCTTTGTGGGGCATTCCTTATCCGGGCGAAGGGGACGATCTGTTGCGCGTGGAGATGAAGGTTTCGTCGCTTCCCGCGCCGGTGGAAGATTTCACGATTGCGCTGGATAAGATGGGCAACGGGTGCGTCTTGCGGATGGATTGGGCGACTACGCGGGCTTCGGTGGAGATTGCGGAGAAGAAGTAACGGTCGCGACCGGAGGGAATTACCGCAGGGACGCAGAGGACGCAGCGCAACCAGTTTTATGCGCGGGCGGACATCGGAAAAGATTTAACACAGAGATCACAGAGAAAACCCGGAGGGCACGGAGACGCGGTGGTGGGCCGGCGTGGTGGGTCTTGCGTTGCTGGGGCCGCTCAGGAAAGATTGAAGGTGGTGCGCAGCGTTTCGGCTATGGCGGTGATGCGTTGCCGGGCTGGCGCGGACATTTCTTTGGCGTCTTTGGCGGCGTCGCGCTCGCGGAGCACCACCCAAATGCCGGGATGGTAGACGGTCTGGTCGTGGCTGATTGCGCCGGTGAGTTGGGTGAGTTCGAGGTTGCTGCCGGAAAGCTCGCGGTCGAGAGTGGCGCGGACCTCGTCTAGCAAGTCTTTAAAGCCCTGCGACGCGAGGATGGGGTCCACATCGCGCGGGATGGGCGCCGCGACTTCGTCGAGATCGTAATCCGGCAGCGGCTGTGTGATCATCAGTTCGATGGACGCAGTGGGCGCGCCCGCGTCTTGCGTGATTTTGATTCCCATGATGGCGTTATTCTCCCACAGTCTGGCCCGCGAACCATTTCAAACCTGAGCGTCCGTGCGAAAAGGAAAAGCGGATCCTTGCGATTGGCAGGCGGGCCTCGCTGCGCTCGGGATGACAATTTCGCGCGAGTGTAGAAGTAGGGGCGGGTCTGAGACCCGCCCCTACGATCCGGTCGGCGAGCGGTACGATTCGTGGCGCTGCGCGACGGGGGGCAACGGCCCTCGTGCGGCGTGTCTCCGGCATGCCGTGCGGTACGGTCGCCAGGCGCTTGGCTAAATTCCCCGGCGCGGGGCCGGCGAGACGCCGGCGCTACCAGCAGCGTCAGTATGACGTCACTTCGGGTAGGGGTGGCCGGCGAGGATGGCGAAGGCGCGATAGATTTGCTCGGCCAGGATTACGCGAGCGAATTCGTGGGGCATGGTCAGCGTAGAGAGCGAGATTTTCTGTTTGGCGCTGGCGCGAATTTCCTCGGGGAAACCTGCGGCATCGCCGCATAGGAAGACGAGTTCGCGCGTGCCGCGGTCGCGCAAGTCGCCTAGCCAGCTTGCGAATTGTTGCGAGGTGAATTGTTTTCCGGCCGCGTCGAGCAGGACGACCGTCGAGGCGGGATCAGTTTTCAATTTGCGCAGCGCGGCTGGGCCGGTGTCGCGCAGTTCGACGATTTCGGTGTCTGCATAGTTCTGGATGCGGTCCACGTAATCGTCAATCAGCGAGCGGGCTTCTTCGCGGCGGGTTTTGCCGAGCATGATCAGGCGGATTTTCATTCGTTCACGATACGTCTCGGCGAATTTGTAGGGGCGGGCCCCGCGAAGTCATCCGGGACGCAAACGGCGCGTCTCAGACCCGCCACTACGGCTCCTCGCTTCATTTCCCTATGTGCCCAGGCAAAGCCTCGCGATGCTGCGGAAATGCGCATTTCCGCGCGACGTTATAGTAGCCCGTATTTTTTGCGTTTCTCGAGCAATGTTTTGCGGCTGATGCCGAGGATTTCGGCGCAGCGGCCGATTTTGTAGTGGGTGGCTTCGAGGGTCGCCTTGATTACTTCGCGCTCGACATCTTCCAGCGAACGGAGCTGGCCACCGGCACCGTGGGCGCGGTCGCCGGCACGCATAATTTCCGGGAAATCATCGGCGCGGAGCTGGTGCTGCTTGGTGAAGACCAGCGCATGCTCGACGGCGTTCTTCAGTTCCCGCACGTTTCCCGGCCACTCGTAGGATTCCAGCAGCGAGACGGCCGAGGGATCGAACGCGGCGTCTGCACGGCCGTGCACGGGGCCCAGGCGCACGAGAAAATGCGCGGCGAGTTCGGGGATGTCCGCGCGGCGTTCGCGCAGCGGCGGAATCACGATCGCCAGCACGTTCAGGCGGAAAAAAAGATCCTCGCGGAAGCGCCCATCCGCGGCGGCCTTGGCCAAATCGGTATTGGTGAGCGCCATCAGCCGCGCTTCCATGCGCAGGGTTTCGGTGCCGCCGAGGCGCTCGAAGGTCCGCTCTTCCAGCACGCGCAGTAATTTTGCTTGCATGCCCGGAGCGAGGGCGGCGACTTCGTCGAGAACAATCGTGCCGGTCTGCGCCATTTCCAGGCGCCCGAGTTTGCGCGTCACTGCGCCGGTGAAGGCGCCGCGTTCGTGGCCGAAAAGCTCGGATTCGACGAGCTCGGCCGGCAGGCTGGCGCAATCAATTTTCAGCAAGGGAGCATCGTGACGAGGGCCGTGCTGGTGAATCCAGCGCGCGAGTTGATCCTTGCCGGTGCCGCTCTCGCCGGTGATCAGGACCGTGGTGGAGGCATTGGCTACTTTATCGGCGAGTTCGAGAACGCGGAGCGAGGCGGGGTCCGTTGCAATCCAGGGGATGGCCGCGGCCGCGCTCATGAATTAACGCTCATTTTCATGTGCAGACTGCAAAACATCGGCAAACGCAAAACCGAAGAGCACAGCCACCCTTCGTTCTCGACGCAATCGAGACCTCAGGGCAAGCGAGTGGCTGTGCCACAAAGACGAATCGCACAGCCGTCCTTGGCTGTGGCGCGAACTCGATGACGCGGTCATTGCTGCGTGGCGGTGCCTTCGGACTCGTTGCGAGGCTCACTGCGCGAACCGCCGGGCGATTTTGCGGCGGCGGCTTGCGCGGCCGGGTTCAGCGGCTCGTGAAAATCCACGCGCTCAGCGTTGCGCCAGAGGCGTTCGAGGTCGTAATACTGGCGCGCGCGCTCGCTGAATATGTGGACCACGAAATATCCGTAATCGAGCAGCACCCATTCGGCGCTCGATTTGCCTTCGCGGTGCGCCACATGGCGCCCCTGGCGTCCGAGCTTTTCTTCGATGCTTTCACCGATGGCCTGGATCTGCGGCTGGCTGGAGCCGGAGCAGAGCAAGAAATAATCGGCGAACGCGCCGGAGCCGCGCAGATTCAGCACGGATATATCCAGGGCTTGCTTGTCCTGGGCCGCTTCCACGGCCAACCGGATTTCGGGATCGAGAGAGTTAGGTATCACCGATAAAGGGCCTGTCCAAGAATGTATTCCTCCACGGGCGCGGGCACAAGCCCGTGGATGGATTGATGGCGGTCGAGCCGCTGGCGAATTTCCGTGGAAGAGATGTGGCTGGAGACGGTGGTAAGCAGATGAATCACGGATTTGCGCAGAACGATCTTCTGCGGATCCTCCACTTTGGTGCGGCCCAGCTTTTCCGGGGGAATGATCAGGCGCAAGGCGTCCAAGCGAAAACCGGGACGGCTGGCAATGATGAAATCGCAGGAATCGAGCAGCGCTTCATAATTCTTCCAGGTGGGGATCTCCAGGAATTGGTCCGCGCCAACGATAAAGTACAAATGATCGTCGGGATGCTCGCGGCGGAAGCGCCGCACCGTATCAATCGTATAGAAAACGTGGGGCGCGGCGCCGTCGGGCGCTTCGGCCAGCGACGGGTGGAGATAGGCATGATTGGCGCAGCCCAGCGCGACCATGGTGTAACGATGCAGGAAAGGCGTCAGCGCGGGCTTGCTTTTGTGCGGAGGGCGCGAGGAAGGCACGAAATGAATGGCGTCCAGGTGGAAACGTTTTTGCGCTGCCTGCGCCACCGCGATATGCCCCGCATGGATGGGATCGAACGTGCCGCCAAACAGTGCAACCGCGCGGCGATGCGCGTGTCCGTGGGTTCGGGTCACGGCGTGGGAAGTCAACTATCCTCCCGGCGGGGCGCGGCGTGCGCCGCTTCGGCTGCCGCTGCGCGCTGCTGTGAATCATGCGGCGCGGCGTGCGCTGCCGCATT
The DNA here is from genome assembly GCA_963780035.1 of uncultured Acidobacteriota bacterium. GTDB lineage: Bacteria > Acidobacteriota > Terriglobia > Acidiferrales > UBA7541 > Palsa-295. Next base: position 161,645 of record CAWAAG010000029.1, on the reverse strand, counting down.
CGGCGAGGTATTCGGCGCGACGTTCGACGCAGCCGGCTCTTCCCCCGTTTCAAGCGGAATTGCGGGCTTGGGGATGCGGTCGAGCGCGTCGGCGAAGGCGCGGACGAGTTCGACGATGCCTTCGCCGGTGGCTGAAGAGACGGCGTGAAATTCCAGGCCGCGCTCGGCGGCGAAGGCGCGCAATTCATCCAGATGCGCGCGATCGGTGGTGGCGTCCAGCTTGGTGGCGACGACGATCATGGGCTTTTCCGCCAGTTCCGGGCTGAACGAAGCGAGTTCGTGCATGATGATTTCAAAATCGCGGATGGGGTCGCGGTCGTTGGCATCGCTGGTATCCACTAGATGCGCGATCAGGCGCGTACGCTCCAAATGTTTCAGAAAACGCGTGCCCAGGCCCGCGCCCTCGTGCGCGCCTTCAATCAATCCCGGAACATCCGCGACGACGAACGTGCGGCCCTGTCCCGGCGTGGCATCGGGATCGGCGGAGACCACGCCCAGATGCGGTTCGAGCGTGGTGAAAGGATATGCGGCGATTTTCGGGCGCGCCGCGGAGATGCGCGAAATCAAAGTGGATTTTCCTGCGTTGGGAAAACCGACCAGGCCCACATCGGCGAGCAATTTCAATTCCAGGCGCAGCGTGAGTTCCTGACCAGGCTTGCCGTCTTCGTGCTCGCGCGGAGCCTGATGCCAGGGACGCACGAAGTGCGGATTGCCGTTGCCGCGTCCGCCGTGGCCGCCGCGCGCCGCTAGGACGCGCTGGCCGGGCTGGGTCAAGTCGAAAAGCTGCTCGCCGGTATTGGCGTCGAAGACGACGGTGCCGACCGGAACTTTCAGAACCAGATCTTCGGCGGATTTTCCGTGGCAGTTCGAGCCTTCGCCATGCCCGCCGCGACCGGCTTTGAATTCGCGATTGTAGCGATAGCGAAGGAGCGTGTTGTCGTGCGGATTGGCTTCGATATAGACGTCGCCGCCGTTGCCGCCGTCTCCGCCCGAAGGGCCGCCGCGCGGGACGTACTTCTCCCTGCGAAAGGCGACGCAGCCATCGCCGCCGTCGCCGGCTTTGATCGAAATTTTTGCTTCGTCGGCAAACACTTGTCACCTGCTATACGGGAAATTAGCTAGAAATCATACGCCCGGGCTGGGAGTAAAAATAAAAATACGCGCCCGGGTAACGAAGCGCGTATCGGAAATTGTGGCGTTAGTTGGCTGCCGCAGGCTCGGCAGCGGACGCCGCGCGGTCCGCACCGCCCACAGCGGATTCTTCCGCCGGGAAAACGCTGATGAATTTCCCGAGCGCGCCCTTATCTTCAAAGCGCACCACGCCGGTGATGGTGGCGAAGAGGCTGTCGTCTTTCGCGCGGCTGACGTTGCGGCCGGCTTTGTAGCGCGTGCCGCGCTGGCGAATCAGAATGCTGCCGCCGGTAACGAGCTGCCCTCCGAAACGCTTGATGCCCAGCCGCTGTCCGTGCGAATCGCGTCCGTTAGTGGAGGACCCGCCGCCCTTTTTATGTGCCATTCGAGACCCCTAGGAAATTTGGATGTCGCTGACTTCGACAGAGGTGTAATTCTGCCGGTGGCCGCGCTTGATATTGTACTGACCGCCCGTCTTGTACTTCAAAGTGAGCATTTTGGGACCGCGATCCTGCGCCACAATCTTGCCAATGACTTTGGCTTTCGCGATGGCTTCACCAGAAGCGAATTTCTTGTCGTCGTTGCGTACGGCGAGAACTTCGTCGAAAGTGACCTTGCCGCCGACTTTGCCCTCGAGCCGCTCGATGCGAATCGTCTTGCCTGGTTCGACGCGGTACTGCTTTCCCCCACTGCGAATTACGGCGTACATGCTGCCTCCTGAGGCGAGTGACAAACCCCTATTATACGGGCGAAAAAGGGGATGCGTCAACGAAGTCCTTTGGGGTAGCAGCGTGCCAGGAGCCGGCGGCGCAGACAAGTCGTTACCCCGCGTTCGTTGCGGTCCGGCTCTCCGCCGGGTTCGTACTCCAGCCGAGATGACAGCCAGCGACTTACCGGGCTATCGGCTGTGGATCGGTGAGGTGATGCTGCAAGACGCGATCGAGTGTGCGGCCCAACTGGTCAATGGTATCGGGCTTGAGAATCAGATCGCGCACGCCGAGCTGCACAGCGCGCTGCTGATCTTCGGGCCGCACGTAGCCGGAGGTCATGACGATGGGAAGATCGGGGCGAATCGCCAGCAATTGACTGGAGAGATCGAATCCGGAAAGTTGCGGCATGGCCAGGTCGGTGACGACTACATCGAAAGCGCTCGGATCGGACCGGAACAGTGCGACGGCGGCGAGGGGATCGGTCTGGCCCGTCACTTTGTAGCCCAGACGACCCAGAGTGCGCGTGACTAGCATAACCAGGGCCTGTTCGTCATCCACGTAGAGGACGCGTTCGGTGCACACGCGCTCGATGGGAGCTGCGGCTGCTGGTGCGGCTGCGATGAGGGCGGCGGCGGCGGCGGGGAAGAAGAGGCGGAAGGCGGTGCCGCTGCCTGGTTCGCTGTAGACGGAGATGCCGCCATCGTGATTTTTCATGATGCCATGGACCACGGAGAGGCCGAGGCCGGTGCCTTCGCCGGGGCCTTTGGTGGTGAAGAAGGGATCGAAGATGCGGTTGAGTGTGGCGCGGTCCATGCCGCAGCCATTGTCGCTGACGCGGAGACGGACGTACGGGCCTTCGGACAAGTTGAGCGCGGGGCTGATGTCGTCCGCGGTGAGAGTGGCGGAGTCCAGCTGGATTTCGATGCGGCCGTCGCTTTTGGAGCCGATGGCGTGGGCGGCGTTGGTGGCGAGATTCACGATGATCTGGTGGATTTGCGTGGAATCGGCGAGGACGGCGGGGAGATTGGGGGCGAAAGCGGTGCGGAATTCGACGGTGGCGGGGATGGTGGCGCGCACGAGTTTGAGGGCTTCTTCTACGATGGGCTGAAGAAGGCAGACCTGGCGTTTTACTTCGCCGGGGCGGCTGAAGGTGAGGATTCTGCGGACCAGGTCGGTGGCGCGGGAGCCGGCCTTGGCGATCTCCGCGAGGCTTTGCTGAACGGGGTGATCGGGCGGGAGGTCGGCGATGGCCAGCTTGGCATTTCCCGTGATGGCCAGGAGAATGTTGTTGAAATCGTGAGCGATGCCGCCGGAGAGAGTGCCCAGACCCTCCAACTTCTGCGAGCGGAGACGCAACTCGTCAGCCCGTTTACGCTCGGTGATGTCCGCGACGGTTCCCATGACGTGAGTTGATTTACCGGTCTCGTCCTTGTAGTGGCTGCCACAGGCCCAAATCCAGTGAATCGATTGGTCTGGCCACAGAATGCGGCACTCGAAATCCCACTTTCTTTGTTCATCGAGGCACTCCTTGAAAGTATGCGCGATTCTTTCGCGGTCGTCCGGGTGCACATGGCTCATGAAGATATCGAAATTCCATTCCGGTTGTTTATCGGTGTAGCCGAAGATCTCGTCGTGCAGTAAGGAACGCGTGGCGGCGCCGGTTTGCAGGTCGAGTTGCCAGTCGCCCAGGCGGGCGGAATCGAGCGCCATCATGCGGGTAACGTCACTGCGGCGCAGCGCTTCGGCGGATTTCAGGCGTTCGGTAATATCGCGGACGATCGCGGTGAAGAGCTTGTCGCCATTTGTATTCATCTTCGAGATGGATGCTTCAATCGGAAACTCCTCGCCATTGCTGCGCAAGCCCCATAAGGAGGTGAGTGCACCCATGGCACGGCTGGTAGATCCGTTTTCTCCGAATTTGTGGATATGGCCGCTGTGCGCGCCGCGGAATCGTTCTGGAATGAAAGTGGAAAGGGGCTGACCTAGAGCTTGAGCGGCCGGGCACAGGAACATTTTTTCCGCAGCGAGGTTGAACACCTGAATTTTCTGCTTGTCATTCACGGTGATGATGGCATCCATGGCCGAGCTGACGATGCCGGCGTGCCGGGCTTCGGTGTCGCGCAAAATCTTGTCCGCTTCGCTTAAAGCAGTTTGCAGCTGCTTCATGCGTTCGAGATTGGGGCTGATGGTGGCGTAGCCGGTGGTTTGCCCGGTTTCGTCGCGAACGGCGAAGGCGTCCCAAACTGTGTGGATGGGTTCACCGGTCTTGAAGTTGCGGAAGCGCACTTCGCCGCGCCAATTACCGTCGCGCATGAGGATCGGCACGGCACGTTCGAGAATCATGGGGCGATCCTCGGGCCAGAAATAGTCTATTACCGGAGTGTTGCGGGCTGCTTCCAAGGAGTCCAAGCCGACCATGCTTAGGCCGGCTTCGTTCAGGTAGGCTGTTTTCATATCCGGCGAACAGACTCCGATGAAATCCCTGCAGTTCTGAACGACAGCCGCAAGGGTGTGGAGTTCCTGCTCGAGCTTCCTGCGATGGCTGGTGTCGCGGGTCACTTTAGAGAAGCCGCGCAACTCTCCGGAGTCGTCGTAGAGGGCAGTGATTACAACGGTGGCCCAAAAAGTGGAACCGTCTTTGCGAAGGCGTGGACCCTCCTCCTCGTAACGCCCTTTTTCCAAGGCCTCCTGTAGTTCGCGCGCGGGCTTGCCGGACTTTTGATCCGCAAGCGAATAAAAGCGGGAGAAATGCTCACCGACGATCTCTTCACTCGTGTATCCCTTGATTCTGGTGGCGCCATCGTTCCAGCTGATAACTCGCCCGGCGGGATCCAGCATGAAAATGGCGTAATCCTTCACGCCGGAGATCATCAAGCGCAGTTGGAGCTCGCTCTGGCGCAATTGTTCATTGGTATCGGCGAGCGCCTGGGTGCGCGAGACGACGCGCTCTTCCAGCTCCGCTTGCGCCTCCGCGAGGCTGGCTTCCAGGCGGCGTTTCGCGGTGAAATCCTCGCCGATCAGGAAGAGAGCGACGGTGACAGCAAGCAAAGTCGCGAGGCTACCGCTGAGGATGACGATTTTGGCGACGAAGCTACTGCGCTCCGCGCGAGCATCGCGGTCTTTGAGAAGGGCCGTTTCCACGTCCAGCATCTGGGTGACCAGCACTCGAACGCGATCTTGCGCTGCTTTGCCCCGTTGCGTGGCAACTTCAGCTTGCGCGACCGCAAAGCCCTGGGTGCGGCGCAGTTCGATCTGCGTGCGCATTATAGATAGTCGGTCCGCGACCAATTGGTCGAGTGCGTCGAGATTGCGCTGTTGCACAGGGTTATCGCGCGTCAGGGCGCGGAGTTCGTGCTGTGTGGCTGCGATGCCGGCCATCGCGGAGTCATACGGCGCCAGATAGGACTCTTCTCCAGTGATTACGTAGCCGCGCACGCCGGTTTCGCCGTCGGTAACGGTGGAAAGCAGCTTGGTCAGAGACGCCATAACTTGATGGGTGTGATCCACCCATTCGTCATTTACGCGGAGGCTTTTGACAACGCGATAGGAGATTGCCCCGATTAGCACCAGGCAAATCACGGCGAAGCCGAAAGTCACACGAATCTTGCGCTCGAGCGGAAGCCAGTGACTTGCCGCACCCTGAGGTTGCAGAGCGTTTTTAGCGCGGTGAAGTGATTCCGACAGAATGCTTACCAGAACACCAACCACGAGCAGCGATCCCAGCCGGACGTAGTCAATCGGATGAACGATCTGGAAGCTGTAGAAAGGAGGGGTAGTAAAATAGTCCGCAGAAATCACGCCGAGGATCGTGGAGACAAGCCCTGGCCCCAGGCCGCCCAGGTACGCGCTAATGACAACGGGGATCAGAAAGATGATCGGTGCGGGCCGATTGTCGAATGCGCGCGAGGATATCAAGAAGATCAGGAGCGAGGCGCCCGTCATTGACACGGCCAACGAGTATTGCAGCCAGCGTGGCGGCCTGCGGAACGCTCCATTCGCGCGAGGCTGGGCCAGGTAGAAACTGTCCGTTGATCGTGACGGGATGCTGCCCTTGTTTTCGCTTCCGGACATCGACACTCCTTGGGGCGACAGCGTGAAACATGTTTGAGAGGATGTATTCCCAAGCGGAAATACGAATTGCAAAGCGTGTGAAAAGGAAAACGGAAGGGATAATTGAGCGTAACCCGGGATTTGTCTAGTGTCAATCTGCGGTTGCTTAAAGACCACTAGGACAACGGGGTGCGATTAGGGCCTTGGCAGAAGCGCGGCGATCACCGCGACGGTTTCCCGTGTGGACAAGTGAGCGCTCGATCCCGCCGTCCTGCCCGTCCGTATCGCCCGCGACGGCTATGGCCCGGCGGACATGAGAGCGATCGACGGGGGACATCGGGACTTGCCTGTATTCCAAATTGAAAAACCCGTGGTAGATTACTGCGCGGAGGTAAGCATGAAAAACGTCCTTGGCCTTCTTGCGGTGTGTTTGTTGTTTTCTGTTCCGGTTTTTGCGCAAGCCAAACCCAGTGGTGGCGAGCATGGCAATAGCGGGCACGTCGGTGGAGGGAAACCTCCCGCGCACGGCCCTGCTCCCGTTCATAAAGCTCCGGCAACTGCTCCTGCTGAACATCGCACGTATAGCGACGCGCCGGGACATCCCGAGGCTCCGCACGTCCATTCGAACGGCAAGTGGGTAGGTCACGATACCGGTCCGAATGACCCGCACTATCACATTGACCATCCCTGGGAACACGGGCACTTCACGGGCGGCTTCGGCCGGGGACACGTGTGGCATCTGGCCGGCGGCGGGCCTTCGCGTTTCTGGTTCGGCGGGTTTTATTTCAGCGTGGCGCCGTACGATATTGGGTACTGCGGCGATTGGAATTGGGCCGGGGATGACATCGTGATCTATGAGGATCCGGACCACGTCGGCTGGTATCTGGCCTACAACGTGAGGCTGGGGACCTACGTACACGTGGAATTTCTCGGCAACAGCTAACCAACTCGCAATATCACACCAGCAAGATCAGCAGCAGCGGGAAACGGTGGAATAGCGGCGGCGAAGCGAATCCAGGTAGAAGTCCGCGCGCGAGAGTGGTTCACTGCCTGCTGGCGCGGGCGCGTGCGAATCGCAGGCGTGCGCGCGCCGCATCGAGCGCAGGTAATTTTCGTACGCGGCGTCCCCAGTGACCTGGCGCAGCCAGAGCCACGCGGTGCGCGCGAACCGAAGGGCGTGAGAGCGCACTGCATTCATAGTTTGGGCGCCTCGTCCGGAGAAGTTTTCTCACCGGGTCCGGGCCGCGGCGGAGCGATGCCGATCTGCATCGCGGTGTTCTTCGGGAACACCAGCTCTGGCCCGCGCGCCACGAAATTCGTGTAAATCGAACGCACGGCGCCGAAAGAACCCATGGCCATGCCCAGCGCCTGCGAGTGCACCGCTAATCCCACGGCAATCCCGATCAGCTTGTAGCCGCCCGCGCCGCCTGCTGCACGAGGGCCGGTATCGCCAAAGGTATCGCCCAGGAATGACGCGGCGCCTAGCCCGACGGCGACCGTGGTGGTCAGGAAACGCGTCTTGGGCGGAGCGGCTTGCGCGCCGCCCTCGGCGTCCAGAGTCACGTTCTGCGAGCGGCCGGCCTGCACGCTTTCCAGGCTCGCCTCGATTTTTTCCTGCACGCCATCTTGCAGCGCCATGTCGTGGAAGACGATACGCAGTTGGCCGCTGCGCGCCAGACGCGAGGCTGGACGCACCTGCAGAACGGTACCTTTCAGCCGGGTTCCCTGCGGATAGATGAGATGTGTGCCAGCGAAAAGCGGCTGAGTGACGATGGCTTCGACGTCATCCCCATTGTGCGAGGTGGCGGAGCTTAACGGCGTGAGCAGTCGCGCGTGCACGAAACTTCCCGGCGGAGGCGCTGCGCCGATGGAAGCAGCAAGCGCGGGCGTCAAAGGCTCGCTGCCGAAATTCAGGGGCTGCTGCAGTTCGGCGAAATAAACCGTTCCGGCGTCAATGTATTGCGGATGCACGGGAAGCTGCGCCACGGCGTAACGTTCAAAGCGGTGAAATTTGCCGGGTTGCTTTACTTGCTGCATCGCGGCTTGCCACTCTTGCTTGGCGGATTGTTTGGCCTGCCGTGCTTTTTCGGCGGCGATATCCTTCGCGCCATTGGAATTCTTGGCGCGCTCGTTGGCGCTGGAAACGAAATCGAGAACCTGACCGGAGCCCGGCGTGATGCCGGCTTGAAATGGAACGTGCTTGCCGCCGGGCAGGATCAATTCGTCGAAGCTGACCAGGAATTTGTGCGCCGGAGAAAAATCAGCGTCGAGCGCGGCAGCGGTGCGCTTTCCGGCGGAAACCGGGTCGATCGCGATCACCTTGCCGTTCACTTCCGTGCCGACCGGAATCACCAGTTTATCGAAGGCGTATACGGGTTCGACGATCCGGCCGTGCAGCGCTTGCCCGGCTTTCTTCAGCCGTACTTCTTTATCGAGCGCGATTTGCAGCGGCGTGTCTTTCGCGACAGCCAACTGGATGGTGGGTGCGGGCGAAGACGCAGGCGGCTGAGATGTGGCCGGGGTCTGCGCGTCGTTTGCAGCCGGTGGCGGAGCGGCGGCTTGCGCTTGCGCGCGCGCAACGCCGCAGAATGCGCTCGCCAGGAGCATGGATTCCAGCGTGTACACCATCATCAGCCGGCTGTTCATGGCGTAGCGACATCTCCGCGCATGAAGAGAGGGATGCGCGCGCCAGTGAGGCAGTTGCACGGTTCGGCTCCGTGAGGGCTGTGCTGTGATTTTAGTCCCCTTCGGCCCAGCGCGTCGCGATATAGGGCGATTCATGCAGCACGGGTTTCTTGCGGCCGCTGAGAATGGCGATCCATTCGCCGATGGCTTCGACCAGCAAGACGAGAATCATGGTGGCGAGGACGGCGGTGACGGCCGCGTCCAGGCGGTTATTGAAAATGAGGCGTTGCGTCGCGGCGATTTTTTCGGCTGGGATTGTGCCGGAGGCGATTTGCGCTGTGAGCATGCGCGCCTGGGAGAGAAATCCGATGCGCGGGCTCGGGTCAAATATTTTCTGGTAGCTGGCGGTCATGGTGACGGCGACGAGCCAGACCATCGGCGCAAGCGTCACCCAGAGCCAGCGCGTGCGTCCCATTTTCAGCAAGATCGTGGTGGCCACCACCAGCGCAACGGCGGCGAGCAATTGGTTGGCGATGCCGAAGAGCGGCCACAGCGAATTGATTCCGCCGAGCGGGTCCTGCACGCCTTGCCACAGGAAATATCCCCACGCGCCGACCATCAACGCGCTGGTGGCGAGAATTCCCAGCGTCGAGCTCGACTTGCCCAGCGGTTTCCAGACGTGCCCGGCGAGTTCCTGGACCATGAAGCGGCCGACGCGCGTGCCCGCGTCCAGAACCGTGAGGATGAAAAGCGCCTCGAACATGATCGCGAAGTGATACCAGATGCTGAGGAGGCGTTCGCCGCCGATTGTCCCGCTGAAAATCTGGGCCATGCCGACGGCGAGCGAGGGCGCGCCGCCGGTGCGGTCGAGCAAAGTATGTTCGCCAACGCGCTGCGCGAGCGACGACATCGTTTGCGGATCGAGGGCAAAGCCCCAGGAACGAATTGTCGCCGCGGCGGCATCCGCCGTCTTGCCGACGATTCCGGCGGGGCTATTGATCGCGAAATAGACACCCGGTTGCAGCGCGCAGGCCGCCACCATCGCCATTACTCCTACGAAGGATTCCATGAGCATCGCGCCGTAGCCGATCATGCGCGCGTGTCCTTCGCGCAAAATCATTTTCGGCGTGGTGCCGGAAGAAATCAGCGAGTGGAAGCCGCTGATGGCTCCGCAGGCGATGGTGATGAAGCAGAAGGGGAAAATTTTTCCGGCGAAGATGGGGCCGTTGCCATCCACGAAGCGCGTGAGCGCGGGCATTTCGAGCGTAGGGCGCACGATCACGACGCCGAAAGCCAGCGCCGTGATGGCGCCGACTTTGATGAACGCGCTGAGGTAATCGCGCGGGGCCAGCAGCAGCCAGACCGGCAGGGTGGAAGCCGCGTAACCGTAAGCGATGATGGCGAGCGCGAGCGCGGGGCCCGTAAACGTGAAGGCGCGCGACCAGGCGGGCGACGCGTTCACCCATTGGCCGGCAACAACCGCGAGCATCACCAGCGCCACGCCGCCGAGAGATGCTTCGAGCACGCGGCCCGGGCGCAAATAGCGCAGATAAACGCCCATGAGCAGGGCGATGGGAATCGTCATGGCGAGCGTGAAGGTGCCCCAGGGCGATTCCTTCAGCGCCTTTACGATCACCAGGGCTACCACGGCGAGAAGAATAATCATGATCGCCAGCACGGCGAGCAGCGCGATCATTCCGCCGCGCTTGGAGACTTCCTCGCGCGCCATCTGTCCCAGGGATTTTCCATTGCGGCGAATCGAGCAGAAAAGAATCACGAAGTCCTGCACGCAGCCACCCAGCGCGGCTCCCACGATCAGCCAGAGCGTGCCGGGCAAGTAGCCGAATTGCGCGGCGAGAGTGGGGCCGACCAGCGGCCCTGGTCCGGCGATCGCGGCGAAATGATGGCCGATCAGCACCCATTTATTGGTGGGGACGAAGTCGCGGCCGTCATCGAGGCGTTCGGCCGGCGTGGCGCGGCTATCATCGAGCGCAAGAACTTTTGCGGCGATAAAATTCGAATAGAAGCGATAGCCGACCAGATACGTGCAGACGGCGGCCACCACGAACCACACCGCGTTGAGCGGCTCGCGGCGTTCGAAAGCGATCGCAGCGAGTGCGCCCGCGCCGGCGAGAGCGATGGCTGTCCACATTATTATTTTGAGGATTGGCTTCATTTTGTGGCGCGTGCCCCCGGGCAAGCTTGTTTATGCGTGCGGCGCATCGTACGCAAGGGCGGCGGAAGCGTCAATCGGGAGTTGGCTTCACTTGCAGCAGTAGTGTGCGGGGGGCCACCGTTGCTGAGACGGCAATCAGAAGGAACTTCAGCGGGTACAGAGCCTGTGTGAGAACTGCAAAACCTGTACTTCAGCGGCTGAAGCCGCTCCGATTTTGCTGCGTTTATGCCGTAGCTGAAGCTACGGCCTACAAAGATTCTCGTCTTTTCACACAGGCACTAAAGCCGGACTCGCCGGTTGCGTCTAGTGTCGTGGCTAAAGCCACGACCCACAAAGACTCCTGCGAGTGAAGGTTTGGCGAACTCATCAGGCGTAAGCGGCGCGGCAGGTTTCGTGTTCGCGGCAGGATACGGGGCAATTCGTCTTGTCTATTAGGATGTAATTGTGACAAGTGGAGCAGACGACGCCGTAGATCGTCTCGCTGAACTGATCGTGAGATGTGCTGGCAGTATGTTCGATACGCGCTTGGTCGCGGCTGATGGCCATAATGGCGACTCCAGTGTTGTGACGAAACATTCTAGCTGAAATCGCTTGGCGACACGAACCGCGCGATTGCACGGTGCCACAGAATCATCCCCATAGAGTCTGTGTGAGAACTCGAAATTCGTTCCCTCAGCGGCTAAAGCCGCTCTGATTTTGCGTCGGTTACGGCACGGCTAAAGCCGTGCCCTGACGAAAATCACGGTTCTCAGACAGACTCTATAGCGGCACGGTCAAACGGCGCGCAGCCAGCTGACTACTTTCCGTCTGCAGCATCCGGCGCGGCGTTGTCTTTTCCCATTTGCCGCGCCGGAGTGCAGGCTCGTGTTACATGCCACTGCCGATGTAGCCGTTTTCCGCGGTGATCAGGCCGATCTTGGGCATTTCCGTCTTCACTTTAACTGGTTCAAGAGCCGGCTTTTTTCCGCTTTTGGCGAGGAATACCAGCTGATACTGGTTCTTGAGGTTGTAGGTTACGTCCTGCAAATATGGGGTGATATCCACCGGAGCGCCGTATGCGAGGTAGTAGGTCTCTCCACCGGTTCTTTGCGCAAGCACATCGAGGCCAGTTTGCGCCAGATTCGTGCGGAATTGTCCACGGCCGAGCCAGCCTGATCCGGGCGCGTAAATCGAGTAGATGATGAAACCACCACGTTGCGCGCGTGCCGCGGCCGCATCCAGGTAGGGGTTATTGAAGGGATCGTTGAGAAATCCGCCGCCGAGAGGGTCAATTCCGCTGGTGATCATCAGGATCTCGCGACGATCTTTGGTCGCCGGCCACTTCTGCATCAGGTCCGTGAGCGCCAGGTAAGGGCTGGTGTACCCGACCGAAGCCCCGAACGGCAAGCGCAGCGACTTTTCGACCAAGGCGCGGTCGGTCGTCAAACTTTGCGCCGTGAACACCGCGCCGTTGCGCATATAGCCGACGCCGATGGCCGTGGAAGCCGGCTGCTCGGCGATGAAATTCCTGATGCTGCGGAATTGCAAGCTGAGGCTGTCGCGCGAAGTGTCGTCAATCAAAATGAAGAGCTGCAATCCGGCGCGGTCTCCCTGCAGAGGGACCCAACTTGTCACCGTATTCAGCTTGCCCTTCTGATAGACCTTGACGTCATCTGCCCCGATTGCCGGCGCTGGCCCGCCATGGTGCGGCTTGGCGGTTACCACCATTTGCACCGGCACATCGGTTGAGGGACTGGCTTGCTGAGAGGAAGCCGGTGGTACCGCTGCGAAGAGCATGCCGAGAACCAGACCGAAGATCGCTCCCAAGCTTAAGGCGTGTTGCCTTACTGAGGGTTTTCCCATCTTTGCGTTTTGCATTCGCTTCATCCCTTCTCTCGGAATCCGAGAGCATTCACAGCATCGCTTCCCCCCATTAGTAGGATGCTAAGTCGAGGATGTAGGGTACGATCTCGAATGGCTCTAACTGACAGATTATAAAACACTTGTGAAAGCGCTGCCTTTGGGAGAGCAATGGGTCAAGGCGTTCAGGTCGTCTGCGAGGAAGTTTGAGCGCGCGATGCTCCGGCTAGCTCCTGTTCTAGTCGGCTATCGCTGACGGACAAGTCTGTGCTAATTTTTCGCCTGCCTGCACCGGGATTTGGGGTTCGAAGGGACATATGAAAAAGATCGCGTGGATGATGCTTTTGTTGGTGCTGCCTGCGGGCATGCACGCCGCCGCTGACGAAGAAAAGAAAGCAGAGGCCACCAACAAAAATCAATGGACGCCGGAGGACATCGTTTATCAGGAGGACGCCGGGCAATTCCGGATTTCGCCGGACGGAAAATTTGCTTTGTGGGTGAAGGGCACGGCGGACAAGGACAAAGATCTGCGCGTAGGCAATCTTTATCTTTCGAATCTGGGCGATGGGAAGGCCGTGCAGCTCACGCGCGGAGCAGACGAAATTTCCAATCCGCGCTGGTCGCCTTCGGGCGAAATGATCGCGTATCTGAGCAGCCACGCGCTGCCGAAGCCCAAGCCCGATACCGGCTCGACGCAAATCTGGCTGCTGAATAGCGCCGGCGGCGAGCCCTGGCCCGTAACGGAGTCCGAGCGCGGCATCCGGCAATTCGAATGGCTGAACGACGACACGATTCTTTTCAGCGCGGAAGAAGATCCCACGCTGTACGAGCGGCAAACCAAGGAGCGCAAGGATGATTCCAACGTGGTGGACGATACGGCGCACGCGGCGCCGGTGCGCTTGTTCAAGCTATCGGTGAAGGAAAAGAAAATCACGCGGCTGACCGACAATGAGGATTGGATTGAAAGTTTTGCGGTGTCGCGTGACAAAAGCAAAGCCGTGGCCGTGGCGAGCCGTGAATTGAGTTTTGCCTGGGATCAGAAGATTCCGCCCGCCACGTACCTGGTGAATCTCGCGACCGGCGATCGCACCGAGATCTTCACGAACGAGCGAATCTATCCCGACGCCATCGAGTGGGCGCGGGATAATTCCGGCTTTTACGTCGTCGCGCCATATTCCAGCGATGCGAGGTTCCTGGTCGCCACGGTGCAAAAGGTTTATTTCTACGATCTGAGTGCCGCGAAATCCGTGGAAGTAAATCTGGATTGGGATCGCGGGTTTGCGCGGTCCTTGCAGGCGACCAGCGACGGATTTATCGCGCTGCTGGCGGATGGCGTCTACACCAAACCGGCGCACTTCACGCGGCACGGAGCCACCTGGTCGCGCAAATCCATTTCCGGCGATGATGACCGGCACTACTTCAGCTTTGAGCTGGGCGATGACGGCAAGACGCTGATTTACGAGCATTCGACGGCCAGCGTGCCGACGCAATTTTTCCGCGCGCGGCTGGACGGCACGAAAATTTCCGCGCCGCTGCAAATCACCGACCTAAATCCTGGATTCAAGAACAAAACGATCGCAAAAACCGAAGTGCTGCACTGGAAAGGCGCGAACGACGATGACGTCGAGGGGCTGCTCTATTACCCGGACAAGTATGAGGCGGGGAAAACGTATCCGCTGATCGTCGCGACGCATGGCGGTCCGGCGGGCGCGGACCACGATCAATGGAGCGAGCGCTGGGCCTATGCGCCGAATCTGATGACGCAGCGCGGCGCGTTTGTGCTGAAGACGAATTATCACGGCAGCACCGGATACGGGCTGAAATGGGTGGAATCCATCTGTTGCGGGAAATATTACGAACTGGAAATTCCGGATATCGAGCGCGGCGTGGACAATTTGATCTCGCAGGGCCTGGTTGATCCGGAAAAGATTGGCGCGCAGGGATGGTCGAACGGATCGATTCTCTCGATTCAATTGACGGTGACGGATCCGGATCGTTACAAGGCCGCGTCGGTGGGTGCGGGCGACGTCGAATGGCTGAGCGATTGGGCCAACGTGGATTTCGGCGAATCGTTTGACAACTATTATTTCGGGAAGTCGCCGCTGGAGGACCCGCAGCTTTACCTCGAAAAGTCGCCGCTCTTCAAGATGGACAGGGTGAAGACGCCCACGCTGATTTTCTTCGGCACGATTGACCGCCAGGTGCCCACCGAAGAAGGCTGGACGCACTATCGCGCGCTGTATTCGATCGGGAAGGCCCCGGTGAAATTTGTTTTGTTTGCGGGTGAAGCGCATGGGCCGCGAAAGCTGACGCACCAATTGCGCAAGATGAATGAGGAAGACGCCTGGTTCGATAAATATTTGTTCAAGACCAGCGCGCCGGAAAATGAGGCGCTGAAAAAGGGTTCGCCGCTGGATGAGGCGCTGAAACGCCGCGATGTTCAGAAATCGGGCGCGCTGTACGGCGTGGCGTTTCGTCCGCCTGCGGAGCCGGAGAATCCCGCGCCGGACGTGCTGATTCCCGAAACGGTGAAGCGCGGCAGCATCGCGATTGGACGATTTGAAGTAACTCGCGCGCAGTATGCGGCGTTCGATAAGGACTACAAGATCGCTGCCGGCACGGAAAATTATCCGGCGAACGGTATCACACTGGAGCAGGCGCAGGGCTATTGCAAATGGCTGAGCGATCTGACGGGCGAAACCTACCGGCTGCCGAAAGAAAGCGAAGCGGCGGATTTGTATAAGCCGCGCAGCGGAGAGAATACGCTGGATTATTGGGCCGGCTATTCGCCCAACCCCGATGACGCGCAAAAGCTGGAAGAAAAAATCAAGGAATTGCCGGGCGATGCGCCGCTGCTGCGCGAGGCGGGAAGTTTTGCGGCGGAGGGCGACGAAGGCGAGGAACTGGTGTTCGATCTCGGCGGCAACGCCGCGGAGTGGGTGGTGGCCGCGGATGGCACGGGCAAGGCCGCAGGCGGCAGCGCGGATCGTCCTGCCGACAATAAGGCCGGGTATCGCGCGGCGGATGCGGTGTACACCGGCTTTCGAGTGGTGCATATTGCGCCGCCACCGAAACCAGCATCCGACGCAGAACCTGCGCAGCCGCCAGCGCCCGCACCACCCGCGCAGTAGCCCGGCGCTGGGCCAGATTGGCCCTTGCGGCGAGGGGCTGGCGCGACATACGCTCGACGCATGAGCCAATTCACTCCGACCAAACGCACGAAAGTGCAGCGCCTGCCGGATCGCGGCAAATACGATCGCGAAACCGTGTTCGCGATATTGGACGAAGGATTTGTGTGCCACGTGGGCTTCGTGGTGGATGGCCAGCCGTTCGTGATTCCGACGAATTATGGCCGCGTGGAAGAGACGCTGTATCTGCATGGCTCTTCTGCCAGCCGCATGCTGCGCACGATTTCAGAGGGCGTGCAGGTATGCGTGACGGTAACCCTGGTGGATGGGCTGGTGCTGGCGCGAGCCGCGTTTCATCACTCGGTGAATTACCGGTCGGTGGTGGTGCTGGGCCGCGCGCTGGCGGTAGAAAGCGCGGAAGAGAAGATGCGCGCGCTCGAGGCGTTCACGGATCACGTGGTTCCCGGCCGCTGGAAAGACATTCGGCACCCGACGGAATCGGAATTGAAGGCGACTTCGGTGCTGGCGCTGCCGCTCGAGGAAGTTTCGGCGAAGGTGCGCGTTGGTCCCCCGAAGGATGATGAAGCGGATTACACTTTGCCGATCTGGGCCGGCGTGTTGCCGCTTCCGGTGGTTGCGGGCGCGCCGATTGCAGATCCGCGCTTGATTGCCGGCCTGGAACCTCCGGCATATCTCCGAAGCTACTCGCGCAATGGCAGACCACACGCCAAGTAAGCTGCGCTCGCGATTTGAATTCATAAGGACCAATTCCTCGCGATCCGCTACATTTGCTCGCCTCGTTCTCCCCGTTTTGCTTCTTTCATTTCTCGCAACCGCAGCAGCCGCACAGCAAGAAGCGCCAAACGCCGCGGCCGCAGGATTCGTTGCCGGCACGTATCGCAGCCGGAGCGGCGAAGCAATGCAATACCGCCTGTTTGTTCCAACGGGGTACGACCCGGGACGGAAATATCCGATTGTTTTGTGGCTGCACGGTGCGGCAGGCCGCGGGTCGGATAATTTGTCGCAGCTCTCCGGCGGGAATTACGCGGGATCGCATCTGTGGACGACTCCGGAGAATCAGGCGAAATATCACGCGTTCGTGCTCGCGCCGCAGGTGGACGTGACCAAGGGTTGGGCGCGTCCGCACACCAACACGCCGCCGGTGGCGATACGGCTGGCGCTGGAAATTCTGGACACCGTCGAAAAAAAGTACAGCATTGACCGCGCGCGCGAATACGTGGTGGGGCAATCCATGGGCGGCGAAGGAGTGTGGGCGGCGCTTTCGATTGCGCCGAAGCGCTTCGCCGCGGCGATCGCCCTGTGCGGCTACGGCGACGCTTACATGATCCCGCGCGTCGCCAAGGTGCCGGTATGGATATTTCAGGGCGAAGAGGATCCGGTGGTGCCGGTCAGCCGCGCGAGAATGTGGGTGGCGGAATTGCGCAAGGCCGGCGGCGCGCCGAAATATACGGAGTATCCGGGTATCGGCCACGACGCGTGGGACGTGGCGTTTAAAGAGCCAGATTTGGCGGCGTGGTTGTTCGCGCAGGCGCGAAACGGGTCAAACGGCGCGCGGCCGGGTATTTAGTGGCAGCCGCAGCCACCGCCTCCGCAACAGCCGCCGCCTCCGCCGCCGGTAAATCCCGACGGCGTGGACTTCGCGCCATTGGCGGGCGCGGCAAAGACCGAAAGCTGGATGGTGTGCTTCGCACTCGCGCATTTCGGGCAAGTGATCGGCGTGCTCTGGTTCATCACGATGCGCTCGTAGCGCTCGTTACAATCATCGCAAACGTATTCGTAAATCGGCATTGGCGCTCCGTTCAAAGGATTGCACAATCATTATAACGATAGTGCCGACCGCGCGGTTAGCATGCGTTTCACAAAGAATTGCTCAGAGGACCTCCAGAAATTCCTGAACTGACATTTCTGCTTGCCGCAATATGCTGCGCAGTACGGGTCGAGGTAGATCGAAGCGATCATGTCGAGGGACTGTTACTCGAAGGTGGGTCTTAATTGGGTGGCGCAGCTGTGCGTGGCTTCCGGACTGGTGGTGGACGTAAAACCCGGCTCGCAATAGCGCCCGCAGGATCAAGCGTGGCTTGAGGAGCGGGATTGCCGCGCTCATCTATGTGCTCAGAGCCACTCGCAGTTTCGCAGTATGCGCTTTTTTCTCGTCAGGTATCTCTTCTCCCGACTTGCGCAGGCCATCGAGATGGCAACGGATAGCATCGCGCGCCATTTCGATAGCTTCTTCCTCGGTGCGTCCGTAGGTGATGACGCCGGGAAGCAACGGAACCGTTACCTGATATCCGGAAAAGTTTGTCGATGCGGGTTTTCGCGGTTTAAGCTTTGCCTGGGAAGGCAACTCGTCCGCAATAGGCAGCAGGATGACCGTGAAATCAAACACACGGCGACGATGCTCTTGTCCATTTCCACTCGAACTGCGAATCCGGTTCATCAAGACCTACTCTAGACGAATCGCGCGCCTAAATCAAAAAAGCAACAGCCCCGGTTTTGGCCGGGGCTGTTGGACATATGAACCCTGCGGAGGTGGATGATTTAGTCGCCGGCTACCGCGGCTTCTGCTTCGGTCTTTTCAACCTTGGCAGTGCCGTTGCCGTTCGCGTGGCCGTTGCCGTTTCCGTTGCCATTGGCCGGAGCGATCTGCACGGGCTTCACGTTCGCGCCCGGCACCGCGCTCAGGATCTGCTGCATGGAGCCGATCTGCACCACGGGTTCGCTGGACTTCTTCAGCACCAGCTCTTCGTAAATCTTGCGAACCTTCGCGGCCTCTTCGAACGCCTTCTTGCGGCGAATGCGGTCTTCTTCGGCAGCGGTCTGCGGAATATCATGCTCGAGTTCGCGAACGCGCGAAGCGTCTTGGGCGTCAATGCGGAGCGAGTGCTCGTAGCTCTCCAGATTGACCTTCTTGCCCTTGGCAAATACGTCGTGCTTGCCGTGTTCCTTGTACCACTGCGCGACGGTCGCGTTCTTGTGCATGTTCTCGATGATTTTGCGCCAGCCCACGCCGGTGTTGTACGCGCAGAAGGAAATTTCCCCCTGCTGCGTGGCATAGGGAATAATGCACATTTCGGTGCGGCGGAAATCGTAATTGAAAAGATCCTGAAACCACATACCGGCGATGAAGAGGAAGTTCCAGGGATCTTCCGAGCGGCGCTTCATGGCGTCTTCGTAGGTACGGTCCGGCGCCACTTTGCCATATTTCTTGTCGGAGTTCTTGGAAAGCGCCCAGGTCTTATCGAACTTCCTCCAGAGGTCCTTGAGCCGCAAGCTGGGAGGAGCCTGGAAGGGGCTGTAATTTTTCAGCAGGGCCATCGCCATCATGAAGTTGGAGAAGCCCTTGCCGCGCGCCGCGTCGGTGATTGCGGCGACGTCCCTGGTCAAACCCTGCGCATCGAGGAAGCGCGGAACCGGCGCCCACTCTTTGGTTTCCTTATTGATCATCAGCGCCGTGCCCACGCCGCAATTCGGGTGGCAACCGCAGGAAAGCGAACCCCACTGCGAATCCGGACCGTGCACCAGGTCGGAAAAGCCCGCAAAGGTGCTGATGAAAGAAATCGGGAACCAGTCGCGCGTTGGCTCCACTTTGCCTACCTGCGCGCTCACGTCCTTGGCCAGATGCGAAAGCGTGTAGCGCTGGCGGATGCGGCGTTCGGGGGTGATCTCCTCGTCGCGCCCGGTGAAGGAGACGGGCTGGAAAGAGACGAAGGAAATTTTCTTGGGGTTTTCCATCGCGAACTTCACGATCGGCCCCACCTGATCGTTGTTCACGTTGTTGACGATGGTGGTGACCAGCACGATTTCGATGCCGGCTTCGTGCATGTTCTCGATGGCGCGCAGCTTCACGTCAAAGAGATTGCCGACCTGCCGGTGGCTGTTCGCGTCGTTGCCGATGCCATCGAATTGCAGGTACGCATAGCGCATCCCTGCTTCGAAGGCTTGCTTGCAGAATTCCTTGCTCTTGGCGAATTCAATTCCGTTGGTCGCGGCCTGCACGCTGTTGTAGCCGACTTTGCGCGCGTAACGCACCGCGTCAACAAACCGCGGATGCATGGTGGGCTCGCCGCCGGAAAACTGCACGGACATCTGGCGGCGCGGCTTGATCTTTGTGGCGTTCTCGAGAATCTCCTGAATTTCTTCCCAGCTTAGTTCGTGGACGTAGCCGACCTGGTTCGCGTCCATGAAGCAGGGGTCGCACATCATGTTGCAGCGATTGGTGAGGTCCACGGTAAGAACCGAACCACGGCCGTGGCGAACCGTGCTGGAACCGTGGCGGTGAAGGCCTTCGTCGTTGTGCGCCGGAATATCGCGGCCGGGGAAATTCTTTTCAATCCATTCGAGGAACTTGGCATCCACAGCCATCAAGTCTTCGAATTTTCCGTGGATGGGACATTCCTTCACCATCCAGACCTGGCCGTCGCGCTCGATAATCTGCGCTTTGATTTCGCCGACCTTCTCGTGCACCAGATCGGTCCAGTCTTTCTTCCCGTTGATGATCAGATCGCGAGCTTCGCGCACGCAATCAGGACACAGTGAATCCGTGGTGCGCGGCCAGCCGAGCGTTGGTTTCGATTTCTCCCACGATTTCAGCAGCGGCTTGTCGGACCATTTCGGAGTGAAGGAAGGATTGGGTTTGTACTTATTGAAGAACTGAACGGTATTAAAAGTGACGGTCGCCGTCTTGCACAGCGCCCAGTCAAACGACTTCCAAACTTTTGTATTTAACGAACTCGCCATAAGTGCACCTTTCCCTTTCGAGCTTCGCCTCAGAGTAACCTGATGAATCCCCCGGGAGCCCTGACCCCAGCGGGCAGCTCATACGCCCGCAAACGGTTACAGTACCAGAGTTTGCATGGTTTGCCGGGGGGGAGTCTACGGGGGTGCGTCCAAAGGTACAATTTAGGGGTTAAACGGTACCCGGGTGCAGGCAATGGGGAGGGTACGGGGCGAAAGTACTGGCCCGAACCGGGTGTTTGGAGCCGGTCCCGTTGCGCTCAGCGCGAGGCAGTGCCGATTTGAACGCTTGGCAGGCCGCCGGTCAATCGAGGTTCAACGGAGTGCGCAGCACGCCGATGGCGAAATGCGCCAGGTGCGGGGCGTCGTCATCGAGCTGGATCCAACGGACTACGCAGTGGTCTTTCAAATATTGCGAGACTTTCGCTTCGCCAATGCCCAGATGTTCGGCCAGTTTCGTCTTCAGACCGCTATCGAAGGCGGGGCGCCCCCCGCGGCTCGGCTTTGTGGTGCTGCGTCCGCTGCCGCGCGCGAGATTTCCCAGGCCGACGCGCAGCGTCTGGCACGCTTCCACATAGTAAGAGGTAATCTGGTCGGAATCCGAGAGCAGGAATACGCCCGGGCCCGCCGGCGCGGCTTCCAGTTCGTCCAGCCGATGCAGCGGGCTGGCCACCAGTCTGCGCAGCATGGATTCGAGTTTAGACATGCGCGAAGCCAGCGCGGGATCGCCTGCACGGCCGTGCGCGGTGCGCTCGGAGGGCAGCATGGGTGCCGCGAGTTCAGCGCGCGCGCTGCGGTCCATTTCGGGATGAGCCGCTGCCGAAGCGGTTGGCGCGGGTTCGAATGATTCCACGCGCGGAGCGGGGCTCGGAGCTTGCATTCGAGGCGCTTGCGCCCGCGATTGCGCGGCCGGCATTGCTGGCGCGGCTGCCGCCGAGGGATTCGCGTAGGCTTGCGAGGGCAATCCCTGTGCGGGCGCGCCTTTGCGGCGGCGGCCACGGCCACCGCGGCGCCCACGGCGACGCTTCTTCTTGCCGGTTGCGTCGCCTGCGTCTGCCGCAGCGGATGCTCCGTGAGATTCCGCGTCGGAGGAAGGCGCGGCGTCCGCTTCGGCATCATCGGATTCGTCTTCCGGCGCAATTTCTCCCAGCGCCAGGCGCGTTTGCGCTTCGTCCGGATCGTGGGAATGGTCGCTCGCGCGGCTCGAGGTGGATTCAGCGGCGCTCTGCGGCACGAAAATCGGTTCCGGGGTGGGCTTCGCTCCGGGTACAGGGAGGGGAGCGCCCAGGCGCGTCAGTGCTTCTTCTGCTTTTTTCTTCCAGTCCGCGCGGCGGAATCGTTCCGCGGCGATCGTAAACCACTTCACGGCGTCCTCATTTCGTTCGGCTTTTTCTTCGACGACACCGAGCTCCCAGGCGACCATCGCGTCGCGGGTGCGTTGATACAGCTCGGAAAGTTTCGCTTTTGCGTCGGCGCTGTTCTTCGCTTTGCGAATACGCGCCTGAATCTGCCGCCAATCAGCCATGGCGGGCATTGTAGCAGCCGATTACGCGATAGGCCAACGAAAGGAATGTTGGGCGCGTGTGCGCGCTGGATACGCGGTTGATGGCATCATGGCGGCATGGATTTGGGCGCACGGACGCGGTGGGTTTGCGAGCAGGCGCGCGCGCTGGGGTTCGATTTGTGCGGAGTGGCACCCGCGGACGCTTTCGCGGAGCTGGCAAATTACTCCGAGTGGCTCGAGCGCGGGTACGCAGGCGAAATGGCGTATCTACGCGACGAGCGGCGCAGCGATCCTCGCGCGGCGCTTGATGGCGCGCGCAGCCTGATCGTGGTGGCGCTGAATTACAATTCTGCACAGCCGTATTCCACCGAGCAAGCCGCAGTGCCGAGCGAAGATGCGCAGCGCGGATGGATTTCGCGGTATGCGTGGGGCGACGATTATCACGACGTCCTGCGCGAAAAGCTGAACACGCTGGTGGAGCGGATGCGCGTCGCGTGGCCCGAGCCGTTCGAGGCGCGCGCTTATGTGGATACTGGGCCGATCGTCGAGCGTGTCGCGGCCAAGTATGCCGGACTCGGCTGGCTCGCGAAGAATACCTGCCTGATCAACGAAGAACTTGGCTCCTGGCTTTTTCTTGGCGTGATTATCACCACGCTTCACCTTGCTCCTTCGCTCGCAGCGGGCGAGCCGCCCGCGGCCGATTTGTGCGGGAATTGCAGGCTGTGCCTGGACGCTTGTCCCACGCAGGCGTTTGCCGCGCCGTACGTTCTGGACGCTCGCCGGTGCATTTCGTATCTCACGATTGAGCTGCGCGGGGCGATTCCGGAAGAATTGCGGCCAGAGATGGGGAACGCCGTCATCGGCTGCGACATCTGCCAGGACGTATGCCCATGGAACCGCAAGGCGCCGGTGACACGGCTTGCGGCTTTTCAGCCGCGTCGCCTTGACGCGAAAAGTGAAAATGGAAAAGAGAAAATGGGGAATGGCGCGACCTTGTTTGCGCCGGAACTGGAGTGGCTGGCCGCGCTCTCGCAGGAAGAATTCAGCAGGATGTTTCGCGGCAGCGCTGTAAAGCGCGCGAAATGGCGCGGCGTCGTCCGCAACGCCTGTGTCGCGCTCGGGAATTCGCCGCTGGCGCAAAACTCGAATTCGCGTGCGCGCCTAACTGCGCTCCTCGAACGCCTTACCGCCGCTCTCGACGAAATCATCGCGGAGCACGCTCAGTGGGCGTTGGGAAAAATTGGCAGCTCCGGCACCACAAGGCGGCGTGAACCGTGATTTGAACTGGGACTAATATCTCGTCATGTGATTCGCCAGGACCGCCATCACCGGCCGGTCGCGCGATATTTCAACGAAAGTTGAGAAATTCAACACAGTCGGCGCGGGCTGGATTAAGAGGTCGCCGTGCTATCTTCCTCAAAACGAGCGCCATGCGACCGCGCGCATTACCCTTGGACATTGGCAGCAAGTTTGCATACTCTCCGGCATCAGCAGGGCGGGCCAATCGAATTGAAAGCCAAAGACGAGGGAGGTCACGATGGGCGCGATCAAGAAGGGAAAGTCCGCAAAGCACCTTCACAAGGGTAAGAAAATGGAAGAACAAAAGCCGCTGCTCACGATCCACAAGGTTGTTGACCAGCCGAGCCCGAAACTAGGTTAGTAACTCACGTCGCGCAGGCCGTGTCGTGTATTGTTCCGCGCGCGATTCGCAAAAAACGAAAAAGACAAGCTGCCTGCCTGGCGGCTTTTCTTTTTTGCACGCTATTCGTTGACTTGCCGCTTCCGCTTCCGCTAGCGTAGCGTGGCGAAGCCCTTCCCCGGGGCTCGCGGAGGCGATCGTATGAGTTTGTCTCTTCTCGCAATTGCCGCGCACGCGCTGGATCCGCAATTCAGTTTCCCACAAGGATCTGCGACGGAACTGATCATGTTGCGCTGGCTGCATTTCGTCTTCGGCATCATCTGGATTGGGCTGCTTTATTTCTTCAACCTGGTCGGCTTTTCCACGATGAAACAGCTCGAGGCACCGGTCCGCGCCAAGCTGTATCCAGTGCTGATGACGCGCGCGATGAACTGGTTCCGCTGGTCGGCGCTGATCACCGTGCTGGTGGGTTTGCGCTACTACTTCACGATTCTTTCCGCCGACGCGCACAATTCCGGAAACCCCGCTCTTGCGCTGCGCTGGTTTGGCTGGTGGCTGCTGGTGTGGGTGGTGGCGTACGCGCTGACTTATCCGTTCCAGTTGCCGAGCAAGGGCGTCCTGAATAATCCCTGGCTGCGGGCGATTGCGATTGCCGCGATCGTGATTGCAGCGTCATGGCTCGTCCTGGATCTGAATAGCGGCGCGGAAGTCTCCAACGCGCATTTGTGCATCGCGGTCGGCGGCGGGCTGGGATTTCTGATGCTGATGAACACCTGGGGCGTGGTGTGGCGCGTGCAGAAGAAGCTGATCGCTTGGACGCGCGCAAGCGTCGAGCAGGGCACGGCCATGCCTCCGGAAGCGGAACGCCTGACGCGCTGGGGATTCCTTGCTTCGCGCGTGGGATTTTGGCTTTCGTTTCCCATGCTTTTCTTCATGGGCGCGGCGGAACACTATCCGTTCTTGAGCAGCGTGGGCCGTTAGCATTGGCAGCGAAGATCGCCGGTGGGCGCGCGATGTACCCATTCGTTATGCCGATGCGTCTTAACCAGTAGCATACTGGAGTCCGCCATGAACTCACGCTCCGGAACTGGCCCTGCCTCAGCCGCCAAATCGTCCGCCAAAACGTTCACCACGTCATTCGCCACAATCGCCGCAGCAATGTTTACCGTCGTAGCCGGCGCGTTGCTGATGGCGCTCCCCGCTCTCGCGTATCTGTACCCGCTTTCCACAACGGACATTCGGGACGCTTACTTCATTGGCGCGCGGAATGACGAGCTGACCGCTGCGTTTTTCGCGGATTATTCCAAGCATCTGCCGGCGCCGCAGAGCGGTCCCGACGTGGACCAGATCACGCTAGACACGCCATATACGCAGATCGTTCGGCGGTCCATGGGCGCCGTGAACTACAATTCCGTGGAGGCCGTCGAAGAATTCGACGGCAAGCCGATGGCGTTCCGTGTGTACGTGCGGTTCTACTTTACGGACACCTATACTCCCGCACCTTTGCCGCACCCCGATGGCATCTCTCTCACAGAAATTCCCTACCCGGATTTCTGGAACGATTTCAAAGTGCGGCTGATTCAGGATAAAGAGATACGGCCAAAGGCGGTGCGCGGTGCACCGATTTATCCGATGTCGACCGACGTTGATGGTCCGCCGCCGCCGCCCATCGGAGGAACGATCGAAGTGGATTACGATCCCGCGAAAATCGACACCGCGGACGCGACAATCGAAGTTCTCACGCCTGACGGGCAGGACATCCAGGTGCCGTTCGATCTCAGCCGGCTTCGGTGAATAGGGACGCTTTATCGTTACGACTGAAGTTTAAAATGTCATTCCGACTTCGGATTCGCGGATGGCTCCTCTGCCTCGTCGGCAATCATTTCCTTATCGATCTTGCGATTCGCTTCGATCGGTTTTTGCAGTTTGTATTCGGCGACTCCCTGTTCGGGGAGAACCAAAGTCAGGCGGCCATGCCCTTTCCAAAAGCCCGTTGCTTCGTCGATGCGGACGTAATAATCCTGCCCGGGTTTTACCTCCAACGAAATCGCCGAGGACTTATCGTCGGATCGAATGGTGTGCGACCCGGCACTGAGCTTTATGGCGACGCGGCGGCCGTTCCCAACGCGCGCAATCTGTCTATCGTCGACGTAAATTGACGGCGCCAGAGCCGAACCTTCGTACCGTCGCTGGCGGTAGACATACAGCCGCGCTCCTTCCGCGCTATTAGACACAGGCGCAGCGGTATTTTGCACGGGCGCAGCGCTGGGTTGCCCCGAAGCGTTCTGTGGATGTGCGGGTAAAGTTTGCGGCGAGCCTAGGAACAAAGCGACGCAAAGAACAAGTGTGGACGCAGGAGCAACGATCATGTTCATCTCTCCTTCTTGCCGCTCGATTTGTTTTGATGGAATTTTCTGGCCTGCCCGGATCATATCGAGGCGAGCGTTACGGACGCCACTTGCCGGACCGGCGACGATACGGAGTAGTTAACCATGGTCAAGTGGATTTGAGTATCAGGATCTCCAGCGCAGCGTGACCGGCCCCGTCATCGGATGGCGCAGCGGTTCTCCGGTGCGTTGCGATTCCTGGTAGGCGGCTTTCAGCTCGAAATACCAGCGCGCCTGGCGGTCGGCATCGTCAATCAGCATCATGCGGTCTTCGTATTGCAATCCCAGCGCCTGTTTTTCGATTACCTCGGTGTCCTGCCGGATGAAGCGCGGGCCGAACACATTGATGATGAAAGACACAATCGGAAACCACGGCAAAATATTCCACGCCGCGCAAAAATCCAGCCGGCAAAGGTCGCGCCGGACGGGCGTCACGGTGGTGCGGCTGGAAAGCCAGTAACGCCCCGCGCGGATTTGTTCGAAGCGCTGGTTGGGCAGCACGAAATCAATCATGGTGGTGGCCGGCTCACCGGTGAGCAACTTCAAAATCTTGTACGGCGCGCTATTGGCCGAAGGCGCGTGCGGGCTCATGCGAAAGCCGTTGGGAATCGGCTCGAACTTTTTTTCTTTTTCGCGAATGCTGCGGCGGCTGCGCCACCACCAGGCCTGATGCACAAACGGCCCGTGCGCGGGATCCATCAAACCGATGATGGCCTGGTCCACGCCGCAGGGGAGATCGGCATAGAGGTGCGCGATTTTGTAGCTCGCGCTGAAGGTCGGCAATTCGGGCGGCGCTGGAGGCGAGTCGTTCAACCCGCGCCCTTCTGGATTGGTCATGTACGCCCAGACGTAGCCGTCGCGCTCCGCGCACGGAAAGCTGCCGGCATAAATGCGCTCGCATTTGAGTTTCGAATCTTCAGTGAGCGAAGGAATCGCCTGGCATTGGCCGGTGTGCGCATCGAATTGCCAGCCGTGATAGGCGCACTCGACGTTTTTTCCGTCGAATTGCCCGAACGACAGTGGGAAGGCGCGGTGCGGGCACACGTCGCGCAGCGCGAACGGTTTGCCGGCGGCGTCGCGGCCCAGTACGAGCGGCACGTCCAGCAGCATCGCCCGCACCAGTTTGTGCCGCCGCACCTGTTCGGAGCGCAGCGCGGGATACCAGAAGCTCCACAGCATGTCGCTGGAGCGCGCGCTGGTGCGCGAATTTCCGGAGTCACTCATTGTCGTGGCCCATCGTAGTACACACCATTCCTAACGCAAAGGTTTTGGAAGTGCATGCCGGGACGGGACTGTGGCGGCTAATTGAAGTTGTAGCCAAATTCCCAGAGAAACTGATGGTTGCCGGTCGTTACACCCGCATTTCCGATCTGATAAGCGGCGTACAGTGTGAGTTTTGAAGTGAGCTTGATGATGGCGCCGGGGTTGACGTACCCGTCCGCTTGCTTTCCCGTGTACCATTCGGCCGCGAGCGTCACGCGGTTGCTGACGCGCTGCTCGAAAGTGAACTGGCCGCCGGCGCGGTTGGCGTTGGCTACGACGTTGCGGGTGAAATCGTATCCGCCGAATCCAATGCGCGTTCCGCTTTTCCATTCCTTCGCGAACGCCGCATAAAAATAATTTCCGGCGTTGTAGCTTCGCTCGCGGACGGGGAAAAAGACGTCGTCGCCGACGAAAAAGGACCATCCGGAGGTGTCGCTCTTCCAGGGCCGCCACTTGATTGTGGGAGAGATATCGAGCTCGCCCAAAGTGGGCGCGCTAAGCCCATTGAAATTCATCCCGATTTCGATGTCGTGTCCGATGCCGATGACGACGCGCGGAGTAAACGTCGCGAATGGATCGACGGGCCGCACCGTGCCGTCCAATTCGCCATACACCTTGCCCTTGTCCAGAATATCGGCGCTAGGCACGTCGAAAACGGTCTCCTGCCCGTACGCCCGCGCCGCCGGAAGGAGAACCAGAAACAATGCTAAGAATTTAAATGAGCTGACTTTTCGTCGCGTGATCAAGGGTGCTCAGGATAACCTGACGTGATGTGCGTTGCCCATTCATCTGATTCCGGGTCCGAAACGCGGGAAGGTTGAAGCGGTGTATTTTCTAGCTCCGGGGGCATGCGTTCGCGACGTCATCCACAAGGTTCGGATGTCGAGGGATCTCCAGGTTTCAAGCGAACCCTGAAGTTTGTTCCCTTCATAAATTTGGCCGCGTATTCCACACCAGAATCATGCGAAATGAAGGGTTTTTCGAAGGCAGCCCCGTACATTTCACCATTCACCGGATACTCGTAGTATACGGTCGCGACGGTGCATCCATACCCTGGTCGCGGGCAGGCGCACTCATTACCGTTCCCGTTTCGATCGGCCAACTGCGACTGCGAAACAATCTTATACCTCGGACGCATACCCTAAAAAGGTATTCAATAAAGATGGCTACAAACCAGCCGCCCATTTTCGAGGGAAAGGGTAGCAGAAGGGTTGCCAGATTTGTACGACATCGAACGGCCGCTGCCAGCAGGAACGCCTAACTGAGTGCATTGCTCCCGGTGCGTTTGACTAGCCGTCAATTTGCCGCTATCCTTATCTCAGTGACGACTGCAATGTTCGCATCCTTCTATTAGCGATACCTCTCGACCCCATCCGGGGCCGCGCTTGCGTGCAGCTCTACCCGAATTTCCAATTTCCCTTTTCCATTTTCTGCTTCTGCGAGGTATCGCCATGGCGAACTTGACGCTGTTTGAAAAACTCGAAAATATCGAGTCGAAGTACGAAGAACTGACCCAGCAGCTTTCTTCGCCCGAAGTGCACAACGATTCGGCGCGTTTCCAGAAGCTCGCGAAGACGCACGCGGACATGGCCCAGATGGTGGCCAAATATCGCGAGTGGAAAGAAATCGAGAAAGGCCTGCAAGGCACGCAGCAACTGCTGATGGAAGCCGAAGACGCGGACATGAAGCAGATGGCGCACGATGAAGAGCGCGAGCTCACCGCGCGGCGCGAAACCGTCGAGCGCGCACTGAAATATCTGATGCTGCCGAAGGATCCCAACGACGACAAGAACGTGATCGTCGAAATTCGCGCCGGCACCGGCGGCGATGAAGCCTCTCTTTTCGCCGGCGAACTTTTCCGGATGTACTCGCGTTACGCCGAATCGCAAGGCTGGAAGGTGGAAGTCCTGGAAAGCTCGCCCTCTTCCATCGGCGGCATGAAAGAAGTCGTCGCCGCGATCCAGGGCAACAAGGTGTATTCCAAACTGAAATACGAAAGCGGCGTGCATCGCGTGCAGCGCGTGCCGGCCACGGAGCAGCAGGGGCGCATTCACACTTCGGCCGCCACGGTCGCGGTGCTGCCCGAAGCCGATGAAATTGACATCAAAATCGAAGCCAAGGACCTGCGCATTGATACGTTCTGCTCCTCGGGGCCCGGCGGGCAATCGGTGAACACCACGTATTCCGCGGTGCGCATCACGCACATTCCCAGCGGTTTGGTGGTCTCGCAGCAAGACGAAAAATCGCAGATCAAGAATCGCGCCAAGGCCATGCGCGTTTTGCGCGCACGCCTTTACGAAATGGAGCAGGCCAAGCAGCACGAAGCCATCGCCGCCGAGCGCCGCGACCAGATCAAGACCGGCGACCGCTCGGAAAAAATTCGCACCTACAATTTTCCGCAGAATCGCGTGTCGGATCATCGCATCGGCTTGACGCTGCACCAGCTCGACCAGGTGATGGAAGGCAAGCTCGGCCCGATCGTGGACGCGCTTTCGACGCATTTCGAATCCGAGCGCTTGAAGCAGGAACTCGTCGAGGCTTAAACGCCGCGCGATTTTCATGCCGCGGAATTTCCCGCGGCACGCCGCAAACTCGTTCACATGCGAAACGCCGTGGCAAATCCAGCAAACATTCGAACCGCTTTGAAGGAAGGCATGTCGCGTTTACACGCGGTAGGCACTCCGTCGCACACACTCGCCACCGAATTGCTGCTGATGCACGCGCTGGGCCGCGATCGCGCGTGGATGTACGCGCACGTGGAAGAACCTCTCGCCGATGCTGAATGCGAAAAGTTTTTCGCGCTGATCGCGCGCCGCGCCGCCGGCGAGCCGACGCAATATCTCACCGGCAAGCAGGAATTCTGGGGCCTGGAATTCGCAGTGACGCCCGCGGTGCTGATCCCCCGTCCGGAAACCGAGCACGTGATGGAAGTCGCACTCGCGCGGTTGGGCGAGCGCGGCATCAAAATTCACATGGATACCGGCGCGCCGCGCGCAAAATTGCGCGTGGCGGATGTCGGCACGGGATCCGGCTGCCTTGCGGTCGCGCTTGCTTGGGAATTGCCGCATGCGGAAGTCTATGCGACGGACATTTCCGCACCGGCGCTGGAAATCGCGCAGCGCAACGCCGCGCGCCACAACGTAGCTGGCCGCGTTCATTTTGAGCAGTGCGATCTGCTCGCAGGTCTGCAAGACGCCAATTCACGGACCGTAGTGGCACGGCATGCCGTGCCCGTTGCCAGCGCCGCCAGGGTGCCCGGTTCGGCGCCACCAGAATCGCTCTTCGACCTGATCGTCAGCAACCCGCCATACGTCGCGCTCGAAGAAGCGCGTAACCTCCAGCGCGAGGTCCGCGACCACGAACCGCACCAAGCTCTCTTTGGCGGCCGCACCGGTGTCGAAATTTACGGTCGCCTGATCGAACAAGCGCGCGCTTTGCTGCGCGATCGCGGCATCCTCGTCCTCGAACTTGGCCACGATTCCGCGGAATATGTCCGTGGAATTTTCGATGAGCAGTCCGGCTGGACCAAGGTTTCAATCACCATGGATTTAGCCGGCATCCCTCGCGTCCTGGCCGCCGAACGCGTGCGCTAGCCCGCGCGAAACAATGGTTTCCGTTTGCGGCGCCCGCTGATTTAAGCTCGATGCTGCCATGCCCAAGCTGGCGCAATTTCGCGCGAAGCACGACGCCCCGCTGGCCCCCGCCGCGGATTCCTCCGCCTCCATCCTGCACATTGATATGGACGCGTTTTTCGTCTCCGTCGAGCTGCTCGAGCGTCCGGAATTGCACGGCAAAGCTGTCATCGTCGGCGGGCGAAGCGACCAGCGCGGCGTAGTCACCTCCGCCAGCTACGAAGCGCGCAAATTCGGCGTGCATTCCGCGATGGCGCTGCGCACCGCCGCGAAATTGTGTCCGCATGCGGTTTTTCTCGATAACCGCCACGAACTCTACAGCCAATGGAGCGATCGCGTCGCCACACTTCTGGGAAAATATTCGCCGATCGTGGAAATGGCTTCGATTGACGAAGCCTATCTCGACCTGGCCGGCACGGAACGCCTCCACGGCGCCCCATTCGCCGCCGCGCACAAGCTGCTTCAGGAAATTACTGCCACAACCGGCTTGCCATGCTCCGGCGGACTCGGCGCCACGCGCTTGGTGGCAAAAATCGCGAGCGAACAAGCCAAGCCGCGCGGATTGGTGTGGGTTCCCGCGGGCAGCGAAGAAGCCTTTCTCGCACCGCTAGCGGTGCGGCGCATCCCCGGAATCGGCAAAGTGACAGACGCGGCGCTGCAAGCCCTGGGCATTCAAGCCATCGCCCAGTTGCAGGCTGTTCCGCTCGAGCGCCTCGAAGAAACCTTCGGCCAATGGGGCACCGCGCTTTTCCGCAAGGCGCGCGGCATCGATTCCTACGAATTTTTCGTGGATGCCGAGCCGAAATCCATTTCGCACAATCAAACGTTCGGTGAAGACACCCGCGACCGCGACACTCTGGAATCCACGCTCAGTTTTCTATGCCAGAAAGCCTCGAAACGCATGCGCGATGCGGGACTGCACGCGCGCACCGTCACGCTCACGCTGCGTTATGCGAATTTCGCGACGATCACGCGCAGCCACACGCTCGCCGATCCTTCCGATCTCGACGCCGTGTTTCTGCAGGCCGTGCGCGAGCTTTTCCATCGCGCCTGGGACGGCAAAGCCATGCTGCGGCTGGTGGGCGTCGCCTTCACTTCATTTTCCTCCGGCTCCGCGCAAATCGATCTGCTTGACCCCGAGCGCCGCGAAAAACTGGAACGACTGGCGCAAGCTACCGACCGGCTGCGCGACCGCTTCGGCTTTTCCAAAGTGCAGTTCGGCGGCTCGCTTCCCGTGCGCGATGAACGTAAATAGATGAGCGCGAGTGAAGGACCTCTAAACGCCGCCCGCGCTCGCGAGGGAGCGCCGCCGCTCCGCTTCCGGTGTCCCTGTAATTTTTCGCCGCTTGCCCTATAATCGCGCTTCGCAATGGCTACTCCGCAAACTCCCGCGCAGAACGTAAAGCAGAACCGGCGCCAGCGCGTCCGCAGCTTTTGGGAACGCGTCACCGAGGGCTTTCAGCTCAACGAACTCTGGGGCCAGTTCAAGTCCGAAGCGCGCGAAGGCTACGGCCTTTATTCCAAGGACGTGGATTGGGATACCATCGGCCGCGAGAAATCGAAATTCAAGCGCATCCTGCGCTCCGGTTGGGCGCTTTTCCAGGCGATGCTGATGAAGCTCTCGCCGGCTCGCCGCGTGCTGCTGCTCGTTGCCGTCGTGCTGTTGGTGATTAATCCAGACTTCCGGCTAGGCAATGGCGCGCAAATCGATTTAGGCGTCGCGTGGATCGGCACCGCAATTCTTTTTGTCCTGCTGGCTCTGGAACTGGGCGACCGCGTAACCATGAAGCGCGACCTGGAAATCGCGCGCGAAATTCAGCAGTGGCTGGTGCCGAGCGAACCGCCGCAGATTCCGGGCGTGGATATCGCCTTCGCAACCCGGCCGCAAAACACCGTGGCGGGTGATTATTACGACGCTTTTCTGCGGCCCACGCCCGACGCGGCGTCGCAACCACCGTCTCTACTGATCGTCGTCGCCGACGTGGCGGGCAAAAGCGTTCCGGCAGCGCTCTTGATGGCTACATTTCAATCGGGTCTGCGGGCGCTTTCGTCGACGCCCGCTTCGCTCGATGAAATCGTGACCGGACTCGACCGCTACGCTCGCGCGCACAGCCTCGAAGGCCGCCGCTTCACCACGGCGTTTCTGGCGGAGCTCGATACCGAGACGCGGGAGATGCGTTACGTCAACGCGGGGCACAACGATCCCATTTTGCGCCGCGCTTCCGGGCAAATCGAACGGCTGACCACCGGCGGCCCACCCTTTGGTATTCCGCAGCTCACCGACTCCGAGATCGCCTACGCGTCCGGAAGCGTGCGGCTGCATCCGGGAGATCTGCTCTTTATCTTCACCGACGGAGTTGCCGAGGCGGTGAACGAAAAGGGGGAAGAATTCGGCGAAGCGCGCATCCTTCCGGCGATCACGTCCATGCCCACGGGGACTGCGGCCGCGATTCTGAATCGCGTGATGGGCGACGTAAATACGTTCGTCGGTTTCGCGCGCCAGCATGATGACATTACCGCGCTGGTCCTGCGCATCACCGCCTAGACGTCGCAGCGATCCTCCCGCGTGCGCTGGCGTCAGAGTGCGTGTGCGACAACGAGAATCTTTGTAGGCCGTAGCTTTAGCTACGGCATACGCGCCGGGCAATTAGAGCGGCTTCAGCCGCTGAAATATGGGTTTTGCGATTCCCACACAAGCTGTTCGGTCGCCGCCCTAAACCGCAATCTTCCCACCCAGCCGCGTTTCCCGCATAATCCCGGTATGACCTCTCGCGAATTCGCCGAGCAAATCTGCGGCACACTACGAGCCGCCGGCCACCAGGCCTATCTCGTCGGCGGATGCGTGCGCGACATTTTGTTGGGCCGCGAGCCCGACGATTACGACGTCACGACGGACGCTAATCCCGCGCAAGTGGAGCAGCTCTTTCCCAACAGCCTCATGGTGGGTGCGCAGTTTGGCGTTGTTGTCGTAACTGCAGAGTCGGCGCAAGGCGATGATTTGCAAGTGGAGGTCGCCACGTTTCGGTCGGACGTCGGCTATTCCGACGGGCGCCACCCAGATGCGGTGGTTTACGCCGAATCCGCCGAAGAAGACGTTAAGCGGCGCGACTTCACGGTCAATGGGCTGCTGCTCGACCCGCGAAACAACGAAGTTCTCGATTACGTCGGCGGCCGCGAAGATCTGCGCGCCGGAATCATTCGCGCCATCGGCCAGCCGGAAGAGCGCTTCCGCGAAGACAAGCTCAGGATGCTGCGCGCCGTGCGCTTTGCCGCGCGCTTTGGCTACAGCATCGAGCCTGAAACGCTGCGCGCCATTCAGAAGCTCGCGCCGGAAGTCAATCAAGTTTCCGCCGAACGTTTGCGCGACGAGCTGACCAAGCTGCTCACCGAAGGTTCCGCGCGCCGCGGCTTTGAACTGCTGGACGAGACGGGCCTGCTGCTGCAGGTGCTGCCGGAAATCTCGCGCATGAAAGGAGTGGAGCAGCCCCCGCAATTTCATCCCGAAGGCGATGTGTGGATTCACACGCGCATGATGCTGGAGGGGCTGCAGCCGGTTTGCTCTCCAACGCTGGCTTGGGGTGTTCTGCTCCACGATGTCGGCAAGCCGCCGACTTTTGCGCCTCCCGCGGGACCGAATGGCCGGATTCGCTTCGACCGCCATGTAGAAGTCGGCACGCGCATGGCCGAAGAAATCTGCCGGCGGCTGCGCTTCTCGAACGCCGACGCTGAACAGATCGCCGCGCTGGTCGCAAACCATCTTCGCTTCAAGGACGTCCCGCAGATGAAGCCCGCCACCCTGAAGCGTTTTGCCAGGCTCGATCGCTTTGACGAGCACCTGGAACTGCACCGCCTCGATTGCCTCTCCAGCCATCGCAACCTCGAAAACTACGAGTTCATGCGGCGCTTCCTGGAGGAGACGCCGCCCGAACAGGTCCATCCCGCGCGCCTCCTGACGGGAGACGACCTTATCGGCCTTGGTCTGAAGCCCGGCCCAAGATTCAAGGAGATTCTCGATACGGCAGAAGATGCCCAACTCGATGGAAAGATCGCAACCCACGAACAGGCGCTGCGGTGGGCGAAAGAGCACATAAGCGCGTAACTACAACATTTGTAATGATATAACGCCAAGAGACGCCTGAATCCCCCAGCCCGGTCCCAGCGTCTATTAGCGAGCCGCTAACATTAGTGTTGCAGTGTCATATTTTGTGCTACAATGACGCGTAACTCACCGCAATCTTTTTCACCTATCCCTGCATCTAACCTTAACAGCCGGCCGATTAGCTGGCTGTAGGCGTTGTAGGGTCATAAAGGCCAGGGGGACAAAGTGAGTAAACCAAATCGAGTCATTCCTCCGGAACTTCCGATCCTTCCGGTTCGCGATACGGTGCTGTTTCCGGGAGCGGTGATGCCGCTGCCGGTGGGCCGCGAAAGTTCGCTGGCCCTGCTGAATTCGCTGGAAGGCACCGAGAAGATTCTGGGCGTGGTGGCGCAACTCGATCCGCGAATCGAGGCGCCGACGGGAACCGACCTGCACAGCGTCGGCACTCTCGCCAAGGTCCACAAAATGGTGCGCATGCCCAATGGGAACGTCGTTGCGTTTCTGGAAGGCATTGAACGCATCCGCGTGATGGAGGTGCTGGGCTTCAAACCTTTCCTGAGGGCGCGCGTGGAATCGCAGCCCGATCTGGAAGACCAGCGCGATGCGGAGTTGACGGCTCTGGAGCGCAACGTTCAAGAGCTGTTTCGCGAGGTCGTAGCACGTTCGCCGCAACTTTCCGACGACCTGCAAACCGAAGTGATGGGCATTGATTCGCCCGGCCGCTTGGCGGACTTCGTCGCATCCACCCTTCCTTCGCTGAGCACCATGATCCGGCAAGAACAGCTGGAAACCTTCAGCGTGCGCAAGCGCCTGGAAGCTTTGATCAGCGAATTGACGAAAGAGCGCGAAGTTCTGGACCTGCGCAACAAGATCCACGACCAAGTCCAGGAGCAGGTGAACCAGAGCCAGCGCGAATTCCTGCTGCGCGAGCAGATGAAAGCCATTCAAAAGGAACTCGGCGAATCCGACGACGGCCAAGCCGAAATCGAAGAGCTGCGCAAGAAAGTGGAAGAGTCCGGCATGTCCGCGGAAGCCAAGAAGGAGTGCGATCGCGAGCTGAAGCGCCTTGCGAAAATGACTCCGGCCTCTGCGGAGTACATGGTCGCGCGCACCTACCTGGAATGGATGACCTCCTTGCCCTGGAGCAAGACTTCCGGCACCGAGGACATTGACATTCCCAAGGCGCAAGCCATTCTGGATGAAGACCACTACGACCTGGTGAAGATCAAGAATCGTATCCTGGATTACCTGGCCGTCAAGAAATTGCAGCCGGGCATGAAGGGGCCGATCCTGTGCTTCATCGGGCCTCCGGGCGTGGGCAAAACCTCGCTGGGAAAATCCATCGCGCGAGCGCTGGGCCGCAAGTTCGTCCGCATCTCGCTGGGCGGCATGCACGACGAGGCGGAAATTCGCGGACACCGGCGCACCTACATTGGCGCTTTGCCGGGCCAGATCATTCAGGGAATCCGGCGTGCCGAGACCATGGACCCCGTCCTGATGTTGGACGAGGTGGATAAGCTCGGCCGTGATTTCCGGGGCGATCCGTCCGCGGCGCTGATGGAAGTGCTCGATCCGGAGCAAAACGCCACATTCCGCGATCATTATCTCGACGTGCCCTTCGACCTCTCGAAGGTGCTCTTCATCGCCACGGCAAACTGGCTCGATCCGATTCCAGAGCCATTGCGCGACCGCATGGAGATCATCGAACTTTCCGGTTACACGGAAGAGGAGAAGGTTCACATCGCGAAAATGTTCCTGATCGCGCGGCAGGCCAAAGAGAACGGCCTGGCGCTCGGCGAGCAAATCGAATTCACCGACGAAGCTTTGCACGAACTCATTCGCCACTACACCCGCGAAGCGGGCGTGCGCAACCTCGAACGCGAGATTGGCACGCTGGTGCGCAAGCAAGCGCGGCGTCTGGCGGAAGGGAAAACGGACAAACTCGTCGTCACTCCCGCCGTGATTCGGGAAGTGCTGGGCATTCAGAAGGTGCATCAGGAGAAGGAAGTTGAGGAGCGCGTCCAGAAGCCAGGCGTTTCGGTGGGCTTGGTGTGGACTCCGGTCGGCGGCGATATCGTCTTCATCGAAGCGAGCAAAATGCGCGGCGGGAAGACCTTCACGATGACCGGGCACCTGGGCGACGTGATGCAGGAATCCATGCGCGCAGCGCTCACCTGGGTTCGTGCCAACTCGGAACGCTACGGCATTGACCCGGACTTCTTCCGCAAGCAGGACGTGCACATTCACGTGCCGTCCGGTGCGGTACCGAAGGACGGTCCTTCCGCCGGCGTCGCCATGGTCACAGCGTTGGTGAGCTTGCTGACCGGCAGGCCGATTCGTCCGCGCGTGGCGATGACGGGAGAGATTTCGCTGTCCGGCATCGTGTTGCCGGTAGGCGGAATCAAGGATAAGGTCCTCGGCGCCAAGCGTGCGGGCATTCAGGAAGTCATTCTTCCCTCGGAGAATGAACCGAACGTGAAGGAAGACTTGCCGGACGAGATGCTCGAAGGCATGAAAGTGCACTTCGTGCGCACCGCCGAACAGGCTCTCGAGATTGCCCTTGGCAAATTCGATAAGCCGGTTCGTCCGGTGCCGGGCGGCCCGCGCGGCGAAGATCGCCCGCCGGTCGTCGGTCCGATCCACTAAATCAGTAGCCGGAATAGCAACAGCCACCAAAGGCCCGGGATCATTCCCGGGCCTTTTCCTTTTAGCGCACTCGCTCTGTTTCCCGTTGCGGCAGAAGGCGCAATCGCGTACAGCTAGAAAGTCTCCGATGCCCTATCGTCCACGAGAATTGGCGGTTCGCGCGCGCGAAGCGGCCACGCTGCTGCTCAATACGCTCGACCACGAAGAAATGGTCCAGCGCTTCCTCGATATTTACGCGGCGGAAAATCGCCGCCCGGGACGCGCCGACCAGCCCGCACACTACCGCGAGCAACTCGAAACGATTCGCCGCGAGGCTTTACTGGCCATGGTGCTGCGCACCGAAGCGGCATTGCCCACGCGCCTGAAAGTGCACGTTACGGTGCGCGAGACGAAGCGGCGAGTGAAAGCGAAAAAAGGAAAAAAGTCCGCGAAGAGAAAGCGTGAAACGCGCAAAAGAGGGAGCAAGCCAGGGCTGGACCTGGCGATTCCGCTACTCGACCTCTTTCGCGAGGAATTTTTTGTCGCGCTCGGCCAGGCCCTGCGCTGGACCGACCAGGATGCCCAGGAATTCTGGCACGACCTCGAGCTATACGAAAGCCTCACCGCACACGACGCGCGCCGCCAGCAGGGCCGCAGCGCCCGCGCCATCACGTCCGGGCCGTTCGTGGACCGCACCGCGCTGCTGCTGGACCCATCCCTGATGGAGCAGGCGCGCCGCGCCGCCGGAAAATTTCAGGCGGAGCTGAACGCTGCCGCCGATCGCGTGTTGCGCCGCACTTTCCTAAGGCGCCGCGCCAATTGAGCCTCGCGCGGGCGACGCCCGAGCGTTACGGCCGCGCTTCGAGAACGATATTAAATGGCGTTTCCGCCGCGCGCCGCACTCGCGTAAATCCAGCCGCCTGCAATATCTTCGCGAGTCGTCCCTCGCCGGCTTGCGCGCCGAGCCCCAACCCGACTTCCTGCGACAGTGAAGCCGGAGTGCAGAGCATCGTCGAAGCCGCGTAAAATACGCGCCCGATCGGATTCAAATTGTCCTCGAGCTTGTCGTGGGCAAACGGCTCGACGATCATCCAAGCGCCATTGGGATCGAGTGCCTCGCGCACGTGGCGCGCCGCGCCTTCCGGGTCGCCCATGTCGTGCAGGCAGTCAAAGAAAGTCACCAGGTGGTAGCCCTTGCCCGGAAATGCCTTCGCCGGCGCGACTTCGAATTTCACGCGATCGGCCACGCCTGCTTTGGCCGCGGCCTGTCGCGCCAGTTCAATGGACGGCGCATGGTAATCGAACCCTGCAAAATTTGACTTCGGATACGCTTGCGCCATCAGGATCGTGGAAGTTCCCAATCCGCAGCCGATGTCCGCAACCCGGCCGCCCGCCTGCAGCTTCGCTTCCGTGTCTCCCAGCGCGGGAATCCATTCTTTGATCAAGTGCGCGCGGTAGTTCGGCCGGAAAAAACGCTCCACGCCCGGAAAGAGCCCGGCATCGTGCTCGTGCCAGCCCACGCCGTTTCCGGAGCGAAACGCGTCGGTGATCTTTGGGACGCTCTTCAAGCTGGCTTCCACAATCTGAAAGTAGCCGGGCAGGAAAACCGGGCTGTTCTCATCGGCCAGCGCCATCGCCTGCTCCGGAGGCAAGGTGTAGCGGCCGGTAGCGGCGTCGTAGGTGACGAATCCGCCGGCAGCTTGCGCGGCGAGCCATTCGCGAACGTATCGCTCCGTGGTGTTGGTCTTGGTGGCCAGCTCCGCAGACGTCATCGGCCCGGCGCCGGCCATGGCCTTGTAGAGGCCGGTTTTGTCACCGATCAAAATGAGTGCCGTATTCATCGCGGCGCCCATCTCGCCGATGGCTTTCATCATGAATTCGTGCAATTTCGCTTCGTTTACGGCTTGCGGAGCAGTAGCGGACATGGAATAGCCTCCAAGTTGAACGTGGGCTGGGGCGGTTGCCGA
Source organism: uncultured Acidobacteriota bacterium (assembly GCA_963780035.1). Lineage (GTDB taxonomy): Bacteria > Acidobacteriota > Terriglobia > Acidiferrales > UBA7541 > Palsa-295. The sequence goes on along the minus strand of CAWAAG010000029.1, from coordinate 122,115 downwards.
AATTGTGTCGAGTCTATCTTTGCGTGATAGGACAAGTCAATCGCCGAAGCTTATGCCACTCTTGTTGCGTTTTTGTTATCCTCGCGCCGGTGCTGATAATTTTTTACATTCTGGTGATAGCGCAGATCGCCTTCGGGGTCTATTCCCTCTGGGACGGCCTCTCGTGGTTTCGTCTGGTGCGGCAGCGCCTGGCTTCGCACGCCGGGTTTTATGCGCCCACCAGCGCGCTCATCTGTCCTTGCAAGGGCAATGAACGCGGCCTGGAAGAGAACCTCCTCGCGCTCACTCGTTTCGATTATCCCAACTACGAAATCTATTTCACGCTCGCCACCAGCCTGGACCCCGCGCTGAAAGTGATTGAGCGCGTGAAGGCCGCCAGTCAGCGACCCGTGCACATCGTCATCGCCGGCCCGCCTTCTGATACCAGCGAAAAAGTTTACAACTTGCAACGCGCCGTGGAAGCGCTCCCCGCCGACAAATTCGAAATGCTCGTTTTCACGGATTCCGACGTCCGGCTCCCGCGCGGATGGCTCACTAAATTGATCGCCCCGCTGCAGGACGCGCGTATCGGCGCCACCACGGCGTACCGCTGGATCATTCCCAGCGGCTCGGGAATGGAATCGCTGCCGAGCTGCTTCGCCTCCGCCTGGAACGCGGCGATTGCCACGATGTTAGGGAAGCCCTCCGGAGATTTTTGCTGGGGCGGCGGCACCGCCATCCGGAAAAAAACTTTTGATGATGTGAATGTGCTGGAAGCGTGGAAGGGCGCGGTGAGCGATGATTTCGCGATGACCTGGGCGCTTGAGCAAGCAAACATGCCCATTGTCTTTTGCCCCGAATGTCTCGCCGCGACGTTGCATCCCTGGACGGGCGCCGATTTGCTGGAATTCACCAACCGGCAAATTCTGATTACGCGCGTCTATTCGCCGAAGCGCTGGCAGATGGGCGCGATCGTGCATTCCACCTACGTCGTGACGATACTCTTTGCGATTTACGTGATTCTTTACAGCATCGCGGACGTGGACCCTTGGGGCCAGCTCTTCCTTCTGCTGCTCGCGATTCCCCTGCTCGCGGCGATGAAGGGCGCGATGCGCACAATTGCCATCGGCGAGGCCATATCCGAGTGGCGAGGGAAGTTGCAGGAATGGAGTTGGGTGTATCCGGTGCTCGCGCCGGTGGTCCCGTTTCTATTTACCTGGAATTTCATCATGTCGCTGGTGACCAAATCGATTCGCTGGCGCGGGATTCGCTACGAATTGGTAGGTCCCAACGTGACGCGCATCCTCAAGCGCTAGCGGGCGGCGGCGCGGCGCTTGCCGGCAAGGCGAACGCGCGCTGAATGCGCCCCAAATAATAAGCCGTCGCGGCGCCCGCCGGAATCGTCAGCCACCACCCCGCGCGTAAAACACCTTCCGAACCGACGAACAAAAACAATGCCGAACCATATTGCTGCGGCAGCACCTTGGCCGCGCTCCGGCTGGCAAAGCCCAGCGCCACCACCACCAACGGCGCGAGAATCGCGCCAACGCCCGCCCAATGCAGAGGCGTCATACACTTCAACGCCCGCATAATTCTTCGCAGCAAAAGCCCAAAGAGCAATACAGTGGGCGCGCCGAATAAATATCCGTAAACGATCAGCGTCAGAAAGCCTTCGGTCGCCTCGCGCATCAAATCCTGGCGCGAGACAGTCGTCAAATCCCAGCACCAAACCACGACAACCATGAAGAAGCAGCCCAGCGCCCAAGCCGCCAGATAATAAATCAGGCTTCCGCGGCGGGTCATATCCGCCGCTGGATGTTGGGAAAATCAAGCCAGACTTTCACGCCGCAGAAATGGGAGCCTTCGGTGCAAATGGGAGTCGAGATTCCAGCGCGGAGATGGCACGGCGGACCGATGTAGCGTGCAAGGTCGGGAAATATCGCGGCCACCTGTTCCACTTCTTCGATGGAGGCTTGATAGATCTCTTCCTGCGCGTTGAAGCACGTCCGCATGGTCCATTTATGCAGCAGATGGAGCAAGGATCCGGATTCCACCAGGCGTATCGCCTTCGCATTGGGCAATAGATACAACGCGAATTCGCGCGGCACGCCGCGATCCAGCAATTCGTTTTTCGCCGCCCACGCTTCTGCCATCGCTTGCTGGTAAATCTCCAGCGCGCGCGGGTTGTCGCGAATCAGCATCGGCGTGATGTAGTCCGGCGAGCGCGTATCCGCGAGCGTCAGCAAGGGCCGCGAGCCGGGGACCATCCGATGGCGTTGGTCCTGGCTATCGGCGGTATGACTGATCTTTTTCGTAAACGTGAAATTGCCATGCTGCAGCGGACGCATCAGCGGCGCGTGTACGCCGACGTTCAGCGTTTCGCGTCGGTAGGGATTCCGCGCCGGATTCAGCATGCGATCGAGCGCTTCCGCGTCCGGACACTGTGCGGCGGTCAGGCCCACCACCGCGCGGAACGCATCCGCCATCACCCGCAGCGCGCCGGGCGAATAGTCGGAGAGGATGGAAGTCTTTCCCGCCAGCCTAGCGTCAAACTCGCGCGCAAATTCTTCGCCGTCATGAACCGCCTCGCCCCATTCGGGCGGCGCCTCCATGGGCTCGTTGTCGAAGCGATCGAAAAATTGCGGATCACCTTCGCGCACCCGCGCCACCATTTCATTGATCACCTGGCGCGCTTCGCTGGGCGTGTCGCTCGCGGCCAGCATCCGATAGAGGCGATGCAGCACGATGCCGGAAACCGTGTGCACCATGGTGGTGAACGCCGCCACGGGCAGCACGTAGCGCGCTACTTCGATGGCGCGTTTCGCGGATTGCCGCTCAACCTTTTGTACACGTTTCGGATGAGACATCGAACTGACGTGCCAGATGTCCGCCAGAATTTCCTGCGCCGTTGGTTCCAGCACGCGCGTCAGTTCGCGATAGTGTTCCCAGGCCCGCGACACTGCGCGTTCGTAGAGCGCCCGTTCCGCCGCGCCAAAATTATCGCTGGCCGCGGGAACATACGCCTGCGCGCGATCCAGCCGGACGTAACGCTGGCTCTGCTGCTCGGAGTTATAAAATGGATGGGCGTGCAGGAAGGACCAGACAAACTGGCGGCTGATATTTTCCAGGCCGAATTCGAAATGCGCGTGCTGGTAGACCGTGTGGTGGCCGCCGAAGTAGGTCGCCGAGCCGATCATCACCCGCTGCTTGTCGGTCACTTCTTCTGGCGCGATCAGGCGCGATGAATAGCAGGTGCGCGCCGCCGCGATTGCCGAATCAAACGCGTGCGCGAAATGATTGCGCAAGGTGACGCGTGGCGCGGCCGTTTCCACCTGTGAGTCTGGTGCAGAGCCGGGCGAAGGAGACAATTGCGTGGCCATTTCTAAGCGGCATTGTACACCGGGGGCGAGCGGATTTGCTGCGCAGAGATACGCCCGAAAACCAAAAGCCCCGGGGATTGCGAACCGGGGCTTCTGAAAATTCGGCTCTGGCGCCGAAGCGCGCGCCGCTACTTCTTCATCGAAGCCGCTTTGTCGGCGTATTTCTTCTGGAAACGCTCGACGCGGCCGGCCGTGTCAATCAGCTTCTGCTTTCCGGTGAAAAACGGATGGCAGTTCGAGCAGATTTCCACGCGAATCATTTGACCCTTGAAGGTCGAGCGCGTGTCAAACGTGTTGCCGCAGGCGCAGTGCACCTTCACGGCGTGATAATCGGGATGGATTCCTTCTTTCATGACGCTCCTCTTGGCCAGCCGGTCTGCGCGACTCACTCAGGCAGCACTGCACAGTCGCGTCGCTAGGCTAGCGGGAAATTCAATCATATCGCACGATGCGCTGTTTTTCAACCCGCGGATGCCGCGGGCAAAATCGTCGCTGGGCGATTTGCGAGTTGCGCTAGGAAACGAACGAGCAGCCGATGCGTGAGCGGCCCGAACCAGCTGGCTGGGTATAAGCCTTGCGCAGAACCACACGCACCGGCGGCAAAATCGGCACGTGCAGCACGGCGTTGAACTGGTTGGGGATTTCCTCTGGTTTCTCCAGCAGCAGCGCCACGCCTCCGTAGCTCAAGTCCATCACCGTCGCGGTCTTTTGGTTGATGTCCGTTAGTATGGCGTACGCCTTGGTACCGGCCAGGGAAACGCGCTCCCATTTTCGTCCATCAGGCTGAGCCGCCGGAGGGCGAATTTCAGCTGGCGGCTGTTGCGATGCCGGAGCGCTGCGCAGCGGCGCGGAAGGCGCCACAGGCTGGCCACCGGCGAGGCTTGATGCAGGACCCTCGCGCTGGGGCTGCGCTCCCGTCGCGGCGGATTCACGCGAAGGACGCGTCTCCAGCGGGATCACGCGCGGGGTGGCGCGGCTGGAATTTTTCAGCTGATAGAGCCGCTGGTCGGCCAGACTCAGCAGCGCGCTCTTTTGGTCGCCGTCTTGCGGATGCACCGCTACCCCGAAATCCAGAGTTACGTCCACGTCCATCTTCAACGGCCGAATGTCGGTTTCGTATTGCGTGCGCACGCGGCGGCAAAGCGTGATGGCCTGTTCGGGATCTGTTTGCGGCAGTAGCAGCGCGAATTCATCTCCGCCGATGCGAAATGCGAAGTCGGAGGCGCGCAGTGTTTTGCGCAGCGTGGCGGCTGCCAGCTGCAGCACTTGATCGCCCTGCAGGTGTCCGTGCCGGTCGTTCACTTCCTTCAGTTTGTGCAGGTCCAGTATCACGACGGCGAGCTGCTGTCCGTAGCGCTTGGCCCGATTCAATTCCTTGTCGAGATATTCATCGAAGAGGCGGCGGTTGTAGAGGCCCGTAAGCGCATCGGTGGCCGCGTTGATTTGCAATTTCTTGAAGTCGTCGTACTCCATCAGGATGGGAACGCGCAGGAATTTCGTCGAAGCCAGCACGTCCACCATGGCCGTCTTCAGCGAAACGCGTTGCCCCAGGTTTTCCGCGAGCTCGCGCCGGCGCAAGAGTATCCGCTCCCAATACTCATTGCTTTGCGCATCGGTGAGATCAATTTGCGCGATGGTGCGGAAGAATTGCCGCAGAAACTGTCCTCGAACCGAATTCTCCAGGCCATCCAAAGTCTCCACGAGGAGATCCAGGAAGGAGTCTTCGGCCGAGGGCTGCGGCTGTGAAGCTTCGCCGGGCTCAGGCATCTATGGGATCCGCAATAGTTTTATTGTTCCCTGTAAACAGGGACACTGCGGGGGCGGTAAAGTACTAGCACGAGACAGTCCAATCTCAAACAAGAAAACGCGTCCGAATATATACCGCAAAAGGTTATGAGGAATAGGCTTACGTCAGCGCAACGGAGCCGCAACGACGAAGGTAGTTCATAGGCCCCGCGGGGATATAGAAAGCGTTTCACATTTCGCCTACGGGACTGCCCGAGCGGGCCTGAACGAAGGAAAATCCTTACCCAATCGGTTTCAGAAACTCAACCCCGACCAGGTAAACGTCCCCCGCTTCTTGCTGGCGGCGAACCTTCGCCTGTATTGGCGGCATGCCTGCGGGGACCAACGCTGAGGAAGTGATGGAGGGAGCGGGAATCGTCAAGGTGACCACATCATTCACGGCAAGGCGCCGTGGACATGTGATAAAAGCTCCTAACCCGCTTATATCTAAGGTCTTAGCAAGCTCTAAAAACTGCTCACCCTGCGCATCTTTGCCGCGCACAAAAAGCGGGACCTGCAGCCCGATGCGCTGAAATCGTCGGCGCTCATCGGAAAGCGGATCTGCAGTCGAGCGGTGGTGAAAGACACTTTCGCGAATCGCCATCGGTACCCCAGTATTAGTACTAACCACCTGTTGGCAATTTGAGGGCAAGTTTGCGGAGCAACTAGATTTATACTAAGCCAATTTTTATCATGATGTTAGAGTGTACACCATCTGACACGCCTCCATGACTGCGAGTCGAGTGTGCAACTTAACTCCCTAATATTTCCAACATTGTGCAAACTAGGACGCATTTACCATTGACACAACCTAAAGGCTTTGCGAGCATGACTTTCCTTGAGCTCATCCCCTGCTGTGCCAGCCTGGGCTTGCGACTGGTGTGTTTTAGGTGCTGCATGCGAGATTTAGGAGCGCCGTTTGCCAAATGGTCCAGCAGTAGAGCAGCAGGCCAATAACCAGCAGGTCTTCCAGCTGGTCGCCAGCTTGCTCGATGCCTTCGACCGTCCGCTGCTAGTCAGCGACCGCCTCGGGAAGGTTTTGTTCACGAACTTTCATGCGCAGGATCGGATCAATAGTAAGGGTCTGAGCTCGAAGTCGGATCTGAACCTTTTCGGGGACATCCTCGGCGCCGATCGTAAGGAAGTCTTGAAGCAACTGGAAGGTGGCCAGCAGGAAATCAATGTTCCGATAGATTCGGGTTTCGAAAAGCAGCGCGCGCGCATTCGCTGGTTGCCGGAGCCTGATTGGCTGGTCGCCTACCTGGAGCCAACTCCCGTGGAAGCTTCTGCGGACGAAGCTGACATGCGCCAGACGGTCCAGGAGCTGATGCAGGAACGCGAGATCACCTACCGGAATTTGCTCGCGGCGTATCTCCGATTGCAGGAAGTGAACCGGCAGAAGACGGTATTTCTGGCTTCGGCCGCGCACGAGTTGAAGACGCCCTTGGCGGTGATGAAAGGTTACTACGATCTCTTGCTCACCGGTTCGCTCGGCAAGCTCGACGAACGCCAGCGCGAAATTTTGCTCGAGTCCAAAGAAAGCTGCGATCGCCTTGTTCGTCTCGTCTCGATGTTTTTGAATTACTCGGCCCTAGAAAGCGGCAAGTTGGTTTTGCAACTCCGCGAAAATGATTTGCGCGATTGCGTTCTAGACATCACCTGCCGCTGGCAGGATGCCTTCCAGCGCGCCAAGGTTCGCCTGGATGTCAAGATTCATCCGGAGTTAACTCCTTTCAAATTCGATTACCAGAAAGTGCAGCAGTGCATCGCCAATTTCATAGACAATGCATTGAAGCACACGCCGACGGACGGTTGTGTCACCTTGGTGGCCGAACCGCATTTCTGGGAACGCCGGGTATCGGAAGCGGCTCCCTCGGCGGACCGCCGCCGCGGCCGCGGTGTTCGTCCCAATAGCGTGCTGGTTTCCGTCTCGGATACCGGCAGCGGCATTGCCGCGGAGTTTCACCAGGAAATTTTCGAGGAGTTTGTGCGTGTGGATCCCTCCTCCTCGGGAATGGGGCTGGGACTGGCGATCACCAAGCGCCTGATCCAGGCGCATCGCGGGAAAGTTTGGGTGGATAGCGTCGTCGGCAGCGGGAGCGCTTTTTCTTTCCTTCTGCCGATTAACGTCGAATAATCACGGAATAAATCGGAGCCGCACTGCGCGGCTCTCTAGGACTGAAGATGGCAGACAAAGAGAAGATTCTAGTCGTAGACGACGAACCGAGCATTCGAAAATATCTCCAGACCCTGCTGGAAGTGGACGGCTTTGATGTGGAAACCGTCCCCAGCGGCAAGGATGCCCTCGAGCGTATCGGGTCCGGCGAGCGGCCGGATTTCGTGATTCTGGACGTGCTGATGCCGGAGATGGACGGCCTGGAGACGTTGCGGCAACTGATGCAGGTGGACCGCAGCATCAACGTCATCATGCTGTCCTGTTCGAACGAAGTCACCACCGTGGTGGAAGCGATTCGCATGGGCGCGCTCGATTACCTCACCAAGCCTTTCGAGAAGCCCGAGCTGGACGCCGCATTCTTGAAGTGCCGGCAGAAACAGCAGCTGCGCTCCGAGAATAAATCGCTGCGCGAATATTGCGAAGCGCTCACGGAGGATCTCTCCTTCCTCGCCGCCAGCCCGCAGATGCTCAAGATCCGCCAGCAGATTTTGCAAATCGCTCCCGTGGACGTTCCGGTGTTCATCAGCGGCGAGAGCGGAGTGGGCAAGGAAGTGGTGGCGCGCATGATTCACCTGCGTTCCACGCGCCGCGTTCAGCCCTTCGTCAAAGTGAATTGCGCTGCGTTGCCGGGAGAACTGCTGGAATCGGAATTGTTCGGCTACGAGCAGGGCGCCTTCACCGGCGCGGTCCGCGCCAAGCCCGGCAAATTCGAGATGGCCAATAAGGGCACCATTTTCCTGGACGAAATCGCCGAAATGAGTCCGCACTTGCAGGCCAAGCTGCTGCACGTGCTGCAGGACGGCCAATTTTCCCGCTTGGGCGCGCGCGCCGTCGTCAACGTGGACGTGCGCGTTCTGGCCGCCACCAACATGGATGTGAAAGTCGCCATGCGTACGGGGCGCTTCCGTGAAGACCTTTACTACCGCCTCAACGTGCTCTCCATTCACATTCCGCCGCTGCGCGAACGCACCACCGAAATTCCCTTGCTCTTCAGCCATTTTCTCGCCAAGTACAGCGAGAAATACGGAAAGCCGGCTCCGGATCCTTCGAAACATCTTCTCGAAGCGGCGCTGCGTTATCCCTGGCCGGGCAATCTCCGCGAACTCGAAAATTTCGTCAAGCGCTACGTGATTCTGGAAGATGACGAAGGCAGCTTCCGCGAACTGCTGGAAATGACCGGCCAGCAACATCGCACCGCTCCCCGCGAAGAGTCCGCCCCGCCCAAAGAGCAGGGCCTCAAGGCGCTGGTGCGCGGTTTGAAAGACGAAGCCGAAATGGAAGCCATCGCCGACGCCCTCGAAAAAACAAATTGGTGCCGCAAGGATGCCGCGCGCATGCTGGGAATCAGTTACAAAGCGCTGCTGTATAAAATGCGGCAATTCAATTTGGATTCTGGGCGCGGCGCGCGGTCCGCTGCGGCTCGTGCTGCCAGAGAATCGGCGGCAAAGGAAGTCACGGCTAAAGAAACCTCCGCGAAAGAAGCGGAGGCTAAAGACGCGGCGCTCAAAGAGTCCGCTCCGGCGATTCGCGGCTCGTAACCGCCGCCTTTCGGCATACCAAAAGCTGTGCGCGATCCCGGCGTGAGTGTTGGGATTGCTGTGTGCTACGAACACTTTCTCGGCTCGGAAATCCCCCAAAATCGCTCAAAAAAACTAAAACGTACTAGTCCTACGCTTGTTGCAAACAGTTGCATATCTAGAGCACATTCAGCGAAATAGCACTACCCTTCTATCCCAGCTTGGTCTAGTATTCGCTCCGAAATGGGGGCGCCCGCAGGATTACCCGCGGGAACATCGGGCTCTAGCCTCCGGGCCGATTTCTCGACTCAATGCTTGTCGCTGTTTTCAAAGGGTTTGTTACCTGTGCCAAGTTGTGCTGCGGACAGGCTTGGGGAAACTAGCATCGCTGGGAGCAATCGGCAGCACGCTGCAGGGGCCGTAGCCTTTGGAAGAGGGATTGCTACTCAGGCTTACGGGGACGTGTTGCACTTCAATCTTTCCTTGGAGGAGCAGTGGGGATGACGGAACGTCGCTTGGCACGCCGGTATGATCTGTCGCTACCGGTAAACGTCCGCCTGCCGATCAATCGAGAACCGGGTACGCACAACGGTCAGACTCGGGACATCTCGACGCGCGGCGTTTACTTCACCATGCAAAAAGACCTTGCTCCCGGCACAGAAGTCGACTTCACGCTCACCTTGCCGGCGGAAATTACCCGCGGAACCGAAGTGTTTGTGCGCGCCCATGGACGCGTGGTTCGCGTTGATAAACAGGAAGAAGACACGCCGGAGACGATTGGCGTCGCTGCGGTCATCGAGCGCTACGATATTATTCGCGGCGAAGCTTCGCAGATTTAAAGATTCTCTTTCACCAACCGGTAGCCGCATTCCCGCGCATTTCTGTTGCGCTATTTCACCTCGAGCCCTTTCCTGCGCGAGCCGCCCTCGGCGGTTCTCGCTGCGGGCGATCGACCTCTACGGATTGCCCGTCCCTCTCTCCGCGAATTCCGTTGCATTCCCGGCGTCAATCGTCCTACCATTCGCCCAGTTTACAAACGAGGAGGTCCGATGAGAGTTGCGGACCTGATTGCCACCCGCCGCGAAGTTTATTTCGTCCCGGAAGGTACCACCGTACATGACGCCGCGCGCTATTTGCGCGATAAGCAGGTACGCGCTGCCGGTGTCTGCGATCAGCAGGGAGTGCTGCTCGGAGTTGTTTCGCAAAGTGACGTCTCCGATAAAGTCGCCGCTGAAAATAAGTGTCCCGCCTGGATGCACGTCTCCGAAATCATGACGAAACAAATTGTCAGCGCTACCCCGGACACTTCTCTGGAAGATTGTTTGCGCCTGATGGAGCAGCACAGCATCTACCATCTCGTCGTCCTGGATCACGAAAAGGGTTTTCGCGGCATGATCTCCGTGACCGACTTGCTGCAGTTGTTTGCTTCTGACCAAAAGGCGCGGGCGGACATGCTGGAGTCCTTAATCTTCCCGCAGCGCTGACCGCGCCTGTTTCCGCCCCCGGGGCGCAATGGAGCTTCTGCAGCGGCGCGGTCGCGCAAGACCTGCCCGTACCGCGAGTGCCATTTCGAGGAACGGCAGGGAACCTCCCACTAGGAAGGTCAATTCCCGAAAGTGCCTAGGATTTTCTGACGAACGTACTACCGCGCGCCCCTGATGCCCCCCTCAGTACTAGGAAATCTGGCATGCGTCGCGAGGCTATCTTGTTCAAACGAAACTCATTACCGAAAATTGTAATTTGAGAGCCAGCTCACCCGCGTACCGCCCGCTGCGCCGGGTTTGGCGTTGCGTGTGCAATACTTTTCTTGGGGGCACGAAAAGCGCCTCACTCTATCTTACTGGAAATCAATGGCATCTGCCGCTGAAGCACGAATCGCACCCCTTGGTCTCCCAGTTGAAGTACCCCCGCAACACGTCTATTTTGGACCTTCGGAGGCCATGCAGGCGGTTCGACAACGCGTCGAGCGCGCCGCCGGTCTGAACGTTCCTATTTTGGTGCTGGGCGAAAGCGGCACGGGCAAGGAAGTCCTGGCTCGCTTCATTCACGACCGTTCTCCCTGGAATCAGGGTCCCTTCGTGAAGGTGAATTGTCCGGCGATTCCGGGGACGCTCATCGAAAGCGAGCTGTTCGGATTCCAGAAGGGTGCCTTCACCGGGGCGTATGCCGCGAAGCCCGGGCGCATGGAAATGGCGCAGGGCGGAACCCTCTTCCTCGACGAGATCGCCGAGATCGATTCCAGCCTGCAGGCCAAGTTGCTGCACGTTCTGCAGGATGGCCATTTCACCCGCATCGGCGATCATGAAGAAAAGCAATTGGACGCCCGCGTGATCTGCGCCACCAATCGCTTGCTGCATGAGGAAATCGCCAGCGGCGGCTTTCGCGCCGATCTTTTTTATCGCATCAACGTAATTACCATCACGCTGCCGTCCCTGCGCGACCGTCGCGACGACATTCCTTATCTCGTGGAATACCTCCGCGAACAATTTAATCGCCGCTTCCAACGGGAGGCTCCCCCGGTTTCCCGTGAAGCGCTGCACCTGCTGCAGCAGCGCGAATGGCCGGGAAATATTCGCGAGTTGGAAAATTGCATGGCGCGCTATGTGATCCTGGGCTCCGAAGAAGCTTTCCATTCGGACCGCGATCGCGGCGCCGAAAAAAAGCCGGTGGCCATTTCCTATGAAATGAATGAAGAGGGAAACATCCCGCTGAAGCGCATCGCGCAGCAAGTGACCCGGCGCATGGAACACGACGTAATTCTGAAAGTCCTGCAAGCCAATCACTGGAATCGCCGCAGGACCGCCGAGATTCTGAAAATCAGCTATCGCGCACTGCTCTATAAAGTTCGCCAGGCCGGCTTGCCGGCCAAGCGTCCGCGCCGCAACGGCCAGGCCGAAAGCGGCCTTCCCGAAAGCTCCTAGAGAGAATAAATCGCGAAAGCCATCGGCTTGGCCCGGCTGACTGCGCGATCCCGTGGTTTTATGTACCAGCCGTTCCGCAGACCCCTGTTTTAAACCCTGCAAGTACCCGTATCTTGTATGAAATCACCCCTCCTATCGGTCTTGCCCCTGTGCGTTAATTCCGCTAGCCTTGACTACGATGGTAAAGGCCGCTACAAACTCAAAACTAAAAGTCTGCCTTCTTTCTCCTCACCCGATGGTGCTTGAGGAGTTTCGGCGTCTTTTGACCGACACGTCGTTCCAGCTCGTCGCCAAGCAGCTCGATTCCATGCTGGCTCCGGACCTGCGCAATCTGGAAGTCCCGCGCGCCTCGGTGTACGTGATTGACGCGCATGCCGCGCGGCAGGCTACCGGCGCTCTTCTCGGCAATATCCTGGACCATAACGCCGCGGCGCGTCTTTTGGTCGTCGGCGACAATCTCAAGGAAACCGACAGCTACACGCTTCTCCGCCAGGGCGTCAAAGGCATCTTGAATTACAAAGAAGCCCGCGAACAACTCCCGCGCGCGCTTCCTCTGGTCGCTTCGGGCGGATTCTGGGTTCCCCGCGAAGTCCTTTCGCGCTTTGTGGATTCGATCTTGAGCACCACCCAGGGCCGCCGGCTGCGCGGTGATTCTCCGGCGGAGCTTAGCCGCCGCGAGCAGGAAGTTCTCGCCGGGCTGCTGGAAAATCTGGCGAATAAGGAAGTCGCCGACCGCTTGCATATTTCCGAACGCACCGTGAAATTCCACGTTTCCAATCTGCTCGCCAAATTCGGCGTCCGCCGCCGCGCCGACCTGATCTTACTCTGCTACCAGCGCCGCGGCGCCGGAGCTTAGCCCCGGCGTCTCCCGATCGCTTCCTGGCTGTCTCCGCGTTGAATGCTTCGCTGCTTTCGCTGCTATAATTCTTCGCTCAAGGCTTTCTTGTTCGGCTTTGAATTTCGCTCTATGGCTACCTTTTCCCTCGAAAATTTCGGCTGCCGCGCCACCGAAGCGGACGCTGCTTCGCTGCGGCGGTCCCTGCGTGCCAGCGGGCTGCAAATGCTCGCAGAGCATGCCGCTGCCGACGTCGTGGTGTTGAACACCTGCACCGTTACCACCGCCGCCGATTCGCAAGCGCGCGACGCCATCCGCAAGATTCATCGCGCGAATCCCTCTGCGCGCATCATCATCACTGGCTGTTATGCGCAACGCGCTCCTGAAGAAATTGCCGCACTGGAAGGCGTCTCCTGGGTGATTGGCAATTCGCATCAGACCGAAATTCCGCGCGTCGTTCGCGAAGGCTTGCTGCCGGGTCAAGCCACGGAAACAGATACGGCAGTCGCGGGCGTAGCCGGGACGCCGGCACAGGATTTCATACCTCTCGCGCGGCTTGATGACGATGCGATGTCCCTCGCGCGAGGCCCGGCGAAAATCCTCACCGGCGATATTTTCGCGCAAACGTCTCTCCAGATCGCTCCGCTCGAAAGCAGCGAGGGCATTGCGGGAGATCGCACGCGTCCCATCCTGAAAATCCAGGATGGCTGCAACAATCGCTGTTCCTACTGTGTAATCCCGTTCGTGCGCGGCCGCAGCCGCAGCCTCACGCCGGAAGCCGTCGTCGCGGAAGTCCGCCAACTCGTCGCGGCTGGCGCGCAAGAAGTCGTTCTCAGTGGCATCAATCTCGGCTCTTATGGGCGCGACCTTGTTCCGCGTGCGGACCTCGCGCAGGTGGTGCGGCGGATTCTTGACGAAACGGACTTGCAGCAACTGCGCTTCAGTTCCATCGAGCCGCAGGACGTGACCGCAGACTTCGTCGCGCTGGTCGCCGCCTCCCCGCGCATCGCGCGCCATTTCCACGTGCCGCTGCAATCCGGCTCGAACCGTATTCTGCACGCCATGCATCGCTGGTATCGCGCCGAACATTACGCCGAACGCATCGCGCGGATTCGCGGCACGCTCCCGGACGCCGCCATCGGCGCGGACGTGATCGCCGGCTTTCCCGGCGAAACAGATGAAGATTTTCGCGCAAGCTTCGAATTGATTGAACGCCTGCCCTTCACCTACCTGCACATTTTTTCGTTTTCCGCGCGTCCCGGCACTAAAGCCGCCGATCTTGGCGCCCCGGTCTCGCCGGCCCTCACGCGCGAACGCACCCGCGCGCTGCGCGCTCTCGGCCAGCAGAAATCCGCGGCGTTCCGCAGTCTTCAAGCAGGGAAGAGCGTGCGGGCGCTCACGCTGAAACGCGGCGGGGACACCTGGACGGAAGCTTTAACCGGAAATTATCTGAAGGTGCGAGTGGCAGGGCGCCATCCCGCGAATCTCTGGTGCGAAGCGCAGATCAGCAGCACTGAGGAATTCACCGGAGCCGCGCTGGAGGCCGAATTCAGCTCTCGAAGATAACTTCCGCCAGCGCGAGATTTCCGCTATGCGTAATCGTCAGCGCAATATTTTTTACGCCCAGCCGCTCCGCAAATTGCCGCGCCGCGCCTTCCAGATGTAACGTCGGCTTTCCGCTGGGCTCGCGCACCACTTCGATATCCCGCCAGCGCACTCCCAGCCGCCAGCCAGTCCCCAGCGCTTTCATCGCCGCTTCTTTCGCCGCAAATCTGCCGGCGTAACGCTCGAATTTGTGGCGATAACTTTCGCAGTAGGCGACTTCTCCCGGCGTGTACAGCCGTTCCAGAATCGGCGCCCCGTGCCGCGTCAGCGCCGCTTCGATCCGGTCAATCTCCGCGATGTCCAGCCCTAGTCCGACGATCAAGTGCGCTCCTTGCCCCGGCGCGAAACACGTCGCAAAATCCAAGATTCGCGCCCTCGCGCGATTATACCCACTATAATTGAGTGGCGCTGCGATTGACGCACCGCGCGCACCATCATCCACATGGCCACATCCACTAAGAATAGGCCGCGACCGCGACGCGCCTCGCCAGCGACAACATCGAAGCGCATTCCCGCGTGGCGTCTGCGCCGCAGCAATGGCTTACAGATTCTCGAATCGCCAGCGCTCGCGCGCCTGAATTGGCTCGTGCACGGATTCAGCACACGGCCCGGCGGCGCGAGCGAATTTCCGGCGCAACACGAGACTCGCGCCGCGTCTGAAAAGGTCCTGAGCCTCGGCTTCACCGAATGGGATTCACGCGAGCGCGTCCTGGAAAATCGCAAGAAATTTTTTGCATCGCTCGGCGCTGCCAAAATGCGCGTCGTAGGGCTGCGCCAGATTCATTCGGACGTCATTCACGTCGTCGGCGCCGCGGACGTCCCGCAAGGCGAGCAAGCGCCAAAAGGCGACGCGCTGATAACCCGCGAACCCGGCGTCCTGCTCGTCGTGCAAACCGCCGATTGCATCCCCATCCTGCTCGCGGACACCAAAAATCGCGCGATTGCCGCAATTCATTCCGGATGGCGCGGCACCGCGCAGCGCATCGCCGAAAAAACTCTGGGCCGCATGCAGATGGAATTTGGCACGCGCCCGCAGGACGTAGTCGCCGCGCTAGGCCCCGGAATCGGCGGCTGCTGCTACGAAGTGGGCCACGAAGTAGTGAAGGAATTCTCCGCGAAATTTCCGCAGGCTCGCGAATGGTTTGCCGGGCCGTTCGACACCCTGGAAAATGGCGACAACGATTCCAACTGGCTCCCGTGGCTCACGATGCGCCCTCCGGGCCACGCGCCGCCTCCGCCGCGCGTGCAACTCGACTTGATCGCCGCGAATCGCGCGATCCTCGCCTCCGCAGGCATCGCTCCGGATAAAATCCAGTCCAGCGATCTTTGCACGGCCTGCCGCAGCGATCTGTTCTTCAGTTACCGCCGTGAACGATCCACAGGACGCATGATGGTAGCCATTGGCATCCGCTGAATCCTCTCGAATGACATGAATTGATTCGCGACCGACGTAAGCTGTTCCAGTTTCCACGGAAGGATTTGTAGGGGGCGGGTCTCAGACCCGCCCCCGCCCAACGAAGCTGCCAGCTGGATCAAATCGCCGGGGAAATCTGCGCCAGCGCCGCAGCTTCGCCCGGCGCCGCCGATTCCAGTAGCGCCAGCTGCCCGCAAGCAGCCATCACATCCTGCCCTCGTGAATAGCGCACAAAAACAGGAATATGCTTATCGTCCAGAATCCGGCGGAATTCCTCGATCCGCGCCGCATCCGGCTTTTCGTAAGGCAGCTCGCCGGGATTCCACGGAATTAAATTCACTTTCGCGCGCAAATTCCCCAGCAATCGCGCCACCCGCCGCGCATCCTCCGGCGCATCATTAAATCCGCCCAAAAGCACATACTCAAACGTCAAATGCTCCCACGGCCGCAGCGGATATCGCGCACACGACGCCAGCAGCTTCTCGATCGGATACTTGCGGTTGATGGGCATGATCTTGTCGCGCTGCTCGTTCGAGGAAGCATTCAGCGAAATCGCGAGCTTCGGACGCACCTTCTCCAGCGCCAGTCGCTCGATCCCTGGAATAATTCCGCTGGTCGAAAGCGTCGTATGCTTCGGCGTGATCGCCATGCCGTTCGGATCCAGCAAAATTCCCAGCGCCGCTATCACTGCGTCATAATTCAAGAGCGGTTCACCCTGGCCCATCAGCACCACGTTCGTCTGCGGCTTCAGCGCCGCGCGATTTTCTTCCAGCGCAATCAACACTTGCCCGATAATTTCGGCCGCCGTCAGGTTGCGAATCAATCCAAGCGTGGCCGTCAGGCAGAAATGGCAATCCACCGCGCAACCGGCCTGCGTCGAAATGCAAATCGTCTGGCGATTCTCTTCGGGCATGAACACCGTTTCGATCGTTGCCGGCTTGCTCCTCCCTGATTCAGCGCCGCGTGCTTCCGGCGCCTCCAGCGCCAGCACATAGCGCACGGTCCCATCCGCCGAGCCGTACCGCCGCACGATCCGCGGCAGCACCACGCAAGCCTCGCGCCTGAGGCGCTCGCGCAAAGCCGCCGGCAAATTCGACATTGCGCCAATGTCAGACCGCCGCTCGGCATAAAGCGCGTGATAAATCTGCCCGCCGCGATAAGCGGACTCGCCAAGCGCTTGCACCAGCGCCCGCAGTTCCGCCACCGATTTCCCCAGCAGATTCACCACGCCAGCGGCCGCGGGCTCGTGTTCTGGATTGTCCGCATGCATCTTGCCATCATAATAACACGCGCCCCGCGCGCGATTTCCCGCTGCGAGTCCACCCGCGCGGCGATATAATGGAGCCCGACTAACTAGCGTTTCGCGCAAAGATGGGGAGGTGCACCGATGGCAACTCTGACGCCCGTGGACCACAAAACTCCGATGGAAGTGATGAACATTGACGAATGGGTGAAGCAACTCTGCGCCATCCCCGAGAAGGAGTTCAGCATCCCGCGCGTTTTCGACTTCACCGCGCGCAAAGCCATTGACCCGCAAACCCTCACTCCTTATCTTTTCTACGCCAAGAGCCATTACACCCGTAACCTGATTCACAAATGCGAACTTTTCGAAGTGCTCGCCATCTGCTGGGACATCGGCCAGGTCAGCCGCATCCATAATCATCGCGGCCAGAATTGCTGGATGGTGACGCCGGTCGGGCGCCTGCGCGTGCAGAATTTTCGCGTGGAAAATCGCGATGCCGCCCACGGCATGTGTAAATTAATTCCCTCGGACGCCTATGACATGGATCAGACGCATCCCGCCGTGGTCCAACCCGAAGAACCCGTCCATCAGGTTTTGAATTTGCCGGAATTCAACCAGCGCGCCGCGAGCGTGCACATCTACTCGTATCCGTACTCTTCCTGCGAAGTGTACTCGCTCGATAAGGGCGCCTACGCCGACGTCCCGCTGCACTACTCCAGCGAGTACGGAAAACTCGATCCCGACGAAAAATTGATCTAGCGCTCCCGGCGCTGCTCCCCGCGCCAGACCTGCAAACTCTCAATAGAAACTTTTCTTCCGCATATATGACATTTACTGCTGCGCCGTGCCACAATACCAAGATACATGCCAGACACGAATCATAAGGTGCAGCAGCACGTGTTTCCGAACGGACTCGTCGTCATCACCGAGCCGATGGAACACGTTCATTCCGTTTCCGTGGGAATCTGGCTGCGCTCCGGTTCGCGCTGCGAGCCGGCCGGCGTCAACGGCATTTCGCATTTCATCGAACACATGGTTTTTAAAGGTACCGCGCGGCGCAGCGCGGAAGACATCGCGCGCGAAGTGGATAGCGTCGGCGGCATGCTCGACGCCTTCACCTCCAAGGAAATGGTCTGCTTCAATACCCGCGTTCTCGATGAACACCTCCCCAAAGCCTTCGACGTCCTCGCGGATATGGTTCTGGAGCCGAAATTCGCCGAAGATGAGATTGACCGCGAAAAATCCGTGATCCTGGAAGAAATCCGCATGACCCAGGACAATCCCGAAGATCTCGTCCACGAACTCTTCACGCAGAATTTTTGGTCGCCGCACGCGCTCGGCAAACCTATCCTGGGCACTCCCGAAACAGTTTCCGCATTCAACCGCGACACCCTGCGCGCCTGGTTCAGCCATCGCTACGCGCCGAACAATATGGTCATCACCGCCGCCGGCCACCTCACCCACGAGCAGTTGGTAGATCTGGTCGCGGAGCGTTTCGCGAAACTTGCTTCCACCAGCGCCGCGGAAGCCGAGCCCAAACCGCTTCCCGCGCCGCACGTCACCCTGCGCACCAAGCACGAACTCGAGCAAGTCCACATCTGCATGGGCGTTCCGGCGCTGCCCATGACCGACCGCCGCCGCTTCGCCGTCGCCGTCCTCAACAACGTTCTCGGCGGAGGCATGTCTTCGCGGCTCTTCCAGAATATTCGCGAGCGCCAGGGCCTCGCCTACGCCATTTTCAGCGAGCTGAATTCCTACCGCGATGCCGGAGCGCTTTCCGTTTATGCGGGCACCTCGCTTGAAAATGCTTCGCAGCTCGTGCGTTCCGTGCTCGATGAATTCCGCAGCCTGCGCGACGAACCTCTCACCACGGAAGAACTGCGCCGCTCCAAGGACCATCTGAAAGGCGCGACGCTGCTTTCTCTCGAAGGCAGCGGCCAGCGCATGAACAGCCTGGCGCGCTACCACATGTACTTCAACCGCCATTTCACCGCGCAGGATTTGATCGCGCTCCTCGAAAGCGTCACCGTCGAAGACGTTCAGCAGCTCGCGCGCGAATTCTTTCAGCCCAATCGCATCGCCGCTTCCGTCGTAGGCAACCTCAACGGCTTTGAACTCACCCGCGACGAGCTCGCGATCTAATTCCCGCCGGGATTCGATACAGCCTCAAATCCAAATCGCGCTTCTAAGCTAGCGCTGCATCGATTCTCACCAAGCCTGAGTGTGCGGGCTTTGCGGAGGAGAGCTTATGAAGCGGACTTTGCTGTGTGCATTAGCCGTCGTCGGGATCGGCTGCCTTTCCAGCGTTTCAGCGCAAACCGTCCAAGTGAACCAGCAGAATCGCACCATCGAAATTGCCGCGTCCAGTTCCATCCAAGTAACCGCGGACCGCGTAACCATCACCGTCGGTTATGACAATTACGGCCCCACGCATGATGCAGCCTTCGCGGACAATGCGAAAATCGCCACGCAGATCCTGAAGGCCTGGACGGATGCCGGTGTGCCGCAAAAAAATATCTCCACAAATGCGCTGCACTCGCACGCAACCTCCGAGGATGACTTGAAAAATATGACGCCCGCAGAACGCAAACAGAGGCTCTATGAAGTGGATCAATCCTGGAAAATCACTGAAAATGTCGACGTCGCCGAAAAGCTTCTGGACATCGCCGTTGACGCCGGTGCCAACGATTTTGGCGATCCGGAGTGGGACCTGGCTGATTCAGATGCAGCCGATGCTCAAGCCTATGCGTTGGCCCTCGAAAGGGCGCGCGCCATCGCGGACCAAATGGTGAAGTCATTTGGCGCAAAGACGGGAGCGCTGCTCTACGCCAGCAACGACGCGCGACCATCCCGGGCTATGGGAGGCGGAGGTGGGGGCGGAAACTTTAGGGAGAGTTTCTGGGCTAGAAGGAATCGCACAGCTCGGCCCGACACCAAGCTGCTGCCGCAAAAAATCGAGAGAAGCGGCTACGTCCGCGCCATCTTCGCGCTCGAATAATCGTCGCCCGTAGTGAGGCTTGCGCGACTTCGTATTGACGCCAGCGCCGCACTTTGCCATCATCTTTTCCGGCGTGGCGTACGGGCTATTCACGATCTAGCGGCGACACCCGGGGGAAGCGCATCTCGTTTCGTGTATCCATTTTGGCGTCGGGCAGCACGGGCAATTGCACATTGCTCGAATCACGGTGCACCACGCTCCTGATTGACGCCGGCCTGGGCCGCAAAGAAATGCTGCGCCGCTTCGAAGCTCTGGGCCGCGTGCGTCCGGAAAATGTTGACGGGATCCTGGTAACCCACGAGCACAGCGATCACACCAACGCTCTCGCTCAGCTCGCGCGCGATTGGAAATGCCCCGCATACCTCACCGAGCCCACCCACCGCGAAATCCGCAAGATGTACGAAGACGGCCCCAAAACGAAAATCGAGCGCGTCACCTACATCCGCCCGGGAATTAAATTCGTCATCGGCGATATCGAAATCACCGCGTTCACCATTCCGCACGATGCCGCCGATCCCGTGGGCTACGCTTTCTGCGCCAACGGCAAAAAAGTTGCCATCGTCACCGACCTCGGTTACATGCCGGAACTGGTGAAGCACCATCTCCGCGAAGCCGATTTCCTGATCCTCGAATCGAACCACGATCTGGAAATGCTCAAAGTCGGCCCCTACCCCTGGTACATCAAGCAGCGCGTCATGAGCCGCACCGGGCATCTTTCCAATACGATCGTCAGCGAATTTCTCGCGGATTCGGAAGTCTTCGACGGCCGCGCGCGCCACCTCGTCCTCGCCCACATCTCCGAGCAGAACAATACCCCCGACCTCGCTCGCATCTGCGCCGAAGAAGCCCTCAACCGCCGCCCCGGCGAATTCGCCTTCCGCGGCACTCTGCACATCGCCTCGCAACGCGTTCCGCTCGGCCCCTTCGACCTCTAACCGCCCGGCCAATCCCGGCCGTCTAGCGCGATTCCTCTCGTTTCGTCAAACTGCTGTAAAACACATCGTGCAACACTCGCGTTCGTCCCGTCTCCAGGTCCGCATCGCGCACAATCTCGAGGCGCGCATCAAAAAGATTCTCCGCGCTCATCGCCACGCCCGGAGCCACTTCAATCTGCACCAATTCCGGGCCGTGATGCCCGGCGGGAGCCATAGCCTGCAAACCGCTGCACTGGTAGCACAGTCCCTCTTTATTTATGAGCGCGCAAAGCCCTTCATAATCTCGAGTCATCTTCGCGCGCGCCGCGGAAAGCCGGTGGCGGAACACCGGCTCGGAAACGCCCGCGACGCCGGCCGCTTCCTCGTTCGTAAATCCCAAGACTTCCTTCAGCATCATCGCGGCCTGCTCCTCTGGCGGCAGCGCGCGCGCGATGCACGAAAAACAAAACGCGATGTGCTCGCGAATCTCGAAGCTGAATTCCGGCTGCGCCATCAACTTCTGCAAATCCTCTACCTTCGCCGGATCCGCTCTGCTCTCCTGCTCGCCGATCAATTGCGCTTCCACGCGCCAGCGCCTTTTACCGCGCAAATGATCCAGGCATACGTGCGTGGCAATTCCAAAAAGCCAGCTTTTGAACCGCGCTTCGCCGCGATACGTGCGTATGCCTTCCAGCACGCGCACCAGCACGTCCTGCAACAGATCTTCCGCGTCCTGCCGCAACGTCACCATGCGGTAGATGTAACCGAAAAGCGGCTTGCGCCACGGTTCCACCAGAGACCCGAACGCGTCCGAATCCCCTTCGCGCGCTTTTTTCACCAACTGCAATTCTTCCTCGGCGGCTATTTCCGATACTGCGTATAAAGCCATCGCATCACCTCGACGAAACGATTGAGCCGCGCCAGTTTACAACGGCATACCGACTGGCGCGGCCCTTCGCATCGCATGACCAGCCGAAATTACCGTTCCATTAGCGCCTGGGCCAGTTGCAGCCGGTTGCCGAATGGATCGCGAAACGTCGCGATCCTCACGATTCCCGGAATTTCCTCGATCTTGCCTTCGAACTTCACGCCAGCCGATTCCAACCGCTTCCGCTCGCGCTCGACGTCATTCACGTCCAGCACCACGGTCGCTCCCGGCTCTTTGCCCGCGTGCGGGTTTGCCGCGATTCCGATGGTCTCTTGCCCCTCGGCGCCGGCGAATTCCGCCCACTGTTGCGCCTCAAACGTTTTGTTCAACCCCAGCACTTGGCCGTAAAACTTCTTGGCGCTTTCAAAATCGTCCACGCCAAACCAGGAAACTGTCACTTTCATTGTTTTGCTCCTCGAATTGGATTTGCCCTGCTGTTCATTAAGTCGCTTGAGCCGCAAAATTCCGCCAAATCCATGAAACGGCTCGAATTGCCGGCGCGGCCTAGCCCGCTGCCCCCGCGCTTCGCGCCGTCGTCAAAATTCGGGTATGATGAAACAGGGAATTTCCCCGCCGTCGATTCGAATTCGTCAGGCCGCTCGCATGCGGGTTCTCGATCTGCAAAGTGCCGGCGCCGCCGAGGGAGTCAGGTTTGATTTCACGTTACACTCGCCCGGAAATGGGCCACGTCTGGAGCGAAGAAAACCGGTTTCAGAAGTGGCTGGCGGTCGAACTGGCCGCGGCGGAAACGCTCGCGGAAGCGGGCATCGTGCCCGTGGAAGCCGCGGCGAAATTGCGCGAACGCGCGCGCGTGGATGTAGCGCGCATCAATGAAATCGAGGCCAAAGTTCGCCACGACGTAATCGCTTTCACCATTGCCGTGCAGGAATCAGTGGCGGATCCCGAAGCCGCGCGCTGGCTGCACTACGGCCTCACTTCCAACGACGTGGTGGACACCGCGCAGGCGCTGCTCGTCCGCGAAGCCTCGCACTTGATCGAGAAAAAAATCGAAGCGCTCGGCCAAGTTCTCGAGCGCCGGGCCTGGGAATTCAAGGACACCCCGGAAATCGGCCGCACCCATGGCATCCACGCCGAGCCCATCACCTTTGGCCTGAAGATCGCCAATTGGTACGCGGAAAATCGCCGCGACCTCGCGCGTTTCCAGGTCGCCGCGCAGCAGCTCGCCGTCGGCAAAATTTCCGGTGCCGTCGGCACTTGCACGCATCTCGGTCCGGAAGTCGAACAGCGAATTTGCCAGCGCCTGGGCCTCGCCACCGCGCCCATCACTTCACAGGTGATCGAGCGCGATCGCCACGCCCAATATCTTTCGACGCTCGCGATCGTCGCCGCCTCGCTCGAACGTATCGCGCAGGAAATTCGCCATCTGCAGCGCACCGAAGTTCGCGAAGTGGAAGAGCCCTTCGGCGGCGAACAGCGCGGCAGTTCGGCCATGCCGCACAAG
Source organism: uncultured Acidobacteriota bacterium (assembly GCA_963780035.1). Classification (GTDB taxonomy): domain Bacteria; phylum Acidobacteriota; class Terriglobia; order Acidiferrales; family UBA7541; genus Palsa-295. The sequence continues at coordinate 98,958 of CAWAAG010000029.1, read as the reverse complement.
CGCAATCCTGTTGCCAGCGAACAAATCTGCGGCCTCGCCCGCGTCGTGCGCGCCAATTCCCTGGCAGCTCTTGAAAACGTCGCGCTCTGGCACGAACGCGATATCTCCCACAGCTCCGTCGAACGCGTGATTCTCCCCGACTCCACGATCTTGGTGGACTACCTGCTGCATCGCACCACGGAAATTATCACCAACATGAAAGTGTTTCCTGAACGCATGCTGCGCAACCTCAACGCCACCCAAGGTCTCGTATTTTCCGGACAGCTTCTGCAGGATTTGGTGGAACACGGCGCGCCGCGCGAAGACGCCTACAAATGGGTGCAAGCGCACGCGATGGCCGCGTGGGAATCGGAATCCAGCTTCCAGGAACGCATCAGCTCGGACGCCAGCATTCGCAAATTTCTTGACGAAAAATCCTTGCAGCACGCCTTCGACTTGCGTCGCCAGCTGCGCGCCGTGGACGCCATTTTCACCCGCGTCTTCGGCGCAAAAACCGCCGTCGCCGTCTGATACGTACTCGCGAAATCGGCCCGTCGCATCGCCCCATTTGAATCGTTCGAGCTGAAGCTACGGGTAGTACGGCCATGCCGCGGACTTCATCAGCAGTTTCGCGTAGGGAACTTGCACGGGCTTGGGGTCAGCAGCGGAACTCGCGCGAACTTGCAACTGCGCTAACGCGCGCCAGCTCGTCACGCGCCTCCTGAAAATCCGGCTTCGCTTGCACCACCGAGTTCAAGTTCTGCGCCGCCAGCCGGTAATTTCCATCCTGCTCCGCCGCGACTCCCAAAATGAAGGAACCTTCCCATGATTCGGTTTGGTTCTTGCCAACAGTCTGTGAAATTTCGCTAACCGCTGCCCTCGGCTGCCCGGCTCCCAAATATGCGAGCGCCAGATTGTGCCGGATCACTCCGGCGTCAGGCTCCAGCTGGCGCGCTTGCTCCAGGTAGGGAATAGCTGCCGCCGGATTATTCTGCAGAAGCAGCCAGTCGCCCACGAGCAGTTGCGCCAGCACGTTTTCCGGTTGCAGCTCTACGGCCTTTTTCATTTCCGAAATGGCGCGATCCGTCTGCCCGGCACTTTCCAGCGAAACCGCCTTCCCGTACTGAGCAGCCGGAATATTCCGGGAGCGCACCACGTAAAGTCCCGCGACCAGCGCGATCGAACATCCCACCGCGATCAAAACAAGTCTTTGCTGCCGCGTATCTCCCGAATCGCCGGCGTCTATCGGCAGCCCTGTCAGCCTCGCATCCATTTTTGCCGCGCTAAAGCGCACCGAGGCCGGCACCAGTGCTCCCAAAATAAATCCCGCCACCAGCCCGCCCAGGTGCGCCGAATTATCTATGTGCGAATTCGCTGCGCCGTACAGCAGATTGTAAAAAATAAAAAGCCCCATGCTCTTCAAGTTTTTTTGCACCAGGCTCTTTTCAATCGGCAGCTTTTTCATCAGCAGGAACGTGACAAATGCGCCGGCCAGGCCAAAAATCGCCCCCGACGCTCCCGCGCTCGCGCGCCACGGGCTCCAGGCCAGGCTGGTGGCGCTGGCGGCGAGCCCGCTGAAAAGATACGTCAGACTGAAACCGGCCCTCCCCATCAGCGGTTCCAGCGCACTCCCCAGGTTCCACAAGCACCACATGTTCAGGGCTATGTGAATGATTCCGAAATGAACGAACATGTTGCTGAACTGCCGCCACCACTCGCCGCTGAATGTCAGCGGTCCGAAATCCGCTCCCCAGTGGATGGCGTTCAAGACGCTCGGCTCGGTCCATGAAACGCCGCTCAAGCCCATCGCCACATACACCAGCACATTCAGCCCGATAATCACGCGAGTCACCGGCGGCACGCTCTGCAGAATCGTCCGCCCGGACGCCCGCTGCGCTTTCGATGCCGCGGAAGGAGCATTCATGGCCACCTGCGCTTTCGCTTTCTGGCAATCCGCGCATTCCGCCGCGGTTTGCGATCCGATCGAAAACCCGCTGAACGATTCGCCGCAACTAGGACAAATGGGCACGTTTGATATTCCTTGCAACGATCGGCTGCATTCCAGATCGAGCCGCGACAAACCGCATCATCAATCACTCGCGCGAATAAATTCGCTCGCGTCATGCGCGGAAGTCAGCGGAATGTACCATAGAGTGCGCTGCGCGGCGCCTAACTCTTGAAGTTCGTACCATGTCGATTACTGCTGCGGCTTCTGTTCCACTGGCGCGGAAGTGCCCAACCTTATCTCGGAAGAGAACTTCTTGTAATCGCTGTAGCGGTCAATTTGATTGGCCTTCACCTTCAGGAACAGCAGTCGCGCGGCGGCGTGCACTTCATCGTAGGACGGCAGCCACACCTCGTCGTTCACCAGAGTCTGCTCGAATACGAAATTCGAACCCTTCGAAAGGGAAGCCAGCACTCCACCGGCAATTTTGAAATTATCGCTGAACCGGGCCTCCAGCCTCACCACGTCACGCGCCTGCTCGTCCACCCAGATCACGCCCACCAGCTTTTGCACCAATGTCTCGGCCATGTTCTTCGGCTTGTACTCCGGATTCGGCCCGAAATCGAAGACGATTACTTCCTGCCCGCGAAAAATCTCGCGGCGCGGGTTTGTGAAGTTCTCCGCGCGCAAAAAATCGGAAATCTGCGCCTCCTCGCGCTCTTCTTCCTTCTGCTGCTTCTTCGGATCGCTCGCCAGCTCCGCCTGCTTTTTCTTGGCCGCGTCGAATTCCTTGCTGAACCGCTGGTCTTCCCTTTTCTTCTCGTCGCCTTCGAGTGCCTTTCCGTCCTTCGCCAGTAAATGGCGGATCTCGTCGTCACCTACGTAAAAAATGTCGTACTCCTTCACGCTATGCGAAGTCACTTCGCCGTTCGAGCCCGTCTTATCTTCCTCTTCCGTCAGATGGCAGGTGTACTGCTTCACGATTTCTTCCACGGCCTTCTGATGCTTCTGAATGTCTCGTAGCAGTTGCGCGATATCGGGCAACGGGCGGCTATCGGCGTGCGGAAAATCGAAAATCGCATCCTTCACCGGCGCATTGATTTCTACCCGCGTCACCGCAATCTCGTAATCGCGTCCCCCGCGGCGCACTGCGATCTTGCGCGGCTCCAAAATCCCGTTCACCGGCTGATAGTCGTCGTAATCAAATTGCTCGATAGGCTGCGCCACTGCCGTCGCCGGCGCGCTGGCCGTCGGTGAACCACTGGCCGGCGCTGTGCGGCTTGCCTCCGGCGCATTTACGATTTCGCGCACGATCAGGTGCGTCTGCGCGTCAAAAAACACATCGCGCGTAACTCCCGGCGCAAAAGTAAAAATCAGATGATAGGCGCTATGCCCATTAACGCTATCCATCCCCACGAGTCGCGCCGCAATCTTGTCTTTCTTGGCGTTCAAGAGCCGGTCATTCAAATAGCGCGCCGTAGTCTCCCACTCCACCGCGTCGCGTCCGGTAAATGTGTGCGGGGCGTCGGAGCCATCCTGGCCCCAAGCCGATTTGCCGTTGTAAGCGGCCACGATGTGCTGCGGCTCGACGATGATCTCGGAATAAAGTTTATTCGGTGCCTTGGTGATCAGCGAATACGAACCGGATTGTTGCGAGGAATCGTCCGCCGACGCGACGCGCAAGCTCCCTTCGATCGTCAGGGATTGAATGCGCGCCAGCGCCCGCGCGCCGCCTTCGGCGTGGATATATTCAGTGATGACTTTCTGGGAAGTTTGCGCGCCCGCACCGCGAGCGCCAGCCAACAAGATAACCAGCGCCGCGACCATAGCTGGTAGCGAGCGCCAGCCGATGCGCAACCGGCCGTTCATGCCGCGCCCGCCACGCTATTGCACTCGCTGGATGTAGCGCGCCTCGGAAGTATCCACCTTGATCTTGTCGCCGGTGCCCACGAACGGTGGCACGTTCACCACCAGCCCCGTCTCCAGCTTCGCCGGTTTGGTCACCGAACTCGCCGTGGCTTTCTGAATGGTTTGCTCGGTCTCCACCACCGTCAAATCCACGGTGTCCGGCAAGAGCACGCCGATTGGCTTGTCGTCGTAATATTCGATCTTCACCGGCAGGTTGGGAATCAGGTAATCGCGCGTATCGCCGACGATATCGTTCTGCAGCGCCAGTTGCTCGTAGTTCTGCGTGTTCATGAAGTGATGCGTGTCGCCGTCGCTGTAGAGGTATTCGAATTCGATTTCGTCCACCACCACTTTCTCGACGAATTCCTCCGCCCGGAACCGGTAATCCAGCATCGAGCCGTTGCGCAGGTTGCGCATCTTGGTCTGCATCGAACCGCGCTTGTTGCCCGGCGTGCGATGGTCCACGCTATAAATCACGCACAGATCGCCCTCGTGCTTGATGATCATTCCGGGGCGCAGTTGGGTTGCCTTTAGCATGTACCGCTCCTGAATTCCTGTGGGAAGTTTCTCCGCTCAGGGAGTTTCCTGTCATCGAAAACCGGTAAATCCCGGGACCACCGAGCAGACGCCGCGCGTCGCGCGAGCCGCTCTCAACGCAGATGTTGTGCTGCGCGGAAACCTCTATTATAGCGACCCGCCGAGGCTGCGGTCAAACGGCGCTCGGCCGAACAATATGGCTCTTGACCCGAATTGCCTTCCGCGTATTCATACTAACCCATGGTCGTCGGCCCCCATCGCCCCAAGTGGAAGACGCTCCTGGCTTTCTCGATCATCTACTTTGTCTGGGGATCCACGTTCCTCGCCATTCGCGTTGGCGTCCACGAAGTTCCCCCGCTGGTTCTCGCCGCCCTGCGCTTTTTGATCGCAGGAGCCGTTCTCTACGCCTGGATGCTCGCGCGCGGCGAACGCTCGCCCACCGCGCGCGAGTGGCGCTCCGCATGTCTACTCGGATTCGCCATCTTCGTTCTCGATTACGGCCTGTTGTTCTGGTCCGAGCGGCGCGTTCCTTCCGGCATTGCCGCCGTAATGCTCGCCACCATCCCGGCGTTCATGGCACTCTCGGAAATTATTTTCCTGCGAACGCAGCGGCTCACCGTCCGCTTAAGCGTGGCGCTCTTGGTCGGGCTTGCCGGAGTTGCCGTGCTGGTGAGCCGTTCACTCAATCTTGGCGGCGCGCCCATCGATAAACTCGGCGCCGTTGCCCTGATCTTCGCCTCAATCAGCTGGTCGCTCGCCTCGATCCTCTCGCGCAAAATGCCGCTGCCGGAATCCAAGGGGATGAGTTCTGGCGCGCAGATGCTTGCCGGCGGAGTGTTTCTCACCCTCACCGCGGCCGCGTTCGGTGAATTTCGCAATTTTCATCCGGCGACGGTCTCGCGCGAAGCGTGGTTCGCCCTGGCCTACCTGATCGTCGCGGGCTCCATCGTCGGCTTCACCGCGTATGTCTGGCTGATTCATCATGAATCCCCGACCAAAGTCGGCACCTACGCCTACGTGAATCCGATTGTGGCCGTGCTGCTGGGTTATTTCCTCGGCGGGGAAGCGCTCAGCGTGCGGACGATTTTGGGTACTCTCTGCGTTCTTGTCAGCGTGATAGTAATCACCACCACGCGCGCCAAGCAGCCCACACCGGCGCTGCTCTCCGAAGCAGCTCCGGAAAGCGTCGGATCGTGACCGCGATGCGCCGGCCCCGGCCGCTCACTTCCCGGTATAGACGATCCTCCAGATCGAATTCGACCCGTCGTCCGTAACCAGCAGCGATCCGTCCGGTGCGACCGTAATCCCTACCGGCCGTCCCCACACCGTGCCATTTGGCGTCACAAATCCTGTAACAAAATCCTCATACTCGCCGCTCGCGTGGCTCGTTTGATGCCGCGGCACGCGAATCACTTCGTACCCGGCGCGCGCGGCCTTGTTCCACGATCCATGCTCGGACGCGAAAATGTCGCCGCGATATTCCGCCGGAAATTGTTTGCCTTCATAAAACGTGATTTCCAAGGACGCGTTGTGCGGCTGCAGCAGCACATCCGGCGTGATCACCTTGTCCTTCAATTCCGGGTGCTTCCCCTCGTGCCGCGGATCCTGATGCCCGCCCATGTACCACCACGGCCACCCGTAAAATCCGCCTTCCTGCACATGCGTGATGTAATCCGGCACCAGGTTGTCGCCCAGTCCATCGCGCTCGTTCACCGAGCACCACAATTCGCCGCTTTCGGGATCAAACGCGATGCCGCCGCCCGGATTGCGTATGCCGTACGCAAACACATGCATGTCCGACCCGTCAGGATTGAACTCCAGAATATCCGCGCGATTTTTCTCTTCCGAATGTGTGTCCGGATCGTCCACATTCGAAGCCGAGCCTACCGCTACAAACATCTTTTTTCCGTCCTGCGAGAATTGCACCGATCGAGTCCAGTGCCCTCCGCCGCTTGGCAAGTCGACGATGTGTTGTGGGGCGCCGGTCGCCTTCAGGTCGCCGTCGTGGTACGGAATGCGCACCACGGAACCTTCGCTCCCGATGTAAATCCACTGCGGCTCGCTCCCGGGAGGGTAAAACGCAATTCCATATGGACGCTTGAATCCGCTGGCGTAGGTAGCCACCAGGTCCGGCTTGCCGTCGGCGGTGATTCCGCGAAAAATCTTAATGTCGCCCGCATCGCTTTCCGCCACAAAGAAATCCCCATTCGGTGCGGTGGTAATCAAGCGCGGATTATTCAGCCCGGTCGCATAAAGCTGCACGGTAAAACCAGGCAAAGCCTTGGGCCATGCACCCTCAGGACGAGGCTGCACCTTCGGAGCATTCCCGGCTGACTTCGTCGCAAATGGCGCCGGCAAATCCTGCACCGTAATCTTGCGCACGGTCCCCGGCTTCTCGTAACGATAATCGGTAAAAGGAGGAGTCTGCGGCGGCAAAGCAGCAGCGGCATTCGCACTGGAGCCTGCCGCGGAAACCGCAGCCGCCACTGTAGCTTTCGGCGCCGTGCCGGCGCCCAGCGCCTTCAAGTACGTAATCACTTGCCAGCGCTGCTTCGCCGGCAGATTGGCCCACGACGGCATCCCATTGCCCGGATCCCCCTGGGTAATAAACCAGAAAATCGCGCCGTCCGGCGCCGTCTGCGCCGCCCCCTTGGCCAGCGCAGGTATGTTGCCCGTTCCTTGACCGTTCACGCCGTGGCAAGACGCGCATCTCTTCGCAAACAAATTTGCTCCGGCCCGCGCCGCGTCCGCTTTGCCGGCGTAGGGGTTCTTGCTGCTATCTGCGGATGCGGGCGCGCCATGAAATGAACTGTTCTGAGCTCTCAACGAAGATTGCTTTAGAACTGCGGCCGCAAGCACCAGTATGATTGCCGTTAAAATGCCCGCCGTGCCGCGCGATACTCTGTTTCGTGCCATGATCCGGCTTTCCTCCCTTTCGCAAGCTCTGCAAAATGGATGCCCCGCGTGCCCGATTTGATTCAACCCAGAATACCTTAGTTCATTCGCCTCCAGGCGTTCGCTGCCCTGGAACACCGTCGCAAACAAATTAACCGGCAAACTGCCCTTCTGTGTGTTATACTGCGTTTGCGCTTAATACCTCGGTTGTGTTGTGCGGCCTCTGGTGAGCAGTTGATCTGAGATTACCCGCCCTTCAGTTCCCTCCGTACGTCTTCAGCGTAATTTAAAACAAAGACTGGCAAGACCAGTTTGCTGTGCCCGCACCAGTAGTGTGCAGTATGTGTGTGCGCGCCGCGACGGCTTCCGCCAGATAGCAGGCAACACCCAGATGGATAGTATTACCGAAACATTTTCGCAAATGGCGATCTCCGCTTACACCAAAGAGCGGTTGGCACACGCCAAATTTTCAATACCGACTCCCGTGCAATCCGCGGCCATTCCGCAACTACTGGCAGGCAAAGACGTGCTGGCCACCGCGCAGACCGGGACGGGCAAGACGCTCGCGTTCTTGATCCCCGTGATCGAACGCCTGTTGCAGGAGAAAACGCCCGGTATCGCGGCGCTTGTGCTGGTGCCCACGCGCGAACTCGCCATGCAAGTCGTGGATCAATACAACGCGTTGCGCGGTAAGCAACTCGGCCCGGCGGCTTTGGTCGTCGGTGGATTGTCCGAAGGATTGCAACTCACCACTCTGCGCAAAGGCGCACGATTGGTGGTCGCCACCCCCGGACGGCTCGAAGATTTTCTTTCGCGCAAGCTCGTGCATTTCCGCGATCTGCGCGTTCTGATTCTCGATGAAGCCGACCGCATGCTCGATATGGGCTTTCTTCCCGCGATTCGCAGAATCGCATCGGTCCTGCCGAAAGACCGGCAGACCATGTGCTTTTCCGCGACGCTCGAAGCTTCCGTCGTGCATCTCGTGAAGGACTACATGAAGAACCCGGTGCGTCTCGCATTCGGTTCCGTGCTGAAACCTTCCGAAAATGTGCGCCAGCAGGCTTTTGAAGTCCCCACCGATCGCAAGCTGCCTCTGCTCCATCGCTTGCTCGCCAAGGAAACCGGCCGCTGCCTCATCTTCGCGCGCACCAAGCGCGGAGCCGAGCGCCTGGCCATCACCTTGAACCGCGACGGCTTTGCCGCTGCCATGATTCACGGCGGCCGCACCCAATCGCAGCGCACCGCCGCCCTCACGGGATTCCAGCAAGGGCGCTACCGCATCCTGGTAGCCACCGACCTCGCTTCCCGCGGCATTCACGTCGAGAACATCGCGCACGTGATTAATTACGACCTGCCGGACATCGCGGAGAATTTCATTCACCGCGTCGGACGCACAGGCCGCGCCGGCGGGCACGGCGTCGCCTCCACCCTCTTCGGCCGCGAACAGCGCACCGAAGTCATGGCTCTGGAGCGCACGCTCGGCATCAAGATGGAGCGCATGCGCGCCGAAGGCGACCCGGGCGAGAAACAACCGCCCGCGGTGAAAAGCGCGCTCGAACGTTTTCAGTCCAACACCAAATCACGCATCGGCCAGCTTCCAGGAGAAATCCTGCAAGCCCAGATGTAATACCGGCCCCAAATCGGTGAGCAGCACGCAGTTTCAAAAACGCGCCTGCGTCCGGAGACAAAGCAAGGTTTTGATTAGAAAGTTGCAGACAGAAAGCAGCAAAAACGGCGGCCCAAGAGGCCGCCGTTTTCATTTGCTGTGGATGTCGAATTTGTAGCGGCCGGTCTGGCGCAGCCAGACCGGGCATTTCAGCATCGGCAGGATTGTACGGCAAGCGCGACCAGCATTTTCGGGGAGTGCGGAAGCTTGCTTCCGCCTGTTGCAAGGCGAGGCTTGCCTCGCCGCTCAAAGCCTCAGCAACAACTAAAATCCCGGCGCGCCAGTAGAAGCCGGCCGCACCTCACCGGATTCCACTCCAAATCGCAGCCGTTCCAGATAAGTCTGCGCCAAAGACATCAAGCCGGTGTACATATACCCCCACACAAACAGCAGCAAAAACGGCACAGTAGCGTAATTCTCATTTTGCAGCGCGTAGCCCACCGCCGCCGCAAAATATAATCCCAGCCCGACTTCCGCAAACGGCATCCAACCTGCCCCCTTGCGATATTTCTTCTTGGCCCATCCGCCACCGCGGTGCGCACCGGCTTCCACACGGTACTTCGGCGTCCGCACAAACTCCGACTTCACTCCGAAAATCGCTTCCATCACCGCCAGCGCGTTGCGCACCGAAAGCCCGATGCCCACCGCCATCACGAACGGCAAATACAAGAAAGTCCGCTTCCACGTTTTCGGATACAGCGCGCGTTCCGCCGCCAGGTAAAACGACGAAATCGAGCAGGTGGACGCCAAAAACAAAGGCAAATCAATCACCAGCACCTGAAACCATCCCTGGTAAAACCGCACGATCATCGCCGGAAGCAAAATGATGGACATGAACACCATCAGCGGATAGCTGATGTTTGCCGTCAGATGAAAAAACGCTTCCGCCTTCACGCTGCCCGGCACGTCCGAACGCAGCACCCGCGGCAAAATCTTCTTCGCCGTCTGCATCAAGCCCTTGGCCCAGCGCGCCTGCTGCGATTTAAACGCGTTCATCTCCACCGGCAATTCCGAAGGGCACTCGATCTCCGGCAAGTACACGAAGTGCCAGCCGCGCAGTTGCGCCCGATAGGAAAGATCGGTGTCTTCCGTCAGCGTATCGTGCTGCCACCCGCCCGCATCGTCAATCGCCGCCCGCCGCCAGATTCCCGCCGTCCCGTTGAAATTGAAAAACAGCCCAGTGCGGAAACGCGAAGAGTGTTCGATCACGAAATGCCCGTCCAGCAGAATCGCTTCCACCTCGGTGAGCGCCGAATAATTCCGGTTGATGTAACTCCAGCGCGTCTGCGCCATCGCCAGCTTGCTATCCGAAAAATACGGCACGGTGCGCCGCAGAAAATCCACGGGAGGAATAAAATCTGCGTCGAATATCGCCACAAACTCGCCGAGTGCCGTCTTCAGGCCTTCCTGCAGCGCCCCGGCCTTGAATCCTTCGCGATTATCGCGATGAATATAACGGATCGGCACGCCCAGCTGCTGGTAGCGCTCCACGCAATTCCGCGCCACCGCCTCGGTTTCATCCGTGGAATCGTCCAGCACTTGAATATCCAGCAGCTCGTGCGGGTAATCGAACGCCGCCACCGCCTCCACCAGCCGTTCGATCACGTAGCGCTCGTTGTAGATCGGAAGCTGCACCGTCACGCGCGGCCACGCGCTGATCGCAGGCGGCGGCCCCGCCACCTTTTTTCGATTCTTGAAGTAGTTGTAAACCAGCGAATAACGGTGCATGCCGTAAGCCGCCAAAATCACCATCACGAAAAAGTACGGCAGCATCACCGCCAAATCGAAGGAATTGTTCTGGTAAAGGCCGCGGAAGGGGTTCAACTCTGCGTCGGTGTTTCGCCGCCAGTAATCCCACAGCGGATTACTCGCCACCGCCAGCCAGGCAATCGCCGACGACAACGCGTGCGTCGCCAGGTTGTATACACTGGTCACAGCTTACGAGCCTCCAGGAGTGGCCTGCGTGCCATGACGCGTAATCGGATGATCGGCCTGCGATGGCTGGGATGTCGCAAGACTAAGGACATGATTATACGGTGGCAATCCATCGTGTCAACAAGGTTAATCCTGTACTCGCGTCGGCCCCCGCGCCGTCCGCAGTTCTGCGCGCACAAGCTGTCGCCGCATCAGCGACTGTACCGCAACGGCACGCCGTCGAAGCGCGAGTTTAGTTGGAAGGGCGGGACTCTACTCCCGCCGTAAGCGCCGCAACTTCTAAAAAGGGCTTCAGCCCCTGAAGCCAAACATTCCGAGCGACAAAGATCAACTCTTCGTGCTCCGCGCGCGTTGACATCCTCCTGTGCGCCTCTTACCATGCCTACGAACGCGCCGCTCCCGCTTTGTGCGTGCACCCGGAGAAAAATGCCGATGAGAAATTCCCGCAACCGCTTGCCTTTTGCACTGCTGCTCGCCGTGGCCATCGCCGCCGGCTTCACACTGCTCGTCGCACAATTATTCGCACTGCGCGCCAACCAGGCCGCACACGCTTCCGGCAACGCACTCGCGCGCAACTCCTCCGCCTACGCTCGCAAGTCAGACGATCCCCGCCTCGCCAAAGCCTATCGCTTCGAACGCGGCGGCTGGATCTACGTCCATCTCGAAGGCGCTCCGCACGACGTCGGCTACCAGCACGGCTACCTGCTCGCTCCGGAAATCGCCGACGCCTTCGCCGCCGTCAGCCTGGAAATGACTCACGAAAGCGGCAAAGACTGGAATTTTTTCCGCCGCGCCGCCCGCCAGATGCTCTGGCCGAAAGTTGACGAGGAATATCAGGCCGAACTGCAAGGCATCGTGGATGGGCTGCAAGCCCGCAAAGTGAAACTCGATCTCGACGATATCGTCGCCATGAACGCCTTCATGGAGCTGCCCGATTACTACGTTCCCTGGCTCAACGAGCAAACCAAGACGGCCTCGCTCTCGCCAAAAACCGAAGGCGACCACTGCAGCGCCTTCGTCGCCACCGGCAGCTACACCAAAGACCATCAAATCGTGATGGCCCACAATAATTGGACGAGTTACCTCGAAGGCGCGCGCTGGAAAATCATTTTCGATATCGTTCCGCAGAAGGGTTACAGCATGTTGATGGATGGTTTTCCCGGCGTGATCGTCAGCGACGACGACTTTGGCGTCAATTCCGACGGCCTGATGGTCACCGAAACCACCATCACCGATTTCCACGGCTGGGATCCCAACGGCAAGCCGGAATTCGCACGCGCGCGCAAGGCCATGCAATACGCTGGCTCGATTGATGAATACGTGAAGATCATGCTGGATGGCAATAACGGCGGCTACGCCAACGATTGGCTGCTGGCAGATCGCAAGACCGGCGAAATCGCCCGCTTCGAACTCGGCCTGAAACACAGCAAGGTCTGGCGCACCACCGACGGCTACTTCGTCGGCTCGAATTTCGCCAGCGATCCGGACCTGCTCAAGGACGAAACCACTTTCGATCCCACCAATCTCGCCGCTTCCGCGAATGCCCGCCACGCTCGCTGGGACGAACTCATGGCCGCCAACATGGGCAAGATTGACGTCGCGCTCGCCGAATCTTTCCTCGGCGATCACTACGACACTTACACCAAGAAAATCGGCCCCAATCGCCGTACTCTATGCGGCCACGGAGACGTGGCCACTCCCGGCGATCCCGGCTTCGCCCAGTCACCCTATAAACCCAGCGGCGCCGTGCAGGGCAAAGTGATGGACAGCCACATGGCCGAAACCATGAGCTTCGCCGCGCGCATCGGCCATCCCTGCGGCAGCGATTTCAAAGCCGCTCCATTCCTCGAGCAGCATCCCGAATATCAATGGCAGTCGCCCGCCCTCACCGATATGGACGCCGGCCCCTGGACCCAATACCACTCCGGCGAACACAACCCCAATCCCTAGCACAACCGGAATTTTCTGGGAGTGCGGAAGCCTGCCGGCCGCGGCCGGCTTGCTCCCGCCTGTGCAAGGCGAGGCTTGCCTCGCCGCTCGCAACGCTACCTCGCATGAGCAACAAGAGTGGTTGTGAGGCGGGCATCCGAGCGTGGCAACCAACAATATGGAGTGTGGCGGCGCGCTTATCCTGAGGCACGAAAAGCCGCCGCTTTCTCTTCGGCGAGGCAAGCCTCGCCGCGCCTTTCGTCGGTCGGGCCGAAACCCATCCGACCCGGCGGCATTCAGAAAAACAAGCTAACTTTTGCCTCAGTTAGCCTGCGTTCCCTAAGCGAAGATTATTCGTCACCGAAAAAACGTTCGGCACGCTGTTGGCCCGTATCCCCGCTGCGTTCTTATCGCCTTCATTGTCCACCACGCCTTCCAGCGTCACGTGCCCATTCTTCACCAGAATGTGAATGCTCGGATTCGTGCCCATCCCGTAGCGTTGCAATGACGGAAACGAATAGATCGATCTCAATTCCTGCCAGCGGATCTGGTTGTCAAAGTTCGAAACCGGCAGCACTTCGATCTGGTTCTCCACTTCCTGCACGCCCTCGATGTGCTGTACCGCCGACTCCGCGTCGCTCTTGAGCGTCGGGGTCACCACCTGACCGGAGAGAATCACCTTATTTCCCTCGATCCGGTATTCCAGGTTATCGAACACCGAATACCACGGCAGCATCACCAGTTGGTGTCGCACTTGATTCGCCAGCCATACCTGGTACGTGGCGGAATCTTGCGGAGCCTGGTTCTGGCTGTGCGAGACGGTCGCAGCCGCAGCGCTGCCCACCGCGACGCCCGTGAAGGACGTCAAAGGAACGAACCACAGCAAATTCGCGAACAGCATCGTCCGTATCTTTCTCATGATCTTTCTCGCTCTCCATACCCCCACATTCCGATTAGATGCGCGAGCGTTCGGGATGGATTTCGGCCCCTCGCGCGCTCGCAGATCCCTGCCATTCCAGCCGCTTCCACTACATCCTCGCAATTCCAATCTGCTGCTATCTGATTGAGCGCACCACCCTTAACCGAGATGGAATTCCCCAATTGAAAATGCTAAAAAATTAGAGGTGTTGAACAGGTGTGTCCGTGCCGGAGAATTGCAGCGCCAAAGGCTGTAAGGTCAATGTCCCTGCGGGTTTAGCCGCCGAGCATCTCTGCGTCATGCACTTCACGCTCTTCATAGAAAATGAATGTGCGGAAATGCGCCGCGAATCCGCTCTCGGTAATACCAGCCACGAACGCCAAATGGAATTCGTCACCAAAATTTCCGGCCGTGGCGAAGCGCTCGTGAACGTCGCCACCAGCGGATTTCCGATGTCTGACGAGCTGAAAGCCCGCGTCCTCAGCACCCTGCTGACCTTGATGAACACCCGCGAAAATATGGACCGCGCCGCGATGCGCCAGTCCGCTCTGCGCCGTTTCGTCGGTTAAACTACGTCCTGTGATTCACGCTTGATTGGCTCGTGCATGCGCATTTCTACTATCAGATAATCCGTCGTTGGAAATTTCATTTCGCACCGGGCGATCGCCGTGCGGCTCGAGAAGTGAATCGCGCTGCGCGCATTACGTCCCGGCCGGCGGAGGTCCGGTCCAGACGTGCTGCACGATTTGCCAACTTCCGTTCGCCTCGCGCTTGTAGATGATTACGTAGCTCCCTTTCGACGCGATCTTCGCTCCGCTGGCGATGTTGGTCAGATTCTCCTCGAACTCGCCGCTGTCGTATGCCAGGTCCCCGGATGTTTCCAGATTCAAGCTGTGCAGCACGAGTTCGCTGTTAAACGTGGACATAATCATCTGGAACAGATTGCGCAGAGCAACCGCGCCGCTAATGCGTTCGCCAGTCGGCTGCAGGAACACCGCGTCCGGCGCATAAAACTTAAGAATGGGTTCCAGCTGCTTGTCGTGCAGGTCTCGCACCCACCCCTCGCGAAGTTTCAAAAGCGTGGCAAGAGTCGCATCCCGCGGAGCGCCGCTAGCGGCGCCCGAAAAAGTCGGCGCGAACACAGCCCCCAGCGCCACAGAGATCAGCGCGGCGCGGCGCGAGCAAGCACCTCGCGGCGATGCAACCGGCCGCTTAGAAACGACGCTCATTGCATCTCCTCCGAATCGGAATCTTCGATTCGCATGGAATCAAGACGCCGATACTCCACCTATCCCGCTGCTGGCCGCCGACGCGAATTAATTTCGACGCTTAAATTCGTTGCTTCGCGAATTACGCTCCGATATACCGCGCGTAGAGCGTACGCGCCACCGCGGGGTCCTTCGTCCCCTTCACAATTGCGCGTCCATCCGTGAAGACCGTCAGTTCGTAAGGCGCCACGCGAAAACGCAGCAAAAATTCATTGTGATGCAAACCGTCCGCCGGCCCCTGCGCGATCCGCCGCCCCAATTCGTCCAGGTCCAGCCGCCGCCCGCGCTCGTGAATCTGCACCGAGTCGCGTCCGCACATCGTGATATGCGGCTGCGCTTCGCCGGCAAGATACGTGAATTCTCTTCGCCCGCATGCGCGGCAATCGGCATTGCGCGCAATCCGTATCGATTGAAAACGCCCGTTCCAAACGTCGCAGGAAATCAGGCGCTGGTTCAATGCTTCCGGCCTTCCCGCCAGTAATTTCGTCGCTTCCGCTGCTTCGATCGAGGCGATCACCCCCACTGCCGCATTCACCACGCCCGCCGTATCGCAGGTGGCCTCCGCGCCCAGTGCCGCGCTTTTTTCCTCGCTTTCGGTGAGGCACGCAAGGCAGGCCGTCTCACCCGGACGAATCGTCATCGTCACGCCGTAACTTCCCACCGCCGCCGCATAGATCCACGGAATATTCCGCGCAATGGCCAAATCGTTCAGCAGCAGACGCGTTTCAAAATTGTCCGTCCCATCTAGAATCACCTCGAAACCTTCGAGAAGTTCCGTGCTGTTCTCCGGCGTCAAATCCGCGACCACCCCTTCCACTCGCACGTCCGAATTGATCGCGCGCAGGCGCCGTTCCGCGGCCGTCGCCTTTGGCAGCGCCTCGCGCGCGTCGGCCTCCTCGAATAATGTCTGGCGCTGCAGGTTCGAAGTCTCCACGAAATCGCGATCGATAATCCGCAGCTGTCCCAGCCCCGCCCGCACCAATAGATTCGCGACCACCGTTCCCAGCGCCCCGCAACCCACCAGCGCGGCTCTGGCGCCCAGTAGCCGCTCCTGGCCCGCCTCGCCGATCCCGGGAAAAAGTATCTGTCGGGAGTATTTTTCGCGTTGCTCGCTGTTCATCGTCAAAGTCCGGAATCAGCCGCATTTCCAGCCGAATTTACGCATCATAACCCCTTTTCGCGACCGGCAGCCAACCCGCCTGTGCTAACCTTTCTTCTTATCGTCTGGCGCATGAGAATCCCGTGGAAATCATCACCCCCGCGAGCCTGCTCCTCTCTCCGGAGCGGGACTTTAGGGCGGCTTCTGGCCTTCGGAGCGCTAGCAGGGAGCCTCCTCGCGTCCCCACCACTGCGCGCGCAGAACGACCGCGCGGAAGAACTGGTTGAAGGCCAGCACGTTGCCGAAATTCGCGTGCTCGACGACTCTGGCCGTCCCTTGACGGGAAACGCCACGGCGCTCCCGCTCGCAGTCGGCAAACCATTCGACTACAGCGACGAACGCGCCAGCCTTCGCGCTCTCTACCGCACCGGCGATTTCGCCAATATCCGCGTTTTCGCCGATCCCACCGCCGCGGGCTTGCGCGTGGATTTCGTCGTCCAGCGCAATTACTACAACAACGTCGTTCGCGTCGAAGGACTCAAGGAACCTCCCAGCGAAGCCGCCGCGCTCGCGGCCATGCGCCTCAGCCTCGGCGAACCTTTCCGTGAAAGTTCCCTGCGCGAAGCCATTGATCGCCTCAAAGACACACTGCGCAGCGAAGGCCTCTACCAGGCCGAAGTCCGCTTTACCCTCACTCCCCACGAAGATACCCGCCAGATGGACGTGCTCGTCACCGTCCTCCCGGGCCCGCGCGCGGTGATTGGCAATTTCGACGTAAACAACCAGACCCCTTACAAAAACGCTGAACTGGTCGCGCGCTCCAAGATCAAGCCGAAAAATACCCTCACCTCGGCGCGCCTCACCCGCGCCTCGCAACGTTTGAAAAAATACCTCGTCAATCAGGGCTATCTCGGCGCGGGCATCCTCATCAACGCGGGGACCTACGACCCCAAGACCAATCTGGTCACCTTGAACTATAAAGTCACCGCCGGCCCGCGCGTCAGCGTCAGCCTCAGCGGCGCTCGTATCAGCAAAGGCAAACTCCGCCAGCTGTTGCCAATCTACGCCGAAGGCGCGGTGGACGAAGACCTGCTTCAGGAGGGCCGCCGCAATATCCGCGATTATTTTCAGCGCCAGGGATATTTCAGCGCCGACGTCCAGGTCTCTTCGCACGACGAGCCCAAAACCGGCCTGCGCGTCATCAGCTACGAAGTGTCCCGCGGCGACCGTTTTCGCCTCGCCGGCGTCGCTTTTCACGGCAATAAATATTTCAGCAAAGATCTTCTCGAAGGCCGCCTCACCCTGCAACCCGCTTCCTTCGCTTCCAGCGGCCGCTTCAGCCAGAGCCTGGTCCGCGACGACGGCGAATCCATCCGCTCGCTCTATCTTTCCAACGGTTTTCTCGGCGCCAAAGTCACCTCCGCGGTGGACGACAACTATCAAGGCAAGAAAAATAATCTTTTCGTCAATTTTCAGATCGTCGAAGGCCCGCAAACCCTGGTGCAGTCCCTGAACATTGAGGGCTATCACGCGCTCAGCCGCGAAACGCTCCTCAACGTGGTTGGCTCTTCTCCCGGCCAGCCCTACTCCGCCGCTTCCGTCTCCAGCGATCGCAACAATATTCTCGCGATGTACTACAACGAAGGTTTTCCAGAAGCGCGCCTCGACGACACCGTTTCGCCCGCCGCATCTCCCAATGAAGTCGTGGTCACCTACAAAATCACCGAAGGCGAACGCATTGATGTCGCCAAAGTTCTGCTCACCGGCTACCAGTACACTCGTCCCGGCATCATCGCTCGCCAGGTCGTCATCAAACCCAATGGCCCGCTGCGTGAAGGCGACGTGGTCGAAAGCCAGCGCCGCCTCTACAATCTCGGCGTATTCACCCGCGTCCAGATCGCTCCGCAAAATCCCGCCGGCACCGATCCCGAGAAAGTCATGGTCGTGGACGTGCAAGAAGGCGGCCGTTACACCATCGGCTATGGCTTCGGATTTGAAGTCCAGCGAATCGCCGCCAGCTGCAGCGCCGCCACCATCAATACGCCCGCCTGCAATCCCAACGCCACCGAAATCGCCGCCAGCCCCCGCGGCATTTTCGAAATTTCCCGCGCCAATATGTTCGGCCGCGCCCAGACTCTCACCTTCAAAGCGCGCGCCAGCACTCTGCAATATCGCTCTTTGGTTTCCTACTCCGCGGATAACTTTCTGGCTAAGCGCTCGCTCAGCGCCGCGCTGATCGGCTACGCCGACAAAACCCAGGATGTGGACACCTTCACTTCCATCCGTTATGAAGGTTCTTTGCAGCTTACCCAAAAGCTTTCAAGCGCTAGTTCGCTGCAATACCGCTATTTTTTCCGCCGCGTCGTCGCCACCAACATCAACCAGACCATCTCGCCCGAAGAAATCCCGCTGTACAGTCAACCCACTCTCGCTTCCGGCTTCGGCATCACTTTCGCGCGCGATCGCCGGGATAATCCCAGCGATCCCAAATCTGGTACTTTCAATACCGCCGACGTCAGCTTCGCGAGCAAGGTGCTCGGCTCCAGCGCCACCTTTTATCGCATATTCTTTCAGAATTCCTCGTTTCACTCTTTCGGCCGCAACTTTGTCTTCGCCCGCTCCATTCGCTTTGGCGTCGAACCGCCCTTTGGCGCGACCAAAGAGATGGACATTCCCCTGCCGGAACGCTTCTTCGCCGGTGGCGCCCAGTCCCTGCGCGGCTTCAGCCTGAACCAAGCTGGCCCGCGCGACCCGGGAACAGGCTTTCCGATCGGCGGCCTGGCGCTTCTCGTCCTTAACCAGGAGCTCCATTTCCCGATGCGCCTGCCTTTCGTCGGCAACCGCATCGGCGGCACGCTCTTCTACGACGGTGGCAATGTCTACAGCGACGTGAATCACATCACGCTCGCCTGGAAATCCGCTTCCCCCACGAATCTGAACTATTTCTCGCACACCGTCGGGTTTGGCCTGCGCTATTCAACTCCCATCGGCCCGGTTCGCGTGGATTTCGGCTATCAGATTAATCCGGCCGCCTACAACGTCACACCCACTCCCCCCACCGTCCCGCCTACCCAAACATTCAACCTCTCGCACTTCGGATTTTCTTTCAATATCGGACCGGTGTTCTGATGCGACGCGCCCTCCTCATCTTCGGCTTGTCCGCATCGCTCCTGGCATTCGCGGCCGTCCCTTCGCGCGCGCAATTGCCGGACGGCCCCATCCCGCAACTTCCGCCCGCATCCTTCGATAAGAGCGCACAGGAGATCGACGGCGTCGCCGCCCGCATCGAAGACGACATCATCACCGAAAGTGAAGTCCACGAACTCGCCGCCTTCCAGATTCTCGTGGATGGAAAAGCAAAATCTCGCCAGGAATTGCTTCGCGAGCTCACCGATCAGTGGATGATCCGCAACGAAGCCACCGCCGCCAAATTCGGCCAGCCCTCCGCCGCCGACGTGGACCGCGCCTACTCCGAATTCGTCAAGCAGTTTCCTTCTCCAGACGACTTCAAAAAACGTTGCGCCGCCGCTGGCCTGACGGAAGCCGCCGTCCGCCGCATGGTCGCTCGGCAGTTATATCTTTCCCGCTTCATTGATTACCGCTTTCGTCCCTCCGCGCAGGTGAGTGACCAGCAGGTCCAGACCTATTACCAGGATGAATTCTCGCCGCAACTCAAAGCCCGCAATCAGCCCGTGCCGCCTCTGGATGATGTCGAGGACACCATCCGCGAAGTCCTCATCCAGCGTGCCATCAATGATCGCGCCACCAAGTGGCTCGACGACACTCGCGGCGGCCTGCGCATTGACATCATGTCGCAAGGAAGTGGCTCGTGAAGCGCCTCTTGCGCTGGCTGGCGGCCCTTGCCGTCCTGGTCGCCATTCCGGCCGTTGCGGTGTTCTTCGCCCTCCAATCCGGCTTGGTGAACCACTGGGCGCGCCAGGCGCTCGTCCGGCAACTCGCGGCCCGCACCGGAGCGCGCGTCGAGCTGGGCTCTTTTCAGCTGCACATTTTCCATCTGCGCGCCGAACTCGATAATCTCACTCTCCACGGCCTGGAAGGTCCCGCTGAACCTCCGTTATTTCACGTCAACCGCCTGGACGTCGGCATCACCATCCTTTCCTTCTTCGGCCGCGAGTTCAAAATTGACGAACTCATCGCGCAACACCCGGCCCTCTATGTCCGCCTCTCGAAAAATGGCTCCAGCAACATTCCTACGCCGCAAGCTCCCGCCGGCAATAATCCTTGGCAGGCGACTCTCTTCAATCTGCGCATCGGCCGCCTCGAATTGCACGACGGCAGCGCCACCATTAACGACCAGCGCGTCCCGCTCGACCTGAAAGGTCAAGGCCTCTCATTTCTTTTGCAATATGCCGTTCCGGCCGACGGCAACGCCGCCTATGTCGGCACTCTCAAGTGGGACCAGGTCGCCATTGCGCTGAAGCGCGATCTGCCTTTCCGCTTTGACGTCGCCGCCAAATTCACTCTGCATCGCAACGCCTTCGAACTCGATGAATTCACCTGGAAAGGCCCGCACTCCGAACTCAACCTGCGCGCCGAACTCCCCAGCTTCGCGAAATCGGATTGGAATCTTCGTTATCGCGGCCGCCTCTCCTTGCAGGATATCCGCACCATCTTCCGCGAGCCTCTCACTCCAGACTTGATCGCGGATTTTTCCGGGCAGGCGCGCTACGCCTCCGGCGATTGGTCCGGCAGCGGTCATTTTGACGGCCACGACATCAAAATGCCTTACAAGTGGTTCCACGCCACCAACCTCGAAACCTGGGGCGATTACGAAGTTTCGAAAAATCTCCTCACCGTTCAAAATCTTTCCGTCCGCGCCCTCGAAGGCGCTCTCGATGGCTGCCTCGAAATGGATGTGAAGACTCTCGCCTTCCGCACCCAAACCCATTTCCATCACGCCAGCCTCGCCGACGCATTCGCCGCGGTGGATAACCCCGACTTCCCGGTAGATACGCTCCATTGGGACGGCGCGATTGACGTGGACTCCGCCAATTCCTGGATCGCCAATTTCAAGCATTTCCGCACCAAGGGAGATATGCGCTGGTCTCCGCCTCCCACTCTCGCGCCCGGTGTCATCCCCGTCACCGCCCATATTAATTTTGACTATTCCGAAGACGCGGAAACCATGCTGCTCACGCAAAGTGAAATCACCACGCCCCACTCTCAAATCGAGATGGACGGCCCGCTCAGCGGCCGCGATTCCGCCATCGAATTAAAACTAAAAGTAAGCGACCTTACCGACTGGGATGATTTCATCAATCGTGTGCGCGGAGCCGATGCCGTTCCCAGGCGCACCTCCGGCGACGTCACCTTTCGCGGCCGCATTCTCGGCCCCATTGCCGGCCCCACTTTCGACGGCCACCTGGTCGCCTCGAACGCGCAGTACGACACCTATCATTTCGATGAAATTGATGGCGACCTGGACTACTCTCTCGATGGTTTCAAGCTCACACACACCACTGTAAAGCGCGGACAGGCCACCGTCACTCTCGACCTTGCCATGAAATTTGACGGCGACTGGAGCTTCGCGCCGGAAGACACCTGGTCGCTCGAAGCCCAGACCCAGCGCGCTCCCAGCCAGGACGTTCAGGCGATCTTCGGCGCCAGCTATCCCATCAAAGCCTTGCTCTCCGGCACGTTTCGCGCCAGCGGCACCAGCGAGGCCCCGGTGCTCGATGCCAATGTCACTCTCGACGATATCGAAACCAAAGGCCTGCGCTTCGATCAGCTCACCGCTGAGCTGCATCTCGCGCACGACGAAATCCGCCTGGACCGCGCCGTCTTGCGCCGCGAAACCGGCCGCGTTACCGGCGACATTCTCTACCGGCCGCAGGAACAGACCGCGGAATTCAACGTCACCGGCACCAGTATCCTTCTCGAAAAAATCCAGGCCCTGCAGGGATCAACGCTTCCCATCGGCGGACAGCTCGATTTCAATCTCCGCGGCAGCGGGCCCATTCGCGCCCCCGTCGCTCAGGGTGATTTCCGCGTCACGAATCTCCAGCTAGGCACAGACCAGCAAGGCGATTTTCGCGGCAGGCTCGATTCCGACGGCAAGATCGTCCGCATGGCGCTCAATTCCGCAAGAGCCAATGGCCAATTGCGCGGCCAAATCAGCGTCGCCCTCACTGGCGACCAGGAAATTTCCGGGCAGCTTACCGTCATGCATTTCGACCTCGATCCGCTGCTCACCGCCGGCCTTCATCTGAAAAACCTCACCGCGCACAGTGTCGTGGACGGCAAATTCACCCTTGCTGGCTCGCTCCGCAAGCCCGAAACCATCGAAGTGAACGCCGATATTTCACGCATCACTTTCGGCTACCTGTTTGTCTCGCTCGAAAACGACGGCCCCGTGCAGTTCACCTATCATCGCAACGAAATTCGCATCATCCAGGCGCATCTCCACGGCCCCAATTCCGACTTCAAAATCAGCGGCTCGGCCCGCTTCGATCACGAACGGCCCATCCGCGTAACTCTCACCGGTGAAATCAATCTCGCTTTGCTCAAAGGCGTGCTGCCGGAACTGAACGCGCAGGGCGATGCCATCGTCAACGTCGCTGCTGAAGGTACGATGTCCAAGCCGCGCATCACCGGCCGCGCCACCGTCCGCGATGCTTCCGCAAACTATTCTGATTTTCCCGTGGGTCTCAGCCACTTGAACGGCGCTCTGGTTTTCGATACCAGCCGTCTGATCTTTGAAAACGTCACCGCGGATTCCGGCGGCGGCCAGCTCACTTTGACCGGCAGCGTCACCTACGGCGACCCCGGCCCGGTCCGCTACGACATCACCACCAAAACCTCGCAAGTCCGCATTCGCTACCCGCAAGGCATGAGCTGGCTCATGGGCGGCACGCTGCAACTTTCCGGTAATAGCGACCGCGCCATCCTCAGTGGAAGTTTGGAACTCAGGCGCCTGCTCTTCGCGCCCGGCGTGGACATCTCTTCCTTCTTCGGCTCCAGTTCGCAGATCTCCGGCGGTTCCTCTTCACCCTTCATGCGCAATCTCACCTTCGATATCGCCGCGCACACCAGCCCCGGCGCGCGCATCGAATGGACCGGCGCCCAGGTGGAAATTGATAGCGACCTGCATTTGCGCGGCACCTGGGACCGCCCCATCCTGCTCGGCCATATCCACCTGCTCGGCGGCGAAATGAACTTCCGCGGCAACACTTTCACGCTCACGCGCGGCGACGTTAATTTCGCCAACCCCTTTCAGCTCGATCCCGAACTCAATATCGAAGCCACCTCCACCATCAGCCAGTACCAGGTCACCATCAATTTCTCCGGCCGCGCCAGCAAACTTTCTCTCAGCTATCGCTCCGATCCGCCGCTCCCGGATTCCGACATCATCGCCCTGCTCGCCGTCGGTAGCACCGGCCAGGAAAGCGCTCTGCGTTCTTCCGCCGGCAGCGGACAGAACTACGGCGCCACCGCCTTGCTCTCCGAAGCGATCTCCAGCGGCCTCGGCGGCCGCATCGAACACCTCTTCGGCATCAGCCATTTCCGCGTGGACCCGTTCCTCGCCGGCACCGCCACCGAGTCCAACGCCTCCGCCCGCGTCACCATCGAGCAGCAAGTCACCCGCGACCTCACGATCACGTATTCCTCGAACGCCGCCTCCGATCAGCAACAGCTGATCCAGGTCGAATACCACGTTAAACGCGATCTCTCCATCGTCTTCCTCCGCGACGTCAACGGCACCTACGGCCTCGACATCAAATTCGTGAAACACTTCCATTAAGGAAATTTTGTACCGCCGCCGGCTCGTAGCCGTTGACGTTGTAGCGGCGCACTTCAGTGCGCCATCCATGTCGCGGCGAAAATCCGCGGCCTTCCGAACACCGTCGCGACGAAACTCCCTACCCATCCATCAAAAACAACAATTCCGCAGCAATCAGGGAGTGCGGAAGCTTGTTTATCCTGAGGAACGAAGGGCTCCCGCCTGTTACAAGGCGAGGCTTGCCTCGCCGCTGCCAGCCTTCACCACATCGCTCAGCATCAAGTGCGCCCTCACTGGTCCATCAAAAACAACAATTCTTCCGCCAATCGCACCCGCCACGGAAACGGCCTCCCGCGAAACCGCATCCACTTCTCCTTGAAGACCTCCGCCTGCAACTGATATCTCCCCGCCGACCCATGCGCCGCGTCCAAGCTCAAAAA
This sequence comes from uncultured Acidobacteriota bacterium, assembly GCA_963780035.1. Taxonomy (GTDB): domain Bacteria; phylum Acidobacteriota; class Terriglobia; order Acidiferrales; family UBA7541; genus Palsa-295. The sequence goes on along the minus strand of CAWAAG010000029.1, from coordinate 74,697 downwards.
TAAAGTGATCCGAAAGGGCGACTCCGATGTCCGCGCCACCCAGCAAGGAAAACTATTCTCCAATTCCCCCGCTCCCCCAGCCGATTCCACAAAATCAATGTGATGCGCGCGGATCCCGATAAATTTCGGCGCCTTGCCGTTCACCGCCCCCACCCGCAGCCGGCAATCCCAATCCAAAGCCTCCACGCTTCCGTCCGCATTCATCCGCGCCCGCGAAATGTTCTTGCAACCTGTCAATTGCGCCACTTCCACGCTCGGCGGATGCCGGAAAATCTCTTCCTTCGCTCCAAAGGCCGCCACTCGCCCGCGCGAAAGCACCAGCAACTGCTCCCCCAGCCGGTAGGCCTCCTCCATGTTGTGCGTCACCAGCAAAGCTGGACGCCGGTACGCCGCAAACGTCTCCTGCAACTGCGCTTCGACCTGCGACCTCAAATGCGTATCCAGTGCCGCCAGCGGTTCATCCAGCAGCAATGCCTCCGGCTCGATCGCCAAAGCCCGCGCCAGCGCCGCGCGCTGTTGCTCCCCGCCCGATAGTTCCCGCGGGTAACGCTGCTCGAGCCCCGCCAAATGCGTGCGCGCCACCAGCGCTGCGATTCGCGCCGTCCGCTCCGCCGGTGCCAGCCCCTGCAATCCAAATCCAATGTTTTGCGCCACGGTGCGATGCGGAAAAAGCGCGTAATTCTGGAATAGCAAAGCAATCCGCCGCTCCCGCGCCGGAATCCGTATCTTCCGCTCCGAATCAAAAACCACCCGCTCGTTCAACGCGATCCTTCCGCGCCCCGGCCGCTCCAAGCCCGCAATGCACCGCAACAGCATCGTTTTCCCCGCGCCCGATGCTCCTAAAATACTCAAAGGCGCCGCCGGCGCGCGAAACGCGACGTCCAGCGCGAAATCCGCCAGCTTCTTCTCGATTTGCACTTCGAGCGTCACGTCAGCGCTGCCCCCAACGCTCGCGCCGCAGCCGTTGCGCGTGCGTCCAGTAATAAAGTCCGCCCAGCAGCGCGATCGAAATCCCCACGTCCACCGCGCACCACCCCAGCGCCTGCCGGATCTCGTTCGACTCCACCGCAAAATAAATCGCGATCGGAATCGTCTCCGTCCTTCCCGGAATATTTCCCGCCAGCATCAAAGTCGCCCCGAATTCCCCCAGCGCCCGCGCAAAACTCAGTATCGTCCCCGCCAGCACGCCCGGCCACGCCAGCGGCAGCGCCACCTCGCGGAAAATCCGCCACTCCGAAGCGCCCAAAGTACGCGCCGCCTGCAGCAAATGCGGATCCACTTGCTCCAGCGCCGCCCGCGCCGTCAGGTACATCAAGGGAAACGCCACCACGGTCGCGGCAATCACCGTCGCCGGCCACGAAAACACCACCGTCGCGCCCACTTGCATCAGTAATTTGCCCAGCGGCCCATTTCGTCCGAAAAGTAGCAGAAGGAAAAATCCCACCACGGTAGGAGGCAATACCAAAGGAAGTAGAAACACGCCATCAACGAGCGCCGCGCCCGCGCCCGTCCGGCTTTCCCGCCACGCTGCAGCGGCCAGCCCGGCCACCAGCGTCACCGCCGTCGCCGTCAGGCTCGTCGCCAGCGAAATCCACAGAGGAGACCAGTCCATCGCGAGAGGGATTGTAGCTGGATCAGTTCTTTACGGCAGATTTTTCCGCGGGCGCGAATCCATATTTCTCAAACACCGCGCGCGCCTCGGGCCCAGCCAGAAAATCCATAAACTCCCGCGCCGCGGCCGCGTGTTTCGAATTCTTCAGCACCGCCGCCGGATACACGATGGGATCGTGCGCATCCGCCGGCGCCGTCGCCACCACCCGCACTTTTCGGGAACTCAGCGCGTCCGTCCGGTACACCAACCCCGCATCCGCATTCCCCGTCTCCACATAAGTCAGCACCGCGCGCACGTCCTTCGCGTACACGATTTTCTTTTCTACCGCCGCGAATAATCCCATGTGCTCCAGCGTCTGCCGCGCGTACATTCCCGCCGGCACGGTCCCCGGCTCTCCCAACGCAATCACGCTCACGTACAGCCGCGCCAAATCCGGAAAATCCTTCACCATCCCCGACGTCGCCGGCGCAATCAGCACCAAAGTATTCGCCACAATGTCCCGCCGCGTATCCGTCGCCAGCAATCCCTGCGCGGCCAACCCATCCATCTGCGTTTCTGCCGCCGAAAAAAATATGTCCACCGGCGCGCCCTGCTCGATCTGCCGCTGCAAAGTTCCCGATCCGCCGTAATTGAACGCCACCTTCGCCCCCGGATGCCGCGCCTGATACAAGCGCCCAATCTCATCCAACGCATCCTTCAAACTGATCGCCGCCGAAACGGTAATCGAACCGGACCGCTCCGCCAGCGCGACCCGCGCCGCAAAAATCCCCGCCGCGCCCCCCAAAAATAAAACAAGGAGGCTCCCCGTAAAGAGCCTCCTCGATTTCACAATCGCTTTCTCGTGCGTTCGCACCGCAACCTCGCTTCAACGCCCTTCCGCAAACTCCCGCTACTACTGCGGTGGCGCCAATTTCGGCGCAGCCGGTGCCGGCGCCGCATTCGGAGCCGGCGCCGCAGCCGGGCTTTCCGGCGGCAGCATCTGCTTCAATTGCGGATACTCGTCCGCCATCGTTCGCAACGTCGCAATCGCCGCCTTCTGGTCAATCCGTGCCCCGGCGTTCTGCGATTCCTCCGACACATCCGGCATCGTCTTCACCACGCGCTGCCCGAGCGGCGTTTCGTAAAACTTGATAAGCCCTTGAATGTCCTCCATCGAATAATGCCGCGCGTAAACCGGCACGATGGCGTCCGTCACGGCGCTCGATGGCGCGGCCACCGTGAATTTCTGCGTGAACGTGTCCATGAATTTCGGCAACTGCTCCGCCGGAATCGCGCGGCCCATCACCGAGCGCACCTGGTTCGTCAGCGCGCTCGTAATGTTGTCGCCCATTCGGGAGACTTCCGTGATCTCGATCAATTTCCGGATCGCCGCTTCCTTCGCGGGATCGATCTTTTCCGCCGGCGCCTCGGCCTGCGTCTCCGCGCTGGCTTGTCCGGGCTTTGCCGGGGTTCCCGGCATGTGCTGTGGCGCTTGCTGCGCGCCCGGCGCAGGCGTTTGCGCCAGTGCTGGTCCCGCCGTGCACAATAGGGCGGCGATCAAAGTGGCTCCTAGCTTCATTAGCTCTCTCCTGTTGTTCGAATGCCGGTCCCCATGTCGCTTCTGCCCGACAGGCGAATCCAGCAATCGTACCGGACGTACGCCACGGATGCAATTCCGCCGAAAAGTTTGTTGGGACGCCTCTCTCCGTGCCGTCGCAGCCGTCGCCCCACGCCGCTGGCTCTCCGCGCGTCCCGAGTAGCAACCCCGCTCGCGGCTGTGATAACTTTCACGTTTAACCCGGCGCCTCCGCCACCAGGCGCAATGCCCATGAACGCAAACGCCAATCCGGTTATCAGCGCCAGTCACGATTTCGCCGCGGCTCGCAACGAAATGGTCGCCCGCCAGATTCGCGCCCGCGGCATCCGCTCGCCGCGCATCCTCGACGCCATGTTCGCCGTCCCACGCCACGAATTCGTTCCCCCCGAATCTGCGGCATCCGCCTATTCCGATGTGCCGCTCCCCATCGGCGGCGGACAAACCATCTCGCAACCCTTCATGGTCGCGGCCATGGCCGATGCCGCATTGCTCGATGGCTCCGAACGAGTCCTCGAAATCGGCGCCGGCTCCGGATATCAAGCCGCGGTGCTCTCTCTGCTCGCCCGCGAAATTGTCGTCGTCGAATTGCTCGCCGATCTTGCCCGCGCCTGCCGCGAACGTCTCGCTCGCCTCGGCTACCCGAACGTCCGCGTCGAAGAAGGCGATGGCTCGCTCGGCTGGCCCGCCCGCGCGCCCTACGACGCTATCATCGTTTCCGCCGCTGCTCCCGCGGTGCCCCCTCCGCTTCTCGCACAGCTCGCCGAAGGCGGACGCCTCGTCATTCCCGTCGGCACTGCCGAGCAGCAGGACCTGCTGCGCATCGTAAAACGCGGCGGCGCCACTACCAGTGAATCGCTCTTTGTCTGCCGCTTCGTGCCTTTGCTCGGACGCCACGGCTGGCCCGCCACTCCGCCGCAGACCAACCCGGGAATCCCCCGCGAATGAACGATTCCGCGCCCGAACTTTCCATCGTCATCCCCGCCTACAACGAAGAAGCTCGTCTCCCGCGCACTCTCGCACGCATCCAGGAATATTTTTCCGCGCGCCGCGTCCTCCCGGCCCTGTCCCCGGACTTCTCGCTCGCTCAGGTTGAAATCATAGTCGTGGACGACGGTTCGCAGGACGGAACCGCGCGCATCGCCGAAGAATGGACCCGCCAATTGCCGCTGCTCCGCCTGGTTTCCAATGGCGATAACCGCGGCAAAGGTTACAGCGTCCGCCACGGCATGCTCGAAGCCCGCGGCCGCCTCGCTCTTTTCACTGACGCCGATCTTTCTTCGCCCATCGAAGAAATCGAAAAGCTTCTCGCCGCTCTCGCTGCCGGCAACGACGTCGCCATCGGCTCCCGCGCGCTCGACCGCTCGCTCATCTCCATCCACCAATCCGTGCTTCGCGAATGGGCGGGAATCATTTTCAACGGCTTCGTGCGCGCCATCACTGGCCTGCCGTTTTACGATACCCAGTGTGGTTTCAAAATCTTTCGCGGCCAGCCTTCCCGCGTCGTCTTCCAGCAGCAGCGCATCGAAGGTTTCGGCTTCGATCCCGAAGTTTTGTTTCTCGCCAAGCGTCACGGCCTGCGCGCCGCCGAAGTCCCCGTCCGCTGGGCCCATGATCCCGCCACAAAAGTTCACGTCATCCGCGATAGCCTGCTCATGTTCGGCGACTTGCTCTACATTCGCTGGAACTGGCTCCTCGGCCGCTATCCCGTCCGCAAATCCGCCTGATGCCGCCGGCTCCCCGCTCGATACACCAAAAATCCCAATAAATTCGCGCCCACCACCACGCCAATCGTCTTCAGCGAATACATCCAATGGCTTCGCACCGAGATAATCGGCAGCACCGACAACAAAACAAACAGCAGCGTCACCAATAATCCGCTCGCCGCCGCCACCCGCAGCCACCATCCCGGAGTCAGCCCGCGCTCTTTCCGCGCCACCAGTGGAATCGCGAACATCGCCAAATACGCCAGCCCGTAAAACGTAAAGCTCCACGTCAGCAACAACTCGTACGCCTCTTCCGCTCCCACTCCCACCAGCGCCACCACCGCCGCAGCCAGTGCCACCGCTCCCACAAAAAGGATCGAATTCACCGGCGTTTTATATTTCGGATGCAGCCGCGTGAACCATCCCGGCAGCAGATGATCCCATCCCGCCACCATCGGCAGCCGCGAGTTCGCGCCAAAGTTCAAGCTGAAGCTGCCGAAATAATTCGCGAGCAGCAGCAAAATCGCCACCGGCGCGATCATTTTCGCAATCCCAAACGCTCCGCCGCCCAGGCTCAGTGCCTGCGGAATCGGCCCGATCACGTCCACCGCCTCCGGCGAGACGAACGCCAATATCGCGCTCGTTCCCAGCACGTACAGCAGCGCCACCACTGGCGCGGCCACCCGCATGGACCGCGCGTAATTTCGCGCCGGATCCCGCGACTCTCCCGCAAAAATCGCCACGTATTCCAGGCTGGTCAAAGCGCCAAACGTCATCTTGCCGAAAACGCTCAGGCTGAATAACGTCAGCGGCGGCACCACCAGCCGCAGCGGATGATATTCATGCAGCGTCCCGCGCCACACCGCGGCAAACGGCATCACCACCAGCACGCCCAGCGTCGCCAGAATGCACACCGCTCCAAAATTGTTCACCCACTTGCCTACTCCCAGGCCCAGTCGCGCGATCAGCACCAGCGCAATCACAAATCCCGCCGAAGCCAGCAATATCCACGCGTTGCTCGCAGCCACGCTCGCAAGACTCGGCCCCACCGCGTACGCCACGAACGTCGTAGCCACCAGCCCGATCACCGCCGTGTACAACGTCCCGAAGAGCCACAGGTTCCACGCCACCAGAAATCCCACGCGATCGCCAAACGCGAGCCGCGCCCACTCGTACAACCCGCCTTCCAGCGGCATCAGCCGGTTCAGATGCGCCACCAGCAGCGCTTGCGGAATGAAAAATAGCAGAACCGCCAGCAGCCACAGCACCACGTGCGCAGGCCCCGCCTTCACCGCGGTGCCGAAAAAATCCGGCACGATCACCGCCAGAATCAGCGCAAACACCAGGTCCCGGAAGCCGAGTTCCTTGCGCAGTTCCGCGCTGTGCCGCGAAATCGCGGCCCCGGCAGCCACCAATACATTGGAATTTGCGGCGGTCAAGATGGCGCGTACCTTAACACTTCAGCGCGCGTTCATCCAACCACCCGCGAGGGGTTACAAAAGGTTTTGACTTTGTAGCGGCGCGCTTCAGCGCGCCATTCGTGCGCCAACGCAAGCGCCAATGTCCCGCACCGGCCGCTGCTTTCCAGCCACGAGCCACCGGCCACCAGCCACTGCATTTTTCGCGAGCAAACGACTGCGCCTCGAAACCCAACGCCGCCACAAAAGCCTCAATCCTTATGCGGCTGCGCCGTAGGCGGCAACAACCCGTTCAACCGCAAATACATAGCCGCCGCGCTGTAATGGTCCGCGAAATCATTCGTCAAAGCGATCATCGCCCCCGCCCGCGTAAAACTGAAATTCCCGCGCGTAAACACCACCTCGCCCAGGTTCGAATCATCCACCTTCGCAAGCGCCTCCGTGCAGAAATCAAATGACGACTTCAGCGCTCCCGCCAGCTTCTCCTTCGTATCCGTTTCCTTCAATTCATCCATCTTCGGCATGCCCATTCCGGAAATCACCGAGCACAACCGGAAATTCGACCCCGCCATGTGCATCACCAGGTGCCCGAAAGTTATCTGCTCCGGCGTGGGACGGTACCCGAACTTGTCCGCCGGCATTTCCTCCACCGCCACTAATATGTTTTTCGAGTTGCGCTCCAGGTTGCTGCGCACTGCCGAAGATACCGGGTTCGGCTCGACCTTCGCCGCCGGTGCTGCCTGCTGCGCCGCTTGAGGCGCCGGCTGTGCCGCCGCATTCGGCGCCACCGCCGTAAACGCCAAACATCCTGCTAGAACCAGTAAAATCGCCGCTCGCTTCATCTGTAAATTCCTCCACTGAAATTTGTCGCCCGGCACCAGCATAGTCTCGCCGCACACACCCAACAAGCCGTACTCTACTTTGCGACACAAAGTACTTGACAGGCCCCGCCCTTCTGCTATCCTCCCGCCATGGCGCTTCCTGAACCGCTTCGCCCACGCAACTCCACTCCCGTTGCCATTGACGATCACGCTCGCGACAATCTTCGCTTCATCCGCGAAACCATGGAGCGTGCCGGTTCCTTCACCGCTGTTCCCGGTCTCGGCGGAGTCGCCATGGGCATCACCGCCCTCGGCGCCGCCGCCATCGCCTCACTGCAGACCACTTCGCTTTCCTGGCTTCTGACCTGGGTCGCCGAAGCCTTCATCGCCATCGGCATCGCCAGTTGGACCACCTACTCCAAAGCGCGCCAGGCCGGCACCGCACTTTTCAGCGGCCCGGGCCGCCGCTTCGTCTATAGTTTCGCGCCGCCTCTCTTCGTCGGAGCGCTGCTCACCATCCTGCATCTCCGCTCGAGTGAAATTGGCCCCATTCCCGGCCAGTGGCTTTTGCTTTACGGTACCGGCGTCGTTACCGGCGGCGCCTTCTCCATTCGCATCGTTCCCTTGATGGGTCTCTGTTTCATGGTCCTGGGAACCGTCGCGATGTTCTGCCCCTGGAACTGGGGCAACGCCTTCCTGGCGGCCGGCTTTGGCGGGTTGCACATTATTTTTGGGGGCGTAATTGCGAGGAAATATGGCGGGTAAACCATCAGCCTATCGCCGTGAGCATGCCGAAAGCGACGAGCGCGCCAGGAAAAATTCGGCGGCGGCGCGCGCGCCGGAAAATTCGGCCACCAATCTCGATCGCCTGATTCACGAGCGCACCCGGCTCGCCATCGTCAGCGCACTCGCCGTGAACGAATCGCTCACCTTCAACGAGCTGAAGCAATTGATCCGCGCCACCGACGGCAATCTCAGCGTCCACGCGCGCAAGCTCGAAGACGCCGGCTATCTCGGCTGCACCAAATCTTTCGCCGGGCGCATGCCTAAAACCGAATATCGCCTCACTGCGGCCGGCCGTCGCGCGCTCGAAAAATATCTCGACCACATGGAAGCTCTGATCCGCGTCACCCGCGAGGCTTAGTCTCCAAATTTTTTTGCCCGGACACTCTATGAACAAAAGTACTTTGAAGATGGTTCCGCCGCCGCAATCGCAAGCCGAGCCCAAGCTCCACGTCGCGATCCTCCTCGATGGCAATGGACGCTGGGCCTCCGCCCGCGGCCTGGTTCGTTCCGAAGGCCATCGCGCCGGAGTTGAAGCCGTGCGCCGCATCGTGCGCGCCGCTCCCGGCCTCGGCATCGGCACACTCACGCTCTACGCCTTCTCCTCCGATAATTGGGGACGCCCTCTCGGCGAAGTTTCCGCCCTGCTCGGCCTGCTCGAGGAATATTTTCGTGCCGAAGCCGCCGGATGCGCCGCCCAGGGCGTCCGCCTGCGCGTCATCGGCCGCCGCGACCGTATCCCTCCCTCCCTCGCCGAAGCCATTGACTCCGCGGAAAAGCTCACCGCCGCCGGACGCGCTCTCGAATTGCGCATCGCCGTGGATTATTCCGCGCGCGACGCCATCCTGCGCGCCGCCTGCTGGATGGTTTCCAGCCTCGAAGTCTCCCAACGCGAATTCGCCAAGCGCCTCGGCGAAGTCACCCACGCCAGCGGCCCCGCCCTCGACGTGGACCTGCTCATCCGCACCGGCGGCGACCGCCGCCTGAGCGATTTCATGCTCTGGGAATGCGCCTACGCCGAACTTTTCTTCACCCCGCGCATGTGGCCCGAATTCGAAGCCGCCGACCTCGCGAGCGCCGTAGAAGATTTTCGCGGCCGCGAACGCCGCTATGGCCGCCTCCCCGCAGCCGCCGCCAGCTGACGCCGCGAAATCTGCCACGGAGGCACAGAGCCACAGAGAAAATAATAGAAAAAGCAAAGTCGCGGGAAAAGCAGGCGGGCTGCAAACGAAGGATTTTACATTCAGTTCTCTGTGTCTCTGTGCCTCCGTGGCGTTTTTGACTCTATCCTCCGCCACATCTCAAACGCCCGCTTGATCACCCGCGTAGCCGTCGGCGTCAACGAATACTTCACCAACTCCTCCTCCCGCGCCCAGGCCACATCCGTCACGTCGCTAGCCGCCCGCGCCTCCCCTCTCACCGCCTCGCACAAATAATCCAGAATCACGAAGTGGTACCGCGTCTTTCCATCGTCATCCAGGAAAACCCGCTCGAACACCTCGATCAAATCCAGCACGTGCACTTCGATCCCCGTCTCCTCCGCCAATTCCCGCCGCACTCCTTGATCCAGCGTCTCTCCCAGTTCCAGCATCCCGCCCGGAATGGACCATTCCCCCTCCAGCGGCGGCCCGCCCCGCTTGATCAAAAGCGCCTGCCCCTCCAATATCACCACCCCGCCCACTCCCACCAGCGGCCGCTCCGGATATTCTCTTTGGCCCGTCACCTTTACACATCCTCTCTCGCGTTTGCTTGACACTCGCGGTATATAATAACCCGCCAGTAGCAGTAAACTCAGGAAGGAGAGAAACACCGTGACCCGATGTCCCGAATGTGACACTGAAATCGATCTGGACGAAGATGAAGTCGAGGAAGGCGAAATCCTCAGCTGCCCGGAGTGCGACGTCGAGCTGGAAGTGACGCAAACTCACCCCGTGCACCTCATCGTCATCTCCGAGGATGAAGACGAAGAGGATGACGACGAAGAAGATTCCGTCGTCGCCAAGGAAGAAGACGAGGAGGAAGAAGAAGAGGCCGAATAGTTCCCGCCTCGCCCTTCAGGCTCGCATCTTATTTCCTCTAGGCATCATCTTACGATTGTGTTGCTGCCAACCGGACCGTCTCTTCCGACATCCCTGCTGAAACGGCCGCTCGCTTTGCCATTCCAGCCCCGGCGCTGGAAAGAATAGGATCCCGTGAAGACCCGCCAAACTCTCAAAATTCTCGCAGCGCTATTTTTGATTTTTTTCGCGGTCGCACCGTCCCGCGCGCAGGAAGAATCCAAGGCCCAGAAGAAAGCGGAAGCCCAATTGAAAACGCTGCACGGCGTCGTGATCGACCGGAATGAAAATCCCGTCCCCGCCAGCGTCGTCTACCTCAAAAACGTTAAATCGCAAGCCGTAAAAACCTATATCGCCGATGAAACCGGCAACTATCGCTTCAGCGGCCTCGACCCCAACGTGGATTACGAAATCCACGCCGAACACGACGGCCTGACCTCCTCCACCCGCACAGTAAGCAGCTTCGACAGCCGCCGCGACATCGAGGTAGTCCTCAAACTAAACAAGAAAAAAAGCGCGTAGCCCCTCCATCTGGGAGTGCGGCGGCTTGCCGCCGCCTGTGCAAGGCGAGGCTCGACTCGCTGCTCGCAGCATCAGCACACCGTCATATCGTAGTCGGTGTTCGAAACAAGCCCCACTCAAACCGCCTGCCGCACCATCAACCCGAGCACCCAACAAACCTCAAGCAAAAATCAAAGTGACAACGCTTGTGGTGTTCCCAAGAATTGCCTTCATCTGTGTTAATCAGTGTTCATCTGTGGTGCCGTTGAACTAACCCCTCACCAGCACCGCCCGATCAACCACCTCGAACTCCGCCGGCGAACTCCCCAACTCCTCCCCATCCCCATGCACCATCGCCGCGCGCTCCGCCCGCAAAAAAATCCTTCGCCCCCGGTACCTCTTCACCTCCGGAAATCCCCGCAGATCCCCCGAGCTCAAGACCACCGGCATCGCCTCCAGCAATCGCAGCAAACTCACGTCTCCCACAATCGCCACATCCAGCAAACCATCATCCATCCGCGCTTCCGGCGCAATCCGCACGCCCGAGCCATAGCTCGAGGAATTCGCCACCGCCGCAAAGAGCGCCGGCCCGCTCCACGTCACGCCGTCAATCTCCGCCGTCAAATCCAGCAACGCCTCGCGAAAAAATATCGTAAACATCCCGGCCATATAACGCGTCACTCCCGGCCATTTCTTGAATCGCGTGTTCGCCAGGTGCGCCGCTTCCGCGTCCAGTCCCATCCCGCCCGCGCCGATGTAATGCGCCTCGCGCCCATCCGCGAATCGCACGCGCACCAGATCCACCGCGCGCGGCCGCGCCCGCAAAAAAGCATCCGCCGCCCGCACCGGATCGCACGGAATTCCCAGCGTCCGCGCGATATCGTTCCCGCTGCCCGCCGGAAAAAATCCCGCCACCACGTCCGTCCCGCGCACGCCTTCAATCAAATGATGAAAAGCCCCATCGCCGCCCAAGGCCACCGCGTACCGAAATCCTCGCCCCGCCGCCCCGGCCGCCAGCGCGCGAATATCCTCCGCGCTCTTCGAACGCACAAATTCCGCGCCCCACCCGCGCTCCGCAAGCAAGCTCCGCACCGCAGGCTCCGCGCGCAAAGCCCACCCGCCCCCAGACGACGGATTCACAATCACCAATGTCTCGGATTTCATGCGGAAGACAATCTAACGCAGCTATGCAGCCCAACAAACTAACACAAGAATCCGTGTGCTACTTCCTAAGGTCGCTACCGAGACAGCTCTGTAGGGGCGGGTCTCAGACCCGCCCTTTAGCGCCGTAAGCGCGACACTTCTTTACTTTCGCCTGCGCGCTCTTCTTCGCCTACCGCAACGTCTCACTCTTCCCCAACCCCGGCTCCTCCAAAAACCTCGCCACAATCGGCCCCACCGAAATGCACGACGGGCTGTTATGCCCGCACGCCGATTCCAGCGTCACCACCGGCGCTCCGATCGCCGCCGCAAACGCCAGCGCCGGCGCAGGATTCACCGTATGATCCTCCGGCGAAATAATCACCAACATCTTCGCGTGCACGCGCCGTGCCGCCTCCTCCAGCGTCACGCCATATTCCCCAGCCACATCCAGCGCCATGATCGCCTGCCTCTGCCGGATCACGTCGCAAGCCCCGCCCGCATCCGAAGTCTCCGACTTCCGCGTCTCCGCCAAAAACGCCGCAAATTCCTCCGGCGTCGTTTTCGCCACGCGAAATGCCGGTGAGCTGTTCGCCATCGAGCCAATCTCGCTGAACACGCCGAATCCCGCCACCATCGGCTTCGTCCCGTTCCCGTCCCGCCACTCCGGATCCATTTCCAGCGCGTCAATCTGCGCCGTCCACAATAACTTGTCGTACGAAGTGGACTGCGGCGAGCCCATCATCGGCACCGCCACGTCCATGAAATCCGGATACGCCACCGCCCACTCGAACACCTGCATTCCTCCCATCGAAACTCCCACCACCGCGCGCAGATGCTTCAGCCCCAGCACCTCCGTTGCCAACTGGTGCTCCGCTTCCACCATGTCCCGAATCGTAAATTCCGGAAATTTCAGCCGCCCCTGCGTCTTGCTGTTCGATGGCGAACTCGTCACGCCATCTCCGATCGCGTCCACCATCACCACGAAAAATTTCGTGGTGTCCGCCACGTTTCCCGGTCGCGCAAATTGCAGCAGTCCCTGCGACTTGCCTCCCAGCCAAGTCGGCCACAATATCGCGTTCGATTTTTCCGCGTTCAGCGCACCCGCCGTCCGGTAACCCAATCGAAAATCGTGGATCACCGCTCCGCTCTGCAATTTGAAATCGCCAAAATCAGCAAATTGCTGCGCACCTTCCGCGCCTGGCGATTCCGCGCTCGTGAGTTCCGCCCGCGCGTGCGCCTGTCCGCGCCCCATCCCCCCCGCGCCCAACAAAATAAGTAGGACGCAACTCGCCCCCAGTTTTCTCGTCATCTCCCTCCTTCAATCTTCAAATTTCCCCGTCACAAAAATGACCTGCCCGGAAGGGCGGGGCTTCAGCCCCGCCGTGAAGCGCCCAGCAAAGAAGGGGCTTTAGCCCCTGAAGCCTCCCTTGGGGTTTGGCCGGAATATTTGTTAGACCGTTCTTCGCGTCCTTTCACACCACCATCTCATCCACGTAACACCACCTCCAATCCTCACCCGGCTCAAACGACCGCATAATCGCGTGCTGCGTCGTATGAAAATGTTTCGTCGCATGCTTGTTCTTCGACGAATCGCAACACCCCACGTGCCCGCAGAAAAGGCACTCCCGCAGATGCACCCAGGTGTCGCCCATCTTCAAGCATTCCTCGCATCCCTTCGCGCTAGGCTTCACCTGCTTGATCTGATCCAGATGACTGCACTTCGTCGCCATCGTTATGCCTCCAGAGAAAATCTAACTCTGCTCCCACCCGCGCTTCCGGTCAACCTCTGCGGCCCACCCGCGCATTGACGAACTAATTTTTCCGGCGGTATCCTCATATTCTTTTGGAGAGGTGCCCCGATGAATTCCCGCGCCAGGCTGCTCCTTTTCGCCATCGCGCTTCTGATTTGTGCCGGCGCCATCGCAGTCCAGAAACTCCGCGCCAAAGGAACAAACATGCACTCACCGCAAAACGATTCAATGCCGGAAATCACCGACGTGATTCAAGCCCGCCTCCTCATCCAGTGGGAAGCCTGGATACACAAAGACAAGCCGTCCAACGATGCGGTCATCGCCGATGATTTCCACGCCTTCGGGCCCGATGGCTCCCTTCGCGCAGGCCGGCCCACCGTACAGCAAATGATCGAAGAGCCCATCACCGGCTACAAGCTCTCGCAGTTTCGCGTCGTGCCAGTCGGCGCCGACGCCGCCCTCGTCACCTACCTCGCCGACGTCACCCTCCCCGGCGACAAACCGGAATTTCACATGGCCGTCGGGGAGCTCTGGCGAAAGCACAACGGCCAGTGGTTGATCCACGCCTTCTCCGGCACGCCCCTCAAATAGCGAAAGGCTGCTTCCGTTCGCACGAAATTAGCAAGCCGCGCAAACGCCCGCGCGTGTTGAAGATTCCCGCGCAAAATGAGATGCTACGCTTCCTTCTTCGCAAAGGAGATCCCGCCATGGCCATCATCCGCACGAACAAAATTGCACTCGCTCTCTGCATTTCCGCCGCACTGCTCCTCTGCGCGCATCCCGCCAGTGCTCAGGCCCACGCGGACCACCAGCCGCACTGGAGCTATTCCGGTGCCGACGGCCCCGCCCACTGGGGCGATCTCTCTCCCGATTTCGCCGCGTGCAAAACCGGCCGGCGCCAGTCCTCCCTCAATATCGTCGCCGCTCAGAAAGCCGATCTCGCTCCCATCGACTTCGAATACCAGCTTTCGCCGCTGAAAATTATCAATAATGGCCACGCCATCCAGGTCAATTACGCTCCCGGCAGCAGCATCTCCATCAACGGTATCGCGCTGCCTCTGGTCCAATTTCATTTCCATCACCTCAGCGAAACCGAAATCAACGGCAAGAAATACGATATGGAGCTCCACCTCGTTCACATCGATGCCGCCTCCGGGCGCGCCGCTGTCGTCGCCATCCTCATCAAGAGCGGCAACGAAAACCCTCTCATCGGCCAGCTCTGGAACTACATTCCCACCGAAGTCGGCAAGCAAGTCGAGCACAAGAAAATGGTCTTCAACGCCGCCGATTTTCTCCCCGCCGACAAAAATTACTATGTCTTCGACGGCTCGCTCACCACTCCGCCCTGCAGCGAAGGCATCAAGTGGTACGTCCTGAAAACGCCCATCGAAGCTTCGCCCGCGCAAATTGCCCGGTTCGCCAGGTTGTATCCGGACAACGCCCGCCCCGTCCAGCCGCAAAATGGCCGCAAGGTTGAAGAAAGCCAATTCACAAAATAGCAAATTGAGTTTTTCAACGAGAAGCCGTCCACGAAATTGTCCCCGCAAGGGCGCGGAATTATATTTTCCGGAAGCGCACCGCTTTTTAGGGGGTCGGAGCTTTAGCTCCGACATATATTTCCGCCAATCAGAAGGGGCTTTAGCCCCTGAGGACACTCCAAACCAGTGCAGGAGACTGCCATGAATTGCACTTTTTCGTCGGCGCCGGATTTTTTCGTTCACATCACCCTGCGCCGCTTCCTAAAGCTCATCCTCTCCCTCATCACCGTCTGCCTCCTCGCCGCCACTCCGCTCCCAGCCCAAATCTCCCAAGAATCCGACCAGCTCCTCCACCGCATGTACGCCTCGCCCGACTTCGAAGTGAAATACTTCGGCCCGGCCCGCTGGCTCGATGACGGCTCCGCCTACACCACCGTCGAACCTTCCGCCGCCGTCCAGGACGCGCGAGACATCGTCCGCGTGGACACCGCCACCGGAAAGCGCGAGGTCCTCGTCTCCGCCTCTCAGCTCATTCCCTCCAACGAAAAATCTCCGCTCGCCATCGAAAATTACGACTGGCCCAAAGATAAGTCCAAGCTCCTCGTCTTCACCAATTCCGTCCAAGTCTGGCGCCGCAATACCCGCGGCGATTATTGGGTCCTCGACCTCACCGCCAAGACGCTCCACAAACTCGGCGGCCCCGACGCTCCGCCCTCCTCCCTGATGTTCGCGAAATTCTCGCCCGACGGCTCGCAAGTCGCCTACGTCCGCGCCAACAACATCTACGTCGAAAATCTCGCCACCGGAAAAATCACCCCGCTCACCACCGACGGCTCCGCCATCATCATTAACGGCACCTCCGACTGGGTCTACGAAGAAGAGCTCGACGTCCGCGATGGTTTTCGCTGGAGTCCCGACGGCCGCCGCATCGCCTACTGGCAGTTCGACACCAGCAACGTCGGAATTTTCAAACTCATCTACAATCTGGGCGCGCCCAAGGAAATCGTCACCGGCTTTCCCTATCCCGGACTCGGCGTCTATCCCTCCGTCCTCAATATTCCTTACCCGATTCCCGGCACCACCAATTCCGCCGTGCGCGTCGGCGTCGTCAGCGCCCAAGGCGGCCAAACAAAATGGATGGCCGTCCCCGGCGATCCGCGCGACAACTACATCGCCCGCATGGAATGGGCTCCTGGCGCCCAAGCCAACTCCAACGAATTAGCCATCGAGCATCTCAATCGCCTGCAAAATACCAATGACGTCCTCTTCGCCGATGCCTCCACCGGCGCAGTCCAACAAATTTTCCGCGACCAGGATCCCGACTGGCTGGACGTGAACGACGAAATCAAATGGATTCACGATGGCAGGGAATTTCTCTGGCGTAGCGAACGCGATGGCTGGTGCCACGCCTACCTCGTATCGCGCGACGGCAAAAATATCCAGCTACTCACCCCCGGCGCCTACGACGTAATCAGCATCAGCGGCGTAGACGAAAAAAATAATTGGCTCTACTTCATCGCCTCGCCCGAAAACGCCACGCAACGCTATCTCTACCGCGTCCCGCTCGCACCTGCCAGCGCCACCGCATTAAAAGCCGCCGCCCCCGAACGCATCAGCTCGCCCGATGCCCCCGGCACTCACACCTACGACATTTCCCCCGACGCTCGCTGGGCGTTTCACATCTATTCCCGCGCAGACGTCACGCCCGTCACCGATCTCATCGAGCTCCCGTCGCACAAAAGCGCTCGCGTCCTCGAAGATAATCACGCCCTCCGCGCCAATGCCGCGGCGTTACTCACCACCCCCACCGAATTCTTCAAAGTGGATATCGGCGAAGGCGTCACTCTCGACGCCTGGATGCTCAAGCCCCCCAATTTCGATCCCCACAAAAAATATCCGCTGCTCGTCTACGTCTACGGCGAGCCTGCCGCGCAAACTGTCGAAGACATGTGGGCCGACTGGAATTTCGATTTCCACCGCATCGTCGCCGCCGCCGGTTACATCGTAGTCAGCTTCGATAATCGCGGCACTCCCGCCCCCAAAGGCCGCGCCTGGCGCAAAACAATCTACGGCGCCATCCATCCCGTCATCGTCAAAGACCAATCCGCCGCCCTGAAAGCGTTCCTGCAATCCCATCCCTACGCCGACGCAACCCGCGTCGCCCTCTGGGGCTGGAGCGGCGGCGGCAGCAGCACTCTGAATTTAATGTTCCGCTCCCCCGACCTATATAAGGTAGGCATGGCCGTCGCTCCCGTCCCCGACCTCCGCCTCTACGACACCATTTACCAGGAACGCTACATGGGCCTCCCCCTGCAAAATGTCGAAGGCTATCGCTCCAGCTCCGCCATAAATTTCGCCGAAGGCCTGAAAGGCCACCTCCTGCTAGTCCACGGCTCCGGCGACGACAACGTCCACTACTCCGGCAGCGAACTCCTCCTAAATCGCCTGATCGAACTAGACAAACCAGTGGACTTCATGGAATACCCCAACCGCACCCACGCCATAAACGAAGGCCCCGGCACCACCCTGCATCTCTACTCGCTGCTCCTCCGCTACCTCGAGGAACACATCCCACCAATCGCAACGTCTCCGCACTAACAAAGTTCGCACCGTAAAACTTGGCACCGTGGGGGCACGGCATGCCGTGCCCGTATCAGCTGGATCGTCCCGACGGTTCAGGGAGTGCGGCGGCTTGCTTGTCCTGAGCGAAGCGAAGGGCCGCCGCTTTGGTTCAGGGCGAGGCTCGCCTCGCCTGTCCTTCGCAGTTGACTCTGTAGCGGCGGACTTCAGTCTGCCATCGTTCTGCCGCGCATCCCGCACATCTCCGCCCCGATCGTAGGAGCACAGTATGGCGTGCCCGTCCCCCACGGAACATCCTCCACCCTCGCAACGTATCTCCCGATGTATTCCACGCCATCCAAGAGAGGAACCCTATGACGCGATCTCGCACCATCGCCAGAACGCTGTTACTCGCCGCCATCTGCGCTTGCTGTGCCGCTCGCTCCAATGCTCAATCTGTCCCGGCTCTTCAAGATATCCACTCCCAGGCGGAACTCGAAAAGGCCATCGCCACCCTCGATAGCGAACTGTTCGATGCCTACAACCGCTGCGATCTCGAAAAGTTCGCATCCTTCTTTCCTGAAGATGTCGAGTTTTATCACGATCAGGGTGGTGTGACCCTCGGACGAGAGGCCTTAACCGATAGCGTCAAGAAGAATATCTGCGGCAAAGTATCCCGCGAGCTCGTTCCCGGGACGCTGCAGGTTTATCCCATGAAAGGCTACGGCGCTCTCGAGATGGGCGTTCACCGCTTCCACCATCCGGGCCACGACGACACCGAGCAAGTCGGCGAAGCCAAGTTCGTTCATCTCTGGCAATACAAGGACGGCGCCTGGAAGATCACCCGCGTCATCAGCTACGACCACCACGCCCTGCCAAAGTAGCGCGCACCGCGCCTCGCTTCGGCGTCGTTCCCGCACGCGCGCTGTTTGTCACAGCCCAACCCAGACCAATCGAATATCGCCAGACCATCGTCTACTTGGCCCGCTTAATCGTTCCGTCGGGATCAACCTCGTACGTGCCGCTCTTCGTTCCGATAAACTCCGGAAGCGGATGTGTCTGCCGCAATACGTGAAACACGTCCGTATCCTCGGGCGTATCGGTGAGCACATGCGTGTGAAAGCCGGCGACACTTTTCGTGCGCGACGGCACGGAACGATCGACCTCCAGAATTGTCCTATGCAGCCGCCGCGTTTCGATGATCTCGGACCCGTCGGCAGAAACCAGGAAACGCGTGTCTCCGCCGAGCGGATAGACTTCCGCAGCTGTCTGCGCGGGCAAGATGTACACGTACAACTGGCCCGAATCCAACGGAAGAACGTATGTGTTGTACGGTCGCTGCTCAAACGAGGTATTCCTCACGGCGAGGGCAATCGCCTTGGCAGCAATGTAAAAAAACTGCGTATCCTTCTGTGGAGGGTTGTATGTCTTGACGGTGAATTCGGCGTGACTGCTCCCCTGAATAGCTTCGTACGCAACCAAGAACGAATCTTTGGTCTCTGAGAGCCTGCCAAACGCCACGATCCATCCCGAGTCAGTCTTCCGGGCGATATATCTTTCCACTACTCCCTCAGCCGGCTTGAGGGCCTTGACTGTATCGGTGTCATGCCATGATGCGTTGTCATACTCGGCTAGCATTCGTCCGCGGGCAGTAATTGCCGCCAACTCCGAATCGGAAAGCAGCTTGCGTTGCTGTGCGTAAACTGAGGCGCCACAAAGTACGAGCGTGATTCCCAGCGCTAATCTTAGTAGGGTTCGCAATTTCCCATCCTAAGTCGAGGCCTATAGGGCCCGGTACCCCGCGAGCAGCAGTCGGCGCTGCAGGGGCCAATATATATCATCACCGTTAGTTAGCGCAGTAGGTTATTGGTTCGGTAGGACCGCGTCTTGCGAATCGCACCGCAGCGCGATTCATCCTGCTTGCCCTGAGCGCTCAAGCGAAGGGAGATTCGGCGCCGCCGAATCGAAGGGCCACCGCCCACCTCCCCTCGGCGCCGCAAGCCCACGCCACGCCAGCATTCGCGAGATCGCCACGACAGTTCAGGGAGTGCGGCGGCTTGCCGCCGCTTTGGTTCAGGGCGAGGCGTGCCTCGCCTGCTCTTGACCCGCGCACACCCGCACGCATCGCGAATCTTCGGGATCGCAACGCCAAAAGAACCACCGCAATCAACGCGCTGGCGCGCGTGCCAAAACAAACACAAAATCAATGGTGCCGGCTGTGGGACTCGAACCCACGACCTAGGGATTATGAGACCCTCGCTCTACCTCTGAGCTAAACCGGCCCGGAGCAATCATTGATGCTAAAGGTTCGCTCCGCGCAGTGTCAAGATACAGAACGAGCACTGCTGTCATCGTTTGCTCCGGTCCAGCGCCGGTTTACCCTGAGAGTCCGCCTGCGGCGGACTCGAAGGGCGGCGCGGCATAAATTAGCCCGGTGCGGAAGCGCCGGGAAAGCTGGTGCAAGGATTCCGAGCGCCGTAGGTGCGACACATGCATCGCAACGACGCATCTACGTGGATCGCGCCGTCGAAACGGCGCAACCAGCAAATTCTCGATGTTCTCCACAACTCGCGCCAGATCCCACGCCCGCCCCGCAGTTTCAGTTTCCGCCCACCCGCTGTCTATGCGAGGATGCACGCACCGTGGCCACAATCTCCTCCACCGCGCACGCAGATCACGGCTTGCAACGCCAACTCGGCCTTCGCGACCTGGTCCTCGCGCAAGTCCTCTGCGTAGTCGGCAGCGCCTGGGTTGGCGTAGCCGCGGAATTAGGCAAAGCCCAGGCCCTCACCTGGATCGCCGCCATGCTGCTGTTCTATTTTCCGATGGCTGCCGTGGTCATCGCCCTCAACCGCATCATGCCCCTCGAAGGCGGCCTGTACGTCTGGGCGCACCGCGCCTACGGCGGACTCGGCGGCTTTCTCACCGCGTGGAATCTCTGGTTTTACGGTTTCGCGGTAACCGCGGCGATTCTCTATGCCATTCCCACCGAACTCGCGTACTTGATCGGCCCCCGGGCCGCGTGGCTGCCGGAAAATCATCTGGTCTCTTTCGCCATCGTCGGCTCCATCGTCGCGGCCATCACTCTCGCGGCGATACGAGGACTCGAGTGGGGCAAATGGATTCACAACGTCGGTGGGCTCGCCATGATTGCCGCGTTTGTCGGACTGATTCTCCTGCCGCTCTGGGCGCTCTGGCGCCATCCCGCGAGCTCATCAGCCACATATCATGGAACGCAGTTTGCTCTCGCGCTGCCCCCGCTCAATCCGCGCTCGCTGGCCCTGTTCGGCCAAATGCTCGTCGGCGCCCTAAGTGGCCTCGAGTACATCGCCATCTTTGCCGGCGAATCCCGTCAGCCCGTCCAGAATATTTCGCGCTCCGTGTGGATCGCTTCTCCCATCATCTGCGCCATGTTCATACTCGGAACCGGCTCCGTCGTCGCCTTCGTCACGCCGGGACGCATTGACCTCATCGCTCCCATCCCCCAAACGCTGCGCATCGCTCTCGGCAATTCCGGAATCGGCAACCTCCTTGCCATCGTTGCCATTCTTCTCGTGCAGCTCAGGCTTTTGGGCGCCTCCAGTTACCTTTTCACCGGAGTCACCCGCTTGCCCATGACCGTCGGCTGGGACGAACTCCTCCCCGCCTGGTTTACGCGCTTGCATCCGCGCTGGAAAACGCCCGTGAATTCGATTCTCTGCACGTCCGCACTGATATTGGTGTTGGTCGCTCTCGCAAACGTCGGCGTGCACGCCCAGGAAGCTTTTCAGGTACTTTCCAACGCTAGTTTGACCCATTACGCGCTGATGTACATGGCCATGTTCGCAATCCCCATCGTAGGCGCGGCAACGTTGCGCAAATCCCTGCCACGATGGCTGAAGTGGGTCGCACTCGCAGGCTTCTGCGCCTCGCTCTTCAGCCTGCTCCTCTCCGTCTATCCCTTCGTAGATGTAGTGAACCCGCTCGCCTACGCCGCCAAAATCGCCGGCACAGTCCTGCTCAGCAATACCATAGCCATAATTTTCTACAAGCTCCGCACCCGCCGCATCCATCCGCGCTAAAGAAACGGAAATGGCTCGCGCACCCGCACCAACCGAACGCGCAGCCGCAAAATCACATCAAGGCGAGATCTATATGGAGTGCGGCAGCCTGCCGGCCGAGGCCGGCGCGCCGCCGCTTTTGCCAAACCCAACGCCGGCAAAACCGACGGTTTCCACGGGAGACTCGAGCTCGCTCTCGCAAAAGACTGACGGTCCGCAAGCAGGCGTTCGCCGCCCGCACAATAATCCAGCGCCGGTTTACCCTGAGAGGCCGCCCGCGGCGGACTCGAAGGGAGGTGCGAAACAAGCATCGCAATGACAAATCTACGCAGATCGCGCGCCACACGATGTACCACGCACCAGCACTCAACCCACCGGCGCCACCAGCAAATTTTCGACGCTCTCTACAACTTGCGCCAAGCCTCCCGCCTTCGAAAGCACCGCATCCACCTGAAAAACATCCGTCACGCTCTCGGTAAGGTCCTCGGCGTACATCGTCAAAAAAACGATCCGAATCTTCGGCAGCGCGTATCTCAGAATTCCCGCCACCTCGATGCCGTTCAGCCCCGGCATTCTCACATCCAGAATCGCCAAATCCGGCGACACTTCCTTGGCCTTGGCCACCGCTTCCTCGCCGTCCGCCGCTTCGCAAATTTTGAAGTCTGTCGCGCGCTCGAGCGATCGGCGCATAATCGTTCGCACTCGCTCACTGTCGTCCGCAATAAGTACCGTCCGAGGTTTGTGCCATCCCAACGGGCGGGGCAACGCCGCACCAAGGCTCACAGGTATCCTCCTATGGTGAATGCAACACAAATATTGTAGTCCGCCCGACAATACAGCAATTCTTGTAGCGACCCTTACCCGCTAAATCCGCCGCACAAGCGCGCTCCACTCCCGCCGCACGCCAAGCCGCAAGGCTTCTACCTATCTCGTTGCCTCCTGCCTCTTCGCTTCCTGCCTCTTTTCGCCCCTCCTCGCGCGATGATATAGTTCACCTCGTGACGCCGCTCTCCACCTTGCGCGCAAAATTCGCTCTAGCCGCTTTCCTCGCGCTCACTCTGCTCTATGGCTCGCTCTGCTCCACCACCTGCGCGCTCGGCGCATGCCCCACCGATACCCAAAACGCCGCCGCCCACGACTGCGATCACAATTCATCCAGCCCCGTGCATCACACCACACCGCAAAATCCCGATTGCCCCAAACATCACCACCCAACTTTCGATGCGCTGCAAGCCGACTCGCTCGCGCAATCTCAATTACCCTGCACGAAGCTTGCCAGCGCCGCTCAATTGTTCGCCGTCACCACGCTCCATAATTCCCCAAATGTCCCGTCGCCCGCGTGGCTCTCGGACTTGGCTCCTCCTCCCAATCTCAATCTCCCGCTGCATCAAAAAATCTCCCAACTCCGCATCTAATCCCGCGTCTCAGCACGACCCAAACAAAATAATTCGCGCCAGATTTTGCACCCCGCGCTCGTCACGTTTCTAGCCCGTCGCGCCGGCGCCACTTTCGAACAACGCACTACCCTCATCAGGAGAAAATATGAACAAGACCCGCCGCAATTTCCTGCAAAGCGCCGCGCTCGTCACCGCCGGCGCCCTCGCCAACGCACGCCCAGCGCAATCCGCGCCGCCATTCAAAGAAACCCCGAACCGCAACCCCGCCAATCCAAAATATCTCCCCGTCCAAACTCCCGATGTCCCCAATCTCCCGCACGAACTCGACCACGGCGTAAAAGTCTTCCACCTGGTCGCCGAACCCGTGCAACAAGAAATCTTCCCCGGCAAAATCCTCAATCTCTGGGGCTACAACGGCTCCGCCCCCGGCCCCACCATCCAGGTCACTCAAGGCGACCGCGTCCGCATCATCGTGGATAACCATCTCCCCGAACCCACCTCCATGCACTGGCACGGCTTCGATATCCCCTTCGCCATGGACGGCGGCCCCGGCCTCTCGCAAGACGCCATCCTCCCCGGCGGCCGCTTCGTCTACGAATTCACCCTGCAACAGGAAGGCACCTACTTCTATCACTCGCACATGGCCATGCAGGAAATGATGGGAATGATCGGCGCGTTCATCATGCATCCGCAAAAACCTTACGACCCGCCCGCCGACCAGGACTTCGCCATCATCCTCCAGGAATACGCCGTGCTCCCCAATAATCCCACGCCCAACTCCATGAACATGGAATTCAACTGGCTCACCATGAACGGCAAATCCGGCCCCGCCACCACTCCCCTGATCGTCCGCCTCGGCGATCGCGTCCGTCTTCGCCTCATCAATCTCGGCATGGACCATCACCCTATCCACATGCACGGCCACCAATTCGTAATCACCGGCACCGAAGGCGGCCGCCAACCCCAATCCACCTGGGGGCCGAACAACACCGTCCTCGTCGGCGTCGCGCAAGCTCGCGCCGTCGAATTCCTCGCCACCAATCCCGGCGACTGGATGATTCACTGCCACATGCCGCACCACATGATGAACCAGATGTCCTCGATGGCCGGCCCTCTCACCCGCCGCGCCGGAATGCCCGCCGGCGCAGGCATGGCAGAAGGCATGGGCATGCCCCGCGGCGGCAGCGCCACCTCCGCAGAAAACGGCCCCAGCCTAGGCCGCGGCACGGGCGCCGGCTCCAACCTCGCGCAACCCACAACCAACGGCCCGCTCACGCAACAACACGCCGACGCCAACGCGCCCGCGATGCAAACACCGAACACGCAGCCCCACACGCAAATGAACATGCCGATGCAAATGCAAATGGCCAACGCCGACGTCAGCAAGGACGCCAACTCCGTCCCCGGCTTCCCGCAAGACGCCTTCATGGAAAGCCCTGCGATGGCCATGGACGCCGCCGTCGCCAAACCCGAAACCCACGGCCTGCGCCCCGGCTGGAGCGGCTACATGCAAGGCATGATGACCCTAATCCGCGTCCTCCCGCCCGATCAATACGATCACATCATCAACCTGCGCGAAAACCAGCCCCGCGAAAATCCAGGCGCGATGCCCAACGTGCCAGAGCGCCATGAAAAATGACGAACCCAGTAACGCCGGCGATCTCAGCCAAGCGTTCGTAGGGGCGCTGCTTGCTGCGCCCCAGCTTGCCCGGGCGACAACACGGCCACAACACCGAATGAAAACGCCACACGGGAGACTGACCATGACACAAAATCCGCTTCGCATTACGGCGCAACAAATCCTCTGCGCCCTCGCCCTCGCCCTCACGCTCGCAAACATCGCCGCCGCACAATCCGCCGCAAGCCCGGCGACGCCCGCGCCTGCCACCCTCACCCTCGACCACTTGCAGCAAATCGCGCTAGCGAATAATCCCACGCTAGCCCAAGCCCAAGCCGGCGTCCGCGCCGCCGCCGGACGCACGCATCAATCCAGCCTCTGGCCCAATCCCACCATCGGCTACATGGGCGAAGAAATTCGCGGAGGCTCCTTCGGCGGCGGCCAGCAAGGTGTATTCGTCCAGCAGGACGTAATCCTCGGCAATAAACTCGGCCTCGCGCGAAAAGTTCTAACAGCCGAAGGCGATCAAGCAAAAGCCGAAGCCGCCGAGCAGCGCCTCCGCGTCGAAAACGGCGTCCGCATCGCCTTCTACCAATCTCTCGCCGCGCAGGAAATGCTCGAAACTCGCGCCAAACTCAGCGCCCTCGCCCAAGACGCCGTCGCCACCACCCGCCAGCTCTTCAACGTCGGCCAGGCCGACCAGCCCGACGTCCTGCAAGCCGAAGTCGAAGCCGATCAAGCCGCGCTCGCCGTCCTCACCGAGCAGCAGGAAGAATTGCGCGCCTGGCGCGTCCTCGCCGCCGTAGTCGGCCAACCGGAACTTCCCCTCGCGCCCCTCGCCGGCAATCTCGCGGACCAGCCCGCAATAAATTCCGCCGAAATCCTGCAAACCATCCTGCGCGATAGCCCCGCCGTAAAAATCGCGCAGCTCGGCATCACCCGCGCCGACGCCGAAATCGCGAGCGCCCGCCGCGCCGCAATTCCCGATTTATTTGTCCGCGCCGGTTACGCCAATAACCTCGAACAGCTCAGTCCCGGCCACCCGCAATCCGTCGGCTCCGAAGCCTTCGCCGAACTCGGCGTCAATCTCCCCCTCTTCAATCGCAATCAAGGCAACATCGCCGCCGCCACGGCCGATCGCGAACGCGCCGCCGCCGAACTCCAGCGCGTCGCGCTCGTCCTCCGCCAGATGGCCGCGCCCATTCTCCAGGATTACGAAAGCTCCCGCGCCATCGCCCAGCAATACCAATCCACCACGCTGCCCCACGCCCGCCAGGCCTACAACCTCTACCTCCAAAAATATAACGAGGGCGCCGCAGCCTACCCCCAGGTCCTGATCGCCCAAAGAACTCTCTTCCAACTGGAATCCAGCTACATCCAAGCCCAAGAAACCGCCGCCATAGACGCCGCCACCCTCCAAGGCCTCCTCCTAACCGACCCCCTCGACCAACCAGCCACCCCCAACGAACTAGCCCGCCCAGTCCGCGAAATCAATCTCCCACTCGCAGAAAATCCCAGCGCCCGTCAATGATCGCTAAGTCGTGGTCGGCGACTCTTGATTGATGAAACGCGGGGCGCAAGAGTGCATTTTTGTGACGATTAGAACGTGTGCCGAGTGTTTGTTTTCTACGAGATATAGCGTTTTCTAATCGCACGCTGTGTCGATTAGAAAGGCTCCCGGCGGTAATGCGCTTTGCGGCGAGTGTTGCCATTTGTATCGAATAAGAATTGGCGCGATCGTTTGTTTTGAGCGAGTTACGCGAATTATTGTTCTGGTGAAAGCGTCCATTTGTATCGAGTAGTGGCATCGCGATTCGCGGCGCGCTGGTGTTGTGCGCAGCGTAAATGCGCGGTGATCGGCGTTCAGTGTGAATTAGAACGGGGATGTAACATTGTAGTGCGGATGTTACATGGGGTTTTCGGGCGGCCAGTTGGCGAGTGACGCGACAACTGAGGGGCGCGGGGCGGTTTTCGGGTAGAGATTCCCCTGGGGCGGGAGTGGTCTGCCCGTCGCCGTTGTGGCGGAGTGCATGTGGCGTCCTCGATGGCCTAGTAAAGTGGCCCGAGTTTATTTTATCACATTTACTGTATGATTACCAGTCCCAAAATGGGAAATCCATGGAACGCGTCGGTGGTACGGCTTCGCGAAGGAGCCACTTCGAGCAGCTTGAACTAAATCAGCATCTACTGAGAGAATAAGTTCTCTGCAAATCTATGCTATTGACCATTACAAGCACGCGTGTGCCCGCGACCGATTTGGGTTACTTGCTTCATAAAAACCCTTACCGTGTTCATTCGTTTGAGCAGGCTTTCGGGAAGACGCACGTCTTCTATCCCGAGACTTCGGCTGAGCGTTGCACTGTCGCCTTGGTGCTGGATATAGATTCCATCGGGCTGGTGCGCAACCGACGGGGGCCGAGCGGCGACGCACATGTTCTCGAAGAATATGTAAATGATCGCCCGTACGCCGCTTCTTCGTTCCTAAGTGTCGCCATCGCGCGCACGTTTGGGACGGCGCTTACGGGTAAGAGCAAGGAACGTCAGGATTTGGCAGATTCGGCGATTCCGCTGGAAACCCAGATTATTGTGCTGCCTTGTCGTGGAGGAGAGAGCCTGTTGCGGCGACTTTTCGAGCCATTGGGCTACGAAGTCGTCGCGAAACGGCATCCGCTGGACGGAAAATTCCCTGAATGGGGCGAGAGTTCGTATTTCACCGTCACGCTCAAGGGCACGATTCGATTGAGTGAATTGTTGACCCACCTCTATGTGCTCATACCAGTGCTGGATGACGAGAAGCACTATTGGGTGGGCGATGCTGAGGTGGACAAATTATTGCGCCACGGGGAGGGCTGGCTTCGGGCGCATCCCGAACGCGAGCTAATCACCGATCGCTATCTGAAACACCAGAAGAAACTAACGCGCGAGGCCCTGAGCCGCCTGATTGGCGAAGAGGAGCCTGAGGCGGAGGAGGCAGCGGAAGCCCGTGCCCGCGAAGAAGAGGTCATTGAGAAACCGATCAGTTTAGCAGAGCAGCGGACGGGAGCCGTGATGGCGGCATTACGGAGCGCCGGCGCGAAGCGTGTCCTAGACCTTGGCTGCGGCGAAGGCCGCCTTCTGCGCGAGCTCCTAAAAGATAGGGCCTTCGCTGAAATCGTCGGCGTGGATGTGTCGCATCGCGCATTGGATATCGCTTCACAGAAACTGCGTCTCGAGGACTTGCCGAGGATGCAGAAGGAACGCATTCGGCTGATTCACGGGTCGCTGACTTATCGGGACAAGCGGCTGGCGGGTTTCGACGCCGCAACCGTGGTGGAAGTAATCGAGCACCAGGATCCGCCGCGACTCGCGGCGTTTGAGCGAGTGCTTTTTGAGTTCGCGCGGCCGCACACGGTGATCGTGACGACACCGAACGTCGAATACAACGTGAAGTTCGAGACCCTGCCTGCGGGCAAAATGCGCCACAGAGACCATCGCTTTGAGTGGACACGTGAGCAATTTCAGCTGTGGGGCAATGACGTTGCTGATCGGTTTGGTTATGCCGTGCGATTTCTGGGAATCGGACCCGAAGATGCCGCGTTAGGCAGCCCCACGCAGATGGGTATTTTCACTCGACAATGAAGCTCACAATTCCAGAGCTCTCGGTTGTCGCGCTCGTCGGCGCTTCGGGGTCCGGCAAGTCGAGCTTTGCGCGGAAGCACTTTCGAGCGACCGAAGTGCTCTCCTCGGATTTTTGCCGGGGATTGGTGTCCGACGACGAAAACAGCCAGGCGGCGACCAACGATGCGTTTGAGGTGCTTCACTTCATAGCTTCGAAGCGACTGGCAGCCGGCAAGCTCGTCGTCATCGACGCGACGAACGTGCAGCCGGAAGCACGCAAGCCGATTGTGGCTCTCGCGCGCGAATATCATTCGCTCCCGGTTGCGATCGTCTTCGACTTGCCGGAGAAATTGTGCCACGAGCGGAATCGCGGTCGCGCTGACCGAGATTTTGGGCCGCACGTCGTTCGGCAACAGAGCCGGCAATTGCGCAACGCGCTTCGCCTGCTGGAACGGGAAGGCTTTCGGCGTGTCCATATCCTGCGATCACCAGAGGAGGTCGACGCCGCAGAAATCGTCCGCGAACCTCTATGGAACAACCTGAAGCACGAGCACGGCCCTTTCGACGTCATCGGCGATGTGCACGGCTGCTTCGATGAACTCAGCGATCTGCTGAAGCAGCTTGGCTACACCATCGAAGAAAAATCGAACGGTGACTCGTCGGGGCGCGTTTCGGTCCAGGCGCCAGAGGGGCGCAAGGCCGTTTTTCTTGGTGATCTTGTCGATCGCGGTCCAAAGATTCCTCGGGTGCTCGATTTGGTGATGGGCATGGTGGATGCGGGAACAGCGCTGTGCGTGCCCGGCAATCACGATATCAAGTTAATGCGTAAACTGCGGGGTAAGGACGTGCAGATCACCCACGGGCTTGCTGATTCGTTGGAGCAACTCGAGAAGGAATCACCAGAGTTTCGCCGTCGCGTTATGGAGTTTCTGGACAGCCTGATCAGCCATTATTTGTTGGACGAGGGAAAGCTCGTTGTTGCACATGCGGGCATGAAAGAGGAGATGCAGGGGCGCGGTTCGGGTAAAGTGCGCGATTTCGCGCTCTACGGTGAGACGACCGGCGAGACGGACGAATTCGGATTGCCCGTGCGTTACAACTGGGCGGCTGAGTATCGTGGCCGAGCAATGGTGGTTTACGGCCACACGCCTGTGCCGCAGCCGGAGTGGCTCAATCGAACAATCAACATCGACACGGGCTGCGTATTCGGTGGAGGTTTGACGGCGCTACGGTACCCGGAGAAGGAACTGGTTTCCGTTGCAGCGCGCGCAACATACGCGCAACCCGTGAAACCGCTTGTTGCCGCCGTGGAATCTGCGCCCTCGCTTACTTCCCAGCAGGTGCAGGACGATTTGCTCGACATCGACGATGTGATCGGAAAGCGAATCGTCACGACGCGGCTACATCACAATGTGACCGTGCGCGAGGAAAACGCGCTAGCGGCGCTGGAGGTGATGAGCCGGTTTGCGGCGAATCCGAAATGGCTCATCTACCTGCCGCCCACGATGTCGCCAACCGAAACGACAGAACGGCCGGGGCTGCTGGAACACCCGGCAGAAGCGTATGCGTATTTTCGCCGCGAGGGCGTGGCGCGCGTGGTTTGCGAAGAAAAGCACATGGGCTCGCGCGCCGTAGTAATCGTGTGCCGCGACGAAGATGCGGCGCGGCGACGTTTCGGAGTGATCGGCGAAGGCATCGGAATCTGCTATACGCGTACGGGCCGTCGATTTTTCGACGATGGCAAGGTCGAAAAAGAATTCCTCGAAAAAACACACGCGGCTTTGGGGGCGTCAGATTTCTGGAGTCAATTCCAGACAGATTGGGTGTGCCTTGATGCGGAATTGATGCCGTGGTCTGCAAAGGCTCAGGAACTATTGCGGCAGCAGTATGCTGCGGTGGGTGCGTCCGCGCAGGCGTCGCTGGCGGCGACGGTCACGGCATTGGAGCAGCTTGCAGGAAACAACGCCGACGCTTCGCCGCTTCTGGAAAGATTCAAAGAGCGGCTCGAGGCTGCAAATCTGTACGTTGATTCCTACCGCCGGTATTGCTGGCCGGTTCATTCGGTGAGTGACTTAAAGCTGGCGCCCTTTCATTTGTTGGCGACGGAGGGCCAAGTTCACGTCCAGGAGAATCACGTCTGGCATATGGACAAACTCGCAGAAATCTGCCAAGCGAGCGACGGGCTGCTGCTCGCAACGCCTTACAAACAAGTGGACGTGACCGACGCTGCGAGCGTTGATGACGCTACGCGGTGGTGGGAGGAATTGACGGGCCGCGGTGGCGAGGGGATGGTTGTTAAGCCCCTGGATTTCGTGATGCGCGGTCGCCGGGGGTTGACGCAGCCGGCCATCAAGTGCCGCGGTGCGGAGTATCTGCGAATTATCTACGGGCCCGAGTATCTGTTGCCCGAGAATCTGGGGCGATTGCGCAGTCGCGGCGTTGCGACCAAACGTTCGTTGGCACTGCGTGAATTCGCGCTGGGGATCGAAGCGCTGGAGCGATTCGTACGTCAAGAGCCACTGCGGCGAGTGCACGAATGCGTGTTTGGTGTGCTGGCGCTTGAAAGTGAGCCGGTTGATCCTCGTTTGTAGAAAACGGCAAAAGCCACGAAAGCCGCCATTCGTTGTGGATGTTTGCATGTGCTGGAAGGGCGGGCCCCTGCCATTTCCACTGTGGGCCGTCATGCGGCGTCCCGTCGCCACGGCTCCCTAATACCTGCTCGCTATTGTGGCCAAAATGCTACGATGGTGCAATCTGAAGCGTGGCTCTGTATCGCCGACTATATGGTTTGGTGGGTAGTCGTTGGTTTTCGATTTTGTTTGGAGCGCGGACGTGGAAATTACTCTCAACATCCCCGACGAACTTGCCCGGCAGGTTGCCCGTGAAGGGCGGGACCCCGCCCGGGTGGCCCTCGAAACTCTAGCCCTTGAGGGCTACCGCGCGGAATTGCTGTCGGAATCCGCGGTTCGCCAGATGCTGGGCTTCGACACGCGGATGGAAGTGCATGCCTTCCTGAAGGAGCACGGCGTGCACCTGCATTATGATCTCGCCGATCTGGAGCAAGATCGTGCAACCGCGCAAAAGGTTCGCGAAAAGCTCTTAAACGAAGGACCTCTCGGCAAGCGCCTCCCGGAATGATCGTTGTAGCAGACACCTCTCCGATCAACTACCTGGTTCTCATCGAAGAGATTGACGTACTCGCCAAGATGTACGGCCGGGTTGTGATTCCGCCGGCGGTACGAGATGAACTGTTGCGTCCTTCTGCACCTGCAATTGTTCGCGGTTGGATCGGTCAAATGCCTTCTTGGCTGGAAGTTCGTGCCCCCGCGAACACGCCCGATAAATCCTTGGCGGAGTTGGACCCAGGAGAGCGTGACGCCATCTTATTGGCAGGAGAACTCCGGGCCGATCAGTTGATCGTTGACGACCGGCAGGGACGACGCGCGGCTGAACGCCACGGCATCCCGGTGATGGGTACACTGGGGGTACTGCGCGAGGCCGCCGCGCTTGGATTGCTGAATCTTCCACTCGCTGTCGAACGCCTGTAACGCACCAGCTTTTATATTGCGCCCGAGATTTTAGCGCGCCTCTTGAGAGATCTACCATAGGCGCGGGAGGGCGGTTAGCCGACCCTCTGACACTCTAATCGCAACACGAATCGCCATTTGGCCCCAGCTTTCGCGATTCCCACTCGTCGAACGTCCGGCGAAACCGGCCGCACTCCGCCGTCGCGCAACAAATCCTTGGCTGCGGGGTTCGTCGTTGGTGGTCTTAAGCCGCTGGGATATACTTCTAGCCCGGTCTTGGGATGCAGGCTCGCTGTGGGGGCGTGGCGTGGATTCGAGGCGGGTGCGGGCCTGGGTTTTACATTCATAGAGCAAGTTTTTCAGCACTTATATTTGTACATTCGCACGGGGCAGACAGCACCAGCACAAGATGGGGCAGCAAGCACACGAGACGAAAAACACACCCTTGTTCAAATCACGCACAACTTCCGCAGCAAGCAAGGCGTCGCGCGCAAATGCCCAGAATGTGGCGGTAGTGGGCGGGTCCGCCGCGGGACTGCTGACCGCGACGGTGCTGGCGCGCCAGGGCGTGGGCGTGCGGGTGTTCGAGCGGATCGAAACGCTGGATCATCCGGAGCGGACGTTAATTGTGACCAACCGTATGCGGACGTTGCTGGGGCGCGCGGCGGAAGGCAGCATCGTCAACGAGATTCGGCGCTTCGAACTTTTTACCGATGGGCGCTCGGCGACTTTTGAATTGCAGCAGCCGGACCTGATCATCGAACGCCGCGCGCTAATACAAGGACTGGCGGAAGAAGCGCGGCGCGCGGGCGTGGGACTCGAGCTGGGGCGGCGCTTCCATTCGCTGCAATCGAATGGGCGCGGGCTGGTGTTTGAAGTGGAGCGCTGCAGCGACGGCAGCCGCGAAGAAATTCACGCGGATACGATTATCGGCGGCGATGGCGCGGCCAGCCGCGTGGCGCGCGCGGCGGGATGGCCTTCGCTCGAGACTGTGTCGCTGGTGCAGGCGATCGTTCCGCTGCCGAAAGATATGGCGCCGGACACGGTGCGCGTGTGGTTCGTGCCGCAGGATACGCCCTATTTTTACTGGCTGATTCCGGAGTCGCCGACCCGTGGCGCGCTGGGATTGATTGGCGAGACGGGGCCAGAAACGCGTCAGCATCTGGAAAAATTTTTGGCGAAGCGCGGTCTGGAGCCGGTGGAATTTCAGGGCGCGCGCATTCCGGTGTATACGGGCTGGGTGCCGGTGCGGCGACAGGTGGGACACGGCTCGGTGTATCTGGTGGGCGATGCGGCGGCGCAGGTGAAGGTGACGACCGTTGGCGGGATTGTTACCGGATTTCGCGGGGCTTTGGGCGTGGCGGAGGCGATTTTGCATGGCGGGTCCAGCCGCGGGCTGCGGCGTTTGCGGCGCGAACTGGATTTGCATTTGCTGCTGCGTCGTTCGCTGCACGATTTTCAGCAGGCGGATTACAGCGAGTTGGTGGATTTGCTGAACGATCCCGCGAAGCGGTCTTTGAGCGAATATTCGCGCGACGAAGCCTGGAAGATTTTGTGGCGCGTCTGCCTCAGCCAGCCGCGCTTGATTCTTCTGGGACTGCGGGGGCTATTGACGCGCGGGCGTTCGCTGAGCCGCCCGCGCGCGTAGGCGGCTGGTGCAGGCGGCCGCGAAGCCGGTGGTTTGTGGGGCCGGCGGCGTCTGCGCCCTACGCGATGCGTGCATCGCGGCGAGTAAGACTTCGTAGCATGTACATCCTCGGCCTATCCGCGATGGGACACGATTCGGCGGCGGCGCTGATCGGCGATTCCGGAGTGGTGGCGGCAATCGAAGAAGGAAAACTGGCGCGGACGCGCGGAGCGGAGGGAATTCCGCGCGCGGCGATTCATTTCTGCCTGGAACGCGGCGGAATCACGTGGAGCGACGTGGCGCATGTGGCGATTGCCAGCGATCCCGCCCGTGCTTGGAGGCGGCAAGCATGGTATCGGGCGCGTGTCGCGCCGTTTGGACCGGTGTCGAGCGGATACTTTTTGAATAAGGCATTCGGCGAGCTCGGCCGCGAACTCAATAATATCCGCATCGTGAAGCAGATGGCGGGAGCGCCTGCGGGGCGCGTGGAAAAGCTGGACCATCATTTGTGCCACGCGGCGAGCGCGTTTTACGCGTCGTCGTTTGATAAGGCGCTGATTGTTTCGCTCGATGAGCGCGGCGACGGTCGTCCAGGGTTCGTCGGGATTGGCGAAGGCACGCGGATTCGCGAAGTAGGCTCCATCGCCATGCCGCATTCGCTGGCGTGGGCGTATTCGCAAGTGACGAAGCTCGTGGGGTTTCGCGCGCACGCGGATGAGCACAAAACCCAGTGGTTGAGCCTCTCGGGCGAGCCGGTATTTACGGATTTATTTCTCGCGATGCTGCGAAGGGGTGAGGCGGGAGCGCGGGCAGATGGTCAGGCGACGGCGCCGCGTCTGGATGCGCGATATTTTCGACGCGAATTTGCGGGGGAGCTGGCGTTTACGGGCGAATTTTATCGCCGCGTGGGGATCGCGGAAGAACGCGGGCCGCAAATGGATGAGTCTGCGCGGGCGAATATCGCGGCGAGTTTGCAGAAGGCCTGCGAGACGGTCCTGTGCGAATGGTTCGCGGGGCTGCGCGGCAGGTTTCAGGCGCGGTCGTTGTGCCTCGCTGGCGGATTATTTCTGAATCCGCTGCTGGTGGCGGCGATTGAATCGCGCGCGGGGTTTGAGAATGTGTTTGTGCAGCCCGCGGCAGGGAACGAAGGCACAGCGCTGGGGGCGGCGTGGCTGATTTGGCATAGAGAAGGCGGCCGCGCGCGTGTGGCGCCGGTGCCCGCGCCTTATTGGGGTCCGGCGTATTCGAACGCGGAAGTCAAAACGGTGCTGGATAATTGCAAGGCGACGTATTGCTGGTGCGATTCCGACGAACGCAAGCTCGCCGAGACCGTGCGGCTGCTGCACGGCGGAAAAATTGTGGCGTGGTTTCAGGGCGCGGCGGAGTTCGGTCCACGGGCGCTCGGGAATCGCAGCCTGCTGGCTTCGCCATGGGCTCCTTACGTGAAGGAAAATCTGAACGATTATGTGAAACATCGCGAGTCTTTCCGGGCCTTTGCGCTGGCGATTCCGGAAGAGCGCTGCGCGGAATATTTCCGCTGCTCGGCGAATGGACGTTTCCTTACGACGATGGCCACCGCGAATGAAAAAGGCCGCAAATTGCTGGAGAGCCTGGCGCCGGGATTTCTTTTGCCGGGGAATTTGGTGCGCCTGCAGGTGGTGCGGCCGGCGGACAACCCTCTTTTCTGGAAGCTGTTGAATGATTCGGGACAGAACGCTCCGGCGCCGCTCCTGGTGAACACCTCGTTCAATTTATTTGGCGAGCCGCTGGTAGTGACGCCACGCGATGCGGTGCGCAGTTATTTCTGTTCCGGGGCGGACGCCCTGGTGGCGGGTAATTTTCTGCTGGAGAAACGATAACGGAATGCCTGCCGTGGACACTTCCGCCAGGAGCGTTGCACGCAGGCGGCGGCTGCTGTTGCGATGGACGCTGCTGGTGATCTTGCTGCTGGCGATCGGCACGGTGGCGTTTCGCGACGCCGGCTATTGGCTGGTGCGCGAAGATCCTTTGGGCAAGGCGGATGTGATCGTGGTTTTGAGCGGCGGGCTGCCGTATCGCGCGGATGGCGCCGCGAGTTTATTCAAATCCGGCTACGCCCCGGAAGTGTGGGTGAGCCGCCCCGAAGGGCCGCAGCAGGACCTTGCCGGGCTGGGCATTCATTATGTCGGCGAGGAAGAATACAACCGCGAGATTCTGGTTCATCAAGGAGTGCCGGACGCGGCGATCGCGATTTTGCCGGACATCATCATTAATACGCTGCAAGAAGTGAACGAAATAGCGCGGGAGATGCGCCGCAGCGGCAAACACACCGTGATTATTGTGACGTCGCCGGAGCATACGCGGCGCGTGAAAGCGCTGTGGGCCAGGCTGGTGGGGGACGATCCGCGCTTGATCGTGCGAGGCGCGCCCGATGATCCGTTCGTTGCCAAGCGCTGGTGGGGGAATACGCGCGACGCGCTGGCCGTGGTGCGCGAATACATGGGTTTATTGAATGTGTGGACGGGATTGCGGGTTGGGCCGCATGGGTCGTAGAAACGTTGCAGGTTGGGTGCACTGGCGGAGAATTTCGCGGGTGCGTTCCGTTCTATGTGTAAAATTGAACGTCAGAATCGCGATCCCAACCGTTCTACTAAGGGGAGTTAGACCTTGAAGATTTCCGTGATTGGCGCAGGCTACGTGGGTTTGGTGACAGGCGGCTGCTTGGCCGGTCTGGGACATGAAGTGATTTGCACCGACAGCGATGCTGAAAAGCTGAAGACGCTGAATGCCGGGCGTTTGCCGATTTACGAACCGGGTTTGGACACGGTGATTGACGAGGCGCGCAAGGAAGGCCGGCTGAGTTTTCGCGCCAATTCCGGCGAAGCGATTCAGGCCAGCGAGGCCATTTTTATCTGCGTGGGCACGCCGCCACTACCCAATGGCAGCGCGGATCTGAGCGCGATTGACCACGTGGCGCGGGCGATCGCCACCGAATCAAAGGGGCCGAAGCTGGTGGTCGAAAAGAGCACGGTTCCGGCGCAGACCGGGCAGGAATTGAAGCGCGCCCTTACGGTGTACGGGCGCAAGAGCGGCGTAACGTTTCGCGTCGCGTCGAATCCGGAATTCTTGCGTGAAGGAACGGCGGTAGCGGATTTTCTGCATCCCGACCGGATCGTGGTGGGCGTGGAAGACGAAACGGCGGAGCGCCAGTTGAAGGAAATTTACCGCCCGGTGCTGGAGCGCAAATTCAAGTGCCCGATACACGCGCCGGCGTGCCCGGATACGCCGTTGCCGGCGTGGCTGGTGACGACGATCAATAGCGCGGAATTGATCAAGCACGCGTCGAACTCCTTTTTGGCTGTGAAAATTTCCTATGCCAACATGGTGGCGGATCTGGCGGAGCGGCTGGGCGCGGATATCGGAGAGGTGGTGCGCGCGGTGGGCATGGACCCGCGGATCGGAACGAGCTTTTTCCGTCCGGGCCTGGGATTCGGCGGATTTTGCTTGCCCAAAGATTTGCAGGCCTTCGTACACCTGGCGGAGAAATACGGCGTGGATTTTTCGATGTTGAAGGAAGCGGAAAAAATCAATAAGAAGCGGATTGACCATTTCGTCGAGAAAATCCGCACGGCGTTGTGGGTGGTCAAGGGTAAGAAACTGGGTGTGCTGGGCCTGGCGTTCAAGCCGAATACGGACGATATCCGTTTCGCGCCGGCGATTGATTTGATCCACGCGTTGCTGGCGGAGGGCGCCAATATCCGCGCGTATGATCCTGAAGCGATGGAAAAGGCACAGGCCGCGCTGCCGCAGATTCAGTTTGGAAAAACAGCTTACGAAGCCGCGGAAGGCGCCGAGGCGTTGCTGATCGCGACCGAGTGGGAGCAATTCCGCAAGCTCGATTGGGATCGCATTCGCGATTCGATGACGCGACCGCTGATTCTGGATGGCCGGAATCTGCTGACGGCGTCGCAAATGAAGAGCCACGGATTTGAGTACTATTCGATGGGGCGGCCGGATTGAAATGGCGTCGAGAATAGGACCCGCGGTGTCGTAGCGGCGGTTTGCGGATCGCCGGCGATTTGGCCGCGACAATTGATGGCGCACTAAAGTGCGCCGCTACAAGTGCCTTCAGCGAGGCGAGCCTCGGCCGGATTTTTGAGTCCTGCGCGGCAAGCCCCGCGAGGATCTCACCACACTAGTAACCCTCCCGAAAACGCCAGTCGCATTTGCGCCCATTGACGTCGTCGCCGGACGTTTCATCGGGTATACTCCGCAATTAAGTCTGTAGATGGTATGCGAATTTGAGGCATCGTTGGGTGAAACGCTAAGGAGGCGTTCGCGGGATGCAGAATCGTAAGCGATGGCTAGTGGGAATTTGTGTTGCCGTGGCTGCGGCGAGCATCGGATGGGCGAATGCCGCTCCAGCAGGCGATACGAAGTACGCGACGCTCACCAACACACAGGCTCGAGAAATGCTAGACACGATCGAAGCGGACATTAAGGCCAATTATTACGATCCGAAAATGCACGGAATGGATCTGGACAAAAGGTTCGACGAAGCGCGGCAAAAGATCGCCGCGGCAAAGTCTCAGGACGAAGCCTTACTCTCGATTGCGGCAGCAGTCTCGTCGCTGGACGATTCGCACACGCGCTTCAGGCCGCCGGTGCGCCCCTATGGAGTCGAATACGGGTGGTACACGCTGGCAATCGGAGACTCCGACTGTTACGTGACGGCGGTTCGCGAAGATAGTGACGCTGCGGCAAAAGGCCTCAAACCCGGCGACCAAATCGTCTCCATCAACGGGATTCGTCTCCAGCGAAACGACATCCGGAATGTAGAGTACGCCTACTCCGTGTTTCCGCAGTCTGGCTTCCACGTGGAGGTGCGTTCGCCCGACGGCGTTAACCGCACTTTCGTGGCGATGTCCAAGGTGATACCGGGCCAGCCGATGATAACGCAGACAGACTATCTGATTTGGGCGAGAATACATCGCTACAGTGGTGATGACGACCGCTCGCGCTATCATGAAATTAACAAGCAGGTTCTTTTTTGGAAGCTGCCCGATTTCGTGGTTAATCCGGCAATCTTGGACGGGCTGTTGAACAAGACGCGTTCTTACGAGACGGTGGTTCTCGACCTGCGCGGCAATCCGGGCGGATTGATTGGCGCGGAGGAAAAGTTCCTCGGCGGTTTTTTCGATCATGACGTCAAGATCGGGGACCGGAAAGGCCGGGGAGAGCTCGGGCCGGTGATTGCGAAAACACGCGGCAAGAAGGCGTTCGACGGAAAGCTGATCGTGCTGATAGACAGCAAGTCCGCATCCGCGTCGGAATTGTTTGCTCGCGTCGTTCAGCTAGAAAAACGTGGAACCGTTCTGGGAGATCGCTCGGCGGGCGCTGTGCGGGAGGGCAAGATGTTCATTCATGCGGAGGAGTTGAACCGCACCAAGGTTACTCAATACGGCACGATGATCACCGTAGCGGACTTGATCATGACCGATGGCAAAAGTCTTGAACATGCCGGAGTAATGCCCGATGAACGAATCTTGCCGACGCCGGCTGATATTGCCGCCGGCCGAGATCCGGTCGTCGCGCGCGCTGCGGAGCTAGCGGGCGTGAAGCTAACGCCGGAGGAAGCCGGCAAGATTTTTCCTTTTGAGTGGCGGAAAGAGGAAATTCGGCAAATCGATTAATGGTTTGAGTGTTTCGCAAGCAGAAGCCTACGCTCGGACTTTCGTCGGCTTGACGGAGTGGCGGCGGTTTGAGCATCGCCGGGGATTTAGCCGCGACAGCTGATGGCGCACTGAGGTGCGCCGCTGCGAATGCCTTGGGCGAGGCGAGCCTCGCCTGGATCGTTCGAGGTTCGGCAGCAACCTCAAAAGCGGCGGCGCGCCGCCGCACTCCATATTGATCGCGCCTCTCATTTAATTGCGATTATCGGATACGTGTGGGATGGGCGATAAAGTTCCCGCCAATTATTTTGCTGGAGTGGATTGGGCTACTTTTTCGCGGAAGTATTCGTAGGTGCGTTGCAGGCCGTCTTCCAGGGTTACCTTTGGCTCCCAATTCAGCAGGTGCTTGGCTTTGGTAATGTCCGGGCAGCGCTGTTTGGGATCGTCTTGCGGCAGCGGATGGAAGACGATGGGAGTCGTGGCGCCCACCAGCTTGCGAACGCGTTCGGCAAATTCCAGGATGGTGATTTCCTGCGGGTTGCCGATGTTCGTGGGCTCGTGCTCGTTCGATTCGAGCAATTTGTAGATGCCCGCGAGCAAATCGGAGACGAAGCAGAAACTGCGGGTCTGCTTACCGTCGCCATACACGGTGATGGGCTCGCCGACCAGCGCCTGATAGAGAAAATTGGGAAGCGCGCGGCCGTCGTTCAAG
Source organism: uncultured Acidobacteriota bacterium (assembly GCA_963780035.1). Classification (GTDB taxonomy): domain Bacteria; phylum Acidobacteriota; class Terriglobia; order Acidiferrales; family UBA7541; genus Palsa-295. The sequence continues at coordinate 35,126 of CAWAAG010000029.1, read as the reverse complement.
CGCATGCGCGGGCCATACGTATTAAAAATGCGCACGATGCGCGTATCCAGGCCGTGATAGCGGTGGTAGGCCATGGTCATGGCTTCGGCGTAGCGCTTGGATTCGTCGTACACGCCGCGCGGGCCGACGGGATTCACGTGGCCCCAATAACTTTCCGGCTGCGGGCTCACTTGCGGGTCGCCGTAACATTCCGAAGTGGAGGCGAGCAGGTAGCGGGCTTTTTTGGCCATGGCCAGGCCGAGAGAATTGTGCGTGCCGAGCGCGCCGACTTTCAGAGTTTGAATGGGATATTTCAGATAATCGGGCGGGCTGGCCGGCGAAGCGAAATGCAGGACCGCTTCGACGGGCCCGGCGACTTCGATGTAACGAGAAACGTCCTGGCGCGCGAAACGAAATTTCGGGTGCGGCAGCAGGTGCGAGATGTTGGAGTCGCTGCCGGTGACGAGATTGTCGAGGCAGAGAACATCCCAGTCCTTTGCCAGCAGAAGCTCGCAGAGATGCGAACCGAGAAATCCGGCTCCGCCGGTGATTACTGCGCGCAAAGGGGTGCTCCTTTTAGTCTGGCGAGGTCGCTCGACATTTTGGCAGCGGTTATTATCGCTGAAAAGTGGGGATTGGGGAACAGGGGCAACGACGAAATCTGCCACAGAGACACAGAGGACGGCATTGTGGAAAAAAGCAAAATCGAACGCCCGGCTTCAGGGGGCTAATGCTCCAAAGGAAAAGAGGTCATCTGCGGCGGAACTGAAGTCTCGCCCTGCCGGATTCACCAGCGATCGATTTGCTATTGGTGCGGTGGGGCGGGGAAGGCGGTGGTATGGTCGGCTACGATGCGCCAGCCTTCGGGAAATTTTCGGAAGTAGAGGGTGAAAATTCCGGCGGGCTGGTCGTTTGCGCGTTGCAGGTGGAACTGGCCGATGGCGAAGGCGGCATCCGGGCAGAGGACGTGCACTTCCAGATCCGAAAATGTGAGGCGGCCCATCGCTTGGCGGTCGGGATAATTTTTGTGATAGCGATCGAGGACCGCTTGCCAGCCGCGCGTCAGGCCGCTCGCACCGACGAAGGCGGTTTGGTCGGATTTCCAGTAGCCGGTCATGAAGGCGTCAATGTCGCCGCGATTCCATGCGTCGGTCTGCGCTGCAAGCAGGGCGCGAATTTCGGATTCGGGGGAGGAGTCGGTGGCTGTCGTGGGTGCGTTTGCCAGGCGAGACGCGCCCACGCAAGTGACCGAAGCCAGAAGCAAGAAGGCGAATGATCGAAAGGCTAAGCGCATTGTTTTCTCCTGATCGGCAGATACGTGGACCAGACGATGCAAAGAGCCTGCGAAACGACTTTCACCGCTCACTGTGATTCGCGCTCACATCGTAGGGGCGGGTCTCAGACCCGCCCCTACAAAACCAATACTCGCAGGGAAACTGTGATCCAGTCTTACGGCTTGCCGGCGGATTTTTCAGTCAAGCGCTCGCGGATTTTATCGCTGAGCGCTTTGCCATCCACCGCTTTGCCTTCGAGCTTGGCGCGCGCGGCTTTCACTACCGCGCCCATTTGTTTCAGGGAATCGGCGCCGGATTCGGAGACGGCTTCTTCGATGGCGCGGCGCATGTCGTCGTCGCTGGGAGCGGCGGGCAAATACTGCTCGATAATTTTTATTTCCTTGGCTTCTTTGTCGGCGAGATCCTGGCGGCCGCCGTGCGTGAACTGTTCGACGGATTCCTTGCGCTGCTTGACGAGAGTTTGCAGGACTTGCAAGGACTCCATATCGTCGAGCGGGCGCATTTTGTCGATTTCCTTGAGCTTGAGCGCGCTTTTGACCATCCGCAGGACGCTCAGGCGCAGCTCGTCCTTTTCCTTCATGGCGGCGGTAAGATCGCTCTGGATGCGGTCAATGTAACCCATTGGTTGTCCCCCGATTTGCGAACCAGAATAGCACAGGGATTTCAAATCGCGCGCGGGCGAAAGGCAGGTGGGTGGCTGCGATTCAGATTGAAACACATGCGCGTCACGAAAAATTATTCGGCGAATTTGCATAACGCATTTGACAGGGTGGTAGTGAGCCGTTACGCTTCTCGAGATGAAAATAATCGTTGCAGATAAGATAAGCGAACGCGGAATTGCGCTTTTGCGCGAAACGGGCTGGGAAATCGTGTTGCCGGCGGCCGCGAAGCTGCTGGACGAAATTGCCAATGCCGATGGACTGGTGGTACGCAGCGCGACGAAAGTGACTCGCGAGCTGCTCGATCGCGCCGCGAAATTGCGCGTGGTGGGCCGCGCGGGTGTGGGCATTGACAACGTGGACATGGACGCGGCCACGCATCGCGGCGTGCTGGTGATGAATACGCCCGGCGGCAACGCGGTGAGCGTCGCGGAGCATACATTCGCGCTGATGCTGGGCCTCGCGCGCGGCGTGCCGCAATCGAATGCCGCGATTCATGCGGGACGCTGGGAGAAAAGCTCTTCGGGGATGGAATTGCGCGGTAAAACGCTCGGCCTTGTGGGCCTCGGACGCGTGGGATCGGAGGTGGCTCGGCGGGCGCGGGCGCTGGAAATGACGGTGCTGGCGTTCGATCCTTACGTGACGCCGGCGGCGGCGCGGGAATTGGAAGTTGAGTTGATTCCGTTCGAGGATTTGCTGAAGCGCTCGGACGTGATTTCGCTGCACACGGCGCTGAGTCCGGCGACGGAGAAAATTATCAACGCGGCGGCGCTGGCGCAGATGAAAAAGGGCGCCCGGCTGATCAATTGCGCGCGCGGAGAATTGATTGACGAAGCGGCGCTGGCGGAAGCGTTGCGCTCGGGACATTTGGCTGGCGCTGCGGTGGATACGTTCGCGCAGGAGCCGCCGAAAAATTCGCCGCTGCTGGGATTGCCCAATTTGATTGCCACGCCGCACATCGCGGGTTCCACGGCCGAGGCGCAGGAGGAAGTGGGAACCTTGATCGCGCAGCAAGTGCGTGATTACCTTGCGGAAGGATTGATTCGCAACGCGGTGAACATGCCGGCGCTATCGGCGGAGCAATACCGCAAGTTGCGGCCGTATCTGGAACTGGGCGAACGGCTGGGCGCGTTTGTGGCGCAGGCGGCGCCTTCGGCGAGTTTCAGTCGGATCCACATTCGCTATGCAGGCGAAGCGGCGGAGCTGGGTTCACACGTGATTCGCAGCGCGGTTTTGATCGGCATACTGAATATCGTGCTCGATGAAAAAGTGAATCTGGTGAATGCGTCGCAGGCCGCGGCGGCGCGCGGATTGATTGTGGAAGAAACCACGCGGCGGCGCGAGCGCGGATTTCCCAATACGCTGGAAGTGGCGGCGACGAACAGCGGGCACGAATTGACGGTGGAAGGCATGGTGGCCCAGGACGGTTCGCCGCGAATTTTGCTGATGGACGGCATCGGACTGGAAGCGCCGCTGGAAGGCACGTTGCTGCTGACGCGCAACCTGGACGTGCCGGGCGTGATTGGAAAGATCGGTACGGCGCTGGGAAATCTGGGCGTGAACATTGCCACGTTTGCTCTGGGGCGCCGTAAACCGGAGCAGGGCGCCGATGCGCTGGCACTGGTGCGACTCGACGGCGATGTGGATGGCGCGGTGGTGCAACAGATTCGCGCGATTCCTTCCATCACCGAAGCGAAATTGATTCGCTTGCCCGAGGCCGCGAAACCGCAGGCGCACACCGCATAATCTCTCGCCCAATCTCACATGCTCGAAACCGCGCGAATGCGTCTGATGCCGTGGCAGCCGGAGGATTGGCTGCTGCTGCGTCCTATCGCCACCGATCCCGAAGTGATGCGTTACATTTCCGGCGGCGAACCCTGGCCCGAGGAGCGGATTCGCGAGTGGGCGCGCAAGCAGGTCGGTTATTTTGAGAAATACGGGTTTTGCATGTGGGGACTCTTCGATAAAGCGACGGGTGAGATGATCGGGTTCTGCGGTTTGCAGCCGCTGGAGGGCACGCTGGAGATTGAGATTGGCTGGTGGCTCGGGCGCGCGTGGTGGGGCAAGGGCCTCGCGACGGAAGCGGCGCGCGAAGCCTTGCGGGATGGATTCGAGCGCGCGGGATTGGGGCGGATTGTCGCGATCGCGATGCGCGAAAATGTGGCGTCCACGCGCGTCATGGAGAAGCTCGGAATGAAGTACGAACGAGAGACAACCCACCGGGGCTTTGCGGTGGTGCTCTACGCGGCGGCCAATCCAAAGCTCGCGCAGCCTTGATGCGTGGGCCAAACGCAACGACCACTCCGAAGGCAAACGCGGAACAAACATTAATAGAGCGCGCGCAGAGGCCGTTGCGGATGGGGGCTGGGTAGCTTAAACTATCTTACACTCCCGCATGACACGGTCGGGGCGTAGCGCAGCCTGGCTAGCGCGCCTGGTTCGGGACCAGGAGGTCGATGGTTCAAATCCATTCGCCCCGACCATTCCAATCCCGCTGAATCAACAACTTAGCTACGCACTAGTTTGTGAAGCGCTTGCAACTTGAGTCCGATTGGGTCCAAATACAAGCGCTTCGACGCTCGCCACTGCCCTACGTTGATCGTCAGGAACGGCGTGCAGGTAGACTTCTCTTGTGATTTCGGAACTTGAGTGTCCCAGCAGGGCCTGCACCGTTCCGAGCGGTGCTCCTGTTGCGTCGAGCATCGTTGCGTGCGAGTGCCGGAGGGAATGCCATGTAATGCCCCCGAGCGCCAACCTCTTACACGCGGGCTTCAAATATCGGCGCAGCAAATTGTGCCTATTGAGTGGACCGCCTGCCTGCGTCGCAAACACCAAGCTGCTTGGGTTCACTTGATCTTGGCGGAGCCTCTTGAGCAAGGCCACGACTTCGGACCCCAAGGGAATGAGACGAGCACTGCGGTCCGTCTTGGGGGTGTCGAAGTGGCCGTCGTACACCGTTTCAATTACGCGCAGTGTGCCGGCGGTTAAATCGATAGCCTTCCAACGGAGCGCGAGAAGCTCGCCGATCCTCAAGCCTGTCAAGACTAACAATAGGGCAATCGACCGAGACGGCTCGGAAAGCTCTTTTGTCAGTAGTTGGACTTGATGCGGTTGCAGGACAGGTCTTGGAGAGAGATTGCGTGGGCGTCGAGGCAACTCGGTCTTTGAAACCGGATTCTGGTTGATGTATCCCCAGTCCTCGGCAGTCGCCAACGTCCTCCCGAACACGCCGCGAATGTGTTTTACAGTTTTCCACGCAAGACCGGATTTCAGCTTGGCCGCGAGGAATGGCTGGATGCACTCTCGTTTGATGTCCGTGAGGCGAATGCTGCCGAAGATGGGAAGCAAGTGGATATCGACGATGTAGCGGTAATGCTTCTGTGTTGCGTACTTCAAAGTTGGGAGAACGACAGGCATCCAGTCCTTCGTAATGAAATCTGAATAACTACGAATGGACTGTGGACGTTGCGTTCCACTGTTAATGGGGTTGAGCCGTTTCGACAATATCTCCATGGCACATGAGCGCGAAGGGAGCTCCGCAACTGTGCCTAGAACCTCCGCGCGTCTCGTGCGTCCGATGGAGCCGTCAGGATTGATGATTTCCTCCCACCAGCGGGCCACCCATACTTTATTTCGTCGGCCACGCCGGAAGAGTGATCCGTGCTGAAAGCGTCTGCGAGCCATCTTCTTGCCTCCGTAGATGGCCCGCCTAGCTCGTTCTGCGTCAGCAACGAGTGTACCGCGTGCGTCAAGCAGCATGCGAGCCTCGCCGTTGGGATTCGACCCAAGCCAACACTTCGTCCTGACGGAAGCGCCAATACTTGCCAAGCCGGTAACTCGGTATTCGCTCCAAGGATCGTTTGCGTGTCCGTCCGTAGACCCAAGACACAGGGACTTGCAATAAGTCAGCTACCTCGTGAACCGTCAGAAGGTGCTTTCCGTGGCTTTCCTCTCCTTCTGTGGCCGCGATGTGCGCGGCATTGTTCGGAGAGCTAAGGGCGGGTGTTTGAGAGAATGATGCCGATATGAGCCGCGCCTCCTCCCGTGAGATGTCTGACGGCTTCGCGGATTGATTGTAAGCGTCTGTTTTGAACCGTCTGGACGAAGTGTGGGCGGATGAGTGATGGTGATCGTGGGCACTAGAGAAGTGCCCACGAGGGATAAGTGGACACTTCCGGTAAGCGACGGCGAAGTTGGACGGTCGAGGTCAAGCGCAGGATCGCAGAAGAGAGCTTCGAGGGAAACGTCTCCGTAGCGCAGCTGTCACAGAAGTATGCGGTGAACGCCAATCAGATTTTCCAGTGGCGGAAGAAGTATCGCGAAGGACGCCTGGAAAACAGCACCTCGATCAATCTGCTTCCGGTGACCGTCTCGAAGGAAGTGGCAGTAAGAGCAGCAAACCCTGGTAGCAGGTCTTGTCAGGCGACGGCCGGGACTCTGCAGATCGAACTTCCCAAAGGAACTCTGCGGATTGCGGGCCGCGTAGACCTGGTGGTTTTACGAACTGCGCTGGAGTGTTTGCTGGGATGATCGGGATGCCGGCAGGAACGCGCATCTGGATCGTCGCAGGAGTGACGGATCTCCGGCGTGGATTCACGGGCTTGAGCGGAATGGTCCAGACGGCGCTGGAGGAAAATCCTTTTTCCGGTCACGTGTTCGTGTTTCGCGGCAAGCGCGGCGACTTGCTCAAAGTTCTTTGGTGGAGTGGCGATGGGTTGTGCTTGTTCGCGAAAAGGCTGGAACGAGGAAGATTCATCTGGCCGCAAGCGGCGAACGGAACGGTGTCGCTGACGCAGGCACAGCTGTCGATGTTGCTGGAAGGAATCGACTGGCGGCGCCCGGTGCGGAGTTACGATCCGCAAATCGCAGTGTGAGTGCAAAATATTTTATTCTTTTCGGTGGAATTTTAATCAGGCTGTAAAACAACTGCAGTATATTCTGCTGCGATGAATCACGCGGCTGGCGTTCTCCCCAACCTCGAAGCACTCAATCCCAGTGAGCTGAAAGCTCTGATCGTCGAGCAGTACAAACAACTCACCACGCAGGAAGAAAGAATCCTTTCGCAGGGCGAGCAGCTGGTCTCGCGCGATGCGGAAATCGAACATCTCAAGCTGCTGCTGGCCAAGCTTCGTCGCCTGTACTTCGGACGTTCATCGGAAAAGGTGCATCGCCAGATCGAGCAGCTGGAGCTGCGGCTGGGAGAACTGGAACAGAGCCGAGCGCTCGAAGCGGAATCGCCGAAGCCGAGCGCCGCGGAGACTGCCGTGGCCCGACCGGCGCGGCGACCGCTACCCGCGCATCTGCGGCGTGAAGTGCAAACCTACCTGCCGCAACAGAAAGCTTGCCCCGACTGTGGCGGAGAGCTGAAGCATCTGGGCGAAGATGTTTCGGAAATCCTGGAGTATGTGCCCGAGAGAATCAAAGTGATTCGTCAGGTTCGACCGAAGCTGGCCTGTGCCGGCTGCGACCGCATCGTACAAGCCCCAGCGCCCAGCCGGCCGATCGAGCGGAGTATCGCAGGCCCGGGACTTCTGGCCCATGTGCTGGTCTCGAAGTATAGCGATCATCTTCCGCTGTATCGCCAATCGGAGATTTACGAGCGCGAAGGCGTGGAAATAGATCGCTCGACATTGGCCGAGTGGGTAGGCGGAACGAGCCGACTGCTCGCGCCCCTGGTGGAGGCGTTGCGCCGCCACGTTCTATCGGGACAGAAGCTGCACGCCGACGACACGCCGGTTCCGGTGCTCGCGCCCGGGTTGGGAAAGACCAAAACGGGACGGTTGTGGACGTATGTACGCGATGACCGGCCGGCAGCAGGTCTGGCGCCGCCGGCGGTATGGTTCTGCTACTCAGCCGATCGTAAAGGCGAGCATCCGAAGCGGCACTTGAGTTCGTTTACAGGGACGCTGCAGGCCGATGGTTACGCAGGGTTCGATCAGATCTACGAAACCGGGCGCATCAAGGAAGCAGCGTGCTGGGCGCACGTGCGCAGAAAGTTCTACGATCTGGTCGAGGCGCACAAATCGCAGACCGCAACCACGGCTCTGGAGCGAATCGCTGAGTTATACGCCGTCGAAAAGGAAATCCACGGACGTCCCTGTGAAGAGCGGCGCGAGATCCGCAACCTGCGCAGCCGGCCATTGCTGGAATCGCTCAAGCAATGGCTGGAAGAAACCTTGGACAAGCTCTCGAGGAAATCAGATACAGCGATGGCGGTTCGCTACGCACTGGGGCGTTGGGAAGCGCTGGTGCGGTACTGTGACGATGGCGCGCTCGAGATCGACAACAACGCGGCCGAACGAGCCTTGCGTGTCGTGGCTCTGGGCAGAAAGAATTTCCTGTTTGCAGGTTCCGATGGTGGCGGCCAAAGCGCGGCAGCAATCTACAGCCTGATCGGAACAGCAAAACTAAACGGGCTTAACCCGGAAAGCTATCTGCGTAACGTCCTGTCCCGCATCGCTGACCACCCGATCAACCGCATCGAAGACTTGCTCCCTTGGAATCTTGCTTTAGAACTCGTCGAAAACTCCCCTGACGCTGCCTAACAAATACTGCTCTGCGTCAACACGGCCTCCGGACGACGCTTACGATTGATTCGGGGTCGAGCGCATTGCAGAGCGCGGGGCATGCTGTCTTGAGGACGCTGTATTCTCGCGCATACCGGATTGGGTTGAACGAAGTTTCATGTCTGTTACGCGGTCTTCGTAAGAGCGTCTCCTTTGGCTGGCCCTTGGTTGATGTTGATCGGATGTTCGCTCATCCAACGCTTGAACTCGTCGTCCCGCTTGAAAAGGAGTTTTAGTGCTTCGCTGACGACGTAGGACGCATTCGCGCCGATGAACTCGGCGTATCGGTCCAGGTTGTGTCTGACTTCCTCCTCCAAGCGAACCTGAAGGGTTGTAGTCTTTGGTTGTTTGGATGGTGCTTTCAATAGTGGCAACGGTTTTCCTCCCTTCCTCTTTCGCGGTGTAGTGCAACTTGCATTACAAGCTGTTTGCTCCGATCTCTGCACGCGGACAAAACACGGCCCCGAGCGACTCGGGGCGGGCGGGAGCGACCCCACGACGTTTTGGGCGGCTGAAAGCCGCACAAAGTGGGGTCGCTCCCGCCCATCCTAGTGTTTTGTCCGCGTGCAGATGTCACCTGTTTCATTTACGCATCCGCCGTTCTTTCAAGAATCTGCGGTTGGACTGTGGGTGACTTTGGAACTGAAGCCGCACCTGAAGCACAGCGTATTTGCCAGCCGTCACCCCATCTCTTGCTGCTGTCCCCGAATACCGCTTCCTGGCCTGGCACGGTGACGGCTCGGAATAGGACTTCTTGTTGTTTCGTTGTGGTCGCCACCGATTCAGCCCGCAAATCATTCGGCAACTGGTTTCGCCTCCACAGATGGAAAAGAGCGTCGAAAATCTCGCCGTTGAAACGCTTCGCGGCCTGGTGCCGGAAGATCATGTCGTCCTCTGTGACGAGGCTGTATTTCCGGCTATCCCACTTGGTTTGGATATCGAAGTAGCGGGTCAAATCCAAGAGGCCCCTGCCTTCAACAAGGAATGAGAAAAGCTCGCCCGCTTCCTGCTGGAGGCCCGCTGCCGTCGAAATGTAGATGAATTGGAAGCTCGAAAGCTGCCTGAATAGAGGCCGGTAGGTGCGCAAGTGCGCGATGTATCGGTCGAGGTTTCGGTGCTCGGGATCAATGTAGGTGAACGTCACTACAGGCATGTAATCGGGAGCGGGATAGGCTACGCAGAGTGGAAATCCTTCGGAGAACGCGATGGTCCTGCCATACTCGCTGGATGCGCTCGTGCAGCACCTCGGGCCCCAGGATGCCAAAGTCGTCGTCTGGGCGCACAATTCCCATCTGGGCGACGCCCGCGCCACGGAGCTAGGCCAGCAAGGGGAATTGAATCTGGGGCAGCTCGTCCGGCAGCGCTGCGGGAAGCAAGCGGTGCTCGTCGGTTTCAGCACCTACAGCGGAACCGTCACCGCGGCCTCGGAGTGGGACGGTCCTGCAGAGCGCAAAGACGTCCGGCCCGCGCTAACCGGCAGCTACGAATCCGTCTTTCATCAAAGCGGCATCCCCAAGTTCCTGTTGCTTCTCGGCAGCGGCCAGGAAGCGACCAGCTTCTTGCGGCAGCCGCGCCTGGAAAGGGCGATTGGGGTGATCTATCTTCCGCAATCCGAAAGGATGAGCCATTACTTCCACGCGCAGCTTCCTGATCAATTCGACGCGATCTTGCATTTTGACGAGACCCGCGCCGTCGAGCCTTTAGAGCGGGCGGGAGTCTGGGAGCGCCGCGAAGTCGCGGAGACTTATCCCTCGACGCTCTAGCAATCGCGCGAAGTACCGCGGCACGAATTCCTGCAAGGACCGTCTGCCGCGGTATTGCATTCCCCGAGAATCAATATTCGTTAGAAGTCTCTTGCTGTTTCCTTGTGACGCGCCTCACAGCAGCGGGTGATCTGCGCCGCATACAGCCAGACCGGAAAGGACCTACCTTACTGGCGGGAAGGACAGCAAGGGAATCCTTAAGATCGGATGACCGCCGGCGAATTTGTTTGACCGAACTTGCAGCAAACGACTTTTGAATCAGGAGGAGACGACAATGAAAGGCGACAAAGAATTGCAGAAACAAGTTATGGACGAACTAAGTTGGGAACCCAGCGTGGATGCGGCCGAGATCGGCGTGGCCAGCGATTCGGGGGTCGTAATGCTCAGCGGCACCGTGCAAAGCTACTCCGAAAAATGGGCCGCCGAACGCGCCGCCGAACGAGTCAAGGGAGTGAAGGCCGTTACGGACGAAATCCAAGTGAGGATTCTGGGCGGCTTTCAGCGGACGGACGCGGATATCGCACGAGCCGCGACCAACAATCTGGAATGGCATGCATCGGTGCCACACGACCGAATCAAAGTGCTGGTCGAAAACGGCTGGGTCACTCTCGACGGTACGGTTGAGCATCATTTTCAAAAGGCGGAGGCTCAGAGGGTAGCTCGGAATTTGCTCGGCGTGAAGGGCGTGATCAATCGGATCGATGTAAAGCCGGTTATTTCGCCGGTGGATATCAAGAACAAGATCGTGCAGGCCTTGCAACGCACCGCGACCGTCGACGCCAAGCACATTTCCGTCGAGTCGAGCGACACCAAAGTAATCCTGCGGGGCGCCGTAAAATCCTGGGTGGAACGGGAAGGAGCAGAACAGGTCGCCTGGGCCGCACCGGGTGTTTCGGAAGTGGAAAACAACATTGAGATCGCCGCATGAACTTTCTGAAGGCGAGAGTCACTGCGGGTGTTGTCGCGCAGAGCGAAGCACGCCGCAACTACAAGATCACGGCCCCGGGGCTCACAACAGCGGCCCATCGAGGTCCACCATAGCCGGTGACGCTCCGACACGAGGATTGGGCGAGAGTTGAGCCCCGGGGAATGCAAGGAGATACGCCATGAAAACGCTAGAAACTCGCACCAGAATTGAGATCAAAAATATTCTTTTTCCAACCGACTTTTCTTCTGCGGGGGACGCGGCGATCCCTTTCGCGATGGAGTTGGCTAAGCGCTTTGGGGCGAAAATCTGCGCGCTGCACGTCAGGCCGCCTGTCATTAACCCGATGACGAACCCCGCCGGTTGGGATGTTCTTGAAAGTGCTGCGAAAGGCGAGGTCGAGCAGCAGAAGAATCAGTTGCTAGGATCTTTCAAAGGAATCCATCCGGAAATCATGATCGTAGAGGGCGACTTCTGGCAGAACTTGCAAACTGCCCTTGCGACTCATCATACGGATCTGATTGTGCTAGGCACGCGCGGCCGCTCCGGAGCGGAAAAGTTTCTCCTGGGCTCGAAAGCGGAGGAGATCCTTCGTCGGGCTCCGTGCGCCGTGTTGACCGTCGGCCCGCATTCGCACGTACCTCCGCCACGGACGGGTGAATTCACAGAGATTCTTTTCGCCACCGACTTTGGACCGGAATCCGCTACCGCGGCGACCTACGCCATGTCTCTGGCGCAGGAGTTCCAGGCGCATCTGACGCTCCTGCACGTCATCCCGGAAGAAAAACCGGGCGACCTGATCCTGCCCGGAGAACAGATGGAGTCCTCTGAGCGGCGCTTGCACGAGCTTGTTCCGGCGGAAGCCGCACTGTGGTGCGTGCCACAATTCGCCGTGGAAGAGGGGCCGGTCGCGGAGAAGATCCTGGAAGTTGCGAAACAAAGGAATGCCGACCTGATCGTGCTGGGCGTCCATCGTCCGCGTCGCTTCCCGGGTGCGGCGACGCATCTTCCGATCGCTACGGCACACAAGGTAGTTACACATGCAACGTCCCCAGTCTTGACTGTGCGCGGCTAGCAGGGCGAGACACGGGCAGCGCCAGGGTCAATTGGACGGAGAGGTCCCCTATTGAACCGTTAACGAGTAGTTAAAGACCCGACTGGCAATCGACGGCGGTCACCTCTCCGTTCGCGTTTGAGTAACCCAAACAATGCATAAAGCTGGGATTGCTCCGTTCCGTATCGGTTGCTGGCTCGGTGCAGCGTCCGGCCTCTTAAGCGATTTCGCAACGTGCAAACGCCGCTGGTCTCTCGTAAGATTCGTTTGACCCAGCACAGCGCGTGGGGTCGCGAGGCCCGTGCATAATGAAATTTCGCGCCGCCCTTGAATGTTTCTTCGCTCCGAAGACGGTTGCGGTGATTGGAGCGACTGACCACAACCGTAGCGTGGGGCGCGCGGTGCTGGTCAATCTGCGCAACGGAAAATTTCCGGGCAAAGTCTACGCCGTCAATCCCAATCGGTCGGAAGTATTGGGCCTTCCTTGTTACGCGAACATCACTGCCGTTCCAGAAAAAATAGACCTGGCCGTGGTGGTCACGCCGGCGGCGACAGTCCCCGCCGTCATCCGGGAATGCGTGGGCGCGGGCGTGCGGTCCGCGATTGTGATTTCTGCGGGATTCAAGGAACGCGGGCCTGAAGGAGCGAAACTCGAGCAACAGATTCAGGCGGAACTGCGTCGTGGAACAATGCGCCTGCTCGGGCCGAATTGCCTTGGCATGATGAATCCCGGCTTAGGACTCAACGCGACATTCGCCGAGGACATCGCGCGCCCCGGAAATGTGGCATTTCTCAGTCAGAGTGGCGCGCTGCTAACCGCCATCCTCGATTGGAGTTTCCAGGAGGACGTAGGATTCAGTGCGATCGTTTCCACAGGCTCGATGCTCGATATGGGCTGGGGAGATTTGATTTCTTTTTTCGGCGAAGATCCACAAACGCACAGCATCCTTCTCTATATGGAATCCATCGGCGACGCGCGCGCGTTCCTTTCCGCGGCGCGGGAAGTGGCGTTGAGCAAACCCATCATTGTGATCAAGGCGGGGCGTTCGGAGGCCGCGTCACATGCCGCCAGTTCGCATACAGGCGCGCTGACCGGCAGCGATGAAGTATTCGATGCAGCGTTCCGGCGCTGCGGCGTGTTGCGCGTACAAAATATTTCGGACTTGTTTTACATGGCCGAAGTTTTCGGCAAGCAACCTCGTCCCCGTGGGTCTCGACTCACCATATTGACGAATGCGGGCGGTCCGGGAGTCCTGGCCACCGATGCTTTGATTGCGACGGATGGAGAACTTACTCCGCTCTCAAAGGAAACTGTGGACGCTCTCGACGCGTTCCTTCCGCCGCATTGGAGCCATAACAATCCTATAGACATTCTCGGGGATGCCGATCCGGAGCGATACGAGCGCGCGATCAAGATCGCGATCGAAGATCCGAATAGTGATGGATTGCTTGTGATTTTGGCTCCGCAACGGATGACCAATCCAGCCCAGGTGGCCGAGCGCTTAAAGCCCTATTCGCGGAGCACGCGAAAACCGCTGTTGGCCAGCTGGATGGGCGGAAAACACGTCGCGGAGGGCCAAGCGATTCTCAACACGGCTGGAATTCCGACGTTCGCGTACCCAGACACCGCAGCGCGCGTATTCAATTATATGCGGCGGTACAGCTACAACATTCGAGGCCTTTACGAGACTCCCACTCTGGCGCACGAGCCAGAGTCTGGCGAGCCGAACCGCCGCAGCGCCGAGGCCATTTTTCAGCGAGTGCTGAACTCGGGCCGCTCGCTGCTGACGGAAATCGAATCGAAAGAGGTGCTGGCTCTTTACGAAATATCCACGGTTCGCACCAGCCTCGCGCACACCGATCAAGAGGCCGTTGCTCTGGCGCAAGAGATTGGTTTCCCAGTGGTCTTGAAGCTGCACTCGGAAACGGTAACGCACAAGACCGACGTCGGCGGCGTGAAACTCAATCTTGATAACGCGGAGGCGGTTGGTCAGGCATTTCGCGCGATCCAATCATCCGTCACCGCAAAAGCCGGCGCGGCCGCGTTCATGGGTGTTACCGTGCAGCCGATGGTGCGGCCTGATGGCTATGAATTGATCCTGGGCAGCACGGTAGACGCGCAATTTGGCCCGGTGATTCTGTTCGGATCCGGAGGGCAATTGGTTGAAGTGTGTCGCGACCGCGCGCTTGCGCTTCCACCACTCAACACGACTCTGGCGCAGCGTTTGATGGAACAGACCAAGATTTTCAAGGCGCTGCAAGGGGTGCGAGGCCGTGCCGCTGTGGACATGGCGTGTCTCGAGCAAGTCTTGGTGCGCTTCAGCCAGCTCGTTGTCGAGCAGCCGCGCATCAAGGAAGTAGACATTAATCCGTTGCTCGTCTCCTCGCTCGGCGTGTTGGCGCTCGATGCTCGAATCGTTCTCCACGGACGGGACGTCGTGGACCAGGATCTTCCAGCTTCGGCCATTCGCCCCTATCCCTCGCAATATGTCTCGCGATGGAAAAGCAGCCAGGGTACTGAGGTTGTCTTCCGGCCCATTCGTCCTGAAGATGAGCCGATGATGGCGAAATTCCACGAAACGCTGTCCGACGAAAGCGTCTACCTCCGATTTTTCCACATGGAACAACTCAGTTCCCGCGTCGCCCACGAACGCTTGCTCCGAAAATGTTTCATAGACTACGACCAGGAAATGGCGCTGGTGGCGGAACGCACCGGCCCGGAGGCGGGGCAGCGCGAAATCGTCGCCGTGGGCCGATTAACCAGGGCGCGCACGACAAACAAAGCGGAAGTCGCCCTGCTGGTGAGCGATCTCTATCAGCGTCATGGACTCGGCACTGAACTTGTGCACCGTCTCATCCAGGTAGCGCGCGACCAAAAAATTCAGGAAATCGTCGCCAACATCCTTCCGGAAAATCTTGGCATGCGCGCCCTCGCAGACCATTTCGGGTTTGAAATCCGCGAAAGCGATGACCCCGGCATGGTCGTCGCGGCACTCACCCTGTAACTCCAGCGCCCAGTGTCCTGTGGCGTGTGATCGCGGTCACATCTCCTGGTCAAAAGGCCTGAAGTAGGAAGCTACAGCTCATCTAACCCAAGAACTACCTACGGCCTCGAGTGTGCCTCTCACAATCAGGTCGCCGGGACAGAACACCGCAAGCGGACGTCTGCGATAGGCTAGTTACTCGCGCTCGCTTCGCATTAGATTGTGACCCCCGTCACATGCCGAGGTGACCTGTGCCGCCGCAATCTGGATGCCTCCCGCGCTACAAAATAAGCTACGGCAACGGCCCATTTTCGATCGAGGAGGTAAGGGCAATGGTTACCCACCTACTCCCAATCTCCGTTGGATACGCTAAAGGTAGCCGGAAGTCTGTGCGCTTCGATCTAGCGATTGATCGTCAAGCAGCGGCGGAGATTTTTACGAACGCTCTGCTTGAACTGCCATCGGAATACAAACACCGGAATCCCCTGGAATGGGCTTGTTCCGTTGTGCTTCACGTCATTGTCATCGCGTCCCTGATTATTGTGCCGTTGTACTTCACTGAAACGATTGACTTGACTGCTTTCCAAAATACGTGGCTAGCCTCACCGGCGCCTCCCGGGCCGCCGCCTCCGCCTGCCGCTGCTCCTCAAGTGCAGCGCGTGGCGCCCTCTGTGACTCGATTGATCCAGGGAGGCCGCATGATGGCGCCCAGCGTGATCCCCAAGAAGATTGCGATCATCAAGGAAGATCCCCTTCCGCCCGAGCCGGGCGGTGGAGTAGTTGGCGGAGTTCCCGGCGGCGTCCCAGGTGGCACACTCGGCGGAGTGCTCGGCGGCATCATCGGAGGTGCGGCCAGCCCGATGGCGGC
Organism: uncultured Acidobacteriota bacterium; assembly: GCA_963780035.1. Lineage (GTDB taxonomy): Bacteria > Acidobacteriota > Terriglobia > Acidiferrales > UBA7541 > Palsa-295. The sequence continues at coordinate 19,033 of CAWAAG010000029.1, read as the reverse complement.
AATTGCTCCCCCGCCTCCTCCGATGAAGCGGATTATTCGTGTGGGTGGCAAAGTTGATCCTCCGAAGCAAACGTATGCGCCGGAGTTGAAATATCCAGCCATTGCCAGGGCGGCGAAGGTGGAAGGCACCGTCGTGATTGACGCCATCATCGACGAAGAGGGAAACGTTGTCCAAGCGCGCGTGGTGAGCGGCCCCGGTTTGCTGATTGGAGCGGCCCTGCAGTCTGTCCAGCAGTGGAGATACGAACCGACTCGCTTGAACGGTGAGCCGGTTTCGGTCGAGATGCACGTGCACGTTCATTTCGCACTGCAGTAAGGCGTGTTTTGAGCAAATGCGGGCAAAAGTGGAGCTCCCCGAATCTGGCGGGCTCTGGGGAGCGCGGAGATGACAGCATCCACGGCGATTCTGGACGGAAATGAGGCTGCGGCATCCGTTGCCTATCGCCTCAACGAAGTGATCGCCATCTATCCGATTACGCCTTCCTCGGCCATGGGCGAGTGGGCCGACCAATGGCAGCAGGAGCGCCGCACGAACATCTGGGGAGCAATCCCCACCGTCGTTGAAATGCAGAGCGAGGGTGGCGCCGCAGGCGCGTTACATGGCGCTTTGCAAGCAGGAGCTTTGGCAATCACGTTTACCGCGTCGCAGGGCCTGCTGCTGATGATCCCCAATATGTACAAGATCGCGGGGGAACTCACGGCAGCTGTGATTCACGTCGCGGCCCGAACTGTGGCCACGCACGCGCTCTCAATATTTGGCGATCACAGCGACGTGATGGCCACGCGCGCCACGGGCTTCGCAATGCTCGCTTCCAATTCCGTCCAGGAAGCCTCCGATTTTGCGCTCATCGCGCAGGCCGCTACACTGGAGTCACGAATTCCGTTTCTGCACTTCTTCGATGGATTCCGCACGTCGCACGAAGTGAACAAAATCACGCCGTTGAGCGACGAGGACCTGCGCGCGATGATTGACGAGAAATATGTCCTCGCTCATCGCGCACGCGCGCTTTCGCCCGACCGCCCGGTCCTGCGCGGAACCGCCCAGAACCCAGATGTGTTTTTTCAGGCTCGGGAGGCCAGCAATCCCTTTTATCGCGCCTGCCCGACGATCGTGCAGGAAGCGATGAACCGTTTCGCGGCGCGAACCGCAAGGAGCTACCACCTCTTCGATTACATCGGAGCGCCTGATGCCGAGCGCGTCATCGTCATGATGGGTTCCGGCGCGGGCGCCGTGGAAGAAACAGTTGAACACCTGGTTCATCGAAACGAGAAGGTTGGTCTGCTCAAGGTCCGGCTCTTCCGCCCGTTCGATGCGCCCGCCTTTATCGCTGCTTTGCCGAAAGCGACGGCCACGATCGCAGTTCTCGACCGCACCAAAGAACCGGGCAGCTTGGGCGAGCCGCTCTACCTGGATGTATTGACTGCCCTGAACGAATTAAGCCCGGCCGAAACGCATCGGATCCGGCGCGTGATCGGAGGGCGCTACGGTCTTTCATCCAAGGAATTCACGCCAGCGATGGCCAAAGCTGTCTTCGACGAGATCAAGACAGCCGTTCCTAAGAATCATTTCACAATCGGCATTCACGATGACGTCACCCACACCAGCCTGGCGTACGATCGCGATTTTTCAACCGAGGATCCGAAAACCGTACGGGCTCTCTTCTACGGCCTCGGCTCAGATGGCACCGTTGGCGCGAACAAGAATTCGATCAAGATTATTGGCAAGAATACGGACAATTACGCGCAAGGATACTTTGTCTACGACTCAAAGAAAGCCGGCTCGGTGACGGTTTCGCATCTTCGTTTCGGACCGCGTCCCATCCGCTCGTCGTACTTGATCAGCAAAGCAAACTTTGTGGCATGCCACCAGTTCCAATTTCTGGAACGCATGGACGTTCTGGCTGCGGCGGAGTCTGGCGCCACCTTTTTGCTGAATTCTCCTTTTGATGCAGCAGAAGTATGGAACCACCTGCCGCGAGCGGTGCAGCAAACCCTTATCGAGAAGCGATTGAAGTTTTTTGTGATTGACGGCTACGCGGTGGCTCGCGATACGGGAATGGGAAACCGCATCAACACGATCATGCAGACTTGCTTTTTTGCGATCAGCGGTGTGCTGCCGCGTGAAGAAGCCATCAACGAGATCAAGAAGGCAATCCGCGAAACGTACGGCAAGCGCGGAGAAGCAGTCATCGAGAAGAATTTTGCGGCAGTGGATCACGCACTCGCCCATTTGCATCCCGTTGCAGTCCGGCAACACGTCAGCAGTGGCTTCGATGTACTCCCGGCGGTGCCGGCCAGTGCTCCGCGGTTCGTACGCGACGTTCTGGGCCAGATTATCGGCGGCCATGGAGATGAATTGCCGGTCAGCGCTCTGCCGGTAGACGGGACATTCCCGACGGCGACGGCTCGGTGGGAGAAGCGCAATATCGCGCAGCAAATTCCTGTGTGGGACGAAGATCTTTGCATTCAATGCGGAAAATGCGTGCTGGTTTGCCCGCACGCCGTGATTCGCGCGAAAGTGTACGACTCGTCGCTTCTTTCCGGTGCGCCGCCAGACTTCAAAACCGCAAAGCCGCGGTGGCGCGATTTCGAGACTCTGCGCTACACGCTCCAAGTTTCGCCCGAGGATTGCACGGGTTGCCGCCTGTGCGTGGAAGCCTGCCCCGTCAAGAGCAAGAGCGAGTCCAAACACAAGGCCATCAATATGGAACCGCAGCCGCCGCTGCGCGAACCCGAGAGCGCCAATTGGAAGTTTTTCCTGGACTTGCCGGAATTCGATCGGGACCGCCTGGCGCATGGGCAAGTCAAGGATGTTCAGCTCCTGGAGCCTCTGTTCGAATTTTCAGGCGCCTGTTCCGGCTGCGGCGAGACGCCCTACATCAAACTCCTCACGCAACTTTTCGGCGATCGCCTTTTGATTGCCAATGCCACCGGATGCTCCTCGATTTACGGCGGCAATTTACCCACGACTCCCTACACCGTGAATCCGCAGGGACGGGGGCCTGCATGGTCCAACTCGCTTTTTGAGGACAACGCCGAATTCGGACTCGGCATGCGGCTTGCCGTAGATAAACAAGCAGAATTCGCGCGCGAAATGGTGCGCGAGCTTGCACCACAACTGGGAGAAACGCTTGTCAGCGGATTATTAGCTCCCAATCAAACCACCGAGCGGGAAATTGCGGAACAGCGCCATCGTGTGGCTGAACTCAGGACCAGGCTCGCGAACTTGCAGTCGCCACTTGCCCTCAATCTGCTGGCAGTCGCCGATACCCTGGTCAGGAAAAGTGTGTGGATGGTGGGTGGTGACGGTTGGGCCTACGACATCGGATTCGGCGGGCTCGATCACGTTCTCAGCTCGGGCGCGAACGTAAACATTCTGGTGCTCGACACCGAGGTTTACTCGAACACGGGGGGACAAATGTCCAAAGCCACTCCGCGCGCCGCCATCGCGAAGTTCGCCACCGGCGGCAAGCGCACCTCCAAGAAGGATCTGGCCATGGAAGCCATCAGCTACGGATCCGTTTACGTCGCGCGCGTGGCCATGGGCGGCAGCGACACGCACACAGTGAAGGCGTTTCTTGAGGCGGAGGCTTACGACGGTCCTTCACTGATCATCGCGTACAGCCATTGCATCGCCCACGGCTACGATATGGCATTTGGTCTGGAACAGCAGAAGGCAGCCGTGACTTCAGGATACTGGCCGCTGATTCGCTATAATCCTGCACTCCGTTTGGAAGGCAAGAATCCATTCTTGTTGGATTCCAAAGCGCCGCAGATCTCGCTGAAGCAATACACCTCGCAAGAAGCGCGCTATACGATGCTCGCGCGCAGCAATACCGAAGTCGCCAAGGATCTCCTGAAATTGGCGCAGGACGACGTGGACCGCCAATGGCGAGTTTATTCCAGCCGCGCCGCTATGCCCGGGACCGCTGTACCAGCGGCCAGGACGGAAACCGAGCCCCTAGCCGTTGCATCGCGGGCCTTCATGGAAGGAGCCGAACAATGATAGACCTGTGTACTCGGTACCTCGGATTAACCCTGAAATCGCCGCTCCTCGCCTCTGCTTCGCCGCTCTGTGAATCCGTTGACAATCTGCGGCGGATGGAAGATTCCGGCATCGCGGCCGTCGTCCTGCCTTCTCTTTTCGAAGAGCAGCTCCAACTAGACAGTCAGGCCCTTGATGCAGACCTCTCTCGCGGTGACGAAAGTTTTGCGGAATCCTTGAACTATTTCCCGCCTCTGCATACGTACAACTTGGGACCAGACGGCTATCTGGAAATGATCCGTCGCAGCAAGCGAGCTCTTTCAATCCCCGTGATCGCCAGCCTGAACGGCGTTTCCGATGGCGGCTGGGTGCATTATGCCAGGCTGATGCAGGAAGCCGGAGCGGATGCCATCGAGCTGAATCTCTACGGCCTGGTGACAGATCCGAAGGTGAGCAGTTCGCAAGTCGAGCAGGGTTACTGCGAACTGGTTAGCCGAGTGAAGGCAAGTGTTACGATCCCCGTCGCTGTGAAGCTCTCTCCATTTTTCACGGCGCTTCCCTATATGGCGCAGCGCCTGGACGAGTCCGGCGCTGACGCCCTCGTCCTGTTCAATCGCTTTTATCAGCCGGAATTCGATCTCGAGACACTGGAGGTTGTGCCGTGCCTGACGCTCAGCAATTCGCAAGAATTGTTGCTGCGGCTCCATTGGATCGCAGTTCTCTGCGGACGGGTCAAGTGCAGCCTCGCGGTCACTGGCGGAGTTCACAACGCCGGAGACGTGCTGAAGAGCATCATGGCGGGAGCTAACGTGGCGATGATGACTTCCGCGCTGTTGCGTGATGGCATCGAGCATGCCGCAATCGTGCTGGCAGACCTGACTCGGTGGATGGAAGAGCACGAATATCAGTCCATCCGCCAAATGCGCGGCAGCATGAGCCATCGGTCTACGGCTCGCCCGGATGTTTTCGAGCGCGTCAACTATATGAAGGTCTTGAGTTCCTACACCTTGCGTTAACCTCACCGCTTAACCTCTCCCTGCCTGAATCATGTGATTGCCAACACGTCGCGCCGTGACCGCAGTCACCGCTTTCAATACGCATTAAGACTAAACAGTAGCTGAAGGATCGAGAGGCAACCATGGAAGAGAGCCCCCAAAGCTATCCGGCAAGCGCCCGGAGAAAGTTCCGGACTCCTCCTCTCCAGCCCGAAGACATCGAACAACCGGGGATAGACCTGGGAGCCTCCTTTCCTTCCTTCCGCGGCAACGGCTCGACGCTGAGCTTCAAAGAAAAAAGCCAGTTCGCAATGGCTGCGACCCTTTCGGGTCAGAAGAACTCCGCGTCAGCCGCTGCCCGGCAGGTAACCGATGTTATTAGGCCGGAAAAACCACCGGCATGAGGGAGAACTACAATGCCAAATTTGATGCGTCGCGAAAATTTCTACAGCGATCTCTTTGAATTCCGTCGTGATTTCGACGAGATCTTCAATCAGATGCTCACTTTCAAGCCATTTGTGACCGAGCAACTTCCGCTTGAGAGAGCATTTAATCTCGTCCCATTCGTCCCGGCAGTTGAGGCGTATGTGGACACGGAAGCAAGGAAGTACATTTGCCGAGTTTCCCTGCCCGGCGTCGATCCGAAAGAGATCGAGATCAATCTGCAGGGTAACCTGCTCACCATCAAGGGCGAAAAGAGAACCACAACGACCTTGAAGGAAGCGGAAGTGAAGCACTCCGAATTTCTGTACGGAGCTTACGAGCGGACGTTGACGCTGCCCGAGGGCATCGCAGCGGAGAAGCTCGTTGCTGAGTTCCACAACGGCGTGCTCGAAATTACGGCGCCCGTTGCCGTGGCAGCCCTGCCGCGGAAAATCGAAGTGAAGGAAGTCAAGACTGCTCCCATCGCCAAGCAAGTTGCGGCGTAGACCTGTATCTCACGGGCCCGGGGCTGAATCAGTTCAGCTCCGGGCCTTTCTTATTAGGGTTTGCAGGCCTCCAGTTCCCCGGTTCGGGGACGGCAGTGGAGGCCATCGTTAGCGATATCGCCGTTTTGTCGTTCGTACCTTCAGATTTGTGGGGCGGAGCGCAAAATCCGATGCGGTGCTCGGCTATCGCTTGCATCGGAGCCCAAACCGACAAGCCGAATTAGGAGGACCGCTATGTCGCGGACAATTTGCAGTTTGGCAATCTCGTTCGTAACTGTGTTACTGATCGTCGGCCTCACTACTGCTCAAGAAAAACAAATCAAGCGCGCACCGATTCAATTGTCCGATGCTTCCTCCGGAGCAGAGATGTACAAGCAATACTGCGCTGCCTGCCACGGCAAAGATGGAAAGGGTGACGGACCCGCAGCCTCCGAACTGAAGACGGCTCCAGCCGACCTCGCCACGTTGGCGAAGCGAAACGGCGGCACGTTTCCCACCGCACACGTGATGGACGTCTTGCGCAATGGCGTGAGAGCTCCCGCGCACGGAACTTCAGACATGCCGACGTGGGGTCCGCTGTTTCAAACCGTCAGTTCCCACGACCAGGCCATCGTCAACATGCGTATTTCAAACCTGACGAACTACCTCAAATCACTTCAGGATAAATAGCAGCAACGGTGCGCGACGAAACCGCCCCCGGCCAGGGTGCAGTCACGGCTGCCGTAGACGTCGTCCGTTGCCGCGATTGAGTTCGTGACTTCGAACCGAGTGTAAATGTCCCGAGGTGCTCGGCGAAACCCGCTTCCATGCGGAGTCACGTTATTGATCCACATAAGAGAATGCCTAGAATTCTGGCTCTGAGCGCGCTTGGAACTGCGTCAGGAAATGCCACTCTGCCTATCTTGCCTGCATGGACTTGATATAGGCTGCGAGATTCGCAATTCGGATATTAACGAGTGCAGAATCGGTTCCGCGAATCGACGCGAAGAGCGGTCCCCATATGGGCATCTCCGAATCTCCATGAGCCGGCGTTCTCACACCACTTCGGAGTACTTCCTCGACGTATGAGTCCGGAAACTTTCCACCGTGCCGTTGAGCGAGTGTAGTCAAGTCCGCAGGCGGAGTCTTTAGTTCGGTAGCTACCGGCCCGTGTCCTCTTAGATCAACTCCATGGCAAACAGCGCAGTATTGCTTGTAGAGACGCGCGCCGGAAACCGGATTCGACCCCGGCAAGTGTGCAGCTTTCTGGTCTTGAGCCGCGGCGGTGGTAGCGAAGGCAACAACTGAAAACATTACCGCGCACATCAGGACCTGGCGCGTAGGTTGGATGATCATTGGAAGTCCTCCTCAACCAAATTCTATATGTTTGGCCTCGCGTCAGGCGAGATCCAACCGAAAAAGGGTGGGGCGGTCGTGACGACGCGGAGGCCAAGCGAGTACAGAAAACGCGCCGCAGCGTGTAAAGCGGAAACAGCGGAACGCCTGCTCCTCTCAGCGTGGCGTACCGAGCTGTCTTAACCGTGGAAATTGGCCGATCAGGACCGATCGGACTGGGAAAAACATACGGGCTCTTTGAAGTTTGCTCCTCGCTCCATGCCTGCAAAACCTCAGAGGCGTACTCGGAGAGGGGAACCGGTTCCGATGCGCCCGGAGTTTTCACGTGGTTGCTCAACCGCCCGCCGGCATCGAGGTTTTTACTTGACAACGGCCCAGCCCGGGAGTAAAACCCCTGTCCGTCAAGAAGAGCGAGCGCTCGCTTTGATTGGCCCAACACGCGGGCGAGGGAACGGAATAAATGCCTAGACTTCTGGGCAACACGGTCGAGAAGAATAAAAGGAGGATCGCGCGAGCGGCCCTGCGACTGTTTACTCGTAAAGGATTTCACGGGACGACGGTGCGCGAAATTGCCAAGAAGGCAGGCGTATCGATGGGGAAACTCTACATCTACTACGATACGAAAGAATACATCTTCATCGATTTGGTCCAGCACTTGGGCCACAAGATGGAAATCATTCGCCAAAAGGAACTCATCCCTCTTATGGCGTCGCTGGATCCCGATTCACTCAGAAAGCTGGCCAAAGCGATCGGAAAGGTAGTTTCTGAAAACTTGGATTACTGGCGCTTGATGTACATCGATGTCGTTGAGTTTCGACACAAGCACTTCATTCATAGCTTTCGTGAAATCGCGGGCGGCCTGCGTACGTATGCCAATGCGATGATTCGAGAGTCGAAGGTCAAATTTCCACCCGGAGTGGACCCCTCGCTCGCCTATACCGCCATTTACCTGCAATTCTTCACTTATTTTTTAGCCGAGGAACTTTTTGGAGCCAAGCGACACCTCGGGATGAGCGACGAAGAGGCGATTGATCAACTCGTTCTTCTTTATACGGGTGGGCGGATCGTATCGGGCCGACGAGCTTAACGTTGGGGAAAAAGGAGAAATGTATGCGACAACTGCGTTGGGCGATGGCACTTTCCATTTTGGGAGGGCTCTTGCTGTTCGCCGTCGGCAAGGCGGAAGCACAATCCACCACGACGGGACAGATCACGGGATTCGTGAAAGATCCCAGCGCTGCTGTCGTCACCGGAGCGAGAATCACTTTGACCAGTGACGCGGGCGTACAGCGCGAGACCGATAGTGATGGCAGCGGTCGGTATTCTTTTTCCTTTCTCCCTCCAGGCAACTATGGGATAGAAACGGAAAAGCCCGGGTTCGGCAAGGCCACGATAGATGGCGTCACCGTCCGCATCACCGAAATAACCAGGGTTGACATCCTCCTTGCAGTCGCCACGCAGAAGGCTGTCGTGCAAGTCACGGCGGAAGCACCCCTGGTGCAGGAAGATAACGCCGCGCGCGGCACGGTCATCCAACAGCAGGAAATCCGCCAGCTACCGCTGCCCACCAGGAATTTCCAGCAACTCCTGACCCTCACGCCCGGCACGTCGGGCCCCGTTCAGAACTCGTCGGATTTGGGCCGCGGGGACGCGCCGATCTACGTTGATGGACTGCGTTCCACTTCCAATTCGGTGATTATCAACGGTGTTGACGCAAATTCTATCGGAACAGGATCTACGCCAAATCTTGCCGTACCGGCCACGGACTCTCTGCAAGAATTTATCATTCAGACCAGCCAATACGACGCGTCGCAGGGAAGGGTAGCCGGGGGCGTCGTGGCGGCAGTAACAAAATCCGGTACGGATGAATTTCATGGGAATCTTTATGAATTCTTCCGGAACACCGTGCTGGACGGCAACAATTTCTTCCTGAACCGCTCCGGTGTTGCGCGCCCGCCTTACGAACGGAATCAGTTCGGAGGCACCTTTGGCGGACCCATCAAGAAAGACCGCGTATGGTTCTTTTTGTCGTACCAGGGAAGCCGCGAAAAAAACGATATATCGTTGACGAATTCGATCGGGACGGTCTTCGTTCCCCAAAACCTTTCGAATGACCGCTCGACCGCGGGAATCGATGCATTCGCGGCATCGTATGGATTGGCGCCGTGTGCTACGCCTCCGACCACCTTTACTCTCCCCGCATGCCTCGATCCGACAGCCCAGTTTCTTCTGCAAGCGAAACTGCCAAACGGCTCCTACGTGATCCCTTCGGCCCCGAACCCCACGGCGGTAGCCCCCGGCGCGGTGCCTCAACCGGTTGCGGTTCCGGTCGTGGCCAACTCGATATTCCGCGAGGACCAGTTCAACACCAATCTGGACTTCAAGCTATCAGCTGCGAACCGGTTTTCCGCCAAGTTCTTCGCGGCAAATAACCCCGCCACGCAGGGTCTATTCAACCTGTTCGGACTCGCGAATTCGCTCTCGGTGCCGGGCTTTGGTGGGACCGCAAATCTGAACCAGCGAGTGCTCTCACTCGATGACCTTCACGTGTTCTCGTCCCACGTGGTGAATGACGCGCGGTTTGGGCTATCCATCATCACCACGGGTTCATCTCCCCAGGAGCCCTTCACCGCCGCACAGTTGGGAATCTCCTCGCCGCTCGGCAACCTATTCACGGGCATGCCGGAAATCTCGGTCGCCAATTATTTCGATGTCGGCGCCAATCCATTCTCCGATAACAGCGGAACCGAAAAGACCTACACCGTCGGTGACACGTTGAGCTGGCAAGCGGGCCGGCATAATCTGAAATTCGGCGTCGAGTACAAACATCACAGTTTGAACGAGGATTTCAATCTCTATACGCGCGGCCAGATTTTCTTTCTAGGGCTGCTGCCCAGCGGACCGTTTGCGGGAAACGGCTTTTACGATTTTCTCGGCGGACTGGGTGATTCGACGGGACTGACGATCATGGGCTCCGGCCTCAACAATCGGGATGTTCGCGCACACGATTGGGGCGGATTTGTCAACGACGACTGGCATTTGACCGATCATCTTACGCTTACGCTCGGGCTTCGCTACGATTTCTTCGGTCCTTTCACCGAGGCGCAGGGACGCTTCGTCGGATTCGACCCGACCAAGATTACGACCGTGACTATTCCCGGAGCCCCTGCAGGCGACAACGTTGCGATTACCGGAGGATTCGTTCAGGCATCCAACGCGAAAACTCCGTTGCCGGGAGTCCCGGAAGTCCAACCGTCGCTGGTTCCCTCCGACAAAAACAATTTTGCCCCGCGAGTCGGTTTCGCCTGGCAACCTCTCGCTGACTCAAATCGTTTGGTCGTGCGCGGCGGCTATGGCATTTATTACGACCGGGCAAATTCCCGGCTTCTGAATAATCAGATTCTCAACTTTCCCTACTACACTCTGGCACAAACGGTCGAAACCCCCATCGCCACCCCATTCGTTCAGGTTCCGCAGCCGAGCAGCTTTCCTCTGACTTTCAATAACCCGGCCCTCTTTCCGTTCGGCGGTCCGCCGGCATTTCTGCCGCAAGCTCCGACTCCTGTCTATCCCACGGGACTAGCGCCGGTGTCCGCCAACGGCATTTACCCCGACATTCACGACTTCCGCACCCCCTACATCCAGCAGTACAGCTTGGGTATTCAAAACGAGTTCGCGAACAACTGGCTGCTCGATGTCAGTTACGTGGGATCTGCCGGACGCAAGTTGTATCGCCTGGTCGACCTCAACCAGGCTATCGCCCCAGTGCCATTTTATCCGGGGCCATTGAGTCCCGGATTGTCCAGTCTCGCTGTGCAGGGCTTTGGTGTGCACCTGATGCAGAGTTCATCCAACTCGAGCTATAACTCTTTGCAGGTTGGCGTGACGAAACGCTTCTCTTACGGGCTGCAATTTCTCGCCTCCTATACCTACAGTCACTCGCTCGATGACTACTCTGGCGACCCGACCGGCACGAGCGACGTCACGGTCGTTCCCGGCAATCAGGCGCCCGGTTTTCTGAACAACTACGCGAGTTCCGACTTTGACCGCCCCCACCGCTTCGTCTTCAGCGGCATCTATGACCTGCCCAAATTCTACAAAGGCGAATCGCACTTTGCGGGTCAGGCGGTGAATGGCTGGGAACTTGCCACCGTTCTTACGCTGCAGAGCGGCACGCCATTCTCCGTGCTGACCAACGAAACCGCCTATGTGCAGGCGCGCGCCGACTACGTGGCAGGATGCAACCCTACTCTTGGCGGCAGTGTGGAATCCCGGCTAAACGAGTACTTCAACACGTCTTGTTTTACGCCCGCAACCGCGCTAGGCGATTTTGGCACCACCGGACGCAATATCCTGCGTGGGCCGAATCAGAAAAATCTCGATATTTCCGTTGTCAAGTTTTTCCCCGTCAACGAACGGATGAAATTTGAGTTTCGCTCGGAGTTCTTCAACGCGTTCAACACGGTCAACTTCGCCAACCCGGTCAACATTGTCGAATCGGCTGCTGTGGGACAGATCGTCGCGACTACGACGGGTCCCCGTGTCATCCAGTTCGCGCTGAAGTTCAATTTCTAGCACGAGGTCCGCGACGCGCGCGGTCGTGCCTGGCGTGGCGGATGAATCTCTCCGAGTTGAACGGTAGAATGGGAATGGTCGCGGGCGCCAAACTCCAACAATTCGGTCCACCGGGGCGCGATGACTCTCGAAAAGTTTTCTCAGCAAGGTTTGATAAGAGTGACTCGTTCAGCTCGGGGCCGTGTATCCGGGGACGGGATAGAACTGGCGTTTGGCTATTGGCCAGGACGCGGTCTGCCGGTAGTTGCCCTGCACGGGCTGACGGCTTCGCATATGAATTTCGTGGGTATTGCCGAACGTCTTTCGGGGCGATGCGCTTTGATCGCGCTCGACCTCAGAGGCCGTGGCGATTCCGACAAACCCGAAGGGCCATACGGCATGGAACAGCATGCGCGCGACGTCGCGGTATCGATCCGCGCGATGGGGCTCGGGGCGAGTATCATTGTCGGACATTCCATGGGCGCCTTTGTCGCTACTGCGCTCGCGGCGCAGCATCCGGAACTCGTATCTGGCCTGGTTCTGATCGACGGGGGTTTTCTGCCTGATGTACCTGCAGGTGTTCCCTCTGAACAGGGATTGAACGCTGCGCTTGCTCAGCGCATCGCGCAGTTGCGTCAAACCTATCCTTCCCGCCAAGCCTATCGCGAGTTCTGGCGCACACAGCCACATTTCCCTGCCGAAGAATGGAATCCCTGGGTGGAAGCGTTTCTGGACTATGAAGTCGGTGGCGATTCGCCGGTGCAACCGAAAGCTTCGGAGGCGGGGGTACGCGCTGATTTGGGTGCGGCGTTTGAGCGCGACGCAATTATCGAACGGCTGAGGTCGATTCGCGTGCCTACACTCTTTGTGCGGGCCGAGCGCGGTTTCACGCCGGCTCAGCCGCCCCTTTTCCCGGACGAACTCGCCGCACAAATTCTGACTTACGTGCCCCACGTGGAGGACTACAAATTGGCAGGTACCACCCATTACACCGTCGCGCTTGGTGACCGCGCGGCCACGAGGATTGCAGATTTGATTGTGGAGCTGGCCGACCGGCTGCGTGCACCAGTGAAGATGTAGCGTAGGAAAGGTTCCATCGCTTGTAAAGGAGCTGGATCCGATATGAGGCAAAAGGAGTGGGCAACCGGAACGGCTCGTGCGGCGGGCGGCTCGCGCAATTACAAGCTCTCGGTGGCCTTGACATTGGACAAGGAAAAACCCTCTCCACTTGTGATGATGCTGCACGGCTGTACGCACGATGCCGAGGACATGGCGGAGATTTCCGGAATGAATGCCGTGGCGGAAGCAAATGAGTTCCTGGTTGTCTATCCCGAACAAAGCCGTCTGGCTAATTTGATGAAGTGCTGGAATTGGTTTGACCCGAAACATCAGATTCGTGACGCTGGTGAGCCCTCGATTCTTGCCGCCGTCGTCGAACAAATTCGCTCAACCCAAAATATCGATGCCGAGCGAGTTTACCTTGTAGGCGTTTCAGCCGGTGGCGCCATGGCCTGCATTCTCGCAGCGACCTACCCGGAACTTTTCGCGGCCGTCGCGGTTTTTGCCGGCGCAGAATTCCAAGCCGCCACGGGCGTCTCCGACGCGCTCGCCGCGATGGAGCGAGGCGGCCCGGATCCGGTGCGCCAAGGACAACTTGCCTTTGCGGCCATGAGCGGCGGGCTGGCACGCAAGAAAAGGCAGCGCATGCCGGTAATTGTGTTTCACGGCACCGCGGATACCCGCGTCAATATCGTGAACGCTGATCAGGTTGTCGCCCAGTGGACTAAGACGAATGCATGTCTCGCGGCCGAGCATTCCGAGAACGGGTTTGCCCTGGCAGAGGAAATCGTCACCGGCGAAGCGCCGAACGGTTACGCCTATCACCGGCACATCTACAGGGAACCCGATGCCAGCTTGCTGATGGAAAAGTGGCTAGTCCAGGGCCTGGGCCACTCGTGGTCCGGCTCCCCCAAGGCGAGCAAGTACGGTGATCCCAAAGGCCCCAACGCCAGCGCGGAAATCTGGCGCTTCTTCTGCGAAGCTGGATCGGGCCGAGCAAGTTCTTCGATGTCCTCAAATTCAGGGCAACGAGAAGCTAGCAGCGAGAGAATCAAATGAATATTGGCTCGCTCCTTCCAGGCCATGCCCGCCATCGTCCAGAGCACACCGCCGTAGTTTTTGAAGACCACAAGCTGAATTTCCGCGAATTCAACGTTCGAGTCAACCGGCTTGCCAACGCCCTTTCCAGTCTGCACGTGAAGAAAGGGGACAAAGTCGCCACGATCTTGCCGAATTGTCTGAACTTGCTGGAAACGTACTGGGCTGTTGCAAAAATGGGCGCCGTGGTCGTGCCACTCAGTCCCCTCCTGCGAGGACGGGCCCTCGCAGCTCTGCTTCGCGATTCCGACACGGAGACAATCATCGCGAGTCCCGATTTTGCCGAGGCGCTCGGCGGCATCCGGCACGAGCTGCCAGGAATTCCGGACAGTCGCTACATCCTGACGGGAGTGTCGCGGGTTCCGGGATTTCAAAACTATGATGAGTTGACGGCTGAGGCGAGCGTGTCCGAGCCTCCCTCGATAGAAGTTCTGGACACTGATCCGTACAACATTATTTACAGCAGCGGAACGACCGGGACGCCCAAAGGAATCGTACATACGCACTACGTGCGCTCTATTTACTGCATGATGTTTGCTGCGACGTTTCGCATGCGGCCCGAGAGCGTGGTGCTGCATTGCGGGTCAATTGTTTTCAATGGGGCTTTCGTCACGCTGATGCCGGCGATGTATCTCGGCGCGCAATATGTGCTGCACGCTAGTTTTGAGCCGCGAAACTTTGTGGAAACGGTCGAGCGCGAAAAAGTGACGCACGTGATGCTGGTGCCATCGCAGGTCGTCGCTCTATTGGGCTCGCCGTACTTTTCGGCGGAGGCGCTTCAGAGCCTTGAAATGATTTGCACGGTGGGCGCCCCGTTGCACCTGGAACACAAACAGAAGTTGCATCGCTGCCTGCCGGATCGCTGCTACGAGCTCTACGGTCTAACCGAAGGATTCATCACGGTCCTCGATAAAACTCACTACGCGTCGAAACCCAATTCGGTCGGCCCCCCACAGCCATTTTTTGAGATGCGGATCGTAAATGACCAGGGAAAGGACCTGGCTCCCGGAGAGATCGGAGAGATTATCGGGCGCGGACCGGCGCTGATGCCGGGCTACTACAAGCGCCCCGATCTGACCGCTCAAGCGATTGTGGATGGCTGGCTGCATACCGGGGATCTCGGGTACGTGGACGAGGATGGGTTTCTTTACCTTGTGGGCAGAAAAAAGGACATGATCATCAGCGGCGGCACGAACGTGTTCCCGAAGGATATTGAAGAGATCATCGTGCGGCATACCGCGGTGCAAGAGGCGGCCGTGTTTGGCGTTCCCAGCGAAAAGTGGGGAGAGACACCACTGGCTGCGGTCATTCTGAGGCAGCGGGCTGACGTCACCGCCGAAGAGTTGCGCGATTGGATCAACGAACGCGTGGACGCCAAACATCAGCGTGTCCAAGCGGTTGTTATCGTGGAGGAGTTCCCACGCAGCACGGCAGGCAAAACCTTGAAGCGCGTTCTGCGGGATCCATATTGGAAGGGACGTGACGTGAAGATATAGCGTGGGCTATTCGTCCGGTTCCGCGCATGAAAGCTGGGAATTCGAGTTATGCCGGAATCGCGCGATCCCGAGAAGAGGCCCATCCAGAGCGGAGACTATAAGTCCGGGAACCGAGATTGTCTTCCATCAGTTCGGGAATCGCCGGACTGGCAGTCGCCGGTCTGATGGCCGAACTACGCAGTTGGCGCGTGTTAGCGCTGGGGCGCCACTTCAAGATCACGCAGTCGCAGGGATCCGTCGCGTCGTTTCACGATATTCATTCGCATCGAATCCGATTCCAGGCTTATAGTGGACGCTCAACCTGCCTGGAGAGGGCAAGGAACTAGTTATGCCTGTCCGAGCCGATGCCGCGCAGAAACGGCGCGGGAGATCCACTGTATTGCCAGGACATTTATGAAAATTCGAGGCGTGTATTGGTGCTGCATGATCGCGGTGGTTAGCGTGCTGGCGGCAGGCGGCCCAGCGACAACGCAGACAAGTTTGCAGGCGGCCCAGAAGGCGCAGGAGTCCGACAAGCAGGCGACATTGATTCGTTCGGTTGATGGCGCGGATTTGTACCGGGCGTACTGCGCTTCATGCCATGGCAAGAATGGGAAAGGCGATGGGCCGGTGGCGGCGGCGTTGAAAGCGACGGTGCCTGACTTAACGATGATTGCGAAGAACGACGGAGGTAAGTTTCCAACAGCACGAGTGCGCAGGATTATTGAGGGCCAGGGCATGATCGCATCGCACGGCTCGCGGGAGATGCCGGTGTGGGGACCGATTTTTTCGCAGGTGGAGGCGGATGTGGATCGCGGTCCGGTGCGGATGGAGAACTTGGTGAAATACCTGGAATCAATTCAGACCATTAAGTAGGAGATGGCTGCAATGTGCGCTCGAATCCTCGCAACGCGGTGCCGAGAATCCACCCTTTCGCGCGGAGTATTGGTTAGTCGAGCGGTCCGCAACCTGATGATGTTGTGCGTGGCGCTAGTTTCGATCGCGAGTTTCATGGCAACTGCGGTGTCACAGGAGAGGAAACCAGCACATTCCCCGGGATCGGATCCGGTTTCCGGCTTGCAACTATATAAGCGATATTGCGCTGTTTGCCACGGAAATGATTTGAAGGGCAACGGGCCCGTCTCGCCTGAATTCAAGAACGGGCCATCGGATCTGACGACACTCGCGCAACGCCACGGCGGCAAATTCCCGGAAGCGTACGTCGAGGACGTACTTCGAAACGGCGTGGAAAAGCCTGCGCACGGAAATACGGAGATGCCCATATGGGGGCCGCTGTTTGCGACGATTCGCGGAACAGATCCTGCGCTTGTTCACGTTCGCATCGTGAATCTCACAAATTACATCAAATCGAAGCAGGCGAAATAGGGCGACAAAACGCGAAGTCATTGCGGAGAACGTGCTAACACCTGACGGCATGCGCTGGCCGTACACGCGCGGAGTGAATAACCCAGACAGCGTTGCGCCGGAATCCAGACGTTGGAAGCGATTGCCGCTTGCCGTGGAGAATGAAACCGGAGCACTCTGTCTTTCCTTCGAATTCCGGGGCACTATGATCAGTAACGAACCAGAGCCTATCTTACGCAAGTCGCGGCTCTTAGGTGGACTTGTAATTACGTTTGTGCTCGGATCAGTCTTGGGCATCTGGCTCGTGAATCGATATGTTGAATTCGAAACTGAAGTAACAGACGGGACGCAGGCCATATTAGTGCGCACGCCGTTGGGCAGCCTCACTCCGCACGACTCGCAGGGGGCCTTCCACGCTATGGGCCGTGGTTTATCCGAACTCTACATGGGATGAGCACGATCATTTCGTCTCCTACGACGGACCTGCCGGGGCGGAGAAGAAGGCAAGCCAACTGGCTCGCGCGCGATTCAAAACCACGGCTTCGCTGCCGCAGGCGAACGATTGGTACAGGAAGCAACTCGGCAGAAGTTTTATACGAACGACTGGGTGGGATGAATCACGAGGCGATCAAGCGGAATGGATCAAGCAGGTGTTGGCAAACTCGACTTCTAGTGCGCTTGTCTACCGTCGTAACCTGAACGGGCGTTAGGAGGGTGTTGTCCTTCACGCCGGGGCCAACGACGTCTCCGTTATACTTTTTGTTTTCCGGGCGGGCGAGCGCTGAGAAGGATTTGAAAGACGCAGCGCATCTTCGCTCTGCGAGAGGTGAACCTGTGTTTCGGCGCGTCTTGCTGACGTTGCTTTGCTCTGCAGCAATCTGCGGCGTACTGTCGACCTCCCCCGTGCTTGCCCGTTCTCCGTATCTCGGTTCAGGATTTGGAACGGCAGCAGACTTTGTTCTACGCATCCTACTGGTGCCGTTTCTCGTCTCGTTGGCCCTTGTGATTTCGTGCGACACTCATAACTCCGCCGGTTCAGTTCCCTTTGCGGTTGGTCCCGTACTCAGTTTCATCGTCGTTAGTCAGCCCTTCCTTCATATGAGTTTTTTGTGGCAGCAGCTTCCGATCTGGCTCCTGAGCGTGTGCACTTCGATCGTCGGATCACGCCTAGGTACAAGAGTAAGCAATTCGCGGGTCCTTCGCAGCGCGCGGCAAGGACCCTTAGAGAGTCGGTTGGTTCCTTGCTATGGCTTCCGATGTCCCCGCAATCCTCCTAGTAACCCTTCCACGGATCTGCGAGATGCGTACGACGAACACTTCTTCGACTGTGAGGAATGGGGCTCGATTAGATTGCTGCATCAGGGGCGGGTGGCGAGCCAGGCGAGTTCGCTTCGTGCTAATCACGGGCACGAACGACTTTCGGCGTGGCAATATTCTCGATATATACAACGGCGGCTTCGCCAGACAACACTTTGCAGCCAAGCTCATCGATGTTCCCGGCCTGGACCACGCCATTTGTGACGCTGCCACGTTGTCCGCCGCACTCGATTTCCTCGAGGGCAAGACCTAGCGTCAGTCAGAACGCGACTAGGTTAATCAATCGGAACGCGACTAGGTTAATCACTGAGCGGATGTGCCTCCTCGAATGAGGGGCGCCAGAAGAAGGGCACGCCGACGGAGAGAGTTCGAAGAGCCAACGATCCAAACGTGTAAAGTTACGTTGGCTGGGACTGGGTTAGATACGGGGCGACCCATTCGCGTATTTACGTTCTCTGCGGAGCCAAAATTCGTACGTGAATTTCGCTGTGGCGCAACCTGAGTCTGAATTGAGTCCATTTGCTGCCGAATACGGGCCCAAAGCAGCATGTTCGACGCAGAACAAGGCTAAACGGGCCAATGAGATAGTGTTTCTACTTCTGGTTCGGGACCAGGAGGTCGATGGTTCAAATCCATTCGCCCCGACCATTTTTCCCCTCTCGATTCAATGTGTTAGATCGCGTTTGCTGTTGCCGCTGCCGGCCGGGAAGTGGGTACATTGGGTACAACACCGGCTTTGCTCGCCGAAAGTTCAAAACCCAGGCCGATTTGTTCTGCTGCTTCTTTTCTGTGCTGAACGTCCTCTCTCAACTTCGAGTATCCGTCAGTTACCGTCTCGTCCGCGTGGCCGAGCCAGAAACGGTGTAAAAGACGCGGCCATACGTCTTGTCGGTCTTTCCGTTTCCTCCAACACCGTGACGG
>CAWAAG010000028.1:0-271578 GCA_963780035.1 uncultured Acidobacteriota bacterium | reverse complement strand
GCAGCGCCAGCTTGTCTTTCGAGCTTGCCGTTGGCAGGCTCGAACGATCCTTTCGCGGCGCTTTTCCCGCGAGCCTTTGACTCGCTTTGCTCGCCCCCCGTCTAGCCCGTGCCCGCCCCAAACACACTTAGTACTAGTAATCACAAGGTAAATGTGATATGGTAAATCGGGGCACGTTTCCAGCCCCACTGAGGACGGCGCATGCAAACCGCCACAACGGCCAACGGACGCGCGACGCTACTCAACCGGAGTCGTATCGTCAATGCCTGTCTCCGACTCCTCGCGCTGTTCGTTCGCGCTCTCTCCACACGCTGGACTCGCGCCTGCCCCCACATTTCTAATCGCAACAACACCGCATTCAAAATTCCCGGCAACTCCATGAAACCAAGCGCCGAACGAAATTCTAATCGCAACACCGCGCCCGTTCTGCCCAGCCCCAAAAATCGCCGCGATTGTTACAAGCCCGTAGCTCGCACCTCTAGCCACTCACCACTGGCCACTACTGTCCGGTTGAGCGTTTCGAGAAGGTTGGGAAGCTATTGACGCATATGAATTTATCGGCGAAAAGAGTAGTTTTCGATTTGAATTGCAAAGGCCTCATTCTCGCTCCTGGGACACGGGGAGGGATGCGAGATGAACTCCGGCAAGACGGTGTTTGCGCAGTTGATGGATTTCATTCCTACGTACGAATTCCGGCGTTGCGTGGCGCGTTACCGCGGGCAGTATCGCGTGCGCAGTTTTTCTTGTTGGGACCAGTTCCTCGCCATGGCCTTCGCGCAACTCACGTATCGCGAGAGTTTGCGCGACATCGAAACGTGCCTGCGGGCGCTCGGCGGAAAGCTGTACCATGTGGGGATTCGCGGTCAGGTTTCGCGCAGCACGCTGGCCGACGCCAACGAGAGCCGCGACTGGCGCATCTTCGCCGATTTGGCGCGCGTGCTCATCGCCATGGCGCGGCCTTTGTATGCGGGCGAGCCTTTGGCGGTGGAGCTGGAAGAAACCGCCTACGCTTTGGACTGCACGACCATCGATCTGTGTCTTTCGTTGTTTCCCTGGGCGCGCTACCGACGGCTGAACGCCGCCGTCAAGATGCACACGCTGCTGGATCTGCGCGGCAGCATTCCGGTGGGAATCGACATAAAACCAGCCAAAATCCACGAAATTCGCGTCTTCGATCAACTGCTGCCGGAACCGGGCGCTTTTTATCTTCTCGATCGCGGGTACTTGGACTTCGCGCGGCTGTACCACTTGACGCAATGCTTGGCATTTTTCATCATTCGCGCGCGAAAAGATTTTCGCTTTCGCTGCGTGACTTCGCGGGCCGTGGACAAGAGCACCGGCTTGCGCTGCGACCAAACGATCCGCTTGGAGAGTTTCTATACCTTGAAAGGTTATCCGGAGGCGCTGCGCCGCATCCGCTACTGCGACCAGGAGAATGCCCGCCAGCTGATCTTTCTCACCAACAATTTTTCCTTGCCCACGCTCAGCATTCCGCAACTCTACAAATGCCGCTGGCAAGTCGAACTATTCTTCAAATGGATCAAGCAGCACCTGCGCATCAAAGCCTTCTATGGCCTCTCCGAGAACGCCGTGAAGACGCAAATCTGGACGGCCATCGCCATCTATGTGCTGGCGGCCATCGTGCGCAAACGCTTGCGCCTGGACTTGGAACTGCATGCCATGCTGCAAATTCTGAGCGTCTCCCTTTTCGAAAAAATCCCTTTGCTGCAAGTACTTACGCAAAACGCAGCAACATCGGAGAGCCCCGATGCCGCTAAACAATTGCAAATGTTCAGCTTTTAGCCGGACACCTGTGACCACTGGCCACTAGCCACTGTTTTTTCAATCGCCAACCCGTGCGATTAGAAATCGTTGTAACTCATACAAAACAAACATCCGCGCCCCAATTCAATCGCCAACAATTTGCCGCTCCGCGAAACACGAATTGCAGTCACGATCACATCAAATCACGAATCGCGGCATCACTTCTCGATACAAATGGACGCCTTCGCCGGAACAATAATTCGCGCAACTCATTCAAAACAAACGATCGCGTCAATTCTTATTCGATACAAACCGCAACGCCGGCTCTCGCTTGTCACTCGTCACAAGTCACTCATCACCGCCTTTCTAATCGCCAACCCGCGCGATTAGAAATCGTTGTATCTCACACAAAACAAACACCCGCGATCAATTTCAATCGCCAACTTTTCGGCACTCTGGGAATCCACTTTCATAAGCTCGTAATGCTGAACCAGAGCATCGACGTTCCGCTCTTCACCAATCACCACTCACTAATCACCAATCACGCTTCCCTACTCACAAGTCACGAATCACGATTCACGGCCCTCTCTGCTACAATATTCGTTTCTCAATCTGCTCTCACTGCCACCCGAGGCCCACATGGCTGAAATCCAACCTTTTCGCGCCTTCCGTTACGACACCAGCCGCGTCCCGCTCGATAAAGCCCTCACCCAGCCCTACGACAAGATCACCGCCGCCATGCAGGAGCACTACTACGCCGCCAGTCCCTACAACCTGATCGCCATAGAAAAAGGCCGCACCGCCGCCACCGATACACCCGAAAATAACGTCTACACCCGCGCCGGAAAGAAGATCAAAGAGTGGATCGCCGAAAAGGTTCTGGTCCAGGACGCCGCCCCGGCCATTTACGTCTATTCCCAGGACTACCTGGTCCCCGGAGCGCACACCCGCAAGACGCGCATCGGCTTCATCGCCCTGGGCCGCGTCGAGGACTACGACGCTCACGTCGTCTTCCGCCACGAACGCACCCTCTCCGCCCCCAAAGCCGACCGCATCGAACTCCTGCGCGACACCCACGTCCAAACCGGCCAGCTTTTCATGCTCTACGACGATGCCGCGCGCCGCGTTGACAATCTGCTCGAAGAAATTGCGAAACAGCCCGCGCCCAACGAAATGCACGACGAATACGGCGTAACCCACCGGCTCTGGCCCGTCACCGACGTCGCCCACATCCGCAGAATTCAAACCGCCATGGCCGATAAGAAGCTGATCATCGCCGACGGCCATCACCGCTACGAGACCGCCCTGAACTTTCGCAACGAAGCGCGCCTTCGCGAAGGCGTCAATGACCCCTACGCCGCGCCCGAATTCGCCATGATGACCTTCATCAATACCCACTCCCGCGGCCTCACCATCCTCCCCACCCACCGCCTCATCCGCAACGTCCCCGATTTCGATTTCGACAAGTTTCGCCAGAACGTCGCCCAGGCATTCGACTGGTATTCCTACCCGTTCCAAAATCCCGAAGAGCGTTCCACTGCTTTCGCCGAGTTTCACAAAGACCTCGAGAAAGTGAACCACGGCCGCCGCGCCATCGGCATCTACCCGGGTGCCGGCGCCTTCTATCTGTTCCTGCTGCGCCGCGACGCCGACCTCGAAACCATGTTGCCGGACGTTTCCGAAGCGCAACGCGGCCTGGATATCGTTCTGCTCCACCGGCTGATCATCGAAAAAGGGCTGGGCATCGGCGCCGAGGCCGTGGCCGCCGAAAAGAATGTCGGCTACGAGCGGGAAGTGGACGCGGCTCTCGCCGCGGTAGATCGCGGCGAAGCGCAGCTCGCCTGCCTGCTCAATCCCGTCCGCGTGCAGCAAGTCGCGGGACATCGCGCTCGGCGGCGACGTGCTCCCGCAAAAATCCACGGACTTCTACCCTAAATTAATGAGCGGCATTGCAATTTACCAGGTGGAAGGGCGCGTGCAAGGCCAAGCCGGCGCGCGCAGCGGCCAGTAAAATGGCGCGCAAGGAAAATGGTAAAGGATCGGGCGGATAATCGTTCCGTGCGCGGAACGTCGCGGCGCGGAAGCAGGGCGGGTGCAACACCCGCCCCACATTCCCGCTCAAAAACGAGAGACTCGCGCCCGAACAGCGCGACGAAACTGCAACGCGTTACTTCGCGAAGCTCTGAATGGCCGCTGTTTCGCTGTCGTAGGTATCGAACACGGTCATCAACTTGGTCACCTGCAGCACTTCCTTGAATTTCGAACCCAGGTTGGCAAGCTTCAGGACGGCGCCTTGCGACCGCGCGCTGTGGAAGGTGGCCACCAGAGTGCCCAGCCCCGCGCTGTCGATATAACCCACCTGCGCGAGATTCAGCACGATCTTCTTCTTGCCCGCCGCCAGCAGGCTCTTCACCTTCTCGCGGAACGCGTTACTCTCTTCGCCCAGCACGATGCGCCCTTCGATCTCGAGCACGGTCACGCCATTCACTTCGTTATCCACCATTCTCAGTGCCACGTTCGCGCCTCCTGGAAAATTCGCTGCGGTATTTGGAATTAGTGTAATTGAGAAGCCACTGCCCTCGGGCGGCGACCTTTCTCGTCAGTAAAAATCCGAGCAGGACATGTAATACCCGCAAGACGTGCAGATCATCTTGCACTTTCGCGGCTCCAGTCGAGCCGAACAGCGCGGGCAATACTGTGAAGCCTGGGCCTGCTCCGGCTGAACCGCGCGACCGCTCGCGTTCGACTCCGCTGCTTGCGCCGCGGGTAAAGCGGCTTCCGGCTGTCCCATATCTAGTAGTCCTTCGGACGGACGTTTATAGCACATCCCGGGGATTGGGAAAAGCCAAGGTGAGATTTCCGAGCGGCTTGGAGCGATGCGCTGTCGAACGCCGGAAACACACAACTCGCCATGTCATTTAGACACCGCAACGTCACGAATGGTTCGCGATGCGGCAAAACGATTCTGCCGGCGGCCAAATTCGCCAGCGCGTGCCTGCGCGACCAACCGGCCCGTCGGGCCCGGGTAAGGCGATTTCGAATCGTCATTTTCAACGATGCCGGTTGTAAATTGGGGTAAAGTGTCAGCAACCGCGGGGCGGTTTGGGGCGTCTGATACCTGTGGGGCAGAGAGGGAAGTTATGAGACCTCGGTCACTGTTCGGGCTGGTTACAGTGGCGCTACTGGCGATTCCCGCAGGAGTCCAAGCGCAGCGGGGAGGCGTGGGCGGCGGTATGCACGCCGGCGGCCCCTCCGGTGCGATGTCCTTTTCCGGCTCAGCCAGTCATTCCTTCGCCATTCGCACGGTGCCCTCAGTCACGATTAGCAACGGCTCGTCCGCCGGACGCTCGCGAACCAATCCGTTTACAGCTTACGGCGTGGCCGCACCCTATCGGCTTGCGGGCGCAACGGGCAATTCGTCGCTGGGCATCAGAGCGCCGCACGTCGGACCCATCCGCGTCGGGAATGGCGGTCATCGCAATCCTCAGCCGGGCAACCCTCAGCCGCGTAGCCCGCGAGGCGGCACTCCTCAGTTCATTTTTCTCACCGGCGGAGGCTATTACTATGCGGGGCCGGTCGCGGATGACGATTCCGACGGACAGACGCAGGACGCGACCGACCAGCGCGATGTGGCTGCGGATCAGCAAGACGAGGGGCAGCAAGCGGATGACCAACAGCCCCCCGACGACCAGCAGCGCGATTTTCGCGATGACGCCATGAACGCGCCGATGCCTGCGCCAGAACAGCAACAAGCCGCGCCACTGCCGGATGTGGGTTCGTTCACGCTCGTGATGCGCGACGGAACGCAGGTGGACGCGCTGGCGTTCACGCGCGCGCAGGATAAAATCATTTACATCACGCCGGATGGCGGGCGCCGCACGGTGGCCGCGAGCGATATTGATAGCGATTCGACTGCTCGCGTGAACGAAGAGCGCGGAACGCCTCTGCAATTGCCGCTTTAAGCTCCCAAGCCGGGAAACGTTAACAGGACTGTTATTCCGAGGGCGAGGTTGCCCCGAGGAATGCTCGGCTCTTTCGCGGTCTTCGGCTAACTCGCGATCACCTCGCTGCGCTCGGGATGACACCCACTTCTTTTTTTCGCCAATTACAAGGCCGGTCTCGATACGCGTTCGCTCCTCGCTGAGCCTAGTCTTCCGTGCGCTGCATGGGTTCAGGCATGTACAGGCCGGCGTGCGCGGGAAGGCCGGCGCGTTCGAATTGGATTGTGGTGTGCGTGATCTGAAATTCGCTGGCGAGGACTTCGCGGACTTGCGTCAGAACCTTTTCGCTTTCTTCCATGTGCATATCGGGAATGCGTACGTGGCAGGAAAGCGCATTGAGGTCGGTGCCGAGCGTCCAGATGTGGATATCGTGAACTTCCTGGATGCCTTCCACGCGCAGTAAGGCGCGCGCCACAGCCTCCAGCTCAATGTTGCGCGGCAAGCCTTCGAGCAGGATGTGCGAGCTTTCGCGCAAAATCCCGATTCCCGACCACAGCACCAGCCCGCCGATCGCAAGGCCGATGAGCGGGTCCACCCAACTCGCGCCCGTATAGCGAATCGCGAGCGCGCCCGCCACAATGGCCACGTTCGAAAGCGCGTCGCCCAGGTTGTGGATCCACACGCTGCGGACATTCAGGTCGCGGCGGCCGCTGTGCACCGCGAGCGTGATTCCGCCGTTCACCAGCAGCGCGAACACCGATACCCAGAGCATCAGGCCGGTTTTCACTTCCACCGGATTGCGCAAGCGCATGAAGGATTCGTACAAAAGACCGAGCGAAACGACCGAGAGGAGCACGGCGTTGACGAATGCCGCGAGAATTCCCGCGCGGTGATAGCCGTACGTCTTTTCCGGCGTGGGAGGTTTCATGGCCCAGCGCATGGCCAGCCACGAGAGCACCAGGGTGGGCACGTCGGTCAGATTATGGACGGCGTCGCTAACCAGCGCGATCGAATGGCCGGCGTATCCGGCGATCAGCTCGACGGCCACCAGCGCGAACGTGGCTATCACCGCCACGCCCAACGTGACGGTCATGCCCTCGGCCGGGAGAGAGACGTGCGAGTGCCCGCCGAGTCCATGGCTGTGGGCGTGGTCATGGCCCGCATGGGAGTGATGGGAGGCGTCGTGCGCGTGGTCGTGCATCAGTGGGATTTTAACCGTGATTCGGTTGCGCGCACAGCGTGGATTCGCGAGGGCGTGGCAAGGAGTTAGCGCCCGATCGTTTCGTGGCCGATTTGACACCGGAACGAACGGGCGCGCTGAAACGCAATTGACTTACCTTGCCGCACCCGCCTACCATGGCACAGTTTCGTGGCACTCAACTCTCAGAGGGAGCGCGGGCGGGGAACATCGCGATTCACCCGGCGATGACACACCAAGTTGCCAAACTGGTGTTCTGGGGCGTGCGCGGCTCGACGCCGACGCTTGAGCGCGACACATGGCGCTACGGCGGCAACACTCCTTGCCTGGAATTCACCGCGCCGGACGGAACCAAGTTCATTCTGGATTGCGGCACCGGGTTGCGCACGCTGGGAAACTGCCTGACCGAGGCCCAGCGTGGGCTGGGAATTGACGCGCACATTCTGGTGACGCACTACCACTGGGACCACATCCAGGGAATTCCGTTCTTTCATCCCTTCTTTGAATCGCAAAATCGCTTTCAGTTTTACAGCTTTCAATCCAAATACCTGGGAGCGAATAGCCTGGAACAAGTGTTTGCGGCGCAGCTCGCGACACCCTATTTTCCCGTGGACGTGACCATGATGACGGCCGCGCGCGAATTCCGCGAAGTGAGCAACGGCGAAAAATGGGAAGTGAACGGCACGCGGATTTCCACGTGCTTTTTGAATCATCCGCAGGGATGCCTGGGGTACAGGATTGATACGGCCGGCGGCTCGATGGTTTACGCGACGGATAACGAACCGGGCGTTCCCGAGTGTGACCAAAACCTGCGGCACCTGGCGCACGGCGCCGATGTGCTGATCTACGACGCGCAGTATTCGCCCGAACAGCTGGCGTCAGACCGCAAAGGCTGGGGGCACTCAAGTTGGCTGGAAGGCGTGAAGATTGCCCGCGAAGCGAAAGTCCGCAATCTGGTGCTATTTCACCACGACCCCGATTCTTCGGACAAAATCGTGGACGGATTCCTTTCGGCAGCGCGGCAGGAATTTCCAGCCACCTGGGCGGCCACCGAGGGCATGTCCATCACCATGAGCGAGCGCGGCGTCAACGTCGCCATCCGCGAATCGCGGCTGGGATTGCGGCGGCGGCTGAGGTTTGCGGCGACGATCAGCGGACTGACCGAAGACGGGAAGCCCTTCGAAGAAAAAGCCACGGTGCGCGATTTGAGTTTGCAGGGCGCTTACCTCACGCTGAACAGCCGGCCGCGATTGCAATCCGAAGTGCGCGTGGTGATTGAAGCGTCCGGCGACCCCACGCGCTCGAGTATGCTTTCCCTGCGCGGGACCGTAGTGTATTTCGATCTGGGGCGCGAGAAGAACCAGAACGGCGTCGGCGTAGTGTTTACAGAAGACCCCGACCCGGGACGGCCGCGGGATTAGCGCATGTGCGCCGCGTCGCCGCGAACCTGGCTACTTCGCGTCGCCCGCTAACCCGGCTAACTGGGCGTCCAGGTCGGCCAAGGCGCGGGTGAGCTGTTCGCGATAGCGGGGATCCTGATTGGACTGCAATTGCCGTTCGACGCGGGCGCGGGCGAGGAGGACCACTTCCCGCTGCCTACGTATTTCGATTTGAGCCTGACTGAGCTGCTTCTTATTTTGGCGATCTTCTTTAGACTGAAATTCCTGAACTTGCCCTTCTACTGCCTTGCTTTCCCATCCCCTGGCCATCCGTAAATTTTAAGTGCGATGCCGGCGAACGCCGCGTTAAATTTTCGACCGGGTTTCCTTCGCGGCCGGCTACTCAAGGCCACGGGCGAAGCAGCTTAATCACGCGCAGGATGGCGACCGCCGGACAATGATTGCTAGTAAACTCGGGGCGCAGCTTTGCGGGTGAGCGAGATGAAATTCGATGCGATTGTGATTGGGTCGGGACAGGCGGGCAAACCGCTGTCGTACGCGCTGGCGGACCTGGGATGGAAAATTGCGTTTATCGAGCGCGCGGAGCTGGGCGGCTCGTGCATCAATACCGGCTGCACGCCCACGAAGACCATGGTGGCTTCGGCGCAAGTGGCGCACTACGCGCGCAGTGCGGCGCGCTGGGGCGTGCGTGCCAGCGACGTGAGCGTGGATCTGCCGGCGGTGGTGGCCCGACAGAATAAGGTGGTGCAAGACTTTCGCGATGCGATCCAGAAACGCATCAATGACCGGCCCAGCATCCGGCTGGTGCGCGCGCACGGCAGATTCAGCGGGCCTCATCAAGTGGAAGCGGGCGGCGAAACTTTTGAGAGCGAGAAAATCTTCATTGATACCGGCACGCGAGCCGAAATTCCCGGGATTCCCGGAATCGATTCCGTTCCCTTCCTCACCAATGCTTCCATCATCGAATTGCAGGAGCTGCCAAAACATTTGCTGGTGATGGGCGGCGGATATATCGGCCTGGAATTCGGACAAATGTTCCGGCGCTTCGGCAGCCGCGTGACGATTATTCATAGGGGCGAACGGATTTTGCCGCGCGAGGATCCCGACATTACGGCGATATTGCAGAAGGCATTGGAAGCCGAAGGCATCGAATTCGAACTCGCCGCGAAAACGACGCGCGTCGAGAATCGCGGCGGTGAAATCGCGCTGGCTTTCGACGGCCCGCAAGGCTCGAAAACAGTCGCGGGTTCGCATTTGCTGGTGGCTACCGGCCGCAAACCGAATACGGACGAGCTGAGCCTGGACAAAGCCGGAGTCCAGACCGACGCGCGCGGATATATACAGGTGAATGGACGGATGGAGACGGGCGTGCCGGGAATCTGGGCGACCGGCGACGTGAAAGGGGGCCCCGCGTTCACGCACATCGCCTACAACGACTACCAGATCCTGTACGCAAACCTGATCGAAGGGAAAAACCTGAGCACCGAGAATCGTTACCTTCCCTATGCGCTTTTCACCGACCCACCACTGGGACGCGTGGGCATCACCGAACAGGATGCGCGGGCTTCCGGCCGCAAATTCAAGATGGGGACATTCCCGATGTCGTCGGTGGCGCGGGCAATCGAGCGCGACGAAACGACGGGCTTGATGAAAATTATTGTGGATGGCTGAGAACGATCAGATTTTGGGCGCGGCGATTCTGGGCAGCGAGGGCGGCGAGGTCGTGCAGATTCTAGGCGCGATGATTCTGGCCAAGGCGCCGTACACGGTGCTGAAAGGGGCCGTGTACATTCATCCCACGCTGGCGGAGGGATTTTTCGGATTGCTGGAATCGGTGAAGCCGGCGAATTAGGAACGCGAACTTGGCGCGCTCGGGTTGACAGCGCTTTTATCTACTGGAGCGCACCGATCTGGAAGTTGAGCGCCGACAATTCCGCTGCGTAATCGTATTTAGCGCTGGCTTGCGCGATTTCCGCTTCGGTGGCGTTCAATTGCGACTGGCTCAATTCGATGATGGAGCTGAGGCCGAGTTTGTAGCGAGCCTGCGCGAGGTTCAGCGCCTGGTTGGCTTGATTCAGGAGCTGATCGGTAAGCGCCAGCCGCTGGTAACCGGAATTCGCGTTGAGCCAGGCTTTGCGCACGTCGCGCGCGATGCTGTTCTGCAGATCGCGTAGATATTGCTGCTGCGCGCCGGCTTCGGCGCTGGCTTCGGCGTGCAGCGCATTGAACTGGCGGCCATTGAAAATGGGAATGTTCACGTTGAAGCCAGCCGCGGCGTAACGCGGCGCAAGAGTATCCTGCCGGTACGGCGTCAGGCCGGCAGTCCCCACCGCGCTGATCGTTGGAAACCACAGATCGCGCTCGGCGGTGGCGTAGCTCTGCGCGGAATTCACATCCAGGCGGCGGCTGACGAGTTCCGGGCGGTTCTGCATGGCTTGCGCCGTGAGCGTGGAAAGATCCGCGGGTGGAGCGGGAGGCAGCGGCTGGTCCGCGAGCTGGAATGTTCGCTGGTCGGAATAGCCGAGAGCGGTGGAGAGATCGGCAAACGAAGCCTCTAGATCATTTTGGGCTTGCACGAGCAGCAGCTGGGCCTGCGCCAGGTCCACGTTGGCGAAGCTGACATCGAGGCCGGACTTCAATTTGTTTTTCTCGAGCGCGGTAACTTGATCGGAAACGAGCTGGCGGTCCTTCACCGTCTCCTCGGCCACTTGCAGCACGGCCTGGGCCTTCAGGACGCCGTAGTACGCGGCGTCCACCTCCAGCAGGACATCGGCGCGAGTGGTGGTGACGTTTTCCTCCTGCGCCCTGGCGTGCAGTGCGGAGCTCTTGACCTGCTCGTGGGTACGGCCAAAATCGGTGACGAGTTGTTCGACGGTGACGCCGTCGGCGAAGCGATCGTAAATGATGGGATTGTTGAGCGCGCCCGCGGCGATACGGCTGTTGGTTTCGGCTTTCACGCCGGTGACGCTGCCGTGCGCGTGCGGATAGTAATCGGAGCGGGCTTCGGTGACTTGCGCTTTCGCGGCGTTTGCGAGATAGGATGCCGCCTGAATCTGCGGATGATTTTGAATCGCGATTTTCTCGGCTTCCTGCAGCGTGAGGCTCTGCGTCGCCGGCGCGGACGGCTGCGCTTGCGGCGGAAGCTGCTGCATGGGCACCGGCGCGGGGGACGCCGGTTGCATTTGCGCGGAGGCTCGCGGCGCGCTGCCCAGCGCAGCGAATAAAGCGATCAAAGGTAAAAGCGAATTGCAGCGACGCATTAGCTAGCCTCCTGGGGCAACGGCGTGGTGCCGGCTTCGGCCTGCCGGCGATAAATCAAAAGATAAGCAGCTGGCACGAAGAAAATGGTAAGCAGCACAGAAGCCGTCAAGCCGCCGATGATCACGCGAGCGAGTGGAGCGTAGGCTTCGCTGCCGGTTTCCAGTTTCAGGGCCATCGGCAAAAGGCCGACGATGGTGGCCAGCGACGTCATCAAGATCGGGCGCAGCCGGATGCGGCAGGAATCGGCGACGGCATGCCGCACGCTGTGGCCTTCCTTGCGCAGGCGATTGGCAAAATCCACGATGAGAATGCTATTGGAAACCACCATGCCGGTGAGCATCACGATGCCCATCAGCGATTGCACGTTCAGAGTGGTATCCGTGAATGCCAGCGTGAGCATCACGCCGATCAGGCCGGTGGGAACAGCCAGGATGATCAGGAACGGGTCAATAAAGGAAGCGAACTGCGCCACCAGCACCAGGTAAACCAGCAAGACGGCCAGCAGCAATCCGAATCCAAAACTACGGAAGGAAGATTGCATGGTGACTACAAGACCTCGGACGTTGATGCGCAGGTTGGGCGGCAGCGGTGTAGCGTCTACGATCTTGGAAATTTCTTTGGCGGGCTTGCTGAGGTCTTCGCCCGAAGGAGCGACGTACACGTCAATCGTTCTTTGCAGCTGGTAATGGTCCACCTCGGTGGGCGTGAGGATCGGACTGATGTCGGCCACCTGATCGAGGTAGGTGGGCAATTTCAAGTTTGGAGCGCGTAGCGGCATGGTCTTGAGGTCTTCGAGCGTGGAAACGCGATTTTCCGGATATTGCACGGTGACGAAATAATTGTTGCCGCTCTTGGGATCCACCCAATAACTGGGCGCAATCATGGCATCTGAAGTGAGTGCGGTAATCACATTGTCTACAACTTCCTTCGGACTCAGGCCGAGCTCGCTGGCGCGTGCGCGATTCACGTTCAGGTTCAACGCGGGATAGTCCATATCCTGCGGGACGTAGACGTCGGCAACTCCCGGCAACGCGCGGAATTTCTGGGCCAGATCCAGAGCGACGCGGTCCGCCGCCTTCAAATCCATTCCGCTTACCTGCACGTCAATCGGCGCGGGCATGCCTTGATTCAGCACGGAATCCACCAGCCCGCCGGATTGAAAATAAGTGCGCAATTGCGGCAGTTCGGCGGAAATGCGGGCGCGGACTTCATTCATATAGGTGAAGCTGCTGACGCGGTGGTCTTCTTTCAGGCCCACCTGGATAAACGCCGTATGCATGGCGGAGTTCGGCGTGAACAGCGCGGAAAGATCGGACATCAATCCGACGTTGGAAACCACCGTGTTCAGTTCGTCCGCGGGAACCACCTGGCGCACGATGTCTTCCACTTTTTTCACGTAGTCGGTGGTCAATTCCAGGCGCGTGCCGGTGGGGGCCTTGACGTTGATGACGAATTGCCCGGCATCGGTGCGCGGAAAGAACGACATGCCGACCAGCGGATAGAGCACGAAGCTGAGAACGAAAATGCCGAGAAATCCGAGGACCACTTCCTTGGGGCGATCGAGCGTCTTCTGTACCCAGCGGTCGTAGAGATTGAGCATGCGTTCGAAACGGGCGTTGAAGCCGGCGTGGAAGCGCGCACCCCAGGATTTTGCTTTCTCCGCCGCCCCGGCGGCATGATGAATCGCATTGCGCATGTAGCGGGCGCAATAGAGCGGTACGACCGTCACCGCCACAAAGTAGGAAGCGCACAACGAGAGCACCACGGCAAGAGCCAGCGCGGAAAACAAATATTTGCTGACGCCGAAGAGCATGGTGACCGGGAAAAATACGACGACGGTGACGATGGTGATGGCCAGAACCGCCAGGGAGACTTCATCCGCTCCGCGCTCGGAAGCGGTCACCGAATCCTCGCCCAGCTCCATGTGCCGAAAAATATTTTCCAGAACCACGACGGAGTTATCAATCAGGCGGGAAAAAGCCAAGGCCAGCCCGCTCAACACCATGCTGTTGATCGTCTTATCGGCGGAATGCAGGAAGAAGAATGTGGCCAGCACCGACAAGGGAATCGAAAGAAACACTGCGACGGTAGCGCGAGGACTGCCGAGAAAAAGCAAAATCATCAATCCCGTAAGCACCAGGCCGATGCTGCCCTCTTTCATGACGGTGGAGATGGCTTGCTTCACGAAGAGCGACTGATCGAATACCACGTGGGTCTTCAGTTGCGGCGGAATATCGCGAAGAGTTTTGATCGCCGTCTTGATTCCGTTGACCACCGCGATCGTGTTGGTGTTTCCTCCCTGCTTCAGAATCGGCACGTACACCGAGTTTTGCCCGTTCACGCGCACGATATTGTATTGAATGGAGGCTCCATCCACGGCTTTGCCCACATCGGAGATGAATACCGAGCGCTGCCCTTCTGTTTTCAGGGGAACCTCATTCAGCGCCTGCGCGTTTGCCACTTGCGCGTTGGTATAGAGGTTGTAGTCCATGGGCCCGATGCGCACATCGCCCGCGGGCAAAATGAGGTTGGATTCATCGGTAGCGCGCACCACGTCCATGGGGCTGAGCTCGTGAGCCTGCAATTTTGTGGGATCTACATAAATCATGATCTGGCGGTATTTCCCGCCGTAAGGAGGTGGCACGGTCGCGCCCGGAACTCCCGCGATCTGGTTGCGGATCGCATACTGCAGGTAATCGTGAAGCTGGGTTTCGTTGAGGCCTTTGCCCTCGACGGTCAGCAGGCACACCGGAAGGCTGGAGGCATCCACCTTCATCACCACGGGCGGCAGGGTGCCCTGCGGCAAACGGCGCAGGTCCGCCATCGCCAGGTTGGATACCTGGGTGACGTCCGCATTGGCATCGGTGCCAGGCTGAAAATAGATTTTGATCAGACTGACGCCCGCCATCGAACGCGATTCCATGTGGTCAATGCCGCTACCCAAGGTGAAAAACCGCTCGAAAGTATCGGTGATATCCGCTTCAATCTGCTCGGGCGGCATACCGTTGTAGAACGTAGCTACCAGCACCACGGGAATGTTGATGGAGGGAAACATATCCACGGGCATCTGCACCACGCTGGTGACGCCCAAAACGCAAATAAAAAGACAGACGACGATGATGAAATAGGGATGGCGAATCGCAAATTTTGCCATGCGCGGCTTACTCCATTCTCGGGGCTTCGACGATCTTCGGCGCGACCAGTTCGCCTTCCTTGAACTGATTCTGTTCGCCAAACACCACTAATTCGTTTTCCTTGATGCCGGAGAGAACTTCCACGTCGGTAGCGCTTTGCAATCCCAGCCTTACTTCGCGCCTTTCCAGATGATTGGTGGAGTTGACCACCAGCGCCGTTCCCTGCCCAGTTCCCGTTAACGAGATGGCTTGCACTGGAACGGTGAGGACGTTGGACGCGGATTGCAGCGGGATTTTCACCGACGCATACATTCCCGGCACCAGCTCGAAGTTGGCATTGGGCACATTCACTTCCGTGTGCATCGTGCGGGTGTTCGGGTCGATCTGGTCCGAATAGCGGACGATCTTGCCGGTGAAGGTTTTCTTCAGCGCCGAAACGTCCACTTCCAGCGTCTGGCCGTCATGAATCTCCGGAACGGCTCTTTCCGGAACGGGGATCACCAGGCGAAGAAGATTATTTTGAGAGAGATGGCAAAGCGCGGAGTCGCCCTTGTTCGACGAAGTCCCGGCAGGCAGCAGCGCGCCGGTGTATGCGTAGATTTGCGTCACCACCGCGTCGAATGGCGCGGTCATGCGCGCGTAAGAAAACATGGCCTGGTCTTTTGCCAGCGAAGCCTTGGAAGAGAGCAAAGCTTGCTCGGCGGCGGCCAGCGAATCCTTTGCGGATGAGACGCCGGCACTCGCTTCCAGGTCCTTGCCTTGGGCGACGTCTATTTCCTGCTGGGCGACCAACTCCGGCCGCGATTTCTGCACGTCAGCGAGGCGCGTGTAGGTGATGTGCGCGACGTTGTAAGCGGATTCGGCGCGGCTCTGCTCTTCGTGCGCGCGCGCCACATCCTGCTCGCTGCGGCGCACGGACGCTTCATCCTGCTGGAGTTGCTGCTGCAGTTCTGGAATTTCCAGCACGGCGAGCAGCTGGCCTTGTTTTACGTGCGTGCCCCAATCCACGTAGAGTTTCTGGATGTAGCCGGAAACCTTGGCGTAGACATCCACTTCCTGGTAAGGGAGGAACTCGGACGCGATTTCGAGAGTATTCGCAAGATTGCGCCGCTCCACTTTCACCACGGCTGCGTGGGGAGCGTTGCTTGGGTTATCGGCCGAGGCGTTGTGCGTGCCGCCGCAACCGGCAAAAACGGCTGCAAAAACAAGGAGAGCGAAGAACGCGAGTGCAGAGGCTGGTTTGCGTATCACGAGTGTGACTCCTGGACTTTGCGACGAAGGTTGGGCAGCGAAAATTCATCCGAGCGGCAGAACGAATTCAGATCCTTGCGTCTCTGCACGATTTGCAGCGCCTTAGCGGGCACGCGTTCGGCGATCTCGCGCGGAACGGTTTGCACGCCGTGGAAATCGCCGTGAATCAAATCGCCGGGAACGACGGAGAGTCCGGCAATTTCGACGGGACCGCCAAAATCGAAGACGTGAGCGTAGGCGTGAGAAACGGAAACATTCGCCGCGAACATCTGAAAGCCGGTGGGATGCACTTGCGGCAAATCGCGGACGGCGCCGTTGGTTACCAGCCCGATGCAACCCAGCGCGCGCAAGATATTGGCGTGGACTTCTCCCACGAACGCGCCGAGGCCAGGTGGGTTATCCAGGTCTTCAATCACCACCACTCTTGGCGACGGAATTTTCTGCAGGAAGTCCCACCACTCTCCTCCGTCGTAGTAGTTGCGCCCTTCCATCGGTGGGTCCGCTGTACGGATGCGAGCGGTGGCGGCATAGCCGACGATGGGCGGCAGATCGTCGAAAATGCAATGCAGCCGGGAATCGCTGAATCCCTTATTGCAGAGGCGAACTCCGAACGTCTCAATCGTGCTGGCCACAACGCAGCCGCTCAGCGCGCGCAATTGGTCGAGGCATGCAGAGGGCAATGGTTCCGAATTCATGGAGGCTCCTGTCCCCGGGGTCGTGTCCGCCGAAAAAACCAAAAAAGGTTCCGGTTCAATCAGGCGGTTAGAGTCGTCAGTCCTGAAAACGAACGCGATACGCTAGGAGAGTAAAATCGGAGGGGACCGATGCTGCAATGAAACAGTGACTCCGATGGACGGAAGCGGCGGAGTCTCTGCCCGCACCACGCGAGCGACTTGAAGCTGGGGTAGCGGCAAAGTGAAACCTTCCAGATGACGCAGCAAGGGCGTCCGATCGATAAGAGCCGGTACCGCTGCCACTTTCATTTTGCTGGAGATATTGATGTAGTGAGCCGGATTGGACTTCGCGAAATACTGGCTATCTTTCGCGAGCGTGGAAAATCCCGCGATAGCAACCAACAAAAGCAGCACGCCAACCCGCAGGCAAAGCCTGCGGTCGGACGCGATTTTCCCAAGCAAGCTTTGGCGTTGTGGTGCAATATTCATGCGCTGATACGAACGACTGGAAACCTCAAGATAACACCGCTTTTCGCGGCGAACCGCTTCTGGGTACTTCTTCATCTTACGGTGAGTAGGATTCAGAAAGCAAGAATCGGGATGCAAGGGTGTGCGCCGATTGTGAACGCCCGCCCGCTCTGCGCGTCGTAGCACGCGCAAATGGACATGATTCTCTGCCGTGAGGTAAGCTGTAATTCCTCAGTGCGACGGAAAGCAATTCTGTCACTCCGGTAACGAGGTGTTCGGATGGCGACCATCACTCAATTAAACGTCAACGGGACCAGCCGCAGCGTCAGCGTCGACTCCCAGGAAAGTTTACTGAGCGTTTTGCGCGACCATCTGGGATTAACGGGAAGCAAGTATGGCTGTGGCGAGGGGCAATGCGGCGCGTGTACCGTGCTGATCGAAGGGACGGCGCGGCGATCGTGTATCACCCGTGTGGGCACCATCGGAGACAAGCGCATAACAACCATTGAAGGGCTCGCGACGGGAGATCGCCTGCATCCTCTGCAACAGGCTTTTCTCGACGAAGGCGCGATGCAATGCGCGTATTGCACTTCCGGCATGATTATGTCCGCGGCTTCGCTGCTGCATGAAAATGCCAATCCCTCCGAGAGCGAGATCGTGGATTTCATGGAAGGCAACGTCTGCCGCTGCGGCACGCAGCCGCGCATCGTGGCCGCGATTCAGAAGGCAGCGCGGACGCAGAAGGGTGCGGGCCAATGAGCGCCCAACGAAAATTCGACTTTCCGATCGAACCGGAAAGATACGAACTGCAAGAGACGCCGCCGTATCGTTTCGAAACCGACCGCCGGGAATTTTTCAAGTACCTCGGCGCGGGGATTTTAATTGTGTGCGCGGCGAGGGCTACGCCGGCGGTTCAGGAATCGGGCGGCGGCCGGCGCGCTTCGGGGGAAGCGCTGCCGCAGGAAATCTCTGCTTGGCTGCACGTCGGCGACGATGGCGGGGTTACCGTCTTTACCGGCAAGGTAGAAGTGGGGCAGAACATTCGCACATCTTTGAGCCAGGCGGTGTCGGAAGAACTGCATGTGGCGGTCGGCAAGATTCAGATGGTGATGGGCGATACGCAATTGACGCCTTACGACCGCGGCACATTTGGCAGCCTCTCGACACCGGTGATGAATCTGCAGCTGCGGCGAGCGGCTTCGGCGGCGCGCGATGTTTTGATCAATCTCGCGGCGGCGCAATGGCAGGTGGACCGCGCGCGCCTGGTGGCGGCCGATGGCCGTATCACGGATCCGTGCGACGAAAAAATCCCTGGAATACGCCGCGCTAGTGAAAGGGCAGCAACTGACGGAATCGTTGCCGGCGGAAGACCCGCTGGCGCCTGCAACCGATTGGACCGTCGCAGGACGATCGCTGCCCAAAGTGGATGGGCGGGATTTCGTGACCGGAAAGCATCAATACCCCAGCGACCAGAAACTCCCAGACATGCTTTACGGCAAGATCGTGCGGCCCAGCGCGTTCGAAGCGACGCTGGTTTCCGTGGATACTCATGCTGCGGAACAAATCCCCGGCGTGATTGTGGTGCATGACGGAAATTTTGTGGGGGTGGCGGCGCCGAGCGAAACTGCCGCGCGAGCGGCGGCCGCCGCGATCCGCGCCGAATGGAAATCCGATCCGCAGCCTTCGAGCAAGGAGCTATTCGAATACCTGAAGAAGAACGCCTTGCCGCGCGATCCGGATGAACCGCCGCCCCACGAAACAGGTTCGGTGGCGACCGCGCTGGCTTCGGCGGATCACCGCCTGCAGCAAAGTTACACGGTCGCTTACATCGCGCATGCGCCGCTCGAGCCTCGCGCGGCGCTCGCGCAATGGAACGGCGATCGCTTGACGGTCTGGACCGGCACGCAGCGCCCCTTTGGCGTGCGCAGCGAATTGGCCGCCGCTTTCCACATCCCCGAAGATCACGTGCGCGTGTTGATGCCGGACATGGGCTCGGGATACGGCGGGAAACATACCGGGGAGACGGCCATCGAGGCGGCGCGGCTGGCGCGCGCGGCCAAGCGTCCGGTGAGAGTGAACTGGACGCGCGAAGAAGAATTCAGCTGGGCCTATTTCCGGCCCGCGGGAGTGATCGAAATTTCGAGCGGCATGAGCAAGGACGGCACTCTGACGGCGTGGGAATTTCACAACTACAATTCCGGCGCCGCCGGCATCCGCACGTATTACGAGGTTCCCAACCAGAAGATCGAGTTTCATCCGACGAAATCTCCTTTGCGGCAGGGGTCGTATCGGGGGCTGGCGGCGACGGCCAATCATTTCGCGCGCGAATCGCACATGGACGAGCTCGCCCACATCGCGGGTATGGACCCGCTCGAATTCCGGCTGCGCAACCTGAAAGACGAACGGCTGAAAGCGGTATTTACCGCCGCCGCGCAGAAATTCAACTGGAGCCAGGCGAAAACTGGCGCCGTGCAGGGATTCGGGATCGCGGGAGGATGCGACAAAGGGGGCTACTTCGCCACCTGCGTGGAAGTTTCCGCGGACCGGCAGTCGGGCGAAGTGAAGGTCGTGCGCGTGGTCGCCGCATTCGAGTGTGGCGCGATTGTCAATCCCGACGGCCTGCGCAATCAAGTGGTGGGAGCGAACATCATGGGGCTGGGCGGAGCGCTCTTCGAGGCGATCGCATTCGATAATGGCCGAATCCTGAACGGGCGATTTTCCAGGTATCGCTTGCCGCGATTCAGCGACGTGCCGGCGATTGAAGTGGTGTTGCTGGATCGCAAGGACCTGCCTTCGGCGGGAGCCGGCGAATCACCGATCGAAGGAATTGCACCCGCGATTGGCAACGCGATCTTCGATGCGAGCGGCGTGCGCTTGCGTTCCATGCCGCTGGTCCCAGATGGGCTGAAGACTGCGTAAGGTTGGCGTCGTGGGACCGGGGTCCCGGCGCTGCGCTCTCAGCGGACGCCGAAGAGAATCTCCATGGTCAGCTGATCGAGGCGCTCGTAGGGCAAGCGCTTCAAAGCCAATGCGCTGCGATCAAAGGAATACGCCAGCAGTTCCTTGGCGCTCTTCTTCGAATACGCGCCGACGGGCGGGACGCTCCCGTCCGGCTCATTGGTCTCCTTGAGAATTGCCTGAATTTCGCGGTCGGCGTTGAATCGCGCGGCTTTTTCTTTCAGGATCAGGTAGGTGCGCATGCAGCCGCTCGCGAAATCCTTCACGCCGTCGTAGTTTTCGGTGCGATAGGCGTGCGCGTCGAAATGCCGGGGGCCGTCGTAGGCGGCATCCTCCAGGAAGCGCACCAGAAAAAGCGCCAGCTTCGGATTCGCGGAACCGAACCGGAAATCCTGGTCGTAACGGCCGATCACCTGGTCGTTCAAATCAATGTGAAAAAGTTTCCGCGATTCCCAGGCCTGCGCCACGGCGTGCAGGAAATTCAGGCCGGACATCGTCTCATGCGCCACTTCCGGATTCACGCCGACAAGCTCCGGATGATCGAGCGTCGGAATAAATGCCAGATAGGCGCCGGTCGTCGAAAAATACAAATCGCCGCGCGGCTCGTTGGGTTTGGCTTCCAGCGCGAAGCGGTAATTATATTTTTGCGCGCCGGAATATTCGCAAAGGTAATTGACCGCCTCGCGCAGGCGCTTGATGGCCTCCTCCGGACGGCGGCAGGCATCGGTCTCGACGCCCTCGCGCCCGCCCCACAGCACAAAAATCCTGGCTCCGAATTCCGCGCCCAGATCCATCGCCCGCATGGTCTTCTGCACCGCGTAGGCGCGCACCGCGGGATCGTTGGCGGTGAAGGCGCCATCACGAAAAACGGGATTGGTGAAGAGATTCACGGTCGCCATCGGAACGCGCAGGCCAACCAAGGACAGTGCCCTTTTGAAATCGCGCACAATGCGGTCGCGCTCGGCGGCGGTGGCGTCAATCGGCACCAGATCGTTGTCGTGAAAGTTCACGCCCCACGCGCCGACTTCGCCCAGCAGTTGGGCCAATTGCACCGGCGGAAGAATAGGCCGGACCGGCTCGCCGAAGGGATCCCGTCCGGGATTGCCCACGGTCCACAAGCCGAAAGAAAATTTATGCTCGGGCTTTGGCTGAAACTTGTCGGTAACCATCATGCTCCTTGGAATTTGTTACGCCAGAGTCAGAATATCCCGCCTGCGAGTTCTCATGATTCATGAAAAATATCGCGCAGCGCCGGATATATCTGGCGATACACGGCGTAGCGAAGATTCATATGGTTGGTCGCGCCCGCTTCCGGCGAAACACGCCGCGCGACACGCACAGACTTATCACATGCGTCCTCGACTGACGACCAAATACCGGAGCCCACCCCCGCCAGCAGCGCGGCGCCGAACGCCGGCCCTTCCTCCGCTTCCACAATCTCGACGGTCATGCCGTATATATCCGCCTGAATTTGCCGCCACAACTCGCTGCGCGCTCCACCTCCGCCCAGGCGGATGGACTGCGCCGGAATTATCAGCTCGCGGAAAATCTCGAAAGAATCGCGGAGGCTGAAGGCCACTCCTTCCAGTATGGCGCGAACCACGTGGCCGCGGTGATGCTGCGCCGTAATCCCGATGAGCGCGCCGCGCGCGTGCGGGTCGAGATGCGGCGTGCGTTCACCCATCAGGTAGGGCGCCCAGAGCAGACCATCCGCACCGGGAGGCGTCTTGGCGGCTTCGCCGGTCAATCGCTCGTAAGGATCTTCGGGAGTGCGTCCGCCGGCGGCGGCATTTCCCGCGCCAAATTCGTCGCGAAACCATCGCAAAGAAAGGCCCGCCGCTTGGGTGACGCCCATCACATGCCATCGGCCCGGAACGGCGTGGCAGAACGTATGGATGCGTCCCTGCGGATCGAGCACCGGACGACTGGTAGCCGCGAACACGACGCCGGAGGTTCCGATCGTCGCGCTCACCGCCCCTGGACGCACGATTCCCATTCCCACGGCGCCCGCAGCCTGGTCCCCTGCTCCGGCCACTACCGGAGTGCCGGCGAGCAGTCCCGTCGCCGCAGCGCCTTCTTGCGAAATAGCTCCGCTGATTTCGGGAGATTCAAGCAGCGCCGGCAGCATGTGGTCGCTGATGTGGGAAGCCTCCAGGATGGGCTTCGACCATTTGCGCTGCGCAACGTCGAAGAAGAGCGTGCCGGACGCTTCCGCGACGTCCATCGCGCGAGCGCCCGTTAGCCGGAAGCGGAAATAATCCTTCGGCAGCAGAATCGTGCGCGCGCGCGACCAAATTTCAGGCTCGTGTTGCTGCACCCACCATATTTTCGGCAGCGTAAAATTGGTGAGCGCCGGATTTGCGGTCAGTTCGATCAGCCGCTCCGCGCCGATGCGCTCCGTAATCTGCTCGCACTGCTTGCCGGTGCGCTGGTCGCACCAGATGATCGAAGGGCGCAGTACTTCGCCACCCGCGTCGAGCAGAACCATGCCGTGCATTTGCCCGGTGAGGCCCACGGCAGCGATCTCGCTGGGAGACGTCTTGCTTTTTTCCAGGCAAGCTTTGACGGCTAGGCAACCGGCACGCCACCAATCGTGCGGATCCTGCTCGGCCCAGCCAATTTGCGGAGAATGCATCGGAGCGTGCTCCGCAGTGGCCGAATTCAGCACGCGCCCGTCCTCGTCCAGCAGTACCGCGCGGGTTCCGCCGGTGCCCACGTCGATCCCCAAGAGTTTCTTGGCCATGAATTCAGGTTTCCTGAGCGCTAAGAAGCGTAACCATGCGGGTGCTTTTGCCGCCACTGCCACGCCGATGCAATGATGGAGCGCAAGTCAGACTTGTTCGGAGTCCAACCAAGCACGGTCTTAGCCTTCGCGGCATCGGCGACCAGAC
This sequence comes from uncultured Acidobacteriota bacterium, assembly GCA_963780035.1. Lineage (GTDB taxonomy): Bacteria > Acidobacteriota > Terriglobia > Acidiferrales > UBA7541 > Palsa-295. The sequence continues at coordinate 248,638 of CAWAAG010000028.1, read as the reverse complement.
GCGGTGGATCGCCCGGACGAGGAGGCTCGAAGTGAATGCGAATGTCACGCCCGGTAACTTGCCGCGCGGATTCGATCACCTCCAGGACGGAATAGCCGTGCCCTGTGCCCAGATTCAGAAAATCCGATTTGCCGCCGCGGCGCAAATGTCCGAGCGCGCGAATGTGCGCGTCAGCCAGGTCCGCCACATGCACGTAATCGCGAATGGCGGTGCCGTCGGGCGTCGGATAGTTTTTTCCGAACACCGGCACTTCCGGCGCGTCGCCCTGCGCGGCCGCCAAGACGTTCGGGATCAGGTGCGATTCCGGTTCGTGATGTTCTCCGCACTTTTCCGTGGCGCCGGCCGCATTGAAGTAGCGCAGAGAGGCAAATTTCAGACCATACGCGCCGTCGTAGGAATCCAGCACACGCTCCAGCAGCAGCTTGGACCAGCCATAGGGATTCACGGGCCACTGCGCGGTACGCTCCGAAATGGTGGGTTGATCCGATTCTCCATAAGTGGCGCAGGTGGAGGAGAACACAACACGGCGCACGCCCGCTTCCACCAGCGCGCTCATCAAGGCGATGCCCTGGGCGACGTTATTCTCGAAATACTTGGCGGGGTTCTGCACGGACTCGCCAACGTATGCCAAAGCCGCGAAATGCACGCACGATTCGAGTTTGTGTTCGCCCGCGATGCGCGCCAGCAAGGCCCGGTCTCCCACGCGGCCCTCGTAGAACGGAATGTCCGCGGCGACTGCCTGGCGGTGGCCGCGCCCCAGATCATCCAGCACGACGACGCTTTCGCCTTCCGCGCGCAATAGCTCCGCGGTGACGCTGCCAATATATCCCGCGCCACCCGTAACCAGAATCGCCATCGAGCACCCTTCGAGACCGGAGTTACACCGCCGCGTCACCAGCTTGCGGCGTACTACTTTACTACGCACCTTCGCCCAGCGGAGCGTCGAATAAACGCAAGATCGACCTGAAACTAAACTGGGAATCCTGCCGATGTGCGATCGGTTGACGGCGTCTGCTCTTTCAACGGCGAGGATAAGGCTGCCGCGCGGTTAGCCGCACAACTTCAACTGCGGGAAGGAGAGTATCGTATGCAGTAAGCCAGCCCCACTACAAGCAGAATGGCGCCCCACCAGATCCCGGCGTGCAGATGGAAAAGGACGACCGGCACCGCGGGTGGATGGACCAATTGATAGAGGCCCGCGCCCAGAATCAGCACGCCATTGAAGAGCAGCGAGATTCCGATGAAGAACCAGATCGAAATAGGTTCGTTGGATTGCATCAGCCTCACCAGAAAATAATATTCAGAGCGATGAAAACTATCGTCACAATGACGGCCCAAAATGCCGGCCGCTGGTATAACGGAACCTTCGCCTCGGAGGGAATATCCGTCGCGCCGTAAACCAAGCCCGCCAATTCACTTTCCGGCTTGGCCTTGGTCAGCAGGCTGACCACGATGGTCACGACGACGCAGATGATCCACGACCAAAGTCCGCGATACATATTTTCGGCCATGTCGCGCGCATCGCTGGAGAGCGCGACGTAGCGCAACGCGGAGGGATCGAAATGCACCCACGCCCACATTCCGATGGACGAAGCGGTGCCCGCCAGCAAGCCCCAGAATCCACCGGCCGGCGAAGCGCGTTTCCACAACATGCCCAGGATCACGGTGCCGAAAAGCGGCGCCACGAAGAAACTGAAAAGGGCTTGCACGTAATCCATGATGCTGAGGAATTGCATCACCAGGTAGGCGGTGCCGATGCTGATGATCACGCCGACCACCGTGGACCAGCGGCCCATCAGGACGTAATGCGCGTCGCTCGCCTTTTTCTTGAAGAGCGGCGCATAGATGTCGTAGGTCCACACCGTCGAAAATGCGCTCACGTTCCCGGCCATCCCGGACATGAAGCCCGCGATCAGCGCGGTGACGCCCAGGCCGAGCAAACCCGGCCCGCAATAGCGCGCCAGCATCAGCGGCAATACCTCGTTGTAACTGTGGCCGCCAGTCGCTACGGCCGTTGCTTCACCCGTCAGCTTAAACGGCAAAAGCGCCAATCCCAACAGGCCCGGGAGAATCACGATGAACGGAACAAACATTTTGAAAGCGGCGCCGATGATTGGGGCCATCTTGGCGGCGCGCAAATCTTTCGCGGCCAGCACGCGTTGGACGACCAGAAAATCCGTGGTCCAATAGGCGAACGAGATCACAAACCCCAGGCCGAACACGATCCCGGTCCAGTGAATGCCCATAGGGTTGTCCTTGAACGACCCCAGGGTGGACCAGAGATGCGTGTATTCGACGGAAGAGTTTTGCGCGACTTTGAGCTGGAGCTGTTTCCAGCCGCCCGCTTCGATCAACCCGAGAATCGGGATCAGCAGCGCGCCGGCCCAGATGAGGATGAATTGCAGCACTTCGTTAAAAATAGCGGAGCGCAGCCCGCCGAGCGTGACGTACACCGCCACGGTGATCGACGAAACCCAGATGCTGAAGTTGATATCCCAGCCCAGCACCACCTTCATCACCAGCGCCATCGCGTACATATTGATGCCGCTCATCAGCACGGTCATGAACGCGAAGCAAACCGCGGATAGCGCGCGGCTGGATTCGCCGAAGCGCAGTTTCAAATATCCCGGAACCGAATGCGTCTTGGAAATGTAATAAAACGGCATCATCACCAGGCCCAGAAAAATCATGGCCGGAATGGCGCCGATCCAATACCAATGCGTGGCCAGGATGCCGTACTGATAGGAGGCGGCCGCCCAACCCATCAGTTCGAGCGCACCTAAATTCGCGGAAAGGAAGCTAAGGCCGGCGATCCATGCCGTCATTTCGCGGCCCGCGAGGAAGAAATCCTCGCCGGTGTTCGAGCGGCCCTTCAGATAAAAGCCAATCGCCAGAACGAGGACAAAATAGAAGACGACGATTACGAGGTCAACGAAGGAGAGATGTACGAGCCTGGTTCCGGTGAGTGCGGCAAGCAGTGTGGTCATTGTTAGTTTTGTGCCCGTCCTCGCGGGTGCCCAGCCGGCGCGCAACTAACATGGCAGCCTCGCCACAAATCCCAAGCCTGGAGCGGGTTAAACGCAGAAGAGATTACCACCGCGCCGCGGCGTTTGGCTAATGGAAGATTCTCCGTAATTGTCCAAAATGCTCTGTTTAGGCTGCGAGTATACGTTTACATCATTCGTGCGGCAGCCATCCGGCAAATCCCTTTTCCGGCGTTGTACCCGCTGAACGAAAATGTCCCCCCGCACGAGCCTGCGGACGATGCAAATCCTGCGGCGGAAGCAAAAGCGACACGGGATTTAACACACGGGGAAATACTCGTCAACAAATGAATACCGGCGCGAAATGATACGCTGGACCGCCTAGGACTCCAGTTCAAAAATCTTATCCATCAGCAACCATTTTTCGCCGGGGCGCGCTCCGGCCACGGGCTGCTGGAACTTCCACATCAGTTGCTCCCATTCCTGCACCGTGGAATTATTGCGGTCGGCTTCCGTCTTTTCCTCGAATGAAAAATGCGCGTTCACTTCCATGATCATGAAGAGGCGCGTCCCCAGCGAATATATTTCCATGCGCTCGATGCCGGAATCCTTGATGCTGCGGGTGATTTCCGGCCAGATTTTCTGGTGCTGGCGTTTGTACTCCGCAATCAGCGTGGGATCGTCTTTCAAATCGAGCGTCAGGCAGTAACGTCGGGTCATAGGGGTGCGGCCTCGGTTTCCGGAGCGGCGCGTCCTAGAACTGGCGCCGCCGCGGGCTTGTAGCCCGAAATTCCGAAGTAAAGGATGTAAATGTAGCAAAAGAGCGGCACCAGAAACGCTTTTTGAATACTGGCGGCGTCCGAGATGCGGCCCATGATGGCTGGAAAGAACGCGCCGCCGATGATGGCCATCACCAACAGCGAGGAGCCGCGCTTGGTGAGCGGCCCCAGATTCTTGATGCTCAGAGCGAAAATCGTGGGGAACATGATCGAATGGAAGAAGCCGATGAGGACCACGGCCCAAACCGGCGTCACGCCGGAAGCAAACAACGCAACGAGTGTGCAGAGGAGCGCGCCTCCGGCAAACAGAGAGAGCAAGCGCGGCGCCGGAATTCGTTTCATAAGCGCCGAGCCGATAAAGCGCCCGGCCATGAAACCGACCTGGTGCAGCATCAGGTACATCGCCGCCACTTTCGCCACCGTACCCGGAACACAAAATTGCGTGAAGCGGATAACAAAGCTGGCCACGCCCACCTGCGCGCCCACGTAGAAGAATTGCGCGATCACACCTCTCACGAGATGCCCGTGCGACAAGACGCTCCGGGCCTGCTGCCTTGATTCCGCGGCTTCCGCTGGGGTCCCGGCCTCCTGTACTTCCGGCAGGTGCGTGAATTGAATCAGCACGGCGATCACGATGAAAATGCCCGCGATCATCAAGTAGGGACCCTTCACCGTGCTGGCCTCTGCGCCACGATAGTCGGCCAGTTGCGCGGTGCTCATCGCCGCGATTTGCGCGGGCGCATATTCAGCCGAAGTGAGAATGAACGTCCGCCCGATGATGGGCGAGAGGACCGCGCCGACGGCATTAAACGACTGCGCAAAATTCAGGCGCCGCTCGGCGCTTGCCGCAGGACCGAGAATCGTCACATAAGGATTGGAGGCCACCTCCAGAAAACTCTGCCCGCAGGCCATTACGAAAAGCGCCAAGAGGAAAAATCCATACACGCGCGAAGACGAAGCCGGAAGAAACAGCACCGCACCCGTGGCGCACAGCAGCAAGCCCGTCAAAATGCCTTTCTTGTAGCCGATCCTCTCCATGGTCCAACCGGCCGGGAGCGCAGCCAGGCAGTAGCCTCCAAAAAACGCCACTTGAATGAACGAGGACTGAAAATCCGTCAGGCTGAATGCTTTCTTCAGGTGCGGGATGAGGATGTCGTTCAGGTTGACGCCAAACGCCCAGAGGAAAAACAAGCTGGTGATCAGAACAAACGGAACGAGGTAGCGGCGCTCCGTCAGGGGGACGGACTTGCCGCCAGGTGGCAGCCTGCTCGCCGCAGACGTCATTCGTCACATCCTCTATTGCAGGCTAGGTAAGAGCGCGGTCCAGGTGCGTGTATCCGGCGTCAACGAAAACATGCTGGGCCGTGATGTGGCTCGCTTGCTCGGAAATCAGGAACAGGACCATCGCGGCGATCTCCGCGGGAGTGGTCATGCGCCGGCCCAGCGGTATCTTTGCCACGATTTCCGCGAGCTTCTTCTGCGGATCGTCAAAAGTTGTGAGCCATTGCTGGTAGAGCGGCGTCTTCACTTCGGCGGGAATCACCGCGTTCACGCGAATGCCGTGCGGCAGCAGCTCCGCGGCCCATTCGCGGGTGAGCGCCAGAATCGCGCCTTTCGAAGCTACGTATCCCGAAGTTCCTCCCTGCCCGGTGACGGCCGTTTTCGAGCTGATATTGACGATCGCGCCGCGGGTTTTCTTGAGCGCCGGCAGGGCATAATGCGCGAAAGCATAGAAATGAATCAGATTGCGCGAAAGTGACGCGACAAATTCCTCGGGGCTACCGTGCTCGAGGCCCACCTTGTCGTTCACGCCCGCGTTGTTCACCAGCGCCTCAATCCGGCCGAATTTTCCAAGCGTCTGTTCTACCGCGCGGGCGCAGGCTTCCGGTGCGGCAATCTCCGCGACGATCACTTCGCTTTCGGCGCCGCCGCTAAGCAACGCCGTCTGCAAGAACGCCGCGGCTTCGCGGTCGCGATCTATAATCACGGGGATTGCGCCTTCCGCGGCGCAGCCCCGCACGATGGCTTCGCCGATTCCCTTGGCGCCGCCGGTCACCACAATCACTTTGCCTGTGAGTTTCAGGTCCATGGATTAACCATGCAAATTGAAAAATCCCCCGTCCAGAGGATAATCCGCGCCGGTAATGAATGCCGCCTCATCGCAGCAGAGAAAAAGCGCAAGCGCGGCGACTTCCTCGGGCTCGGCCATTCGTCCGATGGGCTGGGATTTCGCCAGCTTTTCGAACATCTCCTGCTCGCGCCCCGGATAATTTTTTTGCAGATAACCGTCCACGAAAGGAGTGTGTACGCGCGCCGGTGAAATGCAATTGCAGCGAATATGGTGCGGCAGATAATCGCGGGCCACCGAATAGGTCATGGCGATCACCGCGCCCTTGCTGGTGCAATATGCGAAGCGGTCCGCCAGTCCCGCGGAGCCCGCCGTGGAAGCCATATTCAGGATCACGCCGCCGCCATTCGCTTTCAAATGGCCGACGCAGTGATGGATGCAGTTGTAAAATCCTTTCACGTTGACGCGCAGCACGCGATCGAAATCCGCTTCGCTGGTGGTCTCCACCGTCCCGATGTGCGAAATCCCGGCATTGTTCACCAGGATCTGCACGCGCCCCTTGCGGAAAAGTTCGCCGAACGTGCCGGCCACTTGCTTCTGGTCGGTTACGTCGCAAACGTGCGCTGACGATTCGCCGCCAGCGGCGGCGATCTCCTGCGTCACGGCCTGCGCATGATCCTGGTTGAGGTCCAGAACCCGGACCGTGGCGCCGCCCGCGGCAAAACGCAGCGCGATGGCGCGGCCAATTCCGCTGCCGCCGCCGGTAACGACGGCCACCTTGCCATCCAACCGGAAATTCCCCGCGCTTCCGCTGTCGGGCTTCAGAGCGAGACGCCCCTTTTCCAGGGAATGAAATCTTCCTGCCCCTTCAATTCGGCCTTGGTGCGCGCCTCACCGCTAGCCACGCGAATCACAAACTCCAGAATGTTCTCGCCCATCTGCGCGATCGTGGATTGGCCGGATATGATCGCGCCGGTGTCCACGTCAATGATGTCCGGCATCCGCTCGGCCAGCGCTGAATTCGTGGAAAGTTTTACCACCGGAGTGATGGGATTCCCCGTGGGAGTGCCGAGGCCCGTGGTGAATAGAACCACGTTCGCTCCCGCGCCTACCTGTGCCGTTACGCACTCTACATCATTCCCTGGCGTGCACTGCAGGTTCAGGCCCGGCTCGGTGCAGTATTCCGGATAATCTATCACCGCCGCAACCGGAGAGTTTCCGCCTTTTTTAGCCGCGCCGGCCGATTTCATCGCATCCGTCAGCAATCCGTCACGCATATTCCCAGGGCTTGGATTCATTTCAAACCCCGAGCCTACCGCTTTGGCTCGCGCGCCATAACTTTTCATCAAATACGCGAAGCGGTCGGAAACTTCTTTTCGCGTACTGCGATTAATCAGTTCCTGTTCCACGCCGCACAATTCCGGAAATTCCGAAAGGATGGTACGGCCACCGAGAGCGGCCAGCAAGTCTGCGGCATGTCCAATCGCTGGATTAGCGGAGATGCCGGAAAAACCGTCCGAACCGCCGCATTTCAGCCCCACGCACAAATGCGACAGCGGCGCGGCTGTGCGCTGGGCCTTATTGGCTTCCACCAGGCCGAGGAAGGTGCGGCGGATGGCTTCGCTCAGCAGCGAGAGTTCTGTGCCGCTTTGCTGCTGTTCCAGCACCACGAGAGGCTTATTAAAGTGCGGATCGCGTTTGCGCAACTCCTCGCGCAGAATCGGAATCTGCGCGTGCTGGCAACCCAAGCTCAGCACGGTTGCACCCGCCACATTGGGATGATGGATGTAGCCGGCAATCAATCCGCAAAGATTGTTGGAATCTTCGCGCGTTCCGCCGCAACCGCCCTCGTGCATCAGAAATTTGATGCCGTCCATACTCTCAAATAGCTTGGAGCGTTGCGGGCCAGCCTCATTTCCGGGCAGAGCGCTCGACTTTAGCTCCTCGGTCTTGCCTTCGCGATAGAGTTTCGCGAGCTCTGCCACCTGGCGGCGATAAATCTGCGGCACGGCAAAGCCAAGCTCTTCTTCGAAAGCCTGCTTCAAGACGGCAATGTTGCGGTTCTCGCAAAAAACCAGCGGCACCACCAGCCAGTAATTGCGCGTGCCCACTTGTCCGTCGGTGCGCGCATATCCCGCGAAAGTGCGGTACCTCCAGCGCGAAACATCCGGAGGAGTCCAGCGGAAATCTTCCGCTTTCTCGTGGAACCCAGCCGCTTCGTGATGGATATTGCGAATCGTGAGCAGCTCGCCCTGCCGAATCGGCTGCATGGCTTTGCCCACCAGCACGCCGTACATGACGACGTCCGCTCCGACGCCAAGATCTTCCGTCGCGAACTTGTGTTTTGCCGGTATGCGGGAAACCACCGTGTAGGTTTGCGAGCCGAAAGAAATGCGTTCCTCTGGAGCAAGCTCTTCGAGCGCGATCAGCACGTTGTCCCGCGAATCGAGCTGGAGCACCTTGGTATGCATATTTTGACTGTTTCTATTTTGCCTTATTGCGAGCGCTTAGTGTAGGCGGTTTGATCCACGCCACGAACCGCGCCTTATTTACCGGATAGTAGGAAAGTGCTTCGGCGACCCAGGCTCATCGTTTCAGCTTCCAGAAGCGTTCTGCGTTGCCGCCCAGAACCGCATCACGCTCGTCCGCCCGATACTTGCCAAGATAATCCTGCACCACGTTCATCGTCCGCGCGTAGGAAGACGCTACCGTGCATACCGGCCAATCCGAACCGATCATCAATCGGCTCGGGCCGAAACATTCAAACGCAACGTCCAGAAAGGGTGCGATGTCTTCCGGTTTCCAGCCGCGCCAGTCCGCCTCCGTCACCAGCCCCGAAAGTTTACCGCACACGTTCGGAAAGGACGCCAGCTTGCGGATTCCACGCTCCCAAGCCGCGATGTCGCCGCTTTTGATCGGCGGCTTCGCCAAATGATCCAGCACGAATCGCTGGCGCGGAAATCGCTCGACGAACTCCGCGGCCACCGAAAGATGCTTCGCGTAGATCAGGATATCGTAAGCCAGATCGAATTCTTCCAGCAGGGCGATGCCGCGCAGAAACTCGGGCTGCAGCAGAAAGCGCTCGTCCGCTTCTGCCTGCACGATGTGGCGAATGCCGGCCAGCTTGGATTTCCCGGCAAACAATTGCAAATCCTGGCGCGCGCGCGACGACCGCAGTTCAACCCAGCCGACGACTCCTAGAATGAAGGGAGCGCGCTCGACCAGTTCCAAAAGCCAGCGCGTCTCGTCCAAAGTTTGCCGCGCCTGCACGGCAACGCAGCCCTGGAATCCGCTGCGCTCCAGTTCCGGCCGCAAGTCGACGGGAAGGAAATCCCGCCGCAGCGATTGCATCGATTCGTCGATCCAATCGTATTCCACGGGATTGTAAGACCAAAAATGCTGGTGAGCGTCAATGTGCATCGCGGCGGGCGAAACGCAGTGGCCGCACGGAAACATCCTCCTCCGCGAGGCCCAGCGATCGCGCGCTCAGATTCTAGAGTATTTTTGGATAAAGCCCGACCGGATTCGTCGCTCTACTTGCGCGCCGACGCCGCCCGCGATCACACGAGGGATTTGTAGCGCAGATCGGATCGGCGTCCAGCAAATGGGGCTGTGGCAGCTCATCGGTTTTGTGCGCCGCCGCGTTGCCGTGTAGTATGTTCAGAACGCAGGGCCCGTAGCTCAGCTGGTTAGAGCAGCGGACTCATAATCCGTTGGTCCTAGGTTCGAATCCTAGCGGGCCCACCAACCCATCGCTAAGCCGCAACTCGGCAATCAATTAATTCGCCCGGCTTCCGCGCTGCCGCTGGCCCACTCAGGGCTGTGCTGGACTCGCTTGCGGCTGCGCGGCCGAAACATCCTCCGAGGAGTATCGAGAATTTCGCAGGCGGTATCCGGCGCGGGTTCGCACGTGGTACTTCCTGGGTTGGCCGTTCACGACCTTTACGGTAATCGTGCGCCAGCCGCGGTTGGGATTCGGCGATGGGTAGTAGCTGAGAGAATAAAGATGGGCGAGGTCATCGCGGATGGAGGCAAAGGCATTCTGTTCGTCTTTCCAGTTCCTGGCAAAATAAACTTTACCTCCGGTGGCGGCCGTCATGCGTTGAAATACTGCGTTGGAGATCGGCTCCAGATGCGCTTGTTCGGTGCTCACCATGTAGATGGTCGTCCCCGTGGATTGCGCCAACTCGGCCACCTGCTCGGGCGGCACCATGCTGGCATTGTCCGGACCATTCGAGAAAACCACGATAACTTTTCTTCCGATAAAATGCGCGGCGTCTTGCACCGTCAATAGGAGGCAGTTGTACAGCGCGGCGTCGTCTCCGGCGACCGTGGTGCGCGCGGCGCGCAGCACCTGCGATCGATCCGCGGTTAGCACGGTGCCGCGGGAAAGATCGCGGCTGTAAGAATAGAACGCTACTTTGTCCGCGCCCTCGAGGGAGCGCACGAAATCAGCAATGGCATCCTGCGCAAACACAAAACCCCGGTACATGTAGTTGCTGGTGTCGAACAGGACAAAAACGTTGGCTCCGGTCACCAAGGAAGAGAGCTCACTTGCGGAAACTCGCTCGCCCGAATCCTTCTGCAGGTCCTCCGGGGGATCGGGAGGCTTGGCATCTGACGGCGACGCATTCGGCACGGCGCGGACAGTTTCATTGCCCTCACCAAACCTGGCGATTTTTTCCGGAATCCCGTCCTCCGTGACGACGAAGTCCTGCGGACGCAGTCCTGTAATGTACTTGCCCTTGTTGTCGGTCACCGCCACGTTCAGCTGAACCAAGTCCACGGTGACGTTGATGCGCGGCGGGCTAACTTCCTGGCCGACAGCGGGGATTGCGAAGAACACAGAAACTGCGAGGCAACCGCTGAACAATAGGAAGAGTCTCTTGAGCATGATGAACCTCGATGCTGCTGGTTACCTCAACTTCACAGAGGTTGCCGTGTAATTGATGATTTGTCCGGCCTCGCCGCCTAGGGCTGCGTGGTACCCGTATCCGACGGCAGCAAGGCCAGCTTGCCCTGCCGAAACTCTTCTCCGGTTTCACGCATGGCGCGAAGCAGCGCCGGCCAGTCATTCAGGTCAGTGGCGAAGATCTTCGCCACCATGCGAACGGTCAGCTCGGGCGCCAACCGATTCAGAGCTACCGGCTCGTAGCCCATCTCGTCCGCCAAGCGAGCCCAATACAGATTCATGGAATCCCAGTTCTCGGCCAGTAATCGGCTGGAATAACCCTGGAACATGGGGAATGGCGCGAGGTTGAGCAACTCGCGGCCGTAGGTTCGCGCCAGTACCGGATGCGGCACTCCGAAATCCCGCGAAAGCCGTTCCCAACTAAGTTCGGACGGATGCTGGCGGGACATTTCCTGTAACTCTCGCCCCGCTGGCCCCCACGAATCGGTCTCCCCCGGAAATCTACGCAGAAATTCCGCAGTTAGATAGAAGGTATCGGCAGGAGTAACTCCAGAAGAGACTTCCGTCAGCCGTCCCGCTTGCAGCGCAGCTTCCAACTGCGCCGACCGCCGGGGAATCATGCGGCCGGAGAAGATGCTGATCACTTTGCCGCGCAGTTGTTCGTTTTGCGCCGCGGAAGTCAGGAGTTCTTCTCCCGTGCGCTGATAGAGCGCGACGGCGTGGAGCTCATCCTTGCTGACGTTCCACCAGCGTGGCAGAACGGAACCGGCCAAAACGCACGGGGTTACGTCCGGCCAGATCAGGGCCTGCACGTTTTCCGGGGAAATAAAATCTTGCTCCATCTGCGCCAGCACGTAAGGCAAGTCGGCCAGCGATCCAACCAGGTGAGCGCCTCCGCCTGCGGGAGATCCGATGCCGAAAACGCGCGGCGTCTGCCAAACCGAATCTTCAACGCCCAGAACCGTTTCGCCCGCGAAGTCATGGGACCGAATCAGAAGCGGATTATTGTGCAGAGCCTGCGCCCCGGGCGGCTCGTAATAGGCGTAATTCAGGCCCACCAGTGTGTCCCTGAAGAAAGGAACAAGCTGGCCGCGAGCTTGCTCCAATTCCGCGGCGGGTGCCTTCGATTTCAAAAGCTGGGCGATATCGGTCCGCATTTCCAGGTCGGTGTGGTGGTTGTTATAAGTTCCAGTCGTAAACTCGGTTCTCTCGCTTTTGGTAAAGATGGGCCGGGGCATCTGAAATTCGGTGAGCTCTTCGGCGAGCGGGAGCAAGTCAGCGTCCGGTGGATTTCCGCGCGCCGTTGCACGCAGGCCATCGCCCAGCGCCAGCAGGGTATCGAGGGAAACGAGTCGCTGATCGTCCATCACTAGGCGCATCCGATCCGCCACTTGGCTATGGACGCGCTGGCCTTCCGGATCCGTTTGGCGGGGACCAGCCATTAATTCCACGATTTCATCCTGTGAGCGGCGGGTTTCGCCGCTGGCCGCTAGCAGGACTTGCGCCAGCGAGTTGCGTCCGGCATCGAAAAGTTCGTCGGGCGAAGTCACGCGCGTGAAGGGTTGGAGCATTCCCTGCCAGGACTCGTCCTGCTTGGCCCGGGCAATCTCGCCCTGGCGAGCCAGTATTTGCCAAAGCCCCACATTGGCTTCGAAAATTCCCATGGCGTTGCCGCGCAGCGTATGGTCGGGAATTTTGCCCAGGGATTCGGCGGTGGTCACAAACGCCGCAATGGACACATCGCCCAGCTGTGGAAATTCGGAAAAGATCAAATACTGATCGCGCAACTCGCGGTATTTGCGGGCCATCAGCTCAACCGTGGAAGCGCTCAAGTGATGTTCCGCGGGCCGCTTGGCATCTATCTCGCTGAACGTGAGAAAGGCATCGGTCGGCCCTCCGTCTATGTACAGGCGGGACAGTGCAAACATCACCTCCACGAGTCCGTCGGGAGTTTTCCAGCCCTTGATTTCCACATTGGCGCTGTGCGCGGCGTCGGCAACGGCCTTCTGCTTGAAGAAGGCTTTCCAGGCTTGAAGATTTCCGGGAATGTGTGGCTCGCCGTTGGGCTCCCACTGCATGCGAGTAATCAGCAGCAAGAGGGTTGGATCAGGACGGAACACCGATGCCGTGGCGCTCGGGGACACGTTTCTTCCGCGCAGAGCTTCGTAGTACTGCCGCAGCCGGGGAGAGTCCACAAAGTGCGCTTGCTGCGCGGCGGGAACCCGCGAAAGCGAATCAAAGTAGGAGGCCAGCCAGCCCTCGTCTTTGGTGAGGAGCCGCTGAATAAATTCCGGCGGCGAATGCGGGTTTGCGCCAACCAAGTCCCTCCACTTCGGCTCCGCCGCCGGCCCGCCCGGCACAACCATGCCCCCCGAACGTACGAGAAGGTAGCTGCCGTAAAAATCCAGCAAGGTGCCGAGCGGTACCAATTTTTTCAGTCCCGGCGAATGCTGCAGAGTCTCCTGCGTTTCAGGATCCATGTGCGCCCAGGCATAGTAAAGACGCGCCAGCGCCGGATCATGCACAAGCGCCTCCAGCAAGGTGCGGCTGTTATCGTCATTCCCGCCGTGCTTGCCAGCCGCCCGCCATTCGGCCTCCGTTAAAAATATCGGTACACGCGAGCTCGGGTACGGATAGACGAAAGGCCCGCCGCCCTGCAGAGTTTTCTCCAGTTCGGGGAGCGGAAATCCGGAGTCAATGGTAAGAAATGCTCTGCGCGCATCCGCAGTCTCCACGAAGGTGCTGCTCTTTCCGCAGTCCGGACGTGTCCGGTAACCCAGGATCGCCAGCAAGTCCTTCGCGTCGCTGCAATTGGTTACTCGAATTACGCCGGCGGTTCCCGCGTAAGCTGTCAGCTCCGTGGCCTGCTGCACGTATCGCCGGAGCAGGATCAAAAACTCCGTTGCTTGGCTGGTCGCGCCTGTTCCCTGATAGCCGATTATGAATACGTTACGGGCTAGTAGCGGCATCACTTCATCGGCAGAAACCTTCTGGCTGATCCCAGCCATGCGCAGGAAGGAACGGAGAGGACCCGGAATGCTCGCCGTCGCCGGTTCGTGCGATTGCGCTTCTTGCGGTTCAGGGGAGGAGTGAGAAGAACCGGCGCCCCACACGACCGGGGCGAACCAGGCACAAATACAGCACGCAACCGCGAGTGGTGCAGAAAGATGCGGGGGAAGTTTCATAGTCGCCCCAAAATCTTCGCGAAATCCTGCAGTTACTTCCACCAACCGGCGAGAAACGCTAGGTGTGCTCCGCAGCGGCGGTGATCCGAATCATGATCATCGTCGAAGCCCGGACACGAACCCCTAGTGTGCGCATACTACTCTTTTTCGTGCTCCGGAGACAATGAACTTGTACAAGGCCACACGCCGCCATTAATCCGAAGGAAAACGAACCCCAGGGCGGATTGCAAACCGCGGCTCTCCGGTCGCCTACGGCCCGCTGCGAGCCGCCACTGGCGGTGCGCACGCCGCCAGCGCAGTCGCGCCATGGCTGCTAGCGTTTCGCTCGAAAACGGTCACAGCCAGTTCCAGCAGGCGCTGGAGTTTTATATTGGTGCGTTCAATGCTCTCTCGCCGCGCTCAAGCGCGCTCCGCTGGCGCTTCATGGAGAATTACGGTCACCGTCTGAGTGCCGAGGCGCGGATGCCTGGCCGTGAGACGAACGGTTCCCGGCTCTTCTTTCGCTCGAATCCAAACGGCCCCCGTGCCCCCCACCAGGGCGAAGGGATTGTCGCCGATGATCTCCGCCGGACCTTCCAGGCTCAACGCTATGGGATCGTCGGCGTAGGGCCGAATCGCGTCGAATTCGTCGGTAACGCGGAACACCACGCGGGTGCTATCGGCGCCATCCGCAAAGAGCTCACTATCGTCGGATTGAACTGAAAATTTCTGATCCACTCCCCTGCCAGAGTACATCCTGGAGATAACCTGCTGGTCCTTGAGAAAACCGTCTACCCGCAGATCACCCCAGCCTTTGTTCACTTTGGTGAGATCAATACTGAACGGCGCGTGGCGCAAATGGGGAAACTGTTCGTGATCCGGCTCGGCTTCGGCAAAAAGCTCCCAATCCGCATTGTTCTTCACATACAGCTTCAGATGATCACAATTCGAGCAGATCATCGCGATGGTGAAGCGCAGGGCTTCATCGCCCGCCGCCCAATGAAATGCCGGCTCCAGGACAATCTCCTGCTCCGGATCGCACTGCGACTTATAGAATCCCGCGGCCGGTTTGGGTTCGCGAAAAATATCCGTTACGCCGTGATAGCAAATACGATCTCCGGCGCCGAAGTCAGAGTGCGTGTTGTAGTCGAAAGCGCACCAACCGATGCCGCCGGCGTATTGCGGATTGGCCGCCAGCGCATCATGCACCCGCGCATGGCGGATGGTGTGCTCGCGTTGCCGGACGTTGTCGTCGAAAGATTTCACGGGGTAAGTGTGGCCGACAAATTCCGTGTTGAGGTAACGCGGATGATTCGGCGGTTTCAACGGCCAGCCAAAATCGTTCATGGTGAAGACGTCTTCCAGAAATTCCGAGTCCTGAAAATAGCGGATCCCACCGGTCTGGCGCGTGGGGTCGAGCTTGTGTGCCATCGCGTTCGTACGCGTATAGAAATCGTGATTGTCCCGCGACTCGTTGATGCGCACGCCCCACAGAACGATGGAAGGATGATTCCAATCCCGCCGAATCATGCGGCTGACGTTATCCACGGAAATATCCTGCCAAGCTTGATCGCCGATATGCTGCCATCCCGGAATTTCTTCCAGGACCAGCAACCCATATTCGTCGCAGGCGTCTAGAAAATGGCGCGATTGAGGGTAATGCGAAGTGCGGACGATGTTGCAGTGGAGTTGTTTGCGCAGAATGTAGGCGTCGCGGCGCTGCACGCGCGCGGGCATGGCCTGGCCAACGAAGGGAAAGGTCTGGTGGCGATCCAGGCCGCGCAGCTTGAGGATCGTGCCATTCAATTGAAAACCATGATCGGTGAATTGCGCCTCTCGAAAGCCGAAGCGGCGGACGGTCTGATCGAGGACACGTTCGCCATCCAGCAGGCGCATGCGGACGGAGTACAGATAGGGATGCGAGATGTCCCAAAGCTGGATTTTTGGCAATGACGCAAATTCCAGAGTGTGGCTGACAGGTTCGCTGGTGACGCCCGACTGCGGAATTTTTTGCGTGGATTTGGCGATGGCGTTCTCGCCGTCGAAAAGGACCGCTTCCAACAGCAGCGCGTCCGCAGAAGGCTCGAGATGCTGAATGAAGCAGGCCACATCGAGCGAGGGATGCTCGCTCAAGACATTGCGAGGTTGCGCGAAAACATTCTCGATCCACGTGGCAGGGACAATGCGCAAGGCAACTTCGCGATAGATCCCGCCGAAGGTGAGGTAATCGATGCGATTGCCGAAGGGCGGGATGTCGGGCCGCTCCGAAGAATCCACATCCACGGCCAGGAGATTGTCGCCCTCAAAATCCAGGTGCGGTGTCAATTCAAATGAAAACGGTGTGTAGCCGCCTTTGTATTCGCCCAGCCTCCGGCCGTTGATCCACACGGTGGAGGCGGTCATCACGCCTTCAAAATCCACAAATACGCGGCGGCCGCGCGCTGCGGGCGGTAATTTGAAGCGTCTGCGATAAAGCGAGACAAATTCGTAGCTTTTCTCGTCAAAGCTGTGCCACGGCAGAGAAACATTCGTATGGGGAATGACGACGCGCTCAAATTTCGAGTCATCGAAGGCGAGGTCGTGACCACCTTCCACGAATGACGGACTATAGCGCCAGCCGCGATTGATCGGCAGGGTTAGACGCCCCTCGTCCGAGCCGGCAGCCTGCGCAAAGACGTTGTGGCGAAGCGCGGCGCTGGCAAGGAGCGTTCCGGTGGTTTTCATAAAGTCGCGTCGGTCCATGAAGGCCTCACGGTGCAGATTTTGCCGGTGGCAAAGGGTGTTGCGTCGGGCCGCGGTCTGATTTCGCTGTGAAACGCCCTACCGAGCGGTTCAGCAAGCGAAAACCAGGGCCCGCGAGCGCCTCAAAAAGAAACGGGATCCGGCGGCTCGCGCAAAGGCGTGTGCGATTCATACCGGGTGAGATGAGCGCTCAGCGTATTCGCCAGCGCGGCCTTACCTTGTTGCGAAGCGACGCTGATGGCTTGCTGTTCCACCTCGATTGCCTTAGGGAAACGCCCGGCTTCGGCGTACGCGGCGGACAAGGTGTCCAGAATCGCCGCGTCTTGCCCCTTGGTAAGCTGCTGCGCGCGATCGGCAAACGCCAGAGCGTCGGCGCTATTGCGAAGCGCGGAGTCCGGGCAAGTGGCAAGCAAGCTGGCGGCGAGATTGAGGTCCGAAATACGATCGGGATCGGACTGCAGAGCCAGACGCAAATGCGTCAGCGAGTCGGCAAACTTCCCTTGCAGATAGTAAGCGTAGCCGAGGTTCTCGTGACCGCCGGCAAAATCCGGCCTGATCCGCACGGTGTTGAGCCACGCGGCAATGGCTTCGTTCATGCGATTTTTCTTGGCCAGCTCGAGTCCAAGATTGTAATAGGCCTCAAAAAAATCAGGGCTGAGCTGGACGGCTTTTTGCAGGTATGTGATGGCCTGGTCGGAATCTCCGGCGAGGGAAAGAGAGACGGCGATGCCGTTATTGGCGCGAGGATCATTGGGATCGAGCGCGAGCGCCTTTTTCCATTCGGCGAGCGCAGCGGCGTTGTCGCCTCCCTGCTGCAATGCCAGCGCATTATCAATGATGCGGTAAAGATCGGAAGCCGGGACGGCGATACTTTCCATTTCATCCGGCTTGATATTGACGAATTCAGGCAGATTGACGGCGCGATTGGAAGCCGTGGAATTATCAATATAGATGGCCGGGCTGTCCTGGCCCTGCTCGTCAATGTGCGTGAGGTACATCTGCGTGTAGGGCGAGCGGCTCTTCGAAGAAAAAACCAGCCAGCGCCCATTGGGCGAAAAGCTGTGCCATGAATTCATGAGCGAGGTATTGGCTCGCATGCGTCGCGCGGTGCCGCCATTGAACGGCACGATATAGAGCTGGCTATCGGGCCGCATCAACTGGCCATTGCGGCACTCCACGAAGACGATCCAGCGGCCATCCGGCGAAACCTTGGGAAAATTGTTGCTCATGCCATTGTCGGAGGCTCCCAGGATCGGTTCCGGGTCGCCGCCTTTCCCGCCGTTAAAGGGGACGCGGTAGAGGCTGTACTGGATTTGCACTTCGTTGGGATCGTTGGCGTGAGTGGGAGGCTGTTGGCCGGCGGGATAAGGGTCCTTGGCATCGGCGCGAGCGAAGACGATGTACTCCCCGTCGGGACTCCACACGCCGTCGGTCTGCACGTAACGCGGATCATCGGCGCCGGGAAGAGGCTCTCTGCGGCCCGTGGCGCGGTTGTAGACAGCCAAGATGCCGCGAGTGGGATAAAAGACCTGGAGAAAGCGGTAGTCCTTGAAATTCTGCACGAAAAACGAACTGGGGATGTTCTGGCCCATGCCGGCAAACGTGGAGACGACGTATTGTCCATCGGGCGAGACCCGAGACATAAAGCCTACGCGGGACTTGCCAACCGCGAGATCGCTGTTCCAGGAGATCATGTCCTGGCTGCGAATGGACATGTTCG
Organism: uncultured Acidobacteriota bacterium; assembly: GCA_963780035.1. GTDB lineage: Bacteria > Acidobacteriota > Terriglobia > Acidiferrales > UBA7541 > Palsa-295. The sequence goes on along the minus strand of CAWAAG010000028.1, from coordinate 230,269 downwards.
CGCGGATGGGCACAATGGCGTAGAGGCCCTTGTCGTTCTTTGGCCCGTCCATATCAATTCCCATCGTTTTTCCATCCAATGAGAACGAGTGGCAATTCGCGCACACGTGCAAGTCGTGGATGAGCAAGCGGCTTTCCGGCTGGTCAATGAAGCGCAGGCGCCAGTTAATCAGGAACAGCTGGGAGGGTGCGAGTGGCTGGATGAAATTTTTCGCGCCCGCTGAAGGCATCAGCGGCACGTCGCGGTAAAAGATCGGCGCGCCGACGGGATCCTTCGAGGTGGTCAGAGTGACGCGGCCTCGAGATATAGGGCCATCGGCGGGGTTCTCGGCGAGGCCCGAAATTTCTATCGTAGCGGGGCGCTCGACGGAATGCTGCTTGATGATGGCCCAGGTGTCTGCGTCCGGAATCCAGGTGTGCGCGGCGGCTTGTTCGGGAGTCAGTGACGGGGGCTTGTTGGTGTCCGACACGCAGCGGGGATCAATCTTCCCGATCTTTATGGGGTCGCCGGGGGATGTGACGTGGATGGGCTGCGAGCCATCGGCGAAGGTGACCTCAATGTGCCAGGTCTTGGCGGAGGCATTGGCATCGCGCCAAATAAAAGTCGGCGGTGTGATCTCCGGCGGGAAAATCGAGCCATCTTGAGGATAATCCACCGTGATGGATGCCTGGGCGTGCGACTCGGCGGCCAGGGCGCTAACCAGGCCCAGATGCAGCGAATGTGCAGACCACTGCCGAATCAGGAGAGGCGCAAGGAACGCGGCCACTCCGAGCAGTGGAATGGCGAATCGCGCGAGGCGGCGGATATTGTGGCTGGAGAATTTCATTTCGTTCACCTCCGAGCGCGCCATTCGAATACACGCGGCGGCGGCAGCAGGGCACCGGCAGCCGTGTAAACGATAGCACGCGAAACTTGAGGGTTGGTATCCGGTCTGTGTCGCAACTGGCTACTCCTCGGGCAGCTCACGAAACATCGCGATGGCTTCCATTTCGACCAGGAGTTCGGGACGGCAGAGTTTGGCCTGGACTCCGGTGGAAGCGGGCAGCGGGTCCAGACCCTGCTGTTTGTAAAATGCGGTACGCTCCTCGTTGAATTGCGCGTAATCCCGATCAATGTCGCGCAGATAGCAAGTGGTGCGGACGATATCCTTCCAAGTGGCGCCTTCGGATGCCAGCAACGCGGTGATATTTTGGAAGGTGCGGCGGCACTGCGCGCGAAAGTCACCCACGTGGAGGGTAGCTCCGTGCTCGTCAATGCTGGCCGTGCCGGAGATAAGCAGCATGATGGTGCCGCCCAGATCGATTCGCATACCGCGCGAAAAGGAACTGGGTCTCGGGTACTCGTAGGCCTCATTGAGAACACTGTGGTTGGTGATGGCGCGTTTAGCGACCGGCGCTACGGATTTTTTGCGGGCCGCTTTCTTGTTCGTCATTCGTCTCTCCCCAGGAACTTGCGCGCCGCCATCCACTGAATGAGCTTCTGAACTGCTGAGAACCTCGCGCGTCACTTCAAAAATAGCGCAATCGTGGCTCATGAGCCATTCTCCAATGCGCATTTCGAGCGCGAGCGAACCCGCTCACTCGCACCGCGCTACCGCAGGGCGGCGCTAGAAAGTGATTCGCACTTCGTACTCTGGTACCGCGGTGATCGCGCGCACTTCAGAAATTTGCTGAGCGGAGCCGAAATCGGGCCGGGCCTGGGGCGAAAAATAAATCGGAGCGTCTTTCCGCAGGGGCAGTACATCCAGCGTAAGCTCTTCACCGGGGATCGGCACAAAGCGCTTCAGACCCACTTCCCATGTCGCGCCGTGGTAGAAGTCGTCATCCAGCAAATCCTGGCCCGCGTATAGCCGTCCGATGTCGCCGGCGTAATCAATTCGCAGGAAAACGTCGTTGAGGCCCTCCAAACCGCCCGCAGGCAGCGTAATCCGCCAGCCTGCTGCATTCTTGAATGCAGATTCATCGGGGACCACGGCCACCGGACGCTTTCGCTGCAAGGAACTTGTCTGCACTGGAGGAGCCGGGCCAGCCTGCTTGGTCTGCGTCCAGTGAATCTCAAAGGTGCGTGGCTCGATTGTGGCGAGGTAGGAAGTGAATACGCCGTCGCTGCCGGATTTTTGCAGTGGAGCAGTCGCCCGGGGGGCCGCGGCCAAGCCAGGTAGGATCGAAAAGGTCAAAGCAGAGCTATCCCGCGAGCGCAGATGCAGAGTGGCATCGTCATAGAAAACGTCCGCGCCGGACAGCACAAGGTATTGCGTGCCGTGCAACTGTATCTTCCAGAGGTTTTCAGCCTGCGGTTCTGAAAGCAGGAGAATCCGAATGGTCTTACCCGAAGCCGGTTGAATGGAAATGGCGTCGCCGGTGCCAGCCTGCAGACCGTCCAGATACAAATTGCCACCGTCACGAGTTTGGGTGGCGCCTGCGGCCGTGAGCTTGCCGAGCGACTTTTCTGCAAACGCGAATTCCGGAGCTACTCCGGGGATCGCGAAGAAAACGTAGTAAGTCGAATCGTTCGTTTCCAATCTGGTCAGCAATTGGGCTGTGCTGTAAACCAGGCGCGGCTGATCCTTGGCGCCACGCGTGGATTCGAGCGCCAAATTGAACGGCCAAATCAGGTACGAATCCGCGGGAATGTTGACGGTTTCGCGAGGCAACTGGAGCGTGTCTCCGGGCAGACGAATTCGGAACGAAACGTTCTTGCGTTCCGGCATCGCCAGGTTGTGCACATAGTTGTTGATAAAGAGGAATCCGCTATCGCCATTGGTGCGCAGAGCACTGCGCAGAACCGCCGAATCCTCGGGACTGGCCGGAGTCTGCTGCGGTAGTGACGCAACCATGGGAGCCAGGTCTGGTCCGAACTCATTGTAAAACTGGTGCAACAATTTAAGTTTGCGAAACGAAGGATGCATCTGACCGTACTCGCCCAGCGGAGCCTGGAAGTCGTAGGAAATCTGCGGAAGATCGTTGGGATATCCCGTGGCGTGCGATTCCTGAAGCGTGGTCAGCTTGCCCTTGGGGTTAGCGCCGCCGTGAAACATGTAATAGCCGTATAGATTCGCGCCCGAGCCGACGTGCGTGACATTCACCGCCGCAACATCCGCTGGCTGCACCAGCGGGCGACGATGATAGGAAAGTTCCATGCCGCCGCCGGCTTCCGCCAAAAAGTAAGGATCGTGCGCGAAGGCCTTGTCTTGCTGTTTCGCGGACTGCACCAGAGCAGCGGGAATATCGTTGGTGTCGCGCTTCAACGTGAAAAGATACGCCTCGTCGGGCGGCGCGTTGCCCGGGTAGTCCTGCCAAAAACCATCGGGATAGGCTCCAAATACCGGAATCACTTCACGCGGAGGAAAGTCGGCGTTGGGCCACCCAGTAACGGTGTAAAGCGGCGCATCAATTCCACTTTCCAGCGCCAGCTTTTTCAGCTCGCTGATGTGCGCGGCTCCAGCGTCCGGCCCGCGCTTCCCGTATTCGTTCTCGAGTTGAACGCCGATGATCGGCCCGTCATCTTTCCAGAACAATCCTTGCAATTGTTTGCCGATTTCGCCGTAGAAGCGCTTGACGTAAGACAAATAAACCGGATCGTTGGTACGGACTTTGGCTTTGGCGAGGAGCCAATCGGGAAAACCGCCATTGCGCACCTCGCCGTGATCCCAGGGTCCGATGCGCACGAAGACGTACATCCCATGCTTTCCGCAAAGCTCGACGAAGCGGCGAAGGTTCCGCTGCCCGGACCAATCGAACTGGCCCTCGATTTCCTCGTGGTGAATCCAGAAAATGTAGGTGGAGACGACCTGGACTCCTCCTGCTTTCATCTTCAAGATTTCTTCTTCCCAATATTTTTCCGGATAGCGGGAAAAATGAAACTCGCCCATCACCGGTAGCCAGGGCTTGGAATTGATGAAGACGTAGCGGCTATTGACCGAGAGAGAGTTGCCGCCTTTGGAAACGCCTCCCAGATTGAAGTACCCGGTTTCGGGAGGAGGGATCGGTTGCTGAGCGTCGAAAGTGACAACCGTCGTGGCGGAATCCTGCAACGCGGGCATGGGAATTGCGAACGCCAAGAAGAAGGATAAACACACGGACGCGAGAGCCGCTTGCTTGAAAATTTTCATGATGCTTAGCCCGAGTTGTCCTGAGGCGTAGAGATTTGAGCGCCGAGTCATTGCCGGTGCGCGGATCCGAGCAGTTTCCTTACTGCCGCCCAAATGATGCAGCTGTCGTTCGTCTTGTACTACTACGAAACGCCGCAAGCCTCAAGGAATTCTGGGTAGCCGCGGGGGTGGGCCGAGGCTACCCAGTTGGTGGGGCGTGCGTCAGAATGCAAATTTCAGACCGGCCTGCATTACCCGCGGCGGTACCGCGCCTTGCCCGAAGATGTGGCCGAACGAACTCGGTCCATCGGTGACGTTGTTGTCGGGGGTGCCGAAGCTGGGTGTGTTGAACGCATTAAACATCTCCCAGCGGAACTGCAAACTGTATCTCTCGATAAAGGTCCAGTTCTTCGCAATCGCCAAATCCATTGTCCGGAACGGAGGTCCCTGGAACATGTTCTTTCCGCTGTTGCCGAAGGTACCGATTGCGTTGGGAGTGAACGCGGCCGTATTGAAGTACTGGTTCAGCCAATTAGACTTGCCACCTTGGCGCACGTCCAAACTTTGGCCCGGCACCACGTCGGCTCGATCGCCAAATTGCAGAGAACCGGAGTTATTGTTCCCGTCGCCGCCGCTAATGCCGAACGGAAAACCAGACTGGAAGGTGACAATCCCGCTAATCTCCCAACGTCCCAGCGTTTGCTGAATCAACTGGCTCTTATCACGCAGTGCGGGCGAGGTGTAAACCAGATTGCTCACCCAGATGAAGGGCACGTTTTCGGAGGAAATGCCCCGGTTGTAGCCTAGGTCGAACGGATTGGGAAGCTGATTGGTTCCGAAGGAAATGTTTCCTGAGGAGGCGGTGTCCATGGTTTTCGACCACGTGAAATTCGACTGGAACTGCAGTCCGTGGCTCAAATGCTGCTCCACTCCCAACTGCAGCGCGTTGTAGCTCGCCGTTCCGTTGCTGAAATTGTCGAGAATGTTGAAGAAGTTGGTATAGGTAGTCCGCCCACCGTTCGAGCAAGCACCCCCGACCACCGGACCGCAGATGCCCGGGTTCTGGTCAATGATGTCCGACTGGTGATAGCTTTCGCTGCCCACGTACGCCCCGCGCACCACCAGATTCTGGCCGAACTGGTGCTCGATGGAAAGATTCCAACTCTGCGTCACTCCCAACTTGAAATTCTGGTCAAAGACTGCAGGAATCGTGAAAGGCGGTGCGAAAGGGGCGTCCGACGGCGGTTTGAACGGTGCGAACGGCGGGAACGGGCTTACAAAATTCGTCCCGGCGTTCTGGGACCACGGATTGCTCAGATCGAGAGGCGTGTTGCTCCCTCCGTTGAGAGCGAATGTCGGGCTGAACGGGCTGATGTCCGCCGTGTGGTTGTACATCGAGTACTGCAGCGGCGCCGTGAACATGCCGAAGGCGGCGCGAATCGAAGTGTTCGGCAGGAAGCCCGGTTGCCAGGCGACACCGATCCGAGGTTGCCAGTACGCTTTGTAGGTATTCGGCATCAAGCCCTGACTAATCCCCTTGTCACCCGGAAACACCAGGCCCAGGGGAGCATTGGGGAAAAGCGTACTTTGTTGATTAGGCACGAACGCTGAGCCACGACCGCCCGCAACGCCCGGGGCAATGTTGGGATCAAAGCGCAAACCGGCAGTGATAGTCAGGTTGGGCCGGACGCGGAATTGGTCCTGGCCGTAGAAGCCTGGCTGCCATCCACGGACCACGGCGATTTCGCCAGCTCCTTGGGTGTATGACTGCATGTAGCCGAGCAGCCAGTCCGCCAGCCCGTTGCCGGTGTACTGGCCGTTGAAACCCACGATCGGCGTAGTCGGATATTGCGTGTTCTCTGCCGCATACTGATGCTGCAAATTCATGCCGACGGAAAGAACATGGTTTCCCAAAGTTTTGCTGAAGTTTTCATAAACGCCGTAGGTCGTGCGGACTTCTTGCGACGGCTCGGTCCATCCCCCGTTGAAACCACCGTTGCCTACCGAAAAGCCCTCCATGTAACACTGGCCCGGAAGCTCGTTCACGTTGATGTAGCGCGACCAGCACATATTCTGCCCGCTGCTGTCCTTCACGGCCGCTGAGTTGTGAGCCGACATCTGGGTCCAGAAGACCGAAATGGTGTTCACGGCGGTGGGACTGACCGTCCAGGTATGGCTGACCGCTTCATTGTAGAACTCCATTCGCTCGCCGAATACTTCCGACCAGGGATTGGGGTTGAGCACCGACAGAATATTTCCGGGAATGTCTTCAGAAGGCTGAATCAAATTGTCCACAAAGCTGCGCACGGAGAGCCGCTGATTCGCGGAAATGTTGAAGTCGAGCCTGGCAGTGCCTTCATCAAAATTTTGGATCACGGCAGCGCCCGGGTAGAAAACACCCCCGACCGCGCCTTGTGCGTCACCCCCGAGCGGAAGGCCGGTTGTGGTAACGGTGACAGCGGCCTGATTAAACAGTGCCGGATTTACTTGGTTTGGTTTGCCACCTACGGTTGCGAATGGACATCCCACGGGCGTGTGCGGACCGGGGGCGCAAAGAGTGGCCGATACGGCGCTAAAGTCTCCATTAAGCATGGCTTGAGTTGGAGTCTGCGTAAAGTTTGATGAAGCTGCGCTGTAGGATCGCGTCCCCTGGTAATTCAGGAAGAAAAAGATTTTGTCCTTCTTGATGGGGCCGCCACCATAGGCGCCGAACTGATTCCGTCGGAGCGGGTCCGTGGCGCCCGTGAAATAGTTGCTGGCGTTCAAATCTTTATTGCGGAGAAATTCGAATGCGCCGCCGTGGAAACGATTGGTTCCGGAGCGAGTTTCGATGCTAACCACTGCGCCCGGCGCAAAACCGTAAAGCGCGTTGAAATTATTGGTAATCACGCGAAATTCCTGGGTGGCGTCGGCGTTAGGAAATGGCGCAGTCAAGCCCATGTAGTTATCCATGTTGGGCACGCCGTCCAAGAAATATTCCGTGCTGCCTTGGCGACCGCCATTGGCGGAAGCCCCTGTTTCGGTGGGGAAAGAGAAGCCAGCTTGGATGCCGGGCTGACCGCCGCCCATAAGCACGCTGGTCGTTCCAGGTGCTAGGAAGACCAAAGACGACGGATCGCGGCCATTCAAGGGCAACTGGGTGATGGCGGCTTCGTTCACGGAGGTGCCCAGTTCCGGCGTGGTGGTATCAATCAATTCGGCGTTCTCGACAACCGTTACGGTCTCCTGGACGTTGCCGGTCTTGAGGGCGACATTTTGCGTTGCGGCGACGTTCACAAACAGTTCGATGCCGCTTTGTTCGTAGCGTTGGAAGCCCGGCGCTTCGACCGTCAACTTGTAATGTCCAGGCGGCAGAGGTGCAATAAGGTAGATCCCTTCACCGTTAGATATCGCCGTTTGCGCGAGACTGGTTCCGGTGTTCACAGCGGTGACCTTGGCGCCCGGCACCACGGCTCCCGAGCTATCCGTCACCTGGCCAGTGAGGCTGGCGCTGGTTCCTTGGCCGAACGCAGCGGTGCCGGCAAGGAGCAAAATCACGAGCAACGAAGCAGAGATGAGCCACACCCTAGAAAATCGCATCGTAAACGCCTCCCCAGAAGCTACTTGCTAGTACCCACCCAAAGAACGCCCAAAGCGCTGAACCCGGCCAAAAGCACCTGCGTTAACGTACACGGCAATTTCGCGCATAATCTCTCCCCAGCAAACCGTTGTCAAGGATTTTCTAATGACTTTCATCAGTTTTTGCGATATTTGTACTGGGCACCACATACCGCTATCATGTTTCGAGCACGTGGACGTAAACGGAAGCCTGATGAACGAATCTGCCAAAATCCGCGACATTGCCAAGGCTTTGGGAGTTTCAATCGGGACAGTTGACCGTGCTTTGCACGACCGCCGCGGCGTCAATCCGTTAACCAAATCCCGGGTCCTGCAGATGGCCAAGACCATGGGGTACCAGCCAAACCCGGCGGCGCGATTCTTATCTTCCAAGCGGCGGTTGCGAATCGCCATTAATCTGCCGGCGCAGATCGCATCTTTTTGGGATACGGTGCGCGAAGGAATAGAAGAGGAGGCCAAGACTTTTGCGGCGTTCGGTATTGATGTTGAGCGCCACACTTTCCCGCACATGGGCTTGGGCGAACAGGTGGCCTTTGATGACGCCCTGGATTCGGAGGTAAATGGGATCATCATAGCCACGGGGCGGCCGCAAGACTTGCGGCTCTCGATTCTGAAGGCGGCGCGAGCGCAGATTCCTGTGGTATCGGTGGTCACCGACGCACCCGGCACCGCGCGTCTGGCGGTGGTTTCGATCGATTCTCCGGCGAGCGGAGCACTGGCGGGAGAATTGCTAAGCCGCTTGTTGCAAGGAAAAGGAAACGTGGCCGTGGTCACCGGCGATCTCGCAATTATGGACCACGCGGAGAAATTTAATTCGTTCCGTGCGTCCGTCAACGATTTCGCCCCGGACATGCGAGTATTGGAGGCAGTGCAGAACCACGAGGACGAAACGGAGGCCTACGAAACCTGCCGGACGTTGTTGCGGGAACATCCCGGCTTGAATGGCCTGTACATCAGTACGGCGAACTCTTCTCCGGTCTTAGAGGCGCTGAAAGACGTGGGCAGATTAAACGACCACTTGACGGTGATCACTACCGACCTGTTTCCAGCATTGATTCCGCATATCGAATCAGGAGCCGTAGTGGCCACTCTTTACCAGCGGCCCAAGAGCCAAGGACAACTGGCGTTGCGAATGTTAAACGAATTTCTGGTGGGAGGCCGCTGCCCTTCGCACCAACTGCGCCTGGCGCCGCACGTGATCATGAAAAGCAATCTGAGTTTCTTCCTAGAGCGGATCTCGATGGAATCCGAAATTGAAGATTCCAGCGCTTTCAGTAAAGCCGCGTCAAGCCGCGCGAAGCACAGGAACTCGAGCTAATCTCGTCGCGCTGCACTACGTTTACGTTTGTCGCTCGCATGGGAGCGAAGTGCTTGTCCGATAGCCGCGAATCCCCGTCTGCCGTACATTTGCTCACCTCCGAGTTTGATGTTCTGATAAGCATGGACCACGCCATGATTGGCGGCACGGGGAGCAAGCGTTTGCGAAGATTTTGCAGGACGGGAATTTGCGCTCGACCGATCCTCATCCTTGCAATGCTCTTCCTCGCAATAATCGGGTTCAACACCACCTGTTGCCTCGCGGCACCTTGCGCCGCGCCGGCGGCTCTCGAAGCAAAAGTGCGCGCCCATCCCGGCGCCGCAGTCCAAACCGAGCGCGGCGTTTGGTTTAACGATCATGGCGAGTTCGCTTGCGCAGCGAAAGCATTTCAAGAAGCGCTTCAATTGGACCCGCACTCCGCGCGCGTGGCATACCTCTTGGGCAAGAGTTTATATTCCTCCGGGAACGTAGCGGACGCGATCGGTCCGTTGCAGGACTCTGTGCGGCTCGCTCCCCAGAATTTGCAGGCTCACCTGGCTCTCGCCGCGGCGCTCGATTCGGTGCATCGCACGATGGACGCCGAAATCGAATGGCGGGCCGCGCTGACAATGGATGCAAACTCTGCCACGGCGCTCGATGCCCTCAGCGCCGATCTGCTCGGCCAGAAGGACTACGCCGGAGAAATTGCGCTGCTCGGTGCGCCCTCTCGATCGGCACAGTTGAGTCCTGACCTTGTGATCGCGCTCGCCACGGCCTACTCCGAAACCGGAAAGCTCGACGCCGCCGACGGAATTTTGCGCGCCGCGTTGCAATCCCATCCTGCTTCGCTGCCGCTGGCAGAGGCGCTGGCAGCTACACTGGTGCTGCAGGCGCGCAGGCAGGAAGCGGCTGGCGTTCTGGAAACCGCGATCAAACACCACCCCGCGGATTTGCACGCCCGCGTATTGTATCTGTGGATTTTGGTACAGCAGGACGAGGCCGAGAAAGCCCAGCCGCTCGCCGGCAAGCTGCTGGCGGAAGCTCCGCACAACTGGGAAGTGCTGTATTTGAATGGGGTCCTGGAGCGCCGCGCGGCAAAATACGAAGCCGCTCGGAATCATCTAGAACAAGCGGTGGCGCTGAATCCCACGCACTTCGAATCGCGACGCAATCTGGGCAGCGTCCTGGCCGAACTGAACGATCCGCAAGGAGCTCGAGAGCAATTGCAGAAAGCGATTGACCTGGGAGATCAGGATCCGGCGGTACGCTTCGAACTCGCCACCGTCTTGCGGACGCTGGGTGAAAATCAGGCGGCCGATGAGCAACTCAAGATTTACAAACAACAAGCCCAGGAAAAATCAGACTTGACGCAGGCTTATGCCAAGGCCGACTTTGCCGATCAGAAGATGGCTGCGGGAGACGTCCAGCAGGCCATCGCGCTCTACCGTGAAGCTCTCGCCGCCAATCCCAGAGATGCGACGCTCGCCTACAAGCTCGCGATGGCGTTTGAAAAAACCGGTGACATATCGAACGAACAGGCGGCGCTTGAGCAGGCGATCCGGATCGATCCAAACCTCGGTGAAGCGCAAAATCAGCTCGGCTACCTCGAATCGCGCGCTGGTAACACGGCGTCCGCCGAAGAGCATTTTCGGCTGGCGGTGCGCGCTTCGCCCGGTTACGCCAAGGGATGGGTGAATCTGGCGGCCACCTTGTACCTGGAGTCCAAGTTGCCGGAAGCGAAAGAGGCGGTGGACCGCGCTCTGCAATTGCAGCCAGACAATCCGCAGGCTCAGAAATTGAACGCGCTGTTGAACGCCGCACCTGCGCAAAAATAGGGATTGGCGCGCGTACTGCTGCCGCAACCAATGCCTCAGTTCGGGTACGGCTCGCCGGGCCGGACGATCCTTATATAGTGATCCGTAAATTTTGCGTGCATTCCCGGAACATCGGATTTCGGCATGTGGCAGCTAACGCAGTTCGCCGTCGCCACCGGACAAACGGCGGGCGAGACGCCCTGCGCGGATGCCGCGCCTCCTCGCGCGCCGTGACAAGCCAGGCAACGTTGATCGTAATAGCTCGCCTCGTGCGCAAATGGCTCGTGCGGATCGTGACACGCAAAACACGTCAGCCGGTCATCTCCTCGAGTTCCCCAACAACGGCTCTTTTCCAGCCGGTACGGTTGAAAGCGAACATTGATAGGACCGTAGGCCTCGGTGGATTCCACCACATCCACCGGAGTTCTGTGGCAAGCCCCGCAAAAATCCACGGATTCCACCGGGCTCAAATGCTTCGGGTTCAAAATCGTCGTTGAAGCTTCGGCTGTCCGGTCCTCCCGCATTGCCGCCACGTGCGCCAGGCCCGGGCCATGGCAGGCTTCGCAATGGATTCCCGGAATCGCGCGAGCCGCCGAAAAATCGGAATTGGTGGATGAATAAGTGGTATGGCAAGCGAAGCAGCGAGCCGCCGCGGACGTGGAAAGGCGGTCTCCCAGCGCATTCTGAAGATCGCCTGCCTCCAACTGCACATGACCAGGTGTGAGATCCATGCCCCGTATGCCCGCGAAGGTGCTCACCTGGCTTTCGTAGAAGGCGCCATTCTTTTCGAGAATGTAGGTTTGGCCGTGCACGCCCGCGCCGAAAATCCAACTGACCCTCGCCGTCGTGGATTGCTTGCCGGAGCTGACGTCCAGCCGGGAACCGAGGTGATCCGAAAAAATTCGATATAGGTAAGGCCCCAGCTGCAGCGTCGCCGGAACAACTTCGGGTGACGGACCAAGCTCGAGCACGCGCACCGCGGCTTGGCCCATCGGCGTATTCGGTTGAGAAGAGGATTTCTTGGAATGGCACCCGGTACAAGCGCTGTCTCCCACAAAGGATTTGAACGAGGCCGTGGCCTTGGTTGGCCACCAACCCTCGCCATTCACGTGGTCCCTCGTCGCGCGAGGAGATTCGCCGGGTGGCTGGCTTTGCACGTGTAGCGCCGGGGGCGCGACCAGGCAGAGTGCGACCACTGCCAGCGCCATACCAGCCGTCGCCACGATTCTGCTCGATAGAATCAAGAATGGCCTCGAAGACAAGCCGACGCTAGCAGAGCGGAAGCGACTGCCGGAAGTAAAATCTTGCTGCCGGCCGTTCCACCGCCATGATTCGCGCGCAGACTGCGCCGGTCCGGAGAGCAAGCGAGATGGTACACTGACCGCGATGATGCCCCGGAAGTCCGTTCGATGGAGCCGGCGCCGCATGTTGCAGACGATTCCCGCGGCGCTGGCGTCAGCGCTCGTCCCCGATTGGTGCGGCGCGATCGCCGCCACGCCGAAGAACCTGCCGCCATTTTCGCGATTTGTGGATGTCGCCGCCCGCGCGGGAATGACGCAAACGATGATTTACGGCGAAGGCGCGATGGCCACTTACGTTACGGAAATCATGGGCGGAGGCTGCGCATTTTTCGATTACGACAACGACGGTTGGATGGACATCTTCATCCTTGGCGGCCGACGGCTCGCGAGCGTCCCGCCCGATGCCGGAAATCGCCTGTACAAAAACAATCGAAACGGCGCATTTACGGACGTGACGGCCAAAGCAGGCTTGCTCGATGCGGGTTGGGCGGTGGGTGTATGCGTAGGTGATTACAACAACGACGGATTCGAGGATCTCTTCGTCACGTATTACGGCCAGAATCGCCTGTACCGCAATAACGGGGATGGAACTTTTTCCGATGTCACCGCCAAAGCGGGCCTGCTCGATCCCCGCACTCGGTTCGGCTCGGGATGCACCTTCGTGGATTACAACCGCGACGGTCTTCTGGATCTTTTTGTGGCGAACTACGCGGACATTGACGTAGCGACCGCGCCCAAACCCTCCTTGGAAATGCCCAATTGCAACTACGAAGGGGTTCCGGTGAACTGCGGACCGAGCGGGCTGCCGCTGCCCTCCCATCTTCTCTATCGCAACAATGGTGACGGAACGTTTACGAACGTCTCCAAGGAGTCGGGCGTCGGCGCTCTCCGCGGCTCTTACGGCTTAACGGCCGCGGCCTTCGACGCGGACGACGATGGCTGGCCCGACATTCTTCTCGCCTGCGACTCCACACCCAGCTTGCTGCTGATGAACAATCATGATGGGACATTTCGCGAAGAAGGGCTGGTGCGCGGAGTGGCTCTGAGCGGCGAGGGCAAGGAAGTTGCGGGAATGGGCGTGGGCATCGGTGACTACGACCTGGACGGCCGGCTGGACATCGTCAAAACTCATTTTCAAAAACAAGCCACCGGGCTTTATCACAATTTAGGGAAGGGAGAATTTGCCGACGTCACTTCGCAAGCGGGTTTGGCCATTGAACGCCGCTTCATCAGTTGGGGTACCTGCTTGCTGGATCTGGATAACGACGGATTTCCCGATATTTTTGTGGTCACCGGCACTGTGTATCCGGAACTGGAGCCTGTTTATCCGCAATACCCCAGACGCGGCCCTCGTCTCGTGTTCCGCAATCTGGGAAACGGTAAGTTCGCCGAATTGGGCGAAGAAGCTGGCCCGGGAGTTTCGGCGCGGCACGTCAGCCGCGGCTGCGCTTTCGGCGATTTTGATAACGACGGCGACGTGGATGTGGTGGTCATGAATCAGAACGAGCCGCCGTCGCTCCTGCGCAACGATGCTCCCCCCGAGAACCATTGGCTAAAAGTCCGGCTGGAAGGCACCAAGAGCAATCGCAGCGGCATCGGCGGGCGCGTGCTGGTCCGGTATGGCGGCAAGATGCAAGCGCAGGAAGTGATGAGCCAATCGAGCTACGTCTCAGCGAACGATCCGCGACTGCATTTCGGCCTGGGCGTCGAGAAAAGCGCGGACATCGAGGTGCGCTGGCCGCTCGGCAATACCGATACTTTCAAAAACGTCGCCGCCAACCAACTGGCGACCATTCGCGAAGGCCCCGAATCCGCCAAGGGAACTATTCGATTGCAAACGTTTGCCGGCTCCGATCACCAATCCGCGGTAACGTCCGAATCGCACTAATGGTGCCGCCATTAAAACCGAGACGCTTCCCAATCTTTCATTTGTGCCGCGCAGGCGCTGGAGAATCGCCTTCCTGCTTTCCCTCGGCGTCCTGGTGAATTTTTTCGATCGCGTGAATCTTTCCGTCTCCCAGAACGCGCTGCACGCGACCTTCGGCCTCTCCATGATTGCCTTCGGTTTTCTTTCCAGCGCTTACAGCTGGACGTACGCGCTGATGCAAATCCCCGCGGGTGTTCTGCTCGATCGCTGGGGCGTGCGTCGGGTAGGTTGCGCCAGCACGCTGCTGTGGAGCGCTGCTTCCTTCGCTGCATCCATTTCCAGCGGCCTCGCGGGATTTTTCGGAGCGCGCTTTCTTCTCGGAGTCGGCGAATCTCCCACTTTTCCCTCCAACGCCAAAGCCATCGGCTACTGGTTTCCGGAAAGTGAACGCAGCCTGGCCACCGCCATCACCGACGCCGCCGCGAAATTTTCGACGGCCATCGGCGTGCCATTTCTCGGCTTGCTGCTTCTGCGCTTCGGCTGGCGCTGGAGTTTCGCTGCCACCGGCGTGATCAGTTTTTTTTACTTCGTCCTCTTCTATTGCACTTACTACAACCCCAGCGCGGACAAGTCGCTTTCCAACGAAGAATTGCAATTCATGCAGCAAGGCCGCGTGCAGCCGGAAGGAAATGCGAGCGCGACGAGCGGCGCTTCACTCGGTTATTTGCTCCGCCAGCCCAAAACTTACGGCCTCGGCTTGGGCTGGGGCGCTTACAACTATTGCTTCTATCTGCTGCTTACCTGGCTGCCCAGCTACCTTTCGATTTCCCTGCATGTTGACCTGCTGCATTCCGTGCTGTATACGAGCGTCCCGTGGCTTTTCGCCACTTTCACCGACCTGGCAGTGGGCGGATGGCTGGTGGATGCGCTGATTGGTCGCGGCGCGGACCAAAGCCGCGTGCGCCAAACAGTGCTGGTCATCGGCACCGGCCTGGGGCTTGGAATTTTAGGCGCCGCACACGCGCACACTCCCGTGACCGCCCTCATCTGGATCAGCGTTTCACTCGGAGGGCTGGCCGCGGCGGCGCCGGTCGCTTGGACCGTGCCCTCTCTGATCGCCCCGCGCGAAAGTGTCGGTCGGCTCGGCGGCATCGTCAATTTCTGCGGACAGCTCGGCGCGATTTCAGCGCCTATCGTTACCGGCTACGTCGCCGCTATCACTCACTCGTTCGCGTCGGCATTTGTGGCGGCGACGGCGATCTTGCTGCTCGGCATCGCAGGATATATTTTCCTATTGCGACGCATCGAACCGATTCCGGAGCCGGGATAAAATGTAAATCGCGTGCCAACGGGAATTTCGAGAGAATGATTGCCCAGGTAGGAGGGTCTCATTATGAAAAGTGAGTTTTCCATCCGCCGCGCCAGGACCGCACAGTGGCTTCTGCTAGCTGCGTTTCTCACGCTCGCGGCATTTATCTCCGCGCACGCAGCGGCCGCCACAAAAGATCGCGTTTACATCGGGACCTATACCGAGCACGGCAGCCAGGGCATCTATGTTTGCGAGTTCGATCCCTCGACAGGCGTCCTCTCCCCGCCCGAACTCGCCGCGGCGACCGCCGATCCGTCTTTCCTCGCGGTTGCGCCCGACCAGCGGTTTCTATACGCCATCAACGAAACCGATCATTTCAACGGCCAGCCCACTGGAGGCGTTAGCGCGTTCTCGATCGCGCCGGCAACGGGAAAGTTGACTCTGTTGAATCAAGTTTCTTCGCTCGCGCCGGGGCCCGCGTACATCACTCTCGATCGCACCGGGCATTTCGTTCTGGTCGCGAATTACGACGAGGGCAGCGTCGCCGTTTATCGCATCCTGCCCGATGGCAAAATCGGCGATTCCACCGCATTCGTCCGCCACTACGGCTCCAGCGTGAATCCGGACCGGCAGAAAGGCCCGCACGCGCACTCCATCGCGATGTCTCCCGATAATCGCTTTGCGATCGTCGCCGATCTCGGTCTCGATGAGTTGCTCGTGTATCCTTTCAACGAATCGCAGGGGACGCTTGGCAGTCCTCGCGTGATCAAGACCGATCCCGGCGTGGGGCCGCGGCATCTCACGCTGGCCGCCAGCGGCAAATTCATCTACGTCATCAATGAAATGAAATCTTCGCTGACGGTTTATTCCTACGATCCAGCCGACGGTGCCATGGCGCCCCTGCAAAAAATCTCGACGCTTCCCAGCAGCTTCCACGACGAGAACACCGCCGCGGAAGTCGTGCTCGACCCTTCCGGAAAGTTTCTCTACGCTTCGAATCGCGGCGACGACAATAGCATCGCTGTCTTTGCCGTTAACCGCGCCAAAGGCACGCTCACTCTGATCGAATTTGTGCCCACGGGCGGCAAGACCCCGCGCAATTTCGCCATTGATCCCTCGGGCCACTGGCTGGTTGCCGCGAATCAGGACTCGAACAACCTGGCCACCTTTCGCATCAACACGAAATCGGGGCGCCTGACGCCGGCCGCTAAACCGATCGAGGTGAATTCCCCCACCATCGTAAATTTCGTGCCGCTCGATGACGAAAAATAAGCGCGGATATTCCCGCGCCTCCAAATTCGTTGACAATCCCCAGGCCATGCGCTAGCTTGAGACTGTCATGAATACGCGGGCGCTTTCTATTCACCATCATCATCACACCACACCGTGCCCGCGGTGGTGTGACTAGCTAGAAGCAAAAATAGCTGGACTCATCAGCCCGCTGGCGCCCAACGCGCTGGCGGGCTTTTTGTTTTCCGGGAGAAGAAATGGACCTCGACTTCGAAAAAGAGAACGGACTGATACCGGCCATCGTGCAGGACCATGCGAACGGCGACGTGCTGATGCTCGGCTTCATGAACCGCGAGGCCCTGGCCAAAACCCGCGCGACGGGCTTCGTCACGTTTTACAGCCGCTCGCGCAAGAAACTGTGGACCAAGGGCGAAAGCAGCGGCCAAAAACTTCTGCTCCGCGAGTTGCGCGTGGATTGCGACCAGGACGCCCTGCTCGTCCGCGCGGAACTTACGGGCGGCGCGGTGTGCCATGAAGGCTATCGCAGTTGCTTTTTCCGGCGTCTCGAAGCCGACGATACCGCCACGCTCGTGGCCGAACGCATTTTTTCTCCAGCGGAACTTTATGGCGAGGGCAAAAAACAATGAGCGCGCTGAAGCTCGGCATCCCCAAAGGCAGTCTGCAGGAATCCACCGTGGAATTATTCGCGCGGGCCGGCTGGCGCATCTCCGTGAATTCGCGCAATTATTTTCCCGCGATTGACGATCCGGAGGTGGAATGCATGCTCGTGCGCGCGCAGGAAATGGCGCGCTACGTCGGCAGCGGCGCGCTGGACGCGGGAATCACCGGCAAGGATTGGATCCTTGAAACCAGCGGCGAAGTGCACGAAGTCGCTGAACTGGTTTACGCCAAAAGCAGCCTTGGCCGCGTGCGCTGGGTGCTCGCCGTTGCCGAGGATTCGCCGGTGAAGAGCGTCCACGAACTGGAAGGAAAAGTGATCGCCACGGAAGCGGTGCACCTGACGGAGCGCTACTTGGAACGCAACGGAGTTCGCGCGCGCGTGGAATTTTCCTGGGGCGCCACGGAAGTGAAAGTTCCGCAGTTGGCGGACGCCATTGTGGAAGTCACCGAAACGGGCGCGTCCCTGCGCGCCAACCATCTGCGCATCGTGGATACGCTCCTCGAATCGGCCCCGTGGTTCATCGCCAATCGCGCCTCGTGGCAGGACAATTGGAAGCGCGAAAAAATCGAAAATATGGTGCTGCTGCTCGAAGGAGCCATCAAAGCCTACAATCGCGTGGGGCTGATGCTCAACGTGCGCCGCGAAGATCTGCCCGGCGTGCTTTCCGCTTTGCCCGCCCTGCGTAATCCCACCATCGCGCAATTGAGCGACCCCGCGTGGGTGGCGATCAACACTATCGTCGAAGAACGCACCGTGCGGCAATTGATCCCGAAACTCAAATCGGCGCGCGCCGAAGGGATTGTTGAGTATCCGCTCAACAAAATCGTGTACTGATGCGCGTACTCCGGCTCACTGGCGCACTCGCAGAAAAGATTTTGACGCGGCGGCGCGGGCACGATCGCGCGGCGGAAGCCGTAGCTTTGCGGATTATTCGCGATGTGCAGCGTCGCGGTGATGCTGCTCTTTTTTCGTGGACCAGGCGCTTCGATCGCGTGGCGTTGCAGCCCGGTAACTGCTGGGTTTCAGCCGCGGAACTGCGAGACGCGTCTCGGCGCGTTTCCGCCGATTTTCTGGACGCGGTGAATCACGCCGCGCGCAATATTCGCGCGGTGGCGCGCCGCCAGAAGCCTCAAACGTGGACAATCGAACTCGAACCCGGCGTCCGCGCCAGCCAACGAGTGCAGCCGATCGAAACGGTCGGGCTTTACATCCCGGGCGGCCGGTTCTCGCTCGTTTCCACCTTATTGATGACCGCAATTCCCGCGCAGGAAGCCGGCGTGCGCAATATAGTGGTCGCGAGCCCGCAACCTGGCGACGAGTTTCTCGCCGCGGCCGCCGCGCTCGGCTTCCGGCACATCGCGCGCATCGGCGGCGCGCAAGCCATCGCAGCGCTGGCCTACGGTACGGAAACAATTCCCCGCGTGGATAAAATCTTTGGCCCGGGCAATCGCTACGTCACGGCCGCGAAACGGCTGGTCAGCGGAGATTGCGCGATTGACTTGCTCGCCGGCCCGACCGAAGCAATCGTTTTCGCCGAGCGCGGCAATCCCCGTTTCATCGCGGCGGATTTGCTCGCGCAGAGTGAACACGATCCGGACGCAGTCGCGCTGTTCGTCACCACCTCCGCGCCATTTGCGCGCGCTGTCGCGGCCGAGCTCGAGCGCCAACTGTCCGCGCTCCCCAAAGCGAATCCGGCTTGGCGCTCGCTCGCGACAAACGGCGGCGTGCTGGTGGCGCGAAGCCTGGCCGAGGGCGTACGGTTCATTAACCGCTTCGCGCCGGAACATTTGAGTTTGTCCGGCAACGCAGTTGCATATGCTGACCGCTTCGAAAACGCCGGAAGCATTTTCCTCGGCAATTGGAGCGCGCAATCCTTTGGCGATTACGCCACTGGCACGAATCACGTCCTTCCGACGGGCGGCGTCGCGCGCTCGCGCGGCGGCTTGTCCACCGCTGATTTTGTGAAGTGCATCAGCGTGCAGAAAGTATCGCGGGCCGGCTGCGCGCGCCTCGCGCTGGTCGTCCAGCAATTTGCAAAAGCCGAAGGATTGCTCGCGCATGGCCGCTCCGTCGAGGTGCGCCGATGAAGCTGCCGACCCCCGTACGCGGAGCGGTCCAGCGCATGCGCCCATACCATCCGCCGCTGGAAGGCCGCGGCGGCAAGCTGCGCCTGGATTTCAACGAAAACACCGTAGGCTGCTCGCCGCGCGTGCTCCAGGCGCTCCGCAAACTCAGCTCCGCCGACGTTTCCATGTATCCGGAGCACGAAACCATTCGCCGCGAACTCGCGCGATATTTCGGCGTGCACGCCGACGAATTGCTGCTGAGCAACGGCACCGACGAAGCGCTGCATTTGATCGCCGACACTTTTCTGGAACCCGGCGATTCCGTGCTGCTCGTGGAACCCACGTTCGCGATGTACCGGTTCTACGCGGAATTGTCGGGCGCGCGCATTCAGGCGCTACGCTATCGCGCAACACTGCAATTTCCGATGGCCGAGCTTCTGCAATCACTGCGCACGCGTCCTGCGCCGCGAATTTTCTTCCTGGCCAATCCGAATAACCCAACCGGGAATGTGTTGCGGCCGGCGGAATTGCGCCGAATCCTGCAAGCGGCGGCGCGGACGATGGTGGTCGTAGACGAAGCCTATTTCGAATATTCAGGAATTACGATTATTCCGTGGATTCGACGCCACAAAAACCTCGTGGTCACTCGCACATTCTCCAAAGCCGCCGGCCTCGCCGGGTTGCGTCTGGGCTGCATCTTCGCGCGCCGCGAACTGGCCGCCATTTTCAGAAAAGCGCAATCGCCCTATCCAGTCAATGTCGCCGCGCTGGTCGCGGCTCGTGCAGCCGTGCGTGATCGGGCCTACATGCGGCGCACATTAAGCGATTTCCGCCGTAGCCGCGCGGAATTGCAACGCGGCCTCGCGAAGTTGGGAATTGAATTCTTTCCCAGCGCGGCGAATTTCATTCTGCTGAATCTGGCAGACCGCGCCAAACCAATCGTTGCGTCGCTCAAGCGCAGCGGCACGTTGATTCGCGATCGCTCGTCCGATTTTGCCGGCCAGGGTTACGTGCGCATCACCATCGGCACGCTCGCGCAAACTCGCCGCGTGCTGCGCCAATTGAAAGAGAGCCTATGAGAAAAGCGTCGCTGCATCGCAAAACCAAGGAAACGGACATCCGCGTGAAGCTGAATCTCGACGGCCGCGGCAAGGCGCGCATTGACACCGGCATTCGCTTCTTCGATCACATGCTCGAGCAAATCGCGCGTCACGGCGGGCTCGACCTGGAGCTAATCGCTCGCGGCGATCTGGACGTGGACCAGCACCACACCGTCGAAGACGCCGGCATCGCGCTAGGCGAAGCAGTGAAACAAGCGCTCGGTTCAAAGCGCGGAATTCTGCGCGCCGGATACTTCCTGATGCCCATGGACGAATCACTGGCCATGGCCGCGCTCGATTTTTCAGGACGCGCGCATTTTGTCTGCAAGTGGCGGCCGCTCGCGCGGCGCGTGGGCGACTTTCAGACCGAACTGCTCGATGATTTTTTCCAGGCCTTCGCGCAGGCCGCCGGCGCCAACGTCCACTTGCGCTTCATGTACGGGCGCTCTTCGCACCACCAGATCGAAGTCATGTTCAAGGCCTTCGCGCGCGCGCTGCGGTTTGCCGTGACGCGCGACCGCCAGCTGCGCCGCGTGCTCCCCAGCACCAAGGGACTTTTATGAAGATCGCCATCATTGACTACGGCGCGGGGAATTTGCCCTCGGTCGAGCGCGCATTTTTTCATCTGGGCGCCGAAACTGAACGAGTCACAACCCCGGAGCAGCTGCCTGCCGCCAAAGCGATAGTCCTTCCGGGCGTCGGACACTTCTCCGCATTCGTCGCAGGTCTGCGCGAAAGGAATCTCACTCCAGCGCTGCTCGCCGCCATTGGTTCGGGCGTGCCGGTGCTAGGAATTTGCCTCGGCCTGCAGGCGCTCTTCGCATCCAGCGAAGAGGCCCCCGGAGAATTGGGCCTCGATCTCATTCACCATCAAGTGAAGGCTTTGCCGAAAAACGTCAAATCGCCGCACATCGGCTGGAACCAGGTCCGCCCACTGCGCCTAGGAATGCTGCTGCAGGGAATCGCCGACGACGCGTGTTTTTACTTCGCTCATTCCTACGCAGCAGCAGTATGCGAACCGCACACCGCCGCCGTCTGCGACCACGGCTTCCCTTTTTCCGCGGTGATCGAACACGATAACTTGCTCGCGGTGCAGTTCCATCCAGAAAAATCCGGCGAGGCGGGCGCCGCAGTGCTACGCAATTTTGTGGAGTGGGTGCAATGACCCTCGCGCACCGGATCATTCCCTGCCTCGATGTGAACGCCGGCCGGGTCGTGAAAGGGATCGAGTTCCAGGCCCTCCGCGACATGGGAGACCCGGAAACGCTCGCCGCGCGCTACAACCGCGAAGGCGCCGACGAATTGATCCTGCTGGACATCACCGCTTCGCGCGACGGGCGCGCCACATTTCTTGAAACCGTCCGCGGTGTCGCGCGCCAGTTGAATATCCCGTTCACGGCCGGCGGCGGCATTCGCAGCCTGGAAGATGGCCGCGCCGTGCTGCGTGCCGGTGCGGACAAAGTCACGGTGAATACCGCGGCGATCGAGCGTCCTGAATTAATTTCCGAGCTGGCAGCCCAGTTGGGCTCGCAGGCCGTCGTTCTTTCGCTGGACGCGAAAAAGACCGGCGAGCAGTGGCAGGTATTCATTCGTGGCGGGAGCCAGGCGACCGGGCTCAACGCCGCGGAATGGGTGCAGGAGGGCGTCGCGCGCGGCGCTGGCGAAATTTTGCTCACATCCATCGATCGCGACGGCACCTGCAGCGGCTTCGATTGCGATTTGACGGCCACGATCGCCGCGCTTGTCTCCGTACCCGTGATTGCTTCCGGTGGCGCGAAAAAGTTCGCGGATTTTCTCGATGTTTTCAGCAAAGGCAGAGCGGATGCCGCGCTCGCCGCCTCCATTTTCCATTCCGCGGAACAATCCATCGGCGGCCTCAAACAATATCTCGCCGCGCAAGGCGTGCCGGTGCGCCTCAGCCGGTGAAATGAGCAAATGACGCGATGATTATTCCCTGCATTGACTTGCAAGGCGGCAAGGCCGTCCAATTGGTTCGCGGCCGCAAACGCGCGCTATCCGTCGGCGACGTTCTCGGCTTGCTCGAGCGCTTCCGCGACTACCCGATTCTGCACGTCATTGACTTGGACGCCGCGCTGGGCACCGGCTCGAACGGTCGCTGGGTCAAAATTCTTTCGCGCCGCGCCAGGATGAAGATTCGCGTGGGCGGCGGGGTTCGCACCGTGGCGCGCGCCGAAAAGCTTCTTTCCTGGGGCGCGGAAAAAATAATCGTAGGCAGCGCCGCCTTTCGCGGCGGCCAAATCGCGCACGATTTCCTCGGCGAACTGCGCCAGCGCGTCGGTCGCAAACACGTGATACTCGCGATAGACACGGAGGCTGGCCACATCGTGGTGCGCGGCTGGCGCGAGCGGCTGGCGTTGCGCCCGGCCGACGTGATTCCGCAACTCGAACCGTACTGTTCCGAATTTCTGGCCACCTACGTGGATCGCGAAGGAACGATGCAAGGCACGAATCTCGCGTGGTTCCGGCGACTCCGCCGCCTCACGAAACTGCCGATCACCGCCGCCGGTGGAATTCGCAGCCAAAAAGAAGTCCGCGCGCTGGAAAAGTTAGGGATGAACGCCGCGGTGGGCATGGCGCTCTATTTAGGCAAGTTCTCGCGCGATTGATCTGCCGGTACGGTTCACTGCCAACGTCACGCGCGTGTGTCATCCCGAGCGCAGCGAGGGATCTGCTTTGGACGCACTCCTATTGATTGCCTTCTAAAACCGCGTGATCTTCTTTCAGCGAATAGCCGCTGCCGCCCGCCTTCATCATCTGCGCGCACAAATTCAGGATGCGTGCGGCCGCGTCTTCGGCGCTCAATCCTCGCGCGTGAATATTCGAAATGAGATTGCGATTCGCATCCGAATGCGTCGCGCGCGGCTGATACGCCATGTACGCCGATAAGCTTTCCGCGGTCGCAAGTCCGGGTCGCTCTCCAATCAGCAGAATCGCCACCCGCGGCTTGAGCAGCTTGCCGATCTCGTTCAAAATCCCCACACGGCAATACTTGATCGCAAATGTCTGGCCCACGCTCCATCCACGCGCTTCGCCTCCCGCAATAAGTAATGGCAATAGCGCTGGAACCTGCGCGTGAATCGCCGGAACCGACAACCCGTCGCCGATCGCAATCTGAAAATCGGCGCCCCGCGGGCAGCAACGCAGTATCTCCGCTCGCGCCGCATCGCTGAATTCCCGCCCCAAAGACGGGTGCAGCAGATATTCGTCTTTGCTGGACGCACGCGTGCGAACCTCGAAGAGTTTCCACTTCTCGATGAATTCCGCGCCGAAAGCCGCCCGCACCTCGAATTCCGCGCGCACCGCGTCACGCGCCGCGGCGTGGTCTTCGCGCAGCTGGATCTGAGTTTCCGTGCGATAGGCAGCGCCGGCGCGTCCCGCGAGCAAGCGCGCCGGAGTCCGTGCGCGAATCCTGCGCACCAGCTCGGACCACCCGGAATTCGCGGCCAGTTCGTCGCGGCGGTCGGCCATCAGGCGATCCCCTCGAGCGACGATTCCAGGCCCTGCATTAGCAGTCGCCGCACCGAAGCATCGAATTTCGCGGGCTCGCCGTCGCGATAAATCCCGCTCTCTTCGAGCCACGCCAGGAATTCGGGCGCGGGACGCAGCTTGAAAATCCGGCGCACGCCAATCGCGTCGTGATAGCTCGTGGATTGATAATTCAGCATCACATCGTCTCCGCAAGGAACGCCCATGAAGTAATTGCATCCGGCGGCGGCGAGCAGCAACAGAAGATTGTCCACCGAATTTTGGTCGGCCTCCGCGTGATTCGTGTAGCAAACGTCGCAACCCATCGGCAATCCCAGCAGCTTGCCCATAAAGTGGTCTTCCAGGCCTGCGCGAATAATCTGCCGCTCGTCGTAAAGATATTCCGGCCCGATGAAGCCTACGACGCTATTCACCAGAAAGGGCTCGAACACGCGCGCGACTCCGTAGGCGCGCGCCTCCAGCGTCAGTTGATCCACGCCGCAATGAGCTTCCGCCGAAAGCGCGCTGCCCTGCCCCGTTTCGAAATACATCACGTTCGTTCCCTTCCACGCCACGTCATTTCGCCCGCGATGATGCTCGATCACCTGTTCGCGGCCTTCGTGCAGCATGGCGAGGGTGATACCGAAGCTGCGATTCGCGGCCT
The DNA here is from genome assembly GCA_963780035.1 of uncultured Acidobacteriota bacterium. Lineage (GTDB taxonomy): Bacteria > Acidobacteriota > Terriglobia > Acidiferrales > UBA7541 > Palsa-295. Next base: position 205,745 of record CAWAAG010000028.1, on the reverse strand, counting down.
CCGTGCCGGCCACCGATTGAAACAGCAGGTCCACGGGCGCGCCACGGACCAGCGCCGCGAGTTGCGTGGAAATGTGCGCCAGGCAGCAGGTTTGCGTCGGCGCTTTGCATGCGGTCACCAGGCGATCGAGCGCATGCAGGATTGCGCCGACCGTCTCCACCGAATCGGCGGCAGGATTCACGCCAATTACCGCGTCGCCGCATCCGTAGAGCAATCCTTCCAGCGCCGCCAGCAGAATGCTGCCGACGTCATCCACCGGATGATTCGGTTGCACGCGGATGCCCAGCACGCCGCGCTCGCCCATGGTGTTGCGGCAACGCGTGACGTTGCGAATCTTGGCCGCCGCGATTACCAGGTCCTTGTTGCTCATAATTTTCGCCGCGGCCGCGGCAATTTCCGGAATAATCGCGCGCTGGATTTGCCGCAGCTCCGCCTCGCCGGTCGCATCATCCAGAATGTACTCGCGGAATTCGCCGACGGTCATGCTTTGCAGCGGTCGGAAGGCTTCTCGATCGAAGGTGTCGAGAATCAGCCGGCTGACGTCATCGTCGTCCGGATCAATCAGCGGCTGACCCACGATTTCCGCGAGCGGCAAATCGGCCAGCTGGCGCTTGGCGGCGACGCGCTCGCGTTCCGATCCCGCTGCGATTCCGGCCAATTGATCGCCGGACTTTTCTTCGTTCGCCTTGGCAAAAAGCTCTCGCAGTCCGGAGAATACGAATCGCTCGGGCATATGGTCTTCGCGGAGGATCAAACTTCTGGTTTCATTTGCAAACTAACATCAATCTTCGGCCAAAGGAAGCCGGCGGCACCGCACGCAGGGCACCAATGCCGGGCATCCAACCACTCTGCTGCACCTGCGGCCCAGGTGCTAAAATAAAGGGGATGGAAAATCATACAATCTCCAGGGACGTGATCTTCTGGGAAGTGGACGCGCAAGAGGATTTCATGAAGCCGGGTGGTAAGCTTTATGTGCCCGGAGCCGAAAAACTCCTGCCGAATCTTCGCCGCCTCACGAACGCAGCGCGCGAAGGACGCGTCTTCCTTGTTTCCCACGGCTGCATCCATGAAGCCAACGATCCGGAGTTTGCGCAATTTCCGCCGCACTGCATCCGCGGCTCCGCCGGCGCGAAATTGGTGCCCGAAGCTCTAACGGACAAATCCGTCACCGTCCCGAATGAATCCGACGCGCAGCTTCCCGACGATCTCGCGCAGTACCAGCAAATCATCCTCGAAAAGCAAACGCTGGACATCTTCCAGAGCCGCCACGCCGAATCGCTTCTGGCGCGCCTGCCACGTGACGCGGAATTTATCGTTTTCGGAGTGGTCACCGAGTACTGCGTGGGCCTGGCTGCCAAAGGCCTTCTAAGGCGCGGACGCCGCGTTTCGCTGGTGCGCGACGCGATTGCCACGCTCAGCCAGCAAGATTCGGAGCGCACTCTCGCGGAACTCAGCGCGCTGGGCGCGCGCCTGATCAACACAGACGAGGCACTCGAGCGGGTCGGAACCCCGGCGATTCCGGCGCGCAACGCTTCGAGCCAAACCCGCGCCTAATTTCGACGAGCGTCCGCCACCTGCGAAGCGACTAGCATCTTGGTGCTCGCCACGCCGCGCCCGGCCCACCGCTGCCTTCGCTTTCGCACGCTCTTCGCCAGCGAAACGCTCGATTCACCCTACGTAATGGTCGCCAAGGCTGCAATTCCGCTCCCTGCCGACTTACAGGATTTCCCTGATGGCGCGGCGAGCCGCTCTCCACTACATTTTAGCCCTGCCGCACGCCAGCCCGTGGCGGCCGAGGGCTCATGCCGCACCGCAAGGGGTTTCGCTTTCCTGGGATTTCTGCCGTTTCAGTTTCCGCTGTCACGCTTACCGGTATCCTGCTTTGTACAGCCATGCCGGGCGTTGCCCGCGCAGACAGCAAGAAATTTATAGCCCATTTTCACGGCGACGCGTTTGACTCTGCGGCGGCTGCCGCAGCGGGACAATCCGCCAGCCCGTCAATCGCCAGAGTCCGCGTCGAAGAGGCGGGGCTGGTGACGGTAGACACTGCGTCGCCGAACCGGGCCCTCGCACTGTGGAGTAATTCGTCGCACACACCGTTTTTTTCGCCCTTCGCCGGCTCTGCAAGCTCCGCAGAAGAGTATTCGCTCGTGGATGGAAGAGCTGCTTTCGAAGCGGGTTCCAATCGAAGCGCGCGCGATGATGCACCGGCGCCGCAGTTGCCAACGAGCTTATATTCCGGCATCGGATTTTACTTTTACCCGGATATTCCGGTCCCGCTGGCGCCCTCCGGGCAACTGCGAACCGGGGCAGGGTCCAATCAAATTGATTTGGGATGGGGACATTCCGGGGAGAGCGATTCGCATTCTTCCGGCGGCCCGCGCCGGAACGGGCTCGCGCCAAGGATTAAGTGGCCGCTCACGGTCCTAAGTGGCCAGCCTGTCACGGTCCCGGAGCCCTCGTCGCTGGCGATGCTCGGGTGCGGTTTATTTGCCTTGGGTCTAATACGAAAAAATCGGCCGGCGAAATGAGGACGAGCCGCTCGCTGCTGGAGCCGCCGTTAAATTTCGATTAGTTGAGCCGCGCGCCCCGCCGTGGGGACCCGCACTTCGCGGGTGCTGCGCGTTCGATCGTCACACAAAAAACTTCGCCGCCCCCGCGGCGAAGCCTGAAACGCAACCGCGAAACTCTAGCGCAAAGCCTTCTGCAACTTCTTGGTAGCTTTCTGCAGTCTCTTCTTAAGTGAATCGACTTCCTTCGACAATTCTGCCAGTTCTTTTTTTGCCAATATCCCCGCTTTGGCTACCTTGTGCGCTGTGCGATCCGCCCGGCCAATCGCGCCTCCAATTCCTTCCGCTACCTTCGTGAGCCTGCTCTTTGCCATTTTGCCTCCAGGTAAAATGAAATCGTTGCCATCGTATACGCCGCCTGCACCCATCGTCAATCATTCTTGCAATCGCACCGCGCGGTGATCCCGCAATCGGGCGGAGTGAACCCACGTAGCCAACCTTTATTGTGACGGACCTCTACTTCGGTAGGCGGAATACGAAGCTGACGTCTTCTTGCGTTTCGATCGGTTTGCCGTTCAACGTCGTGGGATTGTATTTCCACTCGCGCACCGCCGTCATCGCGGCTTGTATCAGCGGCTCCGGCCCGCTCCGCGGTTCCAGACCTTGGATCGTGCCGTCCACTCCGATCACCGCGTGCAACTTCACCGTGCCTTCGATGCGGTGTTGCATCGCGTCCGGCGGATAAATGGGTTCAACAAGATTCGTGAGCTGTCCGATTTGCAGGTTACGTCCCTCTTGCGCGGATTTTGCCGCACCAGGCGGCACGGGCACTTCCCCGCGCGAGCGAATCGCCACGGAACCCGAAGCGCTGATCGGCGTTTCCGGCAACGTCAACATCAAAGGGGCGCCCATTTTCTCCGCGCCGGCACTTTCGGAAGAGGTTGCTTCTTGCGCGGAACGCGCCGCCGCGCTGGGTTTGCGCGAAGCCGCTGCATCATTATTTTCAACCGGCGCCGCGGATTCGGGAACCGGCGTCGTGTGCGAGGCGTTGACATCCGCATGGCTGGCCGCGGACGCCGCAGGAATCTCCCAGCGCCGCCCGCTGGAATCCACAATCTCAATCTCCAGCGGTTTTGCAGCATCGGCCGGCTCGCCTGTCGAAACCTCAGCAGAAGAGGCGCCCGGCGGAACACCGGTAGTTGCCGCGGGGGCACTTTGTGGATGCGCGAGCTCGTCGGCCTGGCCGATCACGCTGTTCAAAGCTCCGCGCCGCACCGCCATTCCGGCGACAAATGAAATCAAGGCCAGCAGCAACACCAGCGCGGCGATGAACCATCCGCTTTGCAGCTTTACCAGGTAGCTTTTCGAGCCGTCGTCGTCCGCCGCTTGCGCGATACGGTGCGGCCTCACGAAAAGCGGCGCGTCACCAGACGTCGGCGAAGTTCTCGGCGCGGCCATCGCCGGATTAGAAAGTCCCATACTCGGCGCGCCGTGCGAGCCGCTGATTCCGCTGAAGAGGGAAACCGGCAGCTCCGGATTCTTGGCAGCCGCCGGGATCGAGGTCTCCACAACCGCGCGTTGAGGTTGCGGCTTGCGTACCTCGGGGACTTGCAATTTTGCTGCTTGCGGTGCTGCGCTCGGCGCCGGTTTTGCGGCGACGATCTCTTCGGCCGTTTCCGCCAAAGCGGCATATTCAGCCGCCCCAACCGCAAACTCTTCGGACTGCTCCGCGGCCGTTTCCGCGGCCGTTTCCTCGGTCGTCTCGCCGATGTCGAGGGCAAGCTCTTCCTCCTCCTCCTCCTCCTCCACGTCATCGTCGAACCCCAGCTCGTCGTCAACCATCGGCTCCCGGAGCGCAGCGAACGCTGATCCAGCCGCGAATTCCTCCCCGGCAATCGGTGCCGCCCGCGTCTCCTCCGCCTCGCTTTCGCTTTCGTCTTCTTCTACGGGAGCGTCGGGCGACATTTCGCGCGCAATCCATTTTCGAATTTGCCGCTGCGCATCTTCGGAAAGATCCACGAAGCGCAGCCCGGCTTCCTTGCGCGATTTGCCCACCCACACAACCTCGGCGCTCACTTCCAACCGCTTCCGAGTCCCCGGAAGCTGCAGGCGAATCGCAACGGGCCCTTGTTCCAGCGCCGCCGCCGCTTGGATTCGGATCCCGGCTTCGCTCACGTTGAGCACAATCCCGCCATTGTCTTCGCCCAAATCCACGTAAGTAAGCGAGGAAACGCGCTGGCGCACGTGCAGACGCCGGTCTTTCACCGGTACTGGCGCCGGTACTGGCGCCGGACTGGAACCACCGTTTTGTTCTGGAATCTCAGTCATGGATGGCGTTCGTCATCCAAGGGCTTTCGGCCGCACGCCCTGGTTTCGATCATTCTATGATGGCCGTCCAACCGCTTCAATGCCCCGGGAATGTTTCTGCCGGACCGGTAAATGCCTCAATTCACGCTCGCCGCCGTCGCGGGCGTTTGCAATTCCTGCCAGCCGCCGGGCAGCTCAATTTGGATGTGTTTCGCCTGATCAAACAGCACGAATCCGCTGACGCTTCCGACCTGCTGCGCGACGAGCGCCCGGAATTTTACCTGGTTCAGCGGGCCGATTTGCCCCGCCGGCAATCCCACGGGCCAACTGAAAGCTTGCGTGTCTTGCAGCGAGATGCGCGTCCGGTTTCTCGCCGGCAGAAACACGGAATGGTCGAGCTCCACGGTCTCGTCGGAACTTAAACTTCCGTTGGATTTCAATCGCGTCATCACCACGGTTCCCGGACCTTTGGTGAGCCGGTAGTCCTCGTCGCTGTCGTTTTCGAGGTCGTAGGCATACACCAGTTGGACGTGCGCGGGGTCCACTTCATGAACTTGCAGGCCTGCGAATGTGCCGCGCACCGACGCCGAATTCCACACCGGAGATTGGGACTGCTTCACCACAGGCGCCTGACGCGGCAGTCTGGGCAAAATCCGGATGACGACGAGCGCCAGCACGCACATAAACAACACGAAAATCAGCAGCTTTCGCATGGCAGCCATCGAACTTCGAATTTACCACAGTGGGAAAGCTACCATGAAACCCGCTCCGCGCAGGTGCGATTCTCCGTTGATTCAGCCCAGCCGCCGCGTTGCGGGTGCTTCATTCCTCGAGGTATTTCACGAATACCACTTCGTTCTGCTTCTCGTTGTATAGCAGTTCGTCCACGTTCGCCTGCGTCAGCAGCAGACCAAATCCCCCCGGACGCAGCCCCTTGTCCTGGCGGATCTGGTCGTGCTTGGTGGGCTCATCGGCGTCGTGGGAGATCGCGGCATGTTCCAGATCTGTAAATTTGAACCCCGGCCCGGGATCCGCGATGCGATACATCAGCATCCGCCGCGCCCGCAAATACGAAATCCGCACCTTGCGATTGGGATCGAGTTTTCCGCCCCATTCCACGGCGTTCAGCAGCAGCTCGTGAAATGCCTGCCCCACCGAGCGGCGCACATCCTCCGAAAGTCCGGTCTTCAGATGCGCCATGAACGCTTCGATTCGTTCCGCCTCTTCCAGCGAACACGGCACGACCAGCTCCACCCAGTTGGGGCTGGCCGAAACCACCTCGATCGAACCTTGTCCGGACTTCTTCGCCAGCGTTTCCTTCACCAGCACCACCAGCGCCTGCGGGTCAATCGGCTTGGCGACGTACGTGTACGCTTCTTCGCGAATGGCGCTCAGCAGCGTTTGCGGTGTGTCGTCCGAAGTCATCACGATCACTTTCGGCCGCGTCTTGGCGTTGCGCAGTTTCGCCAGCACTTCCAAGCCGTTCATTTTCGGCATCCACACGTCCAGCAGCGCCAGGTCGAATTTGCTTTCCTTCAATTTTTTCAGAGTTGTCGCGCCGTCTTCCACCGCCACCACGGTGTAATTCTGGGCCCGCAGCGTCTCGGAAAGCAGCAAGCGGGTGGTGCGGTCATCATCGGCAACTAGAATGCGCGTCATCGTTTCCTCCCGGCGGAATGTTGTGGACGAGCTTGTCGCGGCGATTTCGTTTTTTGCGCGCCGATCGTATGCAGGGCCGGCAATAACAGCGCGATCTGATCCTCCAGCGTCGCGTATAGCTCCCAGGTGCCGTCGAGTTTACCCTGCCGCGCGGCTTTTTCCATCTCTCGAGTGGTTTCCAGCGCGGCCGAGTCGCCGAAGTTGCCGATCGACCCTTTCAGCGCGTGCGCTCCATCCGCCAGCGCCACCGCGTCCCGCTCCGTCAGCGCGGCGCGAATCCGGTTCATCATCCGCGGACAATCCTCGCGGAAAGTTTTCACGATATTTCGCAATAGCTTGCGGTTCCCGCTGAATCTCGCCAGCAGCGCCTTGTCGTCGAGCGCGCCTGCGGCTCCCGTCGCTCCTCCGCCTTCCGCGGTTTCGCTCCCCGCCGCGTGTTGCGAAATTCCCTCCACCGTTTGCAAGAACGTCTTAGGGTCAATCGGCTTCGCCAGGTAGCCGTCCATCCCCGATTCCAGGCACTGTTCGCGGTCTCCCTGCATCGCGTGCGCCGTCATGGCGATGATCGGCAGATGCTGCCCGCTGGCTTTTTCCTTTTCGCGTATGATTCGCGTGGCTTCCAGGCCGCCCATCTCCGGCATCTGCACGTCCATCAGCACCAGGTCAAATTTATGCCGCTCGATCGCCTCGATCGCCTGGCGCCCGTTTTCCGCCACGATCACGGAATGCCCGCGCCGCTCGATCAGATGCACCGCCACTTCCTGATTCACGGGATTATCTTCCGCCAACAAGATGCGCAATGGCTGAGCCGCCGCGCGAGCCCGCCTCTGCGCGATTGATGGTCGCGACTTCTGCCGCCCGGCCACGTGCAACGCCGTAATGATCGTGTCCCACAGCTCCGATTGCTTTGCCGGCTTCGTCAGCGCTGCCGCGGCGCCCAGACTTTTTGCCCGCGCCATGTCTTCGCTGTGTCCCGCCGAAGTCAGCAATATCAGCGTGGTTCCGCGCAAATGCGGATCCCCTTTCACCTGCGCGGCCACTTCAAACCCGTCCATTCCCGGCATGTGCGCATCGAGAAGCACCAATCGAAAGGGATCGCCGTCCTTGTGTGCGCGCCGCAGCGCCTCCATCGCCGTAGGCCCATCCTTCGCGGTCACCGGCTTCATCCGCCAATTGCCGATCATCTCCTCGAGGATCTGGCGGCTGGTGGCGTTGTCGTCCACCACCAGCACCGGCAAATCTTGCAATTTCACCGGCGCGGGTTCCGCTATCGTTTCCGTGGACTTTTGCGGCCGCGCAAAGTGCGCCGTGAAATGAAACGTGCTCCCTCGGCCCACCTCGCTTTCCACCCACATCACTCCGTCCATCAATTCGCAAAGCTGCGCGGAAATCGCCAGGCCCAATCCCGTCCCGCCGTACTTCCGCGTTGTCGACGTATCCGCCTGCGCGAACGCTTCGAAAATCCGCTGCTGCTTTTCCACGGGGATCCCTATGCCGGTGTCCGTCACCGAAAAGTGCAGCAGAATATCGTCTTTCGCTTGCGATTCCAGATTGGCGCGCAGCACCACTTCCCCGTGCTCGGTGAATTTGATCGCATTCCCCACCAGGTTCACCACAATCCGCCGCAGCCGGTCCGGATCGCCGATCAAGGCATCCGGCACGTTCGCCGGAAAATGCGACGCCAGTTCAATTTCTTTTTCTTGCGCGCGCAACGCCAGGGATTTCAGCGTGTCGCTGATCGAATCGCGCAGCCGAAACTCCACGCGCTCCAATTCTTCCTTGCCCGCCTCCACTTTCGAAAAATCAAGAATGTCGTTGATCAAATTCAGCAGCGAACCCGCCGAGCTCTTCACCGTCTCCAGATATTGCCGCTGCTCGGGAGACATTTTGGTTTCCAGCGCCAGATCCGTCATGCCGATGATGGCGTTCATCGGCGTGCGGATTTCGTGGCTCATATTGGCCAGAAACTCGCTCTTCGCTCGCGTGGCATCCTCGGCTTTCGCTTTGGCGATTTCCAGTTCCTTCACCAGCTGCGCCAATCGCCGCGCATCCTCTTGCTGCGCGTGCCGCGCCGCCTCCAGGTAATCGGCGTACAGCTTCAATTCCATCTCCGCGCGCCGCCGCTCGATGAATTGCCCGATCTGGCTCCCGATCGAATCGAACATCTCCATCAAGTCCGGTTCCAGCTTGCGCGACTGCCGCGTGAAAAATTCGATCACGCCCGCCACGTGCTCGCCCACCCTGATCGGAAAAGCGAACGCCGAGTGCAACCCTTCCGCCAGCGCAACCTCCCCGCGCGGAAAATTCGCTCCCAGTTGTAGCTCCGGCAGCCAAACCGGCTGGCTCGATTCCCAAACGCGCCCCGGCAATCCGACGCCCCGCGCGAAGGTGGCCTCTCGCGTAGCCTTCACAAACGTCGGAAAATTCAAGTTCGGCGGGTGCCACAGATCCATGCAACGCAAAACGTCCACGGTCTCATCCACCCGCCACAGCGCTCCCAAATCCCAGCTCAGTCCTTCGCAGATGGACATCAGCAGGAACGGCACCGCCGCGTCCAACGAGTCGGCTTCCGCCAGCACGCGCGTCACCGCGTAGCCCGTCGAAAGCCTGCGCTCAGCCTCCTTCCGTTGCGTAATATCCCGCGCCACCGCGAAGACTAACCTCTGCTCCATGCTGGGTGTGGCGTTCCATAGCAGCCAGCGATACGAACCGTCCGCGCAGCGGTAGCGGTTTTCAAACGAAATCGCTTGCTCACCTTCGTCAATCTTCTGCGCCTCCGCTTCCGTAATCGCGCGATCGTCCTGATGGACAAACTCGCTGTACGGCTTGGAAAGCAGTTCCGCGGTGGGAATGCCCAGCACTTTTTCCCAGGCTGGATTGATTCGCTTGAAATATCCGTCGAACCCCGCGATGCACAGCATGTCCAGCGAAAGCGTAAATAGCTGGTCGAGTTCTTCTTCGGTGAGCCGCCGTTCGCGAATCGCTCTCGATAAATCCGCCACGCTTCGGCGGAGTTCGAGCTGTGCCACCACCAGCCGGCCGAGCGCCCGCAGCGCTTCCTTTTGTTCCGGCGACAAATTTCGCGGCACGCGGTCCATCACGCACAGCGTTCCCAGCGCGTAACCTTCCAGCGTGATCAAGGGCGTCCCGGCATAAAAACGGACGCCCGGTTCCTCGGTGACCAGCGGATTATTGCGGAACCGCTCGTCGTCCAGCGCGTCCGGTACCACCATCACGTCCGGCTGCAAGATGGCATGCGCGCAAAACGCCACATCGCGCGGCGTTTCGTTCTCTTCCATTCCAATTCTGGATTTGAACCACTGCCGGTCCGCGTCCACCAGGCTCACCAGCGCGATCGGCGTGCCGCAAATCAGCGCAGCCATCCGTGAAAGATCGTCAAATTCCTGTTCGGGAAGTGTATCGAGGACTGCGTAGCGCTGGAGCGCGTCCAGTCTCGCCGTTTCGTTCTCAGGTGGACGCGCTTTCATGGCAGGCGGGCAGGGTCCCGGCTGCGCGCCATCTTATGGCGGCTGCCAAGCCTAAGTCAACGGAAGCAGAACTTCGCGGCTTCCTCATCGCAAAACGAAACCCCTCCGGATGGCTTTGCATCCATAATGATTGTCTTGAGAATATCTCTGCCACTGGCTGCGCTGCTCGTTTCCGCGATTGCGGGCGTGCTATTCGCTCAGGTAAGTTCGCCGGCGTACGGCCCCTCGGACGCAACGCCTACCTTCTATCGCGATGTTCTTCCGGTCCTGCAGCGACATTGCGAGAGCTGCCACCGCCCCGGCGAAATTGGTCCCATGCCGCTCGTCTCGTACGACCAAACGCGCCCCTTCGCGCGCGCCATCGCCGTAGCCGTCAGCAAACGCGAAATGCCTCCCTGGTTCGCCGATCCCGGCATCGGCCATTTTTCGAACGATCCGTCCCTCACGCAAGCCGAAATAGACGCGCTCGTCTCCTGGGTGAATGACGGCGCGCCCGCCGGAAATCCCGCGGACGCCCCTCCGCCCAAAAGCTGGCCCCAAGGCTGGATGATTCCGCAACCCGACGTCGTCGTGCAGATGCCCAAGCCTGTAGCGCTTCCCGCGCACGGCGATGTTGACTACACCTACGAGATCGTTCCCACCGGATTCACCGAAGATAAATGGGTCCAGATGTCCGAGATACGCCCGTCGAGCCGCGCGAACGTCCATCACGCAGTCGTCTATGTTCGTCCGCCGGGCTCGAACTGGCTGCGCCTCGCGCCGGTCGGCGTTCCCTTCACCGGCGCGGACATGAGCGACGCGCAAGACCGCGAGGACACGCGCTTCACCACCGCCGACATCCTGCTCGTCTACGCTCCGGGAAGCTCCCCGGATAATTGGCCGGCAGGCATGGCCAAATTCGTGCCGAAAGGCTCCGACCTCGTCTTTCAGATGCATTACATGGCGCGCGGCCAGCCCACGAGCGATCAAACCAGCGTCGGCATCGTTTTCGCCAAGCATCCGCCGCAAAAACGCGTCCTCACGCTGCAATTGACCAACGATCGCTTCGTCATTCCGCCCGGTGTGGACGATTTCCGCGTCGAAGTCCACGGCTCGCTGCCGAACGACGCGCTGCTGCTCAGCTTTTTCCCGCACATGCACCTGCGCGGAAAAAAGTTTGAATACAACATCCTGCGCAAGGACGGCACCGTCGAGCCGCTGCTCCGCGTCCATTACAATTTCTATTGGCAGCTTAGCTATCGCCTGGCCGAGCCGTTGCCTCTGCCCGCCGGCACGGTCCTCCAGGCCGTCGCCTGGTACGACAATTCCAAAAATAATCCACACAATCCCGATCCCGATGCCGCCGTCCGCTGGGGCGATCAAACCTACGACGAAATGATGGTCGGCTTCTTCGACGTAGCCGTCCGTGCCGGCCTCGATAAGCCGCACTATTTCATCCGCAACGCCAGCAACCCGCCGCTGCAACAGCGCTAGCGATTCGAAAAATAAAACGGATGCACCAAATGAGGGCTCAATTCGATCCGCCGCGCAGCTTTTCTCCGTGTTCTCCGCAGTTCCTCTGTGCCCTCTGTGTTAAATCTTTTGACGTTTGACTGTTAGCCTTCAACTCGAAACTCTCAATTCGAACTCCTCAGTATCCCTCAGCCTTCCCTGGTCCGCGTCCATCATGCCCACCACGCAGCCAACCGTCACGGATCTCAATCGCCTCCACTCGCGCCGTCACCTCCGGATTCCCGACGTCCACCGCGTAGCCCATTCGCCGTAGCAGCGCAATCGTATCCGGCGACACGCCCGCCTCCACATCCAGCCGGTCCGGCTTCCACTGCTGATGCACGCGCGGGAAATCCACCGCGTCTTGCACGTTCATCCCAAAATCAACCACATTCAGAATCGCCTGCAAGACGGCCGTGATGATCACCGGCCCGCCCGGCGCTCCCAAAACTAAAAATGGCTTGCCGTCCTTCAAAAGTATCGTCGGCACCATCGACGAAAGCGGCCGCTTCCCGGGCGCAATCGCGTTGGCCTCGCCCTGCACCAACCCGAACATATTCGGCGCACCGGCCTTCGCCGTGAAGTCATCCATTTCATCATTCAGCAAAAATCCCGCGCCCGGCACCGTCACTCCGCTGCCGTATCCGTCATTGAGCGTGTACGTCACCGCGACGGCGTTACCCTCCGCGTCCACGATGTCGTAATGCGTGGTGTTCGTGCCTTCGCCGCCGGCAGGAAGTCCGGGATTCACCGCGTCGCTCGGCGTCGCGTGTTCCGGCTCAATCGTCGCAGCCCGCGAGCGCACATACGCCGGCTCAAGCAGCGCCGAAATCGGGTTCTTCACGAAATCAGGGTCGCCCAGATATTGATTGCGGTCCGCGAAAAATCGCCGCATCACTTCCGCCATGTAGTGGTACGCCTCCGCGGACCCCGCGCCATATTTTTCGCAGCCGGTCGTGCTCAACATCGCGAGCATCTGCAACAAGCCAATTCCACCCGAACTCGGCGGCGGCGAAGTAATAATGTGATAGCCCTTGTAATCGCCTTCCAGCGGCGCACGCTCCACCGCTTGGTAATCGCGCAAGTCCGCGAGCGTGATCAGCCCGCCGTTTTTCGCCATCGCGGAGGCCAGCAGATGCGCCGTCTCCCCCTCATAAAAATCGCACGCCCCCCAACGCGCAATGCGCCGCAGCGTGCGCGCCAACTCCGGCTGCCGGAAATTTTCCTGCCAGTCGTAGAACGCACCCCCTTTCAGAAAAATGCGCTGCGATTCAGGAAATCGCGAAAGCAGCGGCGCCGCGCGCCGCCAGGAATCCATCTGCGAGCGCGAAACGGGGAAGCCCTTTTCCGCCAGCGCCACCGCGGGTTTCACCAGCTCAGCCCACGGCTTTCGCCCGTACTTCTCGTGCGCCAATTCGAATCCGCGCACCGTTCCCGGCACTCCCACCGACCGCCAGCCCACCACGCTGTCGTTCGTCGGATTCCCCTGCGCATCCAGGTACATATCGCGGCCGGCCTTCCCTGGCGCTTTCTCGCGGAAATCAATGAACGTAGCGCGCCCGCCGGCCATGCGGACGAGCATGAATCCTCCGCCGCCGAGGTTTCCCGCGTAAGGATGCGTCACCGCCAGCGCAAACCCCACCGCCACGGCCGCGTCCACCGCATTTCCCCCGGCGCGCAAAATCGAAACGCCAACGTCCGCCGCCAGATCTTCCTGCGCCACCACCATCGCCTTGCGCCCGTAAACCGGATCGCGCCCCTCCACCGTCGGAACGACGAGCGCCAAAATCAGCAACACCGCCAGTAATCGCCCTGCGAACATCCTCATAGTCGTCGGTTCCTCACCGCGCTCGCGCAGCGCGCGTTTCTCCCAGCCACTCATCAATGCGTCCGAGCGCGCGCTGCAGATGCTCCGCATCTCCGCCAAAGCCGAACCTCACAAACGACTGCATCCCCAACTGCTCGCCCGGCACCAGCAGTACACTCTTCTTCACTCGCAATTCCTCGCCCATCTGCGCCGAATTCCGGCCGTCGCGCAACCCCGCCCACGCGATCGCGCCCGCCAGCGGCGCCACGTGCGAAAAAATATCCGCGTGCGCCGCGAGCCACGCCTGCAAAGGCGGATAATTCCGCCGCAAAGTTTCCCGCGTGCGGTTCAATATCCATGCCCGCCGCTCCGGCGCGAGCGCCACCGACGCCAGCCGGTCCGTCAACATCGTCGGCCCGATGCTGGTGTAATCGTGATAGCTCCACAATTTCTCGATCATTTTCGCCGGACCCACCACCCATCCGGTGCGCAACCCGGGCAAGCTATACGCCTTCGATAATCCTGCCGTGCACAAGATGCGTTCGTAGCCGCTTCCCCAAAAGGTTTGCGTCAATTCGCCATCGAATTCCGCGCCCCGGTACACCTCATCGGAAATCACCCACGCGCCCACCGTCGCGGCCGCCGCCACCACCGCCGCTTGCATGTCTTCGCGCATCACCGCGCCCGTCGGATTGCTCGGATTGCAGATGGCGATCAGCTTGGTTTTCTCCGTCACCACGCGCGGCAAATCATCCACATTAATGCCCCAATCCAGCGATTCGCGCAGCCATAGCGGCTTCACCGTCGCGCCCATCGCCCGCGCCACTCCCGCAATCTGCATGTAATTCGGCATCATGAAGACGACTTCGTCGCCCGGCTCCAGCAGCGCCCAGGTGGAAACGTAATTCGCTTCCGACCCGCCGCAGGTCACCAGCACGTTTTCCGCTGTCGCTCCGGGATACAAGCCTGCAATCAGCGAACGCAGTTCCTCGCTGCCGTTGGTCTGCGGATAAAGCTGCTGCACCTCGAGTATCTTCCGCAGCTGCTCCGGATCCGGCACCAGTTCCGCCGTCGTCAGCGGATGCACGCCGCTTTCAGAAATATTCAGTTCGACCTTGTTCTCCCACACCGACTGCCAGCGCTCCAGCTCAAACGGCTCGATCTGCATGTCCCTCACCTCAACCGGCGAAAATGCTCGAATGTCCGCGAATCAACAAAACTACAAGAGCCCGAACCCAGCTGCGCGCAAATCCCGCGCTTCGCCGCGCGTCAGAAATGTAAGCGAACCAGCGCACATTCCCAAATGAATTCCGCAATCGCAGCGGACATCTTCGGTGTTGCCATCCATCGGAATCTCGCGAGAGAATGGCTCTCTGCTCAGATGCACTCCCCCGCGCACGTCCGGCCCATCACGGCGGCGATTCGATGAAGTGGCGAATCGGCGCCTCTGCGCTATTGCCGGCGGCGCTCCTCATCAGCGGATTCGCCCGCGCGGCGCGCGCGCAAACCGCGACAAACCCCAGCACCTGGTCCTTCGCCGTCTCCGGCGACTCCCGCAATTGCGGCGACGTGGTCATGCCCGCCATCGCCGCGGGCGTCTTGAAAGACAACGCTTCCTTCTACTGGCACCTCGGCGATTTCCGCAAAAATTCCGATTTCGATGAAGACATTCAGCACCAGCCCGAAAACATCGCCCACCCGCTCAGCATCAGCCGTTACCAGCAAATCGTCTGGGACGATTTTATTCAAAGCCAGCTCAGACCCTTCGGCACGCTCCCCGTTTTTCTCGGCATCGGCAACCACGAAACCGTCTGGCCGCACACGCGCGACATGTACTTGGTCCAATTCGCCGATTGGCTCGATACGCCGGTACTGCGCAAACAGCGCCTCAGCGACGACGCCAACGCCCACAAGCTGACGACCTACTACCACTGGATTCAAGATGGCGTCGATTTCATCACGCTCGACAACGCCGTCAACAGCGAATTCGACGAGCCGCAAATGGTCTGGTTCGAAAAAATATTGCAGCTTGATGACGCCAATCCTCGCACGCACTCGATCGTGGTCGGCATGCACGAACCGCCGCCCGATAGCATTGCCGCGAATCATGCCATGGACGCGACGCCCGCCGGCATCGTCACCGGCCGCCGCGTCTATGCCGATCTGCTGCAAGCGCAGAACGCGGCGCACAAGCACGTCTACATGATCTCCAGTCACCAGCACTTTTACATGGCGGGAATTTTCAATACGGAATACTGGCGCACGCACGGAGGCGTCTTGCCCGGCTGGATCGTGGGCTCGGCGGGCGCTGTGCGCTATGCGCTGCCCCCCGACCATGCCGGCGCCACGGCGGCGGAGACGCGCGTCTACGGATATTTGCTCGGTACCGTGAAGCCCGGCGGCGAGATTGATTTCGCCTACCGTCACATCAATGAATCGGACGTGCCGGCCTACGTGGTGGACAAATACAAACAGGAATTCGTGCATTGGTGCTTCACCGAGAATTTCGCCATCCAGTAACACATCTCATTCGCCGGAGGATCTCACAAAATGGCTGCACACACAGAACCCGCACGCACCGAACCAGCACGCCCGAATCCCGAACGCATCTTCGAAACTCTGAACGCCTATCAAAAGACGGCCGCGCTGAAAACGGCCATCGAACTGGACGTCTTCACCGCCGTCGGCGAAGGAGCCATCACGCACGCGGCTCTTGCGAAACGCTGCCAGGCGAGCGATCGCGGCATGCGCATTCTCTGCGATTATCTCGTCGTCAACGGCTTCCTCACCAAGAACGCCAACCAGTACGCCCTCACGCCGGAGTCCGCCACATTCCTCCTCCGCCGCTCGCCCGCCTACGTCGGCGCGGCCGCCAAATTTCTCGCCCTGCCGGAGCTGATGAACCTCTACTACGACCTGACCGCCATCGTTCGTGCCGGCACTTCCGTGAAAGGTGAAGAAGACACTGCGGAACCTGACAGCGCCAAGTGGGTGGAATTTGCCCGTTCCATGAGCGGCTTGCAACGCATACCCGCCGAAGCTCTGGCCGAACTCCTCGACGCCAAATCAGGCGCGAAATGGAAAGTGCTGGACATCGCCGCCGGTCACGGCATGTACGGCGTCACCATCGCCAAGCAAAATCCCAACGCCGAAATCTTCGCCGTGGATTGGCCGCAGGTTTTGCAAGTGGCGGAAGAGAATGCCAAGGCCGCGAACGTAGCTTCGCGTTATCACAAAATCCCGGGAAGCGCCTTTGAGGTGGACTTCGGAAAAGATTACGACCTCGTGCTGCTCACCGGCTTCCTGCACCACTTCGATCAGCAGACGATCGTCTCACTCTTGCGCAAGGTTCATGCCGCGCTGAAACCGGGTGGGCGCGCCGTCTCCGCGGAATTCGTTCCCAATGAAGATCGCGTCAGCCCGCCCGCGCCCGCCGCTTTCAGCATGATCATGCTGGGCACCACGCGCGCCGGCGACGCCTACACCCTGTCCGAGTACGATGAGATGTTTGGCAAGGCGGGATTCTCCGGAAATGAACTCCATCGCGCGCCGGGCCCGCAGAGTTTCATAATTTCGAAGAAGTAAGCGAGGCGAGTTTCAGCTTTTCTGCGGCCCGCCAAACGCCACCGTCAGCAGAGTGTGCTGCTCCATTTCGTGCGCCTTGTGCGAACCGGTCGCGGGACTGGCGCTCGCCGATCGCTTGACGGAAAGCACTCCCCGCCCGCGCGCCAACCGCTCCAGTCGCGGCAGCAAGAAAGCCAGCGCGCCCATGTTGGCCGGCTCTTCCTGCACCCACACAAAATCGCGCGCGTTCGTGTGCCGGTCCATCTCCGCGGCCAGTTCCGCTTCTGGAAAAGGATACAGCTGCTCGAGGAAAATAATCGCTGTCGAACTGTCCTTGCGGCGTTTCCGCTCGGCCACCAATTCGTGCCCGATCTTGCCCGTGCACAGCAGGACGCGCTTGGCCGTGCCGTCGCCCGTATCGCGAATCACGTTCTGAAATCGCGGTGCCGCCAGATCCGCCAGCGAAGACGACGCCACCGGATTCCGTAGCATGCTCTTCGGCGTAAACACCACCAGCGGCTTCCGCCACGCGCGCAGCGCCTGCCGCCGCAAAAGATGAAAATACTGCGCCGCCGTGGACGGCTGGCAAATCTGGATATTGTCGCGCGCCGCCAGTTGCAAAAATCGCTCCATGCGCGCGCTGGAATGTTCCGGCCCCTGCCCTTCGTATCCATGCGGCAGCAAAAGCACCACGCCGGAGAGCAGGTTCCACTTGTCCTCGCCCGCCGAAATAAATTGATCAATCACGATCTGCGCGCCGTTCGCAAAATCTCCGAATTGCGCTTCCCACGACACCAGCGCCTCCGGGAAATCACGGCTGAATCCGTATTCAAATCCCAGCACCGACGCTTCTGATAGCGTCGAATTGATGGCCTCAAACCACGCTTCGCCCCGCCCCACATGCTGCAGCGGCACGTATTCTTCTTCCGTTTCGATATCAATAAGCACCGCATGGCGCTGGTTGAACGTCCCGCGCCGGCTGTCCTGTCCGCTCAGCCGCACCGGAATCCGCTGCCTCAGCAACGTGCCGAATGCCAGCGCCTCCGCCATGCCGTAATCCAGCGGCCGCTTTCCCTGCGCCATTTCCACGCGCTGCTCCAGCAGTTTTTTCACCTTCGGATGAATGTGAAAACCATCGGGATAGCGCGTCAATGCTTCGCCCACCGCCGCCAATTCCTCCGGCGTCACTCCCGTCTCCACTTCCAGCGCAGCGTTGTAGCGCCCGCCGCGATAAGGATCCCAATACGGCGGCAATTTCCGCATCGGAGGATTTTTCTCCAGCTCCAGCGCGCTCTTCTGCGCCGCATCCAGTTCCTCGCGCACGCGCGCGACAATCGGCTGCGCGTCTGCGCCGATTTTTTCGGCGTAGATCTGCCATAGCGGCGGATGCGCCTCGATTTTCCGGTAACGCAAGGGCTGGGTAATCGTGGGATCGTCCACTTCGCTGTGCCCGTGCCGCCGGTAACCGATCAGGTCCACCACCACCGGCGTTCCAAACCTGTAGCGGTACTCGATCGCCATCCGTCCCACCCGCGCCACTGCTTCCGGGTCCTCCGAGTTCACGTGAAAAATGGGAATCGGCAGCCGCTTCGCCAAATCGGAAGAAAATCGCGACGAATGTGAGTCCCGCGGAATCGTGGTGAATCCGATCAGATTATTCACGATGATGTGCACCGAACCGCCCACCGTGAATCCCTCCACGCCAGCCATGTTCAGCGTCTCCGCCCAGATTCCCTGCCCCGCAAACGCCGCATCGCCGTGCATCAGCACTGGCACCACTTGCTGCAATCCGGCGTCGCCGCGCCGCATTTGTTTTGCGCGCGTGCGCCCGATCGCCACCGGATCCACCGCTTCCAGATGGCTAGGATTCGATACCAGGTGGATGCCCACCTTCTTTCCGCCGGCCGTCTCGAATGTTCCAGTCGCGCCCATGTGATATTTCACGTCGCCGCCGCCCAGCACGCTCCGCGGGTCCACATCCTCGAACCGCGCGAATACTTCCGCCGCGCCGCGCCCCACGATGTGCACCATCACGTTCAGCCGCCCGCGATGGCTCATCGCCAGCACCGCTTGCATCGCTCCCTGCTCCGAAGCGGAATTCAATATCGCATCCAGCAACGGCAGCAGCGCCGCTTCGCCTTCCAGCGAATAGCGTTTCGTTCCCAAGTAACGCGTCTGCAATACCTGCTCGAAAATCTCCGCGCGCACCAGCCAGTCCAGGATCCGCTCGCGGTCCGCTTCAAGCGTCTCGTACTCCGCTTCCATGCGCTCTTGGATCCATTGCCGCTTTTCGCGCTCCGGAATGTGCATGAATTCTACGCCGATCGTCCCGCAATAGAATTGCCGCGCCGCGTCCGCTTCGGGCCCGGCAACTTCGAGCTCCGGCATCGCCACCGGCGCCATGCCCCCCAAAGGATCCAGATTCGCTTGGAGATATCCCCAGCGGCGAAACGCGTCCCGCACGCGCTCCTGCGCGTCGTTCGTCGCCGCGGAGTCCACCACTGCTTGTTGACGGCTCATCAATCTCCTCAAAACCTCATCACTATTATAACGGCTGGCCAGCCAACTCGCGAGATTCGTTCGTCAGCTCTTGTCCCACGTTCCCAATAGCCGCCGCACCAGCACAATTTGTCCCAGGTGGTACGCATTGTGGTCGGCCAGAAGCAACGCCTGCCTCAACATCGTCTGGCCCGTCCCGTGCTTAAGCCTCGCGAATAAATCCGTGCGCGAATCCTGCACCAGTTTCGCCATCCTCTGCGTATCCTGCGCAAATTCCTGCACGCTCTTTTCCCACGCCCCATCATCCGGCGGCGCCGGCGACTTGGGCCAGTAAGCTGCCGGCCATTCCCGCGCCTGATAGTTCTCATTCGTTGCAAAATCCAGAATGTCCTCTTGCGCGATCCGCGCATGCTCCAGCAATTCCCATGCGGAATATGGCGATCCCGCCGGACGCACGCCCCGCTGCGCAGGCTCCAATCCCGCCAGCGCCTGCTTCCAATCCGCGTGCGCTTCGCCCCAAGTAAGCACCTTCGCTAAATACTCGCGCACTTGTTTGTCACTCGCGCTGAAACTCGAACCGGGCTTTGGACTCGCCTTCTTCCCCGCGCTCTTCGTCGTTCGCTTCACCTTTTTGCCCTTGCTCATCTCATCCTCCGTGTGAATCTCATCGCAACGCTTGACTCAACTTTCGCGGTTTGCGTGGCGCCATCTGGGAGTGCGGGAGCTTGCTCCCGCCATTTTTCGGGCGAGGCTTGCCTCGCCTGCCTTGATGTCAGAGTTGCGTTCACGGCACGCGATCAAGCTTCGCGCCGGACAGCCCAGGCGAACAGGCCGCCCAAAATTCCCATGCCAATGCGTCGCTTGTGAATTCGCGTTGCGACAGTTACTATCCGAACGAAATTTTCCCGGAGGAGCCTTCATGACTCGCAATCACTTTTCCCGCCGCGACTTTTCCCGCCTCTGCGGCCAATCCCTCGCGCTCGCTTTCGCCACCCCGCGCCTGTCCAAACTATTGGATGCGCAGCGCCACCAACCGATTCCCGGCGCCGCCATTCGCCTCAATTACAATGAGAACCCCTACGGCCCCTCGCCCCGGACCCTCGCAGCTCTTGCGGATTGCGGCGCGATCGCAAACCGCTATCCCGACGAAAATTATCGCGCCGTGAAAGCCGCCCTGGCGCAAAAATTCAGCGTCACTCCCGCCAATATCGCTCTCGGCTGCGGCTCCACGGAAATTCTGCGCTGCGCCGATGCGGCGTTCCTCGATTCCAGCAAAAATATCGTCGCCGCCGAACCCACCTTTGAAGCCGTTCTCGAATACGCCCAGGTCCTGCGCGCGCAACCCGTGAAAATTCCGCTCACTCCGGACCATCGCCACGATCTCCCCAAAATGGCGGCTTCCTGCACTTCCAAGACCGCCGTCGTCTACGTCTGCAACCCCAATAATCCCACCGGCACCATCGTCACCCGCGAGGAAATGGCTACATTCATCCAGGCCGTCCCGCCCACCGCGCTCATCCTCGTGGACGAAGCTTATTTCGATTTCGCCGACGACCCGCGCTACGCCAGCGCCACCGAATTCATCGCGAAAAATCCCAACGTGATCGTCGCGCGCACCTTCTCCAAAATTTATGGCATGGCCGGAATGCGCCTGGGCTACGCCGTCGGCGCCAAGGAACCGATCGCGCTGATCAGCAATCAACTCACCCAGGATAACGGCAACGCCGCCGTGCTCGCCGCAGCGCTGGCTAGCCTCGCCGACAAGGATTACGTCACCACCTGCCGCGCTCGGCTGAACGATTCCCGCCGCTGGCTCTGCGCCGAGCTCACCAAAGATTCCCGCGCGTTCATTCCCTCACAGGGAAATTTCGTCATGATTGACGTGGGCGCGGACACCAAACCCTTCATCGACCAATTCCGCGCCCGCCACATCCTCGTCGGGCGCCGCTTCGCCTCCATGCCCAATTTCCTGCGCGTCACCATCGGCACGCAAAAGGAAACCGAAGCATTCCTGGCCGCTCTGCGCGAAATCGCCCCCGCCCCCGCAAAAGCAGCAGCGTAACGGCACCGAATAGTAGCACCGGCGTCCCGCCGGCTTTTCGCTCTTGGTTTTGTTCTTGCTTCTGAACTTGGTTTTGAACTTGCTTATGTAGCGGCGCACTTCAGTGCGCCATCGGTCTTGCAGCACGGATCGATGGCGGCCTGAACCCATCGCTACAAACGCGAATCCGCCTCGCCGTCCTATTTCCGCGGTGCATCCGCAAAAAAAAACAAAAGGCCCTTCCCCGCGTCTTCACGCGGAAAAGAGCCTCTGAAAATACCTGTTCCCTGTAGCGGGCGAGTTCTCCCGTGTCGCCCGCCAATCGCTCGGGCTCACTGCATGCTGGGAACCTCGCCGGCCTTACAAGCCCTCGCCAGACGGCTGTTACTACGCCGTCGCGGCGGTCGGCCCCAGCGTTCGCCGCTGCTGGAAACATTCGCGGCAATACACCGGGCGTCCCTGTGTGGGCTTGAATGGGACCGTCGTTTCTTTACCGCACTGCGAGCATACGGTCTTGGTTTCCACTCGCTGTACGCTGGGCGTTGCGCCCGTACCATTGCCCGCCGAGCGGTTCGCTTTGCACGCCTTGCACCGCTTGGGCTCGTTTTTAAAGCCCTTATCGGCGAAAAACATTTGTTCGCCGGCGGTGAAGACGAATTCAGCCGAACATTCGGCGCACTTCAACACCCTATCGTGGTATTCCATACGCTGCTCCGGAACCATGCTGGGAAAGGTGTCGCAGCGGAACGTTCCGTGCCTGCCGTTCTGCGGGACTCAATAGAGAAACCTGCGCTGCCCACATGCCGGCCGGCACGAAACTGTTTAAATGGACCCGAACAACTTGGTCGCCTAGTCTTGCTCACGCCGTTGCTTTTTCCGGAGACGTTTACGCGAGAGGGCCTCTTTGGCACGCCGCTTTTCACCCGGTTTCATGTAATAGCTGTGCTTTTTAATCTCCTTGATAATGTCCTCCGACTGCACCTTCCTCTTAAAACGCCGGAGCGCATTTTCCAGGGATTCACCCTCTTGGATCACAACTTCTGCCACGCGTATTCACCCCCGTTCCCCGTTGATTGTTGAGTTGCACTGGTGGGATACCATCAGTGTAGCCGGTTCACACCCGAACCGGCAATTGCCAAGTTCTAATATCCTCGCCTGCCGCCCAAGTCAAGGTTTAAATTGCCATGGCGCGAAGAACGGCACTTCTGTAACTCTCTAGTAAACACAGCTGCTCTCCCGTACCTCTGCGATTACTACAGCGAAGCACGGATTTTCCCGCTCTGCCGTGCCGCGCATCCTCGCTTGCTGCTAGAATGTCGCTTCACCGGCTGCTTGGTTTTCAGGAGACGCGAACCATGCCTCTGATGCGTAACGCGATCGGTGTGCTGTTGGCGGGTGGGCAGGGCGAACGTCTCTGGCCGTTGACGCGCGACCGCGCCAAGCCCGCCGTCCCCTTCGGCGGAATCTACCGCATCATTGATATCACTCTCTCGAATTGCCTCAATAGCGATCTCCGCCGCATCTTTGTTCTCACTCAATACAAAGCGCTCAGCTTGAACCGCCACGTCCGCCGCGGCTGGTCCTCCTTGATGGGCCACGGCGAGTACATCGAAGTCCTCACCCCGCAGATGCGCGTTTCGCAGCACTGGTATCAAGGCACCGCTGACGCCGTCTATCAGAACATCTATTCCATCGGTTCCGAGCAATCCAATTACACCTTCATTCTTTCCGGCGACCACATCTACAAAATGAATTACCAGAAGATGCTGGAACAGCACGTCGAAGCCGGTGCGGACGTCACCGTCGCAACCTTCGAGGTAGACACCCAGCAAGCCGCCGGCAGCTTCGGCGTCATCGAAACGGACAAGGACTGGCGCATCATCGGCTTCGAGGAAAAGCCCGCCAATCCGAAACCGTCCCGCATACATCCGCATAAAGTCAACGCTTCCATGGGAGTCTATCTCTTTAATACCCAACTGCTCGTGCCCATCCTCATCGCCGACGCCGAAGATCCCAATTCCAAGCACGATTTCGGCAAAGACATCATTCCGCGCATCATCGAAAAGCATCGCGTCTTCGCCTACAACTTCCGCGACGAAAATAAAAAGGAAGAATCCTACTGGCGCGACGTCGGCACCGTCGAGGCCTATCACGAAGCCAATATGGACCTGGTTTCCGTCTCGCCGGTCTTCAACCTCTACGACAAAAGCTGGCCGCTGCACACCTGGCAGCAGCAATATCCGCCGGCGAAATTCGTTTTCGCCGATCCCGGCCGCATGGGCGTCGCCCTCGATTCCATCGTCGGCGCGGGTTCCATCGTCTCCGGTGGCCGCGTAATCCAATCCGTTCTCGGACTCGACGTGCGCGTCAATAGTTACAGCGAAGTGGATTCCTGCATCATCTTCAACCACGTGAATGTCGGCCGCCGCTGCCGCATTCGCCGCGCCATCATTGACCGCCACGTCAGCTTGCCCGAAGGCACCGTCATCGGCTACGACCAGGAAGCCGATCGCGCCCGCTATTCCGTCACCGACAATGGCATCGTCGTGGTGGTCCGCCCCGAATCCATGATCGAAGAACCGGAATAATCGTCCGCCCTGAAATTTCGTTGTCGTCCCGCTTGCCCTGACGCAGGCAGGGACCTCTCTTCGTGCTCGGCCAGCGCGCTTTCTGTATAGGGCGCGGCGCGCCACGTCGTAGACCCGTCGAAGAAGAGCCGTGCTCTGCCATGCCTTTGTAGCGGCGTGCTTCAGCGCGCCATCGCAGGCAATTCGACCACCGATGGCTGGCCGTCCGCCGATCCAATTACTCCCGCGCCCTCGGCGACGCCGCAATTCCGGTGCGCAGCCCACGGTTCTCGTAGGGGCGGGTCTCAGAGCCGCCCCCGGTTTTGCATTGACTTGCCGCCAACTCCCGGTCGTAGGGGCACGGCATGCCGTGCCCGCCTCTCTCTGATATATGATTATCCTGCGCATAAAAATGCTCGTAGCGAATTTCCAATCCATCCTAAGGGGAATAAATGTCTACAAAGATCACCAGCATCCATGGCCGTGAAATCCTGGATTCCCGCGGCAATCCCACCGTCGAAGCCGACGTCCACGTCGAGGGCGGCGCCATCGGCCGCGCCGCGGTTCCCTCCGGCGCTTCCACCGGCGAACACGAAGCCAACGAACTCCGCGACGGCGACAAATCCCGTTACCTCGGCAAAGGCGTACTCAAAGCCGTCGGCCATGTAAACGACGCCATCGCCAAGGCCGTCACCGGCCTGGACGCCGCCGACCAAAAAACTCTCGACCGCAAGATGATTGACGCTGACGGCACGCCCAATAAATCCAATTTCGGCGCCAACGCCATTCTCGCCGTCTCCATGGCCGCCGCCCGCGCCGCCGCCGCGCAAATCGGCCAGCCTCTCTATAAATATCTGGCGAAGTATTCTTCCGATCCCTCTGCGAACACTCTGCCCGTTCCCATGATGAATATCGTCAATGGCGGCGCGCACGCCGATAATTCCGTGGACGTCCAGGAGTTCATGGTCATGCCCATCGGCGCTCCCTCTTTTCACGAAGCCCTGCGCTGGGGCGTCGAGGTCTTCCACAATCTGAAGAACGTGCTCAAGAAAAACGGCTACTCCACCGCCGTCGGCGACGAGGGCGGCTTCGCCCCCAATCTGAAATCCAATGACGAAGCTGTCGAACGCGTCCTCGAAGCCATCACCGCCGCCGGCTACAAACCCGGCGAACAAATCGCCATCGCCATAGACCCCGCGGCCAGCGAGTTCTACGACCGCGCCAGTAAGAAATATATTTTCAAGAAGTCCGATAAATCCGCGCGCACCTCGGAACAAATGGTCGCGTTCTGGGAAAGCTGGGTGCGCCAATATCCCATCGTCTCAGTCGAAGACGGCCTCTCCGAAGACGATTGGGACGGCTGGAAACTTCTCACTCGCGACCTCAGCAAGAAAGTCCAGCTAGTGGGAGACGACATTTTCGTCACCAACCCGAAAATTTTCGCCCGCGGCATCTCCGAAGGCATCGCCAACTCCATCCTGATCAAGCTCAATCAGATCGGCACCGTCACCGAAACCATCGAAGCCGTGGAAATGGCTCGCAAGGCAAACTACGCCGCCGTCGTCTCCCATCGCAGCGGCGAAACCGAAGACACTTTCCTCGCCGATTTCGTAGTCGCCATGGGCACCGGCCAGATCAAAACCGGCTCCGCCTCCCGCACCGACCGCGTCGCCAAATACAACCAACTCCTGCGCATCGAAGAAACCCTCGGCAGCGCCGCCCGCTTCCCAGGCCGCAAAGCCTTGCAGCGGTGATTGCGCACGATAGCGCGGTTGTCTCCGCGCCGGAATCGGATTTTCATTTGACCAAGGAGCGGCCCGTCGCAATGAGGCCGCATTTTCTGGGAGTGCGGAAGCTTGCTTCCGCCTGTGCAAGGCGAGGCTCGCCTCGCCGCTTTCAGCGCCGCCAAATCGTAAGCCGCAGCAACCCGATCAGGAGCGCCAGATCCGGCGCAGCCAGACTAGGCCTCCGCTCGTGCACGAGCCGTCGCTTCAAAAATGGAAGCCCCGCCTTCGATAAGGTATTCTGGCTCGCGACATGACCACGCCATCGAAACGCCCAAAACCAATCGTCCTCACCGTCCTCGACGGCTGGGGCTACCGCGCTGAAACCAAAGGCAACGCCATCGCCCTCGCGCGCAAGCCGAACTACGACCGCTTGCTCAAGGAATTTCCCAACACGCTGATTCAAACTTCCGGCCCCGCCGTCGGCCTCCCCGAAGGACAGATGGGCAATAGCGAAGTCGGCCACCTGAATATCGGCGCCGGACGCATCGTGCGCATGGACATCTCGCGCATTGACCAACTCATTTCGACCGGCGAATTCCAGCGCCAGCCTCTGCTCCTCGAAGCCATGGAACGCGGCCGCGCCCGCCAGCTCCACCTCCTCGGCCTCCTCAGCGATGGCGGCGTCCACTCGCACATCGAACATCTCTACGCGCTGCTGCGCATGGCCCGCGAAAATAAAGTCACGCGCGTTTTCGTCCACTGTTTCATGGACGGGCGCGACACCCCGCCCAATAGCGGCATTGATTTCCTGCGCGCGCTCGAACAAAAAATGCGCGAATACGGCGTCGGCCAGATTGCCACCGTCATCGGCCGCTATTACGCCATGGACCGCGACAATCGTTGGGACCGCATCGAGAAATCCTACCGCGCCATGGTTCACGGCGACGCCGAAGCGAAATTCACGGATCCCATCGCCGCCGTCCGCTCGAGCTACGAAAAAGGCGTCACCGACGAATTCGTAGTCCCCGCCGTCATCACCACCGAACCCGCGCCCGGAAATCCACCGGCCCCCCGCGCGACGATCCGCGACGATGACGCCGTCATCTTCTTCAATTTCCGCGCCGACCGCGCCCGCGAAACCACCCGCGCCCTCATCGATCCCAATTTCAAGGAGTTCAACGATCCCGCGCGCCCCAAAAATCTCGCCTTCGTCGCCATGACCCAATACGAAAAGACCTGGCCCTGGCTGCGCTATCTGCTCGCCCCCGAAAAACTCGAGCACATCCTCGCCAACGTGTTTGCCGAGCAGAACTACAAGAATCTGCGCGTAGCCGAAACCGAAAAATACGCGCACGTCACCTATTTCTTCAATGGCGGAGTGGAAAAACCCTTCGGGGGAGAAGAACGCATCGTTGTGCCTTCGCAGAAAGTGCCCACCTACGATCTAAAACCGGAAATGTCCGCCGCCGGCGTCGCTGACACCGTCATCAACGCCATTGAAAAAGGAAACTTCGACGCCATCATCATGAATTTCGCAAACGCCGACATGGTGGGACATTCCGGCAAGCTGGAAGCCACAATTAAAGCGGTTGAAACCGTGGACGATTGCTTAGGCAGAATTTTTCAAGCGCTGCGCCCGCGCGGCGGAGCCTGGATCATCACCGCCGATCACGGCAACGCTGAAACCATGATCGATCCCGTCACCGGCGGCCCGCACACCTATCACACCACCAATCCCGTCCCCTTCATCCTATTAGCCGAAGACGGCCGCACGCAACTCAAGCCCGGCGGCTCCCTGCGCGACATCGCACCAACTCTGCTGGGCGTCCTGGGCGTGCAAGAACCCGGCGAAATGACCGGCCGCGACCTGCGAGTAGTGAAGAAATAGCAACTCGTACCTTTAACGGCTATAGAACGAAGGGCTCTGCGGATGACGGTTGTCATTCCGAGCGCAGCGAGGAATCTCTCTTCGCAGTCTTATCGGCCTGGCACGAATCGCGTCTTAATCCCCCGTCGCCGGCTTCGGCGACGTGTACCCCTGCCGCGCCGTAATCACCACCTTCTTCTTGTGCCCCTTCTTATCCAAAGTCGTCAGCGGATCCCCGGCTTCATCCACTACTTCCACCTTCAACTTGTGATAGCGCCCATCCGGCGCGCTCAGCGGAGTAAATCCCAGTGTGTATTGATTGCGCAGAAACACCGCCACGGAATTGAAAATATCGTTCATCTCCCCTTCAAACCGCGGAAACCACGCATATCCTCCGGTCATCGCCGCAAAAGTCTTCAGCTGATTTTCCGCCTGCAGATAATTGACGCCCGCGAACTCCGGCCCGGTCATGCTGCGTTCGTGAATTCCCATGGCGTCCAAAGCCCCGCCCATCCCCACGCAAAAAATCGTCACCTCGGTCTCTTTCACGCGCTTGAACGTCTGGTCCAGCGTGTGCTTGCTGAAGGTGTCATACCCCGAAGCGATAATCAGGATGGACTTCTTTCCCTTCACGTCGCGCAATTGGTCCAGCGTCTCCAGCACCGCATCAAAAAGATTGGCTTCGTGGAAGTCCGGGAAATAAAGCGACGCAATCTCCTGCTCCACCGCCTTCTTGTCCTGCGTGAAATCCGAAACCAGGGTCGTCTTCAAATCGAACGTCTTCACCGCCACCCAATCCTTCTGGTTCAAATGCTCCAGAAAGTTGTACGCCCAATATTTTCCGCGATATCCGAAGTAGCTGCCCATGCGGCTGCTGAATTCCATCAGAATCACAATGGTGATCGGCGCTTCGCTCGCTCCGAAATTCGAAATCTGCTGCGGCTTGTCATCATCCAGCACTCGAAAATTTCCCCTCTTCAACCCCGTGATGATGTTCCCGTCGTAGTCGGTCACCACCGCATCTATATTCACCACGTTCGACTGCACCGATATCGCCACCTGCGGCGCCTGCGACTGCGCCTGCCCGGCCGAGGAAGGCTGCTGCTGCCCCGTCGGTTGCGGCGGCGCCGCTCCGGGCTGCTGCGCGGGCGCCGGCTTCACCGGCCCCTCCTGCTGCGTCGCATACGCCCGCAGCGCCGCCGGCGGCACACCCAGCATCGCGATTAAAATCGCCAGTAAAATTGCCTGAGTCCCTATCTTTACAGTCTTCAAATGCGTACTCCCCTCTCCCCGCACGGGTTCGTCCACTAGGATGCCGCTACTACCCTTTCAGGATGGTCCACACCAACGCGCGCCAAAACCGCAATTGCAATTCAGAAAACGCGCGCCGACTCCCCGTCCGGACGCCGCGCACCGCCATGATAGTATGAGTAGTCGCGCGCTCTGCGCACGAATTTCAAATTCTGGGGGAAATCAGGATGGCGCGCTCGCGCATTCCGGCTCCGATTCTTGTCCTCATGGGCTGTTCGCTTTTTATTTCCCCCTGCCGCGCGCAGTCCCGCCCGGCTGCCATTCATGCTACGCAAGCCGCGCCAGCCACAAACTCTACTCTTTCACAGGTCGAAATCGAAGCAGTCGGCTGGCTACAGGGTCTGCTCCGCATTGACACCACCAACCCTCCAGGCAACGAACTCGTCGCCGCGAAATATATAGCCGCCATCCTGCAAAAAGAAGGCATTCCCTCGGAAACTTTTGAAAGCACGCCCGGCCGCGGCTTCCTCGTCGCGCGCCTTTCGTCGAGCGCCGTGCCGGACCCTTCGCGCGCGCTGCTCCTGATGGCTCACCTGGACGTTGTCGGCGTGGACAAATCGAAATGGACCGTGGACCCTTTCGGCGCCGTCATTCAGGGAAATTATCTTTATGGGCGCGGCGCAATTGACGATAAAGGCATGCTCGCCGCAAATCTCGCGGTGTTCATCCAATTGAAGCGTTCCGGCGCGCGCTTGGACCGCGACGTAATCTTCCTCGCCGAAGGCGATGAAGAAGCCTACGGCACCAACGGCATGCTCTTCGCCGTGGATAAGCACTGGGACAAAATCGCCGCAGGCTTCGCCATCAACGAGGGCGGCGGCGTCTTCACGAAAGACGGCAAAGCCCAATATATCGGCGTGCAAGTCAGCGAAAAAGTTCCCGCGAACGTGGACGTCATCGCCAAAGGCACTTCCGGCCACGCCTCCATGCCCCTCAAGGACGACTCCGTCACCCATCTGGCCGCGGCCATCGAAAAAATTGGAAACTACGAAGCTCCCGTACAATTCAACTCCGTCACCCGCGCCTACTTCCAGGCCATCGCTCCGCTGCAGGATGATGAAACCTCGAAGTGGATGCGTGAGCTGGACACCTCCGACCGCGGCGAACATGCCGCTCGCGTCATCTCCAACGACAGCCCGATGTGGAATGCCATGCTGCGCGACACCGTCGCTCCCACCATGTTGCGCGCCGGCATTCGTCCCAACGTGATTCCTTCCGAGGCGCGCGGCGTCATTAACGTCCGCCTGCTCCCCGGTGATCAGCTCGAGCCCCTTCTCGCGAAATTGCAGCAGCTCATCAACGATCCCGCGATCCATCTCGAGCCGGAGCTTCCGCTCTCGGAAACCGCTCCCTCCTCCTCGCTCACTTCCGACTTCTACAACACCATCGTCCACGCCGCCGGCGAAAAATATCCCGGCGCGCCAGTCGTACCCATGATGTCCACCTACTTCACCGATTCCACTCCCCTGCGCATGCGCAGCGTGCAAGCCTACGGCGTGGTTCCCTTTGCCTTGAGCGCCGACGATCTTTCCCGCTATCACGCGGACAACGAGCGCATCCCGCTCGACTCTTTTCAGAAAGGAATCGAATTCCTCTACGCTATCGTGAGCGATTTTTCGGTGACCAAATAAAAAGTGACCACAACTAGAAGAGCAAAAATTGTTTGTACCCTGGGTCCTGCCAGTTCCTCTTACCAGATGATTGACAAGCTCGTGCACGCCGGCATGGACGTCGCCCGCTTGAATTTTTCCCACGGCTCTCATGACGACCGCGCCCGCATGGTCGCCGCCCTCCGCCGCGCTTCCTTTCGCTACGAAAAGCCTGTCGGAATCCTTGCCGACCTCCAGGGACCCAAAATTCGCACCGGCCTCCTCGCACAAGGCAAACCCGTCCGCCTTCGTTTCGGCCAGCGCTTCACCATCACCACCCGAAAAATTGTGGGCACCGAAGAGGGAGTCAGCACCACGTTTCAGGCGTTGCCCCACTCGGTCCACAAAGGCGACCGCATCCTGCTCAGCGACGGCGATATCGCCTTGCGCGTCCTTTCCACTCGCGGTCCCGACGTAATCACTCAGGTGGAAAATGGCGGCGAACTGGGCCAGCACAAAGGCATCAATCTTCCCGGCATCAAACTCGACATTCCCTCGATGACGCCGAAAGATCGCAAGGATTTGGTTTCCGCGATCGCCCTCGGCGCCGATTATATTGCCCTCAGCTTCGTCCGCACCGCCGCCGATGTGCGCGCCGCCAAGCAAGCCATCGCCCGCGCCGGAAAAGCCACCCCCGTGATTGCCAAGCTGGAGAAGCCCGAAGCCATTGACAATCTTGACGAAATTCTCGCCATCGCCGACGTCGTAATGGTCGCCCGCGGCGACCTCGGCGTCGAAATGAGCCCCGAAAAAGTTCCCGTCGTGCAGAAACGCATCATCTCCAAAGCTCGCAACGCCCTGGTGCCGGTGATCACCGCCACCCAAATGCTCGATTCCATGCAAAAAAATCCCCGCCCCACTCGCGCCGAAGCTTCCGACGTCGCCAACGCCATCTTCGATGGCAGCGACGCGCTAATGCTTTCCGGCGAAACCGCTGCGGGCCTTTATCCTCTGGAATCCGTGGTGATGATGGACCGCATCATCACCGAGGCCGAAGCCAGCGTCGTCTCGCTGCCCCGCCCCGCGCGCTCCGGCGATCTGCAAATCAATGAAGCCATCGCCGAAGCCATCTGCCACGCCGCCGAAGAACTCAAACTGAAAGTCGTCGCCGTGTTCACCGAAAGCGGCTCGTCCGCCGGACTCGTCTCCAAATATCGTCCGCGCGCGCCCATCGTCGCCTTCTCCCCGCTCCAGGAAACGCGCCGCCGCCTCGCGTTGTATTGGGGTGTGCTGCCGCGCAGCATGGGCCGTGTGCATGACATTGACCAACTCGCGACCGCCGCCGAAGAACGCCTGCTCGAAGAAAAACTGGTAAAGCGCGGAGACATCGTCGGCGTAGTAGCCGGCACCCCCATCGGCACCACAGGCTCCACAAACCTAATGCGCCTCCTCCGCATCGGAGGCTAGTGTTTTCGTGTCGTGGGTTTGCCTGTGTAGCGGCCGGTCTGGCGCAGCCAGACCGGGCATCGGTCGAAGGCCTCGGACGCTGAGCCAAGGCCGCCGCGCTGAGTAGCGCCGGCGTCCCGCCGGCTCTCAGCGGTGATGCCTGCCAAATAAAATCAATCTCGCGCCGCTTCGCCTTTGTGGCGTCCGGTCTTCCGCAGCACACCGGGCATCTTTGTGTCGGCAGAAATCCGCGTGAAAGGTAACCTGAAGTTTCGGGGAGTGCGGAAGCTTGCTTCCGCCTGTTGCCAGGCGAGGCTCGCCTCGCCGCTCTCAGCACCGGCAATTTGTCAGCTGAAGCAGTTGAAGTTGTACTGGCGCGTCTAGCCCAGCCAGACCGGGCATCTTAGCCCCGCCTCGCGCTCCAACCGCTCACCGCACGCCCTCAATTCACCCAATTATCCGGATTCGAAGGCGGCTTATCCTGGTGATCCCGCACATACACCTCAAATTTCTTCTTCAACCGCTGCTTCTTCCAATCCGATAAATAATTCCGCACGCTGTACCCGTACGACCCGCGCCGCAAATAAATGTACCCCACCAGCATCCCGCCCAGGTGGCAGACGTGGCTCACTCCGTCGCCCGTCGCTCCAATCGTGCTGAAAAATTCGATCGCCCCCATCACGATCACAAACACGCGCATGGACACCGTCACCGGCAGCGGAAACACCCACACCTGCCGGTGCGGCATGATCACCGCCACCGCCAGCAGCACGCCATAAATCGCGCCCGAAGCCCCAATCGTCGGAATCAACGCCGTCCCGCGCCCGTGCGGATCCAGCAGCAGCTTCACGATGATCTCGATGACGCCCGCGCCCACTCCGCAGATAAAAAAGTACGTGTAAAATTTCCGCGCGCCCCAGGTGTGCTCCAGATCCGCGCCAAACATCGCCAGATACAAAAGATTGAACAGAATGTGCAGGATTCCGCCGTGCAGGAAAATATAGGTAAACGGCTGCCACACCCGGAACCCGAACACCACCGCATACGGCCGCAGCCCAAACCACCCCAGCCAGAAATTCCAGCCCGCCGCCCCAAATAAAAGTTGTGAAATTTCCTGCAGGAAGAAAACCGTGACGCAGATGATGCAAATCGTCTTGATCGCCCGCGGAAAATACCCCCCAATGTCAAACCGGTACCCGCCGTATCCGCGCGAAAAGGATCTCACAACCCCAAGTCTAAAGCCCCACTCCGCAGGAGTCAAAGTCGCTAAACTTCCAGTGCCGCAATACTCAGTGGCTGCTGAGCACTGCTATCTCCGCTTGTCCGAGGCGATTCTGATGGTGAGTTGATTGCTGCTAATTACGCCTTTCCAGTCCTGAGCTCTCAGCGCCGCCAATTCCGTCGGATTGTCCTGAAGCGGGTTGAAATACGAGCCCACGTCAACACCACGACTCTCAAACGAAGCCCGTACAACATAAACTCCCGGGGTCAGACCGGCTTCGTCGACAAAGCTTTGCAAACTAGTCTTGGAACCGTACGAATAGCCCGGCGGCAGTGAGAGGCACCAGGCCAACACCGCTTTAGGAAGATCGCGGAAAGCGTCCGGCGCTGGGCCATCTACCGCCCCTCCTAACCCCCTAAAGTTGTGGCCATCGATGGCCGAAACTGCGAGTCGCACACGAGACGGAGAATCATTCGTCCACATATCTCGCCCCACGATCACATCACGTCGACTCACGTTCGTGAGTTGGACGTAAACTGGAACTAGTTCGCCCCGCACGTAGTTTTTTTTCTCGGTTCGAATCATGAGTTGAAGAATAACGGACTGGTCATTTACCTGTGTAGCTTGAGAATGTGCGGATGGGCGAGGACATATAAGGATCGAGAGGCACAACAGGCAAATCTGCAGTGCGGCCCGGATACACCTGTGCCTATTCACAGTCACCACCGGAGTCAAATACCTCATAGAAGAATAAGTTGCCAGGCCGAAAATGAAGGTTGCTTTCGGGCAACCACAACCGCGCCCTACGGTTCGTGCCGCTTAAGCGGTCCAGGCGAGCGCGGCCATGACTAGGCTCTTTCAGCTGGGGATCGCATCCGGCGGCGCAGGCAGCCCCACGCGCCTCACCAAATCCTGAAAACGCACATCGCCGCGCAATTCATCCATGCTCGGATCAATATGCAGATAAATCAGCCAATGCGAGTGCTCCTCGTACGATTTCTCCAGATATTCCATCGCCCGGTCGTAATCTCCCAACCCAATATGAATCCCCGCGAAAAAATGCGGCGCCACGTATTTGCATTTCGCGAGCGCCGAAAGCTCTTCGCAGATCTCCAGCGCTTCCGCGGGCTTCCCGGCCTTTCCATAAGTATGCGCCAGCGCCGCGCGCATCAAAGGGCTGCCACCCGATAGACTCACGCCCTTCTCGCCCGCGCCAATCGCCAAATCGTAGCGCCCGGTAATCCGGTACAGCAATCCAAGAATCCAGTAAGTGACGGCATAATTCGGATCCAGCTCCACCGTCCGCAGAAGTTGTGCCAGCGCATCGTCGTAGCGCCGCGCCATGTAAGCAGCCCACGCGATGGCCACATTGATAATCAGCGACAAAGGATCCAGCTCCTGGCTCCCCTTCATCTTGGCAATCGCTTCCACCGGCCGCCCCATCGTCATCACATATTCCGCATACCAATGGTTGCCAGTCGGGTAACAAGGGCTCAGTTCCAGGCTCCGCGCGAATTCTTTCTGCGCCTCGGGCCACTGCCAATCGTGCAACCACAACACCGCCGCCAGTGGAGCGTGCGCTTCGCCGAGCTCCGCGTCGAATTGCAGCGCCGTCAATGCCGCCGCTTTCCCTTTAGGAAACGCATCCTTCGGCGGCAGATAGCTGTTCCATCCCAACAGCACGTAAGAATCCGCCACGCCCGCGTGCGCCAGCGCGTAACCCGGATCTTTCTCCACAGCTTTCTCGAAGTACTCGATCGCCTTGTAAAATCCTTCCTCCGTCCAGCGGTTCCAATGATGACGCCCCTGCAAATACAGCCGGTAAGCTTCGTGATCTTCCGTGTGCCGCTTGGTGAGCTTATTCTTTTCACCCAATGTCAGCTCTAATCGCAGTTTCCCCGATATCTCGTTGGAAATCTCGTCCTGGATCACGAAAATGTCGCCGGGCTTGCGATCGAATTGCGCGCCCCACAGTTGCGAACCTGTCGCCACGTCCACCAGCTCGGTCCCGATCCGCAGCGACCCGCCGCTCTGCATCATTCTTCCCGTTAGCACGGCGCGCACATTCAACTCCCGCCCGATGGCTTGTGGATCAATCGCGCGCCCCTTGTAACGAAACACCGTGCTCTGCGCCATCACCCGCAGCTTCGGCACGCTCGCCAGGTTATTGATCAGGCTTCCGGTGATCCCGTCGCTCAGGTAATCGTTCTCCGGGTCGCGGCTCACATTCTCGAAAGGCAGCACGGCGATCGACCCAATCGTCTTCGCCACTCGCGGCGCGCGAAACGTCCCTGAATGTTGCGGCGCGGCGCGCGAGCCCGGCCCGCAATCCGAGGACACGGCGCTCGCAGTAGTTGCGGGCACTGACGGTGTGTCTCCAGCCCGCTCGCTAGTCCCCGAATCGAAATCCCGCTTCAGCCGTTGCAGCTCGGCAAGCAGCTCCGCCGCGCTCTGGTAACGCTGTTCGCGATCCTTGGCGAGCGCCTTATCAATGATCGCTTCCAGCCTCGGCGGGATATCCGGATTGATGCCGCGCACCGCCGCCGGCGGCCGCGTCAGCACCGCCTCGATAATCGCGCCCCCTGTGCCGCCGCCAAACGCCTGCCTCCCCGTCGCCATCTCATACAGCACCAGCCCCAGCGAAAAAATATCCGTCCGCGGGTCCAGATCGTCCCCGCGCACTTGCTCCGGTGACATGTACGAAGGAGTCCCGCTGATGATCCCCGCGATCGAATTCGCGCTCGCCGATTCTGCGCTGGAATCCCCATCGCCGCCCGCGATCCCTTTCGGCACCAGCTTCGCCAGCCCGAAATCGAGCACTTTCGCCCGTCCGCGCTTGGTCACGAAAATATTCGCCGGTTTGATGTCCCGGTGAATGATTCCTTCGGCGTGCGCCGCCTCCAGGGCCTCCGCAATCTGCGTGCCCAGGTCCAGCACCTCGTCCACCGGCAGCGGCTTCCCATGGATGTGGCTGCGCAGCGTCTCGCCATCAATAAACTCCATGGCGATGAACGCGCGCCCGTCCTGCTCGCCGATGTCGTAGATCGTGCAAATCCCAGGATGGTTCAGCGCGGATGCGGCGCGCGCTTCGCGCCGGAAGCGCTCCAGCGCCTGCGGTTCTTGTGCCAGTTTTTCAGGGAGGAATTTTAGCGCTACCGCGCGTTCCAGCCGGCTATCCTGGGCCTTGTAGACCACGCCCATTCCGCCGGCGCCCAGTTGCTCCACGATGCGATAGTGCGAAATCGTCTGGCCGATCATTGGCAGGAAAGGTTTCGGCTGAACCGCAATTTACATTACATCGTTGGATCGTCCGGACTGGCTTCCGTAAACGCTTTTCTTCTTTCCGTCTTGGGTGGTTTCGGCGATCCAATCAGGCTCAGAATCTTCGAGCCTTCCCCGAATTGCTCCGCAGCCGCAGGGGACTCTTGCTCGAGCGTGATGTTCTTGTTGCAGACCGTGCAAACCAGCGCCGCGTAAGCTCCGCCATCCGGCTGTCGGAACATATTGCAGCGCATGACTCGCCCGCAACACACTGGAACCCATACCGTGGAAGCTTTGTCTGCAGCCATCAGCCGCCTCGCGCGATGCGAATGCGGGGGATTATACACTGGAATCCTCGAGTCGGCGTGGCGGGCAACTCGGTTCCATCTCCGCAAACATCCTGCCGCTGCAGGTTGCGCGAAGCTGAATTCCGGAGTTGCAAAACTCGCGCTCGAAACGCGCTAATGACACTTAACGCCGTAGGGTAAAGTCCCGCCGCCACTAAAGACTTTACGGTATCGCCGCTTTTCGACGCGCCTCGTACAATTTTTATCCAGACGGCCCATTTTACGAGGTGACGCTTATGCAAGTTTTCTCGCTCCGCCGCGCCCGCAACTCATTCGGATTTTCCACTCTGCTGATTCTCGCTGCAGCCCTCTTCGCGTTCGCTGCCGCATCTTCCACCGCTTCCGCCCAGGTGCTCGTGTCAGTTTCCGTCGCACCGCCCGCTCTGCCCGTTTATGCGCAGCCCGTTTGCCCCGGGCCGGGATATCTCTGGACTCCCGGCTATTGGGCCTACTC
This sequence comes from uncultured Acidobacteriota bacterium, assembly GCA_963780035.1. GTDB lineage: Bacteria > Acidobacteriota > Terriglobia > Acidiferrales > UBA7541 > Palsa-295. The sequence continues at coordinate 168,588 of CAWAAG010000028.1, read as the reverse complement.
CGATGACGGCGGATATTACTGGGTCCCCGGCACGTGGGTCGAGCCGCCCGAAGTGGGCTTTCTCTGGACGCCCGGTTACTGGGGCTGGAACAACAACGTGTACGTATGGAACGCCGGCTACTGGGGCCCGGAAGTGGGTTTCTATGGCGGCATCAATTACGGTTTCGGTTACACCGGATTCGGTTATGCCGGCGGCTACTGGCGCGATCGCCAGTTCTACTACAACAGCCGCGTGAATAACGTGAATGTGCACATCATCCACAACGTTTACCAGAAGAACGTCGTCGTTCACGAAACGCGCGTCAGCTACAACGGCGGCCATGGCGGCATCAGCGCGCGCCCCACTGCCCAGCAGGAAAAATTCGCCCACGAACGTCACGTCGAGCGCACCTCGGCGCAAGAAGAGCACGCTAACGCCGCTCGCGCCGACCGCAACCAGTTCGCTTCCGTGAACCACGGTCGTCCTGCGGTCTCGGCCACGCCCAAGCCTGGCGATTTCAAAGGCGCCCACGTGGTCCCGGCGAAAGCCTCGTCCTCGGAACGCTTGGACAATTCCCGCACCGAAAATAAACCTCGCACCGAATCCAGGACCGAAGCAAAGCCGCGGACCGAATCGCGTCCCGCAACCACGCACGAGCCTAAGACCGAATCCAAGCCTCGCACGGAATCAAAGCCCGCAACGTCGCACGAACCGAAGCCCGAAGCGAAACCCCGCGCCGAATCACGCCCGGCCACAACGCACGAGCCTAAGCCCGAAGCCAAGCCGCGCACGGAGTCGAAGCCGGCAACAACTCATGAGCCGAAAACTGAGTCCAAGCCGCGCACCGAATCAAAACCGGTGACAACTCATGAGCCCAAGTCCGAATCCAAGCCGCGCACGGAATCGAAGCCTGCCGCCACGCACGAACCCAAACCCGAAGCCAAGCCGCGCACCGAGTCGCGACCGGCGGCCACGCACCAGCCCAAGCCCGAAGCCAAGCCCCGCGAGGAATCGCGCCCCGCACCCACACACGAGTCCAAGCCGCCGGCCACCCACGAATCCAAGCCTCCGGCTGAACACCACGAGTCCGCTCCGCACGAGGAAAAACCGAAGCGCTAATTGGCTCTTCGTCAGGGCACGGCTTAGGCCGTGCCTCAACTCGCGCGAAACCGATGCGGCTTTAGCGGCCGAGGGCGTCGGCGAGGTTTTGTAAGCATGGAGCAACCTTCTCAAATTCCGCGGCGCGAATAGCACGCGAACTTTGAGAAACCGTTCGTGGCGATGCCTAGTTGTTCAATTTCTTTCGTGCCGATACGAACAGCGAAATCGCCAGCAGCACAAAAAGCAGCACTCCGAAGCCCGGCACATGGCTGAATCCCGGAATCTTGTCGCCAAACGCAAACATTTTCTCGGGCCATGGCAAGCGCAACACAAAAGCCAGCCAGTGCGGCACATGCTTGCTCAATTCCGGATCCTGCATCAAATTCAAAACAATCGCGAGCAATCCAAAAACGCCCCCCGCCGCGATCAATCCGCTGGCATAAAGTGATCCCGGACTCACTTCACTCTCCGCGTCGCTCTTTTTCTCCATCCCCTGCTCCGCCAGCCAGCGCACCAACCCTCCCGCAAACATCGCCATCGTCGTTGCAATCGAAAGATATGATCCCACCGCAAACGGCAAGGAACGCACCCCCAGCAACTCGATCGCGATCACCAGAAACACGCCCAGAAACACCAGCCGCCACGGCAATCTCTGGTTCAAAATCCCGCTGATCACCGTCGCCATCAACCGCGCTTGCGGCGCCGCCGCCTGTTCGCTGCCGATTCCCTGCACCCACTGGACCTCAATCTCCTTCGTCGTAGGATCGTACAAATACTTTCCGTCCGGCACCACGTGCGAACCCAAAGCGTTCACCAGTACATACGTCTTTCCTTCATACGTATAGCCGCGCTCCTGCACGTCCACGCCCGGCTGCAAATGATCAATATCCAGCGCGATCTTGATCGGCTTGTATTGCGCCAGTCCAATATTCATCAGGATCAGCGTCCCGCCGATCGCGAAAGACGACACCATCACTCCAATCACCAGCGCCACTTGTTGCCAGTAAGGCGTCGCGCCCACCAGGTATCCCGTTTTCAAATCCTGCGAAGTCGCGCCCGCAATCGCCGAAGCGATGCACACCACTCCGCCGATCGTCAGCGCCAGCACCTGGTCCGCGGTCGAAGTCCAGTGAATCACCAAAAACACCGCGCACGTCGCCATCAACGTCGCAATCGTCATTCCGCTGATCGGATTCGACGAATTGCCGATCAACCCGCTGATCCGCGAAGCCACCGTCACAAACAAGAATCCGAACGTCACCACAAAAATCGCCGCCAGAAAATCCGCGAACCCGCTGGTCATCGCTCCCGGAATCGGTTTGAACTTCAAAAGCGCCCACACCATCGCGATAATCACCGCCGATCCCACCAGCACCACGCGCATGGACATATCGCGCTCCGTGCGATTCACGGCCGCGGCAACGGCCGCCGCCCGCTTTTCGCGTATATCCTTGATTCCCGCCGTCAGCGCCGAAATAATTGTCGGCATCGTCTTGATCAGCGTGATCAGCCCCGAAGCCGCCACCGCTCCCGCTCCGATCGAACGTATGTAACTCCCATATAGTTGATCCGGCGTCATCGCACCGATCGGAATCGTCGAGGGATACAGCGCCACATTCCCCGAAAGCGATCCGAAAAACTTTATCGCCGGCATGATCACCAGCCACGAAATCACGCCGCCGGCAAACAGCGTCCCCGAAACGCGTGGCCCGATGATGTAGCCCACTCCCAAATATTCTGAAGTCACGTTCGCGCGAAACGAAGCTCCCGGCAGCCACTTAGGCTGGTAGTCCGGCTGCGACGGCCACAGCCCCAGCGTGTTCATGCAAAATGTGTACACGCCGCCCAAACCCAATCCCCAAAATACGCGCGACGCAAACGACCCGCCGCGCTCTCCCGCCACCAGCACGTCCGCGCACGCCGTGCCTTCCGGAAAGGTCAGGTTGCCGTGCTCTTTCACGATCAGTTGCCGCCGCAGCGGAATCATGAACAGCACGCCCAGCCATCCGCCCATCAGCGCCAGAAAGAAAATCCGCCAGTATTCCGCGTTCAACGAAAATCCCAGAAAGATCAGCGCCGGCATCGAAAAAATCACGCCCGCCGCCACCGACTCGCCCGCCGACCCGGTGGTCTGCACGATGTTGTTTTCCAGAATCGTCGAACGCCCGAACGCCCGCAAAATACTGATCGAAAGCACCGCGATCGGAATCGAAGCCGATACCGTCAACCCCGCGCGCAATCCCACGTACACCGAAACAGCGCCGAACAGCACACCGAACAGCGATCCCAGAATCACTGCCCGCAGGCTGAATTCCGCTACGCTCTCCTCCGCGTCCACGTACGGCCGAAAATCCGCCGCCGGTGCCGTCGAACTCCACTGTTTCGTCGCCATCTATTCCTCCGAATCGCCCGACAGGGCAATTCACGCTGCCCTGCTTGCCCTGAGCGAACTCGCGAAGGGAGAACCGGCAGTGCCGGTTCGAAGGGCTCACAGCCTCAGCATCAATCCGCACTTGCCGCTGCAACGCTGTCATCCTGCTCGCCCTCAGCAAACTCGCGAAGGGAGACCCGCCAGTGCCGGTTCGAAGGGCTCACAGCCTCCATAAAATTTGCAGTAGACCCACACCGGGGCCGCACCTCGGATCGCAGACTTTTTGCGCCGATCCGCGCCAGCCAAATTGGCCCGCCCGCAAATCGGGCAAGGTAGCACCACCGGACCACCCAGGCAAGCCGCTTTCGCGCCTTCCCCGCGAATAAAAAGCAAAAATCGCCGCTATCGCCGGGCGCTCGTGCCAAAGCAATGCTCAATTTGCCGCTCTCGCTACGCCCTCCGCACACCCCCGTTGACACGCGCGCGCCCGTAGAGTAGCTTGACGTTCACTTCACCGCTTGGGAACGATGCTTCCGGGAGCGCGGCTCAGCTGCGAATCGAAGCGTCTCTACAAGTCCCGTTCCTCGGCGGAACACGGAGACACTTTCTGCCATGAATCGAGCCCAGCGATTCGTCTGCAGCTTCGCCATCCTCTGCGCCGTCGCGTGCATGTTCCCGCCCGGCCACTCTTCCGCCGGCGACGATTGGCTTCCCATCACCCCGGAAGACCTCGCCCTGAAAGACAATCCCGCCAGCAAGGGCGCCAACGCCATGATTCTCTACCGCTCCAGCGACGTGAATGAAAAGTACGTCAACACCGACGGCGCCTATATTAACAACTACCTCCGCATCAAGATCTTCACGCAGGAAGGCACCGACCAGGGAAACGTTGTGATCCCGTTCCGCAAGCAATCTCAGGATATTAAGGATGTGCGTGCCCGTACCATCAAACCCGACGGCACCATTGTGAATTTCGAGGGAAAACCTTTCGAGAAAACCATCGAGAAGCGCAGCGGCGAAAAGTTTCTGGCCAAGACTTTCACGCTACCCGACGTTCAGCCCGGCTGCATTATCGAGTACAAGTGGAGAATCCAATACAAACCCGTTTTTCTTCATGATAACCACTGGGTACTTTCCAGCGACCTCTATACCCGCGAGGGCCATTTCTCGATTCTTCCGTATCAGTCCTCCTATCAGTATTTCCCGCTCTATTTCCGCCAGTTCGCACTTTCCACCAAAGTTACGCCGACACCCAAGCCCGACGGCACCTACTCGCTGACCGTCCACGATATTCCTGGCATCGAAGACGAACCCTATATGCCGCCCTTGGAGACCATCGAGGCCCGCGTCGAGTTCTATCATCTCGACGAAGACACTCCGTCAAATGAGACGCAGGACCATTTCTGGGCGCGTACCGAAAAAAAATGGAATGACGACATCGAGCATTTCATCAACAAGCGGAGCGTCCTGGACCAGGAAGTTTCCCGCATCGTCAGCCCCAGCGATTCGCCCGAAGTCAAACTCCGTAAGATCTATGCCCGCGTTCAGCAAATGCGCGACCTCAGCATGGAAACGCCAAATCGGAAAAAGAGCAGAAATCGGAAAACATAAAGAAAAATTCCAATGTGGAAGACATGCTCCAGTCACGGCTACGGCAACGGCCGCGAAATAAATTTTCTTTTTATCGGTCTCGCGCGTGCCGCAGGTTTTGAAGCCGCCGAAGTCCTCGTCGCTCCACGAAACATTAACTTCTTTTACCCGCAATTGCAGGAAGTGAGCGAGCTTGGCGCCGACGTCGTCTGGGTTCGCGCCGGATCGCAGGAATATTATCTCGATCCGGCCTCGTGCTATTTCCCGTTCAGCCTCCTCCCGTGGTCCGAAACCAATACCGAGGGCTTTCGCCTAAGCAAGAAACCCAATGACTATGTCACCATCCCCCTTCCCACCAGCGCAGATTCCACCGTCGTGCGCGACGCCGACCTCACGATTGACGAGGACGGTCTCGCCACCGGAAAACTCACCGTAGATTTCACCGGTCAAAAAGCGGCCTTGTGGCGCGGGGAATTCATCTGCAGGACGATACCGGCCGCAAAAAATCTCTCGAAGACGAAATCAAGACGTGGCTCCCGGCTGGCGCGAACTTCGAAATCACCAAACTAGACAATTGGGATAAGGACCGATATGCCGCTGCGCGTCGAAGGCACGGTGAAGCTCCCCGCTTTCGGAAGTTCGGTAGGCCGCCGCATCATCGTCCCTGCCACGATATTCATCGTCCCTGAGAACCAAGCCTTCCAAACCACCATTCGTCACAACGCCGTGTATTTCCGTTATCCCAATGAGGAAATTGACGACATGAAGTTTCACGGCCCCGCCGGCTACAAAGTGGAAACGGTCCCGCCGGCCAAAGTGCTCAAGCCCGGCGCGGTGGTTGGCTACGAAATTTCAGCATCGCAGCAAGGCACGGTGGCCGAAGTGAAGCGCAAACTGGTCATCAACGGTCTCATGTTCCCGGTCGAGTATTACGCGTCCCTACGCTCCTTTTTCAATACGGTGAAATCCGATGATGAAGTTCAAATCGTCCTGCAAAATGCCGAATCGGCGAAAAATTAATCTCGCCCTCTTGACGATCGCGATCCTGCTGGCGCTGGTGTGGTTCTCGCCCCGCACTCGTGCGGCAGACAGCGCTCCCGATTGGCTCCGCGCCGCCGCCGTGGAAACGCTCCCCGAGTATCCGAAGGACGCCGTCGCCGTCATGCTGCTCGACGAACTCCACACCACGGTGAAAGACAATGGCGACATCGAAAACACCTACCGCTGCGCCTATAAGTTTCTTCGTCCCCAGGCTCGCGACGATTATGGCTACGCCGTCGTCCGCTTCGACAACCAGACCAAAGTCTCTTTCTTCAGGGCTTGGACCATCACGTCCAGCGGCGCGCAGATTGAAGTGAAGGACAAGGATGCCTCGGAAGTAGGCCTTGCGGACGACGACCTCTACAGCGATCACCGCGCCAAGCTAATCAGGTTCCCGGAAGCCATCGTCGGCAGCGTGGTTGGTTACGAATACACTCAACGCCAGCGGCCTTACGCCTTCGAGGACGACTGGAGGTTTCAACATAAAATTCCCACTCGCCACGCGCGCTTTTCCCTGCAATTGCCCGCCGGATGGGAATTCACAGACTCCTGGGCCAACTTCGCCGAACAAAAACCGCAATCAGGTTCCAACGATCAATACCAGTGGGAATTGCAGGATATCCCGGCCATTGAAGTCGAACCTGAGATGCCACCCTTCGAAGCGGTGGCCGGCCGCTTGGATATCAAATATTATCCTCGCGATCAAAATCTCCGCGCCAAGACCACCGGAACCTGGAACGACATCGGCGCCTGGTACTCCAGTCTGACGGTCTCCAGCCGCATTCCTTCTCCTGCGCTACAACAGAAAGTATCGGAATTGACCTCCGGCATTTCCGACCCCGTCGCGCAGATCAGGGCCATCACTTCCTTCATGCAGCGGAATATCCGCTATGTCGCCATCGAGATCGGTATCGGCGGTTTTCAGCCACATCCGGCGGCGGACGTATTTGCCCATCAATATGGTGACTGTAAGGACAAAGCCACGCTCCTCAGCACCATGCTCAAACAAATCGGCATAGATTCGTATTACGTGGTCATTGACACCGACCGCGGCATGGTCAATCCGAAATTCCCTTCCATTGGCAGCTTTAACCATGTCATTCTGGCGATTCGCTTGCCGGACTCGGTAAGCGATGCCGGTCTCTACGCTGTCTTCAAAGATCCGAAATTAGGTCGCCTGCTTTTCTTTGACCCCACTAATCCGTACGTACCACTCGGATACATTCCGTCATATCTCCAAGACACGTACGCGCTCCTCGTTGCGCCAGACGGCGGCGAATTGGTCAGTCTCCCACTCTTGCCACCGGCGACGAATCGCCTGCTCCGCACCGCCGCGCTTAGCGTCAGCGCCGCCGGCAACCTTACCGGCGAAGTCGAGGAGCTTCGCTGGGGTGGCCCGGCGGTAGACGAGCGCGAGCAATTTCTCAGAGCGGCTCCCTCAGACAGGCAGAAGGTATTTGAAGCATTTCTCGGAAACTCGCTTACGAATTTCGCGCTCACCAGCGCCTCCATCGGCAATCTCGAAAAATATGACGAAAGTCTCACCCTGAAGTACAAATTCGCGGTGGATGGTTACGCGAAGTCTGCCGGCGACCTGCTGATTCTCCGCCCCCGCGTGGTCGGCGCCAAAGGTTGGAGCATTCTCAGCGGCAAGCCTCGCAAATATCCCATCGAATTCACCGAAGCTACCCGCCAGGACGACATCTTCGACATCACGCTGCCCCCGGGCTACGTAGTGGATGAACTGCCCAAGCCCGTGGACGCCGAATGTGCCTACGGCACCTACAAAAGCCAGGTCCTCGTCGCCAACAACGTCCTGCACTACAAACGCACCTACGAAATTAAGGACGTGCTAGTCCCCACCAAAAATCTCGACGAAGTCCGCGACTTCTTTCACCAGATCGCCGCCGACGAGCGCTCCAGCGCCGTCCTCCGCCGCGCCACTCCGTAGCTCCAGCCTCGAATCGGCAGTCCCCTGGGAACGCCAATCTCCTGATTGGCGGTAGTGATTTCTTAAATTTCCAGAAAATTGGCCGGGCCGCCCAGCCCCGCTTAGGTAGCGCCAGTCTAGCCCAGCCACACCCGGCAGCAGTTCTCGACGTTTAAGCCGCGGACGTATAGATTGCGCAGCGCTCACTATTTACGAAGGTTGTCTGGAAGGAGTCCACGAATCACGAGTCACAAATCACGAATCACGGCATCTCAAGGCGACTGATGCCGCGCCGCCGCCTCGATCGCCGCTTCCAAATCGCTCGATACGTGTGACTTCGTTATGTATCCACGCACCCCGGTCTGCGCCGCATAACGCGCCAGGTCCAGCGATTCGAAATGCGTCACAATCAATATCTCGGATTCCGGCGCATCCCGCCGAATTAATTCCGCCGCCGTCAGCCCATCCATCTCCGGCATCGAAATATCCAGCAATATCACGTCCGGTTTCAGCTCCACCGCTTTGTCCACCGCGTCGCGTCCGTTTTCCACCTCCGCGCACACGATCCACTCGCGATGCATCTTGAGCAGCAGTTTAATTCCGGACCTGACCAGGGGGTTGTCGTCGGCAATGAGGATTCTGACAAGTGCCATTGTTCGCTGAGCCCAGTTCCCTTCGCGACGAAAAATACGTGGCCCAATTCACTCCGTCGCGCGGGTACTGTTGGTACTGTAACTTCCGCGCCCTTCATCGCACATCGGGTGTTCCCTGTAATTCGATCCGGTAAGAATACGGGCGAACAAAATGAAGACTTTTCAGCCTTATTTCCTGCGAGGACAAACGAACACCAATTGTGAAACCGCCGCGTCCCCACTCAAACTTCCTGCAAGCTCCGCGCGCAGCGTCCGCGGTGCACACTGCGAAGCTTCGAGCGCAAGACGCGCTATCTGCTCTGCGTTCGCGGCCGCCGCGTAAACGTCTGCGTGCAGCGAGTAAGAATATTCCCGGTAGCGCGGCGCACTCTCTTTCGTAAATTCCAGCAAGGCATCCCAAAAGCTGCGCCCGCGCAGCAATCGCCGCTTGCCGGCCTCCGCGCGCTTCACCCGCAATGAATACCGCGCCGGCGACCCGCTCGATTCCAGAATAATCTCGCTGCAATCCTCGCCGCGAAATGCCCGCGACGCGTCCGCATCCGGATAAATCGCCAGCACTTCTCGCAACGCCGCCGCATCCGGCTCAAATCCCTGCCACCAATAGCGAAACGAATGAAATACGATCGTGCCGGAGCGCAAGATCTGCTGCACGCGCTGGCAATCCTTGCCCGCAACGCGCACGATCATGTCCACCAGCTCCGCCGCGCGAAACGTCTGCGCAACCACCGGACGCATGCTGATGTATTCGGCTTCTTCTTCCGTGTATTTTACGGCGATGGTTTCCGGCAGCCCCACCCACCCATTCTATGCCAAAGGCACGGTCATCCTGTTTCCGTCTGTCATCCCGAGCGAAGCGAGGGATCTCTCTTCTCCGTCGACCTCGGCTTCAATCGTCCGCATGCCCTCAGGTCAGCGCGGCACTAAACCCGCCACCACAACCATTCCGGCTTAGTTTGTCCCCACTGGTACGCCCGTCCTATTGCCCGCGGCGCTCCCAAACCCCAAACTGTACAAGGTCGAACATGCTAATCGCAGCCTTCATTCTCGTCATCTCCACCGCAGCGATGGTCCAGTTCGCAGTCTTCAGCTGGCGCGCCGGCCTGCTACGCGTGGCCTCGGAACCGCTCCTGGATCAATCCGAAGCCTCCGTCGAGGCGTCCCGTAACCTACTGAATGCAAAAGGCTTCAAAGAAGTCCTGGCTCGCCAGGATCTCTGCCCGGACTTGGACACCGGCTCCGCCCCCAGCCTCCGTCCGGTTCGCATGTACTACAGCCTCCTCCGTGCCCTGCACGGCTTGGGCAACCTCATCGTCTCCCCCGGCGCCCCTGGCTTTGGTGGCTGGACGCAACGCGAGATGGCGCTCTGTACTCGTTACACCGCCGTAGTGCTCTCGCATCGCGTACAAAGCAATCAAGCCCTCGCCGCTGAAGCTCGCTCGTTCTAGGTCTTCCCGGCACTTCCGGCGGCTCCTGCTGCTCTCGTCGCTTCGCTCTGTCCTTCCAGCCAGTTGCTTGATACGCCATTCCACCCGGTCATTTTCCAGCGCCCGCATTGCCTTTCATGTCTAAATATTACGGGTGATTCCATCAGCAATAGTGTGCGTGCCGACCGAAGGAGGCGCCATGAAAAGCCGCGCCCGTTTTACGGGTTTGCTTGTTTTCCTTACAATCGCCTTATTCCAGCTCGCCGCCTGCTCCGGCACTCCTTCCACGTTCAATAAAGTCACCATCTCACCGAGCGGCACGAAATTTATCGGACAGAACGGATCCATCGCGCTCAGCGCTACCGTGCTGAACGACAGCGCGCAAAACGGCGGCGTAACCTTCGCCTCCAGTCCCGCCGGCATCGGCACATTAACTCAGCTCAGCTCCACCACCGGCACGTATCAAGCCCCCGCCGTCGTCACCGCCGAGACGGTCGTCACCATCACCGCCACATCCGTGGACTTCCCCAAGCAATTCGCGGTTCTCACCGTGAAAATCGAGCCGCCTCCCGTTATCACCACCACTTCGCTTCCCACGGCCACTTTGAACGCCGCTTACACCGCGCCCGTCACCGCCACCGGCGGAGTTCCGCCTCTTTCCTGGACCATCGCCTCCGGCACGCTTCCCGCCGGTTTGTCTCTGGGCTCCAGCATCACCGACACCGTGAACATCACCGGCAAGCCCACCACCAAGGGACAGTCAATCGTCACCATCTCTGTCACCGATGCCGAGGGCGAAGTCAGCACCTCCGGCCCGCTCACCATCGTGGTCAGCGATCTTGCGTTTACCACCACTTCTCCGCTGCCCTCCGCCACCGTCAATGTGCCGTACGTCGGCGTGCAATTCGCCGCCAGTGGCGGCAACACCCCTTACACATTTTCGCTCGCCTCCGGCTCCACTTTGCCCCCGGGTCTCGCTCTCAATAATGGCGACCTCACCGGCACCGCCACCGTCGAAGGCACTTACACTTTCGGCGTCACCGTCACCGATAGCACCGTTCCCACCCCCGCGGTAATCACGCAGAATTTCACGCTGGCCGTCACGCCTCCGCAAAATCTTTCGCTCTTGAGCGGCAATTACGCCTTCACTTTCAGCGGATATAATTCCGGTGGTTACGTCGCCGCCGCCGGCGTTTTCACCTCCAATGGCACCGGCACGATCACGGCCGGTGAAGCCGATTACAACGCCCTCAACGGCTCGCCCGTGAATTACCCCAATCTCCAGGGCACCTACACGCTCGGTCAGGACGGACGCGGCGCCCTCACCTTCACCAACGTCACCGGCTCGCCCAGCTACGCCTTCACCGTGGACGCCTCCGGCTCGGGCAATACTCCCGGCCAGCACGGCCGTCTCGTCGAATTCGATTCCACCGGCACGCGCGGTTCCGGTCGCCTCGAAATGCAATCCGTCACCACCTGCGTCGTCAACAGCACCAACTCTACTTACAATGGCAATTTTGCTTTCGGTGGCTCCGGGTTCGGGTCGTCCGCCGGCGGGTCGCAGGCAGGCCCCATCGCATTCGCGGGCGTTTTCACTACGGCGCCGCCGGTTTCGCCGTCCACGGTGGGCAGCCTTGGTCCCGGTGAAATTGATGCAAATTACGTCGGCTCCACGCCGCTCGATAGCAATGGCGGCAGCCCGCTCTCCGGCTCGTATCAGTCCGGCCCCGATTCCACCCATTGCGAGATTCAATTGAGCGCGTTTGCCACCCTCAATTACGATGTGTATCCAATCTCGGTTACCGACGCGTTCCTCATCGAGACCGACCTGGCGGCCACGAATCCCACTAGCCCCTACATCAGCACCGCCGAGATGAAGCTGCAATTCGGGCAGCCGTTCTTTGCTCCCGCGATAGCCGGCCCCATGGCCGGAGGCGTGAGCGGGATTAATGTATCGGTTCCCTATGTGTCGGTGCTCCAGCTTGTGCCATCCGGAGTTGGGACCATCAACCTATCGCTCACCGACAACACAGCGGGCAACGTTACTTCGACGAACGGTAATCCCCAGACCGTCACCTACAGCGTGGATCAATATGGCCGCGTTTTCACCGGATTCGTCGTCAACAGCGCCTTCGAGCCTGTCCTGTATTTGATTGACTCGCAAGATGCTTTCGTCGTCGGCCAACTCGACAAGCTCCCATTTTCGGCGAGTTCGACGCCCAATCCCAACCCACCACCTTCAACACCCAATTCATCTCGCAAAACTTCCCGCTCATCCAAGGCACCGTCGCGCCTGCAATCAATACCGCCCGCGACTTCTCCGGTTTCCTCACCTTCGATGGCTCCGTCACTCCCGCCACCGCAAATGGAATCCAGGATGAAAGCACCTCCAGCGCCAACACTTCCGACGAAACCGTCACCGGCACCTACGTGCTTTCGCCCACCGGCGCCACAGACGGCAGCGGCGCCCTAACGCTCACTTCTCCCGCGGCCTTCACCGGCGCGTTCTACTTCGTCTCGCCCACCAAGATGGTCACGATCACCACCACCACGGGCGATAGCAACCCGGTCCTCATCATCATCGGCGATTGAGCCGGCCACGCTCCCGAAAGCCGTTAACGTGCCGCCGGCTCGGCGAATTTCGCGCGCGTCCGACCAATCTGTCGCGATGAATTGCGTCGTAACCTGCTCTTCTTGCGCATCAATTGCGCGCCCGCTAACTCCTCCCGATTTGCAGTGACGTGCCCTCGAGTCAAAATACCTCTTGCATCCACTCCAGAAATGGCTAGAATCCCGCCAGTAACGTTTCCCCTTTCCCAATCACTACTTTTCATGCTCGAGAAATAGCTCGGTTTGCAATCTCGCAGTGAGGCCCCGTTTGAGTTTTTTGTCGCATCGTGCCGAGCCCCGCTCGCCGGCACCCAGGAGGCCGTATGCCGCGCCGCAATTCACTCTTGCTTTTCGCCAGTCTGGTTTTTGTTTCTTTGCAGATCCTCGGATGCGGTGGCAGCGGTACTCCAAAAATCGCGATCAGCGGCAGCTTCCCAGCCACCGGCACCGTCGGTACGGCGTATTCCGGCACCGTCACCGCCTCCGGCGGCAGCGGCACTTTGACGTGGGGCTCTCCCACCGGCTTGCCTCCCGGCGTCGTCGTCGAAGCCGTACCCGGCCCAGGACAACTCGCGGTCGGCGGCATTCCCACCACCGCAGGCTCCTACAGCGTCTCCGCCACCGTCATGGATGCGAAAGGCCACTCCGCCACCTACTCGGTCATCATCGTAATCTCCGCCCCGGCCGCGCTCACTGTCACCACCACCGCCCTGCTCGACGGCACCGTTGGCACCGTATACACCACGCCGATGTTGACCGCCACCGGCGGCACGACTCCTTACACTTGGGCAGAAACTTCCGGCGGCGCTTTGCCGGGCGGACTCATGCTCACCGGCAGCACCGGCGCGATTTCCGGTACGCCGACGACTGCGGGAACTTTTGGCCCGTACGTATTCACCGTGACAGATGCCAACAACAACACCGCCGCTTCCATGGGCTTGACCATCAACATCGTCGCGCAATCCAGCATCCACCTGACCATCCCGAATTTCCCGGTCGGCACGGTCGGCGTCCCCTACACCGGACCGGCCCTGTCAGCCACCGGTGGCACGGCGCCATACACGTGGGTCCTCACTCAGAACACCAGCTACATTCCTGGTCTGACTATGGATCCCAATACGGGTTTAGTGACTGGGACTCCGACGAAAGCCACCACCGTTATTTCCATCGGCATCAAGGTCACGGACTCCTCCACGCCCACACCCCAGGTAGCCGTCGGCAATTTCTTGATCACCATCAATACCACCACCGCTACGGCCTGCGCAGCTCCGGCCTCCGGCGCTCTTCCCCTGCGCGGCAATGAATCCGTGCTGACAGCCTCCACGCCCTACGCCTTCCTCCTGCAGGGCGACGATAGCAACGACGAAGGCGTCGCCGCCGCCGGCAGCTTCACTCCCAATGGCGATGGAACCATCACTGCCGCCAGCGTTGACTACAACGGTGTGGATCTCCTGGATGGCGGCCAGCAGTTGGTCGTTAACCTCATCGCCAGTTCCTATTCCTTTGGCGCGGACGGCCGTGGCTGCTTGTTCCTGGCGTTCTCCGGCTTGACTCCGAGCGCGAAACCCGCCGCCACAAAAGCCGGCGAGGCCCATTTCGTTCACTCCGCCAACGCCAAAGCCAAGCGCCACTCCGCAAAGTTGCGTCCCGCGGCCGATGCCACTCTCACCAGCCTCACTTTCAGCTTTGCCCTCGGCGGCCTTAGCGGCGGCGTGTATCAGACCGGGCGCATCATCGAATTCAACAACGGTGCCGACGTCTCCGTAAATGCCGGAACAGTCCGCGCCCAGGACACCAGCAGCTTCGCGTTGAGCGCGCTCCAGTCTAACTTCGCCTTCGGCATCGAAGGCTGGGATGCGGAGGATTTCCGGATTGCCATCGCCGGCACCTTCGCGAACAGCTCCGGCGCTCTCTCGTCAGGCTTCGGGGATGCCAACGATGGCGGCGGTGCCTCGGGCCCGCTGAGCGGAGGCTCCGGCGCAAATCAATAGCACCATTTCCAGCACTACCGGCCGCGGCTCGGGCAGCTATTCGCATCCCTCTGGGCGGCACCAGCGGCACCTTCACCTTCGACTATGCGATTTACGTGATCAACTCTAGCGATTTCTTCATCGTCTCCACCGATATAGTCACTGACGTAGCGCTTCTCTCCGGCCGGGCGCTGCAATCCGATCCTTCTTTCACAGCGGCGCCTCTCAATGGCTACTATTTGGTCGCGCTCAGCGGATTTGACGGCGAGTTTGGGGACAACTTCGTAGCCGTGGGAACGATGCAGGCAAACGGCTCCAACGCCGTCCCCTTCCTGAACACTTTCCAAAATGACTCAGGCACCACTTCCATGCCGTCCTACACCAACCTCGCCTACGCGGTAGACGCGGCCGGCGCCGGACGAGTGAGTTTGACCGGCGCAATTACCGATCCTCCCGTCACCTATCTCACCAGCGGCGGCGAAGCCGATGAACAGATCGAAGGCTTCATGGTCGGCACCGATCCAAACACTTCCTCGGGCGTTCTCATTGTCCAGTCCGCCACAACGCCGTCCTATACCATGGCGAACATCACCGGACCCTACGCCTTCGGTTCCACCGAAGACGTCACCGGCGTAAACGCCGCGGTGGCCGGCACTTACACCTTCAGCGGCTCCGGATCGTCCGGGACCTACTCGTATATTTTCGATGTTGCCGAATTCGATACCGAGGGCATGGCGAACCAAACGGGAAGCGGCAGCCTAACCATCAACGCGGACGGCTCCGGCCTCTTCGACGCCGGCAATCAGGCCTTCGTCACCAATGGCAACCAAATCTTCCTGATCGACGGCGGCGATCAGCCCCTGCTCTATATCTTTGACATCGGCACCGCGCTCAACTGACCGCGCGCGGAATTCACCACGGGCCGGCGCACCTTAGCCGGCCCTCTTTTTTTCTACGTGGACTGTTGCGAAGAATTACTGCCCTGCGGTGTAAATCCCAACCATACGATCATCGCTACAGCTTGCGGAAAAACAGGAAGCACGGGGCTGCATCCCCGCCGCAACTCGTGCCTTTTCTATTGGAGCCTTAGGGTCTGTCTAAGAACTATGATTCTCGTCAGGGCACGGCTTTAGCCGTGCCATACCCACGCAAAAACCGAGCGGCTTAACAGCTTGCGGAAAAACGGAAGGGCGGGGCTTCAGCCCCGCCGTATGACGCCCCTATATTTGGAGGGCTTTAGCCCCTGAAGCCCCGCTTTTGAGTTTTTCCGCAATTGCTTCAATACGCCCAGCGCATCAGCACCGCCCCCGTCGTATATCCCGCCCCCACCGCGATCAGCAGCACCAGGTCGCCTTTGCGCAATCGCCCTTGCTCCACCGCCTCCATCATTCCCAACGGAATCGTCCCCGCCGTGGTGTTCCCGAAATGATCGATATTGATCATCACTTTCGAATCATCCACTCCCAACCGTTCCTGCATCCCGCGTATGATCCGCAAATTCGCCTGGTGCGGCACCACCAGCGCCAGATCCTTCGTCGTATATCCGTTGCGCTTCAGCATGTCCACCGCCAGCTCGCTCATCCGCCGCACCGCGTACTTGAACACTTGCGCGCCTTCTTGGTGCACGTAATGCATCCGCTTCTCCACCGTCTCCTGCGAAGCCGGATGCAGCGATCCGCCCGCGGGCATGTACAAATTGCACCCGCCCGAGCCATCCACGTCATGCGCGAAATCCAGTATGCCTTCCTTCTCCGAAGTCGCCGGCTCCAGCAGCACCGCGCCCGCTCCATCGCCAAACAGCACGCACGTCGCGCGATCCGTGAAGTCCAGAATCGAAGTCATCACGTCGCTGCCGATCACCAGCACTTTTTTGTGCGTTCCGCTTCCCACGAATTGCGCGCCCACCGTCAACGCGTACACGAACCCCGAGCACGCCGCCGAAAGATCGAAGCCCCACGCATTCTTCGCCCCCAGCCGGTCCTGGATCAGGCACGCCGTCGCCGGAAACAGCATGTCCGGCGTCACGCTGGCCAGCACGATCAGATCAATTTCTTCCGGATTCACTCCGCGCGCCGCCAGCAACTTCCTCGCCGCTTCCGTCCCCAGGTGCGACGTCGCCATCCCCGGGTCCGCGTAGTGCCGCTCCCGGATTCCCGTCCGCGTGCGTATCCATTCGTCGTTGGTGTCCACCCGCTTCTCTAAATCGAAATTCGTGACCACCCGCGGCGGCACGTACCCCGCCACTCCCGTGATCTTTGCGGCGATGCGCTTCCCCATTCATTTCCCCCCAGGAGGATAGAAACACCCGTTCGTCACAAACAGCCCGTGATTGTATGCAATCGCCGCCAGACAAAACAAGCAATTCAGGATGCGATATCAAGCGCTTGTCATCCCCAGCGCAGCGAGGCCTCTCTGCCGTCAGGCAGGGATCTCTCTTCGTGTCCGGCGCAGGCTGCGTCCTTCCGCGCTTCCCCTACCCCTTCGCAGGCGCAATCTCAAATCGGTAACTGATCTCCGCCGTCTTCCGCAGCATCGCCGCCACCGAACAATATTTCGTCTGGCTCAATTCGATCGCGTCGCGCGCCGCCTTCTCATCCACTTCGCCCGTCAACTTGTAGACCATCTCGATCTTGGTCCACACCGAAGGCGGCTCCTTCGCGCGCTCTCCGGAAATCACCACTTCCAGCGATACCAGCTTCTGCCGCTTCTTCGCCAAAATCGCCACCACGTCCACCGAACTGCACGCCCCCAGCGCCCCCAGCAGCATGT
Organism: uncultured Acidobacteriota bacterium; assembly: GCA_963780035.1. Classification (GTDB taxonomy): domain Bacteria; phylum Acidobacteriota; class Terriglobia; order Acidiferrales; family UBA7541; genus Palsa-295. Next base: position 151,149 of record CAWAAG010000028.1, on the reverse strand, counting down.
CCATCGGCCCCGGCGCGGAATTGTGCTCCCGGTCCGCGTCAATCACCACCGCTTGCCCCGACGGCATCGTCGCCAGATATTCCTCCCCACCCACCCACCTCACCGTAGCTGTCCGCATCGCTCTTCTCCCTCCAAAATTTTACCGCTCGGCCCGCTCCGCGCGATGCCCTCCGAACGCGTGAATCGTCCGCGTCCCGGCCACCGGCTCCCCGCCGTGCCACAATCCCTTAGGAATGAAGTATTCCTCGCCGGCCCGCACCGGAATCCGCTTGTCATCCACAATCAGCGTATAGCAGCCCTGCACCACGATCATGTACTCGTCATAATCGTGCACGTGCGGCGCGGAAGTCGCGGTCTCGTGGCAAGTCCAGTATGCCATTTGGCTTCCATCCATCCCGTCAAAAACGTACCCCTCCACGCCAGGGGTCGCCTGGCTGCTCGTCGCGATCCGATTCGCGGGTCGTTTCATGAACTCCGGAAAATCGTCCATCGCCGCTCCTTGCGATCAGCCATGCGGCACGCGCCGGCATCGCCCATCGCGCCGAATTTCCGCACCGCCGGTAATTCTCGCATCCGCGAAATGCGTGTCAAGGTTCAACGCCCGTTCCGCCGCGCGCTTCCCGGCGTCCGCAAAACGCACGTGTCTCGCAACGCGCTCGCTTGGGTCCGCGCCTGAATTGAATTATGTTCTGATCGGGAATGAACCTGCGGAAATCGTCGAGGCCGCGCTGCGTTCAGCCAGGCCTTACAGCTGGGAACCTGCATCCTCAGCGTCCGAGGCCCCCACCGCCGCCTCGATGTGCTGTTGCGGCGCCCGCCGCATCGTCTCGATAAACGCCCGCACAATCTTCGGATCGAATTGATTCGCGGCGCAGCGCTCCAGCTCCGCAAACGCCTCTTCCGGGCTGCGCGCCTTCTTGTAAGTCCGCTCCGAAGTGATGGTATCGTACGCGTCCGCGATCGCAATCACCCGCGCGCCCACCGGAATGCGCTCCGCAGCCAGCCGCGCAGGATACCCCGAGCCATCGTAAAATTCGTGATGATGTCCCACCATCTCCCGGATGCGCTTCATCGCCGCCAGCGGCTCCAGTATTTTCGCGCCCAGCTCGGTGTGCGTCTTCATCGTCGCCCACTCCGTCGCGTCCAGCGGCCCCGACTTATTCAGTATCACTTCCGGGATGCCCACCTTGCCGATGTCATGCAGCAATCCCGCCAGCCGTATTTCCTCCACTTCCGCCTGATTCAATCCCAGCGCGTGCGCGATCATCACCGCGTACGCCGAAACTTTCTGCGAGTGCCCTTGCGTGTAGTGATCTTTCGCGTCAATCGCCAGCGCCAGCGACGTCACCGTCTCCACCACCGCCGGCGGCACTTCGTCCCCCGCGTTTCCTCCGCCATGCTCCGTCAGCGACCGCGTGAACTGCTCCAGTCGCCGGTAGATTTCCTCGAAAGCCTCCGGCCCCGTCGAAAATAGCCGTTTCAACGTCACGCCCAGGTACGCTTCCAGCACGTCCTTCTTCCAGCGCTTGGTGTCGTTCGGATCCCCTTGCTCCGCCGTCGAAACCGAATTCCCTCCCTGATGCTTCGAGAGGTACATCGAGGAATCCGCCACCTGAATCAATTCCTGCGGCGTCGAACCGTGAATCGGGAACCCCGCAATTCCGAAGCTCGCCGTAATGTTCTTGTCGCGCAGCAAGGGATCGGCCGCCACCCATCCGCGCAGCTTGCTCGCCAGTTGCCGCGCCTGCTCTACGCTCGTCTCCGGCATCAAAATCACGAATTCGTCGCCGCCATAACGCGCCACCACGTCCGAGCGCCGGCAATTCTGCTCCAGAATGTGGCCGACGCGCTGCAACACCACGTCGCCTTCCAGGTGCCCGTAAAAATCGTTCACGAATTTGAAGCGGTCCAGGTCCATCAACACCAGCGAGAACGGCCGGTTCGCGCGCGTCGAACGTTTCCACTCCGAAGATAGCGCTTCCATCAGGAACCGGTGCGTCTTCACCCCTGTCAATCCGTCCGTGATCGCCTGCTCCTGCGCTCTCTGGAATGTCAGCGCGTTGTGCAACGCCCCGGCAAACAAATCCGCCAGCGTCCGCAGCAGCCGCACTTCCTCCTCCGAAAACTCGCATACCTCGGCCGACTCCACATACAGCACTCCGAGCAAAGTTTCCGCGTAAGTCACCGGCAGCGCGATCGCTGAAGCCGTTCCCGGCAATACCGGACGATGCGACGCCGCATTCACCTCCGCCACCACCGCCATTTGCCCCGACCGTGCCACGTGCCCCACCAACCCCTCGCCCAGTAAAATTCGCCGCCCCAGCGCGTCCCGCCGCGCTCCCGCCTCCGCCTGGATCACCAATTCCTTCGACGAGTAATCCAGTATCGCAATTCCGATGTGGTCGTAGGCGAGCGCGTTTTCAATTTCCGCCGCAATCTTGGTCAGCATCTCCTCGGGATTCAGCGTGGTGATGGCGTGGCTGGAAACATTATTCACCAGCGTCAATTGCCGCGATTTCTTCTGCTCCTCCGAAAAAAGCCGCGCATTTTCAATTGCCACCGCCGCTTCGCTCGCCAGCACCCGCAAGAGTTCCACGTGCCCTTCGTCAAACGCACGCTCCTGCTGGCTGTGCACCGCCATCGCCCCGATCGCCTGGTTGTACAAAATCAGTGGCACCGCGCAAATCGAACCCGCGTGCCGCGCCGGCTCGATTCCCAGCCGATTCACTTCCTCTTCGAACTGCTCCCGGATCAAAAGCGGCTGCGCCGTCCGAATCACGTACTCCGTCAGGTGTTTCCCCGCCTGGCGCGTGCGCTTCGGCAGACTCTCGCCGTTCACCACGTCCAGTTCGAAGCGCACCTGGTCGCTCTTCTTGTCGTGGAACGCGATGAACATGCTCCCCACGTCCAGCAGCCGCCGCATCTCCGAATAAATCCGCTCGAATAGCGCGTCCGGTTCCAGTGTCGAACTCAGCGCCCGCCCGATTTCATTCAATATGTGCAGCTCTTCGCTGCGCCGCGCCGTCTGCTGGATCAAATAGCTGTTCTCCACCGCCATCCCGATCTGGTGCCCCAGCGCCAGCAGCAGCCGCAATTCCGGCGGCGTAAAACTGCGATTGTCCGGCGTTCCCAGCAGCAGCACGCCGAATACCCGTTCCTTCGCCTGTAAACTGATCCCCACCACCGTCCGCAGCCCTTGCGCCAGCAATATTTTCCGCACGTGCTCAAACGTCTCTTCCTTTTCCAGCGCCACCCAGTTCGCATCGCGCGCCAGGTCCCGCAACACCACCAGCCCGCCCAGCCGCGCCACTAAATTCACCGTGTAGGAATCCAGGCCCTCCTTCTGAATCGCCGAACAAAACGTATCGCCCATCCCCGTCACCACAATGGACGTCGGCCCCTTTTCATCCCCGTAATGCAGGCACAGCGCTCCGGCCGGGATGCGCACCACGTTCAGCACCCGATCCAAAGCCTGCGCCAGCATCTTCTGTATTTCGCCGCCCACGAAACTCGAAGTCGCCAAATTCAAATTCGAAAGCGCCAGCATATTCCGCTCGACGCGCCGCCGCTCCTCTTCGTACACCGCCATCAACATCAGCACGCCGCCGAAAATCTCCAGCAGCAGCGCGAACGGCAGCAGTTGCACCGCCGCCAAAGCGCCCAGCCGTTCCTGGAAAATCAGCAGTAAACGCAGGCCCCCCGTCGCCACCAGCGTCAGCGCCAGCAGTTTGTCCGCTCGCGATTCCTGCTTGCGTCCTTCCTGCCAGAATATTTGCGCGGCCCCGAAGAAAATAATCGCCACGCCCATTCCCAGTGGCGCCAGAATCCATTTTTGCGTGTAAGCAAACGCCCATAATCCCGCGACCAGCGCCGCCAGCACCACGTTGCGCGTCGAAAGCTTCATCCGCGCGTACATCCGCGCCGAGCAATAGAAGGCCAACGCCGCGGCGGCCATCACCCATTCGTTCGCTATAGCCACCCACACCGGAAACACTCGATCGCCGCCGAACGCATACAACGCAAACGGCAGCGATGCCAGCAGCCAGGCAATCGCCCACACCAGCAGGTAGGCCTGCCGCTTCTGCCGGTACACATACGCAAAAAACACCCCCAGCAGGAAGGCGCCCGCCAGCAACACCACTGCGCTCGAATTGAGATGGTTCAACAACTCAATACTCCCACTCCAGGACACGACAAACTTCTCCCGAGAATAGCAGAATTTCGCCTGCCATTTGGCCATGTCTCGGGCCAGGTTGCGTGGCGGTCACCTGTTCCACCGAACCTCAAAACCGCTAAAAACAGCCGAAAATCGCACAAATGCGCCCGAATAAGCCCAGATTCACACGTCCCGCCGGCCAGTTCGGGCACCTAACAAACTATCGAACTTGCTCCCGTCCCGGTCAAGGGTACCCCGGTACCAACTCGTTACCTTCCACCCCTTTGCGCCACTGCACCCGCATTCGCCCGCGCCATGCAACTCGACCCCATCACCGCCCTCCGCGACGAATAGCCTCTCCCTCGATTTTGCCCCGCCCTTCCGCTAAGATTGATCGTTTTACGAATCCGGAAGGAACTCAACCGAATGTCATCATCCGCAAAACCACGCGTCCGCTTCGCCCCATCGCCCACCGGCTATCTCCACGTCGGCGGCGCCCGCACCGCGCTCTTCAACTGGCTCTACGCACAACACGAAGGCGGCACGCTCGTCCTCCGCATCGAAGATACCGACGTCGAACGCAATAAACCCGAACTCGTGGACGGAATCCTCGTCGCCCTCAAATGGCTCGGCATCGCCTGGGACGAAGGCCCTTTCTTCCAGTCCCAGCGCGGCGAAATGTATCGCGCCGCCGCCGAACGCATCCTTTCGAGCGGCGCCGGCTATGCCTGCTACTGCAAAGCCGCCGCATACGCCGGCGGCGATTACGCGCCTGCCGAAAATGAAGAACACGAAGGTGAAGGTGATGACGAAGGTCCCAAAACTCTAAAAGCCGCCGCCTGCCCCTGCCGCGATTTCTCCGACGCCGACCGCGCCGCCAAGGAAAAAGAAGGACTCCCCCGCGCCATTCGCTTCAAAACTCCGCGCTCCGGCGCCACTCATTTCGAGGATGCCGTCTTCGGCCCGCGCGAAATCCAGAACGCCGATATCGAGGATTTCGTCCTGCTCCGCTCCAGCGGCGTGCCCACCTATCAGCTCAGCGTCGTCGTCGACGACATTGACATGCGCATCACCCACATCATTCGCGGCGCCGATCATCTTTCGAACACGCCGAAGCAAGTCCTCATCTACCGCGCCCTCGGCGCCGAGCCTCCGATTTTTGCGCACGTGCCGCTGATTCTCGGCCCCGATCGCACGCGCCTTTCGAAACGCCACGGCGCTACCAGCGTCGGCTCTTACGCCGACGAAGGTTTCCTCCCTGAAGCTTTCCGCAATTTTCTCGCGCTGCTCGGCTGGTCCACCGGCGATGATTCCGAATTCCTGCGCACCACTGAACTCATCCAGCGCTTTTCGCTCGCGGGCGTCAGCCGCACCAACGCCATCTTCGATCGCGCCAAGCTCGAGTGGTACAACACGCAATACCTGCAGAAACCGCCCGTGGAAGAACTGCTGCCCTACGTGGAAGAGGAACTGAAGCGCGCAAAACTCTGGAAAGACGAATGGGCCACGACTCAGCGCTCTTGGTTCGCCCACGCCGTGGACCTGATCCGCCCGCGCACCCGCCTGCTCACTGATTTCACCGGATGGGCTCGCGCCTTCTTCACCGACGATTTCGATTACGCTCAGGAAGCCCGCGAAAAATTCTGGAAGGACGAAAAAGTTCCCGCGCTGCTAGCCAAATTAACCGACGCGCTGGCCGCGCTCTCCGATTGGAATCACGACGCCTGCGACGCCGCCCTCCGCGCAGTAGCCGCCGCGGAGAACGTAAAAGCCGGCCTGCTAATCAACGCCACCCGCGTAGCCATAGTAGGCCGCGCCGTAGCCCCGCCCCTCTTCGACACCATGGTAGTCCTAGGCCAAGAAAAAGTAGTAAACCGCCTCCGCCGCGCGTTGACCTTCCTCTCCCAGCATTAGCCAGTGCAGGACCGATGCGGACATAGCGCAGTAGGGGCGGGTCTCAGACCCGCCCCGCCGTTTGCCTCTCGGATGCTGTTGCGGGACCGCCCCAACTTTTCGCATCCCGATTGAACGTTGTCATCCCGAGCGCAGCGAGGGATCTCTCTTCGCGCGCAACTCCGCAATCGTCGTAGCGCCGGCGTCCCGCCGGCTCCCTAGGGTTTGCGGTGCACAGCGTCGCCGCCACTGCACTTCACGTCTCGCCGCCGTAGGGGCGGGTCTCAGACCCGCCCCGCCCTTTGCGTCCCGGATGCTGTTGCGCGACCCGCCCCAGCTTTTCGCGCCCTGATTGAACGTTGTCATCCCGAGCGCAGCGAGGCCTGCCTGCCGAAGGCAGGGATCTCTCTTCGCGCGCAACTCCGCAATCGTCGTAGCGCCGGCCTGCCTACCGCAGGCAGGCGTCCCGCCGGCTCTTCAGGGTTTGCGGTGCACAGCGTCGCCGTCACCTCACGCACGGGCTTAATTCAGCGCCGTAGGCGCGGCATAAGTTAGCCCGGCGCGGAAGCGCCGGGAAATCGCGTACAAGAGCAACGAGCGCCGTAGGCGCGACACAATGTTTTATTTGGAAACCGCGGAAAAAATCTCCGGATGCAAGGCGCGCGCCGCCGCCCCCGCCGCGCCCACCACCACATGCACATCCACCGGAATCTTCACCGGCGGCAAACAAGTCGTATCATTGCAAGCCTGATAACGCAAAATCGCCGGAATACTCACCGCCCCAATCGCCGCCCCGCCCTCCGCCGCCAGCTTCAACTTAATCGTCACGCTACCCGTGTACACATCCAAGGGCTTTTCCGGCGAAAATGAAAACTTCTCCTGCCGTCCCGCCGGATAAATCGTGTCCACCAGCTTGAAACCCGCCGGCAACTGCAACGTCAATGTCGTCGCAATCAAATACTCGTCCGAAGGCTTGTGCGAGTTCACGTGGTACCCGCCACGAATCTCCGCCACCACCGCCGCCTGAAACTCCTTCCCCCGCGGAACCGGCTCCAGCGACACAAAACTACGAGCCTTCACAATACTAGCCGCGCTAGGCACCACCGCAGATTCCTGCGCCGCAACGGCCGTTCGGCCGCGCAAGCCAAAAACGCTCGCGCCCATCGCCAGCACCAAATACACGAACATCCGCCGCGCGCTCATACCTGAATCGCCGTCCCCAGTTTCTCCGTCAAAATTCGGCTCATCACCTGATTCAAATTCTCCCCGGTCTTCTCCTGCACAAACGCCTGCGCCGCCTCCGACCACCCCAGCTTGAAACTCGTCGTCAAGGCCGAAATCCATATCTGCCGCACCGGCGCATTGGGACTGATCACAAACCGCGTCCCCTCTTCATCCTCGAACTCAATCTCCAATTTCCCGCTCCCGCCTTCCACCTCAAAATCGTTCTCATCCCCAATCTCCAGCAAACGCTTCCGCAAAGCCTCAAACGCCGCATCGCACTTCTTCTGAAATTCGTGCTCATCCATCATAGCCATGAAAATAACGCCCCCAAAACTCTAACCCGCCAGCATCTGTTGTTAATCGCAACGACTTAGGAGCAAATCTGCTGCAACTCTCTCACGTCTCCGTGTTCTCTAGGTTTTACTCTGTGGACTCTGTGTTAAATCTGTTGTAGTAGACTTTCTCTGTGAATCGCCCCGCAGGGCGATTCATCCTGCTCGCCCTGAGTGAACTGGCGAAGGGAGAACCGCCAGTGCCGGTTCGAAGGGCGTCTCTGCGGTAAAAGCAGTAGCCCTTTCTTTCCCTGCCTCTCTGCCTCTCAGCTTCACAGCAGCGACTTAATCTCCGCCTCCAAATCATCCCGCGAAGCCAACCCAATGTAACGCTTCACCACTTTCCCATCCCGCGAAATCACAAACGTAGTCGGCAATCCCAGCAACCCCCCGAACTTGTCCGCCAGATCATCATTCCCCAAAACAATCGGATAATTCATCGCCATCTTCTTCCCATCCACATCAAACTCCGTCTTCTGCACGAACGGTTCCACCACGCTTTTCCCCTCGTCATCCATCGCCACGCCCAATAGCGTGAATCCCTTATCCGCATACTCCTGCTGGAATCCGATCATCCACGGAATCTCCACCTGGCAAGGCTCGCACCACGTCGCCCAAAAATTCACGATCACCACTTTCCCCTTGAAACTCGCCAGCGGCACATCCTTGCCCTGCAAATCCTGGAACGTAACGTCCGGCTCGTTCGCCAAAGTCTTCGGCGCGGCGGTGGCGCTTGTGCTCGCGGTCGCTCCGCCGCCCGATTTGCAACCAACAAAAACCGCCGCAAGTCCGGCCGCCGTTACCAAAATCAAAAATAGACTCCACCGCTTTCCCATCCGCTGCACTCCATCACAAAGAAAATTTATTCAGAAATCCCAGCTTCCCCGATAACCACGTCAGCCGGTTCAAGAATACCAGCCCGCCCACCGCCAGCAGCAGCACTCCGCTGAAAACTTCCACCGTGTGCAGATGCCGCCGGAATTTCGCATAAAAACGCAAGAACCCGCCGATCCCCAGCGCCGTGATCAAAAACGGCACCGCCAGCCCCGCCGAATAGCACGCCAGCAGAAAAACTCCTTCGCCTACCGTCTGCCGCGTCGCCGCCACCGCCAGCACGCTCGCCAGAATCGGCCCAATGCACGGCGTCCAGCCAAACGCAAACGCAAACCCCATCAGAAATCCGCTCACCGCTCCCGGCTGTCCGCCCATATTTCGAAAATGCACGTCGCGGTTCAGCCAGCGCGTCAGCGAAGGCCCCAGCAAAAAAATCAGCGCCACCGAAAAGAAATGAATCGGCTTTAGCGTCGCGCCCAACAAGCCCGCGCGCCACAAAAGCAGCCCGCCCACCGCCGCCAGCACAAATCCAACCACCAACCCCACGCGCACAGTAATTTTCGCGAGCCATCCAATCAGGTGCAGCCCGAACATCACGATCAAAGCCCCAGCCACCGGCGCCATCGTCGCCCGATTCCGCAGCAAAAATGCTCCCACCGCGCTAGCCGAAGCCCCAAACGCGATAAACACCACCGAGAATCCCGTCACAAACGCGCAAGCCGAAAGCAGCAGCCCTCCGCGCGGCGTCTTCCCCTCCTTCAATTGCTCCACGCCGATCCCCGACAGCATAGAAATATAACCGGGCACTAAAGGCAGCACGCAGGGCGAAAGAAACGACACCAACCCCGCCAGAAACGCCGCAAATATGGAAACTTCCATCAGCCTCTTTTCCGCCAGCTCATTTCGGTGAGTAACTCAAACGCCCACACACTCAAACGCCGCGCGAATGCGGGTCGCCATCCGAGAATCTTTGTAGGTCGTAGCTTTAGCTACGACAACAGCATTGCAAATTCCGAGCGGCTTCAGCCGCTGAAGTACCGCCTCTATCGTTGCGATCTAGACCGCCGCGCCCTCAACCGCCAATTTTCCCACATCCCTTAGACGCAAGCCCACCCTTTTTGCCGCAACCTCCGACACCGCGGGGTGCCCCACCCTTCCGCGTCTGAAGGGTGGGGATTTTGCGACCCGCACCTCGCCCGCGCTTCTTGCCGAACCAACGCAATCGCGGCGTGCCCCACCCTTCCGCGTCTGAAGGGTGGGGATTTTGCGACCCGCCGTCTCGTCGCACTTCCATCCGCAACCTCGCCACACCGAGCACCGCTTTGTGTAGCGGCCGGTGCGTCCCAGCATTTCGGGACGCACCGGGCACGCCGCCCGCATCCCATCCTCAAATCGTCGCGCCGACCGCAACCTCATCGTGTATCAGCGCCGTAGGCGCGGCATAAGTTAGCCCGGTGCGTAAGCGCCGGGACCGCGGACGAAAAAAAACCAGCGCCTTAGGTGCGGCACAAGCTTCGCGCCCAGCCTTCTTGGAGAACGCCATTGCGTATGCGTCGTCCGCACGCCGGCCGATCGCTCCACTCAAAGAAAATCCCTCCACCTGCCGCCGCAACCCATCAACCGGGCCTGACCACGCCGCGCATCATTTCGCCCAACCCTCTGAAAACACGCGCCAACTCGCGCCACGCTTCTGGCGCACGAAATGCTATCCCCACCGCAAGGGCTTGCCAGCTGGAGCCGGAAGCGGCCACCAAAATCGCCGCTCCGGTGGCGGGCCCAAAAATTTCGCAGCAGCGCATTCACCACCGAAGGAGCGCCATGACGCCCAACCAAGTCACCCTCACGCGAGTCGCCGCCGCCTTCGCCGCCGTCGCTCTCTTCACCCTCTTCGGCAATTCGCTCGCCGCCGACCTCGCCGCCGTCGTCCTCACCATCGCCGCCATCGCCCTCGACGGCCTCGACGGCTACCTCGCTCGCACCCGCAACCTCTCGACTCCTCTCGGCGCCCAACTCGATATCCTCGGCGACCGCGTCGTCGAAAATCTCTTCTTCACCTTCTTCGCCGTCAGCGGACTGATCTCGCTCTGGGTCCCCATCCTCTTCTTTGTCCGCGGCACGCTCACCGATTTCCTTCGCTCCCTCGCCTCCCGCGCCGGACACACCGGCTTCGGCACAAATTCGATGCTCGAAACCTGGTGGGGACGCACCCTCGTCGCCTCCCGCCCCAGCCGCGCCGCCTACGCGACCCTCAAATGCGTCTGCTTCTGCTATCTCGGCCTGCTGCTCCCCGCCGCGCGCCTCACCGTAACCTGGCTCACCGCGGATACCCGCCACGCGCTCGCGCTGGCAGGCCAATTCCTGGTCGGCGCCACCGTCGCCTTCTGCGTCCTTCGCGCCATCCCCGTAATTTGCGAAGGCCGCCGCTACCTCACCGCCGCCGCACCGCAAAAAAATCCCGCGCGCATCGCCGTCCAAGCCACCCGATGACCGCGCCCCCAAAAAATATCGGCGCATTCTTCGACCTCGACGGCACACTCCTCCCCGCGCCCTCTCTCGAATGGCGTTTCATCAGCTACCTGCTCGAACGCGACGAAATCACAACAGCACAAATCGCCCGCTGGCTAGCGCATTTCGCCACAGCAATTCTGCGCAATCCACACCAAGCCACAGACGCCAACAAACACTATCTCGCCGGAATCAAAGCATCGCGAGCCAACGACTGGGCCCACGCGCTTGCCCCCGCCGCCACCCACGAAGATTCTCTCCCGCTCTTCGCACCAGCCCTCGCGCGCATCAAGTGGCACCACGCCCAAGGCCACCACATATTCCTGATCACCGGCACCCTGGCTCCGCTAGCCAAAATAGTCGCGCAGCAAATCTCGCGCCGAATCCAAGCCCCCATCGAAGTCCAAGCCACCGAGCTAGAAATCAAGCCCCAGGTGTGGCACAGCCACTCTTGGCTGTGCTCGGACGCCCAATGGACGGGTCGCCGAGCCAGCCAGCACATGAGCCACAAAACCAAATCCCGCACCCTCAAAGCGCTAGCCGCCACCAACAACCTAGACCTAACCCAAAGCTACGCCTACGGCAACACCACAGCCGACGTCCCCATGCTCGAATCCGTAGCCCATCCGCAAGCAGTAAATCCCACAAACCGCCTAACGCAAATCGCGCACCACCACCGCTGGCCAATACTCCACTGGCAAGAAGCCCCAGCAGCAGAACTCGCCGCCGCGCCAAACCGCGCCACGACGCAATTCGCCACCAAGGCCTCACAATGAAAATCGCCCCGCTGACATCGATCTGTAGGGGCGGGTCTCAGACCCGCCCCCGCGTTCACGCACAGGACCACCACCGCTGATGTCCTCCCTACCCACCACCGAGGCCATCCACTCCATCCCCGCAAAAAATTCCCTCTGGCAGTACGCAGCCGAAGTCCGCCAATCCTGCACCCCATTCGAACAGGTAACCTTCGCCTACCTCGTCTGGCTCCTGGCCCTCCTAGCAACCTTCCACCACAACATCCCCCACGCCGCAAAATTCGCCGCCCTCCATCTCGCCATCGCCGCCGCCATCGCCCAGTTCGCCTGGTCCTCCGCCCGCTCGCCAAATCCAGCCATTCATTTCGCCCGCCACTGGTACCCGCTGCCGCTCTACATTTTCTTCTTCGAAGAACTGCAATACCTCGTCCACGCCATCTTTCCCAACTGGTTCGACCGCTACCTAATCCAATTCGATTACAACCTGGCCGGCGTGCATCCTTCCGTCTGGCTGGCCCGCTTCGCCACTCCCTCGCTCAACGACGCCATGCAGTTCGCCTACATGACCTATTTCCTCTACCTCGTAATCCTCCCCGCCATCCTCTACGCGCAAAAAAATCGCGCCGCCTTCTGGACCGTAATGACCTCCACCGCCATCGCTCATTACTCCGTCTACGTAATCGCCATCCTCTTCCCCATCGAAAGCCCCTACTTCGCCCTCGCCTACCTGAATCCCGCGCCACTGAAAGGCGGCGCATTCACCGCCACCATCGACGTCATCGAACACTTCGGCCGCGTCCACGGCGCCGCCTTCCCCAGCGCCCACGTGGCCGGCTCCATGGTCGCCATCCTGGCCGCCCGCCGCTACAAACCCTGGCTCTTCTGGCTCTGTCTCCCATTTTTCGCCAGCATGTGCGTAGCAACGGTCTACGGCCGCTATCACTACGTCGCGGATGTCGTAGCGGGCCTGGCAGTAGGTGCAGCAGGCTGGGCCGCAGGCCAATACCTGATGACTCGCCGCGGCGTGGTCAGAATTTGACGTTGTAGCGGCGCACTTTTACCCTGAGTGACGTTACGAAGGGTCAGTGCGCCATCGATCAAACGGCACGGATCGCTGCGGGCGGCACAAGACCTCCCGTGAACTCACACCTGCCGCGTTTTGTAGGGGCGGGTCTAAGACCCGCCCCTCTCCGCAACAACCTTCGCGCGTGGTAGCTTTTTTGTTAATAAAAGGAGCGAAGCAGGTGTCATCCCGCTCGCCCTGAGAGCAGTGGCGAAGGGACCGCAGGGAGGCCTGCCCGCCGTAGGCGGGGTTCTGCTTTTCGCTGTCGTCGCTAAAAACGCTACCGCCCGTCACCCATCCTCAAAAAATCTTCTCCGCCCGTCGCAAAGTCCCCAGCGACCCCACATTCGCAATCCGGAACACCACCAGGTACTGGTTCTCATTGCGAATCGTGCCGAACGAAAATCTTCGGTACTCAAACCCCAGCCCGCAGCACGACCCGTTGTAACTAACCTCCGCGATCTGGTTCTGAAACGCCGAGTGCGTAATATCGTAGCTCGCCCCGAACGTCGTATTGAATCCCCTCCGTGTCAAATCCCCATAACCGATCAGCGCGCGTATCTGATTCGACCGCGGCTCAAACATAAAACCCGGCGGATTATCCTGTATCGGCGTCGGCAAATTGATCGCCGAAAATTGCGCCAGCGTCAAAAACGACTCCTTGTACGGCTTCAGCTTCAGCAGCGTTCCGATCGCCGTCAATTGCGCTCGCTGCGGATCGAAATTCACGATGAATTGCGCGTCCCAGCGCTTCCCCGGCTCCACCCGCAAATCGCTCACCACCGGCGAAAAATGCCGCGGCTCATCCGCGAACGCAAAGGGCGTCAGCTCATCCGTCGCCTGAAACACGTTGCGCTGCCCCGCAATCAGCGCCCCTCCAAAACTGGGATCGAAAAAATGGATCTGTGCCACCCGCCAGCTGATCAATTCCTCCGCGCTCCCATCCTTCTTTCTCCGGTACAGCCGCTGCGTGATCCCGTACTCGATCTGGTTGGTGTCCGTCAGCGTTTCGTCTTCATCAAACCGCACGATATTGTTGAAGTTGTTCACCCCGTTCACGAAGCTGTATTGCAGGTCCGGCTCGATCACGTGTTTCCACTTCGTCCCGGACTCCCCACTCCCCCACACGCGCTCGATCGTCGGCGGCCGTATATCCACCAACAATTCTTCCGTCTCCCGCCACAAGCCTACATTCACGAACGACCCGTCCTGAATCTGCCCGCCGTAATACGTCGAACGCATCGTAAACGTCGGCGTCACTCCCAGCCACGGCCCCCAATGAAACGGCATCGTCACGCTCGGCGCAATTTCGCTGCGTTCCACGAAGTTCGGCGTCTCGAATCCGGTTACCGTGTCGGAACGGTGCGCCGCGTCCGTAAACACGTCGAACGAAAAATAAAATGGCAGCTGCCTCCACGGCGCCTGATCCACCGAAGAAAATCGCGCTTCCGGCGCCGTGCGCAGCGACACATACGTGTCCGGCGTCGCGCTCAAATAGTTCTGGTAGCTCAGCGCCGCCACATTCAAACTGAACCCGCGAAAGTTTTTCGTCAGAAACGCGCTGTTTCGCACTTCCGAGTTCACCGCCTGCACGTACGTTTCGCTGAACGCCAGCCGGTACGTCAGCGACGACAAATTATCCAAATCCGCCACCGCCCTCCACCCGTTGCTCAGCAGCGCCGTGAAAAGCAAGCGCGCTTCGTGCCCGCCCTGGTTCACCAGCGTTCCATCGGACTCCCGCAGCCCCCGGTCCACCACCCCGGTGTACGTTAAATCCAGCCGCGCATTTTCCCACGGACGCATGCGCAACTCTCCGCGCTGCGCCCAGCCGCGCCGGCTGTAATAATTCGCTCCCAGCGTCAGGTCCGCCCAATCCGTCGGCGCCCAATACACGGCATCCCCGAAAATAAATCCCTTGCTCGTGCTGTCCCCGATGTCGGGAATCAGCAATCCCGAAGCCCGCTGCTTTTCCGCGGGAAACGTGGCATACGGCAGGTACAACACCGGCACCGAAAACAGCCGGAAATTGCCGTTTTCCAAATGCACCGAAGTCCTCATGTGAACGGTCGCTTCCGGCGCATAAAATTTCCACGTCGGACGCTCCGGCTTGCACACCGTCATCCACGCCTTGTGCACGCGATACGTGTTCTGGTCCAGCCGCTCCGCTTCCTCCGCCTCGAAATAAATAGGATTAGGACTGATCAGCAGCGTCGGCGTCGCATGCCTCTGAATCGCAAAGGTCGCGCGCACGTGATGAAACGTCCCGCGCCCTGTATTCACCTCATACCGCGCGTCCTCCGCCTCCACGTGCTGCGTCTCGTAATCCAGTTGCACGTGACCCCGCGCAATCACTACCTGTGTATCCTCGTTGTACTCCACGTGGTCCGCGCGCAGCCGCGTGTTCTCATACCGCACATCCACGTCCCCATCCGCGTAGTAAATCCGCCCCACCTGCCGCTGCTGCTTCGCCTCCAGCGTCGCCTCCTGCTCCGCGCCGCCCCCTGCTGCGGGAACCGCGGGGCGCGCCGCGGCCTTCGCGCCATTCGCCACCGCGCCTTGATTTTTGACCCCATTCTGATTTTGCGATTGCCCCGCCGCGTTTCCGCCGTCCTGCGCTCCAGCCACACCCGCACCAGCAAGAAAAGTCGCCCACAGCAAGACCAGTAGCGCCGGTTTACCCAGAGACGCCGCCACCAGCGGCGTCGAAGGGCGCCCGCCGGCTCTTCGCCTCTTTGATGGCAATAGGGGAAACACGAATCTGCGCAGAAGTGACAAGACGGTTGTGCTCGGCATGCCTAAGAGAACCGCATCAATCTCGCAAAAAAAGAAAGTCGAGCCTAACACGCGTACCCCAACCCCGCAATCAACTCGCATATATCGCGTCGCCGCTTACGCGTAGGCGGATGCTGTAGGGGCGGGTCTCAGACCCGCCCCGCCCTATTCTGGGAGTGCGGGAGCTTGCTCCCGCTTGGTACAAGGCGAGGCTTGCCTCGCCGCTGTTAGCAGCGCCGCGCACCCAGCCATAATTCTCGGATTTCGCAATCGATCGCGCCACGCCGGGCGCATCCGCAATTCGATTTCACGCAACCTCACTGCAGTAAGACCAACTCTCCCTTTCCCCAGTTGCCTCATACGCGCAAATCGCCGCCAATTCTCCCAACTCGCCCCCAACGCAACGTGCTACCATAACCCCGTTCCGTCACTGGAACTACCGCAGCGCAAAACGGACCAGTGATACTAATTTGCTCGCAGTGCGGCGCGCTTCTGCTCGAGCCTGCCGATAAATGCACTTTCTGTGATGCCCCGCTCGTCGTCGCCAGCGACGAGACTTCCGAGCCTGTCTCTGTGGGTGTATCCGCTCGCGCCGACTCTCGCGCGGAATCTCCCGCCAATCCCGCCATCTCCCTCGAACCCGAATGGCGCGTGGAAGTCTCGCGCCGCCTGGAAGCCTATCGCGTTCGCCGCGGCCGCTATCGCCCAGACGACTCTCAGTCCGGCCTGCCCTTTGCCTCAGCGAACGTCTCCGCATCGCCCGACTACGGCCGCCCGCTCGAAGAACTCGAGCTCACCGACCGCCCGCGCGTCCGCGTCCCGCAGCGCATCGCTCCGCGCAAATCACAAAACGAGCGCGTCGAAATCAATATTCAGCCCGAACTCGATTTCTCCAGCTCCCCCGACGATCGCGCCCACCCGCAAAATGCTGTCGTCCCCGTCGCCCCGCTCGCCGAACGCCGCCGCGCCGGCGCCCTCGACGCCCTGTTCCTCGCGCTCACTTACGCCGCCTTCCTCGGCCTGTTCCGCTCCCTCGGCGGCCAGGTCGTCCTAGCCAAAGTGGACGCCATCGTTTACCTCGCCGCGTTTTACCTTTTTTACGCGCAATACTTTTTCTTGTTCACCACCTTCGCCGGCGCCACTCCCGGCATGCAACTTCGCGGCATCACCATCGTCCGCCTCGATGGCAGCCTTCCCGACACCCGCCAGCTCCTCTGGCGCAGTTTCGGCTACCTGCTCTCCGGCGCCACTATGATGTTGGGATTTCTCTGGTCGCTCTGGGACGAGGACCACTTCACCTGGCAGGACCGCATCAGCCAAACCTACATCACCGCCGCCACTCCCCTAATGGAAATGGGCGCCTACGAAGTTCACCCCAACCACCGCCGCCTCGCCCACAAATAACGCGGGCGCCCCACCCTTCCACACTTGAAGGGTGGGATTTTGCGTCAATACAAAGTGACCAAGAGGGTAGGGGCACGGCATGTCAGCGATCCGCCGCAGGAGGACCGTGCCCGCCCCAGCGCCCCCGCATCCCGCTCTTCCGCTTAAATCGCCACGCCGCAAAGCTTCACTTCCAATCCGGGTATCCCAACTTATCCCGCTTGATCACGCGTAACGTGTGCAAGGCCCCCGACAGCGCCTCTCGTTCGTTGCGCCCATCACTGCCGCGAAATAGAACCTGCAGCCGCTCCAGAATCAGAATCTCCACATGTTGCACTTTCTCGAACAACTTATCCGGATCGGATTCCTGATCCAGCGCCCGCAAAGGCGCTTGCCACTCCGGAAATTTCATCACTTCATCTGTCATCACGCCCGTTCCTGTCACCGTCTCCGTCAAACCGCCACTGCTCCGTCAGGACCGTTGGAATTGATCACCAGCTTGTTTCCCGTCCGCATATCCAAAATCACGTATTCACCCGGCGCGCTCATCGCGAACTTCTGCACGTGCGCCGTCGCTTCCTCCATCGTCCGCGCCGCCGCCCGCCACAGCACGCTGCCGCTCGCTTCCTTCTGAAATACGTCGAATAGAATCGTTGTCACAAGGACGCTCCGGTGCTGACTACGCTTGCGGCCGGCGCGAACCCGGCGCGCGACTTCCGTTTGCTTCCCGCAACTTTCAACTTCGCCTCTTTCCGCTTGGCCTCTTCCGCCGCAATCTTTCTCGCAATCTCCAGCGGCACTTGCTCGAAATGCGTCTTTCGCTTGGTCATGGCGCTCCTTCTCTCCCGTCGTCATCCACCGTAACCGCTCCCCGCTCATCCGGGTCAGATCTTTTGCCCTCCGCCGTTCGCTTTCTCTCCTCGAACTCGCGCCCTTAGCGCGCCCCGCGCCCTCTCTGCAGCGCGCCTGCGCTCGGCCATCACGTGGATTACGGCTCGTATTTTTTGCTTGACAACCTTTTTCACGGTTGGATAGGATTGCGCTACGTTAGTTTAACGAATTCAAGGCAGGAGCGAGGCCATGGCCAACTCTCGAACGAAAGTCCTTCCCATGCACTTCAAAACAATGGTCCAGTCTGACGTCCCCCAGGGACGCAACGGCAAACACAAACTCATCGTCACCACCATCCTCGACGACCTCGATCAGCTGCAGGACGGCGCCGCCCTCAAAGTCCCCCTCTCCGGCCTCGCCGCCTCCAAGGAAAAAATACGCTCCGCCCTCAATCGCGCCACCCGCAAAGCCGGACGAAGAGTCGCCACCGCCACCGACGCCACCTTCCTCTACGTCTGGAACGTCACCGACTAGCCGCGCCCCCGTCTCAGGCGCGATTCCAAAGAACCGGTCGTCACGAAGCCGCGGGCTTTGTTGACCTGCTGGGATCAAATTCCAGGTGGTGGCCAAGCGCCGGAGGCGCGGAATAAGTTAGCCCGGTGCGGCAGCGCCGGGAAAGTTCGCAGCGAGGACCCCGAGCGCCGGAGGTGCGACATAAGCCGAGCCACGCGCACCCTTCGGCTTCTGAAGGACAGGGTCGTCGCGATCCACAAGCGACTCTCGTTCAAATTACGCGGACTTCAACGCCGAATCTCTCCGCACAAACCGCTCCTTCGCCTTAGCAACTTCCACGTCCCGATTCCGAGGTGAAGAATTCGTCTTCAGCGCCCGCAAAAGCCGCGTAGACGCCTCCGCAACTTCATCCACCGCCGCGACGAACGCAGCTTCGTTCGCCTGCGACGGCTTGTTAAACCCGCTGATCTTCCTAACAAACTGCAGCGAAGCATTCCGAATCTCTGCCCCCGTAACCGGCGGCTCAAAATTAAACAAAATCTTGATGTTCCTGCACATCGCATCACCTCAACCCAAGGACTCTCTGCCCGCAGCCAAGAAATACAGCTACATTTTCGCCCAAAGTAACCTCACGCCTCAATCATCGCATCACCACCGCGCACCCCTGTCATCCCGACAGAGCGGCGCAGCCTCGACGAAGCCCGCCCGCCGCAGGCAAGGGCGTCAAACGGCTGCGCCACTCGCCAGCCGCTATTTGTTCTTCCGAAACAGTTGCTCCACCGTCCCCATCGGCAGAAAGAGTCGCTTCGCTATTTTTGGCAATTCAATGAAACCGTACTTCCTGTAGAACGCGGCGCCGGATTCGTCCTTCGCATCAACCATAACACCGGCCGATGCCACCTGCTTGCTCGCCACCAGACTGCGATGCAGCGCATCCATCAGCAAAGTTTCACCGAGGCCTTGTCCGCGAAATTCACGACTCACCGCCAGCCGCCCAAGAAGGGTTGCCGGCACCATCGGATATTTCGGCAGCCGTTTCGCCACCTCCTCGGGGATTGCATCCAGTCCTATCGCGAACTGCGAAAGCGTGTAATAACCCGCGATTATCCGGCCGTCCGGTGTAGCCACAAACGGAGCTGCTGCGCGCTTCCTGGCATCCTGTCCCGCCTGTGTACGCAGATAGGAATCGAGCGCATCCACGCCACACGAAAAAGCCGCCCGGTTGTGTTGTTCACCGAGCGGCTCGATCGCAAATCGCGGTTCTTTTCCAGCCTCTGCCAATTACAGCCCCCGCTCTCTCTTGTAGCGGGCCGCCGCGGCACGAGCAGCACGATTCGGCGCGGGTGGGTGCAACACCGCATTCAAAAAGACTTCCCTGGCTTCATCCCGTAGCTGCAAAACTTCGAAATTCTTGATCGTGTCCGCGGCCGCATCCTGCGCGCTGGCAACTACGAACTCGGTCACCGTGGTGCCGCGCAACGTTGCCGCGCGCTCGATCAGGCGTTTCTGCTCAGGAGTGACCCGCGCCTCCAGGCGCTGTTCCTTCCGAGCGCGCTGCCGGCGCTGTTGTGCGCGTGCCATAAATTGCCTCCCCAATCTGTCTTAGTGTACGGCGATCAGGCGTACAAATCAAGCCGCAGAGCGTTTGCCTCCCTGGCCGGGCCCGCCCAGCCCGCGGTTGAATTGCGGTGCCCCATCCTTCCCGAACATTGGGACGGGTGGGCGCCTTTGAATTCACCTCAACGCGTCGCTGAAAAGTTGATTCGTGTTGGGGGGGCCCGCACGACGATCGCAAGCCGATTTGCGTCCGCTTATCCTTTCGGCCGTCCATCCTCTGGCGAGGTGTCTTTCTGTGTTTTGGGGCGCTCCACTGGGGATTCATTCTGTAGAGGTGTCGTAACGGCGGTCCCGAAAAACGCGGCACGCGCTTTCTCAAAAGAATCTTCCGTCATCCGATTCGCTGGTCCCATTTTTGGCCTCTCGCTCCCTGAACTCACGCACACAAGCAACAATGCACTGTGAAGTAGTGCAACTCAGGTACCAGACCGTTTCATCGGCTGTGCAAAAACTCGGTCGCAGATAAAAAGGGACTTAAGACACAAAAACGAGCCTGCAACCACCGATCGCCGCCCGCCAGGTTGAATTTCCCAACAAAGTTGAATAATTCAACACAGCTTCGAAATGAAAACCAACGGCCCCCGCCCGGCCGACACCTCACCCTCGACGCGGCGCAAGTGGCAGAGCCGCAGGTGGCCGACCCTTCCACCGATCCCGCGACCTCCCCTGATTTTCGGGGTGCCCCATCCTTCCCGCAGTTCGGGAAGGGTGGGCGCCTTTGCATCTCGCCGTGCACTACGTCCTACTCGGCTCAGCGCCGGAGGCGCGGAATAAATTAGCCCGGCGCGGGAGCGCCGGGAAAGCTCACCGCAAAAATCCCGAGCGCCGTAGGTGCGACACAAATTACGCACTCAGCCGAGCACCCATTTCGCGTCGTAATCCACGCCGTGTTTTTTCAACAGGGCGATAAATTCCACGTCGAAGCAAATCTTTCGGTGGTGCGCTTCTTGATTTTGAATGTAGCGGACGACCGTGGGAATTAACGACGCGCTTACGCTGAACGCGGCGTAGTTTTCCTGCCATGCGAATTTGTGACCCTGGTCGTGCGCCCACCGCGAGGAATTAGACTTGATCGTCAAAACGGTCTTGGCTAACGCCACGGTTGCCGGGACTTGGACAAGGAGATGAATGTGATCGTCGGTGCCGCCGATGGCATGGACGGCAATTTTGTGGTTTTTACAAATGCCGGCGACGTAAGACCACAATTCGGATCGAAACTCTGGCGGAATGGATTTGCAGCGGTCTTTGGTGCTGAAGACGATGTGAACGGTGTTTTGGACGTACGTGTGAGGCATCTTTTGTACCTCGGCACGCCCGTGATTTTATATACCACTAAGCCCGGTGTTTTGCCACAACTCGGGTTGGTCGGAATGCGTAGCCCTGAAGCTTGTGTCGCGCCTACGGCGCTCGCATTTTTTGTGCGTGGCGTTCGCGACAAGGATCCCAAGCGCCGTCTTGTCCTGAGAGCCTTCCGGCGGAAGGCTCGAAGGGAGGTGCGACACAAGCCTCGCACCCTTTTCCGACTCCGCAATGGGATGCCCACCCCAAACTGCAATCGCAGCTGCAAACCCAAGATCCGATCAGTCTCATCCGCCAGCCGACTCGTCTCAACGCGGCGTTAACACCTGCACGAACGGGCAACGTACATTCCGTCTTTTGCGCTCATCGGCCACCCGATACACACACGCCTTTTGGCAAATTCCTCGCTATATGATATAATGGTAAATAAGGCCATGATCATCGCCGGCCACAATACGGAACGCTCCACCGCGACGGCAACCCCGCCGGCATCCTCCGCTCGCCGCCAAAACCCCTCACACTGCGCGAATCCGTCGCCCAATCACCCCACGCACCCGCATTTTCCCCCCGCAATCGCCGCCATTTCTAATCGTCACAGCCTGCGATTAGAAATCGCTATATCTCCTAGAAAACAAACACTTGCGTCACGTTCTAATCGTCACAAAATGCAGGGTTGGCGTGTGCGGTTTCAGCGCTCCACTGCGTCCGTCGCGAGCCTCGGCCGTGCGTTGCCTCTTCCGGCCGCGACTGGCCTCGCGCTTCGCCGCGTTTCCCGCGCATTCCCTGCCATTTCTAATCGACACACCTCGCGCCTCGCATCGCAGACCACGGATCGCGAGCCGGGCATCACGAGCCTGCCTCGCCGACAGGCGGGTCACGAGTCACAAATCACGAATCGCGCCGTTTGCGTCCCGGATGCCGTCGCGGGACACGTCATTTCTAATCGACAATGGCAGATATTAGAAAACGCCGTATCTCATAGAAAACAAACATTCGCGTCACGGTCTAATCGACAATTATTTGCGATAATTCAATCTGAATCCGCTCGCGTTATCTTTTCCGACCGCCCCGCGCACATCGCTCGCCGCACCCCGCTTCCCAACCACTATAATTCCGGCGTCCTCCCATGCCGCGCCACACCTCCCACACCGGTCCTAACGCCATGAAAGCCATCATCGAAAAATTTATCGGCTATCTGCGCTACGAGCGCAACGCCTCCCCGGAAACCGTCCAGGACTACGCCGGCGACCTCCGGCTCTTCGAGTCCTTCCTCACCCCTCCCGGCGAACCCACCTTGCCGCTGGCCCAGGTGGACCACATCGTCATCCGCGAATTCGTCAGCTTTCTCTTCGACCGCAATCTCCAGAAACCGACCATCGCCCGCAAACTCGCAGCTCTGCGCACCTTTTTCAAATTCTGCGTCCGCGAAAATTACGCGAAGCAGAATCCCGCGCGCCTGGTCAGCACTCCCAAGCTCCCCAAGCGCATCCCGCGCGTGCAGACGGCCGAGGAAATCAATAATTTCCTCGACGCCCTGCCCGGCGGCCCCGCGGCAAAGCAAAATGCCGCGCCTGCGCGCAAACGCCAGCAGGAATCCACCGCGCTCTCGCGTTTCGAGGAGAAGCTTATCCCCTGCCGCGACCGCGCCATCTTCGAATTGCTTTACGCTTCCGGCTTGCGCGTCAGCGAACTGGTCGGCTTGAACTACGGCAACGTGGACCGCACCGGGCAAATGCTCCGTGTGCTGGGCAAAGGACGCAAGGAGCGCGTCGTTCCTTACGGCTCGAAGGCCCAGGAAGCTCTCGAAGCGTATTGGCCGCTGCGGCTCCAGATCCTCTCGCATCCCCGCGTGAAGTCTGATCCCGAAGCCGTCTTTGTGAACCACCTCGGCGGCCGCCTCTCCGACCGCTCCGTCCGCTACATGGTCAAAAAGTATTGCAAGCTCGCCAACAACAATTGGGACCTGCACCCGCACTCCCTGCGCCACGCCTTCGCCACCCACCTGCTCAACGACGGCGCCGATCTGCGCGCCATCCAGGAACTGCTAGGACACGTTTCGCTCTCCACCACCCAGCGTTACACCCAGGCCAGCATCCAGCAGTTGATGACCGTCTACGATAAAGCCCACCCCCATGCCTGAAAAGTTGCCGGCTTTTCTTGGACCCCGGCGAGCCACTGGGTTAACCTTCCTCTGCGGCTTTATAGCGGTGGAGATTCCCAACTGTGATTCGTTTTTTCGGTCTCGCAATTTTCTTATCAACCGCGGTGCTGACTTTCGCAACGTCCGCATCCGCCCAGGACAATTACGAGATTCAGGTCTACGGCTCGGACACCGTCGAGCCAGGACACACCATGGTCGAGCTGCACAGCAACTTCACCATTGACGGCTCCAAGCAAATGGTGAATGGCCTCTACCCCACCAATCACGCCGAACACGAAACCGTCGAAATCACCCACGGCTTCAACGACTGGTTTGAAGTGGGCTTCTATATCTTCACCTCGGCGCGCTCCGGACAGGGCTGGCAATGGGTCGGTGACCATATACGTCCCCGTGTCCGGGTACCGGAGAAATGGCACTGGCCCGTCGGCGTCAGCCTCTCAAACGAAGTGGGCTACCAGCGGCGCCAGTTCTCCACAGACACCTGGACTTGGGAGATGCGCCCGATCGTGGACCAGAAAGTCGGCCGCTGGTATTGGGCGTTCAACCCCACATTCGACAAGTCCATTCACGGCCTCACCGAGAACCAGGGCTTCGTCTTCTCGCCCAACTTCAAATTCAGTTACGACTTCACTCCCAAGATCGCCGGCGGGCTCGAGTATTACGGCTCCCTCGGCCCCGCCACCGACTTCCTGCCAATCCACCAGCAGCAGCAGCAGATATTCCCCGCCATTGACCTCAACCTCGCCCCGCAGTGGGAAATCAATTTCGGCCTCGGCGTGGGACTTACTGGCTCGACCGACCACCTCATCCTCAAAGGCATCATCGGTTATCGCTTTAATTTCTAACCGGCAACACCGTGGAAATAATTCAAGCAACTCGCCCCTGTTGCCGGCATCCAATCTGCAGGCTAATCAGCAGAGTGGATCGGGGATATTCATCACATGGCAATCAAGGACTACTCAGCGTGAAAATAATGCAAGCCAAAACGTCAGAACTCATAACGGCGGTGCGTCCCACCTCGGGACTGCAGATGTATCTGGAAACGTTGTGTTACAAGACGCGCGAACGGCTGGAACTCATCAATATTACGAAGGACCTCAACGAAGTGGTGCGCAAGAACGGGCTGAAGGCCGGCTTCGTTCTGGTGCAATCTCTGCACACTACCACCGCCGTTTTCATCAACGAATTCCAGCAGGCGCTCCTCGACGACATCAAATCGTTTCTCGAGCGGCTGGTGGGCCGGATCGACTACTGGCGGCACAACGATCCGAAACTTTCCGAATGCAGCCGCCAGAATGCGGATTCGCATCTGCGCGCGATGGTGCTGGGGCACACGCTCTCGGTGCCGCTGCGCGATGGCGAACTGGCACTGGGTTACTGGCAATCGATAATTCTGGCGGAGCTCGACGGCCCGCGCGAGCGCTCGATTCACGTGCAGGTGCTGGGCGTTCCGGACGATACCAAGGACTAGCTGCTGCGGATTTATACGTTGAGTGTAAGCGAAGTTGCCGGAATGAAGCCGTCGTTGCGCGGAGCAAGCACTCGCGGCGGCGGCATTGGATTCTTTACGCGGTCCACGGGATTGTAGAGCGTGTCGCGTTCCACCGGGACGCGGCCTGCGGCGCGGATCAGGCGCTCGAGTTCCGCGCGGGTCATGAACTCGGGAGTCGTGGCGCCCGCGTCGTGATAGATCTTCTCTTCCACCACCGTGCCATCCAGATCGTTCGCGCCAAATCGCAATGCCACTTGCGC
Organism: uncultured Acidobacteriota bacterium; assembly: GCA_963780035.1. GTDB lineage: Bacteria > Acidobacteriota > Terriglobia > Acidiferrales > UBA7541 > Palsa-295. Next base: position 126,059 of record CAWAAG010000028.1, on the reverse strand, counting down.
GATGCGCGGCGTCAGCATAATCCAGTAAGCCTTGATGTGATCGAAATTATCGAGCAGCAGCCGCGACACGGCGATTGCTTTCAAATCGTCGATTCCTGTCGGCGGAGGAATATGTGCAAGCCCCGTATTCGCCGGATGGAACGCCAGCGGAATGAAGGTGACGAATCCGTGCGTCTTGTCCTGCGTGGCGCGCAGTTGCAGCAAGTGGTCCACGCGCTCCTCGGCGGTCTCGATGTGGCCGTAAAGCATGGTGGCGTTCGAACGCAGGCCTAGCTCGTGCGCGGTGCGTGCTATTTCCAGCCAGCGCTGCCCGCTCACCTTGTGGTCGCAGATGATCTTGCGCACGCGCGGGTGAAATATCTCGGCGCCGCCTCCGGGAAGCGAATCCACCCCCGCCGCCTTCATCGCCAGCAGCGTATCGCGAATGGAGAGTTTCGAAATCCGTGAGTAATAGCCCACCTCGACCATGGTGAACGCCTTCAAATGCACCTGCGGAAAGCGTTGCTTCAAGCCGCGGATCAGTTCCAGGTAATAGTCGAACGGCAGATCGGGGTGCAATCCTCCGACAATGTGAAACTCGGTCGCGCCTTCCGCGACACCGTCGCCCGCGCGCTTATAGATTTCGTCGAGCGCGAAATTGTAAGCGCCGGGCGCATCGGGTGAGCGGCCAAAAGCGCAGAGCTTGCAGTGCGCGACGCAAATATTGGTCGGATTGATGTGGCGATTCACGTTGAAGTAGGTGACGTTGCCGTGCTTCTTCTCGCGCACGTGGTTCGCGAGCCAGCCAACAGCGAGCAGATCGTGCGATTGATAGAGCGCCAGCCCGTCGTCGGCGTCCAGGCGCTCACCTGCGAGCACCTTCTGCGCTACCGGCTCCAGGCGCGCGTCGCTGATTCGCAGGCTGCTTAGTTGCAGATCCATCGTCGTTGGCATGTCCTTGGCTACCTGCTTCAGGGACGCATCACAATTGTCGCGGCGCCCCAGAAAAGCAGGAACAATAAACTAATATAGCCATTCACGGTGAAAAACGCAGCATTCATTTTGCTCAAGTCGTTGGGCTTGACCAGCGAATGTTCGTAGGCGAGCAGTCCTGCGACAACCACTATTCCAGCCCACGCGGGCCACGGCAGGTGGAAACTCAGGGCCAACCACGCGAGCAAGGCGACCATCACCACATGCATTACACGAGCAATCGCCAATGCGCGAGCGACGCCGAATCTCTTGGGGATGGAGTACAGGCCGGCGGTCTTATCGAACTCGACGTCCTGGCAAGCGTAGAGAACGTCGAAGCCCCCGACCCATAACGTGACGGCGGCACAAAGAATCAACATGCGCCAATCGAGCGAGCCGCGAATGGCGATCCAGGCGGCGGCTGGCGACATGCCCAGGCAAAAACCCAGGACGAAGTGCGACCACGGGGTGAAACGCTTGGTATAGGAATAAAAGAATAGAACCGCGAGAGCGACGGGCGAGAGCTTCAGTGCCAGCGGGTTCAATTGCCAGGCGGCGAGCACCAGCACTGCGGACGCGATCAGGGTGAACGTCCAAGCAAAGCCGATGGAGAGCTCGCCCTTGGGCAACGCGCGATTCGCGGTGCGCGGATTGCGGCGATCGTATTCGACGTCGGCGATGCGGTTCATGGTCATGGCGGCGGAGCGAGCGCCAACCATCGCGACGACAATCCAGAGGATTTGCCGCCAGGTGGGAAAGGCACCGCCTGCGCGAGCGGCGAGCAGGGCTCCGACGAGCGCGAACGGCAAGGCGAAGACAGAGTGCTCGAACTTGATCATTTCGAACACGATGCGAAGTCGGGTTTTCGTCACAGTCGTATTGGCCACGGACTCACAGAGGCTCAGAGACAGGATATCAGAGCCTGATCGGTGAATTGCAAACTGCGATTGTTCTAAATCCCACGGAGCCGAAGCCAAAGTGCCTGCGGCGGACCCATTTCTCGTTCCTCTCTGCGTCTCTGTGACTCCGTGGCAGATGTTTATTCCTTGCGGCCCTTCCAACGATACTGCTTTTCCTGCGGCAGGCCTAATTGCGCGAGGACGCGATAGGCGAATTGCTCGACGAGATCCGCGATTTTTTGGGGCGCGTAATAAAAGGCGGGCATAGCCGGCATGACGATTGCACCGGCGTCATGGACGCGCAAGGCGTTTTCAAGATGAATGCGGTTGAGCGGGGTTTCACGCAGGCAGAGGACGAGCGGGCGGCGTTCTTTCAAACATACGTCCGCAGCGCGCGTGAGTAGATCGCCCGCAGTGCCGGCGGCAATGGAGCCAAGCGCACCGGCGGAACACGGGATTACCACCATGCCGTCCACCAGGGCGCTGCCGGAGGCGATGCTCGCGCCGATATCTTTGTTGGGCAAATATTCGATTTTCTTGGCGGCTGTTCCAGTTAGAAGTGAAGGGAGTATCTTTGGATCCGAGGCGACAATATCGAGCTCGGTAGCGATGAGCCGCGCGCCGGCGTCACTGGCGACCAGGAAAACGCGCTGAACGCGCGGGTCGGCGTCCAGCAGACGAAGCACCGCCTGGGCGTAGAGCGCGCCGCTCGCACCGGTGATTCCGACTGTGATGATGGTTCCGCTGGATTTTCGCATGGTGGGTGCTGAATCATCGAGTGTAGGTGGCGCGTTTCGGCAAAGTCAAGGCGGGGCGGATGGTCACCTCGACGTTCTGCGGAGTGCGAGAAGGCACTCTAAGTGAAACATCAAGAACGTACAGAATTTACCGCAGAGACGCAGAGAAATGCGGCGGTTCTGTTCGCATCCCGCGGAACTAATGACAATGCGATTTAGATCCCCGAAAGTCACCAGGCCGGTCCGGAGCATTCGAGCCGCATACTCGATGTGTGAGACGCGCCGCTCCCGATGCCGTGTTCGATGCTGCTCAGGCTTTCTTGATGGCGCGGACGATCAGAAGCAGGATGATCGCGCCAATGGTGGCCATCACGAGCTGACCGAGCAGCCCGTAGGCAGCCAGACCCAGGAGGCCGAACACCCAGCCGCCTATGAGCGAGCCTACGATTCCAACGAGCAGGTCAATCAAGATGCCGAAGCCGGAGCCCTTGACGATTTTTCCCGCCAGAAAACCGGCGAGGATGCCGATAATAATTTCCCAAAGCAAGCCCATCGGAGTGCCTCCGCTACGATAGAGTGAGTTCCGAACAGCTGCGACAGGACGAGCGGCAGCTTTCGACTGGGCGCCACTGTAACACGAACGGCGGCGGAAGCGAGACGGCGCGGGCCAGGGCGATGGAGGCGGCGTGCGAGCGTCCGTCTCTGGTGCTAGGATGGGCACGCTGCGAGCAAACACGATGAATGAACGCGAAGTTCGAAAATTTCTGGAAGCGGTGAAGAGCGGCGCGGTGACGGTGGAACACGGCGTGGAGCAGCTGCGGCAATTGCCGTACGAAGATCTGGGCTTCGCGAAAATTGACCACCACCGGTCGCTGCGGCAGGGATTTCCGGAAGTGATTTTCGCGCGGAAGAAAAGTCCGCGGCAGGTGGCGGAGATCGTGCGCGGGATGCTGCGGGCGAAGGCTTCGCACAATATTCTGATCACGCGCGCGGACAAGAAGGTATTTGCGGCAGTGAAGAAAATGGCGCGGACAGCGAAATTTCACGAGTTATCGGGAGCGATCACGATCGAGCGCAGCCGCGCGAACAATGGAAAGGGCCTGATCTTAGTGGTGACTGCGGGGACCAGCGATATTCCGGTGGCGGAAGAGGCGCTGGTGACGGCGCGAATGATGGGGCATCGCGCCGAGGCGATTTATGACGTGGGAGTGGCGGGACTGCACCGGCTGCTCGAACATCGCAAACAACTTGCGGAAGCGCGCGTGATTATTTGCGTGGCAGGGATGGAAGGAGCACTGCCGAGCGTGGTAGCCGGTCTGGTGGCTGCGCCCGTGATTGCTGTGCCGACGAGCACGGGGTACGGATCGAGTTTCGGTGGATTGACGGCGTTGCTGGCGATGCTGAACAGCTGCGCTTCGAATGTGAGCGTGGTGAACATTGACAATGGATTTGGGGCGGGATGTGTGGCTGGGGTGATCAACAGGCTTTAGGTCTTTTTGCCACGGAGGCACAGAGACACAGAGAAATGAAAATGGAAAAGCGAAGAGAGAAGATGGAAGGGCGGCGCATCGAGCCGACGCCTGGGTAATTCATCGGGGGCGGGTCTGAGACCCGCCCCTACAAATTCGTCGTTTGCGCGCTTGCTAATTGAGCAGGTTTGCGTAGATCGAAGAGAGATCCCTCACTGCGTTCGGGATGACAGGCTTTCGTTTATACAAGATCTCAAAGAGTGGCGGATTGGAGCGCGGCTACGAGCATAGTTTCTTCTTGCGGGGACACTGTGCGGAGGTCGAGGATCAGGCGATCATCTTCGATGCGGGCGATTACTGGCGTGGGGTGATGCGATGTTTCGGCGGCTGCGGCGGCGGTTTGCGGTTGGCGCAGGCGGGCTTCGATTTGAGTTGGGGAGTGGCGCGGGGTTGTGATTGCTACCAAATGCGTTCTCAGTTGCTGGTCGGGCGTGGAGCCGCCGCCGATCACTGAAAACCCCGGCAGGACTTCGAGAGTTACGTCGCGTGGCACAATCGAGCGCAACTTTTCGCAGAAGCTGCGCGCGCGCCGGCCGATTTCGTCCGCGGACAAACGAATCATGCGTAGCGCGGGAATTTCGTCGAAGGCGCCGCGCGCGTAGCTTTTCAGCGTGACTTCCAGCGCGGCGATCGTCAGTTTATCCACGCGCAGAGCGCGGAACAGCGGATTCTGACGGATACGTTCGACGAATTCCTTTTTCCCTGCGATGATTCCCGCCTGAGGTCCGCCGAGTAATTTGTCTCCACTGAAGCTCACGATGGAGGCGCCTGCGTCGGAACTGGCACGCGCGACTGGTTCGGAGATGCCAGAGGCCGCGAGATCCGCAATACAGCCCGAGCCGAGATCTTCGTACACGGGAAGGTGAAGGCGCTCGCCGAGGGCGACCAGTTCTTCGAGCGAGGGGCGCTCGGTGAATCCCGTGATGCGGAAATTCGAGGGGTGCACGCGAAGGAGCAGGCGCGTACGGTCGGTGACGGCGCGCTCGTAGTCGCGAAGGCGCGTGCGGTTGGTGGTACCCACTTCGCGGAGGAGAGCGCCGCTTTCCGCCATGATGTCCGGAATGCGAAAACCGTCGCCAATTTCGATGAGTTCACCGCGAGAGACGATCACTTCGGCGCCTTTGGCGAGAGTGTTCAGGACGAGAAACACCGCGGCGGCGTTGTTGTTCACGACGACGGCGGCTTCCGCGCCGACGAGGTCAGCGAGCAGACGAGCGGTGTGGACATCGCGCTTGCCACGTGCGCCGCGCGGGAGGTCGTATTCAAGGTTCGAGTAATGCGTCGCGGCTTCGGCGATCCCGATTGCCGCAAAAGGCGAAAGCGGCGCGCGCCCGAGGTTGGTGTGCAGGACGACGCCAGTGGCGTTGATCACGCGGCGAAGAGAAGGCGCGAGAATGCTCGCGACGTGGGAGACGACGCGGGATTCCAGATCGCGAATTTCGAATGTCGCCGAGCCTGGCGGATGCGACTCGGCGGAGCCGGTTTTCAGGGTTGCCCGCATCTCTGCGAGAACATTGCGGACGGCCCGGGTGACCAGTTCACGGCCGGATTCTTTCGCGAGGGCCAGCAGGCGCGGCTGCCCGAGCAGCTCGTCTACCGAGGGGATCGCGCGAAGACGCGAGCTCGCATCTTTCTGCAATCGGGCGGCGGATTCGGGGGCCGGGTTCATCGCTAAGACATTTGAACACAATATGATACGGGCTGGCAATGGAAGAGGGGTGAGGGGACGTTTCTCTTTGCGACAAAGGACCCCAGGGGTCACATTGACGTCGGCGGCTTCGCACTCTACGCTGAACTTACAGGCGGATTGGACGTGCGGTCAGCGCGCGGGGGAACGCCTGCGCCGCAACATGCCGGCGGAACACAAAATATGGCGACAATTGACGAAGAACTCGGGCAGATCGAGCGGGACATCCGCACGCTGAAGATTGAGTTCGAGCAATATTTCGGCGGCGGGCGTTCGCGGCCCCCAACAGATACGCAATGGCGCCTCGAGACAAACTTGAAGCGCTACGCGGACCGCTCGGCGGAGCTCAGTTCCGGGCAGCGATTTCGCTACAGCAACCTGGCGTCAACCTATGCGAAGTACCAGGACATGTGGCGGAAGAAATTGATTCAGAAGGAAAGCGGTACCACGCCGCAGCATTACGGCGCGGCCGCGAAAGCGATCCAGGCGGAACGGTCGCGCAAGGTTGCCGTGGAACAGATGGAGAGTCGCGCGGCGGAAACTGCTGGCGGGAATGGGGACCACGTCGAGGCGGGGGTTTCCACAGCCGTAGTGGCAGCTCACGCGGCCGCGGAAGCCGCGGCGCGCGCGGCCGAGACGCGGCACGCCGCGACCGATTTTGCGATGGCGCTTTCTGATCCGGAGAATGAGGCCGAAAAGGTGGAGAAGCTTTATCAGCGGCTGGTAGAGGCGCGGACCGAGACGGGCGAAAAGGCGGGAGTGCCGAGTTTGAAGGATTTCGAACGGTTCGTGCGGCAGAAGACCAAAGACCTGAAGGAAAAAGGCGGCCGCGAGATCGAATACACGGTAAGCATTGAAAATGGCCGCGTGAAATTGAAGGCGCGGGTTTCGAGCTGACGCGGCGCGGGCCGTTGAATTGGTGCGCGGCCCGGGACGTTCGCGAGATTTCTCAGCGGTGCAACTTCTGAATAGATTTTTCTCCTCGCATCTCCCTCTTCCGAAAAAATCCTGCAGCGCATACACTGGCTTGGCTTACTTTTCTGGAGGCAATCATCGTGGGGGCAGAATGTGGCGTGGCAAGGGCGCTGGTGAGCGTCTATGACAAGACTGGGGTGGTGGAATTCGCGCGGGAACTGGCGGCGCTGGGCGTCGAGATTGTTTCGACGGGAGGGACCGCGAAGCTGCTGCGCGAGGGCGGGGTGGCGGTGCGCGATGTGGCGGAGTTGACCGGTTGGCCGGAGATGCTGGGCGGTCGCGTGAAGACGCTGCATCCAAAAGTTCATGGCGGAATATTATTTCAGCGGGCGAAAGAAGCGGACCGGACACAAATTCAGGAGCACGGGATCGTGCCGATTGATCTGGTGGTGGTGAATTTGTATCCATTCTCGGAGACCGCGGCTAAACCAGGTGTGACGGCGGAGGAATTGATCGAGAACATTGATATCGGCGGGCCGGCGATGATCCGCTCGGCGGCCAAGAATTTCCAGAGCGTGGGCGTGGTGACTGATCCCGAGGATTACGCGGCGGTGGCCGGCGAACTGCGCGAAAAACGCGATCTGAGCCTGGCGACGCGGTTGAACCTGGCGCGCAAAGCGTATGCACGGACGGCGCGGTACGACGGAGAGATCGCGACGGAGCTGGAGCGGCTGCGAGTGAATGACGATGGGACTGGCACAGTATCGGTTTCAGCGCTCGAAAGATTGCCGCAGAGGATCCACATTGCTTTGGAGCGACGGCAATCCATGCGTTATGGCGAAAATCCGCATCAGGCGGCGGCACTTTACCTGCCTGCGGGAGTTCCCGCGTCGGGATTGGCGGGGGCGAAGCAACTGCAGGGCAAGGAGCTCTCGTACAACAACCTGGTGGACCTGGACGCGGCGTGGGGGCTGGCTTCGGAGCTGCATGGGGCGGGAGTGGCGATCATCAAGCATAACAATCCGTGCGGCGCGGCGGAGCAAGAGTCGCTGCGAGAAGCTTATGTGAAGGCACTGGCGTGCGATCCTGTGTCAGCCTTCGGCTCGGTGGTGGCGTTCAATCGCGTGCTGGACGCGGCGACGGCGGAGGAAGTGGCCAAACTTTTTGTGGAATGCGTCGTGGCGCCGGGATATGAGCCGCAGGCGCTGGAGAAGTTCGCGGGAAAGAAAAATCTGCGGTTGCTGGAAATGCAACGCGGCGAAGCCGTGGAGGAGCTGGACGTGAAGCGGATTTCGGGCGGGATGCTGGCGCAGGAGCCGGACCGCCACGTACTGGGCGAAGCGGATTTGAAAGTTGTGACGGAGCGCGCACCCACGACCGCGGAAAAGCGTGCGCTGATGTTTGGTTGGATCGTGTGCAAGCACGTCAAATCGAACGCCATCGTATTTGCGCGCGAAGGGCAGACGGTAGGAGTGGGCGCGGGACAGATGAGCCGCGTGGATTCGGTGAAGATTGCGGTGATTAAGGCAGCGACAGCGGGACTATCGCTCGAAGGCAGCGTAGTGGCGTCCGATGCGTTCTTCCCGTTTCCGGATGGCGTGGAAGAGGCGGGAAAGGCGGGAGCCACGGCCGTGATTCAGCCGGGCGGCTCGGTGCGCGATGCGGATGTGATCGCCGCAGCTAACAAACTGGGGATGGCTATGGTTTTTTCTGGCGTCCGCCATTTTCGGCACTAGCCGCTGGCGCGGCGAGCGGCTGGCGATGGTAGGTAATCTCGATGACCTGCATATCGCCCTTCTGTGGAACCAATTCCGTTCGCGAGGTATAGGTGTCCGCGTCAATTCGGGTGAGAATGGCGCGCTTGGGCATGCCATTTGCGGCATTTTCAAAATCGAGCTTTTTGCCGTCTGCACTCGCAAGGTTCAGAACCGTCGCGTCGGATTTTTCCCAGGGGACAAGTTCGGACGTGAAGTGCCGCAAGTAAAAATTGATCCCGTCGGGCTTTTGCACGATAGTGAATAGTTCGATGACCAGAGGTTTGTCGCCTTCGATAAGCCGGAAGACTCCTAACATCAAGCCCGCCTTCGGCTGCAGCCACAACTGCTCGGCAACGCGCGGCCCCCACTCTCCGCGCCAATTACCTTCCAACCAGGCGAAGTCGGTGAGTTTGGAAGCCGGAGCCTTTGGAGAAGGCGCCGGCGGATCGGAAGCGATGGCGGGTGGCGGATTCGAGCGCGAGCCCGCTCCCGCGGACTGTTGCGCGAAGGAGCGCGGTAGCGCGGCTAGTCCAAGCAGTATCACCAAGGCGAGGAAACTGCGCAGGGCATATTGGAATTGAAGCATCTCGCGCTACCCCCTGGGACTGAACCGGATGATCACCGGGGTGTTGGGCCTGTTTTCCCGTCGATTTCAGACATTTTCGCCAAAACTCGACCAGGGAGGTATCCCGGGGCGAGTTCCACGCGTCCAAAGAATTGGGCGATAACGAATACGGACCTACGACGGCTATTACTTTGACGCATTTACCGGGGTATACGATAATGGAATTTTGCGGCGGGTGCATGAAAACAATAATCTCCACCACATTAGGGGCATTCATCGGGCTATTCGCGGCTGCACCAGCCGCGGTGGCACTGAACGCGATTCCGGGGCAATCCCCGGTGCTCGCGTGGCGAACCGCGCAATCTGCCGCGAGATCCCAATCCGCCAAACAGACTCCCGCGCCGAGCGACGGAACCCACGGGGACGTTTATTACTACTTCACGATGGGCCACGTGGACGAGATGCAGTTCGAATTGACGGGCCAGCCGGATCTCGCGACACAATCCATCGAATCGTACAAGAAAGCGCTGGAGCTCGCGCCGGGATCCTCGGTGATCATGGAGCGACTGGCGGAAATTTACGCCAAGTCTCAGCACATCCGCGATGCCGTGGAGCAGGCGCAAGCCGCGCTGCAAGCAGATCCCAACAACGTGGAAGCGCACCGGCTGCTGGCGCGGATCTACGTTCGCACGCTCGGCGATTTGAGCGCGGGCGACGGGCAGAAGGAAAATCTGGATAAAGCAATCGCGCAATTCCAGGCGATTCTAAAGATTCAACCGGACGACGCCTATTCGGAGCTATGGCTGGCGCGACTCTATCGCTTCGAAAACCAGCACAGCGATGCGGAGAAAGTGTTGCGCGATTTGCTGCAACGCGATCCCGGGAACGGGGCAGCGCTGGAACAATTGAGCCAACTCTTGATGGACGAAGGGCGCTCGCAAGAGGCGGTGAAGATACTGTCGGACGCCGCGAACGACTCTTCGTCGCCGGAAGTTTACGACCTACTGGGCGACGCGTATTCGCAAGCGAAGGAGTACGCCAAGGCCGAGGATGCCTATCGCAAAGCAGTGGAGGAAGATCCCGACGATCCGGGCCATTTGCACGGTTTGGCACAAGCGCTGATGGCGCAGGAGAAGTACGCAGAGGCGCTGGAGCAGTTCAAGCGGCTGGCGGAAGTGGAACCTGGCACCGCCGAGAATTACCTGCGGATGGCGCAGTTGTACCGGCGCTTGGGGAAATTCGATCAGGCGGAATCGAGTTTGTTGCGCGCGAAGCAACTGGCTCCAGGCAGCCTGGAAGTGCTCTATAACGAGGCACTACTGTACGAGGATCAAGGGCGTTATGACGATGCCGTAAGGGTGCTGAGCGACGCGATCGCCGGGATGAGGAGCCAATCGAACAGCTCCCGAAATTCCAATTCTGCAAGTTCCGACGATTCGGCGAACGCTGAAGCAAGCCCGAATGCGCTGGCCATTCTTTACGAGCAACTGGGCCACGCATATCGCGAGCAGGAAAACTACACGGCCGCGATTCATACCTACGAAGAAATGGCCAAGCTCGGACCGGACGCCAAAAAGCGCGCGGAAATGCTGTTGATTGACACCTACCGTGAAAGCCGCGACCTGGATCGCGCGATTGCCGAGACCAAAAAACAGCTGGATGCGTCGCCGAAAGATCCGACCCTGACCGTGACGCTCGCGACGCTCTACGGAGAAAAATCGGATACCGACGCCGCGACGAAGCTGCTCGATGGATTGTTGCGCGGGAACGACAGCGACCAGGAAATCTATCTGAACCTTGCGCAGGTGCAGGAGCGCGGCAAGAAGTACGCGGAGGCGGAGCAGTCGGCGCAAAAGGCCGAACAAATGTCGCATGGAGATGACGACAAGGAGACAGCGTGGTTCATGCTGGGCGCCATCTACGAGCGGCAGAAAAAATTCGATCAGGCGGAGCAGGAATTCCGCAAGGTGCTGGACGTTAATCCCAACAACGCTTCCGTTTTGAATTATTACGGCTACATGCTGGCAGACCGCGGCGTGCGTCTGGACGAAGCAACCTCGATGATCCAGAAGGCCGTGACGCAGGAACCAAGCAACGGCGCTTATCTGGATAGCCTGGGCTGGGCGTATTACAAGCAGAACAAGCTAACCGAAGCGGAAGAAAATTTGCGCAAGGCTGTGGAACGGCAAAGCCATGACCCCACGATTCTGGGGCACTTGGGCGATGTTTATGCAAAGCTGGGACAGCCGGAACGCGCCGCGACTTATTGGGAGCGCGCGCTTACGGAATGGCAGAAAGCGTCGCCGGCGGACTACGACCCCGATCAAGTGAACGAGTTGGATGCGCAGCTAAAAACTTTGAAGCGGCGCACAGCGCAAAAAACCACGCCGGATTCGGCGAAACCGCAGTAAGCTCCCCCGCATGACTCGCGCGACAAAGAAGAAAAGATCGGTGCGCCTGCCCGCGTTCGCGAAGATCAACCTCTGCTTGCACGTGGTGGGAAAACGTCCGGACGGTTATCACGAACTGCGCACCATTTTTCAGGCGATTTCGCTGCGCGACACGCTGGAACTTTCCATCGCCCCTGCTTCGTCAGGATTTAGCTTCACGCTAACGTCGAACGATCCGTCGATGCTGGGTCCCGAGAATCTCGTCGCGCGCGCGGTGGCAGCTCTTCAAAGGGAAATCGGGTTTCAAGGCAGTGTGTCCGTGCACTTGGAAAAGAAAATTCCGGTGGCACGCGGGTTGGGCGGAGGCTCGAGCGATGCGGCTGCGGCGCTGATCGGGATGTTGCGGCTGACGCGGAACAAGGTGCCTCTGGAACGATTGCTGGAGATCGCAGCGGGATTGGGCGCAGACGTGCCGTTTTTTTTGTTCGGCGGGCGCGCGTTGGCGGTGAATCGCGGAGATGAGATTTACCCGCTGCCGAACGGGCCCAATAGAGCGATTTTGGTTGTGTCGCCGCGCGACATCGGGGTGAGCACCAAGGACGCCTATCAATGGGTTTCCGAGGAATTGACAAAACGCGCAGAACCCCCTAATATCTTAGGGTTCTGCGCTCTGTGCTGGAGCCGGCAGGGGGCGGGCATCTCGAACGATTTCGAGACGCCGGTCTTCCGCCGCCATCCGCGACTCGGAGAAATCCGGGAAGGATTGCTCAAGCGAGGGGCCGCAGATGCCGCGCTGGCGGGTAGCGGGTCGGCGGTGTTCGGAGTATTCCGAAACCCAGCGCAGGCGCGCCGAGCCGCTCGTGCGTTCCCGGAAGATTCGGTTTTCGTCGTTAAAACCCTATCCAGGGAAGACTATGGCCGTGCCTTGGGCTGGCGCGCGGAATAACGCGTGCGGGCCGGCAAGCGGCTGAGGGGAAAGTTTTGGCCGACGACAAATTCAAAATTTTCTGCGGCACTGCGAATCCCGCGCTGGCGAAAGCGATTTGCAAGTTCGTGGGCGTGCCGCTGGGCCAAGCGGAGCACGGACAGTTCAGCGACGGCGAGACGCGTTATCAGATTTTGGAGAATGTGCGCGGCGCGGATGTTTTTGTGGTGCAGCCCTGTAGCACGCCGGTGAATTTCAATCTGATGCAGTTGCTGCTGATGATTGACGCGTTCAAGCGGGCGTCGGCGTGGCGGATCACGGCAGTGGTGCCGTATTACCCGTATGCGCGGCAGGATCGCAAGGACCGGCCGCGCGTGGCGATTTCGGCGAAGTTGGTCGCCGATTTGCTGGAGACGGCGGGCGCGAGTCGCGTGCTAACGCTGGACCTGCACGCGCCGCAGATTCAGGGATATTTCAATATCCCGGTGGACCACCTGTTCGCTTCGCCGGTGCTGGTGGAATATTTTCAGAAGATGAACCTGGGCCCGATTACGGTGGTTTCGCCGGATGCGGGCGGCGTGGAGCGCGCGCGGTTTTTCGCGAAGAAAATTGACGCGCCCCTGGCGATCGTGGATAAGCGGCGCATCGACGTGAACGTCAGCGAAGTGATGCACCTGATTGGCGACGTGGCTGGGCGCCCGGCGCTGGTGATTGACGACATTATCGATACCGCCGGGACGCTGGTGAAAACGGCGGAGGCGCTGCTGAATCATGGCGCGACGCGAGTTTTCGCGGCCTGCACGCATCCCGTGCTCTCGGGACCGGCGGTGGAGCGGATTGCGAAGTCCAAGATTGAAGCCGTGGTGGTGTCCGATTCGGTGCCGCTGAATGAGGCGGCGCAGAAATTGGACAAAATCAAGGCGCTGAGCGTGGCGCCGCTGCTAGCGCGCGGAATTCAGTCGATTCACGAAGAGACATCGATCAGCGAGCTGTTTATTTAGCGGGAGAGGAATTCATGGAGACATTTACAGTCGAAGGCAAGATACGCGAGGGGCGCGGGAAGGGTCCTGCGCGGCAGACGCGTCTGACGGGAATGGTCCCGGCGATTTTGTACGGCGGGAAGAAGGATTCGATTTCGCTGGCGGTGAACGCCAAGCAAGTGGCGCGGATTCTCCGGTCGGAAACGGGCCACAACACGATTTTCACCGTGCAAGTTGCCGAGGGCGCCGCGGAAAAAGCGATGGTGAAGGATTGGCAGGTGGATCCCGTCAGCGGAAAACTGCTGCACGTGGACCTGTTCCGGATTGCGATGGACGTGCGCATGCGCGTCATGGTGCCGGTCCACACTTTCGGCGAGGCGCAGGGCGTCAAGATGCAGGGCGGAGTTTTCGAGACGGTGACGCGCGAAGTGGAAATCGAATGCTTGCCGGGTGACATTCCCGAAGAATTCAAGGTGGACATCAGCGACATGCTCATCGGCAAGCAATTGCGCGCGGCGGATCTTCCGTTTGACCCGAAGAAGATCAAATTGCTGACGGACCCGACGCGCGTAATCGCGCACGTCGTGGTGCTGAAGAAGGAAGAAGAACCGGCGGCGGATGCGGCGGTCACCGCGGAAGCGGCGCCGGCCGAGCCGGAAGTGATGAAGAAGGGCAAGAAGGAAGCGGAAGAGGGCGAGGGCGAAGCGGCGGAGGCTCCTGCGAAGGCGGAGAAGTCCGAGAAGAAGAAGTAGTTCTTCCGGCCGGCCGCTCGCGGTTTCTTCGATTCCGCCATCGGTGAATCGTCAGGGCACACATGAGACTTATTGTCGGCCTCGGAAACCCTGGCCCGGAATACGAGTTCACGCCGCACAACCTGGGCTTTCTGGCGGTGGATGCAGTGGCCGGACGCGCCGGGATTCGCGTGACGCGGCCGGAAGCGAAATCGTACGTGGGGCTGGGAAAGTTGGCTGGCACTGATGTGGTGCTGGCCAAGCCGCAAACGATGATGAATCTGAGCGGCGCGGCGGTGCGGATGTTGCTCGAGCGGTATGAATGCAAGGCCGCGGAGATGATCGTGTTGAGCGATGAGGCGATGTTGCCGTGGGGCATGCTGCGGATTCGCGAACGAGGCAGCGCCGGCGGGCACAACGGATTGAAGTCCATCATCGCTTCGATCGGGACGAATGAATTTATTCGCGTGCGGCTGGGAGTGAAGCCGGAATATCCGCTGGAAGACATGGCGGATTACGTTCTGGGGACGATGCGCAAGCCGGAACGCGAGATCGCGGCGCAGATGGCGGCGGATGCCGCTGAAGCTGTGGAATTGATTTTGAGCGAAGGCGTAGGCAAGGCGATGGCGCGGTTCAATCGCCGGGTGGAATCGGAAGACGAGAACGCGGAATAAAGTTTCGAAGTTGCAGCAGATACGAAGAGGAATCGAGGACATATGGAAGAGCGTCAGTACGACCTGATTTTCATCTGCCGGCCGGATACGCCGGAAGCGGACATAGACAAGCTGATCGCAACACTGGAGCACACGGCCGCCGAAAAGGGCGCGAAGATCGAGTCGGTCGCCAAGTGGGGCCGCAAGCGCATGGCGTATCGCGTGCAGAAATTGCGCGAGGGATTCTTTGTGTATTTGGTGCTGAAGTCCACGCACGGCGAGGTGGTGAAGGAACTGGAGCGCCGGCTGAAGGTGGCCGACCCGGTGATCAAGTATTTGACCGTGCGCCTGGACGAGGAATTGAAGCGCCAGGAGAAGTTGAAGAAGCATCGCGACCGGCGAGCGGCGCGGCGGCCGCGCAAGGCCGTGCCGGCTGCACCGGCGGCACCGATTCCACCGGTGACGCCACCGACCGAGCAGTCCGCGCCTTCGGCGTAGTACAGATTTGGTCGTTAGGCTGTAGGGGCGGGTCTAAGACCCGCCCCTACGACACCATACGACGGATTCGATATCGAGAAGATGTTTGGCGGCGTTGCGGGCCAGCAGCAAAACGCCGGAGGATTTCACAAGGAATCTGGTCAGGAGAATCGAATGGCAGAAGAAAACGCACCAATGCAGCAATCGCATGGACCTTCCTCGGGAGGGATGCGATCGTCAGGACCGGGAGGGCCAGGAGGCGGAGGACGACCCGGTGGCGGGCCCGGTGGTCCGGCCAAGCGCGGCAAGCGCAATTTCGTGCGCAAGAAGAAGGTTTGCCGGTTCTGCGTGGATAAGGCGGACTTCATTGATTACAAGAAGGCCGAAATTCTGGCGCCGTTCATCCAGGAGCGCGGCAAGATCCTTCCGCGGCGTATGACCGGAACCTGCGCGCGTCACCAGCGGTGGCTGACCGTGGCGATCAAGCGGGCGCAGAATATCGCGTTGCTGCCGTTTGCGGCGGAGCTGTAGCGGTAAGCAACGCCTGAAACGCGTCTGAAATCGTAGGGGCGGGTCTGAGACCCGCCCCTACAGGCAAGATGACGAAGTCGAGCTAGACAAGTGTCGGGATCGAACCGCTAATCGAAATTCGAGGGGCAGAATCATGCAAATCATTTTGCAGGAAGATGTGGAAAAGCTGGGGACGCGCGGACAACTCGTGGAGGTTGCCGAAGGTTATGCGCGCAATTTTCTTCTGCCGCGAAAGCTGGGACTCGAAGCTACGGCCGGCAACCTGAAGCGGCTGGAGAAGATGCGCGCCAACTTCGCGAAGAAGGAAGCGAGCGAGAAGGAAGCGGCGCAGAAGCAGGGCGAACTGCTGGCGGCCGTGTCCTTGGAATTTACGCGCAAGGCGGGGGAGAACGACCAACTGTTCGGCTCAGTGACCTCGGGAGACATCGCCGAAGCGCTGGCCGGCAAAGGCTTTGAGATTGACAAGAAGCGAATCGTGCTTGCGGAACCGATCAAGATCATGGGTGAGTACGAGGTACCGGTGAAGTTGCACCGGGAAGTTTCAGCGAACGTGAAGGTGGCGGTGAAGAAGGAAGAGTAGCGCGATATTTGTGTTGCGGTATGAAAGGCGCTCGAATTCAGGGCGCCTTTTTTATTTTGGGCGGCCGCCGACGAAAAGTTTCGACGGACGGAGCCAAGACGCGCGCTCGCCATCGCTGATTGGTGATTCTGGGCGCGGGGTTTTCCACTTTTCCGAATTCATCCACAGGCAATAACGCGGCGGAGCGATTGACGCGCACGTGCAAAGTACGCACAATCATTCTCGCTGGCTCGCACGAGCGCGTTTTGGTTTGCGCGTATGTTGAACCGGCCGTGTACACCTTGCGAAGGCACTCTCGCAGGAGCAAAATTGAACCGACGCGCCGATTGATCCAGCAGGACGGAGTTCCACGAACAAAATGCCAGGCGACGCAACACTCGAACGTCCATTACCGCACAATCTGGAGGCTGAGCGCAGCATACTGGGCGCGATCCTGCTGGACAATCACTCGCTGAACGCCGCGATTGAAAAAGTGCGCTCGGACGATTTCTTTTTGCCGCAGCACCGACAGATTTTCGAGCGCATGGTGCAGCTGGGCGAAAAACAGCAGGCCATTGACGTGGTCACGTTGATGGAGGATTTATCGCGGCGCGGCGAACTGGAAGCGGCGGGGGGGATTGCTTACCTTTCGCAATTGGCCGACGGACTGCCGCGCATTACGAACGTGGAGCACTACGCGCGGATCGTCAAAGAGAAGTCGGTGTTGCGGAACCTGATTTTTTCCGCGTCGGCCATTCAGGAGCAGGCGCTGGCGGCAGGCGACGATGCGGACGTGATTCTGGACCGCGCCGAGTCAGTGATTTTCCAACTGGCGGAAGACCGCGTGAAGGCGGGGCTGATCGGCGTCAAAGAGCTGGTCCGCGACAATTTCGAGCGGCTGGAAAAGATTTTCAGCGAAGGCCGGAGAATCACGGGTCTCGCGACCGGTTATGCGAATCTAGACAACGAGACTGCTGGACTGCAACCCTCCGAGCTGATCATTCTAGCGGCGCGGCCTTCCATGGGGAAAACGGCGCTGGCGCTGAACATTGCGGAAAATGTAGCGGTGCGTCATCGCGAGCCGGTGGCGATCTTCAGCCTGGAAATGTCGAAGGAATCGCTGCTGCTGCGCTTGCTGGCGTCCGAGGCCCGCGTGGACGCGCATAAATTCCGGACTGGCCATATGAACCGTGATGATTGGAGCCGCGTGACGGCCGGACTCACGAGTTTGGCCGAGGCGCCGCTGTGGATTGACGATTCGGCTTCTTCGACCGTGATGGAGATGGGCGCGAAGGCACGGCGCCTGAAACGCGATCGCGGGCTTTCGCTGATTATCGTGGATTACTTGCAACTGGTGGTGCCCACCAACATGGGGCGCCAGAGCAATCGCCAGGAAGAAGTTTCTGGAATGTCGCGCGCGTTGAAGGGGCTGGCGAAGGAATTGAAGGTGCCGATCGTGGTGCTCAGCCAGTTGACGCGCGCGCCGGAGCGTGAAGACCGCAAGCCGCAGCTGGCCGACCTGCGCGAATCGGGCGCGATCGAGCAGGATGCTGACGTGGTGATGTTCATCAACCGGCCGAATTTCTACAAGACGGATTTGCCGGAGGAAGACCGCGCGAAGGCGGAGCTCATTATCGCGAAGCAGCGCAACGGTCCAACGGGGAATTTGAATTTTGTTTTCCTGGCCCGCCACACCCGGTTCGAGGAAGCCGCGCCAGATGCCTGGAGCGCGGGCGGTGAGATGGAGGAATAGCCGTCGTCGGCTGCGGCGTCCATCCGCAGCCACAATCGTGTCGCTCGACCCTCGGTGAGTGAGCGATCCTCGAGGGAGGGCGTTTGTGCGAGAATCTGGTGTACATCTAAGCCTCTTCCTCTAAATCACTTACGAGGTTCCCAAGTTTCTTCCTCTGTTCCGTGAACTGGCGCTTGGCCTGCAAGGATTCAAATTGGATGTTTACCCAAACGGCGCGAAGCGATTTGCGGATGGGAAATTTGTTCGCGCCAGCGAGAGGGAGTCTGGCATTCTAAAAGACGATGTCGAAACCAATCCATTTTGAGGGACGCCCGGTCTGGGCGGAGATTTCCCTGGAAGCCGTCCTGCAAAACTTGCGCGTGATTCGCAAACACGTGGGAGCTCGGCGCAAGATTCTCGCGGTGGTGAAGTCGAACGCCTACGGGCTGGGCGCGGTGCCCATATCGAAAGCTCTGCAAAAGGCAGGCACGGAATGGTTCGGGGTGACTTGCGCGAACGAAGGGATTGAACTGCGCGAGGCCGGCATCCGCAAACGCATTTTGATTCTCACCGGGTTCTGGCCGGGCGAAGAAAAGCGGCTGATCAAGAACCAGCTGACGCCGGCGGTATTTCGGGTGGACGATCTGCCGCACCTGGAGCGCAGTGCCAAAGCGGTTGGCGGGAAAGCCCGCGTGCCTTTTCATTTGAAGATCAATACAGGCATGAACCGGCTGGGAATTTCGCCGGACGAGATCGCCCGCTTTGTTCGCACGCTGGCCGATTGCAAACACATCCAACTCGAGGGGACGTTCACACATTTCGCTTCGGCGGAGGATTTCACAGCGCAGCAGACCGACGAGCAGGAGAAGACATTCCTTTCCGCTCTTGCGCGGATGCGCGAGTTGGGCGTTTCTCCCGGAATCGTGCACATGGCCAATAGCGGTGCGATTTGCGCGCGGAGCAGCACGTGGGCGGACATGGTTCGTCCGGGCGCGATACTTTACGGCTATCACCAGTCCTTTGACCCACCGGAAAAGAAGCAGGAAATCGCCGGCCAGATCCCGCTGCGGCCGTGCCTGGCGCTAAGGGCGCGAATTATTTCGTTGCGCGAAGTACCCGAAGGCGAAGCCGTCGGCTACGGGGCGCGCTTTGTTACCAAACGGCCGACGCGCATCGCCGTGATTAATGCCGGGTACGCTGACGGAATCATGCGCGCCAGAACCAACCGCGGATGCGCGCTGGTGCGCGGGCGCCGCGTGCCGCTGGTAGGCACAATTTCGATGGATCTAACGATGCTGGACGTCACCGACGTGCCAGAAGCCGCATTGGGCGACGTGGTGACGATTTACGGCAAGGATGGCAATGCGACGATCGAAGTTTCCGATGTTGCGCGGGAGATCGGCACCGTTACCTCCGACCTGCTGTGCGCCCTGGGACGGCGCGTGCCCAAATTCTACATTTAACCCACCTGATACAGATTACTGGCAGTAATAGACTCCAGGCCGTTTACTAAGCTATCGCAGGCCGTTGACTCCCGCTTCCCACGCGGTGCTATACTGGGGCCTCATAAAGAATTCATAAGGAACCTGCGATCTTCCCGGCCGGGCGCCCAAACTTCTTAAGCCGGAAAAAACGTTGCGAGACGAAATCATTGGACGCGGTTCGTCTTATACAGATTTTTATAAGGTGGGACCATGCAAAGGACCCCTTCCCCTATTCAGAATCGGCCACCGGCCGTCGCGGCTCCTGAAAACTCATCCCTCAAACCAGTAACAGCATCGCGGCCCGTCCACGAACAGGTTGGAACGTTTTGGGACATGCTGGGCATGCGCATCGTCTTCATGGCGGTCTGTATTGCCGCAGGTTTTCATTTTCGCCCGTTTGGAGTGCCGCAGTTCTTTGGCGCCGGCATCGGGTTCTTATTCGGATTGGCGGTCATACTTTTCGAACTGCGTTTGCGGCACGCGAGCCTGCGCCGACTGATCGGCGCCGCGGTGGGCTCGATCCTCGGGCTGCTGGGTGCCTACCTCACTTCGCTGATTCTGACGCACACGACAATGCCGGAGAGCACGCGGTCGTTTTTCAGCCTGGCGGCATTCCTGGTGATGGCCTATATCGGGTTGATACTGGGCGCCAATAAGGGCGATATGCTGAATTTGCAGGCGCTGGGAGGGTTGTTTGGCAGCGAACGCAGCCTGAAGCACTCCTTCAAGGTGCTGGACACCAGCGTGATTATAGATGGGCGAGTGGCGGACATCGCGGAGGCGCAATTTTTGGATGGAACGGTGATCATTCCGCAGTTCGTCCTGCACGAATTGCAACTGGTAGCTGATTCGGCGGATCCATTGAAGCGACAGCGCGGCCGGCGCGGGCTG
The DNA here is from genome assembly GCA_963780035.1 of uncultured Acidobacteriota bacterium. GTDB lineage: Bacteria > Acidobacteriota > Terriglobia > Acidiferrales > UBA7541 > Palsa-295. Next base: position 105,666 of record CAWAAG010000028.1, on the reverse strand, counting down.
GAAGTCTTGCAGCGAATCCAGAAAATGGCGCATTTGGAAGTGCAGATCGCCGACGACGATTTCCTGCAGGTTCCGGAAGTGGATTTGAAGTTGATCGAGCTGGCCAAACGCTACGACGCGAAAATCGTGACCAATGATTTCAATCTGAATAAGGTGGCGACGCTGCAAGGCATCGAGATTCTGAACGTGAATCAACTGGCGAACGCGCTGAAACCGGTGGTGCTGCCCGGCGAGACGATGCGCGTCTTTATCCTGCGCGAGGGCAAAGAATACAACCAGGGCGTCGCGTATCTGGACGACGGCACCATGGTGGTGGTGGACGGCGCGCGCAAGATGATCAACAAGACGATTGATATCACCGTGACTTCCGTTCACCAGACGACGGCGGGCAAAATGATCTTCGGGCGATACGACGAGCGCGGCGAACAGCAAGTGCCCCGCGGCGTGTCCGGCGGCACGCAGCAGCTCAGCGAAACGACCTCGCGCGCATCCGAAGGCGGCGGCGAACGTCCCGCGCGGCCCTTGTATCCGGAATCCGGCAGGTCGTAGAAACTTTCCGCAGGCTTCCGTTCGCTGTGACATTTAGCGCCGGTGCTCTTCCCTTCCTCTCCGCAGCCTGACTGCGATAGACTGTTGACCCTTTATGGGCCGCGTTGCCGCTATCATACCCGCCGCTGGTCTGGGCACCCGCATGGGCGCCGAAATGCCGAAGCAATTCCTCGAATTGGACGGCATGCCGCTGGTAATTTTCACGTTGCGCCGGCTGGCTGCGTGCGCGGCGATCGCGGATTTTTTCCTTTCGACGCGCGCGGACGATATTGTGTCGCTGCAAGATAAGGTGGCGAAAGCTGCGCTGGGCCGACCGGCGCGGGTGGTGCACGGCGGAGATACGCGGCAGCAATCCGTGGCTAATGCCTTGGCGCAAGTGGATCCTGCAACCGAGGTGGTGCTGGTGCATGATGCGGTGCGGCCGTTTGTTACGCCTGAACAAGTGGATCGGGTGATTTTGGAGGCGCGCAAGCGCGGCGCGGCGATTCTGGGCATTCCGGCGATTGACACGGTGAAGGAAGTGAAGCGCGCGAGTTTGCCGGAAGATGTGGCGCTGATTACCTCGACGATTCCGCGCGAGCGCGTGGTGCTGGCGCAGACGCCGCAGGCCTTTTCTTATGTGTTGCTGCGGGATGCGTTTCGCAAGGCGCAGGTGGATGGGATCATGGCGTCGGATGAATCCGCGCTGGTGGAGCGGTTTGGGCACGACGTTTTTGTGGTGCTGGGCTCGGAGCGCAATCTGAAGATCACGCGGCCGGCGGATATGGATCTGGCGCGGTTTTATCTGGAGCAGGAGCGTAAAACGGCGAAGCAATGAAGACTCTTCGAAGGGCTGAAACAGTATGGGGTTACTTCACTCTCACCCTCTTGAGGCTCACATTCTGGCTTCTCACCCTACTGGTATTCATCGCTGCGGTGCGAATCATGTCTCCGAAGCAACCAACGCGCGAGCTGGAATATGCAGAACTCGGCCATCAGATCGATAACCGCAATGTAAATCATGCCCAATTCGTGAAATTGCGAGGCAGCGTAATTGTCACGGGTGAACTTCGCAACCCGTCAGAAAACTTCAGGTCCACCGTTCCGGACGGCCAGATCGAGAGTCTGGCTAAACACCTAGGTAATCCAAGCTTGGCGACCAATATTCCAAAGGAATTGCCGCGGGGATCCTTAGTATATTGGGTAACAACATCGTTTGTTGTGTTCGTATTCGCGGCGATCTTTTTTCTGCTCAATTTTCTGATTGCGCGCCTCAAGCGCAGGTTGCTTCATCTCAGAACCAAGGAAGCTTAATGACACGTTCCGGCATTGGATACGATTTGCACCGGCTGGCCGAGGGCCGCAAGCTGATGATCGGCGGGGTCGAGGTGCCGTTCGACAAGGGACCGGTGGGACATTCGGATGGCGACGTGCTGGCGCACGCTTTGTGCGACGCGTTGCTGGGCGCGGCGGGGCTCGGCGATATTGGGACTCATTTTCCGGATACGGATGCGAAGTGGAAGGGCGCATCAAGTTTATTGTTTCTGGAGCATACGCGGAAAATGCTGGATGAGAGAAAGCTGCGCATCAGCCACCTGGACGCGGTGGTGATCTGCGAGCGGCCGAAATTGGGACCGCACTTCCCTGCCATGCGGGCCGCGCTGGCGAAATCGCTGGGCATATCCACGGAACAAATCAATCTGAAGGCCAAGACGAACGAGGGCACGGGCGAAATCGGGCGCGGCGAAGCGATCGCGGCACATACGATTGCGACGCTCGAAGGATGAGTTCATCGCAGAGACTTAGAGGCCGCGCAGAAAAGATAGGACGGCGATGAATTGGCTTACGGGCTTTCATGCAGTGGAAGAGGCGCTAGCTGCGGGGCGAGCGCTGGATCGCATTGTTATCGCGCGGGGTCGGCACGGTGAGCGCGTGGAAGCCGTGGTACAGATGGCGAAGGCCAAGGGCGTACCGGTGCGGTTCGAGGAGCGGCAGCAGATTGACCGTCTGGTGGGGACGCGTGAACACCAGGGAGTGGCGGCGCTGGGCGCTGCGAAACCGGCTATTGAATTGGAAGATTTGCTGGCCGCGAAAACTCCGCAGGGTTTGCTGGTTTTGCTGGACGGGATCGAAGACCCCCACAATCTGGGTGCGATCGTGCGGACTGCTCTGGCTGCAGGCGCCAATGGCGTCGTGATTCCGGAACGGCGCGCGGCGGGATTGAGCGATACCGTGGAACGCGCGTCCGCTGGAGCGCTGGCGCATCTGCCGATTGCGCGAGTGAAGAATCTGGTGCGCGCGATGGAAGAAATGAAGGAGGCGGGATATTGGCTGGTGGGGCTCGATGAGCGCGCGGACAAAAGTTACACGCAAGTGGATCTGCAAGGATCGGTCGGGATTGTCCTCGGAAGCGAGGGGGAAGGGCTGCACGAGTTGACTCGCAAGCGGTGCGATTTTCTGGTTTCGCTGCCGACTGCGGGCCCCGTGAGGTCACTCAACGTTTCCGTGGCGGCAGGGGTGATGTTGTTCGAGGTGGTTCGTCAGCGGACGTCAACGGCACCACAGATGAACACCGATAAACACAGATAACACCGGCTTCTGGAAAGCAGTCCTCTTTTACTAGAACTTGCTGGTACTGTGTGACCTTCGCTCGACGATTCCCTCAGTCTCCGCGGTCCCGCTTCATTTTGTATCTTCGCTTTTCTATTTTCCGCCTTCGCTACTTATCGTATTTCAGCAACGAAAATACGTGCAGGCCTGGCAGCTTGGCTCGGCCGTTTAGAAACGTTAGTTCGACCGCGAACGCTGCACCCGCTACTTTCCCGCCCAATTGCTCGATGAGTTTCACGGTGGCGGCGGCTGTGCCGCCCGTAGCGAGCAGATCGTCGCAAATCAGTACGGTTTGGCCTGGCTTGATCGCGTCTTGGTGGATGTCGAGCTGGTCCGTACCGTATTCGAGCTGATACGTGATGGACGCAGTCTTGCCGGGCAGCTTCTTGGGCTTGCGGACCGGTACGAAGCCCGCATTCAGACGGTAGGCGAGGGCTGGCGCAAAAATAAAGCCGCGGGCTTCGATGCCCGCGACGATGTCCACTTTGCTGCCGTTGTATTGTTCACACAGGCGATCGACCAGCGAATGGAAGCCCGTTGGATCCTTGAGCAGAGTGGTTAGGTCATAAAACAGGATTCCCGGCTTGGGATAGTCCGGAATTTCGCGGATCAGCGCTTTTAGGTCGTCCATCGCTCTCCTTCGGATGCTGGGTGCGGCTTGTGGGCTGCATCAGATCAACATCACCACAGATGAACACAGATAAACACAGGTGAAAACAGAATGGATTGGAAACCTTACCCACGTATTCAGCTCAGTGCTCGATTGAGAATCGTTTTGCAAATTGCTCCAGGAGCGGGGAGTCTTCTTCGGATACGCCGGAAACCAGCGCACCCTGCGGTCCCCGCTCGAGGTCCGCTCGAAAATCGGCCAGCGCTTGCTCGTTGCCGATCGCGTAAACTTCCACGCGGCCATCACGCAGGTTCTTGGCATATCCCGCAACGCGCAAGCGTTCCGCCGCGCGCACCGCGAAATAGCGGAAGCCGACGCCCTGGACCATGCCACCGATGAAGTAGCGCCTGCATTGCAGCTGTTCGCGATTGTCGGTCATGCCCCGTGGAGCCGCAGAGCGGCAAACGCGTGATTCTAACAGAGCGTCGAGATGCATAACAGAGTGACAAGCGCGCGATTGCCGTGAAAGACCTGGTCTTCAGAGCGCCAGCGGGGCGGCTCCAGCGCTGGAAAATGAGTTAGAGTTGACCATGGAGGCGAGAGTCTGCATCTAAGAACGAGGGAATCATCGAGAATGGCGGGACGGAATCGACTACTCGGTTGTTTTGCCGCGGTAACCTTGGCGACGGTGGCCGTTGCGGCGCTGCCCCTGCGCGCGCAGGATGTGGGGCCACAAGCTCCCCCGCCGAAGTTCGAGGTGAAGCGAATTCCGGCACAGCCCCATCCCGGGCCCCCGCCTATTCCAGCGCAGGAGATCATCAACCGATTCGTGGCAAACGAAGCGGTCATGAAGAAAGCGTACGAGACTTACAACTTCACGCAATCCATTCGCCTCGACGAACTGACCGACCCGGGCGGGAAATTCAGCGTAACCGGCGAGGTGTACTTGCGGCCGGACGGGCAGAGGTATATGCGCGTGACGAAACAGCCGGTGTCCTCGCTGAAGCTGATGCATTTTTCGCTGGAGGACGTGCGGGTGATCGCCAGCATGCCGGAATTTCCGCTGACTCCGGACAAGATATCCAACTATGATTTCACCTACGCGGGCCAGGAAAAGCTGGATCAGTTGAACACCTATATTTTTCAGGTGAAGCCAAAATTATTGAGCCGCAAAGAGAGGTACTTCGAGGGAGTGGTGTGGATTGACGACCATGACTTCGCGATCGTGAAAAGCTACGGGAAATTCGTGAGCGAGATCGAGGGGAACGGAACGGAACTGCCGTTCACCATGTTTGAGACTTACCGGGAGAATTTTCAGGGAAAGTATTGGCTGCCGACGTACACGCGGTCCGACGACTATTTGAAGAGCGATCAGAATGACGACCTGCCGCTGCGCCTGGTGATTCATTGCACGGACTTCAAGTTGAACACAGGGGCGGACGTCGCCGGCTCGGACGCAGCGGCGGCCAGTCAGGGACCGCAGGCCGTTGCGCCGGGCAAAACTCCGCCTGCGCCGCACTGATATCAACCGACTGTCCGGAGATGACGCGGAAGGTCGCGGATGGAACCGAGCAGGATTTCCGGTTTCGACGCACGGATGCGTGCCGCCGTGGGGAATGGGCCGAGCACGCCGATGGCGCGCACGCCCGCATGCCGGGACATTTCGATATCTTCCGCCGTGTCGCCAACGTAGACGCAATCTTCCGGCGCGAGGCGGAGGCGCTTGAGCGCCAGTTGCAAGGGGGCGGGATGCGGCTTCTTCTCAACCGCATCCTCACTGCAGACGCATGCGGAAAAATAGTCGGCGAGAGCGAATTCACGGAGCTGGCGGCGGACCCGGGCACGATTGCCGCTGGTGACGATACCGAGAGCAAATTTCGCCGAAAGCATACGCAGGATGTGCCGGGCGCCGGGCAGCAGCGGAGGTTTTTCGAGTTTGTAAGCTCGGGCCCACAGGCGATCCGCCTCCAGCCACTTCGAGCTCGGAATTTCCGCCGCGGTATAGACGCGATGCCAGTTTGGAGAGTAATGGACAGCGACTTCGCGTTCGGTCCAATCGATTTCGAGGGCATGGAACATAGAAAGATAGGCGCGAACGTCCGCGGCGTAGGAATTGAGGAGCGTGCCATCCCAGTCAAAGAGCACAGCGCGCGCGGTGAATTGGAGCAGTTTCAAGGTAAGGAAATCGTACCAGAGCGGAGCGCAATGCATTAGTGGCTCGGCGCGTCCGCAGCCATCGAGCCTTGCAGCGAAAAAAAGTCAAACGCTTACCGCAGAGGTCGCAGAGAAAAACGCACAGAGTATGCAGAGAGGTCTTGTCCAGGGCGCAATTCCAGCCGCCGAGAAGTGGAACTGAGTGTTTTGGCTTTATGCGAGCGCGGCGCTAGTGGCTGCGATAGCGCAGTGGGACGATGTCGTCGCGACGAAGAGCGAAATCATCGAAGCTGGCGGCATAACCCCGCCATCCCGGCATTTCGACCTCTTCGGCGCGTACGATGTGCACGGCGGTGCACATTTGGACGCTGCCTTGACCGAGCGGCCGTTCGATGAGCGCGACTTCCAATTCGATGGCGGTGCCCGGCGCGAAATTCCGCGGAGCGAGGAAATAGATGCCGCTCGAACTGATGTTGCGCGTGACGAGAGTGACCGGAACAGGCTCGGGCCGGTCGCCGACGCGGATCAGGCGTAGAGGCAGCGAAAGCGCGGCGCGCGGATTGCGGCGACGCTCTTGCGCGACTCCAATGGCATGTGTGGGAACGCGAGCGAAACGACGAGGCCCCGGTTTCCCTGAGTGCGAAATAACGCTTACGGTCTGGCTTTCAAATTCACGCAGCGGCGAAACAGCCGACCGCGGGTCCTTCCAATCCGGAGCAGCCCCCATGTACTGTCCCCCAAGAACAGCCTAAGAGTCCCCCTGCTGGTGGACCGAATATGCGCGGAGTCTGGCTCGTCGTCAAGGGGGGTTACACGGTGGTGACGTAAGATGTAACACCCGGGAGGGACGCTAAGTACGTGCTTTCAAGAGGTTAGAGGCGGTCGCACGCTATGAAGCTGCCGCAATGAATTTTTCTAGTCGCTTGCGATGTTCGTTTTGGTTTCGATCCGGGACGCCGGTCTTTTCAGCGCGCAATTTTCGCTTTTCTGACGGCGACAAAATTTGCGGGTCGAAGTTAGTTTAGCCGCGATAAACGGATAGCAGCTTCGGTTGGGTTTCGCTATTTTGGGGATGCAAGCGAGGCTCAACGAGATGATTCAGATCACGGCGCGGACGACAGGCTCGGAAATTCCTGAGGCAATACGGATGCAACCGCCTGAAGCTTTGTGGAATGCAGTGCGAGACCGCGATCGCGGTGCGGACGGAAAATTTGTCTACGCAGTGCGGTCCACGGGAATCTACTGCAGGCCCTCCTGCCCGTCCAAAAAACCACAGCGCAAACAGGTGGAATTTTATGCTTTGCCGGAAGCAGCAGAGCAAAAGGGGTTTCGGGCTTGCCGGCGATGCAAGCCGCGAACGGTGCGCTTGCGCGATCCACGCACTGCGGCAGTGGCACAGGTATGCCGGGCAATCGAAACGAGGATTGACGCTGACGGCGCCAGCGCGGCCGAGAGTGAAAATGAAGCGCGGTTGACACTAAATGCGCTCAGTTCATCCGTGGGGATGAGCCCGCACCAACTGGAGCGCGCATTTCGCAGCGTGATGGGTATCTCGCCGCGGCAGTATGCTGACGCGCAACGGATGCAGCGGCTGAAATCGAAATTGAAAAAGGGGGACGACGTGACTACAGCACTTTATGATGCGGGATTTGGGTCGAGCAGCCGATTGTACGAACGCGCACCGTCGCAACTGGGCATGACGCCGGCGACTTATCGCCAGGGCGGAACGGGAATGCAAATCAACTACACGATTGTCGGTTCGCCACTAGGCCGCCTACTGGTGGGAGCGACACATCGCGGCATAAGTGCGCTGTATCTGGGCAAAGACGATGCTGCTTTGCAGGCGGCTCTGCGAAAAGAATACCCGCGGGCGGAAATTAGCCGCGATCGCAATCGGCTGGAGGGTTGGGTGGGCAAAATACTAGACCATCTTCGCGGGCACGAGCCGAATCTGGATTTACCCACCGATGTGCAAGCGACCGCGTTTCAACGCCGGGTGTGGGAAGAGTTGCGCAAGATTCCGTACGGCGCGACGCGCACGTACAGCCAGGTGGCACGAGCGATTGGGAAGCCGAAGGCCGTTCGAGCGGTTGCGCGAGCGTGCGCCACGAATCCCGTTTCAGTTGTGGTTCCTTGCCACCGCGTGGTGCGGCAAGACGGCAGCTTGGCCGGGTATCGCTGGGGGCTCGACCGAAAGCTAAAGCTGCTGGAGCAGGAATCCGCGCAGCGCGCCGCGGAAACGGCTCTGGCAGGCAAGAACTAATCTAATCAGCCGCAAAATGGCCGCGGATAGCATTAGCCCTGCGGCTTGACCTTTTCAGTGCCCTTGGGCCAGTGGGGTTTGAAATTCGCGTCGCCGAGGTCAGGGTTGCGCACAACCTTCGAATAGCGAATAACGAAGTAATCTCCCGATCCGGTTTCGTCAAACCGCTGTTCAATCGGGAGCCAAGTGGATTCGTCGAGCCAGATGTGGATCTTGGAAATCTGGTTGCGGGCTTCCTGTGATTTGGGAGTCAATTCCAGCTCGACGGTTTTCTTGTCCTCGAGCGTAGGCTCCCCAAGCAGGGTCACCAGATATGCTTTTTGCAGATCTTTCCCGGACGTGCCGAAGCCCAGCAGCAGATATTGATCTACCAGCGAACGATGTTGTGCCAGGTTATATTCTTCCACGCGTTTGAGGCCCGGGGTATAGATGTAGAGATTGTCGCCCGTGCGCAAGATAGTGCGCGAGTCCGGAGCTTTCATTTCCAGCAGCATTTTGTCCCCACGTACCAGGATGCTGCCAGTTTCGGTGGATTTGTCATTCACCACGACCGTTACCTTGGTGCGTTCAACGTCGGCGGAGAGGCTGTGGAAATTCTTGGCCTCTCGGTCCAGCAGGCGGAACACGCCATCAAGATTTAAGGTGCTGTGGACTTGACCGGCGGCAAACGAAGCCTGAAGCCAGCCGCCGAACACCATCGCACACACCGCCACCGCCGATAAACAGCGTTTTCTGATCAAATCGTTGCCCCCGTTGGACTCGCGAGTCCATTCACGCGGCGTTCATAATACTACAGTCTATTGGACGCGCCCGTGCCTGAGGGGGTTCCGGCAGCTTGATGACTGGGGAGAAAATGTTACATGGTCGGTCAGGGGTGAACGGTAACGTCGTAGGACACGACGGAACCATCTTCGCCGCGGACCGGCTCAATGCGGACGATCTGGAAGCTTTGGTCCCTTAGATCGTGAACCGTGCGCGCGAGGATATCGTGAGTTTCACGCTCAAGTTCCGGACTTGCGCTGGACGCGCGCTTGTCTGCGGGAAGTACGGAGGCGTCGAGGCGGTAGGTGTGCGTCTGAGCGGCAAAATCCTGGGAGCGAAACCGCACCGTGGAGCTGGCGAAAGTGGAGACTTGCGGTTGATCGTGAAACCAATGCGAAGGCGTGGCCAGAACGAACAGGACGATCACCATAACCATCACGTCGTAGGGCCAACTGCCCCGCTCATAAGACCAAAATATAGTTCGAACGATTCCCTGCCACAAAGCACGCATGTCAGTGAATAGAAACGCCGTCTACGACCTCGCCGTCGCGCATGTGCAGCACGCGATGTCCGTAGGCCGCGGCTTCGGGGTTGTGAGTGATCATCACAATCGTCTGGCCCAGATCCTTGTTCAGGTCGCGGAGCAGATTAAGGACCGCCTCGGAGCTTTTTGTATCGAGATTACCGGTGGGTTCGTCGGCCAAGACGATTTTGGGTTCGCTCACGATCGCACGGGCTAGCGCGACGCGCTGCTGCTCGCCGCCGGAGAGCTCGGAAGGCTTATGCTTAAGCCGGGAGCTCAATCCGAGCAGATCAGCCACAACCTGAAAACGGTGAGGATCGAAGCCATTGCCATGAATGTGCTGGGCCAGAGCGATATTGTGATAGGCGTCCAGCGTAGGCAACAGATTAAACCGCTGAAACACAAACCCTACTTTGTGGCGGCGAAGCAGCGTGCGAGCCGAATCGCTCATGGTAGTGAGATCGTTGCCGTCGAGCAGTACGCGTCCCCGGGTAGCTTGCGCCAAACCTCCAATCACGTGCAACATCGTGGATTTGCCGCAGCCTGAGGGGCCCATGATAGAAACAAACTCGCCGGGAAAAACTTCGATGCTGACGCCGCGCAGAGCCGGAACCTCCACCTTGCCCTGGCGATATACTTTCCATAGATTTTCAGTCTTAAGTATGGGCTCCAACAGCGGCTCCCGTGCCAGTGCCAGCGATTCTGGGGACTGAATTATTCTAGTCGCGTTTAGCATTTCTGCCTAGCATGGATGCGCCCGCGGAAATTCCCACGAAATCATACACGAGATTGGATTTGGCTGATGGCTACTCGTAGGCGAGCGCCTCGACGGGGTCTTTGCGGCTGGCCATCCAGGCGGGGTAAGCGGCGCCCAACAGGCCACCGACGATCGCGATGAGGCCGGCGCGCAGTATCCAACCGGCGGAAATGATGATCGTAAGGGTCGGAAAAAGCTTGATGAAGATCGCGCTCATGAGATAGCTGAGTCCAACGCCGGCAACGACCCCGGCAAGACATAGCAGCGTCGTCTCACTGAGCACGATTTGAACAATGTAACCCTTGGAAGCACCCAGCGATTTAAGAACGCCGATCTCACGAGTGCGTTCGATGATGGTGGTGTACATCGAAAGAAAAATCACCAGAAAGCCGATGACCACGGCGATGCCGATCATGACGTTGATGAAGGCGCCGAGCCCCGGAAGGTTCGAGGAGGTCATCAAGGAGATGAAATCCTTGAGCGGGCGAATTTCGTAGCGTGGGAGCAACTGTTTGATTTCGTCCATCACGGCAGGAGTGTGATCCGTGCGATCGCACTTGATGAAAAAGACGGAGGCCTTATCGTGGGCGCCAGCCATTTCCTGCAAGGTGGAGAGGAAAACGAAGAGGCGAGCGCCCTTACCGTGTTCGACGATGCCGACCACATGAAAATCATGGTCGAAAAGACGCAAGGTCTGACCGAGCTTTACGTTTTTCGATTTCGCGTAAACGTCGTCCACTAGAATGTCGTTGGGCTGCTCGAGGTCGTGCCCTTCGTGATAAACAAAGCCGCCGGTGACGGTACGGAAACTATTGACGTCAATGCCGTAAACAATTTCCAGTCCGGTGGAATTGAATTGCAGCAGCACCGGGGCGACGGCCTGGACGTAATCGAGCTGCGCCAGCTTCTCTCCGATAGCGATGGGCATAGGCGCGCCGCTAAAAGCCATAAAGACGGAGGCCGAGGGCGGCTGCACCATGATGTCCGCGCCGATGCCTTCGATGCGTTTGGCGGATTCCGAGAGCAGGCCGCTGGTGAGGCCCACGACGATGATGACGAGGGTAACCTCGACGGCCACGGCAATCACCGTGATCAGAGTGCGCAGCGGCCGATGCAGCACGTTGTGAACGATCATGTAACGGATCATATTTTTTCAGCGCCGCGAGATCTCAAGGCTGGAGCTCCTTAGGATTTTCGCCGGGTTCTTCGCCGACGTGGATCAATTTGGTGCCGGGGGGCTGCGGCAACGCGAAGCGGTCCGGGGCAACCGGCTCGTTCAGGGTCAACTTCTTGACGGCGATCTGCAATTGATAATCGTCACCCGGACGACGGACGGCAATTTCCCAGGGATACGTCAGATTTCCCGACGCTTGCCAGTTGCCGTAGGTCACATCCGACGCTAACTTACCCCCGGGACCGAAATTCTCGATGCGAGTGACGCGCAAGTCCGCGCGATCGAACCAGATTTTTCGCGCAATCTCCCAATCGATTGAACCCGAGTCCGCGCCGTTCGTCGCGGAAGGCTCAGTCGCCTGCGCGACAACAGTAAGCACGTAATATCGCGCGTTCTCCACGCTTGCTTCTTCCAGCAGGACTGGCACGCGCTCCGGTATTGGCGGCCAGAAGAGCGCGTCGATCAAATGCTGGGGCCTGAGATTCTCGATGGGCTTTTCCGCGTGGCGCTCCAGATTGGCAGCGCCGACGAGGAATTCGTTCTTCGACGGAACATAAATACTGAACGTCTTGCCGTCGCTGACCATATCGAAAATGTTTTTACCGATCACGGGGGCCTGGCCGATCACCCGAATGCTGGCCGGCCGTTGCGCGAGAATGAACCCGTTGACCTCATGGTATTGCTCGATGACGCCTGAATACGCAGAACCGGCAGTCAATTTCATGGTCACGCCCGCATTCAACGACTGGATGGCCTGCGCCTCTTGATCGTAGGACTCGACAAGCTGCGCCTTCGAGGCCGTCTGCGATGGCCCGGGCACCTGCGACGGCTTAACCGCAGTTTTGTGGCTGACGGCGCAGCCGCAAGTAAAAGACACCACCGCTGCCAGTGAAACCATCCATGGGACGCGCCAAAACTTGGGTTGAGCTCTGATTATGAACACAAAGTATGCAATCTAACAGCCGCTTGGAGGGGTGTCAACGAAACGCGGGAGGAGAAAAAAAACGACGAGTCGGATGGGTTCCGCGTGAGGGTGCAGAAGTAACGGGGAACGCGGTTAATCGTCGAGAAGCGTGCCGTTGGGCCGGACCGCCTGGCCGGTGGCGTCGTTGCCGCCGAGCGAAACCAGGAGGCGGCGGAGTTTGGCGCGGTCTTCGAGATTCATGCCGACCATTTCGAATCCGGCCTGATGCGAGCGTACGAACCGTACGACCGCCTGCATGCTTATGGAGCGCAGGCCGGCTGGAATTTTGAGCGTAGCTTCAGAGCCGACCGGGAGCTGCAGTTCACCGCTCAGAAGCCCCCCATCGAGACTGAGTACGCTGATCGCCGAGGAATATTTGCCCTTTGCGGAAGTGACCACGGCGGGCACGTTGCGCGGCAAGCGAACACGGCGATAGCGGCGGTGACGCACGAAATCGCGCTCAGGTATGGGATCAAGCGGGGCTAGCTGCAAAACGTTCAAATCCAAACCTGACTGCGGAAGAAAATTCTGAATCCACTCAGGGTCGAGCTTGACGAGGGCTTGCGCCGCGGCCATGCGAATTTCGTCGGGGTAGATCCAGCCGAACGTCTTGCGAGTTTCGACAAAGCGGCGCAAATGGCCAGCGGCCGCCGGAGCTCGCATACGACCGAGCGCCTCGATGGCCTTCACGCGCAAGTACTCCGGCCCTTGAGGCAAAATCTCGCCTTCGGCGAGGCGCAGCAGTTTCGGCGCAGTGTCGGCGTCACCGCACATGCCAATTTCGTCCAAGGCCAGCGGAAGAATCATAACGTCGAACATTTCGATAGAATCGGCGAGGAGCTTGCCGCGCTCCGGCGCGCCACCCGTGGAAAGCTGACGAACAACGGCGTCGTGGAAGCCACGGCCGCCATCGCGCAGACGCCGCGGAAGCAGTTCATCCATAGCTGCCGGATCGAGGCGGCTCAATAATCCGGCGACAGTAGCGGCCTTAGCCGGGACGTCGCTCTTGAACGTCTCCTTGAGGTGACGCACGCAGGGAGCGCCGACTGATTTTGCGAGTTGGACGACACTCTCCCGCTCCGTACGTCTGCAGGATCGCGCCAAACGCACGGAAAGATGCTCAGCGGCGCCCTGCGGCACACGCATGAGCACGCCCACCAGGCCGTCAGGCATTGATTCCGCAGCGAGAGCTTCTTCTATGAATTCGGGGATGCGATTGTCCACGCCAATACGCGGACGCAAGCTTTGCACCCAGCTGGGACGCGATTCTTCCAAATCAGAGAGCGAATCCAAGGACTGCTGCACCGCACGATAATAGCGGCGTGCTGCCGATTCCTGGCTGAGACGCACGAACGCAGCGCTCAAGAGCGTTTGCAGTTCGCCGTCCTTCTCCGCAGCCATGGCCTGACCGATTTTCACCAGCGCGTCCTGAAGTCGTTGACTCGCTGCTTTGCTATAGAGTTCGGCGAGCTGTCCTAATCCGATCGCCGCTTTGCGCCGCGCTTCGGCGTCCTTATTGCCCACGCAGGATGCGTATTGCAGCAGGATGTCGCCAGCCGCTTCCGATTCGCCGCGGCCCATCAGTTCCTCGACGTACTGCTGCACGTTGCGCGGCGGAATACACCAGGCTTCCGGAGACAGGAGCACGGATTTCTTTCCCGATTCCGGCACAGCGGCCCAGAACTGCCGGTCGAGGATATCGGCGTGCGATTCTACCGAGATGCCGGCCCCGGCCATTTTCTCTTCGCGTGATTTCAGCAGTTTGCGGAGCGTCTCGAGTTCTTGGCCCATGCGGTCGAGCATCTGGCGCACGGCGTTGACTTTCACTTCGCCGCGCTGGAAGCGATCGATGGCGAAACGAATTGCCAGATCCTCCGCCAAACGCAGAAGGGTGTTCTCGTCCAGCTTGGCGGTGGGGGATTGCGCCGCAACGGTGGCCAGCGCCTGCTGCAGGGTAATTTTCGCGTTTTGTGGCAGCGCCGAAATTTTCTGCTGCCACGACGATGGATCAAGCCGCGGATTTTTCGCAACCTGCGCTTCGCCGAATTGCGCGAGAAGCTTCAGCAGGCTCTGCAACTCGGCTTCTTCGAGCCGGCCGATGCCTCCGGCGAGGCCGGCGACGCCGCCTCCGAGCGCAACCGTCACGCGTCCCGCCATGCTGGGGACTCCCAGGCTCACGTCCGCGCCGGCGGCAAAGCCGCCTCCGGTGTTTACAAATTCGCTGCTGGAGACTATTCCTTCGGCTCCCGCCGCGTATCCCTCGCCGGGTAAATTGGAAGTGCCAGCCGCTCCCGAACCGCCCGTTCCGCCTGAGCCGCCGGGCGCACCGGAACCGCCGTGCGCACCTTCGGCGGCAGTGATGAGCTGAATCATTTTCTCCGGACTGCGGAACCATTCCTGAATGCGGTCAGCGTCAGCGCCAAGCGTCTTCGCCGTGAGTGTGGCGGCGACGCGCGCTTCGGAAAACCCGGCGTCTTCCGCTACGAAGCGGATTTCGTTCACGCGAATTCCGCAGTGATTGCGATTGCCGAAGTACGCCTCCAGGCGTTCGGACAACGTTCCGGCCTTGGGGCCAGTTTCCATGAAGCATTTCACTAAATTGGCGAATTCGGAGCGCTCCACTCGGGGCAGGAAGCCGATACTGGCAACCCCGGCGGCGTTGAGAAGATCCGCAAAACTGCGTTCTGCGGGGCTCGATTCGAGGGGAACACCATCCAGCAGGAGTTGCGACCCGGAAGCCCCAAGCAAGAGGCCGTTATGACCGGCGGCAGATACCGCATCTTGAAGCTCCGTCCATGCAGAATCCAGCTGAGCGGCGGACCGACTATGCTCTAAACCATAGAGCCGAGCGTACTTAAGGAGAACATTCAGACTGCGGACGAATGCACGAGCGTTGGGGACGGTGGGCTCGACGTGGGTCGTGGATTCGCGTGAAACGGGCAGCATTAACTTGTTCCCATGATCTAAGTGTACTAGGACCTGTGATTACGTAAATAGTACGAACGGGCTAAGGTTTCCGACTAACTACCGGGGAGCACACGTTTTAGGAGGCGAGGCGGACTTCCACTTGTTGCCCGTCGAGTGCGGGTCGGACTCGGCGGATCACTTCGCTAGCCCACAGCTTTTCGCTTAGGAGAACTAACGAGCCATCTTCGAAATTGCAAACCGCACAGAAGACATATTGTGGAAACGCGGTGTGGTAGGCATCCACGCCACGGCGCGCGAGTTCGCCTTCCAGGGCAGGGTCGCCGACGGCAAGAGGTTCTCCCGCGCGCGCTCCGAATGTTTCGGACTGAAAGCGATCCATCAGTGGTTCGAGCGCGGCAAGCTCGAGCGCGGGGATCACGATGCAGCGACTGCTCGCATCGCGGAACACGATTTGATGACGCTCGCAGTATTCGCGGACACGATCCAGGTGACTGAAGAAATCGAGGGCCCAAATTTCGTTGGCGGCCGTCGCGCGCAAGACCCGGCTCCAGATTCGCGCGGCGTCGGCCCCGCGAACCGGCTCGCGATTTTCGTCAGCCTCAGTGAGCTCCAGAGCGACGGCGCGAACCTCGGATCCCAAATCGAGAGGCTCGATTTCCAGGAGGAACGCCGGACTATTCTTCGGTGCCGGGGACGTCATCTTCCAATCCTGGTGAGGGGAATCTGCTAACGAATTCGGGAGATTGCTTGCGGACTTCCAGCCAATCGAAAAACGCATCCGGCGTTTCCAGCCAAATGGCGAACCAATGCGCGATTTCTTCTTTTTCGGAGCGTTTACGGGCATCCACCTTGTGGTTGCGCGAAATCATTTCGGCGCGGCGGCGGCCCAGTCGGGCGACTTCGCGGACGCGCTCGGCGGCGGGTTGCTCGTCCTCGAGCAAGAATTTCCGCAAGAGTTCGTCGAGACGCACCAAACACATTTCGGCTTCTTCCAGTGTGGAAAAATGGAGCAGGTCGGTAAATTCTTCTTCGTACCGCCCTTCGGTGTCGGAGCGTGTGGACCACACCACGCGCATTCCCGCTTCTTCGAGCACGCTGACGATGTAGTCAGGAGCCGTTTTCCCATGCGCGCCGAGCTGCGCGATCAACTGGCGGCGAATTTGTTCGATTTCCGCCGGGGTGTATCGAGGTTTGCCCAACGCGCGCGCCGCTTCCAGAATCAAGGCCTTCTTGGTGGGCGAGCCACCCTCGTCCGGCGCCCGCAAGTGGCCGGGACTCACGACGGACCTCGATGGGGCGCTTTTTTCTGGGCGGTCTGCGGAGGCGGAGCGTCGCCGGAGAGAAGGCTGCGATAACGGGCAACATTGCGGTTGTGCTCGGCCAGAGTCTTACTGAAGAAATGGCCGCCGTTGTCATTGGCGACAAAAAACATGTAATCCGTAACCGCGGGGTTTAACGCCGCGCGCAGAGACGCTTCGCCGGGATTGGCGATGGGCCCGGGAGGCAGGCCCGGATATTTGTAAGTGTTGTACGGCGAATCAATGTGCAAATCATTTGAGTGAACGACTTTGACAGGATGGCCTTCGAGCTCGAGAGCATAGGCAACCGTAGGATCGCATTGCAGGGATTCACCGCGCTTCAGGCGGTTGTAGAAGACCCCTGCGACTAACGGACGCTCGTCCTTGCGCGGCGTCTCGCGCTCGACCAGGGAAGCAAGTGTCACCACCTGTCCAGCGCTCAGCCCCTGAGGAAAGGACTGCGAACCGCTGCTATTCAATGATTCCCAGACGGCGCGAAAATTCTGAACCATACGTTTGACAATCTGCTGGCAGGTCATGTGCCGCGTGAATTCGTAGGTCGAAGGGAACAGAAACCCCTCCAGGTTTTGCGCGTTCGGCGCCAGATCAGAAACCAGGGACACGTCTTTCGCGGCAGCCAGGAAATCATCGCGATTGCAGATTCCCTGGCGATCGAGGTCGGCAGCGATATCGAACATGGTCCAACCTTCCGGTATTGTGACCACGTGGACAAAAATTCTTCCCTGAGCGATTTGCCAAAAGACTTCGCGCGAGGTGACGGGATGATCGAAATAGTATTCGCCCGCCTGCATCGGAGCGCGGAGATGCCACAGACTGAAAAGTTCGAAGGCGAGGCGGTTACGAATTACGTCATCGCGGCGCAGGATTCCGGCGATCCCCCAACGCGAAGTGCCGTGAGGAATGTCCACGAAGACCTGCTCAGGCCGATGACCGCGATAGGGGCGGCTGATTTGGGAATCCAGCCAGCCGGCTCCGGCACCAATCGCCGCGATAATCAGAAGGGCCAATAAACCGAGCCGCCGCATAGCCGGTTATTCCCTCTCGGCCGCAACATGCTCCGCTTGAGCACGGTTACGGTCGAGATATTCGCGGAGGAGAACGGCGGCGGCGACATCGTCAATGGGCGACTTTTTGTGCCGATTCGGAGATTTGCGTTGCTTTACGATTTGCTCCGCCTCCCAAGTAGTCAGCCGTTCATCCGCGAGTTTCACTTCGATTCCCAACTCCTTTTGCAAGCGCGCCGCAAAGTATGCCGCTTCATCCGCCATTTCGCTCGTTTCACCCGTGATATGCACCGGGTGGCCCACGAGAATACGCGCGACACCCTGCTTTCTGCAAATTTCTCGCAGGCGGTGGAGATCGTTGCGGCGATTCGTGCGCGTGAGAGTGACAAGCGGCTGCGCCGTCATCTGGAGCTCGTCGGATAGCGCCAGGCCTATTCTTTTACGGCCATAGTCGATGGCTAGGACGCGGCGCGGCTCGGAATCAGGCATCGCTGCGCGGGCCCTCCCCTTAATAGAACGTCCAGTGGCTAGCATGTGCTCCTATTATACGCGAACGTTTGCTGCGGGCCGCACGGTCGAAACCGAGCAGACTTCCGGGGCACTGCGTTGTTAGCTGCGCTGGCGTAGAAGCATACGCAAACAAGGAGTTGCCCAGTTCTCAAAAGGATTTTCGGTCGCACGGCTAGGGCCGGCGGCCGCGGGTGGCAGATTCCCATAGCGGCCAGAAACCAGCTTCTTTCATTTCTTCGCCGAGTCCGGTCTCGCGCAGCAACTGCTCGATTTCGGCGCGGGACTGGCGCGTGCCGATACGTTCTTCGGCGTCGGCAAGGGCGAAAACGGTGACCGCAGAGATAGCCACCTGCTGCTTCAGCGCAGCAATGTCAACCTTATCGAAAGTATCCGAAGCGGCATGGTAGTTCAGCATGTAGTTGGCTGGTTCCTGGTTCGCCAACAGCGTGGGAACACCCTCAATGAGGAAATCAAAATTGTCGGTATCCATCCCTGCGTCGAGGGTGAAGTCCTTCACGCCGAGAGACTGCACGGGCTTGAGAGCTTCGCGTACGGGCTCGAGAATGTCTTTGCGGCCGCCAACCGAGTAACCAGTGACTTTCCCGATTCCCGAGTCGAAAATCACCGCAGCGATCATGTGGTCGAGCTCCGCGCGGTGCGAATGCGCGTAGGCGGCCGAGCCCAGCAGCCCCTGCTCTTCACCGGTGAAGAGGACGAAACGGATCGAGCGGCGCGGGATCGTGCCAGACGCGTGAATAACGCGGGCTGCATCAATCACCATCGCGGCGTTGCAACCGTTATCGAGCGCGCCGGTGCCCAGATCCCAGGAATCCAGGTGCGCACCGAGCACGATAAACTCCTCGGGCTTTTCGCGGCCGCGGATTTCCGCAACGACGTTTTCGGAGTCCACCGGGCCGGTCACACGATTCGGCATTTCCCAGTGCACGTGAATTTTCTGCCCGGCCGCGAGAAATCGAGACATGCGTTCGGCGTCTTCGCGAGCCACGACCGCTTGCGGCAACTTTTCCAATTCGCCGTTGATCGCAAGTGTGTGGCGATAGAGCAAGAGATTAGGGCGCGATGACATCCATAAGACGCCCGCGGCCCCGGCTTTCATCGCGCGCGCAATGATGGCGGGTCCGAGCAAGTATTCATCCGTGAGATCGCTCCACGTCACCAGAAATTTCGAGTGGATCAGGATGATCGCGCCGTTGGCGGAGGCTCCAGCCTTTGCAAAGCCGGCTTCGTCTCCCATGCCGGCATCTACCACATCTGCAGTAATCCCTCCCTCCGGGGTTGGGGGCGACCAGCCGATTGAAACGAGGCGCACGGGAAATGGCACCGGGGCCAAGACCTCTAAATGCGTGTTTCCTTCGCTCCAGCCGACCGGAATTGTAAATTTCTCGGTGTGGACTTCGTCAACTCCGGCATGACGGAACGCTTGCACGGCCCAATCGGCCGCGCGGTCGGCGGCAGGAGTTCCGGTAACGCGACCGCCAATTGTGTCAGTGAGGTAGCGCAGGTTCTCCGCGAGGGGCGAGGGTCCCAGCGCGGACTGAATCATTTGTGGGGCTAGGTCGGCGCAGGACTTTTCCACAGAGCAGGCGCCAGATCCCTGTGGCACCTGTGTCGCGAACGGTGGTGGCTTCAGCGGTGGAATCTGGGCCGAAGCACCGAGTAACGGGAGGAATAGGCATGCAACGCTCATCAGAAAATAAAGGATTGTTCGCAAGTCCTGAGCCCCCTCACCAGTGGTTCGTAGCCGTGAGAGGGGAGTTTAACCCGAAAGCGGAATTCACGAACGCAATCCTAATCGGAACACGGGATCTGGGCATCGTTGTGAATTTACCGTGAAATCTTCGCACTCGAGTACAGGGGCGTTTGCCGGAATGCCGGAGAGGCGGAACATTTTGCAGGGCCAGAGAACTTTCTACCTACGCAGGCGAACAATCAGCGCACCGCGAGACACAGTTATCCTATTCATTTAGCGATGCTTAAAATAAAAGTGAGTTTGGCAGGGTGTCTGCGACGGGCCAATGCCCCGGCTAGGGTAAACGCTGTACATTACTTACGAAACTATACGGTCCGATTGAAAGCACAGCAAAGACCCTATTCAGAGCTGCAGTAAAGACTCACTGTTCCATCGGTAGCACCAAGTCGAATTCTAAATCAAAAAAGCTTTGCCGCATGCAGTCCTGGGCTAAGCGGACGGGAAGGCTAATTTGAGAAAAGTTCGCGTTTTTCCGAAACTAGTAAGACAAGAACGAAGAGAAGAGGTGAGCGTACCGGGGGTGTTCTTGTTCTGCCAGCAGTCAACCGGGAACGCCCAGTTTAGGGCCACATCTGGCGCGGATCTGGAATGCACGGTGGAGCGCATCGCCGGGCTACTGGCTATGCAGTGTTTGGTGCGCGGTCAAAATCCAACCGAATTCCAAGTCATGGTGCCGGCGGAAGAGTCGTTGGTTAACCGACTCATATCGCGTGCCGAGGAGTTATTGAAGGAAGGACGCGCCATCGCCTGCCCGACGTCACTGAGCGCACGCCAGCGAGAAGTCCTCGATGCCGTGTTGTGCAACCGAGCCAACAAGGAAATCGCGTCGAAATTGAATATTACTGTTCGCACAGTTAAATTCCACATCTCTTCTCTTTTGAGCAAGTTCGGTGTGGAGACGCGGGCGGAATTGGCGCGACGGGCTTCTGGATTCATGCGCCCGACGTTGGTCGAAACCGATGCTCTCAGTGCAAGCCAACCGAGCCGAGTTCACGATCCCTTGGTGCCGACGCAGAAGGTGCCGTTCCCGTTCTCAAACAAGTCCCGCAGCGTGCGGTTTCCCGGACGCGTGCTGACAGCGTAAGGCAAGAAACGAGCGGGTTCTGGGAGCAATCGGGCTTCTGGAATCCGCTGCGTGACTGGTTGCTCCTCCTAACAGCCAGTCACAGTCCTCGCCGGGCCCCCGGTTCATCGCACGTTGTCGCGCCCAGATTCCAACCGACATTCAAATTGTGCAGGCTCCTGCCGCGGATTGTTGGCATCCAGAAAGCCAGCTGAAGGGCGATAGCTCGCGGGAAACGATAGTTCTGGTACGCGGCTTTGTCGCAGAGATGCGGATATTCGCCATCCGCCGCACAGAATTCACGTGGCTGCCAGAGCGCTCATTGGATTAATTCAAACTGGAGAGCGGCAATCGCGGCAGCGCGTGCGCAATTGGCACACACACGAGTCAATCGCTAGATTTCCGGCGGGAATCGGCGATTGCGTGAAGCGAAGCATTTCGGTTCTCATAATATTTTGCGTAATAAGAACGGTAGTCGCCGCCGCGAACGCCCGCAAGCCACGCCGTATTGCTTTTGTACCAATCGATCGTCTTCCGCAAACCCTCTTCCAGCGAAATCGCCGGCCGCCAACCGAGTTCGCTGCGTATTTTGTCGCACTTAAGAGCGTAACGGCGATCGTGGCCGGGGCGATCCTTCACAAACGACAGGAGAGACCCCGGTTTGCCGGCGGCGCGCAGCAAGCGTCGCGCCATCGCTAAATTGTCGATCACATCGGTCCCGCCAATGTTGTAAACCTCACCGATGCGGCCTCGCTCCAGAACCGCCAAGATACCGCGGCAATGATCCTGCACGTGGAGCCAATCGCGTTGCTGCTCGCCATCGCCGTAGATCGGCAGGGGCTTTTCATCCAGGGCATTGGCAATCATCAAAGGCAGAAACTTCTCGGGGAACTGGAAAGGACCATAATTATTGGACGCACGTGTGATCACGGCGGGGAAATCAAACGTGCGAATGTAGGCGCGAACGATCAAGTCCGCACTCGCTTTGGAAGCCGCGTAAGGACTGCTCGGCCGCAAGGGGGAATTTTCGTCCGCGAACGCGCCCGGTTGCATGTCGCCGTAAACTTCGTCCGTCGAAACCTGTACAAACCGCTGAATATTAAGCTGGCGCGCCACCTGCAGAAGGACGAAGGTGCCCTTGACGTTTGTATCGATCACGGGGGCCGGCTCGTAAATGCTGCGGTCCACGTGCGATTCGGCGGCGAAGTGCACGACCGTCTGGCATCCAGCCATGGCGGCCTCGACCAGGGCCGAGTCGCAGATGTCCCCTCGCACAAAAGTGTAGTTGGGACTATGGGCTATGGAATCCAGACTCGCGAGGTTGCCGGCGTACGTCAGCTTGTCAAAATTGACGATCGAATAGCAGGCGTCAAGGCCGAGCACGTGCCGGATGAAGTTGGATCCAATGAAGCCGGCGCCCCCCGTAACGAAGATCTTCATCGAGAGCCGCCGCTGAAATTGTCTCTGTACCAGGCCCAAGTGCGACGCAGTCCCTCTTCAAAATGAACACGCGGTTCGTAGTCGAGCACTTTGCGCGCGAGAGAAATATCGGCCTGGGAATCGCGGATATCGCCCGCGCGCGCCGGCTCATATTTCGCCTGGATTTTCTTTCCCGTTACCTTCTCAAGCAGCAGCAGGACTTGATTGATCGTAATCCGGGCACCCGTTCCGCCATTGAAGACTTTTCCCACGGCGTGTTCTTTCTCGCAAGCGACGCAACGTTTCGTCCACGATATTTTCGATATACGTGAAATCCCGGGATTGTTCGCCGTCTCCATAAACAACCGGTGACTCGCCGCGAATCACAGCGAGCATGAATCGCGACAACACGCCTGAATATTGCGAGGTGGGATCCTGTCTTGGGCCAAACACGTTGAAGTACCGGATCGAGGCGTTTCCCAACCCATAAACGCGGCCGAAGACTTGCGCGTAAAGTTCGCCGACATACTTGGTGACACCGTAAGGAGAAATTGGCTCGGGCGGCATGGTCTCGACTTTCGGCAGGGACGGCGTCTCGCCATACGCCGCCGAGGAAGCAGCGTAAACGAAGCGCCGCACCTTGGCATCGCGGGCAGCGACCAGCACGTTCAAGGTGCCGTCAATATTCACTTGGTTTGTTTCTAGTGGATCTTGAACGGAGCGTGGAACGGACGTCCGCGCAGCCAGGTGAATGACGTAGTCAACGCCGTGGCAGGCTGACTGCACCGCGGCCAGATCGGTGACGGTTCCGATCCGCAAATCAATTTTGTCCCGCACGCTAGCGAGGTTCGCTTCCTTGCCCGCAGAGAGGTCGTCCAGAACCACAACTTTGTGGCCGCGGCGAACCAGTTCGTCCACTAGATTAGAACCTATGAAGCCGGCGCCGCCCGTCACAAGGTAACGCATCCGGTCGTTTCTCCTTTAAGTAAAGCGAATTCGAAAGTTTTGGCTTCCAATACAGCGCGGCTCACGTCTGAAGGCTCTCAGTGCCGCGCCGAATAATCATCCAAGCGGGCCGTTTCGGTAGAACAACATGGCTTGCGACAATTGTAAAGGCGTCGTGTTGCTCGGATCGCGGCGCCGATCCTTCAGCGCACGCTCCCAATCGCTCGGCGGTCAGCGTTGATCCACAACATACCACCGAGTATCAGAGCAACTGAAAGCGAGAGATCCATCAAGGAAAAGGAGCGGCCGCTGACCGAGATAAGAACGAACTCGAGCAGCGTTGGAATCACCAGGATGAAGACCACAAAAGTCACATAGCTGGAGAACCTGCCAATCGGCGTTTGTCTTGCGGCGATGCCCAAGAGCGCTCCGGCGGGGAAAAAGACTAGCGCATAATAGATGTAGTTATAGCCAGTGAGCTCGGCCGACTTGACCCTGTGATGCACGAATGTAGCAAGCATTACCCCGGGCCCGAGCGTATAGCGGATGAGTCGGGGCTCGCCATCAACATACAGCGAGAGATTCGAACCGTCGTACGAGTACAGGATGTCGCGTGTTTCGCCAATCTTGAATACCTCAGGCATATGCGACGGAAGTTGCGATTTCTTTACGGAAATGCCGTTGCGGAATGAAAGTACCAGCGCTGGTCCTTCTTGACGCACATTCAAATCGGCCAAGCCTGACGACTGGGAAATGGACAGAATGCGTGCATCTGCTCCATTCGCCTTTGCGGGCGTGCTAATTATCCGTATGGCGAATTGATTCGACTTTCGCAAGGCTTGCACAAGCTGCGGGACTGCGGCTTGAGAAGACAGCCAGGACGACCCGTCCAGAACAAGAGAACTCGCCTCCGTTTGCGTGGGGGACTTTGGAGTCCATACCAGCTGGGGTAAAAGGTTCAGGCGATCACGCCGAGGCGCCGAGGACGAGAAGTCAAAAGAAGTGATCAATCCGGGTGCGACGGGATCCGCGCTAGCGGAGGCGGCCATTGCTCTTGCCTCAGCGTTTGAGACTGGGCGGTCCCAGATTTGCAGCAAGCGAATCTGGCCAACCCAGGGGTTCTTGCCGCTCGCATCATTGCCGATGGTAAGTAGCACGTCCGTATTCCAATTGCTGAGTCGAGTCTCCCGCTGCAACGGAATCGAAGCTGCGAACCACAATCCAAAATAGAGCAATAACAGGCCTGCCGCGCGCCAACCCGATAAGCGTGCGCCGAGGGCGCGTTCGCACGCGGATAGAATAGGGAGCACGGTCGCCCCGAAAAGCTCGAACAGCAGAACGCCGACCAGCGCACCGGAAGTGTTCGTGAAGACGTCTTCCCAACCCGAATCGCGCTCGGGAATGTAAATCTGCAAGAACTCGATCGAATAGGAAAGCAACGCGCCGGCGATCAGAGCAGCAATGAAGGCGAAGTTCCCCGACTTGCCCCGCTCGCGCAGCTTCTCAGCCAAACCGAACCCTAAAGGCGTGAACAGCAAAACGTTGAGAAAAGCGTCGTAGAACCCGGAATTCTTCAGGCCCCTGCCAAGCAGGAAGGGAGGCCCCGCCACGCTGGGAGTGTGAAAGTCAAACCGAAAAGGATAGAGGGTAAGGAAAAGAATGCCGACTAGCGCGAGGATCAGCAGTCGATTTGACCACGCGGAATCCCAACCTCCGGAGGTCGGGCTAAACTGTTGATTCTCCATCACTCTAATGTCTGATTCCTCGAAATCTCACTGAAAAGTCTAGCACACGGGGCATCGTTGTCTTGCCTTACCGTGTGTCCTCCAACGCTTTTCGCCCCCTTACCCTTGCGCGTACAGGTATGCGAAAGCGAAACAGTGCACCAAACCGCTCTTTCCAAAGCACTAAACGTACCTGTCCACGCACCATGGTCAGGTGCCCGATAGCCCGGCTGAACAGGCGAAGAGACTTGAACCATCTCGGTTCCTCTGACCAGTAGTTGCGCTCAGCCTTCGCTCCCTACACTGCTCGGTGACATGAGAGCCCACGCCAACAACGCAAGCCGCGTTCCAGATTCGATCTCACGGCAGCCAATTAGCCGGCAAAGTTCCCCGAAATACATTGTCTTATTGACCTCAGTCGCGATGGTACTGGCGATTGTCGGGCTCTCCAGCTGCGCGGGCTACACGAGCGCGGCGAAAACCACGACGGGGGACCCCGGAGCGGGGGTGCTGTCGGCGAGTGCGACCAGCTTGAGCTTCGGGAGCGTCGCGGTTGGCAACGCCACCACGCAAAGCTTGTCGGTTACGAACACTGGAACCGCAACGGTCACCATCTCGCAGGCGACCTTGACGGGCGCCGGATTCAGCGTGACCGGCGGAAATCCGTCAGGCTCGATTCCGGTTGGCCAGAGCAGCACGATTCAAATTCAATTTGCGCCTACAGCCGGGGGGGCAGTAACTGGGAGCCTTACGGTTATTAGCGATGCCTCGAACTCACCGCTGACGATTTCGCTCACTGGAACGGGGACGCAAGCGGGTTTGACGATCGCTCCTTCCGCGCTGACGTTTAGCAACGTCGTGGTTGGCCAAACGAGCACCAAGACCGTGCAACTGACCAACACGGGAACCACGGATATTGTCATCAATGTCGCCACGGTCACGGGAAATGGTTTCGGCATCAGCGGGCTAACGCTGCCGACGACGCTGACGGGCGGCCAGTCGCTATCGTTCAGCGTGCAGTTCGCGCCCACAGCAGCGGGCGCGGCCAACGGAAGCATCACGTTCACCGATAACGCGCCAGCCTCGCCACAAACGGTCGCGCTGGTCGGAAGCGGCGTTTCCACGAGTTCGACGTTGACCGCCAACCCGGGCAGCTTGTCGTTTGGAAATGTTTCGGTGGGCAGCAACGGCCAGCAGACCATCACTCTGACCAATAGCGGCAACACAAGTGCCACCATCTCCGCGGTGAGCGCGACTGGCGCCGGTTTCACTGCGATTGGCCTTACGACCCCGTTGACACTTTCGGCCAGTCAGAGCACCACATTCACGGCGCAGTTCGCGCCGACGACAGCAGGAATTGCATCGGGCGCGATCACCATCACAAGCACCGCCAACGATCCCACTGTCACGATTCCACTCACTGGAACAGGGGTCCAAGGGAGTCTGACGGCGAATCCCTCGAGCGTTAACTTCGGCAGTTTGCTGGTGGGCGCTAGCGCGTCCGTAAACGTCATCCTGACAAACTCCGGGACGGCGAGCATCACCATCTCGCAAGGCAGCGCTTCTGGAACCGGATACAGCTTGACCGGTCTATCAGTTCCGGCGACGCTCGCCGCAGGAAAGACTACGACGTTTACAGCGAAATTTTCGCCATCAGCCGCGGGCACCGCAACGGGAAGTATTTCAATCAGCAGCACCGCACCCGGTTCTCCGCTGACAATTCCTTTGACCGGGTCGGGCACCGCAGCGCAACCGCAGCTCACGATAAGTCCTGCCAGCGTGAGTTTCGGCAACGTGGCGGTCGGCAGCAGCGCACCCCAATCGATCACTCTGACGAACGCCGGCAACGCTACTTTGACGGTGAGTCAAGCGACAGCTTCCGGCAGCGGATTCAGCATGAGCGGCGCCACGATGCCCATGAGCATCGCTGCCGGCGGTCATGCGTCATTTACTGCGACGTTTGCGCCGACCTCCGCAGGAGCCGCGACCGGCAGCATTTCGGTGGTCAGCAACGCTCCAGGTTCACCTGCGGCCATTGCGATGTCGGGAACCGGCATCCAAGGGCAGATTGGCGCCAGCCCAGCGAGCGTCAACTTTGGCTCGGTCGGTGTCGGCAGCAGCGGAACCCAGACAATCACGTTGACGAATTCCGGGACAGCAAGCGTTACCATTTCGCAAGCGACAGCATCCGGTAGCGGGTTCAGTATCAGCGGATTAACCACTCCGAAGACGCTCGGGGCGGGCCTTACCACTACACTCACAGCCAAGTTAGCGCCGACGTCAGCCGGGAGCCCGACTGGCAGCATCTCGATCGTAAGCAACGCGCCTGGATCTCCTCTGACGATCGCCCTGAGCGGAACCGCAACCCAACCGCAACTCGCGGCCACGCCGAGCAGCGCAGCTTTCGGCAACGTGGTCACGGGCACGAACAACTCACAAACAATTGATCTGACCAATGGCGGCACCGCTTCGGTGACGATTACGGCAGTAACAGTCACTGGCACGGGTTTCAGCACATCAGGTATCAGCACACCGCTAAGCATCGCGGCGGGAAAATCCGCGACATTCAATGCGGTGTTTGCACCAACCTCAGCGGGAGCCGTGAGCGGGTCGGTAAGCCTGACCAGTAATGCGCCGAATTCACCGCTAGCAATCGCGCTGAGCGGCACGGGAGTAGCAGCGACGAAAGTGTTGGGGCTGAGCACCTCGAGTCTGAGCTTTGGTAACGTCAACGTGGGAAGCAACAGCGCACTGAGCGTGGCCTTGACGAACAACGGGAACGCCAACGTCACGATTTCCAACGTAGGCGTGACCGGAGCGGGCTTCAGCGAGAGCGGCGTGACCGCCAACGAAATGCTAACTCCAAATCAATCCGTTACCGTCACGGTGACTTTTGCTCCCGGAACTGCGGGGGCCGTCAGCGGAAGCGTCAGCATTGCCAGCAACGCCACGAATTCGCCGGCAACGATTAACGTCTCCGGCACAGGCGTTTCCACGACTCCTCACACGGTGGCGCTCAATTGGACCGCGAGCTCATCCACGGTGTCCGGTTACAACGTCTACCGCGGCACGACGCCAAACGGACCATATCCGACCAAAGTGAACCCGTCACTCGTCACAATCGAGCAATATTCGGATTCAACGGTAGCTTCGGGGCAAACGTACTACTACGTGGTTACGGCTGTCGATTCAAACAACGTGGAAAGCGTGGATTCCAACCAAGCGACGGCGATAGTTCAGTAAGCTGGGCGTGACGGCTCGGAGGATCTGAGTCGAGCTAAGTACCGATTTTAAAGCGATTTGAGCGAGCTCAAGGCGGCCAAACATCCAGCCAGTCCGCGAGCGCAAATGACGACTGTCCTCGCGGACAGGGTTAACCCCCTGTCCCAAGTGTGTACCCCTGACCAGTAGTTGACGAAACCTGCCCCGGCGGACAATCGCCCTGCTTATGACACGTGCCCCTATCCTGGAGGGAATGCGCGTGAACGCGTCGATTCGTTCACCGCGATTTGCTCTTAAATCTTTGCTCCGCGGATTTTCTGCGAGCTGCGTACTCGCCGCGATTCTTGTTACATCCGGCTGCGTCGGCGTTACGGGTAAAGGAACGGGCACACCTGGAAGTACTACGATCACTCTGGGACTATCACCGAGTTCTATAAGTTTTGGAAATTTAGCGATTGGGCTAAGCACCACGAAAACGGTTACGTTGAGCAACACCGGTACTGGAATCCTGATCATCTCTGGGATTTCCGTGGCGGGCCCTGGGTTCAGCGCTTCTGGCCCGCACCTGCCTATCGCTCTGAGCGCCGGCCAGAGCACCACGATCAGTGTCGTCTTTAAGCCGACCGCTGGTTCCTCCGCCGCCGGCACGATTACCATCACTAGCAACGCCCTCGAACCCGCCATGGACGTGGCTCTAACTGGGACGGGGACAACCACTGCGGCTCTGAGCGCCTCGCCGTCGTCTGTTGCGTTCGGCAGCGTCACAGTTGGCAGCGAAGTGACAAAGACAGTCCAGCTGGCGAACTCCGGAACCGGTAACGTAACGATTTCGGGAATGACCTTTTCGGGTGCGGGCATCAGCGTTACCGGGTTGGCGGTGCCTGCGAGCTTAGCGGCAGGGAAAGACGTCACTTTGACGGTTACGTACAAACCAAGTTCCGCAGGAGCTCTCGCCGGAAAGGTTTCCATCGCATCGAATGCATCCGATCCCTCCGTGGTACTCAGCCTGAGCGGAACGGCTACCACTTCGCCCACTTCCGCGCTGACTGCCACGCCGTCCTCTGTTACTTTCGGAAACGTCGTGCTGGGAACGCAATCGAGCCAGACGATTCGCCTGGCAAATTCCGGGACCGCGAGCGTAATTGTCTCCGGCTTGGCGCCTTCAGTTGCGACAGTCAGCGTTTCGGGACTTTCGGTGCCTCTGACCTTGGCTCCCGGAGCGAGTGCGAATTTCACGGCCGCGTTCAAGCCCACAGCCGCGAGCAGCATATCCGGCAAGATCACGGTCACCAGTAGCGCCTCCGACTCCTCGATGCCGATTAACCTAACCGGAACTGGTGAGGCGGCGGTCAAACAGCTGACTGCGAGTCCGACGAGCGTGAGTTTCGGCAGTGCGGCGGTGGGCTCATCAAACACCAAGCAAGTGATCGTGAAGAATACTGGAAACACGAACGCTGACATCTCCAGCGTCGCGGTGGCGGGTACCGGATTCAGCTTAAGCGGCTCCTCAAATAGCGTGGTGCTGAATCCGGGGCAATCGGAAACCTACACCGTGAACTTCGATCCTAAGAGTGCGGCGAGTGACACTGGAACGCTGACAGTTGCCAGCAACGCGGCCAATTCCCCGATGAAGGTAGCTCTTTCTGGCACGGCCACCACGCCATCCGCCAGCCACAGCGTGGCGTTGAGCTGGGACCGCAGCACGTCCACGGTAACCGGTTACTTCGTTTACCGCAGTTCGAAGCCTAGCGGACCGTACGCGAAAATGAACTCCTCAGCGGACTCCAGCACATCGTATTCGGATACGACCGTGGCCAGCGGCCAAGTGTACTACTACGTCGTCACGGCCGTTGATTCCAGCAATATCGAAAGTTCGTACTCCAACCAAATCTCCGTGACGATTCCTTCGAATTAATCGCCCCGCCGTCGCGCTCGAACTAGTGGAGCACCCTGACACTGCAGCGATCGAAAACCGTATTTTCTCTTGCGGATCCGCACGGCCGCGCGATGCATTTTATGCTCCTCGACCCAAAATGCGCGTGATCGGCACCGACGCGGCTCCCTTGCTGAACGCAATTCCCTTTCATAACGGCCACGGGACCGCGGTAAACTTTCCTGTGGCTCGGAGAGCAGCAACGTCGCGACTATCCAGGCGGCAGGAGCGCATTCACATGCCTTGAGCGGGTGATGAAATCCGACAGAAAACTGAAAATCTGCGAGGAGCATGAATCGAACGAGTTTTGCAGTACTGCTTTGCGCGGTGGTTCTCTGCGCCACTCTGGTAGCCGGTCTCACGCCTTTCCGGCGGCCTCCGAATGCGGTGACGTGGTTCGGCGCCGAAGATGGTCTTCGATTCGGGCGGCACGGAACCCTTTGGAGTGATGGCGAATTTCACGCCACTGCCGCAAGGGATGAATCCGCCGAGTGCAGTCTCGAAATCTGGGCGCAACCTGCTCTTGCGAGTGCTGCGAGCACGATTCTCGCTTTTTACAACCCGGAAAATCCAGTGCAGTTCTCGGTTTACCAGTATCACGCGCTGCTCATATTGAAGCGCGAGAATGCAGATGACCCTCGCAGCTTACAGGTAATCGGCATCACGGACGCGCTGCATGCAGGGAAAACCATATTCGTAACCGTTACTTCGGGTTCGCGCGGAACCTCGATATATGTTGACGGAATTCTCGTCAGAGCATTTCCCGAGTTTCGCATGGCAGACGACTGCGCCGGGCGCCTGGTGATCGGCACCTCAGCGGTTAGGCCTGACAGTTGGAAAGGAATATTGCGAGGCGCAGCGATCTACGGGCGGGAGCTTACGGCGGCGGAAGTTCTAGAACACTACGCGACTTGGACTACGCGGGGACGGCCGGCGATTTCCGCGGACGAGAATGCGGTGGGAGTCTATCTTTTTGGTGAACGCGCGGGGAGCGTCGTTCATGATTCTGAGCACCGTGGAATTGATCTCTACATTCCAAAGCGCTTCTCACTCTTGCATGAGCAGTTTCTGAAACCTTTCTGGAGAGAGTTCAAGCCAACGCGCAGCTACGCACTCGACGTCCTCGTGAACATCGCCGGCTTCATACCGCTTGGCTTTGTCTTTTTCGCCTACTGGTCATCGGTGCGGCCGATCAAGCGCCCGGCTCTGGCCACAGTTGCTTTGGGGCTCGTCGTCAGTCTGACGATTGAGGTTCTGCAGTCGTACATCCCCACGCGGGATTCCGGTACGACAGATCTGATCACCAATACGCTCGGAACGTTTGTCGGCGTCAGGCTTTGCGCCGCGAAAACCGCCAGAAGCCTGCTCGCAAAGATCTATTGAGCCTGATTACCACTCAAAAACACCGAAAAAGTGTCGTTCATATTGAGCACAAAGTGTCGAAAGGACTCTTAATGTCGCCGATAAGACTGCGTTCGCGTGCCTTGAGTTGAGGCGAATAGATTTGGTCTGATTTGACCCTTACTTGGTGGCTTCGAGGAATGGCTAAAGCAACGCGAATACCTTTGCTTGGCTGGGTCTTTCAGACGGCGGACATGAAGTTGTCATCTTTTGTGGCACCGCCGGCGCCGCTTGTTGTGAGATCGATAGTTTCTTGTTGACTCACCTCGGACAGCTTCCTGAAGGAAAGCCGTTCCTTGTGAGCCAGTAGCAATCCCAGCGGAATCACACTCACAAAGGTCACGAGCCAGAGTAGAATCCCGCAGCTTGCGGCGACTTCATGGGATGCATTGAATACTCGTTCGAGCGCTGCGATCGTGGCCAGCTGGGAACCACCCCCCACGCCAGGCAGCTGAATCAGGGAGCCCACTATACTGGAACCCATTAACACGATGACCTTCGATATCGGAATCTGCAGCTCCAGCGCGGTATAGGAGTGCGTGACTTGCTGAAAGGCAAGCGCGATTGTCAACCACATCAGGACCGACGCAAGAATTAGCTGAATGAGCGATGGAACGCCATGAATGGCGTTTAAACCACTGCGAAATTCACGAATGCGGAGGGCGGTTCTTTTCGCCAACTTAGATGGCCAATGCGAGAATTCTTTTTCGATCCAGTCTGCTGCCGCGTAACCCTTCAAGTTTATCACTTCCGCAACCACGGCTAGAATCGTCACGAGTCCGGCCAAGACAAATCCGCCAGTGCGGATCCTGCTGTAATAGGCAAGCTCCCTTGGCCCGACAGCGAAGAAGATCGCCGCGAGGAGGAGTAAGGCAAAAGCTCCCAAATCGAAAATGCGCTCAACAGCCCAGACGGCAAGTTGAGAGGAGAACGGCAAATCCTCTTTACGAGCGATGAGATAAGGTCGTATCAACTCACCCGGCCGTCCAAGAATGGCGAGTCCCGTGAATCCTATAAACGTCGGCGCTAGCAGATCGATTGCCTTTGCATTTTCACGTACTGGCCGAAGGAAGATTTTCCAGCGAAAAGCGCGCAACACATAGGCCAAGTAGTTCAACGCAAGCGCATAGATTATGTTTAGCATATGGACCTGGCCGGTTTGGCTCCAAAAAGCTGCCCAGTCAAAACCCCGCCATGTCCTAAATTGAAGGTAAATTAGCGCGGCAAGAATGGCCACAACGACAGCCCATAGGTAATTTCGGTTTTTGCTCATTTTCTAGGATGCGGCACGACGTATCAGAAGTAAATTGCTCAGCATGTCCGCGGTGGACAGTGTCCTACGAGCCAAGATGTCCAAGCTAAAACCGATTCGGCATTTGTGACGGCTTGGGAAAGCGCACGAGTGAATGCTTAAGAGCCTTAACTGTATTCAGCACTTTCGGCACGCGGCGGAGCACCGTAACTGCCGGGTTCCTCAATTCGAGAATCTGAACCGGAACTTCCTCAATTCGGATTCCGAGCCGCCAAGCCAAGAGGACTATCTCTGTCTGGAAGACCTCGTCGGTGGTAACCGCAATTTCGCACAACTTCTTGGCGATTGATCCCTCGATGCTCTTGAGGCCGTGTGTGTCACTGCCGGGATATCCGAGGAAGAGGCGGAGAAACACAAGATTGTAAAGCGCCGTCAACACTCGGCGCTTTAGCGGACGCCGGTCAATCGACCCGGGATGCCGCTTCGAACCGACAACAAACTGTGCCCGATTGGCACGGAAGATCGCGAGGGATGCAGCAACAAAACGCGGGTCCAAAAAGTCGCATTCTAGAATCGAGATATGCGTCCCGTGGCTCTCAAGCATGCCTTTCTTGATCGCCTCTCCGTAACTTCCTCGTGGGATCGTACATACCCGAATCAGCCTCGGAAATCTCTCCTGGGCGCGCCGACAGGCTTCTAGGGTGCCATCACTCGAGCCGTTCTCGACGACGATGATTTCCTTCAAGACTCCAGCCACATCGCTCGGGAGCGATTCAACAAACTGATTGACGCAGGCTTCGAGATTCGCAGCCTCATTGTGAGCGGGAATAACGACGGTCCACTCCATCAGATCAGCTTCATGACCGTGGCTCGCGCAGATTCCATTGAATCTTCCATGCTGATGTAATCCCAAAGACCATAACGGCCAATGGGACAGATCGAAGCCTCTTGCAGGCGCGTGAAAATAGTATGGAGGGCCTTATCGCGCTGCGGCGTGTGGTGGATGTAAGCGTGATGCATAACGTGTATCACTATGCAGACAACGTCTCGGCTGTCCACCCAGCCAAGCTCTTCCAGCGATTTCATAACCTTTGGTTGCAACTCGCGGGTCAGGTTTGTCCGATTTATTTCCTCGGGCCGCAACCCAACTTCGACGTAGAGGGCGCTGTGCCCTGGCGTGGACATGCCGGTTCCGATATTGGAATAGAACCCCACGCGATAAAAAGGAATCGCTCGGTCCGGCACGTAGAGCCAGTGAACATTTTCAAATTCAGGGCGCAATCGAGCCCGCAGGCCGATATTGAAGCTAACCGTCGAGCTATGCGACAAGTCTGCCGAAGCACGGACCAATTCGTCATCATTCGTCATTTCGCACAGCGACTTGAGCGGGATACTCGAATACATGGCGTTCCATCGGAAAGTCTCTTGACTGCTGGTTCGAAGGATCCTATCGCGGAGATCTATGGCGACGACGTCTTGGTTAACACTGCAGTTTTTGACTCCCGACCGCAGGCCCTGTACCAATCGCTCAATTCCTCCTTGTTTGGGATACCAGAAAGTTGAGTTATAGCTCTTCGCACCTGCCGCTTCTCCGGCCATTCCCATGCGCACCAGTTTCTCATCCGGAGCGGGGAAAAATCGCCGGACTGCATCCTTCGATAACCGGTCGAGTGGAATAGCCATAGTTTTTTCGTTTTGCGGGATGAGAAACAGGTCGGACAGCGCCTGACCAAAACCGCCGACAATATAGTCTCGAAAAGTCGCGGTGTCGCTTTCCGAACGGCTCGGCCTGGCGTTATACGAATTCACGCACTGAGCGAAAAGAGCTGAAGGCAGCTCGGCAAGATTGTACTGGATGGGAGCCGTGACAAATTTTCCTCCGACAAAACAGCACGAGCGTCGGCTGATTTGCTCCCACTCCTCGTCCCTGAGATTTGCGTATGGGATGCCCTCCGGCGAGGAATAACGGCAGAGATGTAAAAAGTGCCCGGTATAATCAAAACAGAATTCCCCCACCTCTACGGTGCGAGTGAGGCCACCAAAGCTGGGACATCTTTCGAGCAGCAAATAATCCCGCTCCTGTTGCTGAAGAATTCGAGCGGCCGTCAAGCCCGAGATCCCTCCCCCAAGCACGATCACCGGAAACTCCTTACGCGATCTCAAAGCAGCCTCTCTCAGTCTCCGAAGTCTGCTGCGCGAAAGCTATTGAGCTGGATGACGCGAATTGCGGACGTTCCAGTCCCAAAAGCTGTCGTGAATGTGGTCGGCCGCAGGCGTGGCTTTGGAAGCCTCGACAACGATGCCGCTAGACTGTTTTGGGATTGTGCCTGTGGTCGCAGCCAGACGACTTGCCAGATACAGAGCCGCCCCTGTCACGACGAGTACCGGCTCCACTTTCCAATCCTTGCTCACATCTTGAAGAATGTGTCGATCTTCATCGCGAGAAACGTGGCTAAACACGATCCAGAGCCGTTTTGCCGAAGGCTGAAGGCCAGCCATCATCTCTGGGACGTATCTTTCGGGAGTCTTCTGGTGATAGTTGCCATACATGAAGCGTGGATCGCGTTCTTTCACATAGAAATCGACCGCAAATACCGCTGCGGGATAGATATAAACGGCGTCCCCGGACTCCATGTGGCTCCGTAATGAATGCAGGACGTCCTGCATGTCCTCAATTTCTGCATAAGGCTTCAGCAAGCGAATCTGGAAGACACCTGAGACGACAACAATGCAAACAATCGCGGCGAACGCGAACCAGTTGGCGCGTCCTGGCATTGTGCCAGTAACTTGAACCAGACTTTCCGACGCTAGCAGACACAGAACTGGGGCTAAAAACAGGCACTGCCGGATGCCTCCATACGGGTAGTAGTGCAGAAGCGAACAGACTAAAACAATCCCGCAAGAAGTGCCCGATAGCAGGACTACGGGACGCAACACTCTCTCTCGAATTGACGTGACGAGGTAGATCAATACGGCCAGCACAAAGATCAAAGCGGTCGCCAGCCCCGGCAACAAATATGTAACAAGATGATGAGTATTCGTCAAAATAAAGCCCAACACACTTGTGCCCGGTGACCAAAAGTAATCCTTCAAGTACCATGCATCATCCCCCCATTGATAGCGCAGTGTCACGAAGAATGACAGTAGGCCTCCTAAACCGAGGAATACGGATGCCGTCATCACTTGCGCGATTCTGCGTCCGCGCTGATCGCCGATAAGAGCTAGAATGAACAGAGCTGAGAGAATTCCAAAGCTGAAAAGCACTAACCCGTACTGGACCAGTGGCGCAAAGAATATTGCTGCGTACAACGGAACCGGGGAATAGTCGTCTTTTTTCTTCGAAATGTAGGACAAGTAGATGTATAAGAGCGCTGTGGCGTAGAGGACAGAAAGCGAGTATTCACGGACTTCTTGGGCGTATCGAATCTGGGCGGCTGATAGACTCAACATTAGTGCTGCGAGTCCGGCAGTCTTGTAATTGATCGCTGGAATCGTGACAAAGCAAAGTGTCAAGAACACTGCTAAAACGCTTGCTACGAATGAAGGTAATCGGACGGCCAGCGACCCACCGCTCACCCTTTCGACGGAGTAGAGAATCAGTGGGTCTATGATCGGTGCACTGTGCAAATCACGTGTTAGCGTCAACGTCTCAGATAACGTGCCGCGCGAAATATTCGCGGCAATCGCTTCGTCGAGCCACAGGCTACGCTGCGCAAGATGATAGATACGCAGGGTTCCGGCCAGCAGTATGATGAGGACGGCGACCACCAGGAATACGCGATGCGCCTCGCGTCTCGGGCCGTTCCGATGCCTTGCATCTTCCAATGATTCCTCTAGTAGCCTTTCCCAGAGATCCATGCTGCCCGGAGCAGCCAAGTTTTTCGCGGCGCTGTCGATCACCAGTATCCAATCTTTTGCGTCCGGCGGGGTGAAGATACGGTTTCCCGCAGCTGCAAAAGCTCCGATCAGGGTGCTGGAGCCGTTGCGAGGATTGAACCACCAACATTTTGCTCGTGACTCAGCATCCGTGATTTTGCTCATGTCGATCGTAACGGGTGCCGCCTCGCCGTTGGGTATGTAAGCGATAATCGTCTGTCCTTCCGAAGTACGCGCGGCGACCGCCAGATTGTTTCCGGTCCTGAACGGCAGTCGATAGACGATGCTTCGAACGCGCTCTTTGGCGGACTCAAATGACGGACGTGGATCATAGCCCGCCGTCATAACGCTGTGATTTATGTCTGGCTCCAACAACCAATGCTGCCTCGAGCGAAACAACTTTCCGAGAAGCGACTGCCCAACCGATCCGGTGGAACCCAGCTGGCCTTTCCAGGGGGGAGTCCGAATTTGCCGCCAGTTAAAGCTCCAAATGGAGTTGTTGCCGAATAACCTGCCGAGCGTGCAGCCGCTGAGAACCGCCCAATAGCCTTCCTTGCGCACATCTAATTCTGTCGTGCGACCATCGCCTTCATACCAATCCTCCATCATGAACAGCGGATAAGTGCCAGCCAGATAGTCAGCATTGGTCTTGGCAGGTATGTCCCACGGCTTCAGGTACAGCGCGTCCAGATCGAGCCACGGGGATCCTGACCACACGTCCTCCGAAGACGTGCCGCGATAACTTTCAGTGGTCATTAGATGCACGTCGTCCGCGGACCTGATTCCCTTCGCGAGGGCGTAGAGTTTTGACTGCACGTTAACATCCGCCGGATCAGCGTCGCCCCCAATCAACCAGATAATATTCGAAAACCCCTTATACCGATTGCCCAAGAACTTGCCATAATTTTCGAGAGTTTCCGCCGAACTGCTTCGATAGCTTTCACAATAGCCGTCCTTGCAACCGAAACCCACAAACGCCGGAGTGCCGAGAACAGTAATTCCGTGTGCGGCGGCCCAGGAGAGGGTCTGATCCACCCGTTTCCAATACGCCGGATTTTCGTTGGTGAAGTCTGCTCCGTTGAATGGGGCGTTGCCATAGAAGTCCTCCGGCGGGTGATCGGAGTAGGTGTTATCCGCCAGACCGACCCAGATAGCGTTGAAACCTCTGGATTCTCGATCAGCCAAATAATGCTGAACGTCCGCATCCGAGAGCTGCACTTGCAGTGACCAGGCATCGTCTCCCGTGATGAAGACCGGTTTGTGGGTGTTGGAATTGATGAGAAATTTTCTGGTTGGATCGAGAGTCATCAACTGGCCCGGAGGCACGACTTTTTCGGTCTTGCCGCTCGGCGAATTTGTGGCCACCAAATCGGCCGTGGGAATTTGGAACCTAGGGACAAAGCTCGGGGCAGGTTGCCGGTGATGGACGGCAGCAAGAAACGCAATAGCTACCAGAATAGCCGTCAACGACGGCCACCACAGGCGATTCCGGTTACTATGAACGTTGGTCATCATTGCAGCGGCGCTGGCGTTTGGTACCCAACCGGTTCTTAATTGACGCTAACCATCGCCTACATCCATAGGCGATATGGCCTCGAACGCTACAATCAATCAGGCAGAGGCCCAACCCGGGCGACGTCACAATTGGAAAAATGGACGCCCGCTAGGACAATTACCGACCTCGCTGACGTCGATGCCTAGAAAAACTGCTCGAAAGTGAACCTTTCCGAAGCGTCAATTCGGAATAAAATCAAACTTGTAGAAAATGACGTTTCGCTTGTCGGCAACGAAGCTGGCCTTCAGCCGATGCTGAAATGTGCTATTCGCTTTTCCGACCAGGTTTCCGATCGCGCAAACGCTGCGCACGCACCAACGTCCTACCCGGATTCGCGCCGATGCGCAGCAATTCCCAGAATACCTGCAATGCGAGATAAGTCCGGTCCAGCGTTTCGCCCACGGTTTGAAGACCTTGTTCGTGGTACCGCCAGAAAGCGGACTCACGGAACCGGACCGCCTCATGCGCGAGGACGCGGTAATAGTTCCGCTTAGAATCCTTTGTTAAGGCGGCAGCCTCCGTTGCTGGTAAAAATACCCCGGCGTAGCGACGCACCATGATGTAGCGGTCGAGTTCCGCCGGCTGAAAGGTTCGGGCGGCGGAAGAAATTGAGTCGTTGTCCGCTCTCAGAAACGAAAGCACCTGATGCACAAAGCCAAAGTCCCAGTTCTCCAAAATCTGCATACATTTCTCGCTGTCTTCGTGCAAGAGGTGATCGCCGTAAAACGGTCGGCAGTTTCGCACGAGCGAAGAACGGTACATCACGGTGGTAGGCGAACCAAAAACATGCAGACCAGTCCTAAGATAAAATCGAGCCATCTCCTTGCCCGAAACCACAGGCGAGGGATACGGAAAGCCGGAACCCCGGACCATGTTCTTCTTCAAGTCGTAAGCGCTAACCAACCCAATTGACTCAGACTGTTCAAAAACCTCCACCATCAGCCGAATACAGTCCGGAAAAATGAAGTCGTCCGCCTGAACGATTTTGCAATACTCGCTGCCTTCCGAAATCTCCGCCAGGGTGCTGTTGTAATTCTGTACTTGCGACAACAATTCGGACCGCCGGATCAAACGAATCCGAGCGTCACGTCCTGCATACATTTCCGCAATCTCTCGCGATCCGTCCGTGCTGCAATTGTCCGCCAGAATGTATTCGAATCGAGTGTAGCTTTGCGCGAGGACACTTTCGATGCATTGGGGCAGGTACGAGGCTGTGTTACGAAATGGAGTTACTACACTAACCAAGGGTTGGCGCACACGTGTCTCCAAGAGCTCGCTCAGCCGCCAGAAATTGGGGACGGGTTAATTCGTGGAAACCTGCGTAAGCAACACGCCGCAGGCTAAAGGAAAGGTACACCGCTGGGACACAGTCATCTCTAAGACTTGATTTGACCAATCGTTGGCGATGAAGCGGCCTCCGTGGCTCGGTCCTTGGCCAGAACGCGAGCCTCAAGTGCCTTGCCACGCAAAATATTGAACCGCCAGCGAGAAAGAAATAGAGCCTTCTCCCTTAATAACAGCCACGCACTGGCCATAAATAATGCTTCCAGCGGAACGTCGCGCAAGAGGTGGCGTGGGATACCTCTCCACAGCTTCACGTCGTCAAAAAGGCCGTCGTGGGAAAGACGCTGTAGCCCGCGCCCCCAACGAGTCGCACGTTGCAGCACCCACGGTTTCTCTTCTTGCTCTTTGCGGATGAAATGCTCGACGATCGCGCCCTGGATGTGCCACGCTCGATATCCTTGTTGGCCCAGTCGCAAGACGAGTTCTGTCTCACTGCCCATAGGATAGTCGCTTCCACGTGGGCCGATCGTCGGGTTGAGACGCGTACCTGACCGGAACACGCTCATGCGGACAGCCATGTTCGGTCCGAAGACCTTGTCCGGCGAAACTGGACCCTCTTCCTGTAAGGGATCGGTAATGGTGTAAACGGGCCCCTGGTCTATCCATTGAGTCCACTTCGGCGGGGGTATTTCCCATCGAGGCAAAATCGTGCCGCCGAAAATCGTGTACGCTGGGTGTTCATCCGCAGCTTTTCGCAATTGGACCAACCAATCGCTGCGAGGAAACACATCATCGTCCGAGAATACGATCAAGTCTCCTTCTACGAACGGCAAGCCGGTATTGAGGGCGCAGTTTTTACCGACACTCGGTTCAACGACCGATTGCAACGGTAGACGCCCGGCGAACGAAGCGATTACTTCGCTCGTATCGTCGGTGCTCCCGTTATCAACGACGACAAGTTTCCAACCGGCGCCAGGCGGCTGGAGCCCACAATATGTTTCCAAAACATCGCGCAAGATGCGCGCTCGATTCCTGGTCGCTAACAGAACGGTAAGCACTGGTTTATGAGTCTCTCAGGTAATCTTACTAGCACAACACATGCAAGCATCGCCAGCTCAGAAAGATATATTCGCACCCACCGGAAATTGCCCGAACATAACTACCTCTGCGCGACCAAGTCACGAGCTTCTTCTAGCCCAGTATCAGAAGCATGTGGCTTGACGCGCTCCAGCCAGATCTCCCGCCAGTAGGAGTAAATGCTCCGGGGACAAAACGCTCGACACTCGCTGTAACGAGACTGGCAGATAACTGAGTCCAGTATGATGCAGGGGGTTTTCATCTCCTGCATCTCTCCTGTTCGCTCGTTCACAATTTTCGTGACACGTTTGAGCACCCGGTGCGTTTCACCGCAGTACGGTACCTCCTCCGCGTCCCAGTAAAGGCCGCGGTTCCGGCTGCGAGTATTCAATGTTGCGAGGATCTCGTCGTGAGATTTTATTCGCACCAAGTCACCAGGTTGAAGATTGAGAGTTTGTAACGGCGTCGGCTGCCCTTCGGGAATCGTCCCGGTTTTGCGTGGAATCGGCGTGCCGCCCCACAAGCGATAGAACCTGTCGTAGAACCAACGCATCGGACGGCCCACTCCGATCCCGAGGTTGCTGATCCAGAAATACAGGAAATATGCTCCGCTACAAATGATTCGCCAGAGGCTGACGTTGCCGGACGAGTAATCCTCCACATACTGGCGAACGTCCCACCAATTGAGTTGCGTGGTCGCATAAGGCAGCCGCGTAGCCTGGCAAACGTAGGTGGGTTCCGGACCGGCTCGACCACCCGCTTGCGCCGCGGCGAGAACATCGGTTTCACTGCACGCGAAGGAAGGCATACCGGAGTCCGCTGGATCGGGGCACTCTCTGGCGGCGGAGACGTCAACTTTCTCCAAAGTTCCGTGTACAGGCCGCAGCCAATCTACTTTCCAGAAAAGTAGGCAACTCGCCTGGCACCCGCCATGCGCGGAACCGTCACAACGAGTCTCAAGATGCACGGCGTCAGCGACATGGCGTCCCTGAACTGGAAAGACAGTGTCGCAGGTTTTATGCGCCCGTTTGTACACCTGGAACCGCTTGCCGCAGAACGCGAACATCTCGGGCATGAACGGCATGCCGTCTACGCGTCCATCCTCGTCCAGCGTGCGCAGAATATCTTCCTTGCTGCGCACTTCGACCCAGTCTCCCACGCTCAATTTTGAATTCTTCGTTTTCATAGTTTTATTTGCGCCGCACGACTCTTGAGCTCACCAGTGGCGGACGAGTCTGGCACTCAACACTTCGCCGGCAGCTCCTGGTTGCGCGGATAGAGATGGGTCAACAAATCCGCGTACACGGCGCGCTGTCCCATCACGAATAAAAGTAGCGCCGAGTATATCGCGAAGAAAATGGTCAACCCCACTGCGGCCGTCGGTATCAGCGTAAGCGTGTTTTGTAACGCGAGTTTGCACAGCCATGCCGCACAACCTGCCAGCCCGGCGGCGATCAGCGGCCGTTTAATACAGTCCCAGTAATCCGCCGCGGTGATTCCAGTTCCATGTTTGGCCCAGGCCACCAGCGGCACAAAAAGAATGACCATGGCCGTCGAGTAGCCCAGCGCCACCCCAGTCGGTCCGTAGTGAATGCCCGCCAGGACGCCGAGGATCACGCACGGGGCGATGAACAAAGCGATCTTCAAACTGCGTTCGACGAGCCCGGTCGCTCGCAACAGCCAAGAAAGCGGGTTCATCACGGCGAACACCAGAACCGTCGGAGAGAGTAGCCGCAGTATGGGAGCCGCTCCGCTCCATTTTGGTCCCAGTATGATGCGAACCACCGCATCCGCGAAGAGCGCACAACCAATCACCGCCGGAACCGTAACGGAAACAAGCAAGGAGTGAGCCTTCAAGTACGATCGCCGCAATCGCGGAGGATCGCCTTGCAAACGAGACAACATCGGGAAGGCCACGGCGCTGGAAGAGTCCGTAAGCTGCTGCACCGGCAAATTCGATAGCTGGTAGGCACGGCCATACAGGCCCAGCGGCGCGGCGCCCCAGTAGCGTCCCAACAGTATCTTCTCCGTGTTGTATGCGACGTACACGACGAAACTGTTCAAACTCACCGTCCCACCGAAACGGAGCAAGGATCGAATTTCCGGTGTCCAGCGCGGCCTTCCCGGCATCCACGGCAGTGCAATCCACGCGGCGATGGTGGTAATTATCGGGAGACTAACGTTCTGGCAAATGAGCGACCAATAGCCGCATCCGAGCGCTGCCATCACGATGGCGATCACGGAACCGAGCGTGGCGCTCAGCATGTCAATCTTCACGTTGGTGGTGAACCGCATAGCGCGGTTCAAGATCGAACGATGTTGGACCGACAAGCTATTGAAGAAAAACACGGTGGCGGAGGCGACTGTCAGCCAGAGCAGGCGAGGGTCTCTGTAGAACGCCGCCAGGAAAGGCCCCGCCGCGGCGACCGCGGCGGTCAGGACAACTCCCACGGCAATATTGATCCAAAAAATCGTTGATACCTCCTGATTGGTCAAAGTCTCCCGCTGGACCGTTGCGGTGCTCAGGCCGGCATCCTGGAACAAGCTGCAGAGGTTGATCAACGTGAGCACCATGGTTTGCAGACCATAGTCTGAAGGCGACAGGAGGCGGGCAAGCACCAGCGTGGTACCCAACTGCAATGCCATGCCGCCGACTCGACCCATCACGCTCGCGGCTCCGCCGCGCACGGACAGCCGTTTGAAGTCGCCGGCCGCTACGGCGCCCGACAATCCTTCTTGCAATTCACTCTGCGGGATGGCGGGCACTCTCTGATTCACGTCTTTTGCGTCGAATTTGTCTCCCATCAGAATCGCATTGAGGGCACCGCCACTGGAATCATACCGCTTCCATCCAGGCTCGCTTTGGAATTCAGGACGGACACGCGGACCAAACCAATTTGTGAGACCGGCGTCGCGAAATGACAGAACCGAGAAAACCATTCACGGCTCATGTGGCAACTTCCGTTAAATATCCCGCAAGCGGACCTTACGCGTGAACCCTCTTCCGCGCAACCACCACCCGGTACTGCCCAAGGCCTGCCTGTTCTTTCATTCGACGGAAGATCGCGCCGCCTCGCCGACCCAGCGCCTTATTTAGCCGCCAGGAATTCATCACTCGCAGGAATCCCATGTCGCCCCGGGGCATGATGGTGTAGGAGCGCTCCACTACCATTCCAGCGCGCCGAATTAATCCGTGGAGTTCCTGTCGGGAGAGCCAATGGCTGACGGGACCGTTCTCCAGTCGCACTCCGCCGACGCGACGAATTCGGTTGTACACAACGGGATTGACCGTCGTGAGTAC
Source organism: uncultured Acidobacteriota bacterium (assembly GCA_963780035.1). GTDB lineage: Bacteria > Acidobacteriota > Terriglobia > Acidiferrales > UBA7541 > Palsa-295. Next base: position 61,737 of record CAWAAG010000028.1, on the reverse strand, counting down.
GACGACGCCGTCTACAGGCAAGGCTTGTGCCATCTTGCTCAGGGAGAACTGCTGATCGCGAAAGCACGAAACAGCATCAACACACAACACGAGATCGAATCCGTCGGTGGGCAGTGGCCAGTCGTGAAAATCAGCTGCCTCGTACGTCGGGCGACTCGCGCCCGCCGGCAATTGCATCAACTCTGCTTTCTGGCGTGCCAGGTCAATGGCTGCGGAGGAAATGTCGAGTCCGTGGTAGCTAGAGAAGTTTAGACGACGGGAAAGTGTTCCCGTACCGCAGGCCACCTCGAGGATTCGAGCGGGCCGGCCCGAAGTCGTTTGCTTGATGAGGTCAACCACGTGAGTAAAAAGTTCGGTGGACGTTTCGTCCCGGTTGTCCTCTGCGCGGTAGGACGTATTCCAGAGATCCCACCAGGATCTCTCGTCCATGGTACGTGTGCGGTCTGGTGTCTCGTGTACGGTTTGCATCAGTCGTTTGCGTAACTCTTGTACGTTCTAACGTTCCACAGATTAAATTGAGGCATCGACCGAATTCGGTCGATCACATTCTGATTGTTGGCTGCGCTTTCGATGCTCGCCGAACCTTAGTTGAAGCCTCGATTCACTGGCTTCACCGGACGCCCTACGAGGTACTTCTCGACACCCTCGTCTAAAGCCTTGCGATAAACAACATGAGCTTCGGAGACTGCTTCCGCCGTCCGGTCAATATCAGCATCGCTGTGCGAGAAACTTACTACAAACGAAGGTGTGATCACGCCGCGCCGGATCAACTCTTGCATGAACAGCGTGCGGAATGCCTGCGACCGCTCTCGCTGCTGATCCCGCGTTTCAAAAACCAAGTTGCAGTCCCGTCCGATCAATTGAAAAAATCCCGTCAGATTGTTCTCCGCGATCGAGCGGTTTATCAGTGTGCGCAACCGTGCGCCTTGTTTCCAAAGAAAGTCTACGACGTTTCTCTCGCGATACACCTCCATTGTTTGCAGCGAGGCTGCTAAAGCATGAGTTTCGGCGCCGTGGGTCGTGGACAGCAGAAATACGCGCTTTTCATCGTGCTCCAACCCTCCGAGCCGCATAACTTCACGCGTACCTGCCAATGCCGAGATCGCGAATCCGTTTCCCATAGCCTTTCCGAAAGTGGACAAATGGGGAATAACGCCGTGGAATTTCTGGGCCCCTCCCAAGTGCCAACGAAAACCTGTGATCATTTCGTCGAAGACAAGAAGTGCACCCTGCTTCTCGCACAGGTCCTTAACCGCCTGCAGATAGCCCGGTGCGGGCGGTGTTGCTGCTTCCGCCTCCATCAAAACACACGCAATTTGGTTGGGACGCTGATCGAAAAGTTCCCGGAGGTTGGCGAGATCGTTGTAGCGGAACTTCAGAGTCATGTCGATAACCGAAAGAGGGATGCCGGCGTTCATCTCCGTCGTACCGATAAACCAATCATCGGTGGAAAAGAACGGTTGGTCAGCGCAAATAGCGATCAGATCCCGGCCCGTGTAGGCTCTCGCGAGTTTGACCGCCGCCGTGGTGACGTCGGAGCCATTCTTTGCGAACTTGACCATATCGGCCCCGTCCACAACCTCCAGCATCGCTTCCGCAAGCTCCATCTCGATTTTCGCAGGCCGGGAGAAGTTGGCTCCCAGCTGCATCTGTTTATAAGCAGCTTCCAGAACGGGCTCGAAAGCGTGGCCGAGGGTCACTGACCGCAGGCCCAGTCCGTATTCGATGAATTCATTACCATCGACATCCCACACGTGGCAGCCTTTGCCACGAGCGATGAATCCGGGAGCCTCTTCAGGAAACTGATCGTCTCCTTTGGCATACGTGTGCGCCCCGCCGGGAATAACCGCGTGGCTCCTCGGCTGGAGACGTCGCGATTCCAAGAAATTCATTTGGATCCCGTCTTGTTCTTTCGTTTTCATCGCAGGCACTACGTCTCGGCTTTCTTACCGCTTACGGCCGCAAGAGATTCGTCCGGCGACAGTTGTCACCGATTCAAACTCGCACATGAGAAACCGCGTTCCGAGACCATCTCGCTACAACTGTCCCGCCGAATCTAAATGGAATGCTAGCGGCTCTGGCTTGACGCACCGGAAGGGGAAGGAATGAAATCAGCTTCCGTTCCATCGGAATAAAGTGAGATTACCTCGTCCGGCAGACGTGTGAAATCCGTCCCTCGTAGATAATCATGCATCGTCGTCCCAGTCGCAGCCGAGTCGATATTGGGAGCCCCGCATTTATTCCACACGTCGTCAAGGTGCACGGTCCGAAAATCAATGCTGTAGCGCGTCACGCCGCAGGTGTTCTGCACTGTGGAATGAAGATGAGCCGCTGAAAAGAGCATCGCACCGCCGACGTTCGCCACCACACGCAACTGCGGCTCTTGCTCCACCGCAACCTGGGCGCGTGGTTGCACGCGCGTATCAGCTTTCACGTGCTGCGCGGCATTTTGGCGGCTCTTGCGATTCCATTCGTAGTAATTGTAGGTATTGGAGCTGTTGAGCACGCCTTCTTTCCAGTATCGTGGATGGAAAGCCATTATGTTATCGGGGCATACATCGTAAACCGGCATCCACCAGTTGATCTGGGAGAACGGCGCTGAGTACCACGTGTCCCTGTGCGGATGGAACGCGTAGGCGATTCCCGACGAGAGATAGTCCGATGGAAACGCCGTCCGCAGACGCGGAACATCAAAATATGTCTTGTTCAAATCGCAGCCGCGCTCCGCAAGCATTCCCTGGATCCACTCTTTAGATTTGGCGTGGTGAATAAATTTCGGTTTGAGCTCGGCCAAAATTTCCACACACCGCTCGACGGGCAGCTCATCCTGAACTTTCTGTGGATCATTGCTGCCGAACGCGGATTCGACTAATTCGCGTGCAAATTCACACAATCTCAACGCGCTGGGAGACGGGGAATAAAGAAATATTGATCCCCGGTACAATTCCTCGCGCCGTTGCGTGTCGTCCAACTTTGAATCAAAAAAGAGGTTCATGAACCTTTCTCCCTCGACCGACGTTCACAATGGGTGACAGCCCGCAACTTTACAGCACTGCCTTGCGACAGTAGAAAGCCTCCGCGTAACCGCTGGGAGCATTACATTCCATTCCTCGCAAGCGCATCAAAGCGAGAAACGTGTCCGGTTGGAACCAGCGCTTGGTGTGCTGAGAAGGAAACGCATCCATAATGTACTGCACTTTCTTTTGATAGGAGCCCGGCTCGAGCGGCACAAAAAAGTTTGGTTGGCCCAGATCACCATCAAATTTCGGAATTTCATATTCAAGAATCATATGGTCGCGAAATGTGTTCCACGTCAATTCCGCGATCAGACGATGGTCTTGATGCGCGTCATTGCGGTTGTGAGTGAAGACCAGTCCCGGTGAGACCGATTGTTTCAACTGTTCGAAAGCCTCTTTTACCTCGGCGCCAAAATACGGCATGAATCCATCGCGAAAGTTCTTCAGCAACGGTCCCTTCAGACGCGTGGCGCCCGCAAAAAGAGAAGCTCCGTGTCGCGCCTCCGCCTCTCGCACTCCGTTCGCGCTGAACACGACCCAGTGAAATGAGCAATTGGGATACTGCTCTGCCAATCTCAGAATGCTGCCACCACAGCCAATCTCAATATCGTCGGGATGGCATCCGAGACAAAGGATCTCTAACGGCCGGTTCGCCCGTTCCTCCAGATTGAAACGAATCATTTGTCGGCCGACATCGCTTCCGTGCGGTTCGAGTTCCCGCTGCGAACTTGGTTCCAGACCTTCCAGGGGGCCGCGCCCTGATTTAGTTCATCCAGGCGTTGTTTGTCCTTGAAAGTATCCATGCACTCCCAGAAACCGCCGTACCGGTAGGCCAGCAACATCTTTTGTTCAATGAGCCGCTGAAACGGCTCTCGAACGAGTTCCTCACCAGACTGTATATAGCGAAAGATATCCTTCCGCATTGCGAAGAACCCGCCGTTGATCCAAATATCGGTACGCGTCAAGGGACGAATTTCTTTGACCATTCCACCAGGATCGGAGTTGACGATGTCAAAACTCGCCGTGGGTTGCACGAGCAACATCGAAGCAATCGCCCCACTCTGATGAAACGTGTCTAGCACGGCCGGGAGCGGGACGTCGCTCAATCCGTCGCCATAGTTCGCCAGAAAAACTTCCTCGCCCTCTAGATAGGGCTCCACAGCTTTCAGCCGTTCGCCAATATTGGAATTCGCTCCCGTCTCCACAAACGTGATCTTCCAGTCGTCGATGTCACGGCTCAAAAAATCTATCTTCTTGCCACCTTCCGACCACACGAAATCGTTGGAGGCAGATTCGTCATAATGCAGGAAGTAGTCTTTTATGCAGTTGCCCTTATAGCCGAGACAGAGAATGAAGTCTTTGTGTCCGAAGTGGGCATAGTATTTCATCAAATGCCACAGAATCGGGCGGTTTCCGATCGCTACCATGGGCTTCGGTATGTCATCGGTGTAACCTCTCAGTCGCATGCCGGCGCCGCCGCAAAAGAGAACAACTTTCATCACTGACCTCCGTTCTTGCCGCTCAATCGATGATCACTTTGGGGATGGGCACGACGAAGCGGCCGCCCCATTCTCGGATGTACTGAAGTTGGTTGATGACCTCATCTTTCAAGTTCCAGGGTAGGATCACGACATAGTCGGGCTTAGTTTCGCGGATTCGGTCCGGGTGGAATATCGGGATGCGGCTGCCCGGTAGAAACCGACCCTGCTTGTAGGGACTGCGATCCACCGTGTATTCGATCAGATCTTTTCCAATCCCACAGTAATTCAGAAGTGTCGCGCTCTTGCCCGGGGCGCCGTACCCTGCCACGCGCTTGCCCTCTTTCGCGGCACCCAGTAGAAATTCGACGAGCGCCAGCTTGGTCTGTCTTACTTGCAGCGCAAAGTTCTGATAGCCACTCAGCGAAGCGAGCCCGGCTTTCTCTTCGTCTGCGATCACTTTTGCGACGTTCTTCGCGACCTGATGCGTTCTGGCCTCCGCGCGGCACGCATACACGCGCAGCGAGCCTCCGTGCGTCGGAAGCTCTTCCACGTCAAATGCTTTCAGGCCGTGAGCTTCTAGAATGCGCACGGTCGTGAGCATCGAAAAGTATGAGAAATGCTCGTGGTAAATCGTGTCGAACTCATTGTGCTCGATCAACCGGAGCAAGTGCGGGAATTCAAGCGTCAGAACTCCCTCGGGCTTCAGCAGGATCTTTAGCCCCTCCACGAAATCATTGAGGTCCGGCACCTGCGCCAGCACGTTATTTCCCAGGACAAGATCCGCACTGCGGCCCTCGGCGGCCAATTCAGTTGCGAGCTGTGTGCCGAAGAATCGCACGAGCGTGGCGACTCCTTTTCCCTGCGCGACCTTGGCGACATTCGCCGCCGGCTCAATACCCAGAACCGGCACATTCCGCTGCACGAAATATTGCAGCAGGTAGCCATCGTTGCTGGCGACCTCGACCACGAAACTCTGCGCGTTCAGACCAAACTGCTTGGTCATCTTGTCACAGTAATTGTCCGCGTGTTTCAGCCAGGAGTCCGAGTATGACGAGAAGTATGCGTAATCGCTGAAAATATTCTCGGCGCTTTCGTATTCTTCCAGCTGCACCAAAAAGCAGCCCTCACAAACATAGACGTGCAGGGGGTAGTGGACCTCCCCGCGGTTCAGATCGGCGGCCGACGGGTAGCTCTCGCATAGCGGAGACGTCCCTAGATCAACGAAGCTTCTTGAGAGTTCCCCACCGCAGAAACGGCAGGCCTTCGCAGCTGTGCGCTGCTGGGCGTCACTAGTTAGTGTCATAGATGCCATGGGTCTGTGCGCTCTCCCGCAATAGCTCATGCCGCCGTCAAACGCGTTCACTTCTTACGTCCGGCACTCTCAGGAGTTCAGGGTATCCTGTTCTGAAGCTCAGGGGCGCGGTGGCCGAAGGTTAATCGAGATCGACCTTCGCTACGACAATCCGCGGCCTCTCCGGCCGCACACATCGCAGACGGGCTACCGCCGAAAAAGTCACAGAAATCAGGAGCCACCTTGAGAGGGAGTTCGCAATCGGTCTGCCAAAGTGGGCCGGATTCAATGGCCTATCGTCGGCCTCAAAATCTGTGTAAGTATATATGCAAGAAGGACTTATGCGAGACACGGACTACTGGTTCAGATGGAATTCTTCGAGAAGACGGACGCCTCCCCACCATTTTGGGGAAAAATCTTTCCACTATCTGGCCAACGCAGGGAAGAATCCAACTCCCCGGCCTTTAGGAGGGCCCGGATTCGCCTGAGGCGGGTGTAGCGGTCGCCTCCCAGATCTTCTCTGGTAAGCCCAGCGCGCTTGTACGCTTGATACAGTTCGAGCGCTCCTTTCCGGGCAGTCCATTGTGGACGAAAAGCCGGCAACAACCGCGTAATCTTCTCGCAGTTGATGCGATAGCAGCGAGTGTCTGGACCGCCGCCCGGCGCGTAATCCACGTGGCAGCCTGGAACCGTCTCGGCAACGATGTCAGCAAGCTCGCGGATGCGGTAATTCTCCTCCATGCGGCCCACGTTGAATGTCTCATTGTGAATTGCGCCCTGCGGCGCTTCGAGCGCGGCCATTGCAGCGGCGATGATGTCGCGTATGTGCACAATAGGGCGCCACGGCGTTCCATCGCTCTTGATCAGGACGCTGCCGGTGGTAAGCGCCGACGCAACGAGGTCGTTCAAGACGATATCCAAGCGCAGGCGGGGAGATGCACCGTAGGCGGTCGCGTTCCTCATGAACGTGGGGCTGAATTTGTCGTCGGCAAGCAAAGCGATATCTCGCTCGGCCAGTACTTTGGACTCCCCATACGGGGTAACGGGATTAAGTGGCGCTGTCTCGTTATGGATGGCTTCTCCGGCAGCACCATATGTGCTGCAAGATGACGAAAACACAAAGCGCCTCACTCCAGCGGCCTTGGCCAGTTCCGCCAATCGTACCGACGCGAGGTGATTAACGTCGTAGGTCAGGTTTGGATCAATATCGCCCAACGGGTCGTTCGAGAGGGCTGCAAAATGCAAAACACCCTCGAAACCTTCGAGATCCGCTATCGTGAGATCGCGAAGATCTTTTCGAACTTCCGGAATTGCCTGCGGCACTTCTCCAAAATCGCAACCTGCAAAAAGGTCGGAGTCGAGCCCGACAACTTCGTGGCCCGCGGCAAGTAACATGGGTCCCGCTACCGCGCCGATATAGCCTTTGTGACCAGTCAGCAAAACTCTCATACGACTCCCCTTTGGCACTTGATGTATTGCGGCGATTCCACAATCCGCCGAAGTATGTGAAGGGCCCTAGCGAGCAAACAAGCCCGACGAACCAGATTCTTGCTGGCCTTCTGCCTGAACTACCTTCAGCAAGCCATTCTCTAACAATAGATCGGCCGCATCGCTTATGGCAGCGAATGGAATGCCGGAACGCTCCGCAATATCCAGCAGAGAGTGTTGGCCGTCAGAAAAATTCAACACCCACAAACGCGCGTTGATTTCCGCTCCGATGGATTCACCGCCGACGGAGCGATACAAATTTCGTCGGCCAAGTTGCGGTTCGCAGTACGGATTCAAGTTACAAAACCGCCGATTGCTTTCCAGCACGTCCAAGATGGCGGCGGATACTCGAAGCGACTCGGAAAGTTGCAACGGATGGATGAAATCGAGATTGTCAGCCGAGGTGTGGTACTCGGGAAATGTTCCCCACACGCTGCGCATCAGGCAGCCGACCGGAAGATTGAATCCCGGAGAGCAGTATTGCCGCTCGTCATATCCATACGGCGAAAATTCCAGGATTTCAGGGGATTCGGTGTAATTTGCAAGAATATGCGCCGCAGCGCGATCAATCTCGGCATCGCCCCGGCGGCTCTTCTTGTAATGGAAATGGCCCCTATCGCCTATACCCGTCAAGACCAATCCGTGCCGCACGCGCGTGGCCGTATCGCGGTTGCGTGCGAGCCACGTGATGGCGCCAATCGTTCCCGGAATAAAGAGCAACCGATACGAATAGCGAAGGTCTTTTCCGGACAAGAGTTGCGCAAGAGCTGTCGCCACAGTAATTCCCGAGAGATTGTCATTCGCTAGCGAAGGGTGGCAGGCGTGGCACGAAATCAGAACTTCTTCGTTTGAACGGCCCGGAAAATAGCACTCGCCGTAGGTCAAGTGGCCATCTTCGATGGTGGAGTCGATACAGACTTCATACTCGCCGTCCTCGAGAGCCAGCATCTGATTGTGGGGCAGACAAAATCCCCAGTCCGCTCTGTAATAGGATGTGCGATATGGAATCCAGTCGGGTTTTTCGGGAATCGTGAAAAGATGCGGCCTGAGGTCGCTCAGGGGCATCTTCGCGTGGATCGGCGTGCTGTAATTCAAAACGTGCAGATTGCACTTCTCGAAATCCACAACGCGCTTCCCGTCCGGACCCTTTATATATGCGCCCCGAATGTTCCACTCTTTGGGCACGGTCCAATCGAAAACAGCGGTCCCGGTCGGCACCTCGTGGAATTTCAGGGGAACTCGCTCCGCAATCAAGGAGAGGGTTTTTCGGATTCCGTCACCGGTGATGCTTCGGCAAATCGGATACAGCTCGCCAGCGAATCTGTGCAGTTCCTCGCCGATTTCCACCGGATCCCGCTGATCGAATTGTTTCAGCAAGCTCATCGCTTCACGCAAAGTCCGGATAAGTGCGGTCGCGTTCCGAAATCACTGCCACTTTTTCGGGCCAAACAATCCGAAACGCGGGATCCTCCCAACGCACTCCCCGCGCCGATTCGGCGTCGTAGAGTTCCGACATTTGATAATAAACCTCGGTCGCGTCTTGCAACGTCAGAAAACCGTGCGCGCATCCCTTCGGAATATAAATCATGTCGCGATTTTCAGCTGTCAGAACCGCCGAGATCCAGCTCTTGTAGGTCGCCGACTGCGGACGCAAGTCCAGCACAACGTCGTAGATTGCGCCTTGCGTGCAGCGAACTACTTTGGTCTCGGCAAAGGGCGCAGCCTGATAGTGCATTCCGCGCAGAGTACCTTTGTAAGTGTTATACGAAATACTGCATTGCACCAGACGGGAATCCAAACCGTGTTCTTCGAACTCTTTCTGGCACCAGGTGCGAGCAAAGAAGCCCCGGTCGTCGGGTTTGCGCTCGGAACGAACCTCGAACACGCCGGATATCTTCGTCTCCTGAAAAATCATCCGAATTCACTGACGCAAAACGTCGTCGCGTCCATCACTCAATATCCTCGCTTTACCGCGAGATAAGGAATCAGCGCAATCTCAGCCAAACTGGGTAGCAGGTCCTCAGAGCTGAAGACCGACTCGATCTTGAAATCCATCAACGATCGCCAGTAAGCCCTGGGCGCAAGCCGTCCGGCGAAAATATCTCCGAGGCTTGTGGGAACGTCCGTAACCATGCGAATCCATCCCACGCCGGAACGGCCTCGACAGGTTTCGACCGCTTCGCCGACTTGATCCGCGTACAAGAGGTAGGAGAAGTCCACTCCCGCCGGCGATCCCAGGGCGTGAAACCCCCAGGTCCTGGCGTTTACATCCAGCAGCTTATATTTTCCATCTCGCGGATCAAGTTTGTATTCAACCTCCGCCAAACCGTAGTAATTAATAGCCCGCAGAAACTTCAGCGTCGGCTCCACCACCGCGGGAAGGTCGAGGCTTTCCACGAAAGTAGCCGCGCGGCCAAATTCCGGCGGATGTTGACGCCAGCGCTGCGCCTCCATGCTTCCGAGCACCACGCCATTCTTTATGAACACGCAAGATGAGAACTGGCGAGTGCCATCTCCGGGGATAATCTCCTGAATGAGCACTTCGTTGGATCCGGAATGAATCGACGCCTTCTGGAAGAGGTCCTTAAGCTCCGCGCGATTCTCCGCCCGCCACGCTTTGGACTTCGTTGCGTAGAAAAAGTCCTCTTTCACCGCCGGCTTAACGGCCAGTGGAAATTCGGCGTCGATTTTATCGATGTCCTCGATAGTTCGCGGACACCACGTGTGCGGAATGGGTATACCCAATTTTTGCGCCAAGGAATAAGTATTCCATTTGTTCCAAGCCCACTTTGTGACTTCCCAATCCGGCGTGGGAACGCGAAAGATTTCGGACAGCGCTTCCTTGTTGCGCGAGAAGGCAGCTACGTGTTCATCTCGCGTAGGGAAAAGTACCCACCCTTGCAAGTTCATGCGCCGGCCCATCGCGATGAGGAAGTCAACTGTCTCCTTTTCCTTGCGGAGATTCGGAGAGCGCACGGTGAAAGTGGCGTATTTTGAAAAGCGCCCGATCGAATATTCGTTGTCGACGACGCAGAGCGGCACACCACGGCGCCCGAGACTGCGCATGATTCCCAATCCGTGGAAATCGCCGCCCACGATTACGGCGCCGGCTCGGTCACTGCGCGTTTGCCGCGATGGAGTTGCGTCATTCAACTTGAACTCTTTCATCTATGACTCGCAGATCATTTCGATCCGTTTCGCGACTGCGGGATGGCGAGGTGGCGGGCCAAGCGTCGCGCGGCGAAGTCCGTACCACAAACAAAAAACATCAACGGGCCAAAATTCCACGAAGAAGGCGCGCCGAGAAAATGAAGGCCCGGCACAGACGATTCGAAACCTGCCGTGAGCGTCGGGAAACCGTTGACCTGCGCCACACTTTGGCTGAGCTCAGGAGCCAGGAATGGGTAGCGCGTGACGTCCACGCGATAGCCGGTTCCCAGAAGAACGTGGTCCACATCCCGGGAGGTCCCATCGTTCAACTGAATGTGCAACTTCTCGCCCGATAGTTGTGCGGACTGCACAAAGCGGCCGTTCGAAATCGGAATACTCTTAAAGCGCTCCACGAGCCATCGGGCACCCGCCGGACGAAGCGCCCGCTTGCGAAAGGCGTCCTGCACGCTGCGCGGAAAACATTTCACTGCATCCGGCACCGCCACGATGCGACTGACGCCGGCAGGACCAATATCGAACGGGGAGTAAAGGAGCTTGGCGATCGGTCCAAGCTTTTGCAGCCTGGCCCGCCATCCCAGCCAATGCACACTGGGAGCTCGCGCAATCACCTCGACTTCTCCCCCGGCTTCGTGTATCAGCGCGGCCGATTCGAGCGCGCTCTGGCCCGCACCGATCACTGCCACTCGTTTTCCGGCGAAACGACGAACGTCACTTTGATCTGAGACGTGCGTGACCAAGTCAGACGGCAACCCCTCAAATTCCTTCGGCCGCCGCGCGAACGATCCAATTCCCGCGGCTATGACAACCCGGCGTGAATGAAACTGCTCACCGTCGAGAAGAGTCACCAGAAAGCCGTTGGAGTTTTTCTCGATCCGGGCGATTTTACGGCGATCGATTTCCGGGACCGCTTGGCGCTGAAACCAGAACCCGTACTCGACAAAGCGCTCAAGTGGAATCGGCGTCGGTATCGGGGCGCCGAGATCCTTGCGGTATGCATCCATCGTGAGCGCTGTTCCCGGATCCGAGATGTGCGATGCCGCCCAAGGCGATCGCAACAGCATGCCTTCAGGCATGTGCGACTTCCAAAATTCCATTGGCTCACCGAAAACGCGCAGATTCAAGCCTTTGATTTGGCGCAGATGCGCGCTCGCAGCCAGTCCGTAAGGACCCGCTCCCAGAACTGTGACATCCGCTGACGTCATGCTGCCTCCGTTCATTTGCTATCCTTTAGTGGCGTAATCGCCGGTATTTGTGTTGGCGCTATCGTTGGCGGCACTGACCCCATACTTTCGCCTTTCTGGAGTAGGAGCAAGACTACGGCCATGGGTACAAGCGCAATCAAAAAGAAGACTAATCCACCCTCATGGTGAAGTCTCCCGTACAAAAAGCCGGGATTCACATAAATGGCCAGCGTGGAAAGAGTAGCAATGCGCAACCCATTCTTTAGGACCACGATCGGAATGACCAGAACGCAAAGAAATAACTTTCTCCAACCGCTCCGCAGAAAGAAATGGCTGGCCAGAACCGTCGTGATAAGTAATGCGATGGAAGAACGTATGCCACTGCACTCTTCGGCGACGCGAATCGCGACTCCCGGCAATTCGAACACGAGATCGTGCCGCAAAAACGGGACATTGAACAATTGAAAGATTGCCGCGGTGGCGCTGGCACTGCCTTCCTGCAGCATCAAAATTATTCGCGAAAGCATTGGCTCCGGAATAGGGACCGCAAACACCAGAAACAGGAGTGGGAAGGATGCGGAGCGAAACGAGCGCCTGCCAAAAAACAGCCCGAACGCTCCAGCCCATATCAATACAAACGCGAGCATCAGAAGCGAAATCTGATTGTCCGGTCGCACCTCAAGGAAATTAAATCGCGCGGCGGCCAAGCATGCCGCTCCGATCACGATTAACGGCCCCCCCGTTCTCCAACTGTACGAGGTCGCCGAAAAAATAGACTTCCTCTCGGCGTAGATCAGGTAAACGCTCACCAGAGGGATCAGCGGGATATACGTGAAGGTGTCGTTTTGGAAAGCCAGCGCAAGCACGCTTCGTACTTGTCCCCAGGCGAAAGCAGCCGGTAACAGACACAGCGTCAGGAAACTGACGACGGTAACAGTCGTCGACTCGCGGCGCCCGGGAAGTACGCCGCTGCCATTCGCGTCGTTGGTGGTCGGTTGCATATAGCTCAGCTCACAGCTCGGATTTGGGGAGATTTTCGCGCAACCTCATATGCCACGCGGCCGCCATCAAGCCTCGCGTAGGCCACGCGCGCCCTGTCTTTCTCGGGCCCAACGATCTCCCATTCATCTCCGCGAGAAACGAGCTTCATTTCGCTCCTCGCTCTCCACCAACGGTTCACGTCGCCAGGAAGCGCGGCCCACAGGCCTTCACTTGCAATCATTTGGCGCAAGTAATCGAGAAGCGATTCATACACGTCGCGCGCGGATTTATCCACGAGATAGTCAGGATGTGTAATAAAGCTCATCAGCCCGTTTCTTTCTTTAATCAGGGCCAGCTGCTGTTTCCACAACTCAATCGAATAGAGGTGCAGAATGTGGAACAGCGAATAATCTTGAACGGTCGTAAGGGGCAACTCGAGGACTTTGCCTATGAAATACGGCATGACCGTGCAACAACCGCCGCGCAACGGTTCCAGGTGCGCAACATTTGGCACAGACATGTCGTAGGAAAAATCAAAAGCGTCGTACCAGTCCTGATTTCGATACATCGAACCAGCGCGAAAACCCTGACTGTTGTATTGGCGCAAGTGTCCGTTGATGCGGGCCGCGCGGCGCAAAAATTCCGCTCGTTCCCCATAAAGATGTCCGTCGTGGTTCAAATCGTGGACATTAAATTCAAAACCGCGGCTGCGAATTTCATTGACGTATCCATCCGGGACTTCGTAGCGCTTCTCCGGTATCACTTGAAACGCGGACTTAATCCCGTATGAATCGTCCATGTCCATCAACTGACTCGTAAAGTCGCGCCCCGCAGACGTCTCCACGTCGTGCGTCATCATCACGCAATTGTTCGCACCCTCCGGCCAAAACCAAATAAACGGTATCTTCTTGACTTCGCTTGTTTCCATCAAGAGGCGCAGGATCTCCTCGTGAAGCGTGTCCACGGTGAAATCCACGGGCCATGCCGGGAATCGCAGCTCTTTCCAGTCGCGAAAGTAAGCCCTCTGCAAGTGGCGACGTACGGAAACTGGCAGAAACTCTCGAAACAGATAGTAGAGCTTACGAACCGGTTCGCTCGCGGCGAATACCTCTCTGCTTGGAACCATTTTCTGCCGATAGTGCTCCAGACGAAGATTCTCGATGACGTCGCTGAAGTCAAACGGAAGCTGAAGCGTGGTGCCATCGCGCAATACAGCTTTGGAAGCATCAAATCGCGCGGAACCTGCCACGTCCGCCGCGACCCCTGACTGGCACCGTCCGTAGCAGATATTCTTTGCCCCAAATCGAAAGAAACCGGTTTCCGCAGTCGCGGAGTTAGGACTCGGAGACATGCCGCGAAGTGAGTCTTCGGGAATCCGATAGTAATCTAAGAGAGCGCGAGTCACGGTTAGGTGTAACTAATTCCTTCTAGTGCGAAGAACCTGTCACAAAACGCAATTCGCTTCACGACATCGCCATCAGCGAACGGGCCGTTCTGACGCCCGGACTTTCGAGCCCGCTTCTTCGCTTCTTTCGAAACACGCCACTCGCAAATCCTGGACTACGCTCGACGTCGCGAAATCGCATACGGCATTCTCTAGCCAATGTGCCGATAAATAGCACTTCCAATCGCAGTCAGTAACCTCTCCGGCATGGAAGCAAAGATGCTCTTCGCTATCTTCAGCTTCCACCCATCGGCCGAGTCAAGCGACGCAGCGTTCGGGAATCTCCAATAGATCAGGCGCTTGTTGCAACGGACCCAGTGGTCCTTGAACGCAAGAAGCCCAGCGTTGTCATCCTGAGTCCGTCCCAGGTCAAACAGCAGCGCGCCGTCCGATCTCGCCGCGGCGATTGCTCGCCATAAGAGCCACGGCGTAGCCCCGAACTTATGGAACCGCGCATCGGAACACCCGTACTTGAAGTAGCGAACATTGCCGGAGCGAATAGTGAGAATCGCAGCAATCGGCCTCTCGTCTCTGTAGGCCAAACGGATCTCCAGAGATTTCCCCAGGCAACGAACCAAGTTTTGAAACCACAGATAGGGCGGGGGAGGCAGGTGATGCCGCCTCCGCGTCGCCACCAAAAGTCTGTAGAAATCTTCGAGCAGACTCTCCGAGTTTCCGGTTTGCTCGACCAGACCGGCCTTCTCCGCGCGGTGAATCCGACGCTGGACACAATCTTTGTCTAGACCGCCGAACACTTCCGCGAGCTTCGGACGCAGGTCGATCAGATGGAGGAAGTAATTTCCGGCTGGTCGAAATCCGCTAGCGGCAAGAGTTTTTCCGAAAGCCTCGTTGACCGGACGAAGTTCCACGTAGCGCAAGCCGTGATCTCGTAGCGCCGCTTGTGCATACGAAAGCAGAGCGTTCATTTCGTCCAGTGAGTCGCAAAGCGGCTCACAGTGATCTGAAAAAGGCAGCGATACAAGTCGACTCCCAGTGAGCCAGCTATTCACGCGGCATAGCAACAGCCCATTTTCCAAATCCGAGTTCTGGGAACTTGTGGTGAAAACTAGCGGCTCATATCCGTAAGTGCGCGCGAGTGCTTCCAGCCAGCCTCGTTGATGAAATACAGAAGCATTTGGGTGGCGGGCAACCAGGTCATCCCAGCGATGATCCGAAAGTGGATTTAACGTGTAAATGGTCAATGTCTTCGTGAGCGACGAGGGCTCCGTTGCGGTCTGCGAGGCTGCATTCAGGCAACTGTCCGGTCGATGGCCGCGGGCATGACGGACCGATCCTGACCCGACGCGCGACGCCGGTTCGCTATGAGGGTAGGCTATCGCATCTGGGCGCGCGAGCATACCTGTTGACTGTGCACACAGTCTGCCAGACGGACTATATCGTGGTGGAGCCGCTGGCCCGTACTATCTGTAACATATTAAAAAAGAAAGGCTTAGCCGTAGGTTGCCCACTGTCGACGGCCACCAATCCGCGCGCATCGAGAAAGAGGCGCCCGAGGGAAAATTTTTGCCTCGATACGTAACTCATCGGACGGAATTTACGCTCGATTCCACGGCCGAAAGCCGCTTAAATTCATAGCGATAGAACCGCCCATCGGAGCCACGGCTTAAGGCCCAGACTCGATCGCAACGTGCAGACCAGGTGATCTCAACCAGCCAGCACATAAAAGTTCCGGTTATTCACTTGTCAAAAACTCGGCGATAGGCGGCGACCAGATTCTCGACGGAATACTTCCATGCAAGTGCTTGTTCGACCCTCCTTCTCCCGAACTCACCCATCCTTCTTCTCTCGTCGGGACGTTCGAGAAGCCAGAGTATTTTGTTGGCGAAATCTGTCACTTGATTTCCGTTGTCGCTATAGAGTGACGCTTCCTGGGCGCTGAATCGGCCTTCCTTCAAGTCGAATTGAACGATAGGTTTACCCAGCGCCATATATTCCATGATCTTAATCATCGTCGAAATATCATTCATCTCGCATGGCTTGTCCGGATTCACGCAGACGTCGGCCGTGGAAAGGATGTCCAATAGTTCTTGATCGGAAACTCTTCCTGTGAAATTGACAATGTCCTCGAGATTCTTGTCCTTTACCATTTGCCGCAGACCGGCAAGGCCGGGCCCGCCGCCGACGCACGTGAAATGTACATCGCGTCGTCCCAGATTCTTGATGTGGAGCGCTGCATCCAGCAGGATGTCCAATCCCTCTTGGATGCTCATGGTGCCCACATAGCCGACCAGATATGGCTTGCCAAACTTCAGATCGGGATTGGCGGGAACGGGCATGAAGGTCTCAAGATCGGGCCCGTTGCGTACAACGAAGACGTCTCCCGGAGCCAAGCCACCTCTGGTTACGGCAAGTTCTGCGTAGCTGGCATTGGTGGCCATCACCACATCACTGAAGCGATACGTCATCTTCTCGAGCCAGACTTGTATGTGGTAGAAGACACCTTTCTTCTCATATTTCGAAAGATAAAGTTCCGGGTTTGCGTCGTGGTGATCGAAAATATATTTCACTCCGAATAATTTAAACGGTAGGGCCACCATAAAAATATCGTCGGGAGGGTTGCAACCCTGAATGACATGAAATCCGCGCCGCAAATAAATCCACCATGCATACAGAAACTCCCAAATTAACGCCGAGCCGTACTCATACAAATATCCGAAAGCGCTATTTCCTTCCCGCGGCATGGGATGGCGGTAAATATGCACTCCATCGATCACTTCATGCCGCTGCAGGTAACCTTTGCCCCGTGGACACAACACGGTCACTTCGTATCCGTTGTCGCGGAGCGAAGCAGCTTCCTTCCAGACGCGCGAATCGAACGGCACGGGAAGGTTTTCGACGATTATAAGAACCTTTTTCTTCGGGCCCAAAGCGTTCCTGTGTTACAGCAGTTTGTAGAGTCCGGCGAGCGCGCAGAACATGGTCGCTTGTCCCCAATGCAGCGTGGGGGTCTTGTTCACAATCCAAGGCGAATAGCGGCGATAGTAGAAGTAACCGGTGCGATCTTGCATGTTGTCGATAGTCCATTTGGCCACGCGCGAAGCCAGCGCAAGGTTCTCTGGATCTCGATCTTGGAAGAAAACAAGCGTATCGATTGCCTGAGAACAACACTGAATATCGAGCGGCAGAGTCTTGTGATCGTAATATCTGGGCGTCCCGTCTTGCAAAAAGAAAGTTCTTTTCCAGAAATCGTAGCCTTTGTTCAGTTTTTCTTCAAACTGTTCATCGCCGGTCGCCGTCGCATAGTATTTGAAGCAATCCAATACATATGCGGTGTGGAAATTATCGACCCAACGCAAGTTAGCTGCCTCGCCGTAATACCATGAGCCATCGGCCCGCTGGTGGCTGGCCGTGTACCGCATCGCTTTTTCCGCCAATGATCGGTAGGATTCATTTCGGGTGTGAGAATACGTTCGAGCCAGAAAGCTTCCACCCAGAGTATTGGAATTGTGCACCTGCTTATTTTGGGTGGGAATGTAGCTCAAGCAGAGAGAGTCCCCTTCGGCGAAAGTGTCAAGATCGCGAACAATGTGCTCGCAGGCGCTGACCGCGACTTGCAAATATTTTTCGTCGCCGAAGTGCTCATAGGCGTCCAGAAACGAATGGCCGATCAGCGAGGTCCAGACGATCGTCGGCACTCCCTTCGGCAGATAAAAACTCCTTGATTGATAATCGAAGTGATTGCCCCAACAGGCGCCCGAGTAACCTGTGGATTCGTTTTCCACCAGCCATTGCAGCGCAGCCTCTGCCTTTTGCCCCCAAGTCTTCTCGCCCGTGGCGTGTTGAAGCCGCATGAACCCCTTAGCCAGGTAACCCATGCCCTTCGTGGATCGACTTTTGGGAATTGCCAATATCGGCCGCAAATTGATCGGAAATCGCCGTACTCCTTGTTGAAGTACGGTCCGCAGGAAGTTCGTCTCGAACGTCAGTGACCGCGCATATTTCGCGTTCAAACCATCAAAGGTATCGTAGCCGCGATAATCGTTCTTCTCTAGCCAGCCGGAAAGCCTGCCCAGCGATTCCGCAATTTGGTCCTTGGAAACGCCACTGCCGGTTTGTATCTTTGATTCGTTACCAACAGATGCCGTCGTACTTGCCATTTTCACTCCTGCGATTTGTAATCCGCACGAAATCCACAAGGTGCTGTCCATCGCGCAAACGTCCCAGCACACCCTCGAACTCTGGATCCTTATTGCCGATCACGATCGTTTGCGCATGGTCCAGAACCGCGTCAACTCCATTTACCATTAGCCTGGAAATGTGGGGAATCCGGTTGAGAATGAAATCTCGGTTCGCACCAACCAGTTTGGCTAGATTCACATTCTTGTCGAAGATGCGCAGGTCATAACCTTTGCCTATGAGGCGCTCGATGATCTCGATCATCGGACTCTCGCGCAGATCGTCGGTGCCGGCTTTAAAGCTAAACCCCAAAATGCCCACTCGTTTGGACCCGCTGTCCATGATCAGCTGCAATCCTCTCGCCACCTGCAGTTCGTTGCTTGGCAGAATCGAGGTCATAATCGGCAGCTGCAGATCGTGCGTCTTGGCTTTGTACGCAAGAGCCCGCAAATCCTTCGGCAAGCACGAACCGCCGAAGGCAAACCCCGGCAAAAGGTATGCAGGAGAGATATTTAACTTCTTGTCTTGACAGAAAATCTTCATGACGTCGTGCGCGTCGATCGAAAAAGACTTGCAAAGATTCCCAATTTCGTTGGCAAAGCCGATCTTGAGCGCGTGCCAGCTATTATCCACGTACTTGACCATCTCGGCGGTCTCGATGTTGGTCCTGATCAATGGCGCTTCCAGTTTGGAGTACAGCGCAGCCAGCATATCGCCGCTGGCCCGATCGAATTCCCCAATTACCGTTTTCGGCGGAGAATTGAAATCCTTCACTGCCGAGCCCTCACGCAAGAATTCAGGGTTGTTGCACACGCCGAAGTCCGTTCCGGCCTTTTTGCCCGAGTGTTCCTCCAGGATCGGAATCACAATTTGATGCATCGTGCCCGGCAATATCGTGCTGCGAATTACGACGGTATGGCGGGCGGATTTGTTTCTTAGAGCTTCGCCAATCAGTTCGCACACGCGCCGTATGTAGGTAAGGTCGAGATTGCCATTGGCCTGGCTTGGGGTGCCGACGCAGACGAAGGAAAGCTCTGTTTCGCGGATTGCCTGGTCCTGGTCGCTTGTCGCTCGCAGCCGCCCACTTTTGACGGTGGTGGCCACGATCTCGGCGATGTCCGCTTCGATGATCGGAGCCTGTCCGGCGTTGATCAGATCCACCTTCGTGCGCACCGGGTCCACCCCGACGACCTCATGGCCATCTTGCGCGAGGCATCCCGCCGACACAGTCCCGACGTAGCCCATTCCAAAGATGCTAATTCTCAAAGCGGGTTCCTTTCGTCTCTAGCGCCGTCGCCAAACGCTGGTGCCAATAGATTATGCATCTTGTGCTTCTGGTGGGAACCGCATTCGTCTCTTTAGGTGCGGTAGGAACAACGAGAGTGGCGATCTCGGCCAAGTATCACGACGCCGGGCTGCACGATTCGATCTCCTCGGATAAACGAAGCTTCTCGGATTTTCGTTAATCAACCTTACTGCCGCGGTCGAAATACCACCACTATCGGTAATCCAGGGGTGTCGTATTGCGGTGACTCCAAGACGTCAAATTCTCTTTTGATTAAGTCTATCTTTCGCTTCACGCGAAACTTGATCTTGCCAGGCCGATGGTCGCCCAAGTAAAGCCTGACGATGAATACGCCGCTCTTCTTCAGATGCTTCGAGTATTTCTCAAGTATTTTTAGGACTTGGCCATACGGCACGTGGTACAAGGACTCGCGGAAGAGGATCACGTCAAATTCCTGCGTTGGGCTGTATCCAAGGAAATCCGAACACGCGAAGCTATTCTTCTCCGCTCGGCCGCTCTCTTGTGTTCGCTTCACGGCCTTGGCTAGCGCCACCTCGGATATATCTATGCCGACGTACCTCTCATAAACGCTGGAATTCAGTTCATTCGCCGTGTTGCCTGGCCCGCACCCAAGATCCAGGATGTTTCCGTTCCGAGCGTACTTCTCCAGATGTGGGTAGACACAATCGCCCGTCGTATTGTCTATAAAATTCCACTTGTCCCCGGAAAAGTCCTTATCCCAAAGCCGCTTCTTGATGCTCGAGGGGCCATAGCTAGCCAGGAATCCCTGCACAAAAATTTTCGCACGCTCCGCAATGTACACGTCTACCCTCCGTCTAAAGTCTACACATTCAAGCGCGGCTAGCACCTGTTTTCGTCACTGACGTCCGCCCCATCCTCTTGCGTCCGCTTCACTGCCTTGGCCAGGGCCACCTCGGATATGTCTATACCGATATATTTCTCATACGCGCTGGGGCTCAATTCATTCGCCGTGTTGCCAGGGCCGCATCCAAGATCTAATATGTGTCCATTTCTGGCATACTTCTCGAGATGTGGATAGACACAATCGCCCATCGTGTTGTCGATGAAATTCCATTTGTCCCCCGGAGAAATCCTTGTCCCACAGACGCTTCTTGATGCTCGAAGGGCCATAGCTAGCCAGGAATCCCTGCACAAAAATTTTCGCGCGCTCCACAATGTACACGTCTAACCTCCGTCTAAAGTCTACACATTCAAGCGCGGCTAGCACCTGTTTTCGTAACCGGCGATTCCACAATTGGATTGAATTGGTTTGGTGGAGGAATTTTGAGCCGGCCCTACCGCGAGTTCGAGGGCGGCTCTGAACCTTCAGGCAGCAGTTGCCCAAAAGCCATCGTCTGACAAGTTGGCGGGTGCTTTCGACGACAATTCAGCAGTCCTTTCTACGCTAGGGAGCTAATCGCAGGGGGGGCAAACCATCGTCGGACTCAAACTGTCCCAAGTAGTCCGGCGACCGATCGGTAGCAACTACTTTGATCGACAACTAATTGGGGAATTGGGCCTGCTGGTGAAGTGCCCGCTGAGCGCGCTCACGAGATCTGAAATTAGCTCAAAGGATCAGACGGACCGGCGCCGCATCATTCTTCAACAGCCCGCTGACTCGCGCAAGTTCGAGCCTTTCCAACATAAACCTCAATAATGGCAATACTTAAGCGGTCCAAGAAATACCTCTCCATGGTCGCGTCAGAGGGCTCTAGAGGCGCTCCGCACGCAATGGACTGAAATCACGGGGTTTCCACGGTCATGGCGTCAAGTAATGCCGCTGTCTAACAAACCAACGATATACGTCGCGGGTTTTCGTTCTTCTCGCTGCACGAATAGGACATTCTAGATGTCCCAATACTGACCCTCGGTACAGTTGACCCCGGTTCGCTTCAACGCAACAATGTAGCATATGATTATGAAAATACGATCCTTCTCAAAACGCTTGCCGTTCGTGGCAAGCCAAATAAAGTGGCTCGGATCGGTGTGCTTGCCTCAGCGTGGAACTGGGACCATGCCAAGACTCCTGCTCGCTTTCTTTTTGCTGTCCACTCCGTGCTTCGCCCAAGCGTGGTCTGGAATTATCGCCCCGGCGCGCGCTACCGACTGGACTTATGCGGGCTTGCCGGGAGATCTTCCTCCCGACGGCTCATGGACGCAATCAGGGGCGACGATAAAAGCCTGCGGCGCGAGCGGGTCACCCGTTTCGCCTTCGGCATGCGGCATCGCGGCTGCTCTCGCAACTTGTGGCACGAATCATTATGTTCTGCTTGCGGGCACCACTGCATCGCCTGCCGAGTTCTATCTAAACGGATCCATCAACGTACCGAGCAATTGTGTCCTGCGCGGGGGAGGAGCGAACGCCACGCGCCTCCACGCTTCCGCAAGTGGATCGTACAGTTGTTCCGCCATTGTCTGTATCGAGGGCACGCTGGTTTATGACGGCTATTGCAGCGCTGGAACAGTGTGGCCGTGCCCACCCGGGAAATTTGTGGCTGGATACTCTCAACTCGCGAACTGGACAAGCGGATTCTCACAAGGGTCAACATCAATCAAGCTCGACAACGTGACCGGCATCACCCTGAACGTAACTCCCATCACGCTGGATCAGTGTGACACGGGTTACAGCGGAACTGCCAGCAACGTCTATTGTACTCCGACCGCAGGTTTCATCACTGCCGCATCGGTCTATTCTGGAGGCGGAGGAAGCGGATACGCTGTAAATGATACGGGCACTATTAACCCGACCACGCCCGCCTTATTCGGCGCGGCTTACGGCACCGGCACAGCAACCTACAAGGTGACTAGCGTCTCGGGCGGCGCCGTGACAGGATTCAGCATCACGAATGGCGGAGGTGGTTATACGTACACTTCCGGGCAGCCGACAACCACAACTTCCACCAGCGGTGGCGGAACGGGATTTCAAGTCAACATCACGGGCGTCAGCGCATACGACAACAACGGGGTGTTTGATAACGCCGTTGACATGATAGGGGCAAACGAGAATCCCTCGAATGCCGGACGCAGTGCCCGGCAAGAAAATGAAATGGTGCTGGCGACCGCAATCAGCGGCACCGGCCCTTACACCGTCACAATTAATCGCCCGATCATGGAGCCCAACTGGGCATCGAGCCAAGGTCCACAAGCCTGGTGGGGAACCGGCACCGTCATCAACGCTGGAGTCGAGAATATGGAGCTCGATGAGAGCGCCGTAAACACTGGAAACGGCCTGTCTGCCGTGAATGCCAGCAACGCGACGAGAGTGTGGATTACTGGCATCGCATCGAACACTTCCGACTTTTTTCATGTCCGAGCCCAAACAGTCCAGAATCTTCTGGTTGCGAACAATTACTTTTACGGAACCCTCTACGCTGGCACCACGAGCTACGGAATCGGCTCCCTCGGAGAAGTGGAAAACTCACTGTTTGAGAACAACATCCTGCAAGCCATCGTAGATCCTTTGAATCCGGACGGAACCTGCACCGGTTGTGTTTTCGCGTATAATTTTTCAGTAAACGATTACGACTCAGCTTCTTCTTTCGCCTTTGCCAGCAGTCCCATGCACTCCACTGCCACTGATTATATTCTGGAGGAAGGTAACATCGGTCAGGGGTCGAACCAGGACGCTATACACGGACCTCATTTCTTCGACACGTACTATCGAAACTACTTTGTCGGCTACGAGTCGAATAACGGTACAATGCCGACCAACATAACGATTCCGGTCATCGTTGCTGCGTTCTCGCGGTACAACAACTATCTTGCCAACGTGTTGGGCACTGCGGGATACCACACGATCTACCAGTGCATCCCAGCTTCTCCCTCGCAGCGGTACTGCTCGACCGACTACGGAACTGGACCGGGTAACGTCCATATTTGGGATATCGGATTCGCCCACGTCGCACAGCTTGATTACAACAACGCCGTTCCTCTGCCGAACGACCCGCTCACAGCCAGTTCGTTCTATCGCTATGGAAACTACGACGTAGTAAACGGCGCTGTCCAGTGGAACGCGTCCGAAGTGCCGACGGCTGATCCGCACTTTCCGAACCCGGTTCCCAGCAGCCACAACTTTCCAGCCTCGTTCTACAATGGTGCGACATCCGCATCTGCTAACTGCGGAACAGGGCTTGCCTTCTGGAAGAATCCGACCACGGGCACTTGTCCACAATATCCGCCGATCGGCCCTGACGTGACAAGCGGCGACATTGGAATGTGCAATGGCGGAACCTACAATTGGTCCCGCGCGCTATCCAGTTCTCAGTGTGCAGGCGGGACACTCACCGCTTCGGCCAACGACGGCTATGCCAATTCAAATCCAGCGATGCGCTGCTACTTGAACCAGATGGGCGGTACGCCAGATGGCACCGGAAGCTTTAACTCCAAGTTTAATGCCGCTGCCTGTTATGCCTCAGACGGAGGTTCTGGTGGCGGCGGGGGCGGTGGTTCGCAAGCGCCTAACCCCCCGTCGAACTTGACGGCGACGGTTCAGTAAGCCGAGCTAATGTCCTGTATCCGGGATAGGATACTAGTTATCTGACGAAGCATGTTCTGTAGCCCGCTGCACATGCCGCTCTACCGTAGCGTAAAGGCGAGTCACCTCGCGCGCGATAAGAAGTTCCGTCCGAGAAGGCGACTGTGCACCAATCTCCGAGCCGAATGACACCGACGCGCAGCCCGCGGCCCGGGCAGCCTCCACATCTGTGTCGGAATCCCCAATGAAAATGGAGCGGCTCAAGTCAATACCGAAGTCGCACGCAGCGCTCAGAAGCAGCGCAGGTTTCGGCTTTCTGCAAGGGCAATCGTCTTCGATCCTGTGCGGGCAGTAGTAGGCAGCGGCGAGAGATGTGCCATCTGCAAGCAACACCTCATTCATACGAGCTGTGATTTCTTCCAGGCCGGCTTGACTCAGCAGGCCCTTCCCCACCGCCGCCTGGTTCGAAATGACGATCATGGGCAGCCCAAGCGACGACAATTGCTTCAACGCTTCGCGGATGCCGGGAACAAAAACGAACTGCGACCAGTTCAACACGTAGTCGCCAGGCCTTCTGCAATTGATCACGCCGTCGCGGTCGATGAAGATCGCCGGCCCTTTGACGGCGCTACCTATTTCTCGAAAGAGGATTCTTAACAAGTTATACTCCGGCTCCCGTCCAGCTTTCGCCGAGGCACAACGCTGAGGCGCCACAGAGAAGCGTCACGACGAAATCGTTGCTGCATAATCCCTATGCCGAAGCCTCGAACAGCATTTCTTCTGCGATCTCGCAAATGATGTGGCCCGTCAGGATATGGCATTCTTGGATTCGCGGCGTTTCCTCCGACGGAATACAAAGCGTGCAATCCGCCAGTTTTTTCATTAATCCACCTGACGCGCCTGTCAGAGCCACCGTGTAAATCCCTCTCGCTTTCGCGACTTCCAGCGCCCGCAGCACATTGCGCGAATTTCCGCTGGTGGAAATGCCCACTGCCACATCGCCTTCTTTGCCCAACGCTTCCATCTGGCGCGCGAACACCAGGTCGAAGCCGTAATCGTTTCCGATCGCCGTCACCGCCGAGGAGTTGCCATGCAGCGCCAGCGCCGGCAACGCACGGCGCTCTTTCAAATACCGTCCCGTAAACTCTGCAGCGAGGTGCTGCGCATCCGCCGCGCTGCCGCCGTTGCCGAAGAATAGGACTTTGCCGCCCGCGCGGAGCGATTTCACGATTTGCATGGCTGCTTGCGCCACCAGCTCACGAAACGTAGCGTCCAACAGCAGCGCCTGCTTGACGTCGATGCTGCGCTGAATCCGGTCCAGCACCAGATCGTTCAACAGTTTAGTGTTTTCGTGCGTTTTCGTCGTCATTTCAGACTCGCGCTCCGTGCCGCTTGCTGTCCGGCGAAAATTCCTGGAATCTTCAGTTTGCCCTCATAGCTGAACCGCATGCGGGCCTCGATCGCTGCAAAAAGATCCTGGATTCAGCGGCCCAGATTGTGGGCTCGGGCGCTTTCCGCCCGCGGCCCCGGCAGCGCCACTCCCGCAAGCCGCGCTCTCCACCACTCCAGCATGTCGTGTAAAGTCGTCGCCAGACGAATCTTCGGAGCTCCACGCACAGCGACTCCGAAACTTCGCATTGTCGCCGGCCGTCACCGGCTCATCGCAAGACCTCATCAGCTCGGGCCGCTGTTCGACAGCAAAGCTGAAACCCACCTGTTCGCGAACGGCCTCCACCAATTCCTCCACCGAGTAGATGTCATCGCCGCCGAGATTGTAAACCTCTCCGGGCGCGCAGTTCTCCACCGCCAATCGCAGCGCCGGCACCAGATCGCGCACATCCACAATCGAGCGGCGATTGCCGAGATTGCCAACCGCCAGCGTCGCAGGCCGCTTCCCCATCTCGATCTCGACGGCCCGCTTTGCAAGATCGGAACAGACATCACCCATCTTTCCGGGACCAGTGGTCTTGAAAATGCGAATTCGAATCGCTGGAATCCCGTAGTTCGCGAAGTACTGTGCCGCGAGCAAATCCTGAGCCACTTTGCTCACGCCGTAAGGATGCAACGGACGAAGCGCGTGAGTCTCTTGAACGGGCAAATCAGTGGCTGCGACCACGCCGTATTCGGCGCTCGAACAAGCCACGATCACCGTTGGCCTCAATCCAGAAGCCCGCAGGCATTCGAACAAGCTGATTGTCCCGCCCACATTTGTTTCCATTGTCTCAAGCGGGCGGCTCAACGACACGGTGGGGTAGCTCTGCGCCGCCAAATGGAAAATACAGTCCGGCCGAAACGTTGAGAGCATCTCTGTCAGACGTACAGAGTCTCGGACGTCGCAACGCTCAAACGCCGCGGCCGTCCACCTAGTCTCCGGTTCTCGGATGTCGATGCCAACCACTGTGGAGCCGGATTCCGCGCAATGGCGCGCGAGGAATCCACCGATGAATCCGGCCGCGCCCGTGATAAGAACCTTCACGCGCGTCGTCCCTCGGATTCTGCAAAGCTTCCGCCGGCTTCGACGTTGGCCAAGGTAATTTGTGCGCTCTGATATCGTTCGGGGGTGCCAATGTCTATGCACTCGCCCTTGATGGATGAACGCGCGAAGATATTTACCTTCGGCGAGCCATCGCGGGAAAAGATCAGTTTCGATCGACACCGGAACGCCCGACGCCACCTCGCAAAGTATGCGCTTCGTCACCATGTAGATGCCCGCATTCACGTACTGCGTTCCGAGCGCGGACTGCTTCTCCTTGAAACCGAGCGCCTTGCCGTTGGCATCCACGGAAACCAGTCCGCAATCAACTCGTCCGTCGGCCGGCACCACCAGCATCGAGACTTCGGCCTTCGCGCGGCTATAATCAGCAGCAAACGCAGCCAGGTCGGCGTCTGTATAGCTATCGCCGTTCATAATCAACACGGACTCTGATCCGATCTGATCGACGGCGTTGCGCAAAGCACCGCCCGTCCCCAGAGGGGCCGACTCGATGGAGTATTTCAAATCTAGCCCGAACGCTCGGTCGCCGAAATGTTCCCGAATCAGCTCTTTCTGGTAGCCGACCGCCAAGATGACTCGCTGGAATCCGTGGCGTCGCAACTGGCAGAGCAGGATATCCAGAAACGGCCGCCCGCCAATGTTCGCCAGCGATTTGGGGGCATCGCCCGTGACGCTTCTCAAGCGAAGGCCGGCGCCTCCGCACAGCACGACGGCGTCAGGTACGCTGGGCATAGATTTCGGAGCGGTCACTGGCGAGCGATTTGTCGTATGCCGCCTCCGGCTCGTAGACGACGACGTCGCTGCCTCTATTAGAGAAGGCGAACGGAACGCACAGCAAGATTCTTCAAACGCATTCTCAGCGCTTCCTTTCGCTCTGGCGGCACGAAAAACAACATGAAGCCGCCTCCGCCGGCACCCAGCAGCTTGCCTCCCAACGCGCCGGCGCTGAGCCCGGCCTCGTAAATCTCATCAATGCTGGAATTGGAGATTCTTTGCGTCAGCGATCTCTTGATCTGCCAGCCCTGATGTAACAACTTGCCAAACTCGTCCAACGAGCGGTTGGAATTGGTGACGATAGCTTCGGCCTCGTCAACCATTTGAAGCATTTCCGTCAGCTCTTTCTGCCGATTCGGCGTTGCTTTCAGTTGCTCTTTGGCTATTTCGGAAGCGGTGCGGGCAAACCCGGTGAAGTACAGCGCCAAGTGCTTTTCCAATTCTGCCAGTCTGCTAGGGGCCGCCAGGATTCGCTTCACCTCGATTGTGTCATCGCAGTGAAAATTGATGCGATTGAAGCCCCCGTGCGCACAGCTGGCCTGGTCCTGCGCGCCGACTGCTTCTTGCAGCAAATCCCGTTCCACGTGTATCGCTTCAGCCGTCAGAGCGTGCTTGTCGCGCATCTGGTCTTTCAGCGCGTACAAGCTCAGCAGAAATCCCACCGTAAACGCGGAGCTGGTGCCCAACCCGGTCCGCGCCGGCAGGTCCGCAACGTGGTGCACTTCCACGCCGTCGGTGATTCCCATATATTCCAGGCACGCACGCACCGAGGGATGCTCGATCTGGCTATTCTTGCTGACGTTCTCAACTTTCGAATACGAAATGCGGCTGTGGTACTCAAAGAAAGGCGGCAGCCATCGGGAGGTGATATAGCAAGACTTATCGATCGTAGTCGACAGCACCGCTCCGCCATGCTCGCGGTACCACACCGGATAGTCGGTGCCGCCGCCAAAGAACGAAATGCGAAGTGGAGTGCGCGTAATGATCATGAAGTCTCTCCAAAAGCTCGACGAACCACCATCAACAAGTCCTCCGCACGTTCCGTGACGCGGCGCTCACCTTTAGAGGCTGTCCGCAAGTTTCCGATTCTCAATGCGCAAGAGCGTTTTATCCCAAGCCCGCACAACTGACCACTTCATTCGCGGCAGCATTACCTGCGCACGCTTCGCCTGAGACCGGCCGAACATTGTTTCGATCCACGAATACTTCCAGGAGAATCGCGGAATTTGCAGTTCACCCCCGAGGCTCTTGGCAAGCTCTTCCGCTTCTTGGAAGAGGTCGAGTCTCTCGGGATAGAAACACCCCATCCAGTTTTGCAGATAGGTCACGCAAGCGGCGCGAGCGCGTGCATCGTCCACCAGCGACCGGAGGTAGCCGATATGCAGTTTCATCGAAATCCACTGCGCCTCGAGCTTTCGATTGGAATTTCCGATGTAGCTCAGGCTGCTCGCGCCGGCCTCGCGATAATAGACTTTCGACTCTCTACGAAGCGTGTTCCCTTGCTTGCGAGAAGCACGCGGCAGAAGAATTCGCCGTCATCATCGCCCAGCAACCTGGTATCCCATGGTCCCGCTGCTTCGGCGAGCTCACGGCTGACCAGCCAGGTCGCCGTCTGCATGTAGATATTGCCTTCCATCTTGCGCATGAGCCATTCCGCGGGAAGCAGGTCTTGCCACAACGGACTTGGGCGGAATGCCGCTCGGTACGGCCGGTGCATGAACTTCGCCCACGCACCGGAAATCAGCGTGCGCTTGCTGCCGCTGCGTTCGGCTGCCTCCATCTGCGAAGCTGTCTTTTCCGGACCCATCAGATCATCTGCATCCAGCCACTGCACGTAATCGCCCTGGCTCATCGCGAAGGCATTGTTCCGAGTCGCCGACGCACCCTGATTTTTCTGCGTCACAACTTTGAGCTGTTGCGATTCAAACCGTCGGGCCACGGCCAGCGTCTGATCCTTGGACCCATCGTCAATGACGATGATTTCTTTTCGTTCCCAGGTCTGGGCGATCGCGGAGCGCAGCGTGTCAGAAATCCACGCTTCCGCGTTGTATGTGGGAATCAGAATGGATACCAATGGCTGCATCAGGAAGCACTCCCCAACATTTCAGCATAGGCGTTTCGGGTCAAGTCGGCCACTGCATTCCAGGAATGGTTGGCGTCTGCGTAATCCTTCAGTTCTTGCCGGCGTACCTTCAAGTTCTTGTAAAGATCGCTGGTAAAGTACGTCTCGATGGCCTTCGCCAGCGCTTCCGGATCGCCAGGTTGGCATAGAAAACCCGTCTTGCCTTCCACGATTTCCTCTCGGAAAGACCCCACGTCCGTCGCGACCACCGGCAAGCCGAAACTGTAGGCGAGGAAGAGCACGCCGCTCTGGAAAATCTCCTTATAGGGGAGAACCAAAACGTCCGCCGCTTTAAGATAGATTTCCATTTCCTCGTCGGGAATGAACTGGATCTTCAAGATAATTTGATCGGGCGCGAATTCCTTCTTCGCGGCTCGCTCAATCTCATCGCGATATTCTTCCGAGCCTTTCTTTGGCTCGCCGGCGATAATCAGTCGATAGTTCGAATGTTTGGCTGCGATCAATCGAAAGGCGGCGAGCAGATGTTCAATGCCTTTGTAGGGCCTGATTCTGCCAAAGAACAGGACCGCCTTTTCGTCATCCCGCAGACCCAGCTGCCGCTTGGCCTCAGCGGCTGTGAGCGCGGTATCAGGAAAGGCGTTGTTGATCGGATGCCGGATCACAGTCACCGCTCTTTCGGCGACGCCAAAGTCCTGGCAAAGCTCGTCTTTCATCTTCTGCGTGTGGACAAAAATATGATCACAAAGCCGGTACTGAATTCTGAGAGTCACGCGGTTCAGCAGCGAATCCTTCGCGTCTCGCCTCGCTTGATTCACGTTGTGAGCGGTAAGCGCTACCTTTTTGCCCAGCGCCTTGTAGTAGAGCATCAAGATCGTGCGATCGAACCACTCGATCTTGTTATTCCACAGAATGTGCAATATCCGCGGCGTCGAGCGCGCCGCATACCGCATCAGCCGCGCATAATAAGAAGCCAACTTCGACAATTTTTTCGCGATACCCACTTTCTCGTGCTGATTGCCGCGCAAATTCAGAAATCGCAAGTAAGGAGTGACGTGCAGCTCAGGGCTGTCTATCTCATCGCCGCCAATCACATCCACGCCGACGCGTTTCGAAACCAGCGCCATAGCCAACCCAAACGCATAAGGCCGGTCCTGGCACCCAGTCAACAAACCAATCTCGATTCCCAGCGTTGAAATAAGCACTCTGTGTTTGTGGTCCTCAATCTTCGTAGCAGGGGACTTCTCCGCAAGGCTACCCGTTTCCATAATCGACGTTCACACCCAGCTTCCCTTTGCAGACACAAAGAACACTCTCGCCTCGCGTGTGGGCACTCCGAAGAGACCTATCTGGACGCCGTGCTCCCAGCGAACGGAACGGCTTTCTCCCGTGAAGAGCCGGTATCAGCAGATAACGCCTTTGGCGGCGGAAGGTTTGGCTTCGGACCTCGCGCGACAACCCAGTGCATGATCTGTGTAACGGTTTGCGCTTTAGCATCCCAGGTCAGGCGCTCCCGCGCATAAGCCATTCCTTGTCGCCGTAGTCGCTCTAGCCGGTCCCGATTGTGTGCTAGTTCCGTCAGAATCTTTTCGATCTGCTCCACAACGTCGCTCTCATTGGTAAGCGCCACCTTGTATCCCACCTCGGGATGCACGATATCACCGGGTCCGCCGAAATCTGCGACAACAGGTACCGCACCGACCGCCAGAGCCTCAAAAACCACACCGCCACCGAACTCGCGAACGGATGGAAAAACCAGCACGTCCGCCGATCGCAACCGTTCCATCGCTTCGGCGTGAGTGAGCATCCCGCAGAAGGAAACTGCTTCCTCGATTCCCAGAGATTTCACGAGTCGCTCAAAGCTCTTCCGCTCCGGGCCATCGCCAACTACCGTAAAGTGGGCCAAGTCGTTTCGCAGAAACGGAGCGGCGGCGCGCAGTGCGAGATCACAAGCCTTATACGGTACAAGCCCACCGACGAAAATCAACTCGAGTTTGCTGTCGCGTTCACGACGGTGCGGGGCGCCGGAACAAAGAGAACGGGTGAGGCCGTTCTCCGGAACAAAGAAAAGCTTCTCGCGGTAAGCGGAAAACTCGGCATGCGTCTGCGATGAGCCTGCAATAATCGCGGCCGCTCGGCGATAGGTAGAGCGAGCAAAAGGCAGAAATCGATACAGATTCCTTAGGCTGTCGATCCACGCCTTTTGATTGTCAGCCTGGCTAAAACCCTGGGGCCACGGGAGGCCACCATTGATCGGCCCGATTATGAAAGGTATGGCGCAGTTCCTCAGCAAAAACGGGAAGGCACTGGGTATGACCGAGATTACCGGCGAAAGGCGGAGTACGATGTCGAACTCCCCAGCGATAATCCGAGCCCGCAGGCACCGCCAGGTATACCATTCAAAAGCAATAGAAAAGGGGTAACTGAAGGCTGTCAGGGCGCGACTATGGAAATTATTCTTGAAAATCCAACGCAAAACCCAGTCAAAGATACGATCGAGCCACGGAACGCTGATCACCTTAATAGTATGAAAGGGCGCCTCCGCGCGGCGCAAGGCCTCCTCGTGGCATGACCGGCCGACCAGCGTCACCTCGTGGATTTGGGCGAGAGCCTCAGCGTGACGATAGCAAACCAGGTTAACGCTGACAGACTCTGGGTTGGCATCGGGCGCTAGTACCAAGATCCGTAGTCGACTCACAGATAATCCCCTTGCCAAAGATTCTCTAACCCCGACTGGAGCTCAGGCTATGCTGCTCCCGGTTGAATGTCTTCCCGTCGGCGTCCAATTGTCGCAATACTCCCCGCAATTTTCAGCGTTTAGGTTCGGTATTACCCGACAAATCCGCTTGCGACTCGGGTTCCCCGGACCATGCAGGAATTGTCAGCGCACTCTGCGTGTCCTCGGCTGGAGAGAACGTGCGCCCAGCCGTACCTTCCGGCAGCAGCTCGCGAAGCAGCGAAACAGTCTCACTGATGGGCTTCAGTCCCCGGTGGAGCGCAATCACTCCGACGAAATACAGCGCGAAAAACATCAGAGAAACCGAAGCCATTCTCACGAATGCGCTTGGGGCGTCAAAGGGCGTCGCAAAACGCGACATGATCCTGACGATCAGAGCGCACCCCAAGCCAGCCCCTGCCGATGCTACAAAAAATCTCCAGATGACGGCGAATATCGGCCCAATACCAAGGTCGATCGGCCTTCCTGCGTACCAGAAGCCAGGAAACATCAGAAGGAAAAAGGAAACCGTCCAGGCGAGCGCGATTCCGGAGGGGCCCCAAGGTAAAGCCAGCAAGAACAAGGTTGCTGTGCACACAAATTCCATCAGGCCCCAACGAAACCATCTCTCGGGCCGCCCAATCGAAAGATGAATCCATCCGTGCGTGTTATACAGCAACATGATTCCGATTCCCGGGCCGAATAAGGCAAAGATTCGGCCAGCCTCTTCCCATCCGGGCCCAAGCAGAAAACGAATGAGATCCTTTCCCACCAAGGCAAAATCCGCTCCGGTTCCCATCCCCACGAGCGCTAAAACCGCGATCACTCGTAAAAAGTACCGCTGGAATTGTTCGCGGTTGCCGCTCACGCGGCTCAGTGTGCTCACGACTACGGCGGACAACGGCGCCAACAATTGCGTTTCTGGCAGAACGAAAAGGTCATATGCCTTCTTATAGAATCCGAGTGACTGAGCGCCATACCGCCACCCAACGAGGAGGTTATCCGTATTGCGGGTGGAGTAGCTGAAAGCGAAATGCGAGTAGACGTTCATCGCGAACTTCAGCCCTGAACCGGTGCCGGGAGCACGTTCTGGCCAACTCGGCGTCCAACGGCACATCAGCCAGGCACCCGCTGCCACCACTACCGCCTGCGTCACGCTGCCCCACACCAGCGCCCAGTAGTGCCAGCCCGCCAAAGCCAATGCGATAGAGACGATCACCAAGACTAGCTGCCCAGCGAAATTGATGATCGCAATCGTCCTGAAACGCATGGCACGCTGCAGCAGGCCCATGTGAATCCACCCCACGCAGCCAACTCCAATCGTCAGCGACAAGCCCGCGGTTACCGGACCTACGGCCGAATTGTGATAGAAAAGCGCCAACAAAGGTCCGGTACTGGCAAACGCCAGAGTGAGGATCGTGCCGATGCCCAATTCGATCCAAAAAAGATTGCTCGCGAGAGAATCTGTGAGTTCCTCGCGCTGCATGATCAATTCCATGAACCCATTCATGCCGAAACTGCGAAATAGGAGGCTGAAAGTGGTGACCATAGTCACGATCCCAAAATCAGCCGGAGTAAGTAGCCGCGCCAGAATGGCCACTGATCCGATCTGGACGGCGAAGTTACTCGCCTGCCCTGCAATGGCCGCTCCGGCGCCACGAACGGCGGCCTGGCGAAGTCCTCCACCCGTCGCGATGGCATGAAAATTACCGGTGGAGTCGAAAGGCTTCAATGTTTACCCAGTAATACGCAGACTAGGAACTTGTGGCCCCAGCCCTAACGCCTTGCTCGCAAGACGCTTAGATCAATCCGCGCCTAGCAGCGTAAACCGTCTCTCTGTTCGGGGTGAGCCTATTGCTGGCGCCAGTTCTGCTGGGTATGTCACTGGGCGAGAGAAAGGTCTTGCGCGCTTGGCCACGGATAAGCCCGGCAGAAACGCCACTCGAACCGACCACGGCCAGCAGCAGAAAGATCCAAGACGGGGTCAGCAAGCGGAAGCCTGCCTCGGTTATACTGTAGAAGGTAGCCGTGGTCACATACGCTAGCATAAGGCTCCCAACCTCGGGATCTTGCCGAAACGCTTTGCTGGCATTCCGATATCCGCTTATTAGAATCAGCACGATCAGGGACACACCCACCAGGCCCAGATCCAAGTACACTTCTAGATAGCCGTCGTGCGCCGAGACAAGATTGCTCAGGCTGATGAACCCGTCTTGCTGGAGAATTCGATTGACTTTGGCGACGTTGGCATTCCAGAAGCTTTCAAACCCCGTGCCAATTACCGGATTGCCGGCCGACGCAATCGCGGCTGCCCAAATGTATGTGCGTCCACTCAAACCATTCCCTCTGCCCAGCGCACTCGAGAGGGCCGAGTCACCCCCGAAGAGCATGCCGAGCCCCCCGGCAAGAACGACCACCAGGCATAGCGCGCGCACTCGGCCGGGCCGCTTTCTGATAGCATCCAGACTGGTCGCAAGCATGAGTCCTCCGCCGAGGATAAAACAGGCGACTGCGGTGGCGCAGTGGGACATCTCCAAGAGCGCCAAAGATAACGCAAGCAACGTATACTGAGCGAGAAGCCGCCGGCCTCGATTTGGTTCATCCTTGTGAATGAGCAGCGAGCGCACGTTCCAAAGTGTTCCCAGGGCAACAATAAACACGATCAATCCGAGTGAGTTCTTATTTGTTGTTACCCCCGTATTCATCGGATTACCATCGGGGTCGAATCCACGTCCCAAATCTGTGTAGCGAATCAATACAATTGAAACAGGGAATAGGATAAAGCCAAGTCTGGAGTAGAGTCGCCGGAGCGCCGCAATCGGCTCACCGTCCGTTAAGATGATGAGTACCATCACTAGATCGCCGATAGCCTTAATCCAACGCTTGAAAGCCGGACCGGGGAAGGGCGACCAAGTTATACTAAGAAGACAATATAAAAAGAAGATGATTATTGGGATGTTTGCCGCGAGGAAGATTCTTGTTTTCTTCTTTCGATGAAATAGGACAATAAGACCGACAACCACAAGCACCAGGAAGACCGCCGCGTCCATGGGGCTTCCGTCAAGCGTTGATGCGAGGTTGTCCCCGGCCC
This sequence comes from uncultured Acidobacteriota bacterium, assembly GCA_963780035.1. Classification (GTDB taxonomy): domain Bacteria; phylum Acidobacteriota; class Terriglobia; order Acidiferrales; family UBA7541; genus Palsa-295. The sequence continues at coordinate 26,611 of CAWAAG010000028.1, read as the reverse complement.
CGCCTCCTATCCCGAACCATGCGGAGACCGGTCTCGAACCAGCTATCCAAAGCCAGATGACGGGCAGCCACAGTGCCTTGGAGTTTTGAACGGACTTATCCCGGTTAAGGTAGAAAAGCCCTGCGACTCCGATACTACATATCAGGAAGGCGAGCGGAGCGCCCATTCAATGCTCCTTTTGACTCAAGCGAAGACCGCCTTGTACAACCGATCCATGCTCGCAGCTCTTGCCCGAGCGCGATCCACTACTTCCACACTGATTATGGTAAGCGCGAACGCAGCCGCGAAAGAGACACTCAAGACTACAAATCCGAGATTGACGTGGCGAAGGCTTGCCGCGAGGATCTGAAGAATCGCGATTTGGGAGATGTACCCGAACAACGAGTATTTCCCAAGGAGAATGACCTCGCTTTTTATTACGCCTGAATCACTTCCGGTGATTCCCACCAGATAAATCACCATAACACTCAGAGGCACTCCGACCATTTGGACCGGAAATGGCACACCCCAGATCGCTACCGCAGTCGTGTAACACAAATAGGCGAACCCAAGAATGTATGGGTGCCGAACGAATTGATTTATCGTCGCAATGGACATGAATCCAGTCAGGACCCCCAGCATTCCGATCGTGACAAGTTCCAGGTTTTGGCTCTCTGCTCCAAGCAATCCCATGATCAGGACCGACAACAACAGGAGCAGGCACACGACGTGGAACGTGTACCGGTAAAACCGGTATGGAACCATCAGCGCTCCCGAGAACATGAGCAAATAACTGATGGGCACTAGAATGGAAAAGGATATCAGCTTACCGCCCAAACTCGGAAGATTCCCGGATACGAAGACGCTAAAAATGCTCCCGGGATCGAGCAGATTCCGCGGAACGACACCAGTGCCTAACGCCGGCACGATAAACGTTCGCGCGAGGTTTAGGCAGACAAATATCGTGATGAGCTTAAGTCCTCTTGTGAATAGCCGCTTCGCGAGACGGGGGTCGGCGGGGTCATACTTCGAAAGATACACGTTGGAAATCATGAATCCAGTGATGAAGATGAAAGATGGGGTCAAGAACCGAAGGTATTGATAATATCCCCATTGAGGACCGATGAAATAGTTTATCCAATGGTAGAGCACCATGATCAGAACCAGTGCCCCTTTTGTGAAATCGAGAGCCGAAATACGTTGGAGTTTGGACGCACTTGCATTCGTTCGCGCTTCAGGTCTCGGAGCGGAAGTATGAATTGCTTGAGATTCTACTTGGGGAGACATTTTGACCCGCTCAAATTGCGTGATCCCGTGACTGACTAATTTCCAGCATCCACGAAAAGCCTGTGCACCAGCTCCAACGAAAGGAGGCGGTGAATTTCGGTGGTGTAGTTACGGTTGCCCTTTAGGTGGCCGCGGACGACGGCCTCGACGCCACTACGCTCCAGATACGGGCGCGCCAGCGTTCGCGGGTCAAGCAGCATTTCCTGCACATATTTCGCAAGAATCGTGCGGTACCACCAGCGAAAGTGAAACAGCTTGTGACGGCCCATCCACAGCCGCTCGAAATGCAACGGCGCGAACGCGTGATCCACTTTGGCCACCCACTGCGGCATCCCGTAATCGTAGGCGTATTCGGCCTTAAACGTGAACTCCCAAAATCCGCGATTGATCGCAGATACGATCGGGTTCGAGATTCCGAGCCCACGATCAGTGCGCAGTCGCGCCAGTTCCGGGCTGCCATCACGAATCAACCGCAGCCGCACGTCCTCGCCTTCTTCCACTTTCGGCGCCCGAAACACGGTACGAACAATTTCATTGTCCAAATAAGGCGCACGCAGCGTCAGCTGCGTTTGTTCCAGCATCAGCACGCCGAAGTGATACGCCGCCGGCTGGCGAAAGGCCACCATGCTCGTCCGGTGGCCGCGCAATTGGTCGCGGTAGGTGCCAGCCGCCCGCGACACTTCAGCGAGCATCTCAGTTCGAAAGATATCCGCCGAGGGCATCGTCGGTTTGAACATCACCGCGCCGCGAATGATCTCGCTGCCAAACGTGCCCACCATCCGCACCGGCGCGATCTGCCGCGCCATTTCGTTATTGTAAAGATCGGCGGAGCGGCTGATGTCCACGCACCCGTCGGTCAGGTAAAGAGTGCGCTCGGCATAGTGCGGGAATTGCTCCAGGCAGTTCCCGTCTACGGTCACCACCTGGTACGGTTGGCCGCAGATGTCCGCCACGCGTCGCGCCAGGTAGACGTCCTGATTCTCGCGATACATGCTGCCGAACGTGTAGCACGGCAGCGAGCCGGCAGGCGCCTTGCGCCAAGCCATGATGATCCGTGTATCCAGCCCACCGGTAAGTGAGACGCCAACCTTCTCGCGCCCGTTAAAATAGCGCGGCAATCGGCTCGTGAAAGCGTCGCGCAGATGGTTGTAGTAGCTCTCCCCGTCGAGCGGTTCTTGTTCCTCCCATTCGCGCGGTTCAAAGTAGCTGCTCTTCGTTTCTAGTGCGCCGCCGCGAAAAGTCCAAGCCGAGCCAGGTGGCAGCGCGCGTATGCCGCGGAACAGCGTGCGATTCTCTAGGACACAACCGCACGCGATGTATTCCCCAAGGCTCTGGGGATCCGTGCTACGCAATTCCGGGCGAACCGCCAGGATTGCCTTGGCTTCAGCTGAGAAATAAAACGCATCCCGCGCTTCGTGAATGTAAATCCGCTGCAGGCCAAAACGATCGTTAAAGAGAGTTGCAGTCCCGCGCCTGCGATCCGCAACCAGGCCTTGAAAACGACCGTTCAGATTCTTGAAAAAGTCCGGGTCATCTTCGTAGACGTGGGCGAGATATGACGCGCCCTCTTCCTCGAATTGGTGCCCGCCTTCCTTGAGACGCCTGGCCGTACCGGGTTCGGGATAATCTTCCCCGGAAAAAACCAGAACCACATCGCCGCGCTCATTGCGAACGGGCATGCCGTCCGAAAAAGAATTCTTCCGCGCGACCCAGCCGACATAGACGCCCAGAGACTCATCGATCCATGTGCCGGTCACATAAAACGACTCGTGCCGCAAGGACGCGACCATGCGAGCCAGTTGAGGCTCCGCCCACTCGCGCGGCTGCTTGGTTACCAATCCGACGATTCCCGGCAACCTTCGATCTCCTAAAGCGCTTCGGTTGTTGAATGGGATTTAGTGCGATACCACGTGGTGCGCAAATCACGCAAGGCAGCGGCGAAACGCGCTGGCAGCCGGTCGGCCAGCGGGAGGTGAAGTTTGCCAGCCAGCGCAAGCGATCCCCATCGGCTCAGCGGCAAATAATACCGTGGCACGTCGAACCTTTGGAATCCATTTATTTCCTTAAAATTGCTTAGACCATCGCCTCGCTTATTCCCATAAACGAAATTTTGATATACGAGATACTTAATGCCTCTCTCGGCACAGGCCCGGACGCTGTGAGCAATCAGCGCATTTGTGGGAGCTTTATCCTTGTGACTCACTAGGGACAGAATGTGCATTAGGTTCGCCTGAGTCCAAGTCTGGTCCGCTACAAGTTTAGCGAATCCGATCATCTTACCTTCAAAGAACGCCCCGATGAAGATGCTCGTCTCTAAAAAAGTCGCTTTCATTTTTCGCACAGTCTCGATGCTTGTGCCGTAGTGCGGAAATGCCTTGCCTTGACGGACGGGGCATTCGTTATAGATTTCCCAGATGCCACGCACGGTCTCGTCATCAAACGATATTTGACGTAACGTGACGCCCCTTTTTTCCGCTTGCCGCGCTCGATTTCTCGCGTAGGAACGAATTTGTTTGTTCCACCAATCATCGAAACTTGTTATGGGCATCGCGGCGAGATTGTCCATCTCAAAAGGGTAATCAAACTTCGGAGACTTCTCGGGAAGGCGCTGTAGAAATGTAAATAGGTCGGCGCGAACGCCACCTGAGCGCAGTTCTGCAATGGCCGGTTCGGGATCGTCCAAGATCAAGTATTTTTCACCATCGAGGCTCGCAATCTTAACGAATCGGCCTCGCGTTACAACTTCACGTCCACAAACCTTCATCTTCGGTCTCCGTCGTGCTATTGGCGCCAACGATCTTTCCGCTGCCGTCCTGATTGAGGTCTGCGAAAAGGCTGCGCTCAATTGAGAAGTGGTTTCTTGGGTTGCGATACGATAGCTGACAACGTAGTTCAGGAGGTTCGCGGCTTGCTTTCTCGCAGGTATCGCGATATCACGCTTTCGATGAATTCCATTGCCTCGTCAGAAACTCCATCGTGGGAGGCCTATTTCTTACACAAACGATGCAGTGAATCCGAATCGTCGTTGCATCACTAGCTTCAGCCGCTTCATTTGATCGTTGCGGCGCAAGGCCATGAGTTCATCAGGGATCGTCCGTTCCACCCCGCGAAGTGAACTCCATACGTAGGCGCACAGAACCAGAAACCCGCCAATGAAGTAGGGTTTGTGCGTCATCTGATAAACACCGCGAAAAATCTCCCACAAGGGATGATTCCCTAGAAGATAGTCTTTGCTGCCCATATACAGCCGCTCGCGAAGCCCGGTGTGCAGCGCGCCGCTCTGGATGCGATGATGCACGAATTTCTTTTCGACAAATGTTCTGGTCTCCCAACCCTTCGCCCTCGCGCTCAACACTGCGATCAAATCGATCCCGCCGGACTTGACCGCAGCATAACCGCCAATCGCCTCGAAGCACTCCCGCCGGAACAACTGGCACATCCCCGAAACGTGCTCCACACCGACAAACTCATAGTTGTAACTCAGGTTCCCTTCTTGAAACGCAGTTCCACCCACGCCCAGCCTCGGGTTTGCCGCGAAGCGTTCCATCAGGAACGCAAAATAGTCCCGGTCGAAGGACACGTCAGCATCCAGGTTTCCGATGACGTCGTACTGCGTTTCGGCCAACTTCTGGTAGCCGGTGTTTACGGCAAAAGCCTTCCCGGCAAAATGCCGTTCTTGGCGTTCGGGCATCTGGACCAATTCAATCCAGGGATGAACTGCCGCGTACTTCCTGACAATTTCGTCTGTGCCATCTGTCGAGCCGTCGCTTACGATAATCCACTTCGTCGGTCGGATGGTCTGGGACACGACCGATTGGATAGTTCGTTCCAGAAATTCCGCCTCATTCCGCGCCGGCGTAATGAGAACGTATGCAGGCAGCGTCGTCATGATTGGAGTGAAATCTGGGAATCTCGGGTTCGTAGTAATCTCGAAGCCACTGAAGTTTCCTGGACAGCGCGAGTCTTCGAAGCGTTAGCCTTCATGTCACTGGGATCCACGTCACACGCGAACAACCAATTTTCCAGCATAAGCGTTGCAAGCTTTCAGTTGACTCAGGCCTGTGTGCTTAAAGAGCCCATCGAGTAATGGTACCGTATGGGGCCGAATGCGCTTCCGCCCGTAGCTTCGTCTTCGCGAAGCTCTTAAATCGCTAAATGCTGTTCAGAACTGGCACAAGATGTCTAGCGAAGGGCGCCGACTGAGGCGAATTCCTGAATCTTCTGAACGACGCGTGATTGCGCAGCAGACTGCAGTTGCGGATACATCGGCAGTGAGAGGATCTCCGAAGCCACTTTCTCGGTGACCGGGAAGTCACCTTTCTTGAACCCAAAAGTTTCATACGCCTTTTGCAAATGCAGTGGTATCGGATAGTGAATGCCGGTGTCGATTTTTGCTTCCGCGAGGTGCTTTTGCAATCCTTCGCGATCAGCGACGCGCACCACATACAGGTGATGGACTGGCCGCGACCATGACGGGTGATACGGAGCCGTCACACCATCGGCCGACGATAACATCTGATCGTAGCGGGCCGCCGCTTCTTGGCGTTGCCGATTCCATTCCGCCAGGTGACGAAGTTTCACGCTGAGCAAGCCCGCCTGCAGCGAGTCCAGCCGCCCGTTATAGCCTTCGATATCGTGATAATACTTCTTCGACTGGCCGTGATCGCGCAGCATGCGCATCTGGCGCGCCATGCGCTCGCTATTGGTCGTGACGGCGCCGGCTTCTCCGCAGGCTCCGAGATTTTTCCCCGGATAAAAGCTGAACGCCGCGGCGTGGCCCATCGAGCCTGCTTTCTTCCAGCGATTCTCTTTCTCGGAGAAATATTCCGCCCCGTGGGCCTGGCAAGCATCTTCCACCACAATCAGGTTGTAGCGCTGCGCGAGTTCCAGAATCGGATCCATATCCGCGCATTGCCCGTAAATGTGCACAGGAACAACCGCCGTGACCGGCGCGCGATACTTCCGGTGATACGGCTTGCCCGTCTCGCGATCTACGTAGCATTCGCGCTCCAGATACTCGCGCAAGTTCGCAACGTCCATCGAATATGTCTGCTCGTCAATGTCCACGAAGTCGGGCCGAGCGCCAGCCTGGCTGATCGCCTCGGTTGTGGCGATGAATGTGTGCGGGACCGTAACGACGATATCGCCCGGCTGCACTCCGGCCGCCGTCAGCGCGAATCGTACTGCATCCGTGCCGCTGGCGACTCCCACGCAGTGTTTGGCATCGCAAAACGCCGCGAACTCCTTTTCGAATTCTTCGACCAGCGGGCCGCCCACAAAACCCGCGGTCTGCAGCACTCTATGGAAAACGGCGGTGAGTTCCGCTTCGAGCTCCTGGTGCGGCGTAACCAGATCCAAAAACGGAATTTTTTCAGTAAAGGACATTATGCGATCCTCGACTCCTCGGCAACGTACCGCAACAGCTTCGCGGGATTTCCCGCGACGATGGCATTGGCCGGCACATCTTTCGTCACAACACTTCCGGCGCCCACAATTGCGTTCTCACCGATCGTAATATTCGCCAGGATCGTGGAGCCTGATCCGATCGACGCACCCTTCTTGACGAGTGTCTTTTCGACTTTCCAGTCCGCCTCGGTCTGCAACTGTCCGTCTGCAACTGTCGCGCGCGGGTATGAATCATTGATGAACGTCACACTATGACCGAGGAAAACACCGTCTTCGATCGTGATGCCCTCGCAGATAAACGTATGACTGGAAATCTTGCAGTTATTGCCAACCGTCGCGTTCTTTTGGATCTCGACAAACGCGCCAATTTTTGTTCCGTCGCCGATGGTGCATCCGTACAGATTGATGAACTTGGAGAGTTTGACGCCTTTTCCCAGCTTGACGTCCGGCGTGATGCAAATGTATTCGTTCACAGTTGCACCACTTTGCCCTTCTGCTGCAGCGAGAGATCCGCTGCCTCCAGCATGCGCACCACGTGCAGGCCCGCGACTCCATCGTTGAATGGCGTTTTGTTGTTGATGATACAGTCAACGAAGTAGGCCGCCTCGACCTTCAGCGCTTCCACTTGTTCGACGCGCGGCGCCCACATGTCCCCGGTACGGTAGCTGACCAGCGTCTGATAGACGGCTTCTCCGCTCGACATCTGCACGCCTTTGTCATACACCTTGAGCTTTTCGTCGGCTTCCAGGTCATTCCACACCAACATTTTCTTTTCACCGCCGATCAGCGTGGTGCGCACCTTCACAGGCGACAACCAATTTACGTTGATGTGTCCGATCATGTTGTTCGGGTAATAAAGCGTCATGAATGCGATGTCCGCAACGCCATTCAGGTGGCGCTCGCCCGTCGCCACCACCGCTTCCGGCTTTTCCTTGATCAGATAATCCATGATCGAAAGATCGTGCGGCGCAAGGTCCCAAAGTACGTTCACGTCGTGTTGAAACAATCCCAGGTTCACGCGCGTCGAATCGTAGTAATACAAATCCCCGAGCGTGCCGTCGTCGATCATTTCTTTCATGCGCTTCACGGCGCCGGTGAACAAGAACGTGTGGTCCACCATGATCTTCAAGTTCTTGCGGTCGGCCAGTTCGATTAATTCTTCGCCCTGGGCGGTGGTGCACGTAAAGGGTTTCTCCACAAACACGTGTTTGCCGTTTTCCAGAGCCGTCTTGGCCAATTCGAAGTGCGTCCATACCGGCGTAACCACGGCCACAGCATCGATGTCGGGCGAAGTTAGCAACTCGCGGCAGTCAGTGGTCGTGTGCATATCCGGGAACGCTTGGCGCACACGCTGCAACGATTTCGCGCTTTTGTCGCAAACCGCCACTACGCGCGACCCTTCTTGCCCGTGAAAGTTCCGCACGATGTTCGGTCCCCAGTAACCATAGCCGATCACGCCGACCTTGATCACACTCTGCGACGGCGCACTGGAATCCGAAAGCTTCGATGCAGGGTCAACACTTAGGCTAGTCGCCATTTTTCTCCACCTTGAGAGTTATATCCTGAAGAACAACAAACGTGAGCGCCGCACAAGCTCGTTACCACCACTTGCCGGCCGTTACCGGAGTCTAGAGTCCGCCAGTTTCGCTGCACAGAAGCTTCCCGAGACGTGACGGAGCTACAGCGGATCTTCCTGGCTTAGTAGGCGCCATCGCCGGAAAAAACCGCGCGAGGAGTTTGCAGCAGGATCTTCAAGTCCAGCATCGGGGACCACATGCGCGAATACTGCAGGTCCAGACGAACCATCTCGTCGAACGTCGTCTTGCTTCGCCCGTGAACTTGCCATAGGCCCGTGATACCCGGACGGGATTCCAGCAATCGACGGCGATGCCATATGTCATAAACTTCGATCTCGTACGGAATGGGAGGCCGCGGTCCAACCAGCGACATTTCGCCCAACAACACATTCCAGAATTGCGGGATTTCGTCCAGGCTCGTGCGCCGCATAAACTTGCCAATCCAGGTGACCCGCGGGTCATTCGTCAGCTTGTAGGTCACTTTCTTGTCGCCGTTCGCCGCAACTCCGTCCGCCTTTCCAGCAATAAACTTCTTCACGTACTCCTTGTGGATCGCGGCGTCGGTGGATACGTACATCGAACGGAACTTCAGGAACTCGAAGTGCAGCCCGTATTGGCCAACTCGCTGCTGGCGGAAAAACACAGGGCCTTTGGAAGTGAGCTTGATGAGAGCCGCAAGCGCTAAGAACGCGGGCGAAAGAATCAAGAGCGCCGCAGCGGAACCGAGAACGTCCATCACTCGCTTTAGCAGCAGCGAGAGCTTCTTCTTCTTTTCGACCTCAAAGAGATCGGGGTATAGCTCCGCATCGACCGCTTTCTTGTGTCCGTTCCCGTTCCACCCGTCGGGAAAGGCGTAGAACGACATCTGAAAGCTGTTCAATTGGCTCGGTCGAAACGCGCGTTGCAGTTCCGCTGTAACCTTGGATTCGATAATCTTTACCGCCGCCCCGACTTCACACTCACCAAATTCGGTGAAGATGACGCCGAATACCGAATTCGCTTCAAACCACCCGGCAAGATCCGTCTCGCGAATGCTGGCGCCCAGCACCACCGCGATCTGCTCCAGCATCGCATCCGTCTTCTTACTCTTGGCTCCCTTGCCGTCGATCAGCATTAACACCAGATGCTTGCGCGACCGCTCAGAGCGCTTGCGCTCTCGGCTCAGCATTCGCCGGAAATGCTCTTCGGAAAGGAAACTGGCCAGCGCGCTAGACCCGTTGGCGAACACCACCGCCTGCTTCTGAGTATCTGTCGCCACTGCACGTTTCACGTTCGGTACATCGCTCACGAGATATCCTTTTTGCAAGTCGTTACAGCTAGCATCCGTCTCGCACTGGTGCGCCGGAATCACCTTAGGCAGAGACCGGTACGTCTTGGTCTTGGGGTCTGGACTTTCCCAGGCCCTTGTGCGAGGACGGAGTGATGGCCGTCACCAAAGCGGAATCGATCTCAACGGCTACGGAGCGTTGCAGCAGCGTCACCGAAAGAACCAGACGGTGGCTGCGCTTCACCTCCGTCAAAATGCCCTCGAGCCCGACAAGAGGGCCGGACTCGATTCTCACGCGATCGCCGGTTGACAAGAATGGCCACGGTTGGTGCGGCACGCCGGCCGCTACTAGTGTTTGTATAGAACGGATTTCAGATTCATCGACAGCGGTCGGGCCGTCCTTGAATCCTACGATCTGAATCACGCCCGGCGTCTTCAAGATCGGTAACCGATCATGCGGGTTAAATCGGCAGAACAGGTATCCCGGAAACAATGGCGCTTGCACTTCCTTAATCCGGTCCGACCAGCGCTTTCTGACTTTGTAGAGCGGGAGAAACCGTTCATATCCCTGGCCGCTTAACTGGTCGCCCACGCTGGCTTCCTGCCTGGTACGCACCTGCAGCGCGAACCAGGGAAAACTAGCAGCCATCTCGTTCGTGCTGGACTTTTGAGGTTCGGAGTTCACTAATTTCGCCTTTGCCGGACTACGCTACCGCCATGAGAGTCACATTCGGACCCTCTCGCTCGAGCTATGGATTTGCACGATAGTTGCCACTGCACGTCAATGTCACGAAATTCGTAAATCTATGAACCAAAACGTCTTAATTGTGGCAATCTTTGGGATTTTGTAGAAACGCCGGCGTCCGGTCGCCATCTTATGAACATTGCTATCCCAGAGTTGCAATTCTTTTCCTTACCGTAAGCCATTCAAAATAGGTGCTATATAGAACCTAAGCTCGTTCGCATACGGTTCGTACTTCATAGGGCGAATCTGGCTGTGGGACCCGATCTTACGCGGGGTTTGGGTCGGTATCAGCGGCCCCTGTATAGGCGTGTCCGTATCCCGTGCCGTACCCGTAAGTCGATGAATAATAGCCCTCTCCGTAGGCGTGCTGCGGGCCTACCGCATTCAGGACTACCCCAACTACGTTCCGCCCCTTCAATTCCTGGCACGAACGTTGAGCCGATTCCGCCCGAGTTTGGCCGGCCCTTACCACGAGAAGAACGCCGTCCACCAAATCCGCTAGTACGCTCGAGTCGCTGACGGGAAGAAGCGGCGCGGAATCCAAAATGACCCAGTCGAACATTGGGGTCACGCGATCGAGTAACAACCTCAAACGTCCGTTCGAAAGGAGTTCGCTCGGGTTGGTCACTTGATTCCCGCCGGGGATGAAACACAGGTTTCCATCCAATCCGTGTTGGATTATCGCCAGCTCATCCACTTCCCCCCGGAGATAATCGGTCAAACCCGGAGAAGCAGGAGCCCCTAACGGGACGTGCAAGCGGGAACAACGAAGATCGGCATCGATAATCAGCGCGCGGCGGTCCGGCTGGCGCACGATTGCCTGAGCGAGGTTGCAGGTCACGAAAGACTTGCCCTCCGCCGGAAGAGAACTTGTTACCAATATCGTGCGCAGAGACTGAGCTGCGCGCATTTGGTAAAGCCGCGATCGCAGCGTGCGAAACTGTTCCGCTCCGTGCGCGCCCAGCTCCGGGTTAATAAAAACATTCACATTTGGATCGAGATGCCACTCTGGATGGGCGCAGTGTTTCCGCAAATCATCGAACCGGAGATAGCCGCCGGTGGTTGCTATCACCTTGTCTGCAACCAACCGAGACGTGGCCTCCGTGTCGGGTTGCAATGGCCCCTGCGAGGGCGGATTCACGACTGCCGTGTCCGTTAGGATATCCGTGCTAACCGCCTGCACAGCGGCCCGTTCTTGTTCGGCTTTCTTCAACGCTTCATGAATGCGGCTCATGGCTTCCTCTCGGGCACTGAAGACGACGGCACGATATTGGCTTCGCGTAAGCGAACCAGCAATTCGTCCAGATTTTGCAGCAGCGCTTGGGCGTCGACGTTCGGTTTTGACCCATTGGAGCTTCCCACCGCAGCGGTAGGCTCAATTTCATCCAACTGAAATTCTCGCGCCACCTCCTCCACTAAATGCGCTGGAACTGGACGCAGGTGATCAACATAGGCGTTAATTAATGCATGCTCACACAGCAAGTTCACAACGCGAGGAATTCCACGTGAATATAAGTTGACTGTTTGGATCGCTTCCTTCGAGAAAATTGGCTCGCCATTCGCTCCCGCGATCCGCAGTCTCTCGGCGATGTAACCAAATGTCTCCTCCAGGCTCAGCGGAGCCGTGCGGCAGCGCAGCGTAATTCGCTGCCGCAGCTGGCGAAGCTGTGGAAGCTTAAGCTTTTCTTCCAGTTCCGGTTGGCCGGTCAAAACGATCTGCAGCAGCTTTTCAGTGGAGGTTTCCAGGTTCGTCAGCAGCCTAATTTCTTCCAGCACCTGCAACGAGAGATTTTGCGCCTCGTCAACGATCAGAACCGCTGTTTCCCCAGCTCGATACCGTTCCAGCAGCCAGTGATTCAACTTCAGGAGAACTTGACTCTTATGTCTCGATTCGACCGGGATTTCAAAATCGGCCATCATGAAGTCAAATAGCTGGCTTACGTTGACCTGTGAATTGAAAACGAAGGCCGTCTTGACTCTTTGCCCGTGCAGCCAGTCCAGCAACCGGTTCAGCAGAGTCGTCTTGCCCGTGCCCACTTCGCCAGTCAGCAAAATGAAGCCTTTGCGGTTCTGAATGCCGTAGGTCAGTCCTGCCAGCGCTTCCTGAATCTGTTTGGTCAGGAACAGATAGCGCGGGTCCGGATTCACGTTGAACGGGCTTTCCCGTAGTCCGAAGAATTTTTGATACATAGCTCGGCTAAGCCCTCACCCCAACTTCTAAGCCTCTATCTGCAGAACTGCGATTCGCGCTGATCTTCTGGTTTTTCGCCGACAACGGCATGATCTCCGGCACCATCGCCAGCACCGGCAGATGCAACGCAAATTCCACATCGCGTTCGGTCTTGAATGAGGAATCTTTCATCTCCAGGAAAAACGCAATCCCCAGACCCAGCCCCAGTCCTCCACCCAGTCCTCCCAACGCGAACATCGGTCGGTTCGGGTACGTCGGCCGGTCGGGCAAGTTGGCAGGATCCATCACGACAAACTGTTCGCCTTCCTGCTTGCGCTCCAGGTTGACGGCCATGTTCGAATCCGTGAGCTCCTTCTGCAGGCCGTTGTAAGAATCCAGAGCCGTCTGATAGCCGCGCGTGAGTTCCTTGTATTGCTGCTCGACGCCAGGACTCGACTGGACGCGCGACTGGTACAACTCGATCGCCTTGCGGATCTGATCCTGTTCCTTGGTTTTCGCGACGATCAGCACGTCGTCATTATGGAGTTGAGCGCGAAGCTGCTGAATCTGTGGTGGCTCCGTAGCTAACTTTGTTCCCTTGTTCGTTGCGCTCGCCTTCCCCGGGGCTTCGCTTTCGGCGATCTTTTTCTGTAGAGCGGCGATGTCGTTCTTGGCCTTGATGACGTCCGGGTAATCATCGGTATAGCTGGACTGCAAATTGACCAAGCGTGCCTGCAATGCAATGAGCTGCTGTTCGAGCGTTTCCGGATTGCGTCCGGTCTGGGACGCTTGCCACGCCGACACTTGCTGCGACAGCAGCGATTCGTTAAACGTTTTGTCCTGCTGTGCGCGCGCGAGCGCCTGCGTGGAAGCATCCAGCTGTGAGGTCAGTCCCGAGAGCAAATTCAGATTGGTCTGCTCGTCGTCCGGCAATTCGCCAATATGGCGGCTCTTGAATGCGGCCAGTTTTGCGTCCTGGTCGTCCAAGCTTGCTTTGGCGCTGGCCAATTCTTGCGCCAAAAATTGCGTCGTCGTTTCCGAGTGCTCTTGCCGCAAGCGAAGATTCTGTTCGATGAACATGGAGGTAATCGCGGTGCAGACTTCCTGTGCCTGCCGGCCGTTGTCGAGAGTCACCGCTACGTAGAATCCGGGCAATTGTCCGGCGCGTGTCTCGGTCATCGGCGCGATCGGCGTCACTTCGATCGCTCTCTGCAGGCGCCCCACCAGATCATCCATGGACATCCGGTTTACGTCTTCCGGATACAAGTTGAATTGCCGGATGATTGGCTCCAGTCGCGAACGGCTCAGAATCTGCTGCTGCATGCTGGAAAGCCGCTGATTGATGTCCGTGGTGTCCAGCGATTTCACAATATCTGTAGGGACCGTCGGCTGTTCGATGATGACCAGCGTCTGCGACTTGAATCTATTGGGAAGAAATCGAGATACGCCGTACGCCAGCGGCGCTCCGACGATCGCCAGCACCACAATCAATAACCACCGGCGCCGCAGCATCGCCATATAGTCTGCAGGAGTCAATTCACGCTGAACCATTCCATCCTCTTTCGCCGAATCTCGGCGGTGTCACGATTTCTCAAAATGGGATCGGCTGCTTGTGGAAATTCACTCCGAACGCGAACTGATGACGAATCACGTTCGTCGAACACGCGCTTCCAACGCAGCCACTCGTGCTGGTGTCCTGATATTGCAGCTGGTAGTTCATAAAAATATCGAGCGAACGTCCGAATGGATGCGTGACACTCACTCCCGTGTACCAATAAGAATAAGCTTGGGCGGGCGAGCCCACCGCCGCCGCGAATCCTCGGTTGTGAGAAAATCCCGTGGTCGATGCAACGTTGAATGTGCGCGAAACTTGCTCGCTGAATGTTCCCGAGACTACGTCGGTCTCCGCACCCGCCAGTACGCCCGATCCGCCACTCACGCCGTGATTGTATGAGGCGCTGATTGACGCGCGCCGCAGCTGGTACACGAGCGATGTATTCAGAGTCCAATACAGCTGCGTCGACGCCGTCGTCCCTGATCCGGTCGAGCCAGTCGAGCCCGTCGAGCCCGTAACCGGGAAGTTGGACTGCGCAAACTGAGGTCCTGCGGCGACCTGAAATGCAAGCCGCCCCGTGACCCGTCGTGCATAGGACCCTTGAATTGTATGCAAGTTCAAGGACTGATCGAAATTACTGTACCGGTACGCTGAGAAGTTGTAAGAAACTGCTACCGTGTCCTTCCGGGTGGCTAGGTAGTTGTAGCCCACTTGAAATGTTGCGTTGCCGTAATTCAATAGATCATTATCGAGGTAGCGGAGCAATGAGTACCCGCCCACCAATGTGAACGAGGACCTCGGTGAAAGCGTGGTGTCCAACTCCACATCGAAAGCGTTCGAGAAATTCTGGCCTCGCGGTGTCAATATCGATTGCCCCGGCGTGAAGCCGGATCCGACACCTACCCCGGTGCCAACCCCAGGCAAACCGGCACCAGCCGCACCGGCGAACCCGAAAGATGATTCCGGTAAATAACTCGCTTGGTCGAACACGCTGAACGTGGACCGGCGAAATGCGTACCGGTCTTTGAAACTTAGTTCTTGGATGATCCCGCTCGGTTCGCTGTTATTGTTTGTGGCAAACATCCCGCCACCCGTGTAACTCACAAGCAGCTCGGATACTCCCGAAATTCGGTGAATGTCCGCTCCACCCAGGAACGAGGTCCATGTCCCCCACGAGTTGCCAGCCGTGGAATATCCTGGATTAGAGTCCACCGTTTCCGCCACCGCGAGACGCGGCAGCCAGTAGCTATGCTCGATGGCCATTGTGCCTAGCGACAAATCCTCGACTCCGGTCAGCGATCGCGTGTCGGGTTGCATTTGCTGCGGATTCCCGGTCTCGTCCTCGTCTCCATTGTCCGCCGCCGAAGCCAATGGAGAACGAATGGCCGGAATAGGCTCCGTCGGTTTCTGACCTTGTTGCGAATCAGTGGGCTGTTCTTGCGCACGTACAGGCCCGACGCCAGCTAGAGCAACCCAAATCCCGATGATCGAAATGTATTTCAGTGTGCGCATGGCTGTCGCTACGGCACCACAATCGTGTCGCCGGCCTTCAACAAAATATCTTCTTCGGGCCTCTTGCCATTGATCACGTCCTTGTAATTGAACGGAAACTTCTCTTCCTTTCCGTTTTCGACGCGGCGAACAAAAATGCTCTTCACTTTGGCGAACTGCGTGAATCCGCCCGCGCTCGAAAGCGCTTGCAACACCGACATCCCCGGCAGCAACGGAAAAGCTCCGGGACGCGTGACTTCGCCTAGGATGTATACGCGCTGGCTATTGATCATCGTGACGATCACGGTCACTTGCGGGTTGGTCACATACTTTTTCAGGTCCTCGGTCACCTTCGCGGCCAATTGATCCGGCGTCAG
This sequence comes from uncultured Acidobacteriota bacterium, assembly GCA_963780035.1. Taxonomy (GTDB): domain Bacteria; phylum Acidobacteriota; class Terriglobia; order Acidiferrales; family UBA7541; genus Palsa-295. Next base: position 10,757 of record CAWAAG010000028.1, on the reverse strand, counting down.
GCCTGCGGCCTGGACATCGTTCAAGAGTGGCAGCGAAATCTTTCCGTCCGGGCGCACCGGCACTACCCGCGAAACGTCCGGCTCCTTCCATACGTTGATGTCCAGCACGTCTTGTGCCCCAATCACGTAATTGGGATCCGCAGTCGCAGATTTCTTGGGCGTGACGTCCGTCATCGCCGGCGCCGCTGATTGCCCCGCATGCTTGGAGTCACCCGCTTCTTGCGCTCTTGCGGGCAGCACTGTCAGCACTAGAAAAACAGCCAAATAGAATTGCCTTCCTTTGAACATCGTTTCTCCCGCTTTGCTAGTCGGCTTCGGAATCCTGCACGCCGATTTGCTTCAATTTATAGAGCAAAGACTTGTAGCTAATTTGTAGTTCCTGCGCGGCCCGCTTGCGATTCCACCTCGTATGCTCTAGCGCTTTCAGAATCAGTCCGCGTTCCGCTTCCCGCGACGCGGCCCTGGCTGCGGCTTTTAGCGAATAGCCTCGAACCTCGCGCAGCTCCGATGCAGCCGGTGCCGGAACAACGGTCAATTCCGCAACGGCTAGCTGTTCATCGCCGAGCGCCACGATCTTTTTCACCACGTTCTCAAGCTCGCGGATGTTTCCTGGCCAGGAGTGATCCAACAACACACGCAGCGTTCGCGGGCTTAGAGATGGGCGCGGACGTCCCAACTGCGCCGCATGCTTGCTCAAAAAGAATTCAACCAGAATTGGTATGTCCTCTCGACGATCCCGCAGCGGAGGCAAGCGCAAGCAAACCCCATTCAACCGGTAGTACAGTTCGGCGCGAAAACGCCCCGCGCGCATTTCCTCATCCAAATTCCGGCTGGTAGTGGAGATCACTCGCGCTGCCAGCGTCCCGCGGCGCGAACTTCCGTCCCCGTCCGGCAGCGTGTAGAGTAGGTTTCGCTGACACACCGAATCCAATTCACTGATTTCGTCGAAAACGACTGTACCCACCATCTCTGCGGTCGCATGTCCGTTGTCTTTCGCTCCCGAACCGAGTCCAAGCTCGGTTGAAAGTTGCGCGGGATTCATGGCGGCACAAATAATGCTTACGAGCTGCTTGTCACCTCGGGACGATAGGCGGTGCATCCGCTGGGCAAACATCGCCTTGCCGGTTCCACTCTCACCGACCAGCAGCACGGGGATATTCGTGGGCGCGATCTCGGCAACCACCGCCTCCAGCGTGTGCATCGCGGGACACATTCCCCCCACGAAGCCCCATTCCTCGGCAAGTAGCGCACCCGAATATTCACTTGTTGTCATCGAATCCACATGCCCCGATCCTAAATTCTTCTCGAAGCCGGCGAAACCGGCGATAGTACTCCCAGCCAACATACCGGGGACTGCAATGCAGGTGCCACCCCGTGTCAGCGCAACTCTTGCAGTTTATGAGCGATCTAATCTTCTTATTTACATATAGATAGAGATAGAACGAAGCATCGAGATCATTCGCGCCCCGCCGGTGGACTTGTGAAAATCCCACTGCCCTTCCACGAATGGGCAAAATACTTTCCATTTGTGCCCTGAGAGTGGAAGTTTCACCGTGCGGCAACCTCCGCATCCTCATCGCAATAGATATTCTAATAAACCTTTATATAACAATAGCTTATAAACACACTCAAGGTAGGTGGTCGCCGATCTTCAGACCCAGGGGGCCCTAACCTTCGGGGGGTTCTGACGCAACGTACCTGCTCAAATTAAATCCGGTAGCTAACCTCCATTAAAACAGTACATTACAGGCAGCGAATTCTCGGTCGCTGGATTGCTCCACTCCGAAGGTGTAAGATTCCTGCTCATCGAGTGTTTACGTTCGGCGGGGGCAATATGAATCTCGGTAACCGATGGCGTGTTTGGACCACCTTGCTGATCGCGACCTCCGTCGTCGCCGGCTGCTCGCGAGATCCTAACGTCCTAAAGAAGAAACATTTCGATAGGGGCGAAGCCTACTTCCAGCAAGGCAAGTACCCGGAAGCTGCGATCGAATTTCAGAATGCGATCCAATTCGATTCCAAATTTTCGCAGGCGCATTACGAGCTTGCGCAAACCTACCTGAAGCAAAACGAATGGTCGCGGGCATACCAGGAGCTCATGCGCACGGTTCAAATCGCACCCGACAATTCCAAAGCGCAACTCGATTTGGCGAATTTGCTGCTCGCGGCGGGCAAAATCCCCGAGGCGCGCGACCGCGCCCAAACCCTGCTAAAGGCGGAGCCGCACAACGCGCAAGCGCAAGCGATTCTCGCCAGCGCCGACGCCACACAGGGAGAACTCCCGAAAGCCTTGAGCGAAGCGCAGCAAGCGGTTCAGATGGATCCGAGTCGTTCCCAATCTTATTTGGTGCTGGCTGCAATTCAGGAAAAATCAAAGGATCTGGCCGCTGCTGAGCAGGACTATCTAAAAGCAGCCTCACTCGATCCGAAATCCATGCCGACTCTGCTTGCGCTGGGAAATTTCTATCAGCGCCAGCAACGCTGGTCCGACGCCGAAAAGCAGTATCAAGCGGCGATTGCCCTCAAGCCGAAGGATGCTGCGCCGCGCGCCACGCTGGCCGCGCTCTACTTGAACCAAGGGAAAAAGGATGCTGCGGAAAAAGTGCTGCAAGATGCCAAATCGGCGCTGTCCGACAATCCCGCGGGCTATCGCATGCTGGCCGAGTTCTATTTAGGCCAGCACGATTGGGATAAAGCGTCGCGGGAATTCGCTTCGCTGTATGCCGAGCATCCCCAGGATGCAGTCGTGGGCAGGATGTATGCCGAGCTCTTGTTGCAACAAAATCGCGTGGATGATGCCTCCAAGGTCGCTGACGCTCTCTTGAAGTCCAATCCGTCGGATCCCGCCGCGATGACGCTCCATGGCCAAATCTTGATCCGGCAGGGCAAGTACCCGGATGCAGTTGCGGCGCTGGAGCAAGTAGTAAAAAATTACCCGGATAACGCCGCAGCCCACTATCAATTGGGCGTCGCGTATGCCGCCAACCAAAATGCCGGACAAGCTGAAACGGAATGGCGGCAAGCAGCCAAGCTGCAACCGACAATGATCGAACCGCTGCGCGCTCTCGCCTCCGTCGCCATCCACCGGTCGGATCAACCCATGCTCGAAGAGATGGGAGGCAAACTCATGATGCTCCAGCCGCGCGCCCCGGATGGTTACGTTCTCCACGCGCAGGCTCTCTTGATGAAGAAAGACGAGGCCGGAGCCGAGGCCGACTTAAAACGAGCGATTGCCGTCGCTCCCGACAATTCCGCCGGCTACGCCCGCATGGGCGATCTGCGCTCGAGTGAAAAGAAGTACGACGAAGCAGAAAAGTACTACTCGGATGCGCTGCAGCGTAATCCGTCCGCCCAGGAAGCCCTGAATGGACTTGTGAATATCGCGCTGCTCCAAAAGCAACCCGCCAAAGCCTTGCAAATCGTGCAGCATCAGATCTCACTGGTTCCTGACCGCAGCAATTACTACGTGCTTCTTGGCCAAGTCGAACTGCGCAATCAGGATTCGGCCGCGGCGGAGCAGGCCTTTCAGAAGGCCGTGGACCTCGATAAAAACAACAGCAACGCATTCCTTTTTCTCTCGAGTGTCCAAGTTTCCCGCGGTTCTGTGGATCAAGCCGTCGCCAGCTATCGCAGCGCATTACAATCCAATCCGCGCGACGTGCGCATCTACGTTGCGCTGGGCAGCTTGCTGGAGACCCGCGATCAATGGCAGGAGGCGGAAGACCTTTACCAGAAGGCGCTGCAGATTCAACCGGACTACGCCCTGGCAGCGAACAATCTGTCGTACCTGATGCTGGAGCATGGCGGCAACGCAAACGTAGCGCTTTCGCTCGCGCAAACCGGGCGAAAAGGCATGCCCGATTCTCCTAACTCCGCCGATACCCTCGGCTGGGCGTATTATCAGCAGGGCGTCTACAACGCGTCGATCGATCTTTTTCAAGAAGCTATCAAGGGGAATCCGGAAAACCCGACCTATCACTACCATCTCGGCATGGCCTACCAGAAGAGCAACAACTTCGCGATGGCCAGAAAACAATTGGAGTACACGCTCCAGATCAGTCCGAACTACAGCGAGGCCGGCGAAATTAAGAAGATTCTCGCCGAGAGTGCTCCGCAAAAGAACTAGTTCCCGCTGGCCGTGGATTTCGGGAGGCGCTGCCGCGCTCAATTTGAGAGGCGGCCGTAGGCCTCCGGAGCCCTTCGCCGTGCGACAGTCTCTAGCGAATCCCAAGCACCAAACGAAGCCTCGTCGCGAACGCAACAAATAGGTGCCTGGCTTCCGGCACTGCAGTAGAATGCGCCGCGATTTGATTTATGGATCCCAAAACCAAACAAAAAGTCCTGCGCCTGTTGACCCACGGGATGTATATAATCACGGCGCGCAGCGGAGAACGTTACGGCGCCGCCACCATCACGTGGGTCTCTCAAGCATCCTTCAAACCGCCGTTGCTGATGGTCGCACTGCGAAAAGATGGCAGCGTGTATCAATGTCTCGTTGAAAGCCACGTCGCGGTGTTGCACGTGCTCGATGCCGGACAACGAGATCTCGCGCAAAAATTCTTCGCCGCCACCGAAGAATCCCAGGGAATGCTGAATGGCGAGCCATACTCGGAAGGCAAGACGCGCGCTCCGATCCTCGATAATTTGGGGTCTTACTTGGAATGCGAGGTCGTTGAAATCGTCGAACAACACGGCGATCATGCCGTCGCCATCTTGGAAGCCGTAGACGCCGTCATCCGCAGAGAAATCAAGCCGTTAACCGTCACCGATTCGCCATGGCAATATGGCGGCTGAGGCTACGATTCCGCCACCTGCGGATCGGAGCGCCTAATCGAATCTCATTGAGCGCCGCACGCCAACTCAACTATAATTGAGCGATTTGGCGCTGCCGGAGGAGTCACAGACAGTCATGTTGAAAAGCATTCAGCAACGCGACCTGGAGCGTAACCGCTGGGTCAAGATCACGATGAGCGTCCTACTGGGAATTGTCTGCCTTAGCATGCTCACCTACCTCATCCCCGGAATGGGCAGCGCTGCCTTCACCAATAGTCCTGACGCAGTCGCCACCGTCGGTGGCGAGCAAATCTCCGCCATTGACGTTCAGCGCCAATTGAACACCGCCCTGCACGGTCAATCGATTCCCGAAATCTATAAGGGCATCTACGCCAAGCAAGTGTTGCAGCAGATGATCTTCACGCGCGCTCTGGCCCTCGAGGCCGATCGCCTGGGCATTCGCGTCACCAATCAGGAACTCTCTGATCGCATCAAACAGATTCTCCCGTCCGCCTGGAATGGCAACACTTGGCTTAAGGATCAGTACGCCGCGGAAGTCCAGACGCGAGCCGGTATGACGGTTCCGGAATTCGAAGGCTATTTGCGGGACCAGATGCTGCAGGAAAAGTTCCACCAGTTGGTCACTGACGCCATTACCGTCACTCCGGCCGACGTGCAGCAGGAGTTCCGCCGGCGCAACGAAAAGGTTCAGATTGATTACGTGCTGATCAAACCGGAACAACTGGCGACCACGATTCAGCCTACGGAAGCGGAGCTTTCGGCTTATTACACCAAGCACATCGGCCTGTATCAGGTTCCAGAAAAGCGCTCGGCGCGTTATGCCTTGCTGGATCTCGCGAAACTTCGCGCCAGCACCCAGATCAGCGACGACGCTCTGCGCGCCTACTACAACGCGCATATCGACGACTATAAAGTGCAGAACCGCGTCCACGCCGAGCACATTCTATTCAAGACTGTCGGCAAGACCGACGCGGAAATCGCCGAAATTCGCCAGAAGGCCGAAGACGTGCTGAAAAAGGCCAAGGCCGGCGCCAATTTCGAGGATCTCGCCAAGAAATACTCGGAGGATGATGGTACCAAGCCCAAGGGCGGCGATCTGGGCTGGATTGTGGAAGGCCAGACGGTACCTGAGTTTCAGCAGGCCGCCTTCACCCTGCCGAAGGGGTCTATCTCCGACTTGGTGAAGACCCAATACGGATTTCACATCATCAAGGTTTTGGACCACGAAACGGCTCACACCAAGACGTTTGACGAGGTCAAGGGCACCATCCAGCCTATCGTTCTCGATGAAGCGGTCACTGCCAAGGCAAACCAAATCTCGGACGAGATGGCTGCAGCCGTCCGTCAATCAAACCATCAATCGCTCGACGACCTGGCCAAGAAGTTCAATCTTGAATTGGGCGACGTTCCGGCCGCGTCTGCCACGGAGCCGGTCGCGGCGTTCGGCAATTCTCAGGACGTGCGCACTGCGCTGTTCCAATTGCGACCCGGCGAGCTCAGCCAGCCGATTCAGACGCCACAAGGATTTGCGATTATCACCCCCAAGGACATCCAGACCGCGCACCAGGGCACGCTGGCTGAAGTTCACGACCACGTCTTGGCCGACTATCAGCAGGAAAAATCGCTTGAGCTCGCGCAAAGCAAGGCGCAGCAACTCGCCAAGCTTGCCAAGGGCGGCGAAGCGTTCGACAAAGCTGCCAAATCCCTGAATCTGGAAGTGAAAACCTCAGAGCCCGTCTCGCAAACTGGCTCGATTCCCGATGTGGGGACCGGCCAAATGATCGAGGCGGCTTACTCGATGGCTGTCGGGCAGATTAGCGATGCAAAACAAGTCGCCGGGAACTGGTTGGTGTACCGCGTCGCGGCGCACGAGCCCGTGAACCAGACCGATTTCGCAGCGCAAGCGGACCAGATCAAGCAGCAATTGCTGCAATCCAAGCAAGGCGCGGCGTTTGATGCGTTCCGCACGGCGCTGGAGGACCGCTTGACGAAGGAAGGCAAGCTCTCGATTAACGCGGATGCAATGAAGCGACTGACGCGCTCGACTTAACCGCAAAGCACTGACAATAATAGCTTTAACAATTTCGTACTCTTCTCTTGCCCTGCATCTGCCCCTTCGCTAGACTATTTGTATCCGCAGAGCCTGCCCCGTAGCCAGCGGGGTTCTTGCCCTGATCATTGGGGATGATGGGTCGATGCCTTCCAACCCTCGAATGCCTGGTATGAACGCACGTCAACCCCAAGGAGTGTATCCATGCCAATAAAGAATACGAGGGCGAGCAGGCTTGCGGTGGTTTCGTCATCGGCCAAGCGGGGACGACAGAGCGTCGTCGCGGTAGACTCAACTAAACTGGGCATAGATCGAAAAGTGAGGAATTTGATGGGCGGCAAGGGCAATTCTTCGGGAAATCTGTACCACTGCGCGATGGAGAGGAACCAGAACGGGAAGTACAACATACGGATTCGGGTTCTTTTCGGAGCGGGCGGCTGGTCGCTATCGGTGTACTTCCTGGCTTCCTCGTTTAACGCGGCGATGAAGAAACTGGAGCAATCACTGCAGCTTCTGCAGAAAAACGAGGAGCGGCTGCGTTTCTGGGGCGTGGAGCGTTCCGACGACCCCAATCTCGCAGGCGATTTGCTGCAGGAATTCGGGTTGTGGCTGGACCGCCGGCGGGAGTTTCCCCGCAAAGTGGCTGAATTGACCTTGCCTGGGGAGCGGGTGGTGGCTGCGTCCTTGCTGGCGCCGGTTCGCCGAGTGCTGGCGGATTCCGTGTCGCAGGAGCGCGAGCGGGCGTTTTCGGCCGTCGGCGACTGACGCGCGGTGCGTCGTCTATTCTGAGGTGAGCGGGTCCGGGCGTGCGAGTTCCGGCGCATTGCGAGCCGCTCTTTTACACCTGCCATATTAATCATTTGAGTCGCTTTTCGCCGTACCGGAGGATGCCGTTCGTGTGCGCAGCACCTGCTGGGCGGCCAGGCGTGACGCTCTGAGGGACTCCGTGGGATCCTGCGTCGGGTAATATTCCATGGCGATAAAACCGTCGTACTTAAGATCCGCAAGCTTGCGATAGATATTGTCGTAATCGATTTCGCCGGTGCCCGGCTCGTGGCGGCCGGGGACATCGGCGACGTGGATCAATCCGACCCAGTCGATGTTCTGTTCCAGCTTCTCGATCAAGTTTCCGTAAGCGCGCTGCTCGTGGTAGAAGTCGTATAACACCTTCACGTTCTGGCTGCCTATTTCCCGGACCATGGCGAACCCATCGGTCACCGTGCGCAGATAGATCGAAGGATTCTCGAGCGGGTCAATCGGCTCGATGACGATGCGAATATTATTATTGGCGGCGAGATCGGCGGCCCGTTTCAGACTATCGATGGCCGTTCGATACTGAGCCTGCGGATCGAGCCCCTCGACGCGCTTGCCGGAGAGGAGGATGATCTGCCGGCAGTCCAACTCGTGCGCCGCGCTGACCTGCGCCGCGAATTGAGTCATAAAATCCGCTGATTCGCCGGGCACGGCAAAACCGGCTTTCACACCGCTCATCGCGTCTACTACCAGACCCAGCGAATGAATGCGGTTTATGATCCTGCGGGTGTCTTCTTTCGACCACTTCTGAAACTCACCGACCAGCTCGACTCCCTGGTAACCCGCGGCGGCAACGATCTCGATACACCGGTCGAAAGGCTCCTGCTTTTCGAGCGCCCAAAGCATGAACGAAAACCTAATCGCAGCCGGTGCCGGAGCCATCGGCGCGGTTCCACGCGGGAATATCTGGCCCAAAGCTGCTCCGACGGTTAGTTGGCTAAACTCGCGACGATTCATGGCGCCTCCCGCACGCTGCGCATCGCAACGGCGGAAAGCAGCGCTTCGCGGCGGCGCAACAGCGCTAACAAGGGATGCTCTCCAGCAGTTGCCGCGGCTACTGTAGCTTAAAACTGCTTGGAATGGACGAGCCGGCGGCGGTATGGTGGACGGTTCGAGAGCGGGCGCGCCGGGGATCAAGCGATCGTCGAGGGCTGGTATCGTTCCCAGACGCTCTGTGAACGGACCGGCACCGGGGAGCAGGTGGCGACACCAGGCAGTAAGAAGGAACGAGAGAGGACGGACAAAATGGGTCGATTGACACGCCGTGATTTCATACGTATTGGGGCGGGTTCGGTGGCTGCGGGGGCGGCGGCGAAGGTCACTTTGCTGAATCCTACGCCGGCGTGGGGCGCGGGCCGCGCTGTGGCGGCTAGCGACCGCGTGCGGTTCGCTTCGATCGGTACGGGGACGCGCGGGTGTGAGTTGTTGCAGGCGTCGCTCGACGTGCCGGGGATTGAATGCGTGGCAGCGTGCGATTTGTATGACAGCCGGCACGAAGCGGCGCGGGAGTCTGTGCAAAAACAGGTGCCGGTGACTCGGAATTTCCGCGAGATTCTGGATCGCAAGGACGTGGACGCGGTGATTGTCGCTGTGCCGGACCACCAGCACCGGCGGGTGGTGCTGGACGCCTGCGCGGCGGGTAAGGATGTGTATTGCGAGAAGCCGATGTCGCACAACGTGGAAGACGGTTTCGCGATGGTGGAGGCGGTGCGGAAGAACAATCGGATTTTGCAGGTGGGAAGCCAGCGTGTGAGTTCGATCGTGTATGCGAAAGCGCGCGAGCTCTACGCGGCGGGGGCGCTGGGCGAGGTTTTTTATATTGAGGGGTCGTCCGACCGGAATTCGGCGAGCGGAGCTTGGGTATATCCGATCCCGCCCGACGCGAACGAGCAGACGATTGACTGGAATGAGTTCCTGGTGGATGCGCCGAAGCGGCCGTTTGATGCCGCACGGTTTTTCCGGTGGCGGTGTTTTGCGGATTATGGGGAGGGGCTGCCGGGAGATTTGTTTGTGCACTTGATGTCCGGGATTTTTTTCATCTCCGGGATGAATGAAGTGCCGCAGCGCGCGCAATCCAGCGGCGGCTTGTTCCGTTGGAAGGACGGGCGCGACTTTCCGGACTTGATTCAGACGCTGTACGATTTTCCGAAGGTGCGGGTGGCGCTGCGCTGCAATTTGAACAATGCGGGCGGCGAACCGATCAAGTTCTGCGGGACGAAAGGCACGATGGAAATCAACGGGCAGACGCTGACTTTTGTGCCGCAGGACGATAGCCCCAAGCCGGAGACGTATTCGACCAAGGGCTGGCCGGCGCGCCTGCGCAATCAGTATCTGGAGCAGTGGGCGGCAGACCATCCGCTGCCTCCGCCGCGGGATTATCAGGCGATCGAGGCGGAGACTTTTACGGCTCCGGCGGGATACAGCGACGTGTCCGCGCACCAGGCGAACTTTTTCGATGCGGTGCGCACGCGGAAGCCGGTGGTGGAGAACGAGGAATTCGGGAATCATGCGGCGATCGGGTGCCATTTGGCGAATTACGCGTATTTCAAGGGCGCGATTGCGACTTGGGATGCGGGCACGAAGACGATCCGGGGATAGTTGCAGCGCGCATTGGATGTGCGTGGAACGGCGCAGAAAGCCGATTTCAGAAATGTCGAATTGTTGGCGATTGAATGGGAGCTCGGTCGTTTGTTTTCTATGAGATATAACGATTTCTAATCGCGCGGGTTGGCGATTGAAAAGCCGTGATTCGTGATTTGTGACTCGTGATTCGTGAACTGCGGGTGGTGCTTGTAACATTGTTACATCGGGTTGAGAAGAACGTGATTCGTGAATTGAGGAACCTGATTCGTGATTTGTGACTCGTGATTCGTGAACGGCGCGTGAGTGGTGGGTGTTGATTGGTGAGCGGGGCATGGTGGATTGGGGCTTGTCGCTGGGGTTGAGGAGGCTTGGGCGGGCGGGGGCGCGGAAGTGGGCGCAGCGGGGCGTTTGGGCGGTGCCGGCCACGCCTTGGTGCGCCATGTCAGGTTCTCCATGGGGCGAAATAGTAGCCCCGAGCCATGTTATCACATTAGTTAACGGAAGGCAAGGCGGTACA
>CAWAAG010000027.1:0-274021 GCA_963780035.1 uncultured Acidobacteriota bacterium | reverse complement strand
GGAAAACAAGACCTTCCCGACCAACCAAGCGCTGCTTCGTTTTCATCACCAGCTGACCAGAATTCATCCGTTCGCAAATGGAAACGGCCGCCACGCGCGAATGATTGCCGACGTCGTCGCCGTAAAGTACGGCCACGCCGAATTCACCTGGGGAGCCGGTAAAAACCCGGTCGCGCAAGGTGACGCCCGCAGCAGGTATCTCGCGGCGCTCCGCGCGCTCGACGAAAACGAAAACGATTTGAAGCCGCTTCTCGACTTTGCCCGCTCGTGAAGGCGGCGACTCCGCCTCTCAATAGAACTCGTGCGACTCCCGTGACCCGCCAGGGCGCACCGCTTGTGCAAGGAAAACGCGTGACCGGTTTTACCAATGGTGAGGAGGAGGAGCGCAGCCTTTCACACCAAGGGCTCCTGCGATGTCGGCGACGGGCACGTGAGTCTCAATGACGTCTCGCGGGTCCGCTCTGGATGGCACAGCTGCTCACGAGGCAGAGTCCCCTGACCCTTCCACAGGAGCATCCAGATTGGCGCCACCCTTGCCCTGCTCTACGGCGACTGACATCTGACCTACACGCTCGATTTCTATCGTGACCTGGTCTCCATTCTTGATGGGTCCTACACCAGCCGGCGTGCCCGACGCGATGATATCCCCGGGATAAAGTGTTGCGACGGATGAGGCCATCGAGATCATGGCGGGAACGTCCAGTATGAAATCGCGGGTATTCGCGTGCTGACGAAGTTCGGAATTGACCCACAGCTTAAGGTCCAGAGCGCCCGGGTCGCCCACCTCGTCGCTCGTCACGATGGCCGGGCCGATCGGAGTAAACGTGTCATAGGATTTGCGCATCACGCGGTCTTCCTTGCCACGCAAGGTAACATCAATAAGGCAGGCGTAACCGAACACATAGTCGAGAGCTTCCGACGCGTCGATCTGGCGGCCCGTCCTGCCGATAATGATCGCCAGTTCACATTCGTGGTGGATTTCGCGACCGGGAAGATTCGGCAAAATAATTGGATCGCCAGGCCCGCTCAATGACGAGGCGGCTTTGAGAAAGAAACCGTTGCTATCGGCTCGCAGCGTGACGTTTCTCTCTTCACCGTGGGCTACGAAATTCACGGGGTACGCGATGAGTTTATTCGGCCACAGGATCGGAGCTTCCAGATGGACTTCCTCGACGGGAACGCCGGCACCCGTTAGCGCCGTTTTGATTTGGGGTCGTAGGGCGTCGAAGTTCGCGATCAGTTGCACCATGTTCACAGGCGGCCAGGCTGCTGCGTGCGAGCCCGTCGCGAGAGTCACATCGTGAACCAGATCATCACGCAAGACGCCGAGGTGACCGCCGTTGTAGCGAACGAATTTCATTTACCGTCCATGACAGGAGGTTCCGAAGGCTAAGGCGAATGAAAATATCCGGCCAATTTGCACCGTATGCGAGTGCTGCGTTCACGTCCGCTCAACCGACAGATCGCCTTCGTTCGCTTCACTGTGTCAGCCGTCCACAAACAATTCGGAACGCTATATCGATGTTGGCATACACGGTTTGCGAAAATGGCGCCGGAATGCTTTCGAACTTTTGCCCATACTTCGCGATGAGCGCCGGAGCCAAACCCTGCCGAGCCTCGGCCAGCGTCCCGCCCGCAGCACTCACCTTCGCAACTCCCGCCATCAGGTCGGTGAAAAATTGCTTCCAGACTTCGAACATTGCTTTGCCGTACATCACGTCACCATGACCGCCGATTACGGTGTCGAAGTTCAAGGTTTCGGCGGCATCCAGCGTGCGAATCCATTCATAGGGATAAGCATCGGTCATCGTGGGGGTTCCATTGTGCACAGCGTCGCCCGTCGCTATCACCTTCGCGTCCGGCACATACACGAATAAATCTCCGTCCGTATGCGCCAAACCCAGCCACATGATCTGCACGCTGTGTGACCTGCTTTGCAAAGTAAGTTCATGGTCCACGGTCAGGGACGGAAGAACCCCCTGCACGTCCTTTAATTCAGAAAAATACGCTTCGGCCTGATCGATATTTTTCTGAATCTGCGCCTTTTCCCTTTCGCTGCTGGCTCGCTGCAAGTCGGCTTTCAGGTTTTCGATGCGCGCGGGCAAACCCAGCGTTTCCCGGCGCATTCGCGGGATACCGCGCTTTGCGATGTCTTCCCGCGTCGCGCCGGAGGATATCACCTGCACGCCAGGCCACTCGTTCAGGTAGGCCTGAGCACCTTGAAAATGGTCTCCGTGAAAATGCGTGATGACCAGAAATTTCACGGGCTTATCGGTGATGCCCTTGATGGCCGCGATCACTTCGCGGGCGGCCGACGGTATCGACTCGGAGTCCACCACCACTACCCCGTCATCCTGCACGATGATCGCTGCGTTACAGTTGAGGCGAAAAGTGGGCTTGGCGATCGCCGCGTAAACGCCGTCGCCGATCTTGATGATTTGGAAGATATGGTCGGCAGCAGGCGACGCCCGGGAAAGAAGGAAAAAAAACAAGGCCACGCCGTAAAAATACTTCAAGGCGACGGGCCGCGGCGGCCGGCGAACGCGCGTTGTCTTGCGTCGGCGTGCAAGATAATACCCACTGCCGCCGAAAGGCGCAGTGTACCGGCTATCACAGACTGTGGGCATAGCCCCGCCTTCGGGCGAAAGCGCTAATTCAGCGGCTGCACGATCGCGATTTTTGCTTGATGATTTTCTCCGACGACAAAGCTTGGATCGTTCGTCGAATTATCGACATCGGCTCGACGAATGTTTGCGCCCAAGGTGGGCAGCAAATACTGCGTGATATCCCCCGTCTTCGGATTCAGCCGGGTTACCAAATCCGTTACCATCCCGCCTGTCCAAACGAAGCCCTGGGCGTCGGGCGCCGTGTCGTAGGGACTGTCCCAGGGCGTGGGGTCGTCCCATTCACGAAACTGCTTGGTGTTCGGGTCAAACAGCGCGATTTTGAAGGCATAATTCTCGGCGAACCAGAGCTTGTCTTCCGCGTCAAAATGCATGCGGCGGGGACCAGAATTCACCGAGGGTGTGGGATACAGAGAGCTTTTCCCAGTTTTGGGATCGATTACCCCGATGTTGCCGCCCGACATGTCCGCGAAATAGCCGACGCCTTTCGAGTCGGCGTTTATTCCATAGATGAAATGCCCGTGCGGTTCCGGGCCTTTGTTGCCCGAACCCATATCGATGGCCGAGGGAACCCAATCGGGATACGCGCGATAGTGATCCACGTGTCCTGTCGCGGGGTCCAGCAAGTTCATCGTGCGGTTCCAAGTGTCCACGAACCACACCGTGTTCGCTGGACCAAACGCCAGAAACGGCACGCGCGATTTGGCATTGAGATATTCCGCCGGCAAGCTCCAGCTGGTGATCTTCTCTGTATTTTTGTCGAACTTCGCGACGCCGGCCTGTAATAGTCTTCCGATCCAAGGATTGCCGTTCCGGTCGAGCTCCAAATCCAAAGATCCGCCGGGAAAACCGGGCCTAATTTCCGGGAGCGTCCATTCTTTCGTTTTGCCGGTGCGGGGGTCCAATCGGCCCAAAATTGGTTCGGCGAAATCGTCGTACCAGATCATCCCTTGGGAATCCATCACTGCGTCGTGAGGCTGAGCGTCTGGCCTGGGCAGATCGTATTCTGTGACAACAACTTTCGTGGCATCGCCGTGTGGCCGCGGCAGGGTCTTGAGTTCAAAATCCCATTGCGGTTTAGAACTAAGATTGATGGAGCTGAGATATTTTGCGAATTCCACATCTCCCGGACGCTGCTGCTGATGGAAGGGCAACATCTGCGGCTTGGCGATGGAACTGGCGGGCCCATAGTTCCGCATGCGATTGATCGTAACCAGCCAGCTCGAGGGGTCGTACCTGCTGCTTACGATCGGGTAGGCGGTGTGGCACAAGACGCACTTAAATAGTTCGTTTTTTTGCTCAGGCGTGCCCGGAACACTCATCAGCCATTCCGCCGAACTGAGCTGGGAAGCGAGATCACGGGACTTATTCAGGGTGAGATCGGCGGTGACTGGTTCCTGTCCGACTACTACCGTCAATTCCGGCTGCGACAAGTCGTATCCCACGGCTCTGACGGAAAGCTTGTACTTGCCTTCCGACAGTTCGTTCGGCGCGAAGCGGTAACGACCTTGCTTGTCGCTGACGACCGTAACGCGGATGCCGCCGTCGAGACGCTTCGCACTGACCAGAACACCTTCCATCGCCCCTTCGGCGGCAGAACTCACCACCCCACTCAAAGCCGCCTTCGCGGATGTCTGGCCGGTGGCTGAGAACTGCGATGAAATTACGATAGCGATAAGAACGATAACAACTGAAACCACAACTTCACGACGCATAACCTCTGGGTCCTTTCCGACACCGCAGATCGTGCCTTCGAGCAGCGCGAATGCTAGCATCGAGCTACAGTGAAGAAATGAAATCAGAGTTAATTTTCATTAAGGTATCGTTGTGAGTCTCCGAGTTACGCATGTGCATGCGGCGAGGGGAAAAACCTCGCAGGGGCTGAAAATAGGCAGAGATTTCCAACAAACAGGGCCCACTCTACGATTGCGCTGGAGAGACTGCCGGCTTGCCGCTAGCGTCCATAAACCAATAGGCGGAAAGTTCCGGGGCGAACGACGCCCATCGAATGGAAGCCACCGGCGGGATGATCGAACACGTTCGGCAGTGGGGTCTTTCCGCTGTTTTCGGGTACCTCGCCCGGGTCGAAATCCGCGGTATCGAGGAACAGGTCGGTGGTCTGGGGATCGAATGCCATGGTGTGAGCGCCGGGTTGCGTTGTAACGGTTTCGACGACGCTGAATTTGCGAGGGGAGTCTTCGTGAAAAATATGAATGCTCCCGGCGCGGTCTGAACTGAACACCAAGCGGCGGTCGGGATCATAAAGGTTTGTGTCCACGCCGTTGTCAATCGGAAATGTTTGGATGATCTTGCCGCTGTCGGCATCCATGATCGCAAATACCTTGTTGCGCCCTCCGATGAATAGCAGGCGATGCTGTTCGTCCATCGTGAGCGCCGTGGGCATCGCCGCTGGAGCGATGGGCCAGCGGGACTTGATGCGAAGCGTATGGGAATCAAGCGCTGCGACTTCGTTGGTGTCCCGGATGTTGACGTATATCGTTCCTTGGCCGTCGGCGACAGCGAATTCCGGGCGCCCGCCCATGGGAATCGTGGCCACTACCTTGCCGTCGGCCGGATTGATCACGGTAGCGTCGTGCGTTCTCCCGTTGAAAGTGAAGAGGTGCTGAGAAACCGGATCATAAATGATGCAGTCCGGGTTGCCGCCTGTCTTTACTTCTCCGATGGTCTGCAGTGTCTGCAGCGAAAAAATCACGACCTGGTCTGCGCCGCCATCGCTAATGAATCCACGATCCAGTCCCTTGATCAGCACCGTCCCATGAGCAAGTTGAAGATTGCCAATATCGGCGATCCAGGTCCCGGTGTCGGCATCCACGACGTGGACTTGGGCGGTGTGTGCAAGGTAGAGCCGGCGAGACGAGGGATCCAGAGTGATGGAATCCCACCCGCCTTCTCCTTTGAGTGAGTACGATTTGATGAGCTTGTAACCACCATCTGGCGCAGGCGCGGCCGGCTGGCAGAGAAATACGATCACCAAAGTTGCGAAAATCCCCGCGGTGAAAAACAGTTTCATAAAGCCGCCTCGCAAGCTAGGTGAGCTAGTCGGTCGGGATTCGCGTCACAGCGTGAACGACTCTTTTCCAGGTGCCATCCTGTTTGACCCACACATCCGTAGTCGCTTCATGGGAAACGAAGGTTAGGGTCTTCCCGGTTTTGTCTTTCTTGCCGGTGACGTCTCCCAGATAAGTAACCACAGCCACATCGCCATCGCCGTATACGCGGACGCGATGGCCGTACTGTTTAATGGAGGAGGGCTTGCGAGTTCCCGCGCGCAGTTGCGCGGAGACTTGGGCCTTGGTAAGGATGCCGGCATCGGGATCCTGGTATGCCAGATCGTCGGCGTTGTGGCTGTCAAACCAGTCCGCGGCGGCGGGACCGCTATTCACCAGCAGCGGAATCTTGTCTTTTTCAATTTTGGTGACTTCGGCGATAGCCTGCTGATCTTTCGCTGCTTTATCAGCAGGGGTTTGCTGGGCATTCACTGCTCCAGCGGCCAAAAGCAGCAGCGCAATCGGCAAACAAATCTGTCTCATCGTAGGTGCCCTCCCAGGCCCATAATCTAGTTCCAGCGCAACGCCTCAAGAGCGATTCTTCGCGGCCCTCCGACACGTTACGAAATGGCGCACGGATATTTAGACGCCCTTGGCTGCCAATGTCACCATATTAACTTCAAAGCGAACTGGACCTGCCTGCTGGTGGTCGCGGTTTGCGTAATCAAACCCGCGCCGGCGATGGGAGTACCGGTCTGATCGAAGAGCGTGTCATTGGCGACGGGAGAGGAGAAATTAGCGCGATTGAATATGTTGAAGAATTCGGCGCGGAATTGCACGTTGAAATTCTCTTTGACGTAGGTGTTCTTGACCATGGAGAAATCGAAATTCACCAGACCCGGTCCCACAATTTCGTTGCGGCCCGCATTGCCGATGAGGTTCTGGCACGTGCCGGGCGCCGCGGAAAAAGGTGTGCACTGCGAGGCGATCGCGGAAGTCGGGACGGGGAGTCCGAAACAACTGAGCTTGATGTAACTGTTCACGTTTCCCTGATTGATTAGAGAGTTGCAGCCCGGCCCGCGCAGGCGATCCGGGTAGTCAAACGGATCGGTGTTGTTTTGTCCCAGCGGATCGCCGCCGATTAGCGGGGTGAAGGGAAGTCCGCTGCTGACCTCGAAGATGCCGCCGATCTGCCAGCCACGAGCAAGCCACGCGGCGGGACCGGCCAGCGAGTTTGGAGTCGGGACGACCCATAAGTAATTGACTACGAGGTTCTGGCCGACGTTGAAGTCCGATGGACCGCGAAATAGGGAGCGGTCAAAGAAGAGCAGGCTGGTGATGGAGTTCGCGAAGGGATCGCTAATCGTGGTCGCCGACCCGTCATCGATGGACCTGCTCCAGGTATAGGAGCCTTGCACCTGGAAGCCCTTGCTCATTTTCTTGATAAGCCCCACCTCGAGCGAGTTGTAGTTGGAGCTCGTTCTCCAGTCCAAGTAATCAATCCGGCCAATATTGGGATTCAGCAGGTTTCCGCTGCCGATCGCTTGCGGCCAGAGATCTCCCGCAGAAGTGGCTGTCGGCAGCACCATGTTCCCGTCATCCATATGGAATGGCAGGTGCACACCGGCGCTTCCCACGTATGCCACCGACGCTGTAAGGTCAGGCGTAAGTTGGCGTTGCACATTCAAGTTCCACTGCATGACGTAGCTGCGCGAGGGATTGTCCTGTATGTAGGACGTGCGCAGGTTGGATGTAGCGCTGAGCAGCGAGTACGCTTCGGTCGGGAACGATCCCGGTGGTAAATTCTTTGCCGTACCGGAGAGAAAGAAAGGGGCGGTGTTGGCCTCGTTGGAGGAATACTGTTGGAGCAGGGGAAGAACGTCAAACATCCCAAAAGCCCCGCGGACCGACGTCCTGCCGTCGCGGAACGGATCCCAGGCAAAGCCTACGCGCGGCTCAAAATTGCGGAACGTAGGATTTGCAAAGAGCGGAGCGCCCAGATGCGCAGCTGGATCCGTGATTACTCCAAGCGCAGCCAACTTGCCGCGGATTTCGGACGGAGTGGACGCCATTTCGTAACGCAATCCCAAGTTAAACGTGAGGTTGGGGCGCCAGCGAATGTCGTCTTGGACATAGCCTCCAAAAATATTCTGCCTAAGATTCCGGGGAGTGATCGTCTCCGGCAGACCTGCAGAAAATGACTTTGGATTGTTGGTGAGAAAAGCCGTCAGAGAGCCCAGTGAAAATTTCCCGCCGGCCGTCGAAATCGTTTCCTCATTCATTTGGTCGTACTCGAAGCTGACTCCAAACTTAATGCTTTGAATTCCTTTGGTGAGGAAGACATCGTCATAGCCCTGAAACGCGTTTAATGTCTTCCTAACTCTGGTTCCGGAGTCCACACCTCCCGGAAAAGCCGTCACTCCCGGGAACGAGATTTGAGCGGCATTCTGCCCGGGCACTGAACCTAAAGCGGGATCTCCCGCTAACGGATTGATCGCGCTTAAACTAAGGTCCTGAGCGCCGTTCCTGTTGAGGCCGATCCGCACCGAATTGAGCAACTGCGGGCTGATAATGTGGTCCTCCCCGATCGAGACAATCTGACTCTTCGTCCGATCGCCGAGGATCACCGTGTTGAGCGTATCGGGGAACGTCAGGACGCCGGCGTCATACCGGTAACTTCCAAACAGGCTATCCTTGTCCGAGATCTTGTAGTCGATTCGGCCCGTCCCGAAGTCCTCGTTCGTTATCTGGCTGCCCGCAAAGCTGTAAATTCCTGTGTTCCCGGGACTCAACAGAGGTCCGTTTGGCAGCGCCCAGAGTCCCAGATACGGTTGCACAGCCGGGTCCACCGTGACCGTAGTGGTCGTCCCGTCGGGGTTGTGAATGATTCCGTTGCGGGCGTCGGGCGAAGGGACCGTATCCACGGTGGTGGTGCCCAGGTCCTGACGGAGTCCTTCGTAATCCCCAAAGAAAAATACATGCTGCTTTTGAATCGGCCCGCCGACGGAGCCCCCGAACTGGTTCCGGCGGAATTCGGGTGCCTTCGCACCATCAAAGTAATTTCGCGCGTCCAGCGCGCTGTTGCGCAAGAACTCATAAGCATTGCCATGGTAGTCGTTGGTACCCGAGCGCGTGAGGGCGTTGATGACACCGCCCGAGGTTCTGCCGTACTCGGCGGTATAGTTGCTCGTTAAAACCGAAAACTCCTGAATCGCGTCGACGCCCAGGGTTCCGCCAAGAACGCTGCCTGGACCGCCACCGGCGTAGTCATTCACGTTGATGCCGTCGATGTAGTAACCATTCTGTTGCGGCCGAATACCGGAAATTGCCATCTGTACGCCAAAACCGCGGGCCGCCCTTTGTTCGCCGGCGGCGAGGCTGGGTTGCAAGGATGCGACCGACAGCACGCCGGGCTGAAGAGTGGCAAGCTGCGTCCAGTCGCGGCCATTCAGAGGCAACTCTCGAACGGTCGTCGAATCCACCGAAGCGCTAATCGTGGGGTTGGCTAATTCCACGTTGGGACTCTGACTTGTTACCTCGACCTTTTGGGATACTTGACCCACTTGCAGCTGGATGTTTTGAACTTGCTGCACGCCGATGGTCAGAACGACCCCAGTTTTAACCAAGGTGGCGAAGCCCGCTGCGGAGGCGGTGATTTCATACGTACCCGGAAGCAGGTTTGGAGCCGTGTAAAGGCCATCCGAGTCTGATGTGACCGTCCTGACCAGCCCGGTGGATACGTTCCTAATTGAGATCTGGGCATTTGGCAAAATGGCTCCGGACGAATCGCTCACGGTTCCACTCAACGTCGCTCCGCCTACCTGTCCGAAGGCAGGCGACGCAGCAAAGGCTGCGCACAACACAATGACCGTCAATTGAAGGCCCAGGAATCGACCTCGTGCGGCGCTCAGACATCGCATCGTTGTGCCCCCATATTTCGCGCTGATTCCTTTCCTCTCGGATAAGCAATCGGCATTTTTGCGTTGATCCATCAGAAACTTAAATCAGAGCGATAACCAAACGCCGCGGAGACTAGCATCTGAATCGCGGACTGACATGAAATCAGAATTAATTTATATTAAGGTGTTGCTGTTGCTCACTCCTCGATGAAGCGAGATACGTAGTTTTCAGATTAATTCCGCGAAAACTACGACACTTATGTGAAAACGGCTCGGATGGTTCACGCCGTTCACAGCTGTTCTGATCATGTGTTCGATACGCAGGAAAACAGTCGTGGCGGCGTGGCATTGGAGGAAGAGCGCGGAGATGGTCTGTATTCGGTGAAGGTGCGTCGCGGAAGCGAGCCCGTCGAAGAATAAATTTGGCGCAAGCTGCGCAGCGCGGGAATCACGGGCCGATTCAACTCGTGTCCGACAGATCCGCACCTTTTGCTTCTCGTCCGCAGAGAGTCACGACCGCGACCAAAATCGCGACGATGACTACCGTCCAGGCCAGCACGATGGCGTAATTGCCGCCATAGTAGTGTTCGGTGAGTTTGGCCTGAATCACAGAATTTCCCGAGGCCAGCAGGTTACCAAGTTGGTACGCCAAGCCCGGAAAAGTAGCGCGGACCGCCGGAGGCGATAATTCGTTCAGGTGAGCGGGAATCACGCCCCAGGCGCCTTGCACCATGAACTGCATGGCGAATCCACCGAGAGCGAGCAGGGGAACCGTGCGCGAGAAGGCCCACAGCGGGATGATGGGGAGCGCGAGCAAGGACGCCAGAATAATCGTTTTTCTTCGGCCGATCCGCTCCGACCAGGTTCCGAACAAAATTCCGCCGAGCAGCGCGCCAATATTGTAAATGACGGCTACCCCTCCCACGGTTCGGGGTGACATTCCATGATTTACCTGGAGGAACGTCGGATAGAGATCTTGCGTGCCGTGGCTAAAGGAATTGAAGGCAAACATGAGGATCACCAGGAAAAGGAAACTGCCGAGATAGGAGACAATATCCTTGCCGAGATGCCGCCGGGCTCGGTTCACTCCGTGGCCCGACAGCCAGGCGGGCGATTCTTCGACTTTACTGCGTATGTAAATTATCAAGAACGCAGGCAGAGCTCCGATCACGAACATGGCACGCCAACCAAGGATCGGAAAGATCGCGCCATACGCCAGCGCCGCCAGCAAATAGCCGACGACGTAGCCTTCTTGCAGAAATCCGGAAAAAAAACCGCGCCCTTTCGCGGGCAAAGTTTCAAAGGCCAAAGCGGCTCCGACGCCCCACTCACCGCCCATGGCCACGCCGAAGCACGCGCGCATGATCAGGAAGATTTTCAGCGACGGCGCCAACGCGGAGGCCAACTCGAATACGGAAAAGGCTACGATGTCCAGCATCAATGTCGGGCGGCGGCCAAAACGATCGGCCATGACTCCGAACAGGAACGCGCCGATCGGGCGCATCGCGAGCGTCAAGAAGACAGCTTGCGCAATCGCAGAAACTTTCGCGTGGAATTCGGTGGCAATCGCACTGACACAAAAAATCAAGATGAAAAAATCGAAGGCGTCGAGCGACCAACCCAGAAAGCAAGCGATGAAAGTATTGCGCTGCGCCGAGGTCAGCCGGCGAAAGTGGCCAAGAAACTCCATGCTAAGTTTCTGCGCCGGAATAGTGGAGCTGACCGCAATTCCTTGGCCTCAGCTGTCTACGGAACGTGAAAGGCGAAATCATCGGGAGATGTCGAACCACGAAAATATGCGGATCACCGGCAACTCCGCCCGGGTCATTTAATGACATTGGCCCCGGCTTGCGCACAAATGGCGTCATGGTCGCTGCTATCGCCGGAGACGCCGATCGCGCCGATGAACTGGTTATGGGAGATGAGTGGAATGCCGCCGCCGATCGGCATCGCGCCGGACAAACCTAGAAATCGAAGGCCGGTGCCTCCGCCGGCAACCAGATCTTCAAACACCTTGCTTGGCCGCTTGAAGAGAGCCGATGTGCGTGCCTTGTCAATTGCGATTTGCGCGCTTCCCGTCTGGGTGTTGTCCATTTTCTCGTAGTACACCAGAGTGCCGCTGGGATCCACAACGGCTACCGCCATCAGCCAATTGTTTTTTTGGGCCGTGGCCAGCGCCGCAGCAGCCGCTTTTTTGGCGTCCTCGACTCCAACCGGCGGGCCGTAGGGCCTGGGATCTTGCGCTATCGCACGGGTACCGCACAGAAACAGCGCAACGACAATCGTGAGTTTCGCTATGCGCGAGGTCATTTCGATCCTCCTGCTGACATGGATGCCGCACCTCTCAAGCATTCGGAATGGACAACCACTCGCCTATTCTCGATGGTCCGCCAGCATCCGCAAAAGCCACGGTGCGGTCACCGTTTCAAAAATTCTCGGATTGCTCCACCCTTTGGCGTCGCGCCCCATATGGCCGCCTTGCGGGTTGATCCAGGCATTTTTGGGTGTTTGCCCGCTATTCAAAAGCAAATCTATATCGCAGATCGGAACCTGAGTGTCGAGCGCACCGCCAATCACCAACATCGGAGCCGTGGGCCGATCCAGAAGCCCGCGAGTCTTGAGCGACATCGTTTCGCGCACGTCCGCCAGTTCGGCTAGCGTCGAAACTCCAAACATGGACATATAAGCTTGTGCGTAATCGAAAAGAAATTCCCTGTTCTTGGGCATCTCCATCGTTTTGGAACGCTGGAACGCATCATGCACCGGAGGTGACTGAGCGACCACGGCGCGCAAGCGTTTTCTTTCCGTGGCGGCGAGTTCCGCGGACCAGAAAGCACCGAAGCTGACACCGTAAACAGCTACGCGGTCTTTATCCACATCGGGCCGTTGCAGGGCATAGTCAATCGCCTGCGCCAGCATGCGTCCGGCGTTCGGACTGGCCTTAATCGGGGCCTGGCCTGTGCCCGGGGCGTCGAGCACCAGGTATCCGATTCCCGAATCGATCAGGGGACGAACGCTTTCGGCCATGTTCTCTTTGCCGCGGTCCAACCCGGGAATCACAATCACGATCGGCGCCGGAGTCTTGTTTGCGGGCATTCGAACATAAGCGGTAATTTCACTACCTTCAAAAGGTATCTCCACCACTTCCAACGGGGGGTGGAGCAGGCGGCCATGCGCCCTGTAGGCATCGAGCGCTTTTTGATAGGCCGCCTGCTTGCCAGGGGAAGTGAGAGCGGGCCAGCGGGCAAAGTTGTAATAGATCCATGCCTGAATAAAATCTTTATCGGCTAGCGCCGGGGACGAAGCTTCTCCTGAAGCTTTCTGCATGTAACGGTCGCCGAGCGAACTCCAAGCCGCGGCCCAATCGTCGGGCGCAAGACTTTTGAGCTGTGCCAGGGCTTCCTGCACTTCGTCGGGCTTGAGGCCCTCGCAAGGGTAAGCCTGACGTTCTGAACGCGATTGGACCTCCGTCTTAAGTTCGTCGAGCGTGCGCTCTTGTGCCGAAGCCACGAACACGAACACAAACAAACAGAGCGCCGCGAGCAAACATGCCGCAGAAACGGCGCGCGGGGATGTAGACGGCGTTTTGTCCCTAGTCCTGGCTTGAGCGACCGACGTACAGATCTGGGCAACTGCCGGTATTTTCCTAACCGCGTAGGGAATTCCGAGAGTCATGGACAATCGTGATTTGCGAGTTATTTTCAACATGCGATGGACTTGATCCCAGACCATTGTGTCGTTAACCCTGCGTGCGCTGCCGACAACAAAAGCCCGTGGCGCGGCTGCACCGCCCAGGGCGGACAGGAATTCAATTACTACTCCGCGATGGTTGTTCCGTGATAGGTCGCCAGCCGCCAGCGCCCGTGGTCCCTGATGTAAACCATGGTGAACCGCCGCGGCAATTCGTTCACTTTCCCGTGATATTCCACGACCCCACTGGAGCGGCCGGTCAGGACAACCGCGTCCCCGTAAACCTGGAAGCGGTAATCGTCCTGTTTGAAGGACATGAATTTTAGCGCCCCGGTGCGGATCTCATCCAAATACTCTGACTTGCCGAGCACTCCCCCTCTCGTGTTGACAAAGGTAAAATCGTCTGCGTGGATGCGATCAAGGGCGCGCATGTCGCGGTCTTGGATCGCCTGATCTCTCTGATGCTCGATGTCGACGATTTCTTTTTCGATAGCCTGATCTTGCTGGTTTACTGCGACTCCTTGGCGGGGAGCAATGGGCACAAGGGAAACCGACAGAAGCGCGAAGAAAAGAGCCTGTTTCATCGAAACTTCACTCCATGGACTACCGGCGCCATTGAAAAACTCCAAGGCGAAGGTCGTACCGTTGCGCGGCGGAACCTGCCGGACGAACAAGAGCCGGCACATTTCGCAACAGCGTAGCGGCCCAAACGCTCACTTCACGTGTTTTCTGACCCAGTCGTCTATCAAAGCTGCGATCTCGAGATTATTCTTTTCGATCATCATCAGGTGCGTGTTGCCGTGAATGCCGTGGTCGCCAAGCAAGATCAAATCGTTGGCTACACCCGCCTGGGTCAGGTATTGGGACGTGCAGTGATCAAACGCTGCATGAAAGGACGCCTCGCCTGCGATGATCGCTTCGGGTATGCCAACCAGGTGGGGGAGCCGGTGAGGCGAAGTTGCAAACCAGCAGCGC
This sequence comes from uncultured Acidobacteriota bacterium, assembly GCA_963780035.1. Taxonomy (GTDB): domain Bacteria; phylum Acidobacteriota; class Terriglobia; order Acidiferrales; family UBA7541; genus Palsa-295. The sequence continues at coordinate 259,825 of CAWAAG010000027.1, read as the reverse complement.
ACAAGGTCAGGGCCCTGCGGTTTATCCTCTCGCTTCGGTGCCAGGTCGGCCAAATCCTGGACCGGCGGATCGTACGTCAAGTGGTCCACCGTCAGCCCCCACTTCGCTTCCACGAATGGCCGCGTGATTTTGGGTGGGTTATCTTGAAAGATCTGTTCGAGGTGTTCGACGATGGGACGGTAGCAGGGCGGCCCCCAGGGTTCCACGGAAACGATTCCCTTTACCAGTTCAGGAGCGTCATCGGCAATCTCCCAGCCGAAATCCCCGGAGCGTGAATGTGTCAAAAGAATCGCAGGCCCAATCTTGCGCAACAAGGCCACTCCATCCGCGCGGTTATTTTCATCGATGCTCGCGTTGTCCGAGATCATGGACGGCATCTGCGACATCCACAACTGATCGAAAACCGGATCACCGGGCGTAGCGGTTCCGGGCCACTGCGTGTGCAGATGCGCTTGCGGAAAAAGATTGAACCGCTCGACTGCAGCAAAGCGGTGCTCCATCATGTCCACGGTGATGTTTTCCAGAGGACCGTCCGCGTCGGCGTTGTAGGGCGACCTGCCCCGTGCGACCTGGTCCACAACGTACACAGGGTAGCCGTGCCGCAGGAAGTACTCGGCCCAGCCTTCCCGCCCGTCCGGCGTGCCCATGTAAATGGTCCCGCTTTGAAAAGTGCCGTGAATCATCACGATGGGATAGGGCGACGTGACTTTCGCGGGAATTTGATACTGGACATACATTTGGTCAACGATTGAGGTTTGACCCCGATGAGAGAATTCCCGGCCTCCGACATATAGAAAACCGGATTTAGCGACCGCGATGGGACCGGAGTCAGCGTCTCCTCGCGCCAGTACCACCCCAGAAACGGCCAAGAAACCAATCGCGATTGATAGCAGCGCCCTCCGAGCCATTCGCCGACTTGCTGTTTGCATTTTTGCCTTTGTCCCTTTCATTGCCCTTCGAAAAGTCGCCGCAGCCAAATGCCTATCGTCTAGAAATCGGAGCGCGATTTGCATGCGGGGTTCGGCACACCCACGCCGCGCGATTCGAATGGATGTAAGTCTGACGGCGGGGACTATAAGAGAGGGTCCGGGCGGAAGCATTAAATGACAATTAATTTCCTTTAAGGTTCGGGCGGCTGGGAGATTTTGCGCTATGCGAGTGTCGTCTTCGCGGAGTTTCCAAGCATTGAATCCAGAGGAACCCGAAAGATCGTGCATCTGCAGAAAAACTGGCAATCACGCGGGGTTGAGGAGTCCGTACGGCCTTTCGCCTTTTAGGGCGGCGATGACCTGCGCGACAGCGCTGGCTTGCAGAGCCGTCCGCGCCTCTTCACTGAGCCACGCTGAATGCGGGGTGAGGATGATCTTTGGGTGGTTTAACGCACAGGCGGCCGCCGCCGCGGAATCCAGCACGTCGAGCGCGGCGCCAGCGATTCGTCCAGAATCGAGCGCGGCTAAAAGCGCGTTTTGATCAATCAGTTCACCGCGCGCGGCATTTATGATCGAGGCCGTGGGTTTCATCTTGGCGAACGCGGCTTCTCCAAAACGATGATGCGTTTCGCTCGTGAGCGGAGCGTGCAACGAAACGTAGTCTGACAGATTGAGAAGGTCATCGAAGGAACACAGTTCGACGCCGCAATCCAGGGCCCGCTTCTCCTGCAAATACGGATCGTGGACGACGACGCGCATCCCCAGCGGTTGTACTTTGCGGGCCAGGAGCGAGCCGATCCGGCCAAAACCAAACAGGCCGCAAACCTGACCGCGAAGCCGGTGCAGAGGAGGCATCTGGGCGATGGACCAGGGCTGTTTAGCGGCGAGCGTCATTGCCGCGATGACCTGCCGGCTCATTAACAGTAGCAGCGCCAGCGCATGATCGGAGACTTCGTCGATACAGTAATCCGGCACGTTCGCGACCATGATTCCGCTTGCTGCCGCCGCCGCAACATCGATCGTTTCCACGCCAATTCCGTAGCGCACGATGATGCGGCAGCGCTTCATCTCAGCAATTACTTTCTTGTTGATGCGCGCGCGGCCGGCGAGCACGCCGTCTGCATCCTGGCAAAGCGGAATCAGTTCAGCTTCCGTCGTTGCCTGGCCGACGACCAGATTCCAACCCAGTGCATCTACGGCGCGGGTTTCCTGGTCGATGTTTGGGAAGCGATGATCGGTGATTACGATTTTCATGGCGCTTGTGACTTGCAGGCCTTCCCGGACGAATTGAACTGCAATGCGCTCACGTCACCGCCCGGCGTGCCAACCTCCGTCGACGAACAGCGTCTGGCCGGTTATGAAATCCGAAGCGGCACTGCCGAGAAAAATGGCGGCGCCAACCAGATCCGCCGGCTCGGGAAAGTGGCCGAGCTTGATTCTCCCAAGAAGTCGCTCCGTGCGGGCTGGATCTTGCTGCATGTGCATGCGAGTGTTATCACTCAGTGTGGCACAGGGAGCGATGGCGTTGACGCGCACGCCGAGCGGAGCCCACTCGGTGGATAAGGCGGCGGTGAGATACGTTACGGAGGCTTTGGCAGCACCGTAAATGGACTTCCCGGGGTCGGTGCTGGCCGACCAGGTCGAACTGAGGTTAATGATTTTTCCGTACTTGCGCCCGATCATGGTCTTACCGATCAACTGCGAGCAGAAAAACATTCCCTTGGCATGCAGGTCGAGGACGCGGTGCCAGTCTTCTTCGGTGACATCCAGAGCGGGCTTGGTAAACGCGAATCCCGCATTATTAATGAGGATAAGACGGTCGTCTCTGTCGCCAAGCAGATCGCTGACGCTCGCTGACAGCGAGCGTATGTCATCGAGCTTGCTGAGGTCCGCGCAAATTACGTGAGCTTTGCCCTCAGCCCCTTCAACGAGCCGCTGGACCTCGACGAGCTTTTCGCGGCGACGGCTCACCAAGACGACTTCGGCGCCGGCGCGCGCGTAGGCTAACGCGAACGCACGTCCTATGCCTTCACTCGCTCCGGTAACGACTGCGATGCGTCCATCCAGCCGGAACGAGGGAAATTCTTCTCCTCCGGAATCGAGTGTCATATCAGCTCGTCAAGGGCGGGTCCGTCCCGTGGTGGCATCGAGCCGATGCGGCTCGATTACCAAGCGCTCGTCGAACGGGTAGGTGGTGTATATTTCCACGCCGTCGTGGGTCACGATGTGATTGTTCTCCAGCCGGATGCCGCCGACCCCAACCTTGCCGACATAAGGCTCGAAGTTCAGTACCATTCCTTCCTTCAGCGCAATCGGCGCTTCCTTTGAAGCATAACTAAAGTGCGGACTTTCCCAGGGGCAGAGTCCCGCCGCATGGCCGAGATTGTCAAGCACGTGCGGCACGGCCGCTTCGAAGACTTCGGCATTGGTGGCGCCGGGCTTCACTTTGGCAGCGGCATTGAACAGAGCATCGTAGGTCTTCTGATGCATGTCGCGCATTTCGGCCGTTGGTTTGACATTGCCGCACACCCAAGTACGGGTCAGGTCTCCCCAATACCCGTTGTAGCCCGCCCCGATGTCAATGATGACTAAGTCTCCGTTGCGTATGATGCGATCGGAGGTGAACCGGCGGTAGGGCGCGGTATTCGGGCCGGACGTAATAATATTCGAGCACTGCGTCCATTCGCTTCCCAACGCCGTCATGGTATGCCAGGCAATGGCCAGAAGTTCGCACTCTTTGATCCCGGGACGCAGGGCTTCAATGGCACGGTCGAGCGCCGCTTCGGTGAATGCGTTCGCCATTTTCAGACAAAGGATCTCGTCTTGCGTTTTGATTTCCTTCGCGCGCATCAGCACGCTTTGATAGCCATCGGCGAACTCGGTATTGGGCAGAGCTCCCCGGATGGCGGCTTCCAAACTAAAATCCCAGATATCGATGCCGACGCGCTTTCCGGCAAACGAACCGAAGAAACCCTCGGCCTGTTCCACCCACCGTTTCGCGCCGCCTTTTTCACGAAAATTGGCACGGGGCTGAAACTGTTCTTTGTCGAACCAAGGCATGCGGTAGCGGCACTGCTCGAAGTCCATCGTCCAAAGCACCGGCTCCTTGCCTCGCGCAAGCACTACCACGGCGTTGCCGACAACAAAACAGGGCCCGAGATGATGCCGATACCCGGTGATGTAGCGAGCATCCTCGGGACGGAAAATAAAAAGAGCATCCAGCGTTGAATTATTCAGTGCGTCCTTGGCCCGCTGGAGGCGTTCCCGCCGCATCCGTCCGGGATCAAGACGCGCTTCCCAATCGACTGCCATCAGTCCTATGTCCGACATGCACTCCCCTTTTCAAGCGAAAAAATGTTCCGGCTACCTTCGATACCGAGCGGCAGCCAGGAATTGACGCTTTCCAAAATTACGCCCGCCGCGCCTAACGGCCAACTTGGTTCACGAGACCGGAAGATTCTATGCTTGGCCGCGAACTGAAAGCCTTAAGCGTAGATTAATTCTTGTTCATCCGATGACCGCTGCCCGAGATTCCACCCGAGGGGCGCTTCCATCAGCGCGCGCCTAGGTACCGGCTGCAACTGGTTCCCGAACGCTATTTATTTTGAGGCAGAGCGCGGAGACAACCAGCAGGACAAGACCAATCAGGCCGAATCCATGCTGAAAATTGCCTTCCTGTTTGTTGAGATAGCCAATGGCAACCGGACCGAAAAAGCCTCCCAGACTTCCCACGGCGGTGATCACGCCCATCGTCGTCGCTGCTACATCGCGAGAGAGCGTCTCGGTGGGAATCGCCCAAAAGGGACCGAGCGGGCCATACGTTCCAATGCTCGTCAGACAAACGAAGACAAAAGCAAGTACAGGCCAGGAGTGGCTCAGCGACACTCCGAACAAAAGAAAGATGCCGCCCAGGGCGAACGGCAATGCGACATGACCTCGCCTCTCCCCCGTTTTGTCGGAGTGCCACGAATTAACCAGCATCGCGACGATAGCCACCAGGAACGGGAATGTGGCCAGGCCGCCGATTCCGGCGCTGCTTAATTTCTTGGCCTTCTCCAGTGCGCTCGGAAGCCACATCAGGAATCCAATTTCCGCGCTCATGCGGAGAAAGTAGATCAGAACAAGCAAGAGTACCTGGGGCCGGCAAATCGCTCTCAGAGTGGGCTCAGGATGCACAGGCTCAAGTTCGGCGCCTTGACGCTGCAAAATCTCTTCCAGATAAGCGCGCTCGTCCAAGGATATCCAGCGCGCATCGCGCGGATGGTCGTAAATCAGCATGTTGAAAATAATCAACCAGACGAAAGGCAGGGCGCCTTCCGATACCAGCATGATTCGCCAGTTCCAGTGGTCCAAGATCCAGCCCGAGAGCGGCGACGAAATGATTAGGGCGATTGGACCGCACACCATCCACAGTGCGTTGGCGCGTGCGCGCTCGCCGCGCGGAAACCAATGCGAAACGAGAACAAGTGTCGCAGAGAATACTCCGCCTTGGGTGATTCCCAACAGAAGTCGCATAATCCAGAGTTCGTGCCAGGTGCGAACCAGACCGCAACCAACGGCTGCGACTCCCCACGCGAACAAAAGTATGCTGATGAATTTCTTGGCGCTCCACCGGTTGGCGATGTGGCCTCCCGGAATCTGAAGCAACAGATAGCCCCAGAAAAAAATACCGGCCACGTTGCCGGCCTGGGCGGAGTCCATGTGCAAATCATGGCTGAGAGAAGGCAACGCCATCGAGACGTTCACGCGGTCAATATAGGCAATGGTGTAAGTGATGAGCGCGGCAGGAATGATTCGCAACCAGCGTTGTTGCGGCATGTGGTAGCCCTTTGTCAACGGGAGTCGCTACGGGAGTAACAGATGCTAGCGCTGCACAAACTTGGTACGCCCCGAGGTGCGATTTGCAACAGCAACTATTGGCGCAGGCCGAGACTAGCAGCCCCGCAAACCGATGAAATGAAATCAATATTAATTTGTATTAAGGTGACGCCAGACCGCGCGAATGAGGAATTCTTGGCGGAGGCGCCCGCCGTGCACCGCTTGCCGTACTCGAGACCGGCGAGGCAAACCAAGTGAACGAGAATTCATTTCCCGTTAAGTTCAGGATTGGAATGAGATGCTAGTATCCTCTGGAACGTACTAGCGAATTCACGCCGCACGGGCAGTTCGCTAGCGGGCGAAAGGAAGAAACTGATGCGTGCCAATCTAGTTTGCGCCGGAATCATCGGTCTCGCCAGCGTGGTACTGGCGCAGACATCGGTTGCTCCGGCGCTCCATCTGCGGGGTGGACGCTTCAAACCTCTAAGCTATGCAGAGATGACTCCCGAACAAAGGGCCATGACAGACGATGTGCTGAGAGGTGAGCGCGGCTCGATGAACGGACCTTACAACGTCCTGCTACGCAGCCCGGAGATGGGTGACTTGGCGCAAAAGTACGGCGCTTATCTTCGCTTCCATTCGTCTGTCCCGAAAAAATTGAACGAGTTCGCGATCCTCATCACAGCCAGGCACTGGAATTCACAATATGAGTGGTACGCCCACCACAAATACGGACTCCGGGCGGGATTAAATCCAGAGGTGATCGCAGCCTTGGCAGCTGGGAAACGACCTAGCCCGATGGCGCCGGAAGAGGAGATCGTTTACAACTTCTGCATTGAGTTGCTCGATGCGAAACGGGTTAGTGATGCGACGTTCGAGGCTGCCAAGGAAAAATTAGGGGAGCGTGCAGTGGTTGACTTAATCGGCGTGGTGGGCTACTACCAACTGGTCTCGATGCTCCTGAATGTGGATGGTTATCCGCTGCCCGACGACGCGAAACCGGAATTGAAGCCACTTGAATAATCCCTCGATCGAGCCTCAAGGCGAGGAGCTGAAGACACCGGCGGAACGCCACCAGTTGGGTTTACGGAACTGTCATTGCAACGGAACAGGAACGTAGCTGAGAATCTCTGCGCCGTGCCCGGTACGATCGGGGATGGCCACGAAGAGGCGGGGCGGCCCCCCTTTCTTGCCCGGCTGTCTGGGATAGCCCGCCGTGCGTCCGCCGAGGCCCGACCGAACGTTGGCGATGAGCTCGTAGTGGTCGGGATCATTCATTTGAAAAACGCTTATGAAGCCCTGGCCGCCCGGCACGTAAATACGCTTGAGCTCTGAGTCGTAATAGAGATCGTCGCTGTCTGCCACGCAAGGCAAGGCAGCGACCATTTTCCCCGAGCTCATGTCAAACACCGCAAACCGCGGCGGGATGCGGAATCCGACAAACACGCGCCGATCGGCCTCATCGAGCGCCATGGGGAAATTTTCCTTCCAACTAACGGGCCACCGCGAGACGGCATGTGTAACGCGGTTGATGACGGCGATCTGGCTCTGCTGCGGCAAGTTCACGTACATCTCCGGACCCGTCTCCGCGAGCTGGAACGACTCAGCGTGCGAGCCGGTTTTGTATTCGTCTGCGAGGCGCTGATTCGTGCTAGCGTCAACCATTCCGATGGCCGCCTTTTCTCCATCTCCATAATCAACGTAGACTCGTTTGGCGGCCGCGTCGTAGCGCAAGTTGTCCACATCGCCCTGGTAATCGATGGCGGTGATCAAGCCGTAGGTGAGGCCATCGTAGATGTAGAGTTTCTGGTGGTCGCGGCTGGCCACGAAGATCTTGTTCAATCCTGGAGCGAAGACTACGCCTTGCGGATGCCCCAGTCCTCTGAGCGAGCGCACCCGGGCGCTGCCCGTAAGGTTGATTACCTCGAGCGAGTCGTTGCCGAGAGCCGCGAGAAAAAGGCGTCCCGGCTCCGCGGTGTCGAAAGCGAAGTGATCGATCCGCCCGTGAACATTCGGCAGAGGAATCGTCCCCGTCAAAACGAGCGGTTGGTACGGTAAACGGTTCGGCGCTCTTTGCGCGAGCGCCAGCACCGCCAGCGAGAGGACGGTCGCGAGCGCTCCGCATATTCCGAGCAATGCTCTTGTCAATCGGTGAGAACGTTCGTAATCGGAACGGTGCACGACGGTTGGCATTGACGTGGATACTAGCACCAGCCTCGTCTCTCAAAGTGAAATCAAGGTTAATTTGCATTAAGGTTTGTCGTTCTGCTTTGCCCGGACCTGTGGCGTGAGAATGGCGTTGGCTGCCAGTGTGATGCGGAACTCGCGAATCCCCGAGAGAAACTTAATAAGAATTCATTCTGGGTTAAGTTTACCGCGCAACGGGTTTGCTACCATCTAGCGGGATTCGCTAGCGAACCGTCAGGTCGGATTTCCGGAGCCAAACCTTAAGCGGGATTTTTTAGCGGCGCCCACGTTCTGCCCTAGCCTCGTGAGATTCAGGTGCGCCCAAATCGCATGGATATAGCGCAACGCTTTTCCCACACCGAAGAACCCGTATTTGACGTCCTTGTGATCGGGGGCGGAAACGCCGCGTTGTGCGCGGCGATGGCTGCGCGGCAGCGCGGCGCGAGCGTGTTGCTACTGGAGAGAGCGCCAGAGCACATGCGAGCGGGAAATACCCGGCACACCCGCAACATCCGCTGCGTGCGCGCGGACCATGACTCCGGCGCCTCTGGAGTCTATTCCGAAGAAGAATTCCTCGAAGACCTGATCCAAGTAACCGGCCATCCGCCTAACATCGAGTTGGCTAAGCGGACGATCCGCGAATCCCGGGAACTTCCGCAATGGATGAGTGAACACGGCGTCAGCTGGCAAGAGCCGCTGGCGGGAACGCTCAACCTCGGCCGAACGAATCGATGGTTTCTCGGCGGCGGAAAAGCCCTCGCCAACACTTATTATCAGAGAGCGATTGCGATGGGTGTTCGTGTGCGTTACGAGGCCTTTGTGGAAGATCTGGAGATCGAAAGCGGCACCTTTAAAAACGCGGTGCTGAACGTAGCATCCGGGAGAAGACAACTCGAAGCTCGTGCGGTCGTTCTTGCAACCGGCGGTTTCGAAGCCAACATCGGATGGCTGAAGACGCTGTGGGGTGAAGCTGCTGACAACTTCATCGTTCGCGGGACGCCGTACAACGACGGCACGCTGCTCGCCAGGCTTCTGGAAAAGGGCGCCAAACCCATTGGCGATCCGAAAGGATTTCACGCGGTCGCGGTTGATGCGCGAGCGCCGAAGTTCGATGGAGGTATCGTCACGCGTCTGGACGCCATTCCCTTTGGCATCGTAGTCAATCGGCAGGGGCGGCGATTTTACGATGAAGGCGAAAATATCTGGCCCAAGCGCTATGCGTCCTGGGGCCGCCTGATTGCCGAACAGCCCGGTCAGATTGCCTATTGCGTTGTCGATTCCAAAACCATTCACAGCTTTCTGCCGCCGATGTATAAGCCCTTTTGCGCGGGCACGATCCAAGGCCTCGCCAGAATGCTCGGCGTGGATACCGCCGTCTTTTCGCAGACGGTGGAAGATTTCAATCGCGCGACCGTCGGAAACGCCAACTTGCGAATGGAATGCCTGGATGGTTTGTCGTCCCGCGAACTGCGGCCGCCGAAGACCAACTGGGCGGTTCCCATTGACGCTCCACCCTTCTACGGGCTTCCTCTGCGCCCGGGAATCACCTTCACTTACATGGGCGTCACAATAGACGATCGGTCCAGAGTCGTAGAGCAGACCGGAAAACCATTTAGGAATGTATTCGCCGCTGGCGAAATCATGTCTGGAAACCTTCTCACCAAAGGTTATCTCGCGGGTTTCGGACTGACGATCGGATCGGTGTCCGGGAAATTGGCTGGGGAAGAAGCTGCGAACTATGCCCGATCTTGAACTATTCCGAGAGGCCAATCGTCAGTTGACGATCTGCAATTCCTGCCGCTATTGCGAGGGATACTGCCCGGTCTTTCGCGCCATTGAAACACGGCGGGACTTCGCCTCTGGCGATGTGCAGTATCTGGCCAATCTTTGCCATGACTGCCGCGCCTGCTACTACGCCTGCATGTACGCTCCGCCCCATGAGTTCGCGATCAACATCCCGAAGATCCTGGCGGATGCCAGGACGGAAAGCTACCGGCGATGGTCATGGCCCGAGTTTCTTTCGCGCGCACTCGATCGCAGATTTGTTGAGGCCGCGCTGGCGTTCTTCGCTTGGGCAATCGTCGTTCTATTGTCGGTAACCATCGTCGGCAAAGACCGAATGTTCACTCGCCATCTCGGGTCCGGCGCTTTTTATCAGGTCATACCTTACGTTGCGATTGTGGTTGGCGGAATGGCCTTGGTTTTCTACTGGACATGCGTGTGGATTATTGGTGGCGTTCGATTCTGGTCCGAAGCGAACCGTAATGCGCCGCCGGTAAGCAGCTTAACGACCATGGTCGGAGCCATCGCGGATGCTCTCAGCCTCAACTACCTGAAAGGCGGCGGGCCCGGGTGTTATTACCCAAACGACCGCCCCTCCGCCGTTCGTCGCATATATCATTCGTTGACGGCGTGGGGATTTCTCTCGGCCTTGATCTCAACGTCTCTCGCCGCCATCTATCAAGATGTTTTCCATTGGCTTCCTCCCTTTCGACTGATGAGCGCGCCCGTGCTCTTTGGCGCGGCGGGAGGCGCGGCGATGACCGTCGGAACGGTCGGATTAATTTGGTTCAAATTGAAAAGTGATGACGTCCCGGCAGGAAGGACTGCTCCGGCCATGGACTACATGTTCCTGGTGATGCTCTGCCTGACGTCGCTTTCCGGTCTGTTCACTCTCATCTTTCGTTCCGCTACGGCCATGGGCAGCGTCCTGGTCATTCATCTCGGGTTCGTAGCCGCACTGTTCATCACCGCTCCGTATGGAAAATTTGTTCATGTGGTTTACCGTTTTCTGGCGCTGGTAAAATATCGAACCGAATTGGCCAGACTTCCCCGAATGTGAGCGCGCATTGAGGTAAGGCTCGACTTGAAGTCGGCGCATCGTTCAGTTCCCGTCGGTCCGCAAGAAGTAAGTAAGAGGCGAGGCCAGATACGATTGTTGATTTTTCAGCGATCCAGCGGTCTGTGGAAAAAGTAGCTAGAAACAATCGGAGCGCAGACGATCGCGGCGACGCTCATCTTGCAATTACGATCCCACCGCAATTCCTGATTCCAAGCGAGGTTCCCGATACCCCGCCGTGCCTAGAGACGAACTCGCCACCGGGCTCGAATCCCATTGCGCAGCGTCTTTCAAAATCACGGTGAAAGTCGTGTGGCTCGCAGGTGTGCTCTCACATTCAATCGAACCACCTTGCGCATGGACAATCGCTTGCGCAATCGCCAGTCCTAAGCCGCCGCTGCGCGTTTCCGAACTTTCGGGAAGCCGGGCGCGATAGAAGCGCTCGAAGATGTGCGGTAGATGTTCGCGCGGAATCCCGTAACCCTGGTCCCGAAATTTCAAACGCAGCCGTCCGTGGTCCCTCTCCAAGTTCACCCGCACCAGGGTGTCCGGCGGAGAATACTTGATGGCGTTATCGAGAAATATTATCGAGAGTTCTTGTAGCAGCGTTTCGTCGCCAAAGTAGGCAATGTCTTCGCTCAAGTCGCGCTCAATACGAATACGTTTCGCTTGCGCAAGCGGACCGATACGCGTGCAGGCCTGCTCCATCACTTCGTTAAGGTACAAAGGCTCACAATTCATACGAAGCTGGCCGGCGTCCGCCATGGACAACGTAAACAAGGCCTCGACAATGCGGGTCAAACTCGACACCTCTTCGTTCACTACGTACAGCGTCTTGACATATTCCTCAGTGCTTCTCACCTGCGATAGTACGAGTTCCGTCTCGCCCCGCAACACGTGCAGGGGCGTGCGCAATTCGTGCGCGGCGTCCGAAACAAATTGGCGATCCTGCCGTAGCGCAACGCTGAGCCGGGTAAACAGCAAATTGAACGCCGATGCCAGACTGCTGAGTTCATCATGCGCATCGGGAACCGACAGCAGCCTTTGGTCCTCCGACTCCAACTCAGGTTCCGGCGGACTTGAGCCTTGGATTCCTTCCATCATGCGGCGAGCTTGCTCGATGAGCTTGGTAACGGGTTCGAGACTCCGTCCCACGTACCATACCGAGATTCCCGCGGTCAAAAGGAGACTGATGGGAAGTACCCACAGGATCAACCGCCTGATTGTCCCGAGCGCCATGTCATCGTGACTCATCGGCATGGTGATCACCAAAACGCGCTGTTCCGAAACCTGCTTGAAAGGAATCAGGGCCAGGCGCTGCCGGCCTTGCTCCGCGTCTTCCGTCGTCCGGAAGAGGACGCGCGATAGGTCGAGTTCGCCCCCCAAGCCAATGGCATGGCCGTACAAATTCTTGGACTGTTCCAAAACGTTTCCGGAGGAGTCGAGAACTTCAAAATATTCCTTGGGCACATCCAAGTTTTCGATATGTGGTTTGGTGGGGTCTGAAACTACCTGCGCCACAACCGTGCTGCCCACTCGCAGCAGCCTACAGTCAAGTTGCGACAACATCTCCCTGGAAAAAAGGCCGTATATGCCAAATAACGTGCCGGCCAGGAATATGCCGACGATCGCGCAGAAAAGCAGCATCATCCGGAAACGCAGGGAATTGATATGTATCATTCGGGCGCTCCCAGTCTGTAACCCACACCACGAATCGTGTGGATTACTTTGGACCTTTCGCAATGACCGATCTTCGAGCGCAAACGATTGATATACACATCCACCAGGTTGGTTTCGCTATCGAAATGGAAGTCCCACACGTGTTCGATAATCTCGCTGCGAGTGACGGATTCCGGGGCCCGCAGCATCAAGAGTTCGATGAGGGCAAATTCCTTGCTGGTCAGCGGAATGTTCGCGCCCGCGCGAGCGAGGCGGCGATGATCGCGATCGATCTCAAGATCGCCGAAGCGCAAGTTCCCTCCCCGGTGGTCAAGGCCGCGGCGGACCAGCGCTCGAATGCGCGCGCGTAACTCGGCAAGCACAAACGGTTTCGTGAGGTAGTCGTCCGCGCCGGCGTCAAGTCCCTCGACGCGTTGCTCAACCAAACTACGAGCCGTGAGCATCAATATGGGCGTCTTGACGCCGGATTGACGCAGCTCCGAGCAGACTTGGATCCCGTTTAGACCAGGCAGCCGGATGTCGAGAAGGATTACTTCATAACTGGCATCGCCAGCCATTTCCAAGGCGCGCTCGCCATTCTCGGCTACATCAACGGCGTACGCGTCTTCGCGCAGCGCGCGCGCCGTGAAACTTGCGACCTTGCGTTCATCTTCCACGACCAGGATTCGCATGATCAGTCCAGCCTCGATTCAGCGCCCGCACGACGGCGATGAATGGGATTTCAAAACCTGATGCATCCTATCGAATCGCTCGATTACAGCACCGTGACTAGAGCGTGTCAACAAACTTGACCCGAAACCCTACAAATCGTTCCTTAATGAAAATTAATCTTGATTTCATGCTTTCCCGCGAAGCCCGTTATAGCGTTTTGCGGCATCCGGGCCGCCCTTCGTAAGCCAATCTTAGCGAGCACCCTGATCACGACCGCAACGAATGCAAGTGCAGGCGCGCGACCTCGTTCGGGAACGAATGCTTCCACCGGCGGTGCACGTCCGCTTCTTCGTGACGACGCGCTAGACGCTCTCGATTACGGCGATCGCGCCAGCACTTTCTGGAGGAGGTGAAGTGAATGCGGATCAGACCTGCGGGCCTGATAGCGGGCGTCGCTCTTGCCATCGGATTTATGTCGGTCTCTGCAATCTCCAGCCGTGTTTCTCCGACGCCGCCTGGCCCATCCGGATATCATGTTGTAAAAACTATCCCGATCGGCGGCGAAGGTCTGTGGGATTACTGCATTGTCGATAGTGCGGCGCGACGTGTGTACATCTCCCATTTCACCCATGTCGTGGTGCTTGATGCCGACACCGGGGCATTGGTCGGCGACATTCCGGACACGCCAGGCGTTCACGGCATCGCTCTCGCGCCGGCCCTGGGCCTTGGTTTCACCAGCAATGGCCGCGCCAACACAGTGACAGTTTTTGATCTGAAATCGTTGAAGGCGATCCGGACAGTTGCCTCGGGAGGAGAGAATCCCGACGCAATCTTCTACGATGCTGCCAGCAAACTGGTCTTTGCATTCAATGGCAGGACCGACAATGCTACCGCGATCGAAGCGGAAAGCGGCAAAATAGCCGCGACGTTCAAGCTCGGTGGCAAACCCGAATTTGCTGCGGGCGACGGCGATGGGCACGTTTTCGTAAATATCGAAGACAAGTCTGAGCTCCTTGAGATTGACGCCCACAAACGGGCCGTAATGAATCGCTGGCCGCTTTCCCCTTGCAAGGAGCCGTCGGGCCTTGCCATGGACAAGAAGAATCGCCGACTCTTTGCGGTTTGCGATAACGACATCATGGCCGTCGTAAACGCGGATTCTGGAAAAATAGTTGCGACACCGGCGATCGGCGATGATCCCGATGCCGCCGGATTCGATCCCAAGACACAATTTGCGTTCAGTTCAAACGGCGGTAGCGGGAATCTCACGGTCATCCACGAAGATTCACCGGATCACTACAGCGTCGTAGAAAGCGTGCCCACCAAGAGATACGCGCGCACGATGGCAATCGATTTCAACACTCAGAATATCTTCCTTCCAATCGCAGAATTCGAAGCAATCACTCCGCAGGGAGCGAAAAGACCTCCCATAAAACAAGGTACTTTTGGTGTTCTAATGGTCAGCAAATAGCCGGACAGGTTCACGGCAGTCAATCGTGGGAACGTCAGATTCAAACCCGCGCCCCGTGCTGTGACCGGGTGACCATAGCCTTTCTGCACGGGTCCCGCTGGCAGGCGCCGTAAGCGCCCCGTCACATTCGCGCCGCGCAGGGCAACGTCGCTGACACCCTTCCTCCTTTCGCCGATGTCGGCGGAGTCCTATGGTCCTCCCCGCTTTTCCACCGCTCATTTTCCTGGGCACGGCTTCGGGCGAATTCCTGCGCCCGGCGGCTCCGCGTCTTCTGCTTTCCCGGTTCCTCCCGCAACGCCGCCGGGTCCCTCCCGGAATGCAGCCGCTCGCCTTGGGAGCAGCGGCCCTCGCTTGGGGTGCCCCAGGAAAATGGGGCGAAAAAGGAGAAACACCATGTACTTGAACTCAGTAACGCTCGTCGGATTCGTCGGAGCCGATCCCGAGCAGCGCCAGGCCAAGGGCAACGGCACGAAGTTCACCGTGCTTTCGGTCGCGACGCAGCGCTCCTGGAAAAATGCCGAAGACGAATGGGTCTCGAAGACCGAATGGCACCGGGTCGCGATTTTCCGCACGCGCCTCGCGCAATACGTACTCGACAACGTCCAGAAGGGTTCGCACGTTCTGGTCGAAGGTAGCCTCATCAGCTCGACCTACGAGCGTCCGGGCAAAGGCAAGAAAGCCGCGGCGACCAAAATCACTTCGTGGTCGATTCGCGCCGATGCCGTCCGCCGGCTCGACCGCGGCGAACCGGAACCCGAAGCGGTCGCGTCCCCTACGACCTCTTCCGAGGAAGCTCCGGAACCGCCGGGCGAAGCCCGCTTCTGACGGTCGCGCGCCGGGCCCCGGCGAGAGCCGGGGCCTTTTTTGTGTTGGCCGCACGTCCGACCGTACCCACCAAATCCTGCCGCGAACGCCAACGGCGTAGCAGCATCGCCTCGCTGCACGCCCGGCAGTACGACGGCTGGCGTTGTCCCCGGCGCCGTCCGCGCTCGAACCATATTGCAGGATTGAGCACAGGTCCGCCTCTTCCCAGCCCGAGAAAATGGAGCGTCGTGATGCTCGCCGGAAGCGATTGCAGTTGCCTCATCTGCCGTTTGGAAGAGCGCCTCGCACGAGAACTCAGCCAGGAAACAGGCGTCGAACATTACCGGCGCTGGGCGCGACCGAGCGAAGTCCTGGCCGGATTCCAGACCCCCTCGGAGCTGATCGCTCATCTGCATGACCAGAACGGGGATGGCAATGCCACGGTCGATCGGGTGATCATCGAGCTGGTTCGCGCGGGCGCGCGGGACCCGCTCGAACCGGTCGCGCAGTCGCTCTTGCTGCTGGTTTTCGTTCCCTCCCTGCACCGCACCGCCAGCCAAATCGCTGCGACGTTTCCCTCGCTCAGCCGCGAAGACACGGCTCAGCACCTTTTCGCGGCCCTGATTGAATTCCTCGATTCCCGCGAAATCCGCGCGCAGCGCTCGCACCTGGCCTTTGTCATCGCCCGCAAGTTGCGCCGCAGCGCCTTCCGCTGGGCGATTCGCGAAGCGCGTCTGGACCCGCCGGACGGCGGACTCGCTGCCGACCCGCCCGATCCAGCCCAGGAAGTCCGCGACGAAACGCACGCGGCTATCCTTCTGGTCAAGTTTCTCGACGACTGCCAGAACCGGGGATGGCTTTCTCAAGAGGAACGCGAGCTGTTGACCCGCTTCAAGGTCGAAGGCGTCAGCGGCGCCGAAATCGGCGGCCGCAGCGGGCATTCCGCCGTGGCCGTCCGTCACCGCGTCCAGCGCTTGCTCGAACGGCTCCGCCGGGTCGCCCAAAAATCGGGCGGCGGCGTTCCCGGGCAACTCGACCTGTTCCGGCCGTGAGCGCTTCTGCTTTGTTCCTTGGTTCATGCTGCCGCGCGGAGCGGAGCACCGACAAGAAATATTTTCCTGCTACCCGGTCCGTTTTTTTCTGCGTTGACAGATTAGTATAGTGAGGGGAGTTCTCGCCGGTTACTCCCGCAGATCCGAGGCCCGGCCGATCGCATCGGCCGCTGGCCGAGGTCACGCGTCCAGCTTCAGGGAAGGCTGCGGACGCGATTGTGGGCAAGACGCTGTCAGGGAGCGAACGCTCCAAGTGTGCCCGGATGAAAACGTCCGGCAAACCGGCAAAAACAGCCTCCTCCCTCACAATCGCTCTCCCGTCTTCTCTCGAGCCATCCCGTCCGGGAGCTCCCCTCGTTCTGAAACTCGTAGGAGAAAGGAATCGCCTCATGACACGAATCGTACGCAAGCGCCTCGCGAGCTGTTCATCGCGGCCACTGCTAATAGCGCTTCTCACGCTCTTGCTGGCCGCGCCGGCCTTCGCCCAGCAGGGCAATTCCCCGTGGGAAAACGCCGTCAATGTGCTGATGACGGCCTTCACCAGCACGATCGCGCGCGGCCTGTCGCTGGTCGCGATCGTGGTCTCCGGGCTCACCTTCGCGTTCGGCGAGGGCGGCTCGAAGCGCGTACTCGCCGGCGTGCTGTTCGGCGTGGGCATGGCCATCGCCGCCGTGAATTTTCTCGCTTGGCTCTTTCCCGGAGCATGAGGCGCGAGGTCGCACTAGGAGAAAACGCATGGCCGAAACCAGACGGATCAACAAGGTGTATCGCTCGCTCTCGCGGCCGCTCACCATCCTGGGCGCGGAGCGAAAGCTTTTCTTTTTCGCCATGTGTCTGGGCGCGGCCACATTCAATCTTCTGGGAAGCCTCGTGGGAGGCTTGCTGATGTTCCTGTTGCTGTACTCCGTCGCCCGCTGGGCCACCGAGACCGATCCGCAGATCCTGCGTTTCTTGCTGAGTGCCGCCCGGCTGCGCCGGCAGTACGACCCCATGAAATTCAGTCCCATCGCGTTACGCAGGGAAGGCCATGCTTAAGCTGCAGCGGATTTTCAAGAACTACGAGGAAACCGGCTCGCTCGCGGAACAGGTGAATCTCTACGGATTCATCGGTCCCGAAGCGTTCTTGACGAAGTCGGGAGAAACCGGGGTCATTCTGGAAGTTCGCGGCGTCGACTCCGAGTGCCTGGATCAGGCCGCCATCGACGGTTACACCAAGCGCCTGGAGTCCGCGCTCAAACTATTCGATGAAAATTGCCGCCTCTACCAGTATTTGTTCAAGCGCAACAACCAGACCATCCCCTACCGGCTCTACGCCAATCCGGTTGTCGATGCCGCCATCGCGAATCGCATCCGCTACCTCCAATCGAAAGCGGGCAGCTTGTTCGGACTGTCCGTGTTTTACGTCCTGCTGTACCGCAGATCGGAAATCGCCAGCCGCCTGGCGTCCATCCTTTCGGGGTTCCTCGAGCATCCCGCGAAGAACTTCTGGAAACTTTGCGCGCAGTCCTTCTCGACCAACAAAACCATCCTCCTGCTCGGAAAGGATCTGGAGGAGGCCCAGGCGAGCGTTCTCGGCAAAGCCCGTAATTTCATTCTGCAAGTCAGTGACTTTCTTCCGGTGCGCATCCTGGGCAAGCACGAAGCCTTTGCGGTTTTGAAACGCACGCTCAACTTCGATCCTGAAAAACTCGGCGCCGCCCGGCTCAAGCACGACACCTTCCTCGATTACTACCTCCCGGAATCGCACATCGAGTGCCACCGTCGGCACCTGCGCGTCGATGACGACTACGTCAAAGTCTTGACCCTGAAGGAGCCGTCCGCCCAGAGCTTTCCGCTGATCTTCGGGGGATTGCTCGAGGTCCAGGCGAACTACCACATCGTGACCGAGTGGAAGAAGGAAGACTCCGGCAAGACCCGCCGGACCATCCAGGCCAAGCGCCGCCACTTTCATAACACCAAGCGCTCCTTCCGTAGCCAGATGAGTTTGGGCGACCCCGCCACGCAGGACGTCCTGCTCGACGATTCCAAGGAAGCCCAGGTGCGGGAGCTTGGACAGAGCCTCGAAGAAATCGAGATCGCCGGAAATTATTTCGGGACCTTTTCGCTCACTGTGGTGATCTACGACCGCGACTTGGCCAAGGTCGAGCGGGCCTGCGCGGAATTCTACAAAGTCTTCAGCGTCCACGACGCCCAGCTCTATGAAGAGAAATACAATCTGCTGAACGCCTTCCTGGCCGCTGTTCCCGGAAATCACGTTTTCAACCTGCGGTACTTGTATCTGCTGAACACCAACTACGCGGATTTCTCTTTTCTGTTTACTCTTGATCCGGGGGATGCGCGCAACGGCCATCTCCGCGCGGAGTATCTGGCGGTCCTCGAGACCAATCATCACACGCCTTATTTCTTGAATCTCCATTACCGTGACGTCGCGCACACCATGATCCTGGGGCGTACCGGCGCGGGCAAGTCGTTCTTGCTGAATTTTCTGATCACCAGTGTGCAGAAGTATTCGCCGCACACCTTCATCTTTGATTTGGGCGGAAGCTTTGAAAGCCTGACCCAGCTGTTCGGCGGCTCCTACGTGCGCGTTGGCCTCGCGTCCGGGGATTTCAAAATCAATCCCTTCGCGCTTCCGCCCACGAAGGAAAACCTCGATTTCCTCGCTGTTTTCCTGAAGGTGCTGATCCAGGGCCGGCGGGCGCCCGAGCTTGATCCTGCCGCAGAACGCGATCTCTACCAGCAGATCGAAAATCTCTACGCGGTCGAGCCCCCGCTGCGCACGCTCGCTGTGCTGGCGAATACCCTCCGCCACGACCTCTCGGCGCGCCTCGCCCCATGGATCCGCGGAGGGCAGTTCGGATTTCTGTTCGACAATTCCGAAGACACCGTTTCTTTTTCACGCTTCCAGGCGTTCGACTTTCAGCGCATGAGCGGGTACCCGGAGCTGCTTGAGCCGCTCTTCTTCTACATCCTGCACCGGGCCAACAGCGTCATCGCCGACCGCGAGTCGAGTTCCGTCTTCAAGGCCTTCTTTATCGACGAAGCCTGGGTGTTCCTCAAAAACCCGGGTGTCCAACGCTACATCGTCGAGGCGCTCAAGACCTGGCGCAAGCACAACGCCGCCATGGTGCTCTCGACACAATCGCTCGACGAGCTGAAGCATTCGGAAATTCTCGACGTGATCGTGGAAAGCTGCGCGACCAAGATTTTTCTCGCCAATCCCGATATGGACCGCGATCTCTACCGCCGGCAATTCCACCTGAACCAGACCGAAGTCGAGCGCATTGCGAACCTCATCCCCAAGCAGCAGTTTTTGATCAAGACCCCCGACCTTGGGAAGGTCGCGAACCTGAACGTCGATCCTAAGAGCTATTGGCTGTACACCAACGATCCCTACGATAACCAGAAGCGCAAAGAAGCGTTTGAAACCTACGGCTTTGAGCGGGGCCTCGAAGTGCTCGCGGGAGAGCGCCCGTGATCCCGGGTTCGCCCTTCGCCGAGTCTCTTGCCTGCCGGGCGCTCAAGGATGGGCTGCTGTACACCTCCGTTCTTCTCGCCGCCGCGGGTTCTCTCGTGGCGTTTCTCTACGCGGTTCCGCGCATCGTTCGATTTTTCGACGACCGCGCCTCCGCTGTCCGGAAGCAGACGGCATTTTCCAAAGGAGTGAAGCGATGAAGCGAGCGAGTTCACGAAGTTGGCAGTCGGTCTTGGCACGTGCGGTGGCCGTGGTGGTCCTGGTTGCGGCGCTTCCACATTGCGCCGTGCGCGCCGCCACCCAAACGGCGCGTGTTGTCAAGTATTCCCAGGAGGACATCGTTCCGGTTCGCGCGAAGCTGCGCTTCTCGACCCTGATCGTTCTCCCCGAGGATGAGGAGATCCTCGATTTCACCACCGGCGACAAGGAATTCTGGATCATCAACGGCGCGCACAATTTGTGCTACGTCCATCCCGCAGAAGCCGGCATCCGCAGCAACTTGAACCTCATCACCGCGAGCGGCCACGTGTATTCATTCCTGCTGACCGAGATCAGCAGCGAGCCGGGCGCCGAGCCCGACCTGAAAATCTTCATCGAGCCCAAGGAGAGCTCGGGCTTGGCCTCCAAGACCGGTCTTTCCGGCTACGTCCGCGCCGGCGAGGCCGAAGCCTACAAGAAAGAACTTGCCGCGCTGCGCGCCCAGACGGCCGAGGAGATTCGCGCCGCCGAGGCGCGCGCGGCCGAGGCGGTAAACCGCTTTCGCGCGGACTACGCCGCGAAACTCGTCTTCGACTACGGGTTCGACCGCAAGGCCGCGCGCGAACCCTTCCTGGTGTCGGCGATCTATCACGACGACCGTTTCACCTACATTCGCTCGGCCGCGCGCGAAAAGCCGACGCTCTATGAAGTCAAAGACGGCAAGCCGAACCTGATTTCCTTCCAGCTCGCGAACGGCGTTTACATCGCCCCGAAAATCATCGACTCCGGCTATCTTGCCGTCGGCAGGCGAAAATTCTCCTTCGCGCGGCGCACCGCCGGCGACTGAGGACGAACCATGGTCGAGCTGCCGCAGGTCGAAGACAAAGCGCCCAAGCCCGAGGGGCTGCTGCCCAAGAACGTGCAATCCTGGCTGCTCGTGGGCCTCGCCTTCCTGATGGTCGCGATCATGTGGCTCACCGGGGGCAAAAAACCTCAGCCCGCGCGGACGGCGTCGCCCGCCGCTCCCGCGCCGGCGCCCCTCGCGGTCAACGAAACCAAGATCGCCGAATTGCAGAACCGCATCGAGGAACTGCAGCGGCAGCAACTTGCGGCGCAGGGGGCGCTCGCCCAGCAGACTCATCTGCTCGACGGCACGCTAGAAGCGCCGTCATCGCAAGCAACGGGCGCGAGTCCTTCGGGCGAGCAGCCACGTGAGGATCCCGTTCAGGCCGAACGCAAGAGACGTGCCTACGTGTCGCTCTTTGCCTCGAATGTCGCGCTCAGCTACCGCAGGACTCCGGCAGTTCCGGCGGCGCCGCCCGAGACGCCGGCCGCTCCCCTTGCGCCCCTTCCCGAGGCGCCGTTATTGAATCAGGTCCCATCGAATCTAGTTCCGGCACCGCCGGCGCGCAACGATTCCGCGGAAAAAAAGGATGCACGAAAGGAGGAACCGAAAAATCCTGCCGCCGTTGCGGCTGGCGCGGCCAACGCGGTGGCAGGCAAGACCTACCTTCTGTTTGAAGGCACCATCCTAGAAACCGTTTTGATCAATCGCCTCGATGGCGGCTTTGCCGGCCCCGTCGAGTGCCTGCTCGCGACGGACGTCTATTCGAACGATCGCCAGCATCTGCTCATTCCCGCGGGGTCGAAGCTGCTTGGTGAAACCAAGAAGGTCGACACTTTCGGACAGACACGCCTCGCGGTCGTCTTCCATCGCGTCCTGATGCCCGACGGCTATTCCGTCAGCCTCGACCAGTTCAAGGGACTCAACCAGATCGGTGACACCGGTTTGCGGGACCAGGTGAATAACCACTACCTGCGCATCTTCGGTGTTTCGCTCGCCATCGGTGCACTCGGAGCGGTTGCGGAAGGTGGCACCACGGGCGCTCTCAACGCTTCGGGTTCCGATCTGCTGCGCCAGGGATTCGCGCAAGGAACCGCGCAGTCTTCGGCCCAGATCCTCGACAAGTTCCTGAACATCATGCCCACGGTGACCATACGGGAAGGCCACCGGGTCAAAGTCTATCTCTCGGGCGATCTCGCATTGCCCGACTACAACCACCACCAAATGCCTTCCGATTTGTAGAAGGCGCGAAAAGGAGGAGAGTTTCATGAAAAGGAAGATTCTGATTTGCTTGCTCGTTTTGGGATTGGGGGTGGGCACCGCGACCGCGCAATTCGGCAGCGGGATCGTCTACGACCCGACCAACTATCACAACGCTTTGCTTCGCTACTACCAGCTGCAGCAGCATCTCGTCGAACTGCAGAAGAGCTATGCCAAGATTACGGGACAACTCAACCTCGCCTTGCAGATGGCGCAGTTCGTCAAGAACATGCCGGCCCGTTACCGGGCGCTATTTTCCCAGTGGCGCAAAGTAACCTCGCTCAACTCTTTCGGAAACACGGTCTCGTGGATTAACGGCATCAACACAGGCATCCTCCCCAATATCAATACGGGCTATGCTCAGTCCACGGCGCAGCTCTCTCCCTACAGTCCCTACGAGCTCTCCGGAATGGACCCGATGGAACTGGGCCGGGTGCAATCGCAGTACGCGTCGGTCGAGCTCGCCGACGGCGCGAACATCAATGCCATGGCGACCATCGGCGCGATCCGCGGAACCGCCGACGGAATCGAAACGCAAATCGGAAATCTCGAACAGGATTCTTTCTCGGGGGATGCAAATCTCAACAGCGAGGTTTCGGTCCTCAA
Organism: uncultured Acidobacteriota bacterium; assembly: GCA_963780035.1. Taxonomy (GTDB): domain Bacteria; phylum Acidobacteriota; class Terriglobia; order Acidiferrales; family UBA7541; genus Palsa-295. The sequence goes on along the minus strand of CAWAAG010000027.1, from coordinate 237,011 downwards.
CAAGATCAATGCCGCCGGGGTCTTGACCCTGCGCACCCTGCAGGATTCGAACAAGCTGCTCGCCTCGCTTTTGGAACAGCAGACCATCCTCGCCAAACAGCAGCGCGACCAGACCACCAATGCCATCAACCTTGACATCGGGCGCGAGGCGACTCTCGGCCAGAACATGGCTCAAGTCACCGGAACCATCACGAATTCAATACAAGATTTCCGCATGCCCTAACGGGTGGATCGAGACGCCCAGGCGTCGAAGGAGCCGACGGCAGTGCAAACCGACTTTCTGCAGTTTATCTTCCAGGCGATCAACACGCTGCTCACCCAGAACCTCGGTTTCTTCGACACCATGGGCCAGAACCTTTTCCGCTCGTTCGCCACCATCCTGGTGGCCTGGTTTGGAATCAAGTCGGCTCTTGCTTCCGCCTCGGGCCGGCCCGCTTTCCACTTCGACCATTTTGCCAGCCTACTTCTGACCGTCAGCTTCGGTTTCGCCATGGTCAATTACTACAGCACGCCGATTCCCGGCATTGGCACGAGCTTTCACAATATCGTCACCGACGAAGCGCAGTTTCTCTCCAGCCAGATCGATCAAGCGCAGCTCCAGACCGTCGTAAACCAAGTCGCGGACTTTGAATCGCGCATGGACTCGCCCAGCTGGGGAGACATTCTGGGAACGGCGATCTATGTGGTGGTGACCATCCTGCTCGCCGCGGCGCAGGCCATAGCGATTGTGGTCATCGCTTACGGGTTCATCGCCACGGCGGTCTGTGTGCTCGTCGGACCGGTCTTCGTTCCTTTCTTCATCGTTCCGAAAATGGAGTGGCTCTTCTGGGGATGGTTCCGCTGTTTCCTGCAGTATGCCTTCTACCAGGTGATCGCCGCCGCGGTTGTGTATGTGATCGGAAACCTCATGCTCGGCGCGCTGCGTTTGCCGCCCGCGGGCACGCTTTCGACCGTCCAGCTCATCGCCTGGTTTCCCGTCCTCTTTATTACCTTTCTCGCTTCGATCTACGTGCTGCTGAAAATCCCGACGCTCACCAACCATATCTTCAGCGGCACGGCCGGAGGATCTTCGGCAGCGCTCCTCGACAAGGTGTTCGGATGAAGAACGACGCGAGCTTCGAGGACGCCAAGCGGCTCTATCTCGAACAGTACGGGGATCCCATGGTGACCAACACGTATTTGAAAATTGCCCTCGTTCTGATGGCCCTGGTGGCCCTGGGCTTGGCGCTGGTCGATTTAAAGACGATCCGCACCTTTCAGAACTTCCGGCCTCTGGTGATTCGCATCGACGATCTGGGGCGCGCCGAAGCCATCAACTACCACAACCTCGAATACAAGCCGCAGGACGCCGAAGCGAAGTATTTTCTCTCCGAATTCTGCAACCTTTACTACCGCCGCAACCGCTACACGATTCAAGATGATTTCTCGAAGTCGTTGTACTTCCTCGACGGCAAGCTCGCCGACGGGATTTTCGACGCCTACCGCAAGAACGAAATCCTGAAGAAATTCCTCACCAATCCGGCGGCGCCCGAGATCGACATCGAGGTCAAGAAGGTGGCCCTCGAAGAGATGCTGGCGCCACCCTTTCGGGCTCGCGTCGACTTCTACATGGTCTATTACTCGCCGGCCGACCATAGCGAGTTGAAGCGCGATCTCTACACCGCGAACTTTGTCTTCCTTTTCAAGTCGCAGGTTCCGAACGAATTCATTCCCATCAATCCCTTGGGAATGACCATTACATATTTCCGCGAAGATGAGGCGTTCAAGTGAGAGTCCGAGTTGCTTTCGAAATCGCAGAAGTCGCGGTCGGACGCAGGCGAACGTCGGCCCAACCTCGGAGCGCCAGCGCCGCCCTGCTGCAAAAGTATTCGCCCCCGCACCAGCCTCATCCCCAGCCACCGGCCGCTGCCACTCGAAGAACCGGCGCTCCTCACGAGGGCCTCCTTTTCGCCCCGCGGCCCGCCCGCTCCCAGAATCGCAAGGGATTCGAAGGCCAACCGGGAAGAAAGTAGAGGGACGAGTGATGCTTGCGAATGCTCTTTTGTTTACCATCGCAATCTTTCTTGCATACGGGTTCTGGCTGCTCGGTCAGTTGAAGTTCATGGCCCGCTACAAGGCTGCGGTGTTCCACGCCTACGGCCCGTGGATTCTCGCCTTCGCCCTCATTCTGTTCGCGAACCTGTTTGGCCTCGCCCTTGCCGTCAGCCGGCGATTTCTTCTCAAGAACACCGGGCGCAAGCTCTCGCACCTCGACAAGCAATTCCATGTCGGCCATGTGGACATGCCCCTGCCGGTCAACGAGGAGGAGGCGAACTGATGTCGCGCGACGCGTTTTCTCACGACCCGCAAGACCCGCGCGAACCGTCAACAAGTCGTTCGCTGAGGCGTCACAGATCCTTTCCTCCCAGTGCCCCTGACGATCAGAAAGCCCGAACCGAGACCAACCCTCCTCGCGAGCGCACCGACATTCGCGAACTCGCGAACCCGCGCGACGCACAAAGTTCCCCCGAACGCGACTACTATGTCCGCGATCGCGCCTATCGCCTGCGCGATTCCGAAATACGCTCGATGACGGAGATCGGCAAGTTCCGCATGATCCGAGCGCACGACCTTGTGCGATACGCCTACGACGGGGACCGCGAGCGCATGGAGAGGGATCTTCGCCATCTCAAACGCGAGGCTCTGCTTTCGGAAAAAACCCTCGAAATCTCGCAGAAGAAAACCCTACGCGTCGTGACGCTCACCAAACTTGGCCACCGCCTGCTCAGGCGCACGCACCAGCTCCCGGAGGATCAAGCCATCTACCACGGTTTACTCAAGTCGCGCGAGGCCGAGCACGATGCCGACCTCTATCGGCTCTATCAAAAGGAGGCCGCCCGCATCGAGCGCGCGGGCGGCCGTCCGGTTCGCGTCATTCTCGACTACGAGATCAAACGAAATCTCAACCGTGACCTGGCTTTGCTGGGCGCGGAAAAAGACGACCTCGAGCGCAAAGCCGAAGTTGCCAAAAAACACGGGCTGCAGGTGGTCAACGGAAAGATTCCGGTGCCGGATTTGCGCGTGGAATATGAGGACGCCGAGCTCGTGTTGCAGCGTGTGGACCTCGAGCTCGCGACGCGCGAATACCGCCCGCGCTCACTCGCCGAAAAAACCAAGGCCGGCTTCGCTATTTATGGCCGGGTCGAAGACGCCCCGCGCCTGCGCCGCATTCTCGACGAGCGCGAACTCACCCGGGAAATCTTCACGCTATGAACATCGCCCGCGGCCATCTCGATGCGCTCGAAGCCCTTGGCTACACCGAGGCCGAGGCCCGTTTTCTTTATCTCGCGGCGACCCATTCGGGCTATTTCCTCGCCCGGCAGTTCCTCGCCTTCCAGCGCGTCCATTGGGGCAAGCGCACCACGGTCTTTTGGAGCAAACTCGCGCGGAACAAACACGCCCGCATCGAGCGTTTCCCCAAGAGCGGAACGATCTACCATCTCTACTCGCGCCGGCTGTATCGCCACATCGAAAAACAGAACCTGCGCAATCGCCGCGTCCATGAACTGGACTTCATCAAGCGCCGCATCGCCATCCTCGATTTCGTGATCGCCCATCCGCAGTACGAGTACCTGGAAACGGAATCGCAGAAGGTCGCCTATTTCCGCGATCACTTGGCGATCGACCCCCGCTACCTGCCCGTCCGGCTCTACCTCGGGCGGAACGCGGCACGATCGAGTGTTCGCTACTTCGTTGACAACTTTCCGATGTTCTTCGATTTCCCCTCGCCCGTGGTGACCTTTACCTACCTTCCTGACGGCACCGATGGATTCTCCGCCTTCGTGCGCCACCTGGAAGCCTATCTGCCACTATTCAGGCAGCTTTCCGAGTTCCGGATGCTCTATGTTTCCCGCGGCGATTCCTACTTCGCCAGAGCCACCGAGATCTTCGATTCCCTCGTCCGGATTCCGCTGGAATCCGACATCGCCGAGGACCTGCTGCGCTATTTTCGCGTCCGGAAACTCTGGGACGAAAAACATTACGCGGAAGTGAGCGATGCCGAGCTCATCTTTCGCAATCAGGCGCGCGCCCGTTTCAAAGGCGAAATCTTCGACGGCTGGTACCGGGGGTGGCGCATGGGCCTCGTGAGCGCAGAGTCCATTCGCGAGCGACTTGCAGCGAATGATCGCCGGCACTCGGTCGCCTTTCACACTTTGATGCTCTGTCCCTTGCCGGTTCCCGGCGAACAGCTTAGGGGAGGCGAGTGAAGTGGTTACAAATTCGCCCTGCACCATCGCGATTGCCGCGGCTTCACCCGGACGCCGTGCGAATCGCTTGGATACCGGAGAAATACGAAAACAAAGGCAGAAAAATTCACGGCGGAAAAAATGCAAATTCGGGCGGGAGCCCCACTTTTTCGGCTTTCGCCGCCCAAAAAGTGTCGTGGGGTCGCTCCCGCCCTCCGGCACGACGCGTCGTGCCGCATTTTTCCGCGGTGACGATTTTTCGGACGAAGCACAAATCACTTAAGGAGAAAGGGCATGCCCATCGTTAAGAAAGCACCGGAAATGATGTCTCGGGAAGTCCGGATCGAACAACCGGTAAACGAGTTGCTGGAAGACTATGCGCGGTTCATCGAGAGCAGTCCGGACCACGTCATCAACGCCGTGCTCAAGAAGGTTCTTTGGCGCGACCTCGACTATCGGAAATGGCGCGGAGAACGGCGCGCGGCACAGCCCGTCTCCAGCAGGCTCGAGCCCGTCGAAGAGCGCGGCAGAAGCTGATGCAGAGGATGCTCGAGTCGCGCGGGTTCCTTGCGGCGCTTCTGGCCATGAGCACAGGTGTCTTTCTGTTTTACACCCGCGCCTTTCCCGACGGCCAAATCTTCTTGCGGTTGATCGCCCTGCGCGCTCCCGACGCTTTCTTGAGCTTTAAGGTGCTCTACTACACGTTTCTGTTCACGACCCCCTACTTGGTTTACTCGACTCTGCTGTCGGGCCTATACATTTTCACTCTCAAAGCGCGCCGGCCTATCGAACCGGGCCGACTGCCTCCGTACCCCGATCCACGCACGAGAGACGATCTGTTTCTCGTCGTCGGAGAGGTGCACAATCCCCGCAAGCCCGTACCCGCGAAGCGCCCCTATTGGCTCACGATGCCGGAGCGCGGATTGTTCACGGGAATCGCGATCTTCGGCGCCGTGGGTAGCGGGAAAACCAGCTGCTGCATGTTCCCCTTTGCAGAACAGATTCTTGCCTACAAAGCCCATGACAAACAGAAGCGGATCGGGGGTCTAATTTTGGAGGTCAAAGGGGACTTTTGCCGCAAGGTCGAAAACATCCTCCGGCGCCACGGCCGGGCCGAGGATTATGTTGAGATTGGCCTCGATTCCGAGTATCGCTACAACCCGCTGCACAACGACCTGGACGCCTACGCGTTGGCTTACAATATCGCTTCGCTGCTGAACAACCTCTACGGGCGTGGCAAGGAACCTTTCTGGCAGCAGGCTTACACGAATCTGGTGAAATTTATCATTCTGCTGCACAAGGTCGCCTACGGCTACGTCACGCTCTTCGATGTCTACGAATGCGCTATTTCCCCGGCGCTTCTCGCAGAGCGGATCGGAGAGGCAAAGCAGATCGTGGAGGGTCGCGAGTACCTCGCCGTGACCCGGAAGGTGTACGGCGAGCATCCCGACGATGTCACCGGCCTCGGCTTCGTTCTTGATGCTGCGGAAGACCGCTACGTTGCAGCCGCGACCCCGGAACTCCGAGACGCGCTAAGAAGGCGAGGCCTTCGATCCGAAGCTCTGACGGTCCTCGACCGCGGCCAGGGCGATCCCGACAAACTCGCGCAACTGGATGCGGTCGAGCGCTGGTTCCACGACGACTGGAAGAGAATTGAACCGAAGCTGCGCACTTCCATCGTCGAGGGAATTTCCGTCTTTCTCTCGCTCTTCGATGACAACCCGAAAGTGAAGAAGGTCTTCTGCCCGCCGAAGGAATGCTACGAGCCCGGGAAAAACATCAATCATCGCCTCGGCAAGCCCTTGCCATCCTTCGGTTGCTTGATTGACCAGGGTCTGGTTTGCGCCCTGAACTTTCCCATCGGAATGAACGCGGGTCTCGCGAAAGCCCTCGGCGTCATGATGAAGCTCGATTTCCAGCGGGCCGTCCTCAATCGCGTCCCCGCGATGGAGGCCCGTCCCAACGATTATTTTCGTCAGGTTCTCTTCCTCTGCGATGAGTATCAGCATTTCGCCACGGTCGGTGAAAGCGAACCGATCGGGGATGAAAAATTCTTCAGCCTTTCACGCCAGCCCAAGTGCATCCCGATCATCGCCACCCAGAGCATCAGCTCGCTCAAATCGGCGCTCTCGGGCGACGGATGGCGCACGTTACTGCAGACCTTCCGCACCAAGATTTTCCTGGCCCTGTCGGATGATTTTTCCGCGCACTCCGCCAGCGTGCTCTGCGGACGCGAAGACCAGTTGAAGGTCAGCTATGGCCTGTCCGAAAGCGGCCACGATGCCAAGGTAAGCTGGCTCACCGGCAAGGCGCTCTCGCACAAAGCCAATCTCGTCGCTTCCAAGAGCTACAACACGCAAACCGATTACCGCTTCGACATGAAGACCTTCACCGAATTGCGCAACGCGCAATCGGTCACCATCGCCTACGACGGGCTGAACCCTTCGCCCCCGACGTTCTGCTACCTCAAGCCCTATTACAACGACCCCAATAAGTCGTATTTCCAGCAGCTGGCCGAAGGAGCTTTGTGATGAACGGATTCGAAATGATTCTGCCGTTCCTCAAGCCCATCGAACACCTGATTCTCGACGCTTCGATCAGCGAAATCATGGTGAATGGTTCCGAGCGAGTGTTCATCGAACGAAACGGGTTTCTCCAGCGCGTGCCCGACGTCTCGCTTGGCGAGCGAGCCCTGATGGTTGCCGTCAAGAACATCGCCCGCCGCCTCGGCGACGACATCTCGGAATCGAAACCCATTCTCGATTCGCGGCTCCCGGACGGCAGCCGCGTCGCGGCGGTCATCCCGCCGTGCAGCCTGGGCGGTGTGACTCTCACAATTCGCAAGTTCAACGCCCGCCATTTCCAGATGGAAGACCTGATCGCCTCAGGCACCGTCGATCGGTCTGTTGCGAACCGGCTCGAAGACTACGTTCTAACGCGAAAAAATATTCTGATCAGCGGCGGCACGGGGACGGGGAAATCGACACTCTTGTCGATCCTTGGAAAATTCATCCCACCCGAGGAGCGTACACTGGTGATCGAAGACACCGCCGAGATTCACCTCGCGCACCAGAACCTGGTACGGTTTGAAGCGCGGCGCGAACAAGACGGCCTCGCCCCGGTCTCGATCCGAGACCTTCTCAAAGCCTCGCTCCGGCACCGCCCCGATCGAATTTTGCTCGGAGAAATTCGCGGCGGCGAAGCCTTTGATCTGCTGCAATTGCTGAACACGGGCCATTCGGGCACGCTCTCGACGATCCATGCAAACTCGGCTCGGCAGGCTCTGGCTCGATTCACCAGCTGCGTCTTGCAGAGCGGCGTGGACCTTCCATATCGCGCGATCAAGACCAACATCGCCGATTCACTGAACGTCGTCGTCCACATCGAAAGGAGGCCCGGGCGCCGCTACGTATCCGAAATCCTGGAAATCAGCGGATACGACCCCGACGCCGATCTATTCGACTGGGGAGCGGTCTTCCTTTCGAATAGGGAGCAGGCATGAGCATCGCGAGCGATTTCAAGCCCAGATTTCTTACTGCCTCGGAGTACGTCTTGGATCTGTTCGACCCGGCCGAAAACGTAGCCGTTGTGGTGCGGAATCGCGCGCGCGGCAAGACGGTTCAGAGAATCGCTCGCGCCGGCACGGTGGCGGGAGCTGAATTCCAGACTTGGCTTGCCAGCCAAAACGCGGCTGGCTCGGACGTCTTTCTGGGGATGAATCCCATTAAGGACGATGTCCTTAGCCGCATCAAAGCCAATATAAAGGATATCCGCAGCGTATACCTCGACCTCGACAGTAACGCCGACCAATCTCTCGAGACAATCCGCCTCTCCAGCAAGGTTCCGCCGCCCAATTTTGTTCTCGATACTTCACCCGGCAAGCATCAGGTCGTCTGGAAAATAAAAGGAGTCAGTCAGGAAGAGGCCGAAGCGCTGCTCCGCAGCCTGGCGAACGAGTACGGCGGCGATCCCGCCGCAACCGACTCGACGCGAGTGCTACGGCTGCCCGGCTTCGCCAACCGCAAGCTGTCGGAAGAATTCATCGTTCGCGCCCATCACGAATCCGATACCGTCTACGGCCTGGGCAACTTCACAATCGAGGAAGGATCTCCGGAGGCGTCCAGGCATGCGGGCGGTGAGCGCCAAAGTCGCGCGCTCACGCCCGGCCATAAGAGCCAGTCCGAGCGCGATTGGGGCTACGCCATGCGTGCTCTCTCGCGGGGCGTCGATCCCCAGGAGGTGATCCGCAACATCGCCGACTTTCGCGCGGAGGACAAGTACGACCCCCAGGATTACGCGCGCCGCACCGTGGCTAAGGCGCAAGCGGAGCTGAACGCTCGGGATGCGCAATCGAATTCTCGACCCGAGGATTCCGCAAAGGCCGAGCATGAGTTCTGACTAGTGGTTCCGCGGGCGAAGGCCCGACCCCTCGGATAGCACTGCACCAGCTTCGCTCGAACGACGACGGGAGGAAGGGACGATGGAAACGCATATAGCGGTTCAAGAACGAAAGTCTGGAACGATCGCTTTGAGCAAACAGGAAGCAGCCCGGATGCTCGGCATCAGCTTGCGAACCATCGATCGGCTCATTGCTCTTAAGGAGCTCCCGGTGCGTCGTTTAGGGCGGCGAGTGCTCATTCCCCGGGCCTCGCTGGAAAGCTTCTTGCGCAACGACCACCCGACACAAGTGATTTGATAATCCAACCTCTAATTACTAAACTATCTAACACCGGAAGGACGAGCACGCCGGATCAAGCGCGAACCTTTTCGACGGATCGCGGCGAACGCCGCGACGAGCTGAGATGAGAGACAACACATGGGCACCTTTGAAAATTCGCTGAACACTCCGGGGCGCGAGACCTCCCAAGAAGCAATGAAGGTGATCGCGAAGCAGCGTGGAATCTTCGAGAAGGTCCCCGGATCGGGAGAATGGTGGATCTGTTACCACGACCAGACCGGGCGACGGCGGCGCGAGAAAGCGGGTACCAAGAGCGTCGCGATCCAGCTGTACCGCAAGCGAAAGCAGCAGATCCTTGAAGGCGTAAAACTGCCTGAGAAGCTGCGGCGGCGTGTGGTGCCCTTCACCGAGATAGCCAAGGACACGCTCGAGTATTCCAAAGCCACCAAGGTCGAGGAGGCGTATCGAATTGACGGTTGGAAGATGGAGACCTTCCTCGCCTGGTTTCGGGGCCGCTCGGCGGAAGAGATAACGCCTCAAGACATCGAGCGAAAGTTGAGCACGCTCGCCGATTCCGGTTTGAAGGCCGCGACTTTGAACCGCTATCGTACGCTGTTAAGCCTCATCTATTCGCTGGCCATTCGCAACGGCAAGCTTTCGAGCAATCCAGTCCGCAAAGTGAAACGGCGCAAGGAGAATAACGAACGCGTGCGCTTCCTGGACGAGCGGGAGGAAGTGGCTCTCCGGGAAAAGATCCGGGAACTCCATGCGGAGCGGGAAGCAGAGTTCGACCTCGCGCTTCACACCGGAATGCGCCGGGGCGAGCAATACCAGTTGCGCTGGGAGAACATCGACTTCTCGAATGGCATCATCACCATTCCTCGCAGCAAACACGGAGAGGCCCGGTACATTCAAATCAACTCGACCGCTCGCGCTGCCCTGCTCCAGCTAAAAGAGCGCTCCGGCCAAGCCGTCCATGTGTGTCCGGGCTTGGATCACTCGCGAAAGAGATATTCGAGAAAGTGGTTTGAAGAAGTGACCGAAGAGGCAAAGATTTCAAATTTCCACTGGCACGACCTCCGGCACACCTTCGCGAGTCGCCTGGTGATGGCGGGCGTGCCGCTGCGGGCCGTGCAGGTGCTGATGGGCCTGAAACGACCTTGCGTTACTCCCATCTCGGGGAAGATCACCTGCGCAATGCTGTGGAACGATTGGTCGGCCGTGAAGCCTCAACGAGGACTCAGCAAACGCCAAACGAACTGCCACCAGAACTGCCACCAGCGAGAATTACCCCAAGACTTAGTGATCGTCGCATTCGGCGTAAGTTGAGAAGAATCAATGGTGCCCGAGAGAGGACTCGAACCTCCACTCCCTTGCGAGAACTAGCTCCTGAAGCTAGCGCGTCTGCCAATTCCGCCACTCGGGCAATGTGCTGGCAAAAATACGAGGCTGAAGTATATTGACGCGTAGGTGGGGGTTTGTCAACGAAGCGTGGGTGTGGCGGGGACCGCGAGGTCGTTTGAGTTCGGGCTTACCGAGGCTTTGCTGACTCAATTCCAGCGCCTCGGCGACGCTGAGATGCCCGCTGCGTCCCAAACGGCGGGACACAGCGGCCGCTACATTAACCCCGCGGCTCCGCGCTGGCTTCAATATGGCCGGGCTCATCGAAGCGCGGTGGTTTGGAGCGACTGGCGTGGGGCGGCGGATTGTCAACTTAGCACTGGGGGTGGCATGATGCCTTGACCGGAGTTGCAGGATGGCACTACAGTGAGGCGCTGGGGACGCGGAGAATAGGAGGCGAAACTATGGCTACTACCCGCGCGATGCTGGAGCGGCGTCGGTTTGCGCGCGTATTTATACGCATCCCTGTGCAGCTATTCAGTAATAGTCTGGATGGCGAACCGCTGGTTACGCTGGCAGAGGCGATCGCGGTGAGCCGCTGTGGTGCACTGGTGCGTGCTCCGTTGGAGCCGGCGCTCGGTACGCGGCTGGAAGTGCTGAACGGGGTGTCGCAGGAAGTGCAGGAATTTCGGGTGATTCGGATTAATAACTCGAAGGACCAGGGCGTCTTCGAATTGGGCCTGGAAATGCTTTACCCTACCCGCAACTTCTGGGGGATTCAATTCCCGGACGACCGCCTTACCGCTTGAAATCGCGGGCTGGCGCGGTGCTATAATCCCTCGAAACCCAGCTTAAGAGACGGGCCCGCACGGGCCATTTTTCGTTCGGGAAGTCTTCGCGGCCGGCGGGCGGGAGCACCCATGGAAACGATCGAAGGACCACTGCTAGGAGTATTGATTGTTTGGGGAGTGGTGACTGCCGCACTGATCGCGCTGCTGGCCTACCGCGGGACGCTGGAAATTCACGAAGACGACCAGATATTTCTGGATAAAGCCGGCGACTCGATGGCCAGCGAGCAGCGGGAGATCGTGGCGCGGATCGAGAAGCTTTCGAAGCCGATCAAGCTGCTGATGATTTGCTCGATTGTGCTGCTGGTGGCCGCGGCGGGGGTTTGGTTGTTTAACGGATTCAAGAATTTCTAGTGGCTCGCTGTTTGCGCCAACGCCCGAGCGTTCGTGCGCTACCGCGCAAAGAGTGGCTTCAGGGGCTGAAGCCCCTTTTGAATTGACGCGCTCACGGCGGGACTGAAGTCCCGCCCTTCCGTTGTTGCTGCAGACTGAAAATCCGCACGCATTTTGCATCTTTTTCGTCGCGGCTAAAGAGTCCGCGTGAAAACTGCGAAACCTGTACTTCAGCGGCTGAAGCCGCTCTGATTTTGCTGCGTTTATGCCGTAGCTAAAGCTACGGCCTACAAGAATTCTCCGCTGGTTACACAGACTCTAAAGGCGGGACCTGACGCAAACCATTTTACTTCTTGATGGTGCGCGCGAGTCTGAAGCCGTAGTCTGCGTAGTGGAATTCCGGGGGGATGCTGGAGCGGGCGGCACAGCGGGAAACTTTGGTGTAATGGCGCCAGGAGCCGCCGCGGGAGCTGCGGCGAGTTCCTTCGGCAGGGCCTTGCGGGTTGCGTTCCGGCGAAATGCTGTAGTAGTCGGCGTCGAACCAGTCCGCGCACCATTCGTGGATATTGGCGCCGATGTCACAGAGGCCGTAGGGGTTGCGTTCGGCCTGGCCGACCGGCTCGGGTTCCGTCTTCCACCTCGTTGAATAATTGCGGAGCGTTTCCGGGGCTTCGTCGCCCCACGGGAATTGCTTTTGTTCCTGGCCGCCGCGCGCAGCGCGTTCCCATTCGGCTTCGGTGGGGAGACGAAAGCGTGTGTGCGCGCTTGCGGTTTCCGCGGAGGCGCGTTCAGTTGCGTGGCCGCAGATTTGATTCAGCCATTCGCAATAGGCCGCGGCGTCGAACCAGGAGGGTGCGACGGCGGGTTGCTGGGGGTGCGAGAAATTCGGATCGTTCCAGTTGGGCGGCGGGCGATGGCTGGTGGCTTTGAGGAATTTTGCGTATTCGGCGTTGGTGACCTGGCATTCGGCTAGTTCGAATGCGTCTATCCAGACGCGGTGGACGGGTTGCTCGTTGTCCTGGCCTGCGAGGCTGCCCATTTGGAACCAGCCTTCGGGAATTGGAAGCATGCGCGGGGTTATTACGTCCGCGGGGACGGTGGGAGCGAGATGGGAGGTTTCGGTCACGTGCTTGTTCGAATTCACTCAGCGGATCGGCGTCGTCTCAACCGCGGCCGCAAGTCAAAGGCTCGCGGGAAATGCAGCGCGAAAGAATAGCGCTTCGCGCCATCGATTCGATTATATCTCAGACCTGCTAAAGAATTTTTCATCGCGGGCTTGGACCGCCACTCAGGGTTGAAGTGCGGCGCTACCGAGGCGAGGGCTACGCGCTGCGTTCCCAGTGGACCTTACCGAAGGCGGGCGCAGCAAGCAGCGCCCCTACGGACCCTGATGGCGATCGCGGTGGACGGGACAATTACGCGCTGACTCGCGCTCGCTCTGCCTGCTGTGATCGCGCTAAGGCTTGCGTCGCAACAAGCGGCAGCAAGCTGCCGCACTCCCAGATCGAGGCGCACTTCGGATTTCGCTGGATTGGTCGAAGGGATTGCCGGCAGCCGGGTGAGGCTTGATTCTCGTGCAGCGTGCGCGATCCTGGTGGGAAGGCAGGCGAGGCGCGCCTCGCCTGAGAGAAAGCGGGGCGGGGCGGCGTTTAGTTTTGCGAGGTGGCATGTTTGGTCTGGCTCAGCAGGTTGACGAACAGGCGATAGGCGCCGGGGACGCCTGCCGGGAGTTCGCGGAAAAAGGAGAGGCCTGTGTAGATGTAGAGGCCTTGGCCATCCTTGGCGAATACCAGCGAGCCTTTGGTTTCCGGTTCGCCGGGATCGGTTAGGCCCAGCACTGGTGTGTATTTCGAATCGAACGTGCCCCAGAAATAGAGGCCGCGTTCCTGCACCCAGCCTTGAAAATCGGCCTGCGTGATTTTGTTGGGCGAATTCAGAAGAGGGCTATCGGGCGCGAGAAACGTTACGGGCGAATTCGCGTCGGTGACGCGGGAGGTTTGCTCGGGCATGGCGGCTTTGAACGGCGCGGGAAGTTCTGAATTCCAGGCGAAGTCGCGCTGGTATTGGACGAGCAGGGTGCCGCCGCGCTTGACGTAATTGAGCAGGCGGGAATTTGCGCGGAGGAGATCGGGGCGCAATTCGTAGGCGCGGATGCCGACGGTGATGGCGTCGTACTGGCTGAGATCGCCGAAGGCGAGGGCCGCGTCATCGAGCAAATCCACGCGAATTCCGAGCTGGCGGAGAATTTCCGGCAGCGGATCGTTATCGGCGGCGATGTAACCGACGCGCAGGCCGGCGGGAACGATGAGATTAAGGATGTGAACTTTGGCGTCGGCCGGCTCGCTCCAATCGCGGGTGGGGAGCGTGGGGATGGGCGCGAGCGACGTGCTGAAGACTTCGTCGCCGATGCGAGCGGTGGGATGCAAGGTGTAGGCACCCGCTGGAACTCCCGCCGGAGGCGTGACGATAAATTGCAGAAGCTGATCGCCGGCGCCGGAAAATTCCAGCGGGCCGGTGGCTTTGGGGAGTTGCACGGTCCAGCCCGTGGGGGCTTCGAGCGCGACGGAGACGTGCACGTTCTGGGTGCCGTGATAGCGGACGCGGGCGAAGAGTTTTACGGGCATGGTGGCGCGCTTTTCGGGAACCATGATTTGTCTTGGTTCGACGGTGATGGTGACGGCCGGAACGAGTTCGAGCGGATAGGTAAGGATGCCGGTGGTGGAGGCTTGCACGGAATCCACGGCGCGATCTACGGCGAATTCATAGCCCGCCACGTTTACGGGCAGCGCGAGGCGCACTAGCGGAGGCGGAAACGGCAGGATGGCGTCGCCGGGGCGCGCAGGCGGTTTGGCATCGGCGGGAATGGCGACATTGAAGCGCGTGGCGCCTGATTCCTTTGCTTCGGCGGCGGTGACGGTCCAGCCGGTGGGGACGATGAAGCTGGACGGGCTGAGAGTCCATTTGGCGGGGACGGCTGGTTCGCCGGAGACGACGACATCCACGGAGAAATTTTCACCGGCGACGAGTTCGTGACGGCTGGCGCGGGCCTCGAAGGGGATGGCAATGTCGTCGGCGAGGGCGAGATCGATGCGATTCTTTACGGCGTCGAGTTCCCAGAGCGCGAATTTTTCGTCATCGCCGGATTGCTTGGCGATTTGCTCGCGGAGCGAGGCAATTTCTTTTCCGGCAGCGGCGAGGGAATTTGCGGCGGAGGCGCGGTCGAGATCGAGCGCGGATTTGGCGGCGGCTGCGAGATTTCGATCGGCGGAGGCGAGCGCGGGAGCGAGGGTCTGCTGGAGATTGGGGAAGCGGCGTACGAGAGAGGTGAGCGGCTCGGCCAGCAATTTCACGTCGAAGGAACCGGCGGGGCCTTTTTCGTTTTCTTTCACGAGGTAGATGGGGCGGCGAAAAAACGCGTTGCCGAAGAATGCGGGAGTTCCCTGCGAGCGGTGTTGCGCGTGGCCTTCCATGCCGATTTCGACGTAGCTTTTCCCCCACAGGGGCGAGACTTCGTTCACGGGCAATTCCACGGCGCCGGCCGTGCCGCCATCGCGCGCGAGGCGGGTTTCCAGAGTTACTTTCCAAGGCGCGAGGCCTTCGGCGATTTGTTCTGGATACATTTTGGGATCGGCGGCGGCGGCGACCGCTTGGGGAGTGAGGATGCCGCTCTCTTGGTGATGGCCGTGGCCCGAATGCACGCCGCCCCAGCCGTTGATGACTACGTCCGGGCGATAGGTGCGGATAACGCGGACCATATCTTCGAGGGCTAGGCCGTCCCAGACTTTCAGGGCCTGTTCGGGAGTCTTGACGTAGCCGGTGTCGAGGGCGCGGGTGAAATATTGGTGCACGCCGTAATATTTTCCGGCGGCGAGGAGTTCTTCGGTGCGGATGACGCCGAGTTCGCCATCCTGTTCAGGGCCGATGGCATTCTGGCCGCCCTGGCCGCGGGTGATGGTGAGGAGGGCGACGTCGGCGTCGAGACCGTGCGAGAGGTAGGAGAGGAGGCTGGACCATTCGTCATCGGGATGCGCGGTGATGAAAAGAATGCGGGTATTGACGCGGGATTTATGGATGGCTTCGACGGTTTCCTGGAGGGATTGCGCGCGGAGGGGCTGCGCGATGCCGACAAAGGAGAAAACGGTGGAGAGCATGGCGAGGAAACTTCGCATGGCTTGTTTTGAGATGCGCGAATTCGTGATGCGGTGCAGCGTTTGGTGCGACTGTGCGAGCTGGAGTTTCACGACGATCCGATTCAAGAGCCGGCCTCCTCGAAGGGCCACTGGCGCAGGAAGCGCGCGCGTCCCAAGTACACCAGAATACCCGCGACCATGGCCGCAAGCGAGGCCAACATCGGCCGGCGTCCCGTGGAAATGAAAATGGCGATCCACCCGGCAATCGCGAGCAGGACCGGCACGGGATAAAGCCACATGCGGAAAGGCCAGCGGTCCGCTTTCCAGCGGCGATGAAGCATCAGCAGGCCGACCGCCTGACCCACGAATTGGATGAGGCAACGCATGGCCAGGATGGCGCGAATCGAGTCTATCAATTTCAGGGAGAGGCAAAAAATAATGGCGGTGGCACCGAGGGCGAGGAGAGATACATAGGGAAACCGCTTGGTGGGGTGGACGCGCGCAAAAACCCGCAGGAAATTACCATCGAGGGCGGCGGCATAAGGGACGCGCGAATAGCCCAGCATGGCGGAAAACACCGATCCGAGGGCGGTTAACAGGATGAGGGCGGTGACGAGCGTGGCCCACTGCGGACCGTAGGCGCGCTCGATGAAGACGCTGGCGATGTAAGTGGAGTGAGCCGCTTCCTGCCAAGGGATCACGCTGAGGATGCTGGTCTGCATGGCGAGATAGAGCACGGTGATGCCGATAATCGAAATGAAGATGGCGCGAGGAATATTGCGCTGCGGGTCCTTCATTTCGCCGCCGAGATTGCAGACATTGTAGTAGCCGAGGTAGCTGTAGATGGTTTGCACCATGCCGTGGCCGAGGGCCACAAAAAGTAGCCAAGAAAGGCTCCATCCGCCGGGAGCGGAGGCGAAGACGCGGTGCGCGTCAAAATGGCCGACGCCGCCCCAGACGATCCATAGAATCGTGCCGACGACCACGACGCTGAAGACGACCGAGATTCTGCCGATCTCGACGATGCGGCGGTAGAGCAGCAGGACGACGAGCAACACGACGATGGCGGCGAGGAAATTCTGGCTGTGCGAGCCGAAGACCGCGGCGAGGGCAGTGGCGCCGCTGGATTTTGCGACGAGGTACGTGGAGTAGTCGGCGAAGCCAAGAGCGCCGGAAGCGATGCTTAGGGGCCCCTGGAAGAGCGTCTGCCAGATAAAGAGGAAGGAAAGGAGGCGTCCCCAGCGCTCGGCGCCGTACTCTTCGCGCAGATAAACGTAACTTCCGCCGGCCTGGGGCATGGCGGCGCCGAGTTCGGCCCAGATGCAGCCGTCAATAACGGCGAGCATCGCGCCAGCACCCCAAGCCAGGAGGCTGCCGGGGCCGCCCATCGCCTGAATGACAAAAGGAATCACGACGAACGGGCCGATGCCGACCATGAAGGTCATGTTGAGGGAGGTGGCTTCGATGAGGCCGAGGCCGCGCTCGAGTTTTTCGGGTTCGGGCATTTTTGTGCGATGCGAAAAGGAAGGCCAGAATAGCAAGAAAGGCGCGCGGGGCTGTCCGAAAACTGCGGGGGGCTGGGATAACATGGTGCGGGAAGGACCCGGTGTGAGAGTTAGAAAGGAGCGACTTCGGCGGCTAAACAGGTTACGGAAAAAGTGGAAAGCGTGGCTTCAGGGGCTGAAGCCCCAAAACTAAAGACTCGAGTTACGGCGGGGCTGAAGCCCCGCCCTTCCGTTATTGCGCCAGCTGCAAAGCCGGACGGAATTAGCAGAACGGATGTCGTGGCTTCCTGACAAGGAGCGTCGGGACGCACAAATCGCGAGAGCCACCACCACAAAGATATTTGAATCCGCACAAAGGGTCGAGAGATCGCACGCGACACCCAGATGCCAATCACACACGCACACATCATTTTGTTCGGAGCGCACTTCAGCACGATCCTGGGAGTGGCGATCACGGCGGCGACGTTACTGGTGCTGGTGATCGGATATTTCCGGGCGCGGCGGCGGGGCGCTTTTCCAGGTTATGGATGGCTCGGTTGGGTGGCGCTGGCGGGCGCCGAAGCGCTGATGTTTGCCCGGATCCAGCCGGTGGCCAGTTATTTCACGCCGATTGCGTGGAGCGCTTACATATTGATTGCGGACGCGGCCGTGCTGGCGCTGACGGGCCGTTCGCGATTGAACGATGCGCCGATGGTGGTGGCGCGGATGGCTTTGCTTTCGATACCACTGTGGCTGATTTTCGAAGCGTACAATCTGCGGCTGGAAAATTGGACTTATGTGGGCGTGCCGCTGGGATGGCCGGCGGCGCTGCTGGGATATGGGTGGTCCTTCGCGACGATCACGCCGGCAATTTTCGAAACTTCCGATCTGGTGCAGGCGCTTTTGCCTGCTTTGCCCGGCGAGCCTTGGAAGATATCGCGGGCGACGGAAAATCTTCTGATTATTTGCGGCGCGGCGTGCTTGATCGCGCCGCTGGTGATCCCGCAGCGGATTGGCGCGCAGCTTTTTGCGCTGGTGTGGGTGGGGTTTCTGCTGTTGCTGGACCCGATCAACCGGCGGATCGGATTGCCGTCGTTTCTCGGTGATCTTTCGGAAGGATTCCGGCGGCGGCTTTACGGGTTTGTGCTGGCGGGATGGATCTGCGGGTGGCTGTGGGAATTCTGGAATTATTGGGCGGCGGCGAAGTGGCAGTACATATTTCCGATGTTTCAGCGCTGGAAGATTTTCGAGATGCCCGCGCCGGGATTTCTGGGGTTTCTGCCGTTTGCGCTGGAGTGCTTCGTGATGTACGTTACCGCGGCTTGGCTGGTGGGCTGGGTGAAGAGAGTCAAATGATTGCGAGCGCGAAATTTTCGCGTGGTTTTTGCCAGCTGGCCTTGTGCACGACGATCTTGTGCGCAGTGGCCGTGCTGCCTGCGCGCGCGGCGGACAAGCTGCGATTTCCGTCCGACGTGAAGGAAGCGATGGACACGATGTACTCGGGGGATTTCGACGGCGCGATCAGAATTCTGCACGGCTTCGAACAAGCGCAGCCGGAGAATCCATTGGGATTTTTGCTGGAAGGCGAAGCGCTGTGGTGGAAGATTTATTGCGCGAACTCGCAGGTGAAATATGGAATGGTGGACGCGTGGAGGCGGGGGAAGCGTCCTGAAGACGATGAGTATCTGGCGCTGACGGACAAAATCACGCGGCTGGCGCAGGAGCAGCTCGGGAAATCGGATACGGCGGAAATGCACTTGTACGCCGGGTTGGGACTGGCGTTGAGAGCGCGCATGGACGCATTACGCGGAGAAAATCGCGCGGTGGCGCATGCGGGAGTGGCGGCGCGGGCGGAATTTCTGCGCGCACTGGAACTCGATCCGCAAATGGCGGATGCGACGGGCGGAGTGGGTCTCTACAACGATTATGTGGATTCACTGCCCGGGATCGTGAAATTTCTGCGAATTTTCATGGGAATTCCGGGCGGGAACAAAAAAGAGGGCATTCAGCAGATGCAAACGGCGATCGAACACGGCGTGCTGATGCCCGTGGAAATGCGTTTTTTCCTGGCGAAGAATCTGCGGACGTACGACCAGGAGTACGAAAGAGCGATTGTGATTGCCGAGCCGCTGGCGGAGCGGTACCCGAAGAATCCGGTTTTTCAATTGCTGCTGGGAAATTTGAACGTGGAAATGGGCCGGAGCGCGAGAGCGGCGGAATATTTTCGAGCGGTGAACGCGCTGGCGGCCAGCGAACCGAGGTGCAGCAATTGCGGAGGTTGCGCCGGGTGCTCTGATTGCGCCGCACATGCGCGGGAGCTGGCGAATTCGCTGGCGGGCGGGTCAGTCCAGTAGCAGCCATCTCATAAATGCTATGCCGAAACTCGAGGGCCGGCTTGAGGGGCTGAAGCCCCTGATTTTTCGGCGCTTGACGGCGGGACTGAAGTCCCGCCCTTCCGGGCGATTCATTTATGAGATGGCCTGGCTCTGTTGACATCCTCGCTACGACGATGAAAATTCGAGATGGCTGGCACCGTGCATTTGTTGTTTGCTACCGAGGCTGGAGGCACGATGGCCGAAGTTGGACTCCTGCCCTTTGCTCGCATCGCCTTGCAGGTCGCCAAGGCGGTGCTGCCGCGTTACCGCAGCCGATTCAGCAAGCACCAATTCAATCAACCGCAGTTGTTGGCTGTTCTTTGCCTGATGCGCTACGAAGACTGGACCTTTCGCGAGGCCGAAGTGCGGCTTGGCGAGCATCGCGAATTGCGCCAAGCGCTGGGACTGGGGAGCGTGCCCGACTTCACGACTCTGTATCGCTTTCTGCAACGTCGGGACGATGTGACCATCGACCGCGCGGTCGGCGAGACGGTGCGCCGCTTGCGTGGCACGCGCAAACAAGGACGGCGGCGCGCCCGCGTGGCGGTCGATGCGACGGGCCTGGCGCAGGGCGCGGTCAGCACGTTTTTTGTGCGGCGCATGCATCATCACGGGCAAAAACCGCTGCCGTGGAGACATTGGCTGAAGTGGGTGGTGGTGGCGGATCTGGATCAACAGTTCCTGCTGTCGCAGATCGCGCGCCGTGGCCCGTGGAACGATTGCGCGAATTTGCCCGCGGTGGTCCAAGCGGCTTCCCCGCAAACGCGCATCGGGCTGGTGCTGGCCGACGCCGAATTCGACAGTGAGAGAAATCATACTTACATCCGACAGCAGCTCGGGGCGCAGAGCGTGATTCCAGCCAAGCGCGGCAAGAAAACCTGGCGCATCCACGGAGTGCGTGCCCAGATGCGTCGAGCATTCCCACGACAAGTCTACCGGCGCCGCGCTCTGATCGAGAGTCTGTTCAGTTCGGTGAAGCGCAAGCTCTCGGCTCGCGCGCCCGGTCGTTCCCTGCGCACCCAGAAGCGCCAGGCCCTGCTCCTTGGACTGAGTTTCAATCTGTATCGCCTGAGGCATCGCTACCTTTTTTCGAGGATGTCAACAGAGCCAGATGGCATCTAGGCCCGGCTGAATGGCGGGCTGGTCTTTAGCGCGATCTGGCCCGATGCGGCTCATCATGAGCGCGGAAATGCAACCGGAGACAAAGGCGGCTCCCCACGCGGCGCTCGGTCCCCAGCGACCGAGAAGGCTCGCGCCCAGCAACGGCCCCACGGAAAAGCCGACGTTGAACGACATGGTGTAGAGGCCCATGTATTCGCCGCGGCGTTCGGGCGGCGCGATTTCCGCGGCGTAGGCGGAGCTGCCGGGCATCATGATCATTTCGCCGAACGTCCAGATGACCACTGCCGCGAAGACGCCCGCCGTCTTGCCGAACGGAGCGATTCCGACGAGCGCGTAGGAACCGAATCCGACGGCGTATAGAAAAGCGCCGAGCGTGAGAGTGCGGCGGTGGCTCCAGTGCGCCATGGCGGTGTTCAGTGGAACTTCGAGGGCCACGATGAGAAGAGTATTGACGGTGAAGATGGTGCCGTAGATGGATTCCGGGAAATGCAAATTGCCGACCAGGAAGAGCGGCAGAGTGGACGTGAATTGAAAAAAGACGAGCTGCACGGGAATGAGGGCGGCGAGGAAATAGAGCATGCGGCGATTCCTGAAAGCCTGAAGATCGGCCGCGGGATGCAGCGCGGTGAGAGGGGCGACGGTGTCCGCTTCGATTTCGCGGCCGAGATCTTCGGCGTCTTCCCATTGGGGTTCGCTCGATTTGATTTGGGTGATATTGCGGAAGGGAGCCAGGGCCAGCACGGCGCCGGCGAGAACGGAGGTTGCGCCGTCGACGAGAAAGAGCCAGTGAAAAGAGTAGAGGGCCAGGATTCCGCCGATGGCTGGGCCGACGCTCATGCCGAGGTTGGCGGAGAGGCGGCTGAGAGCGAAGGCGGATTTGCGCTGGGCGGGAGCGACGAGAGAGGAAATCATGGAGAGGCTGGCGGGACGGACGGATTCATTGAGTACGGCAAAGCCGAACGTCATCACGAGGATGGCGGGGTAATTTTTGGCGAGAGGAAAGAGCAGGAGGAGCACGCCGGTGAGGAACAGCGAAGCTTTCATGATGGGCAAGGGGCCGACGCGATCGGCGAGGCGTCCGGCGAGCGGCATGACTAATAGAGCGGCAAGGCCGTAAACGGTGAGAGCGAGAGCGGCGCGGGCGGGAGAAACGCCCAGGGTGGAGGTGACGTAGAGGACGAGGAAGGCGAGGACCATGGTTCCGGAGCGGTTGACGAGGGTGGCCGCGCAGAGGATCCAGATTTCTCGAGGGAGATTTTTCAGGCCGCGCCAGGGATTCATGGGAACGTCACACCAGAAATCTTAGTTGAAGCGGAATTGGATAGGAAATGCCGCGGGCGGCGAGGCGGCACGGGTTGGAGCGGCGCGGATGCTATTGCGCGGCTTCTTGTTGTTCAAAGGCGTGATAGGAAGAGCGAACGAGAGGCCCGGACTCGACGTGTTTGAGGCCGAGGGCTTCGCCGAGACGCTTGAATTCGGCGAACTCGTCGGGATGAACGTAACGCACGATGGGCAGATGGTCGGGCGTGGGCTGCATGTATTGGCCGAGAGTGAGGATGTGCGTGCCTTGCGCGGCGATATCCTGCATGGCCGCGAGAACTTCTTCGGGGGATTCGCCGAGGCCGAGCATCATGCCGGTTTTAGTGGGAAGTCCGGGAACCATTTCGCCGGCGCGGCGCAGTAATTCGAGAGAGCGCTCGTACACGGCGCCTTTACGGACCTGGCGATAGAGGCGCGGAACAGTTTCCATATTGTGATTGAGGACGTCGGGCCGCGCGGCCATGACGGTGGCGAGGGCATTCCAATCGCCACGAAAATCGGGAATGAGGACTTCGACCTTGCATCCCGGGACGCGCGCGCGAATTTGCGAGATGGTGCGGGCGAAGATGGCGGCGCCGCCGTCGGGCTGGTCATCGCGGTTGACGGACGTGACGACGGCATAGCGCAAAACCATGCGGGCGACGGCTTCGGCGACGCGCTCGGGTTCGTCTTCAGCCGGGGGGCCGAGCGGCTTGCCGCTGGGGACCGCGCAGAACCCGCAGGCGCGGGTGCAGATGTCACCGAGAATCATGAAGGTGGCGGTGCCGTGTTCCCAGCACTCTCCCATGTTGGGGCAGCGCGCGCTTTCGCAGACGGTGTGGAGATCGAGCGTGCGCATGGTGCGCTTCAATTCCTGATATTTCGGTCCGCCGAAGAAGCGCACACGCAGCCAGGACGGGCGAGGATGCGCGATGGGAGGCGGAGTGGAATTGGGAAGAATGGTGAAGGGGGTGGCCATGTGAAATATTTCGAATCAATATTGTACGCGGAAGAGGCGGGGTGAGACAACCGGTGCCGGCGGGCCAGATTGGCCCTAAAGGTCTAAGTGCGGCAGCCGATACGCTAGACAGGAATCACAACGTTCGAGTGGCTGCATCGTACCGAAACGGCAAATCTTGCCGGCGGGCTGGGCCACTGATTCTCCGGGACTTAGCGGTCCGGGAAGGAGGTACGAATGGCGCCAATCGGGCTCGGGCTTACGATGTCAATTCAAAGCGGGTCCAGTGCACTGGACTCGGCGGATGCGACGGGCACCGCGCCGTCGCAGGTTGTTTACCACGTACCTCCGGCGAGCCAAGCGCCGGCTGCGCCGTCGGATGCCGCGCAGCAAGACACTGTGACTCTTTCGGGCAAAAGCCCGGCGACGCGGAACCAGACTGCATCGCAAAATTTCGTTTCAGCTGCGGCATTCACGTTATTGGCCCACGAATTTACGTTTCCGCCGGACACTTCCGCGGACGCTAACACGCCCGCGGCTGGGAACTCGAATACTGCTGCGGCAACCGCCAATCAAGCGGTGGAGACGCCGCAGTCGCCGCCGCCAACTTTCACGCCGGGGTCCGTCAACGCGACTGCCGTGGCCGTGGCAATCGCCGCCGCGCAACCTGCAATCGGCAGCAATGCCGCGAATGCCGCAGGCAGCAATGCAAACAGCACCGGGGCTGCGAGCGCAAGCGCTATGACGCCGGAGGAAACACTGCAGCAGCTGGACCAGGAGCTGCAACGGCTGGGCATTAATCCGCAAGACATCAGCCTGATGAACCGCATGTCGTTGCTGCTGTGGGTGAACGATCCGGTGGCGCTGAGGCAATTCGTTCAAGGGATGCAGCCGTCCGCCATCGGTTCACAGGCGAACTCGGCAACGGACCCATTCAATGCGCAGACGAGCGTCGCGCCGTCCACTGGCGGCGCTACAAATTCCAGCCAAGGTCCAGGCGTAGCAGCGATTCAGTCAGGGTCAGCGAGCCAGAGCACTTCCCAGAATCAAAGTGCGGTTACCACGCAGAATCAGTTGCAGGTGCCTTTGCAGCAGGTACTTCAGAATTCGGGTGGCCTGCAGTCTGGCGGCAACAACGGCAGCACTGCCGGTTTGACAAATGCGCCGCAACAGCAAATTACAACGGCGGCGCTGCAACTTCAGGAATTGCACGCGTCGCTGGCGGTAGCGGGACAAGCGGCGCAAGCTTCGTCCTCCGGGGACCCCGATCCGCAAGCGCAAGGGCAATACGTAAACATTTCGGCTTGAACTTCCAAACAGCATGCAGCCGAGGGTGTCCATTTTGAGCCACGCGAAGTGATGGCTGTATGTTGTATGTTTGCCACACTGGAAATAATTTTCCTTTACAGATGTCTCTAAAATGAAGATTCTAAAGCATCATAATTCCAACCAAGCGGCTACCGAGGTGCATCTAAAAACGCTGGCCCTGGGGCATGCCTTACCAACTCACAATACAACGTCCGGTAGAAGCTCGCGGAGTGGGACTACACACCGCGGTGCACTGCCGTCTTCGTCTGCTGCCTGCACCAGCGGATACCGGGATCGTATTTCGCCGGGTTGATCTGGATAACTTCGAAATCGAAGCGCACGTGAGGAATGTGGCACGCGTCAGCTACGCGACGAGCTTGATGAAACAAGGCGTGCTGCTTTCGACCGTGGAGCACCTGCTGGCGGCTCTTTATTCCTGCGGCGTGGACAACGTGTATGTGGAAATTGACGCGCTGGAACTTCCGATTCTGGACGGGTCGTCGAAACCGTTTATTGAGCTGCTGGCGAAGGCCGGCACGCGGAAGCTACGCCGGCAACGCCGTTACATCCACGTGATCAAACCGCTGGAGATTTCCGATGGAGACCGACGCATCGGGATCTATCCGGCGGACGAATTCCGCGTGCACTGCTTCGTGGATTACAAGCATCCGGAAGTGGGACCGCAGGAAGTGGAAATGACGGTGGACCGCGAATCGTTCAGCCGGGAACTGGCGCCGGCGCGGACGTTTGGCTTCATGAAAGATTTTCCGGGTTTGCAAGCCATGGGATTGATTCGCGGCGGATCGGTGGAAAATGCGATTGTGCTGGACGAAGACAGCATTCTGAATGGGCCGCTGCGATTTGCCGATGAATTTGGACGCCACAAAGCGCTGGACCTGATCGGTGATCTAGCGCTGGTGGGGAGGCCGCTGAAGGCGCGCATCGTGGCGCACAAGGCGGGGCACGCATTGCACACACAGCTTGTGACGCGATTGCTGGCGGACCACACTTTGTGGACTGAATCCCCCGCGCCACGCGTCTCCGCGGTATCCGGACCAAGGCTTTCCGATCCTCTGCCCGCCGCTTCGTGAGATTTGCGCCGCTCGGGCGGCGCGTTCTGGCAAGTGATTCACTCCGGACGCAAAACCACGAAATAAATCAGGCGTCGCGTGCGAAAGCCGAGCTTTTCGTAGAGGTGAATAGCACCGACGTTATCCGTCCGGACATGCAAGATGGGAGTTTCGCCGCGTTGGACGATTTCGCGCACGAGTATGGACATCAGGCGGCCGGCGTAGCCGCGGCCCTGAAATTCGGGGTGGGTGCAGACGGCGCTGACTTCGGTGTAACCCGGCAGGTGCAGTCTCTCACCGGACATGGCGACCAGCCAGTTCGATTCGCGGATACCAATGTAGTGGCCCAGCTCGCGAGTGCGCTGGCCGAAGGGCCCGGGCTTGGTTAATTCGGCGAGTGCGACCATCTCGGCGGTGTCGGCGATGGTCAGGGTTTGGGTTTGCGTGGCGGAGTCCGGGTCCGCGGCGGCGGAAATTTCGGGCTTTTCGCAAACCATCTGAACGATTTGCGAGGAGTGGATGGTGTTCCATCCCGGAGGAATCGCGGGCGGCTGATCGAGAAACAGCGCGGCGCCGGAACCGTTGAGGATTTGCGCGAGTGCGGCATAGGCTTCGGGTGTTGGTTCGCCCATGGCAGCGAGGGCGGTGACTTCAGGAGGGTAGCGTCTTGCGAGAGAGCCGCCTTCGGCGCAATGGGCGTGGAGGGTGGAGAGCGCATTCCAGATGGGGTTATCGAGAGCGTGCATGGGCCTGGCTGTTGACGGTGGGCATGAGCACCTTCATGGAAGAATCCGAACGCACGTTGCGAGCTCGTCTAAGATGTACGCGGTTCATTGGATGCGCGCTATCCGGATCCGGCGCTCAAACTTCGCTGGCATCGCAACGAAAAACTCCGTACTTCAGCGGCTAAAGCCGCTTTGATTTTGCAGCATTTATGCCGTAGCTAAAGCTACGGCCTACAAAGATTCTCGTGTTCTCACATAGACTCTTTAGCTCTTGATGATAGGCCGAGCTTTATGCCGGAGCTGAAGCTCCGACCCGCTAAAAAACGGAATTTTTCCGCAAGTTGTGAAGCCACACTTAGCTTGGGAGATTTTAGGGCGTCGCTAAAGCGACGGCCTACAAAGATTCCCGAGTTGCGGCACAAACGGTTTCCCTCAGGACTCGATGTCCTGTCTCGGTCCCGGGAAAACTTGCAGCCACGAGCGAGTTACTCCAACGTAGGGCTATCCGCGTTGGCGGATTCGCCGTCATTTGAGTAGCGGATCACGCCGGTTTGATCGGTGTAGAAACTCCGGCGGCCCGTTGAACCGCGCTGGAGCGGATTGGCCGTTACCGAGTAGCCGGAAGCGCCTCCCGACGTGCAGCCTTTTGCAGCGGCTTTGGGCGAAATGACCGGCTCAGTGGAACCATCCGGATACTTCGGGGTATAGGTAAAGCCGTATCCGAATTGCCGACCGAAGGCGAGCGAGCGATCGAGCAAGTTGGCGTGGTTGCAGGTCGCGGTGACTCGGCGATCGCCTCCCAACACGTCGAGGCTCGAAGGAAATCCATTTTCGTATTCGCTCTGGTAGGTCACCGCGGCAACGCTAATGATCCGCAGCGCGCCCACAGCCGAGGCTTCGTTCTGCGCGATATTCCCGTGAAACAGATTCGGAATGGCGAAGGCGGCGATTATCAGAATCAGGGCAATCAGCGCGATGCCCGCGTACCCGAGAACGAGGCCGGCGATGGCGATTCCCCGACCGCCGAGCCGTCCCGCGGATTTGCGGATATCTGAAAGAGAGAGGTGGCCCAGAATTATCGCGGCGATCCCGACGGGGAAGAACATGGTAAAGATCCCGCAGATCAGGCTGGCAATCGCTTTGCCGCTGGTGGGGACTTTTGTTGGAGCGACAGGTGCTGGTCCCGGCGCTGACCCGGCGCCCGCGGCGTGAGTGGCCACGAAAGAAGTTCCGCACTTCGAGCAGTACTGCGCTGAATCGGGATTGGAAGTGGCACATTGCGGACAGAACATGCGTTGCCCCCTACTTTTGACGCCAATATATCCCTTCGGTTAACAAATTTGGCAACTTTATGAGGGGGATGGGCCGTTTTGATTGCCAAAGGCGCTGATGGAAGCGACAATACTCTGCGGATGAATGCACCTGACACTGTAGTCTTGATCCTGGCGGCGGGCAAAGGAACGCGGATGCGTTCCGAGCTGGCGAAGGTGCTGCATCGCGCCGGCGGGCGGCCGCTGCTGGAGCACGTGATCCGCGCGTGCCAGCCGTTGAAAGCGGCGCAAGTGCTGGCGGTGGTGGGGCATCAGGCGGAGGAAGTTGGGGCGGTGGCCGAAGCGCTGGGCGCCGAAACCGTGTTGCAGCAACCGCAGCGCGGCACCGGACATGCGGTGCAAACGGCGCGGCGGAGGATGCGCAAGAGCGCGAAATTGGTGGTGGTGGTGGCGGGCGACGCGGCGCTACTGCGCACGGCGACCTTGGCCGCGCTGATCGATACGCACCGGCGGGGTGAAGCGGCCGCGTCGATTCTGAGCGCCGAACTCGACGATCCCACGAATTACGGCCGGGTGGTGCGCGATTCCGAAGGGCGCGTGCAATGCGTGGTGGAGGAAAAAGCCGCGACGCCGGAGCAGCGCGCGATTCGCGAAGTAAACTCCAGCATTTATTGCTTCACACTCGAAAAACTTTTGCCGTGCCTGAATGCGTTGCGTCCGGACAACGCGCATCACGAACTGTATTTGACCGATGCGATCGGATTGCTGCGCCAGCGGAACGAGCGGGTGCTGGCGTATGTGGCGAGTGATGCAAATGAAGTGCTGGGCTGCAATACGCGCGGCGAGCTGGCGAATATTGACCGCATTTTCCGCGCGCGGAAGGCTGCGGAATTGATGGATGCGGGGGTGACGATTTATCTGCCGGAGACGGTGGTGATTGATCCGGAAGTTACGGCGGGCGCGGACACGGTGATTGAGCCGGGCGTGCAACTGCTGGGGAAGACGCGGGTGGGCGCGCGCTGCAAGATTCAGACGGGATGCGTGCTGCGCGACATGCGCGTGGACGATGATGCCTTTATCGGCGCGCATACGGTGATGGACGCGAGCAGGGTGGGGAGCAAGGCGCAGGTGGGGCCATTTTCGAGATTGCGTCCTGGCGCGGATATACGGGCGGGCGCGCACATCGGAAATTTCGTGGAAGTGAAAAATTCGGTGGTGCGCGAGGGGTCGAAAGCGAATCACCTTACGTATATTGGGGATGCGTCGGTCGGGCGCGGGTCGAATATTGGCGCGGGAACGATCACTTGCAATTACGACGGCGTCGCCAAATATCCGACTACGATTGGGGACCGAGTTTTTATTGGAAGCGATACGGCGCTGGTGGCGCCGGTGCGTGTTGGAGATGGCGCTTACGTGGCGGCGGGATCGACGATCACCGAGAATGTTCCGGCGGGGGCTTTGGCGATCGCACGGGGGCGCCAGAGCAATAAGCCCGGTTGGGCCGCGGCGCGGAGGCGGGAGCTGGCGCGCGCGGGTGATCGCAAGGCACGCGGCAAACCAAAGCGCCGCAAGAAAATTGTGCGCCGAGCGAAGGCGAAAGCGCGGCGCGCGAGACGAAAACCTGCGAGCCGTTCACGCCGTTAGAAAGAACGACCACGAGCGCGGACTCACCCGCGGATGGACTTGCGGGAAGTTGGACGCCTACCAGATCTTGGCCAGATTCTGCAGGCCTTGCAGATAGTCTTCTTTTTCGATTCTGCTTTCGACGCCGAATTCCGTGAGGATCGTCATCATCTGACCTACCGGGACTCCTGCAATTTCAGCAGCCTTTCCCAGTGAAGCCGCTCCATTCTTATATCTTTCGAGCGAGGAGCACTCTACCGCGCGAGACGAGATCCCGCACCGTTTTGGATAGATCGCTGCGCTCTTGCTTCCGGATCTCGCGCAGAAATTCATAGTTATCGCGGTCCATGCGGATACTCATTGTTTTTTTCATCGTCGGGCCTCCAGTCTCTTTCGCGCAGCTACAACCACAAGTTCTTAGGGCGCGCGTGCTTGGCGAGGAGCGCGAGTCTTGCTAGTTAGACAGCGCTGGCTGCAAATTGCAGGCCATCCACTACCGCTGGATCCGCTTTGTGCTGCTGTGGATAGCCTAACATGTAGGTTACTGGAGCGAGGTGGCCGGTTACTTCGCCGATTTCCCATTGGTAGTCGTTCCCTTCGAGGCGAGCAATCAGCTGCGAAAGTTCGGCGGGAGAGTAGGCGCGGAGGCACGAGAGGATTCCATCGAACCAGAGAACAAAAGGGATCACCGGAATCAGATACGTCCAGAGCAAGCGCGACAGGCGGAATGGGCGAATGAAGGGAACGGTGAAGAGGGCGCCAAGCGGCACGAGAAAAGTGAGGAGGATGCTGAGAGGACGGCGCCTGGCGGCTTCGAAGATCGCAATTCCCTGGCGGTTATTGACCGCGCTTTGCAGAATCGCGGCGGCTTGATCGGGAGCAAAGTGGTGAAACGAAGTGAACAGGACGCGAAAGCCATCGAGGCGCTGCGGAATGGTGGTGGCGTCCACCGGCTCGGCGCAATAGCTGATGGCGCCGCCGGAGGCTGCTCGGGCGCTGCGGAATGCGCCGAGGTTCGGGTACTTGTCCGTGAGGCAGATATCGAGGTCCTGGCCGGAATTCTGACGGGCCAGCGCGCGATGCATCCAGACCCAGGGCCCTCCGCCGCCGGAGCAGAGGTCGATGAGGCGATGGGCGCCGGCGGCTTTGAGAGCGGAGGCGAGACGGGGGGCAACGGGATCGTAAATTTTTCCGAAGCGAAAGACGGATTGCAGGCCGTCCAATACGTGGTCGCGCAGAAATTTGGGGAACCAGGCTTGTTCGTGAATTTCGGAAACTTCGATTCGAGCCATGGACGATCCGATCGCCGCACTTTTTACTTTTTGCGGCGCGCCGCCGGGAATAAGTCCATGGTAGCACTTCGTGGGTGCGGCAGTGATGCCTGCGCTCGCGACTAACTGCGTTGCCGCGTTCGCGAGGCTTGCTGCGCGGCGGACTGGTGCTTGCATTGACCTGCTGCTTTAGTGCGGCGGCAGGTTTGGGATAACGCCAGTGGCTAGAACTCGTCTCATAAATAATTCGCCAAGTACGAAACTCGTGGCTTCAGGGGCTGAAGCCCCTTTCGTTCGGCGCTTAACGGCGGGGCTGAAGCCCCGCCCTTCCGGGCGATTCATTTATGAGATAGGTTGGCTCTGTTGACATCCTCGCTACGACGATGAAAATTCGAGATGGCTGGCACCGTGCATTTGTTGTTTGCTACCGAGGCAGGAGGCACGATGGCCGAAGTTGGACTCCTGCCCTTTGCTCGCATCGCCTTGCAGGTCGCCAAGGCGGTGCTGCCGCGTTACCGCAGCCGATTCAGCAAGCACCAATTCAATCAACCGCAGTTGTTGGCTGTTCTTTGCCTGATGCGCTACGAAGACTGGACCTTTCGCGAGGCCGAAGTGCGGCTTGGCGAGCATCGCGAATTGCGCCAAGCGCTGGGACTGGGGAGCGTGCCCGACTTCACGACTCTGTATCGCTTTCTGCAACGTCGGGACGATGTGACCATCGACCGCGCGGTCGGCGAGACGGTGCGCCGCTTGCGTGGCACGCGCAAACAAGGACGGCGGCGCGCCCGCGTGGCGGTCGATGCGACGGGCCTGGCGCAGGGCGCGGTCAGCACGTTTTTTGTGCGGCGCATGCATCATCACGGGCAAAAACCGCTGCCGTGGAGACATTGGCTGAAGTGGGTGGTGGTGGCGGATCTGGATCAACAGTTCCTGCTGTCGCAGATCGCGCGCCGTGGCCCGTGGAACGATTGCGCGAATTTGCCCGCGGTGGTCCAAGCGGCTTCCCCGCAAACGCGCATCGGGCTGGTGCTGGCCGACGCCGAATTCGACAGTGAGAGAAATCATACTTACATCCGACAGCAGCTCGGGGCGCAGAGCGTGATTCCAGCCAAGCGCGGCAAGAAAACCTGGCGCATCCACGGAGTGCGTGCCCAGATGCGTCGAGCATTCCCACGACAAGTCTACCGGCGCCGCGCTCTGATCGAGAGTCTGTTCAGTTCGGTGAAGCGCAAGCTCTCGGCTCGCGCGCCCGGTCGTTCCCTGCGCACCCAGAAGCGCCAGGCCCTGCTCCTTGGACTGAGTTTCAATCTGTATCGCCTGAGGCATCGCTACCTTTTTTCGAGGATGTCAACAGAGCCAGATAGGTTCTAGTGATTAGCGGCTCGTGGCGGGAGCGAAACACAAATTGCTTGACAGCGGTTGGGGCTTGCGGTTTTGTAGGGGCCTTGGCGGAGGATTGCATCATGAGCACAAGCACACATCCGGTTCACAAGGCGCTGGCGAGCCATACCGATCCGAAGGGTTTGCCGTGGGTGCCGTGGGCGCCCGGGCATTTCATCAAGCTGATCAAGTTGAACCCGATCACCGGGCAGATTATTTTGTTCATTCGCTCGGTGCCGGGAGCGGCACTGCAGATGCATTTCCATCCGGGAACGGTGGTGGTGTACACGGTGCAGGGCGCATGGACTTACGACGAGGGCTGGGTTTCGGAAGCGGGCGACGTGGTTTTTGAAGTGGCGGGCTCGACGCATTCACCGCGCATGGTGGGCAAGGAAGATACGATCGTATTCGCGGTGATCGAGGGAGCGCTGGATTTCGTGGACGCCGCGGGAAACACGATCGCGACAGAAAACTGGCAGACTTTTCTGAAGCGCTATCACGATTACTGCGACGAGAAGGGCCTGGCGCCGGTGGACATCACGAAGTTTTAGCGGCGCGCGAGTCAGTTTGAATTCGAGTTGGAGGTATCCGCACTGCCCGCGTCGGGCTGCTTGGCGAGTTCGGCTTCCAGGTCGTCAATCTTCTTCTGCTGATCGTCCATTTCCTGCTGCTTCGAAGCGATCTGATCCTGCTCGGCTTTCAGCTTGGCTGCGCCTTCGGTGTCGCTCGAGTAGTCCGGCTTTCCGTAATACATCTGCGAATCGAGAGTATTGGTGCGTTCGAGGAGATCGAGATCGGTCTTGATGGTGGCCAATTTGTCTTTGGCGTCGGCGATTTCGGACTTCAGCGCGCCGCCGGCATGGCCGTCCGTTGGGGCGGTGGCTGCAGCGCCATTGGCGGAATTGTCCGCGGCCGGAGCGGCGGCAGAATTATCGGCGTCGGGAGCGGGGTTCGCGGGCGTTTCGCCTACAACACTGATTTGATCGTTGGCCTTGGGAACGGAGTCGTTGTCCCAAACGTGCGCGGGCTTGGGCTGATCTTTTCTGGCTTCGCGAGCGCGCTTGGCGGCTTCGGCCAAAGTGGTGGATGCGGAGGAAGACTGCGCGTCCTGCTGCGAAGGCGGCGGTGGCGTTTGCGATTGTCCAGCGGCAAAGCCCACCGGCAGAATCAGCAGAATTCCGAGGCTCCAAGGTGCGATTTTCATGTGCTTCTCCGGACGACAGTTTCCTGATCTTCAATTCTAGCCGCGCGGCTGCGCGCGAGGCAATTGGCGTTACGTTCCGCGCCCAAAGAGGCAACCTGTACTTAGCGGCAGGTCCGGATTGACCGCTTTTGCTGCATTTTGGCGGAGGGAATCAGGTCTGCAGCTGCCTTTTGCGGCCGGCCAGGGCTGCCAGCGCCAGCCCTGCCGCGAGAGCCAGATAAAATAGCGGCACCCTGGTGAAGGGAGTGGCGGGAGCGGAAGCCATGAAATCGAGCGGGACGGTGGCATGCAGGGGGCCGACGTACCACAAGAGGGTATAGAGAATTTCGAAGGGCTTGCCGCTGCCGCTCCAAACGCCCAGCGCGAGCGCGAGCGTGGGGATGAAGGCCGCGCCGATCAGCCAGGCGAGAAAGCCGCGCCAATTGCCTCCGAGGAGCAAGCGCAGCGCAAAGCCGCTGCCGGTGATAAGCGCGAGCAGGAAGCCAGCGCACCAGACGGCGGGAAGCTGGCGCGCGATGGGATGCGGGGCGGAAAAAAGCAGCTGGCTGGTCTGATCGCGGCTCTCGCGTACACCCATCGCGGACCACAGCAGCACCGGCCAGATCCAGGAAACGCACAGCAGCACGCCACGAACCTGAGCGCCCGGCAGCGCCGCGGATAGGATTACCCACAGCGCGGCGCCGGCGTACCACCACCATTTTTGGCCTTTGAGCATCAGGCGCAGTTCGGCTGCTAGCATCGCGCCAAAACGAAAATGTGGTGGAGAGGGTTGCATCGGCGTGAGCGCGACGGCCGGAAGCCGGGCCGGAGTTTCGCTGATTTGCGGCGAGAGTTCGGGCATGGCGTTGCGCTGGATCTGGAGCAAGCGCCTGCGCGCGGGATCGAAGCGATCGAACAGCAGCGCGGAGAAAGCGACCAGCAGAAAGGCGCATGCAATCCAGGCGACGCGCGCGAGAACCATTTGCGTGGTCCAGGCGATTCCGTTCCAGAGGAACGTGGAACGCGCCGCGTTGAACGTTCCGACATCGAGCGAGAATGAGAAGCTATTGTTCGAGGTATTCGCCGCGGCTCTCATGCTTTTCCAGACGATCGACAGGCCGACCCAGTCAAAATTGCTGGAGTCGCCCTGGGCACCCGTGGAGGCCGGTACGGCGAGGCCCGCAGTCCAGAGAAAAAAGTAGGCGACATTCCCGAAGCCGCCGCGCAGCCAGGGAATGGTTTCGAAGACAACTGCCACGGCGGCGACCAGAGCCATGGCCGGGAGCGCGAGCAGGAGGAAAGGGGCCAGCAGGATCCAAAGATGGATGTGCGGATCTTCGCCCTGCCAGAACTGCATGACGATTCCGGAAATGGCCAGGATCGCAACCATCACGCCGAGGACCAGGAAGTTGCTGAGCCATTTTCCAGTGAGGTAGGCGAGCTTGGAGATGGGCGTGGAGGCGAGAATCTCGCCAACGCGGGTGGCGCGGTCGCGCTCGATGGTATTTTTTACGACGTAAAATCCGGCGAGAGAAAGAAAGGTGGTGGCTACCAGAGACATCAGCGCGCCAATCCAGGCGGAATTGTATACGCCGCGCATGTCTCCAACGCGCAGGGTGATCTTTCCGGTGGCGGCGAGGTAGCCGAAATAGATCGCCAACAGCAAGGTGATCAGGAAACTGTAGCGCCGGATGCGTTCGAGGAAATCGGCGCGGGCGAGATGTTGCAGGACGTGCCAGCGGCTGGCGCTCATCGCGGGCCTGCGTTCGCGGCGGCGGTGGCGGACGCGGCAGTCGCGGCACCGGCGCGCTGCGCGGAAATGCAGTTCAGATAAGCGTCTTCGAGCGACGGAGCCACGGGAGCCGCGCCCGGTCCGGGAGATGCGGCGGCGACGATGCGGACATGCACGCCGTCGCCGCGGCGGACGCTTCCAGAGATTTGGAATTTTTGGCGCGCGGAAGGCAATTCGGCGCTGGGAATCACCCATTCCCACACGCGGCCTTCCACGGCGCGCAATAATTCCTCCGGGGCGGCGTGCGCGAGCAACCGGCCGCCGTTCAAAATGGCGATGTCCGTGGCGATGGCTTCGACGTCGGACACAATGTGGGTGGAGAGGATCACGATGCGTTCGCCGGAAAGCTCGGAAAGGAGATTGCGGAAACGCACGCGCTCCTCCGGGTCGAGGCCGGCGGTAGGCTCGTCCACGATGAGAAGTTGCGGATCGTTCAAGAGAGCTTGCGCGATTCCCACGCGCTGTTTCATGCCGCCGGAAAAGCCGCCGAGGGGGCGGTCGCGGACTTCTCCCAGGTTTACGACGCCGAGCAGTTCGTCAATGCGGCGGCGGGCGGTTTGCGCGTCCAAGCCCTTGGCCGCGGCGAGATATTCGAGGAATTCGCGGGCGGTGAGGTGGGGATACACGCCAAAATCCTGCGGCAGATAGCCGAGCACGCTGCGGAGCGGATCGGGAGCGCGCGCGATATCGGCATCATTCCACAGGACCCGGCCCTCGGTGGGACGAGTGATCGTGGCGAGGATGCGCATGAGCGTGGACTTGCCGGCGCCATTCGGACCCAGCAGCCCGACGACGCCGGGGGCGATCTCCATTTGCAAATCGCGCAAGCCCCAGAGCTTTCCGGCGTATTGTTTGCTTACGCGATCAATGACGAGCTTCATCGGCAGAGTGCTCCTGTGACCGCATGGGCAGGACCGTCGCGGACAAAACTGGCGCAGGCTACGGCTAATTTCCGGGCCGGGCGCGAGGCGGTGACCAATGGGAATGTATCAGTAATAATGACGGAATCCGGAGAATAGTTCCTCGCGCATCCAACTCAGGCGCGGAATTTCGGCGTCGAATTGGCGATTTTTTACATCGCGAGCAGGCCGCGGCCAGCCACTAGGGGTGCAAGTAGACAGGCTTGCGCGACGTGGGGGGCCACGTCATACTCCCCGGTTGGTTTTTGTGTTGCAGTTGCAGCTACTCACAACTTGGGAGTAATGATGCGTCATCGCGCTGGCGTGATTCTGCTTTTGTTTTTGGTGCAGTTGATGGTTTTTGGTTCCGGCGCAAAAGCGGCGGCGAGAGTCCATGTTGTGGCGATGCACCTTGTCGCAGACCAATCGGGGCAGGCGACCGCGAACTCTTCCCAATCGGCGGCACCCTCGCCTGCTGCCGCGCCAATGCCAACGCCAGAAAAGGAGGTTACGGCGTACACGCTGCCTCCGGAACTTTATCGCAAGGCGCGGGATCTGGGCCGATTTCGTTTCCGATTTGCCTTGATTGATTTTTTCTACGGCGTGTTTGTGTTGTGGGTGATCCTGCGCTGGAAGTATGGGCCGAAATTCCGCGATTGGGCGGAAAGCGCCTCGCGAAATCGTTTCGTGCAAGCGGCAATATTTGCGCCGCTGCTGATTTTGACGATGGACATTCTCGGTTTGCCGTCGGATATCTACCAGAATTCGGTGGACCGGAAGTACGGGCTGAGCGTGCAGAGTTGGGGCTCGTGGTTCTGGGACTGGACCAAGGGGCAATTTATCGCGGTGGTGCTGGGGATCGTGCTGGTGTCCATTTTGTACGCGGTGATTCGGAGCAGCCCGCGGCGGTGGTGGTTTTATTTCTGGCTGGTGTCGCTGCCGATCATTGTCCTGCTGGTGTTTGTGCAGCCGCTGATTGTGGATCCGATGTTCCACAAATTCGAGCCGCTGCAACAGAAGGATCCGGCGCTGACGGCGAGCCTGGAGAAGATGGTGCAGCGCGCGGGGGAAAACATTCCGCCGGAGCGGATGTTCTGGATGGGCGCGGGAGAAAAGACGACGGAGTTGAACGCGTATGTGACGGGGATCGGAGCGTCGAAGCGGATCGTGGTGTGGGACAACACCATCGCCAAGATGAACACGCCGCAGATCGTGTATGTGGCCGGGCACGAAATGGGGCATTACGTGCTGGGGCATATCTGGAAAGGATTGATCTTCGCGGCGGTATTTCTATTTGTGCTGTTCTATCTGGGATTCCGGACGATTGGATGGTTTCTGCAGCGCTGGGGGAAGGATTGGGGGATTCGCGGCGTGGACGATCTGGCGTCGCTGCCGGCGCTGCTTTTGCTGCTTTCCGTTTTTTCATTCGTGGCCAGCCCGATCAGCAGCGCGGTGAGCCGGCATTTTGAGCATCAGGCAGATCAGTATGGGTTGGAAGTGACGCATGGGTTGACGCCGGATTCCGCGCAGGTGGCGGCGCAGGCGTTCCAAGTTCTTGGGGAGGTGGATCTGTCGGACCCGGCACCGAACCCCGTGGATGTGATTATGTTTTATTCGCATCCGCCGATTCCGGACCGGATTCGGTTTGTGCTTAGTTATGACCCGTGGGCGAAGGGCGAGCGGGGGGAATTTGTGAAGTGAAACTGGCTACCCGATCAATATCCCGAGGAATCATTTCAACGTGGCGCGGCTCGCGAGGCAAGCCTCGCTTCAAGAAAGCGGCGGCAAGCCGCCGCACTCCCAGATGGAGCCTTATTTCCGGGCGTGGAAGGTCATGCGGATTCCGTGTTTGGCGCGGAGCGTGACGAGAGGCTCTGGGATTACTGGATGGCCGGGGACCAGCTTGAAACTGTATTTCTGCGCGATGGTGGCTAGCACTAGCGCGGATTCCAGCAGCGCGAAACCCTGGCCGATGCAGCGGCGGGGGCCGTCGCCGAACGGAAAATACGCGCCGGCGGGCAGGCGATTCTCGAGGCCGTCGAGCCAGCGCTCGGGGCGAAAACTTTCCGGATCGTCGAAATAGCGCGCGTCACGATGCATCACCCACTGCGCCATGATCATCGTCGTGTTAGCCGGGAAATCGTATCCGGCGATGGTGCAGGGGGCGATGGAAGTGCGCGCGACGATATAGGCGGCGGGATAGAGGCGGAGAGTTTCATTCACCACCGCGCGGAGATAGGGCAGGCGCTCAAGGTCGGCGATTTGTGGTACGCGGCCGGCGAGCACGCCGTGCAGTTCTTCATGCAGGCGCGCTTCGGCGGCGGGGTTTTCGCTCAACATATACCAGGCCCACGAGAGAGTAAGAGCCGTGGTCTCGTGCCCGGCCAGGAATAGCGTCATGGATTCGTCGCGGAGCTGCCGCGGCGTCATCTGCGTGCCGTCTTCATCCATCGCGCTCATCAGCATGGCCAAAAGATCGTGGTGCTGGTGCGAATTCCCTTCGGCCTGGCGCGCTTTGATAATCCCGTAGACGAGCGAATCGAGAAATTGCGTTTCGCGGGTGGCGCGGCGATTCGCGGGAGTGGGCCAGTTTTCGGGGATCTTGATGGGCGAGCGGGCCTTGCGCAGCGAATAGCGCATGAGAAAACCGAGCGAGTCGCCGACCTCTGCGGCTTCGGACTGCAGCGTGGAACCGAAGAGCGTACGCACGGCGATGTCGAGCGTCATGGCCATCATTTCCTGGGTGATGTCGCGGACGTCTTTATCGCGCCACTGACCCATGCGCTGTTCGGCGCACTCGATCATGGTCGAGCCGTACTCGTTGACGCGGCTGCGATGGAAAGCGGGTTGGGCGAGGCGGCGCTGGCGGCGCCAGAAATCGCCTTCGCTGATGAGCAAGCCCTGGCCGAGCAGGCGCTGGGTGACGTCCTTGGTCAGCGTGCTCTTGTGGAATTTGGCGTGTTGGACGACGCAGACCTGCTCGATGTAATCGGGATGATTCAGGAAAATGCGGTGCTGATTCAACACCGGGACGCAAACGATATCGCCATACTCGCGCGCCAGCCTGCGCAACGTTCCCAGGGAATCGCGCAGAACCTGAAATGCCAGGCCGAAAAGCGGCAAGCCCCTTGGGCCGGGCGGAAGTTTCTGTCCGTTGGCAGACATGAGCGCATGGCCGCACCTTCGCCGCATGAGGGCGAAAGGGCTGGGCGCGAGTTCTCCTGATTTGTATTACGCTCTACCACCTTACTTTAGTTCGGAAACGTTTGCAGCTTTAGGACGGGTGGGCGAATCCAATCCGGAAGGATGGGGGCAGGCTTTTTGTGAGCGGGGTTGTTGTGGTTCAATATGTCACGGATTGAGCGAGGCAAGCGCAAAGGGGATTCGGTGGAAGTCGAGCAACCAGATTGGCTGCAGCAAATGGAGGGCGTCCTCGAGAGCCTGAACGAGGGTGTGCTGATCGCGGATGACTGCCAAAACGTGATCTTCGTGAACACGAATTTTCAGGAGATGACGGGAATACCGCGCAGCGAGCTGGTGGGGCTGGACGTGTACAAGTTTTATACGAAGGACGAGGCCGATTTCATCGTGCAGCAACGCGAGTTAAACCGCAAGGCGGGGCACAACCGTTTTGAATTTGTGCTGCCACAGAACGACGGCGGACGCATGCCGGTGATCATCAGCGCGAAGGTGATCGAGGATTTCGACGGGCGGCAATTTTCGATCGTGTCGTTCACGGATATTTCGGACCTGAAGCGCGCGGAATATGAACTGCGGGACGTCAACAGGAAACTGGAAGACCGCCACAAGGAGATTCAAGAAGATCTGACGCTGGCGGCGCGCGTGCAGCAGAGCCTGGCGCCGAAATCGCTGGTGTGGGGCAAGGTGCAGGTGGAAACTTTTTATCACCCGGTGCGCACGATTGGCGGGGATTTCGGGCTGGTGAATTCGCTCGACGAGGATCATTTGAATTTGCTGGTGTGCGACGTTTCCGGGCACGGAATCGGTTCGGCGCTGGTGGCCAACCGGATATACACGGAGATGATGACGCAATTGCGCGCGGGAGCGAACCTGGGAAACATGTTTCGCGGGCTGAACCGGTTCGTGATGCAGAATATCGGCAGCTCGGTTTTCTTTTTTACGGTGGCGGCCGCGCGAATCGACCGTTCGGCACGGCGCATGATTTTTGCGGGGGCGGGACATCCTCCAGGGATGGTGGTGCGGGACGGGGAAGAGCCACGCTTGCTGGAATCGCGGAGCATGGTGCTGGGTGCGCTGCCGGATGCGGTGGATGAAGAGGCCAGTCTGGACGTGGATCTCGACCCGGGGGACCGCGTGGTGCTTTACACCGACGGAATCACCGACGTATTCAACGCCAAGGGCGAGATGCTGGGAGTGGAGGGCGTGCAGAAATTCGTGCGCGAGACTTCGCTGCTGCCATTCGGCGAAATGAAGCAGGGAATACTCGATCGCGTGGCGGAATGGCGCGAGGGGCCGCCTACGGATGATGTTTCGCTGGTGCTGGTGGAAGTGAACTGAGCGCGCGCGCTTTGAATTCCTGAGGTCTGCGGGATTTGTGCGGTAACCTTCCTTTCGCAATGTCTGATATTCATCTGATTTCAGAAATCGCCACAACTCCCAATGAGATTTTTGTGTTTTTCGTGCCGCAGCGGATGGCGCTTTGGTATGGGATCGAGATGGACGCGCATTTCGAGGTACAAGGCGGAGCGGCGGATTTTGCGGTGGCGCAGAAGGTGCGGATTACGGGCAAATTGCAGCGGTACGATATGGCTCTGACGGCGGTGATTACGGCGTACGAGTGGGAACGCGTGCTGGAATGGCAGTTTCAGGATTCGTATGGGGTGCGGGGGATGCAGCGGTGGGAATTGCTGGGTGCGGCGGGGACTACGCGCGTGATGATGCGGGATAAATACGAAATGCCGGGGATGTTCGGCAAGATATTCGATCAAATCGTGACGCGGCGGGCCGTGCGGATGCGGGATGAATCATGGCTCGAGAAATTGAAACATTTGGCGGAGAGATCGAAGTAGCGGCGTGTTTGGAGAATGAGGGTTTGGTGGCTCGATTACGTTGGCACACTGACCCTTCGTAACGTCACTCAGGGTAAAAGTGCGCCGCAAATGGATCAGCTAGCGCCGCGATTGGTTTAAAAGGGCGGGTCTGAGACCCGCCCCTACGAAACATGCGCGAAGTCCGCAGAAATCAGCCAGCGGGACGGCGGCCCGCCTGCGGCAGGCAGGCGCTGCAAAACCCTTAGACCCCTACTACGCGGAGGAATTTCTTTTTGCCTACGCGGAGCGAGAGCAGATCGCCGGGATTCAGCGTGATGGCGTGCTTCACGTCTTTGGCGATCGCGCCATTTACTTCGACCGCTCCCTGTTTTATCAAGCGTTCGGCTTCGCTGCGCGAACTGGCCAGTCCTGCTTCGGTGAGCAGCAGGTGCAGCGGGCGCTTGCCCCAGGCGAGCTTCATTTCGGGCATGTCCGTGGGAGCTTTGCGGTCGCGATAAACGAGGCGAAATTCATCGGCCGCTTCGCGGGCGGCTTCTTCGCCGTGAAAGCCGGCGACGATGGTGTGCGCCATTTGCATTTTGGCGTCCATGGGATGGAGGACGCCCATTTTGACTTCTTCGCGCAGACGGACGACGACCGGCGAGCCAAAATCGGTGAGCAATTCGTAGTAGGACCACATCAATTCATCCGAAATGGACATGAGCTTGCCGAACATTTGCGCGGGAGGGTCGGTGATGCCGACGTAATTGCCGAGGCTCTTGGACATTTTGCGTTCGCCATCGAGGCCGACGAGGATGGGCATGGTCATGATGACCTGCGCAGGCAGGCCGTATTCGCGCTGGATTTCGCGGTGGACGAGAAGATTGAATTTTTGTTCGGTGGCGCCGAGTTCGACGTCTGATTTCAGAGCGACGGCGTCGTAGGCGGTGAGCAGCGGATAGAGCAGCTCGTGAACGGAGATGGGCTGATTGGAATCGAGGCGCGAGCGAAAATCCTCGCGTTCGAGCATGCGCGCCAGGCGGTAGTGGGCGCAGAGCTGCACGACTTCGGTGCTGGTGAGTTTGCCGAGCCATTCGTTGTTGTAGCGGACTTCCGTTTTGCTCTTGTCGAGGATCTTGAAAACCTGCTGGAGGTAGGTCTCCGCGTTTTTTTCCACTTGCTCGCGTTTCAGGGGTGGGCGAGTTTCCGATTGCCCGGTGGGATCGCCAATCATGGCGGAAAAATCGCCGATGAGGAAAATGGCGGTGTGGCCCATGTCCTGGAATTGCTTGAGTTTTCGCAGCACGACGGTGTGGCCGAGGTGGATATCCGGCGCGGTGGGGTCTACGCCGAGATACACGCGCAAAGGTTTGCCGGTCTTCGCGGATTGCTCGAGCTTGGACTTGAGTTCATCCTCACGGATGATTTCGGCGGCGCCTTTGCGCAGGTACTCGAGCTGTTCTTCAACCGGTTTGAACTTCGCGGAAGCCACTATTTTTTCTCCGGAACTTTTTGAGAATCGAGCAGAACACGGCGGCCGGCGATACGATAACGCCCTTCCAGGACAATTCTAACCGCATCGGTGTAGATGCGGTGCTCTTCGCGCAGGATTCGCTCGGCCAAGGTTTCCGGCGTGTCCTGGTCTTCTATAGGGACGCAGGCTTGCAGGACGATCGGGCCGGCGTCCAAATTTTCGTCCACGAAGTGCACGGTGCAGCCGGAAAATTTCGCGCCGTGTTCCAGGGCCTGGCGCTGCGATTCGAGGCCGGGAAAGGCGGGCAGCAGGGAGGGATGAATATTCAGGATGCGATTTGGAAAGGCGGCGACGAAATGCGGCGAGAGCAGGCGCATGTAGCCCGCGAGGCAGACGAGGTCCACATTCTTTTCGTGCAACGCCGCGACGACCAGCTTGTCATAGGCTTCACGCTCGAGGCCCTTCGAGGGAATCACCTGCGACGGGATGCCGCGGGCGCGGGCTTTTTCAATTCCGGGCGCACCTTCGCGATTGCTGAGGACGATCGCGATTTCAGCTTGGGGAATGCGGCCGGCGGTGATGCTATCGGCCAGCGCTTCGAAATTGGAGCCGCGGCCTGAAAGCAGGACGCCAATGCGTTTGTTCATAGCTGCCCGAAATTAGCACAGTTCGCGAGGGGCGCCAAACCGCGGTGGCGGGAGGCATTCCTGGCTTGACTCCGTCTTGCAGTCGGGGCATCGTTTCTGGCGCGTGTGCACGGCTCCTGGGGAGGCTTACGATGTCGAATGTGCGCTTCACTTCTTTCTTTTCGTGCGCGGTGTTTTGCGCGGCGCTGCTGGCGGGTTGTTCGAGGGAGATCCAGCCGCAGGTTTCCGTTCCGCCGGCAGATACACGAGCGTCCAACGAGACCGCGATTCGCGCTGCGTCCGCCGCTTGGAGCCAGGCAGCTTCGGCGAAGGACGTTGACAAGGCTGTCTCTTTTTACGGCGACGGCGCCGTAGTGATGTCTCCAAAGAATCCCCCGGTGCGCGGCATCGAGAATATT
The DNA here is from genome assembly GCA_963780035.1 of uncultured Acidobacteriota bacterium. GTDB lineage: Bacteria > Acidobacteriota > Terriglobia > Acidiferrales > UBA7541 > Palsa-295. The sequence continues at coordinate 194,164 of CAWAAG010000027.1, read as the reverse complement.
CGCAAGGGCTGGGCGGATTTGCTCACAACGCCAGGGCCTGGTTTGAGTTGGCAGACCACGTCTGTAGAGGTCGCGCGCTCGGGTGATCTGGCTTATGAAACCGGGGCATACGTTTTTACGACGATTGACAAGAACGGGAAGACTCACGACTTGAAGGGCAAGTATGTGGTGGTATGGAAGAAACAGACCGACGGCGCCTGGAAAGTGGCGGTGGATACGGACAATACCGACGAGTAAGGCGCCGAACGGTTACTACAGCGCGAGCTTGCCGGTATAGATGATGCGGGGCTTGCCGCGGACGGCGCGTTCGATGCGGCCGATCAGATAGAATTTTTCGCGTTTGCGCTTCAGTTCGGTTTCCACGCGCGAGACGTGCTTGGCGGGAACCACCAGAATCATTCCCACACCGAGATTAAAAGTGTGCAGGAGTTCGTCGCGGTCAATTTCGCCGAGCTGCGCCAGATATTTAAAGATGGGCAGCACCGGCCAGGAGCCGAGGTCAATCACGGCTTGGACGTTGCTGGGAAGCGCGCGGGGCAGGTTGCCGGTGATGCCGCCGCCGGTAATGTGGGCCATGGAAGTGACCCACTTGCGGGCGAGGATATTTTTCAGCAGCGGCCAGTAGGCGCGATGCGGCTTGAGCAATTCGGCGCCGATTTTGTTACCGACTTCGGCGACGTAGGTATTGGGGCTGAGCTTGGCGACGCCAAAAACCAATTTCCGCGCGAGGGAGTAGCCGTTGGTGTGCAGGCCGCTGGAAGGCAGGGCGAGGAGCGCGTCACCGGGACGCACGCCGGCGGGGTCGAGGCGCATTTTTCGTTCGACGGCGCCGACGACGAAGCCCGCAAGGTCGTAATCGCCGGGAGGGTAGAAATCGGGCATCTCGGCGGTTTCGCCGCCGATCAACGCGCAACCGGCGTGGCGGGCGGCGCGGCTCATGCCTTCGATCACCTGTTCGACGATGCGCCCGTCGATTTTTCCCATGGCCAGGTAATCGAGGAAGAACAGTGGTTGCGCGCCCTGAGTAAGAATGTCGTTGATGCAATGATTCAGAATGTCCACGCCCACAGTGGAATGAATTCCCGTGGCGAAGGCGATTTTCAGTTTGGTGCCGACGCCGTCGGCGCTGGAGACCAGGATGGGATCGCGCCAGCGCTTGCGGTCGAGCTGAAAGAGCGCGCCGAAGCCTCCGATGGGAGCGAGCACGCCGTGCGTGAACGTGCGGCGGGCCATGGCGGCGATGCGCCGCTTGGTCTCATCGGAAGCCGCGATATTTACTCCAGCATCGGCGTAGCGCATGAACGGAATCGGCTCTCTGAAGGAAACGAAAAGCTTCCTGAAGTCCCGAGTATCCTGAAATCTAGAACACGTGGAACAAACGCTTCCAGCGAATCTCTCCCGGATGAATGATGCAACTCAAGTACGTCTCGAAGCGCTCGCCGACGTGTCCGGGATCCCAGACTTCTTCCGGAGCGTCAATGGACATATAGATCAGGACGGGCGTGCCGATGATATTTTCGCGCGGGACGTAGCCCCACCAGCGGCTGTCGTAAGAATTTTCGCGGTTATCGCCCATCATGAAATATTGGTGGGGGGGAACATGATAAGGGCCGCGATTTTCGAGCGGATTGGGCGGATCGGGACGGTAAGGCTCGTCTAATTTCGTGCCGTCGATGTAAACGACGCCTTTCTTGATGTCAATGGTATCGCCGGGCAAGCCAATGCAGCGCTTGATGAAATCGGGATAGCCCTCGGAGGGAAGGGGCGCGCGAAACACGATGATCTGCTGGCGTTTGGGTTCGCGCCAGAGAGGCACGTGCCAGGAGGTGAAGGGGATGCCGGCGTCGTAACCAAAGCGGCTGACGATCAAATGATCTCCGATGAGTACGGTGTTTTCCATGGAGCCGCTGGGAATCACGCGAGCTTGCACCAGAGTGCCTTCGATAAAAAGGAAGGCGACAATCACCCAAAACCAAGAGACAACTTCGCGCCAGACTTTGTCGCCGGTGGTGGCGGGGTGGGCGTGGCGTACTTTTTCCTGCCGTTCGCGGTCGGCGGCTACGGCTTCGTCGACGTCAGCTTTCACGATGAGCCTCCACTTCCAGTTGCACCAGCTCGGTCGGATAGCTGCCGGTGTAGCACGAGGTGCAGAATTTGTGGCCGGCGTCGTCGGAATCTTCGACAGCCAGGCGTAATCCTTCGAGCGAAACATAACCTAATGAATCAGCGCCGAGGTATTTGCGGATTTCCTCGACGGAATGATTGGCGGCGATCAATTCTTCACGGTTGGGGGTATCCACGCCGTAATAACAAGGCGAAATCGTGGGCGGGCAACTGATGCGCACGTGAACTTCCGTGGCTCCGGCATCGCGGACCAGGCGCACGATTTTCCGGCTGGTGGTGCCGCGCACAATGGAATCGTCAACGAGCACGACGCGCTGCCCCTCCAACATTCGACGGACGGGATTGAGTTTCAGCTTCACGCCAAAATCGCGAATGGCCTGGCTGGGCTCGATGAAGGTGCGGCCGATGTAATGATTGCGAATCAGGGCCATGCGAAAGGGGATGCCGGAATCTGCCGAATAGCCGATGGCTGCGGGAACGCCGGAGTCCGGGACAGGCGTGACGATATCAGCTTCCACCGGATGTTCTTTTGCGAGCAGGCGGCCGAGGCGTTCGCGCGTGCGATTTACGGGCATCCCAAAAACCAGACTATCGGGGCGCGAAAAATAAACGTGCTCGAAGACGCATTGCTGCAGCGACTTTTCCGGCGCGAAATGGAAAGATTCCACGCCGCTGCGCGAAATGCGAACCATTTCGCCGGGTTCGACGTCGCGCACGTATTCAGCGTCGATCAGGTCGAACGCGCAGGTCTCGGAGGCGGCGACCCAGGAGCCATCGAGGCGGCCGATGCAGAGCGGGCGAAAGCCGCGGGGATCGCGAATCGCGTAAATTTCATCGCGCGTGAGCAGGAGCAGCGAATACGCGCCTTCCACTTGATTGAGGGCGTCGGCGATGGCGCCGGTGAGATTGCGGGCGCTGCTGCGGGCGATCAGGTGGACGATCACTTCGGTGTCGCTGGTGGTTTGGAAGATGGAGCCGCGATGCTCGAGCTTTTTGCGGAGCTCGATGGCGTTAGTCAAGTTGCCGTTGTGGCCCAGCGCGAGCTTGCCTTTGTTGCAATCAATCACCACGGGTTGCGCGTTCATCAGGGAGGTATCGCCGGCGGTGGAATAGCGCGTATGGCCGATGGCGGCATCGCCGGGAAGGCGCGAGATCACTTCGGGAGTGAAAATTTCCTGCACCAGGCCCATGGATTTGTGGACGAGCACTTGCGAGCCGTCGGTGGAGGCAATGCCGGCGGATTCCTGGCCGCGGTGCTGGAGGGCGTAGAGGCCGAGGTACGTCATTTTGGCGGCTTCGGAATGGCCGAAGATGCCGAACACGCCGCAGTGATCGTGGAAGTGATCGTCGCCGATGTGAATCGCTTTGGTCACGCCGTCAGAGCCTTTCGGACGTATTCCGCCCGGACCGAAGGAAGCAGGAGCCAAATCATAATCGCACTGACCAGCACCAGCGCGAGAGTCAGAGCGACACTAGTTCCCGAAGTGCCGATGAAAAACATTCCAACCACAGCGGCGATAAGGTCCAAGGTCGAAAGAAAGAGAGCCAAATAGCGCGCCCAAAGCTGCCAACTGAGAATTCCCCAGGCACAAGCGATCGTGGTGACCGACCACAGAGCATCCATGTAGACGGGATAGAACGAAGCAGACTCGCCGCGTGAGGAACGGCCCAGAGCGTCAACGGCGCCTGTTACCGTGCTCCACACGAGTCCCGCGCCTTCGACAGCGAAAAGCACCGCTACGAGCCAACGCCCGCCATTTACCACCTTGTTCGTCATGCGCTCTCGATAGCCTTTTGCAGCGAACTGCTCCAGATATCCTGGAATGAGGCGATAGAGCCTTGTATCACAGGCGAGGCGTTATATAGGATGCGAAAATCGCCGCGCGCGACTGTGCCGATATACTGCACTTCCACATTCCATTGTGCCGCAACCTGATTCACGCGAGCAAGCGAAGAGGGCGGCAAAGAGATGATGGCGCGCGCGCCGCGTTCACCGAAAACGACCGCTTCGGCGGGGTGACCGGGTGCCGGAGGCGCGAGCGTGACCTGCGCGGCGAGACCGTCCGCGGCGAAGCAGGATTCGGCGAGCGTGACAGCCAGGCCGCCATCGCTGATGTCGTGGGCGGAGTGAATCAACTTTTCGGCGGCGAGCGTGACCAAGCAATCAATCAGGCGCTTTTCCGAGGCGAGATCAATTTCGGGAGGCGCACCGGCGACGATTCCGTGAATCGTCTTGATGTATTCGCTGGAGGCGAATTCCTGCGACGCTTCCGTAGCGGCGGCCACCAGGCCAGCATCTTCGCGCATTCCGTCGAGCAGCAGGATCGCGTCGCCTTCGTTGCGAAAGCCGGAGCCTACGGCGCACTCCGCGTCTTCGATCAGGCCGAGGACGCCGAGAATCGGCGTGGGGTAAATGGGCTTGCCGAGAGTTTCGTTGTAGAAGCTGACGTTGCCGCCGGTGATGGGAGCCTGGAGCGCGCGGCAGGCTTCGGCGATGCCGTCAATGGTTTCGCTGAATTGCCACATGACCTCCGGCTTTTCCGGATTGCCGAAATTCAGGCAATTGGTGGCGGCGACGGGGCGCGCGCCGGTGCAAGCGACGTTGCGCGCGGCTTCGGCGACGGCGTGCATCGCGCCGGCGCGCGGCGCAAGAAAACACCAACGGCTATTGCCGTCGGTAGAAAGGGCCAGCGCGCGCTTGGTTTCTTTCAGGCGCAGCACGGCGGCATCGCCGGAGCCGGGGCCGAAGCGCGTATTGGTCTGCACCATAGAGTCGTATTGCTCGGTGATCCAGTATTTCGAGGCAATCGTGGGCGAGGCGAGCAGGCGGCGGAAGTTTTCGGTGAGGTCGGCGCCTTCTTTTGCGAAGGGCACGAGCGGGGACTGCGATGCTGATGGCGCAGCACTTTGTTTCGGTGCGGCGATGGGGCGTTCGTAACGCGGGCCTTCTTCGGCAATGGCGTGCGCGGGAATTTCGGCGGCGACGTGGCCGTGGTTCAGGACGCGCAACTGGCCGTCTTCGGTGACTTTGCCGATTTCGACGGCGTCGAGGCCCCATTTGTGGAAGACGGCGAAAACTTCGCGCTCACGACCGCGCTCGGCGACGAGCAGCATGCGTTCCTGCGATTCGCTGAGCATGATTTCGTAGGGAGTCATGCCGGTTTCGCGCTGCGGCACGCGGGCCAGATCAATTTCGATTCCCAGGCCGCCGCGCGAGGCCATTTCGGAGCTGGAGCTGGTGAGGCCGGCCGCGCCCATATCCTGAATCGCGACCACCGCGCCGGTGCGCATTGCTTCGAGGCAGGCTTCCAGCAGCAACTTTTCCATGAAGGGATCGCCGACCTGGACGTTGGGGCGCTTTTGCTGCGATTCCTCGCTGAATTCGGCGGAAGCGAGCAGCGACGCGCCGTGAATGCCGTCGCGGCCGGTTTTCGCGCCGACATAAATCACGGGATTGCCGGCGCCGCGGGCCTTGGCGAAAAATAATTCCTCGCGGCGGCAGATGCCGAGAGCCAGCGCGTTGACCAGCGGATTATTGGAGTAGCAAGGCTCGAAAGCGACTTCGCCGCCGACAGTGGGCACGCCAAAACAATTTCCATAGAAGCCGATGCCGCGGACTACGCCATCGAGGATGTGGCGGTTGCGCGCAATTTCTTCGGCGGTGGCGTTGGCCGCGCCGGGGCCTGGCGTGATGGGGCCGAAGCGCAGCGAATCGAGTACGGCGATCGGACGCGCGCCCATGGTGAAAATGTCGCGGAGGATTCCGCCGACGCCGGTGGCCGCGCCCTGAAACGGTTCGACGAAGCTGGGATGATTATGCGATTCGATTTTGAAGACGGCCACCAGGCCGTCGCCGATGTCCACCACTCCGGCATTTTCGCCGGGGCCCTGGACCACGTGCGTGCCGCGAGTGGGCAGGCGTTTCAGGTGGACGCGGGAGGATTTGTAGGAGCAATGCTCGCTCCACATGACGCTGAAAACGCCGAGTTCGGTGAAATTGGGGTCGCGGCCGAGGATTTTTTGCGTGCGCGCGTATTCTTCGGGAGTGAGCCCGTGCTCGGCGGCGAGTTGTGGAGTTACCTTGATTTCCGTGTCAATCATCGTTGGGTATTTTGGGGCATTTTCGGGTGCGATTGAATTTCGGTTATGCCGGAACGGCCGTTTGCCGGGTGAGGCTCGCGACCACGGAACGGAAAATCACCAGGCCGTCGGCGGAGCCGAGCGGCGATTCCATGGCGCGCTCGGGGTGCGGCATCAGGCCGAGAACGTTGCGTTCGCGATTGCAGATGCCGGCGATGGCGTGGAGCGAGCCATTGGGATTTGCGTCACGGTCGTTTTCCGCCGCGTCTGCGCCATCGGGCTTTACGTAATGAAAAATAATCTGGCCGTTGCGCTCGAGTTCGGCGAGCGCGGCGGGCTCGCAGAAATAATTTCCTTCGTTATGCGCGATGGGAATTTTCAGCACCTGGCCCTTTTGGGCGGCGCAGGTGAAAGGAGTGTCGGTGGATTCGACGCGAATATGCACTTGGCGGCAGAGATAGCGCAGGCCTTTATTGCGCATCATGGCGCCGGGAAGAAGGCCGGCCTCCAGCAGAATCTGAAAGCCGTTACAGATGCCGAGCACCAGGCCGCCGGAACGCGCGAAGCGGTCCACGGATTTCATTACGGGAGAAAAGCGGGCGATGGCGCCGGTGCGGAGGTAATCACCGTAGGCGAAGCCACCAGGCAGGATGACGACATCGCAGCCGGAGAGATCTTCGGATTGGTGCCAGATGAATTCGACGGGTTGGTGGATGATGGCGGCAATCGCGTGGTAGGCGTCTTCGTCGCAATTCGAGCCGGGAAACTGCACCACTCCGAATTTCATCGCGGCACTCTCCTTGATTGGATTTTAGCATAGGCGATAGCGCGGCGGGCGGGCGCGGAATGGAGTGGCGGAAGATTGCGACGCCTGTCGTGGCGCAGGCGCGCGCGAAACGGAGAGAGCCGTGGCGAGGGAAGGCGGAGAGGCGCGAAGGTGGCCGAGTGACGATTGGGAAGCGTACTACTACTAATAGTGGATATTTTTCTTGACACACAAGGCGGGCGGGCGCAGAATTCCGCACATTAACGGCGCGTTACAAACGCTTTACGGATTGTTGCGCGTATGGGTGCGCCTCGCGAACGCTTTTGCGCGAGGTCGTACTTTCCAGTGCGAGGAGGGGCCATGCACGAATTTGCGGGCGGCACGGTGCAATGTTTGAATCCGGAATGCATGGCGCGCGGGCGCTGGCTGCGCCTGAATGATGAGCCGCAGGAGCGCTGCGGCAGCTGCGGAGCGCCGCTGCATACGGTGCGGCCGCCGCTAGCGCCGCATTTCCGGGCGCGCACGCGTCCCCCGCTGAGGAATTACCGGCCGATGGGGCGCGGGAGGTAGGGCGATTTAGAGGATCTGAATTTCTATCAGGGGTGCTGTGAAAGAAAAGGCCCGAGGTGATCCAGCCGCCTCGGGCCTTTTTCGTTTTTAGTTCGGGCCGCGCTCAGAAGTAGAGCTTCAAGCCGAATTGGATGATGCGCGCGTCCACGCGGGTAAGAGTGACCTGCCCAAATGTGCCGCTGCCTCCTTGATTGTCCGGGTTCGAAAACTGTGTGTGATTGAACGCGTTGAAGAATTCCGCGCGGAACTGCAACGACCGAGTCTCGCCTCCCAGCGGCGTGTTCTTGACGATGGAGATGTCCCAGTTGTTGATTCCGGGGCCACGTAAAGAATTCCGCGGAAGCGTCCCGAATGTAAAAACGGGAACTCCGGCGGGATTGATGGTGCCATCGAGGTTGAAGGGTGCTGTGCAATTGAATGCCGTGGGATTAAACCAGAACTTGCCGCCCGTAACGTCATTGCCCAAACAACTGGCGTTGCTGGCGCTGAAGTTTTGCTGCTGACGCGGATTGTAGTACTGGATCGGGCCGATGATATCAGGACGGTCCAGGTAGTTGTCTTGTTCGCTGGAGTTGCTGTTGGAATAAAGCGTGAAAGGGTTGCCCTTCTGAAAAGTGGCGATGCCGTTGGCCTGCCATCCCGCGGCTATCTTCTTCAGGATGCCATCGCTGTGAATGCCGCGGTCGAAGGGCAGCTCCCAGATGCCGCTAATGACCAGGCGTTGTGGCGTATCGAAATCCGCCAATCCTTTGTCAAGTTTGGGATCCAATGGGTCGGTGTATTCAAACGAACGCGACCGGTAACCCGAGGTAATGTCCGTGGTTTTCGCCACGGTGTATGCGGCACGGAGCGCGAAGTGCCTGCTGAAGCGCTTGTCCACGGTCAGCTGGAACTGATTGCTATTCGAATAGCCGTTGCTGACGTTGGAGTAGAGTTGCAAAGCTCCGGTAGGAGTGCCGTTGGGATCGTAGGGAGTGGCACCGCCGATGCAGGCCGCGAGAGGGCGCGCGCAATCCGGATAGACGAACCCGAATTGGTCGAGCTGTTCCTGCATGACGGTGGGATCAGGGAAATTCGTTTCAATGTTACTGATGAGCGAGCGGCCGAAGCTGCCGACATAGACGGCCTCGACCATGGTGTCGCGCGTGGCCTGCCATTGGAAGCCATAATTGAGATTGTAGGAATAGGGAGTGCGGAAATGCGGGTCGGTAAGGTAGGCGTAGGGAATCTTGGGAGTGAGGAAAGTTCCGACCAGACCGCGCGAGGCGAAGGGAAAGGGATTCGCGCTGCTATCGCCGAAGTAAGTGAGAAACGGGTCCGCCATGGTATCGCCTGAAAAACCCGCAAAGCTATTCGGGTACATATTGGCGACTCCGCCGAAGGGCGGCTCACCGCCGAACTGCAAGTTGGTGGCGCCATCCTGAAGATCGTAGAAGATTCCAAAGCCGCCGCGCATGACGAGCTTGGCGTTACCGAGCATGTCCCAGGCAAAACCAAGACGAGGGGCAAAGTTGTTGCGGTCGGGATACATAAGCGCTTTGTTCGGCGTGCCCGGATCTCCGGGATAGAGAATGTCCGGAGGCGAATCCGGGAAGACGGTGGACTGCTGGCCCGGGAAGTATCCGAGCAAGTTGTTATGGTTATCGCTTTGCGGCGAATAATATTCGTAGCGCAGGCCAAGAGTGAGCGTGAGACGCGGCAGGACCTTCCAGGTGTCTTGCCCATAGAGCGAGTAGGAATTGGTGCGAATGCCGTAAACGGCGTTCGAAAATTGATAGTAATTATCCCAGAACCCGCCTATGAAATCGGCGAGCTCGTTGCCGGTAAAATCTCCGTAGGTAAAATCAAAGCTGCCGTTGTTGAAATAGTCGTAATTGAAATTGTCGCTCACGTGGGAAAAGTCCCCGCCAAATTTCCATTCGTGCTTGCCGTGGGTCCAGGTAATGCCGTCGGCCCAGCGATAGACCATGTCCTTGAAGGTTGTGGGGCCCTGCGGAGAGGGGCCGAGATTGAAGGAATTGGTGAAAATGACGGGAGGAGCGGTTCCGTTGGGATCGTCCGGATTGATATTCGTGAATCCCAAGTCCGTCGGGCTGGTCTTGTCCGTGGGGTCCGAGCCTAGAGAACCAATGCGGTTCACGCTGAAGCGGAATTCATTGACCACAACCGGACTGAAAGTGTGTACCCAGGAGACCGTCCCGACTTGCGAACGCGTGGTATCAATGAAACCGGAACCCACCGGAACGTCGCCTCCGGTGGTCGCGCCCTTATTGATGTAAAAGGGCAGATTGTCGCGCTCGTCGTTAATGATGTAGAGGAATGAGAGAGTGTCGTGTGACGTCAGATTGTGATCAACATGAACAACGCCTTGGTCGTTATCCGTCAAGCTTGGTGGCGCGCCTACGAAAAGGCCTCCGGAAGCGCCAGGGAGCGGAAGGGGCAGATATTTGCTGATGTAGTTCTGAATTTCAGGATTGACGAGTCCGGCAGTCGCCATGTTGTTGTAGGGAATATTGTTTCCCGTTTCAGGGTTGACGAGCTGCGTTCCGTTCGGGTCAATGCAATTCCCGCCGCCGTCGTATGCGGAGCAAAGCTCGCCGAAGTCGCCCCCTCGCTCTGCTTGGTCGGGAACGCTCAGGCTGGGCGTTACCTGCGCTTCTCTTCTGCGCTCGCCCTGGTAGGCCAGGAAGAAAAACGTTTTGTCCTTCTTGATCGGCCCTCCCAGGGTGCCACCAAACTCATTGCGCTTGAAGGGCGGAGCATTGGGAATTTGCGGCGGGAGAAAATAATTGCGCGAGTTCAGAACGTTGTTGCGCAAGAATTCGAAGCCGTCGCCGTGGTAGGCGTTGGTTCCCGACTTCGTAATCTGATTGACGATTCCGCCGGAGGTCCTGCCATATTGGGCGTCGTAATTGTTGGTGAGAATCTTGAACTCCTGGACGGCGTCCGGGTTGGGGCTGACCACGATGTTGTTGCCGAGAAAATCGGTGTTGTCTGCGCCGTCCAGCATGAAGGTCAGGGATTCCGAACGCTGGCCGCTGACGGAGAAGGGGTTGCCGGAACCGTCGTCGGGGTCGGGAGCAAACACGCCCGCCTGGAGCAATCCGAGCTGCAGGGTGTCGCGTTCAACGAGCGGCAGATCGTTGATCATGCGCTGATCTTCGACTTTGCCGAGGACGGCGCTGGTGGTGTCTACCTGGGCTACATTGGCATTGACTTCCACCACTTCGGTGGCCTGGCCGACTTTCAGCGACACGTCCAGGCGCCCGTTTTGATTCAACTCCAGGGAAACGCCCTCGCGCACGAACGTGGTGAAACCCGACTTTTCGACGGTGACTTTGTATTTGCCGACCTGGACGAGATCGAACAGGTAGCTGCCATCGTTACCCGTGGTTGCTTTGCGGGCGATGCCGGTGCCGATATTCAGCAGGGTGACGTTGGCGCCGACGACGATGGCGCCGGATTGGTCGGTGACCGTGCCGCGCAGAGAGGCGTTGGTCTGGCCCCAGGCGGCGCCGCCCAGAGCGGCGAATACGGCGGATAGAAATGCGGCAAAAAAGAATCCACGAAGAACGCGATGTAGCTTCACACCCCACCTCCCAGTGACGCGCGCATGCCCAGAACATGCTGGCCGTGAGGTGGCTGGCACTGCGGAAGAAGAAGACCGCCAGGGCGGCAGCTCGCCCCAAAAGCGCGCCTCCCTAATCGCCCAGCCCACACAACCCCGATGGCGACTCTATAGAACCGGGAGGAAAGGAAGTCAAGAAAGAATCGCTTATGGAACGTATCAAAGCTATTAGAGTGAATGACTTGGAGTCAAATCGCGGGGTGGGAAAAGCAGCCTATAAAAAGGGGAGCGGCCGGTGGGGGTGCCGGCCGCTCGTGGGCATGGGGGTGATGGAGGTGCAGACATTCGAGGCGGCTTGCGCGGCCCCGAACACATTGAGAGTGTGCCGGTGAGCGGCGGGAGCGTCGATAGACCGCTGGGTTCATTTCGTGCCAGTACGAAGGTACTCGAAAGGTGTTTCGCGGGATTTTCGCTGTAAAATTGAGATGCGCACGGCGAGTAGTGTGGGGCTGCCGTTGTGATTGAACGGGGCCGCGGGCGGTGATAGGCTCGCGGCAGCAGGACCTTCACCGCGCGCTTTCGTGCGCGACGAACTGCCCGGCGACGCCGTGGGCGCACTCGGAACAAAACTCGATCGCAAGCCGGCTGTGCAAACGCAAGCCATGGCCTTGGTGCGCCAGCTACTTGAGGAGTTAGGAAGCGCGCGGGGCATCGAAGAATTCACGGCGCGGGGCGCACAAGCGCACCTGGAGCGCGAATTGGGCCTGGGCAGCCTGGAGCGCGTGGAATTGATGCTGCGCCTGGGCGACGCTTGCGGCGTGCGTCTGCCGGACAGCGTGGTGGCCGAAGCGGACACGGTGCAAGATTTGATTGACGCGATCCTGCGCGAAGAAAACCGCGCCGCGGGGAATGGCGCGAGCGCATCCGCACCGGCTCCCGTGGTTGGCGCGGCGAGCGTGGGCACTGCTGCGCCCGCGATTCGCCCGGATATCGAGCAGCAAATCCGCAATGCTGAAACATTGACGGAAGTTCTGCGCTTGCGCGGGCGCGCGGAACCAGATCGCGTCCATATCCAGATCTACGAAGAAGACGAGCAACTGCGCACGATTACGTTTGGCGAGCTCTACCAGCGAGGGTCGGCCGTCGCGGACGATTTGCGTCTGCGCGGACTGGAACCCGGGCAGACGGTGGCCATCATGCTGCCGACGTGCACGGATTTTTTCTGGACGTTCGCGGGAATACTGTTGGCGGGCGGAATTCCGGTGCCGATTTATCCGCCGTTTCGCGCCGACCGAATCGCAGAGTACGCGACGCGCCAGTCGAATATCCTGCGGAATGCCGAAGCGCGATTTCTGGTGACTTGGCGGCAGGCTGAAAATCTGGCGAAGCTGCTGCAGCCGCGCGTGCCGACGTTGCGCGAAGTGCTGAACGTGCAGAAACTGGGCGCCGCGGGGGGTGAGGCCGCATCGACGGACACGAAGGCGCCGGTGGACGCCGCGAAGCACTGGCGCGCGGTGGAGCATCTGTCGCATCACGCGCGCGGCGACGAGATCGCATTTTTGCAATACACCTCGGGGTCGACGGGCGATCCGAAAGGCGTGGTGCTGACGCACGCCAATTTGCTGGCGAATATCCGGTCGATCATTTCCGGCATTCACGTGCAGGCCAGCGACGTGTGCGTCTCGTGGCTGCCGCTTTATCACGACATGGGATTGATCGGGGCGTGGTTCGTGCCGATATTTACGGGCGTGCGGCTGGTGGTGATGTCGCCGCTGGCATTTCTGAGCCGGCCGGAAAGGTGGCTGCGCGCGATCCAGCGGCATCGCGCGACGATCAGTCCGGCGCCGAACTTTGCGTACGAGCTTTGCGTGCGAAAAATTGCGGACAAAGACCTGCAGGGATTGGATTTGAGTTCGTGGCGGGCGGCGATCAATGGCGCGGAACCGGTGCGCGTGGAAACTTTGGAAAGATTCGCGACGCGCTTCGCGCCGTACGGTTTTCGCCGCAGCGCGCTGATGCCGGTGTACGGGCTTGCGGAGGGTTCGCTGGCAGTTTCGGTGCCGCAGATGGGCGCGGGTTACAAAGTGGATCGCATTGATCGCGCGCAATTCGAATCCGCAGGACGCGCGGAGCCGGTGTCTGCTGCCGGGAGCGACGTAGCGGCTTTGGAATTCGTGGATGCCGGCAAGCCTCTGCCTGGGGTGGAGGTGAGGATCGTGGATGCGGACGGCCGCGATGCGGGCGAGCGCCGAGAAGGCCGGTTGTGGTTCCGCGGCGCTGCGGCGACCAGCGGCTATTATCACAACGAGGCGGCCACGCGGGAATTGCTGCGTGATGAAAACTGGCTGGATTCGGGCGACCTGGCTTATGCGGCTGACGGAGACCTTTACATTACCGGCCGCGCCAAAGACATGATCATCAAGGCGGGCCGGAACCTTTATCCGCACGAAGTGGAGGAAATTGCCGGCCGCGTGGCGGGCGTGCGCACCGGGTGCGTAGTGGCGTTTGGCGCGCCGGACGAGCGGACGGGGACGGAGCGGCTGGTGGTGGCAGCGGAGCTTCGCGATGCGGCGAGCGCGAAACGAATCGAGGGAGAAATTGCGAGCGCGGTGGCGGAGGTGATGGGAATGCCGCCGGACGTCATCGTGATGCTGCCTGCGCAATCCATTCCGAAGACCTCGAGCGGGAAATTGCGGCGCAGCGAAACGCGGCGGCTATTTCTGGAAGGAAGGCTGGGCAGGAAGCAACAGGCTCCCTGGGTGCAGATTGCGAAGCTGGCGGCGAGAGGCGCGGTGCCGCGCGCGGGGCATTGGCTGCGGGAAGCCGCGAAGGGAGCGCTCGAGTTCTTGTATGGCGTATACGCGCTCACGGCTTTCTCGGCGGTCCTGATTCCGCTTTGGGCCGTGGTGGGTTGCACGCGAGATCGCAAGCGCGCGGCACGATTCGCACGGACCGGCGCGCGCATGATGCTGGCTGCAGCCCGCGTGCCGGTGCAAGTGGAAGGCGGTGAAATTCTGGCGGAACGCGCGATGAGCGGGCCGTGGATTTTCGCGCCGAATCATTCGAGCTATCTGGATATCCTGGTGATCCTGGGATTTCTTCCCGCGGAGGTGCGGTTCGTCTCCAAGGGCGAAATCCGCGACATGCCGTTTATCAGCACGATCGCGAAGCGGAGCGGCCAATTTGCGTTCGACCGGGCCGATCCGCAAGCCCGGATTCGCCAGGCCGAAGAAGTGAACGCCGCGCTGAAGAACGGCGAGTCGGTGGTGATATTTCCGGAAGGAACGTTCACACAGATGGCGGGAATTCGTCCATTCCAATTGGGCGCGTTCAAAGCCGCGGTGGATACGCAGCGGCCGATTTGCCCCGTATCGGTGCGCGGAGCGCGGCAAGTCCTGCGCGACAAGACGATCCTGCCGCGCCCGGGGCGCGTGACCGTTACGTTCAGCGCGCCGATTATGCCCGATCCGGCCGCGGGGAACGATTGGCACGAAATCGTCCGATTACGGGACGCCACGCGTGATGCAATCGCCCGCAATTCGGGCGAAGCCCTCATTTAACAGCGACTTTTCGGTAACCCTTGCGCCGCAAGCAGCATCCAAACTAACTCCAGCCCGTCGTCGCGCTTGGCACGCCGCCCAGGGCGTCCACGCGACACAAGAACCTAGGGGCAGGAACAAACCCGGCTGCGCCGGGGACAGCCAAATTCCATAAAACATCTTAAGGAGACTTTTAATGATCCGAAGGTTCGTCATATTACTTAGCCTGGTATTTTTGGTGTCTTTGGCAGCGGGAACGCGCGCCAATGCGCAAGATACGGGCGATAAAGTAGAAGTTTACGGCGGGTATTCCTACTTCCATCTGGAGAACGCTCCCGGGACCAACAACCTCAACGGGTGGATTCTCTCGGGCCAGTACAAATTCAATTCCTGGCTTGGCGGAGTGGGTGAATTCGCCGGGGATTACGGAGGCAGCCAATCCGTGCACACCTTTTTGTTTGGACCGCAGGTTTCCTTCCCGGCGCGCGTTTCGCCGTTTGCGCACGTGCTGATCGGCGGAGCGCACTACAGCGCGCCGGGGTATGGCGACTCCTCGTTTGCCGCGGAACTGGGCGGTGGAATTGACGCGAAGATTGCGCCGGCATTTTCCTGGCGGATTTTCGAAGGCGATTATGTGATCACGCGGTTTGGGGGAGCCACGCAGAACAATGCGCGGCTTTCCACGGGAATTGTGATTCGATTCTAGCGGACGAGTCACCAGCAGCAAGAAGGACAAACGGGGGCGGACAACATTCCGCCCCTTTTTTATTGCTGGTCCAGAACGAAATTCACGGTGATGAGAGTTTCGACTTCCACGGCTTCGCCGTTCAGGCGCGTGGGACGGTAGCGCCATTCGCGCACGGCGGCGACCGCCGACTGAGCGAGGAGCGGATTGCCGCTGAGGACGTCTACATGGCGAACGCTGCCATCGGCGGCGATGATCGCACGCAGGCGCACCGTGCCAGCCAAGTGCATCGCGCGCGGGATGGCAGGATACAACGGCTGCACTTTGTAGATGAGCGCTGCTTCCATCACGCCTTCGCTCATGCGCAGGGGCGCGGGACGCGGCGGAGGGCTGGGCCTGCGGATTTCCATCGGCGGCTTGCGATCGCCGATTCCACCGGGAATGATCGGGCCGTCTCCCGGAGATCCGTCCATGCCGCCATCGCCGATGCCGGGCGCGTTGTCGATGCTGGCACCCGCGGCGTCGTTGCTCAGCGCACGTACATGATTGGGAATTGCCGGCGGTGCACACATGACGCAGACAGGTTGCGTGTGGGTAGCGCTCGCCGGGGGATGCGCGCTCGAGAGCGGGCGGCTTTCGGCAGTGTCACCGCCGCCGTGGTATGGCGGCGCGGGCGTGACGATGAACGCGCCGGTGAGAACGCCCGGCGTGATGAGCGGCCACAAAAGCATCGCGCCGACCAGCGCAGCTTCGAACACAATGGAGGCGACGAGCGCTTTCTGCCGCAATTTTCGGGCGCGCGCGCGGGCCTCTGTGTCGTTCTCCAGCATGCATCCTGACAAGCTTCCCAGATCGCTCACGGACACACCTCCGCAGGATCGTTTGGACACACAGAAATTTCGGTAGCGGCGCGCCGGGGAGGGGATGGCCTGACTTCGTTCAGCCGGGATGAAAGCTGCGGCTGGGCGGCGTCGCGTCGTACATTGGAGCTCGCGCGATCTCTGAGGAGATAGACACCGCGACCGCGGAGTTGTTCCCGGCACCGCGATTTCAAGAACAAGGCGAAGCGCGGCGTCCGCGCAAGACGTTGAAAGCGCAGTAAATAGAAGATTCACAATATTTCGGCAGTGAAAGTGCATCATTTTGAATCGGTAATGCGTCTAACGTTGCATAACCTCGATATTTGGTGGCACTTTTTTCGGGGAATGGAAGGTGGCGATCATGAGCCGAGACTCTTTGGAAACTGTAGGCGTACGTTACACCGGCTGGGCTGCGTTGAACCGCGATCCTCTTGAGGACCGCGTGGAATTCACCTGTCCGCAGTGCGGAACGAAGGGCACGAAGGCAGCGCGAAGACCGCGCGCGGCGTATCACTTCACGGACGGCTTCGTGCAGGACCTGGAAGGCGAAGGAACGACCTGCCGTGGCTGCAAGCACTCGTTGAAGGTGGTGCCGGTGGTAATGCTGCACGACCAGGACGAGAAGCGGCGCTTTCAGGCGGTGTTTGCGCTGGAACCTTTTTCGAGTAACTAAATTCGGGCGGTTTGAGGAATGGCGAGTTACTTTCGGTGAGTGCCCCGAGCGACGTTTGCGCCTGAATCCGACCGCCTGAAAACAATAAACGGGGGAAGGGCTTGCGCTCTCCCCCCGTTTTCATTCTGACCCTCGCCTGTTTTCTTCTATTTAGATCTAGCGGCCGCGATAGCCGCATTCATAGCGGAGCCGATCCAGCTCGCGGCGTTCATGCTCTGCTTCTCTGCTGCGGTAGCCATGACGGGCAATGGCGCGATCCAATTCAAATTGCTCGTGATTGATGCGCTGGGCGCAGCGGTCTCTCCAATCGTCCGCGCGAACCGTGCCGGCGGTACCGAGAAACGCGAAACTGCCTAGAGCTAGTGCCAGAAGGAGCGAGTTCCTGAGCGTGGTCTTCCGCATGGCGAGCCTCCGCGGCAGCCTGGAAGCTGCTGGTGGCTTCCTTGCGTGACTGCCTGCTGATAAAACACCCTGCGCTGCGGAAAGTTGTGAAGGCTATGGGCGCATGATATTGGGGATTATCTGGTGGGGATGCGCGGGCTGGCCGCCTTCGGAATCCAGATGCAGATGATGGGCTTCGAGATCGTGCCGTACGTGCTCGAACGCTTCGTCCACCGAGTCGGCGAATTGCAGCATTTTGTAATCGCGTTCGCTGACGGTGCCGGTGCGCACCATGTGACGCCAATTGAGCACCTTGTCCCAGTATTTGCGGCCATAGATCAGGATCAGGTGATGCGAGGAAAGCTTGTTGGTCTGCAGCAGCGTGAGCATTTCCCAGAGTTCGTCCATGGTGCCGAACCCGCCGGGAAAAACGATCAGCGCTTTGGCCATCTGCGCGAACCATAGCTTGCGCATAAAAAAGTAGTGGAAGTAGAAATTCAAGTGGGGAGTGATGTAAGGATTCGAAAATTGTTCGTGAGGAAGCTGGATGCTGAGGCCCACGGACGGGCCGCCAGCTTCGGCGGCGCCGCGGTTGGCGGCCTCCATGATGCCGGGGCCTCCGCCGGAGCAAATGACAAAGCGCCGCGGCTGATTGCCCAGCGTCATGGCCCAAGAGGTGATGCGATGCGAGAGTTCGCGGGCCTCTTCGTAATAGCGGGACATTCCCAGCAGGGAGCGGCTGGCGGCGATTTTGGCTCGCCATTCCGGAGTGCGTTTGCCGCGCGCGCGGGCTTGCACCTGTTTCAATTGCGCCAGCGCGCGTTCGCGTGATTGAATGCGGGCCGAGCCGAACAGCACGATGGTGTCACCCACGTTTGCCTGGCGCAGCCGGTTCAGCGGATCGAGATATTCGGCGAGGATGCGCAGCGGCCGCGCCGGCAGGCTCTCCATGAACCCCGGATCTTTGTAGGCTAGCTTCGGCACGGGCAGATGCCGGGGTTTCTTTCCGGAACGCTTCATCTTTCCACCTCAGTTCGTTTTCGCTTCATTTGCGCTCCATCCATTTTAGGAGAAGACGCGCGAAATGCTAGCCGCGGAGTGCGGCGGCAGTACACTGCAAGCAACGCCGGTGTGCAGGCGCGAATCAGATAGACTGAATTACACGGAAATGCGAGGGAGAGTGTGAAGCGCGTGTTATCCCGCGGTTTATTTCGTAATTGGGTCGGCATTGCGCTGGCGTTCGCGCTGGGGACTATGGCGCTTTGTTTCGCCGCGCCGGCGCGTGGCCAGGAAGCCCCTGCGGGGCCTTTGCATCCGAATCCTGGCGCGAAGCCCGAGCCGATGCCTCCGGCCGAGCAACTGAAGCACGCCATCCGCTCGCGCGTGAACGAAGTGACGGCGCCGGTGACAGTGCGTGACCCCAAGGGCGAGATGGTGTTCGACCTGACGCAGCAGAATTTCCGCGTGTACGACAACGGGACCGAGCAGAAGATTGACCACTTCGACGTGGGCGGCGATCCGCTTTCCATTGTGCTGGTGATCGAAGCGAGTTCGCATATTCAGCCGATGTTTCCTTCGGTGAAGCATGCGGGAATCGTCTTTGCGGATGCGGTGATGGGGATGACGTCGGAAGCGGCGGTGATCAGCTACGACACGACCGTGGACTTGCAGCAAAAGTTCACCACGGATCCTGACAGCGTGCAGTACGCGATCGAGCATTTGCCTTTGGGCGTGGACGATGAGCACCTGTACGACGCGATGGCTAAGGGCATCGCGATGCTCGACGAACGGCCGGCGGTGCGGCGGCGAATCATGGTGGTGGTGGGAGAATCACAGGATACGGGCAGCGAGAGCCGGCTGGGAGAAGCGTTGCGGCAGGCACAGCTTGCAAACGTGACGATCTATTCGATCGGTTTGAGCACCGCGATGGCTGACTTGCGCGCGAAGCCGGACCACGTGAACGAGTATCCGGACTTGCTGGCGCTGGCGGTGTGGCTGGTGAAGACCGGGAAGAACGCGCTGGGCACAAATTCGCTGGCGGTGGCGAGCGAGGCTACGGGGGGATTGCACTTGGCGACGATGAAAGACCGTTCGATCGAGAAGGCGGTGGATGAAATCGGCGGCGAATTGCACGCGCAGTATACGATTGGGTATCGTCCGCATGACGCCGATCCCGAGGGCTACCACGAGATCAAGGTGGTGGTGGACCGGCCGAATGTCTCGGTGCGCACGCGACCGGGATATTACATCGCGCCGCCATCATGATCGGCAAGATGCTTCGACGTTGTCGGTTTGGTGCCAATTGTCCGATATTGGCGAAGACTCTGAAAACACATCCACGCGAACAGAAATGCCCCAAGGAAGTAATAGATGCGCGGCACGAATGTTGGTGTCGCGATGGCACGGGCCAAAGACATAACCGCAAACAAGAAGCAAACAAATCCTCTAGCACCTTCCGCTGCTCCGCCAGCTTTCTTTCTGCTTCAGGAACGTGGTGCAGATCCCGAAACCGATCCCTTAACCAAAGCAAGAGCCCCGCGAGCGCGATCACGCCGATCGCGAATACCCAAAAGAGAGTTTGATCGCTCATGAATTGTAGCCGCCCGCGTAACCTTATCGCTCCTACTCAGTGCCGGCGCTGGGGTGAGCACCCTCTGTGTCGAGAAACTGCGCGAGGCTGCCGCCGAAATCCTGTTTGGTGGGAGGCATCGGGAATTTGACGCCTTTCGCCTGCATCTGCTCGTAGAATTCCTGCAGGTCTTTTACCGTGAACCCCACATCGTAGGTTCCTGCGCGATTCTTTTCGCTCGCCGGATGCAGCGCAAAGGAGGTTTCACCCGTTGCGAACTCACTCCAGCCAGGGGATTCAAACTTCACGGTAAGGCCCAAAACATCTCGATAGAATTTAACGGCGCGATCCATGTCCGCGACGAATTCAATGATGTATTTCAGTTTGGGCGCCATAGCTTCCTCCTAGCTATTTCTTCTCCGGTTCGGGCGGCGTGACGGCTGCCGCGGCGTCTTCTTCCTCGAGGATGGCCGCGGCGGCTGCGATGCGGTCGCCTTCTTCCAGGCGCAGCAGGCGGACGCCTTGCGTGGAGCGGCCGGCTTCACGGATTTCGCCGGAGTGCACGCGGATGACTTTGCCCTGGCCGGTGATGATCATTACGTCGGAATCTTCACGGACTTGGAGAGCCGCGACGACCGGGCCATTGCGATCCGTGGACTTCAAGTTGATGACGCCCTTGCCTCCGCGCGAAGTGACGCGGTATTCGGCGAGCGGGGTGCGCTTGCCGTAGCCCTTTTCGGCGACGGTGAGCATCAGCGAGGTGAGCGAGTCGCGGATCTGGTCGCTTTCTAGCTCGTCGAGATTACGCGTTTCTTTTTTGTATTCCTTCTGGATGATCCCGAAATCGGGCTGCACCGCGTCCATGCTGACGACGAAGTCGCCCTTGGCGAGGTCCATCCCGTTGACGCCGCCGGCCGCGCGCCCCATGGAACGCACTTCGGTCTCGCGGAACAGAATGGCTTGGCCGTCGTGGCTGGCGAGGAAAATCATCTGCATGCCGTCGGTGAGCTTCGCGCCGATCAGTTCATCCGTGCCATCGAGATTGATGGCGATGATGCCGGAGGGCCGCGGATTGGAGAATTCCGCGAGCTCGGTCTTCTTCACGGTGCCGCTTTTGGTAGCGAGGAAGACGTAACGGCCGGTTTCCTCGAGATTGCGCGCCGGAACTACGGCGGTGAGTTTTTCATTTTCCTGAAAGCGCACGAGATTATTGATGGCTTTTCCGCGCGTGGCCGCCGCGGCTTCGGGAATTTCGTAAACCTTCAACCAGTAAATGCGGCCCTTGGACGTGAAGAGCAGAATGTAGCTGTGCGCGGAGGCCACGAAGAAATGCTCGACGAAATCGTCGTCACGCGTCTTGGCGCCGATGCGGCCCTTGCCGCCGCGCGACTGGTGGCGATAGGTTTCCACCGAAGTGCGCTTGACGTAGCCGGCATGGCTGACGGTGATGGCCATTTCCTCGTCTTTGATGAGGTCTTCGAGCTTGATTTCCTCGACGCGGTCAACGATTTGCGTGCGGCGCTCGTCGCCGTAGGATTTCAGGATCTCGCGCAACTCGGCGACGATCACGGCTTTCAGCCTCTTTTCGCTGTGCAGGATTTCTTCGAGTTCCTCAATGTTCTGGCGCAGCTGCGCCAGTTCCTTCAGGATTTCGTCGACCGACAGTTGCGTCAGGCGGTGCAACTGCAGTTCGAGGATCGCGTCAATTTGCGCGTAGGTAAGCCCTTCGCCTTCGGCCGGACCGATCAAATCCCCGGTCGCGGCGACGATGCCGTATTTCTTCCGGTCAATCTTGATGCCTTCGACGGTGCGCTCCTTGCCGCCGACCATCACGCGAATATCCTTGTTCGAAAAGAAATCGTGCAAATTCTGGCGGGCATTCGCGCGGCTGGCGGACCCACGGATGATCTTGATCACGTCGTCGATGTTGTCGAGCGCGATGCGGTAGCCGATCAGGATGTGCTCACGCTCGCGGGCCTTGCGCAGTTCGTAGGCGGTGCGCCGGCGGACGACGTCCACGCGGTGCTCAATGAAAAGGCGCAGCAATTCGAGCAGGCCGAGCTCGCGCGGCTGGCCGGCGACGATCGCCAGCAGAATCATGCTGAACGATTCCTGCATCTGGGTCATCTTGAACAATTTGTTCAGGATGATTTGCGGCTCTTCGTCGCGCTTCACTTCGATGACGATGCGCATGCCGTCGCGGTCGCTCTCATCGCGAATGTCGGCGATGCCGTCAATCTTTTTGTTCTGGATCAGGCCCGCGATATTTTCGATCAGGCGCGCTTTATTGACCTGGTAGGGCAGCTCGGTGATGACGATGTCCTGGCGGTCCTTGGCGCGCTGTTCGATGGCGGCTTTGGCGCGTACCTGGAAAGAGCCGCGGCCAGTTTTGTAGGCCTGCTCGATACCTTCGCGGCCGTAGATGTAGCCGGCGGTGGGGAAATCGGGGCCGGGAACGAGCTTCATCACTTTTTTCAGGTTCGCATCGGGTTCTTCGACCAGCAGGATCGCGGCTTCGACGACTTCTTTCAAATTGTGCGGGGGAATGTTGGTGGCCATGCCCACGGCGATGCCGGAGGATCCGTTGACGAGCAAGTTGGGAATGCGCGTGGGAAGAACGACGGGCTCGTGTTCGCTTTCATCGAAGTTCGGGACGAAATCAACGGTTTCCTTTTCGATGTCCGCGAGCATTTCTTCCGCGATTTTCGAGAGGCGCGCTTCGGTGTACCGCATGGCGGCGGGCGGATCGCCGTCCACCGAGCCGAAATTGCCCTGGCCGTCCACGAGCGGGTAGCGCATGTTGAATTCCTGCGCCAGGCGCACGAGCGCGTCGTAGACAGGCGTATCACCGTGCGGGTGAAACTTGCCGAGGACTTCGCCGACGATCTTGGCGCATTTGCGGTAGGCCTTCGTGGAGGTGAGGCCGAGCTCGTACATGCCGAAAAGGATACGGCGGTGGACGGGCTTCAAGCCGTCGCGGACATCCGGGAGGGCGCGCCCGATGATTACGCTCATCGAGTAATCGAGATACGACTTCTTCATCTCCGATTCGATATCTACCGGAGTGATGATTGATTTATCGAGTTCTTCGGCCACTTAGAAATCTCCGTGTTTTGGTGAGTGGTGATTCGTGATTGGTGAATCGTAACCCGTCATTCGTCGCACGCGCGGTGATGCATACTCCGCAAAGATGGCGGCCTGAAGGCCGCCGCTACAAAACCCTTGCTTAGACTTTCGTGCCAGCTTTTTCGAGCACGTAGGCCTTCACCGTTTCGAAGGCGGTGGCGTTATTCGAAAAGCGTTGCGGGCCAAAGTGCGCTTCGAGTTCGCGCATCAGCGCATCGCACTTCGCGGCCGTGGCGCATTCGAAGGCCACGCCCTGGTCGTTGTTGGGCGCGTCGGTGGGCGTGGCGCGAAAATCGGAGCAGCTCATGCCGCGCAGGCCCGGCAAAATTTTCCAAACCAATTGGTAGACCATGTTTTGTGGGTCGCGGCTCTGACCGCGAGCGGCAAAAATCAGTTTCGCTTTAAATGTCCAGGTTGACGACGTCCAGCGCGTTTTCTTCTATGAATTTGCGGCGCTCTTCCACGTTTTCGCCCATGAGCGTGGAGAAAATTGTTTCGGCGGCTACTGCGTCTTCCAGGCGAACTTTCAGCAGAGTGCGCGCCTCGGCGTTCATGGTGGTGTTCCACAATTGCTCGGGATTCATTTCGCCCAAGCCTTTGAAACGCGTGATGGTGAATTCTTTTTTGGCGTCTTCGAGGACGTAGTTCAGCACGCCGAGCGAATCTTCTTTTACGACCTTGTCGCCATTGTGCGCGATGGTGAAAGGTCCGCGATTATTTTCGGCGATGGCGGCCGCCAGGGTGCGCAGGCGCTTGTAATCCGGCGTGGCCGCGAGAGCCCAATTGATGCGGCGCTCGCCGCCATTTTTCAGCAGCAGCTCGTGCAGGCTGTGCTCTTCGTCGAAAATAAATTTTGCTTCCAGGTCGAGTTTGGCCTTTTCGATGGACTTCACCAGCTCCTGCAATTTCTTTTTGTCGGCGAAGTCGGTCTTCTTGTCGAGTTCGCTTTGGGCGAGGAGTTCGACGAGTTTGGGGTCGCGCAAGCGGCGGCCGAGCTTCGCGGCAACCTGATCGTATTCCTGGATATTGAGCAGGAAGGTGGTGAGGTCGCCGCCTTCGAGGGATTTTCCGTTCTTGCCCTTCACGGAGTGCTCTTCGGTGGCGCGCTTCATCAGCTCGCGCGCGAATTCGCGCTCGTCGCGGATGTAGCGGTCCATTTTGCCGCGCTTCACGCGGTAGAGCGGGGGCTGCGCGATGTAGATGTGGCCCTTTTCGATCAGCTCGCGCATGTGACGGAAGAAAAACGTGAGCAACAGCGTGCGGATGTGGCTGCCGTCCACGTCCGCGTCGGTCATCAGGATCACTTTGTGGTAGCGCAGCTTGCTGGCGTCGAAATCGTCTTTGCCGATACCGGTGCCGAGCGCGGTGATGATGCAGCGGATTTCTTCATGGCCGAGCATTTTGTCGTAGCGAGCTTTTTCGACGTTGAGGATCTTTCCCTTGAGCGGCAGGATGGCCTGGTAGCGGCGATCACGGCCGCCCTTGGCCGAGCCGCCGGCCGATTCGCCCTCGACGAGGAAAAGTTCGCAGCGCGCGGGATCGCGTTCCTGGCAATCGGCAAGTTTCCCCGGGAGGCCGCTGGAATCGAGCGCTGATTTGCGGCGGGTTAGCTCGCGAGCTTTGCGCGCGGCTTCGCGGGCGCGGGCGGCGTCAATGCACTTGCCGATAATTTTTCGCGCGATGGAGGAATGCTTGTCGAAATATTCTCCGAGCTTTTCATTGACCATCTGCTCGACGACGCCCTTGATGTCGCTATTGAGCTTGCCTTTGGTCTGGCCTTCGAACTGGGGCTGCGGGAGCTTGACGGAAACGACGGCGACGAGGCCTTCGCGAACATCGTCGCCGTTGATAGTGACTTCGTCCTTCTGCTCTTTGAGCATGCCGAAGGAATTCGCGTAGTAATTGATAGTGCGGGTGAGCGAGGAGCGGAAGCCGGAAAGGTGCGTGCCGCCGTCCACGGTGTTGATGGTGTTGGCAAAGGCAAAAACATTTTCCGCGTAGCTGTCGTTATATTGCAGCGCGATTTCCACTTCCACCTGATCGCGCTTGCCTTCGATATAGATGGGCGAATCATGCAGAACGCCCTTGCCCTTGTTCAGATGCTTCACGAATTCGGCGATGCCGCCGGTGAATCGAAATTCGGTTTTCTTGCCGCTGCGCTCGTCATCGAGCGTGATTTTCAGGCCTTTATTGAGGAAGGCGAGCTCGCGCAGGCGCTGCGCCAGCGTGTCGTAGCTGTAAGTGGCCTTGGCGAAGATTTCCGGGTCGGCGTGAAACGTGATTTTCGTGCCGGTCTTGCGGGTCTTGCCGGAGGCTTTGAGTTTGGATGTGGGAATTCCTTTTTCGTAGGACTGTTCCCAAACTTCGCCGTCGCGCCAGATTTCCAGGTCCAGCCAGTCGGAGAGCGCGTTGACGACCGAGACGCCGACGCCGTGCAAGCCGCCGGAAACTTTGTAGGTGTCGCTATCGAATTTTCCGCCGGCGTGCAGAACGGTCATCACGACTTCAGCGGCGGGCTTTTTTTCCGTCGCGTGCATGTCCACGGGAATGCCGCGGCCGTTGTCTATGACGGTGACGCTGTCATCTTCGTGCACGGAGACATTAATTTCATCGCAGAAGCCGGCCATGGCTTCGTCCACGGAATTGTCCACAACTTCCCAGACCAGGTGATGCAGGCCCATTTCGCCGGTGGAACCGATGTACATCGCGGGACGTTTGCGGACAGCTTCGAGGCCGCCGAGAACTTTAATGGAAGTAGCGTCGTACTTGTGCCCGCCTGCCGGCGCGGCAGGCCCGCCGGCTTTTCCAGCCGCAGCATCTTTTTCAGCCATGGGTCGTGCGTCTCCTCAGTGCAGTGCGATGCGTGAAGCGTATTTGAAACTGTTTTCAAGCTACGGGAAGGCGGTCGCGCGGATGTGCCCGACACAGGCCCACCGGGTTGCGGCGGGCTTACCTTGCCCATTGGTTTCGCTTACCCGCGTGTGCGGGCTCGAAAATTTCGAGGGCGCTCGGGCGCGCTGGCGAAACTCGAAGGGTTGCGACTCCATCCCGTCTCGTTCCGAAAAATTCGGGGAGACGCGGCGGAGCTTTTAGTTTTTCCCCTGCGGAGAGGGGATACCCGGCTGCGGTTCTGGCCTCATTTGCCCTGGCGCAGGCAAGGAAAGCAGAGGCGTTTGCGGGCCGGATAAAGTGCCGTTCAGGAGGATCCTTGAACAGCTAAATTCTACGCTCGGGAGTGGATTTTCACAAGGCGAAACTGACGTGCGTGGATGAATTTATCGTGTTTTTATTCAATGGCTTACGGGACGGCGTGAGCGCGCAAATAAACCCATTTTGATGGCTATTGAAGGGGTAACTGAACCGGCCACTTTCGAGCGATTTTTCACGCGTTTTCGCGAGTCTGCGCCGCGATTTTACGACCGGCCAGCGATCAGATTCGCATGGGCATTACGACGTAGCGATAGCGCGAGGTTTCGTCGCCTGTGGGGCGGAGTTGGCCCGCGGATTGTTCGTCTTTCAGCTCGAAGCTGATGGGGCCTTCGGCGGCGGCGCCCAGAAAATCCAAAAGGTATTGGGCGTTGAAGCCGATGGCGATGGTCTCGCCTTTGAATTCCTTTTCGATGATTTCTTTGGCTTCGCCGTATTCGGGGCTGGAGGAGGAAACTTCTAGGCCCTCGGTCGAGAGCATGAACTTCACGGCGTGCGAGCGCTGGTCGGCGAGCTGCGCGACGCGGCGCAGGGCTTCCTGCAATTCGCCGCGCTCGATGACGAGAGTTTTATTGGCGTCGCGCGGGAGCACTGCTTCGTAATTCGGGAACTGGCCCGTGAGCTTGCGCGAGGTGAGCAGGCGGCGGCCAATCTGAAAAAACAAGTGGCTTTCGTCCTGGCCGAATTCGATTTCGCCGTCATCGCCTGATTTCGCGACCAGGCGCTGGACTTCGGTCATAGCTTTCTTGGGGATCAGCACGCGCGTCTCGTTGTTGAAGCCTTCGAACTTGTGATCTTTTTCGACCATGGCGAGGCGATGGCCGTCGGTGGCAACCATCGCGAGCGAACCGGGCTTCAGCACCAGCAGCGCGCCATTCAGCGTGTAGCGCGATTCTTCGAGCGAGATAGCAAAGGTGGTCTTGGCGATCGCGTCGGCGAGCAAGGCCGCGGGGATTTTGATGAGCGCATGCGGAAAAGGCGGCAGCGCGGGGAAATTGTCCTTGGACATGCCGACCAGCTTGTAATTGCGGCGGTCGCTGGTGATGTGCACCCAGTGGTTTTCCTGCAGCTTGAACTTGATTTCGCCTTCGGGCAGCAAGCGGAGGAGTTCGAAGAGTTTTTTCGCGGGGATGGTGCCGGCGCCTTCTTTTTTAACTTTGGCATCGCAGGAAGTGCGGATGCTCAGCTCCAAATCGGTGGCGGTGATGGTGAGGCGGCTCCCCTTGGCCTCTACCAGCAGATTCGAGAGGATGGGAATGGTGGTCTTGCGCTCGACGACGCCTTGGGTCAGTTCAAGTTCGTCGAGCAGGTCCGATCGTTTTACGCTGAATTCCATCTCGGGCAGTCCTCGTGTACGTTGTGCTGAATTTGGCTGCGGTTACTTTACTGCTTTTCTTTATCTATATAAATATATAAGAAAACCGCCGTCGCCGCCGCATCTGTGGAATCTGCGGAAAACGTTCCAACTTGAATCGAATGTTCCCATTGCGGCGTTTGGTGTGCTGTGCAAACTTGCGCGATGCAGTTGATAAGATTGCCGAACTACCGAGCTGGATGCGTATTTTGAGAACATCCACAAAGCTTGCACACCTTGTTCACAGGTAATGCGCAGGGCTGGGAGGCCAGCCGATTCTATTTCTAACCGAAAGAATCGAGCAGCCTATTGATCGTCTTGTTCAAATCTTTATCGGTGTGGCGCAGGGTTTCGATCTTGTTGATCGAGTGCAGCACGGTGGTGTGGTGTTTGCCGCCGAATTGGCGGCCAATTTCGGGCAGCGAAGCCGAGGTGAGCTGCTTGACGATGAACATGGCGACCTGGCGCGGGTAGGCAATGACTTTAGAATTGCTGCGCATTTTCAGATCTTGCGCGCGCAGGCCAAATACTTCTCCCACACGCTTCTGAATCTGCTCGATGGTTACCTTTTTTTCCTGCGTTTCGATGATGTTCTTGAGCACTTGCTGGGCAGTGGCGAGATTCAGGTCGGCGCCGGTGAGGGACGCGTAGGCCATCAGGCGGATGAGCGCGCCTTCGAGCTCGCGAATGTTGGATTTGATGGCGCGGGCGATGTATTCCGCCACGTCGTCGGGCACCTGGACGCGTTCGCTTTCCGCTTTCTTCTGTAAAATCGCGATTTTCGTTTCGAGATCGGGCGGCTGAATATCGGCGATCAAGCCCCATTCGAAACGGGAGCGCAGGCGTTCCTCAATGGAGGAAATTTCCTTGGGCGGGCAGTCGGAGGAGATCACGATCTGCTTCTGCTGGTCGTAGAGAGCGTTGAAGGTGTGGAAAAATTCTTCCTGGGTGCGTTCACGGGTGGCGATGAACTGGATGTCGTCCACCATCAGGACGTCCATATTGCGGAAACGATCGCGGAACGCCGCCATGCGTTCGAAGCGGATGGAGGAGATGACTTCGTTGGTAAACTTTTCCGCGCTGATATAGGTGAGGCGCATGGCAGGATTGCGCCTTTTGAGAGTGTGGCCGATGGCCTGCATGAGGTGAGTCTTGCCCAGTCCCACTCCGCCGTACAAGAAGAGCGGGTTGTAGGATTTGGAAGGCTGCTCGGCCACGGCGACGGCAGCGGCATGCGCGAACTGATTGGAAGCGCCGACGATGAACGAGTCAAAAGTGTAGCGCGGGTTCAGTTGATGCGCGACAGCGTCAAAATCAAGCTTGGTTTGCGAGGATGCCGGTACATTTTGACTTGCGGCGGCAACGGGTTCCGCCTCAGCGCATACAAAATTAAATTGCAGCTGAGGCTTGCCGATTTCGGTGAGCACGGCTTGCAAGAGCTGGCCGTAAGTCTCCGTCAGACGCTTGCAGAAGAGACGGCTGGGAACACGGACAGTGAGGCGATCATCGTCCAGGCGCTCGAAGCGCGTGGGACGAAACCAGGTAGCGAAACTATGTGGATTAACGCGGCGCTCCGTGTGCTGGAGAATCTTGTCCCAAAGGTTCATCGAGCGAGTCAGCCCTTACCGCAATTTCCACTGATGTGGAAATGCTGTGGAAACCCCACCGATCCCGGCGGGTCTATGTTTGTCTGGCGCTTCAGGTACGAAGTTGTGGCAACGCGCCCCCGCGTCGCAATACCTATTGAGTCCCCGCGTCTTACGCCTTGTAGAGACGCGAGGCGGGATTCTGCCTAAACGCGACGCAGGTAGCAAGGGAAAACTGAGGGAGTACCATGCACACACTCCACAAATAATTCACAGGTTTTCCACAAGCGAAAATTTCGAATATTTCTCTTGCATTACAAAGTTTTTCGCGAAGCGCACGAATGAAATTGTAAAACACGCGCAAAGATTGCAGTGAAGAAATTTCGCGTGTGAAATTCCACGACGAGAAGAAAGAGCTGCGAAAACTACCGCGGAGCAGCGTTTGGCGGCGATCCCTGTTGCGGAACGACCGCCGCGCGCACAGAAGCACGAGAGGCATGGCGATCGAAACGGGCAAATTCGTATACGCCTCTCGAATCGGAAGCGACGATCAAGCGATCCGGTTCCACGATGATCGCGCTCACATGCAATGGCGCGCCCTCCGGAGTGGCGATGAAGTATTCGCCGAGGTAACTGCCATTCTTATCGAAGTGCACTAACACTTTTCCGACGGCGGCCCAGATGTCTTGCGAAACGGGATCCACGCCGACGGCAGAGATCACGGGTTTCTCCACCGACGAGGGTGCCTGATGGTCGAGATTCACCTTCACGGAGCCGGTGAAATTGTAGAGGCCCTCTCCGAAGCGACCATGAGGGCCGACAAAATGATCTTCGATAGTGCGTCCGGGAAGACCCGCGTGCGAACTTGCGCTGGGAGTGGCGGTGCTGGCTCCGGGCGCCGGCGTCGAAATGCTCGGCGCGAACAGACCCTGAAATCCCTGCGGGGAATTGCGCGAAGAAAAGGCGCCACCTCCGAATTCTCCCAACAGCGGAATCCCAAGCCCCGGACCGAAACCCCCGCCGCCAAAGCCGCCGCCGAATCCGTGCCCGCCGAATCCACCAGCACCGCGCCCCAGTCCCTGGCCGGAAGGCGCCGAAGACTGCGCGAGCGAAGCATCGGTTTGGTCGGAGTCGCCGGAATTTTCGGAATCGAGCGCGTCGTCGGAAGAAGAAGAATTCTGGGAATTGAATTGCAGGACGGAACCGTCGATTGAATTTTTCGTCGCCGCGTCGCCGCTTGACGCGTTTGATCCCTGTGAGCTGCTGGTACCCTGATGCGGCCTTCTGTTGCCGACGTGCAGTTGCAGCGAATTTTGCTGGAAAGAGCCCTGCGCCGAGACCATGCCGCCCCCGGCGATGCCTCCGGGACCACCGCCACCGGGGCCGGAAGCCGTGGCCGTCGAGAGGATGTTATTGGTGGCAGACTCCGCGGTCTGCGGACCATTGCCGAGGTGCGCGCCCAAGCCGGGCGAGAGGCCGCCGCCGAAAAAAATGTCTCCGCGATTGCCGACGGCGACCCAGGTGTCGTACGAATCGTCAAGCCTCGTCTGACTGAAGTTCAATCCAAACTGAACACGATCGTCGGGGGCCGGCGCGGGAGAAGGATTGTAGAGGTCCGCGTCAAAGGTGGCTTCGCTGGTGACGTAGCCGTAGGGGTCGTACCGTCGAATGGTGGGATCGTCGAGGGTGGTGAAGGCAAAATAGATGTCGCCGTCGCCGTCGCCGGAAATCTTGCCGAGGTCTTCCAGTTGCTTGGAGTCCGGACTGACGCCGGCCTCGGTGGGATCACCGAAGCTGCGAATCATCGTCCCGCTTTCATCGAAGACTTCCACCAAGCGCCTGGAGCGCAGCGTGGACACGGCGAACTGGTCATTGGCTAGCGCCACCACGCCGGTGGGAGCGAAGACGCGAACCTTCGTCACGAGTGTACCTTGTGGGGAGAAAACCTCGATGGCGTTGGCGGCGCGGTCGGCGACGAGAATGCGGCCATCCGGGGCGAGGTCAAAATCAACCGCGTACTGAATCCTCGCGTTGGCATTGGAAGCGGCGAGTGGAATCTGTCCGATGTGCTTGCCGTCGGCGGCCAATATCCAAATCACGTTTGGAGGGGTGGCCAGAACGTAATAATGCCCCGCGGCGTCGCGCTTCATAGCCACGACACCGGAATTGAATTCCGGGAATACACGCGCACGGGAAAGTACCGCGCTTTCAATACCCTGAGCGCTAGCGGGAGCTGGAACGGAAAGAGCGGCGAGAGCAAGGATCAGCGAAAACATTCCCCACGACAAAATTGCAGGTCGGCGAAACATGCGACACTCCCACACCCGAAATGGCCTGCGTCTGCATACATGTATTGCCGCCGACGGGGTCTAAAAGTTCCAGAAATATCCGATGAGATAAGAGGAAAAACAGTTGTTTGCGGGGAGCCAGCCGGGGCGGGTGCCGCAGCCGTCTAACGGGCGGATCAGCCGCGCTTACGACGATACGGGCTTAGCAAGACGTCGAGATCCCGTAAAATCCAGGCTTCGGCCTTGCCTTCGCGATAGATCGCCCAGCCCAGGAGTGATCCGCCAATCATAGCGTGCACAGCGGTGGCGAGCCTGGCGGTAAGGCACTTGCGGAGCTCGCCTGCTCGGACGGCTTCGTCGAGCAGGGCGCGGACCTCCTTATGAAACTGGCGCGCGTGAGCGAGGGCCAGACGATGGAAATCGCGATCGGCCAGATCCACTTCGAGGAACGCGAGATGGTTGGCGAGCGCCTCCGGCGTCTTCGCCATTTGGGCCATGCAGCGGGCGACGGCCTCAATGGACCGGAGAGGAGAACGGTTCATCGCGCGGATGCGCGCAAATTCTTCGTGAACGCCGGAGGCGCCCTGGCGGGCGACTGCGAGAAGCAATCCGCGCTTGGACCCAAAACGTTGCAGGAGCGTGGCGGGCGCCAGGCCCGTTTCGCGGCCCACGTCCGCGAGGGTAAGGCGATGAGGGCCCACGCGCTCGATGACGCGGGCGGCGCCGGCGAGAAGTTCGGAGTCGGGTTTACCGCGGGTGCGGGGCGACATGGGAGGACTATAAACAAACGGGCGTTCACAAACAAGGCTTGACAATAAATGAATGACCATTTATAAATGAGCTCAACGCAGGGCAAGCAAGGAGGCACTTCATGGCCAAGCGAATCCCCCGCGAAATTACCGCCGCCGGATCCCCGCTAAGAGGGAAAGTCGCTTTGGTCGCCGGCGCCACCCGCGGAGCGGGGCGCGGAATTGCCATCGCGCTGGGAGAAGCCGGCGCGACCGTTTATTGCAGCGGGCGCAGCACACGCGAGCGCGGGCCGGCGCGCAGGCGATCGCGAACCGCGACACGAGGCTTGCCGAACATTTATGCAGGTCGTCCGGAAACGATCGAAGAGACGGCCGAGATGGTGACGGCGCGCGGAGGCCACGGAATCGCGGCGGTGACGGATCATCTGGAAGCGCAGCAAGTGGAAAAGCTCGTCGCGCGAATCCGCAAGGAGCAGGGCAATCTGCACATTCTGGTGAACGACATCTCCGAGGGCGGCCAGCACGAATTCGGCAAAGCTTTCTGGCAGGTGGATATCGAACGCGGCCTCGCGCTGCTGCGCAATGGCATTCACACGCACATCATCACAAGCCGCTATGCCGCGCCGCTGATGCTGGAGACGGCGAAACGCGAAAACGCTACGGGCTTGATTGTGGAAGTCGGTGACGGCGATTCGTTCACTTATCGCGGCAATTTGTTTTTCGACCTGGTGAAGACCACCGTGATACGCCTGGCGTTCGCGATGGGCTGGGAGTTGCGGCGAAAAAACGTGGCTGCGGTGGCGATCACGCCAGGATTTTTGCGCTCGGAGATGATGCTGGAGCATTTTGGCGTGACCGA
Organism: uncultured Acidobacteriota bacterium; assembly: GCA_963780035.1. Lineage (GTDB taxonomy): Bacteria > Acidobacteriota > Terriglobia > Acidiferrales > UBA7541 > Palsa-295. Next base: position 161,180 of record CAWAAG010000027.1, on the reverse strand, counting down.
AGCGAACTGGCGTGACGCCGGAAAGAAAGACCCCAACTACCTGGAATCGGAAACGCCGTTATACGTGGGGCGGGCGATTGCCGCGCTGGCTGCCGACCCGAATCTGATGAAGAAATCGTGCCGAGCGTTCAGCTCTTGGGGGCTTTCCGAGGAATATGATTTCAGCGATGCGGACGGAGGGAGACCGCACTGGGGCCGGCACGCTCGGAAGAAATATGGCGACGTCATGAAACCGTGCGATGAAGGCTTTTATAAGTACTGGTTCGGCGGGCCGCTCGAACAGCTTTTCCCGAACTGGCCGTAGACCTCGCGCGGCGTGCGGAGCCCTCAATCGAGGCGGAAGTTGACGCGTTCGATGGCGGTGGCGTGGCCGGTCGCTTCGTCCACCTCGATTTGCACGGTGTTCATCTGCACGTCGTTCTCGGCGACGGTGAATTTCGCGGGCATGGAATCGAGAAAGCGCTGCACGATGGGCTTTTTCTCCATACCGATCACGGAATCGTGCGGCCCGGTCATACCGACGTCGGTGATATAGGCGGTGCCGCCAGGCAGAACGCGGTTATCGGCCGTGGCGACGTGGGTGTGAGTGCCGAGCACCGCGGAAACCTTGCCATCGAGAAACCAGCCCATGGCCTGCTTTTCGGAAGTGGCCTCGGCGTGCATGTCCACGATGATGACAGTCACGTCCGGAGGAATCGCGGCGAGTTCGCGCTCGGCGGCGCGAAAGGGATCCTCGAGCGGAGTCATAAAGGTGCGGCCCTGCAGATTCAGCACGGCGTAGGGGACGCCGTTGTGCGCCTGACCGACGTAGTGCCCTTTTCCTGGCGAGCCATTCGGGAAGTTTGCCGGACGAATCAGGCGCGGCTCGTGCGGAAAGAAATCGAAAATTTCCTTGCGGTCCCAGATGTGATTGCCGCCGGTGATCACTTCGATCCCCGACGCAAATAATTCTTCAGCGAGGCGTGGCGTAATTCCAAAACCAGAGGCGGAATTTTCACCGTTGGCGATGCACAGATCCACGCTCCGCTGCGTGAGGATGTCCGCGAGGCGGTCATGCACAATCTTGCGGCCCGGCGAGCCGACGATATCGCCGATAAAGAGAATTTTCACTTGTGTTTTGAACCTTTCGGCAACGAGAAATCGAAATGTGCGGAGCGGTCCACTTCGCCGTGCGTTGCTAGGTCCTGAACCCCACGAATAGGTGGGTGCCCTGCGCCTGCTTTCAGGCTATCCACCGACCGAAGCCAATGGACGTGCACAAGGGCAGGACGACGCGGACTCCCTGGGATCCAGTGTTGGTTCAAAAGACCATCGCGACGTCACCTGCGTCGCAGGCCGGTTCCGCAATCAATTGTAACAGGAATCAGCGGCGCAACGATTTGAGGTAAGCGACGATTTGCCAGCGGCGCTGCTCGGGCAAGCCCGACCAGGAAGGCATTCCCCGCCAGAGATTGCCATTGCGCAGGAACCACTCGAGTTCGCCGGGCGTGGCATTTTGCACGGCGGAAAGATGCAGGTTCATGGCGCGGCCTCGCCCGCGGGCGTTCGATCCGTGGCACTCGGCGCAATGCTGCTCGAAGAGCTTCTTACCGGCGAGGACGGCTGCGGGCTGGCCTTCGTAAGGATTGCGCCACGCACGAGTTTTTTGCGGGGCCTGGGCGATCGCTAGCAAGACGCCGCGATCGTCCGTCGGACGCTCGGGATAACGCTCGTCAGCCGAGCCAGCGATCGCAAACGCGAGCGCCAGCAACAGGAGGATGGGGACGATGGATCGCGTCATCGGAACAAGCTCCTAACCCGGTGGCCGAAGCCGTCAATTTCGTAGGAAAGGCCCCAGCGCAGAATGAAGCGATGGCTATTGTCATTGAGTCCGAAGCCCGGCGAAATGCGGAACGAAGCGCCGCTGGGTAGCTGCCAGCCAACCATCGGCGCAAAGTAATGCGAGGTGCCGGACAGCGTGGCGTTCCACGAAGTTCCCAGCCCGCCGTACATCTCGGCGCCCACCAGGAAGTTCTCGCGGCAGAAATTGCAAGGGTTGCTCGTTGCGGCAAGCCGCAGAGGGCGGCTGGCACCGACGGCATAGCCGAACTCCCACGGATCGTGTCCCAAGTTTTTCTCGCCGATGAAATTCTCGGAAATGTTCCAGCCCTTGTAATCGCTGGAAAGAATCAACTTGGTCTCGAGCTCGTGCTGGTGGTCTTGCTGCGCTTCAGAATTGGGGACGGCGTGGTCGGCCTGGCTATCGAAGCCAACCACTTCAATCATGGTCTTGTCCGCGTCTGTGGTGTTTTCGTATTCGACATAGAGCACCGGATTGATCCAGTGCTCGCGCATCAGCGGGCGAAACCGGTTTTCCCAGCGGAAGCCGGTGAAGAGCGCGCTGTCGTGAAACGTTCCCTGCCAATCCAGATAGAACTCGGTGGTCCACCAAGCTTTGGCGCCGTATTCGAACTCGACCCAGGGAGCGATGAAGTCGTTGCCCTGTTTCTGAGTTCCGTAAATGGTGCTCAATTCGATTTCCAGGTTGCCGGGCTCTTCGAGATGGTGCGAGTAGGTAACGAAGTAGGGTGTCTCTTGCGCTGCCGCGGGCCGGGAGCCAGCCAGCAGCGCAGCACACAGACACAGGAACGCCAGATGGGAAATGCACCAGCGCCTATGGGGGTTGCGGCGAAGACGCATCGCCGGGAATGCGGGGAGGACCAAAGCCATGCGAAGGAAGCCTCTTTCCAGTTGAAAATTGCTATCAACTGGAAGCACGATATTCCAGTTGAAAGTGGCTGTCAACTGGAGTTGTGTAAATCTTTGTAAAGGCCTCCACCGCAGCGAGCCTTGCTCAGGCGGAACGAAGCGGCGCGGAGGCCGCTAATTCAGCCGGCCTCCGCGCTCGTGCGAGGTTGGTTAGAAGTGGAAGCCGACTTCAGCGGTGAACGCGCGCGGGGTGACATAGTGCGTGCCGCTAAATGTGGACAGGAAGTTGTAGACGGCTTCCTTGTTGGTGATGTTGATGGCGGTGAGGCGCAGGCTCCACTTGTAGCGGTCGCCGCGGAAAATATTGTCATCGCCGAGAGCCAGATCAAACAAATTGCGGGCAGCGACGCGCGGCGGGTTGTGGTCATCATCCTCGGTTCCGGGAGCGGGGATCTTCAAGTACTTGGACGTGTATTCGGACGAAGGGCACAAGCCCGAGGCGATGATCGGAGTGCCGGTGGGATTGGAGGGGCTGGGCGGCGTCGCAAACACGCCCCCGCAGGATAGTCCGGCCTGGAATTGCTGGTCCGGCGAGAGGCCGGAGACATCCACGAAGCCGGGCACCTGCGCGCCGGCGCAATTGCCGCCATCGCAGGGAACCGGACCGGCGACCAGACCGCTGTCGTAGCGCCAGTTGAAACCAATCCAGGGCCACAATTTCTTCGGCTGGTATTGCAAGTGAGTGGTCTGGTTGAAATGTTCGTCGTGGTCAATGCGGAACGGACTGAAGCTACCCGGCGTGATGGGGACGGCGCCCACACCGCCGATTTGCGGCGTGAAGAAGCGCGCCGCCACGCCGGACATGACTACGAACGCGGTGAGGCCGTGGTAATCCGGAACGCTGGCGCGAATGGCGAAACCGGGGATTTTCGAGTTGTTCCATTCAATCGGGAAAGTGATCGGAGTAGCGCCCAAGATGCTGAAGTCGTAGGCATTGTGGGTGTACTTCCAAATGTACTCACCGTCAATGACCAGATGCTTTCCGAAGGCCTGTTGCAAGCCGGCGTGAAACTCGTTGCGGAAACCGGGGGCGAGCGAGGTGGAGGTGCTGGAGGTGCAACCTTCGCCCTCGGCTAAGAACAGCGCGCCGACCACAGGGTTTATACATCCGACGCTAGAGAGCACCAGGTTTTCGTTGAAGGGAGTCTCCAGGGTTCGCGCGTAGGAAACTCGCAGGACCGTGTTGGTGGGTTTGATGTTGTAGGCGATGCCGAGGCGAGGCTCCGCCTGAGTCGCTTTCGAGATGCCGTTGTAAATGTCGCCGCGAATTCCCAGGTTGAACGCCCAATTCTTCCAAGTGATCGAATCCTCGACGTAGAGCGCGAGCTGTTTTACGTCCGTATGGCCCGGATATAGGTATTGAGCACTCGCGGTTTGGCCCGCGGGACAGCCGTCGCTCCCTGGCAGGGTGGCGGTTCTTGTCAAGTCAATGCAACCAAGAATGGGTACGAATGGTCCGACGGATCCCTGCCCGAGGTTTGGCTGGAGCGTTCCGGTGCATTGCGCCTGATCGGTGATATCCGGATTCGTGTACGGGGAGCCGTCGGCATTGAGGCACACGGCGTTTAATGTGGGGTCCACAATTCCGAAAGTGTCATGCTCCGTGAGGAACGTCTGCTCGTAGGTGACTCCAGCCTTAATGTTGTGGATGCCTTTCACATAAGACAGCTCCGAATGAATACCGGCGTTTGTGAGCGTCCGGTATTGACTGGCGGACTCCTGTTGAAGATTGGAGGGACCAAGATCGGCGAACGGGTTGTCGCTGCCGTAGTAGTTGAACTGATCGCGGCGGACAAAGGCACCGAAGGTGAGGACCGTCGAGGAATTAATCAGGTGTATCCAGGTAGGTGCGACGTTGTAGGTTCCAATTTTGGAGCGCTGGTCCGTGGGGCCCACGGGATTGCCGTCAGGACCCAGCCCGCCATTGTCAACGACGACGCCAAACCACGGTGAGGCAAATTGCGCGTCGAACGAATTGGGTGTTTGGAACCAGGAACGCGTGTATTGGAAGTTTAAGTGGACCGAGTCCGCGGTGGTGAGCTGGTAATCCACGCGATCGAATATGTTTTCTTCGTTGCCTTTGTCGTGCATCACGGTGTATTCCGGTCCGTCGAGAAACCGGCCGCTGTTCAAGCCGCTAAGAGCGATGAAATTACCCCACTTTTCGCCGCCATAGGCGAGATCAAAACCGGCATTGGCGGTGCCGAACGCGCCGTAAGAAGCGAAGATGCTGCCGTGGGGAGTGGTTACGCCTTGGCCGGAGCGCGTAGTGACCTTAATCACCAGGCTGGTCTTGTCTCCAAATTCCGCCGGCGGTGCGCCGGAAATGACTTCCAACGATTGGACCGAGTCAATGGGGATCTGATTCGAGAAGACCTTGCTTTGCTGATCCGTGATTGGCTGGCCGTCCACGGAGAAGGAATTTTCGGCATGATCGCCGAGGCCGTGGAACAGACCGTTGGAATCCGCGGCTACGCCCGGAGTGGAGAGCGTCACCAACGAACTGACGGACGAAGAAGCGCTTTCCAAAGGCAACTTGTCGAACAGGGCGCGGTCCACGTCGGTATGGTAGGTCGGTTCGTTCTCGAGCAGATCGCCTCCCCCTTCCACAGTCACGGTGCTGGAGCTGCCGGCGAGCGTCAAACCGATTTTCACCGAGAGAGGCACGGAGGAGCGGACGTCAATGTCCTGCGCGTAAAGGCCAAAGCCCTTCGCTTCGACGGACAGGTGGTAGGGGTTGAACGGCACGTTCGGGAAGCTGAAACTGCCGGAACTGTCGGTTGTGGCGGAGCGCTCGTATTCGCTGACCGGATCGTGGATGGTGACGGTCGCGCCAGCAACAACAGCCCCCGAAGGGTCGGTTACGGTGCCGCTGACCGTGCTCGAATTTCCGATCTGAGCGAAGCCCGCGGGTGCAGCTACAAGTGTTCCCAAGAAGAGAAATAGTATCCCAAGAAATGCCTTCACGAATCTCATCAATGATTCTCCCATTATGAATTACGACGCCGGCGCCACTTGCGCTAGCGGTTCGGATGAATGTGAAAAATGGCATCCGCCGCGATGCTCGCGGTGAGTGCATGGGAAAATAGCTATTGGGGGAAGTTCAGGTTAGACAGGGGGAGCGCGGGGGATTCTATGGCTGCAAACGGGGTCGAGAGCTAACTTCTGGTTTTCGGCGACTGCAAATCTCGCCACGGCAATGGGCGTCTGAGCCCCAATGTGCGCCGCGGGTTGCGGGACCGCGGCGTGGCCGATATGGCAGATCTGGCAGTGCTGTTCGTCGGAGGAGTGGCCATGCCAGTGACCGGCCGCCTGAACGGAAAAGCAGCCCACGGCAAGAATCAGGGCCACCGCCAGCAGTCTTAGGGCTATTCGTTTCCGCATAGCAGACTCTTAAGGCACTCCCGTCAATAAGGATACTCGGATGCAGGCCGGGGTGTAAACGTCGCACGTAAAATGATGTATCTAAATGGCACCCACCGGCTTTTCGCGCCCGGTCACCTGCCCGTGATTTACACCTGTAAAACGTCGCCGTCGCGCGCTACCAATTCGTAGAGCACTGGATTGACGAAGAATCCCAAGACCAGCCGCGAAATTAGGCCGGCAACGATCACGATAGCGAAGGGCTTTTGCGTGTCCGAGCCGATGCCGGTGGAAAGAGCGGCGGGCAGCAGGCCGAGGCAAGCGACCAGAGCGGTCATCATGATGGGCCGCAGGCGCAGCAGAGACGCTTCGCGCGTGGCGGTGCGGATATCTTTATTTTCCAGGCGCAGCTTGTTGATGTAAGAGACGAGAATTACGGCGGTTTCCACGGAGACGCCCATGAGGGCGAGCAATCCGAGCACGGAAGACACGCTGAAGGGAGTGTGGGTGAGTTTCAGGGCGATGAGCGCGCCGACCGGCTCCGTCATCACCACGCCGAGGGCGATGGTTACCGGGAATTTGAAATTTCCGTAGAGCGCGAAGAGAATCATGAAAATCAGTAGCACGGCCATGGGGCCGATGATTAACATCTGCTGCCTGGCTTCCACGAACTCGCTGTACTCACCGCCCCAACTCAAGCGATAGCCGGCAGGCAGCGATCGTTCGACATCGGCGATGGCTTTCTGGCCGGCATGAACGGCGCCGGCAAGATCGCGTCCTTCAATGCTGTATTGCACTCCGATGTAACGCGAATTATTTTCGCGATAGATGAAGGATGCTCCGTTGCCTTCGGTGATGCTGGAAAGCTCGCTGAGAGGAATCTGCTGTCCGGTGGGCGTGCCCACGAGCAGGTTGCCGATCTGTTGCGCGTTCTCGCGAAATTCGGGTTTCATGCGCACCACGAGGTCGAACAATTTCTCGCCTTGAATCACTTGCGTAGCGGCCTGCCCGCCGACGGCCGCCTGCACCACGGCTTCGACATCCGCCACGTTGATGCCGTAGCGCGCGATCTTGTCACGGTCCACCGCGACGAGCAGGCTGGGCTGGCCCAACTCTCGGACCACCGTGAGTTCCGTGAAGCCCGGCACCTGCGCCAAGCGGCGCTTGATGTCCAGCGCTTTTTCCTGCAGGACGTTGAGGTCCGGTCCGTAGATTTTTACGGCGAGGGCGCTCTTCAGACCCGTGAGCGCTTCATCCACGGCGTCCTCGGCCGGCTGGGTATAGTTGAAAATAATTCCGGGATAGGCGTCCAGATGTTTCTGAATATCCGCAATGAGTTCGGGTTTGGTGTGAAACTTCCCAGTCTTCCAGGTGGCATCCTTGTACGGTTTCAAGCCTACATAAAATTCGCAGTTGAAAAAGCCGGTGGGATCGGTGCCGTCATCGGGGCGTCCGAGTTCCGAGCCGACTTCGGTGACCTGGGGGTATTTGCTGAGGATGTCGCGGATTTGCGGGGCGATCTTGCTGGCTTCTTCGTAGGAGATGGTATACGGCATCGTCGCGCGAACCCATAGCGCGCCTTCGTCCAAGTGCGGCATGAATTCGCCGCCGATGAACGGAATCAGCAGCAGAGCCGCGCCGAAAATCAAGGTGGCGACCAGCATCGTGATCTTGGGACTGTCGAGGCACCAGGTGAGATATCCAGCGTAGCGAGTTCGCACCCACTCAAAGGGTTTGTTCACGCGCTCGTGCACGCCTTTCTTGAACCAGTACGAGCACATGACGGGGACAAAGGTAAGAGTGAGAATCAGCGCGCCGACCAGCGCGATAGACATGGTGTCTGCCATCGGGTGAAATAATTTGCCCGAGGGGCCGCTGAGCGCGTAAATGGGGATATAACCGGCGATGATGACAGCGACGGAATAGAAGATGGGACGATCCACGTCTCTCGCCGCTGCAAGGATCACTTCATTCAGGTCGTATTGCTGGCCTTCGCGAAGCCCCAGTTCGCGATAGATGTTTTCGACCATCACCAGCGTGCCGTCAATGATGATCCCGAAATCGATGGCGCCGATGGAAAGCAGATTCGCGGCCACGCCGCGCGCGTGCAGGAAAATAAAGGAAAAGAGCAGGGCCAGTGGAATGGTGAGCGCGACGATTACGGCGGCGCGCACGCTGACCAAAAAGAAAATCAGCACGATCAAGACCAGAGTCATCCCGAGGAGCATGTTGTCTTCCACGGTGTTGATGGTCAGCGCCACTAAATCGCTGCGATCGTAGAAGGGCCGGACTTTCACGTCCGGCGGCAAGATGTGCTCGTTAAGCTCCTTGGTTTTTTCTTCGACACCCTTCAACACATTTTGGGTCTGATCTCCGCGCAACATCATGATGACGCCTTCGACGGCGTCGTTATTTTTGTTGAACCCGAACTCACCCAAGCGCGGGGCGTGGCCGATGACCACGTCGGATACGTCGCGCACACGGACGGGCACGCCATTCTGCGAGCCGATGATGACGCTGCCGATGTCCTGCACGTCCTTGATCAGGCCCAGGCCGCGCACGTAATAAAATTGGCCGCCTTGCGAGTAAAAGCCGCCGCCGGTATTGGCGTTGTTCACCGAGAGTTGCTGAATCACCTGCGGGACGGTGATGTGGTAGCCATAGAGCCGCGCGGGATCGAGCAGCACCTGATACTGCATCACCGTGCCGCCGAATCCGGAATCGTCCGCGACGCCGCGTACTTGTTTGTAGGCGCGCTCGATTACCCAATCTTCGAAAGTTTTCAGTTCCTGCGGCGTGCGGTCCGGACTCACCAGCACGTAGCGGTACACCAGTCCTGACGGACTGGAAAGCGGGGCGAGTGAAGGCGCGACTCCAGCGGGATAGGACACTTCGCTTAAGCGCTGAAAGACTATCTGGCGCGCGAAATAATCGTCGGTGTCCTCGTCGAACGTCAGAATCACGTCCGAGAGACCGTACAGCGAAATCGAGCGCTGTATCTGCATTTTCGGCACGCCGTTCATCTCCACTTCGGTGGGCAATGTGACCAGGCGCTCGACTTCTTCGGCGGCGTGCCCCGGCCACTGAGTGATGACTTCCACCATGGGCGGAGAGAGGTCCGGGTAGGCGTCCACGGGCATGCGCTGGAAGGAAATAGACCCGGCGATGATGAGGAACACCGCGAGCATCAAGACCAGGAACCGCTGGCGGAGCGCGAATTGGACGATGTTGTGAATCATTTAAACGTGTCGCGTTAGTGTTGAAATGAATTGGCGAACTGCAAGAACAGGCTTCCATCGCCGACGACGCGATCCCCCGGCGACAAACCCTTCACAATTTGTGTTTTTCCAGCTTCACTTTGGCCGATATCCACGGACCTGCGCGAAAATTGATTCGAGCCTGTGGCGATGTAGACGAACGGCTGGTTTTCGTCGTTGCGCAGCACCGAAGCATCCGGCACGGCGATGGCGTTTTGTTCCACTCCGGCATTTACTGTGGCGGTGACGTACATGTTGTTCTTCAGTTTTTCACCGGGATTCTCGACAACAATGCGAGCCTGCAGCGTACGGGTGTTGGGATCCACAGCGGGCGAAATGAAGGAAATTTTGCCGTGGAATTTATCGGGGTACGAATCGGTCTGGACGGTCACTTCGTCGCCGACTTTTACTTCCGCCATGTCGCTCTGATAGATATTCGCAAGGACCCACACGGTACTCATGTTTGAAATGATGAAGGCTTGCGTGGTGCCGGCTTGCAGTAACTGGCCGGGCGCGACATCGCGCTCCACAATCTCTCCGCCGATGGGCGCGAGCAGCGGAATTTCCGCTGACGAGGGAGCTTTCTCCAAATCCTCGGGCTTCGGAATGCCCAAAATTTTCAGGCCCAGGAGAGAGGCGTTCAAATCGGCCTGCGCCTGATTGCGATCGGATTCCGCCTGCAGCAAATCGCGCTCGGCGATGGCTTCGTGGGCATAGAGATCCTGCGCGCGCGCGAAATTCTTGTCGGCTACACGATAGCTGTCCCGGGCTTTCAAATACGACGCGAAGAGCAGCGAGTAATCGGGGCTGCTGACGTCCAAAAGCGGCTGACCCTGCTTTACGCGCTCGCCGGGGACGGCCAGGATTCTGCTGACCGGGCCGCCCACCTGGGTGATCACTGGCGTGGTGTTGAACGCGTTGTAGGCGACTGCGCCGGTGAGGCGCAGAACGCGCGCGAGCTTGGTGGGTTCGACAGTGACCACCTGCACGTGAGACATCTGTTCTTGTGGAATCGTGAAAAGTTCGGGCTCGGCGGTTTTCGATTCCTTGGCGCTGAACGAGGTCATCTGGCTGGCGCGCTCCCCGGAGTTGCAGCCGATCACACAGAGAGCGGCGGCTAGCAGGATGCTTCCGCCCGTTCTTCGCGCGAGATGGTAAGTACACCGTACGCTCATGGCAGGCTCCTGGTTCCGACGGCTTCGCGCAGTTGCTCGACGGCGCTGAGGTACGACGCGAGGGACTGCCGGTAGGCCAGTTCCGTGGCGCGGTAACTGCGCTCGGCATCCAGAAAATCGAGCAGGCTGGCGGCACCACGCTTGTAGGAATATTCGGTGATGTCGCGCGATTGCTGCGCGGCATTCAGATAGCCGCCGAGGTAGAGTGAAACCACCTTATCGTTGTCGCGGACGCCTTCGTAGGCCGTCAGCACATCGCTCAAGACTTGATCGCTCGCGGCCAGTTCCAGTTCCTGCGCCTGGTTGATGGCGTAATTGGTGCGCGCGATTTCGCCCTGATTGCGATTGAAGATCGGAATCTGGAAGCTGCCAAAGAAGGAGCCGGTGTTGGCGTCACTGACGTGGTCGTAGTTAAAAGTGCCGGTAACGTCCACCTTGCCGTTGGCTTTCGCCAATTCGTACTGGCTCTTGGCGGCCGTAACGCCTTGCTGCGCGGCGCGAAAGTCCGGCCGGTTCTGTAAAGCGAGTTGCTGCAAGTCTTCGAGCTTGAGCGTGACCGGCTTGTATTCGAAATCGCCGGTGACGTCGAAATCTTCCGGAACGCTGAGGTAGCCCAGCAATTGCCGGAGGCCGACGAGAGCCTGAGTCTTGGCGAGTTGCGCCTGGGAGACGTCGCTTTGAAACTGCAGCAACTGCAGCTTGATCTTCAGATAGTCCACTTCGCTGATGTCGCCGGCTTTGTAACGGGCTTCGCTGATGTCCACCGTCTTCTGAAAGCTTTTCATGTCCTGCAAGGCGAGGTCGAGAGTGGATTCGGCGAGCTGCACCGAAAAGAATTGCGCAGCGACGTTGAAGGTGAGAGTCCGCTCGTTATCGGCGACCGTTGACTTTGTCTGGTCCGTGGCGTCCTGAGCCGCTTGCAGGCGGTGCTGGCGTTTCTTGCCGCGCTCGAAAAGGTAGGAGAGGCCGAGATCGAATTGCGCCGTGGTATTGATGTAATCGGCGGTGAATTCACTCGGTTGGAAGATGGGAATGAATTGGGCGTCCGCGGTGAGGACCGGGTTCGGCCGGAGGTTCGCGGTGATCTCCTGCGCTTCACTCTGCTGGATGGTGGTACGCGCGGCTTTCAAGGTGTGATTATTCTGCATGGCCAGCTGGATTGCTTGATCGAGCGAGATGCGCACGGCGCCGTGGACCTGTCCGGAAGGCAAGTTCTGCTGCGAAGTCTGCGAAGAGGGAGCTTGTGCCGGCTGCGTGGCCGGCACCGGGAGGGGCGCATTTTGCGCCAAGGCGGCCGTGGAAAGGCCAAAGATTAAGGCGAGGGCTGTCAACGTCACACGTTTTGTACACATAGTCTTCAACCTCTAAAGAAAAAAGAGAGTGGGTCGGCGTGCCGCGAGGGCACAGGACAAAAAGGATGGTTAGAGAGCGGGTGGTGCGCGTGCGGGCAGGCGCGGCGCGACGAGGCCGAGCGTAAAATCCGGTTTCTCAGGCTCTGCCTGTGTGCCCACCTGAGTCATGGACGGCTCGCGATAAGTGACGCGCGAGTGATCCACTGGCTGGTGGCTGAGGTGGCAGATGGAGCAGTTGGCCTCGGACGAACCCGCGTGGTTGTGCCAGAGACTCCCCATGGTCATCGCCAACACCAGAGCGGCGAGAACCATGATCGGGATCAGCAAACAGCGTGTTGGTTTTGGACTGGGCACTCTGCAAAGGCTGGCTACAGCTCCCGATCAGCATCATATAAGAGATGGTTCTGAGCGCCAACGGGTTGTGCTGCGTAAGCCGCCACGCCGGCAGATACGTGCCGGAATCGGAGCGCTCGAGGGCGGCGACGAAAGCGGAGCTCGCTCTTGCGGCTAGTTCGTCTGCTCCAGCGCTTTTTCCACCATGGAGACGCATTTTTCCACGCGCTTGCGCAGCGGCCCTTCGATTTCCTGCTGGCGTTTGCGCATGGTGAAGTTTTCATCGGCGACATTGAGGGCGGCAAGCACGGCCACTTTCAGCGAATCGACCATGTGCGTGGCATCGGCGATCGAGCGCATCTTGCCGTCCACGTAGGCTGCCAGCTCCGTCAGATATTCCTCGTTGCCGTCCGCGTTGACGTTGTAGACCTGATCGTAGATCTCGATTTTCACGTTCCACTCCCCCGCAGAGCCACCGCCATTCTCGGCTTTTGTGAGAGGCGACGCAACGGTCTAGTGTGCGGGCGGCGGATTCCGGAGCGGCGGAGCCGCCTTGGCGCGGCGATTGGAGGTGTACGTGCAATAGATGCCATCAGCAATACGAATGAGGAGTGAATTGTGCGTGCTCGAAAAGAAGGCTAGAGTAGGAAACTTCCATGGATTCCGGATTGCCATCGTCAAAGATCCATCCGCTGCAGGCTTCGCGCTACGATGCGCTGCGCCGCGTGGCGCGCACGATTGCCGCGCACCGGGACCCGCAAGAGCTTTTCAATATTCTCGCCGAAGAGCTTCATCCCATCGTGGATTTCAGCCTGTTGCGCGTCTTTCTTTACGAGGAGACGCGGCACGTGCTGCAAGCGCTGGTGCGCGAGCCGGTGGCCCTGGCGGCGCCGGCTGAAATCCCGCCGGACGACTACCCGGCCTGGTGGGTTTACAAACATCAGGAGCCGCTGGTTCTTTCGAGTGCGATGATCGAGGAGCGGTTTCCGCGGATGACGAAACTCGTCCGGGAATTTCGCATTCAGTCCCATTGCACCCTGCCCTTGACGACCGCGCATCGCCAATTGGGAGTCCTGGCCATCGGCAGCGAGCAGCCCGATACGTATTCCGAGGAAGCCGTGCGCTTTTTATCGCTGGTGGCGGACCAGATCGCCCTGGCGATTGACAACGCGCTGGCCTACAGCCAGATCGCCGAGTTCAAGGAAAAACTGACGGAAGAAAAGCTGTACCTCGAAGAAGAAATTCGCAGCGAAATCAATTTCGAGGACATTGTGGGAGATGGTCCCACGCTGCGCCGCGCGCTGCAGCAAGTGGAGACCGTGGCGGCAACGGATTCCACAGTGCTGCTGCTCGGCGAGACCGGGAGTGGCAAGGAATTGATCGCGCGGGCCATTCACACGCGCAGCAAGCGCTACGAGCGCACCTTCGTGAAATTGAATTGCGCCGCGATTCCCACCGGCCTGCTGGAAAGCGAGCTATTCGGACACGAGCGCGGCGCCTTTACCGGAGCGATCAAGCGGAAAGTGGGACGCGTGGAGCTTGCCGACCGCGGAACTTTGTTCCTCGACGAAGTGGGCGACATCCCGCTGGAGTTGCAGCCCAAGTTGCTGCGGGTGCTGCAGGAACGCGAGTTCGAGCGGCTGGGCAGCAACGAAACCAAGAAAGTGGACGTGCGCCTGATCGCCGCGACGCACCGCGACCTGCAGCAGATGATTCGAGACGGCAGCTTTCGCAGCGACCTTTTTTACCGCCTCAACGTCTTTCCCATCCGCGTGCCGCCTTTGCGCGAGCGGCCCGAGGATATTCCTCCCCTGGTGCGGCACTTCACCAAGAGATTCGCCGAGCGTCTGGAGAAGCGCATCGAAACCATTCCCGCCGGCGCTTTGAAGACCCTGGCGCAATGGCATTGGCCCGGCAACGTGCGCGAACTGGAAAATTTTATCGAGCGTGCCGTGATTCTTACGCAGGGAAGCGTGCTGAATCTGCCGCTTGCTGAATTGGACATAGCCGCTACGCGCGGTGGATCCTTCTCCGGGACTTCAGCGGCGGCGGCGTTCTCGTTCACGCAAGACTCTCCTCAACGAGACCAAATCGTGCGGGCGTTGAAAGAAACCAACGGGCGGGTCGCCGGGCCGAGCGGCGCGGCCGCGCGACTGGGCCTGAAGCGCACGACACTGATCTCGCGAATGAAAAAGCTCGGCATCGATCCGAGGAAAGTGTCGTAGGCCTTCGACATATGTCGAAAGTGACTTTCGACACTTCGACACTTTTGGCATTCGCAGCTCGCTGGTCCGCTTAACATCCAATTAATTCAATCACTTGTCCCGGCGCGATTGGACGAGACGTTTGGCGTTCGGCGTGCCCTTATGGTTTCCGTCAGCCGCATAAGAAAAAAATATGGGGCTTTGGGGAGACTACAAACATGAAACCGAAAAGAATCATTCCAATCTTCATCGCGGCACTGATGACGTTGGTTGCCGTGACCGCGACCGTGAATGCGGTCTCAAATCGTGAGGTCAGGGCCGAGATTTCGCTGCCGGTGAGCGATGCTTCGTTTCGCGACGGGCTTTTTCAGGGAAAACTCGCCGTGCAGCGCGGCGCCGCAAAGAATCCGGCGACGAGCCGCTGGAATACGGAAGCAAATCGTGCCGCTTACGCCGCGGGGTACGAGCGCGGCTATGATGAGCCGGTAATCGTATTGCAATGAGCCGCATGATGGCGCGGCGATTGCAGCATAGGGCGAGTTCGTGGTTGCGCGAGCGTGGCGCGGGCCACGATGGGCGTCTGGCGCCCCACCCGGCGGCGGTCAGCTCGCGCGCAGGGTTGCGTCAAGCTTTTCCTGGAGCGCGACAACGATGCGTGCCGAGAAGTTGTTGAGTTGCGCGTCGGTGAAGGTAGCTTCCGCGCTCTGAAACTTCACTCGAATCATCAGTGAGAACTTTCCTGCCGGAATTTGCCCGCCGCGAAAAAGATCGGCGGCTTCGATTGTTTCGAGTTCGGGGATATTGAGCGAACGAATGGTCTGTTCCACTTGCGCGAACATGACTCCATCTGCGAGCACCAGGGAGAAATCCCTTTCTACCGCTGGGAAACGCGGCAGTGGCTTGAAACGGCGCGCCGCGTCCGCTGCTTCCATTCCCTTCAGCAACGGCTCCAGCGTCAGTTCGGCGACGAATACGTCCTGGCGCAGCTTGAGTTGGTCGGCGATGCGCCTCGCAATTTGGCCCGCGATACCCAGCGACCGGCGAGCGTTAGTTCCAGCCTCTTTGCCACGCGATAACGAGATTTCTGCAGCGCGCGCAGCCATTAGCCAATGCGGGCCACCTGAGTGCCAGGCGAATCCGCCGACTAGCTCGCCGACGGAGTCCAGATAGCCCTTCAAGTCCGCGAAATTGTATTCACGCGCCGGTTCGTAGATTGTTTTTTCGCGCGCGAGGCCGGTGGCGCCGATCGTCAGTACCGGCGTCTCGATGGGTTCGCCGTCGCGCAGCTCGTAGGTCTTGCCGATTTCGAATAACCGCAAATTGCGCTGGCCGTGGTTCAGGTTCCACTCGATCGCGCGCACCATGCTCACGATGCCGGTGGAACGCATCACCGAAGCATCTTCCGCAAGCGGATTGCCGATGACGGCGGGCGCGAGATTTTCGGGCCTGAAGAGTTCGTTGCGCTGCGTATCCACGATCGGAATTTCCACGATTTCCTGGTAGCCGAGCGCGACGATCCGTTCGCGCAAGCGGTCTTGCGCTTCGGCGTGGGGCAAGCGATGCGCCGGCCGCTTCGCGGGAGGCAAGCGCGGTGGAAATTTGTCGTAACCGTAATGGCGCGCCACTTCTTCGATCAGATCAATGCCGCGAGTCACGTCGCTCCGCCAGGAAACTTGCCGGCATTCCCAAATGGCGGCAAGAGAGCCTTCGCTGCCGCGATTGATGTCCACGCGCACGGGATGAAATCCCAGCGCGCTCAAAATCGCTTCGACGTCGCGGTCGGGAACGTCCGCGCCCATCACGCGCAGCAGTTCCTTGCGCGAAAGCTCGATTTTCTTTTCCGGCGCGCGATGCGGATAAACATCCACTAGGCCCGCGAGAATTTCCCCTCCGCCGAGTTGCTGAATCAATTCGGCGGCGCGCCGCGAAGCCAGCTCGGCCGTTTCAGGGTCAACGCCCCGCTCGAAGCGATAGGAAGCTTCGGAGCGAAGGCCGAGAGCTTTCGAAGCGCGGCGGACTGCGATGGGATCGAACCAGGCGCACTCGAGCAGAATATTCCGCGTGCTAAAGGATATTTCGGTGTCCGCGCCGCCCATCACGCCGCCGATTCCAATCGAGCGCGCGGCGTCGGCGATCACGCACATATCTTTTGTGAGCGTGCGCTCGGCGCCGTCGAGCGTGCGGATTTTTTCGCTGGGCTTGGCGTGGCGCACGACGATCTGTTTCTCAGCGAGCTTGTCGAAATCGTAGGCGTGCAGCGGATGGCCGAGCTCGAACATCACGTAATTCGTCACATCCACCACGTTGTTGATGGATTTTTCGCCGATCGCTTCGAGGCCCTGGCGCAACCAATCGGGAGACGGCTGCACTTTCACGCCGCGCAGCACACGTGCGGTGAATCGCCCGCAAAGTTCCGGCGTTTGGATTTCCACACGGGTGGCGTCCGCTGCCTCATCGGCTGATTCTTTCAGCTTTGGATGCAGCGGCTTCAGCGGCAGGCGGTAAATCGCCGCCAATTCGCGCGCGATGCCCAGGTGGCCGAGGCAATCCGGGCGATTCGCCGTGACTTCCGCGTCGAGCACCGGCCCGGCGGCGGTTTCTTCGATCGAATCCACGGCAATGCCTACGAGCGAAAGTCGCGCGCGCAGATCGGCCGGCGAGGCGGTGACGTCCACGAATTGTTTCAGCCAGTTGTAGACAACCTTCATGTTTTAGCCATTTGGCAAGGCGCGAAAACGGGCACGGTCCTCCTGCGGCGGATCTTCGACGTGCCGTGCCCCGACAACTTCATTACGGAAATTGTTGCAGGAAGCGCACGTCGTTTTGGAACAGCAGCGGCACTTCCGTGACGCCGTACTTCATCATGGCCAGGCGATCCACGCCCATGCCGAAGGCAAAGCCCGAAAGTTTTTCGGGATCGTATTTCACGAAGCCGTAGACCGCGGGATTCACCATGCCGGCGCCGAAGAGCTCGATCCACCCGGATTGTTTACAGACGCGGCAGCCGGAACCTCCGCAAACGTGGCAGGTCGCGTCCACTTCCGCGGAAGGCTCGGTGAACGGGAAATAACTGGGGCGCAGGCGCGTTTTCGTTTTCGGGCCCAGAAATTCGCGCGCGAAATAATCCACCGTGCCCTTGAAATCGCAGAAGGTGATGTCCGTATCCACGGCGAGGCCTTCGATCTGGTGGAACATGTAGCCGTGCGTCGCGTCCGGATTATCGCGGCGATAGACTTTGCCGGGCACCACGATGCGGACCGGCGGCGGTTGCTTTTCCATGGTGCGAATCTGCATCGGAGAAGTGTGCGTGCGCAGCAGATGCGGCGAGCGAGCGCCCTCGATGTAAAAGGTATCCATATTGTCGCGCGCGGGATGATGCTCGGGAATATTGAGCGCTTCGAAGTTGTAGTATGGCGTTTCGATTTCGGGACCCTCCACCACGCTGAAGCCGATCGCAGCGAAAATGCGCAGAAGCTCTTCGTAGGTTTGGCGGATCAGGTGGCGCGTGCCGATGGCGCGCTCGATGCCGGGAAGAGAGAGATCGATTTTTTCGCGGGCGGCGGCGCTGCGTTCTGCAGCCGCTTCTTTTTCCGCGGTTAGCGCCGATATTCGCGCTTCGATGTGGGCTTTCAGCGCGTTGAGGCTCAGTCCAACAGTGGGTTTGATTTCTTTGGATGCCGATTTGAGCCAATTTTCAGTGATCTCGGATACAACTCCCGATTTGCGGCCGAGCCACTTTACGCGCGTGACGCCGAGATCAATGGAATCTAGGTCCTGAGCGGCGTCGCGGTCGAATGCCGAGCGCAGATCGTTGAATAAGGTTGCAACCTTGTCCGGCGAATCGGCTCCAAGCTGAGCGAGCGTCTGTGTTGTGGGATCGTTCGTTGTCATGGTGAGTGGCGCTCGGCCGTAGGGGCGGGTCTGAGACCCGCCCCTACAAAACCATCGCGAAATTGTCCGCGAAGGAAACGCTTATTGTTCGAAAAGCGACGAGCCAGCGGGGCGCCCTTCGCCCGCCACCGCGGACTCAGGATAGGCCAGCGCTACGCGCTGCCGCCGTCGCAATGGTCGCTGTCGGGCCACTATGCCCTCGCCCCGCACCGAAAGCTATCCTTCTTCGTGGTGCCGCACCGGCTGTACCTTCGCCGCGTGGGCTTGCGCCGGCGACGGCTTCGGCATGTGCTGCTTCACCGAGCCGACCAGCGCGGTAAATCCTTCGGCGTCGTGCACGGCCATGTCCGCCAGAATCTTGCGGTCCAGGTCAATGCCGCCCGCCTTCAGCGCGTGAATCAATTGGCTGTAGGTGACGCCGTTATTGCGCGCGGCGGCGCCGATGCGCTGGATCCACAGCGTGCGGTAATCGCGTTTGCGCACGCGGCGGTCGCGATAGGTGTAGCGCAGCGAGCGGTTCACCGCTTCTTTCGCCGAGCGGTAGAGCTTTCCCTTGGTGAGGAAAAATCCCTTGGCGTGCTTCAGCAGTTTCTTGCGGCGGGCGCGGCGTTTGGTTCCACGTTTAACTCGAGGCATGGTTCTTTTCTCCTGTGGCGCGGTTCAATGGCGCTTTGAAATCAAGTGAGGAGACAAACGCGGCCGGCCGCCCGCAAAAATGCGCGAGCAGCAGGACGGGTTTGTCTCGTAGGACTGCAATTTCGCCCCACCCCAGCGCGCCATTTCTGGCGGCGGGCGGAACATCCGGCCGGCAGGCACCCGTTACGCACTGCCCGGCACGGAAAAAACTATTTACGGCAAGCCGTAGGGCAACGCCAGACGAACGTTCTTCACGTCAGCGGGATTGACCTGAACTTTATTGAGAAGCCGGCGCATGCGGCGGGGCTTCTTGGTGCCAAGCAAGTGGCGCTTACCGGAGCGCCAGCGCATCACTTTGCCGGTGGAGGTGATCTTGAAGCGCTTGGCGGCGCCGCGGTGCGTCTTGGCCTTCATCTTCTTGTTCTTCTTCACGATTTCCTCTTCGCTTCCAGTGGCACGGCCAATCCTGGCGGTGCGTTTTTTCTATGCCGTGCCTTCCGCGCTCTTCTGCGCGGAGGGCGCTGAACCGGCGCCCTTCTTCGGAGCAAGCAGCGCGAGCAGGATGTTTGCTTCCATCCTGGGCCCGAATTCCACTTGCGCGTGGTCCACGATGTCCTTCATCAAGCGGTCCATCTTCTTGCGGCCCACGTCCTGGTGCGCCATTTCGCGCCCGCGGTGAAAAATCATGGCCTTCACTTTGTAGCCTTCGCCGAGGAACCGGATAATTTGATTCTTACGCACCTGATAATCGTGCTCGGCTGTGGACGGCCGGAATTTGACTTCTTTGATGTGCGAACTTTTCTGGTTCTTCTTCGCTTCGTGAGCCTTTTTGCTTTGCTCGTAGAGGAACTTTCCGTAATCCACAAGCTTGCAGACCGGCGGGACCGCGTTCGGGGAAATCTCCACTACGTCCAAGCCCGCTTCACGCGCCTGCTTCATCGCGTCGAAAAGCGTCATCACGCCAAGCTGATTCCCGGCATCATCAATCACGCGAACTTCACGAGCACGAATTCTTTCATTGACCCGAAGGCCAGGAGCTCCACCACGTTCTGCGATAAACCCACCTCCCGGGCCCTGAAAGATGCCATGGCCGCCCGTTGGCCGCACCTCCCAAGGTAAATATGCCCGCAGGGAGGGACGGGCCAAAAAGTATAGCACGGGTTTGCCGCCCGGCGGCAATAACCGATTCCGGGAGTCTTGGGTCGCGCGAAACGCCGGGTTCGCGGCCCAGGGGAGTCTAAATAATCGCCCGCGAGGCGACTTCCTGGTGCAGGTCCGCGCTGAATTGATCCAGCGGGCGAGGACCGAGGTCGCCTTTCGAGCGGTGACGCACCGAGACGGTGCCGGCTTCCGCTTCCTTGCCGCCGATGACTAGCATGTAAGGAATTTTCTGGAGCTGGGCGTCGCGGATTTTGGCTTGCAGCTTTTCGTTACGGTCGTCGAGTTCCACGCGGAAGCCGGCATCGAGAAGCTTCAGGTATACACCTCTTGCGTATTCGTTCTGGCGTTCGGTGATGGGGAGCACAATCGCCTGGACCGGCGCGAGCCACGCGGGGAATGCGCCGGCGTACAGCTCGATCAGATAAGAAACCATGCGCTCCATCGTGCTGATGACGCCGCGGTGAATCATCACCGGCCGGTGCTCCTGGCCGTCCGCGCCGATGTAGCTCAGCTCGAATTGATTCGGAAGATGAAAATCTATTTGAATCGTCGAGTACGTCTCCTGGTGGCCCATCACGTCCGCCAGTTGAATATCGAGTTTCGGCCCGTAGAAAGCTGCTTCACCCGGAGCTTCGGTGTATGGAAGACCGAGCGAATTCATCGCTTCGCGCAGCATGTTTTCGGCAAGATCCCACATCTCGTCGTTCGCGACGTATTTTTCGGTGTTGGTCTTGTCTCGCAGGGAAAGCCGGTAGCTGTATTGGGTGATGCCAAGATCGCGATAGGCTTGCTCGACGAGTCGCATCACACCTGCAAATTCCTCTTTGATTTGTTCCGGCGTGCAAAAGATGTGTGCGTCGTTCAGAGTCATGCAGCGAACGCGACTAAGACCGCTGAGGACGCCCGAGCGCTCGTAGCGGTACATGGTGCCGAGCTCGGCAATGCGCACCGGCAGGTCACGATAGCTGTGTTTCCTGGATTCGTAGACGAGAATGTGATGCGGACAATTCATCGGCCGCAGCACCAGCTGCTCAGTTTCGAGATCCATCGGCGGGAACATGTCTTCGTGGTAGTGCGCCCAATGTCCCGAACGAACGTAGAGGTCCACCTTCGCCAGGTCCGGAGTGTAGACATGTTGATAGCCGGCGCGGCGCTCCTGTTCAAGAATGTACTCCTCGAGCAAACGCCGAATCGTGGCGCCTTTCGGCAGCCACAGCGGCAGCCCCGAGCCGACCAGGTCACTCACCGTGAACAGTTCGAGCTCTTTTCCGATTCGACGATGGTCGCGGCGTTTGGCTTCCTCCAACTTGTGCAGATATTCGTCCAGCTCTTTTTGGTCAACGAAGCACGCGCCGTAAATCCGCTGCATCTGCGGATTGCCTTCCTTACCTTTCCAGTAGGCGCCCGCGACGTTCATCAATTTGAAGGCCTTGATGCGGCCGGTGGAAGGAATGTGCGGCCCTCGGCAGAAATCGATGAACTTTCCGGTGGTGTAAAATGACACCATCGGCTCAGTGGCTTTTTCTGCCACCAGCTCGCATTTGAATTCCTGATTGCTAGCGCGATAGAGCTCGAGAGCTTCCGGTTTCGGAATCAGCTTGCGCTCGTTGGGCGCATCTTTCGCGGCCAATTCGTGCATCTTGGCTTCGATTTTTGCCAGGTCGTCCGGAGTGAAAGGTTCTTCGCGCACAAATTCGTAGAAGAAGCCATTTTCGATCGGCGGTCCGATGCCAAGTTTCACGTTGGGATACAGCTCGAGGACGGCTGCGGCAAGCAGATGCGCCGCGGAATGGCGGAACACTTGCACCGCGTCTGGATCTTTCGCGGTGAGAATCGAAATTTTCGCATCGTGCTCGAGCGGGCGCGCGAGATCAACCAGTTCGCCGTCCGCGCGCGCCACCAGGGCTTCTTTCGCCAGGCGCGGCGATATTTGGTGCGCAATTTGCGCGGAGGTGGTGCCCCGCGGAACCTCGCGGGTGGCGCCATCCGGCAGAGTGATTTGAATGGTTTCAGCGCTCATGCAGGGTCGTTAGTCCTCTTTGGAAACAACTAGCTTACTGGCGCAGATAAAGCGGGTCAAGGCAAGACGCCCGGGGCGCACGTCCTCTAGGGACTTCGCTCGGAACGTTCGGGAGCAGCGCAATTCAGAGCACAATCACGCCCGGAAGATCGCGGAAGTCAGTGTCGCTGGTTACGAGTTGGGCGCCCACGAATCCCGCCGTCGCATAGATTATAGCGTCAGCCATGGCCAGCTTCTGGTGCATACTGATTTGTGCTGCCGCGATTGCGAGATTTACGTCTAGTTCGACGACCCGCGCACGAAACGCGTGGGACAAGAACCTTTGCACGATGGCACTGCTGGACGTGAGTTGTAGTTTCTTTACGACCTCATAGATTACGATCGTCGGCACGACGAGCAGGTCCTCGCGCTCCAGATGAGTCCCGAAAGACTCTGCTTGCGGTCCATCGCCAAGATAGGCGATCCAGCCGGACGAATCCACCAGCGTAGCCTCAGAACCGGTCGTTTCGGTCACGGTCGGCCGGCTCCCAGCGTATTCCCTTGGCGATGCCGCGAAGTTCGCGGATGGACTTGGCCGGATTCAAATGGAGCGCGCCGTCGTGTAATAAAGCCACCAGCTCCTCGCCTGGCCGGAGCTTCATTTCTTCCCGGATAGCCTTGGGAATCACGATTTGATACTTCGGAGAGACTTTCACCTTTGTGCTCATCGTTCTCAATTGCGCATACCTCTCTAACTATCGACGGCACTATTGTACTATGTATTGTGGTCGATATGGAGCATGTAAAATAACCTTCGGGCTGTCCTAGGAGCGGCAGGCAAATAGGCAAGCGAGACATGGCCCGAGTTTTTAGCGCCGTTGGGAGTATTTTGTTGCAGAATGTGTGTCACGAGGGTTTGGGAGTTAGCCGATCCCCGTGGCCGTCGGCTACGCCCCAGCCCGATGCGCTAAAGCCCTGCAAAAGATAGCAGGGACGCCGGATTGACGTTTACCGCAATGATGGAAGCTCACATGTCGGCCGAAGCGAGGCATATCTGCCCCCGCGGGGTAATCTCGTACATGCCCGCACGGACGCCGTGTCTAGCCGCCGCAGGCACTTCCACTGGAAGCGGCGCATGACTGCCGCTGCAGCACAGTGGGTGGGCCAAGTCGTTGACGGCAAGTACCGGCTCAGCGAATTCGTCGGCGAGACGGATCACAGCGCCGTGTTTCTGACCGAGTTGCGTCAGCCGGAAATCCTCAAAGCCGCGATCAAACTGATTCCGGCGGACGCCGTGGATGCGAGAGGCCAACTCGGCCGCTGGCGGCAGGCGGCAACTCTGTCTCACCCGTACCTGCTGCGAATTTTTGACATGGGACGCTGCGACCTGGACAACTCCCCCTTGCTGTACGTGGTGATGGAATGCGCCGACGAAAACCTGGCTTCGGTGATCGCCAAGAGGTCCATCGCAGCGGACGAAGCGCGCGACATTCTAGGACCGCTCGTGGAAGCGCTCGGATACATTCACGGAAAAGGATTCGTGCATGGCCACATTAAGCCCGCGAATATCATGGCGCTGGATGAGCAACTGAAAATTTCCAGCGACGGGCTGTGCCGGATTGGCGACTCGAAAGGCAGTTTGGGCAAGCCGAGCCCCTATGACTCGCCCGAAGCTGCCGGCGGAAGAATATCTCCTGCGGGCGATGTGTGGTCACTGGGAATGACTTTGGCCGAAGCTCTGACGCAGCGCGTGCCGGTGTGGGAGCGAACCAATCAGGGCGATCCGGTCCCGCCCTCGACAATGCCCGCGGAGTTTCTGGAAATCGCGCGGCACTGTTTGCGTCGAGACCCTCAACTACGCTGGAGCGTCGCGGACATTGCCGCGCGCATACCGGGCAGCGCCGCCGCGCCTGCCAAGCAAACCGAAACAGATCGGGGGCCGCAGAATTCGGTCGTAGTGCCGCAGTATGCTGTTCCGGCAGTAGCAGCCGGCGTGGCGCTGGTAATCGTGCTGGTAGGGGCGATACTGCTCAGGCATCGCTCGAACGTGCAGCAACCTTCCGTCGTGAAGTTGGAACAACCGGCGATACAGTCGCCACCAGAGCCGAAGCCACCGCCGCCAGAACCGAAACCTGCTGTAATGCAGCCTCCGCAGAAGCCCGCAGCAACGACGAGCGACAAGAAACCGGCTGCGAATTTGCCGGCTCCCGCACCGCTGGTGAAGCAGACGGATGCGGCTGAGCCCGCAGCGGCAAACACCGCAGCCATAGCCGGCTTTGTTCGTGGCGCGGTGGTACAGCAAGCGATGCCGGACGCGCCACAGAAGGCCAGAGACACAATCCAGGGCAAGGTTCGTGTGAGCGTCAAAGTCCACGTGGATGAATCCGGCAACGTGACGGAAGCCGCTTTCGATTCGCCTGGACCGAGCAAATATTTTGCCGATCGGGTATTGCAAGCCGCGCAACTTTGGAAATTTCGGCCCGCGCAAGTAGATGGCCGCAACGTCGCGAGCGACTGGATACTGCGATTTGAGATTGATCCCGCGGCGATCAATGTATATCCCACGGAAGTTGCGCCCACGGCGGCGCACTAGGCTCGAATTCGCTCCAGCAGCACGCGAGCGATTTCATTTTCTGCGCGCAGATTCCAGCGTCTCCCAAGCCGCGTCCGGCAAATCCAGAAAGTCGTTAAATTCGCCGGCGCCGCGCAGCCACAATCCGCCGTCAATCACCACACATTCGCCGTTGACGTAATCGGCCTGCTCGCTAAGCAGATACACAGCGAGGTTCGCGAGCTCATCATGGCGCCCGAAGCGTCCCATGGGGTGATTTTTCTTGGCGCGCTCTTCCAATTCTTTCGATGGCAGCAAACGCGACCACGCGCCCTCGGTGGGAAATGGTCCGGGCGCGATGGCATTGAGCCGGATGTGATGGCGCGCCCATTCCACGGCGAGCGAGCGCGTCATCGCCAGCACTCCGGCTTTGGCGCACGCCGAGGGCACCACAAATCCCGAGCCGGAATTTGCCGCCGCGTAGGTGGTGACGATATTCAGCACGTGGCCGGCCTGCTTGGCCGCGATCCAGTTCCGTCCCAGTGCCAGCGTGCAGTGAAAGGTGCCCTGCAACACGATTCCCACCACCGCGTTGAAGGCATTGGGCGAAAGCTTCTCGGTGCGCGCGATAAAGTTGCCCGCGGCATTGTTCACCAGCGTGTCCACGCGCCCAAATTCCTTCTCGGCGGCAGCCACGGCCTTTTCGACCGCGCTGAAATCGCGAATATCCGCCGAGACGTATGCGGCGCGCGCTCCCTTGGCGCGAATCGCCTCGGCCGTCTCTTGCAGCGGCTCTTCCCGGCGCGCAACCAGGAAAATATTCGCGCCCAGTTCAGCGAAACGCAGCGCCATGGAGCGCCCCAGCCCCGTGCCGCCGCCGGTAATAAAAATTGTGCGGCCCTTGAGCAAATCGGCTTGATACATATACCCCTCCCGGAAATGTCCGGTATTCATCTCTTATCGGCGCCTCGGCCGCAAGCGCGAATTTGGCCCGCACGAAAGCGGTGGCAGACCGCTGCCTGATATGCTATTCAATCGTCTTCTTTTTTCTGCACGAATTGAAAGCACGAAAAGGATCCGCGATGAAAGCCTTTCTGGTGGGGTTGGTCTTAGGAATCGTGATTGTGCCGGCCGCGATTTTTTTCTATATCGAGAATGGGCAAGCGCCCGCCGCCGCAACCGATGCTCCCATGCCGTTCGAAAAATTCCTGGCGCGCGGCGCATTGCACGCGCGCATTGAAAAGGAAGCTCCGCAGCGCGACGTTTCCACGTTTACCACCGAGGATCTCGAGGCGGGAGCCGACGTGTACCAGAAGAATTGCTCTTTCTGCCACGGCTTGCCGTTGCAGGCGCCCTCGGCGGCTTCGCAAGGCATGTTTCCGCACGCGCCGCAACTTTTCACCCAGAAAGAAACCGTAACGGATGATCCGGTCGGCGTCACTTATTGGAAAGTGAAAAACGGCATTCGGCTCACGGGGATGCCCAGCTTTCAGAAGGCGCTGGCGGACCAGCAAATCTGGCAGGTGAGCGCGTTGATGGCGCGCGCCGATAAACTTCCGCCCGACGTGCTGCGAATCCTGCTGCCCGCGCCGGCTGGGCCCGCGTCACCTGCACCGGCAGCGGCTGCCGCTCCGGCGACACTTCCTCCAACCAGTCCCGTTCAGCCGAAATAAGGCGATCGCTATTTTGCCGCCGGCAAAAATTCCTTGGGCAAAGGATTATCTGGCGTCTCTTCCTGCCAGAAAATCGTGACCACCCACCAGCGGGTGCCGTCGTAGAGCAATTGAAAGCTATTAATTCCCCGCGCGAATGGTGTTGGATCGCTGGCGTCGTGCCGCGATTCGTAAGTGCTGAAAATCTGCATGATGTTGCCGTAGCGTTCTGACTTGCGCGCGATTTCCCTCTCGGCAAAACCATTCTTTTGAAAATAGGCGTCGGCGTGAGTTGCGTATTCGTCGGGTGTGATCACGCGGGCTACGTAGCCGCTTCCGTCCTTCTTCGGAACCGCCGGAATCAGCCGCGCGCCGGGAACGAAGAGCGAGCGAAAGCGGTCCCAGTCGCGCTTCTGCCCTGCTGGCCCTGAGATCACGTCGTAGGTTGCAGCAAGGATTGCATCGGGAGTGGCCACATCCGCGGGCTTTGCGGGGGGCGGCGGTGCCGGAGCGGCTTGAACTGAGGCGTCCGGCGGTTTGCTCTGCGGCTTGGCGGCGTCTTGCGCACGCAGCGGCGCGGCGGCAATGCAAAGAACGAGAGCTGGAATAGCAACGAGCTTGCGAAGTGACATGAGAATTCCTCCGAGCGGCTCGCCCGGTCGGGACCGGCGCCCCATGCCGCAGGCGCGCAGCTTAGTCCGAGAGTGCGCGGCAATCCACAATTAAATCGAGTGACGACGTGGCTGTCCCGGGCCACGATTAGAAATCAACGTGCAGGCGAAGCCCCGGAACCAGCGCGGGACCGCGAGCCTTGTTGTATCCGGGGTTGTTGACGTGCTGCAGGTCGAACGATGCGAAGAATCCGCGCCACAGGTGGGCCGTGTAAAAGGCCTCGACGATTTTTTCCGGGCCGTAGCTGAGGGCGCCATCGCCGAGCAGAAAACCCAGCCCGCCGTCCGCCAGATATTGCTGGTGAGCCGCTACGATTCCGTTGACGACGAAGGCCACTCCGGCGCGGTCGTTGCGCCGCCGCCACCAATCGCCTTTGGCAAAGGCGCCCAGCTCCAGCGTGCGGTCTACTTCTGTGTAAGCAAACGATTCGTTGCGCCCATCGCTCCAGCCCACGCGTCCAAAGGTGCTCAGATGCGGTGTAAGCTCGTGCTCAAAATTCAGGCCGAATCCGTATTTGTGGCGTCCCTGTCGTCGCGTAGCTGTGATATCGGGAGGCGCGACCGGATCGTTCAGATAGTCTCGGATGGCCTCTTCGTAATTCCCCATGTCCGCGTGATTCAGGTAGCTGAGCAAGCGCACCACGCCCGGGCGATGCCACAACAAATTTCCGCGCGCTTCCAGCTCCAGATTTTCCGCGCGTGCTCGCGCGATGTCCGCATCCAGGTGGATGCCGTTGGCTACCTTCGGCATCAGTGTTTCGGCGAACCGCACCGTCCACCAGTGGTCGTCATACTCCAGAATCAAGCCGTCCGTGTAGCCGCGCGTGTTTGCGGCGTAGTCGTACGCGCCGTTGTTGTCCACGGTCCAGTTTAGAAATTGTAGGTGGCTGTCGTCGCCGTAGGAGTTCACATCCAGAAAATCAGGCATGGTGAATTTTCCCAGGCGCAATTCCAAGCGGCGCGCCGGAAGCGAAGTAGCGAGAGCGAGCGGGGCGCGCTCTGCCGATACGCGGTCGTGGCTGAGCGGAATAATCTGACGAATCATGATGCGGGCGACGTAAGGAACGTCGCCAAGGCTGGGATTGCGCACCACATCGAGATTCGTGAATCCGGCCAAACCCAGCGCGTTGCTCAGGCCGCGTCCGCCCGCGCTTTCCATGTCCAGGTACACTTCGGTGGTATGCGTCAGTTCATAGCCCAGATAGAGCGTGTAGACCTTCGACGTCGCGTTTTCGGGGACGCGCTTGAAGCTGTTGGTTCCGCTATAGGAAGCCGGAAACGAGCCATGCCACTGCAAAATGACGTTGGCCTGGCCAGAAATCCAGTAGCGGCTGGTTTCGGAGTGTGGGAAAAGCGTCACCGTGTCGTTGTCATCGGGTTGGTCAGCCGGCGCGGCCGCGGGCGTGCCTGCGGTGGTTTGTTGCGCAGACTTAGCCACGTCAGGCGCGGTGGCAGCAACCGCGTGGACGGCAGAATCGTCCGGTTGCTGATCCTGGGCTGCGACCAGGGGAGCACCCGCCAAACACACCCATAGCGCGCACAAAATCGCCAATCCAGCTTGGGCAATGAATCGGGGCATCAATCCTGGGCACGAAAGCTCGATGGGCCGCTTTCTGTAGGACGGATAGTAAAACACAGATAGACGCTACATCCTCATTAACGAACGGTTACAAACGACTGGGCTTAAGCGCGCTCCCCTGGGGCCCGTTCGACGGCAAGAATCCGATGCCCGCTGGGAAGATCGCCCCGAGCCAGACTCCCAGAAAAGCCTCTGTATCACTGGACAATCCGCCCCGCGGCAGGCATCCTGATTGCCCGCTGGGGCCATCTTTAGTAGTCTCTAGGATTGCGCCGACGTCTCGGGCATCGACATACAAGCATAGGGGTGAGGACTTTGCGGGAACAATCTCGGCTGGCGTTCTGGTGTTTGTTGGTCGTAATGCTGGTGTTGCCTTCGTGCGAGCAGGTCATCAACTATCCCGCTCCCTCGATTACGTCTCTATCGCCAACCAGCATCGTCGCCGGCAGTCCGACGTCCTACTTGACGGTGAACGGGAAAAACCTGATCCAGCAAACTCAGGTGGGAGTGGCGCAGTCACCGAACTCGAGCCCGAGCCTGCTTGCCACTTTCCAATATGTAAGCACAAATCAAATCATTGTCACGCTGCCGGCGTCGCTGCTGCAGAACCCCAACACGCTTTATATCAGCGTCACCACTCCGCAGCCGGGCGGGGGCACGTATCCTCCGCAGGGTAAGCCCGCTCCGGACTTCACCGTGTTTACGATTTCACCGGCCACCAGCGGCATACCGCAGGTCACTTCGATCAACCCGGCTGC
This sequence comes from uncultured Acidobacteriota bacterium, assembly GCA_963780035.1. GTDB lineage: Bacteria > Acidobacteriota > Terriglobia > Acidiferrales > UBA7541 > Palsa-295. The sequence goes on along the minus strand of CAWAAG010000027.1, from coordinate 131,850 downwards.
CGTTCTGGTCGGCACCCAAAACGGCCTGATCCTGCACCTCACGGGCACGAACTTTGTTTCGCAATCAGAAGTTTTTGTGAACGGCGCGAACCGCAGCGCAATTTACGACAGCTCAACGTCCCTTACCGCACAGCTCAGTTCGACGGACGTGGTCAGCCCCGGAACGCTGCAGATCACGGTGGTGAACCCGGCACCCGGCGGAGGCAGTTCCACGCCGTTCGCGCTGGACGTGGACACTCCGGTGCCCACGATTTCCGCGGTTGCGCCCTTGAATGAACAAGCCGGCGGGACCACGGCGGTAACGCTGTCCGTCACCGGCACTGGCTTCCTGAACCAATATTCCAGCATCAACGTGAATGGCGTGCCATTCGCCACTTCGGTGTCGGGTGGCACCAGCGCAACGACCAGTCTGACCCCGGACTATCTATTGCAGGGTGGGGTCGATCAGATCACCGTGGTGAATGCCGGGCCCGGCGGCGGCACCTCCAATATTCTTACTTTCGCGGTCAATCCCACCCACTTGCTGGGGTTGCCGATACTGGTGGACCTTGCTGCAGACGGTTCGCAGGCAGCGAATGGCCTCTGCGGAGGATTGGCCTCTTGTACGAATGACGCGCTCGGGCTCACCACGGCCACGGTGGGACCTTCCACCAGCAACACCGGCCAATATGTCGCTTTTGCGTCTGCGTCGCGCAATCTGGTGCTTACGGATCTGAATACGGCAGCCGACGTCTATGTGCGCAACACTTGCCTCGGGCAGGCTTCGTGTTCTCCTGTCACGGCTGTGGTCAGCTCGGACCCCAACGGCAACGCGGCTAACGGTGTGAGCTCTGAACCGACAGTTAGCGCGGATGGAACGCACGCGGCATTCACGTCCCTGGCGACGAACCTCGTCACCACCGCACCGGTACCGGCGGGCATCACCCAGGTGTACTGGCGGCCCGTTTGTCTGCCGACCCCAACCGCCGCGTGCACGATTAATCCGAGTTCGAATTACGATACGCAGCTGGTCTCGGTGTCGCCGGACGGGCTGACTGCCGGAAATGGACCCAGCTACGACCCGGTGATCAGTCCGGATGGGGAGTATGTGGCGTTTGTTTCGCTGGCCACGAACCTGGTGACGAACATCACTGCCAATGGCATCACCCCGCAGGTCTACATTCGCAATACTTGCAATATCGCGACGACCCAGACCACCCCCGGCACGTGCGTGCCGACGACTTATCTGGTCTCCTCGCCGGATAGCGCAACATTCGCAAATGGAGCGAGCTCGAACGCCTCCATCTCCGAGGACGGGTTGTTTGTTTCGTTCGCTTCGACGGCTACGAATCTGGGCTCCACGGCGCCAAATCCCAATGGTAGTTCCGAGATTTTCGAACGCAGCACGTGCGCCACCTCTATCGCCAGCACGGATAACACGTGCACACCGGTCACCACGTTAATCTCGACCCCCGACGGCACCACTCCTGCCGACGGCGCCAGCGTGCAGTCATCCGTCTCGTCCTGCGGCAGCGAAACCACCATCACCGGGACAACGGCTTGCACCGGCGGCACGGTGTACAACGGACGCTTTGTCGCGTTCGCCTCGACCGCGACCAACCTCATTGTGGGCGTGGGTCCCACGCAGGAAATCTATGTTCGGGATACTTGCCTTGGCGTCGTCTTGACGACCGTCAGCTGTACTCCTTCGACGACCCTGATATCTACGACCGACGGCTCCACGCCCGCCAATGGGTTGAGCGAACATCCCAGCATCAGTTTATCCGGCCAGTTCATCGCCTTCTCATCGCTCGCTTCCAATCTGGGAAATACCAGCAACGGCGTAGAGAACATTTTCGTGCGCAATAGCTGCCTGGGCGTTACGATTTCCTGCACCACCGGCCTGGCGCTCTCCAGCATTTCCGCGGGCACCCAAGCTTCTCCCGTCAGCGGAGCGAATCTGGTTCCTTCGATTAGCGGCGATGGCCACACGGTCAGCTTCTTGTCGTTTGCGCCGCTCGCAGCCGCGGATAAAAACACCCTCGACGACATTTATCTGGGCAGCACGACGTACTAATCCCAATATACTGGCGCAATTTTCCGCAGATCGGGGGAAGCTTGTCGGCAGGCAACACGCTCGTGCGCTCGCGATGTGATTTTATTTTTGAAGATGCGCTGAGGAGGGATGAAGCAGCGCGGCGCGGGCCGTTGACAAAGTAAAGGTTAAGGATTCCTTCGGCACGCTGGTGACGAACGGGCCAACCGCCCAGCCCAACCCCGTGGGAATGTCGCGCGTGAGCGAAATAGCCTGGCATTCAATGTAGGTGCCTCCGTCTTTCTCTTCGAAGCGCCAGTAGGTGTTCATGCGCCAGAGAAATCCTCGGTCGTGGCCCTGCGGCTCGAGTTTTTCGTCCGGCTCTCCGGCGTTTTCTACTTCCTGCACGCGCGTGGTGCGCGAACGGCTCCAGGCATGGGTGCGATCCACCACGTGGTAATGAACCTGTTGATCCGTGTCAATCACAGTCGTGATGATTTTCTTCGTGTAAAAGCGCAGCAGCACAAAGTAATCGTCGCCTTGGTGCCGCAAAATTCTCGAACGGGTGATGTCCGGCTTGAAGTAATCCACTTTGTGGTTGTAGTCCTGCATGAAGGAAAGCGTTTGTGCCAGCGTCGCGCCGGGCACAAAAACGGTGCCGATCCAGTGATGAATAAGGCCGCCGGGCGCGGGAATGTCCTTGCCGTTGTCGAGCGTGTACAGCCGCTCAATCACGATTTGCCCGTTGCGTAATTGTGTTTCGGCGGCGGCGCGCCGCGCTTCCGGGAGCCGTTCGATCCACAAGTAAGGCCCGCTTTGCGCCAACTCGGAATTGACCTGTGCTTCCGTGAGTTGAATGTAACGGTCGTAAGCCTGAGCCGCTTGCGGCTGCAGGTCCGTGGCATTCAGAGAAAAAGGCAGCAGGAATAGAGCCGCTAGAAAGACCGCGATTGTCCTGCGCGCCGCCCTGGCTGATTTTGCCGTCACCTGTCTGATGTCTCTGACGCTCATCCTGCCGAAGGGCCCTACGCCAGCTTCCAACATCATCAGAAGCACGCTAGCGGCCATCAGTTGCAGTGGTTTTTATTGTATATGTTGCGCGGAAATTTTTCTCATTCCCCGCGATTCATCATCTACCTTGTGTGGACCTCTGCAGCGGATTGAAGAGCGCGTTGAATTTCGCCGGTAACAGGGCGTGCTAGAACACGGAGTGAGCAAATCGTCCGAAAAGGAGAGTGCTGCGGAGTATGACCCTGCCAGCCAACGGAATTGTGTAGAAGGGGCGCCGGCAGCAGGGCTTGGACGGGTTGGATAGCGTGCCCCGGCTCCTTTTTTTGTGGAACCGTCGTCCCCGCAATCGCAGCTTCCAACCCGCACCACAATTCTGGCGATATCGCGGAGAAGAACCAATGGCGCGCGCGGCTCATAAATTTCGGTACGCGAGTATTAGTACTCGACTTTCCAAGTTCGGGAAAAACGTAGGTAACTGCTGATTAATCTTTGAGTTGCGGGCGACGCCGCGAATTGCGGAGGACTTCTGTCACTCCCAAGGGTAAATGCGCTCGGCTCCTCCAAGGCAGATCGGACTCATCCGATGGTGCGTCACGAAACGGCCTTCAGGCTCCCGTCGGAGGTTTCGAACTCGATGCGCAGGAGCCAATCGAAATGGAATTTTTCCGTGGCCATCCATTTTTCGAGTTCTTCGCGGGTGCTGGCGTCGAACTCCGCGAGCATTTTTCCTTCCTGCATGTTGACGAGAACGCGCCGCGCGGAAACCGGCTTGGCGGCCAAAATTCGTTTGGCAAGCTCCTCGGCGCCCTGGCGCGTCAAGCATGCGAGTGTGTGCTGCGAGAGGTAACGAGGCATCCTGGCTCCTATTCCGATAGAATAGCGGCACCCAGACAGACGCATCCAAATATAACGTGAGTGGAGCGAAATCACATGCCTGAGCCGCGCAAGGCCCACCCCTACTACATGTATCAGGCGATTCACGACCAGCCGGCATTGATCGAAAGCGTGCTGGCGCAGCGGGTGGGAATCGACCGCATGGCGGATGCCGTGGCGCAAAAAGAGCGCATCCTTTTCGTGGGCATCGGAACTTCGCTGCACGCGGCGCGAGTGGCGGAAAACTGGATGCGCGAATTCACCGGCGGAGTTTTTTTGGCGCACGCCGAACAATCGTTTGAGCTGGTGCATCATCCGATGGCCCTCGGGCGCAATGACGCAGTGGTGGTGATCACCCACACCGGCGCCACCGGCGCTTCGCTCGAGGCTTTGCGCATGGCGCGAGCGGCGGGCGCATTCACGGTGGTGATTACCGGGCAGGTGAGCAACGATGAAATTCGCGGCGCGGATTTTCACATCGAAACTTGCGAACAGGAAGTGGCGTTCGCCTACACAAAAAGCTACAGCACAGCGCTGACGGTGCTGGCGCTGATGATTGCGCGCATCGCCAGCCAGAAACATATGTTGCCCACGCCGTCCGTGATTGAGGCGCTCGACCTTGTGCCGGAGCTGGTGCGGCAAGCGCTAACCCTCGAGCCCCAGGTGCGCGCGTGGGCCAGGCGTATCGCTCCGCATTCCCGCATTGAAATCTTTGGCTCGGGCGCGGCCTGGGCCACCGCCAGCGAAGCGGCGCTGAAGATCAAGGAAGCCTCCTACATCGCCGCGGAGGGGTTCGAGACGGAAGAAATTTTGCACGGACCGTTTTCGGAGACCGACTCGCGCGGCTCGCTCGTCGGCCTATTCACCGGCGGTTCGACGGATGAGCGTGGCCGGCAGATCTTGCGCGCCGCAGGCGAACTGAAAATGCCGCGCCTGGCGATTGCGGTGCCTGCCGCAAACCACGATCTATCCGCTGAAGAAATTCTGGTGCTCCCCGCGGCTCCGGAATGGCTTTCGGCATTCGTCCACTTGATTCCGTTGCAACTTCTGACCTATTACCTGGCGCTCGAGCGTGGCGCAAGTCCGGACAGCGGCCGGATGGAGGAACCCGCGCACGCGGCCGCCAGCAAGCACTACAAGTATTGAGCGCCCCACACCGTCTCAGCTGTTCCCCCGATCAAGCACCAGCTTATTTCGACGCAGCATCGCCTGTCCGCGCGAACAGGAGTTCCTTTTCAACCACATCAGTGCCGCGCGTGTGCCGCGGGCGCGCGAGCCAGGCGTAAAATCCAGTGAAAAGCAACTAAGGAGTGCTCCATGAAACGATTCGCTCTCGTTCTGATGTGTGCCGCGCTGCTGGCGCTGGGCACGGCCGCGCACGACGATGGAGGAATGGGCACGCTCGCAGGGACGGTGGTCGGACGAAACGGCAAGCCCGTGGCCGGCGCGCGGGTCACGTCGCAAAATGCAGGCGGCGATCATCCTCAGGTGACCACCACGAACCAGCAGGGACGATTTTTCTTTCCGGAACTCGTACACGGCTATTACGACGCGCGCGCCTACCACGATGGCGAGTGGAGCGAGTGGAAGCACAACATCGAAGTAAATACGGGCAAGCAGACCGACCTTACTCTCCGATTGATTGCAAGGCCCAAGCAACCGCAATAGCGCGACGCGCTATTTTTTGCATGCGGGTGCAATCTTCGCCTGTCCGCGCGAACAGGAGTTCCTTTTCGAGAACATTTTGCAGGATCACTTCAGGCCGCACGGGAAGCGACGCGTAAAATTAGTGCAGCAGTATCCCGGGGTGCAGAATGAAACGAACTGTCCTGGCTCTTACGGTCGCCGCGACTCTGGCATTTGCCGCGGCAGCACACGCTCAATTTGCTCGAGGATTGGGAACGATCGAAGGAACAGTGGTGGATGCGCACGGCAAGCACGTGGCGGATGCCAGCGTAACTCTGCAAACTTCCGACGGCCTGAGTCCCCACGCCACGCACACCGACGCCAACGGCCATTTTGAATTCGCGCGCTACGACGCCGGCCAATACGATCTTCGCGCGTACTCTGGCGGCCAGTTTTCCGATTGGGATAAGCGCGTGCTGATTCGCCCCAAGAAAACCACGGAAGTCATGCTACGCATGCCGCCCAAAAGCGATATCAAGGTAAAAGTAACGGAATAGCAACCGCGGACCGTCCCTCACCCGCGGTTCGAAGGATATCCCTGCGCCCCCGATGCACGCTCGAAATTTTCACTCGTAACGCAGCGCCACCATCGGATCCACGCGCATCGCCCGCCGCGCCGGAATGTAGCACGCCAAAACGCTGACCCCGGTCAATACGACCGAGACTAGTAGGAACGTTGCCGGGTCGCTTGCGCTCACTCCATAGAGCAGGTGCGAGAAACTTGAGAGCAGGCTCCCATTTCTTGCGCGACCACCGCCGCCAGATATTCATATCGCGCTCTACCGCTCAAATATGCCGAACCGCCTCCATGGGGCTTGCATTGATCCAGGGCCGGGCCGCTGCATAGGCGATCGCCATCGAGACCAGCAAAATCAGCACCGCCACGGGTATCAGCACTTGCAACTCGACGGGGCGGATGCCATAAAATTGTGAGTTGAAAATAATCGTGGCCGCGATGCCCAGCAGGAGGCCTATCAGCACGCCGAAGCCGGCAATGATGGTAGTCTGCCGCAGGAATAGCGTCACCAGGTGCGATGGCAGGGCGCCTAGCGCCATGCGGATTCCGATTTCCTTTTTCCTCTCGCTGACGGAATGAAAAACCGCGCCGTAAAGCCCCATAGCTGCCAATAACAGCGCGAGCGCGCCAAGTCCGCTGACTACTTCCAAAGTGAGGGTGGGGAAGAAGAGCGTAAATCTCATCCATTCGTCGAACGTCACCGGCGGCAGCACACTCTGCGCGCCGAGTTTCCGCACAATCTGCGCGAGCGGCTCGAGCCAATGATGAGGGTCGCCCTCTGTCCGGATGATTAAAGCGATACCGGTTTGGTAATGCTGGGCAAGGTCGTAGTACAGGTAAGGACGAGTTGGCTCGTCGAGGTCGCTGTACTTGCCGTCACCGACCACGCCTGCGACGGTGGCCATCCGGTCGCCGTTTTTGATGCGCAGGCGCTTTCCCACCGGGTTTTCGCCGGGCCAATACGTTTCCGCCAACTTGTGGTTCACGACAACGACCTCGGGGCTCTTCTCCGAATCGGAGGAATCAAATGTCCGCCCGGCAAGCAACGGAATTCCCAGAGTTGCAAAATAATTGCCGTCCACGACGGTGAACGCAATTTCCACGGGTTGCTGATTCTCGTTGGCTTTGCCCTCGAAATGCACCTCGTCCGTGTCCCAAGCGTTCTCTCCCAGCGGAAGCGCCGGGGCCAGGCAAAATGATTCGACTCCGTACAGTCGGGATGCCGCCTGCCGCAAGTCATTGTAAAATTTTCGTCCCTGGGCTTCGGAGAATCCACTTTCCTGCAGGTCCACTGGTACGGCGGCGAGATTCCGCGCGGAGAAGCCCGGATTCACTTCACGCAGATTGTGCAAACTTCGCAGACACAACCCAACCCCCACCATCACGAGCGTGCACACCGCCACCTGGATGCCCACCAACAAATTTCGCAGAATGCCTTTGCGCGTGCCTCCCACTGCGATTTCTCCGCTCATCGCTCCCGCCAGATTCGGCTTCGAAGAGTGCAGAGCTGGCGCCAGTCCAACGGCTAGGCCCGCGATGACGATCAAACCAAACGTCATGGCCACCACCATCCCATCGGCGCGAAGATTGGCAGCGAACTCGAACGCGCCCATGACTGGAAGAGAAGCGTTGAAATCAGAAAGCTTCCGGAGGGGTACCGAGGCGGCCAGAAAACCCACGATTCCGCTTGCCGCGCACAGGAGGGTGCTCTCCGTCAGGAGCTGGCGCACCAGCCTTGCGCGTGTTGCTCCGAGCGCAACGCGGATCAGGACTTCTTGCTTCCTTCCTGCCGCCAAACCGAGCAAGAGATTGGCCACGTTGGCGCAAGCGATGAGCAGAACGAGCAGAACAATCGCGACCAACACACCCGATATCAGCTCAGCTGTTGATCGCGCATCCGGGGGCAATACGCTGGTGTTCGTCAATACGGCGGCACGGTTCTTGTCTGCTTCTGGAAAGTCCGCGGCGAGCCGCTGGGACAACGATCCAATTTCTGCCCTTGCTTGTTGCCGTGTCGCGTTTGGTCTTAGCCGCGCGACTAAAAGCAGCCCGCGCTCGGCACGATCAGTCAATGATCCGGGATCCTGAAAGATATCCGCCGCAGTGGCCAGAGTGATGAACACATCGGTGCCAAATCCAAATACGGTCCCGGGAAAGCTTTTTGCGGCGACGCCCACAATCGTGAGCGTGTGCCGTCTCACCGTCATCGTCTTACCGATGATTTGGGGGTCCGCTCCCCACCTTTTCCAACAGGAATAGCTCAGCACCGCGGCTGGGATCTTTTTATCGTCATCTCCGCGGATGAATAATTCACCGAGCACAGGCTGAATTCCCATCACCGTGAAGTAATTGTCGGAAATCGCGTTGATTGTTCCGGCTTCGTCTCGCTTGCCAAAACTCATGTTGAATTTCGAAATCGAATTCGGGAAAGCCGCCACGCCAGAAAATACTTGGTTGTTGGTTCTGTAATACTCGTAATCCGGATAGGAAACGTCCTCGAATGCGCCCGATGGGGATCGCGTGTAAATCGTGACCAGGCGGCTAGGGTCCGCAGCTGCAGGCGGTCGCAACAGGGCCGTGTTGAACACGCTTACGCCCACCACACAGACGGCCATCGCCACACCCAAAGAGAGAATCGCAAGAGAAGTTAGTCTCCAGTTTTTCGCAAGCATGCGGAAGCCGTAGCGCACGTCGGTCCATGTCGTTTCCAGCCAGAAGCCGCGGCGCTGTTCGCGGCAATATTCCTTCCAGCCTTCGGCCGCACCCAATTGCAGGACTGCCCTGCGACGCGCTTCCTGCGGGGGTAAGCCCGCGGCGACGTTCTCGGCGGTCTGCCGCTCGACGTGGAAGCGCAGTTCTTCATCCAACTCCTGCTCCCATTTCTTGCGCGCGAGTAACTTTTGCCAAAGAACCATAATTTGCGCCTCGCGACACTTCCGCGGGTCGTTTAAGTTCAGCTGCCGCCGGATATCTGCTCACTCATATCGCAGCGCCACCATCGGGTCCACGCGCGTCGCCCGCCGCGCCGGGATGTAGCAGGCCAAGACCGCCGTTGCAGTCAGGACGACTGAGACCGTGATGAACGTCAGCGGATCGCTGGCGCCAACTCCGTAAAGCAGATGCGAGAAAGCGGAGACCAACCGCGCGAGAATCAAAGCGGCTGCTGCCCCGACCACCATGCCAGCGAGAGCCAGCCGAAGACCCTGACCGATTATCATCTGAAAAATGTCCCGCTTTTCTGCGCCGACTGCCACGCGAATCCCAATCTCATGGACACGTTGGGTCACCGAATAGGAGATCACGCCGTAAACGCCCACGGACGCCAACAGCAACGCCAAGCCCGCGAACACTCCCAGCAGAATCATCGGAAACCGCTGCGCCGACATGGACTCCGTTTCGATCTGTCGCATCGTTTGAACGTTGTAAACTGGCTGATCGTTGCCCGCGTCGTAGATTGTTGCCTTTATCGCGGACATCGCTGCTGAGCTGTCGAGCGGCGTGCGCACCATGACCGTCAAATATCCAAAGTTGTCGGCCACCCACTCGTCCGGATCTTGATAAAGTGGAAAGTACATCTGATTTTGGATGTTCGTTCTCGGATCATCCAACGCCCAATGTCTGACGTGGCCCACTACGCCGACGATCCGGCAAGGACCAAACGACGCGAAGCCGGCTGAAATTGTCTGGCCCAACGGGTCACTATCCGGGAAATACGTGCTGCTGAAAACCCTGTCGATGACTACTACGCACGGGAACTTGGTGGTGTCCTCCCGAGTGAAAAAGCGGCCTCGAAGCAGCGGTATTCCCATCGCTCGGAGGTAATCCGGACCCGTCATGAACAACACTAGCCGAGGTGCTCCCTGAAGCGACGCCGGCTTCCGCGAGCCGATCCAGAAGGGCATTGTCCCGCCATGACCGCTCAGTGGAAACACGTCGGTAAAATCCGCGGCCTGCACACCGGGAATCTCGCGAATGCTTTCGATCAACTGCTGATACGCAATTCGAGTACTCGCAGCGGTCTTCCTCAACGAACGCGAAACTCCCACCTCGAAAGTGATTACGTGCTGGGTGTCGAAACCGGGATTGACGTTCCACAAGTGACGGATCGTCCGGAATAATAGGCCGGCGCCGACCAGCAGCACCAGCGTCAATCCCATTTGCACAATCACAAGACTGCTTTGGGCGCGGTGACGCGCGCGGGTCAAGCCGCGACCTCCGTCCTTCAGCGAGGTTTGAAGATTGGCGCTCCAGTCCTTCAGTGCAGGCGCGAGACCGAACAGAATTCCAACGGCAAGCGAAAGACCCAACGTAAAAAGCAGCACGAACACGTTAACGCCGATATTTTCGCTGCGCGGCAAGTCCCCTGGCACTGCTGCCAGTACCCACCTCAACCCCAACATTGCGAGCAGCAGCCCGACCCCGGCACCGGCGAGCGAGAGAAGTACACTTTCCGTCAGCAGCTGCCGCACGATGCGGGCGCGATTCGCTCCGAGCGCCGAGCGAATCGCAAGCTCTCGCGTGCGGATTGCCGACCGCGCGAGCAAGAGATTGGCGACGTTTGCACAAGCGATCAGCAAGACCATCCCCACGCCTCCCCACAGCAGCAGAAGCGTTCCACCAACGTCTCCCATGATTACTTGCTTGAGAGGTTCGAGGCTGATTCCTAGGTCTCGATTGGCAGCGGGGTAGCGTTGATCCAGCCCAGTCTGGATCGTGCTCATCTCAGCCTGCGCCTGAGACAGGCTCATGCCAGGTTTTAAGCGCGCAATGTTGAGAATCCAGTGGCTTGCACGGACATTGAGAACCACAGGATCGCCCTGTCCCAGCGGTGTATAGACATCGGCGTCGGCTTCGAAATGAAATCCAGGGGGCGTTACTCCAACGATTGTGTAATTAGCTCCGTCCAGGGTTACGTCCTTGCCGAGGGCCTGAGGACTGCCATTAAACTCATTTCTCCACAGACGATTGCTGATGATGACTACTGGTGTTGCCGCATGCTGATCCTCGTTTGGCGAAAAATCGCGCCCAAGCGCAAGCTTTACGCCCAGGGTATTGAAAAAGCCCGATGACACCTCCGCAGCGTCAACGTGTTCAGGTGTACCGGGACTGGTCAGGTCGTATCCATACAGCGTCATCCCAGCCATTTGCTGAAACGAGTGGGCAATGCGCTGCCGATCGAGAAAATTAGGATACGAAACTGCCACTCGTGGGAAGCGCGGATTGTCTTCCCAAACCACGACCAGGCGGTCGGGTTCGTGGTAAGGCAAGGGCGCGAGCAACACGCCTTGCACCACGCTGAAGATGGCCGTGTTGGCGCCGATGCCGAGCGCAAGAGTGAGAATCGCCACCGCCGTGAAGCCCGGATTCTTGCGCAGAACGCGCAGGCCGTAGCGAATATCCGCCCACAAGGTTTCCAGCCGGAAGCTGCGGCGCTGCTCGCGGCAATATTCCTTCCAGCCTTCGGCCGCGCCCAATTGCAGGACTGCCCTGCGACGCGCTTCCTGCGGGGGTAAGCCCGCGGCGACGTTCTCGGCGGTCTGCCGCTCGACGTGAAAGCGCAACTCGTCATCGAGCTGCTGCTCCCATTTCTTGCGCGCGAACCAAATTCGCCGTGGCGTCATGACTCGAATCGACCTTCCTGCGACTTTCCCACTCGCCGCTACGTGCGCTGCAGGATCAGCGCGACGGCGGTGGACATTCGCTCCCAGTCGGCCATTTCTTTCTCCAGCTGCTGCCGGCCGGTTTTCGTCAGCGTATAAAATCTGGCGCGGCGATTATTTTCCGAAGCTCCCCACTCCGCGCGGATCCATTTTTTGCGCTCCAGGCGATAGAGCGCGGGATAGAGCGAGCCTTGCTGAATTTGCAGGATGTCGCGTGAGACCTGCTGGATGCGTTGGGCGATTCCCCAGCCGTGCATGGGTTCGAGCGCCAGAGTCTTCAGGATCAGCAGGTCCAGAGTGCCTTGCAGAATCTCCGCGGGTGCGCTCATGCCTTTTCCCCTAGATGAACTGCAAGAGTGTGCCGCTGCTCCTGTAGATTGTCAACAGGGAACCTCTGCACCGCCGTCCGATTCGGGTCTTGCGGCTTCTGCGTCCCTGCCTTCATTATGAATGCCATGCCATCCGCGAATAGCGCGCCACTCTGGGGCGCGGACAACCAGAACCAGCGGCTGAAGGAGCTCACCGCCGGCACCGCCGACGCGGCGAAGGAAATTCCTTTGCGCCGCGACGTGCGTTCGCTCGGCATGTTGCTGGGCAAGGTGCTGGTGGAACAGGCCGGGGACTCGTTGCTGGAAGTGGTGGAGCAGCTTCGCCGCCTCCTCATCCAGCAGCGCGAGCAGCTGCCTGCGGGCGCGCAGCAATCCGGTGCGGAAAATGCGCTGATGGCCGAAGCGCGCGAAATCATTGCGCAGCTGAAAGTGGAAGACGCTTACCGCGTCACCAAAGCGTTTGCCATTTATTTCGAGCTGACGAACCTGGCGGAAACAAATCATCGCAAGCGCCGCCGCCGCGCGGGCAAGTTGCACGCCGAACAGCCGCCGCTGGCCGGCTCATTTCGCGGCACGCTGTTGCGCATGCGCGCCGCGGGAATTTCCGCTGAAGACGCGCTGGCTGCCCTTCGCAAACTGAAGATTACGCCGGTCTTCACCGCGCATCCCACCGAAGTGGCGCGGCGCACCGTGCTCCTGAAACGGCGGCGCATCGCGCAGTACCTGGAAAATCTGGACCGGCTGCCGCTGCCCTCGAGCGACGCGGCCGAATACGAATCGCTGATTCTCGCGGAAATCACTTCTCTGTGGCAGACGGACGAAGTGCGCCTGAAAAAACCGGGCGTGATCGACGAGGTGCGCATGGGCCTGGATTTTTACCCCATGACGCTCTTCGAAACGCTGCCGCGGCTGTACGCCGAGCTTCAGGAATCCTTCTTGGTAGTTTACGGCCACGCGCTAAATCACCAGGAGTTTCCCGAATTGCTGCATTTCGGCTCGTGGATCGGCGGAGACCGCGACGGCAATCCGCTGATCACGCCGCAATCCACTGCAGACGCTCTGGAACTGGCGCGCACGACGATTCTTGACCATTATCTTTTTGAAGTGCAGCGCCTGATCGACGAATTAAGCTCTTCGCAACATCAGATTCCATGTTCCGCGGAATTGCAATCGGCGCTGGCGGCATACGAAACAAAATATGGCGACGAGCCCTCGCGCGGAAAATGGATTTCCGAGCCGGAGCTCGGCCGGCATTTTCTGGATTTGGCGCTTATTCGAATGCGCCACACCCGCGACAATCCGCGCAGCCCTTACGCTTATGTGGAGGCGCACGAATTCGAGCGTGACCTTTTAGTGCTGCGCTCGAGCCTGGTGGAAAACCGCGGCCAGCGTCTGGCGGAACTGCTCGTGGACCCGCTCTTGCGAAAAGTGCGCACTTTTGGCTTTCATCTGCACACCCTGGACATCCGTCAGCACGCGGCGGTGCATTCCCGAGCACTTTCCGAACTGGCGGGCGCGGCCATGCCGGCAGCGGCGCGATCGTCTGGCCAACGCGACGAACTCTCGGCCGGCATTTCGGGCGACGCGACCGAGTCGCTGGATACGTTTCGCATGATCGCGCAACTGAAGAAAACGCACGCACCGGAGGCGATCCGGGCGTACGTCATCAGCGGAACCGAATCCGCAAGTGACGTCTTCGCGGTGCTGCGGCTGGCGAGCATTGGCGGCGTGCAGGTGGCCGCGACGGCGCAGGATCCGGGGCTGATGCCCGTCCCATTGTTTGAATCGATCGCTTCATTGCGAGCGGCCGGGGAAACCATGCGCCGCGTGTGGACCGCGCCCGAATATAAAAGCCTGCTGGATTCCTGGCAGCGTCGCCAGGAAGTGATGCTCGGCTACTCGGATTCGAACAAAGATGGCGGGATGCTTACGAGCACCTGGGAACTGCATAAGGCGCATCGCGTTCTGCACGAAGTGGCGCGCGAAAGCGGCGTGCATTTGCGGCTCTTCCACGGCCGCGGCGGAACAGTGGGCCGTGGCGGCGGCCCCACGCACCGCGCCATCCTCGCCCAACCAGCCGGCGATTTTTCCGGCGAGATTCGCATCACCGAACAGGGCGAAGTTCTCAATTGGAAATATTCCGATCCGGTGCTGGCGGAATGGAATCTGGAATTGATGATTGCGGCGTCCTTGGAAGCGCTGACGCGTCCGGAAGGCCCTACTCCCGGCCGCGATCGCAAGTGGGACGGCAACATGGAAGAAATGTCGCAAGACGCCTTCGACTTCTACCGTCGTCACATCGTCGAAGACGCGGACGTCCTCGAGTATTTCGAGCAAGCCACACCCGTGAACGAATTGGAGAACGCGCGCATGGGCTCGCGGCCGGCACGCCGCTCGGAAAGCCGCCGGCTGCAAGACCTGCGCGCGATTCCGTGGGTGTTTGGCTGGATGCAGAGCCGCCATGCGGTGCCGGCGTGGTTTGGAGTGGGCTATGCATTCGAGCGATTCGCTGCCAAGGGGCCGGAGCAGGAAAAGCAATTGAAGGAGATGATGCGCTCCTTCGTTTTATTTTCGGATCTGGTGCGCAATGTGGAGATCGCCATGGCCAAAGCGGACCTCACTATCGCGCGGCTCTATGCCAACGTTCTGGTCAGCGACGCCGGCCTGCGCGAGCGAGTCTTCAAAGTGCTTGCCGAAGAATTCGAGCGCACCCGCCGGATGCTGCTGCTGATCACCGGCCAGAAAGATCTCCTGGAAGGTAATGCGGTGTTGTCGCAGTCAATTCGGCTGCGAAATCCCTACGTTGACCCCATGAGTTTGATCCAGGTGGAACTGTTGCGGCGCAAGCGCGCCGGGACAAAGACTGAAGCGTCCAATTATGCGCTGGGCGCCACGATCAACGGCATTGCCGCCGGCCTGCATAATACCGGCTAGCGCCTCGCGGTTGCTCCCGCGCAATCTCGGCACAGCTCCGGCGCAAATCATTGCCATCCAGCGGGATCCGGTGTAGGCTCGTTTCGTGAGATTCTGCGCCCAAGGCTGCTGCATGTGCTGCTGTTGTACGTGTTGCGCACAAGTGTCTTCTGGCGCGGGGAGGCTAGGCATCTAGGCAGCAAAATCTAGCCCGAGATTTTCCGACCCACCGCCAGAAGTCAGCTGGCCGGTGGGTTTTTTATTTATCCGCAGCATTTGCAGCGCATCCAATTTTCGAGGAGGAAGAGAAATGAGCGATTACAAGCATCCGGAAGTTCTGGTTTCGACGCAGTGGGCGGCCGACCATCTGAGCGATCCGAAGGTCCGCCTGGTAGAGGTAGACGTGGACACCACGGCCTACGATCAAGGCCACATCCCCGGCGCGGTGGGCTGGAACTGGCAGTCGCAGCTGCAGGACAACATCCGCCGCGATTTGATTGATAAGCCCGCGCTCGAGAAACTGCTGGGCCAATCCGGCATTTCCAACGACACGACCGTTTTGCTCTACGGCGACAACAACAATTGGTTCGCGGCCTACGCGCTCTGGCAATTGAAGTACTACGGCCATAAAGACGTGCGCCTCATCAATGGCGGCCGCAAAAAGTGGGTCGAAGAAAAGCGTCCGCTGACTACGGACGCGACGAAGGTGGCGCCCGCAACTTATCACGCAACCGGGCCGGACGAATCCATTCGCGCGCGCAAGGAATCCATCTACGCGTTCGTCGAAAAGAAAAAGCCCGCGCAACTGGTGGACGTGCGCTCCGTGGATGAATTCACGGGCAAAATTATCGCGCCCCCGGGGATGAACGAAACCGCGCAGCGCGCTGGACACATTCCGGGTGCCGCGAATATTCCCTGGGCGCAAGCGGCCAACGAAGACGGCACATTTAAGTCAGCGGATGCATTGAAGGAGCTCTACGGCAAGAAGGGTGTTAACGGCGCCGAGGAAGTGATTGCCTATTGCCGCATCGGCGAACGCAGCTCGCACACCTGGTTCGTCCTGAAATATTTGCTCGGTTTTGAGAACGTAAAGAACTACGACGGTTCGTGGACCGAGTGGGGCAATCTGGTAGGCGCGCCGATCGAAAAAGAGGTGGCGGCAGCCGCGCACTAAAAACGCGCGGGCGTCGCGCATTTCCAGTTGCGCCGGGCGGGTTCTGCAATCTTAATCTAGGACGCTTACCAAGTGTTCCTAGGCCCGCCCGCGGGGTTCTATGGAATTTGATTGTCCGGGACGCCGTTGTGCCGCGCTTCATCCTGTAGCGTGGTGATTTGCGCGGCGATGCCGTCACGTTGCTTTTGTAGCCGCGCGAGCTGATCGCGCCAATCATCCAGCTTTGTTCCGGTATAGTGCCGCGTCGAATTCACCGTCTCGCCGTTCAGTCCCGCCTGTAGCTCCGCGATCTGCTGGTCCAAGGGTGGAAGCTTTGCCTGCAAATTCGCGATCTTGGTCTGGTATTGCTGGGGGCTTTTCGGGTAGGTCTTGTTGGCGGCGGGCTTGGTGTTTGCAGGCTTTTTCGCACCGCCCGAAAAGGTTGAAATCGCAGGATCCTTGTGGATGGCTCCCATATCTTCATTCGTCCAGACTTTTTTCGCGGGTGTTGCAGGTGTCGCCGTTGTCGCGTTCTGCGCCGTTCCCGGCGCTGTGTTGGCCGTCGTTGATTGACCGGGCGCGCTGCCCGTTGCATTCGCGGGCTGTGCCGAAGTGTTCTGTGCGCGCGCTACACCCGCGGCCAGGCCGGCGGTCGTCAAGGCCAGCGCGGCCGCAATTACGAGCGTCAGACGATTCATGGACCCTCCTCTGGATAGAACGATAGCGTTCTCGTGGTGCTAAAGAGTCTGTTGAACGGAAGGCTAGGGCCTCAATAGGACTATTGTGCGCCCATTCCTATTGAATTGAACCCCGCATGGACCGAAAAGTTACGGGTCGCCGTAGGTGGATTTGCCGGTTGCCAGTTCATTTTCCACAACTGCCAAGGCCTGCTTCGGAGAGCCGTCGCGATGGTAATCGCTGACTTCGATGTACTGGTGCTCCTCGAACGTAAAAAGGAACTTCCGCGCCGTGAAATCATATTGGTAGCGAATCGGCAGCCAAATTCCCGGCGCCACTTCCGCCTGGTCCAGCGAGAACACTCCGCCACGGTACAACTTTCCAAGAATTCCGCCGCCGAAGGAAAGGTCGCGGATTATGTGCGCTTCGCCGCGGGCTAATTGATCGGTGGCGTGGTCCACCCAGATTTTTGCGGCCACGCGCGTCAGCACATCCTGCACCATCGAGTGCGGATGAAAATCAGGCCTGGGGTCCACTTGAAATACGTCGCAAATGCGCCCGTTTCGGGTTTCCTGCCCGATCCATTTCGTCAAAAAAGCATTGCGCGCGGCATCCACCAATTCCTTACGGTCCTGCTTCTTTTTCTGCCACTTTTCGTAGGCGGATCGCGTTCTGAAATCGTCGGGCTTGAGCATTAGTTCCAGCAGGTCCCGCCAGGCAATCAATTGTTTGTGATAATCCGCCGGGTCCACAGCCTTGCCGTCATCTTTCAGCAGCAGCTTCATCGTCCCGGTGCCGGTGGGAACCACGCGATAGGTGCGGTCTTCGATTACTCGAGGTGTTTCGCCTGCCGTGCGATCAACATGGCGTTCGATCCGCTCGTATTGCTCTAAAGCATCGTCATTGCGGTGCTGGTTATCAATCAGCTTTTGGGTGCGCGCCTGGATTTCGGCGTCCGACGGAGCTTGCGCAATCGCGGTAGAGGGGCGATTCTGCGCGGCAGGGCGCAGCTCAGACTTGGCTTTCGCGTGACCGGTCGGTGGGGCATCCGTTCGCGATTGGCGCGTAGCGTGAGCCGACCCCGCTACAATCCCCGCGAGCGCCAGAGAGGCGGCTATTCCCGAAACCGTAAGTCCTTTAAGCATATCCAGCGGGCCCTTGGCCGAGCGAGCCATTACTCTCACTACGTCATCGCGCCACGGCCTCAATTCTACCTGAATCCCCAGCCGAATCCTCTGGCCTGCCGTACAGGCTGCTCGACGCCTGCAAATCAAATAATCTCGGTATTTCTGAACTTTTCTACGCGCCCATCCGTCTTATGATAGTAAGACCTATGAAGGCCACCCTAGCCCGCTCCGAAGCCCGGCAGACGCTCGCCGCCCTGCGCGAGACGATCTGGATTGCTCTGGATACGCTCCGCGCGCACAAGCTGCGGACATTCTTGACTCTCCTTGGAGTAATTTTGGCAGTCACCACCCTGGTGGCGGTCATTTCGGTGCTGAACGGCCTCAACGTTTACGTCGCGGATAAAGTGGCCAATCTGGGCGCCAACGCCTTCGTGATAGACCGCATTGGCATCGTGACCAACTTCGAAGAGTGGAATAAAGCGCGCAAACGTCCGGCCCTCGGCATGGAAGATTTGGAAGCGCTTCGCGAGGGAATGAAGTTGGCCAATTCGATCGCCGGCGAACAGGACACGGTCGCTGACGTCCGCCACGGCAATGACTTGAGCGAGGACGTAAACATCATCGGCGCCACTCCGACTTTCGCGCCCATTCGAGATATTGACGTCTCCAACGGCCGGCTGCTCACCGATGTGGACGAAGTCCACCACTCGGCGGTCTGTGTGATCGGCGCGGACGTTGCCAATAAATTATTCCCCGGTGTGGATCCGGTGGGCAAAGAAGTTCACGCCGGACAAGGGCAGTACCTGATCGTGGGCGTAGCCACGCCGAAGGGAAACGTCCTGGGCCAGTCGCAAGATAATTTCGTGATGATTCCGCTCGGGACGTATCGCAACGAGTTTCTCGCGCCGCAGGACTCCATATCGTTCTTCGTGCAAGCCCGTGCGCCGGAATTGATGGATGCTGCGGAGGACGAAGCGCGGGTGATTCTGCGTTCGCGGCGCCATGTGCCCTACGCGTCCGACGACAATTTCGCGATCATCGCGCCAACCTCGATCATGGGCTTGTGGAACCGCATTACCGGCAACGCCTTCGGCATCGCGATCTGGATCACCTCCGTGTTCCTGGTGGTCGGCGGTGTGGTGATCATGAACATCATGCTGGCGAGCGTGACCGAACGCACCCGCGAGATTGGTTTGCGCAAATCGCTGGGCGCGCGGAAGCGCCACATCATTCTGCAGTTCATGGTGGAATCGTCCGTACTGGCTGCCTTAGGAGGCTTTCTCGGCGTGACTGCGGCTGTGGCCATCAGCCAACTGGTTCGCGTCGCCACGCCCATCCCGATTTCAACCCCCATTTTCGCCATAGCCACGGCGCTGGTTCTTTCCACCGCTGTGGGCTTGTTTTTTGGCATTTATCCCGCGGTGCGCGCTGCCAGGCTCGACCCGATTGAAGCGCTGCGGGCGGAGAACTAGGACCACTCAATGCAAAGCGACTTCCGGGAAAATCTCCAGCTCGCGCTCGATACCGTCCGCGCGCACAAGCTCCGCAGCTTCCTCGCAATTCTGGGGGTGATGATCGGCGTGGCGCTGATCATCCTCGTCGTAGGTTTGGTCCAGGGTTTTCGCCAGACCATCCAGGATGAAATCGTTTCGGAAGGAATAGACACTGCGTTCGTTTCCCGTTTCGACCAGGGACCGCAGAACGGCCGCCGTCCCAAGGAAGAGAAGCTGCGCAAGCCCCTGACGTTGGCCGACGCGATGGCCATTCGCCAGCTGTCGCCGGCCATCAAGGAAATCGCGGTATCGGCCTTCCAGTGGCAACTCGCCCATACCGCGCGCTACCAGGGCAACATCATCGAGGGCACGGATTTCCGCGGCACTTTTCCTGCATACCTCACGGTTTATTCCAACGCCACCATGAAGGTCGGGCGCTTTTTCACCGAGGCAGAGAACGAACACCGCGACAATGTCGTGGTCATCGGTGAAAACGTGGCCAAGGCCTTCTTCCCCAGCGTTGATGACGCGCTCGGAAAGGAAATTCTGGTGGATGGTTCGACGTACACGGTACTCGGCGTGTTCGAGAAGCCGGCCAATGGATTCGGCACCAGCGATGAAGACCGCCGCACCGTAATTCCCTACTACACGTTCATGAAGCTGTATCCCGGCAGCTACGAAATCGGTTACCGCTTTCTCGCCTATCCGGGAAAACTCGACGCGGCCGTGGACCAGGTCCGCGAAGTGTTGCGCCGCCGCCGCGACGTTCCCTACGACAAACCGGATAATTTTTCCATCCAGACGCAGGTCGAGGTGGTGCAGCAGTTCAACGACATCATCGGCGGCGTCGTGCTCGCCGTGGTCGTGCTCAGCTCGATTGGACTCCTGATCGGCGGAATGGGCGTGATGAACATCATGCTGGTCTCCGTCACCGAACGCACGCGCGAGATCGGCGTGCGCAAAGCCATCGGGGCGCGCAGCAAGGACATTACCTGGCAATTTCTTTTTGAAGCCATGACGCTCACCGGCACCGGCGGCATCATCGGCATCCTGGTGGGGAGTGGGATCGTTCTGCTGATCCCCTTGGTGAGTTCGCTGAAGGCCATCGTTCCGCCGTGGGCCATCATTATCGGCTTCACGGTTTCCGTCGGCATAGGGCTCATCTTCGGCGTCTGGCCTGCTACGAAAGCAGCGCGCCTGAACCCGGTCGAAGCCCTCCGTTACGAATAATCTGATTTAAGGCTAAGGCTTCTGCTGATTGGATTCGACGGGGACCGGACTGTGCGGATCCAGCTGCGGTACTCCGTTCGGACCCATCACATAAGGATAGCCTGCGGGATCTTTCAGATCGCCTTGTACCAGCCCCGCATCGCGCAGTTCCTGAATGGACGCCGGAAAGCGGCCGAATTTCTTCCAATAATCTTCCGAGATTTCATTCAGTTTCTTGAGCGCAATTTGCGCGTCAAGGGCCTGTACGTGCAGCAGGGCCCTCCGGCGCACCGATTCGTCCTTCGTCGAGTTATACAATTCGGCCCAGATGAGGCGGGAGGTTTCCAGCGATTCGCCGTTCTCGGCCACGCGCGCTGCCATTATCTTCATCCACATCGGCGCGGCTGGATTCTTGCTGCCGTCCAGAAACGCTTCGTACGCTTTTTGGTAATCTTTCAAGTGCGTGTAATAGAGCAATCCAAGGTCATAATAAAGTTCCCATTCGTCCGGATTCCCGGCGATGCCCTTTTTCACCAGGTCCACTGCCAAATCCGGGCGTCCAGCGCCTCCCGGCGGATGTTCCGCTAGAAAAACGGCGCCGAATCTGTAGGCGACTACCAGTTTGGGATCCAGCGTCGTCGTAATATTCAGCAGCGGGGCCAGCAAATCGAAAGAGCGGCTCCGGTTTTGCATCTGCGTGCCAAAGTACTGCACCGCGCGCGTCCAATAGATATCCGCGAGCAGCGGGCCATAACCCAAGCTGAGCTTATTCAGTAGTGAGCCGGAGCGCAGCAGCAATTCCTCCTTTTGCTGCGTCACTGAACCGCTAAGCGTGTCTATGCGCGTTTGCACCACCGCGATTGCCACGAAAAGCGTGGGGACGGCCACCAGGGCCAGAGCCACCGCTCGTACCTGGGCGGTGATTTTCAGCGTGTGAGTACTCATTTCAGATTGCGACCGGAAAACACCGCGGAGGCTGCCACCAGAATCAAAATTACGTAGAGCGCGGCATACAATGTATTGTGCCAAACCAGCGAAAACGGAATCGTCTCGCCGTGCGCCGCAGCTGCGATCACGTTGAAATTGTGGAAATTGGGCAGCAAATAATATACGAAGCGTGCGAGCGCAGCCATCGCCGGGCTTTTTGAGTATTCGCTGACGCCCTTGATATCCGGCGCGAATACTCCGGCCACGTAAATTCCCAGCGTGTACAGCGTCGAGAGCATCGGGCTCGAAAAACACGAGAAGAACAAAGCCAGCGCGGTGATCAAAGCCAGCTCCAGCAGAATGAAATACACCGCCGTTAGAATCGCCACATCCGCGCGGCCGAAACTCCGGCTCACATAAAAAAGAGCGCCCGCCAGCCCCACCGTCATCAGCGCCGTGTTCACGACCAATGTCAGCAGCAGGCCGGCAAACTTCCCGACGAGAAACTCCCAGCGGCGAATCGGTTTGGCCAGCAAGCTGTACAAAGTGCGCTTTTCCATTTCCTTGTACACCAGGCCGACTCCGATAAAAATCGCCATGATAATTCCGACAACGGAAATCGCGGAGAGTCCCAGATTGACGATCACTAACCGTTCGACGCCGATCGAGATCTCGCCGACCAGAATCGCCGCTCCAATCATCATCAGCGCGAAGAAAATCAGGTTGTAAAGCACGCGATCTCGCACAGCCTCGCGAAATGTGTTCACGGCTACCGCGGCCGGCACGACGCTCATGCGATCCTCGCTTCGGTTGGCTCCAGAGCTGCTTTTTGGCGGCGCACCAGTCTGAAGAAATAATCCTCCAGCGAAGGCCGTAGCGGAGTCACCGAAAGGATTCGCGCGTCGCAACCGTGCAGTTCTTCAAGAGCAGAGTAAAGTTCCGCTTCCGCCACTTCGATGCGGTAGCGATTGCCGGTCTGCGTCGCTCGTCCGGCCATGCTGGGAGGCGGCGCGCCGCCCGCGCGCACTTCGAACAGTATCTCCATGCCCAGCACATCCATCGAAACGATCTCTTCGGGCGCGCCCACTCCCTGCAGTTTTCCTCCTACCAGCACACCGACGCGATCGCACAACATTTCCGCGTCCGAAAGAATATGCGTCGAAAAGAAAACCGTGCGGCCCTGCCGCTTCAAGTCCTGGATGATGTCCCGCACCTCGCGGCGTCCCACGGGATCTAGACCGGACATCGGCTCATCCAGAAACACGACCTGCGGATCGTGCAGGATGGCCTGCGCGATCCCCACGCGCTGCAGCATCCCCTTCGAGAATTTCCGCAGCTGTACGTCTGCGGCAGCCGTAAGGCCCACAAGTTCCAGAAACCGGCCTACCCGCTCGCGCCGCTCCCCCGTGCTAAATCCGAAAAAGCGCGCGAAGTAATCCAGCAGCTCGCGGGCGGTTAGGTAGTCGTAGAAGTAAGGCTGCTCCGGCATATAACCGATTTCGCGGTGCATCCGCACATCGGAAATCGAGCGCCCGCGTATGCGCGCCGTACCCGCCGTCGGGAAAATCAGCCCCATCAAGAGCTTCATCGTGGTGGTTTTTCCCGCTCCATTGGGCCCCAGAAATCCGAAGGTCTCGCCCTCCTCCACGTTGAGCGTCAGATAATCGAGGGAGCGTCGCATGCGCTTGCGCCAGAAGCCGACGGCGTAATCCTTGGTCAAACCTTTTATCTCGATAGCAGGATTCTTCATGGCCATTCGATTATCATTTTTTTTCGCGCGAGCCGTTGATGTCAATCCCGAGGTGTTGCCTGTTTTGAAACAAGTCGTAAGTGACACGAAAACGAGACAGCGGAGTGCGCCGCGAGCAAAATGAACATCAGGTCTGCGTCGCACGCGCATCCCACTCGCAAGCCAAAACGGGAACGCGGCGAAGTTGCGCGCAATGAGCGGCTCAGCACGAAAGAAAAAATGGCAGATGCCTCGCCCGGCGCAGCTACCACTACAAATAGACACTTTCGACACCGCTAGCCAAACATTTTGTAGTCTCTTTATGAATTTTCCTTGACAACTTTTCCACAACCTTCGATACTGCGCTTCCAGACTCGGGGGAAGCGCCAGCCGGTCTCAGCGTACTTTGCTGTGCTGGTCGGCCTGTAAGTCGGACCGGGCTCTACCGAAAACTCAGAAGGGCACCACCCCACTTCGCACCGCGCCAGAGTTTTTTTGCGCGGCTTAGCTGGGCTTTTCTCTTTTTTCGGATTGGATGGCAATTTCAACGGGATATTGCCGTCCAAAAATCCGGCTAATTTCGAAATGCTCCGTGTACTTCGGTACACACAACCTCACCCACGGGACGGCGGATGGGAGTAAAATAGTGCGTTGCACTCCCGCTCGGCTCCCCGGCTCACATTTCGACGGCAGGACTGCCGGCGCGGAGGCAGAGATGGCGGATACCAGGACAGCTTTGAACGGTATGACGGAAACAAATCAAGTTACGCGTCGCGCGACCGGGCTGACGTTTCAGCGCCGGTTCACCGACGGAAAAGTTTCTCCCTTTGACAAGGTTGAATGGGAGCGGCGTACCGCTCTGATCGGCAATGATAAGGGCCAAGTAATTTTCCGCCAGGAAAACGTGGAAGTTCCCAAGACCTGGTCTATGACGGCCACCAACATCGTTGCTTCCAAGTATTTTCACGGCAAGCCCAATACCCCCGAGCGCGAAACTTCCGTGCGCCAATTGATCGGACGCGTCGTTGATACGATCGTCCGCTGGGGCGAAGAAGGCGGCTATTTCGCCACCACCGAATCCAAGAACATTTTCCGCGACGAACTCTCGCACCTGCTGGTCGAGCAGAAGGTCGCCTTCAACTCCCCCGTGTGGTTCAACGTCGGCGTGCAGGCCAAGCCGCAATGCTCCGCCTGCTTCATCAATTCCGTCCAGGACAACATGGACTCGATCATGAACCTGGCCAAGACCGAAGGCATGCTCTTCAAGTGGGGTTCCGGCACCGGCACAAACTTCTCCTCACTGCGCGGCAGCAAGGAATCGCTCTCGGGTGGCGGTATCGCCTCCGGGCCGGTGAGCTTCATGAAGGGTTTTGACGCTTTCGCAGGCGTGATCAAGAGCGGCGGCAAGACGCGCCGCGCGGCCAAGATGGTGATCCTAAATGTGGATCATCCGGACATCATGGAATTCGTCGAGTCCAAGATGAAGGAAGAGCGCAAAGCCCACGTCCTGATCGAGCAAGGCTACGACTCTTCGATTGACGGCGATGCCTACGCTTCCGTTTTCTTTCAAAACGCCAACCACTCCGTGCGCGTCACCGACGATTTCATGCGCGCCGTCGAGGAAGACCGCGACTGGTGGACCCGCAACATCAATGACGGCAAACCCTGCGAGAAATTCCGCGCGCGCGATTTGCTCCACGAAATGTCGGACTCCGCCTGGCACTGCGGCGATCCCGGCATGCAGTACGACACCACCATCAATCGCTGGCACACCTGCAAGTCCACCGACCGCATTTACGCTTCGAATCCGTGCTCGGAATACATGTTCTTGGACGATACGGCGTGCAACTTGGCTTCTCTCAACCTGCTGAAATTCCTCGGCCCGAACGGCCAGTTCGATACCGAAGCTTTCACCCATTCCGTGGACGTCACCATCACCGCGCAGGAAATCCTGGTGGATAACGCCAGCTACCCGACGGAAAAGATCGCGCGCAATTCGCACGACTATCGTCCGCTGGGCATCGGCTACGCCAACCTGGGCGCACTGCTCATGTCGCTCGCGCTTCCTTATGACTCCGACGGCGGCCGTGATTTCTGCGGCGCCATCACCGCGCTGATGACCGGCGAATCCTACGCCCAATCCGCGCGCATTGCCGAGCGCATGGGGCCCTTCGGTGGGTACCTCCGCAATCGCGAAGCCATGATTGATGTGATGCGCATGCATCGCGATTCTCTGCGGCCGATCAAGGAAGAGCACGTGCAACCCACGCTCCTCCGCGCCGCCAAGAAGTCCTGGGACGACGCCCTCGAGCTTGGCGAACGCTTCGGCTACAAGAATTCCCAGGTTTCCGTGCTCGCTCCCACCGGCACCATCGGCTTCATGATGGATTGCGACACCACCGGCATCGAACCGGACCTCGCATTGGTAAAACAGAAAAGGCTGGTCGGCGGCGGCGTCATCAAGATCGTCAATAACACCGTCCCGCAAGCTTTGATGAAGCTGGGCTATTCACCCGAACAAGTCGCGGAGATCGTTGACTACATTGATGCCAACGCCAAGATCGAAGGCGCGCCGCACCTCAAAGACGAGCATCTTCCCGTTTTCGATTGCTCGCTGGCCCCCATGGGTGGCGGCCGCTCGATTTCCTGGCGCGGACATCTCCGCATGATGGCGGCGGCCCAGCCGTTCCTTTCCGGCGCGATCAGCAAGACCATCAACATGCCGGAAGAGTCCACCGTGGAAGACATCATGCAGGCCTACATCGAATCCTGGAAGTATGGCCTGAAAGCCGTGGCCATCTATCGCGATAATTCCAAGCGCTCGCAGCCGCTTTCCGCCGCGGGCAAAAAAGTGGACGAAAAGTCTGCTGCCGCACCGGCGGCAGCTCCTGAAGTTGCGGCTCCGGCCAAGGTCGAGGGAGTTTCCCCCGCTCAGCAGGAGCTTTTCGACCGCACCAAGCGCCGCAAGCTGCCCAACGAGCGCGACTCCATCACCCACAAATTCTCGATCGGCGGGCACGAAGGTTACCTCACCGTCGGCAAATACGAAGACGGCGCTCCAGGCGAGATCTTCATCAAGATGGCGAAAGAGGGCTCCACGCTCTCCGGAATCATGGACGCCTTCGCTCTGTCCGTCTCCATCGCGCTGCAGTACGGCGTTCCGCTCCGCGCCCTCGTGGACAAATTCGTCAATTCGCGCTTCGAGCCTTCCGGCTACACCGGCAATCCGAATATCCGCTACGCAAAATCGGTGGTGGATTACATCGGCCGCTGGCTCGGTGGAAAATTCATCTCGCCGGATTATCTCGATGGCGAAGCTACGGTCACCACGGAGCAAGTCGCTGCTTCGTCGGCGCCCGAAGCCGCGACGAAGCCGTCTCCCAACACGCCGGTGATGGCCGCACGGTACGCGGAACCGGAAATGTCCACGCGCCAGCGCGCCACGATTGACGACGCGCCCTCCTGCTCCGAGTGCGGCATGTTAATGACGCCCAACGGCAGCTGCTACAAATGCTCCAACTGCGGCGGCACCTCCGGCTGCAGCTGAGCCGGTAACGTAAAAACAGAAAGATGGGTTGGTAGGGGCGGCTCTAAGAGCCGCCCTTTTTCATTTGCACAGACGCAGATCAGCCGCTCGTGAGCTGTTTCTTTCGTAGGGGCGCTGCTTGCTGCGCCCCAGCTTGCCACGTTGTCAGCCCGTGAAATATTGCAGTTCCGCGTAGCGAATGGCGAAACGTCATGCCTCTGGCACGCGCCCCGATTTTCGCAAAGAGCGCACCGCCGCATAGCCGATCAGCAGCACCGCCGCCAGCATCAGCACCCACAGAAACATGTCGTGCGTCTCGGTCCAGGCGCGCGGGTCCACCCAATCTGTATTCACTTCTTCCGGGCCGGTCTGGCCTGCCACGGCCGCGGCCATCTGCGCGGCAGTCACGCGCCGGACCAAATCGTATTCCGCGTCCTCCGCACGCTCCTGCCCGTAAATCAGCCGGTAACTCCGCCCCGGCCGCTGCTCGAACGCAATGTGCTGCGGTGTGATGTAAAGTTGTGGCACGGAGCCAGAGAGAGGTGCGTCGTTTCCATTCACGATTTCCACACGCAGATACCGCGCTTGGAGCGCGGCATAAGGAAACGCCACCGATAGTTTTTCCAACTGCGCGTCTCCACGACGGTAGCGATAGATCTCCGCGCTGTCGAAAGTTTCCCAATCCTTGCCGTCTGCGCTGGAGGAAACGTTCACTGACCGAATGAATTCCGCCGGCGACTCCACCGCAAACCGCACCTCCGTCGCCAGCGCGGCAGTTGCTCCCACGTCTGCGCTCCAAACACTGCGTCCTTCCGCCGGGTTGGCGTCCGGCGATAAGGTAATCCCCATGGGAGTGCGCTCCGCGGGTTCCACCACTTCGTGCGAGACGTTTACGTCGCCGACTGGAAATTTTGCGTCGCCATCCAGAATCCGCACGCGCAAATACTGCGCGTTATTTTCCGAGTAATGCACTACCTGCGTGCCTTGGTGGTTGTCCTTGCGGAAGCGGAAAATCGGCGCGCGTTCCTGCACCATTCGCCAGAGGTGCCCATCGTCGCTCGCTTCCACCTGCACCCACTCGATAAAGTCCGGCTTACTGGTCTCGATGCGTAGCGCATCGTGAAACGGCGCGTGCGCGCTCAAATCCACCACCAGTTGCGTGAACTGCCCGCCGGTAAAGCTGTTTTCCCGCAAGGTGGAGGGAAGCGACACAGTATTTGACGTCCCCGCCTCGCGGAAACTCACGTACGGGATTTCCACCCCCTGATCGTCAATCACGCGGACATCGGCCAGCCGCGGTTTGGAGCGGGAATATATTTCCAGGGGCGCCACAATGCTCACGAGCCGCGTTCCGTCGGTGGGCGGTACCTCGATCGCGCGCGAGTACCGCCAATGCTTCCACGCCGAAGGCAGCGGCGCAGCCGCCAGCATGGCGAAGGCTGCGAACAGCGTGACGCAAAGAGTCCCGAGGCGCGCGGCGTCTCGCCGCTCTCCGGCTCTCACGGCCTCCTCTCCGCTTTCCGCGCGATCAATTGCCGCTGGTAGTAAAACGAAATCAGCAGCAGCGCCAGCCCCAGCAGGAAGAACGAAACGATGCGGTAGAACGCCTCGAGAAACGACAAATCAAACAGAAATACCTTCACGATCACCACGCCCAGCAGCACCAGCGCCTGCCAGCGCAACGCTTGCGACTTCTTCCACAGACCCGCTCCCAGCAATCCCAGCGCGTAGACCAGCCACAGCATCGAAAGCGCGAGTTCCTGCGCGTGCCCGCGGTCGATTCCCAGCGACGGCATGCGGCCGAAAACGTCCCAGAATTCGAGAGAAAGCGCCACCAGCGCCAGGATATTTGCGCCAATCGCGCAAATGAAATACGCCGTCTTTTCCGCTTCACTCAGCTCCGGCCAGATGGGCGCAGCGAAATAACACGCCGCCAGAATGCAGGCTACGGCAATCGCGAACGTCGCGAAGCGCGCGTTGAGCAAAAAATCTCCGCCCGGAATCTGGATCGCCATCAGGCGTCCCGCCACCACGGCAAACATCACGAACCCCGCCCAGCGCATCGGCGCGAAGCGCACGCGCAGCCCGCTCCAGATCAGCACCGCGCCCTCTATCGCCCACGCGATCGTGATCCAGCGCCCGTCGAGGCGCACCGGAATCGCGAGCGTCACAAACGTCAGCGCCAGACCCGCGTACAGAATCCGCGCCACGCGTAATTCGCCGCCTCGTTTTTCCGGCAGCATGCGCTCCGCGGCTAAATGCGCCGCCCCGAGCAGCAGCACCGCCGCCGTCAACGCCCAGCGGTTCTGCGGCCACAGCATTTCGCGCAAGGCCACCAGGTAAGCCAGCGAATTGATCAGCACGATGGCGGATTCGAGTCCGGAGAGTTCGCCATCGCGCCAACTGCGCACCACCGGCAGCGCCGCGAACAAGATGAAAAACACCGTCGCGAAAATCAGGGTGGTCGCAAGTTCGTCGTCGCGATAAAAATCGCTATACCATCCCCAGAAATAAATCAGCGTCGCTGCAAACTGCGCCGGCGGCAGCGATTTCCAATTGCGCACCCACGCAATTCCCAGCACCCCCGCGCCTAGTATCGCGAGATACGTGAACAGCGCGACTTCATGGTTCTCGCCCGTGCTTACGAGCATCGGCGTAATCAGGCCGCCGAGCAGCGCGAGGAACGCAATGCGCTCGGAATTGCGTCCCACCGCCACAATCAGCGTGGCCGCCGTCACCACGATCATCAAAGCAAACGCGGTGGACTGCGAGAAGATCGCGTAGTAATGCCAGCCCGCCCATAGCGACAAATACAGCACCGCCGCCCCGAGCGCCGCGATCCCTTCCGAAAAATACTTATACCCGCGATCGAGCAGCCAGTGGCTCCAGGGATAAAGCGCGCTGCCCATCAGCAGCCCGATTCCCACTCGCCCGCGCGGCCCCACCCAATCATTATCGAACGCGTATTTCAAGAAGAACGTCACCGCGAAGAGCAGCGCCAGAATGCCCACGTAATTCAGCCAGCGCCCGGCGATCACCGCTTCGAAATTTCCGCTGTCGTCTCGACGCGGCTTGATCGCCGCAGATGAAGGCATCGAGAGCGCCGGGAGCTCGCCAACGGGCGCAGTTTTTTGCGGTGGCGGAGCGGGCGGCTCAGCCGGTGCCGTGGACGTTCGCGGAACATCCATCTGCGAAAGGACTCGCGGGCCGGCCGGAGCCTCAATTTCTTCCACTACGGCGGGCGCAGGTGTTGCGGCGGCTGCCGGCGCTTCCGCGCGTGCGGCCGGTGCACTGTTCAGTGTCGCGAGGGCCTTTTCGATCTGCATCAACTGTCGCTCCAGCGCATAAATCCGAGCGATCAATTGCGGCGTTTCCGCCTCGACTTGCTTTTTCAGATTCCCGGCGCGCACGTAGGCCGCAATCGCAAGCACGGGTACGCCAATCAGAAGGAATGCGCCGACCAGTATGAAGAATGCCGCGCCGGATTCCATATTTGAGAGGGGATGCGAGAACCGAGGGTATTACAGCACAGCGAAGTAACCCAAACAATTCTGTTGCTCAGGGCGTTCGGCGAATCCGTCAACGAACCGTCGCGTTGGCACGCCCACACACAAAAAAAGAGGGGCCCCGTCGGGCCCCTCATATGCTCTACCCCTAGTTCCGGCTTCGGCGCGGCGAAACCGGCCCACCCCGGGATAAGAGACAGCCGCTGGATGAGTTGCACGCCGAGTGCCAGCATAGGACGTCGAACAGCCCGCGATCACCCCTATGTGCTGAAAGGACTTAACCTATGTTACTTGGATGTTATCTACAGTTTTCGGGTAACGCCCTCCAATTTATGAGAGGCTGCCAGCATTTTTCTATGTTCTTTGGAAGGCAATGCCCGCTCATGCCCGGGCACGCGACCCCCTTCGCCTCCATATCAGCCACCCGGGAACCAGCAGAATCGCCAGCCAGAAAAGGACAGACGGCCCGTAAGTCAGCACGAAGAGCAGCAAGGAAACCGCGCCGTCCTCCACATTGGCGAGGCCTTCGACCAACGCGTTACGGATCTTCGTGCCCTTGGAATCTGTCGTCAGCCGCTCGCGATATACCTCGCTCAACTCCACCTGGACCGTCGCATAGCTCACCCGGTGGACCAGGACGGCGTTCTCGCCCTGCATGCTCTCGATTTCGCCGCGAACGCGCGCCAGCTCGCGCTCGGCTTCCAGCACGTCCGAGAGCTTGCCGGTCCGCGTGCCCAGCAGTTCAATCAGCCGCTGTTCGGTAGCTCGCGCGGCCTTCAGCCGGGCCTGCAAATCCACGTACTGCGCGCTTACTTCTTCGTTCCCGCGGGATTCCTCCTCTACGTGCCCGAGCTTCCGCAAGTCCGCGAGGAAGGCGTCGAGCTGCTTCGCAGGAACCCGCAGGGTTGCCGAAAGCTCGCGCGCGCTGCCCGTCTGCGCCTTGGCGTCCAGCTTCTCCACATAGCCGCCATGCGCCGCAGCCAGCCGCTCGATCGCCGCGCTCGCCTCATCGTAATTCGTCGCCACGATGCTCAGCGCAGCCGTCTGCACGATCATCGGCCCAACTGTTTCCGGAGCGTTAAGTTCATCGCCGAGCGGTTGGCCGTCACGCGAAGATGATAGTGCACCGTTATTATCAGCGCCCCCGAGGAGCGCCGGTAGCTTGCCACCCGCAGCCGGTGTAGCCGCAGGCGCCGGGACCACTGCTGAGTCCACATCCGTTCGTTCTAGCTGTTGGAGCGTCGCGATATTTCGGCCATTGATAGCGACGGTGCGCTGTCGCAAGGCACTCGGTATCCCAATCACCAAAATCGCAATCACTGCCACAGCGCCTGCGAGGGCCCCGGCGCGAGGACGTGCAAATAAGCGCCGCAAGTTCCCGGACACACGATCCCGCGCACGATCCTCAACTCTCGCTCCCGGCGACCTGCGGGAATCCAGCGCAGCGAAGACTGGCTCGTTCATTCCCGGAGGGGGAGGCTCGACTTCGAAGCTCGACATCCGCTCGGAAACCGCGCGAAAGCCCTTCGCCACTTCCTGGCACTCGCTGCAGCTCACCAGATGCGCCGCCAGCGCCGCCGCTCGCTGCGGCTCCAGTTCGCCGTCGAGATACGCCATGATCTCTTCAGCGTCAAACGCGTGCTGTACGGAATGGTCCATAAATTACCTCGGCCTCAATCCTTCACTGGTATCAACTGCTCTTTCAGCGCCAGGCGCGCGCGAAACAATCGCGAGCGCACCGTATTGACCGGGACGCGCAGCAGTCCCGCGACTTCCTCGTAGCTCAACTGCTCGCATTCCCGCAGCATCAAAATCTCGCGCTCGTCGTTTCCCAGATGTTCGATCGCCTTGCGCACCCAAATCCCCGCGTCGCGGCCCTCCGCTGCACTCCCTTCCATGGTCCGGTCATCCAGTTTCTCGTTCTCCGCCACTTCACGTCCGGCCTTGCGCCGCTCCGCCGCCACCAGATGAATCGCGATGCCGTACAAATAGCTTCGGAAGCTCGCGCGCGGCTCGTACCTCTTCACATTCTGCAAAAGCGCCAGAAAACATTCCTGCGCCAATTCCTCCGCGCGCCCCGGATTCGCAAGCCGCCGCCGAAAAAAGCCGTACACTGGCTCGCGGTAGCGTTCGAATAGCTCCACGAACGCCTCCCGCGACCCTTGCTGGAACTCAAGAACGAGTTGCTCGTCGCTGTTCATGCTCGGCTGGGCACCCGCCGCCCGTCTGTCACGTCCGCCGCGTAATCGCGGCCGTCCCCTCACCCTTAGAATGTCGCGAGCCGCGAAAAAGTTCCCGCAATGCGAAATTTATTCGGAACTAACGTAGCTCTAGCCCAGTAGCGCCGGCGTCCCGCCGGCTCTGAGCCTTTTGATCGTTTCAGTGTTAGTACGTCGCAGGTGTGGTTTCTTGCAGATGTGCCGGCGCCACGTGGCTTCCCCCGGCGCTATGCGCCAATGGCAGTGCGCAATGCCGCCGCCAGCGTGTCGGTCCAGCGGCGCACGTCGTCTTCGCGCTCGGCTTCCACCATCACACGCGCCAGCGGCTCGGTGCCCGAATAGCGCAGCACCACGCGCCCGGACTTGCCCAGTGCCCGCCCGGCTTCCGCCAGGCTGCCTGTAACCTCCGGCAAAGAATCGAGCGGCGGCTTCGCTTTCACGCGCACGTTCACAATCTTCTGCGGAAAAATCTTCAGATCCGCGACCAGCTCGTCAAGCGGCCCTCCAAGCGACATGATCGAAGCGATCTTCACCGCGGTCAACATCCCGTCGCCAGTCGTCGCATCGTCCAGGAACAAAATATGCCCGGACTGCTCCCCGCCCAGGTTCGCACCGATGCGCTGCATCTCCTCAAGAACGTAACGGTCACCCACGTCCGTGCGCACCAGCTGCAATCCCGATTTTTCCAGTGCGCGCTCCAGCCCCAGGTTCGCCATGGTGGTTCCCACGATCACATCGCCGTTCAGTTTCCCCGCAGCTTTCAGATAGCGCCCCGCAACCAGCAACACGCCATCGCCATCCACCAGCCGGCCCGATGCGCTCGAGAAGATCGCGCGGTCGGCGTCGCCGTCAAAGGCCACGCCCAACGCCGCGCCGGCTTCCACCACGCGCTTTTGCATGCCTTCGGGATGTAACGAACCGCAACCGGCGTTGATGTTCCGTCCGTCGGGGCTGTCGTTCATGGCCACCACATCCGCGCCCAGCGAACGAAACAAGCGCGGCGCCAGCTTGCTGGCCGCGCCGTTCGCGCAATCCAGCACGATTTTCATTCCCGCGAATTTCGCTCCGGGCAGCGCGCCCTCGCGCAATCCCGCGAGGTAATCGTCGTCAATTTTTTCGTTGTCGTGCAACTGCATTCCGCTGGTTGCAGCGAGCGCCTCGCGCGGCGCCAGAATCGTGCCTTCGAGGACCGCCTCCACCGCATCCGGGAATTTCATGCCCATCGCGGAAATCAATTTCACGCCATTATCGTGATAGGGATTGTGCGAGGCGGAGATCACCACTCCCGCAGAAAAGCCTTCGCGGCTCACCAGCCAAGCCACTCCAGGCGTAGTCAGGACGCCCGCGGAAACGGGTTCCGCTCCTGCTCCAGCCAGCCCGCGCGCGATGCGCTCGGCGATGTGCGGACCGGACTCACGCGTGTCGCGGCCGATCAGCACCCGAGGCCGCGCGCCCGCGGATCGCCCCGGCGACGCTCCGTTTGAATTCAGGTAATCCCCGAGCGCCAGTCCCACGCGGCCCAGGGTCGCGTCGTCCAGCGGGTATTCACCCGGTACGCCGCGAATGCCGTCGGTTCCGAAGAGTTGTTTGGCCATAGTTTCCGAATTTCGCGCCGAAAAAATCCGGCACGCAATTCTATCATCCCTGCGCGCTTGGGCCGCGCCGGCCGCTTCCTCCTCGCTATCGCTGCATGTGTCCCGTGGGCCAGTACACTCGCGGGCACAGCGTTATTCGCGAAGCTGCGGCTGTGTTATCGTACCGCCATGCCACTCGAGGATACCAAGGTCGCATCCAGCAGCTCCGCCAGTGGAAAAATCATTGCGGCTGGAATCGTCATCGCGTTTTGCTACTGGGCATCCTCGGTGCTGGTTACGCTGTTGGTCGCCGTGCTGCTTGCTTACTTTCTCGATCCCGTCGTGAATTGGATGGAAGACTGGCACATTCCTCGCGCGTTGGGATCGCTGATTGTCGTTCTGCTCACGATTGCTGCCGTGCTTTTGCTGGCGTGGAGCCTGGTCGAGCGCGTGGACCAATTCGGCCAGGATTGGCCCACGTATCGCAAACCTCTTCACGCCGTGGCAAATTTCGTGGGACAAAAGATGGAATCGTTCGAAGCGCACGTTTCCGAAATCGAACCGGGAACTCCCGAGGGTACGCACATCGTGGAGGTCGCGGCATCGCATCCGGTGCGCCAGGCGTTGCTCGCCAAATTGAGTTCGCTTTACGAAGTTCTGCTGGCCGCCACCTTCGTGCCTTTCCTGCTATTTTTCATGCTGGCCGCGAAGCGGCAGGTGTGGCACGCCACGATGCAGTTATTTCCCGCAACGCAACGCACGGAGGTGAAGGAAACACTTTCGGACGTGACCCAGGTGCTGCGCAGCTACGTCGTGGGAACGGCACTCGTCGGATTGATTCTGATTATCGCCAGCTGGTTGTTTTTCTGGGGCATTGGCCTGGAATTTCCGTTTCTTCTCGCGCTGGTCTCGGGCCTCGCCAACCTGATTCCCTATCTTGGCGTGGTCCTGTCCTGGCTGCCTCCGCTCGTGATCGGCCTGAAAAAATTCAATACGCCGGGCCCGTTTATCGGCATCTTCACGATGCTTACTTTCTTTCACTTCGTGGCGAATAACCTGCTGGTTCCCGCGCTGGTCGGCTGGCGCGTCCGCTTGAACGCCCTGGCATTGACGGTTTCCTTGCTATTCTTCGGATTCCTCTGGGGCGGCATCGGGCTGCTTCTGGCAATTCCCATCACTGCGGTCATAAAAGTAATCTGCGACCACAACGAACAACTACAGCCCGTGGGCCGCTGGCTGAGCGCGTAGCCGAAATCGGCGTCCGCTCAGGGCATGTACCGCTGGATCTCTTGCACCTTGCCCTTGAGCAAATTGGTATCGCGCGCTTCCTGAAACATGCGGATTGCCGCAATTCCCGCGGCACCGGAGCGAACGCACTCCAGCGCGTTGCCTTCATCCACGCCGCCAATCGCAATCACCGGGATGCGTACGCTCCGGCAAACTTCGGCCAAACGCGCCAACCCCTGCGGCGCACCCAGCGCCCGCTTCGAAGGCGTCTCGAATATCGGTCCAAAAAAAATGTAACTCGCGCCCACGCTCTCCGCTTCGCGCGCCTCCTCGAGGCTGTGGCACGAAACTCCGGTCAGAAATTCCGGCGGAGCATTCCCGCTTCTGCACCACTGCACCACGTCGCGCGCGTTCAGCGATTCGCGACCCAGATGCACGCCTGCAGCACCCGCCGCCAGCGCCACGTCCAATCGGTCGTTTACGATCACTCGCGAAATCGCGTGCTCAGCTCCAGCACTGGCGGCGACGGTCGCACCCGCGCTCGTCGCGCGTGCGATCGCGACGGCTGCACTCACGGCGTCCCGCACCAGCGCCACTAATTCGCGCGCAGCCATATCTTTCTCGCGCACCTGCACCCAATTCACTCCCGCCTGCATTGCCATTTGAATCCGAGTCCGCACACTCGCGTCCGTGCGGGCGTCGCCCAGAGATTTTCGGTCGGTGACGTAGCAGACGACGGGTGCCTTAGGTGCGTGTAACAACGGTGGAAGTCCGGCGGCGAAACGCTTCGAGCGCGAAGAGCACGTTCATCAGGCCCAAGCCCGAAACCGCGCCGCGCACATACGGATTCTCAACGATCAATCCCAGTGCGGGGTACTGATACAAAAAGTAGTTGATGTCCCACATGTCCGACCACGGCACCAGGATCAGCATCAGTCCCAGTTCCAGCCAGAGCAGCAGCAGCACGACACGCAGCAGTCGAGTCATCATCGAAGTTAAGATTATGGGAGATTATCGCGAGAGTGGCAACTGCCTCGCGCAATCGCAATCAGAAAACGCCGGTTGGGAGAGTGCGCGGTGCCGCGCCCGAGGCGAATTTCCACGAATTCGCAGCGATTGCAGGGAAAATTCGAGTTTAGTGCTTTTGCAGAGTCGCGATGCGGTCCGCCACGTCGCGGTAGTCGATGTTTGCCGCGTAGACTTGCCGGAAACTATCCAGCGCCGCGCCCGATTCGCCCGCCGATTCCAGCGCCATCGCCAGATCGTAGCGCAGCGCCAGAATCGATTCCTCTTCGAGGCCGGGAACCTGCAGCGCGCGCTGGTACCACAGGGAAGCCACTTTCGGCTCACCCTTGTCCATGAACGAAAGCCCCAGCATCGTCGAACAGTTCATCTCATACTGGAACGGTTTGCCCTTCTGCACGGCTTTCGCTACTTTTTGGAATTCGCCGATGGCTTCGTCCAGCAATCCCATTTCGCGGTAGGCGATTCCCAGGTTGTAGTGCGTCTCGAGGTCTTCATCCTCTTCGCCCATCTCCCCGAGCTCGGCGCGGAATTCCTGGAAGACTTCCGCCAGCTCGTTCAGGTTTCCTGCCGACGCGGCGCCCGCGCCGTTCGCACTCCCATTCGACGCCCCGGCATGCGCCGCGGGAGCGATCGGCTCCAGCGGCGGGAGATTCGTTTGCGCGAACACTTCCTGCAAATGCACCTGCGTTTCGCCGGGACTTGACGCGACGGCTGGTTCCGCGGCCTGACGGGGTGCCGGCGCTTCCAAATCGTCGAGTTCCGCGACAAGTTCGCTGATGAAATCGTCGGTGGTGGCAGGCGCTGCGCTGTCTCGCTTGGAGACAGGCTCAGGCGTAAGCTCCAGCTCGATCTCGTTGCTGCTGGGTGCCGCCGGCTCCGCCGCTAGTTCCGGCGCAGGCTCATTCAAAAATTCCAGCAGAGATTCCGGCAGTGCTTCGGCGTCAACCGATTGCACAGGCTGAGGAGTTTCCTCGGCAGGTTCTTCGACAATTTCGATCGCAGGCTCCGGTTCGGGTTTCGGCGCTGCCGCTGTCTCTTCCACCCTCGAATCCGCCGCTGCGGCATCTGCGTCGCTCGCGGAATGCTGTGCCTGCACCTCAACTTCTGGCGCCACCTCTGCGTGGGCCACAATTTCCTCAGCGGGCGCAGGCGGCACTGCCGCTTCAATCGTTTCTGGCTCGCTGGATGCCGGCTCCGGCGCCACCACCGGATCGAGCTCCGCCTGTGCGGCAGCGGGCACGTCGTGCCCGGATGCGGGCGATTCTTGTACATCTAATGAAATCGCTTCCCATTCGTCGGAGAGGTCTAGCTCTTGGCCGTCCGTTGCCGGGGCAGCTTGCATCGGTCCCGCCGCATGCGCAACTTCGGCCGCCTGCGGCGTCGCTGGTGCGGGCGGTTCTTCGATCGGAATAGGCGCGGCCGCAATTTCTTCCGCCGCAGACTCGGTTTCCAGCTCGGTCAGTGGAATTTCAAATTCGACGGGCGCAGAAGCTGCCGCGGGAGTCTCAGCGGCCGGTGGCGGAGCAGGCGCGACCTCAAATGGCGGCGGTTCCGCGGGCGGTGCCACGGACGCCTGAGCCGGTGGTGCGGCCGATTGCGCGGCAACTGGCGAGCCAGATGCGGCCGCCGGAACTTCGGGCGCGGCGGCAGGCGGCGCCGTTACGGCCGGAGCCGACGGCATATCCGCCGTGGTAAGCCCGGCCACCTTCGAGTATCTTTGCCGCAACTCCGAAAAGCGGTCCGCGTTGATATGATCGTTGCGCTCGCGATGAATTTGTTCGAGCTGTGAAGCCAATTCTGCCGTGCGCCGGTCGTTGCCCGCTCCCAGGTGCAGATCGAGCAATCGTTCGAGCGTAGGGGTATGCCGCGGCGCGCGCTGCAGCACGTTTTCCAGCAGATGCGTGGCCTTTTGCGTCAGGCCGTAGCTGGAGAATAAGTCCACGTCCGTCAATGCCTGCGCGATGTAGCGCTGTGTTTCTTCATCAATCGCCTCTTCCAGAATTGTCGGTTGCGCGGCAGGCACCAGCTTACGTTCTTGCTCGTCTTCCAAAAGGCTTGCGGCAGGCGCCGGCTCGCTCGCCACGCTGACGTGTATGCTCTCGGTGGCCGCCGCGCTGATGGACGTGCCTCCTGCCTTGGCGCGCAGTTGGTTCAGCCGCTCCACCATTCGTTCGTCGTTCTTATTGCGGTCCACCAACTCCACCAGCAATTCTTCCGCGCGCGCAAAATTGCTCTGCGCGGCGTAGGCGTCGGAAAGTTGACCCAGCGCCGCATTCAGCCGGAAGGGATCGCTCGTGGTTCGGCAGAAATCAACCAAAGTTTCGAGCGGCTCGGTGCGACCGGGGAGCCTTTCGCAGGCGCTGGAAAGCGCCTTCAGGTAATTATCCTGCGCGCCTGCTTCAATCATCGGACCGCGCAATTCCGCGAGCAAAGGCAGCGCTTGATCGGGCTGCCCGCTCTCGATCATGGTCTCCGCCACTTTATGGAGCAGCGTGCAATGCTCGTGGCCGCGCGCCAGTTGCCTGCGCGCGCGCTCCGCTGCCTGGTCCGCATGTCCGGCGCGAAGTTCGAAATCCACCAGCAGGTTGGTGACGTTACCGCCGGCTTCCGCCTCCGGATGCTTCCCCAGAACCGCGACGGCCTGATCGAGCTTGTTCCCGGCGTTCAGGATCTTGGCTTTCAGCAGGATCGTGGACGCATTGGCAGGGTCCACTTCCAGCGCGCGCTCCACCAATTTTTCCGCTTCATCGGCCTCGCCCCGTTCAAAGAGCCGCTGCGCGTAGGCCTGATACGTTAGCGCCGCTTCCTTCTTCTGCCCCATCACACCGTACAACTCGGCCAGGCGCATCTGCACCCGCTGATTTTCCGGCTCCACTTCCAGCAGACGGTGCAGCACTTCCACTGCTTTTTGCGCGTGATTCGCTTTCAGGTGTGCTTCGGCGATTTGCAGGAAAAGCGGCCGCGCCTCGCTCAGCACTCCTTGCTGGACGTACAAATCCGCCAGACGCTCCAGCGGCGCCAGCTCATTCGGCGCGAGCTTGGCAATTTTCTTGTAAATCGCAATGGCTTTGCTGTTGAATCCATCATTTAGGTAGACCTGCGCCAGCCGCTCGAAGTATTCGATGGCCTGCGACATGTCTCCTTGGCGAGCGAACAGATCGCCCACCGTCATCAACGTGGCTTGATCTTTCGGGTCCGCGCGAAGAATTAGCTGGTATTCGCCGATGGCCTGGGCGACCTTGCCCTGGTTGAGGAATTTCAGCGCATTTTCCAGCGCTTTGCTTTTGTTGAAGGCCATGGATGCTTTCGCTCTGCCCGCCCCACGAACCCGGGCAGCGCTTCGTAGCCGTACGGACGGCTTAGGCATGAAGGTTAGCATGCGCCAAAAACAAGGAGCAACGCGCCACAAGGGGGTAGGTGCCAAAGGCGATAACAGTGCCTTTCCCGCGCCCCTTCGCAGTCGGTGGCGCCACTCCGAATGATTCCCAGGCCTGCCCCCGCCCCGGCCAGCCGTTCCCGTCCGGTGCGCATGCCATGATGGTTCCAGGCGTCTTGGTGGGCCGGGTGCGAAAGCCACGGCCTGACACTCGATGCCGTGCCCGCCTCAAAGCGCGACTTGGCCATCCAGCCTTCGCAGCGAGTTCGTCTGCGCGCACATCTCGCTATAAGACTACCAACCGTACTGGGTGCTCGTTTCCCCCCGCAATTCCGCCCAAAATCCATATTTCTCCTTGACAAAAACAGGGCCCGGTAGCAGATTTGCGCTCAAGTTTTCGGGCCTGTCAGAACTTTTTCGACGGTAAACATTTGCATACTGGGCAGCGTTTAAGCCATTCGCTTCCGAACTGGCCGTAACCCACCCATCGCAAAATCGGATTCGAGGGAGGACCACATTGGAAACTGCCATTGGAGTATTTGCTTCGCGTGAACGCGCGGAAGAAGCTGTAAAGGAACTGCTGGACCAGCACGTCCCGCAAGAGTCGATTGTTTTCTTGACCCGTTCGGAGAGTGAGGCTACCTCGCTTGCCAAGGAGCTGGGCTCCTACGCGGGCGGCTTCTTGGGAGGAGCAGCGGGCCTGTCTGCTGGCGTTGCGGCCGCGTCCGTGTTCTTGATTCCAGGAATCGGGCAGGTCATCGCCCTCGGTGCCGGCGCCTCCGCGCTGCTCGGTTTTCTCGGCGCTCGGAGCGGCTCCAAGGTAGGAGAAGCGATCTCCGACGATGAAGCGGCACCGCACCCGACGTCTGCGGCGGCTTCTCCCGAGGACATGGCCCTGTTTCTTGAGCCGTTGAGGCAGGGGCGTTCCCTGGTTGTCGTCCGAACGGACTTTAGCGAGGTCGCCGCCCGGGCCTGCGCCACATTGGACCGCTTGGGCATGAGCATGCCGGCGCAACCTGCCGGCAGGATGCAAGCTGCCACTCGCGCGGTTGGCGAAATTACCATCGTGGACATCAAAGGTCGTATCACGCTCGGCGAAGGGAACGTGATTCTGCGCGAAATCATGGCCGGCCTGCTCGAGAAGGGCCACAAGCACATCCTCTTGAACATGACGGATGTGGCCCATGTGGATAGCGCCGGGATCGGAGAGCTGGTTCGTTCGCATACCAGCGTCCGCAAGCAGGGCGGTCACATGAAGCTTACTAATGTGAACAAGAAAGTTCAGGACCTCTTCCAGATGACCATGTTGTCAGCGGTCTTTGACGTTCACCCGGACGAGTCTAGCGCCATTAAGTCGTTCGGGCTGTCCTCGAAAGCGGCTGGATAAATCAGGAATTTCAGCGGCTGATCAGCCGCCGGTTCCGCGCGACGGACTACGTGCCGATGTTGGGCTAATTCCGTCGCGCGGATCTACCTGCGCTGCAACAAACGAGCTTTCTTGACGCCAACTGGGGCCGCCGGCTCCCCTTCCGTTGCTGCGTCCCTACTCTGTGTACATCATCAGCAGCACACCGAGGACGATCAGCAGCGCCGGCCACATTTTCTGGAATACCTGCTGCCAGGAGGTGTGAACTTCTGACAGGCCCTTCGTCAGCGCAACTCCTCCGCCCGCTGCGGCAAACGCGCGATGCTGACTCTGAATGTGCTCCATCGTCTCCATGTGGTGCGGGCCGTGCATCCCCGCCGAGTGATGATGAAATAGCAGCATTACCGCTCCGATCATTCCAACCACCGGGAAAGCCCAGGCACTCCACGCGCTCCGCAGCCGTTTGCTGGCTCGTAGGAGTTCGATGGTCCCTAACGCGAGCAATATCACCGAGAACGTCTTGTGCTGCAGATCTTCCGGATTATGGGTGATCGCATACCAGAAGCTTTGGGGTCCAAACGGCCAAATTTCGGTATCGCTGAATACCAACAGGAAAATTCCCGCGGCCAGGAAACAGCAGGGCCACACGTAGCGCACACCGGGCCACCGCTTCGCTAGCTTATCCTGCGCCAACAGGAACACCCCGGCCAATCCCACCAGCACACCTGCCAGATGATGATTGAACTCGCTTTCCTTCTTGTCGCGGGCGTGCTTCGCCAGCATCGCCGGTGTTTCGGGAGCGCTGCTCCCCTGCATGTCCATGCCGGGCATGTCTTTCATGTCGTCCTGCTGAGCCCGCGCGGATGGATTCCACATCAGGAAGAGCGCCACGGCGAAAGCAATCAGGGACGCCCACCTGATTTGTTGCTCAACCGTATTTCTTTTAAGACGCATCACGCTGTGCCTCCCAATAAGAGATAAGCGAACCATTGGATAGCATGAAATTCAGAATCGTTGCGGGGAAATTGTGCGTGGTACGCAAATTTCTCCGGCAGCAGCCGGGCCCAGCTCATCCGGCCCGTGCTGCTTGCGTGGCGTGGGTGCAGTTAGTCGCTGAACTGGTCCGTTGGCAGCCCGAGCGGCAAGGGATCTTGCGTTGCACCGGAAGCCCAGCAGCCCGATTCGCGGACGGGAGCGTACGAAAAGCGGTGCAGCGGCGTGGGTCCGTGGCGCCGCAACGCTTCCAGGTGTTCCGGAGTTCCGTAACCTTTGTGTTGCGCCAATCCGTATTGCGGGTACAGCTGGTCGAATTCCTGCATGCGCCGGTCGCGTTCGGTCTTGGCCAGAATCGAAGCCGCCGCAATCGATACCGACCGCGCGTCTCCGTGGATCAGCGCTTTCTGCTCGATGGGAAGATCAATCTCGATGGCGTCGAGCAGCAGATAATCCGGCAGGGGATTCAGTTGCGATACCGCGGCCATCATGGCTTGGCGGCTGGCTTGATAGATATTCCAGGCGTCAATGCGGCTGGCGTCGATTTCCGCCGTAGCCCAAGCCAGTGCGAATTCGCGAATGCGCGGAGCCAGCTCGTTGCGCCGGTCGGGCGTGAGTTTTTTGGAGTCGTCCAGGCCCACGATGCGGCGGCGCGGATTCAGAATGACCGCGGCGGCGACGACCGGTCCAAACAGCGAACCCCGTCCCGCTTCATCGAGTCCAGCGACGCGCAGCCAACCGCATTGCCGCGCTTCGCGCTCGTACCGCGAACAACAAAGTCTTCCCATCGGCCACGAATTTTAGCACAGGCCTTAGCGCGGTGGCACACGCTTCGACAGAGAGCCTGCGTTCACACGAAAAAAAAGCCCGTCGCGATTTCTCGGGACGGGCTGAATCCAAAACCAATTGTTCGTGGAATTTTACTTTGCGGCAGCGGCTGCGCTCGCTTCGGCTTGCGCTTCAGGCCTTTCAGCGCGCTTGATTCTGGCGGCCTTGCCTTTGCGCTGGCGCAGATAATTCAGCTTCGCGCGGCGCACGCGCCCGGCCTGCACGATTTCGATCGAACTGATCATCGGCGAATGCACCGGGAAAATACGCTCGACGCCAATGCCGAAACTCACGCGGCGGACCGTGAACGACTCTCCCAGCAACTCCCCCCGGCGGCTCATCACCACGCCCTCAAACGGCTGGATGCGCTCTTTATCGCCCTCGCCTTCCTTCAAGCGCACGTTGATCCGCACCGTATCGCCCGGACGAAAATTCGGCAAATCCTTGCGAATTTGGGACTGCTGCGCCTTATGAACTATCGGATTCATGACATTATTTCCCGGCAGACCCGCTCAGGTGGGGCCAGCACACAACGCACAATCACCGATTCTATCGTATTTCACGCCGGTTTAGCCACACAAATTGCGGCGGATGAGGCGTAATGTCAGCCTGCAGCGAGATTGAGTCCGCGGGCCGCGCTTTCGCGCTAAGCGCCGCTTCGGAGCAGATCTGGACGATTGCGGCGCGTCTTCTCGAGCGCGCGCTTCTGGCGCCATTTGC
Source organism: uncultured Acidobacteriota bacterium (assembly GCA_963780035.1). Taxonomy (GTDB): domain Bacteria; phylum Acidobacteriota; class Terriglobia; order Acidiferrales; family UBA7541; genus Palsa-295. The sequence continues at coordinate 88,170 of CAWAAG010000027.1, read as the reverse complement.
GAATCTCTTCGTGGTTTCCGCCGAGGAGGACTTCCGGCACGTCCCAACCGCGGAAAGACGGCGGGCGGGTGTAATGCGGATAATCGAGAATGCCGTTATTCGCAGCGAGTGAATCGTTGGCGCTGGTGCGCTCGCCGGATTGCGACGGCGAGGCGCGTTGCGCCGCGGGCAACGCGATGGATGGCGCGCTGAACGACTCGTTTACTGCGGAGTCCTCGTTGCCGAGCGCGCCGGGAATCAGCCGCGTCACCGCATCCAGGATCATTGCCGCGGCGAGTTCGCCGCCTGACAGCACGAAGTCCCCGATGGATATCTCATCCGTCGCCAGATGTTCGGCCACGCGCTCGTCCACGCCTTCGTAGCGCCCGCAGATCAGGACGATGCGTTGGAGGGCGGCAAATCTCCGCGCGGTTTCCTGCCGAAACGATCTTCCTGCCGCGGAAAGAAGCACGATGGCAGTACCTTCCGGCGGCGAAATTGGCGTTGCGGCATCGCCGCGCGCGCCCACCAGCGATTCCACCGCGTCAAACAGCGGTTCGGGCTTCATCACCATGCCCTCGCCGCCGCCGAACGGCCGGTCATCCACCGTGCGATGGCGATCGTGCGTGAAGGCGCGCAAGTCATGGATGTTCGTCGCGATTAGGTTGGCCTCGCGCGCGCGGCGCACGATGCCGTAATCCAGCGGACCCGCGAAGAACTCCGGAAATATGGTGATGACGTCGAAGCGCATCGCCGCTAATCGTACCCCAAACGTGCGGGTGGCGCTGAATGGGGAACTACTTGGTGTTTAAGTCGAGAAGGCCTTCAGGGAGCACTACATCAATGCAGCGCGCCACAGTGTCCACGTTCACGCAGATTTCCTGCGCCAGCGGGATCAGTATTTCGCCGTGCGCGGAATCCACAACCAGTAGCGGCGTGCCGGAGATGTCTGCACCATTGATCTCTACGTCGCGGACGCGCCCGATTTGCGCGCCGCCTCGCTCGCGCACTTCGCAGCCCACCAGGTCGCTGATATAATAGCTTCCCGCAGGGAGCTGCACGCGGTCGGCAAACGGCACCTGGACTTCGAGGCTTACCAGCTTTTTGGCGTCGTCAACCGAATCGCAGGCGGCGAAGTGGAATATTGCCTGGCCGCCGCGGCTGTGCGAAAGCCAGCACTTGCGGACGTCAATGCGGCGGGGCGCGCTGCGCCCGTCCCATAATTCGACGGATGTTAAGCGAGTGAGGCGTTCAGGAAAGTCGGTGAGGATTTCAGCGGCCACTTCGCCGCGCACGCCGTGCGGGCGCAAAAGTCGCGCCACAGTCACGCGCTGTGCTTTCGGAGAATGTGGGGTGCTCAATGCTGCGGATCACTACTCGAGTATTTCCAGCGTAAAGCGCTTCTTCAGCTTCATTCCCGCGGCGCCGAGGAGCGTGCGAATGGATTTGGCCGTACGACCCTGGCGGCCGATCACTTTCCCAAGGTCATCCGGTGCCACGCGCAATTCCAGCACCGTAACTTGTTCGCCCTCTACCGCCCTTACTTGCACTTGATCGGGATGGTCCACCAGAGCTTTCGCGATATCTTCAACCAGTACCTTCATGAGACCCCCTCAGCATGAAAAAGAGCCCAGCGTTAGTAGTTCGCTAGAGCTTCAACCCGAGTTCCATTAATTAGTTGCCGGGCTGGGCTGAGGAGTAGGATGCGTCAGGCAGATTTACGGTTACGCAAAAAGCTGCGGACGGTGTCGCTGGGCTGTGCGCCCTTGCCGATCCAGTAGTCCACGCGGTCCTGCTTGAGTTCGATCGCCGCGGGGGTCTTCAGCGGGTCGTAGGTACCCACAATCTCGACGAAGCGGCCGTTGCGCGGACGCGTCTTTTCGGTGACGATTACGCGGTAAAACGGACGCTTCTTCTTGCCAATCCTGGACAGCCGAATCGTTAACAAAGCCTGATTCCTCCTGATTCAAAACCTAGCACTAGAGCCAACAAGTATAGCGGACGGCGCGTTTTTCACCAAAGCATTTGCTAGCGCAGCGGGCTCGATTCGAACTTCCAAAAAACAAGGCTGGCGGCCTGAAGGCCGCCGCTACAAAATCAAAACCTAGGACCCGGCGAGACGCGACCCTACGAACCGCCTTTGAGGCCGGCGAATTTGCCCAGGCCGCGCATTTTGGTTCTGGCGTAGCTGCCGTATTGCTTCATCATTTTGCGCATGTCGGCGTATTGCTTGAGGACCTGATTCACTTCCTGGACGGAGGTGCCGCTGCCGGCGGCGATGCGTTTGCGGCGTTTGCCGTCTATGAGGTTGGAATTGGCGCGCTCTTTGGCGGTCATGGAATTAATGATGGCTTCGACGGAGCCGAGGCGTTTTTCGTCAATTTCGGTGTTTTTCGGAAGGTTGGCGAAGGGGCCGACCTTCGGCAGCATGCCCATCAACTGTTCGAGCGAGCCCATCTTGCGGATTTGCTTAAGCTGATCGCGAAAATCCTCGAGAGTGAAATCGTCTTCGCGGAGTTTGCGTTCTAGCTCGCGGGCTTGCTTGGCGTCAACCGTCTTTTCTACGCGCTCGATGAGGCCGAGCACGTCGCCCATGCCCAGAATGCGCGAAACGACGCGGTCCGGCAGGAACGGCTCGAGGGCGTCGTACTTTTCGCCGACGCCGACGAATTTTACGGGCGCGCCGGTAACTTTCCGGATCGAAAGCGCGGCGCCGCCGCGGGCGTCGCCGTCCATTTTGGTGAGGACCACGCCAGTAATGCCGAGGCGCTTGTGAAATTCACCGGCGGAGCGCACGGCGTCCTGGCCGATCATGGCGTCGGCGACGAAGAGTAGCTCCGAAGGATTCAGCTCGCGCTTGAGGTCGGAAAGCTCCTTCATCAAGTCGTCGTCAATGTGCAGGCGGCCGGCGGTGTCCACGAGAACCACGTCGCAGGCGGACATTTTCGCTTCGCGCAATGCGCCGCGGACTATTTCCAGGGGTTTATCGGTGCCGGTACCGGGCCACACGGGGGTGCCAGTGGCTTTGGCGACTTGCGCTAGCTGTTCGCGGGCGGCTGGGCGGTACACGTCGGTAGAGACGACCAGCGGGCGATGGCCATGCTCGGCGAGCCACTTGCCCATTTTGCCGGTGGAGGTGGTCTTGCCGGAGCCTTGCAGGCCGACGATGAGCCAGACGGACGGGGGCTTCGAGGCGTATTGCGGCTTGGCTTCGCGGCCGAGCAGTTCGCCGAGTTCATCGCGAACGATCTTTACAACTTGCTGGTCCGGAGAGAGTTGCAGGAGGACTTCCGAGCCGAGGGCTTTGGCGCGGACGTGAGCGATGAATTCGTCGGCTACGCCGACGTTGACGTCGCCATCGAGAAGGGCTTCGCGGATTTCGGCGAGGCCGGCGTCGAGGTGCTCTTCGGAGAGCTTGCCCTGGCCGCGGAGATTTTTGAAGGCGCGTTGGAGTTTGTCTGTGAGTGTTTCGAACATTTTAGTGGTTGGTGATTAGTAAGTGGTGATTGGTGACCTCTGAATCGTCAATCGTGATCGGTGTATCGCGACCCGTGATCCGCGCCCCGCAAAACCCAAACGCTGCGGATCGCTGCGCTCACTGAGTTGCAATTTCATTGTAGGTGACGTGCGCTGGGCGGTCAACGCGGCAGGTGCTTGGCCGGGCGAAATGTGTTCATTTGTATCGAATAAGAATCGGACCAGTTGTTTGTTTTCAAGGAGTTGCGTGATTTTTTGTTCGGGCACAATCGTCCATTTGTATCGAGAAGTTGCGGCCATATTTTCGGAGTTTGAGGTCATTTGGGATCCGCATTGGAGCGATAGGCGTCGAAGTAGATTTTTTCCGACTGTGAGTTGGGATTGCGGTTGGGCCGTGGGACTTTGCCGAAGAATCTATTGGCAATGGCGCGCCAGTCTTCCTTGGCTTTGGGGTCGGGCGGGTCGGGAGTGGCGACGTGGACATAGGCCGCGGCGAGAGCGGGGCTTGGCTCGGGCTGTTGCTGGGGAACGACTGGCGCTGGAGGCGAGGGAGGGCGGCGTCTGCGCTTGGTTGGTTTTGCGGGCAAGCGAGGGGACGTGAAATCCGGCTCGCCGTCTGAGGGTGGTGGTAGTTGGCAAGATTCATTTCGGGAAACGACGACTTCGGAGCGGGATTCAGGCTGAACCCACAGGCCGTGGTCGTTAATGTGGGAGTAGGTGTGGACGGCTTGGATGACGTCGCGGGCGGTGACGCTGACGCAGTCGGCTTGTTCGATGAGGTGGCCGAGGGCATAGCGAAGGGTGCTGTCGCGAAGTTCGAAGAGATGGAAGGCGTGGGCGTGATGGTAGATGGTGGCGCGGGATTTCAAATCGTATTTTTTCATGATGGTGTGCGGGCTGACCCACTGAAGAAAAGCCTCCTGAATGAAGGAGCAGGCGGGATGATTACAAATTTCGCAGTGGCTGCGGTGGCGGGCGAGATGTTCTTCCTGGTCTTGCATGTAGGTGGTGGCTATTTTGGAAAGGGTGTGACGCTGGGCGCGGGATAGCTTCTTCATGAGTTTTCCTCTAATTTTCGTTGGGGGCCACAATAGTGCCCCGACTCACGCTAACACATTTTAGATACGTTTACTATCAGTATAACTACCTAGGACGTAACCTTCAGAAAACAAGGGTGCTAGGTTGTGTGTATCGAGACTTTTGGCCACGCAGGGCATCGAATAAGGGGAACGTTTAGCCTATCTTTATGGGGAGGCGATATGAGTACGGTACTGGTTACGGGCGGGTCGGGATTTATTGGGAGCCATTGCATTTTGCAACTGCTGGCGGCGGGCCATCAGGTGCGGACGACTGTACGGGACCTGAAGCGCGAGGGGGATGTGCGCGCGATGCTGAAGGTGGGCGGGGCAGAGCCGGGCGAGCGATTGTCGTTTATAGCCGCGGACCTGGAGAAGGATGAAGGTTGGCCGCAAGCGGTGGCCGGCTGCGCATACGTGTTGCACGTGGCTTCGCCTTTGCCGCCGCGGGTTCCGAAGCATGAGGATGAACTGATCGTGCCGGCACGGGAAGGGACGCTGCGCGTATTGCGTGCGGCGCGCGATGCCGGGGTGAAGCGGGTGGTGGTGACAGGTTCCTTTGCGGCCATTGGTTACGGACATAAGGAGCGGAAGGCGCCATTCACGGAAGCGGATTGGGCGGATCCCAACGGCGACGACGTGCTCCCCTACACGAAGTCGAAGATTTTCGCGGAGCGCGCGGCTTGGGATTTTATGGCCAAGGAAGGCGGGGCCCTGGAGCTTTCGGTCGTAAACCCGGTGGGCGTGTTCGGGCCGGTGCTGGGGCCGGACTATTCGGCGTCTATCCTGCTGGTGCAGCGGTTGATGGATGGCGCGATACCCGGCTGCCCGCGGTTGTACTTCGGGGTGGTGGATGTGCGCGATGTGGCCGGTTTTCATTTGCTGGCGATGACCCATCCGGCGGCCAAGGGGGAACGATTTCTGGCGGTTGCGGGCGATTTCATGACGATGCTGGGCATCGCGAAAACGCTGCGGGAGCGCATGGGGGCGGCGGCGAAGCGGGTGCCGACGCGCGAATTGCCTAACTGGCTGGTGCGGTTGGCGGCGCTGCGCGATCCGGCGATCAAATTGATTCTTCCCGAGCTGGGAAAGTATAAGAACGCGTCGAGCGAGAAGGCGCAGCGGGTATTGGGGTGGAAGCCGCAGTCGAACGAGGAGGCTATTGTGGCGACGGCGGAGAGTTTGGTGAAATTGGGGCTTTTGAAGGATAGCGGGAAGAAGGCGGCGTGAGGAAGGGACCCTGGCTTGGGATTTTCTAGCGCCGGATGCGGACCGGGGAGATCCCTGACACTTGGCCGAGCGGGTCGATGCGGGGCTTGTGTCGCACCTCCGGTGCTCGTTCTTTTTGTGAGCTTTCCCGGCCCTTCCGGGCCGGGCTAATTTATTTCGCGCCTACGGCGCTTCGCTCCGGGTGGTAATTTACGACACCGAATTGCAGTGGCACGCCGCGATGGGTATCGGTCGAAAAAAGCGGCGGCAAGCCGCCGCACTCCCAGATTGCAGCGTGCCCTGCGGCGATCGTGCTTGGATGGGAGATGGGAGTGCGGATCGGGATGGAGACCGAGCGGCGATTCCTTGACCGTGGTGCCTTGGTCGTCTAAACTAGCCGTTTCGATTGGGCGCGGGATTCGCGCCGAGACGAAGGGTTATGCGCGGCTGCCAGAGAAGGCCCGCACTTCGTTCGCGACTAAACTAAATAGACACGGAGACAGCCGTTGCCGAAGAGGACTTTTCAGCCGCATGTGCGGCGCAGGCATAAGAAGCACGGATTTCGCAAACGCATGAAATCTCAGGGTGGACGGAAAGTCCTTGCAGGACGCCGCAAGAAGGGACGCCACAGCCTCACGCGCGTCTGACCCGCCACGGCTCGAATTTCCCCGCGAAGCTCGATTGGTGCGCCGGAGTGAGTACGATGCGGTGTATCAAGAGGGGCGGCGGCGGACGAGCCGGGAGTTCACCGTATTTCTACGTCCCAATGGCCTCGCACACAGCCGATTCGGCTGGAGCATAAAAAAGGCGCTGGGGAATGCGGTCCGGCGCAACCGAATCCGGCGACGCCTACGCGAAATATTGAGATTGCACCGACAGGAGATCGCCCCAGGATGGGATGTTGTGATTCATCCACGCAGCTCGGCAGCCACGGCGGAGTTTACGGCGCTGGTGCAGGAGTTATTGAAGGTGATGCCGCGGCGGGACGAGGCGGCTCGGCCGAGCTGAGCGCGGGCGGCGCGGGAAACTCCGTTCGGGCGCGAAACGTATTAGATATTGATGATCAGCGAGAGATGAATTCCCCCACTAGAGGACAGGGAGCGGCGGCGAAGTGGCTGCTGCTGCTCCTGGTGCGTTTCTACCAGATTTTCTTTTCGCCATTTTTGGGCGGAGCCTGCAAATTTTATCCTTCGTGCTCGCATTACGCGCAGGAAGCGATCGCGATGCATGGAGCGCGGCGCGGGGCGTGGCTGGCGATGAAGAGATTGGGGCGCTGCAGACCGTTTACAAAGGGCGGGTTTGATCCGGTGCCGGATGTAATGGAGGAGCAGGTGACCGCTGGCGAGTTGGTCCGTACAGCCGGCGAGCGCGTAGAAGGAACTTCAGCGGCTAAAGCCGCTGTCGGTATTGGCGAGGATAATGTCGTGGCTAAAGCCACGACCCACAAGCCCACGATCCAAAAAGACTCACTGGCAACCCGTCTGACTTCAAATCTCGGCACTTCCGAGTGCCGGGCGAATTCTGAAAATGCGAAGGGCGCCGCGACGACGTGCCGGGCTTTCGAACACGGCGATGCGGATTGGCTGCGGACGATGGGCAAGGAGCGGGCGCAGTGAAGGAAATGTCGGACCAGGTCCGCGGAATTTTATTTGTGATTGTCTCGCTATTGATACTTTTCGCTTGGGGACATTTTTACAAGCCGCCGGTAACGCCTCCCGAGACACATACCACGCAAGCGCCAAGTTCCGCGGCGGCGAATCCTGCAGGAACGCCGCAGACTCCCGCAAAACCGGAAGCGGAAGAGAAAGAGAAAGGCTCGCGCGCGCACGGGCGTGGCGCGACGGCGCACGGAAAGGAAGCGGAGGCTGCGGCTGCCGCGAACGCCGCGGTGGTGGAGGCACGCGAAGAAAAAACCGTGGTGGTGCAGAGCCCGCTGTATCGCGTGGAACTATCGAATCGCGGCGGCGTGGTAAAGACTTGGGAACTGAAGAAGTACATGAATGATGAGAAGCCACCGCGTCCGCTGGATTTGGTGAACGACAGCGTGGCGAAGGAACTTGGTTGGCCGTTTTCGGTGGTGATGGCGGATGCACAGCTGGAAGCGAAGGCGAACGCGGGACTTTACGAAATCGAGACGCACGTTGTACCCACCGACGTTCCCCACACCGCACACTTGGAAGCCGGCAACAAGGCTCCTTTGCCGCCGCCGGCATCCGATGCGGGACTCTTCGCGCCGATTGAAGTGGACATGCACTGGAGCGACGGGCATCTGGATGTCACGAAAAAACTGAAGTTCGATTTGAATTACGAAGTGACGGTGGAAGTGGCGGCGACGCTGGATGGAAAGCCGGAACCGGTGGCGGTGGCGTGGCGCGGAGGATTCGGCGACAAGGCGGTATACAACGCGGCGCAGCTGCTGACGGTTTTTTACAAGACCGGCGGCAAGCTGACTTTGCTGCAGTACAAAAAATTGGGCGTATCGGGAAATCAGAGCCAGCCGGCGCTGCAATACGGGCCGCTGGAATTTACGGGCATCGAGGACCAATTTTTTACGGCGGCATTTTTGCCGGATGGCACGGACGTCTCGTTGTGGCACTGGATGCAGAACCACACGACGACGGGCGCGGACGGCAAGCAAACGACCGTGCCGGAAGCGGAAATGGCGGCGGGGACTACAGCGGCGGCGCCGTTGCGCGTGCGGGTTTACGTGGGGCCGAAGGAATTGCGGCAGCTGGAGGAGCTGCGACCATCGCTCGGCGAGCTGGTGAATTTTGGATGGACGGGAATTATCGCGAAGCCCTTGCTGTGGATTTTGCAGACGCTGCACACGAAAGTGCCGAACTGGGGATGGTGCATCGTCCTGATGACGCTGGTGATCAACCTGGCGATGTTCCCGTTGAAGATGAAAAGCTGGCGCTCGATGCAGAAAATGCAGAAAGTGGCGCCGGAAATCCGGCAGATACAGGATCGCTACAAGAAATATTCGATGAGCGATCCGCGCAAGAAAAAGATGAATGAAGAAGTGATGGCCGTCTACAGCCGGGAAGGCATCAACCCGATGGGCAGCTGCCTGCCGATGGTGTTTCAGATGCCGATCTGGTGGGCGCTGTGGCGGGTGCTGGGAGGCGCGATCGAATTGCGGCACGCGCCGTGGATTGGCTGGATCCACGACCTTTCGGCGATGGACCCTTATTATATTTTGCCGATCGGGATGACCATCATGATGTATCTGATGACGAAAATGACGCCGCAGACGACGGTGGATCCGACACAGCAGAAAATGATGACGTTGATGCCGCTGATGATGGGATTTATTTTCTTCCGGCTTTCGAGCGGATTGAATTTGTATATGTTCACGAGCAACATGGTGGGAATCGGTCAGCAGTACTATTTGAATAAAACGGATCCGCTGCCTTCGAAGAGCAAGTTCAAGAAGAAAGAGAAAGTGATTGATGCCTGACGAACGGACGGGGGCGGGGAAAAAACCGTTGCATCGAGAGCACGGGCACGGCCGCGGCGAAGCGCGGCTGGATCGCGAGCAGGCGACGGCGGAATTGACGCGTTACCTGGACGTGGCGATCCGGGAAATGGGATTGGCGCTGGAATATGCGATTTCCGAGCCGGCGACGGTGGATGGCGCGCCGGACGAAAAAGATATCGTGGTGGCGTTTCAGGGCGCGGATCAGGATTTGCTGCTGGAGGCCAACGCGGAATTGCTATTGGCGCTGGAACATATCGGGCATCGCCGGCTGCGGCTGGATCCGCGGCTGCACGACCGGGTGCGATTCGATTGCGGGGATTATCGAACTTCGCGGCTGGAGGAATTGAAATTATCGGCGCGGGTGGCGGCGCAACGCGTGCGGGAGACGGGCCAGGCGTTTCGATTTAATCCGATGTCGCCGCGGGAGCGACGATTGATTCATCTGGAGCTGACGGGGGCGCAGGGAGTGCGGACGGTTAGCGAGGGAGTGGGAGACCGGAGGCAGTTGGTGGTGTATCCGGTGGTGAAGAAGTGAGTGGTGATTGGTGAGTAGTGATTAGTGATTGGTGCGGATTGGCTTCGCTCGTAATTCCCGCCTGAGTTTTTACTTCTTTAAACTTCGATTGTGTAGCCTTCTTTTCCTACGTTGACGCATTGCGTGGAGCCCAGGCGGTCGGTGATGCCGGCGGTTTCGTGAATGTGTCCGCAGAAAAGGTACAGAGGTTTTTCGTGCTCGATCCAGGTGCGCAGAGTGGGGCTTCCGGCGTGCTGACCGGCGGCGAATTCGTCGAGTTTGGTATCGAGCGGCGGAAAATGGGCGACGAGATAGAGTTCCTTCATTCCGACGAAGTGTGAAAGGGCTTCGGCGATTTCCGGTTCCGAGTATTCGCCGGGCGTTTTGAAGGGCGTGATGTTGCTATAGCCGAGGCCGGCCCAGTTGGTGCCGCCGAGTTTTTTGATCTGGCGATGAAAATCCACGAAGCCAAATTTTGCGCAGAATTTTTTCGTTTGCTCGTGCGTTTCGTGGTTTCCGGGGAGGACCAGAAGGCGTTCGCGGAGCGGCTTCAGGATGTCGCCGCAGCGTTCGAGACCCTTGGCGAAATTGGAGAGGTCGCCGGCGGCGATGTAAATATCGGCGGGCTGCGCGACCACGCGCTCGAGAGCGCGCAAGTCGCCGTGAATGTCACTGAAGATCAGAATTTTCATGGTGCGCTTCCCGCGTGAACCGGCGCGATTTTGATCATACGCTGCACGGCCATGCCGCTGGCTTGCCAGCCCTCTGCGATGGGATCGCCAGCGTCATCGAATACTATACGATAAGAAAAGGGCGCGGGGCCCTGGTGCTTGCGGTTGATGAAACGATTTTCGTTGAAGTCAACATAGTGCAGTCCATTTTCGGTGAAGGTGCGAATCACCGGGAAACGCGCGAAATTCCAGTAGAGCTGAACTTCGGGGCGTTGCATGGCGCGGGCGACGTACATATTGGGCGGCGAATCGGCGGTGAACGAGAACATCGGCGCCGCGGAATCGCGGAGGTCGAAGCGCGATTGGTAGACGCCGTCGATGGAGCGAATCACGCCGCCCCAATCGAGCAGCGAAGGCGGAAGCGGAAGAGCGGCGATACGGTCAATCGGGACGTGGTTAGCGGAAGCGAACTTTTTCACGCGGAGCAGCGCCTGGTGATGCGCGACGCTGCAGGCGAAAAGATACGCGAGCATCACGACGGCGCCGGCCTGGCACCAACGCGCGGTGGTGACGCGGAATCCCGCGCCGCGAGCGGCAGGGAGAAAAAACAGCGCCGCGATGATCACGCTGGAGAAAAAGGCGATCCAGAGATGGAACGGAAATCCGACGGCAGCGGCAATTTTCCAGACGACAAAAGCGGCGATGGTGAAAAGCGCCCACATGGAGATGGCGCGGATGCGGGCTTTCGCGCGATCGGCATAAATCCAGGCGACGACTTGCGGAAGCAGCGCGATGGACGTGAAACAGAAATCAATGATGAAGAGCAGATCCCAGGCGACGCGCTCCTGCGAAAGCGGATCCCAAATGCGCGTGCCGAAGGACGTCATGGCGTCGAGAATGACGTGGCTGGCAATGGCGACGGCATAGATTACGAAAAGAATTCCCCACGACGGAGATTCGATGCCGCTGAGGCTCTGGAATTTCTTTTTTAATATTCCGAAACTGGCGCGGGTGAGCCAGGCGAGGATCGCGGCGAAAAACGGAAGCGCCAGGAAGGAGTGCGTGATGCCGCGATGATACCTGACGATGGCAAGCGGATCGCGGGAGAAGATTTCCTCGAGTACGTCAATATCCGGAAACATGGCGCCGGCGACCGCCGCGAAAGTTGCCACCTTTCCGCTGCGTTCCGAGAAGTAACCTTTTCCGATGAGGCCGCCAACGATGCCGTGGGTTATGGTGTCCATGAAATAATTGAAAAAGAGAAAGTGTACACGATTGCTAGCAAATCACGTGATTTCGAGGAGCGGTGAGTGTTTTGCGAGAGCTTCTCCGATGGTGCGGCCGGGGATATTCCGGCGGGCGAGGGAGGCGAGCGCCGCGCTGGCGAATTCCGGGTTGATCGCCACGAGCAAGCCGCCGGAAGTTTGCGGATCGAAGAGGAGCGCGCGAAATTCGTCGGGTACCTGCGATGCGAAGGTGACGCAGCCCTCGACGAATTCGCGATTATTTTTCATGCCGCCGGAAAAGAAGCCGGCGCGCGCTGCTGCGACGGCGCCGGGAAGATATTCCACGCGGGAGTGATCAATTTTCAGGGAAACCCCGCTGCCGATGGCCATTTCGCGCGCATGGCCGAGAAGAGCGAAGCCGGTAACGTCTGTGACGGCGTGAATCGGATGAGTTTCTTTCGGCGCGGCATTTTCAACTTCGTGCAGGGCTTCGGCGGCGTCGCGGTTCAGGCGCGTCATGGACGCGGTGGCGGCAGTGACCCAGGATTCTTCCGCGCGGCCTTGCTTAAGCGCGGTGGAGATTACGCCTGTTCCGATTGGTTTTGTGAAGATGAGGACGTCGCCAGGTTGCGCGCCGACATTCTTCCAGATTTTTTGCGGATGAATTGTGCCGGTCACGGCGTAGCCGAATTTTAGTTCGTCGTCGCGGATGGAATGGCCGCCGACAACGGTGCAATTCGCTTCGGTCATTTTGGCGAGGCCGCCGCGGAGGATTTGTTCCAGGATATCCGGCGGGCTGGCGGCGGGAAAGGCGACGATGGTGAGGGCGGAAATCGGGCGGCCACCCATGGCGTAGACGTCGCTGAGCGCATTCGTCGCGGCTACCTGGCCAAAAAGCTCGGGGTCATCCACGATCGGCGTGAAAAAATCCACGGTTTGCACGATGGCGAGATCGTCGGTAAGGCGATACACGGCTGCGTCATCGCTGGTCTCAAAACCAACGATGAGATTGGGATCGGACTGCCGCGGAAGACGCTTCAGGACCGCGTCGAGCACGCTGGGGCTTAATTTTGCGGCGCAGCCCGCTGCTTTCGCCGTGGTGGTTAGCCGGACTTGCTCTGCCAATGACATTTCTCCGTGGAACAGATGGGATGATTGTAGCGCATCGGCGTCGCAGCGGTGATGATCGTAAGGCTCTTAGGAAAATTCGGAAGCTTGGCTTATGCGTGAGCGGCTGCTGAGCGAATGGGGATGGTGATGGGCTTCGCGGCTTGTGTCGTGGATAGCATGTGGCAGCGGCCGTCGAAGACGGCGCCCGGTTCCATGACCAGGCACGGGGTGTGAATCTCACCGGTGACGATGGCCTTGGTTTGAATTTCGACTTTGCCGGAGGCTCTTATGATGCCGTCGAAATGACCGCCAATGATGACGTAATTTCCGTCAATCTCACCTTCCACTTTGGAGTGTTCACCCAGGATTAGAGTTTCGTGGGAAACCAGGTTGCCCTTCATCGCGGAATCAATACGGAAGGTGCCGGTGGACTCCAGACGGCCCTCGAGTTTGACGCCTTGCTCGAGGAAGCCCGTCCATTCACCGGAATCATGTCGCTTGCGGCCAAACCAACCCAAACCCATTACGAATCCCCCATGCGAGGCCTGCTAGTTTAGCATTATTTTCGCATGAGCTGATCGTAGAGGCGGGACAAATCACTATCGTCGTAGTATTCAAAGACTAACTGGCCCGGTCTGGAACCATGTCGCGGATGAAGCAGGACGCGGGTGCCATACTCCCTTTGCAACTCTTCCACCGCAGCCTTAGTGTTGGGGTTCGGGGAAAAAGTCGGACCGCCGACTTTGGGCTTTGCGTCGCGCGAGGCGAGGCGTTCCACCTGGCGAACCGTCATACCCCCGCGAGCCACACGGCGGGCCAGCGTGAGGCGCGCCTGGGAGTCCGGGACTGCGAGAAGCGCACGGGCATGGCCGGCGGTGAGGCGGCCCTCTTCGAGCAGATCCTGTATTGGGTCTTCCAGCTTCAGCAAACGGACGGCGTTGGCGATGGTGGCACGATCTTTGCCAGTGCGCTCGGCGACTTGCTCCTGGGTGAGATGGAATTCGTCAATCAGGCGCTGGAAGGCGTGCGCTTGCTCGATGGGGTTTAGATCTTCGCGCTGGAGATTTTCGACGAGCGTCATCTCCAGCGCCATTTCTTCGGGAACGTCGCGGACGACAACCGGAACGCGGTTGAGGCTCGCTCGCTGCGCGGCTCGCCAGCGGCGTTCTCCGGCGATCAGCTGAAAGCGGCTGGCGATCCGGCGGACGACGAGCGGCTGGACGATTCCACTGGATCGAATCGAGCGGGCAAGCTCTTCCAAGGCCTCCTTGCGGAATCGCGTGCGAGGCTGATAGGGGCTGGGATCAATCAGGTCAATATCAACCTGGAAGAGGCCTTCACTGAGAGCCGGCGCTGCCGCTGCCGCCGTCGTTGTTCCCGCCATCGGGCGAGCTGACGGGACTGCTTGTTGCGCCGGCTCCTGCGCCGGCGGCTGCAGCGGCTGAGTTGGAGTCGGCATCGGCTCCGGCTCCCGGATTAGCGCGCTCAATCCCCTGCCCAACGCGTTTCTGGGCATTTGCGATAACCTCCTTGGCGAGTTGGATATAGCTTTCCGCGCCTTTACTATGTATGTCGTATAACATCACAGGCATTCCGTGGCTCGGTGCCTCTGCCAGACGGACATTCCTGGGAATGACTGTTTCAAAGACTTGGGAACCGAAGAAACTGCGTAGGTCGGCGGCAACCTGCTTTGACAGGGTCGTGCGGTCGTCGTACATGGTGAGGAGGATTCCCTCCACGGCCAGGGAGGGATTAATGGTGCGCCGAAGGCGCATCAGCGTGTCGAGGAGTTCAGAGACTCCTTCTAGGGCGAAGTACTCGCACTGGATGGGGACCAGGACGGAGTCGCTGGCCGCCAGGGCGTTGACGGTGAGCAGATCGAGAGAAGGAGGGCAATCTATGAGAACGTAGTTGTATTTTGCAAGGATCGGGGCGATTGCGGTCCTGAGCTTGTATTCGCGATTGTCCATGGAGACAAGCTCGACGGAGGCTCCGACGAGATTCTTGTCGGAGGGGATCAGGTCGAGGCCTTCGACCTGGGCGTCTAGCGTGACGCGCTCGACGGGCTCGTCAAGAATGATTGATTGATAGAGCGTGCGGCGGGAAGGATCCTTTGGAAATCCGAGAGCGCTGGTGGTGTTGCCTTGGGGATCGCAATCGATGATGAGAGTGCGCTGTTCGGAAGCAGCGAGAGAAGCGCCGAGGTTGACTGCCGTCGTGGTTTTTCCTACTCCACCTTTCTGATTTGTGATTGCGATAACGCGAGCCACCAGAAAATCCCCCGAGTGCGAAAGGAATGTACCGAGATTCAAATCTGGATACAAGATGTTTCACGTGGAACTATTACGGATGATGGGCGTGGCGAGGAGTAGACTTACGAGCGAGAGGATCCGCAGTAACGTTCCACGTGGAACGTCAAGCGGAAGCGGCAGAGTTGGCGCCAACGAGAATGACTCGCCTGTCTGAGTTCGGAATTTTGATCGGTTCGCGCCATGCAAAGCGCTTTGAGAGCGATATTTCCAATGAATCGTGATGGCCGAGCCAAAGAATTAGGCTGCCTGCTGGTTTTAGGCTCGCGGAGGCCCAGGCGAGGAAGGCGTCGTTGATCGCGACGGCGCGAGCGGTGACAAAATCGAGCTCCAGACACGCGTCTCGCAAGTCCTCCATGCGGCCGGATGGGATTTGCACGTTCTTAAGAGCCAGCTCCCGCGCCACCTCGGCGAGGAATACGCGCTTTTTGCGATTTGACTCAATCAAGGTCAGTGAGAGCGCGTCGAAGGCCATACGGATGGGTACGGCAGGGAATCCGGCACCCGTGCCAACGTCGGCGAGCCGACCGTGCCGTATGGGAACCGATGGAATCGCGAAGAGACTCTCACCGAAATGAAGGCGGAGGATCTCAAGCGGATCCGTGATCGTCGTGAGAGACATGCGGCGGTTCCAGCGGAGGAGAAGATCGATATAGTTGCGGATCTGGTCGAAGAAGTGGGATTCGAGGCCCGTTGCGTCGAAGTAGGGCTGGAGGGCGTGAGCGATTTGTGCATTTTGTAGCTTATTCATGTATTTACTATGTAGGTAGTTTATTCTCCGTTTTTCTGTAATCTATTGCAATTATTGCTCTTGCTCTACAGGATGGCTCATCGCGGAGCGAATTCGGCCGGGAGCCAGCATCCCGACGGTAATGTCAGCCACAAAATGCGCCGCGATTGGTGGCAGCAAGCTACCGGTCCAGGCGCGCGCGCCAGCGAAGATCAATCCCACCAAAAACGTAGACGCTAAGCCCCGGCGGCCTTGATATAGGTGCGCGATCGCGAAGTAAATTGCGGAGCCGAAAACGCCGGCGAGGACTGCTCCGTGCGACCAGTCCTGGAATACGCGCTGGACGAAGCCGCGATAGATCAGTTCTTCGCAGATCGCGACGGTGAAGACCAGCGCGAAGAAAACCAGGCGCTCAACGTCATCTTGCGGAAATAACTTGAGCGCAAGTTGCGGGAGCAATCCGTGGGCTTCGTCGGGACGCGCGACGAGGCGACGGAGACTGACAAGCTGATTGAGCAGAACGAGGGTGGAGAGAACGATGGCGACGGTGATGGTGAGAGGCGGATTGCCGATCACGAAACCGAGTTGCGTGGCGCGCAGGCCGTGGGCGGCGGCGCGCCACAGAATCACACCCGCGGCGATCCATTGAAACGCGAGTGTGGAAGCGTAGAGCGAGAGGCGGTCCAACTTTGTAGTCCCGGGTAAACGCATCAGTTGCCCGACGCGCCGGCGTCCGAGCAGCGGCAGCGCGATTCCGAGAAAAACGAGAATGACAGCAAAATCCCAATGCATCGCGCTAGATGAAAACACTATTCACGCGGCGGATGCAAGTTGCACGCGCAAATTAGCGCCGCTAGATGTTGACACCGCCGGAGGCGGAGCCGTATCGTTCTTGTTCCTGCGAGCGGACATGAAAATTCTGATCAT
Source organism: uncultured Acidobacteriota bacterium (assembly GCA_963780035.1). Classification (GTDB taxonomy): domain Bacteria; phylum Acidobacteriota; class Terriglobia; order Acidiferrales; family UBA7541; genus Palsa-295. The sequence continues at coordinate 71,461 of CAWAAG010000027.1, read as the reverse complement.
CGGCGGCGGCGGGCGCGAACACGCGATGGCATGGAAGCTGCGGCAGAGCGCGCTGGTGGAAAGGATTTGGTGCGCGCCCGGAAATGGGGGGATCGCGCGCGAAGCGGAATGCGTTCCACTGGATGCAGGCAACGTAACGGCAGCGGCGGATTTGGCTGGGAGCCTCAGCGCGGATTTGACGATCGTGGGGCCGGAATTACCGTTGGTTAATGGAATTGCGGATGAATTCGCGCGACGGGGCCTCGCGATTTTGGGTCCGCGCAAAGCGGCGGCGCAACTGGAAGGCAGCAAGGTAATTTCGAAACAGTTCATGGAGCGGCACGACATTCCGACGGCGGGCGTCCATGGCGTTTTCGAAACGGCTGAGGATGCATACGCAGCGCTCGATTCGGCGTCGTGGCCACTGGTGATCAAGGCGGATGGGTTATGTGCCGGCAAGGGCGTGCTGGTGGCGTCCGACAAGAAAGACGCAGCGAATTTTATTGAGCGCGTGATGGAGAAGCGCGAGTTTGGCGCCGCGGGGGGACGCGTATTGCTTGAAGAGGGGCTGGCGGGACAGGAGCTTTCTTACATTGTTCTGACGGACGGCGAAAATTTTATTTCATTGGCGCCGACGCGAGATCACAAGCGCGCGTATGACAATGATGAAGGTCCGAACACCGGAGGGATGGGAACATATTCGAGCGACGAGATGCTGAGCGCGGAGCTTGAACGGGAAATTCTCGCTGCGATTGTTCGTCCGACGCTCGCGGGTTTACGCAAAGAAAATATGGAGTATCGCGGATTCCTATTTTTCGGGCTGATGCTCACGGACAACGGACCGAAAGTTCTCGAATATAATTGCCGGCTCGGTGATCCGGAGACACAGTCCATTTTGTTGCGCGCGGATTTCGATTTTGCGCGGGCGTGCATGGAAGCGGCGAACGGAAAGCTGGATGCTGCGCAGGCAAAGTGGATTCCGGGGGCGAGTGTGTGCGTGGTGATAGCTGCCGAGGGGTACCCGTCGCACCCGGTTCTGGGCGGGGAGATCGAGGGGCTGGACGAAGCTGGCAGAGCACGCGGCGCGGTGGTGTTCCACGCGGGTACCAGAATGGAACGCGGTCACTACTACACGAGTGGTGGAAGAATTCTGGGAGTTGGAGCTGTGGGAGCGTCGCTGGGCGCGGCGAATCTGGTGGCCTACGACGCAGCTAGTAGGATCAGAATCCCTGGCGCGCACTATCGGAGGGATATCGGGACGTCGAGGCGCGTGAGCAAGGCCGTGGCGGAGGCTTTGAATGGGTGAGGTGGCGCATCTTTTCAGATGCCTGGTACACCGGTTTCCGATGGAGGAGCTGGCGGAGGCGAAAGCCGTCGTTAACAAGGGGTTTAAGGGATGTATCCACGGACGGCATGACAGCAAGCGGCAGGTTTCGTTGATGGATGCGGAGACTTTGGAAAAGCTGGGCGTGGCGCCGGGATTGGTGAAGGAAAATATCACGACGCGCGGGACGGACTTTCGGGCTCTCGGCGCGGGACAAACCCTGCGTGTTGGACATGAGTGCGTTCTAGAGATTACCAGTCCATGCCATCCGTGCCCGCGGATGGATGAGATTCGTATGGGTTTGCAGGAGGAATTGCGCGGGCAGCGGGGCTGGTTGTGCAAGGTGATCGTGGCGGGCAAAATCCGCCGCGGTGACCGGATTGAAGTGATGGCAATGGGCGAGCAGAATGCGGCGGCAACGGCGTCTCCGGCAGCGGCGGCGAACTAATCCAAAACAGGAGATTTTACAGTGGCGTCAAAAGAGCAGAGGGCGGATGTGCGCGTAGGGATTCTGATGGGGTCGGACACGGATTTGCCGGTGATGAGCGAAGCGGCAAAAGTGCTGGAGAAATTCGGGATTGGGTATGAGATGGAAGTGGTGTCCGCGCACCGGACGCCGGCGCGGGCGCACGAATACGCGACGACAGCGCTGGAGCGCGGGCTGAAGGTGCTGATTGCGGCGGCCGGCGCGGCGGCACATCTGGCTGGGGTGATCGCAGCGAACACGACGTTGCCCGTGATCGGAGTGCCGATGGGCACGAGCTCTTTGAATGGGCTGGATGCTTTGCTGGCGACGGTGCAGATGCCCGGCGGGATTCCGGTGGCGACGATGGCGATTGATAAGGCGGGAGCGGTGAATGCGGCGATTTTCGCGGCGGAGATTTTGGGGCTGTCGGATGCGGCGATTGCGCGCAAGCTGGTGGAACATAAGGAGGACCTGGTGAAATCGGTGGAAGAGAAAAACGCGCGTTTGCAGGCGGCGCTGGCCGAGAAGAAAAAGTGATGAAGCGGCGTTAGTCGGGGGTTGGTGATTTCAGGAGCGAGGGCGCTTCTTCTTCTTGCGGCTGTTGCTTCCCGGTTTGTACCGCGGCAGGCCGTTTCGGTTCCAGAGGCGGGCGAAGAATCCAGTCAAAACCGGAGTCGAGGCTGATAACCGCCATGGTTTGGCGCGCGTTGGGCGGTGTGAGGACCGTGAGCGCGGCGCGCAGAAACTGCGTGGCGTCCACGGAGAGGATTTTGTTGCTGTCTCCTTCGAGAAAGCGATCGGCGACGTCGCGCATTTTTGCGTCGGAATCGCAGATTTTCTCGATGCGCGGATCTTTCTGGCGGAGCAGGTCAAGCAGAGTGGGAAGGGTCTTGTCGGGCGGATATTGAAATTCGACGAGCGTGTGCGGTTGGCCCTTCACGGGGGGCCAAATCTGCAGGTAAGTGGGATGCGAGACGTGGGTGTCGTAGAAATCGATGCGCTGCATTTCCTGCTGGATCAGGTAGGTGAGCTGCCAGACTTCCGGGCCATATCCCCGGATGTAGTCGGCGAGAATGAGTTCGGCGACAGGCTCGGCGGGGGGCCAATCGAGCTTGGCGTGAAGATTGCCGGCGACGACATTCAGGCGCTCGAAAACACCCTGGCCGACGGATTCGATGTCGGTGGCTTCCACGTTGGCACCGGCTTGATCGAGGTGCGGGCCGGGGGCGGAGTTGGCAACGCGAGCGCGCAGGCGCGGCAACTCGCGATCGAGACGGGCCAGCTCGAGTCCGGAGGATGGCGAGAACCAGTCCACGGCGCCGAGCAGGATTCCTGCGCGCGTGGTGCTCAGCTCGACGGGAATGGGAGGATGAGTTTGCGACTCGATGGGATTTTCCACGGTGGCGATGAGGATGGCGTCTTTGACGACGGCGATGATGACGCGTCCTGTGGCGAGATTTACGACGATTTCTTCGCCGGGAACTTCGGAGGGTTCCTGTGCCGCAAGCGGCCGCGGAAAGGTCAGGAGGACAAGCGAGAGCGACAGGAGCGCCGAAGTTCTTAAGAAACGACTCGGAGCAGCACGCAAGCGGCAATACAGCGGCATGATTCGACGTTACCACAAGTTCATTGGCTGCGAAAAAGGTTCACGCTTTTTGCCGTGGTATACTTGGCGAGCGCTGGAGAGATGGTGAAACTCGAGGACTACAAGACGGTGCTGTACAGCCAGGAGGGTGGCTCGTGGGTGGCGGAAATTCCCGCGATTGCGGGTTGTTACGCGTTGATGGAGACGCGCGAAGAGGCGCTGGCCGAACTGGCGAAGGTGTTTGCGATGATTGCAGCGGAATACCGCGAAAAGGGTCTGCGGCTGCCCGCCGATACAACCGAAATCCTGCATGCCTAGCGCAACCGCGCGCGATTTCCAGCGAATAGCCAAAAGCCTCGGATTTGTATATCGGCGAACCACCGGGAGCCATGAACGCTGGAATCATCCGGACGGGCGCGCGGTGACGATACCGATTCATGGCGGGAAGCAGATCGGGCCGCCGCTTTTCTTCAAGATCTTGCGCCAGCTCGGGATTTCGCTCGAGGCTTTCACCCGTATGAAATAGTTGGAGCGCCACATCCGCCCGGGATTCTAGTAAAATTCAGAGGCAGGAAACCCGACCTGTTGGGAAACTGGCAGTGGAAATTCTAAGAGCAATAAAAGGAGGGGGTCTGAGATCCCCGAAGAGCGTCAAGCACAAGGGCAAGCGAGTGGCGGAAATTATCGAGGCGCACCAGCGGTTCGTGCGCGGAGACGAGAGCGGCGCGCGAGCGGACCTGGCGGGCGCGGATTTATCGCGCGTGAATTTCGAAGGCATGAACCTGGACCTGATCAATTTTCAGGGAGCGAATCTGGAAGGCGCGAAGCTTTACAACGTGCGGCTTTCGTCGGCGGATTTGAGCAAGGCGAAGTTGCGACGCGCGGACCTGCGCAAAGCGGATTTGACGGAAGCGAACCTGAGCGGCGCGGACCTGACGGAAGCACAAGCGGGCGGGGCGGAATTATTCCGCACGGATTTGCGGCAGGCGATTTTGCGGCGGGCGAATTTTGGGGCGGCAAATTTCCGGAGCGCGGAGATTCGCGGGGCGGACTTTACGGGCGCGGATTTGCAGACGACGATCCTGCGGGAGACGAATCTGGAGGGCGTGGACCTTTCCGGGCTCGATTTGAGCACGACGCTATTGCCGCCCGGCTACCAGGTGGCGGCGGGGGGCAAGAAGTAACGGCTGGCTTCGCGTTGCTGTACACGCAGCAACGACTGCACGAAATCCACTTCATTTGCGATGGCTGCGGTATTCTTTCCCAACGTAACTGCTAAAGATTTGACACAGAGGACACGGAGGAAAGCGGAGGGCACGGAGAAACCGCGAAGGTGAAGTTATGCCGCCGTGTTGCGGTCGTTTTTGAGAGTCCGCTCTGTGTAAGTCGAGGCAAAGCTAGAAGCGATGGCGAATCTACCTTTTATTTTGGTGGAAGACTATAAGATGCCCGGAGGCTGGGTGGGCTCCGAGCAGCAGGAAGCGCGCGCGCGGGCGTATTGCGAGATGGCCGAGCGCGGGCAAATACTTTTTTTCCGCGAGCTGCCCTTTGACTTGCCGCCGGAGGACCAGAAATTTCTGCGCGAGCAGGAATGGAGCGAGTTGCGGATGCATAAGAATGTGTCGTACCGGCCGAGCGAGGATATTTTGCGCGGCGTATCGGGCAATGCGGCCACGGTGGAGCGGCTGCATTCGATCATGCGGAACTACAGCGCGCGGATTATCGAGTTCATCGGACGGTTTCTTTCGCCCTACAGCGGCAAATGGACGCTGGATTTCGCGAGTTTCCGGCCGTTGGAAGAAGAAAACCGTGGTTTGCCGCTGCACAAGCGCAACGACTTGCTGCATGTGGATGCTTTTCCGAGCCGTCCCACGCGCGGCGGACGCATCTTGCGAGTATTCACGAATTTGAATCCGGCGCGGCCGCGAGTGTGGAACACCACGGAAAGTTTCGATGCGCTGGCGCGGCAATTCGCGAAGGCCGCGGGGCTGCAGGAAATCGCCGAAGACGACTCATTTTTGGGGCGCACGGTGCAGAATTTGGGCGCGAAGCTGGGGTTCGGCGCGGCTGGGCGCAGCCGGTATGACATGTTCATGCTGCGCTTTCACGATTTTCTGAAGGAAAATGCGGCGTTTCAGGAAAATTGTCCGAAGACGCGGCTGGAATTTCCGCCGCTGGCGACGTGGATTGTTTTTACGGATGGCGTGGCGCATGCGGCGATTTCCGGGCAGTACGCGATCGAGCAGACGTTTTTGATTCCGCCGCGCGCGCTGGTGGCGCCGGAAGCGGCGCCGTTTCGGATTCTGGAAGATATCGCGGGTAGACCGCTGGTTTCGTAATACATCGCTGAACAATTTAGAAGCTTTCGTGACGGCCTGGTGGTGCGGCTGCGGCGCGAAGCGCGCCCGCTTTACTGCTTCGGATTCGAAGCCGCGTGCGGGGGTGGCGTTGCAGGTTGCGACGCGGTGGTATTCGCAAGGGCGTCTTCGTGGCGGCGGATTTTAGTGTTGCAACGATGGCGGTCTGAAGACCGCCGCTACAAATTCAAATGCGAGCGGGCTGGTAGTCTTGGCGATCGTCGTTCAGCGGCGGATGGTGGCGCGACACCGCGAAGCGTGCTTCGCGGGGTGAAAGCGGCGGCCCTTCGTGGCTCAGGGTAAACGCGCCGCCGCACTCCATATGGAACGCGCCGATTTATGGACCGCCTTCGTGGCAGCGGTACGAACCGCGGCAGCACGATACTTCAACGGGTTGCGGTCAGGGCGTCATGTTTCCTTTCGTTAGGTAATCCATTGATGGGACGCCGAAGGCGTCGGCTACGCGATTGAAGAATGCGAAGAGTGCGGTGATGTAGACGGCTTCCGCGATTTGATCTTCTTTCCAACCGGCATCGCGCAATTTCTGGACGTCCGCGTGGGTGGAGCGGGCTGCGTCCTTAGTGATCAATTCCACATAGACCATGAGAGCGCGCTCGGCGGGCGTGAGGCCGGCTTCATCGAGTTTGCCTTGGAGGATTGCCGCGACGCATTGATCGGTGGCTCCCTGAACACGCAGGAAGTAAGCGTGGCTGTCCAGTCAATACGGGCAGCGATTCAGGAAGGAAACGTAACTGGCGATCATTTCCTTGTGCCGGCGGGAGAGATGGCCTTCGGAGAAATGGACTTTATTCGAGAATTCGACGACCTGGCGCAGAAAATCGGGACGCGCGCCGAAACATTTGATGATGCCGGGGACCTGCTGGCGTCCGGAGCCGGCACGCCAGAAGTCGTGAGCGGCGGCGAGGTCGCCGGTGGCGTCGGCGTCTTCGGTGATGCGAATTTTGGTGGAAGGCTTTTGTGAAGCGAGGGCGGAATTCGCGCCTGGCAGTTTCTCTTTTTTGTCCATCATCGTGCGTATCTCCGATTTGAATTGTGCCGCGGCGGTAAAGCTAGCCGGTGGATCGGCGCCGCTGGCCTAAACCTTTTGGGTGCCTTGTTACAAACGCAAGCCCCGTACTCCAGCGGCTAAACAGTTTGCGGAAAAAGTCAAAAGCGAGGCTTCAGGGGCTAAAGCCCCAAAAGAAAGGGCACGACTTACGGCTGGGCTGAAGCCCCGCCCTTCCTGTTTTTCCGCAAACTGTAAAGCCGCAGTTATTTCGCCGCATTTATGCCGTAGCTGAAGCTACGGCCTACAAAGATTCGCGAGCCTTGATGCGGATCCTTAAGGCTGGCGTTTTCTAATCCAACTGTACACGGGCGAGCCGGCCGCGACTACTACGCAGCCGAGAGCGGCTTCGCGCGGGCTGCGGATGGCGAGGAGGACGAGCATGACGGCCACGAGAACGAGGAAGGCTACGGGCGTGACGGGATAACCGGGGGTGAGAATCTCTGATCCGGATTGCGCGGGTCTGTGGCGAATCACGAACAGGCCCGCGACTGTGAGTCCCAGGAAAAGTACGACGACAAAAAAGAAGTAGGCGATGATTTGTTCGAACGAGCCGAGCGCAACCAGAATGGCGGCGACGATTCCCTGCACCAGCACGGCGCGCGCAGGCGTGCCAAAGCGCGGATGGATTTGCGCGACGGATTTGAGGAAGAGCCCGTCGGCGGCCATCGCGTAATAAACGCGCGGGGCGGAAATCATGAACGCCGCCAGACTGCCTCCCACGCAGACGACCACGATGGCGGCAAAAACAATTCCGCCGGCGTGGCCGAAAAGGACTTCACCGGCTTGCGCGACGAAGGTGGCGCTGGAGCCGACTTTTTCGATGGGGACCAGGTAGATGAAGATGGCGCTGATGGCGACGTAAATGATGGTGACGGCGATGACGCCGAAAGCGAGGGCGCGCGCCAAGTTGCGGCCGGGATCGCGGACTTCGCCGGAGATTTTGGTGGCGTCCCACCAGCCGCTGAAGCAGAAGAAAGCGCCGATGGTGGCGGCGCCGAGCGCCGGAACGAGCGGCAACGCGCCGGAGCGCGCCGCGACGAAGGGGACGAAGTTCTCCCAGGAGCCCAGGCGGAAAGCGAGCGCCCAGACGGTGAGCGTGATGAGCACGGCAAATTTCAGCCAGGTGATCCAGCGCAGGAAACCCGCGCTGATGCGGGTGCTGAGAATGTTCAGGAGGCAGACGATCCAGATGGCGGCGATGGCGGCAAATTTTATGGCGAGCGGCGACCAGTGGAAAATGTACGCGGCGTAGGCGGCGAGGCCGGTGGCGAAGGCGGCGGTGAGGCCGGGATCGAGGACGAGGAGGCTCATCCAGCCGTAGAGGAAGGCGAGGCGCGGGCCGAAGCTTTCGCGCAGGTAGATGTAGGCGCCGCCGGCGCTGGGGAAACGCCCGGCGAGTTCGCCAAAGCAGAGCGCGCCGCTGAGCGACATGGCGCCAATGGAGAGCCAGACGACCAGGAGCCAGAACGGCGAGCCGAGAGATTTGGCCATGTCCGCGGGGGTGAGAAATATTCCGACGGCGATGGCTTCGCCGGCGACGAGGGCGGCGGCGGAAGCGAGGCCGAGTTGGCGGCGGAGAGCTTCGTTGGGTGGCGAGGGAAGTTGCGAGTGCGATGAGACGTCTTGGGCCAGTGGGGGTTCTCCCGTTTTTGTGCGCGCGAAATTGCGATTGCGTTTGCGCCGAATGATGAGTGCGCGAGCGGGGTTATCTTACACGCGGAGTGGAGATATGCTGAGTGAATCGCGAGGGACCGGTCGTCGCAACGCGGTTGCGAGCCGGCGATGATTTGGTGCGATTGCACGGATGGCGCAGCGATGCGTGCCGATGCGAATGCAGAGAGCGCCAAGCGGGCTTTCAGATCAAGCCGGGGAGTGTCGCGCCTCCGGCGCTGATACGAGATGAGGGCACGGTGGTTGCGCGGTGGACACCGCAGCGAAAGCAAGGTGATGTGCAGTTCTTGATCGAAGGAACGATTATTTGCCGGCGGCGAATTCGGCGGGGTCTTCGCCGTAGGCGTTGGCGCCGCGGGGGGAGAGGGCGCGGCGGCGGGTTTCGATGCCCAGGCGCTTGATTTTCTGATTGAGAGTGGAGAGCGGAACCTGAAAACGCTCGGAGGCTTCGGTCTGATTCCAATTGGTGCGTTCGAGCATGTCCACGATGATGCGGCGCTCGACTTCTTCGAGGATTTCGAAGAGCGAGGGGGCGGCACCGGAGGCGCCAATCTGCCCGGGGAGCGGGGGCAAAAATTCCGCGAGCTGCAGGCGGACACCGCGGACGATTTCACGAGTGCGGACGGGTTCGGGGAGCAGGTCCGCGTCCATGGATTCTTGCGTCGAGAGGACGACGGCGCGTTCTACGACGTTTTCGAGTTCGCGGACGTTGCCGGGCCAATCGTAGTCCATCAAGAGCTTCATGGCCGCGTGGGTGAAGAGGCGCGGCGGTTTGCCGTTTTCGCGGCAAAATTGTTCGAGGAAGCGGGCGATCAAGAGCGGGATGTCTTCTTTACGCTCGCGCAGCGGCGGAAGGTGGAGAGAGATTACGTTCAAGCGATGGAAGAGATCTTCGCGGAAACGGCCTTCGCGAACGAGCTTGGTGAGATCTTCGTTGGAGGCGGCGAGGATGCGGACGTCCACTTTTATGGTGTCGGTGCCGCCGAGGCGCATGAATTCGCGTTCCTGGATGACGCGCAGGAGCTTGGCCTGGGTTTCCGGGCTGACCGTGGAAATTTCGTCGAAGAAGATGGTGCCCTGGTCGGCGACTTCAAAGAGTCCCTTTTTCGAGGCGATGGCGCTGGTGAAAGCGCCCTTCACGTGGCCGAAGAGCTGCGATTCGAGCAGGTCCGCGGGGATGGAACCCGTGTTGACGGGGATGAAAGCTTTATCGGCGCGGGTGGAGGCCGAGTGAATGGCTTTGGCGATGACTTCCTTGCCGGTGCCGCTTTCGCCGGAGATCAAAATGGTGGAGCGCGAGGGCGCGACCTGGGTGACGAGGTCGAAGACAGCCTGCATCTTGTCGCTCTTGCCGATGATGTTGGGGAAATTGTAGCGCTGCTTGAGGGCGCGCTTGAGCTGGACGTTTTCATCACGCAGGCGGCGTCCTTCGATGGCCAGGGAGATTTGCGCGATCAATTCGTCATTGGACCAGGGCTTGGTGATGTAATCCTGCGCGCCACCTTTGAACGCGGCGCGGGCCATATCAATCGAGCCGAAAGCGGTGATGAGAATGATGGAAAGTTGCGGATCGCGGCGGCGGATTTCGCGCAGGAGTTCGAGGCCGTTGCGATCGGGCAGGCTGACGTCGAGGAGCATGAGGTCGAAGGGATGATCTTCGAGCTTTTGCAGGCCGGCCTCGCCGGTTTCGGCGAGAGTCACTTCAAAGCTTTCGGAAGTCAGTAGCGCTTCGAGGCCCTCCCTGATTTCGATTTCATCGTCAACGACGAGAATAGAACCTCTAGGCATGAACTGGCTTCCTGGCTACGGGAAATTCCAGGCGGAACGAAGTTCCCTTGCCTGGAGTCGAGCGCACGTCCACTTTGCCGGCGTGCTCTTTTATGATGCCGTAGCTCACCGAAAGACCCAGCCCGGTGCCCCGTCCGGTGGCCTTGGTTGTGAAGAATGGATCGAAAATGCGGTGGAGATGCTCGGGGGAAATGCCCGAGCCTGTATCCGTGACTTCAATTTCGACGGAACCATTTTGCGCGGCGGTGCGGACCTCGAGCATGCCGCCCTGCGGCATGGCGTCGCGCGCGTTCATAAAAAGATTGAGGAATACCTGCTGGAGGCGCGTGATGGAGCCGAGCACGGGCGGCAACTGCTCGCGATAATTTTTGACGACGTTGACCTGGGCGGTCTTGAAAGGATGCTGCACGAGCGTGAGAGTTTCCTCGAGGATATTGTTGATGTCCACCTCGATGAATTCGGCGGCGCCGGTGCGCGAGAAATTCAGGAGATTATTGACGATTTCGCTGGCGCGGAAGGTTTGCTTGACGATGCGCTCGATGGTTTTCTGGCGCGGATCGTCGGAGGGAATTTGCTTGGCGAGCATCTGGATGTAATTGGAGATGACCGCGAGGGGCGTATTCACTTCGTGGGCGACGCCGGCGGCGAGCAGGCCGAGGGAGGTGAGCTTCTCGGTCTGAATCATTTGTTCTTCGAGGCGGACGCGCTGGGTGATGTCGTCGAGAAGGATCAGGCGGCCGAGGCGGGCGCCGCTTTTGCCGACGAGAGGAGCGATGGAGGCGTTGACGACGAGGTGGTTGCCGGCGCGGGTATGCAAATGGAATTTGTAGATGCCGGAAACGTGGTCGCTGGAGGCGCGCGAGGTGATTTCCGCGACGAGATCCTGCGGGAGAACGTCGTGAAGGTTGCGGCGCAGGGCTTCGGAGCGCGAGACGGCCAGGAGGTCTTCGAGCTGCGGATTCCAGGACTCGATGCAGTCTTCGAGATCCACGGTGAGGACGCCGATTTTCAGGGATTCGACGATGTTTTCGCTGAAGTCCTTGAGGCGCTCAATCTGCATGGCTTTCTGTTCGAGCGATTGGTAGAGGCGAGCGTTTTCGATGGCGATGGCGACGTAACCGGCGATGGTGAAAAGGAGCTCGAGGTCGTCGCTCGAGAGATAATCGCCGTCCACGGTCTTGCCCAGGCCGAGAATGGCGACGGCGTGTTCGCGGAAGCGGCAGGGAATGAAATAATTCAGATCGAGTTCTTCCAAGGTGCGGCGGACGGGCTCTGATTCCTCGGTGGCGGCGCGCGCGGATTCAAAGAAGAGGCAGCCGCGTGCGAAGGCTGGGCGGGCTGGGTCGAGAAACGATAAGTCGAGAGGGCCTTCCGGGCGCAATCCCATGGAGCGCGAGAGCACGAACTGGCCGGGAGCGGCGGGATCCTCCAGGAAAATGGCGAGGCGGTCCACGAGCAGGGTTTGCGAGACGCGATCGAGCACGGAACCGACCAGAGGCTCGAGGCGGACTTCGTTGGTGAGCGCGCGGCCGAATTCGATAAGCGTGCGGCGATAATCGAGGCGATCGCGATAGAAGAAGCGGTCCAGGCGCGTCTGCACCCATTCGCGCAGCGGCTCGATCAGGAAAGCGGCGACGACAATGGCGATGATGCCGCCGGCGGGCCCGGTGGAAAGGCCGGGGCGATGGAATAGTTCGCCGATGAGGGCGATTACCGCGAAATAGATGCCGACGACGGCGGCGGTGGCGAAAGTGTAAGAGAGGCCGCGCTTGAAGATGATGTCCACGTCCATCAGGCGGTAGCGGATGATGGCGTAGCCGAAGCAGAGGGGGATCAGCGCGAGAGAAAGAACGCAGAGTTTCATCCAACCGGAGGGCACTGCGCCAAAGAAGAACGGCACGATATAAAAGAACAGGAAGGGAATAATTCCCGCGAAGGTACCGAAAGTGACCCACTTCAACTGTTGGCGAAGGATACCGCTCGGCGCACGAAAATAGCTGGCCAGAAAAATACCTGCGGCGAGCAGGAAGTAAGCGCCGAGGTATGCAAATTCCTTCTGGTCCAGCCAGTGCTGCGAAGGGAGCGAAGGGAGAAAATCCAGCATTCCGGTGGCGATGAAGATGTGCAAGGTGAGGAGCGCCGCCGGCGGCGTATACAGCGCGACCAGCTTGGGCCAGAGCGCGCCGCGCCGCTCCGGGAAGACGAGCGCGAAATGCACGAACAGCGCCGGCTGGAGCAGCAGGGCGACCACGTTGGCCCAATAGATAATCCAATCGAAGGAATTCAGTTTGCCGCTGTAATGGAAGCTGTATAGAACGAAAGAGGCCAGACAAAAGATATAGAAATGAATGGCGCGCGGCGCATTCCAACGGCGCACGAAAATGAACAAGCCGATGAACAGGTACAGCAGCGCGGTGATGCGCAGATAGTTTTCGATGGATGAGGGATTTTCCTGCGGCGCGGTGACCAGAGGAGTGTCAAACGTGCGGCCATCGCGGCGCACTTTGTAGGAGATTTCGGTCCAGGGGCCGACGTGGAAGAGGACGCGAGTGACGTCCGTGGCGCGATGAATGGGGACGCCGCGGACGGATTCGACGACATCGCCCTCTTTGATGCCGGCTTTGGCGGCGGACGAATCGGCGACCACATGCCAAGCGGTGACGCCCTGGGCCGAGTCCAACCAGGTGACGCCATCGTCTGGGAGAACGAAGCTGGAACGCTGCTGGAAGTTGAGGACCGCAAAAACGACGGCCGCCAATGTGAGGAGCGCCAAAATGACCGCTCCGAGTCGCATTCGCAAGCTATCGTTCATGCCAGCACACCAATCCTTCGGACCACATATGGTAGCACGTCAGGTTCCAGGGAATCACAGATTCCAATTTGCGTAAGCCCATTACTTACTTTAAGTTGTGAAGACACACCGAACCCAAAACGGACGATATCCTATTTGTGGAAGATGGCGTACCGATTACCGTATGAGGCGGATTAACTAAAACTGGAAGCTCAAACCACCCCGGAAGAAGCGATATGTCGGCACCAGGACGACTTGGCCGTCGCTGGTGGCCAGCGTGACGTAGCCCTGGGCCAGCAAGTTGCCGCAATCTGCCAGAATCTCGGCGTGGCCAGGGATGAATCCGGGGAGCTTCTGACGAATCTGGATGCTGAGGTAAGGATCGAGGTGATAGATAGACTCGCCATAGGTATCCTGCTGAGAGACTGCCGAGCCGCTAATCCATTTGTAGCCCGAAACGATTTTGGTACCGGTGCGCGGGATCTTCGCGGTAAACCGCGCGGCGGCGCTGGAGCGATATTGGGTGCTTAACTCGTTGCGCAGGGCGGCCTCGACCGGACTCTCGTTGGGCGCCAAAACCCCGCCATAGGCGTAGATCATGGTCATATCAAGATTGCCGGAGAGCCTCTGCTGGTAGACGAGGCGCGCGCCAATGGAGCTCAATTCGCCGGCGTCGTAAGCAAAAACATCGGAAAAGTAATCGGGGAGGTAATCCGGCCCGGAGACATTGCCGCGTCCGAAGACCGCGGTGTGAGCGGAGCGATCGTGGAACACGGCGGCGGTGATGCTGGATTTCTTATTCAGGTCGTGTTCGACGGCAAGTTCCTCGTGCATATTGTCTTCGAGGACGGGACGGCCGCCGTGGAGCAGCAGGGTCGGGAAAGCATCCAGTTGATTCAGTGTGGACTGCAAATCTCCGGGAGTGCCGGAGGAATCCTGCCAAGTGTTGGTGGTGACCAACATGGAGGCCTGCCAGGTGGGGCTGAAGCGCAGAGCCACTTCGCCGCGGGGGCGCAGGCTGGTGGTGGTTCCTTGCAGACCGGCCGCGATGAAATCGGCGCCGTAGCGGATGCTGACGTGGTCGCCCAGCTGGAACGAAGAATCGTGAGACATGCGCAGACCGCGGAAGCTGGGGCCCGCAGCGCCGAGGCGCGATTCGCGGAGCAAGAGAGTGGTGACGGCGCCTGAATCGCCGGAAGGCAACCACTGGGTGACGAAGCCCCCCGCTTCCGAAGTTCCGGAGTAGCTAAATTGGCCGGCCATCAAAAGGCTGCCGAGGTCGCCGAGGCCATAATCGTAGGCGAAGGCGGTTCCCGGGGAATCGGCGACATTGGAAATCGAGCCGGGGTGATCGGAGCCGGAAGAAAACTCGACGCGGGTGCGATCCTGCTGATTCTGCGGATTATCGAAATGGTTGGAGCGGACGCCGAGCGTTACGTCGCCATCCTGCCAACGGAGGACGGGGCGCGTGGCAGCGGAAGCGCGCAGGACCCAACCCCACTCGTCGGAGGAGACCTGCTGATCCGGCTGGCGGCGCAATTTTTCGAAGGAAGTGAAGACCGAGCCCAGGACGATTTCGAGCAGCGTGGTGTGCTGGCTATTGACTTGAATATCCTGTTCGATGACCGGGAGGAAGCCCGCGAGGGTGACTTTCACGGAATAAAGGCCGGCGGGCAGGGTGACGGTAGAAAACCTGCCGCGGTCATTGGTGAGAAGTTGAAACGAGAGGTTGCTGACGAGTTCGTCGGCGGTGACCACCACGGTGGCGCCCATTTGCGGAGTGCCCGCCGAGTCAACGACCAGGCCCGTGATTTTGCCCATGTTCGGAGCGGCAGCCAGAGGCGCCGGAATCGCACACAGGCCGAGGCAAAGCATGATCCCGAGGCCCAATGCGCGAATCATGGAGCGATTCACGGAGTTTTACCTCCCTTGCGGTTGTGGCGAGGAGCCGGCGGCGCGAACGGTGAATTCGGACACCGGGGTGATGGTTTTCTTAGCCAAATTATCGGTGACGGCGACTTCCAGTTTGTACTTTCCCGGCGAAAGCGAGCCGAGGGTGATTACATTTTCGAGCGTGAGTTCCTGGCCGTGCTCGGGCAGCTTATCCTCGCCGAGATCAAACTTGAGCACCGGAGTGGTGTCTTTATCTTTCGTGACGCGGTATTGCACGGAGGCGTCGGGCTTATGCGTCTTGTCGTCCACTTTCAGGTTGTAGACTTGCAGGAAAACGCCCATGCGGTCGTTGGCGGTAAAGATGGCGTCAATGCGCGGGCGGACTTTGACGTCTCCGAGGACGAATTGGCCGAGGCCGATGTCCTTCGAGGAAACGCGTAGGATTTCATCCGCGAGAATCAGGGTGCTGGAAGAAAGGCTGTCGTCTTCAAAGCGCGGGACAGCCAAGCGAGTGTTCACGACGCCGACGTTACCGTTGTTGATGTCTTTCAGCACGATATCCAGGCGGTAGAGGCCGGGCGTGAGCGGAATGGCCTTTTGGTAAATGGAGGCGGTGCTGAGCGATTGCTGGAGCAGCGCAGCGGGAACGTCGCGGCGAACGGTGTCTTCAAATGTGTTCACAATGCGGCCGCTGAGGCTGGTAACTCTGCCGAAGAGGTTGACGGAGGCGGAATCCACGCCATTTTTTTCCTGGAAGCTGAGTTGGCGGGTGGGAATTTGAATGGTGATGGGGACGAGGACGGTGTCTGAAGTGATGCGCAGGAAATCGGTGCGGTATTGAAATTTGATTTGATCGCGGACCAGGCGCGAGGTGACGACTGCTTCCAAATCCTTGAATTTTACGGGCGGGGCTTGCTGGATTTTGGCGTAGAGGTCCAGCCGCGTGAATTCCTGCATGGTTTCCGGAGTCATGCCCAGCGGTGCGGCCATGTGGGTGCCGTCGGTGTTGTTGAAGCGATCGGTCTTGCTGGAAAGGCCCATTTGTTCCATTTCGGTGAGGCCCGCGCCGGGAACATAGGTTAACGCGTCTTTTTCGCTGGGGTCCATGGTGAGGTGATACTCACCGCTCATGGTGGGGTCAACGAATTCGAGTTCGACGTTTTCGCCGATTCCTTCGAGGTAGCGATAGCGCCAATCCTCGAACGGATACGTGGAGGTTTCACCGCCGCCTTCTTCCGCTGGACGGTCGTAGCTGCCGCCCGAGGGATGCGACTGAATTTCGTCCGGAGGGCCCCACATGATGTAGATGCGGCCGCGATCAGTTTTCCAGCCGGGGATGCCGGAAGAATAATGTTCGTTGGCGTAGGCGATGCGGCGGTAGTGCTCTTCCTTAAAGGTGTTTTCGGCAGAGTCGGGATCGGGATTGCGGCGCTGCCAGAAGGCTTCGATAAATTGTTCGCGCTCTTCGTTGGTTTGGAGGTGCAAGAAGGCGCTGCGCTCTTCGGGGGAAATGATGTAGACGACGTCTTCGTTGAGCCACTTCTTATATTGGGAATCGAGTTCGTTGAAGAGATCTTTATCGCGTTTGGAACGTTGCTTGGCGGCTTGCTTGGCGGTTTTTTTGTCGTTTTGGTCCGGTTGCGGATTTTGCTGGGATTCGCCCTGCGCGAAAGCACCGGGCACGCACACTAAACCGCACGCTAAAGCGGCGAAAAGAAACACCTTGACCCCAAAACGCATAGTTTACGCCTTTTCCCCGAGGGCCAAAATTCTAACCTGTCCGCTGGTACAGGTCAACGAAACTTTGCCCAGCTGTCCATTGGTCCATTGGAATCCGGGACTTAGCGGCGGGTTGCCTAGGGTTTGCGGGAAGTGTGCCGAGCGCGAGCGGACGGATAGGCCAGGTGTTCTGTGAAGGGATGCTCGGTTGTAGGTTCCGGAACGGGTCAGTGCAACCAGCATTTCAGGCGGAGCGCTGCACAAGGTGCGCACTATTCTGTTAAACTTGGAGCGGCCAAGGATAGATCACAATTAGTGCGTTGTTGCCGGGTGAGAGCCGGCGGCATAAGTTGAGAGACCGGCAAGAGAAGTGCTTGCCGTAGAGGATGCAGACCTCCGAATTACCATATTGACGCCTGCCCATCTGTCCGCACGCGCGTCTAAACGGGAAACATTTTGTGCCAGCGGCACGTATTCATTAACGGAGATGGGGTAGAGCTGTCGCCCGCGAGGCGTAAGTCGAAGGGTTAAAGCAATGAAAACATGGCAAAAAGTGGGAATCGGTGCGGGCGTGGTGCTCGTGCTGGGGGGCATATCCTGGTTTAGCGTCTACCAGGTGAATAAGGGCGTGGTGACCGTACAGACGGGCCGCGTGGTGAAGGAAGATCTCACCTCCATCGTGACGGCATCAGGAGAAATACGGCCGAAGAACTACACAAACGTGGAGGGTGAGGGCATCGGTAAGATTACGCAAATCGTGGTGAAAGAAGGCGATCAGGTAAAGAAGGGTGACGTGCTGCTGAAGCTGGAAAACATTCAGCCGGGAGCGGACGTGGCGGCGCAGGAAGCGACGATTGACGCGACGGAAGCGGGAATGCGTGCGGCAGCCGCGAACTACGATTCGGCGGTGGCGACCTTGGCGCAGCGGCAAGCGGATCTGGAAAAGGCGCGATTCGACTGGGGGCGCAGCCAAGAGCTATACAAAGAGCAGCTCATCGCCAAGTCCGATTACGATGCAAGCAAAGCGACTTACGACGGCGCGGTAGCCGCATTGAACGCCAGCAAGGCGCAGGTGGACCAGACCCGCGCGGCGCGCGAAGAATCTCGGTTCAATGAGCAGCAGGCCTCGGCGGTGCTGAAGCACACCAAGGACGTACTGCGCAAGACCACGTACGTGGCGCCGATTGATGGAATCGTGAGTTACATCGCGGTGCGCGTGGGAGAAAACGTGGTGCCCGGGATCCAGAACACCGAAGGCAGCATGTTGATGACGATTTCGGACATGAGCATCGTGGGCGCGGAAGTGAAAGTGGATGAGACGGACATCACCAACGTGCGCGACGGCGATGTGGCGGACGTCAGCATTGACGCACTGCCCGGGAAGACATTCAAGGGGACCGTGACGCAGGTGGGAGACGAGGCGATATTGCGTTCGTCGGGGCTGGCGGCGACGACGCAAACCACCGCCAATACGCAGGAAGCACGCGATTTCAAGGTGGTGGTGACGCTGGATAATCCGCCGGCTGGGCTGCGTCCGGGACTTTCCGCGAGCGCGAAAATCCAAACGGCGCACAAGAAGGACGTGCTGACGATCCCGATCCAGGCGCTGGCGGTGCGCACCAAGGCGGATATCGAAGAGGCGGAGAAGGCGCACGGAGGGAACGTGACGCTGGCGGCGTCGAAGTCCCTGGCCACGGGAGATCCGCAGCAGAAGATTGATGTGCAGGGCGTCTTCGTGGTGCGCGGCAAGAAGGCAGAGTTTGTCGCGGTGCAGACGGGCATTACCGGCGTGACGAACATCGAGATCACCAGCGGGCTGAAAGATGGCGACGAGATCGTAATCGGCAGCTACAAGGCTTTGCGGACGTTGCGTCCCGGCGCGAGCGTGAAGGTAGATAATTCGGCGCCGAAGCACGAAGATTCGGTAACCTAGTCGAGCAGCGCAGCGAGGAGATCGAGGAGCACATGCCCATGGCTGTGGAAGACGCGAGCGCCCCGCAAGGTTACCGGCAGGACCTCGTTGACACGGGCATCGTCATTCAGACGCACGACCTGTGGAAGACGTACGAGATGGGCGCGGAGCATTTGCACGCGCTGCGCGGCGTGAACATCGAGATCCACAAGGGCGAGTATGTGGCGATCATGGGCCCTTCGGGTTCGGGAAAATCCACGCTGATGAATTTGATCGGATGCCTGGATACTCCGAGCAAGGGAAGCTACTGGCTGGCGGGGCGGCTGGTGAGCGAGCTGGACGACGACGAGCTGGCTTACATACGGAACAAAGAGATTGGGTTCGTTTTTCAGACGTTTAATCTGCTGCCGCGCGCGACGGCGCTGCACAACGTGGAATTGCCGATGATTTACAACGGCACGGCGTCTGAAGAGCGGCTGGAGCGCGCGAAAAAAGCGCTGAGCCAGGTGGACCTGGCGGAGCGCATGATGCACAAGCCCAATGAACTTTCCGGCGGGCAGCGGCAGCGCGTGGCGATTGCACGTGCGTTGGTGAACAATCCTTCGATACTGCTGGCGGATGAGCCGACGGGAAATCTGGATTCGCAAACGGGCGAAGAGATCATGGCGCTTTTTGCGCGCCTGCACGAGCAAGGCAATACCATCATTTTGGTGACGCACGAATCGGACATCGCGGCGCACGCGCATCGCGTGATCCGGCTGCGCGACGGAAAAGTGGAACGCGACGAACGGACCCGCTAGACGACTTCGCAAACCTCACGCAACGAAAGCCCGCTGTTTTCAGAATATCCACCTATCAAAAATTGAACCCAACTTCGAAGAGCCGGCGGGACGCCTTCCTGCTGGTAGGCAGGCCGGCGCTACTGGCGGACTTCGCTCATTAGGGCCAGAAGATTGCTGTCCGGGTCGCGGAAGAAGGCCATCCAGAGATCGTGGTCGGGCATTTTGGCTATCAGATGAGGTTTTTCGACTAGGGTGGCGCCGCGTGCAGAGAGAGTTGCGTAGGCGCCGTGGATGTCGTCCACTTTGAAATAGATCACGGAGCTTCGGACGGCTCCTTCCCGCTCGCCTGAACCGTCTTGCGGAACATCGAGCATCAGGCGGACGCCGGCACAATCGAAAAAGGCGAGATTCGGCACCTGGAACAGGAATTTCATTCCCAGCGTATCGCGATAGAACGGCACGGCGCGCTCAAGATTAGTGACCGGAACGGCGATTTGGCCGATGACACCGAGTTGTAAAGGCACTTGTGGCATGGAGGCTTCCTGGCGATGAAGGCTGGGTGACCCATTCTAGCGCCTAATTCGAGAAAAAGTTACGCGCGAGGAAAAGAACGTTGGCGGGGCGTTCGGCGAGCCGGCGCATAAACCACGGATACCAGAACGAGCCATAGGCGATTAATACCGCGGAACGAAAGCCGGCCTGCGCCAGGCGCAATTGTTCGGAGCGCTGGATGCCGTAAAGCATCTGGAATTCGAGTTGGGCCTTCGGGACGCCTTGCGATTCGGCCCATTCCGTAATCTTTGCGATCAGCGCGCGATCATGAGTTGCGATGGCCGCGCGCACGCGCGCGCGGCGGGCTTCGGGACTGAGCAGACGCTGCGCGAGATGAAGGTAATTCTCGTCCACGTCCTTCTTCAGAGGGTAGGCGATCTCCGCCGGCTCGTTGTAGGCGCCCTTCACCAAGCGAATGGCGGAGCCCATCGGTATCAGCGCGTCCAAATCTTTTTCGGTGCGGTAGAGGTATGCCTGCAGACAAATGCCGACGTTGGCGTGAGCCATGCGGGCGCGACGATAGAGCTCGAGCGTGGCGTCCACATAGGGACTTTGCTCCATGTCTATCCAGAGAACTTTTTCGGGCGGGGTGTGGGCGATGAGCGCCGAAAGATTTTCGTAGCAGAATTTGGCGTCGAGGTCGAGGCCGAGCTGCGTGAGCTTGACGGAAATTTCGGTGGGAAGTTTCGCGGTGAGAATGCGATTGGTGACGTCGAGATAATGCCGGGTGACGTGGCTGGCTTCCTCGCGATCGGCGATATTTTCACCGAGATGGGTGAGTACGGATTGAATGCCGGCGGCGGCGAGGGTGTGCGCGGCGGAGAGCGCGTCCTGGACGTCTTCACCGGGCATGAAACGGGTGACGGTGCGGCGCATGAATCCGAAACGCGGCGCGTGTTCACGCATCCACGGGCTTTGCGAAGCCATCAGAATTCCGCGCCGGAGCAAACCCATTGCCAGTTCCCTTTTTAGGTGGCGATCATTGTGGCGATGAAAGCGCTTTGATCAGGCGGTAGTAGAAATCCACGCCATCGTAGAACGAATTGACGCGGATGCGTTCGTCGCGGCCGTGCGAGCGGTCGTCATCCACATCCATGAATAATCCGGGAAGGCCGTAGGTGGGAAGACCGGCGGCGCGGGAAATTGCGCCGTCGCTCGCGCCGGCGTCCATCACCGGTACGATCGGAACGCCGGGCCACATTTCGCTTGAGACTTTTTGCAGCGCGGCCATCAAGTCCGGACGCAGCGGCGAGGGCGGATTGGCAATGCCGCCGGAGGCCAGGCCCGTGGCATGGGTGACCACGATTTTTGGATTGTCGAGAATTTTCACGAGCGTGGCTTGAATTTCGTCCGGAGAATGGCCGGGCATGATGCGGCAATTCACGTTGGCGCGGGCCATGCCGGGCAAGGCGTTATTGGCATGGCCGGCTTCCAGGCGAGTGGCGACGCAGGTGGTGCGGATGCGGGCGTTGTAGAACGGAACTTCGGAGAGTCGCGCGATCGCCGCCTGATCGGGCGGGTCCCGGAGGATGGCTTTCATATCCGCGCCGGTTTGGGCGCCGAGGATTTCTGCTTCACGCGCGAAATAGGTGCGGGTGACTTCGTTCAACTCGAAGGGAAATTGATAGTGCTCGAGGCGGGTGAGGCCCTCGGCTAGCTCGTAGATGGCATTTTCGGCGGTGGGCAGCGAACTGTGGCCGCCGGGATTGGTGACTTTGAGATCGTAATCCTGATAGAGCTTTTCGCTGGCCTGAATGCCGACGAGGATGCGCTTGCCGTTGTCGAGTTCAAAATCGCCGGCGTCGGGATTGATGACGTACTCCGCTTCGATCATGTCGCGATGATTTTTGATGAGCCAGTCCACGCCGTTGGAGGTGCCGCCTTCTTCATCAGCGGTGAGCGCGAGGATCAGGTCGCGATCGGGTTTGTAATTTTCCTGTTTCAGGCGAATGAAGGAGGTGACCAGAAACGCGTCGCCGTCTTTGATGTCGCCGGTGCCGCGGCCGTAGAAGTAGCCGTCTTTTTCGATGAATTTGAAGGGGTCCATGGACCAATCTTCGCGCCGGGCTTCGACTACGTCGAGATGGCAGATGAAGAGAATCGGCTTTTGCGCGCCGGTGCCATGAATGCGGGCGACCAGGTTGCCTTTGCGGGGGTTCGGGCCGAGCACGTGAACGTCATCGGCGGGAAAGCCGGCGTCGAGGAGGCGCTTGGCCATGGCGTCGGCGGCTACCGTGGTGCTGCCAACCGAGTCGGTGGTATTGATTTCCACCAGCTGCTTGAAAATATCGTGCGAGAGCTGCTTGGTCGCGTCATTTACCTGCGCGAGCAACGTTCCGGCGCCGGACATGCACACCAGCGCCGCAAGTGCGAAAGAGGTCCTAAATTTCATTAGTTCTCCCAGGAAAAGAACGCTTGAGACTAGCAGACGCGGGGCACGACGGTCAAAACGGGGGAGGCGAGAACGGAGTGTCCTTGGGAGATTCGAGCAGGAAGATGCCGTAGCGATAGACTTCGAGCTTGGTGACGTCGAGGAGCGCGCCCCCGACGAAGATTTTGCTGAAGGCGGCGTGGACGATGTGTGCCTGGTCTTCGGGGAGCAAACCGAGGAGCTCGCCGAAGCGGTTTTTGGCTTTGGAGAACTCAGTGGATTCATCGGCAGTGAGCGGGCGGGCCGCCTGACTTTTGGGCGTGTAACTTTGGTAGAACTCGTAGCGGAATTGCTTTTCGTAGAGCGCGGCGTAGGCAGCTTCCGGCGTCCCCGGTTTCTTATCGGCCGCGACGAGAGCTTTCGCGGTGAGATCGTCGAGCGCCTTTTGGAAATCGCCGAAATTTCCGCGGGCGCCCATAAGGGGGCCTTTGCCGCTATGGCCCAAAACGGCGGCGAGATGAGTGGTACGCGCGTCGTAGCATTTTCCGTAAACCGCGATCGCACGAAGCGCGCCGGATGGAGCGCCGGCAGTCGCGGGAGCGGACTTTTCGTTGAAATAGGCGACCCATTCCTGCGAGGTTTTCTGCAGGATTTGCGCGCAGGAGAGTCCGAGGCGCTCAGGCTCGGCGGTTTTGGGGCGTGGCGGCTTCGTTTGCGCGGCGAGCGCCGGCGCCAGGCACATGGAAATTAAAATGCTGAGAAATGTTTTCATCGGTTCCTGCTTCCCGTGGCGCTATGGCGAATCGGCATAGGGCGAGTCGAAAAGATCCAGTTCCTGTTCCAGGCGGCGCAAGACCTGGTCGTTGATTTTATTGTGATTGCGCAGATTCAAGAGTGCAGCGCGCTGCAAGGCGCGGACTTGATCGGAAAGTTCGCGAAAACGCCGGTAATCTTCGGGGCGGTAACCGGTGTCGAAGATGCGGTCGCCCGGCAGCAGATTGGAATGATGCTGCTGGATGCGGATTAGTTCGTTGTAGACGAGCTTAAACTCGGGCCGATCGGTGTCGCGGGCTTGTTCGAGATAGGCGAGGGCCGCGTCGATCATGGCGCGGCGCGCTTGCTCCTCCTCTGGATTCGCTGCCGCGACCGCTACCAAACCGAGGCGCCGAATAATGAAAGGCAGGGTGAGGCCCTGCAGGACGAGGGTGACGAAAATCACGCAAAACGTGAGAAAGATGATGACGTTGCGTTC
The DNA here is from genome assembly GCA_963780035.1 of uncultured Acidobacteriota bacterium. GTDB lineage: Bacteria > Acidobacteriota > Terriglobia > Acidiferrales > UBA7541 > Palsa-295. Next base: position 47,950 of record CAWAAG010000027.1, on the reverse strand, counting down.
GGGAAAGGGCGTGCCGTCGTTCAGAAACTTGGGCAGAGAGATCGCGGCCGCCAGAGCGACGACTCCGCGCATGCCCGTCCAGCCAATCACGAGTAGATAGCGCGGATCGGGGAGCGATTCCGGCTGGTGCAGCAGGCGGCGGCGAATGAAATTGGAAGTCCATCCGCCGGGATAAACCCACAGCAAGCGAAGCAAAATCACGACGGCGCTGAAAAGGCCGCCGGTGAGCAACAAACGGCCGAGACTAATCGTGCGGATTTCAGCGAGGATATAGGGCAATTGCAGGCCGATGAGGATGAAGACGATTCCATTGAGGACGAAGCTGAGAGTTTCCCAGACGGCGGCTCCCTGCAGGCGGGCGCGCGTGGAGAAAAAAATCGAGCTTCGGTGGCCGAGATACATACCGCAGGCGACGGTGGCGAGGACGCCGGAGGAATGCAGGCTTTCGGCAGTGAGGTAGACAACGTAGGGCGCGATGACAGTGATGGTGATTTCGATGGGCGCGTCTTCGATGCGGCTGACCACCCAAGCAACGAAAACGGCGAGAATGAGGCCGATCAGAATGCTGCTGCCGATCAGGTAGAAGAGGCGCAGCATGCGTTCGGAGAAAGGCGGCGCGTGGCCGGTGACGACGCTCGCGATGGTGATTTGCAGCGCGAGCAAGCCGCTGGCGTCGTTGACCAGGCTTTCGCCTTCGATGATGTCGGTGATTCTTTGCGGCAGGCCGAGGCGGCGGCCGATGGAAGTGGCCGCGATCGCGTCGGTGGTGCAGACGACCGCGCCAAGGACCAGGCCGAGCTGCCAGGTGAAGTGCGGGAGAATCCAGCGCGAGGCGATGGCCACGCCGTAGACCGTGAAACTCACCAGGCCCAGGGCGAGCATGGAGATGCTGACCAAGTTGTATCGGAAATCGCGCCAGGACGTCTGCGCGGCGGCGGAAAAAAGCAGCGGCGGAAGGAACAGCAGAAATACTACTTTGGGATTCAGCTCGATGTGCGGCATGCGCGGCAAGAGGCTGAGCCCGAGGCCGGCAATCACGAGGACGATGGGGTAAGGCGTCTTGAAGCGCTTGGCGAGGACCGCCAGAGTGACCACGCACACCAGCAGCAGCAGAATGATGGGTTCGGCGCGTTGGATATTTTGCCCGTACATCGTTGCAGCAGAATTACGATATCTCAGAAGCGTGCCGTGGGCACGCCTTTCCGGGAGTGGCTTTTTGGGGGCTTGGCTGGGAAATTTTAACGGAGGCTATTTGCGGAGGGCGCGCGACGAGTCTTCGGCCCGCGGAGGAGAGCGCGTTCGAGCAGGAAATCGATGGCGCGTCCGAGGCGGCGAATGCGCGTTTCGGTGCCTTTGGCGGAATCGAACCACTTGATGAAGTGGCGGCGGTGGCCGGCGGGGAGTTCCGCGAATGCCCGGCGGGCCTTGGGATGTTCTTTCAGCGCGGCGCGCAGGTCGGCAGGTACGGGTAGCTCGCGCGAGGCGAGGTCCAGGCGCAGTTCGACGCTTACAACGTCGCCGACATCTGCACGGGCCGCTTTGCGCAGTGCGGTATTGATTTGAATGCGATAGCGGCCGGCGCCTGCGGGCGTGAGCGTGACGCGGGCGGCGCGTCCATTGACGATGGCGACGACGGGGATGTATTTCGGTTGTGCGGGCTTCGCTGATTTTGGGGCGTGGCGCTTGGTGCCGGCGGGTGGGCGCTTGCTGCCTTGGCGCTGGAGCTGCCTGGATAATTCATTTGCGATTTCCGGCGGAACATCCACGTGGCGCATCATCCAGATGCGGTAGATCGTCGCGAGAAAGCGCTGCGCTGCCGGCTTCATTTTCTGCGAAATTCTTCGAGAGTGAACCCCGCGTCTTTGAGGATTTTGAGAAATAGGCCTTTGGGGAGATCCCCCCGGTGAACGGGTAGTACTAAAGTGGCTCGCTCAGGATGTTCGAGGATCAGATGTGAGCCGGTTTGCCGAGCTTTTCGATAGCCATTTCGTAGCAGGAAGCGAAGAAGCTCGGCGGACTTCGGCATTTAGTCCAATGCTAAGGTAACCGTTTCAGCGTAGACCGTTCTCGTCGCGGGAATCGGTTTACGGTGTTTTCGGGCTTGATCGATATACAGCCGCATCGCTTCAAGAATGCTCTGTTTCGCGGCTTCCAGTGTTTTACCGAGGCCGTACACACCGGGAAAGTCGTCGCTGTAGGCGTAGTATCGCTTGCCTTCCCTTTCGATCGTGATGGGATAGCTGTAAAGAGTCATCTTGTTAGTATGCTAGCTTGTGTGCGAGCCGGTCGCAAGGCTCGAATTCTGGAGGAATGCCAAAACACATGCTTGCTGCCGAGGGCGGGGATTGCGCTTCGATGCCCGAGCAATCAAACACAGGTGTTTTTTATCGCGGATAATATTTGAAAATGAGAACAATCCATATTCGCACAATCACGCACTGCGCGATCTGTCTCGCGTCGTTGCTGTGGATGTTCGCGTGGGGCCTGACGGCCGCGGAGCACGAGGTTGTGCTGCTTTGGCCGAGTGGCGCTCCCGGGTCAGAGGGCAAAACTGGCGCGGAGACCGTGCGGCTGACGCCAGAGGGCGAGCACATTATTTCGAATGTGAATCAGCCTTCGATTACGGTGTACTTGCCGGCGAAGGAAACGGCAACAGGCGCCGCGGTGGTGATCGCGCCGGGCGGCGGGCACGTGGAATTGTGGATGGACCATGAAGGATACAACGTCGCGCAGTGGTTGAGCGCGCACGGCGTGGCTGCGTTTGTTTTGGAATACCGGCTGGCGCGCGCGCCGGGTTCGACTTACACGATCGAGGGCGATTCACTGCCGGACATGCAGCGCGCTCTGCGCCTTGTGCGCTTTCGTGCGGCGGAATGGGGCGTGGATGCGCGGCGCGTAGGCGTGATGGGTTTTTCCGCCGGAGGAGAGATTGCAGCGTTGGCGGCCACACATTTTGACGCCGGCAGTTCCGGCGCGAAGGATCCAATTGACCGCGAAAGTTCGCGGCCGGATTTTCAGGTGTTGATCTATCCCGGACTGCCGTACGACTTGGATCTGAGTCTGGCGAAGGATACTCCGCCGGCATTTCTATTGTGCGGCGACGAGGATCGCGCGGACATTTCGCAAGGGCTTCCCGAATTTTACATGGCGCTACGACGCGCGGGGGTGCCGGCGGAATTGCACATTTATACGGGAGTGGGGCACGGCTTCGGTTTGCGCGCCCGCAATACGGGGCCGGTGGCGGCGTGGCCGGATAGATTTCTCGAATGGATGGCCGCGCGAGGTCTGCTGAAGAACTAAGGGACGCCTGCGTGGGAGGGAACAGAGGTAATCCGTCCGTCGGGGTGTTTCACACGGAAATGGCTGCCGCGGGTTCTCTCAACTTGAAATCCAGCACGTTCAAGCGCACGGGTGAGCTGCTTCGCTCGCACCCTTGGAAGGCGCGTCATACAGCAATGCGCTGCACTCCCACAAGCTCCATGGGTTCTGCCGAATCACCGTCTTCGAGGCAAAGTTCGATGACCTCACGGACGCGCTTCATCAATGTATCGAGGTTCTTCGCCTGGGTGTAACAGCCGCGCAGCTCTGGAACACGCGCTACGTAGTAGCCGTCCTCATCGCGCTCGATGACAACAGTAAACTCACGTTTTGCTTTCACGGCGGGTCTCCCTCGGCGAAAAGTGTAGCATGGCGCGGCGAACCCCGGCGCCACCGATTCCTGAACGCGTACACAACAAAAAAGGCCGCGAACGCTTTGGGCGTTGCGGCCTTTTTAATTTTAATCCTGGCGGTGACCTACGTTCCCGCGTCGTTTCCAGCGCAGTATCATCGGCCCGGCAAGGCTTAACTTCCGTGTTCGGGATGGGAACGGGTGTGACCCTTGCGGTAAGACCACCAGGAAACTTGTAATCGAAACTGAAAGTTCGGAATTCGAAGCGCGGCACGAAGGCCGCGGAGCGAAAGCGAAACTTAGAGTTTCGATGAGCAACTGAAGGAAGTTGGTAACAACAAACCGCTAATTTCCACTTGAGAATATAGCAATGTGGAAAGGCTGCTTAACTATTTCCACGGCGTGTGACCCTGAAGCGCGGGCGCGAAGGGAAGGAACCCTTTGTCGCGAGCGCGTCAGGGCGACTATCTTTGCGGATAATCGCGCGTTGGGAAAGTTTTATGGTTAAGCCGAACGGCCGATTAGTACGGGTTAGCTACACGCATTACTGCGCTTCCACCTCCCGCCTATCAAAGTCGTAGTCTTCGACTGGCCTTCTTACCCCCCCGCAGGAGGGTTGGGAAACCTTATCTCGAGGCGAGCTTCTCGCTTAGATGCTTTCAGCGATTATCTCTTCCGGACTTCGCTACCGAGCTATGCCACGGGCGTGACAACTCGATCACAAGAGGTCCGTCCATCCCGGTCCTCTCGTACTAGGGACAGCTCCTCTCAAGTTTCCTGCGCCCACACCAGATAGGGACCGAACTGTCTCGCGACGTTCTGAACCCAGCTCACGTACCGCTTTAATAGGCGAACAGCCTAACCCTTGGGACCTTCTACAGCCCCAGGATGCGATGAGCCGACATCGAGGTGCCAAACCTAAGCGTCGATGTGAACTCTTGGCTTAGATCAGCCTGTTATCCCCGGCGTACCTTTTATCCGTTGAGCGATGGCCCTTCCACGCAGAACCACCGGATCACTAGATCCCACTTTCGTGCCTGCTCGACCTGTGTGTCTTGCAGTCAACCCGGCTTATGCTCTTGCACTCCACGGCGGGTTTCCAATCCGCCTGAGCCGAGCTTTGAGCGCCTCCGTTACCATTTAGGAGGCGACCGCCCCAGTCAAACTACCCGTCTGGCCGTGTCCTCCACCCCGTCTAGGGGTGCAAGTTAGAGCGACAGAACTATCAGGGTGGTATTTCACCGTTGCCTCCCTCCCAGCCGAAACCAGGAGATCCCAGGCTCCCACCTATCCTACGCAGGCAGTACCGTTAATCATGACCAGAGTGCAGTTAAGGTGCACGGGGTCTTTCCGTCTAGATGCGGGCATCCGGCGTCTTCACCGGAACCACAAATTCGCCGAGCCGTTGGCCAAGACAGTCGTTCGATCGGTACGCCATTCGTGCAGGTCGGAACTTACCCGACAAGGAATTTCGCTACCTTAGGACCGTTATAGTTACGGCCGCCGTTCACCGGGGCTTCAGATCAGGCCTTCGCTACCTTGCGGCAGCTAAGCCCTCCCTTTAACCTTCCGGCACCGGGCAGGCGTCACCCCCTATACGTCGTATTCGACTTAGCAGAGAGCTGTGTTTTTGTTAAACAGTCGCCGAACGCATTTCACTGCGGCCCCCTCGGGCTATAAACCCTAGCGGGGCACCCCTTCTCCCGAAGTTACGGGGCTAATGTGCCTAGTTCCTGAGCCAGCGTTCTCTCGAGCGCCTGTGGATATTCACCTTGTCTACCTGTGTCGGTTTGAGGTACGGGCACCACTTGAACTCCTTAGAGGTTTTTCCTGGCAGCGTGAAATCAGAGACTTTGCGGCCGTGTGGCCTCGGACCCGGTCTGACCGTTGAATGACCTCGTGGATTTTCCTGCGAGATCCGGCTTACACCGAGACATCGGGACGTCCATCACCCGACTCCCCTATCCTTCTGCGTCACCCCATCGTATAACGTTCAAATGGCGGGGCAGGAATGTTGACCTGCTGTCCATCAGTTACGCCTCTCGGCCTCACCTTAGGACCCGCCTAACCCTGAGCGGATTAACCTTCCTCAGGAAACCTTAGACTTTCGGCGACACGAGTTCTCATCGTGTTTATCGCTACTTATGCCGGCAGAGTCTCTTCCGTTGCGTCAAGTAGTTCTCTCGATCTACCGTCGAACACAACAGAATGCTCCCCTACCAAATGATGAAATCCGAAGAAGTCATCAATTTCGCAATTTCGGTCGCAGACTTAGCCCCGTTGGATTGTCGGTGCGTGAACACTTGACCAGTGAGCTGTTACGCTTTCTTTAAAGGATGGCTGCTTCTAAGCCAACCTCCTGGCTGTCTGTGCGCTCACACGTCCTTTCCCACTTAGTCTGCAGTTGGGGACCTTAATTGGCGATCTGGGTTCTTTCCCTCTCGACCACGGAGCTTATCCCCCGTAGTCTCACTCCCGTACTGTTGTACACGGCATTCGGAGTTTGATTGGATTCGGTATCCTGGATGGGACCCTAGTCCATTCAGTGCTCTACCACCGTGGCAAATCATACGAGGCTGCCCCTAAAGGCATTTCGGGGAGAACGAGCTATCACGGAATTTGATTAGCCTTTCACCCCTACCCTCAGCTCATCCGAGCGATTTTCAACTCACACCGGTTCGGTCCTCCAGTCGCGGTTAAGCGACCTTCAACCTGGCCAAGGGTAGATCATCCCGCTTCGCGTCTATTCCCACACACTGAGCGCCCTATTCGGACTCGCTTTCGCTACGGCTCGCTTTCGCTTAACCTTGCGTGTGAGAATAACTAGCCGGCTCATTAAGCAAGAGGCACGCCATCAGGCATTTCCGGATCCGAAGACCCGGCATAGCCCTCTGACTGCTTGTAAGCATACGGTTTCAGGTTCTATTTCACTCCCCTCGCAGGGGTGCTTTTCGCCTTTCCCTCACGGTACTAGTTCACTATCGGTCGCCAACGAGTATTTAGCCTTGGAGAGTGGTCTCCCCGGATTCCCACTGGGTTTCTCGTGCCCCGTGGTACTCAGGATATCCCTTCGAGTCCGGTAAGCTTTCGGCTACGGGGTTTTCACCCTCTTTGACCCTGCTTTCCAGCAGGTTCACCTAGCCTCCGGATTGGTAACTCTACTTATGGGATCCTACAACCCCGGGGTATAAATACCCCGGTTTGGGCTGTTCCGATTTCGCTCGCCGCTACTTTCGGAATCTCGTTGATTTATTTTCCTCCAGGTACTGAGATGGTTCACTTCCCTGGGTTGACTCGCACCGACCTATGTATTCAGTCGGCCGTAACCTGGTTTTACCAGGATGGGTTTCCCCATTCGGAAATCCCCGGATCAAAGCCTGCTTGCGGCTCCCCGAGGCTTATCGCAGCTTGCCACGTCCTTCGTCGTCTGTTGGCGCCAAGGCATCCACCGTACGCCCTTAGTAGCTTAACCATAAAACTTACCCAACACGTCGCCATCGCCGGCCCCTGGATGATCACTCATGCAGAAGACCGACACCGCGCGTGGAGTAAGTTCGCCTTTCCACATTGCGCTACTCTCGAGCAAAAAATTTGCGGTTTACTACGCCATGCGAGACTTGAAACTCGCATAACATAGTGCCAGCTTCCTTCAGTTGTCAAAGAACTTCAATCCTATCAACAACTTCCGATGGGATTGTCTCCCCTCCCGGGGGAGCGCTGTGCCGCTTTGGAGGCGACTCAGCGAAAGTGCAGTACAGACAATAAAAAACCCGGCAACGAGCGCCGGGCGGATCCGCCGAACCTGCGGGCCAGACTACGCGGCCTCTAGGGCGGACGTGCTCGAAGCTCGATTTATTTCTACCCGGTGTTTGTAACCAAACTCACCTCTGGATGAGAAGGCAGAAACCGGTCCGTCAGCACAGAAAACGCCTTCGCAGGCCTGTGCCGACATCAGGAGAGTATAGCAACTTTCCAAAATTCGTCAAGTATTTATGATTTATTTTTCAGGTGTTCTTCTGTGGATTTCACCGCGTTCTGTGGAAATTCCAGGGTGCGACGACAACTTCGGAAAGCTGCAGTTTTGGAAAGCTATCCCAGCACCTCTCGGACGATGAGGTGGCTCCGACAGCATGTTTCACTTGGTCCAGCGTAGATGCACGTCGCCTTTCTTCGTGATTGTAGAAGCAAATGGCGAGACAAATTCGCGGCGAAGTTTCTTCATTTTCTCGAGCGCCAGCTCCAAAGCAGCGGCCATTTCACTGCCGGACAAGTTTCCGGACGCGAAGACGAATTCGCGGACGCCGTTCTGCGCCAGTGCTCTCTTTTCGAGCAAGTTCCAGCAGACTCGTTTGAGAGGGTTTAGCGTTTGTAGCTCGGAATTGACACGGTGGAGTCTGCATTTCGAGCACGCACGGGCCTGCCATGTCCTCTTCACGTCCTAGCTTTCCATCGTGCTGCTATTTCTGATTGAACGCGCGGTGGCCGTTGCCGTTTGATGCTGGAGCGACGATCGGAGTGGGAAGGGGGAACGAATTTGGCGGGACGTTGCTGCGCACGAAAGTGCTTGGCATTTTGTCGAGGCCGCCGGCCAGTTCCCTCGTTGAATCGGCGTAAAGACGGGTGACGTAGGACTTTCGCGAATCTCTTTCCAGAAGCTGCAAAATGTTTTTCTTCAAATGGTCGCAGACCGTCTTCGAATCGGGCGACGCATCCACCATCTCGAAATTGAATTCGGAACTCATGCGATCGAATTCGGATAGCAGCGCGCTTTGATAGCTGCAAAAACTGTCGTACATGTCGTGCCCGGGATACAGATCCATCCCGGATTCCCAGTAATCGAAACCGCGACTAAAGACGACGCGGGGCAGCAGCTGATCGATTCCCAGACGCAGGTAAAAAATGGCGTCCGGTTTCAATGCCACGCTGTAAATGCTGCGAATCCAGTGCGGATTCATGCCACGCACGATGGCGCGCGCCATCAGCGAATAGATGTAGCGGTCCGTAAGCACGATAAAACCCGCGCGCAGCGCCGGAACAAACTCATTTTCCAGACGATCCACGAAGTCCGTGGCGTAGAACAAACTTTGCGTCACGCGACCGAGGTTGTTTCCCTCCTTCGCGCGGCGGATGCCTTCGCCAGCGAGAGGCGAGCGGGTCATTCCCGTGTCCACCACCGCGTGCCCGAGTTCTTCGAGCCATGGCTTTAGCAGATTAATCTGCGTGGAGCGTCCCGCACCGTCGGTGCCTTCGATCACCACCAGCTTGCCACCCAGATCATCCAATCGCATCTCTGGCAATGGTTTTCCGTACGTTGCTCTCATGGCCGTATCCTCAATTCTTGCGCGTGATCCAGATGAGTATTCACGATTTGCCGCACCTGTGCTTGCTGGACTTCAATTGGCAAGGTCGCGTCAATGACCGTCAGACCAAACTCCGGAATCATCTTTTCGTATTCGGCCAGGATGCGGCCCTGAAACATCCGGAAGCTTTCTACCGAATCGTCGCTCAAATCCAGGTCCATGCCAGCTTCGTAGAATTTGAATCCGTCTCGCGCGTCCAGCAGGCGGTGAATGGCGGTTTCCAGCGGAACTCGGAAATAGAAGGCGATCGCGGGTTTGACGGCGAATCCGTAGAGTTCGCGCACCCATTTGGCGTCCATTCCCCGGGCCACGTCGCGCGCAAAGGCCGTGTACACATAGCGATCGCAGAGCACCACTGCACCGGCCTTCAGCAAAGGGAGGATGCTGCGCTCCGTGCGGTCGGCGAAATCGGTGGAATGTATCAGCGAAAAAGTGGCCGGCGTCAGCATCTTCTTCTTCTTGCCGTGCTTGGTGGTGTCCTTCACCAGTGGCGAGGAGTTCCATTCACTGAAGACCACGCCGTAGCCCTTCGATTCCAGCCATTTGTGAAGCAGACTGAGCTGCGTGGATTTGCCGGATCCGTCGATGCCCTCTACTACGATCAATCTTCCGGGAAAGTGATGTTCACCGTACTGGCGAATCATCGAAGCGGCGGGCTGAAGAGGCGCAAATACTTCAAAAGGACCAATGCGGACGCCCGAACCTATCTCCATTCGTTTTCCTCTATCTCACCGGCCTGCGCGCAAACGAAAGAGAAATGCACGCGCGCCGCTATTCGAATTTTCGGTTTGTCGCCCTCTGAGAGATGTATGACGACCCTGTAAAGTCCACCAATTGGGCGTGAGTTGCAGCAGGATTCGTAGGTGCGTGTATCGAAATGAGAACTAGCGCCTTGGAGGAGGAAAGCGAGACCTATCCGGGAGAATTGCTAACTGAGTGCTTTGTGGAGAAAGGCGACCGTCCGTGCCCACGCATCGGCCGCGGCTTCCGGGCGATATCCGTTCGTATTATTGGGATTCTGGAATGCATGTCCGGCGCCCTGATAAATTTTCACGTCAATCCGGTGGTTCATGCCTTTCATGGTTTTTTCGAAAGCTTCCACGTCCGCAGGCGTAATCCCCCTGTCGTCCGCGCCAAAATTTCCCAGCACAGGCGCGTTAATCTGCTGAATGTCGTTCGGATCGGTTGGCAATGAACCGTAATTCACAACGCACGCAGCGAGGTGCGGCTCATGAATCGCCAGTTGCAAGGAAAGTCCGCCGCCCATGCACCAGCCGATCGAGCCGATCCTGTCGCTCTTGACGTCCTTGCGCGTGGCCAGATAATTGTAGGCCGCTTGCATGTCGCGAATGGCGCGATCCTGCGGAAGGCCGCGCATCAATTCATGCGCTTCAGCGGCGTCCGTCGCGGTCTTGCCGCGATACAAATCCACAGCCAACGCCACGTAGCCCTGCGCTGCGAGCTTTTCTGTCTGCTCCTTCACCCAATCGTTCAGCCCCCACCATTCCTGAATTACCACGAGCGCGGGATATTGGCCCGGCTTATCTGGCACCGCGAGGAATCCACTGATCGTTTCTTTGCCGCTGGGGAACTCCACGGTTTGCGTCTTTGGCGCGTCTGCGTGCACTACCAGAGCTGCCAAAAGTAAGCCGGCGGCCATAAACGCCAAAAGGAGTTTGAACGAACGGTTCATGATGAGGTGCCTCCCCGTGAGCAAGCGGCCATTGTAAGCCCGTGAACGAACTCACGCTATCTTCAAATTTATTCAGGGAAGATTGCGGCGGCCTCGGGTGAACTATGGCGCCAGGCGCTCGACCTGCACGGCGGTGCCATAGGCCAGCACTTCGGTGACGCCTTGCATCACTTCCGTTGCATCATAACGCATGCCGATGACGGCGTTCGCGCCGTGCTCGCTGGCATGTTGCAGCATCAATTCCAGCGCCTCTTCCCGTGTTTTTTCGCACATTTCCTCGAAGATTGTGATGTTGCCTCCAACGATCGTTTGCAGCGAGGCGCCCAGATTACCCAGCACGCTGCGTGAACGAACCGTCACGCCGCGCACCAGCCCGAAATTCCGCACCACGCGATACCCCGGCAAATCAAACGCCGTGGTCACCATATTCAGATTCACAGCCACGTTCATCGGCTTCTCCCGCCCAGCAGCTTTCATTGATTTTCAGCAACGCCGGAGAATATCACAGCAAGATTAGGGGGCGGCCGAATCTATTCGGACGCCAGATTCGTGAAACGCGTTAATCGTAGCTTCCGTCATACGTACCGGAACCGGAAATGTGCTTTACGGAGGACCACCATGACGGCTTCCCGGCCCTGGCTCCCCGCTGCATCGCTAATTTCCATCGTCATTGCGGTTTCCTCCTCCGCGATAATGGGCTCCACGACCGCTGCGAGTGCTTCCACCGATGTGCAACTCGTGCGCATCAGCTACCTACAAGGGGATGTGCGTTTCAACCGCGGCGACGGCAAACAAACCGACTTGAAGAAGCCGTGGGAACACGCAGAGGTGAATTTACCCATCGAGCAAAACTTCGCGCTAGCAACAGGCGACGACGGACGTGCCGAGATCGAATTCGAGAGTGGCTCGGTGATTTATGTCGCCGAGAATTCCGTGATCCTTTTTGAGCAGATAGGCGTAAGAGACGGAGCGCCGGCAGCCCGCTTAGAACTCGTCTCCGGCACCGTGACAGCCGGGCCGGCCGGCACCTCCAACGAGTTTTTTGAAATTGACACGCCCACGGAACAAGTGCAAATCAATGATCGAGAAGGTTCCTCCGTCCGGCTTGACAGCTATCTCGATGGAATGGCGCTGACGCCTCAGTCGGACGCCGGATGGAATTTCGCCAGCGGTGCGTCGACGATCCGTATTTTGCAAGGACAGACCCTTACACTCGAAAACGGCAAACCGATCCGAATTGATGGAGCCGGCCAATCTAAAGCGCCGCATGATTGGGATCAGTGGGCCGATGCGCGGTACCGGGCCCGCAGCGCCACGATGCAAGCCGCGCTCAAGGCGTCGGGATTTTCGTCGCCCATTGCCGGCTTGACGGATTTGTATGCGAATGGAAATTTTTCTCCGTGTCCACCCTATGGAATGTGCTGGCAGCCTTCACAATCTGTAGGCATGCCGCCATCCGTATCTCCGCAGTCATCCGGGCAGGCACCCGCACAGGCCTCCGCGCAGACCCCCGGACCGACTGCCGCGAAGAAATTTACCCCTCGGTTGGTCGGCTTTCACACTTCTGTGGATGAGTGCACTTTCTCGAGGTGGTATACCGATTGGATCGTCGCGCGGACGCAGCATGAATACGAAATGCTTTCGATGGAGTCTCAAGTGCGCGATTTGCAAGAAGACTGGCGGTGGCCTCTTTGCCACTACGCGAGCTGGATCTATCGAAACGGCCGCTATCGCGCCGTAATCACCAGTAATAAATGCCGCGAGCCGCTGCACTGGGCGAAAGTCGGCAAGCACACGGGTTTTGTGCCGGCCTCTCCGGCGGATGTACCGGGCAGGCCTCCACATAATCTGAAACACGGCCTTTTCGTCGTTTCTGGCCAGGGAACGAATGAGGTCATCGAACGAGTTGATTTCCATCGCGGCGACAAATTCGAGTTGTTAGCAGGTCCGCCGAAAGAGCTTCGCCGCGCTGCGGATCCGGAGCTTCCCCGGGCGATGCCCCCGGAAATCCACGCGCGTCTGGTGGAAGATGTGGAGCCGGGCGCGAAACCCGAGGGTGCCAGCCGGAACGAGTCCCGAATCACTTACGACTATGGCAACAGAAAATTCGTGCGAACGGGCGTTGAGGTTGAAGGGCATGCCGCGAAGCCGGTGGTGGTCGGCAGCCTGAATGCGCGGGGAGATTTCTCGAGCGCGTCCGGCACGGGCTTCCGTGGACAGTCCGGCGGCGCTGGATATCGCGGAGGCGGGACCTCGTCGAATGAGCGAGCCGGATATTCCGGAGCCGGTCGCTCCAGTGGTTCGGGCGCAAGTTCGGCGGCGCGAAGCGGAGGCGGCGGTAGCTTCGGTGGCAGCAGCGGAGAAGGGGGCAGCCGCGGTGGTGGTTCGAGCAGCGGCGGAAGTAGCGGAGGTGGCAACAATAGCAGCGGAAGCGGAGGTCACCCAAAGTAATCGCCGTTGTTAGCCCCGTGCGTGGCCCGAACTGCATTTGCAATTGACGAGAGCGCGTTCCTAAAATTCTGCATTTTCCCGAGAGACACGGCACTGGCGACGCCCCGGCCCCCCTCGACTGTCACATAGCGGGTTCCGCCCGCGCATGTTAATATAAGAGTGCGTTTGTTGCTCCTGGACACCCCTTCTGGTGCGGTCTGCTCGGGATTCGATCAGGGATGCAAGACCGCGTTTCTAACCCTTTTTTTGGTTGCTACCCGATGACGAAAGATATTCGCAATATAGCCATCATTGCACACGTAGACCACGGCAAGACGACGCTGGTGGACGCGATGCTGCGCCAGAGTGGGATTTTCCGCGCCAACCAGGAGCTCGTGGAGCGCGTGATGGATTCGAACGACCTCGAACGCGAGCGCGGCATCACCATCCTGGCGAAGAACACGGAGATTGAATATCGCGGGACGAAAATCAATATCGTAGATACCCCCGGCCACAGTGATTTCGGCGGAGAAGTCGAGCGCGCGCTGCGCATGGTGGATGGCGTGCTCGTATTGGTGGATGCCAGCGAAGGCCCGCTGCCGCAAACTCGCTACGTGCTGCAAAAAGCGCTTGCCGCAAAATTGCCCCCGATCATGGTGCTGAATAAGATTGACCGTCCGGACGCGCGTGCCGCGGCTGTTCTGGATGAAATCTACGACCTTTTTATTGACCTGGATGCCACCGAAGACCAGCTCGATTTTCCCGTGATCTATACCAACGCTAAAACCGGGGTCGCTCATCTGAAGGCCGGCGACGACTCCACTACACTGCAGCCATTATTCGAGCAAATCGTGAAGTCCATTCCGCCGCCATCAGGCGATCCCGCAGCGACGCTGCAGATCCAAGTGACCAATCTCGATTACAGCGATTTTCTGGGACGTATCGCCATCGCGCGCGTATTTCAAGGCACACTGCAGCGCGGCACGGAAGTGGGAATCGTGAAACTGAATGGCACCGTGCAACCCACAAAAATTACCAAGCTCTTTACTTTCCGAGGGCTCGAGCGCGACGAGGCTGAACAGGTGTCAGCCGGAGACATCGTCGCCATCGCCGGCGTGGAAGGCATACAAATCGGCGAGAGCATCACGGACCTCGCCAATCCCGCGCCCCTGGAACCGCTCACCATTGACGAGCCCACGCTGACGATGGTCTTCACCATCAATACATCTCCCTTCGCGGGCCGCGAAGGCCAGTTCGTCACTTCCCGCGATATCCGCGCGCGTCTCGAGAAGGAATTGCTCACCAACGTCTCGCTGCGCGTGGAAGATACCGGGACCACGGACGCTTTTCGCGTACTGGGCCGCGGGGAATTGCAATTGGCGATCCTGATCGAAACGATGCGCCGTGAAGGTTACGAGTTGATGGTCGGCAAACCCGAAATCGTGGTACGCACGGAAAACGGCCGCCGCACCGAACCGCTGGAGCTGCTGGTAGTAGATTGTCCGGAAAGCTTCATCGGCATCGTGATGGAACTGCTCGGAACGCGCCGCGGTGAGATGAAAAAGATGATCAATCACAATTCCGGCCGCGTGCGTATGGAGTTCAGCATCCCTTCGCGCGGGCTGATTGGGTTGCGCAGCCAATTGATGACGGATACTCGCGGCACCGCGCTGATTCATTCCTTGCTGGAAGGGTGGACGGACTATGCGGGCGACATGGCCATGCGTCTTACCGGCGCGCTGGTCTGCGACCGCCCCGGCGTTTCCACTGCGTACGCTATCTGGGGCATCCAGGAGCGCGGCGAAATGTTCGTGGGACCTGCGATTGAAGTTTACGAAGGAATGATCGTCGGCGAGAATTCGCGCGAAGACGACATGAACGTCAACATCACGCGTGAAAAGAAGCAAACCAACATGCGATCTTCATCCGCCGATGAAGCCATCCGGCTGATTCCTCCTCGCGACATGACCCTCGAAAAAGCCATCGAATTTATCGCGGACGATGAATTCGTCGAGGTCACCCCGAAATCCATTCGCCTGCGCAAGAAGGTTTTGGACGCGAAGAAGCGCCCGAAGCGCTGGCAGGAAATCCGCGCCAGCGCGGAATCGGCTTCCTGAATCGTCGCGGTGCCGCGCTTACTCGGTCGAGTTATTTTCGTCCAACTAATAAGCGGCCTGGCGCTCCGCTCCTCAGCACAAGCCGACGTGCGCCGGAATGCACAGTGCTGCGAGCGAAAACCGCGCGAATTCTTGCCTCGTAGTAATGTCCGATAGCGGGACGGACGATTCCCACGACCGGGCAAAATGGGGCTAGGACACAGTTGCAATATGGTTCCAACTGGAACAATATAAACAACTTATCAGTCACGGCGCACCGGAATCTGATTTGCGATACATATAGCCGAGGTTAGTCCGTGGATATCGTTCGTCCAGAAGTGAAACGCAAGAAAAAGATGCGCCGCATCATGTACATCGCGGCGGCGGTAGTCCTGATTCCGCTCGTCACCTATGCGCTTTCGCGGCTCAAGCCTGCTGCGCCCAGCGTAGATAGCGGCACGATTTGGACGGGCACGGTGAAGCGCGGCCCGATGCTTCGCGAAGTGCGCGGCCTGGGAACCTTGGTGCCGGAAACTATCCGGCTGATTCCCGCAGCCACCGATGGCCAAGTTCAGCAACGTTACCTTCTTCCCGGCACTCCGGTGAAGGCCAACACCGTAATCCTCGATCTCAGTAATCCGCAATTGCAGCAAGAGGAACTCGACGCCGAGTATCAATTGAAAGGCGCCCAGGCTGCTTACGAACAGACCAAAGCGCAGCTGCAAAATCAACTAATGGACAAGCGCACTCTCGCGGCCAGCGTTTCCTCGCAATATCGCACGGCGGAAATGGTGAAGCAGACCAAGGAACAGTTGGGCGCGAACGGCCTGGCGCCGGAGCTGGACGTGAAAACCGCGCAAGTGCAAGCCGAAGAACTGGCCAAGGAAAACGATTTGGCTCAGAAAGAAGTCGAGACGTTTCAAAATTCCATCGCGGCGCAGTTGGCGGTCCAGCAAGCCACCGTGGACGAAAAGCGCGCGATGTACGAGCTGAAGAAAACCCAAGTGGATGAATTGCACATACGGCCGGGCATTGACGGCATGTTGCAGGAACTGGACGTGGAAGTCGGACAAAAGGTGACCATGGGCACCGTGCTGGCGCGCGTGGCGCAGCCCAGTCACCTTAAGGCGCAGCTTAAAATCGCGGAAACGCAGGCCAAAGACGTCCTCATCGGCCAGCAAGCTTCTGTGGACACCCACAACGGAATCATTCCGGGGCACGTTACGCGCATCGATCCCGCTGTGGTAAATGGCACAGTCACCGTGGATGTCGGCCTGGACGGCCCTTTGCCGGCCGGCGCCCGGCCGGACCTCAGTGTCGAGGGCACTGTGGAAATTGAGCGCCTGGCGGACGTGCTCTACGTGGAGCGCCCGGTTCATGGAGAAGCGAATAGCATCGTCGGCCTCTTTAAACTGGTGGACGACGGCAAAGAAGCCACTCGCGTGCAGGTGCAACTGGGCCGCTCGTCCGTAAACACGGTGGAAATTCTGAAGGGCCTGCAGGTCGGGGATAAGGTGATCCTCTCCGACATGTCAGCCTGGGACAATTACGACCGCGTGGAATTGAAGTAACTAAGGGAACTTTTCTAGGCGTGGCACTCGTATCTATAACCAGCGGAAGGATTCGAAGGAGCGAAGAATGAACACGACGGAACAAGGGTTGATTCGCCTCGAGGGCGTGACCAAGGTCTTTTACACGGATGAAGTCGAAACTCATGCGCTCAGCGGCGTCCATCTGGAGATCAAGAATGGAGAGTTCCTCTCCATCGCCGGTCCCTCCGGGTGCGGCAAATCCACGCTGCTTTCGATTCTGGGCTTGCTCGATTCGCCCACCGAGGGTAACTACTGGATCAATACGCAGGCGGTAGCCAATCTTTCGCTCTCGGACCGCACACGCATTCGCAACCGCGAAATCGGTTTCATTTTCCAGGCGTTCAATCTGATCGGCGACCTCACCGTCTTTGAAAACGTCGAGTTGCCGCTCACCTATCGCAGCATGGCGGCGGCCGAGCGCAAGAAGCGCGTGCAGGAAGTTCTGGAGCGCGTGGGCATGGCCCACCGCATGAAGCATTACCCGTCGCAACTCTCCGGCGGTCAGCAACAACGCGTCGCAGTGGCGCGCGCCCTGGTTGGTTCCCCTTCCATCCTGCTGGCGGACGAACCCACCGGAAACTTGGACTCGAAAAACAGCGAAGCTGTTGTGGATTTGCTGCGACAACTTCACCGCGAGGGCGCCACGATCTGCATGGTTACGCACGATCCGCGTTACGCCAGCATCGCGGACCGGACCATTCACCTCTTCGACGGCCGCATCGTCGAGGAAACCCTGGGCACGCGCACGGCGACTGTCTAGACGGCTTCTGAAAACCTGAATCGTCCAGCGTCTAAAAAAGCTCTTCGACGCCGCGGGACGGGTGTGCGTGGAGGACTTCAGAAAAATGGAAAGCCTGATTCAAGATCTTAAATATGCAGTTCGCATGTTGATCAAAAGCCCGAGCTTCACGGCTATCGCGATCCTGACGCTCGCCCTGGGCATCGGCGCGAATACCGCACTGTTCTCAGTCGTCAACGGCGTGCTTCTCCGGCCTCTTCCCTACGCGCAGCCCGGCCGCATCGTGGTGCTTTCCGAAAAAACCGCCAACTTTGACAGTTCCTCCATCTCCTATCCGAATTTTCTGGACTGGCAACGCAGCAATTCGGTTTTTAGTTCGATCGCGGCCTATCGCAACGACGATTTCAACATCACCGGCAGCGGCGAGGCGGAGCGTGTGCGCGTGGGCATGATCTCCGCGGACTTTTTTGAGCTGCTCGGAGTAAATCCGGTTCGTGGGCGCTTTTTCCACGCCGACGAAGACCGCCTCGGCGCCGCCCCTGTCGCAGTCGTGAGCGCCGGCCTTTGGGAAAGCAAGTTCGGTTCTGCACCTGACATCGTCGGTAAAACAATCATGATGAACGGCACAGGCTACACGGTGGTTGGCGTGGTGCCCGCGAGCTTCCGGCTGGAATCCACGAATTTCGGCATCAAAGACGTCTTTGTTCCCATTGGGCAAGACAAGGACCCGCTCTTCTATGACCGTGACGTGCACGAAGGTATGCGCGCCCTCGGCCGTCTGAAACGTGGCGTGACGGTTGCGGCGGCACAGGCGGAAATGGACCAGATCGCTAACACTCTGGCCCAGACGTACCCCAACGCCGACAAAGGCGCCGGCATTGCCATAGTGCCGCTCAAGAAAGATATCGTGGGCGACGTCCAGCCGTTCTTGCTGGTATTGCTTGGCGCAGTTGGTTTTGTCCTGCTGATCGCTTGCGTCAACGTTGCCAATCTCCAACTCGCTCGCTCGACCACGCGTGCGCGCGAGTTCGCCATTCGCTCCGCCTTGGGCGCCAGCCAATCCCGCGTGATTCGCCAATTGCTTACCGAAAGCGTTTTGCTCGGGCTGGCCGGCGGCGCGCTCGGCCTGTGGCTGGCGGCCTGGGGCACGCAAGCGGCGCTGCGCACTCTGCCGGAAACTCTCCCCCGCGCGGCGGATGTGGGTCTCGATGGACGCGTTCTCATTTTCACCTTGCTTGCCTCCATCGTCGCAGGCGTGATCTTCGGTTTGGCGCCGGCGCTAAAAACTTCCCGGCCGAATTTGCAGGAAACGCTGAAAGAAAGCGGCCGCGGAGCCAGCGGCGCCAAACACCGCGCGCAGGGCGTTTTCGTCGTGATCGAAATGGCCATGGCCCTGATCCTTCTCATCGGCGCGGGGCTGATGATTCGCAGCCTAGTTGATCTCTGGAGCGTCAATCCGGGTTTCAATCCGCGCGGCGTCCTTACATTCGCGGTGTCCATGGCGCCTTCTCTCGGCGCGAATGCGGCGACAAGCCGTAACGCGATGCGCCAGTTGGACGAAACTCTGCGCAAGCTCCCGGGAGTGGAAGCGGTTTCCTCCACGGGCGGCGCGTTGCCCATGGATGGGGACAATGAGTTTCCTTTCTGGTTGGAGGGCCACCCTAAGCCCGCCAACGTGAGCGAAATGAATCAGTCACTTTTCTATTTGACTGGCCCGGGTTATCTGAAGACGATGGAAATCCCATTGCATCGAGGGCGCTTCTTCACCGCGGATGACAACGAACATTCCCCGGCGGTTATCGTCATTGATGAAAGTTTCGCGCGCGAATATTTCCCGAACCAGGACCCCATCGGTAAGCGAATCAACTTGGGCATTTTGGACATGCAAGCCGAAGTTATCGGCGTCGTCGGCCACGTGAAGCATTGGGGCCTGGATGTGGACGGCGATGCCAAACATCCGATCGTCGCCCAGGCGTACATGCCCGAAATGCAAATCCCTGACCGTTTTTGGGTTGGCCCTCCACAGACGGAGATGGTGATACGGACGCAAGGCTCGCCAGCTGCAATGGTTCCGGCGATTCGCCAGGCCATCGACAAATTGAACGGCGAAAATGTGATCTTCGATACCAAGCCGATGGAGGAAATCGTCGCGGATTCGCTGGCGGCGCGTCGCTTCTCGATGATCTTGCTGAGCGTCTTCGCCGCGCTGGCGCTGCTGTTATCGAGCCTTGGTATTTACGGCGTGATTTCTTACGTGGTGGGCCAGCGTACCCACGAGATCGGCATTCGCATGGCACTTGGCGCGCAGCGCGGCGATGTGTTGCGACTGATGCTGGGCGAAGGGATGAAGATGGCGCTCATCGGTGTTGGCATTGGCGCCGCCGTCGCTCTCGGACTCACGCATATCATGGTCAAAATGCTGTTCCACGTCAGCGCCACCGATCCTGTGACTTTCGCTTCGGTCGCGATCGTCTTGAGCGCTGTGGCCCTGGCCGCGTGCTACATCCCGGCGCGCCGAGCGATGCGCGTGGATCCCATAGTGGCACTTCGTTACGAGTAGATAGGAGCCTGCGGATGGGAGACTTGCTGCAAGACGTTCGTTACGGCCTGCGCACCCTGGCAAAAAATCCAGGCTTTACGATCGTCGCTGTTCTCACTCTGGCGCTCGGCATCGGCGCGAACGCCGCGATTTTTTCCCTCACCGATCAAGTCCTGCTCCGCTTGCTTCCCGTCGAACGTCCCCAGGAGCTCGTCGTCCTGCACTCGCCAGGAAAAGCTCATGGCCGCACCTGGAATGATATCGCTGGTGGGCAATCCTTCTCCTATCCGATGTACAAGGATTTGCGCGACCGCAACGAAGTATTCACCGGCCTGCTTGCGCGTTATCACGTGCAAGTGAGCGTCGCCGGACAAGGACAGTCCCAGCTCGTAGAAGGTGAACTCGTCAGCGGGAATTATTTCCAGGTTTTGGGCGTCCGTCCGGCCCTGGGGCGGGTTTTTAGCTCCCAGGACGAAACCGCGGCGGGCGCAAATCCCGTGACGGTGCTCAGCTACGGCTACTGGACCCGCCATTTCGGCAGAGACCCAAACATTCTGAATAAGCAGCTGGCCGTGAACGGCAATTCGCTCACCGTCGTCGGCGTGGCTCGCCCCGGGTTCGATGGAGTTCAGGTTGGCCAGGTTCCCGATCTCTTCATCCCCATCACGATGAAGGCGCTGATGACCCCGAACTGGGACGGGCTCGCCGATCGTAACGACCATTGGGTGACGATGCTCGGCCGGCTCAAGCCACACATGTCCGCTGCCAAAGCGGAAGCAGGTCTTGCTCCACTCTATCGCGCGCTTATGGAGGGCGACGCCGCCGCGTTGAAGCTCTCGTCCAGAGATCGGCAGGAATTCGTCAATCGGAAACTTCTCCTGGACGCCGGATCTCACGGCCGTCCCGTCCTGCAGCACGATGCCAAGGAACCGCTTCTGGTGCTGATGGCGATGGTGGGATTGGTATTGCTGATCGCCTGCGCGAATCTTGCCGGCCTGCTGATCGCGCGCGGCGAAGGGCGCCAACGCGAAATCGCTTTGCGTCTCGCGCTTGGCGCAGGCCGCGGGCGGCTAGTGCGCCAGCTCATGACGGAAAGTTTGTTGCTCGCAATCGCCGGCGGCGCGGCGGGATTGGCGCTGGCGTCCTGGACGCTCACCGTGATCGTCAATTCAATCCCCGATAGCGCGGGCGCGTCCGGGCTGACGCCGCAGCTCGATTATCGCGTGGTACTTTTTGCCTGCGCGGTTTCGCTGGTCACCGGCGTGCTGTTTGGATTGGCGCCAGCCATTCGCGCCACCCGCACCGATTTGCAAGGCGTCTTAAAGGACCAAGGCGCGACCGTCTCTGGCGGAAAAGCAAATGTGCGCGTACGTAAATCTCTGCTGGTCTCGCAAATTGCATTGACCGCTGTATTGCTTGCCGCCGCCGGCCTTTTCGCGCACAGCCTGCTGAATCTGAAGGGCCAGGACCTCGGCGTGCGTCCCGACCACGTGTTGGAGTTTTCTCTTTCGCCGGAATTGAACCGCTATACGCCCGCGCAGACCATCCTCCTCGCCGAACGCATCCGCAAGGGCATCGAACCGCTGCCGGGAGTGCGTTCGGTGAGTGAATCGGAAATCCCCATGCTGGCCAATAGTAATTCGTCCTCCAACATTACGGCCGAGGGGTACAACGCCCAGGAAGACGAGAACACAGACGTGGATCACAACGCGGTGGGCCCGGACTTCCTCGCGACCATGGGGATTCCGTTGCTGAAAGGGCGCGAATTCTCCGAGTCCGACACCACCACATCGCCCAAAGTCGCGATCATCAACGAAGCGATGGCTCGCCGTTTTTATGCGGGGCGGAATCCCGTCGGCCTGCATTTCGGTTTTGGCTCCGGTAAGGAAAGCAAGGTGGACATAGAAATCGTGGGCGTGGTGAAGGACAGCAAGAACACCGATGTCCGGGAGACAATTCACCCATTCGTATTCCTGCCTTATTCCCAGAACGACCACGCCGGCGACGCGACGTTCTACGTCCGCACGAATCAGGACCCCGCGGCGCTCACCGTCAGTGTGCGTCACCTGGTCGAAGGCCTGGACAGCAATCTGCCCATCTATGACGTGCGAACTTTGACGGCGCAGGTGGACGACATCATGTTCACCGACCGGCTGGTGACGATCTTTTCTCTTGCACTCGGTTTGCTCGCGTCACTCCTGGCGGCCGTGGGACTCTACGGCGTGATGGCCTACGTCGTCGCGCGCCGCACCCGCGAAATCGGCATTCGCATGGCGCTGGGCGCCACGCAGCAAAGCGTGGCGTGGATGATCCTACGCGAAATTCTGGGGATGTTGGCTGCGGGATTGGTCGTAGGACTTTTCGCGGCATATGGCATCGGCAGGTTGATTGAATCGTTGCTGTACGGCGTGAAGGCCAGTGATCCGTTCGTCTTCGCGGTCGCCGCCGCATTGCTCGCTGCCGTCGCGCTGCTGGCGGGCTGGCTGCCTTCACGCAAGGCGGCCAGCGTGGATCCCATGGTGGCGTTGCGCTACGAGTGAAAAGAAATCTGCGGGTGGAGTTTGATTCGCAGCGATTGAACGGCACGAGCCGCCCGTCGGCGACGATTGTCACGAATCACTGATCGCGAATCACGAGTCAGGGAGTCAACCATGGAAACTTTGCTGCAAGACATTCGTTACGGCATCCGCATGCTGGCGAAAAATCCCGGATTCATGATCGTCTCGATCATCACGCTTGCGCTCGGCATCGGCGTGAACACTGCGATCTTCAGCATGGTTGATGCGTTTCTCCTGCGGCCGTTGCCAGTCAACGATCCCTCGCAAATCACGGTCCTGGCGTTTCAGCAGCAGCACCAGCGCGTTCAGGCGCAATTCTCAGCCGCGGACTATCGCGACATTCGAGATCAGACTTCCGGCGTCTTTTCCGACGTGTTTGGCTACGTTTTCGGGATGGACGGCCTGGGGGTGGACGGCAAAGCCGACCGCATCATGACGAATTACGTGACCGGAAATTATTTTTCCGCCTTGGGAATTAAGCCGACTTTGGGGCGCTTCATTTTGCCCTCCGAGGGCGGCGTTCTAAACGCCGATCCTGTGATGGTTTTGTCCTACTCCTATTGGCACACGCAGTTCGGCGCTGATCCGCAGATCGTTGGACGCAAGGTATCGGTGGATGGCCATCCGGTCACGATCATCGGGGTTGGTCCGAAGGGTTTTGACGGCGTGTATCCGATTCTAAAGGCCCAGGGTTTTCTGCCGCTCGGGATGATCGCAATTGAAAGCCAACCGAGCGACTTCATGACCAATCGGGAGCTTCGCGGTATGCCGGTTCTCGCCCGGCTCCGGCCTGGGACCACCTTCGCGCAGGCGCAAGCGGCTCTCACGGTTGTTTCGCAGCGTTTATCACAGGACCATCCTGACGCCGACAAAGATTTCGGCCTGCAGCTTTACCCGGAGCTGCGCGCGCGGCCTAATCCGGACCCGAACAACACCGTGCTCACCGTCGGCGGACTGTTCCTCGGGCTTGCCGGAATGGTGCTGCTGCTCGCCTGCGTGAACGTCGCGAATATTCTGCTCGTGCGCGCCACCGTGCGCGAGCGCGAAATGGCCATTCGCGCCGCTCTGGGCGCCGCGCGAAACCGGCTCATCCGGCAGCTGATGACTGAAAGCATCGTCCTGGCTCTGCTCGGAGGGGTAGCTGGAATGCTTCTTGGCTTTTGGGGAAGCTCCGCGCTCGCTTCCATAAATATTCAGACAGACCTGCCCATTAATTTTGATTTCGGCTTCGACTGGCGCGTGTTTGCTTACGCTACCGCAGCGGCGCTGGTGACCGGCATCGTCGTCGGAATCGTCCCGGCGGTTCGCGCTTCACGGGGAAATCTCAGCGCCATCTTGCACGAAGGCGGCCGCGGCGTGGTGGGCGGCAAGAATCGGCTGCGCACCACACTCGTGGTGGCGCAAGTGGCTGGCTCGCTGATGCTTCTGGTGATCGCGGGACTCTTCACCCGCAGCTTGAGCAAAGCACAACGCACTGATCTGGGATTCGATCCCAATCACGTCCTGAACTTGGCCATGGATCCCAATGAAATCGGCTACAGCCAGGCGCAAACTCGCGATTTCTATAAGAGCCTATTGGCCCGTGTGCGGACGCTGCCGGGAGTTGTGTCGGCTTCCGTGGCCGGCGCTACTCCGATGGGCTACTACAATAACGCCGACAGTCTTTTGATCGATGGGTATCAGCCGCCTCCGGGGCAGCCCGCCCCGTCGTCCTTGTACGCCACGATTGCCGGTGATTATTTTCAGACGATGGAAATTTCGTTGCTTCGTGGCCGGACCTTCACGGATGCCGACGATGAGAATGCTCAATACGTCGCCATCGTGAGCAACGAAATGGCCAAGAAGTTTTGGCCGAACATGGATCCGATCGGCCATCAATTCAAGATGGTCACCGACGGCAAACATTCCATCCTCGTGGTCGGCGTTGCCGGAGATGCTCGCTTTCAGGGAGTCACCGGCCAGATCAACACGATGTTCTATCTTCCATTCGTGCAACACCAGGCGGGCAACTCTCTCCAGATATTGCAACTGCGCACCGCTGGTAGCACGGAAACAATGATCCCCGAGGTGGAGCAAGCGATCGAGGCGCTTGCGCCGCAACTGCCCTTGTTCGACGTGCAGACGATGAATCAGGCCCTCAACACTCTCAATGGCATGCTGTTCTACAAGATTGGCGCCGTGCTCGCGGCCGTGCTCGGTTTCCTTGGTCTCGTTCTTGCAATCGTCGGCGTGTACGGAGTTGTTTCCTACGCGGCCAGCCAGAAAACGCACGAAATAGGAGTGCGCATGGCGCTGGGTGCGCAGCCCTGGGACATTCTGGGAATGATTTTCCGGGAGGGACTGTTGATCGTCGCGGTCGGGCTGGCTTTGGGCATCGCGGGTGCGCTCGCAGCGGGCCGCGTGGTCGGAAGCTTTCTCACGGTCAGCGCTCACGATCCCGTCACCTATGTCTTCGTCGTCGGAGTGCTCGCCATCGTTGCGCTCGCTGCCTGCTTCATTCCCGCGCGGCGCGCTATGCGCGTGGACCCGATGGTGGCGCTCCGCTACGAATAGCAGTGAAAAGTGCCAAGTGATGAGTGACGAGCGAAAAGCGCGCGATTATCGCGATCTTCTTGTGTGGCAAAAGGGAATTGCGTTGGCGAAAAAGGTCTACGAAATCACCGAACGTTTTCCTCCCGCAGAGCGGTTCGGATTGATTTCGCAAATGAGAAGAGCCGCGGTTTCCATACCGTCGAACCTCGCGGAGGGACAAGCGCGGCGCACCACCGGCGAATTTGTACATTTCATCTCCAACGCGGAAGGGTCCGCGGCCGAGCTGGATGCGCAACTTAATCCTCAGTGAAGAATTCAAATATTGCGGGCAGCTCGAAGCGGCCCAACTACGCGAAATGATCTCGGAAATGCGACGAATGTTAAACGCCTTGCGTCGCAAGCTGGTGGTTCGCACATAGTTGCTTGTCACTCATCACTTGTCACTCATCACTGCTTCACGGAGGCGGCAATGGGAGCGTTACTACAAGACTTGCGTTACGGCTTCCGCATGCTGGCTAAGAGCCCGGGCTTCACGGCGATTGCCGTCGTCACGCTGGCGCTGGGAATCGGCGCGAACACCGCGATTTTCTCCGTGATCAATTCCGCGCTACTGCGTGCACTGCCGTTTCACCAACCCCAGCGCCTCGTCTCGCTGTGGGAAACCGAGCGTGCGCCGGGGAATTTTCCGCTCACGGGTCCGGATTATCTGGACTGGCAATCGCAGAGTCATACCCTCGAATCCACCAGCCTCTATTCTTGGCAGCGCTCGTTTAACGCCAGCGGCGCGGGCGAACCCGAAGCCGCCACCGTCACCAGCACGCAGGCCAATTTTTTCTCGGTGCTCGGTGTGGCGCCGAAGATCGGACGCGCCTTTGATCCCGGTGAAGATCAAGCCGGGAAGAATCACGTCGCAATCCTTGGCAATGGTTTTTGGCGGCGCCATTTTGGCGGCCGCTCCGACGCCGTGGGCAAAACTATCGAACTCAATGAAGAGCCGTACACCGTGATCGGCGTCATGCCTGCCTGGTTTAACTTTCCGGCAGCAACTGAAATCTGGACGCCGCTGGACATGGCCCCGAAAGAGCTTGGCTCCCGCGGTTCGCATTCCTTTCGCGCGATTGGAAGAATCAAGCCAGGCGTCAGCGTCGGTCAGGCGCAAGCGGAGCTTGCTTCGATCGCCACGCAGTTGGGAAAGCAATTTCCAGACAGCAATGCACACACCGGCGCCGTCGTCGTCTCCCTCAAAGAGCAGCTTACCGGCGATTCCCGCCAGAGCCTCCTGATTCTGCTCGGCGCGGTTGCGTTGGTGCTGCTGGTGGCTTGCGCCAACGTGGCCAATCTCATGCTCGCTCGCGCCTCGGATCGCCAGCGTGAAATAGCGGTGCGCGCCGCAATGGGCGCTGGAAGATGGCGTCTCGCGCGGCAATTGCTCACGGAAAGCATCATGCTTTCTTTCGCGGGCGCTGCGCTGGGCCTTTTGGGCGCTGCTTGGGCAGTCTCCTATTTGCAATCCGCGGAGACGCTGCCAATCCCGCGCGCCAATCCTATTCAGGTGGACATACCCGTCCTTCTATTCACGATCGGTGTCACGGTCTTGATTGGCGCGCTCTTCGGACTCGCTCCGGCGCTGCAATCCTTCCGCCTGAACCTTAGCGATGAATTGAAATCGAGCGCCCAGGCCGTCGTCAGCCCCACCGGAACGCGACGCTTGCTGCGCGATATTCTCGTTGTGAGCGAAATTGCTGCGTCGCTCGCGCTGCTCGTCGGTGCCGGCCTTTTGCTGCGCAGTTTTTCGCGCCTGCGCAATTCCGAAATTGGAGTGCAAACTCACAACGTACTGACCATGGGCGTGGTTCTGCCCACAGCGAAATACACCACGCTTGCCGCACGCCGCCAGTTCTTCGACGGGCTGATCGAGAGCATTGAGCGTGAGCCGGGGATCAAAGCTGCCGCAATCTCCACCGAAATTCCCTTGGAGGGCGGCACCAACGGCTATGTCACCGTGGACGGCCAAAGCAATCCTGCGCTGGCGGACCAGCTCGTCGAGTGGAACTACGTCACTCCGGATTATTTCCGCGCCTTCGGGATACCCATAGTGCACGGGCACATCTTTACTCCCGAGGAAATCGAGCGCACCGCCGTGGTGAACCTGAAAGTGGACGAGCTTCAGAAAAACAACCCGGACCTGAAAACGGTTCCCCCGGATCTTGGATTCGTTGCCGTCATCAATCGCAAAATGGCGGAATTGTATTGGCCCAATCAGGATGCGGTCGGCAAGGTCTTCAAGGGCGGAGGAGTCCCCGCCACCGTCATCGGCGTCGTGGGTAACGTCAAGGAATGGGATATCCGCCACGACGTGGTTCCGCAAGCTTATTTCCCACTTACCGCGGCGCTCGATCTGGAGGGGTTTATGGGGCGCCTCACTGTAGAGACCAGCGTCGCGCCGCAGAGCGTGCTGGGAACGGTCCGCTCCGATCTCCATGCACTGGATGACGGTCTGGCGGTGTCGCGCCCGCGCACGATGGACGAAGTCGTCGCCGACGCCATGCAAGACCTCAGCGCGCAAACCCTTCTTCTCGGCGTCTTCGCCGCTCTGGCGTTGCTTCTGGCCGCCGTCGGAATTTACGGCGTGATGGCTTACGTCGTCACGCAACGCACGCACGAAATCGGCGTGCGCATGGCGCTGGGCGCGCAACAAAACGACGTATTGCGTCTCGTTCTGGGCCAAGGCTCGCGATTGACGGCGCTCGGTGTGGGGATCGGCATGGCTGCCGCGCTGGCGCTCACCCAATTGATGCGCGAGCTGCTCTTCGGCGTCAGCGCCACCGATCCGCTCACCTTCGCAGGAGTCGCATTGCTCCTCGCGTTTGTCGCGATGGCTGCCTGTTACATTCCGGCGCGTCGCGCTTCGCGGGTGGACCCCATGGTCGCGCTGCGTTACGAGTGACCGGCGTCTGGGCGGCGAGCCCGCTGGCGCCGTGCGCCTTCTGGCACTGTCCGATATCGCAACAATCATTCCCGCAACTGGTCATGCACGCGTATTCACGGGGCCGGTCGCTCCTGTAACGCATTGCAAGTAAAGTACTTTATATTAATCTGGCCCTGGAATCCCACCTGCCCATATTCGAGAGGCCCCTGAATGGCACTTTAGAATCTCCAAGTCGCAGGGGGCTCAATCAATGCCGACCATGACTCCTGAATCCACCACCGAACTCGCGGCAACCCAGCCACGGGTGCTCATCGCCGACGATCAGCCCGACGTCCTCGAAGCCCTCCGCCTCCTCCTTAAAGGACACGGGTACGTGACCGAAGCGGTCACCTCGCCTGCAGCCCTCTTCGAAGCAATCAACCAGAAAGAGTTCGACTTGATCCTGATGGATCTGAACTACGCGCGCGATACCACCTCCGGCCGTGAGGGTCTGGACCTGCTCGCCCGGCTGAAAGCCGCTGATAACGCGCCTCCCATCGTAGTGATGACCGGTTGGGCCACGGTCGGCTTGGCCGTCGAAGCGATGCAACAGGGCATCGGCGACTTCGTGGAAAAGCCCTGGGTAAATTCTCGCCTGCTCGAAATTTTGCAAAAGCAGCTTCAGATCGGCCGCGATCGGCGTGAAGCGAAGCAACAAGCAGCCGCAAACACCCGCGCGCAGGATCGCGAGATCGCCGAAGCTCGCTCCATCCAGCAGGGATTTCTGCCCAAAGAAATTCCTCAGCTGCAGGGATACGAAATTGCCGGCGCCTGGCAACCGGCGCGCATCGTCGGCGGCGACTACTATGACGTGCTTCCATTCGGCAGAGAGACTTTGGGTGTTTGCATCGCCGACGTAGCCGGCAAAGGCCTGCCCGCGGCGCTGCTGATGTCCAACCTGCAAGCCGCTTTCCGGGGATTTGCCTCGCCGGCCATGTCTCCGGAAAATCTGTGCGACAAGCTCAATTCGCTGATTTGCCACAACATCGCGAACGATCGCTTCATCACCTTCTTTTACGCGCAGCTCGACGGCGGCAGCCGACAGTTGCGCTACACCAATGCCGGTCACAATGCTCCCATCGTCGTGCGAAAAGATGGCACGCATGATCGCCTCCGCGAAGGCGGCGGCATTCTTGGCGTATTTCCGGTGCAGGCGTTTGATATGGGGACGTACGACCTGCTCTCCGGCGATCGCGTGCTGCTCTTCACCGACGGGGTCACGGAAGCGCCAAATCCGGACGGCGAGGAATTCGGGGAGTCACGATTGCTGCAATTGCTCGAAGAGAGCCGTGAGCTGTCCGTGGAAGATTTGCAAAAGAAAATTCTCAGTGTGGTCGCCGAATTCTGCCACAACCACTGGCACGACGACGCGACACTGATCGCCATCGACGTCGTGTAATCAGCGCAGCGACGGGGAGGAACGGAACGCCAATGGAATCGCTGCTGCAAGATCTGCGCTTCGGTGTCCGGACGCTCCTGAAGAATCCGGGATTCACCGTCGTCGCAATCCTCACCCTCGCGCTCGGCATCGGTGGAAACGCCACCGTTTTCAGTTGGATTCGCGCGGTCATTTTGAACCCGCTCCCCGGCGTCGAACATTCCAGTCAAATGGTCGCAATCGAAACGGTGATGCCCAGCGGTGAATATCACACCAGTTCGTATCCCGACTACCGGGACTTTCGCGATCAGAATCATGTGTTCTCGTCGATGATTGGGTTCGAACTGGTCGGCGTGGATATGAGTATCCGCAATCAGGCGCCGCCCGAACGCGTTTGGGGCCTCATCACGACGGAGAATTATTTCGACGCACTCGGCGTGCAACCGGCCATGGGCCGCACTTTTCACGCGGAGCCAAATCAGGCGCTGAATTCAGATCCTTACATCGTTCTTGGCCACGGATTGTGGCAGCGGCTCTTCGGCTCCGATCGCAACGTGATCGGCCGCACGGTTCATATAAATGACCGCCCCTTCACCGTCATCGGCGTTGCGCCGCCAAACTTTTTCGGCACCATTGCTGGCGTGGACGCGCAGTATTTCGTTCCCATGCTGATGCAGCCGGTGGTGCTCCCCGGCGAGGATCTCGAACAGCGCGCGCCGACCTTTGTGCACTTGATGGGGCGCCTTCGCCCAGACGCGAGCATTGCGCAAGCCCAGGCGGAAATGAGCGCGATCGCTCAGCAACTGCAGAAGGAATACCCCAACCCCAACACCGCGGAAGGCGTGGGCGTTTATGTGGCGCCGGTCTGGAAGGAGCATTACGGCGTGCAGGATTTTCTGCGCAGCGTCCTCGCGTTCTTGATGATCGTTGCGCTGCTCGTGCTGCTGATCGCTTGCGTCAACGTGGCCAATCTGCTGCTCGCTCGCGCCACCGTGCGCGAAAAAGAAATGGCCGTGCGCGCGGCGCTCGGCGCCGGCCCGGGCCGCTTGATCCGCCAGTTGCTGGTGGAAAGCTTGCTACTAGCTTTCGCGGGCGGCATCGGTGGGATTTTTCTCGCGCTTTGGGGCGTCAATCTGCTGACGGCATTTTTGCCGCCGGCGCATTTGCCGATCGCCCTCGGCGTGAATGTGGACGCATCCGTCCTCGCCTTCACGCTGGCACTTTCGCTGGTCACTGGACTTATCTTCGGCCTCGCTCCCGCGTGGCAAATCTCTCGCGCCAATTTGAACGAATCACTGAAAACGTCCGCGCGGACCAGCAGCGCCGGCGGCGGAGCCTACCGCCTGCGCGATGTCCTGGTCGTATCGGAAATGGTGCTCGCCACCGTGCTGCTGATCGCCGCGGGACTCTTGCTGCGCAGCTTGCACAAGGCCGAAGCCATGGGCCCAGGCTACAACACCAATAATGTGACGCTCGCGGCTTTTGATCTCCGCGGCAGCGGCTACACCGACGATCGCGCCGTTGAATTTTACGACCACCTTCTCGCGCAGCTTCGTGCCAATCCCGCCGTCCAATCAGCGAGTATGGAACGTTTCGTCCCGCTCTGGTTCACCGGTCAGGGCTATTCGACCGTCCAAATTGAAAATTACACGCCACAGCCAAACGAGGACATGGGCATAGATTTGAACGTCGTGGGCCCCGATTATTTCCACGTCGTGCAGATTCCGCGGATCTCCGGCCGGGATTTTTCGGAGCAGGATCGCGATGGCGCGCCCAAGGTAGTGATCGTCAATCAGACCATGGCCAATCGCTTCTGGCCGGCGCAGGACGCTGTCGGGCATCGCGTGCACATCTGGGGAGACTGGCGCACCGTCGTCGGCGTCGTGCGTGATATCAAGTACCATCGCATGAACGAGGCGCCGGAGTCGTTCATCTATCTTCCTCAGTTGCAGACCGATGGCACCGACGCAAATATTCTAGTGCGCTCGCAATTGCCGAAAGCGGCGGTTATTGGTCTCGTGCGCTCGGCTGCGAAGTCGCTCGATTCCAAAGTGCAGCCGCTGGAGACGGACAGCCTCGACGGGCTCCTGAAAGCTTCGATGTTCGCGAACCGCACCGCAGCGTCGCTGGCTTCCATCCTCGGCGTTCTGGGAACATTGCTGGCGGCGCTCGGAATTTACGGCGTCTTATCGTATAGCGTCAGCCAGCGCATCCGCGAGATCGGAATTCGCGTGGCCCTGGGCGCGCAGCGTCGCCACGTTCTGCAGCTTGTCGTCGGGCACGGCCTGCGCCTCGCCCTTTTCGGAGTTGCCGTGGGCGCGCTAGCCGCGTCTGCCGTCACGCGCGGAATGGGCAGTTTGCTTTTCGGCGTGAGCGCCACCGACCCGCTCACTTTCGCCATCGTGGTGCTCGTGGTCGCCGCAGTAGCGGCGCTGGCGGCGTACGTTCCCGCCCGTCGCGCGATGCGCGTGGACCCCATGGTCGCGTTAAGGTACGAGTAATCGCAATCTTCAGGCGCGAGGAAGCGGAATGAGAGCGTTACTACAAGACGTGCGATACGGGTTGCGGATGCTGATGAAGAATCCCGGCTTCACGGCGATCGCGGTCCTCACTCTCGCGCTCGGCATCGGCGCCAATGCGGCGATCTTCACCGTCGTGAATGCCGCGTTGTTGCGCCCGCTGCCCTACGATCACGCGGAGCGAATTGTCGCCGGCTTCGAGACCAATCACGGCAAAGGGCGCATGAATCTCTCGCGTCTTGATTTCCAGGATTGGCGCGCGCAGTCGAACGCCATGCAGGCTCTCGCCGCCTAC
Source organism: uncultured Acidobacteriota bacterium (assembly GCA_963780035.1). Classification (GTDB taxonomy): domain Bacteria; phylum Acidobacteriota; class Terriglobia; order Acidiferrales; family UBA7541; genus Palsa-295. The sequence continues at coordinate 15,581 of CAWAAG010000027.1, read as the reverse complement.
GAGTGGGGTCCTGCAAACCTCATCGGCGCAAATGAGCCGGAGCGCGTGAACGGCGCCACGGTTTCCGAGGATTTTTTCAATCTTTTGGGTGTTCAGCCGGTCATCGGGCGCACATTTGGGCGCGAGGAAACGCGCGCCGGGAATTGGTCGGTAGCTGTGATCGGCGAATCGCTCTGGAAAAACAAGTTCGGCGCCCAGGCCGGCGTACTTGGCCGTAAGATCACATTCGACGGCGAGCCGTACACGATCATTGGCGTGCTTCCCTCCAGAATGGATATGCCCGCGAGCGTGGAGATATGGATCCCGCTCGATTTCGCGAAGGATGATAGCGACCGCTCCGCGCACAATTATCGTGTGCTCGGCAAACTGAAACCCGGAGTCACCCTCGAGCAAGGGCAAGCCGAGATGACTGCAATCGCCGCGCGTCTCGCGAGCGAGTATCCCTCTTCGAATAAAGGCGTATCGGCCAGACTCGTCCGTTTGCAAGACGTCTTGACCACCGACATTCGGCCCAGCCTTCTGCTGCTTTCGGCGATGGCGATCCTGGTGTTACTGATCGCCTGCGCCAATGTCGCCAATCTACTGTTGGTCCGCGCCAGCGCCAGACGGCGCGAAATCGCGGTTCGTGCCGCACTTGGAGCCAGCCGCTCCCGGCTCGTGCGCCAACTGTTAGTCGAAGGCCTGCTGCTCGCGGTCCTAGGCGGCTCGGCAGGTCTCTTGCTCTCGCTGTGGGCCAATAATTTGCTTACGTCCATGCTCCCCGCCGATTTCTTGCCGGGGAATGAGGTGGTCGCAGACCCCCGTGTTCTAGTGTTTGCCTGCGCTCTGGTTCTCCTCACGGTCCTGTTTTTTGGACTTGTCCCGGCCGTTCACGCTGCGCGCACCGATCTGGTTGGGGGTTTGAGCCGGGCGGTCACTTCCGCGGCGCCCGGCCGGAAATTGCGCAACGTGCTCGTCGTTGCGGAAGTGGCTCTCTCGGTGCTCCTGGTGATCGGCGCCGGCCTGATGGCGCGCAGTCTTTTGGCGCTGGAGACGGAAGGCCTCGGTTTCGATTCGTCGCGCTTGGCCGTCGTCAATATCTCATTTTCCCCGGCGCAGGGTGATAGCGCCAAGGCGATTCAGTCATTTTCGGATCTCTTGCAGAAGATGAAAGCGATTCCGGGGATCGAAGCAGTCGGCGCGACGGATGGCGTGCCGCTCGCCGACGGCGGCTCCGACGGTAGTTTCTTCATAGAAGGCCGGAACGGTTCGCACAGCTACGCGCAGTGGCGGCTCGCAAGTGAAGACTATTTCCGGACGATGAAAATTCCTGCTATCCGTGGCCGTGAATTTCAGGGCGCCGACCGCAACGGCCAAAAGGTCGCCGTCGTTAGCCAATCCCTCGCGCAAAGATTTTTCCCGAATGAAGATCCCATCGGAAAGCGCATCACCGTCCCGGGACTGGACAACGCAACCTACGGCGCCTTCCGCAAAGGGTCGGACATATGGTTTGAAATCGTGGGAGTGGTCGGCGATGTCCGTTTGAGCGACCCCGGTCTGCCGCCCGAGCCCACGCTGTACTTTCCATACTTCCAGACGGATCGCACTAGCCAGGGTCTGAGCGTCGTGCTGCGAACTTCGTTGCGGCTTGCCGGTTTGCGTGGCGCGGTCATCCGAGAAGTGCGCAGCGTGCAATCTGATGCGCCGCTCGAATTGATGAACTATCAGGACGTCTTTCTGAGCTCCGTCGTGATGCCGCGCTTCCGTTTCTATTTGATTGGCATGTTCGCGATTCTGGCGCTCACTCTGGCCCTTGTGGGAATCTACGGCGTGGTGGCCTTCGTCACGGCGCAAAGAACTTCAGAAATCGGATTGCGCGTGGCGCTCGGCGCCCAGCCGTGGGACATCCTTGTACTCGTGCTCCGTCAAGGTGCGGGCATCGCGCTCGTCGGCATCGCCTGCGGTCTCGCTGGAGCCGCCGCGTTTGTACAGTTCATCGGACGCTTTTTGTATGGGGTCAAACCGGCCGATCCGGCTACGTTCGCAGTCGTGGGATTGATCGTCGCGACCACCGCGCTGGCCGCCTGCTATATTCCCGCACGCAGGGCGATGCGCGTGGACCCCATGGTCGCGTTGCGATATGAATGATGCTCGCGGGGGAATTTGAATGATTGATAGAAGATGCCAGCCGCACATCGTGCGCGATAGGGAGACAAAAAGTGATCAAGCTGATTGACGTCGAAAAATTCTACGAATCGGGTGCGGGCAAGACCTGGGTTCTCCGCCGCATCAATCTCGAAATCCGCGAAGGCGATTTCATCACCGTCATGGGGCCTTCGGGAGCCGGCAAATCCACGCTCATGGGCATCATCGGTATGCTCGATGGCGCCTGGAAGGGCGAATATCATCTGCTCGATAACGCCGTGCACAAACTTGATAACCGCCACCGCGTCGAACTGCACAAAAAATACATCGGCTTCGTCTTCCAGCAATATCACTTGCTCGATAATCTTACCGTCGCTGAAAACCTCGACCTGCCGCTTTCCTACCGCGACATCAAGAAAACCGAGCGCGAAGGCATGGTCGCGGACATCCTGGATCGCTTCCAGATCGTCGGGAAAAAAGCTCTTTTTCCGAATCAACTCTCCGGCGGCCAGCAGCAACTCGTCGCCGTCGCCCGCGCCGTGATCGGCAAGCCGAAATTGATCCTGGCCGATGAGCCCACCGGCAGCCTGCACTCCAGCCAGGGGAAAATGATCATGGACCTGCTGAAGAAGCTGAACGACGACGGCACCACCATCATTCAGGTAACGCACAACGACGCCTGGGCGGCCTACGGCAATCGCATCATCCAGCTCGCCGACGGCTGGATCGTGGACGGCCAGACCGTAGCAGGCGGAGCAGCCGCCGTCAGCCGCTGATTGCGCTGACCAACCGCCTGGGAGAGAGGAATTCGTGGCAGCGCTATTTCAAGACATCCGCTACGGCGTTCGCATGATGGCAAAGAATCCCGGTTTCACGTTCTTTGTCGTCGCAGTGCTCGCGCTCGGCATTGCGGCGAGCACCGCTATTTTCACGATCGCGGACGCCGTGCTGATTCGCCCGCTTCCCTACCGCGATGCCAGCCGCCTGGTGATGGTTTGGGAAGATGCCTCCGCGTTTGGATTTCCACACGACACTCCGGCGCCTGGAAATTTTTCCGATTGGCGGGCCCGCAATCAGGTGTTTGAAGATATGGCCGCGGTGACTTTCGGTCGTTCGTTTAATCTCACCGGCGACGGTAACCCCGAGGAAATTCCCGGCAACTACGTCACCGCGAATCTGTTCTCCGTCCTCGGCGCTCGCCCAGTTCTGGGCCGAGATTTCCGCGTGTCCGACGACGTCCCCGGCGCGCCGCGTGTGGTGATTCTGAGCCAGAGACTTTTCTTACGCAGATTCGGCGGCGATCCCCAAATCATCGGCAAACAAATCTGGCTGAATTACGAAAAATCCGACGTGATTGGCGTTATGCCGCGCGGCTTTCAATTCCCGGACCGCGATCCCGAACTTTGGGCGCCGGTTCAATTCACAGCCGCGCAATTGGCCAATCACGGCAATCATCAACTCCAGGTCGTAGCCCGGCTCAAGCCTGGCGTGTCTCTCGCCGAGGCCAATGCGAATCTGGCTACCATTGCGAAGCAGCTCGAGCAGGAACATCCCTCCGAAAACGCGAAAGTCGGTGCCTATGCCGTTCCGCTGCGCGACGAACTTGCCGGAAAGATGCGTCCGGCGATTCTGGTCTTGATCGGGGCCGTCTGCTTCGTGCTTCTCATCGCTTGTGCCAACGTTGCCAATTTGCTGCTCGCACGCGCCTCCGGCAGAAGGCGCGAACTCGGTTTGCGGCTCACTCTCGGCGCCACCCGTTTGCGAATCGTTCGCCAGCTCTTGACGGAAAGCTTGTTGCTCGCTGCGCTTGGCGGTGCCGCGGGCCTGTTCCTTTCGACATTCGGAACCCACTTTCTCGTGAGCTTGATCCCTGAGGGAATCGCTCCGCTGAGCGGATCAGGAGCGAACCAGCATGTCCTCGCCGTCACACTCGCCGTTTCGATCGTCACCGGAATCCTATTTGGCATCATTCCCGCGCTCAAGGTCTCGCAATTGGATCTGGCCACCTCTTTGAATCACGGCGGACGCACCGGCATCGGTTCTGGCAGTCGCCTGCGCGACGCGCTCGTGGTTTCCGAAGTCGCTCTCGCCATCGTTCTGCTTGCGGGGGCAGCCCTGATGTTGCGGAGCTTTCAAAACCTGTTTCATGTTGATCCAGGTTTTCGGCCGGACCACGTGCTCGTCGTCCGCACCCCGCTTCCGCGTCAGAAATACGAAGCGTTTGCGCCGCGCACCGCCTTCTATAGCAACGTGCTTGCGCGCGTGCAACGTCTCCCCGGTGTCATCGCCGCCGGCTACACCACCTGGGCGCCGCTCACGAATTCTGGAGGAGCCACCGGAATCTCGGTCGAAGGCCGCCCGCGGCCCGCATCCGGTAAATTGCCAATTCCGAATTGCCGGATCATCAGCGATGACTACATTCGCGCGCTGGGCATGACGCTCGTTGACGGTCGTCTCCTGGACCAGCGAGACGGCACCGGCGCGCCTTCCGTCGCCCTCATCAATCAGACGATGGCGCGAAATCTGTGGCCCGGAGAAAGCCCCGTTGGAAAGCAATTCAAGGTGGGCGGCTACGATGAGGATTCGCCCTGGATTAGAATCGTGGGAGTTGTTGGCGACGTGCATCAAGCCGGCCTTGATTCTCCGGCCCGGCCCGAAATGTACCTCTCTTACTTGCAACAGGACTTCGGATTTGAACCTGAGTACCTCGCCGTGCGCACCTTGGGCGACCCGATGCGCATCGCCAACGCCGTCCGCCAGCAGGTTTGGGCCGTGGATAAAGAGCAGCCCGTCGCCGATGCCATGCCGCTTGAAGAACTGGTAGACGACACGCTCGCACCGCGAAAGCTGCAGGCCTCGTTGCTGGGGGGCTTCGCCGGCTTGGCATTATTGCTTGCCGCGTTGGGCATCTATGCCGTCTTGTCCTTCAGCGTCACGCAGCGAACTCAGGAAATTGGTGTGCGTCTGGCTCTCGGAGCTCAGCCGGCCGACGTTCTCGAGATGGTGTTTTCGCAAGGGTTGCGGCTGTTTATCCTGGGCGCGGTGATCGGCTTGGCGGCTGCCTTCGCCCTTTCGCGCACGTTGGAGCATTTGCTCTACGGCGTCAGCGCCAGCGATCCGCTCTCCTTTGGTTCCGTCGTCGCCGTTTTGGCTGGAGTTAGTCTACTAGCCTGCTATTTTCCGGCGCGCCGCGCCATGCGCGTCGATCCCATGGTCGCGTTGCGCTATGAGTGAGCATTCTTTTTGCCATCTCTCGCTTTCGGGAGCTGGCGAATGTAATAGCCCTGAGAGGTGGACACAGGATGACGAAGCAGTAAAATAACGCGTCACTTAAACGCCTCTTGGGAGCAAATTTTATGGGGACACTTTGGCAAGACCTTCGTTATGGCGCGCGCATGCTGCGGAGAAATCCGGGCTTCGCCGCCGTCGCGATCTTGACCCTGGCAATCGGCATCGGCGCGAACGTGGTGATTTTCAGTATCGTGAATGGCGTGCTGCTGAAACCGCTGCCGTTTCCCGATTCCGGCCGCGTCGTCACCATCTGGGAGACGGACGCGAACCGCAACATCACGCGCGGCACGGCCTCGGCGCCCGAATATCTGGATTGGCGCGATAGGAACCACGTATTTCAGGATCTTTCGGCTTCCCGCGCGGTCTACTTTACGCTTACCGGGAATGGTGAGCCTGAGCAGGTGTGGGGCTTTGAAGTGACGGGTAATTTTTTTCGCATGTTACGCGTCAGTCCGATTCTCGGCCGCGATTTCACGTCCGAAGATGAACAGCCGGGCCATGAACAGGTCATCATCTTGAACTATGGCTTGTGGCAACGCCATTATGGCGGCGATCCTTCCATCATCGGCAAAAGCATCGTGGTGGACGAAAAGCCGTTCACGGTGATCGGAGTGCTGCCGCGCGCATTTTCACTTTACGGAACCGTTCCGGAGTTCGAAATGTGGAAGCCGTTCGCGTTTAATCGCACCCAACTTGATCGTGAAAATCACGAACTCATAATTTTTGGCCGCTTGCGCGATGGCGTCACCATTTCGCAAGCCAACGCCGAAATGGTCACGATTCAGGAACATCTGAAAAAACAGTATCCGGGTATTGACCAGAAAAATGGAATCCGCGTGGTCGGCTTCCACGAGGAACTCGTCAGCACTCTCCGCCCCGGCTTGCTGCTTCTGCTGGCTGCGGTCGCATTTGTTCTTCTGATCGCCTGCGCCAATGTTGCGAACCTCATGCTCGCCCGCGCGGCCGTCCGCGAGCGCGAAATTGCCATACGCACTTCCATGGGCGCGGGGCGCCGCAGAATTCTTCTCCAGCTCCTGACGGAAAGCGCGCTCCTTTCGCTCATCGGCGCCGCCTTCGGAATTTTCGCCGCCTACGGCGGCCTCCACATTCTTCGCGCCGTCGTTCCCTCCGGTGGCCGCGGGCAAGTGCCTCACCCGGAATGGATCACGATTGACGGCACGGTACTCGGCTTCACCATCCTAATCGCCCTGTTCGCCGGAATTCTGTTCGGCCTCGCGCCCGCCATTCAGATTTCGCGCTCGCGATTGTATGAATCTCTCAAGGAAGGCAGCCGCGGCTCCACGGGAGGCCGCCGCAGCCAACTGGCCCGCTCGGTGCTCGTGGTTTCCGAGGTTGCTTTCTCGCTCATGCTGCTCGTCGGCGCCGGACTGCTGGTGCGCAGTTTCGTCTTGATGATGTCCGAACCTTTGGGTTTCGATCCCGAAAATCTCCTGACCATGCAGATTTTTCTTCCGGAGGCGCATTATCCGCAGCCAGCGAACCTTCTCAACTTTTACCAAGCTGTCGTGGATCGCGTGGCCGCGCTTCCCGGCGTGAAATCGGCCAGCGCTGTAAATTTTTTGCCGTTGACCGGCTGGACCGGTTTCTGCGATTTCGATATCACCGGCAGGGCCAGTCCACCTTCCGGCGAGCATTTCACGGCTCAATACCGCGCGTCGGACTGGCGTTACCTCCGCACGATGGGCATTCCCGTTGAAGCAGGCCGCGATTTCGCGTCCTCGGACGGGCCGGATACGCAAGGCGTCGCGCTCATCAATGAAGCGCTCGCGCACCGTTACTGGCCCAACGAAGATCCCATCGGCCAGCAGATTCATTTGATCTTTCCCGCTCAGCTCCGCCCCTGGGACGCGATCCCGCATCAAGGACCCGTGACGATTGTGGGAGTGGTCGGCGACACGCGCGATTGGGCCTGGTCCGAACCGAAAATCGCGCAGCTTTACCTGCCGGAAACTCAGAACCCCTCGCGGATCATGCGCTTGGTCGTACGTTCCGGTGGCGATCCAGCGCAACTCACTTCCGCGGTTCGGCACGCCGTGGAAACCGTGGACCCGAATCAGCCGGTCACGGACGTGAAAACGATGGACGAGTATCTCGAAGCGGCCCTCGCGCGGCGCCGCCTGAACATGACGTTATTGGCGTTTTTCGCCGTCGTCGCCGCGCTCTTGGCCGCCATCGGAATCTATGGCGTGATGGGCTACGCCGTCACGCAGCGGTCGCACGAAATCGGCATTCGCATGGCCCTGGGCGCGGAGCCCGGAGACGTGCTGCGCATGATTGTCGGCGATGGCATGAAACTCACCGGCGTGGGCCTGTCGTTGGGTCTTCTGGGCTCCCTGCTGGTGATGAAATATCTCGAAAGCCAGCTTTACGGCATCAAAGCCCGGGACCCGCTCACTTTTATCGGTGTCGCGGCCGGTCTGGCTCTGGTCGCGCTGGCCGCCTGCTATTTTCCAGCGCGCCGCGCCACCAAAGTGGATCCGTTGGTTGCATTACGCTACGAGTGAGGGAGAAAAATGACGTACGCGTCCGACACATTTCCGAACGAGATCAGAAGTAAAATTCAGGGAGATACTTTTCGCGCCATGACTCCATCCAATCAACCACGAACTCGCATTCTTGTCGCCGACGACCAGCCCGACATCCGGGAAGCCCTGCGCCTGCTGCTGAAAGGCGAAGGCTTTGAAACCGAAACGGTGGCCTCGCCAGCCGCAGTGATGTCCGCGCTCGAAGCGCGCGAATTTGACGCGCTGCTCATGGACTTGAACTATGCCCGCGACACCACTTCCGGCCAGGAAGGCCTCGACCTTCTTTCCAATATTCGAGCTAAAGACAGCACCCTAACCATCATCGTCATGACCGCCTGGGGCAGCCTGGAACTTGCCGTCGAAGCCATGCGCCGCGGCGCAAAAGATTTTGTGCAGAAGCCTTGGGAGAACGCGCGACTGCTGGCCATCCTGAAAACCCAAATCGAACTCTCGCAGGCTCTGCGCAAAAGCCAACGTCTCGAAGCCGAAAATCGCCTCTTGCGCGCCGATGGCCGCCCGGTAATGATCGCTGAATCCGCAGCCATGCGACCGGTGATGGACTTGATAGCCCGCGTCGGCCCTTCCGATGCCAATGTCTTGATCACCGGCGAGCACGGCACCGGCAAGGAAGTTGTCGCGCGAACTCTCTACGCGCTTTCCCCGCGCTCGGGCCGCCCTCTGGTCACCGTAAACGCGGGTGGCCTGCCCGAAGGTGTTTTTGAAAGCGAATTGTTCGGTCACGTGAAGGGCGCGTTCACCGATGCCAAGTCCGATCGCGTGGGTCGCTTCGAGCTGGCCGATGGCGGCACGCTCTTCCTCGACGAAATTGCGAACGTGCCCATGAACCTGCAAGCCAAGTTGCTCCGCGCGCTCGAAACGGGCGAATTGGAACGCGTCGGTTCGTCAACGACTCGCCGCGTGGATGTCCGCATCATCTCCGCCACCAATGCCGAAGTGCAAACCGAAGTAACCGCCGGACGCTTTCGCGAAGATTTGCTTTTCCGGCTGAATACGATCGAAATCCATTTGCCCGCATTGCGCGAACGCAAGGAAGATATCCCGTTGCTCGCACATCACTTCTTGAGGCAATCGGCCCAGCGTTACCGCAAGCAACTCGAAGGATTCGAGCCTGTGGCATTGCAAGTTCTTCTCGATCATCCCTGGCCCGGAAATATTCGCGAGCTCGACCACTCCGTCGAGCGCGCCGTCTTAATGGCCGAAGGTTCCGCGGTGCGCGCCAGCGACCTGGGCCTGCGTCCCGCGCGGGAGGCGGCTTTACGCCTGGATGAGATGAGCATCGAGGACGTCGAGCGCGTCTTGATTCAGAAAGCGCTCGCGCGCTTCGGCGGAAACGTCAGTCACGCGAGCAAAGCCCTCGGCCTCAGCCGCAGCGCGCTCTATCGCCGCCTGCAAAAATATAGCCTTTGAGCCCACTCCTCTACGAGCGCCGGATTTTACTTCTAGCCCTGGCCGCGGGGCTGGGCGGCACGATCGTCGCGCTCATTCTTTTGTGGACGGGAAGTTTTTCCTCGAAGCTGCAGTGGACTCTCACTGTCGTGATGGTGATCGCCTGGCTCAGTTTTGCGTTCTCCGCGCAAAGCCGCGTCATGTTTCCCCTGCGTACGCTTTCGAACCTGCTCGCGGCCCTGCGCGAGGGAGATTTTTCCATCCGTGCCCGTGGCGCGAATCGCGAAGACGTGCTCGGCGAAGTTCTCTGGGAGGTAAACGCGCTCGGCGAAACGCTGCGCAAGCAAAGGCTGGGCGCGCTCGAAGCTACCGCGCTCCTTCGCAAGGTGATGGAAGAGATTGACGTCGCGGTCTTCGCCTTCGACGGCGCCGGCCGCCTGCGCTTGGTAAATCGCGCCGCCGAACGCATCCTCAGCCAGCCCGAAGACCGCCTTCTTGGCCGCACGGCCGGGGATTTGAGTCTTTCGGAATGTCTTGAAGGCGAAACGCCGCGCATCGCGCAAATCGCCTTCCCCGGGAAATCCGGCCGCTGGGAAATCCACCGCGGCAGTTTTCGCGAGGGCGGCCTTCCGCACCAACTTCTCGTCATCACCGATCTAAGCCGCGCGTTGCGCGATGAGGAGCGCCAGGCGTGGCAACGCCTGATCCGGGTGCTCGGTCACGAGTTGAATAATTCGCTCGCGCCGATCAAATCCGTCGCGGAAAATTTGGGCAGCGTGCTCGGCCGTAAGGATCGCGCCGATGATTGGCAGGAAGACATGCGTAGCGGCCTCAACGTGATCGCCGCGCGCACCGACGGCCTCGCGCGCTTCATGAACGCGTACGCGCGCTTGGCCAAACTGCCGCCCCCGGTGTTTCGCACCATGGACGTCGGCATATGGGTTAGGCGCGTTGTCGGTCTTGAGCCGCGTCTTTCAGTGAAACTCCAGCCGGGCCCAGAAACCCAGATTCAAGCGGATCCCGATCAACTCGAGCAGCTTCTGATCAATCTGCTGCACAACGCGGTGGATGCAGCGCTGGAAACGGGCGGCGGCGTGCGCGTCGGTTGGGAACGCGAGAACGGAAGCGTCGAGGTTTGGGTGCAGGATGATGGTCCGGGGATTCCCAGCGCTGCTAATCTTTTCGTGCCCTTTTTCACCACCAAGCAAGGAGGTTCGGGAATCGGTCTGGTCCTCAGCCGGCAAATCGCCGAAGCCCATGGCGGCTCGCTCACTCTCGAAAATCGCAAAACGGAAAGAGGTTCGGAAGCCCGCCTGCGTCTCCCGCTCAATAATTAGCCGCACTCAGGATTTCGCTGGCAGAGCGGCGTCACACCGCTCAAGTTCTGCCGACATTCTCTTACCGCAAGCGATGCGGCAAAAAAAAATGGCGGTTGGATGGCCTCCAACCGCCGGGTGATTCCGGGGGAAAATTAGAATTACTGCTGTTGTTGCTGCTGAGGCTGTTGCGGATCCTTCTTGGCCAAATCCGCCTTAGCCGCATCCGCCGATACGCCCGAACCAGGCTTCTCGTAGCGAGTCAGGAACGGCATGAACGGCGTAACTTCGAAAGGCATTTTCTCGCGCGCCGAAAGCAGCGGCACGGGCTTGGCCTTCACCAGTTCCACGTGATCGTTCCACGGGTCGAGCTTGATGCGGGCTCCCACCGGAAGAGCGGAAATCTGGTCAATCTTGTTGGGATCCAGGTTTGGCGCCGAACTCAAGAGCCCCGAGCTCAAGTACACCCGATTTCCCAGGTGTGGGTTGATCAAAGCCGGCAGATTTTTCGACTCCGCGTCGAGCTGCTTCAGGAACAAGCCGGCGCTTCCCAGCTTGTCTTTGTAAGGCGAATTCTTCAGCAATTGCAGCGCTTTTTCGTTGGCCATCTGCACCTGCGCGGGACTGTCCTTGAAAGAAAATTGCGAGAGCGCTTCGGTGGTCGTCACGTTCGTCGTGTCGTTGAAGCCCCACTGATCAGTAGACGGCTTGGTCACAATGATGTCGGCCAGTTCCTGCGCCAGCATAGTCGCCAGACTGGCTTCGTCAGGCAGCACGTCCAGCAAGCCGCGGCTCAGCACGATCGTATGCCCGATCGAGAACATTTCCAGCGTGCCGGTCAGCAGTACCCGGCAGTGAACTTCGGGCTCCACGTCCAGGTTGTTGGTCACTTCCAGGTTGTTCACCACCGTCTCGAGCACCTTATCCACGGCTCCCGGAGGCGCTAGCAAGCCGATGCGCTGCAGGCGATCCAGCACGTTCACTTCAGCCGCATGCTGCCACTCGCGCTCCGCCTCGATCGGCGAACGGTCCTGGGATTGCGTCGCTTCATCCTGAATCGTGGGCGATTCAATGGTCATCTCGCTGAATTCTTCCTGGCGTCCCACGTTCTTCAGGTTGTAACCCCACAGACGCGTTTGCGACTTGAAGCGTATGTCTCCGCCCAGAAAATCCTTCAAATCGGATTCCTGGCTGTAAATGTAGGCTGGCAACCAAAGTCCCGGCTGCACGTTCAAGCGCCAGCTATCGAAGTGCAAATTGAAGCCGTTGATCCCCGCAATGGGCGTATACACGCCATTGAAACGCACAATCGTGAAGTTCTGATCTTCGGCCCAGATTCGCCCTTTGAATCTTCCCTTTCCCGATTTAGGAAGGGGCGAAACATCGAAGACCACGCAGCGCACTTCGCCCAGAAATTCGCGCCGCACGTAATCGAATTGGTAGTGCTGGCGGTCGAACCCGCTGGTGTCGAGGTAAATCATCTGCAGAAAGCCTTCAGGCACGTAGGAAGAGCCGAAAAAGCCGCTCATATGCGAGAGGGGGTTGAACTGATCGAATTTTCCCTTTCGCGGATGGAGCATGGTGTTGTCCACGATGCCCTTCGAAAGGTCGGCCTGACCCAGAAAATAGTGATCCTTTACCGGGATCGCACCCATTTCCTTGTCTGCCTTCATGTCCTGAATGTACGTCTCGATGAGCGGACTGAATCGCCGGATCGTCGCCACTTCATCGTGTTCACGGGCGATGATGCGGTCAATCGCTTGATCAACCGTTACGACCGGTGCGGCGGTGGAATTTCCAACCTGAGGCTGCGTCTGATCGGCAGTCTGGGTGGTCTGTGCGGAAACCGTCCCAGCCAACGTCCCGGCCAGCATAATCGCGAGGCAAAAACTCTTGCACGTGCGCATCTCCATTCCCCTTTCAGTACGCCAATTCGAAGACGATGTGGACGATGGCGGTCGAATCCACTGGTTGGCCGTCCTGTTGTGCCGGTTTAAACCGAATCTGACGAGCTGCGTTCTGCGCCGATTCTTCCAAACCGTAACCCAAACCCTGTACTACCCGTTGAACTTTCACTTCGCCCGATGCCGTGAACACCACTTGCAGAAGTACTTCGCCTTCAATCTTTTTGGCTCGCGCCTCAGCCGTATATTCCGGTTTTGGCTTGGAGATAATCTGTACCGGGCTCGTCCTACCTTCTCTATCTGCGGTACGCTTGATTTTTGGCGTGGCTACCACTGCGTTCTCATCGCCGAACCCGCCCTGCTGCACAGTTCCGTGCGGCGGACCGCCAGTGCTACCAACTGCAACGCCGTTGCCAAACCCGGTGCTCGCAATTACTCCCTTTGCGCCCTTCGCTCCGCCGGTGCCGTTCCCATTTCCCGGTCCCGTCGGCATGTCATAGCCACCGAGCACGTTCACGTTGGCTGCGTGGCCTGTTCTGGAGTTGGCTGGCAGTCCGTTGGGGTCGCCGAACCCGCCCGTCTGCACTGCCTCTCGAGGCTTCTTCAACGTCGGAATCGCCGAGCTGCCCATCGAAATCGCGGGAGTCGGGTCAGGGAAGGCCTTTGCCACCTCGGTCATATCCGGCGCGGGAACGTTCTTCCGTGCAGTCCTCACCACGGGCGCCGTCGCCACCGGTGCATATATCTTCGGCTTCGGCAATTCCACCACGGGGGTTGGCGTCGGCTTCGGCGCTGCCTTCACAACTTCGCGCTTTATTGGAGCAGCCTTCACAGGCTGCACCGGCTGCGGTTTCCACGCCACGATCGGCGGCGCCTCAATCGGAGTGGTCCAATACTTCTGCACAATGTTGAGCTTCTGCGGCATCAGCAGCGGAATCACCACCAAGGCTGTCACCGCCACCACTTGCAGTCCAAATCCTGCACTGAACAGATCCCAGCGCGGTTGCGCATCCGGAAGCAGTGACCCATTAAGACAGCTCGATTTGTGATCCGCGCCATGACAATCACCAAATTCCTTCTACCGAAATTAGATGCGTTTAGACAGAAATACGGCTACTGTAATTTAGTACTAGAACGAAGGGCTGGGGAGAATAGGACTCGAGTACCATTCTACCCCCAGTCGTGCTGAAAGCGATAACCCAAGCCCTGGGGCTTGGAAGAAGGTTAGCCCTTCGGTCTTTCGCGACCCAAGTGCCTAACACCGCGCCTGCTCCTAGGCTGTAATTTTAACCCGACTGGGCTGGGTCAGTTGCGGATTTAATGAATCGATGTGACGTAAACGGGGCACGGCTCGCGTACCGGCCGTGCCCCTGTTTACGGACTACTTTGCGACCTGAACTTCTACAACTGGACGCTTATTGCGGCTCCACTACCGAGTAGCGCGTCACTCCGCCGTGGTTCACCAGCAACAATACGGGCTGTTGCTTGCCTATGCCCGCCATTGCCTGCCGGTACTCGTTCACGTCGTTGATCGGCTTGTGGTTGATTTCCTGAATCACATCGCCGCTCGTAAGCGCCGCTGCGGCCGGGCTGGATGGATCCACGGAGGTGACCACCACTCCGTGCGTGCCCGCTGGCACGTTCACTTGCTGCGCGATGTCCGGCGTCAGGTCCTGCACTTCCACTCCCTGCAACCCGCCGCCCTCGCCCGGTTCACTGCTGTTCTCGGCGGTGGCCTTCTCCGGCAGTTCGCCGAGCGTGACGTTGAAGTCTTGCACCTTGCCATCGCGCCAGACTTGCAGCTTTACGTTCGTGCCCGGCGCCATCTGCGAAATGTTGAGCCTCAGGTCGTTGGCGCTATTCACCGGCTGGCCGTCGAGCTTGATGATCACATCGCCCTTCTTCAATCCTGCGCGTGAACCCGGCGTGTTCCCGCTGACGTCTCCAATCAACACGCCGCCGCTCTGGGTGAAGTTGAACGCCTTCGCGATATCCGGCGTCACGTCCTGAATGTAAACACCCAAATAGCCGCGCACAACCTTGCCGTGCTCCAGAATCTGATCCATCACCGGCTTCGCCATGCTCATGGGAATCGCAAATCCCACGCCCTCATTGCCGCCCGAACCATGCGAAAGAATCGCGGTGTTGATGCCCACCAGGTTGCCGTGGATATCAATCATCGCTCCGCCGGAATTTCCCGGGTTGATGGCCGCATCGGTCTGAATGAAGTTCTCATAGTCCTCGATGCCCAATTGTCCACGGCCTGTCGCGCCCACAATACCCATCGTGGCCGTCTCGCCGATCCCGAAGGGATCGCCGATCGCAAAAATCAGGTCTCCCACCTGCAGCTGTCGGGAATCGCCCAGCGGAAGAGTCGGCAAATCCTTCGCCTGGATCTTCAATACCGCGATATCCGACTTGGGATCCGCTCCGACCAGCTTCGCTTGGAATTCGCGTTTGTCGCTGAGCTGCACCTTGATGTCCGTCGCTCCGTCAATCACGTGATTGTTCGTCAGAATCGTCCCGTCTGACGTGATGATCACTCCCGATCCCCAGAGCTTGTTCGCGTTCCGCGTGCGGCGTTCCTCCGCCAAACTGATTGCCGAAGAACTGCCGGAAAAACGGGTCGTTGAAGAAAGGTGACATCTGGTTGGCCTGCGGCTTCACGAGCTTCGACGTGCGAATGTTGACCACTGCGGGAAGCGCCGGCTTGATGACTGCCGAAAATCCATTGGCGAAATTTCCCAAACTTACTGGTAGCGCATTTTGCGCGATGGCGATAGGCTCACGAGGCGAACCGAAAACGGTGTGATCCGCCCAATTCCTGAATCCTTGCGAGAGGAAGGAGGGCGCCTCCCGCAAATGCCGCCAGCACCACAACGGTGGCAATCCAGCGGCGAATCTTGATGCTACTGCTTTCCATGGCTATCTCTCCTTAACCCACTTTAAGTTCGTAGTATCGCTTGGCGCGCTACGTTGGCGCTACGGCGATT
>CAWAAG010000026.1:0-18921 GCA_963780035.1 uncultured Acidobacteriota bacterium | reverse complement strand
GGGAGTGCGGAAGCTTTCTTCCGCTTTGTGCCGAGGCGAGGGCTTCCCCCTCACAGAACTGTTTTCATGCTCGCAGACAGTTGCGGCCACCCAGCCAGCCGCCGAGCGCTCCCAGCCGCGGCCTACGCCGCCCGCTCGAAAATTGCCCGCCGCACCCCCCCCATCCGCCCGACGCACATCGTCACAAGAACCATGACGCCCGTTGCGCCGTTCCAGCTCGCGCAAATAAGTCGCCGTAAGTTTCGCGCCCGTGCAACCCAGCGGATGCCCCAGCGCGATCGCGCCGCCATTCACGTTCACGCGCGCCGGATCCAAGCCCGCCAGCTTGATCACGCTCAGAGCCTGCGCCGCAAACGCCTCGTTCAATTCGATCACGTCAATCTGATCCAAAGTCAGTCCCGCCAGCTTCAGCGCCTTGGGAATCGCGTGCACCGGCCCGACGCCCATTTCTTCCGGCAAACATCCCGCCACCGCAAACGCCACAAAGCGCGCCATCGGCTTCAACCCCAGCGCCCGCGCGCGCTCCGCGCTCATCACCACCGCCGCCGCGGCTCCATCGCTCATCTGCGAACTGTTCCCCGCCGTCACAACGCCATGCGTGTGAAACGCCGGCTTCAATTTCCCGAGAACTTCCACTGAAGTATCCGCGCGCGGCCCTTCGTCGGTGTCAAACGTCACCTTCACCGTCTTCGGTTTCCCACCGCTCGCCGCTCCGCCAGCGGCTCCCGGCGCGCCTGCGTTCGCCGCAGCCTCCAGCACCGTATAACTCACCGCCACCGGCACAATCTCGTCCTTGAATTTTCCCGCCGCGATCGCCGCCAGCGCTTTCTGATGGCTCGCAAACGAAAACTCATCCGACTGCTCGCGCGTGATTCCATATTTCTTCGCCAGATTTTCCGCGGTCAGTCCCATCCCCAGATACGCATCCGGATAATTGTCCATCAGCCAGGGATTCGGCGCGACCTTGTTCCCGCCCATCGGCACCATGCTCATGGATTCCGCGCCGCCCGCCACCGCCACTTCGCCGTGCCCGGCCATGATGCGCTCGGCGGCAATCGCTATCGCCTGCAATCCCGAAGAACAGAATCGATTGATCGTCATCGCCGACGCTTCCACCGGCAATCCCGCGCGCAACGACGCGATCCGCGCCACGTTCATCCCCTGCTCGGCTTCCGGCATCGCGCAGCCCAGCACTACATCCTCGATTTCTTTCGGGTCCAGGCCCTTCGCGCGCGCCACCGCCTCTTTAATTGCAGCCGCCGCCAAATCATCCGGACGCGTCGCCCGCAACGTTCCCTTCGTCGCTTTGCCCACCGCCGTTCGCACCGAACTAACGATCACAGCTTCGCGCATTTCTTCTCCTCGCCACGCCCAGCGTGTCTCACCAAACTCGGACTTGCCTGATCAATGAGTATATTGGATGCAGCAGCAGAGGAAAAGCAACAGCCACGCGGAAGCAGCAGTTGCTCATAAAGCGGCGTGAAAAGCGAGGCGTGAAAATTGTCGCGGCGAACTGCGCGCTCCCAGTTGCGAGCGGCGCAGTGCCAACTCCGAGCTTCTACCGGCTGAACTTGATCGTCACCAGCATCTGCACCGCGATGGGCTGCCCATTCAACGTGGACGGCTGATACCTCCAGCGGCGCAAAGCCGCCAGCGCCGGTCCGCGCAGCATCTGCGGTCCGGACACAATCTGCACATTCACCACGTTTCCCTTCGCGTCAATCGTGGTCCGGATCACCACGTCGCCCTGAATGCCCGCTTCTTTCGCCACCAGCGGATATTCCGGCATCACGCGCGATATCAAGCGCGGCTCCTTCACGTTTCCGCCGACGCGAACCGGACCGCTGCTCTCAGGCTGTATCTCCGGCGCGGCCGGCGCGGGCACGTTCGACGAAATAATTCCAGACAGCGCGCCTGAATTGGACCTGTCCGCGGATGCCGCGGGATCCAAAGCCGGAGCCGCTTCCGTCTGCCCCGCATCGCTGCGTTGCGTCGCTACCGGATGCTCCTCCAGCTGCTGCTGCACCATATCCGCCGTAATATTCGAAGCTGGCTTTTCCGGAGTGACCACGCGAGGTCCATTCGCCGAGGAAGCCGCGCTCACCGTAATTGCGGGTGCGTTCGATTGCGTCACAATTGTCACCGGATGCGCGGCCGAATTGCGCACCGTCGCGCTGCCCTGCGCCGGTGGCGCGGAAACTTCTGATGGCGATTGGAATGCCAGCGGCTGCGGCAAAGCCGGAGTGTTCGGTTTTGCGGCAGAACTATTCGCGGGAGCGGCCGAATGCGTCCGGAAGTAAAACACGCCGCCAAAGACGCCCACGAATAGCACGCCGACGCACGCCGCAATCAACATCCAACTATTCCCGCGAGGCTGGCTCGATTGTCCGGAGCTCGCCTCCAGACTCCCATCGAGCCGCTCGCCAAAGATTTCCGCCGAAGCCGCGCGGCTGCCTCCCAGCGCTGCACCGCCGCTGAAGCTTCCAAAAGTTCCATGCGTGCTTCCGCTCAGCGAGCCCGCTGCAGCGGATTCCTCGTCCTTCTCTTCAACCGCCGCAACTTGCGCATCCGCTGCGACCTGCGCGTCGCCACGAAGGTCGCTCAAGGAAAGTGTCGCAGGCGGCGCGACTGGCTCCCCCGCGATCTCGATGTGCGCTTCTGCCAGCACCTGCGCCGCGGCGCTCAACTTGGCAGTTTCCGGAACGCTCTTTTCCACCGCGCGTTCTGTGTGCACCGGCGTTGGCAGCGGCGTTGGCGTTGTCACCGTTGGCGCTACCGGCGTCGCCGCAACAGGGCGCACCGGCGCAACGAATTTCACTGCCGCTGGAGAAGTCGCCGAAGCCGCGGGCTGCACTTCTTCCTGCGTGCCGATTTGCGCGAAGGTCGGCTCCGGCTTAACCGGTGCGACGAACCCCGCCGAAGGCGCCACCAGCGCGGGAGGCGGAACAATCACGGGCGGCTGCGCGACAACCGGCGCTGCTGGCGTCGCCGGCGCCACTGGCGCAATCGTCGACGGCGCAACCGTCGGCAAACTCGCCGCAATCGGCGCCACACTCGGCAGCGCGCTGGTATTTACCGCACTCCCGGCCGGAACCACTGGCGCAATCTCGGGAATCGCCGGCGCCGGCGCCGCATTCGGCGCAACCGCCGGGCCTTCGCCCGCAAAAATCGCGCCCCAGTAACCGGGCTGCTTGTGCGTGAATTCCACTTCCACATAGCCCTGCATATTCGAAAACGTGCGCACTTTCAGCACGCGACAAATCGCGTCCTGCCGCGTTTTCAGATTCGTCACCACCAGCATCTGGCTGGCGCTCACCGCCGTGGACATTCTCAGCACCGCGCCCTGCGGAAACACGATCATCGTGCTGGTTTCTTCCTCGAAGGGTTCGGTGTGCGGCGCCACTCCGCGCGCCACATCCGTCACGCGCGAGCCGTGCACTTTCACCGGAATTTCCAGCGACACCGCATCCGCGCGCAAATGCGCGCCGCCTGCGGCCGCCGGTTTCGCCGGAGCGCCGCCCTGAACGGCTGCTTCCGCGACGGGATTCGTCACTTCGGTTGAGTCTTTCGTGAGTGGTGCCATAGTTCTCGGCGTAGTACGCCGTTCCCCCAGAAATAGCGTAATTTCTATGAATAAATGAATTTTCAAGGCGAGTGCCAAATTGCGGCAATGGTACTTTGGTACTTGGGGGGAACGCTTTGGGCACCAAGCGCGCACAAGCACCGCGCGCGCGGCTACAGACTTAGCCAAGCGTGTCGAGGCGCCAAAAATTTTCGGGAAGCACTACACCAGGCGAAGAATTTGCGAAGCGAAGCTATTCCACAACAGCCAAAAATCAAAAAGCAATCCGATATCCGGCGACCCTTTCGCGCCAATGCCGCACGGGCACCGGTTTTCTCTGCGTCCTCTGCGCCACCTCTGCGTCCTCTGCGTTAAATCTTTCGCAGTTGCAGTTGCTTTTCCTTCATCCCTTCTTGCGCGCGATAAACACCCCCACCGGCGGCGTAATCTTATACACCCGCGAAAAATTCCCTTGGTTCACCGCGATCCCCATCCTCCCCCGCGAATCCACGTACAAAAGCGGCTCCCCCACCGGCACATCCATAAAAGTTTTCATATAAGGAAATGTATAAACTTTTTTCTCGATCGTCACCGGCACCTTATCCCCGAGCGCGTAACCGAGCGTCTTGAAATCTTCCCCCTGAATATCCGTAATCAAACTCCCAAACGGATCATCCAGCCCGATCACCTGTCCGGTAATTCCCTTCGCGTCCATCGTCGCCGTCAAAGGCGCCAGGCGCACCAGCGTATCCACTTTCGGCCCAGCCAAAGTCCAATCCTCACCCGCCGCCAAATGCGCCGCCGCCGGCGAAAAAATATCGCGCCCGTGAAAAGTAGAAGACACTTTGTCGCCAATCATCCAGCCAGGATTCGTAATTTCGCGCACGCCTTCCACTCCATCGCGGTCCGCCACCGGCGTAATCAACCCATTATCCGGCACCACGAAATATTGCCCCCTCTTCGTCTTCACGATCACCGCTTTGCGCGAAGTGCCCACTCCCGGATCCACCACCCCCAGAAACACCGTCCCCGCCGGATAATACGGCGTCACGCCCGCCAGAAATCGCGCGCCTTCTTCGATCGAAAACGGCGTCACCTGGTGCGTGATGTCCATGATCCGCACGTCCGGGACAATTCCGATGATCACTGCGCGGCAAATCGCCACCGCATCGTTGGCGGTTCCGAAATCCGTCATGAACACAATCGTCGGACGCGACGCCGGCTTCTTCGCGGCTTCCTCTTCACGCGCGCCGTGATTCCCGCAACCCGCAAACGAAATCGCCGCTAAAAATAAAAATACCGCTACACCAAAACGTCTCAGAGTGCTTTGCATTTGCCGCCCCTTTTACGTGAAGGCCTTCGAATCGCGCCGCTGAACCGCCGTGGCAAGCCAAGAATCTTTGTAGGTCGTAGCTTCAGCTACGACATTTGCCGCGCAACTCAGCCCGGCTTTAGCCGCTGAAGTACGGGTTTTGCGGCCCTTCCCCAAATCCTCAATGCGCGGCCTGCTCCGCTTCCTTCGGCCGCTTGCGATATTCCTCATACAGCTCGCGCTGCTTGTTGTCCGTGCTGGTGAGCTGCCCCTTGATGAATAAATAGCGCACCTGCGTCTGAATCTCCAGCGGATCGCCGCTCGTAACGATCACGTTCCCCAATTTCCCCGGCTCGATCGTTCCCAATTGATCCGCCAATCCAAACATCTGCGCCGCATTCAGCATCACCGCCTTCAGCGCTTCGTCGTGCGGCAAACCGTACGCCACCGACGTCCCCGCATACTGCGGCAAGCGGCGCGAGAATGCCGTGCCAAAACTTGAAAATGCAATCGGAATCCCCGCCGCGAACAATTCCGAAGGCTGCGTCATCGGCTTGTCATACGGCGTATCCTCTTGCTCGGGAAGCCGCTCCGTGGGACCCAGAATCACCGGGATTTTCTTTTCCTTCAGCAGGTCTTTCACTTTCCAGGCTTCCGCGCCGCCCGCCAGAATCATTTTCAGATTCTGCTTGCTGCAGAATTCCACGGCGTTGCGGATGTCGCGCTCGTCATCGGCAATCACCAACACCGGCAGCTTTCCCTCCACCACGGGAACCAGCGCCTCCAGTTTCAAATCGCGTTCGTAAAGCGTCGGCGAACCTTTTTCCTTCGCCTGCGCGTAGTGCCGCGCGCGATCCAACCAGTCGCTCAGCCCGTTGACGCTCTTGTCGTATTCCTTCTTCGCGTCGCTGTAAGGTTTTTCCTTCACGCTGAACGTCGAAAAATCAAACGTCCGCGTCTGGATGGACGGCCAATTCAGCACCATCGCCACCGAACGCTTGATCTGCATGTCTTCCATCGTCCAACCCGCCAGGTTGAACGCCGACGCCTGCCCCGGAATAATCCCGCCGCCCTGCGAATCAAATCCCGAAGTCCCCGGCGCGGCGATCACTTCCGTGATGCCGTTCGCGCGGGTCACCGCAATGTGCGCGCTCGCCGGATTCACCGCCGTCGCCGCGACGAGCTCCGGATTGTAATCGCCCAGCTCGGTAATATCCTGCGTCGCGCTCACTGCGCTCACTTCGTTCAACCCAATCTGCGTCACTGCATCGAACATCCCCGGATAAACTTCCATGCCCGTCGCGTCAATCACCTGCGCGTCGCTGGGCACCGCGATGTCCGCCCCCACCGCCGCGATTTTCCCGTCGCGAATGATCACCGTGCCATTTTCAATCGGCGCTCCCGCCAGCGTGAACACCTTGCCGCCCTTGATCGCATAAGTCGTACTCGCGGCGGTCGCGCCCGTCGCCGCCGTCTGCGCCGCAACCGGAATCGCCGCAAACGCCGCAACAAACGCCGTGGCCAAGAGTGCAAACACGAAAACACTGGAAGTGAGCTGATAATCGTGCCACACGGAAGGGCGGGGCTTCAGCCCCGCCGCAAGCCTCGCCAAAGAAGGGGCTTTAGCCCCTGAAGCCAAAGTTTTCGCTTGAGACGTCTGATTCGTGCGGAATCTGTCGAAAGTTCTCACAGAGCACCTCGCACGGCCGCGCCCTCGGCGCTATCGTCCTTCGGCTTTTTTTTCTTCGGCTCGGGCTTTTTCTCCGGCTTCTCTTCAGGCTTCTTTTCCTCGCCGGCCTTCTTTTCCTTGTCCAGCAACGCCTGCTTTTCCTTGGCCAGTTCCGGACGCTCGGCGATATCTTTCTGCCGGTCGAAATACACCTGCCCGTCAATCAGCGTCTTCTGCACCACCGCGTACACGCTCAATGGATCGTGATTGTAAATCGCCAGGTCCGCATCCTTACCCACGTCAATCGAACCAACTCGCTTATCAATCCCCAATTGGATCGCCGGATTCAGCGTCACCAGCTTCAGCGCGTCATTCGCCGATAGCCCGCCGTACTTCATGCTCTTCGCCGCCTCTTGATTCAGTTGCCGCGCTTCCTGCGCGTCATCCGAATTGACGGAAACCACCACGCCGCGCTCGGTCATCAGCGCCGCGTTGTAGGGAATCGCGTCGAACGCTTCCATCTTGTACGCCCACCAATCCGAAAACGTCGAACCGCCCGCGCCCGACGCCGCAATCTCATCCGCGATCTTGTAGCCCTCCAGCACGTGCTGAAACGTGCGCACCTTGAATCCGAATTCATTGGCCACGCGGATCAGCATCAAAATTTCATCCGCGCGATAGCAGTGCGCGTGGACGTAGCGCTTCCCTTCCAGCACCTCCACCAGCGGCTCCATCTGCTCGTCGCGCCGCGGCGGAATCAGCTTCTGCTCGCCGGCCGCTTTGCGCTGGTTGTAATCGTCCCACTGCTTTTTGTATTCGCGCGCCTCCGTGAACGCCTGCCGGATCACTTCCTCCACGCCCAGCCGCGTGCCGGGATAACGCGCCGGAACTCCCGGCGGCACCGTGAAATTCGAGCGTTTGGGATTTTCGCCCAGCGCGAATTTAATTCCCGGCAGCGCGCCTTCAAACGGCAATTCACTTGCCGGCTTCCCCCAGCGCAGCTTGATCACGATGGTCTGCCCGCCGATGGGATTCGCGCTGCCGTGCAGAATATTCGCGGACGTGACGCCGCCCGCCAGGTCCCGGTAAATATCAATATCATCCGGATTCAAAACGTCCTTGATATTCGCCATCGAAGAAACCGCCGGCGCTCCTTCGTTCACGCCGCCGGCGATCGCAATGTGCGAGTGGCAATCTACGATTCCGGGAATCACGTACTGCCCCGTCGCGTCAATCACCGCCGCTCCTTCCGGCGCCTGCAAATCCGTTCCCACCGCCGCGATCTTCCCGTCGCGAATCAAAATGGAGCCGTGCTCGATGTTGCCGTGAGTCACGGTCATCACCGTGGCGTTCTGAATCAAAATCGCACCGGGACTTTGCGCGCGCGTCGCGATCGGCGCGCCTGCGATCGCAGCTGCAGCCGCCAACGCCAGCATCATCGTGAAAAATCTCGCCCGCTTCATCGCCCCACCCCCTCGGTCTCCCGCGACCGCGCTCCGCCGCCGTCATCGTCACCCGCGGGCTTCTTGTCGTCCGGTTTCGCCGCGGGCGCTTCCTCATGGATCTCGAACCAGTTCCCATCCACGAACACATCCTTCACCTTGGTTTTCTCGCCGAAAATATCGCCGTCCGTCACCACCAGGTTCGCGATCTTCCCCTGCGTGATACTGCCCATCCGGTCGCTCAATCCCAAAATCTCCGCCGCATCCAAAGTCAAGGCGCGCAACGCCGCGTCCGGCCCGAGGCCCGCGTCCGTCGCCTTCTTCACGCTCTTGAAAATATCTTTGGGGTCCGCCAGCCCGTCGGAATAAAACGCGAATTTCACCCCCGCCTTCGCCAGCGCCGCCGGAGTTCCCGGCGCGCGATCGCGAAATTGCAGTTCCCGCAAAGTCTGCTCGCCCTGCGGGTCCGCATCCTTCGCTCGCTCCGGCCACTTCAGGCTCACCAACACCGGAATCTTGCTGGCAGCCAGAGCATCCGTCACCGCGTACCCCTGCTGCCCGCCATACAGCACCGCCGGAATTTTCCACTCATTCGCGAGTCGCAAAGCGCGCAAAATCTGCACCGAATCATTTCCCGGCAGCAGAAAAATCTCTTTCCTCTCGAGCGCATGATGCAGCACTACCTCGGTACGGTCATAAGCCAGCCGCTCGCTCTTCGTCGGATTCGCCTCATAAATCGGTTCCGTCACCGCGTACCACCGCGTATCGTCAAAAACCTGCCGCACGTACCCGATCGTCCCCATCAACGAATCAGGGAAGGTAAACCATCCATCGGTGGGCTTCAGCGCAATCGGCACGGAAGCCATCGCGCGCACCACGTAATCTCCCGCGCGCGCCCCGCCCAGATCGATCACCGTCGCTTGCCCCGGAAAAATTCCGCCGTCCGGCATCGTCAACGCCGTCGTGAACCCCGCGCTGCGCCAGGTTTCGATCCGCTTGTCGTCAATCTTCAGTTCATCGGCTGCCACTCGCCATGGCGAAGTTCCCGGCCGGTCCTCCGGCCCCGCAGCAATCCCGCCGGCCGGTGCCGCGCGCCTTCTCGCGCCCGCGCCCGCATTAGCCTGCCCCGCGCCCTCTTCCGGCGGCAATCCCAGATTCGTTCCGGCATCAATCAGTCCCGGATACACCGTCAATCCCGTGCCATCAATCACCCACGCCTCGGGCGGAATCGACACGCTGGTGCCCACCGCCGCAATCAATCCTTTGGCGACCACCACCGTCCCGTTTTCAATCACCGCGCCCGAAACCGGCACGATCCGCGCATTCTTGATCGCGAAATACCGCGGCTCGCCTCCTTCGCCGCGCGCCGCGCAAGCCCAACCGACCACCCCGGCGCAGCACAATAAAATCGCGGCCAGCAAAATCCTGCGGCGATTCCAACAATCCTTCATCTCGCACCTCTCGATTCATTTCCGTGCCACACGGCTCACCCGGCCCGCACGCCCCACGCGACGCGCGTCGCCATCTCCGCGTGCATCTCCTGCACTCACGTATCCGCGCCATCGCGAATGGCGCTACCGCGAATGCCACGCCCACAGTGTCTGAAAGCGCATGATGCTATCGGCAGGTTCCAGCGAATGCAAGGCTTTTGCTCCCAGCCAGGGAATCGCGCCTACCCCGGACGCGCACACACACACTCGCTACGCTCTCTGACGTGCGACGAGCCTTTGCGTTATCCGGAATCTAAGAGATTAAAAAGGAAAGCTCATCGAGAAGCCGTCCGCGCAGCAGCCAAGCGGCCAAGCGGCTCCTCGACACGATAACTAGGCAGGCGACGCGCTCCGCCGCTAGTACTGCAGCGAAAGCACGCCGTTCGCCACGCGGTTGTTGTCCGAATCAAACAACAACACCGTGGTCGGGTCCACAATGTAGTAGACCAGGTTGAAATTCGCGGGCAGTCCATTGGCCGACGTCTTCAGCAGCATCGTTCCGCGCCCGTTCGAAGCCGCCGTCATAATCATGCTGGTCGTGCTCACCGGCAATCCCGTGAATGGCGATCCATTATTCGCCGGATTATTGAAATCCAGCGTCCCACCGATCGTCGTGCTGCCAGTCGCCAGCGTGATCTGCCCGCCCAAATCCTGCTCGAACGAGCCCGAAGACTTCGCGAACCCTATGCCCGTCAAATTCAGCGCAAAGGTTCCTTGCGGCGCGGTGCTCAACGATCCCTGCTGATACGCGATCCCGCTCGCGCCCTGCACGCCGTTGTCATTATTGTTGTCGATCTCGATGATTTCCGCGCCCGTCTGCGTTCCCGTCGTGAACGTGTACGCCGCGAATTGGTTCGAGCCTTTATTATTCGTCAGCGAAAGCAGGTAGCGCGCCGGCACGATCCCCGACCCTGTCGAGTTCGTATAACTCCCGCTGGTAATCGGATTGTTACTCTGCGAAGAGCCTGCTCCGAAATTGTTGATGTCCATCGCGCCGCCGGTTTTCAGCGAAGTTCCGTTGGTGTTGATCGTGAACACCGCGCCTCCCGCATACGACGAATTGTTAGCCAGCCCGCCGAACGTCAGCGCCACTCCGCCCGTCAATCCGGTCGGCAGCAACGGTGCGCTGTAAGCATCTCCCGCCACGATGTACGTCTGCGCCGTATCAATCTCCACCAGCTTCAAGTGCGTTTGATCGGTCATGTAATAAGCCACGGTAATTGTTCCCAGGTCCGTGCTGGAGAGTGCCATCGTCCCGCGCCCGTTCGCGTCTGCTGCGGAATACGAACCGCTCAGCGTCTGATCGTTGGTCAACACCGGCGTCGAAAACGAGAGGTCCTCCCAATCCTGCACGTTCACCGGCGCCGTCACCGAGTTCACCGGAATCGACCCATTGGCCGCCTGAAACGTCCCGGCGATCACCAGTGGATAGAAATTCGTGGTCGTCGAGTCGATCCCCGAAAGCCCGAACGAGAAATTTCCATTCAGCAATGTTCCAAACGAAGCGGGATTCTGCGCGTCCAGCGTGCCGCTGCCGGTCGCGAAATTATCAAAGTCAATCAGCAACGCGTGCTGGTTGGAACCGAGCGTCACCTGCAGCGTAAACGAAGGAACGATGGACGAATTCGTCAGTACGGTCATGGAGGTGCGCCCATCCAGCGGCCCCACTTGAAACGTGCCACCCGTGATTCCCGCACCGACGGACGGTCCTGCCGTGCCGCTATTGATGTCAATCTCGCCGCCGGTGACGATCGTCCCCGCCGCCGCAGTCGACGATCCGCTGGTGGTGAAGCTTCCCGCCACATCCAAAGGAAATCCGTTCGTCAAATCAACGCCCGTGAAAGCCAGCGCATACTGCCCCGCGGAGCCATTGGTCGTCAGCGACGCCGAGGAATACAAAATCGTCGCCGCAGCCGTCCCCGAATTCGCGCCCGAAGTAGCCGTAATCGTAACCGTCTGCCCCGACGGCGGCGAAAGCGGCGCAATGTAAACGCCGAGGTTGGAAATCGTTCCGTGGCATTGCGTCGCCGAATTAAACGCCGGCGAGACGCAATCTCCTCCCGCCAGTCCATTCACGCTCCAGGTCACTCCCGCGGCCGGCGTCGCCGTAAACGTCTGCGTCCCTCCCGCGGACACCGTCAAAGCCGCCGGACTCACCGCCACCGGCTGCGCCGCCACCACTTGCACCGTCGTCGTCCCGGAATTGTTGCCAGCTGTCGCCGTAAGCGTCACGCTTCCCGGAGATGATGGCGCCATGAATAGCCCGGTGTTATCAATCGTCCCGCCGCTCGCGGTCCACGTGGCCGACTGGCCCACGCCCGCAAGATACGCCGTGAATTGTCCCGATTGCGATACCGGAATGCTCGCCGCCCCCGGCACGATCACCAGGTCATTCGTCGTAGGATGGTTCCCGCCGCCGCCTCCGCTGCCGCATGCCGTCAAAGTCAACAAACCCGCCATCGCCACCGCTACCAGTGCAAACAGCCTGAATTTCTTTCGCATCAGAAGTCTCCATTAAAGTAGATATGATCGTGGATGAAGGTTCGGCGCTCCCGCCGCGCGCTCGCGCAGCCCATGCCAGACGTTCCCGGAGCAGTAGCTATCCTGTTTCCTGAAAATCCTGAAAAAAGTTCCCTGAATTGCCGCACACCCGAATTTCCAAATTACCTGGATTGCAAATCGTTAGATACACCTCAACGTGATTTGGTTTCTCCGGCGGTTACAAACCCATCAACCCCGGAAAAGTTGCAAAAGCTAGGCCCGTGTTGTCAGCGTGTGTAGGGCGTCTGACGTGCAACCCGCAGGTTTTCTCAGCCCTTCCTTGCTTCCCAGCCTCTCTGCTTCTTTGCTTCGTTGTTTCCCTGTTTCTGTTTTTCTCTGTGTCTCTGTGCCTCCGTGGCGCACTTGCCTTAGTTCCTCAAAGGCTTCCCAGTCTTCAAAGTATGCGCCATCCTCTCCTGCGTCTTCCGCTCCCCGCACAAACTCACGAACGCCTCGCGCTCCAGGTCCAGCACATACTGCTCGGAAACCGTCTGCGGCGCCGTGATCGCGCCGCCCGCCAAAATCGCGGCCAACTTCCGCCCCACCACTCCGTCATATTCCGACGCGTATCCTCCCCGCACCATCATGTGAATCGCCAGTTTCGCCGCCGCCAGAAATTCTTCGCCCAGCACGCGTATTTCCGCCGGCGCCGGAGGATGATACCCCGCGCGCACCATCGCCAGCGCCGTCTGCTTCGCGTCCGCAATCTGCCGGTCGCGATTTATCGCCACCAGGTCCGACGGCCGCAAATAACCCAGCGCGCGCGCTTCTTCCGCGCTCGTCGACACCTTGGCCATCGCAATATTTTCGAATACCGGCTTCAGCGCGTGAAATAAATCCAGACTTTCCCCGCCCGCCGAGTGCTCGTTCGCGCGTATCAGCATTTCCTTCGTTCCGCCGCCTCCCGGAATCAATCCCACTCCGGTCTCCACCAAACCAATGTAAGCCTCCGCCGCCGCGTGGATCCGTGCCGCATGCAAACTGATTTCGCAGCCGCCGCCCAGCGCCATTCCTTGCGGCGCCCCCACCACCGGACGCGGCGCGTACTTGATCGCCATATTCACGCGCTGAAATTGCCGCACGGCCATGTGTATATCGTCCCACTCGCCTTCCTGCGCGCTGATCAGCACCAGCATCAGATTCGCGCCAACGGAAAAATTCGTGGCCTGGTTGCCGATCACCATCGCCTCGAAGTCCGCGCTCAGCCGCTTGATCCCCGCATGAATCATCGCCACCAGGTCGCCGCCGATCGAATTCATCTTGGAATGAAATTCGCAGCACAGCACGCCATCGCCCAGATCAATCAAGCCGGCCCCGGGATTTTTCTGCACCACGCCGGTGCGCTCTTTCAGCGACTTCAAGATAATAATTCCCGCCGGCTCTTCCACCGGCTTCAGCGCATTCGCCGCCAGATCGAAATAGCGCGTCGTCCCCTTTTCCGAATCGTAAAAAGATTTCCCGCGCGTCCCCAGCACCTTCCGCACCAGCGGCGGCAATCCTTTGCCCTCGCGCTCCAGCGCCTCCCCCATGCGCTCCACTCCAATCGCGTCCCACGATTCGAAAGGCCCCAGCTCCCACGCAAATCCCCAACGCATCGCGCGATCCACATCCACAATCCGATCGGCGATTTCCGGCACGCGCCGCGCCGCATAAAGGCACGTCTCGCTCAGCGCGGACCACAGCAACTTATTCGCTTTGTCGCCGCCTTTGCCTTCGAGCGCGGGCGTCACTAGCGCGCGGACGCGTTCGCGCGTGTCCTCGATCCCTTTTCCCGCCTCGATCGAACCGAATTTCGCTTTCTGCCGCGGGCGGTATTCCATCTTCTGCCAGTCCAGCGTCAGGATTTCGCTTTCTCCGCCTTTCTTCACTTTCTTGTAAAATCCGCCGCCGGTTTTATCGCCCAGCCAGCCGCGCTTCAGCATTTCCTCGACGAACGCCGGCACCTTGTAAATCTCTCGCGACTCATCGCCCGTCACGTTCTCATAGATATTGCGCACCACGTGCGCCAGCACGTCCAACCCCACCAGGTCCGCCGTGCGAAATGTCGCCGATTTCGGCTGCCCGATCGCCGGCCCCGTGCATGCATCCACTTCCTCGATGGTCATCTCCAGCTCTTGCATTTTGCGCAGCACGTTCAGCATCGAAAACGTTCCCACGCGATTCGCGATGAAATTCGGCGTGTCTTTTGCCGCCACCACCCCTTGCCCAACCGCAAATCGCAGATTTCATCCAGCGATTCCAGCACTTCCGGACGCGTCTTCGGCCCCGCAATCAATTCCACCAATTTCATATAGCGCGGCGGATTGAAGAAATGCGTTCCGGCCCAATGCTCCTGGAAATGCTCCGAGCGCCCTTCGGCAATCAAGCGAATCGGCAGCCCTGAAGTGTTCGACGTCACAATCGTCCCGGGCTTGCGCACCGCTTCCACGCGCGCAAATAAATTCCCCTTAATATCCAGGTTCTTCGCCACCGCCTCGATAATCCAATCCACCTCGCCGCACCACGCGATGTGGTCGTCCAGTTTACCGGCGTCACCAGCCGCGCCGTTTCCGGAGTGAAAAATGCCGCCGGACGCGATTTCTTCGCGCCTTCCAGCCCCGCCAGCACGATCCGGTTGCGCACCGCTGGACTTTCGAGAGTCGATCCCTTGCGCTTTTCATCCGCATTTAATTCGGGCGGAACAATGTCGAGAAGAAAACATCGGATACCGGCATTCGCCAGGTGCGCCGCAATGCGCGCGCCCATCGTCCCGGCTCCCAGCACCGCTACTCTTTCTATACGTCGCTTCATCAGTTACCTCTGGGCAACCCCGCGAGGTTACAAAAGCGCTACGAAGGGGTCAACCGGAAACGCAGCGCGTCGCGAACTGGGTTAAAGTGTTCTATAGGGTGTGCTATGGCTGACAGGGGAACCACCACAAATGGCTTGGCAAAGCGATCCGCGGATTGCGGACCTTTGCCTATGGCTCCGGCGAACGCCCCAAAGTGGGCGTCGCGCTCGGCGGCGGATTCGCGCGCGGCATCGCGCACGTCGGCGCGCTGCGCGCTCTAGAACAAACGAAATTCCCATTGATTACATCGCCGGCACCAGCGTCGGCGCCCTGATCGCTTCCGCTTCCCAGCGGCACTTCCCTCGACGACATGGCTCATCAAGCCAGCCTCACCCGCTTCCGCAATTTCGGCCGCTGGACTCTTTCGCGGATGGGCATGGCTTCGAACGACCGCCTGCAGGATTTTCCTGCAGCGCCTAGCCACCGCAAAATATTTTCCGAGATGCGTATCCCGCTCGCCATCGTCGCCACCGACCTGCTGAGCGGCGAATCGATCCATTTCACCGACGGCGAAGTCGGCCCGGCCCTGCGCGCCTCCTGCGCCTACCCAGGACTTTTTCTCCCGGTGGAATATCGCAATCATTTTTGGTGGACGGCTTCTTGACGGAGCAAGTTCCCGCTCCCGCCGTGCGCGAACTGGGCGCCGAATTCGTAATTTCCGTCCACCTCGAGCCGGGCCTGCTCGATTCGCCGCCGCGCAACACCATCGAGGTAATCTCCCGCTCCTTCTCCATCATTCAATCCGTCGCCAATCAACCCTGGCGCGCCGCCAGAGACGTCTTGCTCGAGCCAGACGTCCATCACATCCTCTGGGACGAATTCGTAGATCCCCCCCACTGATAGCCGCAGGCCACGCCGCCGCCGAAGAAGCCATGCCCCGCATCAAATCCCTCCTGCAACGCGGCCCCAATCCTCCCGACGCCAACTCCGAACCCTTCCGCGCCTCCGAATAGATCTCTCTTGGTGTCCGCCGCGACCACGATTTGTGCCACGTCCGTAGGGGCACGGCATGCCGTGCCCGCCTTCGCTGCGCCTGCGCCTTTTTTGGCTCGGCGCCGATCCCCACCGTTTGTCATCCCGAGCGCAGCGAGGGATCTCTCTTCGCTTTGCGCCGCCCCACAACCCGCTGCTAACCGACCCACCGCACCAGCGTCAAAGTAATTGTGAGGAGCCGAACTTCTCCTGCGATGACCGCTGCAACGCCCCAATCATACGCAGGAAGGGTTCGGCTCTTCTTTTTCCTTTAGCCACCCAAGAATCACCGCCGCCGCTTTCCATATGCCGCCGTGCGCCATAGAACGCGCGCCCCATCGTTGCCAAATCACGCGCAAATCCAACGGGGGTGTCTTCCCGACCGCAGGGAGAAATCGTTTTTACTGAAGTCCGAAATTTCGGAGCGACACGCAATTTCATATCCACAAAGCGCCAAGCGCATCTTCAACCCGCGCCGATCTCCCGCAATTCCACCGTCACCGCCTGCCCATTCCCCTTCCCCCGCTTCGTAAACCACTCCCCATCGCCGCCGCCAATCGCTCCGGATTCACCGCCAACCCAGCCTCCAGCTTGCCTTCACCCAGCGGCAAAGTATAGTAAAATCCCCCGACCCCGTAAAATTCCGGCATAGGAAAAACTATCCAGCCACTCCAAAGGCGCCGCCCCCCGCCGCTCCGTCCCAATCACAATCTCCGCCGCCAGCTTCCGCGCATACATAATCCGCGAATTATAGCATTCTAGACGCAGGCGTCTGACTCGTGGGAGAACAAATGAGTGGCAGTGCCGATCGCTTCGCTTCGAGGAATTTTCCCGCTATTGACGTCGCGACGCTGCTTCCAATACCGCGGCTTCACGATCCAGATCCTGCTTAGCTGCAATCTCGCGCGAGCGGAATGCGGTGTTGGCCCAGAAAATCTTCAGTTTCCACGCGCGATAGCCCCTAGCATTTCGGAAACCTGCAGAAGCGTCAGGACTTTCTCGCGATATCCTTCCAGCGCCAGCGCTTTTAGAGCGCGGCAGGTAACATCGCCGCCGTCAGCTGCCAGCCGCTTAGCAACTTCGTTTCGGGAATGCGCAGGATTACTTCCATATCGGCAGCTTAACACGTCCAGATTTGTTATCCCCCAGTTTCCCCCTCGCAGAACGCCAACACGCCCAATACTGTCCGCAATCGGACATTCCCCAGCTTTCACACTCGCACAACACCCGCGCGCAAATCGCACCAGCCGCTCGCACGCTTCACCCTAAATCCTTGCCCTTCACGCAAATCTCTCGCCCTCCGTTTGGCGCACCACGTGCCAGCTCGCCGTGGACCTATGAACAAATCCATCGCCCCCATCGTATCCATAGATGTAAAAGCGCATCATCCAACGCCTTGACACGGAGCCCCAAGCATGACCGACCTGCTGCGCGACCTTCGTTTTGGTTTCCGCCTTCTCCGCAAAAATCCCGGCTTCGCCGCAGTCGCCGTCCTCGCTCTGGCCCTGGGCATCAGCGCCAACACCGCCATCTTCAGCGTCGTCTACGCCACGCTGCTCGCCCCGCTCCCCTACCCGCATCCCAGCCAGCTCGTGGTCGTCTGGTCCAAAGTCACCGGTGAACGCAACGTCTCCTCCGCCGGCGACTTCCTGGAATGGCAGCGCGAAAATTCCGTCTTCCAGGCCATGGGCACCTCCAGCAACGGAAATTTCAATATCGCCACCGGCGAACGCCCCGAACGCGTCCAGGGCACCTTCATGACGCCCGGCTATCTCGACAAAATGGTCGAAGAAGAGCCCTTCCTCGGCCGCTACTTCTCCGCCGATGAAGCCGTCGCCGGCAAAGATCACGTCGTCGTCCTTACCAACCAGTTCTGGCGAGACCATTTCGGCGGCGATCCCCACATCGTCGGCCGCGAAATCCACATGAACGGCGAACTCTACACCATCATCGGCGTTCCCGCCCGCCCGGCTCCGCCGATAGAGGCGAAGGCAAGCTCTTCCTTCCGCTCGTCTTCACGCCCGACCAGATCAATCACGATTTCCCACTGGCTCGTCGTTCTCGCACGCATGAAACCCGGCGTCACCCTCGCGCAAGCCAATGCGGACATGGCCGCCGTCGCCACCCACATCGCCGAAGTCTACCCAAAATCCAATAAAGGCTGGTCCGCGAGCGTCGAGCCGCTGAAAAACGATTTCCTCGATCGCGACGTGCGTGCCGCCCTCTGGCTGCTTCTCGGCGCCGTCGGTTTCGTCCTGCTCATCGCCTGCGCCAATGTCGCGAACCTCCTGATGGCTCGCGCCACCACGCGCCAGAAAGAAGTCGCCGTCCGCGCCTCCCTTGGCGCCTCGCGCCAACGCCTCTTCAGCCGATTGCTCGCCGAAAGCATCGCGCTCGCCTCCATGGGCGGCGTGCTCGGCATCGCCCTGGCCTGGGCCTTGCTCAAAGCCATCATGGCGCTCATGCCTCCCTTCACTCTTCCCACCGAAGCCGACGTCCGCCTCAACGCTCCCCGTCCTGCTCTTCACCGTCGCCGCCACCATGCTCGCCGGAATCCTCTTCGGCTGCGCTCCCGCCTGGCAAGCCGCGCGCATGAACCTCAACGAAGTCCTCAAAGAGGGCGGCCGCTCCGCCTCCACTTCCGGACGCCACGGCCTGCGCCGCGCGCTGGTCATCGCCGAATTCGCCCTCGCCCTCAGCCTCCTCGCCGGAGGCGGCCTCGCACTTCACAGCCTATGGAACGTCGCCCACGTCGACCTCGGCTTCCGCCCCGACCACATCCTCACCTTCTCGCTGCCCGAACCAAAAGGCCATCTCACCGACCCGCAGCAAATCGCAACCTTCTACCGCCAGCTCCTCGAAAGAATCGAAGCCCTCCCCGGCGTCACCTCCGCTTCCGCCTCCGACGGCATGCCGCTGCAAGGCGTGAATTTCGGCATGCCCTTCCAGATCGCCGGCCGGCCCAATATCACGGATCCCTCCGCGCGTCCCGGCGCCGGCTTCGACATGATCACCCCCGAATATTTCAAAACTTTCGGCATCAACATGGTCCGCGGCCGCTCCTTCACCGATCAGGACGTCGCCGGCGGCGTTCCCGTAGCTG
>CAWAAG010000025.1:0-10843 GCA_963780035.1 uncultured Acidobacteriota bacterium | reverse complement strand
GGTTTGTGTAGCGGGCGCTGTGTCCCGCGTACTTCGGCACGCAGCGGGCATCCGCGACCAAGCACGGTTCCCGGGCGTGCCGCCGGGCTCCGCCTTTGTGCAATTTCGGATTCTTGCTATAGTCGTTTTTCGCCCTGCAATCCGAATTTTGACCGTGCATAACCACGGCCGCAGAATCCACCAACGCCAGTGAGAGGTTGCAAGTGCCTGCAGAACGCGCGCCCGAATTTTTCGCCTCGAAAAATATAAAAGTCGGCATCATCGGCTGCGGTTACGTCGGCCTCCCCCTCGCCTTGCGCTTCGCCGACGTCGGCCAGCGCGTCACCGGCTTCGACCTCGACCACGAAAAAGTCAAAAAGCTCAACGCCGGCCAGTCCTACATCCAGCACATCCCCGCAGAAAAAATCCAGCAGCACGTGCAGGCCAAGCGTTTCGACGCCACCAGCGATTTCACCCGCCTCCAGGAAATGGACGCGGTCCTCATCTGCGTCCCCACTCCCCTCGACGAGCGCCGCGAACCCGACCTGAGCTACGTCGAAAACACCGCCAAAGCCATCGCGCCAAACCTCCAACGCCATCAACTGATCGTCCTCGAAAGCACCACCTATCCCGGCACCACCGAGGAACTCGTTCTCCCCATCCTCGAAAAAGGCGGCCTGCGCTGCCCTCTCGCGAAAGGCCCCGCCGCGGAAAACACCTCGACCGATTTCTATCTCGCGTTTTCCCCCGAGCGCGAAGATCCCGGCAATAAACAATACGGCCTCGCGCAAATTCCCAAAGTCGTCGGCGGCATCAATCCGCCCAGCGGACGCGCCGCCGCCGCGCTCTACGCACAGATCGTCTCGAAAGTCGTCCCGGTCAGCTCCACCCGCGCCGCGGAAATGGTCAAGCTCCTCGAAAATATTTTTCGCTGCGTGAATATCGCGCTCGTGAACGAACTAAAACAGCTTTCCCTGCGCATGGACCTCGACATCTGGGAAGTGATTGACAGCGCCGCCACCAAGCCCTTCGGCTTCATGCCCTTCTACCCCGGCCCCGGACTCGGCGGCCACTGCATCCCCGTGGACCCTTACTATTTATCGTGGAAAGCCCGCGAATACGATTTCGCCACCCGCTTCATCGAACTCGCCGGCGAAATCAATACCGCCATGCCCTACAACGTTGTCGAAGCCCTGGTCACCGCGCTGAACGACCAACAGAAAAGCGTCAAAGGTTCGAAAATTCTCCTTCTCGGCGTCGCCTACAAAAAAGATGTGGACGACCTCCGCGAATCCCCCTCCCTCAAACTCCTCGAACTCCTCACCGCCCGCGGCGCTACGCTCGATTACAACGATCCCTATTTCCCCCGCCTCCACAAAATGCGCCATTACGATTTTTCAAATATGAAATCAGTCGAACTAAGTCCCGAACGCCTCCAGAGTTACGACTGCGTCCTGATCGCCACCGATCACACCAGCTACGACTACGATGCGATCGTCCGCCACTCAAAACTCGTAGTCGATACCCGCAACGCGACGCGCCACGTCCCGCAACCCCCGGGAAAAGTCGTCCACTGCTAACGAGTCTGTGTGACAACAGCAGAATCTTTGTAGGCCGTAGCTTTAGCTACGGCAATAAACGCAGCAAAATCGATGCGGCTTCACAGCTTGCGGAAATGCTCGGCGTTTTAGGGGGTCGGAGCTTTAGCTCCGACATAGGAAGCGCGGGGCTTCAGCCCCGCCGTAAATCGTGCCGTTTGTCTTGGGGCTTTAGCCCCTGAAGCCCCGCTCTTGACTTTTTCCGCAGCCTGTTCAGCCGCTGCAGTACTAACTTTGCGGTTGTGACACAGACTCTAGCGTCGTCGCCCCTCTGCCAGATTCACCTGTCCTTTCGCCTGTACTCTCGGCCACTGCACCCGTCCGCTCGCTCCAGTAACCAGAAATCGCAAATAGGAAGATAGTTCCATTGCCCAGTACGGACCAGCTAGCTATCGTAGGCGTATGGGCGCACCTACAGCTCCACAGAAAGACGCGCAAAAGCTCATCACCGATCCCGGACGCCGCCGTAGTATGCGCGTGCTGCTCAGCGTGCCGATCACGGTGAAAGGCAAAACCACGACCAATCAGGATTTTGACGAAGATACCCGCACGCTGGTCGTCAACGCCCACGGCGCCCTCATTGCTCTCGCCGCCCGCGTCGCCGCCGCCCAGGAAGTAACCATCTCCAATAAAGCCACGCAAACCACGCGCCAATGCCGCATCGTCTACGTCGGCACCGAACAGGCCGGCAGATCCCAGATGGGCATCGAATTCGTAAAGCCTTCCCCCAGCTTCTGGCAAATTGACTTCCCGCCGGACGACTGGGTCATCCCCGAAGACTAGCCCTATTTCTGAAATCACGCATTCGGAAGGGCGGGGCTTCAGCCCCGCCGTTAAACTCCACAAAAACGAGGGGCTTTAGCCCCTGACGCCCGCGTGAGAACCACAGTTTTCGTCACGGCGCGGCTTTAGAGTCTGTGTACGAACCACGATTTCGTCAGGGCACGGCTTTAGAGTCTGTGTGACAACACGAGAATCTTTGTAGGCCGTAGCTTTAGCTACGGCATAAGCGCAGCAAAATCAGTGCGGCTTCAGTTTACCCTGAGGCTCCGATGCAATCGGAACCGAAGGGCCGCTGAAGTACAGGTTTTGCAGTTCTCACACAAACTCTTCAGCTCCGCCGTTAATTCCCGAACAACCATGCGCTTCAGACTCTGTGTAAGAACCACGATTTCGTCAGGGCACGGCTTTAGCCGTGCCCTAAGCACGCTCGATCATCAGGGGTTTTAACCCCTGAGGCACGCTTTTGGCTTTCGCGCTCTGCACTCAGTCCACTAACCTCACTTTGGCATCGCCATCAATTCCCCGCGAAAATTTCCGTAAGGCATCTCCGCCACCACCAGCACCGGCGTCCGCGCCGCATCCCGCGCCAGCCAAACCGAAAAATTCGTCTGCGGCACTTCTTTCCCATGCATGAAAAGACGAATCGCAATCCGCGTCGCCTGATAATTCCCCATCGCAATCGCCACCGTTTCCGACGCCACCTCCACGTGCGCGCGCATCTCGTACAAATCGCTCCCGTCGTAAAGCGGCACGCGCAATTCCGGCGTACGCTTCCAATCCGTCGCCCGC
The DNA here is from genome assembly GCA_963780035.1 of uncultured Acidobacteriota bacterium. Taxonomy (GTDB): domain Bacteria; phylum Acidobacteriota; class Terriglobia; order Acidiferrales; family UBA7541; genus Palsa-295. The sequence continues at coordinate 7,694 of CAWAAG010000025.1, read as the reverse complement.
AATTCATAAAACGCACCCAAAGGATCCCGCGTCCCCGGCTGGACAATCACCGGCGCCACGTTCCCGCGCCGCGATTGCCCGATCGCGATAAGGTGCATCACTTCATCCTGCTTCTTTCCCATTTCATCCAGGTACATTTCATACTGATGGCTTTCCAGGTTCGCGGCATCCGTGTAGGAATCGAACTGGTCGTCCACCTCAAAAAGGTTCCGCAAAGGCGGCTGCGAGTGCAGCGCCGCGCGAAAATGCCACGTCTGCCACCCGAAAAGATCGCGCCGCTCCACCACCGCCGTCTGCACCGACGCCGCATTCGAAAATGGCGCCCACTCCAGCCGGTAATTCAAAACCTCGCCCGTGCGAAATGGCATCGCCGGCTGCACACCCGCACCATTCGCATCAGCATCGGAATCGGAAAACGCAGCAGGACTGCTGCGCAAAAGACCCCCGCCCATCAAGATCAGCAAGATCGCAAACAGCAACTCCGCTCTCACGCGCCCTGGTCCGATGGCCACACCCTCAACCACAAGCAGCCTTTGTAGCGGCGGACTTCAGTCCGCCATCATCGCGCGAAGAAGGTCCGCCTTTTAGGGGGTCGGAGCTTTAGCTCCGACATTAACTGCGCCTCATCATCAGGGGCTTTAGCCCCTGAGGCACGGTTTTGACCTTTTCCGCAAACTCTTCAGTCCGCCATCGGGCGCCGCCGCCAGATCGTCGCCTACGGAACCCGCGCGCCGCCATCCAGATGCGCCGGCAATTCCAGCAAACTATCCACCATCAAATCCGGCCGATGCTCCCGCAAACCCGCCAGCCCAAATCCGTAGCTCACCCCGCAAGCAAAAATCCCCGCATTGCGCGCCGTCTTAATATCCACGTCCGAATCTCCGATCATCAGCGCCTCCTGCGGCGAAGCCCGCAGGTCGCGCAACAACGCCTCCACTCCCATCGGATCCGGCTTCTTCCTCTCAAAACTGTTCCCGCCATACACAAATCGAAAATACCGCGCCAGCCCCAGCCCCTCCAGAATCGCCCGGCTGAAAACCACCGGCTTGTTCGTCAGCACCGCCATCGTCCGCGCCGCATGCTCCGGCGCCACCGCCGAGTCCACCGCCAGCTCCGCCAGCGCCTCGCGCACCCCCGGATAAGCCACGGTGTTGTCCAACATATGCGCGCGATAATAGCTCAGAAAATAATCCAGCCCCTTCGCGACTTCCGCTTCCGTCACGCCTTCCCCCAGCGCCCGCCGCACCAGCATCGCCGCCCCATCCCCGATAAAACTGAAAATCGTCTCGTGAACGTGCTCCTCCCGCCCCATGTGCTCCAGCATTGCATTCACCGCGTGCGCCAGGTCCAGCTTCGAATCAATCAAAGTGCCGTCCAGATCGAAAATCAAAACGCGCACGCCCGCAAACCGCCCGTAATTGGAAGTCATTTCCAGCACATCCCCCCGCAAACCAACGCAATATCCAGCCAAATCAACACCGCCAACAATTCTATGCGGCGCCCGCAACAATGTCACCCGCAACCCGGCAACGCCAATCCCCTGGGAGCGCGAATTTCCTGGGAGCGCCAATCTCCTGATTGGCGCCTTTGAATTTGCCGTTGCCTATGCGAATCGCGCTGCAGCGCGATTCGCCCTGAGATCCGACAGCGTCGGATCGAAGGGCAGCGGCCGGTGCGTCCCAGCCTTTCGGGACGCACCGGGCAGCCTTTGGCTTTGCCGTTGCCGTCGCCGTTGCTGTGACCGTTGCATCGTCCTCTGACCCGAAAACACCCGCCCCCAACTTTAATGTTGCACTAACAACATCAATATGTTGTAATAACAACATGGAGGCCACAACCATGACCAACGCCCTGCAAGCCATCTTTCAAAGAAGAGCCATAAAGGTTTTTGACCCCGTCGAAATCCCACCCGCCACCCGCGACCACATCCTCCACGCCGCCCGCCTCGCCCCCTCCAGCTTCAATATCCAACCGTACCGTTTCTACTGGCTCGCCACTCCCGCCATACGCGACAAAGCCGCCCAACTCTGCTTCGGCCAAAGCCCCGCCGCCACCGCCTCCGCCCTGGTCGTAGCCGTCGCCGACATCGGCTCCTGGAAATCCACCACTGCCGGCGAACTCGCCTGGATGCGCACCGCCGGCTTCTCCGAAAAAAAGATCGCCGAATTCGAACGCCGCGCCAAATTCGGCAAATGGTTTTTCATCCAGGGCTGGTTCGGCGTTTTCGGCCTCGTCAAATGGACGCTCCTCCGCCTCGTGCACATCTGGAAAACGATGGGCACTCTCCCCGTCGCCCGCCAGGGAATGTTCAAATGGGCCACCAAAAGCGCCGCGCTCGCCTGCCAGAATTTAATGATCGCCGCCGAAGCCCTCGGCCTCAACACTTGCCCCATGGAAGGCTTCGACGGCCGCCGCCTCGCCAGATTACTCAAGCTTTCTTCCAAAAATCATGAGATCGTCATGGTCATCGCCATCGGAAAAAAATCCGCCGCCCATAAAGACCGCCCCCAGTGGCGCCGCCCGCTCGCGGAAACGGTCCAGGTCCTCTGATCGGCCCGGTGATCGCCCAGGATAGCCCCCATGGTTACTATTGATAAAAAACTGATCCCGCCGGAAATCCTGAAGGATTCCGTCCTGGTGCATCTCGCCTCCGCCTATTATTCCGTCAGCGAGCAGCTCCAGCAGAAAACGCAGTGCTCCGAAACCCGCGGCTTCATAATGTCCACCCTGCGCGGCGGCGCCGCCCGCAATCCAAACCAGATCGCGAAGCTCCTCGGCTTCGACCGCACCGTGGTCCATCGCGCCATAAAAACCATGATCCGCGAAGGCCTCTTAGCCCAAAAAAAGGACCCCACCGGCCGCGCCCTCCCCGTCCACCTAACCGCCAAAGGCAACAAGTACCGCGACGCGCTGGTCAAAGAACGCCGCCAAGCCGAAGAAAATCTCCGCAAATCCCTAAACCCAGAAGAAATCGCCACCCTGATCCGCCTGCTCAACCAAATCTCCGAATTCAAATTCTGAACCAAAGCGCGACGCCAACGCATCCCGTCCCGCCTCGCCGTAGGGGCGGGTCTCAGACCCGCCCCCTCTCCGCCGCTCGCAGATCGCCAAGTCGCCGCCGCAACCTGGGAGCGCCAATCTCCCGATTGGCGCCGTGGTGTTCCGCCCAGCATCCGCGGAAATCCCTGCGCCGGTCCAACCGTCTCCGCTCCTGCCGCCCCAGTCTTCTTCTGTCGTACAATCCCTGCGAGGCAGACACCCGAACGCGCGCAAAAAAATTTATAGCCCGTCATATCCCATCGAAGGAGTCCGCCATGAACAAAGCAGCAGAAAACGAAAGGCTAACCCGAAGAGGATTCCTGGGAGTAGGTTCAGCAGCTCTGGCCGCCGCCAGCCTGCTTTCCGCCGAAGAATTAGCCGCGCAAGAGCAATCCACCACAAAAGCCGCCACCGATCGCAGCGCAAGCGACCCCGGCCCCACCAATTCCGTCCTCGACGCCGCCAACCCCGATTCGAACCACCCGCTCCCCACCGACGCCGGCGCCGTGCAAACCTTCAAGTACCCATTTTCTTTCGCGCACAAACGCCAGCACGCAGGCGGCTGGTCCCGCGAAGTCACTCAGCGCGAACTCGCCATCGCCACCAGCCTCGCCGGTGTGGACATGCGCCTCACCGCCGGCGGCGTCCGCGAACTCCACTGGCACAACGCCGCCGAGTGGGCCTTCATGCTCTACGGCAACGCGCGCATCACCTGCATTGATTCCGAAGGCAAAAGTTTTGTCACCGACGTCCACGAAGGCGACCTCTGGTTTTTCCCCACCGGCATTCCCCACTCCATCCAGGGTCTCGCTCCCGACGGCTGCGAATTCCTCCTCGTTTTCGACGACGGCAACTTCTCCGAATACGCCACGGTGCTGCTCTCGGATTTCATGGCGCACACGCCTTCCGACGTCATAGCGAAAAATTTCGGTGTCAATCAACAAGCCCTCGCCGCCATGCCCAAAAAAGAGCTTTTCATCTTTCAAGCCGATGTTCCCGGCCCCCTCGCCGAAGATCGCCGCATCGCCGCCGGCGCTCTCGGCCCTTCCCCAATAGATTTTGCCTACCGCCCCATGCAATACCCTCCCACCAAATCCAATAAAAGCGGCGAAGTCCGCATCGTTGACTCCAGCACTTTCAAAATTTCCCAGGCCATCTCCGCCGCCATCGTCACCGTAAAACCCGGAGGCCTCCGCGAACTCCACTGGCATCCCAACGCCGACGAGTGGCAATTCTATTTTGCCGGCAAAGCCCGCATGACCGTCTTCGCCACCGGCGCCCGCGCCCGCACCATGGATTTCGAAACCGGCGACGTCGGCTACATCCAAAAAACTCTCCCCCACTACATCGAAAACACCGGCTCCACAGACCTGAAGTTCCTCGAAATGTTCAAAAGCCCCTACTACCAGGACCTGGCCCTCTCCGAATGGCTAAGCCACACACCCCCAGAATTAGTAGCCGCCCATCTAAATCTAGATAAAGCCACACTCGAAGCGCTACCCAGGGACAAACCGCTCCTAATGCCCGATTAGCATCCGGCCCGCGCCCCAAGCCAAATCGCAAAAGGCACAGCCACGCGGCTGTCCCGCGGACCCGACGCCGCAGGTGGCATCACCGCTCGCCCGCCACAACCTCACCTAGCGGGTGTGGCACAGCGACTCACTTGCCCTGCGATCTCGATGGCATCGAGAACAAAGGGTGGCTGTGCTCTTCGCTTTCCGCGCGGCAGACCGCAGACGCTTCCACCCGCCACCCACCGGCCCTGCGCTCGCGACGCCGCAACGTCAGATAGCGCGTGTGGCACAGCCACTCTTGCTTGCCCTGAAAACCTGCCCGTGGCACGTTTGATGGGTCTGTGCTCTTCGCTTTCCGCCGCTGTACAAGTGATTCGTCCCGCTCCGGTGCTCACTACGCGCCGAAGCCTAACTTCATCGTTTCAACCGCGGCCACCGGTTGCTCTTCGAAAATAATTTTCTTGTCGAGGTAAGTCAGACTCCGCTGCCAGTATCGCAATCCCAGCCACGCGCCTGGCAGCCACGGAACGAAAACCAGAAATCGCAGGGGGTCTTCCAGCGCCCAATGTTCGCCCGCGGAAGTAACGCCGCTGAAAGCGAAAAATCCGATCACGTACATGAATATGACCACGATCGAATGACTCTGGAACGCAGGCATCGAGCACGTAAACGGGATCTTGCGGAATCGCATCACCAATACTTCGGTAAACAACGCGCAAATCGCCCCGACAATCGCGATGTGGACCGACGCCAACTCCCATCCCCAAAAACGCGCGTACACCGGCAGGCCAATCAAAATCAACGCCGGAAATATCAGCAGGTAGATCAGTTTTCTCGCCAGACGCGCGCATTCCAAAGTGTCCGGACTCACCGTCAATCGGAACAACCAGTTCGCGCGCGGAGACATAGGAACCTCAAACGCGCACCGCATTCCGAGAATCAGAAAGTATCCAAGCGTTAGCGGAATACTCAGCAGCGCCGCCGACGGCACGGGATCGCCCGCGTTCGCCTGGACGTTCAGGGCGCCCACGAGCGTCTGTGCCGCAATCACGATTCCCAACCCTCCGAACCAGCCCAGCACAAGGGCCTGACTCTCGCCACGAGCAAGCGCCTTGACTGTGAATCGATGGCAAGCGCGTTCGAATGCACTGCGAAAGACCAGCCGGTCCAATATCCGGAAAACCGTCCGAGCAATCACCCCGTCGCCCTTCGACGGACCTGTCGCTGATTCAGCGCTCAGAGCGAAACATCGCCGGTAACTGATGCCATAAGCCGCGATGCCCAACAAGAGGGTGACACCGGTCGCCAGAATCGCCCGGCCACCGAGCGACCTGAGCTCGGGATCCCCACTTCCCAGCATGGATTGGTTTAGAGAAATGAACCATACCGGTGGAAGCATTTTGAGCCAGGGACGTTCCGGCAGCTGGTGGATCATGCCCGGCACCGCGAAACTGGTCGATAGCATCGCCAAAAGTAAGGTGACGATCGCGCATCGAATGTATAAGGACGATTTCTGCAGCGCGCGATACGGCAGCACGCTCCTCAGCACGCCCAAGCTCGCCAGCACTATCAGAAAACCGAATACGCTTGCCAGCACTACGCTCACAAGGTGGGCTCCCAAAAATACCGCGAAGTAATTGAACGAAGAGCGCGATCCACAGACGACCAGAGGAAAGAGTGCTGCCGACGCAGCGTTCACATCGAGAGAAATAATCGTGGTCAGAAGCAGAAGCGCCAGAAGATTGGCCGTGAAAAACCGCCGGCGATGAAGCGGAAGTGGTGCCAGGTTTGCGTAATCGCGCCCGTCAGGCATGAGGCTGTCCCATTTCCACACCACCACCGAAGCCGTCACCACCATCGCCAGCACAATAAAGAAATATTCATCGGGAAGCGACGCGACGTAAGGATCGAAATCGACATCACCGCGCAGAACCTGAAATAACGACCCGTACTTGTCCGCCAGAAAGAGCGACGCGAATACGCCGGGCAGAGCCAGAAGTCCCAGAACAGCGCCAAATCCGAACTCCACGCCGTCAACTTCTGAAGATTCGCCACCGTGAAACATTCGGTCTACGCAATGGCGTACCAGCCGGGGATACGGTTTGCCGAGAAACTTTCTCTGTTCGGGTAATTCCGGATTGGCAGATGACGAGGTCAAGCGGCATCCATCACGTCGACGATGTCTCGCGCGGTCTGGTCGGCGTCGCGGTCCTCCACCAGATGCACGAACGCATGCTCTAGACTCGATTGCCCGGCGCTTCTTTGCAGCTCGCTCGTCGCGTCATACGCCAGCACTCGTCCTTTCCGCAGAATCAGCACGTGCGAGCAAACTTTTTCCACTACTTCCAGAACGTGCGAACAATAAAAGACCGCTTTTCCCCTTTCGCCAAGCAGCTTAATAAGATTCTTGACGATCAGTGCGGAAGTCACATCTAGCCCGGAGAGCGGCTCATCGAAGATTAAAAGGTCAGGGTCGTGCAGAAACGCCGAGATCAGCAAGATGCGTTGGCGCATCCCCTTTGAATATGACCCGATCGCGGAATGGCGGTGGCCATGCAGCGAAAAGAGTTCCAGCAGCGCATCAATTTTCTTGGCGAGAATCGCATGGTCCATCCCGCGAAGAGTCCCCACCAGTTCCAGGTATTCCCACCCCGAGAGAAAGGGATAGAGATTGGCCTCTTCCGGAACGTAGCCCATGCGTTTTCGATAGCTGACCAAATCGCGCTGGATATTTTCCCCGCAAAAGAGTACCTGCCCGCGCGTGGGATCCGAAAGCCCCGTGAGCATGCGCACCGTCGTGCTCTTCCCGGAACCGTTGGGACCGAGACATCCCAAGACGTCGCCGGACTTCAGCGAGAAAGACACTTCGCTCACGGCAGGGACCGACGTGTAGCATTTCATCAACCCCTTGGCTTCCAGCGCGATCATTCCATCCACCGATACGCTGCGCACGTTCTCGGGCAGTCGTAACGACACCATACGCTTGATTGACACCGCCGCCCGCCAGAATGTTTCCATACTCACGCAAAAGAATTGCCAATCCCCTAGCGCCGGCTTGCCCTGAGAGCCTTCCGGCGGAAGGCTCGAAGGGAGGCGCGGCAAAAGTTAGCCCGACGCGGAAGCGCCGGCTAAACGTTGCGC
>CAWAAG010000024.1:0-686760 GCA_963780035.1 uncultured Acidobacteriota bacterium | reverse complement strand
ATTGTCCGCCCTCTCGGGGCCCCTAATACCCTCCCGCGGTACGCGCAACCCTCACCTTCCGCAACTGCAATCAGCCTCTCGGAAAAATCGCATCCGCCGTTCTGCTGCAGCCAGCGTTGCGCTAGAATTACCCTCGGTGGGCGCACCTCCGCGCCTCAGGAAGGCCGCCCGCATTCCATGCACGTGAACAAAAGCGAAAACGCGGACACCCTACTCCCACGCATTCTCGTTGTGGATGACGATATCGAGCTTTGCGAACTTCTTCGCGAGTACCTCGAGCCGGAGGGCTTCCGCATTGACGTCGCGCATAACGGCGCCGACGGTGTGCAACGCGCCATCTCCGGCGACTTCACCTTGGTCGTCCTGGATGTCATGCTTCCCGAGGTCGAAGGATTTGAGGCCCTCCGGCACATCCGGGAAAAGTCTAGCCTCCCGGTGATCATGCTCACCGCCCGCGGTGACGATGTAGACCGCATTCACGGTCTGGAAATCGGCGCGGACGATTACTTGATGAAACCTTTTAATCCTCGCGAGTTGGCCGCCCGCATCCAGGCCGTTCTACGCCGCAGCACTCTTCCCGCGCTCGAAGCCGCGCCGCCTGTCCCTGAAACGATTGTTCTCGGCGATATCGAACTCGATAAAGGCGCACGCACCGTTCGCCGCAAAAACCGCGAAATCGAACTCACCTCCGTTGAGTTCGACTTGCTGGCCTTTTTCCTGAAGACTCCGGGGCACGTCGTCTCTCGCGACGATATGGTCAAGGCCGTGCTCCGCCGCGAACTCGTCTCCTTCGACCGTAGCATTGACGTTCACGTGAGCAATCTGCGCAGAAAACTCGGACCCGCTCTCGACGGCGGTGATCGCATTCGTGCCATTCGCGGCGTAGGCTACGTCTACGTGCTACCGGGCAAGCCCAGGAGCCGCTGAATCGCCATGCAAAGTCTATATTTCAAAATTTTCTTGTGGTTCTGGCTGGCGATGGTTCTCGTCAGCGGCACTCTCATATTTTCAGTGGTCACCACCCAAACCGAATTCACCGCGAACCGCACCGAGCAATTCGACAAGATCCTCACCTCTCTGGTCGCTGCGCGCGCCGCGGACATGCTGGAAGATCACGGCATGGGTGCCCTGGCCGATTATCTCGAATCTCTCGATTCCACCTTGCATTGGCAAGCTTTCCTGTTCGACGACGAAGGCAATGAAATCCTCTCTCAGCCCACTCCCCCCGAAGCCAACATCATCGCCCAGGCCGCGCTGCAAACCAACGACACCCGCTTCCTGGTCTCCCACGGTAGAAAATTCGTCGCCAAGCGCACCACTGGCTCCGACGGCACCCGCTACGTTTTTGTCATGAGCGAGGAAATTCCCTCCGTCACCAGTCTTCTCCGCGCCCCTCTCGGAATTCAGATCATCCGCGCATTGGTGGTCGCGTTCATGGCCGGTTTAGTCTGTTTTTGGCTCGCCCGTTACATCACCGCTCCCATCAGGCAATTGAGCGCTGCTACCCACCGCCTTGCCGCCGGCAATCTGGGCGCTCGCGTAGATGGCTCTGCTACGCAGCGCAAGGACGAAGTCGCCGATCTCGGCCGCGACTTTAATCACATGGCGGAACAAATCGAATCGCTCATGTCCTCCCAGCGCCGCTTGATTCGCGACATCTCTCACGAATTGCGCTCCCCCCTCGCGCGTCTGGGAGTAGCCTTGGGCCTCGCTCGCAGAAATGCCAATCCGCAATCCGTAGCCGCGCTGAACCGCATCGAATTGGAAGCCGAACGCTTGAACGGCCTGATCGGTAGCCTCCTGCGTCTAGCTCGTTTAGAAAGCGGCGAAGCGCTCATGGAGCAAAGCCCGGTCGAACTCGATGCGCTCCTGCGCCACATCGTCGCCGACGCGGATTTCGAAGCCCGCGGCCGCAATCGGTTCGTGCGCATCATCGCCTCGGAAGTCTGCACCATCACCGGCAATCGCGAAGTCCTCGGCAGCGCCATCGAAAATGTCGTCCGCAACGCCGTCAGCTACACAAAAGAAGGAACGGAGGTGGAGGTCACACTTTTCACCTCCGAAAATGGCGCGGGCCGCCATGCGGTTGTCCGCGTTCGCGATCATGGCCGCGGAGTGCCGGTCGAACGTCTCGCCGATATTTTTGTCCCCTTCTATCGTGTCGCCGACGCTCGCGAGCGCTCCTCCGGCGGCACCGGCCTTGGCCTTTCAATCGCTGAGCGCGCCGTTCACCTCCATGGTGGAGATGCGAAAGCAGAAAACTCTCCCGAAGGCGGCTTGATCATCGAACTTCGTTTCCCGATTCCCGCGCTCGCGTCTCCCGAGTCCTTCCCCGCAGTGGCTCACGTTTGAGCGTCGCGGCCCTCTCCTGGCCGCCCTACCGCCTCGTCCGGTCCGTCGGCCGTATCCCCCCAGGCGCCCCCAAAACTCACCGGGAAATGGTCATTTTCAAGACTGTAAGTACCTTTTTATTCAGTGTATTAGAGCCTGTATCCGTAGTACTAGTGCTTGCCCTTACCGCAGTACCGTCACAATGTAACCTTTCCCCTAGTGCATCTTCCTCCCGCAAATCCTAAATTAGTCCTTCGCACTCGTCTCGGGAAAGGGGTCATGTGAGTAAGGCGTCCAGACTATTCCGCTTCAGGGCCAATCGGGAGACCACCCTGTCCGCTCTCTTATCGCCGATGCCAGCACCTCCGTCGCCAGTTGAAGACGTTGTCGAAGAGCGCGACGAAAATGTCCGCACCGCCGCCGCGCTTGCCACCGTCGAGCCCTGTGCCGACCCTCTGCCTCCCGAACTCGACGCCCAGTCCCTCGCGGAACTCTGGGCGCCCAACGAACCAACTCTCCACTTTGCAGCCCACTCTGTCGCCGACGATATCGATCTTTCCGATCCGCTCGCCATTCTCCGCCAGGCCATGGATCCGGCCAGCCAAATTCAGCATCTCTCCCACGTCCCCAAAATGACGCTCGGCTGGATCTCCCGCCCACTCGTTTCAGTCCCCGACTCGCCCGACGCCGACGATTCCACGCTCATCGGCGCAAAGGTTCATTGCGACGTCTCCGGAACTTTTCTCACCGAAACGATGGACCTCGAAGCCATCGTCGCATCCGCTCGCGAAGAGGGCTCCTCGGCAAGGGCAGGCCTCACCTGCGTCGCCGAAGAAGAACGCTCCGTTCCGTCCGCAACTCTGCTCGACGAGATCGATGCCGAAGTAAGCGCCGTTGCAGAGGAGTTCGTCGCCGAACGCCGGCACCAGGCGCACGCGCCGGCTGCTCACATCAGTTCGCCTGCGGCTCCTTCGGCCACCAATCCGAGCGCGCACAGCACCTCCGCGGCTCCCAGCGATCCCCCCAGAGACCGTCGCCGCAAACGCCGCGCCATGATCTCCGCGCCCATTCGTGTACGAAATGCAAAAACCGAAGGCGGCCACGACGAGATTGCGACCACCGTGGACGTCTCCCGCACCGGAATCCTCTTTCATTCCCAACGCAACACCTACACCCGCGGAATGGAAGTCGCTGTTGTATTTCCTTACAGCCAGGCCCCCAGCGCCACTCACTTCGAGCAGACAGGCCGCGTTGTTCGCATCAACGACTTGGGCGATGGCACTTTCGACGTCGCCATCGCGCTCAGCGCAGCTGCTTCCGAAGATTCGGCCGCCGCAACTCCTGCATGCGCTTCGCCGGAAACGAAGAAACCGATGGTTCTTGCTGTGGATGCCGACGAATCCTTGCGCGACTCGCTCAAAATCTACTTGCAGAACGAAGGCTACGACGTCATCGCCGTCAACAACGCCGCCGACGCTCGCGAGGTCCTTAACATCTTCACTCCCGCGCTCATCATCGCCGAAGTGGAAGGCGAAGGAACCCCGGGCTACGATCTATGTGCTCACGTCAAATCCAGCCATCAGTGGCGGCGCATCCCCGTCGTGCTCACCACCAGCTCCGCCTATCCCAGCGATTACTCCAACGCGCACTCTCTCGGCGCGATCGTCTGCATGGCCAAACCCTACAAGCAAGAGCGACTCGGCCATATCGTGCGCCTCCTCGCTCCGCTGCCCGAGCATCTGCAAAACAGCGTCGCACCGCACGCCGCCGATCCCACCCGCGTTCCCGGCCGCGACGGCAATTGGGCCTCACGGAATCTCCGCCTGGTCCGCGGCAACGGCAACGGTAAAAAATCGGGCAATGGCAACGGCAGTAAGATGCGCTTCAGGTTCCCATCCTTCCGCTAACTTCCGTCCCCGCGCATAAGACAAGCTTCCGGGTTGAACGCGTAGTAAACCTAAATCAAAGCTTTGTAGCTCGCCCCACACTTTCGCCCATCGCTCGGCTCCTGTACCAAAACTGTACCAGCGCCGTGTTGACCTTTTTTCACCGGCGCAATATCGTCACGCCCATCACAATAGTTCGCGCTTCGTCTCTGACCGCGCGAAAACAGCTCGACGGTTACCCAACGGGTTAATTCCCCAGCTTTTAACTCAGGAACCACTCATCGCGGGGGTGTGTCTGCTTTCTCCCGCTACGTTAGAAAAAGGGGGCACCATGAAAATCCTGAAGTTGGCCACGCTTGTTTGTGCGGTTCTACTTGCCGCAATGATCGTCTCCACCCTGCTCGTTCGCGCCCAGTCGCGCCGCGAACCCGGTAACGCAACCTCCTCCGGCAGCGTCAGCGATCCCGGCGTCCGCAGTGACGCCGTCCTCGTCGGTACGCCTCTCCCCTCTCTCAGCTCCGACCAGCTGCAATACTTTCAGGATGGCTTGTCGCGCTTCATGCAGGTGGATTCCGTAAGCGGCGGAGTTCCCGGCGAGCCCGGCACGGGCCTTGGCCCTGGGTTCAATTCCAATAGCTGCGCCAGTTGTCACGCCCAGCCGGCCGTGGGCGGCACCAGCCCCAGCACCACCGCCTATCCCTTCGTAGGCCCGAATCCTCAGATCGCCGCGGCCAACGATTCCGGCGCCAATAACTCGATCCCCTATTTCATCTCTGCCGACGGACCCGTGCGAGAAGTTCGCTTCCCGTTTGCCGTCACCGCCAGCGGCAGCGTCACCCAGACTCCCGACGGCGGCGTGCACAATGTCTTCACCATCGCGGGACGTTCCGACGCGCCGAATTGCAATATGGCGCAGCCCAATTTCGAGCAAATGCAGCGCGAAAACAACATCATCTTCCGCATCCCCACTCCCGTATTTGGCGAAGGCCTCATTGAGAACATCCCCGACGCCACCATTCTCGCCAATATGAACGCGAACTCTCAGCTCAAGAACCAGCTCGGCATCACCGGCCACCCCAACACCAGCGGTAACGACGGCTCCATCATGCGCTTCGGCTGGAAAGCCCAAAACAAGTCGCTCGAGGTCTTTGCCGGCGAAGCCTATAACGTCGAAATTGGCGTCACCAACGAGCTCTTTCAGACCGAGCGCGGTAACCCTCCGGGCGCCTGCCTCTACAACCCCACTCCCGAGGACGAAACCAACTACACGTACTCCGGCGACCAGATTCCGAGCGACACAGTCGCCTTCGCCGACTTCATGCGCTTCCTCGCGCCTCCCGTTCCCTCCGTGAACGGCATTCCCGGCAATCCCACTCCGCAATCCATTCAAGCCGGTCAAGCCGTCTTCAACCTGGTCCATTGCAACATGTGCCACACCCCCACGCTGCAAACCGGTCCGTCCAACATGACGCTGGGACTTAGCGGTCAACCCGCGGCGCTCTTCTCCGACTTGCTCGTGCATCACATGGGCACCGGCTTGGCCGACAATGTCGCGCAAGGCAGCGCCGGCCCCGATGAATTCCGCACCGCTCCGCTTTGGGGTGTCGGCCAACGCGTCTTTTTCCTCCACGATGGCCGCGCCACCCCAGCCAACGGCGGCTTGCTGACCGCGATCCAAGCCCACTCGAGCCACGGCTCGGAAGCGAACCAGGTCATTTCGCTCTTCAACCAATTGCCTCCGCAGGAAAAACAAGAGCTACTGAATTTCCTGCGCTCACTCTAATCGTCGTACGCTTTCCGCTCCAACCGGCCGCAGGGGCACGCCACGCCGTGCCCCTCTTCCGCTCCGCATAAACCGATCTGCCGCACCACGATTGAAAGCGCACCACGCACGAATCTGGGAGTGCGGAAGCTTGCTTCCGCTTGTGCAAGGCGAGGCTCGCCTCGCCGCTTATCGCCTCTCTACCCACATTCCGTCCACGCAACTCATTCGCGATATACTCCACGAATGTCGCACAGCCGCGCCACGCCCCAGCGCCGCATCGCATACGTTTCGGCGTTAATCCTCGCAGCCACAGCCATCCCCTCCGCCGCAAAACACACCCCGCCCCTCCCGCTCGAATCCCTCTACGTAGTCACTCAAGCCACCTTCCACAAAGCCCCCAAATGGGTTGACCACATCCTCGAACTGCGCCCGCAAGGCACCGGCGTCCTGGTCCGCGAAATTCGTATCGCGCCTCTCGACCCCGCTTGCCCCCATCACGTCACCGTCCGCGCCGTCGAACGCGTCCTGCCAGACACCACCGTAAAGAAAGTCACCGTCAAGTTCCCCATCTGCTCCTTCGAAGAAGATGTCGTCGAGGGCATGATCAATACGGCGAAACGCCCCGGTGGAGGCCTCAGCGACACCGATGATTCCGCCAGCCAGACCATCGTCGCTCGTTGCGGCACGCAGCAGAAAATGTTCGAGCTGCCCGACGAAGAATCTCTGCGCTTCGATGCCTTGCATCTCGCCGATACACACCTCACCGCCTTCTGGGATCTCGCCGGAACGATGGAAGCCCACGCCTTCGGCACCGACTTCTCGCTCGCCAAACTCACGCCCCAAGAAGACCAAGACGCGCAAGCCCTCGGCTCGAAGCTGATCCCCGAAATCAAATCCGGCCGTTACAACCAGGGCTTCGCCGACCAAACCTGCCCCTACGCCGAATGTCCTGACCACAACGTCGCCTCCGCCCTGCAAGGCTACTCAGGTCCCATCTTCGCCTGTCCCGCAAAATAAATTTCAACCAGCGAATCTCTGCCGCTTCAGCACGTTTAATCCACGTCGCTAAAAATTAGAGTGCGCCGCCGTCTGGGAGTGCGGAAGCTTGCTTCCGCCTGTGCAAGGCGAGGCTTGCCTCGCCGCTGTCAGCCGGCCGAACCCGCCACGCCAGCGGCACCCAACGCCCCCTGTGCCGCCTCATGTAGCGGCCGCTCGCGCAGCGAGCGGGCAGCTTGCCTTCACGCCAGCGATATCGATCCGTTTCAGCGCGCTCGCCAGCGCGCCACGCAAACATATCGAGCGCGCCGGCGCGTTTACCCTGAGGCACGAACGGCCGCCGCTTTCTCTTCGGCGCGGCGCGTCTCTCCGCTGCCAGTCGTGTTCGCACCACGACGGATCAGGTTTTTTTGAATTGGGTTATGTCGAGGTAAGTGGGTGAAGGAGGCGTAAGAGAACTTCCGGAAAGATACCTGCCATCGCTAGCCACTCTTCCCTGGCGGAGGAAGAGTGGCCGCCCAAAAAAACTACCTCTTCGCGATTTGCTCTTTCAGCAGATTAGCTACGGTTTCCGCGGTGCTCTGCTCGCCGTGCCAAGTATTCGACTTGCTCAACTTATACGCGAACACGACCGTCCCGCTTCGGCGCTCCACCAGCTGCAGCGTGGGCACCTCATCCGAGTGGTGCGAACGCTTGTAGTCCGCGTTCACCACATTCCCACTTTGCCCGGGCCACTTCACCTGCAAGACGTACGTAGCGCGCGATTCGTAAATCTCGGCGGCCAGCGGTACGTGCTTCCGCTCCAAAGCCACGGACAAAAACCCGTCAAATCCTTCCATCGGCTCGATAAATACCGACGGCACCGCGCTCACCGTGCCGCGGCTCGCCGGTTGCATCGCCGCCGATCCATCCGGAGGCACATGCCCCGCCGTAAGCGGCTGCTCAGCGGAGGAAGAGTCAGCCTGCGCGACCACATGGCAGGCCTGCCTATTCACCACCGTCTCATTCGCAAAGATAAAGTTTCCAGACGCAGCCATATCGCGACATTTCCACTGCGCGTTCGCGTTCTGCGACTGTCCCATCGCAGCTCCCGAGGTGAACAAGATTGCGGCAAACAAACCAGCGGCGGCTTTCATGGCATTCCCTCCAACCACAGTGTGCCGAAACGAAACGCCGCCGCAAATGTTACGTTCGTACCAATTTTCGCGCAAAGATCTCAACGTCCCAGCGCCTGGCAATCCCACCAGCCACGCAGACTGTCGGGTCCTTGACTCCGATATAGCCTGCAGGTTATATTCACTGCATGGCATGGGACTTCGAATTCACCGATGAGTTCGGCGCCTGGTGGGCCGAACTGACAGAACCCGAACAAGAGGACGTCGCTGCCGTAGTTGAGATTCTTGAACAAAGAGGACCCCATTTGAGGCGCCCCTACTCTGAATTCATAGAATCCTCAAAACACTCGAACATGAAAGAACTGATCATTCAGCACGCCGGAAGCCCCTATCGCGTCCTCTATGCCTTCGATCCTCTGCGCAGCGCGATCCTGCTGCTCGGCGGGGACAAGACAGGCGATGCCAACTGGTACGAAAAAAATGTGCCGAAGGCTGACAAACTCTACGACGCTCACTTGGCGGCGCTAAAGAAGGAAGGACAAATCTAATGGCCAGAAACTTCAAGGAATTGCGCGCAAAAATGTCACCGCCAAGCCGTGGGCGCAGCAAAGCAATTGCACAACGCATGTTGTCCGAGTTGGCGCTGGACGAACTTCGCGAAGCGCTCGATTTAACGCAGGAATCTCTGGCAGAAGCCCTGAACGTAACCCAAGCATCCGTCTCCAAGATGGAGCGCCGCTCCGATATGTACCTCAGCACTCTGCGCAAGATTATCGAAGCCATGGGCGGAAAACTGGAAATCATCGCGCTCATGCCAGACGGACCCGTGCGCATCCGGCAGTTTAATAAAGTGCGTAAGCGGGAAGATGCCGCCGGTGAAGTCTCCAAGCCCCGCGGCGTGCTCACTACCTGAATTCTCCGGAAATTCTCGGCGCTAGCGTGGTGGCGAAGACTGCGGAGTCTTGGACTGCGCGGCCTGCGCGCTCCCATCCGCAGCCGCAACCAAAAAATATCCTGGCCGCGTGCGCACCGTCACTTCCGGTCTATCCACCGTCACCTTGATCTCGTGAAATCCCGCCGTCTGTTCGGCCACCGCCGGCCGGTAGCTCAGCACATACTGCGCGTGCAATTCGCTTCCGATCCGATCCAGCGCGCTGCGCACCGCGCGATCGCGAATCGCCCGATAATGCACGCCTCCAGTCGCGGCCGCCGCCATTTCAAGTTGATGATTCTTGATTTCATTTGTGCCGCGCGTAACCAGCCACACGGCCAGCGGCGCAAGATCCAGCGTTCCGCCCGGCGCACCTCCATTACCCGGCACCGGCAGGGCACCCGGGCGCGTCGGACCCGAAAACACGCCGGGCGGATAACTGATCCCGCGATTGGGCGCCTTCGCTCCAAACCGTAGGTCCGCGGTGCTGCTGCTGGGGCCCACCGCGTAAATCGCGATGTTTTCGAGTTCTGCTTCGCGCAGCACCAGTCCAAGCTTCGCGTCGCTCGCAATATCCTGCGATTCACCCACGATCAACATCACTCGGCGATAATGGGTCGGCCGGATTTTCAGCAGTTCCACCGCCTGGGCCATCGCGTCGTACAAACGCATCTCCGGCGCTTCGAATTCCACGCCGCCGATTGCGCGCGCGATGTCGTCGTGGTCCTGCGTGAAAGGCTGCCGCACCTCCACGGTGCTGTCGTAGGTGATCACCGCCGCTTCGCCGTTTAGCGCCATCACCGTTTCCGTAAAGAGGCTGCCCATGCCGTGAATCACCGGAGCCATCATCGCGATGTGCGAGCTGGTCTCCAGCACCAACGCCACTGCCAGCGGATCTCCTCCCATGTCCCAACGATCGATCGTCTGCTCCACGCCATTGTCAAACACGTGAAAATCGCTCTGCGCCAGGTCCAACACCAAATCCCCGTGTTTATCAAGCATGGTGACTGCCGCAACC
The DNA here is from genome assembly GCA_963780035.1 of uncultured Acidobacteriota bacterium. Lineage (GTDB taxonomy): Bacteria > Acidobacteriota > Terriglobia > Acidiferrales > UBA7541 > Palsa-295. Next base: position 676,718 of record CAWAAG010000024.1, on the reverse strand, counting down.
ACTTCATTCGTCTGCACTCGGATCTTATTCTGCGCCGCCGGCAAGCTTTGCGCGCTTTCAGCCCCGGGCGGTGCGCTCCCCCGCTGGCCGGAATTCTGCGCATCCAGACAAAACGCGCACATCCCGCTGGCGACCAGCGCCAACGCACACAGCCCCGCTAGTTTCACCATCCGCCGCATCTATTCCGCTCTGATTCGTGGCTCTCGACTCGCGTTGCCTTATCGAGTCGCCCCAACTCGGCTTGCGATACGCAATGTCGCCCGCGCCGCCACGACCTTTCTGGGAGTGCGGAAGCTTGCTTCCGCCTGTTACAAGGCGAGGCTTGCCTCGCCGCTTTCGCGGTAACTCCTCATTACGCAACCGGCACGCTCGCGTCCGCAGTCGACGGAACATTCCACCGCAATCTCGCGTATCCTTACCAGACATCAATCAGGGGGCATCATGACACCGATTAGCCACGCGCACCGACGCGGCGACCGCCGCACGAACCGCCATTCTCCATCGCGCACGAAGTTCGCGTTCTACGCAGCATTCCTGGCGCTATTTCTAGCCGCCGCACTCCCTTCAGCCGCTCAAGACCAAAAGGATTCGCAGCAATCCACTAACGATAAAGATAAAGACGGCATCGGCTTCAATCTAGGCCAAAACACCAGCGCCAAAGACGTCGGCCTGCCGCTCTATCCCGGCTCGCGCCGTCACAAAGACACTGACGACGACAGCTCTGCCCTGAATATGGGCCTCTGGGGCGGCTCTTCCGGCTTCAAACTATTCGTCCTGAAAATGGAAACAACCGATGCGCCCGAAAAAGTCGCGGCCTTCTACCGCAAAGCGCTCGCCAAGTACGGCCCGGTCCTCGATTGCAGCAATCCGCAAACTTCCGGCGGCAACTCCCGCGATGACGCCAAAAAGAAATCCTCGAAAGCCCTCACCTGCGAGGACGAAAAACCCAAGCCCGGCGAAATTTCCCTGAAATCCGGCAGCAAAGCCAAAGAACACGCTGTCGGCATCCAGCCCAACGGCGCCGGCACCCTCTATCAATTGGTTTACGTCGAAACCCGCGGCGCCAACGACTAGTTTTGCAATGTGGCCTCGGCGTCGCGTCTCCCGCGATGCCCAACTTTGTCGGGGCGGGTCTCAGACCCGCCCGTCTCTCGATTCTGATTTTGTACCGGCGCACTTTTACCCTGAGTGACGCTACGAAGGGTTAGTGCGCCATCGGTGTCGCGTCAACAAACCCGAGTGCGCCGCTCACCACTCCGGTGGCACCTGACGATTCCCCAGTGCTATCATCTCGGCCGTAACGTTCCATCCCGGGGGAACATATGAATTTCTTCCCGCAACGACGCGCCACCGCGAAATCCGCAGCCGCGCTATTTTTATCCGCGCTCATCCTCGCCGCCGCAAGCGCCCCAACCGCACAATCGCAAGCTCCCACCCCCTCCCCCGCTCTCCTGGTCCTCAATAAAGCCGCCAACTCCCTCGCCATCGTAGACCCCGCCACCAGTCAAGTCGTCGCCCGCATAGCTACTGGCGAAGGCCCCCACGAAGTCGCCGCATCCGACGACGGCAAACTCGCCTTCGTCACCAATTACGGCGCCAAAGACCCCGGTCACTCGCTCTCCGTGATTGACCTCGTCGCCCAAAAGGAAATTCATCGCGTGGACCTCGCTCCCCTCGGCCGCCCGCACGGCATCCTCTTCGCCGACGGCCAAATCTATTTCACCGCCGAACTGAACAAATTGATCGCCCGCTACGATCCCGCCACCAATAAACTCGACTGGCTCCTCGGCGTCGGCCAGAACCGTACCCACATGCTCGTCCGCACCAAATACCTCAACGAGCTTTTCACCTCCAACGTCGACTCCGACACCGTCACCGCCATCGAAAAAAGTTCCGATCCTTCCGGCTGGAGAGAAACCAACATCTCCGTCGGCAAAGGCCCCGAAGGTATCGACATCTCCCCCGACGACAAAGAAGTCTGGGCCGCCAATTCCGGCGACGGCACCGTCTCGGTCATAGACACCGCCACCAGCAAAGTAATTCATACCTTCAACGTGCACACCAAACACTCCAATCGCCTGAAATTCACGAATGACGGCAAGCTAGTCCTGATCTCCGACCCCGCCACCGATGAACTCATCATCGTGGACGCCGCCAGCAGAAAAATCGTCAAGCAACTAAACGTCGGCCGCGGCCCAGGCGGCATCCTGATATCGCCAGCCGGCGATGTCGCATACGTAGCCCTAGCTGGTGACAACGCCGTCGCAGAAATCGATCTCCGCAAATTAGAAATCGCCGAACGCATCCCCACAGGCCCCGGCCCCGACGGCCTCGCTTGGGCCCAGCGCCACTAATTTGCGCAGACTCTCTGTGTCCAACGCGAATTCTCCGTGCCCGCTCCGCTTTTCTCCGTGCCCTCTGTGTTAATCTTTCGCGGTTGCCCTTGCATTCGAATTCGCCGCATTCCGCGAAACTAGCGGCCGCAATCATTCACCTCATCAAGGAGCCTGCAAAATGGAATTCCGCACTCTAGGACGTTCCGGCCTGAAAGTCCCCGTCTTCAGCATGGGCACCGCCACCTTCGGCCAGGGTGACGAATTTTTCCGCGCCATCGGCACCACCGACGTCGCCGAAGCCACTCGCCTGGTGGACATCTGCCTAGACGCCGGCGTCAACATGTTCGATACCGCCGACATCTACCACGGCGGCCACTCCGAAGAAATCCTCGGCAAAGCCATCGGCAGGCGCCGCGATAAAGTCCTCATCTCCACCAAAGCCACTTTCAAAATGGGCCCTGGTCCCAACGAGATCGGCTCCTCCCGCTCTCACCTCATCCACGCCTGCGAAGCCAGCCTGCGCCGCCTCAACACCGATTACATTGACCTCTACCAGATGCACGGTTTCGACGCGCTCACTCCCGTCGAAGAAACTTTGAGCGCGCTCAACGACCTGGTCCACAGCGGCAAAGTCCGTTACATCGGCTGCTCGAATTTCTCCGGCTGGCATCTGATGAAATCCCTCGACGTCTCCGAAAAATACGGCTGGACGCGCTACGTCGCCCACCAGGCTTACTATTCTCTCGTCGGCCGCGAATACGAATGGGAACTCATGCCGCTCGGCCTCGATCAAGGCGTCGGCTGCGTCGTCTGGAGTCCGCTCGGATGGGGGCGCCTCACTGGAAAAATCCGCCGCGGTAAACCGCTGCATGAAAATAGCCGCCTGCACAAGACCGCGGTGATCGGCCCTCCGCTTGAGGACGAATACGTTCACAAGGTTGTGGACGCGCTCGACGAAGTTGCGAAGGAAACGGGCAAGTCGGTCCCGCAGATCGCCCTCAACTGGCTCCTGCAGCGCCCCACCGTCGCAAATGTAATCCTCGGCGCGCGCAACGAAGAACAATTGCGCCAAAATCTCGGCGCGCTAGGCTGGAATCTCTCTCCTCAGCAAGTCGCGAAACTCGACGCCGCCAGCGCCACCACCCTCGCCTACCCCTACTGGCACCAGCGCCAATTCACAGACCGCAACCCGCCTCCCACCCCCTGATGCCCGTGGGTGAATTCGTAGGGGCACGGCATGCCGTGCCCGCCGTTCCCTAGCGCCGCCTGCACCGAGCGAAGCGAACGTTTCCCGCCGGCTCTTAAAGCTGCGGACCCGACCAAAATCAATCCGTGTTCGCGAATGCAAACGCGCCACCATCTGGGAGTGCGGCAGCTTGCTGCCGCCGTTCGGTCACAGCGCAGGCGCCAAATTCTTCCGCGACACGACCCGGCCCCCGAGGTCCTCACTCAAACTGCTTCCGAAATCCCGCAAACTCCCGCCGCAACGACGCAACTTCCTCGCGCAAAGCCGCAACCTCGCTCTCCAATCGCGCTATCCGCTCGCGGTCACTCTCTACGCTCAAAGCCGGAACACGCTCCACCGCACGATCTTGCGCGACATCTCGCCCAACTTCCGCCCCCGCCGCCTCCGCATCACCAGACATCAACTCCAGATACCGCGACTCCTTGGTCCCCGGCGCGCGCGGCAAAACCCGCGCCAACGCCGGCTCCCGGCTCATCAATTTCTGCAACGCCGCCTGCACGTCGCTCAAATCATCGAACTTGTACATCCGCTCCGCCCGCCCGCGCAATTCCCCAGGCGTCTGCGCCCCGCGCAACAACAACACGCACAAAACCGCCGTCTCCGGCCGCGTAAAATTAAATGCTTCCTGCAAGCGATGCTCGTACTTCCGCACCCGGCTGTCGGAAGTGTTCGCCGCCCCGGCCAGCTCCACCTCGCTCAAATGCCGCATCGCCAGCGTCACATCCTCTTCGCTCAGATTCATCACCGGCTCGCGATTCGATTTCTGATTGCAAGCATTCACCAGCGCATTCAAAGAAAGCGGATAATATTCCGGCGTAGTAATCTCCTTCTCCACCAGCGCCCCCAGCACTCGCGCCTCCACATCACTCAAACGTATATCCATAGCCAGTGACCAAACTCCTCTACTCGATGACGTGCCCGCTCATCGATGTCATGCCCGGAAGCGCGGCGCTTCAGAGCGTGTGCGAGCACCCTCATTTTCGTCAGGGCGCGGCTCTAGCCGTGCCGTTACCGACGCAAAATCAGAGCGCCTTCGCAGTTTGCCAAAAAAACCGGAAGAGCGGGGCTTTAGCCCCTGAAGCCTCGCTTTTAGCTTTTCCCGCACACTGTTCAACCGCCGAGCGATCGAATTTCGAGTTCTCGCACAGTCGCTTCAGCCCCGCCGCGGATCAATGGGGATTCTTCAGCACGCCCCGCAGCACCGCCAATCTCCCGTCAATCGCGCCCGTCTTCAAATGCGCGATATCCAATCCCAGAATGTGCGCCACTAATGGATACACATTCACATCTTCAAACGGCGCAACCTTCACTCCGCCGCGAATATCCGGCCCCGCCGCATAAAATATCGCCTTCATCTGCGGCATGTGCTCCGGATCGTACCCATGCATCCCCACCGGAGGAGCGTTCCCGTGCCCAGCCATCGCCCCATTCGCGGCATCCGGAGGCGGCGCGCTTACCCGCAAGAGATACGGTCCAGTCGGAACGACGATGGGATCACCCTCCCGCGGATTCCCGTCGAAATGCAAATGCTCCGGCATATGTCCGCTGCGGTAAACCTGGAATTTATCGCTCTTCCCTTTCAGCTCATCGTAAATCGTCGCCGCATCCGCTTCCGATTTCGCATACATAAACGTCTCTTCCGACCGCTCCAGCAGCGACCGGTCAAAATACTGATCCAGGTCAATCCAATCCCCTTCCACCTTGATCATTCCGTGGTCCGCCAGCACGATCACGTCCACCGGCAGTTTCAGTGTCGCCAGCCCCGTTTCCAGCCTCCCGATTTCCGTGTCTACCTCATGCACCGCTCTGGCGACTTCCTCGCTGTCCGGTCCGTGCGCGTGCCCCGCGCTATCCACTTCGCTGAAATACAAAGTGATAAAGTGCGGCCGCTGCGCCGCCGGCAACCGCAACCACGCCAGCACTTGTTCCACGCGCTTCTCGTTCGGATATTTCGCGTCGTACTTCATGTAATAGGAAGGCCGCACGCCCTGAATATCCGCCTCCGACCCCGGCCAGAAAAAACAAGCCGCGCGCATTCCCTGCTGCTCCGCTAGGACCCATAGCGGCGTCCCGCCGTACCACGTGCCGTCGTCCACCGCCTGCGCGTCCCGATAACTGTAAACTTGCTTCCGCGCTGGATCGTAAAATGCGTTACCCACAATTCCGTGATGCTCCGGATAAAGCCCCGTCACGATGCTGTAATGGTTCGGGAAAGTAATCGAGGGATACGCCGGAATCATGCCGTCCGGCGAACTGGCTCCCCGTTCGCCCAGCGCCAGCAAATTGTGGGCATCATACTTTCGCGCGTAATCGGAACGGAACCCGTCGAGCGAAACCAAAATCACGTAATGCTTGCGCTCTTGCTCCGCGGAATTTGGCCCATGGTCAACAACGATCGGCGGCGCCAGAACCGGCGCTTCGCCTCGCTCTGATCGCGCCTGCTGGCCGCGCGGTATACTCGGCGCGGCGTTCGAGCCAACTCCCGCCACCAGCAACAACAACCAGCTGAACAACGTCCAGCGAATTACGCGCCCACGAACTTTCCAATTTAGCCGCATCCGCGAGTCCTCACGCAACGTCATATAAGTGGGTAGGCTTGCCGACCCGGTTCCTGGACTGCCAGTATACGGAATGCGGCCTTCGCGGCCGAACGATAAAGGAGAACTTATTATGTCGAAAGTAGCTTTGTATGTGCCACTCGAGGCAAAACCCGGCAAGGAAAAAGAAGTCGAGCAATTTTTAAAGAGCGCCGTACCGCTTGTCGAAGCCGAAGCAGGCACCATCACCTGGTTCGCGCTGCGCATGGGCCCCACAACTTTCGGCATCTTCGATACTTTCAACGACGAAGCCGGCCGCCAGGCTCACCTCTCCGGCAAAGTCGCCGCCGCCCTGATGGCCAAAGCTCCCGATCTCTTCGCCAAAGCTCCCGAAATCAATAAAATTGACGTCCTGGCATCCAAAATTCCCGCGGGCGGCACACACAAAGCCTCCGCGTAACCGAGACGACTGCTACAAGTCGCTCCTCTGCTCCCCGTGGCGCCCGGCCCACGGCGGAACAGCACCCGTTGAATGGTAGCTTTCGGCGCGTTTTCTCTAACGCGCCCGCTTTTCCCTGGTCGGTCCCCAACCTCGGATCGTTCCCTTGGAAATGTGAGTCGGCGAATTGCAGCAACCATGCGGCGCGATATATCGTCTAACGATATGTAGCCCGAACCCAGGTTTGGCTATTCATCACAGCAAGAGGGCGGTAGAAAGCCTGCTCGGCCGTATCGCCGCCAGAACAACAAGGAGAAACGAGCATGTATTTAGTCATGGGAATTACTGGAAACGTCGGCGGCGCCACCGCGCGGCATCTGCTGAAGCAAGGCAAACAGGTGCGAGCGCTTGTGCGCAATCGCGAGAAAGCGGCGAAGTGGGCAGACCAAGGTGTGGAGTTGGTGCTTGGAGACTGGAACGATGCGACAGCCATAGCGGCGGCGCTCAAAGGTGTCGAGGGCGCGTTTGTTATGTTGCCGTCTGTATGGGCACCCTCGCCCGATTACAGAGAGGCAAAGGGCTTGATTGCGAACTATGTTGAGGCGCTGACCAAGGCAGTGCCGCCGCGCGTGGTCGCGCTTTCCTCGATGGGCGCGAATAGAACAAGCGGGCTGGGGATGATCACAGCCTTATCGCTTTTTGAGCAAGGTTTTCGCGGCCTGCGATCTCCGGTGGCATTTGTGCGCGCAGGCGGCTTTTTCGAAAACTTTCTTTTCGGCTTACAGGCCGCCCAAGGCGGAACGCTACCGGTTTTCTACAATCCTACAAGCCGGAAATCAACAATGGTCGCCACAAACGACATCGGCGCAGAGGTAGCAAAGCTTCTGACCGGCCCGGCATGGTCAGGACATCGCTTTATCGAACTCGGTTCGATGGTAAGCGCGGATGAAGTGGCGAAACAATTGGGTGAAGTCCTAAAACGCGACGTAAAAGCCTTTGCCGTCCCGCGTGCAGGTTGGGCGGAAGCGTTCGAGCAGTTCGGCGTCCCGAAGGGCCACACTGGACCTGCCGAAGAAATGTTTGACGGCGTAAACGCGGGATGGATGGACCTCGGAATCGCGGGTACGGAGCACGTAGCGGGTACGACGTCCGCACGCGATGTATTCGCGGCTGCTCAGCAGGCCGTCAAGGCGAAAGGCCGTTCCGCTTGAACGGCTGCGATGCCGTCGTCAGCTCGCTGAATGCGCAGCGCCGGCCTTGCAGTCGCGCCCCGTTCTCCCGGACAGGTTGTGGATTCGCCACATGCCGCCGTCCGATTGTTGCAACCATATGGCATAATATATCGTCTAACGATATGTAGCTTGAACTTGAGCTATTTATAAAAGAAAGAGGGCCACCATATGATTGCAGCGGACCAATCCGTAAACTCCACCGGCGGTCAGAACTCGCCGGCACACCAGGACTCGGAGGAAAATCCCGACCAGCAACATCCGCACACTCTGGATGAAATTCAGAGGCGTGCGCTCAGGATTCATCGCCGCCACGGCGGGGTCAACGGCGGGTACACCTTGGGAGATTGGCTGGAAGCCGAGCACGAGCTGGAACACGAGGAAACTCCGGCGCCAGTCAAAAAAGACCGCGTGCACTGAACCCCGACCCGCGAGAACCGCGGCGGCGGGTACCGGCAGTGCTCACATCGCTCGGCAAGCCTTCGGGAACCCCTCGAGGTATCGCGCAGCAAGCGCGCGCTATTTCGACTTACTTGAAGTTTGCGCAGGCGTTCCCAGATAGCTCTGCACCGCGTGTGGCGTAATTGCCAGCTTCGTCGCGATTTGCGGAACCGATTGACCCTCTGCGTGCAGTAAGCGCACCTGCGCAGCGGTGGGTTGCTGTACTTCTTGAGCTGTAGCCGAAATCTTAACCGTGTCTTCCTGCGGCGCAGACGGCTTGGCGGCAACTACTGCCGCACTACTCGATTGTGCCGTCGCCCCCGCGTCAGCCCCGCCCGATGTCCCACTCGCAGAAACCGGAGTAACCATTGTCATTACCTCCCGCTTTTGGCTTTGCGGCTTCCCGTACGACTTCGCTATCGGCCATTGCCCTTAAATCTTGAATCAGGCAGCGACCCGTCCACATCGCAGTCACTCCTGGCTGGCGCCAACCCTCTGCGATAGCGAGCTCAGGTCAGAACATCCCCACCTTCGCTCAACTCATACCCTCATGCATTCCTATTTCCGCATTGAACTGCTGAATCACTCGGTAGCACTCACACGCCGATCCCTCCAGCTTCTTGCGGCTCAAGATCTTCACCGCCCCGCGCGTGTATTCGATATTCCGCTTCCGCTGCAGGATGCCCGCCGCCAGGCTCACGCTGGACCGGTCCGTCCCCAACATCGTCGCCAGAAAATCATGCGTGATCAAAATGGACCCGCCATCCACGCGATCCTGCGCCATCAGCAGCCAGCGCGCCAGCCGCTGCTCCACATCGTGCAAGCGATTGCACGCCGCCGTCTGCGCCACCTGGATCCCCTGAATCACCGCATAACGGCTCAGCACCATCTGAAACTCGCCCGCGTATTTCAGCACCATCTGCAACGCGTTCACCTTCACGCGAAAGCCCTCGCCCGCGATTTGCACCACCTCACGCAGCGGGCTCCGCGCAAGGCACACGGCGGAGGGAATCCCCGCGGTTCCTTCGTTCCCCACCACCGCGGCCTCCACCGTCTTGCCGTCCTCCATCGCCACCACCAGCGATATCAACCCCGAGTTCGGAAAGTACGCGTAATTCAATTCCTCGCTCGGCTCGTGCAGAATCCGGTGCCCTGGAAGCGCCACCGCCTCCAGATGCGGACCCACCGCGGCAAACTCGTGCTCGGGGATCGAGAGGAGGATTTTGTTGCTGACCCGCGTTCCGTCGGGACTCGTTCGTTGGGGTAAGTCCGCGGCCTTCTTGGCGTCACCTTGCAGCACTAGGAGTCCTGGCTAGTTTTGGCATGGCCGGAACTCTAGATGCTCAAGGAATGTGCTGTCTGTCGGACGTCAAACACTGCTGCCGATTTTATGGCAGGCCCAGCACCGGATTGAATTGCTCGATCACCCGGTAGCACTCGCAAGCGCACTCCTGCAGTTTCTTGCGATCCAGGATCTTCACTGCCCCGCGCTTGTATTCGAGAATGCCCTTCTTCTGCATGGTGCTGGCCGCCAGACTCACGGTCGGCCGGTCGGTCCCCAGCATCGTGGCCAGAAAATCGTGCGTGATCGGCAAGAATCCGGACTCCACGCGGTCGCGCGTCACCAGCAGCCAGCGCGCCAGCCGCTGCTCGATGCTGTGCAGCCGGTTGCACGCCGCAGTCTGCGATATCTGCATCCCCAGAACCACCGCGTAACGGCCCATGGTCATGCGCATCTCGGGAGCGCTGCGCATCAGCTTCTCCACCGCCGACGCGCCAATGCGGAATCCGTCGCCGGATATCTGCACCACTTCGCGCACCGAACTGGTCCGCAAACCTACCGCCAGCGCCGCTCCCGCAAATCCTTCCCTTCCCACCACGCCTACTTCCACGGTCCGGCCGTCTTCGGTGACCACCACCAGAGAGATCATCCCGCGGTTCGGGAAGTATGCGTACTGTACGTTCTGGCCCGGTTCGTGCAACTCCAGGTGGTCCGGAAGATCCAGAAACTCGAGCGACCTTCGCGCTTGCTCGAATTCGTGCTCAGGAAGCGACAACAGCAGGTTATTGGTCACCAAATGCCCCTGCGGGCCGGTTCGTTGCGCTTCGATTGGTTGCAGAATGCTGTTTTGGCTCATCACTAGTCCTTTGTACTAGGGGTAATCCCGTAAGGGCCTGCATAAAGCGTAGCGGATAGCGCAGTTCTGTCCATACACCATCCACGGTATTCCCGTCGGGTATTACACAGTGTAGGATGCCCGACATTGCGCACACCCGGGAGTGCGGAACTCGTATCCATGGCTCGAATCTTGATTGTCGACGATCACCCAGAAGCGCGCCGCGGCATGCGCCGTCTGCTGGAAGGACACCCGGGCTGGGAAGTTTGCGGCGAGGCGGAGAACGGCATGGAGGCAATCGAACGGGCCGCTGCGCTCAAACCCGATCTCGTGATCCTCGACCTGAGCATGCCTAAAATGTCCGGGCTGGACGCAGCGCGCGTGATTCACAGCACCTCCCCGCAATTGCCGCTGCTTCTTTTTTCGCTCTATGCCGGCGACCCACAGATGAACGCGGGAATTCGCGCCGCGGGATTCAGCGGCGACATCAACAAAGCCTCCGCAAACCTGCTGACGGAAGCAGTCGAGGCGCTGCTCCAAGGCGGCACATACTTCCAATCTGCCACGGTGCCGCGCGCCATTCTGGCGGACGAAGCCGCGACGAACGCGCAACAGCTGCCCACGCCCTCCGCCTCGGCACCGTCGCAGACGCCACAAAATGGCTTGGCGAACTCCTCCGCCGATGCTGCCTCCAGCGCGGCAGCGGATGCCACGGCCGGCAGCGGCTCCGATCCCTGCTGACCCGCCGCGCGGCGCTCCGGCGCGGTGCGCGTGCCCGGCCGCATCCGTGCTACAATTAAAACTCCTTGCTCTCCGTTAACAACATCACGATGCGCTACGGCGCCAGAATCTTGTTCGAAGACGTGAGCACCACGTTCTTTGCGGGGCGGCGCTATGGAATCACGGGTCCCAACGGCGCGGGCAAATCCACCTTGATGAAGATCCTCACCGGCGAGATCGAGCCGACCAAGGGCGACGTGACGCGTCCGAAGAAGCTCGGTATCTTGAGCCAGGACCAGTTTGCGTTTGACGAGCACCGCGTGATTGACGCGGTGATCATGGGGAATCGTCCGCTGTGGAAGGCGTTGCAGGAGCGCGAGATCCTCTACGCCAAGCCGCATGAGGACTTGACTGACGCGGATGGGATGCGGCTGGGCGAGCTGGAAGGAATCGTGGGCGAGGAAGGCGGCTACACGGCGGAGCCGGACGCTGCCATCCTGCTTGACGGGCTGGGAATCGACGAGCCGCTGCACGAGCGCAAGATGAGCGAGCTGCAGGGCGGACAAAAAGTCCGCGTGCTTCTCGCGCAAGCGCTTTTCGGCAGCCCGCCGGCGCTGCTGCTCGACGAGCCGACCAACCACCTGGACCTCGATTCGGTCCACTGGCTGCAGGATTATCTGCGCGAGTACGAAGGCGTGCTGATCGTGATTTCGCACGACCGCCATTTTTTGAATAGCGTGTGCACGCACACCGCGGACATAGATTACGAGACGGTGATCATGTACAACGGCGGGTACGACGACATGGTCGTCGCCAAGACCTCGATTCGCTCGCGCATCGAATCGGAAAACGCGCAGCGCGAAAAGAAAATCGCGCAATTGAATGAATTCATCGCGCGTTTTTCGGCCGGCACGCGTTCCGCGCAAGCCACCTCGCGCAAGAAAGAAGTCGAACGGCTGCAGACCACCGAACTCGCGCGGTCGAATATCGCTCGTCCATATATTCGCTTCAATATGGACCAGGCTTCTGGCAAACATCCCCTCGAAATCAAGAGCGTTGCGAAATCGTACGACGGCGTGAAGGTGTGGGCGCCTTTTTCGGGCGCGGTTTCGCGCGGCGAGAAAATCGCGTTGATGGGCCGCAACGGGACCGGCAAGACCACGCTGCTGAAATCGCTGCTGCGCAACGCCACCGGATTCATTGACGATTCCGACCGGCAATTCCCCGTGGACGGCGGGCAGGTGCTCTGGGGCCACAACGTGATGGTCGGGTATTTCGCGCAGGACCACAGCGAATCCATCACGCACGGGATGGACGCGATCGAGTGGCTGCACCAGTTCAAGCCGCAGGCGACGCAGGAAGAATTGCGCGGCGTCCTGGGGCAGATGCTTTTCAGCGGCGAAGACGCGCTGAAGCAGACCGCCGCCCTTTCCGGAGGCGAATCCGCCCGCCTGATTTTCTGCAAGCTGATGCTGCAAAAGCCCAACGTGCTGGTGCTGGACGAGCCGACGAACCATTTGGATTTGGAGTCCATCAACGCGCTGAATATCGCGCTACAGAAGTACGATGGCACGGTGCTGCTGGTGACGCACGACCACGACGTCATTGATGAAGTGGCAACGCGCATCTGGCATTTCGCCAACGGCAAAATCGAGGACTTCAAAGGCCCGTACTCGGAGTATCTGGAATCGGTGGAAGAAAAGGCGTCGTGAGAGGCTGTGATTAGTGATTGGTGAGTAGTGATCGGTGAAGCGTAGTTTGGTTGTTCCCGCCTGGTGGATGGTTTCCCGCCTGTCTTTTCTCTGGAGAGTAGTTCCCTGCTTGGATGTTGCGCCGCTCTTGGGTTGCCGGCAGTAACTGCGAAATCTTGTCGATTAGAACGTGCGCCGGGTGTTTGTTTTGTATTGGTTACCGCAATTTCTAATATCTTGGATTGTCGATTAGAAATGACGTGATTCGTGACCCGCCTGCCGGCGAGGCAGGTTTGTGACTCGTGATCCGTGGCGCGCGGATTGCGATCTGCGGCGCCCGGCGCGGTGTGCAAGTTATGACGATTAAAAACGCCGTGCGACGGGCGGTGCGCGTTTGCGATCCGGTATTGGCGGCTTGCGGAACCCTGCAAAAAATGACGATTAGAACGTGTGCCGAGTGTTTGTTTTCTGCGAGATACAGCGTTTTCTAATCGCGGGGTGTGACGATTAGAAACGACGCAATCCGTGATTTGCGACTGGTGGAGCGCCTGCCGGCGAGGCAGGTTCGTGAGGGCCGAGACGCAAATGTAACAATGTAACATGCGGTTTTGTTGGTTTCGCGGCGCGCGCGGAGCGGGCGCTCGGTGCGTGCTCACGCGTGCGGAGTGTCGAGATGGGAGCGCGCGGGCGCGGTCCGGGCTGGGAGCGATCACGGCAACTCGAAAACTTCGCGGGAACGGCGCCGCGATAGGTTGGGCGCTACGCGCCGTCTTTTCCCAGCCCTTACGAGTCTGTGTCACGACTTAAGTGCCGGTGCTGATTTTCGCAGCGGGACGCGCTGCTGGTTGCTCTTCGGTCCTCGTTTTTCGTTTCTGGCAGCTTCCTTGTGTCCGTTCGGCGGTTACGCTGGGCGGCGCAGGTTGCGATAGCGGATCAAGTTGTAGGCGACCGCTGCCAGCACCCATTCGACCGCCGTGGCCGGCTGCCCGCGGCGTTGGAACTGCCGCATCCCGCGCTGCTCCTTCAACGTCCCGAACACTGGCTCGACCATCCCCTTGCGCTTTTTGTACCAGGCGCGGCCGGGGGCGCTGCGCAACCTCTGGCGCGCACGCAACAGATGCGGATCGCTCACCGTCATCCGTCCCACTCCGCGCGCCCTTTTCCCCGTGTTCAACTCGCGCGCCAGATTCGGGTCCGGCACGTAAGCCGCGATGCCGCGCTCGGCCATCTCCCGCAGATTTTGATTCGAGAAAAATCCGCAGTCGGCCAACACCCGCTGCGGGCGCTCTCCGCATTGTCGCTCCACCGCTTCCACCAGCGGAACCAAGGTCTGGTTATCGTTCTTGTTCTGCGTCACCCGCTGCGCCACGATGAAATGGTCCTCGCTCACGGCGATCTCCGCCGTGTAACCCAGCACGAAGCGCCCGCGCTCGCGCAAAAAACGCGCGTCCGGATCGGTGATCGAAAGCTTCTCCTCACCGCTCTGGCGCAGCTGCTGCAACTGCTCACGCAGCTGCGCGATCTGTTCCACGCCCACACGCGTTCCTGGATCGCGATCCGGATCATCATCCAGTTCCTGCTGCCAGCGTTTCACTTTCTTGCGTAACTCCCGCTCCAACCGCTCCCGGCGCAACAGCCGGTCCGGCGAGGCCGACCCCTTCACCCGCGTCGAATCGATCGCCACCGCACCCAGCCGCGCCATCCCCGCGCGCCGCAAAAACAGCAGCACCTCGGTGAACAGCGCCGTGATCGCCGCGCGATGCCGCCGATGAAATTCGCTCAGCGTCTTGTGGTCCGGCGTAGCCCCGCCCGCCAGGTACCGAAAGCCTAGATCCTCGCGAATGCGTTGCTCCAGCTTGCGCGTCGTGCGCACGTTCACGCCGAATCCGTACAGCCAGATCTTCAGCAGCATCCGCGGATCGTACGGCCGCTGCCCGCCCGCGTCCTCCTCCTGCTTTTCGAAAGCGCGCAGATCGCACGCTTCCACCACTTCGTGCACCACAAAACAAAGATGGTCGGCGCCCAAAACATCCTTCACATGGGCGGGCAACAGCTCGGCTTGCTCCGGAGAATACGGTTGATAGGTTGGCATGTCTCTTCATGCCAAAGCTTCGCCGCCATTTCAAGTGCTAGTTGCGACACAGACTCTCACGCGCTGGGCTAATTTCTGCCGCGCCTACGGCGCCGCTTGATTGCCGCGGTTTCGGGTGTGCGATCGGGCGGGGCGCTGGCCGAAAGGTGCGGGGCGCGGGGCGGTTTTTGGCGCGGGTTTTCCCTGGGGGTTGGGGTGATGTGCCCGTCGGCGATGTGGCGGAGCGCATGTCGCGTCCTCAGTGGGGCGGAAAAGTGGCCCCGCGTCATTTTATCACATTTACCTAGTGATTACTAGGGGTCAGGTGGCAGGGTGTGTGTTGCGCGGACGCGTCTGGGCGCGGGACTGGCAGGTCAACGGCTCGCGGGGGCTGGGGCGCGAGCGGGTTGCGCGTTTTCGGGCGCCGGAGCGTGGGGGCGCCGGGGAGCGGCGGGAGTTGCGCAGGTTACGCCGTGGCGCGGCGCGAAAACTCGAAAACTTCGCGGTAAAGGCACCGCGAAAGGAATGGCGCTGCGCGCCTCTTTTTCATGTCGTGGCTAAAGCCACGACCTACAAAGATTTCCGTCGCGAGTGGAGTGGTTGTACGCCGAACACGAGGACTTGACGGATCGGGCTTAACGTTGTGCCGCGCACCCTTTGCGAACTGCGCAAAGAGTTGCGGCACCCCCAAAAACCTAAAGGCGGTCGCTTGCACGGACTTCAAGGGTGTGCCACCCGCCCGCCCGCAAAACCTAAAGGCGTCGCGAGCCTGCGCTACAAGGGTGTGCCACACGCGGGTCGCTTGCCTGGAACTGAACTGTGCGCCCACGGAACTTGCGCAACGCTAAACGAGTCCCTCCTAGGGCGCTAATATTTCGAGAAACGCCCAGAAGGCCGGATGGATCGTGAAAACCAAACTCTCACCCGGACGAAGCAATTTCTTTGCAACTGCGAGATTTCTCTTGTTCTCTGCCGAGTCTTCCGCAAATCGGGAGTCGTCTGGCCGAACCTGTAAGCCCATAAAAGACAGCGCACAGAGGTGGTCGATTATTCGATCATGGTCGTCTGAAGAGACTCCACTCTTGACTAATCGGTCGCGTATCTCACGTTCCGTGATGCGCGCATGAGAACCGGCGAACTCATATAGAATTTGTTCCAGCGCCGGAACATATTGGCCGTTTTCGACCAAAATGCTCTCCAAAGCGTACTGGGAATATTGCTTTTCGGCTGCCAAAATATCTTGCTCTCGAACTACCGCTTGTCCCCTGTTAACAGCGGTCGAAATCGCCGCCTTGACGAAAAAAACAAGATCACGGGGTCGCGGAAGACTCCTGGCAAAGAAGTAGTCGCGGGTGGCCACGCCCCGAACTTCTTGGCAGAAATATCTCTCCCAAAGCTCCCACGGCGGAACAGTGCCCTCGTGCGATGACACGAATCTTTCATCGATTACGCGGAGCGGGAGTTCCTTGTCGCGCCATGTGATCTTGGAGTGGACGATCTTGTCGGGTTCTCTGGCGGCGGCGAGCAAACGTTCAAAGATGTCCGACCGTAAGAAAAGGGCCGAGCTTAAAGGAACTGCCAGCCGAAAGCTGTCCTGGTGCCTGAATTCCGTTGGCAGCCGAGCGCTGGCGCTCAGGAGGCCCAAAAGGAATTCAGTGAGGCTGCCAAGGTCACCGACCTGAAGTCCTTTCAGCTCAGTGGCAAGCTTAACTGCTGAAGCGTAACTAGACTGCGCGCCCACGCGCTCGTAACGACTTTTTTCAACTTCGTTTAGCCAATTCTGGAGGTGGACTTGTGCCTCTGCTGCGGTCAAATAGTGGTGGAGGAGGTCCCGGTAATCGATTGGCGCAAGAAAGTCACCCTCAGAAATCATTAGGAGTCTTTTGCCCATACCGTATGCCATTCCACAAACCAGGGCGTATCGAGCGTTCAGAAGTCGGGCACCAGACCGTGCCGGCCCGGTAAGGTGACACACGACAGCGCTAGACGAATAAACCTGCACTCCGTACCAGGTCAGCGATTGGACCGTTGACTCCTTGGGATCGTCGATTATGACCTTCACGTCGCCGGTGCGTAACCCATCAACGAGGTTGCTAATTCGAATGCTGGCCTCGGTTTCGTGACGGGATTTCAAATAGAGTATCTTTTCTCCGAGAGCGGGCCCCAAACTCGGGCGAATGGCCTTTTCAAAGACGGTGTCCGCAAGATCGTTATAAGGCTCATCCTTGAAAAATCCGGAAGACAGCTCCTTGGAGTTGCAGTATCTTGAATAGCCGACGGTCGTCAGCACGCGAAGCTGTTCAAAATGCGATTTGGCATCGACGAAAGTTGTGTCGAGGCCCAGCCAAATACGTCGGTTCATAGCGATCGCGTACCCAAGCTCGAACATTACGTTCGCGTTCATGCCGGTTAAGTCAGCGCAAAAAATATCCGCCTCTTCTATTTCCCGACATATCTCATCGATCACGACCTTGCCGCCAACCTTACAGTCCTCCCAGGATTTTGCGACAACAACGCCGGTCGCGTTGATGTCCGAGATCGCAGTTTTGATCACCTCTCCAATCGAGGCCGGATCTGAGGGGTACGCAAAAAACGCCGTCGGCGTCTTCATTTGCATAGTGGACAACTCCGAGGGAATGAGTGCACCAGAATGGTGAGTACCTAAAAGGTGGCTCGAGCGGCTGGCCGATTGGCGGGTGGCCCAGCCCCGGCGTTACTGACGGCGAGTCGGATGACGGCACGCCAAACTCGGGGAAAGGGGTGGGGTTTGACCTTGTGCCACGCAACGCTTTGCGGAGTGCGCGAAGGGACGCGGCGCCGAATTGTGTGTAGACATTGTGTATACAGTGGTGTAGAGTTAGTGTGAGGACAGGAGGAAACCATGCGGACCGCTGATCGAAGTGACCGTGGCACGCGCGGGGTCACGATTAACCTTCGCGCCGATCACATGAAACGCGCTCTGATTGATCGAGCGGCAGAGAGAGTGGGAAAGAACCGCTCTGAATTTATGTTGGAAGCGGCGTGCCGCGAAGCGACCGAAGTGCTGCTGGATCAAAGGTTGTTCATGCTCGATGAAAAAGCGTACAAGCGTTTCACCGAGGCCCTCGACGCGCCGCCATCCGAGAACAAGCGGCTGAAGCGCTTGATGAAGTCTAAGGCCCCCTGGGAGTGAGCGATATCGTGAAAGAAATAAGTGCGCCAGAACACTTAACTTCCGCGCACGATATATCGTCCTTCGACTGTGGCGTTCCTGAGCTAAACGATTGGCTCAGGAAGAGAGCTTTGGCGAATGAAGAGCCGGGTGCGTCCCGGACCTATGTCGTGTGTTCGGAGGGCAAAGTTGTGGGGTACTACGCGCTGGCTAGCGGAAGTGTGGCGCTGGCAAGGGCACCGGGCCGCGTTCGCCGGAACATGCCGGACCCGTTGCCGGTGATGATTGTGGGGCGTTTGGCGGTGCAGCTTGGATGGCAGGGCCGCACGATCGGCAGGAGCCTGCTGCGAGATGCCATTTTGCGGACGATACAGGCCGCTGAGATCGGCGGCATCCGAGCGATTCTCGTTCATGCGATTTCCGAGGGCGCCAAGCGGTTTTACGAGCGGTATGGATTCATCGTGTCGCCGGTGGATCCGATGACACTTATGGTTACGGTTGGGGATGCTAAGAAGGCGGTGTTCGAGAAATGAACGCTGTACTCGGGGTCCTAGTGAGAAACTGCAAAACAACGGCAATTGCGAAACAACAGCAACGGCTGGCGCACTGAAGTGCGCCGTTACAGAGTCCAAGGCAACTGAGCCGGCGGGACGCCGGCGCTACGAACGGCGACGAGCACAGCCTAAAGGCTGCGACTCATCTGGTGTTAGTGATTCTTTTGTTGCTGGGCGCGGGCTGTGGAGGGCGGAACGTGGCCTTTGAGGCGCATGTAGACTACCAGGTTGCCGTAATGCTCGTTGTTGTGGGCGACGTTGTAGATCAGCACGGCGCCGCGGACGGTGTTGGTGGAGCCTGTGCCAAAAACATTCGCGATGTGCATTGGCTGGAGGAAGTTGGCGTCGGTGGTCGCTGCGTATACGCGGTCGCAATAGGCTAGCGAATCGTTCAGCGCTTTAACGAGCGTGGGCTTGTCGGTGATTTTTTGGTAGTCGGCGGTGGCCGGCGACTTTTCGCCGGCGACTTGCGAACAGAAGTAGAAGTTCGAATTGATCAGGTGACCGACAAGCTGGCCGAAGGTGCGGACCTGCGGCGTCGGTCGAAAGCCGTATTCTTCCGCAGGCATGTTCTCGGCCGCCTCGGCTAGATTGCGGCGAATCGCGGCGTGCATCGCGTTTACGCCGGCCGCGAGCGAGGGCGACAACTCATCGGGATAGCCGGCGTCCGTTGTTTGAGCGGAGGCCGCGGGCAAAATCACGAACGCAAAGACACAGGCCAAGATAAACCGACGCAGCATCGGGTCGCCTCCCTCGATTCACGCTAGCCGCAAAATCTTAACAAAAAACATTCTGGGTCACGTGGAGATTCGCGTGACCCAGAATGTCCGAGGCGGCCTCTGGGGGCAGCACCTTCGCACGGCATGGGGGTGGAATATATGCCGCGGAAGATCTGAAAATGCGCTTTATCGCGCGAACCGGCCTAGTCTGAACCTCTGCGAAAAGTGGTTGCAAGCATTGGCAGACAGAATGGAATGCGGGTGGGTACGTGCGAAATCTGCCATCGAGGCGCCTATGCGTTCGCCTGAGGGGGTCAAAAGATAGGCGTGGATGTCGCCCGCATGGGGCCCGTTTAGCACCGTTCCCATACCGGAGATTTGTCCGCGGTCATTGATATTGCTCGCCGAGATTATGAACAGGTTGGAATCCGCGGGAATCAGCGTGTTCAGGTCGGTCATCACGCCATCCTGCCAGAGGAAGCCGTGGGACCAGTTGAAATTGGCGTCAAAGTTGTTGCCGACCACTTGCCCGCGGCTGTTGATGCCGGTGGCAAAAGCGGCAAAATCTCCCGGCAGAACGCCGAGGCTGGTGACTGCGCCGTCGGCGCCGCTGAGCCAAGCCGCGGCATAGAAGGTGGTGCCGTCAGCAGTGCCGACTTGCCCGGCGATTTGGCCGCGGGTGTTAATGACGTAGCCGAAATTGGAACCGGTGCCGCCGAGATCCTGAAGCACGAAGGCACTGTGGTCTTTCCACATTACGGCGTGTATCGCTGTGGTGCAGGTTCCCGAGTAGCCTACGGCTTGGCCTTGATCGTTAATCCCGAAGGCGACACCGTCTGGATCGTTACTCACCAGAGGAAGAGCTTCGGCGCTGCCTTTTGCCCACAACGCCGGCAACGTAATCCGATTGTTGGTGGTGCCGGCCGGGCAGGTGGAGTCCACGGGACCGCTTTCGGCGTATCCGACGGCTGCTCCGCTGTTATTGATGGCGCTGGCCTGGCCATTATTTCCGCCGAGCGTCGGAAGAGCGCTCATGTGGCCGTTTCGCCAAAGAAACGGAACGCAGGTGAGGTGTGTGCCGAAGCCGCAAATGTCTTCGCCGTTCGGATCGGGATCGGCCGTTTCGGACTGACCAACGGCTTCCCCGAGGTCGTTGATCCCGCCCCAGTTAATCCAGCTGTTGGCGCCGGGTTTTCCAAGCGTGCCCAGGTCGATGTTGAATCCGTAGATGCTGATCACCGCGCGGCCCCTGGCAACGGAGGTAAACAAACTACTCTCGGGAGGGTTCACGGTCCCATCCATGTTCTCGGTCCAGCCTTGGCTATTGAGGCCCATGGCCATGCTGAAGTTGTCCTTGGTGTTGTTAATGCCCAAATCGGTAATTTTGTAGCTGGTTTGAGCGACGGCGTCGCTGCAGCAAGCCAGGACGATCAACGCAACCACCGATATCGAGAAAATCCGCAACAGCCTCAGAACGCTCATATGTTCTCCTTTTGGTCCGAGCAAAGTCTCCCTGCCGAGATGACTGGCGATTTACGTCAGGCACCACTCGGCGGTCTGACGGTTCGTGCGCGATTGCGAGCAGAATTGGCTCACAACTCCACAACTTTCCGCTGGGTGAGAATTGAGCGCGCACGTGGTGATCCACACTCACAACGATTACGCGACACAACCGGCCCAACAGTTAAGGGATCGAAAACGAGTAGCGGACTAACAAGAATCTGGGACGATCCCGAAACGGCTGGAACGACAGTTTCTCCGCTTTTTCATACGTATTCGCGAGAGGTTATGAAATTCGAGAACGCGAGCCGTCACAAGTCAGGACGTTCGATTGTGATTGACTTCCGGTTTAAGAACATACATACCGGTACGTATGTGAGGCGGCCACGGGCAGGAGCCGATGTAATAAGCGGGTGGAGCGACAGCACGAGCCATGATCTGTAGGGCCTGCGTGCGCAATTCAATAAGAGCGGCGGAGCGCGCGATGGATTTTCATGATGTTGAGCGCGTGTTAGATCTCGCTTGACGCTCAGAAAGTTAGGAGACATGCTGGCGGTTATGTCGGCGGCACGCAAACATCCCAAACGTAGAGCGGTCAGGCCGCGTGATGCGGAGCGCACGCGGGAGCGCTTGCTGCAAGCGGCATCTCGCGAGATCTACCGATCGGGTTTCCAGAGCGCGAGCATAGAGACAATTCTGGCGTCTGCCGGCGTCACCAAGGGAGCGCTGTACCATCACTTCAAGAACAAGGAAGCCTTGGGATATGCCGTCGTCGAAGAGGTCATCTTCCCCAACGTGCGCGGCACATGGGTACGGCCTTTAGAGAGCGTCAAGGATCCTATCGGCGCTTTGATCGCCATTGTGCAAGATCTATCCGTAAGGCCCGAGGATGTATGCGGCGGTTGTGAACTGAACAACCTTGCGCAGGAAATGTCTCCGCTGGACGCGGGATTCCGGATGCGACTGGAAGCAATCTTCGATGCCTGGCGCGAGGCCACGGTTACCGTTTTGCGGCAGGGCCAGATCCAGGGAAGCGTTCGCCGCAACGTGGAACCGACCGACGCCGCCGGGTTACTAATTGCGATGGTGGAAGGCTATGGCTCGCTGGCCAAGAATGCTCAGGATCCCAAAGTGATCAAGTCGGGGATCAAGAATATCGTGGGCTGGCTGAGATCTCTGCGCCAGCCGGGCAACCGCAAGCGAGTCTGATTGCATCGGTGTCTCAAGGAGCAGTACGGCTTTCCTACATACCAACCGGTGCGTATGCTCCGGCAGTTCGCATCGCGGTCAGGCGAAGCGCGTCAAACTAGATCACGAAAAGGAGAACGAACAATGACAAGAATCGCGGTGTCGCGCAGGAGTCTGCTGGCAACGGGAGCGTGTGCGCTGGTTGGCGCCGTGAGCCTGCCGGGAGCGGCAAGCGCCAGCGCATCGGGAGCGCAGAACTTAACGAACGAGGAGATTGTCCGAAAGTGGTATGCAGGCTGGGGGCAGAAGGACTGGGGTCCACTGGATAGCCTGCTCGCCGATGACTTCACCTTTTCAAGCGCGGCCGGCGACGACCACATCAGCAAAAGCGCTTTCAAGAAGCAATGTTGGGAAACGCAGATCAATTTCATCGGACATTTTGACCTGGAGCGAGTGGCCACGGGCCCGGATGATGCTTTTGTAAAATATCTTTGCTACACGACGAACGGCAAATCGCTCCGGAACGTGGAGTATCTGAGAATCAAGGACGGAAAGTTGCACTCCATCGAGTGTTATTTCGGCGCGCAATCCAGCTTTCCGTCAGCAGTGAGCACCGGGCAAAAGTAGCGTCGGGAGCGAGGGGTTCCATCATGAGCGTCCGCGAAATTGAGGGCCAGGAAGCCATTGCGCGTGAGATTTTTGTGCAACAAGCTGCTCATTCTGGCGCGGACGTTTCGGCCAGCCCGCTGCTGGGAACCACGATTTACGCGACGGAAAGTCGGCGGGATTACACCCTTGAATCGCCCGCGGACGGTTTTTGCGAAGCCGCAGATACATCATTGCTTCCGGTGATCCGAATTGCGACTGCAAACCTCATGCGAGTTTTGCGGCAGTTGGAGGCGATAGCAAAACGACAGGCGCCACGCATCGCGTTCAAGGCAAAGGGTAACATTCTAATCGTGGATTTAGCCGACATTGTGGCAGTGCAAGCCGAAGGTAATTACGTTTCGTTGCAACACCGGACGAATCCCTATCTGGTGCACGAGTCCCTCTCGTCCATGGCGGAGAAGCTGAAACCCTATGGTTTTACTCGCATCCACCGCTCGGTGGTCGTGAATATTTCCGCCGTGGAAGAGATCCAACCTTTGCCGACTGGGGAGTACCGGCTGCGTGTAAAAGGCGGGAAGGAATACCTGGTGACGCGTAAATACAAACACAACCTCAGAGACTTGGCTCAACTGTGGGTCGGCTCAGAGCGGCTCGCCGGCTAACCGGCACTGGCTGACGGCCGTGCCACCAAAAGCGAAGATCGATCGCTGCCTGCGACAAGCGGGTCTCGCTGCGCCCGGGATGACAAGCTTAAGAGGACGCGGGGAGGCCGCGCTACAGCGGGAGGCTTAGTTTATGGAGAAGGGCGGGCCAGCGGGGTCGAAAGGATCCGGCGGGCGCGCCGCTGAAATTGCTTCGGGGTAGCTGGTTTGCTAAGGTCGTGGTTATGTCCGAGCGTTCCAGCGAGCCGGTACGTGAATTGCTGGACTCCCTGTATCGCGTGGATTCGGGACGAATCCTGGCGACTCTGATCCGCTTGCTCGGTGATTTTGATCTGGCCGAAGAGGCTATGCACGAAGCCTTTGCGGCTGCGCTCAGCACGTGGCCGGCGAGTGGAGTGCCCGGCAACCCGCGGCCCTGGTTGATTTCGACGGCGCGATTCAAAGCCATTGATACGCTGCGTCGCCGGGCGAGATTTGATGCGTCGCAAGGGCAGCTCGAGCAGTATCTCGAAGCGCAACGGAGTTCGGCGGAAGGGTTGGATGAAGAGGACAGCCTGGAGGATGACCGGCTGCGCCTGATTTTCACCTGCTGCCATCCCGCTCTGGCGCCGGAAGCGCACGTGGCGCTCACGTTGCGCGAGGTGTGCGGGCTGACCACCGAGGAAATCGCCAAGGCCTTCCTGACCACTCCGCGCACGCTGGCGCAGCGGATTGTGCGCGCCAAAGCCAAGATTCGCGAGGCGCGAATTCCCTACGAGGTGCCGACGCCGCAGGAATTGCCGGAGCGGCTGGGCGCGGTGCTGCAGGTCGTTTATCTGGTCTTTAATGAGGGCTACTCGGCTGCGGCGGGAGCGGAAGTCACGCGGGGCGAGCTGACCGGCGAGGCGATTCGACTGGGCCGGTTGCTGATCGAACTCCAGCCGGAGCCGGAAGCGATCGGGCTGCTGGCGCTGATGTTGCTGCAGGAATCGCGCCGCGCCGCGAGAACCTCACCGAGCGGAGAGCTGATTTTGCTGGAGCACCAGGATCGCTCGCGCTGGAACCGGGAGCAGATCGCGGAGGGAGTTGCATTGCTCGAGAGAGCGCTGAAGTCCCGCCGCTTCGGCTCCTACACATTGCAGGCGGCGATTGCGGCCGTTCATGCGGAGGCGGCATCCGTCGCGGCGACCGACTGGCGGCAAATCGTAGCGCTCTACGACCAATTGGCGCGAATTCAGCCTTCGCCGGTTGTGGAGCTCAATCGCGCGGTGGCCATTGCCATGCGCGATGGCCCGGAGGCCGGTCTGACGCATATTGACGCGGTGCTGGAACAGGGCGAATTGGCAAATTATTATCTGGCGCATTCCGCCCGCGCGGATATGTACCGCAGGCTGGGCAGAACGGCGGAGGCCCGTTCCGCATATGAGAAAGCGCTGGCGCTGACCCAGCAGGAACCCGAGCGCCAATTCCTGCAAGAGCGGATTCGCCAGTTAAAACAAAAGTTGAAATAAAAAAGACTGGTCAGAAATTGACGACACTCCGAGTTCCTTGGCCAGAACCGCATTGGTTTCGGTGCGGTCGGAAATGCATTGGATCAACACGCGCTGTTCGCCGGCGCTGAACCAGAAGCGCGGCGGGTGATAATCAAATAAAGAGCCGAGCCAAGAACCCGGGCGGGCGAATTCCAATTCCCGTGTGATCCTGACGATATGGGGATCGCGGGCAAAATCCGCCACGTCCTTCTTGAGCGATTTCACATAGCGCGCGGCTTTGAAATCCCGGCACAGTCCACCCGCATCGAGGGCCCACTGCAGCCGCTGCGGGCTCTCGGCCTGCGAAGTGATCATCTCCTGCAAGCGAAATCCGCGGTGTATCTCGAGGTACGCTGCTCCCATCAGGTGATAGGTCTCGGTCCGGTGCGCAAAACTCTGCCGCGGGAGCGTTTCCCAAACAAGTTCGTTCAGGCCTTTGCCGAAATTCGTGTGAATCGAGCAGGTGCAACCAAGCGCGGCCCAGGTCTTCGATCACTGGACCATATCGAGGACCGATCACGGGGTCAGCCGCAATTATTTCAGCGCATCTTGCGACGTATTTGGGTTGCATCGGACGCCAGCGCAGGGACATGCACGCACCTCAGTCAGGCATTCCAAAGCAAGATGTGGTCCTTTCAGGTTATTTGTACTCAGCACAAAGGCTGCCAGGATTCCAGCCCTCACCGCAACGAATGAACCATGACTCCAGTTCCTGCACCGCAAGCAGGCGGCAGTGACGTACTCATCCTGAGGTTTTCACTCATGGCTTCACTCGCGATATGGTCCTTTTAGGTTACTTGTACTGAGCCATAGACTCTGCTATGGATGCAGCCCTCTCCACAACGGAGGAGGTGATATGGCGAAGGCTAAGAGCAGCAAGAAACCGAGCATAAAGCAGCACAAATTAAAGACTTCGAAGAAATTGTCCGGGGTGCAACCCCTGGCCCGTGGCATATGCATTGGTATCACCGACAGATGCGGCGTCGCCAGCACCACCATTTTAGCGTAGGACGCTTTGCGTTTTGGGACACGGGTTGCACTATGCCGCGCGCTCGCCACAAACGAGCGCGCAGGCGGACTGCTGAGCAATGCCCCCGGATGGCGGACAATTGGCACATGCAGTTATGAGGAAAGGAAACTTCAGCGCGAACTCCACACGCGCACAGAGAAGGTTCCTGCGGGGCACGATTGCAGACGCTGGCTTCCATGGCGGCGAACTGGAAGACTCGCTTCCGCCGGAATTCTTCGTGGACGAGCGCGTGATTGCGTTCATTGCCGAATCCTCCTGGTTTATGTATTGCTACACGTGCTCACTCGAGGATTCCTGCGGCCCCCGCGCAAACCTCGCGTCCTGAGCGATCAGAGTCGCACTTTGCTTTCGTACGGCCGGATCTCCTGATGGCGTGCCGATGCTAAGCCAGCACGAAGTTGTTCCCTACCTCCTTGCCCGCGGCTTACTCACTGCGCAGTCCGTAGTCGAAGGCGACTTGGCGGTCGACGACGTATCTCGCCGCAATCACAATTTCCTGGTCGCTAGTGCTTCTGGGCGGTATCTGCTGAAGCAAGGGACGGAACCGGACCGCGTGCGAACCATCTCGCGCGAAGCGGATTTCTACAGAGCGGCCTGCGAAAAAGAGAATGGATTCTCGCGCTACCTGCCCAGGTTTTATCTCTACGATGAGGAACGGAGCATTCTAATCATTGAGTCTCTGGAAAGTGTGGAGACACTGCGGGAGCAGCAATTGCGGACGGGACGCTCGTCTAGCGGCGTAGCCGAAGAATTGGCGGAAGCGCTGGCGGCGCTGCACCAGTTCGGTAGGGATTTCGCGTCCGAGTTTGTCGCCGCGGGAACATCAAAGGCGCGCTTGCCGCATCGGCCGGACCTCGAAACTTTCCGCTCCCTCAGCGGCGGTGGAATTGAGGTCATAAGAATGATCCAGGCAAATAGGAAAGTAGCCGACGTTCTGGATCAGTTGACCGACGAACCGCAAGCATCCTGTGTGATTCACGGAGACGTGCGGGGCGACAATTTTCTGCTTCCCGCGGGCGCAGGGGCCCGGCGAGAGCGCAGGCTGAAAATTATAGACTTTGAGCTCGCGACCCGTGGCGATCCGGCCGTCGATATAGGCTGGATGTTTGCCGATTATCTGAGCCAATGGATATTCTCTCTTCCACTGATCGCCGGCTATCGCCCCGATCATTTCGATGCGGTCGCGCGATGGCCGCTTCGGAAGATCCAGCCGCTGCTGCGCTCCTTTTGGCGCCGATACGTCTTGTGCAGGAGGCTGGATCGTGCGCAGTGGGACCAGTTGCGATCTCGCGCGGCGAAACACTGCGGCGCGCGGCTGCTGCACATTGCCATGGAGACGACATACACGTCGAATAACATCACGCGGAGCCAGCTCTGCCTCTTGCAGGTGGGGACGAACATCCTGCTGCACCCGGAAGCAGCGTGCGTTGACCTGATGGGAATCGGCAACCGAGGGCGAGAACTCGATGAGTAATTTCGTCAAGCAGGTCGAGGGAGCGATCCTCGCAACTACGTTCCGCGGACGCAACGGCTATTCCTGGTTTGGAAGACCATGCCCTCGCTTAAGGCGCCAGGCCCGGCAGGTTTTGGGCGAGAGAGCCATGCACAAATGGCTCTTTTCCCAATTGCGATGGCAGCTCTATGGAGCGTTCTATTGCCATGGAATTGCTGACGCCGCTCAAGTTCCCACTGGCGTCCATTCGCCACCAAGCGCGGCACATTTTGTCGAGGAGCTATCGGAGGCCAACTGCGGGAAGGGTTACTGGGAACAAGGCTGGGAAGTGGCGGCAAGGAACTCGCATCGCCTGCTGGTGCGGCGGAACGGATTTGAGCTGTGGGCGACGTCAGAGGATTGCCGATCAGCTCTAAATGGCCAATGCTCCGAAGGCGCCACAATTAGCGTTCACTTTCCCAAGGAATCGCGGCAGACCTCGCCGGGCTTTTATGTGGCGAGGAGTGATATTGAAATGCCGGACTCCAAAAGCCAGATGGTCCTGAGGTTTTACTGGAATCTTAAGGCGCACAGCGCTGTTCCGCTCATGCGCGCCCTCACGAGGGGACTCAACGATATTGGCGTGTCGTTTCGGTTTAAGGTGGCAAGTAACGAATCATCTTACGTGCGTTGCGATTCCGGTGTGCTCTACGTGGCGAAGAATGATTTTGGAACTGTCTCGCGTGTGGTGCGTCGCGTCTACACCGAGATTGGGACGGAGAACTTCAACGCCAGGGTTCCCGCGCTTACCAAGACTTTGGCTCCGGGACTGGGTCTTGCGGAGGACCCGGGTTCGCAACTTGACAGTTTTGGTACACATCGCTGCCGATTGTTGGCGGAGGGATTAATTCAGGCACACAGGATCGGCAGGCAGTCACTCCGCGATCGCCTGGCCGTGGTGGAGCGTCGTTTTGCCGAAGACGGTCTTAGCCTCGAAAGACCATTTCTGAATTCGGGATCGACGGACGTTTACGGCGCTGAGACCTTCGGTGTCCAAATTCAGGCGCCGGTTACGCGCGCGCCCGATTCTTCGCCTGACCGACGGCGAGACTATTTGGAGGTAGCATCCCGAATCGGCAGAAGACTTGCGCAACAGGCCTTGTGGCACGAGGATCGCTGCAATTGGCTTGGGTATCTAAATGTGGAACTCAGCGTCGTTCCCCGTTCGTATGGACTCCTTGCCACCATGGGTCCTGACCTGTACGGCGGGACAAGCGGCGTGGCATTGTTCCTCGCTGAACTGCACGCGGTTACTGGAAATTCTGATGTGCGGCGTGTAGCGATCGGCGGAATGAGGCACGCGTTGTCGCGTCTTGATGCCGTGCCTCTTGCGGCGCGCCCGGGGCTTTTCACCGGTTGGGTGGGAATAGCGCTCGCTGCTGCGCGCATGGCTAAGGTTCTTGGAGACGAGAGTCTTTCGGGGGCAGCATCGCATTTAGCTCTGCGCTGTACGCGCGAAAAACTTGAGAACTGGGAATCCGATATCCTGTACGGCAAGGCCGGAACTATCGTGGGCTTGCTGATGCTGAGTGATCTCTTGGAACAGCCCGGGTTGGTGGGAGCTTGCGAACGGATTGCTCGCAAACTCCTTCGCGCAGTCGAGAAGTCAACATGGGGCCATTCTTGGAATGCATCGGCGCTACCGACTCGCCGGAATCTAACAGGGTTTTCCCACGGGGCCGCCGGCATCGGTTGCGCCCTGCTGGAATTGTTCCACGCAACGGGCGATTTGAAATATAGGAAAGCCGCGGAAGCTGCCTTCAGTTACGAGAACCATTGGTACGACTCCCAAATGCAGAACTGGCCCGACTTCCGCGAAGGAAATCTGCGAGCATTTTCATTCGCCACTTCCTGGTGCCACGGAGCACCGGGCATCACGCTCTCACGTCTGCGTGCGTACGAGGCTCTCAACGACGCCCAATACCGGGACGAGGCGGTCGTCGGACTCGCCACCACTCGGAGGGCTATCGGTTCCGAACTGCAGTTCGCAAATGCAGACTTCTGCCTTTGTCACGGCCTCGCAGGAAACGCCGAGGTGCTTCTCTACGGGCATAAAGTTTTGGGGGATGCGGCGGAAGGAGCGCAAAAGACCGCTCTTGCTATCGCTGATGCCGGAATTGAGCGATACCTCGAGCGCGAGGACGAGTGGCCCTGCGGTGTCGGAGCCGGAGAGAATCCCAGTCTTATGGTAGGCATGGCGGGCATTGGGCACTTTTACCTCCGCTTGGGCGCGCCGCAAGTGCCGGAAGTCGTTATTTTCCGCCGAACGGCCACGGAATAGCCACGGTCGAGATGCTGAGCACAATGGACAGGCTTTCTCTCGCGCATTTCGGTCAGTGGACGATCAGTCGCGTTACCGGAGATGTGAAGTAGCACTTCACTTGTCCGAGTACGCCGTTAAGCGTCCGAGTGCCACGACGATTTGCTTCGATTACTCCGTCGAAAGCTGTTTCAGCATAACTTCCGTGTAGCCGACAGCGCGTCCGGAATGTGAACTCGGCTTAGGGTGCACGCGCGAGCGAGCGTGCACATCAGCCGCTCGGGAATCCGAACATCAACCATGACTGATTGGCTACCCAATGCGGGTATAGCTCGGTCATCTGATCGAACAGCTGCTGGTCCGACGCCGCGGTTTTCTGCAGCCGGTCGAAATCCTGCAGGTAACGCTGGGTGTCCTGGATCGCCGAGGGAGAATCGGGCGCGCCAGGTTTCTTGTGACCGGCGACAACAATTGCGGGGTTGAGCGCCGCCAACCGGTCGAGGGCCGCGATCCAATTCTTGCGGCTCTCGGCGGTGGAGTCGCCGACGTAAATGTGGCATTGGTTGTAGACAACGTCGCCAGCGACGATCAGGCCGATGGAAGGAACGTGCAGTGACGTGGTATCGGAACTATCGGTATGGCCCTGCTCGATGATGCGAATTTCGTGGCCCTCGAGAGTGAACGTGTCGCGCTCATAGGGCTCAGGTGCAACCAACTTAGTGGGCACCTGCCCAGGAAAGCAGCGGCGGGCTAACCGCTCGATTGGGGGAGTGAAAGACGTCTGCATGGCGTTCAGCGTCTTGGGCGTTGCGATCGCCCGAGCGCCCGGGAAACGGTCGAGCAGAATGCCCAGACCGTAGAAGTGGTCGAAATGGGCGTGGGTTATATAGATGGTCACCTAGTTGCGGTTGTGCAGAGCAATCCAATCTGCGAGGGCTTCGGCCTCCGCCACCGTCATCATTGCGTCTACCAGAACAGCGTCGTGCTCGCCGAAGATTAATGTGGAGGTGATCGGGTCAAAGCCGAGCGCTTCGCCGAAGGGCCTAGGCCGCTCGCCGACCATAGCCTTTCCCGGTGCGGTGAAGACGTTGACACCGAGTGTGTTGGACGTGATGGGGGCGGTCATGTGGGCGGTCTCCTCGATGATTGCTGCGCCGATAGTTGCTGCGATTCGGCATCAGCGCTGATTAAACCAGAAGCGCGACGAGGAGTCTATTGGACCAAGGCATCGCCATTGGTGGCACCCGCGTGGAAGCGTCTACCACGTGATTACGCGCGTAATCGGAGACTGACCCACTACCGGATACTGAGATCGCGAACTCCTTTTCTTCCCGGCTCCGTAACAAGAACCCGGCGGAAGCAAGTAAACACCCCGGCTACGGAGGCCTCGGAACATGCGCCCTAGTGACGAGATGAACGAGCCGGCCGTGCAGATATGCACCGCAGGCTCGGCAGGACGGCGGAGGCTCGGTCCGCGTATGAGAAAGCTTTGGCCCTCACCCAACAGGAACCGGAGCGCCAATTCCTGCAAGACCGGATTCGCCAGCTGAAATAAAAGTTGAAATAAAAAAAGGCTTGTCCGAAGCCGATGCGGACACTGGGTAGTGGGTCCGATCACGCGACTTGCCGAGACTTGAGAGACGTAGGCCGCTGAGAGTATCCTTTGTGAACTGAGGTAACCCTTTGCGAGTCCTCCGACTTGTCGCTATTTTTAGTGCGATTTTGGCGGCTTGTTGGTCCGGCGAGAGCGGCTGGTTGGAGCTACCCTATTACCATTCCGCGAAACCAATCGCCGCGGAAGCTCGGCCAGAGGAGTCGGTTCAGGCCGAATTAGTTCGACTCCAACAACAGACGGGGCTGAGTTTGGCTTCATTCGGATTCGGGCTCAAGTTAGTCTTGTTTGAGAAACGCACGCTGATTCAGGTTCCCACCTCAATTGGCTCCACGATCGTGCGAGGAACTATTTCGCGCGACGGCACGGAGTTTATAGTCAGCCGCTTCGGCTCAAGTGCATCAAAAACTATCGAACTGCTTAGGACAGATGGGAGCGACCTGCGGGAATTACCATTCCCCCAAGCCGGCAATGTGGCCAGCCACGCTCAGTCGCTTTGCTGGTCTTCTGACAAATCCAGATTGGCTGTGAGTGTCCACCGAAGTTCCCCGGAACTAGCATTAGAAATCTTGAATTTGGGCTCGGGAGTTGATCAGACAGAGGATCCGAATGTGAAAGGGCTGACCTCGCAATGCTGGTCGTCCGACAATACAAAGATCGTCTACGAAGCGGTCGATGGCGTGCGAACCTATGAGGTTGGAAACGACAAGTCCTCGACTCTCCTTGCCCCTGGGGGTAAGGACCCGACGTGGTCGCCCGACGGAAACTGGATCGCGTTCCGTGACGGTAATACGTTCTACGAAATCCGTCCCGACAGCCGAGACAAGAGGAAACTGCTCCGTAGCAGAGACGTGTGGAGCCCTCTTTGGTGGTCGCCGGATTCGCGCTTCGTGGCCTACGTAGCTTCGGTGCCCTTCGCAATCGACGACTTCTACCGGCTTCTTATCCGGAGACTGGAAGACAATACCGACGTTTGGGTGGCGGAGGGCCAAATCACCGGGGAATATCAGTGGTTCATCAGTCCGCAGTTAGTGAGGCAAGCCGGTTCCCAGACGAAACTTCATTAAGCAGGGCTGCTTATTCGTTGAGCGTTGGTTTCAGTCAAATAGCTCGGGCCAAGTCCGGATAAACGCTGCGGGTTCAAAGGGTCGGCGAGGTAGCGCGATTTGCACGAGGCAGCTCGATTCCAAGACAGATAAGCCGGGCTTTCATCGACAGAGTTCCGCGGTACATGAGTGCCGCTGCTGATGGGCACTCCGACCTTCGGCTCCTTACGAGCGCAAACTTCGTGCCGCGTGGCGCGCCTGGATAAACAGCAGTTTCATCGGCGAAGATCGCCTGGAACGAATTGAGGCTCGTGTGCAAGCGCCTGATCAGCTCGAAAAGATAGTTGGCTATGAAGCCGATGCCTTGTTTGTGATGATCGGCGCTGATGCCAGCACGTCATGGCTACCAAGCGAATTGGAACGGGATCCACGCGGCTATATCTGCACCGGGCGCGACCTCACTACTTGGAAACTCGATCGCCACCCATTTCCGTTGGAGACTAGCCTTCCGGGTGTGTTCTCGGCCGGTGACGTGCGCCATAACTCCATCAAACGAGTATCGAGTGGAGTGGGCGAAGGCAGCATGGCCATCGCTTTTATCCATCAATACCTGGCCCTGTAGCAGGAATCCTGCGACCGCTGCCAGGACAAGTGAGGTTCGGTCGGCGTATGAGAAGGCTCTGGCCCTGACCCAACAGGAACCGGAGCGCCAATTCCTGCAGGACCGCATTCGCCAATTGAAATAGAAGTTGAAATAAAAAAGACTGGTCAGCAGCCGATGCGGATATTGGGTAGTGGGTCAGTTTCCGGCAAGCGGTCAGTTTCTCCCCGCGGATAGCGACGTGCAAGTGACGATGACGTCCGTGACCCGCGTTTCGCAATGCTGATATCGATAAGGGTCGGGACGGTACCCGATTTGAAGATGGGAATCATCGAGCCATCCCAGAGTCGTGCTATCCAAATCGCTCGGTCCGTCATACTCGTACGCGGTGAAGTGCTGACAACAGCCTTTCTTGGTGACCTCGACACTAGAAAAATCTCGACCTAGAAATCCAGCCTGGTAAGTTAGTGTCGCTTGATGCAGTCCATTCGGTGAACTTACGGTGCGGTATTGTGGCGTCGGGTCACCAGCATTCAACGCAACGGCGAAACCAATGACCGCTAGGATGCAGAGTGCTGCCGATCCGCCAAGGATGCGCAACGCAATTCGCAGCCATCTCCATCTGATGGCCGGCGCCCAAACTAGAAGGACGATAACGGCAAGAATCAAAGCAGGCCAGGCAAACCACCGCAGTTCCAGTATTGTGTTCCATAACTCCGGCCAACAGGGCATAGCCATTTCTAGTGGATACAGAGAGCGGAAGCAAGGGTAGCTCTACCGCGATGCGCCAACTCGTGGTAAGTCGAGTAATCGGAAACTGACCCACAACCGGATATTGAGATCACCAGGCGCAGTGCATAGTTCTAAGGCGCGGAAGATGCACAATTTCTTGTGCGACTTGTCGAATTAGGTCCGGCCGTTCGACTATAGGGTGAAGGCGGGGCAAGCGGCCCGCCAGCAAGTGTTTTCCGGGTGATACGTTACGCGAAAAATCTGCGAATCGCGTGTCGATTCCCGAGCACCCCGTTCGACTAGCAAGTGGAGCCGCACCGCGCGAGAGGGCACACGAAACGAGCGCCTGGCAACTTTCCAGGGGCAGGGCGGTCCAGGCTCTTATATAAAAGTAGCGGCAATATAGAGGTAGCGGCCCTGATACGGCGTCCGCACAACACTCAAGGAGAACACCATGCGTTTCATGATGATCCACTATCCGAAAATCTACGAAACCGCGAAACCCGGCTGGGTACCCGACTTCAAAGAGATGGAGGAAATGGGCAAGTACAACGACGAACTAGGGAAAGCCGGCGTGCTGCTCGCGCTCGACGGGCTGACCCCGCCCGCGACGATGAGCGCGCGCGTGACCTTCAAGGACGGAAAGTCGAAAGTCACCGACGGCCCGTTTCCCGAAACGAAGGAAGTGGTGGGCGGCTTCTGGATTATTCAGGTGAAGTCGCGCGAAGAGGCGCTCGAATGGGCCTCGCGCATCCCCGCCAAGGATGACGAAATGGTAGTCGAAGTCCGCCGGCTGTTTGACTTAACCGACTTCGATCCCGAGACCCAGAAGGAGATCCAACAGAGGTTCGGAGACGACGTCGCCAAGGAAATGAAGCTATAAAAAAGCTCTCCGCGCTTTGTCGAATTCGGGTGCGGCCGTTCGTCTAAGTGGTGAAGGCAGGAGAAACGGCCGGCCCTAGGACCATCGCTGTAGAAAATGGAGAATTCATGAGCCAGTTTTTAGTTGCGATTCATCATCCTGACAGTTTCCAGTCGTCCGACGAGAGCGAAGCAACGGTCCGCGCGATCGACGCGCTCAACGAGGAGATGGCGGCTGCCGGGGTCGCGGTTTTCCTGGGCGGCCTCAATCCCGTCCGCCAGGCGAAGTCGCTGCGGGCCCGGCCCGATGGCAAGGTGATCACCACCGACGGCCCGTACCTGGAGACCAAGGAACACATCGGTGGTTTTTGGGTGCTGGAGGTCGCTGGCATGGACGAAGCGCTCGCGTGGGGACGCAAAGCGGTGATCGCTTGCCGCGCGCCGGTGGAAGTGCGCGAGTTTGGAATACCAGAGTAAGGCTGGCCAGAACAGCTGAACGCCAAGGCGGCAAGAAGCGTTCCACTCATAGCAAGGAGCTCGGCGATGCGAAAAATTAATGTGCTCGAATTTGTCACCCTAGATGGCGTCATCCAAGGCCCCGGCGGGCCCAAGGAAGATACCAGCGGCGGCTTCGCGTACAGCGGGTGGCAGAGTCCACACCGGGACCCCGCGAGCGGAGCGGCCATGATGAAGCAGATGAAGGCGCCGGCTGACGTCTTGCTCGGGCGGAAGACGTTTGAAATCTTCGCGGCATTCTGGCCGCAACATGCCGACATTTGGCCGGAGGTCCAGACTGCGACGAAGTACGTGGCCTCGAATACCATCACTTCTTCCGCGTGGAAGCCGACCGTATTTCTGAGCGGCGACATCGCCAAAACAATCGCGGAAATCAAGAAACAGGACGGGCCAAACCTGCACGTCTGGGGCAGCGGCAATCTGGTTCAGACCCTGCTGAAGCACGATCTGGTCGATGCCCTATGGCTGAAGATATTTCCGGTCACGTTGGGCAGCGGCAAGAAATTGTTTGCCGATGGCACGATTCCCGCGGCGTTCAAGGTCACCGAAAGCACGGTTACGCCGAAAGGCGTCGTCATCATTAATTACGAGCGCGCCGGCGCCGTCCCCATCGGCACCATGTAAACATTCGCGCCGTGATGACCCATCCTTGACGACGATATGGTCCACGATCCGGTGCGCAGGGCCTCACAGACGCTGATACATGAAAGGGAGGCGTGACCAAATGAGAAAGTTAATCTACGCAATCAACACGACCCTGGATGGCTGCCTCGATCACACCCTCGGAGGCCCCGACGAAGAACTGATGGAATATTTCACAAACCTCGTCCGAGATGCCGGCCTCTTCATCTATGGGCGTAAGACCTATGAATTGATGGTTCCCTATTGGCCCGATGTCGCCAAAAGCGATTCGGAGACCAAATCGGATAAAGAATTTGCCGAGGCGTTTATCTCTAAAAAGATGGTTGTTTTCTCACGATCATTGCAGAGCGCTGAAGGGGAAAACACGAGAATTGTTCGCACCAACCTGCGGGACGAAATACTCAAATTGAAACAGGAGCCGGGCAAAAATATTTTGGTCGGCGGCGTGGATATTCCTTCACAACTCATAGCGCTTGGCCTGGTTGATGAATTTCGTTTTGTCGTTATGCCGATACTTGCAGGAGGAGGGAGACGGTTGTTCGAAGGCGTCAGCCTGGAGAAATTACAATTAAAACTTGTGGAGTCCAGGGTTTTTAAGTCATCAGGAAGCGTTCTGCTTCATTACTTGAAGCGGTGACCGGAAAGAGGCGCTTCAATTTCAGGAGCGGGGATCAACGATGAATGAACTGACCAGGCGTGATTTTGTTCGCGGCGGTTTGACGGCGGGAATTGGGCTTGGCCTTGCGCCGGAACTGCTGCGCTCCGCCATCGCCCAGCAGGCGGCTGCGCCGGCCGCGGGGGCCGACCCCTACGCCCTGGTCGATCCGGAGTTGCTGGCCGCGGTGAAGCAATTCCCTTTCCCCACGCAGGCCTTCACCAGCGAATTTCTCGCGGCCGCACGCAATTTGCCGGCGATGCCGCCGCTGCCTGCGCCGGCGCCGCAGCCCCTTGAACGGCACATCCCCGGCCCAGCGGGCGCGCCGGATTTGCGTCTGGTGATTGTCGATCCGGCGCCCGGCACGAAGGGGCGTCCCGCATTACTGCACATGCACGGCGGCGGGTTTGTCTCCGGCTTCGCCGGACAATTCAATCCATTCCTGCAAGCCGTGGCCCAGCACTGCGGGTGCCTGGTGGTTTCGGTGGACTATCGCCTCGCGCCGGAAACTCATTTCCCGGGGTCGCTCGAAGATAATTACACCGCGCTGCGCTGGCTCTACAAAAGTTCCGACGAGCTGGGCGTGGATCGCCAACGCATCGCCATAGGGGGCGAAAGCGCCGGCGGCAGTCATGCGGCGCTGCTCGCCATTGCCGCGCGCGATCGCCGCGAAATTCCCATCCTATTTCAGTTGCTGATTTATCCGGCGCTCGACGATCGCACCGGCAGCACGCGCCAGCCTCCGCCGTCTATCGGACAGTTCGTTTGGAACGCGGGCTCGAATCGTTTCGCCTGGACTTCTTTCCTCGGCGTTCCGGCCGGCTCGCCTGCGGTTCCGGCAGGCGCGGTTCCGGCGCGCGTCGAAAATCTAGCCGGACTTCCTCCCGCATTCATCGGCGTCGGCGCTCTGGATCTATTTGTGGATGAAGATGTCGAATACGCCCGCCGCCTGATCAATGCCGGAGTTCCCACGGAACTGCTGGTAATGCCAAGCGCGTATCACGGCTTCGATGTGCTAGTCTCCGACGCCGCAGTTTCGAAGCGATTCACGGAATCGTGGATGGTGGCCTTGCGGCGAGCGTTTGCAGCGAAATGATAAGAGAGAGTGAGCTGCGACGACGAAAGGCGGCCTCGCGATGATGATTTATAATGCCGGTTTACGTATGGGCACGCGTCGTGCAGATTAAACACCGAGGGGGACAAGAACGATGCCATTTTTCCGCGATATAAGAGTTGCTTTCCACTCGCTGATGCGCAGCAAAGGGCTTGCGACGATTGTGGTCCTGACGCTAGCGCTGGGGATCGGGGCCAACGCGGCCATCTTCACGCTGGTGCGGGGAGTGCTGCTGAAGCCGCTCGTCAACCGTGACGAGAACCGGCTTATTTATATCCGCCAGAGCGCCAGCGGCCTGGGAGACGACAACACCACGTTCTCGGTGCCGGAAATCCGGGACATCGAAGCCGGCGTCCACTCGGTGAGCGAGTTCGGCGATTTCTCGACGATGACCTTCACCATGATCGGACTAGGAGAGCCGCGCGAAGTGGAAGGCGGCGTGGTGGGCGGCACCTACTTTGACGTCATGGGTCTGCATCCGGTGCTGGGCCGCCTGCTGGGACCGCAAGACGACGGCCCCAGCGCGGCCGGCGCCATCGTGCTGACGTATCGCTTCTGGTCCACCGTGTATAAGAAGGATCCCAAGGTCCTTGGCAAGACAGTGCGGCTGAGCAGCATCGGCGACCGTTCGGCGACGGTGATTGGGGTGCTGGAACCATGCGTGCCGTATCCGGCGGATACCGAAATCATCGGCAACATCGTCACCAGCCCGCACCACCTTTCGGCCACGATGGTTACCGGCCGCGTCCACCGCATGACGGAGCTTTTTGGCAAGCTTGCTCCGGGCGTCACGCTCGAGCAGGCTCGCGCCGAACTGCGCACCGTGTACGCGTCCATGCAGAAGGACCACCCGGACGCGTATCCCGATAATGGGGGGTTCCGCATCGAGACGAGGATGCTGCGCGACCAGATCACTTCGGGGGCGCGCACCATTCTGCTGGTGCTGCTGGCCGCCGCCGGCCTGGTGTTCATCATCGCGTGCTCGAACGTGGCCAACCTGATTCTGGCGCGGACGGTGCGGCGCGAGGGGGAACTGGCGATTCGTGCGGCGCTCGGTGCAAGTTCCGCGGCGCTGCGGCGGATGCTATTGGCGGAAAGCCTGCTGCTGTGCGGCGCCGGCGCGTTGCTGGGCGTATTGATTGCGCAGCCGCTGGTCCGCATTCTGGCGCGGTACGCATCGCGGTTCTCTGTGCGCGCGCTGGATTTGACGGTGGATTCCAGCATCCTTTGGGTGGGAGTGGCGCTGGCGGTGGTGGCGGCGGTGATTTTGGCATTTGTGCCGCGACTGCCGTCGGCCACCGCGTCGAATGGCATGAACCTGGCGAGCGGCAGCGTGCGAATTACCAGCAGCACCAGCCGCCGGCAGAGAATCTTCGCGGTGACGCAAATCGCCGCGTCGTTTGTGCTGCTGGCGGGCGCAACCATGCTGGTCACCACGCTGCTTGCTCTGCAAGCCACGCAGACGGGAATGGACACGCGGCACGTGCTCACGCTGGACGTGCCGGCGTTGTCCTACGGGAAAACGCCGGAGCAAGTGGTGGGCTTCTATAAGGAAGCGATGCGCCAGATTGATGCGCTGCCTGGCGTGACGACCACGGCTTTCAGCACGATTGCTCCGTGGCGCGATGCCGCGGACTACGGCATAGGCCTGCAATTCTCCGCGGACGGCCACACCCACGGAAAAGACGATCCTCGCGCGATGTGGCGCACCATCTCTCCGGGATTTTTCGCGGCGCTGGGCGTGCCCATTCTGCAGGGCCGCGATTTCAACGACCTCGATGACGGGACGCACGAGCCCGTCGCGGTGGTGAGCGAAACCCTGGCGCGGCGCATGTTTCCTGGCGGCGATGCGGTGGGCCAGCATGTCTATTGGACCGATCCGGTGCTGGAGTTCGCCAGCGGATCGGCAGCCGAAAAGGCGCGAATCATGGCGCCGCAGCGCATCATCGGCGTGGTGGCCGACGTTGACGACCTGCACGTGGTTCCGCAGCCGGTCGCCACGATTTACGGCAGCTTTGCAGACGGTCCGATGTTTGGCGGCCACCTCTTCATTCACACCAACGCCAATCCTTATGGCCTGGTCACGCCGGTGACGAAAATTATCCGGGACTTGTCGTCCGATGAGCCGGTGGAGAATGCCGCGACGCTGGCGGACATGCGCGCGAAGGTGCTGGCGCCGGATCGTTTGAGTTCGCTGGTGTTTGGCGTGTTCGCCGCGGTGGCGTTGCTGATTGCGGTGGTGGGCGTGGCGGGCGTGCTGGCGTTTTCGGTGAGCGCGCGGACGCGGGAATTCGGCATTCGCATGGCGCTGGGATCGCAGCCGGAAATGATCCTGAGAACCGTGGTCGCGGAAGGCGCGGCGATGGCCGGCGCGGGCGTGCTGGCGGGCGCGGCGTTCGGGTTTGTGGTGGCGCGCGTGGCCGGCAGTTATTTCGGCGACTTAAAGATGCCGGGCGCGTTGCCGGTGATCGTTTCCGCGTTGGTGCTGGTAGGCGCGGCGGTGGTGGCTTCGATGCTGCCGGCGGCACGCGCCGCGCGCGTGGACGTGATCCAAGCGCTGCGCTCGGAATGATTTTTCCGGCGCGCTCGTTCTTCGCGCGACAGAAAACAGGGAGGAAACGATGAAATATATCTGTTTGGGATACCTCGAACCGGGAAAATTCGAAGGGATGACCGAGGACGAGCGCGACGCAGTGCTCGACGATTGCTTTGAGCACAATGACCATCTGCGCGCCAACGGACATCTTGTTGCCGAACTACCTCTGCAGCCTCCCGAGACCGCGGTGACTTTGTACTGGAAAAACGGCAAAGTCGCGACGACCGACGGACCCTATGCGGAGACCAAGGAACAGCTTGGCGGCCTTCAGGTGCTGGAGGCGCGAGACCTCAATCACGCCATTCAGCTTGTCTCACAGCAACCTGGATTTAAGTATGGACTTGGACCGATTGAGATACGGCCGCTTGTGGATTTGACCGAAATGATAAAGGAGAGCGAACAGCGACGACGGCGAACGAATACCGCGCGATGACCGCGGCCACGAGGGGAAGGACGATTCGTATCACGGCCGAGGCTGGAGTGGTGCCACTCGCCTGAGTTGGAAGGAATGCCACCTGGCGGGGCCGCGATGCGCAAAATCGACTGCAAAAGCGTGCGCAGCCTGACTGCGGCAGGCGGGCAAGCAGCGCCACTACGGACCCTTGTGTGCGTGGTGGTGGAGATATTTGGATGCCGCGCGCGATTTGCGAAAGCTACTGTAATTGCTGGCGCACTGACGCTTCGTAGCGTCACTCAGGGTAAAAGTGCGCCGCTACAAATGCAACGGCGCGGGCCGATCTAGAGCGGGAGGTTTAGTTTGTGGAGTAACGCGGGCCAGCGGGGGTCGGATTTCAGCTGGTCGAAGGCTGGGAAGCGGATTACGGCGGTTAGCTCGTCATCGCGATCGGAGTAGGCTTTTTCGAGATTTTCGAAGGCTTTGTCGCGATTTCCGGCTAGGGCGTAGGCGACGGCGGCGTTGGCGGGGAGCGTGCCGCCGCCGATGGCGTTCATGAATTCGGCGTAACCTTTGGCGTCCAGGCTCCAGGAACGGGCGGAGGGGCCCTCGCCGGGACCTGATTTACGCAAGTTGCTCACCGCGTCGGCCCACTTTCCCTGAATGGCCTGAAATTGCGATAGGTAGAAGAGCGCCGGGCCGAAACTGGGATCGCGCTCGAGGATCTGATCGAATTGCTCTTGGGCTTCGGAAAATTTGCGAGCGTCCATCAGGGTGAGGGCGTAATTGGTCTTGACGATGGACGCGAGCGGATCGAGAGCGAGGGCGAGGCGGAACTGGTCGAGGGCTTGATCGAGGTGATTGGTGGGCATCAGATCATTGAAGGCGTAGAAATAGTGGGCGTTGGAGTTGTTGGGATTGAGATCAATGGCGCGGCGAAACTCCGGGTCGGCTTGGCTCCATTTCCAGGCGGCGCCGAGGGCGTTGGCGCGCGCGACGTGCGCTTCGGAGCTGGCGTCGTCCAGCTCGACTGCTTTTCGGGAAGCCTGATCCGCCAGGGTGAGCGATTGCGCGGGCGGAATCAGGCGTCCATAACCGGCGGCCACGATGTAGCTGGTGGAAAGGCCGGCCCAGGCCAGGGCGTAATTGGGATCGGCGGCCACCGCTTCGCGGAAGAGATCGACACTCTTCAGAATTCCCGGCCGGGTGCGGCCGTAGAGTTGCTGTTGCGCTTCGAGGTAGAGGCGGTAGGCATCGGGATTGCTGGTGCCGGCGCTGCCGATTTTTTCCTGGGCGGCGCCGGTGATGTGCACGCGCAGTTTGCCGGCGACGTCGCGGGTGATGTCGCTTTGCACCTGGGTGACGTCGGCCATCCGGCGTTCGTAGTGCGCGCCCCAGATTTCGGAGCCGTCGGTGGTGTTGACGAGGTCGGCCTGAACGGCGACGGTGTCTCCGTGCTGGGTGACGCGACCCATGAGGACCGAGCCGACGTCGAGAGCTTTGCCGATTTTTTGCGGATCGTCTTCGCTATTTTTGAAGCGGAAGACGGTGCTGCGAGCCATGACTTTCACGTCGGGAAGCTGCGAGAGGGTGCCGATGAGGCTTTCGGTGAGGCCGTCGGCGAGATATTCGTTGCCGGCGTCGGAAGTGGCGTTGACGAAAGGCAACACGGCGATGGAGGTGATCTGCTGCGACGCTGCGCGGCCGTGCAGGAAGTAATAGCCGAGGCCGACGGCGAGCACGAGCGCGGCGGCTACGGCGCCGGCGATCCAGAATTTGCGGGTTGAACTCGCAGGCGCTGCGGCGGACACGGTGACTGAGCCGGAGGAAGCTTGCGCTGGCGACGCGCCGCTGGAAGCGCCGGCGCTGCTCGGGCCACTTGCGCCGGTGACTGCCGCGGAAACGCTGCCCGAGTTGGTGGCGGAGGCGTCGCTGACGCGCGTGGAGCGGCCGGAATCCTGTTCGCGTTTGAGGCGGGCGAGGTCGGCGCGCATGTCCGCGGCGGACTGGAAACGCAGATTGCGGTCCTTCTCGAGGGCTTTATTGATGATGCGTTCAAGTTCCGCGGGAGTTTCAGGATTGAGGCGCACGGGAGCGGCGACGGCGCCATCGAGGATGGCTTTGAAAATCACGCCGGAAGTTTCGCCGCGGAAAGGGAGCGCCCCCGTCGTCATTTCGTAGAGGACGGCGCCAAAAGAGAAAAGATCGGAGCGGCCGTCGAGTTCCTTGCCGCGGACTTGCTCCGGCGACATGTAAGCGACGGTGCCCATGGTGCTGCCGGGGCTGGTGAGATGTTCGGCGGAGGCGCCGAGGGTGGCGCCTTCGGTGGAGTCCACGGCGATTCGGGAGGCGGAAGAGCCAGCGGCGGTGAAGGTGACTTTGGCGAGACCGAAGTCGAGAATTTTGGCGTGGCCGCGCTTGGTGACGAAAATATTGGCGGGCTTGATGTCGCGGTGGACGATGTGTTCGGCGTGCGCGGCGTCGAGGGCGTCGGCGATTTCGATTGAGAGCGCGAGCAGGTCTTCGGTATCGAGGGGGCGGCCGTTGATGCGGTGCTTGAGCGTCTGGCCGTCGAGAAATTCCATGGCGATGAAGGCCTGGGCGTCCTGCTCGCCGATGTCGTAGATGGTGCAGATGTTGGGATGATTCAGCGCGGAAGCGGCTTGCGCTTCGCGTTGGAAGCGGGCGAGGGCTTGGGGGTCGCCGGCGACTTCTTGCGGGAGAAATTTGAGAGCGACGAAGCGCTTGAGGCGCGAGTCTTCGGCTTTGTAGACGACACCCATGCCTCCGCCGCCGAGTTTTTCGATGATGCGGTAGTGCGAGAAGGTTTGGCCGATTGGAGACGGGGTGTCTGCCATGCGCGCACATGTTAGGTGGGCGCAGGAGGTAAGTCAACGAGGAGACTGAGGACAGGGCGCTGCGGTGCGGGAAGTTGAAAAAAGGGACGGCTCGGCTGTACTATGCACGCCAAATGGCTCAGCCGAGACTCCGCCTCCACGTCAGCGAATATGTGGGCAAGGGCGAAGTGATTGTGTACTCCGTCCTGGCGCTGTTGCTGTTCGTGGCCGCACTGGCTACCAGCGGCATCGCGGGCAAAATGTTGTGGGACGGCCTGGTGCACCGGTCCGTCGAATTTCAAATTTTGCAGGTCCTGGACCAGATGCTGGTGGTCCTGATGTTGGTGGAGGTGCTGCACACGGTGCGGATCTCCATCCGGTCGCACATTTTGGTTACCGAGCCATTCCTGGTGGTCGGGCTGATTGCTTCGATCCGGCGGATGCTGGTGATAACACTGGAAGCCGCGAGCCTGACCCAGGGCGGAGCGTGGACGAGCGGAGGCCAGAGCATCTTTCGCGCGTCAATGATGGAGCTGGGGCTGCTCGGGTTTCTGGTTCTGGTGCTGGTATTTTCAATTACGCTCTTGCGCCGCTACCCTTCCCCGCCGGA
Source organism: uncultured Acidobacteriota bacterium (assembly GCA_963780035.1). Classification (GTDB taxonomy): domain Bacteria; phylum Acidobacteriota; class Terriglobia; order Acidiferrales; family UBA7541; genus Palsa-295. Next base: position 632,999 of record CAWAAG010000024.1, on the reverse strand, counting down.
TGAGACCGAGAACATGTAAAAACCAGCTGCCACAGTGTTCCTGGCGATTCATTCCTCACGATCGCGCGGGACTACTCGTTTCCCACTGCCGATAGGCAGGCCTCGCTGTGCGCCCTTCGGTGCTGTTGGTCTAACGCGGAACTTGCGCAGTCAGGATCAGTCCCAGCGGCGCCACGATCAGATGACCCAGGGGCGGGACGAGCCGTGTGGACACACGTCCACCCGGAGGTGGACGGGGTTTAGAGATTTCGTGGAGCGCTTGTGCTTAGGACTGGAGCGCGCTGCGGCGGCGGAGTAGAACCAAGCCGACGAGGCCGGCGGCCAGCAGCAGGAGCGATGTGGGTTCCGGCGCCGTGGCAGTGGCTGGAGCGATGCCGGTGAGGTTGGCATCCGTCGTCCAGAAATAAAATGTGGAGGGCGCGCCGGCTCCGCCGAGAAAAGTGATCGTGGAGGTGTTGTCCACTTCATTGAAGCTGACGAAGGCGTCGTTGGAGCCCACCGGGCCGACCGTACAAGCGCTCCCGGCCAGGGGTTGCGGCGGGGTGTCCGCGGAAACGGCGAAGTTGTTGCCCTCGTTGTCGCAATCGAAAATTCCGTAGCCTAAGGTGATGTCGGTAAAGGTGAGCGTGAAGGCAGTGCCGGGCGCAGAGGTGAACGAGCTGGGAATTTGGAAAACGTCAAAGATGGTGCCCTGGTCGTCGAAGGGCGTGACGGTGATGCCGTTGACCGTGGTGGGTGAATCAAAAAAGGCAGCGCCGATGAGGCCTTGACCGGAAGCGCCTTTTGGCGCGTGCACGGCGTTGGCGAAGACGGGAAGAGCGCCGGCGAGAAAAACCAGCACAGCGGCAAAAACGGCAGCGCGGTTCAACATGAACAAAAATCCTCCTCGGAGAGCGGGTGAGGAAATTTAGTCAGTGCGAGGTCTGCTGTCAAGCGAAACCATCCGAAAATACGCGGCGTACAGGATTTACTGTAGACGCTGGTACTAGGACGAATGGACCCTGGCGTGGAGTGTTTGCAGGAGCGATGCACGGCGGTGAATCGCCGTGGCGCGCGCGACGGCAACGGCGGAACCGTTGTGGCATAATGCGGCCCACCGAGTCTGGGTACATTCACGATGGAAGATCCTAAACCTGACCCACCCAGCGTAGCCCGTACCGCCGACAAGGACTTCGCCGCATCTGATGACCCTTCAGCGCGGGAGCCCGCAGCCAGCGCCACACCACTTCCTCCCGGAACTCCGATCGCCGCCGTATTTCAACCCAATCAATTGCTGGCCGGACGATTCAAGGTGATGCGCTTCGTCGCGCGCGGCGGCATGGGTGAAGTGTACGAAGCGCAAGACGAAGAACTGCAGGAGCGCGTGGCGGTGAAGACGGCGCGCTTTGAAAATCAGCAGACCACGCACGACATCGAACGATTCCGGCGGGAAATCCAACTGGCGCGCAAAGTGACGCACCCGAACGTCTGCCGGACGTTTGACGTGTTCCGGCACGGGATCCATTCGGCGGAGCCCGCGCGGACGCAAATCCTGATCGTGAGCATGGAGTGGCTGGAAGGCGAGACGCTGAATAAGCGCATCCGCGACGCCGGACGCTTGAGCACGGCGGAGGCGTGGCCGCTGGTGGAGCAGATGTGCGCGGGGCTGGGAGCGGCGCATCGCGTCGGGGTGGTGCACCGGGATTTCAAGAGCAGCAACGTGATGCTGGTGAAATCGGCGGCGAGCGGTTCGGGCAGCGGCAGCGGCGCCGGCGCACGCTCGGAGACTCTGCGCGCGGTGATTACCGATTTCGGGCTGGCGCACGCGGAGGAGCACGAGGGCGGGACGCTGACGCGCATGGGAGACATCCTGGGGACGCCGGCGTACATGGCTCCGGAGCAGATCGAAGGCGGCGCAATCACTCCCGCGACGGATATTTACGCGCTGGGAATCGTGGTCTACGAAATGCTGACGGCTTCCCTGCCCTTTGCGGCCGATACGCCGCTGGGAACGGCGATGAAGCGATTGAAGCAGAGCGCGCCGTCGCCGCGAATGCACGTGCCGGAGCTGGATGCGCGGTGGGAAATGGTGGTGGCGCGGTGCCTGGAGCGGGAGCCGGAGCAGCGGTTTGCGAACACCGAGGAAATCGTGGCGGCGCTGCGCGGCGAAACGGTGGCGGCGCCTTCTGGAAGCACGGCGGTGGTGGCGGGTTCGGCGAGTTCCGGCGGTGCGCAGCGCTTCGTGCGCTGGAGGGTTCCGCTGGCGATCGCAGCGGTACTGGTGGTGCTCGCTGCATTGGGAATATTTATGCTCCAACGCCGGACATCGCAAAAATTAGCGGACCAAGCACGGGAGGCCGCCGCGTCGGCGACCGCAGCCGGAACGCGCAAATCGCTGGCCGTGCTGGGATTTCAAAATCTTTCAGGAAACAAGGATGCGGACGCGCTGGGGAATATTTTGACGGACAGTTTGTGGTCGCAACTCGATACGGGGCAAATCCGGTTCATTCCGCCGACGCGCGTGGACGAGATGAAGCAGAACCTGGGGATCGGGCGCGCCACCAGCGATTTGAGCAAAGAGCAGATGGAAGCGGTGCGCAAATTTCTGGGAGCGGACATTCTGGTGACCGGCGGTTACACGGTAAGCGGGGCGGCGGAGCATCGGAGCGTCGAATGGAACATTCATCTGCTGAACGCGGCGAATGGCGAAAGTCTGGGCTCGGTGGAGCAATCCGGCAGCCAGGCGGATTTAAATTCGCTGGTGGTGCATGCGGGGCGGCTGGTGCGACAGCAGCTGGGGATTACGCTTTCGGCGGCGGAAGAAGCGCGGATGGATGCTTCGCTTTCGAGCAATGCGGATGCGATGCGCGATTTTTCGGAAGCGCGGGAAAAACTGCGGGCGTTTGAGGTGCTGGCCGCGACGAAATTATTGGAGAAGGCGGTGGATGCCGATCCGCAATTCGCGCAGGCGCACAGCGCGCTGGCGGAATCGTGGGACGCGCTGGGGTTCGAATCGAAAGCGGCGGAAGAGGCGAAGAAGGCGCTGGATGCTTCGAGCGGGCTATCGAGCGAAGCGCGGACGCGCGCGAGCGGGCAATATTACGCGGCGACGCGCGACTGGACGAAAGCGATCCAGGCCTACGCGCAGCTGTGGACGGAATATCGCGACGAGCCGGAGTATGGACTGCTGCTTGCGAATACGCAGATTCGCGCCGGGAAAGCCGCGGATGCATTGACCACAATCACGCAGGTGCGCGGCCAGCGGCTGCCCGCGGGAATGCGCGCGCAGGCGGACCTGGCGGAGGCGCGCGCGCACGGAGACCTTGCCGATTACCAGCGCGAATTGAGCGTGGCCAGCTCCGCGGCGGACGTGGCGCAAACTCTGGGAGCGAATTTACTGCTGGCACGCGCGCGAATTTTGCAGTGCTTCGCCGAGGTGAATCTGGGCGCGCCGGAAAAGGCCCGGCCGCTGTGCGAGGAAGCGCGCAAGATCAATTTAGCCGCGGGCGACGAGCTGGGCGCGGCGCGCGCCACGAACGACATGGCCAATGCGTATTACTACACGGGAGATTATGCGACCGCCGAGCCGCTGTACCAGTCCGCGCTGAGCATCGCGCAGACCATCGGCGATGCGTACGACGAAGCGGGGGCGCTGAATAATCTGGCCAACGTGCAATCCGGGCGCGGCGACCACGCGACGGCCGTGAAGACTTACGAACAGGCTATCGCGGTGGCACGCGAACGGAATGAACTGGGCGACGTGGCGCTGGCGCAACAGAATCTGGCCATCGAACTGGACGCGACGGGCGAACACGCGCGGGCGGGGGAAATGTTTCAAGCATCGCTGAAAACCGCGCGGGACCTGGGCGACCGAAATCTGGAGGCGCGCATTCTGAACAGCAAATGCGCGACGTCGTTGGGAGCGGGGGCGCTGGCGGAGGCGCGCAAGAATTGCGAGGCGTCGCTCGCGATCCGGCGCTCGACCAACGACCGCGCGGGAATCGGCGAGACGCTGGCGACTTTCGGAAACGTGCAATTGCAGCAGGGCGATTTGGAGGGAGCGCGCAGCAGCCTCGCGGAATCGTTGGCCGCGCTGGAAGCGGTGAGCGCGAAGAATGAAGCGGCCTGGACGCGGATTGCCCTGACGCAACTGGCGCTGGAGCAGCGGAAGTTCGATGACGCGGCGAAATATGCCGGGGACGCGGCGACGGAATTGGCCGCGGAAAAAGATGCCGGCGGAGAGGCGGAGGCGCGGGCGGCGTTGACGCGGGTGATGCTGGCGACGGGCAACGCAGCGGGAGCGCGCGAGCAGAGCGATAAGGCGACAGTGCTCGCGCAGCAATCGAACGATCGCGGAACGAAGCTGGACGCGGCCATTGCGGCGGCGCTGGTCGACGCGAAAACGGGAAAGACCGACGCGGCGTTGAAGGCACTCGCGTCGGCGGAGCAGCAGGCGCGCGGCGGAGGCATGGTGCAGATCGAGTACGATGCGCGGCTGGCGTTGGGTGAGACGCAGATGGCCAGCGGGCGGGCGACGGAGGGGCGCGCGACTTTGCGGAGGGTGGCGCAGGACGCGAAAGCGCATGGATTTGGTTTGACGGCGCAGAAAGCGCTGGCGGCCGGCAAAGGCTGAAATTGGAAAACCGAAAATGAAAAATGGGCGCGGTTGGTGCCGAGGGTTGCGAGTTGAGAGTTGGCAGTTAAATGTCAGAGGTGAAGATCTGCGTGACTTAGGATGGCGCCTATGAAGAAGAGAAAAAGCGGAAAGCGAAGCGGCCGGGCGAAGGGTAAGCGTGGCGCGGGGGCGATGAAGCGCGGTGTGGGGGCGATGAAGCGTCGTGCGGCGGCGATGAAGCGCGGCGCGGGGGCGAAGGGCCGGCGCGGCGGTTCGCCGAAAAACGTGGATGACTATTTGGCTGGGGTCGCGGAGCCAGCGCGCGGAGTTTTGCGCGAGATGCGGGAGGCGATACGGTCGGTGATGCCGGCGGAGGCGACGGAGATTATCAGTTACAAAATTCCGGCGTTCCGGCACAGGGTGGTGCTGGTGTGGTATGGCGCGTTTGCGGGGCATTGCAGTTTGTTTCCTACGGCGGCGGTGATGGCTGCGTTCAAGGACGAGCTCGCCGGACTTAGCACTTCTAAAGGGACGGTTCAGTTCCCTCTCGGCGACGCGTTGCCCTTGGCGTTGATTAAGAAGATTGTGAAGGCGCGGCTAGCGGCGGTGGTTGGTGCGTAGAGCATAGAAAACGGCGAGGTTTGCCCGCTGCCGCGAGGCGCGCGTCGCGTGCAGGGACCGCGCTGGGGCTTATGTCGAAAAAAGCGGCAGCAAGCTGCCGCACTCCCAGATGCTGCTGCGCTTTACTCTTTGCTGATTTGATTGACGTGGTTGCTGCGCGCAAGGCCGCACGCTGCGGCTGCGTGCCAGGTGGTGCCTAGGAAAAACGGGCGCAGCCCTTCGGCGCGACACTGTCCGACCTCCCTTCGCCAAATCACTCAGGGCAAGCAGGGTGAATCGCGCTGTGACGCGGTTCACAAATTCAACGTCGCTCACGCGGTTTGGTGTGAGGCTCTGGCCGGGACGTTGAAGAGCAGGTAGGTGAGGCTTTCGGCTGCTGTGGGATGCGTGAAGATAGCGTCGCGCAGCGTGGTGTAGGGCAGGTTCGCTAGCATGGCGGTTTGCACCGTGGCCATCGGCTCGCTGGCTTCTACTCCGAAGGCGGTTAGACCCAGGATGCGATCGGTGTCTTTTTCGATCAGCATCTTTATGAAGCCGCGCGTTTCGCCCAGGGTGTTGGCGCGGAAGACCATGGCCATGGGGAGTTTCACGAGGCGATATTCGATGCCGCGGGTTTTGGCTTCGGTTTCGTTGAGGCCGACGCGGGCGACTTCGGGATCGGTGAAAATCACGTAGGGCATCAGGCGATTGGTGGTGGTGCGATCGCCGCCGTGCAAGTTGTCGCGCACGATGCGGAAATCGTCGAAGGCCACGTGGGTGAAGTGGGGGCTGCCGGCGCAATCGCCGAGGGCCCAGACGTTGGGCGCGGTGGTTTCCAGGCGTTCGTTGACTTTGATGTAGCCGCGCGGATCGAGCGCGACGCCGGCGATATCGAGGCCGATGGATTGGGTGTTGGGGACGCGGCCGACGGCGACGAGCAGATCGGTGCCGGCGACGACGCGCTCGCCGGCGGCAATTTTCACGTGAACGTGAATTTGCTCGCCGGAAAGTCCTTCGACATGATCCACGGAGGTGTTGAGCAGAACTTCGATGCCTTCGTCGCGAAATAATTCCAGCAGCGCGGCGCTCACATCGGGATCTTCCTTGGCTACCAGCTGCGGGCCTGGTTCGATGAGCGTCACTTGCGCGCCGAAGCGGCGCAGGGCTTGCGAAAGTTCCAGGCCGACGTAGCCGCCGCCGAGAACGACGAGATGTTGCGGGACGCGATCGAGATCGAGTGCTTCGATGTGCGTCATGGGATTGGCCGCGGCCATGCCGGGGGCCTCGGGGATTACGGCGCGGGAACCGAGGTTGAGGAAGACGCGATCGCCTTCGATGATGCGCGTGCCGCCGGAATTCAGGGAGACTTCCACTTTCTTGGGGGCGATGAAGCGCGCCGAGCCCATGATCAGCTCCGCGCCGGTGTCTTTATAAAATTTCAGGTGGACCTGGATGTCGCCTTCGACCATTTTGCGTTTGCGGAGCTGGACGCCGGGCATATTGGTGGAGAAGGAGCCGAGATCGAGACCGAATTCGGCGGCGCGCGCGGCGTAGGATTTTACTTTAGCGCTTTGCACGATGTTCTTGCTGGGCAAGCAGGCGATATTGGGGCAAGAGCCGCCGATGAGTTTGCGTTCTATGACTGCGGTACGATGGCCTTCGCTGGCGAAGGTCCAGCCGATGTGCTTGCCGGATTCCCCGCTTCCGATGATGAGATGTTCGTAGTGTTCGACGTCGGGCATTGGCTGCCTCCTTGGGTAGGATGTGATGCGCTGCGCTGCGTTGCGCGTCGAGTGATCGGCGTGCGATGACCCGCTGGGCTGAGGGCCGATTATATAATATTGGGCGGGTGGCGTGGGGCGCGGACGGCACGGCAAAGGCTGGCGCACTGACCCTTTGTAGTATCACTCAGGGTAAAAGTGCGCCGCTACCCTTCGGTCCGACGCTGTCCGATCTGAGGGTGAATCGCGATGTAGCGCGATACACAAGCAGTGGCCCTACGGACCCAAATAGCGATCGCGGCGGACGGGGCAAATGCTGGCGCACTAAAGTGCGCCGCTACAAAGGCAACCCGCTCGCGCCGCGCGTGGGCGCTCATTCCGCCGAGCACGCGTTGCAACGAGCTACCGCACTTGCAGGGACGAGATACGATTGTTCCAGGTATGCGGGTACTTGGAGGTCATCTTCCACTGGCGCAGGTCGGGGACGTCGCGGCCGGTGGCATCCTGGCCGCCCCTGAAATTCCTGTCGTTGAAGACGATGACGCGGGCGCCGCCGAAGACGCGAATCGAAGAGAGTTTTCCGCCGTAGTCGCCGAGCGAGTCGCGGCTTTCACCGCGGCGCATGCAGAAAAAGTCGTCGCCAAAGTTGTAGCCCTTGTAGAAGCAGGCGCCGCCGCGATCCCACTTGCCGCCGTTCCAATCGCCGCGGGGAGGCCAGGGATTACCGGGACCGGGATGGATCCAGCCGGGACCGGGAAGGGGAACGGGAGCGACCACCACCACGCTGACGGAAAAAATCGCGCGGCAGCCGTTGTCCACCCACAAGCCCTGGCGATCCACGCCCCAGGATTGGCCCTGCACGCAGGAGGAATTGCTCAACTGGCGCTGGAAGGTGACCTGGTCGCGGGTGTAACTGCCGCAGTAATTGCGTTTGCCGTTGTTGGATTCGCAGGTGACGCTTTGCACGGACCCGCGTTGCGCGGCGGCGGCTTGCGGCAGAAACAGCGCGGCGAGAATCAATCCGAGAAAGAGGACGAGCTTCGCGTGAATTTTCATCTGCTGGCTCCTGGCGGGCTGGGTAGGACACTTATACCGCGAGGCGAGATATTTGAAAACGGAAAAGCGGGGCGGCGAGCAGAAAAATGGAAAAGCGAAAATGGAAAATCCGGTTTGGGAGCGTTCGTTGCCAGGGTCTGCGTTTGAGACTTCGGCTGCGGTGTAGTGCGTTCGCGGAAATTCTGCGGGTAGTGCATATCGTGATATATAATGCCGCGCGATTGCCGCCATGAGCGCTGAAATCTCCACCGACGCCTTGCAGAACGAATCCAAGCTGAAGCCGCGGCCGCATTTCGTTTGCAGCGCGTTGACGGTGGCGGCGCTGGCGAACGCGGCGGTGCCTGCACTATTTTTTTCCGCCACACGACTGTTTGGCCCAACGGACCCGCGGTATCGCGCGATGGTGGCGGTGGTGGTGCTGATTGAGTACGCGATTGTGTTTTTCTTGCTGCTCTTTCACGCGAACGAGCCGTTTGCCAGCGGGTACGCCTTTGCTACGGCCGCGATTGTGACGCTGGCATCCGCCGGCCAGACGTACATCGTGCTGGCGCCCGCCGGTTGGGGCTGGGGCGCGCTGTACGCGGAGATTATCGTGGTGTGCGGGCTGTTGTTTGCGGTTTTGTCGAACGTGGTTTTTCTTTTGGCGAGCATCAAGTATGCGCGGGCGTTGCAGCCCCGGCTGCATCTGGGCGGATTTTTTCTGGGAATTGCCGCGTCGCTGGCTTTGTTGCTTTTTTACATTCGCATCCTTCCGTAATTTTTCATCCCGGCAAAATTCAATTTCCACGGCGACCGCCGAATCGGTGCTTCGCGGATGAAGCTGGACGTGGGGCGGGCGGCTGCATGCTCGCGGGAAGGCTGGTGCGCAAACGTGCGGCGCCAATCGGGAGATTGGCGTTCCCAGGGCGATTCACAACCAGCACTCCTACGGCTTCGGACCTAGAGCGCGTTCAAGAACGCGGTGAGCTCGTCTTTTTCCTCGCTGGTGAGATTCATCTGGAAGCGCTGGTTGTAAAATTCCAGAAGTTCGCTCAAATCGCGGGCTGCGCCATTGTGAAAATAGGGAGCGCGTGAAGCGAGGCCGCGCAGGATGGGACCTTTGGTGCGGCTGACGTCGCTGCAGAGGCCGCTGATGAGGCCTTTGCCGGGATCGGTAGTGAGGATTACGTAGGGAGCCGCGGGCTGCGAAGGATCCTGGAACGGGTTGGGGCATCCGGTGATTTCATAGACCGGGAGATCCGGAACGCTGAGAGCGGAGAGACCGTTGGCAACGATCGGGTCGTGTTCATCGGCGGGATCGTGGCCGGTGCCGATGTCGAGCGCGAGAGGCAAGGAGTGGTCGCCGACATTGGGAGCGTCATGGCAAGTGGTGCAGGTGCCCTGGAAAGGCGCGATGGGTACGGTGGTGCCGAGGGCTTTGGCGAGCGCGGCGTTGTCGGTGAGGCCGCGGACGTTCGAGATGGTGAGCGCGCGCGTATTGAAGAGAGCTTCGCCGGCGGCGATTTTGCGGCGCATCGGGTCGGGTGAATTTTCCCAGGCGGAAAAGATGGTGAAGACCGTGGCGTTGAAGGCGTTGCCCTGGGGATCGGCGCCGAGCGAATCGTTGGTGCCCGGATAATAGGATTGTTTGGAGAGGACCGCGGGTCCGCCTTGCGCGCCCGCGAGGTTCAGCCAGCCAGCACGAAAATCAAGCGTCTGCGCGGAAGAGAGGCCCATTTCGAAATTGACGATGCCGGCGAGCTGCGCGCTGGAGGGCGGCTCGGTGGCCTGGGCGTGGGTGAGCGTCGCGTCAATGGCCTGCTGCGTGAGATCGGTCTGGAGATTTGCGGCGAAGGTGGCTTCGGCGGTGAGCGGCTGGCCGGTTTCGCGGCCGTCGAACATGATGGCGCTGAGGTAACGGAGATTGGTGGTGGGCAGCGGGCGGCGGTAGATCGAGACGGTCTGCACGCCGGTGGAGGGGTCGGTGACGATGGCGCAGCCGTAGGGGTCGCGATAGGCCTGAATCTGGAACTGAGCGTTTGCCGGGACGGGCAAGAAGATGCGGATCAGGCCGCTTTTCAGGAGCAGGCTACGCGCGGAGGCGTCGTGCGGGGCGGCATTGGGACAATTGGCGCCGTCAACGGCGGCGAAGAGCGGGTCGTTGCCGCGGGTGGCGATGAATTTGAGTTGGACGCTGGTGACGCCGAGGCCCATGCCGTCACTGGCGAGGTGGCAAGTGGCGCAGGTCCGGCCGTTGGTCCCGAGGCTCGCGAAGAACGGATTCTTGCTGCTCTGGTCGATCGGGCCGGCCGTATTGAAGCTAGAGATAAATCCCGTGGGGTCCAGGAAGGGGAAGAGATTGGGAATCATAGCCGCCGATGCAACGGTGGCCAGACCCAAGATTCCCGCAACGAGTAACCATCTACGCCCTTCCACAGCACGACGAACCAAGGCACGCTTTGGCCGCATGTAGCCTCCTAGACCCCTACGGGGTGGATCTCACTGCAAACCGCGGTTTCACTGTGAGCGTCCAGATTGTTGCGTTGGTAGCGTTAATCGCAGAGATTGGCGGCGCGGTCAATGGACGGCGCGTGGAAATTCAGTGTTAGCAAGCTGTACGTGCAAGTGGTTCATTTAAGGAATATTAGGTTGCGCAGAGGTGGCGGCGGGGGCAGAATTGGTTGAACGGCAGGTCAGGACTACGCATGTCGCAGGGCTGCAAATACCAATTTGGACCATTCGAGCTGCGGGTCCAGACGCGCGAACTCTATAAGCACGGCGTGAAGCTAAAGCTGCGCCCGCAGGCTTACCAGGTCCTGGCGGTTTTGCTAGAGCACCCCGGGGAGTGCGTGACGCGGGACGAATTGCAGAAGCGGGTGTGGCCTTCCAACACATTTGTGGATTTTGAGAATGGCTTGAATACGGCAATCAAACAGCTGCGGGCGAGCCTGAGCGATTCGGCTTCCGAGCCGCGGTACATCGAAACGTTGACGAAGTTGGGGTACCGAGTGATCGTGCCGGTGACGTACGAAGCGGGAGTGGAGGAGGGTCGCGCCGCGGAGATTGCTGAGGGTGCGGAAGGCGAGAAGCCCGCGGGTGAGGGAGCGGCTGGCGCCGAGCTGCAGCAGCCGGCGGCGGCGGGGAGTGCGACAAAGTGGTGGAAGGCGGCGGCAGCGGCGGTGAGCATGGTGGCGATCGTGGTGTTGGTCGCCGTCTTGAAGTGGCCGCGGGCGCGGCCGGCTGCGCAAGCCGCCAGGCACAACGGGCGGACCATGCTGGCGGTGCTGCCATTCGATAACTTGACGGGCGACGAGACCCAGGATTATTTCAGCGATGGGTTAACCGAGGAAATGATCGCGCAGTTGGGAAAGCTGGACGCGCAGGAATTCGGCGTGATCGCGCGCACGTCGGTGATGCATTACAAGCATACGTCCGAGAAAGTGGATCAGATCGGCAGCGAGCTGGGCGTGCAATACGTGCTGGAAGGCAGCGTGCGGCGCGACGCGGATAATGTGCGCATCAGCTCCGAATTGATCGCAGTGGACGGCCAGCGACAGTTGTGGGCGCAGGAATACGACCGCGAATTGACCAACCTGCTGGTGGTGCAAGCGGAAATTGCACGGGAGATTTCGGATTCGATCGAGCTGACGCTGGGCAGCGCGCAACGCGCCGATGCGGTTCGCAAAGTGGCGCTCACGCCCGCGGCTTATCGAGCGTATGACCTCTATCTGAAGGGACTCTATTTTTGGAACAAGCGGACGCCCCCGGGTCTGGAGCAGGCGAGCGCTTACTTTCAACAGGCGATTGACCAGGACCCGAGCTATGCGCCGGCCTATGCGGGCCTGGCGAACAGCTACTCGCTGATGTCGTCGTACAGCCTGTCTCCGGCGGCGACCTACATGCCCAAGGCGCGAGCGGCGGCGGTGCAGGCGCTGGAACTGGACGATAGACTGCCGGAGGCGCATTGCGCGCTGGGATTGGTGCTGGAGAATTACGATTGGGACTGGAACACCGCGGAAAAGGAATACCGGCGCGCGATCGAACTGAATCCCAACTATGCGACGGCGCACCAGTGGTACGCGGAACTATTGATGTGGCGGGGGCGGTTTGATGAAGCGCTGCGTGAAAGCGAACTAGCGCGCAAGCTGGATCCGCTGTCGTTGATCATTACCACGGACCAGGGCGCGCTATTTTATTATTCGCGACAGTACGACCGGGCCATCGAACAGCTGCAAGGCGTGCTGGAGATGGATCCGGCGTTTCCGCGCGCCCACATGGTGATTAACGCGTACGTGGAGGAAGGCCGTTATGCGGAGGCACTGGCGAGGCTGGACGCATGGCAGGAAGCGACGGACCCGGGACCTTGGCAGTACGCGTGGCTTGCGTATATCTACGGCCGCTCGGGTGAGAAGCAGAAGGCTCTAGCGGAATTGAAGAAACTGGAAGCGGAAAACCGGAAACAACCGGTTGATTCGGCGTCCATGGCGTTCGCGAATCTGGGCGTTGGAAACAACGGAGCGGCGCTGGACTGGCTGGAAAAGGAGTATGCAGAGCGCTCCAACGGGGTGACCAGCCTGAAAGTGGAACCGGCGTACGATCCGCTGCGCGGCGATCCGCGCTTTCAGGAATTATTGCGGCGGGTGGGATTGGCGCAATAGATCGGCGCGATAGTTTGGCGTGGTAGTGTGGCGAAACGTGCGCTTATGGCGGCGCGCGGGCGGCTGCGTGCTCGCGGGAAGGCTGGTGCGCCAAGGCTCTGCGCCAATCGGAAGATTGGCGTTCCCAGGGCAATTCAATTGCAGCGGCCGCCGAAGTGTAGGCGATCAACTGCAGACGCGTTCGGCGAATTGCAAGGGTATAATCGCGGGCAACTATGGCTTTGCTTCCCGGGACACAGCTTGGGCCTTACGAAATTGTGGCGCTGCTCGGCGCGGGCGGAATGGGAGAGGTGTACCGCGCGCGGGATAAGCGCCTGGACCGCATGGTGGCGATCAAGATTCTGCCTTCGGCCATTGCGGCGGATAGCGAGCAATTGCGGCGCTTCGAGCGCGAGGCGCGCTCGGCTTCGGCGCTGAATCATCCCAACATTATTACCATCCACGAACTCGGACAGGACGGGGCCACGCGTTACATCGCGATGGAGCTGATCGAGGGGCAGACGCTGCGCGAGCTCCTGCGCGGCGGCGCGCTGCCCATCCGCAAAGTGATTGAATTCGCGGCACAGGCGGCGGAGGGATTGGCGAAGGCGCATGAAGCGGGAATCGCGCACCGGGATCTGAAGCCGGAGAATTTGATGATGACGCGGGACGGCTTCGTGAAGATTCTGGATTTTGGATTGGCGAAGGCGGCGCCGGCCGGAGGAGCATCAGCGGAAACGAGCGCGCTTTCGTCGTGGGAGACGCGGCCGGGGATGGTGCTCGGAACCGTGCAGTATATGTCACCCGAACAGGCCAGCGGCGGCGCGCTGGATTTCCGCTCGGACCAATTCTCGCTGGGATTGGTGCTGTACGAAATGGTGACGGGCAAGCGGGCGTTTGTGCGGAATACGGCGGCGGAAGTGCTCGTCGCGATCATGCGCGAGCAGGCCGAGCCGCTGGGGGCGCAGAATCCGGACGCGCCGGCGCCTTTGTGTTGGGCGATCGAGCGCTGCCTGGCGAAGGAGCCGGAGAAGCGTTACGCGGCGACGCGCGATTTGGCGCGGGAGCTGGCGGCGATACGCGAGCGATTCGCGGAAAAGCCGGCGCGGGCGGCAGAGGCTCGTCCCGCGAATATTCCGGTGCAGCGGACGGGGTTTGTGGGGCGCGAAAAGGAAGTGGCGGCCGCGAAGGAAATGCTGCTGCGCGCGGATGTGCGGCTGGTGACGGTGACGGGCCCGGGCGGGATCGGGAAAACGCGGCTCGGAGTGGAAGTAGCAAGCGGTTTGGCGGAGCGCTTTCCGGGCGGCGTGCATTTCGTGGCGCTCTCGCCGTTGCGCGATGCGGGGTTGATGGCCGCGATGATCGTCCAGACGCTGGGGATACGCGAGACGGGCGGGCAAACGCCGCTGGAAAGCCTGAAGAAGTATTGGCAGGACTCGTCGCGCGGGCCAATGCTTTTAGTGCTGGATAATTTCGAGCACGTGATGGCGGCGGCGCCGATGGTGGCGGAGCTTCTGGCGATGGGTCCGCAGCTTAAGATTCTGGTGACCAGCCGCGCGGCATTGCACGTTTACGGAGAGCACGAATTTCCGGTGCCGCCGCTGGCGCTGCCCGATGCGCATACCGCGCTGGAAATGCTGGGGCAATTCGAGGCCGTGGCGCTATTCATGCAGCGGGCGGTGGCGGTGAAGCCGGATTTCGAGCTGAATCGCGAGAACGCGACGGCGGTGGTGGAAATATGCTCGCGCCTGGATGGTTTGCCGCTGGCGATTGAACTGGCGGCGGCGCGCGTGAAAGTGCTATCGCCCGCGGCGATGCGCACGCGTCTTGCGAGCCGGTTGCAGCTGCTGACGGGCGGGGCGCGCGATCTGCCGCAGCGGCAGCAGACTTTGCGTTCGGCGATTGATTGGAGTTACGACTTGCTGAGCGCCGCGGAGCAGAAACTTTTCCGGCGCCTCGCGGCGTTTGGGGGCGGTTGCACGCTGGAGGGCGTGGAGGCGGTGTGCGACACCAAGGGCGACCTGCATCTGGATTTGCTGGACGGCACGGAATCGCTGGTGGATAAAAGTTTGCTGCAGCGCGTGGAACAGGCCAACGGCGAATCACGCTTCGTGATGCTGGAAACGATTCGCGAGTACGCACTGGAAAAACTGGAGACCAGCGGCGAGCAGGCGCTGACCAAGCGCGCGCACGCCGCCTATTGCCTGGTGCTGGCGGAAGAAGAAGCCGCGGAGCAGAGCGGCGCGGAACGCACGGATTGGCTGGAGCGCATTGCGCTGGAGCACGACAATTTTCGCGCGGCGCTGGACTGGCTGGCGGAAACGGGCGACGCGGACTGGGGTCTGCGGCTGGGCACGGCGCTATTTCGTTATTGGGAGGGACGGGAATATTTCGCGGAGGGCCGCGACAGCCTGGAGAAACTGCTGAAGATTCCGGCTGCGGCGGCGCCTTCGCGGGCGCGCGGGCGCGCGCTTTTTTCCGCGGGGGTGCTGGCGTGCGAACAGGGAGATTATGCCGCGGCGGATGCGTTGATGGGCGGAGGCCTGCAGGTGGCGCGGGAGATGGGAGACAAGCAGGGCGTGGCGGTGTCGCTGAACGCGATGGCCGTGAATACCCGGGACCGCGGTGACGTGGAAGTGGCGCACACGCTGTTCGAGGAAAGTCTGCTGCTGTGGAAGGAATTGGGCGATCAGAAAGCGGTGGCGCGGGCGCTGAGCAACCTCGGCAGTGTGGTGAAATCGCGCGGCGATTATGCTCGGGCGCGATCTCTTTACGGGGAATGCCTGGCGATATTTGCCGGTCTGGGGGATCGCACGGGCGTGGCGTGGTCGTTGAACCATCAGGGAGACGCGGCGCGCGAACAGGGGGATTGCGCGGCGGCGCGGACGTTGTACGAACAGGCGCTCGCGATTTTCCGGGAGCTCGGCGACCGCTGGGGGATTGCCGGGACGCTCGCGGATTTGGGAACTCTGGCGCGCGAGCAGGGGGATTGCGCGACGGCGCAGTCCTTGTATCGCGAAAGCTTGATTGTGTTTCAGGAGCTGGAACATAAGCGCGGGATTGCGCGTTTGCTGGAATGTTTTGCGTGCGCGGCGGCGGCCGAGCGGCAGGCGGAGCGTTCGTTGCGCCTGGCGGGAGCGGCGGCGGCCTTGCGTTTGAATATTGGAGCGCCTTTGACGCCCGTGGAGCTGGCGAAATTGGAAGCGATATTGGAACCGGCGCGGCAGGAACTGATTGATACCACCGGCGCGACGGCGTGGCTGGAGGGTTGGGACACGCCCGTGGAGAAAACGATCGATGAGGTGTTGCTGCGCGAGGGGGCGGCGCCGGCGTAGCGCAAGGCAATCTACCGCCGCGACGCGCAGTGCGCGTTAGTTGAACGCGTACACTTCGCAATTCCGAGGCGGACCAACCGAAACGCATCTGAAGTTGTAGGGGCGGGTCTCAGACCCGCCCCTACACGGCGCGAGGTCCAGGGGCCAGCAAGGTCACTCAATTTTGACGGCTGGGCAATTCGCGCAGGGCTATTCGCCGGCGGTGGGATCGATCAGGCGGCGTACGGCGGAGACGCGATTGGCTGGGAGGCCGGCGCGCTTGGCGTGTTCGCAGATGGTGGCTTCGTCGGGCGCGAGATAGACGCAGTAGATTTTGTCGCCGGTGACGTAGCTGTGCAGCCATTGAATTTCGGTACCCATGGATTTAAGCGCGCTGATGGATTTTTGCGCGGCTTCGCGAATCTGCGCGTCGGTGAGGTTTCCAGCTCCGGGAATTTCGCGTTCGATGACGAATTTGGGCATGAACGGATGCTAGCATTCCTGTGCGGCGGCAGCAATACAGTCTGACGGCGCAGGCTGGCGGGTTGCGGCGCGGCGCGGCGCAGCGCATTGGCGCGGGCGCTGGGCCGGCTGTCCGACATGCCGGAGGATGCGAGCCGGCGCATCCGGCGAGACGCCGCGTCATCCAATTCATCACGTGAGGTAGCCATGGACCTGCGATCGTTGCAAAAACCATTGAAAGACCAGTATCGCGCGGATCCGAGCGCTTCGCGAATCACCTTGCGGGCGAAGGGCGCACAGACGGACGCGCCGGTATCGTGCTCGGTGGATCTGGGACGCGCGATCTATAAGGCCGAAGCACACAAGGGCGTGGGCGGCGCGGGCGCGGGGGCCTGTTCGGGCGATTTGTTGCTGGGGGCGCTGGCGGCCTGCGCGCAAATCACCTGCCAGATGGTGGCGGCGGCGATGGGAATTGCCACCGAGAGCATTGCGGTGACCGTCGAGGGCGATCTGGATTTGCGCGGAACTCTGGGGATCGCGAAAGATGTGCCGGTGGGATTCGAGACGATTCGCGTGAATTTTGATATCGCCGCGCCGGAGGCGACCGCGGAACAACTGCGCGGCTTGCGCGAGAAGACCGAGCAATATTGCGTGGTGATGCAGACTTTGCTGAAGCCGCCGAAGGTGCAGAGCGTGTGGGCGCGTTCGACGGAATAGGCGCGGCGGCCGACTTCGTGCCGGCGCCGACGATTAAAGATTTAACACAGAGTGCACAGAGAAAGGCAACGGACAGAGTTCACGGAGAATTCGAGAGCTGCGGTTGCTGCGCGGATCACTGACAATTTGGCCCGTGTGGGTGGGGACCTTACGGCGCTAGGATGATTGCGGATGTTGCGAATTGCGAGGGAGCCATGGAGATTACCAAGCCGAAGCTGGAGACGATATTGAAGCAATTTGAACAGCCGGATGAAGTGCGCACGTTTGAGAAGGGAAAATTCGAAGTGGTGCACATTGGCGGGATGACGATTGGCCGGGCTACTTATCAGCCGGGATGGCGGTGGTCGCTGCACGTGGGGCCGGGGGTGGGCGCGGCGCGCTGCAATGTGGAGCATGTGGGGATGGTGGTGTCCGGTTGCGCTACGGCGGCGATGGAAGATGGAACCGTGCACGAGATGCGCGCGGGGACGCTTTTTTATATTCCGCCGGGGCCGCCGGGACATGACAGTTGGGTGGTGGGCGATGAGCCGTATGTTTCTTTGCATTTTATGGGGGCGGAGAAGTATGCGGATAAGTAGGGTGGTTGCGCATTGGAGATGAATTTGCCGCTGGAGCTGCTGCGGTGACACGCGACGAGGCTTGGAAACTCGCGAACGATTGGGTGGCGGCGTGGAATGCGCGCGACCTGGACGCGATCATGGCGCATTACGAGGATGCGGTGGAATTGAGTTCGCCGGTGGCGGCTCGGCTTTTGGGCACTTCGGATGGCAAGGTGGCCGGGAAGGCGAACCTGCGCGCTTATTTCCAGCGCGGGTTGGAGGCTTATCCGGAATTGCACTTTCGTCTGGAAGACGTGCTGTGGGGCGTCGCGAGCGTCGTGCTGTACTACACCAATCAAAAAGGGACGCGCACGGCGGAGTACATGGAGCTATCGCCGGCGGGAAAAGTCGCGCGCGTAGTGGCGAATTACAACGGATTGTAAGCCGAAGCGCGGCTCATCGCGCGGGTTCAGGGAAGTTGCGCGATTTCGCGGGGAGGAAGAGCCCTGAGCAAGAAGATGCTGGCGGCGCTTGCCGCGGCGGTTGTGTTTTTGTTGCCGTCGTTGCTGCGCGCGGCTTCGACCAAGCCGGCGGTGCCAGCGATGGAAGTGGTGGTACTGGGGTCGGGTGGGCCGCGGGCGCTGGGGCGGGCGGCTTCGAGTATTCTGGTGCTGCTGGACGGGACGCCGCGGGTATTGGTGGATTGCGGGCCGGGCGCTTTTTTGCGGATTGGCGAAATGGGGCTCGATCTGGAGAAGGTGGACACGATTTTGCTGACGCACCTGCACATTGATCACAGCAGCGATTTGCCGGCATTTTTTCTGGCGCGCGGGTTGACCGCCGACGGGCCGATTGTTTTTCGCGTTTTTGGCCCGGACGGCGCGGGGCTTTTCCCGAAGACTTCGCGCTTTGTGGATTTGCTGCTGGGCAAAGACGGCGCGTTTGCGTATCAGAAGACGTTTGGCGCGGATGAAACTTTCGAGGTGCACGACCTCGCGATCAAGCTGGATTCTCCGGAGACGAAAATCGTGGATGCGGGCGGCCTGGTGATCGAAGAAATTGCGACGCATCACGACGACTGCCCTTCGGTGGCTTACCGGATTTCGTATAAGAGCGAGAGCGTGGTTTTTTCAGGGGATATGGACGCTTCGGCGCTGCCGAATCTGGAGCTTCTCGCAAAGAACGCGGATTTGCTGGTGTTCAATTGCGCGGTGCTGGATCCTCCGGAATCGCCAGCGCAGCTTTACGATTTTCATACGCCGCCGCGGAAAATCGGCGAAGCGGCGCACGTGAGTGGAGTGAAAAGCTTGTTGCTAAGCCATATTGCGCCGGACGTCGAGAACGCGGAAGCGGAGGTGCGCAAGTCCATTCGCGCGTCGTATGCGGGGCCGGTGGCGTTTGCGACCGATAAGATGACTGTGCCGGTTGGGAAGTGAGCGAGACGTCCGAACACAGGGAGAAATCCTAACAGCATGACACTGCCCGACTACAACTGGGATGAGATTTCGAAAGCGTTCGCTCGCGCTGACTATGCGTTCGTGTTGAAAAACGCCATGCCCCACGCACTCGCTGGAAATCCTGACGCGCAATGCATGATCGCCCTGCTGTACGAGACCGGGTGGGCCGTGCAGCGTGATGTTCTGGAGGCCGAACGTTGGCTACTCAAAGCCACAGCACAGGATAGTCCCGTGGCGTGGAATAACCTGGGCTCGCTTTACTTTGGCCAACACCCCGAACTGGAAAGTAAGTGGTGCGAGGGTCGCAAGTGTTGGGAGCGGGCGAAAGATCTTGGCTTTCACGTTGCTGAACCATATCCACCTTGGGAAACCGAAAGTGGTAAATCTTGATGGAAGAAGTCAGAACCGCGATTCAGGGGCTCAAGAGTCTGCGCGAGAACTGCAATACCTGTACTTCAGCGGCTAAAGCCGCGCGCAACTAATTGCGATTGTGCCGTAGCTAAAGCTACGGCCTACAAAGATTTTCGTTTTCTTAGGCGAGATCTTCAGCGACACGCTGTGACTACCCGCTTTTGACCGTGCTAAAAGCTGATCTTCAGGATTTGGCCGTTGTTGCCTACGAACCAGCCGGCTTGCGGATTGGCGAAGGCTACTGCCCAGTAGCCGCTGGCGCCGGGGATTTGAAACCAGGTGTGGCCTTCGTCGGGAGTCCATGCGGCTGCGCCGGAACTGAAATCGGGTTCGGTTTCGGCGGTGACCACCACGGCGCGGTTGCCCGGATGACCGAACCACGAGCCTTCACCTCGATTGTCGCCACGATTGTCGCCGGGGCCGTCGCCATCGCCCTGAGAATTTCCGTTGACGTAGGCGAGGCAGAAAATCGCGCCGGAGATGGGTGGCTTATTGGTGAGCGTCCAGGTGCGGCCGCCGTCATCGGAGGTGGCGGTCTCCGCGGAATCGTTGGAAGCGAGATCGCCGCCGCCGAGAATTCCGTGGAACGCGTCGCGGAAGGCTACGGAAATGCCGCCGGCGCTGCCCGAACTGACGAGCGGCGTGTCGTAGGCGTGCCAGGTGTCTCCGCCATCGCGCGTCGAGAGGATGCGGGCGATGGACGCGCCGCCGGTGGCGATCCAGGCGTTGCGATCTCCTTCGGTGGCGATGCAGGTGCCGCTGGCGGAAAAGGAAGCTTCGCCGGAGAGCGCGGGAGGCATGTGCGCGGAGATCGAGTGCCAGGTTTTGCCGTCCGTGGTGCGAATGTCTGGAAAAACTCCGTTCACGGAATCGCTGTGGGTGATGCCGCGGTTGGGTGTCCAGAAGGAGAAGCAATCGTAAAAGGCGTTATCGAGTTCGTTGGTGAACTGGATGTTCCAGGTGGCGCCGCCGTCGGTGGTTTTATAAATCCTGAAATCGGTGGGGTTGTTGCCGATCGACATTAAATAGGCGATTTTATCGCTGACGCCCTGCACGTCGCGGAATTGCAACTCATCGTTCGGGTCATCCGTCGTACCCGGCACCACGCCGGATTTCCAGTGGTTGCCGCCGTCGGTGGTGACGACGTAGGTGCCGCCGGTGCCGGCGGCCCAGACGACCCGATCATTCACCGGATTGACGGCAATCAGCAGTTGCGTGGTGCCGCTCGATTGCGGCGTGAGCTTCGGTTGATGAATTTTTCCACCTTCTTGCGCGGAAGCAAAGCTGGCGGAAAGGGCGATCAGGGCGATAGCGAGCGAATATTTGAACATCAGAGTCCCCCAGGAGAAAAGTTCGTGGCGGGGAGAAGTATAGGAATGGCGCGGAGGGGTGTCAAGGATCGTGGCGCGGGAGACGGTGGGGCGGCGGAGTTGACAGTTTAAAGTTGACAGTTAAAAAGTAAACGCTGGATGCGATGCATCTTGCCCATACGCGCAGCCGAAGCTTGTGTCGCGCCTACGGCGCTCGGAGCACCTTCCGCGAGGTTTCCCCGGGCTTACGCCCGGGGCTAACTTATGCCGCGCCTCCGGCGCTGGATCACGCTGCGTCACGATGCTCTTGGACCGGTCTGTGCGGCGCTTGCGGTCGCGAGGCGGACGCATCTTGGCAGAGGTAGCATTCGGCGGCGCGGGCGGGGATTGCGAGTCAGGCCTGCAGGTCGAGAGTTAACGTTTGAAAGTTAAGAGCAGGGCGCCAAAAGCAAGAATGGCATTGGTCCACGAGCGAGTCACAGTCGGTCTGGCGTCAGTCTTCGAGCTGCGAAAGAGACAGCCCGCCAAGCCAGCCCCAATCCGACTCTTCTTGGATCTCCTCGACGCTCAGATTGTCGAGGTAGGCGACCGTCGCAGACTCCATTTTGGCCATCTCGTCCGTGTTCTGCGCAGGGACGAGTGTTTGCGAGTTCGGCGACACAAGCAGTCCGGACTTCTTCATGGGCTTGGATTTGGGCATTGATTTACTGTCGCACGATCGAGGTCTTGCGACAAGCGTGTTCAAAAAATGAAGGAAGCTCTGTCGCAAAGGGCAAGCGATCGCGCTACTTCAGGCTGGAGATGTAGGCTACCAGGGCTTTCATGTCGTCGGGCGGGAGGTCTGGGGTGGGCATGCCGCCGGCTTTCATTTTTGCGGTGGGGTGATGGAGTAGCTCGGTGATCTGCTCGGGGTTGAGCTTGGCGCTTATGCCGATGAGCGCGGGGCCGGCGACAGTGCCTACTCCACCTTCGCCGTGGCACCCAGTGCAGTAATGCGTTTCGAAAATGGCCTTGCCTTTCGCGGCAAGCGGATCGGCAAGCGCGACGTTGGCGGCGGCGAGCGACGCCGAGGAGAGTTCCGGCTCGAAAGGCTTGCTCATGTACTCGGCTTCTTCGGTTTTTTGTTTGGCGAGCTGCTCGGCGACCTGCGGGTCGTGGCGGTCGAGATATTTACTGCGCAGGCCGAGGCCGATGAGCGCGCCCATGATGAAGATGTACGCGCCCATCGCGATGGGGCGTTTCCAGGGACGGCGCTCGATGCCGCGATCGAGAAAGGGAACGGCGACGACGGCGAGCGCGAGAATGGTGGGAATCACCAGGACGCCGACGACGGATGCGGCGCCGTGCCAGTATTTCAGCCACTGAAAAATCGGCAGGTAATACCACTCGGGACGCGGGATGTACTGCGCGTCGGCGGGATTGGCGGCGGGGCCGAGCTGCACGGGGACGAAGAAGGCGAGGCAGCCGAGAAAGATGATGAGCAGCGCGGTGAGCGCCAGATCCATCAGGATTTGCCGGGGATAGAAAAGCTCCGGCTTCTGCGTAGGCTGGAAAGGATGTTCGGTGACGGGTCCGGCGGGGCCGGCTTTGCGAAAAAGAAAAAGGTGCGAGGCGAGCAGCGCGAAAATGCAGGCGGGAATCAGGAATACGTGCGCGACAAAAAAGCGCGAAATGGTGAGCGTGCCCATGTCCGTGCCGCCGCGCATCAGGCGTTTGAGGCTTTCGCCGATCAAGGGAACTTCGCTGACGGCGTTGGTGCCGACGGCGGTGGCGAAGTAGGCCTTCTGGTCCCACGGGAGCAGATAGCCGGTGAAAGCCATGCCCAGAACGAGCGCGAATAATAGGCAGCCGGAAAACCAGAGCAATTCGCGGCGGCCTTTGTAGGCGCCGTAGATATAGGTTTGCGAAAGATGCAGGAGCAGGACGACGATCATGGCGCTGGCGCCATAGGAATGCAGGCCGCGCAAGAATGATCCGGCGGTGACGGATTTGGTGATGTAAGCGACGGTGGTGTGGGCGTGATCGGCGGAGGGCACGTAGTAAAGCGCGAGAAATACTCCGGTGATGATCTGCGAAAGGAAAATGAAGAGCAGCCCGGAGCCGAAAATGTAGGCGAGGCGCGCGCCGCCGGGGATGGGCTCATCGAGCGCGCTGCTGAGCAAGGAATCCAGGCCGGTGCGGCGATTCAGCCAGCCGCGGAAGCCGGTAGCGGCTTCCGGAGGAGCGTCGTTTTGGCGGTGATCAGCAGAATCCACGAGTGAAGACTTCCCTTCCCTTTTTCAGAGTATGACTCAGCTAGCCGATGACTTCCTTGTCCGCGACGAGCTGCCGGAAATATTGGAAGCGCACCAGCAACTGTCCATCCTTTTCGACTGTTTCCAGCGTATCCATCCCGCGCAGGCACGGGCCGCTGATGCGCGCGCCATCCGGCGCATAAACAGCGCCATGGCACGGGCACATGAATTCCTGCGTGGCGCTGACCCACGGAACGGTGCAGCCCAGGTGCGGGCAGATTGAGGAAAGCACGATCAATTGGCCGCCGCTGCTCTTGGTGACGTACACGGCTTTTTCGGAGACGGCTTTGCGCCAGCCGTCCACTTGCTCGATCTGAATGGTGCGCTCGACGGGTTCGGTTAAGGACGAAAAATCGCTCAGGGGGCCGACCGTGGATGCTTTCAATTCGGTGGTGCGGCGCAAGAGCGGGAAAAGCGCGAAACGAATCAAGGGGACGGCCAGCAGAGCGCCGACGCACAACGAGCCAAGGCCGAGCAGCGCTCCCAGGAACGAGCGGCGCTGCTGCTCGAAGGGCTGGCGCGTCGCGAATTTCCAGCGCGGCGTGTTTCCGGGATCGTCCGCAGCGATCTTCATCGGCCCCTCCGGAGGGCGGCGATTTCCGCCGGTACGGCGAAGCAAGCTTCAACAAGTCCGCGGCGCGGCGCAGATTTCAGCGGCCCGCAAGTCACAGTGAGATTTTCATTTCTTGGGAAGTGTGCGGACGTAAGCGACGAGCGACTTGATCATGTCCGGAGACGCTTTGCCGCCGAAGGCCGGCATTTTGCCGCGGCCCTTGGTGATGACGGCGTTCAGCTCGGCGTCCGTCTGCTTTTGCACCACGTCCGAGCGAAGATCCTTGGCCTTGAGGGCTTTGCCGGTGGGAGTGTCGGCCCCGCCGTCTTCACCATGGCAGAGCGTGCAATTGGCCTTAAAGTATTTGGCGGCGACACTCTGCGCGCGCAAGCCGGAGGGGAAAGCTAGAGACGCGAGAAAAACTACGAGTGCGACGGGGGCGGTGCGCCAGATGATTCGCTGCATGTGTTCTCTCTTTCGCTCGACGCGGTCGCGCCGAATATTTCCGGATAGAGCGCGAATTCCCGGAACTTCCAAATTCACTTGTGATTGCGCATAGGAGTTTACCGCAGAGTTGTTACCGCGTCGCTGATTTTTCGGAACCGCGCGGCGGTGCGACGGTTGCGTCGCCATCCGATAGGTCGCGAGCAGGGAGTGCGAGACGGCGGGCGGGGCGAAATTGGCAAACGGCGAGGCGAGCCTCGCCTTGCGACAAGCGGGAACCCTTCGTTCCTCAGGGTAAACAAGCTCCCGCACTCCCTGATGGCAGCGCGGATACGATTGTGCCGGCAGCAGCGCGACGCTGGCCGGGCACCATCTGGGAGTGCGGCGGCTTGCCGCCGCCGTGCGATGTCAGACGCGGGAAGATCGCTAAAGGCGAGGCTTGCCTCGCCATGCGCTGTTCGCCCGCTGCTAGGTGTGCGGATATGGCTCGGCCGATGTTGCGTGCGCGGATACGACCAGACGAAATCGGCAAGCGGCGAGGCAAGCCTCGCCTTGCAAAAGGCGGCGGCCCTTCGTTCCTCAGGGTAAACAAGCTGCCGCACTCCCAGAGGCGTCGTGCCGGTCTTTGGATTTGGTTACGGATGCGCGGGCAAGAGGTCCCAGATGGCGGAATCTTCTGTGCCTAGGACCCAGGAGCAGAAACCTTGCAGGCCCCTTTGTTTGGCTAGTTCGTAGCGTTCCTTGAAAGTGCGCGCGTCGGTGTAGAAAATCCATTCGCGCTCGTCGTCGCGATAGAAATAGAACCAGGCGGTGCGATCGGTGGCGTCCCATTCGATGTGGCCATTGTAGGCGCGGGCGAGATCGAGCGCGTCGGCGGTGGAAATGTAGGCGGCAGAGGGATTCGGGCGGTCGGTGGGCTTGGCGTTGGGAGGCAGAGGGGCGGCGGCGAACCAGTGGTAGCCATAGAGCGGGATGCCGAGGGAAATTTTTTCGCGCGGGACGAATTTGAGGGCGTAGTCGAGATTGTTGACGGTCCAGGACCAGCCGGCGACGGGGCCGGGCGGAGTGAGGCGGGTGTGCTGGTCGTAGGTCATCAAGCAGATCAGGTCCACGGATTTCGCGAGCGCGGCCAGGTCGTAGGCGCCGCGCCAGTTTTCGTAGATCCACGCGGAATAGTTGGTTTCGCCGGCGGCACCGGGAGAATTGGGGACGGTGGCGATGGTGAGTTGCAGATTATTTTGGTGGAAGAGCGTGGCGGCTTCGGCGACCATTTTCGAAAAAATGTCGCGGTCGGACCAGTTGACGTTTTCGAAGTCGAATTGGAAGCCGGCGTAGCCGTTCACTTTGCACGCTTCGATTAATTGCGTAAACATTTCGTGGTACGCGGCGGGATTCGTCAGCAGCTTGTGAAAATCGTCTTGCAGGAAGTTGACGTCCACGACGATGGGCATTACCGGGACGTGATTTTGCCGCGCGGTCTCGAGTACGAGCGGGTTGGGTCCGCCCTGAACCAAGCCGGTGGAATCCACCGAGTACCAGGTGGGGACGAGCGTGTCTATTTTATTGGTGTGCGCGAGGAATGAGCGGACGGAGTTCGGGTCGCGCGTCATGTAGAAGAGCGATTTGGGTTGTTGCGCGCGGGCGGGGAGCGCGGCGCAAAAAATCAAGATGAAAAGCGATCGCAGAATTTTCATGGCGTTGGTATGTTATGCGCTTCCCTTCCGCGATTCAACGCAGCAACGATCATGGTCACGCGGCCCGCGCCATCATGTGGCCGGTTGCTACAAAAGTTTCGCTCGGCTGGCAACATCAGGGAGTGCGGGAGCTTGTTTACCCTGAGGAACGAAGGGCTCCCGCCTGTTACAAGGCGAGGCTTGCCTCGCCGCTTGGAAGTTTCACCTCGCTCTATCCCCACACTGAGTATCTGAAAACCGGCGCGCGGCGAGGCAAGCCTCGCCTCAATGCACGCGCTGCGTCTGACATCGCACGGCGGCGGCAAGCCGCCGCACTCCTAGATGGCGCCTCGGTGCCGCTCGCGCTGAGCGGGGTACGTTATTTCGAGCGGACGGATCGACAAAGGTGCCCGCTCGCTTCGCGACCGGCCGCTACAGATTCAGCACCGAAAGCGCTGACGATGGGGCGGATTCGGCGAGCGGCGGTGCGAAGTCGACGAGCAGCGAAGCAAGCTTCGCCTTGCAACAGGCGGGAGCCCTTCGTTCCTCAGGGTCAACAAGCTCCCGCACTCCCAGAAAAACCGGGGCGCGGGCGGCGGTTTGCTTGTAGCACAGCTTCAGGGATGCTTTTCCAAGTAGCGACCTACTACCGCGGCGGCGTGTTCGCACAAGGCGCGGTCGTCGGGGGCGAAGGCTGCCGGGAAGTGGCTGTCAATGTCCAGCTCGCCTACCACGATTTTATTTACGAAGATGGGGACTACGATTTCGGATTTGGTTTCCACCGAGCAGGCGAGGTAGCGCGGGTCGGCGTTGACGTCGTCCACGATGATCGTCTTACCGGTGGACGCGGCGGCGCCGCAGATGCCTTGATGGAGCGGGATGCGCGTGTGCGGAGTCATGGTGCCGCGAAACGGGCCGAGGACGAGCATGTCCTGCGCGCCTTCTTTTTCCAGCATGTAGAAGCCCACCCAGTTGTAGCGCAGCATTTCCTGATGGAAAAGTTTCGCGACGCCGGCCATCAAGTCCTGCGCGGTGGCGGAGCTGGTGGCGAGCGCGTCGAGCTTGGGAATTAAATCGCGAGGCTGGGGTTTTGCGCCGGTCATGCAGTGATTCTAATCTAAATCCCAGAAATCGGTGGGATCGCGAAATTGCACGCCGATTTGCTTGCGTCCTTCTGAATCGCGCAGGGCGTAGACGACGGTGGCTTCGGCGCGGCAGCCTTTATCCTTGCGGCAGAGGACCAGCGTGCCACCCTTATCCACGGGGCGGTGGCAAATCAGCCCGGCGCCATGGCGGCTGACGGTGACGGTCCAGGTTTCTTCCTGCCAGGTGCGATAGGGGTCTTCGCGGCGCAACCAGATGGGAACGGCGGAATTTTTGCGCGGGCTGCGGCGAATGCGCTGGCTCAATTGCGAGATGCGCAGCAGAAAATCGAGCAGGCCGGTGTTTGCAGGCGGCTGCGCGAAGCGCGGGTCGGCCACCAACTCTTGCGCGTGCTGCGCGCAGGTGGCCATAAAATCCTGGAAGGCGGTGGTGGCGGCGGGATCAAACGACAACTCGCGCAATTGCGCGCTGCGCGATTCCAGCTCCTGGGTACATTCGGGAAGAAAGTGCGCGACGCACAGCGGGTGGCCGGCAAAATCGAGCGCGGCGGTTTCGTGGCAGAAGCCGGCGGAGCAGTCAGTCTGCTGAAGAATCAGCCGGACGTCTGGCGCGATTCCGATTGGACCTTGCATCGTTGCGGCCCGGGCCTCCGCGAGAATTCCCATTAGTCCTTCGATCGTTTGCCGATCCCTTTGGCAAGCTCGGCGATGGCGCCACTGACGAATTCCAGATGGCTGCGGCTGTAGTGCGTCAATTCATTCGCGAAATCGCTGGAAGTTCCGGCGGCCTTTTGCTCGAGGGTATTGCGCACGGCCTCGAGAGTGCGCTCGGAGGCTTCCTGCAGGCGCGCTTGCGTCTCGCTGACGTTGCGGCCGGCGGCGGCGCGGATATTATCGAGCGCGAAATTGGCGACGCCCGCGGCGGCGCGTTCCATTTCTTCCTGGGCGGCATCCACGCGCGCGTGCATCACCATTTCAAACTGCTTTTCCAGGCGCGCGCAGGCGTCTTCGATTTTGGCGGTGGCTTTTTCGGAGGCTTCGGCGAAGGATGCCTGCAATTCCTCCTGGCGCTTGGCGAGATCCGTCGCGACGTCCTTGGCTTCGCGGAAGGCCGGCGCCATGCGGTCTTTCAGGCGCACTACGATGCGCTCGACAGCTTCCTTGTGAAAGGTTTCGAGGGTTTGCTGCAGACGCTCGAGGGCGTTGGCGAAGAGAGTTTCGGAGAGCACTTCCACTTCGCGGGCCCGCACTTCGATGCGGTGCAGAGATTGCTCGAAATCCGCTTCAATCTTCCTAGTCCACTGCGCGTGCAGCGCGCGAACGCCCGTCTGGCTGGCGCGCTCGATTTGCTGGAGCGATTGCTGGGCCCATTCGGTGGATTGCGAAGCAGCGACTTCACTGAGAATGGCGCTGGCATCCTCGCGCAGACCGGAGCGGATGTCGTTCAAAATGGCCGCCGACTTCTCGTGGACCGCGGCGGAAGCGAGTTCGGCGATCATCAGCTCCATCTGCTGCTGGAATTCGCCCATCAGGTTGCCGACGGCGCGATTTCCGGAAGCGGCGGCGGAAGCGGTGGAGAAGATGCGCTCGCCCGGTGTGGTGGCGAGTTTCGCGTGTTCCGGTTTCGCGGCGGCCGTCGCGAGGTTCGGTTGCAGCACTGCGACCGGCTTGGGCACCACGGGTTCGGGACCGAGTTTGCGTTCCTGGCCGAACTCCAACCAGTCCTCGGGAGGCGAATCAATTTTCCAGATGTTGTAGGGGCTTTCGAATTCGACGGCGGTGTAAAAAGGGCCGCTGGATTCGTGGTCGCGCTTGACCCATTTCACGCGGCCGCGCGCGGAGATTTTGGGAGCGTCGCTCTTTTCGGGAACCAGTTCCAGGGTGACCCAGGCTTCGGGCAGAACCTGATACTTCGATGGATATTTGCAACCGTGGCAGCTGATGGTGACGGTGGAAACTTTTTCGATATAGGGCCCGCGGCGGGAATCCACGCCCGACACGGTGACCTGGACGGCCTGATCGCGGCGCGTACTGCGGCGTGCCGCACGATACGAATTGCCGGCAGCAGAAGTGTTCGCCATAAAATACCTCGTTAAGGCTGGACGTCCAGAATAGTGCATTCGCTTGCGGGGGCGGACGCGAAAGTCGCGGCGGTGTTTCAAACGGTAACTAGAGAATGGAATGCGAAAAGGCGATGGCGAGGCGAAGACGAAGCTAGAAGCGCTTGCGGCATTCTTCGCGCAAACTCGCAGCAGCGCGCCAACGCCGCGAAATCAGATGCACATCCGCAGCTTGCTCATGCCGTCGCGAATTTGCCTCGCGTCCACGCCGCCGTAGCCGAGGATCAAGCCGCCGCGGGCGGGCGGTTTCAGGTAGCAGGAAGATAAGGGCATCGCGGAAATTCCCATTTTCGCGGCCTTTTTCGCAACGGCCACATCACTTACACCCGGCGGCAGCAGCGCCACCAGATGCATGCCGGCTTCGGCGCCGAGCACTTCCAGGCGGCCATCCATTTGTTTTTCGATGGCGGCGACGAGCGCGGCGCGGCGTTCCATATAAAGCATGCGCATGCGGCGGATGTGGCGCGCCAGATGTCCTTCGCGGATGAAATCGGTCGTCACGGCTTGATACAGAGTGGAGGAAAACTGGTCGGTGGCATTGCGCGCGTCGGAAAACGCGTCCACCAGATCTTTGGGAACGACCACATAGCCGAGGCGCAGCGCGGGAAACATCACCTTGCTGAAGGTGCCGACGTAAATCACGCGCTGGTCGGAGTCGAGACCTTGCAGCGAGGCGATGGGCCGGCCGCCGAGGCGATATTCGCTGTCGTAATCGTCTTCGATGATCCAGGCGCCGCTGCGCGCGGCCCAATTCAGCAGCAACATGCGGCGCGCGGCCGTCATGGTGACGCCCAGCGGATATTGATGCGAGGGAGTGATGTAAGCAGCGCGCGCGGCGCCCGCGCGGCGAATTCCTTCGGCGACGTTCAGGCCTTCGTGATCCACCGGGACGGGCACCAACCGCGCTCCGCCCATCATCAGCGCCTGGCGCGCTCCGGGATAGCCCGGCTCTTCGATCCACACGCGCTCATTGGCATCGAGGAGCACTTGCGCCGAGAGTTGAATGCCCTGCTGCGAGCCGGTGGTCACCAGAACTTGCGAAGGCTCGCAGCGCACCGCGCGGACCGCGCCCAAATATTCCGCGATAGCTTCGCGCAGCGGCGCGTAGCCTTTGGCGTCGCCATAAGCGAGCACTTGCCGGCTGAGCCTGCGCACGTGGCGATTCACCAGCTTGGACCACAGCCCGATGGGAAAATGTTCGAGCGCCGGCAGGTGCATGCGAAAGGCGACCAGTTCGTTCGACCAGGTCTGCTCCGGCGCGTGCAGCAAATCCACGCGGCGGGAAACGCGGCGCCGGGCTTTCGTTGCGGAGGCGCGCCCGCCGGCCGCGCCGCTGATTTTGCCGGGCGCCGGCTTCAGTGCGTCGTCGGGGATGGAGCGGGCGACGCAGGTGCCGGCGCCGACGAACGTCTCGAGGTAGCCCTCGGCGAGCAATTGCTCGTACGCGCTGGTCACGGGAATGCGCGAGATTTTCAGTTCGGCGGAGAGGCTGCGGCTGGAGGGCAAGCGTTGGCCGGGGCGCAACTGGCCGGCGAGGATGGCGCGGCGAAACCATTCGGAAACCTGGCTGTACATAGGAATTTTGCGGCTGGAATCGAGCGCGATGGGCGGCAGGAAGCTGGGCGAGATTCTCTTCATCGGGACCGGCTTGAAGTGGCCATATCATATCACGGCAAAGTGGCTATTGTGGCAGGCCACTTCCGGGCGTAACTTTCGGGCGGCACGAAGCATGACCATTTTCCCGGAGGAAGCACTCTTCATGACGCCTAAAAAGCTATGGATGTACCTGGGGCTGTGCGCGCTGGGCATTCTCTTCCCTGCCGGCGCGGTGAGCGCCGCGTGGAATTCGAACGCGGGCAATCGAATCGCCACCACAACGCAAGCAGCAAGCCCCCAACAAGCGACAGCCAGCGCCGCCAGCTCTGGCGCGCAAGCGGCGCCCGCGGAGCGCGACGGCTCGCACGATTTCGATTTCGAAGTGGGCACGTGGACAATTCACTTGAAGCGGCGGCGGCATCCGCTGACGGGTTCGAATACATGGGTGGAGTTCGACGGAACATCGAAGACGTTCAATATCTGGGATGGCCGCGCGCAGATCGAGCAGTTCGAAACCAATAGCGCCGTGGCCGGACGGATCGAAGGATTGACGCTGCGCACCTACAACCCCACGTCGCACGAGTGGCGGCTCTCTTGGGCCAACAGCAAGATTGGGATCCTGGATCCGGCGCAGGTCGGGCAATTCAAAGATGGCCGCGGCGAGTTTTATTGCCAGGACTTTATCGACGGCCGGACGATTTTCATTCGCTTCATCTGGTCGGACATCACGCCGAATTCGGCGCACTTTGAGCAGTCGTTTTCCGATGACGGCGGCAAAACCTGGGAAGTGAACTGGATTACAGACCAGACGCGCGTGAGCGAAGCGGCGTTCGACGCCGCCCAGCGGCAATATGGCGTGGCGACGACGGCGAGCGCCGCCGCCGATTCCACGGAAGGTGACGGCCGGCACGATTTCGATCCGCTCTTCGGAAACTGGAAGTTTGAACTGAAGCGGATGCTGCATCCCATGACGGGTTCGAATACCTGGGTGGACCTTACGGGCACGGGAGTCTGTTACAAGATTTGGGACGGGCGCGCGCAACTAGACACGATCGAATTGGACGGCTCGAGCGGACACATCGAGGGGTTAACGCTGCGCCTGTACGATCCCGCGGAGCATGTGTGGCGGCTCTATTGGGCCAGCAGCCGGATCGGAATCCTGGATCCGCCGCAGGTCGGAAAATTCAAGGATGGCCACGGCGATTTTTACGCGCAGGACAAGGTTAACGGCAAAACGGTTTTGATCCGCTACGACTGGACGAAGCTGACGTCGAGCGCGCCACACTTCGAGCAGTCGTTTTCCGCTGATGGCGGGAAAACCTGGGAACTGAACTTCATTGCGGACCAGTCGCACCCGAACGACGCGGCGGCTAGCGCGCACTAAGTAAGCGCGGTGGCCACGCTTACGGGTGCGACTGCGGCTGCGCGTAATAGCCCTGGCGCGTTCTCGCGGTGAGGCCGGGCTTCGCGATTTTTATTTCGAGGTGGTGATATTCATCGCGACGCTCGGCCGCTTGCGGCACGAAGGAGATTTCGTAGTACGGCGCGGAATCCGAAATGCATTTTTGCAGCAGGACGGCCATATCGTTATTGAAATCTTGCACCTCGCCGCCGCTCTGCAGCGCCAGCACCTGCAGCGCGATATTCCCGGGCTCCACCTGGTTCGGTTTACTGACGCCCTTCGTAAATTCCTCGTAATACGTGCCGCGGAATACCGATTCGCTGCTGCCGACCGGATTCACGTTGTACAAGGTGAGCCGCGCCGCGCGGAACTGATCCGAAAGTCCGACGATATCGCCGAAGATCTGATCTTCTTGTTTCTGGATGAGCTGCACGTTCGGACCGGAGAGAATCGGCCAGCCGGGAGAAACCCACAGCACGATATTGCGGCCGGGGCGGGAGGCCAGGCTCGTCGCCAGTTGGCGCATCGCGGTGATGGAAAGCCCCAGGCGGTCGGCGGCGCCGTAGAATCCGGCGGAGCGGGTGATGAAGCGGATGCCGATGTCGTCGCTATCGAGAGCGGCGCTGAGGGCGTTGCCGTCGCCGGAGTAATTCGCGAGACTCTGCAGGCCTTTATCGGTGAAGACGGCCAAAGTGACGGGATAGGCCAGATGGCCGCCATCGGCGCGCAGGAATTTGTCGGTCTGCATGCGCGCGAAGGTGAGCGTGCGGTAGTCCGAGTTGACGGCGTCCAGCACGATGGTGACGGAGATGGGCGCTTCGCGGCCGGTGATGGCCTGGAAAGAAGTGATGGATTGCGGCTGCTTGTTATCGAGGAGAGTGAAATCCTGCTGCTGCAGATCGCCGACGGGCGCGCCGTTTTTCGGGATGGCCACCACGTCGAGGGAGATTTTGTTTTCGGCCGGTTGAGCAGTTTGCGCCGGTGGGGTTGCGGGAGCGGGCTGTCGCGCGTACAGCGCGGCGGAGCATAAGAAAGCGGCGAGAATGGCGCAGGCAACACGAGTCCTGGTGAACATGAGCTACCTCCTTGAAAATGAAAAGCCGAGAATCACATGCGCTGGGGCCGGCGGACGGCGCTTCATCGCGAGAAGCGCGACCTTATAAGTAGACGCTTTTCGCAAAGCAAAAGTTTCGCGATTATCGCGGTGAGCGCGGCGGCCAGAAACGACTCGCGCCGGGCGAACGCGAGCGCTTTGCGAGCGGCATTCGTACAACCTGTTGACCACGCTGCGAATCTCCAGTAATCAACGAGGGTATGATGAAAGCCTGCCTGACAGCGGCCTGGCTCACGGTAATTTTATTGGCGTCGCTTTCTGCAACTTCTCTCTCCGCTATCTTCGCTCAGAGCAGGACCTCGACGTCGCCAGCCGCTGCGCCGGCGACGAACGAACACGCCGCGCTTTCTCGCGCGGCGCCCTGTTTTGGCGTGCGCGAGCCGCAGCCAGAAAAGCAGCTTGAGGACAACGCGATCGTGATGCTGCCAGATTGGGACCGTCGGTGGTTGACGGAGGATGTCGCGGACCTGATTTCGCATGAGGAGCGCTGCGCCTTTCTGCATCTCGCAACCGGCGAAGAGCGCACGCAATTCATCGAGGAATTCTGGGCGCGGCGCGCGTCGGATCGAACGTCCTTGGACAACACGTTCAAGCGGAAACATTACGAGCGGATCGCTTTTGCCGACGAAAACTTCGGGACGCAAATCCCCGGCTGGAAGACGGACCGCGGGCGGATTTACGTCCAGTTCGGTCCGCCGGATTCCTTTGAATCACATCGAGCGGACGAAACAATTGCCGGGGCGCTCGCCGAGGGAGTGGAGGCTCATTCGTATCCTTGGGAAGTGTGGCACTACAACCAACTGCGTGGCAGGGATACGAACCTTGAGTTCGTGGACCCGAGCGCGACCGGAGATTATCGCCTCGTGATGCCGCCGGAATTGCAAGACGAGCTGACTTTTGCACCAGCACACGACGTGGGCGGCACAGTGAACGGAAAAGTTCACGCCGGCGCTCTACCTCGAACAGATTTTCGGATTGTCATCGAGCCTGCTCCGATCATGCACTTCAAGGATCTGGAAGCGGTCGCGACGTCGAATCTGGAGCGCGACCAGGTGCGCTTTACTCATCGCATCGAATTTTTCAGGGCGACGGACGCTACGACTTTGGCGCGGCTTGTGGTTCGCGTTCCGATTCTGGTCGAGGAGGAAGGCGGTCCGACGCCTTCCTCGAATGCTGGCGCGTCCTCGCCCGTCACATTGGAAGTTTTCGGCCGCATCAGCACGCCGTCTCGCGTAATCGAAACGTTCGAGGACAGGATCTCATTCGATGGCCAGCGCAATTCCGCGCAAGCTCAGCCTTACTCGCAATTCGAGGCCGCTCTCTCGCCGGGAACCTACTCGCTGGCGCTGGTAATAAAGGATGTGATTACCGGAGACGTGGGCACGTCGCGTGAAACGATTGCCATCCCTTCCTACGAAAATCTGAGCCGCGCCAAAACTGCCAATTGACCCAGACAAGGCCGCAGGGGGTACGCCGTGGAACCAACAAATATCCGCTACACGAGCGACGCCCTGCGCGATTTTTGCATGCTCACGGCGACTTTGATGTCCGGCCACACCAGCCAGTGCGCGTTCAGGGTGTGCGCTCCGTATTTCGTGTAGAAGCGGCGGGCGGGGGCGTTGGCGGGGTCCACGTCCACGCAGACGCGGCGGGCTTTTTGCTTTACGAACCATTTGGCGAGGCGGCGGAGCAATTCGGCGGCTACGCCGGTGCCGCGCTGCTCGGCGACCACGTTGATCCATTGCAGTTCGCCATCGCAATGGTAGCGGCGCGTGAGGTGCCCGGCGATGTAGCCGGCGAGCGCGTCGCCGGCAAGCGCAACGTAACAGACGCGCGGGCGGAGCGCGTGGCGCGGATGATGCTCTTTCGCCAGGTAGCTCGCGATGCGCAGTTTCCAGGCTTCTTCGGATGGCTGGCCCGCGGCGCGCAGGCGAGCCATGGCGGGCACGTCGGATTGGCGCGCGATTCGGTAGCGCATGCGGGGCGTCGCAGCGCCTGAGTATCACATTCGCGCGGTGGATGGCGCGATTTTCGCGGCGCGTGGCCGACTCGGGCGAGAACTTCAGCGTGGTTCTTCAAACCGATCGCGGCGCGTCTTACGCCCGGGCAAGCTGGGGCGCAGCCCTTCGAACCGGCACTGCCGGTTCTCAGGATGAATCGCGCTGCAGCGCGATTCACAAGCAGCGCCACCACACTCGTCGGATGCTTTTGCGGCCGGCGAGCGATGCGCTTAGGATTCGACGAACAGTCGCAGGCGTTCGAGAGCTTCGTCCCATTGCCGCGAAATCAGCTCGAGGTAATGGCGCGCTTCGTCGAGGCGGCGCTGGCGCAATTGCCAGAGGCGTTCGCGGCCGCGGCGCGAGCTGCGCACCAGGCCGGCTTGCTCCATCACGCGCAAGTGCTTGGTGATGGCCTGGCGGCTGACGCTGAATTCCGCCGTCAGCCGCGTGATGGATGTGGCGGCATCGCCCGCGCGATTGCGCGTTGCGGTTCCGGCTTCGCCGCCCGGCCGCGCGCTCAGCCGCTCGATCAGCCGCAAGCGGGTCTGGTCTCCGAGCGCCGCGAAAATGGCGGCAAAAGCCGGGGCCGAGTTAGCCGAGCGATGCGTGGCTGCGCCGCGCGCATCGCGCAGCTTCGGATTCGTAGTCCGGCTCCTCGCCCGCTTTCGCCGCGGCCGCGCTCGCGCGTTACTGCGCACCGCTGGCCTGCGACCCGCCCGGAGCAGCTCCCGGGCCGTAATTTCCGCTGACGTAGGCGGCGATGAGTTCCATCTGCTTCGCCCACCCGCCGTCATTGGCTTTGAAAGCCTTGGCGCGGCGCTCGAGCGGAATCTGCTCGAAGCCTGATTCGGTGACGGTGAGCAGCACGCCGCCCTCGGCGTCCTTGAGTTCGAAAACGACCAGGGTGGTCGGTTCCTTGGCGTAGTCCACCTCGCGCTCGATTGCGTAGGGATGCCAGCGGAAACTGAACAGGCGCTCCGCCTCGACCTTTACGATTTGCAGCTCGAAGGTCAGGCCCACGTGGGGTCTCTGCATTTTCGCGACTTCTTCGTCCACGATGGTGGGAACGATCTCGCAGCGCACCGTGCTGCCGGCGACAAACGGTCCAGCGACTTTCATGCCAAACCACAAGCCAAAATCGGCGGAATCGCTGAGGGCGCGCCACACCTTGGCGCGCGGCGCCCGCAGCAACACCTTCTTTTCGATGCGGTCCGGTGTTTTTGCATCCATGTTCATGTGCAACCTCCTGGTTGCACTATAGCAACGCCCCGAATGAAATGCAACCGGATGGTTGCAGCACCGGCCGTCTGGGAGTGCGGCAGCTTGCTTGTCCTGAGGTACGAAGGGCTGCCGCTTTTTGCAAGGCGAGGCTTGCCTCGCCGCTTGCCCAATTCGCCTCGCTCGCTGACCCGCACTCGCGGTTCCAGACACTTCGCATGGCGAGGCAAGCCTCGCCTGCAACGCACGCGCCGTGCTTTCCGTTGGGCGGCGGCAGCAAGCTGCCGCACTCCCAGATTCGTGCGTGGCTCCGGTCGTTTTGTGCTGTACTGGATCGCGTGATTGCCTCGGACGCGCCGGTGAGCGCTGCACACGAAAGCAGTCTAGGCCGCGGTGCCGCAGCCGTGCACGTCGTTGGAGTGGATGGTTTCAAGGGTTTCGTGATTGGGGAGGCCCACAGCGCAACGGATGCGGGGCTTGGCCTGACCGCCCCCTCGACGCGGCAGGTAACCGCGGGCGGCGGTAAGACGTCAATTAAAGGCACGTAGGCAGGGGAGAACTGGGTTGCGAAAACGGGCGATCGTCGTCATTCCATTCATAGCGGCTATATTTTTCATAATATTTCTGGCGATTAGTGCGCGCTGGCGTATGCGCGGCGCAGAGGGCAGCGGCCACGGAGAGGACACATCAACTTTTAGCTGGCCCTGGACCACGCCCGCGCTGGCCGATAACCCGCTGGCGGTCAGCCGGGTGTTGGTGCTCACCTACCACAATGACGTCGCGCGCACGGGTCAAAATCTGGAAGAGAAGATTCTGACGCCCGCGAACGTGAATTCCAATAGCTTCGGCAAGCTGGGATTTCTGAACGTGGACGGACTGGTGGACGCCGAGCCGCTGTACGTTTCGAAATTGCTGATCGCCGGGCGCGCGCACAACGTGGTGTTCGCGGCCACCGAGCACGATTCTGTGTATGCGTTTGACGCGGATACTCTGGCGCAACTGTGGCACGTTACGGTGCTGGGCGCGAACGAAACGCCCAGCGACGACCGCAATTGCGGGCAGGTGAGCCCGGAGATCGGGATCACCGCGACGCCCGCGATCACCTACGACGGCGACCGCGGCACGATGTATCTGGTGGCCATGTCCAAGGACCGCGCCGGAAATTATTTTCAGCGCCTGCATGCTTTGGACATTGCCACAGGAGCGGAGATTTCCGGCAGCCCCACGACGATCGCGGCGACGTATCCGAACCTGCAGGGCGGCACGAGCTTCGATGCGAAGCAGTACAAGGAACGGGCGTCGTTGCTCTTGCTGGACGGCGTGGTCTACACCAGTTGGGCTTCGCACTGCGATCTGGGGGATTACACCGGCTGGGTGATGGGCTACAGCGCGGAGACGCTGCAGCAGGTGAGCGTGCTGAACGTCACTCCCAACGGCAGCGACGGAGCGATCTGGATGTCCGGCGCGGGGCCGGCGGCGGATGCGCGCAGCGATATTTATCTGCTCGATGGGAACGGCACGTTCGACAGCGCTCTGAATTCCTCCGGCTTTCCGGTGAACGGCGATTTCGGCAATGGCTTCCTGAAGCTTTCGACGGGCGGCGCGAAACTTGCGGTCGCCGATTATTTCGACATGCACGACACCGCATCCGAATCGGACGCCGATCAGGACCTGGGCTCGGGCGGGGCGCTGGTGCTGCCCGACCTCAAGGATGCCGCGGGAAATACCTGGCAACTGGCCGTGGGCGCGGGAAAAGATCGCCG
This sequence comes from uncultured Acidobacteriota bacterium, assembly GCA_963780035.1. Taxonomy (GTDB): domain Bacteria; phylum Acidobacteriota; class Terriglobia; order Acidiferrales; family UBA7541; genus Palsa-295. The sequence goes on along the minus strand of CAWAAG010000024.1, from coordinate 594,922 downwards.
CATTTACGTCGTGAATCGCAACGCCATGGGCAAATTCAGCACTCAGAAAGACAACGCCATCTACCAGGTGATCAATCACGCGCTGACCGGAAGCGTCTATGCCATGCCCGCGTATTTTCAGAGTACGGTGTACCTCGGCGCGGTGAACGACTCGCTCAAAGCATTTTCAATCGCCGATGCGAAGCTGGTGCCCAAACCCGCTTCGAAAAGCGCCGCGACGTTTGCCTATCCGGGAACCACTCCGAGCATTTCGGCGAATGGAAATCAGAATGGGATCGTGTGGGCGGTGCAGGCACGCGGGGACGATGCCGGGGTGCTGCATGCCTACGACGCGCGCGATTTGACGAACGAACTGTACAATAGCAATCAGGCGGGCGTGCGCGATGCGTTTGCGGATAACAAATACGTCACGCCAATGATCGCAAATGGGAAGGTGTTCATCGGCACGCGCAGCGGAGTGATGGTTTTCGGCCTGCTGCATCCGTAGGCGCGGCGGTTCGAAAAAGAACACGGCTGCAGCGGGATACCCATACCGGCCCCAGACCGGTACAATTACAGCGCACGTCTGTACAACCAGAACCAACTACGCACAATCCAACGTGAATGGCGGATGCGCTGCACAGCGATGGCTATAAGCTAGCAAACGTGAAACTTAGCACAACAGCTTCGACCGTCGCGCGGGCCCGCGCAAGCCTGGGGAGTCCTTTTCATTGGCCCGCGAGGTTGGCGTGGCTGGGCTGCGGCGTTCTGCTTTGCGGCTTCCCTGCTCTCGCCCAAGGGCAGAATTCGCCCGATGTTGCGCCCGTTGCGCGGACGGCAGCGGCGGCGCCGGCCGCGCCCTCACCGCAACAATCCAATCCGAATACCACGGGCAACGTCACCGGAACCGTGCTGGATTCCACGGGCGCGGCCGTCGCGCGTGCGCACGTATTCTTGAAGCCATCCGATTCGTCGCCGGGCCAGGAAGTGGTCTCCGGAGACGACGGACAATTTGCGTTTGCGAACGTGCCGCCGGGACCGTTTCAGGTCACCATTACGGCCGAGGGCTTCTCCACCATGGTTTCTTCAGGAGTGCTGCACCCCGGCGAGTATTGCGTGGTGCCCAAGATCGAATTAGCGGTGGCGACGGCGATCACCGAAGTGCGCGTGACTCCTTTGTCGCCGGTGGAATTGGCCGAAGCGCAGCTCAAGGAAGAAGAAAAGCAGCGCGTTTTCGGCGTGCTTCCCAATTTTTACGTCACTTATGTGTCGGATGCAGCGCCGCTGACGTCCAAGCAAAAATTCAAACTGGCGTGGAGGTCCAGCATCGATCCGGTCACCTTCGCGGTTACCGGCGCCGTAGCGGGGTTGCAGCAAGCCCAGAATGATTACAGCGGATATGGGCAGGGCGCGGCGGGATACGGCCGGCGCTACGGCGCGGCATATGGCAATGCGGTCGCCGGCACATTCATTGGCGGCGCGATACTGCCTTCGCTCTTGAAGCAAGATCCCCGCTATTTTTACAAAGGAACCGGCACCACCCGCTCGCGGGTACTCTATGCGATCGCCAACGCGGTGATCTGCAAAGGCGATAATGGCCGCTGGCAGGCCAATTACTCGGCCATCATCGGCAGCTTGGCGGCGGGCGGGATTTCGAATCTCTACTATCCGGCGCAGAATCGCGATGGCGCGGCTCTGACGTTTGAAAACACGCTGATCGGCATCGGCGAGTCCGCCGCGGTGAACATCATTCAGGAATTTATCGTCCCCAGATTCACGCCCAGCCGGCAGAACCAGCAGACCGCCAAGAATTGAGCCCCGCCTGGGAGCGCCAATCTCCCGCTTGGCGCTGTGAAGCTTCCGCCGCGCCCTCCCGGTTTTCACGCTGATCGCAGGCGTAGCGCGCGTTCCGCCTGACCACGATGCGTAACGTTGCCGCCGCGCTCGATCTTCGGAATTGTTGCGCGGAATTTTCACTTGCAGCGAAAGTTTCCGCCCGTATTTTCATTCTCCGTCACGCCCGCTGTACCTCAACATGCGAAACTCTGCAATCTAGATCGTTCGAGGGGCCAAGGCGGGCCGGCGTTACTTTGCCCTTCTAGACTTCCTGCGGCGCGTGACTCGCAGCAGCGATTCCAGCGCTTGCAGCACGCGCGACGCGGAGATGTGCTGCAACCCGCGGCGATCGCGAATGTGGCGATGCTCCGCGAAGCGAAAGCCCCAGCGCCGCGGGTCGGTGGGCCCGAACAAGCCTACCCCCGGAACCCGAAATAAATCCGCCGCATGCAGCATGCAGGAATCGACGCCCAGGAAAAGTTCGCTTTCCTGAAGCACGCCGAAGGCATAAGGCAGCGGTAAGCCGTACGAATGGATGACGCGGTCCGGGAATTTCGCGATTTCCAACCGGGGCTTGGCGATATCGAGAATGAAGACCGCAAAATCCGGATGACGCTCCAGAAATTGGGCAATCAGCAGGCTCAAACGCTCGCGCGGCCAGACCTTCTCCAGTTTGGTCTCATTGTGGATGGCCATAATGCGTTTGCCGCGCGCCGCGCTTCGAAGAAATTCGCGGATTCGCGGCCGCACGCGAGCGGGCAAGCCTGGAGCCGTTGCGAAGTCCGCAGGACGCAGAGAGGCGTCCAGGTATTCGGCGACGCGAAAAGTGGAATCGATCATATGCTGGCCGGCAATGCGCGGGAGGAGCACTTCGAACGGCGGCAGCAAACCGACGGACAGTTCCGGTGAAAGCAGCTGCAAAAGGCGGCGCAGGGACGGCGAAGTCCAGGGGTTGAGCGAGAGCAGCAGGTCGCATCGCCCGATCTTTTTTGCCACGGCGCTGGAATTGAATAGTCTCTGCCCCTTGCGGCGATGCATCGCGATTTCACACACAGCGCGCAATGGCAGATCCGGAAAAAATTTGCGGCGAAACCCCGGCATGCATATCAATGCAAGGCGCGACGGGAAAAGAGCAGCCAGGGCGCGAAGTGTAGGGAGCGCCAGGAGCTGATCGCCCAGGGCGTTGCCGAAGATGACGGCTGGATATCGGAAACGCTGACGCACAAGATCCGGTTGGCGCTGATGCATCAGCGTATCGGAGGATCACAAGAAGGGTTCATGCGGCAATTCGCTGATTTTTCGGAGCGCTCTGCCGCACTCGCTGGGTTGCAGGGACGCAAGGTCTCCCCCAGTCGCCCTAGGTAGGCTAATTGTCGTTTGCCGGGACTTGCCGCCGAGCTCCCGCGCGCAGGGACAACCATTGATCGGGGACCGTGTGCAGCAGCCACCATCGTCCGGTCAAGTGCGTTTACGCGCAGACGGCCGCGGGGATCTAAAAGTTAGACACTATGACGGTATCGAGAGTCACGGTCAGGTAGGGTTCCCTGCCGGACCGCAACGGTTTGATTGAGGGGAGCTTCTTCCCTTTGCCCAAGAGCTTTTTCGGTTTCCGCGTGGTCTTTTGCGCCATGATGTTCTCTCCTTTGTGCGGGTCTGAGCCCGCAGGTTATGCGGATAGTAGGCAATTCCGGAACCAATGTCCAGGGATGGAAACCGCAACCCATCTGCCTTGGAATGTGCAGGATGCCAGCGCTCTATTCTCTCAACACGACGCAAAATCAGAAAAGGACGCTGAATAAATCAACGCTGGTTGAGAAATTCAACGCCACGGAATCCGCCGGCGCGACGCTTCGGATTGCCGGCGTCTCGCGCTCGTTTGTGGGGCAAGGCAAGAGGCGCGGGACCTGATGCGACCAGCGCGAGGGGGAGGGGTGGCACGAGGCGCCGAGTGCGAAAAACTTGCGCTCGCCGGGGAAAATTTCCCGGGCGAGGCGAGGTCGCCGACCCGGGCGCGGCGCCGAGGCGAACGTTCGACGCCCGACCACCACTAAGTCGCTTGTTTCCCGGACGTTTGCTCTTGACCGACACAGCACATTTCCTCAGCCCGCGCGTGATTCATGTGCGGCTTGGCTGAATCAGTGCTCATGGCCTCCACGCGGTAATCACCACCAACAACGGGAACTCCTGGGGGCCCTCAATGACGAACGGATATGCGGCAGTCATGTCGGAGCACGATGCAACGATTGAAACGCGGTTGTGGCAGGCAGTAGTGGTCAGCACGATTCAGGAGTGGATTTCGGGGCCGCTGCGCAAGAAGCGAGAAGCCGAAGAATATTTGTTTCAGGATCCCAAGGATTTTCCGCTGGTATGCCAGTCAGCCGGGCTGGATGTGGACCAGTTGCGCTCAAAATTAGCGCGACTGCGGTCTAAGGTAACCCCCACGCGGCCGGAATGGATGCAAGACTTCCTGCGCTAAAGTATCCGCCGCAGCTGGGTTCGTAGGGGCCGGTCTGAGACCGGCCCCTACACTGCACCGCGCTGAGGCGTAAGCTGCCCGCCGCCCCCTCAATGCCGCTGGAACATTCCTGCCGCGACTCTCGTACCAGATTGCGAAGCGGAACCGCTCGCTATCATTCCGCCTGCAAGGGCGTCTGACTGTGTGACGGAAGTACAAGCCGCAACCGCGAACGCTGATCAACTGTCTCTTAACATCTATTTGCTGGCATCTACGGCCCCCGAAACAACGTAAAATCGAGCGCAATTCCTCTGCTGATGGCTGCTGGCGAGTATGGCCGGGAGGTAACGCGGAGATGGCAATTCCTCAGTTGTTCGAGACCCTCGGGGCGGACGTGAAATTCGCGGCGCGCAGCCTGCGCAAAAATCCCGGATTTCTCACCGTCGTCGTACTCTCTCTCGCGCTGGGCATCGCCGCGAACAGCACGATTTTCAGCGTGATGGATGCCCTGCTCTATCGCCCGCTGCCTTATCCGCAGCCGCAAAACCTGGTGGTGATCTGGCAGGTTGATCCGGCGCATCCGGAATCCGAGCAGGCTCCGCCGATTGCGGAAAATGTGGACTGGAACAAGCAGAACCACGTCTTCGAAGACATTTCGCTGAGCAGCTTCACCGACCGGGCCATCGTTTCCGGCGTCGGCGAGCCGCGGCCGCTGCACACGCAGTACGTCACACCCAATTTTTTCGAGATGCTGGGAGCGAAGCCGGTCCTGGGCCGGATTTTCGCGGCGGATGAGCAGCAGGATCTTTCGCAGACGGTGGTGATCAGCAGACCCTTCTGGAGACACGAATTCAACAGCGACCCGCACGTCCTCGGAAAGACGATGAACATCGAGGGCGTGGTTTCGACGATCGTCGGAGTGATGCCCCCGGGCTTCGCGCCGTTCTACGGCTACCCGATTGACGTGTGGCAGCCGATCAATCCCGCGAACCCGCGTTACAACGCGCGCTTCGATCACTGGCTGATGCCGGTGGGGCGGCTGAAACCGGGCGTCACCGTGGCGCAGGCGCAGGCTGATATGGACGTGATCGCCCAGCGCCTGGCGCAGGATTATCCCGCGACGAATAAGGGCCTGGGCGACAAAGTGATTCCGCTGCAGCAGGATCTTTACCGCGGCGCGGGCAGCGCGCTCTACCCTTTGCTGGGCGCGGTGGCCTTTGTGCTGCTGATTGCGTGCGTGAACGTCGCGAACCTGATGCAGTTCCGCACCGAAACGCGGCGCAAGGAGTATGCGTTGCGCGTGTCGCTGGGCGCGGAACGCCGCCGGCTGGTGCAGCAGTTGCTCACGGAAAGCGTGATGCTGGCTCTGGCGGGAGGAGTGCTGGGCACGATTCTCACTTTTGTGGGCATCCGAGTGTTTCTTTCGCTCGCGGATGATTTTCCGAACGCGGATGCGATCACCGTGGACGGGCGGGTGCTGCTCTTCGCGCTGGGAATTTCCCTGCTGACTGCGCTCTTGTTTGGGCTGGCGCCCGCGTTGCGCGCTTCGAAGCCCGACCTGAACGCGGTGATGCGCGAAAGCGAGCGTAAGACGACTTCGGCGGCCAGCCGCCTGGCGCGGCATGGGCTGGTGATTTCGGAAGTTGCGCTCGCGATGGTTTTGCTCGTGGGCGCGGGCTTGATGATCAACACAATTCTGCACTTGAAGCGCGTGAATCCCGGGTTCGATTACCACCGCCTGCTGGCCGTGGACTTTCAACTGCCGGAAGGCGGCAAATATCTGGAACGCGTTCCGGGCGGCGATATGGAAAGGACTTTGCCCACGGTCACGAACTTTTACACGCGGTTGCTCGAGAACGTGCGCGGGCTTCCGGGGGTGGAATCCGCGGCGTTGATCGGCGCGATGCCGCTGCGCTGCTGCACGGAACGCTACACGTTTTCGATTCTGGGGCACGCCGTGCCTTCGCCGGATAACCGCCCCAGCGCCGGATACAGCGAAATCAGCGCGGGCATCTTCAGCACCATGAAAGTTCCGCTGATCAAAGGGCGCTACGTGGACGAGCACGACACCGCCGGCGCTCCGTGGGTGATTGACGTCAATCAAGCGCTTGTCCGCAAGTATTTTCCCAACGAGGATCCCATCGGCCAGCAGATTCTTTTGCGCTACGATCCCTACCCCGTGGACCAGCCGCGCCCGCGGCAAATCGTGGGCGTGGTGGGAGACATGAAACATTTCGGCTTGGGAGAAGAGACGCCTGCGTTTGTGTACGCTTCGTACTTGCAACAGCCGGACGTCTTTCCGGGCGGCGCGACGCGCGCGCACTTGCACGAAAATCTCGTGATACGCACGGCGCGTGGGCGCGAGGCTGGCCTCGTGGCGGGCGTGAAGCAGGCCGTCGCCAATATTGACCCCGACGAGCCGGTCAGCCGCGTGATGCCCATGCGAGAGGTGCTGGGTGATTCGCTGGGCGACTGGCGATTCTATATGGAGTTGCTGGGGATTTTTGCCGGCGTGGCGGTGCTGCTGGCGGCCGTGGGGATTTACGGCGTGATGTCCTATTCGGTGAGCGAGCGCACGCACGAAATCGGGATTCGCATGGCGCTGGGAGCGCAGCCCGCGGATGTGCTGCGCCTGGTGACGAAAATGGGATTGCAGCTGACGTGTATCGGAGTGGTGGTGGGCGCGGCGCTGGCGCTGGGGCTGGCGCGCTTGATCACCATATTTCTTTATGGCGTGAAGCCGAGCGACCCCATCACGTATATCGCCGTGGCAGTGGCGCTTGCCGCCGTGGCGTTGCTGGCCTGTTACATTCCGGCGCGGCGCGCTACGAAAGTGGATCCCATGGTGGCGCTGCGTTACGAGTAGGCCGCGCCGCTCGTTCGTGCTTCCCTTCGCGCGCCGCCCGCCTGCGGGGATTGGCGGCGGAGCGCCCTGCGCGACCGTCCGTTCCATTACGCGCCCCAGGCGGGGACTTCGCGCACCATGTCCCACACCATGTTGTCGATCGCCGCGCCGATTTCGTCGGACGGTTCGGTGCGCGTGTTGGTGAGCGCGGCCCAGCATAAGCCCGTCGCGGTGCGCACCATGATTGTGGTGCTGCCGGGCAGGCTGCCGCTGTGCCACCAGTTCCCTGCTCCGTTATCGCGGACCATCCAGCCGCGCGCATATTTTCCCGGCGAAGATTGCGGGTAAGCGGGACTCGGCGTGGTCATGATTTGGATGGTTTGCGGCTTCAGCAGCGCCGGGATATTCGGCGCGCCGCTGACGTGGTCGAGGAAAATCACAAGGTCGGAAGGCGTGGCAATCCATCCGCCGTGCGAATCCATGCGCGTGACGTTCATCTTGTACGGGTTTTCGTCGTATTGGCCGTAATACTCCACTTCGTTCGGCGCGCGCTGGTCGAGTTTATTGCCGGCGATGCGCATATCGCTGACGCCGCAGGGCGCGAGGATATTGGCCTGCACGTAATCCGCGTAGGGCTGGCCGGTGACCTGTTCGATCACGCGGCCCAGCACGCAATATCCGAAATTCGAGTAGGCCCAGTTTTGTCCGGGCGGATAAGTCAGCGGCAAATTCTCGAGGGTCCAGGAAATCAGCTTGGCGTGGTCCCAGGAATCAAAGCGGAACATGGGATCGGTGGAATCATTGGGCCAGCCGCCGGAGGTGTGCGTCAGAAGATTATCCACGGTGACGTCGGTTACGTATTGGCGGTACGGCGGCTTGCCGTATTTCGTTCCCAGGACGCCCGAGGGGCCGAACACTTTGTCGTTGAGGTTCAGGTGGCCTTGCTCGATCAAATGGAAGATGGTCACCGAAGTGATGGGCTTAGTGACGCTGGCGATGCGGAACAGGCTGGTGGGCAACACGAGTTGCGCGTCCTTGCTGTCTGCCATTCCGAACTGATGCTCGTAGACGAATTTTCCGTGGCGGGAAATCGAGATGGACATGCCCGGGACGGAATATTTCACCATGAAGGCGCGCGCGATGCGGAACATGGCGGCGCGGCTGCCGTTGTGCTCGGGCTCCTGCTCCTGCGCTGGCACCGGCGAGGATCCATAGAGCCGGGGCGCGATGATTCCCGCGGCGGCGGTGCCGCAGAAATTCCTGAGTAACGTTCGCCTGCTGATTTGCTGCGACATGGGCGCGCTGTCCTCTTTTTCCGCCGCGTGGTCGCGCGAAAGCGGGTTGGTCCGGCGCCGGAGCGCGGTGCCGGCGGCGGGATGGCGAAAAGTTTATACCACGCTCGCGCGCGGGCGCGCGCAGGAATGCGCGCTCCGCGACCATCGGCGCGGCTGGATTTCCGTTGCAGCGCGCACCGCAGCTGGAGTATAGAATCACGCGAGAAATGCGCGAGTCACGCAGTCCACGGATAACTTTATGAAAACTTATTGCTCGAAATCGCTGTTGGTTTCGCTGCTTTTGACGCTGATGGTGGCGGGCAGCGTTTCGCGGGCGCAGCAGCCGCCGGCGGAACAGCCTCCCGACAACGTGGTGGGCAAATGGACGATCTACGCGAAGGATCCCGACGGCGGGACTTCCACGAAGTACATCGAGCTCAAGCAAAACGGCACGCAGTTGACCGGGCATTTCAAGGGACCGCACCAATCGGGCGGACTGGAAGGGACGATCAACGTGCATCACATCGTCTTCCGGACGAAAACGCGCGATGTGCTGACTTTTCGCGGCCGAGTGGAAGGCGACAAGATGAGCGGAAATTTCGGGAACCGCGGGCGGCACGGCGAGTGGCAAGCGGTGCGCACGGAATGAACCGGGCGGAACGACTACCCGCCAGCGAGCCGCACGATCTCCTTCAGGCATGAAACACTTTTCGGAATAATTCAATCATCTCGACGAAGGATTGGTCCGTCGCTTCGGGGTCGAAGCGCGGGCCTTCGTCGCGGGTGAAGGCGTGTTCGGCGGGATAGAGCAGCGTGCGGTAGTGGATGCCGGAATTTTTCAGGGCGCGGTCTATGATTTCGCGGCCGGCGTCGGGAACGTGCGGGTCTTTGGTGCCGAAAATCATCAGCAGTTCGCCGCGGATATCCTTGGCGCGGGCGAGCGAACCGGCGTCTTCGTCCCGGCCCAGTTTGCCGTCGTGGATTCCCGTGCCGTAGAAGCAGGCGGTGGCGCGGACATCCGGTTGAAAGGCGGCGCGAAAGGCGAGATGGCCGCCGATGCAGAAGCCGACCACGCCGATTTTTCCTGGAGCGACTTTCGGATATTTCGCGAGCCAGTCGAGGCCGCTGCGGCAGTCGGCGTCGAAATGCGCGACGGGAGTTTTCGCGGCGTCCTGCTGGCCGCGCGTGCGGCCGGCGTCGTCGAAGGGGATGGCGGTGCCGGGCGGTTCGATGCGGCGATAAATTTCGGGCGCGGCGGCGACAAAACCGTAACCGGCGAGGCGGACGCAGAAGCGCAGCAGCGGCGGAGTGAGCTGAAAAATATCGGAGTAGCACCAGATGCCGGGATATTGTCCTGGAGCTTTGGGCGAGGCGGCGAAGGTGCGCATCGGCGAGCCGGCGAGCGGGATGTCTGCGTATTCAGTGGTGACGATCATGGGATTGCTCGCGGGGAATTCTGGCGGAGCGGGTGGCGGGAGTCAACCGCTGATTGGCGCGCGCGCTGGATCGGTCGTCGCATGGCGCTAGGAAAGTCCTGCGAGGCAGGCGCGAGGGGCGAAGGCTTTTTCGCCCACGAACTGGCCGCCCAGGATGCGGACTTTGCAGCCTAGCGCGGGTTTGCTGGCGTCGAGGATCTGCACGCGGGTGCCGCAATTGACGAGGAGAAGTTTTTCGGAGGCGACCAGCAGGGAAATTGCGAGGGCGTCGTTGGAGGTCTCGCAATTGCACATTTCGGCGTGAACTTCCTCGGAGACGGGGAGCAGGACGTAGTTGCGGCCGATATCGTCGCGGATGGTGGCGATCTGGCCGACCAGCGCGGCGTCGGGCGAGGTGACGGCGGCGCGGTTTGGGGGCGGAGGCGCGGGGGGCGGCGAGCCAGCCGGCGACGCGGCTGTTGCGGCAGCGGCAGCGGCGGCGGCTTGCACTTTTTCGACCGTGGCGATGAAGCGATAGCCGCGGCGCGGCAGAGTTTCGATGAAGCGCGGATTTTTGTGGGAATCGCAGAGCGCGCGGCGGAGCGTCTGGACGGCGGCGTTCACGCCATGCTCGAAATCAACGAAGGTGTCGGCGGGCCAAAGGCGCTCCTGCAATTCCTTGCGGGTGAGGAGTTCGCCGGGCTGTTCGAGCAGGAGGGCGAGGATCTGGAAGGGGCGGCCGGCGAGGCGGATCTTGCGGCCGTGTTTGCGAAGCTCGCCGGTGCGCAGATCAACCTGGTAGGCGTCGAAGCGCAGCCCATCCATTGCAGGAACCTCGTGGCGAACGGAAATCGCTGGGAAGATGAATGTACTCCGGGGGCGGAAGGAACTCAAGTTGGCGGGGCGGACGGAATTGTGATTGGTGAGTGGTGACTCGCCTGCCGGCGAGGCAGGTTGGTGAGTGGTGAACGGCGATTCGCCGCTGGTCAATAGTGGCGGAATGGCTTTCCTGTGGCGATTGGATTTGCGTTTGGGATTTATTTTCGCGGGCTTGGCGGGATTTTTGAATGAAGAGCTGTTGCGGTTAGAAATGGGGCCCTGGTTGGGGCGATTGCGCGGTTCGAGACGGGCGAGGGGCGCGGAGTCGGCTGCAATTTCTGGCGAGAGCGCGTGCATTTGTATCGAGAAGTTTTGGACGCGGGTGTTTGTTTTGAACGAGTTACGCGAATTATTGTTCTGGAAGAACCGTCCATTTGTATCGAGAAGCGCGGGGGCGTAAAAGTGGGCGAGGGGCGGCTTGGGGGTGAAGCTGGCTGGGTGGTGGTCCGCCATGTTGCTTGCTCCTTGGGGCGCAATGAGAGCCCGACTGATGATAACATAGTAGTTAATGGAAGGCGAGGATAAAATTGGCCGGGTTGAGGGAGGGCGCACGGCAAAGGCGGGCGGTTGCCTGCCAACTGCCTCACCCTTCCCAAAATGCGGGAAGGATGGGGCACCCGGCCGCTATAACATTCAACGGCACAAACGCCAATCGGAAGATTGGCGTTCCCGGGGAGGGCGGGGCTGACGTTGTGCCACGTGCCCTTTGCGGAGGGCGCACAAGGTTGCGGCGCGCGCAAAACCTCAGGGCGGGCGCTTGCTTGCGCTGCGAGGGCCGGGCGGGCGTTGAATTATTCAATTGATGTTGAGTAGTTCAACATCGGGCCCGCGGGGACGAGGCGCGTCCGCGAGCGCCGGCAAAGAATCGAATGGAAATAGCCGCCGGCGGCTGGGCTTTTTACATTGGCACGGTTGTTGCATATTGCATATAGTGACGGCAACCGCCCCCGGGGGGCAATCTCACCGGAAGGGAGAAATCACATGGCAACCAAGAAAGCCCGCAAGAGCAGCAAACCACTGAAGAAGTCCAAGAAGCTCGGAGCGACCAAGCCACTGTATAGCTTTGGTGCGGCCCCCCGCTAAGACTGACCTGGTACCGTTGGTGTTTGTGGTACCGCGGCGCACCGTTTGGTAGGTTAGAGGGCTGCTCTTTAGCCGGCAGCCCTCTCAAACGCATGCGCGGCGCTCACGGTGATCCTCGCTTGTGAAATTCCGCAGTCGCTGACAGTCCTCCGGCTCACCTTCGTAATACTCACTTGGGCGTGTAGAGGATCAAAGACGGGCGCGTCTCGAAATACGGTGGCGTCGAATTCGGGGCGCATTTGTGCTGGGCCGGGTGTCGCAGCCCCCTTCGACCCCGCCACAGGCGGGTTCTCAGGACAAGCCCTTCGCCGAGACGCTCAGGGCGAGCCGGCGCTCGTGATTTTTTGCTAGGGTTCCCCGGGCTTACGCCCGGGGCTAATTTCTGCCGCGCCTCCCTTCGCCACGTCGCTCAGGGTAAACTGGCGCTGGGCCTTGGTTGCGCTGGGCGGGGCGCTGAGCGGAAGGTTGGTCTTCGCGGGACGTGCTGCTTCCCCGCCCTTTCCGAAATCCGGGAAGGATGGGGTGCCCGGAAATTCAACGGCGGGCGACACGGCGTGGCACCTCCGGCGCTGCGTGATCGAATCGTGCGGTTGGCTTACGTGCCCGGTCTGGCTTTGCCAGACCGGCCGCTACACAATTCAAAAGCGTGGACGCCAATCGGGAGATTGGCGTTCCCAGGGAGGGTGGGGTTTGACTTTGTGCCACGCACCCTATGCGAACGGCGCGAAGGGATGCGGCGCCTCTAAAAACTTAAAGGCGCTTGCCCTTGATGCACGGAGCGGCCACCCGCCGGCACCGCTAAAGACCTAGGGGGCGTCGCTTGCTTGCGCTGCGACGGGTGGCCACCCGCCGTACTCGTTCGCGGTCTTGACAGCTTACCAGCGTTTCGCGATTAGGCTCTGCGCACTAGCCAAACGACCAGGCAGATGACCAATATTGTTCCTAGCAATCCCATTCCAAGCATGGAAGTCTCCTCTGAAAGAGGATCCTCGAATTCAGGATCGACTGCGTTCAGTTTGAACCAGGGGCGTCGCGATTTCTGTCCAATTTGGCACACGCGCGCGAGAATTTGGTCAGTGAAGATTGATTTGGGACGTATAGTCGCGTTACGGGCGCGTGGATTTCGGCATTTCAGAGAATTTACGGGCGGGCGAGGCGGATCATGCTGCGACGCTCCTTCATGTTGCTGGCGATGGCGGGCTCTGCGTTCTCCGCCGTGCGATGGTTCCTTCTGGGCGTAAATGCGAGCAAGTGGATTGGCCTCCCCGAATACGCTTCCGCTATGCAGAGAGTGCAGGCGCAGTCTCGGAATTGGGGTATCGCGGCTTTAGCGCTGCAAGCCTTGGCAATAGCAATATCCGTGGGGAGAATGGACGCGCAATTTAGACCACGTCCATCCGAGACGACCACTCCATTCACCCAACACGCGCTGAGTGCCGATCGCTGGTTCGTGCGAGCCGCAATTTGTATTTTAGGAACGGTTGCGATGGTCATGGTGATCGGTCTTGCTATCTACGTTGTGGAATCAAAGGACGCTTGGTTTTCGCGATGATGTCCGTGGCGGCGGGGAGAATCGGACACGCGCACGCCTTGAAACACTGCGGCATCGAATTCGGGGCGCATTTTTGCGGGGCCGAGTGTCGCACCTACGGCGCTCGTGATTTTTTGCCAGGGTTCCCCGGGCTTACGCCCGGGGCTAATTTCTGCCGCGCCGCTGGCGCTGGACCGCGAGGCCGCTGCGAGGGGAGCTGATCGGAAGCTTGACGTTCTTGCGATGTGCCAACTAGCCCACCCTTCCCGAAATGCGGGAAGGATGGGGCACCCGGCCGCTATAACATTCAACGGCACAAACGCCAATCGGAAGATTGGCGTTCCCGGGAAGTGCCAGTGCCCCGCCGTTCCCGAAATTCCGGAAGGATGGGCGCCTGCGGATTCAACGGCGTGCCCGTCGTGGGGGTTGACGGTGCTTCACGCACCGAAGAGAGATCCCTCACTGCGTTTGGGATGACAGACGTCTTTATTGTCGGCGAAGAGATTATTTCGGGTCAGCCTGGTTTGGACATGTGGACTACGGGGAGGAATTCGCCATTGGGCAGGGGGACTTTGAGATTTTCCAGGGCTACGTAGCCGCGGGCGCGGAAGAGTCTTACGCCGGTCAGGGTGGCGCCCATTTCGAAGCGCTGGAAGCCCGCGGATTTTGCGGCGCGTTCGCAGGTTTCGAGAATGAGGCTGCCGATTCCGCGGCGTGTCCACGCCGGAGCGATGAAAAAGGCGCGAATTTTGGCGGCGTCGCGTTGCGGATCTAGAAGAGCGTCCTCGCGTCCGGTCCAATGGTCGCCGCCGTAGAGCGTCTTGCGCTTGCTCCAGCCGCCGCAGCCGACGGGGAGCGGAGGGGATTGCGATTCCGCGGGAGTGGCTTCCGCGACGAAATAGGTTTGGTCGGCAATGAGCTGGCTATCCACGCCGAAGACACTCTGAAGGGCGCTATCAATTTGAGTGGGAGTGTAGTCTTGCGCTTGCAATTGCCGCACGGAGGCGTCAATCAGAGTACGCAGGGCGGGAATATCGGCGGGGAGAGCATATCGAATGTGAATTTCCGGCAGCATGGGGCGAGAAAATTCTAACGCGAAGAGAGATGACGTAACAGCGGTTTGCCAACTGCCCCACCCTTCCCGAAATGCGGGAAGGTTGCGGCACCCCTGAAAACTTAAAGGCGGGCGGTTGGAGGACGACTACGGCGGGAAGCCGTCCGCCATCCACTGGGCGAATAGTTCGATGCGCGATTGCGGCCAGGGGCCTTCCCCTCTGGGCGGCGGGGGCGGCATCACGGCGCCGCCGATGCCACGAATGCGATCGTAGATGGCGGCCGCGTGGTTTTTGACCTCGTCGTAACTTTGCAGATTGAAGCCCTTTTTCATGCCCTCGATGTCTCGTGGCGTGAAGAGCGGCCGAATATCGGAATGAAAGCTGGTGGTTTTTGCCATGGGGCCTCCAGGCACTGGATTATACGAAGTTCGCGGTGGTCTTCGCGAGTGCAAAACTTCCTGTCTGTGGACGTACGGGAATCGGCGGTTCGTTACAAGATTGCAGCGAAGAGCTCGAGGTAACGACGATCCGGCGCTTCTCCAGCAAGAAGCTGCTGCGCCGCGCGATCAGCTCAGGAACTTGGCGGCGAGCCAGTAATCCACACTGAACTTTCCCGGACCGGAGCAGATCAGCCAGACGAAGAAGAGCACGTAGAGGACTTCGGGGAGGTAGAGGACATCGTCGAGCCAGTTAAGACGCGAAAGTCCCTTAGGCACGGTGGCAAGCGTGTTGGTGAGGATGGCGACAATCATATCAATCAATAAAGCCAGGCAGGCTGGGCTGGAAAGAAACCCCAGAGTCAGCAAGGATCCGCAGACGAACTCGACAGCCGCGACGAAATAAGCAGTCTGGCGGGGAAACGGGACTTTGGCTTTGACGAGCGTGTCGTAAACCGGTTTGGTGCCGCCGGCGACAAATAATTTGTTTGCGCCGGAAATGGCGAAGAACAGCCCGATCGAAACGCGCACCAGCAGGATGGCACACTGCTGCAAATCAGCATTACCCAGGAACACAAATTCGACCAACCGTTTCCAATCCATCGCTGGACCCTCCTGGCGATTATGCGTCCATGTGTTCGACCCATTTGGCGCGGAATGCGGGGGCGACGAAGGGATCGGCAAAGTACTGAGTTTCGCGCGCGACTTTGCTGCCTTTGAATTCCATGATGCTGACGGTGTAGGACGGCTTGGCGTCATAGGTGAGGATGAATTCGGTGACCCACAGATCGCCGCTGCCTACGATTCGCCGGATGGAAAAGCGTTTTTTGTTGGGCTGACTGGCGCGCTGGCCCTGTATGTTGGAGCGGCCACGGGTAAGCTCACCGGATTGGGGGTATTCGAGCACGGCGTCGTCAAGATAGATGCGGTGCTCGGTTTCAAAATCGTTGGCGTCGGACGCGGCCCAATGCTGGTCGAGCGCGGCGCGGATCTGTTGATCGCGGGCTGCAGGATCCTGCTGCATTTGTTGACCGTTCATCTTGCGCCTCCTCTTTGACAAGAAGCTAAATGCTTTGGCGGAATCGGAGCGCGCGACTCGTCAAGCCGCGCGGTTTCTTCGAGCACCCCAGAGTTTACACCGCTTGGGCGCGTGCGAGTGCGCGCGAAGCGAGCCCTGCGTGGCGGGCGAGCTTCGCGCCGGAAAGGCGGAAGCTTGCGCTTCCTTGCCATTTGACCGCTCGGCGTGGAGGAGAGCGGCGAGGCAAGCCTCGCCTGGTAACAGGCGGAAGCAAGCTTCCGCACTCCCCGATTGCATCGCGGCGGTCCGTTGGTTCGCGCTGGGGTTTGGTTTACTGCACGCGAAGCGAGCTTCGCGCCGGAAACGTGGCGCGAGTTGGGGCTTACACCGGCGGCGAGGCACGCCTCGCCGAAGAGAAAGCGGCGGCCCTTCGTGCCTCTGGGTAAACGCGCCGCCGCACTCCATAAGGTTTTGCAGCGGTCGTCGAGCTGCGCTTGCTTGGTGGAATCGTGCTGACGGTTTACGTGCCCGGTCTGGCTGCGCCAGGCCGGCCGCTACACAATTCAACGGGGCAATCGCCAATCGGGAGATTGGCGTTCCCAGGAAATGCTACTTCCCCGCCCTTCCTGGCACCTTATTTATTAGATGGGTTTTAGTGGGCGGCGGCCGCTTTCGGCGCGGGCAGAGTGAGCCAGGTTTCGAAACGGGTCGCGGCGAGTTGCGCGTCGTTGCCGGGAACGAGTGTGCGTTCCTGCACCTCGATGCCGTAGTAACGGGCGCGCGGGTCAGCGACAACCTCGCGCGGATCCTTCCATGCGGCTAGAGCTCGCCGGATGAGTTCATCGAGGCGAAACTGCTCCGGCCCGCCGACTTCCGCGGTGCCGCCCCTTGGTGGGCCCACAGCGGCCCGGGCCACGGCGATGGCGACATCGTCGGCAGCCATGGGCTGGATGAGGACGGAGGGCAGGCGCACAGTGTTGCCGTCGGTGGAAAAATCGGCGATGCCTTTAACGAATTCGAAGAATTGCGTGGCGCGAACAATTGAGTAAGCGATAGGGCCAGCCTTGATCAAATTTTCCTGAGCGATTTTTGCGCGGAAGTAGCCGCTTGCGAGCATACGCTCGGAGCCTACGACCGAGAGCGCCACGTGATGGCGGACGCCCGCGGCGGCTTCCTGGGCGAGAAGGTTACGGGTTGAGGTTTCGAAGAAGTTCATCACAGCGGAGTCTTCCCACGAGGGAGCGTTTGAAACGTCAACGACCACCGTGGCGCCCTTAAGCGCCTGGGCCAGTCCCTCGCCGGTGAGTGTATTGACGCCGGAATTGGGAGATGCGGCAAGTGCTTCATGGCCGCGCTCGCGCAATTTGGGAACGAGCTTGGAGCCGATCAGTCCAGTGCCGCCGATCACTACGATTTTCATGAGGGCACCTCCTATTTTCGGTTTACCGCCGTGCGTGGGTGTTGTCAAGCGCAGGATTAGGGATGGTTAAAGTTTTTCGGGCTTGCGCGGAGGGCTAGTTTCTGCGGCGACTCCTTTCGTGATGACACTCAGGACAAGCCTTTCGTCACGTGCCCGGTCTGACTTTGCCGGACCGGGCGTTACACAATTCAGAGGCGCGGACGCCAATCGGGAGATTGGCGTTCCCAGGAAATGCCACTGCACTGCCCTCGCGAAATTCGGGAAGGATGGGGTGCCCGGAAGTTCAGGGGCACGGGCAACCGGGGTAATGCGTCGCGGCGGGGCGTGGGTTCGCGCTGGGGCTGGTTCACTGCACGCGAAGTTCGGCGCCGGGGCATACGTCTCCCAGTCAGACTGCGGTTCCGAGCATTCGGCGCCGAAGATTAAGACTTAATTTCTGACGCAACCTCTATCGCCATCGCGATGCTGGCCTTCCGGACATGAGCCAGCCTGATCCCTGCGGGCCTGATCCTGGCGGCGCTGTTCGGCCTCGCGATCACGATCACGATCGTGGTCCGGCTGGGCTTGCGGGCCGGGAGGACCCTGCGGCCCGGCCGGGCCTGCCGCCGGGGCGGTGGTACATCCGCCGATGAGCAGGACGATCGAGAACGCGCTGGCAATTAAAGATGACTTCATCAACCGCATGTTGTTTCTCCTTGGCGATGCCGCCCGCCGAGCGACGCAAGCGTAGCGGGCGGACATGGACTGCAAGGATGCTACGGAAGGCGAGCCCGGGACGCTGTGCTGATTCGCACAGTTCTGGAAAAGGGCGCTGGAGGGCGAGGAATCGCGGCGGAGTTGCTGCGCGGCTGCGCGCGCATGGAGCGCGCGCGGGGATGCCGCGGCGTTCGTATTGACAGCGATTTGCGGGCGAGGGTATGGTTTGCCGGGTGTTGCGCGGATTCCTCATGTTTTGAAGCTGCCGGGAGGAAATTGCATGGAAATTGATCCGAAGAGCGCGGCGGGAGCGTCGCGCGTGGTGGCGCAGCCGATTTTGGCGCCGCTTTCGCGAGCGGCGATCTTTCTGGTGGCTACGCTGAAAGACGGGGACGATGTTCGGGGGACGCTGCGGGCGTTCTGCGGAGACTTGAGCGGAATTTTCCGGGCGGTGGAGTATCGGAATATTGAAGCGGGGCTTTCGTGCATCATGGGAATCGGGTCGGACGCGTGGGACCGGCTGTTTGGGCAACCGCGGCCGGCGGAGTTGCATCCTTTCCGCGAAGTGCATGCGGGAGCGCGCGTTGCGGTTTCGACGCCGGGCGATTTGCTTTTCCACATTCGCGCGAAGCACATGGATCTATGTTTCGAGCTTGCTACGCAGATCATGGCGCGCATCGGGAGTGCGGTGGCGGCGGTGGACGAAGTGCACGGGTTCAAGAATTTCGACGACCGCGATCTGGTGGGGTTCGTGGATGGGACGGAGAATCCGCGGGGAGTAGAGGTGGCGGAGGCCGCGCTGGTGGGCGAGGAGGATAGCGCGTTTGCCGGGGGAAGCTACGTGATGGTGCAGAAATATCTGCACGATATGAATGGATGGAATGCTCTGGCCACAGAGGCGCAGGAAAAAATTATCGGGCGCAAGAAACTGTCGGACATTGAATTGGACGAGGCGGTGAAGCCGACTTGCTCGCACAGTTCGCTGACGACGGTGGATGAGAACGGCAAGGAGATGAAGATCCTGCGCGACAACATGCCGTTTGGCAACGCGGGGCGGGGTGAGTTTGGAACTTATTTTATCGGCTACTGCCGAACGCCGCGGACGCTGGAGCAAATGCTGCAGAATATGTTCATCGGACGGCCGCCTGGGAATTACGACCGCCTGCTGGATTTCAGCCGAGCCGTCGCGGGGAACTTGTTCTTCGCGCCGTCCGCGACATTTCTGGATGCTTTGGGGGACGACTAGCTCCGCTTCACTTCGCAGGAGGCGCTGCGGCTTCTACCTTCACGTACACGGAATCCCAGCCAATATTCCAGGTCTTCTGGCCATCGCTGGATTGTTCCGCCATCTGGCGGACTTTTCCGGGTTCCAGGACGTACCAGGTCCAGCGAGATACCGGCGACTGCTTTTCATCCGTGAGCAGGACCATCTTGCCATTCACCAGATTTCCGGCCATCGCCGGAAACGCGCCAGCATTTCCGGAATTATCGAGATAGAGCTGATGCCATTTCTTGTCGCGGACGTCGTAGTAGTTGAAGCTGGTGCCGGTTTGGCCGCCGGTGGCGGAGGACCAGTGTTCGACGAGCAAGCATCCGTCCTGCTCGAGGGTTACACGATTGTGCCCGACCGACGGGCCGTTGGGCGCGTGGACATCCCAATCGCCGACCCAAAAATCGAATTGGCGGTATTCCGGCGAGCGGCAAGGAGCTGTCTTTTCGACCGCCGTTTGCGGAAGCGCGGCGGCCGTCGCGGGAGTCTGCCGGCCTAGCAGGACTTTGGCGCTCACGGCTGTGAGCATGAGCGTCACCGCAAGGCACGTTTTCCATCGCTTCATCGGTTTCATCGTTTTCATTGGGGCTTCCTGAGATCGTGCGAGCGCGAATTGAGAGCCTGTGCACGATAGACGCGCTCAAGGAGGGGTCGTGAGCAGCCATCGTGAAATTGCCCCACGACATTGATGGCGCGCTGCGTCGCCCGATCGTGCGGTCGGTGTACGTGCCCGGTCTGGCTTCGCCAGACCGGCCGCTACACAAGACAAAGGCGCGGACGCCAATCGGGAGATTGGCGTTCCCAGGAAGTGCCACTGCCCTGCCCTTCGCAGAATTCGGGAAGGATGGGGTGCCGGAAATTCGGCGGCGTGTTGGTTCGCGTCGGGGAGGCGGAGGCTCGCGGTTGCTTTCCATTTTACGGGTCGGCTGGATGCGAGCGGCGAGGCAAGCCTCGCCTTGTAACAGGCGGGAGCAAGCTTCCGCACTCCATATGGTTTTGCGCCGGTCGTCGCGTTGCGATGCCGCCGCGTTGGATTGCCGGACTGGCGGTGGCGACGTTTGAAAGCGGCGAGGCAAGCCTCGCCTTGTAACAGGCGGAAGCAAGCTTCCGCACTCCCTGAAAAGGCGGGACGCGCTGTGTTACCAGCCCATTTGGCGCATGCGCTCTTGGATTAGGGCGCTGTAGTGATTCATGTGATCGGGGCGGCGCTTCAGGGGGGCTGGGAGAATGGCGGCTAGTTGGGCGGCTTGCTGGCGGTCGAGGTTGCGGGCGGAGGTTCGGTAGTAGTAACGGGAGGCGGATTCCGCGCCATAGACACCGGGGCCCCATTCGACCACGTTGAGGTACAGCTCCAGAATGCGGCGCTTGCCCAGGACCAATTCGGCCACCGGGACGAGCGTGAATTCGGCGCCTTTGCGGAGGATGGAGCGGCCGGTGCCGAAGAAGAGATTTTTTACCAGTTGCTGCGTGAGAGTGGAGCCGCCGCGCAGGCGGCCGCCTTGCATATCGTCTTCCGCGGCGATTTCCATGGCGTTCCAATCGAAGCCGTGATGCTGGTAGAAGCGCGCGTCTTCGGCGGCGATGACGGCATGCTGGAAATCGGGCGAGATTTCGCTGAGCGGAACGAAATCGTAGCGTTCGTGATAGGGCGTGCGGTGAATCCAGGATTGCAAGCGGCGCTCCATGTGCACGGCGGTGGTGGGCGGGTCGATCCAGCGGGCGGCGATGAGGATGAGCACGGCGAGCGACCAGAGAAGCGCGAGGGCGATGAGAAACCAACGGACGTAGGAGCGGAGAACGAGTTTGCGACGCGGCTGCTGCAGCGGCGGCTGCGGCGACTGCGGCTGCGGCGCTATCTCTGGAATTTCAGGCACACTTCAGAATAATCGTTTGGGCGCGATTGAGATAGCGCCGCATTAAGCGCGTTGCGGGACAATTAACCGAGAGCAGCGGCCGGCATTATTCGCATGATTCGAATTATTCGTTTGTTCCACCCGTGCCTGTAGTGATCCCGACCTAATTTCCGCCGCCTGAATTGGGATCGCAGGGCGCGCTGGAGCAATCAATGAAGTAACCGACCAAACGGCCACCGGCTCCTATGAGGTTTCCCTCCGGCAATCCGCCGATTGAGGGTGTCGCTCCGGCGTCACAATAGAGCCGCGCGGATGAGGTAAAGACGAAGAATTGCGGGAAAAAAGTGGCTTGCGGCACGACGTTGACGTTTGACGTGTAGGCATTTGTACCGGTCCCTACCCCACAGGAAACATAGTAATACCCTCCATTCGTCAGCGTGCTGTGGAGGAGTTCCACAACGCCATTCACGGATTCGACGACCAGGCGCTTACCACTGGGAACCACGAATGGAGTTTGGTCGAGGTTCGTGAAGATCGCGGAGCCGGAATCGGATTCGTCGTCGAATCCCAGCGTGACGGCGTGGCGGCCGGGCATGTCCACGTCGCGATCGGGGACGGGGTTAGCGGTGGTATTCACCACCTGGACGAGAGCGGCGGCGACGCCGCGTGCGGCGCGGGGAGCGAGCGCGGTGAGCAAGAGGGCGGCGAGAAAAATGCCGCCGAGTGTCGTCAATGCTTTTCGTGCGGTGTTCATAGGCTTTTCTCCTGAGTGAAATCGCCGGGTTGCATCGCAAAACGTGCTAGGGAACGTCCACCAGATAGCCGGAGACGTTACAAGTGGCGGAAGAGGCGCTGGCGGTATTAAACGCCACGAAGCAAACCAAATCGCTGTCCGCGTACATGTGGAGCGCCAGGCTGGAGGTGGAGTAATCGGCGCCGGGTAGACTGGCGGCATAAGGAACGGCCACCGGAAAGCTGACTTCATTACCGGAGACAGTCGTGATCAGTTGCGCGGTGACGACTCTTCCGCCGGGAGCGCTAACGATGGAGATGCCGACCGACTGGACCACCAGCCTCTTGCCAGCGGGAACCGAAAAGTCACACGCCGTTTCAGAATCCGAAGTCGGTGTGTATCCGGTGCAAGCGCTTTGAAAAGGCTGCTTGGGAGCGACGTCGCTGGTCGGGACGGGATTGGCGGAGGTGTTGGCGACTTGCACGAGAGCGGCGGCGACGCCGCGGGCGGCGCGGGGGGCGAGAGCGACGAGCAAGAGGGCGGCGAGAAAAATGCCGCCGAGGGCCGAGAGTGCTTTGCGCGCGAGCTTCATAGTAATTCTCCTTTGACACGGACTCGATGGCGCGAACTTTGCCGCGGCGGGGCGGCGCGTCGGATGAGCATCGCTGAGATTTCCGTATGGCCTTGTACTTTACGTATGGCAGCGCACCGCGCGGGGGCGCAGGGCAGATCGCCCGTCATTGTGTTTCCAAATGACCCGTCACATTGAAATGGCAAATCCCTCCGCCGAGGCCAATACTCCCTGCGAATGCGGCGTAAACGGTGATACCTGGGGCGACGTAGATGCGCACGACCGTCGGGTTGATCACCAAGCGGTCCGACGAATTGTCCGGGGAGGAAAGCACCAAGGGAAAATAGACGGTGGGAGCCGAGGTCTCCATATTCGGGGGCAAGCCGGTCTGCAGGCTGGCAGAAACGTCCTGGGATGTCGGGTCAATTTCACAGAGCGCCGACACCTGTTCAATGACGAGGCGCTTCACGGCAGCTCCGGTGGACGTTGTGGAAGGCACGGTAAACTCCGACAAAGAGGGGTCAATTCCGATTCCGTAGACGGGAGACACTGTAAAGGGGAACTCGGAGGCAGCGTCGAGGGTGGGGACGGGATTGGCGGAGGTGTTGGAGACGAGTACGAGAGCGGCGGCGACGCCGCGTGCGGCGCGGGGAGCGAGTGCGACGAGCAACAGAGCGGCGAGAAAAATGGCGCCGAGAGCCGAGAGTACTTTGCGCGTGAGTTTCATGACGATTCTCCCTGGGTGTGGCCGCGGTGATGGGGCCGCACTGCGCGCCGAATGAGCAGCGCTGAGATCTGCGGGTGGCACTGGACGCGACATGTGGCAGCGCGCCGCGCGGGGGCGCATTGCAGTTCGCCCGTCATGGCGTTTCCAGATGGCCCATTAGCGTCAAATTGCATTCGGTAGGCGAAATAATGCCGCCCGTGCGGGCGCCATGGAGCTCGGTAAACACGTCGGTGCCGGGATCGGCATAAATCCTGACAGCTGACAGGAAATTTCCTCCGCCTGGAAGGTCAAGCGAGGGAATAAAAATGAAAACTGGGGAGTTTCCGGCGGTCACGTAATCGGCCGGATTTTGAATGTATACGGCGACGTCGATGGAGACGTTGCTGGCAATCTGGCAGAGCCCGGAAACCTCTTCGATCACCAGACGCTTCACCGGCAAGCCCGTGGAGGTAGTCAAGGGCACGCTGAAGGCCGAGTCGAAGCCCGGAGGGCACGTTTCACCAATGAATGCAACGCAGGCGGTGGCCATGAATGGGAAATTGCCCGGGCTATTCACGACGGGAACTGCATTGGAGGCGGTATTGGTGACCTGGACGAGAGCGGCGGCAACGCCGCGGGCGGCGCGGGGAAGCAGTGCGGCGAGCAGCAAAGCCAGCACGGTGATGCTGCCGAGCAAGGTGATGCTTTTGCGGATCATGTTCATGGCGATCTTCTCCTCGCGAACTCCCTGATGCGACTCTTCATCGCGAACGGCCGTAGCGCCGCGACTTTCAAGATTGCCCAACTCGCTCGCGCGCGATAACGACAGGGTTCCGGGCAAATTTACTGGGACGCGGACGGACACACGCCGCCGCCCGAATTGCGCAGCAGCTTCGCCAGCCTCTGCACGGCAGGCAGTTCCGCGTCCAGGGCAGCCTTCACGTCCTGCAAAGCCCGTGCGTCGTCATCGCGTCCGTCGTCATCGCCCGAGCGGCCGTAGGGCGCGGCTGAAGGAGTTCCGGCTGGTGCGCCTGCGGGCGGTAGAAGGGCGTTCACCTGGTTCTGAAGGCCGATGAGCGTGGTGTCCGCATTGCAGAAATACTGCAAGGAGCTCAAATCCACATCCACTTCCGGCGCGCCCGTGGCAGCGGCAGTTTCCGCCGCGGTGGCCTGGTCCGCCGCACTCAGCAGGAAAGTGCGGGCATTGGTCTGCAAATCACTATGGAACTGAAGAATCTGGCCGGCGAGCGCTGCCAGGTGGGGATTTTTGCTCATTTCGCCGGCGGCGCGGACGACGGTTGGCTGAGCGGGCAAAAGCAGTCCAATAAGGATTCCTATAATCGAGATCACCACCAGAAGTTCGATCAATGTGAAGCCTGAGCGGGCCCGCAATTTCGAACGTGTTTTCATATGCGCCTCCCTTTGTTCGATCACAGCACCGCGACGGCGGCTTGCGCGCGCAAAAGCTGGACGCCGTGCGGCAGAATTCCCACGCGCTAACGGGCCGCGCGTTTCGAGCTAGGCGCGGCGCTTGCGAAAGCCGAGCGTGGCTGCCAAGCCGGAACCCAGAAGCAAGAGCGTCGCAGGCTCGGGGGCCGGCATGGATGGCGCGCTCTCGGTGACATCAAAGGCGAATGCGCCGGAAGTATTCGGACAGTCGGTCCCGGTGTCCACGTCCTGCAAGTTGCAGAAAACTCCGCCGGTGAAATCAAAAAAACTGTTGTCGAACGTGGTGCTGGCGCCGAGGGCCGCGAGCGGGATGAACTGGCCGTCGGAAAGGACGATGGTGTAGGTGCCGGCGGCCAAGTCGCTGAAGGAGAGCAGGACGTCGCCGCAAGTGGTGTCGCCGAAATTCGAAACGGTATTGGCGGCGGGGCAACCGGGAGTGTAATTGGTGAGATCGAGCGAGGTGCCGTCAATGAACGTGGAGCCGACGCCGGCGCCGGAGTAGAGTCCGATGAAGGGATCGGTGCCGCCGGGAGCAATCACGGTGCCGTTGGCGTTGGTGCCGCCACCGAAGCCGTAGGTCTGCAGAGTCACGTCGGAGGTTTGCGTCAAGGTGAGAAGCACCAGGTAGTCATCGGACGGGTCTGCGAGAGTCCCCACGTAGGATTGGGTGGAATCGGCGCGAGCAGGCAAGGCGGCGAGCGCGAGGAGTGCGGTTACCAGCAGCCAATTGATTCTGGTCATCGTGTTGGTCCTTTTGCGGATGCAAGCATCCGAATTCGATCCAGCAAAGCTCTGCAAAATCCCGCCTGGCTGGCCTTACGGCAAGCTGACGGTATAGCCGGACAACGATGCGACGAATTGCCAGCTATCCGGTTCCACGAAGCCCCGGGCGAAACCTGCGTCCACGGTCATTCCAGGGTCAACATACACAGGGAAGTTCAGGACGCAGGTGTACTCCTCGGTCCCGTCGGTAAATCCAAGCGCGGGTCCCAGGTCCTGCGCCCCAAGGGTGTAACTAAAGGTTCTGTACGGCGTGCCGCCGTAACCTTGCAGGATGCATCGCACCGAAGATCCGGGCCCTGGCTTCACCAGCACGTCAAACGTGCCGCCTTGGATCACCAACTCTTGCCCAGAGGGCACGGTTGCCAGGTCACAACCAGTACTGCCCGGGTTGTTTGACTGACAGGTCGCCCGAAACGGCTGGCGCGCGGGATTATCCACGTCGCGCACCAGCGCCGCAGCCACGGCGTGAATCGCCCGCGGGGCGGCGAGTGAGATCACTCCGGCTACGATGGCGCAGCTGGCCACCGCAACAACCAATTTTCGTAATGGCTTCATGAGGTCCTTCACTTTTTCGCTGCGGCGGGCGTTCTGGATCGCTCCAGAGCGCGTGCGCCGCCTCTCGAGTGCTTCCTCAACTGCAGACAGGCAGCCCGCGCCGGGCGATCAGCTGGCCACATCCGTGGGCTTGGTGATGTGAATGTCTGACAATGCGGGCTTATTCAGAGGCCTTTGCGCTTCCAGGTTTCTGGGCTGTCGGAGCTTGCGGTTCTTCTTTGAGTCTGCTTGCGATTTCTTGCTCATATGCACTCCTGGACAGGCGGATTTGGAGACTTTCGAAGCCGGCGGCGCTGGTGTGGCAGCGGCTGGGAAGTCCGGTTTGGCGGCAGAGCAGCGGGGGCGAAAGAACGCCAATGAGCGAGCAAGTATCAGGGATGTGAGCGGGCGTCAATGGAATCGGGCTGAGAAAAACCTGAAGTAAATGTGTAGGCGCAAAGCCTTGAGGACAGGAAAAATAACTTGTCAGGTGAGGGGCCTTAGGGGGAGAATGCCGCCACGTCCCTCGTGGTGTCCACATGCCGACCCCGGCCGGCCTATATCGTTTTGGCGCTTTTGAACTGCGTCCCCGGACGCGGGAACTCTACAAATCAGGAATAAAGATAAAACTGCGCCCGCAGGCCTACCTGCTGCTGCAAATTCTGGTGGTGCGCGCGGGGGACGTGGTGACGCGCGCGGAATTGCGGCAGGAGCTATGGAGCGAACAGACCTTCGTGGATTTCGAGCAGGGACTGAATACGGCGATCAAGGAGTTGCGCGGAGCGCTGAACGATTCGGCGAACGAGCCGCGATTCGTGGAGACGCTGCCGAAGTTGGGGTACCGAATGGTAGCCGCGGTGGAGCGCGAGGAGCCCCCGCCGCAGGAAATCTCGCCGGCACCTGATGAGCTTACGAAAGAGAGCGAAACGAGGGGAGATAGCGCGGGCGAGGCCACGCGAAATATTCCGCCGAAGAAACATGCATCGCGCGCCCTGCTGGTGGGGGGCCTGATGGCTGCACTGGCACTGGTGGTGGCGTCGGGCTCGTACCTGGAATGGTCGCGCACGCACGCTCGTGGACAGCCAACTGCCGCGGGTGGACGCATCATGCTGGCGGTGCTGCCTTTTGCGAATCTGACGGGCGACGCGAGCGAGGAATATTTCAGCGACGGGCTGACCGAGGAGATGATTACGCAACTGGGAAGCCTGGACCCGCAAAAGTTGGGTGTGATCGCGCGCACTTCGGTGATGCATTACAAAAATAATTCCGAAGACGTGGGGCGCATCGGACGCGAGCTGGGAGTGCAGTATGTGCTGGAAGGGAGCGTGCGGCGAAATTCCGGAAACGTGCGCATCAGCGCGCAGTTGATTCAGGTGAAGGATCAGACGCATGTGTGGGCGCGGGAATATGACCGCCAGCTCACGGACCTGCTGGCGGTGCAGACGCAGATCTCAGAAGAAGTGGTGGACGAAATTCAACTGCCGCTGGGCGGGAACAAAGTGTTCGCGGCGCCCCGGCCGCGGGGCGGCTCGCCGAAGGCGTACGAATCTTACGATCTCTATCTGAAAGGGCTCTACTTCCTGAACAAGCGGACGGCTGCCGGATTTCAGGAGGCTGCCAATTATTTCCAGCAAGCGATTGACGGGGACGCGAACTACGCGCGGGCCTACGCCGGTTTAGCCGATGCGGACGCGCTGATGGGCAGCTACGATCTGGGCGCGCAGGACGAATTTCTGCCGAAAGCACGGGTGGCGGCGCTGGAGGCGGTGCGGCTGGACGATAGTCTGGCGGAAGCGCACACGTCACTCGGGTTGATCGCGCAAAACTACGATTGGGATTGGCAAAAAGCGGGAAAGGAGTATCGCCGGGCGATCCAATTGAATCCCAGCTACAGCACCGCCCATCACTGGTACGCGGAAAATCTGGCGCTGCAGGGGCGGTTCGATGAAGCGTTTTCGGAAATGGCGCTGGCGCGGCAGCAGGATCCGCTGTCTTTGATTATCGCCGCGGATAACGGCGCATTTTTGTATTTCTCGCGGCAGTACGATCCGGCGATCGAACAACTGCGCACGGTGCTGGAGATGGAGCCGAATTTTCCGCGCGCGCACGTGCTGGCTTTTGCTTACGTGCAGCAGGGAAAATTCGCCGACGCGATCGCGGACGTGGAGCGCTGGCGCCAAGTGGATGACCGGCCGTGGACCTGGGCGGCGCTTGCCTACGTGTATGGACGGGCTGGGCGCGCTGGAGACGCACAAGCCGCCATCGCGAAACTACAGCAGGTGAATCGCGGGCGGCGGCTCGATCCCGGTCCTTTCTGCATTGCTTACATCGGCAACGATAACGAACAGGCGCTCGGGTGGCTGATGAAAGCTCGCGCGCAGCATGCCCAGATTCTCACCACGCTCAAGGTAGATCCCGTGTTTGATCCCCTCCGCGGTGATCCGCGTTTTCGCGAACTTTTGCGGGTTGTCGGCCTCTCCGAGTAGTTCCCCATTGCGACGAGGTAGAATGTTGGCTGGGCGCCTGGGCGAGTCCACCGGCCACTCGCGATCCTGGCGGACCCTAAATTGCGATAGGTCTGGTTACGTTGCACCAGACTGAGGAAGGATAGCCATGGCTGGAAAGGTGAAACGCATTACGGTGGATTTGGGCGGGTACCCGGAGCTGGTGGTGATCTATTTGGGGATGCGCGTGAATATGTTGACCGGGTTGAAGACTTTGCTGGGGTTCGGGCCGAAGATACAGAATTCGGTGAAGGCACAGCCCGAGGGGCTTTTGCTGCACGAGAATTTTCTTTTGTCGCTTTTTCCGCCGCATGTGGGGATGCGGCAATACTGGCGGGATTTTCAGTCGTTGGAGACGTGGGCGCGTTCGGAGCCGCACGGGCCTGGTGGAAGCAATTTCTGCGGGATTCGGGAGGGACGGGGTTCTGGCACGAGACTTATTTTTCGCGCGGCGGGATCGAGATCTTTAGTTGCTGCGGCGGAGATCGCCGCGCGGTATGAGCGTGGCCAGCACTCCGAGTTGATAACCTTCTTGAGTTCAATCGTTTACCGCTTTACCTCCGATTTACCTACAAACGAGCTTGCGTGCATTGAACGATTTTGGGGTTCGCGCGACACTGCGCGTGCACTGAGGGATGAAACAAAAAATTCCAGTGCAAAAGATTCGAGGGAGATAAGGAGAAGAAAATGAAAATGACGACCGCAATGAAAACTTCGATGATTACCTTGGCACTGGGAGTTGCTGCTTGCTTGCTGCCGGCGACGGCGCGGGCGCAGAGCGACATGTCCCCTGATGAGTTCGCGTTTTCGGCACCGGATGCGACGGCCGCGCAGCCCGTGCAAGTTGCTAGCGTAAATATGAGCAAGGCGGAATTTCAGGGGAAAGTTTCGCTGCCTTATGACGTGAAGTGCGGCAACCAGAATTTGAAGGCGGGGCAGTATGTGCTGTCGGTGAAGTCGGAAGGGTCCGGCCGGGTGGTTACGATTAATGGCAGCGGCGCGAACATGAACATGCGCGTGCGCGAAGTGCCGGCGAATCGCGCGAGCAGCCAGAGCGCGCTTTTGGTGAGGAAGTCCAGTGAGGGGAGAAAGCTGGAAGCGGTGTACGTCGAAGGATTGAACGCGACGCTATACCTCGAAGCAAGCACGAACGGAAGCCATGCGCGGATGGAACGGCTGCCGATTTCGTAGTTTGCAGTAGAAGCAGAGGGCCCGGCCGCAAAGACGCCCCGCCGGCGAATGGACCGGCGGGGCGTTGGTGTGTTTGGAGGTGGAGGCGCGAGTGGAAAAACAGTCGAGGCTGCCGCGGAATGTTTGTTCGGGATTGTTGTTTACTGCACGCGCAGCGACGGAGGCTCGCGCTTGCTTTCCATTTGACGGCTCGGCGTGGATTAGAGCGGCGAGGCAAGCCTCGCCTTGTAACAGGCGGAAGCCCTTCGTTCCTCAGGATAAACAAGCTTCCGCACTCCCTGATGGCGGGGTGGATACGATTGTGCCGGCAGCAGCGCGACGCTGGCCGTGCACCATCTGGGAGTGCGGCGGCTTGCCGCCGCCGCGCGATGTCAGACGCGGCAAGGTCGCTGAAGGCGAGGCTTGCCTCGCCATGCGCTGTTCGCCCGCTGCCAGGTGCGCGGATACGACCAGGCGAAATTGGCAAGCGGCGAGGCGACGTTGGCACAGGCCGAGGCGTAGTCGGCAGGCGGCGAGGCAAGCCTCGCCTTGCAACAGGCGGAAGCAAGCTTCCGCACTCCCAGAGGGCGGCGCGGCGATTGCGTCGTGGTTGCTTGCGGTGTACTTTAGCGCGGGCTTGATCGGTGGGCCTTGCTGGCGCGGCAATGCCCGGTCTGGCTGCGCCAGACCGGCCGCTACATAAAAACTGAGGCGAGGTGAGGACAATTGTGCGAGTGAGAAATTTCGTGGAAGCGGTGACGTTGCGAGTGCTGCAAAGCGTCGGATGGGCGACGGCGTTGGTTTTTGTGTTGCTTGCGGCCGGGGCGCTTCCGGCTGCGGCTGCGCCCGGCGCGGCTCCCGCTGCGGCGACGTCCGCGGCGACGGGCGCGATGGCGCCGACAGCGGCTCGCGCTGCGGCGGCGCCGGCGGCGACTACTTCGGAGCAGTTGCAGAGTTTGGCGCGCGCGATGACTTTTGATTGGGCCAAGACGCATCCGCTTACCGCGACATTTCTTGGGTTGAGCGATGAGGACGGGTTGCTGGACACGCCTTCGGAGGCTGAGAACGCGCGGGACCTGGCTACGATCCGCGAATGGCAGCGGCAACTGGCGGCGATTTCGCTCGGGGGCGCGTCGCTCGCGGAACGCGACGACGCGAAATTGCTGGGCGCGCAGCTTACCGGGATGGAGCGGCAGTACACGGTGTACAAAACGTATGAGAAGGATCCTTCGGCGCCATGCGTGACGATCCTTGGCGCGATTTACACGCAGTTTCTACATTTGCCGATTGCCGGGACGGACGGCGCGACGGCGGCGGACGTGACCGCGGCGTGGGAGAAGATTATCGCGCGGCTGGCGGGAGCGCCCGCGTACATCGCGGCGGGAAATGCATTGGTCACGCGTCCCGGGCATCTTTATGGAGTGACGGGCGCGGAACAAATCGCGGGGGCGCCGAGTTTGCTGGGCGGGCCGCTGACCGACGCGGCGAAGGCGCAGCTTTCCGCGGAGCGCTTCGCGGCGTTTGAAAAGGCGCGCGACGCGACGCTCGAGGCGATGGCGGAGACGAAGAAATTTATTGACGAGCATGCGGCAGCGTGGCCGGAGAATTACGCGATCGGCCGCGCCGCATACGATGCGATGCTGCGCGACGAGCAGTTGCTGCCGTTCAACGCGGACGAGATCGAATGCATGGGGCGCGACGAGCTGGCGCACGGCTGGGCGGTGCAGATCTGGATGGAGCAACTGGCGAAGGAGCGCGGGACGCCGATCGGCCCGGCGAGTGGAGGCGGCCTGGCGCCGGGCGGCGCGGCGTTGATCGAATACTACCGGCAACGGATCGCGCAACTGCACGAATTCGTGACGCAGCACAACGTGGTGGATATTCCGGCGTGGCTCGGCGAGATTCACGTGGTGGAGACGCCGAAATTCATGCAGCCGGTTTCGCCGGGGGCTTCGATGTTTTCACCGCTGCTTTTCAGCAAGAGCGGCACGGGATTTTATTTCATTACGCCGCCGACGTCGCTGGAGGAGGCCGCGAAGAACCTGGACGCCAATCAGGATTTCGACCGCGACCGCATCCTTTCCACGGGCGCGCACGAAGCGATGCCCGGGCACTTTTTGCAGCTTTCGATTGCGCGGCGCAATCCGGATTTTGTGCGCAAGATCCAGGGGAGCGGCGAATTCGCGGAGGGCTGGGCGTTTTACGGCGAAGAGTATTTCGCGCAGTCGGGACTATTCGGCGACGATCTCGATGGGCGCTATTACACCGCGCAGTGGGAACGCGTGCGCGGGGCGCGGGCGATCGTGGATCCCAATTTGGCGAGCGGAGCTTGGAGTTTCGAGCAGGCGGTGAGCTTTTTTGCGCATGAGACTGGTTTTTCGCCGGAGCAGGCGAAGGCGGCGGTCTCTGGAATTGCGCTCGGGCCGGGTTACGTGATCGCGTACACGGCGGGGCGGCGGCAGATTGAGACGTTGTTGCCGGAATATTGGGCGAAGGCCGGCGCGAACGCTTCGTTGCACGATTTTCACACGCGGCTTTTGTGCTATGGGACTACGCCGCTTTCGATTGTGGGGCCGGAGCTGCTTGCGGATTTGAGCAAGCCACTCGCCGCGGTGCGCGCGAGCGCGGATTACTAGAGTGGATGGATAGCGCGGAGAGGAACCGCGATTTATGCGGTGGCAGCGGTTTCTTTGCCGAGCGGCAAAGTCACGAGAACAGAGGTGCCGCTTTCGCTAGACTCGATCGCGAATGTGCCGCGGATGGCGCAGACGCGCTCGCGCATTCCGCGCAGTCCAACTCCCGCAGCCTGCCCGGCAGCAATCTGCTTTTGCAGCGCCTGGTCAATTCCCCGGCCATTGTCGCGGATTTCCATCGCGAGTTTTCCCCCGACATTCGATAGTTTAATGAACACGGACGAACCCTTCGCGTGCCTGTGAACGTTGGTGAGGCACTCCTGGGCGATGCGAAACAGGACTAATTCGGAATCCTGAGACAGACGTCCCAAATCCGGAGGCATCTCGAGCGCGACACGCATCTTGCTGCGCTCGGCGAACCCGTCTATGTACCACCTCAAAGCGGAACTTAGGCCCATTTCGTCCAGCAACGGCGGATGGAGAAGGTAGGACACCGTGCGAATGTCGGCGGAGGCCTGCTGAATCAGCGCCGCGTTTTCCTCAATGCGACGGGCGGCATCCGAACTAAGCGTGTGCCTTTCCTTAGCTACGAATCCGACATTCATGCTGATCGCCGCCAGCAACTGGCCAACTCCATCGTGCAACTCGCGAGCGATGCGCCGCCGGTCTTCATCCTGAACTTTCAGGAGCCGCGCCGAAAACTCACTTTCCATCAGCGCCGCTTCGAAGCGCTTCCGTTCGCTGATGTCCCGGGCGATTTTGGAAGCGCCGATAATATGGCCGTGCTGGTCGCGGACAGGAGAAATCGTCAAGGAAACGTTGACGGGTTCGCCGTCTTTGCGCAGGCGAACCGTTTCATAGTGGTTGATGCGCTCGCCCTTGCGTAGTTTGTCGAGAATCTCGCGCTCTTCCTGTTGCAGTTCGGCGGGAATAATCAGGGTGATGGGGCGGCCGACTGCCTCCGAGGGCGAGTATCCGAAGATGCGCTGCGCTCCCGCGTTCCAACTGAGGATTACGCCGTTCAAGTCCTTCGAGACGATGGCATCGTCGGAGGATTCCACGATGGCCGCGAACTGCTGCCGGGACTCGAAGAAATCGACAGCCTGATACGCGGCCGAGGCAAATCCCGCCAAACTTTCCAGCTGGCGCCTGTCTTCGGCGTCGAACTTGCGGCCAGGGTCGTGCGCCACTGCCCACACCGTGCCGACCGCTTTTTCGCCTGAATAAAATGGAACCAGAAGCGCCTCTTCCACCGGCGGCTTGACCGGCGCGAAATAGGTATAGACCTTTTCCACATGCTTGAAGAGCAGCGCTTTATTGCGATCGAGAACCGTGCCGCAGGGACCGAAGTCGCGCGGGGTACCGCCGCCAATGTGTTGTTTCCAGGCGCCGGAGATGGCCGGCCAGTAAAACGCTTTTCCGCCATCGTGCGTGGTAAGCAAGCTGACCCCAGCCGAACCACACTGCAAGACTTCCAGCATGGTGTCAGCCAGTGTCTGCAACACGGTCTGCGGGGAATTTGCCAGCGCCTGCATCAAGGCGCCAAGCGCCCGGCTTTCCTTATGATAATCAGGCGGCCGTGAAGGGCGCAGATCCAATTCCTCGGTGAAGAGGATGGAATCCAGCGACACGGTACCCGCGTTGCCGTCGAGCATCTGGGCCTCGTTATCGGAGCGAATGTGACTCGAACTCTACGGGGCACAGGAGGCTAACGCAAGGGCGCGCTGGGGCCTATAAGGTGTTCACTGTATGGCGACCCGGTTATTGGCAGAGAGAAAGGGCTTCGGCGCGGTTGCAAGAGCGACCCCTCGGGTGACAGCCGAACGAGGCGGATTACTGAGGCAAGTGCCGAAAAGACGGCGGCTCGGCTGGCGTCATTTCCTTTGAGCACTGGGCGCCGGGTCAGTTTCTGTTTTTACCACTTATCAGAGGTGAGCACGCTGGAACTTCGCGCGAGCGGACTTCTGCTCTAGGATAGCTTCCGCTTGTTGAATGGCCCCGTTATCCGCCCTCGTTTCGACATTGTTTCGGCATCCACTAAATCCAATAAGCCGCTGGCATACCCAACGAAAACGATGCATGTACGCTGGTGGCACAGCGATGTCGATGATCTCAGACGGCGACCGTGTGGCAGGTGATTTGCATGCAGAGGGTGACGGACGGACCTTCGGGCGGACCTGCCGCAAGCGGGGGCTGCACGGTATGGTTGAAGTTACACCCGCAGCCAAACGGGAAAAAAAAGAGTAAGTCGCCGTTTGTGCGCCGCAGCACGCCGTGGCAAGGCAAGGATCGCGCTCGCCTGCCAGTGCATAGTACAACAACCTCATTGACTAACATCGACTGTCATTATAAAAGGCCATAATAAGTAATTCACTAGTACTGAGGTGAACTAATGCGGCGGAGCGTCCACAACATTGTGAGCTGCGCAAGTGTTTGTTTGTTGCTTGCGGTCCCAGCCTTGGCCTGGGAATCGGATACGCACTACGGCCTTACGAAGTGGTTGGCGGTAAAGGCGGGGTTCAACTTACCAGAAGCGGAAGCGATTGCTCTGGGTACGCTGGAACCGGACGAGGGGAGTTTATATCCGGCGCCGCGCGCGGTGATCTCCTACGCTTGCTTCGGTCGAGACGCGCTTGCATCTCGCTTCGTGCAGGAGCATCACTTTTCTTCCTACGGGCCGGTTCCGAGCGATCCATCGCAACGAGTCGTTGTTCCCGGTTTGACCGACAATGCCGCGAACCTCTGGGCTCGCAAAGAAATTGCCGCAGTTGTGGGCGGAGTTCCCCCGGAATGGTCTTTGCGCACGTTCGGGAATTCACTTCATCCGCTGCAAGACTCCTGGGCACATCAAGGCGAGCCGGACATGCCGCCGCCCCCTTGTAGCAAGCAGTTGGCTTGGGGACATCCTAAGAACCGGGGAGGCTGGCGCAAGCATGATGCGGACCTAACCTATTTGCATGAGGCTGACACGCTAGCGACGGCAAAGAAAACTTATGAATTGATGCTGGCGTACCGCAAGGCGAGAGGATTGTCGGTGAGCGCGGCGCCATCCTGGACAAGTTTGGAACCGGCAGTGAAGGCTTTTGCAGATGCGAAGACGAAAGAGGAGAAGCGGCGGTGGTTCGAGAGCGATCCGGGTGTACCCTTCTCGTCTTACTCTAAGCAGGACTTTCTGGAATATATCAACCTGCCGGAGAAAAAATCGTTCTTTGATTTGTCCGGCGTCACGCCGCCACACGCAGCATTCGCGCTAGTGAGCCAGAGAGTGTCTTCGCGGCAAATGTGCGTGGAGGACTTCGTCAAAGAGTTCTTGATCGTGTGGATCGAAAAACGAGATTTCCAAGCTGCGCTACAGTTTATAAACACGGAAGCAGTAGCCGCGAGCCTGCGAGGAAACGAGGTGCCGCCGCAGCTGGCGAATATAGATGCCGCCACATTGGTGAAGACGATGTTGGGCTCCTGGCTGGTGGCGGATCATGGAGTGGTGAATCTTTACGGTCATGGACAACTGGAACCAGGATTTAAGATCTTGATGAGAGCCGCGTCTGACCGCGAGAATTTTTCTCAGATTCCGTATGCGCCGATATCAGAGGTGCTTCGCACGCCTGGCGAGGCTTCGCCATTTACGGTGTCGCGACTGCCCCTGCCAAAGGATCCACCGAAAGAACTGTCAGAGGTTTATGGGGTCATATTTCAGTTTGCGCATACGCCCGATGATGTCATCCAGTTGATTGTGGAAAAGCGGGCGGATGACTGGGTGGTGACGCAGTTCGACTGGGTGGCGATGTAGCCAAAGTGCTTACCATTCACCGATGTTGCTTTCAAGAAGGACTCCGGCCTGCGTATTATTCGCAGCAGGAAACAGGCCGAGGTCGAACGATGTGGAATGACGCGGTAGGGTACGAGAATTACGTTGGGCATTGGAGCCGCGCTATCGCGCCGCGATTTCTTGCGTGGCTGGCGCTGCCGACCGGACTCAGGTGGCTCGACGTCGCGTGTGGGACCGGAGCGCTGACTGGCGCGATTCTGGCCGGCTGCGAGCCCAAGGTGGTGGTGGGGCTGGATGGCTCGCTCGACTATCTCGCCGCGGCGCAGGCGAATTGCCGAGAGGCCCGGGTGCGGTTCGTTGGCGGCGACGCGAACGAACTATCGTTTCGCGCGACATACTTCGACGTGGCGGTCTCCGGTCTGGCGCTGAATTTCATTCGCTTCGAGCGCGCGCTCGCCGAGCAGCAGCGCACGGTTCGCGCGGGAGGAACCATCGCGGCGTATGTGTGGGACTACGCCGGCGAGTACGAATTCGCACGACGCTTTTGGGACGCGGCGCTGAGCGTTGACCCGCGCGCCGCGGCTTATGACCCGGGCCGCAAGGCTACCATCTGTCGCGAGCACAATTTGCGGGACGCGCTCGAGGCTGCAGGATGCAGCGGAATCGAGACGTGCGTCTTCGATGGCCACGGAGAATTCCCGTCGCGCGAAGCGTATTGGCATGCATTCGACGGGCGGCAGGGTTCCACTTCCGAATATCTCGCACTTTTGACTGATGAGCAGCGCCTGCGACTGCGGGCTTCGTTGCTTTCAACGATGAACGCTCAGGGACCCGTGAAATTGAAGATACGCGCGCTGGCCGTGAAGGGCGTGCGCAAGTCCTGACCATTCGCGACGCGGAGGCTGGCGGATCTAGGCGGCGTTTTTTGCGCGGGAGATTTCCACATTTCCGAGATTTCCACATGGGAAATTTGTTGCGGTGTGATTGACTCCGTTGGAGCGTGGAGTTACAAGAGGGTTGCCAAACGCTATTCGAGTTTCCGATTCTTACGGGGCGCGGCGAGCGCAAGCTTGACGGGCAACGCACAGGGCGGCGGCGAAGGACGGCGGCGGCAAAGTTCGGAATGGTACGGCATCACGGCGGGAAACTGGATTTGAGCCTGCGGTAGGCGCGGCGGGCTCCCGTTAGGCAACTGGCGGGGCAACGCCACGCAAACCACGGAACGGATCTAGCGACGCTTGTGGTAGTCAGCTTCTGCCGGTAAAACGGGAGAAGGATTGGCAGCTGTGACTTTTCGAGACTGAAGGGAAGGGGCGAGCAATCGCCCCTTTTCTTTTTCCGCTCGGTGCAATTCCCTTCTTGCTTGTCTCGCTTGTCTTGTTCGCCTTAGCCACCGTGCTGAAGTTGTGTTTACTGCACGCGAAGCACGCTTCGCGCCGGAAAAGCGGCGGCGCGCCGCCGCACTCCATATGGTTTTGCGGCGGTCGTCGAGTTGCGGTGGCGCGCGTGTGGATTGGCGGGCGGGTGATGGCGCACTGACCCTTCGTAGCTTCACGCAGGGTAAAAGTGCGACGGTACAAGGGCGGAGGCGGCGGATCGTGCTGTGCCATTCCGTTTGACTAATCGTCTTCGAAGAAGTCGTCGTCGGTGGCGCGGGCGGCTTTTTCGTCGGTGGGCCAATCTTCGAAGTAATTGTTGAGGGCGAAGAGCTTTTCGGCGAGTTGCTGCAGGTCGCCGGTGGCGCCGTCGAATTCCCTGGCGGCGACCAGACCGACGTCAATGCTGCGGCGCTCGCCGTCGGTAGGCGTGCGGCTGCTGGCGCTCCAGCGTTTCATGGCGTCGAGTTGCTTTTCAATGCGCTCCATGGCCGGGTGCTGAGGTGCACGCGCGAGGATGCTCCGTGCGAGCACGGTGGCGTCGTTGAGGACGCGGTGAAAATCAATTCGCGAATTTATTTCGCCGTAGACGCCGGCCATTTTGGCGCGCTCCTTTGCGGTTTGTTGGAGTTGCGGCTCAATTGTACGTCGAAAAAAGCGGCGGCGCGCCACTGCGGAGGGGGCGGATTGCTCCGCCGTTCCATTTGACGGCTAGGCGTGGATTAGCGCGGCGAGGCGAGCCTCGCCTTGTAACAGGCGGAAGCCCTTCGTTCCTCAGGATAAACAAGCTTCCGCACTCCCTGATCGCTGCGCGCTGCGGCGTTAACCGTGGCAATCGGCGGCTCCCCGATAGAAGTTTCCGCCGAACTAGCAAGATATTTAGGGCGGCAACGTCTGGGAGTGCGGCAGCTTGCTGCCGCTTTTTGCGACGGACGTTGTGGCGCGGTCAATGCACGCGAGGCGAAGTTCGCGTTGGAGAAGAGGCTGATTGACGCGCCTTTCCATTTGACGGCTCGTCGGGGATGAGAGCGGCGAGGCAAGCCTCGCCTTGTAACAGGCGGAAGCAAGCTTCCGCACTCCCTGATGGCGCGGGGGCGGTTGGTTTACCACTCGATGCGGATTAGGGAGAGGGCTTGGCGGGGTAGCGCGAAATTTATGGTGGCGGTGCGCTTGGTGGTGCGGAGCCATTGGGGCGACGTTAGGAGTTGGAGTTGGCCTGCGGCTTCCAGCTGCTGCTGTTGGGCCGGCGTGGGATTTTGCGGGGAGCGCATCGCTTGCCAGGCGGAGTAGGCGTTGCTGTGGGTGGCGTCGATGCGGTAGTGCTGCGCGAACACGCGGGGGGTGGCGGGCGGCAGATCGTGCACTTCTAGGGCGATGGTGGCGGTGGGGCCTGGGACGTCGTCATCGTGATAATTCCAAATGAGGATCGAGATGCCGCGGTCGTCGCGGGTGGCTAGCGCGTCGATATTCGGATTTTCGCCGCGGACGCCTTTGGCGAGCAATGTGTCGAGCGGGATTGCGGCGGTGCTGGTGGCGGCGATGCGCTCGCCGCGCAACATTCCGGCCATGCGGAAGAGGTTGAGGATGGGCTTGTCCACGCCGTTGGTGGCGAGGGCGCGCAGACCGTCGAAATAGGGTTGGCCTTCAAATTCGAAGGCCCAGGTGAGCATGCCGGCGACGCTCGCGTGATTGGCGGAGTTGAGGTCGAGGATGGCTTTCATTACCACGGCGGTGTAGCTCGCGTAGAGCGGGCCGTTGCGGTAGGCGTTTGGCGGATAGAGGCGCGCGGAGCAGGCGGCGCAGCCTTCGGGGTCGGACTCGCTGAGGATTACGGGAAGATTTTTGAAGCGCGGATAGTCAGCGAGGATTTTCAGGCCGCCATCCACTTCCTGCAGATGGCGGGCCAGGCCCATGCGCACGCGGCCGTCAATCACTTCGGGTGCGCCTTTGGCGTGATAGCTGAGGAAATCGAGCGGCGAGCCTTGCGCGCCGGTGGCGTAATTTTTGCCTGTGGCGCAGTGGTTCAGGAAGTCGCGCAGAAATTTGGCGGCGGGGGCGCTGATGGTTCCGGCGATGGCCGGGCCGCCGACGCGCGCGTTGGGGAGAGCGCGTCTTACGCCCGCGACAGCGTAATCGTAGAGCTGGAAATATTCTTCGGGAGTTCCCTGCCAGTAAAAAATGTTGGGCTCGTTCCAGACTTCCCAATACCAGGACGCAGCTTGCGCGCTGCCGTATTTTTCGGCGCAGTGGCGCGCCCATTGATAGACGAGCTCGCCCCACTTGGCGTAATCCTTCGGAGGGTAGGCCCAGCCGGCGGCGTAGTCTTTATTGGGGGCGCCGGGGATCCAGGGGGCTTGATACGGATCGGGATGCTCGGAAAGGGCTTGCGGCATGAAACCGATTTCGACAAACGGTTTAGCGTGGGCTTGGAGGTAGGTGTCGAAGATGCGGTCGGTGACGGTCCAGTCGTAGACGGGGTGGCCTTGCGCGTCTTCGGTGTAGGCGTTGGTGGAGCTCCATTTGAGTGCGGGCTGGGCGTCGCCGGTGGTTAGTAGGAAATGCGTGCGGAAGAAGACGGGGGCGGAGGTGGCGGAGGCGAGTTCTGCGATGAGTTTGCTGCCGTTGGGGGTGTAGGTGTAGTTGGCTTCGTCGTAGCCGAAGAAGGCGTAGAGGGGGGAGAAGGGGGCTAGGTTTTTTGTGGCGTTGACTTGGATGGTGATGGGAACGGCGGTGGTTGCGGTTGTGGTGTTTTGTTGTGGAGATGCTGGGAGGCGGAGTGAAATCGCCAGCAGCGATGCTAGTAGAGCAAAATTGAGAATGCGCATGGTCGGTGGTGTGATTAATCCCCTCGAGTGGGTGGTTCTGCGGCGCGGCGCCGCGGCGAATCTTACGTCGCGACAAGCAGCGGCCCTTCGTGCCTCAGGATAAACAAGCCGCCGCACTCCCTGATGGTGGTGCGGACTACTTTTTGGCGCTGCGGATCGCGTGGTGGCCACCCACCGATGTCGCACTAACCCTTCGCAGCAGCGCTCAGGGTAAAAGTGCGCCGCTACAAAGGCGCGCTTCGCCGGCTTGCTCTTTTACTTCTGGCTCAAAAGATAGAGGTCGGCGTGGCCGCCGGCGCGGGCGTAGACGACTGTGGCCAGGTCGCGCGAATAATCGTAGGCGTTGCCGCCGCTTACCAGCGGAAAAGCGAATGGGAGCGTGAGCACGATTTGGGGTTTGCCGACGACTTTGCCATCCTGCCAGCCCTGGCGGTAGATCGGAACGTCGTGCTGCGAAGGGACGGCGTAGGTGAAGGATTTGCCGTCTTTATCGGCGACCACGCCGAAAGTGACGACGCCGGGCACCAGAACCGTACATTTCAGGTCGGCGACAGACAGCTCGTAAACGCCGACTTTGGAGCCACCGCCCAGCAAAGTGAGCAAGTACTTCCCTCCCGGAGCGACGGCGAAAGCGAAGCCGCAGGTGTCGCTGAGCGTTTCCGGAGGAGAACCCTCGACGCTTTCTTTGGAGATGGTGACGCCGTTCGCCGTCTTTTCCAGACTATTCAGATAGACGGTCTTCCGATCGGGGCTGAACTGCAAAGCCTGGACGGTGCCGCCGGACCAGACGAGCGGTTGCAGGCCGCTACCATCGGGGCGGGCGATGTAGGGTTTGTCGGTGGTGCCGGGCTTTTCCGCGATGAAAGACAAGAGGGAGCCGTCCGGCGACCAAAAACCGGTGGCGAGCGATTCGCCGGTTGCGATTTTCGTTTTGTTGCCGCCGTCAATGTCGGCTACCCAGAGTTCGTTGCGGTCTCTGGCCGGGACGGTGATGTACATCAGCTTCTTGCCGTCGGGAGAAATGGCGGGCTGCGTGGCATTTTCCGCGGCGACGTCAGTGGATTGCTTGGTATGGGTATTGTAGGCGGTCAAAAATCCGGAAGACTTGCCGTTGACGAAGTAGAGGCCTTTGCCGCCGGGATCGGGCATGGGCCAGGTGTCGGGACCGGTGCCGAGTGTGACCTGCTCCAATTTCTTGTCGGTGAGTCCGTACTTCCAGATATTGGTGAGGCCATTGAGGGTACGACTGAAAAGAATTGCATTCCCCGCATCCGCCCACACCACTCCCGGCGCTATGCCGGGAATCTCGCCTAAATCGGTTTCCGTTTTTTTGGCGATGTCAATTTCATGGACGCGGAAACCTTCGAGCGAAGAGACCGGGTCCGCGGTGACCACGAGCAAGCGGCTGCCGTCGGGATATGGCAGGATTCTGCTGATGGGAAGAGCGGCGGTGCCAAAGCTGAATATTTTTTCGGAATCGAGGCCGGATTTTCCGGCGCGGAAGAGGGCTCGCTCATCCGACTCGGTGTAGAAAAGCGAGGCGCCGTCCGGAGAAGGAGCGAGATGCGTACCGGAAACGACGCGGCTGGGCTTTCCGCCGAGAGTGGGGACGGCCCATGCCTCGGTGCGCTCTTCGGAACGGCTGTAATAAACCTCCGCGCCATCGGGCGAGAAACTGTCCACGATTTTGGCGCCGTTGTCGCTGGTGAGTTGCAAGGGTTGGCCGCCGGAGGTGAGCATGACGAAGACTTGATCAACGCCATTTATGGGCGAGCTGAAGGCGATGGTGTGGCCGTCGGGAGAGAGCCTGGCGAAGTCTATGGGCTTATCCCATTGGCTGATTTGCGCGATTTTCGCCGGGCCGCTGGGAGCGCGCGAGCTACCCCAGAAGTGATATGCCGCGAATGCGGCTGCGCCGAAAAACACGAGGGCGATAACGGCGGGGACTAGATATTTTTTCGGCGCGTGCTGCGCGGCGGATGGCGCGACTGCGGCGGCGGCGGTGCTGACGGCGGAGATTGCGGTGTTGGTTGCGGAGGAACCGCTGCCCCGTTCCGTGGAGGAATCCTCCACCTGCGCGGTGCGGCCGCTGGTTGAGGAGATGCGGCCGGAGTCGGTGTCGCGGCGGAGGCGCTTGAGGTCCGTGCGAATGTCGGAAGCGGCCTGATAGCGCAAGTCGCGATCTTTTTCCAGGGCTTTATTAATGATGTCCTCGAGCTTCGCGGGAAGCTCCGGATTCAAGCGCACGGGAGCGACCGGGGCGCGATTCAGGATTG
Source organism: uncultured Acidobacteriota bacterium (assembly GCA_963780035.1). GTDB lineage: Bacteria > Acidobacteriota > Terriglobia > Acidiferrales > UBA7541 > Palsa-295. Next base: position 552,547 of record CAWAAG010000024.1, on the reverse strand, counting down.
CTTCAGTGATTACGCCGGAAGTTTCGCCGCGAAACGGCACGGCGCCGGTGGACATTTCGTAGAGGACCACGCCGAAGGAGAAAAGGTCGGTGCGCGCGTCGAGTTCCTTGCCGCGGACTTGCTCGGGAGACATGTAAGCGACGGTGCCGACGGCGACGCCGGGGCTGGTGAGGTCTTCGACGCGCACGCCGGCGGTCATTTGCATGGCGTGCACGGCATCTTGTGTGACGGTGTGAAGGGCGGCGCGGCCGACTTGCTTTGCCAAGCCGAAATCGAGGATTTTGGCGTGGCCGCGGTCGGTGACGAAAATATTGGCGGGCTTGATGTCGCGGTGGACGATGCCCTTCTGGTGCGCGGCGTCGAGCGCGTCGGCAATTTCGATGCCGAGATTGAGGAGCAGCTCGAGGTCGAGCGGACGGCCGCTGATGGAATGTTTCAGCGTCATGCCGTCGAGGCACTCCATGACGAGGTAGGTCTGGCCGTTGGCTTCGCCGATGTCGTAAATCGTGCAGATGTTCGGGTGATTCAGCGCGGAGGCGGCGCGCGCTTCGCGGCGGAAGCGTTCGAGCGCAGCGGGATCGTCGGCAAGTTCAAGCGGCAGGAATTTCAGGGCGACGTTGCGTCCCAGGTTGGTGTCTTCGGCTTTGTAGACGACGCCCATGCCTCCGCCGCCCAGTTTTTCGGTGATGCGATAGTGCGAGATCGTCTGGCCAATCAGCGAGTCGGAGGGCGTCATCTGCGGGGACATATTATGGTGCGGGGCAAAGCAAGTCAACGCACAGAGGCTGCGGCGGAGTGCCGCGCAAGAAATCCATTGCGTTTTGCGAATATGAGTGTAGTTTGCGCCAGGAGGTATGCGAGACGTGTGCTTTTCAGCGACAGCCAATTTTGTGGGCAGCACCGCGCTGGCGGCGGTGGGCGTGGTGACTTTGACCAAAGTGAAGCACCGGCGCGAAGTGCTTTTCGCTTCCCTGCCGATTTTATTTGCGATTCACCAGTTCATCGAGGGGTTCGTGTGGCTGGGGCTGGACGGGATTCTTTCGCAGACGGTGGCGCACAATATGGGCGCGGCGTTCATGCTGTATGCGCAGGGGCTGCTGCCCTTTCTTTTACCGCTGAGCGTGATGCTGTTTGAGGCAACGCGCGCGCGGCGGCGGCGCATGCTGCCGTTCGTCGCGCTGGGCGGCGGCCTCACCCTTTATATATTGTGGGCGCTGACGGCTTATCCCTTGCAGGTGTACGTGCGCGGAGACAGCATCGTTTACATCAATCAGGCGACGAACAATACCGCGGTGGCGATCCTGTACGTGATTGCCACTTGCGGGTCGCTATTTTTTTCGCAGGTGCGGGCCATGATAATTTTCGGCGCGGCCAACCTCGCGATTCTGCTGACGGTGATGGCGTTCAAGCGTTATGCGTTCACCTCGCTGTGGTGCGCGTATGCGGCGATTGCCAGCATCATTATTCTCGCCTACTTCTGGAAAAGCAGCGTACATCGGCCGTTCCGCTACGCCGAGCTTGCGTAAAAGACGAGGCGGTCCAACGGAATTTGCGATCGTTGCGGGTACCGAAATGCTCACTCTTGGCTTAGACTCTTCGCGTTTATTCCGGGAGGACCGCCCATGAAACGCCTTCTGCTCGCCGCCATTTTTATCGTGCTGCCCTGCGCGGGATTTGCAGCGCCGTCGACGCCGGAATACTCCATCCAGGCCATCCGCTATGCCTCAGCCGAGGATGACGCCGCCGAACTCGTGATGGGCGCCCCGCACGAGAAGATGAACCTTGCCATGGTGATTTGGCTCATCCGCGGCGAAGGCCGCAATATTCTCTTCGACAGCGGCTACCACCGCGATACTTTTGCCAAGGAATTCCCCGCAACCGAATACATTCGCCCCGACGAAGCCGTCAAACTTGCTGGAGTTCAGCCGGAAGAGATCACGGACATCGTCATCAGCCATGCCCATTGGGACCACATGGGCGGCATTGACCTTTTTCCCAAAGCCTTAGTGTGGATTCAGAAAGAGGAGTTTCGTTATTACACTGGCGACGCTTGGCAGCCCGGCGGCGACCACGGCGGGATCGACCCGGAAGACGTTCAGGAACTGGTCAAGCTTAACACTGAAGGACGGCTGCGCCTGGTGGATGGAGATAACGTCCAACTTTTTCCTGGCATTCGCGCCTATACGGGAGGCCGCCACACATACGCATCACAATACCTTTGCGTGGAAGGCACTCCTACGTTTGTCCTTGCCTCCGACAATTTGTACCTCTATCGCAATCTCGCCGAACACAAAGCCAGCGCAACCTTCTCGGACGCCGACCACGCCGCCAACATCCGCAACCAGGAGCGCATGGTGCAGCTTGCGGGCTCGCCTGATCGCGTCGTGCCCGGGCACGACGCCCTGCAATTTCAGAAGTTCCCCACTCAGGGTCGTATTGCCACGATTAAGAAATGACATGTCATCCTGAGTCTTGGTTCCTCGACAGGGCAGCCACATGGCTGCAGAGGTGCTGCTATAGCGAGAAACGCGCGTGACAAACGGCTATAATCTTTGCGCATGATCCCTGCCTCTTACAAACCGCGCAAGAAATTCATGGAATTGGCTATCGCCGAAGCGAAACGGGCTGGCGATCGCGGCGACTATCCGATTGGCGCGGTGATTACGCGGGTTACGGGCCACCGCGAAGTGGTGATTGCCAGCGCCGGGAATCGCGTGAAGACTTCGGGGTCGAGCATCAAGCACGTGGAGCTGGAGACGCTGAAATATGTTTCGAGCGGCTACGGACGTTACTTGCCGGAGTTTGTGCTGTACTCGACGCATGAGCCGTGCGCGATGTGCGCGGGGGCCTGCGTGTGGTCGCGGATTGGCGCGGTGGTGTACGGAGTGTCGCAGGAAGATATCGCGGCGTACGGGCGCAAGCACGGGACGGATTTCTACAAGTGGCGAGCTTTGCTGATTTCCTGCCGCGTCGTGCTGGAAAAGGGCAACCATGTGGTCCCGGTCTTCGGCGGATTTCTGCGCAAAGAGTGCCATAAGCTCTTCAGCTTCGTGAGCGAGAAGCGCTAGCGCCCCAAGAATTGGATTTCCCGCCAGGCGCAGCGACGCCGACGGCCACTTAGTGCTACTCGTACTAGGAAGCGGCGCGCAGCGGGTGGAATTCACGGAGGATTCGCCGCGCGGTAACAGTTCCGTAATACGGCTCGCGCAGAGTGCCAGCGGTCGAGCGCGACCGGCTGGCTGGCCTGTCGGTCCGACGAAATTTTCCCCACAAGAAGGAAGGAAAATCCATGAAAAAGAAAGCAGCGGTATTGTGTCTGCTCGCGGCGTCCGTCGCGGGCGTAGCATCGGCGCAGCAAGGAGCGGTGCCGAAGGGCGTGCCGCATCTGGATCACGTGTTCGTGATCATGATGGAAAACCACGCGTACGCGCAGGTGATCGGCAATCCGAACGATCCGTTCGTGAACAAGTACGCCAAACAGGTAAATTCGGCGACGAATTATTTTGCCGTCGGGCATCCCAGCCTGACGAATTATCTGGAAATCGTGGGCGGCTCGAATTTCGGCATCCGCGACGATAATTCTCCGGACTGGAACAATTCCGGATGCACGCCGAACATCGCGAACGGCAGCGTCAATCTGGAGAGCACCACCACTAACATCTGTCCGATCTTCGGCACCGGCACCGATGCCGCAACGCCCGTACTTGATTTCACCAACGAAACCAGCGGGCCTCCGGGAGTGATTGACATTGACGGCAAGCTGGGCTACGCGGCGAATTCCAAGACGATTGGGCTTACCATCGCCGACGAATTGGTGGCGGCGGGACTCACGTGGAAGAGCTATCAGGAAAGCCTGCCGCCGACCGGCGCCGAAGGCGTCAACAATGCGGACGGATTCTTTTCAAACCTCGACGATCTCACCACCGCGCTGCCCGGCACGGGCGAGACGCAAGACAATCTGGTGGATCTCTACGCCGTGAAGCACAATCCGTTTGCGTACTTCCAGGCGGTGCAAGAGGGATTCAACCCGCAGTTGAGCTTGAAGCGCATGGTAGATTTCGAAGGACCGAACGGACTGTTCGCGGACCTGGCGAGCGGGCACCTACCTTCCTTTTCATTCATCGCGCCGAACCAGTGCGACGACCAGCATGGCCGCGGCAACGCGGGTCCGGCGTGCTATTACGATCCGAACGACAACGGCACGCTGGTGGGACTGAATCCCGGCTTGATGTATCGCGGGGACGTGACGCTGCAGACGCTGGTGACGGCGATTCACCAGTCACACGTGTGGGACGAAGGCCACAGCGCCATCGTGATCGTCTGGGACGAGAACGACTACAGCGTCTCGCCGACCACCAATCGCGTGCTGCTGACCGTGGACACCAATTACGGCTCCACGGAAGTCCACAGCAAGACCTTCTATACCTCCTTCTCTCTGCTCAAGTCCCTGGAAGCTGGTTTCCGGCTGCCCTGCCTGAACCACGCTTGCGATGCGGCAACCAACGTGATGTCTGACCTGTTTGCGGAAGGCGGCGAGAAATAGGATAGCAATCAACGGTGCCGGCCGGATGGTGTGGCGGATGATTCGGCCGGCGCCGCATTTCTAACTCGCACCTTCACCAGCCAACTACTTGGGAGTCGCCTCGGGTTCGGAGGCGGCGTCTATGGCGCCGTGTTGCAGGGCCCAGGATGTAAAGCCGTCGGGCGAGTTTTGCGCGTTGTGGATGTTGGCGCCTTGGATGTTGGCGATGCCGCGCCAATTGATTTGGCTGAGGTTGGTATTGCGCAGGTCGGCGCGCGCGAGCGAGGCGCCCGCGAGATCGGCTTGCGTCAGATCCGCGCCAACCAGATCGGCGTCATCGAGCTGGGCGCGCTGGAAGGACGCCTTGCGGAATTTGCTGTAGCGGAAATTCGCGGACTGCAGGTTGGCGTCGGAAAAATCGACGGCGCTCAAATCGCTATTGCGGACGTCGGCGCCGCTGAAATTCGCGCGGACCAGCTTGCTGCCTTCCAGCCGGATGCCCATCAGGAAAGCGCCGGAAACGTCCACGCCCACCAGCGGAACGCGATCGGAATTCAGTTCCTGCAGGGCTTCGAGGCGACCGCCGCTGCCACCTTTGCCCTGCGCGGTGTTGATGACCTGCCAGGCCTGGTAATGTTTTTGTTTGGCGCGGTCGCCGGATTCGGAAAAATAAAAAATCACGGCGACCAGGATGCTGAGGCTGCTCATGTACTCGAGCACTTCCAGGAATTTCCAGTTGCTCAGGTAATAGGCGGCCCACTCCATGCACCAATCGAGAGCGAGAAACGGGCGCGTCCATTTGTGCGTGGCGGCGGCTTTTTGCGCGCGCCAGGATTCAGGACGATCGCGGGGAGAAAATATTCGCATGGAGAGAGTCAGCGTTCGCGCGCGGCGGCGGCGTCAGGCGGACTGATTTCGTGGCGCGCGGGTTTTGCTGGCGCGCGCGATTTTGCCGCGAGCGCCGTGCGGTTCGCCGGCCACAAAGCAAGTACGCACAAACGGCCTGTGCGGATGCCTTGAGGCCAAAGATTCTGCGCGGCCAGTGGCAGCAAATCAGCGACCGGGCCTAAAGCCTCGCGCGAGTTAAACCCGTTGCGGCGGAGTCGCTGCCCCGCCCTGCCGTGTGCGGCGTTACGATCGCGTGGCGAATGTTGGCGCGAAAGTTTAACCGCCCGCGGCTGCCGCTTGCGCCTTCGGCTCCGGCCCGGCGAACGCGCGGCTGGCAAGTTCGACGACTTGCTTCAGGTGCCACCATTCGCGCTCGCTCATCTGCCTGCCGTCGTTGCTGGAAAAATAAATCGAGGCCCAGCCATCCTCGGACAACGGCGCGCGAATCACCAGCACGCTTTTCTGCTCCGGCATTTGATTTTCGGCCACGGTCATCCTCCCCTGTCTTAGAACGATCCAGCCAAGAAATTACCACGCTCGACTGTCGGCATTCTCTCGCGTTGGCCGAGCGGCTGCAAGGGCTGCGTGCCGAAGGCACGGCTGGCACTGCGGCAACGCCCCGCATCGCGTTTTGGGGATGCCTCGCGCAAGAATCTAGCCGACTCGCCGTAGGGGCGGGTCTGAGACCCGCCCCTACAACACCGCCGAAGTCGAGCGTGCCGGCGAGCTTCGCGCCGGAAAAGCGGCGGCGCGCCGCTCCAAAACCGGCGGCAACCCACGCGTTGCTCCGGGCTCCCGGCGATGCGACTCGCGCACTTACGTGGAGGATCGCGGGCGAATAATTTCGCTCGCTTTTTTTGCCAATTCGTATAGATTCCCTGCATCCATCGGCCCCTATATGTCACCGCGACGACCACAGAAAGAGACGCCGCAGATGAAAGCGCAGCTTCGCGCGATTTTTAAGCTTTTCGACCAGGCTCCGATGAACTCCACCATCCTCAGCCGCAACCGCGGCGGCTTCTGGATCCAGGGCGGCAAACTCGCGCAGTTCCTGGGCGCCTGCGATTATTCCGCGGTGCAGGTGGACGTTTGCTTCCTGGCGTCCGATAAAGTGGAGTGGTACAAGATCGCCGCGCAGAATTCGAAATTCGTGGAAAACGAAGCGTAGTTCCTCGCATGTTCCGCTGTGTGCCTGCTCTTGGATGCTTGCCGCAACTTCGATGGCCCACTGACCCTTCGCACCGTCGCTCAGGGTAAAAGTGCGCCGCTACAAAACCTCCCGCCTGGAGCGGCGTGAGCCGCGGGTGACGCGCTTCCTTGATACTATTCTTGTCGTATGGCCGATGAGCAGCAATTCGCGGCGGAGCGGATGCGCGTGGGATTGTGCTTGGACTGCGCGCATGGACGAAGGATTGCGTCCGATCGCGGCTCGGTTTTTTATTTGTGCGAGCTGGCGGCTCGCGATCCGGCGTATGACAAGTATCCGCGGCTGCCGGTAATCCGCTGCGCAGGGTACGAACGGAAGCCGTAACCGGGCGCGATTTCGCGTAAAGACGCCGCGCGCGGGTGATGAAGTGGTTCGTCAAGGAGGCGCGGCACGGTTTTCAAGGGGTGAGTCGGAGCTTCGAGGAGTGATCGCGCTAAGGCGGAGGCAACTGCTAGACATTTAACACAGAGGGCACAGAGAAAACCCGGAGGGCACGGAGAATTTTGCGCCGAGCGGCGCTCTCCGTGCCCTCTTTTTTTCGCGCGCGCTGTGTTGTAGCGGCGAAGCAATTTGCGCGCCCAGAACACGGCGGCCGCGCCGGAATTATTTTGCCGGCGCGAGGGCGTAGTCCTGGTCAACATAGGCAGTGAGCGGCGTTCCTTGCGGAATATCTACGTTCTTGCCGTGCTTGATCAGGCCGATGGGGCCGAAGAGCACCGTGAGCGCGACGGTGGCGCCGACTTTTCCTTCGCCTTCTTTGCCTTTGTTGCCGCGCAGGTGCAGGCGCTGGTCATCGGACTTCAGATACTCGAGACGAATGCTGAGTTCGCCGGGACGGCCCATCATGCCGGCTTTTTTCGCGTTGGTGACGGTGGCGACGGCGAGGGCGCCTTTACGCACGACCACGACATCGCCGACTTTCAAATCTTCCGCGAGAGTCATGTTGACGGTGTCGTCGTCCACGGCGGTTTTGGAATTGAGATCCTGGGAGAAAACAAGCGGGACGTCGGTTCCCTCTTTCAGTACCAGGCGCTCGCTGGGCGGAGCCGCCGGAGCCACTGCGGGAGCGGCTGTGGTTGCGACCGGCACGACGGCCGGAGCCGGGGCTGAGGACGGCGCTGCGGTTGGGGCGGGTGTGGGTGCGGGTTCCTGCGCGTTCGCTGGCGACGGCCCTGCGAAAAGCGCCACGGCGCAGCACGACACGGTGAACACGGTCCGCAAGGATGCTCTCATGATGTTTCCTCCGCTTGACGCACTGGTCTTGGAAATCCCGGGGCCGAGGTCTTTTGGATTCTTGGGTGAATGTCCAGCCGGAGCGAAGCGAGCCGATGAATCGCAGCCAGAGCATTCTTGCTGGCCTGGCTGCGGACGTCAATCGGCGTGTCATGATTCGTTCCTATCGCGCAATGCACCGCGCTTTCGCACCAGGTTGGCCCGAACGGCACGGCTAATTTGTGGCCGGGGCCGGGGCGGGCGGAGTAGCCGGCGCTCCACTGGTGAGCGCTTGCAGGTCGGCGACGATGCGGCCCATGGCTTGCACGTAATTTTTTTCGCGATTGCCTTCCAGCAGCGCGCCGCCCGCGTATTCAGTGACGGTCCACAACGTGACGTGCGTTTTGGGGTCGAGGATTAGCAGGCGAAATTTGGCGTCGGCCAGCGTGACGGTGCCTTTGCTGGAATCCGAGGGCGCGGGAAACTCCGAGAAGCTGATTTCGAAGACCAGATCGGCGTCCGCCGGCGCTGCCACCAGCGTGTACTTCGGGAAAGTTTTCAGCGCCGCGTAGAATTCGTTGTAGGCGCGCTCGGGGCCGCCGGAAAATTCGCCGTAGCGGTCGGTGTAAGGATCGCTTGCGCCGCCGCCATTGCTGATAAAGATATTTTTGGCGGAGAGGATCTGCGGTGGGACGGGGGCGGTGGCGGGGGCGGTCGGTTGCGCCCGGGCGCGCGAAGATGGGGCGAAAGCGGCGGAGGCGGCTAGGAGGATGGCAAACAGCACAGCTGGGCTTGTGCGCATTGGTTGCTCCTTGCTTATGGGACGTTTGCGTATAATGTTGCGTTACAGCTGCGCGCGATGCGGCAGGAAGTTTGCGCTTACTTTTTTCATCGAGAGGACATCATGAGCGAACCAACTAAGGAAGAATTGCTGGCGCGAATCGCGGAATTGGAAAAGCAGGCCGGTGGCGCGAAACGCAGCGGGTCGCTGGAATTTCGCGTGGGAGAGAAGGGCGGAGTCAGCGTGTATGGGCTGGGGCGCTTTCCGGTCACACTCTATTACGAGCAGTGGGTGCGTTTGCTGGATACCTCCGAGAACCTGCGTGCTTTCCTGGAAGAGAATAAGCACAAACTGAAATTGAAGACGAAGGAATAGAGCGTCGGCCGCTGCAAGATCAAACCCCGCGAATCGGCGAGAGTTCTATGGAGTGCGGGAGCTTGCCCGCCGCGGCGGGCTTGCTCCCGCTTTTCTTGGGCGAGGCTTGCCTCGCCTGCCGTTGCCTTGGACTTGGGCTCACTGCACGCGCAGCGAGCCCGTCGTGGCGGGCGAGCTTCGCGATGGAAAGGCGGCGGATTGCGCGGTTTTTGCATTTGACGCCTCGTCGTGTTTGAAAGCGGCGAGGCAAGCCTCGCCTCGTAACAGGCGGCAGCAAGCTGCCGCACTCCCAGATGTTGCTGCGGGCGGCTCTTGGGCGCAGCGGATCGCTTGTTTGACGTAGCGGCGGAGCGGATGCGCCAATCCTTGGCGGTGGCGCGGCTCCAATGGCGCACTGAAGTGCGCCGCTACAAAGCCAGAGGCCGCGAAGCTGGTTTTCGCGTCGTTAGCGCCGCTTATTCCTTGGTTAGATATTTCGAGGCGCGGTGTCGCAGGATGCCCAGGCTTTTGTTCAGGGGGTTGGTGCGCTCGAGGAACGGCAGCATGGGCGAGCGGCGCTTTTCCACTCTGCTGCGCGCTTTCAGCAGGCGCGAGTTGGGTCCGAAATTTTCCACGGCGCGATCCAGAGTGAAGATGGCGCTCTCGCGGCGGCCTGCGGCGGCGTACACTTCGGCGAGATTCAGATAAAGCTGCATTTCTTTGCGTTTCAGCTGCAGCGCCGTCTCGCAGAGCTTCACCGCTTCCGACCATTTTTTCTCCGAGCGCGAAATTGCCACGCCGAGGAAAGAAAGGTAGTAGGGGTTACTGCTTTCCATTTCCACGGAGCGGCGCAGGTGCGGCAGTGCGTTCTGGTGGTAACCACCCTTCAGCAGTTCGATACCTTCCTTGAATTCGGTGAGTGCGTTCCGATCCGGCATGTGAGCCCCCAAGCTTTATCCACGGACGGCTGGACGTCCGCGCAGTGTACGCGCGCTGCACGACGCAGGGTGCGGCATGAACGCGCACTAGTAAGGTAGGAAAAAATCGCGGCAAAAGATACTGGTCCGATGGACAGGTCACGATGCAGGAGCCGATCGGGGGCGCGGCAGCAAGGCGAAAGTGGCGAGCGTGCGCTAAGCGCCGGCACGGCGCTCGGTCCGGTAGTGCGCTCGCCGCATCCTGGGGCTAGTGCTCGCGCGATTTGGTCAGGGCGTAACCGGCGGAAGCCATGGCGACGAAAAGGAAAAGGAGCGCGGCGTCCAGAAGGCTGTGATAGTCAATCCCGTGGCCGCGGGTATTGAACACCATCTCGTATCCAAAGGAACTCGAGACGCGCGCTATCAAGGCCAGCACAGCGCAAATGATGCCCAGCCAGTAGCTCACCTTCAGGATGTACTTTTCCATGGTTGCCTCCTGCGATAGTCCTTGGAACAGGCGCGGCCGGCGAAAGATGCGCTTGAAAGTACCGCGGAGAGGCGCGCGAGTCAACGAACGAGAGTTTGGCGGTAGCGCCGCTCCGGGTCAGGCGGCGCGGAAGACGTCATGAGCGTGGCGTATGAGGCTGGTGATTTCCGTCTTGGGCACCACGCGGCGGATTCCGGCGGCGGCGGCTTCCGCTTGCTGGATGGCGTGGGCGTACAGCGTGTAGAGAATGATCGGAACGCCGGGCATTTCGCGATGGATGATGCGCGCCGCGGCCAGCCCATTCATCACCGGCATGGACAAATCCAAAATGATCAAATCCGGCTGGAACTGCCGCGCTTTGGCCACGGCGTCGGCGCCATCCACGGCCTCCGAGCAGAGTTCGAAACCTTCCTCCGCTTCGAATACCCGGCAAAGCAATTGCCGCATGTCCCGGCTATCGTCCGCGATCAGAACCCGTCTCGCCATGGCCCAAGAAACCGATTGGATTGGTCGCGCCGCGACGGTTGGGAAACACGCGCAGCGAATAGCGGCCTACCAAACGCTAGCAAGGACTGTATTCTCAGGGCAATACACGGATGCTGGTATGCGCTACTGAGAGAAGTCGCGCACGCTTTTTTCCGCAAGTTCGCCGTCGCTCCGCCGAACGCCGCCGGATGCGCCACGAGCCAAGGGAGAGGCAGCCTATGAGAGCGAAAGTCTCTTGCGCGAAAGAGCCAGCAAGCCGGCCAATCCCGCGCACAACATCGCCGGGCCCGAGGGCTCCGGCACGCGCGCCGTCGCCGGATAGGTGGTCTGCAGCGAAGTGAAGGTGAAATTATTCTGCCCGAGCGGCGCGCCGTGGTGGCGATTGTAGAGCGTTATATTCTGCACGAATACGCCGCTGAAGAGTTCGACTTCGTAAGGCACGGTGCTATCGCCGGAGAAGAAATCCAGCGACATGGACGGAATCTCCAAGCCGAAAAGCCGGTCCACGCCAAAACCCAATTCGTACACGTCGAACGGAACCGTGACCTCGAGCGAGGAGCCGCTGACGCTCGAGGAAAGCACTGCGATATTGGTATTGCCGATCACGAGCTGCTGGCTATCCGCGGAAGCCGCGGGTGCCATGGCGCAGAACAGCAATACGAAAGCTGCTGCTAGAATATACTTGGCCGACATCTTCATCTTCGCTCCTGGAAAAGTTCCCGCTGATTTACAGATCGCACGCCAAGAAAGAGTGCGTGGCTGGAAACGAAGATAATAGAAAAGGAAGGAGTACCGATAGGTTCAATTTAAAGATAGGCCGAAGGTACTGATGTTCCGGAATGAAACGCCGCGGCGCGATCCAGTCTGGGAGTGCGGGAGCTTGCCCGCCGCGGCGGGCTTGCTCCCGCTTTTCTTGGGCGAAGCTTGCTTCGCCTGCCGTTGTCTTTGACTTGGGTCCACTGCACGCGAAGCGAGCCCGCCTTGGCGGACAAGCTTCGCGCCGGAAAAGCGGCGGCGCTCCGCCGCACTCCGTATTGATCGCCCCACGACACTGATGGTGCAATGAACTGCGCCGCTATAAGACCATCTTGGCCGCACGGTTCGCTCGTCGCAGAGCGAGCAGTACGATTCGCCCGAAATTCTCATCGCCGTATGCGCAAAGGGCACGGCGCCGCGAATGACGCCATGCCCTCGCGTCTAACACAACACTTCTATCCGATGCGTTTTACTGGGCTGCTTTATCCGCGGCGGTTCCCGGCCCTGCGGGCGGCACGACTTGCGCTGACTTCCAGAAATCGGGATCGGCGTTCATCATTTCCGGTCCCACATAGCTCATGCGTGGATTGATGATAAACAGATTGGTTTCGCTTTCGGCGATCGCGGCGGAGGAAAGCTCGCCGAGTTTTTTCATGCCCTCCGCGCCCACCGCGGCGATGAACTTGGGATTGTCGGCGTAGGCATGATCGATTTCGGAGGCGGACTTCATGACGCGGACGACGACGTAGGCGAAACCGCCGGAGCCGTACGCGCGCGCGTACATGGCCCAACTATCGTCGGGGTTGGCCTTGATCAGCGCGGGCTTCACTATATTCACGATTTCGTCCCAATCGGCGTCATGGCCGGGCTTCAGCCGGTACACAGAAAATTCGAAGTAACGCATGTGCGCGAGGCCGCCCCCGAGGTTGTAGCTTTGATCTTCGCGCAAGACGTACACGCTGGATTCATAGGCGGAAAGCAGGTCTCCGTCGGCTTCCGCGGCGTGGTCCAGAGCCTCGGAAAGCTTGGCGTCCTTTTGTTCCGCCATCTGGCGCTCTTCCCACTGCGCGAAGGAATCATAACCGCCGAGGAACAGCGAGCGGCTGGCGCCGCTGAGCGAATCCAGCGCGATGTAATGGTCCGGGGAGTGCGCCGCGGTCATCGCTTCCACGAAAGCTCTTTCGCTCTTTTCATGCGCCGAGCCGGACTTCCCCGGCTTCACCATTTCACGAATGACCGTGAGCACCTTGGGCGCGGGCATCACGGCGGTTTTTTCCTGCGCGGCGGCGATAGCGGCGGTTCCCAGCAGCAACAACGCTACGAGCAAAATTCCACAGACTTTTTTCTTCATAGATGCCGACCTCTTCGGCAGCTTGCGGTTGCATACCACGTGAATTTTGAGTTGCTTGATTTTTCGAAGGGGCGCTCCTGCCCCGGCAATCTAGCTGGAGGGCAGAACCGCGCGGAGATTAGCGAACAGCTACGGCGAAGTCAAGCAAAGAGGCCCGGCTGCGAGCTATGCGCTGGTTACCACAGCAGCTTCAGCGCAAATTGCACCTGGCGCGCGGTGGTCGAGGTGCTATTGATGGCCCCTGCTGTGCCGGAAACGCCCGAGGGCGTGAAGACGATCAGATTCGGCGTGTTGAAATTGGCGCGATTCAGCAAGTTGAAGATTTCCGCGCGGAATTGCAGATTGAAGCGCTCGCTAATCGAGGTGTTCTTCACCACGGAAAAATCCCAGGTAGCCAGGCCCGGCCCGGTGTAAGCGTCCCGGCCCACGTTGCCGTAGAAGCCGATCAAAGTTGGCGGCGCGATGAACGCGTTGGGATTGAACCATTGCGCGGGCTTGCCCAGAATCACCGGCCCCGCGAAATCCGGATTCAAAAACGGCCGCACGGGGTTGCGCGTGTCTCCATTATTCGAAGGGTTGTAGCTGAGCTGCGGAGTGAAAGGAAAGCCGGACTGCAGCGTGACGATGCTGGTGACGCCCCAGCCGCTCACAATCTTGCTCGTCGCGCCGCTCACATCCGCCAGATACATTTTTCCGTGCCCGATCGGCAGTTCGTAGAGCGCGCTGATCACCCCGAGATTGCGCACGTCGTACGTCGCCGGACCGTAATCGGCGCGCAGATTGAAAGGATTGGAAACCAGGCCCGGCGCGTTGTTGGCGGTGGTTTGATTCAGCGAATCGCCGTCATCCAGCGCTTTCGACCAGGTGTACACGCCGCGCACGGAAAAATCGCGGCTGAAACGGCGGTTGACGTCAATTTGCAACGCGTTGTAATTGCTGTCGCCCAGCGAAAACCACGTCCAGGTATTGGCGAGCGACGCGGTGGGCCGCGGCGTGCCGGCGGGGACGTAAAAGCTCCCGGCCGGAACCGGCGCGCCCGCGAGAGGCGAGCCTGCCGGGAAACCCATCGTCGCGGGGATGGTGGGAGGATTCGCGGTGGGATAGACCGCGGGACACGGAGACGCAGGACAAAGCACGGGCGTCGGCTCGTTGCCATCGAGGCCGATGATTTCGTGATAGCCGTGCGAGCCGATATAGCCGACCGTCAGCGAGGTATTCGGCGAAAGTTCGCGTTGCACGCGCAGCGACCAGGAAATCAGCGTGGGCGTTTTCAGGTTGGGTTGCACGCCGCCGGGAACGAGTTTCGCACCGGCTGGCACGGGCGCCGCGGGATCAATCGGCAAACTGGAAACGGCGGCGTTCGCGATGCTGTAACTGGGATTGAACGGCGCGTTCTGGTCGGTGCGGTAGCCGAGCGCGTCCTGCAGATCGTTGTACATGCCGAATCCCGCGCGGAACACCGTCTTTTGATCGAAGGGGCTCCAGGCGATGCCGATGCGCGGCTGCGGCAGAAACTTGGCGTTATTCGCGGTGAAGACGGAGGTGCCGACGCTCGGCGTGGCCGAAATCAATCCGTCAGTAAACGTATAATTCGCCGCGCGGCCGTGCGCTTCGTTCCAGCCGGTGGAAGATTCGCCGCGGAAACCCAGCGACAGAGTGAACTTCGGGGTCAGGCGAATCACGTCCTGCGCGTACACGGCGGTGAAGAGCGAGCGCCAATTCATTTCCGTGGGCGCGGGATCGTACAAAAAGCTTGAGGTATTTCCAGCGAGAAAAGTGGTAAGGCTCGCGAAGGTCGCTTGCCCGAACTGGCTGAGCGCGAGAGTTTCGTTCGATTGGAATTGCTGGAACCACGCGCCGAAACTGAATTGCTGGCGGCCGCGAGTCCACGTGAGGTTGTCTTCGTAGGTGTAGAGGTTGCGCGCCACGCGCAAATTGCTGCCGTTATTGCTGCCGGCCAGGCCCACTTGCGCTTGCGGATTGGATGCGGCGCTGCCGCCGACGACTACGGCGCCCACCGGATCGCCCACTAAAAAGCCCGTAACATCCGCGGCGGGCGTGCCCGGCGTGGGTTCGCCGGTAAAGAAGTAGCCCGCGCGCGAATAGCCGACGCGCGCCGTATTCAGCACGGTGGGCGAGAAAATATGCGTTTCTTCCAGGCTGAAGACCTGCTCGCGCAAGTTCAGGATGTCCGTGCTGTAAGGATCGGCGGTGGTGGCGGTGACGTCGCCGCCGTCATCAATGGTGTAAACCCCGGCCAGCGAATCGCGCTGGGAGAAATTGTGGTCCACGCGCGCGGTGCCGAAATCTTCGCGGATGGTTTGCAGCGGGCTGCTGGAATAGGGCGAAATGCCGCTGAAGTCGGGAGCGCTGGCGAGCGGCGTGGGCCACAGGGCCAGCAGCGGCTGGACGCTGGGCACCGCCGTGGCGCGCGAGGCCAGGCTCGGCACGAACGCCGAGGAAGTCTGGTGCAGGCTCTGCCGCAAGCCCTCATAGTTCACGAAAAATAAAGTCTTGTCCGTGTGGATCGGGCCACCGAGCGCGACGCCGAATTGATTGCGTTCGAAGGGCGGAGCGGAACCCTGATCGAAATAGTTGGGCGCATCCAGGGCATTATTGCGCACAAATTCGTAGAGAGAGCCGTGCAGCTGGTTGGTGCCGGACTGCGTGACGATGATCACCTGCCCGCCCGGCTTTTTGCCGTATTCCGCGCCGTAGGAATCGCGCAGCACGTTGAATTCGCGCACCGCTTCCACGCCCAGCAGTTCCCCGCTGGCGCCTCCGGGCGTCATATTATTTTCGGCGGCGCCGGTGAATTCCACGCCGTTCAGCAGGAAGAGATTTTGCTGCGGGCGATTGCCCGAAACGGCGAAATTGTTTGCGCTGGTGGAATTGGAAACTCCCGTACCTCCGGCTTTTTGCGAACTGAAATTCGCTATGCCCGGATTCAGCGGCAGCAATAGGTCGTAACTGCGTCCGTTGAGCGGAAGATCCTTCACCTGCTGCTGGCCGACGAGTCCCGAAATGTCCTGCGTGGTGACGCTGACGAGCGGCGCGTCGCCCCTGACGGTGATCTGCTGGTTCACGGAGCCGATTTTCAGGACCAGATTTACGTTTCCGTTTTCATTGACCACCACGTTGATTCCGGTGCGCACCGCTTGCGCGAAACCCTGCTTGCTGGCGCTCACCTCGTAGGCTCCCAGGGGAATCGCGACAAATTCGTAATGGCCCCGGGCGTCTGTGGCCGTCGAGCGCTCGACGCCTGTGTCCACATTTCTCGCCGTCACGCTGGCGTCGGTCACTGCCTGGCCTGAAGCGTCCGTCACGGTGCCGGAAATCGCGCCGGAGATTTGCGCCGCGGCCGCGGGAACACGCAGGAAGGCGCACAGGATGCAAAGCGCGAGCAGCGGGAGGCGCAATCCGGCTGCGGAGCGCCTTGCGAACCGCTTGCGCGCGGCTTTCATGGCGCCTAAGGACACCGGGACTGCGGGCAGTGGCACTGGCGGCGCTGGCGCGAACATTATGAGGACCTCCCGATATAAATCAGCAAAAGATGCCGCCTCTGACGGAAAGGCAGCGCCAGACTCTATTAAGAGGCTATTCGTTTTAATACGTATCTAGCAGCTATGTCAAAGCGTTTTAGTGCGCTTTTGTCGAGCGCGCTGTGCGGCGCGTCGCGCCATGCACGCTCTCGCCAACCTTGATTGCTCTCGCGACGCCTTCGGGATACCTTCTCTCCGTCCGCCGACCTGCCAAATCGAGGTACGCGCTTGCCAGCTTCCCCGACTGACGCGACCACTCCTGCCTTTGACCACGCCCGCGACCAGCTCCTCCCTCGCTTTCGCTTCGGCCAATGAATGCGCCCGGCGATCGTGGGAGTGCTCGCCAGTGAGATGGAATCGCAATTCGTGCTACCGCGATTGCAAAGCGCAACTCCCGGTGCGACTATCGGAGCAAGCGTTGCCGCGATTGGGAAGGCTGGCCATGTCCTACCACTTCGATTTTGACTCTGCTCACCAGATTTTGCGCTGCCGCTTCAGCGGGCGCGTCACCGACGAGGAACTGAAGGATTACTACACGGCCGCCGCCAAATTGATTGCCCAGACCGGAGCCGCGGCCGGCCTGACCGATTTTACGGCGGCGGATTCCGTGGAAGTTTCCCCGAAGACGATCCGCCAGTTGGCCAATTTGCCTCCGTTGCTGACGGAAACCAACCGTCTTCGCTGCATCGTGGCGCCTTCCGATAAAATCTTTGGATTGGCGCGCATGTTCGAGCTGCAAGGCGGTTATGCGCGAGTGAACCTGCACGTAGTGCGGACAATGAAAGAAGCGCTGGCGGTTCTGGGGGTTCCCGAGCCGAAATTTGAAGAGCTAGAAGACGAGTAGAACTCCAGCATTGAAAACATTGCACTTACCAGAGAAAATCGAGGCTTGACAAGATATGCGCCTGATATATCATGTGACATATCTTAGCTGTATTGGAGAACACATGAAACACAACACTTTTGACGACACTCCCAATGAACCTGGCGGCCCGCACCACGAGGGTTCCCGCCACTTCCGCTTCGGCCATCGCTGCGGCTCGCATCACTTCCGCGGACGCGAAGCGGAATTCGGCGAACGCTTTCGCCGCGGCGGCCGGCATTTTGGCGGATGGAGCGGACGCGGTTTTGGCGACCGCATTTTCGATAGCGGCGAACTGCGCTACGTGATCCTGCAGCTCATCGCCGAAAAGCCGCGCCATGGTTACGAGCTGATGAAGGCGATCGAAGACCGCCTCAACGGCGCCTATTCTCCCAGTCCCGGGCTGATTTATCCGACCCTGACGCTGCTGGAAGAAATGGGCTACGCGACGGTGAGCACCAGCGAGGGCAGCAAGAAGCTCTACACCATCACTGCGGAAGGCCGCGCGAAGCTGGAGGAGAATAAAGCCGCCGTGGATGACGTCTTCGCCCGCATGGACAAGGCCGGAGCCGAATTTGGCCGGGGACGCGCGCCGCAGATCATGCGCGCCATCGAAAATTTCCGCTACGCCCTCAGGTTGAAGACTTCGCAAGGCGCGTTGACGCCCGAGCAGGTGCAGAAGGTGGCCGACGCGATTGACGCAGCCGCAAAAGCCATCGAGCAGTCGTAGCAAATCGCGGCGATGAAATAACAGGTTTTGTAGCGGCGGGCTTCAGCCCGCCATCGGTGTTGCCGCCCGATCGATGGCGCACTAAAGTGTCGTGGCACCTTTCACTAAAGTGCGCCGCTACAAGATACCGCCGCTCGAAACGAAAACGCGCGCCAGCGCGGATCGCCTTGGCTCGCGGGCTGCTCAGCTGGGAGGGGTCAACTTCCAGCTTTGCGGGGGACTCACGGCGATGGCATCCGCACTGCGCGCATTTTTGTTGTAAATCGAAAGATGGTGACGATCGGGCTGCAACCGTTTCATCTTCGGGACGTTTTTACCGTTTGCATTGCGCCAACGGCGCCACGGTCAGCACGATTTTGTAGCGGCGTTCTTCAGACCGCCATCGGTTGTTGCCGCGACACCGATGGCGCACTAAAGTGCGCCGCTACAAAACCTACGGCATTCGCACACGCTGCTCTCGCTGCTTTTAGAGCACTACGTTAAGTTCCAGTTGCACGCCGGGATGGGCCAGGTCGCAGAGGTAGTAAACGCCGCCGTCGTCCACTACGTAGACGTCATCGTCGTAGCCCCAATCCGCCGGCCAGGCTTGCACGATGATGAATGAATAGCCGCCGTAGGAGAAGCGCGGACGTCCTTCCACGATTTCCGGGTGTCCGACGTGGAAGTGGTGTTCGCGGCCGAAGTGGGTTTTAAAGCGGTCGTCGGGAATGCGCCCATGTCCGCCGCCATTCGCATGCTCGGCGCCCTCATTGCGGTTTTGCTGCTGCGCGTACTGTTTTTGCTGCTCCTGGGTCTTCTTTACCTGCTTCTGCTGCTCTTTCTGATTTTTTTCCTGCGCTTTCTGGGCGTTTTCCTGGTCCTTGCGCTGCTGTTCGCTTTGTTTTTCCGTCTGCTGCGCCGATTTTTCGGTCTTGGGCTGTTCGGCCTTGGGCTGCGCCTTGGCCGGCTTCGCTTCTTTTTCCTTGTCCGGCCGCGGCTTGTCGTTCGGAGTCTTGGGCGGCGCCGCTTCCGGCTTGGTTTGATCGTCATGCTGCTCCTGGGCATAGGACGGTGCCGCGCAACCCAAAAACAGCAACAGGGCCGACGTTCCGATCAGAGCGATCGTTTTCTTCATGAGCATTTCCTCCTGTGCGCTGTACCGCGCATTTCTGCGTGCATACAAACCGTCAGTTCCGTGTGAGGCATTTGAGCCAAAGGCGGGCTCGCTTGCCCCGATCCACCGCTGCACAAAAAGAGCTGGGAAAGTAACCGGTCGCTGGATGGACAATTCCTGCGCATACAAAGCGCCGGCCGCTGCATCCGACAAATCAAAAGAGCGCGTGGCCTGCGTGCCGAAGGGCAGCACGTAGTTCCACCCTAGCGAAATCGCTGACATTTGCTAATACTGCCGAGGCTGTATATCGCCGGGGAAATCGCGTTACGCGAAAAAGTCGCACGAAGAGCGCACCGCGAGCGGAAGATGCCGTATGAATACGGACGAAGGTCGGCTAAATGCATCCTGCCATGCGGTAAGATTGGTCGCGGCTGCAAACGGGAGAAAATGCCTCTGGACGTCTATATCATCGCGGGGCCGAATGGCGCCGGCAAAACCACCTTCGCTCGCGAGTTCTTGCCGAACTACGCGGATTGCAGAAATTTCATCAACGCGGACTTGATCGCGCAAGGCGTATCGCCGTTTTCTCCCGCTGCCGCCGCCTTTCGCGCGGGGCGCCTGATGCTGGCGGAAATCGAGCGTTACGCGTCACGCGGCGAAAGCTTCGGCTTCGAAACCACACTTTCCGGGCGCAGCTACGCGAACTTGCTGCGCCGCCTCAAGAAGCGCGGATACAAGCTACATTTTTTCTATCTGTGGGTTCCGACCATTCGCCTTGCACTGGCGAGGGTGAGAGCTCGGGTTCTGGAAGGCGGCCATGACGTGCCCGAAGCTTTGGTCCGCCGGCGATTTGATCGGTCGATTCGCAATTTCTTCTGCCAGTATCGTTCGCTTGGCGAATCGTGGATATTGTTCGATAACTCAGGTGCGAACCTCGAAGTGATTGCCTATGAGAAGCAGGGCCGTTCCCATATAATAAAGCAAGACCACTACGATTCACTGATCGCTCGTTACGGAAACCAATGACCAAGCCACCCGCGAATGTCCTCGAACTTCCGCTGGAGCAGCGCGCCACCATGGCGCTCAAAGCTGCGGTAGAAAAGGTGATTGTGGAACACGCTCGTCAAGGATTGCCGATCTATATCTGGCGCAATGGTGACGTAGTCGAGCTGTCTGGCAAGGAGCTGCAAGCGGAAGCGGATCGCTTGCTGGCGGAGTAGTTGTAAGAAACTTCGCTCCCCTAAAGGACACCTACTTATTTTCAAACAAGCGATTAGCGTCTACGTAAGAGATCTGGTCGTCGAGCATTCGTGAAAACGTGCCGTCGTGTTTCAGTTCCGAGGCGATGCGGCGCGTCAGGCCCATGGTGGCGCGCATGATTCCGGACCCGACGCTGACGCGCGCGACGCCCAAATCCTCCAGGCGTGCGACGCTCGGCGCATTCGCCGCCGCCAAAATATTCACCGGAAATTTCAGCGCTTCCACCACGCGGTGGATAGTGTGCTCGTCGGTAAGCCCCGGCAGAAAAACGCAGTCCGCGCCGGCGGCAATGTAGGCGCGCAAACGCTCGCAGGCGCGCTCGAAGCGCGTGGCGGCGTCGCCAATTTGCGCCAGGTAAATGTCGGTGCGCGCGTTGATCACCACTTTCACGCCCATGCCATCGGAGACGCGGCGCACCGTCGCGATTTTTTCGACTTGCCTGCCAGTCACCGCGAGCGCTTTGGCTTCGCCGTGTTCCATGTCCTCGAGGTTCAAGCCCACGGCGCCGGAATCAATCAGCGCGGCGGTGGTTTCGCCCACGTCGTGATAGCCGCTCTCGAGGTCCGCGGTGACCGGCACGCTTACGCAGGCGGCGATGCGCTTCACGGTGGCCAGCATTTCGGCTTGCGAGATGCGTTCTTCATCGGGATAGCCGAGCGAGAATGCGACACCCGCGCTGGAGGTGGCAATCGCCGGAAAGCCGGTTTCTTCGAAAATCCGCGCGCTGGCGCAATCCCACGCGTTCGGCAGGACCAGAATTTCCGGCCCACGATGCAGCCGCCGCAGCAATTCCGCTTTTTCGTTTTGGGTAGTCATGTATCCATTATAAACGCGTGGCCGCCGTCGGCTGAGAAATGCGGCGGCTCGCAAACAGTCCAGATTGGCTCGGCGCACCAAGCCGGCCGACGCCGATCGGAGAGCATCCCAGGCGTTGCAAGAACTTTCCAGCGACATATACTAGACGTAGCCGCGCCCCGGCCCAGGTGGCGCGATTCGATCCGATACAGGAGCGAGAGTCACCCCTTCCGATGAGAGCGGCGCTGCAATTCGTGATGCCCGTGGAAAGGCAAGTGCGCCTCGAGCGCGCTTTATTTCGCGGCGAAGAATTGACGCTGGAAAATCCGGCATACGTGCGCGTTTTGCGCGGCATCCTGGACACCTTGCTGGAAGCGGACCTGCAGCCGCGCGACATAACCGTCACGGCGTTGGGAATCAGGGAGCGCGCCGGCTCGGCCAACGTGGTGGCGCGCGAACCGGGCGTGGCGGCGGGCCTGGAAGAATACGCGTTCATCATGCGCAAGTACGGCCTGAAGGTGACGCTCAAGAAAGAAGACGGCGACGTATTCGAAACGGGCGAGATTTTGGCGCGCGTCGAGGGCGGCCAGAATAAAGTGCTGAGCCTGGAGCGCGTCGGCCTGAATTTGCTGCAGCGCATGTGCGGCATCGCCACCACCACCGCGCGTTTGCAGGAACGCGCGCGCCGGCGCTGCTCCGCCACGCGGATTCTGGGGACGCGCAAGACTCCCTGGGGGCTGCTCGATAAGCGCGCGATCCATTGCGGCGGCGGCGGAACGCATCGCCTGGGCCTCGGCGACGGCATCGTGATCAAAAATAATCATCTGGCGCTTCTGGCGCGCCGCGAGGAGCAAGCCGTCCCTCTGGCGATTGCCAAAGCGTGGGCCGGGCGGCGCAACGCGGCGTTCATTGAAGTGGAAGTGCGCAGCGAAGAGTCGGCGATTGCCGCGGGCCGCGAGTTCAAGCGCCTGCAAGCCGCGGAAGCGGCGAATCCCGCCAATCCCAGGAAGCCGCGCGCCTGCCCGTGCCTGCTGATGCTCGATAACCTGATGCCGGAAGATGTGCGCACTATCATCGTCGCCATGCGCAAACAAAAAGTGTGGGACGCCACCCTGATCGAAGCCAGCGGCGGAATCTCCGAAACAAATATGGAGCTATACGCCGATGCCGAAGTGGACGCCATTTCCATCGGCGCGCTCACCCATTCCACGCGCGCGCTGGATCTGAGTCAAAAGATGGAGTGACGCCGCGCGTGTGAAGCGCGGCGTTTGTAGCGGCGTCCGCCGCGGCGGATGCCAGCGATCTTGCGGCAACACCGATCGCGCGCTGAAGCGCGCCGCTACAAAAGCCAAGCGCTCGCATCGCGGCGCGCTGGCGCGAACCGCCCGTTAGATCTGTCCCATCCCGCCGTCCACGTTGATTTCCACGCCGGTGATGTACGACGCGTCCTGTGACGCCAGGAACGCTACCACTCCCGCGACCTCTTCCGGTTTTCCCAGGCGCTTCATCGGAACCATCGAGACGATGGACTTCGCGAATTCGTCAACCTGCTCCTTGGAAAGTCCGGTGCGTCCGAAGATCGGCGTTTCAATCGGGCCGGGAGCGACGGCGTTCACGCGAATATTGCGTCCCACCAGTTCCGCGGCCACCGAGCGCGCAAAGGAACGCAGAGCCGCTTTCGTCGCTGAATATACGGTGCCGTTCGCCAGGCCCTTTTGTCCCGCGACGCTGGTATTCAGAATGATGGAGGCGCCATCGTTCAAATATGGCAGCGCTTTCTGGATGGTGAAATACGCGCCCTTGGCGTCAATGTCGAAGATTTCGTCGAAATGCTCTTCGGTGACGGCGTTCAACGGCACGAATTTCGCGACGCCGGCATTGACGAACAGCACGTCTATCTTGCCGAATTTCTGGCTGACGGCGGCAAAGAGCTTGTCAATTTCGCCGAGCTTTGCGACGTCGGCTTGCACCGCCAGCGCATCCTTGCCCAGGAATTTCACGGCTTCGTCCAGTGTTTTCTGGCTGCGTCCGGAAATGGCGACGCGCGCGCCTTCATCCTTCAATCGTTTTGCGGCGGCCAGCCCAATGCCGCTGTTTCCGCCGGTAACCACTGCCACTTTGCCTTCCAGTCTGTTTAAAGCCATCGCCATTCCTCCGCCCTATTTGAAATTTGCTAACCCATTCGACAATTTCAAGCCGTGGCTTGCAGTGCCGCGTTGCGGCATGCGGCAGTTTTGTAGCGGCGATCGTTAGACGCGCCGTTCGCGTCCGGGATGAACCTGCGGGACCGCCATCGGTGTTGCCGCAGGATCGATGGCGCGCTGAAGCGCGCCGCTACAAAATCGCCGCACGCCATTCCCTGCTTCCCTGCTTCCCTGCTTCCCTGCTTCCCGCTTCCCTGCTTCGATACTTAGATGAACGTCTAACTATTCGGTCGCAGTTAAGCGTATAATTATTGTGCGAAGGTTTTTGCGGGATGCCAGCGGGCCGCAAATCCCTTCCCTTGAGGGCATTACCATGAAGCGCGCGGACATTGAAAAAGTATCCAAAGCCCTCGCCGATGCCACGCGCCTGATGATTTTCGAGGCCATCGCCGCGCGCAAACAAATGAACTGCAGCGACATTGCTTCGCTGCAAGGCGTCACGCCCGCCACGGTGTCGCATCATCTAAAAACGCTGCACGACGCCGGACTGATCGCCTGCCGCCGCAACGGTCAGTTCATCTACAGCACCACGGTGCCGGCCACACTCAAGGCCTACACGACGTCCCTCAGCAAGCTGGGCCGCGGTAAGCGCAAAACGAAAACCCGGCGACGCTGACCTCTTGCGCAAATTCGCAAAATTAGGCTACTATTTCCGAAAGCTGGTTTCTTAGCTCGCTGCTGTTGGCGTGAGGTGGGGCGATGACGACCCTGCGGCCACTCCCTGGAATTCGATTCCCGCGATTCTCTTCCCTTTTGTGCGGCGCAGCCGCAAGCATCGCTTGCGCGTGTGCGCTGGCGCTAGTCTGCGCATCCGGCGCGCGCGCGCAATCCGCGAAATTGACGGCGGCGACGACCCTCGCCCCGGTGCCCGATTCTCCGCTGGAAATGGTGACCCAGCCCGCGCGCATGCTCACCTCTGAAGACGACCGCGCCGCCGCCCTCGCGCTTTTCGAACACGCGCGGCGCAACCTCGCGCTGCACAATGGCGCGCCCGCGTTTCAAATGAAAGTCTCGTTCATGTCCTCCGGCCAGTCGCAATTCGAAGGCGACGGCTCCATGGAAGAAATTTCCGCGGGCGCCGCCTGGCGCTGGACCGCGCAGATTGGCAGCTCTTCGCAAACGCATCTTTCACCCGGCGGCGGCCTGGTCTATTCGACCAATCCCCGCGACCCGATTCCCATGCGCGTGCAAATGGTGCGCAGCGCCATTTTTACGCCGATCGCAATTAATATTGGCGCGGACGTGATTCGCACCGCCGAAGTTACTCGCGACGGCAAGGAACTCACCTGCATGTTGCTCTCGTCTTCCGCGCCTTATCCCACGGCGCCCCGGCAATGGTTTGAAACCGAATATTGCATGGACGCGGACACCGGCTTGCTGCGCACCTGGTCCGAAGCTCCCGGAATCTATATTGATTACAATTACGCCGACGCGATTCACTTCGCCGGGCGCACGCTGGCGCGCGACATCACCGTGACCGAAGGCAACGAAGCGATTCTGCAGATTCACATTGATAGCCTGCAGCCGGCGATCGGCTTGATGCCATCCATGTTCACGCCCACGCGCTCGATGATCGCAGACGGTCCTTCGTTCGTGGCCAATGGCCCCCGCCGTTTCCCCTTGCGCGGCGATAACGCGCAAGAGGGCCAGGCCAGCCGCGTGCAGCCGGTTATTGTTCACGCCACTCTGAGCAATAGCGATGGACACGTCCTCGAAGCCGAAGCGCTGCCCGGCAGCGATCCGGCGCTGGCACAGCAAGCGCTCGACCTGATCGCAAAAACCACGTTTCCAGCCAATGGAATGCAGCAGGAAGTTTTCGTGAACGTGAAATACCACGTGCCGCAGTAACGCGCCGCGACGGACGCAGGAGCCGTTGCCCCCTCGTCCGCTGAATTTGTAGCGGCGCACTTCAGTGCGCTATGCGCGTCGAGGCTACAAACGATTACAAACGATATTTGTCGCGCAGCTTCTTTGTAGGCCGCCCGACATAATCAAGGCCTCGCGCGCCCGGCTACCATCTCTGCTTCCGCGACCTACACGCTCTTGCTGATTGCCGCTCCGCCGTTTTCCCGCGAAACTACGCCCGTGCAGCCGCAAATAACGGCTCACAAATTCTGATTAGGAGTTGCAGAATGACCGAACAGATCAGGTGTTCCCGCTGTGGCAAGACTTTCGGGTCTTCAGCCGAATTGCACGATCACGAACGGCACTGCCGGGGACGCGCACGGTAGGGCCCGGCGGCAAAAACCCGCTCGAAGCGTCGCGGAAAATATTCAGCACCGCGGGGTAGTTCGTAGGACGCGGAAGGTAGGGAGCGGCGGCCGAAAGGGCCGCCGTTTTTTTTTGCTGCGCTGCCTTATTTGGACTGGTTCTTCACCGCCGCCGCGGATTTCTCGAAAGCCAGCTGGGCGGCCTCAAACGCCTTGCGCGAGTGTTCCATGGCCTGCCTGGAAAGTTCGTGCGCGGTCAGGTGATCTTCCTTCCCGTGGTGCGTGGCCGCAGCGCGATGAGCGTGCGCGGCCATCTCGTGAAATTCCGCGGCACGCTGATGCGAATCATAGGGCATGAAGGCCACCTCCAAGGATAAATGCGCCGCGCGAGCGCAGCGCACTTCCAATGTAGCCCCACGCGCAACCGGAAGTCCACCCGCCCACGCACGGCGGCCGCGTTTTCATCCGCCTTGGATGGCAGCCGCCCGCGCGCTCGATACGCCTAATTTGCTTTGGGTTGACGTCGCCGTCGAGGTCGTTGTTGCCGTTGCCGTCCCAAAAGCTCTCTCTGTGCCTCTGTGCCTCCGTGGCAGAATTCCACGAAGATGGCGGCCGCCCGCGCGCAGAGTAGAACGAAGCTCCTACTTCTTGCAGGAATCGCTGACCATCTTCAGATCCGAAACGAAGAGCATATGCCCGTGCGCGTGCCCGCCGCCTTGCCCCTCACCCGATTGCCCCGCCGCATTCGCCTCCGGCGACGAACTGCTCGAAGGCGCCTGACCTTCCTGCGGCCTGCGCTGCCCAACCCTGCCTGTGACGGTAACGGTGTGGCCAACGTGTTCGCTCAGGTCCACCGATTTGCTGCGCAGGTGATAGACCGTCCCGTCGTCGGCGGTGAGCATAAATCGTCCGGCCTTTTGTCCCGCTTGCAGGCAACCTGTTACGGTCGCGGTAGTCGCGGCCGGGGCGTTCTCCTGGCCGGAATTGCCCGTATCTTGCGCCGGCAAGCGCGATGGCAGAAACGTCACAGCAGCCAGCAGCGCCAATAAAGTGAAAAGCTTTCGCATCAGGAATCTCCTTTTCGGGAACGCGCGCGTCCCGTCCCACTTACAGTTCGACGTGTCTCCAGCAGCCGAGGTTTCCGCCGCACTTCCAATCCGGTTAAACACCGGCGCGACGCTAAAAGTTTCGCCACGATAGGAAATCGCGCGCACCGGAGACTCAGGCGCTCAGCCGGACGGCAAAAGTTTTCGCGGAGACCACTCTGACAAAAAAAGGAGCCTCGCGGGGGCGAAGGCTCCTATGCGGGAAGGGGAGGAAGAAAAACCCTGGCGAAAGAAGCAAAGCGCAGGATGGGCCCAGCCCTTAGTATTTTTATTAATAAGGATTCCCGGCCTGCGCTTCACTTCTTCCACGGGCATATTCGGCGAAAGCGCTTTTTCGAGCCATACAGTGAACCCTGTAGATTCCGTACGGAATTACCTTAAAAAATCGTCTTTCTTCGGCCGTAGCGGCGGAAATGCGCTAAGGCGCGTATTCGCTAAACCTAAATAATCGAATCGCTTATCGCTGGGCGCACTACCCGAAGTGGCGGCCGGCCGTCAAGCTTGCTACCGCTGCCCTCCACGCACATCCAATTTGTGTGAAGGGGCAAGGAGAGGTGTGGCATGACGCTCTATCTATTTGCGATCGTAGCGCTGGGCTTAATGTGCGGCAGCGAACTCAACGTGGGCGCCTTCGCGCATCGCACCCTGAATCGCCAGCCGCTTGAAACGCATATCCTGATGCGCGCGTCGTTCGCGCGGCTTTTCGGACGGTTAATGCCCTTCTGGATGGCAAGCTCCACGCTTCTGAATTTCTTGCTGTTGCTGCCGTTCACGCGCTTGAATACGCAAGCGTGGCGCCTGGCGGCGCTCGCCGCCGCCATCCAGGTGCTCGCGGTTTTGTTTTCGCTCGTGGGTCCGGTGCCCATCAATAACCGCATCATGCAATGGACGCCGCAATCCCTTCCAGCCGATTGGAAAGCGCAGGAGAATCGTTGGGACGCCTATCACTTGCTGCGCACCTGCGGATTGATCGTGGCCTTTGCCGCGCTCGCGCTCAGCGCCATGCTGCATTAAGCGCGCGAAGCGGCGTCGAACGCTAATCTCGCGGCATCTCGCGCTGGCGCGTCGGCGACGCCGCACACGATCGTGCTGGCGGTGAAAACCGCGGCGATTGCGGATGGTAATTTCACGGCGTCCTCCGGCAAAAACTTGCGCAAGAATACCTCCGCGGCGCCGTAGCCTTCGCGTAAATTCAGGCGCTGCAACAAATGCTACGAGCAAAATTTACAGGATTCACCCGATTGAGCACCCGTTGCCCAGCCCATAGGCTTTCTTAACCAGGAGGTCATTAACGTGACTACTGGTAAATCTGTGCTCGCTGTTCTGGCAACTCTTTCCATCTCATTTTGTTGTGCAGCCTCGCCGTTATACGCAAAAACCACCAAGCAAGCGTCCACTCATCACACCGCCGCAACCACGATGACCGATCAGCAGTTTGCCGATGCCGCGGCCGCCGGCAATATGGCGGAAGTGAAGCTCGGCCAATTGGCCCAGGATAAAGGCCAGAACCAAACCGTGAAAGACTTCGGCAAGCGTATGGTCACGGATCACAGCAAAGCCAATGATGAGCTGAAAACCGCCGCGGAGAAGGACAGCATCACTCTTCCAGACAAATTGACCGCGCACGATCAGGCCCAGTACGACCGCCTCTCCAAACTTTCCGGCGAAGCGTTTGATCGCGCCTACGCGCGGGACATGGTACGGGACCACCGGGAGGATATTGCGGCGTTCCAGCACGAAGCGAACGACGGCAAAGTGACCGGCATTAAGGATTTTGCCTCGCAGACTCTGCCCACACTCGAAGACCATCTGAAAGACGCGCGTGAGATGTATCACGCCGTCGAACCGGCCACCACCACCAAGAAAACCGGCCAGTAGCAGCCGAACCGCGGAAGGCACGCCGGCAGTCCTCCGGCGCTTTCGCGCGATTCGCGACCAGCAGCAGCGCTCCTCGCCGCTGACTCGGCCAGCGTAGCGGCGCGCTTCAGTGGCATGCGCCAAGCACGACGCATGGATGCTGAAGCGCCGCTACCATGCCGTCCCGATTTCGCGCTCGCGTTTTTGTGTCGCCTGCGCCGTCTCAACGCAGCGGGAGCAAGCAGAGCAGGCGAGCAGCGCGGGGACGTGTGCACGACAGTACTCGGGAACGGGGACTGGTTCGCAAAGCAGTGCGCGGCGGGCTACTAATTTCCGTGATGTGGATCGAGCCTCGGGAAGACCGCTCGTTCGAATAATTCCGCGAGCGACGTCATCGCCCAGCACGCCAGCGTCATTCCCAGCCACACCAAGCACGCCATCTGCCACGACGCCAGATTGTTGCCGCTGTTGATGAGCGGGCCTATCCGGCCCCAAGCCAGGCTGAGCGGCACGGCGGTGCCAACAAACCAAGCAAATCGCATGTTCGTACGCTGCAAGATGCGGGCCGTGGCTGCGCAAAGGAACGCGACGGTCGCAATTGCTACGTGCCCCGGTGCCAGCGCATCCAGCGCCGCGGCAGCTGCCGCAAAGGCGATCAAGTTGACCGCCGCCGCGCAGGCGAGCCGATGCTTTTGAAAAAATCGTTCGGCAAAGTAGATCCCGCAGTATCCCCAGGTAAGCGCCACAAAGCCGATCGCCTCATACCGCATCCCTGAAAAGGCCGAGGCCGCGCTGCCGTGAGAAGCTGTGGGGATAAAGAGCTGCAACGTCGAAATCGCGAGGCCAACGGCGGCCAACGACGCAACGAGCATCACGAGCACGGCGCCCGCATACGCCGCGACCCGCTCCGCGCGATAGACCTCCGCAAACTCCCGCGCAATTTCCCGCGGCTCGCCAAACCTGCGGCCCACAATCTCTTGAATCGCGCCGTCGGGATGGCCGGCGCCGCGCAGCTCGTCCGCAAGATCCTCCAGATGCGCGCGCAATTCGGCGCTGGTTTCGCGGCGTCGCGACCTGCCCACGATTCCTGACCGGGAAATAATCCGCTCTACGAGTTTTTGGGTGCCTTCCACAAATCACCCGTTCGCCAGCACGGAATCAATCGCTTTGATAAAAAGTCTCCACCCGCGCTGGCGCTCGCGCGCCGCCTTCCGCCCCTTCGCCGTGATGCTGTAATATTTTCGCTGGCGTCCGTTTTTCGCGATGCGCCATTCCGAACGCAGCAGCCCGCGTTTGTACAATTGATGCAATGCCGGATACAAAGTGCCTTCCTTGAATTGAAACGATTCGTTGCTGCGGCGGCTTGCTTCCTGAATGATTTCATAGCCGTACATCTCGCGCTCGGAAAGCATTTTCAGAATCAGCAGCGCGATGCTGCCCTTCAATAGCTCGCGATCGAAGTCCATTGGTTACGGATACCTCGCTGCCCTATTTACCTCGCCTTACCTGGTATATCAGCCGTCCTGGATGATTTTATCGCGCCGCGCGCCGCCACGCGAGTGCTTTTAGGGGTTCGCGCCTGCCAGAGGTTCGCCTGGTCCCGCCGGCCGCCGCGCCGCCAGCCGCGCAAGCGCTGCCAGCGCCCAAATCTGGCAAACGTAACCTATCCCCGCAAACACGGCCCGAATATTCCCCCAATGATCAAACCCGTCAAACGCTTTCTGCAGCGCCACCGGGTCGCGGCCCAGCCGCGGCAGGCTGAGCATCAGCGGCGCTGCCTGCGTCGTCGCCAACAAGACCGCAATAGCCATCAGCGCGGCGCCATATACGGGAATTGCGGCGCTCCGCGGCCGCTGCGGGCTGCGCCGAAATGCAATCGCCGCGCCCACCGTCAGCAGCATTGTCCCGATACCCGCGATCGGATAGACGATCTTGCCATTCCCGAGATCCGCCTGGCGGCTGAAGTCCGCCCAGGCTTCCACGCCCACGTGCCGCCACGCCGGCATCTCCACGATGGTTCTGGCGAAATTATCCGCCAGTCCGCCCAGGAGCAGCACCGCCACAATAAAGAGCAACGACCAACGCGCAACCATAGGTCCTCCTCGGCCTGCCACTCTATACATCGTTATACATAGTATAGGAGCCGGCCGGCGTGAAGTCAAGATTTGCGCTGCCAGCAGCAAGGCCGCTCGCTGGGCCTTGCGCGATCGCCGTCCCTGCCAGTGCTGGCCGCGCGCGCCCTGCCGCAATTTCGCCGTCTTCACGCCGCGGGGTCGCCGCGCGGCGCAAATGTTGGGCTGAAGAAGCGCCCGCTACCGGTGCCTCGCGCCGGGTCCCCGGGTATGTCTCGACACTTCTCGCGCGATTGGCTACAATTCCGAACATGAGATTATCCGCGCGCAACCGCTTGGTCGGTAAAATCGTTGAGCTGCAACTCGGTGACGTCATGGCTCACGTGGTAGTGGAAGTGGGCGAGCACCAGGTGGAAAGCGTGATCACCCGCCGCAGCGCCGTGGAAATGAAGCTGAAGATCGGCGACACGGTTGCCGCGGTGATCAAGTCCACGGAAGTAATGCTGCAGAAAGCGTAGGGCACCCCACCGACGCGCATTCCGCTGTTTCGCATCAGTAATTATCCCGCTCCGGTACAGCACCGTTTAAACCTAACCTTTCCAGACACTTACGAAACGCTCCGTCGCAGCCGCGGCCCATGACTTAAGTTGGCCTGGATTCGGTACTTCTCGACTATTGAAACAGCCGCCCTGAAGCCGCAATATGATGGATATCAGCCGGGCCGCAGCCGGAGCACGCCGAAACCACGCCTCGGCGGCCCCGTACAGCACGACGGTTAAAGACCGTACTTTCAGTGCCCTGGGGGGCGCAACGGATGTCGTCGAATTCACCACACAGCGCGCGAAGGAGCGGCTAGGTCTTTGTCCAGCGCTCATCCAACGCCGCTCGAAACCCCGGTAACAGTTCAAGGAGCCACCCACGTCGAAGGGACGGACCGCCGCGAGCTATTCACCGAAACTGCCAAGACCACCCTGGTCTTTGAGAACGGCGCAGTCGTCAACCTGAAAACCAAAGTCGTCCAGGGCCAGGCCGTGTTCCTGCGCAATGAACGCTCCGGCCGCGAAATCCTGTGCAAGGTAGTGGAGTGGCGCAAGGGCGGCGTGGGCGGCTACGTGGACCTGGAATTCACGTCGCGCGATCCGCATTTCTGGGAAGTTACCGATGAACAGGTCGCCGCGGAAGCGCAGCAAAAGTCGGCGCAGGCCGCGACCGCCGCGCAGATAATCGCGCGCGCCCAGGCGGAACTGGCGGCTTCCAGGCCGAGCCCCGCGCCCGAGGCATCGCCCGCGGAATCACGCGAGACCGCTGCTGGCGCGCTTCCCGCGGCCTCTGCGGAAATCCCCGCGGAGACGCCGGCTCTGGCGGCCACTGAACCGCGCGCGGCAACTGCCGAACCGCCGAACGAATCCGCCAAAGAACCCGTCAAAATCTCACCCGAAAAACTGGAACTCGCGCCCGCCAGCGAGCCGGCTCCCCAACCGGAATTGAACGACGAGCAAGCCGCGCAGATGCTGGCCACGATGATGGCCGGCGACACCAAATCAAAACCCAAGCGCGAATCCGCGGCCGACGCAGCGGAAGCAGCGCAGCATCGCTTGCCGCCCGAAGCCGAGGGCGCAGCGCTGGCCGCCGGGACCACCAGCGAAGCCACCGGCAACGGCAAAGGTATTTCACGGCTGGCGGCCTGGAGTTTCCAGCTTCGCGAATTCGGCCCCGAAAAGAAAACGATCGCGCTAGGAATCGCCGCAATCGTATTGATTGTCGCCGCGGTTGGTTTCGGCTGGCGCGCCATGCGCAAATCTTCCGTGCAGGCGAGCAATCGTGCCGTCGCCGCGGCCGCGCCGTCCGCCGCTCATGCGCCCGCCGCCGATTCGCCAAAGTCGCCCACATCGCCGGCGCCGTCCGCGAACGTCCTCAAGGTGGCCGCCACCACAGATAAAGCCGCGGCGCCCGCAAAACCGGAGAGCAAGGCGGATGTGGCAAACGACATCAGGACCGCCGCTGCGCTGGCCGCGAAACGCAATCACGAATCCGACCTGCGGGTGCTGGGCGAATTGCCGAGCGGCAATGCCAGGGGCAAAGCCGCCGACGGCGGAAACGCTCCCGCAAAAATTCTCTCGCAAGCTGCCCCGGCGATTCCGAAGTGGGCGAAGAAGCTGGATCTGAACCCAGTCGTTCAGTTGGACGCGGTGATTGACGCGAACGGCAACCTCAAGTCCACCCGGCCGATTTCCGGCCCGCGTATCCTGCAAGGCGAAGCGCAAAGAGCCGTGGCGCTGTGGGTTTTCCAGCCCGCCATGGTGGACGGCAAACCGGCCACCGCGCACCTGGTGCTGACTGTGGAGTTTCAGCGCTAGCCGATCGCCGCAGCCAGCCCGCTGTCCGCGCCCGCAACGCCCCATCCCATAACCGCGCAGCAGCCATCGCGCAAACACATCACTTCCCCGCTAACGGAAACACCCACATATAGTTAGCCGCGCGCCACCCCGGCACCCAGCGTGCCTGTATCTTGCCGTGTTTTTATGCTATCACTCGGGAAACGGGGCGTGCACATGGAAAATTTGCTGCAAGACATCCGCTTCGCGCTGCGCACCTTCGTCAAAAATCCGGGCTTCGCGCTGATCGCCATCCTCACCCTGGCCCTCGGCATCGGCGCCAACACCGCCATCTTTACGATCTTCGACGCGGTGTTGCTGCGCACCCTGCCGGTGGCGCATCCGCAGCAGCTCGTCATCCTCACCGATCCGGACGCGCACGGAATGTCCAACGGCAGCGAGGGCGGCAACCGCAGCATGCTGGCCTATTCGGAATTCGAATATCTGCGCGACCACAATGACGTTTTCTCCGGCATGTTCGCCGCCGATAGCACGCTTCCGGAATTGCAAGTCACTATCCCGAACGCCTCCAGCTCGTCTGCCGGCGCGGAAAACTCCGCCGGCGCCGCCAATTTGCCTTCGGCCGCGTCCACCGTGCGAGACTCCGCGCGCGTCCTCCTCGTTTCCGGCGATTATTTCCGCACGCTCGGAGTGCAGCCCGTCATCGGGCACGCCTTCGGCCCGGAAGTGGACCGCACGCGCAATGCGTTTCCCGTTGCCGTCATAAGCCACGGATTCTGGAGCCGCCGCTTCCATCTCGATCCGCAGGTGCTTGGCAGCAAAATCGAAATCAACAACACTTCCTTCGCCATCATTGGCGTCGCGCCGGCGGGATTTTTCGGCGCTTCCGTCGGCGAACAGCCGGACGTCTGGGTTCCCGCCACGATGCAAGCCGCCATCTATCCCGGCGGCGATCTGCTCACCGCGTTTCCCGACGGCAATATTGACCAGCGCATCTGGCTGCAATCGTTGGCGCGTCTGAAACCGGGCGTGACGCTCGCGCAAGCCAGCGCCAATATCAACCTCGCCCTGCAGCGCTACTTCGCCGCCGCACCCCCGCTGCAAACGCTCACCGCCGACGAGCGCAAGGGATACGCCAACCAGAAAATCAATTTGCAACCCGGCGGGCGCGGCGCTTCCACGGTGCATGAAGACTTCGGCGAACCGCTGCAACTGCTGATGGCGCTCGTTGGCCTGGTGCTGCTGATCGCCTGCGCCAACCTGGCGAACCTGCTGCTCGCCCGCGGCGCGGCGCGCCAGCGCGAATTCGCCGTGCGGCTTTCGATCGGCGCCTCGCGCGCGCGGTTGATTCGCCAGTTGCTCACGGAAAGTTTTCTCTTGGCGTTTTTGGGCGCCGCGGCGGGATTATTCCTGGCGGAGTGGGCAGACGTCGCGCTGCTGCGCATGGTTTCGGGCGTCGGTCACGAGCCGATTCAGCTTTCGCTCAGCCCCGACGCGCGAATTCTGGCCTTCACGTTTGCCGTTGCCGCCCTCACCGCCATTTTGTTTGGATTGGTCCCCGCGCTGCGCGCCACGCGCATTGATCTTTCACCCATGCTCAAATCCGGCACCACCGGTTCCACGGCCGAAGCGCTGCATCGCCGTTTTCCCGTCGCCAAAATCCTGATCGTCGCGCAAGTGGCCATATCGCTCGTCCTGCTCGTCGCCGCCGGACTTTTCGTGCACAGCCTTCAGCGGCTGAACTCCGTGAAGCTGGGTTACAACCCGGCGCGCCTGGTCGTCTTCGCCGTGCGCCCGTCTCCAGCCGGTTACAAGGGCGCGGCCATTCCGCTCCTTTATCACGATCTGCTCGATAAATTCAAAGCGGTCCCCGGCGTATCCGGCGTCACACTTTCCGGCGACGGCCTCTTCAGCCATGTAGACGCCGGCGATCCCATCGCCGTCGAAGGCTACACACCCAAATCCGGAGAAGAGATCCATTCCCGCATGGACCACGTGGGCCCGGACTATTTTTCGGTTGTGGACATGCCCATCCTGCGCGGGCGCGGAATTCTGGCGCAAGACAGCGCGCCGCCCGGAGGCAGCGCTCCACGCGTCGCGGTGATCAATCAGGCCTTCGCGAAAGCGTTTTTCCCGAATAGCGATCCAATCGGCAAGCGCGTCACAGACACGTACCCCGGCAATCCGTCCGAAGCAATCGTCGTCGGCGTGGTGGCCGATTCCAAACACAACTCCCTGCGCGAGGAAATTCAGCCGCGCCTGTACGTGCCGATTTTCAATCCCTTGTGGCCGCAGACCGGCACGTTCTATGAAATTCGCACCGCCGCCGATCCCGCCGCGGTTGCCGGCGCCCTGCGCGCGGTGGTGCATGATACGAACTCCGCCATTCCGGAAATTGAGGTCCATACGATGCCGGGATTGGTGCAGGAATCGTTGCACAGCGATTATTTCGTGGCACGTCTCGCGTCGGCTTTCGGCTTGCTCGCCGTCGTGCTCGCCGGCGTCGGACTCTACGGCATCATGGCCTTCACCGTCGCCCGCCGCACGCGCGACATCGGCATCCGCATGACGCTCGGCGCCAGCCCCGAAATTATCCTGCGCCAGGTGCTGCGCGAAACATTGATTCTGATGCTGGTCGGCATCGCGGTCGGCGTTCCCATCGCACTGGCCGGGACGCGGCTGATCCGCAGCATGCTCTTCGGCCTGGGCGCCGCCGATCCCATCGCGCTCGTTGCCGCTTGCGCGATTCTCGCCGCGATCG
Source organism: uncultured Acidobacteriota bacterium (assembly GCA_963780035.1). GTDB lineage: Bacteria > Acidobacteriota > Terriglobia > Acidiferrales > UBA7541 > Palsa-295. The sequence continues at coordinate 516,758 of CAWAAG010000024.1, read as the reverse complement.
CCGCAGCGGCCAGCTACATCCCGGCGCGCCGCGCCTCGCGTGTAGATCCCATGGTCGCCCTGCGCTACGAATAGGAGAAACGATGACGAGTTTGCTGCAGGATCTGCGCTACGCGTTCCGCATGCTGCAAAAAGCGCCGGGCTTTACCGCCATCGCCGTGCTCACCCTCGCCCTCGGCATCGGCGCCAATACCGCGATCTACAGCTACGTCAACGCCTGGCTCATTCATCCGATCCCTTATCCGCAACCCGATCGCCTGATAGTCCTTCTTTCGCACGACACCAAAAAAGGCTGGACCAGCAATGGCGTCACTTCCACCGCCGATTTTCTCGATTATCAGCGGCAGAATACTTCGTTTAAGCAACTCGCCGACTGGACCCAGTGGTATTTCAATCTCACCAGCGATGGAGCGCCGGATCGCGTCATCGGCGGCCTGGTCAGCTGGAATTTCTTTCAGACCCTCGGCGCGAAACCCATGCTCGGCCGCACTTTCGTCGCGCAGGAATCGCAGCCGGCCGCGAGCCACGTCGCGATATTGAGCCGCGGCCTGTGGGAAAGCCGCTTCGCCGCGGACCCGAATATAGTTGGCCGAAAAATCCAGCTGCAAGGCGAGACCTACACCGTCATCGGCGTCATGCCCGCCGGTTTTCAGTTCCCTCTCATGGGCGTCGCCAATATTTGGGCGCCACTCGCTCTGGACGATAAGCAGAGCGCCGATCGCACTAATTCCTGGTTCTCAGCGTTTGGACGACTCAAGCCCGGCGTCACGCAGGAGCAAGCCGCGGCGGAAATCACCGCCATCGCGTCGCGGCTGGAGAAACTCTATCCGCGGACGAATACGAATGAAACCTCGCTGCTGAGCACGATGGCTTTCGAAATCGGCAAGAACGAAGGCACGCAGCAGATCACAGTCTGTTTCTGGATCGTCGGCCTGATACTCCTGATCGCTTGCGCCAACGTGGCGAATCTGATGCTGGCGCGTGCCAGCCGTCGCACCAAGGAGTTTGCCGTTCGCCGCGCCCTAGGGGCTTCGCGCGCGCGCCTGGTGCGCCAACTGCTTACCGAATCCATGTTGCTCTTCACCGTGGGCGGCGCCGCCGGAGCGCTCTTCGGAGTGTGGGGAGTGCACTGGATTGAAGACGCCATCCCCGCGCGCATTCGCGGTTACCTCGTTAATTACGGCCACGCCAGCCTCGACGCCACCACTTTTGCTTACACTTTCGGCATCGCTTTGCTGTGCGGCGCCATCTTCGGGCTCGCGCCGGCGTTCGAAAATTCCGGCATTGACGTCAATCGCTCGCTCAAGGAAGCCTCCGGACAAGCTTCCGCCAGCCGGCATGGCGCCCGGCTGCGTCGGATTCTTGTTGCCGGCGAAGTCGCGGTCGCCATCGTGGTGCTGATTTCCACCGGCCTGCTCGTGAAGGACTTTGCGCGAATGATGTTCGGCGACCCGGGATTCAATCCACAAAATGTCACCACCGCGACACTCGTCATCCCTCCTTCCAAATATGCCTCTGATGCGCAGATTCGCACTTTCTACCAGCGGGTGATGACCGGCGTCCGCGCGCTGCCCGAAGTGACTTCCGCCGATGCCAGCGAGTACATTCCCTTCGGCGACGGAAACCAGACCTACACGATTCACGTGGTCGGGCGACCGGCCGCGCTGCCGGGGGAAGAAATTGGCGCGGACTATACCGCCGTCACGGCCGGATATTTCTCCACCATGCAGATTCCCCTGTTGCGCGGCCGCTCGATCGCGCGCAGCGACGGCGTCAGCGCGCCGAACGTCGTCGTCATTAACCAGACTCTCGCGCGCCAACAATTCCCTCAGGAAGATCCCATCGGCCTGCAGCTGGAGATCGGCGACAAACACGATGTCTGCACCATCGTCGGCGTCGTGCACGACGTGAAGAAATTCACCCTCAGCGACCGGCCCGAGCGGCAGATTTACGTTTCCGCCGCGCAATTCCCCAATCGCTACATGTCCGTCATGGTGCGCACGCCGCGCCAGGCTCCTGGTTTAGCGTCCGGTATTCGCAACGCCATCTGGGCCGTAGATAGCGAACAGCCGGTATCGGCGGTCCGCCCGCTGAACGATTTGATCACCGAACGAAACACGCCGAACCGCATTATGGCGCAAATGGTCGGCTTCTTCGGTCTGCTGGCGTTGTTGCTGGGCGCGGTGGGAATCTACGGCGTGATGGCGCATTCCGTGCAGCAGCGCATACACGAACTCGGCATACGCATGGCCTTGGGCGCAAGTCCCGCTGAAGTGCTGCGGCTCGTTCTGCGGCAAGGACTGAAGCTGACGTTCGCCGGCATGGCGTTCGGCTTGCTCGCGGCAGCAGTGGTCACTCGCGGCCTCGCGGCAATTCTGGTCAACGTAAAACCCAACGACCCGCTCACGTTTATCGCGGTAGCCGCGTTCTTCGCGCTGGTAGCCGCAGCCGCCTGCTACCTGCCAGCACGCCGCGCCTCGCAGGTTGATCCCATGGTCGCCCTGCGCTACGAATAGCCGCGCGAACAATTGCGCCATCGCGTGCCGTTGCCTTATGTAGCGGCGGCTCGACGCCGTTCGTCGAGCCGGCATCTTTTGGTTTAGGTGTTGTGCGGCGGCGCGACGCTGCAAGTCGAGCCGGCATCTTTTGGTTTGGAGTCCATCTGGAAGTGCGGAAGCTTGCTCCCGCCTGTTGCAAGGCGAAGCTTGCTTCGCCGCTCCTGTTTTCTGCGAGGCGATGCTCGCCGGCCGGCTTGCCTTGCCGGTGGCCGCCGCGACACAAAGAGTCTTTCCCGTGTCACCGCGGCGTTCGTTGACTTGCCCGGAGGCCCAACCTAAGATGTCCGCCAAATGGCGAATTCCCGCTCACTTCTCGGACAAACCATCGCGCATTACCGCATCCTCGAAAAGCTGGGCAGCGGCGGGATGGGCGTGGTGTACAAGGCCAAGGACCTCAAGCTCAACCGCTTCGTGGCCCTGAAATTCCTTCCCGACGATGTCGCCGGCGACCCGCAAACTCTCGGCCGTTTCCAACGCGAGGCCCGCGCCGCGTCCGCCTTGAACCACCCCAACATCTGCACCATTCACGCCATTGACGAATGCGACGGCAAGGCCTTCATCGTCATGGAATTTCTGGATGGACAAACGCTCAAGCACTGGATTTCCGGCAAGCCGGTGGCCACCGAGCAACTTTTGGAGCTTGGCGCCGAAATTGCCGACGCGCTGGATGCGGCGCACAGCCAGGGGATCGTCCATCGCGATATCAAGACCGCCAACATATTCGTCACCGCGCGCGAACGCGTCAAAATCTTGGATTTTGGCTTGGCAAAACGAGCGGCCGCCGACGCCGCCATGAATCTTTCGGCGTTGCCGACATCCGGAGAGTCCGAGTTGCTGACCCGCCCGGGTGCGGCCATCGGCACCGTCACGTCCATGTCGCCTGAGCAGGTGCGCGGCGAAGAACTCGATGCGCGAACGGATTTATTTTCGTTCGGCGTGGCGCTCTATGAGATGGCCACGGGCGTTCTGCCTTTCCGCGGCGAAACTTCCGGCGTGATTGCCGAGGCCATTTTGAATCGTGCGCCGCCGGCGCCCGCGCGGCTGAATCCCGAATTGCCCGCGAAGCTGGAAGAAATCATCATTAAAGCGCTGGAGAAGGACCGCAAGCTCCGCTACCAGAGCGCTTCGGAGATGCGCGCCGATTTGCAAAGGCTGCAACGCGATTCGGATTCGGCCCGTTTCTCGGAAACCGGCGCTGCCCCGAGCAGCGCCCGCGCCCCGCGCGCTTTCCCCTGGAAGGCGGCTGTAGGCGCCGCCGTCGCCCTACTGCTTTTCACCGCAGCGGGTTACTTCTATCTGCGCCGCGCGCCAAAACTAACCGCGAAAGACACCATCGTCCTCGGCGATTTCGACAACAGGACCGGCGATTCCGTTTTTGACGACGCGCTGCGCCAGGGCCTCGCCGTGCAACTGGAACAATCCCCCTTTCTCGAATTGGTCTCCGAGCGCCGCGTGAACGACACGCTCCAGCTGATGGGCCGTCCCCCCGGTGAGCGCCTGACGACTGACCTGGCGCGCGACGTCTGCATTCGCACCGGCAGCAAGGCCATGCTCACCGGCTCGATCGCCAGCCTTGGAAGTCAGTATGTGATTGGCCTGCAGGCGGTGAACTGCGAATCCGGAGACGTGCTGGCCGAAGCGCAGGTGCAGGCCGCCGGCAAGGAAGCCGTCCTGAAAGCTCTGGATTCCGCCGCCGCCACCATGCGCGGCAAGCTGGGTGAATCGCTCAACTCGGTGCAGGAGCATTCCACTCCGCTGCGCGAGGCCACCACGTCTTCCCTCGAGGCGCTGAAAACCTACAGCCTCGCCATGCGCACGGTCAATACCAAAGGTTCTACCGCCGCTCTGCCTTTCTTGCTCCGTTCCGTGGAGCTGGATCCCACCTTCCCCGAAGCCTACGCTGGGATTTCCAGCGCGTATGCTCAGCTGAACGAAGAAGCCCGCGCGGTGGAGTACGCTCGCAAAGCTTTTGCTCTGATAGATCGCGCCAGTGAAGTGGAGCGCTACGCCATCGAGACGAATTATTACGAAGTCGCCACGCGCCAGCCGGAAAAGGCCGCGGAGATGTGCGAATTGTGGATGCAGGCTTATCCGCGCGATGCCCGCCCTGTCCGCGACCTCGGCTTCATGTATGCGGCGCTCGGAAATCACGAAAAAGCCCTCGCGCTGGCCCAGCAAGCCCTGCAGATGGGGCCCCACACCGAACTACTATTTCCTGCTCGCCCGCACCTACGTAAACCTCAACCGCTTCGATGAAGCGGCCGTCATTTTCCAGCAATCGCAGGACCGTCAGTTGGAGGACGAATCCCTGCTCCTCTCGCGCTACGAACTGGCCTTCCTCACCGGCGATTCGCAAAAGATCTCCCAGACCGCGGCGGCCGCCGTGGGCAAGCCGGGAATGGAAGACTTGTTGCTCGCGGCCCAGGCCGACACGCTGGGATGGCTCGGAAAGTTCGGCAACGCCCGGGAATTCACTCAGCGCGCCGCGGAAACCGCGGAACAAAATGACGCCAAGGAAGTCGCCGCCATCTATTGGGCGCAAGCGGCCCTGCGCGAAGTGGAAGCGGGCAACGGGGACCGGGCGCGCTCCGACTCGCTGGCGGCTGGCAAGCTGAGCGAAAGCCGCGAGGTGCGCTATCTCACTGCTTTGGCCCTGGCCCGCTCCGGCGATACGGCGGCGGCGGAGAAATCCGCGGCTGATTTGGACGCCGCTTACAATCTGGACACCCTGGTGCAGCGCTACTGGCTTCCCAGCATCCGCGCGGCCGTGGCGTTGCAGCGCAAGGAACCGCGGCGGGCCGTCGAAGTCTTGCACACCGCCACGGGCATCGAGTTGAGCGCTGACTTACTCTCGAATGTCCAGGCCTACCTGTGCCCGGCCTATTTGCGCGGCCAGGCTTACCTGGCGCTGCACGATGGCAGCGCCGCGGCGGCGGAATTCCAGAAGTTCATTGATCACCGCGGCTTGGTCGGCAATTTTCCATGGGGCGCCGTGGCGCGGCTCGCTCTGGCCCGCGCCTATGCGCAGCAGGGCGACCACGTCAAAGCCCGCGCCGCCTACCAGGATTTTCTCGCGATATGGAAGGACGCCGACCGGGACAATCCCGTTCTCGTTCTCGCAAAACGCGAGTACGCCGCGCTCCGCTGACGGCACAGCGCGCTCACAAACGCGCCCGATTCGCGCCGCTCCACCGCGCCGCGCCTCGCGCGTAGCTCCCATGGTCGCCCTGCGCTACGAATAGCGCGCAAACAATCCTTCGCGTGTCTGGGAGTGCGGAGGCTTGCCTCCGCCTGTTGCAAGGCGAAGCTTGCTTCGCCGCTGTTATGCCGGCCGCGCTTGAGCCTAGCGACGATTCAAGCGACAACCATTCGCGCTGGCTTGGTCCGGCTCTCCAGCAGCTCTCGTTTCGCTTCGTGGCTCATCGGCTCCCAAGTCTCCAGCTTCTCCGCCAACACATCCATTCTCCGCAGCAGCGTCAGCTCAATGAAAAGCTCCATAAAATCCAGGTCGCGAAATACCAGCGAGTGCGACTCGCGCATTTTGTCGCGAATCCGCTCGAGATGCGCGGGCATCTCCGTCCAATGCAGCCCGCTGCGATGATGGTGGCAGAGGTGGTATCCCTCGTTCATGAAATTCACTTCGTCGTACACGGTCACCGTGTTCGCAAAATAATCCTCGGGATGCTCCGCGTCGCCGAACGCGTGCTGCACCCACGCCGTCATGGCCATGATGAAATTCATCACCAAAAAAGGAACCAGCGCGAACCAGATCCCGATTTGCCAGTTGTAAATGAATACCGCCGCGAAAAAAATGTAAAAGCGCGCCATGCCCCACAACATGCGCCGCGCGTTCTTCTCATCGCCGCGCGCCCGGAAATACGCGTACGGCGCAAATCCCAGCGCCGTCCAGATGTTGTCCGCGAGATACCACAGAAAATGGACGGGCTTGGTGCGATCGTAGCCGCTGGAGGTCACGGTATCGTCCGGCCCGCCGTTCTCGCGATGGTGCAGACGCACATGCACGGTGCGATCCAGCTCCGGCACGTTGCCGAATAAATATCCGAGGAAAAATTCCATGTAGCGGCCAAACACCTTGTCGTACCCATCGGCGAAATAGCTCTGCGGCCGGTGCGCCTCCAAATGTTTCGCGCTGAACATCCTCACGAACCGCTGAAATTTGGGACCGTAGAGGAAAAGATAAAAAAAGACCACCAGCAGCAGCCGCGGCTTCCCCAAAATCAATTGCGCCACGAAAATCGGCAATGCCGTGAGGCTGATCGAAACCATCAAGCGCAAAGCCGGAGCATCCCGCGGGTCGCGCAAGATTTTCGCGCCGAGCCACTCAATGAACCGGTCGTAAGCCCGCGAAAGAAATTCGTAGGCGTCGCGCAAGGGCCGCGCCTTCCCCAAAATCTCGGCCGCGCCATAAAGCCCAAAGGAAAAGACGCCCACCATGGACACCGCGGCAATGCTGGCCACCGCCACCACCACGGCCGCGCAGCGCGCCACAAATTCCGGTATCGCGCGCAAGCTCAAGGCAGGCCAATACGCCTTCGCGCGCGCGCTTTCGTGCACCACGCCGCTCAATTCCGCTTCCGCCAACTTGCCGACGGATCCCATGTTCGTGGTTATCTCAGCCCCTATGCCAGCCGTTGCAGCAGTCGTCACAGCCGCCATCAGAGCGATCGACGAGCGTCACCCCTCGCCCTATGTGAAAGGAATTTACACCCGGCGCGAGCAAACTTCCAGCGCGGAACTGCGGCGATTGCTAAGCGCCAATCGTTAGCCGCCTCGCCGCCTGCACCGCGCGACGCGGCCGCCGCCAATCCGGTGCTCAGCGCTCGGATTACTCCGGCGCGACGCCCTCCGCGATATATATGCGGCTCTTGGTCGAGCTTTGCCGGTACGGCCGGATCGCTGCGTACTCCGGTGAATCGTACCAAGCCCGCGCCTTCTCCGCGCTCGCGAATCCGATGACGACGATGGCGCCCTTCACCGGCTCGCCTTCCAGCGACTGGATCTTGCCGCCGCCACGTATGACGTAGTGCCCACCGTGCGACGCCACGATATCTGACACCGTCGCGGTATATTTCTTCAACGTCACCGGGTCGGTCACTTCCACCTCCGCAATCACGTACGCCGGCGGAGTCTTCGCTTCCTGCGCGCGCAGCAGACGGCCGCCGCCAATCGTAAGCAACGCGCCGGCCAGCGCTGCAACCGCCAACTTGTGATTTGTCTTGATCATTTCACTCTCCTCTCCGCACGTTGCCGATGAATACCAGCTATTGCTAGGATGTGAATCGCCAACGGGTTGGGCGTAGACTAGGTGAGCTACGAAACCGCGTCAAGTACGCACAATTTCGTGACCTACTACCCATTTGGATACTCGGAGGTGCCCGGATGCGAAAAATCGGGGGCCAAGCCGCTCGCGAGTGCCCTTGCGAATACGCCGTCCGCTATATCGGCGGAGCGTGGAAAATTCTCATTGTCTCGCGTTTATTTGGCAAACAGACTCACCGCCACGCGGAACTCAAGCGCATGCTGCGCGGAATCACCTCCAAGATGCTCACGCAACAATTGCGCGAGTTGGAAGAAGATGGCTTGGTCGAGCGCACCGTGTATGCGGAGGTTCCTCCCCGCGTGGAATACCGGCTCACGCCGCTGGGCGAAACTTTGCTACCGGTTCTTCAAGCGATGTACGCCTGGGGAACGAAGACGCGCGAAGCCCTATTATGCCCCATCCCGGCAAGGAGCCCGCAAGCCGGCGCGGCGAAATCTCCGCGGCACCGCGCGACGCTTCAGCCGCCCGCCACCGATCGCTACTGACCGGCGACGCGCCGTCGCCACGGGAGAACCACATGACTTCAGCAGAACGAGAGCTGGCGCTGCAAAATCTTGCGGAATCGCGCGAGCGCGTGCTGCGCATGGCGCAGGGCCTGACGCGCGAACAATTGCACTTCCGCCCCGCGCCCGGGCGGTGGACCGTCGCCGAATGTCTCGAGCATATCGTCACAGTCGAGACGCGCCTGCTCGACCGTATTCAAACGACGCTCGAGAAAGGTCCCGATTCTTCCCGCCGCAGCGCGCTGGAGGGGCAGGACGCTGCGCTGGTCGCCGGCACCGTCGCGCGCGAACTTCGTTTCCAGGCGCCGGAAATTCTGCAGCCCGCCGGCCGCTGGCCCGATGAACAGCTATTGCCCGAATTCGAAGCGGCGCGCCAGAAGTCGCGCGACTTCGCCACCAGCACCGAAGCCGATTTGCGCAGCCACTTCTTCAAACACCCGGCCCTCGGCGATCTCGACCTCTATCAATGGCTGCTGATGATCGCCGCCCACTGCGACCGCCACCGCGCGCAAAGCGAGGAAGTAATGGCCAGCGAAGGATTCCCCAGCGCGCAAAAAGCCAACGCCCAAGCCTGAAATTCCCGCCGGCGGGCGCAGGAAGCGGCGCAATGGGCAGCGTGGTAGATGCGATGCGGCGGCGGCGCGTGCGGCGCGAAAAATACATCGCGCGCTCGAGCGGCGAGTGTACAATCCACCGCCAGTTAAGCTTCCAGGTGGAGGGTCCTCGATGACGAAAGCGTATAGGATTTCGCTGCTGTCACTGCTGGCTGTAACGGCGATGTTTGCGATCGCCGGCGCATCCGCAACGCGCAAAGAGCGCGCGTCTGGGGAAAGTACAATCGCTGCAAGCGACTTCGGACAGCTCCGGCGTGCATCCAGCGAGCGCAGCGATCGCCGGCCCAGCAAAAATCACCTGCCTCAACGCTACATCGGAAGCGCCCAATTCGAGGCCCGCGCCGTCCTGCCACGTAGTAGCCCCCGGCTTCACCGGAAATTTAGCCAAGGCCGAAGCGAAAGACCTCACCGCCGCCGGCAACGTCACGCTAACCTGCAACGGACAAGGCCCCATGCTCCGCTGCACCGCCCGTGTGGACATCCCGCCGCCCAGCCACTGAACTAAGACTTCAAGAGAACAGCCGGGTTTCGCTTGGCGATGTCGAGCAATCGAAGAGCGGTCTTCTGCGGGCGGCGCACACCTTGCTCCCACGCTTGCACGGCCTTCGTGCTCACGCACAGAAAGCTCGCGAACAGCGGCTGGCTGGCATTTAGGCTCTCTCGCACCTGCCGAATCTCTTCCGGCTTCATTTCCTTGGGAGGCGCCGGAAATTCGCTCACGCGCAAGTCCACCACGCGTCCGCGCTCGTACGCCAGGGCGTCGCGCAAGGATCGCCGCATATCGCCATATACTTTCACTTTGATTTTCTTGGCCAACTCGTCCTCCTACAATCTTTTCAATTCCCCGACCATCTGCCGCAGCGCGATGCGTTCTTTAGCGTCCAAATCTTCCTGCTCATCCTTGTCGAAAACCGCCAAAAGGTGGATATGATCCCGGTGCGCCAGGTACAAATGCATGTAGCGATAACCGCCGCGTGTTCCCTTCCCGCGAGTTGGATTGGCTACCCGCGCCTTGCGTATTCCGCTTTCACCCAGGCCCTGAACCATCTTGCCTCTCTCGGGGTCCTGGATGAGGTCGTTCTGGATCTGTCTGAGCACGTGGTCCGCGGAATCTCCGGCCAAGCGGGCCAGGCGGCGGGTGAACGCCTTCGATTCGATGAATACCACACTGTAGGATATACCACGCTGTGGGAGTAACCGTCAAGGGTGGGATGTTGTGCCAGCTGCGCGACTTCCAGTCTGGCCGCGCCAGACCGGGCGCTGCAAATTCACGCTCCGGGCGTTTTTGCCGCCGGCAAACCCGCGCATCCTCCGCCCGCCCGTTGCATGCTAGTCTTATTGCTCGACTCTATGACCGACTTTCTCCGCCTGCTCGCTCACCACGGTTACATCATCGTCGCCCTGGTCGTCTTTGCCGAAGCCATCGGCGTGCCGGTGCCCGGCGCCGTGGCTCTGGTCGCCGGAGGTGCCGCCGTCGCGGCGCACGCGCTCTACGGTCCGGCGGTGCTGGTCTCCGCGATCGTGGCGATGCTCGTCGCCGATTCGCTGCTCTATATTCTCGGCAGCCGCACCGGTTGGACCATCCTGAAATTTCTCTGCCACATTTCCGTGGATCCCGAAAACTGCGTTCTGCGCTCCGCCGAATCCTTCTATAAACGCGGCCGCAGCACGCTGCTGGTCGCCAAGTTCATTCCGGGCGTCAGCACGCTGGCCGCGCCGCTCGCCGGCAGCATGAAAATGCCGTTCCTGCAATTTCTGGCGCTGGATTTTCTGGGCGCCAGCCTCTACGCCGTCAGCTACGGCGCGGTCGGCTTCGTCTTCCGCGATTTCGTGGGCAAAATCGTCAGCGGCTTTCGCGCCGCCGGACACGCCGTGGAAGTGGTGATCATCGTGCTGGTTTTCGGCTATATCGCCCATCGCATTTCGCTCTATTGGAAACATCGCGCCGACCGCGTGGTGCCGCGCGTGCAAGTGCAGGAACTGGCCAAGAAGCTGCAGTCCGAAGGGCCGGGCAAAATTCTGCTCGCCGACGTGCGCAGCCACGGCTACTACGCCGCGGGCGCCGTGCGCATTCCCGGCGCCATCCGCATCGAGCCCAATAACCTCAGCGCCGAAATAAAAAGTTTTCCGCGCAATAAGGACATGTATCTCTACTGCACCTGCCGCAGCGAACTCACCAGCGCCAGCGTAGCGCACCTGCTGCGCAACCAGGGCTTCGACGCCTTCGTGATCGCCGGAGGCCTGGCCGCCTGGCGCAAAGCAGGTAACCCGCTCGAACCCGTCCCGCCCACCGACGTCGTGCACCTCCCCACCTTCAGCCGCTAACAAGCAGCGCAAATCCGCCGCGCGGCAACCAATCATCTGGGAGTGCGGGAGCTTGCTCCCGCTTGTTACAAGGCGAAGCTTGCTTCGCCGCCTGTTGATGCTTAACAAATTTCCAAGGCACGCGGGAACGACGATCGGCACCTGTAGCGGCAGCTCGACGCTCTTCCGCGAGCCGGCAGCCTTTGGTTTCGGTGTTGCCGTGAAAAACAAACCGCCTCGCTATTTTCACTGCGAAGGCATCGACCTAGCACCGCCAACGCTGCCCGGTCTGGCTGCGCCAGACCGGCCGCTACACAAATCAAGTGCCGGCCGCACGTGCCCTTGCATTTGAATTTGCATTTGTAGCGGCAGCTCGACGGTTTTGGTCGAGCCGGCAGCTTTTGGTTTCTGGTTTATCGGTTCAACGGCAATGGGTTATATTGAGGCTTCACTGCAATCGATTCATTCAGGGGAGAAATCAAACATGCGCAAAATAATTCGCGGACTGGCATCCGCCGCGCTCATTGCCGTTGCCATCCTCGCTGTTGCGTTCTCGGCCGCCGCGCAGGATATTCCGCAAAAACTCCAGCCCCCCGCGAACGAGCATCTGCTCTTCCAACTCCACGCCAAGGGCGACCAGGTTTACGTCTGCAAAAGCGGATGGCGCACAATTCGCCTGGACCCTAAAAGCCCCCGACGCCAAGCTCTTCGCCAAATCCGGCAAACCCTTCGGCAAACATTTCGCCGGCCCCACCTGGGAAGCCAACGACGGCAGCCGCGTAGTCGGCAAAGCCGTAGCGAATGTCCCATCGCCCGACCCGACTTCCGTCGCGGGGCTGCTAGTCACGGTCGTAAGCCACGAAGGACAAGGCAAACTCGCAACCGTCACGACCATCCAGCGCGTGAATACCAAAGGCGGCAAAGCCCCCGCCACCGGCTGCGACGCCGCACACGCCGCAAAAGAATTCCGCGCGCCCTACTCCGCCGACTACCGCTTCTTCGCGCCACAGTGATTGAGGATTTCCGGGTGTCGCATCCTCGCCTGTCCTCAGCAGGTGGGCCGCAGGCCGGAGCGCCCAAACTACTTCATAAATCCGCGCACAAGCATCGCAATCTCGTCCGCCGCGGTGTCCAGCGCGAAATGCCCGCCATCCACGATGTGCACTTCGGCTTTGGGCACGTCGCGCCGATACGACTCCGGCTCCGAGGGATCAAACGAAGACTCGTACTTGCCCCAGATCACCAGCAGGCGCGGCTGTTTCTCGCGCATCCAGGCTTGCCACTTCGGATAAGCCTCCACGTTTGTGCGGTAATCGTAGAAAAGGTCGGTCTGGATATCGCCCTGCCCCGGCTGGTTCAGAAAATAATATTCATCGGTCCACAAATCGGGATCATGACGCTCTAAATCAGGATCGTCACCCACGTGCCGAGCTCGCGTCGTCGCCAGCGACAGCAAATTCGTGCGCAGCGCGCTTTCATACGCCGCGCGGTCGGCCCAAAACGCGCGGCGCGTTTTCCAGTTCGCGCCCAGTCCTTCATTGTGCGCCACGGCATCCTGCACGATCAGCGCCTCCACGCGTTCCGGATGCGCCAGCACCATGCGAAAACCCACCGGGCCGCCGTAATCCTGCATGTACAGCGTGTAGCGCGTCAGCCCCTTGGCTTCGGCGAACTGATTCATGATCTCCGCGATGTGATCGAACGTGTACGCGAATTTCTTCGGGTCCGGCCAGTCGCTGTGTCCGAAGCCCGGGTAATCCGGCGCCACCATGTGATAACGATCGGCCAGCCGCGCGAAGAGCGGCTCAAACATCCGCGACGACGACGGCAATCCGTGCAGCAGCAAAAGCACCGGCGCGTTCGCCGGCCCCGCTTCGCGATAAAAAATCGCAAGCCCGTCAATCTGTATCGTGCGGTAAGAAACCGGATATTCCATCGAACGTTCCTTCCCCTGCGCAGCCGCCGCCGCTGGGCTCAGCAATTCAAATAATGCCATTAACGCGCAAACCGCCAAAGCCATGCGCGATACCGGCGCGCAGCGGGTGCCGCCAGGCCATTTGACTAGACGCATCGTTCACCTCCGCCCATGCCAGTTCGCGAACCGGCGTTCGCACAATTTCTCATCGCCCGGTAACGCGAGTACTAGCACCTCCCGTCGTGATCTGGCGAGTCATTTCAACCCGCCGGCCGTCGCGTCGGAATCTAGCCCTGGCATTTTCCAATAACATACTGTCCGGGAGCGGACAAATTGCACACGAGGCGGGACGCAATTGTCAATTTCTTGTAAAAAACCGCGCCGAAACCACGTTTTTCAATTCATTTTCTTGACAATCTCCCGCGCTGGGCATATCAAGTCTCGCACTGAGAGTTTTTTCTCTCTGGCTGGTTTTGGCGGTGTGTTTTTCGATCGTACTTGTGCGCACAAGGCTGACTGGCGCAGCGCGCTCTGCATTGCGCCGGCGAGCTCCGTCCCGAGCGCAGAGCAACCGCGGCAAATTTCTCTGGAAGCCTGGCGCGGCTCGATTTTTTCCCGGAAATTTAACCTCAAGAGGAGGATCCACATGGTTCGCAAGTCAATGATCCGGTTGGTGTGTGCCTTCATCGCACTGGTTTTTAGCGGTTCCCTGGCGTTCGGACAGCAAAAAACCCAGCTGCCCCGGCAAAATCCCTACCTGAAACCCACCAAGAGCCTGGCCCCCGGCGCGGAAGCCAGCGTGAAGTCCAACGCAGCGAGCAGCACGCTCAGCAACAACAATAGCAACAAGAGTTCCGCCATGCTTCCGCTCTTCAACTACGACGTCACCTCCAGCAGGGACGGCAATACCTACGACGGCACCATCGTGGGACGCAGCCCATTTACCAACGCCTTCGGCTATACGGCGGTTCCGGCCCAGATTGTCCCGGTGATCATCGTTACGAACTCGGTTTTCGCGGGCGTGGATGCCAGCGGAAATGTGGTCACCGCTCCCGGCGTCACCACCTTCAATCCATCTGTGGCCGACGACAGTTGCTTGACCGCGCCCAATGACGTCCCCCTGAAGCTGGTCCAACAATCGCCCATCTACAATTCCGCCGACTTCAACTATGGCGGAACGGACCTCGGCACCACGGAAACCACCGACGCGTTTCAGCGCGCGAACTTTCTTCAAGCTGCTGAATTTCGGGAATGGTTCGGACGACGACAATGTTTTCTACCACGTGCTGCTCAGCCCCGTAAAAACCGTCTCGGCGATCATCATCAATATTCCCGCCGCTCTCGGCGTGGCCTATCCCAGCGCCGTGTTCGGCGGCTGTCCCACCGGAAAAGAGGCGATTATTGACGTCAATGCGTACGAAACTCCCCTCTTTAATGCGATCTCGGGCGTGCTCGGCGGGCAGGGTGTGAACGCCGGCACCTTCCCCATGTTTGTCACACACAACGTCGTCGAGTGCGAAGGGCCGGACTGCGGCTCGCTGGCCCCCGGTACGGGATGCTGCATTCTCGGCTTCCATGATTCCAGCGGGCAGCAGACCATCGGCACCGCCGACTTTGACACCAGCGCAATCTTCGTCAGTCCGGTGCCCGATGTCTCGGACATGTCCCACGAAGTAGCGGAATGGATGAACGATCCCTTCGGCAACAATCCGGTCCCCGCGTGGGGTCATATTGGGCAACAGGGCGGGTGTCAAACCAATCTGGAGGTAGGCGATCCCTTGAGCGGCACGCTTGCTCCGCCCATCTATTCGCCGCGCAACGGATTCACTTACCACCTGCAGGAATTGGCGTTCTTCTCGTGGTTCTACGGGGCGCCTTCAGTCGGCATCCATGGATGGTTCTCGGACAACGGAACATTCCTGCAAGACGCCGGACCGGTCTGCCAGTAAAGTCGCCGGGAAGTCGTTGCGGGGTCGCTGCGTCGTGCCAGTCACGACGCAGCGATATTCCCACGGCTGAATATGCCGCTGGCTGCAGAAGTCTGAGTAAGAACGCGCCAAGATTTGCGCGCCACAATTATAGCCACGGCATAAACGCGCCAAGTTCAGCGCGGCTTACCGCTCTTACATCGTCAGAACCACGCGGAACTCCGCCTTCCCGCTCATCATGCGCGCGTAAGCCTCCGCCGCTTTTTCCAGCGGATACGTTTCGATCATCGGACGCACGCCGGTCAGTTCCGAAAAGCGCAGCGTGTCCTCGATGTCCGCGGGCGTTCCGGCGGCCCAACCTTGAATAGACCTGCTTCCATTGATCAGTTGCACCGGCGTCACTTCAATGGCATCAAACGTCGCGCCGATCACCACGAGCTTGCCGTTTGGCGCGAGGCCATCAATCACCTCGGTCATGGATTTCGAACTTGGCGCGGTCGCCAGAATCACCTGCGCGCCGCCCAGCTTCTGCAATTCCTCCGCCGCGTTGGTCGCTTTATTATCAATGTACGCGTGCGCGCCGAGCTTTTTCGCCAGCGTCGCGCTTTCCGTCCCGCGCCCGACGGCCACCACCTTGTACCCGCACTTGTTCGCGTATTGAATTCCCAGGTGGCCCAGGCCGCCGATGCCCAGCACCGCCACCACGTCTCCGGGCATGGCTCCGGCATGGCGCAGCGCGTTATAAACCGTGATTCCGGCGCAAAGCAGCGGCGCCGCGTCCACATCATTAAGGCCTTCCGGAATCGCCACCACCGCGTTGGCCGGCGCCACCATATGTTGTTGGTATCCGCCGTCGTAGCTGATCCCGGGAATTTTCATGTTCACGCAATTGCGAAAATCGCCGCGCCGGCAATAAAGACACGTCTCGTCATGACCGCCGTGCCAGCCCACTCCCACACGCTGCCCCTTCTTCCATTCGGTCACGCCTTCGCCCAATTCGTCCACGATGCCGACCACTTCATGCCCCGGAACGCGCGGATACTGAATTCCCGGCCACGCGCCTTCTTTCGTCAGCACGTCGCTGTGGCACACGCCGCAAGCCTGCACCTTGATGCGCACCTCGCCCGCGCCCGGCCGCGGAATCTCCCGCTCCACGATCTCGAAATCCGCTCCCGGCTTCGGAACCTGCGCCGCTTTCATTGGTGCGATACCCACTTTCGTAGTAGCCATGATGCCCTCCTCTGAATTTTTATTTCACTGTTGTATTACGTTGCCTTCTGCGGCGGCCAGACGTCGCTCGCCGCCAGTGGTTGCTCGCCGTCAGCGGTTGCGCTTCGCCAGCGGTTGCTCTTCGCGCGCCCGCGCAGGCCCGCGCGGGTCCCGGCACATTGCCCTGGCGAATCATTCTCTCAGCCGCTGCCGCAATTCCCACACGCTGAAATACAATTACACCTCTCCGCGACGGCAAGTGCAAGCCTCGACGCGTTAGATTCGGCGAATTCCGGCGGAGTTACATCGCTCTCATTGCGCGAGGTCCGGCTGCAAATCTGCCGCGCCTGACGGCGCTGGCCGCTTGCCGGAGTTTGGCAAGCGCGTTGGACTTTGCGTCGGCCGACCTCTGAATTGAGACTTGCGTCGCGAGCGGGATGGTTGTTCGTCGAGCACACGGCGCTGATCGAAAGGTCTTAACGTAATACCACACACCCACGAAAGGCCGTTGCATGCCTGCGCTGGAAGGGTCTCCCACCCGCCCTCGCCATTATCGGGCGCGTGCTGTTGTGCATTAGAATGTTTGTAAGCGTCTGTTTTGAACCGTCTGGACGAAGTGTGGGCGGATGAGTGATGGTGATCGTGGGCACTAGAGAAGTGCCCACGAGGGATAAGTGGACACTTCCGGTAAGCGACGGCGAAGTTGGACGGTCGAGGTCAAGCGCAGGATCGCAGAAGAGAGCTTCGAGGGAAACGTCTCCGTAGCGCAGCTGTCACAGAAGTATGCGGTGAACGCCAATCAGATTTTCCAGTGGCGGAAGAAGTATCGCGAAGGACGCCTGGAAAACAGCACCTCGATCAATCTGCTTCCGGTGACCGTCTCGAAGGAAGTGGCAGTAAGAGCAGCAAACCCTGGTAGCAGGTCTTGTCAGGCGACGGCCGGGACTCTGCAGATCGAACTTCCCAAAGGAACTCTGCGGATTGCGGGCCGCGTAGACCTGGTGGTTTTACGAACTGCGCTGGAGTGTTTGCTGGGATGATCGGGATGCCGGCAGGAACGCGCATCTGGATCGTCGCAGGAGTGACGGATCTCCGGCGTGGATTCACGGGCTTGAGCGGAATGGTCCAGACGGCGCTGGAGGAAAATCCTTTTTCCGGTCACGTGTTCGTGTTTCGCGGCAAGCGCGGCGACTTGCTCAAAGTTCTTTGGTGGAGTGGCGATGGGTTGTGCTTGTTCGCGAAAAGGCTGGAACGAGGAAGATTCATCTGGCCGCAAGCGGCGAACGGAACGGTGTCGCTGACGCAGGCACAGCTGTCGATGTTGCTGGAAGGAATCGACTGGCGGCGCCCGGTGCGGAGTTACGATCCGCAAATCGCAGTGTGAGTGCAAAATATTTTATTCTTTTCGGTGGAATTTTAATCAGGCTGTAAAACAACTGCAGTATATTCTGCTGCGATGAATCACGCGGCTGGCGTTCTCCCCAACCTCGAAGCACTCAATCCCAGTGAGCTGAAAGCTCTGATCGTCGAGCAGTACAAACAACTCACCACGCAGGAAGAAAGAATCCTTTCGCAGGGCGAGCAGCTGGTCTCGCGCGATGCGGAAATCGAACATCTCAAGCTGCTGCTGGCCAAGCTTCGTCGCCTGTACTTCGGACGTTCATCGGAAAAGGTGCATCGCCAGATCGAGCAGCTGGAGCTGCGGCTGGGAGAACTGGAACAGAGCCGAGCGCTCGAAGCGGAATCGCCGAAGCCGAGCGCCGCGGAGACTGCCGTGGCCCGACCGGCGCGGCGACCGCTACCCGCGCATCTGCGGCGTGAAGTGCAAACCTACCTGCCGCAACAGAAAGCTTGCCCCGACTGTGGCGGAGAGCTGAAGCATCTGGGCGAAGATGTTTCGGAAATCCTGGAGTATGTGCCCGAGAGAATCAAAGTGATTCGTCAGGTTCGACCGAAGCTGGCCTGTGCCGGCTGCGACCGCATCGTACAAGCCCCAGCGCCCAGCCGGCCGATCGAGCGGAGTATCGCAGGCCCGGGACTTCTGGCCCATGTGCTGGTCTCGAAGTATAGCGATCATCTTCCGCTGTATCGCCAATCGGAGATTTACGAGCGCGAAGGCGTGGAAATAGATCGCTCGACATTGGCCGAGTGGGTAGGCGGAACGAGCCGACTGCTCGCGCCCCTGGTGGAGGCGTTGCGCCGCCACGTTCTATCGGGACAGAAGCTGCACGCCGACGACACGCCGGTTCCGGTGCTCGCGCCCGGGTTGGGAAAGACCAAAACGGGACGGTTGTGGACGTATGTACGCGATGACCGGCCGGCAGCAGGTCTGGCGCCGCCGGCGGTATGGTTCTGCTACTCAGCCGATCGTAAAGGCGAGCATCCGAAGCAGCACTTGAGTTCGTTTACAGGGACGCTGCAGGCCGATGGTTACGCAGGGTTCGATCAGATCTACGAAACCGGGCGCATCAAGGAAGCAGCGTGCTGGGCGCACGTGCGCAGAAAGTTCTACGATCTGGTCGAGGCGCACAAATCGCAGACCGCAACCACGGCTCTGGAGCGAATCGCTGAGTTATACGCCGTCGAAAAGGAAATCCGCGGACGTCCCTGTGAAGAGCGGCGCGAGATCCGCAACCTGCGCAGCCGGCCATTGCTGGAATCGCTCAAGCAATGGCTGGAAGAAACCTTGGACAAGCTCTCGAGGAAATCAGATACAGCGATGGCGGTTCGCTACGCACTGGGGCGTTGGGAAGCGCTGGTGCGGTACTGTGACGATGGCGCGCTCGAGATCGACAACAACGCGGCCGAACGAGCCTTGCGTGTCGTGGCTCTGGGCAGAAAGAATTTCCTGTTTGCAGGTTCCGATGGTGGCGGCCAAAGCGCGGCAGCAATCTACAGCCTGATCGGAACAGCAAAACTAAACGGGCTTAACCCGGAAAGCTATCTGCGTAACGTCCTGTCCCGCATCGCTGACCACCCGATCAACCGCATCGAAGACTTGCTCCCTTGGAATCTTGCTTTAGAACTCGTCGAAAACTCCCCTGACGCTGCCTAACAAATACTGCTCTGCGTCAACACGGCCTCCGGACGACGCTTACGAATGTTTAGGGGTATCGCAATGCTTATGGTGATCTTTGGTGCCGGTGCTTCGTACGACTCGATACCCGCGCACCCTCCGAGAGCTCCAATGCCGACGCATGTGGAACAGAACCGTCCGCCACTCGCTAACCAGCTCTTCCAAGATCGTGGGCCGTTTGCGGCGGCCCTCGCAGAATTTCCTGACTGCCACGCGGTCGTTCCCTGGCTACGCGACCCAAAGGGGACGACCTTGGAAAGCCAGTTGCAACGTTTGCAGGACGAGGCTGAGACCTATCCCGCAAGGCATTCCCAGTTGGCAGCTGTGCGGTACTACCTGCAACAGATGCTCTATCGTTGTGAGCAAGGGTGGAACCAGACGGCGATGGGCGTTACGAACTACAAGACCCTCTTGGATATGGTTGAACAATGGCGTCAATCCCGCGATGAGTCAGTTTTCTTGGTGACGTTCAATTACGACACGCTTCTCGAACACTCCTTGCCGGACGTAGGCCTGAAGATTGAGACGATCAGCGACTATGTCTCTGGCCACCCAGGGTATGTTGTTGTCAAGCTACATGGTTCGGTGAATTGGTCCCGCGAGATTGATTCTCCGACCGATTTTCCACAGACGAACGACCAAGCGGGAATTCGGCGCGAACTTATCAGGAGGGCTGCCGAGCTGGTAGTGAGCACAAGGTACGTTCAACAGAGCCCTTATTCCATTGCCCTTCACGAAGGAAAGGTCGTTTTTCCCGCCATTGCCATCCCAGTCGAAAGAAAGAGCCAGTTTGAATGCCCGTCAGACCATTTCGATGCACTTCGCTCCAGGCTTCCGAATGTCCGGAAAATCTTGGTCATTGGATGGCGCGCAATGGAGGAGCACTTTTTGAAGATTCTGTCAGAGCATTTGCGGGCGCCGCTCGAAGTATTGGTGGTGGATGGTTCAAATGAAAACGCTGCGGATGTGGAGGGTCGATTGGAGAAGGTTATCGGATCGCTGGTACCGGGCCGGATTCAATCCGTCTCCGGTGGCTTCACCGAATTCGTGGTTGGTCGCCGCGCCGTCTCATTCCTTGAATCCCAATCTCCGGCGGGTGGCGCACACTTTCCACGGTAACCCTCACGATTCATGTTTTGCCTTCTTGACGCGCCACGGGAATGGATGATACCACTGCGGCAGTTGACGGTGAAGTTAATTGGTTTTTGGGTTTGCCGTTGGGTTGGAGGTTGGGGGTGCCGCACTCTCGCCGATTGGCGGCCGAAGGCCGTCGGCGAGGGTGCGCGACCGTAGCCCATCCGATGCCCACGGAATCGGAGCGGCATACTGAATCGCGAACGGTCTGCTTGTACGCAGACTCCCCGGGACGCGCGGGAATAAAGCTTGACGTTTTGCCACGCACCCTTCGCAAACTGCGCAAAGCGATGCGGCGCCAACGCGCCCCGAAAATTCAGTCTCGCTCTCACACACCGCATGCTCGATCCTCCGGGTACGGATTCAATCACAGCCGCCGGATGCTTTCACATGCCGGCCCAGCACGGAACTGGCAGAATTGACAATCCCGGCGAAAGCTATCCATACGCCGAATCGCAAACAATGCGGAACTCCTCGCCGCTCCATTGTTCCTGCCCCAGCACCAACGATTCGAGCCGCGTTCCGGTCCCGCATCTGCTTGATTCATCCCTGAATCGCATGTAAAGATCAGCCCTGCTCCGCCGGGCGCCCGAGCCAGCGCTGTGCGCGCCGAAGAGACAGGCCGCTCCTGTCAGAATTGACAATACGAGCGGCCGCCAAAATTCGATAAACATGATGTCGCATATGCCTTTCTTCGTTGCGGTCCCGCCCTGAAGGCGGGTTCGCCAGGAATTAGCCAGAATGCATCTGAAACCCAAAGCCATTGCCGCTCTGCTGTTTTCGTTACTGATCTACCCTGCGAATCCGGCGCACGCCCGGGTCCCGCCCCCTGGCGCGCAGGTGGGCGGGACGGCCGCGCCGCCGCAAGAAGCGCCCGCCGAATATGCGCCGCTTACGGCGGATGAACTCGACGCGCTCGTCGCGCCCATCGCCTTGTATCCCGACGCGCTGGTCGCGCAGGTTTTGGGCGCTGCCACTTTTCCCTATGAAGTCGTCTCAGCCACTCTTTGGATGAGAGACAATTCCGGCCTCCAAGGTGAGGCGCTTGCAAAGGCCGTTGACCAGCAATCCTGGGATCCCGCCGTCAAAGCTCTTACGCAATTCCCTTCGGTGCTCGACGACCTCTCGAAGAATCTCGCCTGGACCTCCGCGCTGGGCGAAGCTTCCGCCACTCAACAGCAGGACGTGATGGCCGCGGTGCAAAGAATGCGCGCAAAAGCTCTTGCCGCGGGAAATTTGAAGTCGGGTTCCGAAATTAAGGTCGAGCAGCCGGCTCCGCAGACCATTGTGATCCAGCCCGCGAATCCGCAGGTCGTCTACGTTCCGGTATACAGCCCCACCATCGTGTATGGCGCGCCGATTGTCGTTCCCGGTTACTACTACCGCGGTCCCTCCGTGGCCGTCGTCTCCTTCGGCGGCGGAATCGTCGTGGGAGCAACAATCTATGGCGGCTGCTGCGGCTGGGGATGGAGCTACTGGGGCACGAACTGGCACAGCCACACCGTCATCTACAATCGCAACATTTATGTGGGCAATAGCTACTGGCGCGGCGGCTATTACGGCGGGGGATATCGTCCTCCGGGCCACTATCCGGGCTACAAGCCCGGCTACCCGGGCTACCGTCCGCCAACTTATCCCGGCTACGGGCGTCCGCCGGCCACAACCCTCCCGGCGAACGGCGGGGGCAATACTCGACCGGCTCAACCCGGGAATGGCGGCGGAAATCGCCCCGGCAACGGTGGACCCTCGACGTTACCAGCCAATCCTGGAAATCGTCCGGGAACACAGCCGGGCACACGGCCGACCACGCCCGGAACACAGCCGGGTACACGGCCAACCACGCCGGGGACGCCGCCGGGCACACGGCCAACCACGCCGGGAACGCAGCCGGGTACGAGGCCATCCACGCCGGGAACTCAGCCAGTTACGCGGCCATCCACGCCGGCAACGCAGCCCAGCACCAGACCCGCTGCGCAACCGAGCCAACGACCGGCGGCCCAGCCGGCGCGTACGGATTCTTTTTCAGGATCGGCGGGAGGCCGCGCGCAGAGCGCTCGCGGCAACCAAAGTATGGCGGGCAAAGGCGGGGGCGGCGGAGGCGGAGGCGGGCGTCGCAAGTAATCTTGCGCGCCACCAGTTCCCAGCATTTCCAAA
Organism: uncultured Acidobacteriota bacterium; assembly: GCA_963780035.1. Classification (GTDB taxonomy): domain Bacteria; phylum Acidobacteriota; class Terriglobia; order Acidiferrales; family UBA7541; genus Palsa-295. Next base: position 494,023 of record CAWAAG010000024.1, on the reverse strand, counting down.
AGTAGATTTCGCGCACGGTTGAGCCAACGGGAAGAAGGAGATCGAATGAGTCGCGTAAGATCTGCCGGAAAAAATTATTTTTCTTGTGGCACGTTGGTTTTGCTGTGGGCCGCGCTCGCGCTCCTCCCGGCCGGATGCGGCAAATCGCAGCCTTCCTCCGCGACGGAGGGAGCTTCCGCCACGCCGCAAACATTCGCGTCCCCGGATCTCGCCGCACAAGCGGTCTACACCGCCGCCAAAGCCGGAGACACCAACACGCTCCTCGGGATTTTTGGCTCGGGTGCCAAGGAACTGCTGCTCTCCGGCGATTCCGTGCAGGACAAAGCCGCGCTGGATGACTTTACTCGCCAATACGACCAGATGCATCGCTGGGGAAAGCTGACCAGCGGCGGCCTGGTCCTGGATGTGGGCGCCGATAATTATCCTTTTCCCTTCGCCTTGAAAAAGAACGAAGCCGGCCAGTGGTATTTCGACACCGCTTCCGCAAAACATGAAATTCTGGCGCGACGCATCGGCGGCAACGAACTTTCCACCATTGACGTCTTGAACGCCATCGCCGCCGCGCAAGCGGAATACTTCGCCCAAGCGCACGACGGCGCCAAAGCGCACACCTACGCTGAAAAATTCGTCAGCGACGAGGGCAAACACAACGGCTTGTACTGGCCGGCAGCGGAAGGGGAATCGGGCAGTCCCCTGAGTTCGCTCGCGGAGTTCGCCGCCAGCGAAGGCTATTCCGGCGCGTCGCAGGAATCGCAGCCCTACCACGGTTATTACTTCCGAATCCTCACGAGCCAGGGGCCGCTGGCGCACGGCGGAGCCAGGAACTATATCGTCAAGGGAAGCATGACCGGCGGTTTCGCGATCCTGGCTTATCCCGCCGAATACGCCAATTCCGGCGTGATGTCGTTCCTGATCAATCAGGACGGCATCGCGCTGCAAAAAGACCTGGGCGCCGACACCGCTGAAATCGCGAAGACCATCACTGCGTTCAACCCAGACAACACCTGGGAGCCGGTCCAATAACCCCGCCGCGCGAAGTGCTGCGCCCCAGTAGAACTCTAGACCGCAGCATCTGCGATTCATAACAGGGGCGGAGCGTGGGTGATCTTCACCGCCGTTGTGCGCCGAACCGGGGACCGGATCGGAAGGGTCTGACGCATTGCCACGCACCCTCGCCTGCGGCCTTCGGCCGCGAACCCGCGAGAGTGCGGCACGCCCAACTTCCACCCCGACGGCAAACCCAAGACCCAATCAACTCCACCGTCAACTGCCGCAGTGGTATCATCCACCGCAGTTGTGAGTAAACAACTGCTAACCGGGCTCGCGAAGTCCAGCGAGCTAAAGGGTGCGCCACCCGGCAGCAGTCGACCTCCACTCGAGTTTCGGCACAACTGCATCTCACTGTAAGACGACTCCGATAGCCAGCGGGCAGAATTGAGGCCGTTATGCGAAAAACAGATTGGATTTTCAATAACCCAAGTAAAGCCGGGATCATTGTTTTCTGCGTTTTCTGCGCACTGAGCTTGGTGTCTTGTGTTTTGGCTAAGTTCGCGCAAGCAGGTGGGCGGAATGACGAAGGCACTGTTTTGGAACTCAAAATATGGACTGAGGGGGGAAGACATACGTACGCGGAAAGAGAAACAATTCCACTTCACGCAGAAATCACCAACGTCAGTTCGCACGATGTGTTGGTGGGAAGAAATCTGTGGACGAATGTTTCTCCGTCCCGAGTAGAGGTAAGCGTGATTCCGACAGACGGTCACGCAATGATCGGAGAGTCAGGGGCCGTTGACGGTCCACCACCCAACGACGACCTGACGAAGGCGATGCTCAATTGGGTGCTCCTGCTGTCGTCCGGTTACTCCTTTGGCTCCGTCACAACGCTGCGCTCGGATTTGGCACCCGGAAGCTATAAGGTTCGAGCAGTATTTACCAGCGACGGCATCGATTCGGGCTCCTTCTACAACCCTCTTCTCCATCACCCAGACGAGGCGGAAAAGTTCCGGCCACAGAGTTGGAAAGGCGATATTGCGAGCAACGAACTAACGATTAGAATCGTCGCGCGCAATCACAAGGTGCCTGGGCAGTTGCCGCAATAACCGACGAGCAGGCGGGCGGCGCACCCTTTTGCACGGTAAGCCTTACGATTCATGTTTGCCTTCTTGACGCGTCACGGGAATGGATGAGCCACTGCGGCAGTTGATGGTGAAGTTGATTGGTTTTTGAGTTTGCCGTTGGGGTGTAAGTTAGGGGTGCCGCACTCTCGCCGGTTGGCGACCGAAGGCCGCCGGCGAGGATGCGCAACTGCAGCCCATCCGGTGCGTAGAGAATCGGAGCGGCAGACTGGATGGCGAGCGGGGTGCTTGTACGCAGACTTCCCGGGCCCGCGGGAATAGGGCTTGACGTTTTGCCACTCACCCTTCGCAAACAGCGCAAAGGGATGCGGCGCCCCCAAAACCTAAACTCGGTTGCTTGCCTGGTCTCGAAGGGTGCGCCACCCGCCTATCTCTCGCCTGCTCCCGGCCGCACGCACACGAAGTTGGCGGCATCATTCGTCGCGCCCGCGCCTTTGTAACGCGTCTGCGACGGGAACGCGCACAGCGGACGCGTTCCTCCGGTTGGGAAATTCAGAGCCACGCGCGGGTCAAACGGCGCGCCGCTGGGAAACGGCGAAGCGGTGTTGGTGTTCGCCGCGATAATCTTATCCGGCGCCACTCCCTTCTCCACCCAACTGGTGATGGCTCCCAACAGATTCGCGTTGAAACTGGTGGTCGCCGGGCCGCCGCCGCAGTGCGCCATGTTCGGGACCATGAATAGCCTGGCGAAATCATCGGCGCGGCCGCCCATCACCAGGTTCAGCAGGTTGTAATATTCCACCAGATCAACGCCCGAGAATATTCCGTCGTTCACCGAGTCATACATAATCATTTTTCCGCGATGCTGCCGGAAGGAAAAAAGAAACGGCGAAGGCCCCAGCGGCGTCCCGGTCATGAAGTCCATCGGGCTTTGCGGATATCCGGGCGCGGACTTGTAGATGGTGGGCGCGTCGGTGTCAAAATTGTAGTTAAAGATGAACGCTTCCTGCCCGTTCGCTCCGTTCACCGGCGTCACCACCGGAGGATTGGTAAAGATCATCGGAATCGCGCCGGCTCCCAAAGTCAGGTTGATCGCGGTGTTGGAATTGGGCGCGCCGAAGAACGACACGTTCCAGGCTTGCCAGCCCGCGCCAAACGCCGACGGCGGATCCCAGATCCCCGCGTCCCAGAACCAGCTGGAATACAGCGGAAAACCGTGCGAGTTTCGCGGCCCGGCATAAATTTTCTTGAGCGCCGTCACCTGGCCCGCCGTCAAGCAGGTTCCACCGTGAGGAGTATTGCCGTGCGCGCCGGTGGCGCTGCAGGTGTAGGCGGCCAGCGCCGGATACACTTTGTCATTCGTGCATGCCGCGTAATTGTCAATAATCCCGTCCACCAGTCCATCGAGGCCGTCGCAGGCGCTCAGAATCGCGGCCGACGCAACTTCCAGATCCTGCGCTTGAAGCGTCGGCGGCAGATACGGCTGGCCGTTGCTATCCGTGCTGGTCGCGAGCGGCGCCAACTGCTGTTCGTTCCAGGCTTCGGCCACGCCCGCGCGCGGCAAATCGAATCCGGGATTTCCCGCCACCAGGCCGTCGAACATATTCGGCTCGCGCTGCGCCGCCACCATCGCGTCGCGTCCGCCATTCGAGCAGCCCCACAGGTAGGAATATTGCGGCCCCGCGCCGTAATAGCGCGCAATAATCAGCTTGGAAATTTCCGTGGTCTTGGCGATGCCGTTGTAGCCGTAATCCACGCGCGCCTGCTCATCGAGGCCGAAGTGCCCGGTGCCTCCCGCGTTGTTGTCATCATCAATCCAACTGAACGCCGCGTTTCCCGGCGCGTCCTCGTGCCCGCCGTCATCGGCGGCCACCGCCCAGCCCTGGCTCAATTCCGTGCCGGCGCTGCCCACGGGACTCGCGACCGAGCCGTCCGTCCCGCCGCCGCCCATCATTTCAAAGCGGCCGATCCAGGTATCCGGCAGGTTCAGTTCGAATCCGATGCCGTACACGAAATGATCGGGGTCCTGCGCGCTGACGCGCTCGTCAATCACACCGATCACGTTGCAGTAGTTGCCGGTGGCGCTGGCCACCTCCGTCGCGCTGAGGATGCGCGTGTTCGGCAAGGCGATACTGGTGACGCTCGCGCAGGCTATCGCCGGAACTGCCGCCGGTGTGGCGGCCGCCGCGCGCGCGGCTTGTGCCGAAGCGCTCGCGTAAGGACAACTCACGACTACAACGAGCGCAAAGAAATAAGATGCCATTCGCTTCACGTTCATAGTCACACCTCTCCATGCGGAGTAACAGTACTCGCAGGAATTGCCGCGGCCGGTCCGCGCGCGCCGGAAGAAAATTCACAACTGGCGCAATCGCGCAGCAAAACGGCGTCACTCTGAATCCGCGCAGCGCTCGCTGTCAAGACCAAAAACGCTGTATTTCGCATACCCAAAAGGTATTTATATGAAAAAGGTATGGCGCGCCGGCGGCTTTCGCTATACTCCGCTGCCGTATGGAACTCCATCACCTGCGATATTTCGTGGCCGTGGCCGAAGATCTCAGTTTCACGAAAGCCGCGCGCCGGCTGAAAATGGCGCAGCCTCCCTTGAGCCGGCAGATCCATTCCCTGGAAAACGAAATCGGCGTGCAGCTCTTCGAACGGCGCAGCGGAAAAGTTTTTCTCACCGACGCCGGTTGCCGCTTCTTGAGCGGCGTGCGCCTGGCGCTGGAGCAAGTGGCGCTGGCGGTGGACGTGGCGCGGCAAACCATGAACGGCGAATTGGGGACCGTGCGCGTGGGATTCGGCAAGGGCCTCGGCGACGTGGTCAGCCTGGCCATCAATCAGCACATGCGTTTATTCCCGAAAATCGAAGTGGACGTCCGCGACATTCTTTCCGGCCATCAAAGCCCGGCGCTGCTCTCGCGGCAGATTGACGTGGGATTCTCGCACGGCCCGGCGCTTTCGCTGGAAGTCGCGTCCGAGAAACTTTTCACGGAAAGCCTCTCGGTGGTTCTGGCGCGCTCCAGTCCGCTCGCCAAACGCACGCATCTTCGTCTGCGGGATTTAAGGAATGAAACGCTGCTGCTGATCGAGCGCTCCATCTCGCCGCACTTCCACGATCTGGCGCTGGCACTCTGCCGCGAAGCGGGACTCAGCCCGCGCATCCTGCTTACCGAATCAACTGTGTACGATGAAGCCGGCGCGATGGCCGCGGCCTCGGGAAAGGGAGTATTTCTGGCTGTCGGCAAGAATCCGTGCCATCCGTCCTTCGCCGATCGCCTGGTGGCTCTGCCTCTGCGCGAACCGCTGGCGACCCTGGAAGTTCACGCCGCGTGGCGCAGGGGCGAAACGTCCACCACCGTTCTCAATTTCATCGATACCACGCGCGCGTTGCTGCAGCGCGTCTCGCGCGTGCAGGACATGCGCAATTTCCCGCGCATCGCGCGGCCGGCCGCGGCGCCCTCGCGCCAGAAAATCAGACGCAAAGCCTAAACATCGCGCACGATCAAGGGCGTTGCCGTTGCATTGTGTAGCGGCGGCCCGACGTCTTTCGTCAAGCCGGCAGCTTTCGGTTTTGGTATTGCTCGGCCGCAGCGTGCTTACAAGCGCCAACGCTAGTCTCAACTAGTCCTGCCGCAGAGCCGTCAGCGGATCCACGTGGATCGCCCGCCGCGCCGGGAAATAGCACGCCAGCAGGGATACGGCTAGCAGCAGAAGCGCCACGCCTGCAAACGTCAAAGGATCCGTCGGCCGCACGCCGTACAGCAGTCCCGCCATCAAACGCGAAATCGCCAGCGCGCCAGCCAGCCCCACCGCCGCCCCCGCAATCGCCAGCGTCAATCCCTCGCGCAGCACCATGCGCAAAACGTTCCGGCTCTGCGCGCCGAGCGCCAGGCGGATCCCGATCTCGCGCGTGCGCGCATTCACGATGTACGACATCACTCCGTAAATCCCCAGCATCGCCAGCAGCAAAGCCGTCAATCCGAATAGCGCCACGATCTCCATCGAAAAGCGCCGCTCGGAAAGAGACGCGGACAGCGCATCGCCCAGCATTTGCGCGCCGAAAACCGGCAGCTCCGGATTCACGGCCTGCACCTGCGCCCGCATGGCCACGGGAGTGGCCGCGGCGTCCAGTTGTCCACGCAACAAAATCGCCAGATCCTTCGCGCGGCGCTGGTACAAACTCAAATAAATTTGCGGCATGCCCGCTTCCGCCAGCGATTCGGTGCGGGCATCCGCCACCACGCCGACCACCGTCAACCATGCATCACTGGTGCTGCCTCCGCGCACTCGATCCAGCTTGAAGTGCTTGCCGAGCGCATCGCCGTCCGGCAAATACGTCCGCGCAAACGATTCGTTGATCACCGCCACCGGCGCCGCCTTTTCATCATCGGAGTCGCTGAAGAAACGCCCGCGCAACAGCGTAATGTCCAGCAAATGAAAATATCCCGGCGTCACGACGGACTCGTTCACCAAGGGCGCCTGGTTGCTCGGCGTCGCACTGCCCTCCAGCATCAGCTTATACGGGTTTAAATCCGTGCGCGCATGCGCTAGCGGCACGGCGGCCATATCAGCCAGCGCGATTTCCTGAACTCCCGGCACCGTCCGGCCGCGCCGCACAATTTCGCGCAAGAAGGGCGCCTCCTGTTCGATCTTCCGGTAAATATCGGTTTCCGGATCATTGGGAACCGGCAGCCACATCCGCAGCGCCATCACTTTCTGCGGGTTGAATCCCGGCGGAACCTGCAGCAAATCCGCAAAACTGCGCAGCAACAAGCCCGCCGCGATCATCAACACCAGCGACAGCGCGAATTCCGTCACCACCAGCACGCGCCGAGCACGCGCTTGCTCCCCGGAATCCGATGTACCGCGCGCTCCTTCCTTCAGCGCGGTCGTGAGATCGAACCGCCCGGCATGCAGCGCGGGAGCCAGCCCGAAAATCGCGCCCGCCACCAGGGAAGACGCCAGCGCGAAAAGCAACACAGTCCAATTGATCGAGACCGCATTCAACTGCGGCAAACTTTCCGGCACCATGCGCAGCAGAAACGGCTTCGCGACGAAAAGAATTCCCAGTCCCGCGATCCCGCCAAGGAACGCCAGCAACAAACTCTCCGTGAGCAATTGCCGGACCAGCCGCGAACGCGGCGCGCCCAAGGCCCGGCGAATCGCCATCTCGCGGCCGCGCGCGCTGGCCCGCGCCAGTTGCAGATTCGCGACGTTCACGCACCCGATCAGCAGCACGAGCCCCACGGCGCCGAGCAGCAAAATCAGAGTTTGCCGCGCATCGCCCACCACGTTTTCTTTCAGCGGAACCAGCCGGACCTTCCGCGAATTCGGCGAGGGATACTCGACGGGAAATTGTTTCTGCAATGCGGCCACCAGCGCGTCCACGCGGCTCTGCGCCTGCGCAATCGTCAATCCCGATTTGATTCGCGCGATGGTTTCCGGAAGGATCCGCAAATCGCGCTGCGGCACGGGAGCAGGCGGCCCGGCAAATCCCGAAGCGAGCCACATTTCAATGTGCCGCTCATCCGCGGTGCGCCCGGGATCTTGATAACCGGGCGGCATCACGCCGATCACCCGGTACAGATCGTTGTCCAGACGCACACTCTTGCCCAGAATTCCCGGATCGCCCGCGAAATCCCGCTTCCACAAACCGTCGCTCAGCAGAGCTTCCAATGTAAATCCCGGCGTGTGATCCTCGGGATTGAAGCTGTGGCCCAACTGCGGTTTCACGCCCAGCAGCGCGAAATAATTCGGCGCAATGTTATAAAAACGGACGCGCGCCGGCTGCGACCAGCCCGTGAGATTCACATCGCCGCCGGCGATCGGCGAAACATATTCAAAAATGCCGGAGCGCGCAAGATCCTGCCATTCCGGCACGGACATTCCCGCATCCACTGCGCCCACGTCGGGAAGATCCTGCTCGACGCTCACCAATTGTTGCGGATCGGGGTACGGCAAGGGGTGCAGCAGGGTGGCGTCCACCAGGCTGAAAATGGCCGTGGTCGCGCCGATTCCCAAAGCAATTGTTAACACCGCGACGACCGTAAATCCCGGCGTCTTGCGCAACATTCGCGCGCCGTAGCGCACGTCTTGCCAGAAATGATCCCACCACATCCAGCGGCGCGATTCGTGGAAGTTTTCTTGCGCGCGCGTCACGTTTCCGAAAGCACGCCTGGCCGCCGTGCGCGCTTCTTCCTCGCCGAGCCCTTGCTCGCGCAAACGCTCCACTTCCAATTCAATGTGCGCTTCGATTTCCGCACCGAAGTCGCTGGCCTCGCGCTTGCGTCGGAACATGGCTCTAGCCCTCCTCCGCCTCCAGAATTCTGCCGATGGCTGCCGTCAGCCGGTTCCATTTCGTGGTTTCTCTGGCGAGTTGTTTGCGGCCGGCGGGCGTGAGCGCATAAAAACGCGCCTTGCGGTTGTTGCTGGAAGTTCCCCACTTCGCGGAAATCCAGCCGCGTTCTTCGAGGCGTTGCAGCGCGGGGTACAGGGCTCCGTGTTCGACGAGCAGCTCTTCGGCGGAGGTTAGCTGGATGGCGCGGGCAATTCCCTGCCCGTGCTGCGAGCCGAAAATCAGAGTGCGCAGAATCAGCAGGTCCAAGGTGCCCTGCAAAAGTTCCAAGCGTTCGCGCGAGTCTTGGGTTGACATGTAACCCAAGGATGTCCCCGTCCGGGTAAGATGTCAACCCAAATCAGGCGAGGCGCGCCCTTCACCCACCTTCGTATTATGCTTCGAAGATAAAGATCATTCCGCGGGTGGCGCACCCTTTTGCACGGTAAGCCTCACGATTCATGTTTGCCTTCTTGACGCGTCACAGGAATGGACGAGCCACTGCGGCAGTTGACGGTGAAGTTGATCGGTTTTTGAGTTTGCCGTTGGGTTGGAAGTTGCTGGTGCCGCACTCTCGCCGGGTGGCGGCCGAAGGCCGTCGGCCCGCCAGATAGCGGCGGGCAGGCGAGGGTGCGCAACCGTAGCCCATCCGATGCGTAGAGAATCGGAGCGCCATACTGGATGGCGAGCGCGGAGCTTGTACGCAGACTTCCGGGAGCCCGCGGGAATAGGGCTTGACGTTTTGCCACGCACCCTTTGCAAACTGCGCAAAGCGATGCGGCACCCGCAAAACTTAGAGGCGGTTGCTTGCTGGTGTCGAAGGGTGCGCCGCCCGCCCCTCATTTTGCGAGCCAATTCTGGCGGCAGAAAACGCACTTTTGTGACGATTAGAACGTGACGCGGTTGTTTGTTTTCTACGAGATATAGCGTTTTCTAATCGCGCGCTGTGTCGATTAGAAAGGCTGTAATTGGTGACCCGCCTGACGGCGAGGCTCGCTGGTGGTTGGGAACCCGCCTGACGGCGAGGCAGGTGCGCGGCGCTGGGGGCTGATTGTGATGACTAAAAGTGCTGGGATGCGTGATTTTGGAAATGGCGAATTGTTGGCGATTGAATTGGGTCGCGGGTGTTTGTTTTGTGTGAGATACAGCGATTTCTAATCCCACGGGTTGGCGATTGAATTTACAGTGACGAGTGATGAGTGACCACTACTGTCCGGTTGAGCGTTTCGAGAAGGTTGGGAAGCTATTGACGCATATGAATTTATCGGCGAAAAGAGTAGTTTTCGATTTGAATTGCAAAGGCCTCATTCTCGCTCCTGGGACACGGGGAGGGATGCGAGATGAACTCCGGCAAGACGGTGTTTGCGCAGTTGATGGATTTCATTCCTACGTACGAATTCCGGCGTTGCGTGGCGCGTTACCGCGGGCAGTATCGCGTGCGCAGTTTTTCTTGTTGGGACCAGTTCCTCGCCATGGCCTTCGCGCAACTCACGTATCGCGAGAGTTTGCGCGACATCGAAACGTGCCTGCGGGCGCTCGGCGGAAAGCTGTACCATGTGGGGATTCGCGGTCAGGTTTCGCGCAGCACGCTGGCCGACGCCAACGAGAGCCGCGACTGGCGCATCTTCGCCGATTTGGCGCGCGTGCTCATCGCCATGGCGCGGCCTTTGTATGCGGGCGAGCCTTTGGCGGTGGAGCTGGAAGAAACCGCCTACGCTTTGGACTGCACGACCATCGATCTGTGTCTTTCGTTGTTTCCCTGGGCGCGCTACCGACGGCTGAACGCCGCCGTCAAGATGCACACGCTGCTGGATCTGCGCGGCAGCATTCCGGTGGGAATCGACATAAAACCAGCCAAAATCCACGAAATTCGCGTCTTCGATCAACTGCTGCCGGAACCGGGCGCTTTTTATCTTCTCGATCGCGGGTACTTGGACTTCGCGCGGCTGTACCACTTGACGCAATGCTTGGCATTTTTCATCATTCGCGCGCGAAAAGATTTTCGCTTTCGCTGCGTGACTTCGCGGGCCGTGGACAAGAGCACCGGCTTGCGCTGCGACCAAACGATCCGCTTGGAGAGTTTCTATACCTTGAAAGGTTATCCGGAGGCGCTGCGCCGCATCCGCTACTGCGACCAGGAGAATGCCCGCCAGCTGATCTTTCTCACCAACAATTTTTCCTTGCCCACGCTCAGCATTCCGCAACTCTACAAATGCCGCTGGCAAGTCGAACTATTCTTCAAATGGATCAAGCAGCACCTGCGCATCAAAGCCTTCTATGGCCTCTCCGAGAACGCCGTGAAGACGCAAATCTGGACGGCCATCGCCATCTATGTGCTGGCGGCCATCGTGCGCAAACGCTTGCGCCTGGACTTGGAACTGCATGCCATGCTGCAAATTCTGAGCGTCTCCCTTTTCGAAAAAATCCCTTTGCTGCAAGTACTTACGCAAAACGCAGCAACATCGGAGAGCCCCGATGCCGCTAAACAATTGCAAATGTTCAGCTTTTAGCCGGACACCTGTGATGAGTGACCAGTGACGAGTAACTGCGGGAGCGGGGATGTAACATTGTGGTTGGGATGTTACATGCGGTTTTGGGGCGGCCAGTTGGTGAGCGGCGCGACAACTGAGGGGCGCGGGGCGGTTTTTGGGTGGAGTTTTCCCTGGGGGTGGGAGTGGTCTGCCTGTCGCCGTTGTCGCGGAGTGCATGTGGCGTCCTTAGAGGGCTGGAATGGTAGCCCGGTTCTATTTTATCACATTTACTGTGTGATTACCAGTCCCGTTATGGAAAGAGGTGTGGGGCGTGCACGGCAAAGGCTCGCGCGCGTGGGACGCGAATGGAATCTGGCTTTTCGGGAGCCGGGGAGAGCGGGCTCGCGGATAACGCGGGAGTACGCGGGTCACGCCGAGGCGTGGCGGGGAAACTCGAAAACTTCGCGGGAAAGGCACCGCGATCGGTTCCTTCGAGCCTGCCGCTGGCAGGCTCTCTGGACAAGTTGGCGCTGCGCGCCGTCTTTTTTATGTCGTGGCTGAAGCCACGACCTACAAACATTTGCGCCGCGAGGGGAATGGCTGTGCGCCGAGTCTGCGGTCGGAGCGTAGGGCTTGACGTTGTGCAACGCACCCTTTGCAAACTGCGCAAAGGGATGCGGCATCCCCAAAATCTAAAGGCGGATGCTCGCTCGCGCTGCCAGGGTCGGCCAGCCGCCGTGAATTCATCAGCATCCCGAAGCGGGTCATTGGGGTGGCCACCACAACCTGCGAAGACAAGTCTCGAACAGGGCCAAGAAATCATTCGGAATGGAGTGTAGTGATGGGATCGAGGCGCATGGCGCGCAGCGCCGGGATAAAGCTGCCGGCGAGCGCGACAGTGGTAAGTACAAGGGTGACGCCAGCGAAGGTGGGCAGATCGATGGACGATACGCCGAAGAGCAATCCGGCCATGAGGTGCGAAACGATTAGCGCGCCCGCCAAACCCACCCCGGCGCCGGCGGCGGCCAGAATGAGGCCCTGGCGTAAAACCATCTTGAGGATAGTTCCTCTTTGCGCGCCCAGCGCGAGGCGAATGGCAATCTCACGTCTTTGTTCGTTCACCAGATAGGAGATGGTGCCGTAGATTCCGAGCCCGGCCAGCAGCAGGGCCGTGGCCGCAAACAGCGCCACCATTTCCATGGAGAATCGGCGCACAGAAAGCGAAGAGGAGAGAACGTCGTTCAAGGTTTCCGCGCGGAAGACGGGAAGCTCCGCATCGACGGCCTGGACCTGCTGACGGACTTGTTCGGAGATGACGCCGGGATCGAGTTGTCCGCGAAGAAAGAATGCTAGATCTCTTGCGGGGGTCTGGTAGATGTCGAGGTAAATCTGCGGAATCGCGGCGTCCGCAAGCGATTCGGTGCGCGCGTCGGCGATTACGCCGACGATGGTGGCCCAGTCCGGCTTGGAAGCACTCAGCCGGAAGCGCTTGCCGACCGGGTCCTGGTTGGGCCAGTAAGTGCGCGCAGCGGCCTGATTGATGACCGCGATCGAAGGCGTGTGTTCAAGGTCCTGGTCGACGAAGAGGCGCCCGCGCAGGAGAGTCATGCCGAGCAGGTGAAAGTATTCGGGTGAGACGATCGACGTATCAATCAGAGGAGGTTGACTGCTCTGCACGTCCTGACCTTCGCGGATCAAGGGCAACAAGCTGAGATCTTCCTTGCCATGGCCGAGGGGAAGAGCCGCCCGATCGCCGACGGCCGTTTCTTGCACGCCTGGAAGCGTCCGGTTGCGGCGAAGGACTTCGCGCAGCAGCACCGATTCCTGCGTGGCGGTGCTGTAAATGTCGGTTTTGGGATCGTTGGGGTACGGCAGCCAGGTTTCGATGGTCATGACGCGGCTGGGATTGAAGCCGAGCTGGACCTTGAATAAGTCCCAGAAACTGTGCAGCAGCAGGCCCGCGGCGACCATGAGTACCAGGGAGAGCGCCACTTCACTGACGACCAGAATCTGGCGGGCGCGCGAGCGTTCGCGCGATCCGCTGGAGCCACGACCCTCCTGCCGAATCGTGCCAATCAAATCGCTGCGGCTCATCATCCACGCGGGGGCCAGGCCAAAGACAATTCCGGCCACAACGGAGACAGCGAGAGCGAAAGCCAGCACGCCCCAGTTGACCGAAATGTCGTTCATATGCGGGAGGCTCTCCGGAACCAACCGCAGCAGGAACTTCCCGACGGACAAGAGAACGGCAATACCGGCGAGTCCGCCGAGCAGGAAGAGCAGCAGACTCTCAGCGAGGAACTGACGGATGAGGCGCATTCTTTGCGCTCCCAGAGCCTGGCGAACCGCGATCTCATGACTTCGCCTACTGGCCCTGGCCAGCAGGAGATTGGCAACGTTGACGCAACTGATCAGCAGGACCAATCCGACCGCGCCGAACAGCAGAATGAGAGATTGGCGAACGCTGCCGACCACGGTTTCGCTCAGCGGAATCAGGCGCACCTTCCAGGCTTCCTGAGCCGGATAGTCCGCCGGATATTGCTTTTTCAGCGACGCAACCAGCGCGTCGATATGTGCTTGTGCCGACGCCACCGACAGACCCGGTTTCAAACGCGCGAAGGCCGTCCCAAATCGCGAGTTGCGCAACGGAGCTGGAAACGGCACAGCGGCAAAACCGGCTGCATACCACAGCTCCGTATTCCGCTCCTCACTGGTCTCTCCCTGGTCGCGAAAACCAGGCGGCATCACGCCCACCACTTGATACACATCGTTATCCAGCCGCACCGTTTTCCCCAGAATGCGCGGGTCCGCTCCAAACGCCCTCTTCCAGAGCCCGTCGCTGATCACCACCTCCAGAATGACGCCCGGCGTGTTGTTGCCCGGATCGAACGTGCGCCCCAACTGCGCGCCCACACCTAGCATCGCGAAGTAATTCGGCGTCACCCCCTTCAACGCGATACGCGTGGGCTGCGTGCTGCCGGTAAGATTCCCGGAGTTGAAATAGTCGAGGGCCACGGATTGAAAAATGCCCGAGTTCTCCAGGTCGTTCCACTCAGGAACCGAAACGCTCACATCCTGTGCGCCCACACCCGGAAGATCGTCCTCGATGCGCACCAGTTCGCTGGGGTGGGGGTAGGGCAAAGGATGCAGCAGGGTTGCGTCCATGACGCTGTAGATGGCCGTGGTGGCTCCGACGCCCAGCGCGATGGTGGCGATGGCCACGAGAGCAAAGCCCGGGGATTTTCGCAGCATGCGCAGCGCGTACTTCAGGTCAAAAAGAAAATTCTCGATGAACGGCAGACTTTGCTCGGCGTGATGGTCTTCCCGTATTGCTTCCGCCGCGCCGAGTTTGAGCGCGGCCTGCCGCCGCGCCTCGGCGGGTGACATTCCCGCGCGTAGATTCTCGTCGGTCTGGAACGCGGCATGTTCGGCGAGCTCTTCGCGCAGGCGCTGGTCAGCACGGCGCCCGCTGGCGAAATTCGACAGGCGTTTGAAGAAGCGTCGCAGGAATCTCACGGCACATCCTCCGCTTTCACTTTGAAGAAGCGCGCGATGATTGTCGCGGTCTGCTCCCAATCGCTCGTTTCGGTCCGCAGTTGCTTCCGGCCGGCCGCGGTGATGCGATAGAAGCGGGCGCGGCGGTTGTTTTCCGAAGCGCCCCATTGCGAAGCAATCGAGCCTTCATGTTCCAGCTTCAGCAGCAAGGGATAGAGCGTGCCCTGGTTGACAGCCAGAAGGTCTCCGCTGATCTGCTCGATGCGCCGGGCGATCCCCCAGCCGTGCTGCGGCCCCAGAACCTGCAGCGTCTTCAGAACCATGAGCGCCAGCGTTCCCTGCAAGACGTCCGGCTTTTCTTTCATGGGGAGTGCCACCTTTAGGTTTCCAACAGGAATAATGGCATGATTCCTTTTGGAAAACAACAGGGACTTTGGAACTTTCTTTGGACGACAAATCCAAGTAGCGCTTTCCGGAAACCGCCGGGACACTGTTCATTGAAGACGGGCTGATTGGATGACGTTGTCGGCTCTTTCCTTCGAGTAGACTTGGTTGCGCTAACGACGAAGGGCCGCCTGCTCGGAGGAATCGAGCCGGGCGATGATGATTATAGGATGTGATTTTCGCGCGCGCTACCAGGAGATTGCGATGATGGATGAGGCCAGTGGGGAGTTGACCGAGCGGCGGTGGGAGCGCCAGAACTGCTAAGCGGAGGCGTTCTACCGGAATTTGGGAGGGCTGGTGCGCGTCGGGACCGCAGCCACTGGTCCGCTTCGCAGGTGCGAACGTTTGCTCACGGAACTTGGTCACGAGTTGTGGATCGGCGATTCCGCCAAGATTAGCGCCGGCGAGGTGCGCACAGGTATGCGGGATCCCCAACAGCCAGAGGCGGTTGCTTGCCTGGGCACGAAGGGTAGGCCGCCCCGACGACGTCATCCAAGTCGCAAGACCTAGAGGCGGTCGTTGGCCGGTGTTTTTTTTTGAATATTCGCGTGCGATTTTGTGCAAACGCTTCCCGTGCTAGCTGGGCGGGAAACTCTTCAGGAGCTTTTGCATGGCTTTGTCGAGATTTTTCTGTTTCTTTTCCTGGTTCGCTTTGGGATCGAGCGCTTTGCTTACTCGGCCGGTCCAAACGAGCTGCTTCGTCGTGGGGTCATACATGTCCAGGACCAGAGTTCCGATATTGATGGTGGAACTGGTGGCGTTGGCCATTCCGCCCCAACGCAATCCGCCGCCCATGCCGTAGGCGTTCCATTGTCTTTCCTGGCCGATGGAGGCCTGATAGGCGACGTAGAGATCGGCCTTGTCGCTATCGGTCTTCGTGAGACCTTTGGCCGCCAATTGAGAATTTATGGAAGTTTTGATTTGTGTATCCACGATTTGGTCCGGGTAGGTGGCGCCCTGCACCGCGACCCATTTGTAGGTATGGTATTTCGCGAAATTCGTTCCGGGCATGGCGTTGGTGGTGACGTCCTGCGCCAGTGCCGCACCGCAGACGAACAACGCCGCGAGTATCGCGATTCCGGTTCTGGCCATCCGAGGCCCCAGTTTGTTCCACATCGCTGGTCTCCTTTGCGTCTTGAGAATTCCGTTGTAGACCGCAGCCGCAGGCAATGCGGGACCCTCAGACGCTTATTACTCCGGCGCGGCGCATTGCCAGGGCGGATGATACCACCGCGGCAGATGGCGATGAAGTTGATTGAGTTTCGAGCTTGGTGTTGCGGTGAGAGTGCGGTGCGACGCCTCGCGGAGGGCGGTTTTGGTGACGTCAGAAGACGATGTTCCGCCACGCGGCGGCCTTCGCCTCACGCGGTCGCGCCAAACGAAATCACGCCGGGCGCGCGGGCCGGCGGCGCTACCAGCGTCCCGCGTGGGCGCCGCCATCTACGTGCAGGATTTCTCCGGTCACTTGAGCGGCCTCGGCGAGGTAAAGAACCGCCTCGACGATGTCTTCGATTTCGACGATTTTCCCCATGGGCTGAAACTTCTTCAGCTCGTCCTTGGGATCATCCTTGTGCATCGGTGAATCCACCACGCCGGGGGCCACGGCGTTGAAGCGGATATTTTCCCTGGCGTACTCGATCGCGAGACTCCGCGTCGCGGTATTCAGTCCGCCCTTGGTAATCATGGAGACCGAAGCTTTTTCGCCGGTGAATGGCTGATCGGCCAGCGACGCGGAGATGGTCACCACGCTGCCCGCTTTCTGCTTCAGCATCTGCTTCACGCAGAGCTGCGTGATGTAGAGGAATCCCAGCAGGTTGGTCGAAACCAGGGCGTTGAAGTCCTCGGTAGTGAACTCGGTGAAAGGCTTGGTGCGATAGATTCCGGCGTTATTTACCAGCACGTGGATGCTGCCAAAACGAGACATCGCTGCTTCGGTGGCCTTCGCGGCGGTTTCCGGTTTGCCGATGTCGCCATCCACCAGAACGAGGCGGTCTGAGGCTTGCAGCGATTGCGTCGCATTCAGCGATGTTCCCACGACGTCGTAATCACGCCCCAGAAAGCCTTCGACCAAGCCCGCGCCGATGCCCCCCGACGCTCCTGTAATGATTGCGGTTCTCTTGTCCGGCATGCGCGCTTCTCCGTTCACTGGATTGGATGCAACGTGCAATTGCGTTTCGGCTGCGAGCGTGAATCAGGCCTGGTGCGATGCGCTGGCAAATCCCGCGATCCGGAACCTCTGTCACTCCGCCACTTCGAAAATCACTTCCAGCTCGACGGGCACTCCCAGCGGCAGGCTGGCGACGCCGTAGACCAGGCGGCAAGGATTCTTCTCTTCCCCGAAAACATCTTGCAGCAACTGCGAAGCGCCGTCGGCGATTTTCGGCTGGTCGCGAACGTCTCCCGCCGTGGCGACCAAGACGCCCAGCCTTACCACTCGCGTGACGCGATCGAGCGATCCCAGATACTCGCGCGCCACCGCCAGCGCGTTCAGCGCCGCCAGGTGTGCTGCCTGACGCCCCGCTTGCGTATCGAGTTCCGCGCCGACGCGCCCGATAAATTTTGCCGCGCGGCCTTCCGTCGGCATCATCCCAGTCAGAAAAAGTAAATTGCCGGTCTGCACCGCTTCCGCGTAGATGCCGAAAGGCTGCGGCGGCGCCGGAAGCGTGATGCCCAGTTCTTGCAACCGTTGCTCGGCGCTCGACTGCCGCAAGCCTTCGGGCACCATGCGTTCCGCGGAATTGGCATTCATCTTCGTCCTCCTGGGTGGCACTATCCCGGCATTGCACGCTCAGCTTCCGCGGACTTTTGCCCTTTTTCTACTTTGGCGGGCGCGGCGAAAGACGATTTTGTGGCTTGGCCAGCGAAAGCCACATGCCGCATGATTTTGCGTTTTCTTTCATGAGCCACTTTACACCCGGGAAACAGCATAATCGCCGCTTTCCGCAGGAGAGCATGTCGCAGGCTTTGGCGATGCGGCGGCGGCGCGTTTCCGGCTGCTTGGCCGAGCTGATCGAGAAAATCCAGTCGCGCCGCGCCATGGGCGTGATGTCCTGCCACCCGGCGCGCGCGAGCGGGTCGGCTGCGAGGGCTTTGCGCAGATCCATGGGTACCCGTAGCTCCGGTTCTTCTCCCGCACGGGTAATCTCTACCGTCACCGTGTCTACGGCATCCGCGCCGGCGGCTTCGCGCATGGGTTTGTTCACCGCGAGCGTGTGGCTTCCTTTGCCGTCTGGTTCGAGTGCGGCGCGAAAAGGGAAATAATTGATCATTCCCTCGACCATCGTCGTGCCGCGTGAGGGAAGCTTGGCGCTGGCGTTCTTGGGCAAAGTCAGGGTCCACGATCCGGTTGCTACGTTTGCGTCGGGGCGCAACAATTTGGCGTTGAAGCGAATCGTTGGCTTGGTTTCCCGCGGCGTGGCCAGTTTCATATCAGGACGAATCTACAATGAAACGCGGAAACTTCACAATCTTGCGAGTCGCGGCTGGTGCGCCGGCGCGGCCTCGGCTCCGTGCGGCTGCGCTGGGAGCAATCCCGTGTGCGCGGCCTTTTTCGCCGGCAAAGTTTCGCGCCGCGAGCCCCGTACGCGCACCCTCTTTCAGGATCCCTCACCGGAAGCAGCGGCATTGCGGGCGAGAGCCATGCCATTGATTGCCGAGGATCCCACACGCGTTCCCGATCACATATTCAGCGGCTCCGACCTGCCATTGAGCGAACAAGTGCGTGCGCGATTTTTTGGCGAATGCTGATTCCATTCTCCCGCCTGAATAGATCAAAAATGCCGGGTTGGTCCAGCCTCGGCCACTCAGTGTAATGGGGATTTTTCACCATTTACCTTGACAGGGGCGAATCCCACTTGATTGACTTGAATGGATAGACACCCCTAAGATACGTCGAGAATGCAGGATTCCCGGACACCGCCCAGCAGCCAGACGTCCACGTCGCGATACCGCATTGTCGAGAAACTGGGCGCCGGTGGAAATGGTGTGGTGTACAAGGCCGAAGACACGCGGCTGGGACGTTTCGTGGCCCTGAAGTTTCTCCCACCTGAAGGACAGCGCGATGCGCACGCGCAGGCGCGTTTTCAGCGCGAGGCGCAGGCGTCCTCCACGCTGAATCACCACAACATCTGTACTGTTTACGATATCGGCGAGCAGGATGGCCAGACGTTCATCGCCATGGAGCTGCTGGAAGGGCAGACGCTGAAGCAGAAGATCGGACCGCCCGGGCTGCCGATGGAAACACTGCTGGACTATGCGATGCAGATCGCCGCAGGGCTCGAGATTGCGCACAAGAACGGGATCGTCCACCGGGACGTCAAGCCATCCAACATTTTTGTGACCAGCCGGGGCGAGGTGAAGCTGGCCGACTTCGGCCTGGCGAAACGCGTGACGCTTGGTAGCGTGCCAACCGCCGAGGCGCTCACGCTTTCAGCTCCGATCACGGAACGCGGCGCCATTGTCGGAACGGTGGCGTACATGTCTCCGGAGCAGGCGCAGGACCGGGACATTGACGCGCGGAGCGACATTTTTTCGTTTGGGATTGTGCTCTATGAGATGGCCACCGGGAAGCGAGCGTTCCCGGGAGAATCTCCGGTAACGATTATCGGGGCGATTCTGCACCAAGAGCCGAAAGCCATTCGGGAGTTGAATCCCCACGTACCCGAAGAACTGCAGCGAATCGTGGTGAAGATTCTGGAGAAGGATCCGGAGGACCGCTATCAGACGGCGCATGAATTGATGGTGGATTTGCGGCGGCTGATGAAGAAGGAGACGGAACGGTCGCAGAGCGGGTTGGCGGCAGAACCGCTAAGGCAAGAGGAGTCGCGGAAGTGGCTCTGGATCGGGACTGCGGCGGTGCTCTGCGCCATCGCGTGGGTTGCGCTTGCCGGCCGCGGCACGCCCGCCAATCCTGCGCCACTGCCGATGGAACAGCTCACCTTCTCGAGCGAAACTAAAAGTCCCCCGATTTTCACCGACGGATCGCGTGTTTATTTCGTCAGTGCACACAATCCGGTGGAAATGTCCGTAAAGGGCGGAGCTACGGCGCCTCTCCGCGCCGCGATCGGCACCATGAGTATCCTGGATATTTCGCCCGATGGCTCTGAGTTTTTGTTGCTGCAAAGCGATCTGAACGACGAAACACAGCGGGGAGCAATCTGGACGATGCCCGTGCTGGGAGGCGCCGCGAAGCGGTTGGGAAATATCACGGCGCGCGGCGCAAGTTACTCTCCGGATGGGAAGTTGATCGCCTTCAATGAAAAGCAGTCGGTCTATGTGTGCGACGCCGAGGGACAAAACGTAAAGGAAATCTGGAATACTCACCATATGGTGCCGGGCAATCCCGCGTTTTCGCCGGACTCCAAAAAACTTCGTGTAACCGTGTCGCGAAGCATTCTGGAGGACGATCTGACGAGGATCTGGGAGCTGAACGTGGACGGCAGCGACCTACATTTGCTTCCTCTTCCTGAGGGTTGGCCACAGGACGCCGGCGCTTACTACGGGATCTGGACGCCGGGTGGCAAGCATTTTGTTTTTGGAGGTTACAAAGATAGATCCAACAATCTTTACGAATACTTCGAGCCCAGGTGGTACGAGTTCTGGCGCAAGCCGTACGCCGTGCAATTGACGCCCGGCCAACCCGAGGTGAGCGGCATGGCGCCAAGCCGGGATGGCAACGATATGTTCGTCGTTGCGGGCCTGGCGCAAGGCTCGATGCAGTTCTACGACCAAAAGGAAAAGCGGTTTTTGCCGTACCTCGGGGGACTACCCGTGGGGCAACTGGTGGTCTCCCCGGACAAAAAATGGATGGTATACGCGGATTATCCGAGAGGTTATTTGTGGCGCTGCAAGGCCGACGGCAGCGAAAAGTTGCAACTGACAAACTCTCTGGCGCAGATGCCCACTTGGTCGCCAGACAGCAAGTGGATCGTGTACTCCGACTGGCAAGAGCTCTATCGCGTCAGCGTAGATAGTGGCTCACCGGAAAAGCTGACGTCGGAAGGCTTTACGGAAGTACTGCCGAGCTGGTCACCGGACGGGAAGTCCATCTACTTCAACGATTATCCGATCGCGGGACACCTGCGCATCCGTATTCTGGATTTGGAAACCAGGAAGGTGTCGAACATGCCGGGATCGGATGGCTACTATGCGCCATCGTGGTCGCCCGACGGGCAGTACCTGGCAGCCATCCAGAATCCACCGAAGAGCTTGGCGATTTATTCCGTGAAGACCAGGCAATGGAAGCAATTGAAGGTGTTTGCGCGCGAATGGGGATTTTTTGTGTGGGCGCCGGATTCCAAGTCACTTTATTTGATGCAAGGCCCCATGGAAGCGGCGACGGGCGAGCAACCCGGAATCTACCGGCTGACGGTGCCCGACGGGAAGTGGGAGTTATTCGCGAAGCTTACGGATTTTAACCCCCTCCTGAATGGAGCGCAGGATTTCCTATCCATCACGCCGGAGGGCAATATCGCGGCGATGAGCGACGCCAGCGTGACCCAGATTTATCGCATGAAGTGGGACAACGCGCAGTAACGCTCCGAGCGTTTTCCCCGTTCCTTTGGCCGACGGAACTGCAACCACTTAGCAACGCTCGTGAATTCGACAAAGGCCAATGTCGATGGAACACTTCTCGCCCAGCGATTCCATTTAACTTGCCCGGCAAGTCGCGTGGTCTCAATGGGTCGATGCAACACCAAGCTCGAACCCACCTTGTATTAAAAGCAAAAGCTAAAATCACTTGCTACCTTCAGATCAGCCGCAACGATGCCCTGGCTAGGTTTTGGGCGAGTACAGCCAAACAGATGGTTCTCCCGCGAAAGCATCGTCGAATCAACGCACTGGATGGTGTTGCATCGACGTATTGAGCTGGCCGCGTTTATCATGCAGGTGCAGCCTTACCTCCCCGATCGTAAGTTTTAGCGTGGCCACGATCGATAAGCGGTTTTTCTAGGTACTTCCATGAAAGCTGCGCGATCGTCCATGCGAGCAAAGCGGCAAGCACAGTGACACCTAAGCCCTGCCAATCATTAATCCGCGGTAGCGCGCCGAAAAATATCCAATGGCAGGCGCCCAGGATCCCCAGATGGATGAGATAGAAACAATAGGAAATTCGCCCGCACTCGCGCAGGAAACTCCAGCGCGCCACCCGCGCAACCAGGCCGCGAGTATCGAGGAGCGCGAGGAGCAAAATCGAAGTATACAACGAGGCAAGCCAAGAGTATTGCAGAGCCGCCTCGACGGGGGTCTTTGGACCAGGCATCCATTTGGTCATGGCGCAAGCCCCTAGGAACAAAAAGCCAGAGGCAATTTTCAGCGGAACTGCCCGTTGCCGGAGCCAATCCCTGGCAGTCGAGCGCCAGGCGATTGCCGCCAGCATTCCCATGGCGAGGGCATCGGCTCGGCAAGGCATGAGCGAGTACACCCGGTCCGGGCCGCCGGGCGAGAGAGGAAAAATAAAGTAACGCAGGACCGGCGCGCCGATGACGCACGCCACCAGCACTGCCGTTAATCTCTTCAAACTCAGCCAGCGGATAAGAAATGGCGCGACGAGATAGAACTGTTCCTCGACGGCCAAGGACCAGTCGGGTGAGAGCATGTAGTGCCCGTAAAGCGAATACGGGGCGGTGAGAATATTCTGCAGGAACAGCAGATAAACGACTGGGTGGAGGGCACCGCCAAGGGTGGCGGCATACTTCGGCGAACCCGATTTCATGATGGCATAGCCCAGAATCGCGTAGAGCGTTATCCAGAGATAATAGACGGGCAGGATGCGGTGAACTCGCCGAATGTAGAACGTCCGAAAATAATTCGAGGAAGCTCGGGCATCTATCAAGATGCCTCCGATCAGGAAACCGGAAAGAACGAAAAAAAGATCGACGCCACTCCAGCCCAGACGAAAAATCGCGGCAAAGCGATAAAGCAGCCCAAAGGTCGCTTGGTGAGTGCGGCTGTCTGTCACGTAGTGAAGCAGAAATACCAGCAGAATGGCCGTTCCGCGCAAGCCATCGAGTTCCGGCCAGCGCTTTTCGCGCAGCGGAGCGTCACCCGGAAATAGCTTTAGTTCGCTCATAAGATGCTGTGCGTTCTGTTAGCTGTGCAAGGCCTCCGCCGAAGATCGAGAAGATTAGAAGCCATCTGGCTCTGTTGACATCCTCGAAAAAAGGTAGCGATGCCTCAGGCGATACAGATTGAAACTCAGTCCAAGGAGCAGGGCCTGGCGCTTCTGGGTGCGCAGGGAACGACCGGGCGCGCGAGCCGAGAGCTTGCGCTTCACCGAACTGAACAGACTCTCGATCAGAGCGCGGCGCCGGTAGACTTGTCGTGGGAATGCTCGACGCATCTGGGCACGCACTCCGTGGATGCGCCAGGTTTTCTTGCCGCGCTTGGCTGGAATCACGCTCTGCGCCCCGAGCTGCTGTCGGATGTAAGTATGATTTC
Source organism: uncultured Acidobacteriota bacterium (assembly GCA_963780035.1). GTDB lineage: Bacteria > Acidobacteriota > Terriglobia > Acidiferrales > UBA7541 > Palsa-295. Next base: position 470,765 of record CAWAAG010000024.1, on the reverse strand, counting down.
TCTCACTGTCGAATTCGGCGTCGGCCAGCACCAGCCCGATGCGCGTTTGCGGGGAAGCCGCTTGGACCACCGCGGGCAAATTCGCGCAATCGTTCCACGGGCCACGGCGCGCGATCTGCGACAGCAGGAACTGTTGATCCAGATCCGCCACCACCACCCACTTCAGCCAATGTCTCCACGGCAGCGGTTTTTGCCCGTGATGATGCATGCGCCGCACAAAAAACGTGCTGACCGCGCCCTGCGCCAGGCCCGTCGCATCGACCGCCACGCGGGCGCGCCGCCGTCCTTGTTTGCGCGTGCCACGCAAGCGGCGCACCGTCTCGCCGACCGCGCGGTCGATGGTCACATCGTCCCGACGTTGCAGAAAGCGATACAGAGTCGTGAAGTCGGGCACGCTCCCCAGTCCCAGCGCTTGGCGCAATTCGCGATGCTCGCCAAGCCGCACTTCGGCCTCGCGAAAGGTCCAGTCTTCGTAGCGCATCAGGCAAAGAACAGCCAACAACTGCGGTTGATTGAATTGGTGCTTGCTGAATCGGCTGCGGTAACGCGGCAGCACCGCCTTGGCGACCTGCAAGGCGATGCGAGCAAAGGGCAGGAGTCCAACTTCGGCCATCGTGCCTCCTGCCTCGGTAGCAAACAACAAATGCACGGTGCCAGCCATCTCGAATTTTCATCGTCGTAGCGAGGATGTCAACAGAGCCAAGCCATCTCATGAATATTATGCCGAAACTCGAAAGCTGGCTTCAGGGGCTGAAGCCCCTGATTTTTGGGCGCTTGACGGCGGGGCTGAAGCCCCGCCCTTCCGGGCGCCTGATTTATGAGATAGGGGTTCTAGCGACAATCTCGGACCATAAGAATCATGGCGCGGTAGATCCATCGGGCTATAACGCCTGACTGCCGTTGCGACGTGCGGGTACTTTTTATCATGAATTCACGCAAAGGCCCGGGAAGTCGAATAATCGGAAATCTCTAACAATGTCGGACCTGTCAAGCTATTTTTGAGCGGACCTATCCAATCACTTAAAAGAGTTTTTTCTTCCGCTTGCTGGGTGGTCTTTCTTGCCGGCCTTGACGACTTCGGCTCGTTCGTAATCTAGCGGTCGGTTTCAGTCCGACCCATACATCTCTTCGATCGTAAACTTCAGACCATGATTAGTTATTCGAACTCCCTCCCGTGAGGGAGCGGGATGCCCATTCAAGTGCGCGGCGTTCTAGTTCACGCCATGTCCGGTACCGAGCTGTCCCGCGTGCGAACCGAATTCCGGCTCCGTCTTCCCGAGCGTATCAACAACAGCCCACTCGAGTCGAGGGGGCCGACATTGTTATGCAATCACTTGAAAATTCCACACGTACGATTACGGCGTTTACCAGGCACTTGAATCAATCTGCTTCAGGAGGACGTCGCTCGTTAAACCACGCTGACCAGCTCACGAGGGCGACGACCCATGTGCCCGCTTGTCGCCGCAGTATCCAAAGATGGCTTCCGTATGACCGAGCGGTTGCGGAATTCTTGCTCAGGGAAAATTCCGTCTTATAGCTCGCGGTTAAGTAAGCAACCTCGTGTGAACCTCGAATCCGGCGCTCGCTAATCTTAATACCGTGAATTCTGGTAGTCCCACGCGCCATCAAGGCTGAAACTGCCTCGCGCCCAATCAAGGGCGGCGCGTCGGGCGGCCACAACTCGATGTCGTCGGCACACAAAGCCATCAAACTGCGAACTTCTCCAGCGGTTTCGGATTCGAGCCACTTTGAATGGATCTGTTCGATTTCTCGGACTGCTTTTTCAGGGAGGGCACTCATACGCAGGATATTACCGAAGTTTGGCTCTGGGAACATCTCCGACTAGAGCGTTAATCAGGACTTGAACCATCATTCCAACCCGGGTTGTGAGTGATAGCCTGATAACGACAGTTGGACGTTAACTTCCGCCTTGCCTGTCATTCGCTCACGGTAAAGGCTCTAATTCGCTCAATTCCAGTTCCCGCCACACTGAATCACTTTGGTGTAGAGTGTTTCAACGTCTTCCGCCTAGGACAGCATCCATGGCAGCAACGAGTCCAGACGGGCGTATCACGCGGCGTGGTTAGGTCGATTACCGTTCACGCACTGGAGGTCCCATGGCGGACGTCAATGATGTGCTTGCGGACAATCGCGCCGCCGTCCTCGACCTTGTCGCGGCCGCGGAGAGATCAGCGGCGACTTGGACAACGCCGCGCGCGCCGGGGAAATGGTCGCCGAGCCAGGTCGTGGAGCATGTGGCGCGTTCCTTGGAAGGATCGGCCAAACTCTTTTCTGGTGGGGATCCGTCGATCCCGATGCCCCCGGCTTTCCTGCGCCCGCTGCTCAGACTGTTGTTCTTCAACCGGATCTTGAAGAAGGACGCATTTCCGAAGGGGTTTAAGGCCTACAAGACGATGAACCCTACGAGCGGACCGGCCACGCCGGCTGAGGCCCGCGTCCGCCTGGAAGGGGCGCTCGCCAGGTTCGACCAGGAATGTCGTAGACGGGTCGCCAGTGGCCAACACGTCGTGAGCACCGGTTTCGGTACGGTGTCGGTCGAAGACTTCGTGAGGTTTAACGCGATCCACACTCGCCACCATTGCAAACAGATGCCCCGCGCAGCCTAAGACTGCCAGGCTCCAAGGCGAGCGAGCTAACCAGCGTTGCAGCCGTCGGCGTCGCTACGCTCCGATGGTGTTCGGGATCATCCCGGAATGCCGTTCGGATTCATCCCGGATTCAGCGTTCGGCTTGCGCGGAGGTACGGTCAATGCGGTCTTTGGTCGGCAAACAGGACCTATCTGTCGGTTGGCGATAAATCGCCATATCACTCACAATGCCAGAATCGCCTCATCACTGGGCGGCTGTCGGAAAACCAGAAGTTATCGACGGACCACGCGGTCAAGTCCTGGTAAGTTGCGTCGGGTGCATTCAATGGGTCGACGCAACACTAAGCTCGAACCCACCTTGCATTGAAGACAAACGCTAGAATCGCTCGCTAGGACCAGCCCAGCCGGAACGCCGCCCTGGCTGGGTTTTGACGCAGTACCGCCATACGCAAAATTCTCCTGCGGAAGCAGTGTCGAATCAATGCACTGGATGGTGTTGCGCCGACCGGTTGAACCCGCAGCGATTATCAGCCACAACGCCGCACTTTGGCGAGATTGACGCAAAGAGGTTCAGAGCGTAGAGTGCGGGAAAGATTAACGAGATTGACAATTAGAATTGGATGGCAACGACCCGATGCTCCCAACATCCTTTGCTCGCCGATTTGCACGGTCTAAAGTTGAGCCTCCAGTCTTTTTTACACTCATGGCGATTTTTGCCTGGATTGCGTTTTGGACTTTCCGCCAGACATTCTTGTCCACAGGCATCCATGGTTCTGACTTTAACTTCATCGCCATCGTGATTTTGGTTTGTTGGGGTCTGGTCACCCGTCGATTTTCCTTCTGGACCAGATGGGTGGTACCGCTTACTGCATATGCGGTCTGTGTGTGGCTATCCGGCGAGGCCACGCGGCATTTGCGACTCACCATGGTGCAGGTTGAGCAAAGTTTGAAGGCGACCCTCTTTTTCGGGAGTTTCTTCCTTTTTTCTTTGTTGTGGATTGTCTTAATTCCCGTCGAAGAAGCGACCTACCGAAGCGGTGCAGTTCCGCGAGGGCGGCTCAGGGCGTGGCCACTCGGATTTGGAGTCATTGGTTTACTCATGATCGCGTCAGCAGGCTTAAACTTCGTCAGCCATCTAGAGTCGTATACGCAGCATGCCGCTGTTCGTGAGTTTGTTGCGGCGCGAAATGTTGTTATATACCTTTCATTCGCCTTCTGCGGGCTCGTGTTTGCGCGGGTCCTGCTACCCATCATCCGGTCGCGACGTGTTGGGATTCCAACCGGCCTAGAACGGCGAACTGAAGGTCTTGATACCTAGCGCAGACCACGTATGCCTAAGGTTCGTCTGCTAAGTCCTGGTTAGTTCTATAAAAGGAGTCAAGAAGAAAACACTTCTCCTGCGGCTGGATTTTTTCTTGTCGTCCAGCCCACTCCGGTTGAGCAGGATTGTTGTTGCTTCCGTTCCGCGAACTCGGGACGCCTACGCACCGTTGCGTAGCGGTTTGGTTCTCACTGCCAGCGGTTTTCATCGGTTTTGCGCGACGAAGTCAGTCCGTTCGGAGACCCACAAGCAGCACGGTTGTCAGGTGCCAACCATGGTTCTATTGGGGACTCGTAGCCCATAGCTTTTTCGGGTTGTCCGAGGGGGACTAGGGTCGCGTGAGAGACTCCGCGTGCCCGAGGCACGCAGAGCCTAACTAATCAGCTGAGACTCGCCCTCGAACCCGAGTGTCTCCAGAACCCGACTGGCCACCACCGGAAGAAATTCCAGGATGGAACGGATTCGCTAAGACACTCAAGCTGTTTGTGGTTTCAGATGTTGGGCGTCGAAGCGCACTCCTTTCTTCCAGACGATTAACGTGATCGCGGCCATCTTGCGCGCCAGAGTCAGACGTGCCATTTCTGGCCGGATGCCCTTGGCCACCAACGCATCGTAAAACTCTTGGAACGGGCCGGCCTTGGCAGCGGCCACGGTGGCAGCACCCTTGAATAGATTCTTCAGTTCGTGATTGTGATTGCGATTCAGTCCACGAATCGAAGCCGGTTTCTTGGCGCGCTGCAGCTCTCCCTGGACGAAACGCTGCTCGGCGCTGCTGTGCGTCTCGATCCCAAATCCGCTGTAGGCCCAGAGCTGCCGCTTGGTACGGAAGCGATGCGGCGTTTGCATCAAAGCGATCAGCAGAGCCGCACGGATCGGGCCGATGAATGGAATCTCGCGTAACAATTTCCAGGCGTCCTGCTTCTGAGCTTCCGCGAGCAACTCGCGCCGCACTTCCTGACGCAGCGTCCGCAACGCCTCGAACTGCTGGTAGTAGAACTGCGCCCGGCGGCGCACGCCGGCCTCCTGGATCTTGCCCAGCCACTCGGCGCGATAGCGCTCTGCGTAAACTTGTTTTCCTCTGCAGGGAATCCCCCAGCTGCGATAGATCGCCTTCACCCGCGTCATCACCCGGATGAGGTCCGCGCTGATCGTCAGGTAACTGCGCGCCAACTCGCGCAGCGTGCGCACGCCATTCTCTCCGTGATACACCGAGCGGACCAGGTTCGCGCGTAACAACTCCGCCAGCTTCCGCGCATCGATGCGGTCGCTCTTGCTGCCTTCCTTGAGCAAAGCATTCCGGCGGGGGTTACACACTACGAGTTCAGTAACATGCGGCTTGATCAAGTCATACAACCAGGCAGCCCAGGTGCCTTCTTCGAAAGTCACATGCAAACTTCCGCGCAGGCCTTTCAGAAAATCCACAATGCTGCTGGCCTTGGTTTCGATCGTGCACTCCATCACCAGTTTGCCCGAGGAATTTAGAACTGCGATGCAGATCGCTTCCTTGTGCACATCCATCCCGATATACTTCACGTTATCCATACAGGGCGCTCCTTTCTGAGGTAGGTTCGAGCCGACACTCAAAACCTACTCCATCAGGGGCGCCCTTTTATATTGCGTCGCGTGATCGAACACGTGACCGCAGCGGGCTAGAGACGGGGTTCGGGGAACGGAACTTGGCGGCTGGCGATCGGCTCGCGAGGATGCTTGAATTTCCCAAGCACTGATCGGCGCGCTAGTGGGTGCCCTGCGACGCAACGCACCACAAATCAGCACGCTGGAACTTCCCCGAAGCGGACTTGTGGCCCGAATAACTTCGGCATTCTCCGTAATTCGCCCAGACTCTGCAGTGTTCTGTAGCTAACTCTTAAGGTGGCGCTTCTAAGGCGCCCTGCAGATTTCACTCTCCGCGCCATTCTGGCCTATACTTCCGCGAAATGAACCTGGGTTGGACTCCGGTGTCCGAATACGTTCCCGGCGTGGAGGGTCTTGCGAATGGTGATTAACAACACATCTCTGAAACGGGACACTCGCCATGCAACGCGACTGTTTGCGGCGGCTTTTTCGAGGCTGCCGCTAGTTGTCGTGGTCGCCTGCGTTGTCGCGATGTTCGGGGGCCCAGCACTGGGAGCAAGACCGCAGGGCCCCACGGAAAAGCCAACAACATCGAAAACGCTCGTCGCAATCGAGGGCGTAGAACATCTTGACCGGCTCACCCGAGAACCGATGGTCGTCGAACTGGGTGACGGCACGCTGTTTGTGGCGGGATACGACGGGGACGTGGAAAAGAGTCCTAATCTATATCGAAGTCGCGACCGCGGCACTACCTGGGAGCGAGTGAACGTCGGCAGCAAGGCGGATGGCGCCATCGGCAACTCTGACGTTGATCTGGCGGTCGGCCCCGACAACACTCTTTACTTCGTGCAAATGACTTACGACCTCAAAGCGGACGAAGGCGCGCGCATCGCGGTCGGCACCAGCAGGGACGCAGGTGCGACGTGGTCGTGGAAAGTTCTTTCGGAAACTCGTTTTGATGATCGACCTTGGATCGGAGTGGCGCCCGATGGAACCGCTCAGGTGATCTGGAATGACGGAAACGGCGTCCGTTATGAGGTCAGCCAGGATCGCGGCTCCAGTTGGAAGGAACGGCCTCGGATCAACGCACAGGGAGGCTCGAGCCATCTGGCCATAGGGCCGCACGGTGAAATCGCCGTTCGCGTTACCCCACTATCCGCATCCGGAAATAAATTCACACCCGGCGTCGATCTGATCGCCGTGAGCACCGATGGAGGGAAGACCTGGCAGAAGCATCCCGCCCCAGGCGAGCGGGATTGGAGTCCTGACGAGGACAAGGGAACGCCCCGCTGGGTGGAGCCGGTTGCCTGGGATGCGGACGGCGCCCTCTACTCTCTGTGGGGCTCCCAAAGGGGCGTTTGGTTGGCGCGATCGCTGGATCACGGTGAGACCTGGACAAGCTGGCATATCATCGAAAGAGATGAACTTTCTTACTATCCATACTTGATCGCTCGCGGCCGTGGCGAATTGGCAGCCACATGGTTTTCGGGGCAAGACGGCACGTTGCAGGAGCACGTGGCGCGCATCGAAGTTGGCGGCGGAAAATCGTTGCCGCGAGTGATCGAATCGCAACCATTTCAAATTGACGCTTGGCACCGGCAGAAGAATCCGAGTGATCCGATGCGTAGAGACACGGGAGGCGAGTACATGCCCGTCATTTTCCTCCACGCCGGGGGCTTGGGCGTTGTCACTACGATCCAGAATGCCCCCGAGAAGCGTTTAGGATTTAAATGGTGGAAGTTTGTGGAACGCTGAAGCCACAGCAACCCCCTAGTGGCGAGCCCTCAGGACCCGCGACCGCCGTATCATTGGCCGTGCCTGGCAGCTTGACTTGTGAGCCGCCATGCGATGGCTCCCGGTTTGTCGGCAACTCGGAAGTTATCCAGAAACGTTAGCGCTTTATCGGACGCGCGTTTTGGCGAACAAGCGAAATTGTGCGAGGTGCTCTGCGCGCGTTCGATAAAGCCGTTTGAATGGAGCCGCCCGCGGTTGCGGCGGACGCGGGCCACTATGGGGATTGCATGGATGGAAGGAGCGGTCGAAACGGTGGCTGGATCTGCACAGCGGAGTGGAACGGATAACAGGAACAGAGCAATCGCGGCTCGCCAAGCAAGTTGGCTGATCGTCGAACCGCGTGAAGCGTAAGAAGAACAGATGTATGGCCTGAGAAGACGCAGCAGGACTGAGAGTGGCGAGGCACCCAACGAGTTGGTGATGTGGATCGTGGTCTCATGCGGCAACCGTGACAGGCGGAGAGCGGAGTTGCATTTCGGCAGCCGTGAATCGATCGATGACTTTCATGGGCCCAGCGCATTGGGGGCAAAGCCAAAGATCGCACGGACCAGGTGCGGAGATCTGGGGCTGGGCTGCTGGTGCTGCGCCGAGCAACGGAAAGCAGAGTGGCAAAGTGGTGGCCCGTCGGCGGCTAGCAAGGAAGCCGAAGTGGCGAATGCGCACGAAGCCTTTGGGAAGCACGTGCAACAAGAAGCGGCGCAGGAACTCATCGAGCGATAGGGTCAGCAACTTCTGTTCGTTGTGATGAGCTGAGTCGCGCCAGCGAAAAGTAACCTTTCCCCCAACAAACGAGATCAGGCGGTGATTGGAAATCGCGACACGATGGGTGTAGCGGCCCAGATACTGGAGCACATGTTCTGGACCTCCGAAGGGTGGTTTGCAGTAGACCACCCAATCCTTTCGGAACAGTGGCCGTAGCCAGGCGGCGAAGGTCTTGGGATAGGCCAGAGATGCGAGACTTCCCTGGAAACGAAGCCGATCTTCGCGGAAAGCGGACTGCAAAGCTTGCACGAACTTGCCGCGGAAGACGCGGCTGAGCACTTTCACGGGTAGGAAGAAGCGGTAGCGTGGCTGGATCCACCGCGTGCGATCCGGGGACAGACCGCCGGCCGGAATCACGCAATGGACATGTGGGTGCAGGTCGAGCTTCTGGTTCCAGGTGTGCAGCACGCTGAAGAATCCGATCTGGGCACCGAGATGTCGGGGATCACCTGCGACTTCCAACAGGGTTTGCGCACTGGCACGAAATAAAAGATCGTAGACCAGCTTCTGATTCTGCAGAGCCAGTGGCGCTAGCTCCCGAGGTAGTGTGAAGACCACATGCACATAAGGCGTCGGGAGAAGTTCCGCTCGACGTGCAGCGATCCAGCGTTCCCGGGCCGCGGTCTGACACTTGGGGCAGTGTCGGTTGCGACAGGAGTTATACGAGATGGCGCGATGCCCGCAACGGGTGCACTGGTCGAGATGACCGCCGAGTGCGGGCGGTACGACAGCGCCGAATGGCTCGCAGCACTTTGACGTGCTTCCAGCTGAGCCAGTGGCGATTTCGTTCCACGAAAGCAGTACCCGCGCTGCGGATGAGATCGGCCACCTCCAGGGGCGGCCGGCTCATCTGCTCCTCCTGTGTGGACCTCTCTTGCAGCTTCAGTGAGTCCAGAGGACTGGAAGTTGCGTGAAGATGGCGCTGCGAAAGATGCAGATAGATGGTGGTCTCTTTGAGATCGCGGTGGCCTAACAGGATCTGAATCGTGTGCAGATCTGCTCCTGCTTCGAGCAGATGTGTGGCGAAGCAATGGCGCAACGTGTGCGGGTGTATGGCTTTCGGGAGAGCGGCCCGTCGAGCAGCTCTTTTACAAGCATGGTAGATGGCCTTGGGAGTGATGGGCCGATCACTGGCGTGAGTATGCCTGCTAGGAAACAGCCAGACACTGGGCTTTGCGCGCGACCGGCGCCAGTGTTGCCGGAGCTCGTCGAGTAACTTGGGACTGAGCAGCACATCGCGGTCTTTGCGGCCTTTGCCGCCTTGGACGTGAATCACCATGCGCCGACTGTCAATGTCGCGGACTTTCAGCTGCGCCAGTTCGGCACGCCGGAGTCCAGTGGCGTAGAGCGCCATCAGCAAAGTGCGATGCAAGGGAGGCCGAGCCGCATCGATGAGCCGCGCAACTTCTTCCTGGCTGAGAACCGTTGGCAGGTGAACAGTCTTCTTCGGGTAGGGAGTCTCTTCGATGCTCCAGGCTCTCCTGAGAGTCTTGGTGTAGAAAAATCGCAGACCTGCCAAGCGTTGCGCCACCGTGTTCGGGGAGAGCTGCCGCTCCCGGAACATCGCGGCTTGATATTCACGAATGTGTCGGGGGCCTAAACGATCCGGAGAACAGCGGAAGTGTCGAGAAAAATCTTCGACACTGCGAAGGTAGCAATCGATGGTAGTCTTGGCGTAATTACGGCGCTGGAGTTCCTCCAGCATCATTTTTCTGAGATGGGTCACGAGAACACCTCCTGTGACCCAAACTTATCTCAGCCGCCAGGCAACCACCGCTCCGTCACCTCACGCGCAGCGTCCGCCGCGCGGGCGGCTTCGTTCAAACGGGGTTCTGGGAACGGAGCGAGGCGGCTGGCGATTGGCACGCGAGGATGATTGAATTTCCCAAGTCCTGATGGAGGCGCTAGTAGGTCCTCGGCAGTGCGGCTCACCAGGAATCAGCGGGCTGGAAGTTTCCACATCCGAACTTCTTGGGGCGGCGAAATTGCGCTGGTGCGACCAGCGGGTTGATCGCGCTCTGACATATCTTCGGGCTTGCGGGCATTCGTTCTGGCGGCGGTATGCTTGCCTATGTTGTAAAATCGTGGGTAGCGGCGCCGCGGATTGGCGTCGAGATAGAGCCCGTGCGTGGGCGGAAGGAGGACAATCATATGCATTCGTTACAGGAGCTTTTGCGGGAAGCGCAGAAAACTGGAAAGGCGATTGGGCATTTCAACATTTCCGACCTGGTGCTGTTGAAGGCCGTGTTTGCCGCGGCCCGCGAGCTGAACGTGCCGGTTCTGGTGGGATTATCGGAGGGGGAGCGCGAGTTTGTGGGAACTCGTCAGATCGCGGCTTTGGTGCGAAGTCTACGCGAGGAATTCGACTTCCCGATTTTTCTTAACGCGGATCATACGCACTCCCTGGCGAAAGGCGTGGAGGCCGCGAAAGCAGGATTTGACTCGATCGTGTTTGATATGTCGGTTTTGCCCTTCGATGAAAATGTGCGGCAAACCAAGCAGGCCGTGGAAGCGCTGAAAGCGATCCATCCTGCCATGCTCGTGGAAGGAGAAATCGGCGACATCGGAACCGGCTCTGAAATACACGAACAGTCCCCCGACCTCTCGAAAGGGCTCTCGACACCGGAAGAAGCGCAACAGTTTGTGGAGAGCACGGGAGTGGACATCCTCGCTCCCGCTGTGGGCAACATGCACGGCATGCTGCGGAGCATGCTAAGCGGCGAAACGAAGAAGCGCTTGGATATCGAGAGGATTGCCGGCATCAAGCGCGCGGCGCGCGTCTTCCTGACGCTCCACGGCGGCTCCGGAACCGACGATGCAGACTTGCGCAAGGCCATCGCGGCGGGAATCAACATTATTCACATCAATACCGAACTGCGGGTGGCTTGGAGACATGGTTTGGAAGAGGGTTTGGCGAAGCACCCTGAAGAAGTCGTACCTTACAAAATTCTGCCGTCTGCCGTGGATGCGGTACGAGAAGTGGTCAGCTCGCGTTTGCAGCTGTTCAATGCTGAGCGGCACTTCGCGCAAGGACTATAGAACCAATCTGGCGCGGGGGGGCAAAGCGGAACACATCGCGCATCCGCGGCTCTACTTTCCCCACATTTTCCCTTCTAATCGTTGCTATCTCGCTTCCTTTTGGTTTATGCTGCGGCTCCGGCTGGGGCGCCGGCGTAGTTTCTGGTCTGCAGCTCGCGTGGGAGCGTGACGCGAGGACCGCAGAAAGCGCGGAAGCCGAACTCACGCCTGCTTCTTCTGGCCTAGTTCTACTGCGCATTGACAGCCGAGCTTGGGATTGCCACTTACTCCACAAAAAACGCCGATCGAGCGGCACGGAAGAACGACGGACCAAGCCATATCCAGGGGGCGGTTACGCGGCGCGTCGCCGAGTGCGCGTGCCTGCCCGATATCGAAAAAAGTGCCGCAAAGTTGTGCGGCTGTGAGACGATTTGCGCCCTCGCGCGTCTTACCTTCAGCCGAATCCCTCAAGCAAGAGAGCACTGAAAATGTTTAGACTGGCATCGAAGTGGCTGGCTCGCCCCGTGCGCCGTGCGCGCAACGTCGCCAGCGGCACCGCGCCCGGGCGCAGGCATAACCTCCACTTCCCAAGAATTTCCGTGCTGCTCGGCGTCGCGTTCCTCGCGGCGCTTGCTCTCGCTGTTCACTTCCCCACCGCCGCGCTTGCGCAGCAATCCGATTCCGCCGCGGCGCCAGCTCAAGCGCCGGCCCCGGCCGTCGTGCAACCCGGCGCGCCCGGCCAGCCGACGAAAAAACTTCCGGCCTCGACGAAGGGCGCCCTGCCGCCGCCTTCGCCCGCCGACGTGGCCTTCATGCAAGGCATGATCATGCATCATTCGCAGGCCGTCATCATGACCGCGTGGATCCCGACGCACACTGAAAATAAGAATTTGCGCCTGCTCGGCGCGCGCATCAGCCGCTCGCAGTCCGACGAAATCAGCTTCATGCGCCGCTGGCTCGCCGCGCGCGGCGAACCCGATTCCATGTCCATGCAGGGAATGCCGGGGATGGATAAATCCGGCAAGCCGATGCCGCTGATGCCCGGCATGCTCACTGCCGAACAAATGGAAGCGCTGCACAATGCCAAGGGCGCCGAATTCGACCGGCTCTTTTTAATCGGCATGATTCAGCACCACAATGGCGCCTTAATAATGGTGAAAGATCTTTTCAATACCGCCGGCGCCGGACAGGACGCCGACATCTTCAACTTCGCGACCGACGCGGACAATACCCAGCGCGCCGAGATCAGAATCATGCAAGCCATGCTCGATAAAAAACCTGTAGAGGAGAAACGATGAACCGTGTGCCCAGTGCGGCTTTCCGCTTGGCGGTAGCTGCGATCATTTTATCTTGCGGTGTGACCCGGATTCAGGCGCAGACGCCCGCGCCCGCGGCGCCCGCGCAGGAACCGGCGGCAACTCCCGCCCCGGCGCCCGCGCAGGCCCCCGCGGCGAAAGACGAAGCGCCCATGAATCCGTTCGCGCCAGTGCCGGCTCCGCCGTTGCCCGCGGGCATGACCGGCTCGGACGTAAACGATCCGCGCTACAAGCTCACGCCCGGCCTCTACGACGCCGGCGAAGCTTCCGAAGGCATGGAACATCTGCTGCTGCTGAAAAAGCCGGAAGCGTTTCAACTGGGAACCGACCAGCCGGATGATCCCAAAGTTGACAAGACCATCAGCCAGCTCGGCATCGGCGGCGGCGACCTCTCGAAGTTCCCGAAAGAGCTGAAGCTGGTGATCGCGCAGCTCGCTTTCGCCAATTCGGACATGGCCTTCGAGGGCACTCACCTTTTCCAGGGCAATTTTTACGGGATGAATATTTACGACATCTCCGACCCCGCGAAAGCCTCGCTGCTGACTTCGATGGTTTGTCCCGGCGGGCAAGGTGACGTCTCCGTCTACAAAAATCTGATGTTCATGTCCGTCGAAATGCCGAATGGCCGCATTGATTGCGGCACTGAGGGATTTCCGCCGGAGCCTCCTCCCGCCGCCGGGCACGAAAAAGAACACCACCTACCGGCCGCGCAAAAAGATCGTTTCCGCGGCGTGCGTATTTTCGACATTTCGGACATCAAGAACCCCAAACAAGTAGCCGCCGTACAGACCTGCCGCGGCTCGCACACCCATACGCTCGTCGTGGATCCCAACGACAAGGACAACGTTTACATCTACGTCTCCGGAACGTCGTTCGTCCGGCAACCCGAAGAACTCGCGGGCTGCTCGGGCGAAAAGCCGGACAAGGATCCCAACACCGCGCTCTTCCGCATTGACGTTATCAAAGTTCCGGTGGCCGATCCGCAGGACGCCAAGATCGTTTCCAGCCCGCGCGTTTTCATGGATGCGCGCACCGGCGCGATCAACGGCCTGAGCAACGGCGGCAGCCACGATAAAGACGAACAGAAGCCGCAGGATACGAACCAGTGCCACGACATCACCGTGTACTCCGCCATCGGCCTCGCCGCCGGCGCGTGCTCGGGCAATGGCATCCTGCTCGATATCAAGGATCCCGTTCACCCCAAGCGCGTGGACGCCGTCAACGATCCCAATTATTCCTACTGGCACTCCGCTTCGTTCTCAAACGACGGCACCAAAGTCGTCTTCACCGACGAGTGGGGCGGCGGCCTGGGCGCGCGCTGCCGTCCGAACGACCCCAACAAGTGGGGCGCGGATTCCATCTTCCATCTGCGCGACGATAAATTGATCTTCGCCAGCTATTACAAGCTGCCCGCCGCGCAGGGCGACACGGAAAATTGCGTCGCGCACAACGGCTCGCTGGTTCCCGTCCCCGGCCGCGATATCGAAGTGCAGGCGTGGTATCAGGGCGGCATTTCGGTGATGGATTTCACCGACGCGTCGCATCCGTACGAGATCGCCTACTTCGACCGCGGCGCCATTGACCCCAAGACGCTGATTCTGGGCGGCGATTGGTCCGGCTACTGGTACAACGGCTACATCTACGGTTCGGAAATCGCGCGCGGGCTCGACGTTTTTGAATTGACGCCGACCAAATTCCTGACGCAGAACGAAATTGACGCCGCCAAGGCCGTCCAGGTGGCCGACCTGAACGTCCAGGACCAGCAGAAATTCGTGTGGCCCGCGAATTTGGTGGTCGCGAAGGCCTACGTGGATCAGCTGGAGCGTTCGGAAGCTTTGCCGGCGGCGCGTATCGCATCGCTGCGCACCGCGATCGAAAGCGCCGAAACTTCACACATGAGCCACAGCAAAGTAGCGCGGCTGGAGAAAATGGCGCCGTCGCTGGAAAAGGATGCGACCACCGCAAAATCTCCCAGCGACGCAAAACGCTTCCAGGCCCTGGCGGAAATTCTTAAGCACCCGTCCGCGTAGTCCCGCAGGAGCGGCAGGTTTCCGCGAACGAGGCGGTGTCAACGCGAGCTTGCAAGAGACGTTGACGCCGGCCTGGTTCGTGCCACTGCGGAACGGGCCGGCCCGTTCTACAATGGCTCATCGTGACTGTTCCGGTTGCGATTGATATTTGCGTATGAAGTTGGTCAAAATCCTCGGACTTGCCGGCATCGTCATCGTAGCCGTCGTTGCGCTTTTCTCCTGGTCTATATCGCCCCACGAGCCTAGCGACCAGAAACTCGAAAAACAATTTTACAGAAACAGGCCCGACTTGGATCGCCTCGTGGCGATGCTGGCGGAAGACTCGCAGATGTCCCGCATCGCTCCCGATTTTTTGTGGACACAAGCCAGCGTCGCATGGCCTCGTCCAGAGGCGCAGTGGGGCATCTCACGAGTCCGCTGGGATCAATACAAGAACCTGTTCGATCGCGCCGGCATCGTTGGCGGCGTCTCGAATCGCGGAATGTCCGAGGAAACCATATTCATCGTTTATAGCTGGGGAATTGTCCCGGCGGGCTTCAGCGTCGGTTACCTCCATTGCGGACAACCCGATAGAGGCAGCGCGCTCACCGAACCGGCATGCATCGATCGAAAAGACTCGGGCAAAGGAATGTACGGGAATCCGAGTTCTTACGGTTACCGCTACAGGAAAATAACCGGCGACTGGTTCATCCTCGAGCAATCCAACTAGTTTCGAGCTTCCCCGTCGGACCCTTCGCCGCCAATATCGCGCCGCCCGCTTTGGTCCTGGCGCCGCCGCATATGAATTTTCCGCTCGCTCAGGAATTCGACCGCGGCTGCATGGCCATCGCCACGAGCGCGCCAATCAAAATCGCTGGAAAAAGCTGGCCGATGATGGCCTCCGCCATCGTCATCGAACGCGCAAACGGATCAATGGGCGCGATGTCGCTGCCAATCGTAGTCAGCGTCGCAAAACTAAAATACGTAATCTTCGCCGAGAGCTGATCCAGATTCAGCGGCGCCGTAACAAACTGAAGCGAGCCAGGCCTGAGCTGCTCCAGAAACTGAAACGCGGAGGCCCAGGCCATTCCCAGTAGCAAGTACGCGCACACCCCGCCCTGTATGCGGCTCCAGGTCACCGGCCCGGCGCGAAACATCACCAGCAAAACGATGCGCACGTAAACCAGCAGCGTAAACGCCACCAGCACACTGCCCCACAAATGCAGTTGCAGCGTGGGATGCAAGCGCCCCGCCGCCAGCACTACTGCCGTCGCCAGCACCGTGGCCAGCACAAACGCGAGGAAGCCGCGGCTGGTATGCGCCGCAATCGCGCCATAAATCATCAGCACCATCACGATCACGTCGAAAAATATCCGCCCGCGCAACCCCGCTTCGCGCAAGGGAGTGATCACAAATATCAGCATGGCCACCGAGATGGTCACCAACGTCAGGCCCAGGTCGCCCGACCAAAATTCGCTCATGTGCAGCCGAAGATTGATGCCGTGCGTTGCCTTTAGATCGCTGGTAGCCACAATGCCCTCCGCGGACGCACCACCACGCGCCCGCGCCGAATTATAGCCGCGTAAGCAAGCCTAATGTACAACGCATCACGCGCTTCGTTGCAATCACGTAGACGTTGGTCATCCCGAACGAAGTGAGGGATCTGCTTTCAGGGTTTGCAGTTGAACTTGCCCGTGTAGCGGCGGCTCGACGCCTTACGGCGAGCCGGCAGCCCCGGTTTTGGTGTTACCATGCGCGCGCCAACCCGCACCACAAATCGCCGCGACCTGAACGCGCAACGCGCATCCAAACTTCCGAGGAGTTCCCATGCGACCAGACATCGTTCCAGGCGCCAAATTTCCTGATTACGAGCTTTCCGACCACACCGCGAAGCACCGCAAGCTTTCCGATTTGCAAGGGCCGCATCCCATGGTGCTGGTCCTCAGCCGCGGCGGCTTTTGCCCCAAGGACCGCCGCCAGCACGAAGGCCTGGTACAACTCCATCGCGAGCTGGAGGTCGGCTACTGCCGGCTGGTGACCATCAGCACCGACAACATCACGCAGACTAACGAATTTCGCACCGGGGTCGGCGCGCACTGGCCGTTCCTTTCCGATGCCGGGCGCGTGATCCAAAAAGATCTGGATATCGCCGAATACACCGATCCCACGAACAATCCCATGATCCCGCACGTGATTGTCCTCGAGCCGGGCCTTATCATCCATAAGGTCTACAACGGCTACTGGTTTTTCGGCCGCCCCACCATCGAAGAGCTACGCCAGGACCTCCGCGCCGTCACCAAAAAGTGCCGCCCCGACTGGGACATCACCACTCCCGAAATGAAAGCCGCCTGGCAAGCCGGGCGCAAAGAGCTCTTTTACCCCTACGGGAAAACCTACGCGCAAACCATCGGCGAACAGGATTAGCGTCGCCATCCACTTTGCGGCGCGCAACGCCCCTGCGTCGTCTTTGCCGTGAAGCGTTTTTTCGAGCTCAGCGCTTTCGAGAGGTGCCTTATGAAAGCCATGATAGTGAACAACACAAATCAGGGACCGCTGCTCATCGCGTCCGTGCTTCCGGACCCGCAACCCGGAGCAGGAGAGTTATTGATTCGCGTGCGCGCCGCCGGTGTGACGCCCACCGAACTGCTCTGGTCGCCCACCACTCATACGAAAGACGGAGGGGCCCGCGCACACGCCGTGCCCGGACACGAATTCTCGGGCATCATTGCCGCGGCCGGAAAGGGAGCCGCCGGCTTCGACGTGGCAGATGAAATCTACGGCATGAACGACTGGTACGCGGATGGCGCTACCGCGGAGTTTTGCCTCACTCAGCCGCAGAACATCGCGCGCAAGCCGAAATCCTTAACTGGCGAATTGGCAGCCTCCGTGCCGATTGGAGCCTTGACCGCCTGGCAGGGTCTTTTCAATCGCGCGAAGATGCAGCCCGGCGATCGTGTGTTGATACACGGAGCTGCCGGCGCGGTAGGCCTGTTCGCAGTGCAGCTGGCGCATCTTCACGGCGCGCACGTGATTGCCACGGCCTCCGCGCGAGACGCGGAATTCGTAAAGCAGCTCGGAGCAGACCAGATCATTGACTACCAGACATCTCGCTTCGAGGACCAAGCCCGGAATGTGGATGTGGTATTCGACGCCGTCGGCGGCGACACTCTCGCTCGATCGTGGCAGGTGCTAAAGCCGGGCGGGCGTTTGGTGACGATCGCCGCGGACGGCGAAGGCACCGCGTACCAGCGCGTGAAAAATGCGTTCTTTATCGTCGAACCTAACCAACAGCAACTGCTGGAAGTCGCCAAACTGATTGACGCAGGGACCCTGAAGGCCTTCGTCAGCGCGGTCGTTCCATTGGAAGACGCCGCCATGGCTTACAGCGGGGCTCTGCGAGACAACCTCGGCCACGGCAAAGTCGTGGTTGCTGTCTCCGCATGACAGCGAACTTGATGATTCGTCGAAGTAGTGGCAGCGGCTCCCGGCTATTTCGCAGAACTCGCCCACACCGATCCCGCGAACAATCCCATGATCCCGCAGGTCTTCGTCCTCGAACCCGGCCTTATCAGCTACAAAATCACGATGGCGGCCAGCGAAGCCATCGGCCAGAGGCTCGAGGCCGCGCGGCGGCCATCGTCCGCAGTTTCAATTAATGAATGAAACACATGTGGAAACAATTCTGCTGGAGCGACGCATCCGTTGCTCTATAGTCGAATTATCGTCCTGGGCGAAAGTCTTGCATCTGGCTGCGCTCACGGAATCATCTTGGGAGGGTGTTCGATGACCAATTTTCACGTCAGAGCGCTGTGCGCCTGCTCCCTGCTCGCATTGCTGCTCGTCATTCCGTCGCCGGCAGAGGTCGCGACGCCCGGCGTCACCAGCACCGCGATCCAACTCGGATCTTGCTCGGCTCTCTCGGGCCCCGCCTCCTTTTTGGGCATGCAGACACAAATTGGCGCGCTCGCCTACCTCCATATAATCAACGATCAGGGCGGAGTCTTCGGCCGCAAAATTGAAGTGAACTCCTTCGACGACGGTTACAATCCCGAGCAAACCTCCGCCTGTTTCAGCCGCTTGTTGAAACAGAATGTCTTTGCCATGGGCTTTTGTGGGCACTCCGACGGCCGTAAAGTATGTGCCGATGGCCGAAACGGCCAAAATTCCAGTCGTGGGGCTTTTTACCGGGGCGCAATTGCTCTATCAGCCGTTCAAACACTACATCGTCAACGTGCGCGCGTCGTATTTCGATGAGGCCCGCGATCAAGTGGACAATCTGTGGCAAGTGCGCGGAATTCGCAAGATCGGCGTGCTCTATCAAGATGACGCGTTCGGCACCGCCGTTCTAGATGGAGTGCAACACGCGCTTTCGGCGCATCAGGCCAAGCCCGTCGCGCTCGGAACGTTCCCGCGCAACACCCTCAATATTCAGCAAGGCCTGAAGACCGTGCGTGCCGCGAACCCCGAGGCGGTGATTCTGGTGGGACCGTACGCGCCGGTTGCCGCCATTCTGAAGCAGGCTCACGCGGATGGATGGCATCCCTTGTTTCTCACCGTGTCATTTGTGGGGACCGAAGCGCTGGTTCGCATTGCCGGCAGCGACGCCGAAGGAATGGTTATCACGCAAGTGGTGCCGCCCTATGACCACAGCGACCTCCCCACGGTCAAGCTCTACCTGGACGCTCTGAACAAATATATGGGCGGCACGGAGCCGAACTTCGTGAGTTTGGAGGGCTTCGTGGACGCCATGGTCATCGTCGAAGGTCTCAAACGCGCCGGGCCGAATCTGACGCGCGAGAAATTCATCAGCGGACTCGAGTCCATCCACAACCAGGACGTCGGGCTGGGGCAAAAGTTTCTGCTCGACTACGGCTCGAATCGCCATAACGGCTTCGACTCCGTATATGCCACGGTCGTTCGAAAAGGCCACGCAGTGGCGATCACGGATTGGAAAAACCTCTCCGCGCAATAAAGCGCCAGACTCGCGACTCCGCCCCACGCTCCAGAATGTCCTCCACAACCTGTGTCCAAACGATCGGCGAACCGGACTGGATTCGCGCTGCCGAAGCAGCGCCATCACCAAAAACCTGAACCGGCATTTCAAATGTCCGGTAACGCGACGCGATATAAAAGGGCGCCCCTCTTGGAGTAGGGTTTTGAGTGTTTGGCTCGAACCCACTTCAGAAAGGAGCGCCCTCAATGGATAGCGTGAAGTATATCGGGATGGATGTTCACAAGGAAGCGATCTCCATCGCGGTTCTAAACTCCTCTGGCAAGCTGGTGATGGAATCGACGATCGAAACGAAAGCCAGCACCATTCTGGATTTTTTGAAAGGTCTGCGCGGGAGCCTGCACCTGACCTTCGAAGAAGGAACCTGGGCCGCGTGGCTCTATGACCTCATCAAGCCGCACGTCACTGAACTGGTGGTATGCAATCCCCGCCGAAATGCTCTTCTGAAGGAAGGCAGCAAGAGTGACCGCATCGATGCGCGGAAACTCGCCGAGCTGCTGCGATCGAACATGCTCCGGTCGGTCTATCACGGGGAGCATGGTGTACGGACCCTGAAGGAGCTGGGGCGCAGTTACCTGGCAATCAGCAAAGATCTGGGACGGGTGATGAGTCGAGTGAAGGCCATCTACCGCAGCTGGGGGATCCCCTGTGTGGGAAAGCAGGTCTACGCACCGCGGTATCGCTCGGAGTGGCTGGGCAAGATCCAGGAAGCCGGCGTGCGCCGCCGAGCGCAGTTCTACTACCAACAACTCGACACCCTGCGGCCACTGCGTCAGGACGTGCGGCGCGAGCTATTGGCTGAGGCTCGGAAGCACGACGCGCGGAAATTGTTACGTAGTATTCCGTTCCTCGGCCCGATTCGGGTGGCTCTGGTGATCGCTTTGATCCAGACACCGCACCGGTTCCGTACCAAGCGACAGCTCTGGACGTACAGCGGTTTTGGAATCGAGACCTACAGCAGTGCCGAGCATCGCTGTGTCCAGGGAGAGCTGAAGCGCACAAAGAAGCCGGCCTCGATTCGCGGGCTGAATCGAAATCACAATCACGATCTGAAGAATCTATTCAAGAGTGCCGCAACCGTGGCCGCTGCTAAGCCAGGACCGTTCCAGGAGTTTTACGAGGCGCTGGTGGCCAAGGGAATCCGGCCGGAGATGGCACGTCTGACTCTGGCGCGCAAGATGGCAGCCATCACGTTGATCGTCTGGAAGAAAGGAGAGCGCTTCGACGCCCAACATCTGAAACCACAAACAGCTTGAGTGTCTCTAGCGAATCCGTTCCATCCCTGGGATTCCTCTCGGTGGTGGTTAGCCGGGTTCTGGAGACACTCGGGTTCGAGGGCGAGTCTCAGCTGGTTAGTTAGGCTTTGCGTGCCTCGGGCACCTCAGTCTCACACGCGACCCTAGTCCCCCTCGGACAACCCGAAAAAGCTATGGGCCACGAGTCCCAAATAGAACCATGGTTGGCACCTGACAACCGTGCTGCTTGTTGGTCTCAGAACGGACTGGCTTCGTCGCGACGACGCGATGAAAACCGCTGGTAGAGAAACCCAAACTCGCTGCGTCACTGTGCGTAGCGTCCCGAGATCGTGGAACGGAACGCTAGAACAATCCTGCTCAACGCGGTGGGCTGGAAGCCAAGAAAACCTCCGGCCACAGGAGAACTGTTTTTTCTTGACTCCTTTTATAGAACCCACCACGAGTGGAACTTGCTCGATCTCAATCGAATTTGGATTGAGACCTGCCATGCTCTAGAGTCGCGCTGTTAGAATGGATCTCGAATGAAGGAGCATCGGCATGAATAATCTCGAAGACTTCCTACAACGTAACAAGGAATTTGCTATGCAGCAGTCTGCCGCGGGCACGCTCATGCCCTGGCTTCCGCGGGCGATGCCGAACGTAAGGGCGATCATCATCGGTTGCGCGGATATGCGCGTGCATCCGGCGCACCTCTTTGGAACCAAACCGGGCGAGGCCGTCGTGCTGCGCAATATCGGAGGCCGAATCACGCCGCGCTTGCTGGAGCAGTTGGGTATGCTCGGGCGAATCGGTGAAGTTGCGGGAGTGATTGCGGGAGGCGGCGGGGAGTTCCACCTTATCGTTCTGCACCACACCGATTGCGGCATCACTCGCCTGGCCGGCGACCCCGCCATGCTGGCGAACTATTTTCAAATACCGGAAAGCGAGGTCGCGGCAAAAGCGGTCACGAATCCCCGCGCATCGGTGGCCCTCGATGTTGCTGCGCTCCGCGCGATCCCCGCATTGCCGGGCGCGTGGCTTCTATCGGGCCTGATGTACGACGTGGCGACTGGACTGGTGGAGGTGATCGTGCCGCCAGCGCCCATTCGCACTGCGTAAAACTTCTAATGAACGTTGCCATTACCGGAGTAGCGAAGCAGGCGCAAAATCGCCTGTACGGTGACGGGACTTATAGGGGACTTCGCCGGAGTTCATGTTATAAAGGCGCCGGCCCATTCAGGGCGGGGCGCACCATCCGACAGAAGGGTAATGATGAATACGGTAGTCAAGTTGGTGGTTGAGATTGCCGGAATCCTCCTGCTCGGGGCGCTTGGTGAGTTCATTTTTGCGCGAACGCGTGTGCCGGACGTGGTCTGGCTGGTGCTCGCCGGTATTGTCGCCGGACCCGTGTCCGGTCTTATCCGGTCGGACCTTATAAGGCCCGGCATCCCGTTTTTTGGGGCGATCGCCCTCACCGTGATTCTGTCAAACGGAGCGTTTCGTCTGCAACTTACCGAGCTGGCGGCGGCCGCGCCGCGGGGCATTTTTCTGGGCTTGTCGGGATTTATTTTCTCCGTGATCGCGATCTGTGGATTCCTTTGGATGTTTACCAAGCTCGGCTATGTACGCCCCGCGCCGCCGTTAGTATGGGTAATGATAGGCGCCATCGTCGCCGGCACCAGTTCGGTGATCATTATGCCGACGATGGCGATGGCTCGCGTGCCCGGCAGAATAGCGCGCATGCTGGAGGTCGAGTCGTCGGCGACGGACGCGCTGACGGTGGTTGTAACGATGGTGCTCATTGATCTGGTGGTGAACGGCAGCGCGGAGATTTCTCGCCCGTTCGTTGCCCTCGCGCGAGAGCTCGGGGTTGGCGTGACCGTAGGCGTGATTGCCGCTGCATTGCTGATCCCCGGAATACCAGCGATGCGGGACAAACCCCACGGTTACACGGTATTTCTGGCGTCCATGCTGGCTTTATATGGCATCAGCGATTTGTTCAGGGGAAATGGCGCGATGGCGGTGCTGGTGGCGTCGCTTTTGGTGGGTAACGCTTCGTCGATCGTGCCACGCCTGTTTCCGGGCGCCCATGGGCACGTGTTCGCTACCACAGAGACGATCAGGGTGATGCAAGACCAGATGACGTTTCTCATCAAGTCGTTCTTCTTTTTTCTGATTGGCCTGATGTTCCCGACGGATCTGAAGAAGATGGCCCTGGCGGCCGTCGCTGTACTGTTCCTCATGGCGTTCCGAATTCCGGCCGTACTGATCTCCACAAGGAGGATGGAACTGGGGAAGAAGGATTTCTGCTTCCTCTGCGCCGCGATTCCTCGTGGCCTTGCCGCCGGCGTGCTGGCGACGCTTCCGTTGCAATACGGAGTTCCGGGCGCGGAGAATCTGGCGCCGGTCGTTTTTGCGGTGATTGTCCTCAGCGTGCTGGTTTTTGCGATCGCTTTCTCGATAGTGGGCCTGGTGCCCGACCAGCCCGCGCCGGCTGAATGATCGCAGCGACGGTCAAGCCTCGCTTAACGCGGCGGTCTCGATGGGTGGGCGCGACACGGAGCTCGAACCCGCCTGGCATTGAAAACAAAAGCTACGACCGCTCGCCGGGGCCAGAGCACCCGGAACGCTGCCCTGGCTGGTTCTTGACCGAGCACGGCCCAAGCGATGATTCTTTCGTGGAAGCATTGACGAATCCATGCGCTGGATGGAATTGCCTCGAGCGGTTGAGCCGGCACGACGAATCGGGAGTTCAGCGCGAGCAGAGAGACTTTTGCGGCGGTCGTGCAGCGGCGGGCTGCGTCGCCGGCGCAATGCGCAGGGGAGCGGCTACTTTTGTGGCGATTCCGCGATTAACTGGGCGACTTTCGAGCTGGGGCTTACCGGTTCGACGAAGACGATCTGCTGGGGGTTGAGGTACATGCGGTCGGGCTCGTGCATTTCTTTGCCGCGCTTCACCAGCACGTTGGCGGTCTGCTTGGTTTCAGGGTTCGTCTGGCTGACGATATAGAAGACCTGCGTGAGGACCGGAGTGGCAGTGCCATATCCTTCGAGCTTCCCGAAATACACCGAACCATTCGCCAGCAGCACCGCCTGATACGGAGTGGCGAAGGCGATTTGCGCATCCCGGCCGTCGCGCGCATCGCGAACCACCTGCCAGGCGGCGGCCGAAGCCACCAGCAGCCCGGCCAGCACCCAAATGATCTGGAGAATTGCGAATCCGCGCGGATGTTTATAACTGGGCGTCGTCATTTGTTCCCTCCGTATTCATAATTTGCGCTGGGCCCGGTGCGGATCGTTGCGTTTCCTTACGCGCATGCGGCGCCGCCCGCCTGATTGCGGCGCGCCAGTCTGCGGAATGCCAGCAAGCCGAGCAGCCCCGATGCCAGCAGCATCCAGTCCGAAGGTTCGGGAGCGGTGGTCGTGCCGCCTCCACCGCCTCCGCCTCCGGACGATTTCATTCCCTCGATTTCCAGTACGATGGCGTCATTGTTTTCATCCAGCGTCAGCCATTGAAAACCTGCGGGGAGCGTGGGCAGAATGAAGCTGATATTCGAGAAGCCGGTGAAAGTGGCGACGCCACCCAGAAGATCATCGGTCTCGAAAATTGCGAAAGATTCACAGACCCCGAAGACGTCCGTGCATCCCGATGAAGGATCGAAACCGCTGAGCAGCATCGCGTCAATCACGCTGTCCGGCTGGAAGTCGGCGATCGATGCGGCGATCGTGTTTTCAACGAGTAGCTCATCCGTGCCGCCCCCGAGCGTGAAGTCCATCGCGCCACCCGAGGACTGCGTGTAGTAACCATCGATGGTCAACTGGCCGGGGCCGCCCGCGACGCCTGGAGCGATCGTGCCGGCGTTGGTCAATTCCCCGAGGCCGGCCGCCACCAATTGGATCCTTCCGTTGCCGTTCAACGTGCTGCCGGCGCCCACCGAAGCGGCACCGGTAGAAACATTGGAACCGGCCAGTGTGAGCGTCGCTCCGGAGGTGGCTGATACGAAGGCGACGCCCGAAACATTTCCAGCGAGCACCAGCGCCGCGGCTGGGTTATCGGCAACGATCGAACCATTTCCGTCGCTGTCGAGTCCCACACCTTGAATCTGCGCGTTGATAGTACCGCCGCCGTGCAGGATCGAATTCTCGGAGAGTTCCAGCCCCACGCTCGTCCCGTTCAGGGTTGCTCCTCCCGAAGCGTCGCCGAGCTGAAATGATCCCTGGACTGTAGCGGCTGAGACGCTCAGCGTGGAGCCGCCGGCGAGCACGACTTGATCGGTCGTGCCGTCAATGAAGCCGCCGCTAAAGAGGGCGCCGTTCGTCGCGCTCAGAACTCCGCCGTTTCCTTGCAGCGTGTTGCCGACCAGCTGTGCGCCATCAAGGACCAGCGAAGCATGCGGCCCGATGGAAATGATGGATTCGCTGGTGTTCGTGGCCGCACCCTCGATATAGCCTTGCAGTGCCAGCGGAACCGCGGCGTTGGTCGCTGCAATCTCTTCCGCGCCGTTCCTTCCGTTGTTGGCAATGTTGGCGCTGATGGTGCCGCCGCCTTCGATAGCCCCATTGTTATACAGAAATCCGCCGCTGGGCACCTCGCTGAGGGTGGCACCCACTCCACCGCTGCCTAGAACGAGAATGCCGCTGACGACGCCGCCGGAGACGGCAAGATTCGAGCCGCCCGTAAGCGTGACGGTGCCGATACCGCCGCCGAAGTCCACATTTTGAAATGTCGCGTTCACCGCCGTGAGGTTCCCCATAGCGTAGCTACCGTTCTGAACCGTCACGCCGTTGACGGTGAAATTGCCGCCAAGCACGCCCGTCGAAGTGTTTTGTACGTTCACGGCAATCGTTCCGTTGCCCAGGATCGTGCCATTGTTCTGGAAGGTGCCGGCGCCGTTGATCGTCGAGTTGCTCAATTGCAGCTGGCCTTTCAGGCTGGAGCCGGAGACATCCAAGTTCGAGCCGGCCGAAAGCGTGACGGTGCTGTTGGTGCCGTCAATCACTCCGTTCTTGAACGAGGCGCCATTTTGCGCGGTGAGCGTCCCACCATTTCCCTGCAGGGTGTTGCTGTCCACCTGCGCGCCATCGAGAACGAGCGTGGAATTATTGAACAAGGTTATGAACGAGCGCGTGACGTCGCCCGAAACGCTTCCCTGCAGAACCAGCGGCGAGGTGGTCCCGACGGTCTGGATGGTGCCGCCGCTATTGTCAATGTTCGCGGAAATCGTTCCGCTGCCAAGAATGAATCCGCGGTTCTCAATCGTGCCCGTTCCGTTGATGGTGACCCCGCCGCCCGCGTTGGCCAGGTCGAGAGTGCCGACGTTGGTGACCTGGTTTTGCACCGTGACCACCGAGCCGCCCAGCAGAGTCACAATATTCTCGGTGTTTGGAAGAGACAAGGGAGTTCCGCCCAGCGTCACGCCGTCGAGCGTGGAATTGATCGAGAGCAGCTGGCCCGCGACGTAGCCGCCGCCCGTGACGGTGATTCCGTTGAGTGTCAGGGCCCCCGTAAGCACTCCCCCCGGTATGTTTAGGATGTTGATGGAAACGGTCCCGTCGCCCTGGATCGTGCCGCTATTCCGGAGCGTTCCGGACCCGTTGAGCTGGCCGATTGCCGGAGCTTCACCCACGATTATGGGGGTCGTTGCCAGATTGATCGTGCCCTCGTTGCTGGAGGAGCCGTTCAAGGTCAAAGAAGCTCCGCCGCCGATGTTGACTATGCTGCCGCCTCCTATTGTCGTTAGGTCAGTGACCGTTAGATTCACGGCCGCGGACGGATTGATGGCCGAATCCCCCGTCAGTACCAGCGTGGTGCCGCTGCCATCGAGTTCGAGGCCAGTGACGGTGGAGTTGATGTCGAGCGTCACGGTGGGGGCAATCTGCTGATGGAGGGAACCGATCTGTACGTTGCTCGCCGAGGTTGGAACCCCGTTCGACCAATTGGTTCCTTGGCTCCAGAACCCCCCGAATGGCGCGTTAACCCACGTATCGGTCTGCGCAAATGATGCGGAAGCGCAAGCCAGGAGGGCGAGCAGCAGCACGGCGGCCGCGCGCAGCGCGCTGAATCGTGACGCATAGCGCCCAGACGCGGGCGAAGAGGCGCGCCCAATAATGACTGTGTTGGCGGGAACTGCTTGCGGTGCAGGAACTGGAGTCATGGTTCCTCCGTTGCGGTGAGGGCTGGAATCCTAGCAGCGCCTGTGCCAAGTACAAGTGACCTAAAAGGACCATATCCGCCGGGCGGTAGCGGACGGTTTCGCTGAGTTTTGGGAAGCTCGAAGGATGTGGCACGGAGATCCGCTCGTCTCTTGCCGAGCGCATAACCGCGCGGAACGGTGTTTCCGTTTTCAGCGAGCTGGTGCTGACCTGCGGCGCCGCGAAGCTACGCGAGCAGGCGCTGCTTGCCCGCAGCTGCGCTTGAACGTGCACGAGACATCAGAGCAAGCAATGCCAATCCCAAACCCAAGAGCAGAACGCTCGCCGGTTCGGGTGTGGTAACGCCGGTTACGACGGGAGCGGGAAGACCCTGGTCGCTGGCTCCGGTGAGAATGAAACTCGAGGGCGTCACCGTTCCCCCGGTGAGGTTGAGAATCAGCATCGCTCCGCTGTCCGCGTCATCCGAGTAACACGTGGAAAGCGTGGCGTCGCAAATGTACATGGCGAAGGCATCCGGCGTCACGCCGGCGAAGTTGTCAGTGGTGGCCAGAACGAACGACAGCGACGATCCCACGTCGAATTGCTGTTCGAACAGAGCGCTGAACCCGCTGTCGTTCATGGCAATTAGACTGCTCAGATCGCCGCTGACACCCGTACCGTAATAGCTGGCCGATCCATCCGCACTGCCGCCGCCAAAAGTGAAGTCCGAGAGCGCGACGCTGTTGTCTACCGCTCCGTCGCCATCGGTGATGCCAAACACGATGGTCTGCGTGCCCGATAGGGACGACGTATTCACCGTTACATTCACTGTACCGCCATCGGCCTTGGCCGAGACCGCCGACAGAACCACTGCAAGACTAGCCAGAGCGATGATTTGGAGCATTCGGTTGACGCGCATTTCCTTTCCTCCCTTTTACCTCTTACCTCACACCTGGCCCAGTCAGCACGCGTGTGTTGTAACTGATCGCGGCATGGCTCGGGTCGCTAAACTGCAGTGCGAACGAAGTGTGCTGTCCCGCGGCGAGGCCCACGTTCGCAGTTAGGAACGGGCTGCCCGCCGGCAACTCCAACGTGTCGGTGGTTCCGGTGGCGTTGAACAACATGGCGTCGGTGCTCAAGCTATCGAGCACCAACGAAATTGGGCCGATGATGGTGCTCGCGGAGTTGTTGGTGACGGTCACGGTTTGCGAGTAACGCCCACTGACGGGATTGAGCACGAACCCGGAGCGCGTCACCGTGATGAGGGCACTGACATCCGCCGCGCACCCGCAAGGTACGAAGATCGCGGTAATCGTTTCTGCTTGATTCATGATCACCACGGTTTCGGCGCTGGTGGGGCTGGCGACGCTCCCCATCCAAGTGGAGAACTGGTAGCCAGGGTTTGCGATGGCCGTCACCGCGGTCACCGTGTTCTGAATTTCCAGGTCGCTGCCAGGTCCCGGCGTGGTGGTTCCGCCCGCTGGCGGCGATACCACGATCGTCAACGGTTCGGTCTGCTCGACGCCGACTATGTTGCAGTTAATTTCTCTGGCGAAGTCGCAATACTCGAACGCACCGATATCGAAACCGCCATCGCTGGGCCGTGGAATGCCGCGCTGGTCTGCGGATAGAGAGGTCCCGGCGTCCGCCATATTAAATGCGGCAGAGCTGGGGCCAATGGACATAGTGGGAGTAAACCCGCGGTTAAGCAGGAGCGGTCCCAAGAGCGGATCGCCCGTGCTCTCCAGGCCGGGACATCCCAGGTTGTTTTGAATCAGATTCCCTGCGCCGCTGAGTGTCTTACCGTAACCGGAACATTCCGCCGCAGTGCCCACTGGATGACCGTCACCGTCCGTCGTTCCGTTGTTGAAGATGATGGTGTTGTCCAGGATGAAGACAGTGTCCAGAGTCGCGTCCGTCTCGACGGCTTCGACCCCGGCCGCGGAGCCCGTGCTCTGATTTCCACTGATGGTCGAATTCTGGATGGTGACTTGGCCGTTGAAACTGAAAATTGCTCCGCCCGCATCGGCGCCGTTGTCGGCGGGCGCTCCTCCGGCATTGCCCCGGTCCACGGAGTTGTTAAAGAAAGTGCTGTTTTGAACTAGTAGCGTGCCGCCGGTAACGAAAATTGCTCCGCCGAGCGCGCCGCCGCCGCCGCCGAAGTCATTACTACCCAAGCCGCCATAGAGGCCTCCCGCGCCTCCGCCCGCATGGCCGCTGCCTCCGCCGGCTCCAAAGCCACCGTTCCCGCCGTGAGGTGAGACTAGGATATTGACCTGGAGGGAATGGTCTGCGCCCCCGCCGCCGCCACCGAAACCCCCGTTTCCACCTCTTCCCCCGTTCGAGCCGCCCGCGCCTCCACCACCTCCGTAAGCTCCGTTACCGCCGTTATCGGCCGTAAAGGTCAGCCCAGCGCCACCGCTCCCACCGCCGCCCGGACATGCGCCGTCCGCGCCGTTATCCGTGAGCAGGTCCCCGTTCGTTTGAATGCCGCCACAATTGAGATAAGACGTGTGATTCGTATCTTTGAGAACCACCGTTCCACCACCTGGGAGGCCGGCGTCGCCACCGTTCCCTCGCGCCCCGCCTCCACTACCTCCTCCAAACTGTAGATCTTCGAAAATACTACCGGCCCCTCCGCCGGTGCCTCCAAGTCCTCCACCGCCGCCGGCAGACTGACCGTATCCCGAATTGTCGCCGCCATTGCCGCCGGTGGCCACATTGCTCTCAAACGTGCAGTTTTCAATGGTCAGAACGCTACCGTCCGCCACGTAAATCGCCCCGCCCGCTCCCAGGCCCCCGCCGCCACCCTCACTGCCGTTGCCGCCTTTCGCCGAAAAACCCCGGATCAGCGCATTGTGAATCGTCAGATTGCCGCCGTTGGCCACCAGGAAAGCGCGGGCGTGGCCGCTGCCGTTCCATAGCAAAGTCGTACCGTAGGCCTCGATGGTGATCGTGGAAGTGATCATTGGCGTTGCCGTTGGACCAATGAAATTGTCGGCATCGTCCGTAATCGTCGTCAAAAACAACGCCGTGTTGTTCGGAAGGACGATCGTGTCCTCGCCGCTTCCAGCGACACACGACGTCGGAACATAAGTCGGCACCAAATAAGTCGGCACCACAGATGCCCCGTCAGGGGTGTAGGACTTGATTGCGATGTTATTTCGAAATCTTGACGAAAAGATCGCATCCTTCAGCGAGCACCCTGAGGGATCGCCAATGGCGTCGTACAGCGTCGTGACGTAAATCACATTGGCGCGGCTCGGCTGCGCAAATGCGCCGAACACAAGTAATGCGCAAACCCACGCCGACAGATACCAGTGCACGCTTCTCCGCGTGATGCTCTCTCGCATATTGCGCTCCATGCCGTGCTCCTTTTTCCGTCGCATACCTATCGCAAGCCAGGCCCGGACAGCACGCGGGTGGTGTAAGTAATCGCGGCGTGGCTGGGGTCGGCAAACTGCAGTGCAAACGTAGTGTTCTGTCCCGCGGCGAGGTTCACGTTCACGTTCAAATACGGGCTGCCCGCCGGCAGCTCCAACGTGTCGGTAGTTCCGGTCGCGTTGAACAACATGGCGTTGATGCTCAAGCCATCGAGCACCAGCGAGATGGGGCCGGTGATGGTGTTCGCCGAGTTGTTGGTGACGGTGACGGTTTGCGCGTAACGCCCGGTGACCGGGTTGAGCACGTAGCCGCCGCGCGTGACCGTGATGAGGGCGCTTACATCCGCCGCGCAGCCGCAGGGCACGAAGACCGCGGTGATGGTTTCTGCTTGATTCATGATCACCACGGTTGCGGCGTTGGCGGGAGCGGCGACGCTCCCGAGCCACATGGAGAACTGGTAGCCGGGGTTTGCTGTAGCGGTCACGGCGGTCACCGAATTCTGAACCTCCAAGTCGGTGCCGGCTCCGGGCGTGGTTGTGCCTGCTCCGGATGGCGAGATGAGGATGGTCAACGGCTCGGTTTGCTCGAGGCCAACGAGGTTGCAGTTAATCTCTCTGGCGAAGTCGCAATATTCAAAGGCGCCGATATCGAAGCCGCCATCGCTGGGCCGCGGAATGCCGCGCTGGTCCACATCCAGCGAGGTGGAGGTGTCCGCCATGTTGAATGCGGCGGAGCTGGGACCGATGGACATGGTGGGCGTAAACCCGCGGCTAAGTTGTAGCGGCCCCAGAAGTGGATTGCCGGCGGTCACCAAGCCGGGGCAGTTGTCATTGTTCTCAAGCAAATTGCCCGCGCCGCTGACGGTCACGTTCGGTCCTACGACCGAGCACTCTTTTTGCGTGCCGATGGGATTGCCGCTGGAATCCGTTCCGCCATTGCCGTAAATGATGGTGTCATCGAGAGTGAACGAAGTTGGCGCGGCCGCCGAAGTCTGCACCACGGTAATCGCTGCGTCAGAACCCGTGCTCAGGTTGCCGTTGATGGTGGCATCGATTACGGTCAAGTGGCCATTCACTGAGAAAATTGCGCCGCCCGCATCGGCGCCATTGTCGGCTGCGCCCGTGCCACCAGTCCCACCGCCGTTTCCACGCGTTACGGTGTTACGGTAGAAGGTGCTGTTCCTTACGACCACGCTCCCGCTGTCATTAAAAATTGCTCCGCCCAAGCCGGCGCCGGCGCCACCATAGAGTGCGTTCGCGTCTCCTCCGAACATCCCCCCATTTCCGGGATGCGAGGAGCCAATAACGCTCCCGTCTGCCGCTCTTCCGCCACCGCCTCCGAAACCTCCATCGCCGCCGTGAGTGCCACCCAGTAAACCAGACCAGCCGGCACCGCCACCGCCGCCGAATCCACCGTTGCCTCCATTTCCGCCGTTGGAGGACCCTCCGCCGCCACCACCGCCGTAGTTGCCGCTACCGCCGTCATGGCTGTCGATTATGACGTTCACACCAACTCCCCCACCGCCGCCACCACCGCCGGGACATGGCGCGTCAGCACCGGCGCTCCCGAAAAGATTAAGTCCGAAACCGGCATCCCCACCCTTGCCACCGCAGGCGAAGCCCCCTGCTTGGGATTGGCCCTCAGTGCCGAACAGACTTCTGAGTGTGCCGCCACCTCCGCCGCCTGATGAACCTTCATAGTCGGGATTGCCTCCATCTGCCCCATTGCCTCTAGACCCACCACCTCCACCCCCGCAAGATGCCGCCAGCGTAAGACCAATCTCCGCCCCTGCCGTCGCTCCGCCCGAACCATCCAGGCCTCCACCACCCCCTCCACTGTCTGAGGCGGAGAATCCTTCTCCTCCGCTTCCTCCGCCGTCTCCACCTGTTGCTGTGTTTCCATCGAAGGTTGTGTTTTCGACGAGCAACGCCCCGCCTTGTACATAGATGGCGCCTCCGGCTCCCATGCCCCCTCCACCACCAAAGAGCCCATGACCGCCCCGAACCGCAAAACCATTCAAGTGCGCGTTTCGGATCGTCAGGTGGCCGGCACTGCCAACGGTGAAGGCTCGAAAATTGTTGACCTGAGCAGGTGTGCAGATTGCGCCGCCGGGACAACCGATCCACTGCAAGGTTGCTCCGTTGGCCTCGATGGTTATATTCGAGACGATGAGCGGCGTTGCCGTCGGACCCGTGGAATTATCGGCATCATCGAGAATGCGATTAATTTGGAGTAAAGAGCTGTTCGGAAGAACGATCGTATCGTTGCCATCGCCGGCGACGCACTGCGTCGTCACATACTGTGGCGTCCCGCTATCGTCGTAGCCGGTGCGGGCCATGTTGCTATGAAGTGTCGACGCAAAAATCGCATCCTTTAGTGAGCAACCGGATGGATCGCCAATGGTGTCGTTCAGCGTGGTGACGTAAATCACATTGCCGCGGCTCGGCTGCGCCAATGCGGCAAACATGAGTGACGCGCAAACCGACGCCGCCAGATACCAGCGCACGCTTTTCGGCATGGGTCTCGCTTGCATGTTCCGCTGCCTGCCGTGGTCGTTTTTTCCTGGAAGGGTGTTCGCAGGAACTGCTGGCGGTGCAGGAACTGGAATCATGGTTCCTCCGATGCGGTGAGGGCTGGAATCCTAGCAGCGCCTGTGCTAAGTACAAGTGACCTAAAAGGACCATATCTCCCTTGGCGATGCCTGGATGAGGTGCTGACGTGTCTCTGCGCTGGCGGCCGATGAAACCTAAAGACGTCGCGGGATGCGCTGAAATCATCGCTGCGCATCCGGTGATCGGTCCGCGCTATGGTCCGCTAGTCAAAGATCTGGGCCGCGCCTGGTTGCGCCTGCTGGATTCGCAGGCCATGACTACGGCCGTCTTTGAGGAAGTCGAAAAAGGACGCGTCACTCTTGCGGGCGTCGGTGTGGGCGTGTTTGTGCACGACGAATTCGTGCGCGAGTTGAAGACGCGCCCGCAATTCTGGTTCGGCCCGGAACTCGTCAAGCGCGCTCTCGATGGAAATTCGCCGGTCCTTTCCGACCAGGAAGTTCGCGCCGCGAATTCCGGCGATGGCCTCAACGAACTCGTTTGGGAAACGCTGCCGCGGCAGAGTTTCGCGCAACGCACCGAGCTTTATCACCTGATGGGCGGAGCCTACATCGAGATTCACCGCGGATTTCGCTTGAAAGAGATGATCACTTCGCAAGCCGAAAGCCCGCAGCGGCTGCAGTGGGCGCTCGACGCCGGGGGGCTGTGCTGGGATCCCAAAACCGCGCGCTATGTGAAATCGCTCAAGAGGGGCGTGGAGGAATTTGCCCGCGATCCTCATATTGTCGGCATCACGCGCGAATTGGAATTCGGCCGCCCCGGCTCCTGGGTAGGCTCTTTGTTTGATTACCGTCCGCCGCGCTTTTGGTTCAGCGCCGGCGAACAGCGCCTGTTGATCCACGGCATCGCGGAGCGCACCGAAACCAACGCCGTTCTCGCCAAGGAACTCGGCGTCTCGCTGCCCACGGTTAAAAAGATGTGGCTTTCCATTTATGATCGCGTCGCCCAGCAGGCCCCGGAATTGATGGCGGGCGATGCTCCATCGGGCGCCGACGGCAAACGCGGCAAGGAAAAAAGGCGCCGCCTGCTCGCCTATCTGCAAGACCATCCCGAGGAACTTCGTCCAGTGTTGCGCCGGTCAAACGAGCAAAAGACCCGCCGGCAAGTTGCTGGTCCCGCATAACGCCGTCAATTCTGTTGTGATTGTTCTCCCGTTTCTGGCGGACGGCTCTTTATCGTCTCTGGGATCGTCTTGTCAGGTGCTGATGAGCGCGCTGATCGGACATTTGAATTTCCAGGAGGGCACTTGTCCGCTGACGCGGCTGAAGCGGAGTTTGCCCGTGCCTGTGTTATAAGCAGGCATGAACCCAGTCGCCAGCCTGCTTCTGCGTGCGAAGCATTGGCAACTTTTCGCTCTATCCCTCGCGCTGGCTCTGATTGAACTGTTCGTTTTGCGGCCACCTGGATCGGCGGCAGTTGTGCGAGGAGGCGTCACCGCCTTAGATGTCGTGTTTCTGCTTGCCTGGCTCTGGTCGGTGGGTTCCTTCCTCAATTCCAATGTGCCAGCGCCGCTTCGGCTGCGCATGTCACTCTTTTATTTCACGCTGGCAATCCCGCTGTTGTATGCGGCGTTCTCGTTTACTGTGAGCGAGCAAGCGCTACCGGCCACGGCAAGAATCGCAGGGCGCGTCTTGGCGGGCATTTGCACGCTTTACGATATGGGCTTCGTAGCGGACTTGCTGGTGAGGGCGGAGACGGATAAGCCCGCTCCGTTCGGCGACGTTGCGGCGCAAGCTTTGCTGATTTGGCTCTTCCCCATCGGTGTGTGGTTTGTGCAGCCGCGAATCAACCGACTTTATGCGGCAAGGACGCAGGGCTTAACGCAGGGTTTAGCGCCCGGCCAAACCGTAGGGCAACGCGCCGTACAATTGCAGCTTTTGCACCCACGAAAACCGTTGGTCAGCTTGATCGCCGTGCTGCTCTTGTGCTCCCCGATTGTGCCCTTCGTAATTCTCTCCGTGGAGAGCCGCGACCGGAATTCCCCCGCGTGGGCTTTGGTTTTGATTCCGTTCTTTGCACTGCTCGCGATGCTGCCCGCCGCCGGGATTGTAGCTTTGGTTGCGACGATACGACGCCGCGCGGCAGTGTGGAGCCTGATTGTGATGTGGATTATCGTGCTGTTGTCGGTGGTCCTGCTCTTTTCAATGCATCAAACGAATCCGTACGGAGGATGAGCGCCCTGCGCGCGTTGCGCAGCCGCAGGGAAAGCCGTGCGGAAACTCGCGGTGAACCTTCCAGCCCGGGCTTTGATAAAGCTGCGCGGCCCGATACTTCGGCTGGACCACGCGCAGGCGAAACGGGTCGGCTGCTCAGTCGTGGAGATCCGCGAAGCGCGCCTGAATCAACCGTTGCACCACGGCAAAAATCAGAGCGGTCGAAACGCCGAACATCAGCATTCCATTGGCCGCCTCCAGCGGTCCCAACAACTTCCATGACGGCGTCATAATCAGATCGCCATATCCCAGGGTCGTGTAGTTCATCGCTGATTCGTAGAACGCGGTTCCGAACGCGTGGAATTCTCCGCAACATATGAGCGCCACGGCCCACCCGGCGATCTCAACCAAGTGCGCTGCCAGCGCGAACCACATCGTCAGCGTGACGATTAAAATATCATTCCAGAAGCGTACGCCCGCGCGACCGAGTTTTTTTTCATGGCGGACAAACCACACCGTGGCCATCACCGCCAGCCCATGCGTAAAGATCGTACAAAGGATGGGGATTGCCGCCACCACCAAGGGTTTGAGCAGCGCGATTCGCTGATCTGGCATCATCGTCTTCCCCGTATCCGAAACCGGAGTTGGCCATCCAAACCGCGAACCAGATAAGCGCCAACCTCCGCGTCCGAATCCGCGGAATAATACCACTTCTCCCGACAGATGTTGCTCGCCGGCAGTATTGGCGAACCCGCTCTCGGCGACCTCGCCGGCGGCCGATTCCCCGCCGCAAGCAGCGAATGAACCCCGGGTTGCGAAATGGGGTGGTCCCTGCGCTTGAATTCGGTCACTAATTCTGGCGTGGCGTTTCGTTAATTCTCATTAGTGGTGTATGCTGCCGCCGATTTTCAGATCGATTCGATAACTTAGCTGACTATTAACTCGCATGGCTGATAACCAATTCTCGCTGGATGGGACGATTGCGGGGACTCCCACCGAGCCTCCCCTGGAGCCATCTCGCGCCGGTCTGGTCGCAATCAACGATGTAACCAAGTCCTTCGGCTATAAAATCGCCCTGAAAAACATCTCCTTTTCTGTCCCGTCCGGACAAATCTGCGGATTGCTTGGTCCCAATGGCGCCGGCAAGACGACTCTTTTCCGCCTGCTGATGGGCATCCTCAAGGCCACCGAAGGAAAACTTCTTATTGACGGCCGCGACGCGTTTGAGGAGCGCGTGGAAGTCAAACGGCTCATCGGCTTTCTCCCCGACGAGCCAGTTTTTTATTCCTATTTGTCCGGTCGCGAAGTCCTCGACCTGAGCGCCGCCATGCACGGCCTGGACCCGGTCGAGACGGCGCTGCGCACCACGCCGCTGATCCGCAAACTCCGCCTGGCGGAGGACATTGACAATTACGCCGAGGACTACTCGCGCGGAATGAAAAAGAAGCTGGGATTGCTGCTGGCGATGCTGCACCAGCCGAAACTTTTAGTGCTCGATGAGCCCACCAACGGCCTGGACGTCGAATCCATCTATCTTTTTTACGACCTGATTGCCGAGAAGGCCAAGCAAGGCACCACCGTTCTGTTTTCCACGCACCTGATGGACCACGTCACCAGGCTGTGCTCCCACGCGGTGATCATCAATGAAGGCAGGCTGGCCGCCAAAGGCTCTCTGGAAGAACTGCGCGCTGGTTTCGGCGGCGCTGGCCTGGAAGAAATCTTTCTGCAATTGACCGCCAGGCCGCCGCAAACATGAGCAGCGAGCGCCCCACGCCGCCGGGCTTTCTCGCCACCGTCGGGATTCTTCTTGGCGCAGCACGACAACGCGCTGCCGGCCGAAGGCGCAGGCAACAGGAGCTATTCCGCCAGCGCTCCTCCAATCGCTCGACCGATTGGGGCGGATTCGGATTCGCCCTCACCGCGCTGGTCATGACGCTTCTGAGCATTGGCGCGGCGTACGCGGTGAAAATCGCGGTTGAGGCGGCTGAGCGTCTCCAGGTCGAGCGCCAAGGCAAGATCGTGGTCAGCAGCAGTTTCTTGGACGACGTTCGCTCTGCCTCGCAGTTCAGCTTCCGGGCGGCGGACACCTACCTCGCCAATGACTATTCCACCGAGGCCAATCGGATCATCGAGAGCGATGGCGGCA
The DNA here is from genome assembly GCA_963780035.1 of uncultured Acidobacteriota bacterium. Taxonomy (GTDB): domain Bacteria; phylum Acidobacteriota; class Terriglobia; order Acidiferrales; family UBA7541; genus Palsa-295. The sequence goes on along the minus strand of CAWAAG010000024.1, from coordinate 433,692 downwards.
AGCAATCCGTGGTGGAACAAAAGCTGCGCGACGAGGTGCACGCGCACGGAAGCCGCAATCTCATTTCCCGTGACGAAGCCTCCCCGGGCATTACCTCCCTGCCGACAGCAGGCCCGCTTCCCGCGATGGTAGGCTCGCTGGTTCTTCTCTGGTGGGTCGTGATGCTGGTTTTCCAGGGAGAAGGCCTCGAGTTGGATCTGCAACGGCGCCGCCATCCCATGTGGGAATGGCTGTTCGCCCATCCGGTGCCGCCCGGCGCGATTTTTCTCGCCGAGATGCTCTCGCCCATCGCCGCCAATCCCATCTACTGGGGCGGTCCTTTATTCGCGGGGTTTATGTATGGGTTTGTTTACGGCGCCGGGGCCGGTCTGGCTGCTGCGGCTCTGATCGGCATACCCGTCACCATTGCGGCCGCGTGCCTGGGAAAGGCGCTCGAGATCGCGGTAATTCTGCGCTTCTCGCCGCGCACCCGCGGAGCCATGACCGGCCTCATGAGTTGGCTCGGCTATGCCTCGATGATGCTGCTTTTCATCGGCGTGGTTTTCATACCTAAAATGGTATCGGCGCTGGGGAAATTTCTGGAACTGTTCACCTGGCTGCCCTGGCCCTGGCTAACTTTGTTTCTGGGCGGACATCCTGACGGCTCGTTTTCGTTCCTATCCGGAATGCTCGCGTGTTGGATCGCCGCCGCCATCACCGTGGCTTTCGCTGTTCGCTTCAGCGTTTGGGGCGCGCAACAGGGTCTTAGCGGCAATTTTGCCGCCGATTCCACGCTGGCACGCTCGAAAAACGCTCCGGCGCGCTTCGGCAAGGAGCCTCTCTACCGCAAGGAGTTTCTCTGGTTCATTCGCGATCGCAGCGCCATCGTGCAGACGATTTTGATCCCGCTCACCATCGCGGGCTTTCAAGTCGTGAACCTCCGCGGCGTCCTGGGTCACGCCCAGGACGAATGGAATTACCTTTGCGGCGCCGCCATTTTATTCGGGACCTATTTCCTGTGGATCCTCGGCCCGAAATCCCTCTCGTCGGAAGGGCCGGCTCTGTGGATCGCGCTCACCTGGCCGCGGGGGTTGGAAAGCCTTCTGAAAGCTAAGGCATGGCTGTGGTCTATGATCGCCTCCGCGATGGTGGCGCTGGTACTCTGCTACGCCGTCTTTCAATTCCCGGGCAAGATCTGGCAAATCGCGCTCGTCGGTGTCGGCTGGTTCATTTTCGGCCGGAGCATGGCCGAAAAGACCGTCACGCTGGTGACGGTAACGTCCTCCTCGGGCGAGCCGGAGAAAATTTCGTGGGGACGCCGTTGGGCCGCGCAGCTGGGCATGCTCACATTCTCGATCGGGGTGTTAACGCAAGAGTGGCAGCTCGCGGTGGTGGGAATCGTCTACTCCTACATCACCGCCGCCGCTATGTGGGAAGACTTCCGCGCCCGCTTACCCTACTTGTACGATCCGTGGTCGGAAAAATTTCCGCCTCCTCCGACCCTGATGCACGCCATGGTCGCGATTAGCATTCTGATCGAACTGGGCGCGGTATTCATGGGCCTGGTGATGGCGATTTTCGGAAGCGAAAATGCCGCGGCCGCCTTGGCGGTCGGTTACGGCCTCTGCGCCATCGTTGTCTCCATCGGCGTAACGAACTTTCTCGCCAATCGTGACGTTTCCTGGCGCGACATCTGGTTTTGGCCGCCGCCCGGATCAATCAACAAGGCACAGGCGTCGCTGCGCGGCATTTTTTCTCGCGAGGCACAGCCGGCGTTTCTCGCCGGCGCCGCCGGAGGCGTCCTGCTCGGCTTTTTGGCGCGCGGTTACGTCGCGATTTTGCTGCATATTCCGGCCAGCGCCGAGCTCATCCGCAAATCGCAGGAGCAGATGGCAAAAATATCCGGCTTGCGCGCATCGTACGTGGTGATCGCCGTGCTGCTCGCGCCTTTTGCCGAAGAATATCTTTTTCGCGGCCTGCTTTTCAGAGCGCTCGATCGCGAATGGGGCGGCTGGCGCGCGGTCGTCGGCAGCGCCGCCTTTTTCGCGATCTATCATCCGGCGCTATCCTGGCTGCCGGTGGGATTGCTGGGCGTGACCAACGCAATCCTGTTCAAGAAAACCGGCCGCCTCGCTCCCGCCGTGGTCCTGCATATGGTCTACAACGCCATCGTATTGAGCTGACTAACCCGATTCTTTTTCGGGTTTGCGGTGCTGGGCACAGACGTGCGATGTGAACTCCTTGTTGCGCTGCTGCTCGAAGTTCTGCTTCATGTCGTCGAGCGAGCGGCCGGCAGGCGGCCCTGCAGGTTTGAACACCCAAGCACATTCGCTGCACGCCCATCCCTGAAAATTCTGGCTCTCCACCCATACCATTTCGCGACGCTTCGCGTCCATATCCCCCCTCGAAATGTGGCGCAGTATTGCTGCATTGCAAGACGGTGCAGGATTGGTTTTTGTCGGCTCCAGGAAGACAAAAACCGGTCCATTCAGCTCAGCGCCGGAGCCGGAATTCCACCCAATTCGCGGCGCGTCGAACAGACATCAACAAACAACGTGAACGCACGCGGCCCGAACATTAGCCATAGCCGGGGATGTTGTCTGTGGGGTATCCAACGCTGGCAGGACTTGCTATCGCAATCCGAGGTCGTCCTCAAACTGTCGAATCACTTCGTAACACTCGCAACAGCATTTTTCCAGTTTCCTGCGGTTCACGATCTTCACCGCTCCCCGCACATATTCCAGAATTCCTTTCTTTTGCAGCGCTGCCGCCGCCAGGCTCACCGTGGAGCGGTCGGTGCCCATCATGGTGGCAATGAAATCGTGCGTGATCGGAAGCAGTCCGGTTTGCACGCGATCCTGGGTCATCAGCAGCCACCGCGAAAGACGCTGTTGTATATCGTGCAGACGATTGCACGCCGCGGTCTGCGCTACTTGCATTCCCTGCAGGCCCACGTGCCGCTGCAAGATCGTCCGCAACTGCGGAGCCGTCCGCAGGATGCGTTGCAGCGCATTCCCCATCATTCGCGATCCATCGCCGGCGACTTGCATTATTTCCCGCACGGGACTTCTGCTCAAGCCGGCTGCCAATCCCGCGCCAACGAAGCCCTCCCTACCCACTACACCCACTTCCACCGTTCGCCCGTCCTTGGTCACCACCACTTGCGAAACCATCCCGCGGTTCGGGAAGTAGACGTACTCGATCGTTTGCGTGGGCTCATGAAGGCTGAGATGGCCCGGCAGGTCCACATACGTCAAATCAGGACGCATCAATTCGTATTCTTCGTCGGGCGTGGCCAATAGGACCCTGTTCGTTACCGGTTTTCCATCGCTGTTGGTCCGTGCGCCTGCTGGCGACACGCGAAAGTTTTTTGTGCTCATATCAACCCTGCGCGGCTTGCGAGCGCCTGGCGTGCATACACTGAATGTTCATGAAGTCTGTACCTCACCTCCATTCAAGCAAAAAATCGTCCGGCAATCTGTGCGGAATGGCACACCCTTGAAATCAAGACAGCGCGAATCATACGGTGAAAAAGTTGTCTTGCAAGCCTCCGCGCTGTCACCGCAGAAGCGCAACGCGCAGTCTGGTCAGGTTATGCCGCTGGGCAGGAGTTAACTCTTATTTCGGCGAAACGGTGAAGTTGATGTCGTCGCGCTTCTCGTCGTCCTGCAGCGTGATGGTTTGCGCCTGCGCGCGATTCGACACGCCGGGGAAATACACCGATGCGGTAGGCGGTGGCACGCCGCTGGCACCGCCAAACTCCCAGGGCGGGTCGCCGGGCAAGCGAATTCCGATCACGTAGCTTCCGGCTTCCAACGAGTCAAACCGGAAACGCCCGTTGGCATCCACGTAGTAGGTGGACCACGATGATCCGTCCGCGCGCATGAAGAGGACTTGCGCACCGCTCACCGGCGGCCCGGTTGTATATCTCACGCGGCCGCTGATCTCAGCATGAGGACTATGAGCCAGCGTGAGGTCCCAGCAACTGCCACGCCTGACGCGCACGCTGGCGCCGTCCGGGCGGAACGTGCCAACCGGATCTACCGTGATTCTGTAGTCGCCGGCGGGAAGCGGCGGCAGTTCATACCTTCCGTTGGCGTCGGTGGCCGCCGTGAACTTCAAATCTCCCGGTCCTCCCACTGCAACGACCACCGCGTCGGCAACGGGTTCTCGATCGCCGCGCGTCCCGCGCAGCACCCGGCCCTGCACGATTCCGCGGCCTCCGATATTTTCCAGCAGACGCAGCTTCTCGATCTCGTCCTGGGCATCGCCGGCGGGCAGGCTGTCGTTCGCGTAATAATCGAGCACAATCGGCTTTCCACTTTCCCGCCGCAGGAAAAACAGCCAGTGATCTCCCACCGTCATTTTCGGCAGACACGCCGCCTGGGAAGTGACGACCGTCAGCGAAGCCGCGGGATTTCCGCTGAAAATCTCCTGCGGCGCGATCAGCAACCGCTCTTCGCCATTGTCCGTGGGGGTGATGGCGGAAATGGAACCCACAAAAACGTAGCTGTACCAGTTCGGTCGCGTGCCGCAATCTCGCGAATCGCTGCGCAGGCCCGTGCGTATGCACGTAATCGTCTTGTCGCCGTCGTTCCTGGTGGTAATAATCTGCGCGTTCGCAGCGGCGACGCACAAAAGCAGTCCGAGAAGCGCAGCGATAACGCGAGCCAGACGCATCGCGGAAGCCTCCTTGGCCGATCCGAAAACCGCGCAGACAGCTTCGCAGCCGAATACCGTGCAGATGCCGCGTCATTGGCAAAGAGTTGGCTTACGCCTGATGCCGCGGCCGCAACCGCATCACGCCCGTACGCCAACATGAATATTTCGATCGCCGCGAACGTGATCATGCCCTCGCGGGCTTCCGCCGCGGGCGCAGTCCCAGAATAATCTGGTGAATCACGTCCTGCATCAGACGCTCCAGCGGCACGCCCCCGAATTTTCCATCCACCGAAAGCGAGATCAGGCCCTCCAGCGCGGCAAACACGGTGATGGACATCAGCCGCGTATCACCCGGACCGACCGCGCCGACACTCTGGCCGTAAGCGATCGTCGCAGGGCCTGCCGAAAGCGCCTTGTAGGCCGCTTCCACAACTTCCCGTGGAGCATTTTCGCGCTGCTTGGCCGTAAACATGAGCCGGCGCAGCGCGCGATGTGCCGCAACAAACCGTATATTGGCGCGCGCCAGTTTTACGAGCCGTTTTTCGAAATCCGGATCCTGGTCGGCGAGCGCCCGGTTCAATGCGGCGCCCAGCCGTTCGAATCCTCGCAGCGCCAGCGCATCCAGCAAAGCCTGCTTGCTGGCGAAGTGCCGCCGCGGGGCGTTATTGCTGACGCCCACCTCGCGGGCCAATTCGCGCATGGACAAAGCCTCGGGCCCCACGCGTTCGAGCATGGTTTCGCCGGCTTGCAGCAGAGCTTCGCGCAGGTCTCCGTGATGGTAGGGGCGTTTTTTGCTTTTCACGAAGCCTAGTGTGCCACCTTTGCCCGCTACTTCCAAATCTAAGTACGCAGTGGCAACAAAGTAGTCATTGACAACATCGCGGCGGCGCGCTAGCATTCTTCTGCTGGGCCAATACACGAGCAGTACAAGGAGAACGGCATGCGCGTTTTCGTAACAGGTGCGACGGGCTTTATCGGTTCTGAGGTGGTGAAGGAATTAATTGGCGCGGGCCACCAGGTGCTCGGGCTCGCTCGTTCGGATGAGGGCGCGAGATCTCTGGCCGCCGCCGGCGCCGAGGTGCAGCGCGGCAGCCTTGAAGATCTGGAAAGCTTGCGCGCGGCAGCGGCCGCTTCCGACGGCGTGATTCACCTCGCGTTCAACCACGACTTCTCACAATTCTCCAAAAATTGCGACGACGACCGGCGCGCCATCGAGGCGCTCGGCGAAGCGCTCGCCGGTTCCAACCGGCTGCTGCTCGTCACCAGCGGGCTTGCGCTGCTGGCGCACGGCCGCACCGCGACCGAAGAAGATGCGCCGCGCCCTCCGTCGGCCTCGCTTCCCCGCGCCTCGGAAGAGCCGGCCGTGTCGCTCGCTTCGCGCGGAGTCCGCGCCTCGGTGGTGCGCCTGCCGCAGGTTCATGACCCGCGCAAGCAAGGCCTGGTCACCTACCTGATCAATATCGCTCGCGAGAAGGGCGTCTCGGCGTATGTCGGCGACGGACGCAACCGCTGGGCCGCAGTGCACGTGCTCGATGCTGCCCGCCTTTACCGGCTGGCGCTGGAGAACGGCGCCGCGGGTGCGCGATACCACGTCGTCGGCGAAGAGGGAGTCCCACTGCGCGAAATCGCCGAAGTGATCGGCCGGCGCCTGAACATTCCAGTCATCAGTAAATCCCCCGAAGAGGCCGCCGCACATTTTGGCTTTCTCGCATTCTTCGCGGGCGCCGACGGTCCGGCTTCCAGCGCAATCACGCAGGAAAAGCTGCGCTGGCATCCGACGGGACCCGGGCTGATTGAGGATCTCAACCGTGCGCGCGATCTCGACATCCGCGCCAACGCCGCTGCCACCAGCAACGATCAACGGAGGTCGTAATCCGAGTTTTCGTAACGGGCGCTGCGGGTTTTATCGGTTCAGCCGACGTCAACGATCGAATCAACTCGGGCCATTAACTGCTCGGCATCAAAGCGCGGCGCGCAGCCCTTGGCTACCGCAGGTTCTGGTACATCAGCTTCTCAAAATCGCGCAAAGTGCGCAGCGCGCCTTCGTCGTAGAACGGCAGCACCTGCATCATCATCACTGCGGCGATGTGCCGCTGCGGGTCAATCCAGAACTCCGTGTTGTACAGCCCGGCCCAGCTCAAGCTGCCCGCGCTGCGATACGCCGCGTACTGCGGGTCGCCCGACGCGATCTGAAAACCAAGCCCGAATTTATCGTGGCCCGCGCCCAGCGGAAACGGTTTGGCGTACTCCGGCAGGGCGATGGTCTGCAGCTCCACAAAAATCGGCCCGATCTGGTTTTCGCCCATCATCTTCACCGAACTTTCACTCAAAATTCTCGCGCTCCCGAGGCGCCCGCCGTTCAGCAGCATCTGCATGAACCGGCCGTAATCCTGCGCGGTCGAATACAGTCCGCCATCGCCGTGAAAGGGCGGCGTTGGCGTTGCGGGAATTTTTCTCGGCGGCTGTTCCTGCAAGGCGCCGTTCACGCGGCTGTAGCGCATCGCCACGCGCGATTGCTTCGCGAGCGGCACGGCGTAGGACGTATCCACCATGCGTAGGGGCTGGAAAATGCGCTGCTGAAAGTAATCTTCCAGCGATTCGCCCGTGATTTTTTCGACGATCCTCCCCAGCAGCAGCGTGTTGGGGCCGTAATTCCATTTCTCGCCGGGATCGTTCACGAGCGGCAGCTCCCACTCGTCTTTTTTCGTCGCGTCCGTCAGGCGGTTCTCGATCGGGTTCGAAAATCCGTAGGCGATGCCGGAGGTGTGCGTCAGCAGATGGCGGATGGTCATCGGACGTGCTGCCGGCCGCGTTTCGTAGGTCGCGTCCTTCTCGTTGAACTTCGTGATCACTCGCAGGTTGTCGAAGCCCAGCAAATATTTCGATACCGGATCGTCCAGCTTCAGCTTCCCTTCCTCGCACAAAATCATCGCGGCCACCGACGTCACCGGCTTGGTCATCGAAGCGATCGCAAAAATTGCGTTCACGGGCATCGCAATATCGCGACCCGCGTCCAACTCGCCGGCCGCCCCTTCGTAGATCACTCCGTCGCGGCCGACGACCAGCGCCACCACGCCCGGCGCGTCTCCGCGACCAACAGCGCCGCGAAGCTCGCCAGATAACGCCGCCTTCTCCGCATCGGAAAACCCAGGTGCCGCGACGTGCTCAGCCGCGCGAGCGCCCCGCACAGCGCTAGGCGCGACACTCGGCGCAACATTCGGTGCAACAGCCGGAGCAGTAGTCGGCGCGACGCTCGGCGCGACGGTCTGCGCCAACCCCGCACAAACCAACCATCCGCCGAACGCCACAAACGCAGCCAAGCACGCAACCAACCGAACTAAAGCCGTGCGCCGCCTCATAATTTCACACCACACAAGCTTCTCCCCGGTTGGATCATCCTGGAATTGAACCGACGAAGTGTAACGCATCAAGCAGCGCACACGCCCCGCGCGGCGACCGGACCTTTATACTAGCGCTCTCAGCCGGACCAGCCGCTTCCGCGCAGGTCTTTCCACGGGCCGCCCTCTGCGTATCGCTCGGGATAGAGGGCCTTCGCGCGCGGGTCTTCCGCGGCGTCGAGTTGCAGGACCATCCACTTGGGATACGGGACACCCGGATCGGATGCCGCGTCCAGCAGGCGGAGGTCTTCGTCGGAGAGCCGCAGATCCGCGGCGGCGATGTTATCTTCCAGTTGCTCCGGCTTGCGCGCCGCGACGATCACGCTGCTAACGGCCGGGCGCGCCAACACCCACGCCAGCGCAGCGCGCGCCGGACTCGCGTTATGCCGGCGAGCCACTTGCTTCAGCACTTCCACCACGCGGTAGCCCATCTCCCGATCGAACGGCACGAACGCGCCGGCTTCCGCGAATCGTGTGCCGGCAGGAGCCGGATTGTCGCGGCTGTACTTGCCGGAAAGAAAGCCGCCGGCGAGCGGGCTCCAAACCAGGATGCCGATGTTGTGGTATTCGGCGAACGATTGAAATTCGTGCTCGAGACCGCGCCCCACCAGGCTGTAGTACATCTGCGCGGTCACAAATTTTTCCAGCCCCAGATGCGCTTGCAGCATCACGGCCGTCGCCGCCTGCCACGACATATAATTCGAAAGCCCGATATAGCGGACCTTTCCCTGGCGCACCACATCATCGAGCGTGCGGACGGTCTCTTCCAGCGGCGTGTTGCTGTCCCATCCATGCACCTGGTAAAGGTCAATGTAATCGGTCTGCAGCCGCCGCAGACTATCCTCCACTTCGCGCAGGATATTCACGCGGGTGGCGCCGCTGTGATTGAGATTTGCGCTCATGGGCAGGCGCACTTTGGTGGCCAGCACGATTTCTCGCCGCACACCCTTCAACGCGTTGCCCACCAGCGTCTCGCTCTCGCCCAGGCTGTAGACGTCCGCCGTATCAATGAAGTTGATCCCTTTATCCAGCGCCAACTTCACCATTCGCGTGGTGTCCTCTTGGCCGAGGTTGCCCATGTTCATCTTGCCGCCGAATTGCATGGTGCCGAGCGCCAGCTCGCTCACGATCAGTCCGCTATTGCCGAGTTTTCGATACTTCATCGTTGAAACTCCTTCCGCTGCCGGCGAAAATTGCCACAGCGAATCGCGAATTTACCCCAGCGCCGGTCACGCGCGAGAGGCCAGCCTAGTAAGCGCGGAAATTATAGCCGCAGAACGACGTGCTTAACAGCCACCGTAGCGTTAGGAATCTTGATCGCGAGCGTGGATTCGATGATCACTACGGAGCCTATTCGCGCGGCGCGTAGGTTTCTGCGCTCGTTCACCCGACGCTCGACGCTACTGCCTCTCGTTTTGCCGGCAGCAGCGCTAATAAGATGCCTCCGATCACAATTACAAAGACCACATCGGTAAAGTCCCTGTGGACGCCGTGCATCCGGTCTTCTACGGTTTGAATTCCCATCACCACGCCATGAAAGATGTTCCAGCAAGCGGCTAGAGCAATCACCGAGCGATGCTCCGATGGTTTCCTTGCGGCCATGAGTAGAAAGGCCCCGACCGTAATAAAGAAGCTCAGAAACATCGGGCCGTTTTCGTTCTTCCCCTCCAAAATCCAGCTGGAATGCCACAGATCCTTAAATAGAAGATAAATCAGGGACACATTGAACAGCCCCACGATCACCAGGACGATCTGCGTCAGGCGTTCTCTTTTCACAATGATCCCCTTTGAACGAATTTTGCTGCGAGCGCCGCAGCGGCTCACCCAGAGCATCCACAAACTAGCGCACCAGAAAGCAAAAAACAAAATCTGCCATGCCGCTGCTGATCCATCGCGTGCAGATACTCAAACCACAGTGAACCGCCGTGAACGGGCGTTCTCGCAAGTAACCCGGTTACTTGTGATCACGCGATTCATCGCCCCCTACCCGATCGGCAGCTCAGTTTCCGGATTGCCGGCGATCCGCTGCGCACGAACTCCGGCTTCAACCCCTGACCAGGTCCACGCCTGCCAGATGATGACCGAAGTGCACACAGTCTCGATCGTGGCGAAGAACAAGTACTCGGGAAGAGCGGGCGTCCGGGCGCCGAAAAAAGGCGGAACGAAGGTCAGCAAACCGTTTACAAGGGTCAAAAGTGCACCCGCGATGATATTCGCCAGCCGGTTCGCTCTAAACGGAAGCAGTCGGCACGCCACAATCATGGCGATGGGTATTTCCATCAAGACCGCTGAACCCGCCAGAGCCCATGGTGGGAGATGTGGATGTGCGGCGTCGGCTACATTCAGCGAGCCAACAACATCCCACAGGGCAAGCACGTCCGCATACAGGTAGTTCAATAACGCGAAGATCCAGAATAGAGACAACCGCTCCTTGGTGTCATGCATGTCATCCTCCTGCGGAAAGGCCTGCTCTTGCAAGCTGCGAAGGAGGCATCGGTACAGACGATCCTGATACCGCATGAGCAGCGCGGAAGGCGCGTTGCGGTCGCCTGGTCGAAGCCGGGCAACTTCGCGTTCCACGCCCACGCTCGTCTCCCACGTCATCTGCAAGCTGCCTATCGTATCCGTACTACGAATGAGAGCCGAAAAAAGATTCATGCCTTGAACAGCGCAGAGATTGCCACTTAGGTGACTGGAGGCGAAAAGTGTTTTCCCTTTGACCCCTTTTATAGAACTAATCAGGAGTTACCAAATTCTTGTTATGCTGAAGCCAGAAATCGAATCTGCGCTCGTGGATGATGGCGGAGGGAATGACGCATCGCTCAAAGCGGTTGCTGGCGCTGTCTCTGCTTTTGCTAATCGGATCAGTTTTGGTCTGGAATTACTCTGCGGTGCAAACCGAGGCTAGATGGCTACTGTCGTCTCGCCGCTACAAATCCGACGTATGGTCGCGGCCCGCGCCGCCGGACGGAGAGTTGAAACACATCGAATGGGACGCGTGGGGATGGGCAGGCTCAGACACGACTGTATATTTGGTCTTCGACCCAACAGATTCGCTTTCGTTGGCCGCCGCAACTCATGAATCCGGCAAGTTTGCCGGAATCCCCTGCGAAGTTCCCAAGGTGAGTCGGTTGGAGAGTCAGTGGTATCTCGTGACCTTCTATACGAACCAAGAATGGGGCCGGTGCGATTAGCGCGAATCGGCCTGAGTAGCGCGGTGCTTTCAATGAATCGACGCAACACCCAACTCGAACCCACCCTGTATCGAAAACAAAAGCTAAAACAGCTCGCGAGGGTCAGACCAGCCGGAACGCTGCCGTGGCTATTTTTGCGCCGCGCACAGCCAAGCAGCTGGTTCTCCCGCGGAAGCATTTTCGAATCAATGCACTGGATGGAGTTGCCTCGACCGGTTGAGCTGGCACGACTTATCGGGACTTGACGGCGGGGTCAGTCCATTACTTCCGGCTTAGCCACATCTCACCCTGGACTGTGTGAATGCTTTTGCGGGGCTGAGCTTCACCCGTACTTAAGATCGGTGCTCTGTCCGACCTCGATAATGTATCCGTCAGGATCGCGGATGTAGCAGCGAATCTCGCCGTACTTGGGGATCGGCGGCGTGAGGAACTCCGCTCCCCGGCTTTTCCACAATTCATAGCACGCTTGAATATCCGCAACGCGGAAATTCATAAAGCTGTTGATGTGATTCCGATCGGGGACGCCGAGCGTCACCGTCGGCTTGTCCGGGGTCGGCCCGCCCCCGACGTTCAGAATCATCCAGATATTCGCAAGCTGAAGGTAGGGAGGCGCATTGCCATCACCCATGGTCAGAATGCGAGCGCCGAAGACCTTTTCGTAGTAGCGCGCCGAGCGCTCCTTGTCCCCGACGGTGAGAAAATACGCGATGCTGATCCCCTCTCGCGGGGGCATCTCATAGCTCTTTTGTTCGATTTGTACGCCGCTCATTGACGTCTCCCGTTCCGACAAACGACGCTCAGCCTCTGATTCCGGTTCTTTCGTATTCGTGCCTGCCGCCGATTATGCCCGACCGGGAAAGACAAAACAATTGGACCACGCCATTACCGGAGAAGTCGAGTGGTAGACCGGAATTTGCCCGGTAACTTGGGTGGCCGGGTCAGGGCTGGAGGGTCGTATACTGGAGCGCCTTTGCATCGCTAACTGCTTGCCTTTAACCGTGGAATTATTTCGTCGGCTTGCCTTTTTCATTCCGAGCGGCAAGCCCATAGCGTATTGCCGCTTCCAGCGTAGCGAGGTTTATATCCTTTAGAGCTTTAAACCGAATGCAATATCCTGTGACGCTCGCCTTGCCCAGTTTTTTTCCATACGTTTTAGCCAAGTACTTCTTATCTTTGAGGCCAAGAATATAGACGGAAATTCCGGTTTTGTTTCCGCTCACGCCAATTTGAAAAAACTCCCTGCTTTTTCCATTGGCATATTTTATTTCGTGAAATCCATATCCAATCGTAGGGTTGGAAACAGTATGATTTTTGCTGTCTTTACCATCGGAGAACCATAATTTGCATTCTGGCGACGCTTGCAGCGTGAGCCGGTGCAACTCGCGCAAGTCACTGCGTTTTGGCTCCGCTTGGCTGGCAATATACTTCTCGATTTGTTCTGGTACGTTCATATGTTCCGCTCCCCGGTTGAGCTGACAGCAGTTATCGGACATGTGCCCCACAGCGCGAAACCGGGATGTCTTGTTTAGACGACGCCAACCACGCAGAACAGGTTGGACAACTGGATTTGCACCAGCATTGTCCCGGCACGCTCTAGTCTACAACGAGAGTGCTTGACCGTCGGCACCTCGCAAATTCCTGACTAACACCGTTGCCGAAGCAGTGGAATCATGCCAAGTCCACACGTCTAGCGACGCGACGATACGGGGGTTGACCTCGATGCTGCGGGAAAGTGGACCGAAACGCTGCGGAAGAGTTTTTGACGGGCGGCGCTGAATTTACGAGACCGGCCGGAGCTGGCCCACAATGTCGGCGATCCAAGTTTCCAGCAGCGACCTTTGCTCGGGCGCCATCTCCGTGAAAGCCAGGCCCATGCCGGAACTGGAGTCGCAGTACGCGACTTTGGCCTTGGTCTCGAAGGTCCCTTGATCTCGCACAATCCGCACAGTCACCGGCGTGCCCTCCGGGAAAGGATTGAGCGCGTCCACATAGCAGCCGCCAATGGCCAGTTCCGAGATGCGGGCGGAGAGCACCGCACCAGAAAGCGGTTCGGTGACCTGCACCGAAGCCACCAGCGCACAGCGCCGCACGGAACGCCGATTGGCGGTTCGCAATGGTTTATTTCTTTGGCTCAACGCGAATAGTTCCTGGCCGGAGTCCGGCATGGCTCGACCTTGGGAAAGACCACGCCCCAGAATCCAGGCGCCGGCTGAAGAAACTCGATGGCCACCAGCCTCAGCTTACCGCCGCCGGGCAGCATAGGCCCCAGATAGACAATCCGGGAGTCCGTGGTTTCTCCGGTAGCGCGGTTCACCGTCACTAATTGTTGGTTGCGGTTCACGGCTGCTCGCAGAGCGATCAGCCCGCCCCAGAGGCTCACCTTCACCGCGTATGCCTCTTCGACCAGGAACCGTTTGTTCGTTTCCGGCTCGTATATCTTTAGCGGGACGCGCAGCGTCACACGACTGCTGCGTCTGGTTTCTGCCCCGTTTTTTGCCAGCATCGAATGCTCCTTGAACGGGTTAGGGGCCGGTACGTACCGGTAGGATTGCCTAGAGATCCGCAGCCTTCAATAGTACCTAAGGACATTGTCCCTTACCGGGCGGTCCAGGCGCCTTTTTGCGAATCTCCGCGGAATTATTGGCATCCCAGCGCAACGCGCGGCGCGTGCTATGATCGCGGCTCGGATGGCGCGCACCTCTGCTACGAAACTCGAGCCGTATCCAATTCGACCTCCGGCAGGCTCCCGGGATGCTTCGCTAGTGCATCGCGCGCCCGGTGGCCGCTATCTCTTACTCGCCGAAAAGCTCACCCGAGCATTCCGCGCCGAGCATCTGATTCTTCCCTTTTTCGAGCAGCGCACGCCGTCGCCCGCGGTATGTGCCGATGCACCACCACAAATCTTCTTTGTGCGAAAGCGAGCTTTCCGATGAAAAAAGCAGTTCTTTTTGTGCTGTTATTGCCCATCTCCGCTGGGCTGGTGCACGCGCAGACGATCCCCGGTTTGGGTCACGCCATATTTCCGACCTCTACCCAATCGGCGGCCGCGCAGAGCGACTTCATCCGCGGTCTGTTGTTGTTGCACCTCTTTGAATACGAGGATGCGGCGAAGTCCTTCGTCGCCGCGGAAACCGCCGACCCCGGATTTGCCATGGCTTATTGGGGAGAGGCGATGACCTGCAATCTCGCGGTCTGGAACGACGTCAACGTAAGAGCCGGTCAGGCCGCCCTCGCCAGGTTCGCCGCTACTCCCGAAGAACGCGCCCGCCGCATCGCCGATCCCCGCGAACGCGCCTATATGAACGCGGTGGAAATCCTCTACAGCGGCAAGGGCGAAAAACGCGAACGCGACGCGCAGTACGCGGCGGCGATGCAGCAATTGGCCGAAGCCTATCCGAAGGACGACGAGGCCCAACTTTTTTATGCCCTGGCGCTGCTGGGATCTTGCGAAGGTGTGCGCGATGTTCCCACTTATTTGAAGGCTGCGGAAATCGCGAAGGCCGTTTTCATGCGCGACCCGCAGAATCCCGGCGCCGCTCACTACTGGATTCACGGGATGGACGATCCGCAACACGCCGCGGGCGCCCTGGAAGCCGCGCGCGCATTGTCCAAGATCGCGCCCGATGCCGGCCACGCGCTGCATATGTGCTCGCACATCTTCATGGCGCTGGGCATGTGGGACGACGTGGTACAGGCCAACGTTGCCGCAATCGGCGTGGTGAATCGCCAGGCAACCGCGGAAGGAAAGCAGTCCAGACATTGCGGCCACTACTCCTACTGGCTCGAATACGGCTACCTGGAACAAGGCCGCATCGGCGACGCGGAAAAAGTGCTCGCCGACTGCCGCGCCGAGGCAGCGCAATCCGGCATGGCCGCGCGCGCGCACGGTACGGTGGATCCGGACGATTCACACGTCGGCTCTTTTGCCGTCATGCGTAGCCGCTACCTCGTGGATACCGGCGCTTGGAATGGCGAAGTCGTCGGATGGAACGTGGACCTGGACGGCGCGCTGATGCCGGAATTCAATTTCGCATTCGGCACTGCTTTTGCCGCTGCTGAGCGTGGCGATGTGCCCACGGCGCAAGAATCTTTCGCCTCGCTCGATGGACTGCTTGCCCAACTTCCGCCGCTCTTTGACCACGCCGGAATCCCCGCCGATGATCCCGCTCGCCGTGTGCCGCAGATTCAAAAGCTGCAGATTGCGGCGGTCATTCTCTCCGCCCAGAGCCATGGCGATCAAGCTGTCGCCAGCATGCAGCAAGCCGTCGCCACCGCGAAGGACTTGCCGTATGCCTTCGGCCCGCCCAGTCCTGAGAAACCTTCCGACGAGCTTCTAGGAGAACTTTTATTGAAAGCCAATAATGCTCCGCAGGCGCGCGAGGCGTTTGCAGCCTCTCTCGAACGCGCTCCGCGAAGAGCCGAATCCTTGCTGGGTCTGGCGCGAGCCGAAAGCGCGATGGGAGAAAAAGCGGCAGCGGTCAAGAGCTACGGCGAACTTCTTCAGATTTGGAAGAATGCGGACCCCGGTTACGCGCCGAAGGAAGAAGCGCAGCGCAATGTCGCTAAGCCATCACACACGACGAACTAGAACCTAGCTCGTAAATGAATCGCCCGGAAGGGCGGGGCTTCAGCCCTGAAGCCACGAGTTTCGTACTTGGCGGCAAACTTGCATCGCTCTTGCCTCCAATCGCCGCTCACTATAAACGCAAGCGCCGATGTCTGGCGTCAACGGCCGATTCCGCGGCGGCGCGATTATTGCAGCTTGGCGTATTCGGATTTGGCCGCGATCAGGATGGGGATGTCCGGATCGGCGTCTTTCCACAGCGCGAGAAAATCTTTGTAAGCGGCGAGCGCGCGGACGCGGGCGGCGTCGGCATCGGCGCCTTGCGAGGTTTTTGCTTCTAGGGCGTTGGCGCGAGCTACGCCCAGTCGGGCTAGCGCGCCCGTCCAGCAGTTCCATACGATGCCGTTGTGGTCGAGAATCTTTTGAAACTCGGCGGCGGCGGCGCTGCCTTGTCCGGCGGCCAGGTAGGCTTCTCCGCGCACATACGCGGGATAGAGGCAGGAAACATTGGAGACGAATTCAATCTCGCCCAGCTCCAGTGGTGACGTAGCAGCTTGCAGATCATTTAAGGCGGCAGCCGAATTCTTTTTGTCCAGGGCCAATTGCGCTTGAATCGCCGGCAGCCAAAGCGCCTGCGTCTGGGTGTTCAGCGGGTAGCGTTTCCCCAAGTCTTTCGCCAAGGATTCGGTTCGTGCCGTATCACCTGCGATCGCAAACGCAAGACCGGCTTCAACCCCGACGCCCTGACTTGCGGGATCCAGCTTCAAAGCCTCTGCCGCCGACTGTCGCGCTTCGGCGGCATAGCCGTAAGCAGCCTCCCACTGAGCGGCAATCGCTTGCCATATCGCCCCACTTTCCTTGGTGTCCGCTCGTATCGCCGAGTCCACTGCCCGCTTGGTCAGTTCCCGCGCTTTGGCCAAATGACCGGCATATGCCTCGGTGTCAGATGCGAGCGCAAATCCAAAGGTTTCGGAATCAGGCTGGTTCGCAAACCACTGCTGCTGATCCGCCATCGCTGCGGAGTCCGCCCCGAGAAAGGCAAGAGCGTAGAGAGCATTGTGAAATACGAAATTATCCAGTTTTCGCGCTTGCGCATCGTGGATGGTCTGCCGCGTTTCATCGAACTGCTGCAAGGCAAGGGCGCAGTTGGCGAGGTTGATGTACTGAGCCACGCGATCCGGCGCAAGTCGCTGGCTTTGCCGCATGACCTCCTTAGCTTTTTCATACTGCCCCTTCGAGCTATACACAATGCCCAAATTGCCATAGGCCGAAGAATTTCGCGGGTAGTTCTCAATCATCTCTTGATATGTCTGGGCGGATTTATCCAGTTCGCCGGTTACATTCTCGTAGTACAAGGCGGCGATCGTCAGCTTTTCCCGTTCGCTGGCATGTTCCCGCAACTGGAATGCTTTGGTGAAGTACTCGCTGGCCCGCCCTGTCTCGCCAGAATTGCCGTAGTCGTCGCCCAGTGACAAGTAGCCCATGGCAAAATTCGGGTCAAGTTGTATGGCACGCTGATAGTAAGGCAGGCCTGCGGCAGGGCCTTTGTCATTAGCGGCCTTTCGGCCAAGGCTATACGCTTGCAGAGCCTCCAGCGAAGATGTGGTCACCTCTGACAGCGGAACATCAAGCTTCTGCACCGTAGCGAGCGATTCGCCGAGTTCGCCACGCAGTTTCGAGGCCGCCTCGCCCAGCGTGTCCAGCACCTTCTCCTTCGACGCCGCCGTGACCTGCTCCTCGGCCAGTGTGTCGCCGCTCCGGCAATTCACTGCTTTCAGCTCCAGCACAAATTCGCTGCCCAGGCTGCCGATCGTTCCAGCAATGTAGGCTTTGCTGCCCGCCCGCTGGCAAAGGTCGCGAGCTACATCGGGAGTGAGTTTCGTGCCGGCCGGGCGGGTCATCTCTTGCAAGGTCTTGGTCACTTCACTATCAGAAAGCACGTTCAGGAAAGGCGATTGCCGCAGCGAAACGTTCAGCGCCGTCTTCAGCGTGTCGTCAAAGACTGCGTCACCGGTGGTGTTGGTGAAATCGCCGAGCACGATGGTGTCTTTCTCGGTGAGCATGTGGGCTTGCGCGCGGCGCGAAAAATAAAGCCACCCGCCGGCCGCTAGACCGATAACCACCACGGCAATCGCGGGAACGAGAACCTTCCAAGGCTTTTTGCTCGCTGCGGGCGCTTCAGCGACTTTCACGCTGCTCGATGACGAAGGCACGGCAGTCGCGGCGCCGGATCCCGGCGATGGCTGCTGCGATACGGCTTGCGATCCAGCATCTTGCGCCGCGGCGACTGCGCTGGAACTGGCTGCGGACACGCGACTCGTGTCCGTGTCGCGCTTCAGTCTCTGCAAATCCGCGCGCATCTCGGATGCGTGCTGGTAGCGCAGGTCGCGATCCTTCTCCAGAGCTTTGTTGATGATGTCTTCGAGCTTGGGCGAGACGTCCGGATTCAGGCGCATCGCCGGAGCGGGCGTGGCGTCCAAAATAGCTTTGAAAATGACCGCGGAACTTTCTCCCCGGAATGGCAGCATTCCGGTGGTCATTTCGTAGAGCACCGCGCCGAAGGAAAACAAATCGCTGCGCGCGTCGAGTTCCTTCGCGCGGGCTTGCTCGGGCGACATATAGGCGACGGTGCCGAGCGTCGAGCCGGGGCTGGTGAGGTGCTCTTCGTCGATGGTGGCCGTCATCGTGTTTGACGGAGCGGGCTGGCTGGCGGAATTCGCGGTAACTTTGGCCAAGCCGAAATCGAGAACCTTGGCGTGGCCGCGCTTGGTGACGAAGATATTCGCGGGCTTGATGTCGCGATGGACGATGCCTTCGGCGTGGGCGGCGTCGAGCGCGTCGGCGATCTCGATGGCCAGTGACACGGTTGTCTCAATCTCCATCGGCCGGCCGGCAATGCGATGCTTCAGCGTCAGCCCATCCAGAAATTCCATGGCGATGAACGAGCGGCCGCCGTCTTCGCCAATTTCGTGGATGGTGCAAATGTTGGGATGATTCAGGGCCGAAGCCGCTTTGGCTTCGCGCTCGAAACGATTGAGGGCTTGCGGATCGTTGGCTACATCGTCGGGCAGGAACTTCAGGGCCACAAAACGGCCGAGCTTCACATCCTCGGCTTTGTAGACCACTCCCATCCCGCCACCGCCAAGCTTCTCGACGATGCGGAAATGCGAGATCGTTTGGCCGATAAGCGGATCAGGGCTGGGCACGAGCGCACATCTTAGGTTGCAGCGCAAAGCAAGTCAACGAAGTCAGGCTCGCCCTGCGTCGTGATTCACGCGGTGATGCGGCCCCCACACGCAGCTTGCGATTCTCCGTGGCTATCTGACCGCGAACTGAGTTTCACGTGCGATTCGCTCCCACAAATTGCATATGCGCTGCAGGGAGAAACCCCGTGGCGCACCGCCATGCCCCGAAGCCTCTCGCGCGCAGCTTTCCGTCTGGCGATTTTGCTCCGGGCCTGCTGCGCCGCTACTTTTTGCGCAGGAAGTTCTCAACCGTGGTGGTGGTTCCTTCCCCGTCCGCCAGATCTTTTTGAGCTTGCGCAAGATTGCCGCTGTTCAGCGCCTGCTGGGCCGCGGTTAGCTGGGCTTTCATGTGGTTCAGCGCGCGCTGAATATCGGGCGGGACTGTGTGGCCCGGTTTTGGCTGGACTTGGTTTAGGTAGACATTGCCCGTTAGTTTGAAATTGGCCTCAGAGACGCGCTGCGAATACCTCTGCAACCGCTTGCGAACGTCACTGGCCTGGAGCGCGGCCGGTGCCGCGGGTTTCGCCGGCTCGGCAGCCGTCATCCAGCGGTCGCTATAATAAAGAAGCTGGTCCACATCCGCCGCGCCCACCCTGAACTGCGGGCAAGTTCGTTCGGGCGGCGACGCTGCGCGACCCGCCTCGCAAAGTTTCGTAAATGGATCGCTGGCTTTCAAACAATCTTCGTAAGCGATTCTCTTCGACGAGTCTTCCACCCAATTGTTAGCCCTGAAACATCTGGCCCAGGTTTTCTCATGCGCCTCGGCCAGTTTCAGATCGCCATCTTTCGGTTGGCAAAACTCCTCCGCCGCGCCCTTGAAGCGCTGGCAGTGCCCGCGCAGGTAAACCGTGGCTTCACTCAAGGCGATATGAGGATCTTGCCAGCGGGTGGTCGCGGAACTCAGCGCGAGGAGGCTCTGACCACCGGTACCCGTCTGCCGGGAGACGTGCGCGAACGCTTCTTGCAATTCCACGCGCTCGCTGATGAGCTCGCTCAATTCATCCTGCTTGGACGCGCAGAAGTGGCAGGCTCGCGCTTCATCGTCCAGCCGAATTTCCAGCCGATCGAGCGAGGCCTGTATCCGTGAAACGGTGAAGAAACCCTGCAACGCCATTCCAACCTGCGAAGGTTTGCGATCGTCCCCGTCAGGAAGATTCGCTGTCCCTTGATAATTGTCGGAGGTTGCGTTGGCCTGCCGCACCTCCGGCTCGTTGGCCAGCGCCCGCCGGGCCGCGGACTGCTTGGCCCTGAACTTTGCCGCCGCGGCGGCATCGGCTGCGGCACTGGCCGCCGCCGTGGACGCGGCCGCTGCGTTATACTTCTTCGACGATACATAAGCGTAGCCGGTGCCGCCGGTCCCGCCCAGCGCTTTGGCCGCGAGCGCCTTGGCGCTGCGCAACGCCGCGTTTTCCGGAACGCCCGAAATCACCACCTCCACCTGAACCGTGCCACCCTTGAACGCGTACAAATTCCCGCCCCATCCGGGAATCCACACCCAGGTGGCCGCATCGCCGAAGCCGGAGACGCTCGTCACCACTTGCGCAGGCGTCGGATTATCGGCGATGTTTTTTTGCCGGACGGCATAGTCGTTGGGGTCGGGCGAGGCTGTACGCCAGATGGTCAAGCTGACTTGCTTGTTATCGGGGGCCTTGCCGAATCCTGGTTGCACGAACCAGCACTCGAAATCGCCGTTTTCCCTCGCGATGACAGGCCGTCCCAGAATGGATTGCGCCTCCTCCTTGCTTAGAAAGTCGCAGGGCTTCTGCTTGAGCGCGGCGTTCTGCGGAGAATTGCTCTGCGCCGGCGGACAGATTGCCAAAGCGCCGGCGACCGCCGCGCACCAGCACAACAAACCGGTCACAGCGCGGCGGCTCATGCGGCGGAATATAACATACAACGTAATCACTCGGTCATGTAGCGGCGGCTTGACAGTCTACGTCGAGCCGGCAGCAAGTGCTTTTGGTTTTTCGGTTAATCACGATCCCGCGCCGCTGCACTTTCGCGCACACCGCCGCCCCCATCCGCCTCGTGCTACACTGCGGCGTTCTTCGCAGGAGGTTTTTATGCCCCGCGCAATCTCGCGCGTAGCTTTTCGTTTGGCAATTTTGCTTTTGGCCTGCTCCGCCGCTCCGCTGAACGCGCACGCCCAGTCCCAGCTTCCCCCCGAAATGCAGCAGAAAATCGATCAGCTCGCCGCGGCCGCGCTCGCGAAAACCGGCGTCCCCAGCGCCTCCGTCGCAATCGTGAAAGACGGCCAGATCGCCTACCTCCACGCCTACGGAAACGCGCGGCTCGCGCCCGAAACTCCCGCCGCGCCGCCGATGCGTTACAGCATCGGCTCGGTCAGCAAGCAATTCACCGCCGCCAGCATCTTGCTGCTGCAGGAACAAGGCAAACTTTCGCTCGACGATAAAGTCGGCAAATTCCTTCCCGACCTAACCCGCGCGAACGACGTCACCATCCGCGAAATCCTTTCGCACACCTCCGGCTATCAGGATTTTTGGCCGCAGGATTACGTGATGCCCGAAATGCTCCAGCCCACCACCGCGCGAAAAATCCTGGACGTGTGGGCGCGCAAGCCGCTCGATTTCGAGCCGGGCACCAAATGGCAATACAGCAACACCAATTATGTGATCGCCGGACTGATCGTGGAAAAAGCCAGCGGCGAGCCGCTGCTGCAATTTCTGCAGCAGCACATCTTCACGCCTCTCGGCATGCACAGCGTCGCCGACACCGACCAGACCAAGCTCGGCGACACCGATCCCAGCGGCTACATGCGCTACGCCCTCGGCCCGCTGCGTCCCGCGCCCAAAGAAGGCGCCGGCTGGCTCTTCGCTGCCGGCGAACTGGCCATGCCCGCCGAAGATCTTGCCAAGTGGGACATTTCCATCATGAGGCAAAGTCTGCTGAAGCCCGCGTCCTATCGCGATTTTGAAACGGATGTCCTGCTCGCCAACGGGCTAGGCACGCGTTACGGGCTCGGTGTGGAAGTCCGCTCGGAATTCGGTCATCGCGCGCTCGAGCACAGCGGCGAAGTCTCCGGCTTCACCTCCGAAAACGATGTGTTCCCGGACGAGCGCGTCGCCGTCGTCGTCCTCACCAACGAAGACGCTTCCGACGCGGCCGCGGCCATTGCCAAAGGTATCGCCCCGCTCTTGCTCGCGAACGACGACCCCGCCACTCCCGAAAAGCTCGCGCAAGCAAAAAAGATTTTCGCCGGGCTGCAACACGGTGAGATAGACCGTTCCCTCTTCACCGCCAACGCCAATTTCTATTTTAGCGAACAAGCCTTGCAGGATTTCGCGAGCAGCCTCGGGCCGCTCGGCGCCCCGCAGGAATTTGTGCAGACGCGCCAGGCGCTGCGCGGCGGCATGACCCTGCGCGTCTACCTGGTAAAACTTCCCAATACGACTCTGCGCGCCTGGACCTACGAAATGCCCGACGGCAAGCTCGAACAATTCCAAGTCGCCCCGGCGGATTAACACTTCAGGAACGAATCAAGCGAGTCGCCGCGCGCGCCGAGGCCGGGAATCAACGCCAGCGCGAGCCGTCCCCGATGATGGTCGTGGCACATCGCGGAAGATTTTGCTCTGAGAGTCCGGCGCTTCCCTGGCGGGCGCGTGATGGGGAAAAAAGGGGCTATAACTTTCTCTCCGGCTCCGCGGCGCCGGCAGATTCCGGCGAACTCATTTTCTTGTATTCGGCTTTGGCTTGACGCAGGATCGGAATATCCGGGTCCGCATTTTTCCACGTGCTGAAGAATTCGTCGTAGGCCGCGCGGCTCTGCTCGCGATTCCCCTGCAGGGCGTAGGCCCGGGCAAGACCGAGTTGCGCCGGAGGAGCGTACACTTGCCACCAACCCCATCCGCGATGGTCCAGCACTTTTTTAAACTCGAGGGCCGCGTTCGCGCCGTCTCCCGCAGCCAGGTAGGCCTGCGCGCGCCGGTAAAAATAGTCCAGCGACCATTGGTATTGCGCGGCGGGCGTAAGCAAGTCGCAGGCCTTGATGGCGTTTCCCCGCTGGCGCTCGACGATTGAGTGGATCAGCGGCAATTGCACTTTCTGTTCAATGGTATCCTCCGGATCCATGCCGCCTAATTTTGCCGCCAATTCTTCCGCTTGCGTGAAGTCGCCGGCCTCCCCAGATGCCTCGGCACAACGCCAAAGTTCGGTGGAGCTGACGTTGCCCGGCTCTGCGGCGTGGCGGCAGAGTTGACGCGCCACGTCATAATTCCCCAGAAGCGCTTCCATTTGGGCGCGCAACGCAACCTCGTTGGCGGCATTTTCTTTTTCGCCCGTGTGGATGTCGTGGTTCACCAGGGTTTCGCTCAGCGCACGGAACTTGCTCACGTCTCCGCGCAGGAACGCGAACTGCATCTGTAATTGCAGCCAGTGCATGTCATCGGGCGGCGTCCCGCTGGCGAGATGCTCCATCGTTGCGGTATCGTTCTCGAAAAAAGCGATGCGGTACAGCACATCTCTTTCGTAGGGGTTCAGCGAGCCTTTCTGCTGCCAGCGGCCGAGCAGTTCCTTGGCCTCATCGAAGCGGCCCAGATTCATCAGCGTCTGGCTGGCATTGGAGTAGAACTGGGCGGATGGCACCGGCGAAAGTTCGATGGCGCGATTGAACTGCTGCAAGGCCTCTTCCGTTCTGCCGATCGTGCCATAAGCGATTCCCAGCCGGTTGGCCGCAAAAGCGCTGCGCGGATAGGCTTGCTGGTAGAGAACCAGCACGGTGGTCTCTTTTTCCAGGTTGCCCGTTATATAGAAATGATAGAGAGCCGTGGTTTGGAAATTTTCTTCCTGGGTGAGGCGAGCGTCCTTCAGCTCGTAGGCTCGCGCGAAATTCTTGCGGGCAGCTTGATCGTTCGCGACGCTGAAATAGGCCGTGCCGAGCACGGCATACGCGGAGCAGAACTGCGGGTCCAGCTCCACGGCCCGCTCAAAGAACGGAATGGACTCACTCTGTTTTCCGGAACGAAACAGCGTTTGTCCCGTCCGGTAGGCTTGCAGCGCGTCGAGCGAGCTGGTGGTCGCAAGGTCGAGCGGCGCGTCGAACTTTTCCAGCGAACTCAGGCTCTCGCCCAATTGTCGCCGTAATTGAGAGCCCGCCTTGCCAAGAGCGGCGATCACCTTGTCCTTGTTTTCGGCTACCTCCTGCCGCCGCGCGATCACCTTTTGGCTGCGCGCGTCAATCGCTTCCAGGGTGATCAGGTAGGTGCTCCCGATGCCGGCTATCTCCGGGACCACCAGGGCTTTCAGTCCTTGCCGCTTGCAGATTTCGATCCCCAGCTCCGGCGTGACGCGCTCGTTCGGATCACGCCGCATCATCTGCATGGCCGCTCGGACGTCCGCTGCCGGAAACACACTCAGGAAGGGCGACTCGGTAAGTTTCACTTCCAGGGCTTTGTCCAGAGTGCCGTCGAAGATGGGATCGCCGGTCTTATTGATGAAGTTCGTCAGGAGAATCACGTCGGTGCTGTTCAGCACGGGCCGTGCGAAATAGACGCGCCACGCCACGAGCGCGGCAACCAGAATCACCGCTGCGGCGCCAGCCGCAATGAAAACGCGGCGCTTGTTCCAGAGTGCGGGCGCCGGGCGCACGGGGAGAATGGGCGCGACTTGCGCTTCCACCGCGGCCCGCGCGTGTCCCGCGCCATTTTCCACCGCGGCGATGAACCGGTATCCGTGGCGCGGAACCGTCTCGATGTAGCGGGGTTCCTCGGTCGAATCGCCCAGCACGTTGCGCAACTTCATGATGGCGCTGTTCAGACTGGTATCGAAATCAACAAAAGTGTCCGCCGGCCAGAGTTTTTCGCGGAGTTCCTCGCGCGTAACTACGTCCCCCGGATGCTCCAGCAAAAGCTCTAGTACGTGGAAGGGTTGGTCCTGCAGTTTAAGCCGGATGCCGTGCTTGCGCAGTTCGCCCGCACGCAAGTCCGCTTCGTAGGCGCCGAAGCGCGTCTTATGGTTTCGCTCAGCAGATTCCATGGCAGACCTTCTGGCTGGCCGGTAGTCTAGCACTAATTGCCTACAGGGTAAGTGTTATGTGCCGGGCTCCCCGCAAGTCGCCTGAATTCACATAGCTGGATGATCAGAACTAAATCATCCGCAGAACATGCGCCCGCCATTGCGTGAAACGCAACCTCGGCCCACTGTCGCGCCACGAAGTCCTAGCCTTCTGCAAGACGACCACGCACGGCGGGAGGGAACATGCAAGATTTGCGCACCCTTGGGCGATCTGATTCTTTCAGGAACCCGGGATTTCATCGAATCGCCGTGGCGCTCGCTATCGGCGCCCTGCTGGCCGTTTGCGGATGTGGCGGAAACTCAGGCTCTTCGGGGACTGCCGAACCGCCTATCGTACGCGTCACGGTGACGCCCAGTCCCGTCACCGTATTCCGCGATGGGACGCAAACTTTTACAGCCCAAGTCACCGGGACCACGAACACCGCGGTCACCTGGAGAGTGTACCAAACCGCCGGCGGAACGATTGACAGTTCGGGCGTGTATACGCCTCCACCGAGTGGGGCTGGCGCCTTCAACGTCATAGCAACGAGCGCGGCCGATTCAACGGCCTTCGGCCAAGCCGTGGTGAACGTTCCGATGCCCCAAGTAACCATCAATCCCGTGGCGGCAACAGTGCATCCCGTCGGGACGCGGACGTTCGCCGCAACCGTCTCCGGGCTGAACAATACGGCTGTAAATTTCACGATTCAGGAGACCCTTGGGGGACTGATAAACAGCGCAGGACTATATACCGCGCCGGGTGCTGGCGGTTTCTATCACGTCGTCGCCACCAGCAGCGAAGCAACCGCGTTCACCGCGAGCGCTACCGTCACCGTGACAGCCTCGTCCAGCGGATTTACGCCTACCGGGAGCATGACCGAGCCGCGCGGCCTGCACACGGCCACCTTGCTGCCAGGCAATAAGGTACTCGTGATGTTCGGATCAAACAGCAACACAAACTGCTACACGGGCCTCACTTCGATCGAAGTCTACGATGCCGCCGCGGGTACTTTTAGCGAAATCGTCGGAGACGGTGGCGCAGGGATCTTCGGCCACAGCGCGACGCTATTGGCGAATGGCAAGGTCCTGGTCGCCGGGGGCTTTGAAGACGACCAGTGGGACTGCTTAGGCAACGTCTCGGTTAACACGGCGGGACTCTACGACCCGGCCACCGGTGTAATCAGCGGCGCAGGCAACATGACCGCCTACCGCGGTGGTCATACCGCGACTCTGCTGGCGAACGGCCAGATCCTGGTTGCGGGAGGGGCCGACCAGGATCCCACCGGAGCGGGTCTGGCCAGCGCCGAAATTTATGATCCAGTCAGTAACGCTTTCACGCAAACGGGAAGCATGGCGGCCGGACGCTTCCTGCACACCGCCACGCTGCTGCAAAGCGGCAAAGTACTCATCGTAGGTGGCGCCTTGACGTCCACATCAGCCCCGGTGGCCACGGCGGAACTCTACGATCCGGCGACTGGCGTCTTCACCATGACCGGCTCGATGGCGACGGCCCGCGAACAGCATACGGCAACGCTTCTCGCCGACGGCAAGGTGCTGATCGCCGGCGGCGATATCTCCACCGGCGCAGGCGATTTGCAACCGACCGCGACTGCGGAAGTTTACGACCCCTCGACTGGATCGTTCTCCGCTGCCGGAGCAATGGCCGCGGCCCGCAGTCTGCATACCGCGACGCTCTTACCGAGCGGGAATGTGCTGGTGGCGGGCGGCGGCGATGAAAATTCCACCGCGGAGCTTTACGATCCGGCCACCAACTCTTTCAGCATTACCGGTGGGATGGAGATCGGGCGCTCAGGACATACCGCGACGCTGCTTCCGAACGGAAGCGTATTGGTAGCGGGCGGCGGCATTTTCCTCGGCCTGGCGTCCGCGGAGCTGTATCAATAAAAACGCGAGGGACGAGCCAGAGAGAGCTCCGTCGTGGCATTCGAACGATGTGCAAGTAAGAGTCTCAAACTTGGAGGAGGTTTCTGATGAGCAACAAAGCTTTGCGGTGGATGCTAAGCGCCGTCGCGGTCGCGATTCTCGCGGTGGGTATCTGTGCGCGGGCACAGGCTCCCACGCCCACTCACTTTAGCGGCTTGATCAATGATTATTCGCCGGAGACCATATCAGGCAAGGTCGTTGGTCCATGGGAAATGCACGGCAAATGGTCGCTGGATTTGCAAGGCAGATCCGGTTTGGCCGATTTTTCCGCGGAGATGACTATGGAGCTATCCGATCACGCGATGGAGGTCGCCATTGCCAACGCCATCGCCGCCGGCGCCGTTCCTCCGTCGTTTGACGATCCCGAAACTCGCATTCCTCATACTCACCACATCACCATGAAAGATGCCAAGGTCAGCTACCCCGCCGCCGGCGTCTGCCCGGCCTACGCCACCCCGAACACCACCACCCTTGGAATCATGGTGACCGGGTCGGCGTACATTACCGGCAACGGCGGCCCCGCTCCCTTTTCGAAAAATGACACTGTGCTATCCACGCTGCAGGTCTGCGTCAACGGGGGGACGGACGTTCCGTTTTCCAACGTCACCCTGGTGTTAGGTGCTCCCGCGAATGGCCATTTCGGCATGCAAGCGATCCGTGGCGTGGTTCGCCAGCCGCGCACGCCCGATCGGGACGATGATCACGATAACCACTAGGCTGAACGGCGGACACGGCCGCGCCTCGCCGTGTCCGTCTGCATCTCGAGCCGCTCATCTAACCTTGCAGCCTTACCCTTTCGCCATCCCGTGCTTGGCCGTTCTCAGTTTCGCTTCCACCAGGGCAGCCTTGTCCATCGCCTCGCGGAATGCTTTGCGCCACTCGTCCGGCGAGTAGGCCGGATCGCTGCGGCCCCGGCGCCCCGCCGCTACTCCGAACGCCACTCCGGCGGAAAAAATCTCCACAACCTCCGGATCCGCAATCACCCAGGCTTCGCTGGCGCGCCCTTCCGCTTTCCAACTTTCCGTCATTCTGATCTGCTCGGTCTTCGTCTCGGTAAAACTAGGTTTGTCGCTCATCCCAAGCCTCCTCAGCCTTACCACCAGTCTGAGAGGAATCGGCCGTCGCGCCCATCGCAACAGCGCGCGCCTTTGCTCAATCAGTACCGGCGCATTGGAAGCGAACCCAATAAGCGATGTTGCCTACGATCATGCGTAGCGGAGTCGCTCGCTGCGCCCCAACTTGCGACATTCCCAAATCCGCAGGCGGCAACGAAGCACGCCGCCAGCAACAAAGCCCGCCTTTTCTGGGAGTGCGGGAGCTTGCTCCCGCCTTTGCAAGGCGAGGCTTGCCTCGCCGGAAGCGTCGGTTCATCGCGGCGTATCGTGCGGGGTTCGCAATCGCAAGGCGGCGGCAAGCCGCCGCACTCCCAGAAAAGGCCGGCCGCTCGAGCGCCGCATCGCCCGGACGTTTTCATTTGCATCATCCCCGCATTTCTTCGATCGTCTTCTCCCTCAACCTCCGGGAGCCAACCCAACTCGATGGATCTGACTCTCTTCTTCGCGCTACTGGGCGGCCTGCTTTTCCTGGCCTTCGTCGCCAATCGCCTGATGCGCTTCACCCGCTTGCCGGACGTCATCATCCTGATGGCCACCGGCGTCCTGATCGGCCCCGTCCTGCACTGGGTCAATCCCGATACGTCAAATTCACCGCACAGCCGGCGGTCGAGACTCGCTCACGCTTTCGGAGGAAAACTCTTCATCGTCTTCTGTATGAACTTGTCCACGTTCTCCTGCAGATTGTTCACGAATTTCTTGGGGTCCTGAATCTTCTGCGACGCCATCGCCTGCCAAAGATTCGTTTTCGTGGACGCATCCGTCACGGTGATCGCCACCTTCGCCAGGCTGGAAACCCATACGTCCGAAGAAATTCCGCTCATGTTGCCCCAGTAATAGTTCTGCATCTCCGCGGCGAACAAGTTGCGCTGCGCCCCCACATCGGCCTTCGGAAGCCCTCCGGCCTCATATGCGATCCGGAAATCTGGATTCTTATCATCTTCCACGAAGCCTTTGCTGCGCAGATTGCGGTTGATGGAGTCAACGATCGCCATGTTGATGCGTTCTTGAACATCCTTGGTCTGTTGCGTCAGCAGGTAGTTTGCCCCCCACGTATATTTCTTGTATTTCGAAAGGTCCACGGACTTGTCGAATGTTGACTTTACATTTTGCGCGACGGCGCTTCCCAGTGGATGCAGCAGTCCAAGACTAAGCACAAGCAGAAAAATCGCCGCTACTCGTCTGCCAGACATACTCGGTTTCCTCTCATTGCTGCGATGGCCCTTGCAGTCTCGAAATTCTCCAGCTAGCCCCGCTGGGTTACAACTGTCAAAACTAACAGAGTATTGCTTTCGGGCCGCGATCGGGAAAATTGCGATAACCGTCCGTAACCGGCGGATGTTTCGTCCATCAGAACGAACCAGGCGTCGGATAAACGCCGTACTCCGAAAATTGTATTCCGCGTGAGAGCAGGTTTCCGATGGGGCGGGCGGCACTTGGCTGAAACTGGCCCAACCGCCCAAATCCCGCCGGCGCGGCGACGCCTTGCCCAGACTTTTTCAATTGCATCATCCCCGCATTTCTTCGATCATCTTCTCCCTCAGCCTCTAGGGAGCCACGCCAACTCGATGGACCTGACTCTCTTCTTCGCTCTACTCGGCGGCCTGCTCGTCCTGGCCTTCGTCGCCAATCGCCTGGTGCGCTTCACCCGCGTGCCAGACGTCATCATCCTGATGGCCACCGGCGTCCTGATCGGGCCCGTCCTGCACTGGGTGAATCCAGACATTTTCCGCGGCGCTTCGCCCGGACTCGGCGCTCTCGCCCTGATCCTCATCCTTTTCGAGGGCGGCCTTAATCTGAAGCTGCGCGAAATTGTCAAACATTTCGGCGCCGGCATTTTTCTTTCGCTCTTCAGCTACGTGCTGTGCGCCGCCGCCGTCGCCGCCGTTTGCCGTCCCGCGCTGCACTGTAGTTGGCTGGACGCGCTGCTCATCGGCGCCGCCCTGGGCTGCATCAGCAGCTCGATCCTTCTTCCCGTCCTGCAGCAAATCAATCTGCGCAGCGAAGTCAAAGTCACCCTCCTCGTCGAAGCTTCCTTTGGCGATGCTCTCGCCGTCCTGGCGGTCACCACTCTTCTCGATATCGCCTCAGGCAGCAGCGCTGCTCCCAAAGCCATCGCCTGGAGCCTGTCCTCCAGTCTCATCGTTGGAGTCGCCGCGGGCGTCCTCGCCGGAATGCTCTGGTCTTACCTTCTTCCGCTGCTCACCGAGGAGCGTTTCTGGCACGTGCTCACTTTCGCCGCCGTTCTGCTGGTGTACTCCGGCGTCCACGTAATCAAGGGCAACGATCTCATCGCCGTCCTGGTCTTCGGCCTCACGCTTGCGAATTTTCCCGCCGTGCAAAGGCGTCTGCATCTCGATGAAGCCGCTCGCTCCGATTGGTTCAGCGAAACTCCGCTCAAAACCGCGGCAGGCGCCTCGCCCGAGCGCCCTCATTCCCAGATGCTCACCTTCCACGGCGAACTGGCTTTCCTGCTGCGCACCTTTTTCTTCGTGCTGCTCGGCACACTGGTCGAATTCGCGGGCTTGCGCAAAAATATCCTGCTGGCGTTGCTCTGTTTCGCCGCGATTTTCGTCGCGCGCTGGGTCGCGGTGCAGGCCGGACGCCTCGCCTGGCGCTCCTTCTCTGCCATGGAGCTCGAGTTGATGCTCTGGTTCCTTCCCCGCGGCCTCATCACCGTAGTCCTCGGCATCGAAATTCTCGAAGCCCGCGGCCCAAACTTCGCCTTCCTCCCCTCGCTCGCCTTCGCCGTAGTCCTGCTGACCAACCTCACAGTCCTCGTCGGCACCATCCGCGCCCGCAATCTCCCCGCTCCCGCCGCGCAGGAAATAGAAGTACCCACGCCCGCCGAAGACTCGGTTTAGGATTGCAGAGCGACGTTGGAAGCAATGCATCGCTGATTTAATTGTCCAGCAGCACGACGAACCAGCAGTTGCCGGAAAGCCTTGATGTAAACTGACAGCGTGGACGAAACCTTCAACCATCAACGTTGGCCAGCCTTGGCGAAGGTTGATGCCGGTCTGCTGAAGGATATCCGCGAACTCCTGACGGCCCGTGCTGTAGGAGATCCCTACGGTACGGACGCCAGTTTTGCGTCAAACATTGCGCTACTTCCTCCCGGACTCAGAGCTATGGCAGCGACGCATTGGCTCGACCTAAGTCTCACCCTCGACAGCATCACCTGGCACTTCGGCAACTTCGGCGAGCCGCATCTAGTGGCCGAAACAGAGGCCGGGCTTCGTGAATTGGGCTTGCACGACCTCGCTGTATGCTTTGCGGAAGCGAAGGAGCTGATGCTCCCTCTCTTGGCTCAGCGGACAGAGGCTGACGGCGGCCTTTACGAAATCCTGGATCTGGCGGGACTCAGAACACGCGCTGACGAACTGAACGAGCGCGCTTGGGCACTCGACAATCTTGGTCCAGGCAAATCTCTCATTTACGAGACATGGATTCGCTACACGCGCCAACATCCAGAACGCGTTTTCGGGTCCTAGCCTTTGGTTTTGGTGCTCGTCGGTAAATTAAATTCCGCGCCGCCGCACGCTACGCCGCGGCGCAATCAATAAAACGCGGCACAGCTTCCGCATCAAGCACGCTTCGCTCGCCCCAGCGACTCCGCCAGTACCCACGCGGCGCCCACCACGGCGAGATTCACGGCGCTCTCGGTCCAGTTGAAGTGGCTCGCGTGATCAGCCAGCAAAATCGGCAAGTTCGCCAGCAATCCGAAGCACGCCAGCATCACGGTCAGCAGAATCGCCGCCAGCCGCGCCTGCACGCCACTCAAAATCGCCGCCCCCGCCGCGACGAAGCACACTCCAGTCGCGTAACCCCAGAAAACCTGCGAAGGCGGCAGCCATTTCGGCACCATCGGCGCGGTCATATTCATATACACAAAATGTGCCCCGCCAAATATCAACGCGCAGACTCCAAACGCCAGTTGCCCGGTCCGCTTCAGCCGCGCGGCCAGCGCCGCATCAATCGCGGCGGTGCTGGCGAAAATAATCAAAGCGCCCACGGCGATCGCCATCTGCATCGCAATATCTTCGTACGTCACATACACCGCGTAATCCGTGAGCAGCACCCGCCCGTTCATCAGCACAACCACAAAGAGCGTGTAATACACCGCAAGCGCCGCCGCGCCCCACGCCACCGTTCGCCGCCACTCGATCGCCGCAGCCGCTGCCACCATCAACGCGCCCGCGGCACACGCCAGCGCAGTGCGCGCCGGAAAATTTTCGGCCACCGGCTGCCCCGGATCGAATTCCCGGAACACCACGGACGCCAACCCCACCGCCATCACGCCCAAGCCGTAGACGCGCCAGCCCAGGGCCACCGCAGTTTTTTCCGCCGTCATCACCGTTCCATTTCAGCAGGAATTTTTTCGGACCCACGCGCGTGGAACTGCGTCGCTCGCAAATCAGATTGCAGGTCCGAAAGAAGAGTTGCCCGGAGGCCCGGATCATCGAGAACGGAAAAGTAAGCGGAACTGCAAGCGGGAGCCGGAGCGGCGGGTATTACCTCAAGGCCTGTCGAGCGAGACGGAAAATTGCGCCTCCAATCGCGTCGCCGCGCGCTGTTTCGTCCGCCGGTAAAAACGCACCAGCCACTCACCCAAGGCCCATAGCGCCGCGACCAGGAGCGCGGCAACCAGGTATTGTCGCGCCTCGGATTGCGGAATCACTCGATCGAGCCGGTCCCAGAGCGTGCCGAAAAACGCGACCGACGCCAGAATTGCCGCGGCGATCGCAAAAGCCAAAAGCAGGAACGCCAGGCGGTCCCACCAAGTTCGTCTGTTCTTCACACTGTCTTCAGAAAGTCCCACATAGCGCTGCGCTTGGTCCACCAGGTGTGCATCCGTCAACGCCTCCGCCAGCGGCAGCATTCCCGTCACCAGCAACGACGCATCCTGTATTTCTTTCGCCACGCTCGCTTCCGAATCCGATTCGCTCGCGGCATCGAACAATTTTTCGCGGTGCGCCAGCACCCAGTGCCCGCCGGCTTTCAGGCTGGTCCCGCGAGGCCACTCCCGAGCCAAAATTGCCGCGCAGCGCGCCGGCGTAAAGAATTGCTCGATCAGCGCGCGGTTCTGCCCCGTCAATGTGTAGCGGCTTTCAAAATCAATCTGTCCGGGCAGGGAAACTTTCCGCCACCACCCGCGGCCCAAAAAAGAAGCCGTGCGCGTCGTTTTCAAATCGAACTTCGGAAACACACGTTCGCTGAACCGGTAGCCCACCCAGTAGAGGTACTGGCTGCGCCCTTTCGCCCCGTGACGAATTTCCTGAAACGAAACAATCTGCACCTGCGCATTCGGCCACCGCAACGTGTGCACGATCAAGTTTGCGTCGGTCGTCAACTCTTCCGCCAGCTCGCTCTGATAAGGACACTCCCGCTCCCAGAACTCGCTGCCCATCGCCTTCGCCGCTCCGCGCAGCGCGGCCGCGCGCATTTCTCGCGGCGTCTTCCGGAGGATCGACGAAAACCTCCACACCCATACCGCGAAGGCCGCCCCGGTTCCCAAAATGAGAAATTGCGTCGCGTCAATGTGCATAATTGGTACTTCGCTATTATCAATTGTAGGCGAAATCCTTCCAGGAGTGAGTCAACTAGATGATCGAATGTGTGGGGAATACCAACACTGCAGTGCACCGCGGGTTAGGCCCTCGATCGCACTCCCGCCGGCAGGACAGCTTGCGGAAAAACGCGGCCTTTTAGGGGGTCGAAGCTCTAGCTCCGACATAAAGCTCAGCCTATCATCAGGGGTTTTAGTGTCTGCGTGACAGAACGAGAATCTTTGTAGGCCGTAGCTTTAGCTACGGCATAACCGCATCAGAATCCGAGCGGCTTTAGCCGCTGAAGTACAGGTCTCGCAGTTCTCACACAGGCTCTGAAGCCCCGCTTTTGACTTTTCACGCAAACGGAGAACCCACCACGCCTGGCACCCGCCGCAACACGCCGAATTCACCCTCGGTCGGCGTACGTACGAGCAAGCAGCGGCGCTTCATGAGCGTGGGACACCAGTCCCACCAGCTTGAACATCCAAATCGTGTACCAGTTCAAATCAATTTCATACCACTTCAACCCATGTCGCGCGGAAACCGGATAGGCGTGATGGTTGTTGTGCCATCCATCTCCAAAACTCACCAGCGCCACCCACCAATTGTTCGTGGACGTATCGCGCGTGGCAAAGCGCCGCGACCCCCAAATATGCCCGGCCGAATTCACGATCCACGTCGCGTGCAGCCCCACCACCGTGCGGAAGAAAACGCCCCACAGCACGAAGCGGAATCCCCCGATCGCGTACAACCCCACTCCCACCAGCGCCGGCACCGCCAGATGGTACTTCGTGAGCCACACGTGAAATTTGTCTTCGGCCAGATCCGGCACGTAGCGCCTCAGCACCGCCACATCCTGCCGCAAAGCATTCCCCACCAGGATCCAGCCCGCATGTGACCACCACTTGCCATCGCGCGGAGAGTGCGGATCGCCGTCCTTGTCCGCGAATTGATGATGCTTGCGATGCGTGCACACCCACAGCAGCGGCCCGCCTTCCAAAGCCGCCACGCCGCAGATCGTCAGAAAGTATTCAAACCATTTCGGCGTCGTGAACGAGCGATGCGTAAGCAGCCGGTGAAAACATATTCCCAGCCCCAGCGCTCCCGTCACCCAATATAAACAGAGCGCCAGAAACAGCAATTTCCAGGTGAAGTAGAAGAGCGCCACCACCGCACCAACGTGAAACATAAACAAAACCGGCGCGATCGCCCAATTGATACGATTCTCGGCAGCCGGATCCTTCGGGACACTCTTCGACGCCAAGACAGACGGTGCGGTCATAGTTTGGGCCTTGGTTATACACCCCCGCGACCACTAAATGTGTGCAATATTGCACACTCCGCTCCGCGCGCCGGGCACCCAGCCTGTACCACCCGTAAAAAATTGCAAGCCGAGCCGTGCTCCCAGCAGGCCAGCCCGCCGCGACCGAGCCGCGGCGAGCTCGGACGCACCCCACACGGGTGACAAACGCATCAATTTTACCCATGTATTTCAAGTGATTGCATAACAACGTCGGCTCCTTAGACCCGAGTAGACTATGGTTTGTCGATGACCAAAGGCTCGGGAGAAAGGAGCCGAACATGATCATTATAGGCGTGGATTATCACCCGAGCGACCAGTACATCGCGTTGGTGGACACAGAAACGGGAGAGTATGAGGAACGGCAATTGAACCACAGTGCGGGAGAAGCCGAGAAGTTTTACCGGGAACTGGCGACGCGGGGAGTCAGCGTGCGAGTAGGGATCGAGGCCACGGGCTACTCCCGCTGGTTCGAGCGGTTGCTGGCAGAACTCGGTATGGAGCTGTGGATCGGCGATGCGGCGAAGATCAAAACCAAGCGAGTCCGCAAGCAGAAGACCGACCGGGAGGACGCCCGACTGCTGCTGCGACTGCTGCGGGAAAATAATTTTCCGCAGATCTGGGTACCCAGTCCGGAGAATCGGGATCTACGGCAACTGCTCTGGCACCGACATCGCCTGGTGCAGATGCGCACGCGGATCATGAATCAACTGCAGGCTCTGGCGATGAACGAAGGCCAGCGACGGAAGAAGAAGCTGTGGAGCGAGGCAGGACGAGCCCAGTTAGAAAAGCTAGCGCTCGCACCGTGGGCCTCGCGGCGCCGGAAAGATCTGCTGGAGCTGCTGGACCGGATGAACCCCAGCATCGAAGAGCTAACCGCAGCGATCGAGCGGGAAGCCAGGAAGTGGCCCGAGGCGCTGCGGCTCATGACCCATCCTGGAGTGGGACCCCTTACGGCGCTGGCCTTCGTGCTGATCATCGGGACGGTGGAACGATTTCAGTGCGGCAAGCAGATCGGCAGCTATGTCGGACTGATTCCATGCGAGGACTCCAGCGCGGGCCATCAACGACTAGGCCACATCACCAAGCAAGGCAGTTCCTTGTTGCGTTTCTTGCTGGGGGAAGCAGCCCAAGCCGCAGCACGATGTGATGCGGACTGGAGACGACGGTACCTGCATCTGGCGGTGCGCCGGCAACGGAACATTGCCAAGGTGGCCATGGCCCGCAGACTGGGAGTGCGGTTCTACTGGATGTGGCGGAAGGGTTGGGAATATGCAGAGTGGGTCAAATTCGGTTCGCACGCGGGACAGCTCGGAACCGGAAATGGCGTGTAGTAGAACGCCGTCCTAGTGAATGGGCATCCCGCTCCTTCGCAAGAGGGAGTTCGGACGAGTAATTATGGTCTGAAGCTGGGATCGAAGAGATGTGTAGGTCGAACTGAAACCGACCGAAAGATTACAGGCGAGCCGTGGTCGTCGACAGGGCCAAAGAACACGACGAACAAAGACGCTCTTTGAAGTGAACGGAGAAGTGCGCTTTAAAAAGAAATTGACACGGCCGACGTTGTTAGAGATTTCCGATTACGCGCTTCACCACGATTTAATGCGCCGGACAAACAATTATGCTAGCCTCCTAGCCCTTCACAGCCTGATGCGACCGAACTACGGCAAGCCTGGCTCGCCGAGCGACCTCCCGGCCGACCTCGAGCCGCCGCAAACGTAGCGCGCTCCGCGACGGCACGGTGAAATCCCAGCCCTCATCGCACGCAACGAAGGAGGCAGCCGTGAGCAGCAATCCGGTCCGTACCGCAATCCCTAATAATGACCCGGCCGGCGACCCCGGCGTCGCCCCGGTGGACATGAAATTCGAAGTAGTCGTCATCCCCGTCTCGGACCTGGACCGCGCCAAGCAGTTCTACCTGAAGCTCGGCTGGCGCCTCGATGCCGACTTCGACAGCGGCAAAGACTTCCGCATCCTCCAGTTCACGCCGCCCGGCTCCGGATGCTCGATCATCTTCGGCAAGAACATCACCCCGGCCGCGCCCGGCTCCGCGCAGGGCCTCTACCTGATCGTCTCAGACGTGCAGGCCGCCCGCAAAGCGCTGCTCGATCGCGGCATCCAGATCAGCGAAGTCTTCCACGATTCTCCCGGCGCCTACGCCGGCCGCGACGAGCCTTACCTCTTCGGACGCCTGCGCGTCAGCGGTCCGGACGCCGAGCATCGCAGCTACCGCTCGTTCGCTTCCTTCCACGATCCCGACGGCAACGGCTGGCTGCTCCAGGAAATCACCGCGCGCCTGCCGGGACGCCTCGACCCGGCCTCCACCACCTTCGCGTCAGCAAGCGATCTCGCGAACGCCATGCGCCGCGCCGAGCACGCCCACGGCGAGCACGAAAAACGCCTCGGCCACCCAGACACCAACTGGCCCGACTGGTACGCCGAGTACATGGTCCGCGAACAATCCGGCGGCGACCTGCCGAAATAAACGCCCGCCAACGGCATCACCGGCCGCAAAATCCTTGATCGACGCGTAATCGTACGCGTCCATTTCAAATTTCCGATGAATCGTCCCGGTTCAATCGGTCGCTGCAACACCATCCGGCGCACGCATTCGACAATGCTTCCGAGGAAGAATCATCTGTTTCGCTGAATGCGCTCAAAATCTAGCCGGGCAGCGTTCCCGCTCGTCTGATCCTGGCGAGCGATTTTGGCTTTTGCTTCAACGCAACGTGGGTTCGAACTTAGTGTTGCCTCCACCCATTCAGACCGCCGCCTAATCGGGAGTTAGCTTCCGCTAACAGGAACTGCTTTGGCCGGGCCTTGGCTGCGGCGCCAAATCCGTTGTGTCAGGGTTGCGGGAAGCGTACGATGGCGCGAACTGGATGGTCCGAATCGGGCATTCCAAATGAAGTGCTCTTCTTGCGCGCGCGAGTTGCCTGATGGAGCGGCGTTTTGCCCCGCTTGCGCCACGCCCGCGGACTTCAGTTCTACTCCGACGGTGACGCGCGTGGATTCACCGGCCGCTCGCGCGATTCGCGCGGCCCGGGATGAGCGGCCCGACGAGGGAGGCGGCGCAGCGGCGCACCCGCCCCGCATGGAGTCGGGACCGCCTCGAACTCCATCCCATCTCTCCAGTTCTGGATTTGAAGCTCGCTACGTTCCCGGCACGACGCTCGCCGACCGCTATCGCATCGTTTCGCCGCTCGGCAAGGGCGGCATGGGCGAAGTGTATCGCGCCGAGGATTTGAAGCTCGGCCAGACCGTCGCGCTGAAATTCCTGCCGCAATCTCTGGCTCGCGACGAGCAGGCTCTGTCCCGTTTTACGCGCGAAGTGCGCCTGGCGCGGCAGGTCTCTCATCCCAACGTATGCCGCGTGTTTGACATCGGCGAGGCCGACGGCCAAACCTTCCTGACCATGGAATTCGTGGATGGCGAGGATATCGCCTCGCTGATGCGTCGTATCGGCCGCCTGCCGGCCGACAAGGCCCTGGAAATCGCGCGGCAAGTTTGCGCAGGCCTGGCCGCAGCGCATG
This sequence comes from uncultured Acidobacteriota bacterium, assembly GCA_963780035.1. GTDB lineage: Bacteria > Acidobacteriota > Terriglobia > Acidiferrales > UBA7541 > Palsa-295. The sequence continues at coordinate 395,200 of CAWAAG010000024.1, read as the reverse complement.
AATACGGGATCATTCATCGCGATCTGAAGCCTGCCAACATCATGCTCGACGGCCGCGGCCGTGCGCGCATCACCGATTTCGGCCTCGCCGGCCTCGCTACGGAAGTCCAAGGTGAAAATGCGCGCGCCGGTACGCCTGCCTACATGTCTCCCGAGCAATTCTCCGGCGGCGAAATCACCGCGAAGAGCGATCTGTATTCTCTCGGCCTGGTGATGTACGAAATATTTACCGGCAAAAAACCATACGAAGCCGCTACTTACGACGAGATGGCGCGGCTGCGCGAAAAAAGCGCGCCCACGGCTCCCTCCGCGCACTTGAAGGACATTGACCCGCTCGTTGAGCGCGTGATGCTGCGCTGCCTGCAGAAAGACCCGACGAAGCGCCCAGCCTCGTCCCTGCAAGTTTCCGCCGCGCTGCCCGGCGGCGATCCCCTTGCCGCCGCGCTTGCAGCGGGGGAAACGCCGTCACCCGAAATGGTCGCCGCCTCGGGAGAAAAAGTAGGCCTGCGGCCTGCGATTGCCTGGGGCTGCCTGCTGCTGATCGTTGTTGGACTGGTGGCGTCCGTCGTCTTGGCCCAGAAAACGCAATTGCCAAATCTTGTCCCGTTGCCTAGCCCGCCCGAAGTATTGGCTGCGAAAGCGCGTGAGATGGCCCGCGAGTTTGATTACACGGCCGCGCCGGTGGATACCGCTTACGCATTCAAATCATTTCCAGGGTATCTCGATTACATCGAGAAGAATGATCGCAGTCTTACGCGGTGGAACAAGCTATCTTCCGGCGTTCCTCCCACGGTCACGTTTTGGTACCGCGAAAGTCCGGGATTCATGTCCAATGTCACGCTGGGTTCTTGGGGTATCGTGACTTCAGACGATCCCCCAAATTTAATTCCGGGAATGTTGCTCATGTTTCTTGATACGCAGGGACATCTCTTGAGATTTGAGGCTGTGCCACCGCAGTTCGATGACTCCACCGAGCCGGCCGCATCTCCGCCGAATTGGGGCGCCCTATTTGCCGCGGCGGGGTTGGACGCAAACCAGTTCAAGTCCGTGCCGCCGCAATGGACGCCCCTTGCGGTGACCGACGCGCGGGCAGCATGGGAGGGAACCTGGCCGGGCCATCCCGAATTGCCCTTGCGCGTGGAAGCAGCGTCGTACCGCCGGAAGCCGGTATATTTCGACCTTATTTCCCAATGGACCAAGCCGGACCGGATGTCCGCCCTGCAGCCAGTCTCCGGAGGATCGATCGAATTGGCCGCTGATGCGGTGTTTTTCTCGCTCCTCATTCTGGGAGTTGTGATGGCGCGGAGCAACCTCCGGTCCGGACGAAGCGATCGGCGAGGCGCGACGCGCTTGGCTCTGCTGGTGTCTTTCTCACTTGGTGGCGTTTATCTAATGGCCGCTCACCATGTCCCAGGGCCACCGGAGGCCGGGATTCTCTTCACGGCAGCCGCAGTAGGGTTGATCGTGGGGACGACCGTGTGGATTCTATATGTCGCGCTCGAACCGTATGTCCGCAGGCGCTGGCCGGATTCGTTGATTTCCTGGGGCCGCGTGTTGGCGGGGCAGATGCGAGACCCCGTTGTGGGTCGCGATCTGGTGCTGGGAATCCTTGCGGGAGTTTTTCCAGCCGTCGCGTTCCGGATGCTGGAATTGATTCCCGGCTGGATCGGAAAGCTGCCTTTGCCGCCGGAATCCGGCCTGGATTATGACAGTCTGTCAGGCCTTCGCGATTTGCTCGGATCCATTCCAGCGTTCATTGTCATTGTGTTCGCTTTGTCGCTGTTGTTCTTCTTCATTTTCTTTCTCGTCCGAATTGTGCTGCGCAAGGAATGGTTGGCGATTGTGGTCTTGCTGTTGCTCGTCTCGTTCCTCAACGTATGGGAGCAGGATAGCCCGGTGCTGATCGTGACGGAGGTATTGGTGACCTGGGGCACCGGCCTGGCGATTTTAGTTCGCTTCGGCCTCTTTGCACTTGTGGTCTGTACTTGTACAAACGGCATTTTGCATAGCTATATTCTGACCACTCATCTTTCCGCTTGGTACGCGGAACCTACATTTTTCGTGTTCTTCGTCTTCCTGGCTGTCGCCATTTTTGGGTTCTGCACTTCGACGGCCGGAAAACCGCTGTTTAGCGGGATTTCGATTGACAGGTGAGCAACGCTTTCGCTGCAAGGCAAACCCCTTGAGCACGGTCTTCGAAAATGAATGTGGCGCTCTCTTGCGTTGAAATAACGCCTTACTTCGCCATTTGCTGAGCCGATTTACCGCGTCCATGGGTCTAAATCGCAAAATCCAGCTACAATCGTGGTGCACCCAAATAAGGCGGCGCACACCATGAAAAATCGCAATCATCCAGCGGTCGTAACCTCGGGGTTCACCTCGGGGTTCACCTCGGGGTTCACCTCGCGCTTCGCCTCGCTCTTCACCGTCGCGGTGCTCACTTTGCTCGCGGCGCTGCTTCCCGCCACCGTGCGCGCGCAAGCCCAGCCCGCGGCCGATGCGGACATCGTCGCGCGCGTAAACAACGAGGTCATCACTCTCGCCGACTATCAGAAAGCCGAACAGCAATTGCGCGACGAAGCGGCCCACGATTGTCAGGGCTGCCCGCCCGACCAGATTGCCGCGCACTTCAAAGACCAGCAGAAGGATTTGCTGCGCGGCATGATTGACCAGGCCCTGATGGTCCAGCGCGCCAGGGACATGAACATCAGCGTCGAATCCGATCTCGCCAAGCGCCTCGACCAGGTCCGCCAGCAGAACGGCCTCGCCACTCTCGACGATCTCAAAAAAGGCGTCGAAGCTTCCGGCCTCACCTGGGAAGCCTACAAGACCACCATTCGCAACGACCTGCTCCAGAAGGAACTCGTGCGCCGCGAAGTCGGCTCGCACGTGGACATCTCCGCCGACGAAGTGAAGCAATATTATGAAGCGCACCTGCAGGAATACACGCTGCCCGAGCGCGTGGTGCTCTCTGAAATTTCGCTAAGCACCGAAGGAAAAACTCCGGACGAATTCCCCGCCGTGCGCAGCAAAGCCGAGGGCCTGCGTTCGAGCGTCCTCAATGGCGACGATTTCAGCCGCGTCGCGCGGCTCTATTCCCAGGGCAGCACCGCCAAAGACGGCGGCGATCTCGGCACTTTCAAAAAAGGCGACCTCTCGCCGCAGCTCGAAGCCGTTGTTTTCCAGATGACCAAAGGCCAGATCAGCGACGTGATCCAGACCCGCACCGGATTCGAAATCCTGAAAGTTGACGATCACTTCCCCGCCGGCGTCCAGCCCATGGAAAAAGTCGAGCCCGACATCCGCAACGCCATCCACGCCCTGAAAATGCAGCCCCGCTTGCGCGATTACCTCGCCGAACTCCGCGAACAAAGCTACATCACCGTGCAACCCGGCTACCGCGATAGCGCCCTGCTCTCCGGCGCCAATCTCGCCTCGCAATAGCCTGCGCTGAGCGCCTTCGCCTGCAGCCGCTTGTGAGCTGCGACACAACCTTGTGTAACGACCGTCACATACCGGTCCGCTCCGCGACGGTAACCTGTGAACGTCACCACTTTGGCGCGTGCGCGCCACTTCCCACGGAGGCTCTATGGCCTACATCATTGACCAGGAAAAATGCGAAAAAGACGATCACTGCCTCGAAGCCTGCCCGGTTGCGGCCATCGAAAAGAAAGACGATGGTTCTCTCGTCGTCAAAGTGGACGAATGCACCGACTGCGCAGCATGCGAGCAAGCGTGCGACTGCGCAGCGATTCATCCCGCGGATTGATCTGCACACTAAACAGGAAGAAGCCACATAACGACGTGCCTCTGCGCAATTCAGCCATCCCTCCTGCCCGCTCACCGCGCCGCAACGCGTAGTATGATATGCGCCGCTCAGCGCGCGCGCGTACGCGTACGCTCGCGGCGCGATACTCGCATCTGCGCCTTCCACCAAACGCATAAGCGAGACGCCTGAATCGCCGGAGCCTCTCGATGGCACAGCCATCCCAAGAATCCCACGCCGCTCTCGCCGAAATCCGCGATTCTCTGCTCGAAATCTACGCGGCCAACGACGCCATGAACCAGCTCATCCTCGCTACTCTCCACCCGCGCGCCTGGCGCGCCCAGCCGCCCGGAAAAAAACGCAGCGGCCGCCCCATCGCCGCCATCTTCGCGCATCTCCACAATTGCCGTCTGGTGTGGCTGAAAAATTCCGCGCCGCACCTGAAATGTCCCGCGCCGCTCGATCCCGACCGCTGCACCATCAAACAAGCCGCCGCCGCCCACAAAAAAAGCTCCGCGCAATGCCTGCGCATGCTGCAAGACGCTCTCTCCGCCTCACCGAATCGCCGCGTCACAAAATTTTCCCGCGGCAGTTGGAGCCAAGTCTGGCCCGCCGGCGCCACCATGTTCGCCTACATGTTCTCGCACGAAGCCCACCACCGCGGCCAAATCCTGATGCTAGCCCACCAAATGGGCTACCGCACACTCCACGACACCCCCGGCATCTGGCACTGGGAAAAACTCTGGAAAAAATCCGGCCTGACCACCCGCCCCCACTAGCTGCGAGTCGCCCGCAACATTTGATGTCATCCCGAGCGGAGCGCGGGATCTCTCTTCGCCGTAATCGCGCCCGCGCGCACCCAACCCAATATTCGTCGCGACGCAATCTGGGAGTGCGGAAGCTTGTTTATCCTGAGGCACGAAGGGCTTCCGCCTCTCCGGCGCGAAGCTTGCTTCGCGTGCCTTGAATCCCGCCCGCGGAACAACGATAACAACGCAGGCCGAAAAAAAACTCCGCTCCGCAGTTGCATCTGTAGCGGCGGCTCGACGGTTTACGTCGAGCCGGCAGCCTTAACTCTTGGTTTTTCTGTCGGTGTTTTTCCTGTCGTCACACGGAATGGGGAAAAAGGTTCAGAGGCCCGCGTCGCGCCGACCCTCGGACCTTCGCGGGGATGAAAATCCCGGAATAATAATAACTACGCCGTGCTCGCCCAGCGCCTCTCAGCGCCTCTCAGTGGCTCGCAGCCGCCACAAATCGGAAAGCGTCCTCCACCGTCTTGACGCCCGCGTTCCCGCCCAGCGCATTCGCTTCCGCCTTCGAATATTGATACCGCCGCCGCGGCGAAAAATTCCCCGGATCAAAAGTCCCCGGCGCAAACTCGAAGATCCACACATATTCCCGGTGCGCCCTCTCGGCGTCTTCCGTGGACATCTGCCCGATATCCAGCGGCGTCATCGCCGTGAAATCCGAAAACCCCGCGTTCTCATGGACCGGCGTGGGCATCGTCACGTTAAAAAAATTCACGTCATGCGTGAAAATAATCACGAAATTCACGCGCAGCGGATCCGGGGCGGGACACACGTTCGGAAAAAGTTTCTTCCTGTTTCGTTCGATCCATTTCATCTGCCGGGGCGTCAGCCCGTACGCCGAAAAATAATTCTGGCAAGCCGCGTCCGCGCTCTCGTCCGCCGGAGGTGATGCCGGAAAATTGTGCGGATCGTTCGCCGCAGTCGCCGATCTCGCCGCTCTCGCCGCATTCGCCGCCGGCTTGCCCGCGCCGGGCACAGCCACCACCGCGGCCGGCGCCGCCATCGGTCCGCCGGATTGCTGCTTGCTCGCCGCCGCATTTTCCGCCGAAGTTGCGGTCGTCGCCCCGGCCAGTGGCGCGGTCGCACTCTCCGCCGGAGTCGCCGCGCTCGCGCTATACGACGGCGCGCTCGCCGCTCCCGCGTTTCCTTTCACCTGCTCTTGCGTCACCGCCGAGCCGGCCTGCGGATTCGCCCATGCCGCTCCCGCAAAAAGAAAACCGATCAATGCGCTCATCACGATCAAAAAGAATTGCAAGATTCTCCGCATATGGCCCTCCCAATCCCCCACACCCCAACTCTTCTACGCCGTCGCGCAATCCCGGCCAGACGAGCACCCGTCCGGCCTCGCGGAGAAAAGGACACGTCACGGTCGAGCCACCAACAAGCCCCAAAAATCGCGCGCAATCCCCAGGCCTCTCGCAAAATCGGCTCCAGAGAGAAATCCCCCTCAGCTCTGCAGCATCCGGCCTTCGACCGCGCGTTGATGGAAGCTACGTTTCCAGCGGAAGCCTACTCGCTTTGGTGCCGTCCAGCCAAGTACCGTTTCGGGAAGTACCGGGATACTAGGACCATCATTACGCCCCCGTCCCGCGCCGCGCTCTCCGCCGACCCACTCTGCGCGCAAGGTCCAGTAGGGGCGGGTCTCAGACCCGCCCTCCGCGCCACGCTCGATCCGCGAGGCGTCCGTCCCGCGCAAACCGCGCCCATCGAAAAATTACTTGTCATCACCGCCTATCCAGAGTAAACACCCTGCCGATGTCCACTCTTCCACCACTGCCGCCCCTGCCGCCACTCCCCACCCGCACTCTAAATCTCCACACCTACGCCTGGGAAGACGCCACGGTAGTCCGCTGCACCGGCCGCCTAACCATGGAAACCGCGCCGCAACTCAAAACCGAAGTAAAAGCCCTGCTCCCCCATCAACGCCGCGTGATCCTCGACCTAACCGACCTCTCCTACATGGATAGTTCCGGCCTAGGCGCCCTAGTCGGCCTCTACATCTCCGCAAAAAGCGCCAAATGTGAATTCCACCTCCACAACCTAAGCCCCCGCGTCCGCGAACTTCTAAGCCTCTCCAGCCTCCTCTCAGTCCTAGAAGGCTGCGGCCACTCCGGCACCCGCTGGCCCTGAATCGCGCGCTCTGAACCTATCGCCCGCCTCCCCACCGATCCGGATTTTTCGCACGGCGCATGCCTGCGTGATGTACCATCCGGTTATCTCTTGATTTCAGATTTCGCGTGGCGCTTTTTTTCAGTGGCACGAAGAACTCGGCCCGTCGCTCGCATCGTCACCCTTACCGCCGCTCAGCCGCGTTCCTGAGCCGGAGAGGAGCGCACCACCATGCCAAATTTCCTGCGTGACATTCGCTTCGGTTTCCGCCTCCTCCGCAAAAATCCCGCCTTCGCCGCCGTCGCCATCCTCGCCCTCGCTCTCGGCATCGGCGCCAACTCCGCCATCTTCAGCGTCGTCTACGCCACTTTCCTCGCTCCGCTTCCCTTCCCGCATCCCGAGCAGCTTGTCGTGGTGTGGTCAAAATATAGCGGCCACCGAAACGTCACCTCCACCGCTGATTTTCTCGATTGGCAGCGCCAGACTTCCGTTTTTCAGGCCTTGGCCACCGGCAGCAATGCCGATTTCAACGTCGCCACCGGCGAAAGGCCCGAGCGCGTAACCGGCGGATTCGTCACGCCCGGCTTTTACTCAAAAATGATCGGCGAAAGACCCTTCCTGGGACGCTACTTGCTTCCCGACGACGCGCTCCCCGGCAAAGATCACGTGGTCATCATCAATCACCGCTCCTGGCAAACTCGCTTTGGCAGCGATCCCCACGTCATCGGCCGCCAGATTCACATCAATGGAGAATCCTACACCGTCATCGGCGTTCACCCTCCCGGTTCGGAAGACCGCCACTCGGGTGAATTCACCGCGCCGCTGGCTTTCACCCCGGACCAGCTCAATCGCGATGTCCATTGGCTACTGGTTCTCGGGCGCCTCAAGCCCGGCGTCACCATCGCGCAAGCGAATGCGGACATGGACGCCGTCACCCGCCACCTCGCCGCCGAATATCCCAAGTCAAATTCCGGCTGGAGCGCCAGCGTCGAACCCTTCAAGAACGATTGGCTGGGCTCGGACGTGCGCACCGCCCTCTGGCTGCTGATGGGCGCCGTCGGCTTCGTCCTGCTCATTTCCTGCGCCAACGTCGCCAGCTTGCTCATGGCCCGCGCCATCGCTCGCCGCAAGGAAGTCGCTCTGCGCGCCTCGCTCGGCGCCTCACCCTTGCAGCTCTTCAGCCAGTTTCTCGCCGAAAGCATGGTCTTGGCCGTGCTGGGCGGCGCGCTCGGCATCGCCGTCGCCTGGGCGCTCATAAAAATAATTATCGCCATCATGCCGCCGTCCACTCTGCCCGCCGAAGCGGACGTGCGCCTCAACCTTCCCGTCCTGCTTTTCACCCTCGCCGCCGCCTTATTCACCGGCCTTCTTTTTGGCTGCGCCCCGGGCTGGCTCGCCGCGCGCATGAACCTCAACGAAGCATTGCAAGGCGGCGGAAGCGCCACGGGGTTCAGCAGCCGCCACGGTTTGCGCCGCTTGCTCGTCATCGCCGAATTCGCCCTGGCCCTCAGCCTGCTCGCCGGCGGCGGCCTCGCTATTCACAGCCTCTGGAACGTCACCCATGTGAACCTCGGCTTTCGCTCCGACCACGTCCTCACCTTCTCGCTTCCCGAACCGCCGGGCCACTTCGCCGGCGCGCCACAAATTTCAACCTTCTACGCCCAGCTTCTGCAACGCATCCGCGCTCTCCCCGGCGTCACCGCCGTGGCCGTGTCCGAAGGCATGCCGCTGCGCGGCGTGAATTTTGCGATGCCCTTGCAAATCGCCGGCAATCCTCATGTCACCGACGCTTCGGCGCGCCCCGCCACCGGCTTCAATATGGTCAGTCCCGATTATTTCAAGACCTTCGGCATCAGCCTCGTCCGCGGCCGCGCCTTCACCGACCAGGACGTCGCCGGCGGCGTTCCCGTCGCCATCGTCAACGAAAAATTCGTCAAGCAATTTCTCCCCGGCCTCGATCCCCTCACGCAAACCGTGCTGATCGATCAATTGATTCCGGGCGCCAGCAAGTTCGGCCCGCAAATTCCCTGGCAAATCGTCGGCGTCTATAAAGACGTCCACAACGGCAGCCGCCGCCGCGACGGCTTCCCCGAAATTGACGTGCCCTTCGCGCAAAGCCCCTGGCCGGCAGCCGACGTCGCAGTCCGCGCCGCGCTGGACCCCGCCATACTGGCCAGATCCATCGGCGACATCGTGCAATCCATGGACCCGAATCTTGCGCTCGCCGAAGTGAAAACAATGGACCAGCTCAAGGACGCCACTCTCGCCCCCGACCGCTTCACCGCCGCGCTCTTCGGAGGCTTCGCCGCGCTCGCCCTGCTCCTCGCCACCGTGGGAATTTACGGCGTGATGTCTTTCGCAGTCGCCCAACGCACCCACGAAATCGGCGTGCGCATGGCTCTCGGCGCCGGACCCGCGCGCGTCCTGGCGCTCATCCTCAAAGAAGGCATGCTGCTGGCCTGCGTGGGATTGCTTCTCGGTTTGTTCGGAGCTTATGGAGTGGGCAAAGCCATGCAGAGCTTGGTCTTCCATGTCGGCGCGCTGGACGTCCCGGCCTTCGCCGCCGTCGCCTTCCTGCTTCTGCTCGCAGCCCTGCTAGCCTGCTTCATCCCAGCCCGCCGCGCCACCCAGGTTGACCCGATGCAAGCCCTGCGCAGGGAATGAGCGCCGCGTGCCTCATCATTCGCCGCCCATACCCAAATCGGGTCCGTAGGGGCGCTGCTTGTGAATCGCGCTACAGCGCGATTCATCCTGAGAACCGGCGGTGCCGGTTCGAAGGGTCAGCACTACAGCGCGATTCATCCTGAGAACCAGCGGTGCCGGTTCGAAGGGTCAGCGCTACAGCGCGATTCATCCTGAGATTCGGCAGTGCCGAATCGAAGGGCTGCGCCCCGGTTTAGACGAAACATGCCGCACTCTATTCCATACGGCCTTCCCGAAAAAACCTTCGCCCCGCCGCGGTCCAGCCTCCCAAATTATTTTCTTGTCTTCCCGCCGCCCAGCGCCGTAGTCTGATTCCCACAACGCGCCCAGCCGCGGGGAGAATATTGAATGACTGCGCCCGATAAATGACGCGGCTGGCAACTTAGCGCAACCCGTCACCGCGCGCCTGGAAGCCGCCACCAGCGAACTCCATCAACTCGAAGCTCTCGTAAAATCCGGCGAACTCGACGCCCGCGTCCTCTCCGAATTCCGCAACGCCGTGGACCACATCCGCAGCACCACCTGGGCCGTGCAAAAATGGCTCGGCCTCAACAACGAATCCGGCGGCGATCCCTTCTCCGTCCTCCCCATCATGTCCGCCGAGCGCGTAAAACGCGCCACGCAAATCGCAAGCGACCTCTCCCTCGACCTGCAATCCGCCGACATCGGCATCGAAACCCCCGGCATCAAAGAACTCTTCGACGCCGTTGACAACCTCCGCCGCCTCCTAGCCACTCTCCTAAAGCGCGAAGCCTGATAGCCCACTACCGCAAAATTCAAACGCTGCCGCGAAGCCACCCCGCGCGCCGGAAAAAAACGCAAGCCCGCTCGGCAGCGCAAAACCATCTGGGAGTGCGGCGGCTTGCCGCCGCCTTTTACGACCGATGCAGCAGCGCGATCCAAGCATGCGACGCACGCCCCGTTCAGCGCATGCGAAGCAAACTTCGCGCCGGAAATGCGGCCCCGCCCCGCCACCGGATACGGTAAACTAGAACCACTCTGCCGGCTCACCAAAGGAGTGCTGCCATGCCCGCAGTCGGCGACATTATCGTAAAAGATCCCGAAGTCCTCGGCGGCACCGCCGTCTTTCGCGGCACCCGCGTACCCTTCCAGGCGCTCCTCGATTACCTCGAAGGCGGCCAAACTCTCGACGACTTCCTCGACGACTTCCCCACCGTCACCCGCTCCGCCGCCATCGCCGCCCTCGAACTCGCCAAGTCCCTCCTCGTTGACGAACTTGGATGAAAGTTCTAATCGACGAGTGTCTCCCGCGAAAAATCAAAAATAGCCTGGCCATGCATGAATGCCGGACGGTTCCGGAGCTTGGACTCGCGGGACAGCGCAACGGCGAGCTGCTGTCACTGGCGGAAAAGCAGGGCTACGAGATTTTCTTGACGATGGACAAGGGTGTGGAATACGAACAAAACCTTCAAGGCCGCAAGCTCGCGATTATTATTCTCCGGGCAAAATCAAATCGCCTCGGCGATCTCCTGCCCTCCCTGCCAGATTGCGTCGCACACATGGAAACCATAAAACCGGGCGAAGTTGTCTCGGTCGTGGCTGACACTCCCAGTTCAGCCAGTCATCTTCGTTAGCAGGCGTCGCCGGTTTTCGAACCTGCAGTTGCACTTCCGGCTGCCGCATCCCTTTTCGCGAAGCCACCCCGCGCGCCGCAAAGAATGCTAGCCCGCTCGGCGGCGCAAAACCATCTGGGAGTGCGGCGGGCTTGCCGCCGCCTTTTACGACCGATGCAGCAGCGCGATCCAAGCATGCGACGCACGCCCCGTTCAGCGCATGCGAAGCAAACTTCGCGCCGGAAATGCGGCCCCGCCCCACCACAAAACTACTTCCCCTTATACTCCACAAACAAATCCGGAAACTCCGCCTTCAGCGCCCGCACCTTCGGCAAATCGCAAATCTCTATATAAGGATTCCCCGGATTCTTCAAAGCATAATCCTGGTGATAATCCTCCGCGCGATAAAATCCTTTCAGCGGCGTAACCTCCGTCACAATCGGCGCGGCAAATACTTTCGCGGCGTCGAGCTGCGCGATGTAAGCCTCCGCCACGCGCTTCTGCTCCGCATTCGTATAAAATATCGCCGACCGGTACGACGTCCCCACGTCCGGCCCCTGCCGGTTCAATTCCGTCGGATCGTGCGCCACCGAAAAGAACACGCGCAAAAGCTGCCCGTAAGTAATCCGCGAAGGATCAAACACCACCTCGACCGACTCCGCATGCCCGGTAGTTTCCGTGGTCACCTGATCGTAAGTAGCCGTCGCCGCCGCGCCGCCCGCGTAACCAGCAGCCGTAGCCACCACTCCCTTCACCCGCTCAAACACCGCCTGCGTCCCCCAAAAACATCCGCCCGCAAACACAGCCGTCTCTTTTCCGGCAGTCGCCGCCAAAGGCGCATCCAACTTCGCCGCCGGCACCGGCACCCGCGGCCCGGCATGCACCACAAAAAGCAAAATCAAAATCGCCAGCCCAAATCCCACTCCCGCCAGCAACCCTGCACGCATAAAAAGTCTCCTCACAAACTCCACCTCTATATAGTACGTCTCCCGCGCCCACACGGATTGCCAAACCCCGCCCCCGCCGCAGCCGCTGGGCCCAAACGCCACATCCGCTCACTGGCACCTGCGCCAATTTCGGTTACAATCACTGCGCCAGTGCGGGCCTGCAAAATTGCGAACAATACTGCGAATCGCGGCTGTGTTCTGCCTCTTGGGTGCGGCACCTCTCGCCTTTCTTTCGTTTCTGTGGTTCCCTGCGGAGGTCAAGGAGTTCGTTCAGCTTCAGCATGACCCAGCCCCGTGGGGCACGCCCGACTACCATCGCGACCGCGAAGTTCATCTCAATTCAACGCGGCACGTGCTCCTGCTCGACGCCCTGGGTGCCGCAGCGCTTTGCGGGCTTTGCATCGTGGTCGCCGGCGTGCTTTCCTGGCGGGGTGAGCTGGCTATTTGGATTGTCATCGCAGCAGCAGGAGGCAGCATTGCGCAATTCATGCACGCATAGATTCTCCCAGGCAAGGAATCTACCGCCCCGTACATCTTCGCAGTAGACGTCCCTGCGGGTATCGCCGTCATTGCAGTGGTCGGTATAGTCGCGACTCTCGCTTCTCGTTTCCTCCGCAAACCCGCCGCGCCGTGATTTGTTCCTCGTGCCGCGAACAAAAACCTCTCCGTTTCTCGTGCATGCTCCCCGCCAACTCCACCATCCCGCTGTTGCTTGCCCCCCGCCGACATTGACAGATGGCGGATAGGGACGGGAAAAAGGGACCACCCCTGATGAACGTAAACGGTCGGCCCGATGGGACACGACGGACCTCTTTTCAGAGTAACCTTGAACGCGATGGCATTTGTCACCAACCCACGCCGTGATGCCAGTCCAACGATTGCTGGGTTTGTTTTTCAGGTCAACTTGACAATTCTCCGATGGCTTGCGCTTCAGGATGGGCAGAGGCTTCAACTTGAGTGTGGAGAGGACATCGATATTGTTGACGACAAACAGAAGAGCGATGGGCGCGAAGCTCGAGTCCTTGAGCAGCTCAAAGCGCGGACAACCAGATCAGTAACTCTGAGAAGTGCGGAAGCATTAGAGGCGTTGTCCAACTATTGCGGGCATCGAGTTGAGAACGCCGATTCGAACCTTACCTTTCGCTACATCACAACTGCCAATAGCGGACTCGAACAAGGTTGGAATCGCGCCGAATCCGGAATCGAGACTTGGACGGCCTTACGCCAGGGTCGTTATGGCGAACTTGACCGGCTAGAAGCGATCGCTGCGATTCGCTCTTTCTTGTGTTCGTGCGAGAAACCACTCAAGGTAGCCGAGGCGGCGTGGCTAGCCCTTCAGCAAGCAGTTAATTCAGATCGAGAAGTCGAGTTGACCGACGTAATTCTAGGGTTTGAGTGGGGCATCGGCTACGGGGACTACTCACAGGTTGAGACTCAGGTGATCGGTGCTTTGAGTGGCCGAATCCCAGCCAGCGCGGATGCGAATACGGCCTGTGAGCATCTCTTTGCATACGTATTTCGCCTCCTATGCCAACCAGGAATCAAATGCCTGACGCTGGAATTGCTTGCGACCGAGTTGCTTGATCCCACCGTGACGCGATCGGATCTGCTCGTTTTGCAGTCCATTAGGGGCGAGCTCGACCAAATGAACAAACGGATCGCCACGGTCGAAACCGCTGTGGCTAATCAAGCAAAGGATGTAAATGTACCTAAACGGTCGGTTGACCTAATTGGAAGGACCGTTGGTTTTGAACCGTCTTTCTCGCTTACCACGATGACCTTCTCTGCGGGTGCGCCGGAGCTAGTGAGCCCGTGTCTACAAAGAGAAAAATCAGTTACAGAAATATTAGCCCGTCTGCAAAACAGGGGATCGGCAGTCCGTGTGGCCGAACCCGGATCAGGAAAAACATAGCTATTGCTACTCTCGGTCGCCAAAGCTGGCCGAACCGCGCATTGGCTGAACATGCCTCGGAAAGTAACGAAGCACAGGCGTGTATGCTCCTCGACTCACTGATCCAAATGGTCGGCGGCAGTTAGCGAGGTTCCGTTCCGAGAAAGCTATGACGCTGCCGCTGAGGCGTTGCGGGGCTGCATCGTTGTGATCGATGATTTGACACAAGTTACACCACGCAGTCAGCTTGCGTTACGGATCGAAAGGCTTGCGCGGAATCTTAAGAACGTGGAGCTGGCCTCCTAATTTCCAGTTATTTTCCGCTACCGGCGACGACCGACGAATTGTTGAGGAAAACCCAATATAGCGTGCCCCGAACCCGCTTGGCATTGAAAACAAAAGCCAAAACAGCTATCCATAGTTAGACCAGCAAGCACGCTGCCCTAGGTAGGTTTTGGCCCATTACCGCTAAACAGATGATTCTCCTGCTCAACCGTTGCCGAATCAATGTACTGGATGGTGTTGCATTGACCGTCTGAGCTGGCAGCCGTAACCGTACATCTCTGACAACGTCGGCTCTGTCAAACTATTTATGAGCGCACTCCTCCGTTCGCTTCTGTGACTGTGTTCGTTCGTCGTGTTCTTTCGCCCAAGTGTCGACGACCACGGCTCGCTTCTAATCTTTCGGTCGGTTTCAGTCCGACCCACACATCTCTTCGATCTAGCTTCAGACCATGATTACTCGTTCAAACTCCCTCTTGCGAAGGAGCAGGATGCCCATTCAAGTGCACGGCGTTTCTACTTCGCGCCATGTCCGGTATCGAGCTGTCCCGCGTTCGAACCGAACTTCATCAGCTGTACATACTCCCAGCCGTTTCGCCACATCCAGTACAACCGCACTCCGAGTCTTCGAGCCATGGCCACCTTGGCAATACTTCTCTGTCGACGCATCGCCAGGTGCACGTATCGTCGTCGCCAGTCCGAATCACATCGTGCCGCTGCTTGTGCTGCTTCCACCAACAAGAAACGCAAAATAGAACTACCTTGCTTGGTGATGTGTCCCAGTCGTTGATGGCCGGCACTGGAGTCCTCCGAAGGAATCAGTCCGACATAGCTGCCGATCTGCTTGCCGCACTTAAATCGTTTGGGAGTTCCGATGATCAGCACGAAGGCCAGTGCGGTGAGGGGTCCTACACCGGGATGCGTCATCAGCCGCAGCGCTTCGGGCCACTTCCTGGCTTCCCGCGCGACGGCTCGGCTTAACTCGTCGATCGATGGGTTCATCCGGTCCAGCAGTTCGAGCAGATCCTTCCGCCGCCGCGATGCCCAGGGCGCTAACGAAAGTTTTTCCAGCTGTGCTCGCCCCTGTTCGCTCCACAGTTTTTTCTTCCGTCGCTGGCCTTCGTTCATGGCCAGAGCCTGCAGCTGGTTCATGATCCGTGTGCGCATTTGCACCAAGCGATGCCGGTGCCAGAGCAGTTGCCGCAAATCACGATTCTCTGGGCCAGCTACCCAGATACGGGGAAAGTTATCTTCTACGAGCAGCTTCAACAGAAGCGCGGCATCATTCCGATCGGTCTTCTGCTTGCGGACTCGCCTGCTCTTGATCTCCGCTGCATCGCCGATCCACAACTCGATCCCCAGTTCTGCCAGTAACCGCTCGAACCAGCGTGAGTAACCCGTGGCTTCCATTCCCACGCGAACGCTCACTCCTCGCGCTGCCAGTTCCCGGTAGAACTTCTCTGCCTCTTTATCGCTGTGGTTCAATCGCCTTTCGCCGCACTCTCCCGTTTCTGTATCGACAAACGCGATGTACTGGTCACTCGGGTGATAATCCACGCCTATAATGATCATGTTCGGCTCCTTTCTCCCGAGCCTTTGGTCTTCGACAAACCACAGTCTACTCGGGTCTAAGGAGCCGACGTTGTTATGCAATCAAGTGGAGTTGATCAGTCGAACCCGCGAGAACTTGACCGAGCTGTCGGAGTATGGCTTTCTGAGGTCATGCCACTTCCCGATTCCCTCCCATGGATGGAGAGCGTTGACGCAAAGATGGTCAGGGCGAAAGAACACCTCGACGCCTTTTATGCGGAAGCGGGTGTGTTCTTCGAAGGCCGGAAGCGGAATTTCATTCCAAAGTCAGACAACAAGAAGGCGTGGATCGTTCACTACATTGATGATCCAATCCCGCCGATTCGCTTGGGCGTGCTCTTTGGAGAATGCGTATTAAACCTTCGGTCGGCGCTCGACAACCTCGTTTGCGGCTTGATACGCACCGCGGATTCACATGCCCCGTGCAGAGGAACGCAGTTCCCGATCTTTTCTGTCGAGAATCGCTGGGAAAAGAAATGGCGGGAGTACCTCAAAGGTGTTGAACCCTCGGCGCAGAAAATGATCCGCGACCTTCAGCCGTGTTTCCACATGCGAGCCGCGCCCAACAACGATCCATTAAGCATCTTGAACGAGCTTTGTAATGCAGACAAGCACCGCGCGGTGACCTTCACACTCGCCTACAGTCACGATCTTACGGTAATGGTGCATGCGAAGGATGGGGTCCATTTATGGCGAGCAACAGAGCCGCTTTACGCCGGAGATGTTCACGTATTGCCACTCGACATTGATCCGACGAAAATTTCCCCGGACGTGCGCATTGACGCCCGAGGGACAGACATCCTGATAATCTGCGAAGTTGGGCCGTGGGGACAGCGTCCTGCATGGTCTGTCCTCACCGATCTGCACGAATATGTTAGGGATCGCGTGGTGATTCCGTTTAAGCCGTTCTTTCATCCCATCACATTTTAGTTCCCGCAAACAGTTACGAATTCGGCGAGCTATTTGGAGAGAAGTTTTTCGCGCGAATCGAGGCGTTGCTGTCGCGGTCCGCAAACTTTTTTAACGCCATTAACTGGTGTCACGTTGACGGGGGGTGGTCCCTTTTTCCCGTCCCTATCCGCCATCCCCCGCCGACATTGACTTGCTTCTGACGACAACCTAATATCCCCACCACGAGCAGTTCCCCACCCATGATCGGACAGACCATCTCGCACTACCGCATCGTGGAAAAGCTGGGCGGCGGCGGCATGGGCGTCGTGTACAAAGCCGAGGACACCGAACTCGGCCGCTTCGTCGCGATCAAACTTCTTCCTGAATCCCTCTCCGAGGATTCCCAAGCGCTGGAGCGATTTCGACGCGAGGCCCGCGCCGCCTCCGCGCTGAACCATCCCAATATCTGCACCATTCACGAAATTTCGAGCCACGATGGCCGGCCATTCCTCGTGATGGAATTCCTCGATGGCGCGACGCTAAAACATGTGCTGCTCGAAAAGCCCCTGGAACTCGATGCTCTGCTCTCGCTCTCCATCGAATTTGCGGATGCCCTGGACACCGCGCACGCACAAGGCATCATTCATCGCGATATCAAGCCCGCCAACCTGTTTGTGACGCGCCGAGGTCACGCGAAAATTCTGGACTTTGGATTGGCGAAGCTCACTACGAACTACGCCAGCCTCGAACCGCGAGACGCCTCACAGGTGACGCTCGGCGCTCCAGAAGAGCACCTCACCAGCCCGGGCATGACGCTCGGAACCGTCGCCTACATGTCTCCCGAGCAAGCGCTCGGCAAGGAATTGGACGTACGCACGGATCTGTTTTCCTTTGGCGCCGTGCTCTATGAAATGGCCACCAGGCAACTTCCCTTCCGCGGCGATAGTTCCGCGGCCCTTTTTGATTCCATCTTGAACAAAGCTCCGGTGGCTCCGGTGCGTCTCAACCCCGCCTTGCCGGCGCGGCTCGAGGAGATCATCAACAAACTGCTCGAGAAAGACCGCACCTTGCGTTACCAGCACGCCTCCGAGTTGCGCGCCGATTTGCAGAGATTCAAGCGGGATTTCGAATCCGGACGAAGCGCGCTCGCTACCGGCGCGTCTTCCGCCGAGATAGCTTCTCAATCCGGCGCGAGTGCGGCGCAATCCGGCGGCGTGCCTCCGGCAATGGATAACCGCTCGGCCGCCAATCCAACTCCCGCTTCCGTTTCCAGCGCGAGTACGGTTGCTGCCGTCGCTCGCCAGCACAAATTGGCGACCTTTCTCGTCGCGTTATTCGTTCTCGCTCTCGCCGCCGGCGCCACTTTTGCGATTTATGTCCTCGTTCATCCCGCTGCCGTCCAGCCCTTCGAAAAATATGCCGTCTCCCGAGTGACGGACTCCGGCGACATTCAGAACACCGCGATTTCACCGGACGGCAAATTCATACTCACGGTCGTCACTCAACAAGGCCAGCAAAGCCTCTGGCTGCGAAACCTTCCCACCGGCAGCGTCACGCAAGTCGTTGCGCCGTCCGGCCGCACCTTTTCTTCTTTGGCATTTTCTCCCGATGGCAGCTACATCTATTACCGCCAGATTTCCGCGGAATCCTCTGGAGGTCTCGACTTGTACCGCGCCCCATTACTGGGCGGCACACCGGCCATCGTGGCCAAGGACGTGGATAGCAACGCGACCTTTTCTCCCGCAGGCAAGCTCATCGCCTACGTCCGTGCCAACGACCCGGAGGTCGGCAAGTGGCGATTGCTGCAGGCCAATGCCGACGGCAGCGATGAGAAGGTCTTGCTGGTCACTGAAGGTACGAATGATCCGGACTCCATAGGCTGGTCGCCGGACGACAAGCGCATCGCGATCGTGCAGGATAAGCCAACGCGTGGGGATTTTGGCAGCCAAATCATCATGTTCGATTTCTCTTCGGGACAGTCGAAACTCTTTCAGAGTTTCGATGACATGGTGCTCTTGAGTTTTTTATGGGAGCCCGATGGACGGAACATTTTCGTTGTATTTGCCGCGCTCGGCGGCCAGCCCTTTACTATAAACACCCGCTTGGGAGTATTTTCTTATCCCGATGCAAAATTCCGTATTCTTACGAACGATGTTGTGGACCACGACACCATCAGCATTACTGCTGACGGCAAGACCCTCGCTTCATTGCAGGACCAGTCCGCGATGGAAGCGGACATTTTGGATGGCTCAGGCAAGGGAGCTGCTACAGCAATTCCCGGAATTCCTCCGCAGCAAGTTTTGGCTGGGATGGACTGGACTGCCGACGGCCATCTGCTTATTTCCGAAGGCATCCGTCTGCTGCGATTAGCCCCGGATGGCAGCGACGTGACCACGCTCCTGAGCGATTCGAACGCATGGATGCGAGAGGTCGCTTCGTGTGATGGCGGCCGCTCCATTTATGCGGTCTGGTTCCTTCATGACACCTCGAAAGGAGTGAAAATCTGGCGCGCCAACTCCGATGGTTCTAACGCAAAGGCCGTGACGCCCGTGGGCGAGACAACTTTGTTCGGTTGCTCGCCCGATGGAAAATGGCTCTATGGCTACGATGCTTGGCGCAGCGACGACTTGACGCGCTATCCAACTTCCGGCGCAGCCCCGGAACTCGCAGCTTCCGTCTCGCTTCCGGGCGCCTTGCTGCAAGGCGCGGCGCTTTCCGCGGACGGCGAGACGATCGCCGCGTACTTCAGCCAGGTGGATCCTTCCACGCGGATCTACAAAACCAAGATAGCTTTGTTCCACCTCGAAACGTCAGGCAAGCCGACCGTCCGTTACCTCGACGCCGACCCGCGCGCCAGCGTCAGCTACCACTCCATTCCGCCGATTCCGCACGATGCGCTGCACTTTACTCCCGACGGCAAGGCCCTGGCGCTGCTCCTCGAAGAAAAAGGTGTGGACAATATCTGGATTCAACCCCTGGACGGCTCGCCGGGTCACACCCTCACGGACTTCAAATCGCAATTCATTTCCGATTTTCGCTGGTCGCGCGACGGCAAGCGCCTGGCCGTTCTGCGCCACAGCTATGCTGGCGACGTCGTCCTCCTGCATGATTCGCGCGCGCCTTAGCAGTGAGCCTGGCGAAGTTCCGGCAAGCCGCGTTAACGGACAGTGATGGCTAGTTTCCGGTGACGGCGTTCAGCGGGCAGTTGGATTTGCTTTTTGGATCACGAGATGCAGCCGCATCGCGGATCGGACAGCTTGCCATGGTCCCGACCGAAAGCGGCCTCACCGACGGAGCTTCGGGAGAATCAATGTCTGCAAACGCTCAAATTATGACCAAACCCGGCCATCCGCCCGGAAGGCGTCGCTACGAGCGATATTTTTTTTCTGCCATGGCCGCATTGATTCTGGCCACCGTGTTTTTGGGTTTTGCGAAGTCTTATTACCTGGCGGGCATGTTCTGGGCGCCGCTGCCAAATTGGGTGATCCAGGTCCACGGCGCCGCCTTTACCCTCTGGATATTTTCATTCGTCGTACAGACGTCGCTCGTTTCCGCGGGGCGCGTGGACCTCCATCGGCGCCTGGGCATTTTCGTATTTAGCTTGGCGTGCGCGATGGTGGTCCTCGGCTCCATGGCCGCCACGGATTTGCTGCGCAGGGGTATGGCCGCTCAATCCGTTGATGCCAAGACTTTCTACGCTTCTTCCCTCGGGGACATGTTTATATTTGGAACGCTGATCTTCTTTGCCTTTCGCACTCGGTCCAATCCCGCGGCGCACAAGCGCTTGATATTGATTGCGACGATCACGCTGCTCGCGGCCGCCATCAACCGCTGGCCCTTCCCGATTATTCGGCGCGAACCCATCCTGATCGATTTGATTGACGATGCATTTTTGCTCCCGCTGGTGGCGTACGACCTTTGGTCGCTGCGCAAGGTGCATCAAGCAACGCTGTGGGGCGGACTATTCTTGGTGATCATGCAATACCTCGAGCTGCCGATCGGCAACACGGCAGTTTGGCAGAGTTTTGCCACTTGGGTCCTGGAGCAAATCAAAATCTTCCATTAGCGCCCACTTCTCCATTGACCGCCGCCGGCTCCATCACCTCTTCGTACCCGCGCTCGCCCTTCTCCAGCCACTCCAGAAGATCCAGGATCAAGCTTTCTGTTACCGAGTCGCCCATCATGATTTTCCCGTCGCGCGGATTATATCGCGTTCAAAACACAACATCGCAGCCCCTCGACTCACGCTCCCGCTACCGGCGCCCCGCTATCCTGCCAGGTGACGAGCTTATCCGGACATTCAGAACCTCATCTTTATGCTTCCCAGAACTCCCATGCGCAGGTATCGTAGACCGATTCGCGCTCCTCTCAAAAGGACGATGGCATGCATTTTCCAAGACGCCAGCTGCTTCGCACCCTGTCGTTTGCTTTCGGTTCGGGCTTCCTGTGGAATCGGAACCAGCTCGGCGTCGCTGCCCAGTCAGCCGCACAACCAAAGCTCTCTCCTCCCCCTGCGGGGGCCGCTGTTCGAGATCAGATCGCTGGAGGCACGCAAATGGAAAAAGTGACTGGCATCGGTGGATTCTTCTTTCGCGCCAAAGATTCGAAAGCCTTGGCGCTTTGGTACCAGCAGCACCTGGGGATTTTGACGATACCCACCAGCGACGGCGAAACCGCGTGGCAGCAAGAGGCCGGAGCAACCGCTTTCACTCCCTTCCCGGAGACCACCAAATATTTCGGCGATCCCCAAAAAGTTTGGATGCTGAACTTTCGCGTCCGCGATCTCGATAAAATGGCGGCCCAGCTACAAGCGGCGGGAATCGCGGTGAAGGTTGACCCGGAGTCTTATCCCTACGGCCGGTTCGCTCGCCTGCACGACCCCGAAGGCAATCCAATCGAATTGTGGCAACCTGCGTAACCAGTCGCGCCGCATAAGATTGCCAACCGTCCAGAACTTTTCCACTCACAAGAGGCGGGCCGCCCAGCCTTCCGCACCGCCTCTGTAGCGGAGCACTTTTACCCCGAGTGACGCGACGAACGGTCACTGCGGCATCCCCAACGCCGCAACCAACGATCACGCCGCCACCACCGCGTCACCGCAATGCAATCTGGGAGTGCGGTAGCTTGCTACCGCCTTTCCGGCGCGAAGCTTGCCCGCCACGGCGGGCTTGCTTCGCGTGCAGTGAACTCAAGTTTAAGTATCGTTCAGGGGCTATTGTGCAAATACATGCAGCGCTTGCACGAATCGCAGGTTCTTCGCCAATCCCGCTACCAAGCTGTAAAATGGCGCCTTGCAAGCTGCTCAGTGCATGGCCAACATGAACCAAAATCGCTTCAAGAGCGCCGTTTTTTACGGGGCTGCCGGAACTGCTCTTCTGCTTGCGCTCGCTGCACTGCTCATTATTGTCGAGCAGAGGAGAACACAAGTGGAAACGGGTGCGGTTCTGTCGGCATTTTTCTCGCGGGAAGTGCTGCACGACATCGACACGTCGGATCCCGGACGCACCATCACGATTGTGGTAATGCGCAATCCAGATTGTCGCATCTGTGCCCAACCCCCAATTGGGCCCGAAAGCCAATCTTGGTTTGCACAGTCCGTGAAATCACGCGGGTGTTCGGTCTCAGAAGCTTGGTTTGTGCAATCAGCAAAAATGACCCGGGCCAGTTTCTTCCTGAACAGTATATTTTCAAGGAACCTCAGTACAGACGTGCGTTTACCAAGCGGGGCTCGGGCAGTTTTCGTTGACCCGAGCGACTTGGGAGCCAGTGCAGGCGAATTTGAAGCAAGATTCCCGGACAACTTTGGCTATTTTGTTGTATCGCACGTTGGGCTGAATCTGAACAAGACCGAGGCACTGCTGTACGTTGACCACTTCTGCGGGGGATTGTGTGGTGGAGGCGAGTACGTTCTAATGCGCAGGGTAAACGGCGTGTGGCATGTCGTTGACAGCCACGTCACATGGGTGTCGTGAAAGATCCCTCTGCACTAGATCCTGCTACATCGCGTGACCGGACGCGTGGAACTTGCTCGCGCAGCCGCTACCTCCCTCCTCCAATCTCCAAAATCGTCCCCGTCGTATAAGAAGCCGCCTCCGATAGCAGCCACGCCACTCCCTCCGCCACCTCGGCAGCCGTCCCCGCACGCTTCATCGGAATCCCCGGCCGCAAACGCTCGAGCCTCCCCGGCTCCCCATTCGCCGCATGTAATTCCGTATCAATCAATCCCGGCGCCACCGCGTTCACGCGTATCCCCTCCTCCGCCACCTCGCGCGCCAATCCAATCGTAAAACTATCAATCGCTCCCTTCGACGCCGCGTAATGCACCCACTCCCCCGCTCCACCAGTCCGCGCCGCCAGAGAAGAAATATTGACGATCGCGCCACCGCCACCCCCACGCCGCACAGACATCCTCCGCACCGCCTCCCGCGAACAAAGCATCGTCCCCAGCACATTCACGCCCAGCATGCGCTCCACCGCGCGCGCCTCAATCGCCTCCACCCGCGCAAAACCGCCCGTCACCGCCGCATTGTTCACCAACCCCCCCACAGCCCCAAACTCCCGCTCCGCCTCAGCGAACAACCGCAAAACATCCTCCTCCCACGCCACATCCCCCTGCACCGCAACCGCCAGCCCACCCGCCTCCACGATCGAGCGCACCACTAATTCCGCCGCCGCGCGCTGCTCCACATAATTCACCACCACAGGAAATCCGCGCGCCGCAACCAACCGCGCCACAGCCGCCCCAATCCCCCGCCCCCCACCAGTAACAATCACCGCCCGCCGTGTATCGCTCGTCATCGCCGCATTCTAGCCGAATTTCCACCGACAAATGGAATTCGCTTCGCGAACCAAACGATCCGTTCAGCGCTCACATCGCGTGCGTCTTGTCGGCGATCAGTTTCTTGTAGCGAACCCTGATTCGCCGCACGTCTTCCTCGCTGAATTTGCCAGCGTAAAAGGCCCGCAACGTAAGAGTCTTATCCTCGCCCTCCGGATAGACCCACGCCACAAACACCCCATCCGGGCGGTCCTGAAACAGGATTGTTATGTCGGTTTCGCCAAATGTATTGCCCGCGCGCGATAGCACGATGAACTTACTTCGAAAATATTCCTTGCTCCACTTTTCCAGCAGCCGGCATTCTTCCCGTGTTCCGCCGGATTTCTTCAGGCAGGCGCCAAACACGGTTCTCAGATACCGCACGTCTGCATTCT
The DNA here is from genome assembly GCA_963780035.1 of uncultured Acidobacteriota bacterium. Lineage (GTDB taxonomy): Bacteria > Acidobacteriota > Terriglobia > Acidiferrales > UBA7541 > Palsa-295. The sequence goes on along the minus strand of CAWAAG010000024.1, from coordinate 371,427 downwards.
TATAGACCAGGTAGTAGTCCTCCAGCTGCTTCGCCGTAAATTGCGCTTCGCCCTCCGGAATTTTTGACGCCGGACTGTCTTGTGCTGGAGTCACTTGTGTCAATAACAACAGCGTGCAACCCAGCAATAGGGGGATTCGAAACGCTCGCCGCAGCTTCCTGCCCCACGCTAAGTCATGCAAAAAAGCCAGTTTCGCCCCCATAATCACCTCGACCGCTGTGACTCTTCGTACCGCGTCACGCCGCGACGATCAGTCAACCTGCAACCGAACCGCCACATGCCGATACACAGCGCATTCCGCGTCCAAACACGCAGTGCCCCAGTTTCCGGTTACGACTGATCCAGCCTTGGCAATCGCTTCGTTTCCATTCCAAACTTGAAAAATCTTCCGCTGAGGTTGAAGATGTCACGGACGATCGCCCCATCGGCCCCGCATCCAAGCGATCAACCTTTTGGCCTCGCATCTAAACCTTGAGGAGAAGATTCGCCATGTCGCATCATTTCGATACGCCTACCGCAAAAGAAGACCCCCGCATCAACATCTGCGACTTCTATTTGTTTCGCGGCCGCCCCGGCACCACGGTGATGGCTTTGACCGTGAATCCGAACGCCGGCGTCGCCGCGCCAGACACCTTCCGCGACGAAGGTCTCTACGCTTTTCGCTTCGACACCAATCGCGATCTTCGCGAAGACGTCACCTTTAAAGTCCAGTTCGGCGCGCCCGCCCACGCCGATGGCGGCGAGCAGCGGCACGTGCAGACGTTCGCGGTCCGGCGCTCCACCGGAGCGGACGCACTGCAAGGCGCTGCGGGCGAACTGATCATTTCCGGCAACACGGGACGCGTCGAGAAAGCGGATCAGGGCTGCCTGGCCTACGCAGGCCTCGCGCCCGATCTTTTTGCCGCCGATGGCGCCGGTTTCGGCGACTTCCGAAAAGCTCTGTGGTCCGAAAACCGTTTTGCCCCGGAGGCGTTCCAGAATCGCCAGAACTTCTTCGGCGGCAAGAACGTCAGCGCCATCGTGCTCGAAGTTCCCAGCAGCCTGATCGGCCAAGGCGTGGTGCACGCCTGGGCCACCGCATCGCTCTACGGACACGCGCCGGAGGTGCAGGTATCGCGTTGGGGCCTGCCGATGATCACCCACATCCTGCTCTCCGATCCATCGCTGCACGACGCCGCAGCCGAAAAATACAACCGCGCGGTCCCCGCGGACGAAGCGGCGCTGTTCTCGAAACAAATGCGCGACTTCGTCGAAAAAGTCACCGCGCTGGCGCACTCGGCGGCCGACCCGTCCGCCTACGCCACGCAACTCCTCGCGCGCCTCTGTCCAGGGGTGCTGCCGTATGAACTGGACACGCCCGCCTCATTCAGCTTTGCCGCCTTCAACGGCCGCGGCCTCTCGGACGACGCGATGGACGTGATTCTCACGCTGATCACGAACACCGCCCTCGGCGATGGAGTGGCGCCCGATCAGCGCCTGATGCGCCCGGATTTTCCCTATTTCGGCGAGCCGCACCCTACCGCGGCGAGCTCCGCCAAATCGTGAGGACGATAGCTTACGCGTTGTCGGTCGGCCAGATTACTGCGACTTCCCTTCCGCATGGGCTTTGGCCAACTTGCGGTCGCCGGCGGGCGGCCTAAACGCTTCCAGAATCATTGGAGCAGCAAACGGGGCGCCCGTAACTCCGCCATCCACCATCAACTCCACCGCGTTCACGTACGAGGAGTCGTCCGACGCCAGGAACAGCACGGCTTTGGCAACCTCTTCCGGCTCGCCCCAGCGGCCCTGCGGAATCGCGGAAGAAAAAAACTTCTCGAGCTTCGCGGAATCTTCCGCGCTCGCACCGGCGCGCGGCCCGCGCTTCCAAATCGGAGTTTTGATCGCGCCCGGCGCCACCACGTTCACGCGAATGTTGCGTGGCGCCAGGTCCGCGGCGATCGAACGCGCCATTGACACCAGGCCGCCCTTGGTGGCTGCATATGCGGCGATGCCAGCTTGGCCCAGATAGTTATGCACCGACCCGGTAAAGATGATGCTGGCGTTGTCGTTCAGCAGCGGCACGGCTGAATTCACCGTAAAGAACGCCGAACTCAGGTTGACGTGGATCACGTTCTCAAAAATGGCTTCGTCCGTCGCCCCCGTAGGCGTCCGCCCAGAGATGCCGGCATTGGCGAACACAATATCGAGCTTCCCGAAATCTTCCGCCAGCGCTGCAAAGAGCCGCTTGCGATCTTCCGCAATGGTGACGTCCGCGCGATACCCGCGCGCGTTCGCTCCCAGTTCGGCGATCGCTTCATCCAGCGTCTTCTGATCGCGCCCGGTAATGGCCACCTGCGCTCCCTCCGCTATGAAAAGTCGCGCCGTCGCCAGACCGATGCCACTATTGCCGCCGGTAATAAGAGCCTTCTTCGCGGTAAGCTTCATAATGCCTCCTTTTTTGCATAATTCCCTGCAAACTCCCTATATCCGCCAACTCCGTGGCGCTGTCAACCGTGTTCCTGCCCCCAACGGACTGCCTGCCCGCCGAGCGCCCCAATCGGAAACCGGCCCACGACCGCCAAACATCGCCTCTTGACTTTCGCCTTTTCTTCGCCTATGATCCCCGCCGCTGAGCTTCACCAACTTCACCCTTCTGGAGGCGCCAATGGCTCTGAACGATGCACTTCTCCCCGAGTTCGACATGGAAATGGCCAACACCCGCAAGACCCTGGAGCGCGTTCCCACGGAAAAATTTTCCTGGAAGCCCCACGAAAAATCCGGCTCGATGGGCTGGCTGGCGAATCACCTCGCCGACGTCCCCGAGTGGGCTTCCTACACCATCAATCAAGACGCGCTGGACATGGCGCCAAATGGCGTCCCGATTGCCCCGCCGCCACCTCCCGCCACCACCAAAGCGCTCCTCGAAAAATTCGATAAAAACGTAGCCGCCGCCCGCCAGTCCCTCGCCACCACCAACGACGCCCATCTCCACAAAACCTGGTCCCTGCTAAACAACGGCGAAACCGTCATCGCCATGCCCCGCATCACTTGCCTCCGCACCTGGGTGATGAACCACGGCATCCACCATCGCGCCCAACTAGGCGTCTACCTCCGCCTAAACAACATTCCAGTCCCAGCAATCTACGGCCCCTCAGCCGACGAAACTGGCATGTAACCAACGCCGATGTAGCGCACTTTTTCCCCGACCGACGCTACGCAGCGTGAGCGCCCCGTCGCGGGCGCACCAACCAACGATCACCTCACCACAACCTGTTGCGTCGCCGCGATGCAATCTGGGAGTGCGGCAGCTTGCTACCGCCTGTTACAAGGCGAGGCTTGCCTCGCCGCCCAAAGTGAGGCGAATGCCGCACCACCTCACGAACGTTCGCGATTTCCGACGCCCACGGAAGTTCGAGCCCACCCTCAGCATCTCTTGGCCGCACGCCCCTTTTATGCTTTGATGTACCCGCCCACGACGCCACATCACCAAGGAGCCCCACATGAAAATCGCCGCTGCCATCTCCCGCTACCTTCTCGCCGTCGCCTTCATCATCTTCGGCCTCAACGGCTTCTTCAACTTCCTTCCCGCCGGCCATATGCCCGCGCTAGCCCTGCAATACGTCACGGTTCTAGCCGCCTCCCACTACACCATCCCGATTTTCGCCGTCCAACTAGCCTGCGGAATCCTCTTCCTAATCAATCGCTACATCCCGCTAGCCCTCACCCTGATCGGCCCCGTGATCGTCAACATCCTCCTCTTCCACATCCTGATGTTCCCCATCGGCATCGGCGGAGGCCTGCTCGTCACCATCTGCTGGTTCATCCTCTTCGCAAAACACTACCAATCCTTTGCCGGCATTTTCCAAGCGCGCCCCATCTCATGAGCGCGGCCACAAAACGCCGATTCCCAACCTGGCAACAGGCGCTGTTCCTTCTCGTCTTCGGAGTAATCGTCGGCTACCCGTCGTGCGTCCAGATCGGCCACGGGATGTGGGGCACAGGCTCCAGCCAATGCCAACAAGGCTTCTTTGTTTTCTGTTTCTTCCTGGCCGCGGTAGCTTTCCTCGCGGGATTCGTCAGCTTCGTCGCCATCACCGTAAAAGCATTAGCCGCGCCTGCCGAATTGACGCCGGACTTTACGGCCAGATCCGCCAGCGCTACCGCGCCAATCTCCCGCGCCACTCATCCCGATCTTTTTCCAAACGCGGCAGCCCCACTCCCAACGGCCATCGTCCACGCTCACGTTCAGGCAGCACTGCTTCGGCTGCGCATCGCCCTCATCGCCGCCGTCGCTCTGGTTTTCATTTATCTCGGGCCCGTTGATATTTCTCGTCCCACCACAAGATACGGGCGATTTTTGTTCTTGAACGCCACGCTCGCGTTTTTGGTCAGTGCGTTGCCGTACGTGATCGCCTTGCTCCGCACCTGGAAGCTGCCGGACCGCGCCGGCTTGGCTCTGGCCATCGCTGCGGGCTTGGTGCAGGCGCTCACCTCATGGTTCCTCATTGACTCGCGATTTCGCACCTGGTCAACCCTCGCCCTGGGTTCGCTCGGTTTGCTCGTAGTCGTCCTGGCCTACCTCGCCTGGCGCACTTCGCCCACGCGCAAACAAGATGTCGGCCTCCTGATTGCTATCTTCTTCGGCCTAATGGCCTACACCACCCTCGCGCAAGTTGTCCTAAGGATTCTCGAATACCGCGAACAGTTGTGGCGGCAAATGTGAGCCCAGAATCTCCGGCAGCATGTGGTTTTGCGCAAAGCCCCGCTCAATCATTCGAAGAGCGTGCCAACCGCAAATGCGCATGCGGTGAAAATTCTCCGCATCACGGCAGCTATCGCGTTTCTCGTCGTCGCCCCCAGCGGGCTCCATCAAGAGGGTTCGTAGGGGCGCTGCTTGCTGCGCCCCAGCTTGCCACGCTGTCAGCTGTGCTCGCGACCTGATTTGCGGCGAGCCGACACGTCGGAAAGGCGCGGCGGCGGGTGGCCCATCCTTCAAGCGCAGGCAAGCAACCGTTTTTAAGGTTTCTGGGGGTGCCGCACTTTCGCGAATTTGCGGCCGCAGGCCGCAGGCGAGGGTGCGGGCAACCCCTCAAATCCTGCTGCCCGCGCCGGAGACCCATCCCTGTGGCGCGTGGGGCCGTGCGACTATTTCGGAGACGCTGCTTCCGGTGATGCTTTGGCGGGCTCCGCATCCCGAGTCCGCAGCGGTATGTTGTAGAGGAACGTGATCCGCAGCTCGATCCTCGAACCATGAAAGTCATCCGGAAGATGGGGAAAAGGCGCCGAGGCCCGGAGCGCCGCAACGGCAGCGTCGTCGAGCGCCTGCCTGTTTGAACTCCTTTCAATTTGCGGCGTCTGATTCACGAATGTGCCGTCTCTCTGGATCTGCACGCGAACGACGACGAGTCCCTTTTCTCCCGCCTTCACCTCTTCCGGCATCGCCGCGCTCCAATTGTGACGAATCGTAGACACCGCCTGCCGTGTATACGCGCTAAAATCCACGCCCTCGGTGCGCGTCATAACCTTCACCACCAACCCAACGGTGGGTTTTGCCGGGGCTTGTTGCTGCGCATCCGCAAGTGCCTGCGCCGAGCACCACGCCACAAACATTCCCGCCGTCAAAATCACTAGATTTCTCAGAACGCGATTCATTGCCATCGCTCCGCAGATAGCTTTCACGCTTGCACCTTTTCATTTCGGCGAAAGCACTTCTTGCACTTTCGCCAGCAGCGCGTCCGCGGGAAACGGCTTCGGGAAAATTTCGAACCCTTCCAGCGTAAGACGGTTTTGCAGGCGGTCATCCGCGATCAATCCGCCCAGCATCAACACGCGCAGCCCGTGGCACTTCGTCCGCAGAAATGTCGCGGCCTCATAACCCGAGATGTCCTCGATATACGGGCTGATAATCAGCAGATTCGGTTCGGCTTCCGCCATCCTCTTCACCGCCGTTCCCAAATCCCCCGCCGCCATCACCACATACCCGCCGTGCTCCAGGGTCTCCTGCATCACCAGCCGCCCCACCGTATCCGATACCAACAGCAAAATCAGTGCGTTCACCATGGCATTTTTCCCCGAAGACGCACGCCGCCTCCATCCGATGAATCGTCAACTGCCACAGTGGTATCATCCGTCCCTGAAATGCGTCAAGATCAACCGAAGATGCGTAGGAAGATCGCTGCGCAAAAAGGTGGGCCGAAGGAGAATGCCGTCCCATGGACTCAATCTTGAATCTCGACGAGCCACCACTGACCCCGGAGGAAATCGAAGAGGTCAAGCAAAATGCCAGAGAGCGTCTTCGCCTCTGGAAAAGACGCGCACTCTATGCTGCTGAGGCGTTCGTTCTAAGCTGTGGGTTGGTGTACCCCATTTCCAAGGGTGCTCCGCTTCACGCGTACGCGCACGTGTTCGGGATATTCCTCGTCGCGCTGGCGGAGGCGTTCTTCTTAGTACTCGTCTACTGTACTGGCCTCCTGTGGGCCGCTTGGAAGTGTCTCCGCGATCTCGAAAAGGGTGAGTTTTAGGCTCTTCTCCAGGCGGGTGGCGCACCCTTCGAGCCCAGGCAAGCAACCGCCTCTAGGTTTTGGGGGTGCCGCATCCCTTTGCGCACCGCGCAAAGGGTGCGTGGCACAACGTCAGACCCTGCCCTCCCTGGGAACGCCAATCTCCCGATTGGCGTCGGGCGGCAACGGGGTGGCGCACCCCTCGCAGCGTAGGCAAGCAACCGCCTTTAGGTTTTGTGAGTGCCGCACCCTTTGCGCACCGCGCAAAGGGTGCGCGGTATTACGTCAAGACCTTTCGGTCAGCGACGCGTGCTCGACGAACAACCACTCCGCTCGCGACGCAAGTCTCAATTCACAGATCAGCCGCCGCAAAGTCCAACGCGCTTGCCGAACTCCGGCAACCGGCCAGCGCCGTTAGGCGCGGCAGAAGTTAGCCCAGCGCGTGAGAGTCTGTGTCACGACTTAAGTGCCGGTGCTGATTTTCGCAGCGGGACGCGCTGCTGGTTGCTCTTCGGTCCTCGTTTTTCGTTTCTGGCAGCTTCCTTGTGTCCGTTCGGCGGTTACGCTGGGCGGCGCAGGTTGCGATAGCGGATCAAGTTGTAGGCGACCGCTGCCAGCACCCATTCGACCGCCGTGGCCGGCTGCCCGCGGCGTTGGAACTGCCGCATCCCGCGCTGCTCCTTCAACGTCCCGAACACTGGCTCGACCATCCCCTTGCGCTTTTTGTACCAGGCGCGGCCGGGGGCGCTGCGCAACCTCTGGCGCGCACGCAACAGATGCGGATCGCTCACCGTCATCCGTCCCACTCCGCGCGCCCTTTTCCCCGTGTTCAACTCGCGCGCCAGATTCGGGTCCGGCACGTAAGCCGCGATGCCGCGCTCGGCCATCTCCCGCAGATTTTGATTCGAGAAAAATCCGCAGTCGGCCAACACCCGCTGCGGGCGCTCTCCGCATTGTCGCTCCACCGCTTCCACCAGCGGAACCAAGGTCTGGTTATCGTTCTTGTTCTGCGTCACCCGCTGCGCCACGATGAAATGGTCCTCGCTCACGGCGATCTCCGCCGTGTAACCCAGCACGAAGCGCCCGCGCTCGCGCAAAAAACGCGCGTCCGGATCGGTGATCGAAAGCTTCTCCTCACCGCTCTGGCGCAGCTGCTGCAACTGCTCACGCAGCTGCGCGATCTGTTCCACGCCCACACGCGTTCCTGGATCGCGATCCGGATCATCATCCAGTTCCTGCTGCCAGCGTTTCACTTTCTTGCGTAACTCCCGCTCCAACCGCTCCCGGCGCAACAGCCGGTCCGGCGAGGCCGACCCCTTCACCCGCGTCGAATCGATCGCCACCGCACCCAGCCGCGCCATCCCCGCGCGCCGCAAAAACAGCAGCACCTCGGTGAACAGCGCCGTGATCGCCGCGCGATGCCGCCGATGAAATTCGCTCAGCGTCTTGTGGTCCGGCGTAGCCCCGCCCGCCAGGTACCGAAAGCCTAGATCCTCGCGAATGCGTTGCTCCAGCTTGCGCGTCGTGCGCACGTTCACGCCGAATCCGTACAGCCAGATCTTCAGCAGCATCCGCGGATCGTACGGCCGCTGCCCGCCCGCGTCCTCCTCCTGCTTTTCGAAAGCGCGCAGATCGCACGCTTCCACCACTTCGTGCACCACAAAACAAAGATGGTCGGCGCCCAAAACATCCTTCACATGGGCGGGCAACAGCTCGGCTTGCTCCGGAGAATACGGTTGATAGGTTGGCATGTCTCTTCATGCCAAAGCTTCGCCGCCATTTCAAGTGCTAGTTGCGACACAGACTCGTGAGCGCTGGGAATAGACGACGCGCAGCGCCGTACCTTTCGCGGCGCAGTTCCCGCGCTGTTTTCGAGTTCCCCCGCCACCCCTCGGCGTGACCCGCGTGCCCCCGTGCGAACCCCGAACCCGCTCGCCTCGCATCCCGAAACGCCACATTCCGCACACGCGCATGAGCCTTTGCCGCGCCCGCCCCACACCTATTCCCATTTTGGGACTGGTAATCATACAGTAAATGTGATAAAATAGACCCGGGCCATCATTCCAGCCCTCTAAGGACGCCACATGCACTCCGCGACAACGGCGACAGGCAGACCACACCCACCCTCACGGAAAACTCTACCCAAAAACCGTCCCGCGCCCCTCACCCCACGCGCCCCGCACGATCCCGCCGCCGCAAAACCTCATGTAACATCCCAACTACAATGTTACATCCCCGCTCCCGCAGTTACTCGTCACTGGTCACTCATCACAGGTGTCCGGCTAAAAGCTGAACATTTGCAATTGTTTAGCGGCATCGGGGCTCTCCGATGTTGCTGCGTTTTGCGTAAGTACTTGCAGCAAAGGGATTTTTTCGAAAAGGGAGACGCTCAGAATTTGCAGCATGGCATGCAGTTCCAAGTCCAGGCGCAAGCGTTTGCGCACGATGGCCGCCAGCACATAGATGGCGATGGCCGTCCAGATTTGCGTCTTCACGGCGTTCTCGGAGAGGCCATAGAAGGCTTTGATGCGCAGGTGCTGCTTGATCCATTTGAAGAATAGTTCGACTTGCCAGCGGCATTTGTAGAGTTGCGGAATGCTGAGCGTGGGCAAGGAAAAATTGTTGGTGAGAAAGATCAGCTGGCGGGCATTCTCCTGGTCGCAGTAGCGGATGCGGCGCAGCGCCTCCGGATAACCTTTCAAGGTATAGAAACTCTCCAAGCGGATCGTTTGGTCGCAGCGCAAGCCGGTGCTCTTGTCCACGGCCCGCGAAGTCACGCAGCGAAAGCGAAAATCTTTTCGCGCGCGAATGATGAAAAATGCCAAGCATTGCGTCAAGTGGTACAGCCGCGCGAAGTCCAAGTACCCGCGATCGAGAAGATAAAAAGCGCCCGGTTCCGGCAGCAGTTGATCGAAGACGCGAATTTCGTGGATTTTGGCTGGTTTTATGTCGATTCCCACCGGAATGCTGCCGCGCAGATCCAGCAGCGTGTGCATCTTGACGGCGGCGTTCAGCCGTCGGTAGCGCGCCCAGGGAAACAACGAAAGACACAGATCGATGGTCGTGCAGTCCAAAGCGTAGGCGGTTTCTTCCAGCTCCACCGCCAAAGGCTCGCCCGCATACAAAGGCCGCGCCATGGCGATGAGCACGCGCGCCAAATCGGCGAAGATGCGCCAGTCGCGGCTCTCGTTGGCGTCGGCCAGCGTGCTGCGCGAAACCTGACCGCGAATCCCCACATGGTACAGCTTTCCGCCGAGCGCCCGCAGGCACGTTTCGATGTCGCGCAAACTCTCGCGATACGTGAGTTGCGCGAAGGCCATGGCGAGGAACTGGTCCCAACAAGAAAAACTGCGCACGCGATACTGCCCGCGGTAACGCGCCACGCAACGCCGGAATTCGTACGTAGGAATGAAATCCATCAACTGCGCAAACACCGTCTTGCCGGAGTTCATCTCGCATCCCTCCCCGTGTCCCAGGAGCGAGAATGAGGCCTTTGCAATTCAAATCGAAAACTACTCTTTTCGCCGATAAATTCATATGCGTCAATAGCTTCCCAACCTTCTCGAAACGCTCAACCGGACAGTAGTGGTCACTCATCACTCGTCACTGTAAATCCAATCGCCAACCCGTGCGATTAGAAATCGTTATATCTCCTACAAAACAAAAACCCGCGCCCCAATTCAATCGCCAACTTTTGCGCACTTTGCATCCGGCGTTCTTTGCGGGACCAGCCGCTTCGCGAACCACTGCTCGCTCGTCGCGGAACACCAGCGCGCCGCGAATCGCGACCGCACTTCTCGATACAAATGGACGCTTTCGCCGGAACAATAATTCGCGCAACTCGTTCAAAACAAACGATCGCGTCAATTCTTATTCGATACAAACGGAGAGGCTTCTCGCGGCAAAGTGCATCATCGCAGGCCACAGCATTTCTAATCGACACAGCGTGCGATTAGAAATCGCTATATCTCATAGAAAACAAACAACCGCGCCACGTTCTAATCGTCACAAAAGTGCGCTTTCTGCCGCCAGAATTGGCTCGCAAAATGAGGGCTTCGCGCCCGCCCTCACTCCCCTTCATGCACAAAGCCACAATGTGGGACGCCCCACGCTCCCATTTAGCTTCCGCGCGCTCTGGCGCCGGCGATTTCAGACCGCCGGCGGGAGGGGTACCTTAGTACCGTCGTCCCATTCCACTCCGCGTTCGCCTTCGTTACGCTTTGTGCTCATCTCCTCCACTGACTGGGAAAAGCGTGAACCTTCAGAATCTGCAGCGCTATCTTCGCGAGCACATCACACCGCTGCGGTGGTCCGCGAAGCTGCGTCTGCGCACCAAATTCCTGCTTTCCGTGGTCGCCATCATCGCGGGACTCACTCTTGCCACCCTGCTGATCGTCGGCCACGCCGCCGAAGAACAAGTCCAGAAATCCGTCGAGCAAGATACCCGCAATTCCGTTCTCACCTTCCAGAATCTGCGCGCCGAACGGCAAATCGAATTGAACCGCAGCGCCGACCTCTTCGCCACTCTGCCCGCCATCAAGCAGTTGATGGCCGACGACAATCCCGCCGACATCCAGAACTCCTCCGAGGAAATCTGGCGCTCCGGCGACGCGCAACTCTTCGCCCTGGCCGATTGGCGAGGCCAAATTCTGGCCTTGCACACCGCCACTCCCGGCTTTCCGCTCAGCGCGGCGCAGCAGATGATGTCCACCTCCACCGCACCGGGCAATTCCGGCGGCTGGTGGTTCGGCGCAGGACACCTCTATCAAGTAGCCTCGCGCGCCATTCAGTTGGGCGCGCCATCTTCGCAATTGCGCCTGGGGACCGTCGTGGTCGGCCGCGAAATTGATTCCAGCGTCGCCCGCGACGTGGGCCGCATCGCGCTGTGCCAGGTGGCTTTCCGCTATGGCGATCAGCCGGTGGTCAGTTCCCTTTCGACGCTCGACGACGCCATGGTCGCAAGCGCCCTCACCAACCCGGCGACGCGCGGAAAAATTCACATCGCGGACAAGTCCTTCTTCGCCAGCTCCGTGAATTTGACCCCCGGCGCTTCGCCGGAACTCACTCTCACCGTCCTGAAACCCGTGGACGACGCCGTGGCTTTCCTCACGCGCTTGAACAACACCCTGATAACCCTGGGCTTCTGCGCCGTTTTCGCCGGCGCCATTCTCGTCTTTCTGATTTCGCGCACCATTACCCGCCCTCTCGATAACCTGGTGCAAGGCGTGCGCGCTCTCGAGCAAGGCAATTACCACTATCCGCTGGGCCCCGGCGCCGGAGACGAAGTTTCCGAAGTCACCGCGGCCTTCGAGCGCATGCGCGTCACATTGCAATCGAACGAAGAACAAAACAAGCAGCTCGAAAACCAGTTGCGCCAGGCCCAGAAAATGGAAGCGGTGGGCCGGCTCGCCGGCGGCGTGGCGCACGACTTCAATAACCTGCTCACCGTCATCAAGGGCCACAGCGATTTGCTCGAAATGAAGCTGGGCACGCTCAGCCCCGCGCAATCCAGCATCGCCCAGGTGCGCAAAGCGGCCGACCGCGCCACCGCGCTCACCCGCCAATTGCTCGCTTTCAGCCGCATGCAAGTGCTGCAGCCGCGCGTCCTGGATTTGAACGCGCTGATCGCCGACCTCAATAAGATGTTGCCGATGCTCATCGGCGAGGAAATCGAATACACCTTCCGCCCCGGCGAATCCTTGGGGTGCGTGAAAGCCGATCCTTCGCAGATCGAGCAGGTGCTGGTGAATCTGGCGGTGAACGCGCGCGACGCCATGCCGCGCGGCGGCAAGCTCACCATCAACACGCGCAACATCCTGCTGGACGCGGAGTATGCGCGCAGCCATCCGCCTACCGTCGCCGGGCGATACGTTCTGCTCACCGTCGCGGACACCGGCTCCGGCATGGACGAGCAGACCAAAGCGAAAATTTTCGAACCGTTTTTCACCACCAAGGAACTCGGCAAGGGCACCGGCCTCGGCCTTTCCACCGTCTACGGCGTGGTGAAGCAAAGCGGAGGATACATCTGGGTGGATAGCACGCCGAACCAGGGCACCCGCTTCGAAATTTTTCTGCCGCAAAGCACCGAATCCGCGCAATTACCCTCCGCGCTGGAACCTTCCGCGAAATATTCGCGCGCCATGGGCACCGTGCTGCTGGCCGAAGACGAAGAGGCCGTCCGCGAACTCGCCGGAGAATTCCTGCGCTCCAGCGGTTACAAAGTGATCGAAGGCAAAGACGGCCTGGACGCGCTGGAAAAAGCGGAACAGGAAGCCGGAACGATTGACGCGCTGGTGACCGACGTGGTGATGCCGCGCATGCGCGGCACCGAACTCGCGCAGCGCTTGAAGCGCGTCCATCCCGCCATCAAAATTGTGTATATGTCCGGCTACCTGGAGCACAACGGCGAAGACGGCTTCATCGCCGATTCCGCGCAACTGCAAAAACCCTTTTCGCGCGACTCCTTGCTGCAAAAATTGCGCGAAGTCTCGGCCCAGCCCGTGAAACACCGTGTGCAACCCGTCTAGTGCGTGGACATGTCGTGCCACGATACCCGCCATCCGGTTCATATACTCATAGGGCAATCGTGCTCAATTACCAGCGGCGGCCGCTTGCCACAGGCGTATCCTGCAATTTCGGGCGCGCAGGGGCCGGGGAACGCGATATACCCCGGGGAAGCGCGGCCCGACTTCGGCGGGCAACTTACAAAGCTGCTTCAAGCAATTGGGCCACGCGGCAGAGGCTCGGGGTTCGAGGTCCGGCTCGAAAAATCCGGAAGAATGTGGGAGCACGTCTTGGGAATGGGGCATTCGGCACAACGGCAGTCAGCGACTTTGATATGGGCGCCTGCTGCTCCGGCCGAGCGATGGGGAGACTGCTTCCGCGCTATTGGGTAAGCGAGGTGGCGATGATGGGGAAAATCTTTCGTTTTACCGTGGTGGTTTGTATTTCCGCGCTGGCGGCGCTGTTTTCCGCGGGCCGCGCGGCGGCACAATCCGAGTACACCGTCATCAATGTAGAGAATGGCGGCGCCATCGCCGGCACCGTCAAGTGGTCCGGACCTATCCCTAAAATTCCCAAGCTTCCCATCACTAAAAATCCGGAGGTCTGCGACCCCGACTCGCTGAAGGTCCGCGACCTGGAACGTTTGGAAATCAATTCGGACGGCAATGGCGTTGCCAATACCGTGGTCTATCTGCGGGGCGTCACCAAGGGCAAAGCCTTCGACATGCCCGAAGCGCGCCAGCAACTGAATCAGAAAACCTGCCGCTACGTTCCGCACATCATGATCGTGCCGCAGGGCAAGCCGCTGCGGATTGAGAGCAGCGACCCCGTGCTGCACACCGTGCAGATGTTTGGCGTATCCACCAACAATATTCCCTTCCCCTTCCAGAACCAGTTCATCCCGGTGATGATGAACCATAACGGCGTGGTGGAACTGAAGTGCAACGCCGGACACGTGTGGATGAACGCCAACGTGCTGGTGGTGAAACATCCCTACTACGCGGTGACCGACGAGCACGGCGCCTTCAAACTATCCGACGTTCCTCCGGGCGAATACGAAATCGTGGCGTGGCACGAGGGCTGGCAGGTAGCGTCGGAGGCCAAAGTGCTGGACGTGGGCGCGCAGGTGGAAGTGAAGCGCCCGATTTACAGCTCGCCGGTGACGTGGGCGAAAAAAGTGACGGTGAAGCCGGGCGAACCCACTGTGGTGGATTTCACGATTTCCGAGAAGCACGAATAGGTTGGGCGCATTCGCCTGGCGACGATTTGTGGCGACATTTATCTTGTGTAGGGGCGGGTCTAAGACCCGCCCCTACCAGCAGCGTCTCCAGTTCGATCGCGCAGCCGCACCCGCGCCGCCGGCACTTCTGTTACCCTCCTGAAATTATTCCCGCGCTATAACGTATACGTGCAGTAGGAGACGCTGATGCTGCCGGTGCCGTTTGCGGGACATCCTGGTTACGACGCGGTCTTTATCGTCACGTATGCGGCTTGGCTGGTTTTCGAGACGGTGGCCGGAAGCTCGCGGAAATCGGGCGACCCGAAAAGAGCGCGGGACCGCGGCTCGTACCGTTTCCTGCTCCTGATGATTTGGGCTGGAATTGCGCTGGCATTTGGCTGTTGCTTCGGGCTGCAGCAGGCCGCGATTCCCTGGATGCGGACGCCGATTTTCTTCGCGGGGATTGTGCTGATGTGGCTGGGGCTGGCGTTTCGCTATTACGCGATGCGCGTGCTGGGGCGCTACTTCACGTTTCAAGTGGATGTTCGTGCCGAACAGACGGTGATCGAAGCGGGGCCCTACCGCTACATTCGCCATCCTTCCTACACCGGCGCGCTGATTACGGTGCTGGGGCTTGGCCTGACCTTGGGAAATTGGGCGGGGATTCTGGCGATGCTCACATGCATCGGAATCGGTTACGCGTATCGCATCCACGTGGAGGAAGCGGCGCTGCTCGCGGGGTTGGGCGCGCCTTACAAGGAATACATGGGACGCACGCAGCGGCTGGTCCCGTTCGTCCTCTAACGGGCGTGCGGGTGCTTGTGCTTATCCTTCACTGGTTCCACGGGTGGTTCAAACGTCGAGAGGTTTCCGGGCCCGCGAATTACGGACACCGTGCCGACCTTCGGCAGTTTCTGGCTGCGCAGCTTCAGCTTGCGTGGCTTCCCAAGAGGCATGGTGGATTCCTTGACAACGGCCGTCGCTCCGTGTCCTGCGAAGCGTTGGACTATTCAACAACAGCACGTTGCGTTTGGGCAAGGGCGAAGCTTTGGCTGCGGTTGGTGAAAATATTTGGAGCGGTATCGTTCTGTACGGCAACTTGATTGTGTAACGGGATGAGTTCACTGCACGCGAAGCTTGCCCGCCCCCCAGAAAATCCTGGTCGCGCTTCCCGAGGAATCCCGCCGGTGCTGACGGCGGCGAGGCAAGCCTCGCCTTGTAACACGCGGGAGCAAGCTCCCGCACTCCCAGAAAATTCTGCGCCGTGGGTCAGGCGGCGGTGCCTGTGAGGCGCGGGAGCAGGAGATGGAAAAACTTTTCGGGATCTACGCCTACTGCTACTTTGGCGTTGGCTTTGAATGGTTCTTCGGGGGCGCTGGGGCCGGGCATACTGGTCTCCATGGGCGGTGACTTGCGCACGGGAGCGTGACCGTCGTAGCCGAGGGTTTGGCCGGCGGTCCATTCGCCTGCGGTTTCCACTTCGACGTAGTAGTCCTGCAGGGTGATGACCGAAGGCTCGATGAGGGAGGCGACCGTGAGTGGATCGTGCATGGCGATCACCGTCACTTCCCCGCCGTGCTTCATGCGCTCGTAGGTGGCGCGCATCACTTTTCCCGCCGTCTGGCTGACCGGATTTTTGGCGGCTTCGAGCTGCTGGATTTGCGCTTCGCTGAGCAGGACTTTGCGGGTGACGTCCAGGCCGACCATGGTCAGCGGGATTTCGGCGTCGAAGACGATGCGCGCGGCTTCGGGGTCTACGTAG
This sequence comes from uncultured Acidobacteriota bacterium, assembly GCA_963780035.1. Taxonomy (GTDB): domain Bacteria; phylum Acidobacteriota; class Terriglobia; order Acidiferrales; family UBA7541; genus Palsa-295. The sequence continues at coordinate 355,463 of CAWAAG010000024.1, read as the reverse complement.
AGATTGAATTCCGCCGCGGGAGTGATGTTGCCACCGGAGAGCGAGCCGCCCATGATGGCGATCGCCGGGATCATGGCGGCGAGTTCGGGATCGCTGCGCAAGGCGAGAGCGACGTTGGTGAGCGGCCCGACGGCGACGATGGTGATTTCACCGGGATTTTCGCGGACGAGGCGGCGAATGATTTCCGGAGCGGTTTCGCGCACCGGCTTTAGTTTGGGGTCGGGGAAATCCACGCCAGCGAGGCCGTTGGCGCCGTGCACGTGGCCCGCGGTGACCAGACGGCGGAGCAGCGGATGGCTGGCGCCGGCCGCGACCGGGACATCGGGGCGATCGGCGATTTCCACGAGGCGCAGCGCGTTGGCGAGAGTGAATTCCAGAGGTACGTTGCCACATACCGGCGTGATGGCTTCGACTTTCAACTCCGGAGAGCGCAGGGCCAGAAAGATCGCCATCATGTCGTCAATGCCGGGATCGGTGTCCAGGATGATGCGGCGCGGTTTGGCGGGCGCGGCGGCGCGGGCGTAGGTGGGCGATGCGGCGTTTGACGTGACGTGCGCGGAAGATTCGTGGGTGCCATCGTGCGCGGCGTCGCCGGTGGCGGATTCACGTGCGGACGCCGGAAGTTGCGTCGCGAGGCCGCCAATGGCGCCGGCGATTGCGAACCCGGTGGAATTGGCGAGGAATTTGCGGCGGGTCCAGGGAGGGAGCGGCGTTGCAGCGGTGGCGATATCGTTGCAGTCGCGCGGCGCGTGTGAATCATTTTGCGATTTCGTGTTCCGAATCATGGCGATCGTTCCCCCGTTTGCACCAGAAGAGTGCGGCGGAATTCTAGCGCGACGTGGAAATCGATAGATAGGATTAAATGATTCGGGCGGCGGTGTATCATCGGCGGCGAACGGCCGCAGAAGTTCGCCGGCAATTGCCGCGATCGTTATCGCGAGGATTAATCACGTGTCAGACGGGCACAATTCATTGAGCGAACGCGGAGCGGCGGGGCTGGCTGACGTTTGGACGGTGGTGGCGATTGCGATTGTGGCGGCGGTGGCTGGGGACGTGATACACGAGGCGCTGGGGCATGGCGGGGCGTGTTTACTGACGGGCGGGCACGCGTTGGGACTTTCCTCGGTCTATTTTGATTGCGATCGTGACACGCGAGTGGTGGCGGCGGGCGGCACGATTGCGAATTTCGTCGCGGGAATTTTGTGCTTTGCGGCTTCGCGGATGGTGCGCCGGGCGGCGCGGCTGCGTTATTTTCTGTGGCTTTTGATGACGATGAATTTTCTGGAGACGGGCGGCTACTTTCTCTTTTCGGGAACGGCGAATATCGGCGATTGGGCCCGGGTGATCCAGGGATTGCGTCCCGCCTGGGCTTGGCATCTCGGATTGATCGCTATCGGCGCGGTGGCTTACTGGTTCGCGGTATGGTTTGCGCTGCTGGAACTGCGGCCGTTTTTGGGGCCGGCCGGCGAAATGCGGCTGCGGCAGGCGCGGCGGCTGACGCAAATTCCCTACTTTACGGGTGGGATTCTTTCGTGCGTTGCGGGGCTATTCAACCCGGTGGGGATGGTGCTGGTGGCGATTTCAGCGGCGGCGGCGTCCTTTGGAGGAACTTCGGGGCTGGCGTGGATGGGATTGCTGCTGCGCGGGCCGCGGGTGCGCAGCACGGAATTTCAGATGCAGGGGATTGCGCGGAGTTGGGGATGGATTGTGTTGGCGGCAATTCTGGCGGTCTTCTTTATCGCCGTGCTCGGACCCGGATTCAAGTGGGCTGCGCATAAGTAGCGGCCAGCGCTTCATGCTCCGACCGCCAGTGCGATCGTCTGCGAGTGCGGCGGCTTGCCGGCGCCTTCTCTTCGGCGAGGCTTGCGCGGCGCGGCGAACTGGCCTCGTCTGGCATTGTGCTGAATTTGCGTTCACTGCACGCGAAGCAAGCCGCCGCACTCCCAGACGGTTTCTGCCGCCGGTCGAGTCTGCGCAACGTTGAGCAAATGCTACGGTTCGCTGGCGAGATCGCGCTGAACTTCTTGCGCGACGCTTGCGTACTTGTCCTTAGCCGGAGGCGAGAACGATGAAACGAGCTTATCTGCTGGGCACGATTTGCTTGATGGGGGCCGCGATTTTTGCATTGGCGGCTAAGGGGCAAGATGGGGCGGTGAAGCGTTTGGACGGCAGCACGATCGCGCCGGCGGAAATTGACGCGACGGTCGCACGACTTATGCACGCGGCGGAAGTTCCGGGGGCGGCGATCGCGATTTTCAACGACGGGAAAACGGCTTACCTGAAGGCGTACGGGGTGCGCGACAAGGACAAGAACTTGCCGTTGACCCCCGATTCGGTGATGACGGCTGCTTCGTGGAGCAAGGTCGCCTTTGCGTACATGGTGATGCAGCTGGTGGAAGAAGGAACGCTGGATCTCGACAAGCCCGTTTATGAATACCTGCCAAAGCCATTGCCGGAATATGCGAACTACTCTGATTTGGCGAGCGACCCGCGTTACAAGAAGATCTCGGCGCGGATGCTGCTGGACCACAGCAGCGGCTTTCCGAACTGGCGCTGGGCGAATCAGGACCGCAAGCTGAACATCAATTTCGAGCCGGGCGCGCGGTTTGCGTACTCCGGGGAAGGAATTGATCTGCTGCAAATGGTGGTGGAGACAATCACGAAAACGCCGCTGGAAGAGTTGATGCAGAAGCGCGTGTTCCAGCCGCTGGGGATGACGCGGACCAGCATGATCTGGCAGAGCCGCTTCGATGCGGACTTCGCGAACGGATATGACGAGTATGGCCGGTCGCTGGGAGCGGAAAAGCGCAAGAGGGCGGATGCGGCGGGGTCCATGCAGACGACTCCGGCAGATTTTGCGCGATTCATGGAAGCGGTGATGCAGGCGCCCGGGAACGGCGGGCACGGATTGCTATCGCGCCAAACGCGCGATTTGATGCTCGGCCCGCAGGTGCAAATTTATTCGAAGCACGAGTTCCCTTCCCTGGCAAGCGAGACGACGGATGAGAACAAGGCGATTCGCTTGAGCTACGGCCTGGGCTGGGGACTTTTCTGGACGCCTTACGGAAAGGCTTTTTTCAAGGAAGGTCACGACGAGGGCTGGCGGAACTATGCGGTTTGCTTCGACGAGAAAAAGATGGGCATGTTGATTATGACCAACAGCTCGAACGGCGAGGGGATTTACAAAGAGTTGCTGGAGACGCTGCTCAAGAATCCTTACACGCCGATTGAGTGGGAAGGATTTACGCCGTACGATAAGCTGCCGCCGCGTCCGCCCCTGAAGCAGCACAAGGTAATGGTGGTGGATGCGAAGTTGCTCGAGGGCTACGTGGGGCGGTACGGGTTGCCGCCGGATATCGTGCTGACGATTACGCGCAGCGGCGATCATCTGGCGGTGCAGGAAAATGACGAGCCAGCAGAACAGATATTGGGCGAGGGACCGCGAGCGTTCTTTTCCCCGACGGCGGACGACGAGTTTACATTTGAGGTGGACGCCCAGGGGCGCGCCACGGTGATGACGTTGCATACAGGCGGACGCGACATTCCGATCAAGCGCTTGCCGTAGATTTTGTGCGAAAGCCTGGCCCCGCGTTCACTTAGGCGAGGCGTGCCTCGCCCGATTTGATCGCGCTACGGCATCCAGCGCAAAGGCGGCGGCGCGCCGCCGCACTCCACATTGTCTTGCGCCACCCAGCAATCCAGCATCATTCTTGGCGATTGCCGCAGCTCGGTCGCGGCGCCAGCGGTGGTTTGGTGGCGGCTGAGCTGACTACGATGGCGCTCTGAAGCGCGCCGGTCCAACTTCTGCTTGTGGGTTCCAGGCTGCGGAGCGCGATTGACGGGGTTGCGGGGGGCGAGTAGACTTCGGGAACGTTGACGAACGTGTAATTCGGACGGAACACGCGGGTTCCGCATAGAGGCGGCGCGATTGAGGTGCCGGATGAAGACTCTTGCGGCCAAGCGCTCGCCAGGTGGAACGGCCGCGGGACGGGCCGTTTTGCTGGGATTTGCGATGGCGTTGGGCGCTGTGGCGTGTTTCGGGCAAGGTTCTGGCGCGCAGAACGGTCCCACGCCCAGTGCTGCCGCGCCTACCGCTGCGACTTCAGCCTCTGCAACGCAATCGGGTACCAGTCAGTCTTCCACCGCGCAGTCCCCCGCCTCAGCATCGAGCCCGGCGCCGTCGAGCACTGCGCAGTCCACGTCTGCCGCAGGTACTTCGGCGGTTCCGGCCACCGCGGCGGCTTCCGCGCCGGAGATGAACACGCGCACTTCGCAGGTTCCTCTGGAATCGCACGTCAACCTGGTGCCAATTCGCGTGGCGGTGCATGACGGGAGCGGCCACGTGGTGGAAAACCTGCACAAGGAAGATTTTCAGGTGAAGCAGGACGGCAAAATCCAGTTCATCACGCATTTCTCGGTGGAGACGCCGGCATCGGCGGCCAGTCACGTGGCGCGTGGCGAAGCGATCGCGCTGCCGCCAGACCCAGCTTCGTACGCGACAGCGAATTCCGCGACGGAGACGACGGCTAAGGGCGCGGACGCGGGCGGCAAGCTGGAATTGCCCACGCGCTTCGTCGCACTGGTGTTTGACGATTCGCACCTGGAAGTGGGCGACTTGAGCCGCGCGAAAATCGCGGCACTGAAATTTATTGATACTTCGGTGAAGCCGAGCGAGCGCCTGGCGATATTCAATATCTCGGGGCGCGCGCAGGTGGATTTCACCGATGACCACGCGAAAATCCGCGAAGCGATCAAGGGCCTGATTCCCACGCCGGTGGGCGCGTACGACCCGAAGACGCAACACGATTGCCTGCAGATCACGTATTACCAGGCGGATTTGATTCAGAACAAAAACGACCCGCAGGCGATCGCCGCCGCGAATGAGGATGCGCTGGCGTGCGCCGCCGGAGCGCCCAGCGCGCAGGCGCAAGCCGCTATGGCGGCCTCGCTGGTTGCCAGCACGGTGCCGATGGTGCTGCAGGCGGGCGATATCAACACGCAGTACGCGGTGCGGCGGCTGGCGGAAGTGGTGCGGCGGGTGGCGGCGCTGCCCGGGCAGCGCAGCATCGTGCTGGTGTCGCCGGGATTTTTGACGTCCACGTATGAGTACGACGTGTCGCGGGTGATCGATCAGGCGAACCACTCGAATGTGTTCATCAACACGCTGGACGCGCGCGGGCTTTACACCGTGGATCCGCTGGGAGACATCACGCAGGACGTGCCGGTGCGCGCGAACGCGATGACCGCGTCCATGTCGTTGCAATATCGCCTGGACGAGCAGCGGGTGCAGTCCGAAGTGCTGTCCGACCTGGCTTACAGCACCGGAGGATTTTATTTTCACAACAACAACGATCTGGATGCCGGGTTCCGGACGACGGCGGCGGAGCCGGAAGTTTCTTACCTGCTGGCGATCGTGCCGGACAATTTGAAGAACGACGGGAAGTTTCACACGTTGAGCGTGAAGCTGCTGACCAAGGAAAAATATACGGTGCAGGCGCGGCGCGGTTTTTTCGCGCCCAAGCGCGGGCAGACGCCGGAGGAACTGGCGAAACAGGATATCGAGGACGCGCTCTTTTCGCAGGAAGAGCAGGAGGGATTGCCGATCCAGCTTCATTTGCAGTACTACAAGGTGGATGAAATGAACGCGAAGCTCTCGGTGCTGGCGCACGTGGACCTGACGAAGGTGCACTTTGAAAAATCCGAGGGCCGCAACTGGGATGATTTGACGATTGTGGCCGGACTTTTCGACCGCAATGGAAATTTTATTTCCGGAGAGCAGAAGACACTGGAGATGCGGCTGAAGGATACGACGCTGGAGAAGCTGGATCAGACGGGCGTCACCTTGAAGACGAATTTCGATGTGAAGCCGGGCGGGTACATGGTGCGGCTGGTGGTGCGCGATGCGAAAGCGGCACAACTCGCGGCGCGGAATGGAGTGGTGGAGATTCCGTAAGGCGGGGACGCTGTGGTTCTTGGGAAAGTTGGATGGCTCGGATTCCTGCAGGAAGGTGACTCATGAAGATGCGCCGGATGGTGAGGATGGTTCCGATTCTGCTGGTGGCGATGAGCGCGCTGGGAGTCGGGTGGCACTGGCTGGAATCGCCGGGGATTGTGCGAGCGCAGCAGCAACAGGCAACGCCACCCGCCGTGACGCCGTCTGCTGCGGCGCCCGCGGCTGCTCCGGCTTCCGCGACGCAGCAAACGGCTTCTGCCGCAGCGCAACAGGCGCAAACGCCTCCTGGCCCTGCTATTAAGGCAGAGACGCGCGAGGTGCGCGTGGACGTGGTGGTGACGGACAAGAAGGGCAATTACATCACGGACCTGACGACCAAGGATTTTCGGTTGTATGAAGACGACAAGGAACAGGCCATCAACACATTTTCGTTTGGCGCCGCGCCGAACGGACCGATCGAGGCGCAACGGCATTACATGGTGATCTTCTTCGACAATTCCACGATGGATTTGAGCGATCAGCCGCGGGCGCGGGCGGCGGCGGCGAAATTTATTGACGCCTACGCGGGGCCGGACCGGGTGATGGCGGTGATGAATTTCGGCGGGACTTTGCAGATCGTGCAGAATTTCACGACAGACTCGGCGCGGTTGAAGCAGGCGGTGGCGGGAATCGCGACGTCGAACGTCTCGCCGAATGCGAGCGCGGCCAACACATTGTCTCCTGTGGCGACGCCGCAAAGCAGCTTCGGCAGCGTGGGCAGCTTGGGGAGCGTGGGGAATGCGGAAGGCGACTTTGGCGCGTACACTTTGCTGCTTTCGTTGCGGCAACTGGCGAAAAATCTGGCGCCGATTCCGGGACGCAAGAGTTTGATTTTGTTCACGGCGGGATTCGAGCTGAGCCCGGAGCGCTATTCGGAATTGACGGCCACAATTGACGCTTGCAACAAGGCGAACGTGGCGGTGTATCCGATGGACGTGCGCGGATTGGTGGCGCCGACTGTACAGCTATTCCGCGGCGGAGCGACGCACGCGGCGAGTGCAGCGTCGGGAGCGCGATCGGCGGGCGCGGGATTGCAGCTCGCTGCCTATCATTCGGGCGCGGGCGCTGCTTTGGTGCTGGCCGCGCAGCACGGCGGCGGTGGCGGGGGCGGCGGACATGGCGGAGGCGGAACCGGGGGCGGGGGCGGCACGGGCGGTGGCGGTGGCGGAGGCACGGGCGGCGGTGGCGGGCATGGCGGCACCGGCGGGACGGGCGGTTCGGGCGGGCATGGCGGGACCGGAGGCGGAGGGCGAACGGGAAATCCGGGCGGAAATTACTACGGCAACCCGAACTATAACCAGCCGCGGCAGATTGTGCCGCAATTTCCGGCGTCGTCCACAACGAATCAGCAGGTGATGTACGCACTGGCGAGCGGCACGGGCGGGTTTACGATTATGAACACGAACGACCTGCTGCCGGGGCTGGAGAAAATCGCGCGAGAACAGAGCGAATATTATTTGCTGGGCTACACGCCTCCCGAATCCGCCGCGGGAAGTTGCCACACGCTGAAGGTGAAGGTGGAGCGCGGCGGGATGAACGTGCGCGCGCGCAGCGGATTCTGCAACGTGCAGGCGAGCGATCCGCTGGAGGGCAAACCGATCGAGAAAGAGCTGGAATCGCGGGCGTCGGTGACGGCAGCAGGGGGCGGGGCGGCTGCGACGAACCCGGGATCGCTGGAGACGCCGTACTTTTACACTTCGGCGAACGAAGCGAAGGTGCATCTGGCGATGGAAGTGCCGAGTTCGGCGATCGCGTTCGACAAAGTGAAAGGAAAATACCACGCGGACGTGAACGTGCTGGGGATCGCCTACCGCGCGGACGGGACGGTGGCGTCGCGATTCAGCGATGAAGTGACGATGGACATGGAGAAGGGCGAGTGGGAGAAATTTTTGAAGTCGCCGATGCACTACGCGAATCAATTTTCGATCGCGCCGGGGCAGTACCGGCTGAGCGTGGTGCTGAGCGGCGGCAGCCAGAAATTCGCGAGCTATCAGACGGGCCTGGCGATTGATGCGTATGACGGAAAGAAATTCAGCGTCAGCGGAGTGGCTTTGAGCGATGAGATCGAGCCGATAGCGGACCTGGGCGGCGCGCTGGATGCGGATCTGCTGGCCGACCGGGTGCCGCTGGTGGTGAAGGATCTGGAGTTCACGCCTTCCGGCAGCAACCGCTTCAAGAAATCGGAGAAAGCGGCGCTGTACGCGCAGATTTATGTGCCGCGGTTGACGGAGGCGAAACCGCCGACGGTGAAGTTCACTTACATCGTGATGGATCCGAAAAACGGAAAGCCTCTGGTGGGAGCGACGGCGGTGGATGTGACGAGTTACATACAGAAAGGCAGCCCGGTGATTCCGGTGGCGTTCACATTGCCGGTGGGGAAGCTGCAGCCGGGGGAATATTTATTGGAAGTGCAGGCGAGCGAAGGGCCGGGGGATTTGACGGCGATTAGCGCGGTGAAATTCGCGGTGCAGTAGAGGGCGGCGGGATTTCATCGGAATGTTGCCGGTTCCCTGCTATGGATTGCCGCCCGTTTGCGGTTAACATTCTGCTTCTGCGTTCCCCGCAATGGATGACGGCGTGGTGCGGGCGGCTGCGGCGAGGCAAGCCTCGCCTAGCGCAGGCGGAAGCAAGCTTGCGCACTCCATATTGTCTTGCGCCGGTGATCGCGTTGCGGTCGCGGGTTTAGTTCGTGGCAGGCCATCGATGGCGCACTAAAGTGCGCCGCTGCAAAGGCGGAGGCGGCGGATTGCACTGGCTTTCCATTTGAGTGTTGGGCGGGGATGAGAGCGGCGAGGCAAGCCTCGCCTTGCACAGGCGGAAGCAAGCTTCCGCACTCCCAGAAAAGGCGTGACGGCTCGCCGGCAAGGGCGGGAAGGCTGCCGCACTCCAGCTTGTTTATGCGGACTGGCTTGATCCTGCTGATGTTCTAGGATGGAAAATCCATTTGGCTTTCGGAGGGAATCGCTTGGCGCCTGCTCAACCAACTTCTGAATCAAAACAGCTGAATGTTGCGGTGATTGGTTATGGAATGGCGGCTAAGGTGTTTCATACGCCGTTGATCTCGAGCGTCAGCGGGTTGCGGCTATCGCATATTGTCTCCAGCAAGCCGGAGGTGGTGAAGCAGGACTGGCCTGGCGTTGCGGTGTTGGCCACGCCTGCCGATGCTTTCGCGCATCCGGAAATTGATTTGATTGTGGTGGCTACGCCGAACGATTCGCATTTTGATCTGGCGCGGAGGGCGCTGGCCGCCGGGATACACGTGGTGGTGGATAAGCCGTTTACCACGACGGCGGCGGAAGCGGCGGAGCTGGCTGCGCTGGCTGGGAAATCGGGGCGCGTGCTGGCTGTATTTCAGAATCGCCGGTGGGATGGAGATTTTCTTACCTTGCGCGGGCTGATCGCCGAAGGGCGGCTGGGCGAGGTGACGCATTTCGAATCGCACTACGACCGTTACCGGCCATTGGTGAGAAAACGCTGGCGGGAACAGCCGGGACCTGCGAGCGGAATCTGGTACGACCTGGGGCCGCACCTGGTGGATCAAGCTTTGCAGCTATTCGGAGCGCCGGAAGGGATTCGCGCGGACCTGGAAACGCAGCGCGAGGGCGCGCAGACGGTGGACTATTTTCACGTGGTGATGCGTTACGGGCGCGCGCGGGTGATTCTGCACGCGAGTTCGCTGGTGCGCGGCGATTTGCCGCGCTTTATTGTGCATGGACGGGCCGCGAGTTACATCAAGTACGGAATGGATTCGCAGGAAGAGGCGCTGAAGCGAGGGGAACGCGCGGGGGGCGCGAATTGGGGAGTGGATCCTCGCGATGGGGATTTGATTCGCAGCGAGAACGACGTGGAAACCAGCGCGAAGGTGCCGACACTACGGGGCAATTATCCCGGGTATTACGAGGCGGTGCGCGACACGATTTTGCGCGGAGCGGCGAATCCAGCGCCGGCGGAATATGGCGTGCTGGTGATGCGCGTGCTGGAGGCGGGAGCGGAGAGCTCGGCGGGGCGGAGGGAGATTGCGTTTGGTGGTGCGGTTGCCGGTGGCGTGTGACACGACGCCGTTAGGTGGTTGCTGGCTTCGCGCCAGACGCCGCGGTGACGCTTACTTTCGGCGAGGCAAGCCTCGCCTTGTACAGGCGGAAGCAAGCTTCCGCACTCCCAGATGACGCGGCGCCAGTATGTCGGTGTCGAGGTTGTGTAGCGGCGGGGGATAAATTCTTGCACGCGCGCGGCGTGGGCGGCGTTGTAGGGGCGGGTCTGAGACCCGCCCCTACGGAGACTCGATGGCATTTCGGATTGGGTTTTGTAGCGGCGGTTTCAGGCCGCCATCGATCAATCCAGTCACATCGATGGCGCACTAACCCTTCGTAACGTCACTCAGGGTAAAAGTGCGCCGCTACAAAACTTTTGCTGCCGGTTAGGCCGTCGCGCGGACCAGATGTGTGCGGACTTACGCGACGCAATATAAAAGGGCGCCCCTGTTGGAGTAGGTTTTGAGTGTTCGGCTCGAACCTACCTCAGAAAGGAGCGCCCTCTATGGATAACGTAAAGTATATCGGGATGGATGTGCACAAGGAAGCGATCTCGGTGGCGGTTTTGAACTCCTTGGGCAAACTGGTGATGGAGTGCACGATCGAAACCAAGGCCAGCAGCATTGTGGATTTTCTGAAAGGACTGCGCGGAAGTTTGCACGTGACGTTGGAAGAAGGCACCTGGGCTGCCTGGTTGTATGACTTGATTAAGCCGCAGGTAGCCAAGCTGGTGGTGTGTAATCCCCGCCGGAATGCTTTGCTCAAGGAAGGCAGCAAGAGCGACCGCATCGATGCGCGGAAGCTGGCGGAGTTGTTACGCTCGAACCTGGTCCGCTCGGTGTATCACGGAGAGAATGGCGTGCGGACGCTCCGTGAGCTGGCGCGGAGTTATCTGACGATTAGCACGGATCTGGTACGGGTGATGACTCGCGTGAAGGCGATCTATCGCAGCTGGGGGATTCCCTGCAGAGGAAAACAGGTTTACGCAGAGCGCCATCGAGCCGAGTGGCTGGGCAAGATCCAGGAGGCCGGCGTGCGCCGCCGGGCGCAGTTCTACTACCAGCAGTGCGATGCGTTGCGGGTGCTGCGCCAGCAAGTGCGGCACGAACTGCTCGGGGAAGCTCAGAAGCACGACGCCTGGAAATTGTTACGCGAGATTCCATTCATCGGCCCGATCCGCGCAGCTCTGCTGATCGCTTTGATGCAAACGCCGCATCGTTTCCGTACCAAGCGGCAGCTCTGGGCCTACAGCGGATTTGGCATCGAGACGCACAGCAGCGCCGAGCAGCGTTTCGTCCAGGGAGAGCTGCAGCGCGCCAAGAAACCGGCTGCGATTCGCGGACTGAATCGCAATCACAATCACGAACTGAAGAATCTATTCAAGGGTGCTGCCACCGTGGCCGCTGCCAAGGCGGGCCCGTTCCAAGAGTTTTACGATGCGTTGGTGGCCAAGGGCATCCGGCCAGAAATGGCGCGTCTGACCTTGGCGCGCAAGATGGCCGCGATCACGTTAATCGTCTGGAAGAAAGGAGTGCGCTTCGACGCCCAACATCTGAAACCACAAACAGCTTGAGTGTCTCAGCGAATCCGTTCCATCCTGGAATTTCTTCCGGTGGTGGTCAGTGGGGTTCTGGAGACACTCGGGTTCGAGGGCGAGTCTCAGCTGATAAGTTAGGCTCGGCGTGCCTCGGGCACGCGGAGTCTCTCACGCGACCCTAGTCCCCCTCGGACAACCCGAAAAAGCTATGGGCCACGAGTCCCCAATAGAACCATGGTTGGCACCTGACAACCGTGCTGCTTGTGGGTCTCCGAACGGACTGACTTCGTCGCGCAAAACCGATGAAAACCGCTGGCAGTGAGAACCAAACCGCTACGCAACGGTGCGTAGGCGTCCCGAGTTCGCGGAACGGAAGCAACAACAATCCTGCTCAAACGGGGCGGGCTGGACGACAAGAAAAAATCCAGCCGCAGGAGAAGTGTTTTCTCCTTGACTCCTTTTATAGAACCCTATCAATCTTGCATTTCTGGTAACGGGCAAGTATCGGGTGAATGGTGTATTGCGAGCGTGGAACGATGCTGTAGTGTTGTACGTGGTGAGCGCGACGGAGCGGGGAAGGGTTTGGAACCCTCTCCGGCAATTATGCGTGGCGTGCGGCGGGCAGCCTGTATAATGTTGGTGGTTCCACGCAGCGGTTGCGCCTGAGAGTTATCGCGATCGCGAAGCAACGTTCCCGGTCCTCGTTCTTCAGCCCCGTCGTTCCGGTTGCCGCCGCTAGTAAATAATGAACGCGCCAGGAAGCGCGCAAAGGCATGGGATTGGTGCGGCAGGCGGCGTTGCAAGCCGCGGCAGCACAGCCGACGACGCAACTTTTGGCGTTTTTTCGTGTTCTAAGTATGTGGCTGCGCCTGGCAAGCCATCGATTCCGCAGTTTTGTTAATGGCAACAAAGACTGCGATTGGGAGGAATGACTTGCTGGGACGAATACCGGTGCACCTGACAGAAAGGCCCGCCGCGAAATTTCGCACGGAGAATTCCCCGCGCCTCGAGAACAAGCCGCGGCGCCGAAGTGTGCGCGCGCACGCACGCGCCGGAATGCTGCGCTTGGCGATAGCCGGTTTGCTGGCGATCGGCTTGGCTGGTCTGCTGGCGCCGCGCGCCGCTGGGGATGCCGGCGTAGTGCTGAACGAATCGCTCGATACCAGCGTGGCGCGCATCACCGGCTCCGGCCACAGCGCCATCTACCTTTCCAATATCTGCCCGGACAATTCACCGGTGAAAATGCGTTTGTGCCGCCCCGGAGAACAGGGTTCGGTGCTGAGCAACTACACCACGCTCGGCGAAGACCAGCCGTACGAGTGGAACATCGTGCCGCTGAGCATCTATTTGTATGGAGTGGAAGATCCGGGCGACCGGCCGCTGGTGAGTTCCAAGGCGATCAAAGCATTGCTCGAAGAGCGCTATCGCGAGAATTATTTGTCGCAGGTGTGCGCCAGCGAAAAGTGCCGCACGGGCAAAAGCGCGGAGTGGCGCGAGATGGTGGGCGCGACGCTGGAGCGGAGCATGTACATGTTCGTGGTGAAGACCAGCGTGGAGCAGGATCGCGAGTTGATCGCGGAGTTCAATTCCCTGCCGAACGTGAACCACTTCAACGGGATGACGCGCAATTGCGCGGATTTCACGCGGCGCGTACTGGACATTTACTATCCGCATTCGGTGAAGCCGGATTACATCAACGATTTCTTCATGACCAGCCCGAAAGCCGCGGCGCGCTCCTTCACGCACTACGCGGAGAAGCATCCCGAGCTGGATTTGCGCGTGCTGCATTTTTCGCAGGCGCCGGGAACGATCAAGCGCAGCAGCGAATGCCGCAGCGGCACCGAGCAGCTTTATCATTCGAAAAAGCTGGTGATTCCACTGGCGTTCTTCGCGTGGCAAAGCGTTCCGATCGTGACCGGGTCATATATGATCACGGGCCGCTTCAATCCCGAACACCAGTTTGAGGCGCATCCCTCGGTGCGGGCGCTCGGGGCCGACGACGATTCACCGCAGTCCCCGACGGGGGGCTATACGGTGAGCGTCCAAGAGCTTGCGGCGGAAGAAAAACTGGCGGACGAAACGATTGTAGGCAGCAAGGATGAGTGGAAGGACTATCGCGATCAATTCAACGGGATCGTGGACCAAGCGATCCACGACGAACTGATTCCCGACCGCGGCTATTTGAAGGGAGTGTTCAAGAGACTGAGCGAGGGCGGCACGCTTGCGGTGGATCCCAACGGCGCATTGTGGATGAACTGGAAAGACGCGCAGGCGCCGGGACGCGTGGGCCTGAGCGCGAGCAATATTTTCGCTCCCGATTCCGACGGACAGATCGCTTATCAGATCATGCTGGCGCGCATGCAAGCGGAATTGAACAGTCCGAAACATAGCCGCGAAACGATGCTGGAATTCAAGCAGGATTGGGCGATGACGGCGGAACTCCACGCGGAGAGCCGAGCCTTGGTAGCGCGCCGGAATTCCGGAGTTGGGGTAATGGCTGGGCCTGCCACGCAGGGCGCGGAGCCTGCGGGGTCAACATCGGCGTCTGCGCCAGGAATTCATTTTGCTGCTACACATTCGGGGCATGGGACTTTGCCGTGACTGCGCGCGCCCTGCGCGGACTTCTCTTGAGCTGGCGATTTACGGCGATCACTGCACGCGAGGCGAGCCTCGCGCCAACCAAAGCGGCGGCAAGCCGCCGCACTCCCAGAAAAGGCGGGCCATTGGTGTTGCTGAGATCGTGGCAAGCTGGGGCGCAGCAAGCAGCGCCCCTACCCCTCGCGTGGGACTTGGTTGCCACCCTGCTTCATGCGCATGCGGAACGCGCAGAGGGCGGCGAGGCCGGCTGCCAGTAACAGCAGCGCGTTCGGTTCTGGAGCTGCGGCGCTCTCCGGAGTGACCGTCACCGAGAAGTTTGCATCGGCGAGGTCGGAAATATCGGTGCCGGCTCCGCCGTCGGGACCTCCCAAGATCGAGTACACGCCGGTGTAGGTGCCGGGCGCGAGGGCGGGATCGAGGTCCACTTCAAAGAGGTCCACGATGAGGCCGCTGGACTGGCCGGGGTCGAGAAAATACGGCACGTTGATTAGCCCTAAATCATCCACGCTGACCAGCGTGGAATCCGTGGAAGTGCTGTCACCGTTCAGCCAGATTGTGTCAGTGGCGGAGGGATTGGTGATGGTGCCGTCGAAGACCACCACCAAAGTGCCGTCCACCACCGTCTGGCTGGCAGGCATCAAAGTGACGTCCAGCGAGTCGGCGCGGGAAGCCGCGGCCCACCCGAGCGTCAAGATCAAAACCAAAACTGGCTTCATCCAACCGGTCCGTTTCATTAGCATCTTTCTCCCTGGTCGCTGAACTGCCCTCAGTACAAAATTGGTTTGCTGCATTTCGCTCACGGCACGGTGACTCCACGCAAACTGGCGGACCAAGTGCCACTCAAGCCGTCTCCCGAATACGAGCCCTTAACGCTGAACGTCGGCTTGCTGCCTGCCGGTCCATTGTAAGGCGGAAAGTTGACCATGTAGGACGCACTGGCGCCAGGGGCGAGATCTGCGATCGTGCCGGCATAGCCAAAGTCCGTGACCCCGCCGAGCGTTGTGGTTATTACGTACACGTTGCTGGCGGTGACGTTGCCGGTGTTGGTAATCGTGACGGTGACCTGCAAGTGGCCGGGGGGAGTTGTTGTCACCAAAGCCGCGGTTACCGAAGCAAGTTGAATGGTGATGTTAGCCACGAAAGCCGATGGAGTGTCCACGGTTGTGATGTTTTCGGTGATGGGCGGAATGACGGTGGCCGAAATTAAGGTGCTGTTGCTGCCGAGGGAGTCTGTGGTGGTGATGGTTTCGACGATAGGAGAAATTACGGTGGCGGAGATCAGCGTGCTGTTGTTGCCGAGCGAGTCGGTGGTGGTGATGTTCTCGAAGATCGTCGGAATGGTGATGGGGGGAGGCGCGGCGGCCGGGTTGATGGTGAGCGTCGCGGTGGCGAAGGTGCCATCGTAGGAAGCGATGATGGTGGCGGTCGTCGTGGCGGTGACGGCGCTGGTGGTGATGGTAAACGTGCCGGAAGCTCCGGAAGCGATCGTGATACTTCCCGGTGTGACGATGGCTAATGTAGAAGAACTGGACAACGTGAGCACGGCCGGCGCGGAGACGGCAGTGTTCAACGTCACGGTTGCGGTGACACTGGCGCCTCCTGTGACGGTGGCTGGGCTCAACGAAAGCGACGAGACGTTCGGCAGCACGGTGAACAAATACGGGCCGGAGCTTTGCGTGGCGAATTGGTTCGCGGAGTCAACGTAATTGGCGGTGATGATGTGCGTGCCGACCGCCAAGCCCGTCGGCGGCGGAAGCGTGGCGATGCCGCCGCTCACGGGGGCGATGCCAAGCGTCACTGACCCATCGGTGAAAGTGACCGAGCCTTCGGTGACGGGCGCGCCTGAGGCAGTGACAACGACCGTCGCGGATATAGTAACGGAGGTGCCGAACGCGACCGGACTTACCGGCAAGAAACTGGGAGTAACGGTGGTGGGGGCTGGCCCGGAGCTGGCGCTTGAGCCGGGAATTCCCTTGATAAGCGCGGCGCCCGCGAGGCTGGCGATGGCGACGTCGTGCGTACCGGGGCCAAAGAAGGAACCACCGACCAGCGCTGCTGTGTCCGAACTACCCACGTACATCACCGGAGCGGGCGAGGTGGCGCTGAAGACACCTTTTCCGTCGTTCAGCAAGGCGGTCACGATGCCGAATTCTGAAAGAATGATGTCGTTCGCGCCGTCGCCGTTGACGTCCGCGATGGCCGCCGTCAGGGCGACTGCGTTGCCGTTCGAATAGGCAATGTCCAATGGGCTCGGCCTGAAATCCGTTTCGTTAAAACTCAAGCCACCGTTGTTCGTGAAAAGAATCGCATACGGCCCGACGCTGCCGGGGGGCACACACTCAGGGCCTCCGCCGTCCACCACCAACATGCTCGGCAGCGCTCCGGTCGTGAAAGTTCCGAGCGTGACGAAGGCCGGATCGGAATTCGGCTGGGCGGAGGGTACGTAAACGGGAGCTTGGAAAGTGCCGTCGCCGTTTCCGAGCCAAATCACCACCCACCCGCTGCTGGAGATGGAATACTGGCCCTGGGCGTTGTAACCGCAGACGCCTCGCTGAGTTGCGACCAAATCCATGTGGCCATCGCCATTCACGTCGCCGACGGCCAGCGAGGAGATGCTCAAGCCGTACGCCGGAGAGCCATTGACGGACAGCTTCGGCGTCGCGGTGGACGGCACAAACGTGCCGCCGCTATAGGTTAAGAGGTTGATCGTGCCGTCGGAATTGCCGACTGCCACGGTGGGATTTCCTGAGGTATCGAAAGTTCCTGCCGCGATCGCCAAAGGTTGCTGGTACATCGCGGTTCCGGTTGGGAAAAACGTAGGCGTCGTCGGAAACGTCCCGGTGCCATTGCCTGGCAGGAAAGCGACCACAGGATCGTCCAAGTTTCCGCTGGCGTCACCCTGGCTCAGAACGAAAATGCTTTGATTCCCGTTCACCTTTGCCGTGGCGACAGCGATCGGATCGGTTCCTACGGTGTAAACTGACTGCGGGGAGTAAACGCCGGGCGACTCGCTGAGCATGACCGATAGGGTGTTGCCGCTGAGTCTAGTCGTAGAATTGACGCCGTTAACGACAGCGAGATCGTCCTGTGAGTCGCCGTTGAAATCCGCGTTGGCGATGGCTACGGGTCGATCGCCCGCCAGCAGAGTCATGGGAGTCAAAAACTTTCCGTTGCCTTGATTCAGCATTACGGTCAAGCCCTGGTTCGGCTGATAAAGGATCAGGTCGTTTTTTCCGTCGCCATTGGCGTCCGCCACGAATGCCTGTATGCCATACACACCCGGGCCGAGGATCGTGTTGGGTTTGGTAGCTGCCGCCAGCGGGGAAAAACCTGGCGTCGAACCGCTGAGAAATAAATTCACGGTTTGGGTGGTGGAGAATTGGCCGCCGCCGACGACAATCAGGTCGGGGTTTCCGTCGCCGTCTAGGTCGGCTGCGCTGACGGATACGGTATCGTTCGAGGGGATCGAGAAATAGGCTGGAGCACCCACCGAAATTACGCCGGCGCCGGCGCTGAGCGGCCAGACAACGGCGGTTGGGACATTCATGATCGTAACGATGCCGGCGAGGTAGGAATTATCGCCGGAAAGGAACGTCGAGAGCGAGCCGGGCAGTATGGAACCGGAGCCGTTTCCGAGCGTTCCCTGCGAAACCGGCGCCTGGAATACTCCGTTCACCGATTGAGAGAGTCCTGCCGTGCCGTTGGCATATACCTGCAGGACGGCGGTATCGCCGCCGACGGTCAATGCGTAGGCTCCGTAGATGTAGGCCGTCGTACTGGGCCCGGGCACCGGCAAATTCGTCGCGGTAAAGGTGCCGTTTCCCTGGTTGACCAGGATTGTTGCGGAGGAAGTTCCCGCGCCAGCGCCATTAAACGTAACGTTGCTGATGACCAGATTGAGCGTGCCGCCGGAATTGACGTAGGTGCTCAGCGATGCGGCCGTCTCGCCGAGTGCCACGGGAGCCCCGAATGCGCCGTCGCCGTTGCCCTCCATCAGATACAGGTCGTTGTAATCGTCAGTGACCACCAAATCCACGCTCGAGGGACTGAAAACCGGACCCGCGATCACAACGTTCAGCCCGTCGTTGACTAGCGGGTAGGGGACGCTGTTGAAGGTTGGCGCGGCGAAGCTGCCGTCGCCATTGCCGAGGAAGTCGAAAAGTTGTCCGCCTTCGCCGGTGGAGTTGGTGGCGGCAACGTCGAAGAGTTTTACGCTGTTTTTGGTATTGCCGAAGAAACCGCCGGCGGCTTTGCCGGTTCCCACGCCCATCGTGCAAGTTTCGGGAGGAGTAGCGCCGGGATTGAAGGTGCAGGTAACCAAGCCATATACGACGCCCGCGTTAAATACGGAACCGGGCGGCTGGATGCTTTGCGCGGCGGCAAACTGCGGAATGGTCAGGGTTAGCGCGAGCAGGAGAATGAATGCCAGGCAAGGCGCCGCGAAGCCACTTGCTCGTTTCATGCCGCCCTCCTGTGTTGGTGTGCTCACTGCTTGCTTCTCCTCGTGGTGCCGTGTGCGATTGCTTATGCCTGGAAACATCCGCGCGGGCGGAAGCGAGCCCGCGTGCGGTGGAGCTAGTTGAACGTGAACACCACCGACACTTGAATTGTTTGATTGGCTACGACCTGAACCGCGGAGGGCGGTGTGGACGTGGCGCTGGAACCGTTCAGGACCGTCGCGCTGAAAGGCGTACCCCATTTGTAGTTGTTGAATGCGATCTGAGACGGAGACTGCGGATCATACCCGGGGTTGGTACACGTAGCCGGGGATGTACTCGACACAGAAGAAAGCGGTGGCAAATTGTAATTGCCGTTCGGGTCAGCAGCGTAACTTGTGCCAATCGGAGCGCATTCCATTACTAATGTCGCGACGGTATCAATCGTTCCCGAAGAACTGGCGGCAGCGGTCCCAGTTAGCTCAAAGCCACTGCTACTCACAACTCGGCTGACGAGTACGGTGCCCAGTGGCCCATTCAGAGACTGAGTCGTGGTCTGAAAAGTCCGTTGCTGCCGGGTTAGGTTCGGCTGGCAAGCAGGTGCATTGCCGGCGCAAACTGATCCATTAAGGTATTGCCCGGTAGGTTCAGCGATGATGCAACTCCCGCTCGAAACCGGCGAAGGAGTTTGACTGTTCGTTATCGTAAAACTATTGGTACACGGGCCGGTATCGCCGGGCAATTGGGCTCCGAGACCGATAGCCCATGCACCGGGCGTTAGGGTGCCGCCCAGAAAGTTCTGCAGGAGGTAGGCTCCAGGATAGGTGAGGGAATTTTCGAACTCGCGGCGGGTGGCGACGGTGCCGTCGGGATTGCGGACCACGATTTTCCAGTGGCCGTGGATTTGGATGCCGGTGTTGAGGCCGCCGGAGGGTGCCGATGCCGCTGTGGGATTGGTCGCGGCTTTAGCCGTGGCGCCCGCTGACGCGGCGGATGGCGCAGCGCTCTTGGCGGATTGCACCGCCGCGGAACTCGACGCGGACTGCGCGCGCGCAGCGGCAGCGCCGGCTAAAACCAGCGCAAGCGTTGCGAGGGCCGACAAAGCGCGCCGCGTCGCGGCAGCAAATTTTCCGTTTTCAACGTGCTCGCTCATACTCGCTCCTTTGCAACAAAAAATTTTCATAGCAAGTCAGCCGTTCGCTCGCGACTCGTGACGTCCTCGCTTCGGCGCGTCGTGCCCACTCCTGATCGCCCTTCACAGCAGCAACATTCCGCGCCGCCTACTGAAAGCTGATCTGCACCGTGACGTTCACGGCCTGCTGTGCTGTGACCTGTATCGCGGTCCCTGGAACATAAGTGCCGGTAAAAATGCTGCCGAAGTTTGTAACGAAGACCGCGTAACCTCCCGCGGCGGATGCAAAAGCTTCACTGGAGGCGACGCCCGGTGAAGTTGATGTGGAGCACGTGCCGGGCGCAGTCGCGGGACCGCAACCCATCAGCGCAGTCTCCACCAAGGTCACTTGCCCCGCTTGCTGCGCGACGGCGTATCCCTTGAGTTGGAATCCCAATAGATTCTCCGGGCCAACCGGCGCGCAGGGCAAAACATCGGCACCCGCGGGCGCAGTTTGACAGCCCAAGGCAGGAGGTCCAGGATGCGGGGGGATGCCGACGGTGCCGCTGGTAAATGTCGAAATCGCAAGGTTCGGCGAGCAGTTCTCCGCGGCCGCGCAAGCAACTGCATAGACTCCGCCCGGTTCGCCGATGAAGCAACCTTGGCTCACCGCCCCAGTGTAATAAGGCGCAAAACTCACAAAGCCCATCGAAGCGGTGCAAGGCGGGCTGACGGCGTCTCCCAGTCCTATAGACCAAGCGCCCGGAGTCGCTGTGCGCGCGAGCAGGCTCGCCAAGGTAGCTACGCCGGCGACCTGAATTTCGTTCTCGAACTCGCGGTGGGTGACCAGCGAGCCGTCCGGATTGCGCACTTCGATGATCCAGTGGCCGTGCACCTTCACGCCGGTGTTCATGGCATTCGTGGGCGGTTGCGCGGCGTTTTTCTGCGTGGCGGGAACGGAGGACGACTTCGCTGCCAAGGCGGGCGGCGTTCCTGAAGCATTCGGAGAAGATTGCGCGCGCGTGACGCCCGCGCCGAGCAAGACGAGCGCGATCACCGACGTGCAGTTCACGCAGCGGCGCCACAACTTGCGGGCACGCTCGATTTTTTCAGCCGGTAAATCGTGGGCCTCTCGGCTCATGTTGTGTCTCCTTGTCTGAGTGCGTGCACTTGGTCGTGCTGTTGCGTGGGAGGCCTGGGAGCGCGGGGCATCACTTGCAATTTCAGGCGTTGGCTCTCTGCTTTTAAGGCCGAGCTGAGCCAGCGCTCGAAGTCTGCTTCGCCACAGAAAGTCGGCCGAGCTTGCATTCCTTGCTGGCTCCTCGGGTAAAGTTGTGCGGAGTTTGCAGAAAACGTTGCGGGGATTCAATGCACGGAAACTGGTTTAACTCTTAACTACATCTTAAGAAGTAGGCGTCACAAACCAAACGGCTTATTGCACCATGGATGTACTGGCCGGGATGTTTGGCGCTGTGGTACTATGCCGACTTCCCCGCGCATCCGTTCAAAGAGGACGGCTAATGCCATCGGGCTCCCCGGCTCCCAACTTGAAGTTCGGCCCCTACGAAGTGGATACCCGCGCGGGAGAACTGCGCAAACAAGGTTCAAAAATCCGTTTGCAAGAAAAACCACTGCGCGTGCTGGCAGCGCTGGCGGCGCAGCCGGGAGTCTTGGTAACGCGCGAGGAGCTGCGGAAACACCTGTGGCCAGATGAGACGTTCGTTGATTTCGAAACCGGGTTGAATACCGCCGTCAGCAAATTGCGCGAAGCGTTGAACGACGACGCCGAGCATCCGCGCTACATCGAGACGGTTCCGCGCCGCGGGTATCGTTTCCTGGCCGAGGTGGAAAACGGCAACGGCCAAGATCGCGCGCGGCTGCACGAGCCGCCGCCGATGGTGCTATTCCGGCAGATTCCGGCGGGGGCGGAGCGGGTCGGAACGGCCGCCGAAGATGAGGCGGTTGGCGAGGCGGGCCCGGACGAGGACATCGAGCCGGGCGCGCGGCCATTTTATGCGCGGCGCTCGCGCGGCTGGGTTGCGGCGGTGGCGCTATTGGCGTTGATTGTTGGCGGCGCGGCGTTCTGGCTGTTGCGCGGGTGGCCGGCGTTTTCATTTCGTTCGCGCGATTCCGTGCTGATCGCCGATTTCGAGAACCAGACGGGCGATCCGCGGTTCGACAACGCTTTGAGCACGGCTTTTGCGGTGAGCATCGAACAATCCCGCTACGCGAACGTATTCCCGCGCACGCGGCTGGATGCAGTGCTGGCACGGATGGAGAAACCGCCGGGCGCGCGGATCACTCCGGCACTGGGACGCGAAATCTGCCAGCGCGAAAACGTGAGAGGTCTGATCGCCGCCGGGATCACGCGCACCGGGCAGGAATACGCGGTGACGGCGCAGCTGATCGACCCCGAAACCGGCGAAACGGTGCGGTCGTTCACGGAGAGATCGTACGGAGAGGACCATATTCTGGAAGCGGTGGACGTGCTGGCAAAGGAAATCCGCGAGGCGCTGGGCGAATCGCTCTACCAGATTCACGAAGCGAGCAAGCCGCTGCCGCAGGTGACCACGCAATCGCTGAGCGCGTTGCAGCAGTACGCGGAAGGCTCGGAGCTGTGGCACGAGGGAAAATATTTCGACGCGGGGACGTTGTTCAAGGCGGCGATTGCAACGGACCTGGATTTTGCGATGGCGCACGCGGCGCTGGGCAATGCGTATTACAGCTTTGTCTACAACCAGCCGGAGGACGGGCAGAAGGAGTATGAGAAGGCGCTGGCGCTGGTAGCGCGCACGACCGACCGGGAGCGGATGATGATCGAGGCGCATTACGCGTTGAACCGCGATCATGAGAATGAGGCGGACCGCTTGGTGGGCGCCTACCTGGAGCGTTACCCGGACGACGCCACGATGCGGTTCGATTACGCGAATCTATTGCGCACGCACAAGCGGGGGACGGAAGCGATCGAGCAGTACAACCAAGTCCTGCGCATCATGCCGGATTACCCGCACGCGTACATCGGAATCGCGACGGCTTACAAAACGCAGGGCAAATACGCCGAGGCGCTGCAGGCATATGCGAAGGCATTCGAGCTTGATCCGCACTGGCTGGCCGCGGGGAACATCGGACGCGAATACGGCTTCACGCTGGTGGCTAACGGCGAGAACGACAAGGCCCAGCAGGTTTTCACGGGATTGCTCGGGAATCCCGCCACGCGCGAAAGCGCCATGCGCTCGCTGGCTTTTCTGGATCTTTATCGCGGGCAATACAAGAGCGCGAAGGACCGCTTGCAGCAATCACAGGAGCTGTTGGGTGAGCACGCTTCTCCCTTGAGCGTGGCGCGCATCCATCTGGCGCTCGCGGTCGTCGCGGATGGGCAGGGCGACACCGCGGAAGAAAAGCGGCAGTTGGATGCCGCTGAGGCGGGGCTGAAGGACATTCAAGAGAAAGTGGATTTTGGCGCGATGGTGGGCGACGCGTATGCGCGCGCCGGTCACGCGGAGCAGGCGCAGAAGATTGCGGCCATGATCGAGCCGCTCGAAGACAAGAATAACTCGGAGCAAGCCGGGCGCGTGGATTTGCTGAAGGGCGATGTCGCGTCACTGGCCGGCCAGCACGACGCGGCGATCGCATTGTTTCAAGAAGCGGACCAGGCCAGCAGCACCGGTTATACGATCGAGGCTGTGGCGCATGCATACCAGCAGGCCGGGGATTTAGATCACGCTATCGCGTCCTATGAATTTTTGCTCGGGGCGCCGGAGCGTGGGCTCGGTTGGGAGCCGCAGCAGCGATGGCTGGAGGCGCGTTATACGCTGGCGATGGATTATGCCGCGCGCGGCAATAAGCAGAAGGCGCGCGAGACGCTGGAGAAGTTTTTGGATATGTGGAAGAACGCCGACCCGGATCTGCCGCTGCTGCGGGAAGCGAAGGCGGAGTACGCGAAGGTGCAGTGAGGCGCGGCGATTGGCGTCGGGCTGGGCTGCCTGCTTTGGCGCCGTGGTTGCGTTTACTGCACGCGAATCTTGCTTCGCGCCGGAAAAGCGGCGGCGCGCCGCCGCACTCCATATTGTTTTGCGCCGGTGGGCGAGTTTCGCGATCTGCGCCGCGAGATGCGGACGCTTCCGGTGCGGCGGATAGGAGCGGCGAGGCAAGCCTCGCCTTGTAACAGGCGGGAGCAAGCTCCCGCACTCCCAGAAACGGCGGGCGACGAGTTCCCTATTGAACGTCGAGGGTAAAATTCAGGGAGCTGGAGGCTGAGCCGCTGGTGGCTACGATTGTTGCTGTGGTTGAGCCTGTGGGCGTGCCGCCATTTCCACCGCCTCCGCCGCCTCCTCCTCCACCACCGCTGCTGCTGCCGCCGCAGCTGGACATTAGCATGATGCCTGCCATGCCTAGGATTGCCAGGGCGAAGGATGCGGTGGAGCGCAGGCGTTTGCTGGTGGTGTTGCGCAGAGCGAGGATGCTTAGGGCGAAAATGGCTAGCAGTGTTGCTGCGGTTGCTTGATTGAGTGGCCCGGGCGCGGTTGGCTCGCGGCGCGCAGGCGCAACGACGCTGGGGGCGGTGGTATTGACTGTCAGCATTGTTACGGCGGTGGTGGCCGTGGCGCTGAGAGTGGCGGATGGCGGATTGAAGCTGCAGGTGGCGCCGCTGGGCAGGCCGGAGCAGCTGAAGGTGACTGTGCCGCTGAAATTGTTTTTCGCGGTGATGGTGGCGTTCATGGTGCCGGAATCACCGGGAGCGGCGACCGGCACTGTCGGTTGGGTGGAGCTGAGAGCGAAGGCAGATTCGAAGCTATTGATCAGGTTGGCGGCGTTGATGGTGCCGAGGCCGGTGGTGACGTCGTAGCCCGTTCCTGCGTTGTATCCGGTGAGGACTCCGTTGGCGTCGCCGGAATTCGTTACCGTGCAATTCGGAGTGCCCTTCAGGCAGGGTTCAGCAATCGTGCCCACCGTCACATCGTTAAAAACGCAACTGCTCGCCGGGCTATCGGTATTGCAACTCGACGCAGCCTGCTTGGCCGCGAGCGGATACAGAACGGTATTGAGGTTACCCTGACTCTGTTGAGATTTTTGATTGATCAGCGCCACCATGCCGGCGAAAACCTGGGTGGAAACAGAAGTGCCGCCGTAGCCGGCGAAATCGCTGACGGAGCACGCGGCATTATTGTCCTCATCTGCTTCGCAAACCGCGTAGAAGCTTCCGGCGAATCCATCGCCAGCAAACAAGGAAAGGTCGGGAATATCACGTTTGCCATCGGCCGGCACGCCGGTTCCGGTCTGCCACGAAGGTTTGGCGTAGCCTCCCGAACAACTAGCGATCGTGCCGTTGGAAGTGGTGCAGCTGCTTACACCACCGCTGCCGCCTACGGGAATGACGTATTGCTCCAGGTTGACGTTGTTGCAATTTGCTTCCGCACTGGTGCTGTAGCCGCCGAGAGTTCCCCATACCGCGTTGGTGCAAGAGTCGTTCCAGGTGGTTTCCGGAATATACCCCTTCGCGGAGGCCTGGGTGCCGCTGGTGTTGCTGGAATTCCAATATTGCGAGGGATTCGTGAATTCATTGAAGTCGGTGCCGCCGACGGCGACGTTGTAGGGAGTGGATGCCGTGCCATTCACGGCGAGGCCCTGCGTCGCCGGCTGCTCGGCGTTCGAATTGGGATTGTCATAATCGCAGCCGGGCGAACCGCTGTCGCCCGTGGAGACCACGACCGTGATTCCTTCTCCGGCGGCTTGCATCCACAAGCCATTTAGAAATATATTTTCGGTAGTTCCCAGCCCTAGCTCACAGTAGCCGTAACTTTCACTGAGGATGGGCGCGAGCTTGTTGTCCACAATGTACTCGGCCGAAAGATCGATGCCGTCGCTCGCTTTCGTTTGAGAAACCACTAAATCAATCGTGGCGTTTTTGGCTACGGCGCCGGACCATTCCACGTCAATGACGGCTTCGCACTCGTCGCCACCGCTCTCGCAGGACTGAACTCCCGGGTTGGTCCCATTGACGATTACATTCGGGGTATTGGCGGGCAGACCAAAAAGACTGCGGAACTGAGAGATGTCCGTGAGGGTTATGTTGCTGTCGCTGACGATGCCGATGGTCACGCCCTGGCCGGTGATGCCGTCGTTCCAGAGCGGGAGTACGTTGTAAATGGTGGCGAAATCGTAGGGCGCGAGGGCGTAAAAGGGGCCGTAGCTGTCGGAACCGGTGAGTAGCGGAGCGAGCGGTTCGGCGGTGCCGGTCGCGGACTTGCGGAAGTTTCCGACCATGTGACTCATGCGGTGCTTGGGGAAATTGTGCAGCGAAGCGATGCCTGCGACGGCGGGTGCGAGCGCTTGCGGGATGGCGGGATCGGTGGAGTTGGCGAAATGCTGCACGCCTTTCACTTCGTAATAATGAATTGGAGCGTGGAAGGCGGCTTGGACTTGGCCGGCGTTGCCGGAAAATTCGATTGCGTTGCGGCCGTTGGAAATTTTTATGGATTGGAAGCCGCGGGATTCGAGCCAGGTGGTGATGGTTTGCAGGTCTTCATCGGAGACGCCGAATTGCTGGCCGAATTCCTGGGGAGTGAGCCATCTGTGATAATTCGGGGAGGTCTTGTCGGTTTGCTGCGCCAACAGTGTTTGCAGCGCGGCGACCTGTTCGGGACTGCTCTTCAGGACCAGCATCATGCGATCCATCGGGAGGCTGGCGGGCGCGAGGCCCTGGTCATATTGCGGGCGCGCGAGCGGATGCGTATTGCCTCGCAGAACGGTGAGCTTGCTTTCATCCACTGGCGCGGTGATCAACGAGCGCGCGGAGCTGGATTGGCCCGAGCTGCGCTGCGAAATCAGCGAAACGGAAATCACGGCGAGGAACACAGCGCAGATGGCAATCGGCTTTAGTCGCATTGGCTAACACCCCAGACCGAACGAATTGGACGCACCACACCCAAGCTGAAGTTGCTGCTGCCTGCTGAGCTTTCAGTCTACCGCAGGCAATTTGCTTGCGATTTCCGACGAACTGTTGCCGTATGCAAACTCTAAATACGCACCCTGGTTCCCGCTGCGGCGAAACTACGGTGAAAACGTCGAGCATGCTGGTGAATGCCGCGCCCTGATTCGGATAACTGAGATGCCCGATGGACGAAATAGGTCGGCTCAACTATTTGATTATTTACATTTTTTACGGAGGCGGGTGGAACAAAGCCGCTACGAATTCGCATGCCTGCAAATGTTGCAGGGGCGGGTCTGAGACCCGCCCCTACGGTCGCTCCGCACAGCGATGACGATTGTCGCGCAAACGACTAATGCCCCGGAGGCGGGCCGAAACCGGGGCCGCCGCGATGGCCGCCTTCGGTATCGAGCTGCGCCATCTTGGTCTGTTGATCGGGCGTGAGCACCTGGTAGATGGCCGCTTCGCTCTTGGCGTGCGCCAAAGTTTCCTGAGCCGTCAGAGTGCCGATCGTATTGGCGGCTTGTTCCATGGCTGCCGCGTCGTTCGAACGGATCGCGTTCTGCAGATTGGTGTGCGCTGAATTCATGCTGGTGTGCATGGTGGAGCGGCTGGCTTCGGAGTTGGTGAGGATGGTGGTGACCTGCGCCTGCTGCGCGGAATTGAGTGACAACACGGTGGTCAGGTAGCTCACGCGGTGCTGCACCATGTGTGCGCCGCGCCCTCCCTCGTTTGGCGCGGGGGCGGCGTCCGATTCCTGCGCGAACACGGCCGGCGCGGCAATCACGCAAGCAAGAAGCAATGCTATGGCTGTCTTTTTCATGTGGGTAAACTCTCTCCTGTCAAATTCGGGCTTGCGCGAGCGCCCGTCAACGACTGAGGGGCTGACGGCGGTGATCTCGTTTGCCCTGCGGATATAGTTCGGCGGCGCGGGGCAAAAAGTTCCCGGATTTTCGGGGGGCGCGCGTGGTGCAGACTACGTGGTATGGGGGGAAACTCAAAACCGTGCCTCAGGGGCTGAAGCCCCCGATGATAGGGCAAGCTCAATGTCGGAGCTAAAGCTCCGACCCCCTAAGAAACCACTCATTTCCGCAAGCTGCATGCACCATCGGTTCAGGCTGTGAGTAGGGTATAAGAATGAGGGCAGTTCGACCGGGAGGGCGCCATGAATTTCTTCGCGAGCCAGCGATTCTTAGCTATCTATTCGGGAGTGGTTACCCTGGTGTTCGCCGTCACCGTGGTTTGCGGGTTTGCGGCGCAGCGCACGGAGACGTTGGATCGGATTACGGTGCACAGGATCGATGTAGTTGAGCCGGACGGCACGCCGCGGCTGATAATTTCCGACCGCGCGGAGTTCCCCGGAGCCTACATTCACGGCAAGGAACATCCGCGGCCGGACCGGAGCGACGTCACGGGGATGCTGTTCATGAATGATGAGGGCACGGAAGACGGCGGGTTGATTTGGGGCGGACGGAAGGAGAAAGACGGCAAGATCGAAAGCTACGGACACCTCAGCTTTGACAAATACGACCAGGACCAGATTTTCGCGATTGATGCCGGGCAGGACGGCGGGGATAAGGTTTCCGCGATCAAGATCAGCGAGCGCGGCGACTATCCGATCCAGGAAGCGGTGGAAGCCAAGGAGCGCATAGACAAATTGCCGGAAGCGCAGCAGAAGGCGGAGTGGGACAAGTTCTTTGCCACGCACACCGGCGATGCGACCCGTATTTACCTGGGACGCGCATCGGATAAATCGGCGTCACTGAGGATTAAGGACGAGCAGGGCCGCGACCGGCTGGTGCTGCGGGTGAACGCGGAGGGCGATCCAGTGATTCAGTTCCTCGACGACAGCGGGAAGGTGACGAAGGAATTTACGGGGAGTAAGTGACAAGTTGGGTCGGGGACTGGCGAACGGCGAACCGGAACGAGCGCAGGCGGCTATGGCGGAAACTCAAATTCGGTACTTCAGCGGCTTAAGCCGCTCTCGTCACGTTGCGTTTATGCCGTAGCTAAAGCTGCGGCCTACAAGACACTCGCTGGGGCGGAAGCGGAGCGGCGGCGGATGACACAGTGGAACGAGCCGACGATCTCGTTACCGGGGCGGAAAAGCAGATCCTTGCCTGCGGCAGGCGGGCCTCGCTTCGCTCGGGATGACACGACTTCGCCTTTGTTGAGAACTGTGCCGATGCGGGCACACCCCTAGCGGGGTGTGAAACTGATAGGATTTCCAACCAATGACCAGCGGTCAGCAGTAATTAGATCACTGCGAGGTACTGCCACTGCCCATTTTCGGACTTGAGTTGGTGTACGCGGCCATCGTCGGCATGGAGGAAATAACTGCCATCCGGGATCGGGTGATGGTGCGCCGCACGGACGGAGCAACGAGTCCAACGTCCGCCACGGGCAGCTCCCCAACCGCCGCCATGCTCGCGAGCTTCCTCGGTGAGTTCGATGCCGTACTTCACTTTGTACTCAACGCCGGTAAGCCTTGTGGGCACCAGACGTCCACTTCCCTTCAGTTGTTCTTTAGCCATAATGTGCTTAGATGCAATAACCTAGCGAAAGGTTTCGCTTTTCCCCAGGAACCCTCTTTGCCGGCTATAGCTCTGAATCCTTTGAATTTATTCGCGGTTAGTATACCACATCGCTGCGGTTTGAGCCATGGAGTTTCCAGGCCAGTGAATCCCCTCGAGTGGGCACCGAAGGGGGTTGCTATCGGACGGGCAGGAGCTTGGCGGTTGGCCGTATGCTTGGGATTCGCGTAGGCACTGACGCAGCAATCGCACAAACGAACTCTGTAGTAGAAGGCGATCGCTGCCCTGGCGGCGAGCCATGCACGCGATTCTAAGAAGGCTGGCTTCCCTGCCGACGTACAGCCAGGAGATATTCAGTGCCGCGCTCGTAGCCCCGGCGGAAGGGACCGCTTTCGTGCAGACGCGGTTCGGCGTCGCCGAGCTGCTGGTGCGCTTCCTGGTAGGATTTACCGCGATTCCGGGAGTGCAGCGCAGCTTCGAAGCCGGCGCGGAAGTAGCGCTCGTCGTCCTGGAAATGGTCACCGCTGGCTTCGTAGTGTTCGCGCTCGACGTCACGCAGGCCGAGCCACCACATCTCGCGGGCGCGGTCGAGCGTTTCCGCGCCGGCTCGTTCGAAAACGCCGCGGACGATTTTCTCCTGTGCATTATTTTCAGGAGTCACGATCACGACGGAACGGCCATGACGGAGTGCGTCTTCGTAAACGAGCAATTCATCGCCGGGCAAGCCCTGCGCCATGTAATTCTCGATCGCGCCGCCCGTGGCTGCGCCGATGGCGCCCAAGAGGGCTCCTCCAAGCAAGCCAATCGCGAGAATTGGACCGATCCCGGGAGCCACTAGACTGGCCAACGCCACCTCGCCAATACCCATTCCACCGGCCAGACCTACGGCGCCTCCAACAGCCGCTCCCAGCGCTTTACCCATGCCAGGCTGTTCGGCCTCGATCGTGGGGACGGCGGTTAACTCGCGCTCGGTCATGTGCGGAGTGAGGATATTGACGCGATGTTCGGCGATTCCGAGCGGCGCGAGTTCGGAGCAAGCGCGCTCGGCTGCCGATCGGGACGCAAATACGCCAACGACTGTGTTCATGATGCCTCCCTGGCGCTACGTTAACGCTAAATCGTGCGCCGGTCCAGCAGCATAAAAACGAGGAGGACGATGACGAGCAGACCCAACCCGCCGCTGGGGTAGAATCCCCAGCCCGCGCTGTAGGGCCACATCGGCAGGCTTCCCAGCAACGCCAGGATTACGACGATCAGGAGAATGGTACGCAGCATGGATTACCTCATTACGCGACTACGCGCAGGATAGCGGATTGGGGGAATTGATCCATCGGGTCTTCCGCGTATTTCGTAATTTATTTCCCTAGAGAAGGATGCGGTGGAAGATAGGTTGGAGGACGAGCCGACATGCGGCGATGGGGAGAATGTGAATGACGCGAGTGGGTAACATTATATTTTTCTAACTCAGGGGATTCCTGTATTCCCCCTACCGTGGGATGTGGCAATCTCTTTAGGAGATCTTTGGGTGGGCGTCGTGACGCGCGGTCGCGTTACGCCGGCGCTCCATCGCGGAAAAGCTGAGGGCCCTGTGAAACCGATGCTCGAGTCGAAGTTGGAGCCGTGTTTGATTTGCGATAATCCGGAGTGCGAAGCGCACGTACTGGCGACCACGATCGAGCCGGACAAGAAGCGATTCAATCTGAAGGAT
This sequence comes from uncultured Acidobacteriota bacterium, assembly GCA_963780035.1. GTDB lineage: Bacteria > Acidobacteriota > Terriglobia > Acidiferrales > UBA7541 > Palsa-295. The sequence continues at coordinate 324,588 of CAWAAG010000024.1, read as the reverse complement.
AACTTACTGGAGTTCACCTGCCCTTCGTGCGACGAGCTGGTGTGCGTGCCGATATTTGATATTCGCTGGCTGAACGTGGCGAATCAGCACGTGCGAAATGGATCGCACACGCGCGCCGAATATTTTTTCCCGCAACAATAATCCCGCCACAGGTCCAGCAGCACCAACGCTCGCCGCGCTTAATTTCGTTTGACACTCGGTGTTCCGCGTGCCATGTTCACCGCGATTTGATTCTCCCTTCCAATATGCTGAAGTTCGCGCGCCAAGTTATTTCGCGGCCGTGGAGGTGGGCGGCGATGGGCGCGCTCGCCGCGGCGTGCGCTTCCCTTCCCGGTTGCGGCGGAAATTCCGCGGCGACGGCGATTCCTCCGCCTCCCGGAATAGCGTTCGCCGCGCCCGTTGCGTACGGAACCGGCGGCACGAATCCCAATTGCATCGCCGCCGCTGATTTCAATGGCGACGGCATCATGGATCTCGCCGTCACCAACAAATCGAATGACACGGTTGCAGTGCTCTTGGGAAAAGGCGACGGCACGTTTGGGACCGCGGTGACGTACAGCGTCGGGAACGGGCCGTTTCCGATCTATCTGGTCGCGGCGGATTTTAATAATGATGGGAAACCGGACTTGGCGGTGGTGAACGCGCTGGTCGGAGCGAGCGGCGGCACTCTTGCAATCCTGCTGAATCAAGGAGACGGCACGTTCGGCGCCGCGACGCAAATCAGCACCGGCATAAGCCCCATCGCGATGGCCGCGAGCGACTTCAATCAGGATGGAAATCAGGATCTGTGGATTGGCGGCGACGGAAGCAGCGCGGTGATTTTGGGAAACGGCGACGGTACGTTTCAGGTACCGACGCTGTATCAAACGGATTTCAATGGCGGTGGGGCGTTCGGCGTCGCGGTGGGCGACTTCGATGGGGACGGATTCGCAGATATTGCCGCAGCAAACTTCGGCAGCGATACGATTGGCGTACTCTTGAATAACGGCGGCGGAATTTTTCGTGACCTTACAACTTATCCCACCGGAAGCGGACCCGACGGCCTGGCAGCCGCGGATCTGAATCATGATGGAAAATTAGATTTAGCCGTTCCGAACTTCAACAGTAACTCCGTCGGCCTTTTGCTGGGCAATGGGGATGGCACATTTCAGCCACAGTCGTCGCTCACCGGTGGGGCTGGACCAGGATTCGTGCTGGCGGCCGACCTGGACGGCACGGGACATCTGGATCTGGCAGTTGCGGACTTCAACGGCGACGGTGTGACGGTAATTCTGGGGAATGGCGACGGCACGTTTGGGAAGTATTACGACATTCCTTCCAGTTCGAGCGTCACACCGGGGCCGAGCTCGGCCGTAGCGGGCGACTTCAACGGCGATGGGCGGCTTGATCTTGCTGTCGTAAACTTCAACGACAGCACGGTGGCGATCCTGTTGGGACAAAAACCATAATTCATTTCTTGCTGTGCCGCCCCGCACGCGTGGTGGCAGAAATATTTGCGGTGCACGTGACGGAGGTGTACTATCCGCTGCATCCAGCGTGCCTGCGCCGCCAGCCGGCGCTCCGCTGGATCGGATTTTCACATGCTGTTCAGCACTCGCCACCGTAACCGGGCCACCATTCACAATTGTTAACAACCTTGCCCGAAGGCGCGGCCACGCGCCTTTGACATTCTTACAGCCGCAGTAAAGGAGCCTCCCATGGCAGACGCGCGATTTGAGCAATTGAAGGCGAAGTATCAATCCGTCTTGAATTTTATGCAGGCGCAGAACGTCCGGCTCGAGAACCTCAATATGGCGGACAACAAGCTTTACATCCGCGCTGAAGCGCCCTCGCAGGATGTGAAAAACAGAGTGTGGGATCAAATCAAGCTCGTGGACCCCACATTTTCAGACCTGACCGCAGACATTGATGCTCCGGCGGCGGCCGCGGCGGCGGCTTCGGCCGGCGGTCCCAGCTCCTCCGCGCGAACTTATACGGTGCAGCCTGGGGATAGTCTTTCCAAGATCAGCAAACAGTTCTACGGCGATGCCAACAAGTACATGAAAATCTTTGAAGCCAACAAGGATAAGCTCTCCGATCCCGATAAAGTCCGCGCGGGAATGGATTTGGTGATTCCACAGTAGAGGCGGCGGGTCGCTTTCGAGCGTGCACGGCACGCCGGTGATCAAAACAGAAAGGCAAAGCAAGGGCCGGTTGTCAATCCAGGCCGAGAGGAGAAACGATATGAGTTGGATGGATAAAGTAGGAGGACTTTTGAAGCAGTACACATCGGGGAGCGGCGCGGCCGCTGCGCCGGCGCCGGACGTTCACGCGCACTTCGATCAGGTGGCGCAAGCAGCCCCTGCGTCCGCAATCGCCGAAGGGCTGGCCGCCGCATTTCACTCTGACCAAACCCCCGCGTTTGGGAACATGGTGTCGTCGCTATTCGCCAACTCCAACGGCGCGCAGAAGGCCGGACTGCTGAACGAACTGATGGGGTCGGTGAATCCGGCGATGCTCACGCAGTTGCTTGCGGGCACCGGGCTTGCCGGCGTGCTGCAGAGCGGCGCCACGCAATTGACGCCGGAGCAGGCGCAGCAGGTGACGCCGGAGATGGTGCAGCAAATGGCGGCTCACGCGGAAAAAGCCAATCCGTCCATCATCGAAACGTGCAGCGCTTTTTACGCGCAGCACGCGACGCTGGTGAAGACTCTGGGCGGCGCGGCGCTTACGATCGCGATGGCAAAAGTGGCGCAGCGGCAACAGCAGGCGTGACGCTTTAGCCGGCGCTGATCTTCGGCTGGTGGAAAAACCAACGGTGGTGGTGTGCTTGGATGTGCTAAGATGAAATTCCCCGCGCACAGAAGAGCATGCGAGCTTCGCATTTTGCTTTTTCGATATTCCTCGCGGCCATTTATTTTCTTGGCCAAGCCTTCGCCGCAAAGCACTCCTCCGGTGCCGTCCCAAGCGGCGGGCGCGCTACGTCTGATGAAGGCGTGAAAGCGGAATCGCTCTCGCCGAAAATCATAGTGATTGGATTTGTCGGCGGGTACGTGCGCCGGGATGACGCCGCGCATAGCGAAGTGCAGCTCGCCGCACGGATCCGCGAAGATTATCCTTCCGGCGCTTACATCAGTACCTTCGCAAACCACCATGGCGAGGATGCCCATCAGGAGGTGCTGCGCGCACTGGACGCCAATCACGATGGCCAGCTTTCCGCCGCCGAAAAGCGCAACGCGCGCATCGTCATTTATGGGCATAGCTGGGGGGCGTCAGAAACAGTGGCGCTTGCGGATGCGCTGAATCGCGAGGGGATCCCGGTGCTGCTGACGATTCAGGTGGATAGCGTGACGAAACGCGGGGAAAACGACGGGGTGATTCCGCCGAACGTGGCGCAGGCCGTGAATTACTACCAGACCGATGGATTGTTGCACGGGCGGAGCGTGATTCGCGCCGCCGATCCGGCACGCACGCACGTGATTGGAAACTTTCGCTTCGCCTACGGTTCAAAACCAATCCCGTGCGAAGCCGCCTATCCCTGGTGGGACCGCCTGATCATGCAACCGCACACGGAAATCGAGTGCGACCCGAAAGTCTGGCGCCAAATGGAATCGCTCATACGCGCGACGCTAGCCACAACGAGCCACGCCACTACGGATTCAACCGCCACAAACCTACAAGCCGCCGCGGCAAACCGTAATCCCGCGCAGTAGCGAGGATGGAATGGCGCCCGGCGAGGACCCAGTCCAACCTGCGCTTGGGAAGAAGTGAAAAATCGCTGAGCAATTTGGCCGACCGGTGGCACGGCGGATCACTCGAGAGATCGAACTTGTCCAGTCGGAATGAGCACAAACATGCATCCGGGAAGTTCGGGCTCGCAGTCCAGAATGCCCCTCCGTAATATTTGCGCCGGTTCGCTGTCCGGAAAAGACACATTGAACTTGGCCGCGGCCAGATCTTTTCCGGCGTCCTGCAAAGTCTCGGAGCCACTGATAAATTTAACCCGCGGCACTTTCGCGCCCGATTCAAAGAGTACGTAGAATTCGGCCGTGGCATGCTTGGCAGACTTCCTCTTTAGCCTCGCCGTTCGCATCTCCTGCAGCGCGACTTGATCCGGCCCCTCGCCTGGCTGGTATTTTTCACCTGGCCGCAAGGCGTGGAGGCGAGCGGCCGAGTTTTCCGGACGAGATCCGTCGGCTGAAAGAGCGTGTGAATAGGCGACTACCGCCTCGTGCGTCTTACCCAATTTCTCGTACAACTGGCCGAGGTGGTCCGCGAAGCCCGGGTCTTGCTTCAGCGACCACGCGGCGGTCAAGTATTTCTCCGCGAGATCGAAATCGCCGAGGCGGAACTGAACCCAACCCAGGGTGTCCCAACCGTTGGCCAGGCTGGTCATCTGCCGCAGGTTTGGAATCGTCAATTTGTCCAAATCGATTTCAGCCGAATCACTCTCGGATTTGGCGACGGATCTTTCCGCGTACTTCAGAGCGTTCTGAAGATCCAGGCTTTTATCGGCGAGCGCGTAGGCTGCGTCGTTTAGAGTGGGAACGGTGGGTTCATCGTGCGCCGCTTTCTCGAGGGCGGCGATGCCCTTCTCGTTGTTTCCCGCTTGCAGGTAGATTTCTCCGAGTTGCAGCACCAAGCCGGCGTCGTCCGGGTCGCGTTCTGTGGCTGCCTGCAATTCCGCGATGGCTTCCGGATATTTCAGCTGGTGCGCCAGGATTCTGGCGATGTTGCGCGGCGGGTCCGAATCCTGGGGGCTGGCCTTTTCCAGCTTCTGCCAGATGTCCAGCGCTTCTTGGTAGCGGTTCCTGGACGTCAACGTAGAGGCCACATACTTGAGCGCGTAAACATTGGAGGGGTCGAGGGCGACGGCCTTCTTCATTTCATCCATTCCCTGGTCCACTGCGCCGGTCATAAAGTGCGTCGCGCCTAGGGAGAGCCACGCAGACGCCAGGGTGGGATCTTTGCCGACCGCCTGCTGGAAATCTTGAATGGCTTCCGGCAAGCGGTGGTCCTGCCAGGCCTGGCGGCCCTTTTCCATGAGGGCAAAGGCATCTGGATTGACAGAATTTTCAGTGGAATCGGAATTCGAAGCCGAGGAGTCGCCGAAGAGGGGTATGAAGGTTGTGACGTCGTCGGTAATCGCCTTGATGAATTTGCGATACGCGGGAATTTCTGCAACGGCCACTTCGTACTGTTTTACGACCAACCGCCGCTGCCCGTGAAGCACGCTCTTCACCATGGAATAGCTAGCATGGTAATCGGCAAAGTCTTCGTGCAAGTCCAGGGGCGGGCGCAACTGGGGATTCGCGCCCGCAGGCAGCTTCATGGTGGCTTGATACACCTCGACAAACGGCGAACCCAATCGGATCGGCTTTAAGTCGTCGTCCAACTCGTCAGGCGCGGCGGGAAGAAAAACCGGCGGGAACGGCATAATGATTTGGCGATGCGACCAGTCTCCATATTCCTTCCGCTCGTAATCATATTCGATATGGAACGGCGCGTCGGTCTGGTCCGGTGGCGTAACGGTGACATTGCTGACGGTGCCGCCGAAGCTGAGGTTCGAGGATATGCGTTGCATCAGGTCCTTGTACTGCGACTGCCCTGCCTGCCTAAACAACATCCGGAACACCACCTCGGAATCGCCTCGCAGGGTCAGCTGCATTTTGCCTTCAAACGTGCCGTTATCGTCGAGCGCGCCATCGGCCAGAAACGTATCGGAAAATTTGAAGGGAGCGTTTTCAGGAGTTTGCACCAGGTGCGCGGGGCCGCTGGAGGGAATCACCAGCGCTTGTTTCTTGCGCAAACGGGGGACCAAATAGCCGAAGGGCGCCACTTCCGCGGTGGTATCGAGGAACAGAAATTCGTCATGCTGCGGAATCCCGGTAATCATGTGGTCGAACTGGGCCGGGGATGGAACAGCGGAGTCGATTTTCGACTTTGAGTTGATGAGCACCGGGAAGGCGGTGATCTTTTCCGCCGCGAGCAACGCCGCGAAGAGCGTGTGCTTGTCCTTGCAGTCGCCGTAATCATTGCTTAGCACGTCAGTGGCGGGGTGCGGCTGGTAGCGGCCAATTCCGAGCGCAATGCCGATGTAGCGGAATTTCGTGGAGACGTAATTATAAAGTATCTGGATCTTCTCGGCGTCGGTCTTGGCGCCGCGCGCAAGTTCATCGGCCTTGGCCTGAATTTCCGGCGTCACAACTGCGCGAGGCGCGACGAGTGAATTCATCCACTGTCCGAGCTGGTCCCAGCTCTGAAAGGTTGTGATCTGGACGTCCGGAGTGTGTGCTTCATCCGCATCTTGCGCGTCACCTTTTTTCGCTTTCTTGATGGCCAAGTTCGAGGTCTTCCAGCGGTACACTCGCCTTCCAGCAGATTCAGCGCTGGTCGGTTGAACGTTCGTGCACTTAACCGTGACCACTCTCCCCTGCGGAACGCTAATCTCCAACTCCTCGTCCAGTGTGATGGCGGACTTCACAAATTCGTAGGATTCCCAAAACTGGCCAGGATCGAGCGGTTTATTGACCGTCACCCGGTATTGAGTCTCCAGGGTGTCGCCAATCTCGAGGCCCTTTACCGCGATCTGTTCTTCGTGCAAATCGCTGTAGAAGGGCGCCTGCCGGGTGATTTCCGCGGGCATATCCAACGCATTTTCGGAGGGCGTTTCCACGGTGCGGCCGTCCGGCTTGATTACGCGCACGTACCCGACGTTGAACGACGAGATCGCCGAAGCATAGGGAAATTGGAGGACTCCGAGTTGTTGGAGTCCCGCTTGCGATTGTATGCGCGTCCTTTGGGTTACTTCGAACGCGTATGTACCGTCATTCTCGAAGGTCATTTTTGAGACGACACTTTCGATGACGAAGGGTTCTTTGGAGTAGTCCGGCGGCGTGGGAGCGGCTGCGAGCGGCTTAGGCGGCAGGCTGGGGGATTTTTCTTGGGCGGGAGGGGTGCGAGCGGTGTTCGCATTCGTGCCGGCGCTCGCAGGGGATGGGGCGCTCGATTGGCTGGGGGGAGGAGCTGGGTGGGCGCTGGATTGGGGACGTGCAGGCGCAGCAAGAGCGAGAGTTAGAAGCAAAAGTGCACTCAGCACGAGGCTGGGATATTCGATCCGAGGCACGGTGCAAGAGAATAACTGAAAGCAGATCGCCGTGCCACAAGATCAACCGCGGGATAGTCGAATTGTGCTGTTCGGGGTATTGCCGGGTGATGCGAATGATTCGCCCTACGTAAAGCTACGCGCGAAACTAGGTGAATCACCTTATGGCCCTAAGCCTCTTGGGCTGAGTAGGATATTCGGGTCAGTAGCCGTACACGGGCTGTGGGAACCGAGGTCAAAAGACCATGTTAATCGTCGTTTTCGCTTTTCTATTGATTGTAGGTTTGTTGGGCAGCCTGCCTTGCTGGCCGAGAAGTAAGGAGTTGAGCGAGAACCCGATGACGGGGTTAGGCCTGATGGTCGTCGTCCTGATGCTTTTGATGGTGCTGGGCCGCTGATAATTCGGTGGCTGCGCCGCGTATTCGATGGACGTGACTTTTGAGTTGTGGCGTGAATCGTAGGCGGAATCGTAAGGCGCGGGCCGCAGCCGGTGTCGTGCTGGGTCGTTCTCACTGGAGTTTTCGATGCTAATCGCGAGCCTTACGTTTGCCTCTACCGCCGTGCTCCTCAGTACCTTTGTGGGGATTGCCATCGTTACCAATCGCGGTGCGCGGCGATTTCGTTGAGCGATGCCATGCGAAAAACGATGGAGCGCTGGTCGTTGGTGCTTTTGTCTGCAGCTATTCTATCCGGACTATTCGGCTTCTCCGGCATCGTGATGGCGGTCGCCGCCTTCGCGAAAATGCTGGCCTGCTTGTTTCTGATTGCGTTTCTGCTCCCGATGATTCCGCCGATGCCGCCGAAACCGCAGGCGGCGGAGCCGGTGTGGCTGCGCATGTCGCGCAAGCACGCGCACACCTGAGCGCCGCCTAAGTCCTCGCGGCGCTGCGCTTTCCCTGCCTCCCCAACCTTCAGCAGCCACTCGCGATTTGCGTGGTCGCGCGAAAGCACCAAGTTCTATATACTCAGGGCACTTGCCTGGTGATGTACCCGCGAACCCGGAGGAGCCGATGCGTATGAAGCGCACCCTGGTTTTAGTTGCCCTGTGCGTTGTTGTGACGACTGGCGCGGTAGCGCAGCAACGACCCGGCGACTCGAGCGGAGCGCCCAGCTCGTCATCGCAACCGCCGCCGTTGCTACCGCAAAAACCAAGCCGTATCCGAGTTAGCGGGAAGGTCGCCGCAACCAAGATTACGCGCTTGGTGCAACCGGTGTATCCGGAGGTCGCGAAGCTGGCTAAGGTTGAGGGCACAATCGTGCTGCATTGCATCATTGGAACTGACGGCAAGGTGAAGGAGGTGCAGTACGTTTCGGGCCCTCCGCTCTTGATCAAGACCGCGATGGATGCCGTGCGCCAGTGGACCTACCAACCCACGCTGCTGAACGGCGAGCCGGTCGAGGTGGACACCGCCGTCAGCGTCGTCTTCACACTCGGTGGAAAAGCCCCCGGCGACGAGGCTCCGCAGGAATCCTCGCCTCCCAAGCCGGCGAACGGCGGTGCGGTTGCAATCGTAGCGCCCACCGCACCCATTGATCCGCAATTTAAAGCAGATATTCTCCGCCTGATGGACCTGACGCATTACAAGGCCAATCAAGAAGCGGCGATTCGAAAAATATTCGAGCCGTTGCGTCCCGCTATGCTTGCGAACACCCCGGCAACGCCGAACCGCGAGAAAATCCTGAGCGAGTACATTGACAGACTGATTGGCTTGTTGCAGACGGAAGACTTTACGAATCGGCTGGAAGCGCTCTACGCGCAATACCTCACTGACGGTGACGTTAAAGCGGCCATCGCATTCTACGAAACCCCTGCAGGACAACGATACCTCGAGAACTCCACGAAGATGGCGCCGGAACTAGTCGCCCTCGGACAGCGCGTGGCTATCGAAAACATACCTTCCATTCTCAAGAATCTCTGCCAGGACTACCCGGAACTGCAAGGCGAAGCGAAGTTCTGTGGATCGCCGGATCCCAATCGCAAAAGCCTTTTGCTGAATCCGGCTCCGATGGCACTGGGAAATTGACCGGCCGCCATCGCTCGGTGATCGCGCCTTTCCCGTATATAGGATGAACCGGGATTCCAGGCGGAGTAGCGCTTACGCAAGTGCTGCCTGTACGGCGGTACAGGGTAACGACGCGAGCGCAGAGGCGCCCGTCATGCATCCATCGTCGGTCCACGCCCGCTAAAATGAGTCGTGCCTGATAACCCCATTCCCCCGAAGCCTGGAACCGGGCCGGCTGATGCGCCCAGCCCGAACGGGTCCGCGCCAAAACGCGCTGCGCCCAGCGCGACCAGCGCTTCGCTCTCCACGCCCGCGCCGCAGCCAACCGTAAAATGTCCGAAATGCGGCACCGCTGTGCGCGAGGTGGCGCGCTTTTGCCAACGATGCCACAACACCATGCGTTTCGAGTGTCCCGCGTGCCACCACCAGCAGCGCACCGGCGGCAAATGCGAAAAATGCGGGGTGGACTTCCTTAAATATATCGGCGCGGTGGTGGCGGCCAAGCAAGCGGAAGCCGACGCGATTCAGGATAAGTTCGAGCAACGCTCGGCGTTTATGAAAAATCTGGTTGCGGTCCCGTTTACCGGCGGACTTTCGTTGATCCGCCAGCTTTTTGTGGGCCGGGGCCGCAAATCGTGACGAGCGCGGCGGCCGCATATAAATCAGGGCTGCCTTCGAGCCTGCGATTCGCTGTGTGTCCGTCAGCTACGAAAACACTGCGATGGGGGAAACAAGCCGCATCGCGAATACTCCTTGCCGGTCGCTCGTTTCACTTCCTGGGCCCAATAATCGAAAGTTCCGTCGGAAACGCCCACCAGCTTGATCGCATCCCGGTATTCCATCGTATGCAGGTAATAAATTTCGAAAAGTTTCAGGCGGCCCTTCCATTCCGGGCGGCGCAATGCATCGCGCCCGATGCGTTCGAAGTCCGCGATGTATTCGCAGGCGCGTCCTCGCGCCGGCCGCCAGGAGTATCCGGAAGACGGCGACTCCAGATCAATGGCGCGTACTTTGCCGGTTGTATCTTCCATCCAGTCGTGCAAACTGCGCTAGCGTCCGTAACACGCGTCAAAGATCTCTTTAGCTTTCATTCTGCCTCCATGGCGGATTGATCGCCGCTCCGCGCCGTGGGTGAACCTGCGACGTCGTTGGGAATACACATCGGGAGACGGCGTCGCTCAATTCTGTTCGCGCGGAGGCTTCGGCGCGGCCGGCAAGAATGAGCCGACGTCCCACGGCTCGTCCACGCGGGCGATTTCTTCCTCTACAGCCGAAAGGCAGGTTTGAAAGCACTCGCGCCATCCAACCATGTAACCGCGCGCGTACTCCTCGGCCATGCGTTCGCGCTCGCGATGCACTCGCTGCATTTGAAACACTTCCGCAAGCTCGATGCCCGGCGAACGCACGGCGACGCGCACACGATGGGTCAGTTCCCGCAGCAAGCGCGCCAGCCAGTGCAACGGAGCTGGATAATAAACGCCGAGGCGCTGGCGCGGTTCGTGCCACGCCATGCGCCAGCCCCGCGGGATCACACCTCCGTGACTTACTTCCTTGCGCAATTGCATGAGCGTCTTCATGGGTGTTTCACCTCCGGTCCAGTTCCCACGGCAAGTTCGCGGCGCACCTCTTCGTCGCGTTCGGCGCGAAGCAAACGCATGCGCGTGCGCAACTCCCAGGGAAATTGTTGCTGCGTGGGTGGCCGCGCGCTGGGACGCTCGCATAGCCCTTGAGTCTGGTGGTGGTTTTGCGGGTGGTTTGCCGGGTGTTGTGGGTTTTGGTGCTGGATGGTACTCGTGGTTTTGTTTATACAGGAGTATTGGGGGGTGTCTTTTCGCAGCAGCTTTTCAAATTGTTGCCGGAACGCGAGCCGCTCGCAGTCGGAAATTTCCAGGCTCGCCGCTTCTTGCTGGGAAATGTTGCTTTGAGATGGAGGGTTGACAGTTGAGGGGGTGAAGTTTTCCACAGGGCTGTGGATTTCGCGTTGCTCTATTATTTCTTTTATTCTTACTACCGATGAACTACTTATCGCCTTTGCACTGCTCTGATCCCACAGGGTTTTGCTCGTAGGTGCTACGCAATTCTGCGGACGACGCTCCGCATCCGTGCGTACACCGTCCGCAATTTTGCGGGTGGGATGCGCAGCACCCGCGTCGCGTCCGTGTTTTTTCGCTTTCAGAATCCGTACGATCACGCCGCCCCGCGCGGACGCCGTGGCGATGTAACCGTGTTTCCTCAGCAGGCTCATCCAGCGTTCCAAAGTTCGCGGGTTGAATCCGGTTTCCTCTTCGATCTCGCGGTACGTAATCGGCGCACCGCCCAGCACCCACCCCGTTGTGCCGGTCTGATGCGTCTGCCGCAGCACCAGCCAGCCGTAGAGCCAAATCGCGGACCCCATTCGGGCATGGTGCTGAGCTTCAAACAGCACGCCTCGAAGACCCGTGTTGTAGTCTTTTTCGCGCATAGACGGCTCAACTCGCAGCGGTGCCTCGACGTCCCGCTTGCGTCACTTCGCTTCATCGGCGGACGTGGCGGCCGAAATTCGGTATCAACAGCACCCGCAGTACGGAATGCGGACTTGTACGTATCCGCTGCGGGTTCTCGCGGATGGCAGCAGCCGCAGCACTTCTTCGACCGCATTGCGTACGCGACATATTGCGCAGCGGCGCGCCCCCAACTGCGTTTCGGTCTTCGAGCACGCCGAAATGCTTTCGTCCGTCGCAGAACTTTTCGCTCCGCATTTCTCTAATTCGTGGGCCAACCTGGCACGTTCGGCGCGCCGCCGGCGCATGCTTTCGCGATTAGTCCGCCGGCGCCGCTCGAGCATTTGTTCGGTAATTTCGCGCCTCGCGGCCCTTGCTTCCGGTACACACTGCGATTGGTATTCGGTCATGGTCGCCTCCGCGTTGCATCGTGACGTTTCAGCGCCAAGATGCGCTCTCCAAGGTCAGCTCGCGTGCTGTTTCATTCGCTTGTTTACCAGTCGCATTAGTAAGCTTCCCGTACGGCCCGGTACCGTCAGGGTGTCGGGCGACTTCACGCCATGGCTCGTGTCGGCTGCCGGTGTTCGGCGATTTCCACATCACTTTTGTCGCATCCTCAAGTACTGCGACGCCGGTACCCTTGAGGCACGTACCTTGCATGTTACGTTACGCTTTCTTTTCTCCCGCAATCGGGAAACGACAAATCCGGGGAGGTTCCATGAGCAGCACCCAGCTGCCGCTTGAATATCTAGTGACTTCTTCCAAACACTGCTTAGAAGGCTTCGAACTAGCCCGCCTGAATCAAATATCGAATCTCCGGAAGGAATTCTCCCAGGTCTATGACGAATTGATCGAAGCGGAAATCGCGGCTCGCATGGCGCGGTGGATTCTGAATGGCCGTCGCACCCAGGATGACGGGGCTTCTGTCGACCAAATTGTTTCGGCTCGCCCTTCGTCGCCCGAGGTGCCGTCAAGCGCTTCCAAAACCCGGCAGCTTCCGTTGCCGCGAGACGATCCGAAATCCGGCCGCGGCGGCCGTACCGCAAGTTCTTTGTTCCACGTTTGCCGAATTTGCAGCGCTCCCGAGATGCCCGCCGATTCCAACCGCGAGGTCCGTACGCCGCCGGAGCATGAATCCGAGCCGGGCGCTCGGAGCTCGCCCGTTTCAGCGGACGCGGCTGCGGCTGTTGAATCGCTCGAGAAATCGGCCGCAAGTAACGTGCAATCGATCGGCTACGGCGGTGGTCGCGCAAATGGCGTTCAACACAACTCCCACCAATACACGCCAATGCTGCCCTTTCCCGAAGCGGGTGTGCTTCTGTTTCATGCAGACATTGCAACCCGAGGCCGTCCATCGCCGTCGCACAGGCGTGCGCGTAGGTGTTCTGAGGGTGGGGAGTGCCCCAAGATTTTGTCGTTGCCGCTGGCTCGGCCGGATGCCCCCACGTGCGTCGCTCAAACTCGTGAGAGAGGGCGTGTATCGGCCACACGCGGTCAGTCGTTGACGGTCTCCATCCGCGGGATTCTGCGACCATTCCCATCAGTTCGCGCGCCGTTGCGAAAGCATTTGGTGTACGGGAACGTCGCCCTGTCGGAATCGTAGGAAGCCAGTTATGCGACCGCCATTTCGCACCGGTGACGCGTCGGCTCACGCCCGTTAGCGCTCTCCGACTACGCTGAAATCTCGCTCGCTCGGGCGACCCGAGCCGATTCGCTGAACTCACGCGCCAAACTCGCCACCTAGGTTCGCAAGCGCTGATCGCCAGAGACATTAGATAAGTGGTAATGTACTCTGCAAGCATCCCGCCTCCCATCTTTTGGTCGCCACTTCATCGGTTCATTCTCACTACACCCATTCTTCGGCACCGGGTCGCTCGCTCAACCATAACTTCGCGTTAGGTCGCAACTCGCGCACGTCCTCTCACACGAAGGTCGGCCCCGCGCTCCTGGACACAGCAAAAACACGCGCCAGCCGGCAGTGAACAACGATTCCCGCCTCGGCACCCGTGGTCCAGGAATTCGACCACTCGCCAAACCTTCGATTGAAGCCATTACGAAAATCGGGATTCGCCCGTTGCGATATCCGAAATCCGATCATGTGGATCGCACAGGCTCGATCGAAGGACACGCGCCTCGCAACGCACCGACAAAGTCATACGACCCCGTAACCCAGCAGCCAGCCGCGTTCTCCGTGTGGCATGTCGCGATGGGCCGGACACAATTCGCAGGCAGAGCCGGACTTGGACGCCGCCATGCCTTTGCGGGCATCTGAACCGGCGTGGCGCGTTCTAGAAACATGGGTTCCCACCGCACGCGCACAATGCGCCGCGCCTGTGTCCCACCAAGTGTCAAGGCTTCCATGCAATGTTTCGCAATGAGTTCAAACCGATCCAGCGCGCGCAGTGGATGAACCCAATTGGATTGCAAGGCCCACGTCCGCACCGGCATCCCATGTTTGAAGTACACGCAAACTTTGCAGGCAATCGACAAACTGACCTCGCCACGCAGACCAAATTTACCCGCGGCTGCAAATCCCCTCGCTTTACGAGGTCGCGTAGCCGTCAGATTCCGCCCCACCGCCGGTGTCATCCCTTGTTTTGTTTTCAAATCCATTCTCAGAATCAGTCCAAGCTGCGAACGCGGTCCCAGTTTCGGCGTAGTGCCAGCACCAGCCACGGTTTCGGCGCGAGTTCCAGCGTCGGCTTCCATCGCGTTTTCAGGTCCAGTAGCAGCTTCTGCTCCGAATCTGAGTGCGGTGCCGGCCCGAACTCCTCAGGCCCCCCGGCTTCTGTTTCAGTCGCAGTGTCGGCGCGGGAAAAGTCTTTGCAACAGCTCGCATTTTCAGACTCCGTGCCAATCCGAATAGCGCTCGCGACGTTTCGTGCGCTTTCTTTTTTCTGTTTCTGTGAATCCCCCACTCCTGGCGCTTCTTCGCGCGCATATTCAAGAACACGAACGAATTCAGCTGCAGCTTCTGCCGATCTTGCTGTTGTTGCTGTTGTTGCTGTCGTTGTTGTTGTTGTTTGGTTGTTATCGCTGTTGCTTCGGTCTTTTCCTCGGTCTCTGTCTGTGTCTCGGTCTCGGTTACTGCCTCAGTTTCAGTTTCGGTTTTGGTTTTGGTTTTGGTTTCGAATTCGGGATCCGTAGCTGATTCTGCTCCAGCTCATCTTGCTCTGTCTGTCTCGTATCTCGCTCCGATCTCACGCTTCACCCAAATCTCGATAAGTCATCAGCAAACCCCTCCCGAACATAGCCTACCTATTCCCGGAACTGCTGTAGATTGGCCTTGAGGGCGTGCGGTGAGGTGCTAGGCGTCGACTGGTTCTGGAGGTGGCTGACTTTTATTAGTTCGAGCGCGGCGGGAGGAGCGAGGACGAGATGAACTGCGGGTTGGCCCGGGGTATGCCGGACTACGCAGGCGGCAGCGGCCAAAGTTGTTGCTCACTTGCTTGGAGGTGAGTTCGATAATCGACGGGCCGCAATCACGCTGCAAACACTTAAACATTTGGCGGCGTGCCGGGCTACACCGACGGTTTTCGCGTGATGCTCGTCGATCGGTGCGGGTTGCGGAGGCAGTTTCTTTGTTGCGCGAACAGGCCTAGCACTGTCTTTCCACGACGACGGCTGCGGGGCCTCTGGGAGGTTTATGCCTCTGTAGCGACTCGCGGCGCCACTGACGCCGCCATCGCGCTTGCGGGTGCGGCAGGGCGTTTTTTGGGAGCGCGATTGCGGGCCAGTTGTCAGAGCTATGGCGAGGGCGGTCGGCTTTCGTGGCTTAGGTTGCCGTTGGCAGAATTTGAAGCGATGTGATTCCTGGGTTCGAAGAAAACAGGAGCTAGGCCTCGTAAACGCTGAAACTGCTAGGGCTTGGTTGAGGTGCGCGGGGGCCAGGGTTCGAGGAGTTGTTCTTTGCGATAGATCAGGGCGTTGATGTCGTAGGGGGCTAGTTCGATGCTGTGGCCGTGGGTAATGGCGTCGGTGGGACAGGCCTCGACGCAGTAGCCACAGAAGATGCAGCGGGAGTAGTCGATATTGTAAACCTTGGCGTAGCGTTCGCCGGCGGAGATGCGATTCGCGGCGGTATTCTCGGCGGCTTCGATATAAATGCAGTTCGCGGGGCAGGCGGCGGCGCACAGGAAGCAGCCGACACACTTTTCGTAGCCGTTTTCGTCACGCTGGAGGACGTGGATACCGCGGTAGCGCGGCTGGACGGTGGGTGGGACGTCGGGAAAGCTCTCCGTGGTGGTCTTGCGAAACATGGTGCGCAAGGTGACGCTGAAGCCTTTGTAGAGGGTGAAGAAGGTTTCGCCGACTTCCTGAATGATGGAGGCCATTAAGTTTCAACTTTAGCAGAGTCGGCGGAGGCAGGCAAACGAGCTTGCGGGAAAAGACGTGATTTGCGGCCCGCGACGCGACCCATGCTCCGCGAGGTTTGTCCCGCCCGTTTTTGCGGGGTGTTTGGCGTTTTCTAATCGCAGCGTGTGACGATTCAAACGGCAGTGATAAATGGCGGGTGAGGAGCGATGAGTTGGGCCCGGGACACACGTGTAATATTGTAATTGCGCGCTGAGTGCAGAGACTTGTGCTTTTGGCTGGAGTGCGTGGCGGGCTGTGCAATCGCTGTGTAGGGATAACCAACTGCAACGACTCCGAGACTACGGGTGCGACGGTTAATTCGCGTTGGTTTGGGCGGAATTGCCGTGACTAAGTGCGGCGGCATCCAGAATGTAGACGGTCTGATCGGACGTGAGCACGAGGAGGCGGGTTCCGTCTCCACTGAACGTGATGAGCGAGATATTGGAAGGAAAATTGAGCTGAGTGCGCTTTTCGAGTCCGGATAGACCATAAATGTCCAGCTGGCCGGATTCATTCTCGATCGCGAGAAGCCCAGCGGCGATGGAGATGACCGAACGAGCACCGAAGAACGTGGCTTTCTTCTCACCGGTCGAAAGCGAATACACGAGCGTGCGGTTCTCGTTATCGGGCACAAGCACCCAATCGCCAGCGGCCTGGGGCTTCAGAAGCTGGAAAGAGCGTTTGCCGGTATCAACCAACAGTTTTCCCAACACCTTCCCGGTACTGAGCTCAAGGACCTCCAAAAGATAAGCTCCTTCATGGCCCTGCATGGCTGCAAGACGCTTCTGAAGGATAGGGTCGCTCTTGATTTCATCCGCTGCCGCGCTTTCGGCAACAGGCCAGCCTATGATCATAGTGTTTGCGACAGGGTTCGCGGCGATGTGCGGAGTTTCCTTGGGAAAAGCTCTGGACCAAAACGAATGGCCATCGCGAACGCTTTGGACTTCCAGGCTGATGTCCCTTTGAAGCAGGCCACCTTTCCCCGCGGGCTTACGCAGCAGCAGGTACTGTCCGTATTGAGTTACGGCCAAATCGTCGCTCAGCGAAATGCCCTGGGCGGAACCCCGTCCGCCAAGATCAAGCAGAGTTACGACTCTGGGAGCGGCATCGAATTCCGGGAAATCGGCGTAGAGCACTTGATCATTCTCGATGTAGGAGCCGCGAAACCCGCGCGTGTAGTAGAGACGCTTCGCGCTTGATAGGTCCCAGACAGCGCCGCGACTGGTGGCGGACACTGCCAGCCATTTGAGGTCTGGCGACACCGCCCAGGTGCGCAGAGTCCCGAGGGAGCTACGCGGAAGGGAGGCTTTGGTCTCCAGTTTGCTAGTTGAGAGGTTCCAGATGCCAATCTCCCCCGAAGACTTCTCCGCGAGGAATTCCTGGTCATAAGCATCCAGAGCGGCCAATTTCGTCGGCCCGGTGTAGATCTTCTGAGTGTTCAAATCCATTATTCCCGCCTGGGCGTCCTTCACGTGATCGAGGACGGCGTAGTCTCCGTGCGTGGTAGGGCGCAAATCCTGTCCTCCAATCTGGAGTTTCTTCAAGACTCTGCCAGAGGGAAACTCGATGATTGCCGCACTGCCCAAGCTGGTCATGCTTTCTGCAACCATGCGATCTGCTGAAACGAACGCGAAACCGCCTCCCGCCATGTCCGCTACTGCCCCATGCATAGGCACTGAGGCGTGAGAACTCAGGTCCACCGCAAGGCGATCCTGACGGTTTGCTGCAATGAAGTAGCGCGAATCAGGCGAAAAGGCCATGTGTACCCAGGGGACGTTCCAAACCTCCTCCAGAACCCGGATAAGCTTCCGAGCGAAGTCCTCTGTGGAGCCGGAAGGTTCAAAGCAGTGCTTCTTCTCAAAGAGGACATTTCCGGTAGCAACGTCCACGAGGGAAAACTCGAATTCGCTGTTAAAGCAAGCCAGCGTCTTTCCGTCTGGCGCGAGCAACGATTGCATACAGCCGACCGGAATGGCGACTTCATATACAGTGGTGCGCTGCCCTGCAGCGATATTCCAAGCCTCCACGCGCAAGCCACGGGTAACGAACACTACATTCTGCGAGTCCGGAGTGAATTGCGCGGCCTGTGCCTCGGGCGCATCGATCCGGAAAAGCACCACGAAGGGATCACGCGACAGGACGAAGACGTTCGAGTCGTCCTGCGCCAGAACGTAATGTCCGTCGGGACTGAACTTCAGGTGCGAGAGATCGGTGCGCAGCGGCGGCTCGAGAATCTTCTTGGCAATCACGGCGGTGAGGACTTCCTTGCGGCCAGTCCCTGAATAAGCGACGACCTCGGACTGCCACCTGAGGAAGTCCGCCGAGGGAGGCGCGGCAGGGATCTGTGCGCAGGTCGAGGGTAGCGCATCGAGGGATTTGTGGATCTCGCGCAAGCGCTTCTCATTGGGTTTGGTCCAGCCGAGCAAGTCAGACAGCACGTTGCCGGTCTTTCCCTGTACCTGGGCCAGACGGTCGAAAAACTGGACAAAGGCCTGCGTGGAATACCCGGCGTTGGCGACCGCGTAAAGCGCGACATCGTCGGCTTGATACTGATGAGGTTCTTCCAGAGTTCTTTCCAGATGGAACGCTTTCGGGTCGCGCGCCGCGTTGTCAATGAGCCGGTTGAACTTATCGAAAATATCCTGGCGATCACCGACGGTGGTGATCCCCAGGACTTGTTGGAACAGCCGGGTCATCTGGATCGCGCCCTGGTGAGTGAGAATGTGCCCCATCTCGTGGCCCAATAGACCGGCGAGTTCGTCATCGTTGTGGAGGAAGGCAACCATCTTACGTGCGACGTAAATTCTACCGCCGGGCAGGCTGAAAGCATTGACGATCGGCAAGTCAACCAAGATCACGCGAATGCGCAGCTGAGTGGGCGGCATGTGGGCGAGTAGGCCGGCGGCTGCGCGGTTCAAAGGAACGGCTAATTCAACGTCGTGAATGACTCGAAAATTTCGTTCGACTTGCTCGGCCATTACGTCGCCGAGATCTACTTCTTGCTGTTCGGTGAAGATGTTTGTGCCAGGTGGAGGCGTGAGAATGCTTGGGGCGGGGCACCGTTCCTGTGCGCTCAGCGCAGCTGCGCTGGCGAGGATGAGTATAACGAGAGCGTACCGTGCCAATGCGGTGGGGGGCATGGGAGAGTCGTAACGGCTTATATCACAGTATTCATGAAGAAGAACGCGCATTTATGTCACCAGGAGCGCATGGCGAAACAACCCAGATTGAGCTGCTTCCGACATCTCGCTTGTAGACGATCCCCCCACTTTTGACGAATGGGGCGACGTTGCTCGTGGCTGGGAACATTTTCGCGGGTTATTACGTACAGAGATGCAGTAGTGGCTGGTCCGGTGTGCGACTGCTCGCGTTGCTATGCATAGTGGCCGCAGGTCGGTAGTGATACGGATAGGTGCTTTACGCAAGAGGTGCGGAGGGTTTGGTTATGGCGATGTTCGGCGATCAGCTTCGGCAAGTGTTGCGGCGGCTGGGGCGGGCGCCGCTTTTTACCGTCATCACGCTGATTACTTTGGGTTTTGGAGTGGGCGCGAACACGGTGATCTTCAGCGTGCTGGAAGGAGTGCTGCTGAAGCCGTTGCCGTATCCGCATCCGGAGCAATTGATCGGGGTGTGGCACACGGCGCCGGGCGTGGGGATCCTGAATTTGAACATGTCGCCCTCCGTTTATTTTATTGATCGCGAGCAAAACACCACGTTCCAGGATATCGGAGCGTATGACGGCGATTCGCTGAGCGTGACGGGCGCGGGAGAGCCGGAGCAGGTCCGCGGACTGGACGTGACGGACGGGACTTTGCCGATACTGGGCGTGAAGCCGGTGCTGGGACGGCTATTCACGCGCGAAGACGATTCGCCGGGGTCGCCAGACACCGTGCTGCTTTCCTACGGATATTGGCGCCAGAAATTCGGCGGGGCTTCCTCTGTGATCGGGCGTTCCATCACCGTGGACGGAAAGCCGCGCGAGATTATCGGAGTATTGCCGCAGGGATTCCATTTCCTGAATTACGAGGATGCGTCGCTGATCGTGCCGTTCAAGTGGGATCGCAGCAAGATCAAGCTGGGAAACTTCAGTTACGAAGCGCTGGCGCGCCTGAAACCGGGTGTGACGATGGCGCAGGCCAGCGCAGACGTGGCGCGCATGATTCCTATTGTTAACCGGAGCTTCCCCGCCCCGGACGGATTCAGCGTGGCGCTCTTCGAGAAAGCGAAGTTCGGGCCCAACCTGCGGCCATTGAAGCAGGACGTGGTGGGGGACGTGGGCAAGGTGTTGTGGGTATTGATGGGATCGATCCTGATGGTGCTGCTGATCGCCTGCGCGAACGTGGCGAATTTGCTGCTGGTGCGCGTGGAAGGACGGCGGCAGGAATTAGCCATTCGCGGCGCGTTGGGCGCGGGGTGGAAACGGATCGCGGGGGATCTGCTCTTTGAGAGCGTGGTGCTGGGACTGCTGGGGAGCGCGCTCGGGTTGGCGCTCGCTTACGTAGCATTGCGCGTGCTGGTGGCGATGGCGCCGATGGGCTTGCCACGGATTCATGAAATCGGGATCGATGTGCCAGTGCTGCTCTTCACGCTGGGGATCGCACTATTTTCCAGCTTACTTTTCGGCGCAATTCCGGTGTTCAAGTATGCCGGAGCGCATTTGAATACAGGTTTGCGCGAAGGCGGGCGAACGCTGAGCCAGAGCCGGCAGCAGCATCGCGCGCGCAACGTGCTGGTGGTGGTGCAGGTGGCGCTGGCGCTGGTGCTGCTGATTGGATCGGGTCTGATGATTCGCACGTTTCGCGCTTTAGTGCACACGCCGCCCGGATTCACGGGTCCGGACCAGCTGCAAACTTTCCGGTTTGCCATTCCGGAGACGGAGATTCCGGATACGCAGGCCGAGCGCGTGGTGCGCACGGAGCAGGAGATTCAAAACAAGCTGGCGGCGATTCCCGGCGTATCTTCGGTGAGTTTCTCCAGCGCCATCCCGATGGATGGATATAACTCAAACGACATCGTTTTCGCGCAAGACCGCGGATATGCCGAAGGCGAACTGCCGCCGGTACGGCGATTCAAATTCATTTCGCCGGGGTTCCTGGCGACGATGGGTACGCCGCTGGTGGCGGGAAGAGATATCACGTGGGAAGACACTTATCAGAAGATTCCGGTGGCGCTGATTTCGGAAAATTTCGCGAAAGAGTATTGGCATGACGCGCGCAACGCGCTGGGCAAGCGCATACGCGTCGGGAACACGGACGATTGGCGGGAGATTGTAGGAGTGGTCGCGGACGTTCACGACAACGGAGTGGATTCACCGGCGCCTACGACCGTGTATTGGCCGGTGATGATGGGGCAATTCGAAGGAAAGAAGGAAAGTTTGCGGCGCGGGATTGCGTATGTGATTCGCAGCCCGCGGGCGGGATCGCAAGCGTTTTTGAATGAGGTGCGGGAGACGGTGTGGTCAGTGGATCCGAACGTGCCGCTGGCGAACGTGCATACGATGGAATATTTCTACACGATGTCGATGGCGCGGACTTCGTTTACTTTGGTGATGCTGGGAGTGGCGGGAGGGATGGCGCTGCTTTTGGGGATTGTGGGGATTTATGGCGTGATTGCGTATTCGGTGTCGCAGCGGACGCGGGAGATCGGAATTCGCATGGCGTTGGGCGCGCAGCGGCAGACTTTGACGAATATGTTTGTGCGGCAGGGACTGATTTTGACGGGGATTGGTGTGGCGTGCGGGCTGGTGGCGGCGTTTGCGACGATGCGGTTGATGTCGTCGCTTTTGTTTAAGGTGAGTCCGGTGGACCCGATTACTTATGCGGGGATGACAGCAGGAGTGGTCGTGGTGGCTTATTTGGCTTGTTATTTGCCTTCGCGGCGGGCGGCTGGGGTGGATCCGGTGGAGGCGTTGCGGGCGGAGTGACCATCCGGGCGTTCGCGAAAGTCGCGTCCACGAGACCTACGACTTTTTTGGCACACCGCGTTCAGATAAGAGCTGACGCGCCGCGGTCATACCCGAAGTCGTAAGTAGTAACTCAACTCGCGAAACATTCTCTCGCCAACGCCAGAGTTTGTCCGGAACTGACCATCGAAAAAATGATTCGAGACTTGTAAGCTGGGCCAGCGATTCTGACGTGGATAAAGGAACGGGGCGCAAAGAGTGCGTATCGCGAGACCTCGAGAGACGGAGGAGATCACTCTCGAGTAGGCCTATTAGGGCGGAGGACATCTCTCCCAGTTCCTCGATTGCCCCACTTGTGACCGTTACCGTGTTCGTGAGCGCCGAAAGATCGTCCTCACCCGCTTCCTCTAACTCCGCCAGGATTCGAAACTGAAGTTCGGTCAAACCGTCCATGTGCCTTCTCCACTTATACGATTCAGGGATGACGCAGCAAAGAGAGAGCCTTCGCTCCGCTCGGGATGACAAGCGCATCAGCGTTATTCGCCGGGAGGGGCTACTGGCTCGCGGTCGGTGAGTTTGCCTTTGCCGGTTATGGCGGCGATGATTTGGCGGCCGTGGAAGCGGCCATTTTCGATGAAGATTTTGGAGGTTTGCAGGCCGCCTACCACCACGCCGGCCAGATAAATGCCGGGGATATTGCTTTCGAGAGTTTCGGGATCGAGGGCGGGCTTTTTGGTGGTGCGGTCGAGTTGGATGCCCTGCTTTTCGAGGAACGTGAAATCGGGATGGTAGCCGGTTAGGGCGAAGACCTGGTTTGCGGGTATGGTTTCCTGGCTGCGGCCATTTTTGACGCGGATTTGCGTGGGTTCGATGGCGGTGACCTGGGTTTTGAACATCGCGCGGATCTCGCCGGCGCGGATGCGATTTTCGATGTCGGGCTTGACCCAGTATTTCAGGCTCTTACCCATTTCCGCGCCGCGGTGGACGACGGTGACGTGGGCGCCGGCGCGGAAAAGATCGAGCGCGGCTTCGGCCGCGGAGTTCCCTCCCCCGATTATCACGACTTCCTGATTCCAGTACGGGTGCGGCTCGGTGAAATAGTGGGAGACGTGCGGAAGATTTTCGCCGGGAATGGAAAGATAATTCGGCTGGTCGTAATAGCCGATGGCGATGACGATTTTTTTCGCGCCGTATTGTTGGGGCTGGCCGAGGCGGTCGGTGGTGTGGATGATGAAATCGTCATCGCGGCCGGCGATGCGATCTACTTTTTCGTATTGGTGGACGGTGAGTCCGAAATGCTCGACGGCGCGGCGGTAATATTTCAGGGCCTCGGCGCGGGTCGGTTTGCCGTCGGCGATGGTCATGGGCAGCTCGCCGATTTCCATGCGCTCGGGCGTGGTGAAGAAAGACATGTTGGTCGGATAGTGGAAAAGCGAATTGCAAAGGCAGCCTTTATCAATTACGAGCGAGGTGAGGCCTTCGAATCTGGCTTCGATGGCGCAGGCGAGGCCGGTGGGGCCGGCGCCGATGCAGATGATGTCGTATTTTTGCATGGTGATAGTGTGCGATGGACGGCTGGCGAATTCAACCGCTGGGCAATTTCGCCTGCCGTCCCGGAATTGGATGCCGTCGGGGCGACCGGAGTTTCGCGCGCGGATCAGACTTTCGAGGAGGCGCGGAATTTTTGGTTGAGGCGGGCGGTGCCGCGGTCAACAAGGATTACGGCGCCGATGACCATGGCGGCGGAGATGCCGAGGTTGAGGGTGATTTTTTCTCCGGCGAAGAGCCAGCCGAGAAATACGGCGACGATGGGATTGATGTAGGTGTGCGTGGCGACGAGTGTGGGAGAAAAATGCTCGAGGAGCCAGACGTAGGCGGAAAAAGTGATCACCGAGCCGAAGACGATGATGTAGGCGAGGGCGAGCCAGGAGCGGGTGGAGACTTGCGCGAGGGTGAAGCCGCGATATTCGCCGCTGAGAGTGGCGGTGGTGAGGAGCAGCGCGGCTCCGGAGAGCAGCGAGAGCGCGGAAAGCAGCAGGGGATGTCCGGACAGAAGCGAGCGGCGCGAGTAAACGATTCCGGCGGCCCACGAGAAGGCACCCGCTAAGATCGCGAGGGCGCGCACGAGAACGCCGGGTCCGGCGTGCAGGATGCTGCCTTGCATCAGGAAGGCCACGCCGGCTAGTCCCAGGACGACGCCGGAGATCAGAGCGCCATTCATTTGCCATTTTTTTGCGGCCCACTCGGAGAGCAAGAACACCCAGATGGGTTCGGAGGCAATCAGGAGCGCGGCGAGGCCGGAGGGCACGCGGACCAATCCCCAATGAAGAGTGCCGTGACCGATGAAGAAGAAAAGCACGCCGATGATGAAGCCGGCGCGCACTTGCGGCCAGGTGGGGCGCAGTCCTTTGCGGATGCAGAGGAGAAGAAGGATTAGGCCGGCGGTGAGGTGACGAGTGCCGGCGGCGTAGAGAGGCGGAATGGTGGCGACGGCGTAATGGACTCCCAGGTACGTGGAGCCCCAGATGAAATTGATGGCGAAGAAGGAGAAGACTACGCGGGCGCGGTTGATGTGCGCGGGGGTGGATGGCGGGATTACGGTCGCGTCTGCTTCGAGGAGGGCGGGGATTGGTTCGACGGCCATGAATTGTATATCGCAATAGATGAACATGATGGGGTGTGGCGATGCAATGAAATGCGGGCGGGGTGGTGCTGCACGTGACTGGCTAGGAGCGGGCGGCGGAAGGCCAAAGATTGAACACAGAGTTCACAGAGAAAGGCTTAGAGGACACGGAGACGCTGTGGCGCGGCTGGCTTTTCGGACTGGGTTGATCCACGGCGCGGAGAGATCCTTCGCTCCGCTCAGGATGACAGTCGCGTTTTTTGTCGTCCGTTAGAGTTGGGGGAGAAGGGCTTCCGTTAGAGCGGCGGTGAAGGCTTCTAGTTCGGCTACGCGAACGGGAGTGGCTTCCAGTTTTTCTTTTTTCCAGATGAAATAGTCTTTGCCATTTTGAGTTACCTGGACTGTGAAGTTTCCGTTCAGCAGGTAGGACGGGGCGCCGTAGACCGTGAAACCGTGCGTTGCGGTTGGGGCTAGGAGTGCGGCGCAGTTTTCTTTGCGGACGCCTACGTAATTGGCGTACATGGGGAAGGCTACGATTTCGTAGCCGGTGCGGTGGAGGCGTTCCAGGATTTTAAGTTGTGCGGGGGACAGGTCCATCGAGATTTAGGATAACAGGTTGATTGCTGGGAGTGGAAGGCGGGTGAGGCTTTGCTCGGACTCCACTTCACGGCCAAAGATTTAACACAGAGTTCGCAGAGAATTGCGGAGCGAACGGAGACAAGGCGACTCACCGCAGAGACGCAGAGTGCGCAGAGAAAATCGAAAGAAAGAGGGAGAAAAAAAGAAAAAAGCTGGCCGCTACACAACTTGCGGCTAGCCAGTTGGCCGTCTTGAGCTGCGACACTAATGGCGAAGAGCCGGCGGAACGCCAGCGCTACGAAAGGCGAAGAGCACAGCGAAGAGTCGCTGTGCCACAAAGGCCTCAGGCGGCGGACGAGGAGATGGAGCCGGATTCGATTTCGCGCAGGATTTTTCTTAGGACGGAGGCTAGTTCCTCGCGACTTACCTGGCTTTTGCGGAACTGGACGCGGACGTGGAAGGAATCGTCGTCGGCGCGATAGTCGAAGAGGAACGGTTGCGGCCTGGGCGCGGATTCGGTCTCCTGCTGGCGGGCGCGGCGGGCTTCGTCGCGGGTCAGGCCGCCTTGGGAGATGCGGTCCACCATCTCGACCATTTTGCGTTCGTTGGGCTGGCGGGCGACCTGGAGCAGCAGGGACTTGGTCAGGACGCCGCGTTCGATGCAGGCTTTGCGGACTTGATCGGGGATGACGTGCAGCGACATGGTTTCGGTGACGCTGGAGCGGGCGCGGCCGATTTTTTTGGCGATGTCGTCGTGGGTGTAATCGAAATGATCGGCTAAGCGCTGAAGGCCATCGGCTTCTTCGAAGGGCGTGAGATCTTTGCGCTGGAGGTTTTCGATCAAGCCGAGTTCGAGAGTTTCGGCGTCATCGGCGATCTTCTCGATGCACGGGAGTTCGTGCAGACCGGCGGCTTTGGAGGCGTGAAAGCGGCGCTCGCCGGAAATAATATAATAGGTGTCTTCGCGCGGGATGAAGCGGACCAGGAGCGGTTCGAGGACACCCTTTTCGCGGATCGAGTCGGTTAGTTCGCGAAGATCGCCGAGCGCTTTGCGCGGCTGGTCGGGATTCGGGCGGATTTTATCCGTCGGAATCATGCGGCCGACCGACGCGCCGCTGAAACTGGTCAGCGTTTCGACATAATGCGCGTCATGCCGCATCTTGAGAGTGACGGGTAACCCGATCCTCTTGGACACGTTGTAATACCTCCTGGGCTAGCTTCTTGTAGTCCTCGGCGCCAGATGATTTGGGCGCGAAGGAGAATACGGTTTCTTTGTACGCGGGACTTTCTTCGAGGCGCACGTTTTTACTGATGCGCGTTTTGAAGAGCGCGTCGCCAAAGACCGCGCGAATCTGCTCGTGGGTGTCGCGCGAGATGTTGGTGCGCTTGTCAAAGAGCGTGATGACCACGCCGAGAACTTTCAGATCCGGGTTAGGACGCGAACGGATGCGCGCGTAGGTTTCGAGCAAATCGTCGGTGCCTTCGATGGCGAAATAGGCAGCCTGAATCGGCACGAGCAGGTGGGTGGAGGCGACCAGCGCGTTGACGGTGAGAATACCGAGCGCGGGCGGCGTATCGAAAATCACGAAGTCATATTCTTTGAGAATGGGAGTGAGCGCGTCCTTCAATTTATACGGCGCGTCGAACTGGCCGGCGAGCTGCTGTTCGAGGCGAGCCAGCGCGAGCTTTCCGGGCGCGACGAAAAGGTAGGCGTCCTTGGTGGGACGGATCACTTTCGCGAGTTCGGCCGGATGATCGGCGAAGACGTCGTACATGGAGGTTTGCACATCGGCCGATTCGAAAAAGGCGATGGTGGCGTTGGATTGCGGGTCGAGGTCAATCAGGAGGGTCTTTTTTTTCTTGAGTGCGAGAGCGGCAGCGAGATTGATGGAGGTGGTAGTTTTCCCGACGCCGCCTTTTTGATTGGCAACTGCAATGACGCAAGTCAAGCTGTGCCCCTCGCGAATCCCCGTTTGGCAACCATAGGGCTACATATGGCGGCCCTTGGCCCCAGTCCTACTACAAGTAGGCTCACTCTACCTACTTGAGCGGGGTGACTGCAAGAGAAAAATGCTGTGCGGACGGGGTTTGGGGGCCTCGGCGGACGCTGGGTCGACGGCGAAAGGCGAAAGATTTAACACAGAAGATACTGCGAACGGCTTGGAGGGCACGGAGACGGCTGGGCGCGGCGGATTTTGAGATGACGGTAGCGGGGAGGAACAACTATATTTCGTGGACGCGCTGATGGGTGACGAACTGCAAACTCGGTGGGCGGTGGCGGGCGATGTGGATGCGATTGCGCGCGTGGTGAATGCTGCGTTTCGGCGGGCGGAGAGTTTCTTTGTGGTACGCGATCGGATTGATGTTGCGGCACTGCGTAGGATGATGTTGACGGGCAAATTTCTTTTGGGTGAGGAGCGCGGCGAGTTGTTGGGTTGCGTGTATTTGGAACTGCGCGGTGAGCGGGCTTATTTCGGACTGTTGGCGGTGGACCCTGCGCGGCAGCGGAAGGGTCTGGGGCGACGATTGATTTGTGAGGTCGAGGATGCGGCGCGGCGAGCGGGGTGCCGGTTTATGGATATCCAAATCGTGAATTTGCGGGCGGAATTGCCGCCGTTCTATCGGGGATTGGGATATGTGGAAACGGGGACGGCTCCCTTTCCGGCTGAAGTGGTGACGAAAGAGAAGTGTTATTTCATCGTCATGTCGAAGCCGCTGGTGTAGCTGGCAGGTTCCGACGCGGTGTGATGCCGAGATTTGAGGGAGAAAGATTTAACACAGAGGACACGGAGAACTTCTTTGAGGGCACGGAGGCATTTCGGCCGGGCAGAGTTCGTGCCGCAACATGCCCCGGCGTGTCAAACACCGGCTTCGACTCGAAGCATGGGCCTTGCCTGCCGATCATTTTGAGTCAGCACACCAGGTGCGAAGAGCGGCGAGACGCCGGCGCTACTCGTCCGTGCGGCTTCGACTCTTGTTACCCTCTGGGCGCGCCGTATCCAGTTCCATCGTACGTATCTCATTCATTGCTATATTCTGAATGTTAGGCGCTCCGTAGTACCAGACGAATGTCCACTTCCATCTTAGAAACGGCTAGCGAACCGCAGCCGCGCCGCCCGCTTGTGGCGCCGTTGTGGCACACGATTGTGTTTGTGGTGTTTGTGTGCGGCTATGCTTTCTTCGGTCGCGCGAATGTTGCTGCACTGGAGAGCCGGCACGTCACCACGCGGGCGCCGCTTTATCTTTTCATGATTGGGTTTGAGCTGGTGCTGGTGGCTTATGTTTGGTTTCTGGGAGTGAAGCCGGCGGGCGGCACGGTGTTGGGGCTGATCGGCGGGAAGTGGAGTTCGGCGCGCGAGGTGTGGCGCGATATTGGCGTGGCGTTCATGTTTTGGATGGTGGTGATTGTGGTGCTGGTGGGCTTGCGGTATTCGCTGGGTGTGAATCCGCAGGCTTTGCGAGCCACCGCGGTTCTGGCACCGCGCGGCGCAATGGAAATATTCTTGTGGGTTGTGGTCGCGCTCAGTGCGGGCGTTTGCGAAGAATTTGTGTTTCGCGGATACCTGCAGAAGCAGTTTTTCGCATTGACGGGATCGGACGCGGCAGCCGTGTTGCTGCAGGCTTTGATTTTTGGCGCGGCGCATAGTTACCAGGGTGCGCGGGGAATGATTACGATTGGCGTGTACGGAGCGCTTTTTGGTGCGCTGGCCGTGAACCGGAAAAGTTTGCGGCCGGGGATGATTCAACATTTTATGCAGGATTCTTTGGCGGGTTTGGCTGCGGGGCTTGTACTGAAGCGTTTGGGAAAGATGCCGGCTGGATTGTTTTGAGACTTGTGCAGGACTACAAACGCAAAAGAGATTCGGTAGCGAAGTGTGCAGCGGCGAGGCAAGCCTCGCCTTGTCGAAAGCGGCGGCAAGCCGCCGCACTCCCAGAAACGGCGCCGGCGTTTTTGTGAGCTGGGAGCGCGGTCGTTCGTGCGCGAACATCGATGGCGCACTGACGTGTGATGGTACAACTGCGATTCGCGCTGCCTGCCAGCGGATTACGGCTTGGCGTATTTGTTTAGCGGCTCGTATCCGGACTTGGCGGCGTTCATGCGCTTTACCAGCTCAGCGGTGATCCGTTGCGCGGTTTGCTTTACATCTTTATCCGTGATGGCTGCTTCGATGGAAAACTTCACGGGTTCGGCGTTGGGGTTCAGTTGAAGCGCCGGCCTCGCCTGCGTTCCTCCGTCGTCGGTTGGGTCCGGTTGGTACAGAGGCGGCGCGAATCGCGTGAAATCCTGGGCCGCCACATATAACTGGATCGGCTCGGCGCCTTCGCTGGAGCCGAGCACCGCGCGGCGCAAGCGACTGTCTGGCCCGACCTGCGCGAAAATGCCGGTGATGAGAAAGCCGTCATCGGGGCGTATGTCGCTGGGGCGCAGGAATTTCGCGGTGTAGCCTGATTTCTTAAAATCCTTCGCTAGCTCACCTGACATTAATTTCACAATGTGTTGCGCTTGAATCGCGGACGTGCTCGTTTGCGGCGAGCTGCTGGCAGGCGGTGTCGCGTCGCTCGCTCGCGGCGCAGTACTCGCGGCGTGATTCGAATCAGGGGGCTGGGCGACAGAGTCCAATTCAAAATCAGTGATGTAGACCACGCGGGAGTGCTCCGGAGTTGGGGGCGGTTGGGGCGATTCGGGCTCGGAGGGTTGCGCGGACGGCGGGCCATTCGGATTAGCGCCGGGTTGGCGATCCGGCATCTGCGCGAGAACGAATTGCGGCACGAGAAAAACTGCAAACAGCAAGAGGAGAAATTTTCGGGAAACGCGCACGACTACATCTTATAGCGGCCGAGATCCTCGTCGTTCAGATTTTCTAGCCACTTGCGAAGATCTTCGCTGGAACTTTTTTCGCTGACGGCGGTGGACATGCGGGAGTGTTTGAGGACTTCGTCCTCGACGAAGATGGGGCAATCGAGGCGCAGGGCGAGGGCGAGAGCGTCGCTGGGACGAGAATCCAGGGACATGGTCTGGCCGTCGCGCTCCATCCAGATCAAGGCGTAGAAGGTATCGTCTTTCAGGTCGGAGACGACGACGCGCTGCACGTGGACGTTGAGGCCGGTGAGAACATTTTTCAGCAGGTCGTGAGTCATGGGCCGGGGCGTTTGCACCTTTTCGATTTCGAGAGCGATGGCGTTGGCTTCGTAGATGCCGACCCAGATGGGCAGAACGCCGCTGCCGGAAGTTTCCTTGAGGACGACGACCGGCATGTTGGTGACGGGATCCATCATTAAGCCTCGAATCTTTACTTCGAGTTCCATGGTGGCCTCCCCGGTAACCTCAAGTGATGTGCTCGCCGACCAAACTATTCGGACCAGCTCGCAAAATCTTCACTTGCAGGTATTCTCCCAGAATGTTCTCGCGAGGCGAAGTGAAATTTATCATGCGATTGCTGGTGGAGCGTCCGGCCCACTGGTTGCGGGCGGAGTGGCGAGCGTCCACGAGGACTTCAAAGGCGGCGCCGACTAACTTTTCGTTGTTGGCAATTTGGATTTGGCGCTGATGTTCGTTGAGGATGGCGAGGCGGCGGGACTTTTCTTCTTCGGGGATCGCGTCGGGCATGTGCATGGCGCCGGTGTTAGGGCGCGGCGAGTATTTGAAGGAGAAGATGGCGTCGTATTGGGCGGCGTCGAGGAGCGAAAGAGTGTCGGCGAAGTCTTCTTCGGTCTCACCGGGAAAGCCGATGATTATATCGGAGGTGATGCTAATGGGGCGGCGGGCGGCGCGGATCCAACTGATTTTTTCGAGATACTCTTCGCGGGTGTAGGTGCGGCGCATTTCGCGCAGGACGCGCGTGGAGCCGGATTGTACCGGCAAGTGGACGTGGTCGCAGATGGCGGGAACTTCGTCAATGGCCTGCACGATCTCGCGGTGGAAATCGTTGGGATGCGAGGTGGTGAAACGCACGCGGCGGATGCCCGGGACGGCAGCGACGGCGCGCAGGAGGTCGGTGAAATTCCATTTGCGCGGCGAGGTATCGCGGTAGGAATTCACGGTTTGGCCGAGCAATTGGATTTCGCTGTAACCGGCGTCGGCGAGGCGGCGGGCTTCGGCGAGGACGGCATCGCTCGCGCGGCTGCGTTCCGGGCCGCGGGTGTGCGGGACGACGCAGTAGGAGCAGGAATAGTCGCAGCCTTCGATGATGGTGATGTAGGCACGGAGGAGATTATCGCGGCGGGTGATTTCGGTTTCGAAAGTTTCGTCGGTATCGAGAGAGAGGCCGGTGACGCGGCGGCCGCCGGATTCGAGCTGGGCGATGAGGTCGGGGAGCTGGCGATAGCTGGCGGAGCCGCAGACCAGGCTGACCCAGGGAGCCCGTTCGAAAATTTCTTCGCCTTCCTGCTGGGCGAGGCAGCCCAGGACGCCGATGATTTTGCCGGTGGAGATGGTTTTCCAGTCGCCGAGGCGCGCGAAAACTTTCTGGGCGGCTTTTTCGCGGATGCTGCAGGTGTTGTAGAGGACGAGATCGGCTTGCGCGGGGGTGGAGACGGGGCGATAGCCGCGGCCTTGCAGGACGCCGGCGACTTTTTCGCTGTCGTGATCGTTCATTTGGCAGCCGAAGGTTTCGATGAAGAAGGACTTCCCTCCCGCGTCTGCGGGCGCGGCGGAATCGCCCGGCAGCTCACGGGCGGCGCGGAGTGGGAGCGGCAGTGGGGCGGCGGGTCGGTTTGCGGCGCCCGAGGCGAGGGAGTCGAGGGCGATGTCGAAAGTCTTGCTCATGGACTGAATGGGAGTTTATCACGCTGGATCACGAACGGGGAAAGGCGCTGCGCGGGCGATGGGTGTTGTGCCCGGTCTGGCTGCGCCAGACCGGGCGTTACGAATTCAAACTACGTCGAGTGGCTGACGGATTGGCGAGGTTGTAAGCGGCGAGGCAAGCCTCGCCTTGCAACGGCGGAAGCAAGCTTCCGCACTCTCAGAAAACATTGTTGGCGCGAGGGCGAGTCCGCTGCGGGACGAATGAGCGTGTCGTTGTGGATATCAAGGGAATGATGTAGGTGATTGATTCGATTGACCCTTGTTGATTGCGTGTGCTACGGTGTTTGCGGGCCATTTTTCAAAACTTTTTTTTCCTGGGGGAAAACAATTTCCGTCCTGGCGCTTTTACTTTTCACCAGCCGGCTCGAGACACTGATCACGCAAACGGGTTGGGTGGCGCGCGTAGTACTGTGCATCCTGTTGGTCCTCTCTGTTTTTTCGTGGGCTATCATCTTGCAAAAATCCCAGAAGCTTGGGCAAATCGACCGACAAACCAGAAAATTCTTGGAAATGTTTCGCGCGGGCCGCGGGCTGCCCGATCCGGCGACGTTGCGGATGGGGGCTGGCGCGAGTCCTTTGGTGCACGTGTACCAGGCGGGATATCGCGAGCTGGAGGCGCAGCTGGGAATGCCGGAGCGGCGTCCGAACGCGCCGGGGCTGGGAGGAGGCGCGACGGCGGTGGCGACGGCTGCGGCACCGCGCGTGAAGAGCGCGAACGCCGTGGGCGTGCAGATGCAGGTGGCGGCGGGCGAAGAGGTGCGCGGGCTGGAGAAGTGGATGTCGTGGCTGGCGACGACGGGATCGGTTTCCCCGTTCATCGGATTGTTTGGAACGGTGTGGGGCGTGATGGATGCGTTCGCGGGGTTGGGCGATGCGGGCGCGGCGAGTTTGCGGGCGGTGGCGCCGGGAATTGCGGAGGCGTTGATTACGACGGCGGCGGGATTGTTCGCGGCGATTCCGGCGGTGGTGGCATATAACCTTTATTTGGGGAAGATTCGCGCGGTGGCGGCGCGGATGGATAGTTTTGCGGCGGAGTTTGTGGCGAAGATTGAGACGATTTATAGCGCGTAGGATGGTGGTTGCCGACGTTGACGCCGAAGAAAGATCCCTCGCTGCGCTCCCTTCCTGCGTCAGGGCAAGCGGGATGACAAGCACGTTTTTCAAGCGGTTGGGTTAGAACGAAACACTATGCCACAGATACAGCGCGAGACCGGGACGTCACTATCGGAAATCAATATGGTTCCGTTTATTGACGTGGTGTTGGTGCTGCTGATTATTTTTATGATTACGGCGCCGATTTTGCAGTCCGGGATCGAAGTGGATGTGCCGAAGACCAAGACGGTGAAGGAACTGACCGAGCAGCGGATGGTGATCACGATTGACCGTGCGCAGCGCGTTTATTTGAATGATAAGCCGGTGAATATTCACGAACTGGGCGCGCAATTGACTTCGCACATGAAGGATCCGCAGCACCAGGCGGTGTATGTGCGCTGCGACGAGACAGTTCCCTTCGGCAGCTGGGCGACGGTGGTGGACGCGCTGCGGCAGGCCGGCATACAAAACATCAGCGTGGTAACCCAACCGCTTAGCGAGCGCGCGCAGATTCAGTGAAATGGCTTCCCTGGCCGCAAACCCGGCACCCGATAATCTGAAAACACCGCTGACGATTTCGCTGGTGATGCATGCGGCGCTGGCGGTGCTGTTTATTGGCTCGGCGATGTTTTCGCAGCAGGGCGAAGGGTGGGGCGGGCCGGGCGGAGCGATTACGGTGGGAGTGGTGGGGAGTTTGCCGGCGGTACCGATGCCGCGACCGGTGGTGGAAACGCCGAGCCGCGTGGTGGATGAATCCAAGGGATTGTATAAGGCGGAACCCAAGCCTAAAGAGGTGGTGCCGCCGGATGCGACGCCGATACCGAAATTCGAGAAGAAGAAGCCGCCGAAGTACGTGACGCGTCCTTCAAAGGTGCTGGAAAATCCGACGCCGCCCCCGCCGAACGCGGTGCCTTACGGGGGAGGCGGGACGCCGACAGTGCCGTACACGTCGTTTGCGCTGGGGGCCGGAACGGCGACGCAGGCGGGGATGGGATTCGCGGGGCCGGGTTCGGGGAATTTTGGGGCGCGATTTTCGTGGTACGTGGAGGCGGTGCAGCGGAAGGTGAGCGGGGCGTGGTTGCAATCCACGGTGGATCCGAGCATTCAGTTTGCGCCGCGGGTGGTGGCGACGTTTGATATTTTGCGGAATGGGACGGTGACGAATATACAGGTGACGCAGTCGAGCGGAAACCCGTCGGTGGATTCGTCAGCGGTGCGGGCGATACGGGATGCCAGCCCAATGCAGCAGCTGCCGGCGGCTTATTCGGGGTCTAAGGTTAGCGTGGAATTTTGGTTTGATTTTAAGAGGTGAACGGCAACGGCAAAAGATTTAACGGAGAGTACGCAGAGGGCGCAGAGAAAGACAACTGCAACTGCCAATTTGAACAGAAATCATAAGACGAAGGTTCAGACATAAACCATGAGACCAAAAATAAGCCAGAGACTTGTAATTATCTTGATGTTTTGCATCGGGCTACTGGTAAGCGCAGGGCCGGCGGCGGCGCAGGATTGGTTTAAGACCGGGACTGGGCTGGGAGTGAGCAAGGCGCGCTTGGCGGTGCCGGAATTCGCGGTGCGCGGGGCTACGCCGCCGGCTTTGGAAAAAACTTTTCATGATGTGTTGTGGGCAGACCTGGAGTATTGCGGAATCATCGAGATGGTCAGCCCAAGTTTTTATCCGGCGGAAATGCCGAGCCAGCCGAGCGAAGTGAAATTCGCGGACTGGTCCGGAGCGCCGGCGAACGCGTACATGCTGGCTTATGGAAACTTGACGGCGGACGGCGCGAACCTGGCGGTGGCGGGATTTTTGTCGGACGTACGCAACCCTCAGGCGCCGATCGCGTTGCAGAAGATCTATCGCGGACCGGCGACGGATGCCGGAGCGCGGAAACTGGCGCACCAATTCGCGGACGACATCGTGGGGATTTTGAGCGGCGGAGCGCCGGGAATCGCGCAGACGCAGATCGCGTACGTGAGCGCGCACAGCGGAAACAAAGAAATCTGGGAGATGGATTACGACGGGTCGAACCAGCACCAATTGACGCACCTGAAATCCATCTCGCTGACGCCGCGCTGGTCGCCGGACGCGACGCGGATTGCGTTCACCTGTTACGTGCCATTCCGCGGGGTGGTATCGCCGCAAATCTGCATGTACTCGACAGTGTCGGACCGATTGATTTCATTTCCGCGCTATCGCGGGTCGAACAGTTCGCCGGCGTTTTCGCCGGACGGGACGCAGATCGCGTTTATGTCCAGCCAGAGCGGGGATCCGCAGATTTATGTGGCGGATGTGAACGGCGGAGGATTGAAGCGGATCACCTTTGCGGCGGGGGTGAGCACTTCTCCGGCATGGAATCCGAAGACGGGGAAACAGATTGTGTTTGTGAGCGATCGAGCGGGAGATCCGGTTTTGTACCTGGCGAACTCGGATGGAACGGACGTGCAGAGATTGGATATGCCGGACATGGGTTATGTGGTGGACCCGGCATGGTCACCAAATGGACAACTGCTGGCATTTAGCTGGCGACGACCGAGCGGGAATTTCGATATCTATATTATGGACATTGTGAGCCGGCAACTCGTGGAATTGACGCGGGATGCGGGACGCAATGAACGTCCGAGTTGGGCGCCGGACGGACGGCACCTGGTATTCGAATCCACACGCACCGGGACGCGGCAGATCTGGTCCATGCTGGCAGATGGAAGTTTGCCGCGGGAATTAACGTACGAAGGCCAGAACGAATCGCCAAACTGGTCACCCAAATAACGCGACATTCACAGAGATTTTTACCGCCGAATGATGCGGCGAATGTTTTTTTTACCGGGCCATGTACACGAAAAAAACGGGGCGGGCGTAAATATGGGCTTACGAACCGCCGCGGAACTCGTGAAATCAAGAAGGAGGCAATCCATGGAAGTAAGCAGTAGTCGAAAGCTCACGCTCTTACTGGGTGCATTGGCAGTTTTTGTATTTGTGGGTGGTTGCAAGAAGCAGGTGGCGACGACTCCGCCGACGAGCGCACCACCGGCGCCATCCGCGGCCCAGCCGACGGTGACGTTGAACGCGGCGCCGGGCACGATCAAGAGCGGCGACAATGTGACGCTGACGTGGACGTCCACGGACGCGACGGACGCGGATATCGAACCGGGCGTGGGCAAAGTGGCGTTGCAAGGTTCAACGCCGGTGAACCCGACCGAATCGACGACCTACACGATCACGGCGACGGGACCGGGCGGAAGCGCCACGGCCACGGCGCGGGTGACGGTGGGCGCGCCGGAAGCAGCACCTGTAGCGGCTCCGAACATGAGCGAATTGTTCGAGCAAAACGTGAAGGATGCATACTTCGATTTCAACAAATCCGAGATGCGAGCGGACGCGCGGGAAGCGTTGACGAAGGATGCGGAATTCCTGCGTTCGTATCCGCAGTTGCGGGTGACGATCGAGGGCCATTGCGACGAGCGCGGCTCAACGGAATACAATATCGGGCTGGGCGAACGCCGAGCACAGGCAGCCAAGAACTATCTGATCTCGCTCGGCATCAGCGCGGACCGGATGGACACAGTGAGTTGGGGCAAAGAGCGGCCATTCTGCACCGAGCACACGGAACAGTGCTGGCAGCAGAACCGGCGCGCGCATTTTGTCGCGGCGCACTAAGAGTTAGACGGGTTGCACCTACTCGGTAGCGTAGGGGCGGGCCTGAGACCCGCCCCTACAAATCCGAGGCGCGCGGAGGCCGCCGCGTAATTTGACCTGAAGCGCTCCCAGCCCTAATTAATTTGAGCTATGCTCGTCCGAGGAGGAATTCCTATGCGCACAAAATCAGTTGCGCTGGCTGCGGCGGCGGTGTTGGTGGGCGCAATCGGCGGATCGATGCTGAGCCCGCGGCCCACGGGCGCCGTTTCCAGAGAGATTATCCAATTGCAGGAGCAGGTATCGCAGCTGCTGCAGGGGCAGCAGTCCATGCGCACGGCGATTGACTCGAACAATGCCTCGATGCGGACGCTGGTGCAGCAGTCGCTGGATTCGGTGAACGGGCTGAACGCGCAGATGGGCACGCTGCAAAAGAACGTGCAGGAAGCGACCGCCAATAGCAGCGCGAAGATTGATGCGATGTCCACCCAGTCGCAGGGACTTTCCGACAACCTGCAGGACGTGCAGGCGCGCGTGGGGAAAATCGCGACGCAATTGAACGATATTCAAAGCACGCTGCAAAGCATTGACGGGAGACTGGCGGGAGGAGCAGCGCCGGCACCGGGCGGCACGGCGGCGCCGGGTGCGGGCGGAGCGGCGGGCGCTCCGGGAACAGCGCCGACCACCGGCGCACCGAGCGGGGCGGGCGGAAATCCTGTGGCTCCGATGCCGGGGATTTCGTCGGACACTTTGTATCAGAACGCGTTGCGCGATTTCACGACCGGGAATTACGATCTATCGCGGCAGGAGTTCAGCGACTACGTGAAGCAATTTCCTTCCACGGACCTGGCCTCGAACGCGCAATTCTACCTGGGCGAGATCGCGTACCAGCAGGGGGAGTTCAAGGATGCGATCGCGCAGTACAACCTGGTGCTGGAGAATTATCCGCAGAGCTACAAGCAGGGAGCTTCGTTGCTGAAGAAGGGGTTTGCGGAGATTGCGTTGGGAGCCAAGGCGAGCGGAATTCGCGATTTGCGCGAGGTGGTGCGGAGATTTCCCGGAACCGATGACGCGCGAAGAGCGCAGGGGAAATTGAAGGAGATGGGAGTTTCGACGACGGCACATTCTGGAACGCGGTGAGGTTGCGTTCGGAGTCCGGTCGCGTTTTTTTCGGATCGATTGGTAGCCATCGGCTTCGGCCGATGACTTTTGGATGCGGCTTGGCTTTCTCCTCTTTACGACTGCAATGACTTTTGCTGGTTTTTCTTTTACAAATGCGGGCGAGTGCGGCGCAAATTGTGCCTTGCGAGGCACGCCTCGCTTGAGCGGTGGTGCATCTTTTGAGTTCGAGAAAGCGGCGGCGCGCCGCCGCACTCCACATTGAGCTTGCCCCGTCTCGGTGCGTGACGAATTGGCGATTCTTGTGGTGGTGACTCGGGTGAGCCTCTCCTGAGCGGCAGGGCGCGGGCATCTTGGCGCGAACTCGGAAACTATTCCCTACCTCGTACGTGTTGTCCGTCCCCGGTAATCGCTGTATAGAATATTTGCGGAGGCGCGGCTAGAGTCGTGACGTCGGACCTAATTTCGAAATTGAGGGAGGATCAGATGCCCGCTAGAAAAGGATCGAAGCGGAAATACGGCAAAGCGGCTAGCAAGAGCGTGGAGAGCGCGATGAGGCACGAGAAGCGCGGCACGTTGCGTTCGGGTGAGGGCGGCAAGGGCGGGAGAGTCACCAGCCGCAAGCAGGCGATCGCGATCGGGCTTTCGGAAGCGCGGAAGAAGGGCGCGAAGGTTCCGCGGAAGGCCAGCTAGGCAATTCCGAAAATTCGGATGGCGCGGCGACGGCGCGATCAGGCGCGGAGGTTGTCTGGTTGCCAGTCACGGACCAATTGCTTGATGGCTTTGCGATCGCGAAGATTTTCGGCGAGGACTTTGCGGGCGAGGTCGGGGAGTTCCGCGTCGCCGGCGAAGCGCAGCGCGACCAGCTGGCTTACAGTGAATTCTGGGATGCGCGCGCGGAGGTCGGCGGGGAGAATATTCTGGAGACGCAGCTGCATTTCCAGGCGGATGACGCGGTCTTGCACGGTGAGGGCGAAGATGCGGGCGTAGAACGCGAGGACCAGCAGGGCCGCGGCGAAGAGAAATGCAATTACGGAGTTCGCGGAAAATGAGCGCACAGCATTCATGATGGACGACACCAGATTGACTGCCAGTACCGGTAGGACGAAATAGTGGAACATGGGAACCATTTTCGGATGATTGACAAGATTCTGGGATTCAGGCATGGGTGCCTCCGGCGTTTATAGTGGATGCTTGGGGATTCTAGCAGGGTTGGGTGAGAAGCGCTCCGAGGGCGTGGCTGAAGTGATTGCCTTGCCAGGCGCGCCTTGCTTGCGCGATTGTGCAAATTTTGAATTCGAGAAAGCGGCGGCGCGCCGCCGCCGAGGCACGGCGTTTTCATTACGTCTCCATATTGATCGTGCACTTTTTGCATTTTGCCCCACGGAGCGGGGGCGGGTCTGAGACCCGCCCCTACTTTTCGAGATTTAGAATCCCTCGAAAATTCAAATCGCTGTCGCTGGGCGGTGTGCCTCGGAACTTGGCTGCGGTGACCAGTGGCAGACGCACGCTTTTTACCCTCCGGTGGGCTAGTTCAGTTATACTCAGCGGTTCAGGGCAATCTCGCGAACAGGCAGGCACACACATGTCAGTGAACAAGGTGATGTTGGTGGGACGTTTGGGACGCGATCCGGAGACGAGATTTACCGGAGGCGGACAGGCGGTGGCGAATTTCTCGGTGGCTACCGACGAATCGTACAAGGACAAGAACGGCGAGCGGCAGAAGCGCACTGAATGGCACAAGATCGTGGTGTGGGGTAAGCAGGCGGAAATCGCGCAGCAGTATTTGAAGAAGGGCTCGCTGGTATTTATCGAGGGGCGGATTCAATCGCGCGAGTGGCAGGATAAAGAAGGACAGAAACGGACGAGCTTTGAGATTGTGGCGTCGAATTTCCGCATGCTGGGTGGGCGGGCGGATGGAGCGGCGGCGGGAGCGAGCCCCGGCGCGTCACATGGTGGCGGTGGCGGCGGCTTTGGCGGCGGGCGTCCGGCGGCGGATCCGGATATGGAAGGCGGTCCTGTGCATGATGAGCCGAGTGGAGCCGGGCCGGAGATTTCGGACGAGGATATTCCCTTCTAGCTGATTCCGGGAAAAATCTAAAGATGGGCTTCAGGTCCCAAAACTTCTGAAATACATTCCGCCTTACGGCGCGGCTGAAGCCCCGCCTTTTCGTTTGCCACGACCATCGAATCTTCAACTGGCGGCCCGAAGGCCGCCGCTATGCGATCAACTTCATACGGAATCATTTCTTGGGGCGCGAGACGCTGAAGGGCGAGGTGGCAATCAGGTAGCGGGCCTCGTCGACATTCGGCGCGTCCAACTCGAGGTCCGGTAGATTGCGATTGCCGCCGACATCCAGTATGCGGATCCTGAAATAGTAAGTCCTTCCAGCTTCGGCGGTAAACCCTATCAACCCTATCAAGCGAGATGCGACGGAGAAGTGCGATTGCCAATTCGCGCAGAGATGGTGTTCGCCGGGATCCACCGCCACGGAGAAATAGGAGGCACCATTGTTGGCGCCGATCCAGGAGCCATCCAAGCCCACTCTCGTCGTGATCGTGCACTTGATGCAGACGCCTATGGGGCGTTCATCCTGGATGATATAGACCACAGCCTTGGAGGGGTTGGTTTCGGGGAGATGCTGAGCGGGGTCTTTCTTGACGTCAAATTGCACATCATTTTGACCGCAGGCCGCTTCGGGATTTGCGAGCGGAGCGGGAGTCTGCGCGAAGGCTGATGATGCGAGGAGTAGAACCGCGAAGAGTATTCTCATTTGTGGCTCCTTATTCGGCGGTTGCGCACACCACGACGCTCGGCGGGCGTCCTCGCTGGATGCTGGTCACTGACGGAAGCTAGTGCGAAGGCGGGTGCTGATTGCCTTCTTTTTTGCGTTGCTCGTCAATGCGGGACATGAAGGCTTCGAACTTGGGCAATTGTTCGGGAGTTAGGATGGCGCGGATGCGCGCGCGGCCCTGCTGGCGCAACTGCTCGCGTTCGGCGTCGGCGGGAGCATAGGCCGTGCGGATCTTGGCCCTGGTGTCTTCCACGATGGCGCTTACTTGCTGCTGCTGATCGGGAGTGAGCTGGAGTTCATGACTCAAAGCGCTGACGATTTGGCCGTGCGTGGGAGGTTCGGGCGGAAATGTGTGGCCCCAAACGCGCTCGCCCCACAGATGATTGCCGACGGCGCCGAGCAAAACTCCAAGAACGAAGACCACCAGGACGAGGATGGCCGCTTCGCTGCGTGTCTTACTGTTTTCCATGGTTGGTTTCCGCCATCATCAGCAGGACGTCATCGGCGCTGGCCGGCACGGAACGGTGATTGGGGACCAATTCCGGAAGTTGATTGGTGGCCAGCAACGACTGGTCCTGCTGAAATTGATTGTGACGCGACACGTCAAAGGTGACCAGCAGCACGAGCGCGAAAGCGGCGGTGGCAGCGAAACGCCAGGCCAGCGAAACGAAGGACTGCCAGACGCTCGTGCCTTCGTTGAGGTGGAGCTCGGAGCGGATGCGGGTCATGACCAGGTGGCTGAAGCCGGGGCCGGGATCGGCGGCGGGCTCGGCGACGCGAAGGAGACGGGCGCTGAGCACGGCGTCGTCGAGAGCGGCGCGGCATCCGGCGCAGGATTTCAAATGTTCGGAGAGAGCCGCGGCTTCGGGGCCGCCGAGATCGCCGTGGAGATGATCTTCCAAGGCGGCTTCGTACTCGGGACATGCCGCGGAACGATAGTCTTGATTCATGGTCGTTGGTCCTTTCCTTTCTTATCTTCCGAGGGCTGGCCGGGATTATCCTTGAGCCTTCGGCGATAAACATCCATCAAGCGAGCGCGAGCGCGGAAAAGGCGCACTTTTACGGTGTTGACGTTGAGTTC
The DNA here is from genome assembly GCA_963780035.1 of uncultured Acidobacteriota bacterium. Classification (GTDB taxonomy): domain Bacteria; phylum Acidobacteriota; class Terriglobia; order Acidiferrales; family UBA7541; genus Palsa-295. The sequence goes on along the minus strand of CAWAAG010000024.1, from coordinate 283,038 downwards.
GAGAATTTCCGCCAATTCCTGGACGGAAAAACCTTCCACTTCCTTGAGGAACAGAAGTTCGCGATCCTGCTCCGGCAACTTTTCCATCATGCGTTCGAGGAGGTCGCGGGCCTCGGCACGGTCCATGGGGCTAGCCGGCGGCCGGTCAGCGGAAACCACGCCGTCCAGGCGCGAAACCTGCTCCTCGGAAAGGTCGGCTTCATAGACGAGCGGCCGAACTTTCTTTTTGCGCAGGTAGTCCCAGCACTCATTGACCGAAATCTTGTACAGCCAGGTGGAAAAGGCCGCGCGCTGGTCAAAGCGCTTCAGCGAGACGAATACTTTCAGGAAGACCTGCTGTACAACGTCTTCCACGTCTTCCCGCCGGCGCAAAATTCCGCTGACCAGGCCGAAAACACGCTGCTGGTGGCGGCGGATCAGTTCCTCAAAAGCAGCTTCTTCGCCGCTCTGGGCCAAGCGGACCAGTTGCCTTTCTTCTTCGCCCTTCTCGCGCCGGGTGACCGGGAGCGGAATGGCGGAAGCGCTGGCTGCCATACCCTTTGGGACGTCAGGCATCGGTTTCCGGTTACAGGGAAGTGTGTAGGTGCTTCCCGGGCACACAAAACTGTTGTTGCAGCAGTCAGAGTACCATGTGACAATACCGCCCATGATAATCGGAGAACGCATCCGTCTGCTACGTGAAACCAAGAAGCTTTCCCAAGGCGACATCGAGAAGCGCACCGGGCTTCTGCGCTGTTACATCTCGCGCGTTGAGAACGGGCACACCGTTCCGGCGATCGAGACGCTAGAAAAGTTGGCACGCGCCATGGAAGTGCCGCTGTACCAACTTTTCTACGACGGCGAAGAACCACCCGTGCTGCCGAACCTTCCCAAGCGGAAGTCGGCCGATGATATCGCGTGGGGAAGCCGTGGAAAAGAAGCGCGTGTCCTAGGCCGTTTCCGCAGATTGCTGGGCCGCATTGACGAAGGCGACCGCCGGTTGCTTTTGTACATGGCCCAGAAAATGGCTAACCGCTAAGACTCTCCGGGGAGAGTTTTCAGCGGCTGGGGACTTGCGTCATTCCCACTCGATGGTGCTGGGCGGTTTGGAGCTGATGTCGTAGACGACCCGGTTTACGCCGGGGACTTCGTTTACGACACGCGCCGAAATCCGTTCGAGCACTTCACGGGGCAGTCGGGTCCAATCAGCAGTCATCGCGTCTTGCGAATCGACAACGCGGACCACGACGGTGTACCCGTACGTCCGGCCGTCGCCCATTACCCCTACGCTCTGCACCGGCAACAATACCGCAAAAGCCTGCCAGACCTTCTCGTAAAGACCTGCACGACGGATTTCCTCGACGACTACGGTATCTGCGCCGCGAAGCGTTTCCAGCTTTTCGCGGGTAATCGCGCCTAGGAGACGCACGGCCAGACCCGGACCTGGGAAGGGGTGCTTCACGAGAATTTCCTCGGGAAGGCCCAATTCACGGCCAATTTGGCGCACCTCGTCTTTGAAAAGGTCGCGCAACGGCTCGATGAGGCCGAAGGGCATGTCTGCCGGTAGGCCGCCGACGTTGTGGTGTGACTTGATGACGGCGGAGGGGCCTTTTACGGAGACGGATTCGATTACGTCTGGATAGAGCGTGCCCTGGACGAGGAATTTGACCGGCAGTCCGGCGGAGGTGGCGAGGATTTTGCGCTGCTCTTCGACGAAGACGGCGATGAATTCGTTGCCGATGATTTTGCGTTTTTGCTCGGGGTCGGTAACGCCGGCAAGTTTGCCCAGGAAGCGCTCGGAGGCGTCCACGCCGATGACGTTGAGGCCGAGGCGCTGGCGGAGAAGTTCGAGAGTTTCTTCGTACTCGTGGGCGCGCAGCAGGCCGGTGTCCACGAATACGTTGGTGAGGCGGTCGCCGATGGCGCGATGCACCAGCGCGGCGGCTACGGCGGAATCGACTCCTCCGCTAAGCGCACAGATGGCGCGGGCGCCTTCGGCCTGGGCGCGGATCGAGTCCACGGTGGCGGAGATGAAGCCTGCGCGATTCCAGTTTTTCTTCGCGCCGCAGATATCGAAGACGAAATTGTGCAGGATTTCCGTGCCGCGATCGGTGTGGTTCACCTCGGGATGGAATTCGACGCCGTAATATTTTTTTTCGGCGTGCTCGAAGGAGCCAATGGCATTGTCGGTGCGTCCGGTGATGGCGAAACCCGGCGGAACTTCGAGGACATGGTCACCGTGGCTATTCCAGATCTTCAGGCGGTTGGGAATGCCGGCGAAGAGTTTGGAGGCGCAGGCGATGTCCAGATGCGCGGGACCATATTCACGGCGCTTGGCGAGAGCGACTTTGCCGCCGAGCGAATGCGTGAGCCATTGCATGCCGTAGCAGATGCCGAGTACCGGGACGCCAAGTTCGAGGACTTTGGTGTCGCAGTGCGGGGCGTCGGCGTCGTAGACGGAGCTGGGGCCGCCGGAGAGGACGATGCCGACCGGCTCGAGGGCGCGGATTTCTTCCAGCTTGGCGGTGCACGGGACGATCGCGGAGAAGACTTCTTCTTCGCGGATGCGGCGGGCGATAAGCTGGGTGTATTGGCCGCCGAAATCGAGGACGACAATGCCGTGTTTAGTGCTCACCGTGCCTCCGGTGGTTTTTTGTGCGGCTGATGCGGTGGTCATTTTTTTGGACCGTCCGTGTTTTGTGTCAGTCGTGGTGCGGAAGATTTACCCGACGCGCGCCGTCGCGGTACCAGGCCCATAGAGCGGCGAGGCAAGCCTCGCCTTGCAACAGGCGGGAGCAAGCTCCCGCACTTCTATGAAAACGCCGGGCCGTGTCAAGTGGCGACGGTTTTGCGAACGATGCGGCTACACTTCTATACGTGCTCGAGGCACAAAAGGTTGATGCATTTCTTCCGCCGCCCCATCTCCATAACGTCCTCGCGGGACGAAGTGCGGGCTCGGGCTGACGGAAGCTACCTTTCACATCGCCGCAAAAATTCGCTCGTCGAAACAAACTCCGTGCATCCACAGCGCCCACACCGCGCCCAACAGTTTGCGCGCCACATGCGGATGCTTGCGCCGGGCCAGGCGCGTGAACCAGGCCCGCGCCGCCGGCGAATAACGCGCCGCGGTCATCGCTGCTTCACTCATCACCCAACGCAACCGGCGCGATCCGGCGCGCGTGATTCCTCCGCTGCGATGGTGATCGGCCGACTCGCGGATCACCGGCACCAGCCCCGCGTAGTTGCACAAACTCTTTTTGTCCGGAAAGCGATGGATGTCGCCGATCTCGGCTTTCAGGACCAGCGCGGTAAAAGCTCCGACGCCGGGAATGGTCATCAGAAAGCACGCGTCGGGATCTTCTTTGGCGATTTGCCGCAACTGCTGATCCAGCCGGTGCACTTCTTGATCGAGCTGGTCCACCAGGCGCAGGCTGGTGTCCAGCGCTTGCCGCGCGGCCGGTCGCAGGGACCGCTGCGCCAGCCAGGTGCGTCCGGCCCGGCCGAACAGATCGCTCTGGGGCGCCCGTTCTCCGTGCTGGTGCAGCACCGCGTGAATCTGGTTTTTGTAACGAGTGCGATCTCCGGCCAGCGCGCTGCGCATACGCAACAGCTCGCGCAAATCGCGCGTGGGCAGGTCCGCCTTCCAGGCTTCCGGCAGCAAGTCGGCGCGCAGCAGGTGCGCCAGCGTCTGCGAATCCACCCGGTCGTTCTTCAGCTTGGCACTGGCGATGGCTTTCACTTTCGCAGGATGCACCAGCACCACGCGCTGCACCAGCGGTTCGACGCAATCGACAAAGGCGCACCAGAACCCGCAGGCTTCCACGGCCACCAGAATTGCTTCCTCTTCCTGGCCAGGTTTTTTCAGCCCGCTGAAAAAGGAACGCAAACTGTCGGTCTCGTTGGGCACACGCCGCTGCTGCAGCTTCGCGCCGCTTGCATCCAGTACCGTCATGTAACAAAATCGCAAATGAAGGTCTACTCCTACGTAGATCATGCCGTGCCTCCTCGCAGTCGGATGTTGCCTTGCAACAACAATCCTACCGCCGCCGAGGCACGGCGTTTTCATTACATCTCCCAGAAACGGCGCGGCGCCCGCTTGCGACAGCGACGCTTTGCCGCTACCTACAACCGTCAGTTCAAGTGCGCCGGGCTAAAGGCAGCCGCTACGAATTCAGCGGCAACGGCAAAATCAACGGCAACTGCCGGCGGGCTAAAGCCCGCCGCTACAAAACCGACGCCTGGGGGCGCAGCGGTTGCTAGCTCGGCAAGAATAGACCCAACAATATGAATCCGACGCCAGCTAAAAGCATGAACGGAATCAGGTAAGCCGGCCACGGTGACCAACCGTGTTGTGCACGAATCCTTAGGTATTCGACCGGCAAATTAAATTTTCCGTTTAGCGTCATATCGAAAGGCTGAGTCTTGTAGCCCGCGCCCCTCATGCGCCGCAAAATGATGTTGTGCGGGATGAAAATCGTTCCAACCAGCAAAAAACCGATCCACCAGCAAATCGCCGGACCCGACACGTGTTACCTCAAGACGATATTTACGAGCTTCTTGGGTACGACTACCGTTTTGGTCACTTGTTTGCCGTCTATCAGAATGGCGATGCGCGGGTCTTTCAGGGCGCGCTCGCGGGTTTCGTCTTCGCTCAGGCCATCGTCTACCAGGATTTTGCCGCGGAGGCGGCCGTTGATCTGAATGATGACTTCGAATTGCTCTTCGCGGGCGAGGTCTTCACGATAGGCGGGCCACCTTTCGTAGGTCAGGCCGTTCGCGTGGCCGAGCATTTGCCAGAGTTCCTCGGAAATGTGCGGAGCCATGGGCGCGAGCATCAGGAGGAGCGATTCCAGGACGCGCTTCAGGATCATGGGGCTGATGTCGGCGTCGAGCGGCTCCTGAGCCTGAATTTCGTTGACGAGTTCCATGAGCAGTGCGACGGAGGAATTGAAGTGCCAGCGCACTTCGAAATCGTTGGTGACGCGCTTCAGGGTTTGATGCACTTTGCGGACGAGCAGCTTTTCCTTGGCGGTGGCGGTGGTCAAGTCGGTCTTCTGCGTGAGATCGGTGCGGATATCGCGCAGGCGGTCAGCGTGTTTCGCGATCAGGCGATAGACCTTGTTCAGAAAGCGCGAGGCGCCTTCGATGGCTTCTTCGCTCCATTCGAGATCTTTTTCCGGAGGCGCGGCGAAAAGGATGTAGAGGCGCGCGGTGTCGCAGCCATATTTATCGGCCATGTCAATCGCGCCGACAACGTTGCCGCGGGATTTGGACATGGCGACGCCGCCCTTTTGGACCATACCTTGGGTGAAGAGGCGCGCAATAGGCTCGCTGTGATTCACGAGGTCGAGGTCGCGCATCACTTTGCAGAAAAAGCGGGAATAGAGCAGGTGGAGGATGGCGTGTTCGATGCCGCCCACGTACTGGTCAATAGGAAACCAATAGCGGACTTTCTCTTTGTCGAAGGGCGCTTGATTGTTGTGCGGATCGGTGTAGCGATAAAAATACCACGAGGAATCCACGAAGGTGTCCATCGTGTCAGTCTCACGGCGGGCCGGGCCGCCACACTTCGGGCAGGTGGTGTTGACGAACTCAGGCGAGTTCGCGAGCGGCGACTGCCCTTCCCCGGTGAGCGTGACATTTTCGGGGAGGCACACGGGAAGCTGGTCATCGGGGACTGCGACGATGCCGTCTTTTTCACAATAGACGATCGGAATTGGCGTGCCCCAATAGCGCTGGCGGGAAACGCCCCAGTCTTTGAGGCGGTAAGTTGTTTCGCCGAGGCCGAAATTTTTGGCGGCGGCGTCGGCGGTCATTTTCTCTTGCGCCTGTTCGGTGGTGAGGCCGGTGTAGGGGCCAGAATCAAATACGCGGCCGTATTCGGTGTAGGCCTCCGACATGCGATCGAGGCGCAGCGGGACGCCATTCAGCGGCTGGGCGACAATCTTGATGGGCAGATGATATTTTTCGGCGAATTCGTAATCGCGCTGGTCGTGGGCCGGAACGGCCATCACGGCGCCGGTGCCATATTCAGCCAGGACGAAATTCGCGACCCAGATGGGAATGTGCGCGCCGGAAAAGGGGTTGACGGCGAAGCGTCCGGTGAAGAAGCCTTCTTTTTCCGCGGTGGCGATGTCGGCAGCGCGCATGCTTTTCTGGCGCATGGCCTTTAGTTGGGCTTCCATGGCGCCGCGGCCGGGAACACCGGCGAGCAGTTCTTCGACTTTGGGATGGCCGGGGGAAATCACGATCGCCGAAGCGCCGTAAATGGTGTCCACGCGCGTGGTAAAGACTTCGAGCGAGACGCCCTCCATCTGGGAGACGGCAAATTTCACACGGGTGCCGCGGGATTTGCCGATCCAGTTGCGTTGCATGGCGAGGACGCGCTCGGGCCAGCCGGCGGCGAGCTGCTTCATGTCGTCGAGTAGCTCGTCGGAATACTTGGTAATGCGGAAAAACCACTGCTCGAGTTCTTTGGATTGGACGAGGGTGGTTTCGTGGCGCCAGCAGTAGCCGTCAATCACCTGCTCATTGGCCAGCACCGTGCCACATTCCGGGCACCAGTTCACTTTGCTCTTTTTTCGAAAGGCGATGCCCTTCTCGAACATGCGCAGGAAGAACCACTGGTTCCAGTGGTAGTAGGAGGGGTCGCAGGTAGCGAGTTCGCGGCGCCAATCGTGGCTGAAACCGAAGCGGCGCAGAACGCGGCGAAATTCGGTGATGTTCTCTTCGGTCCAAACGCGCGGCGCGGTGTGATTCTTGATGGCAGCGTTTTCAGCGGGCAGGCCGAAGGCGTCGAAACCCATCGGATGCAGGACGTTGAATCCGGACATGCGCTTGTGGCGGGCGACAGCGTCGCCGATGGTGTAATTGCGCATGTGGCCCATGTGCAGGGTGCCCGAGGGGTAAGGAAGCATTTCTAACATGTAGTACTTGGGTCGAGAGGCGTCGTTGTCCACGGCGTCGAAAGCGCCCTGCTCTTCCCACACTTTTTGCCACTTCGCCTCGATTTGCGCCGGGTCGTAGCTGGGGTGCTTGTGGTCGGAATCGGCCAAGTTCACTTTCCTCGCGAGCGTGATTTCGGTTTCGATTTTCTTTTCCTTTTAGACGCTTTGGGAGTGGCGCGCGATGCTTTGGCGCGGTGCGGCCGGGGCTTCATGCCATTGCCGGTGGCGATCACTTCGCGGCCGAGAAGCTTCCAGAGAGCGGCGACGTTGCGGCGGTCGTCGCCGGGCTTATCGATGGGCGTTTCGAGGATGAAGGCACGGCCGGCGAGCAGCGCGTGATTCAGAATGCGGCCAAAAGCTTCGAGGCCGATTTTGCCCTTGCCGATGTGCTCGTGGCGATCCACGCGCGAACCATGATGGGTTTTGGAGTCGTTGACGTGTATGACGTAGACGCGATCCAGGCCGACGGTGCGGTCAATCGCCTGCAGCGTGGTTTCGAGGCCTTCGGCGGTGCGCAGGTCCCATCCGGCGGCGAAGGTGTGCGCGGTATCAATACAGATGCCGAGAGGAAGGTCGGGAGACGCATCTAGAATGGCGCGGAGTTCTTCGAAGCGCGAGCCGATGGAAGTTCCCTGCCCGGCGGTATTTTCGAGCAGAATTTTCAGGTCGCCGAGTTTCAGGCCGCGCGCGGCTTGCTTCAGCCCTTGCGAAATGGCGCTGACGGCGGCTGCCGGTGTACTTTCGCGGCCGCTACCGGGATGGGCGACGAGAAAGTCTGCACCCAGGGCGACGGCGCGCACCAATTCCTGGTGAAAGGCTTGCACGGAGCGGGTGCGCAGAACCGGATTCGGCGAAGCGAGATTGATCAGGTAATTATCGTGGATGACCAGGGGGCCGAGGCCGAGTTCCTTGCGACGAGCGCGGAAGCGAGCGGCTTCGGCTTCCGCGATGCGGTTGCCACCACGTTCCCACATGCGCGGGCTACAGGAAAAAATCTGCAGGGCGTTGGCGCCCAGGCCGTGAGCGATTTCGAGCGAGGCGGAAATGTCGCCGGCGATGGAAGTGTGGATGCCGATGCGGATACTGCCGTCTTTCCACGCGGGAATTTCAGGGGGCGGAGGAGCTTCCGGGCGGTACTCGTCGGCGGCGTCGAAGGTCAGGATGAATCTGTCGTTATCTTCCGCCATTCCCTCAGGGTGTCCGGGTGCCGAGCGAGCGCAGGTAGCGAGAGACGCCTCATGGCGCTCCGCAGGTGAATGCTGAAACATTCATTTTAGCGGAAAGAGCGGATTCGCGCAAACGGTCTTCGCGGGGCACGCGAATTTTCGGCGGGAAACAATCCGGTGAATCGGGTATGCGGACCTTGCGTCGAGCAGAGAGGCCGGTTCGGTTGCGAGGGTTTTGGGTGGACGGAGGCGGATGTGCGAAGTTCGCGAGGCGCGCCTCGCTTACCAGAGCGACGGCGCGCCGCCGCACTCCATATCGTTTTGCGCCGTTGGTCGCGCTGCGGTGGCGGGATCGATTTGTGGCAGGCCCGCGATGGCGCGCTGAGCCTTTAAAAATTAGCGCTGCGGAGGTTTGGCGGCGGATGACGGCGAATTCGCGGGGCTTGGGCCGGTTGTGGCGGAGACGTTGGAGACTGACGCGGAATCGCTGCTCGGCGCGGGCACGGATGACGTGGTGGCCGCGGCTGGAGTGGTGTGCGACACGGGTTTGGGCGCGTCCACACCCGCGGTGCTGGAGCCGAGGCCGAGTTTTTGCAGGCTGAGCGCGTCGAGTTTGCCGCTCGCGTTCATGCCGTTGGCCGATTGAAATTTTTCCAGCGCAGAGACGGTGCTGGAGTCCCACTTGCCATTGGGCTCGCCCTGGTAGTAGCCGCCGCGGGCGAGCGCGGACTGGATTTCGGAGATGCGGGCCGGCGTGGGCGCTTTCTGATAGGACTGGCGCCGCGAACTGTGGTGGTGGTGGGATTTTTTCTTTTTGGTGCTGGAAGCCGAGGCGTGGGCCGTGGCACTGGATTCCTGCGGACGAGTAGCGGAGGCCGTGGAGAGCGCGTTGGCAGAGGTCACGCACGCGGACGCCAAAAGCGCCGCCAGCAGTATGGCTGAGATTGAAATCTGTTTCATTGCACTCCGCTTCCGTTCGCTGCCGCGCGCTTCATTCCCCGATGTTTCGATTCGGGGACTGGTCTGGGCCGTCTTTCTATTATGAGGATATTACGGCTGGCCTCAAGCCGGGACATTTTACACGGCGCTTATCGGGTAACCCGGAGCTTGGTTGGATGCGACAAAGCTACGACGCGTTTGTTCCAGGGGGCATTTTCGTCGGCCTGATTCTCAAATGCAAGGCAACAGTGGGCGGCTCTGAGAGCCGCCCTACGGAGCTGCGTGGTGTTGAGGGGCGCGATTACTTTTTGTTACTGGGCCGCTGGGACTGCGCCGGCCAGAAATAGGATCAGGACGCGGTCGGCGTCGCCGCGGCGGGCTACTTTGAACAGAACGTCTTCGCCAGGTTGCAGCTTGGCCATTTGGGCCTTGTAGTCGGCCATATTGGCGATAGGCGTGTGATTGATTTCGGTGATGACGTCGCCACGGGCGAAATCGATGTCTTCGGCGAAAGTGGCCGGCTCGACTTCGGTGACGACAACGCCGGTGGTCTTGCCCATGCCGAGTTTGTGGGCGAGGTCGGGAGTCAAATCCTCGACGTGCAGGCCGAACTGGCCGGGCGTGTCCTGCTGGTCGGGCTGATCATCGGTGGTTTGCGCGGTTTGCGGGAAGATTTTCGAGCGGTCGGCGACGACCAGAGCGACTTCTTTCGCTTGCTTGTTGCGGATATAGCGCACTTGCACGGACTGGCCGATGGGAGTGTCCGCGATGGGATTCACCAGGTCGGCGCCGGTGTGCACGGGCTGGCCGTTGACGTCGGTGATGACATCGCCGGGCTGCAGGCCGACTTTTTCGGCGGGGCTGCCGGGCTCGATGGCTTCGACGACGATGCCGTAGGGCGCGCCGAGTTCTTTGAGGAGCACGGGATTATTGCTGCGATCTTCCTGGAAGGTGATGCCGATGGAGCCGCGGGTGACCTTGCCCTTGGTGATGAGATCGTTGTAAACGCGAATGACGGTGGTGGAAGGCAGCGCGAAGCCGACGCCTTCGAAGCCGCGGCTGCCGGTATAGATGGCGGTATTGATGCCGATCACTTCGCCGGCCATATTGACGAGCGGGCCGCCGGAATTGCCCGGATTGATGGCTGCGTCCGTCTGGATGAAGCGCTGAAATTGGTGGCCGACGTTGGAGCGGTCTTTCGCGCTGATAATGCCCGCGGTGACGGTGGAATTCAGGCCGAAGGGGCTGCCGAAAGCGAGGACCCAGTCGCCGACTTGCACGCCGTCGGAATTGCCGAGCTTGGCGATGGGCAGGTCGTGATCGGCGTCAATCTTGACGACGGCGAGATCGGTTTCCTTGTCGAAGCCGATGACGCGGCCGTTGTATTTGATGGGATCGCCATCGAGGGTAACCTGGATTTTGGTGGCCTGGTCAATCACGTGATCGTTGGTGAGAATGAATCCTTTTTTGTCCACCAGCACGCCGGAGCCGAGGCTGCGTTCGGCGTCGGGGCTGTTATCGGGCGAGTCGAAGAAGCGGTCGAAGAAATCCTGGAAGGGGTCGCCGTAGGCTTTGGGCTTTTTGCTCTCACCCTTGGGCTTTTCGATGACCTGGGTGGTGGAGATATTTACGACGGCGGGGCCGAGCTTTTTAGAGATGGTGGAGAATGACGTGGAGAGCGTGACCGGATCAGGAACGACCAGAAGCGCGGCGCCGCTGGTGGAAGTTTGCGCGCGAGTGGCTTGGGCGTGGCCGGAAAGCAGCGTGCCGATGATGATGCCGATGCCGAGCGTGAAAGCGACGAGGAGGGTGGCAAAAATCTTGCGGCGGCGCATCCAGGTGAGTAATTCGATGAATTCAATGCCCATCCTCGTGCTCCTTTACAAATGGCCCGGCGAACGGCGGAGTTAGATGCGGCGCGGAACGCGCCGAAGGGATGAGTATAGCACTCAATCCGACAAGAGGTGACGCGGCGGGGCTGGAGGATGCTCACATAATCACGATGGGAGCGACGAGAAAAAACTGGGACACCCGCGCAACGGGATGCGCCGCGCGCGGGCGGAGACGCTTACGGGCAATGGAGCTGGAGCCGGTGGGAAATTACGCCTTTGGCTCCGAGGAGTCTTCCGGGCTATCGAAGAACTCCGGGACGCGCAGGCTATTGGGCGTGCCCACGCCTTCGTCCCAGGCGATGTTGTCGAGAGAGGTGTCGCCCGGAGTGCCGTCGGTTTTCTTTTGAGCGCGACGTTCTGCTTTGGCGCGCGCTTTGTCCTGGCGCTTCATTTCCTTCTGCCGCTTCTTGAATGTGGTCGTCATTTTATCCCCCGGTTAAGTGCCGACGATTTCGCATCCAGAAAGATGTGAGGATGCGTATGCTACCAGCGAGGCTCGCGCGGCTGGCGCGCGGTTTCGCGATAATCTTCGTTCGAGAACTTTTCCTTGCCACGGCCGCCGCCCCCGCCACTGCGATTGCCGCCACGGTCTCCGCCGCCCCCGCCGCTTCCGCTGCGAGGTCCGCGCGGTCCACCCGATTCGGACTTGGGCCGCGCTTCATTGACCTTCAAAGCTCGACCGCCGACATCTTTGCCATCGAGCGCGGCGATTGCTTTGGCGGCTTCTTCATCGTTTTGCATTTCGACGAAACCGAAGCCCCGGGCGCGGCCGGTTTCGCGGTCGGTAGCGACGTGGACGCGAGCCAGTTGGCCGAAAGGCTCAAACAGAGCGCGCAAATCGGCGGCGGTGGTCTGAAAGCTCATATTGCCTACAAAAAGGTTCTTCATACTGTTTCTCTCCTGAGCGGCCCACCTTCGATTCGCGAAAAAGGCACGCAGCTACCCGGCCGAATTCGCAATGTCCCTCGCGATTGAAGATTGAATCGGACTTGCTGGGACGCCAAACACGCTCAGGGAGGCAATCAGGTGCCAAAGAACTCGAAGAGCGGAAGGCCCATTATAACACGGATGCAGACGGTTGTCGCGACCACTCGTGACAGGGTGGTGGTTAGGGCTCCGACTACGCGACGCGCAGAACAATCACCACAGATGAACACTGATTAACACAGATAAAGGCGATTCTTGGGGGTCTCTTACATGACGGCTGGGCCCGGCGGCTTTTTCGCTTCTACATTGCATTCCCTCCGCGGCTCCGACCGGCGCGGGTCGCAGAGGCCGCTACATCTCCCCCTGTTTGGTGGGTGGCGCTTCGTTGCTTCTTTTGGCGCATTCGGACTAGAATGCGCGCCATGCCAACTGAGTCGTTCCGCGTGGAGAAGCAGGCTAGCACGCACGAAGGGCAAAGCATATTGGTGCTGGCGGGGCCGTTCACCTCGGCGTCTTCGGGCGCGTTTAACGATGCGGTGGCCGCCACAGATTCGCCGCGAGTGATTGTGGATATGACGAACGTGCCGCTGGTGGATTCGATGGCGGTGGGCTCGCTGGTGCGGGCTTTCGTTTCGTGCCACAAATCGGGACGCAAGCTGGCGCTGGTGGGATTGAATCATCGCGTGCACAACGTGCTGCATCTGACCGGCGTGGCGCCGCTCTTTGATACCTACGCGACGGTGGCAGAGGCGGAAGCGGCGCTGTTGCAATAGGGCGGCAACCCGGCGTCAATCAGGCGGCCAGGGGGAAACGCGCATGAAGAGCATCGTGCTGATTGGCGCTACCGGAATGATCGGGCAGCGAATTTTGCACGAAGCGCTTTCGCGTGGGCACAACGTGACCGCGGTAGTGCGCGACACCGCACGCACCGGCGAGCACAGGGCTAACCTGGATTACCGCACCGGCGATATTTTTCAGCCGGACACGATCGCGGCCGCTACGGTGGATCATGACGTGGTGGTGAGCGCATACGGACCGGGACTCGAGAACGACCCTAAACTGGTGGTGAAGGCGGCGCACTCGTTGATCGAGGCGTTGACGCGCGTCGAACCGATACGATTGATCGCCGTGAGCGGCGCGGGAAGCCTGGAAGTGGGTCCCGGGATGCAGCTCATGAACAGTCCGGACTTCTCTGCCGCCTGGAAAGCGATCGCGCAGGCGCATTCCGAGGCGTTGGACGTCTACCGCAAAGCGGGATTCGCGGAGTTCGACTGGACGGCGGTGAGTCCTGCGGCGTTGATCGAACCGGGCACGCGGACCGGGCACTACCGGACGGACCTGGATCAATTGATCGTGGACAGCAAAGGCAAAAGCTCTATTTCCGCGGAGGATTTCGCGGTCGCGGTGGTGGATGAAATCGAGAAGCCGCGATTCCGAGAGCAGCGATTCACCGTTGGATATTGATTCCGAGCGCGAGCGCGGCGTATTTCTGACGGCCGAGTGGCGCGATCTGGTGTTGTTGAATTATGAAGTGGATCCGGCGTTGTTGCGTGATTACGTCCCGCGCGGAGTGGAGCTGGATGGGTTCGAAGGGCGAACTTACCTAAGTCTTGTGGGTTTCCGGTTCCTGCGCACCAAGCTGCTGGGCTTCCTGGCAGTTCCCTTCCATGCACATTTCGACGAGGTGAATCTGCGTTTTTACGTGCGGCGGCGCGAGGGCGCGGAACTGCGGCGAGGAGTCGTATTCATACGCGAACTGGTGCCGCGTTTGGCGATCGCGGGCCTCGCGCGCATGGCCTACGGCGAAAAATACGATAGCTGCCCTATGCAGCACGAGATTGTGCAAACGGACGGCGCAATTTCGGCGGCGTACGAATGGCGGTTCGAGGACGAATGCTTCCGGCTGGATGCTGAAGCTAGCGGGACGCCGGATTACGTCGCGGAGAACACTCTCGCGAATTTTATCACAGAACGCTATTGGGGATATTCGGCCCAGGCGGACGGCGCGAGCGTGGAATACCGCGTCTCGCACGAGCGCTGGCGGATTTGGACGGCCGCGAAATCCGGTTTTGCCGGCGACGCGCATGCGTTATACGGCGTCGGCTTCAGCGAGGTATTGCGCCGTCCTGCGGATTCGGCATTGATCGCAGAAGGCTCGCCGGTGGTGGTGCACAAGGGGCGGCGAATCGCTTGACGGCAGCGAGCGGCGCGCGACGGCCGGTTGCGGAATCACTTCATCAGGACGCGCTTGCGGGGTTTATACAGTCTTTCCTGTACTTGAACATCCCGGAAGGGTGCGCGTAGACTACAGCATTCAGCCTCGGGTCCCCGTGCGTGCGCATTGGTGGACGAGAACTTTTTAGCGCGTAGCGGGTTTTGTCGAATGCGCCGAACGTTTCGAGCGAGTTTCGTTTATTTAGAGTGCAGGACCCGGGTGTAAGCTGGTCGGCGATGACCGTTGAACGGGCCGCATCCGGCTGCGGACAGAGAGCGATCCGCCGCAGCGATCGCGGGACCTGAGATTGGCTTCTCCCCAGCCAAGAACAGGTTGAGGCAGAGATCCGAGGATTCCGGCGGCGCGTGAGGGCGGGCGCAGCGGGATCATGATGGCGGCGCGACAATGCTGGAGGGGAAATTGGAAATGCAGCCCGTTCCGGAGCGCTTTAGCAAGCCTCCCGAAGTTCGCGGAGGAGAACGAAGGCTGCGCGCGCGCCACAACCCCTCCGCACTCACCTACGTAATCCTGGGCGACAGCAACGGCGGAATCATCGCAAATATCAGCGAGACGGGGATGTCCGTCACGGCGGGAGAACCGCTGCGCGAGAAATATCTTTCGCGCCTCAGTTTCCGGGTGCCGCAAGCGGACGGCGAGATCGAGACGCATGCGGAAGTGGTGTGGACCTCTGAATCGAAGAAGGAAGCGGGCGTGCGGTTTGTGGAGTTGCGCGAAGAAAGCCGCGAGTTGATTCGGAGGTGGGTGGCTCTGGCGCGCCGGAATGGCAGCGGGATCGAGCTGCCGGAGGAAACCGCGCGCCCGGACGAGAAGCATGCGATTGCGGCGGCGGCGAGCGAACCTTCCGGAGATAAAGAAGCGGAAGAGTTGAATGGTGGCGCTCACGGAGTAGAGCCTCGCGACGCACTAGCGGAAAGCGCGCCGGAGCCGTTCCTTGCGCACGAGTCTACGCATATTCCGACCGCGGTGGCGCGAAGCATTTCTGTTTCTGAAAAGGACGCAGCGCCGCTGCTGGCGTTTACCGGATACGGGCCGGATGCGTGGACGATGACAGAGGCGCAGCGCGCAGAGTTCGAGCGGCTATT
This sequence comes from uncultured Acidobacteriota bacterium, assembly GCA_963780035.1. Lineage (GTDB taxonomy): Bacteria > Acidobacteriota > Terriglobia > Acidiferrales > UBA7541 > Palsa-295. The sequence goes on along the minus strand of CAWAAG010000024.1, from coordinate 267,870 downwards.
TCCCTCGGAACTTTCGAGGGGCGCCAGAAACGAGGCTGCCAGGCCGCCGGTTGCTGCTCCCGCAGAACAGGTTGGCGAGCGGTTTACGGTTGACGCGCCAGGTTTCGCTCCACGGATCGCAGACGTGACTCAAGAGCCGTTGGCCACGGCCACATTCGAGAGCGAGCGCGCGAGCGAGCCACTGGCAGAAGCCAGCGCGAGCGTTGAGCACGAAGCGGCGGAGACGGAATCGGCTGCGTATGCGCCAACGGCTTCGCACGCGGCCGCAAAGCCGGAGGCGACGTCTGCGGCGGCGCCGCTGAGGATGCCGAAGCAATCCTTGTGGGACGTTCCGCAGCGGACGCTGGAGCCGATCATTGGCGCGAACTTCGAGCGCGACTTCGGGACTGGTTTTGGCGCGCCGGCCGCGAAGCCGGTGAACGAAAACCGGCTGGGACGTATGTGGATATTCGCGGCGCTGACGATCTTGGTGGTGGGGGCCTGTTTCGTGCTGGGATTCGCGGAGGGGCCTGATTTCACGCAGGCGTGGCCGAAGATGCAGGATGCGCGGCGGATCATTGCCGAGAAATTCAGACATTTCGGGGCAGCGGAGAAAAGTAGCAGCACGGCGGCTAATCCGGATGCGACGATAGTGCCGGCGGTGAGTTCGGAGGCAGCAGCGAGCGGCCAGAGTCCGGCGGCGAGCGGGCCGAGCGCTGAACCATCCGCGCAAGCTGTGCCGGTAGCGGCTGCACCTTTGCCGACCACCCGTAGTGCGACGCTCCCTGCTGCTGTAAGCTCCGCGTCGGATGGGAAAACTTCCAGCGTGAGCGGGGCGGCGACGGACTCCGGCTCATCGCGCGCTGCGGCACACGCAGCTCCCGCGGCTGGGGCTGAGTCTGCGCCTGCGCGGACGGAGAGCAGACCGACGCCGAGTGCGACGGAACGCAATCCCGAAGCGGCCGCACCCGGGAATTCCACGGCTGCAGTTGATTCTGCAACGTCGGTCGCGCCCAACTCGTTGCCCGCAGCCGGTGCGGCGGTTGCGTTGGAGGCACACCCCTCCGAGCCTGCTCCCCATTCCGCGGTTGCCGCGGCAGCGCCGCAGTCTTACTTCCCCGTTGTCGCGCCGGCCGCCGGAAACGTGCCGCGATTGATTCAGTTGCCGGACGAAAGGGTGATTGATACAGCGGCGGTGGTGATTCATTCGCACCAGTATGTATTTGTGCCGGCGGAGCCAGGGCCGGAAACAAGCCACGCTCTGGAAAAACTGCAGATCGGCGACCGCATTACGAAGCTCGCGCCGATGTATCCGGCCGAGGCCGCGCAAAAAGGCATGGGCGGCACCGTGCACCTACTTGCGGTGATCGGCACGGACGGAAAGGTGCAAGGCGTGCGGCCCATCAACGGTCCGGTGTTGCTGATTCCCGCGGCCGAGGATGCCATCCGGCAGTGGCGATACCGGCCGACTTTGCTGGATGGGCAACCGATTGAAATGCAGGAAGACTTCAAGATCGAATTTCGGCCGCTCGGCTTGCACTGACGTTATCAAGGCAAGCGGCGGATATGACCTAGAGGAGGACGACATGAGGGCGTATGAGAGAGTGAGTGCGTTGCTTTTGGGAGTGTTGTGCGCGGCTGGAGTCGGGATGGGCGCAACGACGGGCCATATCGAAGACAGCGCGAAGAGAGCGACGGTCACGGTCGGCGTGTTGACGCAATTGCCGGGAACGACGCTGGCGGCCGGGAGTTATGTTTTCCGGCTATCGGGGCAGCAGTCGGGCTGGGACATCGTGCAGGTTTATAACGCGGATCAGTCGTCGCTGGTGACGACTTTGCTCGCATATCCCAATCCGAAGCTGGCGTCGAACGGGCAGCCATTTTTGGTGTACCCGCAGAGCACGGACAGCCAGACGCAAGTGATGGAAGCGATTTTCTTCGATGGCGACGCGGTGGCGCAGCAGTTGGCCTATCCGAAGCAAGCCGCGGACGCGATTGGCGCCGCGAACCACGTGCGCGTGCCGACCACCGGGACTGACGACGCGTATCCGAGTTCGCTGTCTTTAGCGGCTAGTTCGTGGTCGGCGCCGGTGGAGCAGAATCAGAATGCTGGTGCCGCGACGCAGACGCAGCAGCAGGCTTCGGCTGCGGCGGACCCGCCGGCTGCGAACAGGGCGAGCACTGCGAATACTGCGAACGCCTCGAGCACGACGAGCGCTGCGAGTACAAGCACAACGAAGAGCGATCCGCTGCCGCAGACGGCCAGCCCGTTGCCTTTGATCGGGCTGATTGGGTTCTTGGCACTCGTGGGAATTGTGGTGCTGCGGCGGATTGCGCGAGCATCCTGAGCCGCGGGCTGAATGAAGAGTGCGAATGAATAGGCAGCTTCTGTACAAACATCGGCCTTGGTACGCGCGAGAACTGCCATCCAGGGGCCGGGTCAGAGAGGTGTACAGCGTTTGGAGCGCGCGTGCCGGGCGGTGGCTGCGCGAGCCACTGCAGCCTAGGGAACTCTGGCGCGAAGCGGAGTCACGTTTGCGCCGGATGTCGCGACAGCAGGCTCTGCGTGCGGTGGAAGTTTGCTTGTGGATCGTCGCGATTGCGAGCCTCGGCTTTTGTTCGATCGCATATGGGAGCGCGGCGGTTCATCAGGCGCGGGAGAAGGCGATCTTGGCAGAGATGCGTGCTAATCCCGGTGTGCACGGTGTCGGTGGTGCTGGGGTTCGGGCTTCGCAGCCGAAAGCGGCGAACGAGGTGCTGCTCGGTCTGCTTGAGATTCCGCGGCTGGATACGTCAGCGATTGTGGAAGAGGGCGTTTCGACTGGGACGCTGTGGAAAGCGGTGGGCCACATGCCGGGGACGGCGTTGCCTGGACAGTCTGGCAACGCGGTTTTGGCGGGACATCGCGATACTTATTTTTCGGGGTTGGGCGATTTGAAAGTTGGAGACCTGGTGGGTTTCAAATCGCCGACGGCCACTTACAGTTATCGCGTGGAGTCCGCGCGCGTTGTTGAGCCGGATGATGATTCGGTTTTGAGCGCTTCGAAGGATGCGACGCTTACGCTGATTACTTGCTATCCGTTTCATTACATCGGGAGTGCGCCGCAGAGGTACGTCGTTACGGCGCGGGAAGAGCCGGAATCGGCGGCGCAATGAGCGCTCGCGGAATAGTTGGCGCTGCAACATTTGTGGCGCACTGAAGTGCGCTGCTGCAAAACCTTCCCTGTGTGGCGCGCTGCGACAGGACTAGAAGGCATCCCCGCTGCATAGCCCCTCCTGCTTCACGGATCGCAGCTGGCACCGGCAGGCGCTTGTTCGCCTGAAGCGAAACTGGGATACCGCCGGGATTGGCGGATGATTGCGGAATTGTTACAATGGGGTTGGCTGGACTTTGCGTCCGGCTCTCATCCGACGACCGGGACAAAGTTCCCCACAGGCAGGAAACCAAACGAATGGCCGCGCGCACGCTTTACGAGAAAATTTGGGATGCCCACGTGGTACGCGAAGAGCCCGGGCAGCCCACCCTGATTTACATTGACCGGCATTTAATCCACGAAGGCACTTCCCCGCAGGCGTTTGCCGGTTTGAAAGCGGCGGGGCGCAAAGTGCGCCGCCCGGAATTGACGTTTGCCGCGATGGACCACTCCGTCTCGACCAAGGACCGTTTGCTGCCGGTGGTGGATGCCGACGCGCGCGGGCAATTCGAGGCGCTGACGCGCAACTGCGAAGAATCGGGCGTGCATTTGTTCGACATGCACAGCAAGAACCAGGGGATCGTGCACGTCATCGGGCCGGAGCTGGGAATTACGCAGCCAGGGCAGACGATTGTTTGCGGCGACAGCCATACTTCGACGCACGGCGCCTTTGGTGCGCTGGCGTTCGGCATCGGCACCAGCGAAATCGAGCACGTGCTGGCGACACAGTGCCTGACGCAATTCAAATCGAAGACGGCGAAAGTGGATATCGAGGGCAAACGGCCGCGGGGCGTGACGGCGAAGGACATTATTCTGGCTGTGATCGGCAAGATTGGAATTGCCGGCGGAACCGGGTACGTTTTCGAATATACAGGCGAGGCAGTGCGCGGACTTTCGATGGAAGGGCGCATGACGATGTGCAATATGTCCATCGAAGGCGGGGCGCGGGCGGGGATGGTGGCGCCGGACGAGACGACTTTCGCGTATCTGGAAGGACGGCCGTTTGTGCCGCGCGGGAAGGAATTTCAGGACGTGGTGGAGTTCTGGAAGACCTTGCCGACGGATCGCGACGCGAAGTACGACGAGACCATCACTTTGCGGTCGAAGGACCTTGCGCCGATGATTACCTGGGGAACGAATCCCGGGATGGTGACGCAAGTTTCCGAGCGCGTGCCAGACCCGGCTTCGTTCAACGATCCCGTGGACCGCGAAGCGGCTTCGAGGGCTTTGGTTTACATGGATTTGAAGCCGGGAACGGCGATGGAGGATATTCCGCTGGACCGCGTGTTTATCGGTTCGTGCACGAATTCGCGGCTGGAAGATTTGCGCGCGGCGGCGAAAGTGGTGGCGGGAAAACACGTGGCGAAATCGCTGAAGCAGGCGCTGGTGGTGCCGGGTTCGCGCGTGGTAAAGGCGGAGGCGGAGTCCGAGGGACTGGATAAAGTTTTCCGCGCAGCCGGTTTCGAGTGGCGCGACGCGGGTTGCAGCATGTGCATCGGGATGAATGACGATGTGCTTTTGAGCGGCGAGCGTTCCGCGAGCACTTCCAACCGCAATTTCGAAGGGCGGCAGGGCAAGGGCGGCCGGACGCACCTGGTGAGTCCAGTGATGGCGGCCGCGGCGGCGATTGAAGGCCATTTCGTGGACATCCGCAAATGGAACAACGTGGACGGTGCGGAGTAAGCAGCACGGGCTTTACATGCGATTGACTCGAAACCGGAAAAAGCTTGTCGGCGCCAGCCTCATGCTCTGCGCAGGCGCGTTCATGCTGGCCGCTTGCGCGACTCTCCCCCGGATACCGCTGGCTTTCTACGTTCTGTATTTATCAGCCTGCGCGGCCTTCTGCACTTTGTATATTCTCGGATCGAAAGAAGAAGGGACACGCACGACACGTCCACAGGAGCCTTCGAAACAATGAAACCATTCATCAAGCATACGGGACTTGTGGCGCCGATGGACCGCGTGAACGTGGACACCGACCAGATGGTCCCGAAGCAATTTTTGAAATTGCAGACGCGGCAGGGTTATGGGCGCGTCCTCTTTTATGATTGGCGGTATTTGCCGGGAGAAAAGCCGAATCCGGAGTTTGTGTTGAATGCGCCGCGGTATAAGGGCGCGTCGGTGATTCTGGCGCGGGCGAATTTCGGGTGCGGATCGAGCCGGGAACATGCGCCTTGGGCGATTCTGGATTACGGGTTTCACGCGATTCTGGCGCCGAGCTATGCGGACATTTTTTACAATAATTGTTTCAAGAACGGGATTTTGCCGGTGACTTTATCGAACGAGCAGATGGACGAGTTGTTTGCGCGGACGGAGCGGCAGGAAGGTTATCGCGTGACCGTGGACTTGGAAAAGCAGGCGGTGACGGATGACGCGGGGCTGCAGTATTCGTTTGAGATTGATCCGTTCCGGCGGGATTGTTTATTGAAGGGTTTGGATGATATTGGGTTGACGTTGGTGCATGAGCCGAAGATTTCGGCGTTTGAGGCCAAGAATTTGAAGCATCCGGTGATGTATGAGGCTGTGGATGTGAAGTTTCACCACGATGTGCCGCAGGATGCCCGGCATAATTAGGGCAGTATCTCCTCGGGCTAGTTCGGAAGGCACGGCTGGCGAGTTGAATCAAAGCACGAGCGTGCATTTGCCGGATGCCGCAAGTTGCCGGATGATTTCCTGATATTCCTCACCGCAGAACCCCAGTCCTACGCAAAACTCATTTTCCCGCGATTTCTCGGAGATGGAATCGCACAGCAGTTTGCCATTGTCGACCACTGAATAGGTTCCATTAGCGTTCCGCAGAAACACCCAAACATTTTGTTCCATGATCCTTCGATTTCACGCACCGGGCCGCGGTCGATTATAGACAAACGTACCAGCGTCGGCGGAGTCCGCGAGGCAAGCCTCGCTTACGAAATGCGGCGGCGGCAAGCCGCCGCACTCCCAGATAAAACCGCGATGAATTCCAGACTAGCCGGCGGCTTCGGTGGTGGTGGCGGCTTTTTGTTTGTCGCGCAGGACCGCTTTGCGGCTTAGGCGGATCTTGTTGCCTTCAATGGCTAGGACTTTTACCAGGATCTGGTCGCCTTCTTTCAGTTCGTCGCGGACGGCGCGGATGCGGGCTTCCGCGATTTCGCTGATGTGCAGCAGGCCGTCGGTACCGGGGAAGATTTCGACGAAGGCGCCGAAATCCGCGATGCGAACGACCGTGCCGAGATAGGTCTTGCCGATTTCGGCGGTGGCGGTGACGTCGCGAATCATTTTCAAGGCTTCTTCGGCTGATTTTCCGCTGGAAGCGAAGACGTGGACTTTGCCGTCGTCCATCACGTCAATCTTGACGCCCGTGGCTTCAATAATGCCGCGGATTTTCTTGCCGCCCGGACCAATCAGGTCGCGGATCTTGTCCGTGGGAATATTGAGCATGAAGAGATGCGGAGCGTAGGCGGAAATTTCCGCGCGTCCGGTGGCCAGGGTCTTGTCCATGATGTCCAGAATTTCCAGGCGGGCCTTGCGGGCTTGCGCGAGAGCTTCGCGCATCATGGCGATGCTGACCCCGGAAACTTTGATGTCCATCTGCAGGGCGGTGATTCCCTGCCGCGTACCGGCCACCTTGAAGTCCATGTCGCCGTAATGATCTTCGGCGCCGGCGATGTCCGTGAGGATGGCATATTTATCGCCTTCGACGACGAGTCCCATGGCAATTCCCGCGCAAGCCGCTTTCAGCGGAACGCCCGCGTCCATCAGAGCGAGTGAGCCGCCGCAGACGGTGGCCATGGAAGAAGAGCCGTTCGATTCGAGAATGTCTGAAACGCAGCGAACCGCGTAGGGAAAGTCAGTGTCGGGCGGAAGCAGGTTCGCGAGCGCGCGTTCGGCGAGAGCGCCGTGGCCGATTTCACGACGGCCGGGACCGCGCAGGAACTTCACTTCGCCGACGGAGAACGGCGGGAAATTGTAATGGAGCATGAAGCGCTTGAAGGTGTCCTGCTCGAAGAGCAAGTCCTGGCGCTGCATGTCTTCCTTGGTGCCCAGAGTGCAGGTGGAAAGTGATTGCGTCTCGCCGCGGGTGAAAAGCGCGGAGCCGTGAGCGCGCGGCAGAACACCGGTCTCGCAGGTGATCTGGCGAACCTGGTCGAAGGCGCGAGCGTCGGGGCGGCGGTGACGGGCGAGCATATCGTCGCGGAAAATGTATTCGCGGAGACGCTCGAAGGCGCGGGTGGCGAGCTTGCGCTTTTCGGTGTCGTCTTCGGGAATGGCAGCGACGATTTCTGCCTTGATGGCGTCAATGCGGCCGTAGCTTTCGTTCTTGGGATATTTGGCGGTGTCGCTGGCATCCCGCAGCTTTTCGCCGTATTGCTGCAGCAGCTGCTTGTAGAGGGCTTCGTCGAAGGGCGGCGGATTCACCGGGACTTTCACGGGCTTCACTTTATCGTGCAGCTGGCGAATGGCGGCGACGATCTTCTTGATTTCGGCGTGAGCGAACTGCAGAGCGTCGGCGACAGCGTCTTCGGAAACTTCGAGGGCGCCCGATTCGACCATGACGATGGCTTCATCGGAACCGGCGACCACAATATTGAGCGTGCTGGTCTTCTGCTCGGCGACGGTGGGGTTGACGACAAGCTTGCCTTCGAGCATGCCCACGCGAACCGCGGCGATCGGCGTGGTAAATGGAATCTTGGAAATGTAGAGAGCGGCGGCAGCAGCGGTGACGCCGATCACGTCCGGATCATTTTCGCTATCGGCGGAAAGCACCATGGAAACGATTTGCGTTTCGTTGGACCAGCCTTCCGGGAAGAGCGGGCGCAGCGGGCGATCGGTCAAGCGCGAGGTGAGGACTTCTTTTTCGGAGGGGCGCCCTTCGCGCTTGAAGAATCCTCCGGGAATTTTGCCCGCGGAATAGGTGTACTCGCGATAGTCCACCGTCAGTGGAACGAAATCTTTTTCGGCGGCCCTGCTATCCATGCAGGCAGTGGCCAACACCACCGTATCGCCGTAACGCGCCACCACGGCGCCGTGCGCTTGCCGGGCCATCTTGCCCGTCTCGAAAGTGAGGGTTCTGCCGCCAACTTCCAAACTAACTTGTTCAAACATTACTTCACATCCTTTTGGTCCCGTTCGTGGGGACATATTTCAGATACGAGAGAAGGCTCTCGGGAAATGCCTCGAAGGAAGACAGGAGAGAAAAAGCGGAGCGAAAATTGCGGGAGCGAGTGACTCTTCGCGGGCGCCGGCGATGCCGACGATTCCTGGCGGCCGCTTTTCGCCTTGAACCAATAGATTTTGCGGAGAAGGCTCGCGCGGCCGGAAAAGGAATTCAGGAAATCCGCGCTACTTGCGCAGGCTGAGTCGTTCCACAATCTCGCGGTACCGATCCGGGTCGCGGCGGTTCAGATAGTCCAGCAGCCGCCGACGCTTGTTGACCATCATAATCAACCCGCGGCGCGAGGCGTGATCTTTTGCGTGGGACTTAAGGTGAGTGGTCAGGTAGCTGATGCGTTCGCTCAATAAAGCAATCTGCACTTCCGGAGAACCTGTATCTTTAGTGTGAACCCGGAACTGCTCGATCAGTGCTGATTTGGCTGCGCTCAACTCGACCCCTCCCTGAAACGTCGTGCCCTGCTCTATGCTCTTGTCTTTTCTTCGACAATGAAATGCTAGCATAGAGCCATACCACCGCAAAGGGATTTTCCGCGCGTTGCGGGCTGTAGGGACGATCCGGATTTTTGCTGATCGCTCGGTCTGTGCGCGTTCTAACGGCTGCAGCGACGACGTGCGGTCGATACCTGGTGGAAAGAGCGCGCCAAGTTCGGGCGCAGCAAGCAGCGCCCCTACTTCTGATCGCTACGTTCGTGCCAGGTCGAAGATTGTGGCGTGCGGATGAAGCTGATGGTGAAGAGCAGCGCCCATATCCAGTCCACCATGCCGATGCGGAACGATGAGGCGGGAATGCGTTGCTGTTGATGCAGGACAAGCAGGGCGATGCCGTAAGAGATTTTTTCTAGAATGGACGGCAGCATCATCAAACGGAAACGCTGCGGATCGCTCGCCACGAAGAGGAATAGAATCTGACAGGCTAGCGCCACTCCTACGAATCCGTAGAAGAACTCGGGATGCGTGATGGGCGGCGGAGTCTGCTTGGCGATGACTCCTTCCATGAAATACAGCGGGGTTATTACCAGCAGGCCGTAGATTCCGGCAATGAGAAAAACCCAGCGCGCGAATTTCATCGCTCTGATTCGCTCCTCAGGGTTTGGATGAGTTGACCAGCGAAAGGAACTCGTCGCGGGTCTGTTTATTTTCGCGGAAGGCGCCGAGCATCGCGCTGGTGGTGGTGCTGGAATTTTGCTTTTCCACGCCGCGCATAACCATGCAGAGGTGGCGCGCTTCGATGATCACGCCGACGCCTTGCGGGCTGAGTTTATCCTGGATGGCCGTGGCGATCTGGCTGGTGAGGCGCTCCTGGATCTGCAGGCGCCGGGCGTACATGTTGACCAGCCGCGCGACCTTGCTGAGCCCCACCACTTTTTTATTGGGGATATAGGCGATGTGACATTTACCGAAGAACGGCAGCAGGTGGTGTTCGCAGAGGCTGTAGACCTCGATGTCCTTCACGACGACCATTTCGTCGTAGCAGACGCTGAACATGGCGCCGTTGAGCAATTTTTCAGGATCCTGGCGATAGCCGCTGGTGAGGAAGCGCAGGGCTTTCTCGAACCGTTCGGGGGTGCGGCGCAGGCCTTCGCGGTCGGGATTTTCGCCGAGTTGTACCAGGATTTCGCGGACGAGTTCGGCGATTTTACCGTGGCTGGTCTCGGGGACCAGGATTTCAGATGTTTCGGACACGTTTGATTTGCTCCTCATAATTGCGTTCCTGTCACAAAACGGCTGCGGCTTGCTGTGTGTGTTGCCAGTACACCGATGGCGCACTGAAGTGCGCCGTTACAAAGACACGGCCTCGCTTGGTTCAAGTTCACGCGCGATTTCGAAACTGTTTTTGCTGGTTTCTTCGATGCGCACTTTCTCCAGGCGCGCGGCCGGGAATTCTTCCAGGCGGCGGAAGATTTCACGGCAGACGTTCTCGGTGGTGGGTACCAGCGACTGAAACGCCGCGACTTCTTCGTTCAGATATTTGTGGTCGAAGGGCTCGATGACTTCCCTTTCGACGAACGGGTCGAGATCGGCGAGGTTCGCGATCATGCCGGTTTCCGAATTCACGGGACCGCTGACGGTGACTTCCAGAGCGTAGTTGTGGCCGTGGCCGTAAGGGCTGTTGCATTTGCCATAAATGCGGCGATTTTCGTCTGCGCTCAAGCCCGCGGCATCGAGCCGATGCGAGGCGGAGAAACGATAGCGCCGCGTGAGCGAGAGGTTCACGCCTGCCTCCGGGCGCCCGCACCATTGCCGTTTGTCGCGGCGGCAGTGCAATCCACAAAAAGATCCGGTGATTCGTAGAGCCGGATGCGGTCGAGCTTGCCGCTTGTGATTTTCGGTTCCAGCAGGTTCCAGATGACGGCGGCGATATTTTCGCAGGTGGGAATCTGACCCGCCAGTTCCGGGACTTCGTAATTCAGGTGGCGATGGTCCATGCGATCCATGATTTCGCGCTGGAGGATTTCTTTCAGTTCCTTGAGGTCCAGAACCATGCCGGTCGAGGGGTCGGGCTCGCCGGCGATGGTTACTTCCAGAGCGTAATTGTGGCCGTGACCGTGCGGATTATTGCATTTGCCGAAGACGCGGCGATTCTCTTCCGCCGAAAAATTCGGATTGTGGTAAAAATGCGCGGCCGAGAATTCGATTTTGCGGGTGATGCGGATCATTGCGTCCTTTGCCTAAGTCAAAATCACCACAGATGAACACTGATTAACACAGATAAAACCATTAAGCGCTGAAAGCAAAAGTGAGAAGCACAAAGCCTTGCAAAGCGTGCGGCGATCTCCGGTGTTTTTTCCCTTCCATTGCTTGTGACTTTATCTGTGTTCATCTGTGTTTATCTGTGTTGCGTTTGAATTTGCCCCGTCAAGCGCTCGGATGAACTTTTGCTGGATAGCTTCTTCCTTTCCAGACGACCGCACCGCGGGTGTTTTTCCACCAAGAAGCAACGAGGGCGGCGGTATATAGGCATACACCCGGAACATAGTATTTGATGAGGGAAAATGGATAGAGATTCTTGTAAAGGTCCGCGCCGTAGCGCAGGCTGCGTCCCAGGAGAGCGACCAGCACAAATAGAGCGACGCCCCACGGCACGTCCGCGCGCGCGCGGAGGAAGATCGGCCACATCAAGAGGAGCAGGCCGGCCTCAAGCCAGGGCAAGACTTCGGAGAGTTCGACGAAGAGTGCGACGGGGCTGCCGCCCACGAGCGGGTAGAGATTTTTTGTCCAACCCTGCCACATGGCCGCGAAACTGCGGTACATGCGCGTGCGTACGATGCCCATCGGGGCCGTGAAATAGATCGCGTATCCGGACTGCTTCATGCGGCGCGCGAGAGCAACGTCCTCGAGGATTTCGCCGGAGATGGCGGCGTGGCCGCCGACGCGTTCGTAGGCATCGCGCAGGACCAGGAGGAATTGGCCGTTGGCAGCCGCTTCGGGCCGGGCCGGATCGTTCACTTGGGCGTAGGAGAATTTCGCGGATAGCCGGCAATAGACGAAGGGAATGAGAGCGCGCTCCCAGAAGGAGTCGAGTTCCTGCTCGGGCGAGTAGGAGACTAATACCGCGTTGCGATCCACGGCGTCGTTGAGTGCGCGGCGGGCGGAGCCGGGCATGTGGTAAGTGTCCGCGTCGGTAAAAAGCAGCCAATCGCTTTGCGCCGCAGCGGCGCCTACGGCGACGGCATAACTTTTGCCGACCCAGCCGGGAGGCAACGCGTCTATGTTCAGGATCTTCAGCTGCGGGATGCGTGTGGCAAGGTCGGCGAGGATCTCGGCGGTGCGGTCGGTGGATTGGTCGTTCACAACGATCACTTCCGCGATTTCGGGTTGCGCGGCGACGGACTCGACGGCGCGCGCGATCGAGGCTTCTTCGTCGCGGGCCGGGATGATGGCGGAGACCATGATTTTTAATGTGGGGCTTGCGAGATAAAGAGCAGCTTGCAGGGCCCTTCATTCAGAAGGCAGCTTGGAATTCAACCCTGCCATTCTGAAAGCTTGGTTTCCTCCGGGACGTCGGTGGCGCTCTCGAAATCGAGTTTGTAGCCGTCGGGATCGCTCAGAAGGACGACCCACATGGCATTGCCGACGAAGGGTTCCTGGGCTGCAAGACCTCGCGCGGTGGCGTCGCGATAGATGGCCAGGGCATCCTGACACTGAAACGCGATGGACACGCCTTCTCCAACTTTCGCGGCCGGCGCGGAAGAATCGTGTCCTTCCTTGCGACGCTCCTGCAACATCAGGGCGGCACCGCCCAGTTCGAGCCAGCACCAGCGCAGTTTGCCATCGTCGATCCACTTCTTGGTCATCTGGAAGCCGAGACCTTCGACGTAAAATCGCAAAGATTCCTGGATGTTTGCCACCCCGAAAAAAGGGACGACTTGCTGGACATTCGCTGCGGCCTTGGTCGCAACATTCATTGGTGAATCTCCTGCGCGATGACTTTATGCTGGCCGATTTGGGGCCTGGTAATCTGCTCGCTTTCGGCTCGCGGATACCTTTATTATAGAGTGCTTGGATAAAGGATTGATACGGAAACTGAATACCGGCCTGGTGCTCGCGTTCATCGTGGGCCTGCTTTTCCTATTTGCGCATCCCGATTACCGCCAGGGCGAAGCGAGCATGCGCGGGACTCCCGCCAAAAACTTCGCCTTTACGCTGGATGGCAAGCCGGCGCACCTTTCGGATCTGCGCGGCAAAGTGGTGCTGCTGAATTTCTGGGCTACGTGGTGTCCACCGTGCGTGGATGAGGCGCCTTCGCTGATTCAACTGCAGCGGGAGATCGCGCCGCGCGGCGGGATGGTGCTGGGCATCAGCGTGGATGACGATGCCGCGGCCTACGACCAGTTCCTCAAGGCTTATCAGATCAACTTTCCTACTTTTCGCGACCCTTCGAAGCAGATTCCTTTGATGTACGGAACGACGATGTATCCGGATACTTATGTGATTGACCGCCAGGGGCGCGTGGACCGGAAGATCGTGGGGCCGCAGGAGTGGACGGGCTCGGAAATGACCACTTATATTGATTCGCTTTTGGATGCGAAGTAGCGGCGCGACCAGCTGAAGGTTTGCGCTATGCGTGCGGGGTTCGCAAAAGCATCGCGCACTGAAGTGCGCCGTTACAAAATCTTCCCTTATTGCAATTCTGCCGAATTTAAATCGCTAGCCGTTACGTCGCGTTGCCGTTGCCTGTTCGCTTTCCAGCGCTCTTTGACAATTCGTCCTGTCTGCGTGTATGATACCCCCTAGGGGTATATGGACTATGAAGAGTACGGGTAGCGGCAATGCTGGGAGGCCGGCGGGACGCCGGCGTTACCGCGATTCGCCGCGGAAGGCTGCGGGCGTCAGTTCGGAGATCAAGACGGCGAATTTGCAGAGGTTGAAGCGGATCGAGGGACAGGTGCGCGGCCTGGCGCGGATGGTGGAGGAGGATCGCTACTGCCCGGACATTATGGTGCAGATTTCGTCGGTGCAGGAGGCCTTGCGAGCGGTAGGGCGCGGGCTGATGCGCAATCATCTGCGGCATTGCGCGACCGAGGCGATACGGGATGGCAATCCCGCGAAGGCCGAGGCGACTTACGACGAATTGATGAAATTGATTTACACGCACGCGCGGTGAATTGCGGGCGAATTAGCAGCGGCGAAACGGGGCTGAACGATGGAACGTGATCCAGTTTGCGGAATGACGGTGAATCCGGAGCGTGCGGCGGCGCGGGTGGAACATTCCGGAAAGACATTTTATTTTTGCTGCGCGGGTTGTGCGACGAAATTCCGCGCGGAGCCGGAGAAATATTTGAGCGCCAAGGCGTCTGTGGCGATGGGTCACGGGGCCGGGGCGGCGCTGGTGCAATTGGGCGCTGGGAAACCCTCTGCGGGCCTTACGAGCATTTCTGGCGCCAGCGCTCCTTCGGCCGCGGTGGGAACGCAAGTTGCCGCGCCAGAAAACCTGCGTGTTTTTGAATCGCCCCGGGCGCAGCAGACGGTGCCGACCAACGAGTACATCTGCCCGATGGATCCCGAAGTTCATCAGGACCATCCCGGCGCTTGCCCGAAATGCGGGATGGCGCTGGAGCCGGCGATGCCGGCCGCGGGCGCGACGCAGGTGGAGTACACGTGCCCGATGCATCCGGAAATTGTGCGGAGCGAGCCGGGTTCGTGCCCAATTTGTGGAATGGCGCTGGAGCCGCGGACCGTGGCCGCAGCGGAAGAGGCGAATCCGGAACTCGTCGACATGACGCGGCGATTCTGGGCGTGCGTCGCGCTGACGATTCCGGTGATTGTGTTGGGAATGTCGGACCTGATTCCTGGCCAGCCCTTGCAGCACGTCTTATCCGCGCACACGATCGGCTGGATTGAATTTGTTCTGGCGACGCCAGTGGTGCTGTGGGGCGGCTGGCCATTCTTTGAGCGCGGCTGGATGTCGCTCGTAAATCGCAATTTGAATATGTTCACGCTGATCGCGCTGGGAACGGGGACGGCGTTCTTGTACAGCGTGATTGCAGTTCTCTTCCCCCAGATTTTTCCGGCAACGTTTCGCTCGATGAACGGCGAGGTGCCGGTTTACTTCGAGGCTGCCGCTGCGATTACGACGTTGGTGCTGCTGGGGCAGGTCCTCGAATTGCGCGCGCGCAGCCGGACATCCGCGGCGATACGTGCGCTGCTGCGCTTGTCGCCGAAGGGTGCGCGGCTGGTGCGCGCGGACGGCACGGAAATTGATGTGCCGGTCGAGCATATTCAGGCCGGCGACATGTTGCGCGTGCGGCCGGGTGAAAAGGTCCCGGTGGACGGTGTCGTTGCGGATGGCGAGAGTTCGGTGGACGAGTCATTGATGACGGGCGAGCCGGTTCCGGTGGAAAAGAGCGCGAGCGCGCGAGTGATTGGCGGGACGGTGAACGGCACGGGAACTTTCGTGATGCGCGCGGAACGCGTCGGAAACGAAACGCTACTCGCGCAGATTGTGCAGATGGTGAGCGCGGCCCAGCGCAGTCGCGCTCCGGTGCAGAAACTGGCGGACAGGGTCGCGGGATATTTTGTTCCGGCAGTGGTGCTAGCCGCGGTGCTCACGTTTATCGTGTGGGCAGGCTTCGGGCCGCAGCCTCGAATGGCGCACGCTTTGCTGAACGCCGTAGCGGTGCTGATCATTGCGTGTCCGTGCGCGCTGGGTTTGGCGACCCCGATGGCGATCATGGTGGGGACCGGGCGCGGAGCGCTGGCGGGAGTTTTGATAAAGAATGCGGAGGCGCTCGAGACTCTCGAAAAAGTGGATACCGTTGTAGTGGACAAGACGGGAACGCTGACGGAAGGGCGTCCACGGGTGGTGGGTGTTATTGCGGCGCGGGGTTCTAGCGAGGAGCAAGTCTTGCGTACCGCCGCGACGCTGGAGCGGGCCAGCGAGCATCCGCTGGCAGCCGCGATCTTGGCGGGCGCGAAAGAGCGAGGGGTTGCGCTCGGCGAAATCAGCGGATTCCAGTCGCGCACCGGGAAAGGAGTGACGGGGAGAGTGGACGGACGCGAAGCAGCTTTGGGAAATCGCGCGCTATTTGTGGAACTGAATATTTCCGTCGAAGGGTTGGATGAGAAAGCGCGCGGGATGGAAGCGGAAGGCCAGACGGCGATGTTTGTCGCGGCCGGAGGGCAAGCAGTTGGATTGATCGGCGTGGCTGACCCGATCAAAGCCAGCACGCAAGAAGCGATAGAGCGATTGCACGAGGACGGGCTGCAGGTGGTGATGCTCACGGGCGACAGCCGGGCCACCGCCGAAGTTGTGGCGCGCAAGCTGGGAATTGACAAGCTGTTCGCGGGAGTGTTGCCCGGCGAAAAGGCAGAGGCGATCAAGAAGCTGCAGGAGGAAGGGCACATCGTGGCGATGGCGGGCGACGGTGTGAACGACGCTCCGGCGCTTTCGCAAGCGAATGTGGGAATCGCCATGGGGACCGGCACGGATGTGGCGATTGCCAGCGCGGGGATCACGCTCTTGAAAGGAGACCTGCGCGGCGTGGCGCGTGCGCGGACGCTGAGTCATGCGACGATGCGCAACATCCGGCAAAACTTGTTTTTCGCGTTTGTTTACAATTCGCTGGGAGTGCCGCTCGCGGCGGGCGTCCTGTATCCCGTGTTTGGTTTATTGTTCAGCCCGATTCTGGCGAGCGCGGCGATGACGTTCAGTTCGGTGTCCGTGATTACGAACGCGCTTCGGCTGCGGCATGTGAAGCTGTGAGCGGCCGTGGCGGCGCGCGGCGTTCTACCTGATATAATCCACGCATGACACAGATGACCGTCACCTACGAACTTCAAGAGCGGCTGAAGCCAGAACAATTCCGTGCGCTGGGAGAATTTGCGAATACTTACGGGCTGCGCGGGTTTCGTCTGGACGAGAAGACGAACTACTTGCACATTGATTACGACGCTTCGCGGCTGCAGAACAACACTGTGGAGCACGTGCTGCGGAAGGCGAGGATTCCTATCCTCCGAAAATTAGAACCGGGAAACAATTAGCAGCCCGCCACCGACGGCCATCAAATCTTCCACCAGGGCAAGTCCGAAGTCCCGCACGTGCAATCCCGTGACGATTTGGTGGCGCGCCTGATATCCGGCAAACGCACCCGCAATGGCGCCGATTCCGCCGAGGACCGCGCAAAAGGCGATGGATCGAGCGCCAGCAATTCCCAGAGCCGCGCCGGAAAGTGCTCCGGTCACCACGCGAAAAGTCAAAGGCATGGGCGTAGTGCGGCTGGGCGTCTTCGGCAATTTATCCGTGGTGAGTTCGACGAGCGCAAAGAGCGTGAAAATCGCGACCGCGATTATGGTGCCCATGAACGCGAGATGCGAGCCATGAAGGTTGAGCCAGCCGAGATGAGCTCCCCAGCAGACTACGGCGGGAGCAGTGAACGCGCGCAGACCGGCGATAACGCCGATGCAAAAAGCGAGCGCCAAAATTAATGAGGTGTTCATGGCCGGGAAGGTATCACGGAACGGCGGTGCGATTGGATAGGAAAAATAGATCAGGGAGGTGGAAAAAAGGAAGGGCCCCCGCTTGGGATCGGGGGCCCCAAAGGCCACGTTCCGTTGATTCAGCCTAGGCGAGACCGAATCATGGGGTCATCCATCCAGCTTCCCTCTCAGAGGCAGGTGGGAACGACCCATACCATCCTGCAAGTGGGCCCCTTCCTCCCCACGTACCGGACGATGCGGATCGTGTTGGAACGCGACCCATGCCGTTGCTATTGCAAGTGGAGTGCCCAAAGATTGCGGCTGAGGAGGATGACCTGGAGCGTATTTGCAATGACTTACGTGTCGTAGCGATTGCTCGCTTCGCCGCGCGGGACCGAATCGGGAAATTCCGTCCCAGTATTGAATCCTGCAGCGTAGCGATGGCGAATTGTCGGTGTCCTTTTCGCTGCGAGCGCGGCGGCGCTGCGAAGAGTTTTTAGAGCTTTGCGCCGCGGGTGGTCGCTAGTGCTTCCGCGAGTTCGGAGGCCAAGGCCTGCATCGCCAAACAGAGTGTATCTGATCGCAGGGCGGCTTGAAGGGGATGCCGCGCAATGGCTCGGTTGTTGTAGAGTTTCGCAGCCTTGGTGTCGAGGGTTTGCGTAATCTGTCGAAAGTCAAAGTCGGATGCCGGGAATTGTCTACTGGAAAGGCCTTGAGCGAGCTGACTCAGGCCCGCAGCGACTCCGGCGCAAAAGGCACTGAGTTCCGCGAAGAGGCTCACTTGCAAGACAATGACGGCGGTGATGGCCTCCCAACACCCTCCAGGTAAGCCAAGGATTCTGGAGTGATTCAAGGCGACGACGCCCGCAGTGGCGGTTCGGACGGCTTGGCGGACAAGAACTTTCCCGAGGATCACGTCAACGCCACATCGGCGTCATGATTTTACAAGGGAAGGGTACGGGAAAGTGGGGCAGTCGAGCGAGGATCAGGCGCGCCGAGGAAGGTGGCAAGTGCCAGAATAGGAAAGGGTTAAGTTGCGCGTCCAATTGTGCAAGAAAGACAGCGGAAGTACGAACTTGTGCAAAGTGTTGCATATTGAGAAAAGAGGGGCGAGGAGGGCGGCGTTTGGGCGCTACAAATAAATGAGTTACGGGAGAAGAAGCTGCTGGACTCTGGCACCGGACGTGCT
The DNA here is from genome assembly GCA_963780035.1 of uncultured Acidobacteriota bacterium. Taxonomy (GTDB): domain Bacteria; phylum Acidobacteriota; class Terriglobia; order Acidiferrales; family UBA7541; genus Palsa-295. Next base: position 249,438 of record CAWAAG010000024.1, on the reverse strand, counting down.
ACATTACCCGCGTCTGAAATTGCGCGGAGGTGCGTGAGTGAAATTCGCCAAGATTTTTGCGTTAGTGGTTCTGCTGGGATGTAGCGCAGTAGTCGCGCATGCGGATGGCGGAGTCGATCCGTCGGTGAAGATCAATAAGTTCCCGTCGGATCCTCCTTGCGGTGACCCCAGCCTTCCGGCGGGTACGCAGTGCATAGAGAGCGGTCAGGCCGTCTCGATCGACCTCGACGGAACGACGGTCTTTGACGTTGGTGGTACTGCTCCTATCACCCAACTCACTCTCTCGTTTCAGGGCATTGTTGGAGATTACTACGTCTGCTACAGCGATATTTTCGTGAACTGCTACAGCCAAGAGACGGGAAACACGGTGGTCATGAATTTGTTTATCGGCGGCCCTGGCCAATGCCAGTCAAACGGCGATGAGCCCACGGCGGGGACCTGCCCAGGTGAGATCCTGCCGGGACAGACGTTCAGCATCGAAGGCGACATGTTCGGCGGCAGCACGGCTGCAGTCTTGAACGCGCCGGAACCGGACACCTATATCCTGCTTTTCGGCGGATTGCTGGCCCTGTTAGCGTTCAGCAAGAAGCGCCAAGGTGCAGCGTTTAGCGAGTAGAAGGTCCGAGCAAAGGTTCCGTTCGAAGCAGAGGCGTCCGGGTCTTTCGGGCGCCTTTTTTTGTTGCCTTTAGATGTTGAGCGATCGCTTGTTGGCGCCGCCGGAGGCCCGTCGCACACTCGACCGTCCCGTCGTTTCTGCCCCCCAATTTCACCGTTTCTCGGCCAAAACTTACTTTCGTACGGCTCGTCGGGTTATGGCTGTTTCTTCGAGTACTTCTGCATTAAGTCTTTGAACCGGGGATCCTTTTGAATGCTGCTGAGTTCTGGGTCTCCCTCCGCGAACTCGGCCGAGGAGTGTTTTTCCAGAGCCTCTTGCAGCGCCTTTAGCGCCTCAGTTGTCTTGCCGGACAGGGCCTGAATCTCCGCATCGTCATAAATGTAATTGACGTTGCTTGGGTCTGCTGCACGCGCGCGCTTGATGAATTCCTGCGCGGGACCAGCATTACCGATCTTCGCGTAGGAGAGCGCGACCTGCGCCATTATTTCCGCATCTTTTGGATTCGTCTGCAGTCCTTTGAATCCCACCGAGATCGCCTGCTGATACGTGGCGCGGGCCTTATCCTGCTGGTTCGAGTAGCGATAGGCATCGGCCAGATTGACGACCATCATCGTGTCGTTCGGATTCAGCGCGACAGCTTTCTCAAACATCGCGACTGCGTTCGGGTACTGCTTGAGGAAGAAGTAAGCTGTTCCAAGATTCGAATAGGTTGAAAAATAGGGCTCAATCGCGAGAGCTTTCTGGAAGTATGGGATGCTCTCTTCGTACTTGCCTTCCGTCAAGTACACATTGCCCATATTTTCGTACCCAGCATCAATATCGGGTTCCAGGACGGTGATCTGCTTGAATGCTTCGAGAGCCTTGGGATAATCCGCCGTTTGGCTGTAGGCGTCACCGAGAAGATTTTGATTCTGCCAAAAATAGGGATTGAGCTCGACGGCCTTCTGAAACGCTTCGATGCCCGGCTTGCCTTGCCCACTATCCATGTAGGCGCTGCCCAGGCGGCGGTAGGCCTCGTCTGAATTTGGAGCGAGCGAAATCGCGCGCCGCAACTCTGCTATGGCCTCCGCATACTTACCTGTGGCGCTATAGACGCTGCCGAGTGTGGAGTGGACTTCTGGAAGATTGTCGTTGAGTTGCTGGGCCTGCTGAGCGGCGGAAAGAGCCTTCTGAGTCCAGAAACTGTCCTTCTTGAGGTCGTACATTCGGAGACTGGCGTCGGCAAGGCCGGTATACGCCAGCGCGAACCGTGGGTCTTGCTTCAACGCCTGATTGAAAAAGTCGAGTGCGGTCGAGACGTTCTTCTCTTCGTGGCCCCGGATGGCGTTTCTGCCGCGCAGGTAGAGATCGTACGCCGCGATGTTATCCGTCGGACGGGCCTCGGCCTTGGCCGTTTCTTCCGTCGTGGGCGTTACGTCCATCGCCGCGACGACTCGGTTATAAATCTGGTCTTCCAGCGTGAAGAGATCGGCCGGGACGCCGTCAAATTGCTGGCTCCAAAGGCGTTTCCCGTCGGCGACGTCTTCCAGGTTCAGGATGATGCGGATTTTGTTGCCGTTGCCTTGAATCATGCCCTGCACCAGCATGTTAGCGCCAAGATTTCGTGCGATTTTCTGCAGAGATTGCTTCTGATCGGCTTTGGCGGCGGCGTCGGAAGAAGTAACGTGAACGCCATTCAACTGGAAAAGCTTTGCGGAAAGCGCTTCCTCGATGCCTTGCGCTAAAAAGCCAAGTTGTGATTGATCTCCTAGCACCTGGAGCGGCAAAACCGCCACGTAGCGCCCGCTCGAAAGCGGCGGAATTCCAGAGGTCGCCGAGCCGGTTTCTTGTACGCGAAACCCGGGAATCAAGTGGCGAACGGGCGGAATCGCGAACAAAATCGCGAGCAACGCGACAACCCCGGCGACGATCCAGACCCAGCGGTGGCTGGCAAATTCCGGGATCTGAATGATGACGCTTTGCGAGCCGGAGCCAATGCGCGAAATGCCCGCGCGGGACGTGCCGGCGCCAGACAGCGAACCCTGCAAGTCCGCGAGAATCTCGTAGGCGTTCTGGTAGCGGTCGTCGGGACTGCGTTCCAGGCAGCGCATGATGATGCGCACCAGCCAATTCGGGAGATCTGGCTTGATGAGTTTCGGGCTCTTGGGCTTTTCCTGGATCCTCTGATACATCACTTTCAGAGTGGATTCGCCGGTGAACGGGACGTCCCCGGTCACTAATTCATAGAGGATGAGGCCGTAGGAGTAGAGGTCGGCGCGATTGTCGGCGGGTTTGCCTTCCACCTGCTCCGGAGACATGTAGCGAGGCGTGCCGAGGAACGCGCCGGTACGCGTCATGCCGATCGCGCCTTCTTCGAAGGATTTCGCGAGGCCAAAATCGCAGACAAAGATCTGGTCGTTTTTATCCACCAGCAGGTTTTGCGGCTTCAGGTCGCGATGGACGACGCCTTCGGCATGCGCGGCTGCGAGGGCTTCGGCGATTTGCCGCGCGAAATTCAAAATGCGGTCCATCGGCATCTTGGGATTGTCGTGGATGATGTGCTGCAGATCTTGGCCCTCGACGAAGGCCATGGAAATGAAACGCAGGCCGCCGACATCGCCCATATCGTGAATGCGCAGGATATTTTTGTGCGAGATCTTGCTGGCGAGAACCAATTCTTGCTTGAAGCGCTTCAGCGCGTCGGCCTGTCCGATGGCGCCTTCACGCACCACCTTGATGGCGACCGTGCGGTCCAGTTCCTTGTCGTAAGCTTTGTACACGCGGCCCATTCCGCCCTGGCCGAGCAGCGCGTCAATTCGGTAGCGCGGACCGAAATCGCTCCCCGGAGCGATGACGGTAGCGTCCACCATCTGAATGGTTTCAGACTCGCCCAGAGGCATGGGAGTACCACAGCGCGAACAGGACTCCGCGAAGTCGGGATTAACCGTACTGCAGTGAGGGCAATTGATCACGGAAAGGCTGCCAGGACGGCCTCAAAACGGGCACTACTCAGTGCCGAATTATCCGGCATCCCCGCAAGCGCTGCAACAATTAAGTGCGATTGGCGTGCAATAACCTGCTTCGTTGGAAGTGACTAGACGGTTAGACTGGTGGACTTCATGATTGCAGACACCTAAATGCTGGGGACTCCATTGCATATCTGGGCGGTGTTCGTGGTCGCGATGAGCGCGGCCCTGATTATCGACCTGGGCGTGTTCCATCGGAAAGCGCACACGATCAGTACGAAGGAAGCGCTGCTCGAAAGCGCCGCGTGGATCTCGGTTTCCCTGCTTTTTAACCTTTGGGTGCACTTTGCGCTGGGCCCCCAGGCGGGGTTGGAGTTCCTCACCGGATATCTCGTGGAAAAATCGCTGAGCGTGGACAATATTTTCGTGTTTCTGGTGATTTTCGAGGCGTTCCGGGTACCGGCGAAGTCGCAGCACAAGGTCCTGTTTCTGGGAGTGATTGGCGCTTTGGTGATGCGCGCAGCGTTCGTGCTGGCGGGCGTGGAACTGCTGGAGACATTTCATGCAGTTCTCTACGTGTTCGGCGCGCTCTTGCTGTTGACGGGGTTGCGGATGTTCCTGCCGGTGAAACGGACCGTCCGGCCGGAGCGAAACTGGCTGGTGCGCGCCGCGCGGCGAGTTATGCCCGTGGTTGATGAGTACGATGGTGAACGCTTCCTGGTGAAGCGCGCCGGGAAATGGAACGCGACTCCTTTGTTTCTGGCACTGGTGGCCGTCGAGGCCATGGATATCATATTTGCTGTGGACTCAGTACCGGCCGTACTGGCAATCACGCGAAATACCTTCATCGTGTACTCGTCGAACGTGTTCGCGATTCTGGGTCTGCGGGCGCTCTACTTTGCTCTCGCGGGAATTTTGCCGCGGTTTCGATTCTTGCACCAGGGCTTGGCGACCATTCTGGTATTCGTGGGCGCAAAAATGACGTTGAGCGAGTGGCTGCCGATTCCTTCGCTGGTTTCGCTTTCGGTGATTGCGGGAATTTTGGCGATTACTGTTGTTACGTCGCTGCTGCTTCCGAAAAGAGCCGTAAAGTAGGCGACGGCTTGCGCGGCCTTAAAATGAGATTGCGCGTGGCGCTACGCATGGCGCGGGGCGGCTTCGACGGGCGATTCGGCGACGGCCGCGAGCGCGGATTCCAGCACGTCCAAGCCCTCGTCGAACTGTTGGTCCGTAATGACCAAAGGCACCAGCAGTCGCAGCACATTACCGTAGCTGCCGGCGGACAGCAGGATCAAGCCGCGTTCGCGGCAGCGGCGCAAGACTTCTTCCGTTTCTTCCTTGGCCGGTTCGCGCGTCTCGCGGGAGCGAACCAATTCCAGAGCGCGCATCGCTCCCAGGCCGCGAACGTCTCCGATGAGCGGCCAGTGCTGTTGCCATTCCCTGGCCCGCGATTCAAAACGGCGTCCTAGTTTTTCCGCGCGCGCGGGGAGATTTTCGCACTCAAGAGTTTCGATTGCGGCTAGTGCAGCTGCACACGCGAGCGGATTGCCGCCGTATGTTCCGCCCAATCCGCCGACGCCGGGTGCGTCCATAATTTCCGCGCGACCCGTTACGGCGGCAAGCGGCAGGCCGGCAGCGATGGATTTTGCACTCACCAGTATGTCTGGAACGATCCCGTAATGTTCCGAAGCGAACATCGTGCTGGTCCGTCCGAAGCCGCTTTGCACTTCGTCCGCGATAAAGAGAATGCCGTGCCGCTTGCAGGTGTCCTGCAGGATGGCGAAGAATTCCCGCGGCGGCGCGACGAAACCGCCTTCGCCGAGCACCGGCTCGACGACGACAGCCGCGACGGATTCGGAAGCCACCATTCGTTTGAAAGTGTCTTCGAGATGATGCGCGCAGAAAACATTGCAGGAGGGATACTGCAACGAATACGAGCAGCGATAGCAGTAGGCGTAGGGAATGCGGTAAATGTCGGTGGCAAAGGGTTCGAACCCGACTTTATAAGGATGCGTTTTGCTGGTGAGAGACATGGTCAGCATGGTGCGGCCATGAAACGCGTCTTCGAAGCAGATGATGGCGGGCCGGCGCGTGTAAGCGCGCGCGATTTTCACGGCGTTTTCGATGGCTTCGGCGCCGCTATTCACCAGAATGCTTTTTTTCGGGAACGCGCCGGGGACGAGCGAATTCAGTTTTTCCGCGAGGGCGATATATTTTTCATAAGGAGCGACGCTGAAGCAGGTGTGAATGAAAGCATCGAGCTGTTCGCGAACGGCAGCGACCACGCGCGGCGCCCGATGGCCCGCATTGACGACTCCGATGCCGCCGGCAAAGTCGAGGAAGCGGTTGCCGTCCACATCTTCGAGGACGGCGCCTTCGGCGCGCGCGGCAAAAATGGGAGTGGCGTGCGCAACACCGCGCGCGACCGCCGCCTGGCGACGTCGCATGAGTTCCCGAGACTTCGGGCCGGGGATCGCAGTGCGAAGTTGAATTGTGGACATGTCAGTACCACCCAATGGGCTGCTCGTTGAGATTGATGTGAACCTGCTTGGTTTCCAGATATTCTTCGATGCCCCACGGACCGAGCTCGCGACCGAAGCCGGATTGCTTGTAGCCACCCCACGGAGCTTCGACGTAGGTGGGTTGCATGTGATTGACCCACACAATCCCGGCGCGCAGCGCTTTTACTACGCGAAAGGCTTTGAAAATATCGCGGGACCAGACGGCCGCGGCGAGGCCGTAGGGAGTGTCATTGGCGATCTGGATCGCATCGGCTTCATTGGCGAAGGGAATGACGGTGGCGACGGGGCCGAAAATTTCTTCGCGGGCGATGCGGGCGGAATTGTCAACGTCGTAGAAGATGGTGGGCTCGACGTAATAGCCGCGCGGAAGGCCGGGTGGCCGGCCACCGCCTGCTGCGACTTTGGCTTCCTTCTTGCCGATCGCTTGGTACGCGCTCACGCGCTCGAATTGCTCTTTGCTGACGAGTGGTCCCATTTTCGTCTGGCGGTCAAGTGGAGGGCCCAGGCGAATTGTTTTGGCCTTGGCGCTCATGGCGTCCACAAATTTCGAGTAAATGGATTTTTCCACAAGGATGCGGCTGCCGGCGGAGCAGACTTCACCCTGATTGATGAAAACACCGAAAAGGGCGCCGTCAATCGCCGATTCGAAATCAGCGTCGGCGAAAAATATGTTCGGCGATTTTCCGCCAAGCTCCAGAGTGACGCGCTTCAGCGTGTCTGCGGCCATTTTCACGATGGCCTTCCCTACCGCGCCACTGCCCGTGAACGCGACTTTGTTGACGTCGGGATGCTTCACCAGCGGCGCGCCCGCTTTTTCGCCGAACCCGGTGACGATATTGACGACGCCGGGTGGCAAGCCCGCGTCCGCGAGATATCCCGCGAATTCGAGCGCGGTGAGCGGAGTTTGTTCCGCAGGCTTCAGGACGCAGGTGCAGCCGGCGGCGATGGCCGGCGCGAGTTTCCACGCGGCCATCAACAGCGGATAATTCCAGGGAATAATCTGCGCGGCCACGCCGATGGGTTCCCGCAACGACAAGCTCAGCGCATTATCGGGCACGGGATTTACATGACCGAGTACTTTGGTGGCCATGCCGCCGTAATATTCGAAGCAGGTGGCGGCGTCGGCCATGTCATATTCCGCTTCCACGATGGGTTTGCCGGAATTGCGCGCTTCGAGTTCAGCCAGATGCGGCGCTTCCTTGCGAATGCGTTCCGCCAGGCGAAATAGAATCCGGCCGCGGTCCTGGGCAGTGGTTTGCGGCCACGCGCCGGAATTGAATGCGGTCTTGGCAGCGGCCACCGCGCGGTCCACGTCCTTTTCGTCCGCTTCGGGGACTTCGGCGATAATTTCTTCGGTGGACGGGTCGTACACTGGGAAAACCGCCCCGCTGCGGGCTTCAACGAACTCGCCATTGATGTACATTTTGTATTTGCGGACGGCTACTCTTGATTTAGCGCTCTTCGCTGTAATTGCTTTGGCTTTGCTGGCCACGGACCCTCCTGCCGGAACGATTAATTAGATGCGGCTCGCAGCGGCTTGCGGCACTTTGCGCCGGCCGTACACATAGAAAAAGAATACTGCGAGACCGACGAAAAATGCGGTGCCGCCGAACATCCAGGTTTCATAGGAAAGCAACGATCTGATTTGCTGCGCCGGGAAAAAAGCCAGCACGATGCCCAGGATCGTGGTCACCAGTCCGCTGGCTCCCGCGAGGTACAAGGTGGTCTTGGTGTAGAGTCCGCGGCCGTCTGCCGGCCTCGCGGCAATTTTAAGCAGAGCGCCGAACATGTACACGAACGGGATCAATTGCAGCACGACGGCGAGCGAAAGCAAGCGCTGAAAGGTTTCTTGCACGCCGGAGCCGAAAGAATTGATCAGTACCAGGATGCCGGAGACGATTCCTTGCACGATCAGCGCGGCGTAGGGCGTGGCGTAGCGCGGATGAGTTTTCCCGAGCCAGCTCGGCATATAGGAGTCGAGGCCGGCGACGAAGGGGATGCGCGCGGACCCTGCGAGCCACGCCGAGCCGATTCCGGCGATGGAGATGCTGAGCATCAGCGCGAAAGGCGCGACGATCCACAAGGCGTTCACGCGCGCGGCCATGTGGCTGACGGCTTGCACGATTCCCTGCAGGACGTTGATTTCATTTTTGCTGACGGCGATCAGCAGCGTCAGCGTCGTCGCGATGTACATGACGCCGGAAAGCACGCCGCCCCAGGCGACCGCGCCGGGCAGCGTTTTTTGCGGATCCTTGATTTCGTCACCCATCACCGAAGCCAGTTCCAGGCCGACCAATCCGAAGCAAATCACGCCAAACGAATTCAGTAAGAACCGGGGATTCGCAGGAATCTTAAAATCAGCAGCGGTGACCGTGCTGCCGAAGCGAAAGTACATGATCAGGCCGAGGCCGATGAGAACCGCGGCGGCGACTCCTGTGCCGATTCCGCCCAAGTTATTGATCCACTTCCCCACGCCGAGACCTACAATGTTCAAAATTACGAGCACCGCCATCAATCCGAGCGAAGCGATCACGGTGAACGCGCGGTTGTCCGCCAGCGCCTGGTGGCCGGGCCCCAGCACGAACACGGAGACGCCCACGAAATAGAGCATCACAGTGGGGACGTACATCATATTGTTCGTCCAATAGCACCAGCCGGAAAGGAATCCGTGAAAATCGCCGAAAACTTCCTTAGCCCACAAATACACGCCGCCTTCCCCGGGATAGCGATGCGCCAGTTCAATCACGGCGATTCCCTGCGGCCAGAAAAATAGAAGCAGCGAAATCAGCCATAGCCACACCGTGACGCCGCCGTTTGCGGCGATGCTGGGAACAACGTTGAGATTGAATACCGCGACGACGAAGAGCGCGACCAAATCCCAGCGGCCCAGAGAACGCTTCAGATGGACTGTTTCGCTGGTTGACGCGACCGGATCGGGCAAAGAAACTCCTCACAAATGGAAAGACTCGAGCCGAAAGCGTCCGAGCCCCTCCTGGCGAGAAGCCCGGAAACTTTCAGCGACAGAACTCAGTGGCCCGCGCCGACGGCCACGTGCGGCTCTTTTTGCGCTTTGGCGAGAGCCGGCGCGATTTCGGTGAACGTCGCGATGTGCCGGTCAATGTCGGCTTCGGTGTGCGCGACGGAGATGGTCCATTGCTCATCCCACCAATAGGGCTGGGCCATCACGCCGCGATTCACCATCGCAAACCAGTAATGCCGCCAGAGTTCGCTATCCACGCCCAGCCAGTCGCGGTAATTGCGGATGGGCTTTTCGAAGAACATCAGCGAGCCGTTGCAGCCGGCGCCGACGACATAGGCGTGCAGGCTGTTCTTCGAGATTTCCTTGTTGTAGCCGTCCAGCAACTTTTTATTGAGGCGGGTGACGTGCTGGTAGGCGTCCTTGGTCAGCACTTCGCGGAAAGTGGCGATTCCGGCGGCCATCGCGACGGGATTGGTGTTGTAGGTGCCGCCGTGAAAAACCTTGTGATCGGAAATTTGGCCCATCACATCGCGGCTGGATGCGAAGGCCGCGAGCGAAAAGCCGCCGCCGATTGATTTTGCCAGGCAAACGATGTCCGGCTTGACGGCGAAATATTCGCAGGCCCCGCCGTAAGCCAGTTTCGCGCCGGTTTTCACTTCGTCGAAGATAAGCAGCGCGCCATTTTTCCTGGTGATTTCTCGGAGCGCCTGGTGATAGCCCTCGTCGGGCATCAGGATGCCCACATTCATCATGATCGGTTCGACGATGATCGCGGCAATTTCGCCGGGATATTTCGCGAACAAACGCTCGACGCCGGAGATGTCGTTGAATTGCGCGATCAGCGTATTTTGCAGCGTGCCTTTGGGAATGCCGGCGCCGCCGGGAACGGGAGTGGGCATCGCCGGATCGCCGATTTCGCTGGCTTTGGGCTTGAGCGAGACCAGCACGGAATCGTGCAAGCCGTGATAGGCGCCTTCCATCTTGATGATGCGGTCGCGGCCGGTGGCGGCGCGCGCCAGGCGCACGGCGTGCATGGTGCATTCCGTGCCGCTATTGCTGAAGCGAACCATTTCCACCGGAAAGCGCTTGCAGATTTCCTCAGCCAATTCCCATTCAAGATCGTGTGGCATGCCGAACATGGTGCCGGTGGCGAGTTTTCCTTGCACGGCTTTAATGACCGCGGGATGGCAATGGCCGGCCATTATTGCGCCGAAGCACAAATTGAAATCGAGGTATTCGTTGCCATCAATATCATGGATGTAGCCGCCCTTGCCATCGCGGACAAAAAGTGGATAAGGATCGTAGGCGCGATAATTGCTGGCGACGCCGAGGGGCAAGCGTGATTCGGCGCGTTTGTGAGCGTCTTTGGAGCGCGGAGTGCGCTTTTCGTAGGTTTTGAGTTCCTGCTCGAGTCCTTCGTGCATAACATCCTCCAAATGCTGGTACTGTGGCCGACGCACGGCCCTGAGATTTAATGCGAGAAACTTACGGTTGCAAATTCCAGCGGCGGAAAGTGAACCCGCGCTGCTTCAGCTCCGTGAAAAATGCTCTCGGCGGCACCACGTTTTCCGGCGCTTGCACGCCGACGCCCGGAATTTCTCCGCGCCCGTGCATTACGGCGGCGATGGCCGCCGGAAAACCGGTATCGCGCGCGACAGCCGAGAGCTGCGGACGTGTGGTGTGGTCCGCCCACATTTCGATGGCTGATGTGACGCGCTTCTTGTCTCTGCGGCCAGCGACTACGACGCGCAACGCCTCCACATCGAGCGGCGGCTTGCTGGGCGCTTTCTGCTGCATCAAGGCCAACAACACGGCGCGCGGTGCCACCTGCGAGCCGTTCACCAGGATCGGTTCGCGCTGCGTGAACCCCGCGTCCACGAGCGTTCTGACCAGTTCCACCAGCTTGGGATCGTAATTAATCTTAAAGAATACCTCGCGGACGCCTTTCTTGCGGAAGCTTTCGGCGAGCGTGCCCAGTTCGGAATGAATCGAATGACGCAGCGTGATTTTGCCGATGGGCGCCGGAAATGTTCCGGGCTCCGGCTCGGACAGCATTTCTTTTTTCACATAGCGCCCGTTTACGAAATGAATCGGCGGCATGGTGAGCTCGTCCAGGATGGTCGCGATCGAAAACGAGTAGGCGATGGGGCTGTCATAGCGCTGCTCGTCGGCGCCGGCGTTGAAGACTTTGATCGAATCCACGCGATCGAACGAATCGGCCAGATCGCGAGCCATCACGTTGGTGATTCCCGGCGCGCCGCCCATTCCCGGAATGGCCAGCTTGCCGATGCGGCGGAAATCGCGGCCCAGCGCAAACTGCTTGCGCGTCATGTGATAGAGGCCGCCGAGATCGAGGTAATGAACGCGAGCGGCGAGCGCGGCGCGCATCACGTCCAGATTCCAATTGTACTGCGTGCAATTGATGACGGCGTGGCAGCCGTGCAAGAGCTTCGCAAGGTGCTTGGTGTCGCGGACGTCGGCGAACGCCGCGCGGGCAATGCCGTGGCCGAATTTCTCGGCGACGTCATGCGCTCGGGCGCGGTCGAAATCTGCGACGACAATATTTTTTACTTCGCGCGCGACGCCTAGATCGTGAACCACCGCGCGTCCCATCAGCCCCGCACCTAGCACGACGATTTTCATGGAACTCCCAGGCGAACGTTCCGAGAGACTACCCCGTTAATTAGATGCCGCTTCGCGACGCCATTGAGTTCGCCGCGCGTCCCACTTCCCCGCGATTCCCTGCTGCAATTTGTTTCTACGCAACAAAGCGAGGGGTCCGCCGTGCCGGACACCCTCGCTCCGCCGCGTTCCGAACTTCGTCAGAACAGGAACTTTAAGCCGAACTGCATTACCCGAGGACCTTCGCGAACCTTCAGGACTTGGCCGAACGTTGAATCGGTGAAGTTTCCGTCAGGATTGTTGAACTGTGTGTGATTCCAGGTGTTGTAAAATTCGGCGCGAAACTCGGTACTCCAGCGCTCATTGATGGGCGTCTTTTTGGAAATCACCAGATCGGTATTGCTGATCGGGGCGCCGCAGCACAGCGCGTGGGGCACGTTGCCGAACGTCCCGGGGTCGGAGTCCGAAAAATTTCCGACAACGTACTGATGGTTCGGGTTGGGATTGGCGGCGGTGTCCTTCGGACTGATGAAACTGATCGGCCCTGTGACTTCAGGAGTGTTTGCCCCCTCGAAGAAAACGCTGCTCTGCAGTTCCGAGTCGTCCTGGTCCTGGATGCGTATGGGGAATCCGCTCTGGTAGGTGATGATCGCGGAGGCGCCCCAACCGTCTAAAGTTTTTCCTTTAGCGCCATCGTACTTCGGAATTGGCAAATTCCAAACCGGGCTGAACACAAATCTGTTCTTTGCGTCCAGTAATGAAAGTCCGCGAGTGGCATTGTAATTGAGAGGGTTCAGCTCGTTTTCAAAAGAGGCGCCCTGGTCAATGGCTTTGCTAAATGTGTAGGAAGCTTGAAACAGCAGACCGTGCGAATAGCTCTTTTCCACCGAGACTTGCAAGCCGTTGTAATTGGAGTTGGCGATGGTATCTTCGGCGAAGATATTGCTGAAAACAGGAACGCCGTCGGAAGGGCAACCAGTTCCCGTAAGCGGCTGACAATTGGGCGACGAATATTTACGCAGTCCGACCAGGGTAACGCCGTTGGTTCCCACAACCGTGCCCGCCGGAATGCAATTGCCTTCAGGACCTGCATTGTAAGGCAGCGTCAAGCCCGAGCACGACGTAGGAGGCGTTCCCGGCGGAGCGCTATAAGCAGGAATTACGGTGCCCGCTGGCAGGAAGTACGAGCTATCCGCGCTGAACGGGCCACAGCCGCCGGAAGCGGGGATGTTGTTCAGTTCCAGACAAGTCTCGGCGTGTCCGTAGTTCAGGTCGTACGAGGCCAGCAGGTGGTGCGCTTGCGTGCCGACATAGGATACCCGCAAAAGCATATCCTTCGAGAGCTGGCGCTCGAGGGTCAGGTTGTACTGCTCGGCGTATTGGGACTTGAGATGGGGCTGAAACTCGCCGTAATAAATGGAACTCCGGAAGTTCGACCAGTCCACGCATCCGGCTGGCCCGGCCGGGTCCACGGCGCACGGCGTCTGGGGGGTTTGGTTGATCACGCCGGCGAAAGGGTTGGGCGTCCGCGTACCGTCCTGGCCAAGATAAGGAAGATTGAACAGAGGGTTGACAACATAGGAGCTGCCACCAAAGGGTGGCTCGGCGCTGAACTGCTCCAAAACGAGTTGCTCAATGGGATTGTAGAAAATGCCGAAGCCAGCTCGAACGCTCGTCTTGCCCGGGCCACCGGTCAACTTGGCGAGCCAGCCGTCCGTGGCTGAGGGACTCCAGGCAATACCAATACGGGGAGCGAATGCTTTGTAGTAGGTGGAGGTGAGTCCGCGCGGCACGCCCTTATCACCGGGGAATACCAGTCCCAGCGGAAAGACGGCATTGTTGGGGCCGCTGTCCTGACCGCAGTCACCCGGGCTAAGCCCCAGCGCCGCGGCGTTGTCCGCCGAGAGCCAGCAGGGATATTGCGTGGTCGCCTGCCCAGGGCGAAAAGTTTGCAGACGGTTGCCTGTATCAAAATAGGGAGTGTTGAGCTCCCAGCGCAAGCCGTAGTTGAGGGTCAGGTTCTCTTTCAATTTGTAGCTGTCTTGGGCGAACAAATATAGAGACGTATTGCGGAGGTCTTCGCGTTGGGCAGCACCTTGCGAATAAGTGTTGGGAGCGCCCAGAAAATAGTTCGGATAAGACGCGAAGTTGCTGTCCGATCCGATCTGGTCCGCGTTCTGCGCGCTTGTAAACGAAAATTCGCCGCTCACGTCGTAATATAGAAACTGGTCGAACCGCTGGCGCCGTACGTCTATTCCAAATTTCGTGGTGTGCTTGCCGATTATCTTGGTGTAGTTATCGGTCCACTGGAAAGTGTTGCCAGTTTGCGGGAGTTCGCCTTCAAAGTTATTGCCCATGGCGAAGCCACCGGAAACGTCGATGTAGGGGACGCCCACGTGACCTGGAAGATCGGTGGTGATACCGAGGTACGGGGTGGATGGATCACTAAAACACATTGACGGATCAATTGCCGATCCGCAGGAATCCTGGACGCTGGCGAGAGTGTGCACCGGGTGGTTATTCGTTTGCTGCCCTTCCCTGAAGTAATTGAAGCGAAATTCGTTGACCGCGGTAGAACTCAAAGTCCAGGTGTGACTCAGATTCCATTGTTGGACGCGCGTGCCGAAGAGCGCGCCGAAGCCCGGAGTGTTTCCCCCCGCGCCCTGAAAGTAGGAAAGCGGCAAGGTGCTTGAATCGTTTTCGAAGTAGTAGTAAGCGCTGAATTGTTGATTGCCGGTAATTTTGTGGTCGAAGCGCACGGTGAACTGATTGTTGCTGACGATCTCCGGCGGAACGGCGGAATAAATGCCCGTCCCCAATGGCGCGATGTATTTGTTGTAAAGAGCGGCGGCGGTAGGATCGAAGCAGGCCGTGGGAATTTGGTTCTCGGTATTTGTCGCTACGTTTGTGAATATCCCAGGGCCGCTGGACGTCGTGCCATACGTGCTGCCCACGGCGATCGCCTGACCGCTCTGAGTCAGAACAGCGGCGCTGCAGCCCGGGCGGGCATTGAGTACATCTGCAAATGTTTGGTCCGCGATGCCGCCTGTAAAAACTTGTGCTGGTCCGCCTCCCGGCTCAAGTCCAGGTTCAGAAAAGTCTCCTGCTGCTTCGGCGGCGGTCGGTAGTTGCACCTGACCCGTCGAAACGCCCTGATGCAGCCGATTCCCCTCGTAGGAACCGAAGATGAACGTGCGGTCCTTCTTGATCGGGCCGCCCAGAGTGGCGCCAAACTGGTTCTGCTTGTAGGGCGCGATGGTGTTATCAAAATAGCCGCGCGAGTTAAGCGCATCGTTGCGCAGAAAATCGTAGAAGTCTCCGTGGACAGAGTTGGTTCCGGATTTGGTCACCACGTTGACGACAGAACCCGAGTTGCGGCCGTATTCGGCGTCAAACGTATTGGTCAGTACGCGAAACTCTTCGATCGCGTCGGGAGAAGGTTGAATCGCCGGCGCGTTGACGAAAATGTCGTTTCCGTCGCCCCCGTTGACCATGTAATTGTTGGCGCGGCCACGGCCGCCGTTCACCGATACCACGCCCGGGTTTTCGCTGCCCGCAAACAGGTCCGCGCCCAATTGGGATTGCACGCCGGGTTGCAGTTGCAGCAGCGCGTACGCGTTGCGCTGATTCAAAGGCAATTCGCGGATGGATGTATCGGTCATCACTCCGCCAAGCTGCGAGCTAGTGGTTTCTACCTGCACGGCATTGGCTTCGACTGTTACGGTCTGGTTTCCTGCGCCCAGCTGAAGGGTTACGGTGATGAAGTTAACGTGGCCGATGGAGACGACCACGCTCTTGGCGAGGAACTTTTTGAACCCCTGGGCGTCGGCGGTGACGTCGTAGCTGCCGATCGCGAGTTCGGGAATGTCGAAGGCGCCGTCTTTGTCAGACGTGACGGTGCGCGTGTTATCGGTGCCGGTGAGCTTGACAGTGACGGTCGCGCCCGGCACGACTGCGCCCGACGGATCATTTACGACGCCGCGAATTTCACCGCCGGTCTGTCCCCACGCCGAAGCGCAAGCGAACAAGCCCACAAACACCAATAGATACACCCCTAACCGTCCCGTCGCCCTCATAGCCGCTCCTTTGGAAAAAGCTGCCGCCCCCCAACCCCCACGCGCAGCTTAAAGTTTTTCGGTTGCAGACCGCGAAAAAACCTTACTATAATCCGCGAACGTTAGAAGAAGGCCCGAAGGTTGTCAAGGGGAAACTGAATTGCGGAAGGCGCGGAAGCGCTCCACGAAGAGCGAGGCGTCCCAGGGATACTTGCGCATCAGCGATGTAGCGCAAATGGTGGGAGTGTCTGCATCCATTTTGCGGACCTGGGAGACTTTGGGATTGGTTTCGCCGCAACGCACGCGCTGCAAGTATCGGCTGTACACGCAAGGAGACGTGCGCATCTTGAAACGCGCGCAATTTCTGCGCCGCGCGCGGGGCCTGAATGCTCCGGCGATCGTGCACCTTCTGCGCAAGGAAGGAGTGCTGAGTTCCGCGAACCACCGGCCCCAGGCGAGTCCCGTGGGAGCGCGTTTGCGGCGGATGCGTTTGCGCAAAAGATATTCGCTTTCGCAAGTAGCGCGCGCGGCGGGAGTTTCCGTGGGATTTCTGAGCGCGCTGGAACGCGAACAGATGACAGCTTCGGTAGCGACTCTGCGAAGACTGGCGCGATTCTACCGAATCAATATTTTGGCGCTTTTCGATCCGTCGGATGCGAATCCGGGCCGGGTGAAACCAGGAGAGCGCAAGGTGCTGGACGCCGGTCCGGGCGTGCGCATGGAATTGCTGGCGTGGGGAAACACCTTGATGGAACCGCATTTGTTTCGCATCGCGCCTTCGGCGGGCAGCGGCGAATCGTATGCGCACCATGGCGAGGAATTTCTTTACATCTTGAAAGGCAAGCTGGAGATTTCGCTGCCCAACGGCGAAATCCAGCAACTGGCGGAAGGCGACAGTTTTTATTTTGAGAGCACGCACGAGCATCATTGGAAGAACCCGGGAAAGACGGAAACCCTGGTGCTGTGGATCAATACGCCGCCGACGTTTTGAGTCGCGTGCGGGATTGCGGTCGGCAGCGGTGTTAGCAACATACGCAGCGCGGACGATCGCTGGCGCGCGTGACTGTGGCGATTCTGGAGAGAAACGATGACGGAAGGAAAACGCGTGACGTGGCGATTGCTCCTGGCGGCGGCTGCGGCTGCGTTGTCGATTGGCGCGTTTGGGTGCGCGAAGAAGACTCTTACGCTGAGCTTGCTGGTGTGGGAGGGATACGCGGACCCTTCGTACGTCCGCGCTTTCGAGGAAGCGCATGCCTGCAAAATCAGCGCGTCTTACATGGGCTCGAGCGACGAACTGGTGGCGAAGTTGCGCGGAGGAAGCGCGAGCAACTACGATGTGATTTCTCCTTCGAGCGACGTCGCGACGATGATTGCCGCTTCCGGATTGGCCGCGCCGCTCGATCTTTCCAAGCTGCCGTCTTATTCGCAATTATCGGAGCGGCTGCGCTCGATGCCCCTGGTGCGCGCGAACGGGAATGTGTACGGCGTGCCGTTTACCTGGGGGCCGAATCCCCTGCTCTACGACACCACTTATTTTGCGAAGGCGCCGGATAGCTGGTCGGTGCTTTGGGATCCCAAACTGAAAGGGAAAATATCCGCGTGGGACGAGCTTTCCACGATTTACATGGCTGCGCAAGCACTTGGGTACGACAAGCCCGATCCCGATCACATTTACAATCTCAGTGACGAAGAACTGGAGAACGTGCGCAAGAAATTGCTGGAGCTGAAGCCGAACATCCGCAAATTCTGGTCCACCGGCGGCGAACTAACCAATCTTTTCGAGAATCACGAAATTGTGGCGGCGATGGGCTGGCCGTTGATGACCAACCAGCTGCGCAAGGCCGGTTTTCCAATCGCGGAAACCATTCCGAAAGAAAACACCACCGGGTGGATTGACCACCTGATGATCACATCCGCAAGCGAGCATAAACAACTGGCGACGGAATTTCTGGAATACATGATCGAGCCGAAAACCCAAAAAATGGTGACGGACGTTACGGGTTACGATCCGACGAATCCGCGCGCGGCCGAATTGATGAGCGAAGAGCAGAAGAAATCGCTGCATCTGGATGATGTGGACGATTACATGAAGCGCATTTATTTCTGGCAGCAAGTGCCGCGCCGCGAAAAATACAACGAGATATGGAATGAAGTGAAGGCCGCGCAGTGAACCTTTCCCGCGACGGTGTTGCGGCATCTTCCGCTGATAACGCGTCTCTCCTGTCTATCCGGCAAGTGATCAAACGCTATGGCAAGCGTCCGGTCCTACGCGGAATCAGCCTCGACGTCGCGTCCGGGGAATTTTTGACGATTCTGGGCGAAAGCGGTTCGGGAAAGACGACCCTGCTGCGCCTGATCGCGGGATTTGAAGAACTGGACAGCGGCGAAATATGGATAGGCGGCGAGCGGCTGGATCGAATTTCCGCGCATCGCCGGCAGGTGAACACCGTCTTCCAGAGTTATGCGATTTTTCCGCATCTTTCGGTATTTGAAAACGTGGCCTACGGCTTGCGCGCCAAGAACGCTCCCAAGAGCGAGATTCCCGAGCGCGTCACGCAAGCGCTGGCCATGGTGAAAATGGGCGAATTCGCGCAAGCCGCTCCGTCGCGGCTCAGCGGCGGGCAGCAACAGCGTGTGGCGTTAGCTCGCGCTTTGGTGAATCGCCCTCGCGTGCTGCTGCTGGATGAGCCGCTTTCGGCGCTGGATGCGAATCTTCGGCGGCAAATGCAGGTGGAATTGAAGTCGCTGCAGCGCGAAGTGGGAATCACATTTATTTTCGTCACGCACGACCAGGAGGAGGCGATGGCGCTTTCCGATCGAGTGGCGCTGCTCCGCGCGGGACTCTTGGAACAAGTCGCGCCGCCGCGGGCGATCTACGGAGAGCCGGCCACGGCGTACGCGGCTGAATTCATCGGCCAGACGAATTTATTGCGCGCCGAAGTGCGCGACGGCATCGCGACCGCGGGAGTGATCGCGTGGCGGGTGGGCGGCGGATCCGGAAAGGCGACCTACTCCCTGCGGCCTGAATGCATTCGTTTGGCGCAGGGTGGCGCGGCGAGGCCTGCGCAGAACGGGAGCGTCGCCCGGTTTCGCGGGAGCGTCTGCAATCAATCCTTTGGCGGCGCGACGGACCTGGTGGAAGTGGATTGCGGAAATTCGAGCGTGATTCGCGTGCGCCTTCCGAACCCCGGAGTGCTTTCGGGCGAGCATGAATTCGAATTCGATTGCAGTGACGCGGCGCGCGTTCGCGAAGGGGAGCACAGTTAACCGTGTACTCGCGTACCTACAAAGCCGGCGTCACGATTCCTCCACTGCTGTGGGTCACTGTTTTTCTTTTGGTCCCGTACGTCATACTCTTTTGCTACAGCTTCTGGTCCGTCTCGTCGCTACAAGTGATCGTACACACCTGGACTTTGCAGAACTACGTACAACTGGTGCGCAATCCCATTTATCTCGAGGTGCTTTTTCGCTCGATGCGCATCGCCGGCGGCGTCACGCTCTGCGCGCTTTTGTTGGGCTATCCTCTGGCTTACTACCTTTCGTTTCACGCCGCCAAGCGCAAAGATCTGCTGTACCAACTGGTGATCATCCCGCTGTGGGCCAGTTACCTGGTGCGCGGCTACGCGTGGAAGACGATCTTGGGCAGCGACGGGGTGCTGAACGGTCTTCTGCAATATCTGCATATCACGCACCGGCCCGTGGAGTTTCTGCTCTATAGCCCGTTCGCGGTGATCATCACTTTGACCCACATCTACACGCCGTTTACGTTGCTGCCGATTTACGCTTCGCTCGAACACATTCCCCGCAACCTGGTGGAGGCTTCGCACGATCTGGGTGCTTCGCCGTGGTCCACGTTTCGGCGCGTCATTTTGCCGCTCTCATTGCCGGGACTGCTGGCCGGGGCGACGTTTGCTTTCGTCTTGACGCTTGGCGATTTTCTGGCGCCGCTGCTGGTGGGCGGGCCGAGCGGAATCATGATTTCGAATATCGTGGTGAGCCTCTTCGGGGCCGCTTACAACTGGCCGCTGGGCGCGGCGATTTCGTTCTGCATGATGTTGCTCGTCGTCACGTTGCTGTTTGCCACCGAACGCCTGGAAAAGAGGCTGACGATTTCATGAGCGGAGGACTCCAATCGCGCCGCGCTCCGTTGTTGAGCGCTTATGCATTCCTGGTCTACGCGTTTCTCTACTTTCCCATCATCGTGCTAGTGGTTTATTCGTTCAACGGTTCGGGCGTAGGAGGATTTCCGCCGTCGGGCTGGACTTTCGACTGGTATCGCCAACTTTTCGCCGATGGTGCGCTGTGGGACGCAGTGCTGAACAGCATGATCGTCGCTGCGATTGCAGTGGCGATCGCTCTGTGCTTGGGTTTGCCGGCGGCGCTGGCGCTCGACCGCACTGACTTTCCGGGGAAAGCGCTCTTCCGGCGGCTCGTGCTGCTGCCATTGATTCTCCCCGGCATCATCACGGGGCTATCGCTCTTGATGCTGTTTGTGGCGGTGGGGATGAAGCTGAGCCTGGTGACGATTACGCTCGGACATGGAACCGCGTTGATTTCCGTGGCGACCACCGAAATCTTCGCGGGATTGCAAAAGCTGGAGCGCGCGCAGGAAGAAGCATCGCTCGACCTGGGAGCGAATCAGTGGAAGACATTCTGGCGGATTACGCTGCCGAATCTGCGTGTATCGCTGATCGCCGCGGGGTTGCTGATTTTCACGTTGTCGCTGGATGAGATTGCGGTGAGCTTTTTTCTGATCGGGCGCGACAACACTTTGCCGCTGGAGATCTGGTCGCGCTTGCGCCGCGGGATCACTCCGGAGATCAACGCCATCTCGACGCTGATTTTGCTTTTTTCCATCGGCACGATTCTGATCTGGTACCGGTTGCGAACCCGCGCGCAAAGCTCCGATGAATCGGCGGCGCCGCTGATGCCCGCCCCTCTCGAAGGAGAGACCCGGTGACCGAATCCCGCAGAGACTTCCTGAAATTTATCGTGGCGGGCTCGGTAGCGGCGGGTTGCCCGATCGATCTTGCCCTTCTGGGCGCCGAAAGCGCACCGCAACCGGAAATTACCGGCGACCATTACAAGATATGCCACGAAGTTCGCGACGACCATAAATTTCCCCGACCGCCGGTCTCGCAACGGCATGACATCGTTATCGTCGGGGGCGGAGCCAGCGGACTGTGCGCCGCGTATTTTTTGCGGGACCACGATTTCCTGCTGCTCGAAAAGGAACCACATTGGGGCGGCAACGCCACCATGGAGGAATACCAGGGCCAGCCGTTCGCCACCGGTTCCGCTTTCGATTACAAGGGCACCCCCAGCGAGCAACTTGCTCGCGAGCTGGGAATGAACCCGTTGCCCATCAATTCGCCAGACCCGACCATCGTGAACGGCAAGTGGGTCGCGGATACTTGGGGCGCCGGCCTCGACGAACTTCCCTACCCCGCCGGGGTGCGCGAGAGCTTCAAGAAATTCCGCAGCGAGATGCTCAAGCAGGCCGCCAATAAAAATCTCGCACAATATGACGCCGTTCCATTGACGAAATACTTGAAAGGCTACCCGCCGGAACTGAAGCAATGGTGGGACTGCTACGGCCCGTCCAACTATGGCGCGAAATCGGAGGACACCTCCGCTCTGGTCGCACTGATCGAATTGAAGGACCAGGCGGAATCAGCCGAAAACGACACCCGGGTAACATTGCCGGGCGGCAATGCGGTGTTCGCGCAGAAGCTTTCGGAGACGCTGCACGCAAAAGATGCCGAGCGGATGATCTCAGACGCGACGATTGTGGCCGTGGAGCCGCAGAAAACCGCAGTACACATCACCTACGTGCATGGAGGAGCCTTGCGCACGGTCGCCGCCAAATTCGTAATCATGGCGACGCCCAAAATGATCACCTGGCGGCTCGTTTCCGGACTTTCGGACGCGCAAACCGAGATGATGCGATCGTTCCGCTACTGTCCGTATGCCGTGATCAATATGATTTTCGAGAAGCCGGTGTATAGCCGCGCCTATGACACATGGTGCCCGGGAAATTCTTTCTCGGACGTGATCGTCGCGGATTGGGTGGACCTCAAACAGCCCGGCTACCAGCAGAAGAACGGAATCCTTACGTTTTATACGCCGATTTCCGAATTGCAGCGGGACAGCCTGCTGAGAATTGACGGCTGCCGCCGAATCGCCGCGAACGTCCTGCGCGATTTTCACAAGCTGCTTCCGGAGTTCTCGCCCGAGCCTCTGGAACTTCATTTCTACCGCCGCGGCCATCCGATCTTTCTTTCCCGGCCAGGTGCCTACACCAAATCCATTCCCGCCGCTAACAAGCCGCTCGATCGCATTTTCTTTGCAAACACGGATTCGATCGGGCCGGAGTCGGACCTGGCGGGCGCCGTGGAAAGCGCACAACGCGCCGCTGATTGGATTGAGAAGAAGATGGCGGGCACGGCGACTTCCTTTGCCCACGCCGGCGCACGAGCCGCGTCGTAGCCCGCCGATATTTCGCCGGAAAAAGAAAAAGGCAGCGGGGGAGAGACCCACTGCCCTTGCTGAAGTCTTCCCCGCCAGAGAAAGACTGCAAATTCGCTGGAACTTCTAATCGCCCGGCCTACGGGCGCGCTACGGGTTCGCTGCGGCTACGTGCAAATTGTGGACGCCGGAAAAAATCGAGAGGCCGGCGCTCATGCTCTGCGGCATCCACCACAAGCGCCGCACCATCGGATATTCGCTGTGCTGCATGTGCCGCGCGAGCAGGTCGAAAATTACCGGGCCGAATTGCGTGGCCACGTAGATAGCCGGCGAATTCGCGAAGGGGCGCATCAGAGGGTCGTCTTCTACGGCGCCGTGCCCGACGGCCTGCCGCGTCGAATAGGCGTCAAACGCTGCCGCGCCGTGTTGCACGATGGATAGCGCGATCCAGGCATTGCGCGACGGCATGGACATCGCTTCTTTGATTTCGTATTCCTTCGAAGATGGCGTCGGAATGCGCACAGTGGAGAACGATTGCGCGTCAGGTGTGGTGTCGAGCGACACGTTGGTGAGAGTCCCTTGCAAGCGCGCCTTGGAATCCGCGCCGTCGAAGTGCACCGCAGTCAAATTCATGCGGATCGAGGAAGATTCGCCGCTGGCGGCGACATAATCGGCGTGATTCGCCGGCCTCGCGGCAGGCGCAGCGTTTGACGCAAGCGGAGCCTCAGCAATAGTGGAGTTGGCTGCCGCAGGAACGGCGCTGGACGCGGGCGCGACCGGCTGGAAAGAGTGAAGCTGGAGCAACAGAGCTGCGACGGCTAATACCATGAGAAGGGGTCTCCTGTATTTGCCTAACGCAGATGAAATAGCACGGGCCGGACCATCGCGCGCGCGCCGAGGACACATTGGATTTGCAGCACTTAGCAGCCGAGTGGGCTGGCGAAAGCTGTTTTTGAGGGCTTCCACGGGCTGTGGAAAGGAAAACCATTTCCTTCGACTAGTACCAGGGTTACCACTTCTAAGTTCCTGATTTGGAACGAGGTATGGGCGCGATGTTCGCGGGACCTTCGCCGGTTCGTGAGTTTTGGGGCCTGAACTCAGGGCAGACAGCGGCCGGAAAGCCTCCGCGCCAGACTCGTTCAGACGATGGTGATTCTTGCGGCTGTGGCGCCCACGTGTGGCGCTTATCCGGTTTGGACTGCGCGGAGGCCTTCGTTAGCTGCCTGGATCGTGCGCTCGATATCGGCATCGGTGTGGGCGGCGGAAACGAAGAGGGCTTCGTATTGCGAAGGTGGCAGGAAGATCCCGCGCGCGAGCATCTCTTGGAAGAACTTCGCAAATTTGGTTGTGTCGGATTTCTTGGCGTCCGCATAATTGCGGATGGGTCCGCTCGAAAAGAAGATCGTGAGTAGAGAACCGGCGACATTCACTGCGCCTACTACGCCGGATTCCTGCAGGCCCGCGCGCAGTCCTTCGGCGAGGCGCTGGGTTCTTGCATTTACGGCTTCGTAGAAACCGGGCGCTTCGAGTTTCGGCAGAGTCGCGAGTCCCGCGCACATCGCGAGCGGATTGCCGGAAAGAGTGCCGGCTTGATAGACCGGGCCGAGCGGCGCCACGCGTTCCATGATATGTCGCTTGCCGCCGTAGGCTGCAACGGGCAAGCCGCCGCCGATAATCTTTCCCATCACGGTCAGGTCGGGATCGATTTTGTAGACTTGCTGCGCGCCTCCGTAGGCCATGCGGAATCCGGTGATCACCTCGTCAAAAATCAGCAGCGCGCCTTCGCGCTTGGTGATTTCGCGCAGGCCCTCGAGAAAGCCGGGAGCGGGTACGACGACCCCCATATTTGCAGCGACCGGCTCGACGATGATCGCGGCAATTTTTCCGGGATGCTGGCGGAACAGTGTTTCAACGCCGGCCAGATCGTTGTAGGGAGTGTTGAGCGTGAGCCGCGCAAATGCGTCGGGAACGCCGGGACACGCGGCGATGCCCAGCGTGGCGAGGCCTGAGCCCGCTTCCGAAAGAAAGCCATCGGAATGCCCGTGGTAGCAGCCTTCGAATTTGATTACCAGGTCGCGCTCGGTGAAGGCGCGCGCCAGGCGAACCGCGGACATGGCCGCTTCGGTGCCGGAACTTACAAAGCGGACCATTTCGACGGAAGGAATCGCGTGCGTGATTTTTTCGCCCAGGTCGATTTCGAGCGGCGAGGTCATCCCGTAACTGGTTCCGCGTGCGGCCTGTTCGGAAACGGCGGCGACTACGTCGGGATGCGCATGGCCGAGGATCAGCGCGCCCCAGGAGCAGACGTAGTCGAGGTATTCGCGGCCGTCCACATCGTACAGGCGCGTACCTAGCGCGTGATCAATCACCAGCGGCGAGCCACCAACCGCGCGAAAAGCGCGCACGGGGCTATCCACTCCGCCGACTAGGGTTTTCTTGCCCCGCTCGAAGATTTCCGCGGAGCGCGGCCGCGCATCGTGCGCAGTGTCGGCTGCTTTTTCTTTCGCGCTCTTCACTGTCTCGCTCGCCATGTTTCCTCTGTCACCCTTGACACGCTCTTAGCACGCTTTCAGCCAGCGCGCCGCGTCCTTGGCATGATAGGTCAAAATCATTCCGGCGCCGGCTCGTTGAATAGCCGTCAGAATTTCCAGCGTCACTCGTTTCTCGTCAATCCAGCCATTGATCGCCGCGGCTTTCACCATCGAGTATTCCCCGCTGACGTTGTAAGCAGCCACGGGTATATCGAATTTTTCGCGAACTTGATGAATCACGTCCAGATACGGGAGCGCCGGCTTCACCATAATTATGTCCGCACCTTCTTCGATATCGAGCGCCACTTCGCGCAGCGCCTCGCGCGCATTCGCGGGGTCCATCTGGTAGCTGCGGCGGTCGCCGAATTGCGGGGCGGATTGCGCGGCTTCGCGGAACGGCCCGTAAAAGGCCGAGCAGTATTTCGCAGCGTAAGAAAGAATGGCGACATCCTCGAAGCTGTTTTCATCCAGGCGCTGGCGGATCGCGGCGACGCGCCCGTCCATCATGTCCGAGGGCGCCACTATATCCGCTCCGGCGCGCGCGTGGGAAAGCGCCGCATCGGCCAGGATCACCAGGGTCGGATCGTTCAACACTTCGCCATCCTTGATTACGCCGCAGTGGCCGTGGCTGGTGTATTCGCAAAGGCAGACGTCGGTAATCACCAGAAGATTGAGTTTTGCTTTGCGGATTGCTTCGATGGAGCGCTGCACCGCGCCGTGCGCCGAGGCGGATTCCGTGGCCAATTCGTCTTTGTGTTCCGGCAGGCCAAAAAGAACCACGCTCGGAATGCCGAGATCGGCGACTTCGCGGCACTCTTCCACAATCTGATCCGCGGACTGCTGATAGATGCCGGGCATCGAGCTCACTTCTTTGCGCACGTTTTTCCCGGGACACGCGAACATGGGATACACCATGCCGCTGGTGGTAAGCCGCGTTTCGCGGACCAGGCCGCGCAGCGCCTCATTGCGCCGCAGGCGCCGCGGCCGATGAATGGGGAAAGTCATGCGTGCCTCACTGTGGGTGTCTGGCGCTGATAATACTTGGCGATGGCGTCCGCCAAGCCCGCCGATGATGCGTCGTTCGATTCGATCACGACGCGCGCTCCCGCTTCTCGTAATGCGCGCGTGGTAGTGGACCCTATCGCCGCGAATTGAATCTGGTTCGAGATTTTTGCCAGCTCCGCGGGCGGCACGAACGCGGCCAGATTGTGAAATGCCGATGGACTGGCGAAGACGATCGCATCGATTTCCGCGCGGCGAATGCTGGCCAGTATTTCAGGATCGAGCGTTTCCGGCCGCAGAGTGCGATAGGCTACGATTTCTTGCACGGTGGCGCCTGCTTCGCGCAACGCCGACGGCAAGCGATCGTCCACGCGATCGCTGCGCGGCAGCAGAACTTCCTTCGCTGCCATGGAATCGCGCAGCTCCGCGGCGAGCGATTCGCCTGTTTGAGTTTGTGCCACGTAATCCACCCTCATCCCTTCTGCTGTAGCGGCTCGCGCTGTGGCGGTTCCGACGGCTGCCACTTTACTCCGGACGGAGGCAAGCGCCGCACGCTCGTGCCCGGTTTCGATCCAGCGGCCGCAGAAGAATCGTACCGCATTCTGGCTGGTGAATAGAATCCAGTCGAAGCCGGCCAGGCCCGCGAGCGCGGCATCCAACTGCGCGGGATTTTCCGGCGGAGCAAAACTCACGGTCGGTAACTGGAGCACCTCGGCACCAAGCGTTTCGAGAGCACGAATCAGCTCGAGCGCCTGCTCGGGCGCGCGCGTCACGACGATGCGCTTGCCGGCCAGCGCACCTGCTGCGCTCGATTTATTGCGATTGTCCAACGGACCTTCCTGCAAGACGTAGGAGACGGTCGGCTCCGGCTGCTAGGAGTTCTTCGGCGACGGCTCGGCCCAAAGATTCGGCATCCGCAACCGACGCGCATTTCTTTTCGCCGCGGCGCCGCAGCGATTCAGCGCCATCGGCGGAAAGTACGCAGGCGTCCAGAATCATCGTGTCGTTTTCAAGACGCGCCCACGCGCCCAGCGGCAAGCGGCAGCCGCCCTGAAGTTCCGCGAGCAGCGCGCGTTCGGCATGAACCGCCAGCATCGTGTCCCGGTCTATTAATTTTTCGAGAAAGCTGAAGTCGCCCTGCCGCGGTGCGAAATATTCGACGCCCAGCGCGCCCTGGCCGACTGCCGGAACGACGATCTCCGGTGGAATCACTTCGGTGATGCGCTCGGACAGGCCCAGACGGTCGATGCCGGCCTTCGCCAGCACGATGGCGTCATATTCGCCGGAAGCAACCTTGCGCAGGCGCGTATCCACATTGCCGCGCAGCTCCGCGATTCGAAAATCGGGACGGAACAAGCGCAGCTGCGACGCACGCCGCAAGCTGCTGGTCCCGATGCGCGCGCCACGCGCCAATTTTGCAAGCGTTTCGCCACGGTGTGAAATCAGCGCATCCCGCGGATCTTCGCGCTTGAAAACGACGGCGACGCGAAAGTCATCCGAAAGCTCGGTGGGAACATCTTTCATGCTGTGCACGGCAAGATCGGTGCGCCCGTCGAGCAACGCGTCTTCCAGTTCCTTGGTAAAGATGCCCTTCACGCCGATCTGGTCGGGCGGCGCGGTGGCAAACTGGTCGCCGGAAGTTTTGATAACGACGATTTCAGCGGCAATTCCGCACGCGCTTTGCAACGCGTCGCGGAAGTGATTGGCTTGCCAGAGCGCGAGCGCGCTGCCGCGCGTGCCGATTCGCAGCGGCTTCACTTCTTGCCTTCGTCCAGACCAAAGAGATGGCGTATGGCTTCCAGGCCCGCGAGCCGCCCGCGCATTCCGCGGCCGTGTTTCAATTTTTCCTGCGGCTCCTCCAGCAAGCGCTCGATCAATTCCTCGGTGATGTGTGCGATGCGTTCGCGTTCCTGCGGAGAGACGTCGTCCATATCTTTCAGTTTTTCGCGGATGATCAGTTCGCGATGCTTGTGGAACTGGTCGCGCAGGTCGTTGACGATCGAGCCGGCTTCGAGCGCGCCGCGCCACGCTTCAAATTTATCAATGTGCTCTGCGATGATTGCTTCGGCGCGCGGGATTTCGGATTCGCGCGCTTTCTTATTCTGCTCGACGATTTCGCCCAGATCGTCAATGTTGTAAAGATAGAGATTGTAGAGGCCCGAGGCGTTGTCGGCTACGTTGCGCGGAACGCCGAGGTCCACCACAAAAACCGGTCGGCCCGAGCGCGCGGCAATGGCGCGCTCAAGCATTTCGCGCGTGAGCACCGGGCCGCTAGCGCCCACCGAGGTCACCAGAATGTCCGGAGTGCCGAGCACTGATTCCAGCGATTCCCACGCCACGGCCTCTCCGCCGAAGCGCTGCGCCAGTTCCGCGGCTCGATCGAACGAGCGGTTAATCACGCGCAAATTTCCGATGCCGCGATTGCGCATGTGCTCGACGACTTGCTCGGCCACTGCGCCAGCCCCGAGAATCAGCGCGGAGTGTCCTTTCAGGTTGCCGAAGACGCGCTCGGCCAGTTTCACTCCCGCGAGCGCGACGGACATCGGCCGCGTGCCCACCTGTGTTTCGCTGCGCACGCGCTTGCCAACTTCGAGCGCGCTTTGGAACATGCGATTCAGCACCGGCCCGGTAGCGCCGTGTTCGAGCGCCTGATTGTAGGCGGTGCGCAATTGCCCGAGGATTTCGGCTTCGCCGAGCAGCATGGAATCCAGGCTGGCAGCGACGCGGAAGAGATGACGCACCGCGTCCGGCCCGCTCCAGCGGTAGAAGCGGCCCGCGAGTTCGCCGCGTGGGATGCGATGGAACGACGCGACGTACTCTTCCATGGCCTCGGCGGCGGATGGCGCAAGTTCGCCCGGAACGCCGTAGAGTTCGCTGCGATTGCAGGTGGAAACAACCACGGCTTCTTCCAGAATGCCGCGGTCGCGCAATTCATCGGCGGCTTGCAGCGCCTGCTGCGAGGAAAACACGATGCGTTCGCGCAATTCCACTGGCGCGGTGCGATGGTTGCAGCCGATCAATGCCACACGGATGCGCACAGCCCCGGGGCGATTCGAATTGTCTGCGGTAGTCGTCGCCATCAAAGGAACCGGTGGAACCGCGTGAGATATAAATTCACAAACGTATAGCTGAAAAGAACCATCAAAAAATTAAACGAGCATAGCAGCGCCGCGCGCGCTCCGCGCCATGTGGCATTCCGCGAAAGCAGCAGGTAGGCGACATAGACTCCCACGATCGCCAGCGTGATGATCACTTTCGGATCGCCCAACCTGTAGCCGCCGCTCAGGCGATGTTCCCAGGCGAGGCCCATCCCGACGCCGAACGCCAGAGCCACCAGGCCAATATACACGCTGCTGCGCGCCATGCGGTCCAGAACGTCCAATGCCGGGAAGCGCCAGAACGGCGTGCCCAGCCGCCGCGAGCGCAACACCCAGTCTTGTATGAGATAAATCACGCTGAGCACAAAAGAAAGCGCGAACGCTGCGTACGCCCAGGTATTCAGCGTGACGTGAAATGCAAACATCGCGCCGCGTGGCACGGACGGAGCGGGAAGAGAGCGCGGCGTGAACAGATCGAGCAGCACGAGCCAGCAGACCAGAAGCAGCGTCACGAACGGTCCCACCGTGCGTTGCCGGTGAAAAACTTCCAGGCCCAGATAGGTGAGACCCAATAGCCACGCGAAGAGCGACATCGAGCCGTACAGGTCGTCGTAGGGCACCGTGTGCAGCGCCAGAGATCGCTGGTAGAGTTCCTGATATTGGGCCGCGATGCCCGCGGCGAGCAGGAACGAGGCCAGCCGCCCCACCCACAGGTTGGGCACGTACAGATTTCGGGCGTAGCAGATAAAGCTCGCAACGTAGAGTGCCAGGCTCAAGTCGCCCAGAAAGTGTGTCATGAAAAGCGGGAACTCCCCGAATAGCCTGTAGATTATAACGCTTATGATGGCGAAACCGCGCGGTGGTTGCGTAATTGGTGGCGGATCAGTTTCCGATTACGCGACTCGGCAGTCACGACGGAAAAGTCCAAGATACAGATTGAATTAGCGAGTCTTCTGTGTCATTTCTTCCGTATGAGGGATTTGGTAATTCGAGTGTTCTTCCCATTGTTGCTTTGTTTTATCGTATCCGGTTCCGTTGCCGGCGCTCAGGAGCAAAAAATCACAATTAGCGAACCCGCTCCAGTCAAAGCTGAAGCATTGATGAAACAGGCGGACCTAGTAGCGAGTGTCCGCATTTTATCGGGCGACACGGAACACTATTCACGGGCTGTTTACAAAGCCGAAGTGCTTGAGCCGTTCAAGGGTGTCAAGAAAGGGGCCATTATTTATTTCGGCCCATTTATTGGCTATGGTCTCGGGGAAGAGTTATTTGTGCTCTTACATCACTCCGCAGACGGGATTGAGCCCAAGCCGCCGGCGACGAGTTCCGCCTTGAGCTACGGCCCAATTTCTTCGTTCTACCTTGTCATGTATGAGGGCTATAGCGCCCTCAGCGTTAGATATGATTGCATATTCGATGGGAAGGAAACTGAGCAACGATGCGACTATGGAGTCAGAGTGAACACTTATCAAGTGGGCTTACCAAAGAGCGTTAAGACGTATCCTTCATCAGCCAAGGGCACGTCTAGCGAAGATACAAGGTGGGTGAGAAGAACGGCCTTCGTCGAATATCTACGGCGCCTGCCCAATTGAGCCAAACCCGGGGTTCAATTCTTAGATCTGCGCGTGCCGCACTGCCCTCTTAAGCTCACACCCCACGCGACCGTGTAGTCGTGCCTGATTAACGCTAATTAGAAACATGACCTAGCGCCGCGCGACGGGGTGCCTGAATGGCCCGGATGGAGCGCTGTGCGCCAGTAAACCCCTTCTGCTATCATGACTTCGAACCTATGACTCCCGCAGAGAACCGCAAGGACCTGTTTTTGCGCGCGTGCCGCTTTGAGCCGGTGGAGCGCGTCCCCGTGTGGATCATGCGCCAGGCCGGGCGATACCTGCCGGAATATCAGGCGGTGCGGAAGCACTATACGTTTTTGGAGATATGCAAGACGCCAGAGGTGGCGGCGGAAGTTTCGCTGCAGCCGTTTCGGATTTTGGGCGTGGACGCCGTAATCGTTTTTTCGGACATTTTGATCGTGGCGGAGGCCATGGGACTGCCGCTGGACGTGCCGGATTCGGGGCCGGTGCTTTCGAATCCGGTGCGCGATTTGGCGGCGGTGCGGCGCTTGCGCGATTTTGATCCCGCGCGCGATACGCGGTTTGTCGGCGACGCGATTCGCGCCGTCTGCAAAGAAGTTGGCGCGGACGTGCCGGTGATCGGCTTCGCGGCAGCGCCTTGGACTTTGGCTTGTTACATGATCGAGGGCCAAACACGCGGAGACATCTCGCGCGCCAAACAGATGCTCCGTTCGGAACCGGCGCTGGTGCGGGAGCTGACGGAGCGCATCGCGCGCGCGACGGCGGAATATTTGAAATCGCAGATTGCGGCCGGTGCGGCGGTGGTGCAGCTCTTCGATACCTGGGCGGGAGAACTGACTCGAGCGGAGTATGATGAATTCGAGCTGCCCGCGACGAAAATGGTATACGAATTGGTTGGAAATTCACACGTGCCGAAAATTTTGTACGCGAAGGGTTCATCACATTTGCTGGAAAGCCTCGCGGAATCGGGCGCAGACGTGGTAAGTGTGGACTGGCGCACGGATCTGGCGGAGGCTCGCCGGACGCTTGGCCGCAGAGTCGCGCTGCAAGGGAACGTGGACCCTGCGATCTTGCTTGGGCCGGAGCCGGCGGTGCGCCAAGC
The DNA here is from genome assembly GCA_963780035.1 of uncultured Acidobacteriota bacterium. Lineage (GTDB taxonomy): Bacteria > Acidobacteriota > Terriglobia > Acidiferrales > UBA7541 > Palsa-295. The sequence continues at coordinate 217,902 of CAWAAG010000024.1, read as the reverse complement.
CGCGCAGACGGCCGTGGAAAAAACCAGCGGCCTGGGACACATCTTGAATCTGGGCCACGGAATCTTGCCGACAACTCCCGTGGCGAACGCGAAGGCATTTGTGGACGCGGGCAAAGCAGCGCGAGTGCCCGCGCGCGCGGAAATCGGTTAGACGGGCGAACCATCTATGGCAGACGCAACCACGAAACCTGCGGACAAATTCGAGATCGGACAACTGAGCGACGCCACTCTCGAAAAGTACAATCGTCCCGGGCCGCGCTACACCAGCTACCCCACGGCGCCCGTTTGGAAAGATGATTTCGGCCCTGACGATCTCGAATCCTACTACGCGCGCGCGGAGGCCGCCGCAACACCGCTTTCGCTCTACATGCATATCCCCTTCTGCGAAAGCCTCTGCCTGTTTTGCGCCTGCACGGTCTCCATTCAGAAAGATAAAAAAGTCGCCATCCCCTACCTCGACGCGCTCAAGCGCGAAATCGAGCACGTCAGCCGGCACGTTTCCAAAAAACGGCCGGTGATTCAATTTCACTGGGGCGGCGGCACGCCCACGTATTTGACGCCCGCGCAGATGGAAGACCTCTTTGGCTACACGCGCGAGCGGTTCTCGTTTTCTCCCGATGCCGAAATTGGAATAGAAATTGACCCGCGCGTCACGAATCGCGCGCACCTCGAAACCTTGCGCCGCCTCGGATTCAACCGCCTGAGCATGGGAATCCAGGATTTTCAGCCGAAGGTGCAGGAAACGATTCATCGCGTGCAGCCCTACGAATTAACCCGCGATTTAATCGTCGCCGCGCGCGAATTGGGATTCGAGAGCCTGAACGTGGATCTGATCTACGGATTACCCCACCAGACGGCGGAGAGCTTCAAGGACACGATTGACCGCACGTTGACGCTGCTGCCAGATCGCGTCGCGATGTTCAGCTACGCGCATGTGCCGTGGCTCAAGAAGCAGCAGGGCTCGTTCCAAATGTATCTACCCGAAGGCATGGAAAAATTCCGCATTTTCCGCGCGGGCCTGGAAAGGTTTCTCGACGCCGGATACCTCTATATCGGCATGGACCACTTCGCGCGGCCGGGAGACGAACTGGCCACCGCGCAGCAGAATCGCACGCTGCACCGGAATTTTCAGGGCTATACGACGAAAGCCGGCGCGGACCTTTACGGCATGGGCGTGAGCGCGATCAGCTCGATCGGCGAAGCATACGCGCAGAACCGGCGCGAAGTTCCAGCGTATCAAGAGACCGTGGAAACGCGCGGAATCGCCACTATGCGCGGCTACCGCCTGTCGCAGGATGACGTACTGCGCCGCGCGGTGATCGGGCGCCTTCTGTGCCATACCGTGATTCCGAAACACGAAGTCGAGCAGCAATTCGGCATATCCTTCGATGAATATTTTGCTCCGGAGCTGCAGCGCCTCGAAGAAGCGCGCGACGAAGGCCTGGTCGCGCTCGATTCCGCCGAAATTCGCGTCACTCCGCTCGGCCGCATCTTCATTCGCAATGTGGCCATGACCTTCGATCGTTACCTCCACGAACAGCAGATGGACAAGCGGCCGCTTTTTTCGAAGACGCTCTGACGATCCGCCCCGATGAGCAACCCCATAAAAGTGGCAGTGATTGGCGCGGGGATTTCCGGCCTGGCCTGCGCCTACCGCCTGCAACAATCCGGCGTGGACGTGGCGCTGTTGGAAGCATCCGACCGCCCGGGCGGGCTGATGGGCAGCGTCGAAAAGGATGGCGTCCTTTTTGAGTCGGGCCCGCAAAGTTTTCAAGGCACGGAGACGCTGCTCGAGCTGATTCGCGAGCTGGGCATCGCAGGCGAACTGCAGCGAGCCGACGCGCGCGCGCCTCGTTACGTTTTTTTGCATGGCCACCTCCGCAAAATCCCCATGTCGCCGCAGGCGTTGCTTGCTTCTTCCCTGCTGAAGCCAGGATCGCGCTGGAAAATCGCGTCGGAAGCTTTCAAGCGCAGTAAACCGCCAAGCGAAGAGGAAACGGTGGCAAGTTTCGTCCGCCGGAAATTTGGCCACGAGATTCTGGAGTACCTCGTGGCGCCGTTCGTTTCCGGGGTATATGCCGGCGACCCCGAACAACTCAGCCTGAAGGCTGCGTTCCCTTCACTGGATGAATGGGAACGCGAATATGGCAGCGTATTGCGCGGCGCGATGAAAGCGCGGCCGGCAAAAGGCAAAGGTGGCGGGTCGCCACCGCTTTGTTCTTTCCGGCACGGCGTCGCGACGCTTCCCAGCGCGCTGGCCGGCAAGCTGGGCGAGCGATTGCAAACCGGCACGTGCGTGCTCGATATTCAGCGGTCGGTCGGTGCAGGCGCCGCTACGGGCTCCTACGCGATTCGCGCGCTCAGACAGGGACAGGAGCAACACGCGTCTGTGAATGCCGTGGTGATAGCCACGCCTGCTTACGCCGCGGGAGCGCTGCTCGCTTCCGTTTCCGCGCACGTGGCGCAAGTGCTGGGCGGCGTTCCGTACGCACCGGTGGCAGTGGTCGCAGCAAATTATTACCGGCAGCAGGTCAGCGACAGCTTGCAAGGCTTTGGATTTCTGGTGCCACGCGGCCAGAAGGTTCGGACGCTTGGTACCGTGTGGAATTCGTCGCTCTTTCCGGGCCGCGCCCGCGAAGGCACCGTAGCGATGACGAGCTTCATCGGCGGCGCTACTGACATTGAGATCGTGCAACATTCCGAGGAAGAAATTGCGCGAATCGTCCAGGATGAAAACGCGCACATTCTCGGCATCACCGGGCCGCCGATCGCAACCGCCGTGTGGGCATATCCGCGCGCGCTGCCGCAATACAATCTAGGACACGGGCACATTGTCGAAGCCATTCGCGACGCCGAAAGACAAACGCCCGGTCTATTTTTCGCCGGGAATTATCTGGAAGGCCCGGCAATCGGAAAGTGCGTCGAGAATGGATTTCATACGGCCGATGCGGTTACCCGATATCTGCAATCGCGCTGAACAGGCTTAGGTTGGTAGCGCCGGCGTCTCGCCGGCTCTTAGCATTTGGATTCGTGAATCACGCACGAAGGAAATTCGCCAGGAAGCCCGATACCGCCTCAACCCGCGCACACCCGCAAACAGCCGCGGTCGGCGGCGAGCCATCCTATCTGTCCGACAGCGGCAGCTTGTGCCGCATGCTCAATCGAACGCGGCGCCGTTCGCCGGCTTCGCGATAGCGACGGCGTTCGTCTTCCGTCTCCAGAATCAGCGGCGGAACAGCGTGCGGCTGCTGATTCGCATCCAGCGCCACAAATGTGACGTACGCCGTGCTGGTATGCCGCCGCTCGCCGGTCAAAATATTTTCCGCAAACACTTTCACGCCCACTTCCATCGAGGTATTGAACACGCGGTTGACGCTGGACTTCAGCACGATCCACTCCCCCACGCGAATCGGAAATCGAAAGTCGAGATAATCCACGGACGCGGTGACCACGTGACTATTGGAGTGGCGGTTGGCCGCCAGCGCCCCGGCGATGTCAATCAAGTGCATCACGCGCCCACCCAGCATGTTGCCCAGCAGATTGGCATCGTTCGGCAGCACGATCTCCACGATCTCTGAAATCGACGCCTTCACCTGCTTCCCCGGCAAGGCAGTCGCGGATGCGGGGGCCGCTGAATCCTTCGCGCCCGTTTTCGTTTTCTTTTTCATGCGCTCGGAGCGATCTCTACGTGAATTGCAAAACGTGCGCGCTTGGCGCGCGCCCTCAAGCCCGCTATAATACGCGTTTCAAGCCCATGACCCAAACTCAGAAGTCGCGCCGGGAAGTTCTGGAACAATTTGTGGCTGAAAAACCAGCCGACGCTTTCGCGCGCTACGGCCTCGCGCTGGAATGCATGAAAGTAGGCGACAACGACGCCGCCACGGATCATTTCGAAAAGCTGTTGGACGCCAATCCCAGCTACGTCGCGGGCTACTTTCAATTCGGGCAGCATCTATCGCGCGTGGGAAAGCTGGAACAGGCGCGCAAGCTCCTCTCTGATGGTATTCTGGTCGCTCAGAAAGCCGGAGACATGCACGCGCGGGATGAAATGCAGGCCGCGCTCGCGCTAATCCGCTAGATTCCACCAGACCGCAAAGTGATAGCTGAATGTCATGAGAGCCAACCGCATTCCGCTGTTTCCCCTGAACGTCGTGCTCTTCCCCGGCGCCAATCTCCCTCTGCACATCTTCGAGCAGCGCTATAAAGTGATGATCGGCCAGTGCCTGCGCGAGAACCGCGAGTTCGGAATCGTTTTCGTGAACGAGCGAGGCGTCGCCGCTCTGGGGTGCACGGCGGCGATCACGCGCAAGATCAAGGACTATCCGGACGGCCGCATGGACATCATGACGGAGGGGCGCGCGGTATTCCGCGCTTTGCAGCTGCTGCGCGAAAAGGAATACCACGAAGCCATCGTCGAATACCCGGCCGATCCCGAGGCGCCGCTGCACGAATCCATCGACGACTGCGAGGAAGCCTCGCTGCTGGCGCTTTTTCAGGAATGCCATTCGCTAATCCACGACCAAATGTGGGTCACCACCGGGCGACAGCCGCTCTGGCCGCTTTCCTACCAGCTGGCCGCGCACCTGCCGATCGAACTCGAGAAAAAGCAGGCGCTGCTGGAAATCCGCTCGGAAGCACAACGCCAGGAGTTCCTGATGCAATGGATGAGCGACCTGCTGACGCGCGTGGAACCGCAGCAGCGCGCCCGCCGCAGCGCCGCGGGCAACGGCCACACCCTGAATTAGCCTATCGAAGCCATCCAAACGAACGTATCGCCGCAGCCCCCGTTCCTCTATAATGGGCGCAGACGCCCGAATTGTGCGTCGCTTCTTCCGTGTAACTGAGGCCCTCATGACTTCACTGCCGAAAAGCCTGGGTGAACTTCGCCGCAGTCAGTGGTCCGAAGAAAGAATCGCGCGGCGATCGGTCCGCCAGGAATTGCGCGAAAATTTGATGTGCAAGATGGAGAAGGGTGAAGCGCTCTTCGCCGGAGTGCACGGTTACGACGATACCGTGCTGCCACAAATCATCAACGCGATTCTCTCCCGCCATCATTTCATTCTGCTGGGGCTGCGCGGACAGGCGAAATCGCGCATTCTGCGCGGCCTGGTGGGTTTCATGGACGCGCACATTCCGGTGGTGGAAGGCTGCGAGATTCATGACAATCCCTACGCGCCGCTCTGCCGCGTGTGCCGGGAACGCATTGCCGCCGAAGGCGACGCCACGCCGATTGCGTGGCTATCGCGCGACCATCGCTACGTGGAAAAGCTCGCCACGCCCGACGTGACCATCGCGGACATGATTGGAGACGTGGACCCCATCAAGGCCGCGCGCAGCGGACGGAATCTTTCGGACGAATTGACGATTCACTACGGCCTGCTGCCCCGCGCCAACCGCGGGATTTTCGCGATCAACGAGTTGCCGGACCTCGCCGGCAAAATTCAGGTCGGCTTGTTCAACATCATGCAGGAAGGCGACGTGCAGATTAAGGGCTATCCGGTGCGCCTCGCGCTGGACGTTCTGCTGGTTTTCACCGCGAACCCGGAGGATTACACCGCGCGCGGCAAAATCATCACGCCGCTGAAAGACCGCATCGGCTCGGAAATCCGCACGCACTATCCGGCGACCGTCGCCGAAGGCATGTCCATCACTTCCCAGGAATCGTGGACCGAACGTGACAACAAGAAGCGCGTGGAAATGCCGCAATATATCCGCGAGATCGTCGAGGAAGTCGCCTTTCAGGCCCGCGAAGATAAGCGCGTGGATCGCCGCTCCGGCGTCAGCCAGCGGCTTCCCATCAGCGCCCTGGAAAACGTGCTGAGCAGCGCCGAACAACGTGCCGTGCGCAGCCGCGATTCGGCGGTGGTGGCGCGCGTCGCGGATATTTACGCCGCGATTCCTTCGATGACCGGAAAATTCGAGTTGGAATACGAAGGCGAGCTGCGCGGCGCCGAAAATATTGCCCGCGAATTGATCCGCGCCGCCATCGGAAAGACCTACACGCAGTATTTCACCGGCGCGACTATGCAGCCGGTGATCCAGTGGTTCGAATTGGGCGGCGAATTGAAAATCCCCGCGAATGCTTCTAGCTCCGAAGTGGTGGCGCAACTGAAGAAAATTCAGGGCCTCTTCGATAATTTGAGCGTGCTGGAAGTAAATCAGAAGGATGACTCCGGCTTAGTGGCCAGCGCGGCGGAATTCATACTCGAAGGCTTGTGGGCGCACAAGCGCATCAATCGTAGCGAAGAACGCGGTTATTTCGCCGACGCGCGCAAGACTCCCGAACCGCGCGATCCGCGGGAACCCTCGGGCCGCTTGCCGCGCCGCCAGTTCAACTGAAGCGATGTAAGAAAACAGCGGCCGATAGATTTGTAGGGACCTATGAAATACACGAAGTACTCCAAATACGCGCCGAACGCCGCCGATGATATTGACCTGCAGGAATTGATGAGCCGTCTTTCGGATTTCCTGCTGCAAAGCGGCTTCGAATCGCAATTCGGCATCTACGAAATGGATTCGGAGCGCTCCCGCGAACAAATGATGGATGAACTGCGCGAGGCCATCCTGCGCGCGTTGCGAGAGGGCGACCTGCTTCCTCCGGAGCTGATGGAGCAGATGCTGCAGAATCCCGACCTTGCGCAGAACCAGCAATTGCGCGACATGCTCAATCAAATCATCCAGCGCATGGAAGAGGAAGGATTCATTTCCCGTCCGGACCAGCCCGCGCAGGTGACGCCGCCTCCCTCGCAGACTCCCGGCGGGCAAGTGGGTGAGGCGCAGCCGAATATGGAGGCGCGCTTTGAAATCACAGACAAGGCGCTGGATTTCCTGGGCTTCAAGACGCTCAAGGATTTGCTGGCCTCGCTCGGCAAGAGCAGCTTCGGACGGCACGATACGCGCGACCTCGCGACCGGCGTCGAATCCGGAGGCACCTCGAAGCATTACGAGTTTGGCGACACGCTGAATATGGACATCAGCGGAACGCTATTCAACGCCGTGCAGCGCAACGGCACGCAAATTCCGATTGAACTCGATTATCCCGACCTGATGGTGCATCAGTGCGAGTATCAAAGTTCCTGCGCCACCGTGCTGATGCTAGATTGCAGCCACAGCATGATTCTTTACGGCGAGGACCGCTTCACGCCTGCCAAACGCGTGGCGCTCGCGCTCTCGCACCTGATTCGCACGCAATATCCGGGAGATTCATTGCATTGTGTGCTTTTCCACGATAGCGCCGAAGAAATTCCGCTCGGCAAGCTGGCGCGCGTGCAGGTGGGGCCTTACTACACGAACACTCGCGAAGGATTGCGCCTCGCGCAGCGCATTCTCTCGCGGCAGAAAAAAGATATGCGCCAGATCGTGATGATCACCGATGGCAAGCCTTCGGCCTTGACGCTCGAAGACGGACGCATCTACAAGAATGCCTTCGGGCTGGACCCGTTGGTGGTGACGCAGACGATGGAAGAAGTAGCGAAATGCAAGCGTGCCGGCATTTTGATCAATACTTTCATGCTTTCCAGCGATTACAGCCTCGTGCACTTCGTACAAAAGATTACTGAACTCTGCCGCGGCAAGGCCTACTTCACCACTCCTTACACGCTCGGGCAATATCTCCTGATGGATTACGTCGGCAAGAAGACTCGCAACATCCATTGATGCCCGGGCGTTGGTGCGGCATTGCGTGATTCAAGGCGGCGTCCGTGTGCGCGTTACGTCATCCAATATTTGTGCGTTAGTTAGAGTGATCCGATGAGCCTGAAACGGCGCTTACGTGAAGTTCTGGGAGGAAAGAAAATGGCTGCTCTATTCACAGGTGCCGAAGCCCCGGCGATTTCGCTGCAAGATACGAACGGCCAGACGGTGACGCTGGCCGAAGCGTTGAAGAAAGGCCCGGTCGTCGTGGCATTTTTCAAGGTGAGCTGCCCCACCTGCCAATTTACCGCGCCGTTTCTCGAGCGGCTGTACGAAACCTACGCCGGGCCGAAGTTCACCGTATTCGGGATTTCTCAGGATGACGCCCGCGATACGCGCGACTTTTTCAAGGAGTTCGACGTCGAGTTCCCCTCTCTGATTGACACGGACGGCTACCCAGTTTCCAACCAGTACGGCATCACCAACGTTCCTACCATTTTCCTCATCGCGCCCGACGGAAAGATTCAGGTAAGTTCGGTGGGATTTGCCAAGAAAGATCTCGAGCAGATCGCGGCTGCCGCGGCGCGCGCCACGGGCGTCCCCGCGAAGGCGCTCTTTAAGCCGAGTGAAGCGGTGCCGGAAGTGAAGCCCGGTTGAGGTTCCAAAAACTAGGTTCCGGAGGAACCGCAAGATTGCTCGAACATAATCGAAACTGGTAACGCACGGCCCGTGCAGGTGTAGAATCGCCGAACCTATTCCACACGAGAGGTGGCGGAATGAACGAAGAAGCCTGGCAAATTCTGGAAGATAGATTCACGGAACGGCGGCATGAGGCGTTCGCGCTGCACAAGAACGGCACTCGCGACGCCACCCAAACTTTCGCTGAGCTAGTACGCATCGAGGCGGAATACATCCAGGCTCTCTACACGCTTTACGAAAAGCAAGGCGCGGAGCCCGCGCGCGGAGCAGCAGGCGCGTCCGCGTAGAGCTTACGACGAAGCGACCGCCGAAGACGCCGAGGTCGTGAGCCGCGCGATCAGAAATTCCATCAGCGCGCGAGGGTTGGGGTTCGAGGATTTCAGTTGGCTATCGGCTTCCGCCAAAGCCAGCAGGCCGGCCAGCAAATCCTTCTTCGGAATACGATGTGCGTTGCGCACCGCGGCTTCTGCGGCTTCCGGGCGCATCCCCAGCGGACGCGCGGCTTGAAAACCGTTCATGCCCGCCGGCAGATCGCGCGCCTCGATCAGTTTCCGGTACATCCACGCCAGTACGCCCACCAGGCCAATCGGTTCTTCCCCTTCGCGCAATAAATTCTCCAGAAATGCGAAGGCATCCGCGCGGCGTCGAGTCGCCAGCATATCGGCGAGCTGCCACACGGTGTTCTTGCGCGCCTTGGGTACCAATTCCTCCACGTCCGCGGAGGTGATGCTGCCTCGCCCATGGGCGTACGAAGCAAGTTTCTGCATTTCGACTCGAATTCGCGCGGGCTCACTATTCACAATTTCGGCGAGCAGGTTGGCCGCGGGACGCTCGATTTCCGCGCCCAATTCCTTGGCCACCTGTTCTGCGAGGGCCGCAGCGGATTCGTTGCCGAGCGTCAGTTCAACGATCACGGCATTTTCGGCGAGCACTTTGTAAAGACGCTGGCGATGATCGAGTTTGGGCACTTCGAACACGATCACCGTGAACGGCGCGGGCTTGGTGAGATATTCCGCCAAAGCTTTCAGCGTACTTTTGCGCGGATCCTCGCCGCCCTCGTCGTCATCGCCGCTGTCCTCATCTTTCGCGCGCGATTGAATGGATTCCGCGCCGTCCACCAACAGCACCTGGCAAGGGGCAAGCATCGGCATCGTTTCCGCGCGCTGAAATATTTCGCTCCAGTCGCCGCCGCGCACCGTCACGCGGCCAAGCGCCCAGTCGCGCATCGGTTCCGGCACGTAGGCATCGATAATTTTGTTGCGGCACATCTCGCGCAGATACGGGTCGGTGCCTTCCAGGACGATCGCCGGGACGGGTTTGCCCTTCGCCAACCGCTCCAGCAATTTATCGGGCGAAAGTTCCGGCATCAGAAATTCTCCGTGACGTTCGAAACCAGCTGCGCCGCGAAATCGCGCGACATCCGCTCCAACGCAGGGTCCTGCTCTTCAAAGAAGCTCTGCACGTCCGAAGAAATCTGGTACTCGTCGCGGAAGACCATGTCGTTATTCTGGTAAGCGGTTTTTTGCGATTGATTGTCCACGAGTTCTACCTTGGTATGCACGGTGACCAGCATGGTCGTCACCTGGCCCGTGGTCGCATTGAACAACACCGGATTCGTTTCGATCGAGAGCACTTCGCCGTGCAGAACGGCGTCGGCCGAAGCAGGGTCCTGCACAATGCGATATTTTGTGCGCTGCAGGAATTGCCGGATCACCGCCGCCGTGAAGCGCTGCTCGATGCGGTAGCGCGTCGTATCGTTCTTGAACGCGGGTATGGCAATCGTCTTCCATTCCGAAGGCAACGCGCTCGCGCGTCCCGCCACGTGATAGCCGCAGCCGGCCGGAAGCAATGCCGCCGCGAGCAGCAACAGCGCGATCACTCCCCTATTGCACAGGCGGTTTCGCAACCAATTCCTCCGCGATGCGCACGGCGTTTACCGCCGCGAGACGAAGATTATCAGCGACGCCCCAAATCCACGCTCCGGACGCGACGCTTGGGTCCGGCTCGATGCGCGCGATATGAATTTCGCTTTCGCCAGCCACGCTCACGTTATTCGGCGCGGGTTCTCCCGATGCGGCGAGCTTTACACCTAGACTCGCAAAAGCGGCTTCGAGTTGCTCGTGCGGCGGTGGCGCGGCAAATTCCGCGTAGGCCGCGACGGCGTATCCGTAAAACACCGGCGCCTGCACCAATTGCAACGCCGGAACCGCGACGCGGCCAGCCAAGTATTCAGACGTGTCGCGCGCGATGGCTTCACGGACTTCGGCGAGAGAGGGCTTACATTCGTCCCCGTAACCGGCGAGCAGGTTGAAAGCGACCTGCGCGTCGAACACGGATTGCGCGATCGGACGGAACGAAAGCAGGTTCGCGGTTTGGCTCTCCAGCTCGTCCACGCCGGCCTGGTCGCGTTCGGAAACCGGTGGAAATAGCATTTGCACCGTCCGCAGTGGCGACAATTTCGCAAGCGCCGCGGCAATCGTGCATGCGACGATCACGCCGGACCCGGGCGAAGAATACGCTATCGATCGCGGCTGGCGATCCGCTGGCGTTGCGCCGGGCGCATCCGCTTTGCTGGCGTGGGCGCCTGGACGCGGCAGCAGCACCGTCGCAAACGCAGGAATCCATGAAGTGGATTGGCCGCTCGCCGCAAGCGCTCCGGTAAGGTCAATCACCGTCGCACCGGAACGTTGTGCCACTTGCCAGTTCTGCTCGGCATCTTGCTGCGAGCCTGCGAAGAACGCGAAGCGCGCGCCCTCGAAGCTTTCTTCGTCCAGCGCGCGAATGAAGGCGGGCTCGCCGCCCACTTCCGTCAGCGTCCCGGCCATCACCGGCTCATCTAGCAGCACAATATCGCCCGCGGGAAAATTGCGTTCTTCCAGAATAAGCTTCAATTCCTTGCCACGGAGAGAAGATGCTCCAACGATGGCGACGCGATTCGCTGCTCCGTGCCCGGTGGGCATATTCTAAGCAGGCCGCGAAGCAAGCCGGTGCCGAACCGTGCGCACCACTTGCATGATGGGCCCATGGGCGGTGTACCCGGCAGTCACCAGCAGCAGAGTTTGATGGGAGAAATAGACGACGGCGCCGAACAAGAGCGCCACCAAAATCACCGCGAGCGAAGGCTGGCGGCGCCTCAAGGGAATATCTTTAAAACTGAAATAGCGAATGGTGCTGGACATCAACACGCCGAGAACTACAACCAGCGCCAGCCACAAGACCGACACGCGAACGTCTTCCAGAGGATGTCCATGGGAAAAGTGGACCGTAGCCGCAATCATTCCAGCGGCCGCGGGAGTGGGCATTCCCGCGAAGTAGCGATTGCCCCCTGGGGCCATGCCCTGAATATTGAAGCGGGCCAGCCTCCACGCGCAGCAGGCGACAAAGATAAATCCGATCAGCCAGCCGAGTTGGGTAAGGTGCAGCGCTTCGGGCGCATTCGCCGCGGCGGCCGCGCGAATTCCCCAGGCGTACGCGAGAACTGCGGGGGCAACACCAAAACTGACGATGTCCGCAAGCGAATCGAATTCCTTGCCGAACTCGCTTTCGGTCTTCATCAGCCGCGCGATCCGGCCATCCATCGAATCGAAGAGCCATGCCAAACCGATGGCCATCGCGGCGTTATCGAAGTCGGTGATTTTTCCATCGAGGGTCGCGAGTATCGCGTAATACCCGCAAAGCATGTTCGCTACGGTAAACGCGCTGGGAAGGATATAAACGCCGCGGCGGAGACGATGATTGCGGAAAGGCCGGCGCGGGCTCTCTTCCTGTCCGATAGGATCTATGCCGTTGAATTCCATTTCGCCAGTATGCTTTCGCCGCCTTTTACTTTCTGCCGGAGCTTTACCAGAACTTGCGTTTCCAGAGGCAGCCAGACGTCCACACGCGAGCCGAAGCGGATCAGGCCGACACGTTCACCCATCGCCACTTCCTCGCCTTCGCGTTTCCAGCATATCACGCGCCGCGCGATTGCTCCGGCGATTTGTTTGAACACCAACGGACCGCGAGGCGTGTGCACGTAAATAATATTCTGCTCATTCTCGCGCGAGGCCGCCGCGCGTAGCGCGGCGTAAAAGCGCCCAGGGCGATAGACCACGTCCGCGATGCGCCCGGCGGCTGGCGCGCGCTGCACGTGCACATCCCAGATCGAAAGAAAAATGCTGATCCGATGGCCCACCACCGAATCGAGCATCTCGTCCACGATCTCCACCACGTGCCCGTCCGCGGGAGATACGATCAGGGCCGGATCGGATGGCACCGTCCGCTGCGGATCGCGGAAAAAATAGAAAATGAAGAGCCCCAGAAGAATCAGAATTCCTCCGGCCCATTTCCAGCCGGGAATGAAGCAAAGCGCGCCGGCCACCAGCGGCGGCAGCGCGAATCGGTAAGCGTCCTTAATCATAAATCGTGTGGGTTCCTTGGCCCGCAGCAGCGGAGGAAGCGCGCAAGCTTCCGCTTCGCGAATAATTGCGGCTCAGATGATAAGCGACTGCACCGGTATTGTACGACAGAAGTTTGCGGACGGCTGGAGGCTTAACGGTGAAACGGTTCAGTGATGGACCATTTGATTGTGGTAACTGGCCACAATCAGTTCCATCATGTCCTTCAGGTGCAGCTTCATTTTTTTGAGTGATACTTCCATTTCGAGGTCTTCCACGTTCCAGTAGGATTGTCTTACGAGTTGCTGAAGCTGGGATTCACAGCGGGAATGTTCTTCGAAGAGCTTGCGGTATTCCTGGTTCGATTCCATCAGGGCCTGCCGGATATCGTGCGTCGTAATCGGCATTCGTTCCCTCCTGGTTGTTGCGAGCGTTCACATAATCGTAACAATTACCACAATTGCGAGGGGGAAGCCAATAGGCAAGATGTACTAATTCAGGTTTCAACTTGAAACGCTCCCCGCACGGGAATCAGCAAGCCGACGCTTCGTCTGTCGCTCTCGTAAGAATCGTCCAGATGCGCTCGAGCCATTCGCGGTGCTCGGGTTTCATCAGCACAGAGCGCAAGCACAGCACTGTGTCGCGGTCCCGCTCGAACGCCTTCTCTTGCGACGCGAAAAATCGTGCCGGCAGGCGAATCAGCGCAAGATGCAGGTTCAGGCGCGCGGCCGCGTCGAAAATACGCTGCGACAACTCGGAAATTTCGCTTGCGGAAGGCGCGCGCGGCGCCCACACCACGATGTCGAGCTCGGGCGCGAACGGCACGAGCCAACGGGCATCGCCTGCGAGGCGCTGCGCGAACTGCACGGCGGCGCTACGGCTGGCTTCGAGCATCTCTGCGAATTCACCGCCGCGCACGAGCGGCAGCAGGCGTTGCGTCGCCCACAGCGCCACCGCCGAAGCCCCGGGCCGCGAACATTCCAGGCTGATTTCGCCGAGGTGCAAGTCGGACGACGTGAAATACGTGTACGGAGATTCGTGCTTGTAGATGGCTCCGACGCTGGGATCACGAAATAGCACGCAACCGCAGCCGTAAGGCTGCAACCCGTGCTTATGAGGGTCAATGACGATCGAATCCGCGCGGCCCATCAAATCGAAGCTGGCGCGAGCCTCAGCAACCAGATTGCCAGCCAGCGTAAAATATCCGCCATAAGCTGAATCCACGTGCACACGAAAACCGTAGCGGTCGCGCAGCTTGAGTATTTCCGCCAGCGGATCCACCGCTCCCGTTCCGGTGGTTCCGACAGTCGCAACCACGCAACCCACGTCACCCGCTTCAACCATCTTTTCCAATGCGATCACGTCCATCCGCCCGCGATTATCCGAGGTCACCGCGGCAAACGGCAATTGCAGTACGGACGAAATCCGCTGGTGCGTGTAGTGCGATTGCTCCGACGCCAAAATTTTCTTCCCCGGCCGCAACTGCCCCGCCACCCACAGCGCTTCCAGATTGGCCATCGTCCCGCCGCCGCAAAGATGGCCCAGAAATTCCGTCCAGCCGAACATCTCCGCAATCTGCGCCACCGCCTCCTTTTCCATCACGGAGCTGGCGCGCCCGCCGTCAAGCGCGTGATTATTGGGATTGATCCAGGTAGCCAGCGCGTAAGCCGCGCGCGCGATCGGGTGCGGGGGCTTCAGCATCTGGCCCGCGTACAAGGGATGGAAGTAGGGATAATTGTCCTGCATTTTTGCGGCGACTTCGCTCATCACCTCAGCCAAACGCGCATCCTGCGCAAAATCGTTGGTCGCAGCCGGCAACGATGCGAATCCCTCGTCGAGTTTTTTCAGGGCACCCTTCAACAGTTGCAGGCTATTTTCCTCGAAATGCATCTTGCCCTCGCCTCCGTCGTTCGCAAGTTTACAGTATCAGATTGATTTGGAATTTCCTGCGGTAACGATTGGGGCCGGAGAGTCTGTGTAAGACCACGAGAATCTTTGTAGGCCGTAGCTTTAGCTACGGCATAAACGAAGCAAAATCAGCGCGGCTTCAGCCGCTGAAGTACAGGCTTTGCAGTTCTCACACAGACTCTGGAGGAAATCAACAGTCGGCGGCGGATGGTCCTATCACTCGCCAAGTTTTGCCGTAAGCAGCAGCGCGTCTTCGATGGGCGCGGTGTAGTAGCGCGGACGGCGGCCCACGACCTCGAACTTGTGGCACTCGTAGAAGCGCAACGCCGCCAGATTCGACGCGCGCACTTCCAGTATGGCGTGCGTCATCCGCAAGGACCGCGCCCATTCCAGCGCCGACCGCAGAAGCTCCGCCCCAATTCCGCGACGCCGTTCGGCGTCTCGCACCGCGAAATTCAAAATCTCCAAATCGCTGGAGACCCTCCGCGCGACCAGAAACCCCACGAGCCGCCCGGCTTCTTCCGCCACCCATCCCGCCATTTCCCCGCGCGCCACGCGATGGTAATCCCACACCGTCCACTGCGCAATTTCCGGACACGCCGACTGAATCCCGAGGACCACTTCAATATCGCGAGATTCCAGCGCTCGAATCATGCGGGACGCTAGCGATCCTTCCATTGCATTTCAGCGTCGGTACGGCGGACGTAATTCGCATCGAGCGCCAGCGCATCAGTCACCTCACCGCGTAACGCCTGCGCGTAGCCAATCCGCCCGATGAATGGAGCCAGCACGCTGGAAACGATCTCGATCGGCGCCGCAGCAGGCTCCAAATGCAATGCAAGCAGAGAAATCACCTCCGCGTCAGGCGTGGCAATTGTAATGGCGGTGCCTTTGGCCATTTCGCTCAGCTTGGCGGCGAATTCATCGGGAGTGACCACGTATTCGCCTCCATCGAGCGCCAATCCCGCGTCCGTACTGCGGTACAAGCCGAAATAGACCTGGCCGCGCCGCGCATCCAGTACCGGGACGACGATGGGAGTCGCACCGCACGACTGCACCGCCACCGCTTCCAGGGTGCTAACCCCGGCCACAGGCTTCCCGTAAACCTCGGCCCAGCCCTTGGCAGCCGTCAACCCCACACGTAGCCCGGTAAACGAGCCAGGGCCCGCGGAAACAGCGAATAAATCAAACTGCTCGAGCTTGAGGGAGAGATCATTGAGCAAAAATTCGAGGTGGCGAAACATCCGCGATGAGTAATTCTCCTCTCCGCGGGTGGAAATAACTCCAATGAGGGCTTGCTCTCGCAGAACCGCTACGCTACCGGACGGCGAAGAGGTATCCAACGAGAGGATGAGCACGAGCACAATTATAGGGCAATTTCGGGGCCAATCTTACTGAAAACATTCGGTTTCTCGCACTTGAGACAGCCCTCCAAACCACCCATTTATCTTGACGTTTATGACGCATGTGCCTAAACTTTCAATATGCTTTTCGGGGAGGGGATTTCCACCTATGTCCATGTCTATGGAGTTTAAGCTAGGCGAAAAAGTCGTGTATCCGAACCACGGTGTGGGTGTCATCGAACAGATCAGTTACGGGTACGTGAATGGACGGTCGGAACGCTTCTACATGCTCAAAATCGTTTCGAGCGGTTTGAAAGTGATGGTGCCGCAGACCAACGTCGAATGTGTCGGCCTGCGTCCCATTATCCGAAATACCCAAGCCGGCGCGGTGATTTCGTTCCTGGAAAAAGGCCGCTCCGCTTCCCACCACGATTGGAAACATCGCTTCAAGGAAAATTCGGACCGGATGCGCACGGGCTCGCTGATGGAAGTCGCCGCCGTGCTCAAGGGCCTGGTAGCGCTCAGCCGGACCAAGCCGCTTTCCTTCCGCGAAAAGAAAATGCTGGAACGGGCGAAATATTTGCTCGTCAGCGAACTGGCCACGGTGCGCAATACGTCCGAGTCGGCTGTCGAAGCCAATCTCGTCCGCGCGCTGGCCAAAGCCAAGCTGCAAATGCCGGAGACAGCGCCAATTCCGGAGTAAGATTTTTCCTAACTCTCTGGCCGGGCACGATCCGCAAAGATCGTGCCCTTTTTTTTGCGCGCACCCTCCTCGAACTCCCGCACGCCTTTCATCAGCCGATGGCCGTCCACAAATTCCAACGAATCAGCCAAATCGCCCGGCGGCGCAGCCCCATCTGGGAGTGCGGGAGCTTGCTCCCGGCTTGGTTTTGGGCGAGGCTTGCCTCGCCTGCTGTGAAGTCGGATTTGCGTGAACCGATCGCGTAGCCAATCCCCCGCAGCGGCCAAGCCTCCCGTTAGAAAGGTGGCAAGTCCGCCTTGGCGAGCGAGCCGCCGCACTCGGAATTCGCGCCCGATCCTAACGCTTCTTCGATGCCTTCGACCGCTTTTGCCCCACAATGCTCTCGATTTGCTTCGTATGGTTGATGTCGTGCCCGGCAAACATCCGCACGATGTGCTCCACCGTTTCTTCCCCGCGCTCGGAATGGATGCCGTGGTGCTTCCACTGCTCGGGCGTTAGCGTCTTCAATAGCGCGAGGTTCGCTTCCCGCACCGCGCGAAATTGTTCCAACGACTCGCGCACGTCGCGCTTGTCGTAGTGCCCGGCCGTGACCCACGCATCCTGATTGAACGCGGCAATAGGCGTTCCCGGCGAACCCAGAATCGTGCGGATGCGATAGCCGCCGACGATCTCGGTATCCGCCAAATGCACCACAATCTCCGCCACCGACCATTTGTCGGGCTCCGGGCGCTTGCGCAGCTTCGCCGCCGGAACGCCCTTCAATAGCTTTTCGATCTTCTTCGCGGTCGTGGCCTGCACTTTTAGCGGCTGCTGCCCTTCCAAATTTCCCAGAATTCGCCGGATGTATTGCTGTGCTGTCTCGCTCATAGTAGCTGCTCCTCCTGGCCGGATTCGATGCGCTGTAATTCTATGAAGATGCGGTGCGGTCGAAAAGTAAAGCTGGATGCAAAACCGCGCCCGCGCACGTCCAAATTGGCAGCTAATCGTCCCCCACGACGTATGATGCAAACAGCTGCCAACCGCTCCGCTGCCTCCCAATCATCTGGGAGTGCGGCGGCTTGCCGCCGCTTTTCCGGCGCGAAGCTTGCTTCGCGTGCAGTGAACTCCGCTTCGGCATCACCCTCCTGTACCAACGGCCAGTTTTCGCCTTCTGGAAACCCGGCACGCGGATCTCGGGGCTGCGAGAGCCCGGCATCTTACAATTCAGGAAGCGAACTCAACCGCGGCACTTGGGAACCTCGAGGCCTTTGGCCCCTGGGACGAGAACAGCCGCTCAGAAGCTCGCACAGCTCTCAGAGGTGAAGCACATGGTGCTGAAGGCGACGGATACCCCTGCCGTCCGGCCGGATATTCGGTCGGACTCCCAGACGAACTCTCGCGCGAGCGTCGAGCCGAATCTCGACCCGGCTGCCGCTGCCAAGCCTCCTCGTTCCGCCGTCGCCGCGCCCAATCTCACTCCGCAACTCAATCCCGAGGAGCAGGAACTCGCCCGCAAACGCGAAGAGCAAACCGCGATCGAGTCTGAGCTAGCCGAACGTGAACTGCGTTCCGCAAATTTGCGCGCCGAGTTGGGCGCCTTCGAGCGGCAATATCTGCATTACGTAGGCTCGCGTTACGCGGAACTGGACGAATTGAAAGCCACCATCGCCGAGCGCTCCGCGCAAGAGCAGCCCGCGAACGATCGCGCGCAACGCGCCGCGCGCGAAGCGCGCACCCGCGCCGATGACACGAAATCCACCGCCGGCGAAAAAGCCGCGGCCACGCCGCGCGCGTTCGAATCTTCACCCGAAATGAAGAAGCTCTATCGCGAAGTCGCCAAGCGCATTCATCCGGACCTCACATCCGACCGCAAGGACCGCGCCAAGCGCCAGCTATTGATGGCCGAGGCCAACGAAGCTTACGAGCGCGGCGACGAAGCCAAGCTCAATAAAATTTTCACCGAATATGCATGGAGTCCCGACGCGGTGCGAGGCGAAGGTCCCGGCGCGGAACTCATCCGCGTGATCCGGCGCATCAGCCAGGCGCGCGGCCGCCTCGCGGAGATCGAAGCGGAATTGCAGGAACTGCTGCGCTCCGATTTGCATCAGCTGAAAGTGCGTGTGGACGAAGCACAAAGCCATGGCCGCGACGTTCTGAAGGAAATGATCTCGAAAGTGGACGACCAGATCGCGCAGGCAAAACGTCGCTTGGAACAGCCTGCCGCGCCGGGTGCCGGTCCGCAATTGCCGGGACGTCCGGTGTCAGGCGAGTGCTAGCCTCATGCCCGTAGACACTCACGATAATTCGCCGGCGCAACAGGCCAGTCACACGACCAGCCAACAAATTGTGCCGGCGGCCGCGCAAGGACTTGCCTTGCGTTCGGCCGCGCTGGTCGTGCGCGGTCTGCGTGACCTGGCGCGCGATTCGAACTGGCTGGTCAAGAAAGTTTTCCCCGGGCACACCTCGCGCCTCGCCATTTCGTCGACGGGCGCCGTCGCCGCGATTTCGCCCAACGCTCACGCGGGAGCGCAACGCGTGGTGCTGTATGACGTCGAAATGAGCGGCGTGACGCTGGCGCTTTCCGTGCCGGGAGAACATCCAACCAGCGAAAAAGAGCTACCGGCGGCGTTTGCCTGGTCTCCTTCCGCGCGCCAGCTCGTAGCGGCCTGGGGTGCGTGGCAGCCTGCCCTGCACGTTTTCGATTTACAGGCGAAAGTGTTGCTGGGCACATTTGGCGAATTCAGCAATTTTCCAGGCACTCTGGCGTGGTCCGAGCAAGGCAATTACTTTGCGGCGGCCTCGGCGGGCGGCAAGAAAGCCTCGCTGCGCCTGTGGCCGGCAAGCGGCGACGCGCTTCCCTTCACAACTGCGCCCGCCAGCGAAATCGGCATCCCGGATGGTTTTGAACGCCAGACCTACGAAGCCGAATTCGGCGAAGAAGGCGCCTTCGGCGGCTACGGCCCCACCTTTTTCAGCCCCGATGAAAAAGCCCTCGCCGCGGTAATCGAAATTCACGGCGATTGGGCCGATGATTCCATCGTCCTCGCCGACGTCCCCACGCTGCGCAAACAGAACGTCTTTCAGGCGCAAGGACACATCACCGATCTCGCCTGGACGCCCGACAGCAAACAAATTGTCTACTGCGCCGCCGGCCAAGCCTATCAACTCGACGTCGAAAGCATGTGCTTCGAATCGCTGCCCTTCGGCGCCGAGCTGTGCGCTTGCCATCCGCACCTCCCGCTCTGCCTCTGCTACAGTTCCTGGCTCAGAAATTCCGCCAAGGGCCGCCTGTTCGTCGTGGATCTCAACAACAAAACAATTTTCGATGAGTATCCCGCCGAAGGCGTAGTGGACCTGCGCTGGAGCCAGGACGGCGCCAAAGCCTACGCCATGACCCGCGACGGCATGGCTTACATCTACGAACCACCGCTGATTTAGCGGTTCGTTTCGCTCAGCCAGCCGGATCGGATATCATCTTTCCCGAAATGAAAGAAGACATCATTCGTAAATTGGAAGTACAGTTGCGTTCAGGTATCACGACAGAAGTCCAGGTTGTCTACTTGATGGCCGCGATTCGAAAACTTCTCGAGCAGCATCAGGCGCAAAGGAATTACCCATATCTGAATTTCTATTGCGACTGGACGCTCCATTCGAAGCTAGAAGGTCGGGCGGCACAGGAGATGCTAAAGCAGTTTGACCTCGCCAACGTTCACCTTAAGGAGGGTGCCGAGCTTCACGACTTGCCGCCGGCTCTCAGAAGAGAAATCGACAGAATCTCGAAAATGCGCTCTTTTAAGGACGAACTCTACGAGTTCTTGCGAATCAACGGACTTCCGAGTTTGGACGAGAATCGCTCAGACGGATGGGTTCACTTTCTCCATCTGTACGCGAAGGTAGTCGAAGATTGCCCACTAGTGATTAGTGCAAAAGCTTGGAAATCTGCCAGTGTTGCGAGCGTTACACTTCATGTCGAGATGGCGAATGAGCCAGTCGAGGCCGAAATTTTATTCAAGGTAACTTGGACAGTTATGGACACAAATGGACTATCCGGCGAAATCTTCGTAATCAACTCTTTTTCTGTATAGTCCGGACTACGCTAACGGCAGATTCGGTTCGGCGTTCAGCGCCGTATCTTCGTGTTGACCGGCGAGGAAACGCGGGTAGCCTGCGGCGGCGATCATCGCGGCGTTATCCGTGGAAAGCGCGCGGCTGGGAAAGAAGACTTCGAGGTTGTGGCGCCCAGCTTCGGCTTCAAAAGCAGTGCGCAATTCGCGATTCGCCGCGACGCCTCCCGACACCAGGATCGTCCGAGCACCGTTTTGCTCGGCAGCAGCGATCGTGCGCGTAACCAGATCATCCACCACGGCGCGCTGAAAACTCGCCACCAAATCCAGCGTGGCGGCGCTCGATAGCTTCCGCAAAGCCTCCGCGCCGCGCTCCCCGCGCGCCAAAGCGTCCTTGCGCGCATCAATCTCCGGCTGCATCTCGGCATGACGCCGCAAGTGATACAGCACCGCCGTCTTGATCCCGCTAAAACTAAAATCAAAAATATTGCCGCGCATCTTCGGCTCATTAAATCGAATCGCCCGCGCATCGCCATGGACCGCCAGCTGGTCCATCACCGGCCCGCCCGGATAACCAAGCGCCAGCAACCGCGCGACCTTATCGTACGCTTCGCCCGCGGCGTCATCGCGAGTGCCCCCAATACGCGCATAAGAAAAATGCGCCGCGCCATTCCGCGCCTCGGATTTCACCGAATAAATCACGGTATGCCCTCCGGAAACAATCAAGCACACCGCCGGCATCTCCGGCCGCCGCGATCCAAGAGCGGCGGCTTCCAGAAACACCGCGTGCACATGCCCCTCCAGATGATTCACGCCGATCAGCGGCTTCCCCAGCGCCTGTGCCAGCACCTTGCCGTAAGTAATTCCCACCAGCAGCGCACCCACCAGCCCCGGCCCGCGCGTCACTGCCACCGCGTCCACATCCTGCAAAGTGATTCCCGCCTGCTCCACCGCTTCGCGCACCACCGGCACAATCTGCCGCAGATGCTCCCGCGAGGCCAGTTCCGGCACCACTCCGCCATATTTGCGATGAATTGCGATCTGCGACGCGACCACGCTCGATAGAATCCGTTCGCCGCCGGAAACTACAGCGGCCGCGGTTTCGTCACAAGAGGATTCAATCCCGAGAATGATTTTGGATGATGACAGTGATGACGATGCGTTCAAGAAAATGCCTCAAATTCCGGCCGATTGGAGCCCACAACGATTATGGTAGCATATCGATGCGGGCCGCTCGCCCGCAGGCGGCGCGTCGACGGACGCGTTGCTTTTAAGAACGCCCACGATGTCGCTCCCACAGCCGAACGACTTCAAGCGCGTAAAATACTAAATCGCACGGCGTTTTTCGCCCGCACTCGCGAAGAATGCTGCCGACTGCGAGGACTATGAGCTCCACTAGGAAGCGCGTACGCAAAGCAGTGCTGCCGGTGGCTGGTCTGGGCACCCGTTTTTTGCCAGCCACCAAGGCCATGCCTAAGGAAATGCTTCCCGTGGTGGACAAGCCGCTCATTCAATACGCTGTCGAAGAATGTAGCGCGTCGGGAATCGAAAATGTGATTTTCGTCACCGGCCGCCGCAAGAGTGCCATCGAGGATCACTTCGATTTTGCGCCGGAGCTGGAACATTTCCTGGAAGAACGCGGCAAGCACGAGCAAGCGCAAATGGTGCGCGACATCAGCCGCGGCATTCATTTCAGTTACACGCGTCAGAACGAAGCCCTGGGCTTGGGCCACGCCGTGCTGACCGCGCGCGAACTGGTGGGCGACGAACCGTTCGCCGTGCTGCTCGGCGACGTCATCATGGAAAGCCCCGTTCCCGCCACGCGTGCGCTCATTGAAATTTATGAAGAGACGGGACAGGGCGCGATTACCGTGCAGGAAGTGGAAGCCAAGGAATTGCAGTTTTACGGCGTGATTGCAGCGAGCCCGGGGAATATGCCGCGCTGGGGCGAGAGCGTGCTGCGCCTGAATGACATGGTCGAAAAACCGAAACCCGGGCAGGCGCCCTCCAATTTGGGCGTTTCCGGCCGCTACGTGCTCCCTCCCGAAATTTTCGATTACCTGGAAGAAACCGAACCCGGCGCGGGCGGTGAAATTCAGCTTACCGACGGGCTGCGCGCGCTCGCCGCCAAAGAGGGCCTGTGGGCGCATGTGCATCCTGGGAAAACTCATGACGCCGGAAATAAGATGGGATTCCTGATGGCTACCGTGGAACTGGCGCTGCAAAACCCCAATTTCGGGAATGAATTTCGGACGTATCTGAAGAGTCTTAAACTCTAAAACTCAACGCCACATCGCTCGCGCCTTACTTCTTTTTCTTCGCAGTTCCCTTTTCGCCCGAGGACTTCGAATCGCTAGCTTTCGACTCGCTCGCCTTTGCGTCGCCGGCACTCGAGTCGCTCGCCTTCGCGTCTGCTGCCTTCGAATCGGCGGCCTTATCGCCTGATTTCGAAGAGCCGCCGTCGCTCGATCCTTCCACTGAGGTAGCGCCGGAGTTCTTGCCCTTGTAATCCGTCACGTACCAACCCGAGCCCTTGAACTGTATCCCCGCCGCGGAAATCATCCGCTGCGCCTTCGCGCCGCATTTCGGGCACTTCTGCGTCGTGGGCGCCGAATGTTTTTCAATTTTCTCGAACTGACTCCCGCACTTTTCACACTTGTATTCGTATAGCGGCAATGCGGAACCCCTCCCTCGAAAACGTCTCAAAAAATAGTAACACGCCTGGGCCTGCGAACGTATTTGCATCGCGGCGCCGGCCCTCTTGTGCTCTGTAAATATACCTTCCGAAGTGGCTCTGCGGCGATGTGTTAGACTGCCTGCAGACGCGCCCTGCGCGGCCATTTCATGACCAAGACCAAGCCCAACGACGCTACCGCGGGCTGCCTTTATGTGGTCGCCACGCCCATCGGCAACCTGGAAGACATCTCCCTGCGCGCGCTGCGGATTCTGAAGGAATGTGACGCGATCGCCTGCGAAGACACGCGGCAGACCGTAAAGCTGCTCTCGCATTTCGACATTCAAAAGCGCCTGGTCAGCTACCACGAACATAACGAAATCACCCGCGCCTCGGAAATTATCATCGAGCTGGAGCAGGGCGCGAAAATCGCTCTCGTAACCGACGCCGGAACTCCCGCAATTTCCGATCCGGGCAACCGGCTGGTGAGCCTTTGCCTGCGGCACGGAATTCAGGTCGTGCCGCTTCCGGGCGCATCCGCTTTTGTCACGGCCCTCGCGGCATCCGGAATGGCCATAGACGAATTCACGTTCATCGGTTTCTTGCCGTCACGGCCCACCGAGCGCCGCAAGCATCTGCGGGCTCTGGCTGCGGAACCGCGCACTCTGGCGCTGTACGAAGCGCCGCACCGCCTGCTCGATACGCTCGAAGATGCCCTGGAAATCCTAGGCAACCGCCCGGCGGTAGTGGCGCGTGAGCTGACCAAGATATACGAAGAGTTTTTGCGCGGACACATGGAAGATTTGCTCGAAGCGGTGCGCAAGAAGCCTCCGCGCGGAGAAATTACGCTGCTGATCGGTCCTGCCGATGGCGAGGCGCATCATCTGGCCGGTGATGCCGCGCCGGCGGCGATTCCCCTGGCCCGCCGCGTCACCGAAGTGATGAAAGAACGCGGCGTAGACAATAAAGCCGCGCTAAAGCAGGTAGCCCGCGAACGCGGCCTCACTCGCCGCGAAGCCTACAAACAGCTCCTCATCACACGCGAAGAGTAGCCTTTGTAGCGCCGCCCTGCCTGCCGATAGGCGCGCGTCTCGCCGGCTGTTTTCTCGATGTCTCGTCCAGAATCATCAGCTGAGACACAGAATTCGCTGAGAAAGATGAGAGAGTTCGCGGAGAATTCCAGTCCAGGCAGGATTCTCACTGCCCTCTCTTAGCCGTTCTCTGTGTCCTCTGTGTTAAATCTTTGATTGAAGCAATGAGAAAATTAATCCGCCGAAGCAGTAGCGTTCGAGAAAAAAGCATCCACCTTGTCCAGGATTTCCGCGCCAGTGTGCGAGTGGTGCACCGCAAACCGCAGCTCCGCCCCATTGCGCACGCCGTGGGTGAAAAGGCTCGCGAACTGTTTCATCTTGCCGATCGCGTCCGGCATTTCGGCGGCAATCAGGCTGCGGAAATATCCAGAGAGCAACTGGTAGCGGTCCGTGTCCGTTGGCTCGTCGTACTTCCCGGTCGCCAGGTAATCCGCGATCTGCCGGAAAATCCAAGGATTCGACGAAGCCGCGCGCCCGATCATCACCGCGTCGCAGCCGGTTTCTTCGATCATCCGCACCGCATCCTGCGGCACGCGCACGTCGCCATTGCCAATCACCGGAATTTGAACGGCTTGCTTCACCGCGCGAATCACGCTCCAATCCGCCGATCCCGCATAGCCTTGCATGCGCGTGCGCGGATGCACGGCGATCGCTTCGATGCCCACCTGCTCGGCCATGCGCGCCACATCCACCGCAACAATATTATTCTCGTCCCAGCCGGAACGAATCTTGATGGTCAGCGGAATTTTCACCGCCGCACGCACTGCGCGCAGCAATTTTTCCAGGTGCACCAGGTCGCGCAATAATCCCGACCCGCCGCACTTCACCACCTTTTTCACCGGGCAGCCGAGATTGATGTCCACCTGATCGAAGCCCAGGTCCTCGGTCAACGCTGCCGCGGAGGACATCACTTCCGGAACGGATCCGAAAATCTGCGCCGCGATCGGATGCTCGTCATCATCGAAATACAAATAGTGCAGCGTCCGCGCGGAATTGCGCGTAAGCCCTTCGGCGCTGGTGAACTCCGTCATGATCAAACCGCACGCGCCCAGCGAGCGAATGACGCGCCGAAAGACCGTATCCGTAACGCCCGCCATGGGAGCGAGGATCGTCGCCGGCTGGATTACCGTGTTCCGAATTTTAAGTTCAGCGGGAAACATGATGTTCGCGAGGCACCTTACGAGAGCAGATCTTCCTTGCCTGGAACGATCATTCGGCCAGCCGCAGGCTCTCGGTCAGCAGCTGCTGACGCCGTGGATGTGGCGGAAGCCGCGAGCGCGCGAGGCGCCGGCACCGCGCGGCCGAGCTGCGCGATCAAAGCCTCTTTCGAGCCGCCAAAGAAATTCTCGACGACTTGGCTCAGCGCGTGCGCGCGCGCCTCCTCCGCGCTCAAATTCGGACGGTACAAATAAGCCCGGCCAACCTTGCGGCGCTCGACGACGCCCTTGCGTGCGAGGCGGTCCATGATCGTCATGATCGTGGTGTAAGCGCGCGGCCGTCGCGGCGCCAGACTGTCGCGAATGTCGCGTACCGTGCCTTCACCCATGGGCCACAGAGTATTCATGCAGTCCAGTTCCAGCGGCGCCAAATCCAGCAGCGCCCTGCGCGGCGACGACGTTCGTGGATGCAGTCCAGTCATCGGCGTTCTTCAGCAAATACGCTCATGGTCATCGTCCACCGGCGCGCGAAGACTCTGCGCGCTTGCCGGCACCCGCAGCGCCATCCCCGCTGGCGTCCGCATCTTCCGTTGCCAGAAATTTCTCCGTCCGCAAAAGTGCGCGCCGCAACGCCGGATTTCTATCAGTCCATTCGCCGCTTCCGGATGAGCCTTCCAGCGTCGCGCGCATCGCCGCCATTTTCGAATCCATGTCGTCCAGAAAATGTAAAGCGACGGCCTCGCGCGTTTGCGGCAGCGCCGGCGAACCGAATTCCAAAGTCCCGTGATGGCTCAAAATCAGATGCTCGATCAAGACCGCCAGCGGCTCTGGGAAACCCGCCATCGCCTTGATTTTTTCGCGCACCATCAGAGCCCCGATGGTGATGTGCCCGAGCAAGCGCCCCTGCGTAGTGTAATCGGTGCCGCGCGCGTAGCTAAGCTCATCAATCTTGCCGATGTCGTGCAGCACAATCCCCGCCAGCAGCAAATCGGCGTCCAGCTCGGGGTATTGCGCCGTCACTCCGCGGCTGAGGCCGATCAGGCTGACGACATGTTCCAGTAATCCGCCAACATAAGCATGATGCATGGTCATCGCGGCCGGCGCGCGCTTCATCTTCGGCGCAATCGCCGGATCGTTCACCACGTCTTCGAGCAGACGCTTGATCCACGGAGATTTCACCGCCGCGATCGCGGCGCGCAGTTCGCCGAAAAGTTTTTCCACGTCGAACTTCGTGTGCGCCAGAAAATCCGCCAGATCGTAATCGCGCTCGGCTGACGGAACGATTTGCTCGAGGGTCATTTCCTTTTGGCCGTTATAGAGTTTCACCCGGCCGCGAATCATCACTACGTCGTCGCACTCAAACGTCTTGGAGATGGCCTCGAAGTTGTCCCACATTTTCGCGGGAATCGAGCCGGTGCGGTCGCGCAGGGCCAGCTCCAGCCAGGATTTCCCGGTGCGCTGCGAGGTCCGCACGCCCTTCTCGCATACTAAAAATAATGCTGTGATTGCTTGTCCGTCCTGCAGGTCGGAAACGTAATGAGATTTCATTGCCCGTTGACTTTTGGCAGCGGCAGCTTCTTCTTGTCCTTCTTCTTGTTGGGCGTGTCGGGGGTCGGCTGCACTTCCTGAATTACGCTCGCTCCCGGAACGGCCGCGCTGTCCACGTACCCGGGCTTCACCATCACGTAGCTTTCTTGGCGCAATTCAGCCAGGTAATCGCGCATGGTCGGCTGCATTTTCTGCATGTACAGCTTGTTCATGATTTCGTTTTCCACCTTGCTCATCGGCTGCAATCCGGCCTGATAGTGAGCCTCGACCTTCAGGATTTCGAACCCGGTCTTGGTCTGAATCACGTCGGTGATCTGGTCCTTGTCCATCTTGAACACCACCGCTTCGAGTTGTGGCGATAGTTGCCCGCGCTGATAGGTCCCCAGGTCGCCCGACTGATCTTTCGCCGTGCTGCCCTCGGAGTAGCGCTTGGCGATCTCGCCGAAATCTTCGCCCCCCTTCGTCACGCGATCGTGCAGGTCTTCAGCCTTCTTCTGTACCGCCGCTATCTCTTCCGGGCTCTTGCCTTCGGTGCTCAGGAAAATCTCGGCGAGCGCCACCTGCTCAGGTCGCGTGAACTCCTGCGGATGGGCATCGTAGTATTTCTTCACTTCGTCGCCGCCGATATTGATGCGCGACCCGACTTCCTTGCGCATCACTTCCTGGGTGAGCAGGCCATTACGGATCTGCGTCTTATAATCCTCCCACGCGATTCCCGAGCTTTCGACGGCTTTCTCGAGTTCTTCCATGCTGTTCAGCCCGTTCTGCTTGCGAACTTCGTCCATCCGCTTGATCAGGTCCGTTTCGACGCTTATGCCCATGTCTTTGGCGCGCTGCACCAGCAGCGACTGGTCAATCAAGCCGCGCAGCAAGTCCTTCTGTTGGTCCTTGTATTCCGCCTGGACCTTGTCCGGGGTACACCCCGTGCAATCGTGCGCCACTTCCTGGCGAAGCTGCTCGTCGGCCTTCTGATAGTCGGACATGGTGATGATGTCGTTATTCACGCGCGCAATGATCTCCTCCACCACGACCGCCTTGGTTTGCGCGTGCGCGCCGGACGGCATAAATAGCGGCAACACCGTGATCGCAATGAGGGAGCTGCACAAAGCTTTCCAGTTATGATTTTTCATGGGGTTCACTCGTCCTAAATTTTAGCCCTACGATTGTAGTTGTAGCAATACGTTTCTGGTCGCGCCCATCGGACCACCCTGCGCGCCTTTCCAATCCAGCCACAGCACTCCGGTCGGATCCATCCGCATTCCTTTGCGCTTGCGGATCAATTTCACGATCCGCTCGGGACCCAGCGGCGTGTCGTCATAGAACTTGATCGCCACCTGATCGCCCCGGCGGTCCACGGTAGCCACCAGCAACTTCTCGGCCAGCGCCTTCAGCACCGCATAATCGAGCAGGTTCTCCACCGAAGGCGGCGGAGGCCCAAAGCGATCCTCCAGCTCCCGGCGAACCTCCCCGCGCTCTGCATCGGTCGTCACGCTGGCGATCCGCTTGTAAATCCGCAAGCGCAGGTTCTCGCTCTCGATGTACTCAGGTGGGATGCGGATTTCCTGCCCAAGGTTGAGTGTGGCGCGCCGCTCCGGCACCACGGACTTGCCTTTGCGCTCGGCCACAGCGCGCTCCATCATCTGGCAGTACATATCGAAACCCACGGCTTCGATGTGCCCGTGCTGTTCGCGGCCCAGCAAATTCCCCGCCCCGCGCAATTCCAGGTCGAGCGCGGCAATTCGAAAACCTGCGCCGAGATCGCTGAATTCCTTCAGCGCCGCGAGCCGCTGCCGCGCGATGGACGTCAGCGTCGTATCCGGCGGCACCAGCAGATACGCGTAAGCCCGTTGATTCGACCGCCCCACGCGCCCGCGCAATTGATAAAGCTCCGAAAGCCCCATGCGATCGGCGCGGTTGATCACAATCGTGTTCGCACGAGGAATATCGAGCCCATTCTCGATGATCGTGGTCGAAACCAGCACATCCGCTTCGTTACGGATGAATTGCAGCATCACTTTTTCCAGCTCTGTTTCCCGCATTTGCCCGTGCCCCACCACCACCCGCGCCTTCGGCACCAGCCGCTTCACCATGGACGCCAGCGACGCGATCGATTCCACGCGGTTATGCACGAAAAATACCTGGCCATCGCGCGCGAGCTCCTCTTCGATCACGCGTTGCACCAGAGTCTCGCTGAAGGGCGCGACGGTCGTGTTAATCGCCAGGCGGTCCTTCGGCGGCGTCTCGATCACGCTCATATCGCGCAAACCTACCAGCGACATGTGCAGCGTCCGGGGAATCGGCGTCGCGGACATGGTCAACACGTCCACGTTCTTGCGCATTTCTTTCAGCCGTTCCTTGTGCGCCACGCCGAAGCGTTGCTCTTCGTCCACCACCAGCAGGCCGAGGTCTTGAAATTTCACGTCCTTCGAGAGCACCCGGTGCGTGCCGATCAAAATATCCACCTTGCCCGCTTCCAGCTCTTCCAGCACCTTCTTCTGCTCTTTCTCGGTGCGGAAACGGCTGATCATTTCCACGCGCACCGGAAATGCCGCGAATCGCCGCGTGAACGTCTGATAATGCTGGAACGCCAGCACGGTAGTGGGCGCGAGCACCGCGACCTGCTTCGAATCGGCAATCGCCTTGAAAGCGGCGCGCATCGCTACTTCCGTCTTGCCGTAGCCCACGTCGCCGCAAAGCAGCCGGTCCATCGGCAAAGTGGATTCCATGTCCTTCTTCACGTCTTCAATCGCGCGCTGCTGGTCCGTGGTTTCCTCAAACTCGAATGCATCATCGAATTCGTGCGTCCAGTTCGTATCCGCAGGAAACGCGTGGCCCGACGCCATTTTCCGCTCCGCGTACAACGCCAGCAGTTGCTCCGCCATGTCGCTGACCGATTTTTTCACGCGCGTCTTGCGCGCTTCCCAGATCGTCGTGCCCAGCCGGTCCAGCTGCGGTTCCACTCCTCCCAGCGACGTGTATTTTTGAATCAGATCCAGTCGCGCCAGCGGCACGTACAGCTTTGCGTCGCCCGCGTAACGCAGCAGCATGAATTCGCCATTGGCGCCTTCCACCGCTACCTGTCGCAAACCTTCGAACTGCCCGATGCCGTGGTCCACGTGCACCACGAAATCTCCCGGCTTTAGATCGCTGAAGTCGCTGAAAAAGCTGGCGGTCTTCGGCCGCGCGCGCGAACGCTGCGAAGGCGGCGGAAGCGTCTCGAACAAATCGGCATTGCCGTACAGCACCACTCTTGCTTCGGGAAAAATCACGCCTTCGGAAAGCGGGGCTTTGGTAAGCAAAATTGCCGAGCCCGGCGCCGTACTTCCCTCTTCTGCCAATCGCGCGACGGTCGCGTTCTCCTCCAGCTCGCCCATGCGGTACGGCAGCTCGAACTCGTGGCAAATATCCGCAAATCTCTCCAGTTCGCCCGTACTCGCCGCCGAAACCATCACATTTTCGCCGGCCGCAATCCGATTGCGCGCTTCCGCAATGAACGCCGCCACATTTCCGTGATAGCGAGTAGTAGGCTGCGTCTGGAGGGTTCGAATTTGCGCTGGGGCCGCGGCCTCCGCCGCCCCGCTCCCCGCCGACGGTTTTGTAGCGGCGGACTTTAGTCCGCCATCTTCGCCACGGCGCAGATCGACGGCGTCAGCCACTCCAGCATCCAAGCTCAAATGCTCAATCCCAAATCGCGGCGCCATCTGCCGCGCCAAATTCCACTCCTCATCATCAAAAATGAATTTATCGGGCGGTTCCGCGAGCGGATCTTCAGCCCCGTCAAACGCCTCCGCCAGCTGCGCCCGATATTTTTCGATGGATGCCGCGAGCAACGACGGCTCATCCTCGATAATCAAGGGCTCGACGGCCAAATCAAAAAGCGTCGCCTTGCGATCTTCGCGCAGCGCTTCGCGAAATTCCCAGCCCGGATAGAAAGCGGCCGGCGCCGCATCATCTTCGCGCCCCGAAGCGCTCTGCACCCGCGCTCGCTCCAGCACCTCGGCGTGGCGGGGGAACTCCGTTAACGGCGTCAGCGTCGCGCGTTCCACCGGATTCGTCGAACGCTGCGTATTCGGATCAAAAGCGCGGATGGACTCGATCGTATCGCCCAGCAGCTCCACGCGCACCGGTTGCGGCGACTCCGGCGAGTAAATATCAATAATTCCGCCGCGCACCGCGTACTGCCCCGGCATCTCGCACGTCACTTGCTTGTCGTAACCGGCGCTGGAAAGAAATTCCAGCAGATCCTCGTGCGCGATGGATTCGTCGCGCGCGATGGTGCGCGCCAGCTGTGCGTAAAATTCACGATCGCGCATGCGCCACACCGCCGCCTGCACCGGCACAATCAATAAATCCGCGTCCCCGGTGGCAAAGCGCCACAGCGCCACCGCGCGGTCCTCCGATATTTCGCCGTGCGGCGAGCGATTTTCGTAGGGCAGCACATCATGCGCCGGCAGATGCGCCA
Source organism: uncultured Acidobacteriota bacterium (assembly GCA_963780035.1). Taxonomy (GTDB): domain Bacteria; phylum Acidobacteriota; class Terriglobia; order Acidiferrales; family UBA7541; genus Palsa-295. The sequence goes on along the minus strand of CAWAAG010000024.1, from coordinate 186,266 downwards.
CGCGCCGTCCCGGCTTCCCCGTCACCGCTCGGTAAAAATAGCGGACCGGCTCCAGCATCGCCTCTGCCCGCTGGTTCGTTTCCACCAGCAGCACGGTGGGCCGCCCCAATTCGGCAAACGCCAGGGTCGCGAGCAACGCTTTCGCAGGATCGGTGAGTCCGGCCAGGCGCACTTCGCCGCCCGTGCGCCGCAGCGCTTCGAACGCTTCCTCGACGACGGGGCGGCGTGCCACCCGCGTGAGAAGCTCGCTGACCAAAGGAAGAATCATGCGTGAAGTTGTGAGATGCGTTCGAGCAAGAAGGAGGTTGAATAGCCGGGTTCGAGTGCCAGGCGCACCACCCGGCCGCCCGCGGCTTTCACGGCCTCGTCATCGAGAAAAGCACTTTCCTGCGAGCCGGCTTCGCCGCCCTTCACCACCACATCCGGAGCAAGCAGCGCAAAAAACTCGCGCGGCGTGGGCTCGTCGAATTCCGTCACCACATCCACGGCGGCAAGCGCCATCAGGATTTCGGCGCGCTCGTTCGCCGGAGTAATCGGCCGCGCGGCAGCGCTCTGGCCCGCGCGAGATTCGCCGGCTCCGCCGCGCGTCGCCGACTGCGCCGCACTCGACCGCACGCTCGCGTCGCTTTGCAGCGCAACCACCACAATATCGCCCAGCCCGCGCGCCTGCTCCAGCAAGCGGATGTGCCCGGGATACAGCAAATCAAACGCCCCCGCCGCGCACACCACGCTCTTTCCGTTGCGTTTCCACTCGCCCCGTTGGAGAATCAATTCAGATTGCGAAACGATCGCCAAGTGCCTCTCGCACCGCCCGCTTCCGTGGCCAATCGAAAACACACCATTCTATCATGCCGCTTCCGAACGCCACGGACCACGCCATGAAGCGCTGGGAAATTATTCTCGCACTCGCCGGACCTCTGCTCCTTGCGATAGGAGTCCACTGGATCCACGCCGCGGAGCTCCCCAAGCAAGAAACCACGCTGGATGCCGGCGGTTGCCGCACTCCGCTGACAATTCTCGAACCGCCTCCCGATGTCAAACCGGCAGGAAGCGTCGTCCTGCTTCACGGCCTATCCGCGAATCGCCGCTTGATGCTGTACCTCGCCGAGGATTTCGCCGGCCACGGCTTGCGCGCCTACTCGCTGGACCTTCCCGGCCACGGCGACAGCCAGGACGCATTCTCTTTCGCGCGCGCCCAGCAATGCGCGACGGCCGCTGTCGAATCTCTCATCCGCAGCGGCACGATCGAGCCCAAAAATACAGTGTTGCTCGGCCATTCCATGGGCGGCGCCATCGCCATACGCATGGCCGATCGCGATCCATTGGCGGCCACCATCGCTCTTTCTCCCGCGCCGATGACCATGCCCCAACGCATGCCCGCGAATTTGCTGGTCTTCAGCGCCAGCGCCGATCTCGACCCTCTGAAGCAAACCGCGCAGGATCTTGCTGCCGCCGCCGGCGGAACGCGCACCGCCAGCGACGATTTCGCCGAGCAGCGCGCCCTTTCTCTGCAGACAGTTCCTTTTTCGACGCACACCAGCCTGCTTTCCGATCATCGCGTCGCACATCAATCCGAACTGTGGGCCATGCGCGCGATATTTCCCAACATCTCGACCGACACGCTCGCGCTGAACCTCGATCTCGCCACCTACGAAACTTTTGGCCACGGCCGCCGCCGTCTTGCCGGCGCAATCCTCGGACTGCTCGGCATTCTGCTCATGTTCCCCGCGGGCGCCACGCTCGTCGCACGCTTCACGGGGCCACCACAAGTCGAATCGCCGGGCACCCGGCCGACCGCCGCGCTCCTACTCACCGAAGGCGCGGCCTGCGCGATGGCTGGCATACTCTCGCTGCAGTTGGGCACGCCGTTGCGCTTCCTGCATCTTTACTCCGGCTCCTATCTCGCGTCGCTCTTGCTGATCGTCGGCATCCTGCTCCTGATTCTGAATTTCGGATTCGCCATGGAGTACACAAAATTCAACCCGAAACGCCTCGCGGCGGCGGCTATCCTCGGCTTCGCCACTTTCCTAGCCCTCGGCGCTTGGCTCAATTGGCAACTCGACGATGCCTGGCTCAACGCCCCACGCTGGCTGCGCTTCGCGGGACTCCTTCCCTTCGCGTGGGTTTTCGCTTTCGCCGAAGAAGTGGTGCTGGGCCCGCCGCGCCAAGGCAAACAGCGCGCCGCGCGCTTCGCGCTCTTCCTGTCGCTGCGCCTGGAAATCTTTCTTGCTTGTTTGCTCGCCTACTATATGCTCGCGAGCGGCCAGGTCCTGATCGTCATCCTTTTCGTTTATCTCGCGCTGTTTTCCGTGTTGCAGCGCCTGGCTACCGATGCGTTACGGGTACGCACCGCCTCGGCCACTTCAGCGGCATTATTTGGTGCTATACTCGCGTCCTGGTTCATTGCGACGGTCTTCCCACTAACCTGAACCGGACCACAGCAGGGGACATGAAAGAAATAGCCATTGTCGGCGGCGGTCCTGCCGGTGCGCTCTGTGGCGAGCGTCTGGCCAGCGCGGGCTTTCAGGTTACGATTTACGACGAGCGTTTGGCGTGGGAAAAGCCCTGCGGCGGCGGTTTGACGCACAAGGCCATCGAAGCCTATCCCTTCCTGCTTGATTCTCCCCAGCCCAAGAAAATTGTTCGCAAAGCGGAACTGATTTCCAGCAGCGGCCATCGCGCGCAATTCGAGATGAACCATCCCATCGTGATTTACGCGCGCAAAGTGCTCAATGGCTTGCTTCTCGACCGCGCCGTCGCCGCCGGATGCAGCGCGATTTGCTCGCGCGTCACCAACGTCAATACCAATGGCGCGCGCGTTCAGCTCACAGCCTCGGGCGAGCAGCGCTTTTCGGATTTTATTGTCCTGGCGGCCGGAGCGCGCAATCAGTTACTCCCCGAAACCACCGCGCTCAGCTCCAAAGATCTCGAGGTCACTCTCGGCTATTTTGTTCCCACCGAAGAAGACATCATCAAAGTGAAATTCCTAAAGAAGTTCGAAGGTTACCTGTGGTCTTTTCCGCGCGCGGACCATCTTTCCGTGGGAATTTGCGCGAAGATGGGCCAAACCTCCAGCCAGGTGCTGCGCGGCCACCTCGACGCCTTCGTCGAAGAAGAGCGCATCCCCAGGACCGGCGCTCAGTTTTACAGCCACGTGCTTCCTTCGCCGCAAGCCAAAACAATTCGCAGCCGCAAAATCATGGGACGCAATTGGGCCATGGCCGGCGACGCCGCCGCCACCGTGGACCCCATCACCGGCGAAGGACTTTACTACGCGCTGCGCTCCGGCGATTTGCTGGCGCAAGCGATTGTTGCCGGTCAGCCGGAACTATATCCTGAACAACTGCGCGCCGCCTTTTCCGCGGATCTCGAATTCGCCGCGAACATCGCCAAAAAAGTTTTTCGCGGCAATTTTCTCGGCAGCGCCATCACCACCCGCATGGTGCAATTGCTGAATTACTCTCCCGCGTTCCGCGACCTGATCCGCGACGTTTTCAGCGGCTCGCAAGACTACCGCAGCCTGAAGCGCCGCCTCTGGAATCAACTAGGCATCACCGTCGCCGAATTCACCCGCAGTTTTCTCGATCCGAGCACGCTGCGCTGCTCGCAAGCTGCCGCCTCCGCGGCATCCGCTGGCCCTTCCACATCAACCGCCGGCCGCGAACCCTCTCGATGAAGCGTTCCGTGAAACGCGCCAAGCGCGTTGCTTCCGCAAAGCGCCCGAAATCCCGCAAGCCGGTAAACGTCCAGGACGAACGCAAACCGCGTATCGGCCTTGCAGGCGTCATCGAACGCGTGGTCCCGCACGGATGGACCATCGCTGCGTGGGACCCGGGCCTGCCCGCCGTCCTCTCCACTCCCGCCATGATCGGCATGATGGAAATTGCCGCCGCCGAATCCGTCAAACCGGATCTTCCTCCCGGCGCGATCACCGTCGGCACGCGCATCGAAGTGGACCACCTGAAAGCCGTCCCGGAAGGCGCCACCGTCCGCGCCACCTCTCGCCTGGTGAAGCACCAAGGCCGCTTCCTGGTATTCGAAGTCGAAGCCCGCTCCGGTGAAAACATCCTCGGGCGCGGCCGCGTCTTTCGCGCCATCGTCGAACCGCAAAAATTCAGCGCCCGCGCGGATTCCCGCAAGGAATCCTAGCGCCGCCTCGTCCTCACGAAGCAAGGGCCTCTCGCCGGCTCTTTGCCGCTTTTTACCCTCCCACCGAGCCTCACGCAACCCGCACACAGCTCGCGGTTGAGCGGAACCACAGCCGCGTGTTACTCTTCGTTTAGCCTGCAGTGCTCGAGTGGCGGAACTGGCAGACGCGCCGGACTCAAAATCCGGTGGCCGCAAGGCCGTGATGGTTCGACTCCATTCTCGAGCACCAATTTCTTTCGCGCGATTGGTCCGCATACTCCATAGCCGGGCGCGGATCGTCTTAACTTCCACCACCGCCCCGAATCAAGCGAATCGCTTCCGGCAGAGCCGCAGAATCCGGTGCAGGCCCGCCCGGCGCCGTGCCATTCGAGTCTCCGCGTTCCGCCGGTTCGCCGTTGCCTTCCCCCGGCGCGAGAAAGAGATTGGATTCCAGCCCGTGCTGCTTCGTGTAAAGATCGAAGTACCGCCCGCTGGCGGCATAAAGCGTCGCATGCGTTCCGCGCTCGATGATTCGTCCCGCTTCGAGCACCAGAATTTGGTCGGCCCGCCGCACAGTTGACAGTCGATGCGCGATCACAAACGTCGTGCGCCCACGCATCAGGTAGCGCAATCCTTCCTGAATGAAAGCCTCGGATTCCGAATCCAGGCTCGACGTCGCTTCATCCAGAATCAAAATCCGCGGATCGGCCAGAATTGCCCGCGCAATTGAAACCCGCTGCCGTTGCCCACCGGAAAGCTTCACGCCGCGCTCCCCGACGATCGTGTCGTACTTCTTCTCAAACGACTCCGCGAACTCATCCACCCGCGCGATCCGGCAAGCCCCCAGAATTTCCTCCTCGCTCGCATTCGGCCGCGAAAACGCCACGTTCTCGCGAATCGTTCCGTCGAAAAGAAATGTCTCCTGCAACACCACGCCCAGCTGCGTGCGGTAAGAATCCAACCGCACTTTCGCCAAATCCACTCCATCCACCAGCACCCGGCCGCTGCTCGGCACATAGAACGCCGCTATCAATCCAATCACCGTGGATTTGCCGGCCCCCGAAGGCCCCACCAGCGCCGTCACCGTCCCGGGCTGCGATTCAAAACTGATCTCGTGCAGAACTTCTTTTCCGGTGTCATACGAAAAACTTACATCTTCAAAGCGAACCTCGCCGCGAATCCGCTCGAGCACTTCCTTTCGGTCCGGCGCCTCATCCTCGGGGTTTTCATCCAGAACTTCGCGCGTGCGCTCGAGGCCAGCAAGCGCCTCGGTGATTTGCGGCCCGATGCTGACGATTTGAAATACCGGCGCAATCAGCAAGCCCAAAAAGAATGTGTAGGAAATGAACGCGCCCGGAGTCATCGTCCCCGCCAGAATACTCCGCGCGCCCAGGAACATGATCGCCGCGCTCACCAGGCCCATCAGACTCGTCGCCGAAAGGCTCATCAACGAAGTCGCCGTAAGAGTCTCCAGCACGTTTTGCAGCAGCCGCTGCACGCCCGCCGCAAACACTTCTTCCTCGCGCTTCTCCGCGTGGTAGCCCTTCACCACGCGCACCCCTCCGATCGATTCCGTCAACCGCCCGGTGACTTCCGCATTGATCTTCGGCCGCGCGCGGAATTTCGGGCGAATCGTCTTGAACGCGTGATTCAAACTCAGGCCGAAAATCACCAGCACCGTGAACGCGACGGCGGTCATGCTCACGCTGGTCTTCAGCAAATACGCCAGCGCAAAAACCGCCGTCATGATCGCGCCCGCGAAATCAATCAGCCCTGTGCCAAGCAAGTTGCGCACGCCTTCCACGTCGCTCATGATCCGCGAAATCAGCACACCCGTTTTATTCGCGTCGTAGAACGCCACCGGCAAACGCCCGATATGCGCCTGCACCTTCTCTCGCAGTTCCGAAATCATGCGCCAGGAAGACTTCGACAAAAGTTGCGTCAGCGCGAAGGAAGTGATCCCCTGAATGATCGTCGCCGTCACCACCGCGGCCACGATGATCGGCAAAAGATGGATTTGCTTCTTCAGGATTACGTCGTCGAGCAGGTATTTCGTGGACGCTGGAAGGATCAGCCCGGACAGCCGGTTGATCACCATCATTCCAAAACCAATCGCGATGATCGTCCGCCGCGGCTTGATCAGCTCCAGAACGTCCGGCAGCAATTTCCAATCGAATTTTGCCTTAGCGGCCTTAGAGTCGCTAGTGCCTTTGGCCTCCGGCCCCTTTTTCGCCGATTGTTCCATGCGGTTCCCGATCCGTTCCAGCCCAGAATCCCGCTGCCGGTTAAGCATGAATCACTATACCCCGAAAGCCTTTTGGCGCAGCCCAGCCCGCCCGCGACGCGGATCAGAATGAAACGGAAAGCTCGTGGAGCTTGAGATGTCCGTGGGCAGCCAGGCGTCGCAGGATTCTCGCGGCGTTGTTCGCGTCACCGGCAACTGACCCACACTGCGCTCCAGCCTAAGTTGTCCACGCCGCGTGTGGGTGATAGACTTCCGCCATGGCCAAGAAAAAACCGTCCCGCAAAAGCAAAAAGAAATCCGCGAAAAAAGCCGCTCCCAAGAAGAAACTCGCGCTCAAGACCAAAAAGAAATCGCCGGCCAAAAAGAAACCCGCTCGCCGCAAAAAAGCCGCGCGCCGTCCTGCCGATCAGATTTCCAATCCCGTCTCCGCGCGAAGCCGCCGCGGCCTGGGTCCCGATTCCGGCGGACAATCCGGTGACGTGCAAGGTTTATCCGGCCGCGAAGTAGCGGATTCCGAAAGCGTCGAGGAATTGGCCGAGGAGGGTCAGGATTACGAAGCCGGAATCGTCAGCGGCGTGGAAAACGCCCCCGACGCCGACCAGGGCGAGATCAAAACACGAGAAGTTCCAGAAGACGACGTTCCCGAAGAGTATCTCGACGAGCAATAACGAACCGCGCCGGTTTTTTTGTTCAATCCGGCTGCTGCACTCCGACCGCCAATGCGGACCGGGTCCGCGGCTTGCGGAAAAAGTCGGGTTTTTTAGGGGGTCGGAGCTTTAGCTCCGACATCAAGCCGGCCCTATCCTCAGGGGCTTTAGCCCCCGAGGCACGATTTTGACTTTTTCCGCAAACCATTCAGTCGCTCGGAGCCAACATTTTTCGAAGCAGCGTTACGGAATCAGTTCCCGCGACTACCGCTGCCCCGCGCCCCGGGATTTGGCCCGCTCCTCACGCTCGTCGACCGTAGAAGCGCGCGCGGCTTCGGCATTCAGGTTCTTCAGGAAAGTATCCACTTCGCGCGTCGCAACTTCCCTGGCAATCCCGTAGCGTTCCTGGATTCTGCCAATCAGCTGATCGCGCCTTCCAGCGATCACGTGAATGTCGTCATCCGTCAGTTGTCCCCACTTTTCGCGTACTTCGCCTTTCACCTGTTTCCACTTCCCTTCCAATTGGTCTGAATTCATTTTTAAGGGCCTCGTTTCCAGAATTTTTGTAACCGTTCCCATTCCTTGCGATGTTCTGCTGCGACCTTCAACTAACCACTCACCTCTCACGCAATGCGCTTGCCAGCACCGGCTTCATTCCGCAAGTTAACTTCTTTGAGGAACTTGGCAGCGCCTCGACGCACCCTCGCAAACCCCGCGCGCAGCGTGTGCCCATGTAATTTTGAGCCGCCGCGGGCGATTCTTGCTTGGCTTGCAGTCGCGGCAAGGAACGCCTGTCGAGCCTTCGCCCTCATGCACTGGCGGCCCAGCCAAGCACAAAAAGTTAAAATTCGCGCAGGAAACCCCTCCTCCGACCCCCGCATCTGCTTAGTGGACAGTAGGGTTATGTTCAGAGTTTCCTAACAATCAATCGCTTCCCAGAAGGCTAAAATTGAGGCGCTGAAATCTGGGATGCGGGCACACATAGCGCCGCATGCGCTCGATAATCGCGGCGAAAAATTCTTGGCGATAATTCTCGCGCTTGATTCGTTTCGGGAGAGCCTATGACCACACGCAAAAGTTTCGTGGCCGTGCTGATCGTCGCGGCAGCAGCATTTGCCGGTTGTGGAGGAGGCGGCGGGGGTTCTTCCACTCCCGTGACCGTAACGATTTCCGCCAACGCCAATAGTGTGCAGACCTTTCAGACTGTCCAATTCCGCGCCACCGTTACCGGAACTTCGAATCAAGCCGTCACCTGGGGCCTCACCTGTACGGCCACGGCCACCACCGTTTCGGCTTGCGGCACCATCTCTTCCAGCGGCACCTACGTCGCGCCGAATACGGTGCCCACCGTCGCCACTGTGGATAGCACCGATCCGGCCGTCGTCACGGTCACCGCGATTTCGCAGGCGCAATCGAGCGCGGGCGCTTCCGTGCAATTTAATGTCGCTTCCCTGAACCAGCAGCTTCTGGCAATTCCCGTGCAGTTGGGCTCGTCGGGAGGCAACGCCAATGCTTTCTGCGCCAATTCCAATACTTGCTCCGGCGGCACGCTGGGTTCACTGGTCACCGGCGCTGCCAAGGTCTACATTCTCTCGAACAATCACGTCTTAGGAATGAGCGATGGAGCCATCGTCGGCCAGGAGGTCACCCAGCCCGGCATTATCGAAACCAACTGCGAGACGGCCGGCACCATCAACGTCGGCACCGTCGCGGACATCATCAGCCTCGAAACGCAGCCCCTGACGAACCACGTGGATGTCACCACCGCGCTCGTCACCAGCGGACAAGTAGACCCGAACGACAACATCCTCGAATTGGGCGCGCTCAGCACCGTCAATGGCGTACAAGTTCCGCAGCCTGCGCCTCCCGCCTCCGGCTCCGGCATGGCCGCCACCGTCGGCCAATTGCTCGCGAAAAGCGGCCGCACCACCGGGCTCACCTGCGCCGCCGTGGACATGATTGCTCTCACCATGCAAGAAGTGGAATACACGAAGGGCTGCACCACCACGAATTTCAACGTGATTTATAACGACGAAATCGAAGTGGGCAATATGACCGACGGGCTAAACTTCATCGGCAATGGAGACTCCGGCTCGCTCGCGGTGGACGCCGCTACGGCCCAGCCCGTGGCTCTGATGTTTGCGGGCGATCAGACCAGCGCAATCGGAAACCCGGTCGCCGACGTCCTGGCCGCGCTGAAAACCACCAATGCCGGAGCCACCTTCACGTTCGTCGGCGGCGCCCAGCACGCGGTCGCGGGCTGCAGCCTCCCCGGATTGAGTTCCGTCACCGTGACGCCGCAATCCGCAACCAAAGCCACCGGCAGCGCTCTGCAAACCGCCAACGCCGCGCTGTCCCGCAACGCCGCACAAATCTTGAATACCCAGGGCGTGACCGGCTACAGCGTGGCCATGAGTCTCGATTCGCCCAAAGAGCCGGCCATCCTGATCTTCGCCGCACCCGGCGCATCGCACGCCAATATTCCGCCGGAAATCGACGGCGTGCGCACCAGAATCATCGAAACCGGCAATCCCGCCGCGCAAGGCCCCGTCAGCCAGCAACAAGCCGCGCAGCTTTCAGCCGAATCAGCCGCCGCCCAGCCTACTGCAATCCCCACGAGCGCCATTGAAAACGCGCGCCAGATCAAAGAAAAGCACGTCGCCGAACTCATGAGCGACCCAGCCGTCCAGGGCGTCGGCATAGGCGCCAGCTTCGACAGCCCCGGCGAACCCGCCATCGGCATTTTCGTCCTGAAAAATAAATCGCACCAACCCATCCCCGCGACGATTGACGGCATCCGCACGCGCATCAAGGAAACCACAGGCTTCCGTCCCATCGTGGACCATTCGCCGGCCGTAGCAGGCTGCTCCGCGCGCAAATCAGCACATGCGCCCGCTGCGCCACCACCCGCTTCGCTGCGCACGATTCAACCCGTCCCTGCTCAAGGGCGCTAACGGGCCCGCACCGCCGCCGCTCGCGCGTTTCCCGGTTGCTTTTCGCGGCGCGCCGCATCTATAACTGTGCTTGGCACCCAGCGCCCGTTCTTACGTGAGGTCTTTCATGAAGCCGCCCGCCTTTTGTCTCGCCGTGCTGGTCTTTTTGTCGTGCGCAGCAGCGCCGCCGGCCAAGGCGCAATCCAGCACGCCGGCCGCATCCAAGCCATCCGAGCAGCAGCGCCGCGCCCAGCTAGCGCAGTCCGCGCACGCGGACATCGTGAACGCCTCCGGCCAAAAGATCGGCACGGCCGCCTTCGCCCCATCCGAGGGCGGCGTCCGCATTGACCTCGACGTCGCGGAGCTACCGCCCGGTCTGCACGGAGTTCACATCCACGCGGTAGGCAAATGCGAAGGCCCCGACTTCAAGACCGCCGGACCGCACTTCAATCCCGCCGGCAAAAAGCACGGCAAGGACAATCCCCAGGGTCCGCACAACGGCGACTTGCCCAATATCGAAGTAAACGCCGACGGCCACGCCACCGCCTCCATGCTCGATACCAACGTCACCCTGGGCGATGGTCCCACTTCCCTATTCCAGCCCGGCGGCACTTCGATCGTGATCCACGCCAGCATGGACGACTACAAGACCGATCCCAGCGGCAACTCCGGCGCACGCATTGCCTGTGGCGTGATTCAGAAGTAACCGCGGCGCAACATCTCAAATTGCCACACCAGTCCGCCAACGGCCGCCCGCCGCGCCGGTATTTCTGCGCGCAGCGAACCGCCTACCCTCTGAAACCTATTGTGAAGCGAACGTTCGGAGCGCCGTCTGTTCGTCGGGGAAATCCGTAAACACGGTGTGCAGGTTGGTCATGTGCAGAACCTCCCGCGCGCGCGAGCTTAAATCCACCGCGTGAAGTTCGGCATTATTCTTTCGCGCCGAATACAATCCGCGTATCAGCTGCCCGATCCCGGAACTGTCCAGATACGAAACATCGCGAAAATTCAATAGCACGCACTTCCGTCCATCCTCGAAAAGATCCATCAGCAGTTCATGAACCGCCTGGCCTTCGATCAAGGTAAACCGACCGCGCACATCCACCACCGTAACGTTTCCCAATTGCCGCGTACTGGCGCTGAAACCCACCGCGTTCCTCCGATTTGAACTGCATGCACATATCTTACCGCAAGCGCCTCACAATCCTAAAATCACCGCCCGGGCGCAGTTTCGCCGCATGTTCGATTGCCATCTCCTTGCAAAATGTTAGGAGGAAATTTCTGCCAGCCAGGTATCCAGAATCTTCAATTGTTCGGGAGCGATTTCCAGAAACGCCACTCCCATCCCCATGCCTTCCTGCACGTACACAATTTTACCCTTCGATTCGAATGTCCCTTGATCGCGCGAGATCTTCACGTTCAGCTGCGTGCCTTGCGGCAAGGTGATCAGCACGTCCACATAGCAACCCTTGCGGCTGATTTCGGAGATGCGCCCCGCGATGCGCGTATCGGTCGTCGGCTCGCGCAATTCGATGCTGGCAATCAGCGTGTACCGGGGCACCTCGCGGTGCTCGCGAAACGGCCCTCCCGGGTTTACGGGTGCGCCGGAAAAACCACCCATGGTTCTCGCTCCAGACTGCGCTCCATGCCGGTTCAGGGTCGCACAATCGCGATAACGTAGCTAGGATTCTGCAGCCGATTGACGCCAAAAGGTGAACCGTAGCCGCCTCTTCGCCCTGCATTCGATCGCGAAAAACGCTCGGCGCGACGGCTCATCCACCCCTGCGGTACTAACGAGTAACGTCGTACTGTTACCGCTCTCTGCGTAGTTGTGCGCATGAGCTTCTCGGGCCCTCAAAATCCCTCGCCGCCCCCCTGCGCGCTCTCGCCAGGCATCCGGAACGCGCGAATCGCTGTCATACATGCAGACAGCGGCCCCCCAGCCTAAAATGGGCTCGTAGTCGTTGTAGGGGCGCAGAAAATTGTCGCAAATCGTCATACTGCTTCCAATTGAAAGCAAACTTTTGCATTTTCTGATTTTCGCCTGTATTTTCAATGCCCGCAGCCGGCGCATCGTGGGGCCGGACGTGCCATTTTCCGGGGGTTCCTGTAATCTGAGATAACCAATTGATTAAGCGGAACGGATACTTTTCGTCCCCTGCGGACTCGTAGGGAAGGAATCAGGGCGCGCACATGCAGTCTGGAATTCGGCCGGGGGACCAGCTGCGGGAAATCCGCAATCGGCTCGGTGTAACCACGCGAGAGGTCGAGGAACTGAGCAGGAAGATCGCGCTGGAATCGGCCAACGAAGAGTTCGCCATCTCCAACGCCTGGCTCACCCAGCTCGAAAACAAGAACTCCGTCCCCAGCATTTACAAGTTGTTCAGCCTCAGCGTCATCTATCGCATTAAGTTCACCCAGCTCCTCGCTCTTTTTGGCATCTCTCTTGCCGATACCATCCGCTATCAGCTCTCCACGCCCCTGCAGAATACCCACCTGGCCGCGATGGAGGCCCCGGACGCCGACAAGGCCGTCACCTTTCCGGTCCGCTTCGACCGCGCCTTCACTCTGGAGAAAACCAACCTGATCTCACGCATGGTGCAGGAGTGGGGGGAGGTGCCGGTGTCTCTGCTGCAAATGCTCGACGTGCGCCACTGCCAATACGGATACATCGGAACCGACGACTACTTCATGTCTCCGCTGCTGCGTCCCGGTTCCCTGGTGCAGATTGACGGTCGCGTAAACCGGGTGCGTTTCTCGGAGTGGCGCACCGAGTTCGACCGCCCCATCTATTTCGTCGAACTCCGCGATAGTTACGCCTGCTCGTGGGCCGAGCTAGCCGCTTCGCAGTTGACCCTGATTCCACACCCGCTGTCCGGTTCGACCATCCGCCAATTCGTCTATCCCGACGAGGCTGAAATTATCGGACAAGTGACGGGCGTGGCGATGCGTTTGGTTTCCCCGTCCACGGCGCCATCAACCGCGTCTCCAAAATAGCCAGCGCGATTTTGAGGTTGGAGAATAGCAGCTCGCTCGCCAGCGAATCGGTGCCTGCGGGAATAGCCACGCGGTAGGGTTCCAAATCTCTCCACGCCGCGATGAAATCGCTCAGGGATGCATGGGAGCTATCTACGTAGCGCTTCAATTGATGCACTAACTCCTGGAGAGAGCACGCCACCAGCTCGCGAAAGGCCTCCCGGTGGCAATCCGCTAGCGCTTCGCACGCGGCTTCCTCGGAGAATCGCAGCGCCAGACCTTCGTGGCGATACAAACCCGTATTGTAGTCGCGCATGGATGACAGATAGATCAGCCGTTCCAGCGCCTGCGGCATCTGCGCCAGCGTGCGCCGCCGCAGATCCTGCGCGGCTGCCAATACATCTTTACCTTTGGCCGGGACGTCCATCGCTAAATCGCGGCTCCTCCACCTGCGGTTGCCTTCGGCAGCGAATCACCCGTGAGAGGGTTCAGAAACGCCAGGGATTTTTCGGAGGTGCTGCACACGCGAGCCGCGGCTGCGGCGGCCACTCCCACGATGGCTGGCGCACCGTAGGGTCCTCTGGAAAACAGCAGCAACTGCAGCGTGCGGCAGGCCAGCAGCAGCACCACAAAGTCTAAAGCCAGCCGCAATTCGGTGGGCAGGCTCATCTTCGCCTCAAAACGGGAATAACCGAGGTGAAAGTGCATCAGGTTGCGGATCTCCAGACGCACGCGGCTCGCCCACATCAGCGAAATCCTTTTCCGCTCCCCCAGAAACATCCTGCGAATCTCCGGAGGAGTTTCCGCCGTCACATATTCAAGGTCACCCCGCCCGAATATCCGTTCGATCAGATTGCTCGGCAGCAGCCCCGATCGCAGGGTCAGCAACGCGTGCCGCGCCTCCACGAATTCCTGCCCGCATCCCTCCACGGGAGCGCCCTTTCGCCGCGCCAGCGCGAGCAGGAATATAAAAAGCGCCGCGCCGATCAGCAGGTAGATGATAAGAGCCGTCACGAGCGAGCCGTCCGTCTGAAGTAAGATCGCAAGGAATTTAGTATCTCTCGCGTAGCGCCCACCAGCGCTTCGTAATCGCCGTCCATGCGCATGGGATCCGATGGCACCGCCTGCGGGCTATAAGACCACAGCGCTATCGTCCAAACCATCAGGGAAAATAGGTACGCGATGCTCTGCAAGATGGGCCAGGGAGCGTCGAAGCTGTGACCCAGGAATGCGCGCACCGCTAAAATCATCAAGCTGGCCCCCACGTACGTTCCGAAACCGAAGATCAGGCCGGCCACATTTCTCCCGATTGCGATGCCATAGTAAAACACGATGGTCAATACCGTGGCCAATACCAATGCCTGTATAACCCGCAGGTCGCGCTCCAATTCCACCGTCACCGCCAAAGGCGTCAGTTCCGCCTGTGTCGCCGCTTTCCATCCCACGTAGAAAAACGTAACGCCGAAGATAGCCAGGCATGCCCATCGCGCTACCCGCTCCGCTCCCGGATAAAAACTAAAAGCGTGTTGCACGATATCCAGCACCACGCCGCAGCCAGCCACCAACGTTGCGAACTGCGTCGGCCAGTACCAACCGTTGTAAAATCCCGGCGACACCATATAGCCGATGTACAGCCCCAAAGAGACGAAAAAGACGCAAAATATGTACGCATAAAAATACGGGAACTTCGCCAGCATCTTGCTGCGCGCGCCACGCACAAGCAGCAACGCCTCCAGCAAGAGCCCGGCCCACCATAGGAGTAAACTTAGCATTCCGTTAACTGCCGGAATCCTACCACGAAAAAGGGGGAAATTTCACGTCCCCTCCCCCCTTTTTCGCGTCATTCACTCCGCCTCCTAAGCTACGGTTTCGGCGGCTCGTGCCTTCATCTGCTGCCGCATCGCGCCCGGCCCTTTCGGTGGCACGGCCGGCTGCGTTCCGTCGGCGACTAACACGCGTGAACCAGGACCCTTGGGCGGCACCGCTGGCTGAGTACCATCCAGCATCGCTACCGCTGTGCCCGGCCCCTTCGGTGGCACTGCCGGTTGCGTGCCGTCGGCGACTAGCACCCGTGAACCAGGACCCTTGGGCGGTACCGCCGGCTGGGTACCAGCCAGCATCGCCACCGCTCTGCCAGGGCCCTTCGGCGGCACTGCCGGTTGCGTGCCGTCGTCAACGACGGCGGTTGCCGTCGACTGGGAGTGAAAGTGATATTGGGTGAGGCTCAGCACAACAGTCACATTTACAATAAGAAACAGCGACACAATCATCTTCCGGTTCATTTTGATCTCCTGGACTTGTGGGTTTTTGGGCGCCCGCAGGCGCTACGCGAAGGTAAAGAGGAGGCGAAAATGAAGGGGTCTACGGCGTGATTTGCTCAGGATTAGAAGCAGGAATGTGCAGCGCTCCGAAATCCCTGCGCTACCACCCATTACCGGCAGTTTGGCAAGACCAATGAAGGGAAGGTGCCGCGGGGAGGGGCGCTAACCAGGCGAAGTTCGATATGTCCTAAGGTGACAAGTGGAGTACGTCAAAATGCCGTTACTCAGATGGAAACCCTGCGAAACTTACGTATAGAGCCGCAACCTCCGCTCTGGCATTCTTCGCACAGGCACAGATTTAGAAATCCTATGACCAAAACCAATCCAATTACCCAGGCGGAACATCTTTCTGGTTCGCACCTGGAGCCGGAGCAGATCCGCGAACGCCTCCAACATCTGGATCGTCGCCAGTGGTGGCTATGGTCCACCACGGTCGCCGTGGTTCTGCTGCTCACTCTCGGAGTGGCGTCGTTTGCCTTCCCCGCTATGCTCAACCACGAACAAGGCACCTATTCTTTTTTCCTGAATCAAGCCGTGCGCGCTCTCGTCGGTCTTGTTTTGGTCTTCAGTGTGTATTTGATTTATCAGCAGACGCAGATCATGCGTCTGCATCATCAAGTGGCCGACCAGATTCAGTCGCTCGCGAAGGTGGAAACGTTGGCTTCCGAAGTCTACAAACTCGCGGCTCTCGATCAGCTCACCGGACTTTACAATCGCCGTTCCGGCGAGCAGCGCCTCGCGCAGGAAATCAGCCGCGCCCAGCGCCACGCCCGGCCACTCACCGTCCTCCTCGTGGACGTGGACGGACTCAAACTGATCAATGACAATCACGGCCACGCTGCCGGTGATACCTTGCTGAAGGGTTTCGCCGATCGCTTGCAACGCGCCATTCGCGGTTCCGACCTTGCCGTCCGCCTGGGCGGCGATGAATTCATGGCTATCCTCCCGGAGTGCCGCTCCGAAGAGGTTCGCCATGTTCTCGGCCGGCTCGAGGGCCTGGAATTCGACTTCGCCGGCGACAAAATCCGCCTCCATTTTTCGCGTGGCTGGACCGACTACAAGGCCGGCGAGACAGCCCAGGAATTTCTGCAGCGCGCGGACGTTGCTCTCTATGAAAACAAGCGCGCCGGAAAGCTCAGTGCCCCACCCGTGCAACACGCGCCCGTGCCGCAATCCGCCGTTTAACGTGGGCCTCATCCTGCGTCCTCGGCAAAAAATGTTCTTGTCAGGAACACTCCGCGAAAAAACTCTTGCGCCCCTTTAGGGTTAACTCGTAAGATACGCCCCAGTTAGAGGAACGATACCCATGCCCAAAGAGAAGCCGAAGGTCAACATCGGGGAAGTCATCAAGTCTTATCGGGCCGACCGCGGCCTATCCCAGGGTGATATCGAGCGCCGCACCGGGCTGCTCCGCTGCTACCTTTCGCGCGTCGAGAACGGCCACACCGTTCCCTCGCTTGAGACCCTTGCGAAAATCGCCGAGGCCATGGAAATTTCCCTGGCTGACTTTTTCCCCGGCAGCGACACTCCCGGCGACCGCGAAACGCGAAAAGTCCTGGGCGAACTTTCCGAAGAAGAAATCCGCTTCCTAGCCGACATCAAAAAATATTCCACCACGCTCTCCGACGACGACAAGAAGCTAGTCCTCGCCATGATTCGCAAAATGGCCACCATCGCGCCGCCGCCCTCGCGCGCCAACGCCAAACCCAGCAACATCGGCCGCCGCCCCGAATTCTGATCAGCGTACTGGCTCGCTGCGAGCGAAGTCCACGTCTGCTCGGCATTTGGCCACACGTTTTCCGCGGCGCCTTTACCCTTCTTTATCAGTGTTCATCTGCGTTCATCTGTGGTGCCTTTGAACTTCATCACACCAACGCCAACCATCCCTAGCAACGCAGGTCGCCAATTCGCTACAATGGTATTGCAATGACAAAGTCGCGTCACAAAACCGTAGCCGTAAAAGTCGGCAAAATTCAGGTCGGCGGCGGAGCCCCGGTAGTCGTCCAGTCCATGACCAACACCGACACCGTGGACATCGCCTCCACCACCCAGCAATGCCTCGAACTCGCCCAAGCCGGCTCGGAATTAGTCCGCATCACGGTAAATATCCCCGAAGCTGCCGCCGCCGTCCCCGAAATCAAAAAACGCCTCCTCGACGCCGGCTGCGACGTCCCGGTCATCGGCGACTTCCATTACAACGGCCACGTCCTGCTCACCAAATATCCCGGCTGCGCCACCGCGCTCGATAAATACCGCATCAACCCCGGCAATGTCGGCGCCGGCCAGCGCCGCGACGAACAGTTCTCCACCATCTGCAAAGTAGCCCGCGACCACAACAAGCCCGTGCGCATCGGCGTCAATGGCGGCTCCCTGAATCAGGAACTTGTCATGCGCAAGATGCAGGAAAACACCGACCAAGATCTCGGCAAATCCTCCGAAGAAATCATCAACGAATGTATGGTCCTCTCCGCCCTGCAATCCACCGAGCTCGCGCTCGAATGTGGCCTGCGCAAAGATCAAATCATCATTTCATGCAAAGTTTCGCGTCCGCACGACCTCATCGAAATTTACCGCGACCTCGCCGCCAAGACCGATCAACCCCTGCACCTCGGCCTCACCGAAGCCGGCATGGGCGCGAAAGGCCTCGTCTGGTCCTCCGCCTCCATGGGCATTCTGCTCAACGAAGGCATCGGCGACACCGTCCGCGTCTCGCTCACTCCGCGTCCCGGCGGCGATCGCCGCGACGAAGTCTACGCCGCCTGCGAACTCCTGCAATCCCTCGGCCTGCGCACCTTCGCGCCCAGCGTCACCGCCTGCCCCGGCTGCGGACGCACCACCAGCACCACCTTCCAGGAATTAGCCGAAAGTATTCAGGGATATATCCGCGACAAAATGCCCGAATGGAAGCGTCACTACGAGGGTGTGGAAGAAATGAAGCTGGCCGTGATGGGCTGCATCGTCAACGGCCCCGGCGAATCCAAAGCCGCCAATATCGGCATCAGCCTGCCAGGCACCGGCGAAGCCCCCCGCTGCCCAGTCTACATCGACGGCAAGCACTTCAACACGCTCGAAGGCACCTACGACGAACTCAGCGCCGCATTCCAAAAACTAGTGGACGATTACATCTCCACAAGATACTCCAAGCGCGAAACCCCGCTGCCCGAAGTAACAGTCCCACCGCCGGCAGCAACGCCAAAATCGCAGCTCCGCGTGCTGGCCTAGGTGTGGCACAGCCACTCCTGGCTGTGCTCTTCGGTTTTGTTCGGTGCTGTACGCAAGATGCAGGAATTACAGCGAGTTCACCAGCGAACGTACCCAGGAAACACTACGATCGGTTTGAATACCTGCGCACAACCAAGGCAGTCGGAAGCCCGACGCAAAAAATGTGGATGACTACGCCGATTAACATCAACTTCACAGAAAACGGATGCTTCTGCGCAGCGGATAACGCCACGACCTGCTGCATCAAGAAGTAGACCACAACGCCGTATATAACACCGGAGACCTCGGCGTGCTCCAGCAAGAACCGTATCTTCTGGCTCTGCACGAAGTAGGCCGCAGCCACCGAAAACGCGATGATGAAATGCAGCCACAAACCTATCAACGCTGTCCCAATTCCACCGCGAAACGCCTGTTGCCCCAACAATCCGCTAGCAATGCCCTGCAAAAGCTGGATCGGACGAACTCCGTAAACCAACCCATACACGACCAACGCCGCAGTGATGTCCATCACCCCGCAGGTTAATCCAGCTCGCACAATCACCATAAAATCGCTGGAATCCTTTGGCGACAGCCCTGCGGCACTCGAGTTCACGCACCCCTCCTCGAAGCGTCCTAGGCATTGTTATACTCGCGAAACCCGAAATCGTCATTCGTGCCGCAACGCCACCAGCGGATCCGTCCGCATCGCCCGCCGCGCCGGAATATAACTAGCCGCGACCGCCACGCAAGTCAAAAGCACCGCCACGCTAGCGAAAGTCACCGCATCCGTCGGCTTAACTCCAAAAAGCAAGCTGCTCATCAATCGCGTCAATGCCAAAGCAGCCACCACGCCCCCCGCCACCCCGATCAGCACAGCCCCAATCCCCTGCCGCATAATCATTCCCAAAATATCCCGCGGCTGCGCTCCCAGCGCCATGCGAATCCCGATCTCGCGCGTGCGCTGCATCACCGTAAACGAAATCAGCCCGTACAATCCAATCATCGCCAGAATCAGCGCCAACCCCGCAAAACTCCCAATCAAATACGAAGGATAACGCCGCAGAAAAACCGCCGGCACCTCGCTGGTGAATTGCTCCATCGTCCGCGGCTGTATCAACGGCAGCTGCGCATCCATTTCGTGCAAAGCCGCCTGCGCCGTACCGACGAACGCTGCCGGATCCCCCGCGGTGCGAATCATGTACGTCAAATAGGTCGACGGCCCCTGGTCATTGGCAGCGTAAATTGCCGGAGTCGGCGGCCCCGCCAGGTCATCCTGCGCTACATTCCCCACCACTCCCACGATCTCGCGATAGGGTTCCTTGGCGTTAAACGTGAATCGTATGCGCTTACCCACCGCCTCTTCGTTTGGAAAGTATCTGCTCGCGAAGGCGCGATTCACTATCGCCACCCAGGGAGCCTCGAACGTGTCTGTTGCGGAAAAGTTGCGTCCAGAAATCAGTGGCACTTTCAGCGCGGTAAAATAGCTTGGCGTTACCGTCATGATGTCGCATTCATCTTCCTGGCCCGCCGCCGTGGGGCGGCCCTGCACCACGAACCGGATCGTCCCGCCGACGTTTCCGATCGGCAGCGCGCTGGTTACGGCCACTCCCTGCACTCCCGGCAAGCTGCGCAACCTATCGCTGAACTCGTGCTCGAAGAGCCTTGCCGCCGGGCTGTCCCCCGGATATTCCTTCGCAGAAGGATATGAATTGTCCGGCAGGTTCACAGAAAAAGTCAGCAAATGTCCCGCGTCAAATCCCGGGTTCTGATGCAGCAGCGCGTGCAGGCTTTGCAACATCAGCCCGGCGCCCACCAGCAGTAACAGTGAGATTGCGATTTCTCCGGCCACCACCGCGTTGCGCCACCGAGTTTGCGCAGTGCTGGTACCGCCGCGCGATTCGTCCTTCAACGCGTCGCTCACCCGGGTCCGCGAAACCGCGAACGCCGGCGCCAGCCCGAAAAGCACCGCGGTACACAGCGTCACGGCACACAGAAAAGCCAGCACCGGCAAATTCGCGCCCGCTTCGCGCAGGCTCGGAAGTCCGTCCAGCATCGTCTGCGGAATCGCGCCGATCAATACGCTCACGCCCCACTGCGCCCCCACGAATCCCACCGCGGCTCCCAGCGCCGCCAGCAGCAAGCTCTCCGTCAACATTTGCGCGATCAATTGTCCGCGGCTGGCTCCCAGCGCCGTGCGTACCGCGAATTCTTTCCGCCGCCCCGCCGCCCGCGTCATCATCAGGTTCGCCACGTTCGCGCACGCGATCAGCAGCACGAATCCCACCGCGCCAAAAAGCACTAGAAGCAGCGGCTGAATCTGCCCGACGATTTTTTGCCGCAATGTGCCCATCGAGATGAACGTCGAGCCGTCCTGCTGCGGATACTCGCGCGCCAGTTGCGCCGTAATCCCATCCATTTCCGCTCGCGCTTGCGCCAGCGTCACGCCCGGAGCCAGCCGCCCAAATACATTCATCCAGCGCAGGCTCCGCCTCGTCACCATATCGCCTGTCGCGTGCATCGGAACCCACAGCGGAAACGCTAGCGACGGCGCGAACTGAAAATCGCGCGGCAGCACTCCCACGATCGTCACCGGCTTATTGTCCAGCGTGACCGTTCTGCCAATCACCTTCGGGTCGCCGCCAAAATCGCTGCGCCATGCCGCGTACGTCAGCATCGTCACGTGCGGGCCGTCGCCGGCATCTTCGCCATCCAGAAAAGTGCGCCCCAGAAGCGGTTTCACGCCCAGCGTGGCGAAAAAATTCGGCGTCACCTGCGTCGCGAAGACGGCCTTGGGCTCGCCATTCCCGCCCAGTGTAAAAGCGTCGAATCCGTACGCCGCCAGCGCTTGATAGCTTTTGGCCATCTTCTGCCAATCCACGAAGTCCGGGTGCGAAGTATTCTGGCTGTCCGCGATGTTGTCCTTCGCTTGCAGCCGCCCTTCGCCCAAGGTGACGAGCCGCTCCGGTTGGTAATAAGGCAGCGGCCGCAGCAACGCCGTATACACCACCGAGAAAATCGCCGCATTCGCGCCGATTCCCAGTGCCAGCGTCAGCACCGCCACGGCCGTGAATCCGGGACTTTTTGCCAGGAGCCGGAATGCGTGCCGCAGATTTCGCCAGAGACTCTCCATCGCCACACCTCCACGTGCCCAAGCTGCGTGCAACGCCAAGGCCAATTTGCCGCGGCGTAACATGCAAGTCTTTCATCAGCTTAGCCAGCTTCGCCGAGCGATCCGCTCCAAGTTGTGCGCGTCTGTGGGACGCCCCGAACGCCGCGCGCATTCCAATGCTCTGTGCAAATTCTAATTTTCCGGCGCGTTGCTTGGCCGCCGAGTTGCCTATAATCCCCGGAGCTTCCTCCTGTGCCCACCGACACCGCCATTGCCGTCCGCGAATCGCAATCCCAAAGCCCGCAAGCCGAGGCCATCCGCCTCTTTCTCGACGGCGAGGTCGTCGAGGCTTCCTCCCTACTCTCCACTGCGCTTTTGCAAGGTGAATCCCCCGACCTGTGGAACGATTGGGCCGTCGTTCAGCTCAGCGTCGCCGAACGCGCTTTGCGCCGCGCCCTCCTGCTCAATCCCGCGCATCCCGACGCCGCCGCAAACCTCGGCGTCCTGCTTTTCAGCACCGGCAAACGCAGCGATGCCGCCGTCTTCCTGCGCCAGGCGCTCCGTTTCGCCACCGGCGCTGCGCAAGCTCACGTGCAGGTGTTGCTCGATCTCTGCGAACCTCGTTCATCCGCCGCATCCGCGCCGCCTGCCCTCGATCGCCAAGCTCTCCTTCACCACCTGCACCAGCTCCTTGACGAACATTTTCTCAAAGCCGCCCTCCCGCCAAATATTTTCGAACTCCCCCGCGCCCTCCGCATCGCCGCTCCCCTGCCCTCGCCGGACGAAGCGCCTCCTCCCAGGCAAGACGCCGTCGGCTACACCTTCACCGCCGACTGGTTCTCCTCCAACATCCCGAGTTTCTGGAGGCACCTGAAGCATTTGCGTGGCGCTCGCTGCTCGATTCTGGAGATTGGCTGCTTCGAAGGCCGCGCCAGCACCTGGCTGCTGCGCAATATCGCGATTGCCGAACGCTCCCGCCTGTTATGCCTCGAGTGCAATGACCAGCCGCTGTTCTGGCCCAATATCCGGCGCGCCCAAGGCGAGAATCGCACCGAATTCAAACGCGGTTTCTCCGCCGACATCCTGCGCGGCTTGCCCACCCGCTCCTTCGACTTCATTTACATTGACGGCGGCCACTCCACCATGAACGTTTTGCAGGACGCCGTCCTGAGCTTCGGCCTCGCCAAACCCGGCGCCATCATCGCCTTCGATGACTACCTCTGGAACGATCCAAAGCACAATCAAGACGGTGTCCCCAAACCCGCCATAGACGCTTTCACTGCTCTCTATTCCCGCAAACTAGAAATCTTGGAAACCTCCTACCAGGTCTGGCTCCGTAAATTATCCGACGATTGAGATTTTCCTAATTCACTTACAACGGGAAGAGTTAACTGGAGCTCTTGTTGCAGAGTAAGGCGATGATCGTACGGGCCGAGACCAATAACTGGCAGCGAGCGGCATCATGCAGAAGCGCCGCCAGACAGGGCGGCTCCCCCACAGCATCTGTGGCTTCATTCACTAATGACGTGGTCGGCCCATTCCACCAGGGAGACGTAGATCGGGACCGTGCCCCATTGCGCGTTCCAACTGCTCAAGTCCGCCTCCGTGACCCCACGGGCCCGGGAGCAGCCTCCTCAAGCAAATACCGGGATGCGTTTGGCTACAACCTTCGCCATGGTCTCGCTCAGGGGAGGCCATCCGATCGGTTTCACCGCATCAACCGTCACCTTGCGCATCAGGTACGTCGCGTCGTGCGTGAGAAATATCTGCACGTCATGCCCAGCGTCGGCTAGTGCCAGCCCATGGGAAAAGACGAAGGATGCTCGGGTCGGCTCATCGGTTCCCCAGGAACTCCTCATCATGATGTGCAGTTTCTTCTTGGGTGCCTGAGGTTGCTGCGTCTGCGCATCGCTGCTGGAAGCGGTAATTGTACCGGCGGCGAGCGCCCCAGCAGCCAATTGCGTCCATTTTTGAAGAAAGTTTCGGCGGGTTGCCATACGCCCCTCCTACAATTGGCAGGAGTCTACACGAGCCGGGGGGTCATTACAAACTGGGTTCGCATAAATACACTTACAAGGGACAAGGTTCCGCTTGCTCCCAGAACGCCATGACCAGGGTGCGTCTGCGACGCATGCTGCGCAGAGCTCGTCGGGCACCGAATCCGAGAGAAGTCAGTATATTGTAGGGACCTCAGTCGCTGATCCGCACGGCGCTGCCCAGCCGGCACTTCCTTCACGCCGTGGCACCTTCGCAATTCAAAGTGATTGAAACTACGCTACACTCCCGGCAAATTGGTAGCGAGGACCGGCGATGGCTCTCCACTCCCTCTCACTGAGCGCGAAAGAAAATGATTGATCCGGCCGCAGCAGCGTCGCCCTCCGACGCGCGAACGGCTCCTCCTCACTCGCCGCCGAACTCGCCGCCCGCCTATCTCCGCGGCGACGGAACCCCCGGCTGGCAGCTCGGCTTCTGGAGCCTGATCGTCACCCAATTCCAGAACGCCTTCAACGACAACGCCATCAAGTTCCTGGTGATTTACATCATCGTCGCGATGAATTTCCCGAAGGACACGCGGGAAAATCTCATCCTCATCGTCGGCGCTCTGTTTGCCCTGCCCTTCATTTTTTTCTCGATGGCCGGCGGAAACTTCGCGGACCGCTACAGCAAACGCAGCGTGGTCATCGGCACGAAGTTGATGGAACTTTTCGTCATGGCCGTCACCATTCTCGGCCTGTGGCTGCACAATCTGCCGCTCGAATGTGCCGCCGTGTTTCTGATCAGCTCGCAGTCCGCTCTTTTCGGGCCATCGAAGTACGGCCTGCTGCCGGAATTGGTTCCGGAACGCAAATTGTCCTGGGCCAATGGAATCATCGAGCTGGGCACATTCCTCGGCAGCATCGTCGCCGTGATGGCCGCCGGCGCTCTGGCCGAGCGCTATCACGGCCGGGAACAAATCGCCGGTTTCATCCTGCTGGGCTGCACGCTGCTGGGACTCGCAACCAGCTTCGGCATCACCCGCGTGCCCGCCGCCGACCCTTCCAAGAAATTGCGCTGGAATCCGATCGGCGATCTCGGCGCGCAAATGAAAACCATCCTCGCCGACCGCACCCTCGCCTGGGCCGTGATGGGCAATACCTACCTCTTCTTTCTCGCGGCCCTGCTCCAGTTCACCATCATCATTTACGGCCACGATGTCCTGCGCGTGGACGAAACCCACATCAGTTATCTTCAAGCCGCCGTCGGAATCGGCATCGGAATCGGCAGCGTCGCCGCCGGCTATCTTTCCGGCGGCAAAATCGAATACGGATTGATCCCTCTCGGCGCCCTGGGCATGACGATTTTCGGCGGCCTGCTCTACTTTGAGGCGCCCAGCGCAGCTCTCTCCCATTGGCTCGCAACCACGGCCTCGCACATCGGCTGGCCCATCCTCGAACGTCTATCCACATTTTTCGCGCGTCTCGTGCACCTGCGCATTCCCGATCTCGGCCTGCTCGGATTCTTCGGCGGCTTCTTTGCCGTCCCGCTCAACGCCCTGATCCAGCACCGCCCGCGCCCAGACCAGAAAGGCGGCGTAATCGCCGCCGCGAATTTCTGGTCCTTCGTCGGAATCTTTATCGCCGCCGGTGCCTACAACATCTTTTCCGCGCGCTTCCACCAGTCAGCCGCCGCCATCTTCCTCGACGGCGCCATCCTCACCGCCGTCATGACCGGCTACTCGATCTACCTACTCCCCGATTCCCTCCTCCGCCTGGTCCTCTGGATGGCCACTCACTCCGTCTACCGCATCCGCGTCGAGGGCCGCGACAACATTCCGGAAAATGGCGGCGCGCTCTTCGTCGCCAACCACATGTCCCTAGTGGACGCCCTGCTCCTGCTCGCCTCCACCGACCGCCCCATCCGCTTCCTAATCTTCAAGGACATCTACGACCAACCCTACATCAAGCCCTTCGCCAAAATGATCGGCGCAATCCCCATCTCCTCCCAGCTCCGCCCGCGCGACATGATCCATTCCCTGCGCGAAGCCAGCGACGCCATCCGCAACAACGAAATCGTCTGCATCTTCGCCGAAGGCCAAATCACCCGCATCGGCCAATTACTCCCCTTCCGCCGCGGCCTCGAGCGCATCATGAAAAATGTGGACGCCCCCATCGTCCCCGTAAATCTCGACGGCGTCTGGGGCAGCATCTTCAGCTACGAACGCGGCCGCTTCATCTGGAAAATGCCGCGCAAAATTCCCTACCCCGTCACCGTCAGCTTCGGCAAACCCATGCCGCCCACCGCCACAGCCTTCGAAGTTCGCGAAGCCGTGCAGGAACTCCAAAGCGAAGCCTATCTCCATCACAAAAGCCGCATGTACACGCTCCCGCGCTCGCTCATCCGCACCGCGCATCACTACCCCTTCCGCTTCGCCATGGGAGATAAACGCCGCCCGCGCATGACCTGGGGCAGCGCGCTCCTCAGCGCCATATTTCTAGCCCGCCGCCTCCGCCAAACCTGGCAAGGCCAGGAAATGGTCGGCATTCTCCTGCCGCCATCAGTCCCCGGCGCCCTGGTGAATTTCGCCGCCTCGCTCAGCGGAAAAATCCCGGTAAATCTGAATTACACCGCCTCCAACGAAACCCTCGCCTCCTGCGCCGAGCAGTGCCAGATCGCAACGGTAATCACCACCAAACTCCTGCTGGAAAAAATACCGCTGCAAGTCCCGGGAAAAACCATCCTGCTCGAAGAAGCAGCCGCCGCCCCGCGTTTCCTAGAACGCATGACCGCATTACTCCTCTGGTTCCTGCCAAGCAAATTACTGGAACGCACGCTCAGCAGCGCCGGCAAAACCAAATCCCTCGACGATCTAGCCACCATAATCTTCTCCAGCGGCAGCACCGGCGAACCCAAAGGCGTGATGCTCACCCACTACAACATCATGTCCAATATTGACCAGATGGGCCAAACCTTCATGCTAGCCAAAGGTGACGTGCTCCTCGGCGTCCTCCCGTTCTTCCACTCCTTCGGCTTCACCGTCACGCTCTGGCTCCCCGCCGTAATGGGCGTAGGAGTAGCCTTTCATCCGAGCCCGCTCGATCTCGTAGCCGTCAGCGAACTAGTCCGCGACTATCGCGTCACCTTCCTCCTCGCCACTCCCACTTTCCTCCAAGCCTACACGCGCCGCTGCCTCCCCGAAGATTTCGGCAGCCTGCAATTCGTAGTGGTAGGCGCGGAAAAACTGCCCGAACCGCTAGCGCTAGCCTTTGAAGACCGCTTCGGCATCCGACCGCTAGAAGGCTACGGCGCCACGGAGTGTTCCCCGGTGGTCGCGGTAAATACGCGCGATTTCCGCGCCCCAGGTTTCCGCCAGATCGGCGCAAAACGCGGCCGCATCGGCCACCCGCTCCCCGGCGTAAGCGTCCGCATCGTAGATCCCGACACGCGCCAGCGCCTTCCGATGGATACTCCCGGCCTGATGCTCGTCCGCGGCCCCAATGTAATGAAGGGCTATCTCGGCAAGCCCGAAAAAACCGCCGAAGTCCTGCAAGACGGCTGGTACGTCACCGGCGATATCGCCGCGCAAGACGAAGACGGCTTCCTAACCATCACCGATCGCCTCAGCCGCTTCAGCAAAATCGGCGGCGAAATGGTCCCGCACATAAAAATCGAAGAAAAGTTGCAGGAGCTGGCGGACTCCGCCGAAAAGCAATTCGTAGTAACCGGCGTCCCCGACGGCAAAAAAGGCGAGCGCCTGGTAGTCCTCCACACGCTAGCCCCCGAAGCCCTGAAGCCGGTCCTGGAAAAGCTAGCCAAATCCGACCTGCCCAATCTCTGGCTCCCCCGCGCCAACCAATTCTTCCAAGTGGACGAACTCCCGCACCTGGGCAGCGGCAAACTCGACCTCCGCCGCGTCCACGAAATCGCTCAAGAAAAGTCCTCGGCGCCGGGAGAACAGCATGACGCGTAACCGCCCCAAAAAACTCGCCGCGCTCGTCGCGCTCGCCGCCCTCGTCGCCCGCCCCGGCCACTCCCAGGCCAAACCCAAAGACCCGAAAATAGTCCTCGACCTCGAAAAATCACCGCCGCCAGAAAAAAATTCCCTCACCGCCGCCGAACCCTTCGGCAAGACCTGCAGCGCTTTCGCTCCGCCGCGAGACGGCTATCGCAACTTCGACGACCCCGTCCCCCTCGCAGACCTGATCGGCGCACCCATCGAAACCATCCGCATCCGCCGCTACAACGCCGGCAAAGAAAAACTCGACAAAGAAGAACTCCGCAAGCAAATCGAAAAGATCCTGCAAGCCGAAACCACCGAAGAATCCAGATACGAGCCCTGGGACGAAGCCGTCTCCGCAAACCTGGTAGCCACAACCGAGTTCTTCGATCACACCAAAGGCGTCCTGGAAGCCTCAGGCCCCCACGTCTGCTTCTCAGACTACAGCGGCCAAGTCTGGTGGGTGCGCACCACCCCGCCGCCGGAGAGTAAGTAACGTTCGCGGCGGGTTGAAGAGCCACTCCTGATTTTTGGCATTTGAATATCGCGTCCCGCTGCCTCATCCCCTTCGGACCGCGGCGCGATCCTCTGGGCAAGCGGGATGCAAACAACGCGTTTTTGTGTCGATTAGAACGGGGTGCGATCGTTTGTTTTGAGAGGTTTACGGTGATTTCTAATATCTGCCATTGTCGATTAGAAACGCTCCCCGCAGTGGTGTACTTTGCAGCGAGCGTTGCGGTTTGTATCGAATAAGAATTGACGCGACGGTTTGTTTTGAACGAGTTGCGCGAATTATTGTTCGAGCGCAAGCGTCCATTTGTATCGAGAAGTGCCGCCGCGATTCGCGGCCCGCAGGTGTTGCGTGACGAGTGTGTCGTGAATCTGGAAGTGGCAATTTGTTGGCGATTGAATTGGGGTGCGGGTGTTTGTTTTGTAGGAGATATAGCGAATTCTAATCGCGCGGGTTGGCGATTGGATTTACAGTGACAAGTGATGAGTGACCCTTCGCAGAACGCGCTCTGGGTAAACGAGTGACTGCGGGAGCGGGGATGTAACATTGTAGTTGGGGTGTTACATGCGGATTTGGGGCGGCGGGGTGATGCGGGGCGCGTGCGGTGAGGGGCGCGGGGCGGCTTTTGGGTAGAGTTTTCCGTGAGGGTGGGTGTGGTCTGCCCGTCGCCGTTGTGGCGGAGTGCATGTAGCGTCCTCAGTGGGCTGGAAAAGCGGCCCGGGTCTATTTTATCATGTTTACTGCATGATTACCAGTCCCAAAATGGGAATAGGTGGGGGGGCGGGCACGGTACGGTCGACGGCTTTTGGGAAACGGGGTTGGTCTTGACGTCTTGCCACGCGCCCTTTGCAAACTGCGCAAAGGGATGCGGCACCCACAAAACCTAAGAGGCGGTTGGTTGCCTGCGCTAGAAGGGTGGGCCACCCGCCGCTTGCGCCTCCAAGACAAAGTTGCTACAATTGTTATAACAAAGGACGAAGCTCATGCTCGAACTCAAAGTGCGCAAAATAGGCAATTCCCTCGGCGTGGTGCTCCCCAAGGAAGCCGTGCATCGCCTGCAAGCGGATGACGGCGACCGCCTGTTCCTTATCGAAGGTCCGAACGGCGCCTATCAGCTCACCCCCTACGATCCGGCATTCCAGAAGAAAATGGAAAAGGCCGAGGAAATCATCGGCCGCTATCGCAACACACTGCACGCGCTCTCCAAGTGACAAAACGTAGACGTCCCCGCAGTCCCGTGTGGATTGACGAGCGGGACGCCCTCGCGATTCATCAGCGCGTTCTTGCTCTCGAGGGCGGTCCCCAAGGCGTTCGTGATCATGCGCTGCTGCAATCCGCGTTGGCAAAGCCGCGGCAACTCCACGCTTACGGAGACAACCCGGACATCGTGGACATGGCTGCCGCCTATGCTATCGGCATTATCCGTAACCACCCCTTTCTCGACGGAAATAAGCGCACAGGCTTCGTCATCGCTGTGCTGTTTCTCGAAATCAATGGCTATCATTTCAACGCCACGGAAGAAGCCGCCGCACAAATCGTCCTCAGCCTCGCCGCGGGAAAGATGGACGATGACGCCTTCGCCGCGTGGATGCGCGCAAACGTCAAACGGCAGTAATCATTCGCTCGGGAAGAATCGGTGACGGTTCGAAAGCCCGCACGTTCTTATGGATCTGACGCCGTAATGTACTCTGTGCCATATCAGTAGCGTGCCACGGACCGTAGCGATGGCCGACAAATTCAAGCGGAAACTCTTGCCCGCATCGCTAAGGGGACGTAACCATGCCCGTAAACGTCAACGAGATAATTCGCAAGCTAAGTCCAGCCCAGCGCAAGAAAGTGCAAGGCCGCGCGGCTGAGATCATTGCCGAGGAAATGAGCTTGCGCGACCTCCGCAAGGCTCGCAAGTTAACGCAAACCCGCGTCGCCAAAACTCTCGGAATCACCCAGGACAGCGTCTCGCGCCTGGAAAAACGCAGCGATCTATTGCTCTCCACTCTCCGCAAGACAGTTAAGGCCATGGGCGGCGAAGTGCGCATCGTAGCCGAATTCCCCGACCGTGCACCGGTGGTGTTATCCGAGCTATCCGAGGAACGTCACCCCCGCAAGACGTCTCGCAGACACGCCCGCGGTCGTGGAACGAAGGCATATGAAGACAGCGGCGCCTAGAAAGGGCGGCGACTTCACGCACGCGGGCGAGCCGCGAATCTAAGAACCCGTTGGGCGTATCCGTTCAGCTCTGCATCGTTTACAGCGGCGTGTTGCCACCCAGGATTGGTGTCGTGATGAAATTGATTCGCGTACTGAAGTAACAAATCGAGTTCGTCGAGATCGTCTCGGGAAAGGACCCCTCGATCGCCATCGACTCGTTGTCTGCAAATCTCGCGAAAGCCGCCCATGGCGCCCGGCCCTGGTGGGTATTCGCCCGGATATGCTGACCGCAGGAAGCCTTCGAGTATCAATCGTAGCGCAATGGCAACGTCGCGTCCGTTATTGCGTGGACCGTTCGCTACGTACGATCGAACTAGGGCGTGGTTACGCGCATGATCGCTGAGCAAGTCGCTCTGAGCGTCCCAAGGTGCTATTGAGGAGCCATCACCGTCTCGGTCGATTCTCACCGTAGTGGGATTTTCGCCTGCTAGATGGGTCCAGATTCGAAGAAGGAATGGCTTGTCGTGAGAAAGGACGATCACCTGGGCCAATCGTCGGCCCAGCCTTTGAATTTCCTGTACAGTCGACATCGCGCGGTGTTCGTCCAAACTGGCTATCGGGTCGTCAATCACCGCGATTCTAGACGCAGGTGCCGGATCTCGGTCGAGAGAAGATAAGTAGAACGCGAAAGCGAGGGTCGTCCGATCCCCAGCGCTGAGAGTGCTTTTAAAACTTGGCTCCCCAGGTACGGGATTCCCACCTGCCACACGAACCGGCCATTCGCGAATCATTATCTGGTAGTTACACGCTGCACCACCGCGATTGTCTATCGGTTCCACATTGCCCAACCGAAAGCCAGCGTTAAACCTTTGGAGGTAGCCGTTGATCGAATTTTCGTACAACGGGAACTCAGCGATTCGATGTTGTTCAAGCTCCTCACGCACACCAGTTCGAAGCTGTTCTGTGGTCTCCTTCGCGTCTCTCTCGGCGATGTACGCATCGCACAGGGCGACGTTCGATGGCTGCCTGCGCTTGTGGGCTGCTTGAATACGGCTGAGACGGTCACGGAGAATTCCCAGGGCTTCCGCGCCAACTCGCTGCTGCATTTCTACAATTTGGAGGTTCGTTGCTTCAAGATACTCATTGATGCCAGCTATTAGCGCGAAGTACGGTTGCAGCGAGTTGTAGGATTCATTCACTTCTCTCGGGATCTCCATCGCAGACAGCGGCGAGGCGATCTTCGCAACAAGTTGCCGCCGCAGGCCCGACCTGACCGTCTCCCACGCATTGATAGCGTCCTCCGTCTGGAACTCTATCTGTCGCACCTCCATGAAGCGCGACCAAAAGTGCTGTAGTTCGCCGGCAACTCGCAGCGTCCGCTCCAGCTGCGCGCCAGCGGTCTCGGGATACGAGCGGTCGAAGTTGGTCAAAGCCTCGGCAATGGAATTATTGAGTCCAGCATACTCGGCTCCAAAATACGACCGGTAGAGACGCAATAGCTCCGATCCATCGAGAACCTGCGCGCAAAATGGACACGCTTCGTGACCGTCCGCCGTGTGGCTCACGCGCCCCATGCCACTACGTACCCAAGTCTCTGCCTCAGGGCCAATGTTCGTGAAGTGTTGTCGGACGCGCTCGACGGCCACCACGTCCAAGTCGGCCAAGGTAGTGGCTAAAATGTGCCGAATATTCCCTAGATCGAAAGCAGGTAGGCGCAACGGCGAGAATCTTTGTGCCCCTCGGATGGTGGCGGCGTGCTCCGCAGCGGCCAGTTCCCGCTCCAGCTGACCTATTTGTTGCTCTAGGCCATCGGCCCTTGGCAACGCGCAAAACTCGTCCACCGAAAATGGTCCACGAATCGCGTCGGTGATGACGGCCGCCCTGGCGCGCAGCTCAGCATTGTGCTGCTCCACCCGATCGACAAGTTCCCTAAGTCTCCGATTAAGATCAACACCGCGTGATCCCAAGATTAGATCATGAAGCTTTTGGCGGTGGCCAAGCTCGACGTTCACGCCGGAGTACAGGTTCTGGTCAACAAAATCATCATCGAAGACAGCTATCTCCGCGAACTGGCGATTCCAATTGCCGTTTGCGAAGACCGCTGGCGTTATGCCGCTTCGACAATTCACTACGACGTTGGGCGGGCGATTCGCTCCGAGTCGTGACCGCTCGACTATCGGAACGGGATCTGCGGTCGCTAACGATCTCAATACGGCCGAAAGGGTAGTTTTGCCTCTCCCATTTTCGGCATAAACAAGTACATAACGGGCGAAATCGATCGCTCCCGCGGGGACGTGGTCGAATTGCCCGATACTTTGAAGAAGCTGTATGCCTGCAATCATCTGGTGCTCCGCCTAACACTCGGTGAGAAGGGGCCGTTGGCAAGTGCCGCCGCACCCCCACGGATCGAGCACCGCTAATTTATACCAGTGCGTTATTATAAGCAGTAGTATTCGCTTGCGCGCAATGGCGTTTTCAGGAGCGGTAATTCGCGTTTCGGCCTGGCGTGCGCACCGTTTGGGTGTGGATTTTCGCCGTCCGGGGGATTTGAGTTGATTGGATTGATTGTGGTGGCTTACATTGGCGATGCTGGAGAACATTCGGCATGGTGATGCACATACACAATTCGACGTTGGGGCTGACGGCGGTGGCGCCGGGCTGGGATTGTGGCCGAATGGGCTTTAGTCCCTCCTCGTAACGTTTCCCGCGATCGCAGTCGTTGGCCCTAAAAACTCAAGGATGGGTGGGTGTAATTGTTTGCGGGCGCTGCGCTGCCCTGCCCGGCGGGCCTACGCCTGGGCGGGCTTGGAAGAAAACGCAAGAGAGGTCCCTGCCTGCGGCGGGCAGGCTTCGCTGCGCTCAGGATGACGACAAAGGCGTGGATTTGAGAGGAGAACGGGGGTGGGAGTGAAGGTAAAAGGCGGGACGCCGGTGCAGGGGCCGTCGTTGTGCGAGAGTTGCACGCAGGCGCACATCGCTCGCGGCTTCCGCGAGAGCGAATTGCTGGTGGTGTGCCAGGCGACCTACCCGGAGCGGCGGGTCACGTTTGCCGTCCGGGAATGCTCGCGGTACGTCAGCATGACCAGCCACACGCTGGTGGAGATGCAGAAGATCGCCTGGCCCTTGACGCCGCGCACGCCGCGACAGACCGGTTTCGTCGCGCCGAGCGACGACGCGGGCGGCGGGAACAAAGAGACCAGCGAGATCGAGCTCGTGCTGGATGAGGAGGGCTAGGACAGCTCAAATGCCGCAGAATCGCGCAGGGGACCGTAGGGGCGGGTCTCAGACCCGCCCCTACAAAATACAAATCTCGTTGCGCACAATGGCCGGCCCAAGGACCACAAGTGGAAGCGTGAACGCAGCGACGCGGAAATTGCGAACGGAGGAGCGGTGACTTTCCCGCCCTTCGAGCTACAGGCAGCCGATTTCCGCGCCGCCGCTGCCGCACGCCACGCTTGTGGTGAGTGAGGACCACTACGGCGCCGCCACTGATTGTCAGGGCGCACGGGCGTGGCCGAGAAAGACGCCAATCAGGAGATTGGCGTTCCCAGGCGAAGAGCACGAACCCGAAAGACTGCCGCCGGGGCGCGCCGAATGGAGGCGCGGGACACGCGTCACGAGTCACGAACCTGCCTCGCCGGCAGGCGGGTCACTACTCGCCAACCTGCCTCGCCGGCAGGCTGGTCACGATTCGCGAGTGACGCCTCTTTTAATCGCGTCTCCCGCGGCTAGAAGACGGCGAGTTTCACGTGCAGGAATTTTTTGGGGTCTTTGCGGAAGTCGGCGATCAGTAAGCGCAGGTCGCCGCTCATGCCGGTGAGGTTGTCGTAGAGGGCCGGGTCGCTGAAGAATTTGCCGGCGGTGCCCTGATTGGAATTGAGCTTGGCGGTGGCTTCTTTCACTTGCGAGGAAGCGTCGCGGAGATTGTTGTAGAGCGCGTCGTCGGTGGCGAGCTTGCCGAGCGAGCCTTTGCCGGCGCGGACGTCGGTGAGGACGGCGTTGCCGTTGTCGAGGAAAGATTTGGCGCTGTTGTAGACGGCGGGATCGTAGATCAATTTTCCGGCGGTGCCCTTTTGCTCCTTCACGGCGCCGAGGACGTCGTTGACGTTGTCCACGGTGGTGTTGACTTTATTGTACAGCTCGTCGGAGGTGAGGAATTTTCCGGCAGTGCCCTTCCCTTGCTGGATGTTGGAGGCGACGTCGTTGAGGCGCACGATGGTGGCGTTCAGATTGTTGTAGAGCGCGGGATCTTTGATGAGTTTGCCGACGGTGCCCTGTCCGGCCTGGATCTGATCAATGATGCCTTTCAGGTCGCCGGAGACGGTGTTCAAAGTATCGAGAAGATCGGTGCCGCGCTCGACCATTTCCGTCATGGCCACGGCCGGAGCGCCGGGGACCGTGCTATTGGGTTGCAACGGCTGGCCAATGAGGCCGCGTTTGATGGTGACGTAGCGGTCACCGAGCAGTCCTTCGGTGACCAGACTGGCGGTGGAGTCGGTGCGGACGTCCTGCTGAAATCTCTTGTCAATGCGCAAGACCAGCTGGATGCTCTGGCTGCGCTCGCTGGGATGCGGATTCAGGCCGATCTGCTCGACGTTGCCGATGGCGACGCCGTCCAGGCGCACCGGTGCTCCGGAAGTGACGCCCTCGACCTCGGGGAGGTAGGTGTACAGGCGATACTTCGGGCCGAGAATACCGGCGCCGGTGATGTAAAAGATCGCCACCGCGAGAATGAACAAGCCGGCGAGCACGAAAAGTCCTACCCGCAGTTCCGTCCAGGACAGCTGCTTGCGTTGCGCCATGACCTTCCTCCTCAGAGATTGCCGAATGCGGTTGTGCAGCTCATTCCGCCGAAGCCAGAAACTTTTTCAGGTACTCGTCGGTGGTGCGCAGCAAATCGTCCGCTGCGCCTTCCCAGTAAATTTTGCCGTCGCGCAGGACTAATACGTTGGTGGGCCGGGCGGCGTTGCGTTCCCGGCCGCCTTCCGCGGATTTTTCGCGTTGGGCAAGGGTGCTGTTGAGGCCAGCATGGCCATCGCCGCCGGCGGTGAGAGACACGACGTTGCCGGTGGATTTGTCGAAGCGAAAATTGGCGAGGCCAAAGGCGTCTTGCACGCGATGGGTGGCGAGGAGCGAACTTACGTCCTGCAGATCGCGGCCGCGGAGGATGAGCGTGATGATGGTTTGCGAAGTGACGGGATCGAGGCCAGCGGTGGGCGAATCGTAGAGGACCACGGGCGGACGATCTACCAGGGCGCGGGCGATGGAAACGCGGCGGCGCATTCCGCCGGAAAGCTCGGCGGGATATTTTTCGAGGGCTTGCTCGAGCTCGACGAAGCGGAGTGCTTCGCGGACGCGCTGGTCGATTTCGGCTTCGTCCACGGATTCCTCGCGGAGGCGGAAGGAAACGTTGTCAGAGACGGTGAGGGAATCGAAGAGCGCGCCTTCCTGGAAGACGAAGCCGATTTGGCGGCGGAAATTCAGCAGCTCGGTTTCGGGCATTTCGCTTACGTCGTGGCCCATGACGAGGACCTGGCCGGCATCGGGATGAATGAGGCCAGCGGCGAGGCGCATGATCAGGGTCTTGCCGGTGCCGGTTTCGCCTAGGAGGACTTTGGTTTCGCCGTGAGCGACGTCGAAGGAGATGCCGCGAAGGATGTCGCCCTCGTCGAAGCCGAGTTGCACGTCGCGAAATGAAATGAGCGGCTGCCCGGGGACGAGTGCGGTTTGCTGCGGGGCCTTGGCGCGGAGAGGCGGCGGCCGCAGGGCGCTCGCGAGATTCGAGGAGGAGTCGAGCGGCGGAACGTCGCGCGTCATGGGTGGGATTATAAATGGAAACCGGGGGATTGGGGCGGGAGATCGCTTTTGGGGGCGTCGGGAAGGAAGTCAGAGGCTACAGGTTGAACATATAGAGGAGGAGACGAGAGAGGAAGAAGTCAACTACCAGGACCCAGACGGAGGCGATGACTACGGCGCTGGTTGTAGCGCGGCCTACGCCTTGGGTGCCGCCGCGGACGCGCAAGCCGCGGTAACAACCTACGGTGGCGATGATTAAGCCGAAAACCAGGGGCTTGGCCATGCCTTGAACAACATCGCCCATGGCCAAGGAGTGGATGGCGCGCGTCCAGAACTGGACGGCGCCCAGGCGCAACGTGGTGTAGGCGACGACGAAACCGCCGCAGAGGCCGACGAAATCGAAGACGGCGGTAAGCAACGGGACCATTAATACGGTGGCGATGACGCGGGGCATCATCAGTTTGCGGATGGGATCGGTGCCGAGAGCGCGCATCGCGTCTACCTGCTCGGTGACGATCATGGAACCGAGTTCGGAGGCGATGCCGGAAGCGTTGCGGCCGGCGACGAGCAGGGCGGTGACGGCGGGGCCGAGTTCGCGAACGAGCGCGAGCGCGACGGCGTCGCCGGTGAGGGCTGTTTCACCGAAACGCTGGAACTGCGCGGCTGTTTGCAGGACCATGACGCCGCCGATCGAGAGGCTGGCGAGAATGATGATGGGGAGCGAGCCGACGCCGATGATGTCCATTTGCTCGAGCGTATCCGCCCAATAGTGCGGCGGAGTGAAGATATTCTTCAGCGATTGGAGCACGAGGAAGAAGTAGTCCTGAACGGCGGCGACCTGGCCTTTCAGTACATCGGCGAGAATCGAAGGGAGCGATGACGTGGGACTGGATTCGGCCATTTTGTGCGACGCCGGCGGATGATGGAGCGTCGCTTGCGCCGAGTCTTTGGGAGCGTAACGGCTGAGGCGCGTGGCGTCAAGCGGACATCGGCAGGTTCGCTGGACGCAGAACTACCAGACGGATTTTCCGTCTGTTGATCTTGGCGACGGCAGCAAGGAGCGGCCGGATTTCAAGTCGACCACGAAACGGGACTCGTGGGTGGTGGAGTTGGTCGGATCGTCTCCTATGCCCTCAATCGTGTTGTCTGTGACGCGGACGATTTTCAATCCGTCCCAACAAACGCGAGGGCTTCGCCAGAGGAACCCGGCGCTACTGTAGGCGGCCAGCGCTGTGAAATCCGAAAAAATGAGTAGCCCGTGTTCTGGAAGCTGGCGGAGGTCTAGCACTGGAATTATGGGAATTCTTTCCCACTCCTCGGCTATGTCGGCGTTCACCAAATAGGCCGCGCCATTCGCGATGACGCACACACGGCTTGGGTCCGGCGAGCTGATAACACGAGAAAAAGCGGGTGGTGAGGTATATCCGAATTTGAAGTCGCCGATCCATTGCTTTCCGTTGGCGGGCTTCACTGTTATCCAAAGGCCGTCGTGTTCCGGCCTGGTCAGGGGCGGCGGAAAGAAAATTAGTGGGAATGATAATTTTCCTGTGCCCGGCAATTCAGCCAGCTCCTGGACTTCGTACGAATGTGGGAACCTCAGATCGATTTCGAGCAAATGCATCCTCGGCGAGGCGCGGATGATGTTACTCGCTTTGGGCGGTTACTGTGAACTTTACGGTTTTCTTGTCTGGGAAGCGGAATTCGTAGGCTTGCAGGGATTCGTAGGCCGTTTTGTGGTCGTTTTGGACTAACTTGGCTTGGTAGTCGCCTAGCGTTAGCAGCGAGCCATCGGACTGGGCAGTTAGCTCGTACTTTTTACTGTTGATGGTGACCTTTAGTTGCTGCAGCTGGAGCTGGCCGGAAAAGTTGGGCACGATGATGGTGCGGGCGGAGCTGACATGGACGGTGATGGGATATTCGTCCGGGCTTTGTGCTGCGCAGGAGAGCGTGGCGAGAAGAAGTAGAGCGAACAGCGCGACGTTTTTCACGGTTCCCTCCGTTGGTGCTGGGTTGTGGTGCGTGTTGCGCCAGATTTGGGTCCATTTTTTGGGACGTGGAGAAACGGCTGGGAGTTACGTTGATTCGATGGCTGTGGCCACAGTCGGCAACAGCCGCCGTCGTTGGCTGCCGCGAGACCGATGGCGCACTGACCCCTCGTAGGGTCACTCGGGGTAAAAGTGCGCCGCTACAACGTCAACTTCGACGGGGAAGCGGGACACGTTCGTTTGGCTCAGTGGAGGCGGCGATGCTGCCGCGTTATCGGTGTCATTATCTTTGCAAAGGGTTTACGCGGGTGCGGGTGTCCGGTAGAATCTTGCATTCGCGCCTGCTTGCGTGGGGCTCGGCTACTACATGCTGCGATTCGTTACGGCGGGGGAATCACACGGGCAGGCGTTGATCGCCTGGATTTCAGGGTTGCCGGCGGGGATGCCGGTGGATCTGGAATTTATTCAGCGCGAACTGCACCGGCGGCAACTGGGTTACGGGCGCGGCGGGCGGCAGCGCATCGAGAAGGATGCGGCGGATATTCTGGCGGGCGTGCGCCACGGGAAGACGATTGGGGCGCCGATCGCGGTGCGGATCGAGAACCGCGACTGGAAAAACTGGGAGAAGGCGCTGCCGGTGGAAGCGGCGGTGGAGGATACAGAGGGCGCGGAGGGAGTTGGCGATGCGGCGGGGAGCCAGCGGCCGTTGACGGCGCCGCGTCCGGGACACGCGGATCTGGCTGGCGCGTTGAAATTCAATTTTCACGACGCGCGTTATGTGCTGGAACGCGCTTCAGCGCGGGAGACAGCGGCGCGCGTGGCGGCGGGCGCGTTTGCGAAATTGCTTTTGCGCGAATTTGGCGCGGCGGTGTTGAGCCATACGATTGCGGTGGGCCACGTGAAGCTCGAGCGCGAGGCGAGCTGGGAAGAAATTGCGAACGTGTGCGAGAATCTGGAATCGCCGCTGCGTTGTGTGGATGCGGCGACCGAAGCGCGGATGAAGGCGGAAGTGGATCACGTGCTGCGGGCTGGCGATTCGGTGGGCGGAGTATTTGAGGTGGTGGCTCACGAAATTCCCCCAGGGTTGGGCAGCCACGCGCAATGGGATGAGAAACTGGATGCGCGCATCGCGCAGGCGGTGATGTCCATTCAGGCGGTGAAGGCCGTGGAGTTTGGGACGGCGATCGCGAATGCGGGGAGTTACGGCTCGGAAGTGCAGGATGAAATCCGTTACGACGGCGCGCGGAAAAGATTTGAGCGATCTTCGAATCGGGCTGGGGGCCTGGAGGGCGGGATCACGAACGGCAGCGACGTGGTGGTGCGCGGGCATCTGAAACCGATTTCAACTTTGCGGCGGCCCTTATTGACGGCGGATTTGAAGACGAAGGAAGCGGTGAAGGCGGCTTACGAACGCTCGGACGTGTGCGTGGTGCCGGCGGGAGGAGTGGCGGGCGAGGCAATGGTGGCGTATGAATTGGCGGGGGCGTTTTTGGAGAAGTTTGGCGGGGATTCGATGGGGGAGATGAAGCGGAACTTCGACGGGTATCAGGGACAGCTGGATCGGTTTTAGCGAAGCGTGATTAGTGAGTGGTGATTGGTGAAGACAGGAACCTGCTGACGATGATTCATCCGATAGTGAAATACGGCGATCCGGTGCTGGAGACGCCGACGAAACGCGTCGAGAAATTCGACGAGGATATGCAGAAGCTTGTGGCGGACATGTTCGAATCCATGTACGCGGCGGCGGGAGTGGGTTTGGCGGCACCGCAGATTGGCGTGGGGATGCGGGTTACGGTGATTGATGTGTCGAATGGAAAAATTCCGGAGGCGAAGATCGTGCTGGCCAATCCGGAGATTACTTACGCGGAAGGGACGCAGCGCGAAGAAGAAGGCTGTCTTTCGATACCGGGGTTTCGCGGGTACGTGGAGCGGCCGATGTACGTGACGGTGCGCGGGCAGGACGCGCAAGGAAATGAATTCGAGCGCAAGGGCGAGGGGTTGCTGGCGCGCGCGTTTTGCCACGAGATTGATCATTTGAATGGAGTGCTCTTCATCACGCACCTGAGCATGTTGAAACGCGACATGATCCGGCGGAAGATCCGCAAGATGAAAAAAGCCGGCGAGTGGTAGGCGATTCGTGCCGCCGCTGAGAATTGTTTTTTGCGGCACGCCGGCGTTTGCAGTTCCTGCCTTGCGCGAATTAATCGCGAATCCTGAATTCAAAATTGAAGGAGTGGTGACGCAGCCAGACCGTCCGCGGGGGCGGGGCGGCGAGATTTCCGCCGCGCCGGTGAAAGCGGAGGCGCTGGCTGCGGGGATTGCTGTCTATCAGCCGCAGAAAATCCGGGGTGAAGAGGCGTTCGAGTATTTCGCGCGCGTCGCGCCGGACGTGGTGGTGATCATCGCTTACGGGCAGATTATTCCGGCGCGATTGATCGCGCTGCCGCGGCTCGGTTGGGTGAATCTGCACGGGTCGCTCTTGCCGAAATATCGCGGGGCGGCGCCGATTGCCTGGGCGATTGCGCTGGGCGAGACGCGGACGGGTTTGACGACGATGAGCATTGACGCGGGGCTCGATACCGGGCCGATGCTGCTGCGGTGGGAGACTGCGATCGGGGCGGAGGAGACGGCGCCGGAATTGTCTGCGCGGATGGCGGAGGCTGGGGGGCCGCTAATAGTGGATACGCTGCGCGGATTGGCCGGTGGCGCGATTACGCCGGTGGCGCAGGACTCGGCGCAGGCTACGTTTGCGCCACCTTTGAAAAAAGAGGATGGAAGGATTGATTGGGCTTTGCCGGCGGCGGTGATTTACAACCGGATGCGCGGGTTTCAGCCGTGGCCGGGGGCGTTTACTTTGTTTCGCGGGAAATTGTGCGGGATTTGGGGACGGCCCTTGGCCGACCGATCATTTTTTGGCGGAGCGACAGCGGGGGCGGGTCTGAGACCCGCCCCTACGGCCGAACATCACCCCTCGGCGATACTGCCGGGCACCATAAGCTCCTCTGGCGGCGAGGTGTTTGTGGCGTGCGGCGATGGGAGCGCGCTGCGGTTGGAATTTGTGCAGGTCGAGGGGAGGAAGCGCGTGGCGGCGGCGGAGTTTCTTCGTGGTGCGCGGATTGTGGATGGGGAGAGATTTGGATCGTAACGGCTACATCTGCCACAGAGGCACCGAGACACAGAGATAGAGAGAGAAAAACCGACAGCCAGGAAATACCCGCGCTGAAAGATACTGACGCTCGCTGCGGAGCGGCCGGCTGGTCATCGTAGTGTTGTTGGTCTTTTTAAATTTTGGGTTTTCTCTGTGTCTCTGTGCCTCCGTGGCGGACTTCCTGCTGCTGGTGTGAGCGAAAATTATGGCGATTGGTGTGGCGCGGAAGATTGCGTTTGAGGTTTTGCGGCGCGTGGAGGAGGAGGGCGCGTACGCCAGCGATTTGTTGCATGCGGAATTGGGCGGAGCGGTGAAGGCGGAGGATGCGGGGCTGGCTACCGAATTGGTTTTGGGAGTTTTGCGGTGGCGGCGGCTTTTGGATTTTTTGCTGGAACGGCAACTGAGGAAGCCGGTGGGGCGCCTGGATATGGCGGTGGCTTTGGCTTTGCGGATCGGTTTGTATCAGCTGCGATTTTTGCAGCGCGTGCCGGCTCGGGCGGCGGTGAATGAGTCGGTGGAATTGGTGAAACGGGCGCGCAAGACGTCGGCAGCAACACTGGTGAATGCGGTTTTGCGGAAGGCGGCAGGCGAGGCCGGGACGGCTGCGGCGGACATTTTGCCGG
This sequence comes from uncultured Acidobacteriota bacterium, assembly GCA_963780035.1. GTDB lineage: Bacteria > Acidobacteriota > Terriglobia > Acidiferrales > UBA7541 > Palsa-295. The sequence continues at coordinate 144,521 of CAWAAG010000024.1, read as the reverse complement.
CCGGGATTTCCGGGGCGGACCGATTGGGGATATTGCATTCGCATCCTACCTGGATGGTGGAGCGGTGGCTGGCGCGGTTTGGCGAGGCGCGGGCGATTGGGTTGCTGGAAGCGGATAACCGGGCGCCGCGGCTTAGTTGCGCCGTGCAGGATTTGGGGCGGCGGGAAGAAATTTTTGAGAGCTTGCGGGCCGCGGGGCTGCGAATCGAGGCGGGAGAAATATTGCGGAGCGCGTTCGCGGTGAGTGGAGGGAGTGTTACGCGGACGGCGGCGTTTCGTGAGGGCGCGATTTCGATTCAGGATGAAGCTTCGCAAGTGGTGCCGCTTTTGCTCGGGGTGCGCGTGGGCGAGCGAGTGTTGGATATGTGCGCGGCGCCTGGGGGGAAGACGGCTGCTTTGGCGCGGGCGGCCGGAGATGGATTGGTGGTGGCGGCGGATCGTCATGCGCACCGGGTGCGGGGAATGCGCGAACAGTTCAAGAGATTGGGATTGGGCGCGGTGAGATTGGTGGAGTTGGATGCTGTGGGCGCTTTGCCTTTTGGAGTGGCGTTTGACCGGATTTTGGTGGATGCGCCTTGTTCGGGGACGGGGACTTTGAGTAGGCATCCGGAAATTCGGTGGAGGTTGAAGAGCGAGGTGCTGGCGGAATTTCACGCTTTGCACGTGGCGCTTTTGAGGTCGGGTTTGGAGCGATTGGCTAGCGGCGGCAGGTTGGTTTATTCGACTTGTTCTTTGGAAGCGGAGGAGAACGAGCTGGTGGTGGAGGAAGTTTCGCGGTTGGTGGCGGGCTTGAGGCGCGTGCCGGTGCGCGAACTTACGAGCGCTTTGGATGGGAAGTTAGTGGCTGGTGTCGAGGCGCGCGGATTGTTTGATGCGGAGGGGCGCTTTCGCACTTTGCCCGGGGAACGCGATGCGGATGGATTTTTTGCCGTGGGACTGACGCGGGATTGAACATCGCAGAGGATTACCGCAGAGACGCAGAGTTCGCAGAGTACGCAGAGAAAACCTAACGGCAAAAGATTTAACACAGAGGACACAGAGAAAAACGGAGAAAGGCGGAGATTGGGGGAGAAGACATATAATTCGGGTGGCGCTTCCGCGCGGGAAAAATGATGACTTTTCGGGAACGATTGGAATGGATTTTTCGCTTGGCTTTGCTGGCGTTTGTTTTGGCGTCGGTGGCGTTTTTGAGCGCGCTTACAGCGATGCGTTTTGCTATTCAGGGGCGCGAAGTGACGATGCCGGATGTGGTGGGCAAGAAAGCCATCGAGGCGCAGCAGATGTTGCAGGGGCGCGGGTTGGGGATCAAGGTGGAGGACCGGCTGTACAATTCTGCGGCGGTGGATACGGTGATGCGGCAGACGCCACCTCCGGGGATGAAAGTGAAGGTGGGGCAATCGGCGCACGTGCTGATCAGTTTGGGGCCGCAGCAGGCGACGATTCCGGCGCTGACGGAGCGCAGCGTGCGCGCGGCGCGCATTGAATTGCTGCGCGGGGGAATGCAGGTGGGCGAAATTTCCAGCGCGTACTTGCCCGGATATGAGAGCGGCGACGTATTGCAGCAGGATCCGGCGCCGGGGACTTCGCACGTGACCAGTCCGCACGTGGATTTGCTGGTGTCGCTGGGAGCGCGGCCGGCGTCGTACGTGATGCCGGAACTGATCGGGCTTTCTTTGAGCGAAGCGGAAGCCAGATTCAGCGGGACGGGGTTGAAGGTGGCGAAACTGACGTTTGCGCCTTTGCCTGGGGGATTGCATGGGACCGTGGTGGGACAGACGCCGCCGCGCGGTGCGCAAGTGGACGCCAGCACCAGCATTCAATTGCAGCTGGCGGAGTAGAGATTGATCGCGCCGGGTTTGGGGTTTGGGAAAGGCAACCGATTACTGGAGAGTTCGCGGAGGAAATGCATTGAGATCAGGGAGACATGGAGATCGCCTGTGGCTTTGCGATGAGAACGGGCTCCGTGGAACTTCTGTTCTGTTTGTTTTTACCCGCCACCAGCTTTCGCTGCGATCATCCCGCGAAGAATTGAATTAAGACCCGCCGAACATTAGTCGCCATTTTTTAGCCGGGAAGTCACACCGCGTTTACCATCCGCTTTGTCCGATCCGCTAAGGTTTGCACCTCAGCATACTTGTCACTCGTGTTGGTCCACCTGATTGGTCCGGAACTAGCTCAGTTCCACAATAGGATGACCGGTCGCTGGCACCGCCGAAGGTGACGACAGGCAACGGAGTGGCCGGCGGCACTTGCACGCCCGGCGTATTCCCCGGCACGACGACGGAATATGACGAAGGGACTGATATAGATCAGACAAAACTGAATGGCGGAGCGGCCACCGGAGACGGCGGGATCGCTTCGATTGATCCGGACAGGCTGGTACGCGACCCGGCGAACGGATGCGCGCCGGTGTATCCGTGGAATTTTGTGCGGACGAACACGATTTTTGGAGTGGTACACGCAGCGGGCGGCTATACGGCGTGGTCCGACAAGCATCCTTCGTATTCCGCGGTCTCCGGCCCAGGCAAGGGCAACAACGTGGACGATTACTATTCGCCGGACATCAATTCGATCCCGGTGAATCTGCCGGGAGTGTCGGGATGCAACCCGCTGCCGGATCCGGGCGCGGCGACCTCGTCGAATGCGTGGACGGACAGCTTCCAGAACATCCAGTGCTACGACACTCTGAAAGTGAACGCAATTCTGCACGAGATCAATGGCAAGAAGCACAATGGTTCGTCGTCCGCTCCGACGCCGGCGCTATTTGGCATGAATTTTCAGGCGGTCAGCGTGGGACAGAAGCTGATTGAGAAGTCGCTGAGCCTGAAGGGCGGGTACGAGGACGCTGAGGGGACGCCCACGGCTTCCCTGCTGAGCGAAATCCAATTCGCGGATGCTGCGATCGGCAAGATGGTCGCAGCGTTGAAAGCACGGGGGCTGCTGGATTCGACGTTGATCGTAATATCGGCGAAGCACGGGCAGAGTCCGGTGGATTCTGCGCGCTACACGGGGATCGCGGCGAGCGGACCGGTGACGACTTCGCCGGCGACGATTCTGGACAATGACGGTTGCTTGCCGCTATCGGAATCGCCGTCGAATCCGACGGGAATTGGGCCGACCGAGGATGACGTTTCGTTGATTTGGCTCAACAGCAAGTGCACGACGGAAAGCGCGGTGACGATGCTGGAAACGCAGTCGCCGGCGACGGGAAATATCGCGGGCATCGGCCAGATTTTCTGGGGGCCGGGGATCAGCCAGATATTCAACGCGCCGGGATTGCCGCCCGAAGGCGACCCACGCACGCCGGATATTCTGGTTACGCCGAACGTGGGCGTTACGTATTCCGGCAGCAGCAAGAAATTAGCCGAGCACGGCGGTTTCGCGCACGACGACGTGAACGTGATAATGCTGCTCTCGAATCCAAACTTCGCTCCCAAGACCGTCACCAGCCCGGTGGAGACGCTGCAGATCGCTCCGACGATTCTGGAGGCTTTGGGACTGGATCCGAACGCATTGCAGGCCGTGCAGAAGGAGCACATGCAGGTACTGCCGGCGGTGCAGTTTGATTTTGATGGAGGCCGGTAACCGCTCCGGCTCGAGGGCAAGCGTTATTTCGAAAGCAGCTTAGTAGCAGCGACTATGCTGGATGAAGGCCCCGTCACGGTGAAATCCGGCGACGGGGCTGTTCGTTTATAGGGGGCGCGGAAGGGGCGGATTATTTCACGGCGTCGGCTTGGGCTGAGGCGAGTTGGTCGCGGACTTGGGTTAGCCAGTTGAGGATAACGGTGGTAGGAGTTGTGACTGATTGCCTTCCGCTGCCGGATTGGAACATGACGAAGTGCTGGTCATCCGGGGAAACGTCGTAGGAAGGGTACGGCTGGCGCAGCTCGAAGCGGTCTTCGAAGAGCATTTGCGGTTTTCCAGGCTGAAACACGCCCTTGTCGGCCGTGTACGGGACCGAGACCATCTGGGTACCTGTGGCGAAAAAAAGTTCGCGGCCATTCCTGGCCCAATGTGCCTCCCAGCCAAGTTGCGAAGAGATTTGCCACTTCCCTCCCGGACCGGGATAGGGCACGACGTAAATCTGAGGAGCGCCATACTGTTGACCGGTGTAGGCCAGCCAGTGCCCGTCGGGAGAAAAAGTCGGAAAATCCACGGTGAGGTAGTTCTGGCCGGCGGCAGACTGATTATTTACGAACTGGCGAGGGGCTTCGGGCTTGCCGTCTTTATCGAGCGTGAGAGTCCAGATTTCGCAGCAGGAGCCATCTTTCGGTGAGAGGCGCTGGAACGCGAGCGTCTTGCCGTCGGGCGACCAAGCGGACGGGTAAGCATTGAGAACGTTGTCGGGAGTGAGAGGCTGTTCATCGCCACTGCCATCGGCGCGTGCCCAGTAAATTCCTTGGCCGGTGCCCTCGCTGGAACTGCGCGGCCGGGAATAAGTGAGGCGCTTCCCGTCGGGAGTCCAGACCGGGTAACTGGCCACCGAGTTCTCGAGAGTGACGGGTGAGGCGATGCCACGGGCGATGTCGTAAATCCAAATGCCATTGTTCTTTTGAAATGCGATGCGCTTTCCGTCGGGTGAAAATCGCGGCGAAGAAGCGTCCGGTTGGTCTTTCATCAGAATCGTGGCTTCGCCTTTGCGATTGAGCAAGGAGATGTTGAGGTCCTGGTCTTGCGAAGTGCCGGCGGAAAAAACGGTGGTGCCGGTGCGAGAGATGGCGAATTGCGCGCCGCCATTGGAAAGATCGGACGAGACATTTTGCAGCACGGGAATAGCGGTGCCAGTTAGCTTTAGTGCTTTCACGTCGAAGGGCGCGACGAAGACGGTGCCCTGCGAGACGTACGCTAAATAGCCGCCGGGAAGGTAACGGCCGAAGTAAGCGTTTTGCACCAGCAGTTTGGGCGTGCCGTTCGCGAACGTTGCCGCTTCCACATTGGCGTGGCCGAAGAAATTATTGTCGGTGGAGGCGGTGAAGAGCACCGATTCGTCGCCGGGCAGGATTTGCGGCCAGCGTTGGGTGATCTCGTGTTGCGCGGCATCCAGATGGGTGAGGGCTACCGGCTGGCCTCCCGTGGCAGGAATGCGGAATATCGCGCTGGTGAACTCCGTGGGGAATACGATGGTGCCGTCGTCGCCCCAGTCTCCGCCGCGGTAGCCATTGACGCCGCAGAGAATGATCGGAGTGCCGCCACGCACGGAGACTTTTTTCAATTTGCCATCGCCGAAGTAGGCGATCCACTGGCTGTCCGGGGAAAAGAAGGGCGAAGCGGCCAGACCCGCGCCATCGAGCAACAGCGCAGAATCTTTGTCCAGATCGCGTACGTGAAGCTGACCTTCGCCGGCACCCGGCTGGAGGGTGACGTAGGCGATGCGCGAGCCATCGGGAGAGATAACGACGGCCGGACCGTTGGTTTGATCGAGGAGCTGACCCGCGGGAAGAGGAAAGGAGAGCACGACTGCGCGTTGCGGGTGTGAACGGGAGGATTGCCATTGCGAAGCGAGAGCGACGAGGAATGCGATAGCGAACGCGGCGGCGAGCGCCCAGGGAAGCAGGCGACGCCATGGTGGAGTGACGTTCTGCGCGGGCGCGGCGGGTTCGCGCGGACGATCTTCGAGCACGGATATTCCGGAGCCGCCCAGGGTGACGCCCGAGATCGCTTCATCAATCGCGATGCGCGCATCGCCGATGGCTTGCACGCGCTGCTTGGGATCTTTTTGCAGGCAGCGGGCGAGCAGTTCGCGGATGCGCGCGGGCGTGGTTTTGGGAAGGAGCGTCCAATCGGGCGTGTCTTTAATGATGGCCGCGAGCGAGTCGGAAACGGTTTCGCCGCCGAAGGCTTGCTCGCCGGTGAGCATTTCGAACAGTACAACGCCAAAGGACCAGATATCGGCGCGGCGGTCGGCCGTCTTGCCCTTGGCTTGCTCGGGCGACATGTAGGCGGCAGTGCCGAGAATAATTCCGGCTTTGGTAGAGCCCATGGTGAGAGTGGGAGAGTTGGAGACGTCGCTTCCGGATGCGTCATCTTGGAGAGCTTTGGCGAGGCCGAAGTCGAGAACTTTGACGTTGGCGTCGTTGGTAAGCTTGATGTTCGCGGGCTTGAGGTCGCGGTGAACGATGCCGCGGTCGTGAGCGCATTCGAGAGCCTCGGCGATTTGGCGCGCGATAGGAAGGGCTTCGTCGAGGGGGAGCGGGCCTTGCTTGATGCGTTCAGCAAGGGTGGGACCTTCGACGAGTTCCATGACCAGGGCGCGGATGCCGCCGCTATCTTCGAGGCCATAGATCGAGGCGATGTGCGGGTGATTCAGAGATGCGAGGACTTGCGCTTCACGGTGGAAGCGGGCCATGCGCTGTTCGTCATGCGCGAATTCGGGCGCGATGACTTTGAGGGCGACTTCGCGGGCGAGCTTGGAATCGCGGGCGCGATACACTTCGCCCATGCCGCCGACGCCGAGCGGCGAAATAATTTCGTAAGGGCCGAGTTTCGTGCCGGGGCTGAGGGCCATGGGCGCCGATATAATCTCACGTACGGGCGATGAAGCCAATGCGATGGAGTTGGGGATTGTGGGGCGGTTTTCGTTCCGGCTTGCCGCTGGACCGCAGCGAAGCTAATTCAAAGTGATCTGGCCCATATCTATGGCGACGAGCAGAGGCTCTTGCACAAGCTGATAGTCGCCTTCGTAGGCGTAGACGCGGCGTTTGGTGGGGACAATGATGCCGTCTACATCGCGGTAGTCGGAGGCGTAGTTGAGTCCCGTAGCGCCGCCGAGAATGTCCACGGTGTAGTCGTGGCGGCGCAACAAGCCGTCGGGTCCGAAGCAGGAAATTTGCCGGCGGGTGTGGCTCTTCACGTGATCGGGGAAGGTGACCTGCAGGCGCCGCCAGGTTTCGCCATCTACCTGTATGGAGGGTATCTCCTCGGAGGCAAATCCTTTGTGAGTGTAGAGGAACGGAGTATTGAGATAGGTCCAAAGCGCTTCGCCGACGAAGTAGGCCACTTGCATGTCGTCCCAGGGAGTTTCCCTTTGTTGTCCTGCGAATGATTTTTCGGGATCGTCGCGGGATGCGACCAAGGTTCCTTCGGCCGTTTCGATTGCGACGCGGTCCGGCTGAAATGTGGCGCGCTTGTTCTGGCCTGGGAAATCCACGGTGAGGCGTTCCGCGCGGGTTTGGGCGGTCAGTACGACGTTCTTGAGAAAATCGCCCTTCCCTTTTACGAACCAGATCGCGCCGGTGATGGACGCGGCAACCTGGATGGCTGCCACCTTATTCCAACGAGCCAGGCCGCCGTGGGCTTGCACCGCCAGATCAAGCAGGTCGTTCATCAGCTGCTCCTCGGACACTGCCACGTAGAAAGAGGCAGCGGAGCCGCGGTTGCCGGGTCGCGGCTTTTTGATACTGTAGCGATGTTGCGAATGACTAAGTCGCCGAAACGGAGAGGCGCACTGAGTATGGACTTCTTGCCGGTGAAACGGGATCAATATTCGAAGTAATTCGCGGTGGATTGCAGCCCTTGGCGGATCGGGACGGCTTGTCAGAGATTGCGGGAACTCTTTGGGAGCAAAGCGGAGGAGGACGTTGTGAGCGATCAGGAAGCTGTCAAACGTCCGTTCGAGGTTTCGTTTCTCGGGTGGTTGATGATCGCGGTGGGAGTATTCGCCACAACGTATCATTTGTGGACGGGCACGATGGACCGTTGGATGCCGGTGATCGTGCTGTTCGAATTCGTGGGAATCGCGTCCGGAGTTTTCTTGCTGAAGGGCGCGCGATGGGCTCGCTGGCTGATGCTTGCGTGGGTGGCTGCGCACGTGGTGGCGGGGGCGCTGAATTCGTGGAAGGATGGATTACCTCACCTTTTGCTTCTTGTGGCGATCGCCTATGCGCTGCTGGGGCCGCCGACGGCCAAGTATTATCAGCGCGCATAACGGGAATCAGGCGATTCCCTTGGCGATCCCATCTAAAGGCCTTCGTGCTTGACGCACATCTGTTCGGGTGATACTAAATTTTAACCCAGCCTTGGCCGTAGCGTCATCCGAGCCGCGTATCTCATTAACACCCACGAGTCCGCGTCTCGGGGCCCGCAGTTCAACACACAATTCTGGAGGGATAAATTATGCATGAAGCAAAACTACTGGGTCGCATGATTACGTATTTGCTGGGATGGGTCTTGCTGGCGACCGGGATGGCCGGTTCGGCTTTCGCGCAGTGCCAACTGAACTCTCCCTCGGGAAAAATCAAGCATGTGGTGTACATCGAATTCGATAACGTCCACTTTACGCGCGACAATCCGAATGTGCCGTCCGATCTGGAGCAAATGCCCAATCTGCTGAATTTCATCGAGCAGCATGGGACGCTGGATGCGGGCGACCATACGGTGCTGATCTCGCACACAGCGAACGATATCCTTACCACGCAAACCGGGCTGTACTCCGACGACACGGGCATCTTCGTCGCGAACAGCTTTGGGGTATTTTCGCCGAGCTCCACTGGCGAAGTGGGCCTGTTCCCCTCTGCGTTTTTCTACTGGACCGATAAAGTGTCGGATATCAACGCCAGTACCGACGACAACACGTTTGCGCTGACGACGCCAGCGGGGCAAAACGTGCCGGCGCCGTGGGTGCCGTTCACGCGCGCAGGATGCACGGTGGGCGCTTTTTCGACGGCCAACATCGTACTGGAGCGCGCGCCGTTCGATGTGTACAAGGTGTTCGGTGGGCCAACGTCACCGCAAGGAATGGAGAGCAGCACGAACCAGAATAATGATTTCATCGGCGCGTCTATCCACTGCGCGCTGAACGACGCGCTCTGCCAGTCAAACCCGACATTGGGAGTGGTGGGAGTGAATGACACGCTCGAGGACGAACCGGGCGGTTACTCGGGGTATCAGGCGCTTTTCGGATTGAAGTACATCAACCCCGCGCTGACGGGAAGTGCGACGGGAACAATCGTGGATTATCACGGAGTTCCGCTGACGGGGTTCAACCAATTGAATTTCGATCCGACGCCGGCGCAAACGCTGGCGGTGGTGGAGGCGATGCTGAAGAAGGGTATTCCGGTGGTGTACGCCTACATCGCCGACGCGCACGACAACCAGGAGGAAAAAAGCATCACTTCCGAAGGGACGTTCGGGCCCGGCGAGGCTCCTTACGTGACGCAGTTGGCGGATTACAATGCCGCGTTTGGCACGTTTTTCCTGCACCTGAAGCAAGCGGGTATCGACCAGAGCAACACGCTCTTTATTTTCACTCCGGACGAAGGCGACCATTTCGTGGGCGGCGCAGCAAGCCCGGCGAATTGCGACGGCGCGAAAATCGAGCGTAACGGAAACGTAGTGCCGGATGTGCCGTGCACGTACGGAACGAACGGCGTGGGCGAGCTGGACATCAATTTGGCTGGGCTTACGGCGGCCGCCGGCGACCCGACGCAGTACTCGATCCATTTTGATGACGCTGCCACAACGTATGTAAATGGACAGCCGCTTCCAAGCAGCAGTAGCGTCCGCATGCTGGAGCAAACCATGGCGGGCCTGAGCGCGGTGAATCCGCACACCGGATTGAGCGAGAGCTTGCTGGGAACCGATCTGGGGCCGGACCTCCAAGGAGCGATCGTGGACCCGGCGGCAATGCCTCTGCTGCACATGAATACCGTCGCGGATCCCAACCGCGAGCCGACGTTTACGTTTTTCGGCAACCCCAACTTCTTCTTCGAGACGGTGGGGAGCACGGATCCGGTCGTCGGCACAGGATTCGCGTGGAATCACGGAGACATTCAGCCGGAGATCGCGCGCACGTTCATTGGGATCGTGGGGCCCGGAGTAAAGAACCTTGGCGTAACCGAGCCGCGAGATTTCTTCACGGACCATGTGGACTTGCGGCCAACGATGATGACGTTGCTGGGCCTCAAGGATGACTACCAACATGATGGCCGCACCATCGTTGAACTGCTCAATCCCAACATCCTGCCGCAGAGCCTGCACGCACATTCGGACACGCTGCTGGAGCTTGGGCAGATCTACAAGGAGATTAACGCGCCGTTCGGGAAGCTCGCGGAAAGCACTTTGGCTGTTTCGACCTATGCGATCACGAGCACTTCAAGCGGCGACGCGGTCTACAACAACCTCGAGAATCAGATCTCGCAATGGACCCTGGAGCGCGACGGGCTAGCCACGCAGATCAAGGCGATGCTCGAGGGAGCGGAGTTCAACGGAACACCGATCGATGAGAGGGTAGCGACGAAGATAATTCTGGAGGGCTACGCGTTGCTGGGCCAGGCGAAGGCTTGTGAAATTCGCCCGGCACGGTGCGGTCAGTAGAAACTCCGGGACGGTGCCGGCGCCTGAGGCAGCGGGCTCGGGCGCCGGCATCGTCCTAAAATTCGCAAGTCCGCGGACCGCGGAATAATAAAGTTGGCGGGCTGGTCGCAACTTCTGTCGCTACCAATTCGTTTCACTTCAAGTTCGGCGTTTTGAACCGAATCTGACCTCTGATATTTCCGTGCAAGCTGTGGCACCTGCGCCGCACGTTTCCCGGGATTTGACAATCCGGCTTGAACCAGGCGCGTGGAAATCTGCACTACTCCCAGCGGAAGACTTTCGCCGAGAGCGCGGTGCAAATGGCGAACACCAGAGCGAGTGCTGCTACGTCACCTAGATGCGCGGTCCAGGGATCGCCCTTCCATATGCCTCCGAGGAGTGAGACGGCGTAAGTCAGCGGCACTAAGTGCGCCAGTGCGCGGAGGCCCGGCGGAAACGCGGAAATGGGGGTGAAGAGTCCGCAGAAACCGAGCATGGGATAAAGGATCACGGCGCCGATGGGCTGGGCGAAGCGCGCCGTGGGTACCATGCTGGCGATCAGAAAACCGATCGACAAAATGCTGCACGTACTTATGAGCAATGCGACGGTAAACGAGAATAACGGAGCATGAATGCCCACCGGGTAGTAGCGTTTGCCTGCCAGCACCATCAGGACTAACGTGGCCGCGGTAAGCAGCAGCTTGACGAGGACGTGCGCGGTAAGGATTGTCTGAGGGCGTAGCGGAGTGGCGCGGAGACGCTTGAGGATGCCTCCTTCGCGATAGATCGCAATGATGGTGACCAGCGAGAGCACGGCGCTGATGGCGATCAGAATTGAGGCGAGCACTGGCAGACCGACGCCAACAAAAGCGTTGGCAGCTAGCGCGGTGGGCGTGAGTCTGGCGCCGATCAGGCGGCCCACGATAACGAAGATGAGAACGGGGATAACAATGGTGCCGATCGCGCCGAGGGGTTCACGGAGGAATATCTTCAGTTCGAGCCAAGTCAGTTTCCAGAGTCCACGCAGCATCGTTATTCCGCCTAGTCGCGAATCGAGTGGCCGGTCAATTTCAGGAAGACGTCTTCGAGATTGGGAAGAATCGTACGGAAATCGGTGACGCGGATACGATTCTCCGATAGACAGTGAATCACTTCGGTTACGAGGTCGTCGCCCTGGCCACGGATGGTGAAATGGGAACCGTTGCTGGTGACCGCCGCGACGCGCGGGATGGCACGAAAATGTTCGGCCGCAGTAGGGTCGTCGGTCGAGAGAACCACGGAGCGCTCGGGACAGTGCCGGTTGACCAGGTTCTGCGGAGTGTCGATGTCTATGACGCGTCCGTGCTCGATGATGGCTACACGGTCGCACAGGCGTTCCGCTTCCTCCATTAGGTGGGTGGTCAAGAAGACGGTCTTGCCGCGCGCGCGGATGCCGCGGACCAGTTCCCAGATAGCGCGGCGCGACTGCGGGTCGAGGCCGGTGGTGAGTTCATCAAGAAAAACCACCTCGGGATCGTTGATGAGTGCGAGTGCGATGAAGAGGCGCTGCTTCTGACCGCCGGAGAGAGTCATGAACAAGGCGTTGCGTTTTTCTGCGAGGCCGAGCTGGTCGAGCAGGTGGCTGCCATCTATCGCCTGCTTGCGGTAAAGCGATGCCCAGAGGTCCACTGCCTCCCAGACTTTGATGCGTTTTTGCAGCTGCGCTTGCTGGAGCTGCACGCCGATGCGCTCTTGCAGTTTGTACACGTCATGCACGGGGTGCAGGCCCAGGACGGAGATTTCGCCACGATCCGGGGTGCGCAGGCCTTCGATACATTCCATCGTGGTGGTTTTTCCGGCGCCGTTGGGGCCGATCAAGCCGAAAATTTCGCCGTCGTGGACGTCGAAGGATACTTCGTCCACCGCGACTGTGGAGCCGTAGGTTTTGCGGACTCCGGAAACTTGAATGACTGGGCGCATGATATTTGTGAGATTGTGGTTCATGGAAATGAGACGAGAGTTTATATCATGGGTTGAGTCTACGTCATCGTGAGCTGGCTTTAGTGAAGGCTCGCGCGTCGCGTCCATTTTATACTTCGCGGACCATTCGCGGCTGGCCGGCCACCACAACGCAGTACAATTCACTGGCAACACTTTTGACGAGCAATCCATGAAAGCGATTGTGCGCAGACGATACGGTTCACCGGAAGTGATTGAGTTTGCGGAGGTGGCGAAGCCCGCGCCCGAGGCGAATGAGGTCTTGATCAAGCTTTGCGCGGCGTCGGTGAATGCGCTGGACTTATTCTTACTGAAGGGTTGGCCGTGGAGCAAGGCGATCCCAGGCCTGCGCACGCCAAAGCAAGAAGTCCTTGGTTGTGATATTGCCGGGCGAGTGGAAGCTGTCGGCCGAAACGTAACCCGATTTCAGGCAGGCGACGAGGTTTTTGGGGCGACTGGTTTCGAAGGGAAGGGGTTCGCCGAGTATGTCTGCGCGATCGAAGAGAAGTTAGCGGCCAAGCCGGCGAACGTATCTTTTGAGGAGGCGGCGGCCGTGCCCATCGCCGCAAGCACGGCGCTGCAAGGTCTTCGTGAAAAGGGACGGGTTCAGCCAGGTCACAAGGTGCTTGTGGAAGGCGCGTCCGGCGGGGTGGGCACATTTGCGGTGCAGATTGCGAAGGTATTCGGGGCGGAAGTGACGGCCGTGTGCAGCAAGCGAAATCTAGAGACGGCGAGAGCGATCGGCGCCGACCACGTCGTTGACTACGCGCAGGAAGATTTCGCGCGGGGCGGGCGGCGTTACGATGTGATCCTGGCGGCGAACGCTCATCGTTCGATTTTCGACTGCCGGCGCGCGTTGACTCCGGACGGAATTTATGTGGCGGCCGGGGGCAGCGCGCTGCGGATGATTCAGGGGTTGTCACTGGGGCCGTTGCTGTCGATGATCGGACGCAAGAAAATGGGTGCCTTCAGGGCGACTATCAACCACAAGGATTTAGAGTTTCTGGGGGAGCTACTGAAGACCGGGAAAGTCTTGCCTGTCATTGATAGACGTTACCGATTGAGTGAGACGGCCGAAGCTCTGCGCTATCTCGGGGAGGGACACGCGCGGGGGAAAATCATAATAACCGTTTGACACCGGGCGTCGAAGGATACTCCGTCCACCGCGACTGTGGAGCCGTAGGTTTTGCGGACGCGGGCGACTTGGATAACTGAACGCATGATATTTTTGCGAAGGGGTGGGCTCGCTGAATCGAGATGAGAGTTTATATCATGGGCTTCGGCCGAGTGTTGATAAGCCGGGTTGCGGGACAGGTGGTCGCAGCGCAGTGGGGGCGAATGGTCAATCGCCGAGCGTAAATATGACCTTTACGTTCGTTTCAACTTCCGTAGGGTCGCCCAAAAATATAAAGGGCCGATAGATCCACTTGCGCACGGCATCAACTGCGGGGCTGCGCAGTAAGTCTGGTCCGCTGATCGCGTCGGCGCCTGTGACCACGCCATCTTTTCCCACCGTTACATGCACAAGGACTACTCCCTGGACGCGCATTTCTTTCGCGCTGGCTGGATAAATTGGAACGACCTGCACAAGCACGAATGAAGTCATGGTTTCCGCGGGAACGATGAGTTTTCCCGGCAGCGGCCCTTTGGCGTCGGGCGGCGGAGTAACTTCATTCGGGCCACTTGCGGGCAACGCGCCGATCGCGTCAACGTGAATTGTGAGAATAGCTTTTTTTCGATAGGTCACGCTGATGTCTCTGGCGATGAAATGCCCCTGAAATTCGACCACGTTGTTGTACAAGTTCTGGCTCAATCCATCAGGCGAGAGGTCTAACCGCAGCATGGGACGGTCCGGTTCGAAGCAATACACGGATGAGCTGAGGAATGCATCAGCCAATTTTAGCGCGACGCATTGAAGATGGGCGGCGCCGACCGAGAGGCTTTCTTTTTTCAGCTGAAGGTCATGGAGATCCAACTTGGCGGGTATGGGAGCCATCAGGTACATGCGCACTTCTGTTTCCTGACGTCCCGGCCAATCTTGGCTCCCACTGCGATAAAGCCCTCGTTCCGTGGCGTAATCGGTTTGCGTGAATGTAGCGCTGGTGTAGGTCCGTTTGTAGCTTCTGTCCGAATACCAGAACTCCTCATAGGTACCCGAGCTCGAAGGTTTGCCGTTGGGTTTAAGTATTTGATACGTCGCCTTTATGTGCCACGGAGAGATTTCATGCGCGTTGAGACCATTGAGCCGCGCACCGACCTCCAAGATCGCGGCCGGGTCCGAGGGCATGGCGGGGATTGTTGGCTCGGTTGACGCGGCAATCTGCTTCGTACTGTCTGTAGGCGGAGTCGGCGCGCTACTCTGAGCGAACGCCATATTCGTCAGGAGTATCGCAAAAACCGAAGCCGTGACGACTCGTGCGGTTCCAAGCATCGGGGCATCATATGCAAAGCCTCGCGACTTGAGAATTAGTTTGTGTCTTTCTGGGCTTGCTCCTGGCAGAAACCTGATCCCGTTCATGAGCGTGACTTCGTTGTCAGACGAATCGCTCAGAGACCGGTCATTTTCTCCAGGCGTTCTGGATAGCGGGCCCCTTCCACCGTGATTTTGGAGGCGGCGGCATCGATCTCTTGCAGGTCTTCGGGCGTTAGTTGGATAGAGAGAGCGCCAATGTTCTCGTCGAGGCGGTTGAGTTTCGTCGTGCCGGGAATGGGCACGATCCACGGCTTTTGCGCGAGCAGCCACGCGAGCGCGATCTGAGCAGGGGTTGCGCCTTTCTGTTTGGCGATCCTGCCGAGAAGGTCGACTACAGCCAGGTTCGTTTTGAGTGCGTCGGGCGCAAAACGAGGCAGCTTGCTGCGGAAATCGGAGCTGCCAAACTTGGTGTCTTCTTTGATTGCTCCCGTGAGGAATCCTTTGCCGAGAGGGCTATAGGCCACGAGAGTGATCCCTAGTTCCTCGAGCGTCGGCAATACTTCCGCTTCCGGTTTGCGCCACCACAGTGAGTATTCGTTTTGGAGTGCGGTGACAGGTTGGACGGCATGGGCGCGGCGAATCGTCTTTACGCCGGCCTCGGAAAGTCCGAAGTGCTTGACCTTGCCGGCTTGAATCAGTTCTTTCACGGCGCCGGCGACATCTTCGATGGGCACGTCGGGATCCACGCGGTGCTGATACAGCAGGTCGATGGTGTCCACGTGCAACCGCTTGAGCGAGCCTTCGACGGCCTGTTTGATGTGCTCGGGCTGGCTGTTCACGCCTGCCGATCCCGGGCGGTTATCCGCGCCGCTCAGATCGAAGCCGAATTTGGTGGCGATCACCACTTTGCCGCGGAAAGGCGCGAGGGCTTCACCGACGAGTTCTTCATTGGTAAAGGGGCCGTAGACTTCGGCGGTGTCGAAAAAGGTGATGCCGCGGTCCACGGCGGCGTGGAGCAGCTCGGTCATCTCTTTTTTGTCTTTGGGCGGACCGTAGGAAAAGCTCATACCCATACAGCCGAGGCCGAGGGCTGAGACTTCCAGATTGGTTTTTCCAAGTTTGCGTTTTTGCATTGTGGCGCCTCCTGAAATGTCTCTCACATCCTGAGAGTAGGCGCAACGGGGGCGGAGGCGGTAGCCCGATTCTTCCGATCAGCCGATTCTTCGGGCAACCTCCGATGCGGGACGTCCGAAACCTTCGCGCGCCGGGCGCTCTTCCCCTGGAATCCACGGGCTATCGGCAAACCGCAATCTGACCGCGGCGCTTCCCGTGTACAGCCGGTGGGGCGCGCTTGCAGCACGTTGCGCCAGCCTGCAACCTGCCTGGGCGGAGTGACGGCGAAAACTGACGCCAGGTGAATTGCGGAGGAGGTACTGACTTCGCGTGAATCCGCTGGAGCGCGCGGGGCTATGCTAGAATTTGGTGCATTGACATGAGTTACGCCCGGATTGAGATTGCGCCTTCGATTTTGGCCGCGGACTTTGCGCGGTTGGGGGAACAGGTGCGGCTGGTGGAAGAGGCCGGGGCGGATTTGATACATGTGGATGTGATGGACGGGCACTTTGTGCCGAACATTTCGCTCGGAATACCGGTGGTGGAGTCTTTGCGCAAGGCAACCAAACTGCCCCTGGAAACGCATCTGATGATTGACCAGCCGGAAAGATATATCGAGGATTTCGTGCGAGCCGGGGCCAACCGGGTGCTGGTCCACGAAGAAGCGACTGAGCACCTGGACCGGGCTTTGGCGATGATCCGGGAGCACGGGGCGGAAGCGGGAGCGGCGATCAACCCGGCGACGCCTGTAATGATGTTGAGCGAAGTGCTCGATAAGGTGGATACGATTCTGGTGATGACCGTGAACCCGGGCTTCGGCGGGCAGAAATTCATAGCCAATACGTACGAGAAGATTCGGCAGTTGAATCAGATGCGAGCGCGGTATAATGCGAGTTTCCGGATCGAGGTGGACGGGGGCGTCGACCTGGAAAACATGGCCGCGCTGGCGCAGGCCGGAGCGAACACGTTCGTAGCAGGGACATCCATATTCCATACGGCCGATCCAGCGGCCGCCACGCGGCAGTTGAAAAAGCTCGCAACCCAAGCCCTGAGCCAGAAAGCGTAAACCACTTGGGAGAGGTCCGATTTGAATAACGAGACGGCAGGAAAACCGGTAAAGCGTTTGAGAATGCTGAGCGTTCTGTTCCCTACCCTGGCGGTTCTATCCCTTCTTCTGATGGCGAGCCCGCGCGCGAGCGCGCAGGTGCCGACTCCGCAGACCGGCGGAAGCGGTGAGAACGCGCCGCCGCTGGCGAAGACCGCGGCGGACAAGGAAACAAAGAAGGAAGACAATACTCCGCCGCTTCCGACCAAAAAGAGCAAGAAGCACCATGCGGCGGCGACCGCGACGGTGGATCCGGATGCCTCCGCCGAACCCGACAAAATTCTCTACGATCGCGCCGAGCGAGACTTGAAGGGCGGGCGCTACACCGAAGGACGCCTGGCGCTGCAGACGCTGATCAATACCTATCCGGACAGCGAGTACCTGGCGAAGGCAAAGCTGGCAGTGGCCGACTCGTATTACAAGGAAGGCGGCACGTCGAACCTGACGCAGTCTATCCAGGAGTACAACGACTTTCAGACTTTCTTTCCGTTCCTGGACGAAGCGGCGTACGCGCAGATGCAGATCGGGATGGCGCACTATCACATGATGGAGAAGGCCGACCGGGACAAGACGCAAGCGGAAGCGGCGGAAGATGCGTTCCAGGCATTCCTGCTGAAATACCCACAAAGCCCGCTGGCGCCGAAGGCTGAACAGGATTTGCGCGACGTGCAGGAAGTGCTGGCGGACGGAGATTACAGGGTTGCGTACTTTTATTACCGGAAATTCGACTATCGGGCGTCGGCCGCGCGCCTGGTGGAATTGACCGACCGCTATCCGCTCTATAGCCAGAATGACGATGCTTTGTGGATGCTAGGGGATATTTACCAGCGGGCCAAGCAGGTATCGAAAAACGAGGACGACAAGAATCACTGGGGGGATCTTTCCGCGAAGTGTTACGCAAAGATCGTGCGGGATTATCCGCTTTCAAAAATGGCGCCGGCCGCGAAGGAACGACTGAAAGCCATGGGCAAGCCGGTTCCCTCCGCGGATCCGGATGCCGTGGTGCGGATGCAGAAACAGCAGATGTATGAAAGGAAGCATCACGAGAGCGTCGTCATGAAGCTGCCGCTGGGAATGATCAAGGGCAGCCCCGACGTGTCGGATGCGGCGCATAGCGGAACGCCGCAAATGAATCCGCCGAACGACGTGGTTTCGGCGACGGATATTTTGCGGCCGGGAGCGCAAGGACCTTCATTCACTGTGACCGGCGGTTCGACCGGCAATGGACCGGGACCGAGCCCCTCGGGAAGCTCGAGCGATGCTGTGACGCCGGTGGACGCGACGACCGTGCCAGTGGGCTCGGGCGACGCGCAGACGGGCGTGGGAGTGCAGATTATTACGCCGGGCGAAGAAAGCCCCGCGCCAAAGACTGACACGGCTCCGGCTGCTGCCGCTCCGCCAGCCGACCCGAACACGCCAGTGGCTACGCCGCAGCCAGCGACGGGCGGCGATACGCCGGCCGCTGCGCCGGCGGCACCTCCTGCGACGGACGGAGCCCCTGCCGCCGCGCCCGGAGCGAACCCGGCGGGTTCTTCATCCAGCTCGGCAGCCGCCGATGGGGCGAATGCAGCGCCGGGCAGTAGTACTACCTCCAACGGCTCGACGCAGAAGTCCGAACAGGCCGCTCAGGCGGCGCCCAACGACTCCAGCCAGGAATCCACCAGCAAAAAGAAGAAGGGTCTGAAGAAGCTGATTCCCTGGTAAGGACGCGATTTCCGGCCTGTTAACTGCCTGCTAACAACTCTAGCACTCCTGTACTTCGAGTTTGTTGACCTCGCTGGCCCGGGGTGCTGGAATAGCTGTATCCAAGGGGTGGGCGTGTCCAAGCTCGGGCGCGCCGCCAGGGGAATACAGTGCCCAGAATTCTGGTCGCGGACGACAATACCAACATTCAGAAGATGGTGACGCTGGCGTTCCAGGAACGCGGCGTGGAGGTCATTGCCGTCGGCAATGGCGAGGCCGCAGTGCGCCGGATGCCGGACGCGAACCCGGACCTGGTGCTGGCGGACGTCTTCATGCCGGTGCGGAACGGGTATGAGGTTTGCGAATTTGTTAAGAAGGACACGCGATTTGCGCATGTCCCGGTGATTTTGCTGGTGGGGGCGTTCGATCCGCTGGACGAGAAGGAAGCGCGGCGGGTGGGCGCCGATGGCGTGCTGAAGAAGCCTTTTGTGCCGCCGGACCCGCTGATTGCGATGGTGATGTCCGCGCTGGAGAAGAACCCGCGCGTGGCGGCGGAACTGGCGAAAGCGAAAGAAGTGGTGGCGGTGGTGGAGACCGCGCTGCCTGCTGCTGCGCTAGAAAACCCCGCTATGGCAGAACCCAAGCCGCTGCCTGATTTCCCTGAACCGACGCCCGAGGAAGCCGCCGTGATCTACGGGTTTGGCAAGGGCGTGCGGGCGATGGATTTGGATGAGGAAGCGGAAGAAGAAGACGAGCCGCGCGCGAAGAAGAAGAGCAAGGAAGCTGCGGCGCCGAAAGCGCCCGCGAAGAACGAGAAGGCGCCCAAGATTGCCACGGGCCCCAAGACGCAAGTGGCCGTCCCGGATGATGATGAGGACGAAACCGAGAGCGACGACACGGAGACGGCGAACGATTGGCGGCGTAACGCGGCGGATTTTGAGGTCCCGGAAAATGTGGCGGCGGATCCGGTTTATTCGTATGGACGGAATTTCGAACCGATTACCTTTCCTTCCGAGAAAGATGTGCCGCCGAAGCGCGTGCGCGTGGAAGATACGGAAGAGGATGAGGCAGCGGTTCCGCCTGCCGCGAAAGTAGCGGCGAAGGAAAGCACTCCTGCGATTGGGGCGCCTGCTGCCCACGTGCCGGTTGTGGAAGAGGCCAAGACCGAGAATTCCAAGTTCGCTGAAGAGTCCGCGGTGGTGCTGAACGCCTCCAAGGTAGATGCTGCCGAGCGCGATGCTGCGCCGGAGCCTGCGGCGGAAACATTTTTTGCGGAACCGGAGAAAAAAGAGCAGGCAGCGCCTGTAGCGCAGCACGAGGGAGCGCACGAGCCGGAGCCGCGCCCGAGTTTTGTATCGCGGGTACGCGGCTGGATGGACATGATGTCGCCGACGCAATCGGAAGAAGCAGGCGACCATTGGATGAACAAGATCGCGGAGCCGCCTGCGGAGGAACACGCGGCGGCGCCACATGCGGAAGCTGCAGCGCCGGAGCCCGAAATCGTGGCCGAAGTTGTGCAGCGGCCTGAGTACGCGGCGGAGGCGCCTCGTGAGGCAGAGCCAGAGATATCGGCGGTCGCCGCGGAATCAGTGGTGGCGCAGGCTGAGGAAGTAGTGGCGACGTCCTATACGGAAGCGGATGCCGAAGAGCCGCGGCAATTCGGGGAGAGCAAGTTCGGCGAATCGGGATTGGGTGGGTCGTCTTATCATTTTTCCGAGGATGCGCACAGCGAGATTCATGAAGCGGTGATGGACAATGGCGGCAATACCGCGCGTGAAGAGGACGCGGCGCCGGAGATTGCGGCCCCGTCTGAGGCCGCGTTCGCACCAGCATCCGCAGTTGCACCTTCGCACGAGGAGGCGCCGAGCGAGGAGCCGGTGGTGGAGGCCGCGGCGCATGAGGAGCCGTTTGCGGCCGAGCCTGAGCCGGTGACGAGCGCTGCTGCTGATTTTTCGCCCGAGATTACGGCTGCGCCGTCTAACGCCGGGCGCAATGGCGACCTAGCGGCGGAGCACAAACCTTCCGAACCTTGGCTGTCGCACGAGGAGCATCACGAACCCGCGGATTACTTTGCAGCGCCGGTGGCCGCGGAACCGCCGCCTTCGATGCGCGAAGAAGAAATACACGCGGAGAGCATGCCGCCTGCGCAGCGGTTCTTGCCGACGCCTGGGGAAGATTACTGGAATCATGACGCAGCCGTGAATGAAGAGCCGGTGATCGCCGGGGAGTCGAATTCCCTTTTTGCGGATTCCGCGCCGCCTCCCGCTTTGAAGCAATACTTCGAGAGGATCCCGACGTTGCCGCCTCCGAACCGCGAGGCGCTATCGGATATTCCGTTTTTGATGCCGCCATCGCCGTCTGCTCCGGCGGATTCTTCTGATTCGGGGAGCTCTGCGAATTCCGACACTGTGGATGAAGTCGTGCGGAGAGTCCTGGAGAGGTTGCAGCCGCAGATTCAGGAACTGCTATCGCAGGGCGTCAAACCGCTGGTTGAGAATTTGCTGCAGAGCGAACTGCACAAGAAAGAAAAGTAGAGCGCTCCTGCCGCGTACGCGTTTTATATTTCCGTCGATATTCCGCTCCCGTGTGTCAATTTGCGATATCACCATGATCGGACGGTCCTGCCCGCTCGCGACGTTCTAGCGTCCGTTGACGTTCCGCTTCGTTGCCCTTTATATTGATTGATTCCCTTTTCGTCCTTGTGCCGTATTGTCTGGTAAAAGGATGGCGATCTCCCGAACTCATGGGCGACGCGAATGGCGGCCTGAAGGCCGCCGCTACAAAACCTTTTTCACCGGGGAGCTGATGCCGCGAGAAATACCGAAGGCGTACGAGCCGCAGGAGATCGAGGAGCGCTGGGCGAAGGCCTGGTACGAGGAGAAATTATTTCGCGCGGAGAATTCCGGCGATCCGCGCGTGCCGGGGGACCAGCAGCCGAGGTTTTCGATTGCTTTGCCGCCGCCGAACGTGACCGGGTCGATTCACATCGGGCACATGCTGGAGCACACGCAGATTGACATGCTGGTGCGCTGGCATCGCATGCGCGGCGAGCGGACTTTGTGGCTGCCGGGAATGGATCACGCCGGGATCGCGACGCAATTCGTGGTGGAGCGGATGCTGGCGAAGGAAGGTATCCAGCGCAAGGATTTGGGCCGCGAGGAATTCGAGCGGCGCGTGTGGAAATGGAAGGCCGAAAGCGGCGGCGTGATCAAGCAGCAGATGATCCGCCTGGGCGCTTCGTGCGATTGGACGCGCGAACGCTTCACGCTGGAGCCGGGACTTTACCGCGCGGTGCTGGAAGCATTTTTGCGGCTGTATCGCGAGGGATTGATCTATCGCGGGCGTTACATCGTCAACTGGTGCCCGCGCTGCCAGACGGCCATCAGCGATCTGGAAGTGGTGCACAACGAACGCACGGGAAATTTGTGGTTCATACGCTACCCGGTGGCGGGAACTCCGCAGGAATATCTGGTGGTGGCGACGACGCGTCCGGAGACGATGCTGGGCGATACGGCGGTGGCGGTGCATCCGGAGGACGAACGCTACCGGCATCTGGTGGGCAAGAAAGTGCTGCTGCCGCTGATGAACCGCGAGATTCCAATTATTGCGGATACCTACGTGGACCGCGAATTCGGCACGGGCGTGGTGAAGATTACGCCGGCGCACGATCCGAACGATTTTGAAGTCGGCAAGCGGCACGGGCTCGCCGAGATTGATGTGATGACTGACGACGCGCACATGAATGAGGCGGCCGGGAAATATGCGGGACTCGAGCGGTTTGTGGCGCGGGCGCGGGTGATTGCGGATTTGGAAGAACTGGGGTTGATGGATCACATTTCGGAGCACACCCATTCGGTGGGGACGTGCGACCGTTGCAAGGCGATTGTGGAACCGCGGATTTCGACGCAGTGGTTCATGAAGATGAAGCCGCTGGCGGAAGAGGCGCGCAAGGCCGTGACGGGCGAATTCGGGCCCGCGGCCGAAATCGAAGTGGTGCCGGACAACCAGCGGACGATTCTGCTGCAGTGGTTCGAAAATATTCGCGATTGGTGCATTTCGCGGCAGCTTTGGTGGGGGCATCGCATACCGATATGGCATTGCGCGGAGTGCCAGGAGATGGTGCCGGCGACGGATTCAAGCGTTTCGATTGTGGATGGCCATGCGCGGGCGGCGGGCGTGCCGGTTAAATGCCCGAAATGCGGCGGCGGCAAATTGACGCAGGATAAGGACGTGCTGGACACCTGGTTCAGCTCGGCGCTGTGGCCGTTTTCTACTCTGGGCTGGCCGGACGTTACGGAAGACTTGCGGACTTTTTATCCTACGAGTTTGCTGATCAGCGGCTACGACATCTTATTTTTCTGGGACTCGCGGATGATCATGATGGGGCTGCATCTCGCTCCCGGCGCTTCGGAAGCGCAGCGCATTCCCTTCCGGCGGCTTTATTTACATTCCCTGGTGCGCACGGCGGAAGGCGCGAAGATGTCCAAGACCAAGGGCACGGGCGTGGACCCTTTGCAATTGACGCAGCAGTATGGGACCGACGCGCTGCGTTACATGCTGGCGAGCATATCTGCGCCGGGGACGGACATTGCGCTGGCCGAGGACCGCATTCTGGGGGCGCGGGCGTTCGCGAATAAGATCTGGAATGCGGCGCGATTTTTGTTTGTGAATCTGGAAAAGGCGGAGGCTGCGGCGGGATTTAGTTTGGAGGAATTGGCCGCGCCGGAGGTGCGGGAGGCGGCGCCTTATGCGGTGAAGGGCGAAGGCGCTTTGGCGCATCGTTGGATATTTTCGCGGCTGGCGGCTGTGGCGGGAGACGTGGACAAGGCTTTGGATGAGTTTCGTTTTCATGAGGCTTGCCAGACGATTTACCAGTTTTTTTGGGGCGATTTCTGCGACTGGTACATCGAGTGGGTGAAGCCGCAGCTTGCTTCGTCTGATCGCGAGATTGCGCTGGCGGCCTGGCGCAATATTTTTGCGGTTTTGGAGGCGGCGCTGCGCTTGCTGCATCCGGTGATGCCATTTTTGACCGAGGAGCTTTGGCATCGCTTGCCGCAGCGGACGGGGGCAAGGTCTATTGCGCTGGAGAAGTTCCCTACGCGCCGCGAGGAGTGGGTGGATGCTGGCGCGGATGGCGCGATGGCTTTGATTCAGGAGATCGTGGTGGCGGCGCGGAACATTCGCGCGGAAATGAAGGTGGATCCGAAGAAGAAGGTTGCGGCGGATTTTTCCAGTGGAGACGCCGGGGTGCGGAGGCTCGTAGAACACAACCTCGATCCGCTGCTGCGACTGGGGAATCTTGCGGGTCTGGGGATATCCGCTACGCGGCTCGACTCCGAAGGGGCGGCGGTTCGTTCGACGGCGAATTACGACTTGCGGATCGCTTACGGCGACGCTGTAGACAAGGGGTCCGAGATTGCGCGTCTGCGGAAGGAAATTGAGCGGCTGGCGAAGGATCTCGCGTCGAAGCAAGCGCGGTTGGCCGACGAGGCGTTTTTGAGCAAGGCTCCGGCGAAAATCGTGGAGGATTTGAAGGCCACATTAGCCTCGCGCGAAATTGAGCATCAGAAATTGATTGAGCGGTTGAAACAGCTAGAGTAGGACTCGGCAAGAGGTCCCAAGTCCTTCGAGCAACTTTCATTCTCCTCGACTTAGAGCGGGCGTTCGCAGCTGCTGGGAGTGCGGCGGCTTGCCGCCGCCGTCCCACGTACAGCTAGGCGAGGATCAGCGCGGCGAGGCAAGCCTCGCCTTGCAACAGGCGGAGGCGAGCCTCCGCACTCCCAGAAAAAGCAGGCGCCTTGTCCGCGGTGCTGCGCTCGCGTATGCTTTGCAATTCGCATGGCTACTCGACGCATGGCTGTATTGCCTGGAAGCACCGACCGGCGGATTGACGCGCTGCTGACCTTGCTGGCTGAGAATTCGACGATTGTGATCAGCGGGGCGCAGATTGCGCGGGAAATCGGTGTTTCGCGGCAGCAGGTATGGCGCTGGGTGCAGAAATTGCGTGAGTTGGGAGTGCGCGTCAAGGGCCACACCGCGACGGGTTATCACATCGAACGGCCTCCGGACATTCTGGCGCCGCAGCTTTTGAGTCATCGCCTGGCGGGGACGGCTTTCGCGCGGAGGATCTATCATTTTTTCAAGACGGATTCGACAAACACCGTGGCGATGAACCTGGGCGAGCTGGGCGAGCCGCACGGGGCCGTGGTGCTCGCCGAAGAGCAGACCGCAGGGCGCGGGCGCGCGGGGCGTAAGTGGCTCTCCGAGAAATCGGCGGGGATACATTGCACCGTGCTGCTGCGCCCGCGAATTTCGCCGGCGCACGCTCCCCTGCTGACGCTGGTGGCGGGCTTGGCGGCGCGCGATGCGGTGGCGGAGGAGCTGGATTCCGTGCCGGACATTCGCTGGCCCAATGATTTGCTGGTGGGCGGGCGAAAATTTTCGGGGATTTTGACAGAGATGCACGCGGAGCCGGATCGCATGCATTACGCGGTTGTGGGCATCGGGATCAACGTGAACCAGTCGAAGATGCCGGCGGAATTGGCGGAGATTGCCACTTCGCTGCGGATGGAGACCGGCAAGGTGCATTCGCGGCTGGAAGTGCTGATACGATTGCTGCGCAACCTGGACCGCTACTACAATCAGTTTCTCGCGGAAGGCGGCGCGCCAATTTTGCGGCGGTTCGCCGAGGTGTCCAGCTATTTTCAGGGGAAGCGCGTGCGGATCACGACGGCGACGGAAGTTTTTACCGGGACGACGGCGGGCCTGGAGCCGAGCGGCGTGTTGCGGGTGATGCGGGATGACGGCGGCGGAATCGAGCCGGTGCTTTCGGGCGACGTGGCGGAGGCGAGTTGATGCTGTTGACGCTGGATGTGGGCAACACCAACACAGTGCTGGGAGTATTTCGCGGCAAGGAATTGGTGGCGAACTGGCGGTTGTCCACGGCGCGCGACCAGACGATTGATGAGTACGGGATTCTGAGCCGGGATTTATTTACCCTGGCGAACCTGGAGCCGCGGGAAATCGGCGGCGTGATCATCAGCTCGGTGGTGCCACAATTGAATTCGCGCCTGGCGGGGATGGCCGCGCGGTATTTCAGCAAGACGGCGCTTTTTGTGGAGCCGGGGATTAAGACCGGGATGCCGGTGCAGTACGACAATCCGCAGGAAGTGGGCGCGGACCGGATCGTTAACAGCGTGGCGGCGTTTGAGAAGTACGGCGGGCCGTGCATCATCGTGGATTTTGGGACGGCGATCAATTTTGATGCGGTGTCCGCGCGCGGCGAATACATGGGAGGAGTGCTGGCGCCGGGAATCGGGATTTCGGCGGATGCGCTGTTTGCGCGGGCGGCGCGGCTTTTTCGCGTGGAGATTAAGGACCCGGGAAAAATCATCGGGACGAACACCGCCGCGTCCATGCAGGCCGGCATGTTTTACGGGTATACGGATATGGTGGACGGGATTCTGGACCGCATGAAGAAAGTGATGGGGGCGAAGACGAAAGTGGTGGCGACGGGCGGGCAGGCGTCGTTGATTGGCGGAGCTTCGCGACATATTGAGATCGTGGATGAATTTTTGACTTTGGAAGGATTGCGGATTATTTGGGAGCGGAATCAGGACAGCGCGCAGAAGAAAGCGCCAGCGGCGGCGCGTCGCAGTTGAGCGTCCGTGCGCTTCCACGGAAAACCGAAGAGAGATTCCTCGCTCCGCTCGGAATGACAGATTGTGAGTTCTGCCTCGCCCATGGAAGCGTTTAACTACTTTAATTATTTTACGGAAATTGAGGAGTATTTCTGGCGGAAGCGCGGGGCGCACCTGCTGGTGTCACCCTTGGATTGGGCGATTGTGGAGACCTGGCAGAAGGCTGGGGTGCCGATCGAGGCGGTGCTTAGGGGGATTGATCGCGCGTTTGAGAGTTGGGGTCGGTCGCGGCGGGCGGCCGGCGGGCGACAGTTGAAGAGTTTGGCTTATTGCGTGGATGCTGTGTTGGACGCGGCGGCGGAAGCGGCGGAGGCGGCTGCTGGGTCCGGGCCGGAAGTGCGGTCGTCGCGGGCAGGCGCGGAGCCGTTTTCGCGCGAAGAGTTGCGGAAATATTTGGAGCGGAATGCGACGCGTTTGCGAAAGGCTGCCGTGAAGTTACGCGGCGCTCCCGGGGCCGCGGGTGGCAAGGCCGCTGGGGCGACTGCGGAGGGATTGGCTGCGCGGTTTGAGGAAACGGCGCGGAAGTTGGAGGAGGCGCTGCCACTTCTCGATGCGCCGGGGGCTTTGGATTTGGAAGATTTGGAGCGGCGCATGACCGTGCTGGAGGAAAAGCTTTCGGCGGCTTTGGCGGCGGATGCGGACGAAGAGGCATTGCTGAGCATTCGCCGCGAGATGGACCGGTCGCTGGCGCCGTACCGGCGTAAGATGTCGGCGGAGCAATTGGCGCAATTGGAGCGGCAGTACACGCAGAAGCGATTGTTTGAGCATTTTGAGGTGCCGAGGTTGAGTTTGTTTTATTTGACGTAGCGGGGCGGCGTTTTGGCCGGACGCGCGGAGCACGCCACGCACGTACGGCGCATGCAAGTGTGTCCGACGTTGTAGGGGCGGGTCTAAGACCCGCCCCTACGGTCGCCAAAGAAATCTCACATACCGGGTGCGACGCTCACTTCCCGGAAACGGCCAACGCAATCATGGTGGATGTCACAATCGAAAAATTGATTTATGGCGGCGAGGGACTCGCGCGTCACGAGGGAGTTACCGTTTTTGTGCCGTTCGTGCTGCCTGGGGAGCGCGTCGCGGTTGCGCCGGTGGAGCAGAAGAAGAAATTTGTGCGCGGACGAGTGGAGCAGATTTTGCAGGCTTCCGCGGAGCGCATTGTGCCGCGGTGCCCGCATTTTGGAGTTTGCGGAGGATGCGATTATCAGCACATTCCTTATGAGGGGCAGCTGGGCTACAAGAGAGAAATTTTGCGCGAGACTATGCGCCGGCTGGGACGGATCGAATGGACCGGCGAGATCGTGACGCACGGATCTTCTTCTCCATGGGCATATCGCAATCGGGCGCAGTGGAAAGTGCGGCCGCTGGAAGCTGGCGCGGGTGAGGCGGCGGAGACCGGGTCAGAACGCAAAGATGCGCTTGGAATCGGGTATTTTCGGGCGAACTCGACGGCGCTTTGCGCGGTGGAAGATTGTTCGATCGTTTCGCCACTGCTGCTGAAGACGCTGCTGGCACTGCGAGGGGCGTTGGCGGGCGGAGCGTTGCCGCGCGGATTGCGCGAGATTGAGGCGTTCGCGGACGCTGCAGACAGCAATTTGCTGCTGACGGCGACTTTCGCGGGGTTCCCTTCCCGAGCGGCGGAACACGCGGAGACGTTTCGGCGCGTGGTGCCGGAGATTGCGAGTTTGCTCTTTCACGATCCCCGTAATGACCGGATGGAATTGTATGGTCCGGGATTTCTGGATTATGCGGCTGGAGGAATCGCCTACCGCGTCGGACACTTTTCATTTTTTCAGGTGAACCGGTTCCTGGTGGAGGAATTAGCGCGTGAAGTTGTAGAGCGCGAAGAGGGTGGGCGCCTGGCGCTGGATCTTTTCGCGGGAGTGGGATTATTTTCCGTGCCACTGGCGGAACGATTTGAGCGGGTAGTTGCGGTGGAGTCGAATCCCGCGGCGGCGCGCGACCTGGAGACGAATATGCGTGGGCGGGGCACGATCGAGGTGCGTACCGCGGAGGTTGAGAGGTTCGTGGAGCGCTGCAAGGAGCGCCCTGAGCTGGTGGTGCTGGATCCGCCGCGGGCTGGCGTGAGTCCCGAGGCGATACAACGGATTGCGAAGATTGCTCCGGCGCGGGTTACTTATGTGTCGTGCGACCCCTCTACCTTGGCGCGCGATCTTGCCTTGTTTGTCAAAGGCGGGTACGATTGCACAGAAGTACACTTATTCGATTTATTTACTCAGACTTTTCATATGGAATCGGTCGTGCGATTGCGGCGGCGTTAGAGCTTCTTGATTGCAGTGAGGGGCCCAGGTTCCTAGCGCGACCTCGTTGCTTTGCGCGAGGCAAGCCTCGCTGGATCGCGGCGGGAGCAAGCTCCCGCATTCCCAGATGAGTTGGCGGCGCGTCTGGCTGCTTGCTTATCGCGCGAGCCCGAGGCTCCATAGGGGATCTAGGCAATGGCTCGATAGCAGGGAGCATGAAACTACCTGCGTTGTGGATGCTAGCGGCGTTTGCGGCGGGCATCGGGATGGGGGAGCGATGGCCCGTGGCGCTGAAGTTGTGGGCGGTGGCGGCGCTCGTGGCAATGGCGGTCGGAGCGGCGCTCGTGATTTTGGCGGGCGCGGAATCCGCCCGGCGTTACTTTGTGAGTTTTGCGTGGGTTTGCGCGCTGGCTGCCTGGCTGGCGCTGGGCGGACTTGCTAGCGCGGTCGAAGTGGCAGGGATTCCTTCCAATCACATCACACGATTGATTGCCGCGGGCAGGATTGATACCTCCGTGCCGCTGCGCTGGCGCGGACGCCTGCGGGAAGACCCCTTGGCGCTGCCGTGGGGCGAGCGGTTTGAAATTGATCTGGAGCAGGTGGAAGCGGGCGGCGCGGAATTGCCGGTCAGCGGAGGCTTGCGGGTAAATTTCTATTCGAACGAGCATGCCGCGCGGCCACCTGCGGGATTGCGGGCTGGAGATCGCGTGGAAGCGCTTTTGAAAGCGCGGGAGCCGCGAGATTTTCTGGATCCGGGCGCGTTTGATGTGCGTGGTTTTTTGGCGCGGCAAAAGATCGATGTGATCGGCTCGCTGCGCAGTGGCGCATTGCTGGAGGTGGTTGATCGCCCGCCGCCGACGATTTTGCAGCGGCTGGCGCGGGCGCGCGGGACGCTTCTGGCACGGATTGATTCCCTATTCGCGGAGCATCCGGAGCGCGGCGCGATTTTGCGCGCGATGCTGCTGGGGGATCGCAGCTTTGTGGATTCCAGCGTGGTGCTGGCGTTTCAGAAAACGGCGGCATATCACGTGCTGGTTGTGGCGGGATTGCACGTCGGCGCGCTGGTGATTTTCTTGTTCTGGATTGGGCGGCGATTGCGATTGCCGGTGAGCATGATCGGGCTGGTGACGGTGCTGGCGCTCGTCGCTTACGTGGGGATCGTGCAGGACCGCCCGCCGATCTTGCGCGCGGCTTTGATGGCGGGGCTTTATTTGTGCGCGCGACCGCTTTTCCGGCGCGTGGATTTGCTGCAGACGATCGCGGTGGCGGCGCTGGCGATTTTGATTTGGAGACCATCTTCGCTGACGGATTCGAGCTTTCAGCTTTCGTTTTTGGCGGCGGGGGTGATTGCCGGGCTGGCGCTGCCTTGGATGGAGCGCAGCAGCGCGCCATACCGCGCGGGATTAAATCATCTGGGCGATGTGACGCGGGACGTGGCCCACGCCCCGAAAATTGCGCAATTTCGCATCGAACTGCGCTGGGCGATCCAGTGGCTGGCGGCAAGGATGCCGCAGAGGCTGGCTTCGCGCTGCGGCGCGGTGCTGGTGCTGCCGATTCGAGCCGGATTGCGATTGTGGGAAATCGTGCTGCTTTCCGCGGTGATTCAGTGGGGCATGCTTCCGCTGCTGGCGGAGGATTTTCATCGCGTGAGCCTGGCTGGGCCAGTGAGCAATATTCCAGCCGTCTTGCTGACAGGGATTATTGTGCCGCTGGGATTTGCCGCGCTGGCTGCGACGTTTTTGTGGGCGCGACTGGCGCTGGTGCTGGCCAAGGCTCTCAGTTTTTGCACCGGCCTGCTGCTTGCGACGGTGGACTGGTTCGCAGGATGGCCTCGGCTTAGCTACCGAATTCCCGGGCCGCCGGTGTGGCTGGTAGTGGCGTTCTTCGCGGCATTTATTTGTTTGGCGGGCGTGGCGCGTGCAGGCGCTGAGCGGAAGCGGGTCCGGGCGGTGCGTTTGCAGCCCGTTGCTCCCAGACATTTTTCGGAATGGATCGCGGCAGCGATGTTGCTGGCGCTGGCGGTGCTGGTGGCTACTTATCCTTTTGCGCCGCGATTGGTGCGCGGAGATTTCGAAGTCACGGTGCTGGATGTTGGCCAGGGCGATTCGATATTTGTGGCCTTTCCTGACGGGCGAACCATGCTGGTGGATGGCGGTGGGCTGGCAGGGTCGGAATGGTTTAACGGTGTGCGATCCGGGCCGGACATCGGCGAAGAAGTGGTGTCGCCTTATTTGTGGTCGCGGGGAATCAAGCGGCTGGACGTGGTGGCGCTGACGCACGCCCATCACGACCATCTGGACGGATTGCACAGTGTGATCGCGAGTTTCAAGGTGGGCCAGCTATGGGTGGGGCGCGACGAGGAAACCAGCGCGTTTTTGAATTTGTTGGCGGAAGCACGAGCGCGGAGGATCCCGATCGTTATAGAAACGCAGGACCGGGAATTCGATTGGGACGGCGTGAAAGGCCAGGTGCTGTGGCCCGCGGATATTTCTGCGGTGTCGAAGGCATCCAACGACGATTCCCTGGTGATGCGGATTCAGGACGGCGCGCAGAGTTTCCTGCTACCCGGGGATATCGAGAAGCACGTGGAGAATGAATTGGTAGATGAGAAGGCGCCGCTGGCGGCGGATTTTCTGAAGGTGCCGCACCACGGGAGCAAGACGTCTTCGACGGATGCGTTCGTGGAAGCGGTCGCGCCGCGAGTGGCGGTGGCTTCGCTCGGCGAAGGCAATCAGTTCGGCTTCCCCGCGGAGAGCGTGGTGCAGCGTTACGCGCAGGCGGGCGTGCGATTTTTGCGGACCGATCGCGATGGGGCGGTTACGGCGCTCACGGATGGGCACGATCTGGTGATTCGGACGTACGCGGAAAAACCGCCACGGTGAAGCGGCGTTGGTACGGCGGCATCGTGTCGCGAGCATCTCGATGCCGTGCGCGGCGCAACTTCGATGGTGCAATGAAGTGCGCCGCTACAAGGTCAACGGCAAATGCGAAGAGCCGGCGAGACGCCGGCGCTACTAATCGCGACGGTCGTCCACGAACTGCAATTGGGTGACGTTTCCCGCGTCGGGGCGAAGGCAGGATTCTAACTGGATGAATCGTCGGCGCCATCGGTGTCTTCGGTGATGGTGGTATTGCCAGCTAGATATTCGCCGATGACTTTGCGGGCTTCATCGGCCTGCGATTCCAGCACCTGGATCTCGAGGTTGTGAGGGCCTTCGGGGTTTTCAGGGATGGGGAACGGGTCGGAGGAAACCGAGCCGGGCGAAGCGATCCCGGCGCTTTCTAAGAGGCTGCGAATTACCATGGCTTCGGTCGAACTCTCGGCGGTGTGGGCCACTACGACGCGCTCGTTGGAATATTCCTCACTCATTAGTGGGTGCCTCCGGGGTAGCCGCAGGTACTATTGCGCGCATCCGCGCTGGAGTCCATACTTGTTTTCCGGTAACGCACAGCCATTTATGAGCGACTTCTCATTGGCTCGGCCCACTCAGGACGAAATCGATGAAGAAAGCCGCCGGATTCGGCGGCTGCGCATTTTGGTCCATATCACGCTGGAGACGATTTCCAGCGGGGATTTGCCCGCGGAAGACGCTGCGCAAATGATAGCGGAAACACGGAAAGTTGCGCTGCAAATGTTTCCGGGCAAGGAACGCGCCTTTGATTTGATTTACCGCCCGCAATTCCAGCGAGTGATGCACGCGGTATATAGATTGCAGTAGCGCCTGCCTGGGTCAGTTCCCGTTCATTCGTTCGCGAAACAGCGAAGTCCAAGCCGCCAACCTGAAGTCTGCCGGTATAAATTCTAATCGTTAGTAGCCGTAGCGGGCGTGCAGCCACATACGCAGCCAGACTACGCCGATGCCAGCTATGGTGCCGATTAAGGCCTTGTATTCGCGATTGCGGCGGTACTGCGCCCAGGAGAAAGCCTGTTCTGGGGCGGTTTCGGAGACGTGGGCATAGCCCGCATCGAAGAAATTGGGGAGAAAGAGCGGAACGCGGGCGGCATATTCGTCGTAGAGGACGCCGAAACGCGCGCGGAGGTCGCGCTCCTCGTTGCGCATGACCGCGTAATAGAAAACCGCAAAATAGACGAGCACCAGGCTGCCCGCCCACCAGGAATGTCCAGCAATAGCAAACCCAATGGCGAGAAATGCGCTGCCGAGATAAAGCGGGTTGCGCGTGCGCGCATAAGGACCGGTGGTGGCCAGTTCCCTATCTTTGCGGAGGTGCCCGGCGGCGATGGCGCGAACGAGCAGGCCGAACGCGGCGACGGCGGCGCCCATGGCGATCCAGTGCTGCGTGGGAGAGGCCAGCAATAAGTAAAGAACGGCGACCGGATAGCCGGTGCGGACGCGCCAGCGCATCCAGAATTTTCGTGGCTGAACTGCGACGGCTTCGTTCAAACGCGAAATCCTTTCAGGAGCGCAATGGCGTCCATTACTTGCTCGACTGTAATGGAAAGCATGGCGGAAGAGTAGGACGTTCCACGGCGATAGGTCGTTTCGTTATTGCGCGGGTTGCGGACACTGATGCCGGCGTCGCCGTAGGGGCCGTTGCGGGCGGGATCGGTGGGGCCGAAGAGGCCGACGGACGGCGTGCCCAGCGCGGCGGCGAGGTGTAACGGTCCGGTATCGGCCGAGACTACAAATTTCGCACGGCGCAAGAGAGCCATGAGCGGGCCGAGTGCAAGGGGAATTGCAATGGGCGGTAAAGTGCCCGCAGCGGAGACCAGTTCTTGCGCCAAATTTTCCTCTCCTGGACCGAAGCTGACGATGCCGCGCCAGCCGCGCTCTTCGGCGAGCTTGCGATGCAATTCGCCGTAGCGCTCGGGAGGCCAGCATTTCGAGCGCCAGCCTCCGCCGGGATTCAACACGTAAAAGTCGGTAATGTTGTGGCGGGCGAGTTCCTGGGTGACGCGCGCTTCGTCCTCGGCGTGGACTTGGAGGGGAAAGCGCGGCTTCGAGAGGCGCGCGCCGGCTGCTTCGGCGAGCGTGAGATTGTGATCCACTTTATGGCCGCCGCGCGGATTCAAGTGATCGGTATAGAGGAGCGAGGCGAGGGCCTCGCGCGCGTAGCTGCTTTGGAAGCCGATGCGGCGCGGGGCTCCGGAAGAGAACGCGAGAACCGCGGATTTATAGAGCGCTTGAAAATCTATGGCGCAGCTGTATTGAGCGCCGCGAAGTGTGCCGACGGTGGCGGCGATGCCCGCGGGGCTTTTGCGGTCTACCGGGATTATTCCGTTGAGATCGGGATTGCCTTCGAGGAGGCGCTGCCATTTGGGATCAATGGCCCAGTCAATGCGGCTTGCGGGGAACGTGTCGCGCAGCGCAGAGGCGGCGGGGAGGGCGTGGATTACGTCGCCGAGCGAGCCTAGACGGACCAGGAGGAAGCGCGGTTCGGTGATTTGGCTGGGAGTCTGTTGAGGCGTGGGATCAGGCATTGTTGTGGTGGCGGATGCGTGCGAGTAGATCGCGGGTGGAATGTTCTTTGGGATCGCCGACGATGGCGACGCGGATGCCCAGGAGGGCTGCTAGATTGCGTTCGGGCACGGTGTCCGCGGTGTAATCGGTGCCTTTGGCGTGAACGTGTGGTTGCAGTTCGCGGAGTAATGAATTTACGTCGAGATCGTCGAAGATGACGACATAATCCACGGAGCGCAGAGCGGCCACCAGCGACGCGCGGGCGCGTTCGGTGAGTATGGGGCGGCCGTCGCCCTTCAGTTTGCGCGTGCTGGAATCGGAATTGATTCCCACGACGAGCAGGTCGCCTTCGGCGCGCGCGGCTTGCAGATAGCGCACGTGGCCTACGTGCAGCAGATCAAACACACCATTGGCTAAGACGATTTTGCGGCCGGAGCGGCGGTGCTCATCGAGGATGGCGTGCAGCCCTTCGCGGGAGACAATTTTTTGGCGGGTGTCCATGCGTGTGTCAGCGCGGGGCCGTAGCATCCTGGCGCAGTGCGGATTCCAGCTCGGAGCGGGTGACGGTGGCGGTACGGCGCTTCATGACCACGATGCCGCCAGCGTAGTTTGCGAGATGCGCGGCTTCGAGATAGGTGGCGCCGGCGGCGAGAGCGAGTGTGAAAACGGCGATTACGGTGTCGCCGGCGCCGGTGACGTCCACGGGCGCGTCCGAGCCATAGATCGGGATGTGGCGCGGCGGACGGCTGCGTTCGAAGACGGCCATGCCGTCTTTGCCGCGCGTGACGAGCAGCGCTTCCAGGCTCAGATCGCGCAGCGCGCGTTGGCCTAGTTCGTCGAGCTTCGCGGTGTCGGTGCCGACGCGGCTCTGGTAGGCGGCTTCCACTTCTGGTTCGTTGGGGGTGGCGGCGGTGACGCCCGCGTCGCGATACTCGAGCAGACGGTAGCGCGAATCCAGCATGAGGCGCTTGGCTTTGAGAGTTCTTACCAGCGCGGGCGAGGCTGCGCCGAAACCGTAGTCTGAGACGAGGATGGCGTCGGCGCGCATGGCGATCTGGCGGGCTTTTTGGGCGATAGCTGCTGCGATTCTTGGAGAAAGGCTGGTTTGCGGCTCGCGGTCCACGCGGAGAACTTGTTGTTCGGTGGTGTGAGTCCAGCCGGCGAGGTAACGCGTCTTAGTGGTGGTGGACCAATCGGGCGCGCGGAGGATGCCGGAGACGTTGATGCGTTTGCGGCGGAAGAGCTCGAGGAGTTTGCGGCCGCCTTCGTCATCGCCGACGACGCCTACCGGCAGTACACGCGCGCCGAGCTCGGCGAGATTGTTTACGGCGTTGGCTGCGCCGCCGGGATAGCTCTCACTTTTGCGATGGCGGAGGATGAGGACGGGAGCTTCGCGCGAGACGCGGGAAATTTCGCCGGAGACGAATTCATCCAGGACGAAGTCGCCTACTACACCGATGGTTTGGCGGGGGAAGGAGGCGACGAGATCCAAGAGGCGGGTGAGGTCAACGGTGGAGTCGGCGGCGGCGTGTGCGGTGGTTTGGCGCTTGGGCCGTGATTTGCCGCGCTTTGGTTTGATCGAGACCAATCAATCTCCGTTTCTTGCTTGGATGACGTCTGCTGTGGCTGCAAACTTGCGCGCGAGGCAAGCCTCGCGTAGGGAGATCAAGCCAGGACGGCACTCTTCACGGCGGGAGCCCTTCGTTCCTCAGGGCAAGCAAGCTCCCGCACTCCCAGATGACCGTGGCGAAAAGTATCATACGGTTATCGCATCAGCAATCGCGCCGCTTGCGGCTTCGTTCATTTCGTCACTTGCAATTTTAACTGAGATGCCTCGGCGCGCGATTTAGCTGTCGCCAGGAGTTCATTCCAGAATTCGTCTTCGCGGTCCACTTGCATCGAAATCGCACAATAGAATATTGGCATTTTGCCGTGATGGATGGCGTGCAAATTGTAGAGATCTTTTTCGGTGCAGATCAGGCCGGTGGCGTCGGCTTCGGTGGCCGCGCGCAGGATTTCTTCGTCGTCGGCGTCCGTAAAGCGGTGATGATCGGGAAAGAATTTGTGGCCGGCGATTTCGAGACCCCACGCGCGCAGGTCGGCCAGGAAGGATTGCGGGTTGCCGATGGCGCAGAAGGCGAAGAGCGGGCCCAGAGCATTCGGGACGACACTGCCAGCGAGCTGGCCGTCCGTGAAGCTGTGGATGGCGTCGAGCTTCGGGCGCGCGTAAAAAATCGACGCATCGGTTTCGCGACGGACGGCGGCTTCGACCGCCGGGGCATGGTCGCTGCGGGTGATCACGAGGATGTCCGCGCGGGCGAGTGCGGAGCGCGATTCGCGGAGGCGTCCGGCGGGGAGCAGGCGGCCGCCACCGAAAGGGTTCGTCGCGTCAATCAGGACGATATCCACATCGCGCGCGAGTTGCAGGTGTTGGAAGCCGTCGTCGAGGACGAACCAGTTTATGCCGCGCTTTGCGAGTGCGGCGCCGTTGGAGTAGCGATCGGGGCCGACACCGAACGCAACGCGGTCGCCGAGGCGCGATTGCAGCATGCGCACTTCGTCGCTGGTGGAGGCGTTCGAAGCTGAAGCGTTGGGTGGTCTTGATTCGCTGGGACGGCCGCGATATCCGCGAGTAAGAATGGCGACGCTCTTGCCTTCGGAGGCGAGACGCTCGGCGATCCAGAGGACCATGGGAGTCTTGCCGGTGCCGCCGACGGTAAGATTGCCGACACTGATGACCGTACCACTGAGACGCCGCGACTTAAGAATTCCTTGGCGATAGGCGCGCGCGCGAAGGTGCGCGACTGCGCCATAAATAATCGAGAGCGGCGCGAGCAGGAATTCGGCGAACGTCACGCGGCGTTTCCCTTGGCGGATTCGTTCAGTATCGCGGCAATGCGATTGAGCGAGCGTTCGGTGGCGCCGCGATTGCGTTCAGAGATGGCGCGCGCTGCCTTGCCCATGCGTTCCCGCATTTTTTCGTCCTGGATGAGCTGGATCCAGACCTTTCCGAGGCCGGGCCCCGAGGTGACCTGGACGCCGGCATGCGCGTCGAGAAATTGGTCGGCCATTTCGCGGAAATTTTCCATGGAGGCGCCGAAGACAGGCGGGCGAGCAAACCAGGCCGGTTCGAGGATGTTGTGTCCGCCAGCGGGGGCGAGCGAGCCGCCGACGAAAGTAGCGTCGGCAAGCGAATAGAGGCCGGCTAGTTCGCCGATGGAATCGAGCAGCAGGACGTCGGTGTCATCGTCGAGGGATGCGGCAGAGTCGAGTTGGCTGCGGCGCACGACTTTCCATCCGCCCGCGGCGACAATTTCCGCGGCGGTATCGAATTGCGCGGGCTTGCGCGGGGCAAGGATCAGCAGCGTGTGTCGCCACTGGCGCTGGACGAGATCGTAGGCCGCCAGCACGGCGTCTTCTTCTCCGGCGACGACGCTGCCGGCGACCAGAACCGGCCAACGTTCCTGGCGGCGGATTTCCTGGTCGAGCCAGGTGCCGAAGCGGCCGACGGCGGGCGGCTCGGCGTCGTATTTCAGGTTTCCGGTGACTTCGATGCGGTCTTCATCGGCGCCCATGGCGAGAAGGCGCGCGGAGTCTTCAGGAGATTGCGTCAGAAACAGTTCCGCGTCGCGCATGGTGCGGTTAAAGAATGCGCCGACGAGAAATTCCCAGCGCTCGAAGCGCGCGAAGGATTTTTCGGAGATGCGCGCGTTTGCGAAAATTACCGGGACGCCGGCGCGGCGAGCTTCGCGTAGAAAATTCGGCCAGATCTCGGTCTCCATGATGATCACGAGCGCGGGGCGGATCGCGCGCAGCGCGCGGCGGACTGGCACGACCCAGTCCAACGGAAAATAGAAGATGCCGTCGGTGGATTGCAGGCGCTCGCGGGCGAGACGCTGGCCGGTTTCCGTGGTAGTGGAGACGAAGATGGCGCGTCCGGGAAAGCGGCGTTGCAGCCCATCGACGAGGGGCTTGGCGGCGAGGACTTCGCCGACGGAAACAGCGTGAATCCAGATCGGGCCAGAGGTTGTGCCGGCGTCTGTAGCGGCGGCGTCTCTAGTGCTGGCAATTGTGGCCCTGGAGCTAGCCGCGGCGCGAGCGGCAATTTCGGGCGGCAGGCTGCCCAGACGCTCGCGGAGCGCGCGCGAAGGCTCTCCGGCGCGCCAGCCGCGCAGCGCGAAATAGGGCGCGAGGATGAACATTCCGACTGCCGTCAGGATGCGATAAAAGAAATACATGCGGTAGGTTCGCGCGCGCTCCGAAAGGAGCTTTGCCTCGCGCAAGCCCAGTATTATAGTGGCAGCCTGCATGAAACGCGCACAACTTCCGG
This sequence comes from uncultured Acidobacteriota bacterium, assembly GCA_963780035.1. Classification (GTDB taxonomy): domain Bacteria; phylum Acidobacteriota; class Terriglobia; order Acidiferrales; family UBA7541; genus Palsa-295. The sequence goes on along the minus strand of CAWAAG010000024.1, from coordinate 106,233 downwards.
CAGCGCCGAGGCATCGCACAGGGAGATGAGAAGAGTTCACCTCACGAATGTGCAAGTGTTATTGCGAAAGATGGCTTCAGGGGCTAAAGCCCCGATTACTCTCGCCGTTTCGGCGGGGCTGAAGCCCCGCCCTTCCTCTGCGCTTTTCTTCGCTGCAGCTTTGGTGTCTCTCGTTTGTGCTGTTGCAAGCGTTGCTGTCCTACACGCGCGGAATGAGCCGGGGGCGAGCAAGGTGCAGCAGACTGCGCCGGACCCGACTGCGTCGCTGCCGCACGATACGCACGACGGATTGACAATTCTTGCCGACCCGTACGTAGATAAGGCGCGGGGCAAGGAAAAATTCGGGAAGGCCAACCCCTTGGAAGTGGGCGTTCTGCCTGTGGAAGTGTTCCTGCGCAATTCAACTGATCATCCCATCCAAGTGAACCTGAATACAGTGCAGCTGGAAGTGCATTTGCGCAACGGCAACCATCAGGAGATTGACTGGCTATCCGCCGAGGATGTAGCGGGGATGATCGCCCATCCGGGAGGCGCGGCGCCTTCGCAACCGCGACGGATTGCGGGGATCCCGCTGCCGAGCGCCGACAAGAAAGCGGAGAAGTACGCGGAGATATTGCGGCCGCTGACTTTGGATTCCGATACCGTGGCGCCGATGGGCTCGCTGCACGGATTTCTTTACTTCGATGTGAGCCACGATCCGTCGCTGGCAGATACGTCGGTGCTGTATGTTCCGGACGTAGTGGTGATTCCCACCAAGAAGACCTTGATGTTCTACGAAGTGCCGCTGGGCAAGTCCACGAAACCGTAGTGGAGCGGCGCGCTCCGGCCTAGCGCGATGACCAGGAATTCGGCGCGTAGCTGCCTATAATCACCCGATCAGCCATTGCGAATCGAGAGCGGCGAGCGGCCGATTACGGAGGCCGCGGCCACCTTGGACGTTGCCGGTGGCGATGGCTTCTGTGTTTTCGCGGGCTTCGCGGGCGCGTTCGCTCGCGCTTCCCAGGCCTTGCGAAGCTTCTCGCGTTGCGCGAGCACGTAGCTCTTGGCCTCTTCGATATTGCGGTAGACGCGGCGGCCCTTCAGCGTGTTGCAGGAATGGCAGCAGGCTACCAGGTTGCGGTCGTCCTTCTTGCCTTTGCGGGCGCGCGGGATGACGAAGTCAACCGACATGGCCAAGGCATTTTCAAAGCTGGCGAGGCCGTCCAGGCCGCAATACTGGCAACGGTATTGATCGCGCTCCAGAATGCGCAGGCCTTCCTCGCGGGTCACCGGCTTTTCCACTAAGCGGAACGTAAGCAGGTCGAATGGCATGGCACACCTCCCGAATCGGAAATCTTTCGGCGAGATGAAAACGTGGATTTCCGACTGTGGATGACTGACACGATACGGCGGCGCGCGTGCGGGTGTCAAGCGCGCGGAATCGAAAGCGGGCCGGGCGCATCCGATGTTGGGACCGCGTTCACCTGTGGGTTCAACCCGGCACACGAGAGTTCGATGGTTGTCTAAATACGATTCTACTGCGGAACGAGGAGAAAGAAAAAATGGGCAGGCTTACTGGAAAAGTGGCGGTTGTTACCGGAGCATCGAAGGGCATTGGAGCAGGCATCGCGCAGGCGCTTGCGGCGGAAGGCGCGTCCGTGGTGGTCAATTATGCTTCGAGCAAGACTGGCGCGGAGAAGGTGGTTGCCGCGATTACGGCGGCCGGTGGGAAGGCTGTGGCGGTGGGCGGCGATGTGTCGAAGGGGGCCGAGGCGAAGGGCATTATTGACGCGGCCATCAAGAGCTACGGACGTCTGGATATACTGGTGAACAATTCCGGGCTGTACGAGTTCGCTCCGCTGGAGGCGGTTAGCGAAGAAAACTTTCACAAGATTTTTAACGTGAACGTGCTGGGCGCGATCCTCACTACCCAAGCGGCGGTGAAGCATATGGGCGAAGGCGGGAGCATCATCAACATTGGGTCGGGGGTCAGCCGTTTGACGCCGGCGAATTCGACGGTTTACACGGCGAGTAAAGGGGCGCTGGATGCGATCACCGGGGTGCTGGCGCGGGAACTGGGGCCGCGGAGAATTCGCGTGAATACGATCAATCCCGGAATGGTCGAGACGGAAGGGACGCAGACCGGCGGGTTCATCGGATCGGACTTCGAGAAGGTGTTGATTGCGCAGGCGCCGCTGGGACGCACTGGCAAGGTCAGCGACATTGCGCCGATTGCGGTGTTTCTGGCGTCGGATGAGTCTGGGTGGCTTACGGGCGAGCAGCTTCTGGCTACTGGAGGTATCCGCTAATTCTATTCGCTTGGGCGAGGTGCGTGCGCGATGGCGGGCACACCTCGCCAGCTTCGTTCGCGCTGAATCTTAATTTTGCAAGGCGGCGGCCCTTCGTTCCTGGGGACAAACGAGCCGCCGCACTCGCGGATGTGGTCTTGCCGCGCGTATATTGAATCCGCGATCGAGACCTCAGTCATGCATGAAAACGGACATTTCTACTTTGCACAATCCGGACATTTCTACTTTGCAGCGACAGCGAGCGGTGCATCCGTTGACTATGCTGCCGACGCGACCTAAGATGTGCGCCACGTGGCACGCTCCATGCATGCGGCAGCCAAAGCGCCAGGTCTTTCCGCGTTTATCGCCACGATCGTTCTCAACGGGCCAATTGCACTACCATTGAGTTTGCCAACCTGCGCAAAGCATCATGACTGAACTTCGCGAAAAGTCCGTCGCATTCCAACAAGCGCTATTGAAAAGCGAGCGTCTGCGCATTCTGATCGTGCTCGGCGCCATTGCCGCAGCGTTCTCGCTGCGAACGATTCGGACTGCCATCCTCTTTAACCGGGAAGATTTTCGGCTGTGGATGCTCAGTTCCCTGGTCCTGGCGTTGTTCGTCGGATATGAGTGCTGGATGTTGCGCGCGGTGCAACGCGCGATCGCGGCCAGCGGGGATATTGCAAAACTGACCTGGATCATCAATGTCCTGGTGGAAACGTCCCTGCCAGCCTTAGCGGTTGCGTTTGTTACGAGTGCTTCCATTGACCCCGCCTATAGGGCGCTGGCCAATCCGGCCGTGCTCATATTTTTCGTGTTTATCATCCTTTCGACGTTGCGCCTGAATCCGGCCGCCAGCGCGCTCTCGGGAATCGTGGCGGCAGTAAGTTACCTGGCGGCGGCAATGTATCTTGGCTGGAAACCAACTCTTGGTGGAGGGGCGTCCCTGCTTTCACCCCAGAAGACGGTGTTCAGCTATGCCCTCACGATGGTTGTCGCCGGCGTGGTAGCCGGGGCGGTGGCCCGTGAAATCCGGAAACAAGTGGAAGCAGCTCTCCGTGAGGCAGAATTGCAGCGGCAGGTGGATAAATTGGAACACGATCTGGAAGTGGCTCGCTCCATCCAGCAATCTCTGCTCCCCAGTTCCATGCCAGAGATCGCTGGTTTTGATATTGCCGGATGGAATCAACCGGCAGATCAAACCGGAGGAGATTATTACGATTGGCAGCTGCTCCCGGATGGCAGGGTGTTGGTGGTCCTGGCGGACGTCACCGGCCACGGCATTCCGAGCGCTTTGCTGGCGGTCATCTGCCGAGCCTATGAGAGAGCTAACTTTACCGGCGAGAACGAATTGCTGATCGCGATGGAACGAATCAACGCTGCGCTTTCCGCGGACCTCATGGAAGGGCGTTTTGTGACGTTCGTCGCGGCCGTTTGTGGTCCCAATAGTTCACGCGTGGAGCTGCTTTCCGCCGGACACGGGCCGTTATTCCTTTATTTATTGAAAGAAGATAGCTTCGACGCGATGGACGCGCAGGGATTACCCTTAGGCATTTCACCCGTTTTGATTTCGGAGCCGCCGTTGAATCTGGAACTCAATCCGGGTGACTTGCTGGTGCTGGCGACCGACGGATTCTTTGAATGGGCCAACGCCCAAGACGAGCAATTCGGCACGAAGCGGTTGCAGGAAACTGTCCGCTCGGCGCGGGACAAATCTTCGCGTGAGATTATCTCCACGCTTTACAAAGCCGTCATTGAATTTTCAGGCGGCACCAAACAGCAGGATGACCTGACTGCCGTCGTTATCAAGCGCACGTAGTTTTTGCGGTTCGCCGGATCTAAATCATCGGGCGAAAATGGGCATTGGGACCGCTGCGCGGCTACGATGCCGCGCGTGGCGACACCGGCCGGGCCACTACAATCGCTCCCTCCACGGTAGATAGATCGCAAAGCTATTCGCAGAGGCGGCTGGACGATTTTTTGCAGACCCGGCAGCGGTTGATTTTGGTCCTTGCACATAAGTGCTGCGAGCCGGCGGGACGCCGGCGGTACTGCTGGTTAGCCCATGCGGGCGATTACCACGGTTATGTCGTCGGCTTGCTCGGGCGTGCCGGCCCACTGTTCCGCTGCAGCTATCAGATTTTCCGCGATGCGCTGCGGCGGCATGCTGCGTTGGCGGAGGATTTCTTCTTTCAGGCGCTGCATGCCGAATTCTTCGCCGTAGACATTTTCCGGTTCCGTCAGGCCGTCACTGAAGGCTACCAGCAGGCTTCCCGGTTCTACTTTGATGTTGCCTTGAGTGTACGGACAATCCTCGAACATGCCGATTACCGTGCCGCCCTCGCTGAGTTCCTGGACTTTATCGCCGGATACGAAAAACGGAGCGAGGTGGCCGGCGTTGGTGTACGTGAGCACGCGGGTGGAGACGTCGAAATCCGCGTAAAAGAATGTGGCATAGCGGTCGTCGGAAGTATTGCGGAAGACGTGGCGATTCAGGCGCGCGACGAGTTCGGCAGTCCCGCATTTGCCGTCGAGCGAAGCCTGGCTGCGCAGAGCGGCTTGCAAGCTGGCCATGAGCAGCGCGGCGAAAATTCCCTTCCCGCTGATGTCCGCGAGCGCGATGCCCACGCAGTCCTGACTGGTGCGGATGAAATCGTAATAGTCGCCGCTGACGACGCGCGCGGGGCGGCAGATGGCGGCGAGTTCCAGCCCCGGCAACGCCGGCAAAACCTGCGGGAAGAGTTGCGCCTGAACTTCGCGGGCGATGGCGATTTCGTTTTCGAGTTTCTGCCGCTTGCTTTGCTCCACGATCAGCTCGGAGATGGAGCTGGTCATTTCGTTGAAGGATTCGCCGAGAGCGCCGAGCTGATCGCGCTGGTGCACATGAATGCGCCGCGTGAAATCGCCGCGGCGGACGTGCAGAGTGGCTTCATAGAGATCGCCGACGGCGCGAGTGATCGTGCGCGTAAGCACGATGCCGGTAATGAGGGCGGCGAATTCCAACGCCAGGAAAATCACGCCGGCGGCGACCAGGGCTAATTCGAGCAGCGGTCCAATCTCGCCGACGGAAGTGAAGAGGCGGCGATTGAGAGCGGAGGCGCGCATGGCGAAGGTGGCGAGGACGGCGTCCGGCGCGTTGCCGGTTTGCGGGCCGATGTGCGCCAAGTCGATAGTGGAAACGCCACCGATGCGCAGGTCAAACCAGTTGGACGGAGGCCCGAGGGTGCGACGACGGCTGGCGATCTGTTCGCCGGGGACGAAGACCTTGCCGTTGAAACTGAGCGAGGCGCCTGCGGGAGTTTGTTGGTTGGTAGGCCGCAGGGGAATAATTTGAATGGGGCCGACGTCGGAATGCAGGCCATCGAGGAACGCGGCGTTGAGAGGAGTGCCGACGACGAGGAAGAACGGTCCGGCAGGCCCGGTCTTTTTGACCGCGGCGGCGACCCAGATTTTGCCCTCGAATTCGACCAGGCCGGCGAATTCGTGGCCGTCACCGGCCTGCACCAGGCGCTCGCCGTGATTGGGGAAGACGCGGAGATCGGGCCATTCGCGGCGGGCCGCCGCGATTAAATCCGCGACTCCGGGCCGGGAAAGGATCGCTTCGCTAGTGGGAGAGGCGCCTTGGGCCGCTTCCTGCGCGACAGCGCCGGCGAGGGCGTCCGCATCGGCGGAAATGGTGCTGATCCGAGCGTGCAGGTCGTCTTGGAATACGTGGGCGCCCAGTTGCAGGTAGAGGCCGTAGGTCGCGAGGCCCGCCATGCAGAGCAGCAAGATAACCGGAACGACCGCGATGAAAACGTAGGCGACGATGAGGCGGTTGCGCAGCGTCCACATGAATTTCGTGCGGAACCAAGGAATCAAGCGGACGAGCAAGTAGACCGCCGCAAGAAAACTGAGGAAGCTAAGGAATCCCGAAAGGGGCAAAGCCTCGCGAAACAGGGCGACGACTCGGAATGCAGCGTAAAAAACGATGACCGCCAGAGCGACGCGGTCCAGCGGCGTGGTGTGCCGCAGGAAGACGAATAACCGGCGAGGAGAAATTCGGTTCACGAAAATTATTCCCGGAGTTTGCGGCGCGCTCGCCGGGCAAAACGCGCGCCGCGAAGAAATCCTAGCGCGCCCGGCTCACAGCGCGCTGCGATCGTTCTGCTGCACGCGGCTGTGATGGCGACTGTAAGTGAAATAAACCACCAATCCGATGATCAGCCAGATGATCAGGCGCGCCCAATTGATCCAGCCGAGCTTATACATCATATAACCATTGAAGAGAATTCCGAGAATGGGAACGAACGGAACCCACGGCGTGCGGAACGGGCGCGGCTGGCCGGGGTTCGTTTTGCGCAGGACGATGATGGAGAGGCAGACAATGATGAAGGCGAAGATCGTGCCGATATTCACCATCTCTCCGATGATGGAAATCGGAGTGATGCTGCCGACGATGGCCGCGATGAGGCCGACGAGAATGGTGTTCTTGTAGGGGGTGCGAAATTTGGGATGGATGGCCGCGAAGAATTTGCGGGGGAGCAGGCCGTCGTTGGCCATGGAATACAGCACGCGGGTCTGACCGAGAAGCATGACGAGCATCACGCTGGTGAGTCCGGCGAGAGCCCCGGCGGTAATCAGGTAGGAAGCCTTGGTCAAGCCGCGATCCAGAAAGGCGACGGAGAGCGGGGCCTCAATATTGATTTCCTTCCACGGCACCATGCCAGTAAGGACGGCTGCCACCAGGATGTAAAGGATCGTACACAAAATCAGGGAGGCAATGATGCCGATGGGCAGGTCGCGCTGAGGATTTTTGGCTTCCTGGGCAGTGGTGGAGACGGCGTCGAAACCGATATAGGCAAAAAATATGTAGGCCGCTCCCCTGCCGATGCCTCCGAATCCGGTGGGAGCGAAAGTGGACCAACTGTGTCCCCAGTTGCCAGGATTCACGTAATGCATGCCTAACAAAATGACGAAGAGCACGACGCCGACCTTCACAATGACGATGGTGGCGTTGAAGTTGGCGCTCTCCTTGATACCGATCACCAGGACGGCGGTGATGACCAGAGCGATTAGAAACGCGGGAAGATTGAATCCGATCTCCACTCCGAAGAGCGTGGGAGCGGCGACGAGGTCGTGGGCGCGATGGAGCAACTCAGGAGATTGCGCGGCGATGATGTCACCCACCTTCAAGAGGAAGGCCTGGGTGCCTTCGACCAAGCCGGGGTTGGAGGTGTGGGCCATTTGGCGGGCGATCACGTTTTCGGCCGTGACCAGAGCGGTCCAATGGTCGTAGGCCAGCCATAGCGGCATCTTCAAATTGAAAATCTTGAGAAATTCGATGAAGTGATTGGACCAGCCGGAGGAGACCGTGCTGGCGCCCATGGCGTATTCAAGAGTGAGATCCCAGCCGATGATCCAGGCGACCAATTCGCCCAGAGCGGCGTACGCGTAGGTGTAAGCGCTGCCCGCGAGTGGAATCAGGGCCGCGAATTCAGCGTAGCAAAGTCCCGCGAAGGCGCAGCCCAATCCTGAGATGACGAAGGAGATCATCAAGCCCGGGCCGGCATAATGAGCGCCGAGTCCGGAGAGCACGAAGATGCCCGCACCGATGACCGCGCCGACGCCGAGAGCCGTGAGCGAGACCGGGCCGAGGGTGCGTTTTAGAGTGTGCTCGCCGGTGGCTTTCGCTTCGTTCAACAGCCAATCCATTGGCTTTTTCTTGAACAGCGGATTGCCCATGCGCGATGGTCTCCTTCAAGTTGACGGGCGCGATGCTAAATCAACATCACCACTGATGAACACGGATGAACACAGATAAGAGCAAAATATTTCAAATACCCGGCACCGGTGCGCCCCCGTACGGACCGAGGAAAGTACCACATTCGTGAATTTGCCGCGACACCGATGGCGCACTGAAGTGCGCCGCTACAAAGTCAAATTCGGAGCGCCCGCGAAACACGCGCGTTGCGAGAACCGTTGCAGCGGCGTATCGCGCGGCGGGCACGGCATGCCGTGCCCCTACGAACCCTGCGCTTGGTGCGACTTCCCTGCTTGTTTCCACAGCAAATATACCGGAACGCCGAGCAACACGATGATCAGGCCGGGCCAAGTGTACTGCGGCTTGTAGCGCAAAAGCTGAATTTCGATGAATACGGCCATCACCAGATAGAGAGCTGGAAGGAACGGGTAGCCGAAGGCTTTATAGGGGCGCTCCATGTCCGGGCGTTTCCAGCGCAGGATGAAAAGGCCGCTGAGAGTGAGGATATAAAAAATAAGGACGGCAAAAATCAGGAAATCGAGCAACTGGCTGTAGGTGCCGGAGAGGCAGAGAATCGCGGCCCAAATACACTGGACGACCAGGGCCGCGCCGGGCGCGTGGAATTTGTTTACTTTGCCGACGGATTTGAAAAAGAGGCGGTCTTTGGACATGGCGTAGTAAATGCGCGCGCCGGAGAGAATCAGGCCGTTGTTGCAGCCAAAGCCGGAGACCAGGATGGCTATGGCCATCACAATCGCGCCGGCGGGTCCGAAGATTACTTCCGCAGCGGCGGTGCCGACGCGGCCGTCGGAGGCGAATTCGATTCCGCGCGCCAGAGCTGTGGCGCCGTGGGGATCCCCTGAGATGGGAAGCACGCGCAGATAGGCCAGATTCGCGAGAGTATAAAGGATGATCACCGTGCCGGCGCCGAGTGCGAGCGAAAGCGGAAGATTGCGGCTGGGATTTTTTACTTCGGCGGCGGTGAAGGTGATGTTGTTCCAGGCGTCGGCGGAAAACAAAGCGCCCACCATGGCAACCGCAACCAAGCTGATGGTGCCAATGGTCCAAGCAGGATGGTCAGTCGGATATGGATGCATCACCCACAGACCGGCATTGCGCCAAAAAGCCGTGAAGTTGATCTTGCGCGCGATGGAGGTCGAGAACCAAAATCCGACTCCCACCAGTCCTACCAGCGAGCCGACCTTGGCTACCGTGAAAATGTTTTGGACGATTTTGCCGATGCGCAGGCCGCGGGTATTGATCCAGGTGAGTAGGACGATCGAGGCGATTGCGAGCAGGTTCTGGCGGTTCAGGCCGACGTTGTAGGGGCCGAGTGAGCCGAACCAGAATTGCCAGGGACCCACGGTGCCCAGTTTCCAAATCCATTGGGTGGCGGAGAACCAGGGGACCATCACGGCTGTGAATTTCGCGAAGGCGATGGCGACGGCGGCGATGGTGGCGGTCTGGATGACGAGCAGCATGGTCCAGCCGTAGAGAAAACCCCAGAGCGGGCCGAGCGATTCGCGGAGGTAGACGTACTGGCCGCCGGCGTGCGGCATGGCCGCGGCGAGTTCGCCGTAACTGAGCGCGCCGATTACGGTCATCACTCCGGCGACGACCCAGACGGTAAGCAGCAAGCCGGGGCTTTGGACCTGGTGGGCGATGTCCGCGGAAACGATGAAGATGCCCGAACCGATCATCGAGCCGCAGACAATCATGGTGGAATCGAACAGGCCGAGGCCTTTGACCAGCTCCGGCTGCTTTGTGGCTGTTGCGATGCCGCCGATTGTTTGCGCTTGTTCGGGCAAGAAGTTCCTCTATACCGCTCGAACGAAAACTTTCGTTATCAGTTTAGTTCGTGCTTGCGCTTCCAGCGGCGAGGCGAGGCGAGCCTCGCCTTACAACAGGCGGGAGCAAGCTCCCGCACTCCACGATGGTGCTTGCCTCGCTCAACACCTTGCGCAAATTCCAGGCGCTTCGGCGATCGCTGACGCTACTTTGCGCTGCTCCGTGCTCGTGTGACCTGTGTCGCGATTGCCAAATAATCGCGCGCGCGCTGGGCCGGGTCTGTCGCAATGGCCAGATCGCTGATCACCGCTACCGCGTCGGCTCCGGCGCTGAAAACTTCGCTGGCGGACTGTACTGTGATGCCGCCGATTGCCACAAGGGGTTTCCGCGTTATTTTCCGGGCCGCGCGCAGAAAGTCGAGGCCGACGACCGGGTCGGGATTCTCTTTGGTTGCGGTCGGAAAGACGGGGCCCACAGCAATATAATCCGCCGAAGTGAGGTCCGCGGCGCGCAATTGCTCGAGGTTGTGTGTCGAAACCCCCACCCATTGCGGAGGCGGGCAGATTTTACGGGCGTCCGCGACGGGCAGATCGTCCTGGCCGACGTGGACGCCGTGCGCGGCCGCTAGCGCAGCGATGTCCGGGCGGTCGTTGACGATCACGCGGACCGGATGGCGTGCCAGGCGGGTAAGCAGGGCGCGTGAAAGTTCGTGAAAACGGCGGGCGGAGATATTTTTCGCGCGCAATTGAATGAGCGCGACGCCCGCGACGGCTAGTTTTTCGGCGAAGGCTAGCGCGGACTCGGGTGCCTGGTTGGGAGTGGCGTCGAGTATCGCGTAAAGGGCCGGGAACAACCGTGCCTCCGCGGACTATTTATTGGCTGCGACGGCGGCCGGACGATCGAGAAAGTGGGTATCGAATTTCCCGGCGATGAAATCCGGATCCGCCAGAATGCGTTTGTGGAGTGCGATGGTGGTTTTGATGCCTTCCACGACAAAACCATCGAGGGCGCGATTCATGCGCGCGATGGCTTCGGCGCGATTGTCTCCATGCGCGATGATTTTGGCGATCAGCGAGTCGTAATACGGAGGAATGACGCCGTCGGCGTAGCAGGCGGTATCCACGCGAATGCCCGGGCCGCCGGGAACGCGGAAGGCCGTGATGCGGCCCGCGGAGGGCGTGAAAGTTTCGGGGTCTTCCGCGTTGATGCGGCATTCGATGGCGTGGCCGCGAAATTCGACGCGCGCGAGAACGTCCGATAGCTTTTCGCCGGCAGCGACGCGGATTTGCGATTTCACCAGGTCCACGCCGGTGACCATTTCGGTGACGGGATGCTCCACCTGGATGCGCGCGTTCATCTCGATGAAATAGAGCTGGCCGGACTCCTCGCGCAGAAATTCCACGGTGCCGGCGCTGGAATAGCCGAGCTTTTTCAGCGCGTCCACGACCTGTTTGCCGATGCGCTTGCGCGTGGCCGGGTCCATAGCCAGCGAAGGAGATTCTTCCAGAACTTTCTGGTGGCGGCGCTGCAGGGAACATTCGCGTTCGCCGAGATGAATCACGTTGCCGTGCTTATCGCCGAGAACCTGGAATTCGATGTGGCGAGGATGCTCAATGAGCTTTTCCATGTAGACGTTGGGGCTGCCGAAGGCCTGTTCGGCTTCCGTACGCGCGGTCTGATACAGGGAAATAAGTTCGCGGCTGTGGCGCACGATGCGCATGCCGCGGCCGCCGCCGCCTTCGGCGGCCTTGATCATGACGGGGTAGCCGATTTCGGCAGCGATTCTCTTGGCGCTTTCTTCGTCGGCGACCACGCCCGGGCTACCGGGAATAATCGGCAGGCCGGCTTCTTTCATGGCTTCGCGGGCTTTATCTTTTTCGCCCATCAAGCGGATGGCGTCGGGCGAAGGACCGATGAAAGTGATATGCGAAGCCTCGCAAACTTCGGCGAAATTGGCATTCTCGGAGAGGAAGCCGTAACCGGGATGAATCGCGTCCACGTTGGCGATTTCGGCGGCGCTGATGACTTGCGGGATATTCAGGTAGCTTTCGCTGCTGCGCGGCGGGCCGATGCAGATGGCTTCATCGGCGAAGCGCACGTGCAAGGAATTGCGGTCGGCTTCGGAATAGACGGCGACGGTCTTCACGCCCAGTTCCCGGCAAGCGGAAAGGATGCGCAGGGCGATTTCGCCGCGATTAGCAATCAGAATTTTTCGGAACATATTACTCGAAGAAAATTAGATGCCCGTAAAATGCGAATCCGCGCTTGAACCAAGCGCGGGCACGGCATGCCGTGCCCCTACGAAAACCGTGGCTATTTTTTCCGGTGCGGGCGAATGCCGAAGAGCGCCTCGCCGTATTCCACCGGATGGCCGTTCTCGACAAAAATCCGGACGACTTCACCCGCGACGTCCGATTCGATTTCGTTCATCAGTTTCATGGCCTCGATAATGCAGAGCACCTGGCCGGATTCCACTTTCGCGCCGATGGCGACGAACGGTTCCGACCCAGGACTGGCAGAAGTATAGAAGGTGCCGACGATCGGCGACTTCACGATGTGGAGATCCTCGGAGTGAGCGGGCTCGGAGTCGCGCGCCGCGGCAGCCTGCGCGGGAGCGGCCGCGCGGGAGGCATGGGAAGCCGCGGAGGCCACGACAATTTCGGGAGCCGACAGCGGGGCGTAGGCGGCGGCTAGGGCGGCAGACGGTTTCTTGAGACGGATGCGGAAACCTTCGCGCTCGTACTCGAACTCCTCGAGTCCATGTTTTTGCATGAAGGCGAGGATGCGTTCCACTTCCGCAAAGTCCACGCTGCCCGCGCGGGAGCCGGGCTGTAATTCTGAATTCGACTTTTTCGCCATTTAGAGTTCTAGAAGATCCCGGGAAGCAATCGTCAGATCCTGGGCCCCATGGGCCGTCACCACGACGTCATCTTCGACGCGAATGCCGCCAAACCCTTCGATATATACACCCGGCTCGACGGTGATGACCATACCCTCCTCCAGCAAGGTGTCCTCGCCCATGCCCAGACGCGGCATTTCATGCACTTCGATTCCCAGCCCGTGCCCTGTGCTATGGGTGAAGTAACGGACAAAACCATGGCGGCGCAGAACCTTGCGCGCCGCAGAGTCCACCTCGCCGGCTTTAACGCCGGGCCGAATGGCAGCCTTGGCCGCCTGTTGAGCTTCCAGAACGGCGCCGTAAAGCCCGCGAACCCTGCCTGCAGCCCGTCCCAGGAAAACGGTACGAGTCATATCGCTGCAGTAGCCGCGCAGTATAGCACCCTGGTCAAGGACGACCAACTCGTTTTTCTTGAGCAGCTTGGCCGTAGGCTGGGCGTGGGGCCAGGCGGAGCGGGGTCCGGAGGCCACGATGGTGTCAAAGGAGGGGCCGCTGGAGCCCCGGAGTTTCATCGCACGTTCCAGTTCAGCGGCAACGGCCAGCTCGGAGACACCCGGCCTGACGCAGGCGATGGCTCGCGTCCAGACGTCGCTTATCAGCAGGGCCGCCTCGCGCATGAGGGCCAGTTCTGCGGCGTCCTTGATGGCCCGGAGCCTCTCCACCTCTCCGGGGGCCGGAACCCAGCGTACGCGGGCGCCCGCGAAGGATTGCAGGGCGTCTTTTTGGGCGACGGTTAGCTGCGAAGGAGCATAGCCGATTCGCGCGCGTCCGCGCCTGCGGTGCAGAGCTTCGCCGCACGCGCGAATCAAGCCGTGGCGGACAATAGAGACGGCGGCGTCATGCACTTCTTCGCGGGCTTGCAGGGTGTAGCGGCTATCGGTAAAGAGCGTGGCGCGCGAGGATTCGACCAGCAAAATGGCGGCGCTGCCGCTGAATCCGCAGAGGTAGCGGATATTGGGCAGGTGGGTGACGAGGAGAGCGTCGGCGCGGGCTTTAGAAAGAGAAAGCCGGAGCCGATGGATTCGGCTCCGGCCTGAATGTAAGGAAACAGATCTCTGACCCACGTCCGCGATCAGAACCCCTTTCTTCCCGGCGACTACTATCCCGGCAAAATGCGCGGGGTGAGGAAGAAGAGAAGTTCCTGGGCCGTGGAGCTGACCGTGGTGTGCTTGAACAAGTTGCCGACCACGGGCAAGCTGCCCAGCAGAGGAACTTGTTGAATGTCGGTGCGCTGCTGGGTGACGATCACGCCGCCGATGACGACGGTGCCGCCATCCGCAACAAGCACCTTGGAATTGGCTTCCTGCGTGTCGATTGCAGGAATGCCCTGCACGCGCGGTATGGACTGGTCAATCTGGTCGTTCTTGACGTCCACGTCCATGTAGATGGTGCCGTCCGCGGTGATTTGCGGAGTGACGTCGAGTTCGAGAACGGCGTCAACGAACTGCACGGAGACGGTGTTATTGACGACGGTTTGCACCGGAATCTTGGTTCCTTGCTTTACAACTGCCTTCTGGTTGTTCTGGGTGACGACTTTCGGCTTGGAGATCAATTTGCCCACGCCACGCTCTTCGGCGGCCGTGATGATTTCGTCCAGAGCAATCTGACTGTTCTGGAAGATGTAGCTGAAGCCGCTGGTAGGCGTTGCGGCGCCCAAACTGGTCAGCAAAGGCAGCGAACCGCTGGTCGGAGTGGTGCTGCTCGGCGGCTGCGAGCAGTTGCTGCCGACGCAGAATGGCGGCCGCGGCGTGTGGATCACCGGGCTGGTGCCGACGGCGGTCGCGCCTCCCACCGTGCTGCCGCCTTGTGAAAAGGCCGCGGCAAGCTCCGTGCCGATTTCGCGGGAGAAGGAGCGGTTGGCGGCGACGACGCGCGCTTCGATTTCCACCTGCTGCGATTTGCGGTCGAGCTGGCGGAGCAGGTTATCGAGCACCGGCAGAACGGCCGGAATGTCGCGAATGATCAAGGTGTTGGAGCGGCTGTCCGCCAGGATGTCGCCGCGCGAGGAAAGGAACTTCTTCATCGTGGGCACCAGGTCCGCTGCCTTCGCGTAGCTGAGAACGCGCGTGGTGGTGACGACGTCGGCGGCTTCCGCCTGCGCCTTGGCCAGTTCGCGGTTCTGATCCGCTTCCTTCTTCAAGGTTTCCTTGGTGGCGATGCGCAGCACATTGCCATCGAGCTGCTTATCGAGATCGTTGTTCTTGAGCACGATGTCCAGCGCCTGATCCCACGGCACATCATCGAGCACGATGGTCAAATTACCCTTGACGGCGGGGTCCACGACGACGTTCAAGCCGCTGATTTCGTGAATCAAGCGGAAGAAATCGCGCAGGTCTACGTCTTTCAAGTTGACGGAAATCGGTTCGCCGGAATACTTGCCGGCGGGCGCGGGCGTGGGAGCCTGCACAGCGCTTGAAGCTGCCGGAGCAGCCGCCGGCGTGCTGATGGTGGGCTGGCTGGTTTCGGTGTAGCCCGTGTTGGGAGATTTCGCTGGCGCGACAGCCGCAGCGGTGATGGGCTTGGCGGCCGGCGCTTCCGGAGCATGCGGAGCTACGAGCGGCGCAGGCGCGGCGAGCGCAGCAGAGGTCTGGGTGAGTGCGCTGGGCAGCACGGCGGCCGGCGCTGGAACGTTTTCAGGCTCGGGAGCAGGAGCGCTGACCTTGGTGGTGGTGACGTCGGCAGGCTGAGGAGCCGCGGCAGGAGTGGACTTCACGGCGCCGCTGGGAGCTGCCGCGGAAAACGCCACGGTTACGGCGTTACCCGTAGAATTAATGTCGAAATGCGCTGGTTGCCGCAGGTCAATCACCACGCGTGAAACTTCCGGGGTGAATTGAGCCAGGCGAATTTCCTTCACGGGATCCAGGTTGCTGGCAATATTCTTTTCCGAAGTTTTCAGATGCGCTCCGGCAAAATCCAGAACGATGCGGTCTGGATTGTGCAGCCGAAGAACATGATAGGTGAGCTTGGTGCTGCCCACGACGTTGACTTCGGTGCGCTCGCCGTTCTGTGCGAGATTCACTTGTTCGATAGCCTCAGAACCGGAAGCTGGCGCCTTGGGTTCCGCGGATTTGATGGAGATGGGCTTCACGGAAGCGGCTGCCTGCTGCAGCGCGGGCGCAGCGGCGACCGGTTCGGCGGAGGCGTCCGCATTGCCATTGGCGGAAACGAATAGCGTGAGTTCCTGGTTCCCATTGCGCTCCAGGCGAGGCTGTACACCGGGACGGACGAGGATTTCCAGGCGCACCACGGACTTTTGGCCGGCCGAGTACGTCGTGACTCGATAGCTTTTCACAAGCTCCGAGGGCACGATGCGCGCACCCGCCGAATCGCCCGCCGAGACGCCGGTCAGGTCGAGCACATAGAGGCTCTCGCTGGGGCGATAGGTGGTGTATTCGAACGGGCCGTTGGCCTGAGCATCCAGGGTGACGGCGCCGTCTTTCACCACCGCTTTTACGTGCACCACCGGCGCATCACTGGCCGAAAGTGCTCCATTCGTCAGAATCAGGGCTGCCGCCACCAACGCAGTCAGGCCCCACGCCCTCCGCATAATCCTCATTGCTGCTCTCCTGCACTCGGGTAGATTCGCTTCGTAACGATACGTTCGACAGGCTTCCCGAAAGCATCTTTAGAGTTTTCCTTGAACGTCACACCGTCCAGGCCGATCTTTTCGACATCGCCGTCATACAGACGGTCCCCTTCGCGAAGAAAATAAACACGCTGGTCGGGATTGGAGACCACCGCGAGCATGCCATTGGGCGCGCTCACCGTGCCATCCACGTGCACCGTGGCAACCACCAAACCTGCTTTGCCGGGAGGCAATGGCGGCCCGCCGGTCTTGTGCTCGCTCACCAGAGGGACGAACGGATCCCGCTTGCCCACTTCGGCAATTTCCGGCTTGCCCGACTTCGCCGCCGCGTCCGCGGCAGGCGCCGCTGCCGGAGCAGCCGCATGCGCAGCTTTGGCTTTGTGGCGAGCCTTGGCCGCCGGCTTGGCTTGCGCCCAAGTGCCCGGGACAAGGCAACAAGACAACGCCAGAGCGGTGAAGAAACCTATGGATGTCCTAGCCAGTTTCATCGTATTCGCCCTATCGCTTCACCGGCGGTGCTCCCGGCTTGGTTGCAGGTGCCGCCGGAGCTTCCGCCGTCTTGGAAAAGAAAGTTGTAATGGTCATGACACCCGTGACCGACGTTCCAGCCACCATGCGGAAGTTAGAAGAACTCGGCTTCGCGCCGATGCCGGTTAATTTCAGGTCACCCACGTTGATGATGCGGGACAGTCTGCCCAATTTCGAGAAGAAGTCCAGCACCGAGAAATACGGGCCATCTGCCGTGACTTCAAACGGCATCTCGAAGTAAAACGGCTTCTGCCCAATCGGCAGGGCCTTCAGACTACGGATGGCAACTCCGGAACTGACGGCCGCGCTTTGAATCATGATGATGAACTGATCCACTTGCTTGTCTTCGGGAACGATGGTTTGCAAAGTCGCGAGTTGCTTGGAGAGCGCATCCATCTCCGACTGCAATTCGGCGCGGCGCTGTTTGTAGACGCGCAGGTTGGCGACTTCGGCCTCCAGGGGCTTCTCGTCTTGCTGCGCCTGCTCCAACTGGGTGCGCACGCTGGCGACCGGAGAACCGGGAACGTAGAAACCGGCGGCGATCAGGACGACGGAAAGTCCCAGGAAAAACAGGGCCTGCAGCGGCCAGGGCCAATCTCTAAAAGCGGTTGCCATTGCTAGCTCCTCCCCTTGGGCGCGGGCTGCGGGCGCGCAGCAGGGCCGGCGGCAGGCTTCGCCTGGGGCTGCGCCGGCTGAGAGGCTGGCGAAGCGATGGCGGCGGACATGCTGAAGCCGTAGGTGGTCACCGCCTTCGCAATGTCGTCCTCTTTCGCCTCTTTAATCTCAATCTGGTCGAAGTATCCGGAGCGCTTCAACTGGGTGATGAAATTCGCCACGGCATTGATGTTGCCCGCCTCGCCCGTGATCTCCAGCGTATTGCCTTTGCGATCGAGGGAAGTGAGCCACAACTCATCCACGCGGACCACGGTGTTGGCCACCATCTGCAGCAATTCCTGCGCGCCGGAGCGGTTCTTCTGCAGTTCTTCGATGACGTCAATGCGCGTCTGCAGAGCCTTTTTCTGCGCTTCAAATTGGTCCACTTCCTGCTTGACCTGCTGCAGGCTGGTCTTCTCGGCTTTCAAGGAAGCGATGTGCGCGTTAGTGGTGTCCAGTTCGCGCTTCTGCGAAGCATAGGTTACCCAGAGCACCACGACCGCGATGACAATGGCGGCGACGCCCAACAAGATCTGCAACGTGGCTTCCAGCGGCACGGCTTGCTTGGTCGCCTTCGGACGGGACTGGCCCAGTAGGTTAATGCGGATCATGGGGTGTCAAAACTCCTCAGCGCCAGGCCCACTGCGATTGCCAGGCGCGGCGCCAACTCACGGATCTGGCTTTCATCGTGACGCCCAGTATTGATTGCAATCTTTCGGAACGGGTAAAGCTCTTCGACGGGCATGGCGAATTCTTCCTTGAGCAAGTCCAGCAAGCCGGGAACCCGCGCCGTTCCGCCGGCGACGTAGATGCGGCGAATATTTTCGCCGCTGGCCGTGGCGCGGAAGAAGTCGAAGGTCTTTTGGATTTCCAGGATCAAGATGTCCGAGACGGAGCGCAAAATCGCGGTGCGCTGCTCTTCGTTCACACCCGCCAGAGTGCCGCCCATCTTTAATTTTTCGGCATCTTCGAAGCTGAGGTCCAGCTCCTTCTGCAACGCGTCGGTGTACTGATTACCGCCCACGGAAACGTCGCGGGTAAACAGCGGAGTCCAGCCCCGGACGATGTTGATGTTCATGACGCTGGCGCCCACGTTGAGCAAAGCCACTACCTGCGAGGGATCGGGTTCGTAATTGATCTCGAAGCAGTTCTGCAGGGCGAAGGCGTCGATGTCCACGACCACCGGAGACTTCCCGGCCTGGGCCAGCACGTTGGTGTGGTTCAAAATCTTGTCTTTCTTGACGGCCACCAGCAGCACGTCCATTTGATTTTCGGTGGCTTCCAGCAATTGATGGCTCAGGTTCACGTCGGCGATGTCGAACGGGATGTGCTGGCTGGCTTCCGCTTGCACCCGGTCGAAAAGCTCGTCTTCGGTCATCAGCGGCATGCTGACGCGCTTGACGATCACCGAGTGTCCGGAAACCGAAGTGGCCACGTCTTTGGCCTTGATTTTCTGATTGTCAAAGATGGAGACGATTTTCTCGGCGACCGAGGGAGCGTCCATGATGGCTCCATCAACCACGGTGTCCTGCGCCAAGGTCTCAATCCCGTAACTGACCAGCTCGTAGCCCGCCTTCGTCTTCTTCAGCTCGACCGCTTTCACGGAACTCGAGCCGATGTCCAGGCCGATTAAGGATTTCGTTTTCCCCAGATTGAACATCGCGCGGCCCCTCACTCCTTGCTCCGACCCGCTTCGCAGGACGGACACGGCTTGGTCTGCTGCTTGAAAATTTCTTTGGAAAAATTCCCCCGCCCCGCTTGTTGCTGTGCCGTCCACCCCGATCAGGCGGCCGATTTCGGAGAGGCCCGGTTAGTACTGCTACTTCCGGTACCTTTCCGCTTTGTCCGTTTATTACATCCACAGCACAGAGTGTCAAGCAACGTGTTCCGCTGGTGTGCTATTGGTAAAACACGGTACGAAGGTACAGGTAGGCGAAAAGGACAGGGTAAAAGGACAGGTGGGAAAGCCTGCAAACCGCTCAGAAAGTGCGGGAAAGGCCCAAAAAGGCGAAGAAACGTGCGTTCGCTTTGCGTTTACTTTTTGTTCGGAGGGGCGATGCGCAGCTGTTGCCATATTGTGTCCACACGCTTTTTTGTTTCGCTATTCATTCTTATTTCGTCGGGCCAGCGGCCGGCAAAACCTTCTTCCGGCCACTTGCGCGTGGCGTCCACACCCATCTTTGAGCCGTAGTCCTGGCGGCGTGCGGCGTGGTCGAGAGTGTCCACTGGGCCCAGCACGAATTGAATGTCGCGCTCGGGGTCAATGGCGCAAAGAGCCTTCCAGAGGATTTCGCGCGGGTTGTGGAGGTCCACATCATGGTCCACGACGACGATGACCTTGGTGAACATGGCCTGGCCGAGCGACCAAATGGCGTTCATGATTTTGCGCGCTTGCCCCGGGTAGCTCTTGCGTATCGAGACAATCATCAAGTTTTGGAAAATGCCCTCGGCGGGCATCGCGACATCCACAATTTCCGGGTACTGCATCTTCATCACCGGCATGAAAATGCGCTCGATGGCGTGGCCCATGAAATAGTCTTCCTGCGGAGGCGGGCCGACGATAGTCGTCAAGTACAGCGGATCTTTTTTGTGCGTGATGCACTGCACATGGAATACGGGATACTGACCCTCCAGGGAATAGAAGCCGGTGTGATCGCCGAATGGACCTTCGGTGCGCATCTCGCCGATTTCCACGTAGCCTTCTAAAATGATTTCGGCATTGGCGGGGACTTCCAGGTCCACCGTCTTGCAGGCGACCAACTCGACCGGATCCTTGCGGAGAAAGCCGGAAAATAGGAACTCGTCCATGTCCGGCGGGACCGGAAGAATTCCCGCGAGCGCGGTGGCTGGATCCGCGCCGATGGCGACGGCAACTTCCAACTTTCCGCCGGGATTTTTGGCGCGGCTGCTGCGGTAGTGATCCGCGCCGTGTTTCTGGGTTTGCCAGTGCATGCCGCGTGGTGCGCTCGTCGAATACTTGCATGCGATAACAGCCCACGTTGCGTTTGCCATTTTCAGGATTCTTGGTGATTACCATGGGCCAGGTGATGTAACGCCCGCCATCCTGCGGCCAGCATTTTAGAATTGGGAAATAATCGAGCGAGAAGTGATCGGTGCGGACCACGTCCTGACAATCGCCGCTGCGGACTACTTTCGGAAAGAAGGAGCCGATTTCGGCCAGCTTGGGCAACATTTTTACTTTTTCGAAGAGGCCTTGCGGCGACTGCATGTCAATGAAAGAGTGAACGCGGGCGGCGACGTCTTCGAGAGAATCAACTTCCAGCGCGATGCACATGCGGCGCTCCGTGCCCACTAAGTTGGTGACGGCGGGAACACGGGAGCCTTTCGGGCGCTCGAACAGGAGCGCGGGGCCGCCGGCTTTTACGGCGCGGTCGGAGATTTCGGTGATTTCGAGGACGGGGTCAACTTCGACGGAGATGCGGCGAAGCTCGTCATTTTTTTCCAGCTTCCTGAGAAAATCGCGCAAGTCTCGATACGCCACTGCCCCTCCCTGGTTTCGCTCCCGCGGATGCGACGCTCGCACTCTAACACGGAGGCCCGAGACGATGAAGGCGTGGCGTTGATGGCGACCGGGGTGATGCGGAGGAAGTGCTCGCAGAATGTGAGGTGGGATTACTGCACGCCGATCGCGACTGGGGAATCGTTGCGCGATTCGGATTCGTGCGCGGGGCCTTTCATAACCTTCGCTGCCAGATCGCGGTAGCGGCCTACCAACGGATTGTTCGAGGCCGTAGTGAGCGGGATGCCTAACGTTACGGCTTGGCTGACCTGTCGGAAATCGTTGGGGAGGCGGGCGAAGAAGGATTGCTTGAGGCGCTTCTCGGAATTTGCGACGGGCTCGTCGTCATTCTGACGCCAGCGATTGACGATAATCCGGAAATGATTGCGATCGAGGCCGGCGGAATCCACGGCCTTCAAATAACGCTCCAGCATGCCTAAGGCGAGAGCGCTGGGCTCGGCAACCAGCAGGAGCGTCTCGGCAGTTTGCAGCACGCGGGCCCATTCCGCGGCGTTCACGAAACCGAGATCTACGACGACCAGATCGAATACTTCGCGCGCAAGTTCGAGGACGCGCAAGAGCGCTTCCAAGGTTACGAGTTGCCGCTGTTCGGCGCGCAAGGCTGCGTGCAATGGTCCGGCGAGAATTTCGACTCCGGTTTTGTGGCGTGTGACCAGACTTGCCAATAGCGGGGCGTCGAGGCGGTCAATGCGTTCCAGGGCGTCCAGGAGCGTGAAGCGCGGGTCAAAATCCAGCATGAGGGAAATCTGACCGAAGGGGCGAGCGAATTCAATCAAGCCCACGCGTTTCTTGGAGAGTTGGGCCAGGTGCACGGCAAGATTCAGGGCCACCGTGGTGGTTCCCACTCCGCCCTTGGAACCGGTAACGATGATGGAGCGTTCAGCCACGAAGATGGCCTTTCGGGGCAAAGCCGGTAGAGTGTCGGCGCGCGAGTGGAGTACGGGGTGAGCTGATGGCCATGGTGATCTTAAGGAGCATCTTCAATGCCAAGGCGAGCGGCCTCGGAAACCCCGAATATTCATCGTCATAGGGGAGTGTCGGTTGTCCGGCATAATTTAGTCATCGGCCATGCTTAGGATTTCCTTACCGAATCTTTCGTGGAACTTGCGCTATCCTTTGCTGCTCAACCGTTTGCGCCGCACGCATCGCGGCCGCCTCTACGACCGTCTCGCCGCGCTGCTGCCTCCTCCGCCGGGCCTGACGCGACAAAACAGTTGAGCGTCAACGAGTCATACACGCCCCAGGTGGAGCGCGATGAGCAAGCAGCATTCCGATGCGATTCGGCCAAGCGTGCGCCAAGGCGTAAGCAGCCGGCGAGGCAGATCTTTTCTCTCGGTCTGGCAGTTATGTATAATCAAGACGCGGTAGTGAGCGGGCGTCGTACAATGGCAGTATAGAAGCTTCCCAAGCTTCGGACACGGGTTCGATTCCCGTCGCCCGCTCCAACGGATTCCCTGCTTGCCCTTGCTCTGACCACCTTGTGGTTGTCCTGCCCGCCTTAAAATCGCCACTTCTGCGGTGCGTCGTTATTCCCGCGGCCGCCGTAATCGTCCTACTTTACTTTCGGAACGATTCCGAATCTGTCGCTAGGCCCGCTTGGTGATTATGAAGTGCGTTGCGTAAGGCGTGTAGACGTGTTGGGAGCATTCATAGCCCAGCTTCGGCGCGTCGAGACGTTCGAAAAGCGACTCTCCCGCACCAAGGAAGATCGGCGACATCGCCATGTGCATTTCATCGATCAATCCGGCGCGAAGATACTGGCGGATCGTTTCCACGCCGCCGCCGACTCGGATCTCCTTGCCATTCGCCGCTTCGGTGGCACGGCTCAGCGCGGCTTGAATGCCGTCGGTTACAAAGTGAAAGGCCGTGCCGCCATTCATTTTGAACGATGCGCGCGGGTGCGTGGTAAGCACGAACACCGGAGTGTGGTAGGGCGGATTGTCGCCCCACCATCCCTTCCATTCGTCGTTTGGCCACGGCCCGCGCACAGGCCCGAACATATTTCTGCCGATAATCCACGCGCCGACGTTTTCGAAGCCGCGCGCGACAAAATCATCGTCAACGCCCGTTGCTCCGCCCTCCTGGCCGATCATCTGGCGGAAGGTGCGCGTTCCGAACATCCATTCGTGCAGCGCTTTGCCTCCCACGCCAATGGGATTCGCAAGGTCCTGATGCGGGCCGGCGCCATAGCCGTCCAGCGAAATTGAAAAGCAGCGCACGATGACCTTGGACATGAATGCCGCTCCTTCGATGAATTTCTCTTATATCACGCTCTATCAGACGCCGCGCGTGACACGTCGTGAGCCGCTTCGCAATCGCTGGAATGAACGATTAGAATGGACAGCTCATGGGCCGGATCTATGCAGGGACGTCGGGTTGGGCGTACGCGGGTTGGAAGCCGAAGTTCTATCCGCGGAAGCTGGGCGCGGCGCGCTTTTTGAATTACTATGCGACGCGGCTGAACTCGGTGGAAGTGAACTACACGTTCGGCAAGGACGTGAGCGCCGAACTGCTGCGCGGCTGGGTCGCAGACTACGCCCGAGGATTTTGTGTTTGCGGTGAAGGCGCACCGGCGAATCACGCACACGAAAAGGCTGCGGGGCGAAGCCCTGAAGGCGACGGCCGATTTTCTGGATGCGCTGGAACCACTGCGCCAGGCGAAGAAGCTTGGTCCGGTGTTTTTTCAATTGCCGCCGAATTTCAAGTGCGATGTGGCGAGGTTGCGCGAGTTTCTCGCCGTGTTGCCGCGAGGTTTGCGTGTCGCATTCGAGTTTCGGCATGAATCATGGTTCGTAGAAGAAGTATACGCAGAGCTGCGTGGCGCCGGAGTTGCGCTGTGCCTGGCGGAGAGCGAAAAGATTGTGACGCCGGGCGTCGCGACCGCCGATTTTCATTATTTGCGATTGCGGAAAGAAAGCTATTCGGCGAAATCCGTGGCGCAAAAAGCGCGGACGTCTGGCGCGGAACGGCGATGTGTTTCTGTATTTCAAGCACGAGGACACACCGGAAGGCGCTCTGAATGCAGAGGCCGTGCTAGCGTCAAAACGTAAAAAATGACCTGGGCGCCGCGCGAGGCGCGCGATGCCGCGCCATCATCATCTTTCGGACTGAGGATCCTCAATGACCAATACGCGAAGCTGGGCATGGTACGGAATTGGCGCGGTCCTGTGCATGGGCGTGGCATGGAACGCTCTTGCCGCCCGGCGTGTCGCAGCGGCGAAAAATGCCGATTCGCAAGACGCCGCGCGGCGCGAGGTAGCCATCACGGTGGACGATCTACCCGGCGCGCTGCCCGGAAACGATTTTGCGTACGGCGATTTGAAGGAATTGCAGAAGATCAATCACGCGATTCCAGCCGCGTTGAAGGCGCATCATGCGTGGGCCATTGGGTTCGTCAACGAACGCAAGCTGCAGGTGCAAGGCGAGCGCGATGCGCGCGCTGCGTTGCTCCAAATGTGGCTCGATGACGGGCTCTTTCTCGGCAACCACACCTATTCGCACGCGGATTTCAGCACCACGCCGCTGCAGGAATACGAGGACGAGACGATTCGCGGTGAAGTGGTCACCGGCGCATTGCTGAAAGCCATGGGCGAGAAAGAACTTTACTTCCGCCATCCGTATCTCGACACGGGAATGTCGCTCGATGTGAAGAATGCGTTCGACGCTTTTCTCAAAGTGCGCGGCTATACCATCGCACCGGTGACGATTGAGGATGCCGATTACGTTTTCAACGACGCGCTGGCGCATGCCTACGAGACGAAAGACAAAAAGCTCGCGGCCAGGGCCAAAAAGGAGTATCTCGATTACGTCGATACAGTCTTCAACTACGGCGAAAGCGAATCGGCCAAGTTATTTGGACTGCAAATTCCCCAGGTATTGCTGATCCACGATAACGAGCTGAATACGGAATGCCTGGACGCTCTTTTGACGAAACTGGAACAGCGCGGATAAAAATTTATTTCGCTGCAGGAGGCCATGACCGACCCGGCTTACGCGACGCCGGACTTGTGGGTCGGCACCGGCGTGTTGTGGATGGAGCGCTGGAAGATCGCGATGGGGCTGAAGCCCGAGCCGGACAAGGGACCGGACCCGCCCAAATGGGCCTCGGACATCTTCGATCAGATGCGCAAGGAACGGCAGAAGGAGTAAAACCAAGAAGCAGATCACTCGCTCCGGTCGGGTTGACCACCGTTGCGCGGCGTGGCACTCGCTGACGGGCTTAGGCGAGTGCTTGGGGAATAGCCTTCTTCCACCTGCCCTGCGCTTTCAGAATCAGTTCGACTACTTCGCGGATCGCGCCTTCGCCGCCCTTGGACCGTGTACATAGTGAGCGGCGCGCTTTACTTCGACCACAGCATTCGCGACGGCCACGCCCAAGCCCACGCGTTGCAAAATCGGCAGGTCCGGCAGGTCGTCACCCACGTAAGCAACTTCTTCATCGGTGACGCCCGCGCGGATGAGAATCGCTTTGTACGATTCGAGTTTCTTCGGCATGCCCTGAATCACGAATTCCATGGAGGCTTCGCGCGCGCGACGCGCGTCGCCGGCGAATCGCGTCCGGTGATCAATCCGGTGCGGATGCCCATGATGCTGGCGAGTTTGATTCCGGCGCCGTCGTGGGCATGAAAATTTTCATTTCGGCGACGCTGCCGTCGGGAAAGCTTGCAGGCAGACATAGCCGGGCGTCATCGTGCCGTCCACGTCCATCAATAGAACGCGGACGGTTTGGCGCGGCGCAGAACGTTGGCACGGGAAATTTTATTTCGTGTATGGCCATGTCTCGAATTCCTCGACCCGAACCTCTTAAAACAATTGCAGCGTCCAGAGATCGTGGATATGCACGACGCCTTCGAGGCGCCCGCGGCGTCCACAATCAGCACCGAGGTGATTTTCTTCTCTTCCATGAGGCGCAAAGCGCTGGCGGCAAGTTCGGTGCGCGCGAGGGTGACGGGATTTTTCGTCATGCAGTCGCCGGCCGTCAGGTCCAGCACATTTTCGTTGCGCTTCTGCATCATGCGGCGCAAATCGCCATCGGTGATGATGCCGAGCAAGCCACCTTCGGCTCGGTGACGGCGGCGAGGCCCAGGCCCTTGCGGCTCATTTCGTAGATCACTTCCGGCATTTTCGCCGACGGCAGGACGCGCGGCAGTTTTTTCGCCCGCGTGCATCAGCGCTTCGACGCGCCGCAGTTTTTTGCCGAGCCGGCCGCCGGGATGCAGCGCCGCGAAATCCTCTTCCTTGAAACCGCGCCGCTCCAGCAGGGCGATTGCGAGCGCGTCGCCCATGGCCATGGCCGCGGCCGTGGAAGCGGTCGGCGCGAGATTCAGCGAGCAGGCTTCTTCTTTCACGGCGATATCCAGAACGATGTCGCTGGCGAGGCGAGAGTCGAGCGCGGATTCGCGGTGAGCGTGATCAGCTGGATGCCCAGGCGCTTCACTGCTTCGAGCAGCTCGATCAGTTCTTCGGTTTCACCGCTCGAGGAAATGGCCAGCAGCACATCGTCGCCGCGTGAGCATGCCCAGATCGCCGTGCAGCGCTTCGGCTGCGTGCAGAAAAAGCGAGGGCGTGCCGGTGCTCGCAAATGTCGCGGCGATCTTTCTGCCGATCAGGCCGGATTTACCCAGCCCGGTGACCACGACGCGGCCTTTGCAGGCGTAAAGCAGCTCGACGGCCTTTCGAAGCGCTCATCGAGGCGCTCGATCAGTCCTGCGATCGCCTCGGCTTCGATGCGCAGGACGCGCTTGGCGGTGGCAAGAGGCTCATCGCGCGCCTTCCGCACGTTCGCGCGCGCAGCGCGCGCGAGCAGGCGCAGAGATTTTCTCAAGCAGCGGCGCGCAATTGCTCGAGGGCAAGCGCGTTGGTGCCGTCGGAGAGCGCCTTCGCGGGATTATCGTGGACCTCGAGAAAAATTCCGTCCACGCCCACGGCGGCCCCGGCGCGTGCCAGCGGCTCGATGAATTCAGGCTGCCCGCCGCTGGACTTCCCTTCTCCGCCGGGCAACTGCACGGAGTGTGTCACGTCGAAAACGACCGGATAGCCGAACTTGCGCATGATCGGAAAGGAGCGCATGTCCACGACGAGGTTCTGGTAGCCGAAAGAAGTGCCGCGCTCGGTGAGGATGATCTTTTCGTTTCCTGTGCCGGCCACCTTTTCGGCGGCGTTGCCGATTTCCCACGGCGAGAGAAACTGGCCCTTTTTTATGTTGACCACGCGGCCCGGACGGCCGGCGGCGACCAGCAGATCCGTCTGGCGAGAAAGAAACGCGGGAATCTGAGCACGTCGCAAACTTCCGCGGCGGGGCCGACCTGCGCGACATCGTGAACATCGGTGAGGATCGGCAAGCCTGTGCGCTTTTTGATCTCGCGCGAGGATGCGCAGGCCTTCTGCAACCCCGGACCGCGATAGGAGCCGACCGAAGAGCGGTTGGCTTTATCGTAGGAGGCTTTGAAAATGCAGGGAATGCCGAGTTCGGACGCGATTGCGCCGAGCCGCTCGGCCATGGCATCGCGTGCGCTTCGCTTTCGATCACGCAAGGCCCCGCGATCAGGAACAGCGGCGCATTTCCGCCAAAGCGGATTTTTCCAGCCGAGAAAGTTCGCGACGATTCCATCGTGTGTTAGCGCGGCACCTCACGGCAACAGACTAGTCGGGAACGCTACTGTTTTCAACGTTCATTTGCGACGCTATGCATGCAGTCATCGCAGGGACGTTTTGAAGCGAAAGAACGCCAATAACGAAAATGCTAATGGGTGGCAGGTTCCGCTGCGGCTACGCGCGTATTCTGACGAGATCCCTGCCGGCGCGGCGGCGATTTTCCACGCTCGCGCGGATGAACGCGGCGAAGAGCGGATGCGGAGCCAGCGGCTTGGATTTGAATTCCGGATGGAACTGGCAGCCGACGAACCACGGATGGTCGGGGGCTTCCACGATTTCGACGTACACGCCATCCGGGGTGCGTCCGGTGATGCGAAATCCGGCGCGCGTGAGCGTGTCCTCGTATTCACAATTGAACTCGTAGCGGTGGCGATGGCGCTCGGAAATTTCCAGTTGGCCGTAGGCTTTGTGCGGCGAATGAGCCGGGTTCAATCTTGCAGGGCCACGCGCCCAGGCGCATGGTGCCGCCCATTTCGTCCACGCCGAGCAGTTCGCGCAGTTTGTAGATCACGCGATTGGGAGTGGAAGGATCGAACTCCGTGCTATCAGCGCGGTCAATATGCGACACCTGCCGCGCGTATTCAATCGTTGCGCACTGCATGCCGAGACAGATGCCGAAGAACGGGATTTTTTTCTCGCGCGCGTACGAATCGCGCGACCATTCCGGCGATGCCGCGTTTGCCAAAGCCGCCGGGGACTAAAATGCCGTCCACGTGGCGCAGCAGGCGTTCGGCAGTTGCCGGTGAATCAATGTCCCCGGCCTCGATCCATTCGATCACCACGCGCTGGCGGTTCGCCAGGCCGCCTCCCCCGAGCGCTTCGCGCAAACTTTTGTAGGCGTCTTCAAGCTGCACGTACTTGCCGACGACGCCGATACGAACTTCGCCGGAGGGATGCTCGAGGGTTTCGAGCATCGCGAGCCAACGGCTCAGGTCCCGCGGCGGGGCCTCCAGGCGCAGCAACCGCAAAATCTGCTCGTCCAGCCCTTCGGCGGCAAGCGTCATGGGAACTTCGTAGATGTTGCTGACGTCCGGAGCGGAAATGACGCAGGCCTCGGCGACGTTGCAGAACAGCGCGATTTTAGCTTTCAGATCATTGGCCAGCTGGCGATCGCTGCGGCAAATCAGCACGTCCGGCTGAATTCCGATGCTGAGCAATTCCTTGACGCTATGCTGCGTCGGCTTGGTCTTCAATTCACCGGCCGTGGCGTAACGAACGGGACCAGGGTGAGATGCACGAAGATTACGTTTTCAGGGCCCAATTCGAGGCGCATCTGGCGAATCGCTTCCAGAAACGGCAGCGATTCGATGTCGCCGACCGTGCCGCCGATTTCCACCAGCACCACGTCCACGCCTTCGGCCACTTTGCGGAATGCTGATTTGATTTCATCGGTCACGTGCGGGATTACCTGCACGGTTTTCCCGAGATAATCGCCGCGGCGTTCTTTGGTGATGATCGATTCGTAGAAGCGGCCCGGTGGTCCAGTTATGATCGCGCGTCAAATGCGCGGAAGTGAACCGTTCGTAGTGGCCCAGGTCCAGTACCGTCTCGGCGCCATCATCGGTGACGAACACTTCTCCATGCTGATACGGGCAGACATGGTGCCGGGATCAACATTCAGGTAGGGATCGCACTTCTGGAGGGTAACGCGAAGGCCGCGGCTTTCCAGCAGGCAGCCCATGGAAGCCGCCGCCACGCCTTTTCCGAGAGAAGAAACCACGCCACCCGTCACAAAAATATATTTTGGGGCGGTCCGCAAGGTCCCTCGACTTCCTCCCGGAGAATCTGCGTACAAAACATTATGAAGAGAAACGGCGCGACTGTCAAACTACGATTTCAAATTGCGAAAATTATTTTTTTCTGCTAGTTGCGCCGGAAAAGGCTGTGGAATGGCTGAAAATTAACGGCGACTCGATGAAAACACCACAGCGATGCAGAGACCGCATGGAAATCAGTTGGCCGCAGATTGCGATTGGCGCTGGATCGTAGCTGTACTTCAGGATTTCGCGCCGGCGCTCAGTAGCTTTTCCACTCGCTCGACGTCCGCGGGCACGTCCACGCTGACGGCGTCGTATTCCGTTTCCACCATGTGAATGCGGAAGCCGTTCTCGAGCCAGCGCAATTGTTCGAGCTGTTCCACGCGCTCCAGTTCGCCGGGAGGAAGCGTGGGATATTCCAGCAGCGCGTCGCGGCGATAACCGTAGAGGCCGATGTGTTTCCAGTGGCTCGCAGCCACCGTCGAGCCCGTGTCCCGCACCCACGGAATGGGCGCGCGCGAAAAATAGAGAGCGTTGGCGTCGAAATCCTGGACGACTTTCACCACGTTGGGATCCATGATCTCGTTTTGTTGAGTGATGGCGGAACAGGGAGTGGCCAGCTGAATGGATTCGTCTTCAGCCATCGCGGCGGCTACCGCGTCCAAAGTGCCGGGATTGATCAAAGGTTCGTCACCCTGCACGTTGATATAGATGTCAGCGGGTAGATGGGCGGCTACCTCCGCCACGCGGTCGGTACCAGTACGGTGATCGTGGCGGGTGAGCATGGCTTCGCCCCCGAACTTCTCGACGGCTTCCTTGATTCTCTGATCTTCGGTGGCGACCACGACGCGGGAGGGTAGCTTGGCGATACGAACCCTCTCTACAACGTGCTGAATCATGGGTTTCCCGGCAATCAGGGCGAGCGGCTTGCCGGGAAACCGGCTGGACGCGTGCCGCGCCGGAATCACCACCAGCACCTTGGGAGTCTCGGAATTCGCCATGAGCGAGGTGAACCTTTCGCCGTCCGGGAAATCTTAACACGGAGACCGCACGTTGTTGCAGATACGCGAGGTGCTGGGAAACGTCGCGCTTGCTTTGCATCGGGCCGGTGGTAGAATCCCTGGCAAGCGACACGTCAAGCAGGTCCGGCGCTTAACGGGTCACGCGGCAGGTGGGGGCCAAGTTGAGACACCGCGCACCGCAGCCGGTAGCACCGAGAGCGCCGCTGCGAGTTTGCGCGTTTGTTCTTTTTTGCGCCGTACTGCTCCTCGCTTCCCCTGCGTGGCCGCAAGTGGAAGGTCCTACCCGCGTTGAGAATCCCCAAAAAATTGAGAAAGGTAAGTACCTCAAAGCCGAGACGGATATCGCGCTGGTGAATGTGTCGGTGACGGACCCCTACGGGCGATTGGTCACCGGGCTCGAGCAGGAAAACTTCCGCGTATTCGAAGACAACGCCGAGCAGGAAATTGTGCGCTTCTCCAGCGAAGACGTGCCGATTTCCATCGGCGTGATTTTCGATATGAGCGGAAGCATGTCCGACAAAATTGAGAAATCGCGCCTGGCGGCGGTGCAATTCTTCCGCACCGCGAATCCGCAGGATGAATTTTTTCTGGTGAATTTCAACGATCGCGCGGAGCTGGCCAATACTTTCACCGCGAGCGTCGAGGAATTGCAGAGTCATCTGATGTTCACGGCGGCGCGCGGGAGAAACCGCGCTGCTGGACGGAATCTATCTGGGCCTTAGCGAGATGAAGGGAGCACACAACACAAAGAAGGCGTTGCTCATCATATCCGATGGAGGCGATAATCATAGCCGTTACACGGAAACGGACATTCGCAAGTACGCCAGAGAAGCGGACGTCCAGATTTATGCCATCGGGCTCTACGATCCTGCGGCGGCCCCACTCCCGAAGAACAGCTAGGCCCGGCCTTGCTGTCGGATTTGACGCAAATGACCGGCGGCAGGACGTTCGTGGTGGGCAGCCTGAACGATCTGCCGGACATCGCCACTAAAATCAGCATGGAGTTGCGCAATCAATATGTGGTTGGATACAGACCGAGCAATCACAATCACGATGGCAAGTGGCGAAAAATCAAAATCAAGCTGAGGCCGCCCAAGGGATTGCCGCCTCTTACCGTTTACGCCAAAACCGGCTATTACGCGCCGGGCCACTAGGCGTTATTTCCTGAATATTTTTCTGACCCTGCTGCTGGCGACGATCGCCAGTCCTCTTGCGCGCGCGCAGCAGAATCCTTTTCCCGCTCCACCCTCTCCTCCTCCGCCCCGGGTGAACAGAACGCGCAGCTTGATCAGCAGCATCGGCTTACTTCCACCGTCGATTTGGTGGTGCTGCATGCCACCGTGGTGGATGAAAAAGGACAGTCCGTCCCGGGACTCACCGCCGATAACTTCCGCGTATTTGAAGACAAAGTAGAGCAGAAAATTTCCGTCTTCTCCAAGGAAGACATCCCGGTAACCATGGGGCTAGTGATCGATAACAGCGGCAGCATGCGCGAAAAACGGCCGCAGGTGAATGCCGCGGCGCTTTCTTTTGTGCGCACCAGCAACTCCGCGGACGAAGTTTTTGTGGTGAATTTCAACGACGAATATTATCTGGACCTGGACGAGGACTTCACCAGCAATCCTCAGGAGCTGCACGACGCGCTCGACGCATTGATACGCGCGGCAGCACCGCGCTTTTTGACGCAATCATTGGGTCGCTCGACCATTTGAAGAAGGGCCACAAAGATAAACGCGTGCTGCTGGTGATCACCGACGGCGATGATGACGCCAGCCGCAAGGATTTTCCGTACACCGTGAAGGCCGCCGTGGAATCGAACGCGGTGATTTACGCCATCGGAGTTTTCAGCGACGACGACCGCAAGAACAACAAGAAGATGATCCGCAAATCCAAGAAGGAATTGACCACGCTCGCCGAAGCTACCGGCGGCCTGGCTTTCTTCCCGGACAGCCTCGCGGACGTGGATCCCGTTTGCGTGCAGGTGGCGCGCGATATCCCCAATCAATACACACTGGGCTACTATCCCACCAATACGGCGAAGGACGGAAGTTTCCGCAGCGTAAAAGTGGATTTGATTCCGCCGAAAGGCCGCGGAAAACTCACGGTTAGAACGCGCACCGGGTATTACGCGCAGCGGGCCTCTCACGGCGATTAGTAAATCTGGGAGTGCGGCAGCTTGTTTATCCTGAGGGGACGCAGGGCTGCCACACTCCTCGAACTTTCATTTTGCGTTGTCATCTCCCGACAGAGCGCAGCCGCGACCGACAGAAGCGGCAGCTTTCTGCCGCGACTCCCAGATCTTTCTTAGCCCTTCTGCAGCGGCTAATTCAATTTTGCCCGATCGCTATTTCGTGAGCGCGTTCAAGAAGCTCGTGCCGTGAGGGATCTTCCCGCCGAAGTTTTCTGCTACCGTCTCGCCCATATCCGCCAGGGTTGCGCGCGTCCCCGGTTTACGCCGCGCTGCACGCCAGGACTGCTCGCGACAATCGGGACGTATTCCTGCAATGGTCCGTCGTGGGGTTCACGGGATCGGGATCGCAACCGTGATCGGCGGTGATTAGCAACAAATCCGTCGCCCTCAGCGCGTCGAGGAACGGTCCCAGCAAACTGTCGAATTCCTCCAGCGAGCGCGCGAAGCCTTCGACGTCCTTCCGATGTCCGTAGAGCATGTCGAAATCCACCAGGTTCGCGAAAACCAGGCCGCTCGGGCGTTTTGCGAGCGATTCGCTCAGCTTCTCCATGCCGTCCGCATTGTTTTTCGTGGTCACGTAATCATCCACGCCGCGACCGTTGTAAATGTCGTGAATCTTCCCGACGCCGAAAACCGGCACCTTGCGGTCCGCCAATACGTCCAGCAGCATCGGGCGCGGCGGCTCGACGGCGTAATCATGGCGCTGCTCCGTCCGCTTGAAATTTCCCGGTGTGCCGGTGAATGGCCGAGCGATCACGCGCCCCACTCGATTGGGGCCATCCAGTAATTTCCGCGCGATTTGCACACGCGATAAAGCTCCGGTACGGGAATCACGTCTTCGTGCGCCGCAATTTGAAAATGCTGTCGCCGGAGGTGTACACGATCGGAAATCCTGTGCGCACGTGTTCGGCGCCCAGCTCTTTAAGGATCTCCGTGCCGGAGGCGGGCTTATTGGCGAGCGTACGGCGCCCAATCTGGCGTTCGAATTCCGCAATCAGCGTTGGCGGGAATCCCTGCGGGTACACCGGAAACGCCTGGTCCAGCCAGATGCCCGCCATTTCCCAGTGGCCTGTCGTCGTGTCTTTTCCGGGCGAGTGCGTGGCGCCTTTGCCGTAGCTTCCAGCTGGATGTGCAGGTGGAGTGAGATGCTCGAGCAATTTGATGTTCGCCAGGCCCAGGCGCACGAGGTTCGGCAGATGCAGCAGGCGTGAGCGCGCGACGTGGCCAAGCGTGTCGCGGCCAATATCGCCATAGTCGCCGGCGTCTGGAAGCTCGCCGATGCCCACGCTATCGAGCACGATCCAGATGACGCGCTCAAATCGCGGCATTCCCTGCCCCACGGATGCCTCCCTGCGGTTTCAACGTCGCGGCGGAATCGGAATTGTACTCCAAATGCGTGAGCGGACGACGGCGAGCCGTTTTCCGCGGCAAGGCGCCGCGCAGCGCAGCGCGACGCGCCGTATGCAACTGATCGGATTATTTCTTAGTCGCGACCGCTTGATCGTACGCCGCCCTCGCGATGCGGGCGATCACCGCGTCGCGAGTAGCCTCGTCGGCTTTGGAGTCGGTGACGAAAATGGCGATGGCCAGGCGGCGTCCGTCCGGCAGAGTGATCAGGCCGATATCGTTCGTGGCGAAAGCCACGCCGTTTCGCTTTCCCACGAGCCGGTCTTGTGCATCACGCTCGTACCGGCCGGCAGATCGCCCCTGACGCGGTGCCCTGCCGTACTCGCATCCGCCATCCACTGCAAAAGCAAGCGCGTGTGTTCGGCCGTTACTGGCGAATCGTCGCTGATGCGGCGCAACAATTGAACCGCTCCCGCGGGTGCAAACCAGTTGCGATATTGCGCTGTGACGTCCCGCGCGAGGGCGTCTTCACCATCCTCCAAGTGAAAACCTGTCACGCCAATTGATTTGATGTAGCTGTCCAGAACCGCCGGGCCGCCGACGATGCGCAGAACTATGTCCGCGGCGACGTTGTCGCTGACGGATACGGCGGCGCTGAGGAGTTCACGCAGCGGGACGTCCACATTCGCTTCCGGATACTCGTCCTGCAGCGGGCTATGGGTATGCGGCAGGATGCGGTCCGAGGGAGAAAGCGGATCGCTTGATCGAGCGAAAACTTCCCCTCTTCGACCAGATGAAGCGCAGTGAGCGCGAGCGGGAGTTTAAACACCGATTGCATGGGCGGATGCGCGTCGGGGTTCAGATCGCAGTTCAGCGTCGTGCCGGGAAGCGCGCACGCGACCGCAACCTTGCCGTGAGCGTCAGCCGCAATGTCTTGAATTTGCCGCTGCAGGGCCGTTTGAGCGAAGGCCGGAGTTGCCAGCAGGAAAAATGCGAGAGCGAAGCGCATGGCCACACTATAACAGACGCAGCAGAGCCGAAAATGGCGCGCCCATGCGATTTGCGGAGCGATTTGCCGCCGCTTGCCGGCGGGCGTATAATTTTGGGTTTACACACATGGCGACGGAACCCATAGGGAAGCTCCCTCCTGACTCGAACGAACCTGCTCCGCTGGCGGCGCGGCCTGCCAAGCCCATCCCGGCGGATATCGAGGAGATCCGCGTCCGGGGCGCGCGCGTTCACAATCTGAAGAACATTGACTTCGTGATCCCGCACAACGCGATCACGGTGGTCAGTGGCGTATCCGGTTCCGGCAAATCCAGCCTCGCCTTCGACACCCTCTACGCCGAGGGGCAGCGGCGCTACATCGAATCGCTTTCGGCCTACGCGCGCCAGTTCCTCGAGCGCATTGAAAAGCCCGACGTGGACGAAATTACCGGGATCGCTCCGGCGATTTCCATCCGCCAGAAGAATTCCACGCGCAATCCGCGCTCCACGGTCGCCACCGCCACGGAAATTTACGATTATTTGCGGCTGCTTTATGCGCGCATCGGACGCACCTTCTGCCTGCGCTGCGGCGAGGAAGTCCGCAAGGACACTCTCGACGAAATCGCCTCGCGCGTGCTGGCCCTGCCAGCGGTCGGCGCTTTTACGTGCTGTACGAACTGAAGTTGACGCCGGATGCCGCCACCAACGCTCCGCAAGCCCCGCGCGCGCGCAAACCCGTAAAGCCCGGGCCGGATGCGGTGCGCGAAGCGCTCGTCAGCTTGCGCAAACGCGGATTCAATCGCATCTATCAAGCCGGCCGGGTCTTCGAATTCTCCGCCCCGGAAGATTTGCTGGACGTGGATTTCACCAAGCCCGTGTACGTGCTGGTGGACCGCTTGGCGCTTTCGCCCGAAGTGCGTTCGCGCCTGATGGATTCCATCGAGATCTGCTACCGCGAAGGCCGCGGCGAAGCCATTCTGGAATTTGTTCCGGAGACGCCAGAGGGAACGCCGGAGCGCATGGTCTTCAACGAGCGCTTTGAATGCAAAAAATGTGGCGCGACGTATCAGGAGCCGGAGCCGCGGCTTTTTTCTTTCAATAATCCCTACGGCGCGTGCCCGCGCTGCCAGGGATTCGGCAACACCGTCGACTTCGATCTCGACCGCGTAATTCCGGACAAAAGCAAGACGCTTGCCGACGGTGCCATCGAGCCGTGGACCAAGCCGCGTTATCGCCAGTTGGCCATGGATATGCGCCGCTACGCGCGCTCCAAGGGAATACCGGTGGATGTTCCCTTTCCGCGAACTTACCTCCGCGCAGCGCGCCGCCATTCTCGACGGCGACAAAAAAGAAGATTATCCCGGCGTAAAAGGGTTCTTCGGCTGGCTCGAGCGCAAAAAATACAAATTGCACGTGCGCGTCTTCCTCAGCCGCTACCGCGGCTACGCCACCTGCCCGGATTGCGGCGGCACGCGGCTGCGCGCCGAAGCTCGCGCCGTGAAAATCGCGGGACGCTCGATCACCGAAGTCTGCCAGATGACCGTGAAGGAAGCGCGGCCGTTTTTCGCCGCGCTGCAATTGACGGAATCCGAATCGGCCATCGTCGAAAAGGTGCTGGAAGAAATCCAGCAGCGCCTCCGCTTTCTCGATGATGTCGGCCTGGATTATCTGACGCTGGACCGGCTGACCTCCACGCTATCCGGCGGTGAGGCTCAGCGGATTCAACTCGCTACTTCGCTGGGCTCGCACCTGGTGGGTGCTCTCTATGTGCTGGATGAGCCTTCGATCGGGCTGCATCCTCGCGACACGCATCGCTTGATTGAAATTTTGAAGGGGCTGCGCGACCTGGGAAATACGCTCCTGGTCGTCGAGCACGATCCGGACACCATCATGGCGGCCGATTACGTCCTGGATTTGGGTCCGGGCGCGGGCGAACACGGCGGCAAATTAATTTTCGCGGGTACGCGCGACGCGATGCTGAAGGATCAGCATTCTCTGACGGGCCGCTACTTGCGTGGCGAACTACGAATCGCTATTCCGGCCCGGCGGCGCAAACCCCAAGGAAAATTCCTGAAGATTTTTGGCGCGCACAGCCACAATTTGCGGGGCGTGGATGTGATGATCCCGCTCGGCCTGCTGGTCGCGGTGACCGGCGTTTCGGGTTCCGGCAAATCCACGCTGGTTTACGACGTGGTGTACAAAGCGCTGCAAGCTAGGCGCACCGGCGGCAATTGGCGCGAATGTTGCGATCAGATTGAGGGCGATGCGGCGCTCGCCGCGGTGGAAATGGTGGACCAATCGCCAATCGGCCGAACGCCGCGCTCGAATCCGCCACGTATTTGAAGGCCTTCGACCCGATTCGCGAAGTCTTTGCATCCACGCCCGAAGCCAAGAAGCGTGGGTTCACAGCCGGCCATTTTTCGTTCAATATTCCGGGCGGACGCTGCGAGGCTTGCCAGGGCGATGGCACCGTTACCGTCGAGATGCGCTTTCTTGCGGACGTGGAACTGGTCTGCGAGGAGTGCCGCGGCACGCGTTACAAAACCAGCGTCCTGGACGTCACCTACAAAGAAAAGAATATTCACGACGTCCTGCAAATGACGGTCCGCGAAGCCCTGGCGTTTTTCGCGGCCCATCCCAAAGTCACTTCGAAGCTGCATGTGCTGGAAGAGGTCGGCCTGGGTTATCTGCGCCTCGGGCAATCCGGCACCACGCTTTCCGGCGGCGAAGCGCAACGTTTGAAACTGGCCGCGCATCTTACCCGCCAGGAAAACACCGGCATCCTCTATATCTTCGACGAGCCCACCACCGGCTTGCATTTCGATGATATACAGAAGCTTTTGACGGCCTTTCGCAAATTGATCGAAGGCGGCGCTTCGGTGCTGATCATCGAGCACAATCTGGACGTGATCAAATCGGCGGATTGGATGATTGACCTCGGTCCGGAGGGCGGCGAAGGCGGCGGGCGCGTGGTGGCTGCCGGAACTCCCGAGCAGGTGGCGCGCAATCCGCAGTCGCACACCGGAAAATTTCTGGCAAAAGCGCTGAATGCGTACAACGGGACAAATCACGGCAATCACTCAGCCGAGGCCAAAAATGGCGCGCCTCCGCTGAATCCTGCGACGGAATGAAACGAACTTCCAGGACGCTGTCGTTTTGCCTTTGCAGCGCCTTCCTCGGCGCTAGCCCTTTCGCAGCCGCGCAAACCGTCGGCACCTCCAAGAAAATAATCCGCGAGGATCCCGCCGCGGCGGAGCTCAATCGCCTGCTGGCGGCCGCGCAGGACGCCGTCAACCAACAGGATTACGCGACTGCCGCGCAGAACTATCAAGCCTACCTCGCCAAGAAACCGGACGACGCGATCGTGCATTACGATCTCGGTTATGCCTATACGGCGCTGCACCGGCCCGCGGACGCGGCGGCTGAATACAGGAAGACGATTGCTCTTGAGCCAGAGAATCCTAGCACTGCATCCGCCTACCAGAATCTCGGATTAACCCTGATCCCCGCCGATCCCGAGGCGGCTATTGAGCCGCTTCAACGCGCCTCGCTGCCAAGTTGCTGCCCGAGGACGCGCGCGCACCAAATGGCTTTTGGGCGTCACGCTCGAAGCAGCCAAAAAAGACGAACCCGCCATCGAACAGTATGAAGCCGCCGCCAAGCTGGACGCGAAGAGCGTCGAAATCCGCAATTCGCTGGGATTCGCGCTCCTTACAACTGGCAAAGCGGGCGAACACGAAGCGGCCTTTCGCGAAGCGATTGCGTTGCAGCCCAGCGGCGAGGCGGCCAGCGACGCACATAAGGGCCTGCTGCAAGCGCTGCTTGCGCAGAAAAAAAATGGATGCGGCAGCGGCGGAGCTGGGCGCGGCACTCGAGGCGCATCCGAACGACGCGAACATGCGCCTGGAGCATGCTTCCCGGCTGGCGGACGCAGTTGGCAAGGATGACGACGCGCTGGCCGAACTCGATCGCGCTGCGGCGGCCGGCCCGGAATCACTGCGCGCGCTGCGGCTCCGTGCTTTGATTTATTTTTCGCCAGAAGGATTACGACCAGGCGGTGCTCGTATTGATCAAGGCGATTGCGCTTGCGCCCAAGGACCCGGTATTTCCCGCGCAACTTGGCCACGTGTATCTGGAGAAAAAAGACTATCCGAACGCGGTGAACGAGCTGATAGTGGCCATCAACATGAATCCGAGCTCGAATGACGTCCTGGGCGATCTCGTAACGGCGAGGTATTCTAAGCAAGAATTACGTTGCGGCCCTGAAAGGGCTGGAATTGTGTTTCACAACGCGAAACATTGCCGCTGGGAAGCTCGGTTCCCGTCCCGCCACTTGTTACGATAAACTGGGGCAGCCAGCTCCGGCGCTTGAGGCGTTATCAGAAATTTCTGCAATTGAATAAAGACGAGAACAGCGACATGTACTTCGAGGCGATTGCGCGCGCGCGGACACTCACACGCGAGCTCCAGAACAAGAAGAGGTAGTACATTGTTCGCAAAATGCGGCGTTGGCTTGGGCGGTCGTAACGCTCGCTTTGTTGGCGAGTGCGTTGGTGACGCAAGACCGCGTCCCGGAGTTGCGGGCGCGTTTCCAAAGCGAGACCAACCCGGTGCATAAGGCAAAAATGATTCCGCGGCTGGCGGACGCGGAATTCAGCGACGTCCAGAAGCAGGTCGCTGCGGGAAATCTGGCCGATGCAGCCGCGATCGCCGGGCAGGTCCGCGATGAGGCCCTCACAGCGCAAAAGGCGCTGGACGGAACCAAGCGCGACGCCGAAAAACATCCCGAAGGCTACCGGGAGCTGCAGATTTCCGTGCGCGAGTCCGTTCGCCGGTTGAACGATTTATTGACGGGCATGGCGGGCGACGAGCAGAAGGCCCTTTTCAGGAAGTGCGCGACGACCTGGAGAAAATGGACCGGCAACTGATCCATCAACTTTTTCCCGGACCGTCCACAGGCCGTCCCGGCGCCTGCTAAACCGAAGACCTAGGAGCCCGTTATGCGTTTCCGCACTGTCATGTTCGCGATGCTTTCCGCGCTGCTGATGGCTTCGCTGGCCGCCGCGCGCACCCGGTCGAAACAGGATCCGCAGAAAGATTATTTGACCGACGCCGAGGCGGACAAAATTCGCGACGCCGTAACTCCTGCCGGGCGCATCAAACTGTATATTT
Source organism: uncultured Acidobacteriota bacterium (assembly GCA_963780035.1). Lineage (GTDB taxonomy): Bacteria > Acidobacteriota > Terriglobia > Acidiferrales > UBA7541 > Palsa-295. The sequence goes on along the minus strand of CAWAAG010000024.1, from coordinate 66,097 downwards.
CGTTTGCCGAGGACCGGCTGAAGAAATTTCCATCGAATTGACCCGCAAGACGCAGGAAGGGCGGCGCGGCGAAATTCTGAATGGCCTGCTCAACGCTTACCCGGCTGCATGGACGACGCCGCCGACAAGATCAATCTGGCCCGCGAAAAACAGACTGATATTCGCCCGCAGCTGAAAATGATGGACTGCAAGGCAAAGATTTCCTGGATGTCCTCGAAAGGCTAGATCAGGGCGGCGCGGAACTCGCCCCGTACAAGGAAAATCTGGACGACGCCCTCGAAGGCACCCAGGACGCGCTCTATGACGTAGCCGAAGCGCAAAAGGAACTGACGCCCGTGCCCGTGCGGAGGAAGCCGAATTGACACGCAGGCGCGCGAGCGAGTTCCCGTCCCGGTGGCGAACGTAATTTTTCAGCGGATTTTTACACGTATCGGCTGCCAAGGCCCCAGCCACCGCAATTCGTCGTTGAGTTTCATCCCTACGCAGGGCTCACGCTTACGATTCGCTTGCGAGAAGACGTAGCGCCCACGTGCGGCTTTCCGATGCGCTCAGCGATGCGCCGGTACCAGTGATCGAGGCGGCTGCGGCGATTCTGCTGGGCCGTTTGTATCGGCGGCGGGCGCCGCGCGATTTGGTGCAGGCCTATCGGGAATTTTCCTATTCGCACGAGGTCCCAGCGACCTCATTTGCATAGCTTGCGCCAGACGCGTGGACGCCGCCCCAGGCGCATCGTCCTGAGGAAGGCGAGCATCACGATCTGGATGCGATTGTTCAACGAATTGAACCGGCGATACTTTGAGGATGCACTGGTGAAGCCGACGCTGAGCTGGAGTTCGCGGGTGTGGCGCTCGCAGCTCGGATGCTTCGATCCAGCGCTGCAGCAAATCGTGATTAATCGGCAGTTGGACTGGCCGAGGGCGTGCCTCGATTCGTGGTGGCCTACGTGATGTACCACGAGATGCTGCACGTGAAGCACCCGATGAAATTCGCGCGCTGCCGCCGCGAATCGCACGGGCCGGAATTCCGCGCGGAGCACAGCCGCTACGTGGACTACGATCGCGCGATTCGCTTCCTCGACCCCCCTTTTTTTCCCCCCCCCCCCCCCCCCCCCCCCCCCCCCCCCCCCCCCCCCCCTTGGGAGTGCGGCGGCAGGCCGCCGCCTTTCCGAGCGGGGAAGCCTGCTTCGCGTGCATTAGACGAAGCTTTGGCGCAACGACAAATTAGGCAATGCACGCGCACCATGGGCGGCGCGCAAGCTCCAGCATGGCACGGTATTGCTTGCACGTGATTTTCCGGTTTGAAGAATGCGGGCGCAGGATCCCTTACTTTTCGCTGGAAAGCTTTTCGATCTTCTTCTGGATTTTCTTTGCGTCGGGCGCGTTGGGCAGAACCTTCAGATATTCCTTGTAGTAGCGCACGGCTTCTTGCTTGTCGCCCTTTTTCTCGTAGGCTTCCGCCATCAGCTGACGAGGCTTCGCGAAATTTGCGCGCAGGTGGATGGCGTCCTCGAAACGGGAGATGGCGGCGTCCATATCGCCCTTGTCCATGTAGAACGTGCCGACTTCTATGTCCTGCGCCGCGTGGAATGGATCCCAGGCCGGATCGTTTTCCGGCGGCAGGGCCCCGGCTTTCGCCGCGTGCGATTTTTCTTTGTTGCGTCGGTCGTCTTCCGGCGTCAGTAGCTTTTTTGAAGACGACTGCGGGTCGGCCTCGCCCTGCTTCGGGCTCGGTGTCTTGATGGACTTTGCGCAGGCTGATCCGGCGTTGGGGCGACGGCGGCGACGGGTCCTGCTGTGTGCGCGTAGCACACCGGCGACGCCGCTAGAGTTGGCAGCGGCAAAATTAGAGCGCAAATTTCAGAGCCGCCCGGCGCATCCTTTGGGCCGCGCTACCAGCTTAGATTGCGTTTGATATTATGAGAGTTGCACGCTCACCCGCTCCGCATCAGCCCGCGCGCGCCGTCCTGCCTGTATTGTATCGCGCCGCCAATGGAACTCCGAGAAAAAGTCGCGCAGCTTCCCACGCAGCCCGGGGTGTACCTGTTCCAGGACGCCGCCGGAAAGATTCTTTACGTCGGCAAAGCCATTCGCTGCGCAGCCGCGTGAGCTCCTATTTTCTGGAATCGCGCTGGCAGGATGCCAAGACCGGTTCGCTGGTGCGCGAAATCGCCGACCTCAACTACATCGTCGTCGACAACGAGAAAGAAGCGCTCGCGCTCGAAAACAATCTCATCAAGCAGCACAAGCCGAAATTCAACGTCCTGCTGCGCGACGACAAAACCTATCCCTACATCCGTACACGGCTTACGAAAAATATCCGCGCGTTTATGTAACGCGGCGGCTGAGAAAAGACGGCTCGATTTATTTTGGCCCGTACTTCCCTGCGCGTCTCGCCTACCGGCTGGTGAATCTGATTCACAAACATTTCCTTGTGCCATCCTGCACCGTCGATCTGACGCGCTCGCATCCGCGGCCCTGCCTGCAGTATTACATTCATCGCTGCCTGGGCCCGTGCGTCGCGGGACTCGTCACCGACGAGCGCTACGCCGAAGCTGCGCGCGACGTGCGCCTTTTCCTCGAAGGCCGCCGCAGCGATCTGTCGCACAGCCTGAAAGAGCGCATGCAGCAGGCCTCCGAAGCGAGCGCTACGAAGAAGCCGCGGGCTATCGCGACCTGCTGAATACGCTCGACGAAATGGAAGAGCGCAAAAAATCGCCGCGGCCGAAGGCGACGATACCGACGTGCTCGCATGGTACGCCGAGCCTCCGCAGGTGGCCGTGAATCTGTTCCACTTGCGCGGCGGGCGCGTGGTGGACCGCCGCGATTTTTACTGGGAGGACCTGGACGAATTCGATCCCGCCGAATTTTTGCCGTCGCTGCTGAAGCAGCTCTATCTCGATGCCGCCTATCTGCCGCGTTTCATCCATACGCCGATGGATTTCGAAGATCGCGAGCTGCTCGAGGAAGTCCTGACCGAAAAAGCCGGGCATCGCGTGGAGATCCTGAATCCGCAGCGCGGGCAGAAACATGCGTTTCTCGAACTGGTGGAGAAAAACGCGCAAGCATTCCTTCATGCAGCGCTTTCGCGTGCTGAAGCCGACTTCCGAAGGCATCGCCGAAGCGCTCGAATCCGCTCTGGGACTTCCCGAACCGCCGAAGCGCATCGAATGCTTCGACATTTCGCACATTCAGGGCTCGGACACTGTGGCTTCCATGGTCGTTTGGGAAGACGGGCAGATGAAAAAATCCGACTACCGCAAATTCATCATTCGCGGCGAAGCGATGGCCGAAGGCCGCGAAAAGGCCGCGGGCATTCTGCGCGACGACTTTGCGAGCATGCAGGAAGCGGTCGAGCGGCGCTACCGCCGCCTGCAGCAGGAAAATAAGCCGCTGCCCAGCCTGATCTTGATCGACGGCGGCATCGGGCAACTGCACGCCGCCGCGAAGGCGCTCGAAAAACTCGAAATCATCAACCAGCCGCTGGCCAGCATCGCGAAGAAGGAAGAAATTCTCTACGTTCTCGGACGCGAGGACGAGCCGATCGTGCTCGATCATCATTCGCCCGTGCTGCACCTGATCCAGCAGATTCGCGACGAAACGCATCGCTTCGCCGTCACGTTTCACCGGCAACGGCGTTCCAGCCGCCGCCTGCGCACTTCGCTCACCGAAATTCCCGGCGTCGGCGAGCGCACGGCGCAAAAGCTGCTCCGGCGATTCGGCAGCGTCGCGCAGCTGCGGAACTCTCCGTGGACGAGCTGGCCGCGGAAGTGCCGCGCGCGCAAGCGCAGCGCGTGTTCGACGCGCTCGTAGGGCGCGAACGCCTCGGAGGCTCCGAATCCGTAGCGCGCGTCGTGCTTTCGCCTGCGCAATTCGCGCCATAATCCAAAGCTAAAATGCCGCGCTACGCGGCGTTCCACTTCCCTTTGCTGCGTCGCTTGGGAAGCCTATGCTACTGTCAAGTTTGGAGGTGCCATATGGGCGAAAATAATCGTGGTTCGAAGGTCAGCTTTTTTCTGGTGGGATTGGGCATCGGAGCTTTGGTGGGCTTTCTTTTCGCGCCGAAATCCGGCGAAGAGACGCGCGAATATCTCTCGGCCAAGGCCGATGAAGGCCGCGATTATGCGCAGAAGAAAGCGCGCGAACTTCGCGAACGCGCCGAAGACCTGATCGAACGCAGCAAAGAAATCATGGCGCGCCAGAAAGACGCCCTTTCCACGGCCGTGGAAGCCGGCAAAGACACGTACAAGCGGGAATCGAAAGCTTCCTGAGCCATTGCGAGGAGTGTAATGTCCGGCTGGGTCGAAGCTTTCATCGTCATCGCGGCGATCGCCATCGTGGTGCAGATGGCGATCCTGCTGGCGATGTTCCTGCAGTTGAAAACCTCGATCGAGGAATTCACGCGGATCGCCAAGGATCTGCAGGCCGCATCGACCCCATCCTCACTCGCATTAACCGCATCCTGGATGATTCCGAAGACCGCATCGCCAGCGTCATGGGCGATGGCGCCGAGATTACCCGCTTCGCGCGCGGCCAGGCGCAGAAAGTGGACCGCGTTTTTACCGAAGCTCTGGAGCGGCTGCGCATTCAGGTGATTCGCGCCGACCAGATTCTCACCGGCGCGCTCGAAGTGGTGGAGGATACGGGCACGAAATTGCGGTCAACACGTTGTGGGGACCGATCAAGCAGGCCTCCGCCGTGATGAAGGGCATCAAAGTGGGCCTGGACTTGCTGCGCAGTCAGCAGGAACGCCGGGCAGCGGATGCCGACGCCGAAGAAGGACGAAGAACTCTTCATCTGAAGTGTTTCCTGCTGCAGTCCAGCGTCCGACGCAATTCTTCGCAAGCTGAGACTTTGTGCGACCAGGTCCGGTATTATCGCTGAGCACTGCACCACCTTACCGAATCCAGCCGCCGCCGAGAACTTTTTCACCCGAATAGAATACGGCGGCTTGGCCGGGTGTGATGGCGCGCTGCGGCTCGCGGAACGTGACGCGCGCGGTGGTGGCATCGAGTGGGCTGATTTCCGCCGCGGCGGGTTCGTGCCGATTGCGAATGCGGACCATGGCCTCGACCGGTGCGTCCGGGCACGCGTACGGAATCCAGTTCACGTCGCGAACTTCGCAGGTAGTGCTGCGGAGTTCCTGATCTTCGCCAATCACCAGGCGATTTCGCGCACGATCCAATGACACAACATACATCGGTTGCACGCTGGAAATTCCCAATCCGCGGCGCTGGCCGACCGTGTAGTGATGCAGCCCGTTGTGGCGGCCCAGCACTTCGCCCGAAGTGGAAACGATGTCGCCGGAATCGTCCGGCAGTTTGCTTCCCTGCTCCTGCAAATATCCTTCGATGAACTTCACGTAGTTACCCGAAGGCACAAAACAAATTTCCTGGCTTTCCGGCTTCTCGGCCACCGGCACCTGCAGGCGGCGCGCGATGTCGCGCACTTCGTGCTTCGAAAGTTCGCCCAGCGGAAAATCCGTGCGCGCCAGTTGTTCCTGCGTGAGGCCAAAAAGAAAATAGGACTGGTCCTTCGATTCGTCCACGGCGCGCAGCAATTCGTAACGGCCCGTTTCCGGGTTGTGCCGCACGCGCGCGTAGTGGCCGGTAGCGATGCGCTCGGCGCCGATCTGGCGCGCGGTCACCAGCAACTGGTCGAACTTCACGTGGTTGTTGCACATGGTGCACGGAATGGGCGTCCGGCCTTCGAGATAATCGTTCACGAACGGCTTGATCACGTTCAGTTCGAATTCGCGCTCGAAATTCACCACGTAAAACGGAATGCTCAGATGCTCGGCCACGCGGCGTGCGTCGTACACATCGTCGTGCGAGCAGCAACGGTGCTGCGCGGGACCGCCGGCATTCTGCAGCTGCGGAAGGCGGCGCTGATTCCAAAGCTGCATCGTGAGGCCCACAATTGTCTGTGCGCGTTCGTGCAAGATTGCCGCGACCGTGGAACTATCCACACCTCCGCTCATGGCTACGGCGACGGTGTTGGCCGCCGGAGTGGCGCCGGTGGCGCGATTCGTGGGTTCGAGTTGTACAGTTGCAGACATAGGATTAGCCTGAATTATTGTATATGAATCACGGCAAAACTCCCGGTGAGACTGCGGCGTCACCTCGCCGCGTGCACGCTCAGGGGCGAAAGAGCGCGCAGTCGCTCGACTACCGCGGGAATGATCTCGACGGCATGCTCAATCTCTTCGGCCGTAGTGGGACGTCCCAGGCTGAAGCGCAGGCTCGAGCGCGCCTGATCTGGCGATAGCCCAATCGCCGTGAGCACGTGCGAAGGTTCAACAGCACCTGAAGAACAAGCGGCGCCCGTTGAACAGGCAATTCCCTGCAGGTCGAGCGCGATCACCAACGCTTCCCCACCCGCTGCCTCAAACGATAGGTTGCAGGTGTTCGGCACACGATGATGCGCATCGCCATTCACGTGCACGCCGGGAATCAACAGCAACGCTGACTCGAATTTGTCTCGCAGCGCCGCTAGACGCGCCGCGTCCGTCGCCAAATGTTTGATGGCCAGCTCCGCCGCCTTGCCCAGGCCCACAATTCCCGGAACATTTTCCGTGCCGGGGCGGCGATCGCGTTCGTGGTGACCGCCGTGGAAGATCGGCGCGAGTTCCGTGCCGGTGCGGACGTACAGCGCGCCCACGCCCTTGGGCCCGTAAATCTTGTGCGCCGAAATCGAAAGTAAATCCACGCCCAGGCGGTTGACGTCCAGCGGCAATTTCCCCGCGCCCTGTACCGCGTCGCAGTGAAGGTAAACGTCCTCTTCCGCGGCGATGCGGCCGACCTCTTCGATCGGCTGGATCGTGCCAATTTCGTTGTTGGCCAGCATCACGCTGATGAGCATCGTTTCCGGACGTATAGCCTCGCGAATATCATCGGGATCCACGATGCCGTCGTGGCCTGCTGACACGTAGGTCACATCCACGCCCTGCTTTTCGAGCGCCTGCGCGGAATTCAAGACGGCGTGATGTTCGATCGCCGTGGTGATCATGTGCCGGCGCGGCTGGCCGCCGCGAGCGACGATTCCGAATAGCGCCAGGTTGTCGGCCTCCGTCCCGCCGCAGGTGAACACAATCTCCGACGGCTTGGCCCCCAGCAACGCGGCCACCGATTCGCGCGCGTCGTCCACCGCGGCGCGTCCGCGCTGCCCTGCCGAGTGAATCGAGCTGGCATTGCCGAAGCTGCCTCTGAAATACGGCAGCATGGCCTCAAGGACTTCGGGGGCCACAGGCGTCGTCGCGTTGTAATCAAGGTAGATGCGCATAGCGGCAAACTCTGATGATTCAGAATAGCGGCAGGGGGAAGCACGGTCAAGGACGCGGCGCGCCCCAGCCCCAGCAACTCGCGGTGGCAGTACTTGCGTGTTACTGAAACGCGCGGGCTGCCTTGACAGTATGGCGGGTGTCCGATAGCGTCGAAGGACGCGGCGTGCAGCGGCATTACCATCACGGCGCGAGGATCATGGGAGCGAGACTTGGGGCGGCCAATCATCACTTTGACGACGGACTACGGTACCAGCGACCATTTGGTGGGAGTGCTTAAGGGCGTAATTCTGAGCATCAACCCCGAAGTGCACATCGTGGACATCACGCACAGCGTGATCGCGCACGACATTCTGGATGGCGCGCTCACGGTCAGCCAGTCTTACCGGTTTTTCCCGCCGAAAACAATCCACGTGGTGGTGGTGGATCCGGGCGTGGGAACCCAGCGGCGGCCGATTCTGGTGGCCGGAGACCAGCACTATTTTGTCGCGCCCGATAATGGCGTGCTTTCCGCCGTGTACGACCAATCCGAGGCGCTCTACGCGTGGCACGTCACCTCCGAGCATTATTTTCGCCATCCTGTAAGCAACACTTTTCACGGCCGCGATATTTTCGCACCGGTAGCGGCGTGGCTCTCGAAGAATTGGCAGACCGCGAGTTTTGGCGAGCCCATCGAAGATTTTGTGCGCTTCAGCATCCCCAAGCCGAAAACCAACGGTAATTCGATCAAGTGCGTAATACTGCGGCTCGATCATTTCGGCAATTTGATCACCAATCTGCGCGCGGAGGAGACGCCGGCGCTGGTTGCGCCGGAGGCGAAGTTCACGATTCGCGCCGGGAACGCGGAGATCACAAAGCTGCTGCCCACGTTCGCGCTGGGAACGCCGGGAGAGCCGTTTGCGATCATCGGTTCCGGCGGATACCTGGAGCTGTGCGTAAATAAAGGCAGCGCCGCTCGCGCGCTGGGAATTGCGCGGGGCGCCGAAGTCACCATCGAATTCGCTCCGGCCTGATTCTCGCTTGATTGCCCGGCGCCAATTTTATTGCGGCGGTGCGGCCGGCGCCGACGGAGGAGCTGCCGGGTGCTTGGTCATCTCCACGCCCGTAACGATCGCGGTGCGAATCTGGCTGAATAGATCAGTAAGCGTGTTCGGTGTATGCGGTATCAAGAGCGTGTTGGTGTGATCGTTCGCCGCGATTTCCTTCAGCGTATCGAAATACTGCGTCATTAGCACCAACTGCATCACGTCCTGCGGAGTGGAACCTGGAACCGTCTTCGCAAAATCCTCCACGGAGTCTTTCAAGCCCGCGATAATCGCCTTGCGCTGGTTGGCGATTCCTTCTCCCTGCAGCCGCTTCGATTCGGCTTCGGCCTCCGCCTGCTTCACCAGCAGCAGCTTGTTGGTTTCGGCGCGGGAGACGGTGGCTTCGCGCTCGCGTTGCGCGGCATTGATGTCGTTCATCGCCGCCTTCACCTTCTGATCGGGGACGATATCCGAAATCAGCACCTTCACGATCGAGTATCCGTACTCTTTCATGGACGCGTCGAGGCTGTCGCGCAAGTCGCCGGCAATGTCCGCTTGATTCAGGAAGGTGTCGTCCAGCTTCATTTTCGGCACGTGGCCGAGCACCACGTTATAGACCATGGACTCAATTTGTTTCACGGGGTCGGACAACTTGTAGAAGGCCGCTTCGACCGAGTCCGGAATCACTTTGTACTGAATCGAGACGGGAATCTGCACGAACACGTTGTCCTGCGTTTTGGTTTCGACCTGCACGTCGAACTGCTGCACCTTCATGCTCATGCGCTTGACGACCGTCTCAATAAACGGCGTCTTCCAATTGAGGCCGGGTCCGGCAACCCGCGCGAACTTTCCCAGCCGCTGCACGATGGCCACCTGCGCCGTCTCCACGGTAAAGAATGAGCCCAAGATCATCGCCAACACGATGAAACAGACGATCCCCACCAAAACCAAGAGCGCGCTGCCTGTGTCCATGTGCACTCTCCTCTTTCACTCGTCGCCCGAGTTAAGCGACAAGCTTCAGCGCGGGTTGCGTTGATTCACGCCCGCACGCAATCGCGCGCTGATTCAAACCCTAAGTTGTGATGCCGATGAAGGCGGCATTCTACACGAGTTCCGACGGCGATAGACAATCGCTCGAAGGCTGTACCTTACCGGGCGAGCGACGTAACGATTAAATACGACCGCATGCGCGGGTCCATCCAGTCGCGCAACGCATCTCCGAGCAGATTGAACGCCAGCACCGCGGTCATCACCGCCAACGCCGGAAAAATCACCAGGTGCGGGGCATCGAAGAGGTGGCCGCGTGCGTCGTTCAACATGGCGCCCCAGCTCGGCATCGGCGCCAGCACTCCCACGCCCAAAAAGCTCAGCGTAGATTCCGCCAGGATTGCCCCGGCCATCGCTATCGTGCCCTGCACCAGCAGGGGCTGCAAGATATTCGGCAGCAGATGCCTCACCAGGATGCGCGCGTGCGATGCGCCCAGCGAACGCGCCGCGAGAACGTATTCCATTTCCTTGGCTTGCAGAACCTGCGCGCGCGCCAGACGCGCATACCCCGCCCAACCCGTGACCACCAGCGCCAGAATTACCTTGTCGAGACCGGGCCCGAGGAACGCCGCAAATGCAATCGCCAGCAGGATCCCCGGAAACGAGAGAAACGCATTAATCAGCACGATGTTCACCAGGTTGTCGAACCATCCGCCGAAGTAGCCCGCCACCGCCCCGATCGTCAGACCGATAATCCCCGCGCCGAAGACCACGCTCACGCTGACCAGCATCGAAACGCGCGTACCAAAAATGATGCGCGAAAGAATGTCGCGGCCAAGCTCGTCCGTCCCCATCCAGTGCAGGGCGCTCGGCGCCATCAACCGCGCCGGCAAATTTTGCGCCACTGGATCGTATGGCGCGAGCCACGGCGCCGCCAGCGCCACGATCAGCAGAAGCAACGTAAGCCCAAATCCCCAGCGGCCCAGAGTGCTGCGCCGCAGGAATTCCCGAAGTTCGCGCGCAATTTCCTGAACGAGAATTTTCATTCGAGGCGCACCCGTGGATCCACCACCGCGTACACCATGTCCGTAAGCAAATTCACGATCACGTAGGAGACCGCGATCAGCAGGATGCAGCCTTGCAGCAGCGGATAATCGCGCGCGTTGATCGCCTGCACGGTCAGGTGGCCAATCCCCGGCCAGGAAAAAATGGTTTCGGTGACGATCGTTCCGGCGAGCAGCGTGCCGAATTGCAAGCCGAGGATCGTGAGAATAGGAATCAGCGCGTTGCGCAGCGCGTGACGAAACAGCACTCCCGATTCCGATACGCCCTTCGCGCGCGCCGTGCGCACGTAGTCGGCGGATAGCTCCTCGATCACCGAGGTGCGCACCATCCGCGTCAAAATCGCCGCCAGCGCCGCGCCCAACGTGAACGCAGGTAGGACCAGATGCGATATTCCGCCGCGGCCGGTGACGGGAAGCCAACCCAGAATCACCGCAAACACGAGCATGAGCACAGGCCCCAGCGCAAAATTGGGAAGCGAGAGGCCGAACAGAGTGAGCACTCCCACGGCGTGATCGGTTTTTTCACCGCGCTTATGCGCGGCCAACACGCCCGCGGGAATTCCTATCAATATGCAGACGCCCAGCGCCACGGCGGCCAGCTCGAGCGTGGCCGGATAATGTTCGAGAATCACTTTGGTGACCGGCTGCTGAAATCGAAACGATTCGCCGAGATTTCCATGCAGCACGCCCTTCAGGTAGCGTTCATATTGCACGGGAATCGGCACATCCAGCCCGAGCGCGTGGCGCAACTGCTGCAAATCGTCGGCGCGCGCGCCTTCACCCAACATTTGCGCGACGGGATCGCCGGGAACGATATGCGCCAGTAGAAAAACCATGGTGACAATCAGCCACAGCGCGGGCAGCGCAAAAAGCAGCCGCAATGAAATGTAGCGAATCATTTCGAGGAAGATCCCGCGGAAGAGGAGCTGCGTGCCGCCCGCCGCGCCGGTGCGCGGCCATCCGCTTTCTTGGATTCGGACCCGCTCGCTTCCTCCGGCGCCGATTCAAGCTGCTGCGAATCGTCCTGATGCGGCGGGGCGGCCGCGGGAGTTGATACCCCCGCCGCTGCGGGCGGAGCTGCCAGCGCATTCACGGCACGCAGCGGCTTGATTTTCAATCGTGAAACGCGCCGGTGGTCCATTTCCATCACCGTGAAACGATAGCCATCGGTTTCAAAGCTTTCCCCCCCGCGTGGAATGAACCCGAGGCGATTGAGCACAAAGCCGCCGACGGTTTCATACGAAGGGTCTTCCGGCAGCACGATGTTGTAGCGCGCCTCCAGCTCTCGCACCTTGGTCGCCGCGTCGAAAATCATTCCGCCGTCCGGCAACGTCAGCGGGCGCTCCACCACGTCAAATTCATCGTGAATTTCGCCCACCATCTGTTCGAGGATGTCTTCCAGCGTGGCCAGTCCCAGAATGCTGCCGAATTCGTCCACGATCATTGCCAGACCCGTGCGGCGCGCGCGAAATTCCAGCAACAATTCGCTGACGGGCTTGGTCTCCGGAACGATCAGCGCGTCGCGCAGCACCGCCCGCAGGTTGAACTCCGGCAGCGGTTGGTTTTCTTCGGCGCGGCGCGCGCGATCGAGCAACAGCCAGATCATGTCCTTGATGTGCACGAACCCGAGGATGTGGTCGAGCGTGCCCTCGTAGACGGGAATGCGCGAGCGCTGCGTGGTGGCGAACATGGTCATCACGTCTTCCAGGCTGGAGCGCGCCGGCAGCGCGTGCACATCCGGACGCGGCACCATCACCTCGCGCGCCTGAATTTGCCCCAGCTCCATCGCGGCTTGGATGAATTTCACTTCGGCGGCGGGCAGCAGGCCGCGGTCGCGTGCCTGCTGAATCATCACCTGCAATTCTTCCGTGGAGCGCACCAGGGTGTGGTTGTGCGGCGAAAGCACGCCCAGAGCGCGGACGATTTTTTCCGCCGAGTGGTCCAGCAAATCGATCGCCCACCGGAAAGTGTGCAGAAACCAATGAAAAGGCCGCGCGACGAGCAGCGCGACTCTTTCGGCGCGCGCCAGGCTCAGGCTCTTGGGAACAAGTTCACCCAGCACGACCTGCAGCACCGTCAGCAGGCCGAAAGCGATCGCCAGCGCGGCGCCGTGCGCGATCAGCGCGGCCCACGGGCGACGAATTTCCTGCACCAGCGGGCTCAGAATGCCGGCGAGTGTGACTTCGCCCAGATACCCGAGCGAAAGGCTCGCGAGCGTGATGCCCACTTGCACGCCGGAAACCACCCGGCTCAGATCGGTAAGCAAGCTTTCGACGATCTTCGCGCGCGCGTCGCCCTTTTCCACCAGTTGACGTACGCGCGACTGCCGCACGGCAACCAGCGAGAATTCAGCGGCGGAGAAAAACGCGTTGATGCCCACCAGCGCCAGCACCGCGAAGAGTTGCAGGGCGATCATCGCGAAAGTCCCTCACTGGCGGCGCGATTACGCGCCTCCGCGCAGCGCTCGATAATTCCCCTCGAGGAAGGTTGCCATGGAAGGACGGCTAAGGAACCCATCACCGCTGATTCTAGCAAGAGGCGCGGCGCAACGGGAGAGAAGCGTTGGCCCATGGTGCCATGGCCGCGACTGCCGCGGACTCACGGCGCGCAGCCCAAATCGCCGCGCTAGGGCTGCCGCGCTCCGCGGTCACGCACGCGTGCGCGGAACTCCGCGGACTTGCCGCGCGGAACACTGAGAGACGTCCAACGCTCGCCCGCGAAGTACTTCGCGAGGAACACAATCTGCCCGATGTGGTAGGAGTAGTGCGCCACTTGCCGCTGTATCGCCTGCATCACTGAATGCGGCTCATTGCGGATCAGCACCGTACGCCCCAGGTCGGCTTCGCCCAGCGGCGCCAGCGCTTCGAAAACGCACTTCCAGCCGTCGTCCCACATCGCCAGCGACTCCGCCCGCGTGCGCGGTGGCGCTTCGAACTCGCTGTCGCGATTCCGGTTGGGCTTATCGCCGTCGCTGGTCAGAAAATCAGTCCAGCGGGAACGCATGTTCCCGGCCATGTGCTTCACCACCAGCGCGATCGAATTCGATTCCGCATCCAGACAACGCGTAAGCGCTTCGTCGGGCACTTGGGCCATCGCGCGTTCCGCAAGCTGCTTGTAGTAATGGAACGTTTTCTCCGCGTCGCGTACGTACGCGGTGCTGACTTCTTGAGGCATAGGCCGATTTTCCGTCTTTCGTCGCCGCGGGGCAAGCGCCTGCCAGGCGCTGTCCGGCCGTGCGACGCTCTATCTCCGCACAACCGCGCCACCCGTTCAATGCGGAACGGCGTTGCGGCATCCGGATGCGTGGGCTACACTGCGCGGCTGCTGTCGCACGAAATCATTCGACACAATGAATCGCGCCCCGCGCATCTTACGAAACATCTTCGCCGCCCTGCTGTTGCTGGCCGGCGCGGCATTGCTGCTCAGCTGGTGGACCGTGCACCGCTCCCTGCCGCAGTTGGAGGGCCGCGTAGCTCTCAGCGGCCTCTCGCAGGCGGTTACCATTGACCGCGACCAGTGGGGACGTCCCTGGATTCGCGCCAGTTCAATCGAGGATGCCGTCACTGCGCAGGGTTACGTGATGGCCCAGGACCGCCTCTGGCAGATGGACTTGCTGCGCAGGGCCGCCTCCGGCGATCTCTCGGAGATCTTCGGCGCCGTCGCCCTGAATTTCGACGAAGGCAGCCGAACCCTCGGCATGCGTCAAGCCGCCGAACGTGCCGCCACAGATGCGTCGCCAGAAATCCGCGGACTGCTGGAAGCCTACGCGCGCGGGGTAAATGAAAATATCGTGCAGCGCGGAAAAAAGCTTCCGCTGGAGTTTGTCGCGCTGGGATACAAGCCTCGCCCTTGGACTCCCGCCGATACGTACCTGATCAGCCTGTACATGTATCGAACCCTGACTTCCACTTGGCAGGAAAAATTGAATCGCCAGTGGATCACAGAAAAAGTGGGACCGGAGCGCGCTCGCGATTTGTTCGTCGAGGATTCGCCGCTGGACCATCCGATCTGGACGTCGCCACCCACGGCACCGCAGCGCGATGGGCAAGGGGCAAACGAACCGCCATTCGGCAACACGCACCGCGCCAGCAGTGCGCCGCCGTTCGCGCCCATCGTGTGGGAAGCCGCGCGCACATTCCTCGAACAATTCGACGAGCAAACGCGCCAGATCATCGGCAGCAACAATTTCGTGGTAAGCGGCGCGCACACGGCCTCCGGCAAGCCGCTGCTCGCGAACGACACGCATCTGCCACTTTCAGTTCCAGCGCTGTGGTACGTGATCCATCTGACGGCGCCGGGTTTGAACGTACAGGGCTTCGCTCTGCCCGGCGCGCCGCTGGTAATCGTCGGCCACAACGAGCGCATCGCGTGGGGGTTCACCAACAGCAATGTGGACGTGGAGGACCTCTACATCGAAACATTCGACCCTGCGAATCCTCTGCTTTATCGCGCGAATGGAAAGCTGCTCACGGCCGATGTGCGTCACGAGACGATTCGCGTCCGCTCCAAGCCCGACGTGAATCTCGATGTGATCGTCACGCGCCACGGGCCGATCGTGCATCGCGATCCGCCGGAAGAAGGCGGCCGCGCCTATGCATTGCGTTGGACGGCACTCGAGCCCGGCGGGCTCGATTTTGGTTTTCCACTCCTGGGCGAAGCCCAGAATTGGCACGATTTCATCGAAACCACCCGGCACATCGCCGGGCCCGGCCAAAATACAATTTACGCGGACGTGGACGGCAACATCGGCTTCACGATTCCCGCGCGCATCCCGATTCGCGCCAAGGGCAATGGCGCGCTGCCGGTCCCCCACGACACGGACGAATTCGAATGGAAGGGTTACATCCCCTTCGAAGAATTGCCGCGCGTGTTCAACCCGCCGGACGGCGTCGTCGCCACCGCCAACGCGCGAACAGTCGGTCCCGGATATAAATACTATTTGACCGATCGCCAGGCTGGGCCTTATCGCACGGCTCGCCTCTACGAACTTTTGTCGAATCGCACCGGATTGACGCCCGCGGATTGCAACTCGATTCAAAATGACATCGTGAGTCTGCCCAATCGCTTCCTCGCCGGTGTGCTGGTAACCGCAGCAAGCGCCAAGCCGCCGCACGATCCCCGCACGCAACAACTGATCGCGAAATTGCAGGGGTGGGACGCGCGCGCCACGGCAGACTCGGTCGAAACCTCGTTTGTCGAGTACACGCGCCACACTCTTTTTCGCCACCTGCTCGCGCCGTACCTGGGCGATGAAGTCACGACGTACGAGCTCTGGGAACCGCAGAGCGTTTACAACGATGTGTGGTGGCGCGACAAAGTGTTTCTGGAAAATGTGCTCCGCGAGCGTCCCGCCGCTTGGCTGCCGAGCGGTTTTGCGAATTATGATGAATTGGTGATGGCCAGCGCCGACGAAGCAGTCGCCGCGCTGGAAAAACGCACGGGCAGCAACGACGTAGCCGCGTGGAACTGGGGGCGCCTCCATCCGCTCGATATGGTTCATCCGCTCGGCCGTTCGGGGCCACTACACAGGCTCTTCAGCATCGGGCCTTATCTGCAAGGCGGCACCGTGGATACGGTGCGCGCCATGGGCGTGGGCCACGGACCGGCGATGCGCTTCGTCGCCGACCTTTCCAATTTCGATCAATCGCTGATGGAAGTTCCGACCGGAGAATCCGGCCAAGTCGGCAGCCCCTATTATCGCGACCAGTTCTCGGAATGGTTTGCGGGGCGTGGAATCCCTGCTCCTTTCAGCGAAGCCGCCGAAACGCGTGTTCGCGTGCACAGCCTGACGCTCTTCCCGGCGCGCAACGCCACCTCCGGCAGCGCGGCATTGCCGCAATGAGTTCATCGCGATAGAATTCGGAGGCGCCCGGGGCCCAGCGGACGCGAAGAAGCGTAGAATTCCCAGCAATGCGCCGGATCAGCGCGTGCATTCAGCGTGAATTGAGGCAGAATGAGTCCAGCACCGAACAAAGCAGCCGTTCCAGCCGAGCCTCCCAGGAAGGGAGATTTCGAAAAATCTCTCGCGCGGCTGGAGGAAGTGGTAAAGCGCCTTGAGAGCGCGGATTTGTCTCTGGACGAAGCCATGAAGCTCTTCGAGGAAGGCGTAAAGCTTTCGCGCGAATGCCAGAAGCAGCTCGAGGAAGCGGAGGGACGAGTGGAAATTCTTCTGAAGAAGGCGGACGGAAAGATGGCCGCTGAACCGTTTGATCCGGGAGACGAAAATGGTTAGCGCCCTCGTTCGATTGCTTTTTCGCAGCTAACCGAGATTCCGGGCACCCTCTCAAACCCTATGACCGTCCCCGACTTTTTCGAGAAGGATCGTAGTGTAGTGGAAGCAGCCTTGCAGCAGCTTCTTCCGCCGGAGCATGCGCTTCCCACGTCTATCCATCGCGCCATGCGCTACAGCGTTTTCGCCGGCGGCAAGCGCATCCGTCCCATTTTGTGCATGGAAGCCGCGCGAATGTTTTCCGTGGAGCAGGACGGGCCGCTGCACGTCGGCTGCGCGCTGGAATTCATTCACACCTATTCGCTGATTCATGACGATCTACCCGCTTTGGACAACGACGATCTTCGCCGCGGCAAACCCACGAATCACAAAGTCTTCGGCGAAGCCACTGCAATCCTGGCGGGCGATGCCCTGCTGACCTTGGCTTTCCACACGCTCGCGATGGCCCCCGTCGAACCCCAACGCCGCCTCGCGATTCTGGCGATGGTCGCCGAAGCCTCCGGCACCGATCATGGAATGATTGGCGGCCAGGTGGCCGATCTGGAAGCCGAAGGCAAATCTTCCGATAAAGCCATGCTCGAATATATCCATCGCTCGAAAACCGCGGCGTTGATCCGCGGTTCGATCGTGGCCGGCGCCATCGCCGCCGGCGCAGATCGCGCCGACGTGACTCGCTTGCTCAGTTTCGGCGAAAACATCGGCTGGGCCTTTCAGGTGGTGGACGATATTCTGGACGTCGAAGAATCTTCCGCGGCGCTGGGCAAAACAGCGGGCAAAGACCAGGCGCAAAAAAAGGCCACGTACCCGGCGCTGCATGGCCTGGAAGTATCGCGCGACATCGCCGCCGACCTGGAATCCAAGGCCCTGAAAGAACTGGATTTTTACGGAGAGCGCGGCATCCGCCTGCGCCAGCTTGCGCAGTTTCTAGTCGCGCGCCGCTCGTAAGCTTAGGCCCTATTGCCTAGAACCTATCTGGCTCTGTTGACATCCTCGCTACGACGATGAAAATTCGAGATGGCTGGCACCGTGCATTTGTTGTTTGCTACCGAGGCTGGAGGCACGATGGCCGAAGTTGGACTCCTGCCCTTTGCTCGCATCGCCTTGCAGGTCGCCAAGGCGGTGCTGCCGCGTTACCGCAGCCGATTCAGCAAGCACCAATTCAATCAACCGCAGTTGTTGGCTGTTCTTTGCCTGATGCGCTACGAAGACTGGACCTTTCGCGAGGCCGAAGTGCGGCTTGGCGAGCATCGCGAATTGCGCCAAGCGCTGGGACTGGGGAGCGTGCCCGACTTCACGACTCTGTATCGCTTTCTGCAACGTCGGGACGATGTGACCATCGACCGCGCGGTCGGCGAGACGGTGCGCCGCTTGCGTGGCACGCGCAAACAAGGACGGCGGCGCGCCCGCGTGGCGGTCGATGCGACGGGCCTGGCGCAGGGCGCGGTCAGCACGTTTTTTGTGCGGCGCATGCATCATCACGGGCAAAAACCGCTGCCGTGGAGACATTGGCTGAGGTGGGTGGTGGTGGCGGATCTGGATCAACAGTTCCTGCTGTCGCAGATCGCGCGCCGTGGCCCGTGGAACGATTGCGCGAATTTGCCCGCGGTGGTCCAAGCGGCTTCCCCGCAAACGCGCATCGGGCTGGTGCTGGCCGACGCCGAATTCGACAGTGAGAGAAATCATACTTACATCCGACAGCAGCTCGGGGCGCAGAGCGTGATTCCAGCCAAGCGCGGCAAGAAAACCTGGCGCATCCACGGAGTGCGTGCCCAGATGCGTCGAGCATTCCCACGACAAGTCTACCGGCGCCGCGCTCTGATCGAGAGTCTGTTCAGTTCGGTGAAGCGCAAGCTCTCGGCTCGCGCGCCCGGTCGTTCCCTGCGCACCCAGAAGCGCCAGGCCCTGCTCCTTGGACTGAGTTTCAATCTGTATCGCCTGAGGCATCGCTACCTTTTTTCGAGGATGTCAACAGAGCCAGATGGCTTCTAGTGGTTCGGCGCGAAGTCTCCGTGGCCTCTGAATTTCCTCTGTGCACTCTGTGTTAAAGCTTTTGCAGTAATCGTAATGAGTCCACTCGAATCATGAAAGCGAAGCGCACCTCCGACGCCATCCCTGAACGCGGCCGCCCGCAACGTAAACCCGGAAAAACTCGGTTGGACGTACTGATCGTCGAGCGCGGCCTCGCCCCATCCCGCGAGCGCGCGCAAGCCATCCTGCTGGCCGGCAACGTCCTCGTAAACGGCCAAAAAATGGAAAAGCCCGGCACCCAAATCGCCTCGGACGCCCGCATCGAAATCATCGGCGAAGCCCTTCCCTACGTCAGCCGCGGCGGCATGAAGCTACAGGGCGCGCTCGAAGATTTTCAGGTCTCGCCACAGGGCAAAATCTGCCTCGACGTCGGCAGCTCCACCGGCGGCTTCACCGATTGCCTGCTGCAGAATGGAGCGGCACGCGTCTTCGCGGTGGATGTCTCGGTGGATCAGCTCGATTGGAAATTGCGCCAGGATATCCGCGTCACCGCCATCGAGCGCAATGCGCGCTACCTGCGCGCCGAAGATATACCCGAGCGGCCCACGGTCATCACCATGGACGTGTCCTTCATTTCCGTCGCCAAAGTGCTCCCTGCCGTCGTCCCGGTGGCGGCGTCCGCCGCCGATCTTCTGATCCTGATCAAGCCGCAATTCGAGCTGGAAAAAGGCGAGATCGGCAAAGGCGGCATCGTGCGCGACGCCGCGCTGCACCAAAAAGCCATCGAGCGCGTGCAGTCCGCCGCAGCAGCCTGCTCCCTGGAACTGCTGGGAATCAGCCCCAGCCGCCTCCCCGGCACTGAAGGCAACCAGGAGTTTTTTCTCCACGCCCGCGCACGGGTCTAGAGTAGAATTCTGCCTCCAACGATGATTCGCGCCGCCGGCATTATCTGCAAACCGATCCCCGAAATGGTCTCCGCCGTCGTCCCGGGACTCCGGCGGTGGCTGCACGAGCGCAAAATTGATGTTTTTATTGACGAGCAAACTCAAGCCATGGTCGGACCCAATGGCCCTGCTCTGCCGCGGGAAGAGTTGGTCGATAGGGTTGATTTGCTGATCGTGCTGGGCGGCGATGGCACGTTATTGGCGGTGGCGCGCGCGCTCGCTGGCCGCAACGTCCCCATCCTCGCCGTGAATCTCGGCGGACTCGGATTCCTCACCAGCGTAACGCTAGACGAGCTGTACCCGGTGCTCGAGACCATCCTCGCCGGCCAGCACAACACCAGCGAACGCATGATGCTGGAAGCGGAAATCATCCATAGCAATAAGCCCGCCGAGCGGCTCACCGCGTTGAACGATGCAGTTGCCAATAAAGCCGCCCTCGCGCGCATGCTCGATTTCGATGTGCACGTGGATCAGCACCATGTGGGCCGTTATCGCGCCGACGGCCTGATTATCGCCACGCCGACCGGTTCCACCGCCTACTCGCTGGCCGCCGGCGGCCCGATCATCCATCCGGATATAGACGCCTTCGTGATCACGCCCATCTGCCCGCACATGTTGACCAATCGTCCGCTGGTAATTCCAGACACCGCCCGCGTCGAAGTGCGTTTTCCGGCCACCGGCGAGCCAGTCTTTCTCACCATTGACGGGCAAATCGGTTTCCAGCTGCAGCCCCAGGACCGCGTGGTCATCACCAAGGCGGCCACAAAAGTCCACGTGGTCCGCCCCCCGGGCAAAACCTATTACGAAATTCTTCGCAGCAAACTGCGCTGGGGAGAGCGGTAACAGCCACCCAGCAAGAATCGAGGAGACTCCGATGAAACCATATTTTCGCATCGTACTTATGACTTTGGTGTGCGCGTGCGCCGTGCCAATCCTGCGAGCGCAGGCTCCCGCGTCGGCCGCCACGCCTTCCGCAGCGCCGGCCAGTCAGAACACTCAGGAGGCAGAGGCGCCCGCCGAAGCCCCGAAGCCGATCGCCAGAGTCGCCGATTACCAGATCCAGGAGGGTTTTATCGACGCCCGCGGCGTCATGATCTATTACATGACCGTCGGCCGCGGCGCTCCCATCGTCATCGTCCACGGAGGCCCGGGCGCCTCCCACGATTATTTTCTGCCGTACCT
This sequence comes from uncultured Acidobacteriota bacterium, assembly GCA_963780035.1. Taxonomy (GTDB): domain Bacteria; phylum Acidobacteriota; class Terriglobia; order Acidiferrales; family UBA7541; genus Palsa-295. The sequence continues at coordinate 45,423 of CAWAAG010000024.1, read as the reverse complement.
CCTGCCGCTCGCGCGTCACAATCGCTTGATCTTCATTGACGAGCGCGGCTCCGGCCGTTCGCAGAAACTCGATGATCCCTCCGGTTACACGGTCGAAAACATGGTCGAAGACGTGGAGGCCGTGCGCCAGGGCCTGGTGCTGGGGAAAATCACGCTACTAGGACATTCCTACGGCGGCGTCTTGGCGCAAGCCTACGCTCTGAAATATCAAAACAACCTTACCCATCTGATTCTCTGCAGCACCTTTCCCAGCACCTCGCAGATGAATCAGGTGTTCGTGAAAATGAAGGAAAAAATGCCGACGGAACTGCGCGAGCGCATTGACCGCGAGGAAAAAGAAGGCCTCTTCGGCCACGGCAAGGATTACCAGAAGAATCGCTACACCGACGATTACATGATCGCGGCCTGGGGCGAGGGATATTTCCCATACCTGTATCAGAACCACCCAGACCCGAATTACGACCCGATCGCCGCAGGAAACACGGCGTGGGACCTCTACCGCGAAATGTGGGGCTCCGACGGCGAGTTCGTGATTGACGGCAATCTAAAGTCGGTCGAGTACGTGGACCAGCTGCACACCATTCACGTGCCGACGCTGATCATTGCCGGCGATCACGACGAGTGCGACCCATCCCTCTCTCAGGAAATGCACGAAAAAATCGCGGGCTCGGAGATTGTGATTTTGCCCAGGAGCGGCCACATGACCTTCGTGGACCAGCCCAAAATGTTCAATGATTCCGTGATCGATTTCCTGCATCCCAACCGCCAAAAGAGGCCGGCGCCCGCCGCAAACCCAAGCTAGACCCACAGACCAGCAACGGTTTTGTAGCGGCGCACTTTTACCCTGAGTGACGTTACGAAGGGTCAGTGCGCCATCGCTCTCGCGGCAACACTAGTCGACCTGGCATCACGCAACCAAGCGAATCAACCACGGCGTCTCGCAAGTGCTGGGTGCGGGTTTCTCTGCGTCCTCTGCGCCTCTGCGGTAGATTGCAGGAATTCCAGACAAGTACCTACTTAACTTTCAGCACCACCAGCGTCCGGTCATCAAACGGATGCTTCCCGCCGGAAAATGTGTCCACTTCCTCCAGAATGTGGTCCGCAATTCCGTCGGCCGTGAGTTGATGCGTGGCAGCCACAATCTGGGCCAGCCGGTCGTGCCCGAAAAATTCCATGCTCGAATTCTGCGTGTCGCCAATTCCATCGGAGTGAAACACCACCACGTCTCCCGCATCCAGAATGTAGCTGCGCTGGTCGTACGTGGCATCCTCGAACATTCCCAGCGGAAATCCAGCCAGCGGAATGCGTTCGCAATGTCCTGCGTGATAGAGAAACGGCTCTTCCTGCCCGGCATTGGCGACGCGCAGTTTATGCCGTCCGCGGTGCCACGTGGCAAAGCACAATGTCATGAACCGTCCTTCGATGCGCCGCTCGCCCAGGAATCCATTGATCGCGCGTAGCATTTCCGCAGGGCGATGCTTCTGCGGACCCAGGCTGCGCAAGGTGCCGATCGCCACCGCGCCATAGAGCGCCGCGGCGCTGCCCTTCCCGCTGACGTCGCCCACCGCCACGCCCAATTCCTGCGGCCCGTAGCGCAGAAAATCGTAAAGGTCGCCGCTCAATTCGCGCGAAGAGACCACCCGCGCCGCGATATCCAGTCCAAACTCCGGCCCCGGCAAACGCGGCAACAAAGCTCCCTGGATCCGCCGCGCTGCGCTCAGATCACGTTCCATGCGCGCTTCGTCGCGCGCCACTTGTTCGTACAGACGCGCGTTCTCGATGGACACCGCCAGGTGCGCCGCCAGAATCGAGAGCACCTGTACGTGATCCGGCGTGAAATAATTGAGCTGCGGACTTTCCAGGTCCATCACTCCGATCACGCGGTCTTTATTTAGCATGGGCACGGCCAATTCAGAGCGCGTCTCGGGATTAATCATCAGGTAGCGCGGATCGAGGGCCACGTCCGGCACCACCACGGGACGCTTCAGCGTCGCCGCCGCTCCGACAATCCCCTCATGCGCCGGCACCGCGTGCTTTTCCTGCACGCGCTGGCCGAATTTCACGGTGACGCGATGGCGAAAAACATTTTCCGCTTCGTCGTAGAGCAGGATGCTGAAAATCTGGTAGTTGATCAGCCGCTTGGTCAATTCCGCCGAGCGCCGCAGCACCTCTTCGACTGATAGCGTCGAATTGGCTTCCCGGCTCACTTCGTTCAGCAGCAGCAACGTTTCGGCTTGATTGCGTTCGTGCTGGTAAAGCTTGGCGTTTTCGATCGCCGTGCCGATGCGCGAGGCCACCAGCGTCAGAATATTCTGCTGGTCGGGCGTGAAATAATCCAGTTGGCTGCTTTCGATGTCCATCACGCCGATCACGCGCCCGCGCACAATCAGCGGCACCGCCAATTCTGACCGCACGCCGTCCAGCGCATTGAGGTACCTGGAATCAGCGCGCACGTCGGCGACGCGAATCGCCTGCCCCGTAGCCGCCACCGCGCCGATAATTCCCTCGCCCATCGGAATGCGCCAGTGGTCAACCACCTCCTGCCGGTGCCCGATGGCGAACCGGAAATACATCTGGTCCGTGCCCTCTTCCGGCAGCAGCACCGCGAACACCTCATAATCGATCAGGCGCTTGATCAGCGACGCGGCGTTCGGCAACACTTCATCCAGATTCAGCGAAGCATTGATCTCCTGGCTGATTTCGGCCAGGATCGCAAGCGTCTCCGCCGGAACGTCAATTTTCGAATTGATTTTTGCCGAATCCATGTGAGTAAGAGTGTGGCGCCTCAGCCCCCGCCGAGGAAACGCCACCGTCAGCGTTCGCATACCCGCCCGCCCCGAATGCGCGAATAGCGCCGCGCGGCATGCGCGTAATCGATTCATTATAGCAGGCAGGAAAGAGGCTCTCGTCGCGCAGCTGCGGAAATCCTTGGCGCTTCAATATTTCCCGCTATCAGGCGCCGCACCCGCGGACGCCTTTCCGGAGCGCACCTGCTCGACGATTTTCACCCCGGCGCTCGCGCCAATCCGCGTGGCGCCTGCTTCCACCATTTTCAGCAGGTCCTCGAGCGTGCGCACGCCGCCGGCGGCCTTGATTCCGGTGCCCGCGCCGATCGTCTCGCGGATCAGCCGCACGTCTTCGGGGGTGGCGCCCGCGGAACTGAATCCCGTGGAGGTTTTTACGAAATCCGCGCCGGCATTTTTGGCGGCGAGCGAGCCTGCCACTTTCTCGTCTCGCGTCAGCAGCGCCGTTTCCAGAATCACTTTACAGATCCCGCCGCCACGGTGCGCGGTCTCTACCACGCCGCGGATATCTCCGGCGACCCCCTCCAGCAGCCCGGACTTCAGCGCGCCGATATTGATCACCATATCTATTTCCTGTGCGCCGCGGTCCAGGCTCTGCTGCGCTTCGAACGCCTTCACTTCCGGCAACGTCGCGCCGAGCGGAAAGCCAACTACGGTGCAGACTTTAACCGCGCTGCCGCAAAGCAGCTTAGTGGCTTGTGAAACGTTCCAGGGATTCACGCACACGGATGCGAAGCCGTACTTCAGCGCTTCTTCGCAAAGTTTGCAAATTTCGTCGCGCGTCGCTTCGGGCTTCAGCAACGTGTGATCAATGAATCGCGCGATTTCGGATGCGGTGAGCGCCATGGCTATTCGGAGGGCAACGTAAGCACGCAGACGTCCTTCAGATTGCGATAACGTTCGGCATAATCCAGTCCGTATCCCACCACGAAATCATTGGGGATTTTAAAACCGACGTAGTCCGCTTTCACGTCCTTGATTCGTCTCGAGGGCTTATCGAGTAGCGCCGCGATCCGCAGGGATTTCGGCTTGCGCTGCTCAAGCACGCGCAGAAGATACGTAAGCGTGATGCCGGTATCCAGAATATCTTCCACCACGATGACGTTGAGCCCTTCAATGCTGCTATCCAGGTCCTTAATCAGCCGCACCTGGCCCGAGCTTTCCTTGTTCTTGCCGTAACTCGAGACCGCGATGAAATCAATCGAGGTGTTCAGATTGATCTCGCGTACCAGGTCGGATAGAAAGATGCACGCGCCCTTGAGCACCCCGATCAAGTGCACGCGCTGGCCCGCGAAGTCCTTGGTGATCTGGTGCGCCACTTCGCGCACCCGCTTCTGAATCGCCGCGCGCCGAATCAATATCTTCAGCTTCTCGCCTTCCACCACTACCGGCATCTGCGCTCCGCCCTCAGCAAGAAAGCGCGTACTCTAACGCACGGTGCCCCGATTGACAAGAATCTCCGGATTTTGGTATGGCGTCCGTTTCCGGTAACGCGACGCAATATAAAAGGGCGCCCCTGATGGAGTAGGTTTTGAGTGTCGGCTCGAACCTACCTCAGAAAGGAGCGCCCTGTATGGATAACGTGAAGTATATCGGGATGGATGTGCACAAGGAAGCGATCTGCATCGCAGTTCTAAATTCCTCGGGCAAACTGGTGATGGAGTGCACGATCGAAACCAAGGCCAGCAGCATTGTGGATTTTCTGAAAGGCCTGCGCGGAAGTTTGCATGTGACTTTCGAAGAAGGCACCTGGGCTGCCTGGTTGTATGACTTGATCAAGCCGCATGTTACTGAACTCGTAGTGTGTAACCCCCGCCGGAATGCTTTGCTCAAGGAAGGCAGCAAGAGCGACCGCATCGATGCGCGGAAGCTGGCGGAGTTGTTACGCGCGAACCTGGTCCGCTCGGTGTATCACGGAGAGAATGGCGTGCGCACGCTGCGCGAGTTGGCGCGCAGTTACCTGACGATCAGCGCGGACCTCATCCGGGTGATGACGCGGGTGAAGGCGATCTATCGCAGCTGGGGGATTCCCTGCAGAGGAAAACAAGTTTACGCAGAGCGCTATCGCGCCGAGTGGCTGGGCAAGATCCAGGAGGCCGGCGTGCGCCGCCGGGCGCAGTTCTACTACCAGCAGTTCGAGGCGTTGCGGACGCTGCGTCAGGAAGTGCGGCGCGAGTTGCTCGCGGAAGCTCAGAAGCAGGACGCCTGGAAATTGTTACGCGAGATTCCATTCATCGGCCCGATCCGTGCGGCTCTGCTGATCGCTTTGATGCAAACGCCGCATCGCTTCCGTACCAAGCGGCAGCTCTGGGCCTACAGCGGATTTGGGATCGAGACGCACAGCAGCGCCGAGCAGCGTTTCGTCCAGGGAGAGCTGCAGCGCGCCAAGAAACCGGCTTCGATTCGTGGACTGAATCGCAATCACAATCACGAACTGAAGAATCTATTCAAGGGTGCTGCCACCGTGGCCGCTGCCAAGGCCGGCCCGTTCCAGGAGTTTTACGAGGCGCTGGTGGCCAAGGGCATCCGGCCAGAAATGGCACGTCTGACTCTGGCGCGCAAGATGGCCGCGATCACGTTAATCGTCTGGAAGAAAGGAGTGCGCTTCGACGCCCAACATCTGAAACCACAAACAGCTTGAGTGTCTTAGCGAATCCGTTCCATCCTGGAATTTCTTCCGGTGGTGGCCAGTCGGGTTCTGGAGACACTCGGGTTCGAGGGCGAGTCTCAGCTGATTAGTTAGGCTCTGCGTGCCTCGGGCACGCGGAGTCTCTCACGCGACCCTAGTCCCCCTCGGACAACCCGAAAAAGCTATGGGCTACGAGTCCCCAATAGAACCATGGTTGGCACCTGACAACCGTGCTGCTTGTGGGTCTCCGAACGGACTGACTTCGTCGCGCAAAACCGATGAAAACCGCTGGCAGTGAGAACCAAACCGCTACGCAACGGTGCGTAGGCGTCCCGAGTTCGCGGAACGGAAGCAACAACAATCCTGCTCAACCGGAGTGGGCTGGACGACAAGAAAAAATCCAGCCGCAGGAGAAGTGTTTTCTTCTTGACTCCTTTTATAGAACTTACCAGGGGCTGAGGCGACCGAACCTCACATGGCGTTCGAATCGCGCCATCGCTCGACCCTCAGCCCGTCGCGCAACTTGCATCATTGTCTATAATCCGCTCCCCGACGGGAGAACACCCAAAATTGCTGTGCAAACGTGTGAACGACACATCTCGCTAACAGTTTGCCTCAGGCGATCTTCACTGTTTAGATAGCGAATGGTACTGTTATCCGTGATCAAGGGGCATCGAACGTGATTGGCAAACCAGCCTTGCGCACTTGCCTTTTGCTCGGCGCGGCGATGACCGCGATGGGATGTAGCGGTCCAAAAAACCTGAGCAAGTGCCGGTCAGTTGATCCGGACACCAGAATCGCCGGATGCACAGCGCTTATCCAGTCAGGCCAGCTTACGACGGGGAATCTGTCCACCATCTACAACAACCGCGGCACCGCCTACAGTAGCAAGGGCGATCACGACCGCGCGATCCAAGATTTCAACGAAGCGATTCGCCTGAACCCGAATTTTGAAAGAGCCTACTACCTTCGCGGTAACGCCTACATAGTCAAGGAGGAATACGACCGTGCAACTCAGGATTTCAACGAAGCGATTCAGCTGAACCCGAATGCTGAAACAGCCTACTACGGCCGCGGCTACGCCTACAAAAAGAAGGGTGACTACGACCGCGCGATCCAGGATTTCAACGAAGCGATTCGCCTGAACCCGAATTTTGAAAGAGCCTACTACGATCGCGCCAACGCCTACATAGACAAGGAGGAATACGACCGTGCAATTCAGGATTTCAACGAAGCGATTCAGCTGAACCCGAATAATGGAAATAACTACAACAACCGCGGCGTCGCCTACATCAGGAAGGGCGATTACGGTCGTGCGATTCAGGACTACAGCCAGGCGATCCATTTGAACTCGAATGACACAACCGCCTACCTTAACCGCGGTGGCGCCTATTTCGCTCAGTCCAACCTAACAGCAGCCATTGCGGACTTTGAGCACACGATCTCCGCCGCGCCGTCTTCTAGTGCGGCGGTTTCCGCGGCTCTGTTTCTGCACGTGGTCATGAAGCGGCAGGGCCACGATGATGCGCAGCAGCTCGCGCGAGTCGCAGCGGCCGCGGATCTGTCGAAATGGCCTGGGCCGGTGCTGAAGCTCGACCTGGGACAGGTGACAGCCAATGAGGTGATGGTGGCTGCGGCCAGCGGCGTCTCCGCTTGGCAGAAGTGGCGAGTTTGCGACGCCAACTACTTCACCGGCGAGGACGCACTATTACATCATCAACGGACCACGGCGCTGGCGCGGTTCACGGCCGCGCGCGATGCCTGCCCAAAAGGGGATGTGGGCTACACCGCGGCGCTGGCGGAGCTGAAGCGGCTGGGCGCATCTGCTGCTCCGGCTAAATAGGGGCGCGAAGCTGAGGCCCGTCATTGAGGCACCCTGGGTTGCAGCCGGTGACAAGTCAACGAAGCGATAGGACTTGTATGGTGGTTGAACCTCGAAAAACTGGAGTAGCTCTCGGTCAACGCTCTAACCGGAAACTGACCCACTACCCGGCTTCTGCCTATCGCAAATATCCCCAAGTGTGCAACCGGTCGCTATCTTCCACCCAGCGGTCGCCGATGTCCGTCCGGTAGTACATGTTAGGGATCAGGACGTTTTTAATGCGCGAATAACACTGCGCTTGCGCCTGTTTCATGGTCTGGCCCAGGCCCACGACCACCAAAATTACGCCGGACGTTCCCGCCACCAGCCACTGGCCATTCACCTGTTTCACGTCTTCGATGTGCATTTCGTCAGTCGGCGGCTTTTTGAAAACGATCACCGCGTTCTTGGAAAACGAGTCAAAGGTTTCATCGTCATCAAACGGAAACGGCGGCACCACGATGCGCACCCCAATCTGAAATCCGCTGCGCACTTTCAATTTCGGGTCGGTGCCGTTTGCCAAATCCCAGAAGAATTGCCCGATGGGCGTAATCATTCCCGCTTGCTGGATGCTGATCGTCGGATATCCAAAACGCGAGGTGAATTCCAGCGGATAAATCCCGTGGTGGTTGACGATGCAGTTCAGATCGATATATCCGACGTAACCTTCCTCCGCGAGTTTCTTTTCCATTTTCTGCAGAGTCTGATTGAATAGGTTATTGGCCTCGCTCCAGAACATCGTCGTGCCCATCTCTCCGGTCGGCGGTCCGTTTTCCCCCGGAAAAAGCTTCTTGTGCTCGAAATTGATGTTGATTGGGTACACGAAACTCTTGCCGTTGAAGAATGCGCCCACGGCGACTTCCACTCCCGTCACCCGCCGCTGCAATTGAAACACCTTGATCTCATCGGAGAGCGCCTTCTTGTAGGCCTCCAGCATGTAAATCACGTCCTGGCCGTCGTCTTCTTCGCCTACAAATAGCCGCCGCTTCACGTTTTGCGCTTCGCCGCTGGGCTTGATGACATACCGCCCGGGATTTTGCGTCACGTGGTCAATGGCATCATCGAAATTCTCGAATTCGAAGTAAGGAATAATATTCACTCCGGCTTTTTTCAGCTCTTCCTGGCCGAACGAGCGGTCATCTTCCAGCCGGTCGGAGTAGGGCGTCCCGCCAATCACCTTCTTGCCTGCCGCCCGCAGCGCCTGCGCCTTCTCGCCTTGGCCCAGCGTGTCGTCGAAAATTAGGATGTCCGCCCACTCCGCGTCCTTCTCCCAATCCTTGCACTTGGCCACGAAGCCGTCCGCGATGTCGCGCTCCTTCTTGTCGTTGATGTAGTAGCGTACCTCGTGACCCTCCTTCGAAACCTGCCAGGCGATATCGCTGATCAACCCGGTCAGTGAAACAAATAAGAAATTCCGCTTCTCCATCGATTCGTCTCTCCTGACTGCGTAGCAAGTACTTCACCGGATGGCGTTTAGATAACAAACCATATTATGAGCGGATTGTTACAGCCGCGTGAACTTTAGATTGTCACGCGCCGATTTCCCGCCGTAGTTAAGCGCTCTGCAGCACCACACGCCGCGAAACACCCGCGCCGCCTCGCCTAAACTTGCCCCGCTTTTGACCGATGATTCATAGTGGAGTTCCCGCATGTCCTTTTTTGACGACCCGGAAGTTTATCGCACCGTTCTGGAATCCATGCAGAGCGGCGTCTATCTCGTGGATCGCAGTGAAAAAATCCAGTTTTGGAACGAAGGGGCGGAAAGAATTACCGGCTACCTGCGTCAGGATGTACTAGGACATTTTTGCCGGGATTTTTTCGGGACGCCCGAACAGGAGGGTCAGGATGGAGTCTGCGCGTTTGGCAGCGCTCTGGCTGATGTCCTCCGCGACGGTCGGGCCGCGATAACAGGGCTTACACTTCGGCACAAAGCGGGCCACCAGGTGGCGGTGCGTGTTCGCTCCGTGCCTATCCGCAATCGCGACGGCGTCGTCACCGGCGCTGCCGAAACTTTTGACGACGATCATCGCGTGAGCTATTCGGAACGCCGTCAAAACAAGCTCGCCGATTTCGGATGCATTGACGTAGCCACCGGAGTTCTCACCGGCTCCTACGTGGAGACACACGTCCGCGAATGCCTCACTACGTTTGCCGAGCATTGCATCCCCTTCAGCATTCTCTGCGTGGAGGTTGATGCCCTCCCTCATTTCCGGGAAAGTTATGGCGTGCCCGGCGTCGCCGCTATACAGCGTATGACCGCCCATACCATCGAGAGCAGCCTGCGCCCCACCGATTTCGTGGGCGTGCATTCCGACCACAGATTTTTGACCGTGCTGGCAGAGTGTAGCGCCACGGAAGTGAAACGGGTCGCCGACCGCCTGCTGCGCATGATGCACAACACGCAGTTCAAGTGGTGGGGCGACCATGTATCGCTGACCGCATCATTTGGCGGAACGTCCGCGCGCACCGGCGATACCGAGCGGTCCCTGATAGAGCGGGCTGAAAAGGCCCTCGCGGACAGCATTACGGCGGGGCGCAATCGCGTGAAGATCGCCGACTAGCGAATTTCCCGGGAGGACTGGCTTTCGATGTTCATAATTATCGGAATCGTAGTGGTCTTCGGCGCGGTGATTGGCGGGTTCCTGATGGAACACGGCAACCTGAAGGTGCTGATTCAGCCCGCCGAACTGGTAACCATCGGCGGCGCCGCGCTCGGCACCATGCTGATCGCGAATCCCTTGCATATTTTGAAAAAAATCTTCTCCGGCATTCTCGGCGCGTTTGGCGGCTCGAAATACAACCAGCAGACGTATCTCGACTCGCTGAAAATGATGTTCGAGCTGTTCAGCCGCGCCCGCCGCGACGGGTTGATGGCCCTGGAAACCGACAGTGACAACCCCGAACAGAGCCCGATTTTCTCCAAGTATCCAAAATTCTTGAAAGACCATCACGCGCTGGCATTCGTCTGCGACTCCATTCGCATGGCCTCCAGCGGCGGCATCGAACCCTTTGACGCCGACCAGATGATCGAGAACGATATGGACGTTCACCATCACGAGGCTACGCTTCCCATTGGGGCGCTCTCCACGGTGGCGGATTCCCTGCCCGGCCTGGGCATCGTCGCTGCGGTATTGGGCGTAGTCATCACCATGGGATCCCTTGGCGGACCTCCCGAAGAAATCGGCAAGAAGGTGGCTGCGGCGCTGGTCGGCACTTTTCTTGGGATCCTGCTCTGTTATGGGCTGGTGGGCCCGGTGGCTGCCAGTATGGCGAAAGCTGTCGACGACGAGCACGCCTATTATCAATTTCTTCGCGTGATGATCGTCGCCTTTATGAAAGGCACGGCGCCCAGCATGGCCGTCGAAATCGGCCGCCGCGCAATTCCCGGACATGTGCGGCCGAACTTTCAAGACGCAGAAAAACACATCAAGGATAAAGGTGACGCTCCGGCAGCCGCAGCGGCTTAACGCTCGCGCGGACCCGGTCGTTTATTTGTGACTGGCAAAGCTCCCATCATCGTCATCAAAAAAAAGGCGGACACGGCGGCCACCACGGCGGCGCGTGGAAAGTCGCCTATGCCGATTTCGTGACGGCCATGATGGCGCTCTTTATCGTCCTGTGGCTCCTCAATACCAGCAAGAAAGTGCAAGAGGCCGTCGGCGGCTACTTCAAGGATCCTACCGGCACCTCGAAAAAAGTCGGCACTGACATGGAGGGCTCCGGCAAGAATTTCATCGTCAATAAAGACAATATGTCCAAGCTGAAAGAGGAATTGCAACGCGCCGTCCGCCAGGTCCCCGATTTCGACAAGCTGAAAAACCACATCATCATGACCGTCACCAACGAGGGCCTGCGGATTGAACTCACCGAATCAGACAAGGGCACTTTCTACGATCTGGGCAGCCCGAAGCTAAACGAAGACGGGCAGGGCCTGCTCAAGAAACTCGCCGAAGAACTGGGAAAACTACCCAACAAAATCGCAATTGAAGGCCACACCGACGCGAAGCCGTACGCCAAAAACAGCACCTACGGAAATTGGGAGCTTTCTGCGGATCGCGCGAACTCAGCGCGCCGATTGATGCAGGCCAGCGGCTTGGGAGAAAATCAAGTAACCCAGGTGCGCGGTTTCGGCGATGAGATGCCTCTCCTGCCCGATGCCCCGCTGGACCCCGCCAACCGCCGCGTCTCGCTGATCGTGCAATATCTGGCCAAACCGGATGCCGACACGGCTAAGCCCGGCGAGCCCGCTGCCGAGTCGAAAGCGCCAGACGCAAAAGTGCCTGACGCCAAATCTTCCGACACGAACGCTCCCCCCGAAAAGGCGCCCGCAGCGAAATCTCCTTGAGCAATTTCCCGCCGCTCAAATCACCTTGTTCGCGCTCGTAGCGCCGCTCGCTCCGTTTCTCTAGCGCCGCCATTCAATTACCGCCGCTTTTCGGGTAGCTTACATTGTGGAGATGAAAACCATGTCTGATTCCCCACTGCCCGAGCCTTGGCTGCGCGGCACGTTGACGGAAATTCCCGCGGTGCCCAGGGCCGTGCTGCATGCCCTCGAACTCGCCCAGGAAGACCTCACGCGCTGGTGCGCCCTGCTGAGCGACGAACAACTCAACGCGCGGCCGGCGAAAATCGCGCCCGTGGCCTTCCACATCCGCCACATCGCGCGCAGCGTGGATCGCTTGCTCACCTACGCCGAAGGACAAGATCTCAGCGCCGAACAACTCGCCGCGCTGCAGAGTGAATTCGAGCCAGGCGCAACCAGCCGCGATCTATTCGCGGAACTGAAAGCCACACTGGCTGAATGCGCCACGCGCATCTCCCGGATTGATCCCACTCGCTTGGATGAACCTCGCTACGTCGGCAAAAAGCAATTACCCACCACCGTCGGCGGCCTGCTCGTTCACATCGCCGACCACACCCGGCGCCACGTAGGCCAAGCCATCACCACCGCCAAAATCGTCACCGCCGCGCGCACCTGAGAAATTTGCGGCCTCGTTCGCTTACACTCGCACCTCTTTGCGCCGCCAGTCGAGAACTGCAGTTGCCGTTGTAGCGGCGGACTTTTACCCTGAGTGACGTTACGAAGGGTCAGTCCGCCATCGGTGCAAAGGTAACGCTCGACGGCCATGCGAAAAAGCCGTAACACAAACCCCCAATATAAAAAAGGGGCGAACTCATCGAGTTCGCCCCTTTCCGTCTGCCCCTGCGAAGGCGTGCGCGAGGTCGCTGATTACGCTAGCCGTCTCCGTGAACTCCGCCCTTACTCTGTGACCTCTGTGTTAAATCTTTTGACCTTGATCCAAAGCGCGCCGCGAGCTAATCCGCCGAAGCTGCCTGCCGCATCTCGTTCGAACCGAATCGCGGCCGCTGCGTCGTCTTCACCTCGTGAAATTGCGCGTTCTCCGTAGACCCTGCCAACGCGGTCGTCGAAGCGGCTCCGCTGGTGATCACCTGTTGCACGGTGTCGAAGTACCCGGTCCCCACAAATCGCTGGTGCTTCACCGCATCGTAACCAAACTGTTTCTCGCTGGCGAACTCCTTCTCCTGCAGGCGGCAGTACGCCGTCATGCCCGCGTCCTTGTAATTTCGCGCCAGCTCGTACATGGCTAGATTTAGCGCGTGGAAGCCCGCCAGGGTAATGAACTGGAACTTGTAGCCCATTTTCGCAAGCTCGCCCTGAAACTTCGCAATCGTCGCGTCGTCCAGATTCTTCTTCCAATTGAACGAAGGCGAGCAGTTGTACGCCAGCATCTTGTTCGGATATTTCGCGTGAATGGCTTCCGCAAAGCGGCGCGCTTCGCCCAGATCCGGCTTCGAAGTCTCGCACCACAGTAGATCGCAGTAAGGCGCGTAGGCCAAGCCGCGCGCGATGGCCGATTCCAGCCCGCCGCGGATCTTGAAGAATCCTTCGCTGGTCCGCTCGCCGGTCAGGAACTTGCGGTCGCGCGGGTCAATGTCGCTCGTCAGCAAATGCGCGCTGTCCGCATCGGTGCGGGCCATAATCAGCGTGGCCACGCCCATCACGTCGGCGGCCAGCCGCGCCGCCACCAGCTTCTGTATCGCTTCGGTCGTGGATACCAGCACTTTCCCGCCCAGGTGGCCGCACTTCTTCGCCGAAGACAATTGATCCTCAAAATGAACGCACGCGGCGCCCGCTTCGATCATCGCTTTCATCAGTTCAAAAGCGTTCAGGTTGCCGCCGAACCCCGCTTCCGCATCGGCGATAATGGGTGCAAACCAGTGGATCCCGTTCTTCCCTTCCGCATGATGAATCTGGTCCGCGCGCGCCAGCGCCTGGTTGATTTTGCGCACCACGTTTGGCACGCTGTCCGCCGGATACAAACTCTGATCCGGATACATTTGACCGGCGTCGTTGGCGTCGGCGGCCACTTGCCAGCCGCTCATGTAAATCGCCTTCAGCCCGGCGGACACTTGCTGCACGGCTTGATTCCCCGTCAGAGCTCCCAGCGCCGGAACATAGAGATCGTCCTGCAAAAGTTGCCAGAGGCGTTCGGCCCCCAGGCGCGCCAGCGTGTGCTCGATGTGCACCGAACCGCGCAACTGCTCGACGTCTTTCGCGGAATATGGCCGCGTCACGCCTTCCCACCTCAGGTCGGTTTTCCAGGAATGTTCCAGATTTCGATGATTGCCGTTAGGGTTGCTCATTCGCTTGACCTCGCCTGGTGTAGAAATTTCGCTCTGGGATACTGGCCGGAGCCCGCCAAATCCGTGGGCTGTTAGTAAACAGTGTGAGTCAGGACACATAATCAGTCAAACTGATTGTCATTATCATCTTGATAGAATACTGTTATCAGACAGTTCTAGGCAGCACGGGGATTTTTGTGTAGGACTGCCAGTACTTCCCGCTCGGCTGCTTGGTTTTGCACCCGCGGCGCGCATGCTTCGACTCAAAGGTCCGTCATGGAAATCGATCAAATCGAGACATTCCTTGCCGTAATCACCTACGGCGGGTTCCACCGCGCTGCCGCCGCGCTGCGTGTGAGCCAGCCGGCCGTGAGTGCGCGCGTGCGTGCGCTGGAAGATTCGCTGGGCGTCAAACTCTTCTCCCGCGTGCGCGGGGGACTCTCGGTCTCGCCGGCGGGAAAAGCCTTGCGCCCGCACGCCGAGCAAGTTCTGCGCGACGTGGCTCGCGCGCGTCAAGCCATCCACGAACTTCAGCCGTCCGTAGGCAGCGCGCTGCGCATCGCCGCGGCGCTTTCCATTTGCACCTACTTCCTGCCGGATGTGATCAAGGACTATCAGGCGGCCAATCCCAAGGTGATGGTCAGCCTGCGTTCCGGCACTTCCATCCAAGTTCTCAAAATGGTGCTCGACGGCGAGGCGGAAATCGGCATTGCCCGCTCGCTGAATCACCCGGAAGTGGAAACGATGACGCTGCGGGACGACCCTTTGATTCTCGTCGTCCACCCGAATCACGCGTGCGCGCGCAAGCGCCACGTGCGACTGGAAGATGTCGAGTCCATGCCCCTGATTTTCTTCGATCGCGGTTCGAGCGATTGGACCCTGAGCCAGGGATTATTTCGCCGCGCGGGCCAACTGCCGAATACCGTTCTGGAAGTGGAAACGATTGAGGCTGCCAAGCGCATGGTGGAGCGCAAATTGGGCTTGAGCTTTCTGCCGCAGATTGCCGTTTCGAAGGAACTGCATCAAGGCAAGCTGGTCGCGATTGAGATTGACAACGTCGAGCCGCTCCGCCGCAACCTGGATGTGATCTACCCGCGCCATCGCCCGCTCACGCGCGATGCCCAGGCGCTATTTCAGTTGCTGCAAACCGCGGCCAACGCCGAGACGCCTATTCGCCGCCCGCGCAAACGCCGCCGCTGATTCTGACGCGCAAGGAAGGGCTTGCTACGGCGCCTATCCAATCGTCTTTACGTTGTTGCGGCTGGCGTACCAACAAGGCCGCATGCCCGAATGAGGAAAAAGCGCGTGAACGCAGGTTTCGGTCTGCGGCTGGTCCGTAAAAATTTGCAGCTTGCCGTCTTTTAGCGCCGTGGCGTAGAAAGAAGTAACTGTCCCCAGCGCCGCAGCGCCGTTGTTCTTCCCCATCCTGTAGCGCAGCAAGCTGTAGTCCGATGCATACACAACCACGAACAAGGCCAGCACTGCTATCAAACCGCGTTTAGCGAAACCTGCGTAATCGGCCATAGGATCGTCTGATCGGATTGTATGCCGGACGCGCGCTAATTGCCCGTCCCATTTCCCGGGCAGCGGCATCGCCGCGGAATTATTCGGGCAGTTCTGCACAAAGAACACGCGCGAGCGCTGTGGCGCCACGCGCGTCGCTTAGCGCCTGTGGTGCGCAGCTGGTGTATTCGGGAAGGCCATCACCATCGCCGGGTCGCCGAAGAGTATCCACGTGCGGCGCACGTCGGGGTCTGTGATCTTTGACTTAGCTGTCAGAATCGCTTGGCCCAGCGGCAGCGAGGGGTTGGCTGCCAGCGTGCGCAGCAGCGCCTGGTCCATAGCGGCCTGTGGCGGCGCCGTGGTGAATCCAGACGAGGCCCACACGGCCACCGCCCCGCCGTTGGGAGCCATCAGCAGCGACGTGGAGAGGCTGGTCGCGTACACGTCGTGGAAGAATCCGTTCAGGCAATCCATGAGCAAAAATACCGGCAGTCGCCCGCCGTTTGTCAACGCCGCAGCCGACGTATCGTCCAGCAAGTCCGCGAAGGACCACTGCTCCTCGGACCCGTGCCCGGTGTAATTCACCAGCAAAGCGCCGCTGTTCACCGCGTCCAGAACTTGCTGCGAGACCACGTTCGGAGCCTGTCCGTCCGCCAGAATTGTCGTCGTCACCACCGAAGGCGGCAAGAGCGCATTCGCCAACTCCGCCTCGTTCGAGAAATCCACTCCGATGTTCTGATCGGCGATTACCAATGCTTGATGTGTCCAACTGCCGGCCGATCCGCCTTGCTCGTAATTCACGATTTTAGATATCACCAGCGCGGCCTCCGCCGGAGTGCGCGCCGGGATGCGGCCCGTGGGTATCGTCGCGAATCCGGTCTCCTGGAAATCCGTCAGCCAATCGTCGGAAGCGGTCTTGAACGCGCCCGTTTCGATAATGCGCGTGGGCACGAAATCGAAATCGCCCAGCCCGAGATAGCCGCGCGGATCAAGCGAGGCATCTCCCAGCAGCAGCACGGACTGCGGCTTTTCGCGCCACTCGGTCACCGCCGAATAGAGATAAGCGCGCAGGGCGAAGGGGCTGCGCTCGCCGTAATTAAATGCGTCAAAGAGTTGGTCCACGGTAACCA
The DNA here is from genome assembly GCA_963780035.1 of uncultured Acidobacteriota bacterium. Classification (GTDB taxonomy): domain Bacteria; phylum Acidobacteriota; class Terriglobia; order Acidiferrales; family UBA7541; genus Palsa-295. Next base: position 28,851 of record CAWAAG010000024.1, on the reverse strand, counting down.
GCGCCACATCCTGTTGCTGCGATTTGCGCAGGCTGATCAGCGGCGCAGCGCTCGCTACAAAATCCGGATGCGTGATGATGATTGATTGCGCGCCCTCTCGTTGCGCGAGCAACGTGCTGGGCGGATGGTGGGTAATCGCGCTCGGCGACGAGATCTGATCGGCGGAAAACGCTAGGAGCGTGCGCTGCGCCGCGCCCGTGGAACCCGGCACCGTGACGGTAATGCCCCAGGCGGAGTTATCCATATTCAACGACCCGGCCAGCTGAACAATATTCAAGGGGTCGGTGATGTCGTACACCTGAATCTGCGAATTCGTGAAGCCCGTGAGTTTCAAATTCTCGCCCGCGGGAGCGGTAGCCTGCAGCCAATTCGCATCCGCCGTATAACTGTGCGGGTACTGCAAGGTGATGGATTGCACCAGGCTGATGTCGTTGTCGCCATTCAAAGCCGTCAGTGTTACGGTGTTCGTGCCCTCGTGGATCATGCCCTGCTCCACCGGGAACGTGCTGGTGTAATTTGCCTGGTCGTTGAAATTCATCACGCCCACTGCGGAGCCATTCAGCGCGACGCTCACGCTGTGCGCCTGTCCAGTCGTCGCTCCCTGCAGACTGACGGCGAGCTGCGCCGCAATGCTCGATGTCGCGTCATAATGATTCACCACCAGATCCTGATCCACCGGATCCGTATTCACCGGCGCGCCAAAGAAGTTATCCGCATCCGGCCCGTTCAGCAGCGCCGCGAAATAAGTCGTGCGCTGTTCCAGCGTCACCGCCGATAAAAAGCTGCCCAATCCCGAGGCTCCCGAACCCTGCAGCCCCGACACCGGAATCCGCTTGCCCGGCTGCGCTCCGCGAATCAACCAGTAAACGCGAATGCCGGAAAACGGCGTATCAATCCCGGTTCCGTAAAATGCGATGGAACCCCCGGCGGCGAACGGCCCGTGGCCTTCGCCAATTATCGCAATCGGCTGCTCCACGCCTTCCGCAAAAAGCTGCAACGTTCGCGTATCGTTCCCGGGATCGAATCCTGCGGCCACCAGTTGCGCCCGCGTCACCACGTACCATCCTTCCGCGTTCACCGAAATCTTCGCTGCCGGCAGCCCATCCAGATACGCACTCGTCATTTCCGACGGCATCACCGGATTGTGCGGACCGAGCGGCGGCGCCGGCCGCGGCAGCGCCACTGACGGCGCCGGCGTTCGCGGCTGCCACGGCGTCGCCATCGAGCTTGCAGCCGACGCCAGCGATTTCTCCAGATGGTTCAGCAGCACCGCTTGCGCCACGGGCGCCGCCACCGTAATCGTGGACTCAGCGCTCACCGGACCATGCGTGGTCCGCTCGCCGCTCAAATCCACGTCTTCCAGCACATACGACGATCCCGGCCCGCCATCCGGATCCACCCACTGATAAGTCTTCGCCGTGTGCGGCGGCTGTGCTCCGCGCAAAAAGAGCGCGCCACCCGCAATCAGCGAAGGATCCAGGCGATGCTGCCCCTGCGCATCCTCGCGGTAGACATGGAAACCCAGATTGCGTATTTCTTCGCGCGTGCGCCATTCCAGCAACACTCCGCCGCCAACGATCGCGTGCGCCTGAAAAGACGCGAGCTGCACCGCCGTGGCCGCCTGTATCGTGGAAAGCGTGGACGAGAAATTATTCGACGGATTCGGATCGCTCGTCGTCGCGCCCACCGTCGCCGTATTCGCCGCCAGCGATGACGAGCTGAACGTCACCGCTGTCGTATTGATCGTGATGATTACCAGTCCACCCACGCTCACCGAGCCCAGGCTGCAACTCACCGTCCCCGCGCTTTGGCTGCAAGTTCCCTGCGTCGTGGACACCGAAACAAACGTCACCTCACCCGGCAAGGGGTCGGAGACCGCGACGCCTTGTGCCACGGCCGGTCCATTGTTCGTCACTTGCAGCGTGTAAGTCAGCGTCGCGCCCTGATCCACCGGCTCGGGCGATGCCGTCTTCACGATCGCGACGTCCGCCTGCGAAGGCGAAGCGACAATCGTCGTGGCCGTGGACGAATTATTCGCCACGGTCACATCATTCGTGGTTGGAGCGATCATCGCCGTGTTCGTGATCGTGGTGCCCGCGGCCGTCCCGGAATTCACTTTTACCACCAGTGAAAATTGCGCGCTCGTGCCGGAAGGAACTGCGGCGCCTGAACACACTCCGCCGCTCCCTGGGCAGCAACTGATCGCGCCCGTGCCGCCGACTGCCGGAACCGTTGGGCAAGTGGCGCCGGCGGGTATCGCCAGCGAAACGAATGTGGTATTGGCCGGCACCGTATCCGTGTAGGTCACATTGCTCGCGGAGTTCGGGCCGTTATTCGCAAACTTCAGCAGGTACGTGATGTTGTTTCCGGGCGTAACCGGATTGGGCGATCCCGTCTTGGTTATGCTCAGGTCATATTGCCCCGCGGACGCCACCGTGACATTCGCCGTCGCGCTATTGCTCGAAGGATTCGAATCCGGCGTCGCGGTCGAGGTGCTGGCCGTATCCGAAATCACCGTGCCCGAGGCAGTTCCGGACGCCACATTCACCACCAGCGTGAACGTAGACGTCGCTCCAGGCGCCAGCGTGCCGATCGTGCATGTCACTTTCCCGCCCGAACCGGGACTTGGGCAGCTCCACACAGTTCCGGACTGCGCGAACGAAAAGAACGTCGTGTTTGTGGGAACCGTGTCGTTAAACGTCACCGTCGTCGCCGCGGAAGGCCCTTGGTTCGTCACCGTGATGACGTACGTGATGTTGTTCCCCGCCTGCACTGGATTCGGAGAAGCGGCATTGGTGACCACAATGTTTGCCGTGTTGGCCGCGGCCACCAGCGTCACCACCGTGGCCGTATTATTCGCCAGGTTCGGATCGCTCGACCCCGATGACACCGAATCGGTGTCCGTGATTTGCGTGCCGCTCACGGTTGCCGGAGACACTTGCACGACCAGCGTGAAAGTCCCCACGGCGCCATTCGCAACATCTGGATTCGTGCAGCTGATGTTTCCGGACGCGCCCACGGCGGGCGTGGTGCATGACCATCCTGGGGCGCGGACCAACGATTGGTAAGCCGTGTTGCTAGGAACTGCTTCACTAAAAGTACCGTTAATAGCGTCCAGCGGACCGTTATTGGTTACGGTCTGTGTATAGGTGATGTTGTTTCCCGGAATCACCGGATTGGGAGTCCCGGCATTCGTCACCGCCAAATCCGCGCCCGCGCAATATGCACCCGATTGCGTGCCGGGCGTTTCAGTGATGGCCAAAGCGATCGCGGCTACGCCAGATTGCCCCGTTGTGGCCCCGTAGGGATCGTTTGCCAGCGTAGTCCAGCCCGGAATTCCCCCGCTGACGTTCGCAGTTCCCGGACCCGATGAAGTGAAAATCACGCCTCCGCCGCCGCCAGCGCCAGGTCCGTGACGGTTTCCAGGAAACGCGCCCGGTGCGGATTCCGGCCAGGTGATTCCGCCGTTCCCTCCCACCGCGCTCGCCGTCAACCCTGCCAAGTTGCCGCTATTGGCAAACACCAGCACCGTGCCACCCGCTCCGCCCCCGCCTCCGCCGTCGTTTTCGGTTTGCAGCGCTGCTTGCCCATTGGACGTGATCGCGCCAGTGCCCACCACCGAGCCGGTGTGGATGATGACGATGCCGCCTCCCGCCGTCCCGCTGCTATTGATTCCGGTACAGGGCGTCGGGCAAGTATTGCTGGTGCTTCCGCCAGTATCAGTGCTGGGATCCCAGAATGAGCCGTTATTTGTGGTCCCGGCCCCACCGCCGCCTCCCATCAGAATGGCGCTGGTCGTTGCGGGGAACGCCTGGCCTCCGAAACCGCCGACCAGTCCTGCGCTGTTCCATGCGAATCCGCCGTTCCCTCCGTTACCTCCATTGGCTCCGCCCCCGCCTCCGTCGTTCTGGTCATTGGCGGTTGGATCGGCGTCGGTCGCACCACCTCCGGCATTACCCGGTGCGCCTCGCGCAAAGCTCCCCTTCGGATAACCTTCGTTAGCGGTGTTCGTCGCGGCCGTCAGCGTGGCGTTGGCGATATATTTCGGCGTTCCGGCGATTCCTTCGCCCTTGGATGCATTCGTCGTTTGGGTTGAAAGCGTCACGTAGTCGGTGGATAAGGGCGTCGGCGGCGTTGTCGCTGCCGTATAGTTCTGGCCTGCGCCCCCGCGGAATCCCTCGGCGTCCACCGCTACCGTGCCGCCCAGCGTAAGTTGCGATGCAATGTCCAGCGCCAGCACGCCCCCGGTCTTGCCGTTCCACGCCAAAGCCGTCAGCCCGGAATTTAAAGTCGCGGAGGTGTACTGCGGCACGCGAATTACCTCGAAGGTAGCCTGCCCGGCCGTCGGATTCGTCGCCGGCGCCGCGGCTGCGTTCACATAGCTGTTCAGCAGACCACCCGTAGCGCCTGTCCCGGTAAATGTAAGAGTCCCGCCTGTTACCGGCACTGCGCTCGTCGCGGTCACAAACTCGAATAGTCCGGAGCTGGCCAGACTCGTCGCACCGTAACCCGGGTCGCCGGGCACTCCGTCTCCATAAACTCCCGAATTCGTGGAATTAATCGTCGCGTCTTGCATCTGGATAATGAGCACTAGGTCGCCGCTCGCGATGGCCGTCTGCGCTCCCGGTGCGGCGGCCGCGGCGCCCAACAGCACGGAAGTGGCGCCGGCACTCACCGTTCCCACGCCGGCGCCCGGTGGATAATATGCGTTCACGACGCCTGTCAGCGTGCCGCCTGGCCCGTCCTTGCCAGGAGTCGCGCAGACCAACGGCTGCACCACCGTCAGCAGCGTTACCGTGTTGTTGCTGGAGACTGGATCGGTGCCGGTGATTGAAACGGTGGCGACGTTCGTCATCGTGATGGCCGCCGCTGGAGTGGTTCCGGTGACGGTAATCGTTATCGGAGTCCCGAGCGGATAGGCCACCGCGCCCAGGGCGCAGGTGATCACCCCGCCCGCCGGTGCGCCGCAGCTTCCCGCTGAAGTTGTTGCCGAAGCGTTCGTCAGCGTAGCAGGCAGCGTATCCGTCAGAGTTACGCTCGCCGCCGATGCCAACCCCAAATTTGTGACCTGGATCGTGTAGCTGATTGCCGAAGAGATGAAGACGGGCGTAGGCGACGCGGTCATATAAACCGCCAGGTCGGAATCCCCTGTCGTTTCCACCAGCACCGATGTCGAGGTTGCGTTGTTGGTAGAAACAGGATCGGTCGTTTGCGAGGTCACGTCGGCGGAGTTCACGATCGTGGTTCCCGCTGCAGGCGCCGCCCCGCCGGAATTCACGGTCACGTCAAATGTAAACGCGGTAGTCGTCGTGCCGCTCGCCAGTGCCGTTCCATCCGTACAAAGGATCTGTCCGGTGCCGCCGACCGCAGGCGATGTGCACGTCCACCCGGTAGGTGCCGCAATCGAAGCAAAAGTCGTGTTAGGCGGCGTCTGCTGGTACAGCACGGCGGTTGTCGCGGCGTTCGGTCCGTTGTTGGTGACCGTCTCGGTGTACATAATCGTGGTGCCGGGAGCCACGGCCGGCTTGGATGCAGCCTGAGTCATCGAGAGATCGGCGCCCTGCACCGTCACCGACGCGGTCGCCGTGTTGTTCGCGGGGTTCGGATCCGTCCCGGTCTCACTCACTGTGACTGAGTTCGCAATCGCGGATCCAACCGTCGCCTCCGGACTCACGGAAACCACCACGGTGAAATTCACGGAAGTCGAGGCGTTGAAATTGCCGTTGGCAGTGCAAATGATTGCGCCAGTCGCGCCGACGGCGGGCGTTGTGCCGCAGGTCCAGCCTGCAGGAGGCGTCGCAGACACAAATAGCGTCTGGGCAGGCGTACTCTGGGTGAGCGTCGCGCCAATTGCGGCAATCGTCGTGCTGTTGTTGGTCACCGTTTCCGTGTAAGTGATGTTCGCGCCCGTCGCTACTGGATTGGGCGCTACCGTCTCCGTCACCGAAAGATCTGGAGTGGCGCCCACCGTGACGATATTCGAAACGAGCGTATTGTTGCCCGGAGTAGGATCGGTCGTCGTCGAGCTGATGTTCGCCGAATTCGTAATGGTCGTGCCTGCAAGCGTCCCCGGATTGATTTGCACCACATAGGTGAACGTGGCCGTTCTCGCATTGGCCATGTTGGTCGAGCGCGTGCACGTACTCAAACCTGTGGCGCCTACCGCGGGATTCGTGCAGTTCCACGTGCCGGTTCCCCCCGTCATCGCCATCGAGACAAACGTCGTATTGGCCGGAGTCGTGTCCGTTACGGAAGGAGTCGTCGCTGTATTTGGACCGTTATTGATTACGGTGATCGTGTAAGTAATCTGGCCGCCGGCCGCGATCGTTGTCGGCGCCGCTGCCGTATCCACCGTGGTCTGCAAGTCCGCCTGTGCAGCTGCCGGCGCGGCACTCAGGAATAATGCCAAGACCAGAAACACGAATGGCGCCACGACCGACCGCGCGCGTGGCGCGCGGTGTGCCACGGCAAGCAGTACTCGTCGCGATTGCGTCCGCACTGCGTGCCATAGCTTGGTTCCCGGAGCGGTGAGCGAAATCCTGCGCTCGTTGCGTTCGATCGAGACGACTTTTCCCAACACCATTTCCGCAGGGTCGTCATTCTGCTGCCCGGCATCGCCGCGGGTCACAATCTTGCCCGTCGCGGCGTCCCGGCCGACCACTCGATGCAGTCGGAACCCCCCGCGGCCGCGCGCCAGCACAATGTCGCCGCGCTGGGGCTCTCCCGCGGAAATCGGCGCCACCTCCACGATGTCGCCATTCCGCACGTTCGGCTTCATGCTTTGTCCGCACGCCTGAAAGCGCATCGTCAATCCGCGCTGCAACGTCGCCGCGCATACGAGTGCGAACTGTTGGGAGTTGCACCTCCCGGGCGTTTTAGGCTCCCGCACGGCAAACCGCCTCCACCGCGGTGAAATCCGGCACAAACGAAAAGCCGAAGCACGGCACGCTCGCCGTCACGGCGTGAAAAAATTTCAGCACTGCGGAAAGTCCGTCGGGCGAATGGTGCGGCACGAAACTGCGCGCGAACAATTCCGCCGTGCCTTCTGCCGCGCCCAGAGGCCGCAGCTCATTCGCTTCTCCGTGCCGCAGCACAAAAATCGCATCCAGCGGTGCATGCGCGGCCTCCGCAATTCCCGCATCGCCGTGCCAGGGCGTGCCGTACATCTGTATGCGGCCGTGTTCCTGCCGCAGGATGATGCGGTCGTCGCTGAGCACCCGCGACGCACGATCCTTCGACCACAACCGTGCCGAAGTGCTCTTGCCCGCCCCCGAATGGCCCGTCAGCAGCATGCCTCGCCCGTCCGGCGCGATCACTCCGCAGCCGTGAACCTCCACGCCCTGGCCCATCGCCAGGCGGTGAATCCACAAAAGCTCGTCGAGCGGATACTCCAGCGGATTCACCGGCCGGTCGGCAGCGAAATATTCGCGCGAAAGCTCGATACGCCCGGTTTTGAAATCCGCCGCTACCGTCGCCTGCTTGTACGGAAGCGGGCCGATGGATTTCGACGTGAAGCGAAAGCCATAGCCCTCGGAGTTACGAAATAATTTCCACAGCCCGCCGGAGTCAAACATCAGCTCCCCCGGAGGAGCGTCGAAGCCGCCGCCGAAGGCAACTTCGAATTCCAGGTCGCACGTTTCGTCGGTCACCAGAAATGCGCTGAGCTGCTCGTCCGGCACCAGAGCAGGACCATTCGCAACCGATGTCACTCCGAGCGAAATGCCGCCGATACGCGCCGCCAGGCGTGCCGACGCGCCATTAGCACAAAATTTTTCGGAACTCGATCGCACATTCATGCCTGGCGCGTCATGATCCAAAAGCCATGCAACCACCAACGGCGATGCCGCAACCGAGGGCCGCCGGACCGCGGGACGACGGCGTCTTGCAATGGCCCAGCACCGCTTCATCCGGCCGCAAGCTGACGCGGATCATCTTCGGCGCCTCGTAGGGCTTGGCCTCTTGTTTCGGATCGCTCGTGGGTGATTCACTGCTCATCTTTGTGCCCCGCAAGAACCGCAGCCGCTTCCGCAGCCGGAACTCTGCTGCAAGATCGGCAGCAGGGACGTAGGCTGCGCCGGCGTCCATGAGCCAACATCAACCTCGCCTTTACGAATGCGCTCAGCCGAGCGCACTAAAGTCGCGTGCGCCACTCCGCCCGCGCAGCACTCGCATTCGCCGTGCGCCGGCACTGCAATATCCAGCGCCATCGCGCGCAAGTGAGCGACTTCGCACAGGAATTCGACGGGCGATTCGGCATCGCCCTTTTCCAGTTCGCCGTTCGCCGCGCACATCCCGCACAGCGTCTTGATCCGGCAGGCGTCGCACTTGCTCTGGCGCGTTTTCTTCTTGCTGCGCACACGCGCGAGGAAACCGTCCCAACCGGCGCGGAAGCTGCCCGAACGCCAGCTGTAACTTTCCTGGTGCGAAAGCACGCAAATGCTGATTTCGCCGTACGGGTCTATGGCGCAGGAGTTCAGGCCGCCGCCGCAAACGTACACATTGTCGGATTTGAACGCATCGGCCGGCAAAGCCATATCGCGGTCCATCAGTTTCAGATATTCGCTGCGCCGCCGCGGCTCGTGCAGGTCGAGCGCCACCGCATCTTCCGCGGTGAGCCGCACTTCCACGGGGCTCTGTGAGCAATCAATCCGCGGATTCACCAGCGGATCGAACTTGAAGTCCACGCCAAAATCTTCCTCCGCCATGCGCTGCATTTCGTACACTTCGTGGCGGTTGATCGTGGTGGGTACTGTCTTCAGCTTGAGCGGCAGATTGCGCTCCTTCAGCAGACGGATGCCGCGCATGCAGCGTTCGTACGATCCCGGGATTTGCGTCAGCGCCTCATAGGTTTCGCGGGTGGCGCCATAGAGCGTGATTTCGACGGCGAAGGGCGGATACTCCACCAGGAAGTCGGCCACGCGCTCGGTGACCATCGTGCCGTTGGTGAAAAGCGTGATCAGGAAGCCCTTCGACTTCGCGTACGCGTAGATATCCAGAAAATCCGCGCGCGCGAAAATCTCGCCGCCCGTGAAAAGGATCCACAGGCAGCCCTCCGCGGCCAACTCATCCAGCAGGCGGCGGTACTCCTCGAGCGAAAGCTCCGACTGGCGGGCGGCCTTATCGGACATCGGAAGATTGTTGTAGCAGTGCAGGCATTCGAGCGGACAACGACGGGTGACTTCGATGGACACTTCCATCGGGATGCGCTTGCCGGACGTGCGCTGATGCACGTCCAGACTGAATGCAGTGTAGGTTGCTTCGTTCATCCCAAGTATCCAGCCGCCTAAGCTGGATAACGATTGCGTGCCGGTTTAGGCTGGCTCCAGCAATCCTTCCGCCCTTAATTCTTTCAGAAATGATTCCGCGTCCGCCGTAGCCTGTTCGTGGGACAAGCCGTAATGTGCCTGAAGATGAGCGACCAACTGTGCGGGATCCACACCCTTCTCGATGAGCGACCAGAGCAGCGTGCCGGATTCGTTGAAGGTATAAATGGAATTCAGATCCGCGACGCCGCGACGAATCGGCACCACAATCGCTTCGTCGGCGACGACGCGCGAAACCACGTTCGAGCTGCGACGCATGCGCGCCGCGGCCGCATCTCCGGAGACAGCCATAACACCAACCCCAAGGCCTAGTTTTGTAGTTGCATTCCAGTTACTGCTAATGCGCCTGGGGTTAACTTAAATGGCATGGGGAGCCGACTCAACTGGAATGTAGACGGGGTGTGCCAAAGTGCTAAACGCTGGCGAGCGGGGGACGTGGCGGGCGAGGCATGTTTCTGCGAGTCCGAAAGTAACAAGCGAACGCTCCGGAGCCTCTAACTCATAGATACGACATGCCTTAGGCTCCGGTGCGCCAGCTGCCGCGACGCGCTTTCATCTTTGCGGCGTGGCGGGGGCGGCGGGCGTGCCGGGGGTCGCGGGTATCGGAGCGACGCCCGGTTTGATCTGCGGCTTGATCGAGAGCAGCTCCACTTCAAAGACGATCGTCGAGTCCGGTCCAATCGCATCTCCCGCGCCGCGCTCACCGTACGCCAGATCCGGAGGTATGAAGAGTTGCCACTTCGAGCCAACCGGCATCAACTGCAGCGCCTCCGACCAGCCTTTAATCACCCGGCCCACTGGAATCTCGATGGGCTGACCGTGCTTGGTGGAACTATCGAATTCCGTCCCGTTAATCAGCGTGCCGCGATAGTTGCAGAGCACCGAATCCTCGGCGGTGGGCTTGGGCCCGGTGCCTTCCGTAAGGATTTTGTACTGCAGACCGCTGGGCAGCGTGACGACGCCCTCTTTCGTCTTGTTCGCGGCCAGGAACGCGTCGCCTTCTTTCTTATTGGCCGCGGCAGCCGCCTGCATCTTTTCCTCCTGAGCCTTGCGCGCTTCGGCTAGCAGCGCCGTCAGGGCAGCCTTGGCTTCGGCGTCGGTCATCAGGGTTTTGCCACCCGCCAGCGAGTCTTTCAGCCCGCGCGCCAGAACCTCAGGGTCTACGTCCACGCCTTGGCGGCGGATGCTCGCGCCGATATTCATCCCGACGGCGTAGCTGGCCTTGTCCTTGTCAGTGGACAGGACGAGTGGCGCCGCGGTTTTCGCCGGCGCATGGTGCGCAGCAGTCCCGGTCTTCGCAGTGCCAGGAGTCTTAGCAGCAGACGCCGCGGAAGATTTCGCCGGCGCCGCTTGCGCAGCCGCAGGGGTCTGTTGTGAATTCGGCGCCGGGGTTTCCTGCGCGGGCGCGGAGCCGGCCAGAGCGAGTGCCGCCGCGAGAACGAATGCTGATGCCATTGCCGTTACGTTAAATGTTTTGCGCATGGGGGTATTCTCGCATTGGTTTGACGGATGCGCAAACGGCCGGCGGTGAGTGGGGATTCGTGAATCGTCTTTCGTGGCGCGCGGTTGTGATGCGAGATTTTTGGCTCCCGAATATCGCGTTTTTGTGTCGATTAGAACGGTCGAAAAGTGTGTTTTTGTTGGGTTTTTGGCGAATTCTAATATCTTGTATTGTCGATTAGAAACGATCTTGCTGTCCCGACTTGCGGCGGGCGAGGCGCGTCTGCGATGCGGCGCTGATGCCTTCCGGAAACCTGCAAAAAATGACGATTAGAAAGTGCGCCGAGTGTTTGTTTTCTATGAGATATAGCGTTTTCTAATCGCGGGGTGTGACGATTAGAAACGACGTAACTCGTGATTTGTGACTCGTGATCCGTGGCGCGCGGACTGTGATCCGCAGCGCCGAGCGCGATGTGTAAGTTGTGACGATTAGAAATGCTGTAAGTCGTGATTCTGGAAGTGGCAAATTGTTGGCGATTGAATTGGGTCGCGGGTGTTTGTTTTGTAGGAGGTACAACGATTTCTAATCGCACGGGTTGGCGATTGAATTTGCAGTTACGAGTGATGAGTGACCACTACTGTCCGGTTGAGCGTTTCGAGAAGGTTGGGAAGCTATTGACGCATATGAATTTATCGGCGAAAAGAGTAGTTTTCGATTTGAATTGCAAAGGCCTCATTCTCGCTCCTGGGACACGGGGAGGGATGCGAGATGAACTCCGGCAAGACGGTGTTTGCGCAGTTGATGGATTTCATTCCTACGTACGAATTCCGGCGTTGCGTGGCGCGTTACCGCGGGCAGTATCGCGTGCGCAGTTTTTCTTGTTGGGACCAGTTCCTCGCCATGGCCTTCGCGCAACTCACGTATCGCGAGAGTTTGCGCGACATCGAAACGTGCCTGCGGGCGCTCGGCGGAAAGCTGTACCATGTGGGGATTCGCGGTCAGGTTTCGCGCAGCACGCTGGCCGACGCCAACGAGAGCCGCGACTGGCGCATCTTCGCCGATTTGGCGCGCGTGCTCATCGCCATGGCGCGGCCTTTGTATGCGGGCGAGCCTTTGGCGGTGGAGCTGGAAGAAACCGCCTACGCTTTGGACTGCACGACCATCGATCTGTGTCTTTCGTTGTTTCCCTGGGCGCGCTACCGACGGCTGAACGCCGCCGTCAAGATGCACACGCTGCTGGATCTGCGCGGCAGCATTCCGGTGGGAATCGACATAAAACCAGCCAAAATCCACGAAATTCGCGTCTTCGATCAACTGCTGCCGGAACCGGGCGCTTTTTATCTTCTCGATCGCGGGTACTTGGACTTCGCGCGGCTGTACCACTTGACGCAATGCTTGGCATTTTTCATCATTCGCGCGCGAAAAGATTTTCGCTTTCGCTGCGTGACTTCGCGGGCCGTGGACAAGAGCACCGGCTTGCGCTGCGACCAAACGATCCGCTTGGAGAGTTTCTATACCTTGAAAGGTTATCCGGAGGCGCTGCGCCGCATCCGCTACTGCGACCAGGAGAATGCCCGCCAGCTGATCTTTCTCACCAACAATTTTTCCTTGCCCACGCTCAGCATTCCGCAACTCTACAAATGCCGCTGGCAAGTCGAACTATTCTTCAAATGGATCAAGCAGCACCTGCGCATCAAAGCCTTCTATGGCCTCTCCGAGAACGCCGTGAAGACGCAAATCTGGACGGCCATCGCCATCTATGTGCTGGCGGCCATCGTGCGCAAACGCTTGCGCCTGGACTTGGAACTGCATGCCATGCTGCAAATTCTGAGCGTCTCCCTTTTCGAAAAAATCCCTTTGCTGCAAGTACTTACGCAAAACGCAGCAACATCGGAGAGCCCCGATGCCGCTAAACAATTGCAAATGTTCAGCTTTTAGCCGGACACCTGTGATGAGTGACGAGTGACAAGTAACGGCGGGAGCGGGGATGTAACATTGTAGTTCGGATGTTACATGAGGTTTTTGGGCGGCCAGTTGGTGAGTGGCGCGACAACTGAGGGGCGCGGGGCGGTTTTTGGGTAGAATTTTCCCTGGGGTTGGGAGTGGCCTGCCCGTCGCCGTTGTGGCGGAGTGCATATGGCGTCCTCAGTGGGCCGGAATGGTGGCCCCGGGTCTATTTTATCATAATTACTGTATGATTACCAGTTCAAAAATGGGAATACACGGGGGTCGGGTGCGGACGAGGGCGGCAAAGTCAAAGGTTCGCGGGGTTGGCGCGGAATGGCTGTAGAGCGAACCCCAGGGCCGGAGAGGCAGGGCTTGACGTCTTGCCGCGCACCCTCGCCTGCGGCCCCCGGCCGCAAACCCGCGAGAGTGCGGCACGCCCAAAAACGTAGAGGCGGCGGCTTGCCTGGCTGCGAGGGTGGGGCATCCGCCTGGTATCATTCAACGCCGCGTGGAGGTGGGAGAGGCGCGACACTCCGCCGCAACAATCCCCGCCGATAGCCGCCGGTCCACCTCGTCGCGATTCGCCACCATATTTCGCTTCATTAAGCTTTCCCCTGAGTCAACCACCGCTCGAGGTTTTGCGCATAAGTACGGCTGGAGCGCTGCTGCGACCCATCAATTAGCTTCAGCAAATATTCCCGATTATCGATGGCCTGTAACTCCGCAATGCATCGAGTCCGCACGATTCGAGAACGATGTATCCGCAGGAACTCCATCGGGTCCAGTTTCTGTACCAGCGAATTCATCGTTTCGCGCAAAAGATGCGAACGGCCACGAACGTGCAGTTCCGTGTAGTCTCCCGCCGCGCCGATCCACTCGATATCCTCCGCGAGCACGATTTGCATCCGTGAACCCGTGCGCACCACAAAGCGCGAGGCGTATCTCTCGGAGTCCCGGCCCAGCATCTGCAGAATCCGCTGGGTCATTCGAAGCTTGGAGGCCGAATCATCAAGCTTACGGGCACGGTTGACGGCTGCCGCAAACCGCTCGTCGTCCACGGGCTTCAGAAGATAATCCAGCGCGTGAACTTCGAATGCCCGCAGGGCATGCTGTTCGTAGGCCGTGAGGAAGATGACGCCAGGGAGATTCTCTTTCGGTAAGGCGCGCAGAACCTCAAAGCCATCCATGCCGGGCATTTGTATATCGAGGAACACCACATCGGGTGAAAGCTCGAGGATTTTCTCCACCGCGGACAGCCCATCCGAGCATTCGCCGACGATCTCGATATCCTTAAATTTTCGCAGCCGCAGCAGAACGCCGCGCCGGGCCAGTCGCTCATCATCCACAATCAGGGCGCGCACGAGGAAACCTCTTGCCGCGTGCTCTTGCGAAAAGGCAGTTCAACCGTCACTTCACAACCGCCCGCCTCCGGCCATTGCAGCACAAACTTGTGGTCCGCGGCATAGAGTGTCTTCAGACGCTCCGCGGTATTGCTGATCCCGATCCCGTTGGCTGCCTCGTTTGGCGCAACGAGCCCAGAGCCGGCAGGCCCGGAATTTTGCACCCTGATCTGCAGTCGCGCGCCTTGCAGTTTGCTCTCGATGCGAATCGTACCGCCTTCCACCACTGGAGCGATGCCATGTCGCACGGCATTTTCGATAAGCGGTTGCAGCAGCATGCTCGGCACCAGCGCATCGAAAGTTTCCGGGGAGATGGCCCAATCCACCCGCAGGCGCGGACCGAGTCTGGTTTGCTCGATCGCCAAATACTGTTCCGCGAATGCAATTTCTCTGGAAAGCGGCGTCTCCGGCGCGGCCTCATTGTCCAGAATTGTTCTCAGAAACTCGCCGATCTGCGCGAGCATGCGCGTAGCGGCCGGAGGATTTCCTTCCAGGACCAGCGTGGACACGGCATTCAGTGAATTAAAAAGGAAATGTGGATTGAGTTGGTAGCGCAAAGCACTCAGCCGGACGTCGCGCACTTCCGCTTCGGCCCGCAGCAACCTTTCTCTTTCGCGCAGTGATTGCTGCCACAGCTTGATACTGAAGTACAGGCTGCACCATACGAAGAGAACGAACGTGGACCGCACCGATGTTGCGACCCAGTCAGCCCAACTAAACCGGCCAGGGGCGAATGTCGCAAGTTCAATCACGTAACCGGCGCTCAGTCCCACCAGCAGAGACCACACAAACGCCCGTATCTCCAGAGCGAGCCACCCGAAGGAGCGACGCATCAACGACCGGCAAACAGGACGCAGCAGGGAACTGGCCGCAAACAACGTAACAAAAAAAACAGCGTCTCCGAGCACCGCGTAGGGCTCCCGAAGAAAGGGAAGCAGGGAGACGGATCCCCACAGGTAGAAACAAACCCATCCGCCGATCTGAATAGTCCAGAAGGTGGGAAAACCAAGATCGTCGCGCTTCAGCACAAGGCGTATTCTAGCCCACAAGCGCGGCTGTGTTGCTTCAGCCCGCCGCTTAAAACCCTCGGCTCATCGCAAAGGCCGCTCGAATTGCAGATCAAGCGAACCTTCCCGCGCCGTCTGGCAGTACCTTTCCACAAGTCGTAGTGATTTCTGGAAAGAGAGGAAATTGAGATGAAACTTATGAGATGGATCACAGTGATTTTTGCAGCTGCCTTGCCAATGGGCGCTCTACCCAGCGCTGCGCTGGCACAAGTTCCCTATGAGCAACTTCCCAAGGTCTTTGACGCTTCGGTGCCCAGCGAGCAGCAGATTTCCATCGCCTTGAGTGCCGGCCCCGAGGGAGTAAGGGATAAGGCCACCGTTTATGTTCTTGGCCCGAAAGGCTACGAGAAGGCGCGCGAAGGCAGCAACGGCGTCAGCTGCCTTGTGGGCCGGCATTTCGTAAAGCCCACGGAAACGACGATTGAGCCGATGTGCTACGACCCTGAAGGCACGCAGGCATTCCTTCCTGTCGAACTGTACAGAGAAGAACTCCGCGCCAAGGGCACCTCCGAGGCGGAGATCAAGACGGACGTTGCCCACGCCTACAAGGATGGCCGCTTCAAAGCGCCGAGCAAGCCAGGCGTCCTGTATATGTTGTCCAGCGACAATCGCCTGGGGCCCACTCCCGACCATGGCACGGTCCACGTTCCCGGGCATTTCATGTTCTATGCGCCATTCATGACCGGCAAAGATTTCGGCTACGATTCCGCCGCGCCTTTCCTCGTGCAGCCCGGCGAGCCGGGTGCCAAGATGGTCGTATTCCCAGATCCAAATCTGAAGGGAACAATCTGAGGAACCAGCGAGGGGGCTCATAAGGCCATCAAAATTGAAAGAGATTTAGCCCCCGGAAGCCAATGTTTCCGGCGTACGCCGCGCATCGAGGCAACAACCAATGATCACGCCGCGTCCCGCCGGTCACGCGTCTGTTGGCGCACTTCGCTGACGCGGATTTTCGCCGCGTGTCCAATTCACACCTTGTGTCTGGCCGGCGCGGCCATCTCCACAAGCAACTGGCAGTTTCCGGAATTTGCAAAATTCGATCAGCAGGCGGATTCGCGGGTTTGGCCTATGGGTTCTAGGGGCAGCTGCGCGGCGGAGGAGTCTTGAGGCGTTGATACGGCGGAGGGTTGCGGGGCTTCACGGCGTTGGAGGAAGGGGGCCCAGGTTTCGGCTATTGTGCAGGGGAGATGGACTGGTTGGAGGCGGAGCAGCGGTAGGGGGAGCGCGGATTCGAGGAGGCGGCGGGCGCGGGGGCTGTTGGTGAGGTGGAAATGTTCGCGGAGGATGTGGCGCAGCCATTCGTCTTCGTTGCCCGCGACGGCATTGGTGATTGGCTCGACGGATAGGCGGGCGGGTGCCGCGGCTTCATCTTGCGCGCCACGGGCGCGTCCCGCTGTACCATCAGCGACACCAAGGGCGGGTCTTAGACCCGCCCCTACGGTTGCCGGTACATTTGCGGTTCCTGCGATTGCTGCTACGCGATCTTCCTCTTCCGCTTCTTCTGATTCGCCGATTTCGGCTGGCCTTACGAATTCGTGATTGTAATTTTCGTCGTGGAGGGCGTCGCGGAGGATGTAGGTTAGGCCGCCGGTCATGCCGGAGCCTAGATTCATGCCGGCGGGGCCGAGGATTATGACTACTCCGGCGGTCATATATTCGCAGCCGTGGTGGCCCACTCCTTCGACTACTGCCAGGGCGCCGCTATTGCGGACGGCGAAGCGTTCGCCTACGCGTCCGGCGATGAAAAGTTTTCCGCTGGTGGCGCCGTAGAGGACGGTGTTGCCGGCGAGGACGTCGCCGCGCTGGGCGGCGGAGGCTCCGGCGGAGATGGCGATGGTGCCGCCGCTGAGGCTCTTGCCGACGTAATCATTGGCGTCGCCGAAAAGTTTGAAGCGCAGGCCGGGGATGAGGAAGGCTCCGAAGCTTTGTCCGGCGGAGCCGCGGAATTCGCACTGGACGGATTTGCCGGCGAGGCCGTCGAAATTGGTGCGGCGGAGAATGTAGCCGCTGAGATGCGCGCCGACGCTGCGGTCGGCGTTGCAGATGGGCAGAAATTGCTGGAGCGGGGCGGGCTTGTTGCGATCCACGCCGCCGACGAGTTTGCGGCGGATATCGAGCGCGCTTTCGGGGAGATCAATTTCGATGGGGGCGCTGACCGTGGGGCGATGAGGATGCAGTTGCGTCGTGACGGCTTTGATGGGCTTGAGCAGCGGGGCGAGCGAGCGGGCCGCCCATTCATCGCGCGGGCGCAATTTGGAAGCGTTGCCGGTGATGGCGGCGAGCGAGCGGACGCCGAGAGCGGCGAGGCGTTCGCGGACTTCGGCGGCGACTCCCTGGAAATAAGACATCACCATTTCGGGATTGCCGGCGAAGCGCGCGCGGAGTTTTTCATCCTGCGTGGCGATGCCGACGGGGCAAGTGTTCAAGTGGCATTGGCGGGCCATGACGCAGCCGATGGCGAGGAGCGTGGCGGTGCCGAAGCCGAATTCGTCGGCGCCGAGGAGGGCGGCGATCAGGACGTCGCGGCCGAATTTGAAGCCGCCATCGGTGCGCAGGCGGACGCGGTCGCGGAAACCGGCGCGGAGGAGGGCGGCGTGGGCGTCGCGGAGGCCGATTTCCCACGGGAGGCCGGTATTTTTGATCGAAGTGAGCGGCGATGCGCCGGTGCCGCCGTCGAAGCCGGCGATGGTGATGACGTCCGCGCCGGCTTTGGCGACGCCGGCGGCGATGATGCCGACTCCCGCGCCGGAGACCAGTTTGACGCCGATGCGCGCGGCGGGATTGACGGCGCGCAGATCGTAAATTAATTGCGCGAGATCTTCGATGCTGTAGATGTCGTGGTGCGGCGGCGGAGAAATGAGCGACATGCCGGGAACGGCGTGGCGCAGGCGCGCGATGTAGGCATTTACTTTGATGGCGGGAAGCTGGCCGCCTTCGCCGGGTTTGGAACCTTGCGCCATTTTGATTTCGAGTTCGTCGGCGCGGCAGAGATATTCGGCGGTGACGCCGAAGCGGGCGGAAGCGACTTGCTTGACGCGATTGGCGGCTTCCGGCTCAAAGCGATAGAGACTGGGATCTTCGCCGCCTTCGCCGGTATTGCTGCGCGCGCCGAGGCGGTTCATGGCGATGGCGAGAGTGCGATGGGCTTCGGGACTGAGCGCGCCGAGAGACATCGCTTGCGCGGAGAAGCGGCTGAGAATGGCGGAGGCCGGCTCGACTTCGTCGAGCGGGATGGGAGTGGCATTGGCGATTTCGAGATGGTCACGGATGGCGACCGGCTCGCGGGTATCGGCGAGTTCGACGAAAGAGGCGTAATTTTCCGGCGTGGGCGATTTGATGTAGCTGTGCATGCGGCGGACGAGGTCGGGAGAGGTTCCGTGGCGCTCTCCGGCGTGGCGGAAGCGGTAGAGGCCGGCGTCCTGCATGGGTGCGGCGCCTGCGGCGGCTGCTGCGAATGCGCGGGCGTGAGCGGCGACGGTATCTGCGAGGATATTTTGCAGGGTTTTGCCGCCGATACTGGAGGAGGCGTCTTCGAAGAATTCGGCGCAAACTTCGTCGTCGAGGCCGACGGTTTCGAAGAGATGGCTATTGCGGTAGCTGGCGACGGTGGAGATGCCCATGCGGGCGAGGACTTTGCGCAGGCCGGCTTCGACGGCGATGCGATATTTTGCGGCGCCGCCGGGTTTGAGATTTTCGGAGAGTTCCATCGCGAGATAGGGGTAGACGGCGCTAGCTCCGGCAGCGATGAGCAGGGCGATGTGATGAGTTTCGATTATCTGGCCGGATTCGACGACTAGCGGAGTATTGTGCGCGCCATGCAGGACCATTTCTTTCCATGCGGCGGAAAGAGCGAGCAGAGCCGGAAGCGCGGCGCGATTTTCATTGGTGCCGCGATCGGTGAGCACGATCAGCGCGGGATTCTTTTTGACCGCGGCGGCGATCTCGTCGCGGAGGCGGTCGAGAGCGGCTTCGGCGGCGTGGACACCGTTCGCGGCGTCGAATGTGAAGTCCACGCGCTGGACTGCGGGGCCGAGCCTGCGCGGGACGAGGCGGCGGCTGGCGGCCGCGCTCCAGAGGGTGGTGGCTTCGTCTTCATTTTCGAGAATAGCCATTTGTCCGGCGTCGAGGACCGGTGATTCGGCGGTGATTTTGGCGTCGAGGTAGACATTGAGCGACATGACGTGGACTTCGCGGAGCGGATCGATCGGCGGATTGGTGACTTGCGCGAAACGCTGCTTGCAGTAATCCCAGAGCGAGCGGCGGACGGAGGAGAGGAACGCGGGAGGCGCGTCGTCGCCCATGCTCCAGATGGCTTCCTTGCCGTCGCGGCCGAGAGGCTGGAAGAGGAGGCGGTATTGATCTTCGGTCCAGCCCATGGCGGCGGCTAATTTTTGCGGCTCGATTTCGGAGGCGGGCGGGACGGTGGTGGTGGGGCCCAGGCGAGTGACGGCGGCCTGCGATGGCAGCCCGGAAGATGCGGAGAGGCTATCGCGCTGACCATAAGGATGCGGAGCGCCATCGCGCAGGGCATCGGGGCCGAGCAATTCGGAAACTTCGTTGTTGTTGCGAAAGATGGCGCCGGCCTGGGCGTCCACGAGAAGGATTTCGCCGGGGCCGAGGCGATTCCGTTCGATGACTTGTTTATCGCGGAGATCGGCGAGGCCGACTTCGGAGCCGACGACGAGCAGGCCGTCGCTGGTGAGAACGTAACGCATGGGGCGAAGGCCGTTGCGGTCGAGTTTTGCGCCGACCATCTGGCCGTCGCTGAAGACCAGAGCGGCGGGACCGTCCCAGGGTTCCTGACGGCGCGCGGCTTTTTCCAGATAGGTGCGCAGCTTGACGAAGGTGCGCGAGTCCGACTCCCAGGCGGGAGGAACCATGCGCAGCATGGCGGCGGCGACGTTGTAATTCTGGCGCAGGAAAACTTCGAGGACGTTGTCGAAGCTGGCGGAGTCGCTGACGCCTTCTTCGAGAACGTGGAAACTATCGTCCGCGGCGAATTCGCGGCGGAGAGTGGCCTCGCGGGCGCGAGTCCAGCGGCGATTGGCGCCGATGGTATTGATTTCGCCGTTGTGCGCGACGTAGCGGAAGGGCTGGGCGAGTTGCCAGGACGGACTGGTATTGGTGGAGTAGCGCTGGTGGAAGATAGCGAAGGGCGCGGTGAAGTCCTCGGCGGCGAGATCGGAATAGAACGCGCGCAGCTGGAGCGGAGTGAGCAGACCTTTATAGACGAGGACGCGCGAAGAGAGCGAGCAGAAGTAGAGGCCGGGGATGGAGCGGGATTCGACGCGCTTGCGCATGAGGTAGAGCTGGCGTTCGAGATCCGCGATGGGATCTTCGGATTCGAAAAAGCATTGGCGGATTACGGGCATGGAGCCGAGGGCGGAGGGGCCGAGAAGAGAGGGAGAAGTGGGCACGACGCGCCAGCCGAGACAGCGCAGACCGGATGTTGCGGCGGCGGATTCGATGGCCGAGCACGCGGGAAGTTCCTGGCCCGGAGGAATGAAAACCATGCCCAGGCCGAAGGAATCGGGGAGGCGGATATTCAGATCGCGGGCGCGTTCGCGGATGAAATCTTTGGGGATGGGGATGAGCAGGCCGGCGCCGTCGCCGCTGAGGCCGTCGGCATCCACGCCGCCGCGATGGGAAAGACGCGCGAGAGCGATGAGGGCGCGTTCGACGACATCGCGGGAACCTTGGCTGCCGAGTTGCGCGATGAAGCCTACCCCGCAGGCATCGTGATCCACTGCGGGCTTTGGGGGAGAAGAGCGCATGTTAATAGATAACCGACGGAAGGGCGAACAGTACAATTCAGAAAGCTGATGCAATGCATAAGCGTTGCCATGGGCATAGAAACGCTTATGACGCCGATAGAATCTTTTTGTGGGGGTGCGGCGGACGCAGCCTGTTAGAGTTCCGCTATGTCTGCCAGCACGGCGCGAACGCTCCGGCGAGGTCTATTCGAAGGATACGATCCTGGCGGATTTTACGATGAGATGTTCGATTGCCACGGGGTGGCGCGGCCGCACTACAGCAAGCTCTTTGAAAAACTGGCGCTGATGGCGCCGGGACAATTCGAAGAGCGGCGCAAGCTGGCGGATTTGTCGTTTTTGCTGCAAGGAATTACGTTCACGGTTTACAACGACGGCCAAGGAACGGAGCGGTTACTTCCCTTCGATTTAATTCCCCGCATTTTGCCGAATTCGGAGTGGCAGCGCATTGACCGCGGATTGACGCAGCGGGTGGTGGCGCTGAATCTGTTTTTGCGCGACGTTTACGGGAAGCAATGCATTTTCAAGGATAAGCAGATTCCGCGGGCGCTGGTGTATTCGTCCTCGCATTTTTGCCGGGAGATGATCGGCGTGGAAGTGCCGCGAGGGATTTACACGCACATCTGCGGGATTGACCTGGTGCGGGATTCGAAGACGGGCGAATTCTGCGTGCTGGAGGATAATGTGCGGACGCCCAGCGGGATTTCCTACGTGCTGGAAAACCGGCTGGTGATGACGCGGACATTTCCGGACGCTTTTCAGGATTACGAGGTATTGCCGGTGAATCATTATCCGGCGGAGCTTTGCAAGATTTTGCGGAGCCTATCGCCGCGCGGGGAAGGTGACGCGCAGATCGTGCTACTGACGCCGGGAATCCACAATAGCGCTTATTTCGAGCACAGTTTTCTGGCGCAGCAGATGGGGATCGAATTGGTGGAAGGGCGCGATTTGATTGTGGACGGCGGGATCGTCTACATGAAGACGATTTACGGATTGAAGCGCGTGGACGTGATTTACCGGCGGGTGGACGATGAATTTCTGGATTCGCTGGCGTTCCGGCCGGATTCTTTGCTGGCGGTGCCGGGATTGATGGGTGCGTACCGCTCGGGGAACGTGGCCCTCGCGAACGCGGTGGGAAATGGAGTGGCGGACGACAAGGCGATTTATGCGTACGTGCCGACGTTCATCCGATATTATCTGGGCGAAGAGCCGATTTTGCGGAGCGTGGATACGTATCTGTGTTCGCGGCCGGAAGATTTGAGCTTACGTACTGGAGCATTTGCCGGAACTGGTGGTGAAGACCGTGGGCGAATCCGGCGGGTACGGAATGCTGATCGGACCTTCGGCGGAGATCGGACGAATTCAGGAATTTCGCAAGCGCATCCAGGCGGATTGCCGGAATTATATTGCGCAGCCAGTGATACCGCTCTCGCGGGTGCCTTCTTACGATGTGGAGCGGGAATGTGTGGAAGGGCGGCACGTGGATTTGCGGCCGTATTGTTTGTATGACGGCGAGAAGGTGACGATCGTGCCGGGGGGATTGACGCGGGTGGCGCTGCAGCGCGGGTCGCTGGTGGTGAATTCGTCGCAGGGCGGCGGGAGCAAGGACACCTGGGTACTCTGCGGGGAAAAATAGGATGCTATCGCGGATCGCGGAATCGCTCTTCTGGCTGGCGCGGTATATCGAGAGAGCCGAAGACACCGCGCGACTGCTGGACGTGAATTACCACATGATTCTGGAGCAGTCGCACCAGCCGTACCGGCTGCGCTGGGATCCTCTCATCGTGATGGCGGGCGAAGAGCACCGCTTCCGGCAACTCTACGACCAAGCGAACGCGGAAAATGTGTTCGAATTTCTGGCATTTCATCCGGAAAATCCAAGTTCGATCGTGCAGTGCGTGGCCAAGGCGAGGGAAAACGCGCGGACAATTCGCGACCAGATTTCGCGGGAGATGTGGGAAGACATCAACGGGCTGTATTTCGCGGCGAGCCGGTTCAATCCGGAGGATGAGATTGCGGCGGGGCCGCACCGTTTCTGCGACAAGATCAAATTCGGGGCGCACCGGTTTCATGGAGTGACGGACGCGACGCTGCCGCACGACGCGGGCTGGGAATTTCTGCGCATCGGATGGTCACTCGAGCGCGCGGAGATGACGGCGCGGCTGGTGGACGTGCAGTATCACAATCTGCTGGAGTCGCCGCCGGTGATTGGGACGCAGGACAATCATCAATGGATGGCGGTGCTGAAATCGGTGGGAGCCTACGAGGCGTATCACCGGCAATATCATTCGGCGATCGAGCCGCAGAAGGTGGCGGAGATGATGATCCTGCACGCCCTGCATCCGCGGTCTATTCGCTTCAGCATCGGCGAAGTGCAGGCGGGATTGCGGGCGGTGAGCCATACCATCGCGGGTTCGTATGCGAATGAAGCGGAGCGGCTGACGGGCAAGGTGCTGGAGCGATTGCGTTACGACAAGATTGACGAGATTTTCAAGGAAGGGTTGCACGGTTACCTGAACGAACTGCTGCGGATGTGCGGGGCGATCGGCGAGGATATCGCGCGGACATATTTTTATTACGCGGTGGTGGCATGAATCGTTTTCATCTGCGGCATACGACGGAGTTTCATTACGACGGGCCGGTGTCCGAGAGTTACAACGAAGTGCGGCTGCGGCCGATACAAGACGAGCGGCAGAGCTGCATTTCGTTCCGGCTGGTGACGACGCCGGCATCGCGGGTGACGGCGCATCGCGACGGACTGGGCAACTGGGTGCATCAATTCAGTATTTTGCCGGAGCATCGCCGGCTGGAAGTGGAGACCGAGGCGGTGGTGCTGACGCACGACGCGCTGCCAGCGAACGCGGACTTGATGACGCTGGCGGCTTTCGATCTGCACCGCGAAGAAATCAGCGAAGAGTATTTCGATTTCGTGGCGCCTAGCGGGTACGTGCCGCATCTGGCGGGGCTGGGCGAGATCAAGCAAACGGCGGAACGGCTGAGCGGGGGAACGGTGGTGGGATTCGCGAGCGCTGCCGCGAATTTAATTCACGAGGAATTCCGGTACGTGAAGGGAGCGACGCACGTACATTCCTCGATTGAGGATCCGTTGCGGCTGCGCGCGGGAGTTTGCCAGGACTTCGCGCATTTGTTGCTGGGCGTGGTGCGGATGCGGGGAGTGCCGGCGCGTTATGTGTCCGGATATCTGGTGCCGGGAAAAACGGCGTTGCCGGGAGAGAGGCAGGAGCAGGAGGAAGTGATCGGAGGGCAGGCGACGCACGCTTGGGCGGAAGTTTATTTGCCGGCGTCGGGATGGATGGCGTTTGATCCGACTTTGGGAGGGCCGGTGGGATTGCGGCATGTGCGCGTGGCGTACGGGCGGGATTATGGGGATGTGGCGCCGGTGCGCGGAGTTTATAAGGGACATGCGGGGCAGAGATTGTCGGTGGATGTGCGAGTGCGGCCGGCTTTGGATGATGAAGGGCACGAGCAATTGAATGAATTGAAGGCGGCGCATCCGGAGGCGGCGGCGGTGGTGGAGCGGGCACAGCAGCCGGCGCAGCAGTAGAGGTAGAGGCAGCAGCCGTAGTGGCGTCGAATTGAAGATTGGGCGATCACCGACGATTGTCGTTCGGTATTACGAAAAGCAGATCCCTCGCTGCGCTCGGGATGACATCCCGTTTTTTTCGTTGGAAGTGGATGGGTCGAATTTTGCGGTTACTATTCTTTTCCGTGCCAGTAGGTTTCCCAGTTTAGATAGTTGGTGGTTACTTCGTGGACGATGGCGGAGACTTGGGAGAGGTTTGCGGCTACGTGATGTTCGAAGCCGTTTTCGCAGATGTAGCGCAGTAACTTTTGCATGTGGGGGATTTCGACTACGCCGGCGCCGCCGAAGGTTTCGAGAGGATCGTTGGTGAAGCGGCCTTCGCCTACGTAGGCGCGGATGCGGCCGTGGAGATCGTCGGTGGAAAAGCGGGCGAAGCTCATGGGCGATGGTTTGACGCGGCC
This sequence comes from uncultured Acidobacteriota bacterium, assembly GCA_963780035.1. GTDB lineage: Bacteria > Acidobacteriota > Terriglobia > Acidiferrales > UBA7541 > Palsa-295. The sequence continues at coordinate 3,897 of CAWAAG010000024.1, read as the reverse complement.
GACGCAGGTGCCGAAGGTGTTGTCCTTGCCGACCGTGCCGGCGATGATTTCCTGGAAGTCCATGCGGACGTCGGCGAAAAAATGCTTGGGTAGATTGCTGCAGTGGAAGCAGACGGCTTTATTGGGATCTTCGCCGTAATTATTGTTCCAATCGAGCAGGGCGCTGGGAGTTTCGGAGGCGAGGGCCAGCGCATACATGCTGAGAGTGCCGCAGACGTCCACTTCGCAGGCGCTGGGGAGCAGGTCGTTGCTCATCATGCTCATGACGGTGCAGGGAACGACGCCGAGATTTTCCTCGATGGAAGTCCAACATTGCACGGCGCTGATGGTGACGTGCGTGGCTTTCATCCACTGGTCAATTACGGCGCCTAATTTTGCCATTTTGAGGAGGGCGGGCTTGGGGACGCCGCTGGTGGTGACGTATTTTTCGATGGCCTGGAGTTTGGCCTGGGCGGCGTCATCGTTATCTTTCATGCGTTCGATGCGGCCGAGAACTTCGGAGAGATCGAGAGTCTCGACGGAGATGCCGGCATGCTCGAGTAATTTTTCGCTGTAGCGGACCGTGTTGAAGGCGGTGGGGCGGGCGCCGATGCTTCCGATGCGCAGATTCTGCAAGCCGCGATAGACGCGGCAGACGCCAGTGAACCAGGCGAGGTCTTTTTTGAACTGATCGGAGCTTGGGGTGAGGGTGTGATTCGAGGTGAGCGAATATTGGATGCCGTATTGGCGGAGATTATTGCAGGCGGACATTTTTCCGCAGAAGCTATCGCGGCGGAAGGCGATGCCCATTTTGGACGGAGTGTCGGGCGTGGCCTGGACGAGCACGGGAACTTTCAGGCGGGAGAGGCGGAGAGTATCGGCGATGGCGCGCTCGTCGCCGAAATTGGGGAGGGTGACGATGACGCCGTCAATTCGGTCGGAATTGGCGCGGAAGAGCGCGGCGCAGCGCGTGGCTTCTTCATAGGATTCGATCGCGCCGTGATTGCTTTGCTTTTCATCGAGGACGACCACGTCCACGCCGGATTGCTGCAGGACCTGGAGCATTTCGGCGCGGCCGGTTTCGGCGAGATGGCCCGGGAAAAAGCCGCGGTTTCCCACGATCAGGGCCAGGGTGATTTTCTTTTTGTCCATGAAGTTCGAGTCTCCGGTGACTTTTTCAGTGCGCGCTAGAAGAGCGCGCTAAATTTTGACAGTACACCCAGCAGGCACGGGTGGCGACGTTTAGTGTACGTCGCCGAGCTTCGTCGGTCTTGCCGTTCGGCGCATGGCGCACTGACCCTTCGTAGCGCCACTCAGGGTAAAAGTGCGCCGCTACAAAAGAAAAATGCGGGGCACTCATTTCTTTGTGGGTTGGCCGTAATAGCTGGCGCTGCCGTGTTTGCGGAGAAAATGTTTGTCGTGCAGGCACGGCGAAATCGGCTCGGCTTCCTGATTGAGCGCGGTGGTGTAGTAGGCCATGCGCGCGACCGCTTCCAGGATGACGGCGTTGTGCGCGGCGGTGGCGGGATCGGGGCCCCAGGCGAAAGGACCGTGGCTGCGCACCAGCACTCCGGGAATGGTATCTGGATTCAGGTGCTCGAAGGCGCGAAGAATGACGGCGCCGGTATTCTTTTCGTATTCCGCAGCGATTTCGTGGGACTGCAAATCTTCGGTGACCGGCACGGGGCCGTGGAAAGTGTCGGCGTGAGTGGTGCCGAAGCAGGGGATGGAGCGGCCGGCCTGGGCCCAGGCGACGGCGAATTCGGAGTGGGTGTGCGCGACACCGCCGATGTTCGGGAAGGCTTTATAGAGTTCGAGATGCGTGGGAAGGTCGGAGGAAGGGCGCAGGGTGCCTTCGATGATGGCGCCCTCGAGGTCGGTGACGACCATGTGCTCGGAGCGGAGGTCGTCGTAGGGGACGCCGCTGGGCTTGATGACGACGAGATTGTGTTCGCGGGAAATGCCGCTGGCGTTGCCGAAAGTGAAGAGGACCAGACCGCGGCGGACGAGTTCGAGGTTGGCCTCCAGGACTTGTTCGCGGAGGTGGTTAAGGTTCATGGGCGAGTCTCTATCCTACTATAGAATTCGCGGGAGTTTTCAGTAAACGATTACTCGGATAAAGCTACTTGGGTTGTTACGGGTTTGTCAACGGCAAGTTGGGCGGATCGGCAAAAGGCCTGACACAGGGAACGCCCTGCGAACCGGCACTGCCGGTTCGCAGGGTGAATCGCCCTGTAGGGCGATTCAGAAAAGCGGAGGGTACGGAGACGGCAAAACCATTTACCGCAGAGACGCAGAGGACGCAGAGGACGCAGAGAAAGACAAATCCGCACCGCGGATTAGTGGTTGGCTAATTTCATCAGGGATGGGAGGACGTCGCCGAAGCGGCTGGTTGGGGTGGGCTGGCCGAAATCGAAGTAGATGCGGCGGTAGAGATCGTAGAGCTGGTCATAGATTTTGCTGGCTTCGGGTTGCGGGTGGTAGACGTTGTGCGGGGGACAGATTTTTTTCTGGGCTTCTTCGATCGTTTTGAACGTGCCAGCCGCTAAGAAGGCGAAGATGGCGGAGCCCAGACTGGTGACTTTTTTGCTGGGGACTAGCACGGGACGTTTGAGGACGTTCGCGTAGATTTGATTGAGCGGGGCGTTGGTTTGCGGGATGCCGCCGCCGTTGATGACGCGTTCGATGACTACGCCGTTTTCGGCCATGCGGTCGAGGATCACGCGAGTGTGGAAGGCGGTGCCTTCGATGGCGGCGAATAATTCGTCCTGCGCGGTGTGCTGGAGATTCCATCCGAAAGTGATGCCGCGCAGATTGGGATTTACGAGAACGGTGCGATCGCCATTGTCCCAGGTCATGCGCAGGAGGCCGGTCTGGCCTGCTTTGTAATTTTCGAGGCCGACGCTTAACGCGGAGACGGTGGTATTGGCGCGTTGCGCGATCGCGTTAAAGATGTCGCCGGTGGCGGAGAGGCCGGCTTCGACGCCGGTGTAAGCGGGGTGAACGCTTCCCTGCACTACTCCGCAGAGGCCGGGAACGAGCTGCGATTGGCGGGAGATGCCGATGATGCAGGTGGAGGTGCCGACTACGTTGACCACGTCTTTTTCGAGCGCGCCCGCGCCGATGGCATCCCAGTGGGCATCGAAGGCGCCGACGGGAATGGGAATTCCGGGGCGCAGGCCGAGTTTTTTGGCCCAGACGGGAGAGAGAGTACCGGCGATTTTGTCGGAAGTTTCGTAGGAACCTTGCAATTTCTGGCGGACGCCGGCGAGCAGCGGGTCCACTTTCACGAGGAATTCTTCGGAGGGCAAACCGCCGAGAGCGGGATGGCAGAGCCATTTGTGGCCCATAGCGCAGACGCTGCGTTTTACTCTGGCGGGATCGGTGATGCCGCAGAGAGTGGCGGCGACCATGTCGCAGTGTTCGAAAGCGCTGGCGAGACGGGCGCGTTTATCGGGATTGTGGCGCAGCCAGTGGAGGAGTTTGGAGAAACCCCATTCGGAGGAGTACACGCCGCCGCACCATTTAATGGCTTCGAGATTTTCGCGATGAGCCATCGCGGTGATTTCGGCGGCTTCGGATTTGGCGCGGTGATCGCACCACAGATAGTATTCGTCGAGCGGAACCATTCCGGCGGCGACGGGGATGACGGAGGAGCCGGTGGTATCGAGAGCGATGGCGGCGATTTGGTCGCCGGAGACGCCGGAATTCTGAAGAGCTTGTTTGGTGGCGGAGGCGAGGGCGCGCATGTGGTCTTCGTGGGATTGCGTGGCGAACTCGGGATCTTCGCGTTTACGGTGGAGGGGATATTCGGCGATGGCGGAATCGAGGATGCCTTTTTCGCTATCCACGATGGAGACGCGCACGCTGAGAGTGCCAAAATCGACGCCGGCTACCACGGCCATATCGGGCTCCTGG
>CAWAAG010000023.1:0-34470 GCA_963780035.1 uncultured Acidobacteriota bacterium | reverse complement strand
CCGCCGTGCACCTGTGCGCCCTCGCAAAGAGCTGGCAGGGGAGGAGGGATTCGAACCCCCACTCTCGGTTTTGGAGACCGATGGTCTACCGTTAAACCTACTCCCCTGAATTTTCGGGCCTGCGGCCCGAAAATTCATCCTGAGCCCGCAGTTCAGGGCGAAGGATGAATTTCCCTCTGCCATTCCGCGATCAGCCGCAGTTTCTTGGCCCGCCGCCAACCCTTCAATTCCACTTCACGCTCACGCGCACCGCGCTGATCCCCAAATCGTTCCCACCAAACCAGAACCACCGGCCTCCGCTTCGCTGTGAACGCCGCCCCGACGCCCTAGTTGTGCTCCTTAACCCTCTCGCCTACGTCGGTCGCAACTCCGATATAGAACGAATCATCCGCGCATCGAACCATGTAGCAAAACCAAGCCGCGTCCATCGCTCCGGCCCAGAAAACCCGCCGAATCCGGAACCGCTACTTCACTTCCTTATGCCCCGTATGTTTCCGGCAAGTATTGCAAAACTTGGAAGTCTCCAAACGTTCCGTATGCTTCTTGCGGTTCTTGGTCGTCGTGTAATTCCGGTTCTTACAATCGTTGCACTGTAGTGTGATGATCTCTCGCATAGTCGTTTACTCGATGATCTCGGCGACTGCGCCGGCTCCGACCGTGTGCCCGCCTTCGCGAATCGCGAAGCGCAAGCCCTTCTCGAGCGCCACCGGCGTGATCAGCGTGATCTCGCACGATATGTTATCGCCCGGCATCACCATCTCCACTCCCGTCGGCAATTTCACATCCCCGGTCACGTCCGTCGTGCGAAAATAAAATTGCGGCCGGTACCCCGTGAAAAACGGCGTGTGCCGCCCGCCTTCTTCCTTCGTCAACACGTACGCTTCCGCCTTGAACTTCGTGTGCGGCGTGATCGATCCCGGCTTCGCCAGCACCTGCCCGCGCTCCACTTCATCCTTCTCCGTGCCGCGCAGTAGCAGCCCGACGTTGTCGCCCGCCAAGCCCTCATCCAGCAGCTTGCGGAACATCTCGATGCCCGTCACTGTCTTCTTCATTGTCGGCCGGAAACCCACAATCTCTACTTCCTCGCCCACCTTCACCTTGCCGCGCTCGATGCGCCCCGTCACCACCGTGCCTCTGCCGGAAATCGAAAAAATATCTTCGATCGGCATCGCGAACGGCTTATCAATATCCCGCACCGGCTGCGGAATGTTCTTGTCCACCGCTTCCATCAATTCCAGTATCGACTTCTCCCACTTCGCATCGCCTTCCAGCGCTTTCAGCGCCGAACCGCGAATTACCGGCAGCGTATCCCCAGGATACTGATAGCTCTTCAAAAGCTCGCGCACTTCCAGTTCCACCAGCTCGAGCAGTTCCGGATCGTCCACCATGTCGCACTTGTTCAAAAACACGACGATGTACGGCACGCCGACTTGCCGCGCCAGCAGAATATGCTCGCGCGTCTGCGGCATCGGTCCATCGGTCGCCGCCACCACCAGAATCGCGCCGTCCATCTGCGCGGCTCCCGTGATCATGTTCTTCACGTAATCCGCGTGGCCCGGGCAATCAATGTGCGCGTAGTGCCGGTTCGCCGTCTCGTACTCCACGTGCGACACCGCGATCGTGATTCCGCGCTCGCGCTCTTCCGGCGCGTTGTCAATCGAATCAAACGCCCGGAACGCCACCTTCGGATTGTTCTTCGACAAAACCTTCGTGATCGCCGCCGTCGAAGTCGTCTTGCCGTGGTCAATGTGACCGATCGTCCCGATATTCACATGCGGCTTATTCCGCTCGAATTTCTCTTTCGCCATCGTTCGCCGTACTCCCTGTCAAATTAATTTCTGCTTCCGACCTTGGCCAACCGACGCACTTTTGGCCGACCTTTCATTTCCCGATACGTTTCGCCGACGAGTCCGATCCAGGTGCCGGCTCCGAACTCCCGCTTGTACTCTCGATTGGTCATCGCGATGCACAAGGAGACCTTAGCAATCGCGCTCTTGGCTCCAAACGATTCCAAAATAGAAAAAACTTCTCCCAACCGGTCCTTTTCACTCATGCTGCGGAAGTAGTCTGACACCACATACATCCTGATGAAATCCTTGTAGTCGCTTTTCTCAGCAGCCACGTAAACTTTCGCGCCCTTTTCTGAAAAGCCCTTCTCCAAAGCTTTCGTCACGGTCGCAATCGCGCTTGTAGCCAATTCCTTAAATCCTTTGTGTCTCGCAAGAACTGAGTCGAGGCTGTTTTGCTTTTTCGCCTCGCCTCGTACCTCATTTCAACCGACCACTCGGCGTTAACCCTTTGAAACGCCAAGAACAGGTCTATATGTTCCTTGCGCAGGCTAACTGTCAGATGGCTGCGATCCAGCAGCTCCCACAAGTTGTGACTCTTAACTTCCTGCAACTCGATCGACCGCTGACTTCTTCGCTCGCAAATTACAAACTTCAAAAAGCACTCTAAAACGTGTCCGCACAAATAAATTGCACCGTCGAATCTCGCCGCCGCGTGAAGGCACTGGGCGTCCATCCATCGCTCATTTGCCGCGTCACGAAATCGGGAAGCCTTGACTTGCCGCAGGCCTAGATTCTTCGCGCTCATCCAGACGCCCTGTCGTGCGACAGAAACCGAGTGAGTAATTCTCCGGCCGCGCAATGGAGCGGGGGACGGGACTCGAACCCGCGACCATCTGCTTGGAAGGCAGAGACTCTACCACTGAGTTACCCCCGCTCATTTCCAACAAAACTTCCCGCCAGCCGGCTCAGGACCGCCCCCGCGAACTCCCCGCTTTACCTTCGCGCGCCGCTGGCTCGTGATCTGGAGCCTGGGACCGGGATTGAACCGGTGACCTCGTCCTTACCAAGGACGCGCTCTACCAACTGAGCTACCCAGGCATGTACCGGCCGCCCCGCATCTCCCTGCCACAATCAGAATCGCCGCCGGAGCTGCCGCGCTTCTGAATTTTTTCATTTCTTTGAATAGCGTCGCGCTCGGTTGTCCAACCATGCGCAAGCTCACGCGAGTTGCTGGTGGACGGGGGAGGATTCGAACCTCCGTAGCCCGCAAGGAGCGGCAGATTTACAGTCTGCTGGTTTTAGCCACTCACCCACCCGTCCCGCAAAACCGTTCGGGACGCTGCAGCTCCGTCCCAGGAAATCTTCCGGGACACAATTGCATCCCGCATGTCCAACCAGTTTCTTTAACCGGACTGCTGTACGGGGCACTCCGCAATGCAGAAAGGGCTCGTGTCCAGAGACACCAGCCCTAGCGCTTTTGTCGCGAGGAATTCCGTCCGCAACCCCTGCCAAAATTTTCGCTTCGTCTAATCTTAGCTAATCTCAGCTGGCGGAGGGAGTTGAACCCCCGACCCTCTGATTACAAATCAGATGCTCTACCAACTGAGCTACGCCAGCACTGGCAAACCGAGCAAAATTATCACACAGGCAATCAAATTGCAAGCAACTTTCTGCCAGCCGCACAACCATTGCCAGACCACCATTTTCCCAGGCCCCAGGTTGCCCCCAGTGCCTTACTATTATACAGCCAAACCCCCTTGCCCCGTATCCCTTTCTGCAAAATCACTCCTTCTTCTCCGCCGGCTCCGCTGAAGGCTTCGCGAACTGGCCGTCCGCAAGTTGCAGATTATGCTGGATTTCCGTGAAATGAATGGTAAATGCCGATTCCGCGCTGCTCTGGTGCACCGTGAACGGCAGCTTCACCCCATCCACGTCCTTATAATCCCCCACCTCCGCCTGAAACGCTTTCACCCCGTCCGGCGTATTCCGGTGGTTGATCGCTCTCACCAGCAGCCAGCTCTCCGTATCGAAATACATCTTGTCCGGATCGCCTTCCCCGGTCGAAGCTTCCACCACGTACGCATCGCGATCGTTGACTTTCTCCGTGCCGGTCACTGTCATCTTCGTATACAGTTTTTTCAGATCCAGTGGATGATAAAAATCCGCTTCGCGCCGCGCATCCTCCAATTCCGCGCCGCCCAAAACTCGCAAACCATTCTGCGGATCATCCGACCACGCCGTGGTCCCATCAAACCCTTGCTCAAACACCGCGCCGCCCAGCGTGATCACCGCCAGCATCGAATTCGGCGCTTTCTCGTGAATCTCCACGCTCCCGCTCAAATTGTTCATCGAAGGAATTTCGATCGTGCCCTTGGATACGCGCGAATTCAGCTTGGTCCACGCCGCGCGCCCTCCGATCGCTTTCACATAATGATCGAGAACCTGGTCGGCGGTAGGGGTCGCTGCCGTAGCGGCCTGCGCTGCGGCCGGCGCTGGCGCCGCTGGCGACGAACTCTGCGCCTGCACGGAAAAGCTGATGGATATTCCCAGCACTCCCACGCCGATCGCTTTCATCCACGCGAATTTCATGTTGCAAACCTTCCTTCGCGGTACTCTTCGCCGTTCCTTTATTAGAGGCGCTTTGCGCCCATTCCGTTGGCTGGATAACATCGCACTCGCGAGCCGGAGCCCAGCGCGCGATATCATCCCTCTGAATTCCGCTACGCAGCCGGGGATGAAAACATTACACTAACTTGGACGGAACGATCACAAATTTAAAGTGCCGGTTTCATCCACAACTCGCGCCTGGATTGTCATCGCTGTCTTGCTGCTCTGCCTGCTCGCCGGCGGCGCGGTCTACTACTTCCGGCAACATCGCCCGCTGCCGCCGATCGTTTCCACACTACCCGGCGCTCCTGCAGCGGTTCCGCCATCCAATATTTTAAGCGAGTTGCCGCCCGATGCGCCCGTCGTTGCCTATATAGACGCCACAACGCTGCGCTCGTTGCAAAATTCTCCGCTCGCCGCCGCGCTGGGCCTCGCTTCGCCGGGCCCGCAAGCCGATCGCGACTACGCCAATTTCGTCCGCGATACCGGCTTTGACTACACTCGCGACCTCGACCATGCCGCCGTCGCCTTCTGGCCCGCGAGTATCGGCACGCCCCAAAACGTTCTCGGCGAAGATCGTGTCGTCGCCATAGCCGATGGCCGCTTCGACCAACAAAAAATCAAGGCGTACGCGCTACGCACCGGCAAAGAACTGACCCGCGGCTCGCAAACAGTCTACGAATGTCCCGGCAACCCGCCCGTTTCAATCACATTTCTCTCGCCCACGCGCATCGCCCTCGCCGGCGGCCGGAATGCCACCGATCTTCTCGCCCGCATCAACCTCTCCGGGTCATCCCGCCGCGATTCCGCCATGCAATCGCGCCTCGACCGCGTCGCCGGCGCGCCCATCTTCGCCGTCGCCCGCACCGAACATCTCCCGCCCAGCCTCTACGACGCATTCCGCAACGCGCCACAACTCGAACAGCTCGCCCGCAGCGTACAAGCCATCACGCTCGCAGGACAGCCCGACGGCAACAATCTAAAAATCACGCTCGATGCCGAATCTGACTCCCTGAAAAGCGCTCTCGCCATTTCCATCCTGCTCGAAGGCGGCCGCATGGCCGGCTCCATGGCGCTCTCCGACCCCAATACGCGCCGCCAAATGACCAAAGAACAAATCGCCTTCCTCGAAGCGCTCGTCAACCAGGCCAAAATCACGCATCAAAATAAGCTGGTGCGCCTGGTTCTGGACATCACTCCCGCCATGCTCAGCGCTGCTCCAGCCAAAGCCGCCGCGCCGCTGCGCTCGCCGCCTCATTCGCCTCATGCGCCTCGTTCGCCCGTCGTCTACCCCGCCGCGCACTAATCGCAAATGTACGCCGCGCGCTAAGCTATCTTCGAGAACGCGTAAATCACAACGTGATGGAAGTTTTCAGAAGCCGGCGAGATTAGTCCGCAGCCGAAGCGGAGGTAGCTGCAGTGCTGAGGTAACGCCAGGGATTCACAGGAGTGTTGTAAATGCGGACTTCGTAATGCAGGTGCGGCCCGGTCGAGCGGCCGCTCTGTCCTTCGTATCCAATAATATCTCCACGCTTCACGTGCATGCCCACATGCGTCGCAAATCCCGAAAGGTGCCCGTACCAGGTGGTCACGCCAAATCCATGATCAATCACCACCAGCCGCCCGTATCCGGCGCGCTGGTCCATCACGGCTACCACGCCATCAGCCGTCGCGTGGATTGCATCTCCATAGTGCGAAGCAATATCCAGTCCCGCGTGGAACGCGCCTTCACCGCTGAAAGGATCCAGCCGCTCGCCAAAATGCCCAGTAATCTCGCCCACCACCGGCCAGAGCGTCGGCACAATCCCCAGGCTGCTCAATTGCGCCGCAGGCAGCAAACGCATTCCGCCGCTGGACATCGCGACAGCCGAAGCATTTCTTTCCAGGTAGCTGAATTCATCCACCGAGTCTTGATATTCCTCGTCGGGCTGCTCCGCATCGTCGCTGAACGCAAATGGCGTCTGCCGGAACCGCGTGATCCCGTAAGCCACCGCCACTTCGCTCGCCAGCGACTGCAAGGAATCCAGGCGCTGGTTGGTATCCTTCACTTCCGTTTGCAGCACTTTGTACTGCTGCTTCAGCGTGTCCTGCTCCCGCCGCAACGAATTGTAATTCGTCGCCTTCCACAGCATCCGCGAGTACGAACCCATCCCCGCCAGCACCGTGATCCCGCCCACCGCGGCCAGAATCGCCAGCGCATGCAGCACGTAATACGGCACGCGCACGCGCCGCATCCCGCCGGACGCGCTCGATGCAATAAAAAACGTGTAATACTTGCCCTTCATAATGTTTAATTTCTTCCAGAATTGCTTCGGTACACTTTATCGAACGCCGTGCGTCCCCCGCCGCGGCCATCCGATTCCGTCAGAAGTCTGCCCTGCGAGGCCTGGTACGAAACCGCGTGAATTGTAATGACCGCACTCATCGTGGTCAACCTCAAACTTAGTTTTCCACAGCCTCGCCATGTATGCAAAGTACTTATCGGCGCGTCCTCCAATTTTCTTTACAGTTTTCCTTGAACAAACTTTACCCTAGACGTGGAAATCATCACAACTGTACGAAGGTTCAGGATGGAACGGGAAAGCCAACTGGTCGAAAAAATCGCTCGCGCTCTAAGTTCTGGCACCACTGCGCCTTCCCAAACGCCCTCTTCGCCTAAGCTGTCATCCCGACAGAGGCCGCCTTCCGGCCGACGAGGGATCTCTCTTCGCTCGTTTCACCATCTCGGATCGGTAGACTCTAGCTCTCTTCGCCTCGGCATCGGCGACGACGCCGCCATCCTCGCCCCCTCCGCTCGCAGCGAGTGGGTCCTCACCTGCGACGCGTTCCTCGAAGGCGTACACTTCCTCGCCAAGACCCACCCACCCGATTCCGTCGGCTACAAATCCCTCGCCCGCGCCACCAGCGACCTCGCCGCCATGGGCGCCACCCCGCGCTACTTCCTGCTAACACTCGCTCTGCCGCCGCAATTCACGCGCGCCGCCATTTCTCGTCGGGGCGCAGCTTTGCAATCCACCAAAAAATCTTCTTCGGCTGAGCGCAGTGGATTGATCCAGGGACTTGTGGGTCGTGGCTTTAGCCACGACATAAAATCCGCAACCAGCCGAGGGGCTTTAGCCCCTGAAGCTCGCTCCGAAGCTTGGCTCAACTCATTTCTAAAAGGCATGGCCCGCGCCGCTCGCGAACTCGGCATCACCATCATCGGCGGCGACACCACCAAGAGCGACCGCCTCTTCATCAGCATCACCGCGCTCGGTGAAATCCCCCGAGGCCGCGCATTAACTCGCTCCGGCGCCAAACCCGGCGATCTCATCTTCGTCAGCGGCAAACTCGGCCGCGCGCAATTGGGCCTCGAACTCGTCCTGCGCGGCCTCGCGAGCGACCGCCGCTTCCGCGCCCTCACTCAACCGCACCTCTACCCCAAAATCCGCGTCGCCCTCGGCGAGTGGCTGGCCCAACGCCGCATCGCCTCGTCCGCCATGGACCTCTCCGACGGCCTCTCCACCGATCTAGCCCGCCTCTGCGCGGCCAGCGACACAGGCGCGAAAATCTACCCGGACAAAATACCATCAGTCAAAATCCCAGCCGCCGCCGCCCAAAAATTAGGCCAGCGCAAACTCGACCCGCTCCAATTAGCCCTGCACGGCGGCGAAGATTACGAGCTCCTCTTCACCGTCCCGCCACACCAAGCCAAAAAACTCCGCAATGCCCCCGGCGCATCAGCGCTAACCGCCATCGGCAAAATCACGCGCAAAAAAAATATTATCCTGATCCATCACGACGGCAGCCATGAACCACTAGAGCCCGCCGGCTGGGATCCCTTCCACAACTCCTAGCGCCCGCGAAGCGCGGCTTCGCTTGTGTAGCGGCCGCTTCGGCCCGTGATTTTCGGGACGAAGCGGGCAGCCTTTCTCCCGCCCTGGAACAATTCCACCAGTACGCCGGCAGCCTTCTCCTGAACCGCCAATTTCGATTTCTACAGTGAAATTGATCGGACTCAGGCGAGGTCTTTACGAATGAGGAACCGCAGCCGCACTCACCCGCGCGGGCGCCGCAGTCGGCGTAATCGTCTTCGGCGGGCGCGCAGGCAACTTCGGCGCAGGCTTCGCCGCACCCGGCGCTGCCGTCGCCGGCGCAACCGGCGCCTTGGTCACCGCCAATCCCTGCTCGGCGGCATCGGCAGGCGGCGCGGTGTCCGGCACATCCACCAGCACCTGCTTCGTCGGCGCAATCTTTTCCAGCGGCACCACGTTCGGGAAAGCTTCCACCGGCAAGCCCTGCGTCGCCTGCTGCATGAACTCCAGCCAAATCGGCAGCGCCGCCCGCGCTCCGGTTTCTTTTTTTCCCAGCGAGATGCGCTTGTCGTCGTTCCCCACCCACACTCCCGCCGTCAGTTGCGGCGTGAATCCGATGTACCACGCGTCGGTAAAATCGTTAGTGGTTCCGGTCTTCCCCCCCGAAGGACGCCCCAATTCCTTCGCGCGCACTCCCGTCCCGAACTGCACCACATCCTCCAGCATCGCCACCATCGTCCGCGCCACGTCCGGCGGCACCACATCCGTCACGTTCGGCCGCGGCTCTTCGAGCACCGCGCCATCATAAGACGTCACGCGCCGTATGTAATGCGGCTCGATGTGTATGCCGTCATCGGGAAACACCGTGAACGCCGAGGTATGCTCCAGCAGCGTCAAATCCGCCGCGCCCAGCGCCAAAGGCAAATACGGCGGCAGCGGACTCGTGATCCCGAACTTTCGCGCCAGATCCACCACGTTCAGCACTCCCACGTGATCCAGAAGCTTTACTGCCGGGACGTTCCGCGAATCCGCCAGCGCGCGCCGCAGCGTAATCCGCCCCTCGAATTTTTCATCGTAATTACGCGGAGAATAATTCTGCCCGCCGCTGCGAAACGTCACCGGCGCGTCCACAATCGTGTCGAACGGCGTCATCCCCGCTTCCAGCGCGTCCGAGTACACGTACACCTTGAACGAGCTGCCCGTCTGCCGCAGCGCCTGGGTCGCGCGATTGAATTTCGATTCCTCGAAATCGTAGCCGCCCACCATCGCCTTGATCTCGCCGCTCGCGTTATCAATCGCCAGCAGCGCCGCCTGCGCCGCCGGAACCTGCTCCAGATCCACGCGCGCCGTGATCCCGGAAATTTCCTTGATCAAAACGCAAACCAGGTCCCCCACCTTCAGCAATTGTTGCGGCGACTTGCGTCCTGTCCACGCAAAATCCGCCGGCGTCAGCATCGCGTGGTATGTCCCGATCTTGATGGACGCGAACGTCGACTCAACCTTCGTCACCAAGCCCGTCACGTAATCGCCCTTGCGTATCGCGTCGTGCCAATCGTCGCTTTGATAACGATCCAGCGGCCCTTCGTGCTGCTCCAAAATATTCGGCAGATCGCCGCGCCAACCGTGACGCCGGTCGTAGGCGTGCAACCCATCGCGCACCGCCTGGTCCGCCGCTTTCTGCATCGCCACGTTCAAACTCGTGTACACCCGCAATCCCTGCTCGTGTACCGCCACCGTCCCGTAGGTGTGCTCCAGGTACTGCCGCACTTCCTCCACGAAATAGGGCGCCAGGTCGTTGCGCATCGGTTCGATGTGCAGCCCGAGCGGCAGCTTGGTAGCCGCCTGCGCTTGCGCTTCCGTAATCTTGTGGTCGTGCGCCATCAACGAGAGCACCAGATTCCGCCGTGCCAGCGCCCTCTCCGGATGATTGATCGGCGCGTAAATCGGTCCGCGGATGATCGCCGCCAGCATCGCCGCTTCCGGCAGCGTCAATTGCCCCACTGGCTTATCGAAGTAATATTCCGAAGCCGCCTCGAACCCGTAATTTCCCGCTCCCAGATAAATCTGGTTGCAGTACATCGTGAAGATCTGTTCCTTCGTGTAATGCCGCTCGATCTGAATCGCCAGCAAAGTTTCTTCGATCTTGCGCCGCGCGCTGCGGTCCGAACGGTTCAGGAAAAGCCCCCCTGCTAACTGCATCGTCAGCGTGCTGGCGCCTTCCGCCAGCCGGTGATGGCGAATGTCGTGCCACGCCGCCTCCAGCACCCGCGGAATGTCCACGCCCCAGTGCTGTTCGAAGTGCTGGTCTTCGGTGGTAAGAATCGCCTGCCGCAATACGGGCGGAATCTGGTTGTACGTCAGCAGAATTCGCCGTTGCAGCGCAAACGTCCCGATGGATTGCCCGTCGTCCGCGTACAGCTCCGTCACCACGTTCGGCCGGTAATCCTGCAGCGCCCGAATCTCCGGCAAATCGCTCGAGTACACAAACAGCAATCCCACCGCCGCGCCCACCGCTACCGCGCACAGCAGTAGAAACGTGAACGCCAGCTGCCCGAAGACCGTGTCTCCGGTAATCTTCATCGTCGCGCGATAAAATCGTTCCATTACCCCCACATTCTAACGCAACCCAGCGCCCCCCGCCGGTTTCTACCTTCGTACAATGTTCCCAAAATGCGTAAACCCAAAAGGCCACGGAGTCACAGAGACACAGAGCCAAAAAAGTTTCTCGAACGCTCTACCTCCGAGCACTAGTGGAAGGACTCCCGTAGGGGCGGGTCTGAGACCCGCCCGCTCTTTGCCTTCCCCAATTCGTGCGACCCTCTTTTCCTCTTTGACTTAGAATTTCAACGACGCCCGATAGCACGGCGCTAAGAATGCCGTTCAAGCCTGTAGGGGCGGGTCTCAGACCCGCCCGCTCTTTGGCTTCCCCAATTCGTGCGACCTCCTTTGCCTCTCCCCCTCTTTGCCTCTTTGCCTCTTTGCCTCTCTGCCTCTTTCCTCTGTGTCTCTGTGCCTCCGTGGCCCTCTTGCTTTTTGCGATTGCAGCTTCACCTCGCTCCAAGTAAATTTGTCCCGCCGCAACCTCCGGCGAGGATCCATGGAAGCCAATCCAATCCTGTTTCGCGACCTAACCTATATCTTCCTCGCCGCCGTCTTCGGCGGCCTCCTCGCCTCGCGCCTGAAGCTTCCGCTCATCCTCGGCTTCGTCCTGGGCGGCATCGTGATCAGCCCCTTCACCCCGGGCCCGCATCTTTCCGACCTGCACACCTTCGAAGTCTTCGCCGAAGTCGGCGTCGTCCTCCTGATGTTTTCCATCGGCGTGGATTTTTCCATCCCCGACCTGATGCGCGTGAAATGGATCGCTCTCGGCGGCGGCACTCTGGGGATTTTACTTTCCGTCAGTCTGGCGCTCGCTACTTCCTGGCTCATGGGCTGGACCTTGATTCAAGGCTTCGTCGTCGGCGCCACGATCTCCGTCGCCAGCACCATGGTCCTTGCGCGCCTGCTCACCGATTGCGGCGCCCTCAGCACCGAATATGGCCGCGTCATGATCGGCATCACTCTCGTCGAAGATATCGCCGTCGTCTTCATGACCATCATCATTCCCATCTTCAGCGGTCCCGCCGAAGGCCGTTTCCAGAAAGCCGCCTGGACTCTCGGCAAAGCCGCCCTGCTGCTCATCCCGCTCGTTTTTCTCGCCATGACCGTCGTTCCCCGTGTTCTGCGCCGCGCCGCACGTACCAAAGACACTGAACTTTTCCTGCTCGTCGCCATCGCCATCTGCCTCGCTTCCGCCGCCATCGCCCAGGCCGTCGGCTTCTCCGTAGCTCTCGGCGCTTTTCTCGCCGGACTTTCCATCAGCGGAGCGGCAGATCTGCACGACGCGCACACCGCCCTGATTCCCCTGCGCGATGCATTCGTCGCCCTGTTTTTCGTTTCCCTCGGCACGCTCGTCGTTCCCAGCGTGATCATCCACAATCTTCCGCTGCTCGGCGTGATGCTTCTGCTCATCGTCGTCGGCAAATTCGTGGTCTGGCTCGGCGTGATGAAACTCTTCCGCTATTCGCTCTGGACCTCCATAGCAGTCGCCGCCGGTCTCACCCAAATCGGCGAACTCTCCTTCATCCTGGTCGAAGTAGCGAAAAGATCCCGCCTGGTAGGCGAAGAAGTCTTCACCGCCGCCCTGGCCGCGTCCCTAATCTCCATTTTTCTGAATATGCTGCTAGTAAGGTGGGTGATGCGCAGAATTGCCCCGAAGATCGCGCCAAAGGCCACAACCGCACCAGCCGCGGAAGCCACCACATAGCTCCCGACCCGCACTCCCACCACAACAAGGGTCCGTAGGGGCGCTGCTTGTGAATCGCGCTACAGCGCGATTCATCCTGCTTGCCCTGAGTGAATTAGCGAAGGGAGATTCGGCAGCGCCGAATCGAAGGGCTGCGCCCTCGATCACCGGAAACCCTCTCAACCCACGCACACAAAACGATCACCGTCGCGATCGAAAACCCGTAACGTACGAAGTCTCAAACCATCCATGCGAGGCGGAATTCCAAACAAGGTCAAAAAAGGCAGGCGAACCACCTAAAACAAAACGTCCCACACCACAATTTCCATTTTCACTTCTCTATTTTCTATCCCAGCGCTTCTTCCGCTTCCTGCACCGTCTCAAAAGCCTTAATCAGCGTCCCCACATGCGTCATATCAATCAGCGCCTTCACCTGCGTATTCATCCCCGTCACGGCCAATTTCCGCTGCGCGCGCTGCGCCGCCACGTAAGCGCCCACCAACGCCCCCAGCCCCGCCGAATCCACATACGGCACTCCGCTGAAATCCAGAATCAGCTTCGGCGCGGTCTCCGCGCGCGTCGCGGTCTGAAATGCAAAGACCGTCTGAATGTTCAACGAGCCTTTCAGCGTCAATATTTTCTGGCCTTCGCGGCTTCCTGCCGATCCCACAATCTGCAAATGTTCGGTAGACATGGACCGTGATTCTACCGAATCCCCCGCGCGCGAATTATGAATATTGTGTTACAGCCCGTCCCTTCGCCATTCACGGATCGAAACGCGCCCGCAACTCCGCCGGCAAAATCGGACATACCTCGTCCCTCCGCCCAAACACCCGGTACCGCACCCGCGCCACGAAATCGTAAACAAAATCCCGCAATCCACGCGGTATCACGCCCAGCACCGCGGCCGACGCCGCCCATCGCCCACCCAGCCGCCGCAAAATATGCAAAAACGCATCCGAGCGCACCAACAGTCCCCCATCGTCCGTCAACACCACCACGCTGTCCGGCAATCCCGCTCGCCGCTCCGCCGCCACCAGCCGCGCGAAAGTCTCCCCCTGCAGCGGCGCAAACCGAAACGCTCGCCCGCTGCGATCATGCTTCAGCACGAACTTCACCGCGCGATGGCACAGCCCGCAATGCCCATCGTAAAAAAGATATTCCGCGCCGGTCGTTCGTTGCTCCACCGGAAAAGCATAGCACGCCCGCGCAGCGCCCCTACCGCGCGCGCCGCCGTAGCAGCCGCCGCCGTGCGCGCGGCCTTCACCCCCAAGCGCACTCGCGCCGCGCCAATCGCAATTACGGAAACGTTCCCTGCTTCGCGCTTGCCACTCTTTCCGAAACTCTCTAAGCTTGTTTGTTCGCCCAATTCTGCGGGAGCCGCTCCACGCACATGAAGTGCAACAACATCCTCGAAGCCATCGGCAACACTCCCATCATCCGCCTCAATCGCCTGGCGAAAGATTCTCCCGCCGAAGTCTGGGTCAAAGCCGATTACATGAATCCCGGCGGCTCCGTCAAAGACCGCATCGGCATCGCCATGATCGAAGAAGCCGAACGCACCGGCAAACTCAAGCCCGGCGGCACCATCATCGAAGGCACCTCCGGTAACACCGGCCTCGGACTGGCTCTCGTCGCCTGCGTGCGCGGCTACAAAGTCGTCTTCACCATCACCGACAAGCAATCCCGCGAAAAAATTGATCTGCTCAAAGCTTTCGGCGCCGAAGTGATCGTCTGCCCCACCGCCGTCGAACCCGAAGATCCGCGCAGCTACTATTCCGTCGCCGCCAAACTCGCGCGCGAAATTCCCAATTCCTTTTACCCCAATCAGTACGCCAACCCGATGAATCCGGAAGCGCACTATCGCAGCACCGGCCCGGAAATCTGGAAGGACACCGAAGGAAAAATCACCCACTTCGTCTGCGGCATGGGCACCGGCGGCACTATCTCCGGCGTCGGCCGCTATCTAAAAGAACAAAATCCCCACGTCAAAATCATCGGCGTCGATCCCATCGGCTCGCTCTACTACGAAAAAGTGAAATCTGGCAAAGTCGGTAAAGCCCTCACCTACGTCGTCGAAGGCATCGGCGAAGATTTTTTCCCGGCCACCATGGACCTGAAAATCCTCGATGATGTCTTGCAAGTGAACGATGAGGAATGTTTCGTCTGGGCCCGCCGCCTCGCGAAACAAGAAGGCATTTTCACCGGTGGCTCCGGCGGCGGCTGTATCTCCGCCGCGCTGAAGGTCGCCAAAACCGCCAAGAAAGGCGACTTCATCGTCGCTTTCGCGCCCGACTCCGGCTCGCGTTACATGTCCAAAGTTTTCAACGACGGCTGGATGCGCGAGCACAGCTACGTGGACGCCGAAGTCACTCTCTCCGCCTCCGACGTCATCCGCGTCAAGCGCCAGAACGGCAAATCCCGCGAGATGATCGTCGCCGGTCCTTACCAGACCGTTTTCCATGCCCTGCAAACCATGCAGCAGCAGGACATCTCGCAACTCCCCGTCTTCGAAGAAGGAAAATCCATCGGCACGGTCTTCGAAGACCAGATTCTGAATCTCGCCCTGCAAGGCAAAGACCTGCGCAAACTCGTCATCCGCGAAGTCATGGGCGCTCCGCTCCCGCAGGTTTCCGCCAACGCTCCCGTCGAACGCGTCACCCACATCCTCAGCCACGATAGTCCCGCCGTCTTCGTCGAAATGCCCGGCGCCAAACTCGAAGTCCTAACCAAGTTCGACCTAATGGACACCATCGCCGGCCTCGTCGGCCAAAAACGCTAACTGCATCCGGCGCGGCGTCCGGGAACTCCTAACAGCAGTCCTCGATGCGCACCGGTTTGCTCTGATGGCCACAACTCTGCACGCGCGGCGCGCTGCGTGCCGCCTGATTTTTTTATCATTACCTCGGTCGAATGATCGTCAGTAGGGGCGCTGCTTGCTGCGCCCCTTCTCGGCACGTTCTCAACCCCGCGCTCGTCCTGCAAACGCGATTCTCGACTGACAATTTCGTCCTTCGCCCTGAGGTGCGCCGCGACGAAGGATCGCTCTTCCATCCGTTTCTTGCCGCGTAACCTTCTTGAGGATTCGCAAAAGCAAAATCACCGGCGTAGGGGCATGGCATGCCGTGCCCGACTCAGCCCGTTCCTCAGCGCCCTCTGCGTCGCTGCGGTGAAAAGCAGTGCAGTCCGCAAGCCGATCTAGCGCGGCGTCTTGGTGGGGGTGAGCGAGTTCAGAAGAACGCCTCCGGCGAAACGTGGAACCTCTCACTGAGGCGCTCAATATACTCTTTGTTGAGCTTTCGCTTGCCGCTAAGCACCTCCGAAACGATGCTCCGCGTCCCAAACACGCTGACCAGGTCCTTTTGTTTCAGGCTGTGCTGGTCCATCAGGAATCGCAACACTTCCAGAGGCTTCGCGCGAGGGAGCTCATAGCGCTTCGCTTCGAAATCTTCGATCAGGAGCGTCAGCAGTTCCGCCAACTCTTTCTCCGCGCGAGTCAATTTGCCGCTGCGCTGGTCGAGCTCGTGCAGCGCGCGCGTGTACGCCTCATTTTCCTTCTCGCTGTGAATCACCTTGGGCGAGATCTTCGTCAGCAACCGGCTGTATTCCGGAGTCACCATTTCCAACCCTGCCGTCGGAAAAATTCAACAACCTCGATGCATGGAATGCTCAAATCCTTACAAACGTCAGGTATTTTCGGCTTAGCCAAATTTCCAGACGGCTTCTCGGCAGTCACGACTGTCCAACTGCGCGCCTGTGCTAAGGCTATAACCCATGGGTCACCGCCAGAGCGATTTTTCTTGGAATCAACGAGTCGGGGGTATTTGGACATTAGCTTTGCGAGGCAACTCTGAATTTGCTCATCAATTGCCACGATCATCGCTTCGCGTTGTTTCACCCATTTGTGAACATCGTCGTCTTTGCGCTCCAACTCTGCGACCACTTCATCTATCACGAAGATCTCTTGGTTTTTCGACGCTTCGGACATGAAAGACCACAAAGCTGGAAATACATCTGGAGGATAGTGACGCACCCACGCATCGAGTATTCCGCTAGTGTCTAGGCTGTACGGCACGGCTAGCGCATTACGCTCTCTTTGTAGTTTCTATCTGCAGTTCCTTCAAATGTTTGAGCCGGATCTGAAGGTAATCGCTAACATCACTCACGGTGATTTTGTCTCTATTCAAGTTCTCAAGAACCAATGCTGTAAACAGAGGTCCCGCACTAGAAAGGGCGATCACATGCGGAGGCGCAAAACCTTCTGCTTCTTGCTTCTTTTTTTCTCTTTGCTCATATTGTTTTACAAACTCATTGTGCATACGATCGTAGAAAGCCTGCGTCGTGAGCTTGAGAGTCAGAAGACGCACAAGTGCGGCCTCTCGACTTCCACCAAATTGTCGCGACAATTCCTGCAGTTCTTGGTCCGTCCAAGTTTGATCGCCGTTTTTGTGCCGTTGCACCGTCGGGCTGCGAAGTAGAGCCTCTCTGGGAAACAGCGCTGCGCCAGCGACTCGATTGCAGAAGGCTTCATCACCCCCATCATGGAGGTCACAAATGCCGCCGTCGTTGAGCATGATATGTGTAGCTTCGTGTAGGAGCGTGAATATGCGCCCCCTCGGCGCATCCTTGTTGTTGACTACCACCACCGGTAGCGGCTTCACGCTGACCGAAAAGCCTCGAGCCTCAGGCAACGGGATGCTGGTCGTTTGCAGAGTCAAAATTCCTGCCCGCTCAAGCACGAGGCGCCATTGTTTGAAAGCCTCGCTGCCTATACGCCAAGTCGCCTGCTGCGTGAGCTTTATTCCGATTGCGTTGCGTAGACGAGTTGCTACTTCCTCCACGCCATCGCGCAATGTTGCCGTCGCACGAAAATCAACTGGCGTCTCATCAATATCTCGCATGAGCTCCAACGCCCACTCTCTGCGGTCATATGCCCTGCGTATTTCAAACGCCAACTTGGGAGAACGGCTAAGCGGCAACTCGTCGGCTGACAATCGGCGAAAGTCATGCATGACTTCAAAGCGTGTTGGGGTTTCGGCCAGGTAGAATGCTGCGAGTGGTCGGCGGTAGACCGACGCGAGTTTTCGAAGTTGGGGGATACTCGGTTGTGCGTGGCCCACTTCCCACGAAGACAACTGCTCCTCGGTGACGACCGCCTTGCTCGCGGCGACATCAAGCGACATTCCTGCGGATTTACGCGCCCACACCAAGACTTGCGGATTAGGAGTTGCCTTAAGGCGAGCCATTAGTTTAGCGATTGATACTCGAGTAGATTCTCGGCATTGTGAACCTATTCGATTGGATTATACAACTGCGTGTGTGTGCGAGGTTCCCTCGCGGGGAAGCGTTGACATATTGGGCTGCAAAGGATTTCAGTCCCGCCGAAAGCGCCCGAACACACTCCAAGCCTTAGCCCCTGAAGTCGCTCTTAACGGGCTGCCGCAAGAACTCTTCCGACAAACGAACCGCTCTGCACGCCCCTGCGCCCGAATGGTATAATTATGAACTTTTTGCAGCCCGCCCGAACCAGCAGGGCGGCGCTCGGCGAAAGCGAAAGGGCCACTGACCACGCATGCGTATCGAAGATTTCAACGACCGGCTCAAGCACTCCATCCTCGTGGCCGATGGCGCCATGGGCTCGCTGCTCTATGAGTCCGTCGGCCCGCAGCGCTGCGTGGATGAACTCAACACCACCCACGGCGAAGCCGTGTTCCACGTCCATCAGACCTACATCGAAGCCGGCGCGCAGCTCATCGAAACCAATACGTTCAGCGCCAATCGCCACAAGCTCTCGCAGTTCGGTATGGCCGGCCGCGTCGCGGAACTAAACCATCGCGCCGTGAAAATTGCCCGCGAAGCCCGCGAAGCCGCCAAGCATGAAGTCCTGATCGCCGGCTCCATCGGTCCCCTGGGCATCGTGCAGCACGTGCGCGAACTCCCGCACGACGAAATCGTCGCCATCTTCAAGGAACAGGCCGGAGCGCTCGAAGAGCGCGGCGTCGATCTATTCCTCCTCGAAACCTTCAGCGACATCGAAGAACTGCTCGCCGCCGTGGACGCCATCCGCTCCTTCTCGCGCCTGCCCATCGCCGCCGAACTCACCTACTCCGATGAAGGCACCACTTTCGGCGGCACGCGTCCGCAAGAAGCTTGGGAAAAGTTGCGCGACAAAAATATTCAAACCTTCGGCGCCAATTGCACCATCGGTCCGCAACTTCTTTTGCCGGTCCTCCGCGAACTCGCCGCCGCCGCGAAACTTCCGCTCTCCGCCATGCCCAATGCCGGCTTCCCCAAGCGCGTCGGCGACCGCATCGTCTACCCGAAATCCTCGCCCGAATATTTTGCCCTGTTCGCCCAGGAAGCCGCGGAGATCGGCGTGCGCATTCTGGGCGGCTGCTGCGGCACCACGCCCGAACACATTCGCGCCATGGCCGAAGCGGTAAAAAAGCTGCGTCCCGGAAAATCCGGCGCAGCCAAAGACGCCGCCAGCGCTTCCACCGCCACAATCGAAGTCTTCGAACCCGCCGAACGTTTCCGCCGCATCGCCGCCCGCGAGCCGGAAAGCAAGCTCTGGCGAAAAATTCAGGCCGAAAAATTCGTCACCTCGGTCGAGATAGACCCGCCCAAGGGCGTCACCATTGACCGCATCCTCGACCAGGTTGGCCGCGTCATGGCCTCCGGCGAAGTGGACTCCATTGACATCAATAGCGGCACGCTCGCCCGCGTCGGCATGGACGCGCTCGTGCTCGCCGGCGCCCTCGAGGCCCACGGCTTCGAAACCGTCCCGCACGTCACCACGCGTGACGCCAATATCATCGGCCTGCAAGCCATGCTCCTCGGCGCCTGGGCCGTCGGCGGCGTGCGCAATATTCTCGCCATCACCGGCGACCCACCCTCGCTCGGCGATCATCCCGAAACCAGCGGCGTCTACGAAGTGGACTCCATCGGCCTGGTAAAAGTTCTCGCGCGCTTGAATCAAGGAACCGACTGGGCGGGAAAAAGTCTCGGTGGCGCCACCAATTTCACCATCGGCGTCGCCGTCAATCCGGTCTCCGAAAATATTGACGAAGAACTCCGCCGCTTCGAAGCCAAAATCGAAGCCGGCGCGCATTTTGCGATGACCCAGCCGATTTTCGATCCCGAGCACTGGCACGCTTTTCTCCAGCGCCTCGGCGGAAAATCTCCCGTGCCCATCGTCGTCGGCCTCTGGCCGCTCACCAGTTACAAGCAAGCCCTGCGCCTCAATAACGAAGTCCCCGGCATCGTCATCCCCGAAGCCACCCTGCGCGAAATGGAAAAAGCCGGCGAACACGCCCGCGAACGCGGCTTCGTCCTCGCCCGCCGCATGCTCGATTGGGCTCGCACCGCCCGCAATGAAAGCATCGCCGGCGCCTACCTCATCGCCCCCTTCAAGCGCTACGAAGAAATCCTCGAATTATTTAAATGAATCGTCCCACAGGACGATTCACCCTGAGAACCGGCAGTGCCGGTTCGAAGGGTCTCTCGCCCGCGGCACGATTCTCGCGCAACAGCTCAACGAGCTTTGCGGGTCGTGGCTTTAGAGTCTGTGTGAGAACGGTGATTTTCGTCAGGGCACGGCTTTACAGCTTGCGGAAAAAGGCTGCCTTTTAGGGGGTCGGAGCTTTAGCTCCGACATAAAGCGAGCCTAATCCTCAGGGGCTTCAGCCCCTGAGGAATGCTTTTGACCATTTCCGCAAACTGTTTAGCCGTGCCGTAACCGACGCACAATCAGCGCGGCTTCACAAGTTTGCGAAAAAACGGAAGGGCGGGGCTTCAGCCCCGCCGTAAGTGGCGCCCTTTCGCTAAGGGCTTTAGAGTCTGTGTGAGAACCATGATTTTCGTCGGGGCACGGCTTTAGCCGTGCCGTAACTGGCGCAAAATCAAAGCGGCTTCAGCCGCTGAGGGAACGTATTTCGAGTTCTCACACAGTCTCTTTAGCCCCTGAAGCCAGGATCTTGACTTTATCCGCAAGCGGTTCAGCCGCTGAAGTAAGGGTTTTGCAGTTCTCACGCAAACTCTTCAGCCACAACGTAAAGCGCACAATCTTCAAAAAAACCAAAACCGCTTGCGCCTCTTCAATGGTTTCGCCCCAGGACTAAGCCCCACATCCTCATCCATCTCCGGCACCCAAGGTAGCGACTTGCCTTCAAACACCGCCCGCGGATTATCCACCAGCAACGCCCGCGCCACGTCCTCCCCGCGCTTCTTCGCCACGTGCTCGAACACTTCCTTCAGCCGCAAAGGCCGCGTGGTCACGTTATGCGCGTCGCTCGCCACAAAATGCACCGCGTTCATCCCCATCCACTCTTCCGCCGTTTCCTGCGCCGCCTTCCCGAATTTCCCCAGCAGCGATTGCCCGGTCACCTGCGCGTAGCATCCCTGCCGCAGCCAGCGAAACAATCTCTCCGGCTTCGCCCGTATTAATGGATTCCGCTCCGGGTGCGTGATGATCGGACGCAATCCCGCCAGATGCAATTCGTGCAGCGATTGATCCATCGAAGGCGGAATGGAATAGTCGGCAAACTCTACCAGCAAATAGTTCTTTTGGTTCAGCGTAAACCGGCTGGCGTCGTGGCGTATCTCGCGCAGGTTTTCAAAACTCAAATGAAAATCGCATCCGGTGGCCAGCACCAGCCGCCCCTCGAATCGCTCCTGCAATTCATCGCGCCGCGCCTTGACCAATTCGGGAACGAACGCGTGATTCGGATGCGCATGCGGCGTCGAAATTACGTGCGTAATCCCATCCGCAATAGCCATTTCCGCCATTTCCAGCGACATCTCAACCGAATCGGGCCCGTCATCCAGCCCCGGAAGCAGGTGGCAGTGAATATCAATCATCTCAGCCGAGGATAGCGCAGCACGTAACGGTTGACAACGCGGCAGCGCCCGCGCCGACGCGCTTTAATCACACGAAAGCCGCGCATGAATTGGCCAGATTCTTGCTCCCAGGGCTGTGCAGCCCAGTGAAACTGTTTCATTTGCGGAATCGCCGGCCAACTGCCCCACGCCGCCGGCGATTTTCGCATCCGTCGCCGCAAATGGGCTGAAGTAACCGCCAACTCGGTCGAATTTCTAATTATCAGTTGCTTTTCGGGCCTCAACCGCCATGGGAGCGAGCAAACAAATGACCGCCGCCTTTCCAGATCGTCGCAGGCGAGCCTTTATCACCGGCATCACCGGCCAGGATGGCTCCTATCTCGCCGAACTGCTCCTCGCCAAAGGCTACGAAGTCCACGGAATCAAGCGCCGCTCCAGCAGTTTCAATACGGACCGCGTGGACCATCTCATTTCAGATTGGCACGAACACGAAACCCGTTTCTTCCTCCATTTCGCCGATCTCTCGGACGCCACCAGCCTCTCCAAGCTCCTCTACCGCATCGCTCCCGATGAAATCTACCACCTCGGCGCCCAGAGCCACGTCCGCGTCAGTTTCGATATCCCCGAATACACGGGAGATATCACCGCGCTCGGCACCACTCGCCTGCTGGACGCTATCCGCGAAACCGGCATCCCCGCCCGCTTTTACAACGCCGCCAGCAGCGAAATGTTTGGCCAGGCCTACGAATGCCCGCAGACCGAAACCACGCCCTTCCGCCCGCGCAGCCCCTACGGTTGCGCCAAGCTGTACAGCTATTGGATGACGGTGAACGCCCGCGAAGGCTACGGCCTCTACGCCGTCAACGGCATCCTCTTCAATCACGAATCGCCCCGTCGCGGCGAAATTTTCGTCAGCCGCAAAATCACTCGCGCCGTCGCGCGCATTCTCCACAACCTCCAGGAAAAGCTCTACCTCGGCAACCTCGATGGCGAACGCGACTGGGGCTACGCCCCCGAATTCGTCGAGCGCGCCTTCTCGGAAGTCGGCCTGGACTGGCGCCGCTACGTCGAAGTGGACCCCCAATATTACCGCCCCACCGAAATTGACCGCCTCCAGGGCGATTCCTCCAAAGCCCGCCATAAGCTGGGCTGGATTCCCCGCACCAAGTTCCGCGACCTCGTCAAAATCATGGTGGACGCGGACGTCCAACTCCTCGAAGACAAATTGAGCGGCCAGATCGAACGCAAAATGGCCATGCGAGGCGGCGAATGAGAGCCCTCGACGCTCCCTCCTCCGCCATGGGCGTTTTCTACGGCCGCCGCATCCTCGTAACCGGCGGCGCCGGATTCCTCGGCCGCGTCGTCGTCCGCAAGCTCCGCGAACGCGGCTGCCGCGAGATCACCGTTCCGCGCCGCGCCGCCTGCGACCTCAGCCGCTGGGGCGATATCGAGCAGCTCTTCGATAAATTCCGCCCCCACCTGCTCGTCCATCTCGCGGCCACCGTGGACAACCCGTCCAGCCATCGCGACGTCGCCGAAAGCTTCTACAACAACGTGATGATGTCCATGCAGCTCATGGAAGCTTCCAGCCGCCACGGCGTCGAGAAAATGATTTGCCTCGGCAGCGCCAGCTCTTACCCCGCCAATGCTCCGGTCCCTCTCCGCGAACAAGATCTCTTCAAAGGCCTTCCCGATCCCGCTCGCACCATTCACGGCATCGCCAAGCGCCTGCCCTTCATTCAGGCCCAGGCCTATCGCCAGCAGTACGGCTTTCACTGCGTCTTTCTCATCCCCACCAATTTTTACGGCCCTTGCGATAATTTCGATCCCAAAACCGCCTACGTGATCCCCTCGCTGATCCGCAAATTCGTGGATGCCGTCGAAACCGGCGCCGGCGAAATCGTCATCGGCGGCACCGGCTGCGCCACCCGCGATTTCCTGCACGTGGAAGACTGCGCCGAAGGAATCCTCCTCGCGCTCGAGCACTACTCCGGCGGCGACGCCATCAATCTCGGCAGCGGCGCCGAAGTCCCCATCCACGAACTGGCCCGCCGCATCGCCCGCATCACCGGCTACACCGGCCGCATTCAGTGGGATCCCAATTATCCGGAGGGCACCATGCGCCGCGTCCTGGACGTAACCCGCGCGCAAGAAGAATTCGGCTTCCGCGCGCGTCGCAGCCTCGCCGATGGCTTGCTCGAAACCATCGAATGGTACCGCTCCACGCTCGTCCGCGGCGTCGTTCAACCTGAAAGCAACGCGCTCGCGCAGAGTCTGTAGGAATTGCGCGGCAACGCAGGAATCTTTTTAGGCCGCAGCTTTAGCTACGGCATGACGGCAGCAAGTGCACAGCGGCTTCACAGCTTGCCGAAAAACGGAAGGGCGGGGCTTCAGCGCCTGTGTGAGAACCATGATTTTCGTCAAGGCACGGCTTTAGCCGTGCCGTAACCGACGCAGAATCACAGCGGCCTTAGCGGCTGAGGGAACGAATTTCGAGTTCTCACACAGACTCTTTACCCCCTGAAGCCAGGATTTTGATTTTTTCGGAAACTGTTGAGGCGCTGTACGAACGGTTTTGCGGTTCTCACCAGGACCCCGTAGCAGCGCCAAAGGAAAAAGTTCGTGATCCAAGGACTTGCAGAGTCTCCCGTGAAAGTGCTCCTCACCAAACCGCGCCCCGAAGTCAAAGCGTGCACCGCCTGCCGTTCTTGCGGCAGCGCTGGCCTGGAAAGCGTGTTCGACCTCGGCAATCCCTACGTCTCCAACTTCGCCGACATTCCCAATAGCGCCCGCTGGCCGCGCGTCCCGCTCGATCTTCTTCTCTGCCGCGCCTGCGGCCTCGCGCAATTGCGCCACACCACCCCGCCCGAATGGCTCTATACCCATTACTGGTACAAGTCCGGCATCAGCGCCACCATGCGCGCCGCCCTTGCGGACATCTCCCAGAAAGCCGCCCACTTTGCCGGCCTCGGGAGCGGCGATAGCGTCCTCGATATCGGCTGCAACGACGGTACCCTCCTGCGCTCCTACTCCGCCGAAGGCATCCGCCGCGTCGGATTCGAGCCGGCCGAAAATCTCGCCTGCGAAGCCGCCGTAGGCACCGATCGCATCGTTCCAGACTTCTTCACCGCCCGCCTCGTCGCCGGTGAAGAGTTTCGCGTCATCACCTCCATCGCCATGTTCTACGACCTCGAAGATCCCAATCAATTCGTCGCCGATGTCGCCAGCCTCTTGATGGAAGATGGCGCCTGGATCATCGAAATGCATTATTTGCCGCTGGTCCTGGAACGCAACGCCTTCGACGCGATCTGCCACGAGCATCTGGAATACTACTCGCTCACCTCGCTCGAGCCGCTGCTCGCGCGCCACGGTCTCGCCGTAGCCGATGTGGAAACCAACGAAGTCAACGGCGGCAGTCTTCGCGCCTACGTCGTCCACCGCAATTCCCCCACCCTTTCCATTCCGGCCCGCCGCCAGCGTGTCGCCGCCATGCGCGCCCAGGAAAATTCCATCGGACTGCTCCAGCCGGCCCCCTATCAGGAATTCCGCGCGCGCGTGCAACGCATCGGCGCAAAACTGCGCGATTGGCTGCGCCTCGAGCGCGCACAAGGCCGCGAAATCTCCGTCTACGGCGCATCCACCAAAGGCAACACTCTGCTGCAAGTCTTTGCCATCGACCACACCCTCATTCGCTCCGCCGCCGAACGCAATCCCGAAAAGTGGGGCAAATTCACAGTAGGCACCTGGATCCCCATCGTCTCCGAAGCCGAAGCCCGCTCCCACGCCAATGATTTTCTAGTCCTGCCCTGGCACTTCATGCCCGAAATCCAAACCCGCGAACGCTACTTCCTCGCCCGCGGCGGCAAGCTGATCGCCCCGCTCCCCACCCCGCGCGTAATCACCGCCGCAGGCTGGCACGGCCTGGCCTAAGTAAAGCCTTACAAAGATTATGTAGCGGCCGGCGCGTCCCGGCATTTCGGGACGCACCGGGCATTGATGACTTCGCACGATTCTTCTGCGCCGGCCCGCTTCTTTCGCTCGCGTCCTTCCACCTCTCACTTAATGCGAAAGTCCGCCACGATCAGCCTGGTATCCACGGTCACATGCGGCGACACCGCATGAAACCCCCACATATGCACCCAGGCATTCCCCGTGCGTATCGTGAGAAATGATTTCATCACTCCCGGAGGAAAAAACGTCAGCAACACCATGATCACCGACAGCGCCGCATGCCCCAGCGTGTCATACCGCGTCCAAGATTCGAACACGTGCATCGTCGGATAGCTCGCCGCTCCCAGCAGGAACGCCGTCACCGGCGCCGTGAGCTTGCAATAGCGCGGCAGCAGGATCCCGTAAATAAAAATCATCACCGGCAGATCGGTTCCGCAAAGATGAAAAATAAACGACAGCAGCCCGCCCACCAGCTGTTGATGATGCGTCAGCCGCAAAAAATTCCCGCCCAGCGCCAGATCCAGGAAGCAACCGATCCCCATCACCACGAAGATCACCAGCACATCGTTCTTCAAATTCGCCGACCGCAAATTCAATTGCTCGTGCGAATACCCGCGCAGCCGGAACACCACGTACGGAACCAGCGCGAAAAAAAATCCGTTGTACCCCGCAAACGCATAAACCTCCTGCGGCGATTGCACCCGCGTCGCTCCCACCAGCGACCCGTTCAGATGCATCGCGATGCCCGCCCCGAAAAAGTGCAAGCCGATAAATCTTCCCGCCAGCAAAACGGCCGCGCCGTAAATCCACAAAAGCACCGCCTCGCGCAAAGCCACGCCGCGCTCCGGCGCCCGCCCCGCCAAATCCGGCATCGGCCGCCGCCGCGTAATCAGCGCCACCAAGCCAATCTCCAGCGCCAAAAACGCCAATGCAATCGAGCTGAAGATAACCATCCCCGCCGGATCGCCCGGATGCGGCCCCATCGGCAGCGGCATCGTCCCATGGCAAAGCTCCACCGCCGCCACGCTGATCAAAACCCAAAGAATCAGCGCAACCTGAAAACTCCGCTGCCGAACCACATAGCCGACCGTTGAACTCAAGTTGCCCACGCGCCATGCTGGCGCAATATCCGCATCTCGACAACCACAATCGCGCCGCCATCGGCCCGACTCCACCCCAGCCGAATCATCGCAAACCTATATGGAGTGCGGCGGCGTGTTTATCCTGAGGCACGAAGGGCCGCCGCTTTCACCCAGCGAGGCGCGCCCCGCGCACCACGCCACGATCGCTCCTGAACGCCACAGCGCGCCACACGCTCAGGTTTGTGTAGCGGGCGCTGTGTCCCGCGTACTTCGGCACGCAGCGGGCATCCGCGACCAAGCACGGTTCCCGGGCGTGCCGCCGGGCTCCGCCTTTGTGCAATTTCGGATTCTTGCTATAGTCGTTTTTCGCCCTGCAATCCGAATTTTGACCGTGCATAACCACGGCCGCAGAATCCACCAACGCCAGTGAGAGGTTGCAAGTGCCTGCAGAACGCGCGCCCGAATTTTTCGCCTCGAAAAATATAAAAGTCGGCATCATCGGCTGCGGTTACGTCGGCCTCCCCCTCGCCTTGCGCTTCGCCGACGTCGGCCAGCGCGTCACCGGCTTCGACCTCGACCACGAAAAAGTCAAAAAGCTCAACGCCGGCCAGTCCTACATCCAGCACATCCCCGCAGAAAAAATCCAGCAGCACGTGCAGGCCAAGCGTTTCGACGCCACCAGCGATTTCACCCGCCTCCAGGAAATGGACGCGGTCCTCATCTGCGTCCCCACTCCCCTCGACGAGCGCCGCGAACCCGACCTGAGCTACGTCGAAAACACCGCCAAAGCCATCGCGCCAAACCTCCAACGCCATCAACTGATCGTCCTCGAAAGCACCACCTATCCCGGCACCACCGAGGAACTCGTTCTCCCCATCCTCGAAAAAGGCGGCCTGCGCTGCCCTCTCGCGAAAGGCCCCGCCGCGGAAAACACCTCGACCGATTTCTATCTCGCGTTTTCCCCCGAGCGCGAAGATCCCGGCAATAAACAATACGGCCTCGCGCAAATTCCCAAAGTCGTCGGCGGCATCAATCCGCCCAGCGGACGCGCCGCCGCCGCGCTCTACGCACAGATCGTCTCGAAAGTCGTCCCGGTCAGCTCCACCCGCGCCGCGGAAATGGTCAAGCTCCTCGAAAATATTTTTCGCTGCGTGAATATCGCGCTCGTGAACGAACTAAAACAGCTTTCCCTGCGCATGGACCTCGACATCTGGGAAGTGATTGACAGCGCCGCCACCAAGCCCTTCGGCTTCATGCCCTTCTACCCCGGCCCCGGACTCGGCGGCCACTGCATCCCCGTGGACCCTTACTATTTATCGTGGAAAGCCCGCGAATACGATTTCGCCACCCGCTTCATCGAACTCGCCGGCGAAATCAATACCGCCATGCCCTACAACGTTGTCGAAGCCCTGGTCACCGCGCTGAACGACCAACAGAAAAGCGTCAAAGGTTCGAAAATTCTCCTTCTCGGCGTCGCCTACAAAAAAGATGTGGACGACCTCCGCGAATCCCCCTCCCTCAAACTCCTCGAACTCCTCACCGCCCGCGGCGCTACGCTCGATTACAACGATCCCTATTTCCCCCGCCTCCACAAAATGCGCCATTACGATTTTTCAAATATGAAATCAGTCGAACTAAGTCCCGAACGCCTCCAGAGTTACGACTGCGTCCTGATCGCCACCGATCACACCAGCTACGACTACGATGCGATCGTCCGCCACTCAAAACTCGTAGTCGATACCCGCAACGCGACGCGCCACGTCCCGCAACCCCCGGGAAAAGTCGTCCACTGCTAACGAGTCTGTGTGACAACAGCAGAATCTTTGTAGGCCGTAGCTTTAGCTACGGCAATAAACGCAGCAAAATCGATGCGGCTTCACAGCTTGCGGAAATGCTCGGCGTTTTAGGGGGTCGGAGCTTTAGCTCCGACATAGGAAGGGCGGGGCTTCAGCCCCGCCGTAAATCGTGCCGTTTGTCTTGGGGCTTTAGCCCCTGAAGCCCCGCTCTTGACTTTTTCCGCAGCCTGTTCAGCCGCTGCAGTACTAACTTTGCGGTTGTGACACAGACTCTAGCGTCGTCGCCCCTCTGCCAGATTCACCTGTCCTTTCGCCTGTACTCTCGGCCACTGCACCCGTCCGCTCGCTCCAGTAACCAGAAATCGCAAATAGGAAGATAGTTCCATTGCCCAGTACGGACCAGCTAGCTATCGTAGGCGTATGGGCGCACCTACAGCTCCACAGAAAGACGCGCAAAAGCTCATCACCGATCCCGGACGCCGCCGTAGTATGCGCGTGCTGCTCAGCGTGCCGATCACGGTGAAAGGCAAAACCACGACCAATCAGGATTTTGACGAAGATACCCGCACGCTGGTCGTCAACGCCCACGGCGCCCTCATTGCTCTCGCCGCCCGCGTCGCCGCCGCCCAGGAAGTAACCATCTCCAATAAAGCCACGCAAACCACGCGCCAATGCCGCATCGTCTACGTCGGCACCGAACAGGCCGGCAGATCCCAGATGGGCATCGAATTCGTAAAGCCTTCCCCCAGCTTCTGGCAAATTGACTTCCCGCCGGACGACTGGGTCATCCCCGAAGACTAGCCCTATTTCTGAAATCACGCATTCGGAAGGGCGGGGCTTCAGCCCCGCCGTTAAACTCCACAAAAACGAGGGGCTTTAGCCCCTGACGCCCGCGTGAGAACCACAG
This sequence comes from uncultured Acidobacteriota bacterium, assembly GCA_963780035.1. Taxonomy (GTDB): domain Bacteria; phylum Acidobacteriota; class Terriglobia; order Acidiferrales; family UBA7541; genus Palsa-295. The sequence continues at coordinate 5,420 of CAWAAG010000023.1, read as the reverse complement.
TTTTCGTCACGGCGCGGCTTTAGAGTCTGTGTACGAACCACGATTTCGTCAGGGCACGGCTTTAGAGTCTGTGTGACAACACGAGGATCTTTGTAGGCCGTAGCTTTAGCTACGGCATAAGCGCAGCAAAATCAGTGCGGCTTCAGTTTACCCTGAGGCTCCGATGCAATCGGAACCGAAGGGCCGCTGAAGTACAGGTTTTGCAGTTCTCACACAAACTCTTCAGCTCCGCCGTTAATTCCCGAACAACCATGCGCTTCAGACTCTGTGTAAGAACCACGATTTCGTCAGGGCACGGCTTTAGCCGTGCCCTAAGCACGCTCGATCATCAGGGGTTTTAACCCCTGAGGCACGCTTTTGGCTTTCGCGCTCTGCACTCAGTCCACTAACCTCACTTTGGCATCGCCATCAATTCCCCGCGAAAATTTCCGTAAGGCATCTCCGCCACCACCAGCACCGGCGTCCGCGCCGCATCCCGCGCCAGCCAAACCGAAAAATTCGTCTGCGGCACTTCTTTCCCATGCGTGAAAAGACGAATCGCAATCCGCGTCGCCTGATAATTCCCCATCGCAATCGCCACCGTTTCCGACCCCGCCTCCACATGCGCGCGCATCTCGTACAAATCGCTCCCGTCGTAAAGCGGCACGCGCAATTCCGGCGTACGCTTCCAATCCGTCGCCCGCAATTCATAAAACGCGCCCAAAGGATCCCGCGTCCCCGGTTGGACGATCACCGGCGCTACGTTCCCCCGCCGCGATTGCCCGATCGCGACCAGGTGCATCACCTCATCCTGCTTCTTTCCCATTTCATCCAGGTACATTTCATACTGATGGCTTTCCAAGTTCGCGGCATCTGTGTAGGAATCGAACTGGTCGTCCACCTCAAATAGGTTCCGCAAAGGCGGCTGCGAGTGCACCGCCGCGCGAAAATGCCACGTCTGCCACCCGAAAAGATCGCGCCGCTCCACCACCGCCGTCTGCACCGTCGCCGCATTCGAAAATGGCGCCCACTCCAGCCGGTAATTCAAAACCTCGCCCGTGCGAAATGGCATCGCCGCCTGCGCATCCGCACCAGTCGCATCAGCATTAGAATTGGAAAACGCAGCAGGAATGCCGCGCAAAAAAAACCCGGCCATCAAGATCAGCAAGATCGCAAACAGCAACTCCGCTCTTCCACGCCCTGGTCCGATGGCCACACCCTCAACCACAAGCAGCCTTTGTAGCGGCGGACTTCAGTCCGCCATCATCGCGCGAAGAAGGTCCGCCTTTTAGGGGGTCGGAGCTTTAGCTCCGACATTAACTGCGCCTCATCATCAGGGGCTTTAGCCCCTGAGGCACGGTTTTGACCTTTTCCGCAAACTCTTCAGTCCGCCATCGGGCGCCGCCGCCAGATCGTCGGCTACGCAATCCGCGCGCCGCCATCCAGATGCCCCGCCAATTCCGTCAAACTGTCCACCATCAAATCCGGCGGATGTTCGCGCAAACCCGCCAGCCCAAAACCATAACTCACCCCGCAAGCAAAAATCCCCGCATTGCGCGCCGTCTTAATATCCACGTCCGAATCGCCGATCATCAAAGCCTCCTGCGGCGAAGCCTGCAGGTCGCGCAACAAAACTTCCACTCCCATCGGGTCCGGCTTCTTCCTCTCGAAACTGTTCCCGCCATACACAAATCGAAAATAGCGCGCCAGCCCCAGCCCCTCCAGAATCGCCCGGCTGAAAACCACCGGCTTGTTCGTCAGCACCGCCATCGTCCGCGCCGTATGCGCCTCCGCTTTCCTTGAATCCTCGGCCAGCTCCGCCAGCGCCTCGCGCACGCCTGGATAAGCCACGGTGTTGTCCAACATATGCGCGCGATAATAGCTCAGAAAATAATCCAGCCCCTTCGCCACTTCCGCTTCCGTCACGCCTTCCCCCAGCGCCCGCCGCACCAGCATCGCCGCCCCATCCCCGATAAAACTGAAAATCGTCTCGTGAACGTGCTCCTCCCGCCCCATGTGCTCCAGCATTGCATTCACCGCGTGCGCCAGGTCCAGCTTCGAATCAATCAAAGTGCCGTCCAGATCGAAAATCAAAACGCGCACGCCCGCAAACCGCCCGTAATTGGAAGTCATTTCCAGCACATCCCCCCGCAAACCAACGCAATATCCAGCCAAATCAACACCGGCAACAATTCTATGCGGCGCCCGCAACAATGTCACCCGCAACCCGGCAACGCCAATCCCCTGGGAGCGCGAATTTCCTGGGAGCGCCAATCTCCTGATTGGCGCCTTTGAATTTGCCGCTGCCTTTGAATTTGCCTTGCCTATGCGAATCGCGCTGCAGCGCGATTCGCCCTGAGATCCGACAGCGTCGGATCGAAGGGCAGCGCCCGCTGCGTCCCAGCCTTTCGGGACGCACCGGGCAGCCTTTGGTTTTGCCGTTGCCGTCGCCGTTGCTGTGACCGTTGCATCGTCCTCTGACCGGATAACACCCGCCCCAAACTTTCATGTTGCACTAACAACATAAATATGTTGTAATAACAACATGGAGGCCACAACCATGACCAACGCCCTGCAAGCCATCTTTCAAAGAAGAGCCATCAAAGTCTTCGACCCCGTCGCCATCCCCCCCGAAACCCGCGACCAAATCCTCCACGCCGCCCGCCTCGCCCCCTCCAGCTTCAATATCCAACCGTACCGCTTCTACTGGCTCGCCACTCCCGCCATACGCGACAAAGCCGCCCAACTCTGCTTCGGCCAAAGCCCCGCCGCCACCGCCTCCGCCCTGGTCGTAGCCGTCGCCGACATCGGCTCCTGGAAATCCACCACTGCCGGCGAACTCGCCTGGATGCGCACCGCCGGCTTCTCCGAAAAAAAGATCGCCGAATTCGAACGCCGCGCCAAATTCGGCAAATGGTTTTTCATCCAGGGCTGGTTCGGCGTTTTCGGCGCCATCAAATGGACGCTCCTCCGCCTCGTGCACATCTGGAAAACGATGGGCACGCTCCCCGTCGCCCGCCAGGGCATGTTCAAATGGGCCACCAAAAGCGCCGCGCTCGCCTGCCAGAATTTAATGATCGCCGCCGAAGCCCTCGGCCTCAACACTTGCCCCATGGAAGGCTTCGACGGCCGCCGCCTCGCCAAATTGCTGAAGCTTTCGCCAAAGGAACATGACATCATCATGGTCATCGCCATCGGAAAAAAATCCGCCGCGCACGAAGACCGTCCGCAGTGGCGCCGCCCGCTCGCGGAAACGGTCCAAGTCCTCTGATCGCCCTATGATCTGTCCATTGATAAAAAACTGATCCCGCCGGAAATCCTGAAGGATTCCGTCCTGGTGCATCTCGCCTCCGCCTATTTTTCGGTAAGCAAGCAGCTCGAACAAAAAACCAAATGCTCGGAAACCCGCGGCTTCATAATGTCCACGCTGCGCGGCGGCGCCGCCCGCAATCCAAACCAGATCGCGAAGCTCCTCGGCTTCGACCGCACCGTAGTCCATCGCGCCATCAAAACCATGATCCGTGAAGGCCTCCTAGCCAAAAAAAAGCCGCCACCGGCCGCGCTCTCCCCGTCCACCTAACCGCCAAAGGCAATAAATACCGCGACACGCTGGTCAAAGAACGCCGCCAAGCCGAAGAAAACCTCCGGAAATCCCTAAACCCCGAAGAAATCGCCACCCTGATCCGCCTCCTGAATCAAATCTCCGAATTCAAATTCTGAGCCAAAGCGAAACACGAAAGTTCCCCGCGCCACGGTAGGGGCGGGTCTCAGACCCGCCCCCTCTCCGCCGCTCGCGCAACGATGTCGGTACCGCCGCAACCTGGGAGCGCCAATCTCCCGATGGGCGCCGTGGTGTTCCGCCCAAGCACCCGCGGAAATCCCTGCGCCGGTCCAACCGTCTCCGCTCCTGCCGCCCCAGTCTTCTTCTGTCGTACAATCCCTGCGAGGCAGACACCCGAACGCGCGCAAAAAAATTTATAGCCCGTCATATCCCATCGAAGGAGTCCGCCATGAACAAAGCAGCAGAAAACGAAAGGCTAACCCGAAGAGGATTCCTGGGAGTAGGTTCAGCAGCTCTGGCCGCCGCCAGCCTGCTTTCCGCCGAAGAATTAGCCGCGCAAGAGCAATCCACCACGAAAGCCGCCGCCGATCGCAGCGCAAGCGACCCCGGCCCCACCAATTCCGTTCTCGACGCCGCCAATCCCGATTCGAACCACCCGCTCCCCACCGACGCCGGCGCCGTGCAAACCTTCAAGTACCCATTTTCTTTCGCGCACAAACGCCAGCACGCAGGCGGCTGGTCCCGCGAAGTCACTCAGCGCGAACTCGCCATCGCCACCAGCCTCGCCGGTGTGGACATGCGCCTCACCGCCGGCGGCGTCCGCGAACTCCACTGGCACAACGCCGCCGAGTGGGCCTTCATGCTCTACGGCAACGCGCGCATCACCTGCATTGATTCCGAAGGCAAAAGTTTCGTCACCGACATCAAAGAAGGCGACCTCTGGTTTTTTCCCACCGGCATTCCCCACTCCATCCAGGGTCTCGCTCCCGACGGCTGCGAATTCCTCCTCGTCTTCGACGACGGCAACTTCTCCGAATACGCCACGGTCCTGCTCTCGGATTTCATGGCGCACACGCCTCCCGACGTCGTCGCGAAAAATTTCGGTGTCAATCAACAAGCCCTCGCCGCCATGCCCAAAAAAGAGCTCTTCATCTTTCAAGCCGATGTTCCCGGCCCCCTCGCCGAAGATCGCCGCATCGCCGCCGGCGCTCTCGGCCCTTCCCCAATAGATTTTGCCTACCGCCCCATGCAATACCCTCCCACCAAATCCAATAAAAGCGGCGAAGTCCGCATCGTTGACTCCAGCACTTTCAAAATTTCCCAGGCCATCTCCGCCGCCATCGTCACCGTAAAACCCGGCGGCCTCCGCGAACTCCACTGGCATCCCAACGCCGACGAATGGCAATTCTATTTTGCCGGCAAAGCCCGCATGACCGTCTTCGCCACCGGCGCCCGCGCCCGCACCATGGATTTCGAAACCGGCGACGTCGGCTACATCCAAAAAACTCTCCCCACTACATCGAAAACACCGGCTCCACAGACCTGAATTCCTCGAAATGTTCAAAAGCCCCTACTACCAGGATCTGGCCCTCTCCGAATGGCTCAGCCACACTCCCCCGGAATTAGTAGCCGCCCATCTGCATCTCGATAAAGCCACACTCGAAGCGCTACCCAGAGACAAACCGCTCCTAATGCCCGACTAGCGTCGAAAAATTCCCGCCCGCCAAACGCAACAGGCGAACTCCAGCCTTACCGCGGACCCGACGCCGCAGGTGGCATCACCGCTCGCCCGCCACAACCTCACCTAGCGGGTGTGGCACAGCGACTCACTTGCCCTGCGATCTCGATGGCATCGAGAACGAAGGGTGGCTGTGCTCTT
>CAWAAG010000022.1:0-15947 GCA_963780035.1 uncultured Acidobacteriota bacterium | reverse complement strand
CGATGTATTGCTAGAAGGCGGAGGGCACGGAGGTAGGCAAAGCAGATCCCGCGCTGCGCCCCCTTCGCCGACGCTCTCAGGGTCAGCGGGATGACACGTTGCCCTTTCTTGGAGCGCAGAGCTGCGGCAATGGTGCGTTAACAACGATGGCGCACTGAAGTGCGCCGTCTACAAAAGCGACGGGAGCACGCGGTCACACCGCGGCGGGGCGCGAAAACTCGAAAACATCGCGGGGAAGGCACCGCGATTGGTTTGGCGCTGCGCGCCGTCTTTTTTATGTCGTGGCTAAAGCCACGACCCACAAAGATTCCTAAATATCCCGAGCAACACTATTTAGTTTTCACATCTGCTCCGCAATCCATGCTTTGCCGTCAAACGTCAGGAGCGGGTTTGCGGGGCGAGGCCTTGGGATTCGGTGCAGTCGTAGGACTGGGATGTGGGCAGGTTTTTGAAATCTTCGGTGCGGCCGCTGGGCCATTGGATTATGGCGCGGTCGATTTTTTCGGCGTGGGCTACGCCGAAAGTTACGGGGAGTTCGGATTGCGAGAGGTAGCTGGAGCCGCTGTGGACTACGCGCTCCTGGGTTATGCCGGTCGGATTCGATTTGGACGCGGGCGCCTATGGCGTCGCGATTGGATTTTGTGCCGATCAGGCGGAAGCGGATGCTTTTGTTTCCGGGTTGGACGTCGTTGCGATAGAGGTAGGCGGGGCCGTTGTTGGTGGTCATTAATAGGTCGAGGTCGCCGTCGCGATCGAAATCGGCGTAGGCCAAGCCGCGGCCAACTTTTGGCGCGGCGAATTCCTTGCTCATGGCGGGGGCTACGTCGTGGAAATGTCCTTTGCCGCTATTGAGAAATAATTGCGGAGGCTGGGCGTAGCCGACGTTGCCGCGAATGTTGCGGACGGTGTCGTCAATGTGTCCATTGGCGACGGCGAGATCGAGCAGGCCATCGAGATCGGCGTCGAGAAAAACGCAGCCGAAGCCGAGAGTGTTTACGGAGGGAAGGCCGATGCCGGCCTGGATGGCGATGTCCTGGTAGGCGCCATTCGCGATGGGTTGATAGAGGCCGATCATTTCGTTATCGAAATTGGTGATGGCGATTCCGGCGCGTCCGGAATTTTCGAAATCGCCGGTAGCGACACCCATTCCGGCGCGGGCTTTTCCTTCGGCGCTGAAAGCGATTCCGGCCTCTACTCCTACTTCCTTGAACGTGCCATTTTGCAGATTGCGGTAGAGCTTGTTGGGCTGGGTGTCGTTGGCGACGAAGAGATCGGGCCAGCCATCGAGATTGTAATCGAGCATGGCGACGCCGAGAGATTTCGAGCTGGTGTCGAAGATGCCGCTTTTGGCGGTGACGTCTTCGAAAGTGCCGTCGCCGCGATTGCGGAAGAGCCAGCAGGTTTCGCCGCGATACGCTTCGGGAGTGCAATAGGATTTGTGGGTGCCGTCGAGGCTGCAGAAAACGTCGTGCTCGGCGGACCATTTTACGTAATTGCAGACGAAGAGATCGAGGAGGCCGTCGCGATCGTAATCGAACCAGAGGGCGGAGGTGCTGAGGGCTTGGCGGCCGGCTAGGCCTGCTGCTTTTGTGACTTCGACGAATGCGCCCTTTTTATTATTTTGGAACAAGCGGCTTTGGCCGACGCAGGTGATGAAGATGTCCGGGAAGCCGTCGTTATTGTAATCGCCGACGGCTACGCCCATGCCGTACATTTCGAGGTCGAGGCCGGCGCGGCGGGTGACGTCTGTAAATGTGCCGTTGCGATTATTTTGGTAGAGGCGGAGCGTGCTGCGGTTGCGCTGGTGGCCGGGCCAGTCCATGCCGTTGATTAGCAGGATGTCTTGCCAGCCGTCGTTATCGTAATCGAGGAAGGCGCAGCCGGAGCCCAGAGTTTCGGGGAGGAGTTTGCCGCCGTAGGCGCCGGAATTGTGGTGGAAGTGGATGCCGGCGGAGGTGGTGACGTCTGTGAGGCGGAAGGTGGGTTGCGCGGATTGATTTTGCGGCGGCGGCAGTGCGGCTGTTGCTGCGAGATGTGCTGCGAAGCGCGAGAGTTGCAGGCGCGAGCGGCGAGCGGCGTGCGAAGCCGCTGAGTGCAGCCCAGCGCGCCTAAATTTTTCAGGAAGGCGCGGCGATTCACGAGATGTTCACCAGGCCGTTGCGGATGGCGTAGACGACTAGCTCGGCGGTTTTGTGGATGCCGAGCGCGTCCATGATATTGGCGCGATGGACGCTGACGGTATTGACGCTGAGGGAGAGCTGGTCGGCGATTTCCTTGTTGGATTTGCCGTCCACGATGAGCTGGAGGATTTCGAGTTCGCGGGCGGTGAGGCCGGCGTTGCGTTCGCCTTTCAGAGTGGCGGAGCGCGAGAGTTCGGAGGCGAGGACGATTTCACCGGCGGCTACGCGGCGGACGGCGGTGGCGAGTTCGAGGTCCACGGCGTTTTTGAGGACGTAACCGCGGGCGCCGGCATCGAGGGCCTGGCGGACGAGGGTGTCTTCGGAGTGCATGCTTAACATTAATATGGCGGTGTCCGGGGAGTGTTCGAGGATTTTGCGCGTGGCTGACGAGGCCGCTGGAGCCGGGGAGCGCGCAATCCATCACGATTACTTTTGGATGCAGGGAGCGGGCGAGTTTGATGGCTTCGTCGCCGTCGCCGGCTTCGCCGACTACGTTGATGTCTGGCTCGTCTTCGAGCATGCGGCGGAAACCGCGGCGGACGAGGGCGTGGTCGTCAACGAGGAGGACGGAAATTTTATGGGCCATGCGGCTCGAGCCTTTCCTTGGGAACTTGGAGACGAACTAGAGTCCCATTTTGCGGGAGGCGCAGCAACTCGATGGTGGCGGAGAGAAGTTCGGCGCGTTCGCGCATGGCGACGAGGCCCATGCCGGGTTTGGTCTTGGCCGTTGCCGCGGAGGCGTCGGAGTTAAGGCCCTTGCCGTGGTCTTCGATTTCGAGCTGCAGCGAATCGGGTTGAAAACGGAGGCGGACCCAGGCTTCGCGGGCGCCGGAATGGCGGGCGACGTTGTTGAGAGCTTCCTGGAGGACGCGATAGATGTGGATGGCGGCGCTGGAGTCCACGGGATAGGGCTGGCCGGATTTTTCGTAGGTGATGTCAATGCCGGTTTGTTTTTCGACTGACGGGGATGTACCAGTCAATGGTGCTTTCGAGGCCGGCTTCATCGAGCATCACGGGATGCAGGGCTTGCGAGAGGCTGCGAATATTTTCGAGAGTGGTCTGGGTGATGTCGCGAACTTCGTGAAGCTCGGAGCGCAGCGGGGAATCGGAGGGAGTGTGGCGTTCGACGCGGCCGAGCATGGCGCCGATGGCGGTGAGGATCTGGCCGAACTCGTCGTGGAGTTCGCGGGAAATGTGGCGGAGCGTCGATTCCTGCGTGGAGATTAATTTTTGCGCGAGGTCGCTGCGCTGGCGGGAGAGGGCGGCGAGTTGTTCGAAGAGGCGGCGGTTCGAGCGGATGACGTAGAGGCTGGTGAGGATGATGGCGGCGAGAGTGGCGGTGAGGAATAGATAGACCTGGCGCTGGACGCGGTCGTAGATTTCGCGGACTTGCAGGGCGATTTGTTCGTCGCTTTCATTATTTTGCACGAGGAGGCGGGAGACGGCGGTGCTGAGGCCTTCCTGGCGGGCTTGCAGGGTGAGGCGGATTTGTTCGCGGGCTTCTTTGTCCTGGCCATTTTGTGCGAGGGCGAAGGTGCGGTCTGCGGCGTTCCAGAATTGGGCGAGGGAGGCGGCTAGATATTGTTTTTGATCGGCGGTGCGCGTGGAGCCGGTGAGATTTTCTTCGGATTGCAGGGCGTCGTCGAGATCTTCGTGGATGCGGGCGAATTGGGATTTCCAGGCGGTGAGGGGGTAAGGCTCGTCGTTATCGAGCATATCGCGCATGGCGAGGGCTAGAGAATTCAGATCATTTTGCACGCGGAGGAGCTGCAGAGAGGCTTTGCGATTGCGTTCGACGAGATTATTTTGCAGGGCGCGGAGGCCGGCGATCTGGTGAGTGATGTAGGCGGAGTAGGTGACGACGGCCGCGAGCGTGACGAGCAGCCCGAGGACCAAACCCATCGCAGGTGAGCGCAGAGCGCGGCGAAACACGGTTCCGAGGATATAACGCGGGGTGGCAAGTTCCAATGGGGACGGGGCATCCCCGGTTAGGCGCGATGCGGGCACGGGAAAAAAAGAGCCGCTACCCGGGGGTAGCGGCTCCGCGCCTACTTCCTAGGGGAAACCCGTTTGCTGATCAGAAGCGATATTTCAATGCGAACTGGATGTTGCGGGCGCCTTGCGAGGTGAAGATCTCGCCGTAGTTGGATGCGCCTGCAGTGTGCTGTCCGCTATATTCCTGTCCGAAGTTGAAGATCGGGGTGTTGGTGAAATTGGTCATGTCCACCCTGAACTCCAGCGATTGCCTTTCAGTAATCGAGAAGTCCTTGGCGAGGCTGATGTTGGCAGTTTTGAGACCGGGACCATCGAAGGCGCCCACGGGGCAATTGCCGAAGGTGCCGGCCGCCGGAGTGGTAACGGCAAGGGGGTTCAAGAAAGTAAAGCCGTGCGTCACCGGGTCGAACGTCATCGGGATCTTCGAAGGAACGCCCGTGACGCAGTCTGCACGAGTGGAGAATCCGCCGGTGCCCGAGGTATCGCTGCTGGCGAAAATGGTTTGAGCGAATCCGCTGTGGAAGATGAAGCTCGAACTGACGCGCCATCCCCCGGCAATGGCATTTACGACGCCGTTCACTTCGCTGCCGTACTTGCGGCCATGGCCGTAGGGAAGTTCGTAGACTACGTAGCCGTTGAAGAGCTGAGCGATGTTTTGCGGGCAGCGGCCGTAATCGCCGATTTGGTCATACGGATTCTGCGGGAAGGCCCAGCCTGCGATGGTTTGCGCCTCGGTGCTGACGTTATCACCGTACTGACCGTAGAATCCGGGCGTGTCGCTTAAACATTTGGACCATGTGTAGTTCAACTGCGCCTGGAGTCCGTTGGTGAAGCGCTCCTGGAGGACGACGCTTAATGCGTTGTAGTTGCTAATTCCGTTGGACAGCGAGTAGCGACCCTGGCCGATCTCTCCGAGCAACGTGGAATTGAGGAAAGGGCTGGGGGTGATGGTGCCGTCAGGGTTCAGTTCATTCTGCTGAAGCATGATGATGTTGCTGAGATGCTGGTCGTTCTCTCCGACGTAGCCGACTTGGACGGTGGTAGCGTTTCCGAACTGCCTCTGGATGTTGAGGTTCCATTCCTGCTGAACGGCAGGCCGGATGTTTACGTCAAAAGCGTGAATATTCACGCCCTGGAAACAAACTGGATCAAACACGACCGCCAGGGCAAGGGTGCAACCAGTGGGAAAGCCGACGAAGCCCTGATCCAACGTGCTCGGGGGCAAGGCGGTAGTGGGTGCGAAGGTGACGTTGTGGGCAGTTTCGAACGGGGGGTTCGCGGTGAGCAAGTTATTCACGCCGTTCGATTCCATGAAGCTGGTGACGCCGTAAGCGGCCCGGACGACAGTATTCTTCAGGAAATCAGGTTGCCAGGCGATGCCGATGCGCGGCTGGTAGTTCGTGATGCCGTTGTATTGCTTGTAGAGAGCTTTGCCCAAGCCGTTGTTGTTGATGGTTGGAGTGATGAGTTCGCCGCCGAAGAGGGCGTAATTTACGGAGTTTCCGTCGGCGGCGGCACGCGGGGTGTTTAGCTCCCAGCGCACTCCAAGATTCAGCGTGAGATTGCGACGGAGCCGCCAGTTGTCCTGCGCATATACTCCCCAGAGATTGTTCCGCACGTGGCGGTTGCCGGCGCCTTCGCCGATGCCCAGATTGTTGGGAAGTCCAAGCATGAAGTCTGCAAGCCCGGAACCGAGGGACGTGCCGCCATTGCCGGTGTACTGCCCGTTAAAGTTGAAAAAGCCTGCCAGTCCTTCATTGCCTGGGTAGAGAAAATTGTCGCGGTAGTTGTTGAACTGAATGCCGAAGTGAAATTCATGATTTCCGTACGTTTTCACGATGGAATCGCTGATTTGGAACACAGTGTCATTGAATGTGTTAAAGGCCGACAAGGCGTTGGCAATGTTTGCGACGTTGCCGAACAGACCCTGAATGGACGGGAGGAAAGTGCTCGGGGAACCGGGAATGCCAAATTGCTGCGGAAGATTTTCTCCTGTCGGATTGCTGTAGCCCTGGCTAACGGGAAAATAACTGAATCCGGCGCGGAAGTCGTTGATCAAACTCGGACTGATCGTCCGATTCCATCCAAGAACTCCGTTTTTCAAGGGGTAGTTAAAATCGGTGATGCCGTTATTCGCGAGGAGATAGGTTTCGGTGGTGGGATTGCGCACGGATTGTTGAGAGTAACGGCCGAAGACGCGGTCTACTTCCGTGGGGGTCCAGTCAATCTTCACGTCGCCTTGGTCCGCATTGTTTTCGATGCGCTGCTGATAATTCAAGATGTTTCCGGAAGCCGGTAGCGGGTAAAGCGGTGAATTCACGATATTCGATGCGGCCGAGCTCAGAGTAAGTCCTGCGGCGGTGAGATTGTTAAAAGGAATGAACGTTCTGCTCGTGGGACTGACGCCAGCCTGGGGCATGTACAACTGGTCGCTAAGATCGCTGCACAAACCGGCTCCGCTAAACGAGGGGCACAGCTCGCCGAAATTTCCAGCGCGCTCCGCTGCACTCATCACCAGCACAGACTGCGTCGAAGGATTGTCCATGCGCTGGCCTTGGTAGTCTACGAAGAAGAACAGGCGATTCTTGATGATTGGTCCGCCAAAAGTGCCTCCGAAACGGTTGTAACGGAGAGCTGCCTTCGGTGTGTCGGTGAGGCCGTTGCTCCATTCGTTGGCGTCCAATGCGTCGTTTCGGAAATAGTCAAAAGCTTCGCCATGATAGGAATTGGTACCGGATTTGATGGTGGTGTTTACGATGCCGCCCAGAAAATTGCCAAACTCCGCGGAAGGATTCTGGCTGATCAAATTGAATTCCTGAATGGCGTCCGTGCTGGGCGAGTACGCGACTTCGTTGTTGTCGCTCTGATTGTTGTCTATGCCGTCGAGGATGAAGTTGTCGGTCTGTTCGCGATTGCCGTTGATGTAAGGGCGGCCGACTTGAAAAGTGTTTTGGCCGGAGACAAACGATCCCGGATTGGTGCTGACGGCGCCGGGAGTGAGCAGGGTGAGCTGGCTGTAATTTCCGGTGATCAGCGGGATGTTTTCTGTAACGACGTGGTCAATGTGGCTGCTGATGTCGGTGGTATCCGTTTGCAGCAGCGGGGGTGCGGCGTTTACTTCCACCGTCTGCGACATGGAGCCAACCGTCAACTGCACGTCCACGCGCGCCACTTGATTCAAGACGAGCGCAAAAGATGGGCGCGCGGCAGTCTGAAAGCCTTTTGCCTCCACCTTCACTGCGTAAGAGCCGACCGGAAGATGAATCAGGTAGTAGGCGCCGTCGGCGTTGGTCGTTGTCGGATAGGCGATGCCGCGCGCGACGTCGGTGGCGGTGACGGTGGCGCCCGGAACAGGTGCGCCGGTGGCATCGGTAATGGTTCCGCTGATGGCCGCCGTGGTCTCTTGGGCCCCGGCTGGCGACACAGATACGGCTAGCGCGACGATGTAAGAGAGGGAAAGGAACAGCGCGAAATTGGTGATGCGGCGAATCTTGTTCACAGAAGCCTCCTGGCGGAAATTCGGAGAATCGAGGCTGTCATGCCTCCCACGCACCCGAAATACCCCATGTCTGAGGAAGAGCTATATAGCTCATTATTTGTGTTGTCAAGAGAAAAATGAAAATGTATAAGGCTTCTGATAGATATTTCAAATACGCTCTATAGCGGCTGAGCGCGCTCTATAGCAGTGTGTTGGCACTTAGAAAGCAGAGGGCGGCGCTTGTTCGTTGCGCTGTAAGACTATGCTGGTAGACTCACGGGCAATTCCGGAGCGTTCATGACACCGATCGGCCGAAACGGCGAACCGACGTATAAGCGAATACAGAATGTGATCCGCAGAAGGATTGAAGGCGGGCAGCTAAAGCCTGGGGATATGGTGGCTTCGGAGCGGGAGCTGGCCAAGACGCACAAAGTGAGCCTGATGACGGCGCGGCACGCGCTGGCGGACCTGGCGCGCGAGGGGATGGTGGAGAGGCGGCACGGTTCCGGAACGTTTGTGGCGCCGCCGAAAATTCATTTCAACAAGCTGATGAGTTATACGGAGCAGATGGCCAGCCGCGGGTTGGCGGTGCGTTCGCGGATTGTTTCTTCGGGAGTGCTGGAGAACGAGCCGGAGATTGCGGCGCGGCTTTCGTTGCCTTCGACGAGCCATTTATTCATGCTGGAACGCGTGCGGCAGGCTTCGGATGAACCGTTTGCTTTGGAGACATGCTATTTGTCGGTGGATGAATTTCCGGCGCTTGCTGGAGGGACGCTTGAGCGCGGGTCGCTTTTTGTGACCTTGGAGCATGAGTATGGCGTGGAACTGGCTTACGCGGATGAGGAGATTGATTCTACTGCGGCGGATTTGAAGACGGCGGAGCTATTGGGAGTGCCGCGGGGGGCGCCATTGCTGCGGATGCGGCAATTGATTTATACGACGAAGGGGAAAACTTGCATGTATGTGGTGGGGTTGTACCGGTCGGGGCGGCATACACTTTTGATCCGGCGATTTCGGTGAGTGGGGGTCGGTGACGCGCTCTATTTTTTGATGGAATCTTCGGACAAGAACTTGTCCTCGGACCAGAAGAACTCGGCATTTTGCGCCGCGACATGAATAAACGAGTTCCAGTCGTGGACGTAGAAGCGGCAGCAAAAGGCGCCGACTGGCAACTTCTCTTTCAAATGAGCGAAGGGCGGGAACTCAGTCGGATCTTCGCCTAGTCCGTCCACCGTGATTTTCGATTGGCTTGGGTAATGCAAATGGTCAGCGTCAGGTGGCTCGACTGAGAGGTAATAAAATCTAGCGAGACGTAACGTCGCCCTCGCGTATTCATGTGCAGTTGGACTCCCAGGTGAATTGCGCCGAAGGTTCAAATGAAAGGTGACAGCGCGGTTTTCGTAATCCACGGTAATGCCGGTTATCTCCGCATCGTCGAAACCATTTGCGTATTTGCTATCTAGCTCCTCGAAGGTCATGGCATCACCGACTATACCTCGTTGGTTGTCTTTGCCGTTGCTTCGACGCTGCCGTGACCGCGGCTTAGTTCGCGGGCCATTTGCCAGGCGCTTACTGTGGCTAGCAGGACCAGAAAAATTCCCAGGGGCCAGTTGTGGAGTAGGAGTTTGCCTACGCCGAAGAGGGCGCTATAGACCATTACGCAGCCTAGAATCCAGCACCAGAGATTGTGGGCTAGATCGTGGGTCTGGGGAATTTCCGTTGCTAGCGCGGCGATGGGTTGCCAGCCTGTCGCGTCTGGGCGAACTTTTCTGTAGAACGAAAGCAGGATGCTGTCCGGCTCTTTTGCGGTCAGTAGAGTGACGGCGATCCAGACGATTGTGGTCACGAGCGTGGTGGTGAGAATGTCTTTGGCGAAGACGACCGTGTCGGAGCCTACGAAAAGGGAAGGGCGGCCGAGGAGCGCGCCGGCGAGACCTTTCCAGTGGAGCGTGAGGGTGGCGACTAGAGCCGTGATCATGGCGGAAATTTCGCTCCAGGCATTGATGCGCCACCAATACCAGCGAAGCATGTAAACGCTGCCGGTGCCGGCGCCGACTTGCAGGACGACTTCCCAGCCGGAACGGATGGAAGCGAGTTGCGCGGAGACGTAGCCGGTGAGGATTACGAGCAGAATGGTGACGAGCTGCGAAATGTGGACGTAGTGGCGTTCGGAAGCGTGGCGCACCAGGAAGCGGCGGTAGAAATCTTCGACGATGTAGGAAGTGCCCCAATTGAGTTGCGTGGCGATGGTGGACATGAAAGCGGCGAGGAAGCCGGCGACGATAATGCCGCGCCAATAGTGCGGGACGTAATCGTTGACGATCATCATGTAACTGGTTTCGGGATGCTGGAGGCCGGGATAGAGGACGATGGCGGCGAGAGCGGTGAGAATCCAAGGCCAGGGACGAAGCGCGTAGTGAGCGATGTTGAACCAGAGGACGGAAAAGAGGCCCTGGCGTTCGTCGCGCGCGCTGAAAATTCTTTGCGCGATGTAGCCGCCGCCGCCGGGTTCCGCGCCCGGATACCAGAACGCCCACCACTGCACGCCGAGATAGACGGTGAAAGTGATTACGGGGAGAGTCCAGAGCGTGTCGCTGGCGAAGCCTTTGGAAAAATCGGGGAGAAACGCGAGAGGGTTGGAGGCGCCGTTCGTCGAGCGCAGAGCGCCGATGTGCGCGATCATCGTGTCCATGCCGCCGGCGGCTTTGACGGCGTACCAGGCGATGCCGATGACGATGCCCATTTTCAGGACGAATTGGAAGAGGTCGGTCCAAAGGACGCCGGAGAGGCCGCCGAGAGAAACGTAAATTCCGGTGAAGGGGATCAGGAAAAAAATGCAGACGATGAGGGCGCGGCCGTCGGTGCCGGAAAATACGGGGCCGAAGATATCGGTGAGGGCGCGAGAAAAAGTGTTGAGGAAGCCCCAGGTTCGCATGGTGGAGTCGAGAGTGGTGCCGACGATATTGATCATCGCTTTGGTGACCCAGCCGAGGATCATGCAGTTCATCAGCAGGCCGAGATAGATGGCGCGAAATCCGCGGAGGAAAGCGGCGGGATTTCCGGAGTAGCGCATTTCGGCGAATTGCACGTCGGTCATGAGCCCGGAGCGGCGCCAGAGACGCGCGAAGAGAAAGACGGTCATCATTCCGGAGGGAAGGAAGGCCCACCAGATCCAGTTGCCGGCGATTCCTTGCGTGTAGACGAGGCCGGCGACGAGCAGTGGCGTATCGGCGGCGAAGGTGGTGGCGACCATGGAAGTGCCGGCGAGCCACCAGGAAACGGTGCGTCCCGAGACGAAATAATCTTCAGAACTTTTTCCGGAACTGCGGCGGAAATAGAGGCCGAGCAGAAGAGTTATTACGAGGTAACCGATAATGGCTGACCAATCGAGAAGTGTGAATGGCATCGGCCCGACTTTATTGCACAGAAGCGCGGCGGGAAGCAACGTGAAAACGCAGTAAATTTGCGGATTTTGCGCGCGCGGGCTTGCGGCGAGCGGCAAAAAAGTTGGGCGCGGGTTGCGGAACTGTACTATTCTGCGCGTCGCTTAAAAAGTTTTTTTGCTCCATAAACCGCTCAAAGAAGGGCAAATGCGAATTTTTCTGGTGATGGCGATGATTGGAATCTTGAGTGGATGGGGAGTTGCGGAGCAGGGCGCGCCGGAATTGAATTTGATGCCGATGCCGGCGAGCGTGCGGGCGGGAAGCGGGGCGCTCGGGATCGCGCCGACGTTTTCGGTGGGGATCGAGGGTTACCGCGAGCCGCGGCTGGAGCGCGCGGCGGAAAGATTCTGCCGCGAGCTTTCGCGGCGAACTGGATTTTTTATTTCGGCCGAAATTGTGGAGCCTAGCAAAGCGACTTTGGTGATTCATGCGGAGCGCGCGAGCAAGGCGGTGCAGGAATTGGGCGAGGACGAGAGTTATGTGCTGGATGTGAGTGGCTGCGGGAGCGAAGATTACGGCGCCGAATCCTTTGGGAGTGATGCACGGGCTGGAGACTTTTTTGCAGTTGGTGGCTATTACGCCTTCGGGCTTCGCGGCGCCGGCTGTGCACATTGAGGATGCGCCGCGATTTCCTTGGCGCGGTTTGACGATTGACGTGAGCCGGCATTTTATTTACCTGGATACTTTGAAGCGGAATATTGATGGGATGGCCGCGGTGAAGATGAACGTGCTGCATTTGCATCTTTCGGACGATCAGGGATTTCGCGTGGAGAGCAAGGAATTTCCGAAGTTGCAGGAATTGGGGTCGGATGGGTTGTATTACACGCAGGCGGAGATGCGCGAATTGATCGAGTATGCGCGGGACCGTGGGATGCGCATTTTGCCGGAATTCGATATGCCGGGGCACAGCACGTCGTGGTTTGTGGGTTATCCGGATTTGGCGAGCGGGCCGGGGCCTTATTCGATCGAGCGGCGATGGGGGATTTTCGATCCGGCGATGGATCCTTCGCGGGAATCCACTTTCAAATTTCTGGATAAGCTGATCGGCGAGATGGCGGAGCTTTTTCCGGATCATTTTTTTCATATTGGCGGGGACGAGGTGAACGGAAAGCAGTGGGACGCGAATCCCGGAGATCCAGAAATTCATGCGGGCGCACAAATTGAAGAACGATCAGGAACTGCAACAGTATTTCACTTTGGAAGTGCAGAAAATCGTGAGCAAGCACCACAAGGAAATGGTGGGGTGGGATGAAATTCTGGCGCCGGGGATGCCGAAAGACATCGTGATTCAATCGTGGCGCGGGCAGGAATCGCTGGCGGAAGCGGCGAGGCAGGGCTATCGCGGATTGCTTTCGAGCGGATATTACCTGGACGGGATGGCTCCGGCGAGCCAGCATTATGCGGTGGATCCGATGGCGAATGCGGATGCGACGCTTACTCCGGAGCAGCAGAAACTGATTCTGGGCGGCGAAGCGTGCATGTGGGCGGAATTTATTTCGGATGAAAATGTGGATTCGCGGATTTGGCCGCGGGCGGCGGCGGTGGCGGAGCGTTTGTGGTCGGCGCAGGATGTGCGGGATCCGGAGTCGATGTACCGGCGGTTGAATGCGGTGAGCGTGGAGCTGGAAGAATTGGGGCTGAAGCAGCGTGCGAGCACCGAGATGATGCTGGCGCGGATGGCGGGGTCGGATGATATTGCGGCGCTGCGCGTGCTGGCGGATGCGGTGCAGCCGGCGAGCATTACGATTCGCGAGAAAGAGGCGGAGGCGGCGGGCGGGATTCAAACCAGCGATATTCCTTTGAATCGGATGGTGGACGCGGTGGCTCCGGAGAGCGAAACGGCGCGGCGATTTTCGGGCGACGTGGATCAATTTGCGGCGAGCAAATTTCAGGATGCGGCGGCGGAAGCGCGTATTCGCGCGCAGCTGGTTTTGTGGCGCGACAATGACGCTGAATTGCAGCCTTTGCTGCAGAATTCATTTTTGCTGAAAGGACTTACGCCGGTTTCGCAGAATCTGACTACGCTTGCGGCGGCGGGACTTGCGGCGCTGGATTTCATGGACAAGGGGCAGCCGGCGACGGATTCATGGCACCGCGAACAAACGGCGCTGATTTTGCAGGCCGAAAAGCCGACGGCGGATTTGATTCTTGCGGTAGCGCCCGCGGTGCAGAAGCTTGTGGATGCGAGCGCAAGCATCAGTGCTGCTCCTCGCCGGTAACTTTCTCTCCGTAGGACCCTGCTAGAATGTGTGAATCGATACGCGCGCATAGCATCGCTGCGTGCGGATGATTATGGAGGATTTTCTTGCGCATCGTGAATTTTCGCCGCGAAGCGGGATTGCGGCTCGGAATTTTGCGTGGCGAGAGTGTTTTTGATCTGCAAGGATTGAGCGCGGCCGCGGGGAAAGCGGCTGCATTGTTTTCGAGCACCTCGGATTTTTTGAATGCGGGAACTGAGGCGCTGGAATTTGCGGGGAAATTGGTGCAGGAAATTCCGGCCGGTTTTGTGCCGCTTCCTATTGAAGGCGGTGGAGCTTGGACCGCCGGTTGCTAAGCCAAGCAAGATTATCGCGGTGGGATTGAATTATCGCGACCATGCGGGCGAAGCGAATTTCAAGGTGCCGGAATATCCGCTTATATTCGCGAAATTTCCGAATTCCATTGCGGGACCGCGCGATGCGATCGTGATTCCCTCGGGGGAAATGCAAGTGGATTCGGAGGCGGAATTGGCGGTGGTGATCGGGCGGCGCGGGAAGGCGATTCGGGCCGAGGCCGCGTTCGACTACGTTGCCGGTTATATGGCCTTGAACGATGTGTCGGGGCGGAAGTGGCAATTCGCAGACAAGCAGTGGACGCGCGGAAAATCGTGCGACACGTTTTGCCCGACGGGGCCGTGGTTGACGACGCGGGACGAGATTGCGGATCCGCATAATTTGCGGGTGATTGGGCGGTTGAATGGCGAGGTGTTTCAGGATTCGAATACGTCGAAAATGATTTTTCGGGTGCCGGAGTTGATTTCGTTTATTTCCGAGGCGATTACATTGGAGCCTGGGGACATTATTGCGACGGGAACGCCTTCGGGGGTGGGAGTGTTTCGCAATCCGCCGGTTTTTATGAAGGCGGGGGATGTGGCGGAGGTGGAGATTGAGGGGCTGGGAGTTTTGAGGAATGCGGCGGTGGGGGTTGGGCGGGGATAGCGCGCGGGGAGTACGTCGTGCAGGACGAAAGTCGAAGAGAGGTCCCTGGTCGGCGCGCAAAAAGCGGCGCGCCTCTGTCGGGATGACAATGTAAACCATGCGGCGGAGCGACGATTTTTGTGTGGCGTGAACTGAGGGATGTGTCGCGGCGGTCTTCGGAACACAGGCGGTCTTGCGGCAACATCGATGGCGCACTGAAGTGCGCCGCTACAACGGCAACGTCCACGGCAAAGGCAACGGCAAAGTCGAAGGCGGCGAGACGCGCCTCGCCTGAGAGAAAGCGGGAGCGCGCTCCCGCACTCCATATGGATCTTGCTGGTCGTGGCGTTTTCACGCGGAGCCTACGGTGCGTGTGCGTTAGGAGCGGGTGCCGTCCTGGTGGACGTATTTGATTACTTCTACTTCGGAGGTGGCGATTAGGCCTTCTTCTACCATTTCGTCCAGGAATGGGAGCAGCTTTTGAATTTTTTCTTCGGAGTCAATTACGCTGACCATTACGGGGCGTCGTGGGAGAAGGACATGTGGCGCGGGCGGCGGATCAGGGTGCTGGCGCCGTAGCCTTCGGTGCCGCGAAAGACGGTGGCGCCGGCGATATCCAGTTCGCGGCATTTTTTGACGATGGCGCGGTAGAGCGGTTTATCCTTCCATTTATCGTCTTCACCGAAATGAATTCGCAACATTTTTGCGATGCCTTCGAGTTTCATTTGCGGACCTCTTTGCGGCGTTCCATTTCCTGGTAGTCGCGGGTGTACTTGATGACGTCCACGTCGGAGAAAACCACCAAGCCTTGCTGGATCATGCCGTCGAGCAGCGGGAGAAAAGAGCGGAGGCGTTCTTCGGTATCCACGACGGAGAGCATGATGGGACGGTCATGCGAGAGATGCAGCGCGGAATCTTTATGAATGCGACGGTTCGCGCCGTATCCGAGGATGCCCTGGTAGACGGTGGCGCCGGCGATGTCATTGGCGCGCATGCTTTCGAGTAATGCTTTGTGCAGAGGCTTGCCATTCCATTTATCGTTTTCGCCGATGAAAATGCGCATCAACTTGGCTTTGCCCTGGCGTTTAAGGCGGGCATGGCGGGCTGAGCGGCGGCCTTGGAGGATGCCTCTGCGGAAATTTCCGACGGTGGTGTCTTGAATTTCGATGAGGCCCGTGCCGGCCATTTCGTGGAGCTTGGGAAGAAGTTCTTCAATCTTTTCTGGAGTTTCCGTGAATTCGATTTTCACGGGAAGATTTTCGGTGAGCGCGAGAGCGCGATCGGTGTGCAGGCGATGATCGGCGCAAATCCGGCGATGCCGCGGGTGACGCTCGCTCCGGAGACCTGGTGATAGAAAAGAAATTGCAGAATCGCGGTGTAGACGGCTTCGCCGTGGTATTGATGGTCCTGGCCAACGTAGATGGTGACTTTTTTAGCGGTCCGGCTTTCAGCATGTTACCTCCCGGGTCGCGAGGCTGCAGCTGGCAACCAGGTATTCTAACGCCCATGTGCGCGGGGTGCATGGCTGGCTTCAGGCGATGGATCGTCCGGTGATTACGCCGAGCCAGACGGAGACGAAACCGACGACGACGCTGAGGATCACGTTAAGGCCGGCGATGAGAAAGTCGCCATCCTGAAAAACGCGAAAGGTTTCGTATTCAAACGTGGAAAAAGT
>CAWAAG010000021.1:0-15088 GCA_963780035.1 uncultured Acidobacteriota bacterium | reverse complement strand
GCATCGCCGCTGAACCAGCGTGTGGAGGTCACCGCCAACCGCGCCGACGACCCTGCTGACCGATGTCCCGGTGAGCGATGTTCAACTCACGCGCGAAGATTTGCAGGATACCCCGGCACTCACTCTGGATGATGATCTTCGCCAGGTACCCGGATTCAGTCTTTTCCGCCGCTCCAGCAGCCGTACCGCAAATCCTACGAGCCAAGGAGTCTCGTTGCGCGGCCTCGGCGCCAGCGGCTCCGGCCGCGCCCTGGTGTTCCAGGACGGAATCCGCTCAACGATCCCTTCGGCGGATGGGTGTACTGGGATCGCGTTCCGGCCGAATCCATCGCTGACGTCGAGATCGCCAGGAAGGCGCGTCCAGTCTTTACGGCCGTGACGCGCTCGGCGGCGTGGTCCAATTCGTCTCGCGCCCCGCCGAACCCGCAGGTATTTCGCTGGAGACTTCCTATGGCAACCAGAACGCTCCTGATCTTTCGCTCTGGGCGGGCGGTGGAAAAGGCAAATGGGAATCCGCTTTCGCGGGAGAAGTGTTTCACACCGATGGCTACGTCCTGGTGCCGGAAGCGGACCGCGGGCCGGTGGACACCCGCGCTGGCTCCGAGCACGGCACCGCCGATCTAATGGTCGGCCGCAAGATCGGCGAGAAAAGCGAAATCTTCGCGCGTGGCTGGTATCTCGACGAAACGCGCGCGAACGGCACCGTGTTGCAAAGGAACAACCAAGCTCGGCCAGGGCGCGCTCGGGGCAAATCTCGATCTGGGCGCTTACGGAGCCCTTACGTTGCGGTTCTA
Source organism: uncultured Acidobacteriota bacterium (assembly GCA_963780035.1). Taxonomy (GTDB): domain Bacteria; phylum Acidobacteriota; class Terriglobia; order Acidiferrales; family UBA7541; genus Palsa-295. Next base: position 14,294 of record CAWAAG010000021.1, on the reverse strand, counting down.
CGGCGACGTCCAAACGTACCATCAGACTTTTTCTTCGGTTACTTCCGTTGTCTCGCAGCGCGACACTGAAACCCTCACGGACTTGCAGACTGTGCCGGCACAAGGTGTGGGCGGTTTCGCGCTGTGGTCGACAGATGGCAAGCGCCAATCTCTTGTTGCTGGCTTCGATGACCATGAAGAAATCGGCGCCAGCCACGACATCCTTTTCAGCGCTGGGGCGCCTTCGGCTCACCGATCCTCGGCGGACGTCAGCGCACCCTTGGATTTTTCGGCGAAGATCGATTAGATTGCCCCGCGCTGGCTTCTTTCGCTCAGCGCGCGCGTCGATCACTGGAGCAATTTCGACGCATCCCTGGTGCGCATCCCAATCTCAACCGGTATTCCGGCGGTCACCGACTTCGAGGATCGCTCCCAAAATGCCTTCAGCCCTCGAGCCACGCTGCGGCATCAAGTGAATTCCACTATTTCCTGGGATGCTTCCGTCTATCGCGCTTTCCGCGCGACCTGAACGAGCTGTACCGCTCATTTCGCCAGGGCAACACCACCACGCAGGCCAACGCCAGCTTGACCGCGGAACACTTGACGGGCGGTGACGCTGGGATCTCCGCATTCGGATTTAACCGGCGGCTGGAACTGCGCGGCGCGTTTTTCTACAACCAGCTCATTAATCCCGTAGCCAACGTAACCTGCCAGCCCCCTCCGAACGCGCTGCCCGGTTGCCCAGCTCCCGTGCCCAACCTGATCGCGCGCATCCGGGAAAATCTCGGCCGCATCAGTGCTCCAGGGTTCAACGCCGGCGCGACTGTGCACTTCACTCGCAGTTTCGATCTTCCGCCGGATATCAGTTCGTGAATTCTCGGGTGGTCAGTTTTCCGGAGGGCACTGCGCTAGTGGGCCTGTGGGTCGCGCAAGTCCCCCACAATTCGTTCACTTTCCAGGCGCGCTATTCAAATCCGCGGATCCTGTTCGTTTCCGTGGATGGACGATTCATCGGAAAGCAGTTTGACGACGACCAGAATCAGTTTCCGCTCGGCAATTTCTTCGTGCTGGATGCGATGGCGTCCCGCGCCGTCGGCGCGGGCGTGGAACTTTTTACGCCGCCGAGAATTTGTTCAACGAGCGATACGCCACCGCGGCGACCCCGATTCCGCAGCTCGGTCTGCCGATCGCGGCACGCATAGGCCTGCGCTATCAATTTCCGAAGCGATAGGTTTAGAGATTGCAGGCCACGAACGGCGGGACCGCCCCGGTTCGCGCCTCGATGCGAAGTGAGCGCCGGCGGGGGATATTCCGGCAGCTTCGCGTTTTTCTGGTCGGTCCTCTTCACTTCCAGTTCATCGAACAAAATCGAAGGGCTGATCACCGTCGTTGGCACCATACCTTCGCGGTTGCTCACCAGAGGATCGTTGCCGCGGCCACCAGGTCGTTCGTAAAGTGCGCGTATCCAGCTCGTCGAAGACCGCGCCGCGCACCAATTCTTCGTGGCCATCGCTCACGTAGACGCGATAGAGCGAGCGCGGATTGTTCCCCACGAGAGTTTCCGCGTAATACCCGTACGGTTTGTTCTCCTGCTTGCACATCTCCATCAGTTTCTTCTTCGATTCGTCGGGCGAACTCGTCTCTTTCGCTTGCGATATCAGGTTGCCGATGCTCGGCGAGGGCGGCTGTCCGGGAGCGGCGCGGCCGTGTCCATTCGAATCGCCGAGATCGCGAATCGGCTGCCGGCCCATCAGGTAATCCACCAGCATCCCGTCCTTAATTACCGCCAGCGGCGCCACCCGCACTCCTTCTTCGTCGATCTCGTAACTTCCCACCAGACTTTTTCCCTGAAACGTCTTCATCGTGGGGTCATCCACCACGGAAAGGAATGTCGGCAGCACGCGGCCTTTGTAATTCGACGAAAATTCCCCCACGGTCCGCGCCGAAGCGCCCGGCTTCGGCCTGATTCCCAGCACGTTATCTCCAATCATGGAGTCGAGAATATCGCTGGCTGCGTCATTCGAAAAAAGCACCGGTCCGCGATAATCTTCTTCCACCATCGGAGCCTCGCGCAGCGTCTTCAGCGTTTGCAGCATTTTTGCCGTGTCCGCCAGCAATTTTTCCTGCGACGGCAATTCCGCCGCCGTGCTGGCGACGTAATAGGGCGACCGCCCCACCTCCATCCCGTCGTCCGCCTGTGTTCCAGCGGAAAGATTCAGCGAATACATCGCATATCCCTGCCTCGTGCTGGTTCCCTCCGTGTTCACGAAATATTGATTCACCGCGCGAAAGCGCAGAAAGGCATTGAGCGACTCGATCTTCGCGTCGCTGCGATAGAGGTCGGTGGCCTTTTCGATCGCCTCTTTCCACGGCGCAGGTTGGAAATCGAGGTGCACCAGCGGCTCGATCATTTGCAGCGCCGGTGCGCGCGCGAAATCATCGAAAGGCTGGTCGGCGGTGTACTGGCTCAGTAAAGCCTTCTTCGACGCCAGCGCCTCACTGGCACTCTTGTACGCGCGGTCGGTCGCGATCCATAGTTCCCGCCGCAGCGCGATCGGATCATCGCCAAGCGGCGCGAAACTCACCACTCCCGTCCCAGGTCCGAAGTAACTGTCCTGCTTGTAATCGCCCACGCGCACCACGACGCGCAGGCTTCGCGCGTGAATCCGCTGGTCCTGGCGCAGCGCGCCAAACGCCGCCTCCGCGTCAAATTGATCCACATCCGACAACCGGTATTCGATGTAATACGGCGCGGCGACATTGTCCATCTTGAGCTGCGCTTTCGAACGGTCGAGTTCCTCGCGCATCGCCTGCAAAATCGCGTCCGCGGAAACCGCGCTGGATTGCGCGCGAGTAACAGTCGCGGACTTTTCCTGTGCATATGCCTGCGGCGCAGGTGCGATAAAGATCGCCAGAACCCCGATTGTCAGCAGATACGTGATGAACGAGAAACGCGGCGCTCTCCGCCCGCTGGCGCTCATGGTTTTGCTCCCGACGCCGCCGGCGTTGCGGCATTGGCATGCGACGGAGCCGGCGCAAATCCCGGCGGCGGCAGAATGGGTGGCCGCTCGGTGCCGCGACGGCGCTTCTGCACTTCGATTTCCGAGAAAAGCATCGCGGGAGCCGCGGCGGCGACCGGCACTTGCCCCGATTCCGCGCCGCACACCCCGTTGAATACCTTCAGAGTATCCCCGGTCAGAATGATGTTGTTCAATGAGAGCAGCGGCGTGCCGACGATGTCCACTCCGCGTACCAGTTCATCGGGCCGGCCGTCGGCATACACGCGATAGACCATCACCGGAATCACTTGAAACGCTTGCGGGGACGCGCGCTGCGTTAGCGTGAATCCACCTTGAATGTCGTCGAAATACAGCCCGTAGGGCTTCCCTTGCTTCTTGATCTCCTCGATGAATTTCTCGCGCAATTCGGCGTCCTTCACCGTTTTAGTGGACGTCACGATCAGGTTTCCCTGCCGTCCTGTCGGCATCAGCCCCGGCTGCCGGCGCCCGTGTCCGTTCGATTGGCTGAAGTTCTTGATGGGCATGCGCGACATCAGAAAATTCTTGAGCACTCCGTTTTCCACGGCGTCCACGCGCTCGGCCGGAACGCCTTCATCGTCGTAATCGTAATGTCCGGCCAGTTCCACGCCATTCAGCTCCTTCAGCGTCGGATCATCCGTCACGCTCAAAAACGCCGGCAGCACCAACTGATTCACTTTTTTCGTGAACGTCTGCCCTTCGTTCTCGTCGCGCTGCCGATGACCTTCCAGCCGATGCCCGAGCACTTCGTGAAAAAAGACGGCCGCCGCGCGCCCGGAAAGCATCGCTGGCCCCGCATAAGGCTCCGCGGCGGGCGCGGCGCGCAGCGCCATCAAATCCGCCGCCATTTTCTCGACTTTGGGGGTAATCTCCGCGTCCGTGGGAAGCTGATCCGCAGTTGCCGCTTGAAACGACTCCACGCGAAGCAATTCCATTCCGTCGTCAGCGCGCGTTTCAGCCTGAATCACCAGCCGCGCAATCGCGCTCGGCCGAATCAGCGCAGTGCCTTCGCTCGTCGCGAGATAGGACCGATCGGCGGAAACCGTGAAGGAAACCATCGATGAGTACACCTCTGGATACTTCAGAAATTCCGCCGAAAGCGCGCGCGTCCTTTCTTCCCACGCTTTCTGACTGAAAGACTCATGCAGCCGCGTTGTGTCCAGGTGGTCCTGCGGCGATTCCTTCGAAAAATCCGGCGACTTGTCTTCCTCTTCCGATTGCACCGCGTTATTGGTCTTCACCTTCAGAAACGCGGCGGAGGCCTGCTCGTATTCGCGATCCGTCAGTTGCCAGAGCACTCGAGCGATGGCGTCGGTGTTGTCGTCCAAAGGAAGCATGCCCGACGTAATTCCCGAGCCGCGGCTCTGATTGTGGGTATTGTCGAGCGCCACGGAACCCACCCGCATCATCACATCCGCTTCGCGGCGGCGCGCTTCCGTCGAGAAAATCACGCCTCCGTTCGAAGCAATGATGGCGGTGCCGTTCACATCCGTGACGGCATAGCTCAAGTAATAGGGCGCTGGATCCGTCTTTGCCAGCGATGTCGTCGCCCGCTGCAGTTCCCGCTGCATCGTTGTGAGCAACACGTCTGCCGGCGCGCTTGCGGAGTAAACACCGTGCGGAATGCAGCACGTGATCGCAGCAATCACACAGCCGGAAAGGACACACGAAAGGTTTCGTCGCATTGGTGGGGTTAGCTCTCTTTTTAAGATGTCAAATTTAACATACCCACCCGGCGACCGCGAGATGTCCGAAGCGGCGACACCTCATATGAATAAACATCCAAAATCCGACAAGGCGGACGTGTTTGGAATGCGCAACTCACCCTCATTTTTCACACAAGCGCAGTCTGTTTCATCGGTAAGCTGTAGCGGGGGCATCCAGGCAAAGAAGCTATGGCCAAACTCAACTTTCTGATTTCGATCCCGACCGACGACAACGATTACCAGCAGGAACAAGCCTCCGCGGCCAAGGAAGCGGGTGTGCGCCTGGGCGTGAACGTCAAGGTCGTGCAGGCCGATAACGACGCCATCAAGCAGAGCGATCAGATCCTGAAGGCCATCCAGAGCGCTGGCGACAACCGGCCCGACGCAATTCTCTTCGAGCCTCTGGGAGCCACGGCTCTGCCTCAAGTGGCGCGAGCTGCCGCCGCGGCCGGGATCGGATGGGTGGTCCTCAATCGCGATGCCGATTACCTGCCCGAACTTCGCCGCGCCAATCGCGCGCCAGCCTTTTCCGTCAGTTCCGATCACCTCGAGATCGGCCGCATCCAGGGCCTGCAATTTGCAGCTCTATTGCCTCAGGGTGGTTCCGCTCTCTACGTGCAAGGCCCTTCGGAAAATTCCGCGGCAAAAGACCGCACCGTGGGCATGCAACAGACCAAGCCGGCCAACATCAAAATCCACATGCTGAAAGCGCAGTGGACCGAAGATAGTTCCTACAAAGCCGTGTCCTCCTGGGTGCGCTTGCCAACGTCTCAAAAACAAACGATCGATCTGGTAGGCGCGCAAGACGACTCCATGGCCATGGGCGCCCGAAAGGCCCTCCAGGAACAAACCGACGAAGCCGTGCGCGCCAAATGGCTTACCGCCCGCTTCACCGGCTGCGACGGCCTCCCTGATACGGGACAGGAATACGTACGAAGCGGTTTGCTGGCCGCAACCGTGATCGTCCCGCCCAACACGAAACTCGCGATTGAAATGCTGGTTGCTGCGATCCAGCACGGAAAGACGCCGGCGGAATTGGCGTTAACCGTCCCAGTGTCGTTCCCAGCCATCGAGGAATTGGCCAAATCCTCAGCCAAGAAGCCGTAATCGGCTCGATTGAACACCCTTCAGAGAAGCCGCCTTGACGCCGCTCCATCCGTGGATTAGTCAATTGGTAGCGGTACCGGGAATCGAACCCGGGTTTCCAGATTGAGAATCTGGCGTGCTAACCCCTGCACCATACCGCCACGGGGAAAAAACGAAAATACTGCGTCGCCGCGTACAAGCTGTGACGCGCCTGCTCCCAGCTCACAAATTGTAGCACCGCGATCAACCAACGGGGAAGCACGACTCTACGCTCATTCTATCGAGAATTTTCCGAGGCTTCCGCTCCGGACATTCTTGCAGAAACAAAAAAGGCGTCCCAATCTCTTGGGACGCCCTTCCTGCCGATATCAAATCGAACCCAGCAACCAGAAACCCTCAAAGGGTAAAGCAGTACTGCGCCTTCCCTTCAAGAACTTACGGTATGTAGTAGCGGAACGAAGTGAACCACATCGGTTCGGACGCGGCCGGTTGCCCGCTGACGCCGAAGCCGTTTGTGGACGACGCGTTTCCTACGCCTCTCCAAGTGTTGCGTTGCACGTAGGAGTACTGCATTCCGTACTGGATGGTGCCTTTGGGTCCCTTGTAGAAGCGGTACCAGAACCCCAACGTGCCCTCAATCAAATTACGCGTGTCGCCGGTGCAGCTCCCGAGCCCGCCCGGAACATAACCTGTGCCGGCAGTGGTTCCCACCGGAGTCGTTGTGGTCGGGGCCGTCTCAATCCAGCAACCGGCGTTGCTGAACAGCGGGTTGCCATACCCCTCTGCTTTGCCCGCCAGGGTGGTGTAAGACGCGCGAGATACATATTCGCCGCCCACATTCATGTAGATATCCAGCTTCGGCGTTGGGTGCAACTGCAGCGTGCCGAGGCCCTGATAGTTGTGCAGCAGCGCGAACGTGCCGTCCGGCCGGACCGTGGCATCCGGCAAGGTGCTGGTGCCATACCGGCCGACGCCATTGCCGCCGAGGAAGTGGATGCCGAGATCTACACGCTTGGAAAACAAACTCCAACGCGCGTTCGCTCCGACGCCGCCGCCGGTACGCGAGTCGTTGAACGCTCCCGCCGCAGTAGGCACCGTTGTGCCATCGAAGCAGGGGCTGGCAACCGTGGCGAGCACGCACGGGAAAATGCGATTGCGGAACTGGCTCACGATCCCGAAAATCTCGTAGTGACCGAAACCCGGTTCCAACGCAGCCTTGAAAATCAAGTCCGGAGCCTTATTGTACGAGTAGTTCGCGAGAGAGTCGTAAAGACCCCCGCCAGCACCCGCTTGGCCAACCAGGAAGTTCGTGTACGTTGTGGTTGTGCCGCCGACGGTCGCTGTGCAGGGTCCGACCGGGCAGGTAGCGGACGTGGGGACCAGCACGGTAGTCGCGCCGGTAGTGATGGTGCCGGTTGGATTGCCGTGCACCGTAAACAGAGTCTGCGGCGCTTCGACAGAGAAACCGAGGAACAACTTATTGTCGAAGAGGCTCTGCGTAAACCGCATCGCGTACTGGCGAGTCCAGCTGAACCCAACGGTATATTGAGGGTCAATGGTCATCGGGAGATTTTCCGTGCGATTGTCGAGTCCTTTGGCGGTTTCCGTGACCAAGCTCCACATCTGTCCGCCGGTGATCGTGAACCCGCTGTTGAACTTCGCCTGCGCCCAGAATTGGCGTTGCCGCATCGTGTAGCTGTTGCTCTCGTTGTCGTTGGAAGTGGTACCGGCGGAAAGGAAGTCCATCTCGTAATATCCGCCGATCTTGACGTTATCGAGCTTGCCTTCCGCCAGCATGCTGATGCGCGACTGCCGGCCGCTGGCATTGAACTCGGACAGGTTGCTCGCCGAACTTCCCGGAAGCGGTACGGCGTTGAACGGCGTGTTGATATCGGAACTGAGCGCCTTACCGCGCCACACTGTTTCAGCCGCGAAGAATCCACCGGGCGTCAAGGTGATTCCCTTGATGTGAATCGCCACCGGGTTCTCAGTGCTGGCAGCCTGTCCGTCCGCGGTTCCCACCGTGATCGTTTTCGGTTTCCCGTTGGGGGCCATCGTGCTATTGGGCACGCGGCTGTCGGGGGCCGGCTCGTAGGAAGTATCGTGCGCAGCGGCGTCGGCCTTCATTTCCAATTCCATTGACTCCACGCGCTCCTGCTGTTCCTTCATCTGCTCGTTCTGCAGCGCAATTTGCCGGGACTGCGCTTCGATGAGCTCGCGAAGTTGCTGGAGCTCACTTTCAACTCCAGTGGTTGCCGCCTTCGCGGGCGCGGCGGTATTCGATGAAGTCGCAGCCGTCGCGGACTTGTCGGCCGTGTTGTCCGCCGTCTTGTCCGTTGTCTTGTCCGCAGTCTTGTCTGCGTCGGCGGTCGTGCCCTTTGCCTTTGCCGCTGTACTGTCCTTATCACCCGCGGAACTCGTCCTCGCCATCGCTGGCGTCGCGACGAGGCCGAGGGCCAACAGATATGCCGCTAATGCTCGCATCCCTTCCTCCTTAATTTAACTGCCAAGTTGTCCAAATTTTAGGTGGACCGAAAGCTTGGACAATTTCCCGCGGCGCAGCGAAACCCTCCCTGGCGAATCGGCCCTCGCGGTCACTTCTTTAGGAACTTCACGACCAAGGCTGTAGTTACTGCATGTGCCTCACTGCACAGCACTTGCCACTTGAGACTGGGAGACTCCAACAAAAGATTGCCGCATGCCCATTCCGGACTCGGGTGCCCCACCAACGTGCACACGAGTCACGGAGGTCGCACGTTAAGCGCCGCATTTGAACCTACTGTGACAGCTATGTTAATTGTGCGTTACCACCGGAGGAACCAATGACGGCGGGACTACTGCGGTTGTTGCTTCGGAGAGAGGAATCCTAGCAGGCCACTTCTCTGCGCGCCTTCGCCCTCAATCACGGCGCTGGGCGAATGCGCCGGAATTGCCGGGCGCTGAAAAAGCGATGGCGGCAAGGGTCGCAGCGGTAGGCGGGGAATCCAAGCCAGCGCTTCAGCACGATCATGGTTCCGGCTTCCACGCGCTCCCGGGAAATGTGCTCCAGGTCGAAGTTGCCGCAGCGCGGACAATGTGCGTAGCGCTCGAAGATGGCTGCTACTCGCCAACCGTAGAAGCGGCGGTCACAAGTGTGGCATCGCCACGGTCGCAGCCCAATTAAGCTAAATAAGAAATCGCAAACGCCGCCGCGGTGCGATCGAAAGCAGTTGACGCTGCGGCACTGAGGACAAATCATTGTCACCCCGCGTCCAGTTGCCGCAGAATACCCAAAACTTGGCGTTCCGGCAAGAACGTCGAATGTTAGCTCTTAGGGAGCCAGCGGCCAATGCGCCGGTGTAGAATATTCAGCGAAAGGAATTTGAATGTCTGCTGTATACATCTGCCCACGCTAAGGCCGGAATTGACGCCAAGCTCCCCACCCTGGAAACCTGGCCTAACCACTTCCCCGGCTATGTGATTACCACGCGTTATCCCGAGTACACCTCGGTCTGCCCTAAAACCGGTCTTCCCGACTACGGCACCATTACCATCGAATACCAGCCGCGCAAGCTCTGCCTGGAACTGAAGTCTCTGAAGATGTACTTATTGGCTTACCGCGATCTTGGAATTTTCTACGAAAATGCCGTCAATCGCATGTTGCGCGATTTCGTCGCGGCCACCAAGCCTGCCTGGTTTCGCGTCACCGGAGAATTCACCCCGCGCGGCGGCTTGACCACCACCGTCGTCGCCCGCTGGCCGCGCACAAAGAGTAACCCCGCGGGTCGTCGGGGATAGACTTCCCGCCGCTCCTCAGCCATAATTTCGCCGGTACCACGCGGCCGTCGCCGCATCCAAGGAGGCTCGATGAGTTTGACCCCTCAAACTCCCAGCGAAGAAACGACCTTTGTTGAAAGTTCCGCGTTACCTCGCTGGGTCACGATTCTCTTCGTGGTGGCCTTCGTGCTCGTTGCCTATTTGCTCTACGCCGGCTATACCGAACGTCAGGCGGCGCAAAAAGGCCTCGCCGACGCCGATAAGAAAACTCAGGCTCTCGCCGCGGAGCTCGATAAAACCAATTCCAGGATTGCGGACCTCAAGGGCCAGCTCGATGTAACCTCTCAGAAACTTGGCCTCACTCAAGACGAATTGGCGCGCGCCCGCAGCCTCGCGCAATCCATCAAGAAAGACCAGCAGAAGAGTGACCAGCAGCTTCGCGCACAGATCGGCGAAGTTCAGGCCGACACAGCCACAAAATTTGGCCAGGTCACCACGGATCTCAACGGCACCAAGACCGAAGCGGACGCCACCAAGGCGGATCTCGACGCTACCAAGGGCAAACTCCAAAGCACCATCGGCGATTTAGGCGTTCAGAGTGGCTTGATTGCCCGCAATCACGACGAGGTCGAGGAATTGAAGCGGCTCGGCGAACGCGACATCTACGAATTCGATCTCAATAAGTCCAACAAGGGACCGCAGCACGTCGGCCCCATCCAGTTGATGCTTCGCAAAGTGGACAACAAGCACTATCGCTACACTCTGAATGTCGTCGCGGATGATAAGAGCATCGAGAAGAAAGACAAGACCGTCGGTGAACCGGTGCAGTTTTACGTCCACGGCGCCCGCGCGCCCTACGAGATCGTGGTATTCGATCTCGGCAAGAATGAAGCCAAGGGCTATTTGAGCACGCCCAAGTCGGCCAACTCGGCGCCACCGGCAGCTCCTAAGCCCGGCAATTAAATCGGCGGTTCTCTGAATAAGAGTCAGGGGCGCAGCGAGCCGTACGTCGTTCAACGGGCTGTCAGAGCGCGCCTTGTGCGGCTTGTTACGCCCGGCCCTACGACCCGGCGTTCGCAATGCATCCCTCGGCGGTCGCCTTGATTCTCACTCCTAGCGGATTAAATTCGCTTCCTTCACGCATGTTCCTCGCCTTGCTTCTGCTTCCTGTTTTTCCTTCCGATCCCGATCGCAGCGCAGACTTCGGTCGCCCCAACGCAGCAGCCCCTCCGGGTAGCGACCGATATGGTCAAGATTAATGTCAGCGTGATGGGCAATAGCGGGGATTACATCGCCGGACTCGAACAGAAGAATTTTCGCGTCCTCGATAATGGATCCAGCCAGCCGGTCACTTTTTTGCCTCTACTGATGCGCCCGCACAAGTTATGGTGATGGTCGAGACCAGCCCGGCCGTCTACCTCATCCAGAACGAACACCTCACAGCCGCCTTCGCGCTCGTGCAAGGCCTGGCAGCCGACGACCAAGTGGCGCTGGTCACCTATTCCCAGGAGCCGCATCGCAGTGCTTGCCTTCACCGCCGACAAATCCGCGCTCACCAACGCACTCGGGCAGCTCCAATACACTGTGGGAATGGGCCAATTGAACTTCTTCGATTCCATTTCCGAGGTTCTCGATTGGATCGCGCCGATTCCGGGCAAGAAAGCGCTGGTGCTGCTGACCACGGGTCTCGATTCTTCGCCTCCAGCTCATTGGGACGCCCTCGTCGAAAAGCTTCGCGCGCAGGACGTCGTAATTTTCCCTGTCGCGCTCGGCGGCGAGCTCCGCCGCCCCCCACTCGACAAAAAAAAGAAACCCACCGCGTCCGTAAACGCCAGTGTCTTGAGTTTTCAAAATGCCGATAGGGCCCTGTTGGCTCTCGCCGATATCACCGGCGGCAACGCATTTTTCCCCATGACGCCCAAGGATTTTTTCCCGGTGTACCACGATATCGCCGCCGCGCTTCGTCACCAGTATCTGCTCGGAATCGCCCCGGCGCACGACGGGAAATACCATCCCCTCAGCATCCAAGTCCTGGATGACGCAGGGCAGCCGGCTCCCAAACAAGGCACGAACTCCGTCTATCGGGTTTTCGCGCGTCAGGGCTATTTGGCGCCCGGGCCTTGAACCGTTCGCCTTAGCTCGCGGAGAAATTAATTCGTATAATCGAATGCCGAACCGGCTGCGGCGATTTTTCAGCGAACGAGAAGAGGTCTGATGAATCCGCAAAACACAAAGTACATCGCTCCCCTATTCGCCTTGCTATTCGCGTCGGCTGCTGTCCTTCTGCCGCTGCAAGCGCAGTCGCCTGGCGCTCCGGCGCCGCAGGCATCCGCGCCGGTGCCGCCGGCCCGCTTCGCCTTTGGCGGCAATGCGGCTCAAATTCCCGCGGACTTCGTCCGCAATTTGATCTTTCTCCCAGTCCGCGTAAACGGCAGCAGGACCTTTCTCTTTGAACTCGATTCGTCTGCCCCCACCTCCTCGATCGATCCTGAACGAGCGGCGCGGCTCGACGTAAGCCTCCAAGCAGCCGCTCCCAGCGCTGGCTCGTCTCCCGGCTCCGCTCGCGATGTTTTGCTCGAACTTCCCGGGCTGCAAATTACCATGAGTTCCCTTCCGGAAATGTCTCGCGAGAAATTTGCCGAACAGTCCGGCCAGCCGTCTCTGGGAGTTCTCGGAAAAGATTTCTTCGATCGCGTCGTCATCGAAGTCGATTACGTCCGGCAAACCGTGCAACTCTACGATCCCAGCGTCTTTACCTACACCGGCTCGGGCAAAAGCTTTCCGCTGTCGTTTCGCCGGCGAGGTCCCGCTCCTGCGCGCCAAGGCCGAAATCGCCGGCCACAAAACCGTTGACGCGGACTTCGTGCTGGACACCGCGCTTGATTCCGCGATTGTCTTCTATCGAACTTTCACCGATTCCGAGCGAATCTCCGCCGCCCATTTCAAGACCGTGCCGGCCTCCTACCCGGAAATTGACGATGGCGCGAAAATCCTGCTCGGCCGGCTGAAGGGTTTTCAAATTGGCGCCTACTCGGTAGAGACTCCCATAGCAGTGTTTTCTCAATCCGGCTCAGGCGCAACAGCCGACAAAAAAGTTGCCGGCGCAATCGGAGCGAATTTCCTGCGCCGCTTTACCGTGATTTTCGACTTTCCTCACCAGCGCGTCATCCTCGAGCCCAACCTGCAGTTCAATCACTCCGTTGACGAGGACATGAGCGGACTTTCTGATCGCCAAAGGCTCCAATCTGAAAACTTTCGAAGTCGTCCAGGTCCAGCCCGGAACCCCCGCCGCCAATGCCGGCATCCAGCAGGGCGACGTTATCGCCGCTGTTGATGACGAAGCCGCGGCCGACCTCACTCTCGCCGCCGTCCGCGATTTGTTCCGCCAAATCGGCCACCAATACAAACTCCTCATAGACCGCAAGGGACAATCGCTGACCATTTCGATCAAAATGCATCGCTTGATTTAACTTCGTTACCGCAAACGTTCCGGCTCATTCTCGGCCACTGGACCGCCGGCTCCGCCGGATACTGGCCGCGACAGTCGGCCCCCTCCCGCAGAGCCCCCCGCAAGAGATATTCGATTTGGGCGTTCAGACTGCGCAATTCATCCGCGGCCCACCGTTCCAGCGCATCGTGCGTCGCCGGGTCCAGCCGCAAAAGAAATGGCTTGCGCTCCGCCATCTCGCTCCTAGGTGTATAACGTCCCGGCATTCACCACCGGTTGCGGCTCCGCTCGCCGCACAGCACCACCAATAGATTGCTGACCATCGCTGCCCGGCGTTCCGGATCCAGCTCCACCACTTTTCGCTCGATAGCTGGTCGAGCGCCATTTGCACGATGCTCACCGCTCCCTCTACGATCGTCTGCCGCGCCGCAATAATCGCTGAGGCCTGCTGGCGTTGCAGCATCGCACCCGCAATTTCCGCGGCGTACGCCAGATGGCTGATGCGCGCTTCCACCACTTGCACTCCCGCCTTCGCCAACCGGTCCTGTATTTCCTTCTGCAGTTCCGCGGCCGTCTCCGCGATGTGGCTGCGCAGGCTCATCTGCCCGGCCACGTGCGAATCGTAGGCATACGAAGTCGCCATCGTGCGCAGCGCGCTCTCGCTCTGCACCTGTACAAAGTTTTCGTAGCTGTCCACCTGGAACACCGCCTCCGCCGTATCCACCACCTGCCACACCACCACCGCGGCGATTTCGATCGGATTGCCGTCCAGGTCGTTCACCTTCAGCTTGTCTGTCTCGAAATTCCGCACGCGCAACGAAATCTTGCGCTTGGTGGTGAACGGGTTCACCCAGCGGAATCCTTGGCTGCGCAACGTTCCGATGTAGGTTCCGAAGAGCTGGAGCACCTGGCCCTCGTTCGGGTTCACCACCAACAATCCGCTCAAACACACGATCTCCACCAGTAACGCAAACGCCGCCACAAGAATCGCGCCGAGCGACTGCATTTGAATCGAGCTGATCAGCACAAAGCCCGTCCCGCCAATCGCCACAATCAACAGCAACAACATCGCGCCACCAGGCAGTGAGAAAGCTGGGTTTTCTCTCATCGCACTCCTCCAACCGAATATATCTAAATGATATCATAATGATTCCACCCGTCAAACGATATTCTATCAGCATGCAAACAACACAATTTCAATGAGATACAGCCTGAGGACTTCTGTCTGGGAACCCTATCACCGGACCACTGGCAAAGAGGACTGCCTGAATTCTTGTTTAC
>CAWAAG010000020.1:0-293045 GCA_963780035.1 uncultured Acidobacteriota bacterium | reverse complement strand
AAACTAGGAAAATCCACTTTGCCGGTTAATGCTGAGTCAATCAGGTATCATACTTTTAGACGTCGGATGACGCGTCTCCACGAGCAGCAGCTATCTCGATTGCTAAGCACAGCGTTCAAGATTAGAATTTGCGTCCGTCCGCGCACTGGTTCAGTAAACCTTGATGAATTGGCAGCCTAAAAGAGTGGTGATGGCCTTCGTGCCATGGATCGTGGCAAGCGTCCTGCTCTATGCGCTTGGCTCTCTGCAACATCAAACAATCATTCAGGTGGTAGCGTTCATCGCTACCTTTCTCGGGATACTTTTTGGTGTATTGACCTACCGTTCGACATACCCCGGTGCTCGTCCTGCTCCCAAGTTCGGACTCACAATCGCCGCCTGGAGCACAATTTTGGCTGGATCGCTTTACTTGATTATGACTTGGGGACGCTGACCACCTTCAGTTGATGTTGGCTTGTTTGCCCGCGATAAGTTGTCAACTCCTGGTTAGTTCTATAAAAGGAGTCAAGAAAAAACAGTTCTCCTGTGGCCGGAGGTTTTCTTGGCTTCCAGCCCACCGCGTTGAGCAGGATTGTTCTAGCGTTCCGTTCCGCGATCTCGGGACGCTACGCACAGTGACGCAGCGAGTTTGGGTTTCTCTACCAGCGGTTTTCATCGCGTCGTCGCGACGAAGCCAGTCCGTTCTGAGACCAACAAGCAGCACGGTTGTCAGGTGCCAACCATGGTTCTATTTGGGACTCGTGGCCCATAGCTTTTTCGGGTTGTCCGAGGGGGACTAGGGTCGTGTGTGAGACTGAGGTGCCCGAGGCACGCAAAGCCTAACTAACCAGCTGAGACTCGCCCTCGAACCCGAGTGTCTCCAGAACCCGGCTAACCACCACCGAGAGGAATCCCAGGGATGGAACGGATTCGCTAGAGACACTCAAGCTGTTTGTGGTTTCAGATGTTGGGCGTCGAAGCGCTCTCCTTTCTTCCAGACGATCAACGTGATGGCTGCCATCTTGCGCGCCAGAGTCAGACGTGCCATCTCCGGCCGGATTCCCTTGGCCACCAGCGCCTCGTAAAACTCCTGGAACGGTCCTGGCTTAGCAGCGGCCACGGTTGCGGCACTCTTGAATAGATTCTTCAGATCGTGATTGTGATTTCGATTCAGCCCGCGAATCGAGGCCGGCTTCTTTGTGCGCTTCAGCTCTCCCTGGACACAGCGATGCTCGGCACTGCTGTAGGTCTCGATTCCAAAACCGCTGTACGTCCAGAGCTGTCGCTTGGTACGGAACCGGTGCGGTGTCTGGATCAAAGCGATCACCAGAGCCACCCGAATCGGGCCGAGGAACGGAATACTACGTAACAATTTCCGCGCGTCGTGCTTCCGAGCCTCAGCCAATAGCTCGCGCCGCACGTCCTGACGCAGTGGCCGCAGGGTGTCGAGTTGTTGGTAGTAGAACTGCGCTCGGCGGCGCACGCCGGCTTCCTGGATCTTGCCCAGCCACTCCGAGCGATACCGCGGTGCGTAGACCTGCTTTCCCACACAGGGGATCCCCCAGCTGCGGTAGATGGCCTTCACTCGACTCATCACCCGTCCCAGATCTTTGCTGATTGCCAGGTAACTGCGCCCCAGCTCCTTCAGGGTCCGTACACCATGCTCCCCGTGATAGACCGACCGGAGCATGTTCGATCGCAGCAGCTCGGCGAGTTTCCGCGCATCGATGCGGTCACTCTTGCTGCCTTCCTTCAGAAGAGCATTTCGGCGGGGATTGCATACCACCAGTTCAGTGACGTGCGGCTTGATGAGGTCATAGAGCCACGCGGCCCAGGTTCCTTCTTCGAAGGTCAGGTGCAGGCTCCCGCGCAGACCTTTCAAAAAATCCAGAATGGTGCTGGCTTTCGTTTCGATCGTCGATTCCATCACCAGCTTGCCAGAGGAGTTTAGAACCGCGATGGAGATCGCTTCCTTGTGAACATCCATCCCGATATACTTCACGCTATCCATTGAGGGCGCTCCTTTCTGAAGTGGGTTCGAGCCAAACACTCAAAACCCTACTCCAAGAGGGGCGCCCTTTTATATCGCGTCGCGTTACCGTACAAGTGGTTTTGCAGCGATTTCACTTCTCCGGTAAGGGCGTTTATCAGGAAGTGGCCGACAATGCGGTGTTGAATCGGTTGCTAGACTTCAGTTTCTCTCGGTCGAGCCACTCGGTTGTGCGCTCCGACCACTCGCCACGATGGTCACGCGCTCCGGCAGGTCGAATGTCACCTTGGTCGGGCCATCCAAGGGAACAGACTTGTCGATTTCATAGTCGTACGAAATCGTCTGTTTGTAGGGGGCTAAGGGGGGCTTGGCGAAAGTCCACCGCCGAATATTCGTGACCGTCGTAGCCTCCAACAAATGGGACGCCGGGACGTTTGATTCGGTCGTCGTTGCCTTAACGTCTGCTACCTTTCCGTCCGCATCAATCGTGAGCGCGATGGAAACCTTGCCAGTTACATTGGCTATCTGCGCAATCGATGGATAGACAGGCGTTTCGATGTGTTTCGTGCACAGCGGTTCTCCGACTTGTCCAAAACAAGTTCCCGCAAGGAAAAACAAAAGGAATCCAAATGTTCTTATGCTCACGTCGCGCTCCTGAATTTGCGGTGCGGTCTCGGATTCTAGCGCACTACAAACACTGCGAAGTATCCGGAATTTGTCTCAATGGCGCACCGAAGGTGCTTAGTGGACGTATAGTCGCGTTACCGGAGATGTGAAGTAACACTTTATTTGGACGGTAACGGCGTTTACCAGGACTTGAGTCTGGCCTCGAATCGACCTCCTTGTTATTCTGCGAAGAGGACCGTCAATTCGTTCGAATTTATGTCGAAATGCCGGTTGCTCCGCAGAATGTCGTCCGGAAGGAGCACCGTATTCGGGACAGGAAACGCATAGCGAATAGAAATTCTGTAGCTGCCTCTTCTCTCTGAACCGACCAGCCCGTCGGGAATTTGGATGTCCGGCAGTTCCACGCGCTGCCCGGGTTTCAAGACGAGAAAATCCTGCTGGGTAAATTTCTTTCCAGAGGTGCAAAGAGTGAACCCGGCCCATCGGGTTTTGACGGCGTTGGTTGAAACGTCAACAACTCGCCATTCTAGATAAATAATGCCGCGCATAGATTGCGGAGAAGGAACTTCGACACTCTGTTTAGAGTCGTTAATCAAAAACGCCCGAAATTGCATCTCGTCTGCAGTCTGGACCAAGTTGGGACCATAGAGTTGCAGAGAGGGTGAAAAGGGTGTGTCGTTATAACTAATGGTTTTTGGAGGCTGCAACGGAGCGGCGAACGAAAGAACAGCTGTGAGAACGACGATTAGAAATTGGGGCATAATTACGCTTCCTAGAGTCGTTGGCCAATATTATACCGCCGACTGCCTCGCTGATGGAGCTATTTGCCCGCTAGAGTCCTGAATGCGGAGCAACCGCCGTAAATCCCGATATGTTCTATAAAAGGAGTCAAGGAGAAAACACTTCTCCTGCGGCTGGATTTTTTCTTGTCGTCCAGCCCGCCCCGTTTGAGCAGGATTGTTGTTGCTTCCGTTCCGCGAACTCGGGACGCCTACGCACCGTTGCGTAGCGGTTTGGTTCTCACTGCCAGCGGTTTTCATCGGTTTTGCGCGACGAAGTCAGTCCGTTCGGAGACCCACAAGCAGCACGGTTGTCAGGTGCCAACCATGGTTCTATTGGGGACTCGTGGCCCATAGCTTTTTCGGGTTGTCCGAGGGGGACTAGGGTCGCGTGAGAGACTCCGCGTGCCCGAGGCACGCCGAGCCTAACTTATCAGCTGAGACTCGCCCTCGAACCCGAGTGTCTCCAGAACCCCACTGACCACCACCGGAAGAAATTCCAGGATGGAACGGATTCGCTGAGACACTCAAGCTGTTTGTGGTTTCAGATGTTGGGCGTCGAAGCGCACTCCTTTCTTCCAGACGATTAACGTGATCGCGGCCATCTTGCGCGCCAAGGTCAGACGCGCCATTTCTGGCCGGATGCCCTTGGCCACCAACGCATCGTAAAACTCTTGGAACGGGCCCGCCTTGGCAGCGGCCACGGTGGCAGCACCCTTGAATAGATTCTTCAGTTCGTGATTGTGATTGCGATTCAGTCCGCGAATCGCAGCCGGTTTCTTGGCGCGCTGCAGCTCTCCCTGGACGAAACGCTGCTCGGCGCTGCTGTGCGTCTCGATGCCAAATCCGCTGTAGGCCCAGAGCTGCCGCTTGGTACGGAAACGATGCGGCGTTTGCATCAAAGCGATCAGCAGAGCTGCGCGGATCGGGCCGATGAATGGAATCTCGCGTAACAATTTCCAGGCGTCGTGCTTCTGAGCTTCCCCGAGCAGTTCGTGCCGCACTTGCTGGCGCAGCACCCGCAACGCATCGCACTGCTGGTAGTAGAACTGCGCCCGGCGGCGCACGCCGGCCTCCTGGATCTTGCCCAGCCACTCGGCTCGATGGCGCTCTGCGTAAACCTGTTTTCCTCTGCAGGGAATCCCCCAGCTGCGATAGATCGCCTTCACGCGAGTCATCACCCGTACCAGATCCGTGCTAATCGTCAGATAACTCCGCGCCAGCTCACGGAGCGTCCGCACGCCATTCTCTCCGTGATACACCGAGCGGACCAGGTTCGAGCGTAACAACTCCGCCAGCTTCCGCGCATCGATGCGGTCGCTCTTGCTGCCTTCCTTGAGCAAAGCATTCCGGCGGGGATTACACACCACCAGCTTGGCTACCTGCGGCTTAATCAAGTCATACAACCAGGCAGCCCAGGTGCCTTCTTCCAACGTCACGTGCAAACTTCCGCGCAGTCCTTTCAGAAAATCCACAATGCTGCTGGCCTTGGTTTCGATCGTGCACTCCATCACCAGTTTGCCCAAGGAGTTCAAAACCGCCACCGAGATCGCTTCCTTGTGCACATCCATCCCGATATACTTTACGTTATCCATAGAGGGCGCTCCTTTCTGAGGTAGGTTCGAGCCGAACACTCAAAACCTACTCCAACAGGGGCGCCCTTTTATATTGCGTCGCGTTACCGGAGATGTGCCGTACCATTACCCACTTTCCCGCAACCCGCGTCAATCGGGACCTATCCCCCGTCACAACCCAGCAACTTCAATTTGCTTGTCCGCGAACGCTTTCGCCATGGACATCACACCTTGGAATCCGTTGTCGCTGCCCCAACTCCATGGCCAGAACAGAGTGGTGGTCGCACCAGACTTTTCCATGGTGACTTGTGCCGCTGGTCCGAAGTGGATGGAGTCAGGATTCTGCGGTGGCGTATCCCCGGTCGGAACCGGACGCGGTTGAATGCCCAAAAATTCTATGGTGTAGCCGTTTCCTATGAACATCGTTCCCACGAAGCTCCTTTATTTGTCGGTGCGAATGTCGGCGAATCTTATGTTCTTAGCGGCTGGCCAGTCGGGTTAATCAGGCACTAGCCGATTGGCTAGTGATAGAGTAATCGGGACCAACTTCGCCGCAGTTGTCTTGCAGCTATAACCTCTTACTGGCGGCACCGAAGGGGGAATCATTGAGGTTCGTTTTGGGTGCTGCGCTGCTTTATTTGACCCTCACGCTTCAACCCACGGCAGCGCAGTCAGCAGTTGACGAAGAACTCGAAGCCAATCCCGGGCGGCCTACCGTTTCAACTCCTGCAACAATCACGCCGGTGGGATACCTGCAGTTTGAAACGGGTTTTGTGCCTGCGTTTCAGTCGCCGGAGTTTTCGTCGCGCTATAGCCTGACCGAAGCTATAAAGCTTGCGGTCGCACCGCGTTTGGAGTTTCTGGTTTTGGCTGAACCGATTGCGCATTTCACGGCGGAACGAACAACCGCAAACCGCGTGGCGGATATTTTCGTGGGAGCGCAATTCGTGCTTTACCACGGGGAAGGCTCGAAGCCCACGCTCGCAGTGAGCTATTTCCATCGTGCGTACGATGGCGGCGCTCCCGAGTTTGATTATGGAAGTCCGACCAACGCCGTTCTGATTCTGGCCAGCGCGGACGTGAAGGGATTTCACTACGATGCGAACGCTTTTTTCACGGAGTTGCAGCAAGCGCCGGTGAGTCGCGGCCAATTTGGCCAGTCACTGACGATTTCGCATCAGCTCCCGGGCCGCTTCACGCTGTCCGGGGAGATATGGCACTTCACCCAACCATTCCTGAAAAGCAATGCTGTCGGCAATCTTTGGGCCGTCAGCTATGCGGCGCGGAAAACGCTCGTCCTTGATGCAGGCTTCAATCACGGGCTGACAGGAACATCCACAAGTTGGGAAGCGTTCGTGGGGTTCACCTATTTGTTGCCGCATCGTCTTTGGAAGATTCAATAGCCGTGTAACTAAGTAAAGCCCATACCTTGAACTAATTCGGACATACGAAATTCCTGAAAACTTGAAAGTAAAATCTCCACCACCCGCACCGTTAGGCCGAAGAAGCGCTCCGATGCGGGCTGGTGGTTGACGCGGCGAATGATGGCAGGAGACATGACCCTGTGCAGGGTTCGCTCGCGTTCCGTACCCCCGCCTATTCCGTTAGTCGCCAAGAATGACGCTAGAACTCTTTCCTTTTCCAAGGTTGGTAATTGCGTCCCTGTGAGCGTTGTTTTTGGTTCGGACCTTTGCTGGCTCGCTCGGTTCACGACGTGTCGTGCCCGTGACCTTGCTGTCATCCAACGTAGAGTCAGAAGCAGTCACGCATTTACTCGGGCTGCTCGGCACTTGGACACGCTTGCCTTTGGCTCTCGGACTGTCGTGCTCTTCGGTGGACGTTGTTGGCGCGGTATTGCCACCGCATTCGCGTTCGCGAGTTGAACCCTCGAATACGATTGGTGTATTTTTCCCTTCGGGCTTGCTTTGTTGGTCTGACATTTTGATTCCTGTGATTCCCCGTCGGGAATCGTGATTTGCAAATCTACTTCACGACTGTCCGCCGATTTATCATCGCGCGGACAAATTCGATTACTCTTGCGGCGATGCGTGAACTTTCAAGCCCGGGTCAATAGACTGGGCGTGAGCCTGCCGATTTACTCGCGCAGGCTTAAAGCTGTTTCGGGCCGTGCGCCTCACCGTCTCCGGTTATGCTGTACATTTTCGAGCGGGCAATGCGAGAACCTTTTGCGGCTTGAAAATCCATCCATGCCCGCCCGTCTGCGCGCGAATCCAACTCACGCAAATATTCTTCCCGCGAAAAACCGTTTGAGTCGAATTGAGCGTCGGGGTTATTGGTCAGAAATGTGGTGATGTAAGAGAGCGTCAGGTCAGTGATACGCGCCACGATTACGCTACCTCTGCGATTTTCTTCGCCACTTCTGCGTTGAACGCGGCGGATTCAGGTTTTAATTCTGGTCGGTGCAAGCGAACCAAAGCGCGTGCTTCCGCCCAGCGCTTGGGCAAGCCCTGCTTTGAATGCTCGGTTGCCAGACTTTGGCGATACGCGGTTTTCAGCACGGAAGTTACAGGCTGGCCAATTGGCGACAACTGGTTCAGACGCTGACGCTCCGCAGCGAAAGTGCGGAGTTTTGCGCCACCGATTTCTTCCATGCGCTCGGGACGCTCACTTATAAGTTGAATCTCTGCGGGACCTAGAGGCGAGTGTCGGGCAGGAGCCAGTGTGCTCAAAATTTTCTTCGCGCCACGGCGAGCATCTGGAACAAACACGGAGCGGTATTGGTTATCGAACGGAACTTCAAGGAAGCCGTTTTCCAAAAGTTCTCTAAATGCGATAGTGAGATTACGACGCGTTACCGGTCTGTCGAGCAATTCGAGATACTGGCGCAGCATGATGGCGTTGCAATCGTCCGTACCCGCCCAGAAATCGGGACAGTCCTCGTAAAATTGCGCGACAGCGCGTTCACGAATGTGCTGCTCAACTTCAGGAGTGCAGGGAGCGTTGTCTTCAAAACGGTCAAAGGTTGGTTTCGGATTTGCCATGTTATTCCTGTCTCCCGTAATTGTAGTTTTTGCGAACCAACGCTTTCAATTCGTCAAATGGGAGCGTCTTCGCATTCTGACCTTCGGGCAAGGTGATTTCTACTGGAACAGGACGAGGTGCGCCAACGGGAGCAACGGTCGCCGCGACTGGTGGAGTATATTCAGGGTACAGACGGGCCGCAGGCTCACCGCGACGACGGATTGCTTTTTCCATATAGTTGTTTGCATTCAAAAATGTGAACACTTCGTCCAACAGTGCTACGGACACTGCATCACCTGACTGAGCAATCACACTGCCCAGCGCACGGGTCATGTTTTCCATGTTGAACGGCGTGGGATAGAACTGGCCTTTGCGTGCGGTCATCCAGCCTTCAAACAATGCACGGATAGATGCAGAGTCTTGCGCCATCGCGAGAGTGCGACTGCGAACCTGCGCGGCATGGGCAGCATCGGTCTTGTCCTGTTCCATCGCCGCCTTTGCCTCAAGCAATTTCGGGTCGGTGTACTTGCGACCGTTAATCACTATCGCGGGAGTGGTTACCGTTGCAGGCGCAAGGTCACGCGCTTTGGGCAGATTGGGTGCGCCAAATCGCGACGTAGCAGTCGCCGGGGCGGTAGCCTTTTCAGTCTGTTGCGCTCCCCACGACTTATCTCGGCCCACAGGCTTAACGCCTCGCTTCGCGGCATCGCGTTGGAATTTGTTCATTTCTGTCGGGTGTGTCATTGTTGCTCCTGTGTCGGGGTTACCGACGTAAAATTTCATCGCACAAACAAACTTGTGCCACGCTGGCCGCGTGAATTCGTATAGCCACGGCGTTCTGCTTTTCGCAATTCTTGTTCAATTTGATTTTTCTGATAAACGTCCCGAAGCACATCACCAAATTCTTCTGCTTCTTCACGAGTCGGGCAGTGCAACATTCGTGCCAAGCCAAAACCGTTGCGCCACGAAATTTCGGCGGCGACAATGTGGCCTTCGTGACAGCCCGTCTCTTGCAACTGCTCATCAATGTTCCGGTAGTCGTAAGCCATGGCGTGACCCTCGGCGTCGAGAACCATTCCTTTGCGTTCTGAGTCGTTATGCCAACAAATTATGCAGGGGATGTAGTCTTCACTCACTTAGTTCCTCTCGGTAATAATCTGTCGGCGCGATTTGCAAAACTTCCGCATAACTGCTGTCATGCGCTAGATGGTCATCGCCAACTTCATCGTCTTCCTGATACCGCGTCGTGCCTGAATCACTTTTATCGCTTACTGCCTGCTTCACTTGTCTTCCTTCCCCAAACTTGGCGAACTCGGGCAGGTACAATCACCTTGCAACCGAGACGGCGCAAATCTTCTACTCGTTCACGTACAGTTTGACCCGCGCCGTGACCTTGCAGACGCAGTTCCAAATTCTTGATGCTGTTGTCGTGGCGCACGCCGTTCTTGTGGTGCGGAACTTCGTTGCGGCGAAGGGGTCGTCCAAGATGCTTGGCCATCACCCAGCGGTGTTCCCGAACCTGCTTACCTGCGACAGTCATTACTCTGTATCCTTGACGGTCAATACAGCCTTTGCGTTTGCGGTTATTGCAGCATTTCCGAGAACAGAAGTGCGTTCTGCTGCGCCGATATTGACAAACCATCACCCACGCCAATTTGCCGCAGTGTTCGCATTTGAAAGAAACACGGCGAGGAATCCACAGCGATACCTGAAGGACTAAACTGGCACGCGAACCGAGAGCGTTGGCTGTCCGTCCCAGTGCAGCGGCGATTTCCGCCCGCGTCTTCTTACCTGCGAACCTGCGAATATGTTGGTCTTCTGTCTTTGACCAACGACCCCACCGTTTTGGATACATTCATTGGTGCTGGACGCCTAGTTGCTGGCGGCAGCTTCTCCTCGTTTAGATTTGCGACCCCGCAGGTTGTTCTGTTGCTGTTTCACAGTCGCCCACCGACAATTTGATTTGCAATAATTTCCATTCCGGTTCGGATGGCGGTCCAACGTCTTGCCTGCTGGTCGCATTCCAAGGTCTTCAAGAAAATGAACGAAACCGAACCGTCCGCGCCATCGGCGGCAAACTTTTATTCCGCGACCGCCCCAATACTGGAAGCCTGTAGCGTTCACGTCGTAACAGCGCTGCATCATGCTGCGCCAACTGATGTATGTTCGAGTGCGACTGCGATTCGCGCACTGGCCGTGACGGATGGTGTTACGAATGTCGGTGCGTGCCGATTGCTCGCGCCGAAAGCATCCGCAGGATTTCGTGGTGCCACGTTTAATGTTTTTCAGGCCGTACAGCTTCCGACCACTGCCGCAGGAACACTCTGCGCAACACATACGCCGCGAATTTTTGTTAGGTGGCACTGAGAGCACCCGAATAATTTTCAACCGCCCGAACATACGACCGACCATCGGATGCATTTACAAAACCCTCGTTGTCAGCAATTCGAGCGCGGCGGTCCACGCAGCCACATGATGAATCTGCGGCAAATATTGGAAGATGTTTTCGCGAATGACTTTACCGTCGCCACCTACCACCAGAATCGCTTTCTCTTTGGCGGCTGCGTAACCGAATTCAACATGACGGCCAGCGCGCGGTTGCGGCGGTTCGGACAAGGGAACTGCGAACAGGACAAAAACGGAGGCATGGTCTATGTCTTCAAAATCCTGTCGGGCATATTCAACGAGTAGGCTGTCGCTGATTTCTCCCAGCTTCGTGGTGGGCGAATGCGGCTCCTCCAACCAGCGACTGGTTACAATCCCGCCTGCTGAACGATACGCAGCGGCGCACTCAGCGATTTGATGTTTGTAGAAATAGCTGCCAGAAAAATATGCAGGTTGCATGTGTCATGTTTGCGCTCAAGCCCGATGAAGATTGGCCGGAGCGTTCCTCCTCGCTCAAAATTTGAAACAGGGCCTAATACTGGAATTTGTCCCCTTGAATCGGTATAACGGCTGGTGCAGGCTCCACGGCAGGTGCGGTCGGCTCAACTGGCGGCGCAACAGATTCGACAGGTACAGAATCTGCAACAGGCGCGGACGTGTTTTCAGGATTTCGGACTGCATCTAAGAACTTGTCCAGTGCATATTTTTGTTTGGTCACGCTTTCCGGCCCAAGAACACGCTCCGCTTTTTCCGGGGAATCATTTCGGTTATTGACTTTGGCAACCTTGGGCTTTTTCGTGTAACGATTGGCAGTGCCAGCATCCAATTTCGCGCGTTGCAATTGTTTTTTCTGGCGGTCGTCCATCGAAATGATTTTCAGTAAAGCAACGCGCTCTTTGGGAGTCACGTCCGTGCCCGTCTGTAATCTCTCGCGAGCAAATGATGCGGCGCTTCGTCCTCTAGGCATTTGGTTTCATCCACTCTTTAATACGTCCGGCTGCTTCTTTCATGCGTAACGGCACGTCCGGCAAAATCATTGCGCCCATGACTAAATCTTCGATGTCCGCTTTTTGCTGGGCGTGAGTAATGTTCACTACTTCTGACGACGCAGTTGGCAGTGCCGCAGGCATGTCAACGATTTCACCAGAAACAAATCTTCCGATTAACGGATAGAAAACTTTCGCAATTTCCTCGCGGACTTCGTTCATGGCTTCAGCACACACCTGCTCAGGGTCTAGGCCAAGGGTGACGCGGAAAATCGCTTTTGCGGCATCTATGGTTCGGGCGTCCAACATGGCGCGTACTTTTTTATGCTGCTGTGGCGTAAGTGTTGGCATCTAACGACCGCCGCTTGTGCTGGTGCGCAATGTCTTCGATGGTCCGGTCATGCTCGGCTTTTTAACCTTCGTGGGCTGTGCCATATACTCTGTCCTGTGTCGCTACTTCGTTCTTGGTTCTAGATTTTGCTGCCTGCTTCTTGCGAGTCGCCATCAGCAAGTCATACTGGCGGTCAGTGAGAATCATCCATGCGCCATCAATACGGCGCAGCCGTGAACGACGGCACCAGTTCTCCTCACCTGTGGCATTGTTTCTGATTTGCACCAGCGGCCCGCCGAAATTGTCGTCAACGATTTGGTAACGCTCGTCCACAGATTTCTCCTGTCAGAAAGATGTGCGGCTATTTCTTGGCGGCAGTGATAACTTCCACGGGGTACTCAGGTCGGTCTTTTATCTGATTTTGAAAAAATTCGTCTCGGTCAATGCTTGTGCGCAGACCTTGAATCAATTCAGCAGGCACGCCTGCGAACACGAACACCGTCTTGGGCACGCTGATGAATTTAAGCCACAGTTTGCCGTCTTTCTCTCCGATGCTGTACAGGTCTTCCACATCATCAGGTGCCAGTGGCGCGTTGTGATTGCGCGCGCCTTGCGGTGGCACGTAGGCCGGAGCGCGGGACACGGTACGAGGCTGATTGTCGTTTGCCAAAATCTGCTGGGCTGATTTCACGGATGATGCTGTTCCTGAAACTGCGGGCATGGTGCTCTCCTCTTTGGGTTTCTCAATTCGATAGCCGCTGCGGCGGAATTCAGCAGCGTGATTCATTAATTCATCGTAACTGTTCACTGGTCGTCGTCCTGCGGCAGCGGCAACTTGCGCTCAGTGGCGTCGGCCAGCCGTTCGCAGGTTAGGTCCAAAGTCTGGAGTGCAAGAAGGATGCGCTCACCCAGCACGAGGTACGGGTCGGCGGCAGGGGCAAATGCTTCCCGCCAGACGCATCGGTCGTAACGCAGGTCATTCAAAAATTGGTCGCTCATATCTTGGCTAGTCCGGTGATGCGCTTACGCTGCGTCGGCTGCTCGGGAAGCGGAAAATCGTCGGGCGTCGGCGCGGCGGCAGCTTTGGCCGTTACGCGGACAGTGCGCGGCGTGGTTTTCTTCAACGGCTTGACGGCGGATGCTGGTGTCTTTGCCATGGGCTACTCCTGCTCCCGGGCGTCGTGAATCTTCTTGCGATGTACACCAGTCTGAAATTTCTTGCGCTCGATGCGCTCCTGCTGGCCCAAGGTCTGCGGCGCAGTCACAGCGAATGCGGATGTCGTCTTAGCCTCGGCTGGCGAATTCTGTCTGCCTCGGGTCTTGTGCGCTCCATCGGCTTTGCGCTTTTCAACTTCATCTTTCGGTGATGCAGCCATGATTGGCTCCCTTGAACTAGACTCTTTTGCCGTCAGACCCGACCATGATTCGCGGTTCCGTTCCATCGGTCGGCCAGAGATTGATTGCAATCGTGACGAAATCGCAGGACACATGCTGCCCAACAATCAGCGCGACCTTGTTGCGGTCATTCAGAAAAGGCAGTGTTGCGCCGTCTTCCAGAACCACATTGCCCCAGCCGGTCGCTTCGTCATACGTCTTGATAGTTCCGAAAGTCATAGTTGCTGACCGTCTCCAGCAAAGGCCACCATTTCGGATTCGCGCGGCAGACGAACACCAGCGGCAAGTTTGCCTTCTAAGTAGACGACGTGCTGGCCCACGTTAAACTGCGCCGCTATCTCGGGTGTGACCAGCGCCGGAATAGTGCCGCCGTTCAAACCGCACGAAGCAATCCAAATCACTCCGCGCTCGGCCTCGATACTCTTAACGATTCCAAACATGCGCTCGCTCCTCGATTCCAAGATTTGAGGCAGGACGGTATCGCTCCGCATGGGTATACAGAGTTGCCGCCCGTGCCAATCGCCGGGTATGCACGGCCCGGGGGCGCGCCGCACTCCAGCGAATTCCATCAAATGACTCGATTCCACTTTGGCGACAATCGCGTGACCGCTGCGCGTCGTGGAGGCTTCATTGCCGTGAGACTCCGAACGATTCTGCGGGCAAAGCACGGGTGGCTTCTGGGTCCCTGTCGTCAAGCACCGTCAAACAGTCTCGCCAAGGTCGGCGTACAGGCCAAGTACACGGTTCGCGTACAGCGTCGGCCTGCGAATATCCAGCCCGTATCCACTGTTCGCGTCCACTCCGCGTCCACGGTTGGCGTCCAGTTCTCGCCAGCCAAAATGACAAGCCGATGACGGGCGGAAATGACAAGAAAACCAGTGCCAAAATCACATGCCGCGCTGGCCGTCGAATAAAGCGCTCCCCATCAGTACGCTATGCACCCCATTCGGCTCCGTACGCACTTTGGAGTCCCTGATATTCCATAAGTGCAATGCCACCTATGACTTGGGTCCCCCTGACGATGCCTGAAACGGTACGAAAAGCATGTGTGAGACGACTGGTATGTGAAGGTAACGCTCACAGGTAACCCGGGGGTGGGCTGGGGTTCTCCGCCCCCGACGGCCTTACCTCCTTCTGAAAAATTCCTGCCCGGAGCAAAATCATAAAGTCTTTACTATCAATAATAGCCAGCGACATTTTCCCGAGGCCCATTTTCGCAGCCCAATAAATCCGGTGGTGCGGAGTGGTGGGGCGGGAGGTTTCTCGCGTCCATCCCAGCGTCGGCCAGTGATTGAACAAGCATGGTACATACCTGCTAACTGCTGTATTACCAATGCAGGACGCTACCTTGCACGGGTGCTGAATGCTACCAAGGCGGAACACTGTCTTCCGCATACTGGTAGCGCGCTCGCAGTGCTGCTGGCAAGGCACAGATTATGAACGACTTGCAGATTTTCGCCTGAATTAGTACTAGAACCTATGGCAAACAGTAGCAAATCCCGATTTTGGAATTCAAATCTGTTTGCGCGGTCATTCGGAAGTGACGTCCACCAAACGGACCACGCAATCAGTTCACTGACTGGCGTACAAAAGGCGAACGCTTTCAGGCATTAAAAAGTGGGAAAATGACGCGGCATAAAACACCCACACGTTACGTGACACGCACACTATCGCAGGCAGGGAGATTACGTCCGACGTGACGCTCGCAGATTCAAGATGCATACGACCGCTACAGCCACCACGATGATGCCTATCACATCTCCGCTCACTCTCTACGCTCCCTGTGTTGCTTTCTCTCACACTCTGTTGCGCTCTCGGCTCGCGTAAGTCAAAGGCGCGGCAAGATAAACAAAACGGGGCGCGAATTCATCGGGCTGGGAATTCCACTTTATAAATTGAGCATCAATGCCTGAGTGCTAGATGGCTGTTCTCACGCATCAGAGGTACACAGTTGAATTCTGGGGTGTCTATCCACATTGCTACTTGCTGGCGTTTGGCTCTGCGCTCGCTAGGCGGCAGCAATTGCATGCTCTTGAACATGCTCGGTCGTCGTTTCCGCATCCCACAACTGGGCCGCAGCTTTGGCGCACCCGTTCGTGGAATACAGACTTGCGCCCACGTCGTTGACCAAGCGTCGAGCGTCGTCAAAGGAAATCGTCGGACGAAGTGCCAGCAGTGCCACTATGGCGCGTCCAGTCGGTGAACCGGCTGCTGGTGTATCTTCACGTTGAAAATATTGTTCTAGGCTCACTGCTTTGTCTCCTCACTGGGGAATCTTGGTCGGCTGCGCGGCGCTACGTTTGGCTTTCCGTACTCTCGCGACGGCTTCGACCGGTCTGGCATATCCGCCCGGGCAAGAGCGCTACGTCTTGGCGATTTCCAATTCTTAGCCGGTCGCGGCGCTGATGTGTGCTGTTCATCGGCGATGGTCACACCGCGTTGGTTTCTAACAATTCGCTTGCTATCTCAGCGGCGGATTTTTCGCGCGGTGGCTGCACTGTGCGAGGACGCTCTACTTCCTGTGCGGCTTCGCGTTTCGCTTGCTCGATATAGCAACCAACTTCGTCCGCAACAAAGAACGCAACTGGAAGTTTAATCACTCCGGTTCCCCATGTCGGACTCTGCGCGTACTTGTCACGCACAAACACCTTCCATCCCGCAATCACATCGGACAGAGAGACGCCAGCCGCATGAAGCCCGGGAAGAATTCCTTCCAAATTCTCCACCCCAACCTTCGGTAGAGAAGTCGGCGCGTAGTGGTCACACATCCCTGCGTCTGCGTCATAGACTTCCTGATAAGCATCGCGCAATTGCGACCACAAACTTTTTTCACTGCCCGCAGATTTTGGTTTTGATTCTGCCGCAGGCAAATCTTGTGGCGCATCCGCCGACCCACCCGCCAACGTATTTGGTTGGAGGGTTGATTCACATACACCTAAACCTTTTTCTACCCCTAAACCCACACCTACACCTACTGACATCACGCTGTGCGTGTCCTGTGCTTGCACGGTGTCTGCACTGTGCAGAGTCTGTGCTGGCGCAATCGGTGGCGCAGGCGTGCTGCCGGACGGCGGCGTTGGGTCAGTAATCGGCGGCGCGGGATACTCAAACTTGGAATCTTTTTCGCGCGTCCCGATACCTTGATGCTTGGCCCAGTTCATGCATAACCCATACTTCTGACCGCCGACTTCGTAGCGCGTGATAAATCCCCCGGCGACCGCTTCCAGCATGAGCGCTTCAAAATCCAGCACATCGTGCGGCAGGATTTTTAGCTTTAACGTTTTCGGCTTCCATTCAAATCGGCCATGTTTATCGCAGCATGTCCAAATACCCGGCAACATCAGGCGCGCCGCGATAGACATATCGGTGACGCCTTCGTGGTAGAAGTACTCTGGCTTGATACTCCGAATGTGGGACATCTTCGGCTGGCGCAATTCCGAATTGTTCGCTTGAAATTTAGTCGGTTTACTCACTGCGCACCGCCGTCATTCTTGGGAGCGGTCAGGCCGAATTTCAATTGCGAATCTGCTTCTGCCAGCGCTGCGGCTGCGGTCGTCGCATGGCCCGGTGATGCTGGCGCATATGCAGGACGTGGCGCGTCATCAGTACTGAGAATTGTTTTGGCCTGTCCGGCTATGCGCGGCTGTTTCGGTGACGCGACTGGCTCCGGCGTCGGCTCGTACGGTATCTGCGGCTGCGGTTTTGGTGCGGCCTGCGGCGCGGACAAGGCGATATGCACGGCCTTGACCCGTTCTTCGTTGGTGGCGCGAATCCGATAGGTGGCTACATCGAAATTGACGCGCGCATGGCGCACAATCTCTGCGATGTTTCCACTTTCCCAGTCAGTGACGTGGAAGAAAAAATCTGTTTCGTCTGTGGCCCGGATAAATCCGAAGCCACGTTCCGGCAGAAACTGCCGAATGTATCCTGTGAGCATAATTGTTCTCCGATGTGTGTTAGTTCCCTGCGGGTGGCGGGAGTGCCTGACTCTGGCGCAACGGAGTCTGCGTTATGTCTCCCGTAAATTTCACGTTCTAAGGTGGGAGCGTACCGACTTCTTAATGCAACAACTTAAACCGTTTGGGTAATGCGTTCAGAATCGGTGCGAACTGCGTCCGATACTTTTGCGTTGAATTCGAGACCGTTCGGCTCTAGCTCTGGAAAAGTCTGACGCACCTGTGCCCGCGCAATGGCCCACAGTCTCGGCAATTGTTGAAGGTCATGTTCCGCTCGCAGAGACGCGCGATACTCTTCCCGCAGCACTCGCGGTTCTCTGCGATGTGTGGGGTTTAACCAAATTGGCGTATCTTCGCGATACGATTCATTCGACGGTGCAGGAGGCGTATGCTCGCGCATCCATTGTTCGTTCGCTTCTTGCTTCGCTTTCTTGCGGTCCAATCGTTTCTGGATGGCATCGGCCACGGCTTGCTTCTTAACTGGGTCTAAACGGTTCGTCCATTCTCGCGCCAAACTGTCGCGGTGATTTCCCGAATGATTTGCATCAAGAATACAAACCCACGTCCCGCCAGTTCCTTTGCCGTAGTAGCGATAGGCCGGACATGAGACTTCAACTTTTGCGTCCTGAAAACGGCTCTCAACGGATAGCATCGGACGGCCTGCGCCTGTTCGCATATCGCAATTGATGCTAAAAGTTTGCGTTAACGGATTGCCTTGATTGCGGCCATTCGCGAAATAATCTTGCGCGATGATGTGAAGCAGTTCAGCGGCTCGAAGGTGTCCGAAAAACTGGTCGCGGTCAGCGTAATCGCCCTCGATTTTTCGCACCGGAACCAAGCGACCTTGACCAAACCATTTGCAATTCTTTCGGTACTGTTTCTCTCGCGCTTGAAGCGTTACGGTAGACCCACCCATTACACCGCGAGTCGCGCCTTCCGGCACGGCGTCGTACACATAACCGATACCGTGATAGAGAGGCACTATGCGCGTTGTCCGACTGCTGGCCACAATGCCGGTACGCGTTCAGTTTCCTGCTTTAGCATCCAACGAAAATTATCCAGCGCGGCGCGGATACTTGCAGCCTTGCGCATATTCGGCACGAGTGTGTCAGGACGTTGCAGCATCTGCGTCAATTCGGCGCGCAGCGCGGTCATTAGGTCCACCCGGTGCTGGGCCACATGCAAGGCGCGACATGCGCGAGACACTTCGGCTTCATGCACACCGGCCACTTCTGCGAATACCGCTTGGGTCAATCCGATGTTATCCAGCCATTGGCGCAGTGAGATTTGAGATTCAGACAGCATTCTGCTAAGTCCTTTGTTTTCTATAAGATATTCTAGATGTCGCTAACCCAAAGAAAAGCGAGCATTTAACTCGCATCAACGGCGTCCGTTAAGTGACTAGGAAACACACTAATCCCCGAAATTCGACCACACTATATGATACCACAATCTGACTCCGATGTCAAGAAAAATGTTGACAAGCACGAAAAACCGTGAATGACTTTTTCCACCTTGTGGACTACGGCGACCGGAGCGGCCAGTCCCACATCTTCGGACGCAATCACCTTTAAACGCTTCCACAGCGACTCGGTATTCCACATAGCCAATTCCACGGCCCAGTAAAGCGCGTCTTCCTCCAATCCGCGCCGGATAGATTTTTGCAACGCCGATTTCGCCTCGTACGGGTCTACGTTGTTGCGCGTTGGCCGCACATCGTCAAATGTGGTTTGCTTCACGGTCACTTTCCTTTGTCCGCGCCTGTTTTGCGGCGACTGGCATCTGCATACATCCGAACCAACTTCATGGCACCCGGCTTGCCACGCTTGCGCTTTGAGAATCCCCACTTGGCCGCTAATTCGTCGGCAGCTTTTTCGGTGGGCCAATCCTCGTAGTTTTCTGCTTTTTCCTTCCCCTCT
Organism: uncultured Acidobacteriota bacterium; assembly: GCA_963780035.1. GTDB lineage: Bacteria > Acidobacteriota > Terriglobia > Acidiferrales > UBA7541 > Palsa-295. The sequence continues at coordinate 274,142 of CAWAAG010000020.1, read as the reverse complement.
GTGTTGTAGAGCAGGTGATGTCCCAAAGAAACGTGCGCGATTTCGTGCGCCGCGGTGTGGTCAACGTCGCGCTGCGAGTTGAATTCCAGCGTGGGAGCCAAATACACCACGACGCCAATTGGAAACGAGTCCCGTACTTGGCCGACAATGTCTAACGAAGGCACGAAAAATGTCACATTCGGCATCGTGTCGAACGGGTTGGTGTCTACGAATCTTTCGGATACTTTCTCCCACACCTTGAGAACGGCTTTGCACCGTTTGCTTTGGTACTTGCCGTGACGGAATTCTTTTCTGTCCATCCACCCAGCGCGAATGGAAGCCATTATCGAGGCATCGAACCACGGTGTCACTTTCAACCCTCCCTTTGTCCACATCAGGCAGGACTATATCCTCGCGCAATCGTATTGATGTTCTGACCTTGTTTCACTCTTGCCGCAATGGAAACAATATCTGCTTCGGAGAGCGCCCGACTTCTCCAATCGCTACCATAATCCCGAAACTGATAAACGGGTGCGCCGGGAGGAACGTCTAACGCCAGTTCGTTTCCTGCCGCATCCAGTGCTGTTTCAATTTGCGTAATGCTCGTTATCAACTTTTTGTCTGACACTCGAAACGGTTCTATCGGTTCGGCTTCCGATTCCAAGACTCGCGTCCGCTTTCGCTTGCCTGCCGCGTCTTCTTCCTTCGACAACTGCGCGATAGATTCTTGAAGCCCAACCTTTTTCGTTTCAAGCGCAGTCATTTCCAGTCCCAACGCGGCGATGTAATCCCGCGCTTCCTGCATTGCTGCTTCTAACGCGGCCCGAACCTCGGACCATGTTTTCGGATTCTCTTCAGTCATTCCATCCTCCAAGCCGCAGTGGCGGCGTTTAGCCGACTTGCCGGGAATATTCCCGGCTACTGCATTTCTCCATCATTAGGGAGCGGCACATTCCAGTTTTCCGCAACCCGAGCAATGGTTTGTTTCTGTTCGGCTTCTGCTTCCTCTACTTCCTTCCATAATGTCATGTCTCGACACGAATCAATTTCATTCACAATCCTGTCGTGCAAGTCGGCGGGTGACAGAGCATCCATTTCCCACGCTCCCGGTTCCAAGCCACGCTCCGCAAGGTGCGCAATGTATTTCTCTGACCGAGGGTCGGCTTTTTTAACGGGGTCAGACGGCAGAGGGTTGCCGTCTCCGTAACCTGCCGCGATTTGTTCGAGAGTGAGTGCAATATGTCGCATGTCCACATGACACCCAACAAGTAAATCCAGATACTCTTCAAGATTTCGCGGCATGTCCCAACCCGACGCATCGTGGTCGGATAGGTGAATGACAACCGGGGATTTGCCCCGGTCGAGCGCAACACGGCAGTGATTCGCAACTTGATTGCGTAACGCAGATACACTGCCGTAGCCTTTGCACGAGGCGTACGGTACATCCAAGTCATTGCACGCTCGCGATATGATTCCCAACGCTGCATCTTTTTCCACCAACACAATAGGTGCCCAAACCTGATTCGCCCACCGGCTAAGATGGAAAGTTTCGGCTGCATCTGCCACACGTTTCTGCGCCGATTCCCAGCCAGTGAATTCATGGAGTCCGCGCGTTGGGTCATCAATCGCATTCCACGGAACAAATCCTGCCAGACGCGCCGCAACCAAATCTTGCGCGAGATGGTCGTAACTGGTTTTCGTGTTGGGATAATCTTTGTGGCGCACCACCATCTGGTAGTGGATTTGTCGAAGTGTGAGCGGGAGCAAGTCTTGCACGGCGTAATCAAGAATAATGGCGTTAGTGCGCTGTACGGCGGTGAAAAACGAAGCAAATTTGTCCTGCTGTTTGAATTCAATCTGTTCGTACTTCTCCACGTCAAGATTATAGAGCGCAATATCATCGGCGGAAATGATGCCCAACTCCGTCGAATCGGCATGCAGCACGCTGTGTCTTCCATGCTTGCGCCACACTGCATCGAGCGCGCTCGCTACAGTCGCACAAACGGGTCGGTTAACCTTCGCGGCTCGCAAACGCCCGGGACAACCTTCGTGCGCCCGATGAACATTCGTGTCAGCGCACATCTTGGAGCGATTGCGCTTGGCAGATAGCGGCGTAGTGCTATTTGTCGTCGCAGGTGCAGGCAGGACTGATTCTGGAGTATTTAGCCCGCTGTTGCCGTCTGGGATGGCAGATAGCAGCGTACGGCTATTTGTCGTTGGCGCAGCGATGGTTGGGTCAAGAGAGTCTATCAGTCGTTCAAAATCTATGTCGTCGCTCTCACCCGGCTGCATAAGAGCAGCCAGTATCTTTTTCTCGTTGGGAGTGCGGTTACCTGCCCGCAATCGAGATATAACGTCCGCCTGTTTACTCATGCCGTCACCCGAGGCAACGGACGTTTCTTCAGCGGCTGGACATTTTGGAGTACGGTGCCGCAAAAAGTGCCAAGAGCGGAGTGGAGGTACATCTGGGACATTTTGTCTTTGGTGTATTCAAGGTGTCGCAAGTACCGGCGTCGTTTCTGCTTCTCTTTGTATCGAGCATGTGCTGGAGACGATTTGGCGGCGGCTACCCGGCAGTTGACGCCACAGAATTTTGCTGTAGACCGCTGTGCGAAAAATTCGCTGCCACAGTGATGGCAATTAGCGTAAGTCGCTTTTTTGGCGTTGTGAGACACTTCTAGCGTCTGCGTTTGAATCTGTGTGGAATTCATGCAGCCACCCGATTCGCAGTGGCGAATGCGTCCAAATCTTCACGAAGCAAAATATATTTCTTGCCAAGATGCACGTACGGTAACGTCTTCTCACGAATCGCTGCTGCTACAGTCCAGCGGCGGACACGCAAATACTCTGCGGCTTCACTCACCGTAAAGTAACGAGCGTCCACTGGCATTGGGGTGGGTTTGGGTTGTGCTTTCAGTTTGACTGCCATTTCCATATTCTCCTGTCGTTTTCAATCAGTAACCACCTACCACTACATCATATCAAACCGTGGTACTGCTGTCAAGTCCTGTGTTTACTATCACTTATATAGGCGTAATGTCAAATTAGCCTCAGCGTAGTGGGACATTTGTTTGCTGCAAGTGGCGTAGTTGCAACACCAATTTATAACTCGTGAAAAGTCGAGTCATCCATCAAAAAAGGTCTTGACATGATAACGAATCCATGAAACAATGGGTTCATGGTTGAGGCACACAAAACGGAGGCGGTCATGGAAAACACACTGGTCGTATTCGATTCAAAGAATTGCTGGATGGTTGATTTCAAGCACACTCCAGAGGCCGCAAAGATGCAGCGGCTATTCGGCACCACAGCGGTACCCCTGCCTTTCACGCTGCTCGCGCCGGTGTCGGATGTTATGGCAGATGTGAAGCGCCGCAACCCGCAGTATGCAGTTGTGGCCGGTGCTGCGAACGGATTGCGCTAACAGCAACTCAAACACGGAGACAACGAACATGGCAAAGCAGAGACAGCACGGCACAGGCAGTGTCTGGAGCAAGCCGCACCTACGGTGCTGGTATTTCAGTTTCTACCGCGACGGCAAGCAGGTTCAGGTCAACACGAAGCTGGCGAAGACCGAAGAGAACCGCGAGGGCGCGGAGAAATTGCTGGCGCAGGAAATCGCCAAGAAGGAATTGGAGATTCGCTCCGATATCTTGACGCTGGGCAAAATCACCTACGAGGATATGCGCGACAATTTGATTGCCGCGTTCCAGCGCAATGGCCAAGCATCTCTGTCTGTCGGCAAGGATGGCATCGCGCGGCTGGTCGGCGTCAAGTATCTGGACAAATACTTCGCGGGAATGGCGCTCGATAAGATGGCTGACAAACTTTCGGGTTTCTATTCATTCGTTGAGAAGCAAGAGGAAGTGCAGGCGCAATGGAAAGAGAAACACGACATGCGCAAGTTGTATCACCAGCACGTTGGTAAAGTGTCTGCGCGAATTGCTGATGGTCTAGCGCGCGAAGATGCAAACATGGCTCGGAATGCTACATTCAATCGCTCGCTGTCCACGCTGCGCAGCATGTACAGTCAATTTGCGGCGGACTATCCCAAGCGCCTGCGCGAAGGCGATATCCCCACGATGCCGCGTATCTCGGCTGAGAAGTCCGACAATGTTGGGCAGGGATTTGTAACGCCGGAAATTTTCCAAAAGATTTACGACGCGATGCCGCCATCGTTGCAGCCGCTGACTCAGTTCCTGTACGTCACCGGCATGCGCTCGGGCGCGGCCAAGCAAATTACATGGAGCATGGTCCGCTGGGAGAAGAACGTGGCTGTGGCTCTGGACCTGCCTGCCGGACTGATGAAGAACCGCGAGGCTTATTCTATCCCGTTGGTGGGACCGCTGGCACCCGTGGCTGAAACTCTGACGCACGGTCTGCACCACGTTGACATGCCGATTTTCACGTCCACGAATTTTCGCCGGGTCTGGAACAAGGTCTGCGCTGGGCTAGGGCTGGGATTGCTCGACCCGAAGACGCAACGGTATGTCGGCCTGCACCCGCACGATTTTCGCCGGAGCGCATCGCGCAATCTGATTCGCGCCGGGGTTCCGCAGACAGTCGCCATGAAAGTCACGGGCCACAAATCGGCGCGGATGTTTGAGCGCTACAACATCACCGATACATCAGATGTGGCGGACGCGCTGGTGGCGGTAGGGAAGTTCAGCGACGAAGCCAAGCGGTTGGTGAAAGACGCGAAGGCGAGCAAGGCGGTCGGCAACGTTCTCTAGCCCTGCCTTGACTCGTTGGTTGCTGTGGGTTACGCTAGCCGTCCCTTGCGAATGGCAGGGGATGCGCAATAAGTGAACAAGCATGGTAGTTGGGTCGGGCCTGAAACAGAAAGTGAGCGTAACAGATTTAGTACTCTTCAACTTAGCGGGATTCGTATAGTGGTAGTACGCGACCTTGCCAAGGTCGAGGCGAGGGTTCGATTCCCTTATCCCGCTCCATGATTGAACTCCCCTGTTGCTGCGGTTTTAGAGTCTGTGTGAGAAATGCAAAACCTGTACTTCAGCGGCCCTTCGGCCCCGACTCCATCGGAGTCTCAGGGTAAACTGAAGCCGCAGTGATTTTGCCGCGTTTACGCCGTAGCGAAAGCTACGGCCTACAAAGATTTTCGTGTTCTCACACAGGCTTTCTGACGGGGCCGGAAAAGTTTCCGAGTGACGTGTCCGGCTGCGTAACAGGCGTTTCCCACAAGCGAGCAATTCGGCGCTTACCCCAGTAGGAAATCTGCGTCAAAGCATTGATACAGCTTGGAATATCGCGCGCGCGAGGCGGCTCTTGGAGTGCTCCGATTTGACTAAATACATGACGATATTGCGACGAGAGGCGGGGTGTAGGTTGAACAGAGGTGAAGCGGGGCGGGGCGATCTGCTGCGCGCGAAATTGTAAGGAGGGCGAGCTGCGATGTTGAGACTGGACTTGCTCATGCGAGATTTAAAGGTTGCGGTGCGTTCGCTGGCGCACAACAAGGGCCTGGCGATTACGGTGATACTGACGCTGGCGCTGGGGATTGGGGCGAACGCCGCGATATTCAGCGTGGTGCGCGGGGTGCTGCTGCGTCCGCTGGTGAATCGCGATGAGGACCGGCTGATTTATATCCGGCAGAGCGCGCCGGGGCTGGGGGACGAGAACACGACGTTTTCCGTGCCGGAGATTCAGGATTTGCAGTCGCGGGTGAAGACGCTGAGCGAGTTCGGCGATTTTTCGGAGATGGATTTCAGCGCGGTGGGGCTGGGAGCTCCGCGCGAGGTGCGCGGCGGGGTGGTGGATGGATCTTATTTCGAGGTGATGGGCTTGCATCCGGTGCTGGGGCGGTTGCTCGATGCGCATGACGACGGGCCGAACGCGGCGGGAGCGGTGGTGCTGACGTACCGATTCTGGGCGACGGTAATGAAGAAGGATCCGACGGTAATCGGCAAGCAAGTGAAGCTCGATTCCGGCGTATTTGGCGTGCGCGACGCGACGATTGTGGGAGTGCTGGAACCTTCGGTGCCGTATCCGACGGAGACCGAGATCATATCGAATGTGGTGACCAGCCCGCATCATTTGTCGGCGACGATGGTGTAGGGGCGGGTACATCGGATGACGGAACTTTTTGGGCGTTTGGCGCCGGGGGTGACTCTGGAGCAGGCGCGCGCTGAATTGCGCGCGGTGTACGGCGCGATGATCAGCCAGCATCCCGAAGTGTATGCGAAGCGAGCGGATTACACGATCAGCGCGGTGCGGCTGCGCGAGCAGGTGACTTCGGGTGCAAAGACCGTGCTGCTGGTGCTGCTGGCGGCATCGGGACTGGTATTCATCATCGCGGTGTCGAATGCTGCAAACCTGATACTGGCGCGGACGGTGCGGCGGGAAGGGGAACTGGCGATTCGATCGGCGTTGGGGGCGAGCACGGGGTCGCTGCGGAGGTTGCTGCTGGCCGATAGTTTGCTGCTGTGCGGAGCGGGGGCGGCGCTGGGAGTGCTGAGCGCGCGGCCGATGGTGGCGATACTGGCGCGTTATACTTCGCGGTTTTCGGTGCGCGCGCTGGACCTGAAAGTGGATTCCAGCATGCTGTGGGTGGGCGCGCTGCTGGCGGTGGTGGCGGCGGTGCTTTTGGCATTTGTGCCGCGCCTGCCGGCGGCGGATGGTTCGAAAGGATCGAATCTGGCGAGCAGCAGCGTGCGGATTACGGGAAGCACGGGGCGGCGGTTGCGAGTGTTTGCGATCACGCAAATCGCGGCGTCGTTCATGCTGCTAGCAGGCGCGGGGATGCTGCTGAAGACGCTGCTGTCGTTGCAAAGCGTGCAGACCGGCTTCGATATGCGGAACGTGCTGGCGATGAACGTGCCGGTGGTTTCGGAGGGGCGGACACCCGAGCAAGTGAAGGGATTCTACCGGGAAGCGCTGCGGCAGATCGCGGCGCTGCCGGGAGTGGATCGCGTGGCGGTGGGGACGGCGGTGCCGTGGCGCGACGTGGGCGCGTTCGGTCCGGGGCTGGAATTTTCAGCGGACGGGCACGTGCGCACGCCGGGCGAGGAGGATCCGCGGGCGATGTTTCGCACCGTATCGCCGGGATTTTTCGCGGCGCTGGGAGTTCCGATTTTGGCGGGCCGCGATTTCGATGATGCCGATCGCGCGAATACCGAGCCGGTGGTGATCGTGAGCCAGACGCTGGCGAAGCGGATGTTTCCGAACGGGGACGCCGTGAACCATCACATCATGTGGACCGACCCGGTGATGAAATTCATCGGAGTGAGTCCGGAGCCGCGGCGGATTATGGGCGTGGCGGCGGACGTGGACGACCAAAATGTGGTACCGGGGCCGGTGGCGACGGTATTTCACCCGTTCGAGCAGGAAATTGGCGGAGGGCGTTTGTTTGTGCACACGCACACGGACCCGTACGCGCTGGTGACGCCGATTACGCGGATTATTCGCGATCTTTCGGCGGATCAGCCGGTGGAGCGGGCGGCGACGCTGGAGGATGTGCGCGCGGAAGTGCTGACTCCGAACCGGCTGAACGCGCTGGTGTTTGGCGGATTTGCGGCGGTGGCCTTGGCGATTGCGGTGATTGGAGTGGGCGGCGTGCTGGTATTTTCGGTGAGCGGGCGGACGCGCGAATTCGGAATCCGGCTGGCGTTGGGAGCGCAGCCGCGGCATCTGCTGACCAGCGTGATTGTGCAAGGCGCGCTGATGGCGACGGCGGGGATCTTTGCCGGGGCGCTGTGCGGATACGCATTGGCGCGTATTGCGGCAAGCTATTTCGCGGATATGCGCATGCCGGGGGCGGTGCCGGTGGCGGCGTCGGCGCTGGTGCTGCTGGCGGCCGCGGTGGTGGCGTCTTGTTTGCCGGCGGCGCGGGCGGCGCGGGTGGATGTGATGCAGGCGCTGCGCTCGGAATGACGCGGCGATTGCGGATTTTTGCGGCAGCGGATTAAAGAGCGAGGCTGCTTCTTTTCAGATTTTCCCCGGCGTGCTAAAGTTCCGGCCGTCCACCCACATGCTGGCTTACCTTTGCGGGCCCATTGAATATGCCGAAGACGGCGGCCGGTTGTGGCGCCGGAAGCTGACGCCTTTTTTGCGCGAACAGCTGGGGCACCGGGTGTACGATCCCGCCGAAGACGAGCAGAAAAACCTGAGCGCGGAAGAGGTGGCGCATTTCCGCGAGTGGAAGACGACGGACCTGGAACGTTTCCGCCGGGTGATACGGAAGATTATTGCGTTCGACCTGGATTTGATCGAGAACCAGGCGGATTACCTGATTTGTTTTTGGGATGCGCTGGCGAAGAGCGGCGGGACGTCGGCGGAATTGACGGTGGCGCATCGCAAGGGGATTCCGGTGTATCTGGTGAGCACGCTGCCGGTGGAGGAGATCAGCGGGTGGATGCTGGGGTGCTCGGACCAATTGTTCCGTTCGGTGGAGGAATTGAAGGAATTTCTGGCGGCGCGGTTTGCGCGAGAAAAGCAGAACCAGTTGTGGAAAGATTGATAGGATTCGCGGCGGATGGAAAAGATTCTTGTGGCCGTGGGCAGTACGCGCCGCCCGAAAGTGGGTGCGGTGATCGCAGGTCTCGCCTCGATTGGCAATCTCTTCGAAAATTCGCCGGAATTTGAAGTGGTGGGCGTGGAGGTCGCGAGCGGCGTGCGGCACACGCCGCTGACGCGCGAGGACCTGATGGCGGGAGCGCGGCAGCGCGCGGAGGCTTTGGCGCGCCTGGCGCGGGAGGGAGGACACGGGTGGAAATATTTTGTGGGGCTGGAAGGCGGGTTTGATGTGATTCCGGGATTGGACGCGATGCCCAGCCTGGACGTGGTGCCGGAATTGGATGTGGTGCGCGAGGCGCGGCAGCGCTGGGTATTTTTGGAGAGTTGGGCTTACGTGGCGGATGATTTGGGGCGCGGGGCGTTTGGGCGGTCGGGGTCGGTGCTGGTGCCGGAGGCTTTGGCTGAGAGCGTGGTGGATGATGGAGTGGAGCTTTCGGAAGCGATTGATGCGTTTGCGGATGGGCACAACATACGCGATGCGGAGGGAGCTTGGGGGATTTTTACGCGGAATGTGATTACGCGGCAGGAGTCGTTTCGTGTGGCGGTGATTAATGCGTTTGCGCCGTTTTTTAATCGGGAGATTTATTTGCGGGCTGGCGGGTGATTGGTGATTAGTGAGTGGTGATTGGTGGCTCAGGCGGTCGGGGGCTGGATTGGTTTTGGGGGGCTTGGCGCATGAATTTGCACAGCGCTGTGTGCTAGCCTGAGCGTTGGAGGGTAATATTTGTTGCGCGGTGGTGAAGATTTAGAAGCTCCGCAACGGCAATGGCTTAAAACAGAGGTCACCCTTCGAACCGGCACTGCCGGTTCTCAGGGTGAATCGCCCTGTAGGGCGATTCACGGAGGCGGGACGCGTGGATATTGTTAAGGGGAACATGGGGTGGATTGAGGTGGTGGTGGGGCCGATGTTTTCGGGGAAGAGCGAGGAATTGATCCGGCGATTGCGGCGGGCGGAGATCGCCAAGCAGCGGGTGCAGATATTCAAGCCGGTGATTGACAAGCGTTATGCGAAGAACGGGATTGTGTCACATTCTGGATTGGAGCTGGATTCGGAATTGGTGAAAGATGGCGCGGATATTCTGGCGCAGGTGGCGCCGCGGACGGAAGTCGTCGGGATTGATGAGGCGCAATTTTTGGGCGAGTCGGTGGTGGAGAGCTGCGTGAAGCTCGCGGATATGGGGAAGAGGGTGATTGTGGCGGGGCTGGATACGGATTTCATGGGGCGGCCGTTTGAGCCGATGCCGCGTTTGCTGGCGGTCGCTGAGGAGATTGTGAAATTGCTGGCGATTTGCATGCGCTGCGGGAATCCGGCGGTGCACACGCAGCGGCTGGTGGCGTCGGAAGAATTGATTGTGGTGGGGGCGGGGAACATGTACGAGGCGCGTTGCCGGCGATGTTTCGAGCCGAATTTGGCGCACGAGAAGATCGAAGAGGCGAAGGCGCAGGCTGCTACGCGGTAGGGGCAAAGACAAAAAATTTAACACAGAGGTCACAGAGAAAGGCCAGAGGGCACTGAGAGAGCCGAGGAAGGCAACGGTTAACGCTGGGACGCGGAGGACGCAGAGAAAACCCCTTGGGGCGGAGCGATTGCTGCAACCATCCGGCGGGCTCGCGAATCCATATTCACGGAAGGGCCAAAACACACTAGAATAGGCGCTGACCGATAGCCATGTACTACCGGACTACCATCGTGCTGGCCGCGGCGCTGGCGCTGTGCGCCGACCTAAGGGATGTGAATCGCTTCCGCACGCCTCTGCTGCCCGACGCGCCGGAGCTCGGTTCGCTGCCCAATGCCGGCCCCTTACCCGAAATCTTCCTCTCCGTGCAACAAAGCTCCGGAAAACAAGCGCCACTGCAGCCGCAATCACGGCTGGAAATCGTGCGTTACGTGGCGGGTGAATTCGCGAAAGTGCGCAAGCCTATTCCGGCGGGGAAAAAAGGCTTCAAGATCGAAGTGGGAAAGAAAGTAGATGACAGCGATTTGCGGAGCGCGTTGCGCTCGCATGGACCGGCGGCGAATCCCGGAGATACCGTGCAGGTGACGGGGATTGAGTTCCATCCCAAAGAGATCGTGATCGAACTCAACGGCGGAGGGAGAAGCCACTTCAATATTCGCGATCATTTGCAGATCGGCATGGGCGGGGGCGGGATGGATCCGATGCCGGTATCGAACACGCCGCAGCGGCCGAACGGCGGGACGTTAATATTGGATTTCGGAAAGGCCGTGCCGGATATGAGCGCGGACGATTTGATGACGGATTTGCAGGCGTTCCTGGATTTTTCGAAGGAACATTCCGGCGCGGTGAATTGGATTGATACTTTGCCGCCGCAATTCAAGCAGGCCATTACGGATCATGAGGCGCTGGTGGGAATGAATCACGACATGGTGCTGGCGGCGCTGGGGCGTCCGGAACATAAGGTGCGCGAGCGGGACCCGGACGGGACGGAGACGGAGGATTGGATTTACGGAACGCCGCCGGCGCGGACGACGTTCGTGACGTTTACCGGAGACAAGGTTATACGCGTGAAGGAATTTGATTGATCGCGCATCGCAATTATATTTTGCGGCGTGCGGGCCTCGCCGATTTGATATTGTTTCAGGTTCGAGCTTGTGTAGTTCGCTGCAGTAGCTTCCGCTGTGAGAGTGGCCTCAGTCGAGCCATCTACGAACGGGCGCGAGTTGCGCGCAGTTTCAAACTGATCTATCGGGGAGCACCTACTAAGCCGCATTTTGGGGCACATTCTGGGGACTCGCGAGAGCCCCGTCGGAGGAGTCATGGCAATTAAGGTGGGGATTAACGGATTCGGGCGCATCGGGCGGAACATTTTTCGCGCGGCGCTGAACGACCCGGCGATTGAAGTGGTGGCGGTGAACGACATCACGGATTCGAAGACGCTGGCGTATCTGCTGAAATACGATTCGATCCTGGGGAATCTGCCGAATAAAGTGACGCATACGGACGATTCGATTGCGGTGGACGGCAAGAGTTTCAAGGTGTTTCGCGTGAAGGATCCGGGAGAGCTGGATTGGTCGTCGGTGGGCGCGACGATCGTGGTGGAATCCACGGGATTATTTACGAAGGGCGCGGACGCGCGGAAACATATACGCGGCACGGTGAAGAAAGTGATTATTTCGGCGCCGGCGACGGACCCGGATACCACCTTGGTGCTGGGAGTGAACGAGAAGACCTATGATCCGGCGAAGCATCATGTGATTTCGAATGCTTCGTGCACGACGAACTGCCTGGCGCCGGTGGCGAAGGTGCTGCAGGATACGTTTGGAATTAACGTGGGGACGATGACGACGATTCACTCGTATACGAATGACCAGAAGCTGCTGGATTTGCCGCACAAGGACTTGCGGCGGGCGCGTGCGGCGGCGCTTTCGATGATTCCGACTTCCACGGGGGCGGCGAAGGCGTTGCAGCTGGTGATTCCGGAGCTGAAGGGGAAGCTGGATGGTTACGCGATGCGGGTGCCGACGCCGAATGTGAGCGTGGTGGATTTGACGGTGTTTACGGAGAAGCCGGCGACGGTGCAGAGCGTGAATGCGGCTTTCAAGGCGGCGGCGGATGGGCCGATGAAGGGGATTTTGCAATACGAGGAAGAGGAACTGGTGTCCGTGGATTTTCGCGGGAATCCGCATTCTTCGATTGTGGATTCGGGTTATACGCGCGTGGTGGGGACGAATTGTGTGCAGGTGCTTTCTTGGTACGACAATGAGTGGGGGTATTCGTCGCGTTGCCGGGATTTGATCAAGTTTTTGGCGAAGTAGCGATCGAGGATAAAGCACGCGGGGTTAAATTCGGTGGCTGGTGCGGTGATTTGGGTGGTGCGGGCAGCTTCACTGCTCGCGGGAAAGGCGCCGCGAGCGGTATGGCGCTGCGCGCCTTTCTTTGTGTCATGGCTGAAGCCATGACCTACAAGGAACTGTCGCCTAATTGCGTGGTGTGGCGGGCAAGCTGCGCTTCGCGGCTGGTGTGCGCTTCGCGTGCAATCTGGAGGCAGAGCAGAAGCAGATTCCTCGAGCGCAGGGCGCGCTTGGAATGACAGTTCGCCGAATTTTGCGCTGGTCTGATACGTGGACGATGGTTGGGCGGGGCTGACGCGGAATTTTTGGCCGGGGAGAGATTGGCCGGGAGGGGTGGCGCTTTCGGATTCGGCGGGGGAGTCTCGAGTCGTGCGGAGTTGGACAGCGGGGAGGCGAGCCTCCCCTTGTAACAGGCGGCGGCAAGCCGCCGCACTCCCAGATGGCGGCGGGGTGGCTTTGGAGTTTTTGGCTCGTGCGGCTACTGGATCGGTATTGCCGTCGTCGTCGGGACAAAAAGCAGATTCCTCGGGCGCACGGCGCCCTCGGAATGACACCGCGTTTATTTTTGTGAGTTGAATGGTTCGTGAAAATTGGGAGTCTGGCAAAGGTTGAATGAAACCACGGCTATGAACAAGGTTTCGATACGGGATTTGGAGATGACGGGGAAGCGCGTATTTGTGCGCGTGGATTTTAATGTGCCGATGTCCGCGGGGAAGGTGGAGGATGACACGCGGATTCGCGAAACCTTGCCGACTTTGCGTTTGGCGATGGAGCGCGGGGCGCGGGTGACGCTGGCTTCGCATTTGGGGCGGCCGAAGGGCAAGGTGGATTTGAAGTATTCGCTGGCGCCTGTGGCGGGTCGTTTGGAGGAGTTGCTGGGGGGTAAGAAGGTTGCGTTTGCGGCGGATTGCGTGGGCGCGGAAGCGGAGGCGAAGAGCAAGGCTTTGCGCGATGGCGAGGTGCTGCTGCTGGAAAACGTGCGTTTTCATGCGGAGGAAGAGGCGAACGACGCGGAATTTGCGCGGAAGCTGGCGGCACTTTGCGACGGATTATTTGTGTGCGACGCGTTCGGGTCGGCGCATCGCGCGCATGCTTCGGTGGTGGGGATTACGAAGTTTGTGCGGCAATCGGCGGCTGGCTTGTTGATGGAAAAAGAGCTGGCTTATCTGGGGAAGGCGATTTCGCAGCCGGACCGGCCTTTTGTGGCGGTGCTGGGCGGTGCGAAGGTTTCCGACAAGATTGAAGTGGTGCAGAACTTGATGAAATTGGCGGATGCGATGTTGATCGGCGGCGCGATGGCTTACACGTTTTTGAAGGCGCAGGGTTTGCCGATCGGGAAATCTTTGGTGGAGAACGACAAATTGGATTTGGCGCGCGATCTTTTGAATGAGGCGCAGCAGCGGAAGTTTCGGCTGGTTTTGCCGGTGGATCATGTGCTGGCGGAGTCTTTTGATTCGACGGCTACGCGGGTGACGGATATTGCGCATACGCCGGACGGTTGGATGGGATTGGATATCGGGCCGAAGACAATCGAACTATTTCGCAAGGAAATTTCTACCGCGCGGACGATTGTGTGGAACGGGCCTTTGGGGATGTTTGAGAAGCCGGCGTTTGCGCAGGGGACTTTGGCGATTGCGCGGGCGGTGGCGGCGGCTTCTGGGGCGGGAGCGACTTCGATTGTGGGCGGGGGGGATTCGGTGGCGGCGGTGGAGCAGTCTGGCTTGGCTTCGCAGATTTCGCATATTTCTACCGGGGGCGGGGCTTCTTTGGAATTTTTGGCTGGGGAGAAGTTGCCTGGAGTGGAGGCGCTGACGGATTCGGCGGGGAAGTAGGAGTGGGCGTTTGGTTTGACAGCGGGGAGGCGCGCCTCCCCTTGCGAAAGCGGCGGCGCGCCGTCGCACTCCATATTGTTTTGCGCCGGGCATTGAGTGGAAGCTGCAGTTGAGAGATCGCGGCGTTGAGGTATTCGGCTACGGATGGTGATTTGTCGCGGGGTTTGACAGCGGGGAGGCAAGCCTCCCCTTGCCACGGGCGGCGGCAAGCCGCCGCACTCCCTGATGGTGGCGGCGGTCGAGCAGAGTTTGCACTGGGAATATTGCTGGGGCTGTGAAGGGATTCGCATTCCGAATTGATTGGTGAGTGAGGAGATTTCTTGCGGCGACCGGTGATTGCTGGGAATTGGAAGATGTATAAGACGCGGGAGGGGGCGCGGGCTTTTTTTGCGGCGTTCAAGCCGCTCGTTGCCGGGACACATTCTTGCGACATTATTGTGGCGCCGCCTTTTACGGCGATTGCGGCTTCGGTGGAGGCTGCGCGCGGGAGCAACATCACGATTGCGGCGCAGAACGCGCATTGGGAGCGCGAAGGGGCGTTTACGGGCGAGATTTCGATGGGGATGATCGCGGATTGCGGGTGCGAGGCGGTGATTATCGGGCACTCGGAGCGGCGGCAGTATTTTGGGGAGACGGATGAGACGGTGAACAAGAAGGTGAAAGCGGCCTTGGCGGCGGAATTGACGCCGATCGTGTGCGTGGGGGAAAGCCTGGCGGAGCGGGAAGCGAATATGACGCATGCGGTGCTGAAACGGCAGTTTGAGGGCGGGATGGCCGCGTTGACCGCTGAGGACTTCTCGCGTATTCTTTTAGCGTACGAGCCGGTTTGGGCAATCGGCACGGGCAAGACCGCCACCCCTGAAATTGCCGAGGATGTTCACCGTTATCTCCGGGGACTTGCTGCCAAACATTTTTCTCCCGAACAAGCGTCGGCAGTGCGGATTTTGTACGGCGGAAGCGTGAAGCCGGACAATATCAAAGCGCTGATGGCCGAGGCGGAGATTGATGGCGCGCTGGTGGGCGGAGCGAGTTTGGATCCGAAATCGTTCGCGGCGATCGTGAATTTCTAGGATTGCCAACTTTTAGATTGATTGGGAGTGGAAATGCCAAGTTGGGCAAAATGGGGTTTGTCGCTGCTGGTTGCGATTGGATTGATATCCATCGGCTGGCGGGTAATACCGGTGTTGGTGACGTTGCATATTGTGGTGTGCTTCGTGCTGATTATCGTGATTATGCTGCAAAGCGGTTCGGCGGCGGATTTGGCCGGAGCGTTTGGCGGGGCGGGAAGCCAGACGGCGTTCGGTCCGCGGGGCGCGGCGACATTTCTTTCGCGCGCGACGACGTGGTGCGCGATCGTGTTTATGATGACCTCGCTGGCGCTTTCGGTGAAGCGCAGCCCGAACGAATCGTTGAGCACCGGGTCGGTGCTGGAGCAGACGCAGAAGTCCGGGACGGCACCGGCGAAACCGGCGCAAGCGCCGCCGATTCAGATTCCGGTTACGCCGACGCAACAACCGGCGCCGGCGCAACAACCGCCGTCAAGCCCGGCTCCCAAGAAGTAGGGGCTTCTGCTATACTGCGGCAAGTTTTTGGATGAAATGCGGTCGTGGCGGAACTGGCAGACGCACCAGCTTGAGGGGCAAAACCGCCATCCTTGCAAGTTCTTTGCCATCAATCTAAGTCGTTGAATCCACTCATTCCACGTTGGCGGTCGTTGGCGCAGGTTTTCGGATTTTGGATGGAATTGGTCGCAGAATGGTCACAGGCAAAAATTTTGTATCTCAGAGTCGGGCAGCAGCAGTGATGGCTGACGTGAAATCGTTTGCAGGTGGTGCCACTCACTTTCTGTGTTACAATAGAATTGCGGGGCGGTGGTGTAGTGGCAACGCGCAGCCTTGTCAGGGTTCGAGACACGGGTTCGATTCCCGTCCGCTCCATTCCAGATTAGGGTTAGGCAAAGACAAGGTTGCCTAGCCCACTATGATGCTTACACGTCGACGTGCCTTTATTCCTTGACAGAAAACAGCAAGCGGTGGTAAGGTATTGCTACCTGACAAGGCTCGTGTGAAACTACACGCATTCAGAACTAGGGCGACTCGTAACTGAGTCGCCCTTTTGTTTTGGAACCCACACGAATCCACGTATCCTGTTATCGCATAGCGACCCAGTCAACTCGCCTTGAGTCCTGCCATGCACACCAGACAGCGGGAAGTTACGCCCGCAGCTTGATGCGGCATTCGGCGAAGACGCTATCCCTTCACCACTTTCCGGATCGTACTGCCCACATAGAACACCGAGACCTTGGATTCGTCCCATGTCACCATGTAAGCGTGGGTCATTTGGCCGGCGGCCTCACTTCTCTTCTTTCTCTGGCCCATCGAGGCCACGGGGCATTGGAGGGGACGGGTCCCACCTTCTCGATTCTGGAGATAACGAATTGAAAATCCCAGCCGTTCTGGTGACCGTAACGTGAGTCTGCCGCCTGCAGGGTCTTGGCGAGTCCGGGTGACGTTTCAGGCGGGATGCTTACGTGCTTCGGGCCATCGAACTCACCAACAGCGACTATTTGAGCACGGCCGTCCGCTTTGAGGAGTCTACTCATTTCTTTGACCTTGTCGTCCGGAACCATCTTATCGAGGTCAGGAGGTACCCACGCTACATGAGCGGTGTCCGGGCATCCGAGGTCGTACACTTCGCTGGTTTCAGCAGCAGCTCTGTAGATAGCTTCGACATGAACAACGCTGTGATCGTACTTTTTCCAATTCTTAGTTAGCTCGCACAGAGAAACAGGCTCGGAGAGCTGTTGTAAATTCGACGAGATTTGCCGCTCGCCGACGCTTGTCCACGAAATAGCTAGGAACATCAAAGGAAGCATTGTGGCTGTATTGATGATTTTCATTGTTTCTTCGGGCCGGAATAGATGTTGGGTCCTGGATCGTCTACCGTGACACCATGGTAAGGGTTACTCGGGTCTGCGAGGTAACGGTTAATCGCGTCATCGACCGTGGATTGTGGACTGTCGAGCTCTAAATAGTAGTCCCCGTTTGCGTCGAATGAATACGGCTGTCCAGACGCCTGGTAGATCGCTGCAGACACCTGGTAAGCAGCAAACTCACTCTTGTAACTTGTTAGGTTCAGACTCTGGTCGGCACGGCCATCGGGCTGGATGGTCTTTGCGAGTGCTTGATCCTGTTCGACGTGTACGCCCTCGTGACCGACCTGAGCGTCTAGCGCAACGCCGGAATCTCCGCTCGGTATTGCGACAGCGAACGTGCTTTGTCCGTTGTCTTTAAAGTCGGCGTCGTGTATCCGATGTTGCCACCTATAAAACTCACCGAAACATGATTATCCCTTTAGCATCGCCGTAGGCTGCTGCCGCTGCAGCTACTTTCTTGTTCGTTGACTTCAAGTCTCTCTGCCTAGCTTTCTCTAATTCAATATCATTTTGTGTCTGACATTTGTTGTATTGTCCGCGCAGGTAGCGATAAGCCCCCGAAGCTGCCAAACGGTCAGTCCTAGCAGACTTCCAGCAGCGTATAAATTCAAAAGTTCAGTGAGATTTGCAACTACAGACTGCAGCTTTGCTGCGCTCATAGATAGCACTCCGAATCGTGTCCAATCCACAAAGCGCAACCGCTTGTACAGCGCTGCGTCTTGCCTGTGGTTGGCGAGGTGCGTTACATGTCTCACCCGTATCCCGCTTGGGTGCCTGTCGGCGCGGTGCTGCCAATGACCACCAACGGCGGTCATCTTAATGCGTTCAACTCCAACAGCTTCACATGGTGGTACTACGGCTGTCAACAAAAAAGTAGTACTATCGTTCTATTGATGTAGTAGAAGCTAGTGCGTCACAATCTGGTGCGGGACAATCTCGTTCCTTCATTTCAGATGAGACAGCACGAGATCCCGACGAACGGAAACGCCCAGACCGTTTTCGCGAGTTGTCATTGAGGTGAACTCGTGAAAAATAAAATCGTGCGCTGGTGGAACTCCGAGCAAGGCATCAATCTGACGGCGCACATTATTTTCTTCACTCCCGTGTTCTTCATGCTCTGGGGAGTGTTCTATTGTTTGCTATGGCTGTTGTTTAGCGAACGAGTTCGTCCCGTGATGCACAGCGTGATGCTTTACACAGCTGGAGCACTGGTGATGTGCGCTGTATTCATACTTCCACTCGTGATGTACGGAGCTGCGATTTTCTTTGGGCTATGAGCTCTGGTCGCCCTCATCAAATTTTTCTGGGTGCACTCGTGAAACCACGAATTCACAAAAGCGTCTGAACGCGAAGGTGGTCACATGGACAGCAAATCTAACGCGGTCGCGGTTGCTGAAGTTTTGGAGATTCCAAATCAGCGCGGTAAATATGGCGAAAGCTCCATCACGCAGCGCGGTGACCGTTGGCAGATTTCCTATTACGACAATGAAGGTGTGCGGCGGCGCGAATCCTACTCCACCGAAGCCAAAGCAACGAAAGCCCTCCAGAAAAAAATCACGCTAAAGGAAGCTGGCAAACTCGACCCTGCGGAAACCCGCATTACCACTGACACGATTGCAGCTTTATATCTTGCCGACCGTGCTAGCGCTGCACCCATATCTCACTCTTCGCTGACACAGGTTTGGGACATTCACCTCAGACCGTTTTTCGGGGGATACATAGCATCAAGAATTACAACCGAGAAACTGATTGAGTATCGGAATGAACGGCTTGAAACTGGTGCGTCTCCAACCACGGTGAATAAAGAACTGACAATTTTGCGCGCCATCTTTCACCACGGTTTCGTATATTACACACCGCCGAAGATTTCTCGTGTCCCTAAGTTTCCCGAGAGATTGAAAGAACCACCACCTCGGCAAGGTTTCCTCACTGACTAACAATACGACGCTTTGCAGGAGCACGCTCGCTATCCGTGGTTGAAGGCACTTCTAGCAATGGCGTACACCTTCGGATTTCGGCGCGCGGAACTGGTGGACGGGTTCAGCGGAACCAACGACCGATGCGCGTCAAGCAAATTGACCTGAAGAACCGCACGATTCACTTACTCACTGGTGAGACTAAAAACAACGAAGGACGTGTTGTGAAAATGACGAATGAAGTTTATGATTACTTGAAAGTCTGCGTCGAAGAGAAGGTACCCGACGACGCGGTTTTCACTTGGGAAGATGGCTCTCCTGTGAAAGACTTTCGAGGTTCGTGGACGAAGATGACGAAAGCGGCGGGCGTTAAAATTCTCTTGCATGATTTTCGGCGTTCAGCTGCACGAAATTTAATTCGTTCTGGAGTTTCGCAGGAAGTAGCCAAACGCATCACAGGTCACAAAACAGACAGCATGTTTTCTCGTTACAACATTGTGGCTGAAAACGACCTTGCCGAAGCAGCGGCGAAACTTGAAGCGTGGCGAAATGTCGCAAAACAGTCACGGAGTCCTCAGCAAACTCGTAAGTGCTTTGCGGTCGTGGCGGAACTGGCAGACGCACCAGCTTGAGGGGCTGGCGGTAGCAATACCGTGGTGGTTCGAATCCACTCGACCGCACCAACCTTTCCTCGAATCACTCTTCCGTTAAGATTTGTAAACTGCGCGAGTCAACTTCAAAGACTTAACACAGAGTCCACTGAGAAAAGCTGGAGGGCGCGGAGACACCGCGATCGTGGTCGATGTGTGCATTGGCGCGCTGACTGTGTTTCTTGGGGCGTTTGCTGATTCGAGAGCCGCGTTTTATTTCGCAGAATCGTTCTTGATATTCGTGGTCCGTTGTATATGATGTGCTGTTTTGAAATCGGCCATGCGGTCCTATCGAACGCTTTTTTGCCAAAGTTGTACGGGGAGCAAAAGCGATGCGGATCAGGAAACGCGCTAGCGGTTCTGCAGCAACACCGGCCCTGTTGTCCCTCCTGTTGGGAATTCTGGTAGTGGCTACCGTGTATGTTTTCGCTTCGGGAGCGTATGCGCCGCCTCCCGCGATTACTGCCGTGGGCGAAGCGATCGATCATCAGTACGCTCTGACGCTGGGCGTGGTGGCGACCGTGTTTATTTTGTCGCAACTGGGACTGGCGTTCGTGATTTTCCGTTTTCGCGACCACGGGCAAAAGGCGCATTTCACGCGCGGCAACAACACCATGGAAGTGATCTGGACCACGGCGACCGTGATTCTGTTTGTGGGACTGGGATTGCTGGGGCGGAAGGCGTGGGCGGAAATGCGGTTCACGGAGGCGGCGCCGGGGGCGATTCCCGTGGAAGTGACGGAGAACCAGTTCGTTTTCAATTTTCGCTATGCGGGACCGGACGGGAAATTCGGCAAGCTGGATGCGAAACAGATCAGCGCTTCGACCGGAAATCCTCTGGGGATCGATCAGAACGATCCAGCAGGGAAGGACGACATCGTCGTGCCGACGCTGACGGTGCCGGTAAACCGCGAAGTGGAGCTGATGATCCGTTCGCAGGACGTGATTCACAATTTTTACGTGCGGGAATTGCGTTTGCAGCAGGACGCGACGCCGGGAATGGTGGTGCCGCTGCATTTCACGGCCAACACGATCGGACAGTATGAAATCGTGTGCACGCAATTGTGCGGACTGGGACATTCGCGGATGCACAGCTACCTGAACGTGGTGTCCGCGGCGGATTATGAAACTTTCTTGAAGCAGCAGGAAGCGGCCAACCAGTGATGACCCCCGTGCAGAAGCCCGCTGTGAAGCTGTTACGCGATACCCACATACCAGGAGGCCAGGCATGAGTTCGCACGCGCATACCGCCGGATCATCTGTGCATGCGCCAATGGCGGAGCCCTCGGGTTTCATCCGGAAATATATTTTCAGCGTGGATCACAAGGTGATCGGCATTCAGTATTTTCTGCTGGCGCTGACGGCGGTGCTGATCGGGATCGTGCTTTCGATGCTGATGCGTTTTCACCTGGTGTGGCCGAATGCGACGCTGCCTTTTGTGAGCGGCGGGCAAATGTCGCAGGAGCAGTACCTGGCGCTGGTGACGATGCACGGGACGATCATGGTTTTCTTCGTGCTGACCACGGCGCCGCAAGGAGGCTTCGGCAATTATTTCTTGCCGATACAGATTGGCGCGCCGGATATGGCGTTCCCGCGGCTGAACATGCTTTCGTTCTGGGTGACGTTTCTGGCGTTCGTGTGCATCGTGGCGGCGTTCTTCGTGCCGGGCGGCGCGCCGATCAGCGGATGGACGGGTTACACACCTTTGAGCGGATTGGGCGAAATTACCGGGCCGGGCGAGGGTTGGGGCCAGACGATGTGGATCCTGAGCATCTCGCTATTTTGCCTGGCGTCGTTGCTGGGAGCGCTGAACTTTATTGCGACGACGATTGATTTGCGAGCGCCGGGGATGAGTTTGCTGCGGATGCCGCTGACGGTGTGGGGATGGCTGGTGACGGCGGTGCTGGGGTTGCTGGCGTTTGGAGTGTTGCTGGCGGCGGGGATTTTGCTGCTGCTGGACCGGTCGGCGGGGACGAGTTTCTTTTTGCCGGCGGGATTGGTGGTGAACGACCAGATCCAGGCGCACAGCGGGGGTTCGCCGCTTTTGTGGCAGCACCTATTCTGGTTTTTCGGGCACCCCGAAGTGTATATCGCGATTTTGCCGGGCATGGGAGTGGCTTCGCACGTGCTTTCGACATTTTCGCGGAAGCCGGTGTTTGGATATCGCGCGATGGCTTTTGCGATCTGCACGATCGGGTTTCTGGGATTCATGGTGTGGGGCCACCATATGTTTTTGAGCGGGATGAGCCCGTATTCGGGATTTACGTTTTCGGTGTTGACGATGGCGATCGGAGTGCCTTCGGCGATCAAGACGTTTAATTGGCTGGGGACGCTGTGGGGCGGGAAGATTCAGTTCAAGAGCCCGATGCTTTTTGCGCTGGGGTTTGTTTCGCTGTTTGTATCCGGGGGGCTTTCGGGGCTTTTCCTGGCGCAGCCGGCGATTGATAACATGCTGCACGCGACGTATTACGTGGTGGCGCATTTTCACCTGGTGATGGGCGTGGCGGCGATTTTCGGGATTTTTGCGGCGACGTATTTCTGGTTCCCGAAGATGTTTGGGCGGATGATGAACGAGCCGCTGGCGAAGGTGCATTTCTGGTTCACGTTTGTGGGGGCGTATTGCATTTTCATGCCGATGCACTTTGTGGGGCTGGCGGGAGGAATCCGGCGGTATGCGGACGCTTCGGCAGTGGGATTTCTGGCGCGGCTGCAGCCGGTGCATGAGTTCATGACGATTGCGGCGTTTATTACCGGAGCGGCGCAGCTGGTATTTCTTTTCAACTTTTTCTACAGTTTGAAATTCGGGCCGAAGGCTTCGAATAATCCGTGGAATGCGACGACTTTGGAGTGGACTACGGATTCGCCGCCGCCGATTGATAATTTTGGCGGGCATTATCCGAGCGTTTATCGCGGGCCTTATGAATTCAGCGTGCCGGGAGCTGTGGAGGATTTTATCCCGCAGAATATTGAGCCCTCGCAGGTGGCGCGCGCGAAGTAGGTCGAGTTGAGTTACCACAGAGTTCGTGTGGTGGCGCATTTTAGTGCGCTGTCGAAGTCGAGGCGGTGATCGATGGCGGTCTGAAGACCGCCGCTACAACGGCAACTGCAAAGACTCAACAATACACAGAGAAAGCCGGAGGGCAGGGAGCGAGTAAATGCCACAGACGTTCGTTACTGAAGAAATTATTGAGCTGATACACGAGGGCAAGGGGCCGGGAGGCGGGACTCCGTCTGGCCATGATGGCGGAGACGGAGGCGACGGTGGCGGCCGATCGGGAGGGGCGGGGACGCCGCAGCGGGCTTATGTGACGGGGATGGTGGTGGCGCTGGCGGGGATTTTGATGTTTTTCATGGCGTTTGTGAGCGCGTATGTGGTGCGGAAGGATATGCCCAACAGCGCGTGGATTCCGCTGGCGCTGCCGCGGATCCTGTGGCTGAACACGCTGATTCTGATCGCCAGCAGCTTTACGCTGACGCGCGCGCGGAAGCTGTTTGTGGCGAAAGATCAGGAGGGTTTCCAGCATTGGTGGGCGACGACGACGATTCTGGGAGTGCTGTTTGTGGCGGGGCAGATCATCGCGTGGCGGCAGCTTTTTGCGGCGGGGACGTTTCTGGCGACGAATCCGAGCAGCAGCTTTTTTTACGTGTTTACGGGGGCGCACGGATTGCATTTGCTGGGCGGAGTGCTGGCGCTGCTCTACATTCAGTTCGGGACGCCGCGGAAAGTCGCGATGAGCACGGCGGTGGATATTGTTTCGATGTACTGGCATTTCATGGACGGGCTGTGGATATTTCTGTTTCTACTCCTGTGGGTGGTGAGGTGAAGCGTGAGTGAAGCGGAATACGAGGGCATAGTCGAATCGAGGTGGTCCGGCGGCGCGTCTCCCTTCGCGATTAATTCGAAGAAGCTGGGGATGTGGCTATTTATCGTTTCGGACTCGCTGACGTTTTCGGCGCTGCTGATCAGCTATGCCTACGTCCGGCTGGAGACGCCGAATTGGCCGCGGCCGTTTGAAATCTGGCCGGCGATCGCGAAATCGTCGCTGATGACATTCGTGCTGCTTTCCAGCAGCTTGACGATGGTGCTGGGAGTGAATGCAGCGTTCAATGGCAACGTGAAGAAGACGGTGCGCTACCTGATTGCGACGATCGTTTGCGGACTTGCTTTCGTGCTGATCCATGCGACGGAGTGGGTGACGCTGTTTCATGAGGGCGTGACGCCGTGGACAAATCCGTGGCATCCGTTTGTGCCGCTCTTTGGCGGGACATTTTTTGGATTGACCGGGCTGCATATGGTGCACGTGACGATCGGCGTGATTTACCTGGCGGTGATCGCGTGGGGATTCCGGAAGGGGAAGTACACAGCCGAGCATGTGGAAGTGAGCGGGCTTTACTGGCACTTCGTGGATCTGGTGTGGATGTTTATTTTCCCGATGGTGTATTTGCTGAGTGTGAATCCCAAGTAACAATTTCAGGCAACGGGGAGCGAAGCAGACGATGAGCGCACACGCAGACGCGGCGGAACTAACGCACGAGCATGCTGTGGGGACGACCAAATTATTCGCCACGGTTTGGGTGTGGTTGCTGCTGCTGACAGCGGTGGAAGTGTTTTTGGCGTACGAGCGCCTGGAAGTACATTTGATGATTACGATTCTGGTGGGGCTGTCGCTGATCAAGGCGGCCTTGATCATGTCATATTTTATGCATTTGCGATTTGAGCGGCTGGGGCTGTTTTTATTGCTGGTGCCGGCGATGGTGTTTTGTATTTGCATGATGCTGCTGATGTTTTTTCCGGACAGCATACGATTGATGAATTTGCGGCCGCATTAGGGGGCGGTTGACGCTCGAGATTTTTGCGCGAGGGATGAATTGAAGCGAGAGATTACGACGCGATTGACGCTTTTGGCGGCAGGCGTTTTGGGCCTGATTGTTTTGCCAATGCCGCGGGTGGTGGCGCAGGGTTGCGCGATGTGTTATCAGAGCGCGGCGGCGAGCGGGGCGCAGGGCGGGGCGGCTTTGCGGCATGGGATTTTGATTTTGCTTTTTCCGACGATTAGCATTTTTGTGGGGATATTGGGATTGATGTACCGGCGGCGGAATGTGGCGCGGTGAGTGGGTGCATCCGGCGCGGGCTAGGTATTTCGATAAGGCTGCGAAGTTTTAGAGGTTTTGTAGCGGCGGTCTTGCGACCGCCATCGTTTTGTGGCGCAACATCGATGGCGCACTAACCCTTCGTAGCGGCACTCAGGGTAAAAGTGCGCCGCTACAAAGGCCTTGACGGAACGATTGCCGCGAAGTGTGGGGCGGCGAGGCGAGCCTCGCCTGGTAACAAGCGGCGGCCCTTCGTTCCTCAGGGTAAACAAGCCGCCGCACTCCCAGACAAGGCGTCGCTGCTGAGAGCCGGCGGGACGCCCTTCCTGTGTCAGGACAAGCCGGCGCCGCAACACCGATGGCGCACTGACCCTTCGTAGCCTCACTCAGGGTAAAAGTGCGCCGCTACGATGGCATCGACGGAATGTTCGCGGTGTGGGCAGGGGCGGCGAGGCAAGCCTCGCCTGGTAACAAGCGGCGGCAAGCCGCCGCACTCCCAGAAAATGCCCCGGCGCTACCAAACGCTTCGCGCGCTACTGGCCTTTGGGTTTGTGCAGGCCGGTGCAGATGGATACGGCGCTATTGGGGTTTACGGCGCCGTCGCCTTGCTCGACGTGCTGAATTTTTCCTTCCTTGTCCACCACGATGGTGGTGCGTTGGGCCCACTCGTATTTGTCGCCTTGCACGTCGTAGGGCTTCAGGATGCCGTACTCGGTTAGGACTTTGCGGTTCATGTCGCTGAGCAGGGGGAAGGTGACTCCGATTTGCTTGGCGAAGGCGGCGTTGGCGGCGGGACTGTCAATGCTAATGCCGAGGACTACGGTGTCGCTGGCTTCGAGCTTGGCCATATCAGCCTGATAGGCCTGCAATTCCTTGGTTCAACCACCGGTGAAGGCGAGAACGTAGAAGGCCAGGACGACGTTTTTCTTACCGCGAAAATCACTGAGCTTCACGGGTTTCCAATCATTTGCGAGCAGAGTGAAATCGGGGGCGACGTCGCCCACCTTCAAGTTCGTCTTGGCGATGGCATCGTCCTGGGCTGCGGCGGGAAACTGGCCCGCCATTAGCAGCAACAGAAGGAGCGCGGTGAAGGCCGTGACGATCCTCTTCATGGGTATCTCCTTTATGGATTTTGGGTGTGGCGCAACGATTATAGGCGGAGTCTTGTGCGCTGTCCCTGGTCTTTGAGGGTGAGGGTGCAATTTTTACAATTTGCAGACAAGAACAAAATCCCGGCTTCAGGGGCTAAAGCCCCCAGAGAAAGGGCCCGACTTACGGCGGGGCTGAAGCCCCGCCCTTCCGTTTTCCTGCAAACTGTAAAGTCGTGCCCTGACGAACATCACGGTTCTCACACAGCCTCTCAGCGCCGCCCTTCCAGTTTCCGGCAAAGTGTCTAGTTGATCGCGGGTTCGCGTTTCCCTCTAATTCATGCGTCTGCTAGGCTGTGAACCGAATGTTTGCTGAGCGCAGCAACTGGAATCTGGAAGCGAATCGCTTGAGCGAGGCGCTGGCGCGGCGGCGCGCGGCGGGGACGGTGGTGGTGGACTTGACGGCTGCGAACCCGACCGAGTGCGGGTTTGAATACGACGGCCGGGCGATTTTGGAGGCGCTGGCGAGTCCGTCGGTGCTGAGATATTCGCCGGATGCGCGAGGTTTGCGGAGCGCGCGGGAGGCGGTGGCCGGGTATTACGCGGCGCGTGGAGTGGAGGTGCCGGTTGACGATATGGTGCTGACGACCAGCACGAGCGAGGCGTATTCGTTTGTGTTTCGGGCGCTGTGCAATGCGGGCGATGAAGTTCTGATTCCGGAGCCGAGTTATCCGCTATTTTCTTTCCTGGCGGAAATTCAGGATGTGAAGTTGGTGCGTTATCCGCTGGTGTACGACTACGGGTGGCAGATCAATTTCAGCGCGCTGGAGAGCGCGATTACGGAACGTACGCGGGTGGCGATTGTGGTGCATCCGAATAATCCGACGGGGCATTTTGTGAAGGCGGCGGAGGTTGAAAGGCTGAATCGGATTTGTGCGGCGCGCGACCTGGCGCTGATTGCGGACGAAGTGTTTCTGGATTTTGGGTTGACGGAGGAAGCGCGCTTTAGCTTTGCCGGAAACGCGGGGGCTTTGACGTTTACGACGAGCGGGTTATCGAAGATTTCGGGTTTGCCGCAGATGAAGGCTGCTTGGCTGATTACGAGCGGGCCGGAGAAGCTGAGGGTGGCGGCGTTGGCGCGGCTGGAGGTGATTGCGGACACGTATCTTTCGATGAATGCTCCGGTGCAGGCGGCGGTGCCGGCGTTTTTGGAGCAGCGGGATGCGTTTCAGAAGCAGGTGCTGAAGCGGGTCCGAGCGAATCTGGCGGAACTGGATCGCCAGCTGGCGCTGCAAAAAGTTTGTACGCGGCTGGTGGTTGAGGGTGGGTGGTACGTGGTGCTGCGGGTGCCGGCTACGCGGCCGGACGAGGAACTTGCGATTGAATTGCTGGAGCGGCGGGGAGTGTATGTGCATCCGGGGCATTTTTACGACTTTCCGGCGGATGGGTATTTGGTGTTGAGTTTGATTACCGGCGAACGGGAATTTCAGCAAGGAGTTCAACTGTTGCTGTCGGTTTTGTGAACCTGCCGAGGAAGGCGAGTTTGGCTGCAAGAATGTTATTTTTCCGGGAGCTGGAGCGAAAAGCAGATTCCTCGCTTGGCTCGGGATGACACCCGCTTTGTTGGGTGGCCTGCCAAGCCGCAGCCCGCGGAAGCCTGACGCACTCTGCGAAGGATGTTCGTGAATTCCGAGGAACGGGCCGGAAAGCGAGGCTAGCGCAGGCGACCGGGCGGGTCGGCGGGGGCGGGGAGTTCGAGTTTTAGATCCGGGCCGGTGCTATCGGGCATTCTGCAGGGAGCTGGTTGCGGGATGCCGATGCCGCGATTTTTTTCGAGATGTTCTTTCGCGCAGCTGGGGCAGTAGCCTTTGCCGTTTTCATCGTCGCGCTGGCTGGCGAGTTCGTAGCATCCGCAGATGCAATCGCAGTAGCCGGTGGTGGAAGCGGTTTTAATGGGGACTAGTGGCATCGGGACCTCTCGAATAATCGCACGCTGTGCGTTTTGCAATGAGGGCGGCTCTTAGAGCCGCCCCTACGAACTTCTCTGCGAATCATACCGATGGGCGGATTTCCACGCAAGGATGCTGGTGGGACGGTGGCGCGTCTGGGGAAACCGAGGCTGCCCGCTGGGTCCCGAAAGGCGCGGGGGCCGGCGAGACGATCCTGGCGTACGTTTGCGCTCGGAACTTAGATCATGGCGCGACGGCGGCGGGCACGGCATGCCGTGCCCCTACGAACTTCTCTGCGAGGAGGAACGGCGCTTCAAGCGTGTTCGAGTTGGGTGAGGCGGAAGGGATCGCCGATTTTTTCGTGGAGGTCCATCCAGACGCGGTCTGGGTGGGACAAGAAAACTTGCACGACGCGCGGATCGAATTGTTTGCCGGAGTAGCGTTCGATTTCGGCGCGGGCGGCTGAAATCGGTAAGGCTTTGCGATACGGGCGATCGGAAATCATCGCGTCCAGGGTGTCTGCCACCGCGAAAATTCTGGCGCCGATGCAGATTTGCTCGCCGCGCAAGCCGCGCGGGTAGCCGGAGCCGTCGTAACATTCCTGGTGCGAGAGAACGATTTCGGCGGCTTCCTTGAGGAAGGGAATGCGTTCGAGAACGGCGAAACCGATTTCGCAATGCTTGCGCATGATGTCGCGCTCTTCGGCAGTCAGCGGGCCGGGCTTGCGGAGGATGCTGTCTGGGACGCCCATCTTGCCGATGTCGTGGAGAAAGGCGCCGCGGGCGATGTGGCGGAGCAGGGCTTTATCCACGCCCATGGTGCGCGCGATGGTGATGGTGAAGGCGGTGACGCGCTGGCAATGGCCTTCGGTTTCAGCGTCCTTGGCGTCGAGCGCGCCGCCCAGAGCTTCCAGAGTGTAATCGTACGATTGCTCGAGATCCTGCAGGGCGATGGAGAGCTGCTGGGTGCGCTCGGCGACGAGGTGCTCGAGGTCGCTCTGGTAGGTGCGATTTTCCATGACCAGGCGGCGGTGCTCGAGGGCGCGGCGAACGCTGAGATGCAATTGATCTTTTTCGAAGGGCTTCAGAATGTAGTCGTAGGCGCCGGCGCGGATGGCTTCGAGGGCGATGGAGATGTCGTGCATGGCGGTGACCATGATCACCGGTACGTCGGGATCTTCATTGCGCAGCTCGGCGAGCAGCTTCAAACCGTCCATTTCGGGCATGACGATGTCGCTGAGAACCAGGTCGAAGGTGTCTTTGCGAAAAGCGTCCAAGGCCAATTTGCCGTTGGAGCAGACGGTGCAGGTATAGCCCTGCGCTTCCAGAAGGGTGGAAACCACTTCGCGAATGGCTTCTTCGTCGTCAACCACGAGGACTTTTTCGGTTTCCACGATAGGCTCCCGGAGAATGGTCAATTATACGACAGGGGCAAGAGCAAGCTCGGCGACGGAGGCGGGGTGTTGCCGAATCGAATAACTGGCCGCGAGCGAGGAGTTCGTGGGGGAATGGGTCGAATGCGAACAGGTGCGGAGACGCGGCGCGGTTCCGAAATCAATGTGGGCGAAATTTCGAAAGCCGCGCCCAAGGATCGTGTGCGGGTGCATGAGCGAGTCTCGCCATGCTCGCTTCGGTGTGCACGGAGAGGTTGCCGAGGAGTTCGGTGAGCCTGGTGATGCAGCTGGTGCAGGCCGGGCTGCGCAAGCGGAGGAGCAAGGAAGCGATCCGGTAATTGGCGCGAAATTGCAGCTTCAGGGAGAACGGAATATTGGCTTGCGGTGCCGATTCTTTCGGCAGCATGGCGCGCAGCAGCGCGGCGAGCTGTTCGAGGTGGGCGAAATCGTCGCCCAAGGCGAGCAAGAAACCTTCCAGGACTTGGCGCCGGTCGTTGGTCCATCGCTTTTCGCTTTGTTGGGGCGCGCGGAGATGAACGTAAGGGCGATCAATGCCCGTCAGCGAATGCCGCAGCTGCGGGAAGTGCTGCGCGTGTTGGGTCAGCAAGCCGTCAAAGGTTTCCGCGCGCTGTGCGAACGATTCCTGGGGCAGCGGGCGCGCCACGAGCCACGCGAGCACGAGGAGGCAAACGGCGGACGCCGCGACACATAAGATCGCCAGCGGGATCATGGAGCGGTCCCAAGGTATGGCGATTCCCGAATCAGGCTGGGTGCCATCAGAATACCTTCGATGGTTTTAACTCCCACTTGCGCGTGAACTCGCGGAGCGAACGTCAAGCGGCGGTGCCAGGCATCGCGATGACGCGCAGGGGAAGTGGAGAGGGCGAAAAAGGTCAGGCGGACCCGTTCCAATTCGGAACGTATTCGCGGGGCCACACACTACTTCCCGTGCTGGCGCGCAATTGGGAGTCGCTGCGCGCCATAATAGCACTCTCCGGGGTTATCTGAAGAGTGAAGTTCACAGATTTTTGAAAACTTTACCAAGCGTTTATTGACCCGGCAAGCAATTAGGCGTAGCATGCAGACGATTGTTGCGAACGGGCGACAATCAAGCGGGCTTCGACCTCCTGGATGGGCGGGGCGCGTGGAGTACGGCGATGGAGCTGGTGAACGGGCCGGCTTGGCACGGTTGAGATCGCCGCCTAGAAGGATGCTTGCGAGGGGATTGCTGTGGATTCGCTGGAGCGTTTCGCCCAGAACCAACGAATCATTGAAGAGTTTGTCTCGCAATGGCTTGGCGCCCTGCCGAGCACGACGGCGAGACTGGCGCATGTCGCTTTATTGCGCGACGTGTATACCGGCCTCTATAGCCACGTGTTCCTCGAGCAGTCGTATTCGAAAAGCGCGGTGCACGAAGCGCTCCTGTACTGCCACGAAGAGCTATTCGAAAAAATGCTGGAGAGCAGTTTTCAGCAGCAGGAATGCGATGTGCGGAAGTGCCTGGCGAATCGCGAGACTCCCGCGGGGGAAATCGCGCGGCGCTGGCTGGAGGCCGAGATTTTCCGCTGCTTCGTGCCCGCCGGAACGCCGCGCTACCTGGTGGAGCTGTTTCTTTCCAACTCGCGCGTGATTCTTGGCGCGATTGCCTCCGAACGCGATTGCGTACACACGGCGGCGTGGAACCTATCCGCACAGAGGCCGCGCGCTGGAAACCCTTGACGGCCGCCGCTGCATCAAAGCACGATGTCTGCCATCGTGCGCAACTTCCTTCGGGATCCCTTCAAACGAATGCTCTTCGAAGTGGGCGCCGGATACTACGCGCGTAAGCTGGCGTGCGGACCGGAGGCCGACATCCGCCGCGAGTTCGTCAGCTCTTTAGGATTGCCACCTTCCGGGAACGGGCACGGGACGCTGCGGGTGCTGGACGTGGGCTGCGGCCCGGGGCATGTGGCGCGCGAACTGGCGCAGTCGGGCTACGCGGTGACCGCAGTGGATCGCAGCCGGAGTTTGCTGCGAATTGCCAAGCGGCTGGCGACGCGCGAGGGGTCGCCGGTGGAATTTCGTCGTTCGTGCGCGGAGGAACTTCCGTTTGCGGATGCGTCATTCGATTGTTGCTACGCGACGGGAGTGGTTTACTGGGTCGAGAATCTGGCGGCGACTCTGCGAGAAATGGTGCGAGTGACCCGCGGGGCGGGGACGGTGGCATCGCTGGACCCGCATGCGTCCATGTCTATTTCCCGGGCTCTGGCGCACGCTCGAGATAACGGGATGAATGCGCGGGATACGCGCAAGATGATGGCCTGGGCGACTTCGGCGCAGTGCAATCGCAGGTTTGAGGAAGGCCAATTGCGGGGATTGCTCACGGACGCGGGGCTGGAGAGTCTCACATTAGAGCAGCGGTTGAGCGGCATGGTGTGGTTCTGGAAGGGGACTGTGCCGGCGCGGGCGTGAGGGTTTGAGGAAACTGTTATTCTGAAGAGTGAGCGAAATCGGGCGGAGGAAGGGATGAAGTTTTCTCGGGAAAGGAAGAGCGGGGCGCGGCGGCCCTGGATTGCGGGAACAGCCGTGCTGCTGGCGTGCGGCGTGGCGTTTGCGGCGCAGCAGCCGGCTCCAGCGCCGAAAGAGGTGGCGGGAGCGCCGGCGGCGGAAGCTGCCAGGACGCCCCAAACCGCGGCGGCGTCTTCCAGTCCTGAATTCATCAAGGCCGCGGATGAGGTGCTGCTGGAGATGAGCAAGATTCTGGACCTGCCGATCAAGGAACCTTTGAAGAAGAGCCTGCGTTCGAAGCAGGAGGTGCGCGCGTATTTGATTCGCGAGGATAAGGAAGACAAGAACGACGCCGAGCGTTATGCGGACGACAAGACGCTGGAAGCATTTGGGCTGATCCCCAAGGATTTTCCGCTGGATTCGTTCATGCTGAACGTGCTGACGGACCAGGTGGCGGGATTGTACGATCCGAAAGCGAAGGAATTTTATATCGCCGAATGGATTCCGGCGGATGAGCAGCGCACGGTGATGTCTCACGAGCTGACGCACGCGCTGGAGGATCAATCGTTTCACATTGACAAGTGGATCAAGGCGGCGCGTCCGAATGATGATGCGGAGCTGGCGCGCGACGCGGTGAGCGAAGGGTCAGCGATGGCGGCGATGGTGGATTACCAGATGCTGGATCAGAAGGTGGGCGTGCGCGACCTGCCGGACGTCACTTTGCTGATCCGTGCCGGCGCGGTGAGCGAGATGGACAAGGATCCGAACCTGGGGAAGGCTCCGCCGTATATTCGCGACGAGCTTTTGTTTCCGTACCTGGCGGGGACGGGATTTACGCAGCAATTCCTGAAGGCGCATGAGGGCTGGCAGGATCTGCATTTAATTTTCCAGAATCCGCCGGTATCCACGCAGCAGATCATGCATCCCGATTTGTATTTGCAGGGAGTGAAGCCGGAGGCGGTGACTTTACCGCAGTGGAAGGGAGTGGTTCCGGGAGATTGGAAACTTCTGGAAGAGAATACTTTGGGGGAATTCGGGTTGGAAGAGGTTTTGAAGCAGTATCTGGATGAAAGGCGGGCGGATTTATTGGCGCCGGCGTGGAAGGGCGACCGGTATGCGACTTTCGAGGATGGCAAGAAGGAGCATCCTTTGGTGTTCCGGTTGGCGCTGGATAATGCGGATGATGCGGGGGATTTTTTTGCGCAGTACAGCGAGGCTTTGGCGGCGAAGTATGCGAAGCGGACGGACGTCGTTCGCGGCGAGAAATATTTGCAGTTTCAGAGCGCGGATGGGGGAGTGTTCTTGCGATGCGTGGGGAGTGCTTGTGTGACGGTGGAGAGTGCTTCGCGGGAGACTTTCGATAAGATTGATGCGGCTATTGGGTGGGGGCCGGCGCCTGTGGCTGCGGTGCGCGGGGATGGTGCTCAGCTCGCGTCACAGTAGGCAAAAGGCAGAGAATTTACCGCAGAGACGCCCTTCGAACCGGCACTGCCGGTTCTCCCTTCGCCAATTCACTCAGGGCAAGCAGGGTGAATCGCGCTGTAGGGCGATTCACAGAAAAAGGCAACTGCTAAGACTTAACACAGAGTGCACAGAGAAATGCTCTGAGGGCACGGAGAAAACGTGGCGTTGTGGCTTAGACGCCGCTATTTTTCGGTGCGCGATGCTGCTTCGTGGAGAGCAGCACGTCCGAGTGCTGTTCACATTTTTGGTTGCGCGCGCCGGTGGTGGAAAAGACTTCCTTGTAAATTAATCGTTGAGACTTAGCTGAATGGTGTCTGCGCGGTGGA
Source organism: uncultured Acidobacteriota bacterium (assembly GCA_963780035.1). Lineage (GTDB taxonomy): Bacteria > Acidobacteriota > Terriglobia > Acidiferrales > UBA7541 > Palsa-295. The sequence goes on along the minus strand of CAWAAG010000020.1, from coordinate 240,690 downwards.
CTACCATCAGCGTTTGATCGTCGGCTTGTTTCCTGCCTGCTGAATAACCTTGGACGTCCTTCATGCACGCTGCCGCTAATTCTTGGGGCACCCAGCCGTGGCGTTCCGCGGCGATATTCGAGAGGCGAGAGGCGCCATACTCGATGCCGGCGGCGTTGGTGGCTTCGGAAATTCCGTCGGTGTAAAGGACGAGGCTGTCGCCAGGCTCCAGTTGCAGGCGATCGATGGTGTAACGGCTGGTGCCGAACATGCCGAGCGGGACGCCCGTGGAGCAGACCTGGCGGACGCCTTCTTTCGAAACGAGGAGAGCGGCGAGATGGCCGGCGCTGCCGATTTCGATTGCGCCGCGGCGGCCGGCGCGTCCGCAGATCAGGGTGGCGTATTGTCCGGCAATGGTGCTCTGGCAGAAGACGCTATTGGCCATTTCGAGGAGTTTATCGAGCGCCAGATCCACGCCGGCGAGGCTGCGGAACATGGCGTGGAGATGGGTCATGAGCAGGGAAGCCGCGACGCCTTTGCCGGCAACATCGCCGAGCAGGAAGACGAGTTCGCCGTCGTCATTCGACGGGAGAATCAGATCGCAATAATCGCCGCTGACCATTCCAGCGGGATGATAGCGGTAGTGGACGCGCCAGTCCTGGAAGCCGACGTCGCTGCGCGGCAGCAGGCCCCGCTGGACGCGGGCGGCGAGTTCGAGATCGCGCTCGAGGGCGCGCTGTTCGTCGCTGGAGAGGTGATCGAGGCAGAGCGTGACGAGAGGATCGGCGAGCAGCCGGTCTGTTTCTACCGTGCCGTTGCAGGCAGGGCAAATTCCATAGGTGCCTTCGTCCATGCGATGGAGGGCGGAATCCACTTCGCTGAGCAAATCGAGCAGAGGAGCGGCGGGACGCGCGGGAGCGGCCGCAGAGATTACGGTGTGCAGTTCGTTGCGGCGTTTTTCGAGTTGTTCACGAATGTAGGGATCGCTTACTCCGGGCATTTGGTTTTCCTCCGGTGACGAGGTTCGCGCAAGACTGGTGGCGGCGCCATCCGATTTAGACATGCGAAATCCCCCTTTTTGTCCCTGCCTGTTGGATTCTCACGGATGCGCGGGGGACTCAGCATCTATGGGGTCCAGGAGCGGCTTTACGGCCTTTTGTTGCAGGCGCGCGAGGCGGTCGAGGCGCTTCAGGCGGTGCTCGAATTGGGTCTTGTAGCGGCGATGGAGGGCCGCTGAGAGCGTGGGGTGGCGGCGGGCGCGCTGGAGTTCGCTGAGGGCCTGGCGGACCAGGGCGGCGGCGCGCTGCGAGTCATCGGCGGTGTGTTCGTAGTGGATGGCAAGTTGCTCGTAGGCTTCGAGGCCTTCGCGGGAATTGCCGAGAATGCTTTCCCAGAGCTGGCAGGCTAGCGGGAGATCGCCTGCGCGTTTGGCGAGGCGGGCGAGAGAGCGGCGGGCGGCGCGGTCCGTTTCGGCGGGCAGCTCGGCGGCTAGCGATTGCGCGTAATGTTTTCGGGCGCGGGCTGTGTCGCCGCGGCGTTCGCAGATACGGGAGACGCCGAAGAGTTCGAGGCCGTCGGTGGCGTGGCGGGTTTCGGCGTTCGGATCGGCGAGGAGGGCGGTGATGCGGCTGGCGAGGCCGGCCAGGCCGCGGAGGTCCATTTGATTATGGAGGAAGACTTGCACGAGCGGATCGGGCGCGCCGCCGCGTAGATAATCGAAATAAAATTGCGGGATCATTTCGGAAATCAGGTCGGCGCCGCGATGCCATCCGAGGACGTGCTTTTCGAGTTCGGCGAGGCGCACGGAGCCGAGACGGATGCGCCAGAGATTGCGGGCTGGGTGGAGAAAATCGAGATGGGCGCGCGGGGCGGAGGGTTTGATGGCGCGAGTCATGCGATATCTGGTTTCGAGCAGCGGCCAATCGAAGGATTTGCCGTTGAAGGTGACGAGGACGGGGCGAGCGGCCATGCGTTCGGCGAGGGTTACAAGAAGGGCGTGCTCCTCGCTTAGCTCGCGCATGAAGAGTTGTTCGACCTGCAGGCCGCCGGCGTCCCACCAGGCGATGCCGACGAGAAATGGATAGGTGCCGGTGCCGCCCATGAGGCCGGTGGTTTCGGTATCGAGGAAGAGCCACTGCGATGGATCGGCTACTTCTTCGGGAGCTTTGGGCGCTAGCAGGCGGAGAGCGGATTCTTGTACTGCGCCGTCAGGTGGCTGGCAGCCGATGGTTTCGGAGAACCATTTGCGGACGGTGAGGTGCTCGCCGAAGTCGTTTGTGGAGGCTGCGGCTTGGAGGAGTTGCGCGAGGCGTTCGGCGCCTTCGGGCAGGGCGGGGGCGAAGCCCGGCGGTGGCGCGGTGGCGAGGCGGGATATGGCGCCATTTTTTCTTGTTGGCTTTAGCGCTGCCAATGATGCGAATTTGTCACGGACTGACATGGTTTTTCGCTTTGTTCCTAGTACTTGCTGCTCCATCGATTCCATTGGCCATCACTGGCGGCGCGGGTCGGCGCGACGCTGCGAGTTGCAGAAAAAAACACAGCGTTTCTTCAGGGGCTAAAGCCCCTTCTTAGTGAGGGCGTTTTTATGTCGGAGCTAAAGCTCCGACCCCCTAAAAACCGACCTTCTCCGCAAACTGGACAGCCGATCGAAGAGCCGGCGGGACGCCGGCGCTACTCGCACAGCCTGTTTAAAATCGCGAGCGCGGCTTCTTTTGTTTTTTCGCATTTGTCTCCCGCGGGGCCGACGCAGGAGGGGCAGCCGCTTTCGCACGCGCAGCCGGCGATGAGTTCGCGAGTGCGCCGCAGCAAAATATCATGGACGCGGAAGAGCGGTTCGCTGAAGCCTATGCCGCCGGGATAGGCGTCGTAGAGATATAAGTTGGGCTCGAAGAGTTCCTTGATTTGTGACGCGTCGGAGGCGGCAGCGGCTGTTGCATCGAATTCCGGCCAATCGGTTTCGATGCCGGGGCTGGCGGGGCGTTCGCCGACGGCGGTGCCGAGATCGCGTCCATCGCACATGAGGAGCAGAGTGGCCATGGAAGCCATGGCGTAGAGCAGGCCGAAGATGCCGGTCTGGCGGTCGGACAGCGCGTAGGGGAGATCGGCGAGGAGTTTGCGATCGAGAGTGATCCAGAAGGCGGTGGTGTGCATTTCGTTTTCGGGGAGTTCGAGTTTTCCGGCGCCGATATTTTCGTTGGTGAAAAATTTGATCTTCTTGAAGCCGACCACTTGGGAGCGGACGAGGACGTCGCCATGGGCTTTCGCGGCGGGTCCGGCGACCGCTTCTTCTTCGGCAATTTCCAGCACGCGGACCTGGGTGTAACGGATGGCGTCGGTGTAGTAATCCACGTTGACGTTTTTGACGTAGGCTTTGCGCTGATCGAAATCGAGGCGTTCGACGTGGTATTGCTGGCCCTGGTGCAGGTAGATGGCTTTGGGATGGACGGTGGTGAGCGCGGAGGAAAAATCCACTTCGCCGATCACTTCGGGTTCGCCGTCTTCGTCGCCGTTGGTGCCGCCGGTAATGTCCACGATGACGAAATTATCGGAGGTGACGGAGCGCAGGCTCACGGTATCGGCGGGATAGGCTTCCTGGACCCAGTGCCAGTGCTTGCCGCTGCGATGGAGGAAGCCCGCCTCGGCGAGGCGGTCGCAGAGCGCGGGAAGGTCCACGGCGCCGAAGCGTTCGTCGGGAGCGAGAGGGAGTTCGAACGCGGCGCATTTCAGATGATTGACGAGGATTTCGAGATTATCCGGCTGGACGTAGGCGTGCTCCGGGGACCGGCCGAAAAAATAATCGGGATGCTGGACGATGAATTGGTCGAGCGGCGCGGAAGAAGCGACCATCACCGCACAGGAAGTGCCGCTGCGGCGGCCGGCGCGGCCGGCGCGTTGCCAGGTGGAGGCGATGGAACCGGCGTAACCGGCCATGACGCTGGCGTCGAGCGAGCCGATGTCTATGCCGAGTTCGAGGGCGTTGGTGGCGACTACGCCGCGAATGCGGCCGTCGCGCAAGCCGCGCTCGATTTCGCGGCGCTCACCAGGAAGATAGCCGCCGCGATAGCCGCGGATCGGTTCAGGCTGGCCGGGCTGCGGGCGATTGGCCTGTTGCAGGTAGGTGAGAAGCAGTTCGGTGTGCAGGCGGCTATTGGCGAAGACGATGGTTTGCAATTTGCGAGCGAGGAGTTCCTTGGCTACGCGCGTGGTTTCGTTGATATAGCTGCGGCGGATGCCGAGATTGCGATTGACCATCGGCGGATTGTAAAAGACGAAGAGCTTTTCGGCGGCGGGGGCGCCATTTTCTTCGACGACCTGGACCTGGTCTTCGATTAATTGGGCGGCGAGTTCGCCGGGATTGGCGATGGTGGCGGAGCAGCAGATGAATTGGGGCTTCGAGCCGTAAAATTCGGCGACGCGGCGAAGGCGGCGGAGAACGTTGGTGAGATGGCTGCCGAAGACGCCGCGGTAGGTGTGCAGTTCGTCGAGAACGATGTAACGCAGGTTTTCGAAAACGCGGGTCCATTTGGTGTGGTGCGGCAGGATGCCGGTGTGCAGCATGTCCGGGTTCGAGAGGATGATGTGGCCGCGCTCGCGGATGGCTTTGCGCGCGTCGCTGGGCGTGTCGCCATCGTAGGTGAAGACGCCGAATTGGTCGTCGAGGCGCGTGGCGAGGTCGTGGAGCTCGGCCAGTTGGTCTTGCGCTAGCGCTTTGGTGGGGAAGAGGTAGAGCGCGCGGGTGTCGGTGTTTTCGAGGATGGCGTTGAGGATGGGCAAGTTGTAGCAAAGCGTCTTGCCGGAAGCGGTGGGAGTGACGACTACGAGATTTTTGCCTTCGCGGGCGAGGGCCGCGGCGGCGGCTTGATGCGAATAGAGCTTTTCAATGTTTTTCGCGCGATAGGCTGCGACTAGTTCGGGGCGCACCCAGGCGGGCATGGGACGGAATTGGGCTTCGCGCGCGGGAATGTGTTTTACGGCGGTGAGAACTTCTTCGGAGCGATAGCGGGCGACGAGAGCGTCGAGGGCTTGCTGTACTGTCTCGAGGGCAGTACTGCCGCGGACGGCTAGGCGCTCGGTGATTCCTGGTTGAGAAGCAGCCACTGGGCCTCCAAAACCTGCGTATTGCGGGCGATGCAAAAGCGTCCGGCTTTCGCGGCATTTCGCAGGCTACCGCCCTGTTCGCGCGTTTCGCCTTTTGTTCGCTGAGGCTACCATGCTGGCGCGGAGGGCGCAACCGCAAATTTCTGAGCGATTTGCGCGAGTGGCGCGCGCGGCATCGTGGGGAAAACGCGGCGCATCTAAAGATATGTAAGCAGGAGAAAACCATGAGGGCCAAAACAATCACAAAAGTCGCGGGGGTATTCCTCGCGGCGTTGCTTTCGGCGCCGATTTGGGCTGCGAACGCCCGCCAGCCGAATACAATTGCGACACCGGGAACGGTGAATTACGTGGAGGGGCAGGTTTCGATCGGACAGGAAGTGCTGAATTCAAGTTCGATCGGATACGCGAAACTCGAACCTAAGCAATTTCTTTTTACGGGCAAGGGCAAGGCGGAAGTGCTCTTGACGCCGGGAGTTTTTCTGCGGCTGGGAGATAACAGCTCGGTACAGATGATTTCGCCGGACCTTTTGAACACGAAGGTGGCGCTGGACAAGGGCGCAGCGACCGTGGAAGTGACGCAGATCGAGAAGGCGAACAATATCGAGGTGACTGCGGACGGCGCGACGACGCAGCTGCTGAAGCGCGGGCTGTATGAGATCAATGCGGACCAGGGGGCGATGCGCGTTTTTGACGGCGAAGCGTTGGTCAGCGACGACGCGCGGCGCGTGAAGGTGAAGGGCGGCCACGAAGTGAACATTTCGGACGAGAATGTTTCGAAGGCGCGGTCGTTTGACAAGGACACGTACGAGACGAGCGATTTGTACCGCTGGAGCAGTTTGCGTTCGGCATATCTGGCGGAGGCGAACGCTGATGCGGCGCCGCTGTACGTTTACGGCGGAGCGAACTGGTATGGCGCGGGATGGTATTGGGATCCATGGTTCAGCGCGTACACGTTCATTCCGGGCGACGGAATTTTCTATAGCCCGTTTGGCTGGGGATTCTACTCGCCGTTTTATGCGGGATGGGCGCCGTTCGGATGGGGCTACGGATTCGGATACGGCGGGTATTACGGTCACTACCAGCATCGCTTTGGGCCTGATTATCATGCCTGGGGACCGGGACAGCATTACAATCCCGGCGTGCGCGGCGGCGGATTCGCGGTGGGCTATGGCGCAGTGGGAGTTCGCGGCGGTGAAGGATTCCGCGGCGGGAGCTTTGGCGGAGGATTCCATGGCGGTGGTGGAGGCTTCCACGGTGGCGGTGGGTTTCACGGTGGCGGCTTCGGCGGCGGGCACGGCCGGTAAGACGGTGGCTCGGTGGGGCGCTTGAAACGTTTGCGGTGAGTGAATGCGGAGGCTGCGGGTGCGAGAGCGCTCGCAGCCTTTTTGCGTTGAGGCGTAGTTTGAGGTGACGTTTTGGCGGCTGCCAGCGGGCAGCGCGGCGCGAGTAAATGCTAGCTCTAGCCACACTACTTTGTTATAGATAAAGCATGGCTCATTCCTTTTTGATTTTCGATTTCGATACAAACGAAGAAGCGGCGCAGCAAGCGCGTCACAAGGTGGAAGGCTGGACGCAGGGGTTTCGTCTGGGAAAGAAGATGCTGCTGAAATTCGAGCGCGAAGAGGGCAAGGAAGGGGAGAACTCCGCGACGAAGGCGGGCGGGAAGAAGAAGTCCGCGGCGAAGGAGGATTCCGCGGGAGAGGGCGGGCGCGTGCGCGTTTTCGTGCGGCTGGATTTTTCGGAGCACGAAAAGCTTTCGCAGCAGCGGTGGCTGGATCGCATTCCGAACGAGGCACCTTTCAAGTCCGCGAAGGCGGAGATTATCCGGCAGGGCGACGCGGAATTTGCGGAGACGGCGGAGTTGTTTGATTCGCTGACGTAGAGTGGCGTGCTGCAAACGACGGCAGCGCCGGGACCGCGAAATCTGTACTTCAGCGGCTAAAGCCGCTGCGATTTTGGCTGGTCTACGCCGCAGCTAAAGCTGCGGCCTACAAAGCTACTCGTCTTCCGCAAAGACGCTTGAGTTCTTGCGCGACTTGTTGAAGGATGCTGCAAGTCGTTTTTTTTCTGTGCGCGCTTTGATTCGTTATAATGGTGCGACAGCGAGACCTGCGTTGAATCCTGAGGCGAAAGAGAGCCGATGGCCACTCAAGCCAAGATAAAAATCGGAAAATTCGACGCGGCGAAGTACCAGGGCCTGGAGCGCGAGGCCTTGATCCGGATTTATCGCACGATGTATCTCTCGCGGCGGCTGGACGACCGCGAAATTCAGCTGAAACGGCAGAACAGGCTTTTCTTTCAGATCAGCGGAGCGGGGCACGAGGCGGTATTGGCCGCCGCGGGCCTGGTGCTGAAGCCGGCCTATGATTGGTTCTTCCCTCATTATCGCGATCGCGCTTTGATGTTGATGCTGGGCGTGACGCCCTACGAAATGCTGCTGCAAGGCGTGGGCGCGAAGGACGATCCGGCATCAGGCGGGCGGCAGATGCCTTCGCACTGGGGGCATCAGGACTTGAACGTGGTGACGCGGTCTTCGCCGACCGGGACGCAATTTTTGCAGGCGGCGGGCGCGGCGGAATGTTCCTACTACTACGAAAAATTTCCGAAGGCCCTGGATCAGGCGCGCAAGGCGCCGATGGGCGGCACGGTGGCGTTTCATCGCGATGAAGTGGTGTACGTTTCCGCGGGAGATGGGACGACCAGTGAAGGCGAATTCTACGAGTCACTGAATACGGCGAGCAGCAAGAAGCTGCCGCTGCTCTATCTGATCGAGGATAACGGCTACGCGATTTCGGTGCCGGTCGAAGTGCAGACGCCGGGCGGAAATATCTCGCGGCTGCTGACGAATTATCCGCATTTGCACGTGGAGGAATGCGACGGGACCGAGTTGCTGGAAAGTTATGCGGCGCTGCGGCGAGCGGTGGAGCACTGCCGCGCGCGCAAAGGTCCGGCGCTGGTGCACGCGCATGTGACCCGTCCCTATTCGCATTCGCTTTCGGACGACGAAAAACTTTACAAGTGCGAGGCGGAGCGGTCGGCGGAGGCGCAGCGGGATCCTTTGCCGAAGTTCGCGGTGTTTCTGGTGCGCGAAGGGATTCTGGACGAAAGCGAGATCGAAGCGCTGGAAGCCGAGGTGGACAAGGAGATCGTGGAGGCCACCGACCGGGCGCTCGCGGCCGAGCTTCCCGCGCGCGAATCGATTTACAAGTGGGTGTATTCGCCCGATATAGATCCCACCTCGCGCGATTTTGAAGCCACGCCGAGAAAAGAAGGCCATCCGAAAACGATGGTGGAGATCGTGTCCGCGACGCTGCTGGACGAAATGAAGCGCGACGAACGCATCGTGGTGTTCGGCGAGGACGTCGCGGATTGCAGCCGCGAAGAGAGTTTGACGACGGTGAAAGGGAAGGGCGGGGTATTCAAGGCGACCGCGGGCTTGCAGCGCAAATTCGGGGCGCAGCGCGTCTTCAATTCGCCGCTGGCGGAAGCGAATATCGTGGGGCGTTCAATCGGGATGGCGATACGGGGATTGAAGCCGGTGCCGGAGATTCAGTTTTTCGATTATATCTGGCCGGCGATGATGCAATTGCGCAATGAACTGGCGACGATCCGGTGGCGGTCGGGCGGGCATTTCAAATCTCCGGTGGTGATTCGCGTGGCGATTGGCGGATATCTGACGGGCGGCGCGATTTATCACAGCCAGTGCGGGGAAGTGACGTTCACGCATATTCCGGGCTTGCGCGTGGTGATGCCCTCGACGGCGCTGGATGTGTGCGGGATGCTGCGCACGGCGATTCGCTCGGACGATCCTGTCTTATTTCTCGAGCACAAGCATCTTTACCGGCAGCCGTATAACCGGTCGGAATATCCGGGAGCGGACTTCACGATTCCTTTTGGCAAGGCGCGCATGGTGCGGGAAGGCACGGACGTGAGCATCATCACGTATGGCGCGGTGGTGCACCGGGCGGAGGTGGCGGCGGCGGAGCTATCGCGCGACGGAATTTCCGCGGAGATTGTGGATTTGCGGTCGCTGAGTCCTTACGACTGGGAGGCGATTGCGGCGACCGTGGGCAAAACCAATCGCGTGCTGGTGGCTTACGAGGATACGCGGTCGTGGGGATATGGCGCGGAGATTGCGGCGCGGATTGCGGACGAATTGTTCGATCAGTTGGACGCGCCGGTGCGGCGGGTGGCGGCGACGGATACGTTTGTGGCGTACCAGCCGAAGTTGGAGGATGAGATTTTGCCGCAGACGGAAGATATTGTGCGGGCGGTGCGGGGGTTGGTGGATTATTGATTGCGCCGATGGCTTGCGGAGAAATGCAAAAAGCGCTTTCCTCAGGGGCTAAAGCCCTTACGTTGGGGCGAGATTAATGTCGGAGCTAAAGCTCCGACCCCCTAAGAAGCGTTGTCTTTGCCAGAAGGCTTGCTACGAAAATCAAAGTCGCGGATTCAGGGGCTAAAGAGTCTGTGTGAGAACTCGAAATTCGTCCCTCAGCGGCTGACGCCGCTCTGATTCTGCATCGGTTACGGCACGGCTAAAGCCGTGCCCTGACGAAAATCATGGTTCTCACACAGACTCTGAGGCCCCGCCCTTCCCCGTTGGCCTGCTAAGGAGGCTCCGATTCGTGGAATGCGGCGGTTTTCAGCTTCCCGCAACAAGGGAACTGCGGGATTTGAACTTCAGACGGCTGACCTTCTTTGCCCTGCACGGCCAGAACAGGATTGAACTTGGAAATTATTGATTCACACGCGCATCTGGAGTCGGAGGATTTCGATGGGGACCGCGCGGCGATGCTGGAGCGCGCGCGAGCTTCGGGCGTGCAGGCCATTTTGGCGATTGGGAGCGGTGGGTCGGGGCCGGATCGTTTGGACGCGGCGATTCCTTTGGCTGAAGAATACGACTGGATATATGCGACCGTGGCGATTCATCCGCACCACGCGGGGCTTGCGACGGAAGAGCATTACGCGCGATTGAGCGAACTGGCGGCGCACCGCAAGGTGATTGCTTGGGGCGAGATGGGCTTGGATTATCACTACGAGGATCCGCCGCCGGAAGTGCAGCAGACGGTTTTTCGGCGGCAACTGGCCTTGGCGCGGGCGGCGAAATTGCCGATCGTGATTCACTGCCGCGACGCGTGGGATGATTGCCTGGCGATTCTGCGGAAGGAGTGGGCGCCGGCGGGGCTGGGCGGGATTTTTCATTGTTTTACGGGGACGCTGCGGGAAGCGCAACAGGGAATCGAGATGGGATTCGTGGTGTCGTTTGCGGGGAACGTGACGTATCCGAAGATGCAGCTTTTGCGCGACGTGGCGCGGGAATTGCCGCTGGAGAGTTTGTTGACGGAAACGGATTCGCCTTTTCTGCCGCCACAGGGACGGCGCGGAAAAAGGAACGAGCCGGCTTTTGTGGTGGAGGTAGCGCAGACGCTTGCGAGTGTGAGAAACTTAGGCAGCGAAGAAGTGGCCGCCGCGACGGCGGCGAATTTCAGGCGTTTTTTCCGGCTGAGCGCATAGGGCGTTGCGCGGCGGCCAAGGTGAACCTCCGGGATGGCTTTCGCTGTCCAACTGGCAAAAGGGATTTTTGACCTGGTTCGCGAGGATCTAGCGCTCGTCGAACAGGAAATTGCCGCGCAAAATAGCGCGGCCATCGCACCGGTGTGCGAAATTTCGAGTTATTTGCGGGAAGGCGGCGGGAAGCGGCTGCGTCCGGCGCTGCTTTTGCTGGCGGCGGGAGCTTCGGGCTATCGCGGGAAGAGCGCGATACGGCTGGGCGCCGTGGTGGAGATGATTCACAGCGCTACGTTGATTCACGATGACGTGATTGACGGGGCGGGCACGCGGCGGGGACGGCCTAGCGCGAACGCACGCTGGGGAAATCATATGAGCGTGCTGGCGGGCGACTGGCTGTACATGCAGTCGTTCGAGATGGCTTTGCGGGAGCGGAATTTTGCGGTCTTGGATATTTTGATTGATCTGACGCAGAACATGGTCGAAGGGGAATTGCTGCAACTGACGCGATTGGGGCAGATGAATTTGAACGAGGCGGAGGCTACGGAGCTGGCGTATCGCAAGACGGCTTGTCTATTTAGCGGATGTTCGCGATTGGGCGCCGTGCTGGGGAAGCAGCCTAAGGAAGTGGAAGACGGTTTGGCGGATTATGGGCGGAATGCGGGGCTGGCGTTCCAGTTGGTGGATGATTTGCTGGATTTTACGGCTTCGCCGGAGAAATTGGGGAAGCCGGTTTTGAGCGATTTGAAGGAAGGCAAAGTTACTTTGCCGTTGATATTTGCTTTGCAGGCGCAGGCTTCCGGGCACGTTGCCGATGGCGACGGGAACGGGCGGGCGCCCGCGAATGGGGACGGGCAGCGGATGGTGGCGAAGGTGCTGGAGGAGCGCGATTTCCGGAGCGTGCGGCCGGAGGAGATTACTTCTTTGGTGCGGGAGACGGGGGCTTTGGAGCGGGCTACGTTGATGGCTAAGGAATATGTGCAGCGGGCCAAGGCCAGTTTGGAAGTTTTGCCGGATACGGAGTACCGGAGGGCTTTATTGGCTGTGCCGGATTTTATTTTGGAGAGAGAGAATTAGAGAGTTGGAGTAAAACCGATTTACCGCAGAGGCCCCGACTTTGTCGGGGCAAACGCCGTACGCAGAGAAAACCTGAAGCAACAGCTGCCGCGAACATCGGAAGTAAAAATCCGAAGCGAATGCTAAGGCAACAGTGGCCACCTAAAGGTGGCCGCTACAAAGTCAACTGCGTAAAGCCGTGGCGACGGCGGCCTGCTCGCCGCTGCTACGCGAGGGCTGGGTGTGCCGATCCGCACGAAAAATGCAATTCAAAGACGGGGCGCAGCAAGCAGCGCCCCTACGGACCCGATTTTGGATTGAATGCTGCGTTTGAGGCGGGCACGGCATGCCGTGCCCCTACGCTCGATGTTATGAGACGTCTCTTTGCTAGTAGTGAAAGCGCCAGCGAAATTGGACGTACATTTCGCGGGGGTCGTTGTAGTGGAAGCCGCCGAAGGTGAGGCTGTTGTCCAGCAGCACGCGGCGGTTGGCGACGTTGAGCGCGGTGAACGAGACTGTGTATTTCTCCCGGAAGGACTTGCCGAGGGAAATGTCAAAGGTGGTGTGCTGCGGCAGGTAGTTGCCGGGGTACGGATCGCCCGGCATGCCGTTGGAGAAGCCAGAGCCGTAGTACACGTTGGTGGAGGCGAACGACTGCCAGGGGAGCGTGGCGTTGAAGCCGACGTTCAAGGTGTTTCGCTGATCGTGGTCCACCGGTGAGTATCCGGGCGCCACGTACAGAGGGCATGTGATCGGATTGACCGGGGTCGGGCAAATCAAACCGCCGGTAATGGGACCGCTTGCTTGCGCAATCTGATTTGAATAGGCGAGGTGAAATTGTCCGCGGTTCCAAATACGGGGCGACCGCAGGGTGAGTTCCCAAGCCTGAATCAAAGCCTTGTCCCAGGTGATCGGCCAGAAGATGTTGGATTCGCCGATATTGTTGTGGTCCAGCCAGTTGCGCGCGTAGGTTTGGAAGGTGTCGGCGTCGAGAGACCATCCGCGATAGGGAATCGTGACACCAAGCTGATATTCCCGGTCGCGTTCGCCGTGTAGAGGGCCAAACGTGACGTCCTGGCCGGTCGCCAAGTCCAGCAGGGGTCCGGTGGCAGTCAACAAGGGCGGCGCCTGGTAGAAGTCTCCCCAGAAACCGTGAAAAACCCAGTTGATGCGGGGCACGCGGATGGCGACGCCGAACCGGGGATAGACGTGGTCCTCGACGATGTCCGCACTGAAGTGAGATTGGCGGAAACCGGCAATTAAAGTGAGCCACGAGGTGACCTTGAATTTATCGTCCGCGTAGAATTCCTCGAGCCCGCCGGTGATCGCGCCGGTCGAGGCGGGGGTGTTCACGCAACCGGGGGGGCAAGGGTTGAAGACGTTGTTGAAGTATTCGCTCTGGTGTTGGGCGAAGCCGTACATGCCGACCGAAATGTCATTTTTCCAGACGTGCGCGTTGACGGATGTTTGCAAGCCTCCGTAGTTGGAAGTCTGATCCACATCGCTAATTACCGGGACATCGTTCGGCGAAGCGCTGTAGCTGGCTTTGTTGTAATGATAAAAGGGCGACACGGTGAGGAGAAGATTGGGATTAAAGGTGTGCACCCAGGAGACGGTCACATAGCCATCCGGTTCACGTTCGCTGTCGCGCAATCCGTAGCTCGGATAGGCAACATTGCCGTAGGAGTTGGGGTCGGGATCATACGGAATCTGGTAAAAGTCCTGGCGCAGCGAACCGACGATCCGAAATTGATTATCGGGGCTGGGGTTAAAGATCAGGGATGCAAACCCGCCGTAACCGTTTTCCGCGTCGTGATAAACCTGGCCGATCGGGGCCTGCAGTCCATAATTGCTGCGGTTGGCGTTTACGCTGGCGTAATAGGCGAAGCGCTGGGTGTGTCCCGCGAAATTGAGCTGATCGTTGGTCTGGAACCAATTGCCGAAAGTAGTGACGAGTTCGCCCTCATTGGTGCTCTCAAAGCCAGTGCGCGGCACGATATTGAAAATGCCATAGGTGCGATCACCGTAGCTGGCATCGTAGCTGCCCCGCTGCACTTCGAGATAATCAATGTCTTTAGGATCGATCTGCGGGCCGAGATTGGTGGCGATGTTAGTGTTGGGGATGGGCACGCCGTCAATAAGCCACTCCACCTGGTGGCCACCGCGCATGTGGAGCATGTCGTGGGTGACATATGCACCCGGCACGTAATCGGTGATCATCGCGAGGCTATTGGTGCGGTCGGCGCCGGGAGTTTGTGCGATGTCCAAGCGATCAAGGAGCGTTGTCGGCGTGACTGAGTCCATATTGACCACCGGGGCTTCTCCAGCGACGACAGTGGTTTGATTCACCGAGGCGATGGCCAGTTGAAAGTGCAGAACCGGCGAGGAGCCAGAGGTGACGGTGAAGGTCTGTTCCACAGTCTGGAACTTGGGTTGGGTGACCGTGATTTTGTAATCACCGATCGGGACGGCGGTGAAAGCAAACTCGCCGTTATCGTCGGACTTCGCGGTTTGAGACCAGTCTGACGTCACGGCCTGCAACAAGACCGTGGCGCCGGAAACCGGGCGGTGCTGCGGGTCGTGCACGATACCTTGAATTTTTCCAAAGATGGTGGCGTGGAGAATCGAGCCACCCAACAGAAAGACGAGTGCAGCCAAGAAAATAGCGAGCCTGCGCATAATGCCTCCGTCGTAGATTTTTTAATTTGGGGAACTGCGCGACGGGACTAGCTACGCGGGGGTTGGAACGGATCGGCGAGAAATCCGGCGGATAGATTTTCCGCGGGGGCATGCAAACGCGCGACGCGCGGGAGATGCAGGGCCGCGATGGACGCAAGCGCGGAAGCCCTGGTGGGCGCGAGGGGCGAAAGAAGGCCATATTCCATGCGTTGGTGGCCGGGCTTCATGGTGCATTCGAGCATGTGTCCGAGAGCGCCGTGTTCGCAGGACATGCCGTCATGGGCGGAGCGCTGCGGCGAGTTGGTTGTCATGGAATGGTGCGCACCGTGCGGCAAGCAGCACATGCCGTTACAGGCCATCGAATCCATACCTGCCGCGCGGGCGAGCAAGGCGAGCGGCGTCGCGAGCAGCGCGAGGATGATGAGGATGGCTTGAGTGCGGCGCATCGCCAAGAAGGGTATCACAGTTTTATGGATTTGGAATTTGTGAAGGCCAGGCGCGGCGGGAGGGATTTTGTGGCGCGAGTTTGCGTTCAAAAAGGCATCGGGGTAGGCTGGCGCTATCGTGTTGCCATTCAAACTGATTTATGACGATGGGTACGACCTGAATCTGGGAGCGCACGTCTTTCCGTCGCAGAAATACCGGCTGGTGCGCGAGAAATTGTTGAAGGATGGGATTGCGGACGCGGGGGATTTCTTGCGGCCGGAACCGGCGACGGACGCGGATATTCTGCGAGTCCATTCGCAGGAATATGTGCGGAAGCTGAAGACCGGAACGCTTTCTTACGCGGAAGTGCTGCAGATGGAGGTGCCGTACTCGGAGGAATTGATATCGGCGTGCTGGCTGGCGGCGGGGGGCTCGATTCTGGCGGGGCAGCGAACGATGCAGGATGGGTATGCGGCGAATATCGGCGGAGGATTTCATCATGCGTATCCCGACCATGGCGAGGGATTCTGCGTGATCCACGACGTGGCGGTGGCGATCCAGAGGCTGCGGTTTGACCAGGTGATCGAGCGCGCGATGGTGGTGGACACGGACGTCCATCAAGGAAATGGGACGGCGGCGATTTTCAGCGGAGATGGCGATGTGTTTACGCTCTCGATTCATCAGGAGAATAATTATCCTTACCCGAAGCCGGCATCTTCAATCGATATCAATTTGCCGGACGGAGTGGGAGACGACGAATATCTGGCGATCCTGGAGAAGCATCTGCATCAGGCGTTTCATGATTTCGGGCCGCAGATTATTTTTTACGTGGCCGGGGCGGACCCTTATTGCGAGGACCAGTTGGGTGGGTTGGCGCTGACGATGAAGGGCTTGGCGCAGCGGGATGCGTTGGTGATGGATTACGCGCGGCGGAATGGAAGCCCGGTGGTGATCACGCTGGCGGGAGGGTATGCGCGGCGGGTGGAGGATACCGTCGCGATTCATGTGGGCACGATTCTGGCGGCGCGAGATGCGGCGAGGGGAAACGCGGCGAGCGGGTGAAGGCTGTGAAGAATTGGTGAGTCGCGCAAGGGAATGGCGCGTTGACGATTTCGGCGGGCTCCGTGCAAGTTGCGAACGAGTCGTTAAAATATTGGCTTCAGGGGCTAAAGCCCCTTTCGAAAAGCACGGACTTACGGCGGGGCTGAAGCCCCGCCCTTCCCTCGTTCCACAAACTTCGAGCGACCCGAAACCCAACTATTGTGGAGAATTGCAAAGGGACTATTTGGATTGGGCGACGGCGCGCGTGGCGGATTGGATTGCGTTGTTTAGATTTTCGGTGAAGCCGTCGGGCGGGAAGCCGTCAATGCGATAGATGATTTTGCCGGCGCGATCGAGGACCATGACGGTGGGCAGGGAATCCACCTTCATGAAATCGTCGAGGCCATCGGCGTAGACGATGGGAACGTCCCACTTTTCATGGGCGACGAATTGCGGGACGAGGGATTGGTCTTCATCGGTATTGACGGCGTAGAAAAGGATGTTGTTATTCCCCGCGTAGCTTCTCGCGACACCCACAAATTCGGGTTCGAGTTCGCGGCAGGGCCCGCACCAGGTGGCCCAGAAACTGAGGACTAGAATTTTTCCTTTGTCGGCTGACAGAGGGACGGGTGTGCCATCCAGTTTGCGCAAGAAGAAGGCGAAAGTGTCTTTGGCGTCCTTATTGCGGGCCGCCGGAGCGCTGGGCGGCGTGGCAGCGGCGGCGAGAAGGTCGTAGGCGGCGAGAACGGCTTGGCCGAGGCCGTCCTCATTGCCGTGCACCTGACGCCAGACATTTCCCAATTTTTTGCGAACGTCGCGGCGATTTACTTTTCCGGCGGGGCCGTTTTCCGGCAGGACGAAGGCGAGGGTGTATTCGTCAATGGCCGTGGCGGAATCGCGGCGCATTTCGGCGAGTTCGCCGAGTTGTTCGGCGGCAATAGCGCTGGGGTGGATGGCATAGCTCCTGTGCAGGTCTTTCGCGGCGGCATCGTAATCATGCTGGGACTTTTCGATCTGGCCGCGGAGGTTGTAGAGAGCGGAGCGGAGCTGGTCTTGATTGTCGCGCCAGTCCTGCACGGACATGCGCGGAGATTTATCGGCGGGCTGGGATTTTTCGACGCGGTCGAGGACGCGCGTGACGTAGCCGGAAGCGCGCGTGAGGCTGGCTTCATCGCCTTGCTGCTGCAAGAGGCCGACGGCGAGCATCATGATTTCGGAATCGTCGGGACGCACGGCGATGAGCTGCTCGGAATATTCGAGGGCGCAGGCGTTGTCCTGAACTTGTTCGCAGGATTCGACGAGAGCGCGGTAGACGGCGGCTTTGCGGGGCGCGTCGGGGAAGCGCTTCAAGTAATTTTTGAGATTGCGGACCAGGGCGCCGCGGTCGTTGCCGGCGTCGGCGATGGCTTTTTGTAGCTCGGTCTCGGGGTCGGCGTCTTTTTTGGAGATTTTATCGGATGGGGCTTCGGGTGGAGCGGGGCTGGGCCGAGATTTTTGCGGATAGGCGGCGGGGCTGAAAGCGAATGACGAGGCTAGTGCGAGAATGAGCGGGAAGGAGAATTTCCGTCCGCGCCAGCCGGCTCGGAATGGCATCTAGAGGTTTCCTTCGATTGCGGGTGCGGAGGGCATGCATCGGTAATTCTAACGCGAAAGACGCTGTCGTGCTGTGGTGAGTGTGGCATGCGGGGGAGGGTTAGCCGGGTTTGACGTGAGCGGGCGCAGCAAGCAGCGCCCCTACGGACCCGATTTTACATTGAGCGCGAAGCGTCTGGTGCGGGCACGGCATGCCGTGCCCCTACGGCCTCGATTTTACATATTGTCGAGCTTCTCAAGTGTTCCTTGCGTGTTGAGCACCGCTTTTACTTCAGCGAGATGCTGCCGGACGAGGTTTGGACTTCTACGCGGGCTTTGCCGTCGCCGATGCGGGCGCGTAGTTCGTGTTTCATGGCTGTGCCTTCCATCATGAT
The DNA here is from genome assembly GCA_963780035.1 of uncultured Acidobacteriota bacterium. Taxonomy (GTDB): domain Bacteria; phylum Acidobacteriota; class Terriglobia; order Acidiferrales; family UBA7541; genus Palsa-295. Next base: position 222,934 of record CAWAAG010000020.1, on the reverse strand, counting down.
CGGAATTTCGGCGTCAATGTCGCTGGAGCTGGAACGCGCGTAAAGGCGAAAGCTCGCATCGGGCGGAACCTGCAAGACGACGTCGCCGGAGCTGGTGTGAATATCCCAATAATTCGAGTTGCCGGGATTGCCATCCACGGTTACGTCGCCGGAGGAAGTGCGCACGCGCAGGTCGGCGGATGCGCCTTTGATGGTTACATCGCCGCTGCCGGTGCTGGCTTCCAGCGCGTCGCCGGGACTGGAGATTTCCTGATCGCCGGAGCCGGTGTGCAGGCGGGTTTCGCCGTGCACGGAAGTGAGGGTGACGTCACCGGAGCCGGCGGTGGCTTGCACCTGGCCCTGGATATTGGTGAGTTCGATGGCGCCGCTGCCGGCGACGGCTTGGACATCACCACTGATATTGGAAGCGGTGATGCCGCCGGAGCCGGAGGTGAAGGTGGCGGGACCGCTGATGCCGTTGACTTCGAGATCGCCCGAGCCGGTGGTGGCGCGGACATCCGCGGCGGCCGGGACGACGATGGAATAGTCAATGGAGACGTCGTGGAAATGCTGGCCGGAGCCATTGACGCGAATCAGGTTGCCCTCCTGGGAGACGGGCGGATTGGATTCGACTTCATGCAAGAGGCGCTGGCCGCTTTCTTCGGACCAGGAATTGACCTGGATTTCACCGTGAATGCTGACTTGTCCGGGAGGACCGGTGGTGACGTGGGCGTCGCCGCTGCCGCTGGTGAGTTCCAGGTGAATGGGCCCATTCACCGTGAAAGTCTTGTCGAAGGTGCCTTCGACGCTGGAACGAGAGCTGCATCCGGCGAAGAGCAGGGCAGCGACAGCTGCAGATGCCGCGAATATTGCGAGCTTTGCCGGCGCGAGCGATACGAGCTGTTGTGAATTGGTCATTTTGGTGGCTGGCATGGTTGCACGCGCGATAGGTTCTCGCGCCTGGGCTTCCTTCCTATCAGAGATATACGAAGTTGCGCAACCAGAAGTTCCCCGCGGGAGTCAAACCGGAGAAACCAAGGCTGCCCGGTGCGTCCCGAAAGGCGCGGGACGCACCGGCCGCTACACAGGCAACGGCAAATGCGACGGTAGCCGCCGCGGCAAATGCTGCGGGGTGAGGATTTACTTCAATTTCAGGAGGGCGTTGAGAGAGCCTTGGCGGTAGCCTTCCAAATCTACTGTGACTAACGAGAAGCCGGCGGCTTTGACGCCTGCAGTGATTTGGCGCGCGATCTCGGGGTCGAAACCGCGGGCTAGTTCGTCCTGCGCGAGTTCGATGCGGGCGAGTTCGCCATGCGCACGAACGCGAAACTGGCGGAGATCGAGATTGCGCAGGACGGCTTCGGCGCGATCTATTTTATCGAGCAATTCGGGCGTCACGGCGGTGCCGTAGGGGACGCGGGAGGAGAGGCAGGCGGAGGCGGGGCGGTCCCAGGTGAGCAATCCGGCGCGCTGCGAGAGGAAGCGGATCTCGGATTTATGGAGCGCGGCGTCGAGGAGGGGAGCGAGGACGTGATGTTCGTGGGCGGCGCGATGGCCGGGGCGAAAATCGCGCATGTCGTCCGCATTGATGGCGTAGGCGACGGCGCGGAACTGGCGGGCGTGCGCGAGCGAATCCATCTGGTCGAAAAGCTCGTCCTTGCAGTGGTAGCAGCGATCGGCGTTATTGGCGACGTAGAGCGGATTGGCGAACTCGTTCGTTTCGATAAATTCGTGGCGCAAACCGGTCGAGGCGATGAATTTTTCGGCTTGTTCGCGGTCGTGGCGCGAAAAACTGGCGGAGAGCGCGGTGATGGCTAGAGCGCGGTCTTGCAGAGTTTTTTGGGCGGCCCAGGCGAGATAGGCCGAATCCGCGCCGCCGGAGAAAGCCACGAGGAGCGAATCGAGTTCGCGCAGCGCGGCGAACAGATTTTGCTGCTTGGCGAGAGCGTTTGCGGCGTCTATTGCCGGGGCTGCGGCGGCGGTTGCTGTTGGGGCCATGTGGGACATCTCCCGACAAGTATAGCTGATGAGCGGCTACTGGAAATCGAGCATCACGTCCACCGTCGCGTTTTTCTGATCTTCCTGGAGGAAGCGACCGATCTTTTCGTAGTGGACGGGCAGGCCGGCAAACGCCGCCTTGATGCCGGTAGCGAGGAAGTTTTCGTACATGTCCTTATTGAAGACCGCGCCCGCGGCGATGGGAAAGGCAGCGCGGATGCGACGTTCGCCTTCTAGAGACAGGCCGGTGAGGACGAGATTGCCCATGTGGTACTGCGGACCTTCCTGGATGGTGACGCGGTAGATCACATGCGCCGCTTTTTCGTCGTACTGGGGCTCGTGATCGAGCGAGGCGTCGAGGAAGCCCGCTTGACCGTAGGCGGCGCGGACGCGTTGCCAGGTGACTTCGATTTTATTGCCGTCGGCGGGAGTGCCGGGTTGCAGGTCAACGAGTTGATCGAGATTGGGCGACGCGATGGAAGAGTTTCCCTTCCATTCGACGCCTCCCCACTGGTAGGCCGGTCCGACGATAATCGGCGCGGAGATGATCAAGGGGCCGGAAAGCGAACTGGGCGATTTCGAGGCGAATTGAGCCGTGGTGGGCCCGAATTGCACCTGCAAATACGAATGCGCGAGATACACGGGGCGCACCTGCTCAAATTCAAACAGCTCCACGCGGCTGCGCGAATAGGGTTTGCCGACGAGGTCGGCGAGGCTGGCTTGTATGGCGCGGTCATTTTTGGCGAGCGGGTCGTTGAATTCGATGGATTGCACGGTGAGGTCCACGTCGTCCACGCGAAATTGCTGGACCATTTGATTTTCAACCGGCATCGAGATGACCTGATGGACTACGTGCACGTGAATGCCGCGCTGGTCGAGGGTGTGAACGAGCGCGTCGGACATGGCGTCGAGAATTGTGCCTTTGGCGGGAGCGCTGCCGTTGAAGAGAATTCCAGAGGCTTTCAGGCCGGCGGAGAAGTCGGCGTCGCTGGCCCAGGGGAAATTATCGAAGGTGACCGGGAGCAGGGGAGCGTCCGCGACCTCGTAGGTGACTTTGACGCCGGTGAGAACGGTGGAAAAGCGGTACTGAATATTCGAGAACAAGCCCAGCTCGGCCAATTTATCGGCGGCGCCTTGCAGGGTGTCGCGGTTGACTTCTGCACCGACGCGCAAGCCGACGGCTGAGGCGATCTGCGCCGAAGTGAATCGCTGCGAACCGGTGATCAGGACGGAATCGAGGTGCGCGGAGGGAGCGGGGGCGCTCTGGGGAGCGGCGCGAAGCCTGGAAGAAGGCCATGCGGCGAGCAGGCCGAGAGACAGGAAGAAAGTCGTCACGAGCGTACATGTGCGAGTTGAGCGATCGTTATGCTTCATTCCGTAATTCTAGAACAGACAATGCGGAAGCGGAACCCACAAACGCTTGGCGACGGGTCGCGCGGAATTATTCCACGGTGACGGATTTGGCGAGGTTGCGGGGTTGGTCCACGTCGCAGCCGCGGCGGACTGCTATGTGATAGGCGAGGAGTTGCAGCGGGACGATTTCCAGGATGGGGGAGAGGATTTCCGGGGCGGCGGGGACTTCGACGACGTGGTCGGCGACGTCGCGAACCTGGCGGTCGCCTTCGGTGACGACGGCTACGACGATTCCGTCGCGGGCTTTCACTTCCTGAATGTTGGAGAGCGTTTTTTCGTAGCGGGTCATGCTGGCGGGATCGGACTCGTCGCGCGTGGCGATGACGACGACCGGAAGATTTTCGTCAATGAGGGCGTTGGGGCCGTGCTTCATCTCACCGGCGGGATAGCCTTCGGCGTGGATGTAGGAAATTTCTTTTAGTTTGAGCGCGCCTTCGAGTGCGATGGGGTAGTGGATGCCGCGTCCGAGGTAGAGAAAATCGGTGTGGCGGAAAAGCAGGCGGGCGAGCTCTTCGAATTCCGCGTCATGCTGGAGGATGGTTTCGATTTTGTGGGGAATGCGCGTGAGCTCTTGCATGAGGTGGGTGGCTGCGGCGGGAGTGAGCTTGCCGCGGACTTGCGCGAGGTAGAGGGCGGTGAGCATGAGCGCGGTGAGCTGGCCGGTGAAGGCTTTGGTGGAGGCGACGCCGATTTCCGGGCCGGCGTGAGTGTAGATCGTGCCATTGGCTTCGCGGGTGAGCATGGCGCCGACGACATTGCAGATGCCCAGGACTTTCGCACCTTTGTGGCGCGCTTCGCGCAGGGCCGCGAGGGTATCGGCGGTTTCACCGGACTGGCTGATGGCGATGACCAGATTTTCCTTGCCGACGATGGGATCGCGATACCGGAATTCGCTGCCGTAGTCCACCTCGACGGGGATGTGCGCCAGGCGCTCGATCATGAACTTGCCGGCGAGTGCGGCGTGCCAACTGGTGCCGCAGGCGATGATCTTGACGGAGGCAAAATTCTGAAATTCCTGCTCGCTGATGTCCACCTGGTCGAGAAAGACTTTGCCGGTCTCCTGCGAAATTCGGCCGAGGAGCGTATCGCGCACGGCGCGAGGCTGTTCGAAGATTTCCTTTTGCATGAAATGCTTGAAGCCGCCCTTTTCGGCCATGATGGGGTCCCAAGCGACGTGCTGGGCGGGACGATTGATGGGATGGCTTTGAAAATCCACGAGGCGGACGCCTTGCGGAGAGAGCACGGCGACTTCACCATCGCCGAGGAAAAAGACGCTGCGGGTGTGCTGCAGAATCGCGGGAATATCGCTGGCGACGAAGAATTCGTTTTCGCCGAGGCCGATGACGATGGGCGGGCCGAGGCGCGCGGCTACGATTTTTTGCGGATCACGCGTGGAGAGCGCTACCAGCGCGTACGCGCCGCTCATCACTTTTACGATTTTCAGGACGGCTTCTTCGAGCGATGCGCCTTTGGAATATTTTTCGATGAGGTGCGCGATAATTTCGGTGTCCGTCTCGGTGACGAATTTGTGGCCTTCGGCGATGAGTTGATGCTTCAGCTCGAGATAATTTTCGATGATGCCGTTGTGCACGACGACGATTTCGCCGGAGCAGTCGCGGTGCGGGTGGGCGTTTTCTTCAGTGGGGCGGCCGTGGGTGGCCCAGCGGGTGTGGCCGATGCCGTAGATTCCATCGAGCGGAGTGATGCGGATGGATTCTTCCAGATTTTGCAGCTTGCCGGGGGCGCGGCGGATTTCCAGTTTGCCATCGGCTTGCACGACGGCGATGCCGGCGGAATCGTAGCCGCGATATTCGAGACGTTTCAGGCCGTCGAGGATAACGGGGACGACGCGCTTGGGGCCGATGTATCCGACGATGCCGCACACGGGAAATTGCTCCTGGAGGCTGCCGTGAGATTGAGACGGCGGGCAGCCGGGCCTTTTGTTAGGTTAGCACATTGATTGGGCGAGCGAGCGACGCGATGCCGGACTGTGCGGGGAGTGCAAGTTGGTGCCGGATACAAACTGCGCGACTGAACATTTGGTCAGCAGCTCAGAGCCCTTCCTTGGGCTAAAGAATCTGCTTGAGAACCGCGATCCATGTACTTCAGCGGCTAAAGCCGCGCCGATTCTGCTGCGCTCATGCCGTAGCTAAAGCTACGGCCTACAAAGATTGTCGTGTTCTCCGACAGACTCTGAGACCCCCGATTGAACAGGCACGTTTTATGTTGGAGCCCGATCCCCGAACCACCTAAGAGCGGCACCGTGGAGACGTTGGCGCCCGGGCAAGCTGGGGCGCAGCAAGCAGCGCCCCTACGCACCCTCGGTAAACTCTCCGGCGAGATATGAAAGTTGCCGATACGGTGGGCGAGCGGCGGTGCTGCCGCGTGTGCGTGAGTCGCAAATTCATGGACCGATTGTTCGACGCCTGTCGCGGCGGATGTTTGTAGGACGACGGCCCAGCGCCCACGACAGATGGCGGCCTGAAGGCCGCCGCTACAAAAGCCCATGGATTTTCGATCGCGTTATTCGACGATTTCGAAGCGGAAATCTTCAATTATGGGGTTGGTCAGGACGTCTTTGGCGATGCGTTCGACCTGGGTTTTGGCGTCTTCGCGGCTTAGGCCGTCGAGAGCGAGGACGAAGAATTTGCCCTGGCGGACGTCCTGGACTTTGGAAAATCCCAGCGAGGATAGCGCGCGCTGGATCGTTTGACCCTGGGGATCAAGAACGGTGAGTTTCGGCATGACCCAAACGTGTGCTTTCATCGGGGCAATTATACCAGCCCGGCGGATTTCGCGGCCGCACGAAAATCAACGAGCAACTTGCGCTTGTCGTCGGGCGTGAGAAAGGCGGCGTGAAAACTTTGCTCGGCGAGTTGCACGAGTTCCTGATTGGTGAGGCCGAGGGAAGCGACCTTGGAGTACTCGGTGAGCAGATCGGTGTGAAACATTCCGGGATCGTCGGTCGAGAGTGTGACGAAGAGGCCGCGCCTGATGAAAGCGGGTAGAGGATGGTCTTTCAGGGAGGCGTCGAGTTTTTCGGTTTGGCGGGCCAGAGCGCCCGTACACAAATTGCTGGTGGGGCAATTTTCCAGAACGATGCGGCGGGTGGCTAGCGATTCGGCGAGCGCGGGATCGCGCATCACGGCGATGCCGTGACCGATGCGTTCGGCGCCGAGCAATTCAATGGCTTCGGTAACGGATGACGGGCCGCCGACTTCGCCCGCGTGGCAGACGATGCGCAGGCCCTCGCGACGCGCGAAATCGAAGGAGGCGCGAAAATTGATCGTGGGGTAGGCCAGTTCGTCGCCACCCATGCCGAAGGCGACGACACCGAGAGGCTGCAGCTTGGACGCCCAGCGGGCGACCTCCATCGCCGGCTCGGGGCCGAATTGGCGCGTGGCGTCCAGGATGAACGCGGTGCGCAGGCGGCTGAAAGGCACGGACTGCGCGACTTCGCGGATGGCGGTGACGGTGGCTTCCAGATTCTGCATGCGGCGCAGCATGACACCCGCGGAAATGGTCAATTCGGCATAGACGACATTCTGGCGCAGCAATTCTTCGCAGAGCTGGCGGGTGATGAGCGCGTAATCCTCGGGCGTGCGCAGGAACGAGGTGACCCATTTGAAAGTTTCAATGAATCCATTGAAATTCGAATACTGATAGCGGCGATTCACTTCCTCAAGCGACAGGGTAACGCCGTGACGCGCCGCCAGCTCGACGGCGACGGCCGGGCGCACCGAGCCTTCGAGATGCAGGTGCAGCTCGGCCTTGGGAAGCGCGTCGATGACAGTCGGAGTTCGAGTTGCTTGAGATTCTGCGGTCATTTTATTGGGTCGGCAATTGCGGGCGGCCTGCGTTAATCCACGCAGACATCCAATAGGAGCCAACGTCCGTGGAAGCATCCGAAAGTTGGCGCACCAGAATCACGCCGGCCAGAGCGTAGAAGCGATCGTAATAATCTTCCTTGTATCCGGTCAGTCCTTCATGGGCGCGGCGGTCGGCGAGCAACACGCTTTCCAGCCCGGAGTGGGCGGTCAAGCAGTCTTCGAACGCATGATCGGTGGGATCGTGAATGAAAGCAGCTTCATTGGGCTTGACGAAGAAGAATAACTGATAGCGATCCACCAGGCCGCTGGAGAACCGTTCATTGACGCCGGGCTGACCGGAAAGCTTGCCGTCCATGTTCAAGGTGGTGTTGAAAGGGTCGTGGGCGGCGTTCACGTAATGGGCCAGGATCGCGGCGGAAAGGCGTACCTGGCCCCAATCTTTGTCGCGGAAGGCGTCGGTGAGTTTCTTGCTGTACAAACCGATTTGCCAGGGGAGCAGGCCGAATTGCTCCAGGGTGCGGCGATTATATTTAGCGATGGCGGCGTTGTACTCGCGGGGCAAAGCAAGGTACGGGAACGGGCCATAGTGGTCGAGTTGAATGAAATCCGCGCGGCGGTTGACGGCGGTGGGGGAAGCGGATTCGTCGGTAGTGGTGACGTGCTGCACGAGAAATTGGCGGTTATTGTAAAAAAAAGGCTGCATTTCCGGCGGGAGGGTGTCCACGGCTTTATTGGTTACGAGCCGGTCGGCCGTTTCGCCCCAGCCAAAGGATGATACGAGGCCGAGGACGGAAATGCCCAGGGCGAGGACCAGCGTGGCTTGAAGCCCGCGACGCATTACGGCATTTTCCTCTTTGCCGCCGCAGCTTGCAAATTGGCGTCGGAGAGCTGGCTGTGCTTGCGGCCATAGGAATAATAAAGACAGAGGCCGATGATCAGCCAGACGAAGAAACGAATCCAGTTCGTAATCGGCAATCCGGCCATGAGCAGCAGACAAGTGAGGATGGTGACGATGGGAGCGAGGAGGCCTCCGGGAGCACGAAACGCGCGGGGGCGGTCCGGCTCGCGAAAGCGCAGGATCAAGACTCCGGCGCCGACCAGAGCGAAAGCGAAGAGCGTGCCGATATTGGAGAGGTCCGCGAGGGTGCCGATATCGAGAAGTCCGGCGGGAATGCCGACGAGAAAGCCGGCGACGATGGTGGAGAAATCCGGGGTGCGAAAGCGTTTGTGCACGCGGCTGAAAACGCCGGGCAGCAGTCCGTCGCGAGACATGGCAAACCAGACGCGCGCCTGGCCGAGTTGAAAGACGAGCAGGGAAGAAATCATGCCCAGCAGCGCGCCGATGAGGACGATTAGTTGGATGTTTCCGAAATGCAGGCGCTTCAGGGTGTTGACGACGGGCGCGGCGTCGTCCATGAGGGTTTCCCAGCGGACCAGGCCGGTCAGTATGACGACGACGGCGATGTACAGGATCGTGCAGATAATCAAAGTGGCGATGATGCCGATGGGCAAGTCGCGCTTGGGATCTTTGCACTCTTCGGCGGCAGTGGAGACAGAATCGAAGCCGATATAAGTGAAGAATATGATGGAGCCGCCGGTGAGGATGCCGGGCCAGCCGTTGGGCGCGAAGGGGTGCCAATTGGCGGGATGCACGTGGCGCGACATGAAAATGACGAAAACCATGATGGCGGTGATTTTGAGCGCGACCATGATGTTATTGGCCCCGGCGGATTCGCGGATGCCGCGCACCAGAATGATGGTGAGCAGCATCACGATGATGAAGGCGGGCCAGTTGAAGCCAAAGTGCCAGCCGGGTCCGTAAAGAGTATTGCCCTGGAGGTCGGAGAGGCCGGAGGGAAGGTAGGCGGGAGTAATCCAGCGCAAATCCGGGTGAATGCCAAACCAATCGAGCAGGTTGACGACGTGCGCGGAGAATCCCACGCTCACGGCCATATTAGAGACGGCGTATTCGAGGATCAGGTCCCAGCCGATGATCCAGGCGATGAGTTCGCCCATGGTGGCATACGTGTAGGTGTAGGCGCTGCCGGCGATGGGGATCATGGCGGCGAGTTCGGCGTAACAGAGCGCGGCGAATGCGCAGACGATGCCGACCAGAACGAACGACAAGGCAATCGCGGGGCCCGCGCCGGGCCGACCGAACGAGGCGGAGTGATAGATCAGATATTCGAGCAGCGGGGCGTTGAGGATGGATTTGAATTCGAGCTTTTGTCCGGCGATGGCGGTGCCGATGATGGTGAATATTCCGGAGCCGATGACGGCGCCGATGCCGAGGGAGGTGAGGCTCAGCCAGCCGAGGGATTTCTTGAGGCGCTTTTCAGGCTCCTCTGAATCGAAGATGAGTTGGTCAATATTCTTTCTGCGAAAAAGCTGTGCGCCCAATCGTCACCTTCCTCGAGCGAAAGCGAGCAACTGTAACCTGCGATGCGCTTCTACGCAACTGCTCGTGACGGTGCTGTGAAGGCCTGTGCGGCAGCGCGGGCGCTCGCTGGATCATCCTACAGGAGACCGTATGGATCGAAGCGGACTTGCGCGATTCCGGACCGCGAATGGAAATGGCAATTTACGCCAGCTGCAGGTTCGCGTAGCGTTCGACGAGTTTCTTCGCGCCATAATCCTGGAAACTGACCGTTAACCTGCGCTCTTCGCCTTCGCCCTCGACGCCGATGATCGTGCCGACGCCGTACTTGAAATGACGGACACGCTTGCCGATGAGCGGGTCCCTGGTTGCGCCGCGTGGAGAGCGCGCGGCGGCCTGGCCATAGGGAGTGCGGCGCTTCTGGCGATAGGCGTTGCTTTCCGAATAATCCGGATCAGGTTCGTAACGGCGGGTTTCGCCAGGTTCCGATTGTGAGCCGAGAGCGGCTTCGATGAGGTCGCCCGGAATTTCGGCAAGGAAGCGCGAGGGCAGCGAGGCGCGCAGGCGCTCTTCGCCGTAGGTGCGGCGATAGACCGCGCGCGAGAGCATGAGAGATTGCTTGGCGCGGGTCATGCCGACGTAAAAAAGGCGGCGCTCTTCTTCGACTTCGGCGGCGGTGCCGAGCGCGCGGCCGTGGGGAAGAAGGCCTTCTTCGAGGCCTGCTAGAAATACGGCGTCGAATTCCAGGCCCTTGGCGCTGTGCAGAGTCATCAGCGAGACGGGAATGGTGTCGTCATATTCGTCGGAATCGCTGGCGAGCGCGGCGCTATCGAGGATGTCTTCGAGGGTTTGTCCCTGCTCGGTGGCTTCGGCCATGGCGTTGGCGAGTTCGCGGAGGTTTTCGGCGCGCGAGGAATGTTCGAGATTGTCTTGCTGCTCGACCCAATCGAGATAGCCGGTGCTGCCGAGGACGCGCTCGATCAAATGCGCGGGCATCAGGTCCTGGCATTGCGATTGCAGGTCTTCGATGAGTTTGGCGAAGGAGCGCAGCGCGCCGCTGAATTTTTTTCCGGTGAGGAATTCGCCGTTGCGGATGACGTCCCAGAGGGATTGCGAGGTTTCCCTGGCGCGGGCTTCGAGGGCGGCTACCGTGACGGCGCCGATGCCGCGCGGCGGGACGTTGAGAACGCGCAGCAGCGCGACATCGTCTCCGGGATGGAAAATCAGGCGGACGTAGGCCAGGGCGTTGCGGACTTCGGCGCGCTCGTAGAAGCTGAAGCCGCCGACCACGCGGTAACGGATACCGAGGCGGCGGAGGACTTCTTCGAAGGAACGCGATTGCGCGCCGGTGCGATAGAGGACGGCGAGGCGGGCGTCCGGATCGTTGCGCACGTGTGCCGAGAGCTGCGCGGAGATGTATTCCGCTTCGGCGGAGGAATCCTGCGCTTCATAGAAGCGCAATCGGCTTCCGGCGCCGAGGGTGGCTTGCAGGGTTTTGCCGAGGCGATCGGAATTGTTTTTTACTACGGCGGCGGCGGCGTCGAGGATCGTCTGCGTGGAGCGATAATTTTCTTCCAGGCGGATGATTTTCGCGTCAGGAAAATCCTGCGTGAAGCGTTTCAGATTGCCGGCGCGGGCGCCGCGCCAAGCGTAAATGGATTGGTCTTCGTCGCCTACGACGCAGACGTTCTTGCGCGTGCCGGCGAGGAGGCGGACGAGTTCTTCCTGCGAGCGGTTGGTATCCTGGAATTCGTCCACCATGATGTAGTGAAAGCGGGAATTCCAGGCGGCGCGGACGTCGGGATGATCGCGGAGCAGGTCCACGGCGCGGAGAAGCAGGTCGTCAAAATCGAGGGCGCTGGCTTTGCGCAGGATTTCGTTGTAGGCGCGGAAGACGGCGGCGGTTTCCTTGCGCGATTCGTCGCGGGCTTGCGCGGCGTTTGCTTCCATCTCATCGGGAGTGAGGCCGTGATTTTTGGCGTAGCTGATTTGGGCGCGCATGGCGCGAGGCGGGTAATCGTCGGTGGAGAGATCGAGCTGGGCGAGAGCGCGTTTTACGGCGGCGGTTTGGTCGTCGTCGTCGTAGATCGCGAAATCGCGCGGCAAGCCCAGGTGATGGGCTTCGCGGCGGATCAGGCGGGCGCAGAAGGAATGAAAAGTGGAGACCCAGACGTCGGAGGAGTCGCGTCCGGTGGAGCGCAGCAGGTCGCCGATGCGGTCTTTCATTACGCTGGCGGCTTTGTTGGTGAAGGTGACGGCGAGGATGGCGCCGCCCGGGACGTCCAGTTCGATGAGGTGGGCGACGCGATAGGTGATGACGCGCGTCTTGCCGGTGCCGGCGCCGGCCAAAACCAGGAGCGGGCCATCGGTGGCGAGCACGGCCTCGCGCTGGCGGTCGTTGAGTGAATCGAGGAGCGGTGATGATGTGGTGGAATTGTTCAAGAGCAAATTCTAACTGAGCGGATGCGATTGAGCAATTTTCGATTGGGAAGTGAATCTGGTTGCGAGCAAGTTGCGCGGCGAGAGTCTGTTACAATCGTGTGATTTTTCCGGGGCGTTTTTCGAATATGAATCGCAAACACTTGTTCGTCTGGCTGCAGGGGCTCGTCGCCACGATGGGCGGCGGCGGATTATTTGTGGTGACATTTTTCGATTCTTCGTTTTTAGCGTTTCCGTTTTTCCCGGACGCCGTGGTCATGGAGCTTTGCATTAATAAGCCGTCGCACATGCCTTATTACGCGGCGATGGCGGCGTTTGGTTCGTTGTGCGGGTGCGTGCTGCTGTACTGGGTGGCGAAGAAGGGCGGGGAGGCTTTCTTTCACAAGCACGCGCGCGACAGGGCCGAAAAGATCAAGGAGTGGGTGGACGCCAACGGATTTCTGAGCGCGTTCATTCCGGCGATTTTGCCGCCGCCGTTTCCGTTTAAGCCGTTTGTGCTGGCCGAGGGAGTGTTTCAGGTGCCGGCGCGGACTTTTATCTTGGCGATTTTACTGGGCCGGGGATTGCGGTACGGCGTGGAAGGGATTCTGGCGGTGCGCTATGGGGACGCGACGCTTACTTTTATGAAGACGCATGGAGCGGCGTTCGTTCTGGGGATCATTGCGCTGGTTCTGGTGTTTTACGTTGTCACCCATTTTGTGTTCCGCGGTTCTTCCGCGAAATCGTGATTGTCGATTCATGGCGGTCTGAAGACCGCCGCTACAAAACCTCGGAAAAAGTCAGCGATCTGATGAACTCGCGTGGAGGAGTTTCTGGCTGGTTACTTTCGCGTCGGGATCCAATTCCACGATTGCCACGATGTTGTCCCAGCTGGAGTCGTCCAGCGGGAAGCGCAGGTCGCGGATGGAGACCCGGTAGCCGGTCTCGGACGGTTCGACGCTGGCGAGCGGAAAGCGGGCGTAGGCGAGGAAGCGCCTGGCGGTTGCGGTGCGTTGGGCGGCGTCGAGCGCGGCGGAATCTTGAGGCTTGTAATGCATGAGGGCGCGATCGGGATCGAATGGCGCGCCGGGCGCGAGCGAGATTTCTGCCTCGTCAATCGCGTTGTCGGTGGCTATCACGGCGCGCCAACGGAAGGGCGAGTAGCCGGTGGGAAAGGCGTCTGCGTCCAGAGGCGGCGCTCCGTGATAGTCGCGGGAATTCAGGACGTCAATGGCGCGGCTATGGAATTCGGCTCGTGCGCCGACATAAAGGACGATAAAAAGCAGAGCGATCACCGCAGCGCCCCGGCCGCGGGTGGTTTTCTTGCGTTCACCGATTTCTTCGCCGACCAGCCGGAAAAGCTCGGGCAGCAAAATTCCCAGCAGCAGAATAACCAAGATCCACAGATCGAGATTGGTGAGGAGATCGGCGGCGAACCAACCTTGGCGAAACGGCCAGAGGAGGCGCACGCCGATGCCGCTGACGAGGTCGAGCAGAACGTATGCGGCGGTTCCGACGGCGCAGACGGCCAGCGCCGGCAGGAATCGCAGCGCGGGGGACGGCGAAGCGGAATTCTTATGCAGGCGGTGGCGATCCAAGCGACAAAAAATTGCCGCGATTACGACAGTGAGGACTGCAGAGCCGGCGAGAGAGTGCAGAACCGTGCGATGGAACCGGAGGAAAGCGCTGGCGCCGGCGACATAGCTGAGGTAATCGAGATCGGGGGCGATGCCGGAGACGATGAGCATGGCCGTGCCGTAGCGCGGCAAGTGCCTTTGTCCGGCTCGCGCGAGCAGCAGCGACGTCAGCGCATGAGTGACGGGTTCCACTGTCGCGTCCTTTTCGGTTTGTGAGTGTTTAGCAGAGGTTTAGGCACGATCGAAAAGTGTGGCTTCAGGGGCTAAAGCCCCGGATCTTGCACGGTGCTTACGGCGGGACTGAAGTCCCGCCCTTCCGCGAACCAATTTACGTGCCGCTAAGTTGCTACTTCAGGGCCGCGGGCGTTAAGAGCGAGAGCGCGTCCGGCACGATGCGGAACTTCAGCGGCAGGCTGCCGACTGGCTCGCCATCCACCTGCGCGAAGACCTTCGCGCCATTCGCTGATTCGCAGAGGACTTCAGTGTGCTTCCAGGCGTCGATGCCGTCCATCCCGCGAAGTTTGCCGAGCCAGAGAGCTGGGAGACAGGCGAGGTAGCGCAGACGGCTGCGCGTGGAGTTCGTGAGAAACTCGAAGGAATCCTCGAAGAGGCTCGCGCCGGTGGTGATTTTGAACGGGCCGCCGTAATTGACGGTGCGGCCGACGACAATTATGGAGGCGCGGCGCTCGTGTCCATTGGAGTGCACGCGCATTTCGGGGAAATTGTAGCTGAAAAGCTGGCGCGCGCCTTCGGCCCAATACGCGAGAACGCCGGCGCGTTTTTTCAATTCGCCGTTGACGGCGTTGACGATCGCGCCGTCGGGTCCCGCCCCGGCGACGCTGAGGAAATAGCGGCCCTCGGGCGGCAGGTCCGGTGAATGAGCGCCATTCGTCGAAGTGGCGAGGCCCAGCGCGATGCGGCGGATTACGCCTTCCGAAATCAGGCGCGAGGCGTGCGGAATGTCCCAGGGGATGCCGAGTTCTTTGGCAAGAATATTAGCTGTGCCGGCCGGGAGTAGCGCCATGGGGACCTGGCTTCCCGCGAGGCCGTTGATAATTTCGTTGATGGTGCCATCGCCGCCGCACGCGATGACCATACCGCGGCGCTGGTTGACCGCCTGGCGCGCAATTCCAGTGGCGCTGCCGCCGGCGGTGGTGGCGGCGAGCTCGACGGCGATCCCGTGGTCCTTCAGGATGCGGACCGCCTGCTCGATTTCAGCGAAGCGGCGATGGCGGCGCGTCCCGCTGGTCGGGTTATAGATCAACAGCGCGTCTTGAATTCCGTGGGGCATCGGTTCGGCTAATCCTGCGGAAGTAAACGCACATTGTATAATATCCGGCGAAATTGTGGATTGCGTTACTCCGAGGTTTCCATGGCCAAGAACGCTGCGCAGGTGAAAGAAGTCGAGCGGCTGCGGGAAAAACTGCGGCATCACGAATATTTGTATCACGTGCTGGACGATCCGCAAATTTCCGACGCCGCGTACGACAAGCTCTTCCACCAGCTGAAGAAAATCGAAACGGAACATCCCGAACTGGTGACGCCGGATTCGCCTACGCAGCGGGTCGGCGGCGCTCCACGCGAGGGGTTCCAGGCGGTGCGGCACAAGACGCCGATGATCAGCCTGGACAACGCGTTTTCATTCGAGGATTTGGCGAATTTTGACCGGCGCGTGCGGGAATTGACGGGGCGGGAAAAAATCGAGTACGTGACGGAGCATAAGTTCGATGGGTTGAGCATGTCGTTGATTTACGAGAAGGGCGTGCTGATGAGTGGAGTGACGCGCGGCGACGGCACCACGGGCGAGGATGTGACGCCGAACGTGCGCACGATACGCTCGATTCCGCTGAGCATCGGCGCGGCGGATTTGAAGAAGGCGGGGATTGCGAGTTCGTTTGAGGTGCGCGGCGAAGCGATCATGACGCGGAAGGCGTTTGACGCGATGAACGAGCAACAGGACGTCTTGGGATTGAAACGTTACGCGAATCCGCGAAATGCAGCGGCGGGTTCGGTGCGCGTCCTGGATCCGAATATTACGCGGTCGCGCAATTTGGGATTTTTTGCATATTACCTGCTGGTGGAGGGGCGCGTGCCGAAGAAACGGCATTCCGAGGTGCTGGAGACGCTGGGTGTGCTGCGATTCAAGGTGAGCGAGGATTGGGAACTACTGAAGGGAATCGAAGAGGTGGAGAAATATATCAATCGCTGGGATTCCAAGCGCGAGAAATTGGGATTTGATATTGACGGGATCGTGGTGAAGGTGAACGAAATCGGATTGCAGAACGAATTGGGGTATACGGCGAAGGCGCCGCGCTGGGCGATCGCTTACAAGTATCAGGCGCACCAGGAAACGACTTTGCTGAAGGCGATTGAAGTAAGCGTGGGGCGGACGGGCGTGCTGACTCCTTTTGCGGTGTTTGAGCCGGTGCAGATCGGCGGCGTGACCGTGACGAAGTCCACTTTGCACAATATGGATGAAATCGCGCGATTGGGAGTGCATGCCGGAGATACGGTGCTGGTGGAGCGCGCTGGGGAAGTGATTCCGCACGTGCTGAAAGTGGTGAAGCATGGAAGCGAGGAGAAGGAATTCAAGATGCCGGAGAAGTGTCCGGTGTGTGGGACGCGCGTGCATCGCGCGGAAGGAGAAGTGGCGTATCGCTGCGTGAATGTGTCGTGTCCGGCGCGACGGCGGGAATCGTTTCTGCATTTCGCGGGGCGGCACGCGATGAATATTGACGGGCTGGGCGAGAAAGTGGTGGACCAGCTTCTGGAAAAGGATTTGATCAAGGATTTCGCGGATCTTTACAAGCTGGATTTGGACGAGGTGGCGGCGCTGGAGCGCATGGGCGAAAAATCGGCGCAGAATTTGTTGGAGGAGATTGCGGCGAGCAAGAAAAACAGTTTGGCGCGGTTGATTTATGCCATCGGCATTCCTTTTGTGGGAGAGCGCACCGCGCAATTGCTGTCCGAGCACTTTAGCTCGATGGACAAGGTGGCTGCGGCTACCGATGAAGAGCTGGTGGAAGTGTCCGAAGTGGGGCCGAAGATCGCGGAAGGCGTGCGCGAATTCTTTTCGGAGTCGGCCAACCGCAAATTGATCGAGCGTTTGCGCGCTGTGGGCGTCAACATGAAGGAGGCGCGGCGCGAGTTGAAGGATACGCGGTTCGCGGGGATGACGTTTGTGTTTACTGGGACGCTGGAGCGGCGGTCGCGGGAGGAGGCCGAAGCTCTAGTGGCCGCGCATGGTGGGAAGGCGGGATCATCGGTGAGCAAGAAGACGAATTATGTGGTGGTGGGCGCCGATGCGGGATCGAAATTAGAGAAGGCGAAATCGTTGGGAGTGGAAATTCTGAACGAAGCGCAGTTCGATAAGCTGGTTTCTGCAAAATAGCTCTCGCCCGACGGTTGCGCAGTCAGTTCGCGTATCTGTTTTCATCCACGTCATTGCGCCCCCGAATTCTGGCTCGCTGTCGTATAATTGAAAAAGCGGGTGAGTTGGATGATCGCCGGTTTGTTCCGCGCGAGCGGGATGGACGGGAGGAAAGTCCGGACTCCGATCGCTGCGACCTCGCAAGAGACGGCAGCGACAGGGCGACGCGCCTGGTAACGCCAGGGGGATGCGCTTCATGATGAGTTCGCCGGCGCGAGCCGGCAGTGAGGTTGCGTCTACGGAAAGTGCCACAGAAAATTAAACCGCCGGTGAGGCTTGTACCTCGGCGGCAGACCTGCGGGAAACCACAGGGCTGCCTGTTTCGGTCGAGCGCATTTGGCAAGGGTGAAAAGGTGGGGTAAGAGCCCACCGCCCGGATGGCAACATCCGGGGCACGGAAAACCCCGCGTGGAGCAAGGCCAAATAGGAGGGGAGGGCTGGCCCAGCCCGTATGCAGCGAGCTCGAAGGAGCGGACTGCTGCGACCCTCGGGTAGGCTGCTGGAGTCCCGGCGCGATCCGGGACCTAGAGGAATGATCGTCGCGCTGTGAGTGGGCGATTGCCGATGCAAATCGGGATGGCCTGCGCACGGCGAACAGAATCCGGCTTACAGGCTCACCCGCTACTATCTATTTTTCTTTCAGTTAGTTGTCTGTTTCTTGGTCGCCGTTTGCGGGTCACTGTGCCCAAACTGTGCCCAGTGTTCCAGACCCTCGCCATTCTCCATTAGTCGACGCACTCGCTCCCGAAGCTCTCTGACAAACGGCGTGTAATGCTTCTCGATGGTTTCAATTGTGTCCCCAAGCAGTTTGGCCACGTCGTAAGGGCTGCCGCCACGCGCCAGCATGTCCACAGCGAAAGTGTCGCGGTACCGGTGCGGGTGTGCGTCTAATACTTCTGCTCGCCGACCGAGGGAGAGCATCCGCTCGTATAGGCGGGGGCGGGTATAGGGCTTCCCGGTGTTCGGATTGACCAGTACCCGCTCTTCAACATTCGGATTGCGTCTTGCGTGCTCGGTCTGAAGCAGGAATAGTAGCTCTGGGTGGATGGGGAGAATGACGCGCTTGCGGCGCTTCTGCGTAAGCCGATTGATTTCCTTCGCTGCCCAGTCGATCTCTCCCCACTGCAAGCCCACCGCGTCCGATCCGCGTAGCCCAGTCCAACGCAAGAGCAAAAAGGCGAGCAGGTCCACGCCGGCAGACTTGCGCAGCTTGGAAAGTTGGTCTGCCGAGAAAGGCTGTGCGCCTGATTCCGGGCGGTCTCCTGGTCTTCCTTCCATTCTCACCGGGTTGCTATTGAGGAGGTCGCATTCAACAGCATGACGAAAGATGCGGTGCAGGATGGCAGCGTCGAGTACGAGACCCGCACCGCCGCGTGAGTGTTTGCGCTTCCGGATTTCTGCCATTCGCCATACTTTGAAGTTCTCGATGACGCTTTTCGTGATCTGTTCGAGTTCCACAAGTTTGTGTATCGCGAGAAAGGCTTCGAACGCTTTTATGGTTTGCTGATATCGTTGCCAAGTAGAATTTCGGAGCTTGTCAATCGCGATACGCCGCTCTACCTCTGCCTTGAAGGAATTGCTTAGATCTGGCCACGTAGGTGCCGGTTCAGGACTCGCAGCGGGCTCTTCAGCGAACCCAACGACTTCTGCTAGTTTCTCAAACGTATGAGGTGGGAGTATTTTGCGCAGCTCCGGCCAGTAGGACGACTCGGGACCCCTTTCGATTGCGAAATTCGCCCTCTGGGCCCATTCGCTGGCAGTCGCGTAATTCTTTGTGCCCAGCGAGAGCCGGATACGCTGGCCGTGAATTCGCCCTTCGAGTTGATATACGGCCCAGCCTTTCCTTTTACGTACGCTCAGTTCAATAGAGCTTGCCATCAGCGCAGCACTCTCAACCGTTTCCGTTCGATCACAGTTACAGTTTCTCGCGGTATGACCTTGTGTCCTCTGCGTCCCGGTCGCGCAAAGTCTAACACAAGCTCCCCACGTAGGCGGTTGTAGACACTGGCTCGGGAGCAGCGCCACCTCTTTGCCAAGTCAGAAATGCTGAAGAACGTAGGTTCTGGATTGGTCTGCGTGTCAGTCAGTTCCTCAGTGGGCGGCGATGGCTTGTTTGCCTCCGAGTTTCCCGAGTGATTGCCAGCTCCGAACGATGACGAATTTAACATGAGGCGCAAGCCATGTACTCTTGGCGAGTCTGGGTTCTTGCGCATGCCGAGTTGGTTTGAACGGGCCTTCATGGGTGTTATGCGGTCCTACTGTGGACTCCTCCTTCTGTTTGTTGGTAGTTGACACCGGTGGCCTGCTGTGCCAGCCAATGTTTGAAGTCCTCATCGCGTTTGAACAGGACTTTCAGTGCCTCGGTAATTACGTATGACGGAGTGGAATCGATGAATCTTGCGTATTGATCGAGCTGGGTTTTCACAGACTCCTCGACTCGTGCCTGGATCGTTACCGCTTTCGGTTGTCTGGGTGGTGCCTTAATGATCGCCATGTTGTGGTCACGTTCCTCCTCGTTGGTTTTGTCATACGTTCTGTCTTAGAGATTTGCTCGTTCCCTTCGCTTGCGCGGCCAAAACGCGATCCGCGACTCCCAGCAGAAAGAGGCGGGAGTGACCCCCGAAGCCCGAAGGGATCGGGCCGCGATTTTGCGGCACGATGGGGTCGCTCCCGCCTCTGGTCGTGTTTTGTCCGCGCTTCATTTCCTTGCTGTCTCCGTTGCATCTGGCTGCTCTTCGTGCCTGTTATCTCGATCCTGGGCTGGAGTCGGAGGTGAAATCTCCCTAGAAAGATGTCTCCTCGGAACTTTTCACGGGCATATTTACCGCCCAATGTGGGTGCCGCTCAAACAGCGCCGCCTGTCCATTCACCGTCGAGACGATAAAGCTCACCTGCGAAGGCGTGCGGAACTTGAGGGAATCGGATCGCACAGAGTTTTCGGTGATCTCTCCCGCGCGCCATCTTCGGTATAGATTTTCCAGTTCCGGGCTGCCGAATCGTTCTTTGCCATCGTTGATGAAGGCGATGTCGTCGTTGCTCAACTTGCTGTAATTCTTCTCGTCCCACGTTCGCCGCGTGCGGAAGTAACGGAGGAGTCCAGAAGGGCCGTCGGGGTTCCAAAGCCTCTGGAACGTCCCATGGAATACCTTCTTGGCACGCTCGAAATTCGTGTCGCGGGTCGCGATGTAGCGGAAGTTGAGGCTTTGGAGCTTCGTGAAAAGATTCAGATAGGCATCCAGGTGGGTCCTGAAACTGTCCATGCTTTCAAACCCCGGATCGATGAAACTGAATGTCACCACAGGAGAGAGAGAAGCGGCGGGGTTGTAGTACATCGGGAATTTGTCCACGAAATAGTGGTCGGTGAAGTTGTCCTTGATGGCGCCCGAATAGCGTTTGTGGGGCAGGATCTTCTTGTCGATTCCCAACTGGTCGCAGAAGAATGAGAGCTTCTGTTCCTCCGATTCGAAGTACGTGAAGTCCTGATTGCGGAGAATGAAATCGAGTGCGATGAGCCGGGTTCGGATGTATTCGGTCGAATGCACGCGCCGGAAACGGACGTTTTCCCTGCCGATCGCCTCATACAGATTGCGCGAAAAGAGGTGGAATACTCGGCCATGCCGGAGGTATTCCTTGGAGCTGGCGTGCTTCTTCTCGACCATTTTTCGTGCGAAGGCGACGCTGCGCTTGCCGGGTTTTGTCCTGACGAACTGCAAAAACTGCTGGCAGGTGAAGTAGCCGGAATGCGTAGCCACAAGGTAGAGAAAGCGAGCTTCCTCCTCGGTGTAACCGAAACCGCGGAGGGCTTCCGTATGGATGGGAAGGATTTTCACAGGGCGAAGATCCTCGCGGTGATTTCATGGGTATCGAGAACGCGGCGCAACTTGGCGTGGTCCTGTTGCCGAGCGAAGAGATGAAATCCGGCCTTGGCCTTCTCACCAAGCCCTTGGGGTCGATAGTCGCGGGTAGCAACTTCGAGGTCGAGGCGGCGGATTTCCCGGCAGTCATCCTCATACTCGATGCGCAGGTCGGGGATGGGAATTTTGCCGTCCACGACCTTGAGGTCGAACTGGTTCGCAATGAAAATTCGCTCATACCTCGGGTCTTTGTCGGGCCGCATCCGGGAGAGGGCCTGGTAGAGGTCTTTCTTCAATTCGAAGTCGAGGACGACGCGGCGGACCTTCCCGCCTGAGTCTTCGATGTCTCTTGCGACCTGCCTATACAGTCTGTAGAGATCGGCGTCGTGCCGGGCTTCCTTGGGTTTGACAAGGCCGTGATACGTGGCCTGGCGATGGGAGACGAGTTGGGCTCGCTCCAGCAGCCAGTGGCCGTCCTTGGTCAGAGTCAGAACTTTCGTCGTGAAGGACGAGTGCCCTTCGATGGTCTTCTGTTCGACCAATCCGTGCCGGGCTAAGTTTCTGACGTCGCTTTCCATCTGCGAACGCTCGCCGTTGTAGCCGAACCGGGCGAGATCGTCTGCCGGCACGACGCGGAACTTGCCCAGTTCGGTGAGGGTACGAACCTCGGAATCGCGCAACGAATATTCGCGGTTCCGGCCTCGATAGATCGTTCGCGAACGGTCAGAACCACGATTGGACCGACCCGAATTTGGCTCCCTGTCGCGGTCTGGCTTACCGTGCGAACTGCCCCTGTCCGGAGAGTCGCTGCTCCTTTCGATCAGATCGCGCGTGGTCCCTTCGCGTCTTCTGAACGAGAACGCGAAATCGGAAATGCTATAGGGATGGTCCACGGAGAACCTCCTCTCGTTTCACCTTGGTGTGAACTTCGGGAAAGACTTCGAGCGGCGCACAAAGTGAAGAAACCGAGATTGCGAGCTACCACACATCGTGTTGCTCTTACTGGAGGCGAACTCAGACTTGCGGGGAACGAGCCTGGTCTTGCCCCTCGGGATACAAAAACACCTCTTCTACCGTCTTTCCGAAAA
Source organism: uncultured Acidobacteriota bacterium (assembly GCA_963780035.1). Lineage (GTDB taxonomy): Bacteria > Acidobacteriota > Terriglobia > Acidiferrales > UBA7541 > Palsa-295. Next base: position 200,910 of record CAWAAG010000020.1, on the reverse strand, counting down.
CGCGAGCGATCTTGAAAGCGAGCGGCAAACTGGGATCGTACTTGCCGGTTTCAAGTGCGTTGATCGTGCCGCGAGCGACTCCGACTTGCGCCGCAAGCTCTGCCTGCGACCATTCCTTTTCCGCTCTCAAGACACGCAGCCGGGTCTTCATCGATACCGCCAGGAATACAGAATCAATCCGACGCTCCACAAAATAATCATCAGGGGCGGGATGCCGAGCCACGAGAGGGGATGAAATCCGAAGCTCTGAAAGAAACCGATGGCTGCGGAAAAGACGAGCGTACCGGCGAAGGCAAAGGTCAGCGCACGGTAGTTGACCTGCTGTTCGCGCTCGTCATTGGAATGCAGAAAGCGCAGCAGGAACAGAACCGCCGTCCCGGCTCCCGCAATTGCCAGAGCGAGTAGGATCGTGCGGAGGGATGGAACCTTTGCTACAAGAGTGATGGCGATGGACGAAACCAGCGCAGAAACATAGAAGAGGAAGAGCGCAGATCGGCGGCGCTCGGCAAGGCCATCTCTAAAAGACTCAAGGGGCATTGGCACCTCCTTAGACTGCCCCTAAGAGTACGTCAAGAGAGTCTATATGTCAAGTATAGCGTACATACAGAACGCAATAGCGTTCTCTATCAGACTGACGCCTCGGGAGCTGCTCTCGACCAACACAAGAGCGCCCCAGCCACAACCGGAGGCCAGGCGTGTGCAATGTTGACTCCCTTCATTGCTCGGGGTCAGGGTCGAGTTCGCGCTCCGCAAATATCGCAAGCTGCTTGAAATTTCCCGTTTTCCAGTCGCTCAGATCGGCTTCTTCAATTACCAGGGACGTGCCGATTCGCCAGCATAGTTCGGTTTTGTCCGTGAATCGGACGTGGAGATAAAGCACGTCATCCTCGAATGCATGATCGACCCAATCCACGACCTTGCCACGGACACCGGGATATTGTTTGCCGCGCATGATGTCCCGAGGGGGCAGCTTCACACGTGATTTGCGCTTCGTCATCGGTGATTTCCCTCCTCGTGCGTTGGCGTGGCGTCGGGTTGTGAATCGGCGGTTGACCGTTGCGGCGGGTTCGCGAGTTTCGGTGCGCGCTTCCTTGTCTTCTTTCGACGCCTGTTGGCGGCGTGCCTTTTCTTCTTGGCCTGTTCTTCTTCATAGCGTTTCTCGTCGTTGAAGTCCCAATCGGGAAGGATCACTACGCGCGGAGGAAGTCCCTTAGCTTTGCGTGCTTCCTCGCGCTGTTTGATCTCCAGATAGATATCGTCGGGGTCCGTAACTCGCTTTTTGTGGTCGCGCAGAAATTTGTATGCCCCAATCGCATCGTTCTCGACGATGGCGTCAAACTCGTCGAAGAACTGTCGATTCGCTTCCACTTGCGCGCTCTGTACGTGGGCCTTCGCCCAGCGAATCATCTCCTTCTTATAAGTGGGCTCCTGCTCCATGCGCTCAAGGCCATGAATGACGTGACCGAACTCTTCGTTTAACGCAAGCAATTCCTGGAAGAGATGGATTTTCATTTTTTCCTCCTCTTCACAATTTCCTTGGGCGAGGAAGCTCGCTTGCGTTTCTTCGCAGCCTGCGCTCTCTTCGCGGCCAGGAGCTTCTCTTCCTCCTCAGCGGACCAAGGCAGGACAACGATCCGCGGTGGAAGGCCCTGCTTCTTACGCTGTTCGTCGCGCTCCTCGGCATCCAAGAACACGTCGTCCGGGTCTTTGAGCCACATTTCGTACTTGTGGTGGATGCGAGACCAATGGGTCGCCTGGTCTTGCTCGAAATCGCTGGCTTCGGTGGTCACTTCGAAGCCGGCCTGTGCCCTCACGTATTGAATCTCGTTCGACAGCGGCGTCAGCACGTCGGACCTCTGTCCCGGACACTCGGCAAGCTGTTTGAAAAGGTTGACGGATTCGCGAAGATTGCGGTCGAGTAGGGCAAGCAGTTCGTAAGCAGTTTGTTTCACGTCGGCGTACCTCCTCTTTGGTTTTCCTGTTCGCTGTCACCTATGGCCCGAGGCTGTTCGGGTTGTGTCGGGAGCGAGGAGGACGCGGCCTTTTGCATGGCCAGGATGCGATCGTCATCGGCCTGGGTCCAAGGCAGAATCACGGCCCGCGGCGGCAAACCCTGTTCGCGCCGAAGCTCCTCGCGGGATTTCAATTCGAAGTAAATCTCATTGGGACCTTCCTCGGCCTTCTCGCGGTTCCGCCGAATGCGGTAGAAGTTGTTCTCTTCCTCCTGCTCCTTCTGCGCGATTTTGGAAGCAAAATAGTTATTGGCGTAGGAGCGCAGTTCGCTCAGATTGGCGCGGACTTTGCTTATGCGACTCAGGAGATTCCAAAGCCAGCTTCTCGAGAATGTCGAGGGATCTCAAGAGCTTGGTCGAGTCCCTGATTGAATTGAAGCAAGACTTCGTAAACACGAACGTCCATTGGACTATATTCCTTTTCTTTGCGAGATGGGACAGCCGCTCGCGGGTTCGAAGCGTTTCGCTCGCTAGGAGCGTGGGCTACGCGGTTCCATTCGTCGAGGCACACGGGTAGCGCGACGGTCGAAGATCCAACCGAAAGGGAGAAACTCATTCAGAAATTTTCAACGAGGAGGAGATTCAGCGACCGGCTCAGGAGGAGATCGGAGCAGGAAACGCTAGGCACAGTGAGAGTTGCGCCCGAATGGGAAATAGATAACTTCTCTTGCAGCCATCGTTGCACCTCAGACGTGCGACTTGGTCAGGGGCGCGCTCGGTGTTGAAGCACCGGCGCGTCCCGTGACTTCCTTACTCTTGCTTGGCCTTTTTGCCTGTTCTTCTGTCGATACCTCTGCCCCAATACGACGTTTTCTTGTACTCCCTGATTCTTTCTATTTCCCCTGCCGTCCAGGATTTCCGAAGCCGGCCGTCAATGATTTCAGCTTTCGGACTCGGTATGTGTTTGTTCCGAATCCAGCGCTGCAACGTTCGCCTATCAACCCCGGCAGCCCGAGCTGCCTCGGAAACCGAATAAGTTCTCATGTTTAATATGCCGCAGTGCGGCATTTGTCAAGAACAAAATGCGCTTCGGGCCATAGCTCTCTGACTGCGTCAATCGAGCTACGACAAAGAGTATCGCAAATGAGTAGTAATCGGAAAGAACCGCGCCCACAGCTCCAAACGTCTCGCAGTGTGACAAGCGCAGTGCCCCCTAGGCCCCTCTTGAGACATGACTCTACCGGGGACGTTTGCCACTCGCTTGTTTTCGCGTTCGGAGTTCATGAAGGGCGGATTATCGCACACGAGCGGCTGTAGCGCTTGCCGAAGGCGCTCATGCGCAGGCGTACTTAATACTTCAGAAGCGCTCTAATTTGCGTCTTGAATTGTGGTGATAAAAGGCGACGGATTGGATTCATACATTAGATGCACGGTGCTTTTGGCTCTAGTCACGCCGACGTAAAACAAGCGAGCGGCTTCCTCTAACTGTTCCGGAGTGCGGTCAAAGTTACTTGGGAAGGCGCCGGCCTCCACGCCGATCATTATCACGGCCTCAAACTCAAGACCTTTTGAACTGTGGAGCGTCATCAAATTGATCTGGTCGGGACTCTTCCCCTGGTTGCCAAATATTTCGACCGAGTAGGATTCCAGCGCTCCGTCTTTCCCGGCGGCCTTCACCAAATCCGCGAAGTTATCCTTTTCGTCTGCCAAGCCTGGTTCCTGCTCGAACGCTTCATCCAGCACGGCTTCATGAAGGGCTCGGAGCCATTTACGAAGCGGAATCGAACCATCGCGATTTGCAAAGAGGGTTGAAATCAATCTTGCCCGCGCCTGCAGGGCATCTGCCTCTCGAGTCTGGGACCGCCGCATCGACCGCCACGTTTTCAGAAGTTCGGCCAGACTTACTGCTCCGGATTCCCATCCACCCGCGCACCATTTCGCAGCGTCGGCCAGCCATTCGGTGAGGCGGGAGCGTTTGATCGGCGATCCGTTATCCAACCGGAAGTATTGCAGGCCCAGGGCATCGGCCGCTTCGGCACTGGAGTTTCCTTCATTGAAGGAGCGATAGAGTAAAGCTATATCGCCGGGCTTCCACTTCGCGTTCTGTTTGAGCAATGCGGAACAATGGTCCCGAGAGCATACTCCGCCTGCCCCCTGACATTCCGCTCCAGCTCGTAGATCAGGATCTCGCCTTGACGGCCATCATGGGATTGAAAATCGGGAGGGTCCGTTAACAATGTCTTCGATGCCGCGATGATCTGTTCCGCGCATCGGTAGTTCAGTTTCAGGCTGACTGCTTCAACCCCCGGAAAGCGTTCCAGCGCTTTTAGCAGGGCGGGATTGGCTCCGGTGAAGCCGTAAATCGACTGATCCGGGTTCCGACCGCTATGATACGGACGCCAGCTTTGTTCATCAGCGCCAACACCATCCGATGCAGCGGCAATCCGAGGTCCTGATATTCATCGATCACCAGAACCGGATATTTTGCCCTGACGGAACGGCGAACCCATTCGTGTTTTTCGACCAACTCCAGCCCGGCCAGGATAATCCCGTCAAAATCGATCACTCCGTTGCCCAGTAGCAGCGCCTCGTAGGCCTCTACGACCGCTTTTTCACGGCTGTCCGCGGCGTTCCAATCGGCACCGTCCCGGTCGAGAATGGTCCGCCGGAGTCTTTCGCATTCTGCGGAACCAGTTCGGCGCAACGCCGCCAACTGTTTCCATATACGCCTGGCGAAAAATCTCCCGTGACCGGGATGCCGAGGCCACCACCACGGGGTCTGGGACGCTGATGCCACCGAGCCGCGCATAAGGCAACACCAGCTCGGTCAGGCAAAAAGAGTGAACGGTCGCTAGCAGCAGCCTGTCATCATCTCCAACGCCGAGTTTTCGAAGCCTCGTGCGAAGTTCTCCTACGCAAGCATTGCTGTAAGTTATGCAAGCCACCCGGCGCGGCTTCCGAACGGTCTCGTTCAGGAGTCTGGCAATCTTGATTGTGATCGTTTTTGTTTTTCCACCCCCCGGGCCGGCCTGAACGACGCAGTTTCCATCTGATTCGTAAACTTTCCACTGATCGTCGTTGGCGCGCAGTTCTTCGGCGGCACGCAGATAGGCAGCTTCGTTCAGCGAGCTTTTCCTTCATGTAATCCAGGGCCGCCTTGATGTAGGGCGGGCACACGTCGGTTTCTCCGGCAGCAGGATCGCCGCCAGCCGTTGGGCTGAGCGGCCTTTGCCGACCGAGTCTATATCCTTAAGGAATTGCTTGGGGATGAGTCAGTCCGGTTTATCCTCCAGAGCCTCGAATCGTTTGTGTATTTTCTTGTTGTCGGTAAGTCCTTTGATGGTTTCGACGAACTCTTCCCCAGTGCCGGATTTGAAAAGATCGATCTCGAATGTAAACTCGTTCAGGAACACGCCGTGCTTCTCTGCGCGGGCCAGGATTTTTTCGAAGGTCAATTTATCCCATTCTTCAGTCTCCATCAGATGAGGCATAATCTGATTCACGACGCGATTTGTGCCATAGCTCGTTTTGACGCCTTCGCCGTCAGGATCGGCGTCCTCTTGGCTGACTTCCTCCCCCTTGGGATCGAAATCGGTCAATACCGCGAAAGGGATATCCAGGCCTGCCGGACCGAGCAGGCGGATGTAAGGGACAAAATTTGTTCCGCCGATGGAGCAGACGGTGATGCCCAGCGCATCCAAGTCGAGCTCGGGATCATGGAGCTTTGCGAGCGTGGGCAATAGAAATTTCTCAGCGTCACCCTCCACCAGGATGACCCCCTTCGCAAAAAATACTTCACCGCGCGTCACATCGATGTAGCGCTCAAGATCCTCACGTTCTTCTTCTTCGAATTCTAAACTTCGGAGAGACTTACCGACCGTGTGGTTCTTGCCGGGCGGTCGGCCAGTACAACGACGTTGGAAAGCGGCGCCACGCTAGCCACGTTGGGCGAATGTGTTGTCAACAATATGCTACGTGCTTCCGCCGGCTCTTCGGCTTCATCGCGCGTCCGCAAGTAGTTGCGGTAAATGAGGCGCTGCAAATGCGGATGTAGGTGTGCTTCGGGTTCCTCAATCGCCAGAAATGTGTGCTGACGCTCGCCTTCGCCTACTAGATACTGGTGTTCAAGTTCTTTCAGCGCCAGATAGAGCACATTGGCTGACCCCAGACTTGCTTCTGCCACGCCACGTTTTCCGCCGTCGATCATCAGCTGCAGCGCGCGCAACAAACGGTCGGCCTCGGTCGGAGCAAATCCCAACGCCGTTTCGATTGCGTGCTTATTACCGACCATCGTCGTCAACTGGCTGTTGACCTCACCCACTACTGACGCTAGCTCCGGGAGGCCCGCGATCTTTGATGTCGTCTTGTGGACTTCCTTGGCGATGGTTTTCAGAGCGTCCGCATCCACTGTCTGGGCTGCCCGATCCAGCAGCGGCCGCAACGGCGAACGCGACCACCGGGCCAGGTCGGATTCGGCATCGCGCAGAGCCGGAAACAAATCTAAGGGCATCCAACGCCGCAGATCGTAACCGACAGGATTGTCGGGACGGTTTCCGCCGAATATGACATATTCATAGTCCGATTCACTCTTGGGCGCGGCCTTCAGTTCAGCAACCGGCTGGTAGCGATATGTGATCCGGGCGACCATTGGGTTGGGTTTCACGAATGATCCGCGAGCACCGCCAGCAGATTCTCGCTCTTTTCAAAGCCACGGAACTCGACGCGATATCTCGATCACATCTTCGACCGTCAGAGGGCTCGGTAAACCGTCCCGAAATTCGTCAAGTCGCAGCCGGCGGAACGAATCTGGCAGCGATGGATTTAGGATGAAACGAAGGGCAAATAATAATTCGTTTTACCAACTTTGTTTTCGCCGAGCACGACGGCATGTTTGCCCAGCTTCACATCTAGGGATTTGAAGTTCCGGAAGTTTTTGATGATGATTCGGCTGAGCCACATTTCTCGATCCTTCCAAGCGGCTTATTAACTAAATCACAGAAGTGCCCGCTCCGTCCCCCCAAATAAGATCACTTCGTCACCTCTCTGCTTTCTTGCTTGGTCCCGTGGACTTCGCGCTTGTTCCCGTCGCGGCAGCGCTCCTTGCAACACGCACTGATCTCGGCAGACTCTTACATTGCTCGGCGCGGTCCATTCCAATCAGGGCCACCACCCAATCGACGTAATGGGGAAACACTTTCATGCGGCCGTAAAAGAGCGCATTGAACACGGCGTCGGCCAATCCATCAGCTCCAAGCGCACGCCGCACTAACGGGTGGCCAAAAATATCCATCGTGCGGCCGAGGTGCAAGGCTGGAAAACGTTCCCCACAAATGCGCGTCGCTTTTTTTCATCGAACACAGCAACGCCGTTGAGGCTGGCGGCGTGTGCGATCGTTGCGGCTTCACCGTCGTCCAATGTGTCCTTCGCATCTCCGATGACGAGCTGTTCGAAGTATCCCTCACCCGCAGCGTCGAGACTGTCAATCTCGATTAATTTGTTCTTTACGAGATCATTTAATAGATGAGCGTCCGACCGTTGCCGGTGCCGCCCTCCCTCAAGTTCCTCCCGCACGATATCGACAACAAGAACGCGGTTAGGCAAGGCTTCAATGACACGGCAGGCGCAGCCCGACGCATTCAGGTTTATGACGGTACTGGCATCGGCAACGAGGAGCGCCGACGGATCAATCAAGCACGTTGGGCATGATCCCATCAGCTTCTATCCCCTCATTCTCCTGATTGTCCAATATTCCGCGCAGCTCGATACGGTTGAGGTCCAAAAGGCGGCCCAACTGTCCCTCGCTCAGAAGGCCTTGGCGATGGGCCTCCGCAGCGAGCAAGTTTAGACGCAGTGTCGTGGGTTGATCTGCCTCGGCCTTTTCCCTGTCAGACCGCCACCAGATCACCTAGCACCTGACGCCCCTGCTCGTCGGTCACGCCGCCTTGGGACTCGAACCAGTCCCAGGTTCCGGGTTTCGTCAAGCCGAGTTCCTCTAGGCGGCGCACTATTGCTTCCCGCGACACGCCGAAGAAATGCGCCAAGATAATGACATGCCGCCGGGTAAGTCGGTCCGATCCGGCCGTCACTTCGTGAAATTTCTGCATCAATCCCCGCGCCGGCGTCAGAAATGCTCTGCCAAAAGCATTGGCGTGGCTTCTGACGCCGCGCGGGATTGATGCAGAAATTTCACGAAGTAGGACGCAGTCGGACACCGACAACGTTGTCATTATCTTGGCGCATTTCTTCGGTGTGTCGCGGGAAGCAATAGTGCGCCAAGATAATGACATGCCGCCGGGTAAGTCGGTCCGATCCGGCCGTCACTTCGTGAAATTTCTGCATCAATCCCCGCGCCGGCGTCAGAAATGCTCTGCCAAAAGCATTGGCATAGCGCTCTTCGCGCGTGTTTTCCGTCTCATTGCGATGCAAAATCTCCGGACTCCGCCGGGAGGACATAGAAGTGACCCCATTCATGGCCTGCCGTCTGATTACGCCGCTCTCGCGGATGGCTAGCGTTCAGTAAGACGCAGGGCCCCAGGGCGTCGTCATAAGCGAACAATCCCGAGATGCGACCGTCGATCCTGCGAACATATAGACACGGACACCAAGCTCCAGTTCAAGCAGCGTCACAATGTTGGTAACAGGCCTGGTTTCCGGCCGAAGTGTATGACGGAGGACTCCGTAGCGTCGTGCTCTGCCTGTGCCCGCACGTCGCCAGGCAGGATCGGTCGTTCGGGAGGATAGTTCCTTACGCGTTTGATACCGAGGAGGGTTTCGAGTTCGACTTCGGCCGTCGCAAGACTCGCCAATAATTCAGCGGCTTCGCTCTCGGCTTTATCCTTGCTAGTAAGAAGCTTGCGAAAACGCGGCATAAGATCGACGTGAACAGCTTCCTCACGCAGAATCGCATTGACCGAGGTGCCATAGGCCTTGGCCAGTCTCTGCACCTCGCCGATGCGCGCGCGCCGGTGCCCCTGCTCGATGGCAACAAGGGTCGTCCGCGCGACATCTATCTCTTTCGCAGCATCTTCTTGCGGTGAAATTCGCCTTCTCGCGGGCAATCCGCAGGCGCTCGCCGACATGCTCCGGGCTCATTTCTTCCAGAATGCTCATGATCGCGCCTCGCCTACCCAATTGCCCATGAATGAATTCTCGCCCAGAGAGGTGATAAAACTTTTCCATTCCGTTTCGTGTTGAGCCAACAAGCGGTCCAGTTTAGAGCGAACATCCTCTTCCTCAATACCGAGCGAGCGGCTCAGCTGGAAACAGAAGAGTTCCAGCATTTCGGAATTTGCCTGAGATTTCCGAATTTGCGCCAAATGGTCCAGGTGCAGCGTCCCGGCGATGGCGTACTCGCGAAGAGCCTTCGTTATTTTATTTTTGGGAAACGACGCCGCGGCGCCAGCCTCAAAAGTCCGGGCCGACAGGTTCTCCCACACATATGTTTCTTTCGCTTCGCTCAGTCCGGCGGCGTGAACACTCATGCGCCTCAGCAGACAGGCCGCACAAATTCCACATTGTCGTTTCTTCTTATCCACGCTCACCTGTCGGGTTTGCTGCCAACACGACCATGTCGCGGCCCATGAAGGACCATCCTTACAGTCGTCTGTAAATTTCTTGAGAGTCTCGGCCTTGGTCTGCCAAAGCTGCGTGAAATCGAACCGGAGTTTATGGCGAAGTAGCGCGTTCAGGAATCTCTCCATCCGCTCAGTGAATAGAGGATGGCTGCGGTAATCTTCGTAGCCCTGCCCGACCGTAATTAATACCGGGCCAAGCGCCCCCTGCCCGCTCTCAGGCACGATGACTTGCCCAGCTTTCGTCAGATACGCTGCCAGCCCGCTGACCAATGCGAACTTGAACCCACGCGAACGCGCCGTTGATTCCACAAACGAATGCCGGCCGGCCTGAACACGGTAGGGAACGGACGTAAAGGGTTGCCGCAGTCGCGAAAGCGTCTTGCCGTCACTTGCTTTTGATCCCAGCCGCACGCGAATCAGCTTGTCCCCCATTTTTCGATCAAGAATTCCAGCGACACAGCGGGAGTCGCATGCCGTCACTATAAGGTATGACGGCGGTCAAGCCGGAAGGAAGACTGAATCTGCTGCTGCGTCCGGAGCGCTTAGCGGTTTCTTGCGCTTGCAGAACTCCATCTGCCATCTATCGCCCGTGAGGAAATTCAACACGTCGTGCAACAGCAGTCCAATACCGCCTTGTTGTTCCATCGTTCCGGCTCGTGCACCGGAATCATCAGCTGAAAGTCTCTTTGCCAGCTCAGCGACGGACGCCGTTGCGTCCGGTCCGCAAATTCGACGGCGGCAGCCACCAAGAGGGCGTCGTAGACGGTACCGGCTCCCATTCGGCGATGCAATAGAGATTCCAGCCGTTCCGTGGAGAACGCTACGTTCCGGCCGATATGGCATCGCAACCACCCGCTCCGCACCGCCACGCCCGGCTCGACGACGTGGACTCTCAGCGAAGGCGGAGAAAAGAGATCATTAGTTTCTGCCATCATAGCTTTACTCCGTCATCCAGTCCTTGCCGCTTCGATAGTTTCGCGACCGATTTTTTCGTGTTCGCCGTTTAATACACGGTGCGCGACGGCATTCATATCGGCACCGCTCACGCCCTGTTCGATCCGTACCCTAACCCTGTGCGCACGGCGCTCCGTCGAATTTCGGAAGAAGTGTTCTTCCACGCTGCGGCCATTTCGGGCCCCGCGATCCCTGAGCGCGTCAGCCACCGCCTTTTCGGCGATGTCGGTGCTGGTGTTTCCCTTCACAGCCGCATGGATGGCATGGTCGACGATAAGGCGCTCCATGCCGGGACCTGCGGTGCGCCTCAGCGCCTCTAGCGAGGGTCCCAGATCACGTTGGAACAGCGTGGGTTGTTGGTCGCTGCAGATTTTACGGAAGCCCGCCAGAAATCCTCGACTGACTTCTTGCCTACAGTCCTGTTCCAGAGCAGGAACAATCGCGTTTCTAATTTCTTCTACTTCAAAGGCCGGATTATCTGCGCATCTCGCGACCTTTTTCCAAGCGCGGCACATGGGTAGGCTTCGGTGGGGCCCGTCGCTCATATTTGACTCCGTTGTCAGAAATATAGACCAGATAATCTGACATTGTCAACTGTCAAGTTTTATTGCAATAAAACTTGACATACGACGCGGCCCACGACATTCTTTTCCCATGGCAAAGGATGAAACTCAATCTAGAAGCTCGAAGCGCGTCATGACCATCGTCCGGCGTCGCATCGAACGCGGCGGCGAACGGCTGTGGCGGCTTGATGACTTCCGGCACCTGCCCTTCGAGGCCGTCGCCCAGGCCCTCTCGCGCCTGACGCGGGAGGGCGGCTTGAACGCCTGGAGCAAGGGCGTCTACTACAACAACCGGGCAGACGGCCTTCGGCAAGAGCCGGCCTACCCCTGGCCGCGATCCAGAGGCTCGCATCCCGCCGCAAGGGCGTTTTCCCTTCCGGCATCGCCGCCGCCAATCTTCTGGGATTCACGACGCAGAACGGCAGGACGTGCGAGAGCTTTCCACCAGCGCCCTCAGCCTGCCCCTGCAACTTGTCGGCAGCGACACCGTCATTCACACGCGCAGACCGGAAGCATGGGCCGGACTTTCGGAGAGCGATGCGGCGCTGCTTGATTTCCTGCGCCGCGCCGGAAGGACAAGCGAACTCTCGCCGGAAGAAACCGTCCGCCGCACCGTCAAGCCTTTTTGTCGGAGAAAGGACGCTTCGAGCGGTTGGTTAAGGTTGCGCCTTCCGAGCCCCCGCGCGTCCGCGCGATGATCGGCGCCATCGGCGAACAACTCGGGAAGAAGCGGCGCGGCGCGGCGCCGCCTGCGCGATTCCTTGAATCCCTTCTCGCGGTTCGACTTCGGCCTGCTGGCCGGACTGCGGCACGCACGCAACTGGCAGGCCAGGGAGCGCCGCCGACATGAAGCTTTTTGAGCACAAGGATTTTGACCAGGCGATACTCGGGTGCGGAGCAGCACTTCCGCGCTCGCGGAAATTGCGCCCCGCGATCATCGAGAAGGATTACGATGTCACGGAAGCGCTGCGCATCCATCGCCGCCGCGGCTCCCGACAAGATCATCTTCAAGGGCGGCACGAGCTTGGCCAAAGGCTGGAACCTGATCCAGCGCTTTTCGGAAGACATCGACATTTTTCTCGATCCCCCGCGCCTTCAAACCGGCCCTGGGTAAAAACGGCAATCGACCGCGAACTCAAGAAGCTCCGCGATGCTGTCGGACCACATCCCGGCGCTCACCTTCGTCGCGGAGGAGAGCCAGGACCATCGGACGGTTTCGGGCGCAGCGACCGCTTCTCCTATACGCAACGCTTCGGCGGCCCCGGCGAAGTCGCCAACCGCGTCCTCCTCGAAGCCGGCACCGCCAGCGGCCGCGAACCCACCACCATCGCTCGAACTGCGCTCATATCTCGGACAGTTCCTCGAGGAAACGAGCACTTCAATGGGCGCAGACGACGAAGGCCGGTTCCCGCTCCGTCTCCTGCATTTCCGCCGCACCTTCGTCGAAAAAATGTTCGCCATCCACGGCAAGGTCGAAATGCTCAAGCGCGACGGGCAGCCGCTCGGAACCTATGCAAGGCACTACTACGACCTGATTCAACTTGCGGCGCAGCCGGAAGTGATCGCCATGCTGAAATCCGCCGAGTACGCGGCCATCAAGGCGGATTACGACGAGATCAGCCGGACGCATTTTGCCGAAAAGCTATTTCCACCCCGAAGGGATGAGCTTCGCCAAAAGCGACGCTCTGTTTCCGCCGCCGGAACTGGCCAAGGTCATCAGCGCCGAATACGAGGCGCAATGCAAGATGCTCTGCTGACGGTCCATGTTTGTCATGGGCCGAGGTTCAAAAGCGGTTTCTTGAGATTCGAAGCCTCTTGTAACGTGAACATCGGTACGCAGATTGTCTCTACGTGAAATCAAAAAAATCTGCCAGCAATAAACCGTTCACCCTTCGCTCCCGCGCATCGATCCAGCACACCTCCATAGACGGAATCTGCCGCAAACCATCAACCAAGTCCATGTGTTCATCCGCCTGCAGGGATACCCCGTGCCGGTCTGGACTTAGAAAGACAACTCGCGTACGTTCCGGATCGAAGCGCCGGACGAAAGCGCGGCACGTCACCACGACATCCGGCATATTGTGCCTAGAATGTGGCTGAAGCGCGCCCGCGAAGTTCCATCGCCTGCCGAATCGGGGTGTGTTTTCATCGATTATCCGGGCCGTCTTGTCGACAAAATTCCGTTGGCCGCGCTTTTTGTTGAGGGATTCTCCGGCTTCATGAGGCGAGGTCAGGCGCAGATACAGGCTGCGCTCGTTTGATAGGCGGTACACTTCATCCAATCTCCTCCCTGCGGGAAGATGTCCGCCTGTGCCCAGGCGGACATCGCGAAACATACTCCGCAACTGGTTGCTCTTGCCTGAATTCGGCTCACCCACGACAAACAGTGCTCTCTCAAAAGAGTATGAAGGCATCAGTCCTCCTCCTCTGCGGCGCAGTCGCTCCCTTTTCCCGCCGGATCAATCTCGGGGCGTCGGCTGTCTTCTTGTTCATCCCTCTGAAGGTTGGCTTTCCTCCCAAACTCGAAGCCCCGCCTCATCGGTGAACAAGTCGGTAACCATGGCGATCGATATTGGATCAAGGCCAACAACTTTTCTGGCCACCTCATCGAGCGATTGGCGAAACGCGAAACCCTCCCCTAATACCTCCAGATCGACATAATCGACAAGTTGCTTCTTATTCTTGCGGTCTGACGGGATCTGGACAACTTCAAGGAACATCCCGCCGAGCTCGGCCTTGGCTACATTCACAGCTGTGATGTCAGGTCGCAGACTAGGGCCGAACTTGGCTCTTAGTTCATTCGTGATGTCTATTCTGGGTGACTTCTCGCTTAGATCAAAGAAGTACGGGCGAGCGACGTCCATCAATGTGCGGATTGCCTGTTGGGGCTCGACTTCGAAAAGCTCTCTCCTCGGATTCACGCGCAGATCCTTGAATCGTTCGTGGATCTCTTGTTCCACCTTATCTGAGTCATGTACGTATTCCTGCCACAGCACGATGAACTCTTTCGGTACACCGGTTGAATACAATTGCCGAGCGCGCGCTCTAGTTTGGTCTCGTGTCCGTCCGATCTTTACTACGCCTGGCATCGCTGGATTAATCATCACGTAAACGTGCCCAACGTTTTCGTCTCGATAGCCCACTTTCCCTCCATTCACAAGCGCATACGGGCGAGGAATGTCTCCGGACGCGCTGAATACAATCAGCCCTATTGTAGACTCTCAAACTGTGCTTCGAGTGTTTGCATTCGACAACAGCCGATCGCCCTTCAAGCTGTTCCTGCGAGCTAGGGAAAACTAAAAAGGCGACTTCCCAAGACGGTATTGTTCTTTCCGGCTGACGGGCAACTGGGAACAAACGTTGACGAATACCGTGCAAAACCGTGATGCATGAAATAGGAAAACGCTAAACGAACCAACCACCTAGCGTTTCTGCTCCTGCCTTGGGCGCAGGCGATGCGACTTGTGTTAGATTGCCGCGTTCTCGACCTTGGAAGGATCACTTCTGGGCGGCTCAAGCAAAGGCTCGGCTCACCCGTTGGTTTTCACGGCTAGTTGCTTGATCAAACCGGTGACCAATAGAGCCGAATCGTCTCGCTCCTTGTCGTCTCCGAAGAGTTCGGGCGGAGTGAATCCTGACAGCGCAAGTGAACCCGACTTGATGGTCAGTTCGAATCCACCGAGCGAAGCCCGAACTTCATCGTCCTGGGCGTTTGTTATCGTCCAGCCTGCGGCCTGGAGCTTTGGGAGGCAATCCTCAGGGTCTAATTCGTGGGACACGGTGAATTCAATCACGTCCGGATTGGTGACACCTATCAGTTTTAGGAGGCTGAGCATCTCATTCGTGCGAGTGAGCCAGTCGCTGTCGAACCGCACTGTGTGTGTGTAAATGCCGTGCTTCACGTCATTGGCCGAGTACGTGACCGTATAGCTCCCTCCAGGAAAGTCGACGCCGTTATCACGGAGCTGCACCTGTTTAATCCCAAAGACTCCGAACAGCTTGGCCCGAATCGCACCAAAATTATTCTTCATTGCTTCGGGAATGACATCGTTCACACGCGATTCTATGTATTCAGCGTCATGCTTCCATGTATATTTCAAGGCGCTCAGCACGTCAGTCGCTTCACCTCGACGAGAGTCGTGAAAACTCAAGTGGTCAACCGCAGGAACAAGGTCGCTAGCTGCGGCACTCAATAGTGGGCGACTGAAATCACCAAGCACGATTACTCCCGTAGCGGTCGCCTTTAGGGTTGGTTGCTGAGTCTTCCCGTAGCTCTTTGACGATTTTATGACGCTCGTCGAGACGAAAGTGAACAGGCTGTCGAGCGTCAGCAACTTGCCGTCCAGGGCCTGAGGTTTCCCTTGCAACGCATTGACAAAAAAGTGAGTAAACAGGCTCACTTTCGGGTCAGGTGACAGTATAGTCGAGGGCTGGTCAGCGGTTGATGACGCCAGGATCGCCGTGCCTTTTGTTTTCTCGATGTATTCAGTGAGGAATTTGGGCGACGCTTCCGATAGTGGGCTTTTGAAATTTGTGGCCGTCGGCCCGGAGAGGCAGGCATCCAAGACGACAATCTTGTGCTTGGCATCCGATCCGTCCAACAACTCCAGAAGCTCACGAAAAGCAATCATCGTTTTCGTTATCTGGCTATTGCCGTCCTCCGGAACGAGATAAAACTCATTCTCTATCCTGACTCCGTGGCCGCTAAAGAAAACCAAAACGCGGTTATCTTCGGTCGCGCTCTCTGCGAGCATTTTTACTGCCGAATAGATTTGGCCACCCGTCGGCCGTTCGGCTGCATTCGGGGACGCAGCAAGGAGACGAATTTGCGACGGGTCAGCGTTTAGCTCGCGTACGTCCCGAAACGCTTGCGCAACACGGCGCGCGTCTTCTGTACAAACTCTCAATTTTGTGAACCCAGAATGTGGTCCGTACTCGCTCACCCCAATCGACAGGACATGCGCAGCACCATGCGCAGATGCCAGTTTTTCCCTTGCAAGCTCGCCCATGATAGACCAACAATCTCCTTCTGATATCTTATGCTAGCCTTATCTAATCCGTTTAAAGTAATCAACACGCTTGTTCTGAATCTCGACAATAAAGGCCAAGACCGGACAGTCCATTCCTGCGCTCGCTCAATCCACTATCTGCAGATTCACAGAGCGACAAGGTACCGTACGTCACTTCTTATCGCAGAGGCACGGTATGCCTCATTCTGGGCCTGGACTCATTGAGCGTAGCAACTGTGCTTACAAGGAACGGAAGAACGCGAAAGGCAAGGTTCGGCAGGTTGGCCGCATAGCCGTGGCGACCGTTGCGCGTTTTCTGGAATTCGGAACCCACAAAATGAGCGCGCGCTCGTTCATGACGCAGGCGTTTGAAACGCAGAAGGAAGCGGCACTGAACGAAATCATCAAAGGAATTCAAGAGTCGCTTGACGAGGCGAATAGGTAGAAACAAAAGACGCCAAATCGCCCCAGTGCCGGTGGTCGCTACCTCAAAATGTCCATACCAAGGTTCCGTCCTTGTCTGTCCGATAAACTTTGTATCTCGTGTTATCGGCATACCGTTTGAGGGCGATCTCATCAGGGATGCTCTCGTGAACGTCAACTTCCGTGGAAATTACGGTATACCCCGGATTGCATTTCTTGATGAAGTCCAGATCAGCTCCGTTCAAGCTGCCGTGATGGCTTGCGTGCAAGATATCGTCGCAGATGTGGGATGTGTTGTGAGCTATCCAATTCAGATTGCAGTCAGACGCGTCTCCTGTGAAGGTACATTTGCGGTCGCCGACATCAGCACGAAAGACCAGACAAGCATCATGAAGCTCGCGAGTGCCTGAGGCAGCGATCTTCTGATTAGGACCCAACATCCAAAACTTAATTCCATCAATGTTCCAGTAAGCCTCGTCAAAAGACTCCTGCCGGTATGGAGCGCGGAGTGCCGTTCCCTTCGATCCGAAGTAATCGCGATGCGAACTGAATTCGTCCCACTCGTCGGACGTGACGCTAGCATCACCATATCTTCGATCATACGGGCTGTAGATAAGGCACCCGATTGAGTAGCCTTTTCGCCGAAGGTATTCAAGACCTGAATAATGATCTCGATGTTGGTGCGTGATGAATACTCCGCGAATGTTTTTTGAGCTGGGGAGCAAATGAGCGTGGGACTCAATGTCGTGGCAATCGACAAGGAAAGTGCAGTTTGTCGACACTATTACTGATGCGTCGGCACAGCCAACATTGAGACAATGCAACTTTCCCATTACTGTTCACCTTTACCTACGATCTGATTGACCCTGAACTATTATCGCACTGTACTATTCAAACTATACGTTGACAATCCGATTCACCAAGGCGCTATATAGGCTGGGGAAAAAAGCAATTCTCGTAGATCGCGACTCTGCCACGGTGGTTGAACTAGCAATGAAGCAAACCAGTATTTAAACACTGGCGAAAAAGTTTCGGTCCAATGCCGGCATTTGACGTGCCCGGAGCCATCTGCCATGACCGTCTACGACGATTTGCTCCGCGGTTGCTGACTTTCACGATTGCTTTGAACAGATGCGTCACTATGAAGAGGGCTTTTTGAAGCGTCTTGAATTCGGTTTCGGCGGAATGCTCGCAGTAATTGGTGCCGCTGTTCCTTTCTCATCGAGCACTTCAAGGCTACCGCGTTCACGCTAGGCGCGGTAGGACTCTTGCTTGTCGTTTCGGGTGGCGTAGGTTGCCTGTTGGTTTTCTCGCTCGCAAGAAATCGTGTCTATTTCGCGTTGCGTCGCCAGATATGTCAACGAAATCCGTGCCTGTGTCTCTGTGAAGCATCCGGAAGGACTGACAAACAAATCCGGCATGTACTTGGACCACAGGTACCCAAGGAAAATCTTCGACCCCGGGAGTAGCCAAAGCATCGACATCTCTCTCCCAGCGGTGTTGCAGTTTCCTTGATTCTCGACGGAGCATACACAAGTCTCAATCTATCTTACCCAGTCCAGATTGGAACGGGGTTGCACATCAACTGGGCGGTGGCCGCCTGCACAATCCTCGGGGCAGCCATCGCTCAGCTGGGACTAGTAATAATTTACTGGCGTCGTAAGGAACAAAAGAAAACTGCACACGGCGCGGTACACGGCAAGCCCGAACTGAAGAGTATCAAACCATCTACTGAAAAGAGCTAAGATGCTTGAAGTAACCATTTGGGACGTGAACCACGGAAGCGCCGCATACATCCAGACACCTGCCAACCGCCGAATAGCGGTGGACCTAGGTGACGCCAGTGACTTTAGTCCTCTAGAAACTCTGTCAAATCGTCCAGTCGAGTGGCTGGATGCCGTCGTAATCACGCACCCACACCGTGATCATCTGGATGACATTTTCAACTTTAATCTGCTCGCGCCTCGAAGTCTGTGGAGACCTCGGCACCTTTCGGAGGCGGATATTCGGAACGGCAATCGCGCTACAGATACGAATGTGATTGACGAGTATTTGAGGATTGATCGCGCATATGGTGGCCTACTGACGGATGCAACTAACGTCGGCTTGTACCGGCAACTCACGTAAGCGTCGTCCGGAGGCCGTGTTGACGCAGAGCAGTATTTGTTAGGCAGCGTCAGGGGAGTTTTCGACGAGTTCTAAAGCAAGATTCCAAGGGAGCAAGTCTTCGATGCGGTTGATCGGGTGGTCAGCGATGCGGGACAGGACGTTACGCAGATAGCTTTCCGGGTTAAGCCCGTTTAGTTTTGCTGTTCCGATCAGGCTGTAGATTGCTGCCGCGCTTTGGCCGCCACCATCGGAACCTGCAAACAGGAAATTCTTTCTGCCCAGAGCCACGACACGCAAGGCTCGTTCGGCCGCGTTGTTGTCGATCTCGAGCGCCATCGTCACAGTACCGCACCAGCGCTTCCCAACGCCCCAGTGCGTAGCGAACCGCCATCGCTGTATCTGATTTCCTCGAGAGCTTGTCCAAGGTTTCTTCCAGCCATTGCTTGAGCGATTCCAGCAATGGCCGGCTCGCAGGTTGCGGATCTCGCGCCGCTCTTCACAGGGACGTCCGCGGATTTCCTTTTCGACGGCGTATAACTCAGCGATTCGCTCCAGAGCCGTGGTTGCGGTCTGCGATTTGTTCGCCTCCACCAGATCGTAGAACTTTCTGCGCACGTGCGCCCAGCACGCTGCTTCCTTGATGCGCCCCGTTTCGTAGATCTGATCGAACCCTGCGTAACCATCGGCCTGCAGCGTCCCTGTAAACGAACTCAAGTGCTGCTTCGGATGCTCGCCTTTACGATCGGCTGAGTAGCAGAACCATACCGCCGGCGGCGCCAGACCTGCCGCCGGCCGGTCATCGCGTACATACGTCCACAACCGTCCCGTTTTGGTCTTTCCCAACCGGGCGCGAGCACCGGAACCGGCGTGTCGTCGGCGTCCAGCTTCTGTCCCGATAGAACGTGGCGGCGCAACGCCTCCACCAGGGGCGCGAGCAGTGGCTCGTTGCCTACCCACTCGGCCAATGTCGAGCGATCTATTTCCACGCCTTCGCGCTCGTAAATCTCCGATTGGCGATACAGCGGAAGTGATCGCTATACTTCGAGACCAGCACATGGGCCAGAAGTCCCGGGCCTGCGATACTCCGCTCGATCGGCCGGCTGGACGCTGGGGCTTGTACGATGCGGTCGCAGCCGGCACAGGCCAGCTTCGGTCGAACCTGACGAATCACTTTGATTCTCTCGGGCACATACTCCAGGATTTCCGAAACATCTTCGCCCAGATGCTTCAGCTCTCCGCCACAGTCGGGGCAAGCTTTCTGTTGCGGCAGGTAGGTTTGCACTTCACGCCGCAGATGCGCGGGTAGCGGTCGCCGCGCCGGTCGGGCCACGGCAGTCTCCGCGGCGCTCGGCTTCGGCGATTCCGCTTCGAGCGCTCGGCTCTGTTCCAGTTCTCCCAGCCGCAGCTCCAGCTGCTCGATCTGGCGATGCACCTTTTCCGATGAACGTCCGAAGTACCGGCGACGAAGCTTGGCCAGCAGCAGCTTGAGATGTTCGATTTCCGCATCGCGCGAGACCAGCTGCTCGCCCTGCGAAAGGATTCTTTCTTCCTGCGTGGTGAGTTGTTTGTACTGCTCGACGATCAGAGCTTTCAGCTCACTGGGATTGAGTGCTTCGAGGTTGGGGAGAACGCCAGCCGCGTGATTCATCGCAGCAGAATATACTGCAGTTGTTTTACAGCCTGATTAAAATTCCACCGAAAAGAATAAAATATTTTGCACTCACACTGCGATTTGCGGATCGTAACTCCGCACCGGGCGCCGCCAGTCGATTCCTTCCAGCAACATCGACAGCTGTGCCTGCGTCAGCGACACCGTTCCGTTCGCCGCTTGCGGCCAGATGAATCTTCCTCGTTCCAGCCTTTTCGCGAACAAGCACAACCCATCGCCACTCCACCAAAGAACTTTGAGCAAGTCGCCGCGCTTGCCGCGAAACACGAACACGTGACCGGAAAAAGGATTTTCCTCCAGCGCCGTCTGGACCATTCCGCTCAAGCCCGTGAATCCACGCCGGAGATCCGTCACTCCTGCGACGATCCAGATGCGCGTTCCTGCCGGCATCCCGATCATCCCAGCAAACACTCCAGCGCAGTTCGTAAAACCACCAGGTCTACGCGGCCCGCAATCCGCAGAGTTCCTTTGGGAAGTTCGATCTGCAGAGTCCCGGCCGTCGCCTGACAAGACCTGCTACCAGGGTTTGCTGCTCTTACTGCCACTCCTTCGAGACGGTCACCGGAAGCAGATTGATCGAGGTGCTGTTTTCCAGGCGTCCTTCGCGATACTTCTTCCGCCACTGGAAAATCTGATTGGCGTTCACCGCATACTTCTGTGACAGCTGCGCTACGGAGACGTTTCCCTCGAAGCTCTCTTCTGCGATCCTGCGCTTGACCTCGACCGTCCAACTTCGCCGTCGCTTACCGGAAGTGTCCACTTATCCCTCGTGGGCACTTCTCTAGTGCCCACGATCACCATCACTCATCCGCCCACACTTCGTCCAGACGGTTCAAAACAGACGCTTACCTCTTACCGACGGCACGATTCAGATTTTCGGCGGCACCAGTTCTTGCGGCACGGACAATCTGAACAATCACAGTTTAGTCGTAGTTGTGTCCTACGCCGAATTGAAAATGGTGATCCCGGAGATAACGAAGCACCGTCATGGGACGAGCTACTTGAGATTCCCAGTTTTGTTGCGGCGGTGATGGGTGGTGATTATCTTTCTTGCGTCGCATCATACGACAGATGTCCGCTATTCGAATGAGTTGTTCGAGGCAATGGGCGGCCCTAAATTATTGATTATTTCGGATGGTCGGTTCGGTGACACCAGTGCGACGGATCGCTATTCCAAGGTGGCAACCGGCTGGCTCGTGCACGATTTGCTAAGATAGAGGGCTAAATCACCAGGTGCGTAACCGCGCGCTGCGATGGCCACATTACGGTGAGGTTTGGATGGAGCACTGACCCGCAGTACAGAAATTTTTTAACCGTCACGACCAGCAAAATTAATATGAGTGATCTGGCAAAGCGGGCTTTTGGCTTGTGATCGCGGCAAATTCCTTGCCCATTTCTTGCCTACATCTGTCCAAACTGCCCCGTTTTTCACCCTTTGTTCCGTAACATGCTTGGCTAAACCATAGCAAACAGGTGGGTACAATACTGGCGCGGGAAATTACAAATGACAGGGCTATCGGTGGGTGAGGGTGGCTCACAAAACCCGCTGCCTCTTGCTCGGAAGTCAGCCGGAAACTGGGTCTGAGAAAAACCGCAAGTGTGCTCAAAGAATTTGTCTTTGATAGGGCCTCAGCCCATAGAACTGTGCCCAAACTGTACCTGAAATTATTTCGGGGTTGTCACAATTGCCATGGTTGACGTACAACGCGTATTAACACTACTTCTATTTAGGCAACTTACGGAAGGGCCGCGAGATGCGAGGTTCGTCCGGAGAATCCGGCTTATCATTCGCCCGCGTCTTTTCTATAAGTTACGGACATGTTTTTCAAAAACGTGTCAG
This sequence comes from uncultured Acidobacteriota bacterium, assembly GCA_963780035.1. GTDB lineage: Bacteria > Acidobacteriota > Terriglobia > Acidiferrales > UBA7541 > Palsa-295. The sequence goes on along the minus strand of CAWAAG010000020.1, from coordinate 178,817 downwards.
AAAACATGACAGTTTTCGGGGAGCGTCCGTCTTTTCGGAGCGAGGTAGCGTAAATTTTTGTGTGTAGATTTGGCTTGGAAGCAAAAAAGAAGGGTGTACATCTTCTTGGAGCGCCAACTCACAAGGAGGAGGTACACCCGATGCGAGAACTGGAAGTCCTCAGCAATGGACATCTTAAGCTGGACTTTGCCGAGTGGAAAGAGTTCTTTGACCAGGAACTGGGGGAATGGGTGCGCAGCCAGGTGAAGCGCCTGATCGAGCAGGCCCTGGAAGCCGAGCGCGATTATCACTTGCAGTTGGGTTATTACGAGCACAGCCCAGAAGTTTCGCATGGATTACCGCAACGGCTATCGGCTGCGGGATTTAGCCACGCGGTTGGGTTTGTTGCGGCGTTTGCGGGTTCCGCGCACGCGCCGCCGCTACCGCAGCCAGTTTTTGCCGCGTTATAAGCGGGCGCAACCGGCGGTGCACGAACTGGTGCGGCAGGCTTTTCTGCGGGGGATTTCCACTCGCCAGGTGGGCGCGGTGCTGGAGCCAGTGCTGGGGGAAGCGTATTCGGCGCAGACGGTTTCCAACCTGACGCGCGAACTGAGCCGGGCGGCCGAGCAGTTTCACCGGCGCCCGCTGCGCGCGGATTATCTGTATTTGTTTCTGGATGGCGTGGTTTTGAAAGTGCGCGATGCGGGCCGTAAAGTGCGCCGTCGGGTGGTGTTGGTGGCCTATGGGATCACCGCGCAGGGACGGCGCGAGGTCTTCGCTTATCAGTTTGCCCACAACGGAGAGAGTGAAGCGTGCTGGACGGAATTTCTGCAGGATTTATATCAGCGCGGGCTGCAAGGCCAGCACTTGCGGCTGATCGTCAGCGATGGCGGCAAGGGGCTGGCGGCCGCGCTCCCGCTGGTGTTTCCGCGCGTGGCCGTGCAACTGTGCTGGGCGCACAAGCTGCGCAATATCGCCGACAAGGTGCGGCGCAGCGAAGGCAGCTGCGTGGCGCAAGCCGCCAGCCTGTACCGGGCCAAGAATCGCGGGCAGGCGCAGCGGGCCTTCCGGCAGTGGAAACGGAACTGGGAACAGCGCCGCCCTAAAGCCGTGGCCTGCGTGGAACGCGATCTGGATCGTTTGCTGAGTTTTTACGATGTGCCGGAGGCCCATTGGAAGAAGGTGCGCACCACCAACGTGATCGAGCGGTCTTTCCGAGAGGTCCGTCGGCGCACCCGGCCGATGTCCAGCTTCGCCAATCCCGGCAGCTGTGACCGCATCGTCTTTGGCGTCATCAGTCACCTAAACCGTTCCTGGGAGAAAAAACCCTTCAAAAAATTTACACACAATCCTTGACGCTACCCGGAGCGAAAACCGCTTGCAATTCGATGGCCAGTCTGGTATACTATTCTCATAGGAAATGGGCACGCAGGCTTCCAGCGCAAGGCAGTGTCGCGCATGGGGCTGATGGGTGATGCGAACCCATGCGGTAATCACGACTGGCGAACGTAGATGCGTGGGCGGCTTGGTGCCGTGATGTCTCACGCATTAGAATACCCAGCGTAGTCCTTCCACCTTACGTGGCAGGCGTTCCAATTAGCCGTTGGAGTGCTTTGCCATGTCCTTTTAGTCGCAAGACTCGCTATCCATCGCAGAGTTTGCTTCACTTTTTGGTTTTCCCGCTGATGCAATAATTGCCGCTGTCGAAGCGCAGCGTCAACGCCGCTCGGGACGCCAGCCATATTTCTCCATACGCCAACTCGCTGACCGATCGGTGTTTCCGTTCCGCAGGTCTATCAAATTCTCCAAACCTCCTCTGCCAAAATTGTGAATGTCGGGGAAGGCTCTAAACGCAAGAAAGTGCTGGTGGCTGCCGATGTCGTTGAACGGCTAGAACGTGCTCGGGTGGAGAAGATGGCATGACAACCGCACAGGAATGGTTGTTGAACTAACGAACTTGAGAACAGGTCGCGTCAGCTACACATTCTTCCTAAAGGCCGGAAACAACTAGCGACCTGGAGCTAGGATGGATAGTCAGCTTGCGCAACTGATCTGATGGCGACTTGGGAGCAAAAGAATGACGGCACCTTCAAGCGCACAGATAACGGTGCCAGCCCGTGGACTCGCCCCGAAAACATTTCCTTCCGTCGAGCAGGAGTTTTTGCCCGCATCGCCTAAGCATACGGAGACTTCACCACGGCAAATGGTTCACGCAAGCCGAGGTGGATAAAGCAGCCAAGCATTGATGCCACCCATCCTCCGATGCTTTTGCCCCCTTTGCCAAAGTTCGCTGTAGCAGACAGCCTCGCACTTCCGCCCGAGCGTCCGCATCCCGAGGATAACATCGAGCCGAACAGATGGAAGCGTTGGGAGGCCATCGTCGCGGCATGGTGCTGGTCGGGGCGAAGAACATCTTGAGCGGTAAGTATCACGATAGCGGCAAGAAAAAACACTTAAGAAAATCTCAGAAGCGAGGAACCTAAAATGAAACCTACTCACATATCATTTGAAGAAAAGGAAAGGCTCACAGGGCAATCTGCCAATCTGTTTAAGGTTCGGCACCCGGAATTTTATCCGTGCCCGCAGAATTCAGAGCGATTAGTCAGCTTCATCGAAAATCAGCTTGGCATGTCCGTCTTGGAGTACCCATATCCGCTCCAGCTAGAACAATTCGAGGCAGCATATGACCATATCGTGGAACCGGGTGGTTCTACGCGCGACCCGAAGAAGTAATCGAGATGGAAGACCCGGCTGTTGTTCGCGAGGGCGTAACGCGCAAAACAGCAGGTGCGTGACAACTTTCGATGCACGTCAGCGTGCCGAACAAATTCGAACGCGATAAAAAATATGCCGTTGAATGAATTGGGAAAGCTGGTGTCGGTTAGAAATGCGGATTTTCCGACGCCCAGCGCGAGCAGATCCGTTTGGGCTTCGCACACCGGGGCTTGAAATCACGGCACGTCGAGCAGGTGAAATTAGGCATTCCGGCACAGGCCCGCGTCAATGTTGGTCTCGCTCACCCGGAACTGTCACCGAAGTCCGGTGAATTCTCAAAACTTTGTGCAGCAGAAGCGCGCACGCATTGAGTAGGGAATAAACGCGGCACAGCCGTCAAGGAGCAATAAAATGGGATTTGATTCACGCAAGAGCATAACAAGAACCGCCGACGCGGAAAGTTTCACGGCGAAAATCAGCGAAGGCACCAATGTGTGCCGCGCTGATATTTCCTACAAGTCGACGTTCAAGATTGGCCCGCCGTCATCACACACGAGACGATGGACGAACTGATGGATGCGTTGAACAAGCAGGACAGAACGGTGAAATTCTACAAGCGGGGCGCAAATGAAGGCACCTTGACCGCAAAAGATGCGGCGATGCTGGCTCAACTTCGTGACGACAAAAACACAAGCGACGCCGTCTATCGCACAGCGTGCGCCAGTTTTGGCAGAAGCCGGAACCGCGCAAATAAGCGTCGCGCCGGTCGCGAGCACCGGGAATCTGCCGCAAGGTGTGCCAGCCCTGCGTGCTTCTGCCGAGGCTTGGATGGCGTTTGAAACCGCCCACGGTGAGCTATTTCAACCACCATACGGCGTCTTGAACCTGCGCGCGATTGAGCAGTACTTTGCTGACGAGAAAGTGCAGTGGACTGCAGACAACCTGCGCAACTGCTACAGAGAGCTAAAAGCGGCGAACTGCTTCCGGTGCCACGCTGACTCGCGGCATGAATGGGATTACAATCGTCCAACCCTACTCCCACGAGAGCATTTTCGCCATGCGTCGTCAGCAAGTTGTGGATGTCGCCAATCAGCCGCCAGCGGGATTGTCCGATGTGGACCGCGAGGCTTGGAACGCTGTGCGCGCAAAGTACCCGCAGTTGCCTGTCAACTCTGCTGGGTTCAAGAAGTGCTGTCGCGACACAATCTTGCTCTGGGCGCGTGATTATGTGTTGGAACAGCAGCCGGAACTTGCCGCTACCAACAAGCGCGGGGAACTAAATCGCGCAATTGATGTGGTCATCATGCAGTGGACGCGCAATCCGAACCTTGGTCAAGGCAACAAGACGATTAAAGATACCCGTATATGGCTTGGTTAGAGTTTAGGTCCGCGCGAGCAATCGGTGGAAGGCAGTGGATGACGGGAACAGCGCGCGCACAAAACGCCCCGTTTTCGACGTCGAGTACTAGGACGGGACATGTCCGGTAACGCGACGCGAACTTATCGGGACCTAAGCACGGAGACTCTACTTCACCAGTTCAACGTCGGGCATCTTGAATGACTTGTTCCAGAAGGTTTCCTCGGGTGCGTAGAGCCGAAGCCACGGATAGGGCTCTTTGTCTTCCGTCGGAATCCAATTAGATTCCATTCCCGGCGGTGCTTTTGGTCCAAAAAATAGGTCAACACTTCCATCAGCATTCTTCTTCATCTGATCCATGTTGAAAGAACCTAAGCCCGCTCGGTCCTGTGGGTTCTTGATGAAGGACCATGTCCTGCGGTCGTAAACAGTCAGGGACCAAAACTGCTTGGCAGGAATTTCTTTCGGGATGTGCAGCTTGTACGTCTTGCCCGCTCTGAGGGGTTGCCCGTCACTGTCCGCGATTGGTGCGAGATAAACAGTTCCGGCATGCTCGGTGAGCACCTTCGGATAGAGCGTAAAGAAAAACCACCCCGCAGCCCGCTTGTCAATTTGTACGGCATCGTCGGTCACGAAGCTAAACCCACGGTTTACATCAGGAACCATCGCAAAATTCCAGTGGCGGTCCGGCCAATATAAATTCTCGGCAAACAATTTCGTGTCGAGTTCTTGCATGTAGTAATAGGCGTCAACTATTCCTCGTTCCAAAGCCGCTTTGTACTTCTGCGGAGGGTTGAAAGGTTTTCCGGGTTCGATGCCGATTGTCGCCAGCATTCCCATCATAACCATGTCGCGTGGTTGGACGGGTTCGACGCTCACGATGTCGTAGATGTCCTGCAATGCTCGAATGTCATAGAACGGCAGAGTACGGAGCGGGTAGGGGCGACCATCCGTGAAGCGCGTCGGTTTAGGATTAGCTGCTTCGGACAGCGGGTACATCTTAAGTGTCGTGCTGTAAGCGTGTGCCTCCGCGTCCGTTGCCCCACCAATTGGAATGGAGCGAAATCCATAAAAGATTCGATAGCTGGTGGAGTGAATCACGAGATAACCGTCGGGGACGGAATCTTTGTAACCGGGCGGGAGAAACAGATATTTGCCTCCTTCGCCTTTGTCGAGTCCGGACGGTCCGACATCGGCAATCGTGGCCTGCCACGCATCGACGACTTGACCGTAAAGAACAGCTTTGTCTGTCTTGGCCGGAACTTCCAACACGACCGGGCCCTTTCGCAGGTCGGAGACGGCACCGATGTACGGTGTCACCTGATTTGGCGTGATCAGTTCTTGTGCCATCGTGAGCGGGCCGGAGTATGCGGTAATTACGTTGTCGGCCATTCCGGGCTGCTCTAACAATCCCACGCGAAAGCGGTAGATTGCGGATGCGGGCATAGCCCATAAGATCGCCTCGAACGCTCTCTGGTAGGCAACCTGTTCGCCCAGGTCCTTCACGGATTGTTTGGCTCCGGGCGCAGGCTGGCCTCCGAGCGGTTCGCCCTGCGCGTTCACTCTGGGCACCGAACACAAAAGGAGAGTTGCACAGATTGCCGCGGCAGCAAATTGGTTGCGCACTATCGTTCCCCTCCGAAATCGAAATGAGATGCACTTAGCGACGTGTGGATGGCGGAGAAGACTAACTTAACGAATCGCCCATTTACAACTGTCAGAATTGACAGGCGCGCCCGGTGAGTCTTGGTCAAGATATGGAGCGTCCGGAGGCCAAGTCCTGGTTAACGCCGTAATCGGACAATTGAGGTAGTGGTTCGCTTGGGCGAGTTTTCGGGAGTTACATTCGGCTGGACCAGTCGGACTGTTGATACACGTATTTCCCTACAATTATCCCGCGAGTGTTTTTGTAAGCATTGTGGATGTAAGTGGAAATTGCTATATTGCCGTCAATTCCCCACGGCCAAGCAAAATCCAACTTTGATCCAAAGGAGGATTAGAGCGATGAAAAAGCTGCTATGGATTGGGCTGCTGGTGTCACTGTTCGTGCCCGGTGTGGCGACGGCGCAGAGCGCCTTCGATGGCACTTGGAAATTTAACCCGAATCCAACCGAAGCGCCGAAGAAGCCGGACGTTTTCCTGCTGCAAGACGGGATGTACCAATGCAAGACGTGCGTTCCGCCCGTCAACGTCAAAGCCGATGGCCAGGAACAGAAGGTCAGCGGAGATCCTTACCACGACAGCGTCAGTGTCAAGGTGGTTGACGACCACACCATCGAGGAAACGGATAAAAAAGATGGAAAGATCGTCACCACGTCGAAGGTGACGGTCTCGCCCGATGGCAAGACAGCAACGTTTGAATTTAGCGACAGCAGTGCCAGCAACGCAGAGCCAGTCACGGGCAAGGGCGAAGCGACGCGCGTGGCGAAGGGTCCTGCCGGGTCACACGCAATTTCAGGCTCTTGGAAGTTTGGGAAGATGGAGGATCTCTCAGCGAACGCGCTTTCTTTGACCTACAAGGTGGACGGCGATACCTTGACCATGAGCAATCCTACCGGGCAAGGCTACACAGCCAAACTGGATGGAACGGACGCACCGTACAAGGGCGACCCCGGCACCACGAGCGTATCGGTCAAGAAACTGGGCAAGAATTCGATCGAAGAAACCGACAAACGCGACGGGAAAGTGATCGGCATCTATCGCATGACGGTCGCTCCCGACGGGAAGACGATGACCATCGCAATCACTGACAAACTCCGCGGAACCACGAGCCAGTATGGGGCGGAGAAGCAATAGGCAAACGTTCTTCCTTTACCAGTAACTTTCGCGCGCTTGGCGCCTGGATCGGGCGGCGTTCGTGGATAGTCCACGTGATGTCCGAACTATGCGCAGATAACTCCCGCGGCCAGGGCTTATCACCCGCTAATCGGCTAGTGCCTGATAAACGCAGCCCAAACCGCACATCTCTAACAATGTCGGACCTGTCAAGCTATTTTTGAGCGGACCTATCCAATCACTTAAAAGAGTTTTTTCTTCCGCTTGCTGGGTGGTCTTTCTTGCCGGCCTTGACGACTTCGGCTCGTTCGTAATCTAGCGGTCGGTTTCAGTCCGACCCATACATCTCTTCGATCGTAAACTTCAGACCATGATTAGTTATTCGAACTCCCTCCCGTGAGGGAGCGGGATGCCCATTCAAGTGCGCGGCGTTCTAGTTCACGCCATGTCCGGTACCGAGCTGTCCCGCGTGCGAACCGAATTCCGGCTCCGTCTTCCCGAGCGTATCAACAACAGCCCACTCGAGTCGAGGGGGCCGACATTGTTATGCAATCAAGTGGTTTTCGCGCTTCAAGTGGTTTTCGCGCTTCAAGTGGTTTTCGCGCTTCAGTTACTCGATTTCTCGCCACTCAATTGGCACCATCGAAATATCCACGGGACCGGGCAGCGACATAAGCATTTTGTTGCCCTTCGCATCGCGCGTATAGATTTGCAGCTCGGTTCCTTCCGGCACACTGATTCGCTGCGGCGCTAGTTTATCCATTTTGATACGGGCAGCGCCATTTTCAGTGCAATTGTCCACTCGCGTTTCTCCTCGGGTGTTTGCGGTCGAGTCACCGCGTCAGCGATCTTAAGTTTCATGCGCGTGCCCTGTGAATCCCCGCTTGACCCAGCGAACAAGGAAGACTGCCAGATAAACAACAAGCCACGCAAACAGTGTGGTAACAGCCGCGTATCCCGCAGCTTCTTTTTCTGCACTGCGATAGTTGTCCATCGCGCGCTGTAGGCCGCCGTTGGTTCGGCCTACGGCATCGCAAGTCGGAAAGGCTTGGTCAAACGTTTCGCCAGCCTGCTCATGCGCTTTTAAGCAGGTCATTTCGATTTCCACGTTTTGTGCGGCGAATCGTTGTGTTTCGGTATCCACTCCGTGGTTGTAAGACCAGAGAATCCAAATCACGGATGCGATAATCCCGATGCGCTTCCAGCCGTTAATCTTCATCGTTCGGCTCCCACCGCACACCCATCTCGGCCATCCACGCAGCATCCTCAGCCTCGCCAATTTCCTTCGGTATACTCGCCTCAATCTCGCCGCCGATTTCTTCGGGCGGATTCCCCCAATACGCGATGTGCAAATAATTTTCGCGTGTCAGCGGGATGTTGTGTTGCTTCATTGCCTTCAGCACGATGTCTTCACTCATCCGATTTCTCCAAGATTAACAATTCCCGGTTCACCGTGATAGCTTCGTTCGTATCCGGCGCGCCAGAATTCCCAGCGTATCGACAGGAGTAACTCACGCTCGGATTTGCCGCGCTCTATGTTGGACGGCTGCAATGTGGTAGGCCCAGATAGTTCTATGTTCGTGATGTCCGGGTCTGTGAGTAATCCATCCCCATTCACCGCAAGGGAATTGCGCGATAAGATAAGTCCTGCCATTGGTGTGTTCAACTTTCGTCTCCTCAAATTTGGGATTGTGGGGCACGATTTTAGATTTCTCCTAAATTAACTTCACCTGCACCGTGTCCACGTCGTTCATCAGACATCAGTGGTTTGCGTTTGCGCAGGGCATGCATCTCGCGTGCTTTGCGTACCGCTGCGCCCTGCATCACGATTTCCACCGTGACGACACCACGCGCAGGAGCATCCCCCGCGATACCGCAGTCGCTCAAGAATTGTCGGTCAAATTGCTCGCGCTCCTCAGCCAAGCACATCCCTGTATGAATTCTCGCGTCACAAATAAACAGGGTGTAGTGCCGCGTCAGTTGCGAGCACCAACGGCACAAAGACTGACCCGCTGCGTTGTGTCGGATGGGGTGGATGGCTTGCATCAGCGCACCATCAGGCCGTCGCGTTGCACCCCAATGACGACATCCGAAATATATCCATGCTCGATGACCACGCCGCCCGCCCATTGCTGCGCATCTTGGGGCAGGAATTCAGCAGCCCAATCTCGCCCAGCGGGGGTCAATGGTGTGAAGATAAAAATTGTGCCGCGGTTTGACACTTCAAAATCGGCCATTCGTTTTCTCCGTGTATCAGAGAAGGGCCAGCAAGAATTGGGATTGGCTGCTAGGTGGGTTTTTGCCCCTAACGGGCCGCATCCCCCAGAAGATTCTGGGGCTGGCACCGTGGCGTTGACTCTCGCTCGGTTGTCGGGGCGCGAACTAAACGCCCACTCTTGATACGCCGACAGTTTACGGCGAGGCTCAGATGTCAGCAAGAGTACGGAAGTACCAGAGGTACTGCGCGGAGCGAGAATCGGGCCGCGCGTCCCGCGTGCCGCGGCATCACGCGGCCTCTGGCATTTGGTCGCGGCCCTTCGATGCTCCGGGCGGCGACGGAGCGTATGAGCGAAGCCCTCGCAGCGGTTGGGCTAGCAAGCCCGAACGTGAAGCGGGAGTCGGCCCGCCGCGGCAGGCTATGGGTTCAGGTGTGAGATAAACATTCACCTTCACGTTGGCCGCTTTTATGCGCGGCAAGATAGTACCGTCAGCCAGCCAAATCAAGCAGGAACGGCATAGAGCGTGCAACAGCGTATAATACAAGTGGAGCTTTGGGGCGGTTCCGGTTTGGCCGGAAAGGGCTTTTATACACTGGTTTGTGGAACTAAAGGCGTTGCCCAAACGTTCAAGTACTAGGGAGATTGGCCTATTGCGTGTTCACGTGTCCCTCTGTTAGAGTTTGGCACCTGTTCTCCATGCGACCATTACCGCTCAATTGTCATCACATCGAATGTCTAGGTTAGCTTCTAAAACGAGGTCTATTATGTCGCATTATCCGCTGATGTTCACTTTCAGGGACGCTGTGTCCGGTGATGGATTCTTGGCCGGAGTGACCCTGTCGGGTCGGGCGTTAATGGTCAAAGAGGGTGAGAACGAGTGGTGTGTTTACGGCGTGCGGCCAGCCGCAATCGCAGAAACAGGCACGACTCCGCAGGAAGCGTATCTCAGGTTCCGAAATCGCTACAAAGATGTGCTGTTCGATATTTCTGGGGAATCAAAGAATTTCGAGGATTTCAGACGGGAAACAGAGCGTTTCTACTATGAGCCGGATGCTCAAGAGGAACAGCGCTGGGAGGAAGCTTTTCAGAATCTTCGTTGCGGAAAGGTCGTGCCGCAGGAAGCATTCGTGTGCGCGCTACCCAAAGAGAACCCCGAGAATAGAACGAAGGCCACGAATCGGAGCGACGGACGGCCGTCTCGTTGGAGTCGCTTTCGGCATGAGCGCGGCTATGCTCATGGGATCGCTTACGCATCCTTCCCGAATTGCGTCGCGGTCCAGATAGCAAGAGCCTGTCGTACAATCCCGCACGTCCCCGAAAAGCTCTGGCTCGGGGTCAATACCGCCAAGATCACGAAATTGCTCCGACCTCATGCCGCGGGCCCGAGGGCTCGGCCGCCAGAAGGGGCTTTGGTACCTCGAAAAGCCAATCAGAGTGGTACCCGAGCGCATCGGCCACTCGACGGCGATCTTCGGAACCGAAATCTACGCGACCGGTCGCGGTCCAGATAGCAAGAGCCTGTCGTACAATCCCGCACGTCCCCGAAAAGCTCTGGCTCGGGGTCAATACCGCCAAGATCACGAAATTGCTCCGACCTCATGCCGCGGGCCCGAGGGCTCGGCCGCCAGAAGGGGCTTTGGTACCTCGAAAAGCCAATCAGAGTGGTACCCGAGCGCATCGGCCACTCGACGGCGATCTTCGGAACCGAAATCTACGCGACCGGTCAATCGACGCGACAACCAAGATTCGCTTTCTCCGAGGGTCGCAGCGAATCGGAATTGTGATCCAATTCTCGCGATTGCCCATTCGAGATTCGGGAATTTCATCGGTCCTCCTTGCGACACATCAATCGTCGTCGCATCAGAGTCCGGTTGTAACACGATAAATTCAAATTGATCTGAGTATTAGAAGTGTCTTTGCGTGTATTTCGCGGGTATCTACGGGGAAAGGCTAGGGGAGATTGAGGCGGACCGTTCCGCGCTTCGTTCCCGGGCAAATCAGGCGGCCCCCGCCCCAGAGCGACGTGTGCCTAAAGGTATCGCGAAGCTCGCCGTTTGGTGTACCAAGCTCTGCGAGAATGCACTTTTTCCCGAGCACTGGGGTACCCTTCTCACGAGCCTCATCAAGCAGTTGGATAACCCGCGCCTGTCGGGGCGTTAGGGTCCGCAATTTTCCACGATATCGGATGGACGCGTAATCGTTCGAATGGATGAGCTTAGACTTGGCACCGTGACGAGCCACAGATCCAAGAGATTTGCCGTGCCTTTCACCGGAGAAACGGATGGTGGCCTCGTCAAAGGCGCGCTGCTCCTCTTCTGCCAAACGCTTTTCGATTCCCGAGAGAATCTCATTGAGCCTTGCTGCGGTTCGTTTTTCGCTTAGGCGGCCAGGCATCGCGACAGCAAGCGCAGCGGCCCGGCCCTGTAGCTCGGAGGGCAAATTGTCCGTGCGTTCCAACCAATACGGCGCGCGCCACCTCCCGGTGGGCGCACTGCCATCGGCAGCAATGATGATCCAATTGGCAAATTCTCGGCTGAAACCTTCCCGCGCTATTTTGACCTCCCGACTGACCCAGTCGATGCCGTATCCGTTTGCCAATGCGATGCGCAAGAGATCGCTTACGTACTCGCCAATCGGTTGCGGAAGGCAATTCTCGAACGTAGCTAGTTGCTTTCGAAACTCGCTTCGGAGCGAGTTCACGGCAATGGCATATTCGTCCTTGTCCTTCAGGAGTGCCAGTTTCGCACGATCGAGTCCGGCCTTTCGAATCTGGTGATCTTTATCTCGTGGACGAATCAGGATAGCGGCGGAAGTGCCGCACAGAAGCAGAACGTGGTTCACCAGAGGGTAGGTTTTCATGAGCGCGTGAAACCGTTCCGCACTGGCCCGCCCAATTTCCTGAAGCGCGCGCACGCATTTTTTTCGCGCCGCAAGGGCACCCCGCCGGACCAAAGTGCGATTTGAGGATGCCTTCCGCCGTGTTCTAAGCTTCGTCAGATCGGTCAAAATGTTCACCGCGATCCCGAGCAGCAATGGCAAGTTACAATTTCCAGTTATCGCCAGCCCAAAGCTTACTGCATTACTTGACAGGGTGTCAACATATAGGGTATAAGCTTGAGGATGGGCAGCAAGACCTACTCGACCACACAGGCGGCAGCCAAGATCGGGATTTCCCGGCAGACGCTTCAAGCATGGATCGGACGAGACGAAATCGCCGCTCCGAAGAGAATTTCGTTGGGGAGAGTCACCGTCCGACTTTGGACGAACGCCGACATCAAGCGAGCTCGGAAGTTCAAGGGCACGCTGAAGCGTGGTCCCAGACCGAGAAAGAAGAATTGAAAAGAACGGAGCGCCTCGGTGCTACCAACACCGGAGCGCCCCTAACCGACATAGGAGCGTAATCTCCAATGCCAGCTACAATGGAAGTTATCCCGTCAGTCACGCCTTCGCAAGTTGACTCAGGCCGTCGAAAGCTCGCGATCTACGTGAGGGTCAGCACCGCGAACAATGGACAATCGCCAGAGATGCAACTCCGGGAATTGCGAGAGTATTGCCAACGGCGCGGATGGGTTTTGGTTAGCGAGTACGTCGATATCGGAATTTCCGGCACGAAAGAGAAACGGCCCGAACTTGATCGCCTGATTGCGGACGCCCATCGTGGCCGCTTTGACGCTGTGGCCGTCTGGAAATTTGACCGTTTCGCGCGTTCGGTTTCGCACCTACTTCGGGCGCTCGAAACTTTCCAGACGCTCGGCATAGAGTTCATTTCGCTCTCGGAGCAACTCGACACTTCGACGCCAACCGGCAAAATGATTTTCACAGTGTTGGGCGCAGTGGCGGAGCTAGAGCGCAGTCTAATCGCCGAGCGCGTAAAGGCTGGCCTCCGAAACGCCCGCGCAAAGGGAAAACGTCTGGGTAGGCCTCGAGTGATCGTGGACGCCGCACGGATTGTCGAACTACGCGAACGCGGACGCTCGTGGCGCGAAATTGCGGGCGAGACAGGAGTAAGTAGGGGTTCTGCACAACGAGCGTTTGGTCGCTTGCTCAAAAACGTATGACTGTCGAGCGCAGGGCGGTGTTGTCAGGTCTGGTTGTGCTCTCGGGGACACTCCGGATTCCAGCGAAGCTACGCGGCAGTGCACAGGGATGCGGGCTGGTTCACACCGGCGCTGAACGTGTGCCAACGTGACTTGTGAGGTTCGATTGTTGCAGTTCGTGAACAATACTTTTCGAGAACGCGGCGCCACGCATAACCGCTGTTCTGTGCGTTGGCTCTCATGGCGAGCGCGTCTTTGTAGCGGCCAACGCGCGGACGGCGTGCCGCCACCGCGACGACCACCCAACCGAGAATCCGGATTCGCTTAGCGACTTCGCTCAGGTGGAGATCTATTCCGCATGTCTCGAGGCGTAAGGGATATCGTGGATAGAGTTTTTGCGAAATTCGCAGATTTGACAGCGGCGAGCACAACGCCAACATTGACCGCATAAACCTACGGTCTTAAACTTCTAAGACGATGAACGCCCCCGTGAATGCCAAGCTTTCTCACCTTACTTGGGCGAATCGACAGTGACGGCTGTCGTTCACGCACCCCGCGCGAAAGCGCTTCATTGTTTCGGCGGCAGTTCACAATCGCGGTGCGTCATTTTAGCGTTTGCGACGTTAGCCTGCTCAATATTCCCCGCCCCAGCGAGCGCCCAGGATAATTACGAAATCCAAGTGTACGGATCTGAGTTGGTTGATCCGGGCCACATGATGTTCGAGCTACACAGTAACTTCACAATTGATGGCTCGAAAACGATTGTCGATGGCGTCTATCCGACGAATCACGCCGAGCACGAAACGGTCGAAATCACCCACGGGTTCACCGATTACTTCGAATGCGGATTCTATATTCTCACTTCGATTACCGAGGGCCAAGGCTGGCAGTGGGTGGGCGACCACATCCGGCCACGGTTCGCCGTTCCAAAGAAATGGCATTGGCCCGTCGGCGTCAGCATCTCTAACGAGATCGGCTACCAGCGCCGACAGTATTCTACGGACACGTGAACGTGGGAAATTCGGCCGATTGTTGACCAGAAAATTGGCAAATGGTACTGGTCGATCAATCCAACGCTAGACCGCTCTTTTCACGGCCAGAGCGTGCACCAGGGCGTTGTATTTTCGCCCAACTTTAAGTTCAGCTACGACTTCACACCTAAGAACGCCGGGGGACTTGAATACTACGGTTCGGTCGGCCCGATCACAGGGTTCGATGCGGTCGCTCAACAGCAGCAGCAGATTGTCCCGGCGGTTGATCTGAATATCGCCCCGCAGCGGGAGGTCAACTTCGGGCTTGGCGTGGGTCTGACGCGATCCACCGATCACCTCATCGCGAAAGTAATCCTTGGCTATCGTTTCGACTTCTGATATCGGATTCCGACTCCGGATTGTGCGATTTCCGACGAATCGCGTGCGGTCGCGTCTAGAGATTGACGTGAGGGATTAGCGGTCTTAAACTCCTAAGACGATGAAGCGCCCAGCGAATGCGAAGGCCCGAAAGGCTTTGCCCACCAACGCCGAGCTCGCGATCCTGAACGCTCTATGGGAGCTTACGGAAGCCACGGTAGACGATGTGGTAGCGCGTCTGCCGTCGAATCCGCCCGCGAATTACAAGACCGTCCAAAGCCTTCTTCGGATCATGGAAAACAAAAGATTCGTACGGCACACGGTGCGCGGCCGCGCGTTTGTCTTTAGCCCACGCGTGACGCGAGACGAAGTGGGCGGCACCTTGACCAGGAACCTCCTGGACCGCACATTTCGGGGATCCGCTTCTGCGCTGATGATGAATTTGCTCGATTCGAATCATGTGAACAATAAAGAGCTCGATGCGCTGGAAGCGTTGATTCAGGGGTATCGCGAGCGAAAGAGCAAGGACTAGGCGTTTGACACCAATGACATCGGCGCACATCCCGGCGATTGAGTTGGTGGCTAGCGCTTTGATTCGTATGCTCGCCGCGTATGTGCTTTTTTTCGTGTTGACGCGCCTCGCGTCAAGAGCCTCCACGCGGCATGCTCTGTGGCTCGTTTTTCTTGGAACTTCGTCGGTGTATTGGCTTGCTGTGTTGAAACAGCTGTCGAACCTGCAATACGTTGCTAGTTTGGCGTCCTCACCAGCCGTGGCGTCGTCGTTGGCTGCAACACAGATCGGATCGAAAACTGCGCTCAGAATTCCGCTTTCCTGGAATTGGAGCGTGGCGCCCGCGACTGTTTTTATTTCCTGGATGTATGTATTGGGCGCAACGGTGATGATGCTGCGGGTCGTATGGCGACGCCGTCGGCTTCGTGAAGCTATTTCACAAGCGCAATACGCGAATTCCGAACTTGAAAAAATCTTCGACGAACAGTGCGACCGCCTCGAAATATCAAAATGCCAAATTCTGGAGCTGCCGGGGCTGACTTCGCCCGGAACAGCGTATCTGCTGCATCCAGTCGTCGTCATGCCAGAAGGAATCGGACGGTGTGTCGACGGCGAACAATTGATCGACGTCGTCTGCCACGAGCTGATGCATGTGAAACGCCTCGATTTTTTGTGGAGCACTCTCGCGGAGTGCGCGGCGTGCTTGCTTTTCTTCCATCCGGTATTGTGGCTCGCATTACGGGATTTGGCGCGCGAGCGCGAACTTGCCTGTGACATGGCGGTGATGGAATTGCGGGACGGACGGCGGCAGGATTATGCGCTTTGCTTGACACGGCTGGCGCGCCGGCAGGCGCCCGGTTTCCAGGTCGAGCCGCCGAAGCATCTGGCGCTGCTGAATTCGTTCCTGGCGTTTCGAGTGAAAACCTTATTGCACGAAAGACGACGACGTGGGCGCTTGGCTCGAGTGGCGGCGGCTGGCGCAGGCTTCGGGGTTTTATGTCTCTTTACTGCGGGTTGGTCGTCGCTCGCTCTGGCTGTCATGCTGCAGAACGCTGCGCCTCGCGTGATGGCCGCGGCGCCGCCGGTGGTTCGGCCCAGCTTTCGGCGAATCGTGGTGCGGCGACACAATGCGCCGGCGTACTCTGAAGCTGATGCGCCGCAGGGGATAGAAAAAACACCTGAGCCGAATGTACTCGCCGGCCCGCCAGAGCCGATGCGATTCTCGCCCGTGGATCCTTCGCTCGACGGCGACACCAGCGGCGACGCCGAATCGGGCTCGCTGATCGCACCGCGTAACAGGACTTCCCGAGCGGCCGGAAACGATCAGTCCGCGTCAACCCCGAGCCAGAGCGTGCCGTCCTGGCAGAAGAGCGCCGCTGACGCCGCGATTGGCGCGTTGAGCCGCGTCGCCGCCGGCAAGAGAGACAATGACGGTGACTCGGACGATCGCGCTTCAAAACCGTTTTAGTCCTGGGCGAATCTCGTAGAAGCTTACAACCCTTTCGCGCCTACCCGCGTCCATATTCCGATAGGTCTTAATGTATTAAGACTTCCCTTGACTTGAAGTCTTAAAGCTTTAAGATTTATCAGGCCATCCCGACGCGCGGCCGCACCCAGGAGCCGCTCGACGACAGGGGATTTCCCATTGTGCGGAATTGCCGGATTCACCCACAGGAACGGATGTTCTGAGCCAGAACGCATCCGTAAGGCTACGACCACCCTGATCCATCGCGGACCAGATCAAATGGGCACATTCCGGTCACACTCCGTGTCGTTGGGCGCCACGCGATTGAAAATTATCGACCTGCAATCGGGCGACCAGCCGCTGACTACCGCCGACGGGAACACGACCATCGTCTTTAACGGCGAAATCTACAATTACAAGCAGTTGCGCCCCGAGTTGGAAAGGCGCGGCCACCGCTTTCGCACGAATTGCGATACCGAAATTGCGCTGTGCGCGTTCGTTGAATGGAACACGGATTGTTTTTCGCGCTTGCGCGGGATGTTCGCGCTGGCGGTGTGGACTGAATCCACGCAAACGCTGGTTCTGGCGCGCGACCGCATAGGGATCAAACCGCTTTACATCGCTCGCCGGAATGGAGAGCTCTTCTTTGGCTCGGAGCTGAAGGCGATCTTGATGCATCCGCAGATCGAGCGGCAATTAAGCCTGGCAGGCTTGGACTGCTACCTCTCGCTGAACTACGTCCCGAGCCCTTTGACCCTTGTCGAGGGCATCGAAAAACTCGCGCCGGGCACCTGGTTGAAGTGGCGGGACGGCGAGGTGACGTTCGACGCGTACTGGAAAATCCCGGCAACTGCTTCGCGCGATTGGACAATGGATGAGGCGAAGGAGGAGCTGGACCTGATGCTCAAGCAGTCCGTACGCGAGCACTTGTTGTCCGACGTTCCCGTTGGAATGTGGCTAAGCGGCGGAATCGATTCTTCCACTGTGCTGCACTACGCCGCAGCGCAATCGAGAGCGCCGATCAAGACATTTTCGATATCGTTCACGGGACAAGGTTGCGACGAGAGCCGCTACATCCGTCAAGTCGCGGAACGGTATGGAACCGATCATTCTGAGTTCGACCTGAATCCCGATTCCGATATGCGCGATGCGATCGAGGAGTTCGCGCACTACTCGGACGAGCCGAGCGCGGACGCCGGAGCCCTGCCCGTCTGGTACCTATCAAAGCTGAGCCGCACGAAAACGACCGTGGCCTTGAGCGGCGAGGGCGCGGACGAACTATTTGGGGGATACCTGACTTACCGCGCGAACGAGATCGCTTCGTACGTGCGCAAGTTCCCGCAAAAAGCGATTCGACTCGCGCTCCACTTCGCCAACGCGTATCCGGTGTCCGACGAAAGCGTAGGATTCGAATACAAAGTGAAACGCCTGGCGGAGGGCTGCCTGATGCCGGCCGAGCGCGCGCACACTTTTTGGAACGGGACGTTCTCGGGAGCGCAAAAGGACGCGATGCTGAAGGTTTACCTGCCCGGCGCGTTCGACGAGTATGTGATGCAACTTGAAAAAATGCCGATCTCGAGGGGAAACGCGTTGGAGCGGTTTCTGCGCTTCGATCAGCGGTTCTACCTGCCGGACGACATCCTGGTTAAGACCGACCGAATGAGTATGGCTCATTCCCTTGAGGTTCGTCCTCCATTTCTGGATCACCGGATCGTGCAATTTGCGGCGACGCTGCCGATGCACCTAAAAGTGAGCGGTTCCAGACAGAAGGTCCTGCTGAGAGAACTGATGCGGGACAAGCTGCCGCTCTCGGTCGTGCGGCGCAAGAAAATGGGATTCGACATACCGGCGCACGAGTGGATGCGCGGTCCGCTACGTGCGATGTTGCTGGAAATCGTTTCTGACGGGGCTGCGAATCACGACGACTTATTCCGGCCAGCCGTGCTGCAGAGCTATGTGAAGCTGCACTTGGACCGTCGAGCGAACCTGGGCTATCACCTCTGGGGCTTGCTGATTTTATTTCTGTGGATGAAAAAGTGGGGGATTCAATCAACAACCGAACCGAGGATCGAACGCGCATTTCGGCAGCCGGCCGCTACGCTGTCCTAGCGGCGGTTCTGTGCGCGGCGGCGATTTACGTCGGCTGCATGACGTCTCCGCCGTCGCTAATGGACGACGTGGACGCCGTGCAGGGGCAGATTGCCCGCAATATGCTGACCTCCGGCGACTGGGTGACGGCGCGCCTGGATGGAGTCGCGTATCTGGAAAAGGCGCCGCTGGTCTACTGGGCCATGGCTATAGCGTACAAGATCTTCGGAGTGCACGATTGGGCGGCACGCGTCCCGATCGTGCTCGCTGCCATCGGCCTGGCGTGGATCACTGCGCTCTTCGGCCGTTGGGCCTTCGGTGAGCGCGCGGGATTCTATGCCGGGCTGTGCATGGCTTCGGGCGTCGGCCTGTTTCTTTTCACGAGGATTTTGATCCCGGATGTGATTCTCACGCTGACCACGACGCTGGCGATGTGGTCGTTTCTGCGCGCGATAGACGAAGAGGAGCGGAACGAGCGGCGTTGGGCATTTATATGGGCCGTCTGCATGGGGATCGGACTCTTGCTGAAGAGTCTGATCGGAGTTTTATTTCCCGTCGCCGCCGGAGTTCTGTACCTCTTGGTGACACACCGCTTTTTATCCGCCCAGGTGTGGAGAAAACTTCACCTCGTGAGCGGGATGGTCGTGATTCTGGCGATTGCATTGCCGTGGCATGTGCTCGCGACCTTACGCAATCCGCCGATTTTCGCATTCACGCTGCACAGCGGGCCGGGACAATATCGCGGGTTTCTGTGGTTCTTCTTCATCAACGAACAACTGCTACGATTCCTCAACCTGCGCTACCCGCACGATTACGACACGGTGCCGCGTCCTCTCTTCTGGCTCCTGATGCTGGTGTGGCTCTTTCCCTGGAGCGTATATCTTCCGGCCACCGTGAAGCTTTCTTTCAAACCCACGGACCGGGCCGGTCAGACCCGTTTGCTCGCGTTGTGTTGGGTTGGGGTGGTGATGATTTTTTTCACCTTTTCCACCACACAGGAATATTACTCAATGCCCTGCTATCCCGCGCTCGCGTTGCTCATCGGTTCAGCGATGGCCAGCGAAAATTCGTGGGTGCGCGGGGGAACGCGTACTCTATCGATGATTTCCGCCGCCGCAGCGGCGACGGTGATCGGGATTTATTGGAAAGTTCGGCATATGCCGGCTCCGGGCGACATCGCTTCGGCGCTTTCGCGGAATCCGGGTGCCTACCGGCTCTCGATGGGCCACATGCTGGATCTCACGGTCGCATCGTTCGCGTACTTACGAACGCCGCTGCTACTGGCGGGAGCTGCGTTTCTTTTGGGCGCCATTTGGACGGCTCGCGCGAGCACGTTCAGGTCGTCCGTCGCGATCGCCTGCATGATGATTTTGTTTTTTCAGGCGGCACGGCTCGCACTAGTGGTGTTCGATCCCTACTTATCGTCGCGGCCGCTCGCGAGCGCGCTGCTCGCGGCTCCTGACGGCAAACTGATTCTGAACGGCCAGTACTACACTTTTTCTTCCGTCGTTTTCTATACCGATCGCAATGTGCTCATGCTCAATGGCAAGTTTCAGAATCTGGAATACGGAGCTTACGCGCCGCACGCGCCATCGGTGTTCATTGACGACACGGAATTTCCGGCGCTGTGGTCGTCGTCGCAGCGCTGCTACCTGCTGACGCAGGCGACGGGTATGGGCCGTCTCGCCATTGTCGTCGGCGCCGCGAACTTGTTCGTCGTCGCCCGCAGCGGGGGAAAGCTTCTGTTATCCAATCAGCCGTTAGACATTCACGCGTCACGGAAGGAGCCGGAGCACATTCCTGTTTGGCAGAGGGGCCTCTCGTGGCATTCGGAGCCGCATCAAGCTCCCGTGGGCCTTGCGACATGCACTCCGACATATTCATTCGTCAATCTCGCTCGAGCGTGGGAAGCGATATGACAATCGAAAGCGGATCAGCGAACGCACCGACGAGAAATAAAAACATAACTAACTTAGGATCGAGCTCGTAAGGAGGAGGCATCATGCATCGAACGATAGGATTGCGCCTGACGATCGTGTTTATCGCATTCGCAATACATGGCGACCTTGTCGAAACAATCGCGGCAGCGCAAACGAGCGCGCCTCGGGCCATCGAGGTGTCCGCAAAGAAGTATGAATTCACTCCCGCGGAAATCCACGTGAAACAAGGCGAACGCGTGGAATTGAAAGTCCACTCGGTGGACGAGATGCACGGCATCAAGATCGACGTTTATCCCGAAGGAGCGAAAGATAAAACCAAGCCGGGCCTCCTCTTCGACCATCCGGAAACGAACGGCAAAGTCGAGATGAATGTGGATCAAGTGCTCGATTTCGTCGCCGTCGAGCCCGGCACCTACGACTTCAAGTGCGCGAAACTTTGCGGGATGGGGCACCGTCATATGCAAGGCAAGTTGATTGTCGAGCCGTAACGCGTGCCGCAAGCGACAGACAACATTAGTCCGTCGCGTGCGCCTCAACGCAGCCAAGAAATAGATCGTTCCCGAAGCACTGCGGTAGTTGTGTTGTCGCAGTTTCGTTTTTCTGGGCGTGGCAGTCTCGAGAACAACCAATTGAATTCATAAGGAGCGCCCCGCAGGCGACTAACATGGCAACTAAACCCGCACCGGCCGTTGCATCGATAGGGCTGTCGACGAGTTCGAACTACGAACGGTTCGTAAACCCTCAGTGGGTTTCGCTGCTGAACCTTCTCGGTATGAACGCCAGCTATGAACGCTGTGAGGGGTGCGAACTTTTCACGAGCGACGATCGCACGATTCTGGATTTTCTATCTGGATACTGCGTCCACAATGCAGGCCACAACCATCCTTACATCATTCAGGCGCTCAAAGACGAAATGGACAAGCATGGGCCGGGAATGCTGCAGAGTCACGTGCCAGAAATTGCCGGCGACCTCGCGCGGCGCCTGTGCCAGTTGGCCGGCGGCGGATTGGAAAAAGTCTATTTCGGCAGCAGCGGCAGCGAAGGCGTGGAAGCCGCGATCAAGTTTTCGCGCGCCACCACGGGCCGCGCGGGGATTGCTTTCACTAAGAGCAGTTTTCACGGACTTACCGCAGGCGCGCTCTCGCTGATGAACGATCCATTTTGGCGCCAAGGATTCGGGCCTCTGTTAGACGACGCGCACGGCGTCGCGTACGGCGATATCGCAGCACTCGAAAACGCTCTCGCCACCAAGAAGCACGCAGCCTTTGTCGTTGAACCATTGCAAGCCGAGGGTGGAATCAATGTGCCATCGCGCTCCTACCTGCAAGGGGCTCAGGAACTGTGCCGCCGCACCGGGACGCTTTTCGTGCTGGATGAAGTTCAAACGGGAATGTTTCGGACGGGGACGTTTCTCGCAGCGCATCAATTCGATTTGCGGCCGGACATCGTGGTGCTTGCGAAAGCTCTCAGTGGCGGGCTCATGCCCGTGAGTGCTGTGCTGATGAAGGACAGAGTCTACCGCGCTGTTTATTCGTCGCTGAAGCGCTCGATCGTGCACACCTCCACGTTCAGCGAGAACAGCCTCTCGATGCGCGCGGGCCTCGCGACGCTCGATGTCCTCCAACGCGAACAACTCGGGCCGCGCGCTCTGCGTCTTGGCGGAGCTTTTCGCGACAAGCTTCGCCACGAACTTGCGGGCTCCGACATGGTCAAAGAGGTGCGCGGCATGGGCCTACTGAGCGGCATCGAGTTTGCGCCGCCCAAAAAGCTCACCACCCGCGCGATGTACGAGGCATTCCACGCGATCCATCCGGCGATGTTCGGCCAAGTGGTAGTGATGCGGATGTATCGCGAAAAAGGATTCCTCACGCAAATTTGCGGCAACAACTTCATGGTTCTGAAGGCCGCGCCGCCCCTCGTTGTGAGCGAAGATCAACTCAACCGGTTCGTTGCGGCGATTCGCGACGTCGTGGAGCTGGCCGAGACGTCTGCAGGCTTCTGGACCGAGGCGCTCAGTATGGCGCGCCGCGCCGTGAATATTTGATCTCGCACCAAGCAATCCGTGTCTGAACAGAAAGCCGACCGAGCAAGAACCAGGATAGGCAACGTTCCGCAGGAGGCCCGTAGTGAGTTTACAGAGCACGACCGATGTATTCGTGGTAGGTGGAGGCCCATCTGGTCTCGCTGCGGCGATCGCTGCCCGCCAAAAGGGATTCGATGTCACCCTCGCCGACGGCGCGGCGCCTCCGATTGAAAAGCCGTGCGGGGAGGGGATGATGCCTGAAACGATCGCAGCGCTTCACGGTCTGGGTATTACGATCGGCCCCTCGGATGGAGTGACTTTCCGGGGAATCTGTTTTGCTCAAAGTGACGCGCGCGTCACGGGTGACTTTCCGTCCGGCGCCGGCGTGGGAATGCGGCGAACTGCGTTGCACGAGCGCCTCGTCGTGCGTGCCGCGGATTGCGGGGTGAAGCTTCTGTGGCGGAGCCCCGTGGTGGCGATCGGCGCCGGCCATGTGGAGTTGGCGTCGGGCAGAATTCCTACTCGTTGGATCATCGGTGCGGACGGACAAGGCTCGCGGGTCCGGCGCTGGAGCCGAATCGCAACGAAGCAGATTCGGCAACGCTTTGCGACCAGGCGTCACTTTCGTGTTCAGCCATGGTCGAGCTACGTCGAAATTCACTGGAGCACACACGCGCAAGCCTACGTGACTCCCGTGGCACGGGATGAGGTTTGCATCGTGATGATTTCGGGCCATGCGCGACAAGCATCGTTCGACCGAGCGCTCAGCGAGTTCCCTGCGATACGAGAAAAAATTGCCTTCGCAAAAACCACCAGCCGTGAAAGGGGCGCGGTTACGGCCATGCATACGCTGCGCAGCGTACAGCACGGAAACGTCGCTCTCGTCGGAGATGCTTCCGGCGGCGTGGATGCAATCACCGGCGAGGGCATCCGGTTGGGATTGCGGCAGGCTTCGGCGCTGGCGGACGCGCTCGTAGCGGGCGACCTCCGGCTATACGAACGCGAGCACCGCGCGCTCGCCAAGCGTCCCTCGCGCATGGCACACCTGATGTTGTGGCTCGACCGCAATCCAAAACTGCGAGCGCGCGTGATATTGGCGCTCCAGCGCAAGCCGGACCTATTTGCTCGCACACTCGCAATGCATCTCGGGTATGGCTCGGCGTGTGACATCCTATCCACAGGAGCGCGGCTCGGCTGGCGCCTGCTCGCAGCCTAAGGAGAAGTTTGCGCACATTTCACAGAAGGTGGCTTGCAGCGGTAATAGTGGCCGCAGTTGGATTGCTTGCCGGTTTTTCGTCCGTGACGGCGAGGCCGCTCCAAACCGCCAAGCAGATCGCATCGCCAGAGCTTGTGCTGACGCTGGACCCGGCACAATCCACCGTGCATTGGACCGTAGACAGCACTTTGCACACCGTTCACGGAACGTTCGCGCTGATCCGCGGCACGGTGCAGTTCGATCCGGAAACCGATGGCGCCAGCGGCGAGATCGTCGTTTCCACACCCAGCGGTGATAGCGGCGACCGCTCGCGCGATACGCGCATGCGCAAGGAGATCCTCGAGAGCGCGAAATATCCCGAAGTGATTTTCCGCCCGACACAAGTCGAGGGCCACGTCGCGCGTTCCGGAGCTTCGGACGTGAAGCTTCACGGCATTTTCTCGATTCACGGTTCTGACCATGAACTTGCCGCGATGGTTCACGTGGAAATGTCGCCGGACCGATGGAAAGGGAGCTGCACGTTTGACGTGCCCTACATCGCATGGGGAATTAAAAATCCAAGCAATTTTCTTCTAAAGGTGAAGCCTGTCGTGAACGTCGAAGTGGAAACAGCCGGCTCCATCCGGGCGCCCAAGTAGACGCGCATGGAATTCGTACGAGAGATTTCACGGAGGACGACTTGCGGTTGGAACTGTAGCTGATAGGACTCCCTATAAACTCGGGAGAGCGTGTCTACCCCTTTGCGACTCTTCGAAATTCACGAGCAACCATGGTTTCCGCAATTCCTCCGGGATCAATTCGTCGACGGGCTGCAGATGATCTTGGAGGTTACGAATACCTACGAGCCGATCGCGCAACTGTTGCGAAAACGCCTTGAAGAATGCGGCTCCGAGCGAGTGGTGGACTTGTGTTCGGGAGCGGGCGGACCGTGGCCATCGCTCGTGCGCTATTTCGAGATGCACGGAGGGAAGTCACCCGAAGTTTTACTAACTGATAAGTACCCGAACATGACAGGACTTCTCGATTTGGAGTCTCTGACCGCCAACCGCATCCATTTCCTTAGACACTCGATCGACGCAACGCAGATCCCGGGACACCTTCAAGGATTTAGGACGCTCTTCTCGTGCTTCCACCATTTGAAACCCGATGAGGCGCGCCGCCTTCTGCAAGATACTGTTAACACGCGACAGGGCATCGGTATCTTTGAGGCGACCGCGCGTCACATGTTCACATTTCTGTCCGTATTGTTCGTTCCGTTTGCGGCATGGCTATTTCTCCCGTTCCGGCGTCCCTTCCGTTGGTCGCGGCTTCTGTGGACGTATTTCATTCCGGTGATTCCGTTCGTTCTGTTCTTCGACGGCTTGATTTCTTGCTTGCGGGCCTACTCGCTCGCAGATCTTCAAGCGATGACCAGCGGACTGGAGGCCAGCCGATACAGGTGGGAGATCGGAGAACGGACCGGGGGATTGTTGCCCGTCCGGATTACGTATGTGCTTGGCTGCCCGCAGACTGAATCTGTCGAATCGGCCGAGCGAACCCCGTGAAGGAAGCGAGTTTAGGTGGCGAACGGAAACACGCGCGGGACAAGGAATGCCGTGACTCGGCCCGGCCACGAATTGGACGAACTTCCCACCCAGGTGTGACCACTGTGTGCCCGTCAACCGAGCAGGGCTGACTTCGCTGACATCGTTGACAATGCAAATCGTGTATCTTCCGTATGTACTAGCTCTGAAAGAGCGTAGAGCGTGGATTCGGAGAATCCGGCTTACAGGCTCATCCGCCATTTTTTACTTTGTTTTGTGTCGGTTGCGAATATCCAGCGTCTCGTTGTGACGCAGGTGTGACGCTACCGCAGAGTTGCCTGTTCTGATTTTTCAACTACTTAGGACAGGCTTGCTCCGGTAGTCACGCTGCCGTTGCCCGCCGCTGCGACCAGTTTCAGGAAATCACTGCTAATTCGGTTTTTTGGGGGTGATTTGGGGTTGTTCTGCGGCCTTCAGGGCTAGTTCTTCAAGGCCAACGCCAGTTTCGAGGAGACCACGAACTCGTTCCCGCAGTTCCTTTACGAACGGTGTGTAGTGCTTCTCGATTGTCTCAATTGTATCTCCCAACATTTTTGCCACATCGTAGGGGCTGGCTCCGCGTGTCAGCATGTCCACCGCGAGAGTATCCCTGAACCGATGAGGGCGAGCATCCACCACTCCTGCTCGCCGTCCAAGCGCCTTAATCCGCTGGTATAGCCGTGGCCGCGTCATCGGCCTTCCCGTTTCGGGATTGAGGAGCACGCGGTCGGAGGGTTCAGGGTTTCGCGGGTTCCGCTCGGTTTCGAGCGCGAATTGCAGTTCAGTGTGAATTGGCAGAATCACCTTTTTGCGGCGCTTTTGGGTGACGCGCTCAATTTCCTTTCTGTCTGTATGAACCTCGCGCCATCTCAAGGCGACTGCATCTGAACCCCTAAGCCCCGTCCAGCGCAGGAGCAGAAACGCGAGTAGGTCATCCTCGGTATGTTGTCTCATCCGCGACAATTCATCTGCCGTGTAAGGCTCTGCCCCACCCTCAGGGTTTTCACCCGGCCTCCCTTCAAGCTGGACGGGGTTCTTGAGAATCATTTCTCTCTCAGCTGTAGGTCTCAGCGTCGGCTACCGCAACTTAGCTGGAATGGCGCTGGTGCTTATTGAGGAAGCACAAAAGGAACGCCGACGGTCGTCTCGACTTCGACGGGCGTCTTACCAATCAGGGTGGGACTGTATCGATACTCTTTCACGCTAGACTCTGCGCTTTCCACAAGCACAGAGGGCCCAGACAGGTATTCGACTGATTCGACTGTCCCGTCCTTGGCGACGACCACGCGAAAAACAACAGTCCCCGTAATATTTGCGGTCTCTGCGGCTAGTGGGTATACCCCATAAACCTTCCTAACAAGCTTTTGCTCTTGGATGACGCCATCAACGTGCACTCGTGCTGACGTCGATGGATGTCCCTCGAAAGCGGTAATTCCTATCGTGCCGGGCATGGAAGGCCGAAAACTGCGTTTAATTAATAATGTGGCGGCAACACCAAGGGCGATTCCGAGTAAGAATGCGAGCAAGACAAGGAAACCCCTTCTCACCAATCAATCCTCCTGCCGGGAAATATACCGTTTCCCAATATACCTCACAAGGTATCTCCGCTTTGGAAGCGCGTGATAGAATCCGCGCAAACCGAAGGGGTCCGAAGCGTGGGTGGGAATGATGCGCTCCGTTTATTCCACCCAATCGAAGCTGCGGGTTACTGCTTTCTTCCAGGATTTGAAGAGCGACTCGCGCGTGGTTTCGTCCATTCCGGGATTCCAGGTGTGGTCCACTGCCCAATTGGCGCGAAGATCCTCGATGCCGGAATAGAAGCCGGTGGCCAGGCCCGCGGCGTAAGCTGCGCCCAGCGCTGTGGTTTCTTTCACCGCGGGACGCACCACCGGGATGTTCAGAATGTCCGCTTGGAATTGCATGAGTAGATTATTTTCCACCATGCCGCCGTCGGTGCGCAGGACCGCGAGCGGAATTTGGGAGTCTTTTTGCATGGCTTCGACCACTTCGCGCGTTTGAAACGCGGTGGCTTCGAGAGTGGCGCGCGCGATGTGACTTTTGTTGCTGTGGCGGGTGAGGCCGGCGATCACGCCGCGCGCGGACGTCTTCCAGTAAGGAGCGTAGAGCCCGGAAAACGCCGGGACGAAATAGACGCCGCCATTGTCGGCGACGGTTGCGGCGAGCGCTTCGACGTCCGAGCTGGTGTGAATGATGCCGAGGTTATCCCGCAGCCATTGCACCAGAGCGCCGGTGATGGCGATGCTGCCTTCCAGAGCGTAGCGCGCGGGTTCGTCGCCAAATTTATAGGCGACGGTCGAGAGCAGGCCAAATTTTGAGAAGACGGCGGATTCGCCCGTGTTCATCAGCAGGAAACTTCCCGTGCCGTAGGTGTTTTTCGCTTCGCCAGGCGCGAAGCAGGTTTGGCCTACAAGAGCCGCTTGCTGATCGCCAATAATGCCGGCGATGGGCACGTCTGCGATCGCGGCGAGCTGTGCTTTGCCGAAGATTTCGCTGCTGGAGGCGATGCGCGGGAGAATCGCCGCCGGAACGCCGAAAATTTCTAGAATTTCCGGATCCCACGCGAGTGTATCGAGATCCATCAGCTGCGTGCGGCTGGCGTTGGTCGCGTCGGTGACGTGGATTCCGCCGGCAGGACCGCCGGTGAGACGCCAGAGAAGAAATGAGTCCACTGTGCCGAAAAGAAGCTGACCCGCTTGCGCCTTTTCGCGCGCGCCGCTTACGTTATTCAGAATCCAGCGAAGTTTCATCGCGCTGAAATAGGTGGCTAGCGGCAAGCCCGTTTTGCGGCGGAAACGATCCTGGCCGCCGTCGCGCGCAAATTCCGCGACGGCGTCTTCGACGCGCGTATCCTGCCAGACGATGGCGTTGTAGATGGGTTCTCCGGAGCGGCGGTCCCAGGCGATGGTAGTTTCGCGCTGATTGGTAACTCCGATGGCGACGAGATGGGCGGGGCGCAAGTTCTTCGCTTGCATGGCCTCGCTGATGACTTGCTGCGTGCGGAGCCAGATTTCATCGGGATCGTGTTCGACCCATCCGGGATGGGGATAAATCTGCTGGTGCTCGCGTTGCGCGGAGGAAACGATTCGGCCGGAGCGATCGAAGACGATGAAGCGCGTGCTGGTGGTGCCTTGATCGAGTGTGCCAACGTACCGCTGCATTCGGTTTCCTCGGTCGTGGGTCTGTGGAGCTACTTAACGAATGCGCGCGCGCTTGTGCGGCTCTTTCACGTGCAGGTGCAGGAAGGATTCCGTGAGATTCCAGGCGAGGCTAGCGGCGCCGGGATGATACGCGGGGCCGACGTCGCGAAAGAAGGCGTGGTTGGCCTCCGAGAATTCCACGTTGACGTAGGGTTTTCCCAGTCGCTTACATTCATCCACGATGGCGCGAATCTGATCCTGCCCGATATGTTTATCCTGGCCACCCCAGAAAAATAGGATGGGGGCGTGGAGTTCGGCGACGTGCGCAAGCAACGCCGGCGCGATGCCGCCCCCGTAGAAGGAAACGGCGGCTTGCAGCGGCACCTTCGCGCAGGCGAGAAACGAAGCGCGGCCGCCCAGGCAAAATCCGACACTGGCGATGCGGTCGGTGTGCACGCCGGTATCCTTTGCCAGCCACTCGTACGCGGATTTAATATCCAGGATGAGCTGCTCGGTGGTTAGCGCTCGCGCGTGCTGCATCGCAGCGGCAGAGTCTTCATAGGCGAATTCGGCGCCGGGAGCGGCGGTGCGATGGAAAAGCTCTGGCGCGATGGCGACGAGGCCGATTTTCGCGAAGCGCTCGGTGACGTCGCGGATATGAGCGTTGACGCCAAAGGCCTCCTGGAAAACCAGAGTTGCGGGATATTTTCCAGGGCTGGCGGGGCGAGCGACGAAAGCGTCCATGGTGGTTCCGTCAGCCACCGCCAGGGCTATTTTCTGAGTCGCGACTTCGTCCAAGCGAGGCCCTCCGCCACGCAATTTACCGGAAAGCAAACTACCATATTGGAGGGGCGGGTCATATCAAATAGGATTCGCGGGTCAGGCGAGGAGACGGACAGACGAAGCGACGTAAGATAAGGGGCGAAAGAGACCAGCGCCACGGCGAGGTGGCGTGATGAAGTGGCGTCGCAACGCGACGTGGCGAAGCGTCCCGAAGAATTGCCGCGAGTCGAACCGCAGGCCCGGGGCATCCAACCGGGGATAAGGAGGCTTTCAAAATGAGTTTACAGGACTATGTAACCCTGGGACGTTCGGGATTGCGCGTAAGCCCGCTCTCATTGGGTACGATGACGTTTGGCACGGAGTGGGGCTGGGGCAGCGACGAAGCCCAGGCCCGCGAGATTTTTAACCGTTATGTGGATCAGGGCGGCAATTTCGTGGATACCGCGAACATGTACACGGGCGGCAAGAGCGAACAGATGGTAGGGAAATTTATCGGCGAGAAGAAATTGCGCGACCGCATCGTACTGGCGACAAAATTCACTTTTAATTCCGAGCAAGGCAATCCGAATAGCGGCGGCAACGGCCGGAAGAATATTTACCAGGCGCTGGAAGCGTCGTTGCGCAGGTTGCAAACCGATTATATTGATCTTTACTGGCTGCACGCGTGGGACCTGGTGACCCCGGTGGAAGAAGTGCTTTCGACCCTGACGGATTTGGTGCGCGACGGCAAGATTCGCTACTACGGTTTCTCGGATACGCCGGCGTGGTACGTGGCGCGCGCGCAAACGCTGGCGGAAAAAGAAGGCAAGGAAAGGCTCATCGCGTTGCAACTCGAGTATTCGCTTGTTGAACGCAACATCGAGCGGGAACACATCCCCGCCGCGCAGGAACTGGGAATCGGCGTGTGTCCCTGGAGCCCGCTGGCCGGAGGTTTTCTCACCGGCAAATACAAACGCGAAGGCGCGGAGTCGGGAAAAGGCGAAGGGCGTCTGGAGACGACGAAAGGATCCGGAAATCCGGCGTTCAACAAATTCAGCGAGCGCAACTGGAGAATTCACGACGTGCTGGTGGATGTCGCCAAGCAAATCAACAAGCCCGCCGCGCAGGTGGCGCTGAACTGGGTGACCACGCAGCCGGGAGTCACGTCCACCATTATTGGCGCGACCAAGATTTCCCAGCTGAACGACAACTTGGGGGCGGTCGAATTCACGATTCCGGCGGAGCTGCGCAAGCGGCTGGATGAAGTGAGCGCGCCCGAGGCGATTCATCCGTACGTCTTCTTCGGACCGGACATCCAGCCGATGGTGACGGGCGGAACGTCGGTGCGGAAATGGGCGCCGGCGCAGGTGTCCGGTGGCCCCGCGGCGAGCGCCGCAACTGCCAAGGCGCACGCCGCAGGGGACAAGTAGGCAGGGCCGCGGTCGCAATGGCGTTTTATCACGGCCCGGTTTCCGACCACTTCAACGGCGAGCACTTTTACAATTCTCCGGACGGCATGCCGCGCGGTTCGGGAAGCGTTGTGAAATGGCTGGCGAATCGCGAGCCCGCAGCGTGGCGGAGATGGATTGACGCCGCGCCCGGGCCTGCGCCGCCCGAGCGGGTGAGCGGCGGCAGCATTCGCGCGACATTTGTGGGGCATTCAAGCGTACTGATCCAGATGGATGGCGTGAATATTTTGTGCGATCCGATCTGGTCGAAGCGAGCGAGCCCGCTTTCGTGGATCGGGCCGCGGCGGCATCGCGCGCCGGGGATTCGTTTCGAGCAGCTCCCGCCGATTGATTTGGTGCTGCAGAGCCACGACCACTACGATCATTTTGACGTTCCGACTTTGCGGCGCATCGCGTCGCAATGGCGGCCGGCTTTTGGCGTGCCGCTAGGCGTGGCGCGAAGGCTCATTACTAAGCGCATCGCGCAGCCTGACCAAATCCGCGAACTGGATTGGTGGCAATCCGCTGAAGCATTCGACAAATTGCGGATCACCGCTGTGCCGGCGCGGCACTTTTCGGGGCGCAGTTTGCGCGACCGCAACCAGACGCTGTGGTGCGGCTACGTGATCGAGGGGTATTCCGGCTCCGTCTATTTTGCAGGCGACACCGGTTACGGCGCGCATTTTCGCGAAATCTCCGCGCGCTTTCCGCAAATTCGTTTGGCGTTTTTGCCGATTGGCGCGTATCGCCCGCAGTGGTTTATGGGGCCCGTGCACATTTCTCCGGAAGATGCGGTGCGCGCGCACGAGGAAGTTGGCGCGGCCACGAGCGTCGCCATTCACTTTGGCACGTTTCACCTGGCGGATGACGGCCAGGACGAGCCGGTCGTTGAGTTGCAATGCGCACTCGACGCGCGCAAGGTCGCGCACCGGTTTTGGGTTCTGGATGCAGGGGAGGGAAGAGACGTCCCCTAATCCAGGTCGCGGTCGGCGAGCATTATTTCGCGTTGGTGTTTAACTTCACGTCTTTCATTTCCTCGATTTTTTCTATGGTGATGGCGCGGGTGCCATTGCGCGTATACACCGTTCCGCGGACGCGCACAAATTTTCCGAGGAACGGCATGAGCTTGTCATTTTGACTGGTGTCCGGCATGGCGGTGGACATGGGCGTGTAGATGTCGCCGCTCCGGGTCAAAATGATCAGCGGGGAGCCGCCTTTCGCGCATTCCTTCGCGCATTCGAGGTTGAAATCGGTAGCGGTGGCTTTGTGATTTTGAATGGGGCAGGCGATGTCGCGGACCAGGCCTTCGATGGTGGCTTTGTACTCGGTGGGGGCTTGATTGGCGTGGCTCGTCTGTTGCGGGTACGATGCGCTCGCGGTCGAGAGGGCGAGGCCGAGGAAAAGGACTGTCTGATAGGCTGCACTTAGTCTCATTTCGAATTTCTCCCTTTGCGTTATTGGTGTGCTTCATTTTTCGCGCGGAGGGCATCGCCCCGTTTGCCCCGGTCCGCGAAATTTCCAGGTGAATCTAACACTTGCCGCCGCGGCATAGTTCATCTAAACTTTAACTATGGAAGAAGCAAATGAATTGGCCAAACTGAGCGCGCAGCTGGCCGATCCGGCGCGCGCCACCATGGTGGTGAGCCTGATGGATGGCACGGCGCGGCCGACGGGAGAGTTGCAAATCGCCGCGAACGTTTCGCCGTCCTCGGCCAGCATGCATCTTGCGAAGCTGGTGAGCGCGCGCATTCTGACGGTGGTGAAGCGCGGAAGGCTGAAGTATTACCGGATCGCAACGGCAGCGGTGGCGCACGCCGTGGAAGCGCTCACGATCGTGGCTTCGCCTGGAACGGCTGTGCAGAAGGCGGCGCGCTCCTCTTTGAATCCCTTCGCCTTTGCGCGGACTTGCTACGACCATCTGGCTGGCAAATTGGGAGTGGTGCTGGTGACGGCGTTGCAAGGCGAACAATTCATTCGCGCGAACGGAAAAGGATATGAAGTGACGGCTCGTGGCGCGGAGTGGCTGGGTGAGTTGGGAATTGATTGCGATGAACTAGCGCGGGGAAAACGGTTATTTGCCGCGCAGTGCCTGGATTTTACCGAGCGCCGACACCATCTGGCGGGCGCGCTGGGCGCCGCAGTGCTCGAGCGCATGGTGGAGCTGGATTGGATTGTGAGGTCGCGGGTGCCGCGCGCGGTGCGCTTGACGAGCAAGGGAAAAACGGAGTTGAGCCAGAGATTGCGGCTCAAATTCACCGACAATCAGAATGTGAAATACGAGGCGAGCTGAACCGGTAAGGCGCGGCCGCGTGCCGGCTCCAATTCTCTACTGATTTTCTATCGCAAGGGCAACGCGCTGCAAAATACGCCTGTCTTGACCATCTTACAAACTTCTCCAGACGAAAACTTGTCGCTGCTGATCCACTCCGAACACGCGGATTAGTGCGCGGCCGGCTCGTCTGTGGGATAAGTGATCTGCCGGCCTTTGACGCGAGCGAACGGCGTTAACGTGTGCGGCTGCGTGCGTGATTCGCTCAAGATATGTGCGACGGGAACGTCGCGCACGACCAGTGCGTCGGCAACCATCGAGCGATGGCAACGCCACGGCACTGCTTCGGCGCACATCAGGGCAGACGGTTTCGTTTTGGCGAGTTTCAAGGCGCGCTCGAGTCCCGCCTGAAATTCCGGAGTTTGCATATAGTCAGCGAAACCGCGAAAGCTCGAGTTGTGCCAGCCGAGATTCTGCGAGTCTGGTTTCGCGTGCCGCAAGCCGCCCAGTTTTTTCAAGTGGACGTAAGCAATTTTGGCGGCGCGCAGAGAGGGACCGAGGGTCTCGCGATTGAACTGCGGATTGTGGCGGGAGCGTGGGATGGTACGGATATCTATTACTCGCTGGACGCCGTGCGCCTTCAACGTGGCGATGAACTCTTGCAGGGGACGCGTGGAATGGCCGACGGTGAAGATCGTGGGCTGCGCGTTTTGGCGACGGGTGGGCACGGTTTCATTTGCTCGCTGCCAGACAGCTGCAATTATAGAGCGAGCTCCCCGGTCGAGAATCACCAAAGATTCGGACGACAAAATCGCTTCGGCTCGCGCGCATATCCAGTGATAATAGAGCCGCCGGTGCGGCGGGATGTTGCCAGTCCGCCGTGATTCGCGGGTTGAGGGCACGATGGGAAAAGTGAACGCGTTATTTTGGGATAATGGCGGGGTGATCCTTACCAACGGTTGGGATCGCCATTCGCGCCGGGCGGCCGTGGAGAAATTCGGGCTGGACTCGGCGGATTTCGAAGACCGCCACGAATTGATGCTGAATGCTTTCGAGACGGGCCGCGCCACCCTCGACGAGTATCTGCGCAGAACAGTTTTCTACAAGCAGAGGACCTTCACTCCGCAGGATTTTGAGAAATTCATGTTCGAGCAGTCGCAGCCTTTTGCCGAGCCGCTGGAATTTCTGGGAAAACTGGCGCAGACGCGGGCGTACCTGATGGCTTCGCTGAATAATGAATCGCGCGAAATCAATGAATACCGGATCCATAAATTTCATCTGCGAGATTACTTCCAGGCCTTCTTCAGCTCTTGTTACCTGGGAGTGCGCAAGCCGGAAGAGCAAATTTACCGTCTGGCGCTGGAAATTGCGCAGCGCGAGCCGGAAGAATGCGTGCTGATTGACGACCGGGGATTGAACCTGGAATGCGCCCGGGAGATCGGCATGCAGGGAATTCAGTTTCAAAATGTGGCGCAGTTGCGCACGGACCTTGCGGCGCTGGGAATCAGCGCCGACGCCAAGTGACCGGCGCGCGTGAAACTTAGAGCGAGAGGACCCCGAACGAGATCGCCGCGGAGCTGACCAGGATTAATTTCCCATGAAACTCGATACACGCGTATTTCCGGACATAAACGCCCTGAGCCGCGGGGCGCTGGAAGAAGTGTTGCGCAATCTCCACGAGGCGGTCGCGCAACGCGGCCGGTTTGCCATCGCGCTATCCGGGGGCCATACGCCGGCGAAAATGTACGCGCTGTGGGGCGCGCCGGGAAAATATCGTGACGAAACCCCCTGGGACCGCGTTCATATGTTCTGGGGCGACGAGCGCTACGTGCCGGCGGACGACCCGCTAAGCAACTATCGAATGACGCGCGAGGCGCTGCTCGCGCACGTGCCGATCCCAGCCGCGAACGTGCATCCGGCGCCGACCAGCTTGCCGACGCCCGAAAAGGCGGCGGAGGCATATGACGCGCAACTGCGCGGCTTTTTTGGCGCGGCCGAGCCAGCATTTGACGTGACGCTGCTGGGTTTGGGACCCGAGGGGCACACCGCGTCTCTCTTTCCGGGGTCGCCCGCGCTGGAAGAAAAGCAGCGCTGGGTAGTAGCCGTGCAGGTGGCGGCCAAGCCGCCGAACCGGCTGACGTTCACGCTGCCGGTATTGAACCGCAGCCGAAACACTTATTTTTTGGTGGCCGGAGCCGACAAACGCGAAATTCTTGCCGCGCTGCGTTCCGAGCCAGACGGGCGGCCCAGTCAATATCCGGCGGGCAGGGTTCGCCCAGCCGGCGGGCGCTTGCTTTGGCTCCTCGATCAAGCCGCCGCGGACTGACCTGACTACTTTTTTTTGATGCCTTCCGCGGAGTCGCACGTCTAACGTAAGACCAGGGTGAGGTGCCAAAGATGTCCGTCGAGGCGCGCCAAATTGACTTGATTCCAGCAAGAATTTTGGGGTACCGGTGCGCGGAAGGCTGTAAAATAAGGTGAATTGCAGGTTGCGGGTTCACCGCTAACCGGATCGCCGGCGATACGCAGTTTGATCCCATACGCCGACAGACCGAATCAATTCGAGACGACCTACACGACTCATGATGCAACGACCCAGGAAGAGGATTTCTATCGCCGTCGTGGCGCCGATTGCCTTGCTGGCAATGTCGCTGGTGTTGTGTGCCTGCACGACGCGGACCGCGGAGACGGCGCCGAACCTGGCTGTACCGGTTACGGTGGCGAAGGCCGAGCAGAAGACGGTGCCGATTAATCTGACCGCTATTGGGACGGCTGAAGCGTTTTCGACCGTTTCGATCAAGAGTCAGGTGAACGCGATTCTCAACGAAGTCCATTTCAAGCAGGGCGATTTCGTGAAGAAGGGCGATCTGCTTTTCACGCTGGATGCGCGGCCTTATCAGTCAACACTGGCGCAGGCGCAGGCCAATCTGGCGCGTGATAAAGCGCAGGAAGAACTGAACCAAGTGCAAGCGACGCGCTATGGAAAGTTGTATGCCGCCGGGGTCGCGCCCAAAGAGCAGTACGACCAGATGCGCGCGAACGCCGATGCCCAGGAAGCCCTGGTTCATGCGGACGATGCGGCGGTGGAATCCGCGAAGCTGCAGTTGCAGTACTGCACGATTTATTCGCCGGTGGATGGGCGCACGGGCGCGCTACAGGTTTATCCGGGAAACTTGGTGAAAGAGAATGACGTGCCGGTGCTGGTGGTGATCAACGAGATTTCGCCGATCTTCGTGGATTTCGCGGTGCCGGAGCAATATCTGGGCGTGGTGAAGAAATATATGAGCGGCGGGCGGCTGCAGATTCAGGCGACGCCTTATGGCGATACCGTGCCGGAAACGGGTTATCTCACGTTTGTGGACAACAACGTGGACAACACCACCGGGACGATCAAGCTGAAGGGCACGTTTCCCAACGGCGATCACCGCTTGTGGCCCGGGCAATTTTCCACCGTGTCGTTGCGGCTGGCGGAAGAGGAAAAAGCGATTGTGGTTCCCTCGCAGGCGGTACAGACCGGCGCTGCGGGCGATTTCATTTTCGTGGTGAAGGCGGACGACACGGCGGAATCGCGTCCGGTGAAAGTGGCGCGGCAGATTGGCGGCGAATCGGTGATTTCCAGCGGGATTGCGCCGGGAGATACCGTCGTGACCGACGGACAGCTGCGGCTGATTCCCGGAATCAAAGTGGAAGTGAAGAAGAACAATCCGGGCAGTTAGAGAATTTTGATGATCAGCATCACCGAACCATTCATACGCCGGCCGGTCATGACCACCCTGGTCATGCTCTCGATTCTATTGTTCGGCGTCCTCGGTTACCGCGCTCTCGCCGTCAGCGAACTTCCCAACGTGGATTATCCGACCATCCAGGTGGGGGCTTCTTTGCCGGGAGCGAGTCCGGAGACCGTCGCTTCGGCAATTGCGACGCCTTTGGAGAAGCAGTTCTCGACGATTGCGGGCATCGATTCGATGACGTCGTCGAGTTCGCTCGGCGGGACTTCGATCACGTTGCAATTCGACCTGAGCCGCAATATTGACGGCGCGGCTCAGGACGTGCAGGCGGCGATTTCGCGCGCCTCGTCGCAATTGCCGCCCAATATGCCGACGCCGCCGACCTACAACAAGGTGAACCCGGCGGACCAGCCTATTCTTTACATCGCGATGGGATCGAAGACGCTGCCTCCTTACACCGTGGATCGCTACGCCGAAACGTTGATGGGCCAGCGGATTTCGATGGTGAAGGGCGTGGCGCAGGTGCAGGTGTACGGCTCGCAAAAGTATGCGGTGCGCATCCAACTGGACCCGCAGGCGCTGGCGACGCGGCAGATCGGCGTGGATGAGGTCCACACGGCGGTGCAGAACGGCAACGTGAATATGCCGGTGGGTACGCTGTATGGAGACCATCGCGCGTTTACGTTGCAGGCCAATGGACAGCTGACGCATGCGTCGGTGTACCGGACGCTGATCGTCGCTTATCGCAACGGTTCGCCGGTACGGCTGGAAGATGTGGGCAAGGTGTATGACAGCGTGCAGGACAATCGCGTGGCGAATTGGTGGAACGACACCGAGTCCGTGGTGCTGGCCATCGAGCGCCAGCCCGGCACCAACACCGTGGAAGTCGTGGATGCGGTGAAGCAACTGCTGCCGCAGTTCCGCGTGATTATTCCGCCCTCGATCCAGATGGCCACGCTGTACGACGCGTCGGAATCCATCCGCAATTCCGTGGCGGACGTGAAGTTTACGCTGTTCCTGGCCGTGGTGCTGGTGATCATGGTCATCTTTTTGTTCCTGCGAAATCTTTCCGCCACGTTGATTCCCAGCTTCGCGCTGCCGATGTCGATCATCGGCACGTTCGCGGTGATGTATGTGCTGGGCTACACGATTGACAACTTGTCGCTGATGGCGCTGACGCTATCGGTGGGCTTCGTGGTGGACGATGCCATCGTGATGCTGGAAAACATTGTCCGGCACATGGAGATGGGCGAAAGCGTGATGGAAGCGGCGCTGAGCGGATCGCGCGAGATCGGTTTCACGATCCTTTCGATGACGGTATCGCTCGCCGCCGTGTTTCTGCCGGTATTTCTGATGGGCGGGATCATGGGTCGGCTGCTGCATGAATTTGCGGTGGTGATTATCACCGCGATTCTGGTTTCTGGGTTTGTATCACTGACGCTGACGCCGATGTTGTGCAGCCGCTTCTTGCATCCCATTGCGGAACAGAATCACGGCCGCGTGTACATGGCGCTGGAGCGGTTTTTCGAGCGCCTGCTGCGTTACTACGACGTTTCCTTGCAATGGGCTTTGCGGCACCGCGTATTCGTGATGGCCGTTTCGGGCGTGATTCTGGTGATCACCGTGTGGCAATTCATGGTGATCCCCAAGGGATTCCTGCCGCCGGAAGACCGCTCGCAGATTTTCATTTCCACCGAGGCGCAGCAGGGAATTTCGTTTGATTCGATGCGGGCGCACCAGCTGGAATTGAACAAGATCGCGCTGGCCGATCCGAACGTGCGCGACTTCTTTTCGGGAGTGGGCGACTTTTCATCTAGCAATTCGGGGATCATGTTCCTGCACTTGAAGGATCGGCCGGAGCGCCCGTTGCTTCCCAGTCCCACGCTGACGGCACTCGCAGCGAAGTACGCGAACGTGCCGGTGCTGGGAAGCTCGCTGCATGCGATTGCGCCGCTTTTCGCGCATCATCCCACGATTGACGAAGTGATTGATGAACTGGGCGCGAAATTTACGACCGTGACGGGCATGAATGCGTACATGCAGAATCTGCCGCCGATTCAGGTGGGCGGCGAGCTGACCAAGAGCGAATACCAGTTGACGTTGCAAAGCCCGGATACCGCGGAGTTGTACCGGGAGTCCACGGCGTTTCAACAGAAAATGGCCAAGCTGCCCGGACTGCAGGACGTGACCAGCGACCTGCTGATCGCCAATCCGCAGGTGAACGTGAACATTGATCGCGACAAGGCGTCCGCCCTGGGCGTGACGGCTGAACAAATTGAGGACGCGCTGTACACGGCTTACGGACAGCGGCAGGTTTCGACGATCTACGCACCCAACGACGAATATTGGGTGATC
The DNA here is from genome assembly GCA_963780035.1 of uncultured Acidobacteriota bacterium. Lineage (GTDB taxonomy): Bacteria > Acidobacteriota > Terriglobia > Acidiferrales > UBA7541 > Palsa-295. The sequence goes on along the minus strand of CAWAAG010000020.1, from coordinate 139,861 downwards.
ATGGAACTGGAAGACAAATACCAGAAGGATCCGGCCGCGCTTTCGATGCTGTACATTCGTTCGAGCAGCGGCACCCTGGTTCCCTTGAACGCGGTGGCGACCCTTTCTTCGAGCCTGGGCCCGTTGACGGTGAATCATTTCGGCCAATTGCCGGCCGTGACGATTTCTTTCAATTTGGCGAAGGGTACGGCGATCGGCGACGCCGTGGATTCGGTAAAGAAACTGGCACGCGAGGAATTGCCGCCCTCGGTAACGGCCCAATTCCAGGGTACGGCGAAGGCGTTTGAAGCTTCGCTGACAGGCCTAGGCCTATTGCTCTTCATGGCTGTGCTGGTGATCTATATCGTTCTGGGGATTCTGTACGAGAGCTTCATTCATCCGATCACGATTTTGTCCGGGTTGCCTTCGGCGGCGTTTGGTGCGTTGCTCACGCTGCAAATTTTCCACTTGAGCCTGGATCTCTACGGCTTCGTCGGCGTGATCATGCTGATCGGCATCGTGAAGAAAAACGCGATCATGATGGTGGACTTCGCTGTAGAGCGCGAACGCACCGGTCACAAGACTGCCGCGGAAGCGATTTATGAAGGTTGCCTGATACGCTTCAGGCCAATCACGATGACGACCATGGCGGCGCTGATGGGCACGGCGCCCATCGCGTTTGGGATTGGTCCGGGAGCCGACGCGCGGCGGCCGCTGGGCCTCGCGGTGGTTGGCGGATTGATCTTCTCGCAGATGGTGACGCTGTATTTGACGCCTGTTTTTTACACGTACATGGATACATTCCAGGATTGGCTGGAAGTCCGTTTTGGGAAAGCGACCGGAAAAGGGAAACACGAACTCGCGGATGGTCACGCGTCGGCCGATTAGCGCTTTCCAACACTGAAATCCTGCCCGCTGAAGTTCCCGATGTGAAATTGCCCTGAGGTACAGTTTCGCCTGCCGGCCTGTACGAAAACTACCTGTCACTTCGTACCATTGACGCTGAAAATGCGGCTGCTTAGCATGGATGAAGGACGCGAAAGCGTCCCGGAATGTGGGGATTGGTTACCCGTGTTTCGTCCTAGCCTCGCGGGGACTCAATCAGGATGCCATTTGGCGAAGACCTGCCAAGAGATATCAGAATGCGCCGAAATCGGCGCGGCCCTCGGATGAACTCGCGCGTACCGGTAATCATTGAATGGAATGGCAAGGTGGGACCGGTGCACCTGGAGCCGGCGTTCACGCGGGTGGTGAATGCGTACGGCTGTCTGTTGGTATCCCCAAAGGAAATGGAATTGCAGACACGATTGCGTGTCACCAACATGGCCACACGACGCGCGGTTGACGGGCATGTGGTGTGGAAGGGAATGCAACGGCCGGACGGATGGGATCTCGGGGTGGAGCTGATATCGGCCGACCAGCATTTCTGGGGTGTTGAGCTTTGAAACTAGAGACGTTTAGGGCTCCTGCGGCGAGGTCCTCGGTTACGCCGGCGAGAATGATGACGACGCCCGTGCGCGCGATGACGCAGGGCGGCGCGGCGCGCTCAACCCGAGCGGCGACTGACGGGTCAACGCAAGCGGTGGCGGGTGAGGAGCGGCGGCGTAGCCAGCGAGTACTGCTGCGGGTGCGCGCCAGCATTCACGTGGCGTTGGACGGTAAGCCAACGACGTTCGACACCAGCACGCTCAGCGTGAATAGCCACGGAGCGCTGGTCATTCTAAAGCAGGGTTTGCCGAACGAGACACGACTGGTGCTGGAACATCATGGAACCAGGGAGCGCATCGCCTGCAAAGTGGTGCGTGCGCCGCGCGAAAATCCGGAAGGTTTCCAGATACCCATCGAATTCGATTCGCCGGCGCCCAATTTTTGGGGAATTTCATTTCCGCCCGCCGATTGGCGGCCTGACGAGTAGTTAACTTCCGTTCGCTCGCCGCTAGGTGTGCTGCGCAAAAGGCAGCTTGTGCAGGTCCAGATTCCCACCCGAGAGAATGATTCCGACTTTCCTTCCTGACGCGCCGATCTTTCGAAATAACGCCGGAGCGGCGGCCACTGCGCCGGAAGGTTCCACGACGAGCTTGAGGCGCTCCCACAGCAGCAGCATCGCTTGCACGATTTCGTCTTCCGTTACCAGCGAAACTTCGTCGAGCTTGTCGCGCAGGATCGAATACGTCAACGGGCACAGAGCCGCGCGCAGCCCGTCCGCCATCGTTTCCGAGGCGGCGGGGGGTTCAATCTTTCCGGAGGAAAGCGAGCGGTAGGCGTCATCCGCATTGCGCGGTTCGCCGCCGATCACGCGAATTCCGGGCCGCAGGCCCTTCGCCACGATCGCCGTTCCGCTGAGCAGGCCGCCGCCGCTAACCGGAGCGAGTACGATGTCCAAATCGCGAATCTCTTTCATTAGCTCGAGCGCCGCCGTGCCTTGTCCGGCGATGACGCGCGCGTCGTTGTAAGGATGCACCAGATGCGCGCCGGTGCGATTCATGATTTCCGCCGTGACGGATTCGCGCGAAGCGAGGTTAGGTTCGCATTCCGTGATTTTGCCGCCATACGCCTGCACCGCGCGCTTCTTCGCGGCGGACGAATCGGAAGGCATCACGATGTAGGCGGGGATGCCTCTCCAGCGCGCCGCTTGCGCCAACGCCGCGGCGTGATTTCCCGACGACGGCGCCACCACTCCGTTCCTCGCTTCCTGCTCGGTCAGCGAGAAAATGGCGTTGGTAGCGCCGCGAATTTTGAAGGAGCCGGTCTTTTGCAGGTTCTCGCATTTAAAAAAGAGGCGCGCACCGGCGATTTCATCGAGGGAGGAAGAAGTCTGGACCGGCGTACGGTGAATGTGCGGGGCGATACGGCGATAGGCGGCGCGAATGGCGTCGAGGTCGGGAGGCGTGGATTGAAATTTGCTCGGTTGGTGGTCAGTTAGCATGATGGGAGCACCGGTTCATTATGGCACAGCACTTTTGCACAGATTGTGCGCAAATTCCGGACAACATAACATTAAAATTATTGACTGAGACTTCGCAGAGTGTAATTCTCGGATTCCCCCTTCCAGAAGTGCCTGCGTGCAAAATCAAAATTGAGAACTTCGGAGGAAGAGTCCATGTCCAGTAACGAGCGCCGCAATGTCCCTCGCAAAGCCTACGCGATACCCGTCCGATTTAACGTGATCGCCCAAGAACTCGCCGCGGTAGGGCCGCGCGGGAAGATGGGCGTGCCGCGCGGAGCCGCGAAATTCTTGGACACCATTCCGCTGCCGCAGCAGGGAGAGACCGTCAACCTATCGGAACGTGGAATTCGCTTCAAGACCCGGCACAGCCTGAGCGTGGGAGAGAGCGTGGAAATATTTTTTACGCTGCCCACGGAATTGACCGGGCGCGCGATGGAGGACGTGAAGTGCAACGCCAGGGTCGTGCACGTGGACCGCGAGCCGGACATGACGGGCCATATCGGAGTCGGCGCGGCGATCGAGTGCTTCGAGCGCACCTCAGTGTCGCGCAATTGGGATAATTAACCGCGGACCTTTCCGCGCTATTTTGCGCGGTGGGGGACCACTGTAAAAGTGACTTTCGCGGCGGTGCTGTTATCGAATTGATCGGAAATCTGCACGGCCAGCGTGTGTTCGCCGGGCGGCAAATCTGGAAGCGAGATCTGGTAACTTTCCTGCGGCGCGTCGGAGAGCATCCCGACCGGAAAGATCTCTAACCAGTCGCCGGCGTCCACGCTGTATTGCGCATGGGCGATCGCGACCGCGGAACTCACACCCTCAAAACTGATCTTGGCAACCGGCCCGCTGGCATCGGCGCGCAGATGTTCGATGCGCGGTGGAGTGTTTTCAATCTCGAAGCGGTCGCTGATGCGCTCGTTGGTCAAAGCATCTTGCGGCGGGTTCGAGGGCGAGTCCGACGCCACAATCTTCAGATAGTAAGCGCCATCGGGCATCGTCGTCGTGTCCCAGGAATAGAAGCGCTGCGTCACTTTGTCTTTCAATAGCCGCCAGTTTTGTTCGCCCTCGCCGCGATAATAAATCGCGAAAAGCAGGTCATCGTCGTTATCGTCGTGCGCATTCCACAGCACGCTTTGGTAGCCCTTTTCTTCGAATCCTTGCGGGGGGACTTCAACCTTGGGCGGTTTGGCGGAGGTATCGGTGATCGCGCCAAGCACCGGGAATGGATTCAGGCCGGGACGCTGCGGCATTTTGAGTTGCACGGAGGCAGCTGGAGTGGGGCCGCCCTGCGCCACTGAGAATCCTTGCACGCGGACTCCCGGATCCTGAATAGCGATGTCGTCCACGACCGGCGCGACGTTTTCCGGCTGGTAGGCGACGCTGACCCAGGAAATATTGGGCGGAGCACCCTTATCCGTTTCCAGGAAGACTGCCTTCCATTGAATGAAACGGGAAGGAGGACAGGCCACAGCTTCACCGGCGACGTTGGCGTAGGGTCCGGACCAGGGGCTCCAATTTTTTTCGGGGCTGGAAGTATTCCCGGAGCGCACGTAGAAGGCGACCTTGCCTTGCATGGCGCCGTTATCACCCCACCACGTTAAACGTCCCCAATGAGAAAAAATCTTGGCGTCGAAGGGATCCGATTGAAAGCTGCCATTGGATTCGTAACCCGGCCCGAGTGTAAATAGTTTTCCGGGGTTCGCGGTACCGACCAGCACGGTGCCATCGCGGCCGGCGATCAGGCTGGTTACCTGGGCAGAGGCGGTCTTGGCGATGCTGGAATAGACGTTATTGCCTTCCAGCTCGATGATGGCGCCCTTATTGCCGGTGCCGAGCAAGATTTTGCCGTCGGCGGAAAAGCCCATCGCGAACACCAATTCCTCGCGCGAAGTCCACACGGTGGTGGGCGCGCCTTCCGGTGAAATCTCCACCACATCTGAACCGCCGGTAGTGGAAGGGAAGAAGGAGAATGGCGCGGCGGTCTGCGCGGTTTGCGGCTGGATCGAAAGTGTGGTGGTGCCCGGCTGCGCGTTTAAGGGCGAGGCTTGTTGCGGCGTCACAATCGCGGTGAGCGGCGGCGGCGAAGGCGGCCGCTGCTTTTCGCCAATGGCGGCGGCGTAGATTTTTCCGCTGGCATCGGCGAGCAAGGACGTCACTTCTTTTTTGTCTGTTTCGTACAGGACGAACGCCGGTCCAGCTTTCGGCGGGCCTTGCGCGTCTTTGCGGTTGATTTCAATTCGCAGGATCAATCCGTCCGGGTCCGTGCCGACGAGCAGATTGCCCTTGGCATCGAATGCCAGGGAGCGCGCGTGGCGTTCATCGGTCTGGTAGAAAAGCTCGCCCTTGCCGTCCGGCGCCACCGCGAAAATCTTGCCATCGTCTCCGGTTCCGGCGAAGAGGACTCCCTGCGGGTCAATGGCGAGAGACCAGATATATTTCGATTTCGGGTCGAAGAACACCGACTTTTGACCCGCGGGAGTGACTTTGTAAATCTTGCCGTCCGGCGAAGTGCCCACGTAAAGATTGTCATGCGCATCGAAGGCAATCGTTTGCGCCGCAAGTTCCGAAGACTCGAACACGGTGATGGGCTTGGCGGGGTCGTCGAAGCGGAGCACCTTGGCGTCCGAGCCGCCCGCGCCGTAAATGCGGCCGCGCGAATCCATGCGCAGGGCCCAGAGGTAGGCGAGATTCGGATCGGAAAACGCCGAGAATTTCAGCGCAGGCATCAGCCGGCCATCGCTGCGTACGGCGACGCCCTGGGCCGTGCCCTTCTCGAAGTCCGAGAAATCGGATTGCCGCCAGAAGCGGGTATGTTCGGCGTAAACCAGCGCAGGCGCTGCAATCGCCAGGATCAGCACGCCCGTCAGAATGCTTCGCCGTCTCATCGTTCGAAATCTCCTTGATCGCCGGACATCACTTCACCGTAATCGTCAGCGTGCGTTCGCCAGACACCACTTGATGCATTTCGACCGACCATTCTCCGGTCATGGACTGGTACAGCAGCCGGGCTCCGCCGGGGCTCTGCCGCTGATCGAGCACATTGATCGCCGACGCCGGGGCATTGGGCATGATCTTGTCTTCGACCATCAAAGTCGGCGTCGGTTGCAGAAGCGTGGCGTACAGCCGGTCGTTCTGATGCTCGCGGTTGATGAGCTTGATGAGTTCCTCGAGGCCGGGCAGCTGGCCTTGCGAAGTTGCTTCGAGCGTGTCCACGGTGCGATTGGCGGTTTCGGCGTCGCTGATCACTAATTGCAGATTGCCTCGCGCGGTTTGCGCGGGGATCGTGATCGGTATCTCCTGAACGAAGGAGGCGCCGCGGTACGGGCGCAGCTGAACCTTTACGGCCACCGTCTCTCCGGGGTTTACCTCGTTCTTTTCGATCCAGGCATTATCAATCGTGGCCGAGCGCCGCTCCGGCAGCGCGGTAATCCGCAAGTGAATGCCGTTGAGGTGCGGCACTTCGTACGGATTGAGGTAAATCCGCGAGAACACGCTTTGCACGCTGGTGGCTACAAAAAAGCCGCCCGGAATGGGCATGTCCGTCGGCGCGTAGAGATCTTTTAGTTCCACCGGCGTGTGGCCCTGGATATCAATCTCGCCGTCGAGTTGCAGCGTGGAGCCTTCGCCGTAGGCTGCATTGCCCACGATGCCGTTATAGGTCGCGAGCGCGACGAGCACCGGCGTCAACTGCGGGTTTTCGATCAATTCGAAATGAAATTTCTTTTCGGCCGCCGGCGTCACCAGCGTCACATCCAGCGGAATCATGGGAGGCCCTGCGCCCAGGCGTCCGGCGATGGCGGTGACGCGATCCTGCGTCAGCGTGCCGATGGTGCCGCCGGTGCTGATGATTTTCGTGGAGGCCATGGCCGAGGCCAGCGTGGTAATCACGTACGCGCGGGCGAGCGGCATGGATACATTGCCAAACGAAAAAATCGGGTGCCCGCAGGCCAGGATTTGGTTCTTGATGACCGTCGTCACCGTGCAGCCCGGCGTGAGCGAAAGGTCCCCGCGAATTAATTCGACTCCCACCATATCGCCGGGCTTGAGCTGAGAGTCTTCCGGCGATGGCGCAGTGGTCCCGCCCGCCATCACGGACATGCCCCAGCCGGCTAGCTCCTTGCTGAAGCGGGAGATCGTCTCGGGGTAGAGGCCCGTAGAAACCAACGGCGTCTCGATGGGAACCAGAAACTGCCCGGCACCGACACTGGTTTGCCGCGTAAAATTATCGGGAAGCGGAACTTCCGGCGGGTATCCACTGCTGGCGCTGTTCGCGGGAGGAGCGCCTGCAGTTGGCGGAGAAGCCTCCGACGCTTTCTCCACGTCCAGCATATTTTCAATCGGGGTTACGCCGCCGATTGCTTCCTTGGTGAAAGCGCCGAGTTTAAGAGAAAGCGCACCGGCCAATTTTCCGTCGAAATAGACGGGGCTGCCGCTCATGCCGGCCACCACGCCGGTATGTTCGACTTTATCGCCCAAGAGCTGCACGAGGATTACGTCCTGCTTCGGCCCCAGCGCGTTGTGCAGGACGCCCAGAACCACAAGGTCCACTTTTTCGATCGTGTCGCCCGTGAAAATCGTGTAGACCTCGCCCTTCATGCCTGGTTGCACCCGGCTCAAGGGAAAGATCGCGGGCGCATCGTCCGCGTTCATTGCCAGAGGGAGAATTAGAACCAGAGCGGCGAGAAATAGTGGAAGCAATCTCCGGAGGGCCACAGGCATTAGAGAATCATGATACCTGCCGCATATCCGGGAAGCAAATCGGGCCGTGTTAGAATCCCGCGGTGAGAAAAAAGACGATTTCGCCCGGCGGACAGATCACGGGCGTGGTGGAACTTCCCGGCGACAAGTCCATTTCGCATCGTTACGCCATTCTGGCGTCGCTCGCCGAGGGTACCAGCGAAATTCGTAACTATTCGCCGGCCGCGGACTGCGCCAGCACGCTTGAATGTTTCCGGCGGCTGGGTATTGAGATCGACGCGAATGGCGAACGAGTGCGTATCGCGGGCAAGGGCCTGGACGGGCTGAAAGCCCCGAAGCGGACGATTGATGCCGAGAATTCCGGGTCCACGATACGCATGGTTTCGGGCGTGCTGGCGGGGCAGGCTTTCACTTCGAAAATTACGGGCGATAGCTCGCTGCGCCGCCGGCCGATGCGCCGGGTGACCGAACCCTTGCGCCAGATGGGCGCGGACATTCGGGCCGAGGATGGAGACCGCGCGCCGCTGGAAATTCGTGGCGGAAAATTGCACGCGATTGATTACACGCTTCCGATTCCCAGCGCGCAGGTGAAGTCCGCGATTCTACTCGCGGGGCTGTTTGCGGAGGGCGTGACTACGGTGCGGGAGTCCATCCGCACGCGGGATCACACCGAACTGGCCTTGCGCGAGTTTGGAGCTTCGGTGCCCACGGCAGCGGGGCAAATCAGCGTTCAGCCGCGGCCGAAATTGCAGCCGCGGCAATTGATTGTTCCGGGCGATCTTTCTTCGGCCGTGTTTCTGATTTGCGCTGCGCTCATCCTGCCCGAATCTTCGTTGATGCTGCATAACGTGGGGCTGAACCCCACTCGCGCGCGGGTGCTGGATTTTCTGATTTCCATGGGCGCTTCGATCAATCTGGCATCGGTGCAATTGCGTGACGGGGAGTTGATCGGCGATGTATCCGTGCGCCACGCGCCGCTCGCAGGCGGCAATATTTCCGGAGCGCAAGTGGCAGAGATGATTGACGAATTGCCGATGCTGGCGGCGCTGGGGCCGTTCACCGAGAAGGGAATCGAGATTCATGACGCGCAAGAATTGCGCGTAAAGGAAAGCGACCGCATCGCCGCGCTGGCCGCGGGGCTGCGCGAGATGGGAGCAGGAGTGGAAGAATTTCCGGATGGCTTGCGCGTCGCAGGGCGCGCCGCGGGCAAACTGCGCGGCGCGAAAGTGGATCCGCAGGGCGACCACCGCATTGCCATGGCGCTGGCGGTGGCGGCGCTGGGCGCGGATGGAGATACGGTGGTTCGTGATGCCGCTTGCGTGGGCGTTTCCTTCCCTGATTTCTTCACCATCCTGGAAAAACTGCGCGGCGGCGCGCTTACCTGACATTGTAAAATTTATCGCAGCGACCGCCTCCCGGCGCGCCCGCCGGGCGTAGCGAGGGATCTGCTTTTTGCTGGTGAGCCAAAGAAAGCAGCAGATTCCTCGGGCAAATTCGCCTTCGGAATGACGAGCTTTGCGTTTTGCGTAATTTGATGGGCCGAGGCTGAATTTACGAGGACTTCCGCAGGTAGATTGTTCCGTAGCTGGTGGCGATCTGAATTTTCGGTCCTTGCGAGCCCACGCTTCCGCTGAGCCGTCCCATGCCGTTTTCGTTGTCTTGTTTCAGCGAGGGAGCCTCGAAGTCGCTTTGCACTTCGCCGGAGCTGGAAACCGCCGAAATTGTGAAGTTCGATGCCGAGGGCAGCGTCAGATCCACTTCTCCCGATTCGTTGGCGATGTTTATCTCCGCGCGTGGCGGCTGCGAATAAGACACCCGGATGCTGCCGTGTGTGTCCGCGATATCCAGCGGCCCGGCGACGTTTTCGACTTCCATATCCTTGTCATGCGTGCTCAGCTTGGCGGAGCCGCTGACATCGGAGACGTTAATCTCGCCGGAATCCAGCTCCAGGCGCCCGGTCATATGCACCAGCGTGAGGTTCGCCTTCTCGGATGCGTAGTGTGTGGTCTTGGTGACGTTGCGCACGCGAATGGGCCCGAAAAATTCTCCGTCGAACGTGGCATCGCCCGCCACATCATTTACTTCAATTTCGTTGCCGCGGCCGGAGACGCGCAAGTTCCCGGCGACGTTGCTGATGCGCGCGTCGCCCTCCTGGAGTTGCGCCGCCACGTCCGAACCCGCATCGTGAATTTCAATATTGCCGTGTTTCGTGCCGGCCGTCACCGCGCCTGAAATTCCGGAAATGTTGATGTCCCCATGCTCGGAATTGGCGGTGAGAGACGCTTTGGCCGGCAGGGTCACGTCCAGGTCCACAGTCGTCCGTTCGCCGCTATCCAATGAATTCACGGGATGAACGAGGTAACCATCGCCGGTTTTCTCGATTACAACTTTGATGGACTTCAACCGGTCTTGCGCCGCAACTTCCGTATCGCCTTCGGAGGTTTCGTTGACGTTCACGCGCAGATCGTTGCCCTCGCCTACGTGAGCCGTGATGGAGCCGCGGCCGGTGGTGACCGTCACCTGCGAACCCACCGGAATTGTTTTCGGCGGAAGCTCCTGGCTTTGCGACGCCTTGTGGTCGAAGAGGCCGACATCAATATTCAGATCCGGCATCTTTTCGCGCACCCTCGAGTAAATTCCCATTCCCGCGAGAACCAGGACAACCAGCACCAGCAGCGCTGCTTCACCCCCGGTGAGCAGCGGAGGCCGGGTCTGCCCCGAATGGTGCGCGCTCATGTTGTCTATCAGTTTCGCGATGCCCCAGAGAATGATCAGGACGGGCCAGTAGCGCCAAAAGAGATGCCACATGCGAAGATCGGGATTGAACCGCGCCAGTAAGAACAGGACTCCGAGAAGAATCAGGAGCAAACCGCCAAAGATCGAACTGCGCTGCCTTACGCCGTTGCTCACGCGCGCCTCACGAGCCGGTATGGCCCTCTTTGGAAGCCAGATTCTGCGCCGTGAGCACAATGCCGGCCACGATTAAGAGCACCGGCCACAGATCCGCGAAGCTGTGGCTGGTGTACTCCGCAATCAGAAAGAGAACTCCCACGGTGATGATCATCAGCGGGCCCATCAGCCCGCGAATCCGGCAGTGAGCGCATTTGCATAAGGTGTTATTTGGATCGGGCATGACAGTTTCTCCTAGGACACTTTCTTCATGCGGTCCCACAGGAGCCAACCGCCGATCAGGATGAGGGCCACTGGCCAGGACCGCTCAAACCAGTCGCGCTGCAGCAGGCCGAAATTCGAGAGTAGCAGCAGCACGCCGATCCCGATCAGGACCATCGCCCCGATCGGTTTCCGTCCTTCGCCTTCGATCAGGTTCACGGGTTCCGGCTCGCCCTGGCGGCGAGCCATGGCGGTGCGGTAGGCTTCAAGGGGCATGTAAAAGTAAAAGCAGCCGAGCGCGATTCCGAAAAATGCGTCGTAGGAAGAGGGAATGTCGCTGCTGAGCAGCGCGATGAGTCCGCCGAAGATCAGCACGTGGATCAGCGCCTTCACGTACTGGCCGTTGTACACGGCGCCGAGGCCAGGAATGAAGCCGAGAGTTGCGGCGAGTCCCGGATTAACACTGGATTTGGGTTCGAGCGCCGCCGGCGGAGCGGCGAGCAATCCCGCCAGACACCCCTCGCAGTAGAGTGCGCCGCGCACGTCGCGGGTGCACTGCGGACATAAGGCTTTGCCGCAGTTGCGGCAAAACCCGGTAGCCTGCACATCTGTGTGCACCGCGCAGTTCATTGAGAGCTCCAGTCGGTATGGTTGAGCGTTGCGCTAGGGAGATTCACTCCGCCGATACTCGCCATCCAGCTTCCATCCATCAACATGGCAAACATCGCTCCACCGCGAGCCTGCGTGTGTCCCGGATGAGGAGCCGTCTGCGATTTCTCCTGCGGATTCGTGGAAGGCGGCTGCGGATTTTGTTCCGGCGCAGGGGCGGGCGTCACCGCAGGCTGTGCCTGAGCGTCCGGTTGCAGGCGGGATTGGATCTCGTAGACCACGCGCAGGTCGTTCACGAATTTCGCGCTGCGCGCGTAGGTCAGATGCACCTGCCGGTTCGCCGCGCGCAGCACATTCGCGGGATTCAGGTCCACTCTCTTCAATTTCGTGGGAGAAAAGCCGGCGGTATAGACGACTATGAGCAGCGTGGCCACCACCGTGGCCAGTCCCATGGTAAAGCGCGGCTGCCACAATAGTGGAATCCAAGCGAACGAGCGGCGCCACGATTCCTTCTGCGTACGCGGTCCGAGGGTCGTATCGAGAATCTTGGTGACCAATTGCGGCGGGGCCTCGAGCGGTTCGAGTCGCTGCATCCGGCCAACCAGCCCACCCACCTGCGCCACCAGCTTTCCGCACTGTTCGCAGCCGGCAACGTGCGCGGAGAACTCCGCGGCTTCGGCAGGCGAGAGCAGCCCGTCGAGGTGATCGCTTAACCGTTCTTCGGTGAGTACGCAGTTCCAGTCCATAATTCTCTCGCTTCGGCCGCTAGTGCGGCCGAACTCCCATATCTCCTAAGATGCGCGCCAGCTCAATCCTGCCGCGATTGATCCTGGATTTTACCGTGCCTTCCGGCACCGCCAGCACCTCGCGGATCTCGTTGTAATCCAGGCCTTGCAGATCCCGCAGGATCACGGCCTCGCGCAATTCCGGCGAAAGCCTCGCCAGGCCTTGCTGCAACTGGCCGCTTAATTCGGACGCCAGCGCCAGCTTGTCCGGAGTGCGCGCCGAAGAATGTTTTTCTTCCAGCTTGGGCATGGCGTCCTCGATCGAATCCGTCAGCCGGTCCCGCCGCGTCCGCCGGTAATTATCTACCAGCAAATTGCGCGCGACGCTGGTAAGCCACGTGGGGAATGCACCGTAGGCAGGCCGGTAGCTGGCGAGCGTGCGATAGATGCGCAGGAAAACTTCCTGGCTGAGGTCCTCGGCTTCCGTGGGGTTGCCGGTGAACCGGTAGCACAGGTTAAAAACGCGCCGCGTGTGGCGCCGCACAAGCTCCTCCCAGGCCGGCCCTTCGCCCCGGAGGCATCCCTGCACCAGTTGGGCGTCGGGCTCCAAGCTTTCCTTGCCTCGCGATTTGCATTCCCTTTCAGCCTCACAAGATGTAACGCAATCCTGGGCCAAAAAGTTCCGTTCCCGTGCCTTCGGGATGGCCGCGCAGACCGCTGGTTCAGCGGGCTCTCACACCGTGCCGCATCTTATCCAGCTTGGCGGCGGGAACACAAGCACCGAGATGAATCCGCGCGCGCGCCGCGAAACAAATGCGCAGCGCTGCCTTGACACTTTCGGAAGCTTGCTGTTACGGTGCGAAATCAATGTTGCGCAATTCACGAAGGCTGCTCCTGCTGCTGCTGGCCGCGGCCGCCGTGGGCTATTTATTCTACAAGTTCCGCAATTCCATCACCCTGGAAGGATTTCGTTGGTCCACGGTGGGGCAATCGCTGCGGGATGCGCGGCTTTCTTTACTGCTGCTGGCGATCGTGGCGGTGTACGGCTGCTTCGCGATACGCGCGTTGCGCTGGATGCGCTTTTCGCGGACGCTCGGCCGAACGCATTTTTGGAACGTGTATCCGGCGACCTTGATGGGGTTTTCCTGCACGTTTTTGCTGGGTCGCGCCGCTGAGCCGATTCGTCCCGTGCTGATCGCGAAGAAGGATGCGCTTTCCGTGCCGCACATGTTCGGGGTGTACGTTCTGGAGCGCGTCTTTGACATGGCGGCAACCGCCGTTCTCGCCGCAACCGCTCTGCTGTTCTTCGAACGCCACGGTATGGCTGGCGGGCAGAACGACGCAATCATGAAGGTGGCGCGGTCGACCGGTGTTGCCTTGCTGGCGGGGCTGGTGTTTGTGATTTCGTTCCTGATTTATTTCCGCTATCACGGCGCGGAATGGCTGGGGCGCCGCCTGCAGAAATCTTCGTGGCGTAGCGGCTGGCGCGGCAAGATCGTTGCGCTTCTGGAAGGCTTCAGCGAAGGGCTGCAGGGGATTCGCACCTGGAACGATTTGGGAGTCCTGGTCGGGCTCACCATTGCGCACTGGGCGCTGGTGGTGTGCTGCTACCTTTGGGTTTTCAATTCATTCGGCGGACGGCTCGGGATGCTGACCTTTGCCAGCGCCGCGCTGGTTCTGGCGTTCTCGATGATCGGGTCGGCCGCGCAACTCCCGGGAGTGGGAGGTGGCGCGCAACTGGCGACGTTCCTTGTGCTGACGCTGATCTTTGGAGTAGAAAAGGTGCCGGCGGCGACGGCCTCCATTGTGGTTTGGCTGGTTACGTTTGCATCGTGCTGCCTGATCGGCTTGCCGCTGCTGCTTCGCGAGGGATGGTCCGTGGGAGAATTGCGAAAAATGGCAACGGCCGCCGAGCATGACGCCGAAGCACTTGCGGAACAGGCGGCTCTGGGCGCCGCGGGCGCCGGGCCGGGAGAAAAAACGCTGTGAAATGCCCGTTTTGCACGAATTTGGACGACAAGGTGGTGGACTCGCGCGAAGCGCGCACCGGCGACCTGATTCGCCGCCGCCGCGAATGCCTGAAATGCGGGCGGCGATTCACGACGTACGAACGCATTGACGAAATTCCCTACATGGTCATCAAAAAAGATGGCCGGCGCGAAAAATTCGAGCGGCAGAAGCTTTTACAGGGGTTGCTGAAGGCCTGTGAAAAGCGGCCGGTGCCGGTGGGGAAGCTGGAAATGATCGTGGATGAGGCGGAGCAATTCGTCAGCGAAGCGCCGGAGCGCGAGCGCACCACGAAAGATATCGGCGAGCACATCATGCAGAAGTTGAAGAAGCTGGATAAAGTGGCTTACGTGCGCTTCGCGTCGGTGTATCTGGATTTCAAGGACGTGAAGGAATTCATGGACGAACTGAAAGTTCTGCTGAAAGACCGCGCCAAGAAATAGCACGTCACCCGTGCCACACCCCCGCCGCAAACTTCTTGATGGTGCGAAATCCCAGGTGCTCGTAGAGCTGCACGGCCGAAGTGTTCACGCTGGTCACAGTAAGCGAGAGCGCTTCGTAGCGCCTGCGCCGCAATGCCTGAATCGCGCTTTCCATCAACGCGCGGCCGATGCCGTGGCCCTGATGCCCCGGCATCACGCATATTTGCGTGGTGTGCCCCACTCGCTCAGCCACTGTGGACGTCAGCACCATTCCTACCGGGCGATCACCGCTCGCAGGACGCACCAGGAAAGAAGCCTCCGGCAAAAATTGGCCGCAGCCCGGTAGCAGCACGATATTACGCAGGAATTTCATGCCGCCGGCTTCGCTGCGGTATTGATCGTTGATCTCCCCATCCACATGGTTCGCGTAGGAGAGCTGAATCAGGCGAGCGGCCGGCTCGAAGGCCCGGTCGGTCCAAGGCTCCAGGCGCAGACCGCTTGAGAGGGGCTTGCCGCCGAGCTTCGCTTCCGCGAGGTTCAGGAGCATGAATTGGCGTCCGTAGAGCCGGAAGTGCTGCGAAAGGAAGGCGGGATCAAGCTCGGCGCCAAAGGGCATCAGCTGCGCTTCCACACGCTCGAGGCGCGGAGTCGCATGCAGCGCGCTCACCATTTCCGTGACCAGCAACTTGGTGATTGGCTCTTGAGTAAAATTCGAAGACACGAAAAGGCCGCCGATGAGCCCCTTGTGGTCTTCCAATACATAGAAACCGTAACCGGCGGGACAGCCACCCTCGACGGCCACGAAACCGCCCAGGGAGCGTGAATCAACGAATTTTCGAATGAGTTCAATCGAAGGGCGATAGTCCCAATGGAGTTCGTCACGCCAGTGACGAGCTTCTTCCTGGAACAGCGGCTCCAGGCTACGCGATTGTATTTGCCGGAGATCGACAATCTGCATGAAGTGCTGAAACAACCCCCGGATCATTATATCCATGCCGGGCGGCTTAACCCAACTGGATCGAATTGCCCGAAGTATAACGGGCTGGCCGGCCAGACGGAGGGGCGCTGGCGGAAAGTTGTGCTAACATCCAATTCGCCGAGGCGAGAATTCTCTAAGCCCGCGCTTACTGGATGGCCGTCCTCTCAGAGCTACGCTATCCCACCACACGTCTCGCTAAGTTCCTCTCTGGAATCTTCGCGATAGCCCTCTTTCTATTTGTGTCGATTGCGGCGGTTTCCGGATTTCTGCTGTACCAGGTGCTGCACCCATCGCGCGCGCCCGCCACGATTGATTTGAGCGTAATGATGGGACATCCGGTCGAGTTTTCATTCCCGCTCGGCAATGGCGTGGATCGCGAGGGCTGGTTTTATCCCGGCTTGCGCGGCGCACCCACTATTGTGGTCTGTCACGGGTATCATTCGCAGCGCGCGGACGTGCTGACGCTGGTGACCGCGCTGCAAGATCAGCAATTCAACGTGTTCCTATTCGACTTCACCGGTCACGGGACCAGCGCGGGAGTCAGCACGCTGGGCTACCGCGAAACGGCCGAGCTGCGGGCGGCCGTCAGCGCACTGGCCGCGCGCGATGACGTGGATCCCAAGCGTTTTGGACTGTGGGGCGTCGATATGGGCGGCTACGTCGTGCTGGAGACCGCCGTAGCAGACCCGCGCATCGCGGCCTTCATCGTGGATGACGCGTACGCCGACCCGCGCGACATGCTGCAAATCGAGATCAAGCGCTCCGGCCTGACGATCCTGCCCTACGTCAGCAAGTTCTGCGACATCGGCTTCCGCCTGGTCAACTACCAATTCCGCGACCAGCCGCCCGTCACCGCGCAGTTGATTCGGACCAAAGGCGTGCCCAAACTTTTCTTTGTCACCGATAGCCGAGCGGCGCTGGCTACCGACACGTTGAACCTCTTCGCGCGTGCGCCTGACCCCAAACAGATGGTTCGCGACCGCGTGGGATATTCGGAAATGTCCGACGACGACCGCAAAAATTATGAAAGCCAGGTGGTGAGTTTCTTCCTGCTGAACTTGCCGCCCTCACCGCGTTAGGACGCTTGCTGGACTAGCGCGGCGCCGCTTCGATCGGGACCAGAAAAATTCCATGGCGCGGCTGTTCCAGCTCGCCATGGAACCGCCCATCGTTGAGAATTTTGGCGAACCCCGCGCGGTCCGTGAATACTAGCGCGGGATTGGGATCTGTGGGCTGCCACTCCGGAAGTTCCCGCCGGAAATAGAAGGCGAGACCGTAGTCCCAGGCTCGCGTCACTCCAAACTCAAAAATGCGGTCGGGGTGAAGATCGTGCTGCAACATTTGGGCATGGGATCTGGCGGAGACCGCCCGGTCGAGCGCGGGCAAGATCACGATATTCGCAATTTCCACTGCTCCGACGACGCTCAGACAGCAAACCGCCATCGCCAGGCGTAAATCTCGGCGCACCCCCGCTAATACGAGCGCTGCTGCGATCGCGAGGTCCAGCGCAATGATCGCCACAAGGAAGAATGGGCTGTGATTCGCGGCGCCATTTTGCGAATCAGTTCGCGCGGCATGCATGAAAAACATCGCCAGACCAATCCAAACGAAAGCCGTGCCGCCGCAGATTACCAATGAGCCGGAGCGGCTGCGCTGGAACGCGCGTATCGCGCCCACGCTGACGATCAGCGCCAGCGCCGGAACCGCCGGCAGAATATAGCCGGGCAATTTGGACTCGGAGAAGCTGAAGAAAACGATCGGGAAAATGCCCCAACAGGCGAAGAAGAAACCCGGAGAAGCGCTCCACGATTTTTCGCGCCAGAGGCGCAGGCCTTCCTGAAAGCTCCCAATCAGGAACACGGTCCACGGCAGGAGCGCCAATAGCGTGATCGGCCCGAAAAACCAAAACGGTTGTTTGTGCTGAAACACGGGAGTGAGGTAGCGCTCGAAATTGTGCTGGAAAATAAATACGTGCAGGAAGTCCGGGTTGCGTCGCGCGCAAAGCACATACCAGGGCAGTGCCACCACGCTGAATGCCGCGATACCGAGCGGATGGGCGAGTCGGAAGGCCGCACGCCACTTTTTTGTGGCCAACGCCCAAATTGCGATCGCGCCGCCCGCCAGAATCACGGCGGCTGGTCCTTTGGCGAGAACTCCCAGGCCAAGGAACACGCCGAATAGAGCGACGATCGCCAGATCGCGCTGCCGGTTGTGCGGCGGCGCCGGGCTTAGATTTTCGGGGCCGCGCAGCGCGCCACCGCGGCGCAATACGCTTGCGGCGCAGGCCATTGCCAGCGTGATGGCCGCCGAGAAAAGCACGTCTGGGGTAGCCGCGCGCGCAAAGCCGATGGCCGCGACGCTGGTGCAAAAAATCGTTGGCGCCAAAAGCCACGGAGCGCGCGACCAATCATCGGTGTTGCCGTAGTGTTTCCATCCGAGCCATCCAATCGTAATGGCCGCGGCCAGCGCCGCGAACGCGGACGGCAAGCGCGCCGCCCATTCCGCGGGCAAATTAAGGCGAAATCCGAGCGCAGCGGCCCAATAATAAAGCGCCGGCTTCTCGAACCACGGCTTTCCGTAGAGAGTCGGAGTAACCCAGTCGCCGGTTTCTGCCATGGCCCGCGCGATCCAGACGTAGCGCGGCTCATCGGGCCCCACCAATCCCAGCGCGCCCAGTTGGCCGAACAAACAAATAAAGCTGACGATTCCTGCGCCGGCCGCCGCGGCGACGTTCCTTTGCCGGACCGATTGTGATGGTGATCGCAAACCGCGAGTCTAACATTCCCTCCGGCAAACTTGCTCCGCGAACCGCGAGGCGACTTCGCGCAAGGAGCCCCACGCACCGACAATCGCGCAACGACGGCTGCGCAATCGCTGGCTTCCTCTCGGCGGCCTCTTGCATAATGGCCCGCTATGCGGGAATGGCTGGAATATGCCGTCGCCTGGATCGGCATAAAATCGCTGGGACTGCTGCCGCGACCCTTCGCGCGGTTTGTGGGCGCGACTTTCGCTTCGGCGGCCTACACCGTGCGGACGCCTTTGCGGCGGGCGGCTATGTTCAATCTCCAACTGGCGTTTCCGGACTGGAGCGAGAAGAAGCGGAAACAGACCGTGCGCGGAATGATCCGCCAGGTCGGCTGGATGGCCGGTGAATTTTCACAATTCCCGAAGTACACGCGGGAAAATATCGAGCGCGTGGTAATCGTGGACGGATTTGAGAATTTCGACGCGGGGCGCCGGCGCGGGAAAGGCGTGCTGTTCCTCACCGGCCACATGAGCGCCTGGGAATTGTCCTCGTTCGCGCAGGCGCTGTATGGCCACCCGCTGCATTTTCTGGTGCGGCCGATTTCCAATCCGCGCGTGGACGCGCTCATCAATGATTACCGCTGCCTTTCCGGAAACCGGCCGATCGACAAGAACAAATCCGCGCGGGCCATCCTGAAGGTGCTGGGCGACGGCGGAACGGTGGGGATTTTGTCTGATCACAACACATCGCTCGATGAAGGCGTGTTTGTGGATTTCTTCGGGATTCCGGCATGCACCACTTCGGGCCTGGCGCGGCTGGCATTGCGCACGGATGCGGCCGTGGTGCCGGGATTTCTTTCGTGGGACGAGACGCGCCGAAAATACCGGTTGCGCTTCGAACCTGCCGTGGAACTCTCGCGCACCGCCGACGAGGAAGCCGACGTTTGCGAGAACACTCAGCGCTTCACGCGCGTGATTGAAGATTTCGTGCGCGCCCATCCCGACCAATGGCTGTGGGTGCACAAGCGGTGGAAAACTCGTCCGGCCGGCGAGAAAGCGATTTATCCATTTTGAAGTGCAGTCAATGAAATAGCGGACCCAGCTGCTGCCTGAATTTTCTTGAACCGAGGATGCCATGGCTCATACCGCCGGTGAACTATCGAAATATCTGGAAGCGAAGCTGCACGGAGACGCGCACGCGCGAATTGCCGGCGTGGCTAATCCGGAAAGCGCTCGAGCCGATGACTTGATTTACGTGGATGCGCCGAAGCACGCGGAACGCGCCGCGCGCTCGGCGGCGAACTGCGTGATCGTGCCGCCGCACACGCCGCTTGCCGGGAAAACGCTGC
The DNA here is from genome assembly GCA_963780035.1 of uncultured Acidobacteriota bacterium. Lineage (GTDB taxonomy): Bacteria > Acidobacteriota > Terriglobia > Acidiferrales > UBA7541 > Palsa-295. Next base: position 120,293 of record CAWAAG010000020.1, on the reverse strand, counting down.
TCGAGGTCGCGAACCCAAAACTCGCGTTTGCGAAAGCGGCCGCGTGGCTTTTGCCCAAGCCCGCATTGCGCCCGGAAATTCATCCCACGGCAATCGTTGCGTCCACGGCCCGGCTCGCGCCGAATATTCGAGTGGGCCCATACGTGGTGATCGAAGACGAAGTGGAAATCGGCAGTGGCGCCGCGGTGGATGCCTTTTGTTTCCTGGGCCGCGGCGCGATCGTTGGAGAAGACTGCCGGCTGCATCCGCGGGTGACGTTGTATCCCGGCGCGCGGCTCAAAGACCGCGTCGAGGTACATTCCGGCGTGGTGATCGGCGGCGATGGCTTTGGCTACGTATTCGGCGGCGACCGCCACATCAAGTTTCCACAGATCGGAGGAGTAGAGATCGGCGACGATGTTGAAATCGGTTGCAACTCCACAATCGATCGCGGCTCGCTCGACGACACCCGCCTGGGAACGGGCGTGAAGATCGATAATCTCGTGCAGGTCGCGCACAACGTGCGCATCGGCGAAAATTCCCTGGTTGCCGCACAGACCGGAATCTCCGGCAGCAGCGTTCTGGGCGCGGGAGTCGTCGTCGGCGGACAGGTAGGCATTGCCGACCACTGTAAATTGGAAGACGGTTCGATTATCGGCGCCCAGGCCGGCATTCCTACGGGGAAGGTAATTCGTCGCGGCCAGACCGTATGGGGCACTCCAGCGAGGCCCATCGAACGCTTCAAGGAACAGTATGGTTGGTTCGCGCGTTTGCCGGAGCTGGCCGAGCGAATCTCAAAATTGGAAACGAAGGTTGGCTCGTAACCAGGGGAAGCGGCATGCGCCAGTTTCGTTTTCCATTCGCTCTTGAGGCGGCTGTCGCGAGTTCCGGGTGTGAATTCGCGCGATTATGAGCAAACTTTTGCACATCTCATGAGAACCGTTTCGACACCTACCGCAATCCCCTGTGCACCCTTTCGTCTTCCCGGGACATCTGAGTTTGAGAAACGCGGAGTTATTTTTAGTTGACCGGGAGTCGAAACCCAAAGATAATACTAATCTTAGCAAGCGTTCCTGGCGTGGCAGTGGGCCATTAATGGATTCGGACGGTTCCCCTCGGAAGGCTGTGACGAAGGCGAGGACTATCCAAATCGCTTGTTGGGGATTTTGGGCGCATCCAAGCCGACGGGAAATCGTCAAATTGACTGAGGGTATTGATGACACCGGAAGCACAACTGCGTTTCGAGGTACCGACCGAGGGCGGCTCCAAAGGTACCGCCACTGTTCGCCGCAGAAGCGTTGAGTTCCAGGTTGAGCAGGCGATCGCCCGCGGCACCGAATGGCTGCTTTCGGCACAAAACCAAGAGGGCTACTGGTGGGGTGAACTGGAAGCCGATACCACGCTGGAATCCGATTACATCCTTTATTTGCACATTCTTGGCGAGCTGAATTCCGAAAAAGTTTCGAAACTGGCGAGCTATATCCGCCGCAAGCAGCTTCCCGACGGCGGCTGGAACATCTTCGAAGGCGGTCCTTCCGAGGTAAACGCGACGATTAAGGCGTACGTGGCCCTGCGTTTGGCGGGTGAACCCGCATCGGCAACGGGCCTGGTGCGTGCCAAAGAAAAAATCCTGGAGCTGGGCGGCCTGGAAGCTACAAATTCCTACGTTCGCTTCTACCTGGCGATGGTTGGCGCGGTGGATTGGAGCATTGTTCCCTCCATCCCGCCCGAATTGATGCTCCTGCCGGACTGGGTTCCCATCAATATCTACGAAATGTCGTCGTGGACGCGCGGCATTGTGATCCCGCTGGCGCTGGTTTACGCGTACAAGCCGGACTGGCGCTTGCCGGAAGGCATCACGGTCACGGAGCTATTCAAAAAGCCGGGTGGCAAACCGAAGTCGTTCAATTGGGATAAGCGCGTCGTTTCGTGGCGGAATGTGTTCCTGGCCCTCGACCGCGCGCTGAAGCTCTACGAGCGCATTCCTTGGAAGCCCTTCCGCGCGAAGGCGCTTTCTCTGGCGCGCACCTGGATGTTGGAGCGCCTGGAGCGAAGCGAAGGCCTGGGAACAATTTATCCCGCGATGATGAATTCGATCTTCGCGCTTTTGGCGGAGGGCGCCGACCCGCAAGAGCCGCTGGTCGCGCGCGAAATCAAGTTCCTCGAGCGCTACGAAATTGAGGAAAGCGACACAATCCGCGTCCAGCCATGCATTTCTCCCGTGTGGGATACGGCCATCGCGATGGTTTCGCTGGAAGAGGCTGGAGTTGATCCCGCGCATCCCGCGCTGATTGCCGCTGAACGCTGGGTCGTGAGAAATCAGATTCTTGGCCCAGGTGATTGGCAGGTGAAGAATCCCAACGCCGCTCCGGGCGGTTGGGCATTCGAGTTCCAGAATGATTTTTATCCGGATGTTGACGATACCGCTTTCGTGCTGATGGCGCTTGGCCGCGTGGCAGACCCCGATCCCGAGCCTTTGCGCCGCTCCATGCGCCGTGGGCTGGCCTGGCTGCTCAGCATGCAGAATGAAGATGGCGGCTGGGGCGCCTTTGACCACGAAAACAATCTGCAATTCCTGAATCACATTCCCTTTGCGGACCACAATGCGATGCTGGATCCCTCGACGGCGGACGTCACGGCGCGCGCCGTCGAGTGCCTCGGCCAGATGGGCTGGTCGCCGGAGCATCCGGCCGTGCAGCGTGCCCGCGCATTTATTCGCCACGAACAATCGACGGATGGGTCGTGGTTTGGCCGCTGGGGCGTGAATTACATTTACGGCAGCAGCGGAGTCCTGCGCGCGCTGGAAACCGTGGGACTTTCGACTGGTTCCGATTGCCAGGCCGCGGCGAAATGGCTGCGCTCGGTGCAAAATCCCGACGGCGGTTTCGGTGAATCCATTCTTTCTTATTACGATGCCGCGCTGAAAGGCCAAGGGAAGAGCACCGCCTCGCAGACGGCTTGGGCCATTATCGGATTGCTCGCCGTCGTCGGGCCGGAAGATCCTTCCGTGCAGCGCGCCGTCGCCTGGCTGCTGGCGCACCAGAACGAAGACGGAACGTGGGACGAAGCGGAGTTTACCGGCACCGGTTTTCCATGCGTCTTCTATCTGAAATATCACTTATATCGCAACGCCTTCCCGCTGTACGCGCTTGCCCGTTACGACAATATGCGAAAAGGACGGCGCAGGTTCGCCGGCGTTCAGATTCCTGCCCAAGAATTGCAGAGCTGCAACGCACTACGGACGTAAGCAATGCAAGTTCCCCTGGCTGTAAATCACCGTTGCGCCGCTCGCAACGGAAACGCTTACCATTCATTGCGAAGAGCTGCCGCAACTTCGCGGCGGTTAACCGAATTGCCCGGGGCTGATTCGGCCGGGCGCGTTACGGAACTCCCTTCTTCATGAAGATTCTTGTTACGGGCGCTACCGGGTTCGTGGGCAGCCACGTGGCGCGGCAGCTTGCAGCCGCAGGGCATTCCGTGCGGGCTCTGGTCCGGCCCACGAGCAACGTGAAGGTGCTGGATGGCGCGGCCTGCGAATTCTTCGAAGGCGATCTCCGCGATGCCGCCTCACTCACCCGCGCGATGCAGGGAGTGCAGCGCGTGTATCACGTCGCCGCTGATTACCGCCTGTGGACGAAGAATCCGGCCGAACTATACGACAGCAACGTCGAAGGCACGCGGCGGTTAATCGAGACAGCGCATCGCGCGGGCGCCGAGCGCATCGTATATACCAGCACGGTTGCCACAATCGCGGTGCCGCGCCACGGCGCGCTGCCCAATGAAGACACCTGGGCGACGCTGGACGAAATGATCGGCCATTACAAGCGTTCCAAGTTTCTCGCGGAGCAGGTGGCGCTGGACGCCGCGAAATCGGGCGCTCCCGTGATTATCGTCAACCCCACGGCGCCCGTGGGGCCGGGCGATTGGAAACCGACACCGACCGGCCGCATCATTCTTGATTTTCTGAAGGGGAAGATGCCGGCGTATGTGGACACCGGATTGAACGTTGCGCCCGTGGAGGATGTTGCCGCGGGGCATTTGCTTGCCGCCGAAAAGGGACGCATCGGCGAACGTTACATTCTGGGCGGGCGTAACATGACCCTGAAGCAAATTCTGGACGCGCTGGCAGCGATTGCCGGCCGCTCCGCTCCGCGCATCCGTTTGCCCCACGCCGTCGCGCTGCTGGCGGGGTACGCGGATGAAATGTTCTCGCGCGTTCTGGGCCGCGAGCCGCAAATTCCGGTGGAAGGCGTTAAAATGTCGCGGCATAAGATGTTTGTCGAGAGCGACAAGGCTCATAGGGAACTGGGCTATCAGCCGGCCAAGGTGGAAGCTGCGCTGGAGCGCGCGGTGCGTTGGTACGAAGAGCACGGTTACATCGCCAATCGCGCGGGCGGCAAGCATGTGGCGCACGCCGCCGCGGCTTGAGGAGTTGCATTGAAAGTTCTTGTCACATTCGCTGTTGAACCCGAGTTTGCTCCCTTTCGGAAATTGCGGGAGTTTGAGGAAACCCGCATTGGCGACATTTCGGTTTATCAGGCGCGCATCGGCAGGGCGACGGTTGATGTGGTTGTGACGGGAATGGGGCCCGCAAACGCCCAGCGTGCTGCGGAAGCGGCGATGTCCGTACCCCACACGATCTGCATCTGTTCAGGGTTTTGCGGGGCACTGAAATCGGAGCACCAGGTCGGCGATATTCTCGCGGCGCGTGCAGTCCAGCAGCTTGGCAAAAACAAGACCCTCGAGTGTTCTCAAGGTTTGGTTACAAACGCGTGGGGTGACGGTGCGAAACACGCGCAGCGTTTCCTATCCACGGAGAAAATTGTGGCAACGGCTGAGGAGAAGGCGCGATTGTCGCCGTTTGCCGACGCAGTAGACATGGAAAGTTTCGCCATTCTATCCGTTGCGCAGCAACGGAAGCTGTCGGCGGTCGTCATTCGAGTTGTCTCCGACAGGTTCGATCAAGATGTACCGGTCGATTTCAGCACGACCGTCGATGAAAAGGGAAACGTGCGAATCGCGGGAGTTCTCAAGAAGATCGTGTATAACCCGATAAACATTCCGGCGCTAATTCGTCTGGGTCGCGAGAGCAAGACCGCGGCAGAGGGGCTCGCCCATTTTCTTGAGGCCTACATCAAGAAGATCTCACTTTCTACACACGGCTGGCCTCCCGAGAATCTGGCGGAGGTAGCCAGCCGACCGGCAGTGCGGACAAAATAACTTGAGCCACACGATCGAACACGCCGAATCGCACCACGCGCCACATAAACCGGGGCACATGCGCGCGGGCGTGTATCGCGGCAAGGGACAAGTAGTCGTCGAGTCCGTGCCGATACCGGAAATTGGCGAGGGAGAATTACTCTTCCGCGTGGCCGCTTGCGGAATCTGCGGCACGGACATCAAGAAAATCCACCACGGCTTCGTCGCACCTCCGCAAATTCTGGGCCACGAGCTGGCCGGGACGGTAGTCGCAATCGGCCGCGGCGTCACGAAGTTCAAGGCCGGCGACCGCGTGGTCAGTTTTCATCACATCCCCTGCGGCCATTGTTTCTATTGCGAAGAGAAACTTTTTTCCCAGTGCGCGGGTTATAAGAAGACGGGGCTTACCGCCGGATTCGATCCCAACGGCGGCGGCTTCGCGGAATACGTGCGCGCCATGCCCTGGATTGTGGAACGCGGCATGATCGCGCTGCCCGCGGACGTCAGCTTCGAGGAAGCCACCTTCGTCGAACCGGTGAATACTTGCCTGAAAGCCGTACGGAAAGCGCGCGTGAAGCCGGGCGAGAAAGTTTTGGTGATCGGACAGGGTCCGATCGGAATGCTGCTGATGATTCTGGCGAAATATGAAGGCGCGGAAGTGTACGCGAGCGATCCCATGCCGGGCCGCCGCGCGGCCAGCCTGCGTTTCGGCGCGAAAGAAGTCTTCGATCCGGCCGCGCAAAATTTGCAGCAGGAAATTCGCGCGAGAACCGGCGGCCGCGGCGCGGACGCTGTGCTGCTCGCCGTGCCTAACCCGTCGTTGGTTCCCGAAGCTCTGGCGCTCGCGCGACCGGGCGGTCGCGTGCTACTGTTTGCTCATAACGACCCGGTGTTGCGCCTGGAATTTCCGGCCGCCGCGGTCGGGGTGGAAGAAAGAGAAATTCTCGGCAGCTACAGCGCGGACGTGGACGACCAGGCGGAATCCGCCGCGCTGGTTTTCGAGCGGCGCTTGCCGGTACGCGAACTCATTTCCCATCGCTTTCCGCTCGAACGAATCGCCGAAGCGCTGGAATTGGCGGCTCGTCCGTCGGATAATACGTTGAAAGTAGTCATAAGGCACGAATGAGCACTCTTAAGCAAAAGAATGGGCACATGACCGCAGCCGTGCTCTACGGCGCGGAAGATCTTAAAATCGAGACTGTGGACATTCCCAAAGTCGCCGACGACGAAGTTTTGGTCCGCGTGGCGGTCGCGCTGACCTGCGGCACCGACTTGAAAGTCTGGAAGCGCGGATACCACGCGCGCATGATTCAGCCGCCGTCTCTATTCGGCCATGAACTTGCGGGCGTGGTCGAAGAGAAAGGCAGCGGAGTGAACGGCGGAGTGCGCAGCGGGATGCGCGTCCTGCCGGCCAATTCCGCGCCGTGCGGCGCTTGCTTCTTCTGCCGTAAGGGCCAGCCAAATCTCTGCGAGGATCTGCTTTTCAATAATGGCGCCTACGCGGAATACATTCGCATTCCGGGGCGCATCGTGCGCCAGAACATGCTGGAAATTCCCGACGGCGTCTCCTTCGTAGATGCCGCCATGGCCGAACCGCTCGCCTGCGTGTTGCGTGGGATCCACGAGACGGGCATCCAGCCGGGAGACACGGCGGTAGTGATCGGCTGCGGCGCGATTGGCCTGAAATTCATTCGCATTCTTTCGCAGCGCAACGTGCGCGTGATTGCCATCGGTAAGCGCGCCAGCCAGACCAAAGCGGCGGAGCGCCTGGGCGCGGTGGCCGCCTTCGACGTGGACGAAATTGAAAATCCCGTCGAGCAGGTGCGGCAATTGACGGAAGGCGCGCGGGGCGCGGACGCCGTCATCGAAGCGGTGGGCCGCTCCATCACCTGGGAATGGGCGCTGCAGATGGTGCGCAAGGGCGGCACCGTGAATCTTTTTGGCGGCTGTCCCACGGGCAGCGAAGTGAAAATCGACCCTGCCGCGCTGCACTATTCCGAAATCACCATCAAATCCACTTTCCATCACACGCCGCGCTTCATGCGCGAGGCCATGGATACCATCGCGCGCGGCGAAATCCGCTCCAGCGATTTCATTACCGGCGAAGTGCCGCTCCAGGGCTTGCCGAAAGTTTTCCAAGACATGAAGAATAGGAACGGCGAGCTGAAGACCGCCGTGATTCCATAATTGCCGCCCACTTCTGGTTTTTATGCTGGCCACTCCTGAACTGGAAATCGCGCGCAATCTGCCTCCGGCGAATTGCGCTCCCGCGGAAGCCGAGCGCTACACGCGCCGGCTGGCGACGCATCACTACGAAAACTTCAACGTAGTGTCCTGGCTGCTGCCGCGGCGCTTGCACCAGCACTTTTACAATTTATACGCCTACTGCCGCTGGTCGGATGACCTGGGCGACGAAATCGCCGATCCCGCGCGTGCTCTGCAGTTGCTCGGCGCCTGGGAAGATGAGCTCCGCCTGATTTACGCTCCTGGCCGCGGCCCGGCCCATCCGGTTTTGATCGCGCTCGGCGAAACGATCCGCGCGAAAGATATTCCGGCGCAGCCCTTCAGCGATTTGCTGCGTGCTTTTCGCCAGGACCAGACCGTCCAGCGTTATCAAACATGGGCGGACGTCCTGGATTACTGCGTCTATTCGGCGCATCCGGTGGGGCGCCTGGTTTTGTATCTGTGCGGCTATCGCGATGAAGCGCGCCAGAAGCTGTCGGACCAGACTTGTACCGCCCTGCAATTTGCCAATTTCTGGCAGGACGTTTCGCGCGATCTGGAAAAGGGGCGCATCTATATTCCGCTGGAGGCTTTGGCTGCTCACGGCCTGACGGAAGCAGACGTCGTCAATAAGCGCTTCGATGCGCGCTACGTCGCGCTGATGAAATCCCTGATTGCTCGCACGCGGACGATTTTTAACGCGGGAATGCCGCTGGCGAAAACCGTCGCTCCATTTCTGCGCGTAGATCTCGAAATGTTCAGCCGTGGTGGCCTCGCAATCCTGGATGCGATAGAAACTTCCGGTTACAACACGCTCGAACATCGTCCCGCGCTCACGAAGTGGACGCAGCTCGGCCTCCTGGGCCGCACGCTCATCACCATGCCGTTTTCCCGCGGCTCGGGCGGCGTGCCGGAGGCTCCCGCAGAAATGAGTGATTCCTGCCAAGCCCGGCCGGCGGGAGCAGCGACGTCACACCCAGCGCCCGCCGTCGCGGGCGCACAATATTCCGAATCCGTGCGCGCTTCTTACGCTGAATGTAATCGCATCGCCCGCGCCGCGCGCAGCAGCTTTTATCTGGCGTTTTTCGGACTGCGCAAAGAAAAGCGCAACGCGCTCTGCGCTCTCTATGCCTTCATGCGCCTGGTGGACAACGTCTCCGACGACCCCGGCAATCTGGATGCCAAGCGCCAGGGCCTCGCGCGCTGGCGGTCCATGCTCGACGAAGCCGTTGCGGGCCGCACCGGCGCCCACGCAATTCTTCCGGCGCTGGCAGACACGATCGCGCGTTTCGAAATCCCCACGCGCTATTTTCACGACCTGATTCTCGGCGCGGAAATGGATTTGACGGTCACCACCTACGCCACATTCGATCGGCTCTCGGAATATTGCTACCGCGTCGCCGGAACGGTGGGCCTCACCTGCCTCCACGTCTTCGGCTTCGAAGACCCCAAAGCGCCCGATCTCGCCGAAAGGCTGGGTCTGGCATTCCAACTCACCAACATCATTCGCGACGTCGGCAGCGATTACGCCGTGGGACGCGTATATCTCCCGCAGGAAGATTTGGACCGTTTCGGAATTCGCGCCGAGGAGTTGCGCGGCCCGGTCACCGCGAATCTGCAACAATTGCTTGAGTTCGAAGCGGACCGCGCCTGGCAAATGTATCGCGAAGGCGCGCCTCTCGTCGCACAGGTGAATCCGGACAGCCGCGCCACTCTCTGGGCGCTCGTTCGCACCTACAGCAGCTTGCTTGCAAGAATCGAAGAACGCGGTTTCGACGTTTTCGGTCCGCGCGTTTCGCTTTCCAATGCCGAAAAAATCCAATATCTCCTGACGGCGGGCCTTGCGGCGCGCAGAGCCGGCCGAGGGAAGGGTGATGCCCTCGCAAAGCGTTCTAGTGATCGGCGGCGGCCTGGCGGGGCTGTCCTCCGCCGTCGCGCTGGCTGAAGCGGGCCTGCGTGTTCGCCTTCTGGAAAAGCGTCCGCACCTCGGCGGGCGCGCCACTTCCTACACGCTGCCGGACGGCAGCGAAGTGGACAATTGCCAGCATGTCACTCTAGGCTGCTGCACGAATCTTGCGGATTTTTATGCGCGCGTGGGCGCCGGAGCCAAGATTCGTTTCTACGACCGGCTATATTTTGCCGACGCCCACGGCCAGCGCTCCACCATTGAAGCGGCTCCGTTGCCGCCGCCGCTGCACATGGCGCCGTCGTTCCTGCTCTTCGGCGCGCTGACCTTAGCCGACAAACGCTCGATCGCCAGCGCCATGCTGGCCATCGCCACCTCGGGCGGCCATCCGCCCGGCAGCGACGGCATCTCCATGCTGAACTGGCTGCACCGCACGAAGCAGACCGCCGATGCCATCGAACGCTTCTGGCGCGTGGTCCTCGTCAGCGCGCTCGATGAAGAACTTTCGCGCACAGACGCCCGCTACGGAATCGAGGTTTTCTGGAAGGCGTTTCTGGGAAATAAGACCGGCTACCGCGTAGGCATTCCCACCGTTCCGCTCGCCGATCTGTATGAAGGGTCGCGCGATGGGATCATCCGGCGGGGAGGGGAAGTCGAGCTGCGGCGAGGAATTCGCGAAATTCGCGTGTGTGAAAACCGCTTTCAATCTGCCGTACTCGACGATGGAACGGAAATCACTGCCGATGCCTGCGTCACGGCGGTTCCGCACGACGTGCTGCTGAATCTGTTGCCGCAGGAACTTTCGGAACCCGACGGTCCGCTCGAGGGCCTGCGGCATATCAAGACTTCGCCGATCACCGGCGTGCATCTCTGGTACGACCGGCAGGTGATGGCGGAGCCGTTCCTGACTCTGCTGGACCACACGACGCAATGGGTCTTCAACAAGACGCTTTTGTACCGGCCGAGTGAAACCAATGGCCACGCTGAGCGTCCAAGCCAGAAGCCGGTCGCAGAAGATGACGCCGAAGGCCAATACCTCCAGCTGGTGATTAGTGCGTCGTACGATCTGGTTCCGCGCTCCCGGCAGGAAATCATTGATATGTGCCGCCGCGAGCTGATGGACGTTCTGCCGGCCACCCGGGAAGCCCTGCTGCGCAAGGCGACCGTAATCAAGGAAGTGAATGCCACCTTTTCACCCGAGCCGGGCGTGGACCGCTGGCGTCCGGGGCAGCAGAGCACCATCGAGAATCTCTACCTTGCCGGCGATTGGACGCGAACCGGCTGGCCAGCGACGATGGAAGGGGCTGTGCGCAGCGGTTATCTCGCCGCGGAAGCCTTGCTGGCGTCGTCCGGCCAGCCGCGCAAGTTTTTGCAGCCGGATTTGCCGTTTGAAGGGCTCTCGAAGTTTTGGGCGAACCGCAGCAACCATGTGGGCCGATGAACCGAGCCGCCAAACCGACCGTGGTACCGGCGACGTCGTGGCGGGGCAGCACGTTTCCCACAAAAAGCATGTTGCATTTCGCGCGACAGGGGTATTCTATAGGAAGGATGGCGGCCAGTCCTGGCAGCCTCTCTATTGCGGCACTCGCGCCGGTTTCTTTGCCAGAGCAATATCCCGACCTCGGTCAATGCGTGTGCGAGTAGCTTTCCGCGTGGGGTCTTATCTCTCAATTTGGATTTTGCATGGAAACGCACCCAAGTGAAAACCGATTGGACCGAATCCGCTGACGTCTAGTTCGGCCCGGCAACGGACAGTTTCCTTGTGTGCCTGACGACGACCACCACTGATGGATTTTGGAAGATTTCCTTTTCCGCCGATTCCCTCGGTGGAATCGTTTGGACCGTTCGCTGGAAGCAGCGCGGCCGCCAATGTACATCGCGCTTGATTCGATCGTCTTTCCGCGCGGGAGTTTGCGATAAGCATTTGCACCAACACTTTCACAGTATGACTGATTTACCCCTTAGGAGGTCCGATGGACCGGAAGTATAAGCAGAGGGGCTACAGCGATCGCGACGCTCAAGACAAGAAGCGCGAGCGCAGCGATCGTCCGCCGAGCGGAGAGCCCCGCCCCAAGCAAGATGCCATGGGCCCGCGCACTCCGCGTATGGTGGGAACGGTAATGAGGGCGCGCTGTTCCAGTTGTGGCGCCGTCCTGATGCCCGGATTCGACCCGAATGGCGAATGTCCGCGTTGCCACACCGCGCTGCACTGCTGCAAGCAATGCGTGCATTTCGATACCGGCAAGCAATTCGAGTGCACCCAGCCGATTCCCGAGCGCATCGCCAAAAAGGACGCCAAGAACGATTGTACGTTCTTCGAGTTCCGCATGACCGTGGAAAAGGACACTTCACCGGTAACCTACGCCACCGCTACTCCGGCCGCGGTAAGCCCGGGACGCCCGAACGACGCGCGCAAGGCCTTCGAAGACCTCTTCAAGAAGTAACGTTTCCCGCACGGCGGCTTCCTCCAGCCCCTCGATCATCTGGATTCGCTCCGTCGTTTTTCGTTTTGTTGGCGTATCCGCTTATTTCGGCGGCAGTGGAAACAGCGTGGGCTCTTTCGAGGGTTCGTCCGCGATCGCTTCCAGCTGCGGATAGTGGCTGCGCAGCGTATCCGGCACTTTCACTTTATCTCCCGCCAACAAATGAATCAGCTGCAGCGCATTCACAATTCCTTTGCCCTGAAAATGATTGTTGGTGACGACAAACGTGGCCCGCGCGCTTGCGGCCACATGTTCGACACGCTTCGCCCACGGCTCCAGTTCCTCTTCGGAATAAAGATAGTTGTAGCGTTCCGAGGGTGGGGAAGCCGGGTCGTCGCTGAACCAGGTGTCGTAGCGGCGCCCGTGCAGCCGCACGTAACCGATCGGCGAAGTCACGCGCTCGCTCGGTTTGATCGAGCGGCCGATGAGCGGCTGGTCAATGTTGCAGAATCCCACGCCGCGCTCGTGCAGCAATTCGTAGAATTCCTTGCGCGCCCAGGAAGAGTGGCGCACCTCCACCACCAGCGGATAATCCCGGAAATCGCCGAGAATCTGGTTCAGCCGCGCCAGGCTTTCAGGTGTGTTGTGAAACGAAAAAGGGAATTGCAGCAACACCGCGCCGAGCCGGTCCGCGTCGCGCAGGATATCGAATCCGGCATGCACGGTTTTGACGTCCGCAGCGGTGGTGCCGCCTTCGTGCGTGAATTTCTGCCAAAGTTTCGCCGTAAATAAAAACCGGGGATTGGCGGCGATGCGCTCGAGCCATTGCGCGGCCAGATTCGGCTTCAGCGGCTGGTAAAACGAAGTATTGATTTCAATGGTGTCGAAAAAATCGGCGAGGAATGCCGCTTCATGAAATCCCTTCTCGCGGTGCGCGGGATACACCACACCTTTCCAATCCACGTAGGACCACCCGGCGGGTCCCACGTAGATTCGCGGCCCATTGGATTTTTTGGATTGCGAATTTGCGGGCATTTTGGAGGTTTAGGCTATGAATACTCCGTGTCGGTTCAGTTGCAACTCGCTGCGCACGGCGCTATGCTGGTTTTGCCGCAATGCGAATACCCCCTCCATTCGTAAACCAAATCAAGCCAGGGTGCCCGAATGAAAATAACATACAGCCACATCGAACCCGAATTTCAGGAAGCCATTGAACATGAGACCGAGCGTCACGCGCAAAAACTGAATCGCCTTCTAAAGCACTATGCAGCAGACGTCGTGCATTTGCACGGATCGCTCGAAAAAACGCCGCGCAAGACGGAATTCAACTTTTCGGTGAATCTGAATATTCCCACCGGGACGCTTCATGCCACCGGTGTGGGCGCGGACGCGCTGGGCAGCGCCAAAGCCGCGTTCGCCGAGCTGGAGAAGCAAGTGAAGAAGCACCAGGCCAAACTGCGCAAGGATTACGTTTGGAAAAGGAAGCGCGCCATCATCGCGCCCACGCCGCACGAAGCTCCGTCGTCCGACTAAGCGCGCGACGAATCACCGCACCCGGCAAACCAGCCAAAATCCGCTAGACGCCGCGTGTCGCGCCGCATTACGCACGAGCCACGCGACGGGTCAGCGCGTCCGGCAAATCCACCACTATTCTGAGGACGAAACATCGCACACCGCAGCGTCGCGATCAAGCCGCTCTCTTACTCACCGCGTCCGGCAAATCAGTCACTGTCTCGACGACGGAATATCGCGCGCCACGGCGTTGCAAACGAGTCGCCCTGTTAATCGCCCTGTCCGAAAAAACAGCCGCGATGGCCAATACCGGGCGCCCTTCGGCTACGCTGTGCTCGCGGCTCGCCGAATTGCTGCTATACCGATCAAATTGTTTCCGTGTAAGATGTTAACTCCGTTTCAGGGGCGTAGCTCAGTGGTAGAGCAGCGGCCTTTTAAGCCGAAGGTCGTGGGTTCGATCCCCACCGCCCCTACCATCCTAACTTACTGCTGCAAGCTAGTTTACACGGTCACTATTCTTGTATAGCGCCTGTATAGCGCGCTGATCCGCCCATGCAAGCTCTTGTTTAGCCTCCAGTCGCTCTTGGCGTTCCATAATCCAATGAGAATAATAGCGTTCGGTTGTTCGCGCACTGGTATGGCCCAACGCCTGTCTCAATTCTTCTAAAGTCATTCTTCCATTGTGCGTCATGTCAAAAGCGTAGGAATCCCTGAATCGGTGCGAGTGCCCGTCGCGAATACCCGCCAAACGGAACAGCGTCTGGAGACGCCTTTGCCATTTGCCAACCGCGCTATGCAATGAGCTCATACCGCTCCAAAAAAAATAACGTTCACTTTTGCGGGGAGCAGCCAAGAGCGCCTTAAGAACAAATTCCGGTAATTTGTTGCAAACGTTCACCGCGTTCTTCTCGGTGCGGAAGGAAATCCTGTCTCCTTGAATCCAGCTCGTTTCAGATCTAGCTGTGTCACCAATTCTCATTCCCGAAAATCGCATCAACAGCACAAAAGCGTATAGCAGGCCCATTCCGTTCGGAGATCGCGTCCGCTTCTCGTAAAGCGGGAACGCGTTCAGAATATTCGTCCATTCGTCTTGACTGAAGGGCAGCGTGGGGCGGCCTTTCCCCTTAGGCATCTCCAACTCGCTGGCAGGGTTTTTATCGATCCAACCGAGATTTATACAGAAACGGAAAAACTTCCGAAGCATTTGTATGTTCAGGCAAATCGTTCCCACTCCTAGTTTCCACGTCGCGTGCCATTCTGCTCTGAAATCTGTAATCAACTCTAAGTTCACGTCTTGCAAACGGTGGATACGGCGTCGTTCCAAAAAATCAGTTAGCCGTTTGAACTGTAGCCTGTATTTTTTCAACCTCGCCGGACTGAGGTGTGTATTATTTCCAAGGAATTTCTCACACGCCTCCGCGACGGTAATTCCTTCAGGCGCAGCAGTCGGGAAATCTTCAGCGTCGGCACCGGTCCGAGGGTCCGTAACCGAGCCCCGGGCTTCCATTTCTCTGATAATCGTTTGCCCTACCTGCCAATTTGTCGTTCCGAGGGAAAAGTTTGCCCGATCTCCGTTCTCGTCCGTCCCATCCGCCCACACCGGGCACATGCATCTTTCCCATTGTCGACCTTTTCCACGGTGTGGACACGCCCGGTGACGGCCACGCCGATGCGATCTATACGGATGAAGTCGAACCGGTCGCATCTGCATCGCTTCGCCTTCTGTTCGCTTCGTAGCCCGGCGGTATTATACGCGCCGCTTTCGCCGCGCAAAGGGAGTTCTTCTGCGGCGCGCGAAAGGAAGCGCATTCGTCTTCAGGTATTCCGCAATGGCAGATCTACTGTATCGAATTGTCTTTGGCGCTACGCGAATGCATGGAACGTGCCTGTAAATGGTGTCCAAGCTGACGCTGAGCATTGCGGCCACCTCTTTGGCTGTTAGCTGCGGTTGATCAGCGTCGTCGCACGGCACCTCTAATGATGCGCTCCTACGTGGAAGCGAATTTCGAGTATCTGTGGGCATGGTTGTGCCCTCCCTTGGATCGCAGTTTGGTTGTTTGTCTATTGTCTGTAGGGCTGAAGCCCTAAATCATCACTGCGTGTCTGAGGCGTCTGCGCTGGAGCGAGCCATTTTGGTGGGAACTCGTTCCATTGCCTATCTGTCCAAGGTGGAAAGGCGTTGCAAACCGACTCGCGTAATTTTTCACAAGACAGTTCCACTGTCAAGTTATAAACGAAGTATACGTCTGCGAGCCTTCCGCTGGTGGCGCTCGATAAGCTCGAAACGCTCGGCGCTTGAGGCTTGCAAAAAACGCGTTACGAATGCGGGGGGCTTTGCGTGAGTTTCCACGAAACATTTGCGAAATTTTCAACGCCGCCTAGAAGCAGCCGGGGGCCCCATCTACGGCAATAAAAACGGTGGGTCGAAATGAACGCGTGGGCCGACGCGATGACCTCCGGGTTATGAGCCCAAGGGGTCAAATCTAAATGCCGTTGAATGTACTGCCCTTAGTCCTCGTAACCAGTGATTTTACGTGGTACCGGGACCCGGTTTTGTGGTCAATTTGTGGCTAACATTTCGATGAGGGAGGTTCCGGCAATACCATCACCGTCAAATTGAAATGATGGAGCCGAATCGAATATGAGGTTCGAGAGTATTGGGGTCGCTTGCGGCTTGAGGTGATTTTGGGGCCGCCACAAGCAGCGTGCTCTTAGCCCAGGGCAGCACCGAGTCCAGAGAAAGGTCACAGAAGCGGCGAACTCGCTCCCAAGGGACGCTCAGGACGCAATCAAGCTCAGACTACGGAACGCCCTATAGCGTGGCCCGCTGTCCACCTTTGTAAGAGCAAGGTGCCAGTGAAGGTACACGCGAAAACGATGCAACAGCCAGCTAGCCGTATCATGAGTTGCTGGGATCGTGTAGAGCCACCTGATACGACGAAGAAAATTTGTGAGTGCACAAGAAAGAGGAAGGTCGCGATCACTGAGTACAACCATGACCTCTTCACCTTCCAAGCGCTTCGGGCGACTGCCGTGGTAAGCAGGTATCCGGTTGTGAATGAAACGAGGATTATTCCGCTGACGTACGCGCCCAAGCTTCTGCCAAAGGCGTGCTTGTCATATCCAAACAAACCGATCAAGGCCAGTCCGAGCAGCAACGCCTCAAACGACGTCTCAACGAACCACACCGCTAGTCGCTTTAGGATCAGCATCCGGTTTGCTTCTTCCCGTTGACGTCGCAGCCGCCCGTCTGCCTGATGTGGTTGATAAGCGCGTTCCCAATTGCCTCTCGATCGCTCTGCTTAGAGAAGTCGATGTCGCGACCAAGGTCTTTGCGAACACCATCCAGAACACTGGAATACGCCTTATCCGTCGAGAACACCGTCGAGGCGAACTGTCCCGTAGCCCCTGGATTGAGTGCTCCATTGATTTCGGAGATGGTGCTCTTGTAGGCAGCAGGATCGGATTTCTGAAGCTTGTCGAGCTGACTTTGTACTTCACTCTGTTCATTGTGGACAAGTCGTTGATCAAGATTAGGCCCGCTCAATGTACCATTTTTAATTGCACTTGCTTCTGTTTGGTTCAACTTCTCAAGTTTCTGTCCTACCCCCTCCAAGAAGCTCGCCGTCTGTGGCGATACCCCAAATCTGCTCGAAACTGGAACGGCCACATCAGCAAGAGCTTGTGAAACGGCGTTAGCAGCAGCGAAGAACCGCGTTTGCGAATGAACTTCTGGCCTCGCATCAATCTGGCCGTATTCAGTCGCTCTCATGAAGAATCCGCTTCCAGTGTTCCCTAGCACACCTGAGCACGCATGGCCGTCAGCGTCCACGTTGCTGAGCGGATTGTTTAGCACGTAACTGTACAGATTCAGAGACTGAGGGTTGTCGAGTTTGGAGTAAGGCACCGGCTCGATCTTCGCGCTCCAAACCACAACAGAATCAAAACGTCGTCGGTGAGCGTCGGTTAGCAGTCGGTCAAGTTCAGGCCGCCTATCCCTTGCCCCAGAAATTCCCGTGTCCACGTACTCATCAATAAGAGTTAAACCGCGTCTCTGGCAGTATTCTCGCAGTTCCCGCAGTTGCATTTCAGGATCTTGCCCATTCAGCGTACTCACCCGTGCATAGATGGCTGTGTTCAAGTCTTAAAGCGGAATCCTTTCTTCCGGCCTCGACCTCGGCAATAGATTTTTTCCTTCAACAGCCGTAAACGCTCCAAATCAGAGGCTGCCCAAATCCTGGTTGCCCGCCCGTTTACAATTCGCAGCCTCGGAGCCCGTATATCTTCGTTTGCAATCCACCGCTGCAGCGTCATAAGCGATATGCCAACCCCCCTAGCGGCGTAGCGGGAAGTAACGGGCCTTTTCATAATGCGATATATATAACGTATTTACCGCTAAAAGTAAAGCCTTTTTTTCCGCAAACGCCCTACCGCGTTAACCGCGTAGGTAACGGCCTAGCCCGCCCGTAGCGTTCCGCCTAGCGTCCCCTAGGACGTTTGGCGGTACCCCTCGGGCGGTTTTAGGGGCATACAGCGCACTTATTAAGGCCCGGGGCGCGGCCCTTGGCCGGATATAGGGCGCGTAACCGGAAGGTTGAAATCCACTTGTACGATTAGGGCGTTAACCAGGACTTGGCCTCCGGACGCTCCATATCTTGACCAAGACTCACCGGGCGCGCCTGTCAATTCTGACAGTTGTAAATGGGCGATTCGTTAAGTTAGTCTTCTCCGCCATCCACACGTCGCTAAGTGCATCTCATTTCGATTTCGGAGGGGAACGATAGTGCGCAACCAATTTGCTGCCGCGGCAATCTGTGCAACTCTCCTTTTGTGTTCGGTGCCCAGAGTGAACGCGCAGGGCGAACCGCTCGGAGGCCAGCCTGCGCCCGGAGCCAAACAATCCGTGAAGGACCTGGGCGAACAGGTTGCCTACCAGAGAGCGTTCGAGGCGATCTTATGGGCTATGCCCGCATCCGCAATCTACCGCTTTCGCGTGGGATTGTTAGAGCAGCCCGGAATGGCCGACAACGTAATTACCGCATACTCCGGCCCGCTCACGATGGCACAAGAACTGATCACGCCAAATCAGGTGACACCGTACATCGGTGCCGTCTCCGACCTGCGAAAGGGCCCGGTCGTGTTGGAAGTTCCGGCCAAGACAGACAAAGCTGTTCTTTACGGTCAAGTCGTCGATGCGTGGCAGGCCACGATTGCCGATGTCGGACCGTCCGGACTCGACAAAGGCGAAGGAGGCAAATATCTGTTTCTCCCGCCCGGTTACAAAGATTCCGTCCCCGACGGTTATCTCGTGATTCACTCCACCAGCTATCGAATCTTTTATGGATTTCGCTCCATTCCAATTGGTGGGGCAACGGACGCGGAGGCACACGCTTACAGCACGACACTTAAGATGTACCCGCTGTCCGAAGCAGCTAATCCTAAACCGACGCGCTTCACGGATGGTCGCCCCTACCCGCTCCGTACTCTGCCGTTCTATGACATTCGAGCATTGCAGGACATCTACGACATCGTGAGCGTCGAACCCGTCCAACCACGCGACATGGTTATGATGGGAATGCTGGCGACAATCGGCATCGAACCCGGAAAACCTTTCAACCCTCCGCAGAAGTACAAAGCGGCTTTGGAACGAGGAATAGTTGACGCCTATTACTACATGCAAGAACTCGACACGAAATTGTTTGCCGAGAATTTATATTGGCCGGACCGCCACTGGAATTTTGCGATGGTTCCTGATGTAAACCGTGGGTTTAGCTTCGTGACCGACGATGCCGTACAAATTGACAAGCGGGCTGCGGGGTGGTTTTTCTTTACGCTCTATCCGAAGGTGCTCACCGAGCATGCCGGAACTGTTTATCTCGCACCAATCGCGGACAGTGACGGGCAACCCCTCAGAGCGGGCAAGACGTACAAGCTGCACATCCCGAAAGAAATTCCTGCCAAGCAGTTTTGGTCCCTGACTGTTTACGACCGCAGGACATGGTCCTTCATCAAGAACCCACAGGACCGAGCGGGCTTAGGTTCTTTCAACATGGATCAGATGAAGAAGAATGCTGATGGAAGTGTTGACCTATTTTTTGGACCAAAAGCACCGCCGGGAATGGAATCTAATTGGATTCCGACGGAAGACAAAGAGCCCTATCCGTGGCTTCGGCTCTACGCACCCGAGGAAACCTTCTGGAACAAGTCATTCAAGATGCCCGACGTTGAACTGGTGAAGTAGAGTCTCCGTGCTTAGGTCCCGATAAGTTCTATAAAAGGAGTCAAGAAAAAAACACTTCTCCTGCGGCCGGATTTTTTCTTGGCTTCCAGCCCACCCCGTTGAGCAGGATTGTTTTGGCTTTCCGTTCCGCGATCTCGGGACGCTACGCACAGTGACGCAGCGAGTTTGGGTTTCTCTACCAGCGGTTTTCATCGCGTCGTCGCGACGAAGCCAGTCCGTTCTGAGACCAACAAGCAGCACGGTTGTCAGGTGCCAACCATGGTTCTATTTGGGACTCGTGGCCCATAGCTTTTTCGGGTTGTCCGAGGGGGACTAGGGTCGCGTGTGAGACTGAGGTGCCCGAGGCACGCAAAGCCTAACTAACCAGCTGAGACTCGCCCTCGAACCCGAGTGTCTCCAGAACCCGGCTAACCACCACCGAGAGGAATCCCAGGGATGGAACGGATTCGCTAGAGACACTCAAGCTGTTTGTGGTTTCAGATGTTGGGCGTCGAAGCGCTCTCCTTTCTTCCAGACGATCAACGTGATGGCTGCCATCTTGCGCGCCAGAGTCAGACGTGCCATCTCCGGCCGGATTCCCTTGGCCACCAGCGCCTCGTAAAACTCCTGGAACGGTCCTGGCTTAGCAGCGGCCACGGTTGCGGCACTCTTGAATAGATTCTTCAGATCGTGATTGTGATTTCGATTCAGCCCGCGAATCGAGGCCGGCTTCTTCGTGCGCTTCAGCTCTCCCTGGACACAGCGATGCTCGGCACTGCTGTAGGTCTCGATTCCAAAACCGCTGTACGTCCAGAGCTGTCGCTTGGTACGGAACCGGTGCGGTGTCTGGATCAAAGCGATCACCAGAGCCACCCGAATCGGGCCGAGGAACGGAATACTACGTAACAATTTCCGCGCGTCGTGCTTCCGAGCCTCAGCCAATAGCTCGCGCCGCACGTCCTGACGCAGTGGCCGCAGGGTGTCGAGTTGTTGGTAGTAGAACTCCGCTCGGCGGCGCACGCCGGCTTCCTGGATCTTGCCCAGCCACTCCGAGCGATACCGCGGTGCGTAGACCTGCTTTCCCACACAGGGGATCCCCCAGCTGCGGTAGATGGCCTTCACTCGACTCATCACCCGTCCCAGATCTTTGCTGATTGCCAGGTAACTGCGCCCCAGCTCCTTCAGGGTCCGTACACCATGCTCCCCGTGATAGACCGACCGGAGCATGTTCGATCGCAGCAGCTCGGCGAGTTTCCGCGCATCGATGCGGTCACTCTTGCTGCCTTCCTTCAGAAGAGCATTTCGGCGGGGATTGCATACCACCAGTTCAGTGACGTGCGGCTTGATGAGGTCATAGAGCCACGCGGCCCAGGTTCCTTCTTCGAAGGTCAGGTGCAGGCTCCCGCGCAGACCTTTCAAAAAATCCAGAATGGTGCTGGCTTTCGTTTCGATCGTCGATTCCATCACCAGCTTGCCAGAGGAGTTTAGAACCGCGATGGAGATCGCTTCCTTGTGAACATCCATCCCGATATACTTCACGCTATCCATTGAGGGCGCTCCTTTCTGAAGTGGGTTCGAGCCAAACACTCAAAACCCTACTCCAAGAGGGGCGCCCTTTTATATCGCGTAACCGGACAAATGACGTATTAGGACTCAGTGAACGCGGGAATGAGAGGATGTCCAGAGTTCAGGCGGGCCGACCTCCTAACGCATGGTGGGACTAGGCGCGGTCAGTGGCCCCATGTAGCCATTCACGGGTGCGAACGTTTTGCAGCTGGCGACATCTGCGTTGTCGATTTAATGCGTTGGCTCGTTTGTCCTTGCGATAGATTTCCCGAAACAAGCCCTCAAGCTCAGTAATCTCGGCCTCTGTGATATTCGGCCAGACCATGAAGGCTGAGAAATGAGTCCACAAATCCCGCTTCCGCTTGCTGTTGGCATGAGCCTTTAGACGAGCCCGAATTCCCGCTTCGCCGTCTGCCATTCCGACATAGACGACGTCGTATTTTGCAATTCGCGGACGATAGCGATGCAACGCGTATATGCCTCGGAGTCCTGTTGGCACAGAATCGATTCGATCCTTTGGAATCCACTGAGCACAGCTTCGTACTAGACGCAGCGGATGCCCGTGTTGCGAATTTGAGGCCATAAACAGCAATGATACTCATAGTCCGTGGACACATAAACCGTGAGGCTCAAAGATGACGCGCAAGGGTAAATGGACGACATTCGCGTCAGGTTCGGAAAAGCCGTCAGGCAGAAGAGGCACAAGCTGGGAGTGTCCCAGGAGGCATTCGCCGACCTATGCGAATTGGACCGCACGTACATTGGTGGAATTGAACGCGGCGAACGGAATGTGGCGCTCGTCAACGTAGAAAAGATTGCGCGAGCCTTGAAACTGTCGCTGTCGGAGCTGTTCCGCAGCGTGTAGTTGCGGCTCCGCCAGTCTCAGCCGAGATTTCAGGAAAAATTGTGAATTTTTGGGTGCCGTCTAGAACGCCGGGGTGTCCTCATCGTCCAGATTTAAAAACGGTGGGCCCGTTTTAGCTGCTCTCAGCCGAACGTGATGCTCTCTGCAACACTTCCGATTTTACTTCGTGTGCAAAGCTCCCAACCCAGCGAAAACCGTCCAAACCTGCGAATGTCTGCGGGATCGTAAGCGTGGTTGATTTACCGCCTCTGAAACCGCCCCCAGCAGGTCTGCGAGATTCCTGATTTTGCTGTACTGTCGGAATTTTCAGTCCGGTTGTTCTACTTCTCATCGGCGTCGTAAGGAACCGCCTTCAAAATATGGCCTCAGCCCCTTTACGGCGCGGTACGCTGTAAACGTTTTAAGTGTCGGGTTATAGCGTTTATAGCGTACCCCGGCTAAGTCGCGTACCACATCTCCTTGGGTCGACCCGCAGTTGATTCCCTCGCAGACCGAGCCAAGTGATGTTGGGCAAGAAATTTCAAGGCCCGGTCAATTCGGCTTTCGTCAAGGTTCCTCCTAAACAGCTGCTCCCGTATGTCGTTTCGCGAAAACCCTTTTGGATTGGCCTTAAGCGCCATTAGGATGCGGTCAGCTATTTTGTCGCCCAACGTCCCGCCGAAGATGTACCGGGCAGATTTCTCGCAGTATCGCCACAGTGACAACGCCGCACGTAAGTGGATGGTCTTGATGGCTTTTGAGCAGCTTAATAGGGCGTAAAGGAGACTCAGACGCAATACCTGTGCTTCCGATCGTGACGTAATTGCGCCTAGCATTCCAGGAATTTCTCGTGTGAGTCGTGGGTAACGCTCAATCCAAAGCTTCACGGCGTTTGTCGAAAATTTAATTTTGCCCACGTTCATAGCAAAGCGTCGAGCTGCGGTAAGACGCTGAACGAGGTCAGATAGAGTCTGCTCGTTTACGTCTCCACCCAACGGCAGATGCTTCGAACGAGATGCGCACACGAATAAGAACCGATTCGCATAGCCGTTAGCTTCATCGGTGGCAGTCAATTCCTTTCGAAGTTCGTCTTCGGTAATATGCCCGATAATGGAGACATGACCTCCAGTTGCTTTCACGGGGGAATTCTTTGTCAGAATACCCATAGTCCCCGAATCCCAGGCATTGCGAAGAATCGCTGAAAGCGTGTTGCCCTCGCGCCGTTGGACTCGCAGTACACTTGCAAATTCGGACTGGAGCACCAGAACGCGTTTGTCTAGAACACTGGCAACAACATCCTCGCTTTGCTGATTCGCTTTCGACTTTTTTGCGTCTTGGTCACGGACAGACCAGATCAGCCCCTCGCCAGTGCTGAGCCCGGTCAATATTTGATTTTCAGCCCACTTGGAATCGACTCGCCTGAAGATTCGGATTATGTGCGCCCACGCGGTGCCTTTCCTTGATTTCGAAGAACGGCCAACTACAATGCAGAACAAGTTGGCTTTCTGCTGGGTGGCCTCGATCTCATAGTGTGGCCGAGGTCCAATACAACTTCCGAAGGCAACGATCGCCTGCACTAATAGAGCGGCCGGATCAGCCTCAGTTTCTGGCTCTATTGCCCTTACGATATCGCCCACCAGGCCGTAGAGTGCTGCGTCCCCGAGAACCGGACGAGAGGGCCCGGGATCAGAAAAGCCGGAAGCAAGATCTGTGAGAGCATTAATTCCAAGCCACTCGCAAAGTTTGTTCACAACGTCGGTACCTATGAGTTCGGCAAGGCGCGGTCGGCCCGTCGTGTGCGCATTCTTGTCGAGCTTGCGGCGCGTTTCGCCCACAGCCTTTCCTCGTTTGTCGTATTGCTCGTCATCCGCCGCACTCGCAGCTGACTGAATAAAGTCCGATGCTTCTCCTTCATCCCATCCCGCACGCAGTAGAATTCCTGCCATAGCGAGGGATGCCTTGTTTCGACTGCCCTTATGTGGCCAATGACGCGCGAGTAGGGTGCAAGCCGCCAAACGACGAATCCGTGAACTGAGCTCATCGGGTGCAACCTTCGCCGGCTTGCCTTCTTTAGCCCATCGCAAATGTTCACCGGAGGGGTGAATTGACGGTGGAATGACTGTTTGCAAGCCGGTGGAGCGCAACTCAACAAGCGATTCGCCGTCGATATCTTCGTATTTCTCAGTGTGGGCGCAAGGCTTCGCACGGTAAAAGTAATGTGAATTTTGCGCTGACCGTCTGACCTGCTCCCCGAAATTTAGTCCAGCCAAAAGTTAGCTTCTCCGGGTATAAAACCGCGAGAGGAGAAGCGCCATGAAAGAGAAGCCGTTTTAGTGAAGAGCAGATCGTCGGGGTGTTGAAGGAGGCGGAGGCCGGAGTTCCCGTGAAGGACCTCTGCCGCCGGGTGGGGGTCAGTGATGCCACGTTCTACCACTGGAAGGCGAAGTACGGAGGCATGGAAGTGAACGAGACCCGGCGGCTGCGTCAGGTAGAGGAAGAGAACGGACGGCTGAAGAAGATCGTGGCGCAGCAGGCGTTGGACCTCGACGCGCTGAAGGTGGTGCTGGCAAAAAAGTGGTAGGCCCGCGGGCGAAGCGAGAAGCGGTGCGTGTCGTGCGGGAAGAAGCCAGACTCAGCGAGCGACGCGCCTGTGGGCTGATCGGGATGCACCGCGGGAGCTGGCGGTACCAGCGCAAGGAACGGAACGAAGTGGCGTTGCGGGCTCGGCTGCGGGAGTTGGCAGGCGAGCGTCCGCGATTCGGCTATCGGCGGCTGTATATTTTCCTGCGACGGGAAAAGACCGCGGATGGAACGCTGCGGTGGCGTGTCAACCACAAGCGAGTGTATCGGCTGTACCGGGAGGAAGGGCTGGCGATGCAGCGTAGGAAGCGCAAGAAATTTCGATCTGAAGCGCGGGTACCGTTGGCACTTCCGACGCGTGCAAATGAGATGTGGACGATGGACTACACGCATGACGAAATGGCCGGCGGGCGGAAATTCCGAACACTGAACCTGATGGATGGCTTCACGCGAGAGGCCCTGTGGATCGAACCGGACACGTCGCTGCCCGGTCTGCGTGTGGTGCGGGTACTGGAGGGGCTGCGAGAACGACGTGGAACACCGGCGGCCATCCAGGTAGACAATGGAACGGAGTTCACCAGCCGCGTTGTGGATCAATGGGCCTATCAGAATCAGGTGGCGCTGCACTTCATCGAGCGCGGCAAGCCCACGCAGAACGCGTTCATCGAAAGCTTCAACGGGAAGTTCCGTGATGAATGCTTGAATCAGAACTGGTTCGTGGATCTCGGACACGCACGGAAGGTGATCGAGGACTGGCGGGTGGATTACAACACGGTACGCCCACACAGCTCGCTGAGGTATCTGACGCCGGAAGAGTTCGCGGCGAGTGCCGTCGCGCGACCGGCGTCTCCCCCCACGCCGGTCGTTTTCATCACCCCGGCGCGGGAAGGTTCGGATGTGCAAGAACCCCGGAATGCTAACTTATGACTGGACCAAAAACGGGGGGCAGGTCACGTCTCCCGTGTATTCGGTCGGTGGCGGGAAGAAAATGAGGGGCTAAGTAAATGGATTCTTCGCAATCGAGATCCACATCGACCCGGCCTCCGCTAGGTCCCCTAACAAGATACCGATATTGTCGTCGTCCTTAAAATAGGCATGTACGTCGGAGTCAGCAAGCCGCATCTTCTGCCAAGCCTTTAAAATTGGCGCTTTCTCACGACGAGGGATTGGGATTACGGACCAGCCCCACTTTATGTACCTGCGTGCTTGTTTCCTGGTCGAATGGTTTTCGCCCACCGTGAAACTCCTTTTGTCACTTCAATTAGGCGAAGGCTGCATGGCTGACAAAAGGAGCCCCATTGGCCATTGCAGGGCAGGCTTTGAGGGGGCCATGCAACCTTGCCTTGGTACCCTCACTGATAGTTACTTTTTGAGCTCTTAATGAACAGCATCGGTCCTACAGAGATTTGCAAGTGCTGGTACGCGGCGGTCGATAGAAAACTTCGAGTTCAGCAGGAGTTTCCGTATAGCGGCTGTATAGCGCAGTCTTGCGTCACTGGCAGCCGAAGCGCACAGAGCTTTCAGAGCCGTGGAGCAAAACCAGTAAGTTGCGATTCTTCAATAGGGGCTAAGGGTTCGATCCCCACCGCCCCTACCAGCTTTCTCTTTCTCTTCACAGGACTTGCGAAAACCGCGAGGCAGCAAAGGGCAGCAATAATGGCGCGAATGCGTTGGTCAGTAAGCAATTCTGAGTGGCACGGATGGCACACCGGCGCATAGCGCAAGCCGCGATTGTGTTTCTTTGGCGAAAGAAGGCCCTTAGATGTTGGGGGTTGTTGGGGACCACAGACCGCTGCTGTGCCATACCAGGGAAACCTTTGGGATGAGCCAATCGCTTGCAGTGTGGGTATGAGAAATTCCGTAATGTCAGCGGCAACGGCGTGGAGAGAAACTCCGTCGTGGTCGAGATTGCTCTTTCTGACGAAGGCCTGCCATTGTCTGGCTTTTTGCGCATCGCGCGAGAACTCTTCAGTTAACGCAACCGGGATGTCTGACGGTATTTTTGTTCGCCTGCGCTCGAATGTAGCCTTGATCGCTTTGCAGAGAAGCTCGCCATCAAAATCGAAATCTCGGGATAGCTTCCACAGATCGTAGAAGTCCTTCATTCGGGTGTTGACCATCCCCAATTTCACGAGTGCCTCAAGCTTCTCGGCGACGACAGTTTCCTTTGGATACGCCATTAGGCGGGCACTTGGGAAATCGAGCATTCGTGGATATTCAATTTCCTCAGGTGCGGGAACAATGATGTCGCCGAAGCCCACATCCACCTGTATGTGAATCTTGGCGCGCTCCAAGCGAGCAATGAAATTGATGCGCAGTCCTTCGTACTCTTGTTCTTCTTTAATCCGCGCGACACGCAGGGACTTGGGGTCAAAAATCAAACCATCATCTTCGACTGGTATGCCGATGATCTCGGCAAACACTTGTTTGATTCGAGTGATGCTGTTTTCTCCTTGGCCTTCGAGATCCAAGTCACGAGTGGGACGATATGGGTGATGCGTCCAAAGTTCGAAGAGCAGAGCGCCTTTCAGGGCAAACTGTTCCCGATATTGTGAGTGCGCCAAACGATGAAGAAATCTTTCCAATCCATACTTGGTGAGAACTAGTCCGAAGTCCTCGTGCTTTTCCTGCGCGCGGTTGAAGAGCCTCTGACGAACAGAAGCGGCAAGATTCCGAGGCGTTTCTCGGCTCACGATAGGGCCTCAAGATAAGGGCGCATGACGTTTGCCACTCGACATGCTTTGGCGGCTCTCCAGATTTCATCTGCGGTCGCCCGGCGCTTTCGTTGGCATTCGCGGAGGGCTTCAAGCGCGACATCAAGTCCGATCTTGTTTCTATATCTGAAGGAATCTGCGACCGTCTTCGCGGGCGAAAAGACTCGAACGGCGACTCCGTCGATGGAGTGTTCTTGAATTCCGTAGGCAAGTGTTTTGCGTGAAAACCGAACTATGTGCAGTGGCGGATTGTCGAGCTTAGGCACGCGTGCTTTTTCACCAATCGCGAGCCATACCTCGAACGGCGATTGAGTTGTCAGGTCGTGAAAACGAAGAGCCGATAGAAGACAAACGACTCCCTTGGGCACGCGCTTCGAAGCTTGTGCAAGGCTGTGATGTTCGGTTGGCTGGGTACCGCGGGCGACGTAGAGTCCACGACCGACTTGCATGATCGAGCCTTGGTCAACTGCCATGCGAAGATAGGCCCGTGGGATGCCGTGGACCTGAAGGTCTCGCGGACGTAGTATTCCGGCCTCCTTCACGAGTTTCGTGAGGTCGGC
Source organism: uncultured Acidobacteriota bacterium (assembly GCA_963780035.1). Classification (GTDB taxonomy): domain Bacteria; phylum Acidobacteriota; class Terriglobia; order Acidiferrales; family UBA7541; genus Palsa-295. The sequence continues at coordinate 92,567 of CAWAAG010000020.1, read as the reverse complement.
TATGCGGTGATTCGGCATGGAAGACTCTTTACCAAACGTCGGTAAGTATATACAACTCCCGACATATTGTAAAGTCAAAAAGCCTACGTCTACAACGAGTACGAGAGAAGGGCCGCTAGCTGCAAGGGTGGTTCGAGCGCCCTGGATTCGGTTCACGTCCCTAATCATTCGGTCTGTGACCGAAGTGTTGCTAGTTCGAATCTAGCCCGGGCAGCCATTCTTCCTCTTTCCTAAGCCCGCGGCGGTCGCTGGCTTGCAATTTCAGTCTTCGAAGGTGGTGCCGAAACGGTGGCGGCCTGAGGTCGAGGTCCAGAAGCCGTAGGCGGCGATGGCCAGCACAACGAGCAAGGCGGCGAGAGATCGAGGTGCATACCAGCGCCCGAGATCGGTTGTAAGACAACCCTGCTCGAGCGTGAACTGGACGTAGAATGCAACGACCAAACCAAGCAGCCCCGTACGGACCAGGCAGGCCAAAAGCACAAGCGAGACCAGAATTGAGAAGGGCAGTTCTCCTAAGGCATTTTCGGGCACTAGAAGTATGATGGTCCAAAAAAAGCCGAGCGCAATCAGCCCAGCTGTCCTGCTGCGAAAAAGTTTCCAGGCAATAAAGATCGTGGCGAGCGAGCCGAGAGCATTAATGAGCGAGCCTCCCGCTTGCAGGGCGAAGGCACCCAAATACACGGACATCGGCCGCAACACGTCCGGACTAAAGGGTGGCGTGACGTTTTTGATTGAAACCCAGCTTGGAAGCGCATTCGCGAACAGCGCAATCGCCGCACCCATCGCACCGAATCCCACTCCCCACAAGACGTCGCGCCCAACCAGAGCGTTGCGAAAGTTCCCAGCCACCAAGCGGCTCCAGGAAATCAGCGCCTCGGGGTAGGTCCGGCGAATGTAGGGTTCCAGAGCCATGTACAACACCCACCACTGCAGCGCCAATCCTGCGGAGCGGCCTAGAATAATTTGCCACCATTCAAAGAACCAATCGCCACTGGGATACCGATGCGCAGCCAGCACAATCCAAACAAAACAGGCCGCAAAACTTGCAATGGCGCCTTTCAGAGCGCCCTTCGTGTCCCCGCGGCCCAGTTGCACATTCTTCCGCGCAAAGAATAAGCAGGCTAGTTCGACGCATATGGCCAGGCCGAAGAATATCCAACCGACGTATTGGCCGGCGGACTGGTTGTACTCAGTTTGTTCCGGATGCTCCCAGGAGTCGAGGACATGGAAAAAAACCACGCGTCCCTTGTAGGTTGCGCCATGGACTTGAATATTTTTTCCGTCATGCGGGGTGTCCCATGCGAATTGCTGATCCATTAACTGGTTTGCATACCAACCGCCGGAAGATGCTTTCGCCTGTGAAAAATCCAGACCTGCGCGCCCGAAAAGACTCCGCCATTCAAAGGACGGCGTTGCAGGCGTCGCCCCGTTCTGGTCCGGATAAGGAATCACGTGAAAAGATTGCAGGCGTCCCTGCGTGTCTAGTCCGACGGTCATATCGCCCGGCGTGGAAGCAACCGGATTGCGTGATTGAACCAGCCAGGGATAACTCGTGCTGACGTAATTCGCCTGGATAGGTCGGGGGCTCTGGCGGTACAAGAATTGAACGCCTGACGGGAAATCCTCGCTGGCACGACGGTAGCGCTCAGGAGCAGGGACCTGGGAAAGATACGCCCGATAGTTGGACTCTGCGTCAAACCAGTAAGCGCTATCGACCGGGCGCTCGGTATAGCCGAGACTGTTCGCGATTTCGCGTCCCGTCGCGCTAAGCACCTCCGGTGATTTCTCGCCCGACACCATATTGTTTATGAAGGCGTGCTGGCTCAGAAACGTACAGCATGCCAACAGCAACGCGATGCCGCCGAGCAGCGCCCAGGCCTTCCACGGTTTCAGCGCGCCTTCTTCACCGGCAGCCGCCACCATTTCTGGCGAAGGCGTTTCGCCCGCCGCCAGCGCTGCGGCGAGGGGATCTCCTCCAGGCAGCGCCGCGGCCACTTGCAGCGCCGAAGCCGGCCGTCTCGCCGAGTCGCGTTCGAGACAGCGCATGATCACGCGCTCGACCAGCGGATCGATTTCCTTCACGTATTGAGATGGAAGCGTGGGCGTGCTTTTGTCACGCTGACGAATCATGTCGTCGAAAGTCTTAGCGTCGAACGGGCGCTTCCCGGTGAAAATTTCGTAGAGGACCAAGCCGATTGAGTACAAGTCGCTCTGCGGTGTGATTTCGCCGCCGGAAAGTTGCTCAGGAGACATGTAGGCAGGCGTTCCGGCGCGCGCGTCGTCCGAGCCGGGCTCGAGAGAAATTGCGGCGAGGCCAAAATCGGTAATGCGCACGCGGCCGCGGCCGTCGAGCATGATGTTGGCGGGCTTGAGGTCGCGATGGACGATGCCGTGCTCATGGGCGGCGGCGAGTCCCGCGCATAATTGCCTGGCGATGTCGAGCGCCTTGTCGGGAGGCAAACGGCCGATGCGGCGCCTCAGCGAGGCGAGATCTTCGCCGTCAACATATTCCATGGTGAGAAACGTCTGGCCGTCGGCCTCGCCAACGTCGAAAACGCGGCAAACATTCGGATGCGAAACTTGGCGCGCCAGACGGACTTCGCGGTGAAAACGCGCGACGGCGTCTTCGCTTCGCAGCAGCGAGGCGGGCAAAAATTTCAGCGCCACGGGCTGGCCCAGTTTCAAGTCTTCTGCGCGATACACCTCACCCATGCCTCCTTTGCCGAGCGGGGCGACGATGCGGTAGCGATCGAGGAGCGTCATCCCGGGGACGTAGTTTGCTTCGTAGCCGGAGGCTGAGCTTGAAGTCGGACGATGTGAACCGGGACTGCTTTCCTTGAGCGGTGAGCCGGACGCGGGAGTGGAAGCGGACGGCGGAGTGGCGCGCGCGGAGTCGGACACACGCGAGACCGTCGGCGTGTTGCTCAAGTCGATCGCGGCGCCGCACGAGGGGCAGAAGCGGCTGTTGTCAGGCGTCCGCCGTTTGCACGCAGAACAAATCATGAGAGCGCAGTGTAACACTCGCATGTTTGCGGGCCGCGTAAATTTCGTCGCTCTCTAGAAGGAGATCGAGCCGTAGTTTCCGAGCTCATTGCTGCCGGTTTTGGGTGCAGGGTTGTAACCGAATGGTTGCAGATTTGAGGCCACGTCGACATCTCGACGTGGCGCGCGCAACGCCCCAGCACCAAAGAGGTGCGGAGGATTTTCAGTCCAGCTTCAGTCCAATTCAAGAGGTTGATTGCACCGCATGTTCCTGCGTAAGCGACACCAGATGCGGCCCTTGTGTGATTTTGCCTGCTTTCTTGCAAAGCAGCTGCTCATAATTGAGTAGAACGCCTGCCTTGCGAGCAGGAGCCCTACTCCACTCGAAATCGTCAGTTCAAATAAAGCCTCCACAACCAGAGTTTCTTCTCTGTCAATCACTTCCACAAACCCTGCAACCTTCCGAATTTGTGATTTTCATTTGCTAAAGGTGTCGAGAATTCCACTCCAACTCCGAGGTCAACGCCGATCTGCGGGCAGATAATTTCTGGTTTGCCCGTCATCCAGACACAACCCGGTTGGCCCGTTCCTACGGTCTTCGCTTCCTTTGTCCATCATTGGGATTGCGCGAAAGCCGATAGGGACGGAGCAGGGCTTCGAGAGAACGGCGAATCCAGGTGGCAAGGGGACCTTTGCGATAGACGCCCCAATCGAGCGTGGCGCCGCCGTTGACTTGCTGGGCCAGGCGGGCAAGTTCGGCAGTGTCACAGGGCTTCAACTCGCGGGCGGCGACGGCGTCATCCAACAGCTTTTTGGTCTCGTCGCGCGTGGTCACGAACTGCGTCAAGAGGACCGCGCGGAATTCGGGGTCGGAAAGGTCGATTTGAAGATAGGCGAGAAAGTTGGCCATGGACTCGGGAGTGGCGGCGAAGCCACTCGATTCCACCAACAGTTCTATGAGTGTCTTGAGCGGGGAGCCGTATTTCGCGCGGGCCGCGGCAAATTGTCCAGCGACATCCGCCGTCCACGCCTTGCAGTTGGCGAGAAGCAACTCGCGCTTGGTGCCGAAGCGCTGGATTATCGTAGCAGGAACGACACCGGCCTCTTTGGCGACGTCGGCGAGCGTGAGTTCAACCGGGCTGCGCGACTTCATCACACGAGCGGTGGCGGCGAGGATTTCTGCATCGGAAGTTTCGCGGGGGCGTGGCGACATGTTTATTAGGGCCTCGTTGCACGTTGCACGTTGCGCGGGTAAGAATAACTGAATATCTGTTTAGGTTCCACTTGACATTACTGAATAACCGTTTACTATTGCTGTGCTTGGAGGCTTCATGGGAACGTCTCCTGATTACGCTCTATCCCGGTTGAATCTAAAAGGAATCGGGAAGGGGCGGTTAGATTGTAGGGTGGCCACACGTGAGGAGCTTGCGATGACGGCATCTGTTTTTATCGGCACCAGCGTAGACGGCTTCATTGCGCGACCGAACGGCGATCCGGACTTTCTTCCGGAGGGCGGAGGCGAACCCCACGGCTACAACGAGTTTGTCGCCAGCGTCGACGCGATCGTGATAGGCCGCAAGACGTTCGAGACAGTTCTGGCTTATCCAGCTTGGCCTTATGGTGACAAGCGGGTAGTAGTCTTGAGCAGTCGCCCGGTCGATTTGTCCGCAGCCCGCGGGGGCATTGTTGAACAAATGGGCGGGCCACCGGATGAGATTGTCTCGCAACTCGCTGCTCGTGGTATCCACCACCTGTACATCGACGGTGGGATGACGATTCAAGGGTTTCTGCGCGCAGGAGCCATTCAACGTCTCATCATCACTCGCGTGCCTGTGCTCGTTGGATACGGAGTTCCTCTTTTCGGCACCCTACCGCGTGACATTCGGCTCGACCATATAACGACTCGGTACTATCCAAGCGGCTTGGTTCAGACCGAGTACCGTGTTATCGCCTAACGCATTAGGCGTCCGGGCTTCCTGTTTCCTTTCAGGGGATTCAGAAAACCGGAGCAGCATGCAACGGCACGTCCCGTTGCGGCGCCGGTAATTCTTGTGCCGCGACAAAGACGTTGAGCGAGGCAAGAGGGTTTGCTTTGAGCTTCAGGAGTCAATCATGAAACTGGCGACGAATCAGCAAGTACTGCATCATCGCGGAAATTACCAGGTCTGGCGAATACGACTTGCGCCCGGGGAGGCGACACCTTGGCATCGTGATCCCTTTCATCGGGTGACCGTGGTGTTGAACGGGGACCTGCTCGAAATTGAGTTCCGCGATGGAGGAGAAACTCAGGCGTGGGAAATCAGTGTTGGCGAAGTAGATTGGTCGGAACCGAGCGGTCGAGTTCACCGTGCGGTAAACGTCGGGAAGGAATCGTTTGAAGGAGTCACAACCTTTTTTCTTGACCGGCCCGAGGCAGTCCCGCAGCCAGTGGACGATTCGAAGTAGCAATTTTTCCGCCGGGACATGAGCCGAGGCCTGCCGGAGGGTGGCAATATTCTGGCTTGGACCAGCCGATACACCCATTTTGGCCGCCACTCGGGCGACCAAGTCCAACAGCCGCAGCAAGTGCGGCGAGAAGGCGGAAAACCTTACGCGATTCCCGCGGGTGCGTCCGATCATCCATTGGGAGGTCTTGGCTATGCGAACTTCGCCGACGAGATCGAGCAACAGGAAAATCAGCTGGGGGTCTTCTTCGACACCATTGTTACGGCGACTGCTACGGGCTCAACGCAGGCTGGAATGATAGTGGGGTTTCGGGCTCAGGAGCGTGAAAGGAGACTGATTGGAATAGACACAGCTGCCGACGTAGAGCTAACCCGTAGGGCGGTCACCAAGATTGCGCTTGCGACCGCGGAACTCATCGGTCTAAAGCGCGACATTCGTAACCAAGACATTGTTATCGAGTCCCGGTATTCCGGGCCGGCATATGGAATCTCGGACGCGGCTACGATTGAAGCCATCCGCCTAACGGCCCGTCTTGAGGGCATGATTACAGACCCCGTGTATGAGGGAAAATCGATCGCGGGGCTCATCCACTTGGTGCGTTCCGGTGAGATTCCACGGCAAAGCCGAATTCTTTACGTACACTTTGGTGGGGCTCCCGCGATAAACGCGTACTACAAAGCATTCGAAAATATTCCCACAACGCGAGGCTCGGAGGTCACACAATGAAGACAAGTCTTGCAATCTTGGCTTTGCTTATCATGGCTTCATTTTCATCTTCAGCACAACAGCCGATGCGGGCAGATCCCTTACTTGATCGTCTGACCGGCAGTTGGACCCTTCAGGGGACCATTGCTGGACACGAGACCACGCACGATATCGAGTCCGAATGGGTGCTGGGCCATGAATACCTGCGACTCCACGAAACATCCCGGGAGAAGAACCCCCAAGGTCAGCCCGCGTATGAAGCGATCGTGTTTGTTGAATGGGACGAATCATCGAACGAATACAAATGCCTGTGGCTCGACTCGACCGGAGGCGGTGGTCTCTCGGCCCCTATTGCCCAAGGCAAACGGGGCAAGGACGAAATCGAGTTTGTCTTCAAGGACAAAGATAAGGACAGCGGCGTCCACACAACGTTCGTCTACAGTAGGCGTACAGATACCTGGAGCTGGCTTATTGATAACGAACACGACGGCAAGCTAACGTCTTTTGCGCGAGTAAAGCTCACGAGGAAATAGAAACTACATCATGCGGATCTTGCTTAGGGCGGTAATTATAAAGCCAGCGCTCAGGACTGAAGCGCTGGCGTACAGGGGTTCGAAAATGCGCCCTAAAAATCAACCCCAACTGCCGTCAGTTGGGAGAGGCAGGCCATCGCCCGCGATATCACTCTGGATGGTCCCGGAGCGTGGCGCAAACAGATCGCCGATAGCCCTTCGTTCTTTATGGCTGCCAACGGGAGGATGGTGTTTCCGGATAGCGCAGCGGCGACCAAGGGAATTCATAATCTCGCTCTCGACATCAAGCAGATCGAGCTCGTCTGGGGCAACGATTTGCGAGTTGATCCGCTCATGCCGGATCTAGCGGGGGTAGCCGCTACCTACCACGAGGTGCGGGTGAACACAAGTGGCCTGCGCCTCGAGGAGGCAGGTTTTTTTACTGGAATTGTGGAACATCGAGATGGGCGCTGGCAACTACGCGATTGCCATTGGTCGGTTGCGGCACCCCTTCCGGCTGCGCCCCTGCAGCACTCAAGATGAATTCACGGGTGAGCGGGAGCCGGCTTTGAGCCGACTTGCCGTTTCGAATCTCGTGGCGAAACCTAAACATGCTTCAAAGGAAACGTGAACTAGGCGATGAATAAAACCTCAAGTCAGGTTGTCATTGAATCAGATCACCGTTCGTTCAAAAACCCGTGAATGACTTTAACAAATTGCAGCGCGAACACTTCAAAGCTGTCGCCGAGTCCGCGAAGCCGTAGCCTTCGTTCACCTGCCGAGAATTAACGCTACAGCGAGCCCGGCCAGCGCGAGTTTGAATAGCCAGCCCAGAGCGTGTGCCGCGGCGATGGCGGGAGTCAGTTTTATGAAGAGGGCGTTCGCGACCGTCAGCGGCAAGACTGCAATGAGCCAAATACCCAGAGCCAGTTTTATGATGACGCCGTATGAGTAGAGATGCAAGCGGGCACAGACCAAGGCAAACACACCGCATGTGAGAAAGGGGAGCAGACTCGCCCAGACGATGGCCTTCGCTTCTCCCTGGCCGCGGGGATGCCGCCAGATCTCCGGATGCTGGTCATAGCGCTTGTAAAGCCAGTCGCCCATAAACAGCCAGTCCGTCATCGACGAAACTATGCCGCTGGCCACCGCCGCGAGTGTAATTCGAAACCAAGGCATATCGTTGGGGCGAACTGTAGTACATCGATTGCCTTACGTAAAGGGATTACCCGGAGATATAACGGGGCACCGCCCGGATGCCTGCTTCCCAAGAATCCTGCTAGCTTGTTCGTACGCGGTCCCGGCTATAGTAGCGAGCGACTATGAGAAAAGCGTGCTTGCCGATTCCCGATTTACTCAGGCAACTGGAGTCCTTTTACGGTCGGCAGGAGCCTTGCTGGCCGACCGCCCCGTATCTCTTCCTGGTGTGGTGGCACTGCGGGTATCCGGCGAGCGATGCCGCGTGTGCAAAAGGCTGGGAGTCGCTGAACCGGGAGATCGGGGTAGAGCCGCATCAACTCCTCGCCGCGCTTCCTGCAAATCTCGCGACTGCCTTAAGACCGGGAGGAATGGTCCCATACCCCTTCGAGGCATACAGTCCCCGGAACCGTTCTACGTCTGCCCAACATGCCGCACCACAAGGAGACTCTTTGTCGGACTCCTTCTCTCAAGGGAGGATTACAGGCGGCCTGGCATTCGCTTCAAGCCCGATGGAGGCAAAGACGATTCGGAAAGTGCGGATCAGGATTCTTCCTTTTGTCTTCCTGCTTTTCATCGTTGCCCTTCTCGACCGCACCAACATTGCGTTTGCGGCGCTGACGATGAACAAAGAGCTGGCCATCACCAGCCAGCAGTACGGATTGCTCTTCGGGATTTTCTTTTTCGGCTACTTCCTCTTTGAGATCCCGAGCAATTTGCTGCCGTACAAAATCGGAGCGCGCATCTGGATTGCACGCATACTGCTTACCTGGGGAGCGGTGGCTGCGCTCAGCAGCCTGACGGATCAGGTTGTTGTTACCGGTGTCGACTTCGAACAGCCCGAGGCGATAGGAAATGCAAGTGGTACGTCTGCGCTGAGAGGGCGCATTTGCTGACACGGGATCCCCTCAGATCGGGAGAGTTTAACACGCGGGACTGGCGCGGCTAGAAGCTTTGCAAGGTGGCGATGACGAAGGGGCGTAGAATGCTGCCCGACTCCGGTATGTCGACTAATTATTCGCGGAGGTAACCCAATTTATGGCGTCGAAATGGAAAATAATCCTCATGGTTTGCCTCGCTGCAGGGGCGGTTGCGACTCTTGTGTGCGGGCAAGAATCTATTCCTGATCTGATTTTGTTTAAGGGGAAAATCTTTATCAGCGATGTCGCGCATCCATACGTGCAAGCCCTTGCCATTCGCGGTGAACGCATTGTTGCCACCGGCGATACGGACAAGGTAAGGGCTCTCGCCGGTCCACAGACGAAACAAATCGATCTCGCTGGCCGCACTGTAATTCCCGGCATCAACGACGCGCACTACCATCTCGGAGTGACTCCATCAAACGAGTTCTATTTACGGTTCAAGAGCCCAGACCCAACGCTGGCCGAAGTGAGCGAAGCGATCGTCGCGGCCCTTCCCCAAACGCATGAAGGGACAATCATATACGGACTTATCGGGCCAGCCGCCTATCTCGACCTGCAGCTAAATCGTGATTTCCTCGACGAGCTAGTTCATGACCGACCGATTATCCTGCACACTGTTTCGGGGCACGCCGCAGTACTGAACAGTGCCGCACTCACAAAGTTTGGAATCCCGGACGGGAAAACAGACCCGCTCGGCGGCAGGTACGAAAGAAATCCCGATGGCAGACTCACTGGCGTCCTCCGCGAGTACGCCGCATTGGACCTTGTGCGCAAGCTCACAGACTTGACAAGCGAATCTGATGCGGTGAAGGAGCTGCGCGAGAAGCTTTCCGGTTTCGCGAAACTCGGGATCACCTCGATTCAAGACATGTCGAACGCCATCGCTCCGGAGCGTTGCCTGGCTCTGCTAGACAGGGTGCCAAGTCCAATTCGGGTTCGCGTTATCCGCATGCCGGGATCGACTCCAAATGGACGCGATACACGGGAAGGCCTAGAGGTCCTCCACCACCGGTCGGGTCTAGTAACCGTAGACGGAACCAAATGGATGCTGGATGGCACGCCCCTTGAAGGTACGTTTGCGACCCGCCAAGCCCAGGCCGCTCTTTTCGCGGAGGTGCGCCAAGCGCAAATTTCCGGCACGGTGGCCGCCGCTCTTGACCATGCCTTTGCCACTCTTGAATTGACTTTTCCCCGCGAGCAAATATCCGCAATGCTCGAGGAGTCTCTCAAGCTAAACGATCAACTAATAGTTCATGTCTCGGGCTATCCATCCGCCTCGGCAATGCTCGATGCCATGCAATCCAGTGGAGGGAAAGCGACATGGGCTGACCGCCGCGTGCGCTTCGAACATGGTGACGGTCTCTTCCCCGATCTCCTGCCACGCGTGAAAGAAATGGGCATTATCGTAGTACAGAATCCATCGCACGCCGCTCATGGCATGAGATCGGCTCAGGCGCGACCGCTCAAATCGTTCCTGGTTGCGGGAATTCCCCTTGCGCTCGGCTCCGACAGCGGTGGACCCGTTAACCCGTACCGAGACATCATGTTCGCGATAACTCACCCGGACAGGCCTTCCGAGGCCATCTCGCGCGAGCAGGCGGTGATTGCCTACACTCTGACCTCTGCGTTCGCCGAATTTGCGGAGAAGGACAAAGGCAGCTTGGAGCCAGGCAAGCTCGCCGATCTTGCGGTTCTGTCGCAAGACATTTTCAGTGTGCCCACGGCAGAACTGCCAAAAACGCAATCTGTGTTGACCTTGGTGGGCGGAAAAACTGTCTACGACGCTGGTGTCTTGCACTAAGGCTCGGAGCAACTCTGCTCGGACTTCCTTCGAAACGGAGAATGGCATGAAACAACTGCTGAAGATCCATGCAGCCTTGGTCAGTCTGTTAGCGTTTTGCGTGGTTTGCTTCGGCCAAGCCGGCGCAAGCACGTCCCGTTCCTCGCCCCCGAACGCTCCGCAACCCGCTCCGGAGATCCAGAGCCTGGAAAAGGCGTTTGTGGGCAAGTGGTCCACAACCTATGACTTTGAACCGGGAGGGATGTCCCCCGCGGGAGGCACCGGCACGGGCGAAGAGGTCTGGCGCACTAGCCCGGGTGGTTATGTTCTGATGGAGGAAGAGCAGGTCCGCGCTCCGTTTGGAGAAGAGTTTCTTATCGCCTTTCACTGGTGGGACAAGAACACAAACAGTTTGCGCGGGATGCTCTGCAACAATTCCGGCCCGGCGGCTTGCGATCTGAACTCGTACTACAACAGCTCTCTCAAGTGGGACGGGAAGCAGCTAACGATCGACATGGAATTTCCGGAGAACGGCAAAAAAATGATGTGGCACGAAGTATGGTCCGGCATCACCGCAACTTCCTTCACGCAGACCGGCGATATGGGAGAAGTCAGCGGCACGCTAAAAAGAGCAGTCACAATTCACGGCACCAAGGTCGCGGAGGTCGTACAAAGCCCGTTTGCGGGAACATGGAAAACCGAAAATCCGGTCCCCACGCCCGGCACCATCACGTACTCGAAGTCATCGACAGGTGGCGAACACTTTTCTAACAATCGAAACAGCGAGTATGACTTCGCGATAGATGGCAAGGAATATCCGACAGATCGCCCAGCTTCGACGGTGGCTTGGGTCAGCACAGGGCCATCTTCGTGGGATTGCGTGGAAAAAATCAGGGATAGAGTGAATAGAAAAATACATTTGGCGCTGTCTGCTGAAGAACAGACCCTCACGATGACTTACACCTGGTTCAATCCTGCAAATCGAACGGCGAACGGGTCCAGCGTTTACGCCAAAGTCTCCGGCGGGCCAAGCCTGGAGGGGTCCTGGAAGATGCTGAAAAGAAACGAGGAGCCCGATACGATGACCATCGTTTTTCCTGTGCCGGGTCAGATGTACGTTTACATCGATCCTATCGACAACACATGGGCTGGCCCGACCGACGGAACTTTCACGGCGGTGCAGAGTTCGATGTCTCCCCCGGGAATGACGACCGCCTTTCGGACTGCGGGGCCTCGAAAAATGACGTCCGAAACAAGACTTGGAAGCAAGACTCTTTACCTCGCCACCCTTGAAGTTTCGGATGACGGCAACACGATCACGCGTACCACCTGGGCGCCGGCAAAGGAAGATCAGAAAACAGTGCTGACACTAAAGAAAGAGAACTAGGGCGGATTCAAGGTAGCGTCCCGGCAACTCGAAATTAGAAGCATTTTTCAAGAGAGGAGAACAATGGACAGGAGAGTATTTCTTGCGGCCAGCGCCCTCGCTTCGTTCGAGGGATTCTTACCGAACTCGGCGGCCATTTCGCAAGTCTTCGCAGACGGGAAGCAGGCAACCAGCAAGGGAAATGCACGGCGGCCGGTGTTGGTGCGATCCGGCTTCACCCGCAAACCCGACGGCACCGACGAGCGCGCGCCCTCGCCGTCAGGGATGTTCGACACCGAGGTCGTTCGTTCGTCCGACTCAGAGGGACGGCTTGCCGTTTTTGTGTTTCCCGCGGGAGACCATCACCCATATCGAGGCGCTCCTCTTCACGTGCATCACGTGCAGGATGAGTGGCTTTGCATCTTGGCAGGCGAGTTCGTTGCCGAAGTAGGCGGCAACCGCATGCGCCTCAACCTGGCGATTCCTTGTTGATGCCGATGAAAGTACCACACCGCTGGAGTGTGGCACAGGAACAGCACTGCGGCGCCATTCATCTCTATTCGCCCGCTGGCTTGATGGAGATGGAATGGTCGTCCATTGCGCAAGACCCCGATCCTAAGAATCAACAAGCGCGTAAGGCGGAGTTCGAAAAGCACGGCTTGACGCTGCTTGGAAGGCCGCTCAGTCAGGAAGAGATTGCCGGTACAACGTAAGTGAGTGGGCAAGGGCTGCGACAGATGGGGATACCCGACGTGGAACCTGAGCTCAAGCCTGAAGATTTCTGCAAATCGGCCAAACAACTATTAGGTTGACTTCTCGTTCACTCGTGATAGTGTCAGCCACCTAGCTTTGGGGGACTATCAGTCATGGGTCCGCTCGATTTGGTACGGCTTCCGCCCCTAATGTCACTCAGCCAGGGGCGGAGTGAGCTTGTAGTAGCGCTTATTGATGGTCCGGTTGCCCTCGACCATCCCGATCTGGCCCAGTCAAGAATTTTGGAAATCCCAGCCCGAGTTCGGGGCTCCTGCTCGCGGGTGGAAAGTGTTGCCTGTATGCATGGGACATTCGTCGCGGGAATGTTAGTAGCGCAGCGCCAGTCGGCGGCTCCGGCAATATGTCCCGCGTGCACTCTTCTTCTACGCCCAATCTTCGCCGAGAGCCCCAAGTGCAAACATGACATGCCAAGCGCTTCTCCGGAAGAGTTGGCGGCGGCCATCACAGAAGCGATTGGCGCGGGCGCGAAAATTATCAACTTAAGCGCAGCCCTGACGGAGGCGTCGTTACGTGGAGAGCACCACCTAGAGCAGGCCTTGGACTATGCTGCGAAGCGGGCTGTGTTGATCGTCGCGGCGGCGGGAAACCAGGGCATGATCGTCGGCTCCGCCATCACGAGTCATCCATGGGTCATCCCGGTAGTTGGTTGCGACCTAAAGGGCAAACCCACGTCAGAGTCTAACCTGGGAAAATCGATCGGCAAAAGAGGGCTGAATGCGCCAGGAGAGAGCATTGTTAGCCTTGGGGCAGCGGGTGAGGCTCACACTTCAGCGGGCACTAGCGCTGCAGCGCCGTTTGTAACCGGTGCGATCGCTTTGCTTTGGTCTGAGTATCCCAATGCCACTGCGACTCAAATCAAATTGGCAGTGACGCAAGCTGGCAGGTCCACGCGCCGAAGTATTGTACCGCCCCTGCTCGATGCTTGGGCAGCATACCAAGTCCTGAGCAGGAATTAGGGGGAATGCCACGTGACTAAGCCGATCGAATTGCTAGCTAGCAAGCGTACTCCCCCGGCGCATCGCGTGCGGCTTCCTGGGTTTCTCAGAGACGAGGATGTCGGTCTGGGAGATGTTATCAAGCGTGTTACCTCGTCCATTGGCATTAGGCCATGCGGTGGATGCCTGAAGCGGACCGCGGCCTTGAACCGCTGGATCACATTCTCTCGATAGGTTTTTAGGATCGAATCAAGTTGTGAAGGAGCATCATGATGGACCAATCGGAAACAGACGTTAATGAGCGGACAACGAACGCAACTGCGATCCGGAGTGGGCCACCAGTCGATGTCGATCCGAGTGAGGTTCGAGTCTCGACCATCTCGCCGCAGGGATGCCCGACCTGTGGAACAAACTCCGCGCCGAGCAGCGGCACGGAGCCAGCTTGGGTATACGCTCTGGGACGCATTGAGGTCCGTTTCCCAAGTATTTCCGTAGAGAAGGAGTTCGCCCAAGCCACGGGCCGGGAAAAGACTTCCGGATTGACCGACCGTCAAGCACTGCACTCCGTGCTCTCAAAACCGGAGAACCGCTATCTTGTGCGGCAGCTCTGCTACGTCATGACTATCGAAGGTATGGAGACCTATTTGCTGGTTTCGCGCGACCCTGCCGATCTGGGCCTCTTGGTTGAAGCAGTGCGTCCAAATCCGAGTCCGCTCGATCTGGACGTGGTCATTGGGGCGAGGGGACCCGTCGCGTCGCCACACATGTGCAACGGCTTGATGATCCCGATCGTGGCGTTTGACCAGATTTACTCATTCGATCGCGACACTCTGATCAAATCGATTCCCAAGCCGGAGAAAACTCCGGCGAAGGAATTTGCTCCCATGGCCGAGGAACTTTTCGACCGCATCAAGCAGATGACGGACAATGCCGGCGCCTCGGACGAGCATCGCGCGGTGAACTATTGCGCGGTCCGTTACCCAGCGATTTACACCAAGGCGGCCGAATATTACGCTGCAAACAGCTCGCTGACTGCCGTTGAGGTGCAGGGTTCGTCACTCCGAGGCATGCGCAACGTGGTTGAGGTGATCTTTTCGTATACTAATCGCAACACGGATGTCGTCGACAAATGCTTTGTACGCGTCGATGTGACCGACGAGTTCCCTTTCCTGATTACGAAGTTGTCGCCATATTGCGATCACTAGCAGATTTCAGTTCCGCGGGTAACTCGGGCCAACTGTCGGAATTGCCTATTGGCGAAAATAATCGAGGGCTTCTGTTGGCGAAGATGCGTCGTACAACGATCGCGGACATCGGGAATCTCGACGAACGGAGATTAATGACATGAGGATGCCGGAATTCAGTGCAGAACGCTCGCTCTGTCAAGCAGGGATATGCCAACATATGGCAATTGGGAGCGTGGGCCTTGGGAGCTCTTTGAGAGCCTCGCGAGGAGTCGTCCCGCAACTCTCTCAAGAAACAGAGAACTGTTATTCCACGTGCCTCCTGAATCGAAGCGACCTGGGTGTCTGTTTCCTCAGGTGCGGGAGTGGGTTCGGCAACGCGGGCGGCAATGGGGGAGGAGTTGGGAGCGGATCTTTGGCGAGCTGTGGCAAATGCCAGACGACGGGACCGCATCGTGGTCAACGGCTCTGCGGTGTGCCGGGCAAAGGCAGTCAGTGGAGCAATTGTACGATCCACAAGTAAAGCCAAGCCAGGGGCTTCCGATCTTTGACTGGGAGTGCACGATTCAGAGTCAAGTTCATGAAGGTTGCAGGCCTAAAGCGGATAAAGACTACATTAGGAGGTGTTTTGAAATGAATATGCCAGGATTTACCGCAGAAGTGTCGCTCGGCAGGACGATGGCCAAGTACCAGGGTAAGAAAGCTTTCGGACACCCGGCTGAGGTTGAGGTTTTACAAATGCAGGAGTTCGGGCGGCTATCGGCGGCTGAACAGGGCCTTTCGGGGTTCGCCCCGTGGGAAAAGCGAGTGCCGTGCTGTACCTTATTCGACGGCAGGCCATATTGTTCGTATTCCTACGTCCCGGTCTGGTACGATTGCGACGTTATCTATACTCCCTTGCCTTGCTGGATTTGCCGCCCTCCGGTGTACGAAGGGCTCAATGTTTGAACAACCGGCGGGATTAAGATTAGCCGCGATTACGGCCCCGCGGGAGGGGCGGTTCCCCCTATCTGGAATATCGACGATTGTCGAAACGACAAACCGTGAGAGAGGCCGACCTACATCCAAGGTACTTCTCGGCCGATCTGGCGGGCTAGCAAAACAATAGCCACGTGTCGCACGTATAGTCACGGGGATCCGGTTGACTGATGCAATACTTCAGCAAGCGTCGGCACTCCCCCTCGCTGAATGCCGGAACTACATAATCTGCAATTCGCCCGTCCACAGACTTGATCGCTTCGCAGTAGCGGATATTGCTACGGATATTGAGGGAGATTTCGCCGGTAAATCCAGGTATATTCACTGATCCTTCTCTCTTTCGTCACTGTTCCCGACGATCACGCCAATCTTGCGCACGTAGTGACATCATGCACAAGGTCGTGGTGGGAATCTATCTTTGCTTCCTTAGGTCTGTCAAGGAGAACAAGGATTTGTGCTTCGAAAGTTCGCTCGGGTCTGCAGCGTCCATCCGCCCGTACAGGTCGTGGGTTGAAAGCCTACCGCTCGAACTAAACTAGTGCTTATATTACATATAAGCGCAGTTGCCGCACCCGGGAGCAATCTCACTAGGAGGAGGAATCAGATGGTAGCAAAGAAAGCACGCGAGAGCACCAAACAACTAGAGAAGTCGAAGAAGCTTGGAACGACGAAGCCACTGGAGTCATCTGCACTAGATCCGGCCCGAAGTGTCTAGCAATGACGCGTTCCCGCCAGGTTACTTGAGGCGACGGGTCGAGCGCCCGCAGAGTGACATGCGCTGAAATCCAGCCGGGAGCTGCGCCTCCTTCGGGCTTTAAACGATCTTGTGGCCGGGCCACGGCGCTCCGTGCCGCTTCTGCCGGCGCCAGCGTGTTTTGCTCTATCGTCCCGCCGGATTCGAAGTTCGGATCCATTTGGACCCAGACCAATTGCCCTGCACTCGCCTGATAGACGGTGACGGTCAAGTTGACCGGGCTCGCGAACTCTGTGCCGGAGATCGCCAGCGGAGAGAACGTGAAACGCCCCGCGTGTGACGCGTCCTCTGCAGCGGTTCCTGCGATCGTAACTTTCGAAAACTCCCCCGCAGTCCGGGTGAGGGCGGCAAACGGATCGCTCAACGCGGCTGTTCCAGCGAAAGCACCTGCCGTGACGTTCGTCTCGCCTAGATAATCGAACTCAAATCCGTCGGCGGAACCGGATCGGCCCTGCGCTCCAAAGGCATACGCGCCTTTGAAATCGGCGAGCGTGGTATCCGTCTGCGGAAGCACGGCTCCAATGCCCACAAGATTCGTGTCCATTTCGGCGATGACAGCGCCTCCTTCGGCAGCGGTGTCAGTCGTGTTATTGGGATCGAGAATGTTCAGCGTCGGGTCAACCGCGTATAGTCCCAGAACGGCAACGTCGCCGAATCCCTCCGCAAACGTCATGCTTCCATATCCGTTGGCAGCGAGTGTGTACGTGCCGTTGATAGACGCGGCGGGCAACAACGGCCCGTCCACTTCGTTCAAGTCCCCAACGCCGCCGAAATTGCTGGTGCTCTCAGCAGCAGCGCCCGCGTGCGTGACAGAGGTCGGCCCGTTTTTCGCGGATGCGGCGAGATTGACGGTGAATTGCCCTGCCGCGGAATAGAAGTCGATGCTTTGTCCAAGAGAAAACACGGAAGCCCCGATGGAAGCACTCGAGAAATTCGGGTTGGCGCCTTGGCTGTACGCCGAGCCGACGGCCGTCTGGCCGAGTTCTGTTTCGACGATCCGGAATGTTTTCAGGCCCACAACGTAATAGTTCACGGTGCCGAAGATGACGGTATCGGTGGTTATCGTGCCCCGACCAAAAGTATCGGGCGTTGACAACATCGCACCAGCCGGAATGGGTGTGCCCAGCGAAACCTCCCCGCCGTCATTCATGTCCCCCATTCCCGTAATATTTCCGCTCGCATCCACCGTGAAGACGCCTCCATACACGAGCGCCTCGTCATTATTTCCGGAGCCGGCAACCACGAAGGAGAATGCGCCGGACGGCAAGGCCGTCGAAGTTTGCAGGTCGAGGCTTCCACTAGAAGTTGCGCTTCCGTCGAACTGAGTGATGAGCGCATGACTGGAGTTCGCGAAAGCCACCGCCAACATTTCCATCCCAGCGACGCCGAGCTTCGAATTGTTCGTAACCAGAGTGAGTGTTCCCAATCCGTTTGCAGTCATGACCAATGAACCACTCGTAATCGCGTCACCTTGAGGCTCGGGAGACGCGATCCTGTCGCCATCACTGTAATCCTGTACGCCACTCGTAACAGTGCCGGAGCCATCCGTCGCAATTGCCACAACTCCGGCGATGTCATAGGGGTCATGGCCCTCGTCATTCAAAGCCACGCCGCTCACATAAAACGAAAAGTTTTGCGATTTGGTAGTGCCGCCCGTAATCGTTATGTTCACGGGCCCGCTGGTGACGCTGGGGCTCGTTACCGAGGCTGCGGTGATCGTCACTGTGCCGCCGGTGGGAATGGCTGCGGGAGCTGTGAAAACACTCATAGCTCCGCTCGCCGTTGCATCTGGACTGAACGAAGTGGCTCCGCAGGCAGCGGCGGGGGTGCAATTCCAGGTCACTCCACCGGCTGCAGAGTCATGGCTCACGGTCGCGACTACATTCGCAGTTGTGCCAACAGCCATGCTGGCCGGAGCCGTTGTAATTTTGACGGTAAGTGTTGGCGTGCTGTTGCTTCCGCCGCCGCAGGCCGCGTTGCCCATCGCGCAGAATGCTACGAGAAGGCTCCAGAATATTCCGCGTCTCATAGCCGGCCTCCCTTCGCTGCGAATTTCGCCACGCCCCCGCGTCGCTCTGCTGTGATAGGGAAACCGTGCTCGTTGCGGATTGTGTAGACGCGGCCATTGGCCAGAACCAAGCGAGTCACAAAAACCGGTTGGTCTCTCACCGTCTTCATCACGCCCGTCAGCTGAATCCGCTGGCCCGGCGTAACATTGATCGCGTCGGCGCCGTCCATGGCGAACGGTCCCAGGGCTGCGTCAATTTCGCCCGAATTTGTTGTGACGATGATGTGCGAGCCACCCAACATGTTCATTTCTGGCGTCGCAGCTTTCAGCACTCGGCTTACGGAGCCTGTCAGAGTCACTTCCTTGGTGATGTCGTACTTGGGTGGTACCGAGGATTCAGCCGTCGCCTCACCTGTGAGCATTCTAGTCGGCATCGCCAACGGGCATAAGTTCAAAATTACCGACAATTCGCGAATAACTGCGACGCTCACCACAACGGCAATCGCACTCGCGCCAACGATTTGGTCCGCGATCGGCCCCTCTGCTCCTATCGCTCCATTGATCGTTCCCAGCCGTGCCGCGGCGGGCCTGGCCAGTGCCGCACCGAGAACGACAATCAAAACTCCGCGCCAGATGTATTTTGCAGTCATGCTGTTCTCCTTTTCTGCCTTGCGCGCGCCGCTCATGCCGGGCAATGAAGCGTTTGCGCGTATCCTTCGAAAATCTCCAGCCCACGTGAAGTAGCGGTCCCCGCCTTCCACGGCACAAGTGTCGAAAGTCTTCCCGGAGTTATTGCCCGGTGGCGCGATAGATGGTTTTGTGACTGGGCCACAACGCGCCGACCGCCGCTCCCGCCGCCAAGCCGGCTACTGCACCGATTGCGGATGGAGTGCCCCTCCCTCCGGGGGATATACAGAACGATGAAGTAGGCGAACAGGGTTGATACGCAGCCGCGCCTATCCCGGCTCCCACTCCCGCGCCGACAGCGCTGCCGATGAGCGCGTGTCGCAAACGATGATGATTTTCCATCAACTTCACGCCGCGAATGTCCTTCCGCTGAATCGTCTGCTCGCCGCTCTGCGTCTGCAGCGAGATCGCCGCGTCCGAGAAACTCTCGAACGTCCCGGAAACCGTCTTGGATTTCATTCCAGCAACTTGAATTTTCTGCCCCGCGTGGAGCGTGCTCAGGTTTTCCCAGGAAGATTGGTTGGTCTGGGCGCAAACCATGGCCGGCATTCCCAAGAGAAAAATGAGAATCCAGAGCGTTCGCGAGGTCCAACCGCCGGAATGCAGCGTGTCATACTTGCGCCGGGCGGACGTATGCGAGCCGAGTGAGTGCCCATAAAGCTGGCACCGCTTGGCCCAGTTTTCTGCCACCTCTGGGATTGTCCGAACCTCAAGTTCTTTATTTTTCATGTCAATCCCTCCCAGGAGCAACCTCGCCAATGTCGTTGCAATTGCAGTGTGCATGGCACCTGCCAATTTTCCTGGCGCCAGATCCCAGATGGCGAGCGTCACGGTGGGTTGCCGAATGATGCTATATTCTCGAGCCACGGATGTGGCATGACTCCGAATCAACAAAATCCCTCAGCCGAACATTTGGGCCTTCTCTATCGGGTCTCGCGAGCGCTTCTGCGGGAAGGCGAGTACGGTGAACTGCTCTCCGGGCTGCTCGATACGTTGATCGAAGGATTGGGGGCCGACCGGGGTTTTGTAGTCGTGCGTGAGGCCGGAGAGTTTCGCGCTACCGCGGCACGGAACTTTCGCAGCGAGGCGCTCTCTCAAGCGGAAGAGGTCTTCAGCCGCTCGATTGCGCGGTCTGTGATGGAAAGCGGAAGAGCGGTGCTGATCGGCGACGCCTCGATCACCGAGCCATTCAACAGGCAGCCGAGTACGCAGCAACTCTCCGTTCGATCCGTTTTGTGCGCGCCGCTGGTGGTGAGCGATGAAGCGTTTGCGCTTATTTATCTGGAAAATCGTCAGGTCACCAATTGTTTTACGGAAGACCAGCGAGAGCTGCTGGATGAAGTGTGCGTGTTGGCGGCACCACGATTGCGAGCCGCCGTGGCGATGAGCATCGCGCAACGCCGCGCTGAGGCTTTGGAGCACGGCCACAGCCAATCAGACGGCATCCTGACCGCCGACCAGGGAATGGCGCGGGTCCTGCAAACTGTCCACCAGATCGCGACTACCGATCTTCCGGTTCTCATAGAAGGCGAAACTGGCACTGGAAAGGAATTGATCGCTCGGGCTGTCTATCGTCACAGCACACGCGTCAAAGGACCTTTTATCGTGTTGAATTGTGCTGCTATTCCCCCGGCGCTAATTGGTTCTGAGCTTTTCGGTTTCGTGCAAGGCGCATTCACCGGTGCGAATCGCGATCGCATCGGGTTCATCGGAGCCGCCCATCGTGGCACTCTATTCCTCGATGAGATCGGCGATCTTCCGCTCGATTTACAGCCTCATCTGCTTCGCGTCCTGCAGTCAGGCGAGTTTACGCGCCTCGGCAACTCCAGGACCGAACAAGTAGACGTCCGCTTCATTGCCGCCACAAACCGCGACCTCGAGAGTGAAGTGAAGGCCGGCAGATTCCGCGCCGATCTATTTTTCCGCCTCTCGGCCATCACGCTTCATTTGCCGCCCTTGCGAGACCGTCCCCATGACACTAGGCTCCTTGCCGAACATTTTCTGCGCTCCGCGGCAGCACGCTTCGGCCGGCCGGTGCCGCGCCTGACGGAAGATTGCTTGTCGGCATTGACCGCCTACAGTTTTCCAGGAAATGTGCGGGAGCTCGAAAGCGAAATGGCCCGTTTAGCTGCGCTGGCGTCGGCAGATGTCCCCTGTGGCGCGGATTTGCTGAACGAGAGAATTCGCAATCGCGACATTATCCAGTCCGCGGTCCCGTCGCCAGCGACGGCGGTTGCTCCAATGTCGCTGCACGAAATGGAAAAGCAATTGATCTTTTCGGTGCTGCAGCACACTGGTGGGAACCGCACGCGCGCCGCCGAAATTCTGGGAATCAGCCGCGAAGGATTGCGGACTAAGCTCCAGCGACTTCAGATTCCGCAGACTCCGGATCCTTCTTAACGGGTAGTCCTCACACATCTTGCGCTCCACTGACGTTCTGGCCATTTAGCTGCTCGGATGTTTCTCGAACCATGTGGTCCTAGGTCCCTTGGACCCATAGGTTGCAGCGTTTAGCCAAATCAGAATGCTGACTCAGACAGAAATGCTGCCGAGCAAGGTGACTACTTTTCAGGCAGATGGCGCCCCAACAAATATGGAAAGCTCACTCAAACAACTGGCACGTTCAATTCGTCGTGCTCAGCGACTCGGTTCGCTTGCAGTTCAATTGACTTGTCCGGCAGCGAATCCTAAGATGCCTCGCAATGGCAGACCCCGCTCCACCCGCAGGCAAGGTCTTCGGTCACTATCGAGTTCAGGGACAACTCGGTGCCGGAGGGATGGGTGTGGTTTACTCCGCGTACGATACGATCCTGGAACGCAAAGTCGCGATCAAGGTCGTGGGTGATCGCGTGCTCGCGGACAAGACTGCACGCGACCTGCTGCTCCACGAAGCCCGAGCGGCCTCGTCCCTGAACCATCCCAACATCTGCACGATCCATGAAGTCGGGGACTCGGACGGTGAAGCGTATATCGTAATGGAGCAAGTGGAAGGTCAGCCGCTCAGCTCGCTTCTCGGAACGAACGGACTGCCGCCGGATTCTGTCATTCGGTACGGGATGCAGATCGCCGATGCACTGGCGCACGCACACGAGCACGGCGTAATTCATCGTGACCTGAAAAGCACCAATGCCATGGTGACGACGGAGGGTCGCGTCAAGGTGTTGGATTTCGGCTTGGCCGCGCGCTTACGGGACGCGGAACTCCAGGAGGCTACTTCATCAACGGTCCCGCTCGCGGATTCCCGCATGATTGTCGGCACGCTGCCGTACCTTGCGCCGGAATTGCTGCGCGGCGAGCCGGCGGACGCCATGACGGACACCTGGGCGCTGGGGATTCTGCTCTACGAAATGGCCAGTGGGAAACATCCTTTCCCAGGCCGAACCGCGTTCGAGCTAAGCTCCGCGATTCTGCGGGAACCTCCCACGCCGCTTCCCTCGAACCTGCCTTCGGGCCTGAGGGCTGTTATTTTGCGTTGCCTCGAGAAATCTCCAGGCGAACGTTACCAGCGTGCGAGCGACGTGCGTATTGCGCTCGAGGCTGTAAAAGTATCCGAGCCGGAGCCGCTTCCGCCGCCGGTTGTAAGAACATTTCGTGGTGCGTCGTGGCTCTTCTTTTTCGTGCCCGTGCTTTTCATCGCGTTGGCGCTGACATTCAATTGGAGAGGCTCGCGAGATTGGCTCTTCCACCGTGAAATTCCTCGCGCTGCTCCCGTTGCCGTGCCCGCCGCGACCCCGCGCAAATCGATAGCCGTCCTCGACTTCCAGAATTCCTCGAAGCGGGATGAAGTACAGTGGCTTTCGACTGCTCTGCCACAGATGCTCGCCACCGAACTTTCGGCCGGCGAAAAACTGCGGATTATTCCCGCGGAAAACGTAGCGCGCATGAGGCGTGACCTGTCGTTGGCTGAGACGGAGGCACTCGCCAGCGACACTCTCAAGCGTGTGCAGAACTACGTGGGCAGCGACTTGGTTCTCGTAGGAAGCTTCACCACTCTGGGAAAGGTTGCCGGAGGACAGATTCGTGTAGATGCCCACCTTCAGGACCCGGCGACGGGCGAAACGCTGGCTTCGGTTGCTGAAGTCGGTAGCGAGATAAATCTGTTTGACGTCGTGTCGCGCGTCGGCGCTGATCTGCGGAACCGGCTGGGAGTGGGAGAGGTGGCCGCTGTGGACACCGAGGGCGTGCAAGCGAGTTATCCCGCCACTCCCGAAGCCGCACGCCTTTACGCCGAAGGAGTTTCCAAGCTGCGCGTCATGGATTCGCGCGCGGCCCTGCCTCTCCTGCAAAAAGCAGTCGCCGCCGATCCCAAGTTCCCTTTGGCTCATTTTGCCCTCGCTCGCGCGTGGCAAGCGCTCGGCTACGACGCAAATGCCGAGAACGAAGCCCGCGTTGCGTTTGAGCTCTCAGGAAATCTAAGTCGCGAGGATCGCTTGGTAGTTGAAGGACAATACCGCGGAATGGCGCAAGACTGGAAAGTTGCCGTTCAGGTTTATGGCACGCTCGTGCGCTACTTTCCCGACAACGCCGAGTACGGTTTGCGGCTAGCCAACGCGCAATCGCGCAGTGGTCACGCAAAAGATGCGTCGGTCACCCTCGCAGCGTTAAAAGCATTGCCGCCGCCTCAAAACAATGATCCGCGCATCTTTCTCGAGGAAGCGATTGCGAAGTCCCGCTCGGGCGATGCCAAGGGAATGCTGGAATCCGCGGTAAAGGCCGCGAACCAGGCGGCTGTGACAGGTTCAAAATTCGTCGAGGCTAGCGCCAGACTCCAGGAGGGAGATGCACAACACGCGTTAGGAGACCAAGTTAAGGCGCTGGCGGCTTGGGACGAGTCCCGCCGCCTCTGGGCCACTGCGAACTACCCTGGCGAGGTCGCCAAAACTATGATCAATATCGGCACTCTTCAGCAATTGAACGGCAATGTGCTCGAAGCAAAGAAGGACTATGCGGATGCTCTTGCGATTTGGAGGACCACAGGAAACGAACTAGGTCAAATGGTTGCACTGGCCAATTTGGCGCTGATATCGCATGACGAGGGCGATCTCGCCTCGTCAAAACGGATGACGCAGCAGTCGCTGGACATCGCGCGCCAAGTTGATGCCGCGCCCGATATTGCGGAGACGCTGGTTGATCTTGGCAATGTCCAAATTTACTTGGGTGATGGCCCAGCTGCACTCACCAGTTTTCTCGAGAGTGTGAAAGTTGCACGTCAGTTCGGCGATCGGTGGACTCTGGCGGCTAGCCTGACTGGGATATCTCGCGCGTTTTATCTTCACGGAGATCTGCAAAGCGCGAAACAAGCCGTCCTGGAAGCGCTCGATATTACCGGCCAGACCGGCGACAAGGCATATGAAGCATTCGCCCTGGCCAATTGGGGCGAAATCCTGATGGCCGAGGGAGATCTTCCTAAAGCGCGCCAAAATCTGCAGCAGGCTTTGCAAATCCGCACCGAAATTGATGAGAAAACTAACGCGGCCGGATCGCGCCTGCAACTCGCGGCGCTTTCCATCGAAGAAGGCAACGCGGCCGATGCCGAACGATCCGCCCGTCAAGTGCGGGACGAATATCGCAAGGAGGGTCACCCTGACGATGAGATCAGCGCGGACGCAGTTTTGCTGCGCGCCTTGTACGCGGAAAATAAATTCGCCGAGGCCGCGCAGGAACTTGGAAACGCGAAGGTCCTTTTAGCCAAATCTCAAAACGTCCCCAATCGCCTGGCACTTGGGATCGTCGGCGCCCGCATCCAGGCCGGTTTAGGAAAGGCGGATGATGCGGCTCAAAGTCTTTCGATAACGATCCGCGAAGCCACACAAAGTGGATTCGTACCGGACCAACTGGAGGCCCGTCTCACTCGCGCGGAAATCGAAATAAAATCCGGAAAGATCGCCGGTCGCGCTGCGCTCAAAGCTTTAAGGAAAGATGCTACAGAAAAGGGCTTTGACCTCATCGCCCAAAAGGGAATGGCGCTAACCCCCTCGAAGCAGCACGGGCCTTGAGCGCTCGACTCCGCGTGAGGTCCGCACCTCTATCACACGCAAACGAGCGGTTAGAAATGGAGATTTCCGGACTGGAGGCTGACAGGCGAGTGCCGCGGCGACAGTTTGATGATCTCCAACGCGGGATAAACGAATCAGCTGCTTGGGATTTCGGTGCAGAACTTTGCAACGGACTTTTCGGAAGCGCGAAATGCCTTTAGTGCTCTAGCCAACCCAGATCAGACCGAAGGCCTGCAGAGGTTCTTAAGAGCGTGACCGTCCATCCGCAGACGGTCGACCTCGGATATTCGAGCTGCAGAAGTTTCTAGTAGGTTCGCAAAATCGTAAGGAACGGCGCGGGTCAAATCTCGACTATCTCACCGGCCTTCAGCCTGATTAACGCTGCCATCTCAACCGGTCGATGCAACACTATCCGGTGCGTTGATTCGACAATGGTTCCGCGGGAGAACCATCTGTTTGGCTGTGCGCAACCAAAACCTAGCCAGGGCAGCGTTCCAGCGGGTCCGGCCCTAGTAAGCTATTTTAGGTTTTGTTTTCAATGTAAGGTGGGTTCGAGCTTAGTGTTGCGTCGACCCATTGAGACCACCGCCGTTACCGCAGATGTGGTCTTCGGATTCAGACCACCCACGAACATTCACGTCGTTCAGGACACTGTCGGCTTGCCATCCGCGCCGCAAGATTTGGGCTCGAAGCCGACTTCCAGCTCACAGCGAGGGATGAAACCAACTAGAGAGGGAATCGAGCTGACGAGAAACGCGAGGGAGCTTTAAGGGAGCAATAAGAATTCCTTTGCGTTCCCCGTCGTTCCTTTTCAATGACTTAGTGTTTCCTCGCATTCCTCGTACGTCCTTGCCATTCCCGTGGTTGTTGTTTTCGATCCCCACCGCCCCTACCATCCATCGTTCTGACGGATGGATACTTAGCAAATTCATAGGGAAAAAAGGGGCACATAACGCCGATGAACCGGTTTGCCGGGGAGTGTGCTAGCGATCCAGATAGTATCCAGCGCGCGTCTGCACGATCAAATCCTTCTGCTTCACGGTGAGCTGGATCTTGTGGTACCCGGGAGTGGCATCGGCCTTATCCGGAACGTATCCGATTCCGTACTGATTGCGCAACTCCTCGTCGATAGCGTCGTAAATATCGCCAACCGATTGCTTCTTGGTCACTTCGAAAAAACGGCCGCCGGTTTCCTTCGATAGCTGCTCCAGAACTTTTTTTCCGTCGGGCCGCGATTCCTCTGGATAACGGTGCCGCCCTCCGCCACCCATGCCGCCTCCGCCCATTCCACCCCCGCCCATCCCGCCGCCGTGACCCATGTGCGGCCCGCCATACCCGCCGCCGTTGTCGTATCCTTCCTTGTCGGCAAATAGAATGGAATAAACTAGCGTGTCCGCACGCTGCGCCGTATCGATCGCTTCTTGCAGTGATTCCTTGCTGCCGCGGTCCACGCCGTCGGTCAGCACGATCAGCGCCTTGCGGCCCTGCTGCTTTTGCATCAAGTCGTGCGACGCCAGATACAACGCGTCATACAACAGCGTCCCACCGCCGTGGTGCCCGTAGGAACCGCGTCCGCCGCCGCTGGCATCGGGATCGCTGCCGCCAGTCTGCGAAAATTCCGGCGCACCCAGTCCCTCGAGTGACGCTTCCAGCTTCGGCCGGGACGACGTGAGGTCCTGCAGAAGCTCCACTTCATGGTCAAAGTGAATCACGAACGCCTTGTCCTTATCGTCGCGCAGCACCTGTTCGATAAAGGTGTGGCTGGCGCTGCGTTCCTGATCCAACACGCGCCGCTGGCTCATGCTCGTATCCACCAGCAAACCCAGCGTCAGCGGTTGATTGGATTCTTGCCCAAAGTAAGTAATCGTCTGCGCGTGGCCGTCTTGCTCCACCGCGAAGTCGTCCTTGACCAGATTGTTGACGAGGTGTCCCTTCTTATCGCGCACCGTCGCCAGCATCTTCACCATCTTCACTTCCACTGCGATGGGCGGCCCTTGCTGCCCCGTCGCCTGGGCGGTTGGCGCACCGGCCGCTTGACCGGCCGCCGGACAGGTCGCCGGACCGGTCGCTTGTCCCATCTGTGGCCCTGAGGATTGACTTGCCGCTGGACTCGTCTGCGGACCCGCCTGCTGGCTCAGCAACGGCGCCGCGCCGAGCGCAAGCGCGCCCAGCACAATCAACACACAAAATTCCACGTAGCCCCGGAACCTGCGCCCCGCGGCACGCTCAGCAACTCCTAAAGATCTTCGCGGTGTTCGTCGCGTGATGAACATGAACTTTCCGCCCGCTAGCTGATCGCTTTGAAAAGAGTAATTCGCGGCTGACCGCACCTCTAGCCGCACCCCTACCCGATGGTCCTACTCCTAACGTTCCGTCCCCAAGGCCGCAAAGTTCCATTTTTTGTAGGCCCGCCGTGCGTCCCCGTGCCGTCGGATGTCGTCCACTTCGCCCACGCGCCGCAATTTCTGGAACTGTGGCGCCCTCAAAACCGAATCATGAATGTCCACGGGCGGGACGTGCAAAGCTCCGGGTCACACACAGCCAGTTTCGCTCGCACGTTGACGATGGCTTGGCTCGTTTCATAAAGTTCGAAGTGCTCCCTCCGACTTCGGTTTTGCTGAAGCGAGCCGGGCCGCCACCTTGAAAGATCATATCCGCGGTTTTCGCGGCCGAACCGATTTGCGATGCAATTCCTTGAATGTGGCATGCAAAACTCGTTGAGTGGATAATAGGCCCAATTGTCACAGGCAAATCGCATGAGGTTCTCGGCTCGAAAAAGCTGGCGGCACCTTCCGCTCTATATAGGATGTCTCGCCCTGCTGTTGTTTTGCCTGCCTGCGGCGGCTCAGCAGCAACCCACGGCCGCGCAGCAGCCCGCCGGCCCGCCAGCGCTCTCGGGCCTCGTTAAAACTCCCGAAGGCACGCCCGTTCCCGGCGCCACCGTGCGCCTGATCAACACCGAGACCAATAAAGTCTGGCTCAGTTGGACCGACGAATCCGGCAAATTTGAATTTCCTCAGATAGCCCCCGGACATTACCGCATCGAGGCCAATCAGCTTGGCTTTACCCAGACGTCGCTCACCATTCAGGTTCCGGTCGTCCCGCCCGGAGCGATTCCGATCGTCATCCGCGTAGCAACTCTCGCGGAACTTTCGGCAACGCCCGGAAAGCCTGCATCAAATCCAAACAGGCCCGGCCCGCGCGGCAACGGCCAAGCTAATGGGCAAACCAACGGCCAGCGTAATGGCCAAAGCAACGCCGAGGGCAACGGACAATACCGCCGCGGAGCCGGAGGACGCGGCCAAATGCCGGCCGGCGTCGCTAACGCGCTTCGCGAAGGCCTCGCAGGCGGCGGCTTCGAGCAGACTGACTTGACCGGTGAAGGCACAAATCCGCAAACCGCGGAAGCGAACGGCGGCGGCGCCGCAACTGAAGGTCCGCAGGCCGAAGCCGCGCTGCAAGGCGGCGCGAACTCGAGCGCGACCTCCGACTCGTTTCTGCTCCAGGGAACTGTCGGCCAGAGTCAGGCAGGCAGCGGACCGGGCGGTTTTGGCCAAGAGGGTCTGGTTCCCGGCACGCCCGGCGATCAAGGCCAAGGCGGACCGGGCGGCCGGGGAGGGCGCGGCGGTGGAGGCGGTGAAATGTTCGGTCCCGGTCCGGGCGGTGGCGGCCCCGGTGGAGCAGGCCTCGGCGGATTTGGAGGAGGTGGCGGTCGCGGCGGTGGCGGTGGTGGAATGTTTGCAGGAGGGCGGGGAAGACTCGGCCGTCAAAGCGTCAATCGCATCCGCTTCAGCTTTTACAATCGCTACGAAAATTCCGCGTTCGATGCCAAGCCCTACTCGATCACCGGCAACGAAGTTCCCAAGCCCAGCCATTACGCCGAGCGTTTTGGCGGCAACCTGGGCGGTCCTCTGAAAATTCCGCGCATCTATAACGGCAGCGACAAGACTTATTTCTTCGCGAACTACCAGCACGAAACGCAATCCAGCGCGCTCGATACCTACTCCACCGTGCCCACCGCCGACGAACGTACCGGCAATTTCTGCGGCGTGGGAATCACGCTCTACGATCCCTTCTCGAATTTCAGCGGGCCGCGCACGCCGCTCGGCAACGGCTGCCAGGTTCCCACCATCAATTCCGCGGCGGCGGGGCTTCTCGCGTTTTACCCGCAGCCCAATCTGCCGGGCACGGTGCAAAACTATCTGCTGCAAACCACGGTGCCGGTCAATGACGACCGCTTGAACCTGCATGTGCTGCACACCATCAACGCCAAATTCAGCCTGAATGGCGGCTATAACCTCGCTTCCCAGCGCCAAAATACTTTCGGCAGCTTCCCGGACACCGCCGGCACGCAATCATCTCTGAGCCAGTCTGTAACGCTGGGCCTCTCGCACAATTGGTCCTCGCACCTCGTCGAAAGCACGCAGCTCAATTGGAGCCGCAGCCGCACGAAAATCCTTAGCGACAATTCATTCACGAACAACGTGGCCGGCGATCTGGGCATCAACGGTGTCTCCACCGACCCGCTCACTTACGGCATCCCGGCCATCCGCTTCACCAGCTTTTCGGCGCTGAACGATCCGGTGCCCTCGCTGGTGCGCAATCAAACTCTGCGGTTCGCGGACAGCGTGAAATGGGTTCGCAACAAACACACTTTCACTTTCGGCGGTGAAATCCGCCGCATCCAATTGAACACCGAGGCGAATCCTCAGCCGCGCGGCTCGTTCAATTTTACAGGCGTGATGACGTCGCAACTTTCCGCCACCGGCCAGCCCGTCCCGCCCAGTCTCGCCACCGAGCCTTATTACGAGCTTGCCGATTTTCTCCTCGGTCTGCCGTACAGCACCACCGTGCAATTCGGCCCCAATATCTATCTTCGCAGTTGGGATTTCATCACCTACGCGCAGGACGACTGGCGCGTGAACAAGCATTTCACTCTGCTCTACGGCGTGCGTTACGAAGCCGCCACGCCGCCCGTGGATAAATACAATCGCATCGCCAATCTCGATCTGAATTCCACGGCCACGCAAGTGGACGTCGTCACGCCCGGCACCACAGGCCTCTTCAACGGCAATTATCCCCGCGCCCTGGTTCACGGCGATTACAACAACTGGGCGCCGCGCATCGGTTTTGCGTGGCTTCCGCAATTCGTCAAACCCAAGACGGTCGTGCGCGGCGGCTATTCCATTTTTTACAACGAAGCGATCTACAACACTCTCGCCCAGCAATATCTGGAATACGAGCCGCCCTTTGCCACCTCCGAAAACCTAATCACTTCCGGCACTCAGGTGCTCACGCTGCAAAATGGCTTCCCCAGCATCAGCACCATCACCAATAAAGGCGGCGTGAACCCCAACTATCGCGACGGCTACGCACAACTGTGGACTCTGGGCACCGAAACATCCTTCTCGCAGAATTGGATTCTGGATTTGACCTACACCGGCACCAAGGGCACCAATCTCGATCTTCTTCGCGCCCCCAATCGCGCGCCTCTCGGCACCAGCCCTTTGAACACCCAGAATGAATTCCAGATTCCTTACGCCAATAGCTTCTACTACGACCAATCCGGCGCGAATTCCATCTACAACGCGCTGCAGGTCCGTCTCGTTCATCGCTTCACCAAGGGCATCTCCTTTCAAGCGTTCTATACTTTTGCGAAATCGCTCGATAACGCCAGCACCATCGGCGGCAGCGCTCCCGTCGTCATCCAGCAGGATGGCAACTACGCCGCCGAGCGCGGCCTCTCCTCCTTCGACGTGCGCCATCAAGTTCGCGTCTTTTCCGTCTACGAGTTGCCCTTCGGTGAACACCATCGCTACGGCAACCACGGCTGGGGCGTGCACGTCCTTAGTAATTGGCGGTTCCAGAACATCGTCACCTGGCAGACCGGAACGCCCGCGACGGCGTACCTCGGCGGCACTGCCTCCGATAATGGAACTGGTGCGAGTTTTTCGCTGCGCGCGGACCAGATAGGAGATCCCAACGTGGGCATCTGCGGCGGCTCACCGCTCGCGTACTTCAATACCGCGGCTTTCGCCACGCCCGCCGCCACGTCCTATGGCAACGAGCGCCGCGGCGCGATCGAAGGTCCCTGCAAATTCAATTGGAACGCGTCGCTGGCGAAATCCTTCCGCTTCGGCCCGCAGGAGCGCCACCACTTGGATATCCGCTGGGAAGTTCAGAACCTTTCCAATACGCCGAGTTTCTCGGGGCTGTCCACCACGCTCGGCTCGTCGTCCTTCGGACGCGTCACCAGCGCGGCTTCGATGCGCACCATGGACGTGATGGCCAGGTTTAATTGGTGATGAAAAATATCGCGCAAAAAATCGCAAATGCTTCGCTCGTGGCGCTGCTCGCCGCGGCAATGGCGCTGGGCCAGACGCCGCAGCAATCTCAGCAACCGTCTCAGCAGCAATCCGCCAATCCGCCCGCCCCGCCAGCCGCGAATCCGCCGGCTCCGGTCGCTGTGCCCATGCCCTCGACTCCGCGCTCCGCGCGCCAATCTTCCAAACAAGCTCCCGCCCCCGTTCTCCGCGCCACCTCGGATCTCGTCCGCATTGATGTCGAAGTGACCGACAAATCCGGCAAACCCATCAAAGGCTTGCGCCCCGACCAATTCATCGTTACCGACGACGGCAAACCGCAAGCGATCGCCACCTTTTCATTCGAAGACATCGAACAGGTCGAGACCGCTGCAACGGTAGACGCGAAACCCATCGTAGTCTCCGTGGATAACGAAGGCCCCAACACGCCCTCCGCCGCCGCGGCCAGCGATCAGCTGCGCGACCGCCGCCTGATCGTCCTGTTCTTCGATCTCACCTCCATGCAGTCCGACGATCTGATCCGCGCCCACGACGCCGCCGAAAAATTCGTCAAGCAGCAGATGACCAAAGCGGACGTCGTCGCCGTCGTCGCTTTTTCCTCGAAGCTCACGGTCCTCGCGAACTTCACGAATGACCGCGCGCTCCTCGAAAAAGCCATCGCCCAACTCACCGCCAATAGCACCACCGATCTTTCCAACCCACTCTACGCCGCCGCCGAAAACGGCGAATACGACGTGCAGGAATATACCGGCGCCGCCTTCACGCCCGACGAAACCGAATTCAACGTCTTCAACACCGACCAGAAACTCGCGGCCGTCGAAGGCCTCGCCAACGTCCTCGGCGGAATCCCCGGCCGGAAAGCGCTCGTTGAATTCACCGGAGGCATCACCCAGACCGGCGAAGAAAATCGCACGCAGTTGCGCGCCGCCACCGACGCCGCCAATCGCGCGGACGTCTCCATCTATTCGCTCGATTCCCGCGGCCTGTTCGCGGCCCCGCCGGGCGGAGACACCACCACCAACGCCTCCACGGGAAATTCCATGTTTACCGGCGCGTCCGTCTTCCACCAGGCCGATCAGCGCGAGGATTCGCGCGACACGCTCGCCACTCTCTCCACCGACACGGGCGGCAAAGCTTTCTTCGACCTGGGAGACCTCAGCGACGCCTTCCCGAAAATCCAGCAGGATAATGGCGGCTACTACCTCATCGGCTACAATCTAGGCGCCGACGTAAAGCGCGACGGCCGCTGGCGCACGATTCACGTGAAGGTCAACGTGCCCGGCGCGCACGTCCGCTATCGCGACGGCTACTACGCTCCGCGCGACTTCCAGCACCTCGAAAAAGAAGACCGCGACCAGCAGCTTGCTGACGCCGTTAATTCCGATAACCCCGTCGTCGAACTGCCCGTCGCCGTCGAAACCGGAATGTTCCGCCTGAGCAACGATGAGACCTACGTCCCCATCGCCGCCAAAATTTCCGCCAGCGCGCTCGAATGGGCCGAAAAGCACGGCCATCGCCAGGCCCAATTCGATTTCGCTGTGGACGTTCGCGCCCTGCCCTCCGGCCAGGCCGTCGCGCAATTGCGCGACACCACGCAGGTGAACCTCGACCCGCAACGCTTCGCGGAGATCAACAAGAAGAATCTGCTCTATCAGGGCGGGGTAGTGCTCGCTCCGGGGCATTACCATCTGAAATTCGTCGCGCGCGAAAATGAGTCCGGCAAAATCGGCACCTTCGAGCAAAATCTCAACGTGCCCGCCGCGCAGCCCGGCAAAATGACTCTCAGCTCCGTCCTGCTCTCCAGCCAGCTCGTGCCGGTGCAGAAATCTTCCGAAGTTCAGACGAAAGGGCAGGGCTTGCGCGCGAAACTCGTCAGCTCGCCGCTCGTCGTCAACGGCGAAACGATCGTTCCCAGCGTCACGCGCCTTTTCATGCAGGACCAGACTCTCTACGTTTTCTTCCAGGCCTATTACCCGGCCAAACTGGAAAATAAGGAAACGCTTGACCCGAATTCGCTCCGCGCCGGCCTAATTTTCTTTTGCAATGGGCTGCAGGTGAACACCACTCCGCTGCTCGCCCCCGCCGAAGTGGACGCAAAAAAATACACGGCAACGTTCCGCATCAGCCTGCCTCTCGCGAAATTGCAAGGCGGGCGCTACACCGTGCAAGCGGTCGTCATCGCGCCCGGCACGCAACACTCCGCTTTCCGCCGCGCCTATCTGGCGCTGCTTTCCACGCCTCCCGCTCCCGCGGCAGCGCCGCAAAATCCCGCTGGCACCACCACCCCACCGGATTCCCCTGCCGCGAAAGACGCCCCTAGGCCACCCTCGCGCTAGCCACACCGGTCCTCGCAAACCTGCACGATCCGTGAGGGGCAGCCTCGAAACGCCCCTAAGCTACAGTTGCAAAATAACTTACGCTTCGTCCGTAACTCGCTCATCCGCCACGCGTTTTAGCCTCTGAGGCAATTATATTGACCGCATTGGCAGGCCTCCAGGAGGCGCAGTTCCCTGCGGAAAAAAATCGCTTGACATATGCCCATATAGGAATGTATTATCCGTCCATGCCCAGAGCGGCCACAACCTCCGACTCCTTCAACGCCATCGCCGAACCACGCCGCCGCGAGATCCTGAATTATCTGGCGCTCCAGGAGCGCCCCGTCGGCGATATAGTGGACCAGTTGGGACTCGAGCAGCCCTCCGTCTCCAAACACTTGCGCGTCCTGCGCGATGTGGGCCTGGTCAACGTGCGCCGCGCAGGCCGCCAAATCTTCTATCGCACCAACGCCGAAGGGATCCGGCCCCTCCACGAATGGGCCGGCACCTTCGAGCGCTACTGGCGCCATCAATTACTCCGCGTGAAAGAACGCGCCGAAGAAACCGCGACGAAATCCGAGGAGCTTCGTCGAACCACAGAGAAGGAGAAGCCATGAGCACAGCAAAGCAGGCAATGCAGCAGGATCAAAATCTCACCTTCGCGTTTAGCGTGGACCAAACGCCGCAGGAAGCCTTCGCCGCCATCAATGATGTGCGCGCATGGTGGTCGGGGAATATCGAAGGCATCACCGACAAGCCCGGCGCGGAATTTACCTATCGCTACAAGAACATCCATTACAGCAAACACAAGATCACCGAATTCATTCCCGGCAAAAAAGTAGTTTGGCTCGTTCTGGATAGCTCTCTGAGTTTCATCGAAGATAAAACCGAGTGGAACGGCACTCAAATCATCTTTGATATCGCCAGCAAGGGCGGCAAGACCGAGGTCCGCTTCAGCCACGTGGGCCTGGTTCCCGAGGTGGAATGTTACGACGGCTGTTCCAACGCCTGGGGCTCCTACATCAACGGCAGTCTAAAAAATCTGATTGCCAAGGGGAAAGGGCAGCCCAACCCGGCGGAATAGCCGCCTGCACGAAATGCAGCCGCATTTTTCGTCATAGCAAGTCGCAGATAGATGGAAGCAGGCAAATCATCCGAGGAGGAACAATGACCGTGACCGCCGCAACATTGGCCGACAATTTGACGCTGACCATCAATCAGGAAATGCGCGTGCGCGCGCCGCTCGATACCACCTTCACCGCATTGCTGGAACAAATGGGCCCGCACAACGAAACTCCGGAAGGGAAGCCGCTGCCGATGAAGATCGAAGCCTGGCCCGGCGGCCGGTGGTACCGCGACTTGGGTGACAATAACGGCCATTTCTGGGGAGTGGTACAAGCCATCAAGCGTCCTACGCTGCTCGAAATCCACGGTCCCTTGTTCATGTCCTTTGCCGTCGTTTCCAATTTGCAGTATCGCCTCGCCGAAGCGGACGGCGGCACGCTCATCACTTTCCGCCATACCGTCCTCGGATTCGTTCCCGACGAATTAAAGGGAAAAATGGGCACGGGTTGGAACTGGATTCTCGAGCGCACGCGCAAACGCGCCGAGGCTCCGCGGGTGCAGTAGCACTATCACCGCTGCACTTGCAGCGGCGCGCTTCAGTGCGTCATCGCTGTGTCGGCAGGGGCGATGGCGCCGCAAGAGAGCAGGACAGCAGTAAACGTAAGCTCAGCATAGTTCGCAGCATAAAACTAATACCGAATAGGAGAAAAAGAAAATGAGTACGAAACCAACGTTTGAACAAGCACAGCTTCACCTGCAGGTTTTCGAAGAGCGCCGCGAAGCCCGTCTCCGCGAGGCGCGTCAATGGTTCATGAAGAATTTTTTCGCGGACTCCTTGGACGAAGCCTTCAAAATCGCGCCGATGGGAACGGAGCAAGGCCAGTTGTTCATGATGGTGGTCAGCTACTGGGAGCAAGCCTGCGCGTTGCTCAATTATGGCCTGCTCCACGAAGATCTCTTCTTCGAGACCAGCGGCGAATTTTTCGGCGTGTGGGA
Source organism: uncultured Acidobacteriota bacterium (assembly GCA_963780035.1). Lineage (GTDB taxonomy): Bacteria > Acidobacteriota > Terriglobia > Acidiferrales > UBA7541 > Palsa-295. The sequence continues at coordinate 56,642 of CAWAAG010000020.1, read as the reverse complement.
CCGCATCAAGGCCACCATCCCGGAAGGCCGCAAACGCTTCGTCAATAAACAATTCCTCGAAAACATGGAAAAGGCCGCGCAGCGTTTCGAAGCTTGGTCGGAAGCCCGCAATCCCGGCCAAATCGCGGCGATGCGCCAGATGGGGCAGCAGATGCGCGCGCAATTCGCATCGGCAGCCAAGGCCTAAGGAAGCGTTGCCGGCATTCCCGGCAAGCAACAAGGCAGGAACTTATGTGTCCAGCATGCCTCGCAGCCGCAGCACTGATCGCCGGCGCCGCCGTCACCAGCAGTGGAGTGGCGGCGCTCGCGGTCAAAAAGTTTTGGACCAAGAATCTTGTTAACCACAATGTTGGGCAGAATCAGGGAAAGGAGATTCGCAATGGCCAGTAGCAGCAAAGCAATTCCACAACATCCCAAAGTCGTATCGCAAGCCGAGTGGCTAGCCGCTCGCAAAGAGCTTCTGCAGAAAGAAAAAGAACTCACGCGCCACAAGGACGCCATCAGCGCCGAACGCCGCAAGCTTCCCTGGGTGAAAGTCGAAAAGAACTACGTCTTCGACGGCCCGCGGGGCAAAGTCTCGCTCGCGGATCTCTTCGACGGCAAGAGCCAGCTCATCATCTACCACTTTATGTTCGGTCCCGATTGGCAGGAGGGCTGCCCCAGCTGCTCCTTCAGCATGGACCACACCGACGCGACGCTGCCGCATCTCGCGCAACGTGACGTCTCTTTCGCCGCGATTTCGCGCGCGCCTTACCCGAAGATTGACGCCTTCAAGAAACGCATGGGCTGGCGCTTCAATTGGGTTTCCTCCAACGCCAACGATTTTAATCGCGATTACCACGTAGCTTTCACCAAGGAAGAAATCGCCTCAGGAAAAGTGGATTACAACTACGGCATGAATCCGTTTCCCAGTGAAGAAGCCCCCGGAACCAGCGTCTTCTACAAGGACGAGCACGGCAACATCTTCCACACCTATTCTGCGTATGCCCGCGGCGGCGAGTCGGTCATGAACACCTACAACTATCTCGACATGGTGCCCAAGGGCCGCGATGAGGATTCGCTCGCGTTTAGTATGGCTTGGGTTCGCCACCACGATCGCTACGCGGATGGCCGCCTCGCCGACGCGAATCGACCGTACTGGCCCGAGGTGATGTCGCAGGCCTCCGCCGGTTCGAAGAAGAGCTAGGCATAACCGTTCGCGCGGTCGCCGGTACACACCCAAACCGTCGGATTCGAACGTGATTTATTTCGGATCTAGGCAGCTCGGAGCGATCAGCAACGCTCGGCAGCTAGCTCAGGAGAAAGCCCGCCCAAAAGGCGGGCTTTTTCTTTTTCAGCAGGATTCTCAAAATCAATATTGCGCAGCGTGTCGGATCAAGCTGGGCTTGCCTTGCCGGCCGGTTTCTCGGAGGTAAGCTTCCAGCAATCTCGCGCGATCGCCCAATCTTCTTGCGCGCGCACCACCAGCACGCGCACGCCGGATTCGCTCCCGGTAATATCGTGATCCTGTCCCAAAACCGCCGCATTTTTCGCTGGATCGAGCGCCAGCTTCAAATATCCAAAATTCGCGCAAGCCGCCGCGCGCACTTCGACCGAATTTTCCCCAATCCCCGCGCTGAAGATTAACGCGTCAATCCCTCCCAGCACCGCGATCATCGCTCCAATGCCAGACTGCAGCCGGTGCACAAAAATATCGAAAGCCAGTTTCGCACGGGCATCCCCGGCCTTCATGGACGTGACGACCTCGCGCATATCTCCCGAACTCCCGGAAATTCCCAGCAGCCCCGATTGTTTATTCAGCAATTCATCGAGCCGCTCGCCCGTATAATGTCCATGCCGCATCAGGTACGTCAGTATCCCCGGATCTACCGACCCCGAGCGCGTCCCCATCATCAACCCTTCCAGCGGCGTGAATCCCATCGTGGTGTCCACGCTGTGGCCGTCTTGAATCGCCGCCAGCGAGCAACCGTTCCCCAGGTGGCAAGTCACCAGCTTCAGCGACCGCAATTCCTTGCCCAGCATTTGGGCCGCACGCCCCGCGCAATATTCATGATTGATTCCGTGAAAGCCGTAGCGCCGAATCCCTTGCTCCAGCCATTCGTACGGCCCGGGATAGACGAACGCCGCCTCGGGCAGTTGGCTGTGGAATCCCGTGTCAAACACCGCGACCTGCTGAACTTTGCCCAGCTGCTTTTCGACAATCTCCATTCCTTCCAGTTCAGCCCGGTTATGCAGCGGTGCAAACGCGTCCATACGGCGGATCGCCGCTTTTACCTCGGCCGTAATCACCGTCGCCTGCCGATAATCTTTTCCCCCATTCACCACGCGATGGCCCACTACATTGATTTCCGAAGGCGCCGCCAATACGCGCGTCTTTCCACTCCACAAACTTTCGAGCAACGACTCCAGGAATTTCTCGCGCGACTCGACCGCTCTCTGCTCCTTCAGTTTCTCGCCGCCCGCGGTCTCAATCGTCACTTCCGCCCGGTTGCCATTCCACTCTGCCTTGGCCTGCCACACCGGCTCCGGAGGGCTTGCAGGAAGCGTGTCCCTGACGTCATAGAGACAACTCTTCTGACTGCTCGATCCCGAGTTCAGTGCCAGAATTTTCATTTTCGGCGGCTAGTACGGCCACTTCCAATCTTTGATTTCGGGCAGATCGTCTCCGTACTCGCGAATGAACTGCTTGTGCTCCACCAGTTTGTCGCGCACGTATTGTTTGAAATGTGCATTGATGGGCTGCAACCGCGGCACGCGATCCACCGCGTCGCCGGCCAGATGGAAGCGGTCGAGGGCGTTCAAGACGGTCATGTCGAAGGGCGTCGTGGTCGTGCCTTCTTCCTTGTAGCCGTGCACGTGCAAATTGTCGTGATTTTTTCGGCGGTACGTCAGCCGGTGAATCAGCGAAGGGTAGCCGTGGTACGCGAAAATCACCGGCTTGTCGGTCGTAAACATCGAATTGAATTCGCTGTCCGCCAGCCCGTGCGGATGTTCGCTCGGAGTCTGCAAGGTCATCAGGTCCACCACATTCACCACGCGAATCTTGATGTCGGGGAAGTTCTTGCGCAGCAAATCCACCGCGGCCAGCGTCTCAAGCGTCGGAATATCTCCCGCACAAGCCATCACCACGTCCGGCGGCACGCCCTGGTCCGTGCACGCCCATTCCCAAATACCGATTCCCGCCGTGCAATGCTCCACTGCCGATTTCATGTCCAGATACTGCAACGCCGGCTGCTTTCCCGCCACGATCACATTCACGTAATTGCGGCTGCGCAGGCAATGATCCGCCACCGAAAGCAAAGTGTTCGCGTCCGGAGGCAAATACACGCGTACCACGTCCGCTTTCTTGTTCACCACGTGGTCGATAAATCCGGGATCCTGGTGCGTGAAGCCGTTGTGGTCCTGCCGCCACACGTGCGACGTCAGCAGGTAATTCAACGACGCGATGGGACGCCGCCACGGAATGTCTCGCGTCACCTTCAGCCATTTCGCGTGCTGGTTGAACATCGAATCCACGATGTGGATAAACGCCTCGTAGCACGAAAAGAATCCGTGCCGCCCCGTCAATAAATATCCTTCCAGCCAGCCCTGGCACATATGCTCGCTCAGGACTTCCATCACCCGCCCGGTCGTCGAAAGATGCTCGTCGGTCGCGAGCAAGGGCTCCATAAACACTTTATCGGTCGTTTCGTACAACGCATCCAACCGGTTCGACGCCGTCTCATCCGGTCCCCACACGCGGAAATTCTTCGTCGCCGCGTTCGCGCTCATCACGTCGCGCAGCAAAGTCCCCAGCACGCGCGTAGCTTCCGCGATGGACGTCCCGGGCTTGTCCACCGCCACCGCATAATCGCAAAAATTCGGCATCGCCAGGTCCCGCAGCAGCAGCCCGCCGTTCGCATGCGGATTCGCGCCCATCCGGCGATTGCCCCTCGGCGCCAGTTCCGCCAGTTCCGCGATCAGTTTCCCGTTTTCATCGAAAAGTTCCTCGGCCTTGTAGCTTTTCATCCAGTCTTCCAGAATTTTCAAATGCCCGGGTTTGGTCGCAAAATCCGTCACCGGCACTTGGTGCGCCCGCCAGGTGCCTTCCACCGGTTTCCCGTCCACCACTTTCGGCCCCGTCCATCCCTTCGGCGTCCGCATGACAATCATCGGCCATTGCGGCATGCCCGCGGACTTGCCGGCCCGCGTTGCATTTTGGATCGCGTGAATCTCCTCCACCACCGTATCCAGCGTGTGCGCCATGAGCTGGTGCATCACCTCCGGCTCGTGTCCTTCCACGAAATATGGCTTGTAGCCGTACCCGGTGAAAAGCCGCGTCAACTGCTCGTCGCTCATTCGTGCCGGAACCGTCGGATTTGCGATCTTGTACCCGTTCAAATGCAGGATCGGCAGCACCGCGCCATCCCGCGCGGGATTCAGGAATTTGTTGGCGTGCCAGCTGCCGGCCAGCGGACCGGTCTCAGACTCGCCGTCGCCTACCACGCAGCAAACCAAAAGGTCCGGATTGTCGAACGCCGCTCCATAAGCGTGCGCGATCGAATAACCAAGCTCGCCACCCTCATGTATTGACCCGGGCGTCTCCGGCGCCACGTGGCTCGGAATCCCTCCCGGAAAAGAAAATTGCTTGAACAATCGGTGCAGCCCTTCTTCCGTCTGCGGAATCTGCGGATAGAACTCGCTGTAAGTCCCTTCCAGAAACGTATTCGCCACCAGCCCCGGCCCGCCATGTCCCGGCCCCGCAATATAGATGACGTTCAAATCCAGCTTCTTGATCAAGCGATTGAAATGCAAATAAATGAAATTCAATCCCGGCGTCGTGCCCCAATGCCCCAGCAGACGCGGCTTGATATCCGCCAGCTTCAGCGGCTCGCGCAGCAGGGGATTGTGCAGCAGATAAATTTGCCCAACGGAAAGGTAATTCGCCGCGCGCCAGTACGCGTGCATCTTGCGCAATTCTTCGGACGAAAGCGTTTTGGGAACTTCAGAAGGAGTCGCTGAACCGGCGGACATTGCAGAAGCCATCTCGATATCCTCCGGGCGCGGGAGCGCCCTCGACTGCTGAAGTTTCCCCTGGGAACAATATTGTAACGCACCCCACTCGATTACGCAGTGCGCCGCCCGCGGCAATACTTCCGGCCACAATTGGCCGCGCGCGCGCGCCGCTTCCGGGGCTTCGCGCGTCAAATCTCTCGGGGCTGGCCCCAAAATAGCTTATGATGCTCCTCGCACATGGAAGCCCCCAGACCAGCGCCTGCGGCCAATTCGACCGGTTCATCCCAAATCCCATCAGCAGGTGGTTCGACGCGTTTTGCAATGTTCGTCGTCACCTCGTTGTTTTTCATGTGGGGCTTCATCACCGTCTTGAACGACATACTTGTGCCTGACCTCAAGAGCATTTTTGACATGAACTACACCGAGGTCATGCTGATTCAATTCGCATTCTTTTCTGCATACTTCATTTTTTCGATTCCCTCAGCCAAATTGATCGATGCGATCGGGTATAAACGCACAATGGTCGTCGGCCTCCTGACCATGGGTGCCGGCGCGCTGTTGTTCATCCCTGCAGCGAGCGCTCCGTCTTATCCGTTGTTTCTTACCGCATTGATGATCCTCGCGGCCGGTATTACAGCCTTGCAAGTAGCGGCCAACCCCTACGTCGCCGTCCTCGGCCGTCCCGAGACGGCCTCCAGCCGCCTGAATCTCACGCAAGCCTTTAATTCGTTGGGAACCACCATCGGTCCGTACCTCGGTGGCCTGTTCATATTGAGCGCGGCGCCCCAGAGCATGACGGTCGTGCGGAAAATGGGCGCCGCCGCGATGCAGTCTTACCGCGTACATGAAGCTGCCTCGGTAAAAGTGCCCTACTTAATCATCGGGGTGGTGCTCATTGTTCTCGCGGCCGCGATCGGGCTATGCAACCTGCCCGCTATGCCGGGGGCAGAGCGCCACTCCGCAACGGGCTCGAGCAAGAGCGTCCTAAAGTACCGCCATCTTGTCCTCGGCGCGGTCGCCATTTTCGTTTACGTCGGCGCAGAAGTCTCCATCGGCAGTTTCCTGGTCAATTATTTTAGCCAGCCTGATATTGGAAACTTTACCGAGCAAACGGCGGCGCGCTTCGTCTCTCTTTACTGGGGTGGTGCGATGCTCGGACGATTTATCGGTTCCGCGCTTCTAAATTCGATCAGGACCGTTCATGCCGCTCTCTACTTGGCTATTGCAGCCGCGATTCTGATGCTTTCGTATTCCTTGCCGAGCCACGTAATCATTGATGCTCATCCTCACGTCGCGGCTTTTCTTTCGGGTCTTGCCGCCTTTTTGGTTTTTGTGCGCCCGCTCGTGCAGTTTTGCGTGGGAGTGTTCGTAATCTTGTTGGTTGCCTCCGTCGCTAAAGGCGGGCGTGTCTCCATCGGCACGGGTCAGTTGTTGGGTTTGTGCGGAATCTGCGCAGCGGGGCTAGTCTGCACTTCGATGTTGACGACCAGCCAGGTAGCCATGTGGAGCATCATCTTCGTCGGCCTGTGCAATTCCATAATGTTTCCCAGCATATTTACTCTGGGAATCGCCAAGCTCGGCCCGCTTACTGGAGACGGCTCCGGCGTGCTGGTAATGGCCATCGTCGGCGGCGCAATTCTCCCGGTAATTCAAGGGTCGCTCGCGGATCATCTGGGTATCCACCACGCCTTTATTCTTCCAGTGCTCTGTTACCTCTATATCGTGTATTACGCGTTCAGGGGTTCGAAGCCCATCGAGCCCGCGTAAAGCAATCCTCGGCTGCGTCACTCAGCTACTCAAGAAAGGTGAGAAGGGGAAGGTGCGGGGGCACCTTCCCCTCCCGGGGGAACATACGCGGCCTCGAGCTGGCGGGGTACGTCTGGGGGATGTGACCTACAACGGGCTCTAAGCTCTTTGCATCAGTCCGCTCACCAGTGACACCAGGAAGAGGACCAGAAAAACGAAAAATAGTATCTTGGCAACTCCCGCCGCAGCCAGTGCGATACCTCCAAACCCCAGCACTGCGGCAATCAACGCGATGATGAAAAATGCGAGTGCCCACCGTAGCATGGCGTCTTCCCCTTTCGAATCCGTGGCCGAAACTCGCGGCCCCGCGGTTCTGTCATCTTTCTTACGCCTCCCCCGCTAACCCCTTCAATACACACTGTTGTGTATTTTTCCGGACAGCCCAACCCGATGTCCCCGGCGCCTCGAGTCTGCAAAAACGCCTGTCCTGACGCCATTTCCTGCGTTTTCATGGCTCCCCGGCGCTCCCCGCCAGTCCGCCACTCAGACCTCGCTCGGCCTCGCCCGGGGAAAACCTCTTGTATAATTTGACCGCTCGGCAAAGCCGTGGGCACCAGCATCCACCAGCGAAAATCTCTATATCTGTAGGAGCGAAAGACATATGAAGACGCTTCGTATTCTTATAGCGGATGATCATGACCTCATGCGGCGAGGTATCAAAACTCTGCTGCAGGCCCATGCCGGTTGGGAAATTTGCGGAGAGGCGCACACGGGCAGGGAAGCCGTCGCCCAGGCCGAAGAGCTGAAGCCGGACATCGTCATACTCGACATCAGCATGCCGGACCTCAACGGCGTTGAAGCGGCCCGCAGAATACGCAAAGCCACCCCCACCACCGAAGTCCTGATTCTCTCGGTTCACTACTCCGATCAGCTCATCCGCGAGATTCTCGAAGCCGGCGTCCGCGGCTATATCGTGAAATCGGATTCCGACCGCGACCTGATCATCGCCGTCGAAACCTTGGCGAGCCACAAACCCTTCTTCACTCCGCGCGCCACCGAAATCATCATGAGCAATTTCAGCCAGGGCGGTTCCATTCGCCGCGAACTTCCCGAATCGCTCCGCGACCGCCTCACCTCGCGCGAGCGCGAAATCGTGCAGCTCCTCGCCGAAGGCAAGAGCAGCAAGGAAGTGGCGTCCTCGCTGAACATCAGCGTAAAAACCGCCGAAACCCACCGCGCCAACATCATGCGCAAACTGCAACTTCACACCGTAAGCGAACTGGTCCGCTACGCCGTGCGCAACCAGATCATCGAAGCATAAGAGTTTTCGCCACGACGGGCACGGCGGCGTACCCCGGCGCATCGGGCAACCAAGTTGTCACGCCAGTCGGTTCTCTCTGTGTCCGGCGTTTACCCGACGCAGTCGGGCGTCTCTGCGGTGGACGTTGCAGTAATTCCCACACGCCTGGTCGTTCCGATCCGGCTCCGAACCCTACAGCAATTTCCGCTTCCCGGTAACGATTTGACCTGATTGTCCGGCTACTCGTTCGTTGGCATCCTGCGCCCCAGCACCACCGGAACCACGCACCTTCGGCCCATGGAAGTTTTTCTCATCCAGCACAGGAAAGGCGCTCCAATGCACGCAGGCTCATGGTTTGAACCAGCAGCGAAGCTCGCGACCCCCCGCTCTCGCGCGCACGAAATTCCCGACGCGCCCACGGTTCTTGTCGCCGCGCTCGATTGGCAGGTCCGCAGCGGCCTCTCGGCCGTCCTTCCGTCGTTCGCCATCAATGCCGAATGGGTCGCCAGCATCGCCGAAGCCGCCAAAGTGCTCGCCGCCAAGGACGTCTCCGCATGCCTCTGCGGATATTGGCTCGAAGACGGAACCTTCAAAGATCTAGCGCGTCACATTCGCCGCTCCTCGGCAAAAATTCCGGTGATCGCCGTTTCCGGGCCGGCCTGCCGCAATGAATACAGCGACTATCTCGCCGCCATGAACATCGGCGCTTTCGATTTTCTCTGCCACCCGTACCAGAAGACCGACCTGGATCGCGTCCTCCGCCAAGCCATCAGCGCCCACGCTCGCCAAACCCGCCTCGGCCACTCGCCGGAATCCAGCCTCCCCACGGCATCCTGATTGCGCATCGGAATCACAGCGGCTTAATCGCCCCCACCTGCGGTGCCGCCGAATCGTTGCGGCTTGGCTCCATTCAGCCACTCGCGCAGCCCGCGGCCAAAATTAGATTTCGTTGACACTCTTTCCCGCAATCTGCTAATTTCAATGTGTTCTTGATAGAGGAGCGGAAGCCACCAGTAGCCAGTCCCGTTGTTCCGAGTTGCTTCGGAGGCCAGGCGAAAGGGGCGCAGCAATTCATTCCGCCGAAGTCGTCGCTCGAGCATACTTTGCGGCGATTGGGGGGCCAGGCTAATGCCTGCCCACTGTCATCCGTTGAAAAACGGGTGGAGCGCTATTGGGAAGCAAAGGCCTCCGGGTAGTTTCCTCGCCGCCTTTCTTTCTCTCTCCATCCCTTCTTCATCTCGAAGACCCAAGAACGCGGCATACAAACTCTGTGCGAGAACGTGAGAATCTTTGTAGGCCGTAGCTTTAGCTAGGGCATAAAACGCAGCAAAATCTGAGCGGCTTCAGTTTATCCCGAGGCTCCGATGGAATTGGGGCCGAAGGGCCGCTGAAGTGCAGGTTTTGCAGTTCTCCCGCAGATTCATCAAGTCGTCAATTCGCGCTCCTGTGAGCTGAATAATGCATCTGTTCGAACTAACGCGCGCCCTGGTGGACATCGAATCCATCACCAATCACGAAGAGGCCGTAGGCTCCTTCGTCTTTGAGATTCTCTCGGGCCTCGCCTCGCGCACCGGCGGCCACGTCGAACGCTGCGCCGTCGAGCCGCACCGTTTCAACGTCTTCGCGCACTGGGGCACTCCCGTCGTCACCCTGTCCACGCACATGGACACCGTCCCCCCGTTTTTTCTCTCCAAAGAAGACGACGAATTCATCTGGGGCCGCGGCTCCGCCGATGCCAAAGGCATCATCGCCTCTATGATCGGCGCCGCCGAAAAGCTTCTCGCATCCGGCGCGAAAAATTTCGGCCTGCTCTTCGTAGTCGGCGAAGAACGCAATAGCGCCGGCGCCTACGCTGCCGCGCGGGATCCCCGCGGCTCGCGCTTCCTCATCAATGGCGAGCCCACCGAAAACAAGCTGGCTCTTGCCGCCAAAGGCATCCTGCGCTACGAAATCGAAACCACCGGCCGCCTCGCGCATTCCGCCTACCCCGAGCTTGGCGAATCGGCGATTGACAAGCTCCTCGACGTCCTCCAGGACATCCGCAAAATTCCGCTCCCTCAGGACGAACTCCTCGGTCGCAGCACTCTGAATGTCGGCGTCATCGCCGGCGGTCACGCTCCCAACGTAATCGCTGATTCCGCGCGCGCCGAGATCGCCATTCGCCTGGTGGACGACGGCGACGCCACCCGCGACGCCGTTCAACAAGCAGTCGCCGGCCGCGCCGCCGCCCGCGAGCTCGTCTCGAATCTGCCAATGCGTTTTGGCTCGCTTGAAGGACTCGCTTCAACAATCGTCGCCTACACTACCGACATCCCGATGTTCGCTGGTGCCTGGGGCCAGCCGTATCTGCTCGGTCCCGGCAGCATTCACGTAGCGCACACACTCGAAGAGCGCGTTCCCAAAAAAGAACTCCTCGCAGCCGTCGAAATTTACGAAAGGATGGTCAAGCAGCTTCTCGCTGCTTCGTAAAACATGAGCGCAACCCTCATCAGTCCCAACGCCGCGATACTGAACGCCGAGCGCCCGCGCCTGAAGCGCGCCGCGAATACGCGCAAGAATCTCGCCATCGTCGGCTACGGAAAGATGGGCCGCCTCATCGAACAGCTCGCGCCCGAATACGGCTTCGCCGTCCACTTGCGGCTCGATAGCGCGAGCAATAGCGCTGCCTCCGCAATCACGCCCGAAAATTTCCGCGATGTAGACGTCGCCGTAGAATTTTCGAATGCCGCTGCGGCCGCACGCAATATCGAACGCCTCGCCGCACTCGGCATCAACACCGTAGTGGGCACAACGGGCTGGACCGCACACCTCGATCAAGCCAAATCCGCAGTAGAGGACAGCGGCGTCGGCCTCGTCTGGAGCCCCAATTACTCCATCGGCGTGAATGTCTTCCTTCAACTCGCTGCGGAAGCCTCGCGCCGCATCGCCCGCTATCGCGAATACGGCGCCTGGGCCTGGGAAATTCATCACTCCGCGAAAAAGGACGCGCCCAGCGGCACGCTGCTGAAAGTCGTCAACGAAATGAAAGCCGCCGACCCGCATCGCGAGATTTCCGTCAGCTCCAATCGCGCCGGCGCGCATCCCGGCACGCACGAGGTCGGCTTCGATTCCGCCGCCGATACCATCACCATCCGCCACACCGCGCGCAGCCGCGAAGGTTTCGCCCGTGGCGCGCTCACCGCGGCCCAATGGGTAATCGGCAAACACGGCTGGTTCGAATTTCGCGATGTTTTGTCTGAGCACTGATTTAGGGGGTCGGAGCTTTAGCTCCGACATAAAGCCCGCGATATCAGAAGGGGCTTTAGCCCCTGAAGACACGCTTCGTTATTAACGATGCTTTTTCCACCAAGCCTTGAAGGAGGCCACATGTTCACAGGATGCGGTACAGCGCTAGTAACTCCGTTTCAGCACGATTTCTCTCTCGACGAAGACGCCCTCCGCCGCTTAGTCCGCCGCCAGATCGCATCAGGAATTGATTTCCTGGTCCCCTGCGGCACCACCGGCGAAAATCCCACGCTAACGCACGCAGAGCACTTGCGCGTGGTCGAAATCACGCTCGAAGAAGCCGCCGGCCGAGTCCCCGTGCTCGCCGGCGCCGGCGGTTACAATACCGCCGAAGTGATCGAGATCGCCAGGGAACTCGAATCCATGCGCGTCTCCGGCATTCTTTCCGTCACTCCGTATTACAACAAGCCGACGCAAGAAGGCCTCTACCAACATTACAAAGCAATCGCGCAGGCCATCTCGCTGCCGATCATCGTCTACAGCGTGCAGGGCCGCACCGGCGTCAACGTCGAACCCGCCACCCTACGGCGTCTCGCTGAGATTGACAACATCGTCGGCGTGAAAGAAGCCTCCGGCAACATCAGCCAGATCGCTTCGGTCATCGCGCAAACGCCAAAAAGCTTCGATGTCCTCTCCGGCGACGACGCCATGGCTCTCCCCGTCATCGCGCTCGGCGGCCGCGGCGTCATCTCCGTCGTCTCCAATGAAATCCCCGCCGAGATGACGCGACTCGCGCAAGCCTGTCTCGCCGGAGATTTCGCCCAGGCCCGCGAACTCCAGCAGCAATATCTCGGCCTGATGGAAATGAATTTCATCGAAACCAATCCCGGCCCGGTGAAAGCTGCCATGGCCGCGATGGGCCTCCTCGAACCCGTCTGGCGCTTGCCTTTGGTCGCTCCCAAGCAGGAAAATATCCAGAGAATCGAGCGCACGCTCGAAACTCTGGGCCTCCTCGGGAGAGTGCATGCTGCAAGAGCAAATTGAGCAGCTGTTTGCGCAAACGCCGGAAACATATTCGCAGTTGGACTTCACGCACTTCCAATCGTTCAAAGACGCTTTGAACGCGGGCCAGGTGCGCGCCGCCGAGCCGGACGCCTCGCAGCCGCTCGGCTGGCGCGTCAACGCCTGGGTGAAAAAAGGCATCCTGCTCGGGTTCCGCATGGGCGCCATCGTGGACATGTCCATTGACCGCACCAAGCAGCCTTTTTTCGACAAGGTCACCTATCCCGTCAAGCGCATCACCAAGGAATCCGGTGTGCGCATTCCGCCCGGCGGCTCCAGCATCCGCGATGGTTGCTTCATCGGCACCGGCGTCACCTGCATGCCTCCCACCTTCGTCAACGTCGGCGCCTATGTGGACAACGACACCATGGTGGATTCCCACGCGCTGGTGGGCAGTTGCGCGCAAATCGGCAAGCGCTGCCACATTTCGGCCGCCTCCCAAATCGGCGGCGTTCTCGAACCCGTCGGCGCGATGCCGGTGATCATCGAGGACGAAGTTCTCATCGGCGGGAATTGCGGTGTCTATGAAGGCACTATCGTCAAGCGCGGCGCGGTTCTCGGCACCGGCACGATTTTGAACCAGTCCACGCGAGTCTACGACGTCGTGCGCGGCGAAATCTACACCGCCTCCGAAAACCAGCCGCTCGTGATTCCTGAAAAAGCAGTACTCGTGCCCGGCTCTCGCCCCATCAGCAGCGGCAAGGGCAAAGAATGGGGCCTCTCGCTCTACGCGCCCGTCATCGTAAAATATCGCGACGCCAAAACAGACTTGCGCGCGCAACTCGAAGACGTATTTCGTTAGGAGCGAACGCCGCACTTGACCGAAAATCCGCACGCTGCTTCACGGCCGCTCGATCCCACCGAATACACGGCCCATTTCGCATTTCGTCAGGGCGTCGTCAACTGCGAGAAAGTTCCGCTCACGGAAATCGCCGCGCGCATCGGCACTCCTGCCTACGTTTACAGCAGCACCAGCATCCTCGATGCCTATCAGCGCTTCCATCGCGCCTTCCGCGGCATCCCTCATTCCATTTGCTACGCCGTCAAAGCCAATTCCAATCTTTCCGTGTTGCGCCTGCTCGCCCGCGCCGGCAGCAGCTTTGACATTGTTTCCGGCGGCGAACTTCATCGCTTGCGCAAAATCGGCGTCTCCGCCCGTCGCATCGTCTTCTCCGGCGTCGGCAAGACCAAAGAAGAAATCCGCGACGCGCTAAAAGCCGGCATTTTGCTTTTCAATGTCGAATCGGAACCGGAACTCGATGTCCTCGCCGCGGAAGCCGCGCGTCTCGGCCGCCGCGCCTCCGCCGCGCTCCGCGTGAATCCCGACGTGCAGGCCGGCGGACATCGCCACATCTCCACAGGTCATCATCGCCACAAATTCGGCATTGATTGGGACGACGCCCGGCGCCTCTACCTCGATCGCTCGCGTTCGCGCTCAATCTCCTGGCAGGGCATCAGCGTTCACATCGGCTCGCAGGTCCTCGGCCTCGCTCCGTATCGCCGCGCCGTCAAGCGTGTTGCATCCTTCGTGCAATCGCTCGCGGCAGCTGGCGTGAAGCTTTCCTATCTGGACATCGGCGGCGGAGTCGGCGTGCGTTACACGAAGGAAAATCCGTTCGACATCAACGATTACGCCGAGGCACTCGTCTCGCAAATACATCCGCTGGGCTGCCATCTACTGCTCGAGCCGGGCCGCGCCATCGTCGGCCCCGCGGGAGTTCTTCTCACCCGCGTCCTCTACGTCAAACGCAACCGCGGCAAAAATTTCATCGTAGTGGACGCCGCCATGAACGACTTCATCCGCCCCGCGCTCTATGAAGCCATCCATCCCATCACGCACGTAGTCCGCAAACCGAGAGGCAAGCGCGTCAGCGCCGATATCGTCGGCCCGGTTTGCGAAACCGGCGACTGTTTCCTCCACGATTGGCCCATCGAGATGCCCGAACCAGGCGACGTACTAGCGCTCTGGGGCGCCGGCGCCTACGGCTTCGCGCAATCCTCCAATTACAATTCGCGCCCGCGCGCCGCCGAAATCCTGGTAACCAAAAATCAATTCCGCACCATCCGCCGCCGCGAATCCGCGAACGATCTATCCCGCGGAGAGTTTTTGGCTCTGTAGCGGCGCACTTCAGTGCGCCATCGGTGTTACGACAAAATTCATCCACCCCGCGCCGCCGCAGTTACGGCAGGCAATTCGTCACTCCCCTCGCGCCGCCGCCCCCGCCGTCATCAAATCCGCCCCGGGCGTCCCCGCCAACGCCGTAAAATAATTAATACTCACCGTCGCCAATTCCGATGCCGGAAACCGCGCCGCATAACGCTCATCCGCCTGCAAACCCGCCTCTCGCGCGCACTCCAAAAATATCGGCAATTCCACCAGATACTGATCCGAATATCCGTGCGTCCCGTCATAAGCCACCACCGGCGTCTTCAATAGATTCGCCGCGGCCAATTCCGGCGGCAAAGTATGCAGCTCCAAAACCAACAAGCCGAAACGCCCCACGTAAGGCGCCCACCGCCGCAAATAACGCACCAGGTTTTCTTCCAGCTCATCCGCAGGAATTTCCTCTCCCAAATAAGCAAACGCTCCAGAAGACTTGCCGGCCCGCATCCCTTGCCCGTAATTCGCCGGCGGCGAATAAGGCCGGTTGTGATCCAGGAACGACCGCACGTGCAGCAGATCGTGAATATCCAGCCCCAAAGCTTCCAAATCGCTTCCCAGCTGCGCCGGACGATTGATGTCGCCCTGAATAATGTGGCAAGTCGGCAGTTTCGCCCGCCGGAGGTTCTGCTTGGCCACGCGCCGCGCCACCTTGTTGAAGTCCGCGCCCACCAAAATAAGCGGGTGCTTGTCCAACAGGCCCCCGCGCGCCGTGCGCGTTTTCACCACTTCGTACAAATGCTCCAAAAAAGTCCCGTCGCCGCAGCCCATGTCGCAAATCCCCTGCGGCTGTCGCGCGATCGGCCGGTTGAAAATCTCGATGATGATTTCATCCACTTTCTTGAAATAAGTCGTATGCGCCCCGCCGCTGCCCCACACGTTCATCCCGCGATTCACCAGCAGCTCCACGCCATTTTCATCCACGCGCGGAAAACGCGCATTTCCAAAAAGCAGCGTGCTCAGCACGTTGAACATCGGCAGGTAGGAAACCGTCACGCCATACGAGGTCGCAATCTGCGCTGCATATGCGCCCCGCGAAGTCAGCCGCACCACCTCGCCTTCCCACGCGACCCAGCCCTGCGTCTCCAGCAGATCAAACAAAAGATTCAGGCTCGCTTGATTTCCCGGCAGCTCGCGCCAATCCACCAGCCCTTGCGCCAATCGCGCCAGCACTCCGCCGCGCGCCAGCGCCACCATCGCCGGCCCGATTAACATCCCGTCCAGGTGCCCGCGAATTTGCCCGCGAACTTTCTGCCCCAGCTCGTCGCCGCCCAATCCCGAATCGCCGATCCAGCGCTCCCGAGACTGCTGCACCAGCGCGCGCAGCGACGGCAAAACCGGAAAGTCCGTTTTGCCAAAAAGGAAATCTTCCAGGAAGAGCGCCTTCGGAATAAATGAAGTGACCTCGCCGTACGCCTCCGGCGCCAGGCGCGCCGCAATTTTCCCCTCGGGAGTCAGCGCGTAGCGCGTCTCCCCCAAGTCCACGCCGCCGCCGCTCGCTCCACGCCGCTGCTGCAGCCATCCGCAAGAAGTCAGCAAACGCAGCGCCACCCGCAAATATCCGCGGTTCGCGTGCGTCGGCTCGGCGAT
Source organism: uncultured Acidobacteriota bacterium (assembly GCA_963780035.1). Lineage (GTDB taxonomy): Bacteria > Acidobacteriota > Terriglobia > Acidiferrales > UBA7541 > Palsa-295. The sequence continues at coordinate 40,563 of CAWAAG010000020.1, read as the reverse complement.
GTCTCCGAGCGTCAGCCACTCGGCGGGCGATTCCAACAGCCGAAATACTCCGCGCCCGGCCAGCGCCGTCACCGTCGGCGCCAGCACAATCCCCGCCAGGTGCGTGAAAACCGCCGCGCGAACCGCTGCTTTTTCGTCTTCCAACGCTGCTACCTCGACCCAGCGCTCCCGCCAACCGCTCCCAACGCAGCCGCAAAAATCTATTCACGGCCCTCAAACAAATTCCGTCCCTCCACCAAAGCCCGCATCTTGCGATCCACCACGCTGCGTTGCAGCATCCAGAATCCGCAATCCGGATGAACGTAGTGCAACCGCTCCTCGCCAATCGTCTTCGCGATCAATTCAATCCGCGAAGCGATCAGCTCCGCGGACTCCACTTCGTTATCCTTAATATCAATCACGCCGATGCCCAATCCGATCGCCGGATCCAGATCCCCAAACGCCGATAGCTCCTCGTACCCACGCCGCGCGAACTCCAATACCAAATGGTCCGCATGCAAGGAATTCAGGAAGGGAATTAAATCACGCCAGAACCCGCGCAACATCGGCTGTCCGCCGTAATTGCCGAAACAAATATGCACCGCCTTCTCATTCAACACGCCGTCCAGCACGCGATTGATCGCTTCCGCCGCCCACGGCGCATCCTGCGGAAACCCGACGATGCTGGCCTCATCCAGCTGCACCGTGTCCGCTTCGATCAATTCCAGTTGCCGTCGCAACACTTCCGCAATGTCCATCGCCAGGTCGGCGGTGCTCTTGTAAAAGCAATCCGTCAGCAGCCGCGCCAGCATGTGCGGCCCTGTGCAGGTAAATTTCATCGGCGACTTCGTCAGCGTCCGGGAAAATTCGTAGTCCCGCGGCAGGTTCAGCGTTCCTTCGCCGATGCGCTCCACCACCATCCCGGCGCTCAGCAGGCGAAATCCCGAAGCGCGGTCCGCGCGGAAGCGGTCGAAATCCGAAAGCGAAAAATGTTTGCGGATCCCTTCCATCTGCGAGACGAAATAATCCACCATCCCGTTTGTCTCCGGGTGGCTAGGATCGAAACGCATCAGCTCGCCATCGGAAATCAAATCCAGGCCGGCCAGTTCCTGCGTCTTCAATACCGCCATCACCGCATCGCGCAATACCAGCCGCGAAGTGTTTCCCACCAGCCACGATGGAACGGGATAGCTGCCAACCACGGTCGTCTTGATTCGCGGAGCCACAGGTTCTCCTTCCACCCCCGGGCGGTGTCACCAGTCGCAATTTTTCCGATGATACCCGACTTCGCCGCCCCTCGCGCGCCCGGCGAAAGATAACGGGCGAACATCGCCCACCAACCTTGCCGCCCGACTCCCCGGATGTATACTGGCCGCGGAAACGAATTGTCGCGCCGCGCACCGCGCATTCCCGTTATGCTGCCGCAAACCAAGATTCAGCTTGCGCGCGGCGCCGGAGGTCCACATGCCCATCGTCGACTCGAGCAGCAGCCTCGCCGCGGTAATCCAGGAATATGGCCGCCCGGACATCCACATCGGCGGTGGCGAAGACGAATCCCCCTACGTGCCCTTCAAGGAAAACGTCTTCATCCGCCACCTCGCCTTCGACGTCCGCACCAATTCCTTCGCCAATATTCTCTGGGTCAAAAAAGGCGGCATGCTCGGCCGCCATCGCCACCGCGGACCAATCTCTGCCTGCACTCTCGAAGGCAGTTGGCGCTACCTCGAATACGATTGGGTCGCGCGCCCTGGCAGTTACGTCCGCGAAAATCCCGGCGTAATTCACACGCTCGTCTCTGACGACCCCAACGGCATGAAAACGATTTTCTTCCTGAACGGTTCGCTCGAATTTTACGACGACAACGACGCGCTGCTGGAGACGCTAGACGTCTTCTGGTTCATAGATCACTACCTGAGCTACTGCCGCGCGAAAAATCTCAAGATCAATGAAAGGCTCTGGATCTGAGAACGAACCTGACAATGGGCTAGCTTCCCGTTGCTAGGGCAACTAAGCCGGGGGAGTTCGAAGAGGTGAAGACCGCACTACTCCTATTGGGCGTCCAGGGAGTCGTAGGGTGTTTTGACACCCTGTACTACCACGAGTGGAAGGCTCGACTTCCGGCACGAAGCAGACGCGCCGCTCCGGAACTCTTCCTCCACTCAGCTCGGGATTTCTTCTATGGGATTCTGTTTTGCACCCTACCGTATTTTGCGTGGAAGGGTATGTGGACCGTTGTGCTTGTCGGAGCTATCGGCGCCGAGATCATTTTGACGTGCTGGGATTTTGTCGTCGAGATTGGCGTCCGAAGAAACCTTGGGGACGTGTATGCGGGAGAGCGCGTGACACACGCCATCATGGGAATAACATATGGGGCAATGCTGGCCAAACTCGCGCCCACTCTCAACTCCTGGTGGGGAGCCACGACCGGCCTTACTCTTGAGCCTGTCGCGATCCCCAAATCGGGACACATCGTCTTGATCGGAATGGGCATCGGCGTTTTTGCGTCTGGATTAAGGGATCTTTATGCCGCGCTAGGGCTTCCGGGCGGCGGGTGGCCTTGGTGAACGATGTTCAAGTACTAAAGCGATCATCGAATCAAGAATGTTGGCATCGACGTTTGCGCAGCCCCGGGGGCGCGGCACAAGGTTTAGTCATCACACACAGGCCGCGCACCTCGTAACAAAGGAGGGGAACCCGAAATGTCCACGCCATACCGCGCCGACCACGTCGGCAGCTTCTTGCGCCCGCCCGAACTCCTCGAAGCCCGCAAATCCGCCGCCAACAACGGTGCTCAACTCCACGCCATCGAAGACCGCCAGATCGACCGCGTCCTCGCCAAACAAAAAGAACTCGGCTTCGAAATTTTCACCGACGGCGAATTCCGCCGCCGCAATTTCATGAGCGATTTCACCGACGCCGTCGCGGGCTTCGATCTCGGCGACGCCGTCAATCGTGCCTGGAAAGCCGGCCAGGCCAAAGACGCCCCGGTAAGCAGCGTCACCGGCATCGTCACCGCAAAGCTCCGCGCCAAAGAACCGCTCACCGGCCGCGAACTACCGTTCCTCAAAACCCACAGCCCCGGCGCCATCAAAATGACTCTCCCCAGCGCCACGCAATTCCCGGCCATCTCCTTCAAACGCGGCGTCACCGACAAAGCGTACAAAGATCACTCCGAACTCCTCTGGGATATCGTAGCCATCATGAAAGCGGAACTCGCCCGCCTCTCCGCCGAGGGCGTCAAGTACATTCAGATTGACGCGCCGCGTTACAGCTATTTCATGGACCCCAAATGGCGCGATTGGATCCGCACCGAAATGAAAATCGAGCCGGACGCGCTTCTCGATGAATCCATCCGCGCCGATAACGCCTGCTTCGAAGCGGCTCGCCGCCCCGGAGTCACTCTCGCCATGCATCTCTGCCGCGGCAATAATCGCAGCCACTGGTACGCCGAAGGCGGCTACGATGCCATCGCCGAAAAACTTTTCACGACCATGGCCGTAGATCGCTTCCTGCTCGAATATGACGACGAGCGTTCCGGCACCTTCGAGCCGCTCCGCCTCGTCCCGCGCAATAAGACCGTCGTCCTCGGCCTCATCAGTTCCAAAAAAGCGCAGCTCGAAAACGCCGACGACATCGCCCGCCGCATCGAAGAAGCCGCGCGCTTTTTCCCGAAAGAAAATCTCGCGCTAAGCCCGCAATGCGGTTTCGCTTCCACTATGGAAGGCAATCTCCTGACCGAAGACGAACAATGGGCCAAGCTCCGCCTGGTAGCGGACGTCGCCCGCCGCATCTGGAGTTGACGGCGCTTGTATAGCGGCGCAAATATCTCTGTCAGATGTGGCTTTCGAATTTGGTTTTGTAGCGGCGCACTTTAGTGCGCCATCGGCGTTACCGCAACAAGCGATGGCCGCCTAAGACTTCCGCTGCGAAGCCGAAAAAATGGCTCGCAGTACGGAGGACCCAAAATGCTTTCTACTCCCTACATTGACGGCAAGTCCATCGAAGTCCCGCCTTCTGCGCTCTCCGACGTCCTCAATCCCGCCAATCAAAAACCCTTCGCCAAAATCTTCATGGGCCAGGAACAACACATGCGTGCCGCCATCGACGCCGCCCACGCCGCAAAAGCCTCCTGGGGCAATTCGCCCGCCGCCCTCCGTGAAAAAATCCTCCATCGCGCCGCCGACGAACTCGAAGCCGCCACAAATGAAATGGTGGATCTCCTGATCGGCGAAGGCGGTTCCACTTTCGGCAAAGCTCATTTCGAAGTCCCTTTTGCCGCAAACATGCTCCGCTCGATCGCCGGAGAAGCTCGCCGCGTGCAAGGCGACGTTTTTCCCTCCGACGTTTCCGGCCTCCTCTCCCTCGCGATCCGCCGCCCGCTGGGAGTCGTCGCCGGCATTTCGCCTTTCAATTTCCCGGTTGTCCTCGCGCTGAAAAAAGTCGCCTTCGCTCTCGCCACCGGCAACACGTTTGTGCTCAAGCCCTCCGAAGAAACTTCGCTCGTCGGCCTGAAGCTCGCCGAAATCTTCGAACGCGCCGGTCTGCCTCCCGGCGTCCTCAATGTCGTCCCCGGCGACGGCCCTACGCTCGGCCGCGTCCTCTTCGACGATCCTCGCGTGAAACTCATCTCCTTCACCGGCTCCACCGCCGTAGGCCGCCACATCGCCGTCGAGTGCGCCAAAAAAGGGAAGCGTGTCGTCCTCGAAATGGGCGGCAAAAGCCCGCTGATCGTTCTGAAAGATGCGGACGTGGATTACGCCGTGGACACCGCCTGCTTCGGGATCTTCATTCACCAGGGACAAATCTGCATGGCCGGCTCGCGCATCATCGTCGAAGCCCCCATCTACGACGCTTTCCTCGAGCGTTTCGCCGCGAAGGCTCGCACCCTGAAAATGGGCGACCCGCGAGATCCCCACACCGTCATTGGTCCGCTGATCCGCTCGTCGCAATGCCAGATGATCGACCGCAAAATCAAGGACGCCGTTGCGGCGGGCGCCAGACTCCTTACGGGTGGCCACTATGAAGGAAATTTCTACGAGCCCACGGTCGTAGCGGACGTCACTCCCGCCATGGCCGCCTTCCGCGACGAACTCTTCGGTCCGGTAGCCGCCGTAAGCCGCGCCGCCAACGCCGACGAAGCTCTCGCGCTAGCCAATAATTCCAGCTACGGTCTCTCCTCCGCCGTTCTCACCAACGATCTGCAATTGGCGATGCGTTTCGCGCTAGAACTCGAAGCCGGCATGGTCCACCTCAACGGTCCCACGGTGCACGACGAACCCACAGTCCCATTCGGTGGCGTGAAAGATTCAGGCAGTGGCCGCGAAGGAGGCCGCTGGTCAGTAGAAGAAATGACCGAAGTAAAATGGGTAACAATCCAAATGGGTCGCCGCCCCTACCCATTCTGAAATCAGTATCGCCGGCGGTTCGAGTTTGATTTTGTGAATCGCCACGCAGGGCGATTCACCCTGAGGTCCGACAGCGTCGGAACGAAGGGTAGCGGCGCACTTTAGTGCGCCATCCGTGTTGCCGCGATAATCGATGGTGCTGGAATCAGCTTGCGAACAAGAGAAAGTTGATGTCATCCCGCTTGCTCTGACGCAGGAAGGGAGCGCAGCGAGGGATCTGCTTTTTGGTCAGACGTCCGCAAACGGAAGAATCGGTTTTCTCTGCGCACTCTGCGTCCCTGCGGTAAATCTTTGCCTTAGCTTTCGGCGCCGCGCAAGCCGGAACAAACGAAGTTCGTATTCTCCGTGCCCTCCGCCTTTTCTCTGTGCACTCTGTGTTAAGTCGTTTGATTTATCCCGTCACGGCAGAGAAGCGCTTTCGCAACATCACATCCCGCAATCAAAAAACACAGTCTCGCCGACCCCCTGCATCACCGCATTCCACTCCAAAACTCCCGCCCGCCCCGGCACCGCGCGCGCAATCAAAGTCCCGCGCCGCGCAGCCTCCACCAAACTCAAAACAAAATCCCCCTCATTCCCCGCCTCATCCGGAAAATAAATCCGCGTCACCAATCTCTTCAATAATCCCCGCATAAAAACCGAAACTGCCAGATGCGGCGCCTGCATCTTCCCATCAGGCCCAGGCACCGCCCCAGGTTTAATCGTAGTAAAAGAAAATCTCCCGGAATCATCCGTAGCCACCCGCCCATAACCCAAAAATCCCGCCTCAATCGGCTTATCCTGCCGATCCTCCGGATGCGCATATTTCCCATAAGCATTCGCCTGCCAAATTTCGATCAGCGCATCCGGCACGGGCGCCCCGTCCCCATCCAGCACGCGCCCTTCGATCGTCACGCGCTCCCCCGACACACCCGGCCCAGCCATTTCTGACCGGTTCATCCGCGTCAAGCCGATCGTGAAGAACGGTCCCACCGTCTGTGAAGTTGTCGCGCGCAAAGTCATTTCACTTTTCCATCGGCGTAGCTTCGCGCCCGCTCAAAATCACATCGAACCGGTAACCCAAAGCCTGCGCCGGTATCGTCGTCTCCCAATCGAACGCGGAAATCAGCCGTTGCCGCGCCACCTCATCCGCGGTGCAGTTGTACACCGGATCGAACGCCAGCAAAGGATCGCCCGGAAAATACATCTGCGTCACCAAACGCGTCGCGAACGCCGGCCCAAACAAAGAAAAATGAATGTGCGCCGGCCGCCACGCATTGTGATGATTGCCCCACGGATATTCCCCCGGCCGGATGGTCACAAACCGGTAACGGCCCTCGTTGTCAGTCATCGCGTGGCCTTCGCCCGTAAAATTCGGATCGAGCGGCGCGTTATGCTGATCGTTCGCATGCAAATATCGCCCCGCCGCATTCGCCTGCCAGATTTCCACCAAGGTATTCCGCACCGGACGCCCGTCCTCATCCATCACCCGCCCGCTGACGATGATCCGCGCCCCCTGCGCCTCGCCTGGGCCTTGCCGCGTCAGGTCGCAAGCCTTCACGTCCACGAATTCCGCGCCGAAAGTCGGCCCGGTGATTTCCGAAAGTGTGTGCGGCAAATAAATCAGCGGCTTCGTCGGCGCCCGTTTCAGCGACGACTTATACGCCGGATGCAAATGCGGCGGCTGCGTTCCCGGCAAAGGCCGCCGGTAAGCCGCCAAAGTAGCCATGCTTTTAGTACCCATCGTCTCGAACCCTCAATTCCCGCCAAACCAGCGCGAACAAAACAATTAAATGCCGCCGACCCGCAAATCTATGTCTCCGCCGCCGCCTCCGTCAAGGCCGATTATCGAAATTGCGTGCGCCTATCGCCCATTTCATGTATCCTGCGCAGCGCTCGTTTTCTTTTAGGGAGATTTCCATGCCTCGCGCCACTTCGCGCTCCATCGCCGACGAACTTTCTCGCGCTGCTATCGTGCCGCCCAAACCCCCCGCTGCCGCCGCGCCACCGCCTCCCACCCCTTCCGCGCAAATTGACGCGCTCACCGGCGATCCCGATTTCATGACGTCGCTCGCCCGCGGCCTCGCCGTCATCCAGGCCTTCTCGCAGAAAAAGCGCCAGCTCACCATTTCGCAAGTCAGCGCCAAGACCGGATTCTCGCGCGCCGCCGTTCGCCGCTGTCTTTACACCCTCGCCAAACTCGGTTTCGCCGGTTCCGACGATAATCGCCATTTCTATCTTCGCCCGCGCGTTCTCGCTCTCGGCCACTCTTACATTTCCTCCATGCCGCTCGCGACTGCGGCGCAGCCCATCCTCGAACATTTCAGCCGCCTGATGCACGAGTCCTGCTCCATCGCCACTCTCGACGGGCTCGACATCGTCTACGTCGCCCGCGCCAACGTCACGCGCATCATGGCCATTGACCTCGGCGTCGGCAGCCGCCTCCCCGCGTTCTGCACCTCGATGGGCCGCGTCCTGCTCGCGCATCTTCCGCCCGACGAGCTCGAATCTTTCCTCGCTCGCATCCAGTTCACGCGCTACACCGAGCGCACCATCGTCACCGTTGATAAGCTTCGCCCGGTCCTGCGTCTGGTTCTCCGCAATGGCTACGCCATCGTGGACCAGGAACTCGAACTCGGCCTGCGCTCCATGGCCGTGCCCATACAGAATCCCAGCGGCAAAGTCGTAGCCGCGCTCAATGTCGGCGCGCACGCCCAGCGTGTCTCCAATCAGGACATGCTCAATAAATTCCTGCCGCACCTGCAATCCGCGGCCCAGGAACTTTCGATGCTCCTGAGATAAAGCTTGCAGCTCTTGAGAAAAATTTATGCGCGGGCCGTAGGGGCGCGGCATGCCGCGCCCGCAGCTGAAACCAGCGGCAGCACCGAAGGGCAGGCTGCTCTTCAGCGGCGATGCAGCAATCTTTGTAGGCCGTAGCTTTAGCTACGGCGAAAGCTCAAGAAACTACGCGCGGCTTCAGTTTACCCTGAGGCTCCGATGGAATCGGGGCCGAAGGGCCGCTGAAGTACCAGGTTTGCGGTTGCAGCCGAGGCTCGGAAGGGCGGGGCTTCAGCCCCGCCGTAAACCTTGCGAAGGGGAAGGGGCTTTAGCCCCTGAAGCCAGGAAGCTCGATCGTAGCCGAACGCTCATGACCCAAACGCCCGACGCAAACCGCCCCCAACCATAAATGGACCACTCCCGACGCTACGAAAATTCTCTCGTCGCCATCCTCTTTCTCACCTGGGGCACGGTCTTCCTCGACCGCATGTCCCAACTCTACCTCGCCCCCTACATCGTCCCCGAATTTCATCTCAGCCACGAACAAGTCGGCATGCTCGCCTCGGTCCTCGCCATCACCTGGGCCCTCTCCACTCTCCTTTTCGGCGCGCTCTCTGACCGCATCGGCCGCCGCCCCATCCTCATCCCCGCCGTCTTCGCGTTTTCAATTCTGTCCTGGCTTTCGGGCATCGCGCACAGCTTCCACCAACTCCTATTGATTCGAGCGCTCATGGGCCTCGCCGAAGGCCCCTGCTGGTCCATCATGACCGCGCTCATCGAGGAATCCTCCACTCCCACGCGCCGCGGACGCAACATCGGCATCGTAGTCAGCGCGGGCGCGCTAGTCGGCCTAGCGGTCGCTCCGGTGCTGACCACGCAAATCGCCGCGCGCTTCGGCTGGCGCTGGGCATTTTTTGTCGCGGGCGTTCCAGGCTTCCTGATGGGCCTGCTGATCTGGAAATTCGTCAAGGAACCAAAACACGACGCCACCGACGGCAGGGAACCGGAAGCCGCAGCGCATCATCGCGTCAGGCTCCGCGATTATTTCTCCATCCTTCGCTATCGCAATATCTGGCTCTGCTGCATCGGCGCGGCCGGTTTCATCTCCTGGCTATTCCTGTCCAACGTTTTCGCGCCGCTCTACATCACCGAAGTCGCGCACCAAAAAGCTACCACCGCCGGATTTCTACTAGGCGCCACCGGCCTCGGCAGTTTCATTCTCGGTTTTCTTCTGCCATCTCTCTCCGACCGCCTCGGCCGCAAACCCGTCCTGCTAGCCATGGCCGCCATGTCCGCTCTCGTCCCGCTGGTGCTTCTGATCCCGCCGCTCTACGCTTACCCGTGGCTCTTAGCCGCGATCCTCCTCTGCACCAACGCAGGCCAAGGCATGCCCACTCTAGTAATGGTGCTCATCCCCACCGAAAGCGTTCCGCCGCAATTCGCGGCAACCTCCATCGGCTTAGCCACGCTAGTAGGAGAAATCGTAGGCGCCACCATCGCGCCCACACTAGGCGGCGCCCTGGCCGAACGTCATGGCCTCGGCATCACTCTGCTAATGGCAGCCGGCGGCACCGCCGTCGTCTTCCTCGCCGCCCTCTTCCTCAAAGAAACCGCCCACATCAAATCCGGCCACACGCAAGCACAGAGCGCGTCTGCAACGCCTTTGTAGCGGCGGTCGTCAAACACACCGTTCGCGTCCCGCATGAACTCGCGGGACCGCCAACCGTTGCAGTGGAATTTGTAACGGCCGGTCTGTCCCGCGCCGTTCGGGACAGACCGGGCACGTAAAGATTCGCCGAGGTGGCTCGTCGTTGTGGTTAGTAGTTTTGTTGATAGTTTGACCCATCGTTGATAGGCATCAACGTCCCGTGATTCCAGGTCGCACCATTCGCAAAAACCAGCGCCGGAGGCGCGGCAGAAGTTAGCCCAGCCCGTAAGAGTCTGTGTCGCAACTAGCACTTGAAATGGCGGCGAAGCTTTGGCATGAAGAGACATGCCAACCTATCAACCGTATTCTCCGGAGCAAGCCGAGCTGTTGCCCGCCCATGTGAAGGATGTTTTGGGCGCCGACCATCTTTGTTTTGTGGTGCACGAAGTGGTGGAAGCGTGCGATCTGCGCGCTTTCGAAAAGCAGGAGGAGGACGCGGGCGGGCAGCGGCCGTACGATCCGCGGATGCTGCTGAAGATCTGGCTGTACGGATTCGGCGTGAACGTGCGCACGACGCGCAAGCTGGAGCAACGCATTCGCGAGGATCTAGGCTTTCGGTACCTGGCGGGCGGGGCTACGCCGGACCACAAGACGCTGAGCGAATTTCATCGGCGGCATCGCGCGGCGATCACGGCGCTGTTCACCGAGGTGCTGCTGTTTTTGCGGCGCGCGGGGATGGCGCGGCTGGGTGCGGTGGCGATCGATTCGACGCGGGTGAAGGGGTCGGCCTCGCCGGACCGGCTGTTGCGCCGGGAGCGGTTGGAGCGGGAGTTACGCAAGAAAGTGAAACGCTGGCAGCAGGAACTGGATGATGATCCGGATCGCGATCCAGGAACGCGTGTGGGCGTGGAACAGATCGCGCAGCTGCGTGAGCAGTTGCAGCAGCTGCGCCAGAGCGGTGAGGAGAAGCTTTCGATCACCGATCCGGACGCGCGTTTTTTGCGCGAGCGCGGGCGCTTCGTGCTGGGTTACACGGCGGAGATCGCCGTGAGCGAGGACCATTTCATCGTGGCGCAGCGGGTGACGCAGAACAAGAACGATAACCAGACCTTGGTTCTGCTGGTGGAAGCGGTGGAGCGACAATGCGGAGAGCGCCCGCAGCGGGTGTTGGCCGACTGCGGATTTTTCTCGAATCAAAATCTGCGGGAGATGGCCGAGCGCGGCATCGCGGCTTACGTGCCGGACCCGAATCTGGCGCGCGAGTTGAACACGGGGAAAAGGGCGCGCGGAGTGGGACGGATGACGGTGAGCGATCCGCATCTGTTGCGTGCGCGCCAGAGGTTGCGCAGCGCCCCCGGCCGCGCCTGGTACAAAAAGCGCAAGGGGATGGTCGAGCCAGTGTTCGGGACGTTGAAGGAGCAGCGCGGGATGCGGCAGTTCCAACGCCGCGGGCAGCCGGCCACGGCGGTCGAATGGGTGCTGGCAGCGGTCGCCTACAACTTGATCCGCTATCGCAACCTGCGCCGCCCAGCGTAACCGCCGAACGGACACAAGGAAGCTGCCAGAAACGAAAAACGAGGACCGAAGAGCAACCAGCAGCGCGTCCCGCTGCGAAAATCAGCACCGGCACTTAAGTCGTGACACAGACTCGTAAGGGCTGGGAAAGGCAGCGAGGAATTGCGAGCGCCGTAGGTGCGACACATTCTCCGCAAAATGGATCCGTTCGCCCTCAACCGCCGCGCCGCGCGCAAATCCGGGCCTCACCGGTCATAACGCGCCCGATGCCTCTTCCCCCACGCCGACATCAATTCCAAAATCGGCTTCAAACTCTCGCCATGCCGCGTCAACGAATATTCCACTCGCGGCGGCACCTGCGCGTAAACGCGCCGCCGGATAATCTCGTCGCGCTCCAGCTCCCGCAATTGCTGCGTCAACATTTTCTTCGTCACTCCGGGAATGCGCCGCTGCAATTCGCCGAACCGGTGCACGCGCCCCTGCAAGACAAATAAAATCAGCGGCTTCCATTTTCCGCCAATGATGTCTCCCGTGCGCTTCACGGGGCAATCAAATTCATCCATAACCGAAGCCTCCCGCAGATACCAGGTTACAAAAAGGTGCCTACTACCAAAAAAGACACTTTAATCTAGAATCGCCACGCTGGCCAGGATTCCGGCGCGTGGCCGCAAAGCGAGCCGTAGTAGCTTTTGCCTTTGTAGCGGCGCACCTTTACCCTGAGTGACGCTACGAAGGGTGAGTGCGCCATCGAAGTCGCGGCAACCAACGACGTCGGTCTAAAGACCGCCGCCACAAAACCCATTCGCTCGCTGGCGCGCGCCAAATCGGAGGAACCCATGCCCACCAAAAAACCCGTAATCATCTACGGCGCGAACGGCTTTTCCGGCCGCCTCGTCGCCGAATTCCTGCGCGAATACAACGTCCCCTTCATCGCCGCCGGCCGCACCCGCTCCAAACTCGAACACGTCATGAGCATGGTCCCCGGCATCGAATCCGCCGATTACGAAGTCGCCGAAGTCGGCGGCTCCGTCGACGAACTCGCCCAACTTTTCACCGGCGCGAAAGTCGTCTGCAACATGGCCGGCCCCTTCATCTACAACGGCCCGCGCGTCATCGAAGCCAGCCTCAAGGCCGGATGCCATTACCTCGACATCGGCGGCGAACAAGCCTGGATCCGCACCGTCGCCGAGCAATGGAGCGAAAAATTCGCGCGCGAAAATCTCCTCGCCGCTCCCGCCACCGCGTACATGTCCGTCCCCAGCGCCATCGCCGCGCACCTTTGCATCGAAGCCACCGACATTGACACTCTCGAAATCCTCACCATGTTCAAAGGCGTTCCCACCTTCGGCTCCACGCAAACAATCTTCGCCGCGATCCAAACCGACGCCTACTACCTCGAACAAAATCAGTACAAGCAATGGCCCCGCGCCACCGCCTACGATGTCGTCGTCCCCGGCCTGATCCAGACGCAGCTCGCGCTCACCTGGGGCGGCTTTCCGCACCCGGTCTGGTTCAAGGATCATCCCCAAGTCGCAAATGTCCGCTCGCTCGGCGGCATCCTGAATCGCGAAGTCATGCAAAACGTTCTCGCCACCGAAAAACATTTCGAAGAAAATATTCGCCCGCTGCCCAAGGAAGAGCGCGAAAAAAAACTAGCCGAAATGGCCAATTCCGTCCAGGCCGGCACGCCGCCGCGCGAAAATCCCCGCGAGCAGCGCACCATTGACGTCGTCCTCGGCCGCGGCACCACCGACTACGCGCAATGCGTCCTTTTCGGCACCTGCTGTTATCGCCAGACCGGCCTGCTCCAGGCCTACGCGGCCCACAGCCTGATCCACACGCCGCCGCGCAAAACCGGTTTCCAATCAGCCTGCGCAGCCTTCGGCCATCGCCAGCTGCTAAAAGTCCTGGAAAGCCACGGCCTCACGAAAGCGAAGATCAGCTAAGCGCGATTTGCAATTTGGAGGCAGTATTTCAACGAGGCTCAGCGCCGTAGGCGCGGCAGAAGTTAGCCCAGCCCGTAAGAGTCTGTGTCGCAACTCGGGAATCTTTGTAGGTCGTCGCTTTAGCGACGACATAAATCTCGCAAAATCGATGCGGCTTTAGCCGCTGAAGTACCGGTCTTGAGGTTGCGACACAGACTCGTAAGGGCTGGGAACATCGCAAATTACGAGACGAGCGCCGGCTTGCCCTGAGAGCCCGCCTGTGGCGGGGTCGAAGGGAGGCGCGACACAAGCCTCGGACCAAATGTTCGGCGATTTATTCGACGACAACGGATCGTGCAACCAACACCGCCTCTCTAACCCATGCGCGCCATAGACTATTTCGATAAACAATCCGAAATCACTCCCGACCGCATCGCCCTGATCGACGGCGTCACCCGCTACTCCTACGCCGACCTCCGCCACGCGAGCCAAAAAATCGCCCGCGCCATGCACGCCGCAGGCCTCCACAGCGAAGAACCCGTCGCCATCTATTCCACCAACGACGCCCGCGTCCTCTTCTGCATGCTGGGCCTCCTCCGCGCCGGAGGCGTCTGGGTCCCCATCAACTACCGCAACGCCGCCGACGCCAACGTCGAATACTTGAATTACGTCCGCACCAAATGGCTCTTCTATCACAGCACTTTTCGCAATCACGCCCAAGAACTGAAACAACGCGTCCCCACCCTGCAACACTTGATCTGCATAGACGCGCCCGACGGCGAAAACCCATCGCTCGAAGAATTCATGAAGCGAGGCAACTCCACAAGCGACCTCGATTGGTCCGACGCCCATGGCAACCCCGATCGCCTCGTCGGCCTCGTCCCCACCGGCGGCACCACCGGCCCGGCGAAAGGCGTCCGCGTCTCCACCCTCTCTTGGGGCACCATGACCGAAATGGCCTCCCACTACTGGCGCGGCGACACCGCCGATCCCGTCTGCCTCAGCGTCGCGCCGCTTTCCCACGCCGCCGGAGTCGTCGCTTTCGCCATGTTCACCATCGGCGCCACCAACGTGATAATGCCCGGCTTCGACGCCCTCGCCGTCCTGCAAAATATCGAACGCTTCCGCGTCACCCACTTATTTCTTCCGCCCACCGCCTTCTACGGCCTGCTCTCCCATCCCGACGTCCGCAAATTCGATTACTCCAGCCTGCGCGTCTTTCTACTCGCGGCCTCGCCCGTCTCCCCCGACAAACTCAAGCAGGGCATCGAAATTTTCGGCCCCTGCATGTGCCAGTCCTACGGCCAGACGGAAGCTCCCATGCTCCTCACCTTCCTCGACCAGAAAACTCTCGCCGCCGCCGCTGCCGGAGATCATCCCGAACGCCTCAGCAGTTGCGGCCAGCCCACCAGCGCCGTGCGTCTCGCCATCATGAACGACGAAGGCCGCCTGCTGCCTCCAGGAGAAACCGGCGAAATCGTCGCGCGCGGCTCGCTCGTCACCGCCGGCTACTACGAACTGCCCGAAGCCACCGCCGAAATCCGCGCCCACGGCTGGCATCACACCGGCGATGTCGGTTACCAGGATGCCGACGGCTTTTTTTACATCGTGGATCGCAAGAAGGACATGATCATCTCCGGCGGCTTCAACGTTTATTCCGCCGAAGTCGAAGCAGCCATCATGGCGCTGCCGCAAGTTCACGAATGCGCCGTGATCGGCGTCCCCGACGCCAAATGGGGCGAAGCAGTAAAAGCCCTGGTGGTCCTGCGCCAGGGCCAATCGCTAACAGCACGCGAACTACTCGACCACTGCAAAACAAAACTAGGCGGTGTTAAATCCCCGAAATCCGCAGAGTTCGTAAACGAAATCGCCAAAACCCCCGCTGGCAAAACAGATCGCAAACTCCTGCGCAAACCCTATTGGAAAAACACCGATCGCGCCGTCCACTAACTGGCCGTCAAATAAGGCTCGCTCCTTGGGGGGTCGGAGCTTTAGCTCCGACAATTGGCGTTTGGTTTTTGGTCGGCTTTAGCCGCTGAAGAAAACTCTTCGCGATTGACCGCATTCAGGGTCCGTAGGGGCGCTGCTTGCTGCGCCCCAACTTGCCCGGGCGTCCACCCGGCGATCACCCGCGCAAGCACGATCTCGCGATCAACGCACCTCACCGCCGTCGCGCAATCCCGAGGAGGCGTCTCATGCAGGTCGCCCATTCAGCGCCGGAGGCGCGGCAGAAGTTAGCCCAGCCCGTAAGAGTCTGTGTCGCAACTAGCACTTGAAATGGCGGCGAAGCTTTGGCATGAAGAGACATGCCAACCTATCAACCGTATTCTCCGGAGCAAGCCGAGCTGTTGCCCGCCCATGTGAAGGATGTTTTGGGCGCCGACCATCTTTGTTTTGTGGTGCACGAAGTGGTGGAAGCGTGCGATCTGCGCGCTTTCGAAAAGCAGGAGGAGGACGCGGGCGGGCAGCGGCCGTACGATCCGCGGATGCTGCTGAAGATCTGGCTGTACGGATTCGGCGTGAACGTGCGCACGACGCGCAAGCTGGAGCAACGCATTCGCGAGGATCTAGGCTTTCGGTACCTGGCGGGCGGGGCTACGCCGGACCACAAGACGCTGAGCGAATTTCATCGGCGGCATCGCGCGGCGATCACGGCGCTGTTCACCGAGGTGCTGCTGTTTTTGCGGCGCGCGGGGATGGCGCGGCTGGGTGCGGTGGCGATCGATTCGACGCGGGTGAAGGGGTCGGCCTCGCCGGACCGGCTGTTGCGCCGGGAGCGGTTGGAGCGGGAGTTACGCAAGAAAGTGAAACGCTGGCAGCAGGAACTGGATGATGATCCGGATCGCGATCCAGGAACGCGTGTGGGCGTGGAACAGATCGCGCAGCTGCGTGAGCAGTTGCAGCAGCTGCGCCAGAGCGGTGAGGAGAAGCTTTCGATCACCGATCCGGACGCGCGTTTTTTGCGCGAGCGCGGGCGCTTCGTGCTGGGTTACACGGCGGAGATCGCCGTGAGCGAGGACCATTTCATCGTGGCGCAGCGGGTGACGCAGAACAAGAACGATAACCAGACCTTGGTTCTGCTGGTGGAAGCGGTGGAGCGACAATGCGGAGAGCGCCCGCAGCGGGTGTTGGCCGACTGCGGATTTTTCTCGAATCAAAATCTGCGGGAGATGGCCGAGCGCGGCATCGCGGCTTACGTGCCGGACCCGAATCTGGCGCGCGAGTTGAACACGGGGAAAAGGGCGCGCGGAGTGGGACGGATGACGGTGAGCGATCCGCATCTGTTGCGTGCGCGCCAGAGGTTGCGCAGCGCCCCCG
Organism: uncultured Acidobacteriota bacterium; assembly: GCA_963780035.1. Lineage (GTDB taxonomy): Bacteria > Acidobacteriota > Terriglobia > Acidiferrales > UBA7541 > Palsa-295. The sequence continues at coordinate 24,016 of CAWAAG010000020.1, read as the reverse complement.
GCCGCGCCTGGTACAAAAAGCGCAAGGGGATGGTCGAGCCAGTGTTCGGGACGTTGAAGGAGCAGCGCGGGATGCGGCAGTTCCAACGCCGCGGGCAGCCGGCCACGGCGGTCGAATGGGTGCTGGCAGCGGTCGCCTACAACTTGATCCGCTATCGCAACCTGCGCCGCCCAGCGTAACCGCCGAACGGACACAAGGAAGCTGCCAGAAACGAAAAACGAGGACCGAAGAGCAACCAGCAGCGCGTCCCGCTGCGAAAATCAGCACCGGCACTTAAGTCGTGACACAGACTCGTAAGCGCTGGGCAAATCGCGCAAAAAATTACAAGCGCCGTAGGTGCGACACGCCTTTCCTTTTCTCATCGCGCCTCGCTACCTCACCGCCGCGCCGCATCCCCACCCACTCTCTTGCTCTCCGCCACGCTCTGGTTCGCCCGGAAAATTACATAAGCCCGAATCGCCGCCGCATCCCCCCGCGAAACCTCCTTAGCAAACGAAACCATTCCGTTCGTCTGCAACAATCCTCCCAACACAATGTGAAACCACTGGTCATTCGTCAAAGTGCTCGAATAACGCAAATCCGGCAACACGCCCCCGCTGACCGCCACGTCTCCATGGCACGTCGAACAATACCGCTGATACATCACCTCGCCGCGATGCACGGTCGCCGCATCCGCGGTCGCGCGCGGCGGGTGCAAAACTTCCGCCTCCACTTCCGGCAAAGGCGGCAACACACCCTTGCCACCAATCTTGAACACAATCATCCGGCTCACATTCCGCACGCGCCCCGATTTCAAAGCGATCTCGCCGGCAGCCAAAGGAAATACGCCGCCCCATCCCGCCAGTATCGCCACGTACTGCTCGCCGCGCACGGTGTAACTCACCGGCCCAGCAATCGCACCCGTCTGTATCGGATACGTCCACACCCGGGTGCCCTTGTCCGCCAGATACGCTTCAAAATTTCCGCGCGCCGTCCCTTCGAAAACCAGATTGCCCGCCGTCGCCAGCACTCCACCGTTCCAAGCCTCCGGCCTCTCCACATCCCACATCTGCTTCTGCCGCACGGGATCCCAAGCCACCAGTCGTCCCGTCACGCTCCCGATAATCGCTTTCTTGATTTTCGGATCCTGCGGCATCCCTGCGGCCGCAAAATCCACGCCATTGTCGTATGCCAATCCCCTCATCTTGAAATCCGCGTCCGATTGATACGGAAATCCCGCGTCCTGGATCGGAATGTAAACCAGTCCCGTCAACGGGCTGTAAGCCATCGGCTGCCAGCTGTGCGCGCCGAGCGGCCCGGGAATCACCATTTCCGGTTTGCCTCCCGGATATCGCGCCAGCGCTGTCTCGATCGGCCGCCCCGTTTTCATATCCACTCCGCTCACCCAGGTAATATGCGTGTACGGCTTCGCGGAAATCAGCGCTCCCGTCGCGCGATCAATCACATAGAAGATTCCGTTCTTCGGCGCATGCAGCAGCACCTTCCGCGGCTCGCCGTCAATCGTCAGGTCGGCCAGGATAATGTCTTCGTCCGAATCGTAATCCCACGCTTCATCCGGATTTTCCTGGTAATGCCACACGTACTCGCCCGTCTCCGGTCGCAGCGCCACAATCGAACAAGTAAAAAGATTATCGCCTCCGTGCGGGCTGCGAATTCGCGGGTTCCATGGCCCGCCGTTGCCCGTCCCTATGTAAAGCAAATCAAGCTCCGGATCGTAGGCCATCGCATTCCACACGGTTCCGCCGCCTCCGTATTTCCACCACTCGCCCGACCACGTCTTCGCCGCCTTCGCCAAAATCGAATTCTCGAAAGGTTTCGCCGGCCCGCCCGGCACGGTATAAAACCGCCAAGCCATCTCGCCCGTCTCCACGTCATACGCGGAAACGTACCCGCGCACGCCCATCTCCGCTCCGCCATTCCCGATGATCACCTTGCCTTTCACCACCCGCGGCGCCCCGGTAATCGTGTAACGCCATCTCCGGTCAATCGTCAGCTTTTCCCACGCCGGATAACCGGTCGCCGCATCCAGCGCGATCAACCGTCCATCCAGCGTGCCGAAAAAAACTTTCCCGCCCCACACCGCCACTCCGCGGTTCACCACGTCGCAACACGCATTCACCGCCCATTCCGGAATCACCTTCGGGTCGTAAGACCAGCGCACCGCCCCGGTCGCCGCGTCCAGCGCAAAAACTTTGCTCCATGCTGTCGTAAAATACATCACGCCATCCACGACGATCGGCGTCGCCTCCTGCCCCCGCCGCGTGTCCAGATCGTAAAACCACGCCAGGCCCAGCCCAGCGATGTTCGTGTCGTTGATCTGCTTCAAAGGACTGAAGCGCTGCTCGCTGTAAGTCCGCCCGTACGTCATCCAGTTTCCCGGCTCGTCGTCCGCGTGAATGATTCGCGCGCCATCCACGCCCTTTGCGCCGCGCGCCGCAATTCGCGCCTCCTCCGCCGCACGCGATTCGCGCCGGCCACACCCCGCGCACAGCGCGCTGCCAATCATCGCCAGCACCAGAATTTTCTTGCGCGTCATCACGCTCCTGCGCCTTCCACTCGCGAGCATCTGTGCACTCTCGTATCGTTTCGCGCGCGCGAAGTCAAGATGCCGCGCAACTCGCGCCAGCCGATATTCGCACGTCCGCTCGATTAAAGTCTTGACAAAGTACCACCCCGGCCTTAAACATTCTGCCCATAACGCGTGTGGATGCGGACTATCCAGCCTTCAAATGATGGTCCGCCAAGGGGTGAGCCATGAGCGCACGTTTTGCGCGCCTCGCGGTCCTGTTCGTCGCACTTTTCTTAGCCTCCGCCAGTTCCGCCTTCGCGCAGATTGCCGGCGCTCAATTGAACGGCGCCGTCCGTGACGAAAGCGGCGCCGCCGTCAAGGGCGCTACCCTCACCTTGCGCGAAACCTCCACCGACGCCAAGTATTACGCCACCTCCAACGACTCCGGCCTCTACGCCATTCCCAACCTGCCTCCCGGCCAGTACGATTTGACCGTCACCTTCACCGGCTTCGCCACCCTTATCCACAAGGGCATCGTCCTCACTGTCGGCCAGACCGCCACGATTGACGCCGTCCTGAAAGTCGCCACGCAAAGCGAACAAGTCGTCGTCACCACCGAAGTTCCCGAGATCGAACCCACCAAGACCGAAATCAGCCAGGTGATCAACGCTCAGCAAATCCAGGATCTGCCTATCAGCGGCCGCCAATTCACCGATTTCGCACTGCTCACCGCTGGCGTCGCCACCGGCCGCACCAGCCTGCAATCCACCATCACCGAATTTGAGACCACCCGCATCTCCTTCGCCGGCATGCGCGACCTCAGCAACATGGTCACGGTGGACGGCGCGGACAACGTCAACACCGCCACCGGCTCGCAGCGCTCCACTCCGCCGCAAGAGTCCGTGCAGGAATTTCGCGTGGTCAATAACGCCTTCGGCGCTGAATACGGCCGCGCCCTCGGCGGCATCGTCAACATCGTCACCAAATCCGGCACCAACGATTTTCACGGCTCGATTTACGACTATCTGCAGAACAACGCCACCGACGCGCGCTCGCTGCTGCAGCCCGCCCCCGACGCTTACGTATTGCGCCAGAATCAGTTCGGCGCTGCGGCCGGCGGCCCCATCGAGAAGGACAAATTATTTTTCTTCACCAATTACGAAGGCCAGCGCCGCGGCGAATCACCCACCTTTCCCGGCGTGCTCTATCAGAACCTCGATCTCATCAATGCCTCCAAGGCCGCTCTGGGAATCGCTCCTGAGAACCTCAATATCCTCAAGACCAAGGACAACGACTACGGCATCGCCAAAATTGATTACCAGATAAACCCCAACAACCACCTAAGCGTACGCTACAACATCGAGGACGGCCGCGATCTCAATCAACTCGTCGGCAGCACTCTCGATGGCGGTGGCATCGGCGCCCCAAGTAGCGGTCACGATCTCTTCCTCCGCGATCAATCCCTCGTGGGCAGCGTCGCCACCACCGTGAAGCCTGACCTGGTCAACAGCTTCCTCGCGCAGTACGCTCGCCGCCACTACAACTTCCCGGGCGTCACCGGCCAGCCCAATCTGGACATTCCCAATACTCTGTTGTTCGGCCACAACTTCGGCGTTCTCGATGCCATTTACGAAAGCCGCGCTCAGCTCACCGATTCGCTGGCCTGGGTTAAAGGAAATCACGTCGCAAAGTTCGGCGTGGATTACAACCACGTCAATAATTTCGTGATCTGGCCCGGATTCACTCCGATGCGCATCGTGATGCCGGGTCTGAATTGCCTGGTGGATTTTGCCAACTTCGTGAATCCCACCGCGGGCATCGCTTCCAATCCCGCCGATGGTCCGTGCCCCACCGCCACCGCTCCCTTTTTCCCCACCCAGCCCGGCGCTCCTTTCGGTCCGAACAATAACGACCAGCCCTTGAACGGCGTTCCGATCATTTTTTGGGGTGCTCCGGTAGGAACCGTACCGAATCCGCCCAGCGGCCAGCTTCCCACGCCGCCTCCCATCCCCACCAATTGGAACAATGCCTACTTGCCCAGTGAAACGGTGAATTTTTCCGAAACTTTGAACCACGCCTACTACGGCTTCTACGCCCAGGATCAATGGCGCGTCACCCCCAGCCTCACCCTCAATTACGGCCTGCGCTACGACTTCGAATCCGGACTCTCCAAGCAGATTAATCCGCACTACAACGGCTTCCAGCCCCGCGTCGGTTTGGCTTGGTCTCCCAACAGCAAGACCGTCGTCCGCGCCGGCTTCGGCCTCTTCGACGACCGCTACAATCTATCGTTCCTTTTCATCACTCAGCCGCAGCGGCCGGTTATCATTCCCGGTGAGACTTTGCCGGGAATCCGCAAAGGCGCAAACTCCGCCACATGGGTTTTGAATCAATTCACGCCAGGGCCTCTGGGGCTCCCTGCCGATGCCGCCGCTACCTTGATCACTACAGGACAAGTGCCCGACCAATACATCACCGGTCCTTGCCCGCCTTCTTGCACCGCTGGCGCCGGCATGGTTCAACACGACAGCAAAATCCCCTACTCCGAACAGGCCAACCTCGAAATTGACCGGCAAATCGGCAGCGGGCTCACGATCAGCGCCGGCTATCTTTGGGTCGCCGCGCACCATCTCGTTCGCGCCGAAAACCTCAACGTCTGCCCGCCCTTCGGTGCGTCGCCCACCACCACCGTTCCCAGCGTCACCCCCGGCACTCCGGACTGTCCGCCGGCGGAAGCTCCTCCGGCGGCATGGCCCACCGGGAAGGCCTTCTTCTACAACGGACTGAATCCGGGAGGCTCGCCGGCCTACTCAAATGCCGGTCTGCTCTACTACACCGACAACACCGGCAATTCCGTTTACAACGGTCTCACCCTGCAAGTGACCGAAAGATTCCAGAAGATTTTCACGCTGAATGCGAACTACACCTTCTCGCACACCTTGGACGACGGCACCTTCACCACCTTCGTCAGCACGCCCCAGGACCTCTACGACCGCTCACTGGAGCGCGCCAATTCCAACCAGGACGTCCGCCATCGCTTTATCACCAACTTCAGCGTGGAAGGACCGAAAGACAGTTTCTTGCGCAACTTTACTTTCAGCAACATCGTCACGCTGCAAAGCCCTCGCCCCTTCACCTTGTTCGTCGGCTTTGACGCGAATGGCGATACCAACCCCGTCACCGACCGCGTCGGTCTTTCGGGACGCAACACCTACTACGGCGACGATCTCTACTCCTGGGATCTGCGCGTGGCTCGCTATTTCGCCTTCCGGGAGCGCTACCGCCTCGACCTGATGGTGGATGCCTTCAACGCGCTGAACCGGCCCAACGTGGACGAGGTCACTTCGGTTTACGGCGCCGCCGTTTTCTGCGGCCCCACTCCGAAGCGTTATAAGGATTCCGCCACGCTCGCGACCCAGGCAGCCGCCCTCGCCTTTGACACTGGCACAGGTCCACCGACCTGCCCATTGAACCTGGGGCCTGTCCCGGCGCCTCCGGTACCCAATGGCGGCTTCGGCACGCCCAGGACCATGCTCAATCCGCGCCAGTTCCAATTCGCGGCCAAGTTCTCGTTCTAACGATTTCGATCAGCGCACGGGAATCTTTGTAGGCCGTAGCTTTAGCTACGGCAAACACACAGCAAAGTCGCAGCGGCTTCACCGTTAGCGGAAAACGGAAGGGCGGGGCTTCAGCCCCGCCGTAAGCCACGCTGCTTCATAGGGGCTTTAGCCCCTGAAGCCCGGATTTGGACTTTTTCCGCAAACTGTTCGGCCGTTGAAATACAGGTTCTTTCGTTCTCGGACTGCCCGGCGGTTCCTCAGGAGAACTTGTTTGTCCACCTTCGTTCTGGTGCATGGCTCTTGGCATGACGGCTCCGCCTGGGACGCCACCATTCGTCAACTCGATAGCGAGGGCCACAAAGCCTTCGCCCCCACCATCGCCGGACGTGGAAAAGGCGTCCACAAACTCGTCAACCACGCCCAATCCACTCAGTCCATCGTTGATTACGTCACCGCCAACTCTCTCACCGACTTTGTCCTCGTCGGCCACAGCTTCGGCGGCACCATCATCTCCAAAGTCGCCGAAGCCATCCCCGAAAAAATCAAGCGCCTGGTTTTCCTGAATGGTTTTGTCCTCAAAGATGGCAATTGCCTGATGGACGAGGTCCCCCCGCACTACGTCGCACTCTTCGGCCAATTGTCCAGGGAATCCGCCGACCACACCGTCATGATCCCCTTTCCCATCTGGCGCGAAGCTTTCGTCAACGACGCCGACCTCGACTTCGCCAAATGGACCTACTCGCAATTGTCGCCCGAGCCTTTCCAGCCCTCGCTCGATAAGCTCGACCTGAAAAAATTCTATAGTCTCGACGTTCCCAAAAGTTATATCAATTGCACGGAAGACACCGCCTTGCCCATGGGTGAATTCGGCTGGCATCCGCGCATGTCCGCCAGGCTGGGCCTTTACCGCCTGGTGCAAATGCCCGGCAGCCATGAAGTGATTTTCACCAACCCCATCGGCCTCGCGAAAAAGATTATCGAAGCCGGACGCGACTGAGGGAGTGATATACAGTCCGGAGAAGTTCTAGGAAATCTGCAATCGCAGGCCGCGAGAGGGCATCTTGTGGACCGTGGACATTGACGTGGGCGGCACTCTCACCGATGCCCTCTTCACCGAGCATGAAAAATCGTTCTGCGTGAAAGTAGACACCACTCCGCACGATCTCACCGTCTGCCTGTTTGATTGCCTGGCGCAAGCCGCCGGAAAACTCGGTTTTCCCAGCTCCACCGAATTCCTCGAACACGTCGAGCTGATCCGCTGGTCCACCACCATCACTTCCAACGTCCTAGCCGAATCGCGCGGCCCCCGCATCGGCCTGCTCGTCTCCTCCGGCCACGAAAAAAATCTCTACGCGGCCAATTCCCACGACGGCGTCTTGAACCGCCTCGTCTCCGCGAACGACGTCATCGGCGTAAATCATTCCTCCAGCGAAACGGACATCATGAACGCCGCTCGCAAACTCCTCGAAAGCGGCGTCCGCCGCATCTGCGTCAGCCTGCAAAGCGCGCATCAGGATCCCCGCCGCGAAATCGCTATCAAGCGCGTCATTGACCAGCAATATCCCGATCATTTCCTCGGCTCCGTTCCGGTCCTCGCCGGCAGCGACATCTCCAAATCCTCCGACGACTCCACGCGCACCTACTCCGCGCTCATCAACACCTACACCCACGGCGCGCTCGCCGCCACCCTCTTCAAAGCCGAAGACGAATTGCGCGAAACTTCCGGTTTCACCGGCACGTTCCTCGTCAGCCACATCAATGGCGGCGTCGCCGGTGTCGCCAAAACGAAAGCCATTGACACGATCGAGTCCGGCCCTATCCTCGGCATTCACGCCAGCGCCTATCTCGCCAAAGCCTACGGCCTCCACGACGTCATCGCCATGGACATCGGCGGCACAACCGCAAAAATCAGCGTCCTGCGCAATGGTGAACCCGTCTATCGCAAGCCCTCCGACTTCTTTGGCATCCCGGTAGCGATCTCGCTCCCCGATTTGCGCTCCGTCGCGCTCGGCGGCGGCAGCGTCGTCAAACCGCTCCCCGGCTCGCATCCTCCCGCCGTGCAACTCGGCCCCGAAAGCATGGGCTCCTACCCTGGTCCCGCCTGTTACGGTCTCGGTGGCGATCAGCCCACTCTCACCGACGCCTTCGTCACCGCCGGACTCATCAATCCCGATTATTTTCTCGGCGGCGCCAAAACAATTGACCGCGATCTCGCTCGCCAGTCCATCTCCGATTCCGTCGCGGCGCCGCTGCAAGTCTCGACGGAAGAAGCCTGCCGCATCGTCATCGCTCGCGCCTTCGCATCCGTCGCCGCGATGATCGCCGCCGCCGGTAAAGAACTGCGCCACGACCTCTCGCAGTCCGTCCTCTTTGCCTACGGCGGCAATGGCAGCCTCTTCGCCTGCGGCGTCGCCGATCTCGCCGGCCTCTCTCGCGTCCAAGTTTTTTCTCTCGGCCCCGTTTTCAGTGCTTTCGGCTCATCGGTCTCGGACATCCTCCACGTTTACGAAAGCTCGCTGGCAGGCGTCCCCGTCTCCGCAGAGGGCCTTGCCCGCATTCGCCACCTGATCGACGACCTGAAAGCCGAAGGCGTAAAAGATTTACTGGGCGAGGGCATCAAGCCCGAAAACATAAAATACGCCGTGGAAATCGAAGTCTCAGAAAAGGAAGGCCCGTCCTTCGCCGTCCCGTGCTCCGCGGAATCTTTCACGAACGAAAAATCGCTGCAAGCCGCACTCGCCGGCGCCGCGCAGCTGTCGGGAACCAATCAAGGCGCCGACCTCAAGCTCGATTTGCTCCGCGTCTCCGTCAAAAAGACCATGCCCAAACCCAAACTGATCGAGCGCCCGCTGCAAGGAACCGATTCCGCCCACGCCTGGAAGGGAACTCGCCAAGTCCTCTGGGGCAGCGCCACAGGCGAAGCCAAAATTTACGACTGGGACCAGCTGCAACCAGGCAATCAGATCGAAGGCGCGGCAATCCTGGAAGACGCCAACACCACCTACTTCGTCCCAGAAAACTGGACCCTGCAAATGGACAAATTCGGCAACGCCGCGCTAACGCGCCAAATCAAAAAGTCATGACCAACGTCAACGCAAGCGCGACCCATCCGTCCGAGATCGTAGGGGCACGGCATGCCGTGCCCGCTTCTCCAGAAGCACGAACCGATCTGGCGTAAAAAGGGGATACCAATGGCCACCCAACAAAATAACCGCCTCCGCATCACCGAATATCTCGACCTCGACCTAGCCACCGACCAATGGCTCTGCAATCGCTGCAACCATCCCCTAGGCCCCGCCCGCGAAAATTACAAAAAAGGCTGCCTCGTCCACCACCGCGACCCCCGCGAAATCCATCCTCCGCTCGTCACCGGTGCGTTCAATTTCTCTCCCGACCCGCTCTGGGTCCGCATCGTCGAATTTTATTGCCCCGGCTGCGGCACCCAGGTCGAAACCGAATATCTTCCGCCCGGCCATCCCGTCACTCACGACATCGAAATTGACGTGGACCGCCTGAAGGAACGCCTGCGCCAGGCTGAATTCGTCATCCGCGATCAGCGCCTCGAGGCCATCGAATGAATTCCATAGATATAGACGTCGGCGGCACCTTCACCGATCTCGTTCTCAATTTCAACGGGAAATCGCTGATCCGCAAATCTCCCACCACGCCCTACGATCTCTCCGTCTGCTTCACCCGCGTGATCGAAGAAGGCGCCGGCGCGCTCGGGCTCAAAATTGACGAGCTGCTCCCCGCCATTGACATGATCCGCTACTCCACCACCATCGCCCTCAATCGCCTCATCGAAAAAAAGGGCCCCCGCCTCGGCCTCATCACCACCGAAGGCCATGAAGACGTAGTCCTCATCGGCCGCGGCGCGCAATGGATTGACGGCACCCGCGTCGCCGAGCGCCGCAACCTCTCCGTGCAGCGGAAACCCGATCCCCTGATTCCGCGCGACATGATCGTCGGCGTCAAAGAACGCGTGGATTCCCGCGGCAGAATTATCCGTCCGCTCGATGAAAACGACGTCCGCGAAAAAGTCCGCTACCTCACCAGCCGCGGCGCCCGCGGCTTCGTCGTCGCGCTGCTCTGGGGCTTCCTGAATCCCGCGAACGAGCGCCGCGTGAAGGAAATCATCCGCGACGAGTACAAGGAATTTCACATCGGCTACTTGCCGGTAGTCCTCGCCGGGCAAGTCGTCGGCAAGCTCGGTGAATACGAAAGAACTCTCGCCGCCATCCTCGACGCCTATCTCCAGCGCTCCATGCAGATCGAACTCTCCGCCATGTGGGACAAGCTTCGCGAAAAGGGCTACTCCAAGCCTCTGCTCATGATCCAAAGCTCCGGCGGCATCGCCGAAGTCTTCCGCACCGCCGCCAGCCGCACCTTTAATAGCGGTCCCGTCTCCGGCCTCATGGGCGCGCATCACGTCGCGAAATCTCTCGGCTACCAGAATGTCGTCATGACGGACATGGGCGGCACCAGCTTCGACGTTGGCCTCGTCGTCAAGGACAGCGTCCGCAGCTACGATTTCCGCCCCATCATTGACCGCTGGATGGTCGGCATCACCATGATCAAAACTCTTTCCATCGGCGCGGGCGGCGGCTCCATCGCTTACATCAATAAACTCCTGGAAAATCGCGTGCAAGTCGGCCCGCGCAGTGCCGGCTCCATCCCCGGTCCCGCCTGCTTTAATCTCGGCGGCACGGATCCCACCGTCACCGATGCGGACGTCGTCCTCGGCTACCTCAACCCGCAATTTTATTTCGGCGGAAAAATGCGCCTCGATAAAAATCGCGCGATCCACTCCGTCCGCGAAAAAATCGCCAAACCCCTCGGCATCGGCGTCGAAGAAGCCGCCGTCATCATCCGCAAGATCGTCAACGGCAATATGGCCTCCGCGATCATGAAAGAGGTTCACCTGCGCGGCCACAGCCCCGAGGAATTCATCCTCTTCGTCGGTGGCGGCGCCGGTCCCACTCACGCCGAAGGCTTCAAAGCGGACATCCCCAAAGCCGTCACCTTCGCCTTCTCCCCCGTCTTCTGCGCTTTCGGCTCTTCCACCATGGACATCATGCACGTCTACGAAGCCTCCAAAAAGCTCACCCTGATGGAGCCGCGTACCCAGCAACTCTCCAGCGAATTCGCCACCTTCAACGAAACCGTCGAACAACTCGTCGAACAAGCCCGCCGCGATCTCACCGGCGACGGCTTGAATCTAGCCGAAGCCTCCTTCGTCCTAGAACTCGACATGCTCTACGGCGGCCAATTCCACGTAAAAAGAACGCTCTCGCCGCTTCTCGCCATCCATTCCCAGCAGGATGTCCGCACCATTTGCGACGCCTTCAACAAAGAATTCAGCGAAGCCTTCAGCCCCTTCGTCGTCAATCCCGAAGGCGGCATCTTCATCGAAAGCTTCATCCTCAAAGCCATCGTGCCCACAAAAAAAGTCGAGTTGCCCACCATGACGCTCGAAGGCCGCGACCCCGCCCCAGCCCGCAAAGGCCAGCGCCCGGTGTACTGGCCCACACAAAAAGATTTCAGCGACACACCAATCTTCTCCTACGAATCCCTCCGTCCGGGAAACGTGGTAGAAGGCCCAGCAGTAGTAGAAGGCGAATACACCACGCTAGTAGTGCCACCCGAAATGCATTTCACAATAGACGCCCGCGGCCTAGGCATCCTGGAGAACAAATGACGCAACAAGTAATCGCAGCGCCGGCTTAGCTTTTGACTTTGTAGCGGCCACCTTTAGGTGGGCGCCTTTGACGTTGCCTTTGTAGCGGCGCACTTTAGTGCGCCATCGATGGCGCGGCTATCACCGATGGCGGTTCGAAAATAACCGCCACAAAGGTGTCTCGCCGGCTCCGAGCTTTTGACTTTGTGGCGGCCACCTTCAGGTGGTCGCCTTTGACTTGGCCTTTGCCGTGACGGTCGAAGCAAACAGCGGCTCGCCAGCCAGCGCAACGGAGCGGTTGTCATCCCGCTTGCCCTGACGCAGGAAGGGAGCGCAGCGAGGTCTGCCTGCCGCAGGCAGGGATCTGCTTTTCCCAGTGTCCAGGCAATCAGTAGACTAGGAAGGGCGGGGCTGAAGAATCAGTGCGAGAACAAGAATCTTTGTAGGCCGTAGCTTTAGCTACGGCATGGATGCGGCAAAATCAGTGCGGCTTCAGCCGCTGAAGTACGGATTTCGCAGTTCTCACGCAGCTGCGGTGATCCGTCGAGAGGCGAGGACGTGCTCTGCCGCACCGGAAGGGCGGGGCTTCAGCCCCGCCATTAGCGTGGGCAGTACAAAGGGGCTTTAGCCCCTGAAGCCATTTTTGCGGTCTGAACTGAAAATGCGCAATCAATCACTGAATTCGCGGAAAAATCGAGGAAACCAATGCCCATCCCAACTCTCGCCGAAAAATTAGCCTGGCTAAAACCCCTCCCGGCCACGCCCTACGAAAAAGAATGCGCCGCCAAAGTCCCCCAAGGCGATTACGAAATCGGCGTGCAGATCACCAACGACATCCTCGACGAAGCCATGGAAGTCTTCATCCGCTCCTCGCGCAGCTACTTCGGCGTTTCCGGCGATTCCATGGTCGCGCTCTTCACCGCCGGCGGCGATCTCATCAACGCTTCCTGCGGCACCTACCTCCACGCCATCATTCAGCCCATCGTCATCAAATTCATCATGAAGTATTACGAAAAAAATCCCGGCATTCGCGATGGAGACATCTGGTACACCAACGACGCGCTCTACGGCGGCATCCACAATCCCGACCAGGTCGCGCTCATGCCCGTTTTTTACAAAGGCCAGCTCCTCGCCTGGGCCTCCGCCGCGCTGCACACCACCGAAACCGGAGCCATCGAGCCGGGAGGCATGCCCGTCAGCGCTAAATCCCGCTTCGAAGAAGGCCTGAATCTCCCGCCTATCAAAATCGGCGAAAATTTCGAAATCCGTAACGACTTCCTCGAGTTTTACTCCGTCTACGGTCTGCGCGCTCCCGCCATGTTCATCTCCGACCTCCGCGCGCGCTGCACCACCGCTGACCGCGTGCGCGTCCGCGTCCTCGAACTCGCCGAAAAACGCGGCCCCGGCTTCGTCGTCGGACTCATGCGCAAAATGTGCGAAACCGCCCAAGCCGGCGCCCTGAAAAAAATCAAAGCCCTCCCCGACGGCAAATTCCGCGCCGTTGTTTTCAACGACGCCATCGGCTACACCCCCGCCCTCGTCCGCGCCTGCTTCCTCACGCTCACCAAATCCGGCTCGCGCATCACTTTCAATTTCGAAGGCACCTCGCCCGAAAATCCCTCCTCTTACAATGTCCATCCCCAAGCCGTAGTCGGCCACATCGCCAATTTCATGTACGAATACGTTTTCCACGACCTCCCCATCGCCAGCTCCACCTTCGCCGCCATAGACTTCGAATTCCCCGAAGGCATCATTCTCAATCCCGATAAAATGGCCGCCACCAGTTGCTGCGTTTTCATCGGCATGCAATGCCGCAACGCCACGCACAACGCCTTCGCCAAAATGATGTTCTCCAGCGCTGCCCTCTGGAAGCAAGTCACCGCCGCCCCCGGCAGCCAGCACACTTCGCAAATCTGCGCCGGCCACTCGCAATGGAATCTAGCCGTCTCAGACGTCCTCTCGTTCTCGCTCAACACCCAAGGACAAGGGGCCCGCTCCTCCCAAGACGGCATGGACGCCTACGGTTTCGCCTGGTGCGCCTTCGGCCGCGCCCCCGATTCCGAACAAGTCGAAAGCGAACTTCCCGTCACCGTCACCCTCTCCCAGCACTGGAAAGATTCCAGCGGCCCCGGCCTGCACCGCGGCGGTTCCGGCGGCGTCCAGCACTGGATGATCCACAAAGTTCCCGAACTCGTTTCCATGTGCATGGGCAACGGCAGCAAAGTCCCCCTGGGCCAGCCGCTTTTCGGCGGCTACGCCTCCTCGCCCATCCCCGGCATCAGCATTCGCAAAGCGGATCTGCTCAAACAAATGGCCGACGCCAACCCCGCGCTAACGATGGATTTCCGCACCATCCTCGAAGACCACACCAACACCATCCAGGGAAATTGGACGATGGAGCTGATCGCCCGCACGCCCAAAGTTTATGACGAAGGCGATCTCCTCTTCGGCTTCAGCGGCGGCGGCCCCGGCTACGGCGACCCGCTCGAACGCGAGCCCGCCGAAATCCTGGAAGATCTGAAAAAGAAAATCATCTCCGACTGGACCGCGCAAAATATCTACCGCATCGCCTACGATCCAGCCCGCCGCAAGCTGGATCCAGAAAAAACCAAGCAACTAAGAGACGAAGAACGCCAAGCCCGCTTGGCGCGCGGCAAATCCTTCGACGAATTCCAGCAACAATGGTCCAAGCTAAGTCCGCCCAAAGATATCCTGCAATACTACGGCACCTGGCCAGACGCCAAATCCACAGGCCCCATCTTCCGGCCCTAGCAACTTGCGGAAGCAGCGCCTCCGGTTTTGTAGCGGCCGCCTTTAGGCGGGCAGCGGTTGCAACACCACGATGGCCTAGGCCGAACGTCTCAGGTTTTTAGGGGGTCGGAGCTTTAGCTCCGACATTCACCGCCCGGCTGAATTGGGGCTTTAGCCCCTGAGGACAACGCTTTCGAAAATTCACGCCAACGCACCAACCCATGAACCCCACTCCCCGCGAAACTCTAAAACAACTCCTCCAAGGCACGAATCCGCCGACCCCCCTCTTCCTCCCGATCCTCTTCAACCTTGGCGCAAAAATCGAAAACACCCCGCTCCCCGCCTATCTAACCAACCCCACAAAAATCTCGAGCGCCCAACGCCAAATCCGCGCCCGCGTCCACTCCGACGGCGTAGCCTGCTATTTCGACCCGCACCTCGAAGCCGAAGCCCTCGGCGCCTCCATAAACTGGCCCACAACCGACCGCCCAGCCACGCTGCACTGGCCACAAAATGTCCGCTCGCCAGAAGAAGCAGCCAAACACCCGCGCGTCGCCGTAGCCGCGGAAGTAATCCACCGCCTCAAATCATTATTCCGCGATGAACCTCTCCTGCTAGCCGGAGTCTCCGGCCCATTCACCCTGGCCGCCCAGCTGGCGCAATCAGCGGGAAGGGAATCAATTAGCAGCGACGCTCTCCCAGACTCCGCCGTGGAACTGGCCGCCGCCACAATCACGCAAATAGCCACCAAGCTGGTAGAAGCTGGCGCCAACGTAATCTTCATCCGCGAAGAAATTCTCCCCACGCTAACGCCGCAAACCGCCGAAGCCTGGGCCTCGACCCTAGCCCCCGCAATCAATATCATCCGCTTCTATCAAGCCCTCCCAGTCCTGCAAATCAAAAATCCAGAAGCCTTCGCCCAAAATAGCGCCGCAATCCTTCAGCAAAGCTGGGATTGCACTCTCTGCCCAACCCTCCCCGCGCCCGAAGACGCCACAATCCGGTCCGCGGCAGCGCAAAGCTCCGCGCCAATAGGCATCGCCCTACCCTCCACCGCCTTCCCATCCGACGAACCCACCGCCGCAAACTTCCGCCAATCGCTTCATACTATAATTAACGACGTGCACCCGGCCCTCATCACCACGGCCCAAGACGTCCCAGCCGCAACAGACGTCAAGCAACTCTCCAAACTCTGGGAGGAAATTCATCGCTGAAGAAAATTACGATCGGCGCGTGTACCCACAATGCAAGTTGTGAATGTCGAGAATTTGATCGGAAAGTTCCTGACTACGAAGATTGCTGCCGCTTCCACAATTTAAGGCGCGGTGTATCAGAATGAATGTTCCTGCACACGGTCATCCATTCAGCAAACAACCAGCGCCAGCGGCGCGGCAGAAGTTAGCCCAGCGCGTAAGAGTCTGTGTCGCAACTAGCACTTGAAATGGCGGCGAAGCTTTGGCATGAAGAGACATGCCAACCTATCAACCGTATTCTCCGGAGCAAGCCGAGCTGTTGCCCGCCCATGTGAAGGATGTTTTGGGCGCCGACCATCTTTGTTTTGTGGTGCACGAAGTGGTGGAAGCGTGCGATCTGCGCGCTTTCGAAAAGCAGGAGGAGGACGCGGGCGGGCAGCGGCCGTACGATCCGCGGATGCTGCTGAAGATCTGGCTGTACGGATTCGGCGTGAACGTGCGCACGACGCGCAAGCTGGAGCAACGCATTCGCGAGGATCTAGGCTTTCGGTACCTGGCGGGCGGGGCTACGCCGGACCACAAGACGCTGAGCGAATTTCATCGGCGGCATCGCGCGGCGATCACGGCGCTGTTCACCGAGGTGCTGCTGTTTTTGCGGCGCGCGGGGATGGCGCGGCTGGGTGCGGTGGCGATCGATTCGACGCGGGTGAAGGGGTCGGCCTCGCCGGACCGGCTGTTGCGCCGGGAGCGGTTGGAGCGGGAGTTACGCAAGAAAGTGAAACGCTGGCAGCAGGAACTGGATGATGATCCGGATCGCGATCCAGGAACGCGTGTGGGCGTGGAACAGATCGCGCAGCTGCGTGAGCAGTTGCAGCAGCTGCGCCAGAGCGGTGAGGAGAAGCTTTCGATCACCGATCCGGACGCGCGTTTTTTGCGCGAGCGCGGGCGCTTCGTGCTGGGTTACACGGCGGAGATCGCCGTGAGCGAGGACCATTTCATCGTGGCGCAGCGGGTGACGCAGAACAAGAACGATAACCAGACCTTGGTTCCGCTGGTGGAAGCGGTGGAGCGACAATGCGGAGAGCGCCCGCAGCGGGTGTTGGCCGACTGCGGATTTTTCTCGAATCAAAATCTGCGGGAGATGGCCGAGCGCGGCATCGCGGCTTACGTGCCGGACCCGAATCTGGCGCGCGAGTTGAACACGGGGAAAAGGGCGCGCGGAGTGGGACGGATGACGGTGAGCGATCCGCATCTGTTGCGTGCGCGCCAGAGGTTGCGCAGCGCCCCCGGCCGCGCCTGGTACAAAAAGCGCAAGGGGATGGTCGAGCCAGTGTTCGGGACGTTGAAGGAGCAGCGCGGGATGCGGCAGTTCCAACGCCGCGGGCAGCCGGCCACGGCGGTCGAATGGGTGCTGGCAGCGGTCGCCTACAACTTGATCCGCTATCGCAACCTGCGCCGCCCAGCGTAACCGCCGAACGGACACAAGGAAGCTGCCAGAAACGAAAAACGAGGACCGAAGAGCAACCAGCAGCGCGTCCCGCTGCGAAAATCAGCACCGGCACTTAAGTCGTGACACAGACTCGTAAGCGCTGGGTACCATTTCGAAATTTAGTCGAGCGCCGTAGGTGCGACAGGCCGTGGGCTCGCCCGAGGATCGCAGCGGAAACCATGCACCACATAAAATGACTCATCAACTCCAAACCACCAATCGCGTCCGCCCCGTCCGCCTCCGCACCACGGGCGCCACACTCGAACGCCGCCCCGACGGCACTCTCTACGTCCGCCCAGAAGAAGCGTTAGGCCCCTACCCCAACGTCCTCACCGATCGCCTGACCCACTGGGCCAAATCCACACCGCAAAAAATCTGCATAGCCCAACGCCAATCCAACGCCGAATGGCGCACGATGACCTACGCACAAGTCCACAAAACGACACATCACATCGCCCAAGCTCTGCTAAACCGCAATCTCACAAAAGAAAACCCGGTAGCCATCCTCTCCGAAAACGATATCGAACATTTCCTACTGATGCTCGCAGGCCAACACGCAGGCATCCCCACAGCGCATCTCTCGCCGGTCTACTCCCTCGTCTCCCGCGATTTCGGCAAACTCCGGCACACCCTGAACCTGCTAACCCCCGGCCTGGTCTTCGTCTCCGACGGCGAACGCTACCGCCGCGCCATCGAATCCGTCATCAATCCACAAACCGAACTCGTCGTCACAAAAAATCCACCACCCAACAGAAAATCCACATCATACGCCGAACTACTCGCCACAAAACCAACCGAAGCCGTCGCAAGAGCCCACCAAAAAATCCAGCCCACCGACGTAGCCAAGATCCTCTTCACCTCCGGCAGCACCGGCATGCCCAAAGGAGTCATCAACACCCACCGCATGCTTTGCTGCAATCAACAAATGATCGCGCAAGTCTTCGGCTTCCTCCAGGACGAGCCTCCCACCCTCGTTGACTGGCTCCCCTGGAATCACACCTTCGGCGGCAACCACAACACCGGCATCGCCCTCTACAACGGCGGCAGCTTTTACATTGACGACGGCAAGCCCGGCCCCGCCTTCATCAGCGAAACGATCCGCAACCTCCGCGAAATCTCCCCCACGGTTTATTTCAACGTCCCCAAAGGTTACGAAGACCTCCTCCCAGCCCTCCGCGCCGAACCGCAACTCCGCGAAAATTTCTTCCGCCATCTTCGCCTGCTCTTTTACGCCGGTGCCGGCCTCTCGCAACCCGCCTGGAACGCCTATCGCTCCCTCGCTCTCGAAACCTGCGGCGAACGCATCATCATGGTCACCGGCCTCGGCTCCACGGAAACCGCCCCCATGGCCATTCAAACCACCTGGGAAACCGACCAGGCCGGCGTGATCGGCATACCCATTCCCGGCGTCGAAGCCAAACTTGTCCCGCAAGGGAGTAAACTGGAAGTTCGCGTCCGCGGCCCCAACATCACCCCGGGCTACTGGCGCCAACCGGAACTGACGCAAAAGGTTTTCGATGAAGATGGCTTCTACAGCTTCGGCGACGCCCTCCGCTTCGTGGATCCGCGCGACGTTAATAAAGGATTCCTGTTCGATGGCCGTTTCTCGGAAGATTTCAAACTCGCCAGCGGCACCTGGGTCAGCGTCGGCCCGTTGCGCTCACGCATACTCGCTGATTTCGCGCCCTATGTTCGCGACGCCGTCATTACCGGCCACGACCGCGACGAGATCGGCATGATCATCTTCGCCGATGCCGACGCCTGCCGCGGCCTGTGCGCGCCAGCCGAAAGTACCACAGCCGAAAGCGCCGCTCCCGCCACGGCGCCCGCCCCCGAAATTTTTCGCCATCCTTCCGTCCGCGCGCATTTCCAGGCGCTGCTCGAAAAATCCGCCGCCAGCATCACCGGCAGCTCCAATCGCGTCGTGCGCGCCATCCTGGCCGAAGAGCCTCCCTCGCTCGACGACGGTGAAATCACAGACAAAGGCTCGCTCAATCAGCGCGCCGTCCTCGATCGCCGCTCGGCCATCGTCGAAGAACTTTACGCGCCGGAATCCTCCCCGCGCATTTTCAAAATCAAGGAGAAGTAACAAATGTCCCCCACCACAGCAGGCGGTTTTTTCATCCAGTACGACGACATCTGGCTCCTCGACGGCGTTCGCACTCCCTTCGCCGATTACAACGGCGTCCTCGGCCTCGTTTCGCCGATTGACCTCGGCATCAAAGCCGCCCGCGCCGTTTTCCAGCGCTCCAAAATCTCGCCCACCGACGTTGATTCCACCATCGCCGGCAGTGTCGCCCAAGCCAGCTTCGACGCCTACATGCTCCCCCGCCACATCGGCCTTTACTCCGGCGTTCCCGCCGATCGTCCCGCGCACCTTGTCCAACGCGTCTGCGGCACCGGCATGGAAGCCATCAGCCAGGCTGCCGACGCCATCACCCTGAAAAAAATCAATCTCGCGCTCTGCGTCGGCGCCGAATCCATGAGCCGTAATCCCGTCGCGGCCTTCACCCACCGCGGCGGTTTCCGCATGGGCCAGGTCGAATTCAAGGATTTCCTGTGGGAAGCGCTGCTCGATCCCGCGCCCGGCCTAACCATGGGCGACACCGCCGAAAACGTCGCGCGCCAGTACAAAATCACCCGCGAAGAAGTGGACCGCTTCGCCGAACTGAGCTTCAACCGCGCTCTCGCCGCGCAAAAAGCCTGCTTCCTCTCCGGCGAAATCGTTCCGGTAGTCTCGGAAACATTCGAACTAGCAGGTTACAAACCACGCGGCATTGAAATTTCCAGAAAAGTCGAAAGCCTCGCCGCCGATACGCACGTCCGCCCCTCGCCCTACGAAGTCCTGGCCAAAATCCGTCCCGCCTTCGGCGGTGTCCAAACTGGCGGCAATAGCTCCGCCATCGTTGACGGAGCCGCTGCCGCGTTAGTCGGCTCCGGCGCCTACGCGAAATCCGGCGGCGTCCAACCGCTTGCCCGCATCGTAGCCGCCGCCACCGTCGGCGTTCCGCCGGAAATCATGGCCATCGCTCCCGCTCCCGCCATCCGCAAACTTCTCGATGGTGTAGGCCTCACCCTCGATCAAATTGACCGCTTCGAAATCAACGAAGCCTTCGGCGCGCAAATCATCGGCGTCGAACGCGAACTAGGCCTCGACCGCGCCAAACTCAACGTCAATGGCGGCGCCATCGCCATCGGCCACCCGCTAGCCGCCACCGGCGTCCGCCTCTCCGTCACCGTTTCGCGCGAACTCCGCCGCTCGAATCTCCGCTACGGCATAGCCAGCGCCTGCATAGGCGGCGGCCAAGGCATAGCCCTGCTCCTGGAAAACTCGAACTGAGTGCCGCATCTCAACCAAGCCAACAGCCTGGCTTTCTCTGCGCTCTCAGCGTCTCTGCGGTAGAAGTAGTCTTCGAAGTTGGCCGCGCCCAAAAGCGCTATAGAGATCCGACGAAACCCGCATCTCGAGCCGTTGCAGTCCCCAAGTTTTTCTCCGTGTCTCTGTGCCTCAGTGGCAGAAGTAGTCACGGAGCCACTGAGACTTCAGAAAACTGCAACTATCGCCTCTGCAGGCCTAAAGTTTCTCTCCGTGTCTCTGTGCCTCCGTGGCAGATGTTTACCTGAACCGGCAAGATACCCCTTGCCACCCACCCAACATTCCAAGTATAAGATTGCGTTCGGGATAAGCCTCCGGCGCGCGCCGCCTTGCTCGCCTTTGTGCTAATCTAGTTGCCGGTAAACGTTTGCTAGGGTAAAAAGGAGATCATGTCCACCAAGACATCCGGCTTCCAGTCGCTCCTGTTTTTCATCATTGCGTTCACCGTCATTTCTCTATCTTTGGGGCACCTGTCTCATGTCCAAGCCGCCTCTCCTCAGCAAGCGGCCGACCATCAGGCCCCGCCTATCTCTATCGGAGGGGAACCCGTGGTCACTCTCGACCGCCCATTGCCGGCCAATCCTACGAAACCGCAATTCATTCAGGCCGTCATTCTTCCCGGCAACGGCATGAATCTCTTGCAGCTCAAGGCATTTTTACCGGGGAAGGGCACGATTGACGTTCTCACCACCATGCCGCTCCCCGAGGCCAAAAAATACCTCGAGACTGACAACGATTCCTTCGGCAACAACAGCTTCAAACTGGGCGGCGCCATTCTTCTCCCCTATCCCAATCGCATCCGCGGCACTCTCTCCAAAGACGGCATGACCCTCGAGACCACCATTGCCGGTAAGCAAGTCTCGCTGCCCGCCAATTGGAAAGGCAAAAATCCCGGTGCCGAAGTTCACGCCATGCACGGCCTGATCCTGTCTTCCGACTTCAAAGACGTGAAGCATGCCAATGGCGCCAGGGAATCCACCGTCTCCGCCGTTCTGCATGCCGGAAATTTTGGCGGCCACTGGCTTTCCGATACCGACGTGTACATCCAGATGACTCTGAAAAACGACGCCATTGATATCGTCGTCACCACCAAAAATGTCGGCAAAGAGCCGCTCCCCATGGCCATCGGCTTTCACCCGTACTTCGCATTTCCCAGCGGCGATCGCACCCAGGCCCGCCTCCAGGTCCCCGCCGAAAAGCGCGCTCTCGTGGACAATTACGACGACGTCTTTCCCACCGGCCAGATCGAATCCGTCAAAGGCACGCCCTACGATTTCACCGCTGCCGCCGGAAAGCCCCTCGGCTCCATGTTCCTCGATGATTGCTTTACCGACTTGCAGCGCGACGCCGAGGGCAGGGTAGTCGTCAACGTCACCGACCCCGCCGCCAACTACGGCGTCCACATCATGGGTCTTTCGCCGGACATCAAGGCCATTCAAGTCTACGCGCCGCCGGATAAAGACTTCGTAGCGGTCGAACCCCAATTCAATCTGGCCGACCCCTACAACAAAAAAATCTGGGGAAACACGGACACCGGCATGGTCACCGTCGAACCCGGCAAGTCCGTCTCCTGGCACGTCCGCCTGGAGCTGTTTACCCCGGGCAAGTAGGCAACGCCCGACGCCGGGCAATTTAGAAGTGTTGAAATGCGCATAAGAGTGCCATGGGCAGTAGTTATGTAGCGGCGCACTTTCACCCTGAGTGACGTTACGAAGGGTCAGTGCGCCATTCTTGTTGTGGCACCACCGATGACCAACGCAATCGCTCCACAAAAATTGCAACTTTTGCTTTAGTCATTAGTCTCATTTGCAAATGATCGAGGCGCCCCTGTGAGCATCCACGAAGTCGCCCGGCGCGCGAAAGTTTCCATCGCCACCGTCTCGCGCACCATCAACGGTGTTCCCACCGTCGCGCCGCACCTTTCCCGCCGCGTCTGGAAAGTCGTCGAGGAACTCGGTTACTACCCCAACACCCAGGCCCGCGGCCTGGTCTCCGGCCGCAGCAAAATCTTCGGCCTCATCATCTCCGAAATCACCAATCCCTTCTTCCCGGAAATCGTCCAGGGCTTTGAAGACATCGCCGTCCAGCACAATTACGAAATCCTTACCAGCACCACCGTGCACGATCCCAAGCGCATGGCCCTCTCCGTCCGCCGCATGATCGAGCGCCGCGTGGACGGCGTCGCCATCGTCACCTTCGGCATGGAAGAAGCGCTCCTCGACGACCTCAAATCCCGCAAAGTTCCGCTCGTCTTCATTGACGTCGGCCCCTCGCTCCCGCGCATCAGCAATATCCGCATCGATTATCTCCACGGCATTCGCCAGGCCGTGCAACACCTCGCCGCGCTCCGTCACGAACGCATCGCCTTCGTTTCCGGTCCGCTCGCCCTCAGATCCGCCATGGCCCGCCAGCAAGCCTTCCTGCATTCCATGGAAGAAATCGGCCTGCGCGTTTTTCCCAATTACCTGGTCGAAGGGAACCACACCATCGAAGGCGGCATGGCTGCCATGCACGGAATCCTCGCGCTCTCCAAGCGTCCCACCGCCGTCATGTGCTCCAACGATATGACCGCCATCGGCGCCCTCCGCGAAAGTTACCAGCAAGGCGTGCATGTCCCCAAAGATCTCTCCGTCGTCGGCTTCGACGATATCCGCCTCGCGCAATTCGTCATTCCGCCGCTCACCACCGTGAAAATGTCGCAGACCGAAATCGCCCGCCTCGCTTTCAACGCCCTTCTCGCCGACGTGCAACGCACCACCGCCGCGCCCAGCGGCACCGAGTACCAGCTTCGCACCCATCTCGTTCTGCGCGATTCCACGGCCATGGCCCCCTCCGCGCCGCGCAACGCTGTCCCTGATCCCTCCGCCTCGAAAACGCCAGCGCCACGTCGCAAGCGCGCGCACCCATCCGAAGCAGAATCAAATTGACGCCCCTTCTCCTCTTCGCTAAAGTTTCCATGTCCCGAGAAAACGCTTTCTCAGGAATCGCCGTGTGCGCGCCACGGATGGTGCCTTTGTAGCGGCGCACTTCAGTGCCCCAGAGCCGTGCACCGCGTGCCGATCCTCGGGAATCTTTGTAGGTCGTAGCTTCAGCTACGACATAAACTGAGCAAGCTCGCGGCGGCTTTAGCCGCTGAAGTACCGTTTCCCGACCATAGTGTGCGCCGGCGGAAGGGCGGGACTTCAGAGCCTGTGCGAGAACCATGATTTTCGTCAGTGCACGGGTTTAGCCGTGCCATAGCCGTCGAAAAATTAGAGCGGCTTTGCAGTTTGCGGAAAAAGTCGGTTTTTAGGGGGTCGGAGCTTTAGCTCCGACATAAAGCCAGCCTAATCATCAGGGGCTTTAGCCCCTGAGGCGCGTTTCTGACTATTTCCGCAAACTGCTTAGCCGCTGAGGGAACATTTCGAGTTCTCACACAGATTCCTTAGCGCTTGAAGCCACGATTCTGTAAGCACAAAATA
>CAWAAG010000019.1:0-7077 GCA_963780035.1 uncultured Acidobacteriota bacterium | reverse complement strand
ATGGAAGATAAGAGTGGAATAAGCGATTTAACCGATAGACCGCGATACGCAGGAGTCTTGCTGACTAAAATCTAGCGCGCCCTCTTTTATGGGATTGGTTCTCTCGTCATTTCAGTCGCGCCGAGCAACTTGGCATTTAACGATCCGCCTGAAAAGAGCATCTCATCGAGAGCCGCGTCCACACTCTGGTGATCGAGCGAACCTACCCCGCTTGCCTGAAGAGAGAACTGAGCCGCGCGCCGCATGAGTTCCTTGATGAAAGCTGGGCTCGAATTCTTCGTTTTCTTCACCAGCGCTTCCACGATTTCATCCGATAAGCTTAAGCCGCACGCGTAAAGCCGAATGAGTTGACGACGGCCGCGATCATCCGGAAGCGGAAATTCGATGGCTTGATCGATTCGCCCAGGGCGCGACGCCAGCGCAGCCTCCAGATGTTCGGGGCGATTGGTCGTAAGCACGAATAGCATCGCGGCATCTTCGCGTAAGCCGTCCATTTCGTTCAGTAATTTGTTCAGAAGACTTTCATCGCACGGTCCGTACATTTCCTCGCGTCTTCGCGCGATCAGGTCAACATCCTCGATCACAATCATGGCTGGCTGCAAGAACCTGGCTAGCTGGAAGTAACGGTCGAGCAGCCCAACTTGCTCGGACGTCACCAATAGTGTCGTGTGGTCTGGAAGCTGGCTGGCTAAGTAATGGATCGTGTGCGTCTTTCCGGTACCAGGAGGTCCGTAAAACAACAAGCCCTTCTTGATCGGCAAGCCAAGCTTTAAAAGCTTCTGTCTCTGGGCGATAAAATCGCCGATATTTCGGTCTAGAAGCCCCAGCGTCTTCTCCGGCAAAATCACTTCCTCGCGACGCACACTTCGCAGCTTGTGAATGCGCAAAGGACCCGTGCGTCCGGAGTATCGGTCGGCTGCTTCGAGGGAGATAACCTTGCCGCGAAACGAGGCGGTTTTTTTCACCAGCTGCTCCAACTCGTCCAAGAGCTTGCGTGAAAGCAAAGAGCCAGCCTCGCCGGGAGGCACGGCAATCTCAAGGTGCGAGCCTTCGGTTTGCCCATAGTGTCCAGCTGGACTTAAGAGCAACGCAAAAGGCACGCCATCACAGGACGACAACCACAAACCTTGCCTCAGGCAACGGGCGGGCAAAGCGTCGCCGATATCAATTTCTTCGTACTGCAGCGGGGCGATCAGAGCCGGATCGTTCACGTTTCCCATCAGATTCGCGAACGTCAATGTTTCGTGAGCATAGTGGCGATGCACTCCGAACAGTTTCACGTCGGAACGTGACGTGAGCAATTTCTCGAGCGCAAGTTGCAGGTCGACCCGCGCCGTCACCGGAAAGGTGCGGCTGGCAGTCACCAGATCGTAAAGTTGTGTCTTGGCGAAATGCCTCTTTAAGGTTTTTTCTGCGAGCTGCCGAGCGATCTTCTTTTTCTTATTCATCGAGCGGTACCGGGCAACTTCAAGTGGTCAGACCGTGTGATATTATCAAATTCTTACGTGCTGCGGAGTTAATGGATCAAAACCCGTTCGCGGCAGCTCAGATTGCCTCTGCGAACTCTGCTTCTCTGCGGTATCCCATTGACTTCTCGGTGCAATTACAGGCCCGACCCAGCTCGGCGGAACCGTGGTAAAACCGACAAGCTGCCCCTGGTGAGAGACGGATATGGTGTAAAATGGAGTGAGTGTTGGGACCTGCGGTGTGGACCCCGCGTGGGAGAGAACGTTTTCATGGCCAGCAATTCCGGCAACAAAAAAGAGCAGGCTCATCGGTTGATTGACGAACTTGACCCCGCCCAGGTCTCGGCCGTAGTGCCTTTGTTGCAATTTATGTTGTTGGATCCTGTCTCCCGCTCTTTGGCGGCAGCCTCCCTCGAAGATGCGCAGGTCTCTTCCGAGGGAGCAGCAGCGCTGGACCAAGCGCGAGATTCACTCGACCGTAGTCAGGGCGTCTCGCATGCGGATGTACTTCGCGAGTTCGGCCTGTCGCCCCGCTAGGCTATCCGCGTGTCCAAATTTGCGATCGTTTGGTCACCAGAGGCTCGTGCCGACCTTCGGGCCATCGATCGCGAAATCGCCCTCCGTATTCTGCACGCTATCGACAACTATCTCAGCGTCGGCGCCGGCGATGTTAAGAAGCTTCAACCGCCCCGCCAAGAGTTTCGTCTCCGAGTTGGCGATTATCGCGTCCTGTTCCTGGCGGTCGAGAAATTCACCATCGAAATTCTTCGCGTGCTTCACCGCAAGGAGGTTTATCGCTGAGCCGCACTCCGGCCGTTCATTCCGAAGTGCTTTTTGAAGAGCTCCTCGGCGCGCCTCGCTCCTTCCTCCGTCATAATCACGGACTTTGCCTTGCTCTTTGGGTCGGAGATGTAACCTTTTTCATGCAGACGATCCATCGCCTCCCAATCTTGGCCTTTCCACGCCCGCCGGCCGAACTTGTCGTCGAACATCGTCAAGTACAACAGCGCCAAAACCGTGTCATCGACTTTGTTCTTGTCGTATTCCATAGCGGACCTCCCTTGTTCTTGCGTCTCATTTGTGGTGAAGTTTCAGGCTCAAGATTACGGCGCAAGGAAACAGAATGAATTTACTCCAGACCACGCGACGCATCAATTGGCGAGCACTCTTGGCTTTGTTGTTCGTATTTTCCGCGTCGGCATTCACGCAAACCACAGCGCCTGCGCCGGCGGCCAGCAAAGCGACCGCCGAACAGCGCACGGCGCGCGCCTTTGAGGCCGCCCGCGCAAATCCGCTCGAACTGCGCGCTTTCCTCGTTGCCATGCCCAAGGGCGCCGACCTGCACAACCATATATATGGCGCGATTTACGCCGAAACCTGGATCCGCGACGGCGCCGAAGATCACTTGTGCGTCAACCTCGCCAAACTCGCCTTTTTCAAATCGCAGGCGATGACCGACAGCGTCCCGCCGCAACCTGTTTGTGGCGAAGGCAATGTCCCCGCCGCGCAAGCCTTCACGGACCAACACCTATATGACGCGCTGATTGACTCTTTTTCCATGCGCGGCTTCGTGCCCACTCCCGGAACAACCGCACATGACCACTTTTTCGACTCCTTCGCACGCTTCGGTCCCAACATCGACGAATCCCGTCACCTGGGCGAATGGCTTGACGAACTGGCCACCCGCGCCGCCGCACAGAACGAACAGTATCTCGAACTGATGCACACGCCCGATTTCCGCCACGCCGCCGCGCTCGCAAAAGAACTCGGCTGGCCCGATCCCGGCGACTCGCCGGCTGCGTTCAGCAAGCTGCGCGATGAATTGCTGGCACACGGCCTCCGCGAAGAAGTAGCCACAGCCAGCGCGGCTCTCGACCAAGCCGAAAAGGTGCGCCGTCAGCGCGAAAGCTGCGGCCAACAGGACGAAGCCCCGGCATGCAGACTGCAAATTCGGTTCCTTTACCAGATCTTGCGCCGCTTTCCGAAGGAGCAAGTCTTTGCGCAAACGTTGCTGGGCTTCGAAACCGCTTCCGCCGATCCCCGCTTCGTCGGCATAAATATGGTGATGCCCGAAGACGGCTACATTTCCATGTCCGATTACGCCCTGCAAACGAAAATGGTCGGCTTCCTTCACGCGCTTTACCCGAAGGTCCACATCACCCTGCACGCTGGCGAAATCGCGCCGGGCCTGGTTACCTACGAAGGTCTCTGCTGCCACGTTCGCCTCGCGGTCAAAGAGGGTCACGCCGAACGCATCGGCCACGGTGTGGACGTGATGTACGAAAATCGCCCCTACGACCTGCTCAAAGAAATGGCTGCGAAGCATGTGATGGTAGAAATCAATCTCACCAGCAACGATGTAATTCTCGGCGTTAGCGGCAAGAATCATCCTTTCCCGATTTACCGCAAGTTTGGGGTTCCTGTCGCGCTCTCCACCGACGATGAAGGTGTTTCGCGCATTGATCTGACGCACGAATACGTCCGCGCCGCCGAAACCTACGCTCTCAGTTATGACGACCTCAAGCAAATGGTCCGCGCCAGCCTCGAACATAGCTTTCTTCCCGGCGCGAGCCTGTGGATTTCGCCGGATGTGTTCACAAAAACCGTCTCCCCGTGTGCACCAGAAAAACCAGGAAATGAAAACACTTCCGCAGCCTGCGCAGCCTTCCTGAAATCGAGCGAAAAAGCCCAGCAACAATGGGAACTCGAGCGCCGTTTCACCGCATTTGAATCCGGACACTAAAAGAAATCGGTGATGAAAGCGGTCCACGCGATGAACACGGTTGGAACGTAGCCGATGAAAGCCACCACACCCGGTCCCGTGCAAACTCTTCGCGACGCCATCGCGCACGGAGAAATCACTCCTCGTGCCGCGGCCGAGCAGGCGCTTGCGCGCGCGAACAGCAACGCCGGCCGCAACGTGTATCTTTCGCTGGACGCCGACGCCGTGCTCCGCGAAGCCGACGCGCTGCCGCGCAACTTCGGCACGGGCGCAAAGCCGCCGCTGTACGGCCTGCCGATCGCGCTCAAAGACTGTTTCGATCTCGCCGGCCATCCCACCAGTGCGGGCTCGCGTTACTACGCCGCGCGCAAGGGCATCGCCCGCGACGACTCCGCCGTCGCCGTGCGCTTGCGCGGGCTCGGCGCAATCATCGTGGGGAAGACCCATCTGCACCAGTTGGCGTACGGCATTACGGGAGAGAATCCCGACTATGGGGATTGCGTGCAGCCGAACGACGCGCAGCGCCTCACCGGCGGTTCTTCCAGCGGCTCGGCGGCGAGTGTACAGGAAGGTTCGGCGGTTGCGGCGATCGGTACGGATACTGGGGGTTCGATTCGGGCGCCGGCGGCGCTGTGCGGGTTGGCGGGGTATCGCGCGTCCATTGGTCTCGCGCAGCAACTTGGACTGTGGCAGGGCGGGATGCCGCTGGCGGCGTCGTTTGACACATTGGGGTGGTTGTTCCGCGATTTGCGCGACGCGCCGCTGCTTGGCGGAGCGCTCTTTGGACTGAGCGTGCCGCCGGCGGCGGAGAAAAAAGTGCGCATCGGCTGCGTCGCGGAAGAATTCTTGCGCGATTGCGAACCGGCGGTGCTTGCCGGTTTGGCGCACTGGCGCAACAAGTTGCAAGATTCCGGCGCCGAAATCGTTCCGGTTGACGTCGCGTTCTGGGAAGACGCGATGTCCATTTTCGCGCCGATCCAGGCGAGCGAAGCGGGCGCTTTTCACACCGCGAATACCGGCGAGGATTTTTCGCATTTCGAAAAATCCATCGCCGAGCGCCTGGCTTGGGGACTATCCGTCCCGGCCGAAGAAATCCGGCGGCTGCGCGGGCTGCACGCGGCGTTTCGCGAGCGGGTGGACGCTCTGTTGCGCGAACATCACTTCCTGATCACGCCGTGCTCGCCCGTCGCGCAGCTTCTTGCGGGCGCCGACCACAGCCAGGCGCGGCGCACCATCCTGCGTTACACCTCGCCGCTCAGTCTGCCCGGCGTGCCCATCGTCGCGCTGCCTGCCGCGAGCGGCGCCGGCGTGCAACTGATCGGCGCGCGCGGAGACGACGCCCGCTTGCTGGCCTACGCCGCACAACTCGGCACGATCCCGTCTTAACGCTCGCGCTGTCATTGCGGCGTATCCAGCGGATGCGCGCTCTTTTCGTAAAATTCCTTTTGCAGTTTCAGGCTGACGTCGTCCGTTTTCACGGCGCGCAGCGCTTCGACGATCGCGGCTACCCAGGCTTTCATGTCCGCTTCGCCGTAGGCGAGAGTGGCCGCGGAACCGTCTCCGGCGTAGTGGTTCGGGAAGCGCGCGTACCACCAGATGCCGGTGTAAACGTCGTCGGGCAGATGCACGCGATTCTGGTCCGCGCCCGATTCGCTGGCGGCGCGGTCAAGGTGCACCAGGTCCGGGCGCGACACCATCACGCGCGACGTTTCCGATTCGCCCGCGTGCATATCCAGCGTGGTTTTCTTGGCTGGGCCGCCCGCGGGAATTTCGTGCCCCCACTGGACGTAGACCACGTAATCGTGGGGCTTATCGAGTTGCGCCTGCGCGAAAAAGGGCAGCAGGTGCTCGTTGCCGCCGTGCCCATTGACGATCAGGATTTTCTTGCAGCCGTTGCGCGCCATTTCGTCGGTGGTTTCCTGGAGCAAACGCATCTGCAGGTCCGCGCTGTAGGCGATGGTCCCCGGCTCGTGTTTCGCTTCGAAAATTTGGCCGAAATAATAGGCGGGAAAGACCACGGCGTACTCCTCGTCCGCGGCCGCGAGCGAGGCATAACGCACGTTGATCAAATCCGTTCCCAGCGGCAGCTGCGGACCGTGCTTTTCGAGGATGCCGAAGGGCAAAATGCATGTCCCGCCGGAGCGGCCGATCGCGGTGCGAAAATCCGCCGCGGTCAGTTCCTCCCAGTGGGTGGACAAATGCGCGGGAGCGGTGGTGTTCGCGGTGGGTGCCTGCGCCAACGCCGGCGCGGGTGTCGCAAGCGCTGCAACGAGGCCGCAGAAGAAGAGCAAAATCGAAAGTGGTCGCGTCATGGGATTCTCCGCCCCAATCCTGCATGAAAGTTGCGGCGGAGGGAAGGCGTGAGTAGCGCTTAGTGAGTAGCGATTTGTGAGGTGGGAGCGGTGACTGGCGTTGCAAGAAGCGCTGAGGGCAAAACAGCGATTGGTGTTGCGATTAGGATTTCGTTCGGCGTTTATTTTCAGAGAGTTACCGGCAATTTTAAATGGGGTGTTGTTGCGGTTAGAAACCAATAGGGAGGGTTGAAAATCGAGAGTGGAGGGTCGAGCTTCAAGCGCAGGGCGGGTTCGGCAGAACCTTTGGGAGTGCTGAATTTGGAGATTCAAACATCGCAAATATTGTCGATTAGAACGAGGTCCGAGTGTTTGTTTTGTGCGAGATACGGGGAATTCTAATATCTGGCATTGTCGATTAGAAGGTGCGTGATTCGTGATTGGTGAATCGTGACCCGCCTGCCGGCGCGGCAGGTT
Source organism: uncultured Acidobacteriota bacterium (assembly GCA_963780035.1). Classification (GTDB taxonomy): domain Bacteria; phylum Acidobacteriota; class Terriglobia; order Acidiferrales; family UBA7541; genus Palsa-295. The sequence goes on along the minus strand of CAWAAG010000019.1, from coordinate 121 downwards.
CGTGATGCACGGAGTGTCGAAAAGTTGGCGATTGAATCGGTTCGCGGGTGTTTGTTTTGTAAGAGATATAGCGATTTCTAATCGCGCGGGTTGGCGATTGAAAAGGCAGTGGCGAGTGACC
>CAWAAG010000018.1:0-11539 GCA_963780035.1 uncultured Acidobacteriota bacterium | reverse complement strand
ACAGGTGTCCGGCTAAAAGCTGAACATTTGCAATTGTTTAGCGGCATCGGGGCTCTCCGATGTTGCTGCGTTTTGCGTAAGTACTTGCAGCAAAGGGATTTTTTCGAAAAGGGAGACGCTCAGAATTTGCAGCATGGCATGCAGTTCCAAGTCCAGGCGCAAGCGTTTGCGCACGATGGCCGCCAGCACATAGATGGCGATGGCCGTCCAGATTTGCGTCTTCACGGCGTTCTCGGAGAGGCCATAGAAGGCTTTGATGCGCAGGTGCTGCTTGATCCATTTGAAGAATAGTTCGACTTGCCAGCGGCATTTGTAGAGTTGCGGAATGCTGAGCGTGGGCAAGGAAAAATTGTTGGTGAGAAAGATCAGCTGGCGGGCATTCTCCTGGTCGCAGTAGCGGATGCGGCGCAGCGCCTCCGGATAACCTTTCAAGGTATAGAAACTCTCCAAGCGGATCGTTTGGTCGCAGCGCAAGCCGGTGCTCTTGTCCACGGCCCGCGAAGTCACGCAGCGAAAGCGAAAATCTTTTCGCGCGCGAATGATGAAAAATGCCAAGCATTGCGTCAAGTGGTACAGCCGCGCGAAGTCCAAGTACCCGCGATCGAGAAGATAAAAAGCGCCCGGTTCCGGCAGCAGTTGATCGAAGACGCGAATTTCGTGGATTTTGGCTGGTTTTATGTCGATTCCCACCGGAATGCTGCCGCGCAGATCCAGCAGCGTGTGCATCTTGACGGCGGCGTTCAGCCGTCGGTAGCGCGCCCAGGGAAACAACGAAAGACACAGATCGATGGTCGTGCAGTCCAAAGCGTAGGCGGTTTCTTCCAGCTCCACCGCCAAAGGCTCGCCCGCATACAAAGGCCGCGCCATGGCGATGAGCACGCGCGCCAAATCGGCGAAGATGCGCCAGTCGCGGCTCTCGTTGGCGTCGGCCAGCGTGCTGCGCGAAACCTGACCGCGAATCCCCACATGGTACAGCTTTCCGCCGAGCGCCCGCAGGCACGTTTCGATGTCGCGCAAACTCTCGCGATACGTGAGTTGCGCGAAGGCCATGGCGAGGAACTGGTCCCAACAAGAAAAACTGCGCACGCGATACTGCCCGCGGTAACGCGCCACGCAACGCCGGAATTCGTACGTAGGAATGAAATCCATCAACTGCGCAAACACCGTCTTGCCGGAGTTCATCTCGCATCCCTCCCCGTGTCCCAGGAGCGAGAATGAGGCCTTTGCAATTCAAATCGAAAACTACTCTTTTCGCCGATAAATTCATATGCGTCAATAGCTTCCCAACCTTCTCGAAACGCTCAACCGGACAGTAGTGGCGAGTGACTAGTGACGAATGGCTAGAGAAGCGCGGGGCGCGCTTGTAACAATGTAACATCCGTGAAAATTGCGGTGCGGGCGCCCGAGAACAGTGCGCGACAGTGCGGGGTTTCGCTACGTTGCGTGGGTCGAATGGCAGGATCTTGGAGTGGGCGGGATTCTCGAAAAGGGAAGCGTAAACGGTGCGACGGGCGGGGCGCGCGGGGCCGGATCGGGCGACAGTATTCCCTGGTGTTCGGTTCGCTTGCCCCGTTGCCGGTGTGGCGGTGGCCATGTTGCGTCCTTGGTAGGGCGGAAAAGTGCCCCGACCCACGTTATCACATTTACCTTATGATTACTAGTCTTAAATTGGTCGTCCAGAGCAACGCGTTACGGGCGGGTTGGAGGGGCGGTGTCGAGCTAGGAAGTCAGATGCGTCTGCTTGCGCGATCGGCGGACTCCTTGGGGGTTGCAGTCGCAGAAGAGAGATCCCTCGCTCCGCTCCCTTCGCGAGTTCGCTCAGGGCAAGCGGGATGACAACGGGGAGTAAGGGCGGCGGGCGGTGGGGTTGACTGGAACTCGGCTTGACAGGTGGTGGCGTTCGATCAACGATCCGGACGCGCCCTCAGAAATGTGCGGGCGCGCACATTCCTTGTCCAAATCAGCGAAAATAGCGGCGGCGGCCATTGCAGAGGGGAGTGTTGTGCCTGCGCTGCCTGCTCCCGTGTTTAAGGACACCAGGCATCACATCCGAATCTATCAGGGCGATTGCCTGGAGATTCTGGCGGCGATCCCCGAGGGGGTGGTGGACCTGATTTTCGCGGACCCGCCGTATTTTCTTTCGAACAATGGGATTACGTGCCACGCCGGGAAGATGGTGAGCGTGAACAAGTGGGAGTGGGACCGTTCGCGGGGAGCGGAGGCGAATCATGAGTTCAATCGAGCGTGGCTGGCAGCTTGCCAGCGCGTGCTGAAGCCGAACGGGACGATTTGGGTGAGCGGGACGAGCCACGTGATTCATTCGGTCGGCTTCGCGATGCAGCAGCTGGACTTCAAACTCCTGAACGATATCTCCTGGGTGAAGCCGAACCCGCCTCCGAACCTTTCGTGCCGCTATTTCACGCATGCCACCGAGACGATTATCTGGGCGGCGAAGAACAAGAAGAGCCGGCACGTCTTTAACTACAAGTTGATGAAGGAGATTAATCGCGGCAAGCAGATGAAGAGCGTGTGGGAGATTTATCCGCCGGGGCGGGAGGAGAAGCGATTTGGCAAGCACCCCGCGCAGAAGCCGGTGGCGTTGCTGGAGCGGATTATTCGGGCGGCGTCGAATGAAGGGGATTTGGTGCTGGATCCATTCGTGGGGAGTGGCACGACGGCGATGGCGGCGATGCGCGATTTCCGCGCCGTCATCGGTGTTGAGATGGAAGCGGGCTTCATGTCCACGACGCTTTCGCGCATCACCGACGAGTTGCTGTTTGTTTCCATGACAGCGGGCTGCATAGCGATTGATCTTGATCTCGATGAGGGATCTATGGATCGATCAGTGTGTACAGGGACCCGGGCCATGAACGCACTGAATTCAGGAAAATTGGTTCGCCGCGAGCGAAATTTCTACTTCGTGGGAAGTTACCGCCGCGAGGTCGTGTACTCGGTGGCCGCGGAAAATATGGAGGAGGCGCTGGCGAAATTTCAGGGGAGCGCGCAGGCCGCGCTGGAGATTTTGTTTGTCATCAAGACGGAAACGGAGATTTATCTGACCCAGTAACAATGATCTAATGTGGCGGTGCAAACCGCCTTACCGCATGCAGGATTAGAAAGGTACAAGAACAAGTCTCGGCGCGCGGGCGTAGCGAGCGAGGCTTGGGGCCTTGCGAATCTTTATTGTCCCAACTGCCATTCGGACTCGCTGGCCGCCTCGGCGACCAATACGCCGGCGATTGACTACACGTGCCCTGATTGCCAGGCGCCATTTCAGCTAAAGGCACAGGGCCGGGCACTCACCGGGCGGATTGCGGACGCAGCATACAGCGCCATGGTGCGGGCCATCAAAGAGGACCGCACACCGAATTTATTCGCGCTCCATTACGAGCCAACTCTTTGGAAAATCGTGAATCTGATTTTGATTCCGCATTTCGCGTTTCCGCTTTCGGCAATAGAGAAACGAAAGCCGCTTAGCGCCAATGCCGAACGCCACGGTTGGGTCGGTTGCAATATTCTCCCGGGGGCGATCCCGGAGGACGCGAGAATTCAGATCGTCAGCGGCGGAAAGCCCGCGGCGCCTGCTGAAGTGCGAGCGCAGTATGCGCGGATTCGCCCGCTCGAGAAAATCAGAGCGCGACAACGCGGGTGGACGTTGGATGTATTGAACGTTGTGCGCTCGGTCGGAAGGACAGAATTCAGCCTTCGTGATGTTTACGCCTCGGAAAATCAGCTTGCACGCCTGCATCCGGATAATCATTACGTTCGAGACAAAATCCGGCAACAGCTGCAAGTTCTTCGCAACCTTGGGTTATTGCAGTTTCTAGGCGGCGGGGAATATCGTTTGCGGTGAGTGTCGCACCTACGGCGCTTGGTTGTTTTTTTGCGGGGTTCCCCGGGCTTACGCCCGGGGCTAACTTATGCCGCGCCTTGCATCGATCTCGCCACGGGCGGGCTCTCAGGCCGAGATGGCATTGGGCTTAGTCAGGCCAAGAATGCGGAGCGTGGGTCCGGCGTCTGCTCGCAAGAAAATCAAAGACGTGGTGCAGACCGGGGACATGCCTGACACTTTAGACCGGAGAGATTTTTATGGCGCGCCTTCCGTCAGTCCTGCCAGCGGAAGGCCCTCAGGACGAGCCGGCGCTGGTGTCGCGCCTCCCTTCGAGTCCGCCACAGGCGGACCCTCAGGGTAAAGCGGCGCTGGTTAGTGCGGACGCGGATTGAGCCATGCAGATTGTTCGGTTTGAAAAGGCCAAGAGAGGTCCCTCACTTCGTTCCCTTCGCAAGGTCACTCAGAGCAAGCAGGATGACAACGAAAAGATAGGGCGACGGCGAGACCCTTGCACGCGCGCTTGGTGGAACTAATTGGCGCGGCGTTACGAGTACAAAGAGGAAACCCCGGCTGGTATGGGGGTACCGGCCGGGGTCTGGTTTCGTGCTTGGGTGGGCCGCCTGCGCGCCTGCCAGGACGCGGGGGAGGCGGCTAACGAGGGGAATGTAACGAAGAGCGCGAGTGGACGCAATAATGTAAAAGTATTAGGGGTTTTGCGGCGCGGCTTCCGGCAAAAGCGACGGCGAAGGCGACGTCAAAAGATTTAACGCAGAGGACGCAGAGAAAAGAGCAGAGGACGCGGAGAAAGACGTTTAGTTTGGAGATCGCGGAGGGGCAGGCGGTTTTGTGCGGTTCGATCGAAAGGAAAATCAGAGTCAAAGTCGACGTCAAAAGATTTAACACAGAGGGCACGGAGGAAAAGCGGAGGGCACGGAGAAGCAGTGTAGTTGCCGACACCACGGAGAGACAGGCGATTTTGCGTTAACGGCGATGGCGTCGGCCGCGTCGACCGGGAGGCGAAGGGCGGGTCTGAGACCCGCCCCTACGAGGCAGTCGCGAAGTCTGCGGAAATTAGCCGGCGAGACGCCGGCGCTACAACTACAACTGCGACGGCAGCGGCCGCGTTTATGATTTTTGCGGGGCGAGGCCTTGGGATTCGGTGCAGACGTAGGATTGGGATGTGGGCAGGTTTTTGAAATCTTCGGTGCGGCCGCTGGGCCATTGGATTATGGCGCGGTCGATTTTATCTTGGTGGGCTACGCCGAAGGTTACTGGGAGCTCGGATTGCGAGAGGTAGCTGGAGCCGCTGTGGACTACGCGCTCCTGGGTGATGCCGCCCGATTCGATTTGGACGCGGGCGCCGATGGCGTCGCGATTGGATTTTGTGCCGATTAGGCGGAAGCGGATGCTTTTGTTTCCGGGTTGGGCGTCGTTGCGATAGAGGTAGGCGGGGCCGTTGTTGGTGGTCATTAAGAGGTCGAGGTCGCCGTCGCGGTCGAAGTCGGCGTAGGCCAGGCCGCGGCCGACTTTTGGGGAGGCGAATTCCTTGCTCATGGCGGGGGCTACGTCGTGGAAATGTCCCTTGCCGCTATTGAGAAATAATTGCGGAGGCTGGGCGTAGCCGACGTTGCCGCGAATGTTGCGGACGGTGTCGTCAATGTGACCATTGGCGACGGCTAGATCGAGCAGGCCATCGAGATCGGCGTCTAGAAAAACGCAGCCGAAGCCGAGAGTATTTACGGAGGGAAGGCCGATGCCGGCCTGGATGGCGATGTCCTGGTAGGCGCCATTGGCGATGGGTTGATAGAGGCCGATCATTTCGTTATCGAAATTGGTGATGGCGATTCCGGCGCGTCCGGAATTTTCGAAATCGCCGGTGGCGACGCCCATTCCGGCGCGGGCTTTTCCTTCGGCGCTGAAAGCGATTCCGGCCTCGACTCCTACTTCCTTGAAGGTGCCATTATGCAGATTGCGGTAGAGCTTGTTGGGCTGGGTGTCGTTGGCGACGAAGAGATCGGGCCAGCCATCGAGATTGTAATCGAGCATGGCGACGCCGAGAGATTTCGAGCTGGTGTCGAAGACGCCGCTTTTGGCGGTGACGTCTTCGAAAGTGCCGTCGCCGCGATTGCGGAAGAGCCAGCAGGTTTCGCCGCGATACGCTTCGGGAGTGCAATAGGATTTGTGGGTGCCGTCGAGGCTGCAGAAAACATCGTGCTCGGCGGACCATTTGACGTAATTGCAAACGAAGAGATCGAGGAGGCCGTCGCGATCGTAATCGAACCAGAGGGCGGAGGTGCTGAGGGCCTGGCGGCCGGCGAGGCCTGCTGCTTTGGTGACTTCGACGAAGGCGCCTTTGGTGTTGTTGCGGAACAAGCGGCTTTGGCCGATGCAGGTGATGAAAATGTCTGGGAAGCCGTCGTTATTGTAATCGCCGACGGCTACGCCCATGCCGTACATTTCTAGGTCGAGGCCGGCGCGGCGGGTGACGTCTGTAAAAGTGCCGTTGCGATTATTTTGGTAGAGGCGGAGCGTGCTGCGGTTGCGCTGGTGGCCGGGCCAGTCCATGGCGTTGATTAGCAGGATGTCTTGCCAGCCGTCGTTATCGTAATCGAGGAAGGCGCAGCCGGAGCCCAGAGTTTCGGGGAGGAGTTTGCCGCCGTAGGCGCCGGAATTGTGGTGGAAGTGGATACCGGCGGAGGTGGTGACGTCTGTGAGGCGGAAGGTGGGTTGCGGGGATTGATTTTGCGGCGGGTGCAGCGGCTGCGTGTTGATGGCTGCGAAATTCGTCAGTTGAGCGAGCGGTGGCGGGAGCGAAGCGAGGCTGCCCAGCGCGCCTAAATTTTTCAGGAAGGCGCGGCGATTCACGAGATGTTCACCAGGCCGTTGCGGATGGCGTAGACGACGAGTTCGGCGGTTTTGTGGATGCCGAGCGCATCCATGATATTGGCGCGATGGACGCTGACGGTATTGACGCTGAGGGAGAGCTGGTCGGCGATTTCTTTGTTGGATTTGCCGTCCACGATGAGCTGGAGAATTTCGAGTTCGCGGGCGGTGAGGCCGGCGTTGCGTTCGCCTTTCAGATTGGCGGAGCGCGAGAGTTCGGAGGCGAGGACGATTTCGCCGGCGGCTACGCGGCGGACGGCGGTGGCGAGTTCGAGGTCCACGGCGTTTTTGAGGACGTAACCGCGGGCACCGGCATCGAGGGCCTGGCGGACGAGGGTGTCTTCGGAGTGCATGCTTAACATTAATATGGCGGTGTCCGGGGAGTGTTCGAGGATTTTGCGCGTGGCGACCAGACCGCTGGAACCCGGGAGCGCGCAATCCATCACGATTACTTTTGGATGCAGGGAGCGGGCGAGTTTGATGGCTTCGTCGCCGTCGCCGGCTTCGCCGACTACATTGATGTCTGGCTCGTCTTCGAGCATGCGGCGGAAACCGCGGCGGACGAGGGCGTGGTCGTCAACGAGGAGGACGGAAATTTTATGGGGCATGCGGCTCGAGCCTTTCCTTGGGAACTTGGAGACGAACTAGAGTCCCATTTTGCGGGAGGCGCAGCAACTCGATGGTGGCGGAGAGAAGTTCGGCGCGTTCGCGCATGGCGACGAGGCCCATGCCGGGTTTGGTCTTGGCCGTTGCCGCGGAGGCGTCGGAGTTAAGGCCCTTGCCGTGGTCTTCGATTTCGAGCTGCAGCGAATCGGGCTGAAAACGGAGGCGGACCCAGGCTTCGCGGGCGCCGGAATGGCGGGCGACGTTGTTGAGAGCTTCCTGGAGGACGCGATAGATGTGGATGGCGGCGCTGGAGTCCACGGGATACGGGTGGCCGGATTTTTCGTAGGTGATGTCAATGCCGGTTTGTTTTTCGACGACGGGAATGTACCAGTCAATGGTGCTTTCGAGGCCGGCTTCATCGAGCATCACGGGATGCAGGGCTTGCGAGAGGCTGCGAATATTTTCGAGAGTGGTCTGGGTGATGTCGCGAACTTCGTGAAGCTCGGAGCGCAGCGGGGAATCGGAGGGAGTGTGGCGTTCGACGCGGCCGAGCATGGCGCCGATGGCGGTGAGGATCTGGCCGAACTCGTCGTGGAGTTCGCGGGAAATGTGGCGGAGAGTCGATTCCTGTGTGGAGATTAATTTTTGCGCGAGGTCGCTGCGCTGGCGGGAGAGGGCGGCGAGTTGTTCGAAGAGGCGGCGGTTCGAGCGGATGACGTAGAGGCTGGTGAGAATGATGGCGGCGAGAGTGGCGGTGAGGAAGAGATAGACCTGGCGCTGGACGCGGTCGTAGATTTCGCGGACTTGCAGGGCGATTTGTTCGTCGCTTTCATTATTTTGCACGAGGAGGCGGGAGACGGCGGTGCTGAGGCCTTCCTGGCGGGCTTGCAGGGTGAGGCGGATTTGTTCGCGGGCTTCTTGGTCCTGGCCATTTTGTGCGAGGGCGAAGGTGCGGTCTGCGGCGTTCCAGAATTGGGCGAGCGAGGCGGCTAGATATTGTTTTTGATCGGCGGTGCGCGTCGAGCCGGTGAGATTTTCTTCGGATTGCAGGGCGTCGTCGAGATCTTCGTGGATGCGGGCGAATTGGGATTTCCAGGCGGTGAGGGGGTAAGGCTCGTCGTTATCGAGCATATCGCGCATGGCGAGGGCGAGAGAATTGAGATCATTTTGCACGCGGAGGAGCTGCAGAGAGGCTTTGCGATTGCGTTCGACGAGATTATTTTGCAGGGCGCGGAGGCCGGCGATCTGGTGAGTGATGTAGGCGGAGTAGGTGACGACGGCCGCGAGCGTGACGAGCAGCCCGAGGACCAAACCCATCGCAGGTGAGCGCAGAGCGCGGCGAAACACGGTTCCGAGGATATAACGCGGGGTGGCAAGTTCCAATGGGGACGGGGCATCCCCGGTTAGGCGCGATGCGGGCACGGGAAAAAAAGAGCCGCTACCCGGGGGTAGCGGCTCCGCGCCTACTTCCTAGGGGAAACCCGTTTGCTGATCAGAAGCGATATTTCAATGCGAACTGGATGTTGCGGGCGCCTTGCGAGGTGAAGATCTCGCCGTAGTTGGATGCGCCTGCAGTGTGCTGTCCGCTATATTCCTGTCCGAAGTTGAAGATCGGGGTGTTGGTGAAATTGGTCATGTCCACCCTGAACTCCAGCGATTGCCTTTCAGTAATCGAGAAGTCCTTGGCGAGGCTGATGTTGGCAGTTTTGAGACCGGGACCATCGAAGGCGCCCACGGGGCAATTGCCGAAGGTGCCGGCCGCCGGAGTGGTAACGGCAAGGGGGTTCAAGAAAGTAAAGCCGTGCGTCACCGGGTCGAACGTCATCGGGATCTTCGAAGGAACGCCCGTGACGCAGTCTGCACGAGTGGAGAATCCGCCGGTGCCCGAGGTATCGCTGCTGGCGAAAATGGTTTGAGCGAATCCGCTGTGGAAGATGAAGCTCGAACTGACGCGCCATCCCCCGGCAATGGCATTTACGACGCCGTTCACTTCGCTGCCGTACTTGCGGCCATGGCCGTAGGGAAGTTCGTAGACTACGTAGCCGTTGAAGAGCTGAGCGATGTTTTGCGGGCAGCGGCCGTAATCGCCGATTTGGTCATACGGATTCTGCGGGAAGGCCCAGCCTGCGATGGTTTGCGCCTCGGTGCTGACGTTATCACCGTACTGACCGTAGAATCCGGGCGTGTCGCTTAAACATTTGGACCATGTGTAGTTCAACTGCGCCTGGAGTCCGTTGGTGAAGCGCTCCTGGAGGACGACGCTTAATGCGTTGTAGTTGCTAATTCCGTTGGACAGCGAGTAGCGACCCTGGCCGATCTCTCCGAGCAACGTGGAATTGAGGAAAGGGCTGGGGGTGATGGTGCCGTCAGGGTTCAGTTCATTCTGCTGAAGCATGATGATGTTGCTGAGATGCTGGTCGTTCTCTCCGACGTAGCCGACTTGGACGGTGGTAGCGTTTCCGAACTGCCTCTGGATGTTGAGGTTCCATTCCTGCTGAACGGCAGGCCGGATGTTTACGTCAAAAGCGTGAATATTCACGCCCTGGAAACAAACTGGATCAAACACGACCGCCAGGGCAAGGGTGCAACCAGTGGGAAAGCCGACGAAGCCCTGATCCAACGTGCTCGGGGGCAAGGCGGTAGTGGGTGCGAAGGTGACGTTGTGGGCAGTTTCGAACGGGGGGTTCGCGGTGAGCAAGTTATTCACGCCGTTCGATTCCATGAAGCTGGTGACGCCGTAAGCGGCCCGGACGACAGTATTCTTCAGGAAATCAGGTTGCCAGGCGATGCCGATGCGCGGCTGGTAGTTCGTGATGCCGTTGTATTGCTTGTAGAGAGCTTTGCCCAAGCCGTTGTTGTTGATGGTTGGAGTGATGAGTTCGCCGCCGAAGAGGGCGTAATTTACGGAGTTTCCGTCGGCGGCGGCACGCGGGGTGTTTAGCTCCCAGCGCACTCCAAGATTCAGCGTGAGATTGCGACGGAGCCGCCAGTTGTCCTGCGCATATACTCCCCAGAGATTGTTCCGCACGTGGCGGTTGCCGGCGCCTTCGCCGATGCCCAGATTGTTGGGAAGTCCAAGCATGAAGTCTGCAAGCCCGGAACCGAGGGACGTGCCGCCATTGCCGGTGTACTGCCCGTTAAAGTTGAAAAAGCCTGCCAGTCCTTCATTGCCTGGGTAGAGAAAATTGTCGCGGTAGTTGTTGAACTGAATGCCGAAGTGAAATTCATGATTTCCGTACGTTTTCACGATGGAATCGCTGATTTGGAACACAGTGTCATTGAATGTGTTAAAGGCCGACAAGGCGTTGGCAATGTTTGCGACGTTGCCGAACAGACCCTGAATGGACGGGAGGAAAGTGCTCGGGGAACCGGGAATGCCAAATTGCTGCGGAAGATTTTCTCCTGTCGGATTGCTGTAGCCCTGGCTAACGGGAAAATAACTGAATCCGGCGCGGAAGTCGTTGATCAAACTCGGACTGATCGTCCGATTCCATCCAAGAACTCCGTTTTTCAAGGGGTAGTTAAAATCGGTGATGCCGTTATTCGCGAGGAGATAGGTTTCGGTGGTGGGATTGCGCACGGATTGTTGAGAGTAACGGCCGAAGACGCGGTCTACTTCCGTGGGGGTCCAGTCAATCTTCACGTCGCCTTGGTCCGCATTGTTTTCGATGCGCTGCTGATAATTCAAGATGTTTCCGGAAGCCGGTAGCGGGTAAAGCGGTGAATTCACGATATTCGATGCGGCCGAGCTCAGAGTAAGTCCTGCGGCGGTGAGATTGTTAAAAGGAATGAACGTTCTGCTCGTGGGACTGACGCCAGCCTGGGGCATGTACAACTGGTCGCTAAGATCGCTGCACAAACCGGCTCCGCTAAACGAGGGGCACAGCTCGCCGAAATTTCCAGCGCGCTCCGCTGCACTCATCACCAGCACAGACTGCGTCGAAGGATTGTCCATGCGCTGGCCTTGGTAGTCTACGAAGAAGAACAGGCGATTCTTGATGATTGGTCCGCCAAAAGTGCCTCCGAAACGGTTGTAACGGAGAGCTGCCTTCGGTGTGTCGGTGAGGCCGTTGCTCCATTCGTTGGCGTCCAATGCGTCGTTTCGGAAATAGTCAAAAGCTTCGCCATGATAGGAATTGGTACCGGATTTGATGGTGGTGTTTACGATGCCGCCCAGAAAATTGCCAAACTCCGCGGAAGGATTCTGGCTGATCAAAT
>CAWAAG010000017.1:0-38759 GCA_963780035.1 uncultured Acidobacteriota bacterium | reverse complement strand
AGGATGACGAAGCAGTAAAATAACGCGTCACTTAAACGCCTCTTGGGAGCAAATTTTATGGGGACACTTTGGCAAGACCTTCGTTATGGCGCGCGCATGCTGCGGAGAAATCCGGGCTTCGCCGCCGTCGCGATCTTGACCCTGGCAATCGGCATCGGCGCGAACGTGGTGATTTTCAGTATCGTGAATGGCGTGCTGCTGAAACCGCTGCCGTTTCCCGATTCCGGCCGCGTCGTCACCATCTGGGAGACGGACGCGAACCGCAACATCACGCGCGGCACGGCCTCGGCGCCCGAATATCTGGATTGGCGCGATAGGAACCACGTATTTCAGGATCTTTCGGCTTCCCGCGCGGTCTACTTTACGCTTACCGGGAATGGTGAGCCTGAGCAGGTGTGGGGCTTTGAAGTGACGGGTAATTTTTTTCGCATGTTACGCGTCAGTCCGATTCTCGGCCGCGATTTCACGTCCGAAGATGAACAGCCGGGCCATGAACAGGTCATCATCTTGAACTATGGCTTGTGGCAACGCCATTATGGCGGCGATCCTTCCATCATCGGCAAAAGCATCGTGGTGGACGAAAAGCCGTTCACGGTGATCGGAGTGCTGCCGCGCGCATTTTCACTTTACGGAACCGTTCCGGAGTTCGAAATGTGGAAGCCGTTCGCGTTTAATCGCACCCAACTTGATCGTGAAAATCACGAACTCATAATTTTTGGCCGCTTGCGCGATGGCGTCACCATTTCGCAAGCCAACGCCGAAATGGTCACGATTCAGGAACATCTGAAAAAACAGTATCCGGGTATTGACCAGAAAAATGGAATCCGCGTGGTCGGCTTCCACGAGGAACTCGTCAGCACTCTCCGCCCCGGCTTGCTGCTTCTGCTGGCTGCGGTCGCATTTGTTCTTCTGATCGCCTGCGCCAATGTTGCGAACCTCATGCTCGCCCGCGCGGCCGTCCGCGAGCGCGAAATTGCCATACGCACTTCCATGGGCGCGGGGCGCCGCAGAATTCTTCTCCAGCTCCTGACGGAAAGCGCGCTCCTTTCGCTCATCGGCGCCGCCTTCGGAATTTTCGCCGCCTACGGCGGCCTCCACATTCTTCGCGCCGTCGTTCCCTCCGGTGGCCGCGGGCAAGTGCCTCACCCGGAATGGATCACGATTGACGGCACGGTACTCGGCTTCACCATCCTAATCGCCCTGTTCGCCGGAATTCTGTTCGGCCTCGCGCCCGCCATTCAGATTTCGCGCTCGCGATTGTATGAATCTCTCAAGGAAGGCAGCCGCGGCTCCACGGGAGGCCGCCGCAGCCAACTGGCCCGCTCGGTGCTCGTGGTTTCCGAGGTTGCTTTCTCGCTCATGCTGCTCGTCGGCGCCGGACTGCTGGTGCGCAGTTTCGTCTTGATGATGTCCGAACCTTTGGGTTTCGATCCCGAAAATCTCCTGACCATGCAGATTTTTCTTCCGGAGGCGCATTATCCGCAGCCAGCGAACCTTCTCAACTTTTACCAAGCTGTCGTGGATCGCGTGGCCGCGCTTCCCGGCGTGAAATCGGCCAGCGCTGTAAATTTTTTGCCGTTGACCGGCTGGACCGGTTTCTGCGATTTCGATATCACCGGCAGGGCCAGTCCACCTTCCGGCGAGCATTTCACGGCTCAATACCGCGCGTCGGACTGGCGTTACCTCCGCACGATGGGCATTCCCGTTGAAGCAGGCCGCGATTTCGCGTCCTCGGACGGGCCGGATACGCAAGGCGTCGCGCTCATCAATGAAGCGCTCGCGCACCGTTACTGGCCCAACGAAGATCCCATCGGCCAGCAGATTCATTTGATCTTTCCCGCTCAGCTCCGCCCCTGGGACGCGATCCCGCATCAAGGACCCGTGACGATTGTGGGAGTGGTCGGCGACACGCGCGATTGGGCCTGGTCCGAACCGAAAATCGCGCAGCTTTACCTGCCGGAAACTCAGAACCCCTCGCGGATCATGCGCTTGGTCGTACGTTCCGGTGGCGATCCAGCGCAACTCACTTCCGCGGTTCGGCACGCCGTGGAAACCGTGGACCCGAATCAGCCGGTCACGGACGTGAAAACGATGGACGAGTATCTCGAAGCGGCCCTCGCGCGGCGCCGCCTGAACATGACGTTATTGGCGTTTTTCGCCGTCGTCGCCGCGCTCTTGGCCGCCATCGGAATCTATGGCGTGATGGGCTACGCCGTCACGCAGCGGTCGCACGAAATCGGCATTCGCATGGCCCTGGGCGCGGAGCCCGGAGACGTGCTGCGCATGATTGTCGGCGATGGCATGAAACTCACCGGCGTGGGCCTGTCGTTGGGTCTTCTGGGCTCCCTGCTGGTGATGAAATATCTCGAAAGCCAGCTTTACGGCATCAAAGCCCGGGACCCGCTCACTTTTATCGGTGTCGCGGCCGGTCTGGCTCTGGTCGCGCTGGCCGCCTGCTATTTTCCAGCACGCGCCGCGCCACCAAAGTGGATCCGTTGGTTGCATTACGCTACGAGTGAGGGAGAAAAATGACGTACGCGTCCGACACATTTCCGAACCAGATCAGAAGTAAAATTCAGGGAGATACTTTTCGCGCCATGACTCCATCCAATCAACCACTAATCGGACTCCTCGTCGCCGACGACCAGCCCGACATCCGGGAAGCCCTGCGCCTGCTGCTGAAAGGCGAAGGCTTTGAAACCGAAACGGTGGCCTCGCCAGCCGCAGTGATGTCCGCGCTCGAAGCGCGCGAATTTGACGCGCTGCTCATGGACTTGAACTATGCCCGCGACACCACTTCCGGCCAGGAAGGCCTCGACCTTCTTTCCAATATTCGAGCTAAAGACAGCACCCTAACCATCATCGTCATGACCGCCTGGGCAGCCTGGAACTTGCCGTCGAAGCCATGCGCCGCGGCGCAAAAGATTTTGTGCAGAAGCCTTGGGAGAACGCGCGACTGCTGGCCATCCTGAAAACCCAAATCGAACTCTCGCAGGCTCTGCGCAAAAGCCAACGTCTCGAAGCCGAAAATCGCCTCTTGCGCGCCGATGGCCGCCCGGTAATGATCGCTGAATCCGCAGCCATGCGACCGGTGATGGACTTGATAGCCCGCGTCGGCCCTTCCGATGCCAATGTCTTGATCACCGGCGAGCACGGCACCGGCAAGGAAGTTGTCGCGCGAACTCTCTACGCGCTTTCCCCGGCGCTCGGGCCGCCCTCTGGTCACCGTAAACGCGGGTGGCCTGCCCGAAGGTGTTTTTGAAAGCGAATTGTTCGGTCACGTGAAGGGCGCGTTCACCGATGCCAAGTCCGATCGCGTGGGTCGCTTCGAGCTGGCCGATGGCGGCACGCTCTTCCTCGACGAAATTGCGAACGTGCCCATGAACCTGCAAGCCAAGTTGCTCCGCGCGCTCGAAACGGGCGAATTGGAACGCGTCGGTTCGTCAACGACTCGCCGCGTGGATGTCCGCATCATCTCCGCCACCAATGCCGAAGTGCAAACCGAAGTAACCGCCGGACGCTTTCGCGAAGATTTGCTTTTCCGGCTGAATACGATCGAAATCCATTTGCCCGCATTGCGCGAACGCAAGGAAGATATCCCGTTGCTCGCACATCACTTCTTGAGGCAATCGGCCCAGCGTTACCGCAAGCAACTCGAAGGATTCGAGCCTGTGGCATTGCAAGTTCTTCTCGATCATCCCTGGCCCGGAAATATTCGCGAGCTCGACCACTCCGTCGAGCGCGCCGTCTTAATGGCCGAAGGTTCCGCGGTGCGCGCCAGCGACCTGGGCCTGCGTCCCGCGCGGGAGGCGGCTTTACGCCTGGATGAGATGAGCATCGAGGACGTCGAGCGCGTCTTGATTCAGAAAGCGCTCGCGCGCTTCGGCGGAAACGTCAGTCACGCGAGCAAAGCCCTCGGCCTCAGCCGCAGCGCGCTCTATCGCCGCCTGCAAAAATATAGCCTTTGAGCCCACTCCTCTACGAGCGCCGGATTTTACTTCAGCCCTGGCCGCGGGGCTGGGCGGCACGATCGTCGCGCTCATTCTTTTGTGGACGGGAAGTTTTTCCTCGAAGCTGCAGTGGACTCTCACTGTCGTGATGGTGATCGCCTGGCTCAGTTTTGCGTTCTCCGCGCAAAGCCGCGTCATGTTTCCCCTGCGTACGCTTTCGAACCTGCTCGCGGCCCTGCGCGAGGGAGATTTTTCCATCCGTGCCCGTGGCGCGAATCGCGAAGACGTGCTCGGCGAAGTTCTCTGGGAGGTAAACGCGCTCGGCGAAACGCTGCGCAAGCAAAGGCTGGGCGCGCTCGAAGCTACCGCGCTCCTTCGCAAGGTGATGGAAGAGATTGACGTCGCGGTCTTCGCCTTCGACGGCGCCGGCCGCCTGCGCTTGGTAAATCGCGCCGCCGAACGCATCCTCAGCCAGCCCGAAGACCGCCTTCTTGGCCGCACGGCCGGGGATTTGAGTCTTTCGGAATGTCTTGAAGGCGAAACGCCGCGCATCGCGCAAATCGCCTTCCCCGGGAAATCCGGCCGCTGGGAAATCCACCGCGGCAGTTTTCGCGAGGGCGGCCTTCCGCACCAACTTCTCGTCATCACCGATCTAAGCCGCGCGTTGCGCGATGAGGAGCGCCAGGCGTGGCAACGCCTGATCCGGGTGCTCGGTCACGAGTTGAATAATTCGCTCGCGCCGATCAAATCCGTCGCGGAAAATTTGGGCAGCGTGCTCGGCCGTAAGGATCGCGCCGATGATTGGCAGGAAGACATGCGTAGCGGCCTCAACGTGATCGCCGCGCGCACCGACGGCCTCGCGCGCTTCATGAACGCGTACGCGCGCTTGGCCAAACTGCCGCCCCCGGTGTTTCGCACCATGGACGTCGGCATATGGGTTAGGCGCGTTGTCGGTCTTGAGCCGCGTCTTTCAGTGAAACTCCAGCCGGGCCCAGAAACCCAGATTCAAGCGGATCCCGATCAACTCGAGCAGCTTCTGATCAATCTGCTGCACAACGCGGTGGATGCAGCGCTGGAAACGGGCGGCGGCGTGCGCGTCGGTTGGGAACGCGAGAACGGAAGCGTCGAGGTTTGGGTGCAGGATGATGGTCCGGGGATTCCCAGCGCTGCTAATCTTTTCGTGCCCTTTTTCACCACCAAGCAAGGAGGTTCGGGAATCGGTCTGGTCCTCAGCCGGCAAATCGCCGAAGCCCATGGCGGCTCGCTCACTCTCGAAAATCGCAAAACGGAAAGAGGTTCGGAAGCCCGCCTGCGTCTCCCGCTCAATAATTAGCCGCACTCAGGATTTCGCTGGCAGAGCGGCGTCACACCGCTCAAGTTCTGCCGACATTCTCTTACCGCAAGCGATGCGGCAAAAATGGCGGTTGGATGGCCTCCAACCGCCGGGTGATTCCGGGGGAAAATTAGAATTACTGCTGTTGTTGCTGCTGAGGCTGTTGCGGATCCTTCTTGGCCAAATCCGCCTTAGCCGCATCCGCCGATACGCCCGAACCAGGCTTCTCGTAGCGAGTCAGGAACGGCATGAACGGCGTAACTTCGAAAGGCATTTTCTCGCGCGCCGAAAGCAGCGGCACGGGCTTGGCCTTCACCAGTTCCACGTGATCGTTCCACGGGTCGAGCTTGATGCGGGCTCCCACCGGAAGAGCGGAAATCTGGTCAATCTTGTTGGGATCCAGGTTTGGCGCCGAACTCAAGAGCCCCGAGCTCAAGTACACCCGATTTCCCAGGTGTGGGTTGATCAAAGCCGGCAGATTTTTCGACTCCGCGTCGAGCTGCTTCAGGAACAAGCCGGCGCTTCCCAGCTTGTCTTTGTAAGGCGAATTCTTCAGCAATTGCAGCGCTTTTTCGTTGGCCATCTGCACCTGCGCGGGACTGTCCTTGAAAGAAAATTGCGAGAGCGCTTCGGTGGTCGTCACGTTCGTCGTGTCGTTGAAGCCCCACTGATCAGTAGACGGCTTGGTCACAATGATGTCGGCCAGTTCCTGCGCCAGCATAGTCGCCAGACTGGCTTCGTCAGGCAGCACGTCCAGCAAGCCGCGGCTCAGCACGATCGTATGCCCGATCGAGAACATTTCCAGCGTGCCGGTCAGCAGTACCCGGCAGTGAACTTCGGGCTCCACGTCCAGGTTGTTGGTCACTTCCAGGTTGTTCACCACCGTCTCGAGCACCTTATCCACGGCTCCCGGAGGCGCTAGCAAGCCGATGCGCTGCAGGCGATCCAGCACGTTCACTTCAGCCGCATGCTGCCACTCGCGCTCCGCCTCGATCGGCGAACGGTCCTGGGATTGCGTCGCTTCATCCTGAATCGTGGGCGATTCAATGGTCATCTCGCTGAATTCTTCCTGGCGTCCCACGTTCTTCAGGTTGTAACCCCACAGACGCGTTTGCGACTTGAAGCGTATGTCTCCGCCCAGAAAATCCTTCAAATCGGATTCCTGGCTGTAAATGTAGGCTGGCAACCAAAGTCCCGGCTGCACGTTCAAGCGCCAGCTATCGAAGTGCAAATTGAAGCCGTTGATCCCCGCAATGGGCGTATACACGCCATTGAAACGCACAATCGTGAAGTTCTGATCTTCGGCCCAGATTCGCCCTTTGAATCTTCCCTTTCCCGATTTAGGAAGGGGCGAAACATCGAAGACCACGCAGCGCACTTCGCCCAGAAATTCGCGCCGCACGTAATCGAATTGGTAGTGCTGGCGGTCGAACCCGCTGGTGTCGAGGTAAATCATCTGCAGAAAGCCTTCAGGCACGTAGGAAGAGCCGAAAAAGCCGCTCATATGCGAGAGGGGGTTGAACTGATCGAATTTTCCCTTTCGCGGATGGAGCATGGTGTTGTCCACGATGCCCTTCGAAAGGTCGGCCTGACCCAGAAAATAGTGATCCTTTACCGGGATCGCACCCATTTCCTTGTCTGCCTTCATGTCCTGAATGTACGTCTCGATGAGCGGACTGAATCGCCGGATCGTCGCCACTTCATCGTGTTCACGGGCGATGATGCGGTCAATCGCTTGATCAACCGTTACGACCGGTGCGGCGGTGGAATTTCCAACCTGAGGCTGCGTCTGATCGGCAGTCTGGGTGGTCTGTGCGGAAACCGTCCCAGCCAACGTCCCGGCCAGCATAATCGCGAGGCAAAAACTCTTGCACGTGCGCATCTCCATTCCCCTTTCAGTACGCCAATTCGAAGACGATGTGGACGATGGCGGTCGAATCCACTGGTTGGCCGTCCTGTTGTGCCGGTTTAAACCGAATCTGACGAGCTGCGTTCTGCGCCGATTCTTCCAAACCGTAACCCAAACCCTGTACTACCCGTTGAACTTTCACTTCGCCCGATGCCGTGAACACCACTTGCAGAAGTACTTCGCCTTCAATCTTTTTGGCTCGCGCCTCAGCCGTATATTCCGGTTTTGGCTTGGAGATAATCTGTACCGGGCTCGTCCTACCTTCTCTATCTGCGGTACGCTTGATTTTTGGCGTGGCTACCACTGCGTTCTCATCGCCGAACCCGCCCTGCTGCACAGTTCCGTGCGGCGGACCGCCAGTGCTACCAACTGCAACGCCGTTGCCAAACCCGGTGCTCGCAATTACTCCCTTTGCGCCCTTCGCTCCGCCGGTGCCGTTCCCATTTCCCGGTCCCGTCGGCATGTCATAGCCACCGAGCACGTTCACGTTGGCTGCGTGGCCTGTTCTGGAGTTGGCTGGCAGTCCGTTGGGGTCGCCGAACCCGCCCGTCTGCACTGCCTCTCGAGGCTTCTTCAACGTCGGAATCGCCGAGCTGCCCATCGAAATCGCGGGAGTCGGGTCAGGGAAGGCCTTTGCCACCTCGGTCATATCCGGCGCGGGAACGTTCTTCCGTGCAGTCCTCACCACGGGCGCCGTCGCCACCGGTGCATATATCTTCGGCTTCGGCAATTCCACCACGGGGGTTGGCGTCGGCTTCGGCGCTGCCTTCACAACTTCGCGCTTTATTGGAGCAGCCTTCACAGGCTGCACCGGCTGCGGTTTCCACGCCACGATCGGCGGCGCCTCAATCGGAGTGGTCCAATACTTCTGCACAATGTTGAGCTTCTGCGGCATCAGCAGCGGAATCACCACCAAGGCTGTCACCGCCACCACTTGCAGTCCAAATCCTGCACTGAACAGATCCCAGCGCGGTTGCGCATCCGGAAGCAGTGACCCATTAAAGACAGCTCGATTTGTGATCCGCGCCATGACAATCACCAAATTCCTTCTACCGAAATTAGGATGCGTTTAGACAGAAATACGGCTGACTGTAATTTAGTACTAGAACGAAGGGCTGGGGAGAATAGGACTCGAGTACCATTCTACCCCCAGTCGTGCTGAAAGCGATAACCCAAGCCCTGGGGCTTGGAAGAAGGTTAGCCCTTCGGTCTTTCGCGACCCAAGTGCCTAACACCGCGCCTGCTCCTAGGCTGTAATTTTAACCCGACTGGGCTGGGTCAGTTGCGGATTTAATGAATCGATGTGACGTAAACGGGGCACGGCTCGCGTACCGGCCGTGCCCCTGTTTACGGACTACTTTGCGACCTGAACTTCTACAACTGGACGCTTATTGCGGCTCCACTACCGAGTAGCGCGTCACTCCGCCGTGGTTCACCAGCAACAATACGGGCTGTTGCTTGCCTATGCCCGCCATTGCCTGCCGGTACTCGTTCACGTCGTTGATCGGCTTGTGGTTGATTTCCTGAATCACATCGCCGCTCGTAAGCGCCGCTGCGGCCGGGCTGGATGGATCCACGGAGGTGACCACCACTCCGTGCGTGCCCGCTGGCACGTTCACTTGCTGCGCGATGTCCGGCGTCAGGTCCTGCACTTCCACTCCCTGCAACCCGCCGCCCTCGCCCGGTTCACTGCTGTTCTCGGCGGTGGCCTTCTCCGGCAGTTCGCCGAGCGTGACGTTGAAGTCTTGCACCTTGCCATCGCGCCAGACTTGCAGCTTTACGTTCGTGCCCGGCGCCATCTGCGAAATGTTGAGCCTCAGGTCGTTGGCGCTATTCACCGGCTGGCCGTCGAGCTTGATGATCACATCGCCCTTCTTCAATCCTGCGCGTGAACCCGGCGTGTTCCCGCTGACGTCTCCAATCAACACGCCGCCGCTCTGGGTGAAGTTGAACGCCTTCGCGATATCCGGCGTCACGTCCTGAATGTAAACACCCAAATAGCCGCGCACAACCTTGCCGTGCTCCAGAATCTGATCCATCACCGGCTTCGCCATGCTCATGGGAATCGCAAATCCCACGCCCTCATTGCCGCCCGAACCATGCGAAAGAATCGCGGTGTTGATGCCCACCAGGTTGCCGTGGATATCAATCATCGCTCCGCCGGAATTTCCCGGGTTGATGGCCGCATCGGTCTGAATGAAGTTCTCATAGTCCTCGATGCCCAATTGTCCACGGCCTGTCGCGCCCACAATACCCATCGTGGCCGTCTCGCCGATCCCGAAGGGATCGCCGATCGCAAAAATCAGGTCTCCCACCTGCAGCTGTCGGGAATCGCCCAGCGGAAGAGTCGGCAAATCCTTCGCCTGGATCTTCAATACCGCGATATCCGACTTGGGATCCGCTCCGACCAGCTTCGCTTGGAATTCGCGTTTGTCGCTGAGCTGCACCTTGATGTCCGTCGCTCCGTCAATCACGTGATTGTTCGTCAGAATCGTCCCGTCTGACGTGATGATCACTCCCGATCCCAGAGCTTGTTCGCGTTCCGCGTGCGGCGTTCCTCCGCCAAACTGATTGCCGAAGAACTGCCGGAAAAACGGGTCGTTGAAGAAAGGTGACATCTGGTTGGCCTGCGGCTTCACGAGCTTCGACGTGCGAATGTTGACCACTGCGGGAAGCGCCGGCTTGATGACTGCCGAAAATCCATTGGCGAAATTTCCCAAACTTACTGGTAGCGCATTTTGCGCGATGGCGATAGGCTCACGAGGCGAACCGAAAACGGTGTGATCCGCCCAATTCCTGAATCCTTGCGAGAGGAGGGCGCCTCCCGCAAATGCCGCCAGCACCACAACGGTGGCAATCCAGCGGCGAATCTTGATGCTACTGCTTTCCATGGCTATCTCTCCTTAACCCACTTTAAGTTCGTAGTATCGCTTGGCGCGCTACGTTGGCGCTACGGCGATTATGATGTTTGACGTAAGATGGGGCAATTAGTGTTTCGCAGCTCTTGCGAGTTGCGCCCTTGCTGCCCTGTATATAGATGCAACAAATGCAGTTGGGGTTTACGTTAAAATTTATTGCAACCCCGTTTCCTTTCTCGCGCTGCTGCATCCGCCGGTCTGGCCCGAGAAGCCGTTCCCACCTTAAATAAAAACTTGGGAGGAACGCAATACCGTCCTATCCTTATTCTCTTATTGCAATCCGCAATAAATCGAAAGGAGTTCCTGGCATGACCAAGAAAACACTCGCCCTGGTGTGCGGTGCCCTGTTCCTTTTTGTAGTAGCGCAGTCCGCGCACTCGGCTTCAGGCGGCGCGGCTCAAGCCGCCGCAACTGACGACGGCACCTTAAAAGCGCTCGCCGCGGTTGCCGGCGCCGGAACCATGGAAACTCCCACCTACGAATATCTCGAGGAACTCAGTGACGACATCGGCGCCCGCGTTACCGGCTCACCGCAAGCCGCCCAAGCCATTGCCTGGGGCGAAGAAAAAATGAAAGCCATCGGCCTGGAAAATGTCCACACCGAGCCATGGAAAATTTCGCGCGGTTGGACACGCATTTCCGCGGACGCCGAACTCGTCTCTCCCATTCACCGCAAACTCATGGTTGATTCGATGGGCTGGGTCGGCTCCACGCCGGCAGCTGGCGTCGAGGCCGAAGTCGTCCCGGTCAACAACTATCAATTGGACGACGAACTGAAAAATAACTCTGCGAATTGGCGCGGCAAAATCCTTCTGATTGTGCAGAAAGGCGAGGCGCCCAAAGACCGCATGGGTTCTTTCGCAAAATTCGTTGGCTTCCTGAAGGCCGCGCATGAAGCCGGCGCCGTCGCCGTGATCGGCGGCCAGGGCGGCCGTAAAGCCGCTGGCATGCACCTCACGCACACTGGCGCCCTGGGCTTCGACGCCTACTACGACATCCCCGTCGTCAGCATGGCCGCGGAAGATCAGGAGCAGCTGGAGCGCTATCTCGATCGCGGCAAAACCATTCGCCTGAAAATAAACGTCCAGAACCGCGTCACCGATGGCCCCGTCGATAGCGCCAACGTGGTCGGCGAAATCCGCGGCACGCAAAATCCGGAACAGATCATCGTCGTGGGCGGCCACCTTGATTCCTGGGATCTTGCCTCCGGCTCCACGGACAACGGTTGCGGAGCCACCGTCACTCTTGGCGCCGCCGAAGCCATCATCAAATCCGGATTCAAGCCCCGCCGCTCGATCCGCTTCCTCCTATTCACCGGCGAAGAGCAAGGTTTGCTCGGCTCGCTCGCTTATGTGAAAGCTCATCAGAGTGACATGTCCAATTACGTTGCGGCTCTCATCCTCGACTTCGGCCAAGGCCCGGTCACCGGCTTCCAAATGGGTGGCCACGACGAACTGATTCCCGTCGTGCAGAAATTTGCAGCCTCGCTGCAAGCCTTCGGCGATCTAAAAGTAGACGACGACGTCGAATTCGGCACCGATACCGGCCCCTTCACTCTCGCTGGCCTTCCCGCCATCAATCTGAATCAGGATTCGCCGGATTACAAATACACGCATCACTCTCCCGTCGATACGCTCGACAAGGTCCAGGCGGACATCCTCGATCGCAACGCCACGGTGATGGCTCTTGCAGCGTTCTGGATCGCTGACCGCCCGGAGCGCCTCGCCAGCCCGTGGCCGCAAGAAAAAACCGCGAAGATGCTGGTTGATCAACACGAGGACGGAATACTGAAGGCTTTCGGCATCTGGCCCTTCGGCAATATGGGCACAGAACCAGAAAAGCAGTAGCCAAGCGGCGCGTTATTTTGAAGCGGGACGTAGGGGCACGGCATGTCGAAGATCCGCCGCAGGAGGGCCGTGCCCGCATCGGCAAGATCGTCACCACAGTTCACGGAGTGCGGCGGCTTGCTTGTCCTGAGGCACGAAGGGCCGCCGCCTTGGTTTAAGGCGAGGCTTGCCTCGCCTGCCGTTGCCTTCGTCGAGACGGGACTTGCGCCGCGCCGTCAACTAATCAATCGCGCGATGAAAAACGCCGCCGCTGCGGCCAATCCTCCCACCAGCACCGTCTGCATCCCGCCGCGCAAAGGCTTCACGCCAGTGAAGTGTCCCTTGATCCCGCCAAAAATGAAAAGCGCTAGCAACGTCACCACCACCGAAAAAATAAGCGCCCTGTGTATGTCGTGATGGATGAGCATGTACGGCGCCAGCGGTATCAACCCTCCCGCGATGTAAGACGCCGCAATCGTTCCGGCGCTGCGCCCCGCCCGAGCCGGGTCCGGCTGCTCCAGTCCCAGCTCGAAACGCATCATGAAATCCACCCACTTCTTTTGGTCCGCGGTAATCGTCGCCACAATTGGCGCCATCTGCGGTTCCGAAAGCCCGTAATCGCGGAAGACTTTCGCCACTTCTTCGGTTTCGATTTCCGGCAGCTCCACCGTCTCGCGGTATTCCCGGTCGAGTTCAGAAGCGTAATGCTCCGTATCCGTCTTCGCCGCCAGATAGCCGCCCAGCCCCATCGCAATCGAACCCGCCGCAATTTCCGCGAGGCCCGCCGTCACGACGATCGCCGTCGAAGCCACCGCTCCGGTCAGTCCCGCCGCCAGCGCGAACGGCACCGTCAAACCGTCCGACATTCCGATCACGATGTCGCGCACCGCCGCAGTTGCGGTGAAGTGCTTCTCCACATGTTCGGTTGCTGGCATCCTCGCGTCCCTCCGCTCATCCAATGGGCCGGCCCCAAATTTTCGCGGCCCTTGCGCCTCTTCCCCGGCAGGCGCGTATAATTATGGGGCAGGAAAGGAAAATCAGGAGGCTTATAATGACCGCAACTTCTGGACAAGGAGCCGCACCGCAGATGACTTTCACATTGCCACCTTTGCCTTATTCGTTCGACGCTCTCGAACCTCACATTGACGCGAAGACCATGGAAATCCATCACGATAAGCATCACGGCGCCTACGTAACCAATCTCAATAAAGCCCTCGAGGGCCAGGCCGATCTTCAAAAACTTTCCGTCGAGGAACTTTTGGCTCAAATCAACAAGATCCCTGAAGGTATCCGCGCGGCCGTTCGCAATAACGGCGGCGGCCACATGAACCATTCCATGTTCTGGAAGATCATGAAAAAAGGCGGAGGAGGCGAGCCCGGCGGTGAACTCGCGAAAGCGATCACGTCTGCATTCGGCAGCTTCGCCGACTTCAAGACAAAATTGAATGAGGCCGCCACCAAGCGCTTCGGCTCCGGCTGGGCCTGGCTCCTGTTCCGCGATGGAAAACTCGCCATCGAATCCACCGCGAATCAGGACAATCCCATCATTGATGGCGGTAAGGCGTTCTTCGGAGTGGACGTGTGGGAACACGCCTACTACTTGAAATATCAAAATCGTAGGCCCGATTATCTCGCCGCCTGGTGGAACGTAATCAACTGGCCCCAGGTGGAAGAGAATTTCGCCAACGCCAAAAAGTAACCGCGCGATTTCCGCCACAACAGTGATCGCTCCGTAGGGGCGGGTCCCAGACCCGCCCCGCGATTGCGGCCCATTCGCAATTCAGGCCGCTGGCTCGCTCACGTTCCCGGCCATAACCGGTGCTCCAGCGCCAAAATCGCAATCGCCGCCAGCGTCGTAATAAATGTCACGATCAAACCCACGCGCGCGAACTCCCAAAACGTAATCTTCACTTTCTTCCCCGCCTGCTGCAGCACGATCAAATTCGCCACCGAACTGAACGGCGTGGCATTTCCCGCCAAAGTGCTGGTGCTGGCCACCGCCAGCCAGATATAATGCGTATTGGGAATCGAAGGCACCACCGACCGGAACAGAATCACCGCCGGCAAGTTGCTCACCAGGTTCGAAAGCACCAGCATCACACCACCCACCGCAAATAATTGCGAAATCATGCTGCCCTGCAACCCCGCCTGAAAAAATCCGATCACGTGCTCGATCGCTCCGGACGCCTCGAATCCCTTGATCACCACGAAGAGCGACGCGAAGAACAGCAACAATTCCCAATCGAGCCGCTGGTAAATGTTCTGCGATCTCACCCGGCCGATAATCAGAATGAACGCGCCCACCGAAATTGCCACCAGCGGAAACGAATAGCCCAATATCCACAGCACAATCACCAACCCGGCCGCGAAGCAGCATTTCACCAGCAGCGTCCGCTCCACTTGTACCGGCACCGCCCGTGCTTGGCGTTTTAATTTGTGGTGCAGCAACTCGCTGCGAAAAAACAGCGTCAGCACCGCAACATTAATGAGCATCCCCACGATGGATACCGGCGCCAAATGCGCCAGAAATCCCAGAAATGAAAAATGCGCCGAAACGCCGATCACCGCATTCTGCGGATTCCCCGTAACCGACATCACCGACCCGATATTCGCCGAAGTCGCCACCGCAATCAGGTAGGGAATCGGCGGAATTTCCAGCCGCTCCGTTACCACCAGCACAATCGGCGTGAAAATCAGGCAGATCGTGTCGTTCACAAAAAATGCCGCCAGCACGCCCGACGTGAATATCACCAGCACCAAGAGCTGCCAGCGAGTGCGCGCAATGGCCGCCACGTGCACCGCAATCCAGTCGAAAAATCCCGACATCTGAAAATGCGCCACCAGAATCATGATCCCCAGCAAAAAGATCAATGTGTCCCAGTTGATGGCCTGGTACGCCTCGGTGAGCGGCACCGCTCCCACCAGCACCATCGCCACGGCTCCGCAAAATGCCGCGGCCGTGCGGTCCAGATGGCTGCCCCGCCCGCTTTCCACCGCAATCAAAATGTAAGTCGCCAGAAAAATCGCCGCAGGAATCCAGTGACTTTGCACCAGCGTTGAACTCAAGTGATTCATTTCGTGAGGTACAAGCCTCCGGGCTGGAAAGCCCTCAGCTTAACGTGTACGGCAGCGTTTCACAAAAGCCGGGTGTTTGTAGTAGGGAATTTTCTCTCCAAGAAAGTGACGTGTCGCCACCCAATCTCCGTGTCCTCGAACGCCTCTCTCGGTGTCCTCTGTGTTAAATCTTTTGCCGTTGGTTTCTACTCCGCTCCAAGAAACACAAACCGCAGCAGGAAAATCACGCTCAAAACCCAGATCAAAGGACTAATATCGCGGTATTTCCCCGTTCCCACCTTGATGCACGTAAACGACAGCAACCCCAAACTCAACCCCGTCGCGATACTGAACGTCAAAGGCGTCCCCACCAAAGTAAGAAACGCCGGAAATGCCTCGCTGAAATCATCCCACTGAATCTTGGCCAGCGATCCGCACATCAGCGCTCCAACCAGAATCAACGCCGGCGCTGTCGCGTAAGAAGGGATCGCTGCAACCAAAGGCGCGCAAAACATCGCCAGAAAAAAAAGTCCCGCAATCACCAAATTGCCCAAGCCCGTGCGCGCCCCCGCCGCCACTCCCGCCGCGCTCTCGATATAGCTCGTCACCGTGGACGTCCCCGTGAGCGACCCCACAATCGTTCCAAACGCATCCGCCAGCAACGCCCGGCTCGCCCGCGGCAGTTTGCCGTCGCGCATGAATCCGCCTTGCTCGCATACACCAACCAACGTTCCGACATTGTCGAAAAGGTCCACAAAGAAAAACACAAAGACCAATTCGCCTAATCCCAATTTCGTCGCCGAGCGCAAATCCAGCTTGAAAAGGGTCCCCGCGGGATGCGGCCACGAAAAAAAGTGCGCCGGCCAGTGGCTCACGCCGGCCGGGATTCCCGCTATCGTGATCGCGACGATGCCCAGCAGAATCGCGCTGCCCACTCGCCGCACCATCAGGATCGCAATCAGCACCAGCCCCGCGGCCGCCAGCATCACTTGCGGATCACTCGTCTTTCCGAACGCCACGAACGTCGCCGGATTCGCCACGATGATTTTCGCGTTGCGCAAACCCACGAACGCGATGAAAAGTCCGATGCCTCCCGCGGTCCCGTGCTTCAAGCAATCCGGAATGCCGTTCACGATGTGCTCACGCACGTTCGTCAGCGTCAGCAGCAGGAACAACATGCCCGACAAAAAAACCACTCCCAGCGCCGTCTGCCACGGCACTCCGCGCCCCAGCACGATCGAGTACGTGAAATACGCATTCAGCGACATTCCCGGAGCCAGCGCGATCGGGTAATTCGCCCAAAGCCCCATCACCAAGGTCGCCAGCGCCGCCGAAATACACGTCGCGAACAGCACGCCTTCCACCGGCATCCCCGCCTCGGAAAGAATGCGCGGATTCACCACCACCACGTACGCCATGGTCATAAACGTGGTAAGCCCCGCCAGCAGCTCGCGCTGCACGGTCGTCTTGTTCTCGGCAAGGTGAAACACCCGTTCCAGCAAGCCCAGCCTCCGCTAAAAATGCGCCACTATAGGCCGCCGGCTCGCCCGCCGTCAATGGAAGAAACGAGCGCGAGAAACACCGCGCTAAGCGCTCAAGCGCAGAGACGCCGCTCGTAGTCAGGTCGCCGCTCCCGGCATCATTCCGAAGTGCTTTTTGAAGAGCTCCTCGGCGCGCCTCGCTCCTTCCTCCGTCATAATCACGGACTTTGCCTTGCTCTTTGGGTCGGAGATGTAACCTTTTTCATGCAGACGATCCATCGCCTCCCAATCTTGGCCTTTCCACGCCCGCCGGCCGAACTTGTCGTCGAACATCGTCAAGTACAACAGCGCCAAAACCGTGTCATCGACTTTGTTCTTGTCGTATTCCATAGCGGACCTCCCTTGTTCTTGCGTCTCATTTGTGGTGAAGTTTCAGGCTCAAGATTACGGCGCAAGGAAACAGAATGAATTTACTCCAGACCACGCGACGCATCAATTGGCGAGCACTCTTGGCTTTGTTGTTCGTATTTTCCGCGTCGGCATTCACGCAAACCACAGCGCCTGCGCCGGCGGCCAGCAAAGCGACCGCCGAACAGCGCACGGCGCGCGCCTTTGAGGCCGCCCGCGCAAATCCGCTCGAACTGCGCGCTTTCCTCGTTGCCATGCCCAAGGGCGCCGACCTGCACAACCATATATATGGCGCGATTTACGCCGAAACCTGGATCCGCGACGGCGCCGAAGATCACTTGTGCGTCAACCTCGCCAAACTCGCCTTTTTCAAATCGCAGGCGATGACCGACAGCGTCCCGCCGCAACCTGTTTGTGGCGAAGGCAATGTCCCCGCCGCGCAAGCCTTCACGGACCAACACCTATATGACGCGCTGATTGACTCTTTTTCCATGCGCGGCTTCGTGCCCACTCCCGGAACAACCGCACATGACCACTTTTTCGACTCCTTCGCACGCTTCGGTCCCAACATCGACGAATCCCGTCACCTGGGCGAATGGCTTGACGAACTGGCCACCCGCGCCGCCGCACAGAACGAACAGTATCTCGAACTGATGCACACGCCCGATTTCCGCCACGCCGCCGCGCTCGCAAAAGAACTCGGCTGGCCCGATCTCCGGCGACTCGCCGGCTGCGTTCAGCAAGCTGCGCGATGAATTGCTGGCACACGGCCTCCGCGAAGAAGTAGCCACAGCCAGCGCGGCTCTCGACCAGGCCGAAAAGGTGCGCCGTCAGCGCGAAAGCTGCGGCCAACAGGACGAAGCCCCGGCATGCAGACTGCAAATTCGGTTCCTTTACCAGATCTTGCGCCGCTTTCCGAAGGAGCAAGTCTTTGCGCAAACGTTGCTGGGCTTCGAAACCGCTTCCGCCGATCCCCGCTTCGTCGGCATAAATATGGTGATGCCCGAAGACGGCTACATTTCCATGTCCGATTACGCCCTGCAAACGAAAATGGTCGGCTTCCTTCACGCGCTTTACCCGAAGGTCCACATCACCCTGCACGCTGGCGAAATCGCGCCGGGCCTGGTTACCTACGAAGGTCTCTGCTGCCACGTTCGCCTCGCGGTCGAAGAGGGTCACGCCGAACGCATCGGCCACGGTGTGGACGTGATGTACGAAAATCGCCCCTACGACCTGCTCAAAGAAATGGCTGCGAAGCATGTGATGGTAGAAATCAATCTCACCAGCAACGATGTAATTCTCGGCGTTAGCGGCAAGAATCATCCTTTCCCGATTTACCGCAAGTTTGGGGTTCCTGTCGCGCTCTCCACCGACGATGAAGGTGTTTCGCGCATTGATCTGACGCACGAATACGTCCGCGCCGCCGAAACCTACGCTCTCAGTTATGACGACCTCAAGCA
Organism: uncultured Acidobacteriota bacterium; assembly: GCA_963780035.1. GTDB lineage: Bacteria > Acidobacteriota > Terriglobia > Acidiferrales > UBA7541 > Palsa-295. Next base: position 20,420 of record CAWAAG010000017.1, on the reverse strand, counting down.
AATGGTCCGCGCCAGCCTCGAACATAGCTTTCTTCCCGGCGCGAGCCTGTGGATTTCGCCGGATGTGTTCACAAAAACCGTCTCCGCGTGTGCACCAGAAAAACCAGGAAATGAAAACACTTCCGCAGCCTGCGCAGCCTTCCTGAAATCGAGCGAAAAAGCCCAGCAACAATGGGAACTCGAGCGCCGTTTCACCGCATTTGAATCCGGCACACTAAAAGAAATCGGTGATGAAAGCGGTCCACGCGATGAACACGGTTGGAACGTAGCCGATGAAAGCCACCACACCCGGTCCCGTGCAAACTCTTCGCGACGCCATCGCGCACGGAGAAATCACTCCTCGTGCCGCGGCCGAGCAGGCGCTTGCGCGCGCGAACAGCAACGCCGGCCGCAACGTGTATCTTTCGCTGGACGCCGACGCCGTGCTCCGCGAAGCCGACGCGCTGCCGCGCAACTTCGGCACGGGCGCAAAGCCGCCGCTGTACGGCCTGCCGATCGCGCTCAAAGACTGTTTCGATCTCGCCGGCCATCCCACCAGTGCGGGCTCGCGTTACTACGCCGCGCGCAAGGGCATCGCCCGCGACGACTCCGCCGTCGCCGTGCGCTTGCGCGGGCTCGGCGCAATCATCGTGGGGAAGACCCATCTGCACCAGTTGGCGTACGGCATTACGGGAGAGAATCCCGACTATGGGGATTGCGTGCAGCCGAACGACGCGCAGCGCCTCACCGGCGGTTCTTCCAGCGGCTCGGCGGCGAGTGTACAGGAAGGTTCGGCGGTTGCGGCGATCGGTACGGATACTGGGGGTTCGATTCGGGCGCCGGCGGCGCTGTGCGGGCTGGCGGGGTATCGCGCGTCCATTGGTCTCGCGCAGCAACTTGGACTGTGGCAGGGCGGGATGCCGCTGGCGGCGTCGTTTGACACATTGGGGTGGTTGTTCCGCGATTTGCGCGACGCGCCGCTGCTTGGCGGAGCGCTCTTTGGACTGAGCGTGCCGCCGGCGGCGGAGAAAAAAGTGCGCATCGGCTGCGTCGCGGAAGAATTCTTGCGCGATTGCGAACCGGCGGTGCTTGCCGGTTTGGCGCACTGGCGCAACAAGTTGCAAGATTCCGGCGCCGAAATCGTTCCGGTTGACGTCGCGTTCTGGGAAGACGCGATGTCCATTTTCGCGCCGATCCAGGCGAGCGAAGCGGGCGCTTTTCACGCCGCGAATACCGGCGAGGATTTTTCGCATTTCGAAAAATCCATCGCCGAGCGCCTGGCTTGGGGACTATCCGTCCCGGCCGAAGAAATCCGGCGGCTGCGCGGGCTGCACGCGGCGTTTCGCGAGCGGGTGGACGCTCTGTTGCGCGAACATCACTTCCTGATCACGCCGTGCTCGCCCGTCGCGCAGCTTCTTGCGGGCGCCGACCACAGCCAGGCGCGGCGCACCATCCTGCGTTACACCTCGCCGCTCAGTCTGCCCGGCGTGCCCATCGTCGCGCTGCCTGCCGCGAGCGGCGCCGGCGTGCAACTGATCGGCGCGCGCGGAGACGACGCCCGCTTGCTGGCCTACGCCGCACAACTCGGCACGATCCCGTCTTAACGCTCGCGCTGTCATTGCGGCGTATCCAGCGGATGCGCGCTCTTTTCGTAAAATTCCTTTTGCAGTTTCAGGCTGACGTCGTCCGTTTTCACGGCGCGCAGCGCTTCGACGATCGCGGCTACCCAGGCTTTCATGTCCGCTTCGCCGTAGGCGAGAGTGGCCGCGGAACCGTCTCCGGCGTAGTGGTTCGGGAAGCGCGCGTACCACCAGATGCCGGTGTAAACGTCGTCGGGCAGATGCACGCGATTCTGGTCCGCGCCCGATTCGCTGGCGGCGCGGTCAAGGTGCACCAGGTCCGGGCGCGACACCATCACGCGCGACGTTTCCGATTCGCCCGCGTGCATATCCAGCGTGGTTTTCTTGGCTGGGCCGCCCGCGGGAATTTCGTGCCCCCACTGGACGTAGACCACGTAATCGTGGGGCTTATCGAGTTGCGCCTGCGCGAAAAAGGGCAGCAGGTGCTCGTTGCCGCCGTGCCCATTGACGATCAGGATTTTCTTGCAGCCGTTGCGCGCCATTTCGTCGGTGGTTTCCTGGAGCAAACGCATCTGCAGGTCCGCGCTGTAGGCGATGGTCCCCGGCTCGTGTTTCGCTTCGAAAATTTGGCCGAAATAATAGGCGGGAAAGACCACGGCGTACTCCTCGTCCGCGGCCGCGAGCGAGGCATAACGCACGTTGATCAAATCCGTTCCCAGCGGCAGCTGCGGACCGTGCTTTTCGAGGATGCCGAAGGGCAAAATGCATGTCCCGCCGGAGCGGCCGATCGCGGTGCGAAAATCCGCCGCGGTCAGTTCCTCCCAGTGGGTGGACAAATGCGCGGGAGCGGTGGTGTTCGCGGTGGGTGCCTGCGCCAACGCCGGCGCGGGTGTCGCAAGCGCTGCAACGAGGCCGCAGAAGAAGAGCAAAATCGAAAGTGGTCGCGTCATGGGATTCTCCGCCCCAATCCTGCATGAAAGTTGAGGCGGAGGGAAGGCGTGAGTAGCGCTTAGTGAGTAGCGATTTGTGAGGTGGGAGCGGTGACTGGCGTTGCAAGAAGCGCTGAGGGCAAAACAGCGATTGGTGTTGCGATTAGGATTTCGTTCGGCTTTTATTTTCAGAGAGTTACCGGCAATTTTAAATGGGGTGTTGTTGCGGTTAGAAACCAATAGGGAGGGTTGAAAATCGAGAGTGGAGGGTCGAGCTTCAAGCGCAGGGCGGGTTCGGCAGAACCTTTGGGAGTGCTGAATTTGGAGATTCAAACATCGCAAATATTGTCGATTAGAACGAGGTCCGAGTGTTTGTTTTGTGCGAGATACGGCGAATTCTAATATCTGGCATTGTCGATTAGAAGGTGCGTGATTCGTGAGTGGTGAATTGTGACCCGCCTGCCGGCGCGGCAGGTTCGTGATGCACGAAGTGTCGAAAAGTTGGCGATTGAATCGGGTCGCGGGTGTTTGTTTTGTAAGAGATATAGCGATTTCTAATCGCGCGGGTTGGCGATTGAAAAGGCAGTGGCGAGTGACTAGTGACGAATGGCTAGAGAAGCGCGGGGCGCGCTTGTAACAATGTAACATCCGTGAAAATTGCGGTGCGGGCGCCCAAGAACAGTGTGCGACAGTGCGGGGTTTCGCTACGTTGCGTGGGTCGAATGGCAGGATCTTGGAGTGGGCGGGATTCTCGAAAAGGGAAGCGTAAACGGTGCGACGGGCGGGGCGCGCGGGGCCGGATCGGGCGACAGTATTCCCTGGTGTTCGGTTCGCTTGCCCCGTTGCCGGTGTGGCGGTGGCCATGTTGCGTCCTTGGTAGGGCTGGAAACGTGCCCCGATTTACCATATCACATTTACCTTGTGATTACTAGGGAAAAAGGGCCTGCGGAACTGCGAAACCGGTACTTCAGCGGCCCTTCGGCCCCGATTCCATGGGAGCCTCAGGGTAAACTGAAGCCGCCCTGATTTTGCTGCGTTTATGCCGCAGCTAAAGCTGCGGCCTACAAAGATTCTAAGATTGACCCGCTGCAAGGCTCGGACGCTTGCCTAGCAAGAGCCGGCGGGACGCCGGCGCTACAACGTCAAGCGTACCGTCCTGCGCGGCCGGCAGCTCCTTGGGCGGTGCGGAGACAGAAGAGAGATCCCTCGCTGCGCTCCCTTCGCGAGTTCACTCAGGGCAATCGGGATGACAACGGGGAGTAGGGGCGGCGGGCGGTGGGGTTGACTGGAACTCGGCTTGACAGGTGGTGGCGTTCGATCAACGATCCGGACGCGCCCTCAGAAATGTGCGGGCGCGCACATTCCTTGTCCAAATCAGCGAAAATAGCGGCGGCGGCCATTGCAGAGGGGAGTGTTGTGCCTGCGCTGCCTGCTCCCGTGTTTAAGGACACCAGGCATCACATCCGAATCTATCAGGGCGATTGCCTGGAGATTCTCGCGGCGATCCCCGAGGCCGTGGTGGACCTGATTTTCGCGGACCCGCCGTATTTTCTTTCGAACAATGGGATTACGTGCCACGCCGGGAAGATGGTTAGCGTGAACAAGGGGGAGTGGGACCGTTCGCGGGGAGCGGAGGCGAATCATGAGTTCAACCTGGCGTGGCTGGCGGCATGCCAGCGCGTGCTGAAGCCCAACGGAACTATCTGGGTGAGCGGGACGAGCCACGTGATTCATTCCGTCGGTTTTGCGATGCAACAGTTGGACTTCAAACTCCTGAACGATATCTCCTGGGTGAAGCCGAACCCGCCACCGAACCTTTCGTGCCGCTATTTCACGCATGCGACCGAGACGATTGTCTGGGCGGCGAAGAATAAGAAAGAGCCAGCACGTCTTCAACTACAAGCTGATGAAGGAGATTAATCGCGGGAAGCAGATGAAGAGCGTGTGGGAGATTTATCCGCCGGGGCGGGAGGAGAAGCAATTTGGCAAGCACCCCGCGCAGAAGCCGGTGGCGTTGCTGGAGCGCATTATTCGGGCGGCGTCGAACGAGGGGGATTTGGTGCTGGACCCGTTCTTGGGGAGCGGCACGACGGCGGTGGCGGCGATGCGCGATTCCCGTGCCGTCATCGGTGTTGAGATGGAAGCGGGCTTCATGTCCACGACGCTTTTGCGCATCACCGACGAGTTGCTGTTTGTTTCCATGACGGCAAGCTGCATTGAGATTGATCTTGATCTCGATGAACGATCTATGGATCGATCAGTGTGTACAGGGACCCGGGCCATGAACGCACTGAATTCAGGAAAACTGGTTCGCCGCGAGCGAAGTTTCTACTTCGTGGGAAGTTACCGCCGCGAGGTGGTGTATTCGGTGGCCGCGGAAAGTATGGAAGAGGCGCTGGCGAAATTTCAAGGGAGCGCGCAGGCCGCGCTGGAGATTTTGTTTGTCATCAAGACGGAAACGGAGATTTATCTGACCCAGTAACAATGATCTAATGTGGCGGTGCAAATCGCCTTACCTGACGCAGGGCTCGAGAGATATAAGAGCAATTCGCAGCGAGCACGGATTGCGACTGAAGCATGGGGGCTCGAGAACCTTTATTGCCCGAACTGCGAGTCAGCCCGTTTGGCGGCTTTGGCTGCGAACACGCCCGCGACTGACTTTACCTGTCCGGATTGCCATGCACTGTTGCAACTAAAGGCGCGGTCTCGTTTGCTGGGCGGCCGAATTGCAGATGCCGCCTACAGCAAGATGGTCAGCGCCATCCAAGAAGACAACGCGCTGAATTTATTTGCGCTTCACTACGAACCTGTAGCGTGGAAAGTCGTGAATCTGATTTTGATTCCGCATTTCGCGTTTCCGCTTTCAGCAATAGAGAAACGAAAGCCGCTTAGCGCCAATGCAGAACGCCACGGTTGGGTCGGTTGCAATATTCTCCTTGGCGCGATCCCGCTGGATGCGCGAATTCATGTGGTCAGCAAAGGAAGACCCGCGTCGCCTGCTGACGTTCGGGCGCAATATGCACGGATTCGGCCGCTCGAGAAAATCAGAGCGGAACAACGCGGGTGGACGTTGGATGTATTGAACGTTGTGCGCTTGCTCGGAAAGACGGAATTCAGCCTCAGGGACGTGTATGCCTTTGAAAATCATCTCGCACGCCTTCATCCTGCGAATCGGCACGTTCGGGACAAAATTCGACAGCAGCTACAAGTACTCCGCGACGACGTTGGGCTATTGGAGTTTCTAGGCGGCGGGGAATATCGTTTGCGGTGAGCTGCCATAGTCGGAATTCTATGCGAGTCCTGTCGTCGGTTAGTGTCGCACCTACGGCGCTGGGACGTTTTTCTGCGGTGTTCCCCGGGCTTACGCCCGGGGCTAACTTATGCCGCGCCTACGGCGCTGGTGTCGCGCCTTCCCTCGATCTCGCCACTGGCGGGCTCTCACGCCGAGATGGCATTGGGCTTAGTCACGCCAAGAATGCAGAGCGTGGGTCCGGCGTGTGCTCGCAAGAAAATCAGAAATGTGGTGCAGACCGGGGACATTCCTGACACTTTAGACCGGAGAGATTTTTATGCCGAGCCTTCCGTCGGTCCTGCCACCGGCGGGCCCTCAGGACGAGCCGGCGCTGGTTTGTGCGGGCGCGGATTGTGACGTATGCACCGTTCGGTGCGTTTTGCGGTCCAATCAGGAAAGCGTAATCACGGAGTGATGACGCCATGGATGTCGATTGCAGCATTCAGCGGCCGCGGAGATGGCGGATGTGGCGGTTTATTGCTTTACGGCCGGAGGGGATGCCGGGATTCCCGATGCCGCGATATTTTTCGAAGGGGCTGGCATTTTGCAGCGGGCGGCCGTCGCTTTTGATGCGAGTTTTTTTCTTCAGCGGGCGTTCGGACATCCCTTAGTTTGCCATCGGACTCGCGCGTTTGGAAGGGGGCACACGCCAAGGGAGATGCCTGCGGCAGGCAGGCATCGTCGGTAAGTGTCGCACCTCCCTTCGAATCCGCCGCCGGCGGTTTCTCAGGGCAAGACGGCGCTTGGTTGTTTTGTGCGGGGTTCCCCGGGCTTCCGCCCGGGGCTAACTTATGCCGCGCCTACGGCGCTGGCGCCGTGGCTTCCTTCGATCGCGCCATGGGCGGGCTTTCGGGACAAGGCGGCGCGGCCGAGCCGATGAAAAGAGGAAACCCCGGCTGGTATGGGGGTACCGGCCGGGGTCGGGTGTCGTGCTCGGGTGGGCCGCCTGCGCGCCTGCCAGGACGCGGGGGAGGCGGCTGAACGAGGGCAATGTAACGAAAGGGGGTGGAGGGCGCAATAATGCAAAAGCATTAGGGGGATTGGGGCGCGTTTTCCGGCAAAAGCGACGGCGACGGCAACGTCAAGAGATTTAACGCAGAGGACGCAGAGCAAAGAGCAGAGGGCGCGGAGAAAGTCGTTTTTTTTTGGAGTTCGCGACGAAGCAGGTGGTTTTGCATTCAATCGATGGCAAAGCAATGAAAGTGCGCCGCTACAAAGGCAAAGGCAAAGGCAACGGCAACGGCAACGGCAACGGCAAGATTTAACACAGAGGACACGGAGGAAAAGCGGAGGGCACGGAGAAGCAGTTTAGTTGCCGACACCACGGAGAGACCGGCGGTTTTGCGTCAACGGCGATGGCGTCGGCCACGGCGACCGGGACGCGAAGGGCGGGTCTGAGACCCGCCCCTACGAGGCAGTCGCGAAGTCTGCGGAAATTAGCCGGCGAGACGCCGGCGCTACAACTACAACTGCGACGGCAGCGGCCGCGTTTATGATTTTTGCGGGGTTAGGCCTTGGGATTCGGTGCAGACGTAGGATTGGGAGGTGGGCAGATTTTTGAAATCTTCGGTGCGGCCGCTGGGCCATTGGATTATGGCGCGGTCGATTTTTTCGGCTTGGGCTACGCCGAAGGTTACGGGGAGTTCGGATTGCGAGAGGTAGCTGGAGCCGCTGTGGACTAGGCGCTCCTGGGTGATGCCGTTGGATTCGATTTGGACGCGGGCGCCTATGGCGTCGCGATTGGATTTTGTGCCGATGAGGCGGAAGCGGATGCTTTTGTTTTTGGATTGGTTGTCGTTGCGATAGAGGTAGGCGGGGCCGTTGTTGGTGGTCATTAAGAGGTCGAGGTCGCCATCGCGATCGAAGTCGGCGTAGGCGAGGCCGCGGCCGACTTTTGGGGAGGCGAATTCCTTGCTCATGGCGGGAGCTACGTCGTGGAAATGTCCTTTGCCGCTATTGAGAAATAATTGCGGAGGCTGGGCGTAGCCGACGTTGCCGCGGATATTGCGCACGGTGTCGTCAATGTGACCATTGGCGACGGCGAGATCGAGGAGGCCATCGAGATCGGCGTCTAGAAAAACGCAGCCGAAGCCGAGAGTGTTGACGGAGGGAAGGCCGATGCCGGCCTGGATGGCGACGTCCTGGAAAGCGCCATTCGCGATGGGTTGATAGAGGCCGATCATTTCGTTATCGAAATTGGTGATGGCGATTCCGGCGCGTCCGGAATTTTCGAAATCACCGGTGGCGACACCCATTCCGGCGCGGGCTTTTCCTTCAGCGCTGAAAGCGATTCCGGCTTCTACTCCCACTTCCTTGAACGTGCCATTTTGCAGATTGCGGTAGAGCTTGTTGGGCTGGGTGTCGTTGGCGACGAAGAGATCGGGCCAGCCATCGAGATTGTAATCGAGCATGGCGACGCCGAGGGATTTGGAGCTGGTATCGAAGATGCCTGATTTTGCGGTGACGTCTTCGAAAGTGCCGTCGCCGCGATTGCGGAAGAGCCAGCAGGTTTCGCCGCGATACGCTTCGGGAGTGCAATAGGATTTGTGGGTGCCGTCGAGGCTGCAGAAAACGTCGTGCTCGGCGGACCATTTTACGTAATTGCAAACGAAGAGATCGAGCAGGCCGTCGCGATCGTAATCGAACCAGAGGGCGGAAGTGCTGAGGGCTTGGCGGCCTGAGAGGCCTGCTGCTTTGGTGACTTCGACGAAGGCGCCTTTGGTGTTGTTGCGGAACAAGCGGCTTTGGCCTACGCAGGTAATGAAAATGTCGGGGAAGCCGTCGTTATTGTAATCGCCGACGGCTACGCCCATGCCGTACATTTCGATATCGAGGCCGGCGCGGCGAGTTACGTCTGTGAATGTGCCGTTGCGATTATTTTGGTAGAGGCGGAGCGTGCTGCGGGCGCGCTGGTGGCCGGGCCAGTCCATGGCGTTGATTAGCAGGATGTCTTGCCAGCCGTCGTTGTCGTAATCGAGGAAAGCGCAGCCGGAGCCTAGAGTTTCGGGGAGGAGTTTGCCGCCGTAGGCGCCGGAATTGTGATGGAAGTGGATACCGGCGGAGGTGGTGACGTCTGTGAGGCGGAAGGTGGGCAGGGCGGATTGTTGCGGCGGCGCGGGCGGCGGCGCGGCGGTCGCCGCGAAAACGTTCGCGGGGAAAGAAAATGGCGCGAAGCCGGCGAGCGGGGCGAATTGCGTGCAGCCGGCGAGCGCGGCGGAGGCGCCTAAATTTTTCAGGAAGGCGCGGCGATTCACGAGATGTTCACCAGGCCGTTGCGGATGGCGTAGACGACTAGTTCGGCGGTTTTGTGGATGCCGAGCGCGTCCATGATATTGGCGCGATGGACGCTGACGGTATTGACGCTGAGGGAAAGCTGGTCGGCGATTTCCTTGTTGGATTTTCCGTCCACGATGAGCTGGAGGATTTCGAGTTCGCGGGCGGTGAGGCCGGCGTTGCGTTCGCCTTTCAAAGTGGCGGAGCGCGAGAGTTCGGAGGCGAGGACGATTTCGCCGGCGGCGACGCGGCGGACGGCGGTGGCGAGTTCGAGGTCCACGGCGTTTTTCAGGACGTAGCCGCGCGCGCCGGCATCGAGCGCCTGGCGGACGAGGGTGTCTTCGGAGTGCATGCTCAACATTAATATGGCGGTGTCGGGGGAGTGTTCGAGGATTTTGCGTGTGGCTACGAGGCCGCTCGCGCCGGGGAGCGCGCAATCCATGACGATTACTTTTGGATGCAGGGAGCGGGCGAGTTTGATGGCTTCATCGCCTTCGCCGGCTTCGCCGACTACGTTGATGTCCGGCTCGTCTTCGAGCATGCGGCGGAAGCCGCGGCGGACGAGGGCGTGGTCGTCAACGAGCAGGACGGAAATTTTATGGGCCATGCGGCTCGAGCCTTTCCTTGGGAACTTGGAGACGAACTAGAGTCCCATTTTGCGGGAGGCGCAGCAACTCGATGGTGGCGGCGAGAAGTTCGGCGCGTTCGCGCATGGCGACGAGGCCCATGCCGGGTTTTGTGGTGGTTGCGGAGGCGTCGAGACCTTTGCCGTGGTCTTCGATTTCGAGCTGCAGCGAATCGGGTTGAAAACGGAGGCGGACCCAGGCTTGGCGGGCGCCGGAATGGCGGGCGACGTTGTTGAGAGCTTCCTGGAGGACGCGATAGATGTGGATGGCGGCGCTGGAGTCCACGGGATACGGGTGGCCGGATTTTTCGTAGGTGATGTCAATGCCGGTTTGTTTTTCGACGACGGGAATGTACCAGTCAATGGTGCTTTCGAGGCCGGCTTCATCGAGCATCACGGGATGCAGGGCTTGCGAGAGGCTGCGAATATTTTCGAGAGTGGTCTGGGTGATGTCGCGAACTTCGTGAAGCTCGGAGCGCAGCGGGGAATCGGAGGGAGTGTGGCGTTCGACGCGGCCGAGCATGGCGCCGATGGCGGTGAGGATCTGGCCGAACTCGTCGTGGAGTTCGCGGGAAATGTGGCGGAGAGTCGATTCCTGTGTGGAGATTAATTTTTGCGCGAGGTCGCTGCGCTGGCGGGAGAGGGCGGCGAGTTGTTCGAAGAGGCGGCGGTTCGAGCGGATGACGTAGAGGCTGGTGAGAATGATGGCGGCGAGAGTGGCGGTGAGGAAGAGATAGACCTGGCGCTGGACGCGGTCGTAGATTTCGCGGACTTGCAGGGCGATTTGTTCGTCGCTTTCATTATTTTGCACGAGGAGGCGGGAGACGGCGGTGCTGAGGCCTTCCTGGCGGGCTTGCAGGGTGAGGCGGATTTGTTCGCGGGCTTCTTGGTCCTGGCCATTTTGTGCGAGGGCGAAGGTGCGGTCTGCGGCGTTCCAGAATTGGGCGAGCGAGGCGGCTAGATATTGTTTTTGATCGGCGGTGCGCGTCGAGCCGGTGAGATTTTCTTCGGATTGCAGGGCGTCGTCGAGATCTTCGTGGATGCGGGCGAATTGGGATTTCCAGGCGGTGAGGGGGTAAGGCTCGTCGTTATCGAGCATATCGCGCATGGCGAGGGCGAGAGAGTTCAGGTCGTTCTGGACGCGGAGGAGTTGGAGGGAGGCTTTGCGATTGCGTTCGACGAGATTATTTTGCAGGGCGCGGAGGCCGGCGATCTGGTGAGTGATGTAGGCGGAGTAGGTGACGACGGCCGCGAGCGTGACGAGCAGCCCGAGGACCAAACCCATCGCAGGTGAGCGCAGAGCGCGGCGAAACACGGTTCCGAGGATATAACGCGGGGTTGGCAAGTTCCAATGGGTGGGGGCATCCCCGGTTAGGCGCGATGCGGGCACGGGAAAAAAAGAGCCGCTACCGGGGGTAGCGGCTCCGCGCCTACTTCCTAGGGGAAACTGTCTGCCGGTCAGAAGAGAAGTTTCAGACCGAATTGTATCTGGCGGCCTGGATCGGAGGACTGGACCAATCCAAAGGTGCCCGCACCAGATCCCCCGCCGGTCTGAGGATTCGTATCGATTACGCCGTTGCACTGGGGTCCGCAATTACCGTTCGGCGCAGAGAAGACCGGCGTGTTGGTGAAGTTGATGAATTGGGTCATGAACTGCAGGTTGAAGCGCTCGGTGATGTGAAAACTCTTGGTGATGTTGATGTCCGCAGTGGAGAGGCCCGGTCCACGGAACGAACCAACGCCGCAATTCCCGAAGGTTAAAGCCGACGGGAGAGTGACCGCGGCTGGATTCAAGAATTGAAGCCCGATGTTTCCGCCGAGGTCCTCGAAGGCTCCGCTCCCGTGCTGCGCGACACCCGACACACAGTCTGGCCGGTACGCCGCGCCCACGCCGCCGCCGGTGGTGGATTGATCGGGCGCCGAGGGATTGATGGCGAATCCGGAATGAACGTTGAAGGCGGTGGCGACTTGCCAGCCGCCGATGATCTGGTTGAGCCAGCCGCTGGTTTCGCCGCCAAATCGCTTTCCGTGGCCGAACGGCAGTTCGTAGAGCACGTAGCCGTTGAAGGCGCTGGCCACGTCGCTGATGCAGCGGCCGTAGTCGGCCTTCTGGTCGTAAATATTCTGGAAGAAGAAATACCCGCCGCCGGTCTGACTTACGCCGACGCCTTCTTCGTCGCCGTACTGGCCGAAATAACCGAGCGAGTTGGAGAGGCACTTGGACCAAGTGTAGTTTGCGAGAACCTGGACTCCGTGGAATGGCCGTTCGACCAAACTCAGTTCGAGGGCGTTGAAGCGCTGGATGGCACTGGAGTCGTTGTAGCGAACGTTGGCGCCGGCAGCGATGAGCGGCGCGGCGAACGGGCTCGGAGAAATGACTCCGTTGACCAACTGTTCCTGGTTCAAGAGGTAGATGTCGGTCATGTGGTCAATCTTGTTGCCGACGTAAGCGGCGGAAACTGTGGTGCTGTTGCCGAACTGATGCTGAACGGTGACGTTCCACTGCTGATCAACGGCCGGTTGAATATTGGGGTTGGTCGCATGAACGGTGGTGGAAGACAAGCACTCGCTTGAAAACGCCAGGAGCCCAGCGGCTGTACAGGGAGCGCTCGGGAATGCAGTGTATCCCTGATCCAGGGTGAACGGCGGCAGAGAGAGCCCGGTGTTATTGGCTTCACGGTTCACGACGTACGGAGGATTCACGACGGCGAGGTTATTGACGCCGTTGCCTTCCATGTAAGTGGAGATCCCGTATGCCGCGCGGAAAACGGTGTTTGGCAAAAATGCGGGCTGCCAAGCCAAGCCGATGCGTGGCTGGAAGTTGTCGATACCGGTATAGGTGTTGTAATTCTTTCCAATTTGCGGCATGCCGGTTATTTTGTCGAAATTGACGTTGTTGTTGTGATCGGAATCGCCACGAGGCGTGGTTAGTTCGTAGCGAAGGCCCAGATTCACGGTGAGGTGGCTGGTGAGACGCCAATTATCCTGCACGAAGGCGCCGAGCAGCGTGTTGCGCAAGTGAAAATTCAACGGCGTTCCCAAGGTGACATCGCTGGGGAGACCGAGCAGGAAGTCGGCAACTCCGTTTCCGCCGGCAGTGCCGGCGGCGCTATTGCCGGTGTACTGGCCGCTAAAGCTGAACGAGCCAGCCACGCCTTCGTTTCCGGGGTAAACATCGTTCATGATGTAGTGAAAATATTCAAAGCCGAAGTGAATGGCGTGGTTGCCGTGAGTCCAAGTGGCGACGTCTTCGGCCTCGATGGTGGTGTCGTGGAAAATTTCCACGCCGTCGGTGCTGCCGATGCTGGTGTAAGTCCCGCCGTTACAGGATGGGCCGCTGAAGGTGATGCAAGGGAGGATGGTGGTCGGCACGCCAGGAATACCAAACGTCTCCGGCAAGTTCATGCCAGTAGGGTTGGAATAGATCTGGTCGTTTGCCGGGAAGTCCTGAAAACCGACGCGAACTTCGTTAACGAAAGAAGGCGAGACGGTGCGGGCATAATCCAGGACAAAATTCTTCAAGGGGTATTCCCTCTTAAGGTCGGGCAGAAGGGCGATGCTGTTGGTGGTGTTGTTGATCACGTATTGCTGCGACCAGCGCCCCATGATGTGGTCTTTGTCGGAGGCTTGCCAATCCACCTTAAAGTCGCCCTGATAGGAGTTCACGTAGTTTTGTTGCAGGTAGCTGGTCTGGTCGGCGCTCGGGTAAAGCGATGAACCGAAAATATTCTGAGCGGCCGTGCTCATGATGGGAACCTGATTGTTGAGATAAGGCGTGCGCAGCGTTGGATTGGCGTTTGAAAACGGATTGTAGAGTTGCTGAGCGGCGTTGTTGCAAACGCCTCCGGCTGTGAAGCCCGCGGTGCAGAGGGAAGAAAAGTCACCGGTGCGAAACGCAGCCGGAACGGGGGCGAAGGCGACGGAGTTGGCAGGCGTATCGAAGAGAGATGTTTGCCAATCCGCAAAGAAAAAGAGTTTGTTCTTGATGATCGGACCTCCGATCGTGGCTCCAAAATTATTCCAATGCAGGGGATTGCGGGGAAGCACTGCGCCGCTGCCCCCGGGCTCCTGATTGACGAGGGTGATGGCTTTGTTCTGCCAGCTGTTGGCGTTCAAGGAGGTATTGCGAAGAAACTCGTAAATGTCGCCGTGATATGAATTCGTGCCCGACTTGAGGGTCTCGACGACCACGCCGCCGATATAGTTTCCGAAGTCCGCCGGAGCGTTACCCGCGATGAGATTGAATTCCTGAATGGCGTCCGGACTGGGCACGTAGGCAACCTCGTTGTTGTCTGCCTGGTTGGTATCCATGCCGTCCAGCGAGAAGTTGTTGTCTTGCTCGCGTGCGCCGTTGACGTAAGGACGGCCGGTGCCGAAGGTGGACTGCGGAGCTTGAAAGGCAAAGATATTGGGGCTGACGACGCCGGGAGCGAGCAAGGTGAGCTGGTTGATGTTGCGAGTAGCCAGGGGCAAAGAGACCGCGGCTTTCGAGTCGATAAGCGTGCCCAAGTCGGTGGAGTCCGTCTGGAGAAGCGGCGGGGCAGTGGTGACCTCGATGGTCTGCGATACTTGCCCGACGCTCAATTGGAAGTCTACGCGCGCGATCTGATTGAGAATGAGAGTGAAGGCGGGGTGAACCTGTTTGGAGAAGCCGGTGGCTTCCACGGTTACTTCCACGTTGCCAACCGTCACCTGCGGGAAATTGTAGACACCGGCGGTGTTCGACGGCGTGGTCCAAGTGGTGCCGCGATCCACGTCGCGAATCGTGACCGTGGCGTTGGCGACGGCCGCGCCGGACGCGTCAGTGACCGTGCCGGTGATAGCGCCGGAGGCCTGCTGGCTCCAAGCGGGCGAAACGGTCAGGCCGAGCGCGACGATGTAAGAGAGGGAAAGGAACAGCGCGAAATTGGTGATGCGGCGAATCTTGTTCACAGAAGCCTCCTGGCGGAAATTCGGAGAATCGAGGCTGTCATGCCTCCCACGCACCCGAAATACCCCATGTCTGAGGAAGAGCTATATAGCTCATTATTTGTGTTGTCAAGAGAAAAATGAAAATGTATAAGGCTTCTGATAGATATTTCAAATACGCTCTATAGCGGCTGAGCGCGCTCTATAGCAGTGTGTTGGCACTTAGAAAGCAGAGGGCGGCGCTTGTTCGTTGCGCTGTAAGACTATGCTGGTAGACTCACGGGCAATTCCGGAGCGTTCATGACACCGATCGGCCGAAACGGCGAACCGACGTATAAGCGAATACAGAATGTGATCCGCAGAAGGATTGAAGGCGGGCAGCTAAAGCCTGGGGATATGGTGGCTTCGGAGCGGGAGCTGGCCAAGACGCACAAAGTGAGCCTGATGACGGCGCGGCACGCGCTGGCGGACCTGGCGCGCGAGGGGATGGTGGAGAGGCGGCACGGTTCCGGAACGTTTGTGGCGCCGCCGAAAATTCATTTCAACAAGCTGATGAGTTATACGGAGCAGATGGCCAGCCGCGGGTTGGCGGTGCGTTCGCGGATTGTTTCTTCGGGAGTGCTGGAGAACGAGCCGGAGATTGCGGCGCGGCTTTCGTTGCCTTCGACGAGCCATTTATTCATGCTGGAACGCGTGCGGCAGGCTTCGGATGAACCGTTTGCTTTGGAGACATGCTATTTGTCGGTGGATGAATTTCCGGCGCTTGCTGGAGGGACGCTTGAGCGCGGGTCGCTTTTTGTGACCTTGGAGCATGAGTATGGCGTGGAACTGGCTTACGCGGATGAGGAGATTGATTCTACTGCGGCGGATTTGAAGACGGCGGAGCTATTGGGAGTGCCGCGGGGGGCGCCATTGCTGCGGATGCGGCAATTGATTTATACGACGAAGGGGAAAACTTGCATGTATGTGGTGGGGTTGTACCGGTCGGGGCGGCATACACTTTTGATCCGGCGATTTCGGTGAGTGGGGGTCGGTGACGCGCTCTATTTTTTGATGGAATCTTCGGACAAGAACTTGTCCTCGGACCAGAAGAACTCGGCATTTTGCGCCGCGACATGAATAAACGAGTTCCAGTCGTGGACGTAGAAGCGGCAGCAAAAGGCGCCGACTGGCAACTTCTCTTTCAAATGAGCGAAGGGCGGGAACTCAGTCGGATCTTCGCCTAGTCCGTCCACCGTGATTTTCGATTGGCTTGGGTAATGCAAATGGTCAGCGTCAGGTGGCTCGACTGAGAGGTAATAAAATCTAGCGAGACGTAACGTCGCCCTCGCGTATTCATGTGCAGTTGGACTCCCAGGTGAATTGCGCCGAAGGTTCAAATGAAAGGTGACAGCGCGGTTTTCGTAATCCACGGTAATGCCGGTTATCTCCGCATCGTCGAAACCATTTGCGTATTTGCTATCTAGCTCCTCGAAGGTCATGGCATCACCGACTATACCTCGTTGGTTGTCTTTGCCGTTGCTTCGACGCTGCCGTGACCGCGGCTTAGTTCGCGGGCCATTTGCCAGGCGCTTACTGTGGCTAGCAGGACCAGAAAAATTCCCAGGGGCCAGTTGTGGAGTAGGAGTTTGCCTACGCCGAAGAGGGCGCTATAGACCATTACGCAGCCTAGAATCCAGCACCAGAGATTGTGGGCTAGATCGTGGGTCTGGGGAATTTCCGTTGCTAGCGCGGCGATGGGTTGCCAGCCTGTCGCGTCTGGGCGAACTTTTCTGTAGAACGAAAGCAGGATGCTGTCCGGCTCTTTTGCGGTCAGTAGAGTGACGGCGATCCAGACGATTGTGGTCACGAGCGTGGTGGTGAGAATGTCTTTGGCGAAGACGACCGTGTCGGAGCCTACGAAAAGGGAAGGGCGGCCGAGGAGCGCGCCGGCGAGACCTTTCCAGTGGAGCGTGAGGGTGGCGACTAGAGCCGTGATCATGGCGGAAATTTCGCTCCAGGCATTGATGCGCCACCAATACCAGCGAAGCATGTAAACGCTGCCGGTGCCGGCGCCGACTTGCAGGACGACTTCCCAGCCGGAACGGATGGAAGCGAGTTGCGCGGAGACGTAGCCGGTGAGGATTACGAGCAGAATGGTGACGAGCTGCGAAATGTGGACGTAGTGGCGTTCGGAAGCGTGGCGCACCAGGAAGCGGCGGTAGAAATCTTCGACGATGTAGGAAGTGCCCCAATTGAGTTGCGTGGCGATGGTGGACATGAAAGCGGCGAGGAAGCCGGCGACGATAATGCCGCGCCAATAGTGCGGGACGTAATCGTTGACGATCATCATGTAACTGGTTTCGGGATGCTGGAGGCCGGGATAGAGGACGATGGCGGCGAGAGCGGTGAGAATCCAAGGCCAGGGACGAAGCGCGTAGTGAGCGATGTTGAACCAGAGGACGGAAAAGAGGCCCTGGCGTTCGTCGCGCGCGCTGAAAATTCTTTGCGCGATGTAGCCGCCGCCGCCGGGTTCCGCGCCCGGATACCAGAACGCCCACCACTGCACGCCGAGATAGACGGTGAAAGTGATTACGGGGAGTGTCCAGAGCGTGTCGCTAGCGAAGCCTTTGGAAAAATCGGGGAGAAACGCGAGAGGGTTGGAGGCGCCGTTCGTCGAGCGCAGCGCGCCGATGTGCGCGATCATCGTGTCCATGCCGCCGGCGGCTTTGACGGCGTACCAGGCGATGCCGATGACGATGCCCATTTTCAGGACGAATTGGAAGAGGTCGGTCCAAAGGACGCCGGAGAGGCCGCCGAGAGAAACGTAAATTCCGGTGAATGGGATCAGGAAAAAAATGCAGACGATGAGGGCGCGGCCGTCGGTGCCGGAAAATACGGGGCCGAAGATATCGGTGAGGGCGCGAGAAAAAGTGTTGAGGAAGCCCCAGGTTCGCATGGTGGAATCGAGAGTGGTGCCGACGATATTGATCATCGCTTTGGTGACCCAGCCGAGGATCATGCAGTTCATCAGCAGGCCGAGATAGATGGCGCGAAATCCGCGGAGGAAAGCGGCGGGATTTCCGGAGTAGCGCATTTCGGCGAATTGCACGTCGGTCATGAGCCCGGAGCGGCGCCAGAGACGCGCGAAGAGAAAGACGGTCATCATTCCGGAGGGAAGGAAGGCCCACCAGATCCAGTTGCCGGCGATTCCTTGCGTGTAGACGAGGCCGGCGACGAGCAGTGGCGTATCGGCGGCGAAGGTGGTGGCGACCATGGAAGTGCCGGCGAGCCACCAGGAAACGGTGCGTCCCGAGACGAAATAATCTTCAGAACTTTTGCCGGAACTGCGGCGGAAATAGAGGCCGAGCAGAAGAGTTATTACGAGGTAACCGATAATGGCTGACCAATCGAGCAGTGTGAATGGCATCGGCCCGACTTTATTGCACAGAAGCGCGGCGGGAAGCAACGTGAAAACGCGGTAAATTTGGGATTTTGCGCGCGCGGGCTTGCGGCGAGCGGCAAAAAAGTTGGGCGCGGGTTGCGGAACTGTACTATTCTGCGCGTCGCTTAAAAAGTTTTTTTGCTCCATAAACCGCTCAAAGAAGGGCAAATGCGAATTTTTCTGGCGATGGCGATGATTGGAATCGTGAGTGGCTGGGGCGTTGCGGAGCAGGGCGCGCCGGAATTGAATTTGATGCCGATGCCGGCGAGCGTGCGGGCGGGAAGCGGGGCGCTCGGGATCGGTCCGACGTTTTCGGTGGGGATCGAGGGTTACCGCGAGCCGCGGCTGGAACGCGCTGCGGAAAGAATCAGCCACGAGCTTTCGCGGCGAACCGGATTTTTTATTTCGGCCGAAATTGTGGAGCCTAGCAAAGCGACTTTGGTGATTCATACGGAGCGCGCGAGCAAGGCGGTGCAGGAATTGGGCGAGGACGAGAGTTACGTGCTGGATGTGAGTGCTGCGGGAGCGAAGATTACAGCGCCGAATCCTTTGGGAGCGATGCACGGGCTGGAGACTTTTTTGCAACTGGTGGCCATAACGCCTTCGGGCTTCGCGGCGCCGGCTGTGCACATCGAGGATGCGCCGCGATTTCCGTGGCGCGGATTGACGATTGACGTGAGCCGGCATTTTATCTACCTGGATACTTTGAAACGCAATATTGATGGAATGGCCGCGGTGAAGATGAATGTGCTGCACCTGCATCTTTCGGACGATCAGGGATTTCGCGTGGAGAGCAAGGAATTTCCGAAATTGCAGGAATTGGGGTCGGATGGGGAATTTTATACGCAGGCGGAGATGCGCGAGCTGATCGAGTATGCGCGAGACCGTGGGATTCGCATTTTGCCGGAATTCGACATGCCGGGGCACAGCACTTCGTGGTTTGTGGGTTATCCGGAATTGGCGAGCGGGCCGGGACCTTATAAGATCGAGCGGCGCTGGGGGATTTTCGATCCGGCGATGGATCCTTCGCACGAGTCCACGTTCAAATTTCTGGATAAGCTGATCGGCGAGATGGCGGAGCTTTTTCCGGATCATTTTTTTCATATTGGCGGGGATGAGGTGAACGGAAAGCAGTGGGACGCGAATCCGGAGATCCAGAAATTCATGCGGACGCACAAATTGCGGAACGATCAGGAGCTACAACAGTATTTCACGCTGGAAGTGCAAAAAATCGTGAGCAAGCACCACAAGGAGATGGTGGGGTGGGATGAAATTCTGGCGCCGGGGATGCCGAAAGACATCGTGATTCAATCGTGGCGGGGCCAGGAATCGCTGGCGGAAGCGGCGAGGCAGGGCTACCGCGGATTGCTTTCGAGCGGATATTACCTGGACGGGATGGCTCCGGCGAGCCAGCACTATGCAGTGGATCCGATGGCGAATGCGGATGCGACACTGACGCCGGAGCAGCAGAAACTGATTCTGGGCGGCGAAGCGTGCATGTGGGCGGAATTTATTTCGGATGAAAATGTGGATTCGCGGATATGGCCGCGGGCGGCGGCGGTGGCGGAGCGATTGTGGTCCGCGCAAGATGTGCGGGATCCGGATTCGATGTACCGGCGGCTGAATGCGGTGAGCGTGGAGCTGGAGGAATTGGGGCTGAAGCATCGTACGAGCACCGAGGTGATGCTGGCGCGGATGGCGGGGTCGGACGATATCACGGCGCTGCGCGCGCTGGGGGATGCGGTGCAGCCGGCGAGCATTACGATTCGCGAGAAGGAGGCGGAGCGGGCGGGAGGAATCCAGACCAGCGATATTCCGCTGAATCGCATGGTGGATGCGGTGGCTCCGGAAAGCGAAACGGCGCGGAGATTTTCGGGCGACGTGGAGGAATTTGCGGCGAGCAAATTCCAGGATGTGGCGGCGGAAGCGCGAATTCGCGCGCAGCTGGTTTTGTGGCGCGATAATGACGTGGAATTGCAGCCCTTGCTGCAGAATTCATATTTGCTGAAAGAGCTTTCGCCGGTTTCGCAGAACCTGACTACGCTTGCGGCGGTGGGACTTGCGGCGCTGGATTTCATCGACAAAGGGCAGCCAGCGCCCGATTCGTGGCATCGCGAACAGACGGCGCTGATTCTGCGGGCCCAAGAGCCGACGGCCGATGTGATTCTGGCGGTGGCGCCGGCGGTGCAGAAGCTCGTGGATGCGAGCGCCAGCATCAGCGCCGCTCCTCGCCGGTGAGTTTCCTGCCGCAGGACCCTGCTAGAATATGCGAATCGCTGCGCGCGCGGGTGGAATCGCGGCGTGCGGCTGACCATGGAGGAATTTTTGCGCATCGTGAATTTTCGCCGGGGGCAAGAGTTGCGGCTGGGAGTGGTGCAGGGGGAGAGCGTTTTTGATTTGCAGGAATTGA
>CAWAAG010000016.1:0-138271 GCA_963780035.1 uncultured Acidobacteriota bacterium | reverse complement strand
TGGCGGGGACGACGGGACTCGAACCCGCGACCTCTGCCGTGACAGGGCAGCGTTCTAACCAACTGAACTACGTCCCCGCGAAAAACAGGCTGCATTTGATGGTGGGCGGTCACGGATTTGAACCGCGGACCTTCCCGGTGTAAGCGGGATGCTCTAACCGCTGAGCTAACCGCCCGTTGAACCGAAATATCGTAACAGAGAGTGCGCCCTGGAAGCTAGGCTCTCGCGCGTCTCAGAAGAAGATTTTTTCAAAGTGCGCAGGTCCGCAGCCAGCGCCCAAACGCTACTCGCGACGAACGATATTTCCTCGCCAACTCCGCTCATTTTTGCTTCAAATTCCGCACGCGCCCATCGCCGCTAACTCGCTGACAATAATGGGCCTGTACCTTAGTACAGGAGCACAAAATAGCCTGTACTTTCGTACAGGTTTCGCGGCGGCGTATCGGATGTTAGCTGATTCACTACGAAGCTCGCACCCGGTGACTTTTTTCGGCAGGTCGCCATGCTACGCTGGCTCATCGGGTGGGTTCTAGTACCACTCCCGGACACTCATGTCTTCTCGACTTGGCGAAATTCTGGTCAAAGACAGCCTGATCACTGCGGATCAGCTCAAGCAGGCGCTCGAACACCAGAAAAAAAGCGGCGGACGGCTGGGCACCTGCCTGGTGAAACTGGGCCTGGTGAGCGATGACGACATTACCGCTGTGCTTTCGCGCCAATACGGTGTGCCTTCCATCAATTTGAAATTCTACGAAGTGGACCCTGCAGTCATCAAGCTGGTGCCGCAAGAAACCGCGGTGCGCTATCAGATTGTGCCGCTTTCGCGCGTCGGCTCCACTCTCACAATCGCGATGACGGATCCCACCAACGTCTTCGCGATGGACGATATCAAGTTCATGACCGGCTTCAACGTCGAGCCGGTGGTGGCTTCCGAAACGGCGATCACCGAAGCCATCCACAAATTTTACGGCGACGTGGAGAGCGTCGAACAGCTCGACAAGGTGATGAAGGACCTCGCCGGCGACGAAGCCTCGCTGGAACTTTCCGGCGAAGAAGCGGAGATGGACCTCGCCACGTTGGAAAAGGCGGCCGAGGAAGCTCCGATCATTAAGCTGGTGAACCTGATTCTTACCGATGCCGTGAAGCGCGGCGCGAGCGACATTCACGTGGAACCGTACGAAAAAGAATACCGCGTGCGCTTCCGCGTAGACGGAATTCTGCAGAACGTCATGGCCCCCCCGCTGAAATTGAAGGACGCGATCACCAGCCGCGTGAAGATCATGGCGAAGTTGGACATCAGCGAAAAGCGTCTGCCGCAAGACGGGCGCATCATGATCAAGTATCTGAAAGACGGCAAGAAAAAGGAACTGGACTTCCGCGTTTCCACGGTCCCCACGCTCTTCGGCGAAAAAGTCGTCATGCGCTTGCTGGACAAGGAAAACCTCCGGCTGGACATGACCAAGCTGGGTTTCGAGCCGGAGTCGCTCGTAAAATTCGAGCGCCAGATCTTGAAGCCCTACGGGATGGTCCTGGTTACGGGTCCCACGGGTTCCGGCAAGACGAATACTCTGTATTCCTCGGTGGCGAAGCTCAATACCTCGGAAACGAACATTATGACCGCCGAGGACCCGGTCGAATTCCAGCTGCCCGGAATCAACCAGGTCCAAATGAAGGAGCAGATCGGCCTGAACTTCGCCTCGGCGCTGCGCGCCTTCCTGCGGCAGGACCCCAACATCATTCTGGTGGGCGAAATCCGCGACTTCGAAACGGCCGAAATCGCGGTAAAAGCGGCCTTGACGGGCCACTTAGTGCTTTCCACGCTACATACCAATGATGCTCCGAGCACCATCAGCCGATTGATGAATATGGGTATTGAACCGTTTCTGGTGGCAACCTCCGTCAACCTGATTTGCGCCCAGCGCCTGGTGCGGCGCATCTGCGCCGGCTGCAAGGAACCGATGCAGATTTTGCCGCAGGCTTTGATTGACGCCGGTTACACCAAGGACGAATCGGAAAAGACGATCGTCCAGCATGGCCGCGGCTGCAGCACCTGCAATAACACCGGGTACAAGGGCCGCGTGGGTCTCTACGAAGTGATGGAAATCAATGACGATTTGCGCGAGCTGATTTTGGTGGGCGCTTCGGCGCTGGAACTCAAGAAGAAGGCATTGGAAACGGGAATGATTACGCTGCGGCGCAGCGGATTGATCAAATGCGCGCTGGGACACACAACACTCGAAGAAGTCGTTCGAGAAACAGTTCTTTAAGCGGAGGAAACATGGCTGGCATCACACTAAGCGAGCTGCTGAAAAAGATGATCGAGATGGGCGGGAGCGATTTGCACCTCTCGACTAATAGCGCGCCGCGTATTCGCGTGCATGGAAAGCTCCGTCCTCTGGATATGCCGCCATTGACCGCCGCGGATACCAAGGCGCTGGCTTACAGCGTCCTCACCGACGTGCAGAAGCACCGCCTGGAAGAGAATCTGGAGCTGGACTTCTCATTCGGATTGAAGAGCCTGGCGCGTTTCCGCGGCAATATCTTCCACCAGCGCGGCGCCGTGGCGGCCGTCTTCCGTACCATTCCCTGGGAAATCAAGACCTTTGACGCCTTGGGTCTTCCCCCCGTGGTGCGCGGCCTATGCGACAAGCCGCGCGGCCTGGTGCTGGTGACCGGCCCGACGGGTTCTGGCAAATCCACCACGCTCGCGGCCATGCTCGACAAAATCAATAACGAGCATGAAGAGCACATGATCACCATCGAAGATCCCATTGAATTCCTGCACAACCATAAGAAATGCCTGGTGAATCAGCGCGAAGTCCACTCAGACACGCATTCGTTTTCGAATTCATTGCGCGCCGCGCTGCGCGAAGACCCCGACGTGGTGCTGATCGGCGAAATGCGCGACCTGGAAACCATCGAATCGGCGTTGCGCATCGCCGAAACCGGCCACTTGACCTTCGCCACGCTGCACACCAATTCGGCGGTCTCTACCATCAACCGTATCGTCGACGTTTTTCCGGCGCACCAGCAGCCTCAAGTGCGCGCGCAGCTTTCCATGGTGCTGGAAGGCATCCTCTGCCAATCGCTTTTGCCGAAAATTGACGGCCGCGGACGCGCCATGGTGATGGAAATCCTGATTCCCACCGCGGCCATCCGCAACCTGATCCGCGAAGACAAGATCCACCAGATCTACTCGGCCATGCAGACCGGCACGGGACAGTCCGGGATGCAAACTTTCAATCAGAGTCTCGCCAACGCCTACTTCCAGAAGTGGATCACGATGGATGTGGCGCTGGCGCGGTCCTCGAATCAAGACGAATTACAGGATTTGATTAATCGCGGGGTGACCTCGCCAGCGTCTGGGGGCAGGGCGCCAGCTCGGCGGTAAGCGAGAAAGGAACAGGAGGTAACAGATCATGCCGGTATTTACATATCGAGGAGTGAATCGCGCAGGCGCCAAGGTGACGGGCGAGCGCACTGCGGAGACCAAGGCCGAAATCGCCGCGGCGCTCCGCCGGGAGAACATCAACGTCAGCAAGCTCTCCGAGAAGGGGAAGGAGTTCAATATCCCCACCTTCGGCGGCGGCGTTGATTCCAAGGAGCTGGCCGTCTTCACCCGCCAGTTCTCGGTGATGATTGACGCCGGCTTGCCGCTGGTCCAGTGCCTGGAGATTCTCGCCGGGCAACAGGAGAACAAGATCTTTCAAAAGGTCTTGACCGGCGTGCGCGCCTCGGTGGAAGGCGGTGCCAGCCTGGCGAACTCCATGAAGCAGTACGAAAAGGTCTTCGATGCGCTGTACTACAACATGGTGGACGCCGGAGAGACGGGCGGTATTCTCGACACCATTTTGCAGCGCCTCTCCAGTTACATCGAAAAGAACGTCAAGCTGAAGCGCGCCGTGAAGTCGGCGATGATCTACCCGATTGCCGTGCTGGGCATCGCGGGCGGCGTGATCATTTTGTTGCTGTGGAAAGTGGTTCCGATTTTCACCCAGTTGTTCAACGGATTGGGCGTGGACCTGCCGCTGCCGACCCGCGTCGTCATCGCCCTCAGCAGCTTCATCGGCAGCATCTACGGCTTCGTCATTCTGGTGGCCTTTGTGGGCACTGGATTCGCGCTGAAGATGTGGTACGCCACGCCGGGAGGCCGCATGGCGCTCGACACCGTGGTGTTGAAGATTCCGCTGGTGGGTCCGCTGATGCGCAAGATCGCGGTAGCACGCTTCACGCGCACCCTCGGCACGCTGATTTCCAGCGGCGTGCCCATCCTCGAAGGTCTGGACATCACGGCGCGGACTTCGGGCAACGCCGTGGTGGAAAAGGCCATCATCCAGACGCGCAAGGCCGTCGAAGCGGGGCGATCCCTGGTAGACCCATTGAAGGAGACGGACGTTTTCCCGGGGATGGTCACCCAGATGATCGGCGTCGGCGAACAAACCGGCGCGATGGACGCCATGCTCCAAAAAATTGCCGATTTCTACGAGGACGAAGTGGACGCCGCAGTGAAGGACCTTTTGACGGCCATGGAACCGCTGATGATCGTGGTCCTGGGCGTGGTGGTCGGCGGCATCGTCATTTCCATGTACTTGCCGTTGTTCTCGTTGATCGGGAAACTGGCGGGCAAATAAGCCTGCATAACAGCGCGAGCGGGCGCGGGCGCCTGATAACAGGCGCCGCCGCCGCGCGCTTCGCGGCAGGCGCCAGGAGCGCGGCCGGCAGCTCGCTGCGCGAGACGCCGTGACCACGGTGAAAAATCTGAGATGAAATCCACACCTAGTGCGAGTGAATGGCTTCCGTGGCTAGGGCGCGTACGGTTTCTAGCAATTACCTTCCTGGTAGGGATTGTAATCGCAGCGCGGCATCTGACTCCGATTTCCGTCCCGCTGCACTCCTTTGTCCAGCTGATCGCGCTGTGGTACACGCTCGCTGTTCTCTACGTGATTTTGCAGCGCTGGATTCCGCGGGCGCGCTGGCACGCCCCGCTGCAGACGGTCTGCGATCTGCTGATGGTCACGGGCGTGGTGTACACCACCGGGATACAGGACAGCTATTTCATCTCTCTCTACCTGCTGGCCATCTTGATGGCCAGTGTGATGTTTTCGCGCAGCGGCGTATTCATCGTCGCCTCCTTGAGCTTCGTGCTGCTCAGCGCCGTGCTCGAACTGACGTATTACGGAGTGTTGCCGCGCACCGCGAGCTCTACGCCCACGCTGCGCGCCCTGGATTCCTGGCTGGCCAGCAACCTCATCGCTTTTCTGGCTGTGGCCTACTTGGGAAGTTTGCTGGCGCAAACACTTCGCAGCAAGGGGCTGGAGCTCGCGGAAAAAAGCGAGGAACTCAAGGATCTTCAGGCTTTCAACCAGGACATTATCGAATCCATGCGCGGCGGTTTGCTCACCACGGATCTGCAAGGGCGAATCCTGGTCATGAATCGCTCCGGCGCGGACATCACCGGATGCGGCCTGGGCTTGCTGCGCGGAGAGAAAATTCAGGATGTGTTTCCCGGCTTTTGGCCGGTGGAAGTGGACGAAGAGGGCAATCCGGTGGCAGCGCGAAAAGAAATTGAATTCAAGACGTCCACCGGAGCCATCCGGTTTTTGGGTCTGTCTATTTCACCGCTGCGCACCGCGCAGAATCAGACCACTGGCTTTGTGTACAACTTCCAGGATTTGACGGAACTGAAGCGCCTGGAGCGCGAAGTGGTCACCAAAGAGCGCATGGCGGCGCTGGGGCGACTTTCCGCGGCAATTGCGCACGAAATTCGCCAGCCGCTGACGGCCATGACCGGGGCGCTCAAGGAATTGGCGCGCCTGGCCCCGCTGGAAGACGACGACAAAAAGCTGGTCCACATCGTGAGCCGGGAATCGCAGCGCCTGAACCAGATCATCACCGACTTTTTGAATTACTCGCGAGAGAAATCCTACGCCTTCGCTGACGTGGACGTGGTGCCGCTGATCGAAGAAACGCTCCTGCTGCTCGAGCGCGACGCCACGGCCCTCGGGAAATTCCGCATCGAGCGCAATTTCAAATTGCGCAGCCTCCGCGCCCGCGCCGATCGCGACGCGCTGAAGCAGGTCTTCTGGAATCTCTGCAACAACGCGCTGCGCGCCATGCCTTCAGGTGGCGTCCTCTCCGTGAGTCTGGAGGCAGACGAGACTTGGGCGCGCATTCAGATCAGCGACACCGGTATCGGCATACCCACCGCGCAAGCCACCCGCATCTTTGAGCCGTTTCAATCGGGATTTGTGGGCGGCACCGGCCTGGGTCTCGCGATCGTATATCAGATTTTGCAAGCGCACCGCGGCCGCATCCGCGTGGATACTGACCGGGGCGCAGGCGCGGAATTCATCGTGGAAATTCCACGCTCGGCGCGCGCGCGCGCAGCCGCGCCTCCCATTCCGGAAAAGCGCAGCCATGACGAGAATCTTCGCGCGGTGGGGAAGGGATAACCCGCCATGGCCCACCTGCTGGTAGTTGACGACGAGCCCTCCATCTGCGAGCTGTTGGAGATCAGTTTTCGCAAGGAAGGCCACAAAGTGGAAGTAGCTTCGAACGGCCAGGCGGCCAAGCGGCGCATGGCCTCGCAAGTCTTCGATATCGTGATTTCGGATATCTGCATGCCGGACATGGACGGCGTGGAACTACTGCAATATTCCAAGGAAGTATCGCCCGCCTCGATTTTCATCCTGATCACCGGCGTGCCCACCGTGGACACCGCGATTGACGCCGTAAATTTCGGCGCCGACCGCTACGTCATCAAGGGCGACCGTTTGCTCGATGAGTTGCGTCCCGCCGTAAAGCGCATCGCGGAAAACCAGGCCTTGAAGAAGGAAGCGGGCGAGCTGCGGCGGCAGCTCCGGCGCTTCACGGGCTTCGACCATATCATCGGCGCCAGCGAGAAGATGCGCAGTCTGTTCGATCTGATCGAAACGATTGCACCGCAATCCAGCCGCGTGCTGATCACCGGAGAAAGCGGCACCGGTAAGGAACTGGTGGCGCGCGCCATCCACGAAAATAGCGCGCGTGCCAAAGCGCCATTCATCACCATCAATTGCGGGGCCTTCCCCGAAACTCTTCTGGAATCAGAACTCTTCGGCTATTTGCGCGGTTCCTTCACCGGAGCAAACGAAAACCGCCGCGGGCTGTTTCAGGCGGCGGACGGCGGCACTCTTTTCATGGATGAAATCGGCAACATGAGCCTGACCATGCAGGTAAAGCTCTACCGCGTCCTGCAGGAGGGCAAAGTCCGGCCGCTGGGCAGCACCGAGGAAAGCGACGTGGATGTGCGCGTGATCGCCGCCACCAATAAAGACTTCGCCAAGGAGATCGCCGAAGGCCGTTTCCGCGAGGACCTCTATTACCGCCTCAGCGTGATTCCCATTCACTTGCCCCCGCTTCGCGAGCGCCGCGAAGACATTCCGTTGCTGGTGCGCTCTTTTCTGGACCGCTATTCGAAATCCATGGGCAAGAAGATCGAAGGAATCGAGCCGGAAGCCATGCGCCGCCTGGAGGTCTATGATTGGCCGGGCAACGTCCGCGAACTCGAAAACACCATCGAACGCGCCGTAGCTCTGGAAGGCTCCGCGCGCATTTCCGCGGAGGGCTTGCCCGCGCGCATCCGCGAACACTTTCAGGACGCGGTCTCTCACCACTCCGGCAACGGGAACGGCTCCATTCTGCCCGAAGGCGGCATTGATCTGGAGATGCACATCCAGAAACTGGAGCGTTCGTTCCTGCTGGCCGCCATGGAGCGCTCCGGAGGAGTTCGCACGCGCGCCGCGGACACTTTGAAGATGTCGTACCGCTCCTTCCGCCATTACGCAAAGAAATACGGAATTTGAGACGCTCGCAGCACTCCTCGCTTCCCAAGCTCCGTGCCTGAACGAATCAACTGCGCAAAAGAAAATCTTCTAACTTCTCGCCCGTGATGCGCGGTCATGCGCCGATCGCCAGCGCGCCGTACCACAGTGAAACGCGTTTCACTATGAACGTACGCCGAAATCGGTCCGTCTACGCAGACGCAATTCGTCAGAAGTGCTTCGAAGAAAAATCCGCAGCAAGCGATTAATTCACATAAGAAAATTATAATGCGCTACAACCCCTTCACATCGCTGCGGATGGATTTCACCGCGCAGAGAGCCGTGAAAAAGAGGTGCTACTGGTCTCCGCCGTGCACCTGTCCATCATGTCCCGTCAGAGTGAGGACCCAAGAATTCCGGTCCACAGATTCTAAGGAGAGAAAATGACCAAGAAACAGAAGGGTTTTTCGTTGATCGAGTTGTTGATCGTCGTGGCGATCATTTTGATCATCGCGGCGATTGCCATCCCCAACCTGCTTCGCGCCAAGATTGCGGCGAACCAGGCCGGTGCGGTGGGCACGCTCCGTACGATTTCTTCGGCGGAACAGACGTTCTCGTCCACGTATAACGACGGCTTCACGCTGACATTAGCGCAATTGGGCGGTCCGGCTGGTTCGAACACCTGCGCGGCAGCAGGCTTGATTGACGAAGTGCTGTCGGCCGGCGTGAAGGGCGGTTACACCTATACCTTCACGGCAAACGGCACCGCTCAGCTGGCGGCGGGCATTCCGGCAGCTTGTGGTTCTTCCGGTGACACCGGGTTTTCGGTGACCGCTAAACCGACCACCGCTGGTTCGACCGGTATCGCCAGCTATTGTATCGATGAGACTGGCGTCGTCCGTACAGACGGTGCCGGATCGGCGATTGCGGCTCCTTGCTCGCTCTCCGGCTTTTCTCCGTTGCAGTAACTTGACGCAAGAAACGGGGAGGGAGTCACCGACTTCCTCCCCAATTTTTTTGAAAAGGATTCCAGAGAGATTGCAAATGCGCGCCCAACACTACAATTCGAACCAACTTCGAAACCGCCGGCGCGGTTTCTCCCTGATCGAGCTGCTGATCGTGGTGGCGATCATTCTGATCATTGCGGCGATCGCGATACCCAACCTGCTGCGCGCGAAGATAGCGGCGAACCAGGCATCTGCCGTGCAGACGCTGCGCACGATGACTTCGGCCGAGCAAGCGTTCTCTTCTACCTACAACGATGGCTTCACGCTCACGCTGGCCCAACTGGGCGGTCCTCCGGGATCCTCCAGCTGTGCGAATGCCGGCATGATTGACGAATTACTCTCCACACCGCCGAACCAGAAAGAAGGGTATACGTACACCTTTACGCCCAGCGGCACACCGGCTCTCACCGCCGGGGTTCCCGCGGCCTGCGGTTCGTCCGGAGACACCGGCTATTCGATCAGTGCCACGCCGACGACCGCAGGTTCCACCGGCATAGCCAGCTACTGCGTGGACGATACGGGCGTGATTCGCGGGAATTCGGCAGGCGCAATTATCGCTGCGCCGTGCTTTCGGTCGGGCCTCCCTCCACTGCAATAAAGAACCCACCCCACCAAGCTTCGCACTGACCCTTTGAGTCGCAAAACTCCGACGAAAATTGTCACTTTCTGAGACTCGCAACACCTTCCTTAGGCTTCGGGGACCCAAATGGTTCTCCCTGCGTCTGTATGTATCTGAAACCGTGGGGTATAATGCGTTGTGCCATAACGGTAAACCACTGCTCCGCGTTGGAACGCTCCGTGCAGTTATGGCGCTGTACCCCGCCAGAGGGAGTACGAGACAAATTAGGCATCCGCTCCAAGGAGAGAAAATGAATAGGAAACAGAAGGGTTTTTCGTTGATTGAGTTGTTGATCGTCGTGGCGATTATTTTGATCATCGCGGCGATTGCCATCCCCAACCTGCTTCGCGCCAAGATTGCGGCGAACCAGGCCGGTGCGGTGGGCACGCTCCGTACGATTTCTTCGGCGGAACAGACGTTCTCGTCCACGTATAACGACGGCTTCACGCTGACGTTAGCGCAATTGGGCGGTCCGGCTGGTTCGAACACCTGTCCGGCAGCGGGCTTGATTGACGAAGTGTTGTCGGCCGGCGTGAAGGGCGGTTACACCTATACCTTCACGGCGAACGGCACCGCTCAGCTGGCAGCGGGCATTCCGGTAGCTTGCGGCACGTCCGGCGACACTGGGTTCTCCGTTACAGCCCAGCCGACGACTGCTGGTTCGACCGGTATCTCCAGCTATTGCATCGATGAGTCCGGCGTGGTACGTACCGATGGCGCCGGATCGCTGATTCCGGCTCCTTGCTCCCTGTCCGGTTTTTCTCCGTTGCAGTAAGTTGACCCAAGAAACGGGGAGGGAGTCACCGACTTCCTCCCCACTTTTTTTCAAAAGGATTCCAGAGAGATTGCAAATGCGCGCAAAAAACCACAACACGACCCAAGTTCGAAACCGCCGGCGCGGTTTCTCCCTGATCGAGCTGCTGATCGTGGTGGCGATCATTCTGATCATTGCGGCGATCGCGATACCCAACCTGCTGCGCGCGAAGATAGCGGCGAACCAGGCATCTGCCGTGCAGACGCTGCGCACGATGACTTCGGCCGAGCAAGCGTTCTCGTCCACCTACAACGATGGCTTCACGCTCACGCTGGCCCAACTGGGCGGCCCTCCGGGATCCAACACCTGTGCGAATGCCGGCATGATTGACGAAGTGCTTTCGACTCCGCCCAGCCAGAAAGAGGGATACACTTTCGCGTTCACTCCGAACGGCACAGCCGCTCTGACCACCGGTGTACCGGTGGTGTGCGGTGCGTCGGGCGACACAGGCTACACGATCAGCGCCACGCCGATGACGCAGGGGTCGACCGGGACTGCCAGCTACTGCGTAGACGATTCGGGTGTGATTCGCGTGAACGCAGCAGGCGTAGTGATCCCTGCTCCATGCGGTCAGTCGGGCTTCCCTCCGTTGCAGTAAACGGGGACTGCGGGTTGAGAATATGGCGGCAGGTCGCGCCGCGGCCGGAGCCTGCTGAAATCTTTGACTCCGCTCCCTCGCTGTTCTTGCTAATCTAATTCCATGCTCGCATTAATTCTCGCGTTTGCGGCGATGGCCATTTCGCCGGCATCCGCGGTCGACGCCAAAACGGCAGTGCACGCACTCGAAGCTCGCTACCACCACGCCACCACTTTGAAGGCCACATTTTTCGAGCGCTATTCCGACGGCAGTGGCGGCGTCTCGGCGGAATCCGGCACTGTGTATTTCTCGCGTCCCGGACGCATGCGCTGGGAGTACGAATCGCCCGAGCAGAAACTTTTCATCGTGGACGGCACCAACGTGTGGTTTTACGTCCCCGCCGATCGCACCGCCAGCCGCGCCAAAGTGAAAGACAGCTCCGACTGGCGCACTCCTCTCGCGTTGCTCACCGGCAAGACAGACTTCTCGCGGCTTTGCCGCACGATTGAGGTGGTGGACGCCGCGAAGGACGACGCGCCCGACGAACGGCCGCTGACCGCCGGAGATACCATGCTGCGCTGCCTGCCGCGCAATGAACCAGGCGGCGCCGACGGCGAAGTAAGCGAAGTGCTGATCGAGTCCGACCCCGAAGCGCGCCTCATGCGCTTGTTGATCCGGCAGCCGGGAAACCTCGAGACTGAATTCCGCTTTGCCAATTGGGAAGAGAATCTTCCGATTCCTGAGCCGAAGTTTCATTTCCTACCCCCGCCGAATGTCGCTGTCGTGGACGAATCCGCGCTGGCTAATTCTATCCATTAATTGCATTAATTGACGCGATGCGCGCAGGCCCCACAGGGCCTCAGCGTCGAGCTATAGCCTGTCTATATCGGTTCGTGGTCACTTCGAAAGGCGTTCGGCAAAGCTTGAGCGAAATGTAGGGCAAAACACGCAATATCCGCTGCTAGCACGCGCCCCGCCGTACAAACCAGCGTCCCTCGCGCCGCTGATCTCAGATGTGAGATTACGAACCCGCGCCAGCAGGCCGGCGGTTAGCCCTCAGGGGATATGCTAAACTTTAATCAAGACGTCCCATGGGCAGGGCCGTCTATACCCTCGTGGGCCAGTA
The DNA here is from genome assembly GCA_963780035.1 of uncultured Acidobacteriota bacterium. GTDB lineage: Bacteria > Acidobacteriota > Terriglobia > Acidiferrales > UBA7541 > Palsa-295. Next base: position 126,326 of record CAWAAG010000016.1, on the reverse strand, counting down.
TGTATGTAAAGTCGGAGATACGTCCGGCCGGGTCTTCCAACAATTGGAGACGGCTCAGAACGAAGGAGAGGTCCGCCAGAAGCTGGCGGAGCGCGGCTTTCACGTTTTTTCGGTCAAGAACGACTTTAATATTCTGGCGCAGTTCAGCGGCGCCCAGCGCGCTCGCAAAATACTCACCAACGATTTCCTCATATTCAACCAGCAATTCAACACCCTGATCAGGGCCGGACTGCCGATTCTGAAGGCCCTCGATCTGCTCGGCGACCGCGCCGCCGCCCAGCGGCTGCGGCCCATCTTGCAGGACGTTCGCCAGCGAGTCCGCGAGGGCGCCTTACTCTCCGAAGCGCTCGCGGCGCAAGGTTCGTTTCCGCCCGTGTACGTCACCGCAATCAGCGCCGGCGAGCGCAGCGGAAACCTCACCGGAGTTCTGGAGCAGTACATTTCTTACCTGCGCGTGAGCACCGGATTCCGCAAAGGGCTCATTACCGCGCTCATCTACCCGTGCATACTTGTGGTCGCCGTCCTGCTGACACTGACGTACCTGGTGACCTATGCGATGCCCCAATTTGCGAAACTCTATCAGGACCTGGGCATCAAGTTACCCGGCATAACCCAGTTCATGCTCTCCCTCTCCACGCCGCTTCGAGATTATTTCGTCTTGGTTTTCGCGGTGATCGTCGTTTTAGTCCTGGCGATTTTTGTTTGGACCCGCTCGGACCAGGGCGCCCTGGCCATTGACCGCTTTAAACCCAAGATTCCGATTTTTGGCGATATTTGGCTGAAATCGCAAATCGCGCAATTCGTTCGCACTCTTGCGACACTGCTCGCAGGCGGCACGCCCCTGGTCGCGGGCCTGGAAACATCTTCTCAAGCCATCGGTAGCCGCTTGATCGCAACTTCCGTGCAAGGCGCCGGTGCGCGCGTGCGTGAGGGACGCACGCTGCACGAAAGCCTGGCGGAAACCCGCCTGGTGCCCGACCTGGCGCTCGAGATGATTGAAGTGGGCGAAGCTTCTGGCGCGCTGGCCGCCATGCTCACCAGCGTTGCCGAATTTTACGAAGAGGAAGTCAGCACTCGCTTGCAGCGCACGCTGATCTGGGTTTCGCCCGCCATTTTGGTGGTTATGGCGGTTGTGGTAGGCTCTATTTTGATATCCCTTTATCTGCCGCTGTTCTCCCTCCAAGTGGGTTCCGGGGGCTAGGATTTGGGTTCCATGGCTACACCTACGAACAATCCGATCGTTCCAGGCATGCCGAACGAGGCCGCCGAGCGCGATCAGGCGCGCCGGCTCGCCGAGCGCTATCGTTGCCCGTTCGTGGATTTGCGCGAGCAGCGCATTGATCCCGATCTTTTCCGCAGCATCCCGGCCGAACTGATGTTCCGCTACAAATTCGTCCCGCTGGAGGCCCATGACACCACCCTGATGGTGGCCATGGCCGATCCTAGCCAGTTGCAGCTCACCGACGAACTCTCGCTCCTGCTGGGCAAGCGCCTGCAGATCCGCGTAGCCACTACTTCGCAGATTGATGATCTGCTGAAGCGCACCGAGCAGTCTCAGCGCGTGCTGGATCAAGCCACCGAAGGGTTCACGCTGCAGGTCGTCGGCGACGAGGAAGACAGCGAAGAAAATATTTCGATGGATAAACTCACGCGCGATTCCGGCGTGAGCCCCGTCGTCCGCCTGGTGGACACCGTAATTTTCACCGCGCTCGAACGCCGAGCCAGTGACATCCACATCGAAACTCGCAACACCGAAGTCGTCGTGAAGTACCGCATTGACGGCGTGTTGCAATACGCCATGCAGCCCCTCGCCAAGGAGTGGCACGCCACCATTCTTTCGCGCATCAAAGTGATGAGCGAGCTGGATATCGCCGAGCGCCGCGTCCCGCAGGATGGCCGTTTCCGCGTGCGTTACAAAGGCCGCTTCGTGGACTTTCGCGTTTCCATCATGCCTTCGGTCCATGGCGAAGACGCCGTCTTGCGCGTCCTCGACAAAGAAACTCTCAGCGAGAAATTCCGCAACTTGACCCTGGATGTTGTCGGCTTCGACGGACCGGATAAAGCCCGCTTCCGCCGTTACATTCAGGAGCCCTACGGCATGGTCCTGGTCACCGGGCCAACGGGCTCCGGCAAGACCACCACGCTCTACGCCGCGATCAACGAGATCAAGAACGACGAAGACAAAATCATCACCATTGAGGATCCCGTCGAATATCAAGTCCGCGGAATCACCCAAATTCCCGTGAACGAAAAGAAGGGTCTCACTTTCGCGCGCGGGCTGCGTTCGATTCTTCGTCACGATCCGGACAAGATCATGGTTGGCGAAATTCGCGATCAGGAAACCGCGCAAATCGCAATCAACTCCGCGCTCACCGGCCACCTGGTCTTCACGACCGTACACGCCAATAACGTGACGGACGTCATCGGCCGCTTCATCAATATGGGCGTCGAGCCTTACAATTTCGTTTCCGCGCTGAATTGCATCATGGCGCAGCGCCTGGTCCGGGTGATCTGCGAGAACTGCAAGAAGCAGGTGCAATACACCCCGGAAGCTCTGAAGGAATCGGGGCTGGACCCGGCGGAGTGGATGTCTGTGCCGTTTTACGAGGGCACCGGCTGCCTGGAATGTTCGGGCAGCGGCTACCGCGGCCGCTCGGCGATCACGGAACTGCTCGACCTCTCCGACCATATTCGCGAAATGATCATCAATCGCCGGCCTACTTCGGAAATCAAGCGGGTGGCGCGCGAAGAAGGCATGTCGTTCCTGCGTGATTCCGGGCTCGCCAAAGTCCGCAGCGGCACCACCACACTGCGCGAAATCAACAAGGTGACTTTCCTTGACTAGTTCCGCCACCCTGACCACGCGCTTCTTCGAGCTCGCCCCCGTCAAGAGGCTGGAGCGCTGGCTCAACGCCATGCCCCATCCCTCGCTCGTGGTTGAAATCGCCTCTACCCACGTAGCTGCGGCGCACTGGTCGAAGACTGGCGGCCATCTCGAATCGCACGCGATCGAACCGCTGCCGGTCGGCGCGGTGATGCCGTCGCCGGTGGATGCCAACGTCGTTCAGCCAGACGCGGTGCGCTCGGCGCTGCGCAAGGTTTTGAATCGCGTGCCGGTGCACGACGCGCCGCTCGCTCTGCTGATCCCCGATCCTGTCGTGCGCGTCTTCATTCTTCCTTTTGACACTTTGCCGCGCCGCGCCGATGAAGCCGTCCCGCTGCTGCGCTGGCGGCTGAAGAAGAGCGTGCCGTTTGACATGGACGAAACGGTGGTTTCCTGGATGCGGCAGAGCGGCCGCGAAGGAACTTTGGAAATCGTCACCGCCGTAGCGCGCCAGAGAATCGTTCGCGAGTATGAGGACATCCTGGAGCCGCTGAACGCCACCGCCCGGGTGGTGCTGAGTTCCACACTCGCGAGTTTGCCGCTGGTGGGCGATGAAGGCGCCACGCTGCTGGCCCGGATGTCCGGCAAGACGCTCACCACCGTGGTCGTCAACTCGGGGCGATTGTGCGTGTATCGCTCGACGGAAATGGCCGGCGAGGCGCCGTTGCTCGATCCGCAAGCGATGCTCGATGAAGTGTATCCCGCGATTGCCTATTACCAGGATACTTGGGGCAGCACGCTGGACCGTGCCTGCCTTACGGGATTTGGCGCCCGCGCGGAGATTTTTCGCCGGGCCCTTTCGGCCGAATTGAAGTGCCCAATTGGAGCGCTGGCGGAAACCGAAAGCGCACTGCGCCTGGAATCCGGCGCGAAGGACTTGATGTATCAGGACCTCGACGCGCTGGCCGGCTGGATGTTGAACGGAGGATCCTGAGCGTTGCAACCGCTCTGGGGAATATGAAACTTCGACTGAATCTTTCCACCGCGCCGCTGGAGAACAAGCGGCCCTTCATCGCCGCCACCAGCCTCTTGGGCGCGGTCGGGGCCCTCGTATTTCTGCTCTTAGGGCACGCTGCCTATAGTTCCTGGCGCGCCAACCGCAACTTGCGCGCGGACATTTCGCACTGGCAGGGCGAAATTCGCGCGAACCAGGAGAGGCAAGCTTCCTTGCAGGCCTATTTTCAAACCCAGTCAGCCCAGCAAGTGCTCGATCGCGCCACGTTCCTGAATTCGCTGATCGGCCAGCGCAGTTTTCCGTGGACCAAGATTTTCATGGACTTGGAGCGCACTCTGCCTCCCGGCGTGCGCGTGGTGAGCATTTCACCGAAGCTCGAAAATGGACGGGCCTTGGTCGAACTCACCATCGGCGCGCAATCGGACGACAGCAAGATTAAGTTTTTGCAGACTCTGGAAAAGTCCAGCGTGTTTTCGGATATTCGCGTGATTGACGACCGGCATGCCGATAAACAAGGCTCCGCGGACCCGGTTACGGTGCAATTGACTGCGTGGTATTCGACCACCTAATTATGGATGCAGCCTGGAAGATCTGGAAAACTTGGATCATCGGGGGCCTCGTCGCGCTTTTGGCGGCGGACCTGGCGCTGGGCTACGTGCTGTGGCAATCGTCGCGCGAAGGTGTGGTAGCCATGAAGGCGCAGCGGGATCGCCTGGCGCTGCAATCCAAGTTGCTGAAGGCCGACGTCGCGCGCGGCGATCGGATTCGCGCTTCGCTTTCCGGAGTGGGGCATGAATATGACGGCTTCTACCGCACCGCGTTTCTGGGCTCCACCGACGGTTATTCGGCGATTGACGAAGATCTGGGGGCGATTGCCAGCAAGGCGAACCTGAAGAGCTCTGGCATTTCATTCCACGAAAAGGAAGTAAAGGGCCGGGGCGTCGTGGAAGTGGACATCTCCGACACCGTGGAAGGCGATTATCCCGCCATCATTCAGTTCATCAATGGCCTGGAACGCTCCAAATATTTCTATCTCTTGAGCGATTTGAAATTGGATTCCGCGTCCAACGGACCGGGCATCCGTTTGCATCTCGAGCTGCACACGTATTTCAGGACCTGAGCGATGTCGAAACGCACCGAAATCTACGTGCTGGTGGGCCTGCTGCTGGTGGCAGCTGTAGCTTACCTTCTCAGCCGTGGTGATACTCCGGGCGCCAAGGGCGTTCAGGTTTCGGAGACCGTGTTTCACCCGCTGAACGTGGAAGAGCCGCAGCTGCGCCTGGACCTCCTCGAAAAGATCAAAAAGCTGGTGTATCCGGCGGGCTCCCACCGCAATATTTTCGTTTTTGGTCCGCCGCCTCCGCCGCCGAGGACCCCGGCGGATATCGCGCGCGATAACTTCCGCAAGAAGGGCCCCGAACGTCCTCCTCCTCCGCCGCCCGTCACCGTTCCCGCGCAGCTTTTTGGCTATGCGTCAATGCCCGCCAGCGGCAAGCGCTTGGCATTTTTTCTGGATGGCGACGACGTGCTGGTTGTGGAGGAAGGCTCGGTGTTCTTGAATCGTTTCCGGCTCGATAAAATTGGCAACGATTCAGCGGACGTGGAGGAAATTTCGTCCGGCCGTCACGCCACTGTCCAGATGGTGCCGCCCGTGAGCGGCGAGGCAGCCTCCAGCTCTCTCAATCAATGAAGCGACACAATATTCCCGGCGTAAGCGTGAAACTGGCCATCGCGCGCGAATCGCGCGCCGCCCGAAAGCCTCCGGCGAATCGTGTGCGCCGCCGCCGCTCGCAAGAGGGCGGTTTTGCGTTTCTCATGGCTCTGGCTCTGATCGTCTTGGTCGTCGCCATGAGTCTGGTGGTGCTGCAGAAGGGCGCGACCCAGCACCGCAGGATGGTCGAGCAAGAAGCCATCTGGCGCGGCAACCAGTACGCGCGCGCGATTCGCCTCTATTTCCATAAAACGGGCCATTATCCGCAGGACCTCGACGATCTGGAGAAGGGCCTCCCGGAACTGCATTTCCTTCGCCAGGCTTATAAGGATCCCACCAACCCCGCGGACGGCTCCTGGCGGTTCATTTACGTCAATGCGGCCGGCCAAATCATCGGCAGCACCAAGTACGCCAACCTGCAGCAGATGGCGCTGATGGACGCAAATGGCGGCCAATTGCCGGGAGTACCCGGAGCGCCGGGACAGCCGGGAGTCCCGGCATCGAGTCTCGGCGATGCCAACAACAATTTGAATTCGCAGCCGGGCCAAACATCGTCCGGCGAATCCGGAACCGACACTGCAAATCAGCCCGGCGCCGGGACGTCGGGAAATCCGCCGGCCGATGGACAAAATCCTCCACCGCCGAACGGCCAAAATCCGCAAAATCCCACGGCGGGCCCGATCGGTCAAAATCCCCTCGGTAATCAGAATCCGCTTGCTCCTTTGCAGGCCGGCTTGGGGCAAGGGGGCGCCGTCACGCAGGCGAGCCTGGCTGCCATGGCCCTGCTAAAGCCGACTGGTCCTGTGGACGGTCCGGTGCTCGGGGCGTTCCTTACCGGTGTGGCCTGCAAGCAGGATGTGTCATCACTGAAGTCTTACCACGGCGGGAAAAAGTACATTAACTGGGAGTTCATCTGGAACCCGCTGGAAGACGCAGCCGCCGCCATGCAACAGCAGGCTGGCAACGCGGGAGCCAACGGCATAGGACAGAACGTGAACAGTGCGTTTGGTGGCTCTGGAAGCCTGAACGGCAATCCCGCCCCGCAGACTCCGCCGCCGGCGCAGCCTACCAATCCAAGTCCGCAGTTTCCTCAATAAGTGGAAGTTTTTCCAGCCTGGGTTTTCGCGAAGTTCGAATCAGTTTCTGGAAGCTGGCGGTGAATTTTTTTCGTGCGCCATCTTGGATGTGATTTGGCGCACGTAATTTTGCGTTTCGCGGAAAGGTGGGATGCCGCCGTAGCGTTCCACCATCTGCGGTCCGGCATTGTACGCGGCGAGCGCCAGCGTTAGGTTTCCGCGGTAGCGAGTGAGCAGATCCTTCAGATAATGCGCGCCGGCATCAATGTTTTGCGCCGGGTCGAAAATGTCCGCGACGGAATAATGCGCGGCCGTCTGCGGCAGCAATTGCATCAGCCCCAGCGCCTGCCTCCGCGAAACCGCCCGCGGATTGAAATTCGATTCCATGGCAATCACGCGAACGATGAGGTCTTCGTCCAGACCATGCTTTTGTGCCGCGGCATGAATCAAGTTTGCGTACGGTCCGGCGCTGGTCACCGGCGATGGCGGGAGCGGCGCAAAATGGTCTTCCGGCTCCACGCTCACCAGGTCCGCGGCCAGCACGTCCACGGTGCCGCCGTCCACCGTCAACCTCACGTGGCTGCCTTCCGTCTCGTACCCGGTGATGTGCAGACGCAAGCCCGACCGCAGAACGGCATAATCCGCGCGCGCCGGAGCCGCGCACACCGCCAGCGCCATCAGCAGCGCCACGGCGATTAGCGTTTCTTTCCCGAGCCGGCTCATCCGTACAGGCCTCAAGATCTCACCTTCACACTTCGATCCACTTCGCCGAGCGCGTAACGCCGAATCGCCACAGCCAGGCCATCCTCATCGTTCGATAGAGTAATCGGCCAGCCCTGCGATTTCAACTCGGCTACGGAATTACCCATCACCACGGGGTGCCCTGCGAATTCCAGCATTTCGCGGTCGTTCCAGTTGTCGCCGATGGCCATCACGTTCTCCGCCGCAAAGCCGCGCCGGCGCACCCACTCTTTCAGCGTGGTGCCCTTGGTGATGCCGCGGGGCAGCACATCCAGAATCGATAAGTCGCGCCCCTCGTACTCCGTCAGCGCCAGGTTGAACTCAGCCGCAAACGGCAGCGCCGCAAGCGCCTTCATCGCCGCGCGCATCGGCGCGCATTGTCCCGTGTACATCACCTGGATGGGATCCTCGCCATTCAGGCAACTCGGCAAAGGCGCCACTTCGGCGATGTACTCGCGATTCCGCCGAAAATACCCCCCGCGAAAGGGATCGTCCCAATCCACTTTTTCCAGGATCACCTGGCGCGCGCCAGGGCGGTCAAACACCACCGCCGCGTGCGCGCGAAATTCCATGGTGGAATCGAGAACGCGCCGCGCCGTGGCGCGCGCCAGCAGGTAACGCAAGTGCGTCGCGCCGTCTCGCGATTTCGCCAGCGCGCCATTATTCACGATCATGTGCAGGTCGCATGGCAGCGACTGGGCGATGGGCAGCGCAAAATCAAACCGACGCCCGGTGACGAGCACAATCTCGATTCCGCGCGCGGCTGCCTCGGCAATCGCCTGGGAATTCGCCGCGGATACCTGCGACTTACTGTCGAGCAGAGTCCCGTCAATATCCGTGGCAATCAGCTGGATGGGCACGTCACAATTCTATCGTGTCCGCGCACTCCGTGCCGCGCTCTTTGCGGTTTCTGGCACTATGCTATCCTGCTTTTCGTACGAAAGGGAACTGACCTGACGGACAGGCTCTATTATCGCGATTCGTTTCTCCGGGAGTTTGACGCGCGGGTGCTCTCTTGCGATCGCGAGGGCGACCGCTGGCGCGTGGTGCTGGACCAGACCGCCTTTTACCCCACCTCCGGCGGCCAGCCGCACGATCTCGGCAAACTGGGCAACGTGCCGGTGGTGGAAGTTCTGGATGCGGACGAGGGCGGTGGCGGCGTCGAACACCACGTCGTTCATTACACCACCGCTGAAGTTCCGCCCGGGACCGTCCACGGCCACGTGGATTGGCCGCGCCGCATTGACCACATGCAGCAGCACACCGCGCAGCATCTGCTTTCCGCAGCATTTATCGAGCTTTTCGGATTTCAGACCGTTTCGTTCCATCTGGGCAAGGAAATTTCCACGATTGATCTCAGCGCGTCCGGCGTCCTCGCTCGCCATCTGGAAGAGGCCGAGCGCCGCACCAACGAAATCATTTTCGAAGATCGCCCGGTGGTCATCCGCTTCGGCACCGCCGAGGAATTAGCCGAAGCCGGCATTCGCAAGAAAGTGGAACGCGAGGGAATTCTTCGCGCCATCGAAATCGAGGGCTTTGACCGCCAGCCCTGCGGCGGCACGCATCTCGCGCGCACCGGCCAAGCGGGCCTGCTGCTCATCCGCAAACTCGAACGCCGCCGCGATTTTTGCCGGGTGGAATACGTGGCGGGCTATCGCGCGTTGGCTGCAGCGCGCGGCGATTTTGGCTTGCTCACCGAATCGAGCGCGCTGCTCAGTTGCGGCCTCGCCGACGTTCCCGCCGGCATTACGAGAATGGCCGCCGAACGCCGCGAGCAATTCTCCGCCACGAAACGCCTCGAAGAACGCCTGGCATTGCTGGAAGCGCGCGCCCTGCTGCGCGAGCATGACGAGTCGCGCGGCGCGCCGTTATCGGAAGCTGGTTCGACGGAGCCTCGCGTGGTGGCGGTCGCTGTTCCGGAAGCAACTGCTGCCTACCTCGCCCTTCTGGCGGCTCGGCTGGCTGCCGTAAACAACGTAATCGCGCTGCTGGTAAGCCGCGACGGCGGTCACGTTGTGTTTGCGCAATCCAAGGGGCTGTCGTCGGATTTGGGGGTCGCGGTGCGTGAGTGTCTCAAGGAATTCGCGGGGAAGGGCGGCGGCTCGCGGGACTTCGCCCAGGGCAGCTTGCCTAATCCTGCCGACGCCGACGCTTTTCTGGCCCGCGCCCGGAGTTTGCTGCAACCATAGTTCTCTCTGGCAAATTGCGCCACCAGCGGCCAACCCTTTGCAGCCGCTTACCGTTCAAATAAAGTGCACCCGTCAAACGATTGCCCGGCGGCCGCGCCCATAGTAGATTGGTGCGGGTACCGCGCAGCCGGGTGCCAAGGCGTTGGCGGATGTGCACCGCGTGGTCCAGCACAGGGAAAATGGAACTATTTCTCAATATTTTCTGGGTCCTGATCACTGCGGCCGGGGTGATTCTCTGGCGCGCTCGCTGGACGCGGCAGAGCCGCATTCGGCGCCACGCCGCCTGGCGCGAATGGACGGCATTCGTCTGCTCCATGGTGTTGCTCTTCTTCGTGGTTTCCTTGACCGATGATCTTCATGCCGAATTGATGTTGATCGAGGAATGTTCCAGCAGCCGCCGTCAGACGGCCAGCCTCAGCTGTCCTCATCATTCGACTCCACCCGCCAACAGCGGCACGCCCCATGGTCGGATAGTTGCGCCGTCCCATGCGAATCCTCCGTCGTTTGCTCTCATTTCGTCCGTACCGTGTGTGCACGCATGCTTGCAGCTGCGATTGCATTGCGACCAAGCGTCTGGTCGCGCACCCCCCGCTGCGGCTCTTTAACTTCGTTTTCCTTCAAATTAATCGCATTCCAATCGTTGATTGCTCGAAATGCAATCGGCCCGGCCCGGCGATTGAGTCAAAGTATTTTCCCGGCAACGTCTGCGGCACTGACAGGCAGCGTTATGGACTCTTCATCTGAACTTTACGGACTCATCACGGCGAAGAGGGGCCACTTGGATATATCAAACGTTATGAGCATCTTCACGAAACGCGCAACAAGTGGATTGATCGCGCTGTCAGTCGGGCTCGTCCTGCTGCTGGTCGGCTGCAATGGAAAAGGTGGCAACAATTCCGCCGCGGAAGCACCTCCTCCCGCGCAAGTGGAGCACGAAAGCGACGTCAACCTCGTGCAGGTGGACCATCCCGATCAATTCCCGTTGGTGGCGGCCACGGACTACAAAGCCGCGTCCCAGTTGGTCGCGACCGGCGTTGTCAGTCCGGACATCTCGCGCACGGTTCCGGCTATCACCATCGCCTCCGGCCGCGTCGTGGATATTCGCGCGCGCCTAGGCGACACCGTAAAGAAGGGCCAAATCCTGCTGCGCGTGCAAAGCGCGGACATTGCCGCAGCCTACGCCGATTACCAAAAAGCCGTCGCCGACGAAAAGCTGGCCGGCATGCAACTCGACCGCGCCAAGGGCCTCTACGACCACGGCGCGATTTCGTTGAACGACCTGCAAGTCGCGGAAGACGCCGAGAACAAGGCCAAGGTGGACGTGCAAACCGCCGCCGAGCATCTGCACGTTCTAGGCAGCCCGCTCGATCACCCTTCGGGGATAGTTGATATTGTCGCGCCGATTTCGGGCGTCATCACCGACCAGCAGGTCACCAACGCCGCCGGAGTGCAGGGCCTTTCTTCCGCGAATCCTTTCACCGTTTCGGATCTTTCTTACGTCTGGATTCTCTGTGATGTGTACGAAAACGATTTGTCGAGCGTGCGCTTGGGCGATACGGCGGACGTCCGCCTGAACGCCTATCCCGACCGCGTGGTCACGGGCCGCATCAGCAATATCGGCGCGGTGCTTGATCCCAGCATTCGCACGGCAAAAGTTCGTATCGAAGTTCGCAATCCCGGCGAGATGCGCCCTGGAATGTTTGTGACCGCGACGTTCCACGGACAAATACCGCAAGTGCACGCAGAAATTCCCGCGTCCGCGATCCTGCACCTGCACGACCGCGATTGGGTGTACGTTCCGGCCGGCGGCAGTAAATTCCGCCGCGTGGGCATCGTCTCGGGCGCCGACTTGCCGAACAAAATGCAAGAAGTCGTCTCCGGCGTCCAGCCCGGACAGCAGGTCGTCCGCGACGCGCTGGTTCTGCAGAATACCGTGGAGCAATAGGTGGCAGCCTCTCAGAGCGCTAGCAGCCCAATCGTATGATGCAAAGCCTCATCAATTTCGCGCTGAATAACCGCTTCATGGTGCTCGCGCTGACGATGTTGCTGCTGGTCTGGGGTGCGATCTCGTTCCACAGCCTGCCTGTGGAAGCCTATCCGGACGTCGCGAACAACTACGTCCAGGTCATCACCCAATGGCCCGGCCGCGCCGCCGAAGAGGTCGAACAGCAGGTCACCATTCCCATCGAAATTCAGATGAATGGATTGCCGCACCTCGCGCATCTGCGCTCCGTCTCGCTTTTCGGCCTCTCCAGCGTGATGCTTATCTTCGACGACAATTCCGACAACGATTGGAACCGGCAGAAAGTCCTGGAACGGCTTTCGCAAGTCACGCTTCCCAATGGCTTGCAGCCCCAGATGGGCACGGACTGGAGTCCGGTCGGCCAGATTTACTGGTACACGCTGCAGAGCACCAATCCCAAGTACGACTTGATGGAACTAAAATCCATCGAGGACTGGACGCTTGAAAAGCAATTCAAGTCCGTTCCCAACGTGGTGGATGTCTCCAGCTTCGGCGGCATCACCCGCGAATATCAAGTCCGCGTGGATCCGAATGCGCTGGTCTCGCACGGCCTGAGCATCGGCCAGGTCGAGCAGCAGCTCGCCAATAACAACGCCAACGCCGGGGGCAGCTTCGTCGAAGCAGGTCTGCAGCAAATAAACGTTCGCGTCCAGGGCCTCTTCAGCAATGTGGGAGATATCGAACAAACCGCGATCCTCGCCAAGAACGGAACCGTGCTGCACGTGAAAGATATCGCCACCGTGACGCAGGGACCCAGGATTCGCCTGGGCCAGATCGGCAAAGCCATTCACCGCTCCGACGGAAAAATATTGGACAACGACGACGTGGTGGAGGGAATCGTCCTCCTACGCAAAGGCGCCAACGCCGACGACACCCTCGCCGCCATCCACGCGAAAGTAAAGGAGCTGAACGAACAGATATTGCCGCCCGGCGTGAAAATCGTTCCGTTTCTGGACCGCAGCGTCCTGGTGCAACTCACCACCAGTACCGTCTTGGAAAATCTCACCAAGGGAGTCCTGCTGGTCTCCGTGATTCTGTTTTTCTTTCTGGGCAATTCGCGCGGCGCGCTGATCGTGGCTTTGACGATCCCGTTTGCGCTGCTTTTCGCCTCGATCTGCCTGGACCTCAACAAAATTCCAGCGAACTTGCTCTCTCTGGGCGCTCTCGATTTCGGAATGGTTGTTGACGGCACCGTCGTCATCATCGAAAACATCGTCCGGCATTTCAGCCTGGCTTCCAGCGCGCACAAATCGCCGATGGAAATCATTCGCGACGCGGTCCTGGAAGTGTTGCGCCCCGTTTTCTATGCGCGCGCCATCATCATCACTGCCTATCTACCCATCTTCACTCTGCAAAGCGTGGAAGGGCGTCTGTTCAAGCCCATGGCCTGGACCGTTTCCTTCGCGCTGCTCGGCGCGCTGCTCTTTGCCGTCGTCATCGCCCCGGTGATGGCGCTGATGGTGTTCGGTCACGGCGTCCGGGAATGGTCCAACCCGGTCATGAATTTCCTGCGCGATAAATACAAAATTGCGGTTCGTTGGGCGATCGAGCATCGCCGCACCACCGTAGCCGCCGGCGCTGCCTCGTTTGTGGTCGCCGTCTTTCTTATGGGCAGCGGAGTGATCGGCTCGGAATTTCTGCCGCACCTGGACGAAGGCGCGATCTGGGTGCGCGGCACGCTCGCGCCCAGCACGGGTCCCACGGAAGGCGTCCGCATTGCCAATGAAGCTCGCGTGATTCTGGCGTCGTTTCCAGAAGTTACCGTGGTCACCAGCCAGGTCGGCCGCCCCGACGACGGCACAGACACCACAGGTTTTTTCAACACCGAATATTTCGTGGATCTCAAGCCCAAGAACCAATGGCGGCCCGTTTTTCACCGGGACAAGGACGAACTGATCGCCGCGATGGATCGCGAGCTGAGCAAAATGCCCGGAATTCTCTGGAATTTCTCGCAACCCATCGCAGACAACATGGAAGAAGCGGTCAGCGGCGTGAAAGGCGAACTGGCCATCAAGCTCTACGGCGACGATCTGCAGCTCCTCGAAGAAAAGGGCGATGAGGTCGTGAATATTATGAAGGGCGTGCCGGGAGTCGAGGACCTCGGCCTTTTTCGCGTGATGGGCCAGCCGAACCTGGATATTTCAGTGGACCGCCAAGCCGCCGCGCGTTACGGCATCAATGTCGCGGACGTGCAAGATGCGGTGGAAACAGCCGTCGGCGGCAAAGCAGTCAGCCAGGTGCTCCAGGGCGAACAGCGCTACGATCTCGTGGTCCGTTATCAGGCTCCTTATCGCGACACCAAGGAAGCCATCGAAAATATCCGCTTGCTGGCGCCTTCCGGAGAGCGCGTTTCCCTCGCGCAGCTGGCCAAAGTAAATATTCGCGATGGCGCCTCTGAAATTTACCGCGAAGAAAATTCCCGCTACGTGGCCATCAAATACAGCGTACGCGGACGCGACCTGGGCAGCGCCGTGGAAGAAGCGATGAAGCTGGTGAAAGAGAAAGTGAAGCTACCGGTGGGCTACCACATCGATTGGGCGGGAGAATATGCCAGCCAGCAGCGCTCGCAGCGCCGCCTGATGATCGTCGTGCCCATCACGCTGCTGGTCATCTTCATCGTTCTTTACGCCATGTTCAGCTCCGCAAAATGGGCCGGCCTGATTCTTGCAAACGTCGCCGTCGCCCCGCTCGGTGGCCTGCTCGCGCTGCTCCTCACCGGGACGCACCTGAGCGTCTCTTCCGGCATCGGTTTTCTCGCGCTCTTCGGCGTCTCGGTGGAAACCGGCGTCATCATGCTCGAATACATCAATCAGCTGCGTGTCCGCGGCTATTCAATCGAAGATTCCGCGATCGAAGGCGCCGTCCTCCGCCTGCGGCCCATCATGATGACCATGCTCGTCGCCACTCTCGGCTTGCTGCCCGCCGCGATGTCCAAAGCGATCGGCTCCGATTCGCAGCGCCCCTTCGCCATCGTGATCGTCGGCGGTTTAATCACCGCCCTCGTGATGGGCATTTTCCTGCTGCCGGCCATGTACGTGTGGATCGCGCGCGATGGCGACAAGTTGCCCGAGATGGAAGAGTCCTTCGAAGCCTAGCTTCCCGCCGCGCTTCGCCTTTCTTTTCAATTTCGGCAAACTGGCGATTCCGATAGAATCCCGGTGCGCCGGTTGCATCCCCGTGCCACCGGCTTCCCGGAGGGTTTCGCGCCCATGAAACGAGAAGAGGTCCGCGCTCGCATCGAAGAAATCGGCATTATTCCGGCGGTGCGGCTTTCTTCTGCCGAAGATGCTCTGTTTGCCGCCGAAGCTGTCTCCCGCGGCGGCATCCCCATCGTCGAAATCGCCATGACGGTCCCGGGCGCCACCGAAGTGATCGCTCATCTCGTCAAGCACGCCCCGAAAATGATCGTCGGCGCGGGCGACGTCTTCGATTGCGAAGTGGCGCGCCAGTGTCTGGACGCCGGAGCAAAATTTCTCACCAGCCCGGGCCTGGACATGCAAATCGTCGAGTTCGCCCTCGGCGCGTCCGTCGTGATTTTGCCGGGTGCGCTCACGCCCACCGAAGTCACCAGGGCCTGGAAAGCCGGCGTAGACTTCGTGAAAGTGTTTCCCTGCGCCCAGGTCGGCGGAGACAGTTACATCCGCGCGCTGAAGGCCCCGTTCCCCACGCTTCCCCTGATCGCTTCCGGCGGCGTGAACCAGCACACCGCCGCTAACTTCATTCTCGCCGGCGCCGCCGCCCTCGGCATCGGCGGGGAACTGATCCCCAAAGACGCCATCCGCCTCCATCAGGCCGAACGCATCTTCACCCTCGCCCACCGCTTCGTAAAGTTCGTCAGCGCCGCACGCGCCCAACTGGCCTCGCACAGGCCCCACATCGAAGACGTCGCCAAACAAGCATGAGGGATTCGTTGGCGGTGCCGGAGAGAACCTGAAGCACTGAACGGGTTTGGTGCTACTCGACGCGTTTGCTAGAATTAACAGCGTTGTCTTACTGATGGGCGTGTAGCTCAGTTGGGAGAGCGCCTCGTTCGCAACGAGGAGGTCAGGGGTTCGAGCCCCCTCACGTCCACCAAATCTACCCCGCGCGCGTTCGCATTTCGTCCTTGCAGGCTATCTCTCGAAAACCTCTTCCGTTTCCGTCGGCGCTGTTTCGCTTTCGCTGCCACCGCCCGCCGCTGTATTCTGCTGAGGCCCGCCCAAATCAGCCAGTTGCAGTCCAGTTCCCTTCGTTGGTCGCGTAACCGAGTCCAGTTTCGAGGTCCAGGACCCCAGCGCGAATAAATTTCTCAATCTCGCCGTCGAAACACTGCATTCCCTCGGTCCCACCATCGCGCATGGCATCCAGCAGCGATTTTCCTTCGGACTCGCCCTTCTGCACGTACTGGCGGGTGCGCAACGTGGATTTCAAAATCTCGAAAGCCGCTACGCGGCCACTCCCATCGGGTTTTGGAATCAATCGCTGGGAGATGATGTAGCGGAAGGTTTTTGCCAGCCGTCCGCGCACCGCTGCCTGTTCGCCGCCCGGGAAGACTCCAATCACGCGCTCGATTGTTTTCGATGCGTCGATGGTGTGCAAGGTCGAAAACACCAGGTGTCCGGTTTCCGCGGCTTCCAGCGCCACTTCAATCGTATCTTTGTCGCGCATTTCGCCAACCAGGATCATCTTGGGCGATTGCCGCAGGGCGGCGCGCAATGCCAGCGGGAAGCTCGGAGTATCGGAATACAGTTCGCGCTGATGAATCGTGGCCCGCTTGTGCTGGTGAATAAATTCGATGGGATCCTCAATTGTGATGATGTGGCAAGCCTGCTCCTCATTGATCTTGTTGACGAACGCCGCCAGCGTCGACGATTTTCCGCTGCCCGTCGGTCCGGTAACCAGCACGATTCCCGGCCGAACCTCCGCGGCTTCCGCCAATTGCGGTGGCAGATTCAACTTCGCGAAATCCGGTACGGCGCTGGGAATCACGCGCATCACGATGGCGCAACTGCCGCGCTGCGTGAAGATATTCACGCGGAATCGCGAAACTTTCGGAAGACTATACGAAATGTCGCAGGAACCATCTTCCCTCAATTGATCCACCGCGTGAGAATTTCGTCCGATCAGGTCCGCGGCGATTCGCGCTGTGTCCTCCTTGGAGAGCAGGCCCATTCCGGTGATCTTCAGCTGCGTGAGCTGCCCGTAGACTTCCACCTGTGGCGCTCGCCCCGGCGAGAAAATCAGATCGCTCGTCTTTGGGGCTGCGCGAAGCATTGCTGTGATGATACCGGCTGTGGATGGAACACCGGCCGATGCGGACACCGGGGCGCTGGCAGCCGGAAGGCTCGCCGCTACCGGAACAGCGGCGCCAGGGGACGGAACACCAGCCACTACGGGCGCAGGGGTGCCTGAGGAAGGACTGTTGGGAACATCCATGCGGGGTTCCTCCACCGAGTCGTCCGGGGAGGAGGCCGGTACGTCTACGGACAACTTTTAGTATGGCGCAAATCAGCACAGCCGCGAGGGCGCCAGTCCGGCATTGTTCTCAAACGATTAGCTGTACTTTTCGCGTTTCTTGCGGCCGCCCGTACCAGATACTCTTACCTTACACATTTGTTTTTGTTCCGTATAGGCGCAAGCCCTTCTCTCTTATCCTATGGTCACCTATGGCGGAACCGACCAAACCCCGTGGCTCTGCGTCACCGCGCGATTCCGCCCGCCCGGCTGGTCCACGGGATACGATTCTGCTGAGCGACGTGCCAGACCCCGCAGAAGTCGCCGCAGAGTCGCCGCTATCCGCGCCCGCGAGCCTGGATCTCAGCTCAACTGCCCTCGCCGCTCTCAGCCAGCGCTACGAAATCCTTGGCGCCGCGGGACATGGCAGTATGGGCAACGTGTACAAAGCCCGCGATCGGGAAACCGGCGAGACCGTAGCGCTGAAGCTCCTCAAGCCCGAAATCGCTTCCGACCAGGCCATGATGGACCGCTTCAAGAATGAACTCCTCTTCGCTCGAAAAATCACGCACAAAAATGTCTGCCGCGTCTACGAATTCAATCGTTTGGGCGGCGTCGCTTACACTTCGATGGAATTCGTGGAGGGGGAAAGCCTGCGTTCCGTTCTGAATCGCTTCGGCGGCCTGCCCCAGCGCAAGTGCACGGACCTCGCGCTACAGATTTGTTCTGGCCTGAAGGAAGCTCACGCCCAGGGCATCGTCCACCGCGATTTGAAGCCCGAAAACGTGATGATTGATGCGCAAGGCAACGTCAAGATCATGGACTTCGGCATTGCGCGCTCGATGGAAGCCGGGACGCGCCTCACCGGTTCCATGGTCGGAACTCCCGCCTATATGGCGCCCGAACAAGTCGCCGGCAAGCCTGTGGATTACCGCACCGACATCTATTCCCTCGGCCTGATGCTTTACGAAATGTTCACGGGCTCGCCCGCTTTCCGTGCGGACAATCCCGTCGCCGTCGCGCTGAAGCAAATGCGCGAGGAACCGGTGCCGCCGCGCGCAGTCGAACCGAACGTTCCGGTGTCCGCCGAACGCATCATCCTGAAATGCCTGGAAAAAGAGCCGGACCGCCGCTTCCAATCCGTCGCCGATCTGGAATCCGCGCTGAAGTCGCCCGTGCCATTATCTTCCGCCCCGCAGCATCCGGCACGCGCCGCGGTCGCAGCGACTCTTGACTCCACGGGGCTTTCGCGGACCGGCGTGCCTGTCAAGCAGGCGTCGCGCGGCCACTCTCCCATCATCTGGGCTGTAGCAATTCTCGTGCTTTTCGCCGGGCTGCTGAGCGGATTCCACGCGCTCGCCGTGCTGAAAGCCTATAAACTGATTCAGCCGCCCGTCGCGTCACCCGCTCCCAAACCGCCCGGTTTCGCGTACCAGATTCCCGCGCCTCCTCCGCCTCAGCCGGCTGTGGAAGACGAAACACCGCCCGAGCCTGCGGCCGCTGCTCCCGCGCCTGCTCCCGCAAAATCTGCCGCGCCAGCCTCCGCAAAATCTCCGGCGCCAGCCCGCGCGAACAACACCCGGCCACCGGAAGTTTTCCCCCGGATGGAAACCGGTCCGGCGCGCAAGCGAATTCAATCTCTGGCGCAAAATTCTCCGGCGGAGCCGGCGCTCGTTCCCGCTCCGCTTGGTTCCACTTACCTCTTCGCAGGACGTTTCGACCGCGAAGAGAGAGCGCAAGCGGCCGTGAAAAAGATCACCACAATGGCCTTGCCCGCTGCCTACGCTCCTAGAAACTGGGGCGGCCTGAAAATTTTCGCTGTTTTTTGTGGGCCCATCGAAGATAAGCGAATATATTCCGTAACCCAACGGCTCAAAGAAAATGGTTTCTACACCGTCCGCAATGTGGGAAGGCTGGCGGGAGGCCGCAATCTAAAATAATCGAACTCACCCCAGCCACCGGCTCGCGCGAATGGCCGTGGACAAAACAAACGCGGACCGGCAGGCGAAAGCGCACAGACTTGGGTTGTGCGATAGGGAAGTGCGATGGACTTTGGCGCGCGCAGCGAAGTGGGGCGTGTTCGGGGAAATAACGAAGACAGTTTCGGCCTCGCGCCGGAACTGAATCTTTTCGTCCTCTCCGACGGCATGGGTGGCCTGGAATGTGGCGAACGTGCCAGCCGTCTGGCCGTAGAGACGGTGCTTACCCATTGCCGCGATGCCGCGGCCGATCCCAGCTTGCCCATCTTTGGCGGCAAGATCGAAGGCGTCTGCGAAACCTCCAGCCGCCTGGCCAGCGCCGTGCGCCTTGCCAATCAGGAGATTTATCAGGCCGCGCAGGATCTCGGAGACAATGCCAGCATGGGCGCCACAATCGTCGCCGCCTGGTGCCTGGAGGACCGTGTGTGCCTCGCGCATGTGGGTGACAGCCGCGCTTACCTGCTGCGCAAAGGCCAGTTCGATCAGCTCACCGAAGATCATTCGTTCGTCGCCGAACAGGTGCGCCGCGGCATTTTGACCCCCGATCAAGCCGGCCGCAGCAAAATGCAAAACGTCCTCACCCGCGCGCTCGGCGTCGAACATCACGTCGATGTGGACGTCACCGAAGAGCTTCTGGTCGAAGACGATATTTGCCTGCTCTGCTCCGACGGCCTGTTCCGCGAGCTCTCCGAGCCGCAGATCTCGGCCGCGCTGGGTGAATCCAGCGGCGCGCAGGAGTCCGCGGACCGCCTGGTGGATCTCGCGAATCAAGCCGGTGGCGGCGACAACATCACCGCAATCGTGTTGCGGAACGTGCCGAAGCAAAACGGCGCGTTATCGAAACTTGGGAGATGGTTCAAAGGGGCCGAAGATCCATCCTGATACGGAGGACGTTTCCATGTCCAAGCTGGTGTTGAAATTTGAAAGCTCGATTCTGAAGGAAGTGGCGGTCGGCCAGAAGGAAGTGAGCATCGGCCGCTCGCCGGACAACGGCATTGTTATCGACAATCCTGCCGTTTCCAGCTATCACGCGCGCGTCTTCAATGAAGAGGGACGCCTGATGCTGCAGGATTTCGGCAGCCTCAACGGCACTTTCGTCAACGGCCAGCGCGTGAAGATGGTCATGCTCAAACCCGGCGATTCCGTCGGCATCGGCAAGCACACCATCGTCGTCACGGATTCGGTGGAAGTGCGCGCCACCTCGCTCGATAACGGCGACATGAAGCCCGCCGTGCCGAAAATCAATGAGACCGTGATGCTGGACACCAAAGAACGCCGCGAGTTTCTCCAGAAAGTCGCCGCTGTCGGCGAGAGCGCTCAGCCCGCTCCGGGCCGCCTTAAATTGCCCACTCTCGTCGTGCGCAATGGCAGCACCGATCAGCGCGAATACACGCTCACGGACAAGCTCACCGTCGTTGGAAAATCCGCGATGGCCACGGTGAAGCTGAAGGGCTGGTTCAAACCCAAAGCCGCCGCGCAAATTAATCGTCGTGAAGACAATTCCTATTACATCGGGCCGGCCGACAAAGTTCCCAGCGTCAACGGCCAACCGATCACGCACCCGACGAAGCTGGCCTCCGGCGATGTAATCGAAGTGGCAGGAGTCGAGCTGGAATTCGTAGTCCGCGACTGACAACTCCACGGCCGCCGCATAGCAGCGCGGAGGAATCTAATTCGTCGAGCTGATCTTGGAAGTTACTGCCTGCGGCGTTTCGGGCAGGTATAATTCCGGCGCATTGGCAGGGAATTCCACCAGGAAGGTAGCTCCGCCTTCCGGCCGGTTGAAACACTCAATCCGCCCGCCATGCTCCTGCATGATGCCGTAACAGATGCTCAAGCCAAGCCCGGTGCCCTTGCCCACCGGCTTGGTGGTGAAGAAGGGATCGAATACCTGCTGCGGCGCCTTGATCCCCGGCCCCGTATCCGAAAATTCGATCGTGATTCGGGAATCGTTGTGCTTCGTGCGAATCATCAGTTTGCCGCCGCCGATTTCTTCCAGGGCGTCCACGGCGTTGCTGATCAAGTTGAAAAAAACCTGCAGGACCTGGTTGGCATCCCCTCGAATCAGTGGCAAATCGATGTCCGGATAGGTTTCCACCTGAATATGCTTCCCGCGCAGGTCCAGGTTGCTCAGGTGCAGCGCGGAAGCAATCACCTGGTTCAAGTCCAGGTGCAGTTTTTCGCTCGGTACGCGCCGCGCGAAGCTCAGCAGGCTGGTCACCAGCGTTTTGATCCGCCGTGCCAGCGTGCGAATTTTCTCTGCCACCAGCCGCTGCCGCTCGCCCAGCGCCGGGTCGTCCACCAAAAGGTCGGAATATCCCAGAATTCCCGTCAGAGGGTTATTGATTTCGTGTGCCGCGCCCGCCGCCAGCTGGCCTAGCGACACCAGCTTCTCGGTCTGCACCATCTGCGCCTGAAAATGCTTCAAATTCTCGAGCGATTCCCGCGAGCCTTCCAGCAGCCGCAAGCGATCGTGGTCCACCAGCCGCTGCCGCAGGGCGATCAGCAGCGCAGCCACCAGCAACGCCACCTGCGTGACGCTCACGCGAAATATTCGCACCTCCGGCGGATTCGCGGAGCGCCACAGGCTCCACAGCGCCATCACCGGGATCGAAAACACTGCCGTCATCGCCAGCACCGACGCCCACCTCTTCGTATGATCGGGGCCGGGCGCCACCGTTTCGCGCGGCGGCTTCAACCGGTAGGCCACAATCCCCGCCGTCCCGAACCACACGAACGACGCGACCAGCGGCAGATCGAAAGGACTGCCGGTGTAATAATCCAGCCGGTCGATCGCCCGGTTGGTGATGTATGACCCGGCGGCATATAGCAACGAAGCACTGAACAGATGGGCGTACACTTCCCGCCAGCGTCCTTTCGCCTGCGTGATCAGGAACGCAAACCCCGCCGTCAGCAGCAGGTTTTCCACCGCCGCCAGATGGTCGTAACTCCAGCCATACGCCAGCACGTTGGGCGCGATGTATTGCCAGGGGATCACCACAAATAGATACAGGTACACCCACCAGATCAGTAGCAGGGAGAAGTCCAGATAGCCGACGTGCACGTTCAAATCGTCGCGCTTGTCGTGCGGTTTCAATGCCAGCGCCCCGATCATCGGCACCGGATGCAGAAAAAGAATCACGTCGCCCACAAACGGGTTGGGGACGTCCTTGCGCAGCACCACTTCGAAATACGTCCAGATGGATTGGCCCAGCAGCCACGCCGCGCAGCCCAAGCCCAGCAAAATCCAGAAGACGCGCGTGCGTTTTTCGTCTGAAAAGGAATTGAGGAACAGGCCGCCGCAGGCAAATAGGGCGACCGCGCACTGCATGATGTCTCCGAACGCGGTGAGCCCGCGGCCGTTGGAAGCCGTAAGAGCCACAAGGGAATAGCCGCCCACCAGCAATCCCCAGGCGCCCGTCAGCACCCAGCACGAGCGCGACATTTGGGGCAAACTTATTCCGAGCGCTTTTTGAACAGAATTCACGGCGTTTCTGGCTACCCCAAGCCCGTGTAAGCTGTTCCAAGGATACGGCGTTACGGGGCTGCTGCCAGAACTGCTTTTACGCAACGTGCCGTGGAATGCAATAGCAGAGCGGAATACGGGGAGAAGCTCGCAGGGGACCGACTGAGCGCGGGTTTACACGAGAATATTCTTGTTACCTGGAAACGAATAGAGCCTGTTTAGCGGCACACAGTAACCAAACGCCTGAGCCGCGAATTTACTGCGGGCTCGGCTGCCCGGCTTCGCGTTCGGCAAGAATCTTGCGCGCGTTGGAATAAAGCGCTTTGGCCTGCGGAATCAGGTCCTCAGCCTTCTCCAGCTGCGGATCGTCTTGCAATTCCACTTTATAGCCGTCCGTCAATCCGAAGTAGGAGGTAAACACCTCGCGCTTGATCTGCCACTTCAGCCACGCCAGGTTTGCCTGAATGTCCTGTTCGGTGTGCTTGATCTTCTGCTGATCCAGGTATTTCTCGAACTGTCCGATCACCTCATCGTTCACCACGAATTCCTTGGTGATGTCCGGCTTCTCGCCCAGGTAAAAGCGCGTGAAATCGCCCACGCCTTGTTGTTGCGAATAGAAAACGCCGCGGCGATAGAGCATCTGCTGGAAATCGTCGGGCTTGGGAGCCGCTACCGCGTCATCCGGCGTGATCCCGCCTCCGCCGAAAACCTGCCGCCCGCTATCAGTCAGCTTCACTTCCGGCTTTTTGGGCGGCTGCGGATTGTAGTGGTAGTCGTAGAGCGAAATATTCTTGTAATCACGCTGGATCAGTCGGCCGCTGGGAGTGTAGTAACGCGCGGTCGTCAACAATAGCGCCGTGTCTTCGCTCAGAGGGAATTGCGTCTGCACCAAACCCTTGCCGAAGCTGGTCTCGCCCACAATCAGCCCGCGATCGTGGTCCTGGATCGCTCCGGAAACAATCTCCGACGCCGAAGCGCTCTGCCCGTTGATCAGCACGATCACCGGTACTTCAATGCCCTGATTGCCGCGTACCGCGTAATACCGCCGTTCCTGCGAAGCGCGCCCGCGATGCGACACCACAATCTCGTTCTTATCCAGGAACATGTCCGCCATGCCCACGGCCTGATTCAGCAAGCCGCCGCCATTATTCCGCAGGTCGATGATCAATCCATCCAGCTTGGCGACGTCCAGCTGCTTCAATGCATCAGCCAGATCGCTGTCGGTCGTCTCGTTGAATGTCGTCACGCGCACGTACCCGATTCCGGGCTTCACCATCGTGTAATATTCCACGCCAGGGCGTGGAATCTCGTCGCGCGTCACCGTCACTTCAATGGGCTTGTCCCAGCCTTCACGACCCAGGGAAATGTGCACCACCGTGCCTTTCGCGCCCTTCAGCATGTCCGCCACTTCCGTCGTGGTCAGGCCATTGCACGATTTGCCGTCCACTTTCTGAATGATATCGCCCGGACGGATGCCCGCTTTATAAGCAGGCGAGCCAACGAACGGAGAAAGCACCACGGTCTCATTTTCCCGCTGCTGCACGGTCATGCCCACGCCGTAGTACTTGCCTTCCTGCTCTTCCTTGAAGAGGGCGTATTGCTTCGGATCGAAGAAATTGGAGTGCGGATCGAGTACGCGGAGCATACCAGGGATCGCGCCGTCGTAGATCACCTTGTCGGTGTCCACTGGATCGGCGTAATTTCGCTCCACCACCGAGAGGACGCGCGTGAAGCTCTTCACCGAGTCCTGCATGTCGTTTTGGCCGGCAGCCGTGGCGCGCACGGACGGACCATACAGTCCGCCCAGTATTGCGGAAACGGCCAACACCACCACCAGCACTACGACTCCGCGCCCTGATGACCCCTTCGATTCCATGCGTCCTCGCTTAGCCCCAAGAACCTGATTATAGCATACAACTTTTCAGCGGTTTGACACGCTTCCGGCCCTCTTCTATGATTCAAAAATGGCGCCGGAGATGCCGTCAGCAAGCCTAACTCCTGGCCAATTTTCGTCCCAGAAGCTCCATGCTTAGTGTCCCACACCTGATCATCATCTTCGCCGTGGCTCTGATGGTATTCGGACCAGAGAAGCTGCCCGAACTGGCCCGCAATCTCGGCAAAATCATGGGTGAATTCCGCCGGGCCACCGGCGAATTGCGCTCCACTTTCGAAGGTCACATGCGCGACCTGGAGCGCGAAGCCGAATTGCGCCGCCTGCGCGAAGCCCAACCGCCCGCTCAGACCATCGGTGCCGGCTCCCCGTCCACGCCTGCAAATCCTTCCACGGTGCCGCCCGAATCAACCAGCGATCCGCTGCCACCCGCTCCCGGCACCGTCGCAGCAGAACCTCCGAATTCTTTCGCTTCGCGCGAAACGCAAGTTCCCGAGCAATTGCCGCTCGACATCCACGATAACGATTCTCATCAGGGTGACCATCCTGATTCAGCCCGCGAGAAAGTGACAGATGGCCGACCCCGCCCAGCCTGATCCCGTCGCTCTTCCCCCCGCCGAGGAGGATGCCGGCGGACGCATGTCGTTTTTCGAACACCTCATGGATTTGCGCAAGCGGCTCATCAATTCCGCCGCCGCGATCGCCATTGGCGCATGCATCGGGCTGCTGGTTTCGAAGCACTTCATCGTGATCCTCGTCAAGCCCATGCAAGACGCCTTGCGTGCCAATCATTTTGACGACAAGCTCTATTTCACCAGTCCCGGCGGTTACCTCACTCTGGTAATCAATATCGGCCTGTATCTGGGCGTCGTCCTGGCCATGCCGTTCGTGCTCTATCAGGTCTGGCTCTTCGTCGCTCCCGGTCTCTACAAACACGAACGCCGTGCCGTGTCCGGCTTTATCGTCTCCTCGATGTTCCTGTTTCTCTGCGGCATCGCCTTCGGCTACTTCGTCATGCTCCCGCAAACCCTAAAATTCCTGATCGGTTTTGCCTACGACGCGCCCGTCAAACCTCTGATCAGTTACAACGAGTATTTCGAGCTGATTTTGATTATTCTGGTGGGGCTCGGCGTAATCTTTGAGCTGCCGGTTCTGATTTTCATCCTGTCGCTGTTCGGCATTGTGACGCCCAAGTTCCTGCTCAAAAACTTTCGTTACGCCATGTTGATCATTACCGTGGTGGCCGCCGTGGTCACTCCGACCCCGGACGCCACTACCATGCTCGTGTTCATGGCGCCCATGGTCGCGCTCTATTTCATCGGCGTGCTGGTTTCTCACGTTGTACTCCGGCGAAAAGCGTCGCAGAATTTAGCAGGCGGGGAGGCGCATTAAATTGTTCACTTCGTGCAGGAATTTATGGCTCGGCGTCGCGGCCTTCGCCGCCGTCGGCGGAATTTTCGCGTGTAGCGGCTCCAGCCAGCCCAGCTCGGCCTCGTCAAGTTCCACCGCCGCAAACGCTCCGGGAGCCGCAAGTCAGTCCGCCGCGCCGAAACTGGCGGAAGTCGCTCCTCCCGCCGAGCAGACCGGCGGCTTCGACGGCGCCAAAGCCTACGAACACGTTGCCAAGATCGTCAGCTTCGGCCCGCGCCCGCCTGCATCGGCAGCTCTGCGCCAGACGCAGGACTACATCCTCGCGCAGCTGAAAAGCGATGGCTGCGAAATCGATCAGGACGACTTTCACGCCTCCACCCCCAAGGGCGAAGTCGCCATGAAAAACATCGTCGCCAAAGCTCCCGGCACCGGGAAGGGAATTATTCTGCTCTTGACTCACGTTGACTCGCTCAGCAGTGTCCCGAATTTTGTCGGAGCGGAAGACAGCGCGTCCTCCACCGGCCTGATGCTCGAAATGGCTCGCCAGCTATGCGGCAAAAAAGAACAACCCAATTCCGTGTGGATCGCTTTTCTCGACGGCGAAGAGGCTTTCGTGAACTGGGACCAGGATGACGACCACACTTACGGCAGCCGCGAGCTCGCCGCCCGCATGGCCCTCTCTGGCGACCTCAAGCGCGTCAAGGCCGTCCTTCTCGCGGACATGATCGGTCAGTACGGCCTTTCGATTGACCGGCAGTCCAACAGTCCCCGATGGCTTACCGACCTGGTTTGGAAGACCGCCGATCGTCTCGGCTACAAAAACATTTTTGTCTCGCAAGAAACGACGACCAGCGACGACCACGACCCCTTTCTCGCCCGCGGCGTCCCGGCGCTCGATATCATCGATCTCAACGATTACATTACCGCGGGCTATTGGCACACCACCCAGGACACGCTCGATAAAGTCAGCCCGCGAAGTGTCGCCATCGTAGGCTACGTGATTCTGGAATCCGTCGCCGAACTTCAAAAGAAGTTTCACTAAATCATGCCGGCTATTCGCGTCTCATCCTCGGGCGGTCCCTATCTCGTGCATTGCGCGCCGCGTCTTCTGAGCCGCGCGGCCTCCCCAATCTCGCGCCTTGGCGATACCACCGGAATTTTTGTCTTGTCCTCGCCGAATGTTTGGGAACACTGGGGCCGCCCGCTGCTGCGCAGCCTTCGCGGCCGCCATCGTGTCACCGCCATCCTTTTCGACGATCGCGAGTCCTCCAAAGATCTCGCCACCATCGAGCAAATTTCGCGGCAATTGATCCACGCGGGCGCCGACCGCGGCGCGACCATCATTGCCATGGGCGGTGGAGTCGTCGGCGACGTCGCCGGTTTCGCGGCGGCGAGTTATCTCCGCGGAGTGCGCCTGGTGCATGTTCCTACCACCCTCGTTGCGCAAGTGGATAGCTCCGTCGGCGGAAAAACGGGAGTCAATCTTCCCGAAGGCAAGAATCTGGTCGGCGCGTTCTATCCGCCCAAACTCGTAATCGCCGATCCCAACGCCCTGCAAACTCTCCCGCATCGCGAATATCGCTCCGGCCTCTACGAAGTTATCAAGTACGGCGTCATCGCCGACGCCGAGCTTTTCCAATTTCTCGAGCGCCGCATGTTGGCGCTGCTCCGCCGCGATCCCGCCGCGCTCGCCTGGGTCGTCACCCGGTGCATCCGCATCAAAGCGCACGTAGTCGCAAAAGACGAGCGTGAAAGGGGCCTGCGCCACATCCTGAATTTCGGCCACACTTTGGGACACGCCCTGGAAGCCGCCACCCGCTATCGCCGCTTCCTGCATGGCGAAGCGGTTGCCTGGGGCATGCTCGCGGCCACGCTCTTCGGCCTCGCCACTGGCCGCCTCTCTGAATCCGAAGCGACCCGCGTCGTTCGTCTGATATCCAACGTTGGCCCGTTACCTTCTCTCGACGGAATTCACGCAACTCGATTGCGTCCTATCCTCGCAGGTGATAAAAAGGCTCGTAGCGGGCGTATCCTGTGGGTGTTGCCGCGCCGCATTGGCAAAGTCCAGTGGGGCGTCGCTTTACCGTGGCCCATCGTCCAGCGTACGTTTGCGGAACTCCCAGCCATTTCCGCATCGGCGAAAGTCTGACCTTCTACCCTCGAATCGCATGAATGTTTCTATCGAAAGGCCGACGAAACTGTCCGGCACGCGGCCGGTTGGCACGTTCAATGAACGCGAAGCTTCCGCGCGCGTGCGCGAGATGTTCAGCCGCATCGCGCCGCGCTACGACTTCCTGAATCACTTTCTGTCCTTTTCGCTGGATCGCTACTGGCGCCATCGCGCCGCGCGAAGATTCCAGCGCGTGCTGCGCCGCACCGACGCGCGCGTCCTCGACCTCTGCTGCGGCACCGGCGACCTCACCTTCGCCCTCGAACGCGTCCGGGTTCATCAGATCCGCGATCGCGGCGCCCACCGCTTTCCTCTCATCGGCGGAGATTTCGCGCAGCCCATGCTGCATCGCGCCCACAAAAAAGCCGCCGAGCACTCGCGGTCCGCCGTCTTCGCCGCCGCCGACGCGCTGCAACTTCCTTTTGCCAACGCCAGTTTCGACCTGGTCACCACCGCGTTTGGCTTCCGCAATCTCGTCAATTATGAGAACGGCCTGCGCGAAATCGCGCGTGTATTGAAGCCGGGAGGGGAAGTGGGAATCCTGGAGTTTTCAGAACCGGGCGCAGGGCCCATGGCGGGGCTGTTCCGCTTCTACTTCCGCCAGATTTTACCGCGCCTCGGCGCCGCCATTTCCGGCAGCCGCGACGCCTACAGCTATCTACCCGGTTCGGTCGAAAAATTCCCCACGCCGCCCGAACTCTCTGCGCTGATGAATAAGGTCGGCTTCACCCACGTGCGCGTAAAATCCTGGAATGTCCGCAGCGTGAATCTGCACACAGCCCGCCGCCCCTGACCATCAAGGTGGTTGTGAAGTCGCGGAAGGAATGCGCAGCTACGACGCTAATTTTCGAGGCCCAGAATGCGGATTTTGTGCAGCAGAGTCTTGTACGACACTCCCAGCTTTTCCGCCGCGCGCGTCTTGTTCCACTTGGTGTCGCGCAGCGCATCCTGAATCTTGAAGCGCTCCACGTGCTGCACCGCCCGCTGCGACACTTCCTCCAGCGGCCCTTCCCACAGGAATTCCTCTTCCACCATTCCGCCCGGCAATTGCTCCGCCGAGGGCTTGGGCGCTGGCAATTGCAGCGCGCTCTCGTTGATTTCCGGCCCGTTCGCCAGGATCGCGGCCCGTTCAATCGCATTCTGCAATTCGCGCACGTTTCCCGGCCAGGCATACGTCAAGAGCCGCTCCCGCGCATCGCTGCTGAGCTGCAGTTGCGGCTTGCGGAATTCGCGGCGAAACTTTTCCAGAAAATACTCGGCCAGCAGCAGCACATCATCGCCGCGGTCGCGCAACGCTGGAATCGTGATGGGCACCGCCGAAATCCGGAAAAATAGGTCTTCGCGAAACGACTTATCCGCCACCGCCGCGCGCAAATCCTTGTTCGTCGCCGTCAGGATCCGCGCGTTCACTTCAATTTCCTGCGTTCCCCCGACGCGCTCAAAGCGTTTTTCTTCCAGCACCCGCAGCAGCTTGCTCTGAATTGCCAAAGGCAGTTCGCCGATCTCGTCCAGGAACAAAGTCCCGCGGTGCGCCAGTTCCAATTTCCCGATTTTCCGCGCTCCCGCGCCAGTGTAGGCCCCGCGCTCGTGCCCGAAAAGTTCGTTCTCCACCAACCCCTCGGGAATCGCCGCGCAGTTCAGCGCGACAAACGGATGGCTGGACCGCGGGCTCAGGTGATGAATCGCCCGCGCAAATACCTCCTTCCCCGTGCCGCTTTCGCCCAGCAGCAAAACAGTGGAATCCGTGGCCGCCACGCGCTGCGTCATCTGGCTGGCATCCTTCATCGTGGGATGTTCCCCCACAATCCGCGGGAATCCGTAACGCACCGCATATTCCTCGCGCAGCAGCAAATTCTCGCGCAGTAATTCCTGCTGTTGCGCCGCCCGCTCCAGCAGCAACTTCAAATGGTCCAGGTCCACCGGCTTCTGGATGAAGTCGAAAGCCCCTTCCTTCATCGCCGTCACCGCTTCTTCCACCGAGCCGTACGCCGTCATCAAAATCACGGGCAGAGTAGCTTCCACGCGCCGCGATTCACGCAGCACATCCAGGCCGGAACCGCCGGGAAGTTTTAAATCGGAGAGAACCAGCAGATAACGCCGCCCGCGCACCTTCTCGATCGCCGCATTTGCGTCCGCGGCTTCTTCCACCAGGTAACCTGCGCGCTCCAGCGCCTTGCGGAGCATCGCCCGCAATTCCGCTTTATCTTCGACAAGAAGGATTGGTTCCATGAAGAAAAAGTTCTAGCGCGCCCAGCCCGGGTCGCCGCCGCTCCGGCGCAGTTCCTCTTCCGCATCCGAAATCGCTTGCTGGTCCTCTTCGACCAGTTTTTTCTTCGCTTCGATCTTCGCGGTTTTTTCGTCAATGTCGCTGCGCGAGTACCCCTGTTGCATGGCCTTCATGGGATCGTTGTAATACTGCACGTCCAGCACGCCGAGCTCCCGCTGCATGATGTCCAGGTCCGCTTGATCCTCGTCCAGCTTGTGCCGCAATTTCTCGAACCGCCCGCGCCAGGCCTTTTCATCCTTGGCCGTATCCGTGCCGTCTGCCGCCGGCGCCGCGCCGGTTGCGTCCGCTGTTCCGCCGCCCTCCGCGGTTTCCGTCGCGGGCTCGCTGCCTACCGCCGAAATGCCGCCAGTCTTGGGCAGATTGTCGTTGTCAAAAACGCGCGCTGGCTTCGGTTGCTCTTTCTTCTGTTCGCGAGCCTTGCGCGCCGCAGCCGCCAGCGGGTCCACAGGCGCGCTGGCTTGCTCGGTCGTGGTTTGGGAAGAGGCCGGAGCGGCCTTCTGCGCAGCCGCCGCGGGCGGAGTCTGATCCTGACTCTGCGGAGGCGGATTCTGGCCTTGCGGCCGCGCCAGAGCGCCCGCGGGAACCAATAAAAATGCTGCCACGGCGGCGCACAATAGGTCTCTACGCATGGGTAACGCCTCCTCGAAGGTCTCTGGACGGCCTGCTGCTACCAGTTTAGATGCGCGCTGCCTGGGTGGCAATCGTGGATGGTAGGGGGTCCTGCCGCAAAGGTAACCACAGCAGGAACTCGGCTCCGCCGCCCGGCCGGTTGCGGGCTTCGATGCTCCCGCCATGTTGCAACGCCACTTTCTGCACCACAGCCAGCCCCAACCCTGTCCCTTCGGACTTGGTGGTATAGAAAGGCAAAAATATCTTGGGCAGGTCCGCCTCCGAAATCCCGGGGCCGTCATCGGCGATGCATATTCGTTGCCACTTGCGCCCGCCCAGTTCCTCGATCGTTCCGGACATTGTCACGCGCGGCGCCTTGCTGGTGGTTTTGGCTGACTCCGCGCCGTTGCGCGCCAGGTTCAGCAACGCCTGCCGCAACAGGGCCTCATCGCCCGGCAATTCCTGAAACACTCCCTCGATCCCAACCGTGCAAACCGGAATCGTTTCCCGCAACTCTTCAGCCACTTTTTCCACCACCGTTTGCATCGGCACGGTTTCGTAGCAAATTTCCAGCGGCTTCGCGAAACGCAGGAATTCCGTCACCACATGCGTCAACGCGCGCGTTTGATCCAGAATTCGCTCGGAAGACTCGCGCACATCCCCGGGCTTCGCTTCGCTGCGAATCATCTGCGCGTAACCCGAAATCGTCGCCAGCGAGTTCTTGAATTCGTGCGCGATGCCCGCAGACATCTCTCCCAGCGCCGCCAAATTCTCCTTCCAGCGGATTTGCTTTTGCAGCGCGGTCAATTCCGTCAGGTCGCTCATCAAACAAAGCGCCCCGCTCACCTTCAATTCCTGCAGTTGCGCCGCAGTAGCTTCGGCGGAATGTTTCGTCGAAGCGCGCATCGTTCGATAGATCGGCGAAATGGTCACGCCCAGATTGCGCACCTCGCCCTCCGACGTCAAATGCTCGATTTCGCCGCGCTGGAATGTTTTGCCGTCGCGAATGCAGGCCGTCAGCATCTTCGTCAGGTCCGAATCGGCGCCTAGAATTTCCTTGTACGATCGGTAGCGCAGCGGCTTTATCCCCAGCGCTTCTTCGGCTGCCGGATTCGTCGAGCTGATCGCTCCCGTCGCATTCACCAGCAGCAGCCCGGTGGGCATGTTGCGCGTCACTTCCTCGGTCAATCGCTCGGATTCCTGCGCGCGCTCTTGCGCCACCAGATGCAGCCGCGCCAGCTCCTTTTCCTGCGCCCGCAGCTTCTCGATCACCCCCTGCATCGAAGCGGCCATGAACGCTGACGCATTCTCGGTGTCCGGACTCGGGTTGGCCCAATCTTGCTTCGCGGCGCGCGATTCATCTCGCAGGAATTTGCGCGCCACAAAAATCAGCGTCACCACGCCTGCCAGCAAAAACACCACGAGTGCCACCGCGACTGCCAGGTTATACGGCAGCACGGGTGCCGCTTGACGCGTGAGCGGAGCCATCATCGCTATCATGCGAGGTTCTCTTCTCTCATTACCGCACCATCAGCAGCGACGCATACCAATTCACTACCGGCGTTCCAAAAAACACCACCAGCAACGCCCCAGCGCCGAGAAATGTTCCGAACGGCAGTTCGTAATCCGCGTCTTTGCGCCGCGCCAGTATCACCGCCACGCCCAGCACGCTCCCCAGCACCGACCCCGCCAGAATCGTCAGCAGCGTGCGCTTCGCCCCCAGGAATGCTCCGGCCATCAGCATCATCTTCACGTCGCCCAGGCCCATTCCTTCGCGTCCGCGCATGCGGAAATATGCCTCCGACACTAGCCAAAGCAATCCGCCGCCCACCGCCGCTCCCAGCACCGCGTCCACGAATGAGAGCACCGGAGCCGGAGGAGGGAATTCGAACAGGCGATTCGCAATCCACAAAGCCGTTCCGTCCGTCGGTTTCACAAAGAAACTGAACGCCAGGCCCAATCCCAGCCCCGTGAAATTCACCACGTCCGGCAAGATCCGTTCGCGCAAATCCGTGAACACCAGCACGATCAGGATCGCCGAAAACGCGGCCCACCTGGTCGCCTCCACCGTCAGCCCAAATACCAGGTAGCACGCCAGAAACAGCAAGCCCGTCAACAGCTCCACCAGCGGATACATCGGCGAAATCTTGACCTTGCAGCCGCGGCATTTTCCGCGCAGCAGCAGATAACTGACCACCGGAATGTTGTCGTAAGCCCGTATTTCCTTCCCGCACTTGGGACACGCCGAAGCCGGCAGCACGATGGACTTTCCGCTCGGAATTCGCAGAATGCAAACGTTCAGAAAGCTGCCAATTATCAATCCAAACGTAAACGCAAAGATCCCGATAAGCGCCGGAGGGGCCACCTCTCGATTCTGCACCAACGCCAACCGCCCCTCAAGCCGCCCCTTACCCGTCGTGCCCGACTGCTAACGCGTAAGCGGAGAGAACCCGCGGCAATCCTTGCAACGGGCTTATTCGGCAGCGGAAGAGGGCCCAAAAAGCGAGCGAGATGGCGTAAATCCCAAAAGTTCTGAACCACTCATTTTGCAGTTACCTGTGTTTATCTGTGTTCATCTGTGGTGATTTTTCTTCGGTTTCCTTGCAAGTTTGAATCCACCCGCGCCCCTAAGCTATATTCGTTGGTTTACACCCCATGTCCTGGCTCGAACAGAAGGTCCGCGCCTACGAAGAAATGCGCTTTGCGCAGGAACAGAATCGCCGCGTCCTGCCCTTCGCCTGGGGCCTCGAACACGTCGGCGGCAGCGCCCGCGAATCCGATCCGCGCGGCTGGCTGGATCAGTTCGTCACGGACGCCCTGGCCAATAGCGACGCGTGGTTCGCCGCCACCCCCGCCGATGATTACTCCCTCGACGGCAACGTCCTCACCTT
This sequence comes from uncultured Acidobacteriota bacterium, assembly GCA_963780035.1. GTDB lineage: Bacteria > Acidobacteriota > Terriglobia > Acidiferrales > UBA7541 > Palsa-295. Next base: position 92,650 of record CAWAAG010000016.1, on the reverse strand, counting down.
CACCAGCGCCCTCAAATCACCCTGGCCGGAAAATAATCGCGTCCACGCACAATTCTTCCAGGCTCGTCGCAGCGGCCCGGCCGTCGTCGTCCTCGCCCAGTGGAATTCGCGCTGGGAAGAACAGCAGAACGTCTGCCGCTGGCTGAATCAGTTGGGAATCACCGCCGTCAAGCTCAGTCTTCCGTATCACGACCGCCGCGCGATTCCCGGCCATCCGCGCGCCGACCATCTCTGCGGCCCCAATATCGGCCTCACGCTGCAAGCAAATCGTCAAGCCGTCTTGGACGTCCGCCGCACCCTCCGCTGGCTAGAACGCCAGGGCTACGACCGCCTCGGCATCCTCGGCACCAGCATCGGCTCTTGCCTCGCTTTCCTCACCATCGCCCATGAGCCGGCCTTGCGCGCTGGAGCTTTTCTCCACGTCTCCACCTATTTCGGCGACGTCCTCGCCGCCGGACTCACCACCTCCAACGTCTGGCAAACGCTCCGCCACGAAATCTCCCGTGATGACGTCCGCCACTACTTTTCGCCCATCAGCCCGTATCCCTACATCAATCGGCTGCGCGGCACCCGCAAGAAAATCCTCGCCATCAGCGGCCGCTACGATCCCACCTTTCCCATCGAGCTTACCAACCAATTTCTCAGCGCCATTCGCTCCGACGGCGTAGCTTTTGAGAATCTTTCGTTGCCCTGCGGACATTATTCCCTCGGCGTCGCACCATTCAGCTACTTGGCAGGGTACCGCTTCGGCACATTTCTCTTCCAAGCTCTCGCCTAACTCCTGCAAACCGGAAGGGCGGGACTTCAGTCCCGCCGTAAACGACCGAAGATGTCACGGGCTTCAGCCCCGGAAGCCCTCCGGACCCGCACTCGAGCTTCCTTTCGCTCCTAATGCGAACGGCAACATTTGCCGATAGGCAAACTGGAGGTATTCCATGGCCAATCCGGTGGGAGCAATTTCCAACACGCAACACGTCAATCCGACAACTCAGCCCGCAGCCGCGAAACCAGCGGCGAACGTGCCCAAGACCACTCCGCAAGATAGCGTGAAGATCAGTGAAGCGGGGAAGGCCGCCAGCCAGGCAAGTCAATCGACCAAATCCGGCGATGTGGATCACGACGGCGACAGCAAGTAAGTTCTGTTCGCTCCGCGCTACACCTTGCGTCGCAGATCGGGTTCTGGCGGCCCGCAACTTGGCTCCGTCGGCGCTCCGGTCGCGATTCGCTTTAATCGAGAAGTGCCATTTGTGGTCAGCGCAGAATCTTGCTGAAGCTGCCTTCCGCCACCTTGCGCACCATCGCGCGGATGTCCGGCGCCAGTGACCGGTCCGCGTCCACCATTTTCGAGTCCGCGCGCACCATCGCGTACGCTTTCTGCGCTTCCGTGCCGGTGCGCAGCGGCGCCAGCAGGTCCAACCCTTGGCACGCGCAAAGTAACTCGATCGCCAGTACGTTGCGCACGTTCGTCAGCATCGGCTGAATCCGGCGCGCGCCGCCCATCCCCATCGAAACGTAATCTTCCTGATTTGCCGACGTCGGAATCGAATCCACGGAATGGGGCGTCGCCTGCGTCTTGATTTCAGCCGCCAGCGCGGCAGCGGCAATCTGCAGAATCATGAACCCGGAATTCAGTCCCGCCTCCCGGATCAAAAAAGCTGGCAGCAAACTGGTCTGCGGATTGGTCATCTGCTCGATGCGACGCTCGGAGATCCCCGCCAGCGTCGCCAGCGCCACCGCCAGTTGGTCGGCGGCCATCGCCAGCGGCTGCCCATGAAAATTTCCTCCGCTCAGCACTTCGCCGGAATCCGCAAAAACCAGAGGATTGTCCGTCGCGCTGTTCAGTTCCACCGCGAGCGTCTGCCGCACCTGCGCCAGCGCATCCCGCACTGCCCCGTGCACCTGCGGTGTACAGCGCAGGCTGTAAGCATCCTGCACGCGCTTATCTTTCTCCGCCGACCGGTGCGATTCGCGGATCGTGCTCCCTGCATTCAACCGCCGCAAATTGCGCGCCGTGATCGCATGTCCCGCATAAGGACGCACCGCCGCAATCCGCTCATCGAAAGCGGCCGGGCTCCCTCGCAAGGCATCCAGCGAAAGTGCCGCGGCCACGTCCGCCGTGTCCGCCGCGATCTCCGTCTCCCGCAATCCCAAAGCGAGCAGCGCCAGCATCGCTTGCGTGCCGTTCAATAGCGCCAGTCCTTCTTTCGCTTCCAGTGCCAGCGCAGCGATCCCGGCCGCGCGCATCGCCTCGCCGCCCGAAACCTGGCGCCCTTGAAAAATTGCTTCACCTTCGCCGATGGCCACTTGCGCCAAATGCGCCAGCGGCGCCAGATCGCCCGACGCGCCCACCGACCCCTGCGACGGAATTACCGGATGCACTCCGGCATTCAGCATCGCGCACAAAGTTTCCGCCACGATCGGGCGCACGCCGGAAAATCCCTTGGCGATCGCGTTCGCGCGCAGAGCCAGCATCGCCCGTGTTTCGTGTTCGCTCAGCGCCGCGCCTATGCCGCACGCGTGGCTGCGCACCAGATTTACCTGCAGTTCGCCGATTTGACCGCGCGAAATGCGCACCGATGCCAATTTGCCGAAGCCGGTATTCACCCCGTACACCGCGTCGCCCGATTCGATCAGCCGCTCGATCACCGCGCGCGACGCCAGCATCTTTTTGCGCGCCGGCGCGGCCAGCTCCACCATCGCGCCGTCAAAGACAATGCGGTAGAGAAGTTCGAAATTGAGGTTTTCGCCGTCGATTTGAATCGCACTCATGAATTTTGCGGCTCGCGGGCGTGGGCGGCCGCATGGGAAGCAGCCCTCGCCGCAGGGAAGTACTTGCGATATTTTTCGGGCAGCGACTTCGGCCGTCCCAGGCGATCGCAAATCACGTGCATGGTGTCGCCCGTCGCGAGCAGTTCGCCTGATTCCTGATGCACTATCTCGTAGCCGAATTTCACGGTGCGCCGCTGTGCGGACAGCACCCGCGTGCGAATTACCAGCAAATCATCAAATCGCGCCGGACGTTTGTAACGGCAATGCGCGTCCGCCACCACGATGTAACTGTCGTCCTCAATTTCCATCTGCTTGTATTCAAACCCGAGCTGGCGGCACAACTCCACGCGCCCCACCTCAAACCAAGTGAAATAATTTCCGTGGTACACCACGCCCATCTGGTCCGTCTCGGCATAACGCACACGTATTGTCGTCTCGGCGTAATCCATGGCCGTTCGGAAGTGTATCAAAGAACCGAAAATCTATTGGAACGATGCATGTATTGAGGAGAGATATGTTCAGATGCGGCGCCGCAGGTTTCTCGGCGCACGAAGGGGGCCGGGTTTTGGCGGCGCGGAGCTTCAGCTCCGACATAAGTGCCGCCTATCATCGGGGGCTTTAGAGTGTATGTGAGAACCAAGATTGTCGTCAGGGCACGGCTTTAGCCGTGCCGTAACCGACGCAGGATCAGAGCGGCTGTAGCCGCCGAGGGAACGAATTTCGAGTTCTCCCACAGACCCTTTGGCCCGTGAGAAATACCTGCGCCACTTTGCGCGGCCTCTTCAGCCCCGCGTCCACTTCGGCGTCCGCTTTTCCAGAAACGAAGCCAGCCCCTCGCGAAAATCTTCCGTCCCGCGAATCGCCGCATTTTCCTGCGTGGCCAGTTCGATCTCCTGCGCAATTTCCTTTTCGTCGTAATGCAGCAGCAACCGCTTGGTTCTCCGCAAACTCGTCGGGCTCGCCGCCACAAACACGTCTACATATTCGCGCGCGCGCTTCAGCAAATCGGCGCACGCCACAATTTCCGTCACCAATCCCAGCCGGTAGCCTTCCGCCGCGTCAAATATCCGCCCCGTAAGCAAAATCTCCCGCGCATGCTTCTCCCCGATCTGCCTACGCAACAGCACCGAAACCAGCGCCGGAATGAATCCAATCCGCACTTCCGTATATCCGAACTTCGCCTCCGCCACGGCCAGCGTAATATCCGAAAACGTCGCGATGCCGCAGCCGCCCGCGATGGCCGCCCCATTCACCGCCGTAATCACCGGCTTCGGGAAACTGTAAATCCGGTGAAACAAGCGCGCCAGCTCCCGCGAATCCCCCAGGTTCTCGGCGGGAGTCTGCGTCGAAATCGCTTGCAGCGTTTCCAGATCCATCCCGGAGCAAAACGCTTTTCCCGCGCCGGTCAAAATCAGCACCTGTGCCGACGCATCCAATTCCGCCGCGTTCAATGCTTCCAGCAGCTCCTTCACCATCTCACTCGAAATCGCGTTGCGCTTCTCCGGCCGATTGAACGTGATCGTAACCGCCGCGCCCTCCGCCTGATACTTCAGCGTAGCAAAATCCATTTGCCGCGATGTCTGCGCTTTGCTTTTCATGATCAATTCGGCTTCGCCGCTTCCGCCGTGTGCGTGTACTTCTCTCGCAGGTCTTCCGTCATCGCGCAAGCCACCGCCAGCGATTTCGTGTCAATTCCCGTCGCAGCTCCACGCGACGCCAGCGTCGTCAGCACCGCTTCCGTCGGAATATTTCCCACCAGCTCATCGCCCGCAAACGGACACCCGCCCATCCCCGTCAACGCGCCATCAAACCGCCGGCAGCCCGCCTCATACGCCGCCAAAATCTTTTCCGCCGCGCGCTCGGGACGGCTATGCAAATGCACACCCACATCCACCCCCGCCACGCACCCTTTCACCGCCTGGTACAGCCCCGCTACTTCCTCCGGCGACGCCGTCCCCACCGTATCCGCCAGCGATACCGTCCGCACTCCCAAATCTTTCAGCCACACCAGCGTTTCCTCCACCAGCTCCGGCCCCCAAGGCTCATCGTACGGATTTCCGAACGCCATCGAAATATATACCACCAGCTTTCGGCCCGCCGCCTTGGTATCGCGCTGCAGCTTCTCCACCAGCTCACGCGATTCCGCGCGCGACATATTCGCATTCGCCCGCCGGAAATACGCCGAAATAGAATACGGATACCCGACCGTTGTCACCCCCGGCGTCGCGATCGCGCGCTCCAGCCCCTGCGCGTTCACCACAATTCCGATAATTTCCGGCGCGCCGCCCGCCGGCATTTTCATCTCGCTCAGCCGCGCCATCACCGCTTCGCTGTCCGCCATCTGCGGCACGTGCTTCGGCGAAACAAAACTCACCGCATCAATTTGCCGAAAACCCAGCGAAATCAGCCGCCCCAGATACTGCACTTTCTCTTCCGTGGGAATCACCTGGCGTAATCCCTGCCACGCGTCCCGCGGACACTCCACGATCGTCACTTCATTGTTCATAAGTTTTTAGAACCAGGGACTCCTGTAGATATGAATGGCATACCACTGCAAAAAGATAGCTCCCAGCACCGAAACCGTCATCATCCCAATCGCAATCCGCGAGATCTTTCCTTCGCTCGCTTTCATCACGATCAACGACGCCGCCACCAAAATTCCGATGCCTCCCACGTACTGCGAAACCTGAAACATGAACCACAGCGCCGAACTGCCTTGCCCGCCGCTCGTCGCAATCGCCGACGAGCTGAACACCGCGAACACCGACGGCAAGCACAGCAACGCCGTAGCGCCGAGCAATCCAAAGCCGCCCTTCCTTGGACTATTCGTCATGGTCGCGCCGTCAAACTCAGTCAACAGTTTATGGTCGAAAATTCAAAGCAAAGAGCAATTCGTTCCCCCGCAGCTTGTGCGCTTCGCTTCTAACACCCAACGCCTTGCTTCCCTTAAGTTTGTAAAACCCCCGTTTTGAATTCGGCAATCTTCGGATTTAGACCTGCCGCATCCAACGCCTCAATCAAAGCCTCTCGCGTATGTGCCGGATCAATAATCGCATCCACCCACAACCTTGCCGCCGCATACCTCGGATCGGTCTGGTGCTCGTAAGTCTTGCGTATCGTTTCGTGCAGTTCCTTCTTGTCCGCCTCGCTCAATTTCTTCCCTTCGCGCTCCAGCTGCTTGATCTTGATTTCCACCAACGTCCCCGCCGCCGCGTCGCCGCTCATCACCGCATAGCGCGCCGTCGGCCACGCAAACACAAACCGCGGATCATAAGCCTTGCCGCACATCGCATAATGTCCCGCGCCAAAACTTCCGCCGCAAATCACCGCAATCTTCGGCACCACGCTGTTCGCCACCGCGTTCACCATCTTCGCGCCCGCGCGAATAATCCCGCTCCACTCCGCTTCCTTGCCCACCATGAACCCGTTCACGTCATGCAGAAAAACCAGCGGAACCAGATTCTGATTGCAGTCCAGAATGAATCGCGCCGCCTTGTCCGCCGCTTCCGTGTAAATCACTCCGCCAAATTCAATCCGCCGTTCTCCGGTCCCGGGAGCCAGCGTGCTCACGTTCTTCTTCTGGTTCGCGACGATCCCCACGGCCCAGCCGCCAATCCGCGCGTAGCCGCACAAAAGCGTCTGCCCGTATTCCGCGCGATACTCCTCAAACTGGCTCGCGTCCACGATCCGCGCGATGATCTCGCGCATATCGTACTGCTTCCCCGGATTCGCGGAGAAAATTCCGTATATATCCTCCTCCGGATATCCCGGCGCGACCGCCGGCTTATGATCGAATGGCGCAGCCGGCCCGTGCCCCATCTTATCCACCAGTGCGCGCAAGCGCTTGATGCACGACGCGTCATCCGCTTCGCGAAAATCCACTGTCCCGCTGATCTGTGCATGCATCTGCGCGCCGCCCAGCTCTTCCGCTGAAGTCTTCTGTCCGATTGCGGCCTGCACCAGCGCCGGCCCGGCCAGAAATAACCCGCTGCCTTCGGTCATCAGAATCTTGTCGCACATCACCGGCAAGTACGCGCCGCCCGCGACGCACATCCCCATGATCGCCGTGATCTGCGGAATTCTCATCGCGCTCATCACCGCATTATTCCGAAAGACGCGCCCGAAATCATCCGTATCCGGAAACACGTCCTCCTGCAGCGGCAAAAACACGCCAGCCGAATCCACCAGGTAAATTGTCGGGATATGATTCTCGATAGCGATATTCTGCGCGCGAATCACTTTTTTCGCGGTCATCGGGAAAAACGCGCCGGCCTTCACCGTCGCGTCGTTCGCGATGATCATCACCTGCCGCCCGGAAACCCGCGCGAGCCCGGTGATCGTCCCCGCCGCCGGCGCTCCGCCCCACTCCTCATACATTTCGTACGCCGCGTAAATTCCCAGCTCGAAAAATTCCGTCTTTGCGTCAATCAGCTTGGCGATCCGCTCGCGCGCCGTCATCCGCCCCTTTTTGTGCTGTGATTCGATGGCCTTCGCGCCGCCGCCCTGAAAAATCTGCTGCTCTTCGTTCTTGATTTCCGTCAGGCGGTCCACCATCTGCCGGGCATTTTTCGCGAATTCCGCGGACTTCGCGTCCACCCGCGTCTCAATTTTCGTTCCGCTCACTCAGCGTTCTCCTTACGCGAACTCGTCCGCCTGCCGCTCCGCCCAAAAGGCAGCCGCTTCCACCAATCAAGCCATAAACTCGATGCGGGAACCACCCACATTGTAAGAGAGTTGCGTCGCAGATAGAAACCACGAAAGTAACGATCGGAGCCGCATCCAAGACGCGACGCGTTCGAGCTCGGTTTTGTAGCGGCGCACGTTTACCCTGAGTGACGTTGCGAAGGGTCAGTGCGCCATCGGTGCCGCGGCAACCCGTCTGTTCCGGCAAAACCACCATTGTTGGCGTACCCGAGAATACAGTTGACAGGGAAACAGTTGTCTTATATACTGCACTGCGTGGATAGGAGATGCAAAATGCCCGCAACCCTAAAACGCCCAATCCCCGCCGCACGCCTCACCGCCCACACCGGCTTCTGGATGCGCCTGGTCTCCAACCAGGTCTCCCACTCCTTTGCCCGTAAACTCGCTGCCAGCGGCGTCACCGTCGCCGAATGGGTCGTCCTTCGCGAAATGTACGGCGGCAACGACACCAAGGCGCCCAGCGCAGTCGCCACACTCACCGGCCTTACCCGCGGCGCCGTTTCCAAGCTCGTCACCCGCCTTCTGGAAAAGCGTCTCGTTACCCGCAAAGAATCCGTCGCCGACCGCCGCTACCAGGACATCGAACTAACCCCGGCGGCTATCTCGCTCGTCCCCCGCCTGGCCAAGCTGGCGGACCAGAACGACGACGAGTTCTTCGGCGTCCTCTCCAAAGCCGAGCGCAACACGCTAACCGCCATCCTGCAGAAAACGGCGGAGCTGCACAAATTCACGAAAGTGCCCGTCGCATAAGAGGAGAACCAAAATGAATCAAGCACTGATTCGGCAATTAATTGCCAAAGCTTTGGCCGCCACTATCAGCTTTCCCGAGATTTTGCAGTCCCTCGCCAAAGAGCGCGTCGAATCCTATCACGTAGATTTTCTGCGGAATGAGTATCGCTATTACGCCACGGGCGGGGAATCGTTTGTCACAGAAGTCGCGCTAGCCCATGGCGGCGTCGGCCGTGAATTCTCAGCCAAGAAACTCGAATCCATTAACAAGCGGGTGCAAGCCAGGCAAGCTTCCTACGCCGATTTCGTAAGAGAAGGCACTGCCGCCGGCTGCGCCTACTACATCGTCTATCTCCAAGGCAAAAAAGTCCGTTACTTCGGCCGCGACGGCGACGAATACATTCAATATTTCCCCGGCTCGCGCTAGGAATTAGCAAATAAAACATCTGGAAAAGAGGACGCCATGAAGAAAATCACCCGCTCCGCCATCAAATCCGTGGACATCCGGGCCACCCCCGAAAAATCCTTCACCTTCCTCGCCAATCCCGCGAATTGGCCGCAGTACGCCGTTGTCAACCTCCGCTCGGTCACTCCCGGCGAAAACGGCTGGTTCCAAGCCGTCACCAAATTCGGCGAAGGCCAGCTCAAACTGAACGCCGTCAAAGAATTCGGTGTCTTCGACCACATCTGGAAAGATCCGCAAGCCACCTGGCAAGTCTATTCGCGCGTCGTTCCCAATGGCGACGGCTCCACGGTGATGATGACGCTCTTCCAGCCGCCGATCATGACTGATCAGCAATTCGATCAAGCTATGAAAGAAATGGATATCGAGCTGGCCAAGCTGAAAGAAATATTGGAGCGATAAGACGCCGAAACGATTCCGCGTCGCTAGCGCTTCGGCGCAAGCAACAGAGCCATAGCAGCGAACGAATATCGCCGGGCAACGTTTGCTCGACGTTCGGTCAACTTCTTGACTTGGCCGTTCGGCACGCTACAATCAACGCCGGCCACGGTGTCACCTTGTCGCCGTCGCCAAATTCTCCCCTGGAGGCGCCTATGCGCTGCTCTTCCCACGCGAAGGATAGGTCTGCCTCCGGCCCGCCGCGATAAACCAAGCGCTCCGGCAACTTTCCCGGCAGATCTCTCACCGTCATCTGTACGGAAGGGCGGGGATTCATCCCGGCCATCAGACCGCCGAGAAAGAGGGGCTCCAGCCCCTGAAGCCGTGGTGTTGTTTCCCACATACAGGAGATCCAGCAATGCAATTCATCGATATTGATTTGGCGCGCCGCGTGGAAATGGCGGAAGCCAACGCAGGCCGCGAGTGCGCCGAAGCCTTTCACCGCCTCCATCCGGAATTTCCCGTAGCCGTTCAGGAAATTGCCGGAGGCATCGCAGTTTTCGCTGGCGCCGACTCTCCAGTAACGCAAGCGATCGGCGTTGGCCTCAACGGGCCAGTCACCGACGCCGAACTCGACGCTCTCGGCGAATTCTTCAAATCGCGCAACGCTCCCGCCGCACTCGAGCTTTGCCCCCTCATCGAAATGACCCTGTACGAACGCCTCGCGGCTCGCGGCTACAAACTCCTCGAAGTCTCCGACGTGTTGCTGCTCGATAACCTCGCGCCGGCGCTCGCATCGCCACCGCCTGCCATCCCGCCGGGCCTCACCATTCGCGCCGCAGCGCTCGAAGAATCGAAGCTCTGGACGCAAACCGTCGCCCAGGGCTTCGCCGAGCATTTCCCGGTGACGCAATCCTTGCTAGACGTCATGGAAGGCTTCTGCCACCGCAGCAGTCCGTGCAGTTTCCTGCTCGCCTACGTGGACGGAGAACCCGCCGGCGGCGGAGTCGTTTCCGCGCACCACGGAGTCGCGGGGCTTTTCGGCGCCAGCACCCTTCCGGCGTTTCGCCGCCGCGGTGTGCAATCTGCGTTGCTGGCCGCGCGCCTCGCCTGGGCGCGCGAACAAGGCTGCGATCTGGCGGTCAGTATCGCCCAACCGGCCAGCGCGTCCCATCGCAATCTCGAACGCTTCGCCTTCCGCGTCGCCTACACCCGCACAAAGTTGGTGCTGTCCTTCTAGGTGAGCGCGAGACGAATACCTTGTCGGAAGCGTGATGATGGTGTATTACACGATTGCCGATTCAACACACAAATGACCTCTCCGCCCTATCCCACGACGGGAGCATTGCCGGTCCAACCGCGCCCTCGGACCTGGTTCCAACGCAACTGGAAATGGTTCGTGCCCCTCCTTGTAGTCGTGAGTCTATTGGTTATCGCCATATTCGTGGGCGCTCTGCTCTACGGCGTCGAATCCATGTTCTGGGCTTCTTACCCGTATGAGTTGGCCGTGCAGCGCGCCACGGCTTCACCCGCGGTCGCGGAGGCAATCGGAACTCCCCTTCATGTCGGGTGGTTCGTTTCGGGCAGCCTCAATTTTAGCGGAGCGGAGGGAAGCGCAAGCATTAGCATTCCCATCTCCGGGCCAAAAGCCCATGGCCGCATCGCCGTGGTGGGGAAGAAGCACGCTAATGTCTGGAAGTTCGACGTGTTTGAAGTTGACGTTCAAGGAAGGGACGAACCCATTCCGCTCCTCGAGCCTGCGCCCGCATTAGCGCCTGGTAACACGAACAGCAATTCAACCTGAGCTGCAGCCCAAGGCGTCCGCCGCCGATCGCAGGTCCCAGCGGTTCTGCGCGCTACCTACCCGCCGCGGGCCAGCCGAATCGCTTCTGGAACGAGCTCCGCATCCGACGTCACTCCTGCAACCAATCCGCAAGCATAGGCCTCATCAGCGCTCATCTTCTCGCCCGTCACCAACATCTCCAGCGCCCGCCCGCGCCCAATCAGCCGCGGCAAACGCTGCGTTCCGCCCCAGCCCGTGATGATTCCCAGCGCTCCCCCCGGATGCGCAAAAATCGCATCAGGCGAAGCGACCCGCGCCCGGCACGCCAGCGCCAAATCCAATCCGCCGCCGAAACAAAATCCGCGAATGGCCGCAACCACCGGCTTGCGGCTCGCCGCAATCGCAGCCATCACTCCCTGCCCGCGCCGCGAAAAATCAAACCCCTCACCAGCCTGCAGCTGCGCCAGCTCCGCGATGTCCGCCCCCACCGCAAACGCCCGTTCGCTCCCGGTAATCACCGCCCCAGCAAACTCCGAAGCGCTCTCCAGCCGCCCCATCGCCTCCGCCAACGAATTCATCACCGCAAGCTCCAGGCGAGGATATCCGTTGGCAGCTTTCGAGAGTAAGGAAAAGTACGTCGTCGCGCGCGGCAGCGGCCAGGTGAGTGCTCACCGCCGCGCTACGCTCCGTGCGGAGCCGTCGAAACGCGCTGACGGATGAAATCAACGATGGATTGCGTGGTGGTGCCGGGAAGAAAAACTTCTGCGATCCCGCCCTTTTTCAGCGCCGGAATATCAGCCTCCGGAATGATTCCGCCGATCAACACCGTAACGTCATTCATCCCTTTGCCGCGCAAGAGCTCCATCAATCGCGGGCAAATCGTATTGTGTGCTCCGGAAAGTATCGAAAGCCCGATCACGTCCACGTCTTCCTGCGCCGCCGCCGACGCGATCATTTCCGGCGTCTGCCGCAGCCCGGTGTAAATCACTTCCATCCCTGCGTCGCGTAGCGCTCGCGCGATGATTTTCGCCCCGCGGTCGTGCCCGTCCAGTCCTGGCTTCGCGATCAACACCCTGATTTTCTTTTCGGCCATATGCTCGCAAGAATACTCAAATCGCCCGTAAAACGATAGCGGCACTCGTCCCGGTGGCGCCTAAACGCTATTTCAAATCCAGCAGGAAATCTTCCAGCAGGGCATTGAACTTGTCCGGATCATCCACAAAGATCGCGTGCCCGTCGCCGTCAAAAACTTCCAGCTTCGAGCCTTTAATTTTCGTCTGCATCTCTACGATCGTGCTCATGTACGGGCTCTTGGCCGCGCAAACCACGGTAGGCTTATCAATTTTCGGCAATACCGGTCGGTAATCCGCCGTAAAATAACCCACCAGCAGCGCCACCGCCGTATTCGTCGGCACGCGCAGCGATGCCTTGATGAGTTTCTGCAAGTAATCTTCCGGCTGCGGCTTATGAAAATTCAATTTCCGAATGAATTGATCCGCCGAGTTTTGTCTGTCTTCCAGCACACCTTTTAGCGTTGCGAAATCCGGGTCGTCATACCCTGGGGCCCTCCCGCCAGCGTCGCTATCCACCAGAATCAATCCGGCAAAATCTCCGGTCCCGAACTGGTCCACGTAAGCCAACGTTTCCACCACCGCCATGGACCACGACACGATCACCACTGGCGCCAGATGCAACTGATCCACCACTGCCTTGATGTCCCGTGCACGCGCCGCCGGATACAATCCATCGCTCGTCTGCGTCGATTCTCCCTGCGACCGCGGGTCCATCGCCACCACGCGATAATCGTGCGCAAAATAATCCATCTGTTTCTGCCAGATCCATCCCGGCATCGTCCAACCCGGCACAAACAAAATCGAAGGGTACTTGTGCCCCATCGTAACGCCGATATCGCCCTTCACAATCACCGCAGTAGCCGGCATGGGATCGCCGATCTGAGCGCTAGGCGCACTACCCACCCGCCCCGCCTCCACATAATGAATCCGCACCCCATCCGCGGTAGTAACAAAGCCGCTCTTAACCGACGGTTTCCGATCCTTCGCATCCGCGCGATCCCAGCACTCAAAGTGAACCCAAACACAAATGTCGCAATCGCAACCACGCGCAAGCCGCGAATCCGCTTCATAGATCTTCTCCGCATTTGCCTTTCTCTGGTCCTCTGCGTCTCTGCGGTTCATATTTGTTTTCACTCCTGGTAAGATGCACGAGCCGCCTGATGCCGTCCCTCAACACGACGGTATGAGAATTAATCAGCAATCCAATCTTGCAACCGGAAAGCCGCAAATAAGTCAAAAGAACCGCATCATGAATAGGAGCCGAGTGAATCAACAGCCTTCAACTCGACCACCACACGCCCATCCACCAGAAAATCAATTCGATAACCGCATTCAAGCTTTACATCTCGATATACCAAAGGTACCGCCTTCTGGCGGTCAAACGGAATCCCCAAGCGCTCAAAATCGTGTGCCAGGCATTCTTCGTATGCAGACTCCAACAAGCCCGGCCCCAAAACTCGATGAACCTCAATCGCCGCTCCGATGATCCGGTGGGTCAGTTCACCATCTGTCATGATTCACCGCAGAGAAGCAGAGGACGCAGAGAGAAGAGAATTCAGAATCGAAGTGCGAGGCAACCCAGGCTACGTAATCGCCACTTCTTCGTAAATTCCAAAAACTTCCCGCAGCGCATCGCATATCTCGCCCAAAGTCGCATACGCCTTCACCGCATCGTAAATATGCGGCATCAAATTCGCGTCCCCAGCCGCGGCCTTGCGCAAAGCAACCAGCCGCCGCTCCACCTCAGCCCCCGAGCGCTCCGCCCGCAACTTCCGCAACCGCACCGCCTGCCGCTCCGCCACCGTCTCGTCAATCTGCAGGATGTCGATGCCTTTCTCCTCCGCCACATAATCATTCACGCCCACAATAATCTTTTCCTTGCGGTCCACCGCCATCTGATACTTGTAAGCCGCCTCCGCAATTTCCCGCTGCGGGTAAGCCCGCTCGATCGCCGGCACCATCCCGCCGAGCGCATCAATCTTCTCGATGTAATCCCAAGCCCCGCGCTCCGCCTCATTCGTCAAAGCCTCGACGAAATAAGAACCTCCCAGCGGGTCCGCCGTATTCGTCACGCCGCTCTCGTGCGCAATAATCTGCTGCGTGCGCAAAGCCAAAGTCGCCGCAAATTCCGTAGGCAGCGCCCAAGCCTCGTCCAAAGAATTCGTATGCAACGACTGCGTCCCGCCCATCACCGCCGCCAAAGCCTGCAACGCGGTCCGCACCACGTTGTTGTAAGGCTGTTGGGCCGTCAAAGAGCATCCTGCCGTCTGCGTATGGAATCGCAAAGCCCACGAACGCGCGCTCTTCGCACCGAACCGCTCCGTCATCGTCTTGTGCCAAATTCGCCGCGCCGCGCGATATTTCGCAATCTCCTCGAAGAAATCATTGTGCGCGTTAAAGAAAAACGAAAGCCGCGGCGCAAAATCATCCACATCCATCCCGCGCCGCACGCCCCACTCCACGTACTCGATTCCGTCCCGCAACGTAAACGCCAGTTCCTGAATCGCCGTCGATCCCGCTTCCCGAATGTGATATCCGCTGATCGAAATCGGATTGAATTTCGGCGTGTTCTTCGCCCCAAACTCGAGAGTATCCACCACCATGCGCATCGAAGGCTCGGGCGGGTAGATGTATTCCTTCTGCGCGATGTATTCCTTCAAAATATCGTTTTGTAGCGTCCCCGATATTTTCTTCCAGTCCGCTCCCTGCTTTTCCGCCACCGCCAGGTACATCGCCCAAATCACCGCCGCCGGTGAATTGATCGTCATCGAAGTGGTCACGTCCGCCAGCGGAATCTTGTCAAACAGCACTTCCATATCCGCCAGCGAACTGATGGCTACTCCGCATTTCCCAACTTCGCCTTCCGAAAGCGCATGATCCGCGTCGTAGCCCATCAATGTCGGCAAATCAAACGCCACCGAAAGCCCCGTCTGCCCCTGCGCAAGCAAATATCGAAAACGCGCGTTGGTATCTTCCGCGGTCCCGAATCCCGCGAATTGCCGCATCGTCCACAATTTCCCGCGATACATCGTGGCATGAATCCCGCGCGTGTAGGGCGGCGTTCCCGGATAACCCAAATCCGTTTCCGGATTCCAATCCGGCAAATCCGCTGGCGTATAGAGCCGCCGGATCGGATAACTCGATACCGTCGTGAAGTCAGCGTCTCTTTCCGGTGATTTCTGTAAGGTAGGCAGCAAAGTTTTCTCTTCCCAAGCCCGCTCGCCCGCGGAAACGTGCCGCTCCGGCTCCAGCGTCGCGGTGCTTTGAAGCCTGCTGACCTTGCCAGTCTTGTCGCCGGTCTTCTCGGACATAGGAGGGCTCCTTCCAAGCACGCGCAAGGCGTCACGCAAACCGCAAAACCATCGCTATAAACTCATTCTAGGGCAACCAAACGGTAGCAGCAACAACCACAAACAAGCGGCAGGTATAACCCAGGCAACGCGGAAAGATGCCAGGCCTTTGGAGCGGCGCACTTTTACCCTGAGTGAAGTTACGAAGGGTCAGTGCGCCATCGATGGAGCGCCACGAATTATTGGCGGCGCGAAGCGCAGGTGCGGCACGTTCGCCTTTACTCGCGCCAAAATTTCGGCGGTGCCGTAAGTCGTAAGAACTCAGTCGCTCGCCTACTTTGCCCCCACTCCCGCGTCCGCCTCCGGCGTCCCCGGAATCAATGGGTCTCGCCCCGCCGTACCTCGCAACGCGTCCGCCACCGTAATGTGATTCACTTCCAGGGTCCGCCCCATCGCCTGATCGAAATTCACCAGCGCTTCCGCCAAATTCGCCTGCGCCCGCAACGCCGTCCCCTGGGCCGCCGTCAAATCGCGCGACCGCAACACCACGTTGTAACTCGTGGACGACCCCAGCTGATATTTCTTCTGCTCCGCGTCCAGCGTCTGTTGCGCCAGCGTCCGCGCCTTGTCCGCCGCCGCCACCTGCGCGCGATCCTGCTGCAACGCAATCAGCGCATTCCGCACGTTAATCACGATGGTGTTCTCCGTCTGCCGGTACTGCACCCGCTCCTGCCGCTCGTCCAGATGCGCTCGCGCGCTGTCTGCCTGCGCCGACCGGTTCCGTATCGGCAACGTCAAATTCAAACCCACGGAATACACCGGATAACTGTTGTCAAACACATTGGACAGCGCGTTTCCCAATCCGCCCGGTGTGATCGTCGTGGTGCTCGCTGGAAATCCCGCATACGCCGGGTTGCCGCCAAATAGGATCGGAGTCCCGTTGGCATCCACCAGCGGCGACCCCGTATCGGCCACGAACGCTCCAGTTGTGTTCGTATTGATCCTGTTGCCATTCAACCCCTGCGACTGGTACTGCACGTAGGCGCTCAGTGAAGGCAGCAACCCGTTATTCGTCGCCTTCACCTCGATCCCCGCATTCTTCAAATTCAAGTCCGCCTGGTACAACTCCGGACGCTTCCTCCACGCTTCCTGCACCGCATCCTGCAACGGAATGTTCTCCACCAATTCAGGCGTCGAGATCGGCGTCGTCGGTACGATTTCGATCCCCGCCACGTCTTTCGCCAGCAAATTCTTGGCGATATCGTTCAGCAGCACGGTTTCCTGCTGCAGCTTGGTCGTCTGCGCCACAATCAGATTCTGCTGATCCGTGGCCAATTGCGACTCCGCCGTCAGCACGTCCAGCGGCGCCATGGTCCCGATTTCCAGCTGCTTCTTGTTGTCCTCATAAAGCTTCTGCGACACGCCCACCGCCGCTTCCTGCACTTTCACATTTTCCCGGTCGTAAACCAGCTCCCAGTAGTCGTTCGAAGTCTGCGTCACCGTGGCAATCACTTGCTGCGCGAACACCGAATTCGCCAGCTTGATCGAGTTCCTCGCCTCCAGGATGTAACGCGTGTTCGGCAGCAAACCAAAACCGTTCAGCAGCGGCTGCGACAAAGTCGCCGTCAGCACCGGACTCAGCGCCGGATTGAACACGACGTCGTTCAAGTTCGTCGAAGTTCGCGGCGTATCGAACGTCACCGAAAAGTTCGTTCCGGTATGAAATCCTTGCGTATAGCCAAGATCCACGAACGCGGTGTTCTGCGCCACCACCGGAACCGCTGTCGTCCCCGCGCCCGATGTAAACGGGTTATTCACCGGATAATTCGCGTGCGACCACCCCAGGTTCGTCGTCACCACCGGATCGAACGACACCGATGGCGATGAGCCCAGCACCACCTGCTGGCTGCTACCCGTCTGCGGAATCCCGCCCGCTTTCGCCTTCAGCAATTGCGTTTCCGCGATCCACGGGGTAAACCGCGTCACATTAATGTTCAAATTGTTTTCCATCGCCAGCGAGATCGCGTCATCCAGGCTCAACATCAACTTGCCGTCCTGGATCAGCTGGTCAATCCGCGGCGAGTTGGTCAGCATCGGCTCCGGCATATCCAGCGGAGTGTACGGTCCAAAAAGGTTCGGAAAGGGCGACTTAGGCCGCGAATAGTTGGGTCCTTCCACACCGCGCAGATCGCGCGACGGTTCCGACGCCGGCGCTCCGCTTTGCGCTCCAGGCTGGCTCGGGGGCTGCACTCTGGACGAAGCTTGCCCTTGGCTTTGCACCTGGTTCTGCTCCTGTCCCTCTTGCGCTGCGGCGTAAGCCGGCGAAACCACCAGCGCAGCAGCTGTCAGCAGCACCACCACTGTTTGTAGCCTTCCGATCATCGTGTTTTCCTCTCGCCAAAAGTGACGCTGCAACTTCCGCAGACCCGTAACTTACTCAAACGCACCAGCTACCCTGTTTGTTTCAAATTATGTATCCGGCTGCAAAGCAGCGGCCATGCCTATCCGCTTGAAATTAGACGGTTAAACGGGAAAATGGTAGCGTCAGCCGTTCATTTTCGGACAGTACCGTGCGTACCCGAACACGCTCCCGCGAAGTTTAGCATCCACCCCAGCCCCTGACAATCAATGCTCAAGAGCGGGAAGTTTCCGTTTAGCGGCACGCCTTGCGCTCGTCGTCCCGACCGAAGGGAAGGATCTCTCCGCACCATGGACGCAGCAAAGCCGGATGACGCGTGTACTGCCTCTCTCATGCAAACGGCGCCACACTCTCCGTGGCCTCTCTCTTTTGCCGTTCGCTGTGAATCGCGACACAGGGCGATTCACCCTGCTTGCCCTGAGTGAATTGGCGAAGGGAGAGCCGACAGTGCCGGTTCGAAGGGCGTACTCCGTGTTAATTCTTTAATCTCTCGGCTCTGCCCGATCCCCGCGCAACGATCCCCGCGCAACGTTGACACTCGCAGCAGCAACGAACTAACATGCCCGCGTCACCCATGCCTCCCGCACAAAATCCGCGCCGCGTTCGAATCTATCGCCGCGCACCAGCCCTGCTCCTGGCGGTCCTGCTCCTCTGCACCGTCGCTGTCTCCGTACGAGCACAGACCACCATCCCCGCCAAGCCCGCCGGCTACGTAAACGACTACGCCAACGTCCTAAGCCCGAACGCCCGCGCCCAACTCACCGCGCTCTGCACCGAAATTGATCAGAAAGCAAAGGCTCAGATTTTTGTAGTGACCGTCCCATCGCTCAATGGGCGCCCTGTCGAAGATTATTCCTTTGATCTGGCAACCAAGTGGGGGGTCGGTCCGAAGGACACCTCCAGCGGCGTCTTAATCTTCTTTGCAATCAACGATCACAAATACTGGACGCAAGTCGGCTACGGCCTCGAACCCATTCTTCCCGACGGCAAGGTAGGCGGCTTCGGTCGCGAAGCAGTGCCATATCTGAAAGCCGGAAATTACGACGCCGCTGTCCTCCTCATGACCCGCCGCGTCGCCGACGTCATCGCCAAGGACCGCGGCATCACCCTGAGCGCCGCTCCGCTACCATCTCCCAGACCGCCGCACGCGGCTGACACGCAATCGAACGGAATACTCGCGCTTCTATTGCTCGGCGTGTTCATCTTCGTCTTGTTCAAAATGATGAGCGGCGGCTCTGGCCGCGGCCGTGGCGGCGGCAGCGGCTGGTGGATCGGTCCCATGATAGCCAGCGGAATGGGACGCGGCGGCTGGGGCGGCGGTGGATTCGGCGGCGGTGGCTTCGGTGGTGGCGGCGGCGGCTTCGGCGGCGGCGGGGGAGGCTCGTTCGGTGGCGGTGGCGCCGGCGGCAGCTGGTAAAGGTTTGGGTTTGTAGGGGCGGGTCTCAGACCCGCCCGCTTTTCGCAACAGCACCGTAAAGGTCGTGCCATGGAAGCAAAACTAACCGAACTAGTCTCTAAGCTGCAGGCCGCCGCAAAAGATAACCTGAAATCCGTCGTCCTCTACGGCTCCGCCGTCACCGGCGAATTTCGTGCTGGCCACTCCGACCTCAACGTCCTCTGCGTCGTCGAACACGCTGGCCCCGCCGACCTCGAACATCTTCACGCCGCCGCCGATTGGTGGATCCGCCAGGGCAATCCGCCGCCCCTGATTTTCACTCTCGATGAACTCCATCGTTCCGCCGACGTCTTCGCCATCGAACTCCTGGACATCAAGCACCATCACCGCGTGCTCTTCGGCCCGGAACTCTTCGCGAATTTCGAAGTTCCGCTCCATCTCCACCGCCTGCAGGTCGAACGCGAACTGCGCACCGATTGGCTGCGCCTCCGCCAAGCCGTCCTCGCCGCGCCGCTCAGCTTCAAAGCCCATCTGGGCATCATGTCGCAATCCGTCTCGGTCTTCTGCGCTCTGTTCCGTCACGCGCTGATGGCGCTGGGCCAACCCGCGCCCGCCACCAAGCGCGAATCCGTCGCCGCCATGGCCGCGCTCACCGGCGCCGATCCCTCCGCCTTTCAAGCCATGCTCGATCTAAGAGAAGGGAAGCGCAAACCACGCAGCATTGATGTAGAAGCTTCCCTGCAAGCCTATCTGGAATTCGTCGAGGTAGTAACCAACGAAGTAGACCGCCGCCTGGACGCGTGCTGATCCGGCCTACGGCATCGCCCTCTCCGTCAAGATCGCTTTTTGAAGTATGATGACGCCGCCATACATCCGACTCGGAGGGTTTCCATGAAAGCCGTCGTAGCCATTCTCGTAGTCATCGTCCTGATCGCTGCCATCGCCGGCGGCGCCTACGTCAGCACCAAAAACCACATCGTCACCCTCGATGAACAGGTGAAATCCAACTGGGCCCAGGTGGACGTAGTCCTGCAACGCCGCGCCGACCTCATCCCCAACCTGGTCGCCACCGTAAAAGGCTTCGCCGCCCACGAAGAAACCGTATTCGACGACATCGCCAAGGCCCGTACCCAATACATGAACGCGCAGACCCCAGCCGATAAGATTGCCGCCAGCAATCAGATGTACCCCCTCGAACAGAAAATCCTCGCCCTTCAGGAAAATTATCCCCAACTGAAATCCAACGAAAACTTCCTGCGCCTCCAAGACGAGCTCGCCGGCACCGAAAATCGCATCGCCGTCGAACGCAAGCGCTACAACGACTCCATCCAGGCCTACAACACCTACATCCGCCAGTTCCCGAATAGCCTTTTCGCCGGCTGGGCCGGATTCCAACCCAATAACGCCTACTTCCAGGCCTCCGCAACATCGCGCGAGGTTCCCAAAGTCGATTTTCCAGCCGCCAAGCCGTAGCGTGAGCGGAAGGGCAGCCTACAGCCCCGGCGACAGCGAGAGTGAGGGAAAAGGCGCGTTAGAGCCTGGGTGCGAACACGAGAATCTTCGTAGGCCGTAGCTTTAGCTACGGCATTGATGCAGCAAAATGAGAGCGGCTTCAGCCGCTGAAGTACAGGTTTTGCAGTTCTCGGACAGGCGCTTAAGCCCCTGAAGCCACGCTGGAAACTGATCGAGGCAAACGCGAGGATTGAATCGAGGCAATCCGCCGAAAATACTTCGCCGCATCGCCAACTATTCGTTCTTAGCTCCCGAACTACCCGCAGGCGCTGGCCGACCCGGCGCATGGGAATGTCCAGGCCGCTTGCGCTCCGAGGAATCCACCCAATCCTCCGGCGGAAACCCAATCCGCCAGAAAAGCGGCGAAGCCTCCGTAAATTCCAGGCCCACTTCCGTCTTGCTGCCCTTGTTCTCGCTGATGTAAGCCACTTTGCATTCCACTTCTTCCGCAGTCTTAGGATTCACGATAGACACGCGCTGGCCTCGCGTCACCGGCGTCCCGAGCGATATCAGGCAGCCGTGCGCGTTCACCGTCGTCGTTTTCGTCTCTTCCTCAAACGGTTTATTCGCGCTGGTGCCCCGCACCAGCACCCCCATCAGAATGTGAACGCGCTGCGTGCGCCGCAGCTTGCCGTAAAGCGGGACTGCCGCGCTGGGCGTTGGTTCCTTCCCGTTCGTCATGCATTTCTCCCTTTGATCGCCACGCCGATTCCACACCCGCCGCAGCGGCCTTCCAGCCGCAATTGCTCATATTGAAACAATCGGCCCGCAAAAGCGAAGTCTTTAACCTCGCTGCTTCCTTTCCGTCACGTCCTGGTTAACCCGCCTTACTCCCCAGCCCATATTACAATACGATGAATCTCTCCGCGCCTGCCTTGACCCTCCGCGCTTCCCGCGCTACGCTAATTCTAGCAGGGTTGAATTCTTCTCCTGGAGATATCGCGTCCGCGAAACTTGATGAAACAAACCGTCCGCTTGGCTGGGGGCATTAACGAACTGTTCGGCACTCTCGACGAAAACCTGAAGCTTTTCGAATCCGCTCTCCACGTCACCACGCACCTCCGTGATCACGATCTGGAAATCGAAGGTTCCGCGCCGCAAGTCGAACGCGCTGCCCAAATCCTCGGTGAATACAATCAACGCATTCGCGACGGCCGCGCCCCAGACAGCCAGGAAGTAAAATCGCTCCTGCGCATCGCCACCGGCGAGCCGGCTTCCGCCGCGCGTAGCGCGTTCTCTCCTTCGCACTCGCGCTCTTTCGGCAAAAAGACCATCGTCCCCAAGAGCTCGAACCAAAAGCGCTACATCGAAGCTCTCGAAGCCTACGACATGGTCTTCGCGATCGGCCCCGGCGGCACCGGCAAGACCTACCTCGCTGTGGCCATGGCCGTCACCGCCCTGCTTTCCAAGCAAGTGAACCGCATCATCCTCGCGCGCCCCGCCGTCGAAGCCGGTGAACGCCTCGGATTCCTTCCCGGCACGCTCCAGGAAAAAGTGGATCCGTACATGCGCCCGCTTTATGACGCGCTCCACGACCTCCTCGAAGCCGACAAGCTCGAAAATTTCCTTGAAAAAGGCATCATCGAAGTCGCTCCGCTCGCCTTCATGCGCGGCCGCACCCTCAACGATTCCTTCGTCATCCTCGACGAAGCCCAGAACACCACCAGCGAGCAGATGAAGATGTTTCTCACGCGCCTCGGCTTCAATTCCAAGGCCGTCATCACTGGCGACGTCACCCAGATCGACTTGCCCGAATCCCGCCGCTCCGGCCTCATCGAAGCTATCGAAATCGTCGGCAATATCGATGGTATCTCGCTGGTCTATTTCGACGAGCGCGACGTCGTCCGCCACAATCTCGTCCAGCGCATCATCAAAGCCTATGACGAGCACGCCGCCTCCCATCCCAGCCAGAACGGCCGCGGCTCCGTCGCGGGTCACTCCGCTCTCAAAAATCCGCGGGATTAGCCTCCAGCATGATTCTCAATCAACAGCGGCGCGTTCGTGTTTCTATTGCAGCCCTGGATAAATTCCTCGCGGCCGCCCAGAAACGTTTGCGCCTCCCCGCCGATTCGCTCACCGTCGCCCTCGTCACCGATCCGCAAATCGCCCGCTGGAACGCCCAGTACCGTGGCAAAAATCGCCCGACCGATGTATTGTCCTTCCCAGCCGATGGACCCGTTCCTCACAACTCCGTCCAAAGCATCCGCGGCAGACACTCGCAACTCGCGGCGAGCGCCGCAAAACGCAAGCCGTCCTCAATACGTAAGCGTGCCGGTGGTTCCTCCTCTACCTCCTCTACATCCTCAACTTCCTTTACCTCGTCTATGTCCTCAAACTCCTCTCCCTCCCGGTATCTCGGCGATATCGCTATCGCCCCAGCCGTCGCCCGCCGCAACGCCCTCCGCTTCGGCCGCACTTTCGATCACGAAATGCACATCCTCATCCTTCACGGTGTCCTGCACCTGATGGGCTACGACCACGAATCCGACCAGGGCCAGATGACCCGCCGCGAAAACCGTCTGCGCCGCGACCTGGGATTAGCGTAGCCATGCCCATCTTCTTCTACACCGCGGGCGTCCTCGCCCTCACCATCGGCCTCGTCGTCTTTTCCTACCTCGACCGCGCCTTCCGCGAACTCGGCCGCGTGCACACCGGCCGCATCCGTAACCACCTCGACATCTTCGAAGCCGAAGTCGAGCCCCGCTTCCACATGGACCGTCACCGCGCCGCGCTCGCCTTCAGCATGCTCGCGCGCCTCTGGCTGGTTCTCGTCGCCGCCATCACCGCCCGCGGCGTCCTCTTCTTTGTCCCCGGCACCTGGGAAGCGGCCGTCGAGATGATCTTTTTTCTGGGCGCCGAAGTCGTCGTCGCCATGCAATTCTTGCCGGCGCTGCTGCTGGCCCGCGCTTCCGGAAAATGGGTGCTGCCCTTCGTTCCGCTCGTCCGCGTGCTCCTTTTCATCATCTGGCCGGTGCAAGCCGTCCTCGAACTCCTCGTCTCCGTCCTGCACTTGTCCGAAGAGGCGGACGTCCAGACTCCCGCCGCCGAGCAGCAGCAGGCCATCGAAGCCTTCGTGGACGCCGCCACCGAAGAGGGCATCATCGAGCAGGACGAAGCTCGCCTCATCGAATCCGTCGTCGAATTTGGCGATAAGCGTGTGCGTGACGTGATGACTCCGCGCCCCGACGTCATCGCCATCCGCGCCAGCGCGTCACTGGAAGAACTACGCGACCTCGTCGTGGACACCAAGTTCTCCCGCCTCCCCGTCTACGAAAAATCGCTCGACGATATCGTCGGCATCGTCATGGCCCGCGACATGCTCGAAGTCCCCGACCGCGATGCCGCGCACCGCACCGTCCGCGAATTGATGCGCCCCGCGCTGTTCATTCCCGAAACTAAATTCGGCTCGGAACTTTTGAAGGAGCTCCAGCGCAAAAATCAGCAGATGGCCATCGTCATTGATGAATACGGCCTCATGGCGGGTGTCGTTACCGTGGAAGATCTGGTCGAAGAAATCGTCGGCGAAATCGGCGAAGAAGATCGCATTCCTGCTCCGGACGTGATTCGCGAATCCAGCGGCGCCCTGGTCATGCGCGGCAGCGTCCAGCTCGACAAGGTCAATGAACTTTTCGGCGTCCAACTCGACGCCCGCATGCAGCATTCCGCCGCCACCACCATCGCCGGCCTCCTCAATAGCGTAGCCGGCCACGTTCCCAAAACCGGCGAAGTCGTTGACGCCGACGGCCTTCGCTTCGAAGTCCTCGAAGCCAATCAACGCAAAGTTCTCCGCGTCCGCGCCAAACCCACCCCCTCCGCAGCCGCCTCCTCCGCCCGCGCCATCTAACTCCTCCTCAAACGATAAACACGCTGCCATCGCAAGCGGTGCGAGCCCTGCCTACCGCACGAGGGTTCGTAGGGGCACGGCATGCCGTGCCCGCGGCATCCGCCTCGAAAATTCTCTGCTGCGATGTGCCAATCCTCTCCGCCATGCGAGGCGTCGCTCAGCCGTTCTCTGCGTCCTCTGCGCCTCTGCGGTGGAATTGCATTTCGCGCCCCGTAAAAAACAAATCGGGCCCGCTGTCACCGCGGCGAGCCCGACCCTGCATTCCCAAATTGTCACAGCACCCGCGAACTACCCGTGCGCGGCCATCTTCGCGAAAAACGCCGCCGCACGTTTGCTGATTTCCGCCGGCGCTACGTCTTCCACGTGAGTCGCGATGCCCCACTGGTGCCCGAAGGGATCGGTAAGTTTCCCATAGCGGTCGCCCCAGAACTGATTCTCCAGCGCCATCTCCACTTTCGCTCCGGCCCCCAGCGCGCTGTTGAACGTCTTGTCCGCATCCTCCACGTAAAGGAACAATTGCATTCGCGGCGTTCCGGTACTGGTTCCCACCGGTCCCATCTCGTCGTTCAAAAAAATGATGGAATCGCCGATTCGAAGTTCCGCATGGGAAATTTTGCCATCGGGCGATGGCATGCGCATTACTTCCTCCGCGTTGAATGCTTTCTTGTAAAATTCGATCGCCTGCGCCGCGTTCTTGCAGGTCAATGACGGGCTGATCGAGTGGTATCCTTCCGGAATTGCCTTAACTTTATGTGCCATTGAAGGCCTCCTCTACAGGTTTAAATGTGGTCATGCAGCGTCTCGCGCGGATAGCCCCGCCGTCCGCAACCAGATAGCTCTGGCTCACTGCAAGCAATTCGAGCATACAACGATGCATCGCCATGTCAACAATCCATGGAAAAAATCTCAAGAATCCAGACCCGGGCGCGTTCCCAAAGAAGAGAGCTCCTGCCACCTTGTCTCTCTGCCTCCCTGCCTCTCGTCCTCCGCATCACAAGAGCGTACAATTAAACCTTCCATGCCCTTCAAGTCCGGTTTCGTAGCGATCATTGGCCGCCCCAACGCCGGCAAATCCACCCTCGTCAATACTCTCGTCGGCCAAAAAGTCGCCATCGTCTCTTCCAAGCCCCAAACCACCCGCAACCGCATTCAAGGCATCCTCAATCGCGACGACGCCCAAATCGTCCTCGTAGACACTCCCGGCATCCACAAACCAGAAAACGTTCTCAGCCGCATGATGATGGACGAACTCCAGCACGCCCTCGAAGGCATTGACATCCTCTGCCTCATCGCCGACGCTACCGCCGACTTCGGCCGCGGCGATAAATTCGCCATCGAATGGCTCCAGCGCTTTCACGGCCCGGTGTACCTGCTGCTCAATAAAGTGGACCGCATCGCCAAGCAATTGCTCCTTCCGATGATTGATCGCTACAGCAAGGAATTCGAATTCGCCGAAGTGTTTCCCATCAGCGCTCTCACCGGCGCCGGCTGTTTCGACTTGGTCAGTTCCTGGCTCACGCGCCTCCCCGAAGCGCCCCCGCATTTTCCCGCCGACCAATTCACGGACCAGCCCGAACGCTTCCTCGCCGCCGAAATCGTCCGCGAAAAAGCCATCCTTGCCACGCGCGACGAAGTCCCGCACGCCATCGCCGTCCTGGTAGATAATTTCGAGGAAACTCCCAAGCTCCTGCGCATCCGCGCCACCATGTACGTCGAGCGCGACGGTCAAAAGGGAATTTTGATTGGGAAGGGCGGGGAAGCCATCAAAAAAATCGGCACCGCAGCGCGCAAAGAACTCGAATCCATCCTCGGCGCAAAAATATTCCTCGAGCTCTTCGTCAAAGTCCAATCCAACTGGCGCCAAAACTCCACCCTCGTCCGCCAATTAGACTGGCACCGCCAACTAGAGCAACTAGCCGAAATCCAAGAAGTCGAGTAACCGCAAGAAAAGCAAGCACGGCCCGCCGTTCGTACGTGCGCCGCTTGTGAATCGCGCCACAGCGCGATTCATCCTGAGAACCGGCAGTGCCGGTTCGAAGGGCTAGCGCCCCAACTTGCCCGGTCGTAAGCCGCGCTCCCGAAACTTCGTCCGCGAAGTCACATTCCCCTGCAAATCGCTGTGCCGAACCCAACTACGGCCGTCGCGAACGCTCACCGAACAGCAACACGTTCCCGCCCACGCGGCGGGCTTTGTATCTTTCTATGAGAACACCGGGAAGGGATACGAGGCAGAGCAATCCACCGATTACAACCCCCGTCAGGCCTAAAAATAGCGCTGCCGTCTGAGACTCGCTCGCGCAAGAACCCAATGGACCCAGTACCGTGAACAGGGACAGAAAGCAGAGAAACCCCAATCCCACAAGCCCCAGTCCGATCTTGAGCGTGATGCCCATCGTGTTGGTCAGAAACTACCACGGATGCGACTTTTGGGGATGGATTGATAATTTTATGCTGGTACGCCTATAGCGCGCCCCAACTATTCCGCCCGCGTCGGCGCAATCCCCAACGTCCGCATCTTCCGGTACAAATGGCTCCGCTCCAATCCCAACGCCTGCGCCGCCTTCGTCATATTCCAGCGATTCTCTTCCAATTTCCGCAAAACAAATTCCCGTTCGTACGCCGACCGCGCCTCCTGCAAACTCTCATACGGCTTCTGCGGGCTCTTCGACGCACCGCGAAAAATCTCCGGCGGCAAGTGATGCGGCTCGATCCGCGGCGAAGGGCAAATAATCACCAAACGCTCCACCAGATTCTTCAATTCGCGCACATTCCCCGGCCACGGATAATTCAGCAATATATCCACCGCCGCGGGACTGAACTCTTTCGCCTTCTTTCCGTATTCCTGCGAAAACGTCGCCAGAAAATGCGCCGCCAGAATCGGAATGTCCTCCACCCGCTCGCGCAAAGCCGGCACGTAGAAGGGAATCACATTCAAACGGTAAAAAAGATCCTCGCGAAATGCATTCCGCGCGATTTCCTCCTCCAGCTTCTTGTTCGTCGCCGCGATCACGCGCACGTCCACCGTAGCCGGCTGATTCGAGCCTAAAGGCTCCACACGCCGCTCTTCCAGCACGCGCAATACCTTCGACTGCGTCTTCAAACTCATGTCCCCCACTTCATCCAGAAACAAAGTCCCGCCATCCGCCTTCTGAAACTTGCCCACCTTGTCTTCGCTCGCCCCCGTAAAGCTGCCCTTGCGATGCCCGAACATCTCCGATTCGATCAATTCCTCCGGAATCGCCGCGCAGTTCACTTCCACGAATTGCATCGAGCTGCGCAAACTGCTGTCGTGCAGCGCGCGCGCCACCAATTCTTTCCCAGTACCGCTTTCGCCGTAAATCAGCACGCGCCCGTTTGTCGGCGCAGTTAAAGCAATCTGCTGCCGCAGCGCTTTCATCGGCACGCTACTCCCCAAAATCTGGTGCTTCTCTTCGAGTTCCGCCCGCAATCGCCGGTTCTCCGCTTCCAGCCGCAGATATTCCAGCGCGTTGCGCACCACCAGCACCACTTTCTCCAGCGATAGCGGCTTCTCGATAAAATCAAACGCGCCCAGCTTCGTCGCCCGCACCGCTGTCTCGATGTTTCCGTGCCCCGAAATCATCACCACCATCGGCGCGCCGTCCTGCCCCTGAATCCGCTCCAGAGTCTCCAGCCCGTCCATCTTCTTCAGCCACACATCCAGCAATACCAGGTCAACGTCGCGCCGCTCCAGTTGCGCCAGGCAGTCCTCCCCCGACTCCAGGGTTTCCACCTTGTACCCTTCATCGCGCAAAAGTCCCGCCAGGGATTCGCGTATCCCGCTTTCGTCGTCAACAATCAATATGGAAGCTGGCATCCAGGTAGCGCCGGCGACCCGCCGGTTCTCACGGTTTTCTCTGCGTACTCTGCGCTCTTACCTCTGCGCACTCTGCGTTAAATCTTTTGACTCCGCCTTTCACGACCCCGGCGTAACCGCAATCTCCGGCGCCGGAAACCGAATCACAAATCGCGTCCCCGTCGGCAAATTGTCCTCCGCCCGAATCGTTCCATTATGTTCCGCGATGATCCGGCTGGCGATCGCCAATCCCAACCCCGTCCCGCGCTCCTTCGTCGAAAAATGCGGCAAAAATAATCGCTGCTTATCCTCCGGCGAAATCCCATGCCCGCTATCCGATATCTCGATTTCCACCGCGTCGCCGTCTCCCTCCACTCGCGTGACTACCCGCAACCGCCGTATCGCCGACCCCTCCATCGCCTCCGCCGCGTTATCAATCAAATTCGCCAGCACCCGCCGCAAAAGCTCGCGATCCGCATTCACCGGCGGCAAACTGGCCGCCAGTTCCGCCCGCAGCGTCACTCCCTCCAGCCGCCCATGAAATAAATCCAGCGCGCTCGAAACAATCACGTTCAAATCCTCGGGCGCCAGCCGCGCCGAAGGGAATCGCGCGAATTGCGAGAACGCGTCCACCAGCGACCCCAGCGTGTGCACCTCCCGCTCGATCAGTCCCGCGCATTCCGCCGCCAGCTTTTCGAATTCCGAATGCGCCCCGTCCGGCTTTTGCGCCCGTATTCGCTCCAAATGACGCAGCAGCCGCTGCGCCGAAAGTTGTATCGGCGTCAATGGATTCTTGATCTCGTGCGCGATGCGCTGCGCCACTTCCTGCCACGCCGCGGCCTTCTGCGCCCGCAGCAAGTCCGTCAGATCGTCAATCACCACCACAAATCCCGGATTCGATCGCCGCGGCCCCAGTGAACTCACCGTCACCGCCGCGCGCACCAACCGCCCCGCCGTCGCCACTTCAATCTCGCGCGATGCCACGCCCATGCGCAGCGATTGCCGCATCAGGTGCAGCACCGCCCGCGCTGCCTCTTCCCCCAGCAAATCCTGCAAGCTCCGCGCTTCCCGCGCGCCTTCCCCCAGAATTGTCGGCACCGCGCTATTCAGCCGCGCCACTTCTCCCGACGAATTCAACGAGACCACTCCCGTCGGGATATTCTCCAGAATCGCTTCCATCAATTTTCGCCGCCGCTCGCGCTCCTCGATCGCCTGTTCCAGGCTCTGCGTGAATTCATTGATCTGCCGCCGCCCCTCGCCCAGTTGTTCCGTCATGCGATTGAACGAACGCACCAGCATCCCCAGCTCGTCCTGCGCCCGCACGTCGATCCGGTGATCGAAATTCCCGCGCGATATCTCCCGCGTCGCCTCCGCCAGCGCTTGAATCGGCACCGTCACCTGCTTCGACAGAAACAGCGCCACCCACGTCGTCGAAAACCCCAGCACCACCGTCACCAGAAACAACCCCAGCAGCACATCCCGCTTGTAAGTCCGCAAATTCTGCTTCTGCTGCGCATAGGTATCCGTTTGCGTTTCAATCTCCGAATAGCGCGAAAGGAAATCCTTCGGCAAAATCCGCGCTACGTACAACCTCTCGCTCCCCAGCGGCGCGCTTCCCGCAATATACAAATGATCGCTGGTCTGCCAGATTTCGGCTCCATCCGGCAACGTGCGCACCAGTTCCGGCGTAATCGTCTCCATCTCCGGAATCGTCGCCTTGTCGGCATCTTTGGCGGGTTTTATGTACGCCACCCCGTCATCCGCCACCCCGCTCGAATGCGCGATCCACGACGCATCCACCGACCAGGCCAGCCCCAGCAGCGACTGATCCTCCTTGCTGCTGGCCGCGGCTTTTTCGGCGATGGCGTTCAAGTGATCCATGTTCGCCCGGCCCAAATCGGCCAGCAGCCGCTGCGCCTGCTCGTTCGCCACTTCCAACGGACGGGGAAACATCGCAATCAAAGTGCGGTTCACGATTGCATAGCTGAAAAAGAAGAAAACCACGGTGGGCAACAACGACACCCCAATCGCCCCCAGCACCATCTTCACCTTGAACCGCGAGCCCATCTGTCCGCTGCGCCGCTCGATCCACAGCCGCACCAGGCTGCGCGTCAGTATCACCGTAAAAACCAGCAGCGCGGCCGCCAGCAGCGTCGTCAGCGCAAAAAATATGACGAACGCGGTCCCTTGCTGCGGCCTCAGCGGCACATCCAGCGAACCCACCACGAAGACTGCCGCAGCCAGCAGCGTCACGATCGTTCCGCCGATCCACGGCCACAGCCGGTTCTTGCGTTTGGATTGGTCGCCCGTCAACGCCCTTCCTCCAGATACCGTCCCAGCGGACACTCCTCCCACCGCGGCTCCTGCGGTCGGCCTAAACGTCTCGCTGCGAGGCAAAACGCGCCTTTTCAGGCGTTTTTGGCATGGAAAACCCACCATACCGGCCCCGATTCAGCATGTCAAGCCATGTGTTGCGCAGTAGCCACACTACTGTGGCTGTTCAGTCATGCCCGGGGAAAAATCGCAGCCCTACCGAAACCAACAACTTCTAGGCACTAAATGTAGCGGCCGGTCTGGCCAAGCCAGACCGGGCACGTCAGGTTCACCGCAGGCCGCTACCGTGAGCCGCTGCCCGATTTTTCTGGGAGTGCGGCGGCTCGCCGCCGCCGGTTGCAAGGCGAGGCTCGCCTCGCCTCGCCGCTCTTAGCCTGGGCAACTCGCCAAAACGCGGCAAGCGTTTGCATCGCCTGAGCGATGACACGCATCTACGCAGGGCTTTGGACTTGCGCCAGCCGGCCTGGACTCACTACCCATTCCTCTTCTGAAAATCCCGCATAAATCCCACCAACTCGTTCACCGACTCCACCGGCACCGCATTATAAATTGACGCCCGCATACCCCCGATTGAGCGGTGCCCCGCCAATCCCACCATCTTCGCGGCCACGGCATCCTTAGCGAATTTCTTCTCGAGTTCCTCATTCCCGCGCGCCACGCGAAACGTCACATTCATCTTCGACCGCGATTCCTTCTCGATCGGCCCCACGTAATACCCGCCGCTGCCGTCAATCGTGTCGTACAGCAGTTTCGCCTTCGCTTCGTTCCGCTTCTGTATCGCCACCACACCGCCCTCAGCCTCAATCCACTCCAGCACCAATCCCACGATATACACCGCAAAGGTCGGCGGCGTGTGATACAGCGAATGTTCCTTGATATGCGTGCGGTACTGCAGCACCGTAGGCAAATTCTTGTCCGCGCGTTCCGCCAAATCCTTTCGCACAATCACGACGGTCGTCCCCGAAGGCCCCAAATTCTTCTGCGCCCCCGCAAAAATCGCCCCGAATTTCCGCACGTCCACCGGCCGCGACATAATATCCGACGACATATCCGCCACCAGCGGCACCTCGCCCGTCTCCGGGAACGCAGCCCACTGCGAGCCTTCAATCGTATTGTTCGTGCACATGTAAACATACGAAGCGTCCGGCGAAAGTTGGATCTCCTCCCGCCGCGGCACCCGCGTGAACTTCACATCCTCCGTCGAAGCCGCCAACCGGTAGGGAATACCCTTTTTCAGCTCGGTAATCGCCTTCGCCGTCCACATCCCCGTATGCAACACGTCCGCCGGCTTCCCCGGCAAACACAAATTCATCGGCGCCATCGTAAATTGCGCGCTCCCGCCCCCCTGCACGAAGATCACCGCATATTCCTCGGGAATATCCATCAACTTCCGCAGATTCCGCTCCGCCCGACCGATAATCTCCTCGAATTCCGCCGACCGGTGGCTCATCTCCATCACCGACATCCCGGTCCCGCGATAATCCATCAATTCCTCGCGTATCCGCTCCAGCACCACCGCCGGGACAGCCCCCGGCCCCGCATTAAAATTCGCCGCGCGCTTCACATCCGTTGCAGACAAACTAGACGATGTCACGTGTAAACACCTCTCCCGTTAGATAAATGCTCAAGATATGACCAACCAACGCTCCGTAGCACACAAGAATAACAGATGCCATCACGCCAACGTACCGAAGAAACCGCCGCGCACTCCACACACGGCCGCCCAAATTGGCGCCGACGCCAAACCGGGTCTGTGGAGCGGCCGGAGCGTCCCGAAGTATCGGACGCACCGGGAAGCTTTTGCTCGGTTACTGAGATTCTTCGCCGCGTTTGAGAAGATAGTCCAGCCGGACGCGATGGACGAATTCCTCCACAATCTCTCGCGCGTGGCCTGGATTCGCTGTGAACTCGGCCAACGCACTCTGGAAGCGCGCCAAATCCGGGGCGGACACTCGGTCGCAGCTCAGAATGTGCCGGCCAATCTCAGCCACAAAAAACGGCTGCAAACATCCCAAGCATCTGGGACGAATTCGCGGAAATTGCGGCGAATCCAGAAGCCCGGCGAGCGAATGTTTTCGCGGCGGCCCAAAGCGGCTGCCGGAAGGCTGTGGTTCGAGCTCCTCTTCCAATCTGTGAAATTCGTACATTCAGGAAAATATACCTCCGCGGTTCACGATCGTCCACACCGGAACGTACCAGTCCCGCCACACTTTCGAGAACTGCCTCACTTTCGCTTTTTTCCTCGCCTTGACACCCCGCGCAACCTCCCAGTAGACTGAAATGCTTTCTTAAGCGCACGGAGCGACACTGAATGCTTCTCTCTCGCGATTATGTTGGCTACATGGCCAAGGAAATCGTCAAACGCCTGGTAGCCGGCAAGATGATCGAAGTGAAGAACGCCGAAAACACCACCCAGCAAGTCCGCCAGGTTATGGCCGAGGAAGTCACCATCGAAGACCGCCTCAACGAGGAAGTCCGCGAAATCCTCGCCAAGTACCAGGACGAAATGCGCACCAAGGGCGTGGACTACCAGGAAATGTACAAGAAGGTGAAAGGCCAGCTCGCTCGCGAAAGGAAACTAATTCTCCGCTGATATGCGCCTGACTCGCGAAAAAACGGTACGCCTCTCCCATCGCATCATCGATTTCCTCGTGTCCAGCCCCGACGTCGATTTCGTCGAAGATCGCGACACCATCCGTCAGGAACTCGTCACTATCATCACCGCGCTTCTGAAAGTCGAAGAGCAGGTGGACACCGAAGTCCGCGCCAAAATCGCTTCCCAGAAGAAGGAAATCCTCGAAGGCAGCGAAGAGTGGGACATCCTCTACCGCAAATACTACGCCGAAGGCCTGAAACGCATGGGCGTAGCCGAAGTCCAAACCCGCTAGCTACCCGACGCCCATTCGCGCGTTACGACTTTCCATTTTCCAATTTCACTCGCTCAATTTTCGGCGCACAAAAATAAAAAGCGCCCACATTCCGCGTAGGCGCTTTAATAACCGGTCGTGCGATTTTCTAATTTCTATTTTTCACTTTCAATATTCTAAGGCTGCTGATTCGGATCCGGCCTCCGCTGCAAGGTTGGCCGGTCCGGATCGCTGTCCGGATCAGACGACCCCGTCGTAGTAGTATCCCCCGGCTTGTTCGTCGCCGTCTTTTTCCGCAAAGTCGGCTTGTTCGGATTCTTGTCGTTCACCTTCACGTTCGCTTCGATCAATTGCAGCCGGCGCTTCACCTGGTCAAACTCCGAAGTCGTCACGATATATTCATCGCGCTGCGGCAAAATCGTCGCGATTTCCTTCTGCGAAGCTTCAATCCGGTCTGGCGTCGGCGGGTGCGTCGAAAAGATCTTGGGAATCGTCCCGGGCTGCTTCTTTTCGTCCGCCGCCACTTTCTCAAAGAACGAAACGAACGCGTTCGGGTCGTAGCCCGCCTTGTACATGTACTGCAATCCCAAATAATCCGCTTCCTTCTCGTCCGTCCGCGTGAATTGCAGGAACGCCATCGGAATCGCGAACTGCATCCCTTGATAAATCGCGTACCCCGCCCAGGTGTAAGGAATAAAGATCATCGCCGGAATCATCGCCAGCTGCGTGATTTCGCCCTTGGTGGCTTGCTTCGTGCCGTGCCGCGCGCAAACGTGCGCGATCTCGTGCGCCATCACTCCCGCCAGTTCCGACTCCTCATCCGCGTGCAGAATCAATCCGCTGTTCACGTAGAAAAATCCGCCGGGCAGCGCGAACGCGTTCACCACATCCGAATCAATCACCTTGATCGTGAACGGTACCTGCGCGTCCGAGTTCCGCACCAGGTTTTGCCCCACGCGGTTCACGTACTCCACCACCACCGGATCGTTGATGAATTTCGCCTGCCGCTCCACTTCCGCCGATAGCTGCTTGCCCAGCGCGATCTCATGCTCCAACGAATAGAAATTCAGGCCGTGCCCCACGTTGCGGTTGCCAATCGCGCTGACGTCCGCTTCGCTCCCCGCTTTCACCTTCGGGTCATCTTGCTGCTGGATCGGCGCCGGTCCCTGCGCCGGCTGGTCCGCCTGCTGCACGCTGCCTTGCTGCTGCGCGGGCTGCTGACCAGATTGCTGCGCCGGCTGCTGGCTGGTTCCTTGCTGGGAAGTCTGCTGCGCCGGCGTGGTCGAAGAGGATGACTGCGGAGAAGACTGCTGCTGGCCCTGTTGCGGCACTACTGCCCCGCTGGTGGACGTGATCAGCGAAGCCGCCACAATCATGGCCCCTAACTGCGCCGCCAAGTTCGTTTTCATACCCACCTCCGGCGGATTCTGCCCGGATTATACACCCCCACCGGCAGCACCCTGCTGTTTTCTTTGGATGGCGACTCCCCAAAATTAGTTGGCCCTACCCCCAGACTTTAAGGTCCACCAGCGCCCGGCCGATCCCGCCCCGGAGCGTTGCCCCGGGGCGTCCGTAGGGGCGGGTCTCAGACCCGCCCTCCGCGCCGCGATCATCAAATCCCCGCGCCCGATGTTCTCTGCGCTCTCAGCGCCTCTGCGGTAATCCTTCCCCCGCAGCCCGCGCCCCAAACGTTCGCCCCCGGAATCACCCCAGCGCTCCCGTATTGACGCCCCTCCCGATTCTGTCTACATTCGTATTGTGCCCGCCCGCAAAATACAAGTCGGCCAAGTCTGGAAGAAAGACGACACCGGCGATTCCTACCTGGTCACCAAAATTTACAACGAAGCCCTGGCCACCTACGCCATCCTCCGCAAAGCCGGCGCCGAAAACGAGCGCGCCGAAAAGGTAAAAGTGGACCGCCACGGCCCCTCGAACGACCTCCCCGGCTTCACCTACACCCAGGAATCCGACGATTTCTAAGTCCGCCGCCGCACCCGATCCTTCGCGCCCAACCTTACATGGACCGTACCGCCATCTTCACCACGTCCTCCACCCGCATCACTTCCTTCACCATGAACCCTTCCGCATACTTCACGCCCACCAGCCGCCCGAAATACTGCGCCAGTGAATTCATGCGCCCCTCCAGCTCATCCAGGGGCAAAACCACCTTCGACGATCGCCGCTCGCCCTTCGGCCGGTTGAACTGCGACTCATAAGCCAAAATCGCCCGCTTCCGCCGCTCGTAATATTTCGTGATGTCCACGCAGAATGTCGGCCGCACGTAATCGTAAGCTGCCGCATACAAAATCTTGAATGGCCGGAACGCCTCTCCTCCCAGCGGATAATTCTTCAGCCCCGCCACAAAACACGCCTCGTAACCCAGCTGCGCCGCCGTGTAATGGTCCGGGTGCCGCCCTTCCCAGTAGGGAAGTATCACCGTGCGCGGCTGCAATTCGCGGATCACCTCGGCGATCGCCATCTTATATTCCTCGCGCATCTCCAGGCGCGCGTCCGGCAAACCCAAATTCCGCCGCACTGCAACCCGCAGAATCTTTCCCGCGCGCGCCGCCTCCCGCAATCGTATCTCCGGAGTCCCGCGCGTTCCCGTCTCACCACGCGTCAAATCCAAAATCCCGGTCCGGTGCCCCGCCTCTGCCATTGCCAGTAATGTCCCGCCGCTGGTAAGTTCCGCATCATCCGGATGCGCCGCAATTGCCAATAAATCTAGTTTCATCCCGCCTCCCAATCAAATGCGCAGATCAATTGCACTTCAATTCTAGCAGCCCTCAAATCCTCCTAATCCTCGATATCTCGAATCGGAAGTGCGCCTTTGAATTGTGTAGCGGCCGGTCTGGCGAAGCCAGACCGGGCATCGCTCTTCGACTCCTCATTCCGCCGCCACACGCAAAAATGTTAAGGTGAACCTCGCATAATCGGAGGACACGCTAGATGCCCCCAAAACCACTCGAAGGACAGGTCGCCCTCATCACCGGCGCCGCCAAGCGCCTCGGCGGCAGCATCGCTCTCCGCCTCGCATCCGACGGCGCCGACATCGTCGTCAATTACGCCAGCTCCAAACCCGAAGCCGAAGAACTCGTCGCCGAAATCAAATCTTCCGGCCGCCGCGCTATCGCCGTCCAAGCCGACGTCTCCCAGCGCTCCGACGTCCAAAAACTCTTCTCCACCGCCGAAAACGAATTCGGCCGCCTCGACATCCTCGTCAACAACTCCGGCACGTTCTTCCCTGCGAAATTCGAAGAGCTCACCGAAGACCAGTGGGACCACATCCTTAACGTCAACCTGAAATCGCAATTCCTCTGCGCGCAATCCGCCGCGCCCATCATGAAACGCCACGGCCGCGGCCGCATCATTAATCTCTCCTCGCTCGGCGGCCTGCTCCCCTGGCCCGCCTACACTCACTACTGCGTCTCCAAAGCCGGCTGCATCATGCTCACCCGCTGCCTCGCCCGCGCCCTCGGCCCCGAAATCCTCGTCAATAGCGTAGCTCCCGGCACCATCCAATTTCCCGGCGAGCCTCCCGACGAAGACTACATCAAGCGAGTCCCGCTCCATCGCACCGGCACCGGCGACGACATCGCCCAAGCCGTAGCCTACCTGGCCACAGCCGATTTCGTAACAGGCCAAATCCTCGTAGTAGACGGCGGCCGCTCCCTCGTCTAGAAAATGGCCCCGCCTAAACTGCCGCACTCAACAACATCGAGATCCGGCGCAGTTGCCTTTCTCTGCGCCCTCGGTGAATCGCCCCACAGGGCGATTCATCCTGAGAACCGGCGGTGCCGGTTCGAAGGGCCTCGCTGCGGTAATCCTCTTCGAACTCTCCGTGCCCTCCGCTTTTCTCCGTGTACTCTGTGTCAAATCTTTGCACGATCCGTTCCGCGCGATCTAACACCAGCCAGCTTCTCCCCTCCACATATACAGCGAACCCCCGACAAGTTTTTCCCTCGCCACTCAGTTACCATCCTTACAGCCAAATTCCAGGAGCCATCAGTGAAATCCACAGCGGCAACATGCGTCCTATCCTTTCTCCTCCTCACCGGCCTCACCCGCGCGCAACAAAATCAATCCAAGCCGCCAGCTCCATCCACCGCCCCCTCCACCGACGTCCAAACCACCATGAAAAACGTCCACTACCACCTGACCGATAAAATCATCGTCCACATCACCCTCCTCAACGGCAAACTAACCCCCAAGCCCGATCAAATCGTAGTCTTCGACGACAAACAATCCTTCAGCATCGATGTGGACTTCGCCCGCGTCAGCATCACCACCGCCAGCCTCACCAGCGACCTCAACGACTACGTCTTCGCCAAACCAGACGCCCCGCTCAAGAAATTAACCGCCACCATCCAGGGCGATCAGCTCACCATAAAAGGCCTGCTCGTCAGCAAAGGCGGCATCCCGTTCTCCTCCACCGGCACTCTCTCCGTAACTCCCGAAGGCATGATCCGCGTCCACACCACCAAAGTCGCGGCGCTGCATCTTCCGGTCAAGGGTCTGATGGACGTTCTCGGCCTCGATACCGCCAATCTCGTGAGCACAAAAAAAGTTCCCGGCGTCTTCGTGGATAAAGATGACTTGATCTTGGACCCGCAGTACATCCTGCCGCCGCCCCAAATCCGCGGCCGCCTCACCGCCATCAAAATTGAAAATGGAGAAATCGCGCTGATCTTCGGCGATCCAAAGGGGAAGGGAAACGAGCCCGCGCTAACGAATCCTTGCGCAGCCCGCAATTATCTGCAATTCCAGGGCGGCACCGTGCGTTTCGGCAATTTCACCATGAACCCGGCGGACCTGGTCCTGGTTGACATGCAACCAGCCGACCCCTTCGATTTCGCGATTGATCACTACAAGGAACAACTAGTGGCAGGCTACTCCAAAATGACGCTAGCAGGCGGCCTCTGCGTCCACGTGCCCGATTACGACAAACTCACGCATCGCCCCCACGCCAAAAAATAACGCGGCAACGACGCTGGAACGCGTACGCCTGCGCTGAGTAGCGCACCGGCTCCCGGAAGGGCACGGCCTTACAGTTCAATAAAAATTAAAGCGACTGTCATCCCGAGCGAAGCGAGGGATCTGCTTTTCGCCGAAGCCAAGCGAAATTGATCGACAACGGTAGGGCCGCTACTTGTCGAAGATCCGCCGCAGGAGAACTGCACCCCAAGTCCCCACAGTCGCAGCCTAACGTCGCGTTACAGAAACCCAGAACGAGCCATGTGCCAGCGAAACAGTGCGCCAAGGTAGGGGCGCTTCAAGCTGCGTCCCGTGTCCGCACGATCCGCACGATGCGACAACACGCAACCCTACGAAATCACAGGATTCGGCTTCTCGGCGTCAATCCCCAAATCCGCAATCGCCTTTTTCACCACGCCGCCGTCAATCTTCCCATCCAAAAACAATTCATTCAAAGCCGCCAACGTAATAAATCTCGAATCCACCTCAAAAAAATCCCGCAAAGACTCGCGTCCCTCGCTCCGTCCGAACCCATCCGTCCCCAAAGTCGCCATCCGCCGCGGCACCCACTGGCTGATCATGCTCGGCAAAGTCTTCAAGTAATCCGTAGCCGCCACCAACACTCCCGGCGCATCCGCCAAACATTCCGTCACGTAAGGCACCCGCGCCTTCTCCCCCGGATGCAATCGGTTCCAGCGATCCGTCTCAATCCCGTCGCTGTAAAGCGCCTTGTAGCTCGTCACGCTCCAAACATCCGCCGCCACCCCATATTTCTCCGCGAGTATCTCCTGCGCGCGCAAAGCTTCATTCAAAATCGCCCCGCTGCCAAATAGCTGCGCCCGTAATTTCGAATCGGGATTCGCAGCAGCCCGGTACCGGTACATCCCCTTCAAAATCCCTTCGCGCACATCCCCCGGCATTTCCGGCATCGCATAAGGCTCGTTCATCACCGTGATGTAATAAAAAATGCTTTCGCCTTCCTTGTACATCCTGCGAATGCCGTCCTGGATGATCACCGATAGCTCGTACGCAAACGCCGGATCGTAAGCCCGCAGATTCGGCACCGGCAACGCCAGCACATGACTGTTGCCATCCTGGTGCTGCAAACCCTCTCCAGCCAAAGTCGTCCGCCCCGAAGTTCCTCCCAGCAAAAACCCGCGCACACGCATATCCGCCGCGGCCCAGATAAAATCCGCAATCCGCTGGAACCCGAACATCGAGTAGTAAATGAAAAACGGAATCGTGTTGATGCCATGCGTCGCGTAAGCAGTTCCCGCCGCGATGAACGACGCCATTGACCCAGCTTCGGTAATTCCTTCTTCCAGAATCTGACCGTCTTTCGCTTCCTTGTAATAAAGCAGCGTATTCACATCCACCGGCTCATAACGCTGCC
The DNA here is from genome assembly GCA_963780035.1 of uncultured Acidobacteriota bacterium. GTDB lineage: Bacteria > Acidobacteriota > Terriglobia > Acidiferrales > UBA7541 > Palsa-295. Next base: position 52,908 of record CAWAAG010000016.1, on the reverse strand, counting down.
CCACGCTCGAATAAATTCCCACCGTGCGAAACAAGGACTCCATGCCAAACGTCCGCGCTTCGTCCGGCACAATCGGCACAATCAGTTTCCCCATTTCCGGATCGCGCAGCATCTTGCGCAAAATTCCCACGAACGCCATCGTCGTCGAAACTTCCCGTCCTTCGCTTCCCGTCAAGAACTCTTTGAACAGCTCGTCGTGGTCCGCCACCAGCGCCGGCGCCCGCACGCTCCGCTTCGGCACATAACCGCCCAATTCTTCCCGCCGCGCCCGCAAATACGCGACCTCTTCGCTGTTCTCCGCCGGACGGTAGAAAGGCACCTCCGCGCACTGCTCGTCACTCAAAGGAATATCGAACCGGCTGCGGAATTCGCGCAGTTCTTCCTCATTCAATTTCTTCTGCTGGTGCGTGACGTTCTTTCCCTCCCCCGCCTCGCCCAGCCCGTATCCCTTAATCGTCCGCGCCAGAATCACCGTCGGCGCGCCCTTGTGCTCCGTTGCCGCCTTGTAAGCGGCGTATACCTTCCGCGGATCGTGTCCGCCGAGCCGCAAACGCCGCAGCTCCTCATCCGAAAGCGGCTCCACCAAACGCAACAACCGCGGATCGGACCCAAAAAAATGTTCGCGCGCGTAGGCTCCGGAAGAAACCACCAGCTTCTGATACTCGCCGTCCACCAGCTCGCCCATGCGCTTCACCAGCAAGCCTTCGGTGTCGCGATCCAGAATCGCATCCCACTCCGTGCCCCACAAAACCTTGATCACGTTCCAACCCGCCCCGCGGAACGCCGACTCCAGCTCCTGGATAATCTGCCCGTTGCCGCGCACCGGACCATCCAGCCGCTGCAGATTGCAATTGATCACGAAAATCAGATTGTCGAGTTTTTCCCGCGCCGCCAGCGTGATCGCGCCCAGCGATTCCGGCTCATCCGTTTCCCCGTCGCCCAAAAACGCCCACACTTTCGCGTCCGTCACCGGCTTGATTCCGCGATCCTCCAGATAACGGTTGTAACGCGCCTGGTAAATCGCCATCAGCGGGCTTAAGCCCATCGAAACGGTAGGGAACTCCCAGAAATCCGGCATCAGCCACGGATGCGGATACGAAGAAAGTCCGCCTCCCGGTTTCAGTTCCCGCCGGAAATTCTCCAGCTTCTCCGCCGAAAGCCGTCCTTCCAAAAACGCTCGCGCGTAAATTCCCGGCGCCGCGTGCCCCTGAAAATAAACCGTGTCGCCTTCGAATTCCGGCGTGCGCGCCCGGAAAAAGTGGTTGAACCCCACCTCATACAAAGTCGCCGCCGAAGCGTACGTCGAAATGTGCCCGCCGATATTGTGTTCTTCGCGGTTCGCGCGCACCACCATGGCGATCGCGTTCCAGCGCACCAGGCTCTTGATCCGCCGCTCCAGCGACTGATCGCCCGGAAAGGCCGGCTGCAAACTATGCGGAATGGTGTTGACGTAAGGAGTCTTCGCGGTAAACGGAATTTCAATTCCCACTACTTTAGCGTGCGCCCGCAGCCGTTCCAGTATGTAGGAAGCGACCTCGGGACCGCTCGATTGCAAAACAGAATCCAGCGATTCCAGCCACTCTTGAATCTCGGAAGGGTCTAACCCCTGCAGCGGTACAATCGTCTCGTTATCCATGTCCTCGCTTGGCCCTCATCAATTTCACCTGCGAAAGCCCGTCACCTCCATCACCCACCGGTGCGCGCTCCACAATCTCTCCCAAATAGAATACACCCCATCCGCAACCTGCGCACATCCTCTTCGCGCCCGGGTGTAGCGAATCAGTTGGAGATCCATCTCGCTTTGACCAGCATTTCCAGCGCAACATCGGTCAACGGGCGATTCTCGTTGACGACAACGAAGTCCTCCATTTGCGCGCGATCGAGGATGGCAGTCAGCTCTGCAGCTCGAAGAACATAGTCCCGCCGCAATATCCCTGATTCGCGCGCCTCTACGCGTCGCTTGGCTGTTTCGGCGCTCGCGGTGAGGCGACAGACAACCGTGTTGGCGGCCGGAATGAGTTCGCGACAGAGGCTAAGCTGAGCAGCGTCATCGATTGCACGCGCCACTAAGAATCGCTGCACTCCCAAATCGGCATAATTCCCGCTGATAGCTCGCAGGTTTTCGTACATCACGCCATCGCTTCGTGCCCCGGACGGAAGATAAGAAAGCCCGACCACATCCAGATCAATCGCCGCATGGACTATCCGGCGCTGCGCAAGAATATCCGACGCTTCACCCAGTACAGCGGTCTTACCGGCTCCCATTGTGCCCGTAATAATCAGCAGCGATTCCGTAAGCACTCCATCGGTATGCGTCGCGCGCTCGCTAAAGCGGTTTGTTTCTACGCTCGCCTTGTTTGACGGTTGCCCTAGCCATTCACCACAGAATTCCCGCCTCCGGTCTTCTCTGCGCACTCGGCTACTCTGCGGCAGTCTTCACGGTGTCTCCGTGCCCTGCGCGCCCTGAGCGAATTGGCGAAGGGAGAACCGGCAGTGCCGGTTCGAAGGGCGTTCTCTGTGTTAAATCTTCAATCGCCAAATCGAGCAAAATCCTCTCGCGCCAAGCGCGCGACGAAGTCCCGATCCGCAGCCAAAAAATTCAATTCCGCCAACTCCTTCGCCGCGCGCCACTCGATCCTTTCAAACACAATATTCCGAATCGTTCCGACCTTCACCGTCGCCGCCAAGAAAATCAATTCAATCTCCTCACTCAACTCCGCATAACGATGCCGCGTCCGGAATAGCTCAGCCCCAACCTCTGCCTCCACTCCCAGCTCCTCAAGTAACTCCCGCGCCAACCCGCCAGCCGCACTCTCCCCCGCCTGCAATTTCCCTCCAGGAAATTCCCACATCAATTCAAACGCATCTCCCCGCCGCCGCTGGCAAACCAAAATCTTCCCCTCCCACTCAATCACCCCAGCCACCACCACCATAAAGTCTCCGTGCTCTCCGCTTTTCTCAGTGTCCTCTGTGTTAAATCTTTCGCAGTTGCCTTTCTCCGCGCTCTCTGAGTCTCTGCGGTAAAAAGCCCTTAATCGCCCCGCCGCGCAACCTCGATCAATCTCCTCAACTCCCGCAAGCCACGCATCAAAGGCGGCCCCGGCGTGTTCAAAATCTCATCCCGCACCACAAACACCCGTCGCTCCCGAACCGCCGGCACCTCCCTCCAAGCCGCCACTCGCAAAGCCGTCCCCACCTTCGCCCGCGCCCCCACCGCCGCCCAAGCCAATATAATAATGTCCGGCCGCGCCAACGCCACTTCCTCATCCGAAACCCGCGCCCCAGCCTTCACCACCATCTCGCCGCCACCAATCTCCACCAATTCCGCCACCCAGGGCGGCGAACTAATCCGCGGTTGCGGCCACGCCTCGCAATAAACCCGCGGCCGCAACCGCCGCGCCCCACTCCGCGCCCGAGCAGCGTGCGCCACATCCTCAAATGCTCGACGCATCCGCCGCACCAACCGTTCCGCCGCGCGCCCCCGATTCACCAAGCGCCCCAGCACCAAAATATCGCTCTCGATATCCGCCAGCGTCCGCGGATTCAAAGCCAGAAACGCCACCGGCTGCTCCAATATCTTCCCCACAGCCTCCGCCGCAAACGGCACCGACCCAATCAACAAAGAAGGCCGCAATTTCATCACTTCCCGCACATCCAATTTCCAGCAATCGCCCACTACGGGCCGCCGCCCCACCTTCGCCACGTCCTTGCACCAACGCGAAACTCCCACCAGCTCGCGCCCCACTCCCAACCCCAGCAGAATCGAAGTGACACTAGGCGCCAAAGAAACAATGCGCAATCCGTCGGGTTTTTTCGTCTGCCCCATAGCACCAAGATTCTACTACTCCGTGTACTCCGCACTTCTGCCGATGCGACGAGCATCGTCATCCTGAGGTCGGCGCCTTTGCCTCCAGCCGGCTGAAGGATCTCTCCCGCACGCCCGCGCCGCGTCACGCTCGTCGTCAGTCGAAGGTTTTCTCTGCACCCTCTGCGCCTCTGCGAGCAACGCGGTTTGCCCAAGCTTGTCTCTGTGTCTCCGTGCCTCTGCGGCAAATCCCTTCCTTCACACCGTCGCCGATCCGCCAAAAAACAAAAACGCGCCGGAGAGCATCGCTCTCCGGCGCGTTCGTTCTACTGCGCAGCCGCGAAAATTCCGCCGCCGCCCTGTTGAATTGTCGTTACTGTGCCGCCTCCACCTTCTTCAAGCTAGGCTTCGGGATCTGCCACAAAATCCCGGAGTCGTCGGCATTGTGCGGATAGAATTGCGCCGACTTCTTGTCGGAGGGCAGCAGCACGATGTCCGCGCGGCGGTTGTATGCGTACCAATCGCCAGTTACGTTGCGCAGACGCGCCTTGGGCGCCTTATTCGGGTTGGTCTCTTCCAGTTCCTTCACTTCCTTCTTCTCCATCGGGCGATCCTTGCCATATGCCGCCGTCTGGATCTTGTCCGCCGCGATTCCCTGATCCACCAGGTACTGCTTGATGCGCTCCACGCGCCTCTCGCTCAAATCCTGGTTGAATGGCTTGGAGCCGCGTACGTCGGCGTGCGCCTCGATCGAAAGCTTCGCATCCGGATCGTAAATCAGATACTTCTTGAATCCGGCCGCCAGCGTCGCCAGATCAAGTTGCTGGCTCTTCACCAGGCCGACCTGTGGGTTCTTCTTGTCCGGGTAATCCGTCGGATAGAAGACGCTCTGCAGCACCACTTCCGGGATCGGTTCGATCGAACCGGTCACGTGCACTGCCGCCGTCTGTGTGCTGGATCCGCCGCAAACGTTCGTCGCGGTCAGCGTGTAGGTCTTGGTTTCATCCACCGGGCCCATATCCTGCTTGGTCGGGTCCGCCTTGATTGCCTGGCTGCCGTTCAGGTCCACTTTGCCGATCGGATCGATATTCACCGAATCCGCATTCGTGGTCGTCCAGGTCAGCGTTCCGGAATCATCGGTGATGACTTTGTCTCCCATCTTCAGGTAGTGCAATTCCGTCGGGTTCGCCGCCAGAGTTGCCGTCACCGCCGTGTTCACGTTCACTGCTTCTGTTCCGGTTACTTTCCCGCCCGGTCCCGTCGCCGTCAGCGTGTACGTCGTCGTCGCGTGCGGTGATACCGCTTTCGAACCGCTGCCCTCGACGCTGCCCACTCCATTGTCCACGCTCACGTCCACCGCATCGGTCGTCTGCCATTCCAGGTTGGTGCTCTGTCCGCAGTTGATGTTCGCGGTCGTGTTCGTCATCGTCGCCTTCACCGGCGCGATCACGATCGTCGCGCTGGCGATTCCTGCATGAAAGCGGGGTAGCGGTGCCTTCTTGGTCAAGTCCGCGTCGCGTTTCGCCCAGTCGCTGCTGGTCTGCGCGTTCTTGCCCACATTAATCGACGTCTTCTTCCCGGCTTCCACGTTCACGTCGCCCGACCACAGTTCCTTGCCGCCGCGCGTGATCGTCAGATGATGCGTCCCCGGTGGCAGCAACAGTTCCTGCTTCCATAGCCAGAAATCGTTGTCAAATTCATCCACATGGCCCACAAAATATCCCGGCGTCTTTCCTTCGGCCAACACTGCGGCGCGAGGATCTGTTCCCGTTATATACACACGGCCCCACGGGCCGCCCACCTTGTCGCCGTACGCTTCGAGCGTCACGTTCAGATCCGTCGTCTTCCCGCCCTCGATGTTCACTTCTTGCGTCGAAATCTTGTATCCGTAGTTCACCACCACTACGGTGTGCTTGCCTGCCGCCAGTTTGATGGACTGGCTTCCATCCCGAATAGCATTGCCGTCTACGAAAACGTACGCCTGAGGAGGCGTCACCTTGATCTTCAGCTTCCCATCTTGCGCAAAGCTGGCGGTCGCGCACAGTGCGAACACCAGTGCGAGCGTGAAGATATATCCAATTCGTCGCATCTTTCTATCTCCTGAACCTATCTGTAGGCGAATTATAAGGTCGCTTTTCCGCGCCCTGTTCGGGAAAGCGCTGGCTGGGACTGCTAAGTTATATGCCTAAGCCCACTCCTGTCAACAAGTTTGCACCAGCGAGCGAAGATTTTGGGAAGGCCCTGACAAAACTTTTATCAACTATTCAGCCACTCCGCCCCGCATTATACTGATCGTGTTTTCATCATTGCAAATTTTCGTCGCCCTCTATTTTGCGTGGGCTTGGATTTCTTTTCTTGTTTAGCGACGCAATGCTTGAACATTTCCGCAATCCCCATAACGCCGGCGACCTCTCCGACGCCACCGCCATCGTCGAGGTCACCAATCCCGTCTGCGGTGACATTTTACGTCTATCCGTACGCATGGAAGCCGATCGCGTCGCCGCAGCTTGCTTCAAGACCCAGGGTTGTGTCGCCGCCATCGCGTCCAGTTCGCTCCTTACCGATCTTCTTCTTAATAAATCTCCCGCGGAACTGCGTGCCCTTGCTCCGCAACAAATCTCGGCCGCTCTCGGCGGCCTACCTCCCGCCACCTTCCATGCCGCCCAGCTTTGCACCGACGCCGTCGCCGCGCTCCTTAAAAAGCTCCCTTGAACGGCGGCTCCATCTGTCCCAGCGCCTTCCGCAACGTCTCCGGATCGTTCAAATTCAGGATGACCCCTTCCTCTTCCGTCTCCACTTCCGCAATCTGCGCCGCGTGGTCCCATACCACCTGCCGCGCCCCCACCGTCAACGGCGCCGCCAGCAACTCCTCGTACAGCTCCGCGCGAAAGATCACCGGATGCCCCCGCCGTCCGTGATACTTCGGCAGCACCACCAACTTCTTTCCGGAATCGAAAGCTCCCACGAGTTGCGCCACCAGATGTGGCGAAATCAGCGGATGATCCACCGGGCAAATCAGCAGTCCTTCGCTCCCGCCCGCCGGTAAACTGCGAATCGCTGCGTGAATCGAAGATAGCTGCCCCTTCGGCCAATCTGCATTCAGCACGATGGACGCGGAATCCACCGCCAACTTCGCACGGATCTCCTCCGCGCCGGCGCCCAGCACCACGCGCGTCAGTCCAATCCGCGCGTGCCGCGTCGCCGTGATCAGATGTTCGACGAAACTGAGTCCTTGGAAGGGAACCAGCGCCTTCGGCTGGCCCATCCGCTGGGATTGCCCGGCGGCCAGGATCGCGACGGCAAGCATTGCCTTACTCCTGCAATAGCTGGGCGATTTCTGAAATTTTCACCGATTTGCTGGGAAGGTCCTGCGCGTTCCGGCGCATCGCGATCAGTTCCGCCATGATGCTCACGGCGATTTCCTGCGGCGTCAGTGCTCCAATATCCAAACCAACGGGAGCGTGTACGTGGTCAAATTGAGCGGGAGTAAATCCTTCCTTCTCGAGTGCCTTGTAAACCGCAATCACTTTGCGTTTGCTGCCCATCATGCCGATGTAACGTGGCACGAACCCGCGCGCTTCGGTCGCGAGCGCCCACGCCAGCACGCGCATGTCGCCGCTGTGCCCGCGCGTCACAATCAACAAATAAGAAGACGAACTTGGCCGAATCTTTTCGAAAGCTTCCGCGTACGAAGTGTAGATCTCGCTGGCCATCGGAAATCGTTCCAGGTTCGCAAATGCTTCGCGGTCGTCCACGATCCCGATTCGGAATCCCGCCTGGTGCGCGATCGGCGCCACCGCCGTGGACACATGCCCTCCGCCGAAAATATAAAGCATCGGCGGAGGCAGCACCGGTTCCACAAAAATTTCCAAGGTGCCGCCGCAAATCAACCCCGCATCGTATTCCGCGTCATGATTCAGATTGAACGTCAGCTTGCGCGGCTGCTCGCTGATGATCACTTCTTTCGCCGCCGCCCACACTTCCGCCTCCACGCATCCGCCGCCCACCGTCCCCAAAATCGACCCATCATCCCGCACCAGCATCCGCGAACTTTCATAGCTGGGGATCGACCCATTCGTATGCACGATCGTAGCCAGCGCCCCGCGCTCGCCCGCCGCCCGCATCCTCACCACTTCTTCAAATATATCCATGTCCGCTTTTCAACTCGGTCGCGCTTTGTCTGGCTGGGGCAGCAAGCAGGGAAATGCGAAAAGAGAACTCCGGGAATCGCTTCTGGCTGGGTACAGGCAAGACCGCAGCAGTACAACTTCCGTCCGCCGCCCGCCACGCTCCGAGTTCGTACTCGGGCCCCATGCGATTACCGTAGCACAACGCCCCAATAATTTCATGCGCCACTGCACACCGAAACGCATCGCGCGAGTCTAAACCCGCGAGGACGCGAATCGCGCCTCGCTGTTCCAATCCATCGGCACGAGTCTGAAACGTTTTCATCGCCATCGTCACTACTAACCAGGAAGTTGAACCGGGAGGCCGCGTGCTCAGGGTCGCTTTAATATTAATCGTCGCCATCGCCTACGAAGCCTTCGACGCAGCCAGCCGCTTCGCCGGCCTGACTCCCCGCAATACTCTCCGTCGCGAAGAATAACTCGCCTCGCCTCGCGCGGACCCCGGCCGTCCCGTGTCCTGCACAACACTGTGCGCCGTCTCGCGAGTCATACCGATGTATAATCCACCCATGGCCAAGCGCGTAATCCACATTTCCGAAGAAGAAGCCGCAAACGACTTCGCCTCGTTAATGGCCAGCGTCCGCGCAGGTGCCGAAGTCATCATCGAGGAGAACGCCCGGCCGGTGGCATTTCTTCATCCCGCCGACCCCTCCGTTCGTTTGCTGTCAGAATCCCTGCGCCTCGCGCAAGAGCATGCCTCCACCGCCACGCTGGATGACGGTTTTTCCAAGGACTTGGAAGCAGCCGTCGAGAGCCATCGCGAACCGCTTGACCCGCCCGCATGGGATTGATCCTGGACTCCAGTATCGTCATCGCGGCACAACGTCGCCGCGAAACCGCTGAACAACTGATCCAAAGAATCTTCACGACCTTCGGGGATCAACCAGCGGCGCTCTCTGCTGTGAGTCTAACGGAACTGGTTCACGGAATTTATCGCGCCCCTGTGGCGGAAATTCGCCTGCGGCGCCAATCCTTCTTGAACGATTTGCTCCGGGACTGTGTGGTCTACCCATATGCGAAAGAGACCGCGTTATTGGCAGGCCAGCTTGATGCTGAACAACAAAGTCGTGGGGTGATCATCCCATTTACGGACTTGCTGATTGGCGCAACGGCGTTATCGCTTGGCTTCTCGCTCTTGACAGTCAACACTCGCCACTTTGAGCGCATCCCTGGACTGAAGGTAATTACATTCTAACCATCGCGCGGCTCGACCCAAGCCCGCACCCGCGATCCTGACATTGAGCACATCCTGCTTTTCCCGAAACTTTACGCTGACATCTCTGCCACATAAAAAGACCGGCAAATTTCAATTCGCGAGCATGCCCGCCGTGCAGAACTTGTTTGCAACGGCATATCTTTGTACGATGGCCCCACAAATTCGGGAGCTTCCATGTCACCCACTCGTCCGCACCCAGTCGCGACTTGGCTGGTGGGCAGCCAGGAATCGTGCGACGTCATCGTCAAAGACCCCACGGTTTCCGCGCATCACTGCCGCCTCAGCCAATTTGACGATTACCACTTCGAACTGGAAGACCTCGGCTCCACCAATGGCACTTACATTGACGCCCACCGCCTCCCTCCGCACGCCGCCACCCGCGTAACCACGCATCAGCGCATTACCCTCGGCCCCTACGTCGAACTCGTCTGGCCAACGCAAACGCAAGAGACAGCGCCCACGCACTCCCTAGCGCAATCCCCATCCCACGCCCCGCAAAAAAAATCTCCAGAGCCTGCGCACGCCGCCCACGCCCAACGCGTAATCCGCGTAGGCCGCGCCCCCGAATGTGACGTCATCCTCGACCTCCCCATCGTCTCCCGCGAACACGCCCGCATCACCGAATCCGGCGGCCAATATTTCCTCGAAGATCTCCACTCCATGAACGGCACCGCCGTAAATCGCGTCAGCAATCGCATCGCTACGCGCGTCTCCATCCACCCCGATGACGACGTCTACTTCGGCTCCTTCAAAATAAAAGCCGCCAAACTCCTCTCCGCCCGCGGCGCCATCGCGGGCGAAGCCGTCTGCACCCCCATCGGCTTCAATCGCGATTGGATTCTCCTCGGTCGCGATCCCCAATGCGACCAGCCGCTCGATAGCCCCATGATTTCCTGGCACCACGCGCAAATCACCCGCACTCCCGAAGGCACCTTCGTTGAAGACCTAGATTCCCTCAACGGCACCTTCGTCAATGGCGCCCGCATCACCACCAAAATAAAAATCCTTCCCGGCCAGGAAATCGGCCTGGCCACCTTCCGCTTCCAGCTCCGCGCAGACGGCAGCCTCGAGCGCCGCGAAAATCGCGGCAACGTCTCCATCGAAGCCGCAGACATCACCGTCAACGCGCCCGACGGCACCCATCTCCTCGATCCCATCTCGCTCACCGTCTATCCCTCCGAACTCGTCGCCCTCATGGGCCCCGCTGGCTCCGGCAAGACCACCCTCCTCAAAGCCCTCAACGGCTACACTCCTCCCGCTTCCGGCAAAGTCCTATTCAACGGCTCGGACCTCTACCAGTTTTACGATCTCTTCCGCCAGCAAATGGGCTACGTCCCGCAGGACGATATCGTCCACCCGCAACTCACCGTCCGCGAAGCCCTCTACTTCTCCGCCAAATTCCGCACCGACCTCTCCGACGACGAAATCGAAAAACGCATTGACACCATCCTCGACGAGCTGGGCCTCCGCGACCGCAAAAACTCCCTCATCGGCTCGCCCGAACACAAAGTCCTCAGCGGCGGTCAGCGCAAACGCGTCAATATCGCCATGGAGCTGATTACCGACACGCCCGTCCTTTTCCTCGACGAGCCTACCTCCGGCCTCTCCTCCTACGACGCCGAAGGCGTAGTCGAACTCCTCAAACGCCTGGCGCGCGAAGGCAAGACCATCATCACCACGATTCACCAACCGAGCACCGCCATCTTCCGCAAATTCGACGACCTCATCATGATCTCCCGCGATCCCGGCGGTTCCGGCGCCATGGCTTACTTCGGCCCCGCCTTCCCGGATTCCATCCAGTTCTTCCGTCCGCGTTCCCCGGAAGAAACCGCCGCCGCCGACGGCCACGATCTCAGTCCCGAAATGCTGCTCACCGGATTGAGCACCGCTCCCACGCCCGAATGGTGCGGCCGCTTCGCCAAATCGCAATATCACAAACAATTTATTAAGGACCGCGCCGGAAAAATGCCCGAAGGCGGCGGCCAATCGCAAGCAGCCCCGCAACGCCGCTTCACCCTGAAGCAATGGCTCCAGCTCGTCCGCCGCAACGTCATCCTGAAAGTCCGCGATCGCGCCCAGCTCGTCATCCTGCTCCTGCAAGCCCCGCTCTTCGCGCTCCTCATCGTCCTGATTTTCGGCGTCCTCAAAGATTCGCCCGATATGAACGTCCCGCACTTCGTCCCCGGCATCGTCGCCGCCAAAGTTTTCGGCGAACTCGGCCACAACATCGCCGAAATCGAATTCCTCATGGTCGTCGCCGCCATCTGGTTCGGCTGCAACAACGCCGCCCGCGACATCGTCGGCGAATGGACCATCTACCAGCGCGAGCGCATGGTCAACCTGAAACTCCCCTCCTACGCCTTCTCGAAATTCGCAGTCCTCTGCGCCTTATGCGTCTTCCAATGCCTCCTGCTTCTCGGCATCGTCTATCTCTTCTGCCACCTGAAAGGAAATTTCCTCGAAACCGCCGCTGTCCTCACGCTCTCCTCGCTCGTCGGCGCCGCCCTAGGCCTCGCCATCTCCGCCCGCAGCTCCACCACCGAAAGCGCCATCGCGCTTCTTCCCATCGTCCTGCTTCCCATCCTCGCGCTTGGCGGCGGCGTCCGCGCCGCCTACAAAATGCCCGCTCCCGCCCGCTGGATGAGCTACGCCGTCCCCTCGCGCTGGGCCTTCGAACGCAACACAGTCACCGAAGCCCTCGCCCACCCCTGCGGCTACCCGCCAGGTCTCGAAATGTGGGACGCTTGCCCCACCGGTGGCAAAGGCGTAGACGCCGCCACCATGGTAGTCCCCGAAGCCGTCAACGACTCCAACGGCGACAAAGAGCCAGCCCCGCTGCGCAACGCCAAGTCACTGCGCTACACCTTCGCCCAAACGACAGCCGTCCTAAGCGGAATGCTAGCCGCGCTGCTAGCAGCAGTCCTGATGTTCCTAAAAGCCCGCGACGTCCATTAATGTTCGCCCGGAACTACCGCGACCGCCAGCCTCCACCATCTGGGAGTGCGGCGGCTTGCCGCCGCTTTTTACGACTTCCGTTGTGGCACGATCCGAAATTCGCACCGCCGCTTCTGCCGCTGAACCGGAGCCGTTGCTCACAAATCGTCGCGCGGTCCGAACTCCGCCACAGCCCAGCGCCGGCTTGCCCTGAGAGCCCGCCGGCGGCGGGATCGAAGGGAGGTGCGACACGGCTTTTTGTGAGCTCGACATCGACTCGCCCCGCGCTTGACTCCGTTCACCCCCGGCTGATAACACTTGCTGATGCACACGCGCAAGGCAACCGCATGAAAGCCATCATCTACACCCAGCACGGCGGCCCCGAAGTCCTCCGATACTCGGACGCCCCCGAGCCGCAAATTTCGCCCTACGAAGTCCTGGTGCGCGTCCGCGCCTGCGCGCTCAATCATCTCGACCTCTGGCTCCGTCGCGGCATGCCCGGCATCACCATCCCGCTCCCGCACATCCCCGGCAGCGACATCTCCGGCGAAGTCGCCCGCATCGGCGACAAAGTAACAAACGTAAAACCCGGCGACCGCGTCCTCCTCCAACCCGGCATCTCCTGCGGCCAATGCGAAAAATGTCTAGCCGGCGAAGACAATCTCTGCCGCGCCTACACTCTCTTCGGCCGCATGGTAGACGGCGGCTGCGCCGAATTCGTCAAATCTCCCGCCGTCAATTGCGTCCCCATCCCCGAAAATCTCACTTACGAAGAAGCCGCCGCGTTCCCGCTAGTCTCCCTCACCGCCTGGCACATGCTGATCACCCGCGCGCAATTGAAGCCTGCCGAAACCGTCCTGATCCTCGCCGCAGGCAGCGGCGTAGGCAGCGCCGCCATCCAAATCGCGAAAGCCGCCGGCGCGCGCGTCATCGCCACGGCCGGCTCCGACGCCAAACTGGGCAAAGCCCGCGAACTCGGCGCGGATGACGTCATCAACCACTCCACGCAAAAAATCTCGGACGAAATCAAACGCCTAACCAATCGCCGCGGCGTAGACGTCGTCCTCGAACACGTAGGTCAAGCCACCTGGCAAGACAGCATCCGCAGCCTCGCCGTCAACGGCCGCCTGGTAACCTGCGGCGCCACCACCGGCCCGGAAGGAAAAATTGACATCAACTATCTCTTCATTCGCCACCTGACAATCCTCGGCAGCTACATGGGCAGTAAAGCCGAATTAATCTCGGCCCTAGAACTTCTCCGCCGCGGCCTGCTCAAACCTGTAATCGATATAGTCCTCCCGCTCGAAAAATGCGCCCAAGCCCACGAGCGCCTCGAACATCGCGAGCAATTCGGTAAGATCGTGCTGCGAGTTCCGTGAGGAGGATGGAAAAAAACTATGGCAATCGAAAACCTCGAACCAAAAACGCCCCGCACTGTACGCACCATGTGGAAAGTATTCGGCGCGATCGTCGCGCTAATCGTCCTCTACACCGCCTACACCTTCTGGTCCCGCTGGCAGGAAAATCAAGACCTCGCCGCCAAACAAAAAACCGCGCAAGCCGCCGCCCAGCGCGAAGACGCCGCCAAAACCTACGAAACTCTCGGCGGCGGCGATTTCAAAATCCTCAGCTTCTACGCTTCACCCGGGATCATTCATCGCGGCGACACCGTCGACATGTGCTACGGCGTCTCCAACGCCAAATCCGTAAAGCTCGATCCCCCCGACGCCAACGTCTGGCCCTCCAACGACCGCTGCATGCAAGTCTCGCCCAGGAAAACCACCACCTACACCCTCACCGCCGACGACGGCAAAGGCACCTCCAAAACCGCCACCCTGACAATCGAAGTGAAGTGATCAGCGCACAAGCGCTTCGTGTAACCCCTCCATTCGCTCCGTTCGCGTGTAGCGGCGGTCTTCAGAGCGCCAGCCTTTGCCGTTGCTTGTGTAGGGGCCGGTTCGGCATCATCGAACCGGGCCGGGTTCCACTGGTGTGGACGTTCCCACCCCGCGCACCACGCAATCGCGACACTCCTCCTCGCGCAACTCGCAGCACTTGGCGTAACATGTCTCCGCGCGAATCCCCCAGACGAAAAAGGGTCCAGCCGTGAAAAATCCCAAGCCGCCGCAACCCAATACTCCCAAATCACCTCGCCGCAAATTCCTGCAGTCCACCGCCATCACCGGCATAGCCGCGGCGCTAGCGCCCGTACTGCGCTCCTCGGGCGCGGAAGTCCGCGACAATTCCGCGCTTCCTCCAAACTCAAAGAACGCATACAACCCCGCCGACGTAAAACCATTCGAACTAGACGAAATCACCATCGCCGACCTGCAAGACGGAATGAAATCCGGCAAATACACCGCCCGCTCCATCGCCGAACTCTACCTCGCCCGCATTGACGCGATTGACAAAAACGGCCCGGCCATCAACAGCGTGATCGAAACCAATCCCGACGCCCTCTCCATCGCCGACGCCCTCGATAAAGAACGCAAGGAAAAAGGCCCCCGCGGCCCGCTCCACGGCATCCCGGTCCTCATCAAAGATAATATTGATACCCGCGACCGCATGAGCACCACCGCCGGCTCGCTCGCCCTGGTCGGCGCGAAGCCTCCCAAAGATTCCTTCGTCGCGCAGAAACTCCGCGAAGCCGGAGCCGTAATCCTCGCCAAATCCAATCCCAGCGAGTGGGCCAATATCCGCTCGAGCCATTCCACCAGCGGTTGGAGCGGCCGCGGCGGCCTCACCAAAAATCCCTACGCGCTCGACCGCAATCCCTGCGGCTCCAGTTCCGGCTCCGGCGCGGGAGTCTCCGCCAATCTCTGCGCCATCTCCATCGGCACGGAAACCGACGGCTCCATCGTCTGTCCTTCCTCCGCCAACGGCACCGTCGGCATCAAGCCCACCGTCGGCCTCGTCAGCCGCAGCGGCATCATTCCCATCTCCCACACCCAAGATGGCGCCGGCCCCATGTGCCGCACCGTCCGCGACGCCGCCATCCTGCTCGGCGCTCTCACCGGCGTGGATCCCGACGACAACGCCACCGGCGCCAGTGCGGGTAAGTCGCTCACCGATTACACGCAGGTCCTCGACCCCAACGGCTTGCGCGGGGCGCGAATCGGCGTGGTCCGAAAATATTTCGGCTTCAACGATTCCGTGGACTGGCTGATGGAAAGAGACCTCGAGGTCCTGAAGCAGCTCGGCGCAATTCTCGTGGATCCCGCCGACATCGCCACCATCGGCCAGACCGGCAAAAATGAAGACCTCGTGCTCCTCTACGAACTGAAAGCCGACCTGAACGCTTATCTCGCGCGCCTCGGTCCCAACGCTCCCGTCCACACCCTCAAAGAAATAATCGCTTTCAACGATAACAATCGCGAAAAAGAAATGCCCTATTTCGGCCAGGACATGTTCCTCAAAGCCGAAGCCAAAGGCCCGCTCACCACCAAGGAATATCTCGACGCGCTCAATAACAACCTCCGCCTCGCCCGCCAGGAGGGAATTGACGCCACCATGGCCAAATACAAACTCGACGCGCTAGTCGCCCCCACCGGCGGCCCCGCCTGGCTAACCGACCTCGTTGACGGCGATAACGCCGGCGGCCAAAGCTCCACAGCCGCGGCAGTTGCCTGCTACCCAAGCGTCAGCGTCCCCGCCGGCTACGTCTCCGGCCTCCCGGTAGGCATCTCCTTCTTCGGCCGCGCCTGGAGCGAACCCACCCTCATCAAACTAGCCTACGCCTTCGAGCAAGCAACAAAAGTCCGCAAGCCCCCGCAATTCTTGCCCACAGCAAATCTGCAAATGTAACCACGAATCCACCAGATCTGGCCGCAGTCGGCGTTCGACCATCCCCACCATTCGCCCGGAACAAGCAATATCACAAAGCCGCCAAGCACCATCTGGGAGTGCGGCAGCTTGCTGCCGCCGTCTCAAGTGTTTTTGCACAGCACCCAAATTGCCCAGGCGAGGCTTGCCTCGCCGCCCTCGCATTCCGCCACGAATCCGCCTATCAGCACAATTCGCCCGCCTCGCGGCATGTGCCTTTGTAGCGGCGCACTTTTACCGTGAGTGGCATTACGAAGGGTCAGTGCGCCATCGTTGGCCCGCCACAAAGCGCTCGCTCCACCGCAACGCGAAGATCGGCGCGGAACAACACGGTGTGCGGCGGCCGGTCGGACGCGTCCGGCGCGCCGCACCTTGCTCTCCAGCGAGGCAAGCCTCGCCTCGCCAGCGTTTTCCCTTGCGGGCGTGTGCTACGCTGCTTAAGTTACGCACAAGCGCAGCCACTGCCAGTCCGCGCATTCAAAAGAAGGACCCCATGACCTATGTGTCCGCGAACTTAGTCCCCGGCGAAACTGTAATCTACGAAACCCGTCTCCACTGGATCGTAATGCTAGGCCACCTCGTCGTCGGACTCTTGCTTCTCGGCGTGCCCGGCGTCTTGCTGCTCGGCGACGCGCTCAGCCACCCGGATACGGACGTCAGCGATTTGCATCTAATGGAAGCCGGCGGCGCCGCCTTGCTAGTCGTCGGTCTGATCGTGATCCTAATGGGCGTAGCTCGCCGCAATGCCACCGAAATGGCCGTCACCAACCGCCGCGTAGTAATCAAGACCGGCCTGCTCAGCCGCAAGACCATCGAAATGATGTTGAATAAAGTCGAGAGCATCGAAATCAGCGAGACAGCAGTCGGCAGGATGTTCGGCTACGGAACGATCGTGATGATCGGCACCGGCGGCACTCCCGAGCCTTTTCACAAAATGGCGCATCCTCTCGAATTTCGCAGCCAGGTCCAGCAACAGATTGAAAAGCTGCCGAAATAAACGGCCCTTGCATCCGCCGTGTCTACTCTGCGTCCTCGGCGTCTCTGCGGTGAATCACCGCGGATACCCATCTGACCCAACCGAACAATTGGCTCAGCGATTGAAGCGCAACCCCCCTCGATTCTTACCTGTCGAATAATTCCTCAAATTATTCTATGATGACGTCTGCCGTGGGACCATCCACTGCCAGCTCCGCAAGCCGGCATTAGTTAGCATCTGACCCTGTGACTTCCGGGCATCGCTCGATCGCGGCGCCCCGAATAATGAACGCCTCGGAGAAATCCATGAATATCTACAAGCGCCAACATGCTTCGGGCCTTGCAACGTCCGGATGGACCAAGAGGCTGCTCCTCTCCGCTTTGGCACTGGCCGTCTCTTGCGTTGCCTACCCGCAAACTGCTTCCGCGTTCCAGGACGCGCAAGATTCGCAACAAGCCGCCCAGCCGTCCGATCAAAACGGCGCGCCACAAGCCCCGGCCTACACCCCCCAGACGCCCGAACAATTGCAGCAATTAGTCGCGCCCATCGCCCTCTACCCCGACTCTCTCGTCGCGCAAGTACTCGCGGCCTCCACCTTCCCCGCGCAAATTGTCGAAGCCGATCGCTGGGTCCAGGATCATTCAGACCTCAAGGGCGACGCGCTCGCGCAAGCCGTGGACCAGCAGGACTGGGACCCCAGCGTGAAAGCCCTCACGGCGTTTCCCTCCGTGCTAGCCAATATGGATAAAAATCTTTCCTGGACCTCTTCGCTCGGCGACGCCTACTACAACCAGCAGCAGGACGTCATGAACGCAGTACAAGTCATGCGCCAGAAAGCGCAGCAAACCGGCAACCTGAAAAGCACGCCGCAACAAACCGTCGTTGATCAAGGGCCCGACATCGTCATCCAGCCCGCCGATCCGCAAGTCGTTTACGTCCCCGCCTATAATCCTTGGCTCGTTTACGGCTATCCCGTCACTCCGTGGCCCTATTGGTATCAGTATCCCGGTATCTGGTATGGCGGTCCGAATCTTTACTTCGGCGTCGGTTTCGGAATCGGTTTCTATGGA
This sequence comes from uncultured Acidobacteriota bacterium, assembly GCA_963780035.1. GTDB lineage: Bacteria > Acidobacteriota > Terriglobia > Acidiferrales > UBA7541 > Palsa-295. The sequence goes on along the minus strand of CAWAAG010000016.1, from coordinate 34,898 downwards.
GGCTATGGCTGGGGCTGGCATAACTGGGGGACCAATTGGGGCAGTCACGTCATCGTCTACAACCACAACACCTACTATTCGCGCAGCAACACGTTTTACAACCGCAACAACTATTACCACAACGGTGGCTACCACGGCGTAAACTCCAACGTGAATCGCAATCTCGCCCAGGAACACGGTCAGGGCTACAACAATCGCAACGGCCTCGGCTCCACCCGCGGCGGCGCCGATGTTTACAATCGCGGCGGCGCCACAACCAAACCGTTCAATGGTGACAACCGCGCCGCCCGCGGTTATGGCGATTCGCAGCCGCAGAGCCACGGCTACACTCCGCGCGCGGACACGGGCACTCGCTCCAGCGCTTTCAGCGGTTACAATCACGGCGGAGAAAGCCGCAGTTACTCCTCCCGCGGCGCCCAGAGTTTCGGCGGTGGAGGCGGCGGCAATCGCGGCGGCGGCGGTGGTGGCGGCCACCACCGGTAATTGCAAGCTGAAGAGTAGATACTGCCTCGGCCTGAGAGTTCTGTAGGTCCGGTTTTTAGCTCCGTCATAAAGGACATCCATTGATCAGGGGATTTAGCCCCTGAGGGCAATCTGAACCACAACCGCACTAACGAATCAGAAATGGAGACTCAACCAATGCGTCACGCGCACCGCAATCTTAAAACGACTCACGCCGTCCCGAATTCAATTCTCGCCCTCCTCGCCCTCCTGCTCGTCGCCGCGTTCCCGGCCGTTTCCCGTGCCCAACAATCCGGCCAGAAAACCTATCCCACCGCCGAAGCCGCCAGCCAAGCTCTCGTGGACGCCGCGCAAAAGAACGACGAAAAGGCCATGCTCGAAGTTCTCGGCCCGCAGGGAAAGAAAATCATCTCCTCCGGCGACCCCGCCGAGGATCAGGAAAATCGCGCCAACTTCGTCAAGCGCTACCAGAACATGCATCGCCTGGTCACCGAACTCGACGGCACCACCACTCTCTACGTCGGCGCGGAAAATTGGCCCATGCCCATCCCGCTCCTCAAGAAGGGCGACCAGTGGTATTTCGACACCGTGGCCGCCAAACGCGAAATTCTCTTCCGCCGCATCGGCAAGAACGAGCTTTCCGCCATCCGCGTCTGCCAGGAATTAGTCGCCGCGCAGAAGCAATTCTATTCGCAAGAAAAAGATCAGTACGCCCAAAGATTCGTCAGCGATGAAGGCAAACAGGACGGCCTCTACTGGCCCACCGCCGAAAAGCAGCCGGAAAGCCCCATCGGCCCGCTCGTCGCTAATGCCGGCAGCGACGGCGTCGTTCCCGGCAGCCCCACCGGCCACGAACCTTTCCGCGGCTACTACTATCAGATTCTCGACGGCCAGGGCGAAAACGCCCCCGGTGGCGCCAGCAGTTACGTCGTTGACGGCAAAATGACCAATGGCTTCGCTTTCGTCGCCTACCCAGCCATCTATCGTGACTCCGGCGTCATGACCTTCCTCGTCGATCAGGACGGCGTCGTCTATCAAAAAGATCTCGGCAAGCGCACCAGCGAACGCGTCAAAGCCATGAAAACCTACGACCCCGACGCCACCTGGCAAAAAGCCGAAACCACCGAACAATCCGCCGCCAACCAAAAGCCTCAATAGTGCCAATGCGCATGTCCCAGGTCGCGGATGCCGGTTTTCGCACCGGCACAAAATCCGCGCAGCAGTCGTCGCTGAAATTCGATCACCGCCATCACTCGCACGGCGGCGGCGAAGATGCGAGCCAGGCGCGCACCCTCTGGGAGTGCGGCGGCTTTCCGCCGCTTTCTCTTCGGCGAGGCTTGCCTCGCCGCGCTTTTCTCTGTGAATCGCCCCACAGGGCGATTCATCCTGAGAACCGGCAGTGCCGGTTCGAAGGACTTGTCTGCGGCACATTCACGCCTTCTCCGTGCCCTCCGCCGTTCTCAGTGCCCTCTATGTTGAATCTTTAGCCTTGGTTTTCTCTGTGACCTCTGCGCCTCTGCGGTAGATTCGTTGTTGCCTTGCGCCCGCTACACCACCTCCGCAGCCACGCCTAGGTGCCCTCACACTTCGAACGGAATCCCTACAACCTTTCCTGTACTCACCGCTCCGCTATCTCCATTGTTCCCCTGATGTTTGTAATTCCCTGCAACTTCACACAGAATCATCCCGTCCAATCCTTAGGAGGCGTCCACAAATGACGACCCCACAAAATTTTCATAGCACTCGTACCGCAGCCCCACCCGCGCGTAGCTGGGCGACGAAGCTGTTGACCTACGCCCTAGTTTTCGGCCTGCTTCTGATCACCTGGCCGCAGACCCTCCCAGCTCAGGAACAAGAAGCCACCAACGACGCCCCAGCTCCCGCGTACACCACGCAGACCCCCGACCAGTTGCAACAACTCGTCGCTCCCATCGCGCTCTATCCCGATTCGCTCGTCGCGCAAATCCTCGCGGCCTCCACTTTCCCCGCGCAGATCGTCGAAGCCGACCGCTTCGTCCAGAATAATCCCGGCCTGAAAGGCGACGCGCTCGCCCAAGCCGTCGATCAAAAGAATTGGGACCCCAGTGTAAAGGCCCTCACCGCCTTTCCTTCCGTCCTCGGTAATATGGACAAAAATATTTCATGGACTTCGTCCCTCGGCGACGCCTACTACAACCAGCAGCAAGATGTCATGGACGCCGTCCAGACCATGCGCCAGAAAGCCGAACAAGTCGGCAATCTGAAATCCACTCCGCAGCAAACGGTGGAAAATCAGGGCTCCACGGTCATCATTCAACCTACAAATCCCAATGTCGTGTACGTCCCGGCCTACGATCCCTGGGCCGTGTACGGCTACGCCATCTCGCCGTGGCCTTACTGGTACAACTATCCCGGCATCTGGTACGGCGGGCCGTATCTATCCTTCGGTATCGGTTTCGGAGTCGGTTTTTTCGGCGGCTTTGGCTGGGGCTGGGGACACTGGCATCCCGACTGGTATCACCACTCCGTCTATTGGGGCGGCCATCCCTACTATTCGCGCAGCGCGTCTTTTTACAACCGAAATAATTACTACCGCAACGGCGGCTACCACGGCGTCGTCAACGACGTTCATCGCGGCGCCACCTACGGCCGCGGCGGCGCATACAATCACGGCGAAGCATTCGCGCGCAACGGTGGGTACGGCCACGGTCGCACCGACGCCTACGCAAATTCTCGCGGTGAATCCTTCGCGCGCGGCAATTCCTATAGCCACTCCGGCGCCACGAATCGCGGCTTCAATAGCAATGACCGCGCCGCTCGCAGCTTCAGCCAGCCTCGCGCGCAATCCGGCACCCGCTCCGGCGCCTACAATAGTTACAACCGCGGCGCCCAGTCACGCGGCTTCTCATCCCACAGCAGCCGCAGCTTCAGCGGCGGCCACTCCACCGCCCACTACGGAGGAGGCCACAGCAGTGGCGGTCACGGCGGTGGTGGACACAGCAGTGGCGGCGGACACAGCGGCGGTGGACACGGTAGTGGCGCCCACGGCCACCACTAATTCCGGAAGTTAAGCGTACGAGGGCACAATCACCACCACTCCCAAAACTCTCCGTGCCCTCAAAGCCGTTCTCTGTGTTCTCTGTGTTAAATCTTAGCTGTCGCCCTTCTCTGCGTCCTCAGCGTCTCTGCAGTAGATTAGGCCTTTCCGCATCATCCAGCCTGCCGCCGCTTCCGCGTATGATGATGCCGCGCCACCTTTTTCTTCGCCACAGGCTCAGGCTTCAGCGCCGGCAAATCGGAATTGAAAATATCCGCCACCGTCTTCCAATTCCCATCGGCCTGCTTCTTCCAGACCTCCACAAACTTCCCGCGAGCTGCCTCTTCCTTGCCCGCCGCGTCCTTGCTCTCCATCTGATACGTTCCCATCACGTATCCCAAATCTCCCGACCGCGCCACATCCACCTTCGTAGCCTGCCAGCTCAAACTCGTATCCGGCCCCAGCAATCCAGCCCAAGCCGCCCGTATCGAAGCCTTGTCGCTCGCCATCGGCGCGTTCGGCGGCAATAACGCCGCGTCATCGCTGTAATAAGCAATCGTCGCGTCCACATCCTTCGACGCAGCCGCCTTCGCCCACTGCGCGTCCGTATTCCGGATCGCCGCCTCGTCCGCCGCCCGCGTATCCTTAGGCTCTTCCTTCCCGCAACCCGCGGCCACCAGCACCAGCGCCATACAACCTGCGCCAATTCCCAGCCGCACAAATTTCCGCGCAAATCCGCACCGCTTCTCTGAATCCATCACCATAAATAATTCCTCCAGGCATAAAATCTTTAAAGCCATTCCTTGATTTCACTCCACCGGACGCTGTGCTTCACAGTCAGCGTGAGAAACTCGAGCAGCTTTGTAGGCCGTAGCTTTAGCTACGGCATTAACTCGGCAAAATCAGAACGGCTTTAGCCGCTGAAGTACAGCTTTTTGCAATTCTCACACAAACTCTTCAGCCCCGGCGTGAAGCTCTCCCAAAAAACGCTGTCGCGGCGTTTGCGTCCCGACGCGTTTTGTTGGGAAGCTCCCGTAAGCCCATCCGCTGCGTGCCCTGCTAATCCGCCGTCCGTCCGCGCCCGGCCACGCCACCTAACTCTGCGCAGCCTTCGCCTGTCTCTCCGCAATCCGCGCCCGTATCGCCTTCATCTGCTCGCGGCTCGTCGCCACCCGCTTGCGTCCATCCGGCGTCGCATCAATCAATTTCTCCAGCCCCGCCGCAAACTGCGGCCCATAAGCCGCGCGGATCTCGCCCAGCAACGGCTCCACTTTCGCAAACACCCCAATCTGCTCGCCGTTGCTCTCATTGAAGAGCTCCATGCTGATCGCTCCATTCGTCACCAGCGCCGCCGCCATATTCCAATACGTCACCACCATCCGCAAATAAGCGCTGTGCTCCCCCAGCATCGCGCTGTTGAACTCCGCCAAAGTCTGAGGGTTGAACTCCCGGAAATACCAGTCCCGCGCCTTGCGCATCACCTCTTCCCGCCGCAGTTCGTAAAGCTTCAAAATCAATCCCGCTTCTTCTTGTTTCGACATAAATTAAATTCACTCCCTTTTCCGCAGTTTTAAAATCAGTCCCAGCCGCTCAACCACCATCAAACCCTAAGAGTGTAGCAAACCATTTTCAATCCGTATCATCGAGCCCCGCACGAAGATCCTGCGGATGAATTGCTGCTCGGGGTGCGCGAGCCTCGCTGCGCTATCCCACCTCGGGACTCACCGCGGATTCCACGACGTATCAAACGCTTTGTCCTCCGGCCCGATAGAGCCAAAGTCTATCGTCACTGACGTGTCGTTGTCGCCTTGCGAAGTATTGATCGCCAGCACCATGCAGATTACCACCTGCGAATTTGCGTCTTCGTCCAGACGAATCGCGTATTCGTTTCCTTTCCCGATGACCACTCGATTCTTGGTAAACGCTGCAATTTTAAGGTCGTCCTGAAAGATCGAGTAATTCAGCCCCTTGTGTTGGTACATCCGGTATTTTTCTTCACCGCACTCGCAACGATACACGCCCTTCCAAAATCCTTCGCACCAAAAACGGTAGACTCGTCCGTTCGCAAACTCGAAATCATAGCGTGGGCCGAATGGAAAGCGTCCTCGGATGGTCCCCAGGACTTGCCGACCCTCACTTAGCAGTTGAACTTTGGCCGCAAACGAGAAAAACTTCTTTTCGGCATAGTAGTCGCAGCCAGGCGCCGCGATGTCGTATTCAGAGCGCAGCGAAAATTTCCGTTCGGTAATGTAAATGTTCACTTCTTTGGCCTGTCGGAGGGCTTGAAAACCAGATACTACTTCGATCACGATCCACAAGCCAATCTCCCTGCTCGCCACGTTCCCTCGAAACTGACACCGCAACCCCCAACGTGTTAGCTTGTTTCAAGGACGCGCTACTCCAACGATTCCGAAATCGCGCGCCCGCCGCACGCAGGAGAATAAAATGTCTTCACTCGCAACAGGAAAACACGCCGGCCCCGCCCCGGCATCCGGCCAACCCGCCATCCCCGAGCCAACCTACGCCGAACGCGCCCGCACCTTAACCCACCTCGGCCGCGTAGCCAGCCTCTCCACGCTCTCCCGCAAACAGCCCGGTTTTCCTTTCGGCTCCGTCATGCCCTATGCGCTCGACGCCCGCGCCAATCCCATCTTCCTCATCAGCACCATGGCCATGCACACGCAAAATATCCAGGCCGATCCCCGCGCCAGCCTCTTGGTCACCGATCCAGCTTCCACTGGCGATCCCCTCGGCTCTTCCCGAGTCACGCTTCTGGGAAATGTCGTGCTCATCCCCACGCCTGAAGTAGCCGCAGCCCGCGAGCTTTACCTCGCTCGCTACGCCAATAGCAAATACTGGGTGGACTTCGAGGATTTTGCCTTTTACCGCATGGAAGTAGTGGACGTTTACTACGTCGGCGGTTTCGGCGTGATGGGTTGGGTCTCCGCCGCGGAATATTACAGCGCCGAGCCCGACCCGCTCGCAGAAAGCGCCGCCGCCATCATCCAGCACATGAACGCCGACCACGCCGACGCTCTCGTCCTGCTAGCCCGAGTCTTCGCGGCCACAGAATCGCAAGCCGCCGAGATGACCTCAGTCGACCGCCTCGGCTTTCACGTTCGCATGCAGACCAACGAAGGCACGCGCGGCGCCCGTATCGCGTTCTCCCGCGAAGCCCGCACTCCCGCGGAAGCCAGAACCGTCCTAGTGGACATGGTCGCCAAAGCGCGCCAATCCTGAATAACGTCGCAAGCGTCAATCCAGACGATAGATTCGGTAGGCTTCAGCTGTCGAATATAAGACGCCAGACTGGGCAGGTCGCGGATTTGCCGTTGCACTTGTAGCGGCGGCTCGACGGTTTACGTCGAGCCGGCAGCCTTCGCTGTTGGTGTTGCGGTGTTTACTGCATCGGTCAAAAACAGCGCCTGAATTATCCGCGCACCCAAAAGGACTCGCCATGACTACGAAGTCCACGGTATCCGTCTTTATCGGCACCAGCGTTGACGGCTTCATCGCCCGCCCCAACGGCGCTCTAGACTTCCTGCCCGCCGGCGGCGGCGAACCCCACGGCTACAACGAATTCATCGCCACGGTAGATGCTCTGGTGATCGGCCGCAACTCCTTCGAGACGGTTCTCGCCTTTCCCGAATGGCCATACGGTGAAAAACGTGTAGTAGTCCTGAGCAGCCGCCCGCTGGATTTATCTGCAGCGCGCAGCGGCAAGCTAGAACAAATGAGCGGCGAGCCCGCCGAAATCGTCGCGAAACTCCAAGCCAGCGGCGCCCACCACCTCTACGTAGACGGCGGCATCACCATCCAAAGATTCCTGCGCGCCGGCCAAGTGCAGCGTCTCATCATCACCCGCGTGCCCGTGCTGATCGGCGATGGGATCCCTCTGTTCGGCGCCCTTCCGCGCGACCTGCAACTCCACCACATAGCCACGCAGCACTATCCCAGCGGCTTGGTAAAAACCGAATACCGCATCGCCACATAGCCTAAAGCCTCAAGATTCCACCGTTGCGTTGCCCGCCCCAAACAGGCAAAATGATTGCAGCGGTCGTCAATGCTCAACGCGCTTGATTGTTAAAGTTGAGCGATGCCAAGCCGCCACGGAGCCGCACAAATCATGGCTGTCGAGTTGGCAAAAGGCGTCACTCTTGAACCGCCTGGGCAAGACGCAAACTTCCTGAAAGACGAAGGCATTCTCTTCGCCTCGCTCGATAAAGTCGTCAACTGGGCGCGCCGCAGTTCCATCTGGCCCATGTCCTTCGGCCTCGCTTGCTGCGCCATCGAAATGATGTCCATGGCCTCCTCCCGCTACGACATCGCCCGCTTCGGCGCCGAAGTCTTCCGCGGCTCCCCGCGCCAGTCCGACCTGATGATCGTCGCCGGCCGCGTCTCCGTAAAAATGGCTCCGGTCATCAAGCAGCTCTACGAACAAATGCCCGAGCCCAAATGGGCCATCTCCATGGGCGCCTGCGCCACTTCCGGCGGCGTCTTCAATAATTACGCGGTAGTGCAGGGCGTCAACCAGGTCATCCCCATTGACGTCTACGTCCCCGGCTGCCCCCCGCGCCCCGAAGCCCTCCTCTACGCCATCTTCCAACTCCAAAAAAAGATAGACAACGACCGCGGCAGCTTCATGCGCTCCATGAATTTCAGCAAAAGTTAAAGCAGGGAAGTATTTGGTGGCGGGCTAAGATCCAAAAGTCGTCGCGGTTTCTCCGTGTTCTCCGTTTTTCTCTGTGCACTCTGTGTTAAATCTTTGCCGTTGGTTTTCTGTGCGTACTCTGCGTCTCTGCGGTAGATTTTCTTTGCTGCGTCTGCCTCAACTAGATGACCTCCGCTGTCCCCGCATCGCAATCCAAAACGCTCCCCACCGCATTAAACTCCCGCCGCACATACCCCATCCCGATCGCCACCCCCGCCGCCGGCGAAAACGCCGCGCTAGTAACAATCCCCACTTCCTTAGCCTCTCCGTCCCGCGTCCGCAAACGAGTCAAAGCCGAAGGCGCCTCCGCCGAAGAAAATTTCAAACGCGCGAGCCGCCGGTTCACCTGCCCCCGCGACCGCACCCGCTCCACAATCTCCTGCCCGGTGTAGCAACCCTTGCTGAAACTAATATGCGTAGCCTCCAACCCAGCCTCCTGCGGAATCACAGTGTCATTGAAATCCTCAGGAAACCAAGCCACTCCCGCCTCCAAACGCAAAGCGTTCAAAGCCCTCATCCCAATCGGCGCTCCATGCATCGCGTGCACAGCGCCCAAAAGCGACCCCCACACCAAACTCAGATGCGACCGCGGCGCCACAATCTCCGCCCCTGGCCCTCCAAAATGCGCGTGCCGTATCAAATGGCACCCGACTCCAGCAATCTTCACCTCCGCAATCGCGTGCTCCGAAAATCCCTCCAAAGAAAGTCCGCAAGCCTCCGAAATCACCGACCCCGCCCGCGGCCCCTCCACCGCCAACGACCCGAACTCCTCCGTCACGTCGCTCAAAGTCACATCATCCATGATGATGAATTTATCCAAAGTAGCCACAGTCCGCTCGCGCACCGATCCATGCGAAAGCACGAGCAACTTCTCCTGCAGCGCGTAAATCTCCAATTCCGCCAAAATGTGCCCCTGCGGATTCAAAAGCAAAGCCAATGTCCCAAATCCCTCGCCCAAACCCTTCACATCATTCGAAACAATCGCATTCAAATACCGCACCCGGTCCGGCCCAGTAAGCTCCACCACCGCATGCCAATTCGTGTCAAACAAAGCCACGCGTTCCCGCGCCGCCCGATACTCCGCCTCAAATCCCGCAAACAATTCCGGCAACCGGCACCCATTAAATTCCCCAAAGCGCGCTCCCAAGCTCTGCTCTTCTTGAATCAATGGCGTTTCCATGCCGCCCATCTTATCAAACCAGCACGAGCCAGCAGGGCATCGTGCACGTCAAGTCCAGGCAAACTCGCTCCGCCTCCTCCCAAGCCGCCCGCTCCACCATCTGGGAGTGCGAGAGCTTGCTCTCGCCTTTTTCCAGCGAAGCTTGCTTCGCGGTGTCGGGCCACAACTCGCGGCGTGACAGCACACGCCAAGACCGAGCCGCCTCCCCGAATAGCACCGCACGCGCCCGCGAATTCTGCTTCGCGATGTTGCTTGCTATAATTCCTGTGTGTCCGCAGACCTGATCCACGAAATCCTTCCCGTAGGCCTTCTGCAATGCAACTGTTCCATCCTCGGCGATCCCGCCACCCATGAAGCCATCGTCGTTGACCCCGGCGACGAAACCGCTCGCATCCTCGCAATCCTCAAATCCCACAATCTAAACGTCCGCGCCATCGTCAGCACTCACACCCACATTGACCACGTCGGCGGCCTCGCCCTCCTCCATCAAGCCACTGGCGCTCCCGTCCTCATCCACGAAGCGGACCTCGAGCTTTACCGCCATCTCGATATGCAAGCCGAATTTCTGGGAGTGCGCACGCCCGAATCCACGCGCATCGAAGACTTCCTCAAAGAAGGTGACACGCTCCGCTGGGGCCCCTACTCCGCCCGCGTAATCCACACCCCCGGACACACTCCCGGCAGCATCAGTCTCTACGTGGAAAAAAACAGCGCGCCCGATCAGTCCTACTTGGAAGACGCCGGACGCCCCAGGCCAGCCAAAGCTTCAGCGCAAGCTCACCTGCAAGCCGATCTGCAAAGCAGCGCACGCGCCGACGCACACCTGCGCGATCACGCACACGATCACGGCAGCACCACCACAAGGTTGATTGCAGGCGACACGCTTTTTCAAGGCAGCATCGGCCGCACCGACCTCTGGGGCGGCTCGCTGAAAGACCTCATGAATTCCATCCGCGGCAAACTGCTAACGTTACCCGACGAAACCCTGGTAATCCCAGGTCACGGCGACACCACCACGATCGGCGCCGAACGCAACGAAAACCCCTTCCTAAGATAAACGGGTTTGTGTAGCGGCGGCTCGACGCAGTTAGTCGAGCCGGCAGCCTTCGCCTCTGGTGTTGGTTCTCTCATTGCCTTGCACTCAGCCGGAGGCACCACGTCCGCCCCGCCCAAAACTCTCCGTGCCCTCCAAGCCTTTCTCCGTGGACTCTGTGTTAAATCTTCTGCCTTTCTCTGCGTCCTCTGCGTCTCCGAGGTAGACTCCGCCTTCCCTAAAACTTCACATCCTTAATATGCGTAGCCAAAGACCAGAAATTCCCAAACGCATCCGCCACCGTAGCCGCCCGATCTCCGTAAGGCTCATCCTTAGGCGCTCGCAAAGTCTTCGCCCCCGCCTCCACCGCCCGCGCATACACCGCATCCACATCCGGCACATACACATGCATATGGAACGGCATCGTCGCAAAACCGCCCCGTAATTCCCCCACCGCCACAATCGAATCCCCAATCCGAATCCGTGCATGAACCACAACGCCCGCAGGAGATTTGTGCATGAACGCCTCCTCCGCCCCGAAGGCCCGCTTCGTGAAATCAATAAACTGGTCAATCCCGCGCCCGCTGAACCCCGCCAAAATTGCCCCCGTATCCGGCGTAATGTGGTCCAGTTTCCGGCGCTCCGTGATGTACCAGTGATTCCCGGAAGGATCCTTGACCCCCGCTTCGTACTCCCCATACACCTGCTCAACGGGCGCCGATAGCGATGCGCCTCCCGCATCCAACGCTCGCTGGTACGTCGCGTCCACATCGTCCACATACAAAATGTGCATCGCCGGCATCGCTGGAAATTCCGCACTCGCATCGCTCAATTCCACAATCGAATCGCCAATCACCACTTCTGCGTGCATGATTTTCTCGCCGGCCCGCACCCGGAACCGCTCTTGCGCCCCGAATCCTTCCTTCAAGAAATCAATCAAGCGCGTCGCATCGCTAGCCAGCAAATACGGCGTCAACGTGTGGAATCCCTCGCGAATATATTTCACCGGCGCAACTTCGCCTGAACTTTCGCCAGCCTCCGTCGAAGATTGCGCCTTTCCCTCGCCCTGGTGCGTCGCCAGATACCACAAATTCCCGGCGGGATCCTTCACGCTCCCGACGCGATCCCCATACGGCTGGTCCGCAGGCGCCTTCTCCGCGATGGCCCCCGCATCCACTGCGCGCCGGTACCAGGCGTCCGCATCCTCCACATACAAATAAAAAATCGTCGGCATCGGCTGGTACGGGCCCATCGCGTCACTCATTTCCAGCTGCGCATTGCCAATCTTGAGCGTGCTGTGCCAAATCAGTCCCTCGGGCGAGGTAGCCCTGCCCATTTCTTCGGCGCCAAACGCTCGCTCCAAAAAATTAATCAACGACGCAGCCCCATTCGCGTGCAGGTACGCTTGCATGCTCTGAACGCTTTCGGGCTTGTACGGTTTCTCGCCCAGATACGTGGGGAATGCGATGTTCCAGATATTTCCGGACGCATCTTTCACCCTCGCAAGACGCTCGCCGTACGGCTGATCGCTCGGCTCGGCGATGGATGTCGCTCCCGCCTTCAGTGCGCGAGCGTACGTCGCATCGCAATCCTGCACATATACGTGCAAAGTCGTCGGGCTGGCCTCGCCGCTCAACGGCTTCTCCGCGCTGCCCCCGCCGACCATCAACATCGAATTTCCGACGCGCAGCTCGCAATGGATTCCGCCCGCCCCGCCAGTCGTGCGGAACGTCTCTTCCGCCCCAAACGTCTGCTTCAAGAAATCAATCAGCGCCACAGCATCCACCACCGTGAGGTACGGCGTAATCGTGTTGTATCCCGCGGGAATATAGCTTTCTTGCGCGCCCGCCCTCTTCTCCGCCTGCGTCTCCGCCGCCTGCGCTTGCTCGGATGCTGCCACTGGTTTGCTCGCCATCGTCGCGCTCCCTTCAAATTCAGCTTTCAATCGTGCCTTGAAATCTTCCCGCGGCAACCCGCGCAGTTGTTCCGCCAGCCGTGCCAGTGGAGCGATCCGCACATCCAGTCCCGCGCCGTCGCGCCGTCGCGCCCCGGCAGCCGGCGCCAGAATCGCCTGCACCGCCCGATCCAGTTGTTCGCTCAAACTCAGCTTAGCCATGTGCTTCACCAAACTTTTTCCCTGCCACCTTCGCCGCCTGCTCTCGCAGAGCCTGCATCCCCCGGAACTGCAGCTGCTTCACCGCGCCTTCCGTCCGCCCCAGCGTCACCGCAATTTCCCGGATGCTTTTCTCCTCCGCGAACCTCATCTCGATCACTCGCCGCTGCTCCACCGGAAGTTCGCGCACCAGCCGGAATAGCTGCGCCCGCAGTTCCACATCCTCAGGACTCGGTTCGCCGCTCACGGGCTCCTCCGCCAGCTCGCTCGCATTCTCCCGCGCGTGCCGCCGCCAGCGGTCCGCCACCGCATTCGACGCAATCCGCATCAGCCACGCCCCAAAAGGCGCCCCGCGCCACTCGAACTTCTGCAAATTCGCCAGAGCGTGATGGAATACCTCGGAGGTCACATCTTCCGCCACGTCTCGGTCGCCCACCCGCCTCCAGACGTACGCGTACACCCGCGCGAAATGTAGCTCGTACAGCTCCGCGAACCGGCGCGGATCCGCCTGCGCCGCCTCCACCAGTTGCCGCTCCCCGGCTTCCCCGACAAAACTCAAAGCAATCTCCGCACGTCTCCCTGCACCAGTATAAAACTTCAGGGAAGGGAAAAGGTTACGCCAGAAAGACCAAAATCCATCCCCGCCCGCAAGCCCCGGTAACCCGCTCACTGGCGAATCGCTCGGAACAACCACTAACCCCAGTCCGGCAAGCCACATCTGGCAGTGCGGCAGCTTGTTTACCCTGAGGAACGAAGGGCTGCCGCCGTGACCAACTGAAGCCCGTCGCGAATCCATCAGGCGAGGCTTGCCTCGCGGGCACTCGCTTCTGTCTCGCCGATCAGTCGGCGGCGATTTCCCCGCGCAGCCTCCGCCGTTGTACCGGCGGGTCGGCGACCTTTGCCGACCCGCCACTGTTGCGTCGACCACCCACGCTCCGCAAGCAGCACGGCCGCGCAGTTGCCTTTGTAGCGGCGCACTTTAGTGCGCCATCGCTGTTGAGCCGCGCTAGCAACGTTCAGCATTCAATGTCGTCATATAGTTGACGCAAGCAACTAAATATGTGAGTCTATCAATCACACAACAAACCCATGTCACCCAAGAAGGCCACCATGACCCCCAACCCCCAAGAAGAAAATCGCGTAGCCGCCGTCCGCCGCTTCAACCGCTTCTATACCCGCGAAATCGGCGTTCTCCGCGAAGCCTACCTGGGCAGCCCCTTCTCTCTCACCGAAGGCCGCGTCCTCTACGAACTGGCCCACCACCAACAACCCGCCACCGCCTCCGCCGTCTGCGCCGCCCTCGATCTCGATCCCGGCTACCTCAGCCGCATCGTTCGCTCCTTCAGAAAATCCCGCCTCCTCCGCACCCAAAGCTCCCCATCCGACGGCCGCGAACTTCTCCTCTCGCTGACCCCGCGCGGCCGCCAGGCCATCGCCTCCCTCAACGCCCGCTCCAATAAAGAAGTCGCCGCCCGCCTCCGCCCCATCCCCGAATCCGAAAAATCTCGGCTCGTCTCCGCCATGCACACCATCGAATCCCTCCTCGCTCCGCCCGCATCCGCCGCGCAAAACGAGCCCTATCTCCTCCGCCCACACCAAGTCGGTGACATGGGCTGGATCACGCATCGCCAGGGATTGTTGTACGCGCAGGAATACGGCTGGGACGAACGCTACGAAGCGCTCGTCGCGAATATCGTGGCTCAATTCATCGAAAATTTCGATCCGCGCAAAGAACGCTGCTGGATCGCCGAACGCCGCGGCGAAATCGTCGGCTCCGTCTTCCTCGTCCAGCATTCGCGCACGGTCGCAAAGCTCCGCCTGCTCTACGTCGAACCCTCCGCCCGCGGCCTCGGCATCGGCCAACGCCTCGTCAGCGAATGTGTCCGCTTCGCCCGCCAGGCCGGCTACAAAACGCTGACCCTGTGGACCCAAAGCAATCTCTACGCCGCCCGCCGCATCTACAAATCCCAGGGCTTCCGCGTCACCGCCAAAAAGCCCCACCACAGTTTCGGCCACCACCTCGTAGCCGAAACCTGGGACCTCAAACTCTAATTCAGTCCACAATCAAATTACCGCGTAGGGGCGGGTCTGAGACCCGCCCTGTCAAACGTGGCAAGGGATGCATCCGCCCGATTAGCCACAGGTTGGCGCTGCCTTTCCCCGTGGCACACCTTCGCAATAGGCTTAATATCGGAAGGGCGGGGCTTCAGCCCCGCCGTAATCACGCATCTTGTTCTGGGGCTTTAGCCCCTGAAGCCAGGTCTTGATATTTTCACAACCAACTATGCAGATCATTCCGATTGACCGCATTCACCCTCGGTTCTCCCGTTCGATCCGCATCGCCTCCATCACGCTCTGAATCAATTCCTTCGCCTCGCTGATCTCGCGCTGCACCATCCGTATATCCATCACCGGCACATCCGGATCGCGGTTTGTGTGGCAATAAACGCCGTGCTGCCCCACCAAAACCAGCGCGTTCGTCAGCAAATCCAAACTCACCGCCAAACGTCCCCGCTGCGGCCCCATCATCGTTTCGTAATGCTCCAGCTCATCCTTATGCTCTTCAAACGCAGCCATTCGCCACCGCCTCGCTCCTAACTTAACACCATCCGCCCACCGGCTTATCTGCAACAAGAGCCCGTAGGGGCACGGCATGCCGTGCCCGCGTTGCGCCCGGTGCAAACTCTTCATCCGCAAAAACATCAAACTCTGCAAGGGTTCGTAGGGGCGCTGCTCGCTGCGCCCCAGCTTGCCCGGGCGTTCACGTCTCCTCAACTCCATGGGCCGCGGCATGCCGCTCCCGATGTAAAGGACCATCATCCCGCCCGCTCCACCGCCCTCGCGAATCCCATGGTTCTAGAACCTTCTATTGCGCCCTTAGGAACACAACTCCCCACTTTCCTTTACTCTGCAACGCCAACGCCGGATAATCTGGCTCGTTGCCTTACAGGGCGCCGGCCTCCTGTTTCAAAATGGACCAGCGCTCCTGCGCGCACGCGTGCACCAATTCGCGCCGGCAAGAAAATCGTTTTTCTTTCGAAGCCGCTTCTTGGGGATTAAGACGCCGGCGGCTTCCGATACTCGCGGGGTGAGCTAACGATGAGACGGTCAGACTTGGTACGCAACGCGCAAAAGGGCAAGACCGTGCGCACTTCTCAAATTGTCTTCGGCGAGCGCCAGCATCTTCTCCGCGTTCTCGATTCCGTCGAACGCAGCGCCCTGCCCGCGCCGCGCCTCGAACAGGAACGCCGCGTCATCGAGCAATTGATCCACGCGCGCACCCAGGAACTCAATCGCATCAATCAGGGCTGGGACGAAAAAGTCGGCGTAGTCCTCAGCGCCGAAGTGAAACCCGAAACTCTCGACAATCTTTCCCGCCAGGCGCCCAAAGAAGATTTCTATCTCCTCCGCCTCATCAGCGAGCACCCCAAAGTTTCCGCCAAGACTCTAGGCCGCCTCTCGCATCACCCCTATTCCGCCATCCGCGAAAATATCGCCCGCCATCCCAATAGCGACGCCTCCACGCTCTCGCGCCTCAGCAAAGATCGCACGCAACCCCTCTGGTACCTGGTAGCCTTCAATCCCAACGCCCCCAGCACCCTGCGTAAAAAACTCCAAGAACGCATGCGCCGCCTAGGCGAAAAATCCGCCACCCAGTAGCAAGAAGTAGAGGACAGCAAGGACGCGCCAAGGGCGAAGCCCCGGCAGCGAGTGTGGCACAGCCACTCCTGGCTGTGCTCTTGGTGTTGATTGCTTCTCGCCGGCGTCGAGGCCAAAGAATCTGTGCTGTCGGACTCTTTACGGAAGCGCCGCGACATTTCTGCCGTCAAGAATCCTTGTGGGTCGTGGCTTCAGCCACGACATCATCCACACCGAAAAAAGTAGCGGCTTTAGCCGCTGAAGCTCCCTCCCAATAATCCGCGGCAACCCGCCGACCGCTCCGCCTTTGTAGCGGCGCACTTCAGTGCGCCATTTTTTCCGCCGCAACATCGACCGGTACCGCCGCGACCCGAGCAACTAACCCCGCACCACCTGGAGTAGAATGGCCCCCATGCCCGATCCATCCTCCCCGTTTCCGAACATCGCCGACCACTTCGTCTCCCGCCCCGCGCGCAACCAACCGCGCAAAATCGCCATCCTCCAACCCTCCGGCGCCGTTACCTACGAATCCCTCGAATCCGAAATGAACCGCGTCGCCCAAGCCCTCCTCCACTCCAATTGCCAACCAAAAGACCGCGTCCTAATCGCGCTCCCCGACTCCCAAGAATTCGTAGCCGCCTTTTTCGCCGCCGCAAAAATCCGCGCTATCGCCGTCCCCGTAAATCCCATGGCGCGCTCCACCGACTATCGCCACTACATAGAAAATTCCGGCGCACGCATCGCCATAGTTGACTCACCCATCCTGGGAGAATTCGCCGAAGGCGCCCGCAACAATCCTCTCGACCTCCTGATTATCTGCAATCAAAACCCGAACACAGAACGCCCCGACCGCATAGCCCGCCAAATCCTCGCCTGGGAAGATTGGCTCCCCGCCCGAGCGACCGCGGAAAGCACTGCGACTCACCCCACCGCGCCCACCGATCCCGCCTTCTTCCTCTACACTTCCGGCAGCGGCGGCACTCCCAAAGCCGCCGTCCATCGCCATCAAGACATGCTCGTCGCCACGCAAAATTTCGCGCAAGGCGTCCTCAACCTTCGTTCCGACGACCGCCTCTTCTCCGTCTCCAAGCTCTACTTCGCCTTCGGCCTCGGCAACGGCATGTATTTCCCTCTGCATTTCGGCGCCACCACCATCCTCCATCCCGACCGCCCGCGCCCCGACGAAATCGCCGCGCTCATCGCCCTGCACCGTCCCACCGTATTTTTCTCTGTCCCCACTTTCTATGCCGCGCTCCTCGAAGAATCCGGCCGCGGTCTCAACCTCGATTTTTCCTCCGTGCGCCTCGCCGTCTCCGCCGGCGAATCTCTCCCCGCCGAAATTTTCGAAAAATTTCGCCGCCGCTTCGGCATCGCCATCCTCGACGGCATCGGCTCCACCGAAATGCTCCACATTTTCCTTTCCTCGCGCCCCGGCGACGCCCGCCCCGGCTCCTGCGGCAGGGAAGTACCCGGTTACGAAGCTCGCATCCTCAGCGATTCCGGCGATCCCGCCCCCGACGGCGAGCCGGGTAATCTCTGGATGAAAGGCGGCTCCGCTTTCTCCGAGTACTGGCGCATCCCGGAACTAACCGCCCGCACCAAACGCGACGGCTGGGTCAACACGGGAGACAAATTCACGCGCGACTCCGACGGCTACTTCCACTACTGCGGCCGCGCCGACGACATGATGAAAGTTTCCGGCATGTGGGTCTCCCCCGGCGAAGTCGAAAACACCCTCCTGGCCCACGATGCTGTTTCCGAATGTGCCGTCGTCGGCCACACCGACTCCGTCGGCCTGTTGCGCCCCATCGCCTACGTAGTCCTCCGCCCCGGCCTCACCAACACCGCCGGCGGCCTCGACAGCGAAATCCACGGCTGGCTCCGCACCCGCCTCCCCAACTTCAAATGTCCCCACGAATTCAAGTTCGTCCGCGAACTCCCCAAAACCAGCACAGGCAAAATCCAGCGCTACCTGTTGCGAACAGGACAGCAGCGTGGCTAATACGTACAGCAAGCGATCGCCGGGCCGCGATGATTTCCGGAGGCTACTTTGATGGGAAGTTCTGCACTGGCGACGGTCACGGGTTCTTCCGGTACATACCAGTGGCTTGCAACGGGACTTCACGATCTCGATAGTTTTTTGCTGCGATGCCCTAAAACCTTAGCGGGAAAATATGTCGCAGTCACCTCACTCGATAGCGGAGCCCTACGGCTCACGGAGGGAGAGGAGCGCACTGGATGGCGAAGTCGCGGTGGGGTCGCTTATAGCCCTCAAGTTCGATCCGTAGAAACTCTGCGGCATGGAGGCTTCGACGAGTGGTACATATTCGATTCTCCAAAGGAACTTGGACAGGTATGGCAAGGTAACGTCTTCGAGCTACCTTCAACATCGGACTACATCTCCGTTTTCGTAAACTTCGGCGATTTTGCCCCGCATAACCCTGCGGTCGAGGCGTTGGTGGCTTTGTTCTGGAAGCAGCTCGATCAAATTCAACCCGAATCTTACGTCGCGGATGGCAACCAATTCCTCACATTTGCGAGCCGAGACCAGCAATTGTTTGCCGAAGTTTGCAAAGCTCTTGCTGATGCTCCTGCCAACGCCTGATCAGCCGCGGGATCGGAAACTGACCCACCACTCAGAGATTCTGACTAAAGACAAATTGGCTCTTTACATGTACAATTACCCCTATATATTGGCCTATAGGAGCGAGCCAATGCTTCCTCTCCATCTTCAATCCGAAAGCCACATTCCGCTCTACGTACAACTCCGCGACCAGCTCCGCGCCCTGGTCCATTCCGGCGATCTCCGCACCGGCGATCGCATCCCCGCCAGCCGCGAACTCGCCTCCCAACTCGGCGTCCACCGCACCACCGTCGCCAACGCCTACGCCGAACTCGAATCCGAAGGCCTCATCCAGGGACACGTCGGCCGCGGCACTTACATCTGCGGCTCGCCCGTCCGCCAATTCACTCCGCCGCCGCGCACGAATGGCCATGGCGGCAGCCTGCGCTGGGAATCTCTCTTCGCCGACGAGCGCGCCGAAGACGCTCTCAGCCGCATGATGCCCGAAGTACCCGACAACTCCATCGGCTTCGTCACCGCGCGCCCTCCCGATGAATTTTTCCCCGTCGAGGAATTTCGCAGCTGCTGCAACGCCGTCCTCCGCGAATCCGGCCGCAAAGTCCTGCAGCTCGGCTCTTCCGACGGCTACGAACCGCTCAAGCGCGTGCTCATCGAATTCCTCCGCGAAGACGGCCTCAACGTCTCCAACGAACAATTGCTCATCACCGGCGGCTGCCAGCAAGCCATCGAACTCCTCTGGAAAGCTCTGCTGCGTCCCGGTGACGCCGTCGCTCTCGAAAATCCCGCCTATCCCGGCGCGCTCGCCATTTTCGGCGCCGCGCGCGTCCGCATGCTCGCCGTGGGAGTCGAAACAAACCCGCAACGCATCGGCCACGTAGGACTCGATATTGACGCGCTCGAATCCGTGCTCCTCCAGAACCGCGTCAAATTCCTGCTCGTCACTCCGGATTTTCACAATCCTACCGGCACCGTCTTGCCCGTCGCCGAACGTCGCCGCCTGCTCGAAGTCGCCGCGCGTTATCAGGTTCCGGTCGTCGAAGATCACATCTACGCCCGCATCCGCCTGCGTGGCGCCGCCGTCCCGTCGCTGAAATCCCTCGACCGCACCGGCAACGTCATCCAAATTGATAGCTTCTCCAAAATCGCCTTTCCCGGCCTGCGCGTCGGCTGGTGCATCGGTCCCGAAAGCGTCATCGAACGCCTGAGCCTCGTGAAGCAGTCCACCGACCTGCACACCGATCAGCTCGCGCAAGCGACGCTCGCCGAATTCGTCCGCCGCGGCTATCTCAGCAAACATCTCGCGAAGATGAAAAAAATCTACCTAAGCCGCCTGGAAGCAATGGAAGAAGCGCTAGAAAAATTCATGCCCGAAGAAGTAGTCTGGACCCGCCCCGAAGGCGGCATGTCCGTCTGGGTAACGTTGCCGCCCGGTTTCGATGCCGGCGATCTGCTGATCCACGTCCGCGAACGCGGCGTGCTCTACATCCCCGGCCGCATTTTCTATTTCCAGAATCCCCAACCCAACACTCTGCGCCTCGGCTTTCCCAGCGTAGATGAAAAACAAATCGCCAGAGGCATAGAAAAAGTAGGCGACCAGCTGAAAAACGAATTTCGCAAACGCCAACGCGGCAACCGCGCCGAATCACAATCCCGCGTAGCGCTAGTATGATCTTGCATTTGTGAATCGCGCTACCGCGCGATTCACCCTGAGGTCCGACGGTGTCGGACCGAAGGGCAGCGGCGGACTTCAGTCCGCCATCGATGTGCCGGCAATACTGACGATGTTGCTCAAACCCAATCCGGAAAACAAATGCTTCGGCTGCGGCGGCGCGAACCCCCGCGGCATGCACCTGACTTTCGAACAGGACGACGCCACTAACCGCATCCGCGGCGCGTTCCGCCTCGGCCGCGAATACCAGGGCGGCGCAAACTTCATCCACGGCGGCATCATCGCCACCGTCCTCGACGAAGTCATGGGCAAAGTCTGCCGCTTCCGCAACGCCCGCGCCGTAACCGCCGAGCTAACCATCGAATATCTGAAGCCGGTCCCAATAGACGCGGATCTCGAAATCGAAGGCCACGAAATCGAAATGAACGGCCGCAATATCCACATCGCCGGAGAAATTCGCAATCAAGACGGCCAGGTGCTGGCCCGCGCTCGCGGACGTTTCGTCGTCCTCCGCCAGCAGCAAGAGGGAAACGGCAGCAACCAAAAGACGATATCGCAGTAGAATTCTAAATATGCACGGCAAGGGAGAATGCACATGGATTTGATGAACAATAATTTGTGGCGCGTGAAAGTCGGCCTCGCCGAAATGCTGAAAGGCGGCGTGATCATGGACGTCACCAACGCCGAACAAGCCAAAATCGCCGAAGACGCCGGAGCCTGCGCCGTCATGGCCCTCGAGCGCGTCCCCTCGGACATCCGCAAGGATGGCGGCGTCGCCCGCATGGCCGCTCCGCGCATCATTCGCGAAATTATGGACACCGTCTCCATCCCGGTGATGGCCAAAGTCCGCATCGGCCATTTCGCCGAAGCCCAAGTCCTCGAAGCCCTCGAAGTCGATTACATTGACGAAAGCGAAGTCCTCACTCCCGCCGACGAAGAGCATCACGTCTGGAAGCACGGCTACAAAGTCCCCTTCGTCTGCGGCGCGCGCAATCTCGGTGAAGCCCTCCGCCGCATCGCCGAAGGCGCCGCCATGGTCCGCACGAAAGGCGAAGCCGGTTCCGGCAATATCGTCGAAGCCGTACGCCACATGCGTACCATCGTCAGCCAGATGAAGCGCCTCACGACGCTAGGCGAAGAAGAACTAGTCCACGAATCGAAAGAACTGGGTTCGCCCTTCGAACTCGTAGCCTGGGTCGCAAAACACGGCAAGCTCCCAGTCCCCAATTTCTCAGCAGGCGGCATAGCCACTCCCGCCGACGCCTCCCTGGTAATGCAACTAGGCGCCGAAGCCGTCTTCGTAGGCTCCGGCATCTTCAAATCCAGCGATCCGTCAGTCCGCGCGAGAGCCATAGTAAAAGCCACCACCCACTACAAAGATCCTAAGGCCGTCCTGGAAGCCTCCGAAGAACTAGGCGAAGCCATGAAAGGCCTGGACATCCGCCAAATGGATGAAAAAGATCTACTCCAAACCCGCGGCTGGTAGTAACGCAATGAATTTGTAGGGGCGGGTCTAAGACCCGCCCCGCCGTCAAACGCTCCAAGGCGTAATCCGAAGAATCCGCGCCTTTTCCATAAACGCTTTCATATGTGTTAATCAGTGTTCATCTGTGTTGCGTTTGACTTTCCGCAACAGCGCACCAAAACCAAAAATGAAAATCGGCATCCTGGCCATCCAAGGTGATTACGAAGCTCACGCCAAAATGCTCCAAAGCATCGGCGTCGAATACTCCTACGTCCGCACCCCAAAAGATCTCGCCAGCGTAGACGCCATCATCCTCCCCGGCGGCGAAAGCACCACGCACCTCAAAGTCCTAACCGAAGAAGGCCTCTTCGACGCCCTCAAAAATTTCGCCGCGCAAAACCACGCCTTCTTCGGCACCTGCGCCGGCACCATCCTCCTAGCCACGGAAGTCCACAACCCGCCGCAAGCCTCGCTGGCTCTCCTCGACGCCACAGTCCTCCGCAACGGCTACGGCCGTCAACTAGCCAGCGATGTCCACATGGGCCAAACCAAGCTCCACGAAGCCCCGCTGGAAATGGTCTTCATCCGTGCCCCGATAATCGAAAAAATCGGCCCCGAAGTAGAAGTCCTGGCCGAAGACGCCGGCCACCCAGTCCTAGTCCGCCAAGCCCGCATCCTGGCCTCCACCTTCCACCCCGAGCTAACCACCGACCCCACAGTCCACAAATATTTCGCCCAACTAGCTCGCAATGGCTCCTGATCCACACGCACGCTGGTAGGGCCGGCCTGCCTGCCGGTAGGCAGGCGTCTCGCCGGCTCTAACGCAATTGGTTTATGTAGCGGCCGCTGTGTCCCGCGACCTGTGCGAGACGCAGCGGGCAGCCGTTGCCTTTGGTTAGGAATTTGTGAATCGCGCCACGAACTTACGCAGTTGTTTTTGTAGCGGCGGGCTTCAGACCGCCAGCCGTTGTAGTTGAATTTGTGAATTGCGCCACGAACCGCGGCTTCTCCGAAAGAAAATCGCGCAATCGCCACGTACATCACGCAGCCACAATCCATATGGAGTGCGGCGGCGCGTTCACCCTGAGGAACGCAGGGCCGCCGCCTATGCGACGTAATGCGTACCCGACCAACGCCCCAGGCGAGGCAAGCCTCGCCCAGCGCAAAACATCGACAATAGATTTCACGTCAAGTAAACCGATGTCGCACATCAGCAGGAAAATATCGAAGGAATGCGGCGCGCCAAACTCTACCGGAACCACCCCGCGTCCGCCCCCGCCTTCCGCCCTTCATCCTCCAGCGCATCCAACTGCGCCTGCAACCCCGCCTTCTTCTCTTCAATCTGCTTGATGTGCGCGTTCCGGTCGTTCACATAAATAATGCTCTGCATCGCCCCGCTCTGCGGATCCACGCTCACCGCGCCATACTTCGCAATCTCATCCTGCAATTTGCTGATTTCCGAATCGCACTGCGCCATCTGATCGTGTATCGCCTGCGCCCGTCCGCGCCAATAACTCTCGCCGTTACCTCCACCGCCACCCGCGTCGGAATTTCCGCCCGCACCCGCACCCGCTCCCGCATTGGAATACGAACTTTCTTCGCCCGAAGAACCGCTTCCCCCCGCGTTCCCATCTCCCACCACCGAAACTCCGTGCCCCGACAATTGCTGCAGCTTGTCCTCCGTATAAACCTTCGGCGCACTCGCGCCCGCCGCCCCCGCCTTCGCCTTCCGAGCCCGCGCCTCCCGCGCCGCCTCCGCCAAAGAATCTCCAGCCGGCGCCGACTCGTCCACCATCTCCGGCTCCGTCTGTGCCGCGGCCCCGTTTGCGGCGGTGCCGTTCGCCGCGCTCGCATTCGCCGGCGAATTCGTAGACGCGCGAGTCGTAGCGTTATTCGACGAGCCGCCAGCGGGACTCTTCGTCGACGCAGAAGAATTCTGCGCATGTCCATCCGCACTGCCGGACGCCGCTGCGCCACTCTGCCCCTGCGCCTTCGCCCCAGGCGCCACGCACAAAGCCGCCACCAGCAGCAGGGAAGCCGCCGCAATCACGCCCGAAACTCCACTCCACTCGCGCATCACTCCATGTCCCGCGCGCTCCGCCCGCACAAATTCGCCCCACGCAAAATTCTCGCCACGCTCGCTCATAGCGAACCTCCACAAGGCAGGATCTTCCTCCCAACTTATGCCCGCCCCCACCAACAATCAACGATCTCCCCGACTCACATAGCGTCGCGGTAACCTGTACCATCGGCCAACTCCCCCACAACCCCGGTCCCAAGAAAATCGCGCCCTCGGGCGAGCAACATGACGCATCAAACTCGGTCCCGCCTGCGCCACAAATCCTCCGCGCTCGCTTTCGGCTCGGCGCGGTTGCTGAATCGGATCCGTAGGGGCGCTGCTGGCTGCGCCCCGCGATCGCGGCACCGGCACGCGCGAAAAATCTTTGCGACTCAACACAATCACCCAATCCGAATCGCCCGAAACCCACCCCTCCAGTTGTATACTTCTTTGCGTGTCTCTGTGCCGCTGTGGCCAACTCTCGCGCCGTCCCCTGACACCCATACAGCCCATGCAACCTTACAACCGTCCGATGACTCGAATTCCCGGAGCCTTCTAAATGAAGAAATTTCTCTTACTAGCGGTCGTCATTTTCTTCGCACCAGTCCTTCACGCGCAAGACACCTCTTCTCTCGAGCTCTCCGTTGACTATTCCTACTTTCGGGCGGCGCACAACGCTTACATCCCGAACTTTTCGCTGAACGGCGGCGGCGCTTCCATCGCCTATTTCTTCAACAAGCACATCGGCATCAAAGCGGATTTTCAGGATTACGGCTCCCACTCCCTCAATTTCTCCGTGCCCGCCAGCAGTGCTCCGTGCAGCGGACTCGCCCCTTGTCCGCTCTCCGTCAAATCCAATTCCTTCACCTACACCGCCGGCCCCATCATGCGCTTCCATGTGAAATTCGCCCGGCCGTTCGTGGAGGTCATGTTCGGCGGCGCGCACGATAGCAGCTACGCGAAAATCTACAACGCCTGCTACAACCAGGGCGGCTGCGTCAACCTCAGCAAACAACCCAACAACAACGCCTTCGCCTGGATCCTCGGCGGCGGCGTGGACATACCGTTCAAAGAACACATCTCCATCCGCCCCGCGCAAGTGGACTACGTCCACACCAGTTTCGGCGACAGCCTCACCACCGCCAAAACCACCCAAGCCAGCTTCCGCTACCTCGGCGGCATCGTTATCAAATTTTAGTTGTCGCGGTGTGACTTTGGCGGGAGAGGCTTGGAGGCCGGGAAGCTTTTTCGGCAGCGGTTTCGCTGGCATTAACGGTTCTTTCGGTTGCATTCACAGTTGTTGTTGGCTGGGCGAAAGTTGTGATTTTTTTGGTTTTGCGGAGTGTGGAAAAGTTGGCGATTGAATCAGGCGGGTGGTCTTTGTTTTCAATGACTTGAACCAATTTCTAATCGCACGGGTTGGCGATTGAAATTGCGCATTTTGGGCGCTTGTAACATTTGTGACAGGCGGCGATTGGCGGGTTGGGTGGGGCTTGGCTGGGGTTTGCTCGGGTGCCGGGAGCGGGTTGCCTTGTTCGTCCACATGGACGACGACATGGCGCCGGGGAGGATCAGTCCATACGCCCTGGTTGTTGAGGAGGGAGCAGGCGCGGACGGCGTTGATGATTTCGTTGGCGGTGGGGACGACGCTTTCAGCGTGCTCGATGAGAAATTCGAGGGAGTTGATGGTGTTGCGGCGGCGGCGGGCGTTGAGGCCGGTGGCGTGGGCGTGGCGGTAGACGGCCGAGGGGTTGGGGATCCCGTATGCGAGGGCGAGGTGCGCGGGGCTGTGCCAGTGGAGGTAGTCGCGCTCGATGGCGGCGAGGTGAGGATGGCGGCAGACGCTGCACTTGATGCGGTGGTGGGCGAGGGCGGGGCGGCGGCGGGGCTGGCGGTGGGGCGCGAGCTGCTGCGGGATTGGCGCGGCTGTGACGGCGTGATTCGCCTGGGTTTGCGGCGTATGTTGCGTTTTGTGACGCTTGGTGCGCTTCTCCATGTGACGTCCTCAGCGGGGTGGAATTCTGCCCCGACTGACGTTAACACGGTTCTGGTTAGTTAGCAAATCGGTACACACATGGGAGGGGGCCAGTTTGCGATTATGCGCGCGGGCTCAACCAGTCCATGCAACGCCATGCACTGCATGGATTCGACCATGCGTCCGCTGTGACCACCCGGCCTATCGGGAGTTGGCCTGGCAGAGCCGCACTCACGGTGCAGGGCTCTTGGCCTGTTGCATGTTCTTGCTTCTCTCTTGCTCCCGTTCGGCGAGGAGTTTGTAGGCGATGTAGTATTTATAGATATTCGCGACGTAGTTGACCGTTTCCATGCCAACGCGCGCGGCTGCTATTACCTCGACGTTGTCGATCCAGACGTTGGGATCGAATCCCTTCTTGGCGGCTTCGACGCGCAAGGCATGCACGCGGCCCGGCCCCGCGTTGTACGCAGCAAAGGCGAACAGGGTTTTATTCAGATTGTCCATCGGCTCGTTGGCGAAGTATTTGTCCACCATGTAGCGGATGAATTTCACGCCGGCGTGGATATTCGCATCTGCCGTGTGGATATCCCCCACTTTCATCTGCTCTCCGGTCGCGGGCATCAATTGCATCACGCCAATCGCGCCCACTTGGCTTTTCGCATTCTGGTTCAGCCCAGACTCCTGGAAACCTTCGGCCATCATCAGCAAATAGTCCACGTCGTACTCAGCGGAATATTTCCGGAACATTTCAACTGTCGCCTGGTAATTTTTTATTTCAGCGGGGGATATCGCGTTCTTGATCATCTGCGTGTTGACGAGATACTTTCGGATAACCGTATTGCCAAACGCAGTGCCTGCCCGATGCGTTTTCACGAACCCATTCACGGCAGCCTGCAGCTGTGGGCTGTCTTTTCGCATGGCCCAAGCAAATTCACCACCCGTATTCACCGCGATATCGGCGTGCGGCCGGATGTTCTTGTACATGCCTGCCCAAAGTTTCGCGGCGTAGTCGTTTACGATAACAATCTCCACGATTCCCGCGTTCAACATCTCCAGCAGGTCTTCATCCTCCATGTCCCCGGGGGCAGCCCGGAGCTTCACCAGAGCTTTTCCTTCCTGCTTAAATCGCACGTTCAATTTCTCAACGTTCTCCCAATAGCTGGAATTCCGCCGGAGGAAGACTTCCTTGCCGGAAAGATCATCCAAGGAGTGGAGTTCGGGTGACCCCGGACCGGTCACGGCGATTTGAGAGATCCCGTTGAGCACGGGATCAGAGAAGTCCACGATTTTCTGGCGCTCCGGTGTGACCGTCAAACCGGCCACCGCCAAATCACCCCTGCCTTCCACAAGCCGGCTGAGAAGCTGTTCGCGAGGAACCGGGATGATCACCACGTGGTATCTCAAATTCTTTGTCTTCGCAGGGTACTTTGCGTTGATGTAAGTCTCGAACGCCTTCAATGAATCGTAGGACGTGCCGAACTGGACGCCCTTCACCGCGTAGTATTGGGTCTTGGAATAAACCACTAGAGCGCGAATGGCTCGGTGCTTTAGCAGCACGTCCAAATCCCCAGTCCACGCCTTCGTCGGAACGGGAGCAGCAATGCTCTGTCGCGGCTGTTTATCCTGCGGCGCCTGTTGGCTGCCGGCGGTCTGCGGGGAGGCCGACACAGGAAACGTCGCGGAATAGAGGCAAGCAGAAAGCGCCAGAATCAAGACTCGCTTGAATACGCCGATGTCCATTTGGTGTTTCTTCATCGCTTAGCCTGGTCAATCCTTACTCGTCTGGCCGTATGCAACTGTGACGGACGTCACCGTCCAGAGTGAGGGAGCTACATCGAACTGACTTGAGACGTGGCCGGACTGCTCGAAGTGTACGCGCCCTTAGCGAAAAGAAGCCGAATTTCCACGGAAGTAGCGCGAAGCAAATTTATCACGAGCTGATCCGTTAGAGCCTGCTAAACGACGCAACCGTTCATGTGGATTTCAGGATTGCGATTAGACGACCAACCGGGAGTCAAGGCTTGAGGATGGGTATCGCGAATGAAGTTTCGGGACACCCAGCCACGAATACTGCCAACCTACGGAGACACTTTGATAGTTACCGCCAAAACGCACGTAGGTTCCGCTGCTGTAGCTAAACTTGATTGCCTGGTGCTTGCTGAGGGGAAATGACGCCGTCGCGCCGACGCGCGAACTTGTCTGCCGAGTTGCGGAATTCGGAGTGCCGTTCAAGCTGGTGGCACCGCCAAACCAGAAATTTCCGTCCAGAGACGCCCAACAGCGATACTTAGGGAAGTCGTAACTCAGGTGTCCCTCGAAGGAGCCGATAGGGCCTTCGGTTTGCCGCTGCGGGCTGGGGACCGAGTAGAAATCGTCGTTCGCGGTGTAGAACCAAACGCCTCCATAGGCATCCAGGACCCAATTGCCCCAACGCTGCGAATAGCCCAACTCCGGCTTGAATGCCCAGCGATTGATGCTCCAGTTGACGAGGCGATTCGGGTCGTATTGACCGGTGGGAGGAATCACTGTGAGGCTGGCCCCCAGCAAAAGCTTTTGCTTCCATTTGAAGAACTCCGTCGGCGACATTGCCGGTCCGCCCTTGAGATTCACAGAGAAGCGCACTTCCGCGTCAAGAAGCCCAGAGCGATAGAGGTGGTACTGCGTGCCATTGAGGGTTCCCTGGAAATTTCCCACGCCGTAGGGCAAAAGCCCCGTAATGTTTGCGGAGCGCCCGAACATCCGGAACGAATGATAGTAACTGATGATGGGCACATGATAGGCGCCGGTGGCGCCTGTGACGGGAATCGCGCCGTTGAGGTTCAGGCCGCCGTCATAGAAAGACCACGACAGGGTAATGGCATTGCCGCCCGCCGGCGTGATGACGTAGGCGCGAGGGGCCAAAGTCTGCGCTCTAGCCGCGTGGCCAATACAGAGCGCGGCAAAAAGTAGAACAAGTTGGCGGGCATTCATGACTTGTTGATGTAGGAGTCTGCCACGGGTCACAGGCTCATTCAAACCACTTTGACAATGATTGTTGGTGGGACGCGCAGATTCCGGCGAAAGTCCCGATTCACGCGGCGGCCTGAATGGGTCGACGCAACGCCCAGCTCGAACCCACCTTGCATTGAAAACAAAAACTAAAATCGCGGGATGGGAATAGACCACTCGGAACGCTGCTCCGGCCAGGTTTCGACCGAGCGCAGCCAAGCAGATGGCATTCCCTTGAAAGCATGGTCGAACGAACGCACTAGCTGGTGTTGCAGCGACCGGTGGAGCCGGCACGCCTAATCAGGATTTTGAATTGGATTCACTGAACCGTGGCGAGTGGTGACGGCGATTACGGCCATTCCGATGCTTAGAATCCAGGCGCAAAGCGCAGTCAGAATAAGCAGCATGCCAGGGCCGTGTATGTTTTTCGGCGCGATTACCATTGCAAGCAGTCCGGCTAAGAAAACCCATCCCGCGACTTTAAGGTTTTGCCGCCTGCTGAAATGATGCGTCCAAGCGAGCGTTCCGCCCACCGATAGGGTTATTCCCACAAGGAGCGTTGTGAGAAACAACCCGTCGCTTTCCGTTGTAAATCTGTCGAAGGAATCGCTGAAGAACCTATAGGCAAAGTCGGAGCTGTCAAGAAAGCCCCACGTTAGGCCTGTCGCGACGCCGACAATACCGGTTGCCGTGATGAGTTTCGTGAGGCGATTAAACACCGGGTGAGTATACCGCCAGCAAGGGCTCGGTTAACGCTCGAATCGTACAAATGGATTGCGAGCTGCGGATTATGAGGCAAATCAAGAGCTGGCGCGGCGTGCGCGGAGCGCGGCATCCAATTTTCGAAATTTGGGAATGATTGCGGACGTAAGATGGATTGGAGGGCAAACATGGTTGAATCTGCTGATCTGCGGATGAGGAGAATTCCACTCAACCTGGGGGCCGGTCAGATGCCCGCGCTGGGCTTTGGCACTTTGATTCCCGATCCAGCGGTGACGATCACCGCGACCAGAGACGCACTGGAAGCCGGATTTCGACATTTCGATTGCGCGGAACGATACGGGAACGAGCGCGAGGTAGGCGCGGCGTTGCAGGCGGGACTTGCCGCGGGTGGGATCGCGCGCGAAGACATTTTTGTTACGACGAAGCTGTGGAACTCGAATCACCGGCCGGAGCGCGTGGAACCGGCTTTCCGGGCGAGTCTCGAGAGACTGAGGCTCGAGTATCTGGATCTTTATCTCATTCACACACCTTTTGCATTTCAGGCCGGGGACGAGCAGGATCCGCGGGATCAGAACGGCAATGTGATTTACGACCATGACGTGACTTTGCTGGAGACCTGGAAGGCGCTGGAAAGCCTGGTGGATCATGGCAAGTGCCGGGCCATTGGACTTTCGGACGTGGGACTGAACGAACTGAAACGCGTCTATGAAGCAGCGAGAATCAAGCCGGCGGTGGTGCAAGTAGAGTCACATCCGTACCTGCCGGAAACGGAGCTATTGGAATACTGCAAGGAGAAGAGCGTGGTGTTATTGGCTTTTGCGCCATTGGGCCACGGGGCGAGGCCGGGCCCGCTCGACGATCCAGTGATATTGGCTATCGCGGGGCGAGTGGGGAAGACGCCGGCCCAGGTGCTGTTGGCTTGGGCGGTGCAGCGCGGCACGGCGTTGCTTACGACGCCGAGGACGGCGGCACGCGCGAGAGAGAATTTCGATATCTCGGCGCTGCCGGAAGACGCGCTGGACGAAATCAATCATATTCAGACCAGGCAGAGGTTGAACGAAGTGGTGAAAACCGGCGTGCCGGGTTTCATCGCGAGAGGAGGCCGATGAGCTTTACTTCAGCGGACGAAATCTGCTGCGGAGGAGGGGAGGACTTCTGGGGAAAGGCTTGGCTTCAGGGGCTGAAGCCCCTTGGAGGTTGCTGCCGTTACGGCGGGACTGAAGTCCCGCCCTTCCGTTCGACGCCGCGGTGACACTTGGAGCGGACGAAATCTGCGACGGAGGCACAGAGACACGGAGGAATTCCTTGGGGACGGGCTTGGCTTTCGAGGGCTGAAGCATCTGTGTCGTCCCTCCTTTGCTCGGTGGCGCTGTGACTCTGTGGCAGAATTCCGCCAGCGACGCGCCACGCGTTGACGTCACCGCCGGGCCTTGTTACTCTGAATCTCCGGAAAATACTTCGGCATCCAATCCGTTTACCCAAAATTTTTTGGCAGGGGCTACAAATTTTACGGAGGAACACGCATGGCCAGTCCGGCAACTCTCAAGGTATTCAAGAACTACATCAATGGCGAGTGGGTGGAACCGCGCAGCGGCAAAGCCATCGAAAACCGCAATCCCGCCAACACCGGCGAGCTGGTCGGTATGTTCCCGGCGTCGAACGAAGACGACGTGAACATCGCCATTGACGCCGCGAAGGGCGCCTACGACAAATGGCGGCTTACTCCCGCCCCTAAGCGCGCCGAAATTCTCTACCGCGCCGCCGAAATCCTGATCGAACGCAAAGAAGACTACTCGCGCGACATGACCCGCGAGATGGGCAAAGTGCTCGCCGAAACGCGCGGGGACGTGCAGGAAGCGATTGACATGACGTACCTGATGGCCGGGGAAGGCCGCCGGCAGTTTGGCCAGACCACTCCCTCCGAGCTGCCCAATAAATTTGCGATGTCGGTGCGCACACCGGTCGGGGTCGCCGGACTGATCACGCCCTGGAATTTCCCGATGGCCATCCCGTCGTGGAAAGCGATTCCGGCGCTTGTGACCGGCAATACCGTTGTCATCAAGCCCGCCGAAGATACACCCCTCTCCACCTACAACCTGATGCAGGCGCTGAACGAGGCCGGATTGCCGCGCGGCGTGATGAACGTCGTGTTCGGAGATGGCCCCGGCGCCGGGGCTCCTATTTTGAATAATAATGATGTTGGGCTGGTGAGCTTCACGGGTTCGACCGAAGTTGGGAGGATCGTCAGCCAGGCTTGCGCGCCGAGCTTCAAGAAATGCCACCTGGAAATGGGCGGCAAGAACATCATCATCGTCATGGACGACGCCAACCTGGACCTCGCCGTGGACGGCGCGGTGTGGGGTGGTTTCGGCACCACCGGCCAGCGTTGCACCGCCGCCAGCCGCGTGGCCGTGCACAAAAAAGTTTACGGTGAGTTCGTCGAAAAATTCGTCGCGCGCGTGAAAGCCCTGAAAGTAGGCGACGGGCTTGATCCTTCGACGGACATGGGCCCCTGCATCAACGAACAACAGTTGAACACGGTGATGAAGTACGTCCAGATCGGCAAGGACGAAACCGCCAAGCTGGCCACCGGCGGGCATCGCCTGGAAAGCGGCACATGGGGACGCGGGTGGTTCCACGAGCCGACGGTCTTCACCGATTGCGATCCGAAGATGCGCATCGCGCAGGAAGAAATATTTGGGCCGGTGGTAGCGGTGATTCCGTTCGAGGATTTTGACGAAGCGCTGGCGATCGCGAATGGCGTGAACTACGGGCTCTCGGCTTCCATCTACACGCGCAACGTCAACAACGCCTTCCGCGCGCAACGCGATCTGCAAACCGGGATCGTATACGTCAATGCTCCCACCATCGGCGCCGAGACGCATTTGCCCTTCGGCGGAATCAAGAACACCGGCAACGGCCATCGCGAATCCGGCGAAGCCGCCCTAGATTTCTACTCCGAGTGGAAGACGATATACATAGACTATTCCGACCGGCTGCAACGAGCGCAAATAGACAACGCGGACTGAGGCGTGTAGCGCCTGTTCTTCGGATTTGATTTTGTGGCGGCGGCCTTCAGAGTCCGAGTGAGAACTGGAAAACCTGTACTTCAGCGGCTGAACAGTTTGCGGAACAAGCCAAAAACTTGCCTCAGGGGCTAAAGCCCCTGATGATAGGGCGAACTTTATGTCGGAGCTAAAGCTCCGACCCCCTAAAAGGCCGAGTTTTTCCGCAAGCTGTAAAGCCGAGCTGATTTTGCGGCATTTATGCCGTAGCTAAAGCTACGGCCTACAAAGATTCTCGTGTTCTCACACAGACTCTTCAGGCCGCCATCTTTCCGCGTCGCGATATCGCTCCGTCCGCGCTAAACCTTCAACCCGATCAGCCGCATCAATTCCAGCGCGTTGCTGCGCGCCACCACGCCCTCGCGCAATTTGTAATCGAAGCGCATCCTGCCGTCCTCCACGTAATCCTGAAAATGCACGTTGCGCACCGCGCCCGGCAACGCCGCGGTCGTCTCCGTCAAAGCCAGATCGTGCGTGGTGACGATCCCCATTGCGCCGCGCTCGGCCAACGCCCGCAACAATCCCTGCGCGCCAATCTTGCGGTCGTTCGAATTCGTGCCTTCCAGCAATTCATCAAACAGAAACAAAACCGGCGCCGCTCCTTCCGTCAATTCGAACACGTCCTTGATCCGCAGAATCTCCGTATAGAAGCTGGAGCGATTCTCCTGCAACGAATCCACCCGCCGTATGCTCGTCCCGAGCGAAAGGGAAGAGAGCCGCAGCGACTTGCCGCGGATTGGCGCGCCCGCCATCGCCAGCACCGCGTTGATTCCGGCCGTGCGCAGGTAGGTGCTCTTTCCAGACATGTTCGACCCGCTCACCAGCAGCACCCGCGTGGCCGCATCGAGCCGGACATCATTACGCACACACGCCGCCGACGGAATCAGCGGATGACCAAGTTGCGCGCCCACAAAAATCGCCGGAGTATTCGCTTCGCGCGCCACAAACTCAGGAAACGGATCGTCCGGATGCTCGTACGAATAACCAGCCAGGGAAAGCAGCGCTTCCAGCTCGCCGGTAACTTCGGTCCACGCGCGCATCTGGGCGCCCCACCGGCGGCGCCACGCCTCGGCGGCCATGGCCGTCTGCACGGTGTAGAGAAACGGCAGCTCCATGATTTGCGCAAGCAGGCCGCCGCGCGCGTCAATCCAGTAGACGACCCGCGCGAGGCGCCGAATGGCTTGCGATGCGGTTCCGTTGGCGTTCTTGAGTGCCGCAGCGAACGCCTGCAAGCGCGGCGAACTGAAAGGCTCCAGTTCCAGCCGTTCGAGTATCTTGGAGAAGAGCTCCAGTCCCTCGGCGTTGGCCGCCATTCCGGAAACGACGCGCACCGCGCGCGGCCGCAGCCAGCGCAGCACGGCGCCTTCCAGCACCAGAACCACCAGCATCGGCGCGAGCTTGGCGGTGAAAAAGAAATAGCAGATCGCGAAGGCCGCACACAGCGAAAGCAATCCGGCGAGCACCCGGACCATGAATCCGGAAGTTCCTCCGGGCATCAGCGGCGGGCTTTCCGCCCACGCAATCAGCGAGCGCGGATCGAGGCGCACACGCAGGTCTTCGCCAATCAGCGCCAGGGCCTCGCGCAAATCCAGCTTCTCGCGCAGTTCAGCAATCACGCTGTGGCGCTCGTGGATAGCAGGTACAGGTGATGGCGCGGTCAGCCAGCGCGCGAGGCACTCTTCGCCCATCGGCAGACGAGCCTGGGAGAGCAGTTCGAACAGGCAGCCCTTGCCGAAAAGATCGAGGTCATCCGCGTACACATGTTTCGCGTCTCGAAAGCGCTCGCCCGCCGCTCCCGTGCCCGGCCAGCGATCCTCGATGCGCGCGATACCCCGGTCGTAAAAGGTGGCCGCGCCGGCCGCGCGCGCGCGAGCGCGCAAGACAAATTCGTGCGCGAGCGCCAGGCACGCGTACGCGGCGATGGGCAGCGCCAGCCAGTAGCCCGCAAAGAGATGGTCGGCAAAGGCGAGCCACGCGATCACAAGTCCGGCGACAACCGTCGCCAGCTTGGCATTCCCAATGCGCGCGTGCTGGCGCTCCTTGGCCGCGACGATCTCGCGGCGCGATTCCAGGCGGCTGGCATACTCGGCGCGTGGCTGCGGCAATGCAAACCTCCGGCGTAACGCCGCTTAGTCTACTATTCTCACCCGGCAAAATGAGTGACGTTCAGGAATTTGGGAATTGTGTGGGCACCGCTGATAAGAGCCAGCGGAATA
>CAWAAG010000015.1:0-50952 GCA_963780035.1 uncultured Acidobacteriota bacterium | reverse complement strand
CTAAACAATTCGGATGGTTGCAGGCCCCCGCAACTAAACTTCTTCCGCCTAAAGAACTTCGGCGCACCCCGCAACCATCCGAATTGTGCGACCCCAAGCGGAGAGTCAGAGGTAGAAGCGCCTGCCTGGCGAGCAGATACTCAAGCATCTACCCCCGATAGGCTGCCGCTTCGTTGCGATTGCCGTCGTGGAAGGAAGACTAGAGCGCCGAGTCCCGGTTTTCGAATATCGCGACATCCTCGCCATAACGCTGGCGCATTAGCACCAGATGATGACCCTCGGACGGTAGGCTGGAGCTCAGGGCCGCCTTGTCAAAAAACATATAAAGCGCTACGATGCGGCCGTCCCGCGCGATGACGAAGTCCCTCCCGGAGTAAGCCGGTACTTCACCAGGGCGTCCCGATATCCATGGAACCATCCCTGCATCGCAATATTCCTGAGGAGCGGCAGTCATTTGATATCGGAAGTCAGGATGAGTCGCCTTGACCGCGCCGGCGATGCGATCGATCGCGTCGCGGCCACGGATGGCGCCCTTGTTCGGATCGTAGAAACACGCCATCTTCGGCCCAGAGCTCGTCGATGGCCGCACGCCGACGCGCGGGATCGTTTTCACCGAACACGTCGCGTAGATTCCGGATCATTAAGTCCGATATGCTGTAGGACATGGCTCGTCTCCTCAATTTTTTAAAAAACCACGACAAATCGTCTCACGTCGGGAACTCTTCGGAACCGCTTTTTGAGGAACTGACGTATTCTTGACGCAAGGCCCAATCCGAATCCACTCGAATGAATCGATAACTGCCATGAAGCCGCCATGCGACGAGGCTGTAATCCGTTCGACGAACGCTGACGTTCCATGCACGGCACAGGCGAGGCGTTGGATCCTCGCTGCCACAATTCTGGGTTCTGGCATGGCCTTCATCGATAGCACCGTCGTCAACATAGCCTTACCGGCGCTCCAGGCAAACCTCCACGCAACCATCGTAGGTGTGCAATGGGTGATCGAGTCTTACGGGCTGTTTTTGGCAGCTCTGATTCTGGTGGGTGGCTCTCTCGGCGATTTGCTTGGCCGCCGGCGGATGTTCTTGGTTGGCGTGGCGATTTTCGCGGCAGCTTCCATCGCGTGCGGACTAAGCTCGACGATTCGACAGCTGGTCATGGCCAGGTGCGTGCAAGGTGTCGGAGCCGCCTTTCTCGTGCCCGGGAGTCTTTCTATCATCAGCTCGTGTTTCGACGAGGAAACTCGCGGACAAGCGATCGGTACTTGGTCCGGATTTACCGCCATCACCGCAGCCGTCGGACCAGTTCTGGGCGGCTGGCTCATTGAGCATGCCTCCTGGCGCTGGGCATTTTTCATCAATGTTCCTGTGGCCATCGCGGTGATCGTAATTTCGCTGCGCCACATTCCTGAGAGCCGTAACGCCAGCGCCGGGCCCGTCGATTGGCTGGGAGCTTTGGTGGCCACCGTCGGATTAGGCGGTGTGGACTACGGGTTCATTGAGTCCACAAATCTCGGTTGGAATGATCCCCTGGTTTTCGGAAGTCTGATTGCTGGCTTCGGGTGCTTGCTTGTTTTCGTATTCCTCGAGGCCAAGGTAAGTTCGCCCATCGTCCCACGTGCGCTTTTTGTGTCGCGCAGTTTCAGCGGCGCGAATGTTCTAACTCTGTTTCTCTACGCCGCCGTTGGAATTTTCTTTTTCTTGTTTCCGTTGAACTTTATCCAGGTGCAAGGGTACTCCACAACAGCGGCCGGCGCCGCCGCGCTCCCGTTCATTCTGCTGATGTTCTTTCTTTCCCGTTGGTCGGCGGACTCGTCAGACGCTACGGCCCGCGGGCTCCACTCGTCATCGGACCGCTGATCGCGGCGGCAGGCTTCCTTCTTTTCGCCGGCCTTCTGTGGGAGCTGGTTACTGGAAGTCATTTTTCGCGGCGTTTGTTGTGCTCGGTTTCGGAATGGCGATCAGCGTAGCCCCGCTCACCACCGTCGTTATGAACTCGGTAGGCCAGGATCGTGCCGGCGCCGCCTCCGGAATAAATAACGCAGTCGCCAGGGTGGCGAGTGTGCTTGCTATCGCAATCCTGGGTATCGTGATGGTCAGAATGTTCAGAGTTGGCTTGGACCGCAGTCTCGGCAGGCGGACGCTTCCTCCCGGCATCTTCCAGTATCTTCAATTAAACGCCATCAAACTCGCCGGCCTTGATTTACCCTCCGGCATAAACGCCGACACGACAATGGCGATCCGCGCGTTGATTTCCCGTGCGTTTGTCTTTGGATTCCGAATCGAAATGATCATCTGCGCTGGTTTATGCCTCGCAAGTGGCGCGGTCGCCTGGCTATTGATTCCGGCCAAAGCCGAGTAGATCGCATGCCAATTCAGTCTCTGTCTATTGCGCCCGCCAGCGACGATTCCGGGCGGATTGTCAGCAACCCGGAAGCAACCGGGAATCTCAAGGACCGCCACGCGGACTACACTGCAAGCCGAACCAGCTCCATCCTGAACGGCAGGGCTAACCAATTCGGATGGTTCAGGCCCCTCCAACCGATAAATCTTTTCCTTCAACTACTTCCGCGAACCCCGCAACCATCCGAATTGACAATTTTCGAGTTTGAACGGTGGTGAGCAAAATAGACCGCCGATGACTAAACGAGAAGATGACTTCCGGGTTGCCCGTCATCCAGACACAACGGGACAAAAATACACGCTCAGATTATAGTAGTCGGTTCTCTACGGGAAAAACGCCAACGCTTGCCCATTTAGCCGCGGCAATCGAGCGATAGCCCCCAGGCATTCGCCACTCGCGAAGTCGAAGCCAACAACCTCATCGCGGGCGACACAGCAGAGCAGTCCACCGGGACCAAAGCGCAAGCCGCGCGGTTTGCGAATTCAGCCTTCCCATTTGGAGAAAACTCGGACGAGGTGTCCGTCCGTCGCATCATATTCGCGAACGCTCGTCACCGCGTCTGCCGCGCCGAACGGACGCTCGCTAGCGACGACGATATTGCCGTTGGGCGCGATTGCGAGATCGAGCGGACTCAGTTCGGGATCCGCGACCAGCCGGGCGGGCTGCGTAGGCGTGCCCAGGGTAAAGGCCATGACCGTGTTATCGCCTTGCCCGTTCGGGCCGATTCCGAGGCGAGGAACAGCCGGCCATCATGACCGAAAGCGAATCCTCGAGGAAACGGTACGACCCCGGGCGGCAACAGATCCTCGGCGGTAGCGTCAAGACTGCTCGACAAGGCAACGATTGTCCGTGCGCGGCGCGAGCCGACGAAATAACGGCCATCCGGACCAAAATTGCCACCGCCCGGATTCAGGCCTTCAATGCGGCCAGGATCGCGAACGATGCGCCCTCCGGGGAGATTGCCAACACGCGATCGGCCCCACTGTTTAGAAACAGCAAGTTTTCCTTTGGATCAACGGCAAGACCACGCGGATCGACAATGCGATCATCATCATTAAATTTTCCGCGCAGCGTGCCGTCCAATTCAAAGGTGAGCAGCGCGCCAAAGCCGTCCCCATTGGCACCCGATGCGCTTGTAACGAGAAGGGGCATTGCGAGTCCTCTCACACGCCCGGAATCTCTGCGACATTTCGTATGGCGCTGCGTCCTCCGTCGACGGCGAGCTTCGCGCCTTGAATAAAACTGAAGCGATCGGTCGCCAAAAAGACGATTGCCTCAGCCATCTCCAAAGACTTAGTCTATCTGCTGGCGGGCGTGCCTGCAAAAGCTATGCAACAACCAGCCTAGGCTCTTCCGGCAGGGAGCACTTCTGCCCGCATGTTGGAATTAGACCGAGGAGAGGAGAATAGGATGCCGCTTCAAAATGACTACCTTTCTGCGTATCACAACCTAAAACTGAAACGCGATGACAAAGGTGTGTGGTTGCTGGATTTCACACCAACGGCGGACCGTTCATCATGACCGCGCAATCTCACACGGAATTCGTCGAGGCCTTCTACCGGATTGCGCAAGATCGCGCGAACAAGATCGTAATCCTGACGGGCGCGGGCGGGGAGTTCATTACTAATGTTGATTGGCCATCTTTCGGCGACGCCTCGGATCCCGGCATTTGGAGCCAGGTTCACGACGAAGGCGTTCAGGTTTTGGAGAACATAGCCAACATTCGCGTGCCAGTGATCGCGGCTATCGAGGGACGCGCGCACGTGCATTCAGACTACGCGCTGCTTGCCAGTGTAATTGTCGCGGGAGATGGCGCGACCTTCCAGGACGTGGCGCACTTCTCCGCTGGCGTTGCGCCCGGTGACGGAATCTTTACCACCTGGAGTTATCGCGCTGGCGCAGGCCGAGCAGAGGCCTTCCTGCTGAATCCACAGCCGCTCCCGGCGCGCACCGCGTACGAATGGGGAGTAGTTGCCGAAGTTGTGCCGACCGGCAAGGCGCTCAGCCGGGCGCGCGAACTCGCCGAGTTGTACCTGAAAGCTCCCGAAGTGACGCGCCGCAACACGCGCATCCACTTTATTCAACCGCTGAAGGAGCGCATTGTACGGGAAGTCGGCTATGGTTTGTCGCTCGAAGGAGCATCGTCGGCCGACCTCGTGAAATCAATGCAAGCAAAGAGTGAAGCCGTGTCTCAGAAAGCGAAATCCACGTAAAGAGCTGCGAGAACCGCAGCCTAAGCAAAAGCAGACGTTCCGCTGTGTCGCAGTGTGCGAAACCGCGATGTTTTCAAGGCATTGAGGTTAGCTCCGAGCGAAGAGCAGATTCCCCAAGTTAGTGAAAACCACAGAGAAAGCAAAGTGACTATGGTCGCCTTGGAATCGGCGGTCACGCGCCAAGGCAGGCGCGTACGGTTTGGACCCGTCGCTGGAATTGCAGCGCATCGTACGCAAACCAGCGGCCGTTCACAGTCGAGTTTCTCTTAGAAGGAGCCGAAGAGCCGTTACCGCTGAGCGATGAGAGTATGGATACCGTTGTGATGACTTGGCCTGTGGAAGTCGAGCGCCCTTAAACCATCGGGATTACCAGCGACGGAGCGAAGTAACAGCCATGAGCGTCTGTCTGGTGAACACAGGCTCTGCTCTATTCGCTCTTCTTCAGTGCGTTGTAGACGGCTTCCCATCCCGGTCCCTCCAGGAAGGCGCCTTGGAGCAGCTTTGTGACACGAGGCCCTCCTTCGAGACGAAAAACAATATCGCAAGCAAAAAGATTCCGACGAGACAGCCTTATGGGCTTCGCTACGATGGTCGAGGATTTCGAGCAGTCCCATTTGATCTCTCCGAAGATGCAGACGAAACTAGAAATAGTCGACAAGCTGAGCTCTTTCCATCTTCTGGCTTCTTCCAACCGCGCAAGGTCGTTCTTTTCTGCGCCATTGTACGTGTCACTGCCGAGTAAAAGCCGCAACGGTGGATTCTGCTCCTGAGTCAGACGAACGATTGCTTCAG
Source organism: uncultured Acidobacteriota bacterium (assembly GCA_963780035.1). Taxonomy (GTDB): domain Bacteria; phylum Acidobacteriota; class Terriglobia; order Acidiferrales; family UBA7541; genus Palsa-295. Next base: position 45,544 of record CAWAAG010000015.1, on the reverse strand, counting down.
CAGCCTTTTTCGGATCGCCCGGCTGCTTTCCATTGTAGTCACGCTGAAACCTGGCGGTCGCGCCAACTGTCGAATCGTATTCGAGACGCCCTTCGCTTAGCATTGTAGAACTTCCCGCAAAGTCGGTGCGGAAGCCACTGGTTCGACAATGGTGACCTTAGCCCAGCGGAGATGCTTCGCGCGACAACACTTCGGAGAAACCTTCAACGCCCCATTTCGCAGCCGAGTAGGGTCCGCGACCCGAGGTCCGATCCTTCCTCCCATCGATGAAAATTGAACAAAATGACCGCCCTTCCTTTCGCGGAAATACGGAAGGGCTGCCTTTGTCACAATGATCGCCCCGAAGAGGTTCGTTTCGATTTGCGCGCGAAAATCCGACATGGGTGTGTCTTCGACAGACGAGAGATTGCCGTATCCCGCGTTGTTGACAACAACGTCCAGCGACCCAAACGTATCGATAGCTGTCTTCACGGCAGCTGTCGCGGCGGACTCGTCGGTCACATCCAAGGCAATAGCTTCACCTGATTACCGTGGCGGTCCGACAGATCGTTAAGTGATTCGGTGTTCGGGCTGTCGCCATGACCTTATTACCGGCTGCAAGGCTGGCCTCGACAATGGCGCGACCCAGACCGCGAGAACTACCCGTAACTAACGACACTTGCGACATTCTTCCTCCTGTTTCCAACTGGTTTCGAGAGGGGTTGGAGCCTGCTGAGTCCCAGCTACTTCAAGCCGTACGGGCGGCACTCTCAATCGGGAGAACCCTGACAAGTTACGTCCGCGTTCGATGAGCATTCGCAACACAGTTTCCATTGCCACATTTCCTTTGCGGGAGCCGGCTTGACCAGCGAACTCGATCCACCCTTCGTTGAAGCCATCGAGCATCTGAATGCGGGGCGCCGGGTTCTTCATGCCTTGTGATTTGAATAACGATTCCCAGGTCTCGCGCGGCACGGCTTCAACTTTTACTGGGCGGCCGAGCAGTCTTGTAAGTAGCTGCGATCTCGTTGGGAGTGACTCGATGGGTCCCTCCAACTCGACGATCCTCTGACCACTCCACGTTTCCTGGAGCAACTGGGCGGCGAGACGCCCGATGTCGGCTATGGCAACCATCGGCACTGGTTTGTCGAGAGGCTGCAGGAAGCTTGGAATGACGCCCTTGCTCGTCGCCGGAGCGAGGTCCCACGAAGAGTTCTCCATAAACCATCCCGGCCTAAGGAAAGTGATCGGCCATGGCACCGTTCTGAGCGCTTGCTGATGATCGTGTGTTGGGTCAGCAGGTTCGAGCGGCTTGCTTGCGCACCGATCGTCGACAGATAGACGACTTTTCCGGGGCGGGCCGCGTTAAGCGCGGAACTCAAAGTTTCGGCCCTTTTTCGTGCTTCGGTAAAGTCATAACGGGTCGAAGGTAGGCGGCACGACGACGAACACGCCTTCGGACCCTTTGAACGCGGCGGTCATCGCTACAGCGTCGTCGATGTCGGCGGCGGCGAGGCTGCAGCCGCTCTTGCTCCACGTTTCCCCTTCGGTCAGATCTCGAACACGGCCCGCACAGGCTGCCCCGCAGCCAGCAGGTTGCGAGCGACCTCGCCGCCTACATTGCCGGTAATTCCAGTAATTGCGACATTTGTCTCCGTTCGTCGGAATTATAGTCTTATCTAGCACCTCGCGGAGGGCGTGGAATCAAGACCGTGTTGAAGTACAATTCGGCCCGGGTTGAATCGCATGCTCCAGGGTATCTTTGGGCAAAGATTGGCGCGGCATTTCTCTCTACCGAGATCCTCGTCGCTGTTGCTCCGACCTGACCCAAATATTCAGACCGCCATGACTCGCATGAGGATGCCGAACGGCTTTCCCGGCGCCGTCCATATCGAAGATCAGCGCGTCAGGTTGACCGAACTGCGGGCGATTCATAATCCCCAGTTCGCTGTGGGTGTGACCTTCGAAAGGACAGCGGCCTGACCCCGAATCCTCTCCGACTGCCGAGGCCTAAACTTGTGCAAAGCCCCCGTCTACAAACAATCCGTCCCCGTAACCTAGCTGCTGTCGTCCGATGCCAGGAACACCACGGCTTTGGCAGTCTCATCGGGCGTTCCGAATCTTCCGAGCGGGACGCTGTCGGCGATCATCTTCTTGCGTTCCTCGCCTACGTCTGAAGAAGCCAGTAAGCTACGCGCCGCGGGCGTGTCGATGGAGCCTGGGCTCACTGCGTTTACTCGGATGCGACGTTCCTTTAAGTCGGTCGTCCAGGTCCGCGCGAACGAGCGCACGGCGGCTTTCGTGGCGCTATAGACGCTATACGTAGCAAGCCCTTTGCTCCCAACCATAGATGCATTCAGGATGATCGAGGCGCCGTTCGGCAAGAGCGGAAGCGCCTTCTGAACCGTAAAAAGCAGGCCTTTGACGTTGGTGTCGAAAATCGAATCAAAAACTCCTCGCTGATAGCGCCCAAGGCGGCATAGCGGGCGACACCGGCATTCGCAAACACGATGTCGAGCTTGCCCTTCTCCCGCTTGATTTGGTCGAAGAGGCGATCGAGGTCGGCGAGCTTCGACCATGTCTCCCTGCACGCCGGTGACATTTCTTCCGATCTCCTTTGCGGCAGCGTCCAGCTCCGCCTTCCGACGTCCGGTGATGAAAACGTAGGCGCCTTCGCGGACAAAGCGCTTCGCGGTCGCAAGGCCGATGGCGCTATTGCCGCCCGTAACGAGTGCGATTTTTCCTTCAAGCTTGGCCATGTATTCCTCCTTCGTGTGACCCAGTGAGATGGACATGCAGGCGAATCACACTTTCGGCGTGAGGCCTTAGAGATCTGAGCCAGATTGCCCAATGTCTCTTTCATGGTTGGTCTCCTTAGAAGCTTTCAGATTGTGAGGACGACCCTGCCGAAGGGGCGCCCTCAACCAGGTAACGAAGAGCATCCGCCGCTTCGGCCAGCGGGAACGTCTTTGCCACGATGGGCTTGACCGCGCCGGATTGAAGCAATGGAATAATGACGCTCCATGCGGCGCTCCACGCCGCCGCAGGTTGTGCGAACAGGGAGAAGCTCTTCATGCTCGCACGCTTCCAGATCAGATCCGTGACGTCGATAGTTGCCTTGCGACCTGCGGCGTAGCCCAATGTAGTCAGACTTCCGCCCATCGTGAGAGTGCCGAGCGCCTCTGCCAGTACTTCTCTGCCGATTGCGTCGATCACGATGTCGGCGCCATAACCTTCTGTGATCCGACGAACGCTGTCGCTGAGCTTCTCTGCAGAAACGTCTATCACCTCGTCGAAACCCAGAGATCGCGCTTGTTGCGCCTTCGCGTGACTGGTCGTTGTTGATATCGCATGTTTGCTCCTTGCGCCCGCGCGAGCTGAGTGACGGCGTTTCCGACCGACCCTCCAATCGCGGGTGACAACATCGTCTGCCCTTGGAAATTCGGAGAGGCTCAGCGTCATTTGAGCAGTGAGATAGGCGACGGGAAGGCCAGCCGCCGAAACATCCCCAATGTTGTCGGGAATCAAGCAAAGGTTCTCTTTTCAGACACAACCCACTCGCTGTAGCTTCCGTTCTCTGAAACGCCATACGGCCCGGTAATGATCACGCGTGAACCATTAGGACACGCAGTTCCCCCTCCCTCCTCGACGACGCCAGCCCCCTCGTTTCCCAAGACCAGTAGTGCTTTCGCGCGCGGATATCCGCCCGACAGAATGGTGTGGTCGAGTGGCGTGACCCCGGCCGCCGTGATCCTTACCAGTACTCGTCCATCCGAGACTGCCGGTTTTGGAATGTCCGCCAGCTTCAAATCCTTGTAACCGCTGAATCCTTCTGCTCTCATTGCACGCATAAATATTTGTCCACCCTTGACTCATGGCTTCGGTGATGGCAGATTCTCGACGCGTTCCGCGATGACCTTGCGATTCTTCCACGCTCGAACCGTGCGCCAACGAACCGCCATGCCTGTCGAATACGTTCCTCCAAAAACGGTCTCCCAGTCGGTGGTGAAGTTCCCTTCGGCGTCCTGTGCGCTCGCAGTTGGGCGAACAAATGCGATGTAGGCCAGCCCCATCTCAAGCAGCGTATTGATCGGTTCGAGTAGATCTGCCATGCGCTGGAACGCGGCAGTTCTTCCGTTCGCCTCTTGGGTGCCTACCCACAAGGCGAAATCTTCGCTGTAGAATCGTTCAAACAGCGCCGAGAAAAGGGACCTCAAATCGAAATTCCCAGCCAGGAAGTCCTCGCGACTCAAGTCCTCAACGGCCTGATTGAGCTCCGCTTCGCGCGCTTCCGCGCGGAGACGCGCGGCACCGAATCCCACGATTTGCGAACTGCGCCAACGCTCGACCTCGTCCATTTGCTCGTTGAACCTTGTGACGCAGAGATCATCGACACAGGCATATATTGCATCAAATTTCGGGCCACCTGATCTGGCGTCCTCGACTCGGCGAATGACCGCCGAACGCAGCACCTCGAATTCAGCCAGGAGGTCTTTGACGGACTTAACTGGAGTGGCTTCGTCCGTTGCAGAAACAGTCGGCGTTTGGCCGTCCGCGTTGGCCAAGAGATTCATCGGCAAGCTCGTCAAGCGGTCGGAAACTTCTGTCAGTGCCGAAAACTCCTTAGTCACAATTTCGGAAAGAAGATCGACTACCGAACCGGACCGCGTGGATCCAGCGCTCTCGCACTGTTCTTCACTCAAGCCGTGAAGCGCGTTTTCGAGCCGCCTCTTTCCCGCTCTCAGTTCGATAGCCAAATTTGCTTTCTGAGACTCCTTCGGACTCGTTGCCTTTCCCCTTGAGAACTGACGGATATTGCGATGTGGATTTCTTCGGATCCAATTGCTTTAGGCCGCTGCGGTGTTTGAAGCGGTCAACTACGCTTTTGGCCGCGCCAAGGTCGCTTGCCCCAAGTGATAGGCAAGGTGCGCGGTTCTTCCGAGCAACACTCCGAATCGATTCCGATGCGGTTCCCGCTCGAAATCCTCTTCCGACACGGCGGTATGCCGCCGGGTCCAATCCGAGTTCGAGAACTTCGAGAAGCCCTCCCAGAGCTTCTCGTTGATTTCCTGCCATGCGGCTTTGAGCGATTGTCCGGAGACAGTCAGCTGAACGGACTTGTCTGGGTTCGAGACGAACATTCCGTCGAACTCGGGATGAAGTCTTTCTCCAATCCCGAGCAATGGCAAAAGCCTATCGTTCACCGCCGCAAGGTGGCCCCAGAGATAGATGAGACGGTTTTTCCCTGGAGCAACCTCTTGCTCAAGTTGTCCCGGCGACAAGTCCCCAAACAGTTTGTCCGCTCGTTCCACGTTGAACTTCCACCCGCGGAGTGCGGAGTCGATCAGCGACTTCTCTGTAGTCATCTTTACCTTCCTTCCATTTGCACGAATCGGATGTCTTCGGCCGCTTTCCCCGTCCTGATGGTTAGATCTGGGCCCTGCCGCCGTCAACGAACAGCTCGATACCGGTGACGAAACTGGAGCCGTCTGACGCCAGAAACAACGCGACCTTGGCAACTTCCCCGGGTTCCCCCATGCGTCCCATCGGGACGGTGGACACAATCCGCGCAATCACATCTGCAGATTGCCGGCTTGTTAGCAGCGTATTGATCGGACCCGGACTCACAACATTGGAGCGGATACGACGGTCCTTAAGATCTGTCGTCCAGGTCCGCACGAAAGAGCGGATCGCGGCCTTGCTCGCGGCGTAGACGCCGAAGGCGGCAGTGCCCTTAACACTCGCGACCGAGCCGTTGAGAATGATCGAGCCACCATCATTCAGTAGCGGTAAGGCCTTTTGCACGGTGAACAGCGTTCCCCTCACATTGATGTTGAATAGTTTGTCGAAATGCTCTTCGGTGCCGGCCCCAAAGGGAACAAATTCGCCAATACCCGCGTTGGCGAATACAATGTCGATTCGCCGCTTCACCTTAGCGACTGTCTCGTAAAGACGATCAAGATCAGCCATTTGGGCAATGTCACCCTGAACTCCAGAAACGTTTGCGCCGATTGCCTTCACGGCCTCGTCGAGTTCCTTCCGGCGACGGCCCGTGATGAAGACATAGGCGCCCTCTTTGGCGAAAAGCTTCGCCGTAGCCAACCCAATCCCTTCAGTCCCGCCGGTAATGACGGCGGTCTTGCCTTCGAGCTTGTTGGTCATTGTCGTTCTCTCGCGCCGTTCAGGAAAAAGAGGATCGTGACGGGCTTGGTGGCTTTATTTCGCCACGCATGGCGCGTGCCGTTTTGCACGACCACATCGCCACGCTTCAAATGCAGAGTCTCGCCGTCGTCCAGCTCGAGCCAAATCTCTCCGTCGTAGACGACTGAATAGTCGACTGTGTTCGTTTTGTGCATCCCCGGATCTTCTTTTTCGAATCGATCGGCTAATCCTGGCAAACGAACCAACGCTTCTTTTTGTGCGGCCTGGCCATCGAAGGACGGATCCGCAAGCACCGAACCGGGCGGAAAGGTCACGAAGTGCAGACTGGTACCCCCGGGCCCTGGAACGACGGAGTCGGGATAGCTGTCAAACCTCTGCTCCTGGCTGAGATCTGGGGTCGTCGGATTGACCCAGATGAGCGTGTGCTCGTAACCGGGACGGTCTTGAACTGATAGGCCCGCAACGATTCGTCGCTTTGAACGACGGCCTTCCCGTTTACGTCTCCCGTGACGATGCGACGGTAAGTCCTCTGTTTCTTGCCGTGCGTAGACAACTCGCTTTTCTTAGAGGCCGTTCCATTCATGACTCGATCTCCGCATCGGGCAATTTCAGAAGCTGTTTCTGGGATTTCTCGCCAGCAAACAGGCGCAACGAGTTCCTCCGAGCTTAAGCGGCGGAAGCCTTCCCGTGATATGCAGGTGCAAAGACGTCCTGCACAAATTTTTCAAACGAAGTCGGGGTGCTGTTCTCCCGCGAACGCGGCTCCTGCGGAATGAGGACTCCTGCGTTGATGGCCTTATACATCTCGATGTACAACGCGGCTCCCTTCGGCGGAACACCCATTTGCGTCAATACCCGCTGCACCTGGTCATAAGGAAACTGCTGGTAACGCAGATCCGGTTTGCCAATGCCGCGCGCAATCACCGCGGTAACTTCCGTCATCGAAAGGTCGCGTTCGCCAAGCAGCTCTCGGGTTTGTTTGCCGGAAAAATCCAGGTCCAGGAGGCGCTGTGCGGCGTAGTCACCAACGTCGCCCGTTGCTGCCATGGGCAGCTTCAGGTCGGGTAGTAGCGCATTTCCGAAGATTCCCATCCCACGAATCATGTCGATCCCCGCCAGGTTGTTCTCCATGAAATACGCGGCGCGCAGGTGCAGAACGTTCAAATCACTTATCGCGTTCAGTTTTTGTTCCGAAGAATGCAGCCCCGCCACTGGCCCGGTGCCTTCCGGAACCTGCGCGCCGTAGCTGCTCAAATGCACCGCATAGCGGAGGCCGGATTCCCTCACAGCCTTCGCGATCCCATCGCTATCTCGCTCCTGGTCCTCCGGGGATTTCGCTGGTGGCAACATCAAATATGCCGCGCGCGCGCCGCGGAAGGCTTTGGTGAGCGCCGCCGCGTCGCTCATGTTGGCCGTGAATGCTTCCGCCCCTAGGCGCACAAAGCGCTCCAGTCGCCCCGCGTCGCGACCCACGACGCGCACCTTCTTGCCCTTCGATAGCAGAGACCTGGCAATGATCGAGCCGGTGTTCCCGCTCGCCCCCAAAATCACATGCATGGCATCCGTTGCGACGGCCACCGCGTCTTTAAGGCTGTTCATAGTCGTTTCCCCCTTTTTTAAGTTCACCGATCCGCTCCATTCGCAACGCGGGTGCCCATGCCGTGATATGTGATGTTAAGAAGCACATATAAGTGCACAAAAAATCACCGGCTCGCTCGGATTTCACGAACTACATCGGCGAGGGTTATTCGATCGAGACTGTTCTCGAAGCTGTTCTGCGCTTTTTTTAGCACCGACGACATACACCCCTTAATGTTGCAGCTAATCGGGCATCTCTTCTCTACAGGATAGTGATGAATCGCGAATGTCGGTGGCGCCGCGCTCGCTCGATAAATGTCCAGAAGCGTTATTTGTTTAGCGGAGCGCGTAAGGGTGCTCGCGGCGTTCTTACCGCGAGTTGTGGCGATCAGGCCAGCCTTGGAGAGTTTCGAGAGCGATTTCCTCACGAAAGTGCGGTCTGCATTCACACTTTCTGCGAGGGTTGCCGAAGAGATCTCCCTGCCGTGAAAAAAATCAAGCGCTGCCATAATGTGCGCTGCAACCGTGAATTGAACGCTCGTCGCGGGCATCAGAACCCTCCACAATATGTGATGTTGAACAGCACACAACTGAAGGCCACGGCCGCTGGTACGTGTCATAATGCATGGTAATGTGACGATGAATAACAAACCAAATCCGTACGTTGTAGGGTTCTCAATTGGACTGTGTATTGGAGTTGTTATACTTGTCGCTTTTCGATGGTTTCCGTGGGTCGGGGACCAGAAATATAAGCAGTTACGGGACTTTCTGTTTTTCGCCGTGGGCTTTTTCATCATTCTCGTCCGGAGATATTGGAACGTGCGGAGAGTGCCCAGGTTCTGGCTTGCACTCTCGATTCTTGTAGTCGCTCACTCGGCGGGTTGCTGGCTATACATCACTCGCGTCAGCGGCCTGGGTCCGATGCAATTTATCCTGATTGCAGTCGTCGAATCATTTCCCGCTGTCTTTTTTATTAACTGGTTTGCCCGCGTATCCGGCGAAGAACGGGTCGAGGAGCATTGATATGGACGCAAGTTTTATTTGGAAGTGGCGAGAGTGGGATCGGGCATCAGGCTGGCGATTCTGCACCGCCTTGAACTCGGCGAATTTGGCATAAGCGATAAGGCTGACTGACGCCAGGGCCTGTGGAAGAAAGCTCTTATCGCGAACATCAGCGTACTTAAGTCTGGGTGTTGTCTCTCATACTGAGGACCGATGATGCGCTCCCAAACTCCGCAACCTTTCGGCGCACTTCCAACTGGCACGCGCGTCGAGAAGATCGCGTCCAAGCACGATTCCCGCGTAGGCACAGTCACATCGTCGCTGCGTCCGCAGATGTGGCATGGTCAAATGACCCACGCATACTTGGTGGTTTGGGACGAATGCAAGGCTCCTGTGTTCGTTGTGGGCAGCACGATTCGGAAAGTCGGGAAGTGACCGAAATTCAGCGCGCATGAAGATCGAACTCCGTAGCGCATCGAGAATCGCCACATCGTTGTTGCTCGGTGGGCTGACCGTGGCAGCCGCTGCTTGCGCCGAGAGATGGTTGCCCTACAGCTCCCTGCGAGACAGCGTCATAGACGCTATTGCTCTCCCAGGATTCCTCATCGCACGAATCTTCTATCCTGCGGGTGTTCATACGGGACATGGCGCTCCCAACTGGGGCATCGTTTTTCTGTGTAGCACTTTCGTTTTTTACAGCCTTCTTTGGCTTGCAATCTTGGTCGGCGGCCATGCCCTGAAAACGCGGTCGGGCACGACATGCTAAACACGGTAACAGGGATGGTATACTCCGAACGGGGACCCTGCAATGCCGCACTCCGATGCACCCCGTAATGCCAGCCAGAAATTCGATTGGGAAATTCGTTTTTACCAGTGCTTGTCCCTGCCGCATGTTGAGCTTGCCGACCGAGCCTCGCAAGCCGAAGCGATTATCTATCAGCGCCTTCGCAATTCTGCCGCCATCGCAATCTCTGCCGCTGAACGGGAAGCTCTGGACGATGCAATCCACCACTTGCGGGTGATTCAGGTTCAGCATCTCGGTTACCCTGCGACCGATGGAGAGCTGCTTCGGAAGCATTCTCCTTTGCCAGAGCACAGCGAACTTGACCAGCCGTCGCGCGACTTAACGGGCAGACCGATACCGCCGAGCGAACGCAGACATCTGTGGAAAACTCACGCAGCATAGGCCCGCGCCGTCTGGGACGACAGACCAGGGCGGTTGCAATGTTAGGCGTGAGTGACGAGACAGTGTGTGCCGCACCCCGTGCAAGTTCCAGCGCCCCGAATGAATCCTCCGGAAGCAGCACCGCCAGACGTGGCTTGTTGGACCCGCTGATGCCGCTTGATTTTCAGCGCACTCTGGATGCAGCTATCGCAGTAGGGCGATGGACTCTGCGCTTGGAGGAATGCAGCGATCTGCTCTGGAACAGTCACGGCCTGATCGTACCACGCGGGTCCAAGTCCCTTCGTTACTTCCGCGATAACGTAGCTACCGCCAGCAGCACAAACCCCAAGGCGATGAGCAACCCCGCGTATTCTTTTCGCGCGATGGATCGGTAGGCCCACGCCAGCCCGATCACTAGCCACGCTACTCCGAAAACTGGGTGCATGTCCCGAAGTCTACGCCCCTAGTACGTTGCTCGGCAATACACGCTTGGTGTAATCTCGGCGGATGGAAATCGGACGAAAGTCGGCGACCTACGCCAGCTTTGGCGAGGCTGCCTTGCTGGTGCTGTTCGCTGTCTTGTTAGCGGGAATCCGGGGCCTGGTCGCGCTCGTTGGCTTCCTGTGGCGGCACGCCTGAGCCGAGGAGAAAACGCCATGACTTTTCAAGCATATATAGACAACATTAAAGCGAAGACAGGAAAAACGCCCGAAGACTTCAAAAAGCTTGCCAAGAAGAAGGGTTTGCTGAAGCCGGGCGTCAAAGCAATGGAAATCGTTGCCTGGCTAAAAAAGGACCACGGACTGGGACATGGTCACGCGATGGCGATTTATGCGACCTTCAAAGGAAAGAAAGAATGAAGTTGCCGGGCGAAGGTCATCAAAGGCGGATAGTCAGATAATCGCAATCACGTTTTCGTCTGGCAGTGTGACGTCGCTGGGGAAAGTGACTGGATTCGCAGCGCGGCGGAGGTAACCTAAACAACGATTGCAGCGGGCGCGCCAGCATGTACAACTCAGTAATCTGATGCCGCATCTTAGAATTATGGACTGCGCAGAATGCAAGCGTCTTGCCGAACACGAATCCGGTTCTTGGCGCTCATATCTGGAACAACAGCACGTTAACCGGACCATGGGCGGCAGCAAAACGAAGGACGCGAGGGGCGGCGAACGCGAACTGTTGAACGGCTACAATTTGGCGAGCGCGGAGCGCAGGCTCCACCTTGCGAGCGCGCACCCCGAACAGGGCCATCAGGCCACCATCGCAGACATAAACATCGTGATCAGGAAAGGCCGTACCCGGCCCTGACTCGTGCGTTTGACACCAATCTTTGACACCAGTTCCCTGATTAATCTTTCCCGCGAGGATGATTTGGATGCGGTCGTTAAGCGCTTGAGGCCGCTTATCCCCTCGCGCGGTTGCCCGCTAAGTTTCGTCACAACGTTAGAATTATTCCGTGGCCTGTCCAATGGTGCCCGAGAAAAAGTTGCTAGCACTTTGAAGCCGCTACTTCTGGCCGCTCGCATATCGCGGGGCGTTGTGCTACGTACACCCCTTACCTTCGCTATCGTGGAACTGTTTCAGGTCAAAGAAGCGCTCCGTCACCGGCCCAGACTTCTCATGGACTGGCTGCAAAAGATGAGTGTAGCGAACGGACAAGTCGCGCCACGCCTGACACGCATTCATTTGTGATCACGTGATTGTTGGATTTTTGCTCGCGTTCGCGTGGACGAAGTTAGGCATGGCGCAGCCCCGGGATGGGCCTCGTATCCTCGGATTTCCATTTTGCTACGTCCAGCCGTCCCACCCGGAACCGCGACCGGAAGTTGATCACTACTGCCGGAGAAGCGCTACGGCCGTTACTGCAACGTTGGACCTCAATACCCGATTCCGGTTCGCATCGAGCTAGCTCTTGGGAATAACACTCTCCGACTTGCCTTTCCCGCCGTGCGGTGTTTGACTGGCATACGCGCTCAGCTGCTTGGACCTAAGCGGTCTCAACTGGCAGGTGGCGCACGTTTCGCCAATGCAGGGGCAGCCTGGCGTCAACATCTGTGCAGTTGTGCGTATATTGACACCGCCCGGTGAACATAACGCTGTGGGAGGTGGATAAGACGCGTTCTTTCACGGATCTGACTGAAGTTGCATTTGGCTGAAGAAGTGCCCGGTGATCGGGGTCGCTTGCAATAGATCAGACATATGCGAGCGATCATTTTTTCGGCCGACGATTTCTTCGCAACATAGCGCGGGTCGGTGTCGACGCAAGCTTCGAGAATGAGGTCACGCGCCGAACGTGAAGAATGACTGCTGCAGCAAGCGGCAGGAAAGCACGGGCTCCAAAAAATGAGATGCAGCGACCAAACTCGTACGCTCCTGGGCCGGCTAGCCGGCATCGCCATCCTACTGGTGGGGGGCCTGCTCGCCGCGACCCTGTGCTTCGGCGCTCCGGCGGATCCTTCGCAGATTCCAAGCATTTTCAGCCCGCAGTCCACGCCTGCAAATTCAATCTTTCATCTGTCGCTTTTGGTTCTGGCGATTACTGGCCTTATTTTTGCGGTCGTTTTCAGTTTGCTGGCGTACGCCGTCGTGAAATTCCGGAAACGTGATGACGACGATGGCCGCGAGCCGCCGCAAGTTTATGGCAGCAACCAGGTGGAACTCGCCTGGACCGTGATTCCCACTCTCATCGTGCTGGTCTTGTTCCTCGCCACCGCGCGCGTAATTCGTTCGATCCAGGATGCCCCGAAGCCTCCCGGAGCGATTGAAGTAATCGCCATCGGCCATCAATTCTGGTGGGAATTTCGTTATCCCGCTCTCGGCGTGGTCACCGCGAACGAGCTACATGTGCCAGTCAGCAATCCTGCGAATTCAACGCCTACGTTTCTCACTTTGCTTTCCGCTGATACCGACCACAGTTTTTGGGTGCCGCGCCTGGCCGGGAAGACGGACTTGATCCCTAACCACCCGAATCACACCTGGATCGATCCTCAGGAGACAGGTGTATATCTTGGCCAGTGCGCTCAGTACTGCGGCGTCCAGCACGCCAAGATGCTTTTGCGGGTTTATGTGGATTCGCCGGAAGCGTTTAGCCGTTGGGTTCAAGAACAGCGGAGGCCCGCGGTTAATAATGATGCCGTCGCGGAAGGCCGCCGCATCTTCGAGACTACGGCGTGCATGAACTGCCACGCCATCGCAGGAACTGTGGCCAACGGTCGTTTCGGTCCCGATCTCACGCATCTGATGAGCCGCGACACGATCGCGTCCGGCGCCGCGACCAACACACCCGAGAATTTGCGCGCCTGGATACAGAATCCGGATTCGATCAAGCCCGGTTCGTTGATGCCTGCGATGCAGTTAAATGAAAAAGATATGGACGCGCTTACAGCGTATCTCTTGACGCTGCGATAAGGACAAGGTTACAGCGATGTCGTCAGACACAATCGCACTCGGCGCACTTGACCAGGCCGCTCGGCCGCTCGGCGAGCGGCTCCACGACTGGATTGTCACCGTCGATCACAAGAGGCTGGGGATTATGTACATCCTCTATGCGCTTTTCTTTTTCGTCGTTGGCGGTATCGAAGCCCTCATCATGCGCATCCAGCTGATCGTTCCTCACAATCATTTCGTTTCTCCGCAGGTTTTCAACCGCATGATGACGATGCATGGCACCACGATGATTTTCTTCATGGTCATGCCCATCCTTTTTGGATTCGGCACCTATCTGATTCCCTTGATGATTGGCGCCAGGGACATGGCCTTTCCACGGCTGAACGCCTTCGGTTTTTGGATGACTGCTTTTGGAGGGGTGCTTCTTTACTTCAGCTTCATCGGCGGCAATGGGCTTTACGGTGCCGGGACTGCTCCCGACGTTGGGTGGTGGGCCTATGCACCACTTACTTCGCACGCATTCTCAGTCGGGCACAGCACCGATTTCTGGACTCTTGCCGTGCTCGCGACGGGTATCGGCAGTATCGGAACTGGAGTCAACTTCATTGCAACAATCCTCTGCATGCGCTGCCCCGGTATGACTCTCGGGAAAATGCCCTTGCTGGCGTGGCTAAATCTCGTGGTGGGCGGGATGGTTATCTTTGGCATATCGCCTCTCACCGCGGCACAGATCATGCTCTGCATCGATCGCTATCTTGGCGGACACTTTTTTGATACCCAGGCAGGGGGTTCCGCAGTTCTTTGGATGCATTTCTTCTGGATTTTCGGCCACCCGGAAGTTTACATCCTGGTAGTTCCGGCCTTCGCTTTCGTATCCGAAATTGTCCCAGTTTTCTCTCGCAAACCGATCTTCGGGTATCCCGTCATGGTGGCGGCGACAATCGCCATCGGGTTTATCAGCTTTAGCGTCTGGGCTCATCACATGTTCACGGTGGGAATGAGCTCTTACGGGAACAGTTTCTTCGTTCTCACGACCGTGGCCATCGCTGTTCCAACGGGGATCAAGATATTCAATTGGCTAGGGACGATGTGGGGCGGGAAAATTCAGCTCCGGGTTCCAATGCTTTTCTGTATTGGCTTCTTGTTCCAATTCCTGATCGCGGGCTTGACGGGAATCATGTTGGGGACGGCGCCCTTCAACTGGCAGCTCAGCGGCTCCTATTTTGTGGTTGCGCATTTTCATTACGTCATCGTTGGGGGAATCGTTTTTGCACTCTTCGGGGCGTTCTACTACTGGTATCCGAAAATGAGTGGAAGGATGTACAACGAGACGCTCGGGAAATGGCATTTCTGGCTATTTGTAATCGGATTCCATCTCACGTTTGATTTCATGCACATTCCCGGCCTTTTGGGAATGCCGCGCCGGATTTACACCTACGAGCCGGGCCGCGGATGGGAAATCTGGAACTTGATCGTCACCATCGGCGCATTCGTTCAAGCCGCAGGTGTGCTTGTGTTCGTATTCAATCTTCTCTGGTCGCTTTGGAAGGGTGAACCTGCGGGAAATGATCCCTGGGACGCGTGGACGCTCGAATGGTCCACCAGTTCGCCTCCGCCCGACTACGACTTTGCAGTGACGCCCGTGGTCCGAAGCCGGCGCCCGCTTTGGGACTTGAAGCACCCTGAAGATCCGGATTGGAAATATGAATAGACGGGAGAATTGCATTGAGTAGCGTGACGATTACACGTGGTAGCGCGGAATCCGAATGGGTCCTACCGTCGCGTGGGCGCGTGGGAATGTTCTCTCTGATTGCCGCGGAGTCCGCGGTCTTCACAATTTTCGTCGTCGCCTACATTTTTTATATCGGGAAAAGCGCTTCCGGCCCGATGCCCAAGGACGTGCTGGAGCTTCCGATCTTCATCACGATCTGCCTGCTCTCGAGCAGCCTGACGATCCATCTAGCGGTACGGGCGTTGGGCCACGCCAAGGTTGGCGCGTTTGGGCTGTGGTGGTTTGTAACCTTGGCGCTCGGCACGATTTTTCTGGTGGGCACGGGCCGTGAGTGGCACCACCTGATTTACGACAAAGGTTTGACCGTCAGCACGAACCTCTTCGGCACCACTTACTACTCGCTCGTAGGCCTGCATGCGTTTCACGTCACGGTGGGCCTGCTCTTGATCGCTCTCACCATGATTTTCACGCTTCTAGGCAAGGTGAAGCCCGAACACAGCGAGCGCGCCGAGGTTTTTTCGTTGTATTGGCATTTCGTGGATGTGGTCTGGGTGGTTGTGTTCACCGTGGTTTACATCATCGGCCGCTAAGGAAAAACAGGATCATATGGTTCCAGCTGAATCACGATCGCAAGCCACAGACGCCACGCGCGCGACCATACATCTGCCGGCGCCGACGGCGTGGCCCGTCACTCTGGCGTTCGGGGTTACGCTGCTTTTGGCTGGCCTCGTCACCAATTTTTCGCTGAGCATTCTGGGTGCAATCCTGTTCGTGTCTGGATGCGTCGGCTGGTTCCGGGACGTTCTCCCGCAAGAGAAGGAAGAGACGATTGAAGCAAAAGTGGAAGTGGCGCCGGTTACCACCGCCCGCCGCCAAGTCGAAAGACTTCCAGTCGCGCCCGATCTGCCGCGCGCCCTGCTTCCGCTCGAAACGTATCCCGTCTCGGCGGGAATCAAGGGCGGTCTCGCCGGCAGCGTGGCCATGGCCGTACTCGCCTGCCTGTACGGCCTTATCGGGCACGGCAGCATCTGGTATCCGATCAATCTGTTGGCCGCCACGGTCTACAGTCAATCCCATCTCTTTGCGACGACTTCGCTGACATCGTTTCATCTGGTTAGTTTCTTACTGGCGGGCGCGATCCATTTGCTTACGTCGCTTTTGGTTGGGCTTCTGTACGGCGCCATGCTGCCGATGATTCCGCGCCGCCCGATTCTTCTGGGTGGGATTATCGCGCCGATACTGTGGACGGGGATTCTGCACAGCATTCTGGGGCTTCTCAACCCATTGCTGAACCAACTAATCAGTTGGCCATGGTTCGTCGCTTCGCAATTTGGTTTCGGCATTGTCGCCGGACTCGTCGTAGTACAACAGGAGCAGGTGCGCACGCAGCAGCTCGTGCCGTTTATGATGCGCGCTGGTGTTGAAGCTCCTGGCATGATGAGAGAACGGCGCGACACGGACGAATCGCGATGAAGTTCCACTTACTCATTCTCGGAACCGCCGGGATCTCCCTCTTTGCATTGTGGGGATGCGCTAACTCACCGGGGCGCCCGACGCCCGCCGATATCCCAATCAATCCCAGCGAAATCACGGATTTCAACGTGCTCTACGGCCAGAATTGCGCGGGATGCCACGGCGAAAATGGCAAGGGTGGGGCTGCAATCTCGCTCGCCGATCCTGTGTACTTGGCGGTCGCCGATGACGCCGTCGTGCGTCGCGCAACCGCGGAGGGAATCGCCGGAACGTCCATGCCCGCTTTCGCGCAAAGCGCCGGCGGCATGCTCACCGATAAGCAGATTGACGAGCTCGTCGCTGGAATTCGCGAACGCTGGTCGCAGCCCGATGTTTTGCGCGGCGCGAATCCACCTCCGTATTCTTCGTCCGCGCCCGGCGATCTTGCGCGCGGAGCGGAAGCCTACGCGAAATATTGTTCCTCCTGCCATGGAGCCGGAGGCCGCGGCGGAGAGAGAGCCAGCTCCATCGTGGATGGATCTTTTCTTGCCCTGCTCAACGATCAGGAACTGCGCACGATCGTGATTGTCGGACGTCCTGGGCTAGGTGCTCCGGATTGGCGCAACAACGTCCCGGGACAGCCGATGTCAGCGCAGGATGTTTCAGACGTCGTGGCCTGGCTCGCCGCTCAGCGGTCAAAATTCCCCGGGCAGCCCTATCCGAATACTGCGAAATCTACGGGAGAACTTCGATGACCCTACCAAGCGGCCTGACGAGGCGCGACCTTTTAATGAAGATCGGAATCTTCCTGAATGGCGTTGTCGCGGTAGTTCTCGCTGTGCCGGTCGTTCGCTATCTCCTGTCTCCCGTTGCTCGCGGGCAAAAAGGCGCGTACCAGTCTTGGATTACGCTCGGCAACCTCAAGGAATTTCCGGCTGGTCAGACTCGCCTCACCACCTATCGCAATCCCGTGGTGAACGCAACCGACGGGGCTACGGCCGATATCGCCTGCTGGGTTCGCAATGTGGATGGGCAAACGTTCCAGGTTTTTGCAATCAACTGCGCGCACCTGGGTTGTCCGGTTCGCTGGTTCCCGCAATCGAACCTCTTCATGTGCCCGTGCCATGGCGGCGCCTACTACCAGGACGGCTCCCGCGCTTCAGGACCTCCGGAGCGCGGATTATTCGAATACCACTACAAGATTGAAAACGGAAACCTCCTGATTGATGCCGGCCAGATGCCCACGCCAGGCAATCCGGTGGCCTCCAATGTCGTTACGGAGATACGGCCATGCGCCTGATCGAATCCATCGGCGAGTGGCTCGACGCGCGCCTCCAGCTCGGCAGGCCCCTCCGCGAGACCATGGAGCATCCCGTCCCGCGTGAAACTGCCAGTTGGTTTTACGTTTTCGGCAGCGCGGCATTCGTCGTGTTCATGCTGCAAATCGTCACGGGCATCATGCTGGCGTTCGTTTATGTGCCCTCCGCCGGAGAAGCGTGGAATAGCCTGCAGACGCTCAATCACAGCGTCGCGCTCGGCTGGTACATTCGCGCCCTTCACGGTTGGGGCTCGGATTTTATGGTGGCGATTGTGCTGATCCACATGGTGCAGGTCTTCCTCTTTGGCGCATACAAATACCCGCGCGAACTCACTTGGATCGTCGGCGTGTTTCTTTTGATCGTCACGCTGGGGATGGCCTTCACAGGCCAAGTGTTAAGGTTCGATCAGGACGCCTATTGGGGCCTCGGAATTGGAGCTTCGATCGCAAGTCGTGTCCCGCTTATCGGGCCCTGGGTCGTCCACTTGATGCTGGGCGGCCCGATCATCGCCGGCGCGACTCTTTCGCGATTCTTCGCCTTGCATGTGTTCGTGGTTCCCGGACTGCTCATCGCGTTTGTGTCCATTCATCTTCTGATGGTTATGAAACTCGGAATCAACGAATGGCCGGTGCCCGGGCGGATGGTCCGCAAGGCGACCTATATTAAGGAGTACCACGAGCTCACGAAAAAAGACGGGATCCCTTTCGTGCCGGACGCCATATGGAAGGACATATTCTTCGCCGGTTTTATTTTGCTTTCCGTCGCTGCCTGCGCGCTCTATTACGGTCCGTTCGGCCCTTCGGGCCCGCCGGATCCCACCATCATTCAAACTGTGCCACGCCCGGACTTCTTCTTTCTGTGGCTCTATGCGGTGCTTTCGTTCTTGCCGCCTTCGATGGAAACTCCCGCACTGCTCATCGGGCCCGTCGTCGTGCTTCTCGCGCTGCTGCTTTTGCCGTTCGTTTTCGGCGAAGGCGAAAAAAGCTGGCGGCGCAGGCCCATGGCTGTACTCACATTTTTGCTCGTGGCGGTTGCGCTGGGAACTTTCACGCGCCTGGCTCAACATACGCCGTGGAGCCCGGTGATGGATGCGTGGAGCGCGGTTCCGATTCCCGCCGAGTTTCTGCATAACCGCACAGCGCTCGAACGCCAGGGCGCACTGGTGTTTCAGATGAAGCAGTGCCATAACTGCCACTCGCTCGATAATCAAGGCGGCAAGCGCGGTCCGGCCCTCGACGCCGTCGCCGTGCGCTTGACCCACGATCAACTCATCCGCCAGGTTATCCAGGGTGGCGGCAACATGCCCGCATACGGCAAAAATCTCAGTCCCGCGGAAACCACGGCCCTAGTCGCATTTCTCGAGACCCTGCATCCCGCGGGGCAATCGCCGGCACGCGACGCCGCGGGGCATTGCGCTCGGCTCAAACGGAACCCCCGCCGGCCCGGGCAATCCGTAGAGCCGTAAAGAATAGCCATGAACGCTGAAGCGCAAGCCATCCTGCAATCCTGGTCCACTCCCATCGGAGTTGATCTGGCTCTCGGCGTAACCGCGCTGGTTTACGCGCGCGGCTGGTTTCGCCTGCGCTCCACGTTTCCTGAACTGATTTCATGGTGGCGGCTGGCGGCTTTTTTCGCTGGAATCTTTTTCGTGTGGCTTGCGATCGGCTCTCCCCTGAATGCCTTCGATGACGCGTTGTTGACGGTTCACATGCTGCAGCATCTCTTGCTGATGTCCGTAGCCCCTCCGCTGATTCTACTCGGCGCGCCGCAGTTGCCGCTGCTTCACGGCCTCCCACAATCCTTCGCTCGAGGCGTTGTGAGTCCGATTCTCCGCGCAAATTCAGTGAAGCGGCTCGGGCACGTGATCGGCAATCCTGCGATTTTGCTGGCTTGCAGCGGCCTTCGCGCTGATCGGATGGCATATCCCTGCAATTTTTGAGCTCGCCTTGCGCTGGAATTGGCTGCACGAACTCGAGCACGCTACTTTCCTCGCGACGGGCCTCTTATTCTGGTGGCCTGTGATTCAACCGTGGCCCAGCGTCGCGCGCTGGCCGCGCTGGTCCATCCCCTTGTATCTCTTCTGTGCCACGCTGCCTTGCGACGCGCTCTCCGCATTTCTAGCCTTCTGCGATCGCGTCATCTACCGGGCATATTTCTCCGCCCCGCGCCTACTCCAGATGTCGCCCCTCGAAGACCAGCAATTCGCGGCGGTCCTGATGTGGACCTGCGTAACAATAATTTTTATCGTGCCCGCCGTAATTGTCACCATGCAGCTGCTCGCACCAGTGAGCGCGCATTCTTCAGCGGCCACACAACCTGTCCCTTCCCGGCTTGCATCCCCGCCGCTTGACGGGACGAGGTTGGAGATCACGTAACGACGATGGCGACCGAACCTACGATTGCCGTTTTGAATGTGGTGCCGAGCGTGCGGCCGAGCCGGGCGGCCCGCTTTTTTGCAGTTGCGTGGGACTATTGGGCGCTCACCAAGCCGGACGTGAATTTGCTGATTCTCATTACAACGTTCGCAGGCTTCTATCTGGCTTCAGCATCGAGCTCGCATGGTTTCCCGCTTACGCTGCTTGTTCACACGCTTTTCGGTACGCTGCTCGTAGCCGGCGGCACAGCCGCACTCAATCAATGCATCGAACACCGTTTCGATGCTCAGATGCGAAGGACAGCGAGACGACCACTGGCCGCGGGAAGGCTCGACCCCACGGCGGCCCTCACCTTCGGAATCCTGCTGTCGGCGGCGGGCGCACTCTACTTAGCTATAGCCGTGAACGAACTGGCGAGCGTGCTTGCCATCCTCACATTAGCGAGCTACCTGTTCCTCTACACGCCCCTAAAACGAAAAACGCCGCTGTGCACATTGATTGGAGCTTTTCCAGGAGCCGTGCCTCCCTTGATTGGTTGGGCCGCCGCGCGCGGGCGCTTGGACCCGGAGGCCTTGACGCTCTATGCGATGGTATTCCTCTGGCAGTTCCCTCACTTCATGGCCATCGCCTGGATGTATCGGGAAGACTACTCACGCGCTGGATATCTGGTCCTACCCACGGGCAAGGCAAGAAATAGTTTTGTAACCCTGCAGAGCTTCGCAGTTTCTCTAGGTCTCATCCCGGTTAGCTTGATCCCGGCGATCAGAGGCGAATCGGGCCTGGTCTACTCTATCGGTGCTTTTGTGCTTGGTTCGGTATTTCTGTTTTGCAGCGCGCGTTTTGCGTTTCACAGGTCCAACATCACAGCGCGACAACTGCTCACCGCCTCGATCGTTTACCTTCCGCTAGTTTTGATTCTACTGGTGCTGGATAAGAAGTAACTGCTAATGCCCTCCCTTGCCAGCAAGCGACTCGATGGGAGCTGCCCACGCTAAAAGGAAATTGTGCCTACAAACATTCGCCTGAAACACGCGCCGCTCTCTTTCGGCTTGGCCTTCGTTGGCGGATATGGCGACGCAGCCAGCTTCGTTCTCGCCAAAACGTTCACTGGGCACGTGACCGGTAATCTGGTCCTGGGGGCAATTGCCGTAGCTGCTCACGATTGGCGGGCTACGATAGGAAATCTCTCAGCCATTGTGACGTTTTTGATTGGAGTTCTCCTCAGCACGCTTATCATGCGTCCCCTTAAAGCATGGCCCTCGTGGTCGTTGCTTCCGACCGTCATGGGCATAGAAGTGATTCTGATCGTCGCCGCATCTTTGGCGCTAGGATTAAATGTCGGCCACGGGATCGAAATATTTGTGGTTTTTGTGTCGCTGGCGCTGGGAATGCAAAACGGGGCATTCCGTCGCGAAGGTGGCATCACCGTTCACACAACCTATCTCACCGGGATGATAACCAACCTAGTCTCTGCCGAAGCTGAAAAATACGTTTCCGATGCGGTTCCGCCATCTCCAAGAACTCCCGATCCCCAAATAGGTCTTCTCGCTGGAATCTGGATCGCTTTTGTTTTCGGCGCCGGGACGGGGGCAGCGATGGTGCTCCGCTTCAAAGCTTTCGGAATGCTTGGCGCCGCGCTGGTGTTGGTGCTCATACTGCGCAATTCCATGGCTTCTCAAACAAAATGATGGGCGCGCTGTGGGAGTCATGAGAGCCACGCTAGGTACGATCTTCGATGCCTTGTTGGGATTGCGTGATCAAGCCACTACAGAACAAAGAACCCGTTAGTAGAGCGTGTTCCTCCAAGTTGCTTGGATGCCGGCTGCGAGCCTTTGCCGTCTACCACTTTCCTGAGTGCGCACCACCGTCCACATGCAGCACTTCCCTCGTCACCTGGCGTGCTTCCGTCAGATAAACCACGGCTTCCACGATGTCCTTCACGTCCGAGATCGTACCCATCGGCGAGAGCGTCTTCAGGAAGTCTTGAGCGAAGCGAAGGATCTCTCTTGCTCTATCGGTGTGCGCGCAGGCCAAGCTTTCTGCAGGCGCCGTTCAAAGTCACGCGATTGGATGTGACCCCGCGGCAAGGCGATGCAGGCATCTCGACGCAAAGGTAAGGCTTTCAGACGCTTTTGCGCACGCCACTTTTTGCATGCCATCTCTATTTGGTTGAAGTGCGCGACTTAGCGCCGCATGAGGCCATCTGATTACTGTGGCCGCAACCCGGCTCGGAGGAAGGTGAATATGCCGCAAAAGCTCGCGGGAAAGGTAGCCGTGATTACCGGAGGTAGCAGTGGGATCGGGCTCGCGACCGCAAAACGGTTTGTCGATGAAGGTGCCTACGTGTTCATCACCGGACGCCGGCAAAGCGAACTGGAAAACGCCGTAAGCCAGATTGGCAAAAACGTGACAAGTGTCCAGAGTGACGTCTCAAAATTGCCCGATCTCGACAAACTGTATGCAGCGGTAAAGGAGCAGAAAGGCAAGCTCGACATCGTCTTTGCCAACGCCGGCACCGGTGCGTTTGCTCCGCTCGGGCAAATCAGTGAAGAACATTTTGACAAGCAATTTGACGTGAACGTAAGAGGACTGCTGTTTACAGTGCAGAAGGCGCTCCCGTTGCTGCAACCAGGCGGATCGATCGTACTGAATGCATCGATAGTTTCCATCACCGGCGCTCCGGCCTTCAGCGTCTACAGCGCGACCAAGGCTGCGGTCCGCTCATTTGCACGCACTTGGTCCGTAGACCTCAAGGAGCGCAAGATCCGAGTGAACGTAATCAGTCCGGGCATCATCCCGACGCCGGGTTACAACACCTCGCTTGGGATGACGCAAGAACAGGTCGATCAGTTTGTACAAAGCTCGCTCGGCAATATTCCCCTCGGCCGTCCCGGCACCACCGATGAAATCGCGAAGGCCGTCTTGTTCTTGGCCTCCGACGAAAGCAGCTACATAACAGGCATCGAGTTGTTCGTCGACGGCGGCTTGGCTCAGATATGACCAGCGGCGCGCCCGGAACAGCGTGCGTTGGGGCCGCCGCCGCGCGGGGCTTTCAATCGAATGATTCATTGCTTCGGGAACGCTAGATCTTCGATGCGTTCGGCGATTACCACGCGACTCTTCCATGCCCGAACCGTACGCCAGCGAAGGGCCACGCCTGTTGAATACGTTCCTCCGAAAACGGTCTCCCAATCGGTGATGAAGTTCCCCTCAGCGTCCTGCGCGCTCGCAGTTACGCGAAACGATGCGACGGAAGCGAGCCCCATTTCCAGCAGCGTATGCATGGGTTCGAGCACAGTTGCCATGCGCTGGAACGCGGCAGTCCTTCCAATCATCGCTTCCGCGCCGAGCCACAGGACGAAATCTTCACTATAGAATCGATCGAACAGCATCGAGAAAAGAGACTTCAAATCGAAAATACCGGCCACGAAATCCTCTCGACTCAAATCCACAATGGCCTGATTGAGTTCCGCTTCGCACGCTTCGGCGCGGAGGCGCGCCGCACTGAATCCCACAATTTCCGAACTGCGCCAACGCTCGATCTCGTCAATGTGTTCGTTGAACCTTACAACGCAGAGATCATCCACATATGCACATTTCCCATCCAATTTCGAATCATCTGATCCGCGGTCCTCAAAGCGGCGAATGATCGCCGAACGCAATACCTCGAATTCAGTCAGAAGATTGTTGAGCGACTTATCCGCGACTCCATCCGTTCCAGAAGCATTCGGCGTTCGGCCCTCCGCATTCGCGAGAAAATTCCTCGGCAAGCTCGGCAGGCGACCGGAAACTTCCATCAGCGCCAAAAACTCGTTAGTCACCATCTCGGAAAGAAGATCCACCACCGAACCGGACCGCGTGGCCCCGGCCCTCTCGCACTGCTCATCGCTCAAGCCGTGAAGCGCGTCTTCCAGCCGCTTCTTTCCCACTCTCAGTTCGATCGCCAAATTTGATTTCTGAAATTCCTTCGGACTCATTGCCCACCCCTGAGGAACTGACGGAATACTGCGATGTGGATTCCTTCGGGTGCGATTGCTTCAACCCGCTGCGCTGCCTGAAGCGCCCGATTATTCCTTCGCCCGCACTAATGCTGCTTGCCCCAAGTGATAGGCAAGGTGCGTGGTTCTTCCGAGCAGCACTCCGAACCGATTCCGATGCGGCTCCCGCGCGAAATCCTCTTCCGACACCGCGGTATGCCGCTGCGCCCAATCCGAATCCGAGAACTTCGAGATGCCCTCCCAAAGCTTCTGGTTGATTTCTTGCCATGCGGTCTTCAGCGATTGTTCTGAGATAGTCAGCGGAACAGACTTGTCCGGATTCGAGATGAACATGCCGTCGAATTCGGGATGAAGTCTTTCTCCAATCCCGAGCAGTGGCAAGAGCCGATCGTTCGTTGCGGCAAGATGGCCCCAGAGATAGATCAGACGGTTTTTCCCCGGCGCAACTTCTTGCTTAAGTTGTTCCGATGACAGATCCCCAAACAATTTTTCCGCTCGTTCCACGTTGAATTTCCACCCGCGGAGTGCGGCATCGATGAGCGACTTCTCTGTAGTCATCCTTTACCTTCCTTTGGTTCGGAAGAAGCGCATGCGCTCAGCCGCGCGGCTCCCGCCCTTTCAGTTAGACCTGGGCCCTGCCGCCGTCTACGAACAGTTCGATACCCGTGACGAAACTGGAGTCATCCGACGCCAGAAACAACGCCACCTTTGCGACTTCCTCGGGTTGCCCCATGCGTCCCATCGGGATGGTGGACACAATCCGCGCAATCACGTCTGCAGATTGCCGACTCACGAGCGGCGTATTGATAGGACCGGGACTGACAACGTTGGAACGGATATGACGTTCCTTCAGATCTGTAGTCCAGGTTCGCACGAAAGAACGTATGGCAGCCTTACTCGCGGCGTAGACGCCAAAAGCTGCAGTACCCTTAACACTCGCGACAGAGCCGTTGAGAATAATAGAGCCGCCATCATTCAGTAGCGGTAAGGCCTTCTGCACTGTGAATAGTGCTCCCCGCACATTAATGTTAAATAGTTTGTCGAAATGCTCTGCGGTGACGGCCCCAAACGGCACAAACTCGCCAACGCCGGCGTTGGCGAAAACAATATCGATTTGGCTTTTGACCTTAGCGACTATCTCGTAAAGACGATCGAGGTCAGCCAACTGCGCAACGTCTCCCTGAACTCCAGAAACGTTGCCGCCGATTTCCTTCACGGCCTCGTCCAGTTCCTTCTGGCGGCGGCCCGTGATGAAGACATAGGCGCCCTCTTTGACGAAAAGTTTTGCCGTTGCCAACCCAATCCCTTCTGTCCCGCCGGTAATGACAGCCGTCTTGCCCTCGAGCTTTTTGGTCATTGGCTTTCTCTCGCGCCATTCAGGAAAAAAAGCATCGTGACAGGCTTCGTGCCTTTGTTTCGCCACGCGTGGCGCGTGCCGTTTTGCACCACCACGTCGCCACGCTTCAAATGCAAAGTCTCGGCGTCGTCCAATTCCAGCCACATCTCTCCGTCGTAGACAACCGAGTAGTCCACCGTGTTCGTCTTGTGCATCCCCGGATCTTCTTTTTCGAAGTGATCGGCTAACCCTCTCAGGCGAACCAGCGCCTCGCTGCGCGCTGCTTCACCGTCAAACGACGGGTCCGCAAACACCGCACCCGGCGGAAACGTCACGAAGTGAAGACTTGTGCCACCCGGTCCCGGAACAACCGACTCGGGATACCGATCAAGTCTTTGCTCCTCGCGTAAGTCCGGCGTGGTCGGGTTTACCCACACAAGCGTGTGTTCGTAGTCGGGCACACTCTTGAACTCATACGCTTCTAGTTGCTCGTCACTTTGAACCACGGACTTCCCGTTTATATTTCCCGTGACGATACGACGGTAAGTACTTGTTTTCTTTTCGCGCTTGGACAACTCTCTTTTCTTAGCGGCCCTTACACTCATGACTTGAGCTCCCGCATCGGCAATTTTCAGAATCTGCCTCCAGAAAATTCTCGCCTGCAAACGGGCCGGGCGCAACGAGCGCCGTTGAAACTAAGCGGCGGAAGCCTTCCCGTGATACGCAGGCACAAACACATCCTGCACAAATGTTTCAAACGAAGTCCGCGTCGTGTTTTCCGCCGAACGCGGCTCTTGCGCAGCAAGAACTCCGTCGTTGATGGCCTGGAACATCTCGATATACACCGCCGCTTTCTTCGGCGAAAAACCCATTTGTATCAGCCCTTGCGCCAACTGGTCGTATGCAAGCTGCTCGTAGCGCAGATCGGGCTTGCCAATGCCGCGCGCAATCACCGCGGTAACTTCCGTCATGGTCAGATCCCGCTCGCCAAGCAGCTCGCGCGTTTCTTTGCCGGAAAAATCCAAGTCGAGAATGCGCTGCGCGGCGTATTGACCGACGTCGGGCGTCGCGATCATTGGCATCTTTAGGTCGGGCAGCAGCGCATGTCCGAAAATTCCCATCCCTTGGATCATGCCGATCGCCGCTAGATTGTTCTCCATGAAGTAGGCAGCGCGCAGGTGCAGCACGTTCAACCCGCTGATCGCGTTCAGTTTTTGCTCCGAAGAATGTATTCCCGTGACCGGTCCAGTGCCTTCCGGCACATGCGCGCCGTAGCTGCTCAGGTACACTGCGTAGCGCAGCCCGGACTCCTTCACGGCTTTCGCGAACGCATCGCTCTGTCGCTCCTGGTCCTCCCGGGAAGTTATCGGAGGCAGAAGCAAGTACGCCGCACGCGCGCCGCTGAAGGCTTTCGTGAGCGCAGTTGAGTCGCTCATGTCGGTTGTGAACGCTTGCGCGCCTTTGCGCACAAAACGCTGCAGCCGCCCGGCGTCGCGCCCCAAGACGCGCACCTTCTCGCCCTTCGATAGCAAAAAGTCGGCGACGATCGATCCGGTATTGCCGCTCGCCCCCAAAATCACATACACCGAATCCTTTTCGATAGCGGCCTTGTCTTTAGAGCTGTTCATATTCGTCTCCCCCTTTTCTTACGCAGATCGTTTGGCGCCGAAACCAGCACCGGAGTTACCGACCCGCCTGAATGGCGCTTCCTTTCGGTTAACTCCGCTGCAATCCGCACACTTGCATTTATATGCGATTATAATATGCACATATTGATGCAAAAAAATTCACCGCCTCGCTGAACGGATCTCCCCAACTACATCGGCGAGGGTTATTCCATCGAGAGTATTCTCGAAGCTGTTCTGCGCTTTTTTTAGCACTGACGACATACACCCCTTAATGCTGCGGCTGATCCGGCATCTCTCCTCTACAGGATAGTTATGAATCGCGAACGTCGGTGGCGCCGCGCTGGCCCGGTAAATGTCCAAAAGTGTTATTTGCTTAGGGGAACGCCTAAGCGTGCTCGCGCCGTTCTTACCACGCGTTGTGACGATCAGGCCTGCCTTGGAGAGTTTCGAGAGAGATTTCCTCACAAAGGTGGGATCCGCATTCACACTTTCAGCGAGCGTTGCCGATGGGGTCGCCTTGCCGTCGAAAAAAGCAAGAGCTGCCATCACATGCGCAGCAACAGTAAATTGAACGCTGGTCGCGGACATCGACTCTCCTTCCGCAATATGTGATGCTCATCGTCACAATTGGTTGCAATAGATAAAGGCCCCGTCAGGTTCGGTGCCTTTCCTCGCTTCACGCATTCATTCCGCCATCCACGGTAAGATTCGCTCCGGTAATGTACGAGGACTCCGGACCGGCCACAAACGCCACCATCGCAGCGATCTCATCAACGCTCCCGTAGCGATCGAGTGCCGTGGCGGCCTTCTGCGGCACGGCCCAATCACCCGCGGCGGGATTCAATTCCGTGTCGATTGGACCAGGCTGCACGTTGTTTACCGTGATGCCTCGGCTCCCGATCTCCCTGGCCAGCGCCTGCGTGAACATCTTGACGGCTCCCTTCGTGCCCGCGTATGGCACGAGCCCGGGCGCCGCGACGCGTTCACCCACAGCCGAACCGATCATGATCACGCGCCCGCCGCTCTTCATGTGCTTCAGCGCCGCCTGAGTCGCGACGTACACGCCGCGGACATTGATATCGAGCACGCGATCCATCTCTTCCAGCGTCGCCTCCTCGAACGGTTTCGGAATGGCCGTGCCGGCATTGTTCACCAGCACATCGAGCCGACCAAAGGTTGCAAACGTCATTTCGACGGCGGCTTTCACCGCGTCCGCATCTGCGGCGTCCGCTTGAATCGCGATTGCCTTCCCGCCGGCGCGCTCAATCTCCTTGACGACCGATGCCGCCGCATCCGCACCCTTCGTGTATGTAATCGCCACCTTCGCTCCGTCCGCGGCCAGACGCTTCGCGATAGCAGCGCCAATGCCGCGCGAGCCGCCCGTAACCAATGCAATCTTTTCTTCCAAATTCTTTGCCATTGTCTTTCTCCTTTACGCTCAGTCATGCCGAACCAGACGTATGCCCACCAAGCATGACTCCAATTCTGTTCCTCGTCCGAAATCTCCAATCTCACCGCATCAGATGCATTGAATGGCTCCTCGTCGCGCCTTGGCGGATACTTTGTAAGCTGGAAAGCGATGCTTTCGGGGTATGTCAGTGAAAAATGAATTCTAGAGCGTAACTGCAGGCGAAGCTACTTCAGCGAGTTCTTCTGTGCGTCTCTGGCGGCAGCTTGCCTGGCGCTCTTTCGCATCCGCACGACCGCTCCACCCTCTTCGAAGCGCACTTCATCCATGAACGCTTTCATCAGGTAGATGCCTCGGCCATGAACGGATCTTGTATTTTCCGGAGTCGTGGGGTCCGCCACCTTATTAATGTCAAATCCGCGTCCCTCGTCCTTTACGGCGATGGAGACTTCATCGCGTCCACAGCAGCAATGAACGTAGACGTGCTTTCGGCGATTCTCATGATTGCCGTGAACAATCGCGTTTGCGAGGGCTTCACGCAACGCGATCTCCACGTCGGCCTCGCCCTCCGGAACACAGCCGCTCTGCCTGATCAAAAGCACGAGCCTATCCACGAAGGGAGAAATCGCAGCCACTTCGCTTGGCAAAGAGCGCTTCAGCTCGATGCAAGCACCGTCTTGATCGCCGGCTATAGTCATCGGTAATCCACCCGTCGAAATTTGCTGCTTCAAACGTAAGTCGGGAATGTAGTTCCGAACATGGGCAGGCCACTCTTGGATTGCTCTTTCGTCAGCTTCATCCTGGATCACATCCCAGTGCTCAACCAGAATCCCGTCCTTGATGCGAACGATGTCCGCCGCAATCCAGTTCACGGGCAGGCCGAAGCCCGAAAATCGCCCGTGCAGAATCACGGAGTCTCCGTCAGCCACGATCACTCCTGGTTCGTACTTCAAGGTCGGCGGGATGCTCTTGATCAAATTGAAGAGACCCTCACGGCCGGGCTCAATATGCGCGCTGTGTTGAATGTAGTCAGGCGACCAGAAACGTTCAGCGGCTGCATAGTCGCGCTTGTTGAACAGAGTGTCGAAGGCCTCTAGAACCAGAGCTTTATTTTTCGATTCAATCGTTTCACTCGCCACTTTCACCTTTGCCATTTGCCGTACCTCCGTTTCATACCGGTCACGAGCGCGGTTTCGCCGTGCAGTGAAGCCATTTTTACGGACGATCCCTAACCAAAATTCTGCCGCCATCGTCCACCAAGATCTGCTACCGGACGGCCCCGTTCACGTCATTGGATGGTGGGTCCAAGCCGTTGTAGCGGCTTCAAGGCATACTTTGTTAAGCTGGCATCGATGCCTCACAAGCATGGGAGCGGGAATGGAGTTACGACACCTTCGTTATTTCGTCGCGGTTGCGGAAGTAGGAAGTCTGACGGTGGCGGCAGAGCGTGAATTGCACACCTCGCAACCTTCTTTGAGCCGGCAGATCCGGGACCTTGAAGACGAAGTGGGCACTCAACTCCTGACTCGAAAAGCTCGCGGAATCGAACTGACGCCGGCGGGTCGAGTTTTTCTCGATCACGCCCGCTCCGTGCTTTCGCAAGTCGAAGCGGCGGGAGAGGCTGCTCGCCGCATCGCTCATCCGGCAAAGCCGTGCTTCGTCATGGGATTTCTTACTGGCCACGAACTGACCTGGATGCCCGAAGCCATAAAACTTTTGCGCGACGAACTGCCTAACGTCGACGTGATGATTTCGAGCCAACACTCTCCCCTGCTTGCGGACGGCCTTTCGAAAGGAAAAATCGATGCGGCTTTTCTGCGAAGGGAAAAAGGTGTGCCAGGGCTGGCGTATCGACTTCTCGTGAAGGAGCCCTTGATGGTCGTCTTGCCGAGTGACCACCATCTCGCGCGGCAACAGGCTATCAGTCCCCGGGATTTAGTCGGCGAGCCATTCGTGATCGTGTCGCGCACCGCTCCCGTGCTGCGTACGGTCATCGACAAGTATTTCAAACGGTCCGGAATCAATATCAAGCCAGCTCACGAGGCGGACCACGTCACCATGGGAATTTCCTTGATTGTATCCACGCGCGGCGTTGGTCTGTTACCTGCCTACGCGCAGAACTTTCTCCCATCTTCCGTGACGAGTCGCCCGCTGAAGGGGGAAACGCCAACTGTCGAGCTGGTCCTCGGATACAAAAAGTCAAATCAGTCCCCCATCTTGAAGCTTCTGCTTTCAAGATTAGACAACTTGATCGCTCGCGCATCAAACAGGTCCAAATAAGACTCCAAATACTTCATTGCAAAGAGCTAGCTTTGCTAGCATCGCTCAGGGCCAGCTTCCCCGACATCTCCTCCACAATTGTCTCAACCTTGAATCGGCCTCCTCGCATCCAATGTAGCCCGGATTCATCGAGCTTGGCGCACGTTCGTGAATTACCCGCAATATAATTGCGAATTGATGGATAGAGAAAAAGACTGAGCTCGATGAAAATTGCCAAGGAGAAATTTTATGAAGACTGTTGCTTTGCTGGTATTGATCGCCGCCAGCGTCGCCTGCGCCCAAACGGCCGCATCCCGCAACCTCAGACTGATGCCGAGAAAATCGCAGCCGCTGTCGCGGCAGGTCCAGAGTTTGTCACGCACGACGCGAGCGTGCTCGACTGGCCCGCTTCGCCGGGTGGCGAGTACCGGGTTCTGCGCGCTGGCACCAATGGCTGGACCTGTCTTCCGGGTCTTCCTGGAGCAGTACATCCTGAGCCCGGCTGTTTTGACCAAGTTTTTCTAAAGTTCATCCAGGACAGCCTCGCCGGCCGCACGCCTAATGCGCACAGCCTCGGGATTTCGTACATGTATGAAGGCAAATGGGTGCCCAACAAATCGCATGCGCTCGGCAGCGGCGCTGAGTTTCGCGTTGGACCACACATCATGATCATTGGACTGGATCAAAAGATGTTGCAAACATTTAACCACGACGGATCGAATGGCGAGTCTTACGTCAACACTCTTCCGGGACACAGCGAGCTATTTCTAGTGATTCCGATCCGTGAATGGGAAGATGCACAAGCCGCGATAAAATGACAGGAAGGCGATTCGCGACATCCATGGAAAATTCATCGGGTTTTAAGGAGGTCAAATGAATTTAGTCAAACAGGGTCTTGGATTACTGGCACTTTCGGCGAGCGTGCTGCTAGTCGGCGGAACGAATCCGCGTGGCGCGATTCACGCTGGAATGGCTGCTCACAATTCCGCAACGGACGCTGCCGACACGACGCAAGCAAAGATCGCCCTTGCCATGTCGGCAGGACCGGCTGATATCGCTCCCTCTGCGAGAATCATTGATATGGACGCTCAGGGCAAAACCGTCGTGCTCCGTGAGGGCAACAACGGTTTCACGTGTATGCCCGGCGATCCGAAGGCCATCGGAAAACCACCGATGTGCTCAGATGCTGCTTCAATGCAATGGTTCGCGGACTTCAAAGCCCACAAACCAAAACCCACCAACACAGTCCCTGGCATCACTTACATGCTCGCCGGAGCCACCCAGCGCAGTGATTCGGATCCCTATGACATGACCAGTCCGGCAATCCACGTAGGCCCGCACTGGATGATGATGTGGCCGTTTGATCCCAAGACCACCGGCCTTCCAACCAAGCACAAGCCGACGGGAGCCTACATCATGTGGGCCGGCTCGCCCTACGCTCACCTGCATGTAATGGGGCGTCCCTGAAAAAGTAAATCATGAGCGCGATTCAGATACCCACAGGAACGCGCGTGAACGCCGGCCGCTGATTGCCATCAGCCGTTTCGAGTTGCAGCGACTGTCACCATCCGGCTTTCGCTTCGACCGGAAATGGAGAGGCCGGAAGCTGAAAGTTCAGCAATGACCCACTCCACTGGAAGGCGAAGCTTCCTGTAACTACTCTTGTGCAGCGTCCAATTGCCCGCGTCGTCGCGAAGATTTATCAGATCGTGGACAACAACGGTTTCAGCCGATTCGTATTCCAGAAAGCAAGTCATCACGCGGCCGTCATCGCTCCGTACAGGGATAAACCGATCAAGACCAAGTAATTCGCCGCTCGCAAGATCACGATACGTGACCACGAACTTCCCGCCTGGTTTCAGCGCGCGAGCGACGGACTGGAATAATCGCGAAACCTCCGCCCGGCCAGGCAAGTGAGTCAGCGTATCGCCCATGCAGACTGCCACTTCCACTGAAGCCGGACGAACCAGTGAATCGAGCTCGCGCAAGTCCGCGTGCTTCAGCGCAATATTCCGCGATCCAACTCGAGCGGAAAGATTTCGCAGCAGCTTCTCGCTCGTGTCAATCGCGATGACTTGATACCCGCGATCCGACAACGCAAAAGACTGAAACCCCGGGCCGCATCCGAGATCCACCGCAAGGCCGCCCGCGCGCTCCTTGCCGATGAATTCATCCAAGATGGCCTGCTGTTCGGCGACCTTGGCTTCAAACGGCAACCCGAACATCCACTCATAGTGGTCCGCCAATAAGTTCTCGTAGTGTTCTGAAGCAGTGACAGGCCGCGAAGAGGTCATAGCTTTTGGGGAATCACAGAGAATAACGGCCGCGCGATCACACGATCCTGATCAGCGGATCGGTTCGCGGTAAAACGTTTCCTACCAGGCTCGCGCTTCCGCCGCGCTCTTCAAAGTCGCGAAGGAACCGGTCAGCGGCGCTCGCCGCCACCGAAAGCAACAAGCCTCCCGCAGTTTGCGGATCGAAGAGCAATACCCTGGTAATTTCATCCACGTTCGGCCCGAATTCCACCACACATTCAGCGAATTCGCGATTGGCTTTCAAGCCTGCCGGCACGCACCCTGCGCCCACACTTTCCACGGCTCCAAAGAGCAGCGGTATTTTGGCGGCTTCGATTCGCAAGCTGACGTTGCTGGCCAAAGCAATTTCGCGTGCGTGTCCGATCAGTCCGAACCCGGTGATGTCCGTCGCGCCGTGGACGTCGCCGCCCAGTTCAGCTGCAGTTTCGGCGGCAAGTTTGTTGAGCGTGGTCATGGATTTTGTGGCAGCTTCAATCCACGCCGGTTCCGCCTTGCCCTGCTTGATAGCGGTAGAGATAACGCCGGTGCCGAGAGATTTGGTGAGCACCAGCACGTCGCCAACTCGCGCTCCGCCATTAGCCAGAATCCGATTGGGATGAACGGAACCGGTAACCGCATATCCGAACTTGATCTCTTCGTCCCGTATGCTGTGGCCGCCGATCACCGTGCATCCCGCTTCGACCATCTTCGATAGTCCGCCGGCGAGAATTTGTCCGAGAATCTCCAGATCTCCCTTCTCGGGGAAACAGACCATCGCCAACGAACTGATCGGGCGCCCTCCCATGGCGTACACATCGCTCAGCGCATTCACCGCCGCAATCTGTCCGAAGGTGTAAGGGTCATCTACGATTGGAGTAAAAAAATCTACAGTTTGCACCAGCGCGACTTCCGGCGATATTTTATATACGCCGGCGTCATCGGCGGTATCAAAGCCGACCAGAACGTTCGGGTCGGATTGCCTTGGCAATTTTCCAAGAACAGAGTCCAGCGCCGCCGGACTTAACTTGGACGCTCAACCGGCTGACTTCACCGATGCCGTAAGGCGTACTTGCTCGACTGGCTTCATACGCCGATTGTACAGGCCGCGCGGAGATAGTTGAAATGCGAACCAGAGAAGCACGCAACTATCTTCGACATCTTCGATGCGCCACTACTTCGGGTTTGAATCGAGTTACGGTTTCTTGTAACTTCTACCCAGCGGCGCACTCTAATTCCGTAGCGGTTACCAAAAGTACTCGCGCACACGAGCAGAGGCACATAAGAATGGGTCAACCCTCGGCAGAAACCGCTTCGCACGATGGCCTGGTCCGTCCCGTGCCGCCAGGCGGTTTCGCCGTCGGACTGGGCTTAACCAACGAATGCAATTTATCCTGCTCCTTCTGTTATCGCGATCCAGCCCGCCTCGACCGCCTGAGCCTCGAACAAGTCCGTTCCGCGATGGCCAGTCTCCCAATCCGCTCCGTGAATCTCGGGACGGGCGAAAATGGAATGCATCCGCAGTTCCGCGAAATCCTGGCGTTCCTCCGAACTCTGCCGGTAAAGCTCACTATCACGTCGAACGGCCACAGCGTCGCCGTGCTCCCTGACGAAGAGTTGCGCGCTTTTCACGATGTCGAGTTTTCGCTCGATTATGCAACGGAAGAAAAACAGGACGCCCAACGCGGCGCCGGCAATTGGGCGCTGATTCACGAACAGGCCGCACGTTGCGTGCGGCTCGGAATTCCGGTCACCTTCATTGCGGTAATGATGAAAGCCAACTATCTTGGATTGGCAAACGTAGCGCGCGTCGCCAAACGCTACGGCGCCCCGCTGCGCGTCAACGTCTATCAAGCGGTGCGCTCCGACCTCTACGCTCTGACCTACGAAGAATACTGGCAAGGCTTTCGCGCGTTGTTTGCAGAAACCGATGTGATCGCCATTGGCGAACCACTGGTTCGCGCGATGGCAGGTTTGCCTGCAAGGGTAGGCGGCTGCGGAGCAAGCACCGTGCGCGTCACGCCTCGCGCCACCACGCAACCGTGCGTCTATTGGCCCGGCGCAGGCGAGCCGCTCTCGCTGCTGCTCTCACTCGGTTCGGAAATCGTGGAGACGACTCCCTTCGTCGAAGCGCGCACTGCGCCGGAAGCATGCCGTTCGTGTGAGTACCTAGCGTCTTGCTATGGCGGATGCGCAGGACGCCGCCGCTTACAAAATGCTTTGCACGAACCGGATTATTACTGCCCCATCGTCAAAGGTAAAAACGAAAAGCTGGAAGTTCAAATGGCGCCGGCGCGCGAACTCCCCAAAGGCGAAAGCGCGTGCACCACCATCGTAATCGCCCGCGATTAGATTTGCCCTTTGCTAGCGACGAAATGGCAGGTAACGGCCCAGCACGATCGAAAAAAGTTTCCGAACCACGGAGCGAGAAAACCATGTCAACGACGCACGCTTCACAACTCAATAATTCCCAAGAGCCTCCGCAGCCGAACGCACGCATCGCGTTAGTGATCGTGCGACTGACCATCGGCGCAATGTTAGTGTGGGTCTTCTTCGAAAATCTGGGCAAAGGCCTCTACACGCCATCCGGCTACGCCGGCCTAATCAACTATTACATCCTGCACGGACACGCTCCGGCCATATGGAAGTCGGTCGAGGCGGCCGCAGCAAGTCACGCCGCCATGGCGGCTCCGATGCAAGCAGTCACCGAGATTGGTCTCGGAATCCTGCTCGTCATCGGTCTGCTCACACGTCCGGTCGCCTTTGTAGCGTTTCTGTATCTGGCTAGCCTGTGGATGTCCGAGTGGGGCACCGCGTGGATTTGGGAACTCCTGGTTCCGGTGATGGCATCGCTCGCGCTCTCGGTCGGTCGCGCCGGTCGAACCTGGGGCGTTGACGCATTGCTCGCGCGACGGTCGCCATCCTCGCCGTGGTGGTGAGTTGAGCCAAGCCCCAGTGCGAGTCTCGGTCATAATTCCTACTCACAACGAAGCGGAATCCATCGGCCGCGTCTTAGCTGATCTCCCGGCCGATCTCGTTACGGAAGTTTTGGTCGTGGACAGCAATTCCACCGACGGCACTCCCGACCTCGCCGCAAAGCTGGGCGCCCGCGTCCTGCACGAACCGCGTCGCGGATATGGCCGCGCGTGTTTGACCGGGCTGGCCGCCACCGATAGTCCTGACGTCGTAGTGTTTCTCGACGGTGATTACAGCGACCGACCGGATGAGTTGCCGCTTCTCTTGAATCCAATCATCGAGGGCCGCGCCGATATCACGCTAGGTTCGCGCCTCGGAAAACACAGTACGCACGGCGCGATGGCGTGGCACGCTGCGTTTGGTAACCGCCTGGCGGCTGCCCTCATCCGATTTTTGTATGGTGTAAAGCTCAGCGACCTCGGTCCATTCCGTGCCGCGCGCGCCGATGTTCTTCGCCAACTGGAGCTGAAAGAGAACACCTACGGCTGGGCTGTCGAAATGATTCTCAAAGGCACGCTCGGGGGATTCCGCATCGTTGAGGTGCCGGTGAGCTATTATCCGCGCATCGGTAGGTCAAAAATTAGCGGCACGCTGAGCGGCACAGTCGGAGCGGCGTGGTTCATCTTCTCGCTGATAGTGCGCTATTATTTTCTGCGTCGCAGGACCGGAATTCCGCGGCCGGCGTGAATCTTCGCACAACGATCTCCTATGGAATCTTCCATCGAAACAACAATGCCTCCGACTGACCCCGGTCGCACCCTAGTGGTCATGGCGAAAGCACCCAGGCCAGGCATGGTCAAGACCCGTTTGACGAACAGCCTATCGGTTGAAGCCGCGACCGAATTTTACCGCTGCCTTTTGGACGACACCATCGCGCTCGCGCGCTCGCTCAACGGCGTGAAGGTTTCGATTCTCTGCCCCGCTCCGGATCGCGAAGACCTCATGCAGTTGGTACGCGGCGAAGTGGACGTCGTAGCGCAAAAAGGTGACGGCCTTGCCGCCGGTCTCACATCAGTGTTCGCGCACTTCACCGCGCCAGGTGCGCAACGCGTCGTCGCCTTCAATAGTGACAGCCCGCATCTGCCGCCTTCGATTCTCGAAGGCGCCTTCGAAGCCCTCAACGATCACGATGTGGTCGTCGGCCCCACACACGACGGCGGCTATTATCTCGTTGGGGCCAAAGCCGCGCACCCGGCGCTTTTCGATGGCGACGGCATGGGCACGAAGAGCGCGTTTGACGGTCTGCTCGCGCGCGCTCGCGGATTGCAACTTTCCGTCAGCTTCACGGATCCCTTCTACGACGTGGACGTGGAAGGCGACCTCACGCGGCTAGCCGCGGAACTCCGCCTCGCTCCAGCGCGCGCACCACGCACGGCCGCCTGGCTGGAACAGTGGGGACACGCAGCAGCACAATTGCGGGCGGCCACGGAAACGCGGTGAACCTCACGCCATCCCGCAGGCTCTACTGGTTCGGCGGGATCCTGTTCGTAGCGCTGTTGATTTGCTCACGCAATTCGAGCAGCGTCGGCGAACCTGCGTTCATCATTCCACTGCTGATCGCAGGAATTGCGTACCTCCTCGCCATTCGCGAGTTTTTCTCCACGCCGAAATTTCCGCGTCACGTCATCATCCTCGGGCTCGTGCTTGCCGCTCTCTGGCATCTTCCGTTTCTGGTGCAGGCGCCGGGGCCCGACGACGACGTTCATCGCTACGTTTGGGATGGCCGCATCCAGCGCCTCGGCTTGGATCCATATATCGTCGTTCCCAATGACCCAGCGCTCGCCGGCCTGCACACAGCCGAAACCCGCACGCTGAACAACCCCGAAGTCCCCAGCCCGTATCCACCGGGTGCAGAGCTTTTTTTTCGCGCCGTCACGGCGATTCACGAGTCCGTCTTTGCGCTGAAAGTAGCTTTTGCAGTTTGCGACTTCGCGATCGTTTTCCTCTTGCTCGATATGTTGCGCCGCAGTGGACAAGCAGCGCACTGGGTACTCGCCTACGCCTGGAACCCGTTGCTGCCGATTGCGGTAGCGGGCAGCGGCCACGTTGACATTCTCGGCGCCCTGCTGCTTTTGCTGTCCGCGGCCGCGCTCGAACGGCGCTGGCGCGCACTCGCCGCCGTGTCATTTGCCTTGGCTGTGGCCGTGAAATTTCTCCCGATCGTATTGCTGCCGCTCTACTGGAAGCGCATTCGTGTCCGTGACGGCGCACTCGCGGCGGCCGTGGTCGCACTCCTATATATTCCGTTTCTCAACCATGGACGGATTCCATTCGGCTCGCTCGCCACATTCGTGCAAAGATTTCGCTTCAACGATCCCGTGTTTGCAACGCTCCAACACGTAGCGACTCCGCAGCTCATCGCAGCGCTGGCCGCGCTCGTCGGCGTTCTCACCGCAATCTGGATCAGGATCAAGTCCCCGACACTTTCTTCGGACGCATTCGCGTGGCCCATGGCGGCATCACTTCTATGCGCACCAGTCGCATATCCTTGGTACCTCCTCTGGCTGCTACCGTTCGTGCGTTCCACTTCGACGCTCCCGCTCATCATCTGGACAATCAGCATCATCCCCACATACTACGTCTGGCATCTCCGCACGCTCGGCCGCGCGTGGGTGGTTCCGGACTGGATCATGCTCCTAGAATTCGGTTCGGTAGCAACGGCAGCTGCAATTATCGTCTATCGCCGATTCTCACGACCAGCGGTAGCGTAATGCTCAATTAACCAGGTCTTTCAGCGCGAATGCGATCAACGAGACCGCCGTGGGATGCCCGACGCAGCCACATCAGCGTACGCGAACACAATCACCCGAGGTGTGCTATATAATGCGCCGAGAACCAAGCAAGGGTTCGGTTGGCTGGTGCGGACCATGAGCGAAGGGCACTGCGCCGCCACGCTTTTGCAGAATCTGAAGCCATCGCCCTTCATCCAATCGAGCGTCCATTTAATAAAGGAGCGAACTCCGTGCGAAATGCAAGCCGTATAACGATAATTTGTCTTCTGGCCTTCGGGGCGCTGATCTTTGCCGCAACTTCCCGCGCACAAACCCGCGCGCCCATCGCCGACGAAATCGCTAAGGCCTATGGTCTCGATTCGTGGCGGCAAGTCGAGGCGATCCGTTATACCTGGAATGTAACGTTCCCTGGAGTGACTCTCTCCCATTCGTGGGTGTGGGAACCCAAGACCGGCAAGGTCTCCTTTGAAACAAAGGATAAAGACGGAAAGCCGGTTAAGGTTTCCTACAATCATTCTCAGCTCAGCGGCGAACCTGCCAACGTAAAGGACGAAGTAGATCCGGCCTTCATGAACGACCAGTATTGGCTGATCTTCCCGTTCCACGTCGCGTGGGATACCGGCGCCACCGTGACAGATAAGGGCAAGCAAAAACTGCCGCTGGGGAAAGGCACCGCCGACCAGGTCGTAGTGAAATATCCCGCGGAGGGCGCCGGTTACACCCCCGGCGATACCTGGGAACTTTTCGTTGGCCCCGACCATCGAGTCCAGGAATTCGTTTACCGTCGCGGCGGACCGAAAAAGCCAAGCGTCGTCATCGCGACATGGGCGGGCTACAAGAAGGCGGGTCCGATTCTGATTTCAACCGAACACCGCGGCACGGCAGACGGCAAGCCGCTGCACCTCTGGATCACCGATGTCGCCGTCAAGCTGACCGGCTCGGACACCTGGGTAGACGCCAAATAATCAGTGGTAGGCGACATCGGGCGTCGCAGAAGTACGGAGGCTACCAGCGAGCGCGCCGTTCTGGGGCACGAGAAATCGTGCTCAGCCTCTCGGCTAGTAGCCTTTCACTTTGATCACGATGTAATCGAACGCCTTCGAACCTTCGAGCAAGAGCTGGTGCGGCGTGCGCGGAGGAATCCGTACGATGTCGCCCGCCGCAAGCTTCACGCGCGATCCGCCTTCGATCGTTCCATTGCGCTTTTCATGCGGCGCCGTCGTTTCCCCGTCCACGAGCGTTCCGCCCACCAGCAAAGTCGCCGATCCGGATTGGACGATAATCACGTCCACCTGGGTTTCGTGCCATTCTGCCTGCCCGTCAGCGATTCTGTGCACCAACGACATCGACTCGTTCGGATAATCAGCCAACTGCTGTACCGCAATCCGCTGCGGGCTCGTCGAAGCGTCCGCATCCAGTTTCATTTCTACCTGTCCGATAGCCTCCCGGCTCCAGTGACCAAATCCGGCCGGAGTATCAACAACCGGGGCGGCCAACACCCCAGCAACCGCCAGCGGCAAAACCATCCAAATTTTGTTCATATCGCATTCCCCCGATCTTCATCGAGTTAAGCCTACACCTCAGCCTCGGAATTCATTTTGCCAGTATTCGCGATGGATCAGGACATCTGGCAGGGAAATGTGCATAGCCCCTACAAAGTGGAAATTCCCGTTCACGGAATCGTCCGCTGCGCTCACACTAAGCGATTGGCGAGCCACCCGACTCATTGCACATGCGTGTTAATCTCCGCGCTCAAAGCATCCAATTTATTCTTCTGATACGCTTCCGCATCCGGACGCGAAAACGCCGGCCGCGCTGCCTCAATTAATTTGTGCGCTTCTGCGTAATTCCGTTGCCGCAAGGCAATCTCCGCCTGCGCCAGGTTCACGCTCGCTTCCCAGTTAGGATCGCCGGTCAGCTGCGCCACCACCTTCGAGTCAATTTCATCCAGCAGCTTGGTCGCTTCCTGCAGTTTTCCTTCGGCAATCAAACAATTGGCCAGCGGCAAAGCCGTTCCGCCTGTCAGGCCCGCATTCGGCCCGAAAGCTTTGCTCGAATCGTCGTGCGCCGTCCGCGCATTTTTTTCGCCTTCCACCAGATGATTCGATCGGCATTGCCCCACCGAAGCATCCGAAAGTGTGGCGATCGCATAAAACGAAGCCGGCCCCTGCTTCTGCAAAGCGATCTTGTAAATCGCCAGGTCATCGCGCGTCGAATCCTCGAATAATCCCAGGCTTCCTTCCGATTGCGCGCGCGTCGCCAGCAATTGCATCGTCAATTCATGATCCGGCCCGAACTTCGCCAGAAAATCCGGATAAATGCCGTTCGCTTCCTGTACCGCCTCGTGATATTTCCCTTCGATCATGAAAGCTTGCGCCAGGTTGAGCCGCACGCGCAGCACGTACGGGCTGTCCGACCCGTTCGCTCCCGCATACGCAACGATCAATTCGCGCGCCAGGCGCTCGGCCGTAGCTCCGTCACCAAGCCGGATGTAAGTGAACGCCAGCCGCTGCCTCAGATTGAATCGCGCCGTCTCGTCGAAATCCGGTATCGTCATCGCAGCGTCCGACGCCGCTTTGAAGTTCTGATTCGCGGACTTCGCATCATTTTCAATCAGCGCGATCATGCCTTTCGCCGTGTAAAGCCACACCGGCAAATCCTTGCGCGGCTTTTTCAACTTGGGTATCAGCGCTTCCTGCTCCGCCAGCAGCGACTTCGCCACCGGCAACCCTCCGGACCGGTAGCTCCGCGCCTCCATCGCTGCTCGTTGCAATTGCACCACAATCCCGTCCTGCGAAAGCGGACCCTCCGTTTGCAAAAATAATTGATGAGCGCGCTCGTATTCCGCCCGTGCCTCGGGATAATTCGTTCTGTTATCGAGCGCCTGCGCGATCGTCAAATGCAAACGCGCCGCCACCTGGGGCTCGTCCTTGAATTTGCGGTCAATACTCGGCGAAGCTACCTTGATTGCATCCAGCAAAGTCTCCGTCGCCTTCCCGCTTTGAAACGGATTTCCGCGCCCCAGCAAATCGTCGGAAAGAAATTGATTGATGGTCGTCGCAATCGCGGTCTGCCGGTTCGCATTGTCGCGTTCCCGCGCCAACCGCAAAGTGAAAAACACAACCAGACCGACAACCACCGCAATCACCGCTGCCACCGCGCTAACCCAACGCCAATTCCGCGTAACAAACTTCCTCGCGCGATAACGCAACGTATCCGGCCGCGCATCCAGCGGCTCGCCCTTCAAATAATGATCAATGTCGCGTATGAGTGCCTCAGCCGATTGGTACCGCTGCTGCACGTCCTTGTGCATCGCAGTGAGGCACAACACATCCAAATCGGCCCAGGCCGCCTTACTTACCGGCGCCACGCCACTTTCGTTTCCCGCCGTAAAGCCAGCTGATTTCGCGGCAACCTCCGATGGCCTTTCCGCCACCTGCTCGGTCAAAATCTTTTCCGCTTGCGCCGGCGTGCGGTTGGACAAATCATACGGCAGCTGCCCCGCGAGCAACTCATACAGCACCACTCCCAGAGAATAAACGTCGCTCTGAATCCCCACCTGCTCGCCGCGAATCTGTTCCGGCGCGGCGTAAGCCGGCGTCATCAACCGCAGGCCGGTCATGGTCTGGTCCACCGCTTCGCCCAGGCTCTGCAAATGCTTGGCAATTCCAAAATCGAGCAGCCGCACCGTACCGTCGTCCTTCACCAAAATATTCGAAGGCTTCAGATCGCGATGAATCACCGCATGCTGATGCGCGTACAGCGCCGCCTCGCAAACATCGCGGAATAATCGCAATCGCTCCGCAATCGAACAATGGTGCTGTTTGCAATATTCCGTCAGCGGAACGCCTTCCACGTACTCCATCACAAAGAATGGAGTCCCGTCCGGCGAAGTGTCCGCGTCATAAAGCCGCGCGATCGACAATGATTCAGTTGCGCGAGCGTCCGCTGCTCGATGTCGAACGCGTTCGCGGCGCGCTGGCGAGAGCCACGCATCGCGCAGCACCTTGATCGCGACGCGGCTGCCTAGATCCTCGCGCTCCGCCAGGTACACCATGCCCATGCCGCCCTCGCCCAGCGCTTGAAAATTCGATAAGGTCCGAATTCCTTGAAGGGAGCTGCCTCGCAGATGACTCGCCAAGAACTTGCCGCGCCCCATTTCGCCACGTCGCGTTCCAGCATCGAACCGCCGCGCAAATCTTCCTGCAACAGACTCAAAACTTCGCCGACCAGCGCCGAATCACCGTCCCACGCGTCCCCAGAAATCGCGCCGGTCTGTCCGCCGGCAAGTCCGCCGCCTCGTGAAAAAGCGTCTGGACTCGCTGCCAGCGAGCGCTATCCATCATATTCTCCGGCCACAAGCCACACACGGGTAAAACCACTCCCCGCCTCACGACGAAGCCTCGCGCATCTCATGCGCCAGCCACGCCTTCGCCGCGCGCCAATCGCGCAACACCGTCGCTTCGGAAACTCGAACAGCTCCGCCGTTTCCGCCATGTCGACCCGCCAAAAAACCGACCTCCACCATCACCGCCTGCCGCGGATTCATCCGCTCGAGCCGAATCAAGCGCCCTATTCAGCGCGAGCAATTCCATCTCCCGCGTCGTTCCTTTCCCCGCGTTATCGACTCCACCGTAATTGCCGCCCCGCCGCCGCGCTTCCCCGATTCCGCCGCCGCGCCGCCTCCACCAACAATTGCCGCATCGCCCGCGCCGCAATGCGTTTGAAGTGCAGTCGCGATGTCGACCGCAATATCCGGCGATTTCGCCAGTTTGATCCACGCTTCATTCACCAGCGCGGTCGTACTTAAAGCGTCGCACTCGGATCTCCCCGCCGCACGCTCGACGCCAACCGTCGCAATTCCTCATAAGTCACGCTGAAAAGGTGATCCAGCACTTTTCTCTCGGCTGTAGGCGAGCCAATGCCGTCGGGCTCAAATCCGTGCGTCGGTTGAGAATCTTTTCCCGCCATGACGGTATTTCTGCCGCTTTCGCGCAATGCGTAGTGAGAGTCGCTCCGGGAGGGCCCGTTTCCAGCTGGTTCCACGCCCCGTCTTGGCCCGAGACTTTAGCACCGCCAGCAGGCCCGCAGCAACGGGCGGAAATGAAGCGTCGGTCGACCGCAATCACGCACCGACGCACATCGCGGCCGGCTAAGCCGTCCGCGGAATATCTGCAAAGGAGAACGTCGACATGAATTATTCGTGGATCCGCAAAACACTTTTCGCCGTCGTGCTGGCGGGAGCCTCTCTCGCAATCGCTTGCGGCAGCGGCACCGAGGGCAAGTATCGCGACCCCTCCGGCACCATCAACGCCGAATTCAAGGACGGTAAAGCCTATATCGGCCTCGGCGCCTACGCCGTGGACGGCACCTACAAAATCGAAGGCAACAAAATCATAGCCCGCGGCGATTTCGGCCTGATGCTCCCCAGCCCGCTAGTCTTCACGATCAACAAAGACGGCTCAATCGACGGCCCCCGCGACACCATGATCCCGCGGCTCGAAAAAGTAAAGTAGTCGTCGCGTCACGTTACGCACTGTTGGCTAAAGCCGCCTTCGGAAGGGCGGGGCTTCAGCCCCGCCGTCGGGCCGCACAACTTAAGGGGCTTTAGCCCCTGAAGCCGGGCTTCTAGTTCTCGACGCAGCGGACATGCGATCACGCTGCGTCCGTCTCGCTC
This sequence comes from uncultured Acidobacteriota bacterium, assembly GCA_963780035.1. GTDB lineage: Bacteria > Acidobacteriota > Terriglobia > Acidiferrales > UBA7541 > Palsa-295. The sequence goes on along the minus strand of CAWAAG010000015.1, from coordinate 1,088 downwards.
ACGCAAATCGACAAGGAAGGCAGAACCGAATGAAAAAATATTTCCACGCGACGCCGATCGTCCAACTCGCACTGGCCTTAGCCATCGCCTTAATCGCAATCGGCTGCGGACACTCCACCTCCGACGCCTCCGACGGCGCCGAAGACAACGCCACCGGCCTCTCCAGCGCCGACCGTGAAGCACAAACCGCCGTCATGGCTGAACTGCAGCGCCACTGGGCCAAGGGCCCCGACGGCAGGACCACCGCCATCATCTCCGGCAGTCCCTACGCTCCCGATCATTTTCTGCGCCAATGCCGCGCGCTCGTGGCACAGGAATTGAAGCCGCAGGATCTCAGCGAAGCGGACAAACAAAACGGTTTCGAGTGGGTCGGCCGCGCCGTGTTCAAATCCACGATCTGCCGCGAAGGCGGCGGCCAGCCGCTGGTCCTCGACGGCATGAGCAACGTAGTCGTCAACAAACAAAGCGGCCGTTCGAGCCAGTGGGTGGACTTCACTCCCGGACCACTGCGCTTCGAAAAGGACAAAGGCCGCTGGCAATTCCATTGGGACGCCACCTATCTCCGCGGCATCTCCGGCCCGCAAGATTTCGCGAGCGCCGGCGTGCGCTAAAAAATTTTGCATCAAGACTTAGAAAATTTGAGCTTCGCGGCACGTCCATGCGCCAAATCTTCCGCCCGCTTGCGTAGCTCCGCCACGCTGACGAAACCTCTCGGCCATATCCAACCCGCCAGATGCTGATGCGGTTCGCCCGGTTCACCGAGCGATGAAACCACCGACACAGCTCCCGCGAAATCGTCTTCCTCCGTGTAAGCGCTCGTGTCGCCACCACCGCCAACCCGGCCCGCCTCGCCGATAAAACTCCGTTCGCGGAATCCTCAAACGCAATACACGCGGACGCGCGTAGTCCAAGCCGCCGCACCGCCACATCAAAAACGTCCGGCGCTGGCTTCTTAGCCGCCACCGCATCTCCCGCAACGATCACACCAAAAAGCGATTCACCCGAAGGAGCGAACGCGCTCTGCAAAAGCGCATCCACATTCGCCGGATTCGTGGTGGTGGCAATAGCCAACCGAATCTTCGCGCTTC
>CAWAAG010000014.1:0-175476 GCA_963780035.1 uncultured Acidobacteriota bacterium | reverse complement strand
GCCGAACACGCCTTCGATGGTTGGCGAAGGTATCACCGCGATTTGCAAAGGGAAATACGCGACGGCGAAACATCTGGAGATTGCGCGGAAGCTTTTTGATGCGGTGGGCAAGACCGTGGTGGTGGATGAGAAGCACATGGATGCGATTACCGGGCTATCGGGGAGCGGGCCGGCGTTTCTTTATATTATTTTGGAGGCGCTGGCGGAAGGCGGAGTGAAGATGGGCCTTTCGCGGGAGCTGGCGACTTTGCTGGCGGCGCAGACGATGTTGGGGGCGGCGAAGGTGGTGCTGGAGACAGGGCATCATCCGGCGCTTTTGAAGGATACGGTGACTACACCGGCGGGGTGCACGATTGACGGGATATTGGAGTTGGAGGAGGGCAAGTTGCGGGTGACTTTAATTAAGGCGGTAGTGAAGGCTTCGCAGCGGGCCAAGGAATTGATGTTCACGGATAAGGAGAGCTAGGGTCGAAGGCAAGACATTTACCGCAGAGACGCCCTTCGAACCGGCACTGCCGGTTCTCCCTTCGCAATTTCACTCAGGGCGAGCAGGATGAATCGCCCTGTGGGGCGATTCACAGAGAAAGGCAAAGACTAAGAAAAAGATTTAACACAGAGGACACAGAGAAAGAAATTAAGAGGGCACGGAGATATCGTGCTTGGGGATTGCGCCCAGTTCTGGCTATCGTAAATTAGTGCGCGGCTTGGTCTGGAGTGAGCTTCGTGGTGGCCTGGATTTGCAGGGTTACTGTGTCGCTGGCTTTTAGGAGCCAGGTGCTGGGGTCTTTCAGGCCCCATTTGATGTAGGGGATGGTGAAGCTCACGGTCGCGTGCAGCGTGGGGCCTTCGGGTGGAGCGACTGCGATGGTGGCGGTTAGCGGGTGGTCCTGGCCGTGGAGCTCGAATATTCCCGAGAGTTCCAGCTGAGATGCGGCGTGGGGATTGAGTGTGCCGCTGATTTTTTGCGGCGTGAATGTGATTTCCGGATACTTCTGACTCTCCAGAATTTCCTGATGCATTTTTTTGTCGCGGGATTTGTTGCCGCTGTCGCCGCTGGTGGCATCCACGACGATGCTGCCGCTCGCTTTTCCGGTGCTGGAATCGAAGTGAATCTCGCCGCTTTTTAGTTTGAAGGTTCCGTGGACGGTGTGCAACGTGGAATCCAGGGTGTATTCGATAGTGGTTTGCGCGGGGTCGAGGGTGACGGCGAATTGTTGAGCGGCGAGCGGTGGCGCCAGAGGGATTATCGCGGCGGCGAGTGTTGGAAGCAACTTCAGGATTAATCTTCGCGAGCAGAGTGCCGCACCTACGGCGCTGGAGGCTCTTTTCGTGATCACCCAGCGCTTACGCGCTGGGCTAATTTCTGCCGCGCCTACGGCGCTGGGCCCGATTGTTCGGTTCGATAGCGCTTGGGACCGTGACCGCAATTTTGGGCAGGCGACGAAGCGGGGCGAAGGCGCTGCGAGCTGGAGCGAGAATGGGTTTGTGTTTGCGAAGAGCCGGCGGGACGCCGGCGCGACTCCGCGGGCGCTGGGCGATCCCGAGCGGTGCGCCATCGCTTGCGATGTGGAGAATGGGCCTTGGTGCGCGAAGAGTTGGCGAGATGCGTGGCTGGGGGCGGGCAGGGCGGCGTGCGGTACAGTTCCGGGTCTGGGGGCGCCCGCGGGCGCGGAGTTACGCGCTTTGGCGCTCACGCGCGAAGGACCTCGCACGGTTGATCCAGAGACGCAATTCTTGCGCCGCGTGGCGACGCGGGTTTGGCGGCGTGCATGGAAACCAACTTTGCGAACAGATGGGGGCGCGTGGCGAAGATGCGCAGAGTTTTTCGGCGTAGCCAATCGTTACGAGCTAGGAGAAGCAGCAGGCGGGCCATGCGCGCCGGAGCGTTTACGAGTTTGCGGTGCGCGATTTCGTAGGCAGCGAGATTTTCCGCGGCGAGAGCTTCGCCGAGAGGCAGCGCTTGCTCAAATGCCAGGCTGAGGCCTTGGCCTGTGATTCCGTCCACTGTGAAGGATGCGTCACCGACTAGAGCCGTGTTGCCACGGGCGACCTTGCCGACGCGCTCGAGCATGGTTAGACCGCCGAGTTCGGCGGTCAGGGGCTGCGCGGCGCGCAGGCGAGCGGCTAATTCCGGGAATTGCTGCAGCGCTTGCGCGAGGCGCAGTTGCGGATCGGCGGCCAGGAGGGCGATGCAGACTTCGCTCCGGCCGGTGGGTGTGACATAAATTTGGCAACGGCGGCCCCAGTGGACTTCGACGAAATTATTCCAGGGAGCGACGGCGAAGTGGCGCCGGAAACCGAATCGCGAAGAGCGCACGCGGCGAGGCCCGAGGCTGGTCCATTTTCTGACGCTGGATTTTTGGCCGTCGGCACCGACGAGCCAGCGAAAATTGAAATTCATGCCGTCGAGCCGGGCGGAATTGGCTGAGCAATCGGAAACGCGAGTTCCCCAGCGGAACGAGACACCCAGGTCGTTTGCGCGTTGGACGAGCAGCGCGTGGAGCGTAGTGCGGCGAAGACCAAATGACGCGGCGCCGCGCGGCAGGGCGCTGCTTGCAGAGGATCGTTCATCGCAGAAACGGATTCCGGCGATGGGAAACGCGACAGCGGAATTTAGATGGATGCCGAGGGAGGAAAGCGCGGCGACGCCGGCAGGAAGCAACCCTTCGCCACACGCTTTTTCAATGGGCGGGCGGCGCGCATCGGCGACGGTTACGCTGAGTCCTTGCAACCTTGCAGCTATCGCAGCAGCAAGCCCCGCTGGGCCCGCACCTACGACAAGGACATCCGCGTTTTTGGCCACCGGCCACCGTTTCCTACCACCGTAAGAGAACCAGCTCAGCGCAGAAGCCCGGACCCATGGCAGCGAGGATGCTCAACTCGCCGGGCTGCGGACGCTTATTGGTATAGACATCTTCGAGCACGAGCAATACCGAAGTAGAAGAGATATTGCCAACGCGGCGCAAGCAATCCCACGAAGCGGCAAGATCCGTGGAGGTAATGTTCAAAGCAGTGGCGGTTGCTTCCAGCACCTTGGGACCGCCGGTATGCATGATCCAACTCTTGATGTCGGAGCGCTGGTGGCCGTTTTCGGCGAGGAAGGCGTCCACATCCTTGCCGAGATGCTTGGTCACCATCTCCGGAACTTCCGGAGACAATACGATGCGGAAGCCCTTTTCGGAGATGTCCCAGCCCATGACTTTCTCGGAGTGCGGATAGAAGCTGGATTTGGTGGCGAGAATTTCGGGGCCGTCGGATTTTCGATTATCGCCGACGACGATCGTGGCGGCGGCGCCGTCACCGAAGAGCAGCGCGGAAATCAAGTGAGCCATGGAGAGATCGTCACGCTGGAGCGTGAGCGAGCACAATTCGACGGAGAGGAGAGCGGCGGCCTGATCGGGATAGCCGTGGACGTAATCGGCGGCGCGGGAAATGCCGGCGGCGCCAGCGACGCAGCCGAGGCCGAAGATCGGAATGCGCTTGATGTTGTTGGAGAGGCCCATGCGGTTCACCAAGCGCGCGTCGAGGGAAGGAGCGGCGATGCCGGTGACGGAGGTCACAAAAATCGCGCTGAGTTCCTTGGGAGCGATGCCGGCTTTGTGCAGCGCTTTGCAGAGAGCCTGCTCGCCGAGCTCGAGAGCGTGCTGAATCCAAGTGTTGTTGGCTTGTCCCCAGGTGGTGAGTTTCTCGTAATAATCAATAGGCTCGACCAGATAACGCCCTTCGACCTGCATGCTTTCGTCGAGCCGATCGAGAATATCGGGGTTCGCCAAGCGATGACGCCAGTCGTTCTTCAGTGCCTCCGTCAGAATCTCTTGTTTGTAGTAGTACTCGGGGAAGGCACTCGCAACGCTAGCAATCCTCATCGAAGGGGGCTCCTATTTTGTGGGTTTATCGTCCCGAAGGATAGTATCGCGAGTATGGCGAATATCAATAGGGTTTAGCAAAATAGCTTCCAGGACGGCGGAACGGCCTTGGAGGCGAGCGGCAGGCGAAGGGTAGCCGAGGGCAACGCGAATCCCGTCTTGGGCGTGTGATAGGCGGAGAAGGCGCTTTCAAGAAAAGAAACCCCGGGTCTGGGGGCGCAGACCCGGGGCGGGGGTGAGGGACGCTGGGCCGAAAACTCTTTGAATTCTGCCGGGGTTAATAGTTCCAGCGGCGCATTGCAAGTGTGGCGCGAAATACCAGCTGGATAGCCAGGACAATCAGGGTGTCGCGCAGGGCGACCATGTTGCTGCGCAGAGCCGAACTCTGCGCTGAATCTGGGAAAGGCAGCGCGTGAACCGGCGCGGCGGTGCGGGTGTTCGGCTTCCAACCCATGCTGGTGAGAGCGCTCATGCCGATCCCCTTAGTTCACGACGTAAACCGGATTGTCATGCTCGACGCCGAGAACCATGGATTTGAAGATGTCCACATCCCAACTGTCCGCGATGCGCAAGCGCACGACTTCGTTGGTCTCCGAAACCAAGCGTCCGCGCAATGGGACCCGCAGATTGCCTGCCACTACTCTAAGTACGACTGACTGCCCCATCCAGATTGCGAAACCACCTTCCATTTAGTCCCCCTCAGTGAAGCTGGCTTGCTCGACCAATGCGAGTGTGGCGGAGGGGGCCGGACTGTCCAATGGTACAGCGGGCTAAAGGTGGTAGGAGGAAGGTACCAGCAGTCCCAGGGCCGCTGCGGCGCGGCGGTAAGGGGTTTTCTGTTATTGTGTTTACAGCGATTTGTGGCGCAATTTGGGCCCGCCGAGACGGAAAGGATCCGCTGAGTGATCGAGCTATTGAAGGAGCTTCTGCACCGCCTGATGGACGTGCGCGGCCTGGTGGCATTGGGCGGCACGCTGATGGTTTGCGTGATTGTGTTCGTGGAGACGGGACTTTTTGTAGGGTTCTTTTTGCCGGGCGATTCCCTGCTGGTGACGGCGGGGGTGGTGGCGGCGGACCCGTATTCAGGATTGAAGATTGTGTGGCTGCTGCCGCTGGTGACGCTGTGCGCGATTGCGGGAGACCAGCTCGGTTATTTCATCGGGCGCACGATGGGGCAGAGGCTATACCAGCGGGAAGATTCGCGGTTCTTCAAAAAGAGCCATTTGCGACGGGCGCACGAATTTTACGAGAAGCATGGCGCGAGGACGATTATCCTGGCGCGGTTCATTCCGATTATCCGCACGTTCTGCCCGCCGGTGGCGGGTGCGGCGCGCATGAGCTATGCGCGCTATTTGCTGTACGACATTTTCGGCGGGCTCTTGTGGGTGTGCGGAATGATTCTGCTGGGGTACACGCTGGGTAACACCATTCCGAACATCGATAAGCGCATCCACTATGTAATCGCGATTGTGATTTTTCTTTCTTTGCTTCCGGCTATTTACTCCGCTTGGAAAGCGCGCACGCAGAAGGGTGCGAGTGGATTGAAGAGGCCGCAGCCGGAGGAAGATTAAGGAAGCGGCGACAAGCGCTCTGCTTCGGACTTGCACTGTCCCCCTGCGCGATGACGCCAGGCGAGGCAAGCCTCGCCTGCGCAATTTGGGTGGTGTCCAACAGCACGTGGGACGGCGGTGGCCCTTCGTTCCTCAGGATAAACAAGCCACCGCACTCCCAGATGGCGCGGCGCGCTTGCGAACGCGTGGCGTGTAAAACGCAAAACGGGGAGCCTGGCGGCTCCCCGTTTGCTTCTTCCGTAGGCCGCCGCGGTGCCGAAGGCGCCGAGGCGGTGCGCACCGCAAAAGCGGTGTGTAAACGGTGACTAGCTCAAAGTCTGTTGCCCGGTGGCGTCATACAACATCCTCCGTGCAAGGACGACTTACAAGGCCCGTTCTACTCCCGTGCAATGGCGAAAGCAACTGGAAAGTTTCGCGGAAAGTGGGTGCGCGCGCTTTACACCGTGGGCGCAGCAAGCAGCGCCCCTACGGACCCTGCCGCCTGCATTTCTGTTATTTCAGGAAAAGCGCTTCGCGGACCTGGTCGCGGCCTACGAACGTCTTGGAGGAGCGGAACTTTCCAAAGATGTCGAGGATTTCGCGATTCTGGAAGACGCGGGCGTGAACCGCGAGCGTGGGAGCGGGCACGAGTTCGACGGTTTGCGAGTCCACGATTTTGTAGCGGTGGAAGCGTTCCGGAGCGCGGCTGTGAAAAGAAGCGAGCACCGCGCCGCCAGGACGCATCACGGTGTAGACGCGCTCCATCACGCGGGGCAAGAGCTCCGAATCGAGATAGTCGAATAGGTCCCAGGCCAGCACGCCGTGAAAAGTGTCCTCTGGATACTGCAGATTAGCATCGAGAAATTTTCCTGCGAGCATGCCCTGTGAGACGCGCGCGCTTTCGTCGCCGACTTTGGCGTTGCGAAGGTTCTCTTCTTCGGCGAGCAGGAATTCCTTCCAGGAGCGGAGCAGGTCCTCGGTGGAAAGACGAAAACCCTTCTCGATAAAGAACATCACGGTGGATTGAAAGACCGCGCCGAGATCCAGAATTTTGCCCTGGCCGGAGTCCGTAATCAGCCAGAGAAATTCCTTGAGGCCGTTGGACACGCGGACGTTGGCAGAGGCCGGAGCCGCGGAGGCCGCCGTGGGACCGGGCTTTGCGGGAGATCTCGTCGGGAGACCTGCGTTCGGGCGGGTTTTCGCCATCCAGTTCATGGGACGCTCTAGCTGCCTTGCTTACCGGCGGCGGCAGCCTTGGGAGCCGCGCCGGGCTTGTCAGACTCTTCGGATGTTGAGCCGGCGGAAGCATTGCCAGCGACGCCGGAGCGAATCATTTCTACTTTGCCGCGGAGGCGTGCGCCGTCATCAATCGCGATGCGACGGGTGAGGATGCTGCCCTGGACGTGGCTGGTGGCGCCCAAGCGCACATTTTCAGTGGCTTTCAGATTTCCCTGCACTTGGCCATCAACTGCGATTTCCGAGGCCTCGATATCGGCATTGACTTTGCCGGTAGCGGCAACGGTGACACGACCGTTGGCCATTTGAACTTTGCCCTGTACTTCGCCTTCGATGACCAAATTCGAATTTCCCGAAATTTCGCCGCGAATTTTCAATCCGGCGCCGATGGTGGAACTGGACGTGGGACCGGCAGATGCCGCGGATGCCGGCGAAGGTGAAGGAGTGCTGGGAGCGGCGGCTACCGGCGCAGGCGGGGTTGCGGGTACGGCCGGAGATGCCGCAGCCGGCGAAGATGTTGCTGCGAGTGCGGCGGATTCCGGGGTACTTACGGACGAAATTGCGGTTTGATTTTGTTTCGCTGGTACAGCAGGTGTATCGGACGACTTCGGTCCCGGCGAAGATGGCTTGGCCTCTTCGGTTTTGCGCCACATCATATTCCCCCCAGTGATTCACGGACCCTGCGCCGGGTGGCAGGAGCCCTGAAGTAATTCCCCGGACACTATAGTACAGAGGTGTAGCGAAGCGAAAGAGGCTTGCGTACTTAAGTGATAACGAGTTGCGAGGAATGCCGAGAGGCACACGCATCGGTTGCCGCGGCCGGAAACCGTCATCTAGCCATGAGAACTTCGCTTGGGCGAGGCGGGCTTCGCCTGTGTTCATCGTGCCGCGGCATACGTCGAAAAAAGCGGCGGCAAGCCGCCGCACTCCCAGATGTTGCTGCGCGCGACTTTGTGGGATCCCGGATCGCTTGTTTGCCGGACCGGCGATGGATTCTTGCCACGACACCGATGGCGCTGCTAATAAGGTCCTGGAAAAACGATCAATGGCTGCGGTAACACCGATGGCGCACTGAAGTGCGCCGCTACAAAAGCAACGCATTACGTGGTGCGGACGTCGTTGTGGCGCAGGTCCCAGAGGGCTGCGAGGTATCCGCCGGCTTCGTGACAGAATATTTTCAGGCCTTCGCGGGTGCGCCACCAGCTTTGCGGATCATATTCGGTATCGGGGGCGGAGATCACACGGAGTTGGGTGCCGGGCGGCAAGGTGCGTTCGTAGATATATTCGGAGCGGCGCGTGTGGTAATTGGAGGTGACCAGCAGGATTTTTTTCCAGCCGTGCGCAGCGACTAATTCGCTTACGGCGATTGCTTCCTCGCGGGTTCCATCGGCGTGATGAGTTAATGGAATGATTGCGGCGGGCGGGACGCCGTGGTCAACGAGATCGTGTTTCATCAGTTCGGTGGTGGTGGCGTAGGAGCGCAGCGCGCGTCCGGTGGCGACGACGCGGGGGGCCAAGCCAGCTCTGAAGAGTGCCGCGGCGCGGGAGGCGCGGACGGCGTCGTAATTATCGCCGCTCAGCACGATGATGACGTCGGAGGCTTCGGGCGCGTCGTCCACAATCCAGAATTCTCCCGCGAAGCGCAGCAGCGGGACGCGGACGAGATAGAGGATGGCGAGAAGAACGACGAAGCAAATCAGGAACAGGAGCTTGAAGATGATTCCGCCGCGCTGCGGATCGGGTTCGGCCAAGAGTGAGGCTGCGAGGTTGGTCATTGCGTTGCGGGATCGAACTGGCGGAGGCGTTCGGCGGCGTCTTCGGGGAGAGTGCCGTTGAAATACACTTCCTTGATGCCGTAGGACTTGCTGCGCTGCTCGACGATGGGCAGGATCTCGAAATGCCAGTGGTAATCGCCGGCGATGGTGCGCCAGTAGGCGCTTAGTTCACCTTTGGTTTGCAGCGTGTTGGGCGCAGTGTGCACCACCAGATGATAGCTGGGTGAGACCTGGAGCAAACGACGGAGCGTGCGGCCGAGGAGGCTGGCCAAATGGCGGCGATTTTCTTCGGGAAGCACGGACTCGAATTGATGATTGTGCGTGCGCGGGAGAATCCAGACTTCGTAGGGGACGCGCGAAGCGTAAGGGCAGAAGGCGTGATAATCGCCGGCGCTATCCACCATGCGCTTGGCCTGGCGAATTTCCTGGCGCAGGATGTCGCAAAAGGCGCAGCGTTCGCGTTCGCGGAACCATTCGCGGGCGCTGCGCAGCTCGTAGAGAATGCGGCGCGGAACGAAAGTGGTGGCGGTGATTTGCGAGTGGGCGTGCGGCCATTCTTCCCCGGCCTGCGTGCCGGTATTTTTAAAGACGGTGACGTATTTGAAGCGGGCGTCGCGTTTCAGGTCGGCGATGCGGCGGGCCCAGGCGTCGAGGACGCGTTCGATTTCTTCGTCGGTCATTTGGGCAAGCGTGCGGGTGTGGTCGGGAGTTTCGACGACGATTTCGTGCGCGCCGACGGAGGCCATGCGGTCGTAGATGCCTTCCGCGCTGCGGCCCGGGTCGCCTTCGATGCGGTAGAGCGGGCGGAAATGGGGGTAGACGCGGACTTGCCATTTGCCTTGCGGAGGGAGATCGAGGAGCGTCTTCGTTTCGAGGCGATTTTCGGCGCAAAGCGGGCAAGGATCAGGGCGAACTTTTTCGCGCTCCGGATGGCCAGCCACAACCCAACTCCGAGTGATTGGATCTTTGCGAAGTTCCATCATTCCCCGAAATGCAAGAGCGAAGGCGACATCTTATAACGCGACGCGGGCGAGGGCAAAAGATAACGCGAAGTTTGATTACTGGCTCAGGTTCAGTTCGATGCAGGCGGCGACTGCTTGTCGGAGTTTCCTTGTGATTCTTTTTGCATCTCGGCGATTTCGCTCTGAACGCGATCTTGGGCCTTGGTCATCATTTTTTGAACGATACCCGAAGAGGCCTGCATGGCTTCGGCCGTCATAGCCGGCATTTCCTTGAGAATCTTCTGCCCGGTAGGGCCGGAATAGAAGGCGACAAGCGCGTCGACGTCGCCCTTCGTCAGATATTTTTGGTACACGGGAATCATCGCTTGCAGCAATTCGTCCACCGGAAAGTCCTTGAACAGGTCGTCCATCATCTTGTCCATGCGCGCTTCGGCATCGGGCGGCAGGTTCGGCTGTTTCTTCATCCGCTCGTGAGCCATTAGATGGAGTTGCTTTGTCATGGAATCCAGCATGCTTTTCATCAAGTCATGGACATGCATCACTTGCATGTAGTTTTCAATATCTTCCTTGGAGGCGGGAGCGTCGGAGGGGCTCTGCTGAGCAAAGCTAATTGACGCGAAGAGTAAGGACACGAGAATAGCGAAGGCGAATCGTTTCATGGGCAGCCTCCTAGGATTGAGCGGATAATACCCCACTCCGGATGGTAACGCCATAGCGTCGTGCCCAGCGAGTTACGAGTATTCGGGAGCCTATTAGCGCGTGTAGTGCGTGGGGGTGGGGCCGACTTCGAGGCGATGGCGATCCCAGATGGCGCCTTCGCGGCTGTAGTGGGCCATTTCGAAGTCCTGGGTTAATTCCAGGCAATCGGTGGGGCAGGCGTCTTCGCAGAGGCCGCAGAACATGCAGCGGGACGTGTCGTAGGTGAAGGTGGTTAAGACTTTGCGGCGGGTGGCGTCGTCGCGGAGCCAGCCGACTACGATCAAATTTTCCGGGCATGCCAACGCGCAGAGGTTGCACGAAATGCAGAGAGATTCGCCGGTTTCGGGGTTGATGTTGAGTCGCGGTGCGCCGCGATAGCGTTCGGCGACCATGGGGCGCTCTTGGGGATATTGCTCGGTGCAGACATTCTTGGGCGCCTGGTAGCGGAAAGTGAGCCACATGCCTTTGAAGAGGTCCACCAGAAAGACGCGGCGAAGAAGTTCGTTCATTTGCTGGATTGTGACTGGGCGGTTTGCGGATGTCAATAGAGGTGTAAGGTGGGTGACACCCACTGCGAGTCAGAATCGGGGGCCTTTGATCGCCACGAAAAGAACCAACGCTCCTACGACCAAAGCAAAAGGCGCAAACACTAAGGCATGCCAATAGTTCTGATAGTGCAATTTTCCTTCGAGCAAGGTCATAACTCCAAGGCCTATTATGAACAGTCCCGCGAAGCCTAGAAACAGACGGCCTTTCATCTGTTGTCGGGGGTTGGAGCTCCGGGTTCTCAATGTGCGGCTAAGATATCAGAAATCACCCTGTGGGCATCACCCCAACTATAGTGGCAAGTGGGAAATCGTCTCCCACCTACCATGAGTCGTCGTCTCCGGCGCCGTATCAATCGAGCTTGGTATCTATGCTATTCTGCGAAAAATGGGCGCTAAGGAAGATACGGACCTGGGTTTCATGCGCGCAGCAGTGGAAGAAGCGCGGGCAGCCGGTGAAATGGGCGAAGTGCCGGTGGGCGCGGTGCTGGTGATTGAGGGCGCGATTGTGGCGCGGGCGGGCAATCGCACGATTGTGGATTGCGATCCGACGGCGCACGCGGAGATGGTGGCCTTGCGCGAGGCGGCGCAGAAGGTTGGGAATTATCGTCTGCTGGGGGCGACGCTTTTCGTGACGATTGAGCCTTGCGCGATGTGCGCGGGGGCGATGATCCAGGCGCGGATTGCGCGGCTAGTTTATGGCGCGGAGGATGCGAAGGGTGGCGCGGTGCGGTCTTGTTTTAGTGTGCTGGACTCCGCGCAGTTGAATCATCGGGTGGAAGTTACGTCGGGAGTGATGGCGGAGGAAGCGGCTGCGTTGTTGCGAGATTTTTTTGCGGCGCGACGGTAGTGAATCAAGCTAGGGAGATATGGTCATGATTGGCAATTTGACAAAGACGGCACGGCGCGTGGCGCGATTTTTGCTGCCGGTTGCAGCGATGTTCTTTGGCGCAGCGACTTCCCTGCTGGCGCAGAGTCCAGAGGGCGCGCAGAACACGCAGGATGCCGGAGGGGCGCAGAACACGCAGGCTCCCACGACGCCCGCGGAAAATGCTCGCAAGGATTTGCTGACGCAATTCAACGACGCTTTGCAGGAACTGACCGCGCGCGTTTCGCCGGCGATTGTGCAAGTGCAAGTAACGGGCTATCGGGCGCTGGACGACAAAAGCCAGGACGAAGCCAGCATGATCGGGCGGGAGCGCAGCCTGGGTTCGGGAGTAATTGTGGATCCGGACGGCTACATCATCACGAATGCTCACGTGGTGAAGGGGGCGCAGCGCGTACGGGTGGTGCTCACTCCGGCAACGGCGGGCGATTCGCAGGTGCGCGCGAGCCTGGGGCTGGGCGAACATAGCCCGCCGATTGACGCGCGGATCATCGGAATCGCGCCGACGATTGATCTGGCGCTTTTGAAGATTGAGCAGAAAAATCTGCCGGCGATCGGCTTTGCGGATTACACGCAATTAAAGAAGGGCGAGCTGGTGCTGGCCTTCGGGAATCCCGAGGGGCTGGAAAACTCGGTAACGTTGGGAGTGGTGAGCGCCGTGGCGCGGCAGGCGGACCCGGACGTGCCGTCGGTTTATATACAAACGGATGCGCCAATCAATCCGGGAAATAGCGGCGGCCCGCTGGTGAACACGAACGGCGAACTGGTGGGCATCAATACTTTTATTTTGACGGAATCGGGCGGCAGCCAGGGACTGGGATTTGCGATTCCCAGCAGCGTGGTGGAATTTGTGTATCACGAGCTGCGGAAGTACGGGCGCGTGCATCGCAGCGTGATTGGCGCGGAACTGCAGGAGATTACGCCGGACCTGGCGGCGGGGCTCGGATTGAAAAAAGCGCGGGGCGTGGTGGTGGCGGACGTGGATCCCGATGGGCCGGCGGATAAGGCCGGCTTGCAGATGCAGGATATTTTGCTGAGTTTGGACGGGCGCGCGATCGGAAGTGTGCCGCTGGCGGAAATGATCGTCTCGACGCGGCCAGCCGGAACGGAAGTGAAGGCGGTGGTGCTGCGGGGCGAGCAGACGCTTACCTTGACGATTCCGGTGACCGAGCAGAAAAACGACGTGGATCAATTGGGCGACCTGGTGGATCCGCAGAAGGATTTGGTGGCGAAGCTGGGCGTTTTTGCAGTGCCGATTGACGATGACCTGGCGAAGCAGCTGGAGGATTTGCGGCAGCCTTCCGGGGTAATTGTGGCGGCGATGGCCGCGGATTCGTTGGGAGTGGAAGCGGACTTGCAGCCGGGAGACGTGATTCACGCGCTGAATGGCAAGCCGGTGACGACTCTGGAGGGTTTGCGCGCGGATTTGAAGGCGCTGCCCACCGGCGCCGCGGGAGTATTGCAAGTGGAACGCGACAGCAAGTACATGTTCATCACGTTCGAGATGGATTGAGGGCGAACCCAGACGGACTCCGAGGTGTGTGAACGAATTCAGAATCGTGGCTCAGGGGTTGAAACCCCTGATGATCGAGCGTGCTGTTCGGCGGGACTGAAGTCCCGCCCTTCCCAAGCAAAATCCGCAGCGATCTAGCGACGAAATTCTTACTCGTGCACTGACGAGCGATAGGCACGGTGACGCTTTCGGATGGTTGTGAGCGTTCGGCGCGTTTGTTAAGCTAGTGAAGCTGCAACCGCGGAGAGGTGTCTGAGCGGTTGAAAGAGCCCGCCTCGAAAGCGGGTAGCCTGGCAAAACCGGGCTCGTGGGTTCAAATCCCACCCTCTCCGCCATCGCACGCCGAGGATCCGGATGGCACGCTCATCCGGGGACAGGGTGTGGCGCGCAGCCCCAGCCCAAGCGATCGAGCAGCCCCCGAAATACCATTTATATTTTTCTATGCCTTCATATCGAATGAGGAATGTGCTGACGAAGAGCCGTCTCCAAGGGGTTGGCCTGATTTTGGTTCTCCTGCTTGGGCCCGTGGGTGTGTGCAACGGCTACGCGGTGCTATCGCACGAAGCCATTGTGGATTCCGCGTGGGACGACTCGATCAAACCTCTCCTATTGAAACGCTTTCCCCAGTCTACGCCTGAGGAGCTGAAGGAAGCGCACTCGTACGCGTATGGCGGCTCGGTGATTCAGGATCTGGGCTACTACCCTTTCGGCAGCCACTTTTTCAGCGATCTGGTGCACTACGTGCGCACCGGCGATTTCGTGCAGGCGCTGCTGCGCGATTCAACGAATCTCGATGAATATGCGTTCGCGCTGGGCGCCCTTTCGCATTACGCGGCGGATAACGAGGGCCACCGGCTCGCGGTCAATAAGTCGGTGCCGATGCTGTATCCGCGGCTGCGCAGGAAGTATGGGGACGTGGTGACGTACGACGAATCGCCGCCGGCGCATTTGAAGACCGAGTTTGGCTTCGACGTGGTGCAAGTGGCGCGGGGGCATTACGGTTCGGACGAATACCATGATTACATCGGCTTTCAGGTATCGAAAAACCTACTGGATCGGGCGTTCAGGGAGACGTACTCACTGGATTTGAAGACCATCTTCACGGACTACGATCTGGCGCTGGGAACTTATCGCCACGGCGTCAGCGAAGTGATTCCCAAGATGACGGAAGTCGCCTGGCAGACAAAAAAGGACGAAATACAGAAAGACATTCCGGGGATCACGAAGAAGAGGTTTCTTTATCACATTTCGCGCGCGAGCTACGAAAAGCAATGGAGCGGGCACTACCATAGAGCCGGGTTCGGCACGAAATTCCTGGCGTTTTTGTTCCGGCTGATTCCGAAGATCGGACCGTTCAGCGTTTTTACGTTCAAGATTCCGACGCCGCCAGCCGAGAAATTGTTCATGGCCAGTTTTAGCGGCTCGGTGAGTGAATACGAACGTTTTCTGCGCGAGAAGAAGGACAGCGGCACCATCGTCCTGGTGAACGACAACTTCGATACCGGGACGGTCACCAAGCCGGGAGAGTATCCACTGGCGGACAAGACTTACGCGGATTTATTGGATCAACAGGCGAAGGACCACTTCAAAGCGATCACTCCCGAACTGCGCCAGGCGATTCTGGATTTCTACAGTGATCCGAAGGCGCCTATCACGACTAAGAAGAACAAGAAGGAATGGTCGGAGGTGATGCGCGAGGTTAGCGAACTGAAGTTGTTTACTCCGAGTCCTGCGCCGCAGACGGCGCCGGCGCCGGCGCCCGCGTCCACCAGTTCAACCCTGCCGTAAAGCAGGCGCATGCATCAGCGCGACGCTGAGCAAAACTATTAGGACTTCTTATGCGCTGGTTTCTTTGAAACCGGTCCCCCGATTTTATTGAGCGTATCCAGCGCGAGCTGTTTATACGGCGTATCGAACGACAACACTTCGGTGAGCACGGTGCGGGCTTCGGGAATGCGCTGCATTTTTGCCAGCGTAAAACCGAGGCGATATTGATTTTGCGCGTAGCTGAAATTATCCGATTTTAGCAGCGGCGTGGCTTGCTTGAACGCGTCAATCGCTTGCGGATTGCGGCCCTTATTGACGTTCGCTTCGCCCAACGAGGAATAGGCCAAACCCTTCTGCAGCGATATCTGCTTTTGCCATTGATCGTCCGCGACGTTGTCCGGTTTTTTCGCCTGGGCCAGCAAATCGAGAGCTTTCTGGGCGTCCGCGGCGGCCTTATCCACTTGATGCGGATCGTTGCACCAGGTGTCAGCGAGTAATAGAAGCATCGAGATATTGTTGGGATCGGAAGTTAGCAGGCTTTGCGCGGTGGCGAGCATCTTGGGCTGGTTGTGCGCCTGCTGGTAGGCGACGGCGGTTTGCTCGCGCACGGTGGTGGTGTAACTGGAATCGGGGAAGAGCGTGACGTAGCGCTCGAAAAGGGCGGCGCGTGCGGCGGGATCGGCGGTCTTGTAGGCCGCGTTGACCATGGCGTATTGCACGTAATCAATGTCACCTTGCGCGTTTTTCAGCGTTGCTTCCTTCTGCGTGGTCCAGCGGTCCGCCGGTATACCTTCCGGCGGGAGCGCGGCTTTATACCGCGCGAGGATGGCGGCGACTTTTTCACCTTCGTCGAATACCTTCGTAGCGTCGCCCTGCTCTTCGGCGGCGTGAACCATGCTCACCGCGGTGGAGAAGTTGTTGGGGTCGAGCGCCAGGGCCTTGTCGCCGTACTCGTACACTTTGGGATAATTTTTTTGCGCGAGGTAGGATTGGACGTAGAGCTGGTCTGCGAGCAATTCGAGGTCGCCCTTGCCGTAGTCGCTCATAAATTTGTCGAGAAGAGCGATTTTGTCCGGGCCGTCCGGCGCGGCGTAGATCTCGGCGAGGGCTTTATCTTCGGGCGTACCGGCGGCGACCGAGACGCTCTTGCCGAACTGAGCCGAGGTGGTGGTTGCGAGTACGAGAAACAGTATCAACGAGCCCGTTAGACGATGCATGTTTCGCCTCCCGTACGACTTTCGGTCTTGCGTCTGCTTCTTTTGTGACGTGGGACCGAAGTCGGCTGCGTCTTACAAACTCTGATGGCCGCGAGGCACGCCTCGCGGAAGAAAGGCGGCGGCGCGCCGCCGCACTCCATATGGTTCGCGCAAGGCCGGTGCGTCACGAGCTGGATCGACGTCGCGTCCTGCGCGTTTTTTGTTAGAGCGCTAGCCTGCGCGCGGTTTCGTGCTCGCGGGCAAAAAGCGCGGGACCTGGCGGCTATAGTCTTCGTATGCCGCGCCGAAACGGGCGCGCAGTTCGCGTTCTTCCAGAGATATGGCGATCAGAGTAAGCACCGTCCAAGCGGCGGCGACAGCCCACATCAGCCGCGTCCCGGCTAGAAAGCATGCGCCGAGGATTGCGAGAAGCGATCCCACGTAACGCGGATGACGAATGCGCGCATAGATGCCCTGGCGCGCGACTTCCCCACCGCCGGATAATTCCGTTTGGCCGATGAAACGCGCGGCGCCGAGATCACGTTTCACATGCCAGAAAATCCAGAACTCGCAGGACAAGAGAACGAAACCAAGCACCGCGCTCCACACCGGCGGCCAGGTCCGCAAAAAAAGGTCGTGACGAAATATCACGAGGAATACAGTGACGGGCGGCCACGCCAGCAGAAGCGCGGCGGTGAATCCGGCGTTACGATGATTACGCCAAAAATCGATTTGCGGATGCATGACGAACCAGTAGAGAGGAATCGGCAATTGCGCGAAAAGAACGATTGCCGCGAGCCAGCCGAGAGGCGTCACGCGGGCATCTTAGTCGAAGGGCGGGTGGCGCGACAATATTTTCGTGTTGCCGGTCCGACGGGCGGATTGGCCACGGAGGCACAGAGACACAGAGGAATTCGGGGCAGCAAACTTCAGGGTCGTCTTCACTGGTCTTTTGCGGATCGCCGGCACCGCGGGATTTTCGTTGGTGCGTTGGCGAGGGGATTGACGATTTTGGGTTTTCGATGGACGATTCTTGGGCACTGCGTCAACTTTTGGGAGGATTCGATGCCTGCGGCCACATCGTTTGAGAAAGTGGAAAAAGAAACTTTGAGCGCGCAGATCACGCGCCAGATGTTGAATGGCGAGGATGCCACACTGGCGCGGATTTTTATTGCGCGAGGGGGGATCGTGCCACGACATTCGCATCGCAGCGAGCAGTTCTCGCTGATACTTTCGGGCGCGCTGAAGTTCTATTTCGATGATGGGGAAACCATCGTCCACGCGGGCGAAATTATCCTGATTCCGGCGCACGTGCCGCACAAGGCGGAGGCGCTGGAGGATACCGTGGACATCGATTTCTTTGCACCGCGACGGGAAGACTGGATTGCCAAGGACGACGCGTACCTGCGCGGCGGCGCAGGAAAGGATTGAATGCATGGACTTCGGGCTGAAGGGACGCGTAGCGATCGTGGCGGCGGCGAGCAAAGGGCTGGGCCGCGCAGTGGCGGAAGAATTCGCGAAGGAAGGTTGCGAGGTGGCGATTTGCGCGCGCACCGCCGCTGACGTCGAACGTACCGCAAAAGAGATTGGCGCAGCAGCGGGGCGAGAAGTTTTCTGGCGCGCGCTGGATGTGACGGATGCGGATGCGGTGCGTGAGTTTATCGAGGCCGTGGAGCGACAATTCGGGCGGATCGATATTTGCGTCACGAATGCGGGCGGACCGCCTTCCAAGAAGTTTCTGGAAATTACGCTCGAAGAATGGCGCACGGCCGTGAGCCTGACGCTTCTGAGTGCGGTGTACTTTGCGCGGGAAGTACTGCCGCGCATGCAGCGGCGTCATTGGGGACGCTTGATAACCATCACTTCGATTTCCGTGAAACAGCCAATTGACGGGCTGTTGCTTTCGAATTCCCTGCGCGCGGGCGTGACGGGGATGGCGAAGACGCTCGCGAATGAATTCGGCGCTGACGGCATCACGGTGAACAACGTCTGCCCCGGATACACTTTGACCGACCGGCTGGAAGAACTCTTCGAAAAGCGCGCGAAGGATTCGGGCGTGAAATATGAAGATCTGCTGAAACAAGCGGCAGCCAGCGTACCGATCGGGCGCTTTGCGCGGCCCGATGAGTTTGCGGCGCTGGTGGCGTTTCTGGCGTCCGAGCGCGCGAGTTCCATCAACGGCACGACGATCGCGGTGGATGGCGGCATGGCCAAGGGTCTTCTGTAAATCGGCCCGCGACGCCTACGAAACGCAAAAGTCCCGCACTCCGTAATATAATGGTGTGTTTTGTCGCTGACGTTTAATCAGCCTGAGGGAGATAAGAATGACTGAGCTTCTTGGGCGGCTTCGCCCGCACGTAGCAAAGATAATGTGTGCCGTGGTGTTATCCGCGGCGCTGCTGGTTTCCGCGCCGGGGCGCGCGGATGAGCCATACGCGCGGAGCCGCGATTACGATTTGCAGAACGTGAAAACGCATCTCTGGTTTGACACCGACCAGCGCAAGGTGCGCGGCGAAGTGACGCACAGTATCGCGATGCTGCGCGACGACGTGTCGCAAGTGAAATTCGATTCCGTGGGCCTGAAGATCGAGGCCGTGACACTGGACGGGAAGGACGCGAAGTTTTCGACGACCGACAGCGACGTGATTGTGCCGCTGGAACGGCCCTCGAAGCGCGGTGAACGCCACGAGGTTTTTATTCGCTACGAAGGCCAGCCTAAAAAGGGACTGTATTTCGTGCTGCCGGACAAGAATTACCCGAATCGCCCGAAAGAAGTGTGGACGCAGGGCGAGGCGGAGGACACGCGCTACTACATTCCGATCTACGATTATCCGAACGACCGGACCACTTCGGAAATGCTGCTTACGGTTCCGGCAACGTGGATCACGATCTCGAATGGCCAGCTCGTGGGCGTGAAGGACGAAACGGACGGGGAGAAGACGTGGGACTGGAAGCAGTCCGAGCCGCTTTCGACATACCTAATCAGCGCGGTGGCCGGAGAATTTGTGGAGAAGAAGGAAACCTGGCGCGGGATACCGGTACGTTTTGTGGTGCCGCGCGGCGCCGAAGACACGATTGATGCGACCTTCGCGCGGACTACGCAGATGCTCGACCTTTTTTCGGACAAGCTCGGAGTGAAATATCCCTGGGCGCAGTACGCGCAGACTTCGGTGAACGATTTCGTCGAAGGCGGCATGGAAAATACCAGCGCGACGACGCTGACGGCGCGCGGGCTGGTGAATCCGAAGCTGGCGCCGGAGGAACGACGCGCTTCGGACGATCTGGATTCGCACGAACTGGCGCATCAGTGGTTCGGCGACCTGGTGACTTGCCGGGATTGGGCGAATATCTGGCTGAACGAAGGTTTCGCGACATATTTCGAGCATTATTGGGCGGAGCAGCATTATGGCGAGGACGAAGCCGCGTATGAATTCTGGCGCGACCAGAACAACTGGTTCCGTCAGAAGCGGCTGTATACAGTGCCGATCGTGACGCGGAATTTCACGGACAGCATCGAGTACGCGGGGAACGTCTACACCAAGGGCGGCTGGGTGCTGAAGATGTTGCGGACGAAATTGGGCGACGAGGACTTCTTCCGCGGGTTGCATCACTATCTGGAGGTGAATCGCAATCAGAACGTGGTTACCAGCGATTTGGAGAAGGCGATCGACCAATCCACGGCGACGAACGTGGACCATTTTTTCCATCAGTGGATTTGGCGAGCGGGCGCGCCGAAGTATGAGGTGGGTTACACGTATGACGATGCCGCGCACCAGGTGAAACTGAATGTGAAGCAGACGCAAAAGGTCGAGGGCATGGTGGATTTATTTGACACGCCGGTGGAGATGGAGATTGCGACGGCAAGCGGGCATAAGACTTATCCGATCGTGGTGAGCAAAGAGGATGAGACGTTTACTTTGCCAGCGGACAGCGCGCCTTTGATGGTGATTTTCGATAAGGGCGACAACGTTTTGAAGTCGGTGGAATTCAAGAAAGGCGCGCCGGAGCTCA
This sequence comes from uncultured Acidobacteriota bacterium, assembly GCA_963780035.1. Classification (GTDB taxonomy): domain Bacteria; phylum Acidobacteriota; class Terriglobia; order Acidiferrales; family UBA7541; genus Palsa-295. The sequence goes on along the minus strand of CAWAAG010000014.1, from coordinate 155,470 downwards.
TCTATCAATTGGTGAACGCGGAAACGGTGCCGGACCGGGCGGATGCGGCCGTCGCGTTGGGCGAGATGCGGGACGATCCAGCGGTGGTTAAGGCGCTGGGGTATGCCGCGCTGCACGACCGGTTCTGGGGCGTGCGGGTGGAATCTTTGAAGGCGTTGGGAAAAATTGGCGGCAACGGCGCGGAGAAACAAATACTGGCCGCGCTGACGAATGAGGAACCCTGGGTGCGCAAGGCGGCGGTGCAGCAACTGGGGAATTTCCCGGACGATTCGTCGCTCGCGGCGAAGTTGACGGAGCTTGCGTCCAAGGACAAAGCTTACGGCGTGCGCGCGGCTGCCTTGAATGCGATCGGCGAAGTCAAGGCGCCGAACGCGTACGAATTGCTCACGTCCGCAGCGGCGACAGATTCTCCCGATGACACGATTCGCCGGGGCGCTTTGCAGGGGTTGGGTTCGCTGGGAGACGATCGAGCGGTTCCGGCGTTGCTGGAGTGGTCGACGCCCGGAAAGGATTTTGAAACGCGCGGTGCGGCGATCCAGGCGGTGGCCGGGCTGGACCTTAAGAATAAAGCCATCACGCGAGCGCTCATTTCATATTTGCGGGAGCCTTATACGGACGTGAAATTTACGACGCTTTTTGCGCTGGGACGGCGCGGTGATCCGGATGCGATCGCGCCGCTGGAAGAACTGGTTAAATCGGGGAATTTGAATCTGGGGGATGCGCCGTTTGTCGAGATGCAGATTCAGGCATTGAAGAAGAAGGCTGCGGGGACGCGGGCTGGCGGATCGGGCAACGGAGCGGGAGCGGGTGCGAGCGGCGGGGCGAGCGCGGACCAAGCTGGCGGTGGTGGTGCGGGCGCGTCGGCGAGTACTGCGGGGAGCGGGCAGGAAATGACATTGGACGCGCTGAAACAGCTGCAGAAGCAGATGGATGAGATCAATTCGCGGCTGGGGAAGATCGAAACGCAATTGAGCGATGCGAAGAAGTAGGTGGCGGCAATTCTACGAAGGCGTGACGGCGTGATTATTCTCGCAACGCGGCAGACTGCAAGACGGCCGGCGAGGCAAGCCTCGCCTGAGGGTTCATGGTGATGCGTACTTTGGGACGGCGGCGGCAAGCCGCCGCACTCCCAGATTTGTGCTTGGCGTGTTTGGCTTCGGAGAGGTTTGCTCGAGATCAGGCCGACGCGACAGGCTTAGCGCATTAGAAGGATGCGCAGGTCGCGGAGATTGTTGCCGGTGGGGCCGGTGATGACTCTGTCATCGAGGCGCGCGAAAAAATTGTAGGCGTCGCTGCGGGCCGCGAAATCGGTGGGATCGAGGTTCGCGGCGAGAGCGCGTTTTAGAGTTTCGCCATCGGCGACTGCTCCCGCCGCGGCGCTGTTGCCATCTATGCCATCCGTTCCCGCGCTGAGCACGGCGATTCCCTTCCCGGCAATTTTCGGCGCGCAGGTGAGTACGAACGCAGAATTGCGGCCGCCGATGCCGTTGCCCGTTACGGGACAGCTCAGTTCTCCGCCGGCGAAGATCGCCACGCGCTTGCCGGGGTATTGTTTCTGGAGATTTTCGAGTTCACGCAAGAGGTGGTCGGCGGCTCTTTCCAGCGGCCAACCATCCGTTTCGGCGTCCACCATGCAGATGAAACCTTCCGCTTCGCAGCAGTGGTGAGCGGCGTGCAGCAAATCGTGCTCGCCGAGCAGAATTTCGAAATGGGCGCGGGTGAATGCTGGATCGCCTTCTTTGGGCGTCTCGCGGAGCTGGCCCATCTCGATCATTTCGCGCAGCGACGCGGGGAGTTTCGGCCGCAGCCCGTATCCGCGGATGATTTCTTTCAGATCGTGAAGCGTGGTGGGGTCGGGCACGGTGGGACCGGATGCCAGGGCGGTTTCGTGGCCCTCTGGAACGTCGCTGACCGCGAAGGTTAGCTTCATCGCGGTTGGAGCTGCCGAGGCGAGGCGCCCGCCTTTTGTGGCGGAAAAGTGCTTGCGCACGACGTTGATTTCTTCGATGGGCGCGCCGCAGGTGACCAGCGCGGAGTGGAGCTGTTGAAAATCTTGCAGGGTGACGCCGGGGTCGAGCGGCTGCTCGACGAGAGCGGAACCGCCGCCGGAGAGCAGGAAAAATATCAGAGTGTGTTCATCGCAGCGCGCGAGGCGATCGAGGATGGCGCGGCCTGCCGCGAAACTTTCTGCGGTGGGTATGGGATGACCGCCGATGAACGTTTGCCATCCGGGAAGTGCGCGGGGGGGCAGCGCGGGCACGACGAGAATGCCGTCCGGTGGAAATTCGGGCGCGAGGATGGAGCTTAGTCCATCGGCCATGGCGAAAGCGGCTTTGCCGAAGGCGATGGCTACGATTTCGCGGTAATCGCTGAGATCGATTCCCGTCGGGCCCGCGCAGATGCGGGAATTCTCGCGTTGCAATTTGCGGGCGAGCGTCGAGGGGATATCGATCGCAGCTAGAGTGTGGCGAAAAACGTGCTCGGCGGTTTGCTTCATCGCTTGGACATGGGACAACCGATTGGCCACGGAGTCACAGAGGCACAGAGAAAACTTCTGTTGGAAAACCGGGGGTTCGCTCGATGTTCTTTGTGTCTCTGTGACTCCGTGGCGTTCTTAGAATTGGCGCGTTTGCTTGGCGAAATCACTGCAATCCCAGAACGTCGGCATTGAGGGCGTTGGGCGGGCGCTGGCCTGCGAAAAGCGCTACTACGTTGTTGGCCGCCATAACCGACATTTTTGTGCGGGTATCAATCGAAGCGCTGGCGATGTGCGGGGTGAGGATCACGTCGCGGCGCGCGACTAGCTGCGGATGAACTTTCGGCTCATGCTCGTAGACGTCGAGCGCGGCGCCGGCGATTTTCTTGTTTTCGAGTGCGTCGGCGAGGGCGGCTTCGTCCACTACCGGACCCCGAGAAGTATTGATGAGGAATGCGGTGCGCTTCATTTTTTCGAGATTTTCCGTGGAGATCAGGTGGCGGGTATCGGGGAGGAGCGGCACGTGCAGGCTGATGAAGTCTGATTCGCGGAAGAGCGTGTCGCGGTCCACGAATTCGGCGTGCAGCTCGCGTTCGGCTTCGGCGGGGGCGCGGACGGCGTCGTTATAAAGGACGCGCATTTGAAAGCCGAGAGCGCGGCGAGCGACGCCGCGGCCGATGCGTCCGAATCCGAGAATGCCGAGCGTTTTGCCCCACACGTCGCCGCCGACGAGTTGGTCGAGATCCCAGCCGGGCCAGGTGCCGCTGCGCATCCAGGCGTCGCCTTCGAGCAGGCGGCGCGCGATGGCCATCAGCAGGGTCCAGGCAAAATCGGCGGTGGTGTCGTCGAGGACGCCGGGAGTGTGCGTGGCGACGACTTTGTGGCGCGTGCAGGCGGCGACATCAATATGGTCGTAGCCGACCGAAACCGTCGCGGCGATTCGCAGCTTGGGCGCGGCGGCGAGCAGTTCCTCGTTAACCTTTTCCGTGAGAAGGCAAATCAGGCCGTCCTTGTCCGCCACACGCTTGAGGAGCTCTTCGCGCGAGATGCTCTCGGGCCGCGTCCAGTAGTCCATTTCGCAGTGCTGATCGAGAATTGCGCGTGCGGCGGGAAACAGCGGCCGCGCGGAGAGTATTTTCGGTTTGGTCAACGCATGCCTCGCAATAAAACCGTTACGCAGAATTTGTAGCATATACTGCCGGATTAGGAAACGGCTCGAAATCGTCCAAGCTGGCGCCGGCGCCGCGGAACGAAAGACGGGCGGCCCCAGGCCCTGCCAATAGACAATCAGGAGAGAGACATCCATGAAGCTGCTGCGAAGAACTGCTCTGCTCTTAGTTATCAGCTGTTGCTTCGCTCATTTCGCAATGGGCCAGACGACGACCATTCGAATAAAAATTCAAGCGTCGTCACTGGACCGTAGCCTGCTCTTCCAGAAGCTGAATGACCATGGCGCGGATCACCACATGCACTTTGTGATGGTGGACAAGGGCTTCGATTACCGGGTCGCGTACGGGACCGCGGGCGGCGCGGTGATGACTCCGTACGGACCGACAGGCGGGAGTGCTTCGGTCACGAAAGTCTTCGACCCCACAGGCGCGGAGATTTTCGAATTCTCCCGCAACGGGCGCGCGACAAATGACCAAGCCGCCAATGCCACAGCGAAGGAAATCATAAAGCGCATCCGCAAGTTGCGCGGCCTCTAGCGTTATTAGCAGGCGTAGGGCTGCGCTCACGGTTGTTGACCTCCAGTTGGACCTCGTTGACGCCCGTCGTTGCACACGGCTATAGTGGCCGTTGAGGCGGTCGCGCTGCTTTTTTGGGCGCGCTGCGGGCCACTTTCATGGATTCACGACTCCTCCACGATTTGAAATCGCTGCTGGGTTCCGACGGCGTTCTCTCCCGGCCGGAGGAATTGCTTTTGTACGAGTACGATGGCTCGGTGGAAGTGGCGCGGCCGAACTGCGTGGTGTTTCCGCGGACGACTGCCGACGTGCTGGGCATCGTGAAATTGGCGAAGCAGTATCAGGTTCCACTGGTGGGGCGCGGGGCGGGAACGGGACTTTCGGGCGGAGCGCTTTCGCGGAAGGGCGGAATCCTGATCGTTTTTTCGCGGATGAACCGGATTCTGGAGATTGATATTGAAAATCAGCGCGCGACGGTGCAGCCGGGCGTGGTGAATTCGGACCTGAGCGCGGCGGTGGCTCATGCCGGTTTGCATTTTGCGCCCGATCCTTCGAGCCAGAAGGCTTGCACGATTGGCGGGAACGTCTCCGAAAATTCCGGCGGGCCGCATACGCTGGCTTACGGCGTGACGACCAATCACGTGCTTTCGATGGAAGTGATTCTGCCGACCGGAGAGCTGGTGCGCATTGGAAGCTCCGCGCTCGATGCGCCTGGGTACGATCTGATGGGGCTTTTCGTGGGATCCGAGGGCACGCTCGCGTTGATCACGGAAATTACAGTTAAGCTGATGCGCTTGCCGGAAGCGGTGAAGACGCTGCTCGCGATTTTCGAGACATTGGACGACGCGACGGAAACGGTGGTGGAGATTACTTCACGCGGGATCACGCCGGCCGCTTGCGAGATGCTAGATGGCTGGACATTGCGGGCGGTGGAAGCGTACGTTCACGCGGGATTTCCGCTGGATTGCGCGGCGGTCCTGCTGCTGGAAGTGGATGGACTGCATGAGGCGGTGGCGCAGCACGCCGAAGAAATCGCGGACGTCTGCCGCGTGCATCATGCGCGTGAAGTGCGCGTGGCGCGCGATGCGCGGGAGCGGGACTTGCTGTGGAAGGGGCGCAAGAACGCGTTTGGCGCGGTGGGCCGACTTTCGACAACGTACTACGTGCAGGATGGCGTGATTCCGCGGACGAAACTTCCGGCAACCTTGCGGTTCATCAGCGCCATCGGCGAAAAATACGGCTTCCAGATTGGCAATATTTTTCACGCGGGCGACGGGAATCTGCATCCTTTGCTACTTTTCGATGCGCGCGACGAAGCGCAATTCCGCCGCGTGATCGCGGCATCGGACGAAATCATCCAGTTCTGCATTGACATGGGCGGGGCGATTACCGGTGAGCACGGCGTGGGGATGGAGAAGGATCGCCTGATGCCGCTGCTTTTCAGCGAAGCGGAACTCGACCTGATGCGCAGCGTGCGCGATGCGTTCAATCCCGGGGGCCTGCTGAACCCCGACAAGATATTTCCCGCGTCGAAAGGCTGCGGTGAAATTCACGTCCGTCCGCTGCCGCTGGCGGGCGCGCCCGCGGCATGAGCCTCACCGGCACAAGCGCCAGTTCGCGGCTCGGCGACATCGCCGGCAACGCGAACGTCGTCAGCGATCCCACGGAACTTTCGGCTTACGCGATTGACGGTAAGACGCCCGGCGTAGCGGTGCGCCCGGGCACCGCGGCGGAGGTTGCGGAGATCGTGAAATTTGCGGTCGCCGAGAAATTGGCGCTGGTGGCTTCCGGCGCGCGGACGAAGCTCGGGATTGGTTTCGCGCCCAGGCGCTACGATCTGGCGCTGGATATGACGCGGCTGGATCGCGTGATCGCTTACGATCCCGGCGATCTCACGTTGAGCGTGGAAGCGGGAGTGCCGCTGCATTCTCTGGGGCAAACGCTGGCCGAACATAAACAACTTTTGCCGCTGGCGGTGCCGTTTTTGGCGCAGACGACGATTGGAGGCCTGATCGCCTCCGGCGTGGATTCACCCCTGCGGCAATTTTATGGGACGGCGCGCGATTTCTTGCTCGGAATGGAATTTGTGACGGGCGATGGCGTTGCGGCGAAGAGCGGCGGGCGCGTGGTGAAGAATGTGACCGGGTACGACATCCATAAATTGATGATTGGTTCGCTGGGGACTTTGGGGGTTATGACGCGCGTGAATTTCAAAACTTTTCCGATGCCGATGCGAGCGCACGGGTTCGTCGCACGATTTGTGAGGGCCGAGCAGGCTTTTGACATGCGCAATCGAATTGCGCGTTCGGCGCTGACGCCGCTGACGATGGAAATTCTGAGCCCGCGCGTGGCTGAGCTGTTCCATAGCGAGGCGGCTTTACGGTATGAGCCCGCGGCGATGCCCGCCGGCGTGATTTCCCGCACGGAGTGGGCGCTGACGGCGGGGTATGCGGGGAATGAGGATGTGCTGAAGCGCTGCGGCGCTGATTTGCAGCGAATGGCCGAGGAAGCCGGAGCCGCCGAGATTGCGGTGCTCGCCGACGAGAATTTGCGGCCGGCATTCAACCGCAAGCGCGAATTTATTCCCATTGCGCTGGCGGCGTCGCCAGCGGCTACAATTGTGAAGATGAGCGTGCTACCGATGCGCATGGCGGAGGCGCTGGCCGCCGCGGAGCGGGCCGCTGAAAGCAATGCGTTGCCATGGGCGGCGATGGCGCGGGGATTGGGGGTGATTTATTTTGCGTTGCTGCCTGCCGCACGCAGCGAGGATGCACGGGCGCACACGGCGGCCGCGACGGAGGCGATTCATGCGGCCTGCGCGGAACTGGGCGGACATTCGACAATTCCGTGGTGTCTCGCGGAATGGAAAACCGCGCTGAAGATCTGGGGGTTGCCGCGGGCTGATTTTCCGCAGATGCAAAAATTGAAGAGGGTGTTCGATCCGCAAGGCGTGTTGAGTCCGGGGCGATTCGTGGGAGGCATCTGAGGCGATGGCTCCTGAAACACAGCAACCGGTTCCTGCGCGGGCGGCGGCACCGCTTTCGCATGATGATGCGCAGCGCGAGTTTGCGCTGACGCTGAGCGGCTTCAGCGCCATTGACAAGCCCGAATATGACGATTATTCGCGTTGCGTGCACTGCGGCTTGTGCGCGAATAACTGCCCGACGTACCGGTTGTGGGGGCAGGAAGCAGATTCGCCGCGTGGGCGGATACGGCAGATGGCGCTGGTGGATCAGGGGCGGCTGGAACTGGGTGAGGCGTTCGTCACGCACATTGACCGCTGCCTGAACTGCCGGAATTGCGAGACGGTGTGCCCGTCGGGCGTGGAGTACGGAAAGATTCTGGAGCTGGCGCGGGCGCAAATCGAGCAGAAATATAAGCGGCCATTTGTTTCGCGGGTACTGCGCGATCTGGTTTACCGGCGGCTGCTTCCCTACCCCGGCAGGATCGCGGCCGCGGCGCGCGGGCTTAGAATTTATCAACGCTCGGGACTCGGGGCGCTGGCGCGCGGGACCGGAATTTTGCGGCTGCTGGGACTTCAGGACCGCGAGAAGCTGCTGCCGGCGATTGATTCGGAGTTTTTCTTCGGCGAGCTTGGGAAGACGTTTCCCGCGCGGGGCGAGCGGCGCGCGCGGGTGGCGTTTTTTGCGGGGTGCGTGGCGCAAGTGACGTTCAGCGAATTAAATCGCGCGACGATTCGCGTGCTGCAGGCCAACGGCTGCGAAGTGGTGGTGCCGGCGGGGCAAGTTTGCTGCGGAGCGCTGGCGGCGCACGCGGGAGTGCGGGATGTGGCGCGCGAGCTGGCGCGGCGGAATTGCGACGCATTTCTGGGCGAGGAATACGACGCGATCGTTACGAATGCGGCGGGGTGCGGCTCGACTTTGAAGGAATACACGCATTTATTTGGCGACGTTGCCGCGGGGAAAGCGCGGGCGCGGCAATTCGCGGCAAAAATGCGGGACGTCACGGAATTTCTGGTGGACCTCGGCTTGAGTGCTCGCTTGCGAGCGTTGCCTGTGCGGGTCACCTATCAGGATTCCTGCCACCTGGTACACGGGCAGAAGATCCGGGAGGCTCCGCGGGAATTATTGCGCGCAATTCCCGGCATTGAGTTCGTGGAAATGCCGCTCGCGGAGCAATGCTGCGGATCGGCGGGCGTGTACAACGTCACCGAAACGCAAACATCGCTGGAAATTCTCGATCGAAAAATGGAGTGCGTGAAACATACCAAGGCTGGGGTGATCGCTACCGCGAATCCGGGATGCATTTTGCAATTGCGGGCTGGCGCGGCGATGCACAAGACAGGGCAGGAAGTTTTGCACGTGGTGGAATTGCTGGATCGAGCGCTCGCTTAGGAAGTGAATTAAACCGAATCTGTCGGGGTGAGGAAAGAATCTTGCGGGCGGATGGTGGGGGTGCTCCGCCCGCAAGCACTGCACGGCACAAACTCGAAACGCGTTGGCTCGCGGGTTCCTGGGTTATTGCTCGGGAGGGGGAGGCGGGCCAGCCACGTGGAAAGTGCGCATCCCGCGCTGCGGCCCCTGAGCGACGGTGTAGTCCGCCGGGACCTGGAAAAGAGTGGCGGCGGGTTCGCCGAGCTGAACGTTGGTCATCTGAAAGGTCGAATCACCGGACCGTGGGTCACTGCGCTTGGTCATGACGACCATTTGCAGGTCCGCGGAATACCAACGTTCGGTGACGACGACGATGGGCTTGGTGTTGCCGATTTCGCCGGCGGGAATGGTGCGCGTGTAACGCGTACCCTCGGCGGAAACGCCGCCGAGTGTCTGCGTTCCGAGCGACGTGGTGACTTCTTCCGCGTTGTTCCTTGTTTCGCCACGCGTGCCGATGCGAAAACCTTTGCCCTCGACCGCCATCCTATCCGGAGGTTCGGGCAACTGCCGGGCGATTTTTTTGTCTTCTTCCAAGATGTAGTGGGTGCCAGCGACGGGATCGTTTAGGAACACAACATGCGATAGGGACTGGCCTGAGACAACGGCAAAGGTCCCGATAGCAGGCAGCGCCATTTCGCGGCGGGTGCGTCCCTGGCTGTCGCGGGCAATCGTGCCAGAAGATTTGTGCTGAATCTGATTGCCATCCGCCAGAGTCTGGGTGGATTCGGTGGAAAAAGTGGCGGTGAACGGCGCGCCCGTGACGGTTTTTTCGCGCATTCCCGCTTCAAAACCAAGGAATCCGATGCCTTCACGCACTACTGGCCCTTCACCTCCGCCACCCTGCGCGAACACAACGTCGGACGACGGGGGCGGAGGCGGAACCGCGGTCTCCTGCGCTTGCGCTGCGGAGGAAATCATCAGCACGCTCAATGCGGCACCCACCCATGCCAGCAACGCTGTGTTGGTCTTCATGCAATTCCTCCTGAGAATCGTCGAAATACTAGTCATCCGATTTTGGGTTGGCCTGGGCGATCAGGCGAATCGCTTGCGGCGTGCCGTCTTCGCTCACGACCATATCCGCGGTGACCTGGTCGGAGACGCCCATGCCCTCGATTGGCAGGCCGTAGGAGATCAGGGCAGCGCGCGGCAGCACTACGCGAACAACGGTGCCGCCTTCCAGCGCCGATGGGTCGTAGGAATATGGCAGCGGAACATAGGCGGTGGCGTACTCCGTCTCGTCGCTACCGGTAGCCGCGGTTTTCTCGGCTGCGGCGCGTGCGTGAGCGGGCTTCGGCTCAGCATTTAGATTGGCAGGTGCCGCGGATGCCGGCGAATCGGGCGACGTCTGCGTTGGAGAAGCCGGGGCGGCGGCGGAAGCGCTGACTGCTGGCGACTTGTCCGGCGTCACGAGCCGGGTCCGGTAGAACGAAAGCCCCAAAACCAAAAGCACGGCGGCCGCAATGCCCACAGCCACCAGCTGAAAATGCAACCGGCGCGAAGCTGCCACGGCTTTTTCGCGGCGAAATTCCCGCAATAGCGCCGTCTCGATTCTGGCCGGAACGTGCAGTTCGGACGCCTCTTCCGCAATCTGACCCAGGGAAAAATCGAGCGATTCGGCTTCGGTGACCAACGCGCCGCAGTCACTGCACAATTCAGCATGAGCCAGCGCGTCTTCGCGCAGCGCCGCACCCGGAGTTCCGGGCCGGTCGAGCTCGTGCAAAGCCTCGGCGAACTGCGAACAGTCCACGCGCGGCGATTTTTCTCGAGCAATATTCTCGTTCTCAGGGTCTTTTTTCATTCACCCACCGCCGAAGCGCGCCGCACAGGCTGAGCGTCACGCAATTTTTCGAGCAAAAGCGCGCGCGCGCGATGCAGGCGGGAGCGCACCGTCCCCACCGGACAATCGAGCGCGGCTGCGGCATCTTCGTAGCTCATTTCATCCAGTTCGCAGAGGACTACCACTTCACGGTAATTTTCCGGCAGAGTGGAGATGGCCTGGCGCACGCGGGTGATATTTTCCTGCGATACGAATTCATCGCGATGGAGGGGAAAGGCACTGACGCCCGCGCCGTGTCCATTGCCGTTGCCATTTCCATTGGAGGAGCCGTAGGGACTTCCGTTCGCGCGGCCGGAGCCGTTACGGGAAAGCAAGTTATCCAACTCGTCGGCGGTTTCGGGCAGCGGCACGGAATTGCGTTCCAGTTCCCAGCGACGGCGCAGGTGATTGCGCGCGATGCCAAACAGGAACCCGCCGAGCGTACCGCGCGCGGGATCGAACCGTCTGGCGTCGCGAATCAAAGTCATGAAAACCTCTTGGGTCACGTCTTCCGCCACGGCGCAGTTCCCGCTCATGTGCAAAGCAAAGCGATAGATGGCGGGATGCTTGCGGTGGTACAGCAAGGTAAACGCAGCTTCGTCCCCGGCAAGCATCCGCCGAAGCAGCAGACCGTCGTCTATCAACTCTGTGCCCCTGGTCATGTCAAACGGTTGGACGGCCCGGCGCAACTCTCGTTACATATTCCGGAAAGGGGTTCAAAAAGTTCCAGCAATTGTGAGCCCATCGCCGCGAGCGTGCGGCGGGCACGCCCAATCCCACCGGAAAGCGCTGCATGGGACCCCGTCGGGCGCGCTCGGTGCGAATCTACCACTCCCTCGCCGCAAGTGCTATACCTGCGCAGCACCGATGCCGGTTTCCGGTTCTTGACCAAACCACGTTAGTTCAATAACGTAGGGACGGTCAGGACGCCCATTTCCGGGCGTCTTGCCAGCCGCCGCTGGGCCACTTCAGAGTTTCGCTGCCGCAACACGGAGGAGCCATGCAGGAATTCGATCCGCACGTCCTGGAAGAGAAGCCGATCCCGCCACCCGAGGAATTCAGCAAAAAGGCCCGCGTCGGATCGCTGGATGAGTACCGCGAGATGTATGCGGCGGCGCAGGCCGATCCCGAAGCCTTCTGGGGGGAACAGGCCAAACTTCTGCATTGGTTTGAAGCTCCGAAGCAGACCTTGGAATGGAAGCCGCCGCATGCCAAATGGTTTGTGGGCGGCAAGCTGAACGTCGCCTATAACTGCCTGGACCGCCATCTCGAGAAGAACGCCAATAAGCCTGCGCTGATGTGGGAAGCGGAAGATGGTTCGACGATTCAATACACGTATGCGGAGTTGCACGAGCGGGTTTGCAAGTTTGCGAATGCGCTGGAGGCGCTGGACGTAAAACCGGGAGACTGCATTGCGATTTACATGCCGATGATTCCAGAGACGGCGATTGCGATGCTGGCGTCCGCGCGCATCGGGGCGGTTCATTCGGTGGTTTTCGGCGGATTCAGCGCGACGGCGCTTGCGGACCGCATCGCGGATGCGAAAGCGAAGATTCTGATCACCGCGGATGGGGGTTTCCGCCGCGGGAAGATCGTTCCGCTGAAGGAAACGGCGGACGCGGCGATGAAAAATTGCCCGACGATTCAGAAATGCGTGGTGGTGCGGCGCACGAAAGAAGAAGTGGCGTGGCAAGAAGGCCGCGATCTTTGGTGGCATGAACTGGAAGAGAAGGCGTCCAAAGAGCATGAGGCGATGCCGTTTGATTCCGAGCATCCCCTGTACATCCTGTACACCAGCGGCACGACGGGAAAGCCCAAAGGCGTGCTGCACACCTCGGGCGGTTACCTCCTGCAGTGCACGTGGAGCACGCGCCTGGTATTTGATTTGAACGATGACGATATTTACTGGTGCACGGCTGATATCGGCTGGGTGACGGGGCACAGCTACGTGGTGTACGGACCGCTGGCGAACGCCGCCAGCGTGGTGATGTATGAAGGGGCGCCAGATTTTCCGAAGAAGGACCGCTTCTGGGAAATCATTGACCGTTACAAGGTGACGATTTTTTACGGCTCGGCAACTGCGGTGCGCGCATTTATGGCTTGGGGCATGGATTGGCTGAAGCCGCACAGTCTGGCCAGCCTGCGCCTGCTAGGGACCGTGGGTGAACCCATCAATCCCGCGGCGTGGAAATGGTATTTCGAAGCGATCGGAAAGAACCGCTGCCCCATCGTGGATACCTGGTGGCAAACGGAAACCGGGTCCATTCTGATTTCGCCATTGCCAGGGGCGACGCCCACCAAACCGGGTTCGGCCACATTGCCGCTTCCCGGGGTGATTGCGAAGGTGGTGAATATGAAGGGCGAGCCTGTCGGTCCGGGTGAAACAGGTTATTTGACGATTCAGAAACCGTGGCCTTCGATGCTGCGGACGATTTACGGCGACGATGAACGTTACGCGCGCGAATACTGGCAGCGCATTCCCGGCGTGTATTTCGCGGGCGACGCGGCGCAATGCGATAAGGATGGTTACATCTGGGTACTGGGGCGCGTCGATGATGTGATCAAGGTCGCGGGGCATCGCCTGAGTTCGATGGAAATCGAGAGCGTGCTGGTGAGCCATGCGGCGGTGGCGGAGGCGGCGGTGGTGGCGCGGCCGGATGAGATTAAAGGTGAAGCGATCGTGTGCTTCGTGGCGCTGCGGACCGGCCACGAGCCTTCCAAGGTTCTGCGTAGTGAGTTGATGGAGTACGTCGCGAACACGATTGGTTCGATTGCGCGGCCTGCGGATGTGCGATTTACGCCGCTGCTACCCAAGACGCGGAGCGGCAAGATCATGCGGCGACTGCTGCGCGAGCTGGCGACGAAGGGCGCGGTTTCCGGCGATACTACCACGCTCGAAGATATGGCTGTGATTGAGCGGCTGCTGAAGGCCCAGGCCGACGACGAAGAATAGCTAAAGGCTGGACGCGTCATTTTTAGTCCACGAATGGGCCGTGGAATGCCGGCAGCGGATAATAGGAGCTGTATTCGAATGGCATAGCCAGCGACTATCTGTAATTTGTCGGTGCCGCGAAGATCGCGGAGGAACACAATGGTGAAGAGGAAAATTTTCAACGAACTTATGGAAGGCGTCTCCGCTATGAAGGCTTGCCGGAAGAAGAAAATCACACCGCGCAGCCACAAAGTCGTCCCGATGCCACCGCGGGCGTTGTTAGGCTCGCCAACAAGCTGATACTCTCGGGACAACTCCCTTCGCAAGTAATGAGGTGCAGGCATGGCGCAGAGTGCGCATCCGGCAATTCCTTATAGTGCAGCCAGCGGCCGCGAACGGGCGGCCGCGCCCTGGTATGTCTGGTGCGGAGTGATTGGCGTTTCCTCCATCGTGGTCGGGATTTACTGGGATATTTCCTGGCACATGAGCGTTGGGCGCGACACTTTTTGGACGCCGGCGCACATGGCGATACAGCTGGGCGGGATTTTAGTGGCGGCGACCAGCGCATATTTGATTTTTGCGACGACGTGGGGGAGTGATGCAGCGGCGAAAGCTGCGTCCATAAAAGTGTGGGGATTTCGCGGGCCGCTGGGCGCGTTTCTGGCGTGCTGGGGCAGCGTGGTGATGGTCACGTCGGCTCCTTTCGATAACTGGTGGCACAATTCGTTCGGGCTGGACGTGGAAATCGTCAGCCCGCCGCACATGGTGCTGGGCCTGGGGATCATGGCGGTGGCTATCGGCGCGCTGCTGCTCCTGGTGAGCTGGATGAATCGCGCGGAAGGCGACGCGCACGTGAAGCTGCGCAGGCTTTACCTGTATCTGGGCGGAGTGATTCTATCGCTGCATTGGGTGCTGCTTTCGGAATATGCCGGCGGCGATCAGATGCATGGGACCGCGTTTTATCGGGCGCTTTCGCTGGGAGTGCCGCTGATTCTGGTCAGTCTGGCGCGCGCCAGCGGCTATCGCTGGGGCGCGACGGTGATTGCGGCGATTTATACCGCGTGGGTGCTGGGGCAGTTGTGGATCATGCCGCTCTTTCCGGCGACTCCGAAATTGGGGCCGGTGTTTACGAACATCACGCACATGGTGCCGCTGGAATTTCCGACGCTCGTGGTTGTGCCGGCCATCGCGTTGGATTGGCTGCTGAATCATTTCAGCGGGAAGAACAAGTGGCTGCTGGCGGTGATGCTGGGCACGGCGTACCTCGGGATCATGCTCGCGGTGCACTGGCCGCTCGGCGATTTCCTGATTTCGCTGGCGGCGCGCAACTGGATTTTCGGGCAGAATTATTTTCCGTACATGCAGTCCCCTTCCGACTATCACTACCAGTGGGAGTTCGTGGACCGGGCGGCGACCGCGGCGCTGTTCTTCCGCGGTATAGGGATTGCGCTGGCGACGGCCATTCTGGGGTCGCGTATCGGGCTGGGAGCAGGTGACGCCATGCGCCGCCTGCGCCGGTAATCTACGATGCGTCGGTCGCGAGGGACACTCTTAATGCGCCGCTTCGCTGCCTTTCTCGCGGCGCTTACGTTCCTGAGCGCTCCGGTGTGGGCACATGTGGGGAATCCTGACGTTTACTTTCAGGGCGCTGCAGGTCCGTATCACCTGATCATCACGGTGCGCACGCCGCAGATGATTCCCGGAATTGCGGACGTGGAAATTCTGAGTGCTACACCCGGCATTTCAAAAATCACCGTGGTGCCGCTGTACATCGTGGGGCCGGGCGCGAAATACCCTCCGGTCGGCGATCTATTGGTCCAATCGAAAGACGATCCGCAATCTTTTTCCGGCAAGGTCTGGCTGATGGGGTCCGGGTCGTGGCAAATCCGCGTGCAGGTAGAAGGAGCGGAAGGCGCGGGCGAACTTGCCCTGCCGGTGCCGGCCGCGGCGCGGCGAACGCTTCCCATGCAAAAGTCGCTGGGAGTGCTGCTTTTCGCGCTGATGACGCTGCTAGTTCTGGCGATCATTGCGATTGTGGGAGCTGCGCGACGCGAGGGCATGCTCGAACCCGGGCAAGTGCCTGGTCCTGAACATGCTTGGCGTGGCCGGCGCGTGATGATTGGCGCGACCGTAGTGGTGCTGGGATTGTTGTTCTTCGGAAACTGGTGGTGGAATTCCGAGGCCGCCGCCACAGCGCGCCGGATGATTTACAAGGCGCCGCCGCTGAACGTTGCGCTGGAGCCTGGCGGAAAATTAATCCTGCAAATGGGCGATTCCACCTGGCACCGGAGCCGGCCGGAAACCGTGATGACGAACCTGATTCCGGACCACGGCCACCTGATGCATCTCTTTCTGATTCGCGAACCCGGCATGGACCGCTTCTATCATCTGCACCCACAGCTGCAGCTGGGCGTCCGCCCGGTGGGCACGAATTCCTTTGAGCTGGAGTTGCCGGCGATGCCTGCTGGTCGTTACCAGGTTTTTGCGGACGTGGTGCGCGAATCCGGCTTTCCGGACACGATGACGGCGGAGATCGATTTGCCCGATGTTCCGGGTGTTCCGCTGGCCGGGGACAATTCCGAGGCCAGCGCGCCGCCACTTGTGAGCCAAGCAAGCGGCGCGCCGACGAATGCCAACAGCGCGAACGCGACGGATGGCCCCACAATGGTGCTGCCGGACGGCTATCGAATGGTTTGGGAGCGCGGCACGGCGCCGCTGGTGGCGAATCACTTCGTTTGGCTGCGCTTCCGGCTGGCAACGCCGAGCGGCAAGCCGGTGATGGACATGGAGCCGTACATGGGGATGGCCGGGCACGCGGAAATCGTGCGCTCGGATCGCTCGGTCTTCGCGCACATCCATCCGGATGGTTCGGTGGCGATGGCGGCGTTGGAACTGGCCCAGAAGAATGCTTCGGCTCGTGAAGCGAGCGGGACGGCGGATTCGGGAATGAATATGGACATGCGCGTGGAGCCGGTAGCCGCTGAGGTGTCGTTTCCGTACGGCTTTCCCAAAGCCGGAGAGTACCGGATTTTTGTGCAGGTGAAGCGCGGAGGACAGGTCGAGACCGGAGTGTTTGATACGGATGTGATTCAGTAGCGGATTCGCGCGGTTGCGACACTCCCTCACTGCTCGACGTGGCACCAGAAGCCCTCATTGAGCTGGCCATTTGCCGATCTCGAATCCGGCGAGGCAAGCCTCGCCTTGCAACAGGCGGCGGCAAGCCGCCGCACTCCCAGACGCAGCCTAGCTAGGCTTTGTCGCCGCGCATCATTTTTGCGGATATTCTTGTTACGAGGCTTCTGGGCGCCAGGCGCTGCGATTCCTTCATCAACTTATTCATTAAGCCGGAAATTACGTAGGGCTTGCCGTTGGCTAACGCTTCCAGGCCCACGCGGGCTACTTTATCGGCTGACTCCGCTTTGCGGAAAATGCGGTCGGGCTGATGGGCGACGCTCTGAAATTCGGTGGTGGTGGTGCCCGGGCACAGGGCCGAAACGCGCACGCCAAAATGGCGCATCTCCTCGGCCACTCCCTCGGCGAATATCAGATCGAACGCTTTGGTTGCGCCGTACTCCGAACTGTAAGGAAGCGGCTGAAAGCCCGCGAGAGACGCGACAATCATCACGTCACCATGGCGGCGTTCCACCATCGCGGGCAAATACAGGCGCGTGAGATGGACCACCGCGGCGCAATTGACCTGAACCATATCCAGCATCGTCTGGAGCGGTATTTCATGGGTGTTACCAAAGGCGCCGAATCCGGCGTTATTGATCAGCAGCTCGATTTCGAGCTTCTTGCCGGTGGTGAAAGCGTAGATTTGGGGCGGGGCGTCGAGTTGAGTGAGATCCGCGGCGAAAACTTCGACTTTTATGCCGTGTTTCGCGGTTAGATCGGCTGCAAGCTGTTGCAAACGGTCAACGCGGCGAGCCGTCAGCACCAGATTGGCGCCCCCAACGGCGAGCAATTTCGCCAGTTCCATGCCGATTCCGGCGCTTGCTCCGGTAATCAGCGCCCATTTGCCGCGCCATTCCTGCTTCCAACGCTCTGCCACGAAGCCCTCCGGGTGCCTGCGCGCGGTGAAAGCGAGCGGCAGGCGCGTCAATAGTAGCGCCTGCGGATGGCTGGAGGGTGATGAATCTAAAGGGTCGAGGAAGGATGAGCAGCGAAAAATGGGCCGCGAACTGAAGATTGGCTTAAGCGCTGCCGGGTTTGGCGCGCGGGAGGACGGAGTCACGGAGCCGAATTCCCTGTTCTTTCATGCGGTCGAGCAAGCGCCGCGCCCAGACAAATTCGGCGGCGAGGACCCCCAGAGCGAGCATGATTGTGAGCCAGCCGGGACCGGGGGTTACGATCATTAGAATGCCCAGAGCAAGCAGAGTGAACCCGAAGAGTATCTTCAGGAAGCGCTTCGCTTGTTGTAAAGACCTAATCAGCACGATGCGTCTCGAATCGGCCGCACGGTCGCGGCTGCTTAACTGCGAGTTGATGGTTAGATGCGCCACAGCAAACAAAGTATCGGCGAGCACGTGAAATTCCATTAACGCAAGTTTCGCGGACGGTACCTGGGCAACTGGATCGTTCGTGGCAACGAGGGCGAGAGCAGGCGCGTCGAGGGCTTGGCTTGGGCTGCCGGGAATGAAGTGACGCGATCGAGTGGGCGCGCCGCAGAGGGGCCAGCCGACACGCGCTAGAACTTGTAGACAACTCCGGCGGAAAACTTCGGACTTACCTGATAGGTTCCGAAGTAGTTGCTTGCGATGGCGTCAACCGCAAAGCGCAAGGCCATGTGCCGTTGATGGCCATTCAGATCAACTCCGGCACCGACGAGTCCCGCGAACGCCGTTTGCCCTCCATATGGCGTCTGCGGGGTCTCGTACATGCCACCGATCATCGCGTGCGCCCAGAAGTCCATGCCTTTGGGACCGACATAGCGAATGCGCGGGCCGCCGCCAAAGAACACCAGCCAAGTATTTTGTCCGGGTTGGCTGCCGTAGGTGGCAAAAATCTCCCCGTCCACTCCCAGCCAGTCGCGATACCAGTAGACGACCGAACCGTTCACTCCGTTCATGTTCGAGCGGATGCCAGGTACCTCGTAAAATCGGAAAAATGTGTAGCCGACATACACGTCGTAGCTGTACTTCTCAAACACGCCTTGAACGCCCTGCGGCGGAGGCTGCGGAGGCGGAATCGGCGTTGGGAGTGCAAAGGCTGGCGCTGGCGCTGCGAAGGAAGAAGTGCTGAACGTAATTGGGCTGCTGGCGGCTGGAGTGGCTGGCGAAGACGAAGCCGTCGCGAAAGAGGGAGCCGCCAAAGTCACATAGTTGCCAAAATTTGTCTGCGCCCGCGCGCCTAAAGCCAAGAAAAACAGGGCGCCCGCCAAAACAGAGATATATTTCATCGTCTATTTCCCCCAGACGAAGGAATGCCCACCCGCCTGCTTCCTTAACTCTGACTGATAGCCAAAGGCCATGTCCACACGTTTGATGGCTTGTGCTGCTAGGGAATCACCTGTTCGCAGGGACAGTGAAACGCCAGGTCTGAGGGTCAATGAGGACACAATCACTGCCGCGGGTCCATTGACGGACGACTTAGCCTATAGTACAGAATGAGTTACCCATGGCCCGCCCGCTAACCGAGATTGTTCTCTGCATTACCATTCTATTCGCCTGTCCCGTTTCGGGAGCGAACCACGACAAATGGGTCGAGGTCCGGAGCCCGAACTTCATCGTCATCAGCAACGCGGGCGAAAAGCAAGCGCGGAAGACGGCAATTCGCTTCGAACAGATTCGCGCGGTCTTTCGCCGGTCAATCGCGGTGGCAAGCTCGCACCCCAGTCCTTTGATCACGATTCTGGCGGTCAAAGACGAGGATTCCATGCGGTCGCTGCTGCCCGAATACTGGGCGAAGGGGCACTCGCATCCTGCCGGAATCTTCGTGGAGAACCTTAACCAGTACTTCGCACTGGTACAGCTCGATGCACCCGGTTCCAACCCCTACAACACGATTTATCACGAGTATTACCACTCGCTGACGCTGCCCTACTTCCCGAACCTGCCATTGTGGATCGCGGAGGGCTTGGCAGAATTCTGGGGAAACACGGAGGTCAGCGACTCGGGCACCAAGATGGGCGAAGCCAATGGCGATTTGATCTACGAGCTGAAGCAGAACAGCTTAATCCCGCTGAACGCCTTGTTCCAGGTGGACCAGAGATCGCCCTATTACAACGAGGATCACAAGACTTCGATTTTTTACGCGGAATCCTGGGCGCTGATTCACTACTTGATGATCGGAGATAAGGCGTCGCACCGGACGATGCTGATTGCCTACCTCGACGCTTTGTCCCACGGAGCGAGCCAGGACGAAGCGGCCGCAAAAGCGTTCGGGGATTTGAAGAAACTGCAATCCGCGCTGGCGGGGTACGTAGGGAATCAATCGTTCTACTATCTCAAATCTCCTCCGCCTCCGGAAATTCCCGCAAGCGATTTACAGGTGCGCGAACTTTGCGAGGCGGAAGCGGATGCCTACCGAGGAGGATTCTGCGCGGTAGCCGGGAAAACGCAAACGGCGATGCCGCTGCTCGAGGAGGCGGTGAAGCTCGATCCGAAGCTGGCGCTGGGGTATCAGTACCTCGGCTTCGCTGAATATCAAGACGGACAAAAGGCCGAAGCCCTGGCCGATTTCACGCGGGCCATCGAATTGAATCCAAACAATGCCCTGACGCGTTATCTGCGGGCGTATCTGGCATCCACGCAGGCGGGCGCTATTGGCAACGACGAGCAGCTCGAACAGGATTTGCGCGCGGCCATCGCCGCCAGCCCGGATTTCGCGCCGCCGTATGGCGTGTTGGGCGTCTACCTCGCGGCGGAGGGAGAGAAACTTCCGGAAGCGCTGGCCCTCGCAAACAAGGCCGTGGCGCTAGAGCCAGGCAACTCGACTTACCGGCTGGATCTTGCGCAGGTTTTGGCGCGCATGAAACGTTACGGTGAGGCGCGTTCGGCCGCCAATGAGGCGACAGAGAACGCCAGAAATCCTCAGCAGAGGCAGGAAGTGGAACGCTTCCTGGCGTTTCTGCAGGCAGCGCAGCACAACGAGGGCAACGATCTTTCAGCGGCGAACGACGACGATACCAGCGACGATTCACTACCTGCGTCCGGTAAAGAAGGACAGGAGACGCTCCCGCCCCACGTACACGATGCAGGCAATCTGCATGAGGCTACAGGTCTGGTGACGGATTTGAGCTGCATGAACGGCTTGAAAATCAGGGTCCAAACTCCAGATGGACCTTTGACGCTGCAACTGATGCCGGGCGCGCAATTGCGAATACGGATGGCGTTCAAGCCCGCGGGGCCTTTCAATCCATGCACGGCGTTGAAAGGTCAGCGGGTGACGGTCGAATATGAAACCAAGGATGCGAACGAAAAGACCGGCTCGTTGCAATCGGTGACGGTGCTGGGGTCCGCCGGCGGCGACGCGGGCGGCGCGCCAAATCTTCCGGGAGCGCAGCGGCTGGGCGCCGGAGCGAGTGGCCGCGAGACCGTGACGACCTCCGCCGAGGGCAACGTCGCGCAGGTCACCTGCACGGGCAACGAGCTGATGGCGAAGCTGGATGCGGGCGGGGCGGCTTTTACATTGCACGCGAGCGACGCTTCGCGAGTACCGGTGGAAGAAGATGTGGCGTTCGATTCCGGCGATTTCCGGTTGTGTACGCAGTTGCAGGGGCGTAGCGCCAAGATCACGTTCGTGGTGGTGGATGGCAAGACGTACGACGGGGAAATTCAGTCAATAGAAGTGCTGAAATAGCGCGTCTGAAAACGATGCGGCGCGCTGAGCACATATCTCAGTAATCCGGCTTAGGCGGGGGCTGCTGATAGACGATGCGGCCGCCGACGATGGTCATCTTCACTGGAATTTCCAGCAGTTGCCGCGCGGGAACAACATTCAGGTCCACGGGATACACGACGAGGTCGGCGAGCATTCCCGGAGCGATCATACCTTTAGTTTTCTCTTCGAATTCGGCGTAAGCCGAGCCCACCGTGTAGTCGCGAAGGCAATCCTTTATCGGCAGGGCTTCCTGAGGTTCCCAGCTCGCGCTGCCTTGCGGCAACTGGCGTGTGACGCAGGCATAGATGCCGCGCAGCGGATTGAGAGGCTCGACAGGATGGTCCGTGCCGAATGCGAGATGCACGCCGTCCTGCTCCATGGTGCGCCAGGCGTAAGCGCCGCGAGAGCGCTCCGGACCGAGGCGATCGCCGGCCCAACGCTCATCATCGAGAAGATGCGAGGGCTGCATGGAAGCGATGACATCGAGTTTGGCAAAGCGCGCGAAATCTTCGAGCGCGACGACCTGCGCGTGCTCCACGCGGTCGCGACGGTCGCGCGGGCCATTGGCGGCCAGGACGGCTGCGAAAGTATCCAAGGCGACCTGGTTGGCGCGATCACCAATCGCGTGAAATGCGAGTTGAAATCCGGCGCGATCGCGTTCGATGGCCATGGCTTTGAGTTTTTCGGGATCTACGCGAAGAATTCCTGACGTTCGGGGAGCGTCGGAATATGGCGCGAGCATCGCGGCTGTGCGCGAGCCGAGCGAACCATCCATGAAGGCCTTGAGCGCGCCGGTCTTCAGCCAAGGATCGGTGGCGCCCCATTCGCTGCGGAGTTCCTCGAGCTTGGCGAGCGGCAGTGTAAAGTCCAGCCACTCGGTAATACGCGCTGTCAGCTTCCCTTCTTTGCGAAGCTGCTGGTAAACGAGGAAATTATCGGGGCTGAACGCGGAGTCCGTGCTGAGCTTGAGCACGGAACAGTCCTGAAGAGACGTGACGCCGCTGCGGGCGGCGTTGGCGAGGACCAACTCGATACCGTAGCGGCGTTGTTCGATCGTTGGCGCGGGAATTTGGGAGTAAACCAGGCTGGTGGCGGCGTCTTCTTCGAGAAAACCGGTCGGCTCGCCCGTCCGAGGATCGCGGCGAATCCGTCCGGCGATCGGAACGGCGGTATCTTTGGTAATTCCGGCGGCTTTCAGGGCGAGCGAATTGGCGACGGCCACGTGGCCATCCACTCGCGTGAAGATCATGGGATTCTGGGTCGAGACGGCATCGAGGTCTTCGCGTGTCGGGTCGCGTTTATCCGGCCACAGAGTCTGATCCCACCCGAACCCCGTGATCCATTCGCCGGGTTTGTGATCTTGGAGACTTTCGCGGATGCGTTGCTGGAATTGCGCGAGCGAGCGCACGCCGGCAAAACTGACGGCGAGTTTGGCTAGGGCGGATTGGCCGATATGGACGTGAGCGTCGTTGAAACCCGGCATGACGAATTGCTGGTGCAAATCAAGGACGCGAGTTTGCGGACCGATCCATGGCTTTATATCGGGATCGTCGAGAGCCGGGGCAGGCGCTTCGGCATAAGAAACGGCGACGATCCCCTCGCCACGGATTGCGACAGCGCTGGCCCATTCGTGCTTCGGATCCATCGTTTCGATCCGGGCGTTCGTGAGGATGAGATCGGCGGGACCTGCCGCGGGAGACGCTTGCGATTGATTTCCTGCGAACCGAT
Source organism: uncultured Acidobacteriota bacterium (assembly GCA_963780035.1). Classification (GTDB taxonomy): domain Bacteria; phylum Acidobacteriota; class Terriglobia; order Acidiferrales; family UBA7541; genus Palsa-295. The sequence continues at coordinate 132,618 of CAWAAG010000014.1, read as the reverse complement.
CTGACCGCTTCGCGGCCGGTGCGGCGGCGTTGGGTGCGACAGCGATGGCGACAACAACATTGATCGCAAGCAGACCGAGGAAAAAACGGTGAAACATCCTAGGGTTGAACTCCCGCGAGCGCAACGGTGGCGAGGAAGAGCCGCTTCAAACCCAATTCGCGGCCGGTGGGATCGTACCACTCGGTGAGCGTGTGCGAGCCGCCTCCCCTGCCTCCGCCTCCGAGCGAAACTGCGGGGATGCCCAGCGAGAGCGGGATATTGGCGTCCGTGGAACTGCGTTCGAGGCGGGAGCGGTTGCCGAGATAGCGGTCGACGCTGCGGAGCGCTTCGAGTAGCGGCGAATTGTCGGGCAGTTTTCCTGCCGGGCGCGAACCGAGAGAGCGAAATTCCACTTGCAAGGAGTCGTTGCTGCCGCGAGCCGCCGCCATTTCCTCTTTCGCGCCGCCTTGCATGGCATCGCGCAAGCTGCGCTCCATTTTGTCCACTTGGGCTTCGTCCTCGGAACGCAAGTCGACCTTCACCGCAGCGCGCGCGGGGATCGAATTCACCGAGGTGCCGCCTTCGATGACGGCGAAGTTGTAGGAACTCCGCGGATCCTCGGGCACCGGCAGCGCGGAAAATTTGACGATGCCGCGGGCCAGAGCGGTGATGGGATTGGGCGCGCCGAAATCGGACCAACTGTGTCCGCCAGGACCAGTGACGGAAATCTCAAACCGGTGCGAAGCGATTCCTTGCGTAGTGATGTGCTCGGTGGAAGCGCCGTCCACCGCGATTACGGCGGCCAGGCGTGAACCGTACTCTTCCACCAGGGCGCGAATGCCACGCAGGTTGCCCTCGCCTTCTTCGCCCACGTCTCCCGCGATGACGATGGTCTTGGTGGTCTGAATGCGCGACTCCGAAAGAGCGTGCGCCAAACCCGCGAGGGCGGCCAGACCCGCGCCGTTATCGGCGACACCCGGAGCCGAAAGACGGGAGGCGTTGCGCTTGACGCGCACATCCGTGCCGGCTGGGAAAACAGTGTCGAGGTGAGCCGCCAGCAGAATGACGCTCTTGGCATCGGAGCCCGGTCGCTCGGCGATGACATTGCCCGTTTGATCCATGCGAACTTTCAGCCCGGCGGCTTCCAGCAGATTCTTGAAATATTCGGCGCGTTGCGCTTCTTTCGTTTCCGGCGCGGGGATTTCGGTGATGCGTATTTGCTGGTCGGTGACCCAGGAGGCGCTCTTATCTATCCACGCGAGGCCCCGAGCGCAGGCGGGATCGTCCGCAAGCTTCTCGATCGAATCACCGGCGGCTCGCGCGTAGAGAGTAGCCATCGCAAGAAAGATACAGCAGATGAGCGCGAGTTTCACCTGATTCGTGCGGCGAATTTTGGCGCCATTCATCGAAAATTAATACTCCCGTTCGATTGTAACTGTTGGGGGAGCCGGCTGTCTCGCTGACAGGCTGTGGAAAGCGCGCGCGAATAAAGCCACAGGTTAATTCGAGCGTGATTTCGAGGTTGCGGTTGCGGGATCAACCAGCGCGAAAATCTCGTTTTCGGTCATCACGCGTTCGGCTTGTTTGGCGGCCGCGAAGATGCGATCAACCAATTCGTCGGTGGCCGGGATCTTGCGCTTTTCCAGCCAGTAGATGACGTTGGAGCGGCCGCTGAGCGGGCCGATTTCGATTATTTGTTCGAGACCGAAAAGATGCGAAGGCACGCCGCTATAAATGGAATTGGCCAGTTCGTGGTCGTCTTTCTTATAAGCCTTGACGATGGCGGCGGCGTGGACACCCGTCGCGGTGCGGAACGCATCGCGGCCAACCACGGGATAATTCGGAGGGATCGGCGTGTGCGTCGCTTTGGAGACAGCCTCGGAATATTGCTTGAGCTTTGAAAGGTCGTGGTCAATCAAGCCCAGCAGGCGCAGATTCACGAGCATCAATTCCATGGGCGTATTGCCGACGCGCTCGCCGAGCGCGAGAGCCGCGCCGTGAACTTGATCGGCGCCGGCGGAAATGGCGGCGAGCGAATTCGCGATGGCCAGACCACGGTCGTTGTGGCCGTGCCAGTCCACGCGAATTTTTTCACCGGAAGGTTTCACCACTTCGTCGAGGACGAATTTCACCAGGTTGTAGGCGCCGCGCGGGGTGGCGTGGCCGACCGTATCGCAAAGGACGATGGCGCGAGCACCGGCACGAATCGCGGTGGAATACAACGTGATCACGGTGGACGGGTCCGTGCGAATCGTGTCCTCGGTGACGTACATGACGGGCAAGCCCGCCGAGGCGGCGAATTTCACGGCTTCTTCGGTGGTGCGCTGCAAGTGATCGACAGTCCAGTCTTCAACGAGGCGGCGAATCGGGCTGGAGCCGAGGAATGTGGCGGCTTCGAGCGGCCTGCCGATTTTTTCGGAAATTTCGATGATGGGCTGGATGTCGTTCTTATGGGTGCGCGCCGCGCAGTTTGGGCGAATCTTCATGCGCGCGTTGACAATTTCGCGCGCGAGAGCTTCGGTGTCCGCATAAGCGCGCGGGCCGGCGCCGGGCAGGCCGATATTTACGGTGTCAATGCCGAGGGATTCCATCAGGTGCAGGATTTCGATTTTTTCACCGATGCTGGGATCGTGGACGGAAGGATTTTGCAGGCCGTCGCGGAGCGTTTCATCGTTGAGCATCACGCGGCGACCGGTGGGAATTTCCGCGCCGGTGTAAGTGTTCCAGTCGTGGATGAGTTCGTGCTTCATCAGTAGCGGATGGTGTAGCTGTGCGGGGCTTTCGAGAAGCTGGGCTTATAGAGCGCCTTGCAGAATTCGCAGCGGTAGATTTCGGCTTTTTTGCCGATGAGGGCTTCGATTTCTTTGGGATAGTCGTACCAGCGTTTCAGGTGGCCGCAGCACAGTTTGCCTTTGGCGTCTTTTTCGTCGCAGGCGCGTTGCGTGGGTTTCTTGGGTTTGATCTTGGGGGCGGCAGGGGCCTCGGGCTCTGTCGCCGCGACTGCCGGGGTCGGCGTTTCTGGGGTCGCTTCGGTCATTCTGGTCGCTCCCTGTGCGCTTTAGATCGCAACGACAGCTTCACAGTCAGAAGATTTAACACAGAGTGCACAGTGGAAATGCGGAGGGCACGGAGAAAACCAGCCTCGGTGCCGCGCCTTCCCGGCTGCAGCATTCTTCACTTCCTACTTCCTTCACTCTCAGATCCGGTCGCGGCGAAAAATCACGCCGCGGGCGCCGCGCTTTCTTGTTGCCGCTGCGAGGCGCTGTTTCCAGCTTGGCGCGAAAAGCGATTCGACGAAGGCGCCTGCCGCAGCGGCCAGTTCGTTCGTATAGCCGAACCACCAGGATTTCCGGACGCCCGGCAAGCGGTCCACATCCACGTATTTTACTTGAACCATTTCGAGCAGTCCAAGCCGCGAATGGGTGTGGCCCCAGCCGCTGGCACCGGGACCGCCGTGGGGGGCTTCGCTAATGCCGTAATAGCTGGCGACGTCATTGATCATTACGGAGCCGGCACGAATGCACGAGGCGATTTCCCGGCCGCGGCGGGCGTCGCTGGTCCAAACGCTGGCACTGAGGGCGAACGGCGAGTCGTTTGCCAGGGCGATGGCTGCTTCGGCGCTTGCGACCGCTTGGATGGCGATCACCGGACCGAATGTTTCTTCGCGCATCAGCTGCATGGAGTGTTCCACTTGAGCGACGACGGCAGGCTCGAGAAAATTCTGCCCGAGATCGGGGCGGCGATTGCCGCCCGTTAAAATTTGCGCGCCGCGCGCTGAAGCGTCGCGCAATTGAGCTTCGACTTTTTCCAGCTGGCGCAAGCGGATCATCGGGCCGATTTCGACGTCGGGGTCCGAGGCCGGACCGACGCGAAGCTTTTTGGTCTTGGAGACGCAGAGTTCGGTGAAGCGTGCGGCGACGGGTTGCTCGACGTAGATGCGTTCGACGGAAATGCACGTTTCACCGCAATTCATGAAGCCGCCCCAGACGGCGGCGCTCGACGCTACGTCGAGATCGGCGTCTGCGAGGACGATCATGGCGTCTTTGCCGCCCAGTTCGAGAACCGATGGGATCAGGTTTTTGGCGCAGGCTTCGGCAATGCGTTGGCCGGTGGCGACGCTGCCGGTGAAGAAGACTTTGTCGGGACCGGCTTCGACTATCGCGGCGCCGATTTCGCCTCCGCCTTGCAGGATTTGCACCAGGTCATGCGGAAATTGGGCCTGCTCGACCAGCTCGCCTACCAGCAGGCCGCACCAGGGCGTCAGTTCGGAGGGCTTCAGCAGCACCGCGTTGCCTGCGGCGAGCGCGGGGATCACCTGCGCCATGGGAATCGAGAATGGGTAGTTCCAGGGCGAAATAATCGCGACGACGCCGAGCGGACTGAATTCCATCCAGCCGGATTTCGCCTTCATGGCGAGGTTGTGATGCGGCACGCGCTCGGGGCGCAGCCAGCGCGGGGCCTGACGCGCTAGAAAATCGGCGGTGTCGAGCGCCAGAAGCACTTCGGCGAAGATTGCCTCCACGCGCGGCTTCCCTGCTTCGCGGGTGACCACGTCCGCGATCTCTTCGCGGCGGGCGAAGATCGCATCGCGTAGGCCGCGCAACATGGTGCAGCGTTCGCGCAACGAACGCGCGGCCCAAACTTTTTGCGCGCTGCGTGCGCGTTCGAAGATTGCGGGTAAATCGGCAGGCTGCGTGATTTCGAATCGAGCGTTTACTTCCTGTGTGGCCGGATTGATGGATTCAATGGTGGCAACGGCGCGCGACGGAGGTGAGGCGAGCTGTGAAGGGACTGCCATTTCTTCGGTGATTGTAACTGAAATGAGAAACGGAAGAGGAGATTTAGAGTGGGCGTGCGAGAGGCACGAGAAAGTTGACGCTAGCGGGCTCGCTCGCGGCGGCGCGTGGCGAACGACGCCAGCGAATCGGTGGGGTCAGGATATTCCAGCGCTACCAAGTAGAGGCCTTCGGGCGGAACGGTGGGGCCGGAGCGTGCGCGGTCGCGGGCTTCGAAGATTTGCGGAATGTCGGCGGCGCTGAGACGACCCCTGCCGACTTCGAGGAGCGTGCCCACGATTTTGCGGACCATGTAGCGGAGGAACGAGCGGCCGCGCACGACGTAGGCGATTTCGTCACGGACCGGCTCGCGGACGATTTCCGAGGAATGGATCCGGCGTTGCACGTCGCGGTCTTTGTCGTCCTCTTCGGAGCCGGAGGACGCAGCAAAAGAAGTGAAATCATGTTCGCCCTCGAAAAGACGCGCGGCCTCGTTCATGGCAGATTCATCCAGCGGCCAGGGATAGTGCAGCGCGCGGCGATGATCGAAGGGCGGCAGGACTGGGCCGCGACAGATGCGGTAACGGTACGTCTTTCCCTGCGCCATCCAGCGCGAATGAAAATCCTGGCCCACTTCTTCGGCGGCCATAATGCGCACGGAGGGCGGCAGCAGCGCGTTCATGGCGCGCTGAATTTCGGCGGCGGCGAGAGTCGAGTGCGTCTTGAAGTGGGCTACCTGGCCCATCGCGTGGACGCCCGCGTCGGTGCGGCTGGCGCCGTGGACCGTCAGCTTCTCCTGCGTGATCTGCTGGAGCGCGTCGTGCAGCGCACCCTGAATCGTCGGAATGCCCGGCTGGAATTGCCAGCCGTGGAAGTCCGCGCCGTCGTAGGCGATGGTGAGTTTGATGTTGTGCATCGGCTTGCTGAGATTATCTCATGTGAACGAGAAGGCACCACAGATGAACGCAGATGAACACAGATAAAGGCAATGAAAAATAGGAAAACAAAATAGCCGGCCAAAACGGAAAAGCAGATTCCTCACCCGCTGTTGCGGGTTTGGAATGACAATCGCTTGGTGGATGTGGCGCGTGTCATTGTTTTGGATGCTCTTTGAAGAAAGCCCAGATCAGATCGGTGGCTGGGACGTTGTTGTGGCTGATGCGCAGGCCTGGCCACATGTGGTGGCCGCCCTGGATCGCATAGAGGGCGACTCCGGTGCCGGCGCGGCAGCCGGAATAAATGTCGGTGTGAACTTCGGCGGTCTCTTCATGTTTTGGCGCGGGCGAGCAGCCGTCGAACTTCACCCAGAACGCGACCGTGTCCAAGACCGGCGTGTCCGAGCGGATTGAGCCCATTTGATAGGGCGTGCTGCCGCCGTTGAACGGGACGAGGTGGTCGTCCGTGCCGTGAAACACGATCACGGCGACGGGGCTGGTGGGATGGCACGGAATATCCTGCGCGCCTTCCACCGGAGCGATCGCGGCGAATTTGTCGGAGAGTTCGCAAGCGAGGCGGTAGGACATCATGGCGCCATTGGAAATGCCCGTGGCATAAATGCGCTGGGGATCCACGGAGTAGTCTTTTTCCAGTCTGGCGATTAGCACGCGGAAGAAGGCGACGTCGTCAACTTTATTTTCCATGGCGTAGCCGCAACACGCGCCGGAATTCCACGTCGGCACGCGGCTCAAGCGGCCCGTGCCGGTGGGATAGACGGCGAGAAAGTTTTCCTGATCGGCTTTGGCGCTCATGCCGGACATGCGCTCGGCGCTTTCCGCACTCTGCGTGGCGCCATGCAGCACAAATACCAGCGGGAGGGGCGACTTACCGTCGTAACCTAGCGGAGTGTGCACGAAATAGTCGCGGGTGCGGCCGTCCACTTCAATCGAGCCGGAATGATCGTTGGCGGAGAAAGCGTGCAGGATACGATGGCCGGACAGCGCCAACAGCGTTACGCCCGCGAGCAGCAACGCGAACGAGATCACCAAAAGTCTGCGCCAAAATATCACGGAGATGACCCTTTCGACTGATATTACGCGGACCTACAAGCATCAAACCCGGGAACGGCGAAACAGTTTCGAGGTTTGCAAGGCGAAGTTACATTTGTGCGCGGGAGAAACGCGAGCCAGGACGAGTAGCCGTGCCGCCGGCGCGGCAGAGAGGGCAATCGTCAGGCTCGTAGCTGGGGACGTCCAATTCAAGGAGCGCGCGGGCGGAAACGTTCAACTCCAGCCGTCCGCCGCTGCGGTCAATGATGGCACCGGCGGCGACAGCGAGACCGCCTTCCTGCTCGACGACGCCGATGGCTTCACGGGTCGAGCCGCCGGTGGTCCATACGTCCTCGATAACCAGAACGCGCTCGCCGGGCTTCAGTTCGAATCCGCGGCGCAGAGCCATTTGGCCGGAGCGGTCGCGTTCGACGAAAAGCGCGCGGACACCCAGCGCGCGGGCGACTTCGTGGCCGATGATGACGCCGCCAAGAGCCGGCGATACCACGCAGGCAACGGTGTGGTCCTTAAAGCGTTCCGCGAGGGCCTGCCCGAGTTGTTCGGCGCATTTCGGATGCTGCAGCACCAGCGCGCATTGAATGTACGTGCCGCTGTGGCGTCCGCTGGAAAGCTCGAAGTGGCCGGTGCGGATGGCGCCCACCTGTTCGAGAAGCTTGAGAATTTCGTCGCGTTGCATCGCAGCCTGTGTGGCGCGCCCGCGCTGAGTACGCGCAAGCAGCCAGTGGCGCTAGCCTAAAGGCGAAGACGAAAAGTGTCAATGGGGGGAGAGGCAGTGAGCGGTGAGTGGTGATTGGTTACTCGCGGAGTCGCATACCCATTCGACGTCGGAAGCGACTTCGCACTTATTCGAGACGCAGATTGATGGCGCCGACTCCACCTTCGATGCTTACGTCTATGGTGGATGGGGTTTTGCCCACGACGGCGTTCACGTAATCATCGCCGTCGCGGGTTAGGCCATCCGAATCCACCGCGCCGATGCCGCCGGACGCGTGCACGCGCACTCCTACATCTTTGGGCAAGCGAATTGAGGCTGCACCTACGCCACCGTGAATTACGACGTTCAAGTTGGTTTTGCGCGGGCCGGTCAGGTCCAGCTGCAAGTGGCCGGCTCCGATATTCACATCGAGGCTCGACACATTCAGTCCTGCCAAGCGCAGATTGCTTTCTCCCGCGCCCATTTGGACATTCACGGCGATGGGCACGTTGTCGGCAAGACGCAGCACCCAGTCATTGGGTCTGGTGGCGAATTGGATGTGATGTTTGATGTCCTGGGTGATGCTCAGGTCGCCGCGGCCGTTGGCAACGGAATATTCCGCGGCGGGCTTGCCGTCCTCGGCCACGTAGTTGAATTCCGCGTCGAGCAACTGAGTGGCGCCGCCGCTGAGATCCAGTTTGCCGGAAGGAATTACGATATTGGCGGTGACGGATTGCGCGCCTTGTAGGGCGATCTCCTGCGTGTCATGAGCATTGCCGCGCACCGCTTTTCCGCGCCATAAGGCCAGTCCCAGCACAAGAGCGACGATCAGCACGGCGATCGGAGCGCCAAAGTGATCGCGCGGCACGCTTCCATTGGGGCGTGCACGATCCATCCACGCATCCCACATTTTTCCCAACCCGATGATGATCAGAAACACAGGCCAGTAACGCGAGAGGATGTACCACCAGACGTCCGCTCCAGGATGGAGGTTCACGACCAGGAAGAAAACACCGACGGCGATGACTACCAGAGCGCCAGTGAAGGAGCCACGTCGTGAGCAGTCGTCTTGAGCCATGCCGGGTACCTCTTATCTACACTACGCGGGCTGGGATGAAAAGTTTCAGAAGAACACTGAAACGGGTAGAGTTTCCGGCCGTTCAAAATTGACAGGAACTGGTGCGTCGGATATTCTTGATGATTCCAGATAGACCACGGAGGAGTACTGAATGGCACAGGGTGCGGCTGTAAAACATAAGAAGAAGACGAAATCAGTTTTGAAGAATATCCGGCAGTCGGCGCACCGCGCGGCGATAAACCGAATGAACCGCACACGCGTGCGGAGCTCCATCCGCCGGATGCGCACGGCCCTGACGGCGGGCGACGCGGCGACGGCGCAAAGCCTGGCTTCGGCAACGTTTTCCGATTTGGACAAGGCCATTCGTAAGAGGACGCTTTCGGAAAACACCGCCAACCGCTACAAGTCGCGCCTGACGTTGGCGTTGAATGCGCTGAAGGCAAAGAAAAAGGCGTAGCTGAAGCCGTTCCAAGAGATTGGGATCACGAAGCGCTCCGAGAAATCGGAGCGCTTTTTGTTTGGAGTCGCTCGCAACGGCGAGCGGCAGCAATGGACTGGACTTATTTGGGCAACTCGTGCGCGCGGGTGTAGGAATAGCCGGCCAAGTTCCCCGCGATCGAAGTCGCCTGTGGAACCCACCAGATTTTGTGCCAGCGTGGCGAGCGCGCCATTTTCCAGCCGAGCCAGTTCACGCCAGTGGCGAATAAGGCTCCGGCCACGTAATAAGCGGAGGTCGGCAGACCTACAAGTGGCCTGGCCAACGGATCGTATTCGCGGAAATGCGGAAGCGAGGCCCCGGTTTGTTCCATGTCGAGCCCGGCGGCGGTGTAGACGCCCGCGCTCAGCACAAAAAATAGGCGCTTGTGCTCGTCTTTCACTGGCTTCCGCGGTTCAATGCGAGGAAGCGGGAGAAGCGCGGGCCTGGCGGGAATCTTGGAGTCCGGCAAGACCTCGTGCGTGAGACTCACGGGAACGATCTGCGCACACGCTCCGGGAGCCGCGGCGAATGCTGCGACCGATAGGAACGCCATCGCGACAAGCGCGGCGCCACGGGTGCCGTTGACTATTCTTGGGATGTGGCAAAAACAGCGCGTAATTTTCATGCATGGCGCAGTGCACTCGATGTGCCGCGGAGACGCACAGTCGAAAATGTCTCGTGCATGTCTTGTGCGATTGTGGGGACTCGACTTAGGGCAGTTCTGCGTCCGCGGCGCGGGGGAGGGGCGTTCCAGATCGAACCGGCTCGCTGCAATTTCGTTCCGAATCGGATTTCAGCCCGTTCGGCGCCTTAGGGGTCGGGGTCGGTCAGTTTCTTTTTGTGCTTCGGAGGCTTCTTCCGCTTGTCGGGGATGACGCGCTCGCCAGGAGGCATGCCGATTCCCAGCCGCGCGAGCCGCCGCGCTTCCTTGTGCACGCGCAAACGGTCTTTCTTCTTTCTGGCCATAGTTGAGGTAATGAACCTATCACGGTTTTTCGCCTGGGACGTACAGCGCGCCGCGTGGGCGTGCGAATCCCAGCCGGGGCGCCTTGCGTCCAAGGGCAAGGAATGCAAGGCTTCCAAGTGATGATGAAGGGTCTGCGAGCCGCAACCAAATCGATCTGGATGATCTTGATCGTCGCGCTGGCGCTGCGGCTTGTCTTTATGTGCCAATATGAACTGAGCCATCCGAAGCAAGCGGTCAGCGTGATTCCCTTCCTTTTTGAGTCCGGCAACATTGCGCATTCCCTCGCTGCCGGCCATGGCTTCAGTTCGCCCTTTCGCGTGGATACCGGGCCGACCGCCTGGATGACGCCTGCTTACCCTCTGCTGCTCGCCGGGATTTTTCGCCTGTTCGGCGTGTACACGTTCCATGCCTGGGAAGCAGCTGTGTTGGTGAATATTTTGTGCTGCACGCTGGCTTGCGTGCCTCTTTTCTACGCCGGAAAACGGATCGGCGGGGTTGGCTTGGCCGCAGGCGCCGCATGGCTGTGGGCCGTTTTTCCGAATGCGATTCTCATTCCGGTGGAAAGCATGTGGGACGCGTCCATTTCGGCGCTGCTGGTGGCGGCAATTCTGTGGGCCACGCTGGCGCTCGCGGAATCCGAACGAATGCGCGATTGGTGCGCCTACGGATTGCTGTGGGGCGTGGCGCTGATGGTCAATGCTACCTTGGCGGCGCTGCTTCCGTTGCTACTCGGGTGGGTGGCTTATCGCCAGCACGTGCAGAACCGGCAGTGGGCCATACGAGCCGTGATGTCCGTGATCATCGTGATTCTTTGCTGCGTCCCCTGGACAATCCGCAATTACAAAGTGTTTCATCATTTTGTTCCGCTGCGCTCGGTGCTGGGGTTGCAGTTGTGGCTGGGAAACAACGATCAGACCCAGGACATCTTCCGCGGAGACCTGCACCCCATCTACAACGCGGCGGAGCGCGAGCGGTACATTGCCATGGGCGAACTTGCCTACATGCACGAGAAGAGGCAGGAAGCCGTGCAATACATGTTGACGCACCCGGCGCGCGAAAGCCGTCTCATCGCCAACCGGTTTCTCTCGATATGGTCGGGCGGGACACCGTATCCGGTGACGGATTTTGTCGAGACGCCGTCGCCATCATTCCGTTTCATCCTGGCGTTCAATTTGCTCGCCGCAGTGGGCGCACTTTGGGGAATTTTCATTCTCATTCGCACGCGAAGTGCGTTCTGGTTCCCGGTTGCGGCATTCCCGGTCGTGTACCCGTGGGCGTATTACCTCACGTTAGCGCTGCCGCGCTACCGCTTGCCGATCGATCCAATCGTGCTGCTGCTGATGGCCGTTGCGCTCCGTCAAATCGCTCGCGGGGGTACGCCGCGCGTGGCACAATCTTCGACGAGCAAGCGCGGGCGGCGCGCGTAATCGCGCCCTCCGCTACGACAAAAGACGAGGAGGCTCGCGTGGCGACAACTGCCATGGACAACGGAGTCATCAACAAACCCAGCAGTCATTCGGTGGATGAAATCGTGGAAAAACTTAAGGGCATTCTGGAAGCGAAGGCCATCACCCTCTTCGCGCTGGTGGACCACAGCGGCGAAGCGGAAAAGGCGGGATTGAAAATGCGTCCCACAAAGCTCCTGATTTTCGGAAATCCCAGGGGCGGCACGCCGGTGATGCTGGCCGCGCCCAGCAGCGCGATTGATCTCCCTCTCAAAATCCTGGTCTGGGAAGACAATCAGGGCAAAGCGTGGGTCTCTTACAACAGCCCGGTCTATCTGGCGGGGCGGCACCGCATCCCCGCTGAGTTGGTCAAAAACATCGCCGTTGCGGAAGCGTTGGCGGAGCAGGCCGCAGCTTAAGTGCGGCGCGCGAAGGCGCCGCTGACGCGAGTTCTTGTGACCGCCCGAGGACTTCCCGTACAATCAATCGCGAAGAGATTTGTGCCGATACGACCTATGCCATCAAATTCCGGGAAGGCTATGCTCAAACACATGACTATTCTAATTACCACGGGCGCCATCGTAGCGGGTGCCAGCTTGCTTTCTGCAAAGACGACGGATTCGCAGTTCGGCCCGTCGAACCCGTTTTACGCGCCGAGCACGTTGCCGTTTCACGCGCCTCCCTTTGACAAGATCAAGGACGAGGATTATCAGCCGGCCATCGAGGCGGGCATGGCTCAGGAGATCGTCGAAATCGAAGCGATCGCCGAAAATCCGGCTCCGCCGACCTTCGAGAATACCCTCGTCGCGATGGAGAAGACCGGGCAGCTGCTGAAGCGTGCGTACGCGGCCTTTGGCGCGGCCAGCGAAGCAAACACCGATGCAGCGTTGCAAAAAGTGCGCGCGGAAGAGGCGCCCAAACTCGCGGCGCACCACGACGCTATTTACCTGAACGCGAAGCTTTTTGCGCGCGTCAGCGCCGTGTACAACGAACGCGAAACGCTGAAGCTCGATCCGGAATCGCAGCGCCTGCTCAAGATCACTTACGACGAGTTCGTGCACTCAGGTGCAAATCTCTCGGACGCGGACAAGACTGAGCTGAAGAAGCTGAACGAAGAACTCTCGACGCTTTCAAATACATTTTCGACCAAGCTTCTGGCTGCCACCAAGGACGGAGCCTACGCCACCACCGAGAAGAGCGCACTGGCCGGCCTGAGCGACGCGCAACTGGCCGCGGCCGAGCAGGCGGCGCAAAACCGCAAGCAAGAAGGCTACGTGTTGCCGCTGCAGAATACGACGCAGCAGCCGGACCTCGCGCAACTCAGCGAACGGGCCACGCGGAAGGCGCTCCTCGAAAAATCCTGGGACCGTGCCGAACTGGGCGACGCTAACGACACGCGCGATACCATCGCGCACTTGGCTCAGCTCCGCGCGCGACGGGCGCAATTGCTCGGCTTCCCGAATCATGCGGCGTGGAAACTTCAGGACCAAATGGCGAAGACCCCCGCGGCCGCGATGAAATTCCTGGATGCGCTGGTGCCCGGAGCAACCGCCAAGGCGGCGAACGAGGGCAAGGATATTCAGGATCTGATTGACGCGCAGAAGGGCGGTTTCACGCTGCAGCCCTGGGACTGGAACTTCTACTCCGAACAAGTACGCAAGGCGAAGTACGACCTGAATGATGCGGAGGTAAAACCATACTTCGAGCTGAACAACGTGCTGGAAAACGGAGTGTTCTACGCCGCCAACCAGCTCTACGGAATCACTTTCAAGGAACGTAAAGACATTCCCGTGTATCAGGCGGACGTGCGCGTCTTCGAAGTGTTCGATGCCAGTGGCCAGCCGATGGCGCTTTTCTACTGCGACTACTTCAAGCGCGACAACAAGAACGGCGGCGCGTGGATGAGCAACTTCGTGGACCAATCGAAGCTGCTGGGCGATCTGCCGGTGGTTTACAACGTCGCGAACTTCTCGAAGCCGGCGCCGGGCGAACCAGCGCTGATCAGCTTTACGGATGTGACGACGATGTTCCACGAGTTTGGCCATGCGTTGCACGGCATGTTCGCGGACACCGAATATCCGAGCCTTTCCGGCACCTCGACGCCGCGGGATTTCGTCGAATTCCCCTCGCAATTCAACGAGCATTGGGCGCTCTACCCGACGGTCTTTGAACATTACGCCAAGCATTACAAGACGGGCGCGCCGATGCCGGCGGAGCTGGTGGCCAAGGTCAGGAAGGCGAGGACATTCAATCAAGGCTACCTGCTGACGGAACTGCTGGCCGCGGCCGAACTGGATATGCAATGGCACACGCTGCCGGCCAGCGCGCCGCTGCAGCAGCCGGATGAGTTCGAAAGACAGGCTCTGGAGAAGACTCATTTGTTGCTGAGCGCCGTGCCGCCGCGTTATCGCACCAGCTATTTCAGCCACATCTGGGGCGGAGGGTACTCCGCCGGGTATTACGCGTATTTGTGGACGGAGATGCTGGATGACGACGCGTATCAGTGGTTCGAAGAGCATGGCGGCTTGACGCGCGCGAACGGCGACCGCTTCCGCCAGATGATCCTATCGCGTGGCAACACCGAGGATTTGGCCAAACTCTACGCAGCGTGGCGCGGCAAGGCGCCCAGCGTTGAGCCGATGATGAAGGACCGCGGCCTGGAAGAACCCGGGCGCTAGGGCCCGTCCGCCACGCAGCGAAACCCGATGGTCCCCGCACGATCGCGTCCCGGCGACATCAGCAGGAATTTTTGATGTTCGTCGAGGCGGTAGATTTGGGGGAAATACCAGATCGAACCGCGCGGCTGATAGAACGCGCCGCCATGCAATATCGCCGCGCGGGTGTGTTCGTCGCGAAATTCGTCGGTCCACTGCGAGACATTTCCCTCCATGTCCAGCGCGCCGAATGCGCTAGCTCCCTGCGGAAAGGCATCCACGTCGGTCGGCGCGCGCATCGTGCGGCCGTGGTCGGGTGGGGGTAACAACGCATCATTCCATTCATTTCCCCAGGGATAGAGCCGCCCGTCGGTCCCTTGCGCCGCGTACTGCCATTCCCAATCGTGGGGCAAGCGCTTCCCTGCCCATGCCGCGTAAGCGCGGGCATCTTCGATGGAGACCCAGGTGACCGGTTCGTTCGCCGCGCCGTCTGGAAAAGTTCCGTTCGCCCAGTGCCGCAGAAAATTGTGGTCGTCCGCGGGGCGGTAGTGCGTGGCGTCCATGAACTTTTTGAACTCGGCGTTGGTCACCGGCGTTCGGTCCATATAGAAAGCTTTTACATGCACGCGCTGATGGTGGAAGCGGCGCGGCGCATCTTCCCAGGGATATTGCACGTCCACGCCGGGATCGTTGCCGCCTTCGATTTCGGTTCCGCGCACGGCGAAATCGAAATCGCCGCCCGGGATGCGAATCATGCCGGGCGGTGCGGAAGGCGCCGGTTTCGTCGGCGGGATCTCTACCACCGTTTGCGGCAGATACTTCCATTCGCGCGAGTAGTTGCTCAGAGGCCGCTTGGCGCGCTCGGCCATGAAGGCCAGCAACTCCCGCAATTCGCCGCTCGAGGCGCTTGCCGCGGTCGCAAACACCGCGCCAAAGCCCAGCCCCTCGATTGGAAATCGCAGTGTGGCTTTTTCCCCAGCGACGTCTGGAGTCAGCTCGACGCCATGCCACAAGTCGTAGTAATGCATTCCTTCGCTGTGGGCAATGCGCAGTTCCTCGCCCGTGACGTCGTACTCGTTGCGGTTCACCATCGTCCATAGCGTTCCGCTCTTGCCGGGAAACTTGCTGGCGAAAACGCCGGCCTGTAGCGTCGCCGTATACGGCTCCCAATCGGCGCTTTGCAACGTGGCGCCGAAGGCGCGCTCGATGCGCGTGAACCGCAGCACGGCTTCCGCGTCGTGAGGGGTCATCCCGTACCAGAAGCCCCACAGATTTTCCAGCGAGGCGTAGCCGATGCCATTGAAGAACGCGTGCTGCAGGCTGTTGGTCTTGTCGCGGGTGAAGCGGTCGGTGACATTGACTGTGTGCCGCCGCTCCAGCCACTTCGCCTGGTCCACCATCGGCGCGAAGGGATAGGGCGTGTCTTCCCAGGTGACCCAGTCGTTCCAGCTGATCGTGCTCCACGCGAGCGATTCGTCGCGAATCGCAAATTGCGGTTCGAGCGCGAGCGGCTGGTGTGCCGCATCGGCGGCGGCGTGAAAAACGGCGGGAACATCCTCGAGCGTATCGAAATTCACGCCGTCCGCGCCGATTTGGGCCATCAATTCGGCAAGAGCCGTCGCGGTCGGCTTACCCTCGTCGCGCGTGCCGGTATCCCAGGCCAGCGTGGGAAATAAGACTCGCACCCCGCGCGCGTGGAATTCGTCCACCATGCGGCGCAGGCCGGGAATTCCGCCCGGCATATCGCGGAGCAGGTCGAACTGATTGCGGTCGTCCACGCCAATATTGGGATACAGAGGCCAGATCAGTACGGCGTCAATCGGGCCATAGCGTCCTTCGACATCCGCGAGAAACCGGTCCACGGTGTAGCGATTTTTGTCCGGGTCGAAAAACGTGCGGTCCCATATCAGCAGCTGCACCTGGGAGTACACGCGCTGGGTCCAGGCAAGCTCGGGCCGCGCGTACTCCGCGCCGTCATAGCGCAGGCGCGTGAGGCGTTCTGTGCGCCAGGCCTTCATTTCGGCTCGCCAGGCGTCCGTGGCTGCCGGATTTTCGGGCCCAGGCAGCAACACATCCGCCGGGCCGGCGGGCTCCGTGAGATTCATGACGCCGGTCGGTGGGACCAGCGCGTGCCGCGGTCGCCACTCGTCCGAAAAGGCGGTGGCGGAAATCATGATGAACGCCAGGAGCGCGGCGTAACCCGATCTGTGCGAACGCCTGGCGCTGTGAGGGTGTGGAATCATCGGAGAGTGGCCTTTGATCGAAGGGTCTGGTTTTGTGGATGGACGTCCTGGATTCGCCAAGAAATGCCCGGCGACCCGAAATTCTTGCGCGAGTCGTTTTGCTCTCGACGCAAGGCGCAGGAAATGTAAAGCCGGGCGCGTGCGAAGTCAAACCGGGAGATAGCGCAGATTACCCGCATCAAGCGTCGAGGATGCGCTCGTTTTTTGATGGCCGCAGTCATGCGCACAATCCGATGTGTTCCGTCCAGTTGTACCGCGCCGGTTTCAATCTTGCTTCGCTTGAGGCACACTCTGAAGGATCATGGGACGCGAGTCTCTCAGCGAGTTCTTTTCCGAATATTCCCGTCAGAAAGACGAAATTGCGATTGTATTCTTTCGGGGGTTTCGCATCGAGCGCTGGACGTACGGACGAATTGCGGAGGAAGCCTGCCGATTCGCGCGAGAGCTGGAATCGCGGAGCGTCGGACGCGGCGACGCGGTTTTGCTGTGGGCGGATAACTCTGCCGAATGGCTGGCCGCGTTCTGGGGATGCGTGCTGCGTGGCGCGGTGGTGGTTCCCATTGACAAGATATCGACCGCTGAATTCGCTGCGCGCGTGGCGCAGCAGGTGAATGCCAAGCTGCTGGTTTTTTCGCAGGCTGCGCCGGCTGCCGCGCCCGGCGTCCCCTCTCTTGCGATCGAAACTTTTTGCGAAACAATCGCACGACATTCGCCGGCGACATACGCGTCGCCTCAGCTTTCTCGCGCCGATGTGCTGGAGATCGTCTTCACGTCCGGCACCACGGCCGAGCCGCGCGGTGTGGTTCTCTCGCATGGGAATGTGCTGGCGAATATCGAGCCGTTGGAAGGCGAAATTCGCAAATATTTGCGCTACGAGCGAATTTTCCATCCGCTGCGATTTATCAACCTGCTGCCTTTGAGCCATGTTTTCGGCCAGTTGCTGGCGGTTTTCATTCCGCCAATGCTGGGCGCTACGACCATCTTTTTGGAGTCTTTCAGTCCCTCCGATTTGCTGGAAACGATCCGGCGCGAACGCGTATCGGTATTGGTGGCCGTTCCGCGATTGATCGACTCGCTGGAACACGAGGTAGAGCGACGGCTGGAATTGAAAGGGAGGCAGGAAAAGTTTCGAAAGGATTTTGCCGCTGCGGAGGGCCAGCACTTTCTGCGCCGCTGGTGGCGCTTTCGACGGATCCACGGGCTGCTCGGTTGGAAATTCTGGGCGTTTCTCTCGGGAGGGGCGGCGCTGCCTGGCGCCGTGGAAGCGTTCTGGAATCGCCTCGGCTATGCGGTGATTCAGGGTTACGGGATGACGGAAACCACGGCGCTGATCAGCGTGAATCATCCGTTCCGGCTGGGAAAGGGTTCGATCGGGAAGTTGTTTCCGGGGCTGGAAATGAAGGTCGGAGCGGGCGGCGAAATTCTGGTGCGGGGCGAGAATATTGCGGCCGGTTATTGGCGAAATAAGGAGCTGCAGCCGGTGGTGGAGGAGGACGGCTGGTTCCACACGGGCGATCTGGCGGAAGTGGACGAAAGCGGGCAGCTGTATTTCAAGGGACGGCAGAAAAACGTCATCGTCACACCAGCGGGGATGAATATTTATCCCGAAGACCTGGAACGAGCACTGCGAGAGCAAGGCGGCGTAAAAGATTGCGTGGTGCTGGGAATCGAGCGCGATGGAAACGCGGAGCCCTGCGCGGTTCTGTTGATGGAAGATGCGGACATGGATCCGGCGGCGGTCGTCGCGGCGGCGAATCAATCGCTCGCGGATTTTCAGCGGATGCGGCGCTGGTTCGTTTGGCCGGAGCCGGACTTCCCGCGGACACCGACGCAGAAACCGGCTCTGCAGCGCATTCGCGAAGCGGTGGAGCGAAAACTCGACGGAAACGCAGCGCCGGCGGATGCAAATTCGGTGGCGAAGCTGGTAGCGCGCATCACGGGCCGCGCGCCGAGCTTGGTTTCGGCGAAATCCGTTCTCGACCAGGAATTGAATTTGAGTTCGCTCGACCGCGTGGAGCTGATGGGCGAACTGGAAGAGCGATACCAGGTGGACTTGAGCGACGTGAAATTTTCCGATGCGACGACGATCGGCCAAGTGGAGGCGCTGCTCCGCAATCCTCCGAACGCCGCGGTGGAGATCAAGTATCCGCGCTGGCCGCAAAATTGGCTGGTGACGGCGTTGCGGATCGCCGTGTATTACTTGTTGGTGTGGCCGGCGACTTATTTGCTGGCGGCTCCGCGGATTCGTGGGCGCGAAAATTTGCGCGGCGTAACCGGTCCAGTGTTGGTCGTTTCCAATCATATGACCTACGTGGATATCGGATGGATATTGGCGGCGCTGCCGGCGAGATTTCGGCACCGGCTTGCGACGGCCATGAGGGGCGAACGGATTGCGACGATGCTGCGGCCGCCGCCGAAAATGGGTTTGCTGGAACGGTTCAGCGAGCGGTTGAGTTATTTCCTGGTGTTTGGGCTTTTCAACGTGTTTCCGTTGCCGAGGGAAGCGGGATTTCGGCGCAGCTTTGCCTTTGCCGGAGACTTGGCGGACCGCGGCTGGAATTCGCTGATCTTTCCGGAGGGCATCACCACTCCCGATGGGCGCTTGCATCCATTCCGCGCAGGCATCGGCCTGCTTGCAAAACAGCTGAAACTGCCGGTGGTGCCGGTTCGCCTGGACGGACTTTTTGACATGAAAAAGGAAAACCGGATACTGCATCGGCCGGGGCGGGTTCGTGTTTCGATTGGAGCGCCGGTGCAGTTTTCGCCGAACATGGATGCGAGCGAGATTGCCCGGGAACTGGAGCAGAGGGTGGAGGCGCTGGGCTGGCCCGAAATCCGTGCGCGAAAAACGCAAAAAAGTGAGGATTAGAAACGATGCGATTCGTGATTTGTGGCACGCGGTTGTGGGGTGGAATTTTTGGCAATTTAATAACGCGTCCCGCTGCCCCATCCGGGATGCAAACAACGCATTTTTGTGTCGATTAGAACGTGGTGCGATCGTTTGTTTTCTGTGAGTTACGGCGATTTCTAATATCTGCCATTGTCGATTAGAACGGCCGTGAGTGGAGATGCGCATTCCAGCGAGACACGTTGCGGTTTGTATCGAATAAGAATTGGCGCGATCGTTTGTTTTGAGCGAGTTACGCGAATTATTGTTCCGGCGAAAGTGTCCATTTGTATCGAGAAGTGACGCTGCGATCTGCGACCCGGGAGCGGTGATTTGGCAGTGACTCGTGGCAGGTGGCGAGTGACGAGTGAACGGCGGAGCGGGAATGTAACATTGTAGTTGGGATGTTACATGAGGTTTTGGGGCGGCCAGTTGATGAGCGGCGCGACAACTGAGGGGCGCGGGGCGGTTTTTGGTTAGAGTTTTCCCTGTGGGTGGGAGTGGACTGCCTGTCGCCGCTGTTACGGAGCGCATGTGGCGTCCTTGGTGGCCTGGTAAGGTGGCCCAATTCGATTTTATCATATTTACTGTATGATTACCAGTCCCAATATGGGAATAGCTGCGAAGTGGGGTGAGGGGCGGGCACGGCAAAGCGAAAGGCTCGCGGGGTCGAGCGCGAACGAGATCGTTGTGCGCCAAACCGGGGACCGGAACTGTAGGGTCTGGCGTGTTGCCGCGCACCCTCGCCTGCGGCCTTCGGCCGCGAACCCGCGAGAGTGCGGCCCCCCGGAAGATCTAAAGGCGGTCCTTGCCTGCGCCAGGAGGGTCGGGCACCCGCCCGCTGCGTGATCGAATCGTGCTGGCAGTTTGCGTGCCCGGTCTGGCTGCGCCAGACCGGCCGCTACACAAGGCAAAGGCGCGGACGCCAATCGGGAGATTGGCGTTCCCAGGAAGTGCCACTTCCCCCCACCCTTCGCTGACGGTGCTTGAATTTGGGTTTACTGCACGCGAAGCAAGCTTCGCGCCGGAAGGGCGGTAGCAAGCTACCGCACTCCCAGAAAAGGCGGGCAACCTGGGGGCGCAGCGAGCGAACGTTGGCCGTCGAGCTGCGCTCGCGTGATGGAATCGTGCTGGCAGCCTGACGCGGCACACACAATATCATGGCGGTGAGGAAGCAAAGGAATTGCAATGAGGGTCGTTATGAGATAGGCTGTCGCCCATAATTTTCTTGTAGGGCCAACAACGTGCGACTCGGAGTACTTACCGCGACTGCCTGCGTTTCCGTCCTAGCTGTATTCCAACTTGGCTGCGGCACGCAGGTGCAGAGCGTTGGGAATCCGCCGCAAGTGCAATTCCGGCCGCAAGCGTTCCAGCGACCGGAGAACTGCCTGCCTTGTCATCAACGCCAGTATGACGAACTGCATAGCGCGGTGAAGTCTGGGTACCGCAACGTGAGTCCTTTGTTCAACGGACTGGAAACGGCGGGCAACCTAGCGAACGGCGGATTACTGCGGCCCGTGTATAAGGACAGCACCATCGTGCTGCCCGATGGAACCCTGCTGAATACCAATATGTTTACCTCGCCGGTCCTGACGGAGACGCGGCAGGTCCAAGCAGGGTTCTGCTTTACGTGCCACAACGCCGACGCCGAACTGCTGGGTGAAGACCCGAGCAACCGAGAAGTTCCGCAGCTTGCGGGCCTGGGTACTTGCAACCCAGCGCCGCCCGCGGGGCAGCAGTGTTTTCAACCGCAACTGTTCCGGCCATTGCGGGACTACGTTATGGTGGACGCCAACGGGAATCAAATTTTGCCGTCCACCCCGGGCGGGGAGCCTCCGGCGGGCGCGCTGCCGTCGCTGGCCGCCGCAGGAATCACCTGCGATTACTGCCACGATGAAAACGGGCCCGACCTGAACCGCAGCTTTGGAATGGACGGGCTGGGGAATATGAGTCTGCTGCTGAATCAAACGGACCTGAAAGTGGGCCCGTTCTTATTTCCAGTGGCCGTGAAGGGCAATTTCCACGTGGCGAGCAATGACCCGACCAAGATCGCATTCCTGCGCTCCGGAGCTTTCTGCAATACCTGCCACAACGTATACGTGCCGAATGTGAATCTGACGGCGGAAGGGCACAATTTAAACCCCGGCGGGCAGAACGTGAGCTACTTCCGACTCGAAAATTTGAGCACGGAGTGGCAGATCGGTCCTTACAACAGCACCAACAATCCGTTTGGACAAGTGGTGCGCTGCCAGGACTGCCACATGTCGCTATTTCCGTACGCCGGGACGTCCACCTACCAAGTGGGCGACATGACGGTGACGAGTCCGACGCCTGGGGTGTTTGCGACGGATTATGCGGCAGTTCCGGGCGTGGCCACCGACCAGAACGCCCCGTTGCAACTGCGAAAAGTGGTGGAGCATTACTTCACGGGAGTGGACGTGCCGCTTTTGTCCGTGTCTGAACTGAGCGCGCGGCTGGGCGCCGGGTATCCTGATCCGTACGGTGCCGGAACGGATACGCACGGCGTGCCGAACGGACTGGCGACGCGACGCTCGGATCTAATGCACGCGGCCGCGCGCATCAGCTTGAGCAAGACGGACACGACGGCCCAGGTCGGCCAAGCCTTCACGGTGCGATTGGAGGCTGTGTCACTGACCGGACATCGCCTGCCAGCGGGATTCTCGCAAGAGCGGACCGTTTACGTGCAGCTGGCGGTGACGGACAACAATGGATTCCTGCTCTACCAATCCGGATATGTGGTTGACAAACCCCATCCGAACACCGGGGAGATGGCCCCGGATGGGAACCTGGACGATGAGGATCTCGAGCATCTCCACGCCGTGGTAGATCCGGGGTCGCATACGGCCACGTACACGAGCGGAACCGGGACAAACGGCGGCAACAACCTGGTGTTTGAAGTGGGCCCGGATGACGGGCCGGACGCGCGCGTATTTTTGGGCGCGCCGGAAGGGTTGGTCCTTTTCCGGAACGAATTGACGCACATATTTCTTCCTGGTCAGGCGATCGGGCGTATCGACGCGACGACTGGATTACCGGTGAAGGCGTTGGGCGTGCATTTCGAAGAGACGTTTCAGGCGGCATTGGCCAACACCGTGGATAATTACCGCTCCTTGCAGCCTTTGCATCCGCAAACTTACAATTACGAAATTCAACTGCCAACCCAGCAGCAGCTGCAAGCGATGGGAGTGACGCTGCAGGGGCCGTTGCACGTCCATGCGCAAGTGAACTTCGAGCATTTCCCGCCCGTCTTCATGAGGTTCCTGGCCGGGGTAACGGGCGCGAACGGGCCCACGGGAAACAATCTAAATCTCGTGAACGAACAATTAATTGATACGTATCTGAAGAACATCAAGAGCATCGCTGCGGATGACGCGACTGTGAGCTTGACACAATGAAAATCCACTATCGGTACCCGCTGTTGGCTGTTCTGGCGCTTACGATGGTGCTGGTCGGCGCGTTCGCGCGGACGCGGGCTTACCAAGCGGCGGATGATCAGAGCAGCAATGCGAACTATCCGAACCGCAATCCTTTTTATTTCGAAGGCAAGATTGATTGGAATTTGCTGGGTATCACGCAGCCGCAGAATGCCTGGGACTATTTGCAACGCGGGATGCACTACCAGGACGACTTAGAGGACATACCGGACGCGATCAGCGACTATCAAACGTCACTGGCGATGAACAGCATATCGGCGCAAACATGCCAGGTGGTAACGGCGGCGACTTTGGTGAACGGGGCGGTGCCGGCGAACTTGACGCCTGCTCCGTGCATGTTCACGGTGCGGATGCGACTGGGATATTTGTGGCGAGAAAGCAATCCGAGCGCGGCGATCGAGCTGTTCCAGGAAGTGCTGCAAATTGACCCGCAAAGGCTGGGTGTGAACACGTTGATCGCCGAAACCTACGTGATCGAAGCGCAGCAGAGCAGCGATCCGACGGCGCAGCAGCAGGCGTACGCCAACGCCGTGAGTGCGTACCAGGCGGAATTGGCGCTTTCGCCGGTGACGCCGCAAAGCATCGCGCTCACGGCGGATATGGCGAACAACTCGAAGGTGCACTGGGAGCTGGCACAGGTTTACGAGGCGACTGGGCAGAACAGCCTGGCCAAGAGCGAACTGCAAGCGTACGTGCAGGCGACCCAGTGGCATAGCGACGTCTATCCGTGGCGGATCGCGTTGGCGAACAATCAAATCCAGGCGTTGGCGCGGCAGAAATAGGCTGATTGAATAAACTGAACGGTGGCGAGAGGATCGAGTGCCCAAAGGTTTCCGAGCGCTTTCGCGGCAGTGGGCCACCGGCGTTGCCGTTTTGTGCTTTCTGACGGGAGCAAACGCGCAGCCCGGAGGCGGCCCCGAAGATCCGCCGGCGGAACACAGTCCGAGCGAAAACATCGGCGCGGCCTGGGACAGCCTGCTGAAAGACACGATTCCGCAGAGCGCGCCGGACGCCGCGCTGACCGTTGCACAAACTCCTTATGAAGCTTCGCCCGCGGGCGATTTTCTGAACCATTTTTTCATGAGCGCCCGCACGGAGTACCTGCACACACAAACGTATTTCACAGGGCTTCCGACGGCGACGGGCGTGATTGACGCACCGCCCGGGACCACGGTGAATCCGGCGGGAATTCCGTATCCGCCCGCATTCCAGGAAAGCACGAATTTGATGTACAGCTTCCTGAATTGGGGCACGCACGGGTGGCTCTCGGACCGGGTGAATTCGAATTTTTCGTTTGCTTACGGGCAAGATATAACGCATGTGTCGCCGGCGTCGCCGCAACTGGACATTCTGAATACCACGGGCTCGAATCGGCGGCTGCGACTTTTGTCTGGATATATTGATATCAATGGACGGCCGTCGGACGGCGAGTTCGCGGGAACCAGCTTGCGAGTGGGGCGGCAGTACGTTTACGGAGCGGAACTGGCGCAGATGGATGGCGCTTCGTTCACGATGAACCGGCCGAAGTTTTCCTGGACGATTTATGCGGGCCGCCGCTTTACGTATTACTCCGACCCGCAACAGCGAGCCATCGGAGGCGGGAACTTCCTGTATCGCTTCAACGAAAACATCACGCTGGAATACGACACGCTGTATTACATCCAGGGAACGAACTACCTGCGCTACCGGCAAAATATCGGAAGCTCCTGGTTGTTTGGACTCAGTTACCGGATGGTTGGGAGTTCGCCGACGGACGTGACGGCGGATGTGATGTGGAATCCAAGCGACGGCAAGACATCGCTACGAGTGGCGTATGCCGCCAAACTTTCCGACAAGGACTACTTTTTCGACTACACGTACGCGGCGCGGGACAACGACCCGTACAACACGCTGACGCGGCTGAATCTGGGGCCGCTGCAACCGTACACGCAATTCGTGATTGACGCTTCGCGGGCGATCAATACCAGGGTGCGTC
The DNA here is from genome assembly GCA_963780035.1 of uncultured Acidobacteriota bacterium. Classification (GTDB taxonomy): domain Bacteria; phylum Acidobacteriota; class Terriglobia; order Acidiferrales; family UBA7541; genus Palsa-295. Next base: position 107,982 of record CAWAAG010000014.1, on the reverse strand, counting down.
TGGGGGGCGCCGTGTGGGTGCGGCAGCTAACCAAGTCGGAGAACACGGGGCCGTTCGACGCTTCGTTTCAAGATTACCGGGGCAACGCGCAGATTTTTCCATGGAAGAAGATTGACCTATTCGCGGGCTACCATCTCCGGAATGCATATAATCGCTCCGGCGGCCTGCCGCCGACGGAGTTCGACGACCTGAGCACGACCGGGGAGACGCAGGTTCAGGACTACAGCGTGGAGATCGGCCGCAGCTTTATGGATGGGCGTCTGCACTTGAGAGCCGGCGGTTTCTACCGTCAACTGAATTTTCGCGATCAGTTCACGGTGATCACCAATGCGCGCGATAAGGGCGTGCTGGCGAACGCTTCGTTCAACCTGGACCCCAAGACGCGGTTTTTTATGGACTACGGGTTGGATACGGATTACCCGGTGTTTCGGCCGGATATACAGAACAGCCAGACATTTCGTTTCGGCATGATGTGGAGATATTGATGGGCCGCGGACGCAACGCTCTCTCTACAAGCCGTCTCATGAATACGATGCCGAAACTCGAAAGGTGGCTTCAGGGGCTAAAGCCCCTGATTTTTTGGCGCTTGACGGCGGGGCTGAAGCCCCGCCCTTCCTGGCACCTCATTTATGAGATAGGTTCCAGGTTGTGCCTGGGCGGGGTGTGCCTATGCGTGGCGCTGGGAGCGATCGGGTTGCAATCGTCCGCGAAAAATCAGGCGGCATCGCCTTCGCAGCCTCCTGCGCAAACTCCGCCTTCCGGAGAGGCTCCTGTTTATCTGCACGATCTCCATTTGAAGCAGGTGGGACTGGATTGTGACGCGTGCCATGTGCCGGCGAAGGCAGGATCGGTGGTTCTGCAGCGTCCGGGCCACGATCAGTGCACGCCTTGCCACGAAGACGATTTTGACAAGGACATCAAAAAGAAAATCTGCGTGCAATGCCATTCGGTCTTTCCGCCGTCCGGCAGCGAGGACCTGCGGCCGTTCCCGCGCTATAAGAACGAGCGGCCGATCGTCTTCGATTTCTCGCACGCGCGGCACGTGGATCCGCAGGCCCGGGTGAACGCGCGCACGGGATTCCGGGCCGACTGCACGTTCTGCCATCATTTTGAGAACGATGGCGCGTATGCCACTTTCGGAAATCACACGGTTTGCGCCGGCTGCCATTCCAAGACGGGAATGAAACCGCTGCTGAGCGAGAAATCAACGACAGCGGACTGCCGCGGGTGCCACCGGCCGGAGGAGATCGAAAATCCGAGCGCCGCGACGGTGCACCGTGAACTGGCGTCGTTCGTGGTTTCGGGGAAATATCCGCAGATACAATTCTCACACGCCGAGCATTTCAAGAATCGAGACGCGTATCACCTGGATTGCACGACCTGCCACTACGGAGTGGCGGCGAGCACCAGCCTTGCGAGCCTCCAACTGCCGAAAATGGCGGATTGCGTCAATTGCCACGACATATCGAAGAGCCTCGGAGCGAGCTTTCGCATGGAGAATTGCCAGGTTTGCCATGTGGATGTACAATCCGGCGCAATGCCGGAGATTCATTCAAGCATAGTGAAGCCGCCGTCGCATACGGAAGCGTTCCGGCTGCACCATGGCGACGAAGCGTCGAAGCCAGGAGCGCCGTGTTTCGTTTGCCACATGAACGTGGCGCCGTCGGCCGTAGGGCAGCAGGAATGCGTGGGCTGCCACCAAGTGATGATGCCGGTATCGCACACGGCGCGCTGGAAGGACGACGTGCACGGAAAATACGCGGCGCTGGATCGCACGACCTGTGCGGTCTGTCACGTGACTGATTTTTGCAGCCGCTGCCATAACGAGACGCCGCGCAGCCACATGCCGCTGGCGCAATTCAAGGCCGGCGGCCACGCGCAACTGGCGATGCTGAACGAGCGGAGCTGTTTTACTTGCCACACGTTTGCAGACACGTGCGGGGAATGCCACGCAAAGGCCCTTAAATGAATAAGCGATCGGGAATGAACGGCGATACCAGGGGAAGAGGGAGAAACAAGCCCTCGCACGCAAGAGCGGGCGTGCAATGTTTGCTGGCAGCGGGCTTTTTCCTCTTTCCATTTATCGCGCGGGCGCAGCAGGAGGCCGAGCGGTTCCAACAGGACCCCGTCGAACACGTCGGTGCGCGTGTGCTGGTGGCTATCGCGATCGCCGGAATCGGGGTTGTGACGTACAGCCTGTTGAAATACCGCGGCGCGGCGGTGGGTCCGGTGTCGTGGGGCCTGCTGATCGCGGGCGCGGTGGCCTTCCCGATGTTGATCAGTGGGGTGGGCACGATCCTGGTATTCGAAAAGGCGGAGCGCGTGGAGTTCTGCGCGTCGTGTCATCTGACGATGAAATCGTTCGTAGATGACATGCATGACCCAAAAAGCAACAGCCTGGCGGCGCTGCATTTCAAGAACCGGTACATTCCTGACGATCAGTGCTATGCGTGCCACACGTCGTACGGCTTATTCGGAACCGTGGAAGCAAAGAAAGAGGGGATGAACGATGTGTACAAGTACTACACTCGAACGTTTCATCTGCCGATCAAGCTGCGGCATCCATACCCGAACAGCGACTGCCTGAAATGCCACGCGGGATCGGCCAAATGGATCGAATCTCACGCGGACTATAAGGACGCGCTATTCTCAGGAAAGGCGAGCTGTATGGATTGCCACGCGCAGGATAATCCGGCGCACAATGTGGCGCAGAATGTGACGCCATGACGGAAGACGCCGCCGTTAAACCGTTCAAACTGAATTCTGCCGCCACGCGAGCGCTACTGATTGTGGCTCAGGTGCTGGCCCTGGTCGTCTTCATCTTGGGCCTGGTATTCCTGAGGCGCACGACGGGCGGAACGCTTTTCCTCTTTTCGACGATCGCACCGGTTCTGGCATTGCTCGCGGCGGTGGCCGTAATCGGTGTTAGTACGTACCGGTTCTTGCGGCGCCACAGCCTTTTTGAAATCGAGAACATAGAACCGGGACAAGTGGTATTCAGCGAAGGCGAAGAGGGCGACTGCGCCTATTTCATACATGAGGGAGAGTTCGCGGTGGTTCGGGGAGAAAGCGGAGCCGAGAAGGTGATCGCGCGACTTTCCGGCGGGCAGTACTTCGGAGAGATGGCGCTGATCAGCGACGCACCGCGAAATGCGACGGTGCGCGCGGTGACGCCGGCCAAGGTGGCGGTGCTCGGGAAAGCCAATTTTCTCGCGCTGATGAAAGTGATGCCGTCCACACAGCAAGATATCATGAAGACGGTGAACGAACGGGCCATGCGGCATACTGCGAAGTGAATGAAGTCAATTTAGCGGGAAGGAGAATTGGGACATGAAGAATCATTTTGCGGGAATCTTGGTGGCAGGGTTGGCAATACTGGGTATCGCCATGACGCTTCCGTCCGCCCAAAAGGGCGACGCTACGGCGGGCAAGGACATTTTTACCAAGAAGTGCAAGACTTGCCACGGCGCGGACGGGAATGGCAATCCCGGGGTGGCCAAATTGCTGAATGTGACGTTCACGCCATTGAGTTCCGACGAAGTTCAGAAGATGAGCGACGAGGACATCAAAAAGATCATCACCGATGGCAAGGACAAGATGAAACCGGTAAAAGATGTGACGGATGCGGATAAGGACAACGTTATCGCATATGTGCGCACGCTGAAAAAATAGGCGGGGTATCGTGCCGCTCTTGCGAAGGGATGCTCACCCGGAATACGGGGAGCGCGGCGCCCTCACGCGGGTGTAAATAATGAGTCCGATGTTGCGTTCGGCGTCCGCCGGGATGCGCGGGATGCCCCGCACAGTCCGATCGCAGTGAGCTCCTCTTGAGTTCCTAAATCGCATCACGCGGCGTCTCTCCAGGTGCGCCGCATCGCTGCGGTTCGGCGACGCCGGCGTTTGCGACGGATCTATCATGACCTCCGAAAAGAAAAGAATTGTCATCCTCGGCGGAGGGTTTGGCGGCATTTACACGGCGCGCCACTTGGCACGACTGCTGAAACCGGACGAATCTTCCGTGGTGCTGATAAACCGGGAAAATTACTCTGTTTATCAGCCCATGCTGCCGGAGGTCATTTCCGGGTCGATCGGTTTGACTGACGTGGTCTCTCCCATCCGCCAACTATCACCGCGCACGGCGCTGATCACCCGCGAGGTGGAGAGCATCGATTTGAAGGCCAAAACCGTGACGGTGAGCCCCGGGTTTCGGCCGCGATCCATGGAAGTGGCTTACGACTATCTGGTGATCGCCCTGGGCGGGATTACGGACTATTCCGGCAAGCCCGGCTTGCTGGAACACGCCAAGCCTTTTCGCACGCTCGCTGATGCGTTGAGTTTGCGCAGCCATCTGATCCATGTACTGGAGGAAGCGGAGCTGGAGGCCGACACGCAATTCCGCAAGAAATTATTGACCTTTGTGGTTGCGGGCGGCGGATTTTCGGGCGTGGAGGTGATTGCCGAACTGCACGACTTCGTTCACATGGTGAAAGACAATTACCCGCGGCTCCGCGGTGACGAGATCCGTTGCGTCCTGGTTCATTCCGGGGACCGCATCTTGCCGGAAATCGCCGGCCATCTGGCAGTGTTTGCCCACAAACTTTTGGCCAAGCGGGGCGTGGAAATCCGCTTGCTGGACCGCCTGGTCACCGCTACATCCGAAAGAGCGATTCTAAAATCCGGCATCGAGATTCCGACAAAGACGATCGTCTCCACCGTGCCGATGGCGATCGCACGGGTTCTGCAAAACCTCGATTGTGAAAAAGAAAAAGGACGTCTTCGCGTCAATGGCCGGCTGGAGCTGGCGGGGTATGAAGGCCAAGTGTGGGCTTTGGGAGATTGCGCGTCGATCGTCACGAAGTCCGGAAATCCCGTTCCACCGACGGCACAGCACGCCATCCGCGAAGCGAAAACGGTGGCTGGAAATATCGCGGCGAGGATTCGCGGCGGCGAGAGTTCCGAATTCGATTTCGAAGGACTGGGTAAGCTCGGATCGCTCGGGCACTATTCGGCGGTGGCGGACATACTGGGCTTTCGTGTGTGGGGTCTCCCGGCGTGGCTTCTGTGGCGCGCCATCTATTTGATGAAGATGCCCAGCCTGTACCGCAAAGTGCGCATCGGGCTGGATTGGATGATCGCGCTGCTGTTTCATCCCGACTTGGTTCAGGTGCGGGATGACAATGAATCGAGCCTGGTCCGCCAACATTTTGAGCCGGGCGACGTGGTCTTCTTCCAGGGGGAACTTGGCGACTGCGTGTATGTGATCGAGAAGGGTGAGTGCCAAGTGTTCCGTGAGCTGGAAGGAAAGATGGAACACCTGGCCATCTTGCGGGCCGACGACTATTTCGGGGAGATGGCGGTGCTCACGGACTCGACCCGCAATGCTACGGTTCTGGCGCGCACTCCGCTGGACGTCCTGCTGATTTCTAAATCCGACTTTCAATTGCTAAAGTCATCGGTGCCAGCTTTCGGGGAGTTCTTCAGTAAACTCGCACAAGATCGCGCGGCGCCCACGGCCAAGGAATAATCCGCACCCTGAGGGTGTCCTCCGGTTTCACGGCCAAAGTCCGCTTATTACAGCATTTTGCTGTCCGGTTTTTTGTGACATCCGACAAATCGGAAGGATGTGGCGGAAGCGTGTGGGAGTTGAAGGGACATTGTGATGCGTTGAGGCCCATGGCTTCGCGGCATTGCATCGCGCACGCGTCCGGCCAATCAGTACAAATCAGCGCGGCGATTTCTGACAGTTCTGTCATTTCATTTGTTGTGAAGAATCGTCATTGAGGTGCCCTCTGATCATCCAAATTATCGCGGCGAATATTGCTATGAAGACGACTGTTACCCACCAAGGGAAAACTCCTCCAAACGGGATGGGAAACAGAATTACGAAAAGCCAAACCCACCATGGCCATCTCATTCTCTTCTGTGGTTCTTCTTTCACCCGGTACCTTCACTATTCGTAGGTTCAGATTGGCGTCTTTCTATCGTTCGCGATTGAGGGCGCAGTGACGCGCGCTCTTCGGCGAATGAGCCTTGTTGAGTTGGAGCTGCGCGACGCCTCCGCGCCCGCTGCTGATGGCCGTCCCCAGCGAATTACGAGGAGATGGCGGAAGCGTGTGGGAGTCGAACCCACCATCCTGGCCGCTAAGGACAGGATCAATGGCTTTGAAGGCCACGAGGATCACCGGACCCTATTCGCCTCCGCTGAAGAAACTGGTAGAGCGTCGCACATCGCAGAATCTGTGCCGTGCGGGTGACGTCGAGTGCGTTCTCCTGCGCGCGGAATATAGGGAGCGCCGACTTGCGTTCGTGCGCGGACAGATTATAGGGGGCTTGCGGCGGTGCTTCAACTTTTCTGGTTGGAGGTTCAGGGCTTTGGAACGGTGGCGAATTTTTTGCGAGCCAGGTCGAGGAGCTTGGAATCGGTGCAGACTTCGTAGTAGGGGCGGGCCCCCTCGGCGCCGACTTTGGCGCCGGGCAGCAGTTGGTGGACGAATCCTTTGCGGACGACGACCGGCTCGAGCGAATCGCCGAGGGGCACTTCGCCGAAAAAGAGCTGCACGCGTTCTTTGCCCCAGGGCATGGGAAAATTTCCGCCCATGGGCGACATGGAGATTTCGGCGCTCAATTTTTGGAAGCCTTCTTCATTCAGCTCGATGCCATTCAGATTGAAACGCACCAGGAGTTCCTCGCCTTCATCTTCGGCGGCGTCTTCCATCAGCGGTTGCAGCAAGAAGACGTTGAAGGGCGAAGGATTATTCAAAAACAGGCGTTTGGTAATTTTGGTGCAGCTGGAGAGACGGTCGGATAGGTTTAGGGCGCGAGAAATCATGATTTTGGTATCGCCGTCCATCCACAGAGAGGGCGCGGAATCCTGGAAAGCCACGCCCACGCCGATTTCGAGTTGGGGCAGGCCCGTGGACTTGGTGCGCGCGTTGTAAGCCTGGGTGACGGCGAGAATTTCGCGCGCGAGAATGCAGGCGCGGGCGACGCCGCGTGTGGTGGCACGCGTGGATTCGGTTTCGTAAATCGCGAGAATGATCGCGTCGCCTTCGATAAAGACGGTGGCCGCGCCGAAGCGCTCGAGCATGCGTTTCACGGGTTCGTGCAAGTTCATGCTGAAATGGGAGGCGGGATTCAGGCCCTTGGCGAGCAAGTCCTTAGTGATGCCGGTGGAGCCGCGCACATCAGCTTTGATGACGGTGTGATTGATGACGGGATCGTCCGTCGGACGGCCCTCGTCGGCGTGCAGGAATTCGTACAGGCTCTTATTGACGCGGGAGAGTTCACGGGCGCGCTCCGAGCGCACCAGGCTAATGCGCTCCATCCAAGCGGCGACGTGCTGGTAGTTGCGGCGGTCGCGGCGGAGGCGCATGAGGTCTTCGGCGAATTGCAGGACTGTGGATAATTGCTCTTCGCGGGTGCTGCGGCGAATCGCGCGGGAAGCGTCGTCCAGGCGCTTCATGGAAATCTTGCGGGCCGGAAATTGTTCCAGGATGGCCTCGACGCGCTTGGCTTCGTCGCGATTCACCAGCGCCTTTTTCAGCGCTTGCAAGTGGACTGGCGGGCAATAATCGGCGTAGATGCGGCGCAATTCGTAGGCGGCCAGGACGTGAAAAAGCAGGTCGCGCTCTTCGAGGCGATGGAACCATTCTTCCAGAAGCTGCGAGCGAGTTTGCCGGGCACTTTGACCATCGCCCTCGGGAGCTTGCGCGTCGAAGAGACGGCGCGCGTTCTGCGGCTGGTTGAGGTAGTCGCCGAGGCGGTTGCGGTATTCCTCGATGCGGAAATTCATGTGCTGCTTGGCGGAGTCAATTTGCGGACCCAGTTCCTCGAGGGTTTTTTCGGCCAAGGCCAGTTTCTTGCGCAATTCGGAAATTTCGGCGTGAGAGCCGGGGGCCGCGCCGCCTCTGCGTTTGAACAGTGAGGGAAACAGGCTGTCGCCATCGCCGGAGCGTCCGGAGGCTTCCTCGAGTTCCTCCTCCATGCGAGCGATTTCGGTGCGTTTCTGGCGCGCTTGCTCGAGCAGGCGCTCGTGCGCTTTGCGGGCCTTGCCGAGATCGTCCACGTTGTCGCCGGTTAGGACAAAATCGCGGACCAGATCGAGCAGTAGAGTGTCAAAGACTTCGAAGCGGTCGGGATCGTTGACGAAATTGGCGACCAGGACGTAGTGCTCGAGAAAGAGGTGATCGTCGTTGCCGTTTTCGACGAAGAGAAAGCGGTTCTGGAGTAATTCGTAGGTCTCGTGAAAATCCTCGCCGAAAAGAGCGCGGCGCGATTTGGAGAGCGTGCCTTCCTCGACTTCGCGCCAGATGCGGCAGAGAGTTTCGCCGACCTGGCGATAGACATTTTTCTTGTCGGACTGCATTTCGGCGATTTTGGCGCGCATGACGTGGGCTTGTTCGCTGTGCTCGAAATGCTCGCCGCGGGCGCGGATCCAGTCCTTGCATTCAACGAGCATGCTGGAAAACTGCGCGGCAATTTCCGAAGTGAGGTGCTTGATGAGCGCGAGCTGGTGCAGGATATCGCTCTCGATGGATTGCTGAAACTTCGCGCGGGTGATCGAGGCTTGCAGAACCTCGGTGAGGAGCTTGCGGAAAGCGCCGTGTTCCGGAGTGCCGGAGTGCTTGCGGTCCTTGCCGTAGAAGAGGCTGATATTGACGCTCTGGCGGACCAGATCCTGCAGGTACTTTCTGGTGAAATCCACGAAGCGGGGGCTGAGGAAAACGTCATAATGGATGTTGTCCACGCCCAGAGTAAGATTCGGCAGGCGGATCTCGGCGGAGTACGACTCCAGCTTCATCCGGGCAGGATGGTCGGGAGAAGGCGCGATGCGGATATCGGGCATACGGGCGCAGCGAGACGAAGATTGACTCTAGCGAGGCGAGGCGTGAGGCGCAATGGAACGGTTCGTAACCGTTAATGATTTTTCCGGCAGCAAGGCGGGGCCCGGGCCGTTCGATGGCGAGCAGGCGGAAGCTCAGGGGTTGGACTTCTTCGAAACTGCTGGGGATGGCGCCGACTCGGAGGACGTTGGGACTGGCCTTGGGTCGTTGAAAGGGCCTAATCAGGGCCCGTGCCTCTATCTGGGTCCTAAGGGCCAACGGTGCGGTAATCCGGCGGTTGCCGGGGGTTTCTGCGCGCGGCATCAGCCTGATGCGCCAAAGGCCGCAACTCGAGGAGTTCCGCGCGTGGTTGCGGCTGGCATCGGGATACTGGCGGCGATGTGGCCGGTACTGGCGGACCTGCTGCGCGAGGTTTTGCGCTGGATTCATTCCCATTGAAGCGAGCTTTGCGGCGCGGCGCAACGCGGCGCTCACAGACGACAGAACTTCGCGCTGAAATCGAGGATTCCGGGTAGAATAGCGGGCCATGTCCCAATTGATGGCAGGCAAAACGGCGATTGTGCTGGGAGTATGGAACAAGTGGAGCATCGCGTATGCGATTGCGCAGGCGTTCGCGCGCGAAGGTGCGACTTTATTGCTTACCTACCAGAACGATCGCGCCAAACCTACCGTGGAAGAGCTTGGCAACGAGCTTGGCGCAAAGGGTTTTTATCCTTGCGACGTACAGCAGCAATCGGACATTGACGGGTTGGCGGAATCGCTAAAGGGTCACGGGCACAAGCTCGATGCGGTGGTGCATTGCCTGGCGTTTGCGAACCACGAAGATTTGAACCAGCCATTTTTGAACACGTCGCGCGATGGATTCAAGCTGGCGTTGGACGTGAGCGCGTATTCGCTGGTGGCGGTGTCCAAAGCGCTTACGCCGCTGATGAGCAACGGCGGGGCGATCATGACGCTGACGTATCTGGGCTCGACGCGGGTGGTGACCAACTACAACGTGATGGGAATTGCCAAGGCCGCGCTGGAAGCCGAAGTGAAATATCTGGCGAGCGAGCTGGGCGCGCACAAGATTCGCGTGAACGCGATATCCGCCGGGCCCATCAAGACCATTTCAGCGCGCGGCATCAAGGATTTCTCGAAGGTGCTGGAATTTGTGGCGCAACATGCGCCGTTGCGGCGGAATACGGACATCGCGGAAGTGGCGGACACGGCCGTGTTTCTGGCGAGCGATCTCGGACGCGGCGTTACCGGCAACACGATCTACGTGGATGCCGGATTTCAAATCATGGGGCTGGATCCACCTGCCCCGCCGAAGTAAAGCGCTTCAGTCGGTTGCGGTCTGTTGCCCGATCATTCCGTGATTGAGATTCTGCGAGTGCCTTCCGCGACGTGCTCCAATTGAATCCGCAGGGTGGGCCAGCCCGTGTGCATTTTTAGGCGGTCGGGCCATTCGACGATGACCACCGCCTTCTCGGAAAATATGTCTTCGAGGCCTAGCGTTTCGAGGTCGTGCAGGCCGTCAATGCGGTAGAGATCCACATGATAGACGCGCGTGGCGCCGTCATATTTGTGGACGAGCGTGAAGGTGGGGCTGGTGACTTCGTCTTCGCGCGCGGCGCCGGCACCTGCGGCGATGCCCTTCGTGAGAGTTGTCTTCCCCGCCCCGAGATCGCCCGAAAGCAAGATCAAGACTGGTGGTTTGAGCGTCGCGCCAATTTCCCGGCCTTGCGCGATGGTCTCTTCGGAGGAATGCGTGAGGATTTCGCGGTTAGGCACGGACGAGCTCTTCGTTACGCATTGGCATAGAAGCGCTGGTAGGCGCGTGGAATCGCGTGAATCAGATCAGAGGCGAGTAGCGGAGCTTCACCGGTGTCCTCGTATGCGATGTCGCCTGCGAGTCCGTGGAGATAGACGCCGAAAGCCAGGACGCGGACCCAGTCGCTCGTGCCGAACTGCGCTGTGAGACCGGAGAGCATTCCGGTGAGGACGTCGCCGGTGCCGCCTGTGCCCATTCCCGGATTGCCGGTGGAATTCACGAAGAGCTGGCCGTCGGGTGAGGCGATCACTGTTTGATGACCCTTGAGAATTACGAAGGCGCTCCAGTCGGCGGCGGATTCACGCGCGACTTCCAGACGGCGCGCCTGGACGTCTTTGATCTCGCATTGCATCAGGCGCGCCATTTCGCCCGGATGCGGCGTGAGGGCGATAGGACCCGCAGGATTTTTCAGTTCTGAAGCGCGTCCGGCGAATGCGTTCAGGCCATCGGCATCCAGGATCATCGGCACCGCGCGTTTGCTGACGACCGCGTGAACGAATTGCTGCGTTTCGTCTTGCGTGGTCAGTCCCGGGCCGATCCCGAGGGCGCGCTTCCCTTTTACGATTTTGTCGAAGCGTTCGTATTCGAAGCTGCGCATGGAAATGGTGCCGGCGTCGGTGGCGGGAAGCGGTTCCGTCATGATTTCGGGCGTGTGCGCGGCAACGATCGACAGAACCGGCTCGGGCGTCGCTACCGTCACGAGGCCTGCGCCCACGCGAAGCGCGGCCCAGGACGCCAGCACCGCCGCGCCGCTTTTTCCGAGCGAGCCGGCGACGATCAATGCGTGACCGTAGCTGCCTTTGTTGCCGTCGGCGCGACGAGGAAGTGCGAACCGGCTCATTTCTTTGGCGTCAACCCAGCGAATGTCGCTCTTCCCCACCTCTTCGATCAGGCTGGGGGGTGAGCCGATGTCGTGGACAATGAGCTGTCCGACGTAATCGCCGGCGCCGCTGGCGAGCATGCCGGTCTTCGGCGCGGTGAAAGTGACTGTGTACGCTGCTTTGACCGCCGGGCCGCTGGCTTCTCCGGTGTCAGCGACGAGCCCTGAAGGAATATCTACCGCGACGACGGAAGAACGCGCGGGGCCGCGCCGCTGGTTCACCGCTTCGATGACTTCTGCGAGGAGGCCTGTGACTGCGCCGCGCGTGCCGGTGCCGAGGATCGCGTCCACGATGATGTCGGCGGTGGCGAGCACGGCTTGGACGCTGTGCCACGACGTGGAATCACGAATCGCGTGAAGGTCGCCGTATGTTTCTTGCCAGCGCTTGCAATTCGTCGCAGCGTCACCACGCATTTCATCGGGAGCGGCGAGCAGGAAGACTTCCGGCCTGGCGCCCCTATCGCGAAGGTGCCGCGCGGCGACAAAGCCATCGCCGCCGTTATTGCCTTTGCCGCAAAGCACGACGATGCGGCGCTGCGCGTAGTCCAGCCAATGCTGTGCGATGAATCGCGCGACGCCGGCACCGGCGTTCTCCATGAGCGTGAGGCCGGGGATGCCGTAGCGCTCGGTGGAGAGCCGGTCAACTTCGCGCATTTCTTGTGCTGTGAGGATTTTCATGAGCGCGATTTACTTTTCAGAGTGTGTGGCGGTGCCTTGATGATGTGGCAGCCGCATTTGCGTGCACTGCAAATTCTATCATGCGATCGCGCGGGGAGATTCCGGTGGAGCGCTTGGGCTTCCAAGCGGGGCTTGGCTGAGATTGCTTTATGCGAGCGACAGGCAAGCGGTCTTTGTAGCGCGGTTCCGGAGCCCCCATGGTTTCGCGACGTAGCACCGATGGCACACTAACCCTTCGTAACGTCACTCAGGGTAAAAGTGCGCCGCTACAAAACCTTGCTATAACATCCAGCCGCCGGTCACGTTGATGACCTGGCCGGTGATGTAGTCGGCGTCATCGGAGGCGAAGAATTTCACGGCGGCGGCGACGTCTTCCGAAGATGGTGGGCGGCCGATCGGCGAGCGGGCATCACGAATGCGGCGGGCTTCCTCGGCGGTGAGTTCGCGCTCGTCTATATTCGAGGGATTTATGACATTGACGGTGATGCCGTGTTTCGCTTCCTCGATCGCGAGTGAACGTGAGAACGAAACCACCGCGGCCTTGGCTGCCGCGTAGGCCGAAATCGTGCCCTGCCCGAATCCGCGCTCCGCGCCAACCGCGCCCAGATTGACGATGCGGCCCCAGTGCTGGCGGCGCATCGCGGGGAGCGCGGCTTTGCTGGCGTAGAAAACGCTGAATAGATTGGAGGCGATGACTGCTTCCCACTCCTGGAGAGAGGTTTCGGCCACGGGCTTCCAATTGAATTCGCCGACGTTATTGACCAGGATATCGAGGCGGCCAAAACGCTCGAGGACGGTGTCTATCAGAAATTGAACTTTTTCCGGATCGGTTGAGTCCGCTTCCACCGCAAAACATTCCGCGCCCTGCGCCTGCAAGTGGCGCAGCGTATTCTGGGCGGCGGTCTTATTGAGGCGGTAGGAAATGGCGATGCGCACGCCTTGGCGGGCGAGACCTTCGGCGATGCCTTTGCCGATGCCCCGGCCACCTCCTGTAATCAGCGCGGTTTTCTGGCGTAGCGGCAAGATGGAGCGGCTCCTTGAACGCCGACAGTATAATGAAAATACAGGATTTAGTGTAGGCCCCGCGAGCGCCTCTTTTCTTGACCTGAGAGCGCTTTCCTGATACAAAAGTCGATTCTGTGTGGTTACTTCCCGCAATCAGCGGGCTCCCCATCAAGGAGTCTTCATCCGGAGGCAGAATGACGGCGTCAGCTTGGGTTCATATGTGTGCAAATGCGCGCGCAGCGGAGGGCAACTAATGCGGTATGCAATCAAGAACCTCTGGTCGCGAGGATGTCGCGCGGCGTGTAGCGGGGCGGCGGTCATGTCGGCCATTCTTTTGTGCGCGGCGGTGACGCATGCGCAGCCGGCTCCCGAAGCCGTGGGCGGCGAAGCGAATCTGAAGCTGCCGGATCTGTCGTCGGTGACGTTCCTGGGGATTGACGGCCACCGGTTGCTGCTTTTCGGGATTTTGTTTTGCGTGTTCGGCCTGGCTTTTGGCTTGACGATCTACACCAAGTTGAAGAATTTGCCCGTGCATCGCGCGATGCGCGAGATTTCCGAACTCATTTACGAGACCTGCAAGACGTATCTGATCACGCAGGGTAAATTCCTGCTGCTTCTGGAAGCCTTTATCGCCGTGGTTATCGTGCTTTATTTCGGACTGCTGCTGCATTACGAAGCGGCGCGCGTGATCATCATCCTGGCATTCAGCATGGTCGGCATCATGGGCAGCTTTGGAGTGGCGTGGTTCGGCATACGCGTGAATACGTTTGCGAATTCGCGGACGGCTTTTGCCGGGCTGCGCGGAAAACCGTTTCCGATTTATCACATTCCGCTGGAAGCCGGGATGAGCATCGGGATGATGCTGATCAGCGTGGAACTGCTGATGATGCTTTTCATTTTGCTCTTTATTCCGGGCGATTACGCCGGGCCTTGCTTCATCGGTTTTGCGATCGGCGAATCGCTGGGAGCGGCCGCCTTGCGCATCGCCGGCGGCATTTTCACCAAGATCGCGGATATTGGCTCGGACTTGATGAAGATTGTGTTCAAGATCAAGGAAGACGACGCGCGGAATCCCGGCGTGATCGCGGATTGCACGGGCGACAATGCGGGGGATTCGGTGGGACCCAGCGCGGACGGGTTTGAGACATACGGCGTTACGGGCGTTGCGCTGATTACGTTTATTCTGCTGGGCGTCAAGAGTCCTACCGTGCAGGTGCAACTGCTGGTATGGATTTTTGTGATGCGCATCGCCATGCTGGTGGCGAGCGCGGCAGCGTATTTCCTGAACGACTTCATCTCCCGAGCCCGGTTTGGCAATGTGGACAAGATGAATTTCGAAGCGCCACTCACTTCGCTGGTGTGGATCACCTCGATTGTTTCGATTGCGATGACCTACGTGATTTCGTCGGTGATTATCCCGGTGCTGAATGGGGATGCGACGCAATGGTGGAAGCTGGCGACGATCATTTCGTGCGGAACGCTGGCGGGCGCGATCATTCCGGAGCTGGTGAAAGTGTTCACTTCGACGGAATCGCGGCACGTGAAGGAAGTTGTGTCCTCGGCGGAAGAGGGCGGGGCGTCGTTGGGAATTTTATCGGGTTTCGTGGCTGGGAATTTTTCGGCGTATTACATCGGGTTGACGATGGTGCTGCTGATGTCTATCAGCTATATGGTGAGCTTGCAGGGCCTCAGCGGATTAATGATCGCGGCGCCGGTGTTTGCGTTCGGGCTGGTGGCGTTTGGATTTCTGGGGATGGGGCCGGTGACGATCGCGGTGGATTCCTACGGTCCGGTGACGGACAACGCACAATCGGTGTATGAATTGTCGTTGATCGAAACGATCCCCAACATCAAGCAGGAATTGAAAGCCGACTTCAATATTGACGTGAATTTCGAGCGCGCCAAGGAGTTGCTGGAAGAAAACGACGGGGCGGGCAACACGTTCAAGGCCACTGCGAAGCCCGTATTGATCGGCACGGCGGTGGTGGGCGCAACTACCATGATTTTTTCGATTATCATGGCGCTCACGAATGGGATTACCGAGAATGTGGATAAGCTCTCCTTGCTGCATGCGCCGTTCTTTCTGGGCTTGGTCACTGGTGGCGCGATGATTTATTGGTTTACGGGCGCTTCGACGCAAGCCGTTACTACCGGCGCATACCGGGCCGTGGAATTCATCAAGGCGAATATCAAGCTGGAAGGGGTGGAGAAGGCTTCGGTGGAGGACAGCAAGAAGGTGGTGGCCATCTGCACGAAGTATGCGCAGAAGGGGATGCTGAATATTTTCATCGCGGTGTTTTTTGCGACGCTGGCATTCGCGTTCGTCGAGCCCTTCTTCTTCATCGGCTACCTGATTTCGATCGCGATTTTCGGTTTGTACCAGGCGATTTTCATGGCTAATGCGGGCGGCGCATGGGATAACGCCAAGAAAATCGTGGAAGTGGAGTTGAAGCAGAAAGGCACGCCGCTGCACGATGCTACGGTGGTGGGCGATACGGTGGGCGACCCGTTCAAGGATACTTCATCGGTGGCGCTGAACCCGGTGATCAAGTTCACTACTTTGTTTGGATTGTTGGCTGTGGAGTTGGCAGTGCAGTTGACGGCCGAGACTGGCGGCAACTTGACCCACGTTCTCGCGGCGGCGTTCTTCCTAGTTTCGTTCTTCTTCGTTTACAGATCGTTCTACGGCATGCGCATCAAGGCTGGTAATTAAACCTGCGAGTGCGGGGGCTGCTCACGCTTTGGGACGCGAGACTTGCCTCACGTGTATATGACCGTCATTCGAGTGCGGAATCGAGTCGCCGTCGAAATTCGTTGAGAGAAACCGGCTTGACGCGGCCCGAATCGAGGTCTTCCATTCGCCGGGCGATTTCAGCATTCCAGGCGTTTTCAACCGATTCGTCCTTAGCGTGATCGAGACTCTCAATCAGAGAACCGGCTAGCTCCGCGCGGTCTGTCACCGGGAGTTCGAGGGCCTTTTTCAGAAGTTCAGTTACTTCCCTGCTCATGAAAGTGATTGTACGCCGGAAATTGCAGAACGCCGAGTTCCACCGCGGAGTTCGGACCTCCTGATTCGCTTGCTTACGACGCTACGCTTTGACCAGGCCGAGGAATTGGCGCGGATCGTTTGCGAAGCCTGGGAATACTGCATTCAGGTCGCGGTCGCCGAGGTGCTTGGAGATGATCTCACCGAGCACGCTGCGATAGTCGGTGGTCAGGGCTAGATCGCGGCCTTGATTGAGCTGGGCTTCGTCGAGGCCTGGCCAGCGCGTGTACACTTTTCCACCCTTGATATCGCCGCCCATCACGAACATGCAATTGGCGTGGCCGTGATCGGTACCGCGGTTGCCATTTTCGTGGGCGGTGCGGCCGAATTCGGACATGCTGACGAAGACCACGTCGCCCATGCGGTCGCCCATGTCCTGATGGAACGCGGCGACTCCCTGGCCCAAATCGCGGAGGAGGTTCGAGAGCTGGCCCTGGACGCCGCCTTCGTTGACGTGGTGGTCCCAACCACCGCTATCGAGGAAGGCAACTTCGAGGCCGACATCGGCCTTGAACAGCTCCGCGATTTCCTGGAGGCTCTGGCCGAAGCGGCCCTTGGGATATTGCGCGCCATTTTCCGGCTGATAGGTATCGGGATTGATTTTTTTGAGTTGGTCGACTGCTTCGAAGGTTTCCGTGCCGACTCCGCGCAAGGCTCGGTCTACCGTCTGGGCGTACATCGCCTCGAAGCCGCCCTCGGTGGTCAACTGCGGGCCGTTCATGCGGAATTGCTTCAGGTCCGGGATGGCGATGGCCGGGGCGGCGCCTTGCAACGTTCTGGGCAGGTACGGGCCGAAGGCTACGGCGCGAAAGGGCGAGGGCTTTTCTTCCGGGGTCGTCTGCATGGCGCGATTCAGCCAGCCATCGTCGGTTGCTTTGCGGCCTGGCGTGCCTGATTCCATGTAATCCTGAGCGTCGAAGTGCGAACGAGTGGGGTCCGGCGAGCCTACGGCCTGCACGACAGCAAGCTGCCCATTGCTGAAAAGCGGGAGCATCGGCGAAAGGCTCGGATGCAGCCCGAAGAAACCATCCAGATCGAGCGCGGCTTCCGCGCCGCCGCGCGTGGGAGCGGGAATCGCGATAGACGGCCGCATGCGGTAGTAATTTGGCTCGCCGAAGGGCACGACGACGTTTAGACCGTCCATCGCGCCGCGCTGAAACAGCACGACCATTTTTTTCTTATTGGGCGAGACAGTGCCGGCAACAGCGCGCTGCAGAAATGCGGGCAGCGCCGCCATGCCCAACATGGCGATTCCGCCGCTCTTCAAGAAATATCGCCGCGAAATGGTCATTGCCGATCTCCTGTTGAATCGAAGCTGTTGCGCTCGAACACTACCGCCGCTGAAATTCCGGCGTGCCGAGCACCAAGCCGGCGATCAAACCTTCGTTCACTTCTTTTACCGGGTCGTCGAGACGCGCTTGCAAAATCTGCGGGTCTTTCAAACGGGCTTGCAGAGTGCCCTCGGTGGATGGCGCGACCTGTCCATCGAGGAATTCCTGGAGCGAACGGGCAAGCGCGGCGTTGGGATCCTTCTCAGCGTCGTCACCGAGCATCGATTTCAGGTCCACGGTGGCGCCGCCCATCTTATCGCCGGCAAAGGCGAGTGAAAAATTCAGGCGATTCAGCAGCGCGCCGGTATTGACCCAGGTTTCAGACTTGTCCGAATATCCTGTGGGAGGCTGGCACAGATACAAAGGCTCGCCCATGCGCGCCACCCACTGGGCCAGGGGCAGCGTGATCGTGACTTCGGCGTTCAGGGCGCGCGCCGTGCTGGCTACCAATTCGAAGGGAGTTTTTACTTTGGCGCGATAGGCATCCTTCGACCAGAATTCGGGGGAATAGATCATGGTCTTCAGCACGGTGCGAATGTCGCCGTTGCTCGATTCGAAGCTTTTGGCCATGCGCTCGACGAGCGCCGGAGGAGGGTTGTCTGAAACAAAGTGCCGCGCCAGTTCCGTGGAAATAAATTTGGCGGTGGCCGGGCGGTTGGCCAGCATCTTCAGAGCTTCTTCGCCGTCTTTTTCGCCGCCATAGTTGAAGGTGCGGCCCATCACGAGCTTCTTGCCTTGCGCGTGAATCTTCTCGTCGAAAAAGAATTGCGGGTCCTTGCGCGGCTCGTGGATCGTCCAACCGGTGAGGCACTCGGCCATCTGGATCACGTCCTGCTGGGTGTAACCGGCGTCCACGCCCACGGTGTGCAATTCCATCACTTCGCGGCCATAATTTTCATTGAGGCCGCGCTCCTGCTTTTTCGCCTTGACCGGGGCGGTGCGAGCGGGGCCGGTGGCAGGACCGGGAAAGGTGCCGGGAGTGGGCATCGAGCCGCCGACAAAGGCTCCCTGGTAACGCGCGCGCCGCATATTCTTTTCGGCTTCCATGCGCGCAACCGCCGCGGGATCGGCGCTGAGATAATTGTCGAGGAAAAAGAGCATGGCGGGGCTTTTGGCGGTGGCGAGCAGCAAATCCTGAAATTTGCCCAGGGTATGCGGGCGAATGGTGTCGCGTTGGTAGGAGGTGAGCAGCCACTTGTCATCACCCTTGTTCGCGAACACGTTGAAATGATTGAACCAGAAATCTTCCATCACCGCTGCGAGCTGGCGGTCGCTATAAATCGCGCGGTCCACCTTGGCCATGGAAAGTTCGGCGATGATGCGGTTGGGACCTTGCAGCTTGGCGAGTTGTTGCTGCGCTTTGTCGAGGTTTTCGTTGCCGGTGACAATGATTTGAGATTCAGCTGTTTGCTGCTTTGCTTTCAGCTGCTCCTGTGCCTGCTCCTTGGTGATTCCCTCTTGTTTGGCGACCTGACCTGGACGTGGATATTCCTCAAGCAGTTGCTTCGAGGACATCGCGAGCGTCGGGTAGCGTTGCAGACGCTGCTGAAGCGCTTGGTCGTCAATGGTTTCGGGATGGAGTTGCTGCTCGATCCATTTTTCCAGGCCCATCTGGCGAATACGCTCGACATCGCCCGGCCGCGGGCCGTACGCCAAACGATTCATCGCGTGAAGAATCGCTTCATCTTCAGTGAGCTCGGTGATGGGGAGTTTGCCTTTGAATTTCTTATCGAGGACGATGCGGTCTTGTACGGCGCTGGCATCGCTATTATTTTCCGCGCGCGCATGGGGCACCGCCAAAATCAGGCTGAGGAGGAGCGTGGCAGCTACAAGGCTCGCTCCCGGAGCATCCAGTCGTTGGCTGCGGCGAGGATTCCGTCTCATCTTCACTTCTCACACCTCGGAGTGGCGCAAGCGCAGTAAAGCGAAGCGTGCTATCAGCCCCCAGTTTAACCCTGTGGGACTGCAAAAGTTGCGGATGGGCGCAAGTCGTTAATAAACGAGGGAAGACCTTCCGAGGGGAGGCGGCGCTGGTCAGCGACTGAGCATGCGGGCCGGGCTGCGAGCCTGAGTAAGCATCTCGCGAAGCTCTGCATTGTAGGCGGAGCCCAGCAGGACGACGACTGCGGTGAGGTACATCCAGATCAGCAGGCCGATCGCGGCCGCCAAGCCTCCGTAGATGACGTCGTACGGCATACGCCGGACGTAGAACCCGAGAACGACATCCACAAGCCACCACAAAGCCGTTGCCACTCCCGCGCCCGGCAGCAAACTCCGTATGCCACGATGCCCGGGACGGCCGATGCGATAGAGCACGACCAGCACAACCATCGAAAGCAAAAAAACGACCGCGGCCTGAAAAACGAACCCTACGGCATGGATTAGCAGCGGCTGTTCTCCCAACTCGTGGACCAGCCATGCGCGCTCCTGTCTGCCGAATACGGTGAGCAGGATGACCGCGAGAGCCGGAACAATGGTCAGCAAGAGCAAAACGAGCGCTCGCAAATGCAGGCGCCAGTAACCAGTGCGGAGGGGATCTCCTTCGATAATGCGAAACCCTTCGATGAAGCCAGCCATCACCTGCGATCCGGCCAGTAACGTTCCGCCCAAGCCCAGCAAGAACCATTTCCAGGGATGCGCACCGCGGCGGACAAAATACTGCGTCACAATATCTTCACTGCCGGGCGGGACAATCGCCCGCAGCCGCTGAGGAAGTTCCGTCAGCGCGTCGCGAAACGCGGCCTTGCTGCTGAGGACGCCAAGCGCCAAGAGGAGCATGGGGAAAAACGCCAGGAACATATTGAAGGCGACGGCCTGGCTTAGCGTGACGCAGTCCGGAAAGATCCGGCCCAAGCCGCGATATAGAAGTGTCAGTACGCGTTGCATGGATGTCGTCGGCGGGATTATACGGTCAGTGACTCGCGATGGCGTGTAATTTCTTCGCGTGTCGTCGATCACCGGCGCTGCACCATGATAGATGCGATCTGGGCGCTCATCCTGCAGGCCAATATGTCGCGCGAGGCGGGCGCGCAATCCGGAAAAAATCTCCGGTTTATGCTAGCCTCATATGCAAAATGGCGGGGCTACTGAACACACTAAGAATACCGGCGCTGCGATGGCAGAGGGCTGGCCGGCGAACAGGGGGTCTCTAATGCCGCGTGTGGTGCGTTGCGGATTGATTCAGGTGCATTGCGAGTGGTCGCCGGAAAAATATTCCATCCGCGACATTTCCAAAAAGATGCTGGAAAAGCACGAGAAGCTGATTCACGCCGCCGCAAAAAAGAAGACGCAGATTCTGTGCCTGCAGGAACTCTTCAACGGTCCGTATTTTTGCGCCGAACAGCAAGCGCGGTGGTATGAGATGACCGAAGCGGTGCCGGAAGGTCCCACGGTCGAACGCATGCGCAAGCTGGCGAAGAAATATGAAATGGCGATGGTCGTGCCGGTCTACGAACGCGAGATGACCGGTCTTTTTTACAACACCGCTGCGGTGATTGACGCGGACGGCAAATATCTTGGCAAATATCGCAAGCATCACATTCCGCAGGTGGCGCCGGGGTTCTGGGAGAAGTTTTACTTTACGCCGGGAAACACCGGGTATTTGACTTTTCAGACGAAGTTTGCGCGCATCGGAGTGTACATCTGCTATGACCGGCATTTTCCGGAAGGTGCGCGCGTGCTTGGGTTGAATGGCGCGGAGATTGTGTTCAATCCTTCCGCGACTGTGGCCGGCCTGAGCGAATATCTCTGGGAGCTCGAGCAGCCGGCGCACGCGGTGGCCAATGGCTATTTCGTGGGCGCTATCAATCGCGTGGGCAAGGAAGCGCCCTGGAACATCGGGGAATTTTACGGCAAGAGCTATTTCTGCAATCCCAAAGGCAAGATCATCGCACAAGCCAGCCGGGATAAGGACGAAGTGCTGGTGGCGGATCTGGATCTGGAGGAGATGGATAAAGTCCGGCAGACCTGGCAATTCTTCCGCGATCGCCGCCCGGAGAGCTATGGCGAGATCACGCGGACACGCTCGGCGGCGGCTGCGGACTGAGTCAACATCACCACAGATGAACACTGATGAACACAGATAAAAGACTAGATATCAAGATTCACACTACGGCGGAGTCCGTGGAGTATCTTGAACAGGAGCTTACCGGCACGATTCTTCAGGCGGCATTCGCCGTGCACAATACGCTTGGTGCGGGATTTCTCGAACGCGTTTATTCCAACGCGCTCGCGTTAGAGTTGGAAACGCACGGGCTCAAATGCGCGCAGAATGAACCTTTGCAAATAAAGTATCGAGGCACGATTGTGGGGGATTACATCGCGGATATGATTGTGGAGAATCGGGTGATTCTGGAGTTGAAGGCTTGCGCGTCGCTTGATCCGAGCCATAGCGCCCAACTGATGAATTATTTGCGGGCGACGAACATTCGAGTGGGGCTTTTGCTGAACTTCGGACGACCGAAACTGGAGTACCGGCGGTTTGTTTGTTGACGGTAATTTGTGGTTTTATCTGTGTTCATCCGTGTTCATCTGTGGTGATTTTGAATTCCGGGAGAGCCGAGTAAATGACGACGACGCCGAAGATTACGCCTAGCCGCAGCGAAGAAGTGGTGCGCAAGCACAAGGAATTCATTTGGCCGGCGGTTACGAATTATTACCAGCATCCGCTGGTGGCGGACCACGCTTCGATGCAATACCTGTGGGACATCGAGGGGAACAAGTACCTGGACTTCTTCGGCGGGATCGTGACGATCGGAGTGGGACATTGCAATCCCAAGGTCACGTCCAAGATCAAAGCGCAGGTGGACAAGCTGCAGCACACCTCGACGCTATTTCCGAACGAGGCGGTGGTGGCGCTGGCCGAGAAGCTGGCGGAAATCACTCCGGGAAAATTGCAGAAGAGCTTCTTCACCAGTTCCGGGACGGAAGCGAATGAAGCGGCGATTATGCTATCGCGCATGGCGGGGCCGAGTTACGACATCGTTGCCTTGCGCCATGCTTATTCCGGAGGCTCGGCGCTGGCGAAATCCGTTACGGCGCAATCCGCTTGGCGCAAGGGCGGAGTGATCAGCGTGGGCGTCTCACACGCGGTGAATCCCTATTGCTATCGCTGCCCGCTGCATTTGACGTATCCATCGTGCAATGTGGCTTGCGCGAACGACGTCGAGAGCGTGATCCAGACGACCACCAGCGGTTCGATCGCCGCGTTTATTGCCGAGCCGATTCAGGGAGTCGGGGGATTCATCACTCCCCCGCCGGAATATTTCAAGATTGTGTATCGCATCGTGAAGAACTACGGCGGGCAGTATATTTCCGACGAAGTGCAAACCGGATGGGGCCGCACCGGCAAGAAATGGTGGGGCATCGAACAATGGGAAGTGACGCCGGACATTATTACGTCGGCGAAGAGCATGGCGAATGGAGTCCCGGTGGGATTGACGATTACTACCGCCGAACTGGCGGATAAATTCCAGGGGTTGACGATTGCCACGTTTGGCGGCAACCCGGTCACGTCGGTGGCGGCGCGCGCGGTGATTGAAGTGATCGAAGAGGAAAACTTGCGCGAGAACACCTACGTGGTGGGCGGGTATTTCCGCAAGAAGCTTGAAGAGTTGCAGGAGAAATATCCGTTGATCGGCGATGTGCGGGGCATGGGCATGATGCAGGCGCTCGAGCTCGTAAAAGACCGGCAGACCAAGGAGCCTGCGCCGCAGGAAACCAACCAAGTGCTGGAACGCGCGCGGGCCAATGGCTTGCTGGTGGGCAAGGGCGGGATGTTCGGGAACGTGATCCGGATGGCGCCGCCCATGAATATCTCGAAGGCTGACGTGGATGAGGCGATCCGGCTGCTCGATAAATCGTTTAGCGAGATTAAACTTTAGAGTCTAAGGGAACCGAACATGGCAACGGCAACTACAACCGATCAGCTTTGCAGGAATTACATTAATGGGGAGTGGGTGGAATCGAAGTCGGCGAAGATCGTCGAGCGGCGAAACCCCGCGAACACGGATGAAGTGGTGGCGCGCATTGCGCTTTCGACGCGAGAGGAAATGAAGCAGGCCATCGTCGCGGCGAAGGCTGCCTTCCCTGCCTGGCGCGACATGCCGGCGCCGGCGCGCGGCAAAATCCTTTTCAAAGCGACGGCGATCATGCAGGCGCAGAAAGAGGAGCTGGCGCGGCTGCTGACACGCGAAGAAGGCAAAGCGCTGAAGGACGCTCTGGGCGAAGTGCAGCGGGCTATCAATATTCTGGAATTTGCTGCTGGCGAAGCGCGGCGGCTGAATGGCGAAACGCTCACCAGCGAGCTGCCCAAGAATTTTTCTTACACGATTCGCCAGCCGCTGGGAGTGGTGGGCGCGATCACGCCGTGGAATTTTCCGGTGGCGATCCCGATCTGGAAGATCGCTCCGGCGCTGGTGTGCGGGAACACGGTGGTCTTGAAGCCGGCGGAATTGACGCCGCTCTGCGCCATTCGCATCGCCGAGATTTTTGCACAGGCAGGCTTGCCGCCGGGCGTTTTGAACGTGGTGCTGGGAGCGGGCGAAGAAGTGGGCGACGAACTGGTGCAGAACCCGCATGTGCACGGGCTGACGTTCACGGGTTCAACGGCTGTGGGTTGCAAGCTCTATGCCACGGGCGCGGAGCGGCTGAAGAAAATTCAGTGTGAGATGGGCGGAAAGAATCCGGTGGTGGTGCTGGCCGATGCGGACTTGCAACTGGCGATGGAATCCGCTCTGGCCGGAGCGTTTGCGTCCACCGGGCAACGTTGCACGGCGACGAGCCGGGTGGTGATCGAAGAAAGCGTGGCCGACAAGTTTGTGGCGATGCTGGTGGAGCGCGCGAATAAATATGTGGTGGGCGATGGCCTGGACGCTGGGACGGACATGGGACCATCCGTGGACGAAGACCAGTTCAACACGGTGTTGCGATACCTGGAAATCGGCAAACAGGAAGGGAAACTGATGTGCGGCGGGGCGCGGCTGAGTGGGCCGAAATACGATCAGGGCTGGTTCATTTCGCCGACGGTGTTCGATCACGTTGCGTGGGACAGTAAACTCGCGCAGGAAGAAATCTTTGGGCCGGTGCTGAGCATCATCCGGGTGAAAGACTTCGACGAGGCGCTGGAGGTGGCGAATTCCGTGCGCTACGGGCTTTCCAGTGCGATTTATTCCACGGACTCCAGCAAGATTTTCGAATTTGTGGACAAGATCGAAACCGGAATGACCCACGTGAATTCGCCCACGGTGGGCGGCGAGGCGCATGTGCCGTTTGGCGGGACAAAGAATTCGAGCATTGGGCCGCACGAAGTGGGACACGCCGCTATCGAGTTCTACACCGACACGAAAATCGTTTACATTGACTACACCGGGCGCAAGCGCGAATCGAGCCTCTACTGACACCCGCCGCAGGCGCAACTTTGTATTGGGCACTGGCTTAGGCCGACATCGCCTACACGAATCGAAAGGACAAACACCTGGCTGGACTATTTGACCGCGAAATTTATCTGGACATCGAAACTCTGCGAATTTCGAGCGAGGTGGATGGCGGCTGGTCGAACATTCGAGCGTTTGGGCTGGCGGTGGCGATCACGTGGGACAAAGAAAAGAACTTTCGCCGCTGGTTTGAGGATGATGCGCTGGCGTTGATCAGCGAGCTCGAGCAATTCACGCAGGTGATCACGTTCAACGGCAACCGCTTTGATTTGGAAGTCCTGCGCGCTTACGCACCCGTGGACGGCCTGCGAAAACTCTCGCTCGATATTCACGAACTATTGCACAAACAGCTGGGCCATCGCGTAAAGCTCGATCAGCTGGCGAAGGAAACACTGGGCACGTCCAAAAGCGGCGATGGATTGCAAGCGGTAGAATGGTGGCGTGCGGGCCAGAAGGATCGCGTGGCGGAGTATTGCGAGCAGGACGTGGCGATCCTGCGCGATGTTGTGGAGCACGGGCGCAGCAAGGGATACGTGATTATTTCCTCGAAGCAAGTGCGTGTGAAATGGGATTGAAGCGATTCACCGCTACCGGTGTGCGACCACTGCGATTCGCGCCGCCTTGGTGCTTTCGCGTGCTGACTGACTGCCCCGCCCGGCTCGGAATCGCGCTATTGGCGCTGGCTATTTCCTTGGCAGGTTTGGCGGGGGCGCGCGCCGCGGACAACGATCGTTATCTTTGGAAGTCAGTATCTCGCGCACAATGCAAGCTGGACGACAAAACGCCGCTGGCCTGGAACGTCTATCAGACGGACAAGAAGAAGGAGGCGCACCTGGTGCTGGTGCTGGTTGGGCGGCGCTACCTGGCTCTCGATCTGAAGGCGAGGCTGGCTTACAACGTTTTCCCCGCCGACCTGCAAGCGAAGGGACAGGATTTCGCGAGCGGCGATTTGTTCGTGAAGGCGCGGGTGCTGCCGACGGATAACTGGAGTCTGCGGGATGTGGGCCCGGCGGAACTGATTAAACTTACGCTTAGCGATTACGGGCGCGAGCTTTACGTGGAACTGCCGCACATGCCGGATATGCGCGCGTTCTATTAGCGCCGAAGCTGACCGCGGGGTTAGGTTGCGCGATGCGTGCTGGTTTTCTGCTTCCAAGACATCGGCGGCAGGCCGGTATCAATTTCCGCCATTGTTATGCAGCCGTGCACGGGACATACCAGCGCGCATAGGTTGCAGCCTACACATTCGTCTTCGATGATCTTCGGTACGTGGACTTCCATGTTGTTGGGATTGCGCTTGCCGTTTCCATTTTGGGCGTGAGCACGTGCGATGCACTGATGCGCGCCGTCTTCGCATGCCGCGTAGCAAAGCTGGCAGCCGATGCACAAATCGGCGTCAATCTTCGCGACGATCTTGTAATTCAGATCGAGATCGCCCCAATCCATCACATTCGGAACCGCGCGTCCGCGAAAATCCTCGATCGAGCGATAACCGTGGTCGTCCATATAGGCGTTCAGGCCGTCAGCCATATCTTCGACGATGCGAAAGCCGTAGTGCATGGCGGCGGTGCAGACCTGCACGCAGGTGGCGCCCAGCGCGACGTGTTCGGCCGCGTCCGTCCACGCGCCGATGCCGCCGATGCCGACGATGGGAATCTTTACCTTTTTCGCGACCGCGGAAACCAGGTGCAAGGCGATGGGCTTCACGGCCGGTCCGCAGTAGCCGCCGTGCGAGGACTTCCCTGCTACGTTGGGGCGCGGCGCGAATGTTTCGAGGTCAACACCCATCAGCGAATTGATCGTATTGATTAAGCTGACGGCATCCGCGCCCCCGCGCTCGGCGGCCAACGCAATGTGAGTGATGTCGGTGACGTTCGGCGTCAGCTTTGAGATCACCGGCGTTTTGGCGACTTCTTTCGCCCAAGAGGTGATCATTTCGGTGTACTCGGGGACTTGGCCCACGGCGGCGCCCATGCCGCGCTCGCTCATGCCGTGCGGGCAGCCGAAATTGAGTTCGAGGGCGTCGGAGCCGGCGTCTTCGGCGCGGCGGACGATGTCGTGCCAAGTTTCGCGCTTCGATTCGACCATCAGCGAGGCGATTACCAGGTGCTTGGGATAGCGTTTCTTCACTTCGGCGATTTCGCGGAGGTTTACTGCGATGGGGCGGTCGCTGATGAGCTCAATGTTGTTGAGGCCCATCATTTTTACGCCGTTGAGGTCAATCGCGGCGTAACGCGAGGAGGTATTTTGGATCGGCTCGCCGATGGTCTTCCATACCGCGCCGCCCCAGCCGGCATCGAAGGCGCGCATCACTTGGCCGCCGGTGTTGGTCGGTGGGCCGGAAGCCAGCCAAAAAGGGTTTGGTGAGCGTAAGCCGCAAAAGTTGACGCTGAGATCTGCCATGGGTCACCTCGCTTGGGCCTGACAGCAATTCACCACAGATGAACACTGATGAACACAGATGACAGCAATAGGAATTCTAAAGGCGATCTCTCGCTTTTAAAGCACCGGTTCGCAACTTTATACGCGCACTTTAGCGCCTTGCTGGATGGCTTACCAAATTCAGGTTCCGGCAACATTGTTCTTCTGCGTTGATTCTGGCGCTACATCGTTGAGGCCGCGCCAAATCAGCCACACTACGACGCCGATCATTCCCAGCCAGCCAATCATGCGAACTGCGGTGGCAATTTGCGTATCATGCGTCAGAACACTCAGCTTGCCAAATAGATAGTTCCAATCATGAATAACGTAATCGGAGTCGCCGACCGTGAGCAAGGGAAGCTCCTGTGCGCGGGCATCGGCCATGTAGGTTGCGATCGGCAGGAACTGCTCAAAAAAGAAGAAAAGACAAAACGCGACGCCCTGCGCTTGGCGGCGGAAGAGAAAATAGACCGCCAGGGCGAAGGGGACGAACAGCTGCAGGAATGTGCCGCCGGCGATGTTGATAAATTCTCCGAAAAAACGGAAGAGGAGATGGCCGCCTTCGTGGATGGGCACGAAAACGTTGTCCATCAGGAGCAATATTCCGGAGCCGCGCGCGGCCTGGTAGAGGAACAGCAAATAGAAAACGATCCAGGCGATCAATGCGGCTCGCGGTACCGGTTCCCAGTCCTGCCGCAAGTTGCTGAGAGCGGGGAGTCGGTCGGTCCATGACTCTGGTACGCGCACCGGCTTCTAATTCTTTCCGCGAGGAGCGCCCATCCACGCATCGATGCCGCGGGCGGCGGCCATGCCTTCGGCGACGGCGTCCACGACTTCTTTGCCACCGTTCACGCAATCGCCGCCGGCAAAATACTTCGCGTTGCCGGTTTGGTGGTGTGCATTTACGACGACCGTGCCGCTTTCGCTCAGCGCAACACCGGAGATGCTGTGTAGAAATTCCGTCACGGGTTTTTGCCCGATGGCACGGACCACCATGTCCACTTCGAGCGCGAACTCGCTGGCGGGGACGTTGACGAGCGTTGCGCGGCTTGCGCCTGGAGCCGATTCGAAGCGCGTGCGGACACATTCAATCGCGCCGACTTTTCCTGCGTCCGCGAGTATTCTGACTGGCTGCGTGTGCCAGTGAAATTGGACGCCATCGAGCTTCGCGAGGTCGTACTCGTAGCGAAATGCCGGCATGTCCTGCTCGCCGCGGCGGTAAATCAGATGAACGATTTCGGCGCCGAGGCGCTTTGCGGCGGTGACCACGTCAATCGCGGTGTTCCCCGCGCCGATGCAGGCGACCCGGCGGCCGACGGAGACATCCGGAAATGCGCGAACTTTCGTGGCCTCGATGAATTCCATGGCACCGAAGACGCCGGTGAGATCTTCACCGGGCAGATTGAGGTCCCACGTTTCGCCGAGGCCAACGCCAATAAAGATTGCGTCGAACTGCTTTTCGAGCTGATCGAAGGTGACGTCGCGACCCACTGTGATATTTTGGCGGAATTCGACCCCGAGGCCGCGTACGAGTTCCACTTCCCGCAGCGAATCCTTGGCGCGCAATTTATAGGCGGCGATGCCCAGCGTGTCGAGGCCGCCGGGAAGTTCGTTGCGATCGAAAATGGTGGCTTGATAGCCGAATTTGGCGAGTTCCGCGGCGCAAGCGAGCGACGCAGGACCGGAGCCGATACAGGCGAGGCGCTTGCCGTTGGGGGCACCGGCGTGGAAGAGCTGAATATTTTTATCGAGAACGTGATCCACGGCGTAACGCTGGAGCCTGCCGATTTCGATCGGCTTCTCTTCCTTCTCGTGCATCACACAGGCGCCTTCGCAGAGCACTTCGGTGGGGCACACACGGCCGCAGCTGTGTCCCAGAATATTGGCTTCGAGAATCACGCGCGCGGAGCCGCGCAGGTTTTCGGTCGTAATCTTTTTGATGAAGGAAGGAACGTCAATATGCGTAGGACAAGCTACGGTGCAAGGAGCGTCAAAACAGAAAAGGCAGCGAGCGGCTTCCACTGCGGCTTGGCGGGGGGTCATCCGCGGCGATATCTCGGCGAAATTCTTCTCGTACTGCTCGGGAGCGAGTTTGGGGGCAGATTCGCGCAGCATTGTGGACTTTCCCGTCGGTCCCTCGAACTTGAAAAGAGACGCCATTCTAGCACTGGGGGCGGTTTGGTTAGCTGAGGGATTCGTCGGGATGCACAGGAAGTACCGGCCCGCGCGGCGACAGCGGCGGCGGAGCGACGGCGGCCGCGAGCGGTCTGCAAATGAATGCAGAAGAGGTGTAAGCTACAACGCTTCACGGCAATTGCGAGGAGGACTTCAGGCCATGCGGTTTGACACCGTGATTCGCAACGGGACGATCGTGACTGCGACGGACACGTATGTAAGCGACGTGGGCATCGTGGACGGAAAGATTTCGGTGATCGGGCTCGATTTGCCCGTTAGCGCCGCGGGAAAGCTGATCGAAGCGCGGGGCATGATGGTAATGCCGGGCGGCATTGACGTGCATACGCATTTGGACATGCCGTTTGGCGGGACGATGAGCGCCGACGATTTCGAATCCGGAACGATCGCCGCGGCTTACGGCGGGACGACCACGCTGATTGATTTTGCGATCCAGTACAAGGGCCAGACGCTGCGGCATGCTTTCGATACTTGGATGAAGAAAGCGGATGGCAAAGCGGTGATTGACTACTCGTTCCACTGCATCATTACGGACATTGCCGGAGCGCAACTGGACGAGATGAAAGCCTTTGTGCGCGAAGGAGTGCCGACTTTCAAGTTGTTTATGGCCTATCCGGGCGTATTCATGCTGGACGACGCGTCTATTTTCAAGGCGATGAGCGCGGCGGCAAACAGCGGGGGGATGATTTGCATGCACGCGGAGAATGGAGGGGCGATTGACGTGATCGTGCAGCGCGCGCTGGCCGAAGGAAAACGCGCTCCGAAATATCACGCGCTTACGCGGCCGGTGACGCTGGAGGCGGAAGCGACATCGCGGGCGATTGCGCTGGCGGAAATCGCGGGAACGCCGGTGTATATCGTTCATTTGTCCTGCAATGAGGCGCTGGAAAAAGTGCGCGAGGCACGGGATCGCGGGCTGCGGGTGTACGCGGAGACTTGCCCGCAGTATTTGTATCTTTCGCTCGAGAATATGGACGCGCCGGGATTTGATGGCGCGAAATACGTGTTCACGCCGCCGCTGCGCGAAAAATGGCACCAGGAAAAATTATGGCAGGGACTCGCGAAAGACGACCTACAAGTGGTTTCCACCGACCACTGCCCTTTCTGCATGAAAGAGCAGAAGGAATTGGGCAAGGACGATTTCACGAAAATTCCCAACGGAGGACCGGGGATCGAGCATCGCTTGAGCCTGGTCTACAGCGGCGGCGTGCATGGCGGCAAGTTTTCGGCGAACCGGTTTGTGCAGCTTGTTTCCACTGCTCCGGCGAAGCTTTTTGGATTGTATCCGCGCAAGGGTACCGTGGCGGTGGGCTCGGATGCGGATTTGATTGTCTTCGATCCGAACGAGGAACAGATCATCAGCGTGAAGACGCACCACATGCGCGTGGATTATTCGATGTTTGAAGGGACGCGCGTGAAAGGGGTGACTAAAACCGTGCTTTCGCGAGGGCGGACAATCATTGACAACGAGCGGTTCGTGGGAAAGGCTGGCGCGGGAGAATTTTTGAAGCGTGAGAACCCCGCGAGGGTGTGAAAGGCAATTTACCGCAGAGACGCGGAGAGCGCAGGGAAAACAATGGCGCGGCTGCTAGTCGCGGGAGACGCCTGAGACCCAGGGGACACTGACTAAGCCGTCGTGCACCTGGATGTCCACGACGTCGCCGTCGGTGAAGCGATCGAAATCGCCGCGGTCTACCGGGATGCGTTCAAAACGCCGGCCTTCGCGCCAGGACGTGACGATGAGACGCCTGTTGGGCACCGGACCGGGCATCGAAAATTTGCCTATCACGCGAGCTTTTTCGATGTGGACCGGCGAACGGTCGACAGCGCCATTGGCGAAAAGTAGAATGGCGAGCAGCCAAGGCAGCGGGATCAGTCCGTAATAAATGCGCTTCAGGGCCTCGACTTCCGTGTGACGCAGCGCCCGGCGCTCGACGAGCATGCCCAAGCCCAGCGTCAGGAAAAATACCACGCCGATGAAGATCAGAATGCCATCGAGTTCCAGCGCCGGGTAGCGGCCGCTGGCGACGACGAACGCCAGCGCGCCGACCAG
Organism: uncultured Acidobacteriota bacterium; assembly: GCA_963780035.1. GTDB lineage: Bacteria > Acidobacteriota > Terriglobia > Acidiferrales > UBA7541 > Palsa-295. The sequence goes on along the minus strand of CAWAAG010000014.1, from coordinate 76,283 downwards.
AAACATGGCGGTGCGATTGAGGAGCTTACGCCGCAGGGAGAATTCGGCGGCGAAGGAATTGAGGCCACACGCGTCACAGGTATCGTTGAAACGTTCGGCGCCACAATTCAAGCAACGCGTCATCGTGAAGTCCGGCTCCCGGCCGGCGAAGGTTTGATGCTATGCGGCGATGAGTGGGCTGTCAATTGAAGGCGCTCGCTGGCACACAACCACCCAAACAGCCTATTAGACACCGCAAGCCGCTTGATCGTTCCTACTTGACCGGACGGACGCTGGAGGGCGGATTATCAAGGCAAACCATATTCTCGTCGCGGCCGTTCGAGAGCATTTCGCAGTCTATGTCCTGAGCGCTGCGGATGGCTTCGGCGGAAGTGGCGCCGGAAGCGGTGGCGCAGTGCATGGCTCCTTTGAAAGTGACGCAGACTTCGTACTGGTTCTGCGTCTGTTGAAGCGACGAATAGATCAGCACTCCGAATAAGACGATGGCGCCAACGACGATAATCATGCGCACCTGAAATTTGCGATCTGCCATATGCACCTCGGACGAGCTTACGATGGCCTTGCTAGCCGCTTTACCTGTCTCGGCCGGCGCGGCGCGCCATTTCCCGCTGAATATATCTGCGAATGTGCGGCGCGACGCCCTCCAGGGTAACAAGCTCCTTCAAATCACGCAGCGTGAGATTGGGAAGAAAGGCCAGCACGGCAGGGACAGGGGTATGTTGATTGCGAATCAACGCCACGCGAACATTGTACTGGACCGACCATTTCGGATGTTGCGCTATCGCCGCGACGACCCGTTCGGGGACGCCTGCCTTCGCCAGAACCTTCAATATCTGGCTCTCGGTGAGAAAGGGATTCGCCAGCGCGAGCTTGATCGCCTGCTGATGGCCTTCGGCAAGCAGCGCTCCCGCCACGCGCGAAGTCCCGCGGCGCGCCAAGGTCAATTTCTGGCCGACCGGCAAGTGCGGCACGCGCGTGACGATTAATTCCTCGGCTACACGCTTGATTTCGGCGGGCGTCGAAGGCAACAAGCTCAGGCGAACGAGGTCGAACACGTAGAGTTGCCGGAGCAGAGCCAGCGCGAAACGGCGCGGCGTCCGCGGATGGCGCGCGAGACGCAGGCGGACGCCTTCGCTGGCGGTCCATTTGCCATTTTCGGCGATGGCGGCGAGCACGTTGGCGGAAAGGTCGAGCCGCTCGAGCATTTGAACGATGTGAGGTTCTTGCAGCGCGGGATTTTCGAGCAGAGCGAGCAATTCCTGCTCGTCGGTAGCGTGGATCAGCGAACTGAGTTCGCCAGTTGGGGCGGCCGTAGCGCGCGCGGTGCGCTGGGAATTATCATCCGGCATGAGCCTTGCGCTTTCCGAGGCGAATGGCCATTTGCGCAGCGGCTTCCGCGGGTTTCATCTGCAGAGAAGTGATTCGAGCGCGTGGCGCGACCTTGTGCAGGCCCTCGTCAATGGCGGCGTCGAAGAATTGTCCGCGACCGGTGGCGCCGCCGGCCTTGGCGATGGGAATTTCGCGGTCTTTGAGGTGGAGTTGATCGATCACGCTGGCGGCGAGGCCCGCGAGTGATTCCGCAGCGCTGGACAGGATTTCGCGGGCGACCGCGTCGCCTTGATCGCCTAATTCCGCGACCAACGGAAAAACGCGCGGGAAGACGTCATCGGGGTTTTTGACGACCCAATCGAGCACGCGGGTCCAATCGTTGCAGCCGAGCCACGTCAGCACTTTCTGCGAAAGAGCGGTCTGCGGTCCGCGCTTCTCTTCGGCGCGAACTACCGCAGCCAGGGCGCGCCTGCCAATATCGAATCCGCTGCCTTCATCGCTGAACCAGGGGCCGCGCCCGCCGGCGCGCGCGGTGTGCCCTTTGGCGTCCCGGCCGTAGGCGCCGGAGCCGGTACCGACGACCAGAATAATGCCCTCCTTGTCGCCGACCGCCGCATGAAGCGTAATCGCGAGATCCGTGGTGATCGAAACGGTGGCATTAGGAAAGCCGCGCTCCAGAAATGTGGCAATGCGCCGAGCAACAGATTCGCGACCTGCGCCGCCAATCCCGGCGCAGATTCCGTGGATGTCGTCGGCTTTCAGGCGCTGGCGTTCCAGAACCACGTCGGCGGCATCGCTTAGCGCGAACCAGGCCTTGGCGTATCCGGCGCGCAAAGGATTGGAAGGCCCCGCGGTGGCGCGGGCGAGAACCTCGCCGGTAGCGTCCACGAGGAAGCAATCCGTCTTGGTGCCGCCGCCATCGAGACCCAGATAATATCCCGATGGTGCCGTGTGCTTTTTCTCAGTCATTCGTTTTCACCGTGCTTGACAGTCTTTCCCGCGGGCAGTTAGCATCGCGCGACTCGCCTGCCCGCTCTCAGCGCAAGTCAACGGCATGCAAATCAGCTGGCTCGACTTCGGCATCCTGGTGACGTATCTCGCGGGCATCACGCTGTTTGGCGCCCTCTTCCGGCGTGGCCAGCAAAATCTTCGCGACTACTTCCTGGGCGGCCGCACTGCGCCGTGGTGGGCGCTGGCTTGCTCGATTGTCGCGACAGAGACCTCCACACTTACCATTATCGGGACGCCAGCGATCGCTTACGGCGGAAACCTCGGATTCCTGCAACTGGTCCTGGGCTACTTGGTGGCGCGGGCAATTCTCTGCGTGGTACTTATACCACAATATTTCCAAGGAGAATTCTACACCGCCTACCAGCTTCTGGAAAAGCGCTTCGGGACGCGCATGAGATCCGTGGCAGCCGTGATTTTCATGGGAACGCGCGCGCTGGCGGAGGGAGTGCGGATATCGGCCATCGGAAAAGTGGTGAGTGTGGCGTTTGGGACCGGCGATCGTTTGTCCATTCTGATTATTACCGTGCTGACGATGTTTTATACGTTTGAAGGCGGGATGCGCGCGGTGATCTGGACCGACGTGGTGCAGTTCGTGCTGTACATGACCGGCTCGGTGGCGGCGTTTTTTCTGTTACTGCATAAAATTCCCGGCGGCTGGGCTGCGGTGACGCAAACGGCGGCAGCGGCGGGCGGAAAACTGCGCGTTTTCGATTTCACGTTTAGTTTGACGCAGAGTTACACGTTCTGGTCGGGGTTGCTGGGCGGAACTTTTCTGACGATGGCCAGCCACGGGACGGATCAGACGATGGTGCAGCGGCTTTTGGCGGCGAGGAACGAGCGGGACAGCAAAAAAGCGCTGCTGGTGAGTGGGGTGATCATCTTTGTGCAGTTCACGCTATTTCTGGTGCTGGGCGTGATGCTTTTTGTTTATATGCGCAGCGGTTTTTTGGCGGTGCCGGAAGGCGACCCCGATCGCATTTACCCGGCGTTTATTGTTCACAGGATGCCCGTCGGCCTTGTGGGGATTGTGCTGGCGTCCATATTTGCGATTGCGATGTCCAACGCCAGCGGTTCATTGAACTCACTGGCTTCATCGAGCATGATGGACATGGGCGTGAAGCGCAGCGGCGATTCGGCGCAGCCGCTCGCTCGATCGCGGCGGATGACTTTGCTGTGGGGCGTAGTGCTCGGCGCATTGGGACTGATTCGCTGGGGGCCGGTACTGGTTGCAGGGTTGACGATTGCTTCCATCACGTACGGAGCGTTGCTGGGCGTGTTCCTGCTTGGCACCTGGAACAAACGCGCCAACGAGAATGGCGCGCTGGTGGGATTTGTGGCGGGGCTCGTGACGATGATTCTGGTCGAACGAATGACGCCGCTGGCGTGGACGTGGTACGTGCTGGTCGGGACGATCGTGACGTACGCGGTGGGCGCGATTGCCAGCAAATTCACACGGCGCGGGCATGATATGCGGGCGAGCGCGGGCGATTAAAACTTGGCTCAAGGCAAATTCATAGGAACACCAACAAAACCGGGCGAGAGGCTCGATCTGGTTCGCGCGCTGGGCGCGTGGGCCGCGGCGGCGATCGTCGTCGGCACGATGGTTGGCACCGGAATTTTTCTGAAGCCGGGCGAGATGGCGCGCGTCGGCGGATCGGTGAGTCTGGTGTATGCCGCGTGGATCGTGGGCGGGCTGTTGTCGCTCTTCGGCGCGCTGTCGTTCGCCGAGTTGGGCGCGGCGCTTCCGGAAGCGGGCGGGCAATATGCCTATTTGCGCAAAGGGCTGGGCCCGATTTGGGGGTTTCTCTTCGGCTGGATGCATTCCACCGTGGGCGAGTCAAGTTCGGCGGCCTCGATAGCCGCGGGCTTCGCGTTGTTTTCCAGTTTTTTGTTTCCAGCGATTGCAGCGCCGATCTTTACATGGCATCTCACAAGCCCGGTCAGCGGTAAACCCTACGACTTTGCTTTTACCTGGGCGCAGCCACTGGCGGCCGCGACGATTGCGCTTTTTACCTTCATCAATTACCTGGGCGTGCGGCTGGGCGGCCGCGTGCAGATTGTTTTGACCGTGCTGAAAATCGGCGCGGTGCTGGCTATCGTGGCGGCGGGATTCTGGTTTGGGCACGGGAGCATGCAGCATTTCCATCCGTTTTGGCCCGCAAATTCGCACATGGGCGCCATGGGCGCTTTTTTTGCAGCGCTGGCGGCAGCGCTGTGGGCCTATGACGGCTGGGAGGATTTGAACCGAGTCGGTTCGGAGGTTCAGAATCCGCAGCGAAATATTCCCCTGGCTTTGGTTGGCGGAACAATCCTGGTGGCCGGCCTGTACCTGCTGTTCAGCGCGGTTTGTTTTTACGCCTTGCCATTCGCGAGCGTCGCGGCGTCGCCGCACGTGGCTTCGGACGTGGTGGCCAGTTTCGCCGGCCGCGATGCGGCTGTGTGGATCACACTGGCAATGATTGTGTCGGCGCTGGGCACGCTGAATTCTTCGGTATTGAGCGGCGCGCGCGTGCCGTATGCGATGGCGCGAGACGGCCTCTTCTTCCGCGTCACCGGGACGGTGCATCCAAAATTTCGCACGCCTGGGGGCGCGCTGATTTTTCAAGGGGCTCTGGCGGGTTTGATGGCGCTTACCGGAACGTTCGAGGAGTTGACGTCGCTTTTTGTGTTCGCGGCGTGGATTTTTTATGCGCTTTCGGTGGTGGCGATGTTTCGCTTGCGACGGATCGCTCCAGATTTGCCACGGCCTTATCGCACGTGGGGCTACCCCGTGGTGCCGGGGCTTTTTGTGGCGGGAGCGCTGGCGTTGACGGTGAACATCTGGATCGAGCGGCCGGTGCGTTCTTCGATCGGGTTGCTGCTGATTCTTTCGGGACTGCTCTTCTATCGGCTTTGGAAAAAACAGGCGACAGAGACGACCTAGGAGGAGAGTTCGCGAGGCGGCTGGATTCACAATTCCTGGAACGCGCTTCCCCAGGAGTTCGCCGTGACCAAACCCGGGTGAAATAAGTGCGCGAGGAGGCGAACCCCCTCGGCAAGGCGCGGGCCGGGACGCGAAAAGTAGCTGTTGGCGTCCAATGCAAAAACTCGGTGTTCACGAAGCGCGGGAAGATCGTTCCAACTCTGCGGCAAGCTTGTGCGGCGGAATTCGGTGGCGTTACGCGTGGCGTTGTAACCGCACTGCATGACCAGAATCATGTCGGCTTTGCTTTCCGCGATTTCGTCTGCTGACACACGGTACGACGGTTGACCTGCGCGGCCCAAAACATCCACTCCGCCGGCCCGAGCGACCATCTCCGGGGCCCAGTGGCCGCCGATATAGTATGGGTCCAGCCACTCGAGGCAAAGAACGCGAGGGCGACGTGCAACGGTCTTGATGGTGGATTCGACAGCAGCGACGCTCGCCTTTAACTCGTTGGTGAGCCTGGCAGCCTCGCGAGCGGTTCCGGTGGCGTTAGCCACACGGATAATGTCCTGCCAGACGTCGTCAATTGAATGGGGCGTAAGCGCGAGCACCTGCGGGAGCTTGGGCAGACGCGTCAAGGCCGTCGCGAGGTCGTCGGGCGAAGCGGCGCAAACGTGGCATAGATCCTGCGTGACGATCAGATCGGGTGCGAGCGATGCGAGAAGTTCCGCGTCCACCGCGTAGATGCTTTCGCCGCGCTCGACCAACTCGCGGACCTGGCGGTCGATTTCCGCGGGCGGAGCGTGCGGATCCACGCGAGGCCGGATGAGGGGAGGTTTCTTGGCCGCCGCGGACGGAAAGTCGCACTCGTGCGTGACGCCCACAACGGAATCGCCGAGGCCGAGGGCGTACAAGATCTCAGTTGCCGAAGGTAAGAGAGAGACAATTCGCATCGCATCGTCCGGATCAGTGCACCCGCCGCGGACCGGGGGCCGGCCTTCACCGCCAAGCGTCAATCATAAATCAGATATTTCGCGCGCAGCGCGCGAAACGCGTTCAGATCGCTCGACCAGCTCGCGATGATGTTCGTGGGAGATTGATAAGCGATCAGAGCGTCCACGGAGGCTTGCGAGCCGAGCAAGTCGGTCAATTTGGTGATCTGAAATCGATCGGGATACAGGCGATGCAGCGCATCGGCGATTTCCAGCCCCACGCGGATGGAATCAAAAGCGGCGCGATCGGCGATTTCGAGCTTGATGCCCGCGCAGGCCTCGCCGCTATAGAGGCCGCTGCTGGGAGTGAAGCTCGCTGCAGTAAAACGAACGCCAGGAATCTGTCTGGGGTTCAGAGAATTCAACAATACGTCGGAGTGAATCCACGGGGCGCCTACTTGCTCGAAGGGAGCGTCGGTGCCTCGCCCAACGGATACTCCGGCCGGCTGGAGGATTTCGATACCGGGATAGAGAAAAACCTCATTCAGGGAGTGCAGGTTCGGTGAAGGCGGAATCCACGGAAGCCCGGTCTGGTCGTATGTTTCGCTGCGACGCCAGTTTTTCATGGCGATGATGTGGAGTTCGACGCCGGTTTTGTTCTCGGCGTTGAACATTTGCGCCAGCTCACCCATGGTCATGGCATAGACGAGCGGCATGCGGAAATATCCGACGAACGACATGCGTTCGCGGTCCAGCATGGGGCCTTCAATTTTTTCGCCGCCGAGCGGGTCGGGACGGTCCAGCACAAAAAACGCGATATGGTGCTTTGCCGCAGCTTCCATGCAGTAGCCCATCGTGGTGATGAAAGTATAGAAACGCGTTCCGGCTCCTTGAATGTCGAATACCAGAGTGTCTATTCCCTGCAGCATCTGATCAGTGGGCCGCTTTGTGTCGCCGTAGAGACTGTAGATCGTGAGGCCGGTCGCGGCGTCCGTGGCGTTCGCGACGGTAGCGTCCGCCTTGCCCGCGATGCCGTGCTCGGGGCTGAAAAGCGCGACGAGCTGCACGCCGTCGGCGCGGGCGAGCACGTCAATCGTCCGACGCCCTTGCGAGTCCACGCCGGTCTGATTGGTGATCAGCCCCACGCGCTTGCCGCGCAAGGGCGCGAAATTCTGCTGTTCGAGGACGTCAATTCCGGTTTGCAAATGCGCGCTGGGCTGCTGGGGAACGACTGCTGCCGGTTTTCGCGGCGCGGCCGCGAATGCTATCGTAAATGTGGCGATGAAAAGGAGAGCTGGGAGGAAACGGTTACGAAACATGTTGGAGGAGGATTCGTTGTGCCTCATGCGACCGTGTGCTATATACAGCCGCGGGATGCAGGCGTCAACATGGTAGGCTCCGTATGAGTGTGCCGCGCAAACTCGGGGTCGCCACGCTGCTCCTGCTTCTTCTCATGACATCTTACGCGCGCTCGCAGAAGAAACCTGCCACGAAACCCAAGACCCCCGCCAGCGGTAATACCGCATGGGTGGAATCCACGCTCAAGAAGATGACGCTGCGCGAAAAACTGGGGCAGATGCTGATGCCCCACTATTTCGGCGTCTTTACGTCGGCCGAGAGCGCCGATTACAAAGCGCTGCTGCATCAAGTGGAAGAAAATCACGTCGGCGGATTCATCACCGCCACCGAACGCGGTCCTCTGGGAATCGAGCGCAGTCAAGTGTACCCCACCGCGGTGCTAACCAACGAATTGCAAAGGCGGTCGAAGGTTCCGCTGCTGATCGGCGCGGATTTTGAAAGCGGCACGGGAATGAGGCTTGACGAAGGAACGAATTTCCCTTCGGCGATGGCGATCGGCGCGACAAACGACCCACAGCTTGCGTATGCGCAAGGCAAAGTGATGGCGCTGGAATCACGCGCGGTTGGAGTGCACTGGATTTTTGCGCCGGATGCCGACGTAAACAACAATCCGGACAATCCGATCATCAATATTCGCTCGTTTGGAGAGGATCCCAAGCGCGTGGCTGAATTCGTGTCGCAAGAAATCCGTGGAATCGAAGAAAATGGCGCGCTGGCGACCGCCAAGCATTTTCCGGGACATGGCGACGTGAGCGTGGATTCGCATCTGGCGCTGGCGACGGTTCCTGGGGATCGCAAGGAGCTGGAGTCCACGGAGCTGGTTCCCTTCCGTGCGGCGATTTCTTCGGATGTGGATTCGATCATGCCGGGGCATCTTGCGGTGCCGGCGTTTGAGCCGGATGTCACTGTGCCGGCGACGACTTCGCACAATATTTTGACCGGACTGCTTCGCGACGAGATGAAGTTCAAAGGGCTGGTGGTTACGGACGCGATGGATATGGGCGGCGTCACCTCGCGGTATCCCCCGGGCGAAGCAGCCATTCGCGCGGTGGAAGCGGGCGCAGACGTGCTGCTGATGCCTCCGGTGCCGGACGCGGCGATGGCGGGTCTGGAACGAGCGGTGCGTTCCGGACGGTTGACGGAGAAACGCATCGACGCGTCGGTGCGGCGGATTCTGCAGGCGAAGGCGCGGCTGGGACTCGATAAAAATCGATTTACTGACATCGAGCGCCTGGACCAGAAATTCGGTCGGCCTGAATTTGAAGCGCAAGCGCAGAGCATCGCGGACCGTGGAGTGACGCTGCTACGCGACACTCCGCACCTGGTGCCGCTCGACGCGACCAAGCCGCTCCGCGTGCTGCTGGTTTCGCTCTCCGCCGACGCGGACCCGTACCCTGGAGAAACCATCGAGCCGGAAATCCGCTGGCGGGTGGACTCGCTGAAAGCGTTGCGCGCGGACACGCAGTTTGTGAATGTAAGCACGCTGAAACTGCCACCGCCGGATTCGTACGACGTGGCGATCGCCGCGCTATTCGTGCGCGTGGCCGATCGCAAAGGGAACGTGGGGCTGCCCGACGATCAGCGCGCGTTTGTCGATCAAATGCTGGCCGCGGGAAAACCGACGATCGTGATGGCGTTCGGCAGCCCTTACTTGATCGAGCGTTTCCCGGAAGCGCCAACGTGGCTCGCGGAATTTGCTACCAACGATGTATCGCAACGCGCGGCAGTGCGCGCGCTATTCGGCCAAGTGGCGCTGCAGGGGCAGATTCCGGTGACGGTTCCCGGCACGGTGAAGCGCGGCGACGGAATGGCAGTGGCCGCGAACCCCATGACGTTGCAGCCGGGTTCTGCGTACATGACTTACCAACTGACGCCTGTCTTTGGTCTGCTGGATAGCGCAGTGGCTGCCGGTGCTTTCCCTGGAGGTGTGCTGGCGGTCGGACTGAACGATCAAGTGGTGGTGCACCCGTTCGGTAATCTCACGCGCGACGCCAAGGCGCCACCGGTGACCGCTGGCACGATTTACGACATGGCTTCTTTGACGAAAGTTATTGTGACGACCACTTCAGCGATGATGATAGTGCAGCAGAAGCGTCTCGATCTGGATGCACCCGTTTCGCGGTACCTGCCGGAATTTGCGGCGGCGGCCAAGGCCGATCCTAATCCTGCGTGGCGCGGGCTGGTGACCGTGCGGATGCTGTTGCTGCATGATTCCGGATTGCCGGCTCATCGCGATTTTTACAAGGAAGCCAAGGGCTATGATGCGGTGCTCGTGAAAGTGCTGGCCGAGCCGCTCGTGCATGAGCCGGGGAAGCAGGTGGAATATTCCGACCTGGGATTTATCATGCTGGGCGAAATTATTCAGCGGCTCACCGGCGAGACGCTCGAAGAATTCGCCAAAGCGCACATCTTCGCGTCGGTCGATATGAAGGATTCGCTTTACAATCCGCCGGTTTCGTTGCATCCCCGGATCGCGCCCACTGAATATGATGCCGACTTCCGCAAACGGCTGCTGCGCGGCGAGGTACATGATGAGAACGCGTGGGCCATGGGTGGAATTTCCGGGAACGCCGGGCTGTTTTCCACCGCGGGAGATGTGGCGGCATTTGCGCAGATGTTGCTGAATGGCGGGATTTACGCGCATCATCGCTTGCTGGCGCGCGCGACGATACAGCAGTTCACCGAGCGGCAGACGATCGGCGACTCCGCGCGAACCTTGGGGTGGGATGTGCCCACGCCGCCAAACTCGTCGGCTGGACACTATTTCTCGCCGGCCAGCTTCGGACATACGGGTTTCACCGGAACTTCGCTGTGGATCGATCCGGAACGCCATCTATTTGTGGTGCTGCTGACCAATCGCGTGAACCCCACGCGGGCCAACGAGCAAATCCGGCAAGTGCGTCCGGCCGTTCACGATGCCATCATCGCGGCGCTCGGCCTGCTTAATTCCCCGACAACGCCTCAATAACTTCCTCGGCACAAACCTCCCCGGAATCCATCTGAAAACGCTAAGCAGGCCCACGCTATCGGTATAATCGAAGGATTGCTATTGGCAGGGCGACAGACGGGCTGAGGGCGCGGTGAAAGCTCAGAAGACGGAACAGAGAAACCCGCGGACGCGCGGGCTCGACGCGAAATCCACGCTTGAAATTTTGCGGATTCTCAATCGCGAAGACCAGCGGGTGGCCCTGGCGGTGCGGCGAGAACTGCCGCAAATCGCGCGCGCGGTGGACGCCATCGTGAAGAGTTTGCGCGCCGGAGGAAGGCTGTTCTATGTGGGCGCCGGCACCAGCGGGCGGCTCGCGGTGCTGGACGCGGCGGAATGTCCGCCGACGTACGGAATATCGCCGAAACTGGTGCAAGCGTTGATTGCCGGAGGGGCGAGAGCGCTGCGAGGCGCCGTGGAGGGCGCGGAGGATTCGGCTTCGAACGGCGCGCGAGAATTGGCGAAAGCCGGCGCGAAGCGCGGTGACGTGGTGGTAGGGATCGCGGCGAGCGGCACGACGCCTTACGTGCTGGGAGCGCTCGAGTGGGCGAACCGGCGAGGCTGCGTGACGGTGGGGGTGACATCGAATCGGAATTCGCCCTTGGCGCGCTCGGCAAAAATTGCCATCCGGCCCGAAACGGGGCAAGAGGCGATTTACGGCTCGACGCGCATGAAGGCCGGGACATCGCAGAAAATGGTACTGAACCTGCTTTCCACCACGACGATGGTGCGGCTCGGCAGGGTTTATGACAACTGGATGATTTACGTGGCGCTGACAAATCAGAAGTTGCTGAGACGAGGCGAGAGAATTCTGAGGGAGGCCGCGGGTGTGAGCGCGTCTACGGCGGCACACGCGCTGCGGAAGACCGGACACGATTTGCCGGCGGCGCTGGTGATGCTGAAAACGGGCGCGAGCGCCGAGGCGGCGCGAAAAGCGCTGGCTGGCGCAGGAGGCAGCGTGCGGCGGGCACTCGAATTGCACGGTAAATTGCAACCAACCAAGAAAGTTCAGGGGAAATAGCATGGACCGATTCAAGATTCAGGGCGGACGAAGACTCGAAGGGACGGTGCAGATCAGCGGCGCGAAGAATGCCGCGCTGCCCGCGATGGCAGCGGCGCTGCTGACGAGCGAGCCGGTCACGTTGCAGAACATTCCGCACGTGCGCGACATCATCACCATGGCCAAGCTGCTGGCGCACATGCGCTGCCGCGTGGAAAGTCCCGACCTGCCGCCCAGCGAATTCATCATTCAGGCGGAAACCGTCTCCATGCGCGAAGCGCCGTACGAGCTGGTGAAAACCATGCGGGCTTCGGTGCTGACACTGGGGCCGCTGGTAGCGAGATTCGGATATGCGAAGGTTTCTCTTCCGGGCGGGTGCGCGATCGGGGCGCGGCCGATTGATCTGCACATACAGGCGCTGGAAAAGCTGGGGGCGGAGATCACCGTTGAGCACGGTTACGTAGAGGCGCGCGCGAAACGGCTGCGCGGGACTACGTTGCGATTTCCAAAGATCACGGTGACCGGCACCGAAAATATTTTGACTGCCGCGGTGCTGGCCGAGGGCGAAACAGTTCTGGAAAATTCGGCGATGGAACCGGAGGTCACCGATCTCGCCGAGTTGCTGATAAAAATGGGCGCAAAGATTGAGGGCGTGGGAACCGCAACCTTGCGTGTGCAGGGCGTGGACAGATTGCACGGCGCCACTCATGCGGTGATTCCCGACCGCATCGAGACGGGAACGTTCCTGGTGGCTGGCGCGATCACCGGCGGCGAGTTGTTGCTGACGAATTGCGAGCCGGGGCATTTGAAGGCCGTGATCGAAAAAATGCGCGCGTGTGGCGTCGAAATCAAGTGTGAGGGCGACGGCAAGTTGCGCGTGCGCGCCGCAAAGAAGCTCGTGGCCGCCGATGTGACTACCGAGGAATATCCGGGTTTTGCGACGGATATGCAGGCGCAGTTCATGGCGCTGGCGACGCAGGCGCAGGGCGTCTCGCATGTGCGCGAAACCATTTTTGAAAACCGTTACATGCATGCCAGCGAAATGATGCGCATGGGCGCGAATATCGCGATTGACGGAAACCTCGCAGTGGTTACCGGCCCGACGCCACTGAGCGGCGCGCCCGTGACGGCTTCGGACCTGCGCGCGAGCGCGGGGCTGGTGCTGGCGGGTCTGGTGGCTGACAACACCACCTGGATTGACCGCGTCTATCACATTGACCGTGGTTACGAGCGGATCGAAGACAAGCTGCGGGACGTCGGCGCGAACATCGAACGGATTACCGGCCGCGACGAGTAGGCCGGCAGCTGGTTTCTTCGGTCTCTGCTTCCCTGCTTCTCTGCGTCTTTGCTTCCTGGAAGTCGTCTCATAAATAATTCGCCAAGAATGAAACTCGTGGCTTCAGGGCCTGAAGCCCCTTTCTTTGGGCGTTTAACGGCGGGGCTGAAGCCCCGCCCTTCCGTGCGATTCATTTACAAGATGGGTTCTCGTCCGGTCGTCTTATTCGGCTGCTCTAATGACCGGCTCTGGCGATTCCGGGGCTATTGGAGCGGCGCCCTTCAGTTCCGCGAGCAATATGCCTACGAATATGAGAGCAGCGCCTAGCAAGATGCGGCGCGTGAGGTGTTCGCGCGCTACCAGCCAGGACGTGATGGCCGCGAATACCGGCTCCAGGCTGATCAGGATGGCGGTGTGCGTGGGTGAGGTGTATTGCTGCGCCCAAGTCTGCGCGGAAAAGCCGAAGGCGGTGGAACCGAGCGCCGTGATCAAGACGGCAAAGACCAGCGTACCGCTCCAGACCCAGCGAGGGTGTTCGATGCCCGTCGCGGAAAGCAGCGGCAATGCGATCGTGGCGAGAACTGCGGTCGTCGCGACCTGAATTACTGCCAGCGCGCCGACGGAATGATGCTCCACATAGCGGCTGATTACGATCATGTGCAATGCAAACATTACCGCGCAGCCGAATACGATGGGATCGCCGCGATTGAGGCCACCAAGGCCCTCGGGCGGTATGGTCAGGAAGTAAAGCCCGGCCAGCGCGGCGAGCGCCCCCGCCCAAATCCAGGCGTTCAGGCGTCGGCTTCCGAAGACAGCGAGAAAAATGGGCACGAGTACCACGCTCGAACCGGTGATGAAGGCTGCTTTGGATGGCGAGGTGAATTTCAGTCCGGTGGTTTGAAACGCGTAGGCCGCAAACATGAAGAAGCCGATTTGCGCGCCCGCCCAGACGGCGCCACGCGTGAGGCCACGCAGCGAGCGCCAAAAGAAATTCGCCATCACGGCGGCAGCCAGCGCAAAGCGCACCGCGAGATACATAAACACCGATACGTCCGCGAGCGCGTCCTTCACCACGACGAACGTGCCGCCCCAGATTAGCGCCGTGAATCCCAATGCGAGATCGGCGCGAAGGCGTTTGCTGTGCATGGAGCAAAGAGTGTAAGCGGTAGGCGCGGCGCGAACAAGGCGGCAGGTCAAGGGCGGCGGGGCAAGGGTCAAAGGCCGAACGTTATACCCAAATTTCACCGATTCGGGGCGGCGTCTACGGAGTTATCTCTCCGCGAATGTGCTTTGCGAGCTTCTCGATTTTCTTGAGATTCTCCGCGAGATCCTTGGGCAGTTGGCCCTTAGCCACCTGATCTATCTGCGCCGGCAAACCGTCCGCCAAGCGACGTAATTCTTGAGTCTCGGCGTTCACCTGGTCGATGTTGACTTGACGGGCGCTGCTCTTCGAAGGAGCTTCGAGCGGTGCGTTTGCCATGGTATCCGCGGTTGCGATGCCGGGAGGTCTGCCGCGCCCACCGGCTTGGGGGATGGCGACGCCGGGAACGAGCAGAAAGAAACCGAGACAGAGGAGAAGGAATCGCATAAGACCTCCTTCCAAGGCCGAGCTGGGGCGATTGTACTCCTTCCCAACCGCAGAAATTCTGAATTCGAGATTGTGTAAATTTGCCGCTGAAAAAAAACTGGCTCCGGTCGCCCGGAGCCAGTGGAAGTGCCTTACAAAGTTGCCAGCAGGCGAACTCGAAGCCCGCCGGTTCGGACCTTAGAACTGCAACTTCAAGCCCCACTCAACCGTGCGCGGCGCGCCGAAGGCAAATACGCCGGTACCTGCACCGATTCTGTCAGGGCGGCCTGCTTGTACGGTGCCGTTGATGGAACCCGTGCCGCCGCTGAGTTGCCCGCCAAGAGCATTGGCGGCTGAGTCGAAGTTGGACAGGTTGAACAAATTAAATACGCTCACGCTGGGCGTGATGGCCAATTTCTCGTTGAACGCGTGACCGACCCAGCTGAATTCCAGGTCGAACGCCTTCAGCCAGCCGAGGCCAACCTGCCCCGGAACGACCGACGGCACAGTGGGAGCCACGCCACCCAAAGCTTGCAACTGGGCCAGCGTGAATAGGCTGCTATTGATGAGCGCTTGTCCCGCTGGAGTGGGAAGTGTCCCTCCTATGCTTGAGTTGTAATTATTGACGGCAGTCGTAAGGCCTCCAACACCAATCTGACGGCCGAAGGCGCCGACGTTGTAGAGGTTGTAGTCGCACTCGCCGCCCACCGTGCCGCAGCTTGAGTTAACGCCTTTTGGCAGCGGGAGTCCGACCTGGCCGGTACCGAGGAAGTCGGTGTTGAAAATCCCGCCCGGCGTTCCCTGAAATACGCTGGCGTTGACCGGCAGCACCGCTGGAGTCGCAGCAAATGGAGACCAGAAATGCGAGAGCAAGCCGAGTCGGAAGCCTTTCGGCAAATCGGCATAGCCTCCGAAGTTGAACTGGTGAGTACGATCCAAGGAGCCCGGACCGGTGAGCGCCAGCGGATTGCGGTTGTCGAGCGCGAGAGACAGAAAGTCCGCATCACCGCCCGCGACGCTCGCGCCCGAGGCTGTGGAGCCAGCGTTGACGTAGCGAGAAAGCGTGTAAGTGGCTTGGAAGTTCAAGTACTTAACGCCGGTGAACGGATGCCTTACGTTCTGCACCAACTTCAGGTCCATGCCGTTGTAAACCGAGCGGCCGCCTGAGTGGTACAGACCAAAGGCACCGACATTGCGGTTATTCGTTTGGAAAGCGCAAGCTGTGCACGGAAATGGACCCTGGTCGTACGCGGAATCGAGCCCATTGCCCGCAAAATCCACAATCGTGGCGGGTCTCGGCGTGTAGGCCCCCGGCTGTCCCGAGGGATTATTCGGGCACAAAGCGATCGCAGCGTCAATTGACGCCACCCCGCAATTTGCCAGGGTTGTTGCGACCGCCGCAGCGGCCAGATTCGGATCGTAGTTTGCTATATCTCCTGAATGGTTAATGTCGGTTGCCAACAGATAGTGCAAGCCAACGTTGCGCACATAATCAGCGCTAAACACCATCCCTGGACGCAATTCTCGTTGCACGCCTATATTCATTTGCACCGAACGGGGAGATTTGTAGTTCGGGTCGAGCATGCCAGCACCCGACAGGATGACTCCGCCACCTTGCAGCGCGCCCGGGATGTAGAACGGATTCGCGCCGTTAGGCGCGGCGGCGAAGGAAGCCTCGAGGGAATTCTGAAAGCCCGCCAGGCAGTTGGCGAAAATCTCTCCCGCGCAGGTGCCGCCGGTCGATGGAACAGTGCCTCCAATCGCTGTGCCGCATACCGCGTTTCCTGCGCCGGCGCTTCCGCCCACGAAGTTCGTGGAGCCGTCAGCAAAAGTGACACCGCTGGCCGATCCGACCGCGCCGCAAGCAGTCTGAGTGGCGTTGAACGCGCCCGCAGGCAGCCTGAGCAAGCGGTCGAACAGCACATCGTTGAACACGGTGTTGTCATAGTAGATTCCGACGCCGCCGCGAATGACCGTCTTACCGTCGCTCTTGGGATCCCACGCGAAACCGGCCTGCGGAGCGAAGTTCAGGTTCGGATTGCGGACGCGATCGCCGACGCCCGGGAAGAAATTGTTAATTTCGGGGAGCGGAAGATCGCTATCGGTGCGGCCGGTGTCCCGGTCATATCGCAGACCGAAGTTCAGGGTCAGATTTGGTTTCACTTTCCAGCTGTCACCACCGTAGATGCCGATACGGTTGTCCGGACCAAGGCCTCCATTGGGCTTCCCGAATCGCGGCAGTTCGGTGAAGGAACCTTCACCGTTGCCCACGGTAACGGAGTCGGCGATGTAATTTAGGGGGCAAGCAGCGCCTGTCTGGCCGCCGGGACAGGTGACCTGATCCGCAAGCGCAGCGACGGTTAACGAAGTTGAGGCATCCTGAGGCGCCAGTCCAAAGAAATCAGCGAAGGTCCAACCCATGATGCGGTTGTAATCCACTCCCCAGCGAAGGATGTGCGAACCCCAAACCTTGCTGCCGTCATATTTGATTTGACGGTCGCTCTGGATGGTTGACTGCGGCGCCAGGAAACTGGGACCGCTTGTAAAACCGGTTCCAGAGATAACGATCTCATTCGGAACATCCGCAAAGGGCAGGGTGCTGCCCTGGACGGCGTCGGCAATCACGTTTACAAATTTCAAATACTCCGCGCGGAAGCTGTGGGTAACGGAACCTTCGTTGATGTCCACGCCGCCGACAACCGTCTTGGTGCGGTCCTTATTGTCGTAAACGGAGTAGTTGGCGGCTCCGCCAAAGTTTCCGACGTCGGAAGCCTGCCAGAAGCTGAACCTTGCGAAGGCCTTGATATTTTTCGAGACTTGGTAATCAACCTTGCCGATCATGCTCGAATCATGGAACGGAGCCGGGAAGGTGCCGGAAAAATCGGCCAACGGTGCGCCGACGAGTACGCCGCCCGCGTCGTGCGCCAGCAACCTTTCGCCATCCATGAAGAAGAAGAGCTTGTCTTTGATGATCGGGCCGCCAACGTCTCCGCCGTATTGGCTGCGCTGAAATTGCGCGCCGCCTGGATAATCGGCTGCCTGCGAATTATCGCGGAACAACCCGAAACCCTCGCCGTGGAAAGCGTTGGTGCCGGACTTGGTGATTACGTTGACCGACCCGCCGGAAGTCAAGTCGTTGGAAATGTCCAAGTTGGATTGCGCGAGCTGGAATTCCTGAATCGCGCTGGAGGGGAGACCGGTGGTGGTGGTGCCCACGTTCTCGTCGCTGACGTCCACGCCGTCCACTGAAATGCGGGCGCTGCGGCCGAACTTTCCACCGAACGATATCGAGGAGAAGCCGATCTTGGTGGGATCGAAATTGCCGCCGTCCTGAATCTGTACGCCCGGCTCCAATTGAGCGAGATCCAGGAAATTGCGTCCATTGATCGGCAGGTTTTCAATCTGCTGCGAGGTCAAGGTGCCGGCGATCTGCGACTGCTCCGTATTAACGGCGACCTCTTGCCCAGTGACCTCAACTACCGTGCTGGAAACACCGACCTCCAGCTTGGGATTCACCGAGGCGATTTGTCCGACCTGAACGACAACCGTGGTTTCGGAGGTCTTAAAATTGGCCGTCTCGACGCGGACCACATACGTACCCGGATTCAGCGCAGCCGCGGAGAACTGGCCGGCCGAGCTGGTGACGGTGCTGATCAGCTGGCCGGTTTCCTTGTTGCTGATCGAAACTTTCGCGCCGGGAACGACGGCGCCTTGAGCGTCGGTGACTACACCTTGTATGCTTCCCGTATTGATGGTTGCCTGCGCCGCCAAGCGGGCGCAATCCATCGAAACCGCAATCAGGAGCGCAAACGCTACCACGAAGAAGCGCTTCCAGTTCATATTCCCTCCAAGAATTCTGCAAGAGTCGTGAAAAAAGAGCTTGAGTGCTTCCGAGCCCACGAACGGCGCTACCCCATCTTCGTGCTCATACGCACGTTGATATCCACATTAAGGAACTGAGTAAATTGGCTGCAAAATCTGGACTTAGCTGCGCGGCGTCGTACATTGCGTGCGGATTCGTACGGATTTACGTACGTTGAACCAGTGTTGTGAGTTCGATTACGCATACGACAAATATCCGAATATACGGATACTTACTTGAACGCCGGACTCGCCGCCGCGAGAGCCTGACGGTGTGCGCTCTCTGCGCGACGATTCGCTGGAAACAACGCTTGACTCAAATATCGGTTCTGCTATTCTTTGCTTGCTGCCTTACCAGCAGCGCTTATCAAGAGTGGTTGAGGGGACAGGCCCTGCGACGCCACAGCAACCTGGTGCAACTGCCAAGGTGCTAATTCCTGCCCAGTGGGGAGAGATAAGATCCTCGATAGACCGGCACTCCGGTCGTTGAAGATTCAACTCCCAAGCTGAAGTCGAATTGAAGTGCAGCGTTTGCTCAAGCAAATGCTGACATTGCTTATTGCAGCGCATGGCGCGCTGGCCGGGGCTCTTTTCTATCGGGCCTCGATCAACCCATGGCGCCGAGGCGGAGCGCATTCCGCCGAATGGGAGAATGTAGATGTTGCAGTCTTCAGCGCCCGAAGGGCCTATCGCAGTCATAAAACTTGGTGGGTCTATTCTGACCAGCGCGAAGGCCTACCGCCGCGCCGCCATTTTCGTACGCAACACGCTGAGGACTGCGCCGAACGAGCGGCTCGTCGTCGTAGTATCGGCGCAGGAAGGCACTACCGATACGCTGGAGCGCAGCGCAAGAGCGATTGTGCAAGAACCCGCGCGCTCCGCGCTGGACCTGCTGTGGTCCACGGGAGAAATCCGCTCCGTAGCGCTGCTTACCATACATTTGCAGGCCCTTGGCGTTGCGGCCGCGCCCTTGAACGTGCACGAAGCCGGCCTCACCGTGCCGGACACGGGACGCGAAGCAGGACGCATCCAACTTCATGCGGGGCGCCTTTGCGGCGTGCTGGCAAGACATGCGGTCGTGGTTGTCCCCGGATTTCTCGCCACCGACTCGACGCACGCGATCGTGTCGCTGGGCCGCGGCGGTTCGGACTTGACGGCGGTGCTGCTGGCGGAAGGGCTGCGAGCCTGTCGTTGCGAATTGATCAAAGATGTCCCCGGATATTTTACCGCCGACCCGCACCGCGACCCCGCCGCCAGACACATCCCGCAACTCAGCTTCGCACAAGCGCTGGAATTTGCGGCGCAGGGGTGTGACCTGGTGCAGCGCAAGGCGATCGAGGCCGCTGCGCGGTCGGGGTTGCCGCTGGTAATTCGCAGCGTCAGCAAGAAGGCGCGAATCAGTCGAATTTCGAACCACCAAATTATTTCGGCTCCCGCAGAAACCGCAAGCGCGGAAGCCGTGGCGTCTTGATAGCTGGGAAGTCCGGGAAGTCTTGGGAATGGGGACCAGGGGACCACGGAGTCGACGCAATTTAAGCTAAGGAGCACGAAAATGAAATTCGCAACGAAAACGATTCATGCGGGGCAGCCATCGGAACCAGAGACCGGTTCACTGATCGCGCCGATTTTTCAAACTTCGACGTACGAGCAGGACGCCCCCGGTCAGGACAAGGGCTTCAACTACTCGCGCACTAATAATCCCACGCGTCAACGGCTCGAAACCGTGCTGGCTGAACTCGAAGGCGTTGAGAACGCCGCAGTATTCGCCTCGGGACTCGCCGCCGAGAATGCCGTGCTGCAGGCTTATCTGCGGCCCGGCGATGAAATCATAATTCCGCAAGACGTTTACGGCGGAACGTATCGCATTCTGAACAAGGTATTCCAGCCGATCGGTGTGGTGATCAAACAGTTCGATATTTCGGATCTGGTGGCGCTGGAAGCAGCCATTACGGAACGCACCAGGCTGGTGTGGATCGAATCTCCGACGAATCCGCGGCTGCTGGTTTACGACATCGTGGAAATTTGCCGGCTGGCCCACGCGAAATCCGCGTTCGTGGTGGTGGACAACACTTTCGCCACCCCCTACTTTCAGCAACCTTTTGAACTGGGCGCGGACATCGTGGTGCACAGCGTGACGAAATATCTGGGCGGACACTCGGACACGATTCAAGGCGCGGCGCTGGCGAAGGATCCCGCGATTTTCGAGCCGATCAAGTTCCTGCAGAACGCCACGGGCGCCGTCCCTTCGCCATTCGATTGCTGGCTCACCTTGCGCGGATTGAAAACGCTGGAGCTCAGGATGCAGCGGCACGAACAAAACGCGATCGCCATCGCCAATTCACTCAATGGACATCCGCTGGTGCGCCGCGTGTACTTCCCCGGCCTGCCCGATCATCCCGGCCATGAAATCGCGAAGAAACAGATGACCGGATTTGGCGGCATGGTGTCTTTTGAGTTGGACGGCACAATCGAGGAAGTTGTCTCGTTCTGCTCTTCGCGGCGCTTCTTCACCTTGGGAGAAAGTCTCGGAGGGGTCAAGGCGCTGCTGTGCCATCCGGCGACCATGACCCACGCTTCCATTCCTGCTGATGCGCGGGCGGAACTGGGGCTCTCGGATAGCTTGATTCGGCTCTCGCCCGGATGCGAAAATGCGCAAGACTTGGTCGACGATCTACTTGAAGGACTCAGCCTGCTCGACCATCAGCGAAAGACACAAAAGGCGGTTGCAGCCAGTGCCCAGTAAAACTGTCACGGTCCTGCCTTCACCGAAAGTGAAAGCGAGATCGTCGGGATCCTCGAAAATTGATGTAGGGATTCTAGGAGCGACGGGAACCGTCGGGCAGCAATTTATCGCGCTGCTGGCGGGGCATCCGTGGTTCCGCGTCACCTGGCTGGCGGCGAGTGAACGATCCTCCGGTAAACGATACGGCGATCTCGCCTGGCGCTTGCCGGCGGAATTACCGGAAGAGGCCGCGAAGCTTTCGGTGGAAGCGCTCAAGGCCGGCGCCGGCCCGCAGTTGGTATTTTCTGCGCTGGATTCTTCGATTGCCGGCGAAGCGGAAGCGGAATTTGCGGCGGCTGGCCATTTCGTCGTGAGCAATTCTCGAAATCATCGCATGGACGCGCTGGTGCCGCTGCTGATACCGGAAGTGAATCCGGAGCATCTGGCATTGATTCCGCTGCAGAAGAAAGCGAAAGGATGGAGCGGCGCGATCGTCACGAATCCGAACTGCGCCACTATACCGCTGGTAATGGCGCTGGCGGCCCTGCGAGCGTTTCAACCCAAGCGCGTCCTGGTCACGACGCTGCAAGGACTCTCCGGCGCGGGGTATCCCGGCGTAGCGTCACTGGACGCCACCGCCAATGTAATTCCCTACATTGACGGCGAGGAACAAAAAATTGAAACGGAACCGCGCAAGATCCTGGGGCGCTTGGTGGAGGATGGCATCGAGCCTCACCCGATGACCTTGAGCGCAACCAGCACACGCGTTCCCGTGGTGAATGGGCACACCGAAAGCGTCTCCGTGGAGCTGGAAAAGGATGTGACCGAGGGTGATGTACTGGCGGCCTTTCGCGATTTTTCAGGTGAGCCTCAGCGGTTGGAACTTCCGAGCGCACCGGCGAAGCCGATTGTATACATGGATGCTCCCAATCGCCCGCAGCCGCGGCTGGATGTGGAGCGCGACGGCGGGATGGTTACGCATATCGGGCGTCTGCGCGCGTGTCCGGTGCTTGGATACAAATTCGTGTTGCTGAGCCACAATACGATTCGCGGCGCGGCCGGAGCCGCGATCCTCAATGCGGAACTGCTGGCGGCGAAGAACCTTTTGAGCTAAAGGATTCCCGGCGGTAATTCAAGCCCCACACGACCGGCAGCACTCCTCGGCGTGGTTTTAATGAGATTGATGCACGAGCTCAAGGCTTCTGGCAAGCGTCTGATTGAACTCGTTGATCTGCTCTTCCAGCAAGCGAGTGAGTTCGTCGGCGCCGGCGAGTTCACCAGACCTCCCGAGCGATTCCAGTTGTTGCGCCGTTTCCCGCGCGCCTTGCGAGAAGAAATTGCCGACGCATCCCTTGAGCGAGTGCGCGGCGCGTTCTAATGCTTTGGCATTACGCTTCTGCAGAGCGTCGCGAATGTCCGCCAGCATTTTGGGGCAGGCCTGAATAAATAGCTCGGCTAGCTCCCGCAAGAGGTTCGCGTCGCCTCCAAAACGTGCTAGAAGTTCTTCATCCATTGCTTCTCCTTTTGCCGCGGAATTCGATGTACCCGCCGCGCCCGCCACGACCGGGAGGGCGTCTGCAATCGCCTGCGCCAATCCACCGGATGAGATTGGTTTCGATAGGTATCCGTCCATGCCGCCTGCAAGACATCGCTCGCGATCCCCTTTCATGGCATGAGCAGTCATAGCCACGATCGGGATATGGGCACCGGATTCCTTTTCTTTTTCACGGATGTAGGCGGTAGCCTGCAGGCCGTCCATCTCCGGCATCTGCACGTCCATCAAGACGATGTCGAATTTTCGGGGCGCACCATGCTCCCAGAGTTGCACTGCTTCCCTACCGTTATTCGCGCACGTAACCGTGTGTCCTTGTTTTTGCAGGATTTTCTGCGCGAGCACGCGATTCACGGGATTGTCTTCCGTGAGCAGAATATTCAGCCGGCGTGTTGTGCCGTTTGACCCTGGTTGGGAGATCAAACCACTCTGCTCCTTCGCGTAAACCGCGATGTGTCCGAAGCGAAAGACGGCGCGGTTCGCAACGACGGTGCCGCGCGCATCCAAAACACACGCGCCGCGCGAACGAAAAATCGCTGCGCGCGCGATTCAAAGCATGAATTGTCACAAATTGATCGCCGCTGCGAAGCGCGGCAATAGGAAGGGGGTAGTACAGCCCGATGTTATTCTTTCGCCTGTGGAACGTCAATCGCCCGGTGCTCTGGCGTACAACAGCGAAATGAAACCGTTCTACGCCATTGCGCGAGCGCTAACCTCCGATGGTGCGCAATCCGGGGCCTTGACGGATTATGGCGGAGAGAGTGGGATTCGAACCCACGGTTGAGTTTCCCCAACACACGCTTTCCAAGCGTGCTCCTTAAACCGCTCGGACATCTCTCCGCCGACGGAGCTTCAGAAGCCTAACAAATTGAAGGCTCGGCAGCAAACCCGGTGCGGCACGCGCGAAGCCGGCAGCCGTTTGGTTTCACGCAAAAAAACGACGCTCGAAGGCGCAAATCTGACCTGCGTCCTCGTAGTAACAAATCGACTGCAGGTCTGCTACACTTTTGTACCCTGTTCCGGGGTAGTGCAATTGGTAGCACGCCAGCCTTTGGAGCTGGTTATCCTGGTTCGAGTCCAGGCCCCGGAGCCACCTGCCTCGTTGCCTTGGCGCAGCCCGCCGTAAGATCCTGATTGTACGTGGGGATTTTGCTAGATGAACAGAAGGATTGCTTAGGCCGCGGTGTCCCGTCGCGGCTTGGGCGGCGGCACAATCTTCAGTTCCGTTGGCCGCTTGGCCTTGAGATGTAGTTCGCTGCGCCGTAGCAGTTTCTCAAATTCCTGCTCGGAGCAGACACGGCCCGTAGGTAGAGTTTTCAGATTTGAAGTCACAACCCCTCCTTCCGGGCGCTCACACGCATGGGCTACCCTTCCGGAAGCAAATGTTTCGGGAAGCGTAGACCTCGGAGTGTAGAGTGTCAAGAATTTTCCGTCTCGTCTCGAAGGGTGCAGGCCGTCGTTTGCAAACTCTTCCGGCCGCACAATCTGATACCCCGCGAGCTAAGTCACCGATTGCGCCACGAGCTTCCAGCGCAAGGAAGGCTTGCGCAACGCGCGCGGGCAATTTAGTCTTGTGCCCGGCATGTCTCCCGATTTCCTGATCCTCGGATTGATCTGGTACATCGTTTTTCTGTTCTCCACCACCTGCCATGAGGGCGCACACGCTCTGATCGCAAGGTTGGGCGGCGACTCCACCGCCTTTCACGGCGGGCAGGTTTCGCTCAATCCTCTGCCGCATATCAAACGCGAGCCATTCGGGCTCGTCGTCGTGCCAATCCTTTCTTATTTTGTCGCGCACTGGATGATCGGCTGGGCCAGCGCCCCCTACGATCCCGCCTGGCAACAGCGCTATCCGCGGCGCGCGGCCTGGATGGCTTTGGGCGGACCGGCGGCAAATTTCGTGCTGGTCTTGTTGTCGGCCCTGGCGATCCGCGCCGGGATCCACTTCGGCTACTTCGGGATGCCCGATTCAGTGAGCTTTACGCATATCACCGAACCGCTCGTTCCCGGGATCGCGAGCTTCGCGGCCACCTTTCTCAGCATTATTTTTCTGCTGAATCTGCTGCTGGGGACGTTCAATCTACTGCCGGTGCCGCCGCTGGACGGTAACACCGGAATCACGCTGCTGATGAAGGAAGAGACGGGACTGCGATTTTTGGATTGGTCGCACAGCCAAGGGTTTGGCATCCTCGGTTTAGTGATCGCCTGGTATGCGTTTGATGAGATGTTTCCTTACATCTTTCGGGTCG
The DNA here is from genome assembly GCA_963780035.1 of uncultured Acidobacteriota bacterium. Lineage (GTDB taxonomy): Bacteria > Acidobacteriota > Terriglobia > Acidiferrales > UBA7541 > Palsa-295. The sequence continues at coordinate 51,534 of CAWAAG010000014.1, read as the reverse complement.
CCCTCGCGGTTCTCTATCCGGGTTCGCATTGGAGTTGATCTTCGGCGAGCCAACGTCATTTACTGGACGTTCGTCTAATTTGCAAAGTGTTTCACGCGCGCACACCTTTCGCGCATGGTACATCCAGCGCATCCCACGCACCGCTGCTCGCTCATCTAAACCCTTCCGAATGAGCAAACGAAGACGTTTGTCATTGGCATGTGTTCTGCAGAACAACTGCCGGAGGCAGAACAATGAATTCTTCATTCAGCGAGTCGCGAGGCAGCGGTGCTGCTTCGGCAAGCTCAAACAGCTATCGCGTCGAAGTCTCTGGATGGGACGATAAGGAAAGCTTCTTCGTCGAAAAGACCACGCTCGAATGGAGCGAAGCCGCGGGCAAAACGATTGGCCTGCGTTCGTCCGTACGCCAGGAGAGCGTGTTATTTGTGCGTCTGATCCAGCCGTTAGGCGGCGGCACCGGCTTTCCCGTTCCCTACCGCGCCGTCACGGTTTCGTCCAACTACCTCAACGAGCATCTCACGGTAAAGGTCGAGCAACTGCAACCGCGCATGGCATTTCAGGAAACCGCTGATTCCCTACTGCGCGCGGACAGCAAGGTTGCGTGAGTAAAGCGGCGAAAAAAGGCAGCGGCGTATTGCAGCAGAGCGCGAGTGTCACGAGTGGCGGTCCTGTTCCATTTTGAAAATACGATTTCGTATTGGAACGTCCCGGCGTCTCACACGAACTTTCTACAGTTCGCAGCTGATTGTCTCGAAGAATGCATCCGATCGAGCCGCTGAGCAAGACCAGCAGTTTGTGAGCGTTACGCTCATTAGAGATATGAAAGCCGCCGCAGCAGCGGAAAACACCCCCCACGAAATTATGCATGCCTTTCTGGCCACATCCTTGCCTACGTATTCATCATGATCGCCGTGCAAGAACGACCAATGATTGAACTGTCGCGCAAGAACCTCACCGTCTGCGTCCTGGACGACGAAGCAGACCAAGTGGAATTGACCACAACCCGCCTGGATCGCGCGGGCTTTGCGGTGGTGGGAACCAGGGACCCTCAGGAAGCGCTAAAGAAGGTGCGGCAGGGCGGCTGCCGCGTGGTGATCGCCGATTTCAAGATGCCGGGAATGGATGGCCTGGAATTCCTGGAAAAAGCGCTGCAATCCGATCCGGGGATGTACGTAATTCTAGCCACCGGGTTCTATTCCGTGGAGTCCGCTATCGAAGCCATCAAGCACGGCGCCTATGACTACGTCTGCAAGCCAATTGATTTCACGCGGCTGACAAAAACCCTGGACGATCTTACCGATTCCTACACGCGCACTCGGCAGATACACGACCTCGAAGAGAAATTGCTCGATAACCTCTTATTTCACGGCATCGTGGGGCGCAGCCCGGCCATGATGGAAGTATTCGATCTGGCGAAAAAAATCTCGCGCCACTACACCAACGCGCTCATCACCGGACCCACCGGCGCCGGCAAGGAACTGATTGCGCACGCGCTGCACCAGATGAGTCCGGTGGCGCAAGAACGTTTCGCCGTCTGCAATTGTTCGGCGCTGGTGGATACCTTGCTGGAAAGCCAGCTCTTCGGACATGTGCGCGGTGCTTTCACGGGAGCCACCGACACGCGTCCGGGACTTTTCGAATACGCCAACAACGGTACCGTCTTTCTGGACGAGATCGGCGAAACATCCTTGCAGATGCAGGCCAAACTGCTGCGCGTGATTCAAAATCGCGAAATCCAGCGGGTCGGCTCGCCCGAGGTGAAGCACGTAGACGTCCGCCTGATTGCAGCTACCAATCGCGATTTGCGCGCCGAAGTGCTGGCCGGGCGCTTCCGCGAGGATCTTTTCTACCGCCTCAGCAGCATCGAGCTCCGCGTTCCCGGACTCGCCGAGCGGCCCGAAGACATTCCGATACTGGTGCAACACTTCGTCAAGAAATATGGCCAATCGTATGGCAAGCCTTTTCAGGGGCTGACGCGGCGGGCGCACATCGTGTTGCTGCAGCATGACTGGCCGGGCAACGTGCGAGAGCTGGAAAACGTGATTGCCAGCGCGGCCATCACGGCCAATTCCGAATTCAGTGACGTGGGCGATCTACCGGAGCATGTGCAGCGGCCGCGGCGCCGCGCCGCATCCGCAAACGGAAGCTGGAGTCCCTTGCCGCTCGACGAGGTCCGCAGCGTCCACATCCAGCGCGTCCTGGAAATGTGCCATGGCAATCGGGTACGCACCGCGCAGGTGCTCGGCATCGGGCGCACGAGCCTGTACCGTTTTCTGAAGCGCTCCGACCGTCAGAAAGCCGCGGCCGCGAAGGGAGCCGCGTGACCGCAATGATATGCAACGTGTCAACGCACGAACCTGGACCGCTCTCGACGCGCCGAGCGAGTTCGCCAAGGACTAGGGCATGAGCGTGCAGATTTCGCACCGCTGGAAACGGTTCGGCTCCATCCCGGGTGTAGAGCCGGTGCGCGAAACGCGCTACGCCTTGCAAGTTTCGATCGAGGTCTGTGGCTTTAATCTCCGGGGGCGTTTTTTCACCGAACGGTGCGAAACTACGAACGTCAGCGGCGGCGGTTGTAAATTCTGTCTGCGGACGCAAATCGCGCCGGAGTCCATTTTGGCGCTGCGGGTGGTGAGCCGGCACCAAGATCGCGGCCAGGATACCGCGCCAGTGCTATTCCAGGTCATCCACGTGGAGCGAAATTCCAATCAATGGACGGTGGGCGCCTTGAAGCTGCAATCGGATGAACTCTAGCCCGCTCGTATGCCCGAATCGCAGGAAGCATCCTGCCAGAGCGGTTAGTCGCAGCGCCGAGCCACAGCCCCCTCTTCGGGAAATTAATTCGCGGCGTCGGCTTCGCAGCGTCCATCCAACGACAAAATCTTGCCCCTCGCGGCACACACCGAGGAAACATCCGGCGCGCATCCGGCGCGTTTCGACAGCGTCTCACGACTCATCCGACGCAACTCGGATGCCCGCCAATTTGCAATTGTCCGTCTGACCGGACGAACGGATTTCACGCCCTGGCGTCCGGCGCGCCAAGCTTTACTTTCCGCCGGACTCCGGCGAGTAGGAAGCGTTGTGCAATAGCGAAGCGGGAAGCGTCACGGACGAATCCATGCGCACCAACATTCCTGTTTGCGCCGGGAGTTCAACGTCTTTGCCCTTTTTCGTCATGATATAGGCTGACGTTCCGACAAGCCCGATCACGGTTCCCCGCGCAACGTTGCTGAAGAGCACTCCCACCAGTGCGCCCGCGCCCGTCCCGAGTCCCCCGGTCATCACGTCGTTCTTGATGTCGCGCTTTTCTTCCACCACCACGCCTTCCGTGGTCTTCAAATCCTTCCGTTTTTTGGTGTTGTCCGCGCTGCCCGTGTAGAGCGAGAGAATGCTCATTTGCACCGGGAAAATGCGGCTCTGCACTTCGATCGAATTAAATACCAGATTCATGGACGCTCCGCCGCGAACCATGGCAAACCACTTCGGACGCGTGACGCTGGTCACCGTGCCATGAATTTTGGCGCCGGCCGGCAGAAGCAGCTGGTTCCCGACGAATACCGGCTCGGCGACGATGGCCGTAAAGGGATCGCCGTCATGCGCGACGCTGGTGGAAAGGCCGGCGGTCAAAGTGAGGCGGACCTGGGTTCCGGGTTGAATTGAATTGGACTGCGCGCGGACCGCGGGAGTCAGCCAAAGCAACGCTGACAACAAAGCACAAACCGAGATGAAACGCTTCATAGGATCCTCCGTTGTCCTCGGCGGGAACGAAACTACATTCCGCCGAGGAGGGCTCTGGCATAGCCGAGCCGTCCCCGTTTCGTGGGGTTACCGCTGGCGCCGCGGTGCGAGTGCGGAGGTTGCACTCGGCCGATAAGATACTCCATCCCGCCGAAAGGTTGCGCTTCTATCGGCGGCAAGTGTTCCTAATCGGCAAGATCAGGGCCTTGGGGGTGGTACTAGTACCTAGTTCGACACCGCCCGCCCGATTCGCTGCTGTGCGTCCGCCGCCGAATGCTAGCCTTTCTCATAGGCGAGCATCTCAGATTCCGCGAACTTCGGGAATGGAAGGTCAGGGAACAATCCGATGCGCAACCGTTTGCTGGTTTTCTGCATGTTGGTCTTGGGAGTAGCAGCGGTCACCTTCGCGACCGATTTTGCGGTTGTGGTCCACCCCTCCAATCCCGTCCGAGAGATGACGTTAGTCGAACTCGGGAAGATCTTCCGCGCCAAGACCGCCACCTGGCCCAACGGGCGAAACATCACGATTGTTCTTCGCGATCCCAGTTCGCCGGGAATGAAATTCGTCATAGAGAAAGTGTTCGGCGGGACTTTCGAGGAAGGAAAATCGGCGCTCGATGATCCCGGGCGAAAATCAACCGCGCCGGTAGTCTTTGCGGAGAGCGACGACGAAGTACTGAAAATTGTGAGCAGCAATGCCGCGGCGATCGGCGTGATTGATGTGTACAACATCACCAGCGGCGTGAAAGTCGTCAAGATTGATGGAAAGCAACCCTTTGATCCCGGTTACGTCCTGAAGGGCCATTAATACTCAAAGCCAGACTCGATGCGAGGAACCGTGAAAATCCGAAACGCTTTCCCCTGGATGGTTATCGCCATTTTAGCGAGCGGCGCCGTGGCGCGGGCGCAGGATGCGACGCCTACCGCCGGCCCGGCTGCACAGACCTCCGAGCAAGCATCTGCATCGGCAGGCGACCACGTTGCTACGACGGCTGAAACCGTGCCGGTGACGACGAGATCGCTTACCGCGCGACGCGCCTACGAAATGGGAATGGTGCAGCGCGAGGACCGGCTCTTCGTGGACGAAGGCCTCGAATTCTTTCGCGAAGCTGTGAAAGCCGATCCGCAGTTTGCCCTGGGCCACGCCGCGCTGGGTTACTTCACGACCGATCCGAAAGAGGAGAAGCGGGAAAGCTCGCTGGCCGTGAAGTTTATCTCCAACGCGACTCCCGATGAGCAGTTGCTGATCCGCTGGATGAATGGCACCAAGAACGGCGATTTGGTGCCCGCCATCTCCGCAATGAACGACCTGCTCGCGAAATATCCGAACGACGAGCGCCTGGCCAACATGGCCGCGGAATGGCTGTGCTCCAATCAAGCAGCCTACGAGCATGGCGAAGCGATACTGGAGCGCCTGCTGAAAAACGATCCAAGATATTTCCCGGCGATGAACAATCTGGCCTATTGCTATGCGTACAGCGGGCAGGCGCGCCTCGCGCCTCCGCTGATGGATCAGTACGTCGCGGCCCTGCCCAATGAGCCCAACCCGCAGGATTCCTACGGGGAGATCATGCGCATGTTGGAAGACTATCCCGCTGCGCTCGAGCACTATCACAAGGCGCTGCAGATCAACGCGCATTTCAATCCGTCGCAGGTCGGCATCGCTTCCACCTACGCACTGATGGGAGATGAAAAAGAGGCGCGCGCTGCGTACTTGATCGCGATGAAAGGAACGAAAGAGCGCTCGACCCAGTTGAACTATCGAATGCTCTGGGCCATGACCTATTACCGCGAGGACCACTTGCAACAGGCGCGCCAGGAATTTGCAAAACTTGCCGTGGAGGCGCATACGGAGGGTTTGCCTTTGCAGGAAGCGGAGATTCACCGCACCATGGCGCTCTTCAATCCGAATCCGGCGGGGGCGCTGAAGGATCTGGATGAAGCGCGAGCCGTGCTGGCGGAACCGCACAAGATGTTGCCCGGCGACCGCGAAGCCGAGCTGGCGTCCATTTTGCAGACGCGCGCAATTCTGGCAGCGACTGCGGGAAAGCTGGAGGTCGCGCAGGCCGCTCTGAAGCCCTTAAGTGCGATGGCGCAGAATAGCCGCAGCACTCCGGTTCAAAAATCGTACCACTCTGCAAACGGCGCAGTCCTTTACGCCCAAGGCGATTACGCCGGCGCGATTACCGAGCTGCAAGAAGACGCCCAGAACCCTCTATCGCTGCGGCTGATGGTGACCGCGCAGGTGAAAGCGGGCCAGGCCGCCGACGCGCAGAAGACTCTGGAGACTCTCGCTGCAATTAGCGACGAGCGCGTGGAGACGGCGTGCGCCGTGCCGGAGGCGCGGGCCTCGCTGAAAAATGACGCAACCCAGACCGCGCAGCGCGGCGGGCACCGGCCAATGTAAAGTGAGAGGCCCGGTTTAGCTTTCCGGCATCGTATCCACGGCGACTTCTATTCAATCTCGATGTTAATGACGCGCGCGGGAGCGCCACCGTGAAGTGTTTTAGCCATCCTCAATCCGACGCTGTTGCAATCTGCAAGTACTGTTGCAAAGGTGCGTGTGCGGAATGCGCGAAGGATACTGAGGTCGGCGTGGTGTGCACTCCTTGCTGCGAAGAGGAAGTGCGAGCGCTGAAGGCGGTGGTCGACAGAAACAAGCTGGCGTTTCCTCTTGTCGCGAAGACGCACAATCGCAACGCGATCTTACTCGCGCTCTTCAGCGCGGTCTTTCTCGCGTTCAGCGTGATGGCACGGAATGATTCCTTCATGTTTCCATTCTTCCTTTCCTTCGCAGCCATCTTCGTGGTCGGGTCTGTTTTTTCGTTTCTCATGGCGCGTAAATTCAAGAGGGCGTCTGCCCTGAAGGCCTGACTCGCCGCGAACGAAGACCTCGAAAGTCATCCGCACTCGCAAGTCCGGGAATTACCGAAATGGAAGAGCGTGAAGCCAGCCGTTGGCGTCTTTCGTGTGACGAACCGCTGTGCTAGACTTCGCGGAGCAGTTTTGTGCGCGGAAATTTTCTGCGCGGACTGCCGATGGGTGGAACTTCGGGCTCTGTGCAACGATTCCCCGCAAACCCCGCCAGGCCCGGAAGGGAGCAACGGTAGCGGGTCAGTCTCGTGTGCCGCGGAGTACCCGAAGTTCCTCTAGTCGCGGCCGAGCCACAGCGAGCTAAATGACCTATAAAGTTATCGCCCGAAAATACCGCCCGCAAACGTTTCGTGAAATTGTCGGGCAGCAGCACGTCACCAAAACTCTCGCCAATGCCATCAATTCCAACCGCGTAGCCCACGCTTATATTTTTTCCGGCGTGCGCGGCGTGGGCAAGACGACCACGGCGCGCATCCTGGCCAAGGCGCTCAATTGCGTGAAGGGTCCGACCGCCGAGCCCGACGGCACCTGCGATTCCTGCCGCGAGATTTCCGCGGGCACTTCGCTGGACGTGCTGGAAATTGATGCGGCGTCGAATCGCGGCATTGATCAGATCCGCGAATTGCGCGAAATGGTGCGCTACGCGCCGGCATCGAGCCGCTACAAGGTGGTGATCCTAGACGAAGCCCACCAGCTCACCGACGAGGCGTCGAACGCGCTCCTGAAAACCCTGGAAGAGCCGCCCGAGCGCGTGGTCTTCATCCTGGCTACGACGCGCGCCGACGATCTGGTGGACACCATCAAATCGCGCGCGCAGCTTTTTCAGTTCCGCGCGTTGACGTTCAAGGAAATCAGCGAGGAAATCGAGCGCATCGCCCACGAAGAAAAGTTAACCATCGAACCGGGCGCGGTAGCCGTACTCGCGCGCGCCGCCGAAGGCAGCCTGCGCGACGGCCTGTCGCTGCTCGAGCAAGCAATTTCCTACAGCGGCGACGCCATCACGGACGTACAAGTGCGCGAGCTTCTGGGCGTGGTTGCCGAAAGCGTGCTGGATAATCTGGTGGACGCTATCGCGCAGCAATCCGCGGAACTGGCGCTGGGCCTGGTTCATCGCCTGATTGGCGACGGGCAGAATCTGCAGCATTTCTGCCGTGAAGCCATTCGACATTTCCGCAATCTGCTGGTCGCGCGCGTCTGCGGCGCGGAATCTGATCTGGTGGCGGCGCCGCAGGACGAGCGGCCGCGCCTCGCCGAACAGGCTGCGCGATTCAGCGAAGAGGATCTAACGCGCTTCTTCAATACCCTGCTGGCGACCGATGCGGAACTGCGCCGGGCGCCCGATCCGCGACTGCACCTGGAACTGGGACTTTTGAAATTGGTCAACGCGCGCCGGCTTGCGCCTCTTGAAGAAGTGCTCGCCGAACTTCGTGGCGAAACGCGAAGCAGCGGGCCCACGGGAGGAGGTTCGTCGCGCGCGACATCCTCCGCCGCTAGCGCGCGATCCGTTTCAGCCGTGTCCGGCGCGGCAGTGCGGATGGCGCCGGAAACCAATTCGTCCGCAGCAACCGCGCCCGCGACGGCCAGTGCGGTGCCATCGAAGCTTGCAACCTCGGAAATGACTCAGCCGCCCGCGCCAAAAATACCCGAGCCGAGAATTTCGGAAGCTGTGCGTTCAGCCGTACCGGTCCCCGTGTCGCCTCCGCGCATCGTCGCACGTGCCGCCGAAGATTCAGCCAACGGCCTTGCGTCCGCGCAGGTGGACGCGATCAAAGCCGCGCTGCAAGGCCAGAAATTTCTGTGGTCCATGCTGGACGCGGTGACCCGTTGGGAGGTAGAGAACGGCGAGTTGCGCCTTTTCTTCCCCACCGAAAGCCGCTCGCTGGCGGAAATGTTGCAGTCGCGCGATCCGATGGAACGATTGCGCACAGTGTTGAATCAAGTGGTGGGCCAGCCACTACGCGTCTGTGTTAAACTGGATTCCAGCCGGGCAGCAGCGCCGACCGGACGCGGTTCGGAATTGCGTGCGCGGTTTGAAGAGGATCCGATCGTTAGGGCCATGCTTGAAAAATTTGGCGGCCAGATTTCAAACGTCAAGCGCCCGGGCGAGGAATAACTGATGGAAGTCAAAGCTCTGCAGCAGATGCTCTCGCAATTCCGCCAGGTGCAGGAGAAGCTCGAGAAGCAGATTGACGAGCTTTCCGTGGAAGCTTCGGCGGGCGGCGGCATGGTCACTGTGAAGATGAACGGCCAGAAGCAGCTGACCGAAGTGCGCATCGAGCCGGACGTTTTCAAGAGCAAGGACCAGGAAATGCTGCAGGACCTGATTCAGGGCGCCGTAAACGAAGCCACGCGCCGCGTGGACGAAGAGCTTTCCAAGCAAGTGAAAGAAATCTCCGGCGGCCTGCCCGGAGTCGCGGGGCTGAAAATTCCCGGCCTTTTCTGAGCTGTCATTTGCGGCTGGATAAGATGGCGCCGGCCGAGTTCTCCCGGTTTTTTCCGATTGCTGGTACGATTCCCTTCTGTTTTTAAAATGCTTTCAACGAACGGAGTTCCATGCCCGATTTTGCCCCATCGGTTACACGTTTAATTGACGAGCTGAAACGCTTGCCTGGCATCGGCCAGAAGACCGCGCAACGCCTCGCTTTCTATCTGCTGCGCGTGGATCCGGAGCAAGCCTTCGCGCTTTCGGACGCCATCCGCGACGCCAAGGAAAAAGTTCGCGAATGTTCGGTCTGCAACAACATCACCGACGCGGACCCCTGCCTCTTCTGCACCGGCGCGGCCAGGAACAGGAAGATAATCTGCGTGGTGGAAGAAGCCACGAACATTCAGGCGGTGGAGAAAACGCGGCAATTTGACGGCTTGTACCACGTGCTTGGCGGCGCGCTTTCGCCGTTGCAAGGGATTGGCCCCGATCAACTGAAAATCAAGAGCCTGATCGAACGCCTGAAAGGCGGCACGGTGGAAGAAATCATTGTCGCCACCAGTCCCACGGCGGAGGGCGAAGCGACAGCGGTATACCTCTCGAAACTTATAAAGCCGCTCGGTGTGCACGTCACGCGCATCGCCATGGGCATCCCGGTCGGTTCCGACCTGGAATACGCCGATGAAGTGACCATGAGCAAAGCCATGGAAGGCCGCCGCGACCTCTAGCGGCTCCGCGAAAGATCCCGCGACTTCGAACCACTCGCCTCAACGCCCGCGCTGCGCGCGCTAATCCTTCTTGTCGTCGCTGCCGTGATGCAGGTCCAAGCCGAACGTCGGATGGTCTTTGGTCCCGGTGATTTTGATGGGCAAGTCGGAGCCCCCATTCTTGCCTCTGAAGAATGGATCCACGGCCTTCAGAAAGAACGATTTCGCGCCCGTCGTCGTCTGCGATAGCTTCGCCTGCATTAGCAGCTTCCCGTGAAAATCCATCTGGCCGCTATCCAGGCCATAGCTGCCGGTCAGCGCGATGTTGGCGCCCGGGACGCCGAAATTCAGCTTCGAAAACCTGACCACGCCCTGATCGAGGCGGAAATTTGCCTGCAAGTTCGAAACGACATCGTCAATGTTCGTGTCGCTGGGATGCCCTTGTGCTTTGCGGCTGAGCGTATCCACCTTTTGCTGCACCTGGCCGCTGCTGAAGCGCGCATCGGCCACTCCGAAGAGGCCGTCAATGGTCATGCGTTGCAGGATGTCGGCATCCCCTTCGCGAATTTCAATCTTGGCATGCACCGTGGCCGGTCCGCTCATCACCGGCGGCTCGTTCTTGACGGTCAAGTAAAGCAGATCCTCGATAGCCGCTTCGCGCGAAACTGCGTCCAGTTCGATGGTGCGGCCCTTCTCGGGCGTGAGGTCCACCACTTCGCCGTTTACGACCAGCGTGGTATGCAAGAAATGGGCAATCACCGGCTTCAGAATCACGTCGCCGTTGGTGCCGTCCACGATGGCGGTGTAGTCGGTGTGCAGATTCACCGGATGCAGGCTCATGCGCAAAGCGAAATCAGGCGTGTCCGTCGAGCCTTGCACGTTCAAATAATCCAGCGGGCCATTGAATTTTCCGGTCGAATGCAGAGTGCCCGAAAGCCCTTTGATGGTCCCCATGTCCGCATCGCTGAATGTGAATTGCGCCGCGACGGGGGTGTGGCGGGGCTCCTCCGCGTTCCACGGTCCGAACTCTCCGGCACAATCAATTTGGCCCCTGGGGACTGGATTGGTGAGTACGGCATGAAAAGACGCAGGGTCATCGAAACTGAAGCCCTTGATCACCAGTTCGTGAATCGGAAACTCCCGCGGCGGCTTTCCCGGATCGCCGCGAAGAATCGAGATCATGGCATTATTGGCGTCGATCTCGTGAATAAGAACGGGATACTTCTCAGCGAGGTCGGTTTCCGTGCCGTGAATTTTAGGACGCGCGCCGCTGCCCTTAGGTGGCATATGGATCTGCAACCCATCCAATTCCACGCGCCGGATCGTGAAGCGCTTGCGCAGCATGCCGGATATGCTGGCCGTGAACTTCACGTGCTGGATCTGGATCAGCGGCGGAACGTCGGTGCGCCCTTGCAAGCGCAACGTCAGGCCGTCAATCGTCACGCGGATGTGCGGGAACAGGAAAACGTCAAAGTGCGAAAATTCGATATCACTCTGAAATCGCGCCCGCAAATACGCTTCGGTACGCTTCCGGATGGTGCTTTTGATTGCCGGAGTGAAGGCATACAGGGCCGCTGCAAAGACAATCACGGATACTGCAGAAATAATCAACCATCGCCGCATGGTGGGGGGACTCGCTTATGAATAGAAGTGCTCGCGCAAGATGACCTTGCCATCTTACCGAAGCGGATCAAGGATTGACCAGCAAGATGCGACGCCGCGCAAGGAGTGCAGCCAATTTCGCGGCGGCTAATCTCGTCCGGACCACGTTCCTTGCTTCGTCAGGTGTCGCCGCACGGCCCCCGGACAACCGTTGCGCCCAGCCGCCGCAGGGCGTATATAGGAGCTATCCAAGAGGGGAAACCGTGCCAACGCTAGATAAATACATGACACAGTATGATCATGAGCACACCAACGTCTGGAACAAAGTGCTCCACGGGATCGGCATTCCGATCATTCTGGCCGGAATCGTCCTGGCGATCCTGACTTTCTGGCGGATTGGCCTGGCGCTGTTCGTCGGCGGCTGGATTCTCCTGCTCGCGGGACATCGCATCGAAGGGAACAAGCCTGCGTTCTTTCAGGGACTGATTTATTTTCTTGTGGGTCCGATTTGGGTCGCCAAGGAAATCAAGGACGCCATCTTCGGCACTTCAGGAAAATCTGACGCTACGCACTAGAAAGCCTGTGTCTCGACGCAATCCCAGGGAGGAATCCGCAACTCCCACGCGGAGTTTTGGTTAGCTCTGCCGTACCGGACGTTTGGGTACCAGTAGCCCTGCAAAGTTACCTTTTCGCACATTTGCCGTTCCCTGGCTGGCGCCTGGCTCCTACAATGCTACCCTTAGAAATTGCCCCACGGAGGAGAAGTTGAACGATTCCGCACAGTCGGCTGATCCCGGCACACAGAAGCGCCGCAGCACGCGCATTGTGCAGGCCGTGCCGATCACGGTTACCGGCACCGATGCGCTCGGCCAGCCCTTCAAGGAGCGCACCACCACCGTGATGGTGAATTGTCACGGGTGCAAGTACCAGTCGAAGCATTACGTCCCCAAGAATTCCATGGTAAAGCTGGATATTCCTCGTCCTGAAGGCGGACCGTTTTCCACGCAGGGACGAGTCGTGTGGGTGCAGCGCCCGCGAACGGTACGCGAGCTGTTCCAAATCGGACTCGAATTTGAGGCTCCCGGCAACGTGTGGGGAATCGCCTTCCCTCCCGAAGATTGGAACACCGGTGCAAGCGAAACTTCTGACTTAATCAGCGAGTTTTCGAAGCCTCTGGAAGTGACCAGCGTGGCGGAACCGGTTGCTTCCGTATCTCCGCAACCGCTCCCGCCAATCCCGCCCCCTCCGATTCCGTCGGTGCCTGAAAAGCGGGTCGAAGCTCCCGCGCCGCCGTTCAAGATCCCAGCGCCGCCTGTAAGCTCAGTCGCGCCTCCGGCCGCGCCGCCGAAAGTCACTATGCCTGCATCGTCAGCACCTGCGGGCGCGTCTGCACCTCCAGCACCGTCCATACCGGCCGACAGCAAGATCCATGTGGTGCCGCCACCGGCGTCCGCGCCCGATACGCAAGCGGCGCTGGCCCGGCAGGTCTCCCAGATGGTCGCTGCCGCCAAGGAAAATCTGGATAAGACGTTGCGGCGCGGCGCCGAACAAGCGATTACCGAAGAGATGACCGTGGCGCGCCAGCAACTCGACGCCCAGCTTCACGATGCCGTCGAGAAGGCCATCAAGGTCTCGATGGACCGCGTCTCTGAATCGGCCGTTAAGAAAGTCGTTCAACAGGCCGCCGATCGCACCTCCGTAATCGTCGAAGAGGCGCGCAAGGCCACGGAAACTTCCACTTCGCAGCTCGATGAAAAGGTCCGCAACGCCGTGCAGCAAGCGGTGAGCCAAGCGGCGGAACAAGCGGCCCATCAGGCAGCCCAACAAACTGCCACCATCAATTTGAAGCAATCCGTGGAAGAGGCGGTCGAGCGCGCCCTGCGCGACCGGGCAGCCTCCACGCCGTCTCTCGAAATCCTATCCTCTCCCGAGGCCGCCCAGAATCATCTGGAACAGTGGCGCAAGAATCTCGAGGAAACCGCGCAGACGGTGCGCAGTAAAACCATCGAACAGGCGCAAGGCGACGCTACCACCGCGTCTCAGCAATGGAATGCCGAATTCGAAACAGCGCTGACCAACGCGTCCCAGAAACTGGGCGGTAAACTGGCCGAAATCTCGCAGGTGGCGCTTTCGCAGGCCGAGCAAGATGCGGCCGCCCGCGCGCAAGCGCTGCAGGCCTCGCTCACTGAAGCCTCGCGCGCCGCTTCGATTCAGGCGGAGCAGGACGCCGCCACGCGAGCGCAGGTTTTGCGTTCCTCGCTGGACGAAGCCATCGCCGGAGCAGCCTCCACCATCGAGACGCTCGGCGCCGGGCTGCAGCAGGAGCGGCATCGCGCCGAAGAAACGAAGGCCGAACTGCAGGAAGCAGTGCAGAATTCGCTGCGCCAATCGCGCCAGCAACTCGAAGAGCTACTCACCGCGCAGCAACAAGAGATGTCGCGCAAGGCGGATCAGGTGATCGCCGACCGCGCGCAGCAGATTGAGCCGGCGCTGCAGGCGTCCGCGCAAAAAATTCTCGAACGCGCCTCCATCGAACTCGAACAAAAACTCACGCCCAGGCTCGATCAGGTTCACCGTACCTTGGGCGACCTCGAGCAAGCCGAACACCGGGCCGAGCAAACCCAGCATCACGTTCAGGAACAGATTCGCCACGCCGCCGACGAGGTAAATCACCTCCAGCACGCGGTACACAGCCAGGTGCAACAGGCTTCCGACCAGGTCGCGCGCCTGCAAGACGTCGTTCGCGATCAGGTGCAGCAAACGGCGCAGCAAGTGGCGCAGCTGCAGGACGAAGTCAGCGCGCAAATGCAGCTGGCGACGGATCGCGCGGACCGCTTGCAAGATACCATCCGCGAACAGACCGTGCAGGCTTCCGAACAGGCCATCCAGGACGCGCTGGCGCGGCTGCGCAGCGAAATTGGGAATGTCCCCGCCGAAATAGAGCAAGCCAGCCGCGAAGTAGCCACCAAGATCGAAGAGGAGATTCAACAGCGCAGCACGGAAACGCAGCACCAGACCTACGAGGCGCTGCAAAAGGCCGCGGAGTGGTACCAGAAAAAGGCGCATAGCACGATGCAGACTTCGCTGGAGAAGGCCGTCGAGCAATCCTCCACCGCTCTGCGCGACCGCGCCGCCGAAGTCTCCAGCCTGCTGGCGTCGGAGTTAGATCACTATCGCCGCACGTACGTGGAACACAGCACCGCGCAGATCGAAGACTCCGCGAAGGAAATCGTCACACGCCAGCGCGACAAAATGAACGAAACGTCGCAAATGGCCACGGCCGGCTTCTCCGACCAGGTTCATCGCGTCACATCCGAATCCCTGCGGCGCTTCGAGCAAGCCTCCCGCGAAGCCCTCGAAAAAGCGCGCTCGGACATGGAATTCAGCCGCGAAGGCTCGCTCGCGGAATATCAAAAAATGCTCGATGATCGCATGATGCAGGGCGTCGAACAGGCCGGCGTGCACCTGCAATCGCAGCTGATCCCGTTAATCGAAGAATGGGAAGCCCGGCGGGAGTCAGAAAAGAAAGACTGGATGGAGCAGCTGAAGAAGTCCAATGACGAATCCATCGAAGCCTACAAGACGCGCCTGGAAAACGCTTCGAATTCCTGGCTGCTGGCCTCCGCCACCACGCTGGGCCAGCACTCGCAAACCGTCCTGGACACCATCGCCAAGGCCGCTGAAAAGCGCCTGCGCGAGACCTGTTCGGAAGTCCTGGGAACCATGGGCGACACCTTGAAATCGCGCCTGCTGGGACTTTCCAGCGATTTCGGTTCCCAGGAAGACGACGACTTCCCCCCGCAGAAAAAATAGCGCCGGCATCCCGCAAAGGCTATTTTCAATTTTCCGTTTTCCAATTTCCAATCGGCCGCTCCGGTATAATAGCCGCATGTCCAATCAGGCTTACCTCAGCATTTGGCTGAAGGAATTTCCGGAAGACGCCATGCTCGAACGTTTTGGAGATTTCCTCGCCACGGTGCCCTTCTCCGCGAAGCGCCCGGGATTTACCTACCTGGAAATCCAGGCGGTGGATTCGACGGAGACGCCCGTGTTCGAGCAGGACCTTCGTTCGCTGCCGCTCGATGCGCCCAGCATCATCGAGCTTGCCAAGGACTATCTGCACCGCGATTCCAGTTATGCAGTCCGCGCCGACTGGGATCTGTGGGTCTTCGAGGGAGACCCGCCGCGCTGGCAGCAATTGCCGCAACCGCTCGAGCTTCGCTGCAATGGCGAGGATTACGACGAGGGTTTCTGGAAAGAAAATGGCCACTTCGAAGTGAACTTCGGTTTCGAACACCTTTTTACGGGCCACGGCGGGCTGCTGGGCATTCGCCAGATTGCGCGTCCCGCGCCGCAAACCCTCGAAGAGGCGAATTTTCTCGAATCCATGGCCAAGCCCGCGAATCTACAGATGTATCAGGAAAAAACTCGTGAAAATATCAAGGGCCTTTTCGATTGGGTTCGCCGGATCGAGGATACGTTGCCAATAGCCCGGCTGCGCCTGTGGTCCGAAGGAGAAGAGAATTTTGAGGCGCGCCTCGAAGAGATTTTGGCTGCTCGCTAGCTTGCCGGCCGTCACGGCATTTGCGATGCGAACGGAAACCCCGGCCGTGATGCGGCCGAGACTAGCGGAAAACCAAAACCCGAGAGCCCTTCCGTGAACGCGTCCGGCAAGTTAGAATTGTGTTCGAGCATATCGAAGCTGTCGAGCGTGTCCAGCCTTCACCGGGATTTCATGAAGAAACTTGCGTTTTTCGCGATGGTTGTTGTTGTGACTGCGGGCGTTACATCGTGCGGAAGCTCTTCGCCGGAGCCTGCCAAACCAGCGAATACCGCCGCTGCACCTGCCGCCCCGGCCACTCCGGCGATACCAGATGATGTCCAGAAAGCCGCCGAAAAGGCGCTTGGCTCGGAAACGGAAGTCCTTCTCTACGGCGACCTGGCAAAAAACGGCGCGCAGGAGGCCTTGGCCATCAATCGCATGAAGCAGAATCCGCAAGGAGGCGCGCCCGGCACGGTGATCACGCGAGCCGTGATTCTCCAGAAGGACGCGGCCGGCAACTGGAAGGAAATCTTGCTCTGCGACGAGCACCTGAAAAATCCCAAAGGCTATCTCGGCAATATTCCGCTCGCGCCGGTGAACGGCTGGCGCTTGCAGTATGAGCAGGACCCCGACAAAGGCTTGCTGCTTTACTTCACGCCCGTGAGCGATCCCAAGGGCGCCCGCGCTCTGCCCATCGAAGTTCGCTGGAACGCGAAAGTGAAGCGCTACCAATCACTCGACCGCACTTTCGAAAATTTTCTCGGCGAGTTGCCCTCGCTGGAGACTCCGGAGTCGCAAATCCGGCTGTGAGTGCCATCGCCCAACCCGCCGCGGTGCCCGCCGCACGACCCGCGAAGCAAGCTTCCGGCTGGGACCACTTGAAATCGTTGTTGCCGTATGTGTGGCGATATCGAGGGATGGTCGGCCTGGGACTGCTGACGAACACGTTAATGGGGCTTGTTGGCGCCTACCCCCAATTGATTATCGGGGCGATAACGGATTGTATCGGTGGGTCGTCGCGAACTCTTTCTACTCTTTCGGGTACCGCGCGAGCAATCGTCCAACCGATTCTGTCACTCTATGCCTCGATGAGTCGCCACTCCCTCGGCCTGCTTTGCTTGATCCTCGTCGGCGTCATGTTGGTCAAAGGATTCTTTTCGTTTTGGACCCGCTGGATTCTGATAGGAGTGTCGCGCGAGATCGAGTACGACCTGCGCAATGATCTGCTTGCCAAGCTGGTTGAACTCGAGCCTGAATTCTATGTACGGAACCGCACCGGCGACCTGATGTCGCGCGCGACGAACGACTTGAACGCGGTGCGCATGGTTCTCGGTCCGGGAATCATGTACAGCGCGACTACGGTTGTGACCATGATCGTCGCGACCTTTTTCATGGTGCAGCTGTCCCCAACGCTCACCCTATGGGTCCTGCTTCCCGTTCCCGTCGTCGCGTTTGCCGTCCGGTACTTCGGCGAAACCATTCATCGTCTTTCAGAACAGATTCAAGCCGCGCTTGGCGTACTTTCCACACGCGCACAGGAAAATCTCACTGGCATTCGAGTGGTTCGCGCCTACGCGCAGGAAAAACCGGAAATCGCTGCTTTTGACCACGCCAATCGCGACTATGTTGATCGCAATATCAAGCTGATCGCCACGTGGAGCTTGTTCTTCCCGTTCCTGACTGCGCTGATTGGCGTCACTTTCGTGATTTTACTCGGCAAGGGCGGTCGGGACGTGATTGACCACCGCTTCACCGTGGGCACCATGTGGGCGTTTTACTGGTTCCTCGGCCAACTGGTTTTTCCGATGATCGCGCTCGGATGGGTCACCAATATCTTTCAACGCGGCGCTGCATCCATGGGCCGGCTGAATTACATATTGCACGCGAAACCCAGAATCGGAAGTTCCGCCGAGAATTTGCAGGCGCGCGATGATGTATCGGCCGTCAGCAGCAACGGCGACTCCGCGGTCGCGCCCCTTGCCGCAACCGAATCACCCATTCGAGGCGAAATCGAGTTCCGCGATTTGACGTTCACGTACCCAACAGCACGCAGCGAAGACGGCACGGGCGCCGGCCCCGTGCTTCACGATATCAACCTGCATATTCCAGCAGGCTCGACGCTCGCGATTGTCGGTCCCACCGGCAGCGGGAAATCCACGCTGGCGTCTCTGATCGCGCGCCTCTGGGAAGCTCCTTTCGGGACGCTGCTACTCGATGGCCACTCGATTCGCGACTATCCGCTGACGGAATTGCGCCGCGCCATCGGCTACGTCCCGCAGGACACGTTCCTTTTCAGCGATACGCTGCGCGAAAACATCGCCTTCGGCGTGAACACCGCGCTCGAGGAACACGTTTACGAAGCCGCCGAGATCGCCAGCATCTCCGGCGAGATTCAGAGTTTCCCGCAGCGCTATGACACCATGGTCGGCGAGCGCGGCATCACGCTTTCCGGCGGCCAGAAGCAGCGCACCTCCATCGCGCGCGCGATTCTGCGCCAGCCCAGAATTCTGATCCTGGACGACGCGCTGTCCAGTGTGGATACGGACACCGAAGAACGCATCCTGCGCCGCCTGCGCGACGTAATGAGCCAGCGCACTGCGATTGTCATTTCGCACCGCGTTTCCACGGTGAAGAATGCCGATCAAATCGTGGTCCTGCGCGATGGGCACATCATCGAGCGCGGCACGCACGATGAACTGCTCGCACTGGGCGGCTATTACGCCGACTTGAATCAAAAACAAATGCTGGAAGAAGAATTGGCACGCGAATGAGCGACTTCCGCGAAGAAGAAAAATTAGGCAAGCTCTACGATTCGCAGATCACGCGGCGGCTGATGCAGTACCTCCGCCCCTATCGCGCGCAGGTAGTGGTGGCTATCTCCTTCACCTTGGGCATCACAGCGATGGAACTTGCTGGCCCTTACCTTTTCGCCGTGGGTATCGGTCAATTCGTCGTGCCGGGTTTCGAAGGCACGATCTCCCGAAGCGCCGCGTTAACTGGTTTGCTACGCACCGCTCTCGAATATGCGGGTTCGATCCTGGCGAGCTTTGGCCTGCAATACGTGCAAGTCCGCATCATGCAGTGGATCGGCCAAAAAACCATGTACGACTTGCGGAAGGAGATATTCGAACATCTGCAACGCCTTCCCATGAGTTTTTTCGATCGCAGCCCCATCGGGCGTTTGGTGACGCGCTCCACCACCGACGTGGACGCGCTCAACGATCTCTTTGCGTCGGGCGTCGTAGCCATGCTCAACGATTTCGTGCTCCTATTCGCGATGGCTGCCGTACTTTTCAAATGGAACCGACCCTTGGCGTTTGCAGCGTTCTCGCCGCTTCCATTCATGATCCTGCTCACTTATTTCTTCCGAAACAAGGTGCGTGATGCGAATCGCCGCATTCGCACCGCAATCGCGCGAATCAACGCTTTCCTACAGGAGCACGTAACCGGCATGGCGGTCGTCCAGCTCTTCAATCGTGAACAGAAGTCCCGCAAGAAGTTCGCGGAGCTGAACCACACGCACATGATCGCGTACAAGGACGCGATTGACGCCTTCTCGTTCTTTTACCCTGCGGTGGAGTTCCTCAGCTTCGCTGGAATCGCCTTGCTGTGCTGGGTCGGCGGAACACGAGTGATCGCCGGCACTCTGGGCATCGAAGTCGTCATTGCCTTCATGATGTATGCCCAGCGCTTCTTCCGTCCCATTCAGGATTTGAGCGAAAAATTCAACATCCTGCAGAGCGCCATGGCTGCATCCGAGCGCATCTTCAAGCTCCTCGATGAGCCGGTAACGATCTCTTCGCCCGCGAAGATTCATGCGCTTCCCGCCCCGCGCGGCGAAATCGAATTCCGCAATGTGTGGTTCGCCTATCACGGCGGCGCCACTCCGAAAGACGACGAATGGGTTCTGCGCGACGTCTCCTTCCGCGTCGAGCCTGGGCAGACGCTCGCCATCGTGGGCCACACCGGCGCGGGCAAGACCACCATCATCCAGCTGCTGCTGCGTTTCTACGATATTCAACGCGGCGAAATTCTGCTCGATGGCGTGGATATTCGCGAACTCGATCTTCAGGAACTGCGCCGCCTGTTCGGGATCGTCCTGCAGGATCCCTTCCTTTTTACCGGCACTCTGGAATCGAACGTGAAGCTCGCCACGCCCACGATTGACCGCGAAGCCACTGCCAATGCCCTTCGCGAAGTCGGCCTGGGACCGTTTCTCGAATCGCAGCCGCAAGGAGTGGAAACGCCGGTAACCGAGCGCGGTTCCACTCTGTCCGTCGGCCAACGGCAACTCGTCAGTTTCGCCCGAGCCCTCGCGCACGACCCCAAATTCCTGATTCTCGATGAAGCCACTTCGAGCGTGGATACAAAAACCGAGCTGATGATCCGCGAAGCCCTCGACCGGCTGCTCAAGGGCCGCACCGCGGTGGTGATCGCGCATCGCCTCAGCACGATTCAGCATGCGGATCGCATTCTCGTCTTCCACAAAGGCCGCCTGCGCGAACAGGGCTCGCACCAGGAGCTTCTCGCCCTGCGCGGCATCTATTACCGCCTCTACCAGCTTCAGTACAAAGAGCAGGAATTGGTTGGGTCGTTGCCCGGCGGCGGACTCCCTGGATTTTCGCAGCCTTTGTCTGCCAATGACTGATCCGCCGCTCGGCGTTTGGCGGCGCCGGCGCACACCAAATTCTCTCTACCGATCCTCCCGGCTAGCGTTCCTGTCAGCCGTGCCAACGAGTCTGTTCAATGAGTGAGCCGCAAATCCTGATTTCGGCCGGCGAAGCGTCGAGCGACATGTACGCGGCACGCCTCGCGACGGCGTTGCGCGCCCGCGTACCCGCGAAGTTCTTCGGGATGGGCGGCCCGCGAATGGCGGAAGCTCGTGTTGAGCTCGTCGCGGACTACCATGAAGTAGCGGTGGTCGGCATCACCGAAGTGCTGCACAAAATTCCCACGGTAATTGGCGTGCAGAACCGGCTCGCCCGCGAAGCCGCCACGCGCGGCGCCTCGCTGGCAATCCTGGTGGATTCGCCGGGCACGCATCTCGGTGTGGCCCGGCGTCTGAAGCGCGTCAAGATTCCGGTGGGCTACTTCATCGGTCCGCAGGTGTGGGCGTGGCGTCCGGGCCGCGTCCGTGTGGTCAAGCGCCTCGTCCAGCGCATGGTCGTCATCTTTCCCTTCGAAGAGAAAATCTATCAGGATGCGGGAGTGCCAGTGGATTTCGTTGGCCATCCGCTGGTGGATACGGTTCGCCCCACGATGTCGCGCCCGGAATTTGCCGCGCAGCACGGCCTGGACCCGAGCCGCCCAATCGTCACGATTCTTCCCGGCAGCCGACCCAACGAGATCGCCCAAAACTACGCGCGCATCGTCGCCGCTTGTGAACGCCTTGCGCAGCCGGGCAACGTTCAGTTCGTCCACGCCGCTGCTCACGGGCTGAGCGCGGAATTTTTCGCCCGCTACGCGCGACCCGGCGTGAAGATCACGCGCGTTGAGGATGCTGCTTACAACGCCCTCGCGGCCGCCGATTGCGCCATCGTGGCCAGCGGCACAGCCACCGTGGAAGCCGCGCTGCTAGGCACGCCCATGGTCGTTGTTTACCGCGTAGCCCCGCTCACCGCTGCGATTCTCCGGCGCATGGTCCGCACTCCCTTTATCGGCATGGTGAATCTGATCGCCGAAAAGCGGGTATGCCCGGAATTGATCCAGGACGACTTCACGCCGGAAGCTCTCGAAAAGGAAACGCGCCGCCTTCTGGAATCCGCCGCCCGCGACGAAATGAAAGCCGGCCTCGCGGAAGTGCGCGCTAAGCTTGGTCCAGGGGGCGCTATCGAGCGCGCAGCGGACATTTTCGCGCGGATGTTGTAACCTTTTACGCTGGGGCAACTTGGAGCGGGCAACAGGTATCTGATGTAATTGGGCATTATCCAGGTTGCGAGAGAGGTACTTTTCCCTTGCTCAAATTCTTGTACATGTTCCACCGGCTCCCGAAGAAGCTCATTGCGGGCCTGGCCCTGGTGGCTGCTTCTTTTGCGCTTGCCGGCACCGCGCGCGCGCAAGCTTCGCGCACTTTTCCCTTCCGCGCGGCAGACTACCAGGTAGAAGTTCTCTTGCACCCAGAAGACCAGACTATTTCGGGCCTCGCCAAGGTTGAATTCATCGCGCAGCAACCTTCGCGCACCGTCGTCGTCGAGCTTCACCAGGATTTGAGGATTGACTCGATCACGGGCCCTGGCACCAAGCCGCTCCCCTTCGAGCGCGACAGCAATAACCCGCTCGTCTTGACGGTCGGCCTGCCCGATGTTGTCTCGCCCGGAAAGACTGTCACGCTCACGTTCAACTACACGGGACCTCTTTCCAACGAAGATGACAGCCCCACCAAAGGCGTGCGCTTCGCTTCCGTGGACAAAACCGGCGCGTATCTACTGCTGCCGGCACGCTGGTTCCCGCTCACCAATTACCCTTCGAACCGCTACACCGGCACTTTTAAGATCACCGTGCCCGATAATTTCGCGGTGGTCGGCACTGGTAAGGCCGATCCGCCAAACCTGATGCCGGGAATCGGCAAGGGCGCGCCGGGCCAGGCGTCCTACCTATTCCATTGCGCTCACGCCGCGCCGGTTGGCAGCTTCGTTGCCGGCGCCTTGCAGCTTTCGCCCGTGCAAACCGAAGGGTTCAACGTATCCGTCTTTACGCCGCCGGCCCAAGCGAATACCGCCAATTCGTACGCCACTTCGCTGGCCCACATTTACAGCTATTTCTCCGACGCTTTCGGTCCGCTGGAAATGAAGGAGGACGACGCGCCGCTGACCATAGCCCAGTTGCCCGACGGAACGCTCCCGGGATTCGCCGCGCCCGGATTGATGCTGATCAGCGCGCGCCAGTGGGGCACCAAGGCCAACGATCGCCTGCTTTCGCAATTAGCCGCCGAACAGTGGTGGGGTGATCGCGTGCTGCCCGCGAGCGGTTCGGACGTGTGGCTCACCGACGGCTTGTCGCGCTACGCGGAAGCGATGTACGCCGAGCAAGCTGACGGCACCGCAGGCCTGCACAAGGCGCTCGAAGATTTCGCGGTCGGCGCGCTGATGTATGAAGACACCGCGCCCATTTCGCAAGCCGCCCGCTTGCAGACGTTTTCCAACGAATATCGCTCGGTCGTCGCGGATAAAGGCGCGCTGGTATTCCACATGCTGCGCACCGAAATTGGCGACGACGAATTTACCGCGCTGCTGCGCGATTTCTACAAAAAGTATAACGGCAAGACCGCTAATCTGAACGACTTTGAAAAGCTGGCTTCCACGAAAATTCCGCCGCCCGTCAAAGGCCAGCCGCCGGTGAACCTGGTCTCTTTCTTTTCGCAGTGGCTCAATTCCACGGGCGTGCCGGAATTCAAACTCGAATACATCGTCTACCGCACCCGGAAAGGATTCAAGGTGGTGGGCAAGATTCACCAGGACCTCGATACCTTCCGCATGCCGGTGGAAATTCGGATTGATACCGAAGGCAATCCCGAAACAAAAATGATTCTGGTCACCGGCACCACGCAGCCGTTCGAAGTGGACACTTTCGGACGCCCCAAACCCAACGGTATCCTGATTGATCCGAACAATAATTTGCTGAAGTCCAGCCCGCGCCTGCGCGTGCGCGCCATGATCGCTCGCGGCGAAAGTCTCGCCGAAGTGGGTAAGTACTACGAGGCCATTCAGGAATATCAGAAGGCGCTGGACACCCAGCCGACCAATTCGCTGGCGCATTTCCGCATGGGCGAGGCCATGTTCTACCAGAAGAACTATCAGGCGGCGGCCAATGCATTTCGCGCTGCTCTAGGCGGCGACGACGATCCGAAATGGACCGAAGTCTGGAGCCATATTTACATCGGCAAGATTTACGATATTCTCGGCCAGCGCGAACGCGCCGTGAACGAATACAGCCTTGCGCAGCACCTCGGCGACGATACGGCGGGAGCCCAACAGGAAGCCAACCGCTACATCCAAAAAGCGTACACGGGCGACGATTCCACTCCCGCCACCGCCGGCACGGCCCCTGCACCTTCGACTCCGGCAGCCTCAGCGCCCGCCGACGACAGCAGCAAGCCGACCCTTAAGCGCCCCTCGCCCGGCCATTAATCCGCCTCCGCGCGGCATGGTAGGGTCGGGTCTCAGACCCGCCCGCGGTCGTTTACACCTTGCCTGCGCACCACTACAGAGTCTGTGTGAGAACCATGATTTTCGTCAGGGCACGGCTTTAGCCGTGCCGTAACCGCCGCAGAATCAGAGCGGCTTTAGTTTATCCTGAGGCCCCGATGAAATCGGGGCTGAAGGGCCGCTGAGGGAACGATTTTCGAGTTCTCACACAGGCTCTACAGCGGCTCCAAGCCTGTGAGTCGAGGCGATTCCACGTCCTTGTGCTGTAACAAAACCTGAAACGTCTCGCCCATTCCTTCCGGATAGATCAGCGTCTTGAAGAGTAGCCGCGCGCGAGACCGCTCGCTTTCGCTCATCCCTTCGGCCTGCAGCTCCGCGAAATCGCTCTGTCGCGCGAGCGCCAGCAAAAAATTGGACTGCGAAGTGAATCCGGTGCGCGCCAGGCCGCTACGCATGCCCCAGGCGTCGAGAGCGGTGAAGTTCACGTGCGCTGTCAAATCCTGCTCGCCCGGCGCGCGAAAGAAATCCTCCCCCGCGCGATGCCGCTGATAAGCAAGTAATGTGCCGCGCATGTGTCGCGCGTCGTACAGCTCTGGCGCTTCGTGGCCATAATCGATGGTCAGCACAAACCCGCGCTGTAATCTGCGGCCGGCATTTTCCATCCATTGGCATGCCTGCAAATTCACTTCGGCCTGTTGGCCATCCTCGAGCGTGATCCCCTGCTCGCTGAAATAGCCGCGCAGAGCTTCCGCGGAAAGTGGCCCGCTCTTTTCATACAATCCATTCGGCGTTAGGGCCACGTACAATTCGCGCAATTCGTTTCCTTCGCGAACCACTCGGTGCACCGGCATGGCGTCAAACAACTCATTGGAAAATACGCATCCGCAGGCGATTTCCGCTGGCAGCCCCGCTGCGATAGCAAAATGCCCGCCATCCAGATGAAGCTGTAGATTCTCGGATCGAGCGGCGCGCCGCGCGGCGGAGCGTTCCACCGCCAGGTATTGCAAAGCCGCATAAAACTCGGGAAATTCAGCGGCGACGAAGTCCAGAATCAGCGCGGCCAGCACTCCAGCTCCCGCGCCACCCTCTGCCAGCACAAATCTGTCCGGCCGTGCAAGCTGCACCCACATTTCATGGAATTGCCGCGCGAGTAGCCGGCCAAACACCGGTCCCGCGTCCACGCTCGTGAAATAATCCCGCCGCGGCGGCTGCTCCGGTTTGGTGTAGTAACCGTACTGCGGGTGGTAGAGACACGCGTCCATATACTCCGCGAACGTAATGGGTCCCTGTGCCCTAATCCGTTCAGCAATTATCGTGGCGAGAGTCGTGGGTTCACTGCGCACGCGCGCGGTCTGCATCAATTTACCCGCTGCGGATTGCGCGTGAACATTTCGATGATGTAATCGTGCAGGCAGTCGTAGAGCTGCTTCTGAAACGTCCAGGGAAACTGCGCGTGTTCGATTTCGCGCGGACGCAGCTGAAAAATGTAGTTGTGAACTTCCGCCGTTGCGGGTTTGTAGCGGATTTCCACTTCCACGCCTTCGCTTGCCGGCCGCGCCGAAAAGTCGAAAAGCGGATGCTCGTAACGCACCAGCTCGCGCCGCACTTTTTCCACCATCTCTTCGGTCATCGCTTGGCCTATACCTTTGATTGTAATTCGGCGCGAGCGCTATTGAACGCAGCCAGCGCTTCCGGATCGAACAGCACGAAGTAGATTTTCTCGAGCGGCGTGGGTCCTTCGAAATGCTTGGCCGTTTCGCGCAGCATTATTTCCGCGCACTCCCGCATAGGAAAACCCGCGATGCCTGTGCCGATAGCCGGGAACGCGATGGTTTTAAGCCCCTTCTGCGCCGCAATGCGCAGCGAATGTGCCGTCGAGCTCCGCAGGGACTGCGCGGACGTCATACCGCCCAGTTGCATACTGGCGGCGTGAATCACGTAACGTGCTTTCAGGCTTCCACCCGACGTGATGGCCGC
Source organism: uncultured Acidobacteriota bacterium (assembly GCA_963780035.1). Lineage (GTDB taxonomy): Bacteria > Acidobacteriota > Terriglobia > Acidiferrales > UBA7541 > Palsa-295. The sequence continues at coordinate 25,524 of CAWAAG010000014.1, read as the reverse complement.
ACCGCCCACGGGCACCGGTCCAATCTCATCGCACTCCGCTTGAATCTGCGGGCCGCCCTTGCGGCGGATGGCTCCGGCCACTCCGCCGCCGAGCTGCAAGTCATTATTCGCGGCATTGACAATCGCGTCGGTATCCATCTCCGTCAGGTCGCCCTGCAGAATTTCCACGTGATCGTTAAAAATTGTCTTCGCCGCCATCGGTAAGAAAAACTCGCTCGTCCCCGCCCGGAATCGGCGTGGAATTATTTCTTCGCCGCCTCGCTGCCATAATCATACACGCCGCGCCCGGATTTTCGCCCCAGGCGCCCCGCCTTCACGTACTGCGCGAGCAGCGGAGACGGCCGGTATTTTTCGCCGAGCGTCTTGTGCAGATATTCCAGAATATTCAGGCGCACGTCCAGCCCAACCACGTCCACCAGCTCAAATGGCCCCATCGGGTGATTGAGCCCCAGCTTAAGCGCCTTGTCTATGTCCTCGGCCGACGCGATACCTTCCTGCAGCATGTAGAACGCTTCATTGCCGATCAGGGCGTTGATGCGGCTGGTAATGAACCCCGGCGATTCGCGAATCACCACCACTTCCTTGCCCATGCGGCGCCCCACGTCGGCGCAGGCTTGAATCGTGGCTTCGGAGGTCTCCAGAGCTCGCACAATTTCCAGCAGTTTCATCTTCGGCACGGGATTGAAGAAATGCATTCCAACGCAATTCTCCGCGCGAAAGGTGATCGCCGCCAGCTCCGTGATCGAAAGCGACGATGTATTACTCGCCAGGACGGCTCCGGGACGCGCAAACTTGTCGAAGATCGTAAAAATCTCCAGCTTCACTTCCATTTCTTCCGGCACCGCTTCAATCAGCAGGTCGGTTTCACGGCACACGTCTTCCAGCGAACGGGAAGTCGTCAAATTCGCGAGCGCGGCCGTCGTCTGCTCCTCCGTCACCTTCCCGCGCGCGACTCCCTCGTCCAGAGCTTCGCGAATGTACGAAACTCCCCGCTCCAGCATCTCCGGCGACACATCCTCGAGGATCGTGCGGTATCCGCCGTACGCCGCGGCATACGCGATTCCGCTGCCCATCGTTCCTGCCCCGATCACGCCAATCGTCTTTACGTCCATCGTTCTGTGCTGCTCCTAAACTTCGCGCGGAAAAAGCCGAGCCGCATTGTCGTACAGTATTTTCTGTTGCGCGGCCGAGGAAATCGGCAGCGCCCGGAATTTCGCGATATTGCCGCGCACGCCGGGAACGCCGGGACCGGGCCAATCCGTCCCGAACAGCACTTTGTCCGCGATTTCCTCGATCCGCGGGAAATTTTCCAGCAATCTCTGCGGCGGGATGCCGGAAATATCCATGTACATATGGGGATGGCGCCGCACCAGAAAAAAAGCCTCATTCATCCATAAAGGGCGGCCCCCGTGCGCGAGGATCACCACGAGATCCGGGAAATCCACGCCCACGTCGTCCGCCAGAATCGGCTGGGCGTACACATTACGCGCGCCCGGGAAAATCGAAGTCCCGGTATGAATCATCACGGGCATCGCGAGCGCCTGCGCCCGTTCGTACATCGCGCGCAGCGGTCCCAGGCCGTTGCGATATTCGTTCGGCGCAAATAATTGATGCGACGGATGAACCTTCAGCCCGCGAATGCCGATCTTTTTCAGCCGGTCCACTTCCGCGCCGGCATCGTAAATGTATTTCGGGTGCACCGACCCGAACGCCAGCAGCCTTTCGGGATCGACGGCGCAATACTTCGCGACCCAATCGTTCACTTCCGCCGTAAATCCAATCACATCCGGGCCCACGTAGTTGATCAGGCCCGCGCGCTCAATTTCCGCCTCATCCATGAAATGCAGAAATGCCTTGGGACTCGCGGCGTACTTCTCGATTTCGTCGTTGTCGCGGCGTCCACGCCGAATTAAATCGAGTGCCGCCGGAAGAACCATCTCGTGCGGATTGATGTGGACGTGAATGTCTATGATTGGGGGCAAACTCGGACGCTCCCGCAAAGAACAACGATGAAGCAATACGAATGATTTTACAGTCGCGCGATCCCGTTTTCGTCGAAGCCCACGACCACCCGGCCGCCGGCCACGACCACCGGCCGCCGGATCAGATTGGGTTCACGAACCATCATGCGAATCGCTTCCCGGCGCGACGGCGGATTGTCCTTCATGTGCTTCCGCCGGTAAAGCTCATTGCGCGGATTCAAGAAATCCTCGTGGTCGCGCCTGCCAATCAACTTTTCCAGCTCGGCGGCGCTCAAGCGCTCTTTATCCAAATTGCGGAAATGCAATTCGAATCCGCGGCGCTCCATGTATTTGCGCGCTTTCCGGCACGTGGTGCACGAAGGTTTCTGTATAAATTCGGCCTTCTTGCGCGTCTTCCTTACGCTCTTGCGGACCTTGCTTCGCGTCTTTCTCACTGCCTTCTTCGTTGCCATGCGGTGATTCCCCTCAGTAACGCGGCACTTTCGGATCAACCTCGTTGACCAGCGCTCGATTCCGCCCGTCATCGATCGCGCGCCTTCCACGCCCTGCGAACGCAGCCACACCGCCGCGTCCAGGCTGCGCATGCCATGATGGCAGAACAGCACTATTTCCTCGGCCTTCCCCAGACGGGCCAGACTCGACGGAATATCGCCCAGCGGGATCAGCACGGACCCGGCAATGTGCGCCGTATCGTATTCCCATTGCTCGCGGACATCCACGAAAAGAACTTTGTCGTCGCCCGCCAGCAGTTCCTTCACTTCGCGCGGCGCGATCTCGATGTTGGAAAGTAGATCTGTCATCGTCAATATCCAAAATCCGCCGGCGCGGAAAACGCGTGTTCCTTCACCGCCAGGCTTTGCACGCGATCGGCGCCAAGCTGCTTCGAATATTCTTGCCGGCCGGCTACTTGCACGACCCAGTGCGCCAGCCAATCTTCGAAATCTTCCAAACGCCGCGTCTGCTCGTGATACTGCGTAAAGTACGCGTGGTCCCGGCCATAATAACCCTGCACGGGCGAAGGATGCGCGCCACCCGGTTCATGTACCACGGCGGCGACCAGGAAACCCGGCACCAGCGTGCGATTCGGGTCGGAGGCAATCACATCCGGCTCGACAATCTCTTCCGCCACTACAATTATTTTCCGCGCCGCACGCGCGCCATCCACGGCGACTCCCAGGCTGCCCCAAATGTGCGCATTGCCCTGCGCGTCCGAGCGCTGCACATGCAAAATGGCCACATCCGGACGCAGCGCGCGCACCGCCACCAACTTTTCCTCGCTCACAGGGGACGAGAATTCGCGCAAATTCCCGTTCTTCTTCAGCAGATCGCTTCCCAGCGTCGCATAGGTCGGCAAGAACGGCACACCCAGCGCTCCGGCATGCAGCGCCATGGCCATCGTGAAATTGGAATAATCCACCACTTCCAGCCGCCGCGGGACGCTTCGCTCCACCGCTCGCCGAAAACAATATCCCACGCCCGCCGAAACATTTCCAATCCACGCGGCCATCACCCGCGAAACGCAGCCCGCCCCGATCATTTGATCGAAGAGAATGTCTGAAATCGGCCCCACCAGCGTCAGATCGCGCCGGCTTTGGCGAATCAGTTCATGCCCGGCCGCGAAAGGAATCATTTGCTCCAGTTGCGCGCCGAGCAGCACCATGGAGCCGGACGGCACGTGCCGCGCGATCGCGTCACGCATGCTCATTCGTTTGGATTCAGCAGTCATGTCATCGGGTCCAGAAATGTTGGGGATCGAGTTCGCGGGTTACGCGAAGTTCACTGTCGGTTGGCGGCGGAGTTTCCATTAATTCGTCCGCTACGCGCAGCGTCCACCCCGTATTCGCCAGGACTTCTTCGACGCTCACGCCTGGGTGAACCGAAGCAAGATAGGCCTCGCCGTCGTGCCCAAAGCGCAGCACTCCCAAAGTCGTGATGACCGCCGAAGGCCCCGAAGCCTGCGGCAATCCCTGCGAGCGCCGCCAACCGTTGCCGCTTCCATATCCGGGCGAAGTGATGTGGCCCACGCGCTCGCAGAGTCTTCCGCGTTCATGCGCGAGCATCACCACGGTTCTCCGCGCCAGGCACGCGATGTCGCACGCGCCCCCCGACCCTGGCAGACGCTGCATTTCTTTGTGGCGGTAGCCCCAAGTGGTATTGAGATTGCCGAAGCGGTCCACTTCCGCCGCGCCCAAAAATCCCGCATCCACTCGCCCCTGCTGCAGCAGCCCCATCACGCCGGTCATTTCTCCGCATTGCGTGGCGCCGCGCAGATTTGCCGGGTCGCCCATGGTATAGAGCAATTCCGCCGCGGGCGTTTCGCGGATCACGCCATTTTCAAATAGACCGACGGCGCTCGGGGCGTGCGTCCTGCGCGCCACCAGAAACGCCAGCATCGGCAAACGCATCCCCACGAAGATAAGCTCGCCGTCGGCGATCTCGCGCGCCGCGGCCGCCACCATCAACTCGCCGAAGGTGTAGCCGCGCGCCGCGAGATTCGCTTCCGATCGAGCCGTCATGATCGCCTGAATCTCCCTTTCCGCAGGGACATATCCGCACAAGCCAGCCCGCAATGATTGCAATGCTCGATGGTCGTTCTCCCGCGAACGATTTGCTCGACCCTGCGGAATTTCGGCAGGTTTTACTCTGCAGCGCGCGCCTGCTTGCCTGCAACCGCGCCCTAGTATCCCTGGAAATTCGGTTTGCGCTTCTCGAAAAATGCGTTAAGGCCTTCCAGGCAATCCTGCGAATCGAAGCAATGGATCTGCAGGCGAATTTCTTCGTCCAACGCGGCTTCTAGCTCCTTGCGCTGCTCGCTGCTCATCTTGTGTTTCACGTCGCGTTGCGCGAGCGCCGCCCCGCTCGCAATGCTTTCGGCAAGTTTCTTCGTTTCGGCTTCAAACTGCTCTGCCGGCACCACACGCGACACGATTCCCATCCGCAGCGCGTCTTCCGCTGATAGCATCTGCGCCGTGTAAAACAATTCCGCGGCTCGCGTGGGACCGATGATCCGCGGCAGAAAATAGGTCCCACCGAAGTCAGGAAACAATCCGATTTGCGCGAAAGATTCCGCAAAACGCGCCTGGTCGGAGGCGATTCGAATATCGGCGGCCAGCGCCAGGTTCATTCCGCCTCCCGCTGCCGGGCCATTCACCGCGGCGATCACTACCTTGGGCATCGTGGCGATCGCCAGGGAAATCTCTTTTCCGGCCAGCACCAGCGCTTCCACTTCTTTCACCGCTTTGCGCTGCCGCACGTCGCGCAAAAGCTCCAGATCGCCGCCGGCGCAGAACGCGCGTCCCGCGCCCGTGATCACCACGCAGCGAACCGATTTATCCGCCTGCACTCGTAATAGCGCGTGCACCAATTCCTGGCCCAATTGGACGTTCAGCGCGTTCAATTTTTCCGGGCGGTTCAGCCGGATCGTGGCGATCGCTCCGGCGTGTTCTTCCGTCACCAGCGGACTGGCGGTTGGCTGTGTGGCTCCCATGATTTATTCGCCTCCCTAGTCCTTCAAACTTTTCAAAAGCGCGGCAAGCTTCTTGAAATAGCGCGTTTTCACCGCGCGTTCCGTCCCGCCATTCAGACCGCTCGTGGACGGCAGAACGAACACCTTCGCGCCGTACAATTCTTCTTTTTGCAAGCCGAGCTTGCAGGGCCTTCCCGCAAATTTCTCAAAAACCATTTTGCCGTTAAATGCCACGACGCGCGGGCGCAAGTCTTCCAGCTTCTGCGCCAGCAGCACGCGGCCCTCGGCAAATTCTCGCCGCTCGATTTCGTCCACGCCGCGCGTGGGACGCTTCACCAGATCCGTCATCCCGATTCCGAATTCCAGAATTCGCCGGTCATCCTCGTAGCTGAGCGGCTCCGGAATGACGCCTGATTCGTACATGATCGGCCAGAATTGATTCCCACGCCCCGCGTAGTAATGACCGACGCGCGCGGAACGGTCGCCGGGATTGGCGCCGACCAGAATCATCTTCATTCCCTTGCGAAGGTAGTCAGGCAGTGTGCGCATTCAGTCCTTTTCGCTTCCCGAACTTCTTACGCCGTCCGCAGTAAGTGTTGGCCGGAGGATCGTCCAGCTCGAGGATCGCCACACCATCCTCGACGCCGTAATGAACCAGTTTCGTCTCTTCGACACCCTGCGGCGTCGCCATCCACTCTCCCGGGTCCGTCGGCAGCGCGCTCCGTTGCTGCGATTATCCGCCAGCACTTGCCCGGTCTGCAAGGTCGGCGCGCCGTCTGTTGCTAGCACCGCTCCTGGGTTTGCACGCCAGTCGCAAGCAAAATTTCGCGCGTCTAAATGGCTGAAATATGAGCATTTGCCAGTAAAGCCCGCTAGCCGGTGAGCGCGCAACCCGCGATTTGTGCTACCCTAATTTCGCACACATCCATGAGCGCATCGAAATTAAACCCGTTGCAACCCCGTACCCCGCTACCCTCACAGGTAGTGAAGGACGACGAAGGCTCGCTCGTCGCCGCCGCCAAGGGTGGCGACATTTCCGCGTTTGAAACGCTGGTCGGCCGCTACGAACGCAAGATCTTCCGCCTGGCGCAGAATATCACCCAGAACCGTGAAGACGCCGAAGACGTGATGCAGGAAGCCTTCCTGAAGTCCTACCAGCATCTCGGAGAGTTTCAGGGCAATTCCCGCTTTTACACCTGGCTGGTGCGTATCGCCGTCAATCAGGCCCTCATGAAGCTCCGCAAGCGCCGCCCCAACCAGGTATCGCTTGACGAAGAGATAGACACTGGCGAAGATACGATGCCGCGCGAAGTGGAAGATTGGGGACCTTCGCCCGAGGATCGCTACGAACAGACCGAACTCGGCCAGATACTTTCCAGCACCATCGCGGAACTGGATCCACCTTTTAGAATCGTTTTCCAACTTCGCGACATCGAAGAATTATCGACCGAGGAGACGGCGGAAGCGCTGGGTCTTTCGATCCCAGCCGTAAAATCGCGGTTGCTGCGAGCGCGCTTGAAACTGCGCCAGAAACTGAACCGCTATTTTCGCCAGAGTGAGAATTCGTGAACTGCAAGAACATTGTCAAGGAGCTGAACAACTACCTGGAAGAAGCGATGGAACCGTCGCTGAAATCCTCTATCGAAAAGCATCTCGAAAATTGCGAAGACTGCCGCATCGTTGTGGACACCACCAAGAAGACTGTCCAGATTTTCTGCAATTCCGAACCCGCTCCGCTCCCGGAAGACACGCGCCAGCGCCTGCGCGACGCGCTCTTCAAGCAACTCAGCCACATTCGCGCGGAAAAGCGCTAGACGCCGCGCGCTTCCGCCGAACGAGCTTCCTTCTCCCACAAAGGCATCTGCCGCCCGAGGCCCCGCTCGCGCGCCAATTCGTAAATGCGACCCGCCACCACGATGTCCTCGCTAGCGATGCCGTTGGACTTGAAAAGCGTAATCTGTTCGGCATTCACGCGGCCGGGAATGGTCCCCGCCACAATTTCCGCCAGCTCGCTGACGCTGTCCCAGCGCCTCTTGTCGTCGCCGTACATTTGAATCAGATCGCCCGCTTCCATTTTTGATTGCTCGCGCGAATCCACGGCGATGATGTCGCAGCGGCGCACCGCTTCCCCATCGAGTTCGTGCTTCTGCGGAAAATTCGCGCCGATCGCGTTGATGTGCATACCGGTTTTGAGCCAGCGCCCTTCTAGGACAGGGCTCGTGGAAGTCGTCGAGGTCACCGCGATCGCCACATCGCGCACGGCTTCCTCCGCCGACCCAACCGCTGCCACTGGCAGCCCGAGCTGTTCCGTCATTTCCTTGGCGAACCGCTCGCGACGTTCCGCGTTGCGCCCAAACGCGCGCACGCTTGCGATTGGCCGCACCGAAGCGATCGCTTCCAATTGCGTGCGCGCCTGCAAGCCCGTGCCGATGATCCCCACAGTGTTCGCGTCCGCTCGAGCCATCAGGCGGGTGGCCACACCGCTCGCCGCGCCCGTGCGCATTTGCCCCAGGTAATCCGCTTCGATCAATGCCAGCAGGTCGCCGGACTGCGCGTCGAATAGTGGCACCAGAAACCGCAGCCCCTCTTTTGCGCTCGTGTACATCTTCAGGCCCATATAGCCGGTTACCGCGTCCGCTGCCGCCATGTAATGCAGATAGCTTTTCCCCGGAATGTGCAATCGCCGGCGGGAATGAACCTGCGCGCTGCCGTCCGCGAGCCGGCGAAAGGAATCTTCCACCGCCTGCAGCGCCAGCGGCATGGTCAGAATGCTTTTTACGTCCGCTTCCGAAAGCAGTAGGGCCACGAGGTCGCTCCTGATGCCACGAGAAAGCCAATGATAACGCGCGGCGTGAAAATACTAGAAGCTGACGTGATAACGCAGCACGCGCGCTTCCGGCGCGTCCAGGACCAGCAATTCTCCCTGAGAATTCACAACCAGAGGCGGAGCCTTACGCGACGCTTGCCCCAGTTGCGGAGCGAGGTCCACGTCAAGCTTAGGAGCCCCATCCGTGCTCACCACGTGCAGCATCAGCCCGTTGGAATCCATCACGAATACGCAATTACTCCAAATCGCAAAACCCGCATTGGGATCCCAACTCACATCCTTTGCGGTGGGAACTATTTCCGTGATCAGGTGCCCCTCGCGCGTGAGCTTCATGATGCCCCCTGACGGCGTCGCGAGATAGAGGTAGTCATCCGGTCCCTTCACCAGCGGACCGAAACGCCTCGAGCCTGGAAAGGTTTCGCGCGGCTGCCAGGTCTGCACCAGGCGCAATCGCGGCGTATAGGTGAATACCTTGCCCGCGTTCGAATCCAGCACGTGAATCAGGCCGTCATCGCCGACTGCCACGCTCAGCGCATTGCCCGTCACGGCCCGCGTCCTGATGCGCAGCTCGCGATAGCGGTCGCCATTCGGCAGAAAGATGAAGACGCTGTTGCGAACCGGATCGGTGACGTAAATCGCGCCGCCCAGATCGAGTGCAATGAATTGCGGATGATTCAGGCCATCTTCCTGGAAGGATAGCAGCGGCTTGCCGCCGGGGGCGAACTTGGTAATGAACGCGCTGCCGGCATCGGCAATAAAGACGTCACCCAGCGAGTTCGTGGCAATTCCCGAGGGATCTTGCAGCTGCCCGGGCCCATCCCCTTTTACCCCCCATTCACCGGCGTACTCAACCGATGGCGCGGCGACGACGGTTTTCTCGGCCATGACGACCGAGGACCCCTGGGAACATCCCAAAAGGAAGGCCGCAGCAAGCAGCACAGAGACATATACAGCGATCAGACCGCGCTTCCCCATGGCAATCAATTTATCCCAACTCGTCGCGTCCGCCAGATGAAATGCTCGACAATGAAACGCGGTGATTAACGCCGGTGCTTCCGTGGTTCCGCCGCTCCTGCCTCTCTCACGCGGCGAACGATGGTCTGGTGCATCTGGTAGGTCCGTTTTTCAGCGGCGCCGCCGCTCAAATCCTGAAACGAAAAAGTGACGTCGCCTCCTGGCCCGGCCGCTTGTGTCCGCTCGATCGGCAGTTTGCCGCACACATCGCTTTCCACAAATGCAGTCTCGTAGCGCTCCTTCTGCTTTCCCCAGGTGTACACGCGCAGCATCGTGAAATCACACGGCTGTCCTTCGGGGCCGTGCGTTCCTACGAGCAAGTACTGTGGCCTCGGCTTGCCCGACGCACCCGTCACGCGGTCGAGCTGCGTCCAAGCCACAATGCGCATCCCCGCGGAGCTCGCATAATCAGGCAGCGGCTGCGGCACATCCAGGTCAATGAAGCGGCCGAGCACCCACCCGGCGAGTGTGGCTTGATCGGCGGTGTGCGCGCGAACGAACCACCAATCCTCTTTCTTGCCCTCCGGGGCGGGCGCCGCGGTTTCCTGTTCAGCGTTCTCTACAATCGCGGGCTTGATTTCCGCGGTTTGCCGCATCAATAAATCAAGCGCAACGTCCTTGTTCAACTGGCGAATGCGCGGCGTGTCGCGTCCCGGCCCGAAATGCAAATTGCTGAGGACGCGCGTGTGCCCGCGCGCTTCCACCGCCATCGCCTCCGCCTTCGTTTCCATATCCTTCATCCGCTGCCACGAGTCCGCCGAAAGTAAATCGCGTTCGGCAACCCAGCCCACCACCCCATCGGGCGTGCGGACCTTCACTTGATCCTGAAAGCGTTGCAGAACCTCCAGGCGTTCGCCGAAGTTGACGGTGGTGACCGGCTCGCGCACCTGCGCCGAAGTGCTGTACACCGTGACCAGGTGATTTCCGGAGTAGGCAATTTCCAGCGGCACCGTCGTGTGATGCTGGCGGACATAAAGTCCGACAACCACCACCAGCACAACGGCGAAGCCGAGGAGCATCTTGCGGATCACCGGCGTTCTCCGAATGTCCTGGCACAGCTGGCGCTGCTCGCTCGTGCGGGCTGGGTCATGGTCGGGGTTGCTTCCAAAGTAACGCAGCATTTTACACCAATCGCAACGTGCATCCCCGCGCGCGTTATGCGCAAAGTTTCCATACTCCCGCGAGCGGAATATTTCGCTTCTGATACAATGCCGTCCGCGCAGCCATCATTCGTGTCTCATCGTCCCCGGAGGAATTGCATGCAGAGCATGGAAAAACTGAAACCTTTAGCGCTTTTGCTGCTGAGGGTCGCCTTGGGAGTGATCTTCGCCTTTCACGGTTATCCGAAGCTCTTCACGCATACGCAGGAAGCCATGCAGGCGTTTGGGCACATGGGTTTTCCGTCCTATTTTGTGTACATCGCGGGCGTGTTTGAGTTTTTTGGCGGCTGCTTATTGATCGTCGGGTTGTTTACGCGCGTGGCGGGATTGCTGCTGGCCGGTGAAATGGCGGTGGCGCTGGTGAAAGTTCACGGAATACTCACCACGCCGATGAAAGTGGATGCTTACCAGTTTCCGCTGGCGATGGCGGTGGGAGCATTCGCGTTGGCGACGCTTGGGGCGGGATTGATTTCGCTGGATCAGGCGGTATTTGGCGGAGGCGGCAGGCCGCCGGCGCGCAAATCGAAAAATAAGGATCGCGACTAGGCCGCCGCGATCATCTGCGGCAACGCCGCCGGAGCGGCGCCATAAAACGCCGCTCCGGCACTTTCCAGATTCGCTTACGCCGTCTGCGTGGAGCCGTGCTCGGGCGCGCTGGGCGGCATAGGCTGCGCGGACATATCCACCGGGATCGGCGCCGGCGCTTGCGGCATTACCAGCCATGCGATGAAGTAGCCCAGAACCGCGGGCACTAGCGGCACCGGGAAAATCACCAGCAGCACCCACACCAGCCGCACGATCGTGGAATCCACTTCCAGGTATTCGGCGATGCCGCCGCAAACTCCGGCGATTTTGCAGTCCGTCGAAGACCGCATCAGGCGCTTGTGGACCGGCGGAGGTCCAGCGGGCGTCACGTGCTGCTGCGCCCCGCAGTAGTAGCAGTAGTTCGAATATTCAGCGATGTCGCGATGGCATTTCGGGCAATTCATTGTCCCCTCCCGCGGGCCGTGTTCAAACTTCGACCCTCACAGTTAGTATACGACTCTACCCGCCAAAAGGTTTCAGGCGACCACTGGTCCCGACCGCGCGCGAAATGAACGCGCGTTTGCGGACAAACATCGAAATCGCGCCTCAGGGGTTAAAACCCCTGATGATCGAGGCGTCCCGTACGGCGGCGCTGAAGAGAGTGTGTGTGAACGCGAGAATCTTTGTAGGCCGTAGCTTTAGCTACGGCATTAATGCAGGCAAATCAGTGCGGCTTCAGCCGCTGAAGTACAGGTTTTGGAGTTCTCACGCAGACTCTTCAGCCCCACCCTTCCGTTCTGCACCAGGCTATGGCTAACCGCAAAGATCTTCTGGCTCATCATTTCACTTTTGCGCCTGCCGGAACATCCTCGGCGAACGTGCAAAGCACCGGCTTGCCGTCTGGCCCGACGGACGCCGCCAGCAGCATTCCGTTCGACTCGAGGCCACGCATCTTGCGCGGCGCCAAATTTGCGACAATCACCACTTTGCGGCCGACAAGTTCCTCCGGCGCGTAAGAAAGCGCAATCCCCGCGAGGACCTGACGCACTTCATCGCCAATATCCACCAGCAACTTGAGTAGCTTGTCAGCGCCCTGTATGCGCTCCGCCGATTTCACCACGCCGACGCGCAACTCCACCTTGGCAAAATCTTCAATCCCAATCTTCGCTGGAACTGCGGGCGCTGCTGCAGCTCCCGCCGCCGCTGCCGTTGCGGCCCCAGCACCGGGAGCGCTCGCAGGTATCGCCGCTGGGCCCGCCGCCGATGTTCCGGTGGTCGCGCCCTCCACAGGCTGTTTGGTAGCAGTCGTCGCCAGGTCTGGCTGCGCGCTGCCTGGATTCCGTATTTCGTTTTCCATGGCTTCGATCTTCTCCAGTACTTCTTTCTTGTCCGCTCGCGGGAAAACTCCTTCAGGCTTCCCGATCTTCGTTCCCGGTTTCAATCCACCCCATTGCAAATCATTGATGCTCACGTTTTCGATTTTTCCTGCTTGTCCAAGCTGTTCCCAAATCTTTTGCGTCGCGTCGGGAATCACGGGATGCGCGAGAACGGAAACAATCCTGAGCGATTCCGCAGCGACGTAGAGCACTTGCTCGAGGCGCGCCTTTTGCGCAGGGTCCTTCGCAAGTGTCCAGGGCTTTTCTTCCGCAAGGTATTTGTCGGCGATTGCCACCAGACCCCAAATTATCGTTAACGCATCCGAGAATTCGAATTTGTCATACGAGTTGCGAATCGTATTGTAAAAAGTCGTGGAAGCCAACTCCCGAAGATTCGACGGCGGGGGAGCCTGGGTCGGGACAGTGCCACCGCAATAAGTCGCGATCATCGTCAGAGTGCGATTGGCTAGGTTGCCGAGCCCATTCGCGAGGTCGGCGTTGTAGCGCGTGATGAGCGCTTCGCGCGAGAAATTGCCGTCTTGGCCGAAGACGGTCTCGCGCAGCAAGTAATAGCGCAGCGCGTCGTTGCCCAGCACTTTCACGATAGGCTCGGCGTAGGCGACGTTGCCCTTGGACTTGCTCATCTTTTCCTGCTCGAAAAGCAGCCATCCGTGCGCGTGGACTCTGGCCGGCATGTACTCGGCGAGCGGTTTATCCGGAAACGCGGCCATCAGAAACGCGGGCCAGTAAACCGCATGGAAGCGGATGATCTCTTTTCCGATCATGTGGACGTTCGCGGGCCAGAACTTCGCAAAGCGCGCGGCGCGCTCGGGGTCTTCGCTGGCATAGCCGATCCCGCTCATGTAGCTGGTCAGCGCGTCGTACCAGACGTAGAACACCTGCTCGGAGTCGCCCGGCCAGGGGATTCCCCACTTGATCGTGCGGCGGCTGATGGAAACATCCTTCAGCCCGGCCTGCACAAAACTTTTCACTTCATTGAAGCGAAAATCGGGCTGCACGAAATCCGGATGCTCGGCGTAAAACTGCAGCAGGCGCCCCTGATAATCGCTCAGTCTGAAAAAATAGTTCTCTTCGGAAATCAGCTCGGCGGGGCGGCCGCAAATCGGGCAATCGGCGGGCTCGGCCGTGTCACTCACATAGAGATTGTCATAGATGCAGTAGCGCCCTTCGTATTTTCTCTTTTCAATGGCCTTCGGCGACTTTTCCAGCGTGCGCAGAACCAGTTGCTGAACGCCGCGCGCGTGTTCCGGCGAAGTGGTGCGCACGAAATCCGTGGTGGTGATTCCCAGCAACTTCCACAAATCGCGGAAGATTTTCTCGTTCTGGTCCACGAGCTGCTGCGGAGTGATGCCCGCCTTTTCGGCGGCGCGTTCGATGTTCACGCCATGTTCGTCGGTCCCGGTGAGGTAGGCGACGTCGTATCCGCACATGCGTTTGTAGCGCGCAATCACGTCGCAGACGATAGTGGTATAGGCCGAGCCGACATGCGGCCGCGAGTTCGCGTAATAAATGGGCGTGGTGAGGTAATACTTGGGTTTGGGATTGTCCATGAACTGTTAGTGGCTGCCGCCCGCGCCGCGTTTCTCAGCCTGCCGCTGAAATTCGAATGACGCGGCGGCGAGCACCTGTTTCAACGGGATGCCTTTCTGCGCGGCGATGCGCTGGCAGTCTTCGTATTCGGGCGCGGCGTTCAGGATCGTTCCATTCATGCGCGAGACTTTCATATTTACTTCGCCGAACGGCGTGGCCACCAGCACGAACTCCCGATCGAGAATCTTGCGGCGGACTTCGTGGGTGCGCACGCCGAGGGTGGTGGTTTCGCGAAACACCAGATCAATCAGCGCCGCCACCTTGGCAGGCTCGGCCAGAATCGTCACCAGCAGCCCCGGACGATTTTTCTTCATCTGCACGGGCGCGGAAAAGACGTCCAGGGCTCCGGCGGCAAGGGCGCGCTCGGCAAAATAACCGTAAATTTGCGGGCTCATGTCGTCCAAGTTCGCTTCGATCACGGTGATGGGCGCGTCCCAGTGTTCCCCCGGCTCGCTCGCCGCAATTTCACCGATCAGAATGCGCAGCACGTTCGCTTTTTCTGTGAAATTGGCGGAACCGGCGCCGTAGCCGATGGAGCTAAGCGTCATTTCCGGAATTTCCGAGTAGCGCGTCGCAAGAGTCGTGGCGATCGCCGCACCGGTGGGCGTGACCAACTCTTTGGCGATGCCGCTGGTGTACATCGGCGCGCCCTTCAGCAGCTCGGCGGTAGCCGGCGCAGGCACTGGTAACAGGCCGTGCGCCGTTTTGACTTGTCCGGCACCCACATCGAGAGGCGAGCAGGAAAATTCGTCAATGCCCAGCAGCTCGAATCCGATGGCCGCTCCGACGATGTCCACAATCGAATCCACCGCGCCAACTTCGTGGAAATGCACCTGCTCGATGGGAACCTGGTGAACTCTAGCTTCCGCTTCGGCGAGACGCGTGAAAATCTTGCGGGCGCGTTCGGAGGCGCGCGGCGCGAGTTGCGCTTTCTCGATACGGCCGAGGATGACGGAAAGTCCGCGGTGGTGATGCCCCTCGCTCGATGCGACTTTCGCGTGCGTCGCGAAAATCTGGCCGCGCTGCACCTTCTCGGCGGAAATCGTCCAGCCTTCCAGGCCCAGTTTGCGCAGCTCGGCTTCAATGGCGCGCAAATCGACGCCGGCGTCCACCAGGGCGCCCAGAACCATGTCGCCGCTGATGCCGGAGAAGCAATCGAAATAGGCATGACGCAGAGTTTTCATGTATCGGTGCGACTTTTCGCGGATAAAGCTGAAAAAACGATACTAGTCTGCGCCGCAAACAGTGTCAAATAGCCGCGCACTTCGAAATTGCGCTGTGCTTTTGACCGCTTCGCGCCGTTCCCCTATAATCGCCGGATTCATTCTATCCAAGGAGCCACGTGTACAAAGCGGTCGAGGAGCGGTTTCGCAAGGCGCTCAGGCATCACATCCACGAGCGTTACAAGACGGACGTGCCCATCGTGATCGAACGCCCGCCCCGGTTGGCCATGGGCGAGGCGGCATCGCCTCTATGTTTTGAACTGGCCAAGCGGCTGAAAAAGCCGCCGCGCGCGCTGGCGCAGGAAATCGCCAATTCGCTGAAACCGGTGGCGGGCATCGCGCGGGTAGAAGTGGCCGGAGGCGGCTACTTGAACGCGTTTTTCGACCGCGCCGATTTCTTCCGGCGGGCTGGTGAGGAAGCGGGACGCGAAGGTGTGCTGCATGGCGCGCAGGCCACCAAGACCGTGGTGGAACATACCAGCATCAACCCGAACAAGGCCGCGCACATCGGGCATTTGCGCAATGCGGTGCTGGGCGACACGTTTGGACGCTTGCTCCGACATACCGGCCGGCGCGTCGAGATTCAGAACTACATTGATAACACCGGCGTGCAGGTTGCAGACGTGGTGCTGGGGTTCCTGCATATCGAAAAGAAGTCGCTGGACGAGGTGCGCGCGCTCGCGGCGGCGCCCAAATTTGATTATTTGTGCTGGGATTTATACGCGCGAGTGACGCAGTTCCTGGCGGAAGACAAAGCGCGGCTGGAATTACGGAATCAGACGCTCAAGGAAATCGAAGAGGGGCACGGCGAAGCGGCGCGCATGGGCGAGGTGGTTGCGACGGCGATCAATTATTGCCACCTGCACACCCTCGACCGCCTGGGAATTGATTTCGATTTGCTGACGCAGGAGAGCGACATCCTGCATTTGAAATTCTGGGATGCGGCGTTCGCGATGCTGAAAGAGCGCGAGGCGGTGAAACTGGCGACCGCGGGAAAGAACGCCGGTTGCTGGGTGATGGAATTGCCTTCGGAGCACGGAGCGAAGGAGACAGCTGCGGGCGAAGCGCCGGCGGCAACGCCTGCGGACGGTGAAATCGCCGAGGAACCACCAGAAGAAGCAGAGGCGAAGATTATTGTGCGGTCCACCGGGACCGTCACGTATGTGGGCAAGGACATCGCGCTGCATCTTTGGAAATTTGGGCTGCTAAACCGCGATTTTCATTACCGGCGTTTTTACAAACATCCGGACGGGCACCAGGCATGGGTGACGGCGAGCGATGGCGACGATCCCGGCGCGCCGGAGTTTGGTCATGCGCGCGAATTATTCAACGTGATTGATTCGCGGCAGGCTTATCCGCAACAGGTGGTGGTCGCGGCCTTGCGGGCGCTTGGTTATGGCGACGAAGCGGATCACCTGAAACATTTTGCGTACAACGTGGTGGCGCTGACGCCGCGTTGCGCGCTGGAAATGGGTTACGAGATTCCGCCCGAAGACGCGAAGCGCGCGTACATCGAAGTGAGCGGGCGGAAGGGCCAGGGCGTGAAGGCTGATGATTTGATTGATCAGTTGGAGGCGGGAGCGCGCAAGGAAGTGGACGCGCGCCATCCGGACACGCCGGATACAGAGCGGGCGGCGATTGCGCATGCGGTGGCGATCGGGGCGCTGCGTTATTTCTTACTGCGCTTCACCCGTTCGACTGTGATTGCTTTTGATTTTAAGGACGCGCTGAGCTTCGAGGGCGAGACCGGTCCCTACGTGCAATATGCCGTGGTCCGCGTGAACGGAATTTTGCGCAAGGGCGCGGAAATGGGTCCCAGCGTCGGTGTGGAAGATGCCGCGAACATCGCGAAACTGAAGAGCGGCGAGATCGACGCGGGGCGGTTTCTTGCCGCGCCCGAGTACGACGATATATGGGATCTGGTGCTGCTGGCCGGGTCATTCGATGCGCGACTGGACACCGCGGTGGCATCGCAGGAACCAGCGTTTCTGGCACGTTTCGCGTTTGAACTGGCGCAGGCTTTTAATGTGTTTTATCACAAGCACCATATTTTGAAGGAAGCGGACCCGGAGAAGCGGGCGTTTTTGCTGCTGGTCACGGCGCTGGTGCGGGAGCAGTTGGTGACGACTTTGGGATTGCTGGGCATTACCGCGCCGGAAAAGATGTGAGTATAGTGGCCAGCGCGCGAGCTACAAAAACGAAGACAGATCCCTGCCTGCGGCAGGCAGGCTTCGCGGCGCTCGAGATGACCGCAAAATCAAGGGCAACTACGCCCCCCTGAACGCGGCCGCTACAAATTCAAAGGCAAATCAGCTGGCCAGACGCCCTTCGGCCCCGCCGTTGGCGGGCGCTCAGGACGAGCCGGCGCTACAACTTCATTGCGAAATCCACGATCGAGCGGATGGCTACGCCCGTGGGGCCTTTGGCTAGCCAGGGTTTGCCGTCGTCTACCCAGCAGGTGGCGGCGATATCGAGGTGGATCCACGGCGTATCTTCCGCGAATTCCTTGATGAACCAGGCGCCGGTGATGGCGCCGCCGCCCTTGCCGCTGCCGGTGTTGCGTATATCCGCGATATTGCTTTTGATCATTTCCTGGTACTCGTCGTCCATGGGCATGGGCCACATTTTTTCGCCGACGGCTTTGGCGCTCTCGAGGAATTGATCGAGATATTCGCGCGGAGTGCCGAACGCGCCGACGTGCACGCTCGCGAGCGCCACCTGAATCGCGCCGGTCAACGTGGCGGCGTCGATCAGGTGCGTGCAACCAAGTTTGCGCGCGTAGAAAACGCCGTCGGCGAGGATCATGCGGCCTTCCGCGTCGGTGTTGATCACTTCGATCGTCTTGCCGGACATGGCCACTTGCACGTCGCCAGGTTTTTGCGCGCGGCCTCCCGGCATATTTTCCGTGGAAGGAATTACCGCGATCACCGGAACCGCGGGCTTCAGGTAAGCAATCGCGCGCATGGCGCCGAGCATGGTGGCGGCCCCGCCCATGTCGTACTTCATTTTTTCCATGTTGTCGGCGGGCTTGATGGAAATGCCGCCCGTGTCAAAGGTCACGCCTTTGCCCACCAGGCCGAGAACGGGCGAGTCCGCTCGCGGATTATCGGGCGTGTAACGCACGACGATCACGCGCGGCGGTTCGACGCTGCCCTGCGCGACGCCGATCAGCGCGCCCATTTTCAGTTCGGAGATTTTGCGCTCGTCCAGGACTTCAATGCCCAGGCCGACTTCCTTGGCCATGGCTTCAGCCCGAGCCGCGAGCATCCGCGGAGTCAGGCGATTAGACGGCTCGTTGATCAAATCGCGGGCGAAATTCTGCGATTCGGCGATCACGCGGCCGTGCTCGACGGCGTCCGCGAGATTTCCGTTTTGCGTGGCGGAATCAAACCCGGCCAGGGATACGGACTGGATTTCGCGGTTGGGTTTCTTTTCGGTGCGGTATTTATCAGATTCAAAATCGGCGACGATCAGGCCTTCGGTGACGGCCTGGGCTGAAGCGCCGCCGCGTTCGCCTTCGCGAGCAAGGAAGATAAATTTCTTCACGCCGCGCGATTTCAGATGGCGCAATGCCGCGCCGGCAATTTTGCGTAGGTCCGAAACCGAAAACTTGCCGGGCTTCCCTGCCCCCACCAACAATAACCGCTTGGCGTCCAAGCCCTCGGGAAAATGGACAAGCACAAGTTCCAGGGTTTTGCCGGTAAGTTCTCCGCTAGTTGCGAGGGCGGCGAGGCGGCCGTCCATTTTTTCGTCGATGTCTGCCAGAACTCCCTCGATTTTCTGGTCCTGATCGAAAACGTAGGTTACGAGTGCGTCGGCGTGTATTGAAGCGTAAGGCTGGCTATCCAGTTGGATCTGCATATCTCCCTTTCACTTTTTTCGAATTTCAGCGGCGGCGAGAGCGAAAGATGGCTTCATTGGCTTCCCGTTTCGCCTCTTTTTGCTTCTCGGCTTCACGCCGGTCGTGGAATTTCTTCCCTTTGGCGACGGCCAATTCGCACTTGGCGATGCCGTCCCGGAAGTAAATCTTGGTCGGAACGATGGTCATACCCTTCTGCTGGGTCTGGACCAGAAGGCGGTTCAATTCGCGCCGGTTGAGCAGCAGCTTCCGTTTTCGCAGGGGGTCGTGGTTCCTGAATCCTCCGGGCTGATACTCGGGAATATGGCAGTTTACCAGCCAAGCCTCGCCAACGCGAATTTCGGCGTAGGCCTCCCGGAGGGTGCCTTTGCCTTCGCGCAGGGACTTGACCTCGGTGCCCACCAGTACCAGCCCGGCTTCCAGACTATCGAGCAGGTGGTAGTTGTAGGAGGCGGCGCGATTCTGCGAAACAATCTTCACGCCTTGGTGTTGAGACTTTTGGGAGTTGGAGTTCACGTCAACACCATGATAGCCGCCCCGTGCAAGTTGCCGCAAGTCACGGATTTCGATGGATTTCCGGTGCTTTGCGTTACATTTTACGAAACATTCATACAAACCCGGCCCGGAATTCAGTGTTTCATACGTCTAACACAACTGTGCGGATTTGTTGCCGCATCACACTGCGGGTGCTAAACTCGATAGGAATTAGCAAACCCAGCGGAGGCTCACTTTTGCGTCGTTTAGGATACGTGCCGCTTTTGGTGGCGGCTGCCCTGTTGCTCGCCGGCTGCCCCAAAGGCAACGAAGATTTTTCGGCTGCGCAAAAGGCCAACGCGCTGCAAGACTATGACACCGCTCTAGTTCACTACGAACGAGCGCTCCGTAGCGACCCCACCAACGCCGAATATAAGCTGCGTGCCGCCCAGGCGCGTTACGACGCCGGCCAATTTCACATCCATCAGGGCGAAAAAGCCATCAAGTTGGGCGATTTGCAGCTGGCCCTGGCCGAGTTCCAGAAGGCACAACTCATCGACCCGTCCAACGTCGCCGCGGACCAGGAAGTAAAGCGCACCATGGATTTGATAGCGGCGCAGAATAACCCGGCACCCAAGACAATTTCCGTCGCGCCGAACGAACAGATCCTCTCGGAGCCTCCCGAGCTCAAGCCGCTCTCGCGCGAACCCATTAACCTGAAGATGACCAATGACGCGCGGGTGGTATACGAGACCATCGCCAAGCTGGCGGGCCTCAGCGTGATTTTCGATCCGGATTTTACTTCCCGCCGCATCACCGCGGAATTGCCCAACGTTACCCTGGAACAAGCCCTGGATGCCGTCTCCCTCGAAAGCAAGGCCTTCTGGAAGCCGGTTACGCCGACGGTGATCTTCGTAGCGCCCGATCAGCCGCAAAAGCGCAAGGATCTGGAAGACGAAGTGGTGCAGACGTTTTATCTTTCGAACACACTAACGCCACAGGATCTGACCGAGGTTGTGAACGGCTTGCGGCAACTGCTCGATCTGCATCGCTTGTCGCAGGTGAATTCGCAGAACGCCATCGTCATCCGCGACACGCCGGACAAACTGCTGCTGGCCGGAAAGATCATCAAGGATATTGACAAGGCCAAACCGGAAGTCTTGATTCACGTGCAAGTTTTGACCGCCAGCATGGACCGCCTGCGCGATTTGGGAATTTTGCCGGGGCAATCCGTTTCCGTGGCGTTTCAACCCCGCTCCGCATTGAATCCCAACGGGAGCTCAAGTTCAACTACCGGCGGTTCCACCACCACGACGAACAATCAAGTGTCCTTGAATAATTTGAAGAGGCTGTCCACCCAGGATTGGGCCATTACCCTTCCCGGAGCCCAAGCAAACGCGATCCTGACGGACGATCGCACCAAGATTATTCAAGATCCGGAATTGCGCGTGACGGACGGCCAGAAAGCGACGCTTAAAATTGGCTCGCGCGTCCCGGTTGCGACTGGCAGCTTCCAGGCGGGTGTGGGCGTCGGTGTGACCGGCAGTTCTGGAGTGGTAAATCCTCTCGTCAATACGCAATTCCAGTACATCGATGTGGGCGTCAACATCGAGGTTACCCCGCGCGTTCATCCTGACGGCGAAGTGAGCATGAAGCTCACCGTGGACGTATCGCAAATCACGGGGACCAGCAATATTGGCGGCATCAACCAGCCGGTCATCGGGCAGAAAAAGGTCGAGAACGATGTCCGCCTGAAAGAAGGCGAAGTCAGCGTTTTGGGCGGCCTGATCGAACGTACGGATACGAATAACGTGAATGGCATCCCGGGGATTGGCGAAGTGCCGCTGATGCGTTACTTGTTCTCCGACAATAGCCACCAGATTCAAGAGGACGAGACGCTGATCGTGCTGACGCCGCACGTGCTGCGCCTGCCGTCGCTCACCGCGCAAAATCTCGCCCCGATGGCCGCGGGCACGGATTCGAATGTGCGCGTCTATCGCGACGATGCCACCGTGGAAACTCCGGCGACAGCGCAGCCCACCGCTCAAGCAGTTCCTCCTCCGGCTCGCTCGAACGCGGCGCCGGGCATAACGGCGGCTTCGATGCAGCAAGCTCAGCCGCAAGCAGCCATGGCTCCGCAGCCGGGCGCGGCGGTACAGTTGCACTTCGAACCCTCGACGACGGTACTGAAGCCTGGCGATACGACGACCTTGGGCCTGGCCATATCCAACGTGAACGATCTTTTTTCTATTCCGCTGATGATTCATTACAATCCCGCGGTGATCCAGGTGGAGGAAGTGCGCAACGGCGGGTTTCTTTCGGGCGGGACCCAGGAAATCGCCGTGGTGCAGCGGATTGATCAGCAGAAAGGCGAAGTGGTGGTTTCTGCGACCCGGCAACCGAATACGCCGGGCGTCAGCGGGACCGGAACTGTTCTGGGCCTGGTGATACGCGCCGTCGGGCCCGGGACTGCGCGCCTGCAGATTCTGGAAGTGAACGCCCACAATTCCCAGCAACAGTCCATTCCCATCGTATCCGGAGAAGCCACCATTCAGGTGCATTAAGGAACCATGAGTTGGAATCGTAGCGACGTGAATCCCCTACCCAGACGGCACGGCTGCTCGAGAGTATTGTTTTTCTTGCCTGTCGCGCCGCGCAGTCTTGATCGGCGTCATGGCTCTGCGGCGGGAGTCACGCTTCTTGAGCTGGTCGTGGCTTGCGCGATCCTTATCATTCTGGCGTCTATTTCAGTGCCGCTGGCGCGCAACACCGTGAAGCGCACCAGAGAAGAACAGCTTCGCCGCGATCTGCGCGAAATGCGCGACGCCATTGACCGTTACAAGGACGCATCCGACAAGGGCCAGATTCAAGTGAAGGCCGGAACCGAAGGTTATCCGGTGGACCTGGACACCCTGGTCAAGCCGACCGAACTGACCGGCGCCGCCGACAAGCGCATCCGATTTCTGCGCTCCATTCCCACCGACCCGATGACCGGGAACAAGGATTGGGGAATGCGCTCGGTGCAGGACGATCCGGATTCGACGGCCTGGGGCGGGCAGGACGTCTTCGATGTGTTCACGAAGTCTTCCGGGACCGCACTGGACGGAACAAAATATTCGGATTGGTAGCTTCTCGGCTACCCGCTCCGGCGAAGTTTCAAGAAATGATACGCAGATTACAACTCGCAAAAGCCAGGATCGCCCGCGGCGGAACCTCGCAGGGCGGTTTCACTCTGATCGAACTGATGGTGGTGATCACCATCATTCTGATTCTGGCGTCCATTGCCGCGGGGCAATATCAGAAGACGGTGCTGCGGGCCAAGGAAACGAAGTTGAAGTCGGAACTCCAGGTGATGAGGAAAGCCATTCAGGATTACACGATGGATAAAGAATGCGGCCCGTCCTCACTCGACGACCTGGTGAGCAACAATTATTTGAGCCGGATTCCCGAAGACCCCATGACCAATACCGCGGACTGGGTGACCAAATCCGACGATGTGGGTTACAGTCCGGAACAAACCTGCTACGGAATCACGGATGTGAATTCCGCTTCGGATAAAGTCTCGCCGTTCACAAATACGGCGTACAGCTCCTGGTAGCCCCGCGCATCTCCGTTCTTGGCGATTTTCCTGCCGCAACGATCCATTTCGCAAACGACGAGAGGGGCTGAGCACGCGCGTTGGCGTGGCCTCGAGGCTATTGGCGCCGGCTGCGCGGCGATCCGCCTCGCTCGGCATGCGTCGTGCGAATTTTCCAGACCGTGGATGCGTGCGGCCTTGGGGGCGCAGCCGCACGCATCTTTTCGGTTTCGGTGCGCGTGACCGAACTTGCTTCGGATTTAGCGCATCAGCGTTGAAACCTGATGGCCTTAACGCGACCCTGCCGACTTCGCTTTCTCGGCTGCGATCTCAGCGGCCGTCTTTGCTACTAAGCGGACCGTCCAGAAGTCATCCGACAAATTAGCGTCCGTCAGGTATGCATACGGGAACGTAAAATAGCCGCCCATTCCCCAAACGGGGCCCCAGGAGTTGCGCACGATGAAGCGCTGCGACGCGTCGTCGTACCCGACAGCCAGAACCGCGTGGCCCCCCAACACCTTTTCGCCCTGGGCCGGCATGGGCGCGACGCCCGTTTTCGCCACCTGATCGCTTTCAAAGCTTTCGTATACCGTGAATCCGAAGACGAACGGGTAACCCGAAGCGAGGCATCCCTTCATCTGACTGAGAACTTGCGGCACCCTCTGGTACTGCAGGGCTTTTCCCAGTTTGGCGTCCTGGAATGCCGGCGCCGGCGGTTTTTGCGCAAACTTGGTGATGTCGTAGGCCCAATCCGTCTCCGGGCAAGCGCCGATCTGGCCGACGCACTTGATCCCGTCGCGAATTTGCGCGCCACTGTCGGTGCTCACGGTGCCTTCGATCACTCGTTCGTTGTAGTAGATGAACAGCCTCGATGGCGTGAAGATTGTGGGGTCGGCCTGCTTGATTTGGTCGAACTCCAGCGCCCCGGCGATCGCGTTCGCCGTGCAACTGCCCAACTGGCCCTGGTCGTAGACTTCCTTGGGGCACCCCGGCCGGAGATCTTTGTTCGGCGGAAGTGCGGCCATATTCGCAACCGGCGCGGCAAACATAAAATCACGCTGATCGGGCAAATCTCGAACCCATCCGTAGGAATGTCTGGGCATGGTAAATCCTCCTTGGGCACAAGGCTCCGCGCCTGCGTCGTTAGGTTAGGCTCAGTGCTGGTATCCTCAGGCCCCTGTGACGTAATAGTGATGGAAGCGCGGAAATCGTTACAACTTGCGAAGCCCGGCAGGAATCTTGCGTGAACGGCGCGCGAGTATTCGTGCGCCTGCTGGGCTGAACGCGGTGCGCATCAGACGCTGCGAAAATTTCCCAGCTCCTGCAAGTGCTGGAAAGCCTTATAGCTCACAGAGAAAGCTTCTTGGCCGCCCCGTGGATTTAGTTAAGATTTCGTGAGGCGGTTGCAGAAGCGCGGCAAGTCGCGTAATATGTTGAGCGCGGGGTGGAGCAGCCTGGTAGCTCGTCGGGCTCATAACCCGGAGGTCGTTGGTTCAAATCCAACCCCCGCAACCATGGGTGCTTAGAGGCTAAACCTCGAAGCGCCCTTTTTTCTTTCAGTTGCACACCGAGTGATGACCCCGCCCTTCTTAGTTTGTTGCCGCAGTCTTGTTCCCATTTTCAATTGAGGAACAAACTGGGAACAAGTCGCCGTAGATCGCCCGTTCTACGACACGCGCTGCCTCACGCTCTGACTCTTGCGAAGTGTGTGTGTAAACATCGGCCGTCATGTTGATGTTCGAATGACCCAACAACTTCTGCGCAAGTTTTAGGTTTCCCGTTTCCGCGTTGATCAAGCTGCCCACGGAATGCCTGAATGCATGAAAACCGGAAGTCCCTGAGGGACGCGAAATGCGAAGGCGGTCAAGGACCGGGTAGAGCACGTCCTTCCGAAGTACGTCCGGGTGTAATGGGGAACCATCTCTCTTGCAAAATACAAAGTCGTTGGACCCTTTCTGATCCGACGCTTCCCGATGTCTCCTGAGAGCTCCGACAAGCACCTCACTCATGTTAATTGTGCGAACACTGCCCTCCGTTTTCGGTGCGACGAGTAGGCCGCGCCAAAAGCTCTGTTCGATCCGCAACTGCGCTTTCTCCAAATCGACATGCTTCCATTGCAGACCTAATACTTCACCCGTCCTGGCTCCGGTGAGAGCGAGCACTTGGAATACCACACGATACTTATCTGGTGTTTTCTCCAAAATCTCTCGCATTTGGACTAGTGACCAGACGGGCTTCTCGATTCGTCGCACTGTTGGTTTGTGGCGGTTGCGAATCGGGGACCTCGCGAGGAGATCGTCATCCACTGCAAGCGAGAAGAGTCCCTGCAGAACGCCAAGCAGATTGCGAGTCGTCTTGGGAGACAGCCCAGCCTTCAACTTGGTTTGCAGAAATTGCTCCACGTGAAGCGGGACAACTTCGCTCATTTGA
>CAWAAG010000013.1:0-348050 GCA_963780035.1 uncultured Acidobacteriota bacterium | reverse complement strand
TCCTGAATGGCGTCCGGACTGGGCACGTAGGCAACCTCGTTGTTGTCTGCCTGGTTGGTATCCATGCCGTCCAGCGAGAAGTTGTTGTCTTGCTCGCGTGCGCCGTTGACGTAAGGACGGCCGGTGCCGAAGGTGGACTGCGGAGCTTGAAAGGCAAAGATATTGGGGCTGACGACGCCGGGAGCGAGCAAGGTGAGCTGGTTGATGTTGCGAGTAGCCAGGGGCAAAGAGACCGCGGCTTTCGAGTCGATAAGCGTGCCCAAGTCGGTGGAGTCCGTCTGGAGAAGCGGCGGGGCAGTGGTGACCTCGATGGTCTGCGATACTTGCCCGACGCTCAATTGGAAGTCTACGCGCGCGATCTGATTGAGAATGAGAGTGAAGGCGGGGTGAACCTGTTTGGAGAAGCCGGTGGCTTCCACGGTTACTTCCACGTTGCCAACCGTCACCTGCGGGAAATTGTAGACACCGGCGGTGTTCGACGGCGTGGTCCAAGTGGTGCCGCGATCCACGTCGCGAATCGTGACCGTGGCGTTGGCGACGGCCGCGCCGGACGCGTCAGTGACCGTGCCGGTGATAGCGCCGGAGGCCTGCTGGCTCCAAGCGGGCGAAACGGTCAGGCCGAGCGCGACGATGTAAGAGAGGGAAAGGAACAGCGCGAAATTGGTGATGCGGCGAATCTTGTTCACAGAAGCCTCCTGGCGGAAATTCGGAGAATCGAGGCTGTCATGCCTCCCACGCACCCGAAATACCCCATGTCTGAGGAAGAGCTATATAGCTCATTATTTGTGTTGTCAAGAGAAAAATGAAAATGTATAAGGCTTCTGATAGATATTTCAAATACGCTCTATAGCGGCTGAGCGCGCTCTATAGCAGTGTGTTGGCACTTAGAAAGCAGAGGGCGGCGCTTGTTCGTTGCGCTGTAAGACTATGCTGGTAGACTCACGGGCAATTCCGGAGCGTTCATGACACCGATCGGCCGAAACGGCGAACCGACGTATAAGCGAATACAGAATGTGATCCGCAGAAGGATTGAAGGCGGGCAGCTAAAGCCTGGGGATATGGTGGCTTCGGAGCGGGAGCTGGCCAAGACGCACAAAGTGAGCCTGATGACGGCGCGGCACGCGCTGGCGGACCTGGCGCGCGAGGGGATGGTGGAGAGGCGGCACGGTTCCGGAACGTTTGTGGCGCCGCCGAAAATTCATTTCAACAAGCTGATGAGTTATACGGAGCAGATGGCCAGCCGCGGGTTGGCGGTGCGTTCGCGGATTGTTTCTTCGGGAGTGCTGGAGAACGAGCCGGAGATTGCGGCGCGGCTTTCGTTGCCTTCGACGAGCCATTTATTCATGCTGGAACGCGTGCGGCAGGCTTCGGATGAACCGTTTGCTTTGGAGACATGCTATTTGTCGGTGGATGAATTTCCGGCGCTTGCTGGAGGGACGCTTGAGCGCGGGTCGCTTTTTGTGACCTTGGAGCATGAGTATGGCGTGGAACTGGCTTACGCGGATGAGGAGATTGATTCTACTGCGGCGGATTTGAAGACGGCGGAGCTATTGGGAGTGCCGCGGGGGGCGCCATTGCTGCGGATGCGGCAATTGATTTATACGACGAAGGGGAAAACTTGCATGTATGTGGTGGGGTTGTACCGGTCGGGGCGGCATACACTTTTGATCCGGCGATTTCGGTGAGTGGGGGTCGGTGACGCGCTCTATTTTTTGATGGAATCTTCGGACAAGAACTTGTCCTCGGACCAGAAGAACTCGGCATTTTGCGCCGCGACATGAATAAACGAGTTCCAGTCGTGGACGTAGAAGCGGCAGCAAAAGGCGCCGACTGGCAACTTCTCTTTCAAATGAGCGAAGGGCGGGAACTCAGTCGGATCTTCGCCTAGTCCGTCCACCGTGATTTTCGATTGGCTTGGGTAATGCAAATGGTCAGCGTCAGGTGGCTCGACTGAGAGGTAATAAAATCTAGCGAGACGTAACGTCGCCCTCGCGTATTCATGTGCAGTTGGACTCCCAGGTGAATTGCGCCGAAGGTTCAAATGAAAGGTGACAGCGCGGTTTTCGTAATCCACGGTAATGCCGGTTATCTCCGCATCGTCGAAACCATTTGCGTATTTGCTATCTAGCTCCTCGAAGGTCATGGCATCACCGACTATACCTCGTTGGTTGTCTTTGCCGTTGCTTCGACGCTGCCGTGACCGCGGCTTAGTTCGCGGGCCATTTGCCAGGCGCTTACTGTGGCTAGCAGGACCAGAAAAATTCCCAGGGGCCAGTTGTGGAGTAGGAGTTTGCCTACGCCGAAGAGGGCGCTATAGACCATTACGCAGCCTAGAATCCAGCACCAGAGATTGTGGGCTAGATCGTGGGTCTGGGGAATTTCCGTTGCTAGCGCGGCGATGGGTTGCCAGCCTGTCGCGTCTGGGCGAACTTTTCTGTAGAACGAAAGCAGGATGCTGTCCGGCTCTTTTGCGGTCAGTAGAGTGACGGCGATCCAGACGATTGTGGTCACGAGCGTGGTGGTGAGAATGTCTTTGGCGAAGACGACCGTGTCGGAGCCTACGAAAAGGGAAGGGCGGCCGAGGAGCGCGCCGGCGAGACCTTTCCAGTGGAGCGTGAGGGTGGCGACTAGAGCCGTGATCATGGCGGAAATTTCGCTCCAGGCATTGATGCGCCACCAATACCAGCGAAGCATGTAAACGCTGCCGGTGCCGGCGCCGACTTGCAGGACGACTTCCCAGCCGGAACGGATGGAAGCGAGTTGCGCGGAGACGTAGCCGGTGAGGATTACGAGCAGAATGGTGACGAGCTGCGAAATGTGGACGTAGTGGCGTTCGGAAGCGTGGCGCACCAGGAAGCGGCGGTAGAAATCTTCGACGATGTAGGAAGTGCCCCAATTGAGTTGCGTGGCGATGGTGGACATGAAAGCGGCGAGGAAGCCGGCGACGATAATGCCGCGCCAATAGTGCGGGACGTAATCGTTGACGATCATCATGTAACTGGTTTCGGGATGCTGGAGGCCGGGATAGAGGACGATGGCGGCGAGAGCGGTGAGAATCCAAGGCCAGGGACGAAGCGCGTAGTGAGCGATGTTGAACCAGAGGACGGAAAAGAGGCCCTGGCGTTCGTCGCGCGCGCTGAAAATTCTTTGCGCGATGTAGCCGCCGCCGCCGGGTTCCGCGCCCGGATACCAGAACGCCCACCACTGCACGCCGAGATAGACGGTGAAAGTGATTACGGGGAGTGTCCAGAGCGTGTCGCTAGCGAAGCCTTTGGAAAAATCGGGGAGAAACGCGAGAGGGTTGGAGGCGCCGTTCGTCGAGCGCAGCGCGCCGATGTGCGCGATCATCGTGTCCATGCCGCCGGCGGCTTTGACGGCGTACCAGGCGATGCCGATGACGATGCCCATTTTCAGGACGAATTGGAAGAGGTCGGTCCAAAGGACGCCGGAGAGGCCGCCGAGAGAAACGTAAATTCCGGTGAATGGGATCAGGAAAAAAATGCAGACGATGAGGGCGCGGCCGTCGGTGCCGGAAAATACGGGGCCGAAGATATCGGTGAGGGCGCGAGAAAAAGTGTTGAGGAAGCCCCAGGTTCGCATGGTGGAATCGAGAGTGGTGCCGACGATATTGATCATCGCTTTGGTGACCCAGCCGAGGATCATGCAGTTCATCAGCAGGCCGAGATAGATGGCGCGAAATCCGCGGAGGAAAGCGGCGGGATTTCCGGAGTAGCGCATTTCGGCGAATTGCACGTCGGTCATGAGCCCGGAGCGGCGCCAGAGACGCGCGAAGAGAAAGACGGTCATCATTCCGGAGGGAAGGAAGGCCCACCAGATCCAGTTGCCGGCGATTCCTTGCGTGTAGACGAGGCCGGCGACGAGCAGTGGCGTATCGGCGGCGAAGGTGGTGGCGACCATGGAAGTGCCGGCGAGCCACCAGGAAACGGTGCGTCCCGAGACGAAATAATCTTCAGAACTTTTGCCGGAACTGCGGCGGAAATAGAGGCCGAGCAGAAGAGTTATTACGAGGTAACCGATAATGGCTGACCAATCGAGCAGTGTGAATGGCATCGGCCCGACTTTATTGCACAGAAGCGCGGCGGGAAGCAACGTGAAAACGCGGTAAATTTGGGATTTTGCGCGCGCGGGCTTGCGGCGAGCGGCAAAAAAGTTGGGCGCGGGTTGCGGAACTGTACTATTCTGCGCGTCGCTTAAAAAGTTTTTTTGCTCCATAAACCGCTCAAAGAAGGGCAAATGCGAATTTTTCTGGCGATGGCGATGATTGGAATCGTGAGTGGCTGGGGCGTTGCGGAGCAGGGCGCGCCGGAATTGAATTTGATGCCGATGCCGGCGAGCGTGCGGGCGGGAAGCGGGGCGCTCGGGATCGGTCCGACGTTTTCGGTGGGGATCGAGGGTTACCGCGAGCCGCGGCTGGAACGCGCTGCGGAAAGAATCAGCCACGAGCTTTCGCGGCGAACCGGATTTTTTATTTCGGCCGAAATTGTGGAGCCTAGCAAAGCGACTTTGGTGATTCATACGGAGCGCGCGAGCAAGGCGGTGCAGGAATTGGGCGAGGACGAGAGTTACGTGCTGGATGTGAGTGCTGCGGGAGCGAAGATTACAGCGCCGAATCCTTTGGGAGCGATGCACGGGCTGGAGACTTTTTTGCAACTGGTGGCCATAACGCCTTCGGGCTTCGCGGCGCCGGCTGTGCACATCGAGGATGCGCCGCGATTTCCGTGGCGCGGATTGACGATTGACGTGAGCCGGCATTTTATCTACCTGGATACTTTGAAACGCAATATTGATGGAATGGCCGCGGTGAAGATGAATGTGCTGCACCTGCATCTTTCGGACGATCAGGGATTTCGCGTGGAGAGCAAGGAATTTCCGAAATTGCAGGAATTGGGGTCGGATGGGGAATTTTATACGCAGGCGGAGATGCGCGAGCTGATCGAGTATGCGCGAGACCGTGGGATTCGCATTTTGCCGGAATTCGACATGCCGGGGCACAGCACTTCGTGGTTTGTGGGTTATCCGGAATTGGCGAGCGGGCCGGGACCTTATAAGATCGAGCGGCGCTGGGGGATTTTCGATCCGGCGATGGATCCTTCGCACGAGTCCACGTTCAAATTTCTGGATAAGCTGATCGGCGAGATGGCGGAGCTTTTTCCGGATCATTTTTTTCATATTGGCGGGGATGAGGTGAACGGAAAGCAGTGGGACGCGAATCCGGAGATCCAGAAATTCATGCGGACGCACAAATTGCGGAACGATCAGGAGCTACAACAGTATTTCACGCTGGAAGTGCAAAAAATCGTGAGCAAGCACCACAAGGAGATGGTGGGGTGGGATGAAATTCTGGCGCCGGGGATGCCGAAAGACATCGTGATTCAATCGTGGCGGGGCCAGGAATCGCTGGCGGAAGCGGCGAGGCAGGGCTACCGCGGATTGCTTTCGAGCGGATATTACCTGGACGGGATGGCTCCGGCGAGCCAGCACTATGCAGTGGATCCGATGGCGAATGCGGATGCGACACTGACGCCGGAGCAGCAGAAACTGATTCTGGGCGGCGAAGCGTGCATGTGGGCGGAATTTATTTCGGATGAAAATGTGGATTCGCGGATATGGCCGCGGGCGGCGGCGGTGGCGGAGCGATTGTGGTCCGCGCAAGATGTGCGGGATCCGGATTCGATGTACCGGCGGCTGAATGCGGTGAGCGTGGAGCTGGAGGAATTGGGGCTGAAGCATCGTACGAGCACCGAGGTGATGCTGGCGCGGATGGCGGGGTCGGACGATATCACGGCGCTGCGCGCGCTGGGGGATGCGGTGCAGCCGGCGAGCATTACGATTCGCGAGAAGGAGGCGGAGCGGGCGGGAGGAATCCAGACCAGCGATATTCCGCTGAATCGCATGGTGGATGCGGTGGCTCCGGAAAGCGAAACGGCGCGGAGATTTTCGGGCGACGTGGAGGAATTTGCGGCGAGCAAATTCCAGGATGTGGCGGCGGAAGCGCGAATTCGCGCGCAGCTGGTTTTGTGGCGCGATAATGACGTGGAATTGCAGCCCTTGCTGCAGAATTCATATTTGCTGAAAGAGCTTTCGCCGGTTTCGCAGAACCTGACTACGCTTGCGGCGGTGGGACTTGCGGCGCTGGATTTCATCGACAAAGGGCAGCCAGCGCCCGATTCGTGGCATCGCGAACAGACGGCGCTGATTCTGCGGGCCCAAGAGCCGACGGCCGATGTGATTCTGGCGGTGGCGCCGGCGGTGCAGAAGCTCGTGGATGCGAGCGCCAGCATCAGCGCCGCTCCTCGCCGGTGAGTTTCCTGCCGCAGGACCCTGCTAGAATATGCGAATCGCTGCGCGCGCGGGTGGAATCGCGGCGTGCGGCTGACCATGGAGGAATTTTTGCGCATCGTGAATTTTCGCCGGGGGCAAGAGTTGCGGCTGGGAGTGGTGCAGGGGGAGAGCGTTTTTGATTTGCAGGAATTGAGCGCGGCCGCGGGGAAGACGCCCGGCTTTTTCTTGAGCGCCGGGGAATTTTTAAATGCGGGAGCGGAGGCGCTGGATTTCGCGCGGAGTTTGGCGGCGGGGATTCCGGCTGGCTTCGCGTCGCTGGCTTTGAAAGCGTTGGAGCTGGGGCCGCCGGTCCCGAAGCCAAGCAAGATTATCGCGGTGGGATTGAATTATCGCGACCATGCGGGCGAAGCAAATTTCAAGGTGCCGGAATATCCGCTGATTTTCGCGAAATTTCCGAATTCCGTCGCGGGGCCGCACGATGCGATCGTGATTCCGTCGGAGGAAATGCAGGTGGATTCGGAAGCGGAATTGGCGGTGGTGATCGGGCGGCGAGGAAAGGCCATTCGGGCGGATGAGGCGTTCGATTACGTGGCGGGATACATGGCGCTTAACGATGTGTCGGCGCGGAAGTGGCAATTCGCGGACAAGCAGTGGACGCGGGGAAAATCGTGCGACACGTTTTGTCCGACGGGGCCGTGGCTGACGACGCGGGACGAGATTGCGGATCCGCATAAGCTGCGGGTGATTGGGCGGGTGAACGGCGAGGTTTTTCAGGATTCGAATACGGCGAAATTGATTTTTGGGGTGCCGGAGTTGATCGCGTTTATTTCCGAGGCGATTACTTTGGAGCCCGGGGATATTATCGCGACGGGAACGCCTTCGGGGGTGGGAGTGTTTCGCCATCCGCCGGTTTTTATGAAGGCCGGGGACGTGGCGGAGGTGGAGATCGAGGGGTTGGGAGTTTTGAGGAATGCGGCGGTGGGGGCGGGACGATCTTAAGAACTGGTGCCGGCGCGGTATTCTGTTGCGCAATTTTTGTTGGGATTGTGTCGCACCTACGGCGCTGGGTTTTTCTTGGCGAGACTTCCCAGCGCTCACGAGTCTGTGTCGCAACTAGCACTTGAAATGGCGGCGAAGCTTTGGCATGAAGAGACATGCCAACCTATCAACCGTATTCTCCGGAGCAAGCCGAGCTGTTGCCCGCCCATGTGAAGGATGTTTTGGGCGCCGACCATCTTTGTTTTGTGGTGCACGAAGTGGTGGAAGCGTGCGATCTGCGCGCTTTCGAAAAGCAGGAGGAGGACGCGGGCGGGCAGCGGCCGTACGATCCGCGGATGCTGCTGAAGATCTGGCTGTACGGATTCGGCGTGAACGTGCGCACGACGCGCAAGCTGGAGCAACGCATTCGCGAGGATCTAGGCTTTCGGTACCTGGCGGGCGGGGCTACGCCGGACCACAAGACGCTGAGCGAATTTCATCGGCGGCATCGCGCGGCGATCACGGCGCTGTTCACCGAGGTGCTGCTGTTTTTGCGGCGCGCGGGGATGGCGCGGCTGGGTGCGGTGGCGATCGATTCGACGCGGGTGAAGGGGTCGGCCTCGCCGGACCGGCTGTTGCGCCGGGAGCGGTTGGAGCGGGAGTTACGCAAGAAAGTGAAACGCTGGCAGCAGGAACTGGATGATGATCCGGATCGCGATCCAGGAACGCGTGTGGGCGTGGAACAGATCGCGCAGCTGCGTGAGCAGTTGCAGCAGCTGCGCCAGAGCGGTGAGGAGAAGCTTTCGATCACCGATCCGGACGCGCGTTTTTTGCGCGAGCGCGGGCGCTTCGTGCTGGGTTACACGGCGGAGATCGCCGTGAGCGAGGACCATTTCATCGTGGCGCAGCGGGTGACGCAGAACAAGAACGATAACCAGACCTTGGTTCCGCTGGTGGAAGCGGTGGAGCGACAATGCGGAGAGCGCCCGCAGCGGGTGTTGGCCGACTGCGGATTTTTCTCGAATCAAAATCTGCGGGAGATGGCCGAGCGCGGCATCGCGGCTTACGTGCCGGACCCGAATCTGGCGCGCGAGTTGAACACGGGGAAAAGGGCGCGCGGAGTGGGACGGATGACGGTGAGCGATCCGCATCTGTTGCGTGCGCGCCAGAGGTTGCGCAGCGCCCCCGGCCGCGCCTGGTACAAAAAGCGCAAGGGGATGGTCGAGCCAGTGTTCGGGACGTTGAAGGAGCAGCGCGGGATGCGGCAGTTCCAACGCCGCGGGCAGCCGGCCACGGCGGTCGAATGGGTGCTGGCAGCGGTCGCCTACAACTTGATCCGCTATCGCAACCTGCGCCGCCCAGCGTAACCGCCGAACGGACACAAGGAAGCTGCCAGAAACGAAAAACGAGGACCGAAGAGCAACCAGCAGCGCGTCCCGCTGCGAAAATCAGCACCGGCACTTAAGTCGTGACACAGACTCTCACGCGCTGGGCTAACTTCTGCCGCGCCTCTGGCGCTGGATCGCGAAGGTCATGGGGCGGAGCGACGATTATTGTGTGGCGTGCAGTGAGGAGCGTGTCGCGGCGGTGTGCAGACCGCCATCCAGCGTTGCGGCAACATCGATGGCGCACTGACCATTCGTGGCGTCGCGCGGGGTGAAAGTGCGCCGCTGCCCTTCGGTCCGACACTGTCGGACCTCAGGGTGAATCGCCCTGCAGGGCGATTCACAAAGGCAAAGGCGAAAGGCGGGCGAGGCAAGCCTCGCCTTGCAACAAGCGGCGGCAAGCCGCCGCACTCCCAGAAAAGGCGTGGTGGACTTGAGAGCCTGCGACGCGGACGTTAGGAGCGGGTGCCTTCCTGGTGGACGTATTTGATTACTTCTACTTCGGAGGTGGCGATTAGGCCTTCGTCGACCATTTCGTCGAGGAAGGGGAGCAGCTTTTGAATTTTTTCGTCGGAGTCGATGACGCTGACCATTACCGGAGCGTCGTGGGAGAAGGACATGTGGCGCGGGCGGCGGATGAGGGTGCTCGCGCCGTATCCGCCGATGCCGCGAAAAACGGTGGCACCGGCGATGTCCAGTTCGCGGCATTTTTCGACGATGGCGCGGTAGAGCGGTTTGTCTTTCCACTTGTCATCTTCCCCGAAATGAATGCGCAACATTTTGGCGGTGCCAGCGAGTTTCATGAGCGGGCCTCCTTGCGGCGATCGTCACCCTGGTAATTGTGGGTGTATTTGATGATGTCCACGTCGGAGAAAACGACCAGGCCCTGCTGGATCATGTCGTCGAGGACGGGAAGAAATGCGCGGAGACGTTCTTCGGCGTCCACCACGGAGAGCATGATGGGCCGGTCATGCGAGAGATGCAGAGCGGAGTCCTTGTGGATTCTGCGATTGGCTCCGTAACCCAGGATGCCCTGGTAGACGGTGACGCCGGCGATATCGCTCGAGCGCATGCTTTCGAGCAAGGCCTGGTGCAACGGTTTGCCATTCCATTTGTCGTTCTCGCCGATGAAAATGCGCATGAGTTTGGCTTTGCCCTGGCGCTTTAGCGAGGGCGCGCTTTCCTGATGAGCGGCTTTTGCGGAAGCCTCGGAAGGTTTCACGATGGTGGTGTCCTGGATTTCGATCAGGCCGGTGCCGGCCAAGTCGCGCAGCTTGGGAAGAAGTTCCTCGACCTTCTCGGGCGTTTCGATGAACTCGATTCTGACCGGAAGATTTTCATTGAGGACCAGGGCGCGATCGGTGTGCATGCGGTGATCGGCGCCGAATCCGGCGATGCCCCGGGTAACGCTGGCTCCGGAAACTTTATGGTAGAAAAGAAATTCGAGGATGGCGGCGTAGACCGCTTCGCCGTGGTATTGATGATCCTGGCCAACGTAGATGGTGACTTTCTTGGCCGGTCCGGCTGTAAGCATGTTTCCTCCTGGGTCTCAATACCACAATGCTTAACCAAGCATTCTAACGCGCGAGCGCGCGCGGCGATTGCCGGTTTCAGGCGATGGAACGTCCGGTGATGACGCCCAACCAGACGGACACAAAACCGACGACGACGCTGAGAATCACGTTGAGGGCGGCGACGAAGAGTTCGCCATCCTGAAAAACGCGAAAGGTTTCATATTCGAAAGTGGAGAAGGTGCTGAACCCGCCGATGAAACCGATGGGAATCAGGTAGCGCCAGTTGGCGCTCCAATTGGCTTTTTCCGCGAGGACCGTGACGATCAGCCCGATCAGGAAGCACGCGGTGCAATTAACGACGAAGGTGCCGTAGGGAAAACGCGTGCCCAGGCGATTGCTGACGTAGCCGCCCATCCAGAAACGCAGGATCGAGCCGAGACATCCCCCGAGACCTACCATCAAGTATTTGGTCATAGTAGCGAGCTGCATCCTCTCCTTGAGGCTCGTGAAGCGCGAAGGGCGAGCCGATTTCGGGTGCGTCGAGACTTTTGGGGATTGTTGCCGGGGACATGCCTCCGCGACAAGAATCCTTGTCAGGAGTCATCATCTGTCCCGGAAATGATGGGCCAGCGGTTAAAGGGCAACTCCTTGCCCACTCACTTAATGATACTTTGGCGATGAAGGAAGTCAACCGCGGTGTGCGAGGTGTTGCGGTGCGGCTCAATAGCCGGCGTGGTTGCTTGACGAGCTGGAGCTAAGGGGTTTTGCGCGTGTACTGGCCGCGGAATTCGATGGTCCAGGTCTTGCCATCGTCAGCGGATTTCTCCCAGGACTGCTCGACTGTGCCGGAATTGAGGCGCACGAGCTTGATGCGATTGAGGACGGGTTTTCCATCGGGGCCGCGGCTGGGCCCGCGAAATTCCGCGGAGCTGGGCGTTACCTTTCCCGCGAAGATGTGCACGCGGCCGTGGTTATCGGCGTACAGGCCCTGCCAGGTTTTGTCCTCCGAATTGTAGGCGAAGACATTTTCGCCCTGGAGGCCGGTGCCGCTGTCCCAACTTTCGACGAGCAGGCATTGATCGAGAGCGAGATATACCTTGCTCGAGCCGCCGCCCGCCGCGCCAGGATAGGTGACGGTCCAATCGCCGAGCCAGAAATCCAGGAGGCGGGCATCGGGATTTTCGGAGCAGGACGGCGAAGCGGGGGCGGCGAAGGCGCGCGGAGGAACGAGGCAGAAGAATGCCGCGATGATCGAGAGAAGAAGGACGCGTCTTCGTGAACTGGAACTGCGAGCGATTTTATTTTTTTTGTTTTGCAGCATGATGGTAGTTCCTCCGATTGTGTGGCTACGAGTTTTCGCCGCCGGTGTTTTGGGCTACTGCAAGCTCTCGACCGCGTGAATATCGGTGATTTCTATGCCGTGTGTGCCGTTTCTGAGGAAGGTTTTTCCGGTGGCGCTGACCCACTGGCCGACGAAGGGCTGGAGTTTGGCCTGGCCGGTATCCGGCATGGTTTCGGTGAGCGGGACGTAGACGTCGCCATCTTTGGTGAGAATGCCGAGAGGCGAGCCGGCTTTGGCGCATTTGGTGATGCAATCCTTGCTGAAATTCGTGGCGGTGGATTGCTTGCTTTGAATGGGGCAGGCGATATCGCGAACGAGGCCTTGGACGGTGGCGGCGTCCGCGGTCTGGGTGTCTTTCGCCTGGTGGATATTATTTGCGGGAATCGCGGCGATGGTTACGAAGATGGCGCTTGCTGCCAGCAGGGCTATTCCAGTTTTGCGATGCATGGTGGCTCCTTTTGCGGAAGACGAGCGATTGGGAATCTTCTCGCTGCGATCGCCACATTAGACTTGCGCGTGAACGACGCCAAGTGCAGAAGGTCACGGTGCGCGCACATGACTTTTGGCACATGCGCTGAAGATGAAGAGGCGGCTAGACGTAGCCTTTTTCGATGGCTTTCAGGACGGCACGGGTGCGATCGCGGACGCCGAGTTTTCCGAGGACGTTGGAAACGTGATTTTTTACGGTGCCTTCGGAGAGCTGGAGAGCGGACGCGATTTCGCGATTGCTGTAGCCGCCGGTCATCAGGCGAAGGATTTCGGTTTCGCGCACGGTTAATTGTTCTTCGGAGTATTCCGGCGGAACGGGCAGCGGCGCGTCTTTCAGGCCGCGGAGGAGGCGCTCGGTGACGACGGGGCTGATCATGGTGCCGCCGCTGGCGACGAGGCGAATGGCTTCGGTGAGTTTGGCGAGGGAGACGTCTTTCAGCAGATAGCCTTTGGCGCCGAGGCGGATGCCGTTAAGCAGCGCGTCATCGTCATCGAAGGTGGTGAGCAGGATGGTGGGAGGAGCGCCGGGAATTTTCTGCAGCGCTTGCAGAAATTCGATGCCGGTCATTTTCGGCATGCGCACGTCGAGGAGGATGACGTGGGGGGAGGAGTGGTGAAGTTTTTCGAGTCCCTCGGCGCCGTCGGAGGCGCGGGCGATGACGCGAATATCTTCGGTGAGGCTGAGGAGCTTTTCCAGGCCTTCACGGACGAGGGTCTGGTCCTCGACGAGGAGAACGCGAATTATTTCACTCCGCTTGATCATGAGCCGGCAACCAGGCGCGCAGCGCGAAGCCTTTCCCCATTGCGGGATCCACGGAAATGCCGCCGCCGAGTTCTTCGAAACGCTGGCGCATGGCGGTGAGGCCGAAGCCGGATTCGCGCCGGGCGACGATTGGGCCGTCATCGCGCGCGGCAATTTCGATGCCGCCGCGTTCGAGGCGAAGGGTAATCCAGAGATTCAAGGCGTCCGAGTGTTTCAGCGTGTTGGTGGTGATTTCCTGAACGCAGCGCAGGACGGCGTTGGCGCGGGCGGGATCGGTGAGGCGCAATTCTTCCGGCACGGAAAGATGCAGGCGGACTCGGGGAATTCCTTCGGCAAGCAATTGGAGCGCGGCACGCAGCTGGATCTCTTCGCCGCCGTGCATGGCGGAAACGACCGAGCGAACTTCCTGGAGCGCTTGCCTGGCGGCGACTTGCGCCTGAGCGATTCCTTCGGAAGCTTTTTCCGCGGGACTATTGGCGGCGGCTTCCAGGTGTAGAGAGAGCGCGGTGAAGTGATGCCCGACGCTATCGTGAAGTTCGCGGGAGATGCGAATGCGTTCACCGAGCTTGCTGCTTTCGCGGAGGAGTTCGCGTGTGGAGACGAGTTCGGCGTTGATACGGGCTTGATCATCGCGGGCTTCGGCTTCGCGCTTGGCCAAAGCAGCGGTGACCATGGCGAAAATTTGAAAGCCGACGAAGGCGCCGGTGGCGCCCCAGCGCCAGCCCATGTAGTAGTGCGGCTGGAGAAAACCGAGGAGGAGCGCGGAGGCGGCCAAGACCCAGGGGATTGCGAGATGCAGCGGCAGAAGCAGAGCGATTTGCCAGGAAACGATTACCAGCAGGAATCCGACGAAGTAGTCTTGCAGGAGAAAGGTCATGCCGAGGACGGAGATTGTTTCAAGTAGTAACGCGATGAGGCGATTGATCGCGGGGCGCTGGGCGGCGGCGGAGCTGTACCAGAAGGCTGGGCCGAAGATCAGGAAAAAAGCTAGCCAGGCGAGCCATTGCGATTGCGTGAGGGAGTAGCCGCTGCGCGCGGCACTATCGAAAATCGGCAGGCCCAAAAAGGCCCACGCACCGATGCCAACGCCGCGCAGGACGCGGTGATAGGCGGGCGAACCGGGCAGTTTGCTATGCACAATTCGCAATTATGGCAGAAGTCGCGAGGGGTGCCATGTGCTGAAAGTCATGGTGGGGCAGCGGGCTGGCGGCGTTGGAGGGTGGTTACAGAATCTAACTGCGAACTCTCGAGAGGCGCCATCGGCGGCTAAACAGCGTCTGGAGAAGGCGAAGACCGTGGCTTCAGGGGCTAAAGCCCCTCTAGAGTGGGCGTGGCTTACGGCGGGGCTGAAGCCCCGCCCTTCCGTTTTTCTGCAAAGTGTAACGCAGGGCGGGTTATGTGGTGGTTGCGGCACGGCTGATGGCGTGTAACTGGGCGTTCGAAGCGGGGAGGCGAGCGAGGTCCGGATCAGGCGATGCCGAGCTTTTTTTGCATGTCTTCTAGAGAGATGCCTTTGGTTTCGGGGTAGAAGAACAGGACCACGAAGAATTGCAGAACCATCATGGCGGCGAAGAAGACGAAGGGATAGCCGCCGGAAGCCGCGGCCATCGTGGGGAAACTGAAAGA
Organism: uncultured Acidobacteriota bacterium; assembly: GCA_963780035.1. Classification (GTDB taxonomy): domain Bacteria; phylum Acidobacteriota; class Terriglobia; order Acidiferrales; family UBA7541; genus Palsa-295. The sequence continues at coordinate 333,650 of CAWAAG010000013.1, read as the reverse complement.
GATCAGGGCGTTCATGGCCCAATGCGAAAAGCTGCCAAGGCTTTGACCTTTGGCGCGTACGCGGTTGGGGAAAACTTCGCTGAGGTAAACCCAGATGACGGCGCCTTGGGAGAAGGCGAAGAAAGCGATGTAGCCGATCAGCAGCCATACCAGGAGATCCTGGTGGTGGCCGGAAAGAAAAATCGCGGCGACGCCCGCGAGGCATGCGGCGGTGCCGACGGCGCCGATGAGGAGCAATGTCTTGCGGCCGATGCGGTCTATCAGGGACATGGCCAGCAAGGTGAAGATGAGGTTGGTGGCGCCGATAGCGACGGCTTGCAGGTCGGAGGAGACTTTATTGAAGCCGGCAAAGGCGAAAATATCGTTGAGGTAGTAGAGGATGGCGTTGATGCCGGAGAGCTGGTTGAACATGCCGATGGAGACGGCGAGGAAAATCGGCAGGCGGTACTTCCAGTTGAAGAGCGCGTCGCTTGAAACGTGTTCGGCGTCAATAGACGCGACAATTTCCTGGAGTTCCTCTTCGTAATTTTCCTCGCCGGTTACGCGCAGTACATCGCGGGCTTCGGCGACTTTTTGTTTTTTGACGAGCCAGCGGGGGCTGCGGGGAATCAAGAAAAGCAGAAGGAAGAACAGTAGCGCGGGGGCGGCGGGAATACCGAGTTTCCAGCGCCATTCGGCGCCGGAGAGCTGGAGCGCTCCGACGAGGTAGTTCGAGAGGTAGGCGAGCAGGATTCCGAGAACGATATTGAATTGAAAGAGGCCGACGAGGCGGCCGCGCCATTTTGCGGGAGCCACTTCCGCGATGTACATGGGGCCGAGAACGGACGAGCCGCCGATGCCGAGGCCGCCGATGAAGCGAAAGATTACGAGCGCGGTCCAATTCCAGGAGATGGCGCAGCCGAGAGCGGAGACGAGGTACAAGACGGCGAGAACGCGGAGGCTGTCGCGGCGGCCGAAGCGGTCTCCGGGAACTCCGGCGAGCATGGAGCCGAAGATGGCTCCTACTACCGCGACGGAAACAGTGATGCCCAAATCCTCGGGCGAGAGATGAAAGGTTTGCGTGAGGGCGCGGGTGGTGCCGGAGATTACGGCGGTGTCAAAGCCAAAGAGCAGGCCGCCGAGCGAGGCTACTACGGTGCTGCGCAGCAGATACGAGTTTAGCTTCATGCTGCTTCGGTGGCCGCCTTTCGGGCGCGAAATGCCTTCGCGCATCCTCTCATTTATCGGGGCGCGTGAAAAAGAATATTCGCTGGGCGAGATGCGATTCGCTCGGGGCCAAAGTCAAAATCGTGGCTTCAGGGGCTTAAGCCCCTAAGAAAAGCAGCATGGCTCACGGCGGGGCTGAAGCCCCGCCCTTCCGGGTGCGCGCCAGAATCGCAAAACCGTACTTCAGCGGCTGAAGCCGCTCGGATTTTGCTTCGTTTGTGCCGTAGCTAAAGCTACGGCCTACAAAGATTCTCTTGTCCCCACATACGCGCTGAAGCCACTACCTACAAAGATTACCGCGCGGTGTCTCAGCAGCTTCCTCTCTGAGCGCGGGATTACGCGGAGACGCGCTTGGGGAGGAAGGCGCTGCCTTTTTTTACTATGAAGGTCCAGAGGGCGCCGCCCGCGGGAGGAAGGTCGCGATCGGTGCGGCGGACTACGAACCATTGGCGGACGATGGGGAGACCTTCGACTTTCAGGACGGCCAGGCGGCCGGCCGCAACTTCCGATGCGATGGTGTGCGCGGAAATCAGCGAGAGGCCGAGGCCAGCCATCACGGCCTGCTTGATGGTTTCGTTCGAGCCCATTTCGATGGTTACTTTCGGCGGCTGGATCATTTGCGCGTTGAGGAAGTATTCGAAAATGTTGCGCGTGCCGGAACCTTCTTCGCGGACGATGAATTTCTGCGCGGATAGCTCGGTTTTGGAGACGCGCCGCAAGCGCGAGAGACGGTGATCGGCCGCGGCGATCATCACGTAGGGATGCGGGCCGAAAGGTTCGCTATCGGCGCCGAAGTCGCCGGGCGGGCGGCCCATCACGGCCATGTCTATGTCGTAATTGCGCAGGGATTCGATCGTCTCGGCGCGATTGCCGACGACGAGCTGCAGGTCAATTCCGGCGTGCTGGCGGAGGAAGGCGGCGATCAGTTCGGCGGCGAAGTATTTGGCGGTGGAGACGGCGCCGAAGCGGACGCGCCCGCCGTGCAGGCCTTTCATGGCTTCGAGCGTGTCGCCGAGATCGGAGACCACGCGATCAATGCGCGCGGCAGCGGCGACGGCTTCGCGGCCGGCGTCGGTGGGGCGGAGGCGGTTGCCGGTGCGATCGAAGAGCGCGAGGCCGAGGTCTTCTTCGAGGAGTTTGATGCGGGAGGTGAGCGCGGCGGGTGTGACGTGGAGGGTTTGGGCGGCTTTGACGACGGTGCCGCTGCGGGCGACCTGATGAACGGCTTCGAGTTGTTTGAAAGTGATATTGGGCACGGAGAACCTTCAATTTTTCTAAGTATGGCGGTAATTATATTCACTTTTCTTGTGGCTGGCAAGCTGTTAGCTTCTGGACTTCGGCAGAGGAGACCAAGCGATGAGCAAGGAAGGAACGGCGTTGGATGTGAAGGGCTCGACGATTCGCGGGAAGGAGCGCTACAAGTCCGGCGTGATGGAATACAAGAAGATGGGTTACTGGGAGCCGGATTACGAGCCGAAGGATACGGATATCATCGCGCTTTTCCGAGTGACGCCGCAGGACGGCGTGGACCCGATCGAAGCATCGGCGGCGGTGGCGGGGGAATCTTCGACGGCTACGTGGACGGTGGTGTGGACGGACCGGCTGACGGCTTGCGAGAAGTATCGCGGGAAGTGCTATCGCGTGGAGCCGGTGCCGAACGCGCCGGGTTCTTATTTCGCCTGGATCGCGTACGACCTGGACCTTTTCGAGCCTGGCTCGATTTCCAATCTGGCGGCTTCGATCATTGGAAATGTTTTCGGGTTCAAGCCGCTGAAGGCTTTACGGCTGGAAGATATGCGCCTGCCAGTGGCTTACGTGAAGACTTTCGACGGGCCGGCGACGGGAATTGTGGTGGAGCGCGAGCGCCTGGATAAATTTGGCCGGCCGCTGCTGGGCGCGACGGTGAAGCCGAAGCTGGGGCTTTCGGGGCGCAATTACGGGCGCGTGGTGTACGAGGCGCTGAAAGGGGGCCTGGATTTTACGAAGGACGACGAGAACATCAATTCGCAGCCGTTCATGCACTGGCGCGACCGGTTTCTTTATTCGATGGAGGCGGTGAACCGCGCGCAGGCGGAGAGTGGCGAGGTGAAGGGCAGTTACCTGAACGTGACTGCGGCGACGATGGAGGACATGTACGAGCGCGCGGAATTCGCGAGCGAGCTGGGTTCAGTGATCGTGATGATTGACCTGGTGATCGGGTACACGGCGATTCAATCCATGTCCAAGTGGGCGCGGCGGAACAACATGATTTTGCATTTGCACCGGGCAGGGCACGGGACTTATACGCGACAGAAAATTCACGGCGTTTCATTTCGCGTGATCGCGAAGTGGATGCGCCTGGCGGGAGTGGATCACATTCATGCGGGGACGGTGGTGGGGAAGCTGGAAGGCGATCCGCGCACGATTCGCGGTTATTACGATATTTGCCGCGAGGACGTGGTGCCGCAGAAGCTCGAGAACGGGGTATTTTTCGAGCAGCAGTGGGCTTCGCTGCGGAAATTGATGCCGGTGGCTTCGGGCGGGATTCATGCGGGGCAGATGCACCAACTGCTGGATCTGTTGGGCGAGGATACCGTGCTGCAATTTGGCGGCGGAACGATCGGGCATCCGACGGGGATTGTGGCGGGGGCGACGGCGAATCGCGTGGCGCTGGAAGCGATGGTGCTGGCGCGGAATGAAGGACGCGACATCGCGCGGGAAGGTCCGGAGATTTTGGAGACGGCGGCGAAGCACTGCCTGCCTTTGCGGCAGGCTCTGGAAATCTGGAAGGATGTGACTTTCGATTACGCTTCGACGGACACGCCGGATTTCGTGCCTACGGCATCGGTGTCGGTGTAAAAAGGAGAATTTTCATCATGCGATTGACGCAAGGGTGCTTTTCGTTTTTGCCGGATCTTACGGATGCGCAGATACGGGCGCAGGCGCAGTACTGCATTGACAACGGATGGGCGGTGAACATCGAGTTCACGGATGATCCGCATCCGCGGAATACGTACTGGGAGATGTGGGGATTGCCGATGTTTGATATCAAGGATGCGGCGGCGGTGATGATGGAATTGCAGGAGTGCCGGAAGGCGTACGGCGACCGTTACATACGGCTTTCGGGGTTCGATTCGACGCACGGGTGGGAATCGTTGCGGCTTTCTTTCATCGTGAATCGTCCGGCGGAGGAGCCTGGGTTCAAGCTGGTGCGGCAGGAAGGGCGCGGGCGGAATATGCGTTATACGACGCAGGCTTATGTTACGGATCGTCCGGCGGGGGAGCGGTATCGGTGAGGGGCGATGCTCTTCGCGGGAACGCGACGGTGAGGCGTACGAAGTGTTGGCTCAGCGGCTAACGGTTTGAGGAGAAAGTCAAAAACGTGCCTCAGGGGCTAAAGCCCCTGACGAGAGGGCGAGCTTGATGTCGGAGCTAAAGCTCCGAGCCCCTAAAAACCGGACTGTTAGCCGCAGTGACCGAGCGAAGTCGACGTCGTGGCTTCAGGGGCTAAAGCCCCTCGAGAGTGGACGTGGCTTACGGCGGGGCTGAAGCCCCGCCCTTCCGTTGAACGGGAACTAGCAGGGGTGGCTAAGTCTTGATGAGTGAAACGACACGATCTTACGAGCATCCGGGGATTACTGATCCTGTGGTCGAGGAGCGGCCGCGCGGGACGGGTGCGTTTGCGGCGCTTGCGCCGGTGGCGGGGGCTGCCGGCAACGGCGCGGCGGCGGAGACGATTGATCTGGCGAAGGAATTGATGGAGGCGGGCGTCGAGGATGTATTGACGGAGCTGGACCGCGGGTTGGTGGGGCTGGCTCCGGTGAAGACGCGGATACGCGAGATTGCGGCGTTGCTGCTGGTGGAGCGCGTGCGGAGAAAATTGGGGCTTTCGAGCGAGCCGCCGACGCTGCATATGTCGTTTACCGGGAATCCGGGGACGGGCAAGACGACGGTGGCGTTGCGCATGGCGGATTTGCTGCACCGGCTGGGATTTGTGCGCAAAGGGCATCTGGTATCGGTGACGCGCGACGACCTGGTGGGGCAATACATCGGGCACACGGCGCCGAAGACCAAGGAAATTCTGAAGAGGGCGATGGGCGGCGTCCTTTTTATTGATGAGGCTTATTATTTGTATCGCGCGGAGAACGAACGCGACTATGGGCAAGAGGCCATCGAGATTTTGCTACAGGTGATGGAGAACCAGCGCGAGGATCTGGTGGTGATTCTGGCGGGTTACGCGGACCGCATGGAGAAATTTTTCTCGAGCAATCCGGGATTTCGTTCGCGGATTGCGCACCATATTGATTTTCCGGATTATGCGGATGGGGAACTGCTGGCGATCGGCGAATTGATTTTGGCGAAGCAGAATTACAAGTTGAGCGAACGCGGGCGGGAAGCGCTGGCGCTTTATATTGTGGCGCGCAAGCAGCAGCCGCATTTTTCGAACGCGCGCTCGATTCGCAACGCGCTGGACCGCGCGCGATTGCGGCAGGCGAATCGCATCGTGAATGGGGCCGCGAATTCCAAGGTAACGGCGGAGGACCTGATGACGATTGACGCGCCGGATTTGCTGGCGAGCCGCGTCTTCGGAAAGGCCGCGACGAACGATTCGCCATTGAGCGATGAAACGGAGAGCACCTTTGACTGATGGGATGATCATCGCGGCTTCGGCGCTGGCGTCGGACTTCGCGAATCTGGGCGAGGCGGTGCGCGAAGTGGTGGCGGCGGGCGCGGATTGGGTGCATCTGGACATCATGGACGGGCATTTCGTGCCGAACATTTCGTTTGGGCCGGACGTGGTGAAGGCGTTGCGGGCGCACAGCGAGCGCGTGTTCGATGTGCATTTGATGATTGCGCCGGCCGACGCTTACCTGGGAGCATTTGCCAACGCGGGTGCGGACATTATTACGGTGCACGCGGAAGCGGGCCCGCACCTGGACCGTTCGTTGCAGGTGATTCGCGGGTTGGGGAAGAAGGCGGGCGTGGCGATATGTCCGGCGACGCCGGAAAGCGCGCTGGAATACGTACTGGACAAGGTGGACTTGATTCTGGTGATGACGGTGAACCCGGGATTTGGCGGGCAAACTTTTATTTACGAGCAGCTGGACAAAATCCGGCGGATTCGCGCGATGATCGGCAGCCGGCCGATTCGTCTGGAAGTGGATGGCGGAATCAACACGGAAACCGCGGCGCTGGTGGCGGCGGCGGGCGCGGATACGCTGGTGGCGGGCTCGGCGGTCTTCAAGGGCGGCGTCAAGGCGTATGCCGCGAATATCGCCGCCATTCGCGCCGCCGCACAAAGTGCCGCCGGCCAACTGGCGGCGTGATAGTCTCTTCGCCGGTCGTTACTCTCCACGGGAAACTCGCCATCGGGATTGGTGCGGCAACGGGCCTGCTATTTTGCGGCGCGGTGAATCCATTGTGAGGACGCCCGGCCATGACATTGCAAGCGCTGATATTTGATGTGGATGGGACGCTCGCGGAAACCGAAGAGATGCATCGCCGGGCGTTTAACGAAGCGTTCGCGTCACTGGGACTGGAGTGGAACTGGGCGCCGCCGCTTTACAAGGAACTGCTGCGCATCGCCGGCGGAAAAGAGCGGATTCTTCATTACCTGATGACCCACCGGCCGCAGGAAGTGGCTGCTCACGAGCGAGAAATTCCCAAAATTTATGCGCTGAAGACGAAGCTATATTCGGCGATGGTGCGGGAGGGGAAGATCGAGCTGCGGCCGGGCGTGGCGCGGCTGATCGAGGAAGCCAGAAGCGCGGGGATCCGGCTGGCCATTGCGACGACCACGAACCCTGCGAATGTGGACGCGCTGCTACAGAGCGCGTTTGCGCCGTCTGGTGAATCGCTTTTCGGGGTGATTGTGGCGGGGGATGAAGTGGCGGCGAAGAAGCCGGCGCCGGACGTGTTTGACGTGGCGCTGCGGCGGCTGGGATTGCGGGCTGCGGCTGGCATCGCGTTCGAGGACTCGGCGAACGGCGTGCTATCCGCGCGACGGGCGGGGCTGGCAGTGGTGGCGACGCCGAGCGCCTATACGACGGAAGATGATTTTAGCGGGGCGGCTTCGGTGGTGTCGTCGCTGGGCGAGCCGGGGGAGCCGCATGAACATCTGGCCGGGTGGATCTGGCCGAGCGGGATGGTGAGCCTGGCGGGGTTGCAAAAGCGGGCCGAGGAAATGGCGCAGGGGCGGGGAACGAAGCTTAATTTTTCTAAGTCTTGATGCAATTATATTCAGTTTTCTTTTGCAAAGGCGCCTGCTAGCGTTGTCCTATGCCACTTCCCCAGCCAATGACGAGCCGAGGTGTCGACGCGAAGATGCTGGCGAGAGCTGGAGAGGAAATGCCCGCGAGCAGCATCGCGCGAAACATGCCGCTGGATGATTTTCTGGATTGTGCCGCGAAGGGCCGCAGTGAAATGCGAGCGGCAGCGGCGCTGCTTCGCGAATTGGCCAAGGCGGCCATACAGGTGGCTGAAGTGGTGTCGTTGGGTTGTATCGCCGAGGCCATCGGTGCCACCGTGGGCGCGACGAATAGTGATGGCGACGCGCAAAAGCAGCTGGATATTGCGGCAAACGATCTTTTCATTGCAGCGTTGCGAAACGCGCCGGTAGCGGCGGTGCTCTCCGAAGAGGTGACTTCTCCGTTGTGCCTGGAGCCGGACGCGCCGCTGGCGGTGGCAATTGATCCGCTGGACGGGTCTTCGAATATCGATGCGAACGTTTCCATCGGGACGATCTTCGCGGTTTTTCCGGCAGTGGAGCGTGCGACAGAACCGGCCAATCATTTTCTGCGGGCGGGACGCGAACAGATCGCCGCGGGGTTCATCATCTATGGGCCGCAGACTTCGCTGGTTTTCACGCTGGGCGATGGCGTGCAGGTGTTCACTTTGGACCGCAAGGCCGGCGTGTTTCACCTGACGATTCCACGACTGGCGATTCCGCACGACTCGCACGAATATGCGGTGAATGCCTCGAATTACCGGCACTGGGACGAATCGATTCGGGCTTACCTGGACGATTGCATCCGCGGGTCCGACGGGCCGTTGGCGCAGGATTACAATATGCGGTGGATCGCGTCGCTGGTGGCGGATGCGTACCGGATATTGGTGCGCGGCGGCGTGTTTCTTTATCCTGGCGATCAGCGGCGCGGCTATGCGAAAGGGAGGCTGCGGCTGATTTACGAAGCGAACCCAATCGCATTTCTGGCCGAGCAGGCGGGCGGCAGCTGTACGGACACGGTGCAGCGCATCCTGGATATCAAGCCGCGGGAATTGCACGCGCGGACGCCGATTGTATTCGGTTCTAGCGCGGCGGTGCAGCGTATCAGCCAGTACCACACCGATCCGCAGTTTTCCGCCGAGCGCTCTCCGCTCTTTTTTCAGCGCGGTTTATTCAGGCGATGAACGGAGAGCGCCGCGATGTCCACTAAGCATCCCATTATTTCCGTAACGGGTTCGTCAGGCGCGGGAACTACGTCCGTGCGGAATACATTCGAGCAGATTTTCCGGCGCGAGAAGGTGAAGGCGGTTTACATCGAGGGAGATGCGTTTCACCGCTACGACCGGCTGGAAATGCGCAGGGTGATGGCGGAAGAAGCCGCGAAGGGCGACCACCATTTCAGTCATTTTGGGCCGCAGGCGAACCTGTTTGAAGAACTGGAAAGCGTGTTCCGGGAATACGGAGAGCATGGGCAGGGGCGCACGCGGCATTACGTGCACGATGCGGCGGAGTCTGAGAAATTCGGCGCGCCGCCGGGAACGTTTACAGAGTGGGGGCCCATTCCCGAAGGAAGCGACCTGCTTTTTTACGAGGGACTGCATGGAACCGTGGTGACCGACAAAGTGAACGTGGCGCAATACGCCGATCTGAAAATTGGCGTGGTGCCGGTGATCAATCTGGAGTGGATTCAGAAGATTCACCGTGACGCGGCGTCGCGCGGGTATACGACCGAGGCGGTGACGGATACGATTTTGCGGCGAATGCCGGATTACGTGCGGTACATGTGCCCGCAATTTACCGAGACGGATATCAATTTTCAGCGGATTCCGACGGTGGACACGTCGAATCCGTTTATCGCGCGATGGATTCCGACGCCGGATGAATCGATGGTGGTGATCCGCTTCCGAAATACGCGCGGGTTCGATTTTTGCTATTTGCTTTCGATGATCCAGCATAGTTTCATGTCGCGCTCAAATTCGATCGTGATTCCGGGCGGAAAGCTGGATTTGGCGATGCAGATCATACTGACGCCGCTGATTCTGCAACTGGTGGAGCGCAAACGGCGCGCGGCGTGACGGCGGCGATGGGGCGGGTTTTTTTAGCGCACGCCGGCGTTTGCGAAATCCTGCGGCCCGGGAAGAGTGCCGCGGAGATAGGTGGCGTCCCAGTGGAATTGCCAGCGGCCCTTGTCCTTTTCGAAGGGCAAGGGGCCCGGCGTGAAGTCCACCCACTGACTCCAGCGGCCACTTTGTTTATTGACGACCACGTTGCTCATACCGTCGAGGACCAGGCCGGCCTGGCCGCCGCCTTCGCGGCACGTGGTGGATTTGAAAACCGCGCGGCCCACCCATTCGAAACCGTTGAGTTTGTCCGCCTCGCTGAGATCCTGCGGCTTTAGTTCCTGCACGACGAGCGCGCGGCATTGCCGGAGAAAATGATCGGGAGCGTAAGGGCTGCCGGAGACGATCGCGGTGGTCCAGCCGTCGGGACCTTTGGCCCAATGACGCTGGAGTTCGGCCATCACGGCGGCTTGGGCTTCGTGGTCGGCGGCGGAGAGGCCGGTGGCGTTGTCTTCTGCGCCGTCGGAGGCGTCTGAGGTGGAATGGCCGCAGCCGATGGCGATGAAGATGATGGCTAGTGCGAGCGTAAATGCGACGAAGGGAGCGGCGCGGAGATATTTTTTCATAGGGTTCTTCCTTTTCTTGCCAATCTGCGCGAGTGGGACGGACGCGGCGTGATCTCGTATGCGCAGCGTCGAGAACTAAACGCCCGGCTTCAGGGGCTAAAGCCCCTTAATTTGTGCGGCTGAACGGCGGGGCTGAAGCCCCGCCCTTCCGGTGCCGGACTCCAGCCAACGTTTTGCGGCAAACTCGCGACAGTTACTTCACTTTTTCCAGCCGGGGAATCATGGTGTCGCGCGGGCCGTCAATCGAGCCGTCTTTGTTGATGGTGAAGACCAGCGGGCTGGGGAGCATCAGGCCGAAGTCGCCGCGGGCGACGATTTTGTTGCCCTCGATTTTGTAGGTGCCGTCGACGGCGTAGGCGCCGAGGCCGATGTAGGCCTTCCCATCCTTGAATTCGGCATTGATGGTGCCGGAGGGGTCGCGGTATTTGCCTTCGGTGCTGCTGCCGCAGGCGACGGCGAGAGCGGCTCCGGCCAGAACGAGAGCGAAAAGCGTTTTGCGGATCCACGAACGATTCATAAAAGCGTTCTCCTTTGAGGGATTTTGGTAACGGCTTTCCGCCCACGTCCTTGGAGGGCGGATAATTCCGATGGCTGCGGCGTATCCGTTGCGCCCGTTGCTGCGGGCCCGCTGGCGGTGCTAAAGTCGCGGGCCTGGACAGGGCGTGCAACCCACAAGAAGCGTGTGGTCCCGCAGCGCTCTTCACTACGCATTGCGCGAAAGCGCCGGAAATACCGTCATGGCGGCGAAAGATTCTCAAGCGACGCACGGATTTGAGCCCGGAGGGATCGGCTCGCCTGCGGCGGAGAGAAAGGTCTTGGATCACCTATTCAGCGTGACGTATGAAGAATTGCGGCGGCTGGCTTCGAGCGTGCGGCGGGGAGATCCCAGCGCGACGCTGAGTCCGACGGCGCTGGTGAACGAAGCGTGGATCAAGCTGGCGAAATCGCCGGATATCGCGGCGACTTCGCGGCTGCATTTCAAAAGAATCGCGGCGCGGGCGATGCGGCAGTTACTGGTGGAGGCGGCGCGGCGGCGGAATTCCGGGAAGCGCGGCGGCGGGGCGGAAATTACAGTGGAGTTCGATGACGCGGTGCACAAGAAACCCACGGGCGGCGAGGAATTGCTGGCGCTGAATACCGCGCTGGATTCTCTGGAGCGCATGAATCCGCGGCAGGCGGTGATGGTGGAAAGCCGCTTCTTCGGCGGGCTGGACGTGCCGGAAACGGCGGCGCTGCTGAACGTTTCCGAAGCGACGGTGCTGCGCGACTGGCGCGCGGCGAAGGCGTGGCTGGCGCACGAGCTGCGGGAGGCGTCTTCCTGAGGCGCGGAGCGGTTTTGCGGATTGCGGAACGAATCAGAGCTGGTACCTCAGGGGCTAAAGCCCCTTTCCCTAGGGCGGAGTTTATGTCGGAGCTAAAGCTCCGACCCCCTGAAAATCGCCGTCTTTCTGGGAGCGGTGTGCGCTCGTCTCATGTACCCGGAGAATGATGATGGATAGTGCTCGCTGGCAGAGGGTGCAGACCCTTTTTCACCAAGCCGCGGATTTGCCGGCGTCCGAGCAGCGCGGATTTCTGGAAACGCAGTGCGGCGATGACCCGGCGCTGGTCAGCGAGGTTTTGATCCTGCTGCGGGAAGATTCGCGCGGCGGGTCGCTGCTGGAGCGCGACGTCGGGCAGGTGGCGCATGAAGTTCTCGGCGATTCGTCTTCGGATGCAGCACCCTTCAAGGAATTCGGACCTTATCGAATCATTCAAGCGCTGGGCGAAGGCGGGATGGGAATGGTGTACCTGGCCGAGCGCGAGGATTTAGGCAGCCGCGTGGCGATCAAGGTGCTGCGCGACGCGTGGCTTTCTCCGGCGCGGCGGGAACGCTTCGCGATCGAGCAGCGCACGCTGGCGCAACTGAATCATTCCTCGATCGCGCGGCTTTACGACGCGGACACTTCTCCGGATGGGACGCCATTCTTCGTGATGGAGTACGTGGAAGGCGTTCCGCTGACGGAATATTGCAAGCAGCGGCATAGCTCGATTGCGGAGCGTTTGCGTTTGTTTCGTGATGTCTGCGAGGCGGTGCTGTACGCGCATCAGCACGCGGTGATTCATCGCGACCTGAAGCCTTCGAATATTCTGGTGAAGGACGACGGCACGGTGCGGCTGCTGGATTTCGGGATCGCCAAGCATTTGCAGAGCCTGGGCGAGGCCGTGGACCAGACGTTGACGGGGTTGCGCTTTATGACTCCCGCGTATGCCGCGCCGGAACAGATTCGCGGTGAGCAGGTGGGAATCCAGAGCGACGTGTATTCGCTGGGAGTGGTGCTGTACGAACTGCTGGCGGGGCGGCTGCCGTTTGATTTGTCCAACCGGACGCCGGCGCAAGCGGAAAAGATATTGACCGAGCAGGTGGCGGCGAAGCCTTCGGAAATTGCCGCGACAACGGTGGATGGTGCGGAGGGTGACGCTCGCGGCGCGGCGGCGGTGAGCAAAGCGGCCTGGGCGGACCTGGATGTGCTGTGCCTCACCGCGATGCACAAGGATGCGCAGCAGCGGTATCAGTCGGTGGAAGCGCTGATACGCGACATCGACCATTATCTGAAGGGCGAGCCGCTGGACGCGCGGCCGGACACGCTGCGATATCGCGCGAGAAAATTTGTGACGCGGAATTGGCGCGCGGTGAGCGCGGCAGCGGCCGTGATCGCCGTGGTGGTGGGGCTAGTAGTGTTTTTCACTTTGCGATTGGCGCGGGAACGCGACAACGCGAACCGGCAGACGGCGATTGCCACGACGATCAATCAATTCCTTTCGGACGATTTGCTGGGACGCGGGAATCCCTTTCAAAGCGGGAAGGCGACGGAGACTCTGCTGGACGCGATCAAGGTGGCCTCGCCCCGCATTGACCGCAAATTCAAGGACGAGCCGCAGGTCGCGGCGCGCCTGCATTTGACGATTGCGCAGGCGCTCGACAACAGGACGAATTATCCGGAGGCGCGCGCGGAATACGAGCGTGCTTATCAATTATTTTTGCAGACGGAGGGGCCGCTTTCGCAGGACGCGATCGTGGTGCAATTGCAACGGGCGGCGATGGAGGCGCGAAGCTACCAGTCCGGAGGATTGCCGGTGGCGAAATCTTTGCTGGCGGAGCAGGAAACCTTGATCCCGCAGGTGAAAAATCCGCGCAAGGATTTGCCGGTATGGCTTTATACGGCGAAAGGCATGATCGCGTTGATCGAAAATGACGCGAAGTCTGCCAATCAGAATTTCAAAGCGGCTTCGGACGCGGCTATGGCGGTGCCGGATTTCGACGAAACGGCGCGATTCAATCTGCGGCAGCGGCTGGCCTTCACTTACATCCGGCTGGGCGACGGCGCGACAGCGGAGCGGCTGGCGCGGGAACTGATCGTGGCGTATGCGGGAGCGAACGGTTCGGACAGCCCGTACGTTTTGCGCGTGCGGCTGAACCTGGCGCAGGCTTTTATGATCGAAGGGAAATATCACGAGGCGGTGCAGGAAGCGAACGGAATTTATCCCGATTTTCTCGAGAAGTTCGGCCCGGAGCACGAGCTGACCATGCAATTACTGGCTACGCGCGCGCAGTCGGAAGGAAGTCTGGGGCTATATGAGGATTCGACGCGGGACGACCTGGCGATTTACAAAATCGCGCTGCAAAAACAGGGGCCTGGTTCGTTTTATGCGATTGCGACGCTTTCGGACGCGTCAGAGGCGCAATGCCGGTCGAATCACCTGGCGGAAGGCGAGCAGAACGCGCGCAAGGCGCACGACGGTTCGATCAAAGCGTTCGGGCCGCACGCGGGGCTGACGGGCGGAACGGCGTTGCCGCTGGCTAATTGCCTGATCGAGCAGGGGAAATTGCAGGAAGCGTCGAAGCTGCTGGCGGAGATTGATTCGAAAGTGGTGGCGCAGCTCACGGGAGATCCTTATTGGGAAGCGAGCGTGAACCTGGCGCAGGCGGAGATCGCGTTGCGAGAGAGGAATTACGCGCAGGCGCACAAATTGATCGAGGCGGCTCGTCCGGCATTTTCGCGACCGGACGCGGAAGCGTATGAGAAAAATAAGCTGGATGCTTTGAGCGCCGAGATTAACACTCACCTGCAGTGAAGCTGCTTGCCTACTTCCTCATTCACGCACTTACGCACTCGCTCACTGGCTCACGAAGCGGTTACTCGGAGACGCGCAGCAGGATGACTCCGTGAGCGGGGATCTCCACTTTGTAGGGACTTTGCAGGCGGCCAAGATCTTTTGCCCGCCAGATGTCGCGGACTTTGGGGCTGCTTTTGAAACCGAGCTGCGCGAAATCCACCTGCATCTCGAGCGGACCATCGTGGCGGTTGAAAATTCCCACTGCTTTGGAGCCGTCGGCCAGCGGGCGCGCCCAAATTTCCAGAGGACCTTCGGCTGAGACGCGATCTCCCTGCTTGCCGGCGGGGTCCTGGTCAATCGCGAGGACTTCGCGATTGGTGAGCAGCGCGATGGTATCCGGTTTCATGGTGCTGAGATCGTTGCCAGCGAGAAGCGGGGCGGCGAGGATGGCCCACAAACTCATGTGCGTGCGATATTCCTCGGCGTTCATCCCGCCGTTGCCGACTTCGAGCATGTCCGGATCGTTCCAGCGTCCGGGGCCGGCGAATTTCGCGAGGCCGGCCTGGCTGAAGCCGATTTCCGCCATGCGGTTATAGGTGTCGTTGATGTCGCCGGTGGTGCGCCAGAGATTGCCGCCTGCGGAAGGCGCCCAGCGCCAAACGGCGTCGTCACCGTACTGGCAAAAGCTAAAAACGATGGGGCGGCCGGTCTGGCGGAGCGCGTCGCGCATTTTTTCGTAGGCGGCAATCATCATTTCGTCGGCGGCAGCGGGAGAAGCGGCGGTTTGCATGATGTCGCGGAAACTGCAGAGATCGTATTTCAGATAATCGAAGCCCCAGGCGGCGTAAGTGGCCGCGTCCTGCTGTTCGTGGCCGTAGCTTCCGGCGAAACCCGCGCAGGTTTTTGCGCCCGGGGAAGAATAAATGCCGATCTTTAGGCCTTTGCCGTGGACGTAATCGGCGAGAGCTTTCATGTCCGGGAATTTGCTGTTGGGATGGATGACGCCGTGCGCGTCGCGCTCGCCTTCCCAGGTGTCGTCAATATTGATGTAGAGGTAGCCCGCGTCGCGCATGCCGGAGGAGACCATGGCGTCGGCTTGGGCGCGAATGATGGCATCGTCCACTTTCGAGGCGAAGTGGTTCCAGCTATTCCAACCCATGGGGGGAGTGGAGGCGACGCGAGACGATTGCGCATGGCAGAGTGGTGACGCCAGAAGCGTGAGGATGGCGGCAAGGAAAAAATTCAGCGCTGCGAATTTGTGACGCGGGTTCGAAAGCATGATTGCGGGATCTCCATTCGGCCGCCGGGAACTATTTCGCGCGACGACCGGTGCGGAGGATATGCGGCGCGCGAACGGCGAGCCAATTCTTGTCCGGATTCGCCGGAGCAACAATGGTTATTTTTGAAAAGGCATTCCAGTTTGCGCGTTCCCGGCAGCCGAGCGACGGGCGCAACGCTCTTGGACGTTTGCGGCTTGCGAGAGACATTCGCAGTGGTCCAGCCACGATTGCAGGCGAACTGCGTCCGTGGCTTTCTGGGTTGTAGAGAGCTGGCAATGTGCTCAGGAGGACCGAACAGGTTGTGATAGTTTCTGAAACGGACGGGCTCGTTGGCCAGATTCGGATGCAGGGAGGAAGCATTGGCAGGGCGGCTTGTTTCGGTGAACGTCGGCCGGCCGCGTGACATTACGTGGCGCGGCAAGACCGTGCACACGGGGATCTGGAAGAGCCCGACGGCGAGCCGCGTGATGGTGCGGCGACTAAACATTGAGGGTGATGGACAAGGGGACTTGGCAGGACACGGAGGGTTGAATCGAGCGGTAATGGTTTATCAGCTGGATTCGTACCATCATTGGGAGCGCGAACTCGGCCGTAGCAATCTGGCCTACGGACAATTTGGAGAAAACTTTACGGTGGAGGGGCTGGCGGACAGCGAAGTGTGCGTCGGCGACCGCTACCGGATCGGAAGCGCGCTGTTTGAGATCTCGCAGCCACGAGTGACGTGCTACCGCGTCGGCATACGCATGGACGATCCGCAGATGGCGATGAAGCTGGTGGCGCATCACCGGCCGGGATTTTACTTTCGCGTGCTGGAAGAGGGCGAGGTGGGAGGCGGCGACGAGATTATAAGGATCGCGGACGGGCCGGAGCACATGAGCGTCGCGGAGATTGACGCGATGCTGTATCTGGGCGGTCATAGTCGCGAGAAATTGGAGCGAGCGCTGCGAATCGCGGCGCTGAGCGAAGGCTGGCGGAGCTCGTTCCGGGCGCTCCTGCAGGAGGGAACGAAGGGGCTAGCCATGGGAAATCCGGGGCTGGTGCCGTCGAGCGGTCCGCCGCCGGCGTGGCCGGGGTTTCGGCCGTTGCGAGTGACGCGCATCGAGCGCGAGAGCGACAGCGTGACCTCGCTGGTGCTGGTGGCCGCGGATGGACGCCCGCTGGTGGCGGCTTTGTCGGGCCAGTTCGTTATCTTGCGCATGCAACCGAAGCCCGGCGGGCCGACTGTATTGCGCGACTACTCGCTTTCCGATTTGCCCGCGAGCGACCATTACCGGGTGAGCGTGAAGCAGGAGGTGAACGGTGTTGCCAGCACTTTTCTACATGAGCGCGTACGGGAGGGTGATTTGCTGGAGGTGGCGGCTCCGCGAGGCAGCTTTACGCTGAAGCCGGGAGAAAATCCGGTGGTGCTACTCAGCGCTGGAGTGGGAGCGACTCCCGTACTGGCAATGTTGCATGCGCTGGCGCAGGAATCTTCATTACGCGAAGTGTGGTGGATATTCGGAGCGCGCAATCGCGCGGACCATCCATTCGCGGAGGAGTCACGAGATTTAGCGCGAGGGCTGGCGCGGGGCAAGAGCTACGTCCTTTACAGCAGGCCGGGCGCTGAAGATCGGCCGGGCATCGACTTCGATGCGCCGGGGCATATTAGTGCGGAGGTGCTCGAAAAAGTTGGCGTACCTCGGGATGCGGATTTCTATTTATGCGGCCCCAGCACGTTCTTGCGAGATTTGACGGCTGGGCTCGCGGCGTTGGGGATTTCGGACGAGCGTGTGCACGCGGAGATTTTCGGAGCAGGCCCGGCGATTACACCCGGCATTGCTGAAACGCCGCATCCGCCTGCGCATCCGCACCCGCCGGAAGGTGCCGCCGGGCCAGGCCCGCGAGTGTCGTTCGCACGGAGTGGGCTGAACGTTTGTTGGGATCCGAAATTCACGAGCCTGCTCGATTTCGCGGAGGCCTGCGACGTGCCGGTGCGCTGGTCGTGCCGTACGGGAGTGTGCCACATGTGCGAAAGCGGATTGATTTCGGGGAGCGTCGCTTACGAGCCCGAGCCGCTGGAGACACCTGCCCAGGGCAACGTACTGATCTGTTGCTCGCAACCGCGGGGCGACGTGGCGATTGACTTGTGACGCGAATGGAGAATTCGGGGATCCTGCTGTTCGCTGTAAGCCGGTCCAAACGACAAGACAACACGGGTTTTGACGCCGCTCTGGCGCAGTTCGACTGCCCGCAGCCATCAGGATCTGGCGCTGCGGAGTGGTTAGCGGACGCGCACCATCGGAATGCCGCCAACTTCTGCTTGACAGCGCTTTCGCGTCCGATGTAGATAGCTAGTCAGTGTAAGCCGTTGCAGGACACCTGCCCTCAAACGGCGTCTTCGGAACGATATTTCGTGGAGAGCTGTCAGCTGTTGGACCATTTGTTTCCAGCGGCCTCCTCGACGGTCGTTCTTTCCCGTCACCGCGAACGAATTCATTGCGAGCCGTAAGGAAAACCGGAACCAGGCTTATTTGACGAGCGCTAATTCCTCTGGGACCAATGCCCGGAGAATTCAGTGAAACGATTCGTCAACGAAACTCACCATACTTTGAGATCACTGGAAATAGCCACAGGCCGCTCAGAGGCGGGCGCCCAGCGCCGAGGAGCGGAGGATCGCTATGGCGCAAACCCTGACATATAAAGGAAAGCAAATAACCATCGATGGTGATGCCGATCCTCCGACTGTGCTGATCGATGGGAAAGCGGTAGAAGTCCGCAAGATTCGTGAGGGTATTTGGTTTACTCCCGATATCGCACATCGAAAATTTTCATCACCGCTGGAACTTGCCAAAGCGATCGCGGATCGCCTGGGGTGAGCGGATGGCTCTGCGTACACGGAAGAATCAAGCGAAATTGACGGACGCGGAGCGTAGCGGATTCGTGGCCGCGCTCAATAAGATGAAGCAGAGCGGAACCTATAACAAGTACGTCTCCATGCATCAGAACAGCATGGCAGGGGCAAACATGTGGGCTCACATGCGGCCCGGATTCCCTCCGTGGCATCGCCAGTTCATCCTGGATTTTGAAAACGATCTTCTCGCAGCAGATGCCGGTGCAACACAGGGTCTGGCCCTGCCGTATTGGGATTGGATCAACTATCATTCCAAGAAAAAATTCCTGTGGTGGGGAAAAATCTGGAACACAAACTTCATGGGCGGTGATGGCGATGCCGGAGACAACAACAGGGTTAGCGACCCACCGTTCAACAACTGGGTGATGTACTACGACCCCAGTCTTCCCGCTGTGAGCGGAGGGCAATCCTATCTGCAAAGGGAATTGGGAAGAGACTCGACAGGTCTTCCGTCCGGATCGCTGCCAATGCAAGAGCACTGGGACGCTGCGAGCGCTATTACTATCTACGACAGCTTCGACTGGACGGACGATGTGGGGTTGGTTCCACCGTCGAAGACGTTGCCCGCGCAGTCAAAGTTCCAGGGCGTGCCGAGCTTTCGGAATGTTTTCGAGGGCTGGGTCGCCTACGATCTCTCACAGCCAGAACCTGAACTGCACAATAGAGTACATGTGTGGGTGGGCGGCTCGATGGGGCCGATGTCATCGCCTAACGATCCGATTTTCTTCTTGCACCATTGCAACGTGGATCGTCTGTGGGCGCAGTGGCAGGCAGCCAATCCAACTGTGCCGTTCATACCCGACAGGTCAACGCCTGCGCTGACCGGTCCCGATGGACATAATCTTCCCGACGCGATGCCTCCATGGGACGGAATTGCGCGGCCTGCCCCGCTCGGCACGTTTCCCGTGGTGCACATAAAGGACGTTCTGAACCACCAGCTCCTCGGGTATCGCTATGACACCGATCCCGTGCCCACAACGGCTAAAACGCCGTGATGAGGAAAGGTAACGGCTGTTTCCGGATGAAGCAGAGCAGAACCAAGACCTGTCGCTGAGCTAAATAAACAGTCGGGATTTACAAATGAACTCGTTTCTCAGCCGAATCGCAGCGGCGCTCCTGCAGGCGCTGGAGAGAGTCGCACTCTCGTTCGAGAGCATTGGCGAAGCGCAACGCCTTCTCAGCCGTTTGGGTTGGGATGCCAACGTAACGGCGGCAAGTCTGGGCTTGATCCAAATTCAATTGGCATCGAGCGATCCATTTGAGGCCGCCGAGGCGCTTTTCGACCAACTGCAAAGCGGCACCGGCGATGAGCTGGAGATTGCGGCCCAGTTAATCAGTTCACTCATGGACATCGTCGGCCAGATCCGGACACTGGTCGAGACCCCTCCGGGCGGTTTGCCGGCGCCGCTGAACCAGCCTTCTTTCTGGAGCGACTCGATTGTTGATCTGATCGATTTGGAAATCATCGATTACTTGCAGTCCGAAGCCCCCTTCGTACTCGGCCTACTATCCGTTTTCGGCTTAGCGGAAATCCAGAGCGCCACGCCAACCGGGGCCGGTCGAATCCCGTACGAGCGACGGGTACTGCATTGGGAGAATTTGCCTCGTCTGGTGTCGAATCCTCTAGGACTCCTCCATGATACCTATCATTGGAATGACGGGACTGGGTTCAGCTATGAGCTGGCCATCGCATCGCTGCAGCGCTTTTTCCGCGGAGTGAACTTGCCCGCCAGAGTGCAGCCGCTGGACGGTGCCCTGGCAAATTTGTATTACGCGCCGGGGAACCCCACTTTGCCGACCGTGACTCAACTGGCGATCCCAATTGTGACCACCGCTAGTGCGGACCGGCTTCAGTATTCGGAATTCGGTGTCTTAGTCTTCCCCATACCTCCCAAAGGAGGGACCAACCAAGCGCCGGTGGGTCTTGGCCTCACGCCTTTGGTTAGAGGTGCCGTAACCGACATCCCAAACGATCCTGATGCGAATTTCAGCTTGGCGATCAGTGGGGGGTTTAGCAGCGAGGGAGCGTTCACCATCGAAATACGGCCTGCCGGCGTGGACCTGAACATCACAGGCGCTCCTGTGTCAGTGAGCGCGTCGCTCGTACTCAGCGGTCAGCCCGCCACACCGTGGGTACCGATCGGAGATCGTAGTTCTTCGCGCCTGGAAGTTTCCGGAGTGACGGCGGGCCTTTCGATCACAGGACCGATACCGGGTTTCGACGTGAGCGTTACAGTTGGAGTTGTGGGTCCGGCCGGCAGCGGTAGTCCTGGTGCGAAGTTGGTGATCGATTTCAGCCAGAGCGACGGCTTCCTACAGGACGTAGTGGGAGACCAGCCCGAAGAAATTGATATAACCGGGTCGATAAAGTGGTCAAGCCAAACCGGCATCAGTCTGAACGGGCAGGCGCAGCTTCAGGCAACAATTTCGACGCATCTATCCATCGCGGGAGTCCTTACCCTCGACACTATCTTTCTTGGTCTGGGAGCTGGCACGGGCGGCGCGCTGGAATTCGATGCGGCCGTCTCGGGTTCGTTGACCCTCGGTCCTATTGAAGCCACGGTCGACCGGATTGGCGTGGCTGCCCTCTTGACACCTCTGGACAATACTCAGCCTCCCGGAAATCTTGATCGTCTCGACCTGAAATTTGCTTTCAAACCACCGAACGGATTGGGCATTGCGGTGGACGCCGGGTTGGTTACTGGCGGCGGATACATTTCTTTTGACCCGAGCAAGGGGCAGTACGCGGGGATTCTGCAACTTTCGCTGGTGGATACCATCGGGATCACGGTGATCGGCGTGCTGGATACGATCATGCCGGATGGTTCGAGCGGGTTTTCGTTCCTGCTGATCATTACGTTCACGTTGCCGCCGATCCAGTTGGGATTTGGATTCACGTTGAACGGCGTGGGCGGGCTCGGCGGCGTGAACCGCACGATGAACACTGACGCGCTGCAGGCGGGATTTCGCGCGCACACGCTGGGCGCGATCCTGTTTCCTCCCGATCCGATTGATAACGCTCCGCAGATCATCAGCGACATTCGGAATTTTTTCCCGGTCGCGGAGGGGCGCTATCTTTTCGGACCGCTGCTGGAGCTGGGATGGGGCACGCCCACGCTGATTACGCTGACGCTTGGGGTTCTGCTGGAGGTTCCTGACCCAATCCGGATCGCCATCCTGGGACTGATTGACGCGGGGCTCCCAACGGAAGATGAAGCGCTGCTCGAGCTGCATATCGAGATTCTGGGCATCATTGATTTTGGCGCGAAGACACTATCGATTGACGGCACCTTGTTTGATTCCAGCATATTGGTCTACGCGCTGGCAGGCGATTTGGCGCTGCGTCTTTCGTGGGGCAGCAACCCGAATTTTCTTTTTTCGCTGGGCGGATTCAATCCCAATTTCAATACGGACGGCCTGGATGTTCCGAAGCTGGCGCGGCTTTCGGTGAGCCTGGGCAGCGGGAGCAATCCGCGGATCAGCGCCGACAGCTACTTCGCGCTGACGTCAAATACGGTGCAGTTCGGCGCAAACGTCCAAGCCTACGCGGCAGCCGGCGGATTCAGCATCCAGGGATACCTGGGTTACGACGTTCTCATTATTATTTCTCCCTTCTCTTTTGAGTTCGATTTTTCGGCTTCATTCGACGTGGCTTATGACGGCCACACGCTTCTGGGACTGAACGTGAACGGAACATTCCAAGGGCCGACGCCGTGGCACTTTCACGGCGATGCTTCCATCAGCCTGCTGTTCTTCAGCGTCAGCGCCTCGGTGGATTTGACGTGGGGCAGCAGCACCCAGGCGACGATTCCTTCGCAGCCCGTGCTGCCGGACCTCTTCGCGGCGTTCCAGAATCCGCAAAGCTGGAGCGCGGCGCTGCCGCCTGCAACTACGGTGGGGGTTTCGCTGGCGACGCAGAAACCCAGCGATCAGACGCTTTGCGTGCATCCGATGGGAACGCTGCAAGTGAAGGAAACGGTGGTGCCGCTTGACTTGCCTATTACAAGATACGGCAACGCCACACCATCCGACGGAACCGAGTTTTCGATTCAGAGCGTGCAGATCAACGCGCAAACGGAAACGATTCAGACGATTCAGGATTACTTCGCGCCAGGACAGTTTCTGAACCTGAGCGACGCGGACAAGCTGAGCAAACCCAGTTTCGAGGAAATGGACGCCGGAGTGAATATCGGCTCCAGCGCGATTCTGAACGGACAGGATTCGCCGCGCACGGTGGTGTACCAGGAATTTTACATTTACGATCCCGCGGACTTTTCACATTACTCGCGCCCGTATTTTATGCCGGCGCACATTCATCTGGCGCTCAGCGCGCAGGGCGCGGGATTCGCTTCGCTGGTAAAGAACACGGGGCTGCAAAAGTACAGTAGCGGGCAGACGACGCCGGCAATCAGCGTGGACGAGCCGCAATATGTGGTGACCAGCGTGCTGGACCTGAGCGTTCGCGGGGACATTCTTTCCGGCTCCGGCACCAGCTACTTTCAGGCGCAAGCGGCACTGAATTCTTATTTGTCCACGAATCCAGCAGAGGCCGGCGATCTGCAAATCATGCCCCTGCATGAGGTGGCGGCATGAGCAGCACGCCCACGCTCGGACGCTACCACTTTCAAGCATGGGCGCGCCGCGGCATCGCTGCGAGCCTGAACAATCCGGATGGCGGAGCGCTGCCGAGCCGCGCCAAATTGAGCGTTCAGCTATTCCTCGAGGTGCAAGGCGGTTCCGCGCCGAATCCGGTTCTGCCGGCGGCGACGCCGGTGGCGTTATTCGGCCCGGGAGATGTCGCCGGGATTGATCCGCGCATGGTGATACGGACCGAACCGCGCCAGTACACCGTAAATTTCGAGCCAAATTACCTGAGCGGTATTGAGTTCGATACGCCGGATTTCCCCTGGCTGTTCACACCCGCGTCGCCCAATGGCGATCGCCTGCGGCCGTGGGTGGCGCTGATCGTTCTGAAGCAGAGCGAATTCTCCGTGCCGTCGGTGGCGCCGAATCCGCTGCCGACAATCGCCGTGCAAACCATGTCGGCTTTGCAGGATCTTTCCGATGGATGGAATTGGGCGCATGTGCAGATCAGCGGCGATGCATCACTTTCGGATTCGCTCGCCAGCGCGCCGGGGAACGTGATCTCGCGGTTGCTGTGCCCGCGGCGGCTCGATCCAGAGACCTCTTACTCCGCGTTCCTGGTGCCGGCATTTCAAAATGGCGTGCAGGCCGGGCTGGGCCAGGATGTTTCCGGCGTAACGACCTCTGATCCCGCATGGACGCAGGCTACGCAGGCTCCTGTGACGCTGCCGTTCTACTTCCGCTTCGATTTCAACACCAGCGATGAAGGAGATTTCGAATCGCTGGTCCGCCGATTGACACCGCGGGTGTTGCCTGCGAGCGTGGGCCAGCGGCTGATGGATGTGCAGCATGTGGATCCCGGGTTTCCTTCCGCAGGCGGGCCACTTGGACTGGACGGCGCGCTGGAAAGCGTGAGCACCACGGACACCGCGTGGAGCGGCGCGGACAAGGACGCATTCCAGACGGCACTGCAGGCGTGGATCAACCAGACGTCCCCCGCAACCGATGATCCGGCGAATCCCGTGGTCTATCCGTATCCTGGCGACCCGGTGGTGGTGCCACCCATCTACGGCCGATGGCAAGCGGCGGTGACGAGCGTGAATCGCGCGGTGGCGGGATGGGTGAACGACCTGAGCCTGGACCCGCGCAATCGCAGCGCGGCGGGGATGGGGACGCAGATCGTACAGGGAGAACAGACGCAGCTGATGGCATCGGCCTGGCAGCAAGTGGATGGCGTGCTGCAGGCCAACCAAATGCTGAAAGAGGCGCAACTTGCTCGCGCCGTAAGCCAGCAACTTTACCGGCAGCATTTGCAAACCGCACAGCCTGAAACATTATTGAGCTTCACTGCACCATTGCACTCGCGGCTTCTTGCGAGTCCCACGACCGTCACGGCGCAGATTCGAGCGAGCCGGATTCCGCAACGAATGTTCTGCGGAGCATTTCGCAAGGCGGCACGTTTGCCGTGGCGATTGGGAATGGCGCAGAACGGAGCGCCTGCGCTATTGACGCGGGTGAACAGCGGAAGCGTCGCGATCGTGCCGCCCATTCAGCCGCCCGCGGGAATGGTGCCCATCGAACAGATTTCAAATGAGTCCGCGCCTACGTGGGCGGAAAAATTGGCGAAGTGGTGGAAATGGATTTTGCTGGGGTTGATCGTCTTGCTGGCAGCATTGGTGGTGATCGTTGGCCTTTCGGCTGGTTGGGCGGTTGCGCTGGGTGCGGCGGTTGCGGCCGTTGCGGCGGGCGCAGTGGCGTGGAATGCGCTGAAAAATTCAATCGCTAGCGCGAGCGCCGCGAGCGCGGTGCAATTTTCGAACTTCACGGCAGCGGCTGTGTCGCAGGTTCCGCCGCGGCCGGGTTTTCAGATCACGACGCCGGGAACTTCCGTGGCAGCGGCAGGGTCCGGGGGCGCGGACTCCGCGCAAGCCGCCGCATTCCGCAAAGCCACTTCGCAGGTATTTGCCGACTATCAATTGCTGCCTGAAAATCCCGCGCCGCTCCCTGCGCTGGATATCGCAACTCTGCACAGCACAATCCTGACGCGCATCGATCCGGTTACGACGATTCCTAAACGGATTCAGGGACTGCTGACAATATCGGAGCATCTGGCGTGGCAGCCCGCCGATCCATTGGAACCAATCATGGCGGCTCCGGACTTTCCGCAGCCGATGTACGCACCCTTGCGCGACCTATCGCAAGAATACCTTTTGCCGGGAGTCGAGCAGATTCCGCCGGATACCGTCGGCTTGTTGCAATCGAATCCGGCGTTCATAGAAGCCTACATGGTGGGACTGAACAGCGAGATGGGCCGGGAACTCTTGTGGTTCGGCTACCCGACGGACCAACGCGGCAGCTACTTCCGGCAGTTCTGGGATGTGAGCGCGTATGTGCCGCAGCCCAGCGATCCAACGGATCCCGCGCAACTGGAAGAACTCTTGAAGGATATTCCGCCGATCAACACCTGGCAGTTGGCGTCATCGCTGGGCCAACACCCGAACCGTCCCGGAATCGTGAAGAATAATTTGGTGCTGCTGGTGCGGGGAGAACTGTTCAAGCGCTATCCGAACGCCATCGTTTACGCCGCCAAAGCCAAACGCATTCTCGATGGCACGCGCGTCCTGGATGAAAGCGACGAGCGCTACCCGCTATTCCGCGGGACGCTTTCTCCGGACATGACCTTCCTGGGTTTCAACCTGACGGCGGCGGACGCGCGCGGCGGCACCACTTCCTCGCCGGACGGATTCTTCTTTGTGTTTCAGGAGCAGCCCTCGGAGCCGCGCTTCGGGCTGGAGCCGACACCGGATATTTCTCCTGTGCCGCATTGGGCCGATCTGGCATGGACAAATTTTGGAGCGACGAGCGGAACGCAGCCAAAGGCGAAGCCGGCGGTCGCGATCACGGGGCCTTCTCCTGCATCAGTCATCGCGACCAGCCCGTGGCGGCTGGCATCGCAAGTATTCGCCTCGG
The DNA here is from genome assembly GCA_963780035.1 of uncultured Acidobacteriota bacterium. Lineage (GTDB taxonomy): Bacteria > Acidobacteriota > Terriglobia > Acidiferrales > UBA7541 > Palsa-295. The sequence continues at coordinate 307,734 of CAWAAG010000013.1, read as the reverse complement.
TATTGCAGAGCACGCAGCTGCCGAATTTTCTGAGGGCGTCGCAGCAACCGACGGGAATCGCAATCGTATCCGATAGCGACGATCCGGATGACACCAACAATCAGTGGGGTGTGAATAGCGCACAGACTGCTTACATCTTGCTGCGGCTGCCTTTCCGTATATTGATCCACGCGGATTTGATGCTGCCCCCGCCATGACCACACAGCCCAAACCGATCGTCACCAAACCAGCGGCGGTCCGGCAACCGGCGGGCCTCTCCGCGCAGACTCCGCTGCTGCTTTTGCCGGTCAATATACAGACGCGCTTCATGAATCAACAGAAGGGCAGCGCCGAGTTGTGGGTGCGAATTTATCCGGACCAGATTGCCGTGGATTCGCACGAGCCTGAACTAACCGATCAGGAAATGTCCGATGGAAAGAGTTATTGGAATGCGGTGTGGCAAGCTGGAAATCCTCCTCCGAACCCCGATGACGCCAAGGCTGCGTGGCGCATGGTGGCTTCTCTTTACGGAGCACAACGAGCCGCGTGGATTTGCTCGCAGCTGACTCCGACGAATTTGGCGCAGCAACCGGTCGCGCCTACTCCCAGCGGGACGCCGCCCCTTCCGGAACCCATTTTTCCGGCGGTGACGATACGCAATTCGTCGTGGGAGAAACCCGCCGTGGCGGACGCGTTGCCGGACGCGTGGACTGTGATACTTGTTTCCAGCGGCCAATCCATGCTGTATCGCAGCACTCCAGTGGTGCTCCCGCTCGCCGTAAGCTTGACGCCGAACAGCGGGGCCTTTCCCGCCGGAGCCGTGGTGGACGCGGACTTGCAATGGATGGTGGATTTTCAGACGGCGGTTCAGGCAGGAATGGCGCTGAAGATTCCCTTGACGGCTGAACTGAGCTCCAAGGGAATCGATCAAATTTTCGTGTACGGGTTGCGCGGGAGCGACGCGCAAGCGAACCAAACATTCGCCGAACTGCTGAACGCGCACCACTACACGGATGGGCTTGCGCTAGTCGCGCAAGGAGCGCCGACGAACAACACGCCCGACGCCAGCTCGGCCTACAGCCGCAAGGATCCCAATTACGAAATCAGCTTTGAGACGGAGCGCGAAGGGCCGCTGACATCTGACGCCAACTGCGACGGTGTAACGCTGGCGAGCTTCGTCGGAATCCCCGCGACGACGTTTGATCATGTGGCTCATGCGGACGATACGGATTCGCTGGACAGTACGGACATGCTGCGAGCGCTTTGGCCGGCCACCCTGGGATATTTCTTGAACCAGATGATGGCCAGTGTTTTTTCGGCGGACGTGATCGAGCAAGCGCGCCAGTGGGTGCTTTCCAACGCGTACCCCCGCGGGCCGATTCCGGCTCTGCGCGTGGGACGAACTCCCTACGGCATCTTGCCGGTCACATCGTTGCGCAATTACGGGGTGGATCCGAAACTCGCAGGACCGGTGGAGACCGGACTGGTGAATTTTGTCCAGAAGCTGTGGCCCACGTGGCTGGCGAGTTCCGGCGGCGCACCGCGCATGCAGAGAGGCGGTGATCCCGACCAGAATCTGATGTCGGTGCTGGGAATGGATGCCAGCTCCATGAATTTTCAGGGGCGGCAGGTCATGGGTAGTGTGTTCCTTTGGAATCTGCTGAGCTTCCTGGGCGCGCCGCAGGCATTCCAACTCACCTGGTGGCAAAACTATCAAGCGTCCGGGCGGGCGCTGCTGAATAATTACGGCTACTCGCAATGGAATCCGAGAATTCTGACGTTAGGTTTCAGTCAGAACAGCTTTCCCATTGGATTCTCCACAGTTCAGGATGGGCCGCTTTCGGAAAGCGAAACCCTCAATGCGGATGCCAACCTGGGCGGCGGCCAGAAAGGAAACTACATCAGCTGGCTGCAAACCGCTGCGGTGGCCGATATTCAGGCAGAAAATTATCCCGGAACGAAGCCGACATCGTTGCTGTATAAGATCCTTCGGCAATCGTTGCTGCTCGAATATGCCAACCTCGCAGGACTCGATGAAGTGCGGGCCGGCAAACTAGGCGTGGCGCAGATTCAAGAGAGTGAACTGATCAGCGTCCAGCCGGCTGCGACGACTTTGACTCCGTGGCAGGTGCTGGCGCGGCCGGCGACTCCGAATCCTCACATTTCCTGGGCCGAGTATTTGCTCACGCCGAATTTTCCGGCCGAATCGCCCTTCGCACAACTCAATGACCTGCGGGCGAGCTTGGGTCGATTGGCAAAGCTGCACACCGCCGAGCTGGATCGTCTGCTGACCGAAACGCTGGACGCGTGCAGCCACCGATTGGATGTCTGGGCCACCGCCATCGCGACGTCCCTGCTCAAGCGGGCGCGCGCAAGGCAAAACAGCTCCGTGTGGTTGGGTTGCTACGGCTGGGTCGAAGATGTGCGGCCCGAAAGCGGCCGGGCGGCTGTGGAAGGTTCAGAACTCCAGCAAGTTCGCGTGCTCGATTCGGCCAGGTCGCAAAATACGCGAGCGCCCGTGCAGCTTCCAATTCCGCTGCAGCCGTTAACCGATAATGGCGGCTACATTCTTGCACCCTCTTCCGTGCAGGCCGCGGTGGCAGCCGTGCTGCGCAATGGTTACATGACACACCGGAATACGGCGGAAGAGGGCTTGCTCTCGATTGACCTTTCATCCGAGCGCGTACAAAAGGCGGTGTGGCTGATCGAGGGGGTCCAGGAAGGACAAAGCCTCAACGCATTGCTCGGCTATCTTTTTGAAGATGCGCTGCACGATCAAAATCTGGATACGTACGTGCAGGCATTCCGCGACGCTTATCCTTTGGTTGGCAGCAAATTGACTCCCTCGAGCGCGCCGAGCGAAGCAGTCGCGGGGTCGGAGATAGTTGACGGGCTGGCGCTGCGCACCGCATGGGATGCGGGAAAGTTCGTGGCCGGCCAGAATTGGGGAACGGGACTTCCCACAGCGGGCACGGATCAGAACGCGGTGATCGCCATCTTGAAGACGGTGGACGATTACGCCGATGCACTTGGAGACGTATCGATTTCCGAAGCGGTGTTTCAAATTATTCGTGGGAATTTCGGGAATGGCGGCGGGCTGATGGACGCGATTTCACGCGGTTCCAGGCCGCCGGACCCCGACGTGGTGACGACGCCGCGCGGCGGAATTGACCTGACGAATCGCGTGGCTTTGCTTTTTTCGGGTGTTCCGGCGCAGAACGCCAGCTGGAGCGGAGTTTCACAGCATCCGCGTGCTGCCGCCGAGCCGTGGCTGAATGCGTGGCTGGGGCAGATGCTGCCTGATCCGGCGATGGTGCGCTGCCAAGTGCAATATCAAAATGGCGGCGCCAGTCAGACTGCCACGGTGAGCCTGCGCGATTTGAACGTCGGCCCGCTTGATTTGCTGGCGATGGCGGACTCCGGCGAAGTTCCACAACAAGCGGAACTGGAGGGCCGGATTCTTTACGCAGCAGCCGTTCCGGCCAGCGCGCAAAATGTGCAAATCGTGTTCCAGACAGGCGCTTTGCCGACCGGCTCCCTCGCTTTTCCGGACGTGCTTTACGTGGCGCAAAAACTGCGCACTCTACTGGGTGCGAGCCGTGCGCTCGCCCCACAGGATATGACTACGCCGGAAACGGACGTCGTAGCTGCGGGCGGAGCGGTGAATATTGGCGATTTGCAGTCTCGCTCGACGGCGGCGGTGCAAAAACTGTACAACGATATTAATTCACTGACGACCGCGGCGGCGGGATTGCCCGCCGCTCCCGATCCTGTTCGTGCCGCGCTGATGCAGTGCAGTTTTTATGGAGTGGCAGGCGCGATCCCGAACACCACGAGCGGGCCAGATCCCAATCTTGCGAACCAGGCGGCAAGCGCACTGGGGATACTGCAAGCGCGATATAAGAAGGCTTCGGCAGTGAACGTCGCCACGGCGCAAGTAGCGGACCTGCAAGGGATTTTCCAGAACATTTTTGGAAATGATTTTGTGGTTCTTCCCCAGTTCACACCGCCCGATTTGTCGACGCTGCAGTCCGCATTCGGCCAGTCCGCTTCTCTCGTGGCAAGCGATTTACAAGCGCCCTCGCGCTGGTTCCGGCAATTGACTCACGTCCGGCCTGGCATTTCCCGGCTAGATATGGCCCTCAGCGCGGCACAGGCGTTGAACAGCGCAGCGATTTATCCGCCGTCGCTGCTGTTGGGGCAGGTTCCCGCTCCGGCCACGCTGCCCGACCGCTGGCTGGGATTGCCACTGGACCCAGCGAACACGCCGCAGCTAGGGCGCGTGGCGTTCGCTTGCGTGACTCAAGGAAATCCTGTCGCGCAGAATGCTTACGCCGGAGTGATGGTGGATGAATGGCCCGAGCGGATTCCGAGCACACAGCAGTCCGCTTCCGTGGCTTTCCATTTCGAAGAGCCCAGCGCGCGCGCTCCGCAGGCCCTGTTGCTCGCGGTTTGTCCGGACAACCGGGAAACGTGGGACGACCAGATCCTCCAGGCGGTGCTCGCGGAGACTCTGGAGCTGGCGAAGATTCGCACGGTAGATTTGGCCAGTGTGCAACAGGTGGGGCAAATCCTGCCGGCGCTTTATTTCGCGCTGAATCTGCAAGGAGCAACGGCGTCAACGCAGTTCGCTCTGCTGAAGGAGGAGCCGATCCGTGCAGCTCGAAGCGCTAGCTAGAACAACGGTGGCGAAGCCATCGATCACTACGTGGACTCGGCTGGAACCGCTTCCGCGCGATGCGTCGATGGAACGCAGCCTGCAGGCGCAAGTGCGCGATCCGGCGTGGATGCTGGCGCGCCAATGGCAGGTGGGCGAATTTCTTGGCGCCGACGCGGGGTCGCCCGTGCAGGCCACGCTCGCCGGTCAGTTGCAGACGGTGACGACCTATTGCCCCGGCAGCGATCCCGCCGCAACGATTCCGCTCGATCAGGCGCTGCCGGTCGAAGTACATGTGGAACGAGAAAACGTGGAGCTGAAGCTGCGCGGGTCGGTGCAGCTGGGCTTCTATTTCGAATCGCTCGTGGAACAAAGCTTAGGCGCGGGCGCGAGCATCGTGATCACTGCCTTCCGCCAGACGTTTGCAATCGCCGCCGCAGTTCCTGATCCCACCTATGCGCCGGTTGACGCCGTGCGCTTCCGAGCTTTGATGGCCGGTCGGGTGACCGACGGAGAAGCGCTCTATACTTCCGCTGCCGCGGTCGCTGCGGGTCAAACTCCGCCGATACCGTTGCCGCCCGCCGCGAGCAGTGCAGGCATGCCGGAGGTGATTGCAGCCTTCGTCGCTTACCGGGAGAGCCTCTTCAGCGAACCACCGGCCGGTGATAGCTCCTGGCAAAGCGAAGAGTTGGATTACGATTTCTCGCTTGGATCTCCCGCGCCCGCGCAGAATCTTTTGCTGAATGCGCCAAGCTTCCCCGGAGGGCATCTGGATTGGTATTCCTTCGCGCTGGCGAACGGCGCCGCGAGTGCGGTTGCCAGCGCGAATCCCGCGCAAGTGACGCCGGTTAATTTCAATTTTTTCCCGAATCACGTCACGTTCCGAGGCGTGCACGATCCTCGATGGTGGACGTTTGAGGATAGCGTGACGGATTTCGGGCAATTGGATGCGCAGAATGTGGACCTGGCGAAACTTCTTGTGATGGAATTTGCGCTGGTGTATGGCAACGACTGGTTTTCCGTGCCTATTCCCGCTGCGATCGGCAATCTCGCCAGCATTACAACGCTGGTGGTGACCGACACGTTCGGAATCAGGACGCTGATCCGCCCGTCGGAACAAACCGTGGTGAATCCCGGCGAATCTCCGTGGTCCATGTACAAGCTCTCTGGCAACGGGATGCGCTCGGACTTCATCATGCTGGCTCCGACGCTGGGGCTCGTGCAGGATGCCGGCGCGCTCGAGGAAGTGATGTTCCTGCGGGACAATATGGCGGCAATGGCTTGGGCTGTGGAGCAGCAGTTACAAGGCGACCTGGACTCTCCCGTGAACGCACAGGAAGCATATCTCCAGCGGCTGAGATTAAATCCTCCCGCAGGGCCGCCGCAGGCCACCACGGATGGGCCGCAGATTTATTACACGGTGGAACAGCCGGTCCCCGACAACTGGATTCCGATGGTTCCCGTGCAAACTGCGCAGGGTTCGCTTTATCTACGGCGAGGCACGATGGAGATTCCGACTTCTGGTGGCCTTTTGTACGTGATGCCCCGGGCTTTGATTCTCGATCCGGGCAAACGATTCTTCCTGGCCGACCGAGTTTTGCCTCCCACCGGAATTCTGGTGGACCGCTACTTCCGCCGAACGCGTTCGGCCGATGGAAGTATTTACCTCTGGATGGCGCGAAAGTCCGGGCCTGGACGGGGACCGGGGTGGTCAGGACTGCGCTTTGATATCGTGCAGGATATGGCCAAAGCCGCAACGGGATAAATCCGGGCAGTGAACAATTGATGAACCGCAGCCTGGCGCGCAGGCTAACGCACGGGAAACATTCGGGCTGACCGTGCGCTACAGGATGCACGAGATGACAGCGGAGAGACGCCGATGAGACAGTCAGTCGTTGGATCCCCGGCACTTAAATACTTCCATGAACAATCGGTTTAAAATTACCTTATATGATCAGCCGATTGTCAGCGGGCCGGGCGGTCCTTCGCGACCTGGGCCGATTTCACGATTCAAACTGACTTTGTTTGGAATTCTGGTGGCGGTGCTAGCCTTCGGAGCGCTGGCCGTCGCACTGCTTGTGGGCTGGGTGATTGCCGCGGTTTTCGGCGCGATCTTAATCCTGGCGACTCTCGGAGTGTTCCTGAAGGCAGCGTTGCGGAGAAGGTAGAGAGTTGATTTTGAACCACTGGGAAGTAAGCGCAAACCATTCGGCGGGAACGGAAGAGTATTCCTAAAACGGCAGTAAGATTCTAGGATATAGATATTGTCGAGTTATCGCGACAGTTTCGATTTTGGTCTACCGTCTCTTGGCTGCGGGTGTCCGCCCACTCAACGAGGAACTGGACAGCGTGCAGAGTGAGCTCCTGGAGTCTTTGCCAAAATTCCGTCACGCCTCCCGCTGAGCCGACCAGCTTTTTGGCTTCCGTTCGGAGGTCATTATGAATTACCTCTCGATGAATCAGTTGGGCGCGCAGGAAGTATCGCCCAAGGTTATCCAGTTCGGAATGTTTCTTCCCGGAGTCGATTCCGGCGGCGGATATGCCGTTTCCGTCAAAATTATTCACGAAACGGACCAGTATCTCCAGGCCGTGCAGCCAGTGCTGGTGGCGCAGGCTCACTCGGTCGATCCTACCTACGGCGATTATTGGTCCGGCCAGATCGATCTGAGCACGGCACCGGCGCCGGTGGGATCCACTGCGTTCGGGCAGCCCGGACGCTACGTCTATCGGTATCTCGTTCATAGCCCCACGCGCGGCGACATCGATTTCATAATTGACCCGTTCTCGCGCGAAGTCGGAGTGGGGCGCTTGTCTGCGATTACCGTGGGGAGCACCCCGTACACATTTTCCGCCAACGAGACTAAATGGAAGACGCCGCCGCTGAAGGAAGCCATCATTTATGAGTTGATGATCAGCGAGTTCCGCGACGACCTTACGCGGACCATCCGGCAGCTTCCTTATCTGGCAGATTTGGGAATCAACTGCATAGAAGTGATGCCGGTCTCAAACGTTTTGAGCACCATTGATTGGGGATACGATCCCATCGGTTATTTCTGCGTCGCGGAGCGCTTCGGCAAAGCATCCGACTTCCAGCAATTCGTGGATCTCTGCCACCAGAATGGAATCGCCGTCGTCGTGGATTCGGTCTACGGCCACACGGGGGGCGATTTTGCGTACACGCAACTTTACAATGCGCTGCAGAACGATCTGAGCAACCCCTTTAACGGCAGCAGCGGAGACTTCGGTACGTTGAGCGATTTCACGAAGCGGCTCACGCAGGATTATTACTACTCCGTGAATCAATTCTGGCTCGATACGTATCACGTGGACGGATTCCGATTCGACGATGCGCCAGAGTATTGGGACGGTCCTATCGGAGCCGGTTATGCCAACCTCGTCTATTCCACCTACCAGTATGTGAAAGCGAAGACTGGGGCGACGGATCACTATCAGCGATTCTTCGATGCTGCCGGGAATATCAACCTGATCCAGATTGCGGAATATCTTCCAAACCCTCCGGAGATTCTCTACGGGAGCTACAGCACCGGCACTTGGCAGGACGGGACACTGGGCGCCGCCGCTAGCTGCGCCGCGGGCAATCCCGGGGCTATCGAGCGGCTGGGACTGCAACTCGGACTCAGCGGGTATCCGGCGTCGGTGGCGGCAAATGGCGACACGATACCGAAGACCGGACTTCAATACATTGAGAATCACGATCATCAGCGTTTCATCTGCAACTTCGGTACGGTCCCGGTCGACAATGATCCGAACGACGTGTTACTGGAGCAAGGAAATCGCGACGGCAATTGGCCCAAGGTTCAACCTTATCTGATTGCGCTGATGACGGCGAAGGGAACGCCACTGCTCTCCGAGGGGCAGGAATTCTGCGAGAATTATTGGATTCCTGGCAGCGGCTACGGGCGAGTGATGCTCTACCGGCCGGTGCGCTGGAATTATTTTTATGACAACGACGGCCAGCCGATCATCCGCCTGATTCGAAAACTTACGAAAATACGCCGCGGTGGGACGCAGTTCAGCGATGGCGAGCATTACTTCTACAACGACTACGACAATTTCAATTCCAAGGGTTTGCTGGCGTTTTCACGGCAGGTGGGAAGCACATTCAGTCTGGTGGTGGTGAATTTCACAGATCACACGCAGACGACGAGTTTCGCTTTCCCCACCAGCGGTAACTATGTGGAGCAGATCGAGAGCGCGCAGAATCTAACCGGCGTGGCGGCGGGCGTGGCGCAGACGCTGAGTGTTCCGAGCAACTACGGCTGCATCTGGACGATCGCGTGAAAAGCATAGCGGGCTGGTGATATGTGCTGAGCGTGAGCCAGAGCCGGCCAGAATCCGGCAAGGAGCGTCGACAGCTTTGGAACTGATACAGAAGAATGGCTCCCCGGGCTAGATTCGAACTAGCAACCCTTCGGTTAACAGCCGAACGACCAACTTCACCAGAACTTGCCGGAGTTGGCGCTAATCGAAGGAAATCAGCAAGTTGCGACTAAACCCGACGAATCGGTTTCTCCTTCTTTGTTCATCTTTTGTTCGCATTTTCCCTCGATTCGTCGCAATTAGTACTACATTTTTATGACAGACGACTGTCCGGAACTTCCGACGATACCGGCAGATTCTCCGGTTTCACACGAACTGGAGGCCGGAATCCGGTCAACGGCAGCTACAACATGTAAGTGCGGTTTTCCTAGGCGGTTATTTCGACTGGTCCGTTAAGTACGGTCACGATCCTTTCGAGCAAGCGATTGCGCCTCCCTTTAAAGAACGCCTCGAAGCCGCTTAGGTCGGTCATCACTCCGTCCAGCATGTGCCTTGAAATATAATCCTTGCGGTCCTCGTCTTTCTTGTACGTTTCCGCAATCCACCTAGCCGGCATCTGATCGTTCTTCGATTGGTTGTCCGGCCCCTGGAGAAGCTGAAGGTTAGGGAGGCGGTCCTTACTATCCTGCAGACGTGAAATTTCGTCTTCGGAGAGATTTATCTGTTTGAGCTTACGCGCATGAAATACCGCAGTGGGAAAAACGTGGTCGATGTGAAACTGATTCCTGGTATCCACAAAGGGAAAGAGCAACGTCAGCAAGCCGAACAAATCGCGGGACCCGTATTTCATGTCGGCGAGTTCTTCAATCTCTTCAGGGCTAAATGTGAGACTCTTCCCGCGAACGCGCATTTCGCGCTCAAGCGATTCATCTGGGAACTTTCCGTTGACGTTACGTATGACATCTCTGAGTGCAGTGAGCAAAACGTCCAGACCACTGCCCCAAATGCCAGGTTTTATCAATGATCGGATGAGCCAGTGTTTGATTATCTTGCGATCTTCGGCTTCCACTTTCGAAGTCAGATAACCGTCGTCGCAGCGCCTCACATGCAGATAATACGCGACTGGGAGGAGGGCACTATCGGCAGTTATGGTATCGCGGGACAATCCGAAACTCGCCACCAATCTGGCCGTCAGCCGCAGCGTCTCCGCGACATGCGACCAGTTAGATTCGAGCTTTTTCATGTTGTTGCGATCAAAGTTTTCAACTTTAAACCCCACGCTTGCGATGTCGGAGAGCATCAATCCGGCCTTTAAGACAAAATCCTTGGAGAAGTTGAATCCAAGGCCCGTGACATTTAACGCATCGACTAGCGTGTTGATTTCGCTGCGTGCGTCGCGTTCTTCCCATTGCGCCGTAGCGATTGATAGGAGAAGGTCTGAGTACGAGAGCACCGTGCCACCACTGTTGGTTCGTATGAAGATGTTGAGAACCTTTTCGATATCCTGGCTCTCTTCCTCGTAATAGCTAATGACAGGTGCGTTGTGTGCCATAGCCTGTAAACGGTGGAGCGACTTCACCGCGCTAGTAGTATTTCCGAGCCCCTGCTCGGCGAGATAGACCATCGGTTCCGAAGGCTCGGCCATCTCAAAAATCCGATTCACAGGGAACCAAAATTCACCAGTGGCCGGCTCGGCTGCCCTTTCATCCGTCAGAAACTCAAACCTGAAGATTGCGCCCTCTTCGTCGGGTATCCGCTCGTGCAGGAGATCAACATAGAGCTTCTTTACTGGAAAGGCCTTGGGGTTATTCCACCATTTGTTCGGTTCTTTGACCGCCAGAGAACCGCGCAGGCCAACATTTAGAGCTGTTAACCGCTGCTGTCCGTCCAGCACAGCGGTGACTGGACCATCTGGAGCCTTGCCCAAAGGCGGGCAGTGCGGGTTATCTCGCTGGTGATATTCGCGGCTGAAATCGAAGAAGCGGAAGTTCTTGGACGTGGCTCGCTCAATCTTCCAGAACAAAAAAGATCCAACCGGAAATCCCTGCATAAGGCTGTCAAATAGCTTGCAGATCTGCTTGGGATTCCAGACGAACTCGCGCTGGATCGCAGGTAGCACGTATTCGTGTTTCCAGATACGGTCGAGTGTCGTCTTGACGGTAATTGCAGTCTGATATGACATGCAGGCAGGATACACGAAGCGGCCAAGCGCGCAAGGATGCGTTCGTACCTTGCGGGTATCGTAACGTACAAGGGAAGCTCTTCATGTAAATGCTCGAAAAACACAGCGTGTTGAAGCTGCGGCAGTCACATCGAGAAACCCTTTATGTCTTCGGGTAGACATAGACACTAATCCTGAGCGTGCCACGCGAGCCACGCAAATCGTCTTCTAGAGCAATCGGATTCTTGCATAAACCGAGGGGATCATAGACAAAGCAAATCAAGGTTTTACAGTCCGGGTGAGAGCGATATCTTTCGATATCTATCGACAATTCGTTAACGACTCCCTGCTGGTTCAAGCCTTTCCGCGTCATTTTTGTTTCAACGACTATCTGCTCTCTCTTCAACAAAAAATCTATCCGCGATGACGCCCCCGCATAGCTCGGAGTCCATTCCTCATTCCGCACATCGTCGAAATGAAGTTTCAGGAGTGCGTGCCAGAGATCTTGGACGTCATATTCATCCTTTATCGTCACACCTTCCCGACCGCCATGTCGTTGGGTCAGTTGTTTAGCAAAAGCCGTAAATCGTCGAGCAATTGCTTCTACGAGCGCTTCGGCTGCGACGCTATTTGCGGAGCTAGACCGTGTGCGCACAATGTCCGCGACAATACGTGTTTCTACCACTTGCTCAGTCATCGCCAGCACGACCGCCGCGCGTCCGGGATCATCGCTCCGGTTGGAGCGTGTAAAACATTCCAATAGAATTTGCTTCTCAAGTAACTCCGGGTCCAGAGATAGGCCTGACTCACGGCAGAGCTCATCCTCGGTCGTGAGAAAACGCAAAATACATAGTTCGTCCAAAGCTAGGTTCTCGAGCACGGGCAAGCTGTGGCGCTTCCAGGCAACGTCCAGTTGCCACGCAGCAAGGCTGGCCAACGAATGATTCCACAAATCCTGCTCGTTGGTGCGCGCTTGCCCCGCAATCAAGATGTTCCGGAGGGTTTCTCTGGCATGGACAGATATCTGGGGGCTGGACCTCGCACCCACGCAGATTCCCAATAGTTCAAGGGGACGAAAAAAATAGGACTCACGGTCTAGCGGGAAAGGGTCTCGCAGAAGAAGTTTATCGAGGGCCAAGCTCCACTGACGTAGGTCATTTTCAGATCTCGGAATGAGAGGGTCAGCATAGAGGTAGCCATTGCTGGCTAGAACTGGGCCTTCCTCGATTCTCTCGCCGGTCGGAGTCGGTGCCTTGCCCTCACCACGCCCCAATCGCCGTTCCAAGTGATATAGGAACCCGGCTTCAGGGCTCGGCCATTGAACCACGCGTACGCGCGCTACTAACTCTTCTCGAAGGCGCGCGTACGCGGTGCCGAGTGGATCACTCATAGGAACCAACGGCTCGCTCTCAGTTTTAAGTTCAGTACGGCGGGAGTCCATCCCTCTACGCTTCTCAAGCGCCCAAGAAGACCCGCAATCAATTCTGAATAATAAATGGTGACCGGCTTCTTGGCGGGTAATGTCGAGCGCCAAGAAAGACTAGTAAATTTAAGAACTTGCTCAGTCAGATAGGAAAGATCATGAAACGTAGATTGCTTGTGAATATGGACTAAGAGTGGCGCCGGTAAGGGAGCTGGCTCCCGCTTGATCAATGTAGGGCCATTCGTCGCGAGCAAACGCGTATAACGCCCAATTTGAACAATCGTCCCACGTTCAGGGACGAGCTTCCCTTTGACCCTATTCTTGTCTTGTCTATTTGCGATCCCCGCTTGCGCAGGGTCAATAATCAAGAAGGGATGGTCCAAGGACACCGTGAGAAACGCAAACTCGATGGTTTGTTCGCTTCCGACACTCTTCGCGGCACGCTTCACAATTTCTGCAATCTCAATCTTCTTCAATGGTTTGTAGCTGTGAAAGATGAGCCGAATATTGTCGCCCTTGTTCCATCCGTTTCGCTTCTTTATATCTTCTAGAATCTCCTGCGTCGATTGAAACAGCACATCCGGATACTCCTCGTAGGTGCATTCTTTGGAGATTTGGCTCAGAAGATAATTGCCATCGCCTTGGAAGACTGTCGTGATTCCGACAAATCTCTGCCTTTCTCCAAATCGGCTCGCCTTGATTTCATTGGAACCAAGCCCAATCACCAGCTCATCGCTAATGGTCTTGTCTTGATTGACAGTCCAGGGCGTCCCGTTCATCTTTGCGTAGAGTGCGACGCTCACATTTTGGAGAATGTATTGCAAATCGAAGGGAGGTTTGGAAATTCTCGACATCCGAAGTTCTTGGGACGGGATTCCGGCAAGCAGCAAGCTTGCTTTCGAGGAAAGGTACGGATTGGCATCATCTGGAAGAGCACCATGTTCGTCTGCGAGGATCACGATGGCGGCATCGGGCAGAACGGCAGCACTGTTCAAGTATTTCTCAATGGTTTGACGGTAACTGACTGAAGGAATGAGAGCCCGGTCGAGTGTCGGCACCTTGCAGAGTTGGAACGCCGGATTGGCGAGACCAAAGAGTTTGGCAAATCCGCCAGGGTACTGCGACAGGCCATTGGCGGACGGAACGCCGTCGCGAAAGTACTTTAGAAAGGTTTCAGTTTGCCCCTGCCCTATCTCCGGGAATATTACCAGGATGTCTGGACTGCGCTTCGGAAACGTGTCTTTACTGAACGGACCATGATTCTTGATTCCCAGCCAGGCGTAATCGGAGGTCCTGCTTCGTGCGGGATCAAAATAATACTTCACAGTATCAGCGATCACGATCGACTTATACCCGTCACGATTTGCTACTTGGACACGCTCTCCTACTTTGCAACGCAATCCGGGTGAGATTTCCAGCGAAGTTGATTCGGCAAAAAAAGTTCCAAAACGGTCGAGAGTGTTTTCGATCTCCGGCCCTGAGAGCAAGCTCGACTCTTCGTTGTACCGTCGTTCTTCAAATGATTCGTACGCCGAACCAAGAATGACTCTTAGACATCGAGAAAAAGACTGCTTCGACCCTTCCAGGTACACTTCGTTGCACGGAATCTCTTTCAAATCATCGAAAGAGTCCGCCAGTAGAACCTTGTCACCTTGAATGCAATCAATTTCCCCCACCAACCGACGCTCACCAGATTTGTAGTCTCTTCGGACCACAAAGAGGCCATTCAAAGAAATACCAACGCGCGCCAATTCATCAATCGGGGCCGTGATCTGCCAACTCGTGCGCACATTCAGAAAGAGACCGAGTGAGACCTCATCACCCCTTGGCTCGACAATCTTTGCTTCGAGATGAAATGACGGGCGAATGGAAAACTGATCGAGAAGCGAAGGCCGCGCCTTCAAGTATTTTGTGACGGCCTTAATGATCTCTTCATCTTTTCTCTTTGCAACAAATGAGAATGGTCGTCTTTGAAACGCCGGGTAGCCAGGGAATTTCGTTGGGAGCAAATCAGTAATGCGTGCAGCGATCAGTTGTAAATGGTCAGTGCAAAGGTCTGTGGTCTCCGCCCCAAGCGTTACAGCGGGGTTCCCCACCTTTGGGAGCGCATAGACAATACCGTCTCGCCAGTGGATAAACCAATCGGGGTGCGTTTCACGCAGAACCCGCAGCCCTTTGTTGTCGGGAAAATCTAACTTGTGAAATGTTAGACTCTTCGCCGAAAGCTCTAGATGAAAACCATTAAGAGATAGGTTATTCATATCTCGGGTTACTGTACCTCATGCCTAACCTACTCGCGACTAGCTTTCGTGAACGTACGTGGCAATTTACGGCGTCAGTCCTACAGCCAGTGCAGTGAGCCGGTGACCAAGCCCCTGGCCGCAGTCACATTCATTCACAGCTCGTCCCATCCCCCGACTCTCGCACTCCAAAATATCGAGAGCGCAATTCATCTTCGCAACGCTCTTGGCGGACGCCCAACAAGCGTTGCTTTGAAGCGCCACCGCTGAATATTTTGCTCCCAGCAAACTCGTCCCAGGAGTCGCAGGTACGCAATTCTGTCCTCAGAGCTGACGGTAATACCAGCGATCTTTCGGGTCTCGACAGTCAGGTATTGCCCTGAAGAGAGTTTCAGAAACTCAACTTCATCCTCTGAAACCTTCTGGATTCTAAAATTCGGATATGGGTCCGGATCTTTTGGCTTCAGGCGGATGTTCAGGTTTTGTCGAACGAGCTCATTCAGGCGACGGCCGACGCAGGCGAGACGGTGCTCCCGCATCTCCGCGCTGGACATTTCACCATCGCAGCCTGGACAGCGCACGATCATCGGTCGGCCAGGTCCTGCATGCGGAGTTTGGCGGCGACCAGTACGGCGCGCGGTTTCGGCGATAAGGATTTCGTCATCTATCACCGCAACCACTTCGACGGCGTTTGTCTCAGCAAGGCAATGCGGGCATTTATAGGAGAAATATTGAGGTTCATCCATAAACACAAAATAAACCACCGTGGTTACTGTGTCAATATTAAACCGCTGTAGTTAAGATTTTCGAGGCCGCGTTAATGAATTCTTATATTTCGCTTTTTGTTCGCCTTTGGATTAAACTCCTCGTATGCCTGAGCGAAGAATCAACCACACTCCCCCGGACCCCTTTCCGGACAGACTAGGATTTTTGAAATCATACCAGGCGGAATCACCTATTCAACGACCGAACCTGAACCGCAGGGTTGCATTGAGCCGCGTCGGCGAACCTGGAACGGCACGAAGAGGATGCTGTTCAGACAGTGGCCGCAGAAACATTAAGTGACTAATGAGCTTGTCCCGAATGAACAGCCGTTACATTTCCACCGCAAGAAATCCATTTAGCAATTTTCTTCTGCACCGGGACGGTGTAGGGTGGTGCATCACAACTTGTTGGAGCGTCGCTATCCCTGCGATTAAACGCAAAGCGCAAGAGTCCAGGCCAGCGCTCTCACCCCGAGCATCCATATCTTTTCCGCTCGACCTTTATCAAACCTTCGCCGACCTCGCAAAGAAGAAAAAAGTTTCAATCGCTTGGGACGGGTGTGAAGTCGCCGAAAAGTACATCGCAGATTAGTGGCCCCTATTTAGACCACGAGGAGACGAGGGACAAAGTGCAAAAGCGCAGACAGAACGGGACTAGCGCCAAAGCGTTAGCAAGCGTGACGGGCTTGGAAGTTCTTTACGCAAGGAGTTTGCCGGCGACACGTAGCGGTTCGCTCTATGGTGCTTTTCCATATCCGACGAAGATATCTCCCGAAGCCATTGCCCTGTTCATAGCAGCGCATACCAAGCCCGGGGATACCATATTTGACGGATTTGCCGGAAGCGGCACCACTGGGCTGGCAACATTACTTTGCGAAAATCCACCGCCTGAGCTTCGCCAGGAAGCCAAGCGACTCGGGCTCAATGTACAATGGGGCGTCCGAAACGCTGTATTGTACGAGCTGGGTGCACTGGGTGCTTTTGTGAGTCGCACACTGACCAACCCTCCAGACCCCAAGGTCTTTCGCAAGGCTGCCCAAGAGATTCTGAAGGCTGCGCAACAGGATGACGAGTGGATGTACGCTGCCGACGACCTACAGGGGAACAAGGGAACAATTCGCTATCTAATCTGGTCAGATCTTCTCTGCTGCCCTGAATGCAATACTGAGGTCACCCTCTGGGATGCGTGCGTTTCCCGCGAACCCGCGCAGATTGCATCGCAGTTCACCTGCCCCTCATGTTGTCATAAAACGACTCTCGATAATCTCGAGAGGTTGACCGAGACCGCCCAGGACGACCTTATCGGCAAACGGACAAAGCAAAGGAAAAGAGAGCCCGCATGGCTCTATGGGACAACTGGCAAGACAAACTGGTCTCGCCCGGTGATCGATAAGGACCTTAAGCTGCTCAAACGTATCGCTCGCGAGCCCGTTCCGGCTGGCGTTCCCTGTGTTCAAGTTCCCTGGGGTGATCTGTACCGGCGCGGCTATCACCAGGGCATCACGCATCTGCATCACTTCTATACCCGCCGCAACCTGATCGTTTTCGGACGGCTTTGGGAGCTTGCGGAGCGCTACAACGGCACCTTGCGCGACGCGCTTCGCTTTTGGCTGCTAAGCTACAACGCATCGCACGCGACGATCATGACGCGAGTGGTCGCCAAGTCCGGACAGAAGGATCTAGTAGTGACGAGCGCCCAACCCGGAGTACTGTATGTCAGCGGCCTTCCTGTCGAAAAAAATCTCATCTCCGGATTGCTCCGGAAGCTTTCGACGATTGGTAAGGCGTTCGATATCATCCGCGGTCGAAGTGGCCGCGTCGAGGTTCATCAACTATCAAGTTGCCATGTTGCCCTGCCTGACCGAAGTATAGATTACGCTTTCACTGATCCGCCGTTCGGCGGCAACATCCCTTATGCGGAGATCAACTTCCTCAATGAGGCTTGGCTAAACCGCTACACCGATCGAGCCGAAGAAGCTATCGTCAGCAAACATCAGGAAAAGACACTTGCCGATTACCAGCAGCTTCTGACAGCCGCGTTATCCGAAACGCGACGCATTCTAAAGCGCCAAGGCAAGGCAACCGTCGTCTTCCATTCGGCGACAGCGGAGGTGTGGAACGCCTTGCAGGCGTCATATAAGGATGCCGGCTTCAGCGTCGAGTGTGCTGGCATTCTCGATAAAACCCAAGGTAGCTTCAAGCAAGTAACGACCGATGGCGCGGTGCGTGGCGACCCGGTCCTTCTTTTGGGCCAGCACGTCACGAACACCGAACAGACCAATCATTGCGTGTGGAAAGTTGCCGAGAAATTGCGGCAAGAGGCAGCTTTGGCCCTTGACCCGACCGAGCAGACGGCGCACCGCCTCTATTCGAGACTCGTTACACACTATCTTGCCAAACATCAGCAGGTGCCGCTCGACGCAGAGTCATTCTACGAGTGGCACGCTGAACACCCATTCTCGGAGAACACAGCCGTTGCGTGAATCTAGTACCCACGACCAGATACGAGTCGCCGCACGCGCTTATGAGGCGGCACTGCCGCCTCAGCAACGTAAGCAACTTGGCCAGTATTTTACGGGGCTTCCGCTCGGCAAGCTGCTTGCCCATCTGGCCCTGGATTCGGAGACGCGTACCGTCCTTGATCCAATGGCCGGTCATGGCGACCTACTCGACGCGACATGGGAAGCGGCAACTGAACGCGGTATCAGGCTTGACCGGTTGGACGGCATCGAAATCGATGAAATAACGGCCGCCACGTGCCGGAGCCGACTAGCCGAGATTGCGGGCAGCACCGGTCCCCCGACCCAAGAGATCATCGCCGCCGACGCTTTTGATCGCACTTCCGTAGAAGGATTGTCTCAACGAGTCTACGATCTGGTCATCACGAACCCGCCCTACGTCCGCTATCAATCCCGCACGGGAAATGGCGGAGGAACAGAGAAAATCCGAGCCGGGGTGGTGGCAATTATCGACAGCCATTTGTCAAACGTTGCCAGGGAGGTATGGAGGGAACTTACTGAAGGCTATTCAGGCCTTGCCGATCTTTCGGTGCCTGCCTGGCTCTTAGCCTCCGCGATGGTCCGTCCTGGTGGACGCCTTGGGCTTGTCGTTCCGGCCACGTGGCGCTCGCGAGATTACGCGGACGTAATCCGCTATCTCTTGCTGCGGTGCTTCTCATTGGAATGTATCGTCGAGGACGAGCAGCCCGGTTGGTTTTCCGATGCCTTGGTGCGTACACATCTTATTGTCGCTCGACGACTACCCGAAGTAGACATTGCCAACGCTGTGGCGTCCAGAACGGAATTCCCGGCAAGCCTCTGGCTTCAGGTCGCGCCGCAAGCCGCCGCTCCACGTTCGCTGGTCGGAACAGCCTTCACCGAGCGCGATCCCGAACTTCAGTTTGCGGCGTGGGTGCGCGACGGGTGCAAACAATCGAAATGCGGAATTACCGCGCGGCCGTTCAATCTCAATGACGAGTGGGCAGGACTCGAAAACCGCATAACGCGTCGGAACTGGTATCACAAGCTTGAATGCGCTAGCGACGATCTGCCGCTCTTTGTAAGTGTGCGCTCGGTTTCCCGCATTACTGTCCCTGACATCTTGAAAGACACATTGCCCGACGACTTTTCTCCTGACGTGCTTATGACACTGCAAGAGGCTGGCGTTCACGTGGGCCAGGGACTGCGCACCGGATGCAATAGATTCTTCTACGTAACCGCGCGTGGTGCCTCCGGCGTTGACATGGTACGCGTTGAAGCTTCATCGTCCTTTGGACACCGAGAGTTTTGCGTGCCAGAAGATACTTTGCGGCCAGTCTTGCGGAGGCAGTCTGAAATAGTGTCGATGGAAGATGGCGGCCTCCCTGAAGGACGCGCTCTTGATTTGCGTGGATGGGTTCTGCCGGAAGACCACCGAATGGTAGTCGAGGCCGCAGCGGCCTATGCCGCTTCTGGCGAGCCGCTCCCACGAATCATGCCACAAGAACTGGCGGATTATGTCCGCGCCGCCGCCGCCGCGCCGCCGGAGGGTCCTGGCGATGGCAAACAAATTCCCCATCTGTCCGCTGTCCGCACGAACGTGCGCGCACCCCGCAACAATCACGTTACGCCACGCTTTTGGTACATGCTGCCTGATTTTGCGCCTCGGCATCTTCCCGCTGCGTTCGTGCCGCGAATTAATCACGGGTTGCCCTGGACCGAGGCTAATTTCGAATCGCCCCTGCTTATCGACGCAAATTTTTCGACTTTCTGGGGACCGCAGGAAGGCTTAACGCGCTACTCCCTTAAAGCGTTGCTAAATAGCGTCTGGTGTCGGGCGTTCATGGAAGCTCTCGGTACGCCGTTTGGCGGTGGCGCGCTAAAGCTCGAAGCAACCCACCTGCGCCAGTTGGCCGTGCCCCTCCTCTCCGATGCAGCAAGAGCAGATCTCGCCGCAGCCGGGGAACAATTAACAAGAACCACCACTGAAGTTCAGTCACGAATTGATGCCATCGTTTTGGATGCAATTTTACCCCGAACGGCATCCCTGGTCTGTCGGACCCAACTGGCCAACGCTTTGGCCGAGCGCGCAAATAGTATGTCTTGTGCTCGTCAGGCCGCCTGATGGCAACCGATATTGCGCAGGCGAAAGAAACCATCAGGCGATGCCGCGAATTCCGCGATGCGGGCCGGCCTGAAGCTGTACTGCGTAGTGAAATCCAGTCGCGGCTCCGCCTGATTTTCCCCTCCCCCGAAGATGAAACCTGGATCAATCATTACAATGCCGGCACAGAAACTCGCACAAAGGTCGGCACGGCCGATGGTAAATCCGTGGACCGCTTTATCGACAATCTCGTCGGCTCCACGACAATAGAATATGAAGCTGACCTGCGCGTGGTCGCCAAACGTGACGAAGGCTTCTGGCAGGTCAGAGAACATGCGGCTGGCCTGGTCCGCGGCCGCGTGCCCCTGTCCCAGGTACGCGGCATCCTTTCCGATACATTGGATTGGTACGCCTACGACATCACGCTGGCAGCAGGCGTCGATCCTGCAACTTGCACGACGGACGATATTACGCTCGGGCTCGTCGACCAGCTGCACCTTACAGCTGATGACGACACGTCCGCAGAACTTTTCATAGCATTTCTTCGCAAGCATCTCGCCCGAGAAAAATCCCGTCCGCTTAAGTCAGAACTTCTGATCCTCGATATGGGACTCGAAAGTGGACCTTATTTCCGGAGCGCCGATCCTCTTCTAAAGCTTGTCAACGACGGGCGCGCGACCGATCCCTCAATTGCATTGGCCACCGATTTATGGTCTGAATTCGTTGACTATCTCGCCGGTGATATCGAAGGGTTTCGAGCTGGCGCCTATGTCGACGAAGCCTACTTGTGCATTTTGGCCCGGCTACTTAGCGCCAACGTCCTTGCTCAAGACGCTGTACTCAGCGGTGACGACGAACTCAAAGCGATCCTCGACGGTTCGTATTTCCGCGGCCGCTACCAGCTCGACAACATAGTCGAACTTGATTATTTCGGATGGCTGACCAGTCCGCAGCACATAGACAAACTCGTACCAGTCGCCAGGGAGGTTCAGCGCGACCTATATGCCTACGACTTTAGCTGGCGTCCCGAAGAGGATCTATTCGGGCGTCTGATGGCGCAGCTTGCCCGCCGCAGCCAGCGTAAGCTCCTTGGGCAAGAATGGACACCCGCGTGGGTCGGCCGACTCCTGGCCGAACGTTGCATCGACAACCTGCCCGCAGGCGAACCACCTCGCATTGTCGATATGTGCTGCGGCTCCGGATCGATCCTTGCCGAGGTTCTGAAAGTTGCCAGAGAACGCTTGGGTCTTGTCGGCATCGACGCACTGCATGATGTCGCTACCGGTTTCGATATCGACCCCCTGGCCGTCAGCCTTTCGAAGACAACCTGGGTTGTTACACTGGCGCCGGAAATAAGGGCGGCCACCAGTCGAATCGTCATTCCCATCTATCATGCCGACTCCCTGTTTGCCGTTACGCCCCTATCAGCAGGCCTGCCAGTCATCGGAGAAGATGAACCAATTGACGTGTCTCTCGACGGCGCGATAGTCAAACTCCCCCATGCCCTTGTGCAACCCGGTTACCGCGATCTGTTCGACCGCATCGTCGACTGGGCCTATGACGAAGCCTGCGATGCGCAGGTTAAAGGCAGCGCAGATCATTTGAGAGAAGCTGACACAGCGCAATTTCTCCAAGGTGCGGCCGCAGCTTCGGGCACGGCAATTCCCACGCAACTGCAGGAGGACCTACTTCCCGCTGTACACGCCCTCGTCCGCCGCATGGCCCAACTTGCCGTGGCCAATCGCAATGGCATCTGGGCCTTTATTCTGCGAAATACATATCGCCCGGGATTGCTGAGCGGACAATTCAACGGACTTGTTTCCAACCCGCCATGGCTCGCCATGAGCGGACTAGCCGACAATCCGTACCGGGCCGTACTCACAAGCAGAGCCAACCTCTATGGCATCAGTCCCGCTGGTCAGTCCTTCCTGCATCTTGAGCTTGGGACCACGCATCTCCTTCACGCCGTGGACCGGTATCTGAAGCCGGGCGCATCTGTGGCATGCCTGGTGCCGGGCACCGTGTTCAACGGTCATCACCATGAACAGCTACGCCAGCGAAGGTTCCTGACCAGCAGTCGTCCGGTCGCACTTGAAATATCAGAAATCTGGCAGGTGGCGCCGGGCACGTTCAAGTATCCGGGCGCTGCTATCATCGGGCACAAGCGCGGCAGCGTTGCCGGACTCGATACGAATTCTCTCAGTGGCTTCTTGGCTTTGAAATCCGGTCTTGAGGTAGCCGAGTTTTCTGTGAGGAAAATCGGCACCGGGCGCACGGCGTGGGTGCTGGAAAAAGAAGGATTGCCTGTGGCGGCTGGTGGCATGAAAGAGCTGCCCCAGCAGGGCGCCGACCTCATGCCTCGCACTGCCGTGTGTATCGAGATTCTTAATAGGAGCGGCGTTGAATTCCGCGTGGACACACCGAGCAAAGACTCGTCCTGGGCTTTTACCGTCAAGGCCGCCAAGGAGCTGAAGGACACACGGTTTCCCGGATACACCGCGTCGCGTTTCATATACCGCATCGCGCAGTCGGAGAACTTGCTGCCTTTTCTGCTTGGCACGCACTGCGCGCCAATCGCGGTACCCGCTGAGCGGGACGCCGCTGGGATATGGAGGATTTACGACGAAGCCGATATCCGACGCATGGGGTTTACCCAGACTGCGCGCCGCTTCCAAGACATCAACGCCAAACTCGATGAAGTCGGCCAGGGCAAGTCCCTTCAGGAGCGGATTGACGAGCGCGGCAAGCTCACCAAACAGGTCTTTGGCAATCAAGGCCACCTAATCATCGCCGGCGCCGGCGGCAAACACATCTGTGCATCGTGTATTCGCATCGTTGACGCCAAGGATCTGGTTATCGACCAGACCCTTTACTGGAAGGTGATCGCTTCTGCGGATGAAGCTTGGTTCTGCGTCGGCATGCTCAACACCCATGCCATGACGGAGGCAATCAGGCCCTTCAATCCCAAGGGCGCATTCGGCGAGAGGCACATTCACGCACTGCCGTACCGCCTTATGCCGGCATTCGATGCCTCAAATGAAGACCACCTCAGAATTGCTGAGCTCTCGCGCGAAGTAACCGCTGTAGCGCGCGCCCTCGTTTCGGCCGATGACTATCTCAACGATCCGAACCACCCGCTTCACATTCGCCGCAGCAAGCTTCGTGCAAAGCTGCTTACCATCGAGAAGGTCCTGGAACTGGAACAGCTGTGCGCCGCTGTTTTGGGGACAACGGCCTTTGGCGAGGACCCCCATGACTTCGGAAAAGACGATCAGAACGATACATGAGAGACACCCGCACCACATACCCGCGAGGAAGTCTCTGTATTTCGTTTCCAATCGAACTTGTTGAGGTCTTCTCTCACAGTCGTCCGGGAAAACATCCTCGCGCTGCGCCCCGGCCACGCTAACGGCTTGGCGCGTCTCAGCACCGACACCCACTCCCCACAGAACGCACGACTCAACGACGATCTGCGCTTGCTGTCTTTGATAGACGCTGCGCCTCCCGAAATCTTTTAGCAGTCATGACAACCGGAAAGTGCATCTCTCGCAGGTCTGGGAAAAATCGCAGAAGTCAGCCGAAAGCAAACCATTCCCTGTTCGATAACGACCATCGATCCAGCAATTCTCCGCTGACGAAATTTGCCTTAAACTATCGACCAAACGTCTGCGTTCCGTCGTTCGACGGACCTCGCGAAAAATATCTTTCAATTCAGCTCCACCACTGACGCCAGCGGTCTACCAACCCAGGCACTTTATCGTGCTACAGTGCATTTCTCCCTATGCGTCGTTTACGTAGCGTAAACTCCGGTCAACAATATGAAACTATTCGTCCAACATAAGAACCAGCCAAGCCAGGTGCTCTTTGCGTTCGACGAAGTACTTGCGCCAGCAATCCACCGAATTCGGTGGGCTGTCGCATACTCAACCAAGAAAGGATGTGAGCGGTTAATCAACCGCGCTACGGACCGCATAGGCAAAGCCCGCTGGGATCGCAGTCAGAAATACTTCGTTACCTCACTCGACTTTGGCTTAACCGAACCCGCCGCTTTAGAGTTCTTGGCAAACCAACTCCACAGCCATGTCCACGTAGCAAATCCAGCCGTTCACGCGCGATCTGGATTTCGGCCAACCGAAGCATACCACCCAAAACTCTATCTATTCGACCGACCGGGGGTGACAGGCTACGTAGTTGGTTCGGCAAACTTAACCGCCAGCGCCCTGATAACTAACACTGAGGTGGTTTCCGCAGGCGAAGAGGTGCCAGCCAACACAAATTGGAACGACGTGTGGACCGAGCTACTGCGTGATGCTCGACCGCTTACAGAGGCGCTCCTCCACGAATATCGACGAATGTGGCGTCGACCAAAACTGCGTACGGTCGACCTCGATCCCCCGGTGAAACCTCCCGTTATTCGATCCGCAGAAAAGCCCGTATTTTGGAACGCCGTCGCAACGGGGATGTCCCCCTCAGCATTTGCGCATTTCTGGGTTGAAGCAGGGTCCATGTCGTCGGGAGGATCACACAACCAGCTCGAATTGCCGCGTGGCGCGAATCAGTTTTTTGGTTTTGCCCATGCCACTTATGGCTCGGCACACGTCACGATTGGTTACCCAACCCTGACTCTGGGCGGAAGGCTATGGACAGACCGTCCGCTAACGTGGCACGGCCATAACATGATGGAGCGTATCAATCTACCCACACGAGCTCAAGGTGGTTTGGACTATCGGAACACCGCCGTTTTATTTCGCCGACATCCAGGAGGTTTTGAAATCAACGTTTTCCCTTGGGACGACGACGCGGCAGTCGCTTGGCGTGCAGCTTCTGATGCTATCGCAACTGTCTTTCGTTTAGGCGAGCGTGGACTGCGGATTTGTGGCCTCTTCTGATTCTCTGCTCCAATTGAAGCCGTTGCATAATGCGTACTTTGAATTCCGGCGGCAAATCATTTGAGATCTCTCTCACCCATTTCTTCAGCCGCTTCCCATCGCCGATAGCAACGCTCTCATCAACGCTCGCCAGCCGAATCATGTCTTGTCCAAGGCGCCACCATGTAATGTGCGCGTTTTAACGTTTCAGTTTAGGGCGCGCGAGTCGATCGCATTCGTCCGCTGTCACAAATGATACATTGATTAGGACCTAACCTGGAGCCCGTAGCTAGCTTTTGGTTTTCGGAGGCTGAATGGCGCGAATCAGGCATATTCTCATCGAGAATTTTAGAACCATTAAGAATTTTGAATGGTTCCCATCGGCCGGAGTCAATTGTCTAGTCGGCGCGGGCGATAGCGGTAAATCGACAATACTTGACGCCGTTGATTGCTGCTTGGGGGCCAGACGGAGCATGCCGTTTAATGATGCGGACTTCTTCGAACTGGACGTCAGCAAACCTCTAAGGATTTCAATCACGCTCGGTGAACTCGATGATTCGCTGAAGACGTTGGATCGCTACGGGCTTTACGTAAGGGGATTTAACTCAACACTTAATAAGATCGAAGAAGAACCGGATCAGGACTTAGAAACCGTCCTCACAGTTGAGCTAATCGTAACAAATAGCCTGGAAGCCGAGTGGTCCATCGTGTCGGAACGCGCGAAGGCACAAGATATGGTGCGCGACCTTAACTGGGCCGATCGCATTCGAATTTCACCCACGAGAATCGGTGTTGCCGCTGACCATCATCTCGCATGGGGACGCGGCTCGGTGCTCAATCGCATCTCTGAAGAGCGCGCAGATGCTTCGACTGCACTTGCGCAAGCATCTCGAGACGTTCGGAAGACCTTTGGCGACCAAGCGGAGAAACAACTCGGAGTCGCATTGAAAATCGTTGAGGAGACCGCAAAAGAATTGGGCATTTCGGCGGGAGATATCAAAGCAATGCTCGATGTGCACTCTGCTTCGCTGACTGGAAATACTGTGTGCCTTCACGACGAGTCCGGCGTCCCACTACGCAGACTTGGTGTCGGTTCTGCCCGCTTGCTTGTCGCTGGCCTCCAACGAAAGGCTGCTACGCAATGCACGATTCTTATTGCGGACGAGTTAGAGCACGGACTGGAGCCTCATCGCATAATTCGTTTGATTGATTCTCTAGGCGCGAAGGAAAATAAACCGCCACTTCAAGTTTTCATGGCAACACATTCTCCAGTGGTTCTGCGTGAACTCTCAGGCGACCAGATCGCTGTACTGAAACCGTTGACGAACAAGCATGAGGTAAAGGTGGCTGGTAGTTCCGACGAGATTCAAAGCACCCTTCGTCTATATCCGGAGGCTTTCCTTGCTGTCTCAATCTTGGTCTGTGAAGGGGCTAGCGAGGTTGGGCTAGTTCGCGGGATAGACCAACATCGAGTCGAGAAGGGATTGCAATCATTGACCGCTCTCGGAGTCTGCCTAGTCGATTGTTTGGGAGGACAACCCGAAAAACCTTTCGCACGAGCATGCGCTTTCGAAGCTTTGGGATATCGCACCGCAGTCTTGCGGGATAGTGACACGGAGCCGGACCTAAAGGTGGAGAAAGCGTACAAGGCGAAGAATGGCAACGTGTTTGCGTGGAGGAAAGGGTTCTGTTTGGAGGACGAACTCTTTCAAAGTCTCCCGAAAGAAGGAATCAAAAAACTTTTGGAATTTGCGATAACACTTCACGGTGATTCAATAATAGACGAACACATAAAGTCGGTTTCAACTGGCTCCAACGATTGGAAAAGTGTTCAGAAAGAAATGGGCGCCTCGGCGGATGTCTCAGCGGCGACGCGTGCATTGCTCGGCAGATCGTCTCGCACGAAATCTAGTAGTTGGTTCAAGAACGTGCGCCGGATGGAATACATCGGACGGCAGATCGTGTCTCCGTTGCTCGACCAGTGCAATAAAGAGTTCAATTCGCTCATCAAGAAAGTCTTTACTTGGATGGCAACCTAGATGGCGAAAGAAGAAGCCATCGACCTCCTAACAATTGACCGCGGTTTGGTGACCGCCCCAGCTGGCTGCGGAAAAACGGAACTAATTGCACGTGCTATCGCTCGACATCAGGGATCGAAACCAATTCTCGTCCTCACCCATACTAATGCGGGCGTCGCCGCGCTCAGGGGCCGTCTTAATCGAGCTGCGATTTCCAGTAAGAATTACCGCCTAGCAACTATAGACGGTTGGGCGATGCGGCTTATTTCTACGTTCCCAAACCGAAGTGGCCACTCTCCGGATCTGCTCGAACTTGCACAACCCAAAACTGATTACCCCGCGATTCGCGGCGCAGCAGCAGCGCTGCTGCTCTCCGGCTCCATCGCCGATATTCTCTCCTCGAGCTACGATCGAATCGTAGTCGACGAATACCAGGACTGTTCGACGCTACAACACGCCATCGTCGTGAACGCAGCGAATGTTTTGCGGACTGTAGTTCTAGGAGACCAACTACAGGCGATCTTCAACTTCGGTCTGGACAGGCTTGCGGATTGGAAAGAGGAGGCGTGCAAGCAATTTCCTGAAGTAGGAATGCTCAAAACACCGTGGCGTTGGATCAATGCTAACGCAGAGGCGCTTGGACGATGGCTCCTGGAAGTGCGCGAGTGCCTCATAAAGCGTCAGGCGATAGATCTAAAAACAGCGCCCAAGAGCGTTGTGCTGCACCTGCTTGATGGCGGCGATGATCCCAAGATGAGAAGAGAGGCGGCAAGCGTGCAGCCTCCTAGTAAGGATGATTCGGTGATCATAATTGGAGATAGCAAAAATCCGAAGGGACAACAATTGATTGCCAGCCAGACTCCGGGAGCAATTACGGTCGAAGCTGTCGACTTTAAAGACTTGATTTCATTCGCGCGGTCCTTTGACGTCCGGGCTGGCGATGCACTTTCTCAAATCGCATACTTTGGACAATCACTGATGACGAACGCGGGTGCAGACCATCTCCTTAAACGTATCGCGTCTCATAAGAACAAAACGTCGCGAACGGGTCCCACAGAGTTGGAACAGTCTGCACTGAATTTTGTAGCCTCTCCATCGCACGCCGCAGCAGTTGACGTGCTTGTAGAGCTGAACAAACAGGTAGGAGTGCGAGTCCATCGCCCAGAAATTCTCAGAGCCTGCATCAAAGCGCTCAGAGAGTGCGGAAGCTGCGATGAACAGAACTTACACGACGCGGCGATTCGAATGCGAGAGCAAAACCGAATGATAGGTCGTCGCCTCGGCAGAAGAACTGTGGGGAGCACGCTCCTTGTGAAAGGGCTCGAAGCAGAAGTGGCAGTTGTACTCCACGCGTGTGAGTTGGATGCACCTAACCTTTACGTCGCAATGACGCGCGGTTCAAAATTGCTAGTTTTATGTTCCAAGAATGCGGTCTTGAACCCTAATTGAAACAGTCGGAAATCCCAAACAGACTGCACAAACACACCGTGTAGTTGCGTGAAGTCACGTGGTCATCCACGGCCACCCCCGGATGGTCGGCTAGCATACGACATACACAACACTCCCTAGATTTACAAAACCTCACCTTCCATCGGTAGGTTCCCACCGGAACTGTCCTTTCTCCCCAATGCCCTTCCTGCGAGAAGACTGCGCCTAGACCGCCCGCTTGTTCTGTCAAGGGCGTCCGCTTCGCTCCCGTGAACGCGAAACCCACGCGCCCTTGACAGCGCGGGCGGCTAGGCGCCGGGGACCTCTCAGGAAGGGCATTGCTTCTCTTTTTCAAGCGAAAACCACGCTTGAAAAACGGAAGAAAAGAGGAAATGCAAAATGCAAGAAAGACAACATGCCACTTGGGGGGAACTCCTTCGCGATGCGGTCGAAAAGCCGGGACGAATGCTCGAAGCCTACACCGCATTTCACAACTATAGCTTCGGGAATGCCTTGCTCGCGCTCGAACAGTGCGTTCGACGCAACTTGCAGCCCGGACCACTCAACACCTATCGCGGCTGGCTCGAAAAGAAACGGCAGGTCCATAAGGGGGAGCGAGGAATCACCCTATCTATGCCCATGCCGTTCAAGCGGACCACGCAGACCGACAGCATGGAGGAAGAACCAGCAGAACCGGAGAGCCGCGTTGCCTTCCGGTTTCGGGCGTACTGGTTTGTGCTTGCACAAACCGAGGGCGCAGAAAACTACGTTGCGCCAATTCCGGGATTTGACTTGGAAACAGCGCTCCGTACTTTGCAGGTTACGCGCACACCGTTTGACGAAATAAACGGCAACATTCAGGGGTTTGCGAGGCAGCGGGAAATTGCGGTGAATCCCCTTGCGGCGCTCCCCCACAAAACCACATTTCACGAAATCGCTCACATCGTTCTTGGGCACACAACTTCCGAAAAACTCGTGGACCACGAAAACACCTCCGTCCATCTCCGCGAGGTGGAAGCGGAATCCGTCGCCCTGATCTGTTGCGAGACGCTGGGTCTCGAAGGGGCGCAATTCTGCCGTGGCTATATCCAACACTGGCTGAAAACCGAAAAGGAAATCCCCAACCACAATGCGGCTCGCATCTTTGCCGCCGCTACTTCCATTTTGAAAGCGGGAACTCCCGCAGCGGGCAGCCAATAGGGTGCCCGCTCCCCGTTTGTATCCGACTGGCCATTCGAGTGTGAAGAAATACGAAAAGACTTTGCGAAATAAATTAAAAGGAGAAAAAGGAATGAACACGAAAGAAGTAGTGAATTCGTTACCAGAGTACGTGAAGGAGACAGAAACAATCGAGTTGTATTTCCAGCAAGGAAGTTCAGACAAGGTGTATCACCTCCAATTGGAAAGCGTTGAAGAACAGTGGTCGGTCCATGCCCAATGGGGGCGGCGTGGTTCAGCTTTGCAAAGCGATGCGAAGGTGAGCAGTGTCGCTTATGAGGAAGCTAAGCGCGTCTATGACCGAATCATTCGAGAAAAGACAGGCAAGGGTTATCGAATCGCGCGGGCAACGACCAACGGCGATACGCCTATTTCCGTTGGCTTGCCAACCGTCAAAGAGCATTCCGGTCACGCACCGGAATTACTAACCCCCATCGAGGAACCAGAGGCGTTGCAGTTGGTGCAGGATGCCTCTTGGTGGTTCCAGCAGAAGTTGGATGGGCGACGACTGGCCGTACAAAAAGCGGACGGCCAATATTCGGGAATCAATAAACTCGGCCAGCTTATTCCAATCGACTCTCGGCTAACGAAATGCCTAGAGTCGGTGCAAGCGCAAACCTTCCTTGTAGACGGTGAAATCACCGATTCGCAGTTCCATCTCTGGGACTTGCTCGACATAGACGGAACTGACCTGCGGATTCAGCCCTACGAAATCCGCTACGCACGTCTTGGCCTCGTGTTCCGAGGCGTGGACGAGGCGCTCCGCGTTTGCGAGACGGCCATGACACCGAAAGCAAAACGCGCCTTCGTGAAAGTCATGCACCAATCTCGCGCCGAAGGGTTCGTTTGCAAGAACCGGAACGCGGCGTATACCGGAGGACGTGCAGGGCAGCACTTCAAATGCAAGTTTGTCACGACCTCTTCCTTCATCGTCGGCCCGAAGCCAGCAGCAAAGGCCGCCGATGGGCACCGCTCCATCGGTCTGTATCTGGTGGATGAAGACCGCCAGCGCTTCATGGGCACTGTGGGAGTACCGGAGCGTTATGCGCTTCCGCGCGATGGGCAGATCGTTGAAATTCGATACCTCTACTGCCATCCCGGACCCGATGGAAAGGTCATCCAAGCGAAGTATTTCGGCAAGATTCGCGGCGATGTAGCGCTCGGCGATTGCTCGGTGAATCAGTTGAAACTCAAAGCCGATGAGAGCGACGCGACCGAATCCTGAGCACCTACCGAAGGACCGCAAGCATGACACTGCCAAACCGAACACTCACAACAATTCTTTAGCCCGATGAATTTGAGATTGATGAAGATTAGAAAAAAGGAGAACTACGATGAGCCGCACCACAGAAGCAGTGCAGTCCTCGAAAGAGTACATGAACGTTCCGATTGTGGAATTGATTGAATCGAGTACGAATCCGCGCAAGGTCTTTGACCAATCGTTTCTTGAGGAACTGGCGGTGAGCATTCGCAATAAGGGCATTCTGTCGCCCCTGCTAGTGCGGCCAGTGAACAACCATCTGGAAATCGTGGCAGGCGCACAACGCTACCGTGCGGCTAAGTTGGCGGGATTGGAAGTAGCTCCTATCCGGCTGCAAAACCTATCCGACTTGGAGGCCCAAGAGGTTCAACAAATTGAAAATGTGCAACGCAAAGACGTGCATCCCTTCGAGGAGGCGCAAGGCTATCGCACGCTTCTCGGGTTCGAGGGGGCTAACTACACCATTGAAAAACTTGCTGCCCGAATCGGAAAACGTCCGGACGACGTGGCCGAAAGACTAAAGCTATTGGACTTGACCGAACCAGTAGCAAACGCATTCGTCGCCGGACACATCGGCTTGGGTCATGCGTTGCTGATTGCCAAGCTCGCAGCGGATGCTCAGGAGAAGGCATTGACGCATTGCTTCGACGGATACTACGGTGCGAACGACGCCGACCGGAGCCTTGTGCCTGTGAGCCGCTTGCAGGCGTGGATAGCGCAGAACATCTACCTCAGTCTCAAATCCGTTCCGTTTTCAAAAGACGATGAAAACCTCCTGCCGGAAGCGGGGAGTTGCGCTAGTTGCCCGAAGCGCACCGGATTCAACACCCTCCTTTTCTCCGATGTGCGCGAGGATTCATGCGCTGATGCCGCGTGTTTCAATCGCAAGCTGGACGCCCACATCGCACAGCGCGTTTTGAAAATCCCGAATCTGGTGCAGATTTCGGACAACTACAATGCCGCAGACGGAACACCCATTCTCGCCCGCCGCAGCTATGTCGAAGTCGTGACCCGGAGAAGCAAGAAGGGCAAGGAAGCAAGGCCCGAAGAAAAACTCTGCACCCACTTGACCCCGGCGATCCACGCGGACGGCATGGACAAGGGGCGTCTCGTGAAAGTCTGCGCGGACCCGGCCTGCAAGATTCATTTTGGACACAGGCAACAGGAAGAAAAACAACGGCTTCAATGGAAGGCGGAAAAGACCGCCGCCAGCCGGAAGACGAAAGAAACACTCGCCTTCCGGCACCGCCTTCTGGCCGACGTGCTCAAGCGGGTAAAGCCGCAGTTCGGAACCGAGGAGCTACGTATGGTGGGGCAGTTTGTCTTGCGCTCGCTGTCCCACGAACTGGCGTGCCGCCTTGCCAAACGCCACGACTTGCAAAATCCGAAAGACGCCAATGATTGGCAGATGACCGAGAAAGCGCGGACGCTTCACAAGAAGGCCGACGCGGCGGCGCTGGCTGTTCTCATTTTCGAAGCCATGCTCATCGGCCCTGCCGGAAACGCATCCGCAAGCAAGGACGACGACCCACTGGCGGACGCAGCCAGCCTCTACAAACTCGATACGAGGGCGTTGCGCGCCGCCGTTGCCAAAGCCGAGCAAGAGAAGGCGCAGAAAAAGAACAAAGTGGCCCACAAGAAGGAGAGAACCGCGCCCAAACCAAAAACTGGTCGCAATTAGCGCAACCGCAAGACCGAACGGGGCCGTCCTTCACCGGACGGCCCGTTCTCCTCACTCTTCCGCACTTCGCAAGATCCCCGTGTCAAGGAAGCCTCTCGGTTGCAAGTCCGACTCAGGGTTGGACGCTCGGGCAGCTCTCGCCAGTCGCTGGCGTTGTCGGAATCGAGGAAATGTCCAGCTTCCCGTGCGAAATCGAAACGCCTAGTTCCCGCCGTGCGTGCTGTATTTCCCCTTTGCCTCTCCTCTCCGACTCCCGACGATCCTCGACACATGACTCGCCCTTCCGTTTGCCGCGTCCCGCAAGGTCATCCCGACGATGCGATGCCCTGTGCCTTGCTCGTCCTTAGTCCACCAGGAGCCGATGCGAGAGGATGGCGAGTGTCCCTGTGGATTGTGCTTTCCGTTTCCCAAAAAACAGTTCGCCGTAATTCGTATATGGTCTCCATTCCACCCTTTTCATTGGGCACGACTTCGGGGGAATTCCTGCGCCCTGCGGCTTCGTGTCTTCTGCTTTTCCGTTTCTTCCCAAAAACTCTTCGCAAACAGCAGCGAAGACTTTTTGTGCCCCTCCCGAAATGCAGACCCTCGTCTTGGGAGCAGACCCCTCTCGCGTTCGAGTGCCCCAATTACAAGGGCAAAAGGAGACTCAAAAAATGTACGAGAATCGCGTCGAACTAATGGGCTTTTTGGGAAAGAGCCCGGAAAGCAAATCCACGAAGAAGACGGGACGAACACTCGCCATCCTCTCCCTCGCCACCAAGACCTGGTGGACGGGCACGGACGAGCAACGCCACGAAAAAACCGAGTGGCATCGCATCGTCGTGTGGAACGGCCTCGCGGAATACGCGGCGGACAAACTGAAAAAGGGCGACCATCTGTATGTCGTTGGGACCCTCGTGAGCAACGTCTACGAAAAGGAGATCGGCAAAGGGAAAAACAAATCCAAAGCGCAGATCACGGCGTGGCAAATCAAAGCGTTTTCGATTCGCAAGCTGGACCGGAAGGAAACGGTGCCGACAGCGCCCGCGACGGAGAAAACGCAGCCCGAGGAGATTCCCTTCTGAATCTTGCAACCGAGAAAAGGCTCCGGCTCGCCGGAGCCTTTTCTTGTGCCGATTGGCGGATTCGCCGCTCGAACCGAGCCAGTCACGCAACATAGCTTTCGAGCGTCGTCCTAAAACGCAGAAGCGTTGCGCGCCGATTGGCACTCGCAGCGGAAAGGGGTGCCAAATATCGTTGAGCCTGCCGAAAAGTTATTTGCTCTTTCAACTGGAAGAGACAGCGACAGTCATTTTTCGCGTGATGGATCGCGTCGCTCCGCTGTTCTCTCCCCGACAATCCGCATGGTCACACCGGTTACCCTCCCGACGATTTCCGCCTGGGACGGGTAATCGAAACGCCTTACTTCCCGGCGAGATTGAGGATGCGGAATGATGAGCAACTGCCCCCGATCGACCTCACACCAACTGCACACATACCCCTCTCGCAGCTCCGTGAAGTAGATCGGCCGCTCATATTCCGTCGTCCACTTCACCGTACTGATTTTTCTTTGGCTCGCATCAATCTGGACGAGAGAACCGGGGCGAATAAGTGGAAAAAGAGTGAAGTCTTCAAGGCCAACGTAGCCATACATGGACTTTCGCAGGTCGAGATGTTGCAACAGGCCGACTGGAACCTCGTCCCACTTCTCAACGACCCTCGCTAAAAGATTCGTCCTTTCAAAGCGAAAGCCAGGTTTGAATTCAACTGGAAGCGAAACCGTTTCCACTTCTTCTTCTCTCGCGTTGCTCAGGAGACGCGTCCTTGGCAAACCGAGAGACGCGCTGTCTCGGCTCAGATCTCCAATCTGAAGTCCAAAATGAGATGCCACTTCGGTATATTTGCGATTATAAATCGCACTTAAGGAGTAGAGTTTGAACATCCCCGGTGTGAATTTTCCTTTCTCGATGTCCGTGACCCAATTGTGTGACAGATAGAACTCGTGGTTCTGCTTATCTGTTGCGATCTTCTGACTAATTCCTTGTACGTCCCGCGTTGATAACCCGAGACGCACCCGCAGCGACTTCAGCCATTTCCCGGCAATCTGGTTCACTCTGCGAACGTCCATTGGCGGGCATCCTATCTCTTGCAGTCAGTCAATGTCCAGCCACGTGCTCTATTTAGCTATATACGTCATTTCTAGTTTAGGACAAAAATATCCCGAGTGGTCGCAACTGCGGCCACTGGCACGATTTGTTCCCAGCGGCTCATTGAGTCCCCTATATCCAAACTCATCTCCGGGGAACCCCATGCAGACCGCTGACCGTGTCCGTCAGATTCTTTCGACCCGAGGTTTGACCCTGTATCAAGTGTCGCAACGCTCCGCCGAATTCTTTGGCCCATCGTCGCCGCATTACATCCCTCAACGTCTCTACCAAGAACTCGCAACTGGCGCCCTCAGCCCCAACATCCACCAGTTGATCGCTTTTAGCAGAGTTACTAACTATCGGTTGTGCGACTGGCTGGCAGTCTTCGGATTTCGACTGGATGACATTCCGAGACTCCAGTTGCAGATCGCGTGGCGACGCACTGTTCTCCTCGATTCGTCCATCTACGATGAGGATCAATGGGTTCCCTGGTTTGTCGAAAGGCTGTCCGAGTCCTCGCTGCCAGGCATTGCGCCACTAGCCCAAGCCTTGAAGTTAGCCCCATCGAGGCGAGCAAGCGAGCTGCTCGCCCTTAACAAGAGACGATTTCTCTATGTGAAGGTTGGCAGCGAGAATACGTTTGCGTATCCCGACCTGCTGCCGGGAAGCATCGCTCGGATTGATGTGCGCCGCAAGCCTGACCCGCTGCTCGCGCTTGGAGCGAGCACCAGCAAGAGCATATTTCTTGTCGAGAACGGTCTCTTTCTTCACTGTGGCCACCTGCGAAGTATGGGCAAAAACAGAATCGTCCTTTGCTCAACACATTTTCCCTTCGCCCAGGTTGAATTGACGCTGGGTCGTAATGTCAGAATCCTCGGAACGGCGGACGCGGAAATTCGACCCGTCGTCCCACGGCCTGCGTCCGAAATCGCTCTGAGCTCAACAACCGTGGCGAAAGCCGATGTCGCGGTGATTGCCAGTCCCCGCGCAGACCTTCAGCAGTTGCTTCGAACGTCGCGTATGCGAGTGGGACTTTCTTTCCGCGAAGCCTCTGCCATGAGCCAACGGATAGCGCGCGAACTCGCAGACGAAATGTACTTCGCCGCGCCCGGGACCCTTTCTGATTATGAGAATTTGGCATCACCCCTGCGTCATGTTCAAAAGATTATTTCCCTGTGCGTTCTTTACTGCATCGATTTCTGGAGCTTCCTTCGCACAGGAGGTCTGCCTCTCGAATTTCTCGGCAGCGATCCGCTACCTGACGAATTGAGCGGACGCACAGTCTTACTGGGAAACGAAGTCTCCGATGAAGTCGCCGGCTCAGGC
This sequence comes from uncultured Acidobacteriota bacterium, assembly GCA_963780035.1. Lineage (GTDB taxonomy): Bacteria > Acidobacteriota > Terriglobia > Acidiferrales > UBA7541 > Palsa-295. Next base: position 271,722 of record CAWAAG010000013.1, on the reverse strand, counting down.
CCCCTTGGTGGTGCGGGGAAGCGATTTCTGTCCACACTCATCGATCAGTGGGAGGAATTGCCTCTGTTCACAAAAGATGCTCTGCCTGCAATCTGTCGGTTAAAGGACATCTCGTTGTCCGACATCTTCTGCGTTGACGTGAATCAGCATCCAACGCATCCGTGTCTTGCTGGAGCGGCCTTTGTTGCCGTCAACCGTCGGCTCAAGACGCCGCTGCAATCCACCGTGCCAACCGTTTGGGAACAACCTCTCTACATGGTTCTGAGACGCGACGGGACCTATCTGTGTGGGACATGCGTCTTGCAGCATGGCGTACTCATCATCCGTCCGCAATCCGAACAAGCGCACAGTCCAATCGAGCTCAGAAACGGAGTCGATGCCGAAGTCATTGGACAGGTAACGGCCATCCTGAGGCGTCTCAACTAGAACATTCGTTTACGTTCTCAGCGAACCCCTTGATTACTGTGGAAAGGCGAACACCACGTCACGCCGTGGGCGCTGCAGGCTCTCTCCATGTCCTTGCAGTCACAACTATTTACGGGCGGCACTACGGATTGGCGAACGGAGGTCGAATTGTCTGGCTTCCTCTGCGCTCAGGTGCGACATTGCCCGGCAGAGCAAAGATTTCGAAAGAATTTGGCAAGACCACGCACTCGTATCAAGCCATGCTAAATACCTCCGACACAGTTCGCAGCACACAAACCACAGATGGAAGAATCCTTCTCGATGTCCGTCACGGTCGAATGTTCGCTGTCAACGCTGTCGGCTCGAAAATTCTTGAACTGCTAGAGCAGGGACAGGACGAACCACGCATCGCGGACGAAATAAGCCGCGCCTACGGGATGAACATCGAGGTCGTGCGACCTGACGTTCACGATTTCATAGAAGCCCTCCACAAACACGAAATTGTCCAGTCCACGGATGCGGTCGATTCCCTGTAACAGCACCACGGGAGATGACGAATCAATGAACCCCCTTGCCCAACCCGACCGAGCCACTTTCCGCCTCATCGTCGTAAGGCGCAACGGCTCGGAAATTCTCTTGAGGTCCAGTGAGTCGCGCTGGACTTTGCCCTGCGTACAAGCGTCGCGGCAGGAAAGGCTCGCCCTGCAGTTGACGGCAGAGCTAAACCGGAAATTAGCACTACGGGCCTACTGCCTCTTCATTCCAAGTATCGCCGATCTCGGTAAGGACGTCGGCCGGCGTAACTACGCTGTCATGGAATCATTCGCCCAGAATGATAGCGCACCGAGAGGGACGTGTTGGGTGCCTCGCGCCGCATCAGCGTGTCGGCGTACTCATCCGGTTGAAGACGCTGACGCAGTCAAGCAGTCGCTTACCGCACTGGATTCATACGTCAGCGATGTGAAGGCCGGGCCATTCTGCAGATCAGGTTGGCTAAGGGAGCTGTTCGCCTGGACCCAGGAACAGCTCAACCCGCTAGGCCTCCGTGTGAATGGGAGTTTTCGCCAGCTCAACGGCAGCCCGAGATTCAGTCTCATTCGCCTCGAAACGAACGGTCCTGCTGTTTGGTTCAAGGCGACGGGGGAACCGAATCTTCACGAATTTCCCATTACGCTGTCGCTTAGTCGCCTCTTTCCCGCGAATCTTCCAGCAATTCTTGGAGCGCATCCCTCGTGGAATGGCTGGCTGTCGGAAGAAGCTTCAACCAGCACGCTGGAACAATTCTCGGAGATTTCTATCTGGGAGAATGTAACTAAAGAGCTGGCGGAACTTCAAATCGCTTCAATCGGGAAGAGTGGCGCGCTCCTGGATGCACAGTGTAAAGACCTGAGACTCCAAAGACTCACCAATCTGATTTCGCCTTTCGTTACTCGCATGGCGGAATTCATGGCGGTGCAGGAAAAGCAATCTCCGCCAGCTCTCACGATCCCCGAACTTGGTTTTCTCCGGGAAAGCTTGCGGGAGGCTTTTTCAGTCCTTCAAGACCTCCGCATTCCAGAGACGTTGGGGCATCTCGATTTGAACCCCGGAAATATTCTGATCACTGCTGCGCGCTGTGTATTTCTGGATTGGGCCGAGGCCTGCGTGACAAATCCTTTCGTCACTTTTGAATATCTGGCCGAGCACCTTCGGCGGAGCAACATTCTCGGCGCAGAGGGACCGGAACGGGCGGCCACCGCTTATCGCCAGCTTTGGCGGTCGTTCCTGTCTCCCGACGACCTCACGCGTGCGATGGACGTCTCCCCACTGATTGCGGTGTTTACATATGCCGTCGCCGGGAATGGATGGTGCTCGCCCGACGCATTGCAAAACGTTTCGGATGCGGGATTCCTCCGCGCCTTGACGAGGCGAATGCATCGCGAGGCAGTTCGGCTGGCTGAACGGAGCATCCGATGCTCTGCCTAATTCAACAACCGAGAGTCTCTACGATCTGGCCTGATGCTTTGCAGGTGCTGGTCTGAAAGGAGCAGTTTCCCTATGTCGCTGCTTGTCCCGCGAGCATATCTGATGCTGATTTATTTTCACTTCTACCTTGTCCGAGGAGATTTTTCGATGTTGTACAAAAGGGTCCGCAATACTCAGCCGAGAAAGGCTCCGTCGATTCCCGATGCAGTCGAGCGAATTTGTGCGGCTGTCGATATGGCCTGCATTTGGTATTGGAAAGAAGTCCTCTGCCTGCAGCGGTCCGCCGTCACTGCGTGCTTGCTGAAACGATACGGTGTCCGCGCTCAAATGGTCATCGGAGCACAGCAGATTCCGTTCAGAGCCCACGCTTGGGTCGAGGTCGATGGACGCGTTGTTAACGACAAGCCATACACGCCGGAAATGTACGCAGTGCTCGACAGGTGTTAGGAAAGTAGCGAGACGTAAAGCTGAGGGGGCTCCCACATGAGTGTCATATTCGGAACATGGAATTTCGAGGGCCGAACTCCGTCGCCGGATTACCTCGATAGGGTCTACACGGCGCTTGCCGCTTACGGCCCGGACGGTCTCGAGTCGTATTCCAGCGAGGGTCTAAACATCGGATACCAGGCGTTTCACACCACAAGGGAATCCCATCATCAATCACAGCCTTTCGTTTCAAAATCAGGTTTAGTTGTCGCATGGGACGGCCGTCTGGACAATCGCAAGGACCTTATTGAGCAGTCAGGAGATTTACTCAGGGATGACTCAGCAGACGTTTGCGTTGTGGCAGCGGCTTACGAGCGTATGGGGACGGAGTGCTTTGGCAGGATCATCGGTGACTGGGCCCTCTCCATTTGGAATCCAGCGCATCGTTCGTTAATCCTAGCTAAAGATCCGGTTGGCCCACAGCAACTCTATTATTCTCTCGGCAAAGACGCCCTGACCTGGAGCACTGTTCTCGATCCACTTGTCTTATACGCAGAAACTAGGTTCGCCCTCGACGAAGAATACATCGCCGGATGCCTATCCTTATTCCCTGCATCGTATCTGACGCCGTACGTCGGCATTCGATCTGTTCCGCCGTCCACTTTCCTCCAGTTCCGGGACAGGAGGCGGACCGTTACCAAATATTGGGATTTCGATCCCTCAAAGCAAATTCGTCACAAGAGCGACGCCGACTATGAAGCTCACTTTCGGACGGTATTTGCGGAAGCGGTACGACGCCGGCTTCGATCCCACGCCCCCGTCCTCGCCGAGCTGAGTGGGGGAATGGATTCCTCTTCCATCGTATGCATGGCTAACCTAGAAATTTCGCGCGGAGCCTCCGATGCGACTCGACTCGACACACTCTCCTATTTCGACGACTCCGAACCTGGATGGAACGAGTACCCGTATTTCACCAAGGTCGAAGAAAAGCTCGGTCGCGTCGGCTGTCATATCGATGTTAGTTCGCACCAAGCATTTCAATTCGCCATTCAAACGAACCGTTTTGCGGCTACGCCGACATCGGGCGGCAGTAGGAACCGCGCAAGCCAGCAGTTTGCGGAATGCGTCAAGTCACAAGGGAACCGCGTCATACTCTCCGGTGTCGGAGGGGACGAAGTAACCGGCGGTGTTCCAACTCCGACCCCGGAGCTCGAGAATCTCCTAATTACAGGTCAGCTTCGAGCGCTGGCTCGTCAGCTGAAGATTTGGGCTCTGAACAAGCGACGGCCTTGGTTCTACTTGTTCTTTGAAGCCGCTCGCGGTTTCTTGCCTTCGGCAATTGCCGGTACGCCGGAGAACTACCGCCCTGCACCCTGGTTGAATAAACACTTCGCGCGAAAACACCGCCTCGCATTATCTGGCTATCGTCCGCGGCTAAAGGTCTTCGGCCCCGTACCAAGTTTTCAGGAGAACCTTTTCGCATTGGAAGTGTTACGACGACAACTTGCGTCCGCTAGTCTGGCGACGGAGCCGCCGTATGAAAAACGCTATCCATATCTTGATCGCGATCTTCTGGAATTTCTCTATGCCATTCCTCGTGAACAACTCGTCCGGCCAGGCCAGCGTCGCTCCTTGATGCGCCGGGCACTCGCCGGAATTGTCCCGGCGGAAATACTCGACCGCAAGAGGAAGGCTGTTGTAGCCCGCGGTCCGACCGTCGCCATCTCCGAGCAGTGGGCTGACCTCGCCGCATTGACTCAGCAGATGGTTACATCGTCCTTAGGGATCGTTGCTGCCAAGGATTTCATCGATGCTCTGGAGAATGCGCGGCGTGGCCGTGAGGTTCCCATTGTTCCTCTATTGCGCACGCTCGCAATCGAAAGATGGCTAAAAAATATGGTCCACCAGCACTGCCTGCAAACACCGCTGGACCAGCCAGCAGGTACCGACTTTGAGTTGGCCGAATTCGAGCTGAATCGACACTCACTTTGAAGTAAAGAGCTTTCTCAGCTGAGGATGAATCCCAAACAGAAAGGAGGTGAAACTCATGGAATACACAAAGCCAGAAGTCGTCGTTTTGGACAATGCAATCTCCGTTGTCCAAATGTCGAAGCTTCGAGGAGTGAAGGACAATGCGGACCCGACGAGCGAGTTCCCGTCGATCGCCGCGTACCAGTCCGACGAGTAGGTAAAAGCTGGGGCGCTATCGGGCCCGTGCGCCCTGGCTTTTTTACTGTGAGAATCAAAAACAGCAACGGAATCCGAATCGAACGCGGAATCGAGAACTATTTTTCACGCAGGAAGCAGTCTGATCTGAGACTGAATGCCAAACAGAAAGGAGGTGAAACTGATGAAATACACAAAGCCAGAAGTCGTCGTTTTGGATAACGCAATCTACGTTGTCCAACTGTCGAAGTCGGTGGGACAGCACGACAGTGTGGACCCGGGCAGTATGCTCCACACGCCGGCCGCGTACCAAGCCGATGAATAGCTGACCGTCAGGGCGCATCATGGGCCCAGCGCCCTGGCTCTGCTACCTCAGGAAAGGCTCAGCGGTATCGTTTGCGATGGAATAGTCGCTCACTCAGGCCTTGCTTCGCTCCGCCTTAAGCGGTTCCACCTTTCATATTCTGTCTTTTTCGAGGGGGCGGGATCGGTAACTCCCCTGAGCCAGAAATCAAACCAATCTACATTTCCTTGCTGCGATACGAGGCGCTCCCACGGTTTCACCAGCAAATGCAGCCCATACGGTAACCAAACAAAATCTACCGGCTTCTTGAGCAGGGAAAGGCCCGAAAAGGTTTGCCAACCTCCGAGAAACCCGCTCCAGCCGTAATACTCAAGCCGGACCGCCGCATTCACCTTGTCCAGATTAAAGCCCGGCGAACTTTGGATCCATGACGCTAAAGAGGGGCCGAAGGGCAAGCCTCCATTCGCTGCGAGGTAATCCACGCCACCGAAGAGCATGAGGTTTACGTAACCTGCATCGAAACCGTCTGCCAGCGTGGCCGCCGTGAACTGATATTTCGAATGAGTCAACGTATAGGCGACGTACGATACCGTGCGGCTAAAGCCGATGATGCCTACACGGCTGCGATCAATTAAACCTCTCCCGTCCAGATAGTCGATGGCGCCTTCGTACGCTGCCATTTGCCGAGGTGCTTCGTTTGGGGTGTTCGTGTACTTTCTACTTTCACTTCGATTAGAGGATGAGCCGACCTGCAGCACGACAATGTCCTTCGCAGCGAGCGGTTGTGCCGCGAATGCGCTGCTCCATGGACCGTCAATCCAAAACTTGTCCTTCTCGAACCCGTGCGTCTGGATGACGAGCGGATACCGTTTTCCGCTTTCATAGTCTGGTGGCAAGTAGAGTCCGCCGACCACTTCATGTCCATCCGTGGCCTTCCAGGTTATGGCCTCTACCTTCCCGAACTTCAGGTGCGAAAACTGCGGGTTCGGGTCGAACAGAAGTGCTTTCCGATGGCTCTCCCGGGACGTTACGAAAATCTTGGGTGGTGTGTTGAAGTCCTCCTCCAGAGAAACGGTTAGAGGAACGTTAGAATCCAGATTGTCTGTAGGCAACGTTACGCGCTTCCAAGACGACTCCGTCTTCTTATAAGCTTCTGGCGCAATATCCTTATTATCGCCAGGCCCTAACACCAAGATTCCGTCTTGCTGGTTCCAGTTCGAAACCTTCACAGGCTCATTCGTGATCGGGACGATTGACTTACTGGGAAGTTCGATCTCGGCCACGAATGTGTGCGTTTCCAGGGCTTCACGCTCCGCGGGATTGCCAACAGTCAAGGGAAGGTAGGTGCCCGACACGATCAGAGAACGACTGTCGTTCGCCCACACCAGAGCTCGGTTGAACCAAGACATCGGAGCATTCAGTAGCGGAGCGATTTCGCCGCTGCTTGTATCTAGCAACAAATAATGAGTCACGTTCGAACGCTGGCCCGGTTTCCTCGGCTCGATGATGTATGGATGCAGCAGGGAGTCCCGATATTCTGACCAATCGGAAGGGATGTCGGACACGTACGTCTCCAGGACGGCGTACTGTCCATCAGGAGATACCAAGAGCGGCAGTATGTCTGACAATTGATCCGCGATCGGAATCTTCGAGGCCGCGCCAGCAGCACGTTCCACGAATAGCTCTTTGTCGGCGCGGTCCAGCTGCTGACTCTCAGTGCACTCGCTAAGAAAGAGGTCAGACGGGCTTTGGGTTGAGATTACGACACCATTTCTTCTGGTTTCCTGCGACTCCGACGTTCTGGCTCGTTGCGGTACTGCCTCGTACACGATGCTTGTGCCGCTTGGATCGATGTCGTAGGCCACGATGGGGGTCGGATGATTGGTCAGCTTTACAAGACGTTTCGTTTTTGTGTTCAAACTGTAGATTTCGGGCACTGCGCCTGCCTTCTCCCCGAGAAACACTACCGTTTCGTTGTCGCTCAGCCATTTCACATTTTCAACCGCTTCGCGATTTGACGAAGAAGACATCGTGATGAGAACTTCTGGCTTGAGACCGTTGAAGGCGTCGCTGGTCCGAAAGAGCAAAAGAGAATATTCGTTACTGTTGTCTTCCAGATTTCCACGTCGTACGACTATGACGAACTCCTCGCCATCCGGCGAAAATATCCCCACTCGATCTTCAGGCGCTCCGCCGAGAAAATACTGGAGGTCTGCCCACACCGTCATCTGGATCGAGTCTGAAACCGTGACGCTCCGCCTCTCGGATTTCGGGTTTTGCGCGGCAGCACTAGATACGACTGCGAAGAACAACAACCCTATGAGCGTTTGACAGGAACGGTATCTGGACACACCAACCACAAGGGCTCCTTTGCTTACCGTGGAAACACGCAAGACGCCAAGCCGAACCTAGAAAGTTAATTTGAGAGACAACTGTAACGACCGGGGACCACCCTCCTGGAAGAGCGGGTTGAGTCCCCCCAGCCCGTGATTCAACATTGAGGCGGAACTGAGGAATGTTGGCCCTAACCCGACAAAGGCCACCGGGTTCGCAAAATTGGGATGGTTAAAGAGGTTGAAGGCGTCGGCGCGGAATTGAAGGTTTAGGCGTTCGGTGATTGCGAATTTCCTGCCAAACGACGAGTCGACCTCCGTCAATCCGAAGCCGCGGATATCATTCCGGCTCTCCGTTCCTTGTTCACCAGGAGCGGGCAGGGCAAAGGCGTTGGGATTCAAACTCTTGCCCCCGCCCGCTTGTGGATTCGAAATCCAGAATGGCTGCCCCGGCACCAGATCCGGTCGAGGATTCGCTCCTCCAATGTTTGCGGTCAGCACAGTTCCATTGAACGGAAAGCCTGTGCGCGCCACGATTTGCGTTTCGACGGACCAGCCTGTTGTAATCTGTTTAAGCAGTGTTCCTTTCGCTGCCGCTGGAAGTGCGTATACGAGTGCGCTGGAAAAGCTTTGACGCACATCGAAGGCTGACGATGCGTAGTCGTTGGCAGCGGAAATGACAGTGTTCGAAACGGCATTTACGACATCGTCCGATGCACTATCGAGAGAGTGCGACCATGTGTAGTTCAAAAGGGCTTGGAGCCGAGTCGAAACCGGCCTGCGATACTGTAGCTGCAGCGCGTTGTAATTCGAGCGCGCGTCGTTTTGCGTCAGAATAAATGTACTGGCGAAATTTGCGTTGGGTTGCGCGAGACCCTCTTCTCTCAGAAGGTTTCGGCCCGCTTGGCCGACATACGTTAACGAGATCGCTTGTTGACCGCCGAAGGATTTTTCAAGTGCGACGTTCCACTGATACGACCGGGGCAGTTTCAAATTCGGCGCATAGCCACGAATGATGCCACTGAAGGGTGGTTGTATCGAAATTATGGGAAGAAATGGTCTTACATCCGTGAGCGGGAGCGGCGCTGTCCCGCAGCACATCACTGCATCGTTGGGGAACGAAGATGCGAGGTATCCAGTAGCGTCCGCGCCTGTATCGTAAAATATTCCCACGCCTCCTCGCAGCACAAAATCGCCTTTGGGCGTCAAGGCATAGGCAGCTCCGATCCGTGGAGCAAAATCCGTGTACGGCGTACTCCACAGAGCGGTCCCGGCAGGCGCGAGCGTAAGCTCGGCCGGACGATCAACATTCTCCCAAGCTGCGAGCGTCGTCCCTCCTCGGGCCGAAGGAGCAGGGTTCAACTCCCACCGGAGTCCGTACGTGAGGGTCAACCGAGAGCTGATCCGCCATGTGTCCTGACCGTAGACTGAGGTGGATTGGACCAGGAACTGCGATGCGTGTGTGCTTTCACCCTGAATAAGAGCCGCACCTGTCGATATCAGGGTCGGAAGATCGGTCGCGATGTAATTGATCGCCGATTGAAACGGTCGCACATCGAGAAAAATCGCACGGTAGTCCACACCGAATTTCAGTTGGTGCGTTCCGTGAACAACTGTCAAATCATCCGCAAAATTGAGCTGAGTGCTTCGATTCTTCGCGGAAGGTCCGGTCGCGTACACCGAAGTATCGAACGTGCCGAAGAGCAGAAAAGAATTCTCGGGATTCGAGAGACCCGGGCCAAGAAGACTAAGACTCGGCGGAACGGCCCCGCCAAACGAGTCCAGAGTGTCGAGAAGGCTGGCACTTTGCACCGAGTAGTTTCCACGAAGGCTATTGGAAATCTTCGGAGTTATCGCTGCCGTGAGGCCCACGGTCACGGTTCTCGTTCCGACCTGCGTCGTGTCTAACTCCGCTAGATTGTCGCTGCGACTGGCTGTCTCGGAAGGTGCTTCGTTGTAACGGCCAAAAATCGCGAACTTGCTGTTGAAGGTGTGATCGATACGAACGCTACCGGCGTTGAGCGTCGATGGATCGGAATAATTTCCCGTGAAGTTGGCTACGAAGACGCCCGGAGTAACGCTCTGGTCATTCGGTTTCGGGTAGGCGTTGAGAAAAGGTGCGACTTCAGCCGAGGCTGTCGATCTGGCGAATTCGGACGGCACTTGCACGATCGTCGTGTTTGGTTGCCGCAACCGCGCACCCTCATAGGACAGGAAAAAAAACGTTTTGTCGCGGTCAATCGGCCCGCCCAAAAAGCCCCCGAAATCATTATGTCGTTCCGCTGCCTTCGGTTCGCCCGCTTGGTCCGCGAACCAATCGTTCGCGTCGAGCACATCGTTCCGAAAGTATTCGTAAATTCCACCATGAAGATCGTTGGCCCCCGAACGCGTTGTTAGAATCACCTGCCCGCCGGGCGAGCGACCGAATTCTGGCGCGAACGAAGAAGTTTCGACCCGAAACTCCTGCAGTGCTTCCACCGAAACTAAACTGCTCGTTCCGCCGAGGGCACTAAACGCCTGAGCAGAACCTGTCCCGGATGTCCCTAATCCGAAGAACTGAGAAACACCGAAATTCGCCGAGACCCCGTCCACCAGGAAGTTGTTCGCACTGGTGCGTTGACCGGCGATACTGAATTGACCTTGGCTGGTTGAGCTAGACGGAGCGATCACTACTCCCGGCGTGAGCTGCAACAATGTGTTAAAACTTCGCCCGTTTAGTGGCAGGTTCTGCACCATGGTTTGACTAATTACGGTGCTGACTGATCCTGACCCTGTATTAATCAATGGCGCTCCGCCCTCCACCGTCACCGTCTCGGCCACAGAACCAATCGGCAGGGTGAAGTTGATCGCCAAAGCATCTTGTACGTTCACAGTTATGTCTGGCTTGATGAGCGTCTTGAAGCCAGGTTTTGCGACTTGCAGCCGATACGACCCAGGCGTCAGATTCGGTATGACGTACACGCCGTCGTTGTTCGTCTTCGTATAGTTCTGCACCCTCGTCGCGTCGTTCACAATGGTGACCTCGGCACCAGCGATCAATTTGCCCAACGGATCGTAAACAGTGCCGCTGATTGTTCCATCGGGAGATTGCGCGTGCGCCGCGCAGATGAAAGAAAGAGTTATGAAAATAACGACGATGATTGGACGCAATCGCACGCGCAATCTCCTCTGGTAGACGGATTTGGTGACGCTCTCTCGGTCTACGCAGGAGAACTCACGCTTGTACCAAGTCCGCTATCATCGAAGAACAAACTGACGATATCAGACCAAGATGCGGACTAGGGGTGATTCGAAGCGAGCTGAAGATAAGCGGAGAGCAGCGGCTTCCCACTTGGTTTGTGGCTTCCGCCTTTTGGTTCTACGGTCACGAACACTGCATCAATCTCATCAAGAGCCTTGGGGTCGTCGATTTTGAGGACCCACCGTTTTTTGGCCGCGTTGTCTTCATAGAAAATTCCCAGATTCAGTACCTGTTCTTTGTCAGGTCCGCGCCGGCCCCAGGCCTGAAACGTGCTGACACTTCTCGCTCCTGGCTCTTGATCCAAGTCGTACGCGTAAAAAATAAGCGATTTACCCTTGGTATAAAACACCCGTCCGGTTGACTTTTGAGTGTTGCCATCGCGCGCCACGTCATAAACGTCGACAACGTAGAGGTCCCGCGCGCCCATTAACTCTCGTATGTCCCGGTCATGCGATAGCAGTTCGTCTTGCTTAGAGACCGTGTGCTCTTGCTCACGAAGTTGGCCGTAAAGATCCTTGATCTGGTTCCGAAGGCTCGCGTCCTGGGCTTCGTCCTGTGCTCGCTCCCGACTTACAGAATCGAGTTCCGTTCGCATCCGCTGCAGCGACACCTGAGCGTCGTCAAGTTTTTGCCCAAGGCTTGTTCGTTCATCCACGACTCGCTGCTTCTCGGCATCGTCCGTCTGGAGCGACTGTTGCAGATTGGCCTGCGCGCTCTTCAGTTCGCCCAGCGATCTTGCTTGCTGGTCAGTCTGGCGGCGCAGTTCGGCGATGACTTTATCGCGCTCGGTAACTTGTGATCTTAGGATTTCGCGCTCGTGCCCAGCATCACTTATCTGCTGTTCTAGGGCCTCAATTCGCGTATCGGCGGCGCCAGAAGTCGGGTGGGCGATCTGGGCGGCGGCGTTGTGGCTCTTCCCAACGCGGTAGGCGGTGATTCCTAATGCGATCGTGAGCAAGACGCACGCAGCAAATGGCATCCACACAAAGTTCCAATTTACCTGCGAGGGTCGGTAGCGCATTCTCTGACCGAACGCAAAACCCCTCACTTCATCACCGCTCGGAGCGCCGCCTTCTTCGTGTGGCGGCTCCGAATCGGCGCCGTTCGGCGGCGCGAGACCGACTAATTCTCTATGAGGTATCGCGCCTTCTTGGCTCGGAACAGGGGCCAACTTGGAAGCGAGTAGGGGCACACCCACATCGACGGCAGCCTCGAACTCCCGTAAGGCTTGCCGGCATTCGGCACAACCTGCCAGGTGCGCTTGGAGCTTTTTCTGTTCTTCCTCGGTCAAGTCCCCCGAGGTCGAGACGGCGCAAAGCTCGAGGAATTCCTCATGCGCGCCCATCTTCGAACGCTCCCCGGATCCTTTTTTTCCGCTGCTATTTCCCATGTCGTTCAACAACCCGCACATTACTCCCAGACATCTGCTTTCGCAACTGAGCTAAGCCGCGATAGTAATGGTGCCTCACGTTTCCGTGTGGTTGTTCCAATTTTTCGCTGATCTCCGCGAGCGTGTAACCTTCAAAAAAGTGTAGGCGTAGGGTTTCGCGTTGATCGGCAGTCAGAGCTTCCATCACTTTTTCTAAACCATTACGCCCCAGCACCGCCTCTGCGGAATAATCGTTTTCGGTGGTCGCTACACCGACCACTTGCTCGCCAACGCCTTCAACGTCCTTATGCGAATAGAACTGGCGCGTGATCAGGTATCGGCGCCGCGAGATCGCTCTGTGATACGCCATCTGCACAATCCATGAACGTGCAGAACTTTGTGAACTGTCGAAGATGACCGATTTTCTATGGATGAATAGAAATAAATCTTGGACCAGATCCTCGGCTTCTGAGCCGTCTCTGAGAATCCGCGCAGCAACGCTTCGCAAGAGTCGCCCGTACCGTTGAAAAAAACATCCGAGGCATTGGTCATCTCCGTCTGTGAAACGGATTAGTAAAATCTCGTCGGAGACCCCTTCCTCCACTGAGGTCTGTTGAGTTGAAATTGATGTGCTACTCGTTGTTTCCGCAGCGAGCGGGACCATTGGAAACCCAGCCGTCGCGGACGAACTCATAGAGTTTTCCCTTTGGCTGACGGCGACGGTCCCTCGATACAAATGACGAGTATCCTCCGTAGGAACATACTCGTCATCCGTTCACGATAGCCTGCGCAATGCGGGCAAAGAAGAAACAAGTTCAGCCTCGCTCAGGTCCTGAAAGGGCTTTTGGGGATATCTTGCGATCTACGCGAAAGAAAATCGGACTTTCCCAAGAACAATTAGCATTCGAGACGGGATTTGACCGGACGACCATCAGCTTGATGGAACGGGGTTTGCTCAGTCCTACGTTGAGAACAATGGTCCGTTTGTGCAAATTGTTGCGGCTGCCCTTCTCACAATTCGCGAAGCAGATCGAGGAGTCGGAGCTATTCTGACAGGTCAAATCTCACTCCAAGGCTCAGCAGACCTCGGCGCCACATCGCCGGTCTGCGCCTGACGAACCAACTCGTCCCAAGAATCTACATTAAATGTTGAAATTAGCAACAACAATTCAACATTTTACGACCTATAGCCTTCAAGGCTTTCTACGTACTGTGTACAAATCATGACTTTAGGCGCGGGCGATTCGTTTCGGGCCAGGCTGGCACTACTGCGTAAGGCTAAAAACCTGACGCAACAGGAACTTGAGAAGAGGATTGGCAAACTTGAAACAGAAGGCGGTTACATCAGTCGCATCGAAACGGGCGGCATTGAGACGCCGCCCTTCGAGGTGATGGATCAGATCGCGCACGAACTTGACGTTGAAGCAGCCGAACTATTCTTCAGCGAGGGACTGGACGAAAACGCGGACCAATTACGCCAAAGCATTTCAAGGGTGCTCGCCTCTCAGGACGCTGCACAACTTAGGAAAATCTACAGACTGATCCTGGTAAGCCTCGAAAAATATTCCAAGTAGCACAAATTCCTCTCTGAATGTCGTCGACCATTGACAAACCCGTCTGGAGCTGGCTCACTGAGGCGGATTGAGCGATGGCTTTGAATCCTTCTATACACGGGAACGACACGGAGGCAGGCAAGCCCCAGAGTCTCCTGAGGTGAGACTCGGAGTCGTCCGCAATATCATCTGCATGCGCTAGAACAGCTTTTGCGGCGGCAGTTCGCTCTCCCAGAGTGCGCTCTTCAATACCAGACGCAATCTCGAGAAAGCTCGTCGGCGTCGCGATAACTCGATTGCCGCCCGACTTAAGAATCAGAGGATTCCTTCTTCCGGCGCCAATTTCATACCAGACATTGGTGTCTGCAACCAACTCCACCGTAGTCTCCCAGGACGTACACGCGTCTCTTCTACTATGAAAACAGACTTTTCTCTCTTTCTCCTAAAGTACTATGACTATCGATGAGAATGGTAAAACAGAAACCGGCAAGCGATGGCAGTGTGGCACTGGACTGCGCCGTTTGCGTCATCGCAATGTTGACCGACCTACCCTACGAAAAAGTCCTGGCAGACAACCCGAGCTACCGAACGACGTCAGATCACGGCTGGATGCGATACCTCAATCTCCTGGGTTTCCAAGTCGATCAGATGGACGAAATTACTCCGCCATTGGGCTCGCGACTTTTTTGCGCCATCGCCGGCAACGTCGACGGACGAACGATTCCTCACGCTATTGCGGTAGACGAGGAAGGCAGAATTTTTGACCCGGCGAACGGCGCGCCTGAACCAAGCGGATTCACCGTCGCAGAGTGCGTCGCGCATGGGACATTCAAGATTCACAGCTGCTTTACCGTTCGCGACCGCCGCTCGATGTAACGCGACATCGCCCGCGAACTTCCCTTGCACGCTTCGTTTTTCAAAAGACGCAAGCCGAATCGGCTATTCTTAACAAATCGCTGGAGGCGGCAAGTGCATAACGACGAACCAAAACGGAACCTAAGCTGCTTCGGACGCATCATTGGCGTCATCGGAACATTGTTTTCCGGTCTTCTCGCGGAACGTTTCTCGGAAGGTCTCAGACATTGGGCGAGTGCGCTTACCCATCAAAACGATTCCTTCTCGTTCGGAATTGCCGTGCTCTGGGCCCTGATATTGTCCTTGGTACTCGCCAAATTCATCGGGTACATGGACATTTTCTCCAGTGGTTTCAAGACGAATACGCGGACATTCTTGTTCGTCGCGGGAGTGATTTTGGCGGGCGTAGTATTCGGCCACTGAGTTGCCGAAACACAACGGGTGGATGCGAAAACAAGCAAAGATTCGGTGATAATAAGCTATCGAGGAAAAAATGCTTTTGGATTGCGCCCTCATTCTCAATCCGATCCTGACCAAGATGGGTGGTTTGCACATCGATGACGCAGCAGGGTGGGCGAACTTCAGTGACCCGTGCGTTGTCAATTTTCTTTTGGAGTACGGCAGAGAATTTCCTGCGGAAGGGCTTGAACGCCTCACGCAAACTCCGTTCCCTGACTACCAGCGAGACCTCGATTCCGTGCAGTGTCATCGGAATTGTCTCGACTGCTACGTGGGAAACGGCGCGAGCCAATATCGAGTCGTTTACGGGTGGGCACTCAGCGCCAACGGCACCTGGTATTGTCACTCCTGGTGCATCAAGAGAAACGGGTTTCAGAACATCATTGAGACGACTCTTCCAAGACTCGCGTACTTCGGTTTTGTTGTGCCAGACGGTGTCGATCTTCGCGGTTTATATTTCGTGCCTAGCAATCTGGGCGAGGAACTGGACAAGTGGCGCACTTCCGCCTCTTCGTCTGCCCTTTGAGCTAAACGTAGTCAGCAGCGCCTACTGCTGACCTGGAACCTACGCGCGTTACTGAGAAACAAAGTCCACGCTGCCCAGGCGCTCGCGCAGTTTTTCGGCGTCGACGACTGGATAGACAAACGCGAGAAAACCAGCCTCTTTGGTGAGGTCTGTCATGATCTCGCGTGACGAGAATCCGCCGTAAAATAGAAAAATCTCAGGCTCAGGACCCAGCGCCGTCATAGGAACGCAGCTGATCGCGAGGACATGGCGTGCATTCGCATACGGGCTGGCCGTAAAGATTTGATCGGTGTGGTTCCCATCAGGGTCGAGACCGGGCACAACAGGACCAATGGTGGGCGTGGGATTGCTGAACCGCATAGCATTCACGTCAAACCATCTTCCGACGAATTTGATGGCCTCGGGCGGTTCCATCGCAAACTCGATAGCGGCACGCTTGGTGGATAGGAGCTCATCGTGCGCTGGGTCAAGCGCGCTCAATCCTTGAATCAACAAGGAAAAGATGTGTCCATCCTGCTTGTCGAGGGCTACTGATTGCCGCTTGATCGTCGTGAATATCTTTCCGTCCTGCGAGAAGTGCGCGCGCCCGTCAACGTGATGCGAATACTTGACAAGGTGCGAGGTGACCCTACCGCCGTGTTCGAGATTCACTTCGGATTGGCGCGAGCTATTCCCCGGGATGGACGAGATGGACAGTAACCCAGTGCGGTGCCGAAAATACGGGAACGAGATGAAGAAGCTGCCGTCTTTGTGGAAAACGACCTGGAAGGCTTTGAAACGGAATTGTCCTGTACGAAGCGTACAAACGATACGCTCGGCGCGGATCGCGTCGACCTTTTGTGCCTGGTAGCGGCCGCGGCCAACGCTGGTCGCTACCGGAAGAATGTGCATAAGTCGATTCTACCATAGGCGAAGATAAGGCGAATATGCTATGGTGCGGTTGTGGACGAAGGAAGAAAGCGGACTCTGCTGATCGCGGCTTGCATTCTTGCCGCGCGAAGACTGGGCGATTGGAGCGGCGGTCCGATGTCGCCGAAAGAGGCTGGCGTGATTGGTGACGCCGTTCGGATCGCACATCGGATTATGCAGCGAATTGATTCAGAGTTCCCGGAGCCTCAAAAGAAGAACTGGCGTGAGAATCTGCGCGAGAAAGACACGAGGCATTAGCAGCAGCGACTTCGAAGCGAGTCAGCACGATTCAAATCCGTTCTGTTTCTTAACGACGCGGAAAGTTCTGAACGCCAACCGTGCTTTGATGATTTCGATCTCTTGCGAAGGCTTGCCGAAAGCGGCTCGGACGTCCACGTCGGTCATGGGCTTCTATTCTGCGGAGGCTGACATTGCTATTCCTGCACCGTTCTATCTACCTGCACATCGGTCACACGACAATCCGTCACGTGCCCGTTGAACAAACACTGAATCTATCGATTGGCCATTTTCTGGGCCATGTGCAGAAGAAGCTTGCGGTCGCCCTCCTTGGACTTGCCCAATAAGCGCCGAAGTTTGTTGAGATAACGGGCGTCCTTACCGTTGCTGCCCCAAGCGACGTCATCGGACGACTTTCCCTTCAAGAGATTCGGCAGTTGGGGCGGTTCTTCGCCTTCGTAGAAGAGTTGATAGAGTGGGCATTCGAGCGCGCGCGCCAACTTCTCCAGCGTTTCGATTGCTGGGACAGTGTGGCCATTTTCTACGCGTGAGATGTAACAACGAAGCAAGCCTGTACGCTTTTCGATGTCGCCCTGGGAGAGTTTTTTCCCTTCGCGCATTTCGCGGAGGCGGTCGCCAATAACCATGCGGCATTATTGCATTCCAATTTCTACCGAGCAACTAACTCATTTCCTTGGCGCGGATGTATTGACTCCCCGCGCTTTCAGGGCGTAGCATCCCTGAACGGTGACGGTATTAAGCTGTTACTAGCCGCCTGCGGTCATTGTCCAGCGGCGATGCCGCAGGCGAAAGCCTCGCCGGCCCCCAAAAGGCGGCGCCATGAGAATATTTCCTTCAACTCGACGTGAAAGTGCCCGCCGACGTTGGGTGCAAGCCGGTTTGTTGCTCATCTCTCTTGCGGTGGTCGTCTTGCTTGGGGCCGCGCTCGGACCGCGATCCTATGCTGGCCCCTTATCATCTCCGTTGCTTGCGCTCGTCCTGATAGCTCTCTGTGTGGCTATCGTCCTTCACGTCCGCTTCTTAATTCTGACACGGCACGAACATCGCGAGACCGCCAGCGTCCTCGACGCCACGGAACGCGAATTCCAATCGATTTTTGATAGCACTCTCGACAGCATTTTGATCCTCAACGACAGGGGCATCTGTCTCGAAGCAAATCCAGCGGCGCTTGCCCTTCTCGGAGCGCAGCGCAACGAACTTGTTGGTCAGTCGATTCAGAAATTCCATTCACCGGTGGAGGATTTCGAAAATGCCTGGAGACGCTTCCTTGACCGCAAAGACGAACACGGCGAAGCGCAACTCATCCGCCGAGACGGCGGGGAAGTTTTCATCGAATACACCGCGAAGGCGAATTACTTACCTGGGCGACATGTTGCCGTATTGCGCGATATTTCCTTGAGAAAGCAGGCCGAAGCTGCGCTTCGAGCCAGCGATGAACGTTTTCAACAGATGGCGGACAATATCCAGGAAATCTATTGGATGCTCGACGCTGAGACGAAACACGTCCTCTATGTGAACCCGGCGTATGAGACGATTACAGGCCGTTCTCTCGCGACCCTCCACGACAATCCGACGTCATATCAAGAAACGTTCCACCCGGAGGACCGTGTTCGCGTTCTAACTCAACTTGACGAAGCCACACGGACCGGACACTTGGATGAGGAATTTCGAATTGTCCGACCGGACCACGTTGTCCGCTGGGTCTCCGTCCGAGGCTTTCCTGTGCGGGATTCGGCGGGCGTTATTCGCAAACTCGTCGGCGTCGCTCAAGATATCTCCGCTCGCAAATCCGCCGAGGAACAGATGGCCAAGAATCTCGCATTGGCTGAGTCCGCGTGGGCCGAAGCCGACGCGTTCCGCAAAACTACCCTCGCCCTCACGCAGAACCTCAGAATGGATTGTGTCTTGGACACTTTGCTCGAGTCTTTGCTCAAGCTTATCCCGTGTGAATCCGCGCGGGTTCTGCTAGTGGAAACAGATACGCACCTCTTTCTTGAGCGCGAGCTTCAGCACCTCCAAGGAAATAGACGTTCTCCCAAGTGCCCCAACACGCTCGATGCCAAGGACAGTCGTTTTCTAATGAAAGCTCTCGTCACGAAGAACAGCGTCCTCATTGCCGACACCAATGACGAGCCGGAATGGTCAAACTTCAAGGGGCATGCACACATGCGCTCATGGCTGGGCGTTCCGCTCGTCGCTTCGCAACAGGTGTTGGGTTTGTTATCGCTGGGCGATACGCACGCTCATTTCTTCACGCACGAACACTTGCGCCTAGCGAAGTCTCTTGCCATTCCCGCCGCGGTCGCCATTCAGAACGCGCGCCTCTACGAACGTGCGGAAATCTATGGCACAGAGCTGGAACAGCGTCTCGCGGACCTAAATGAGACAGAACAAGCGTTGCAGCATGCAGAAAGGAGTCGCACTCTTTCAGAGGACAAATTCACAAAAGTCTTCCGGTCGAGCCCCATCGCATTTTCCATCACGACCGTGGCTGAGGGCCGCTTCATCGACGTCAACGAGGCGTTTGAGCGGCGGTACGGCTACTCTAGCGAGGAGCTCCTAGGCCGCACAGTCTTTGACATCTGTGTGTGGGATAATCCCGGCGAACGCTCTCAGATGTTGAATCAGGTTCGCGAGCAGGGCCAAGTCAGGAACCGCATTACGCGATTTCGAACGCACTCCGGCGAACTACTGGACACAATCTATTCTGCAGACATTATCGAACTCGACGGCCAGCAATGCCTTCTAGCGGTTTCCGAAGATCTGCCCGACCGAGGGAACCTGCAACTTTCGCTGGGGCGTAGGGCAGTTGTTAGCGGCTAGCTTGCCTTTCGGGCACTCGTCGGGAGACCCGAAGCTCAATCCACCAACTATGCTGCGGAATCGCGTGGTGCTGGCTTAACCGTACTGCCCGGATGCCCAGGACAATCTCCAGTGGCCGACCGTCCGCGCACAATGCCTTGGTGCATAATAAACCACGAGGATGCCCCATGCCTCAAGATCGCGCACAACGTTACGAGACATTCGTGACCTGGTATCTGCGTTTTAACGGCTACTTCACGGTACCGAACTTCGTGGTTCCTGCGGGTAACGATCCGAGCAGGATTAGTGGTGATGTTGTAGGAAATCATACTGAGGTTGACACTCTGGCCGTTCGGCTGCCTTACTCTCGTGAGAAGTCCGGGACTCAATTCCCGACCCACGGCGCACTTGTTGACGGCGCTGAAGGGAAATTGGACGTTGTCTTTGCTGAGGTGAAGTCCGGAAACTCCAATTCCCCGAACAAAACATGGCAGCATGAAGACAAGGTTTCCAATATCGAGTACATGCTCAAATTCCTCGGATGGCACCAAGACGACACGAGAATAGCGGAAGTGGCTGGGAACTTGCAGCACACGTATTCATACGAGGAAGCCCATCTTCGGATCCGTTACATAATCTTCTCCCATATTGTGGATAAGACTTGGAGCGGCAGAGGCGTTAAGTACATCACGTTCGACGAGTGCATTCGATTCATAGGGGAGGAACGTGGCCAATGTTGGGCGGAAGCGGGCATCGGGCGCCGATCCATGCACGATCAATGGAACGAATTGATTAATAGAATCTTCGAAGTGGCAAACGATGCGGCTCTTGACTCGCACAGTCGACAACAAGAGATCCGCAAGGTTTTGGAAACAGGCTAACGGTGGTTCAACGACTTAGTTCGGCCGAGATGGCTTGGACCCGCTGGCTTACGGCGAAATTGGCAGGAACTTCCGCGATTTTATGAAGGATTATCGGACATCGCCAGGCACTTCTTGGTTGAAGGGCACATGCCGTGGGTAATTGCGTTACAAATCGTCGCTCGCGGGCGGAGTCATTGTCCGGCCAGACCACAGCTGGAACGTATCATGCGCGTCTCCCTGAAGTACCAAAGGCCCGACACTACAGTTACAGAGTTGATCATGATCTTGGGTTCGCGCCGCGTATCGCAGGAAGGCTGTGCACTGTGTGCGACTGCAAGGTGACAACAATAGAGCGATGGGCTAAGGCCGGGAGCTGGATTGTCGGCATAGGCGGAAAAGGCACAGGTAAAAACAACGCCCTCATCTACGCAATGAAGGTCGAACAAACGCCGTCATACCGAGATTTCAAAAAAGCGCATCCTGCAAACGCGTCCTACCTCTCGGGCCGAGGTATTCCGAGCGATGCACCTGTATTGTTATCAACTCACTTTTATTACTTCGGCGATCACGCGCAGCTTTTGCCGCCAGAATTGTCCCACATTATCCATACCACGCAGGGTTGTAAGCGATTATCTGACAGTGACATTGCATCACTCAATGAACTCGTACTCGGCGCGTACCACTGTGGCACACATGGGAAACCCAATAATCGGATCTTGAAGTCTTAACCCACCTCATTTTGAGTGTTAATAATCGGCCAAGAAGCGACAACCGCGAAGATCACGTCTTGGTCAATTCGCGCGGATGTCGCGCGAAGACTCGACCGCGACGACCACAACCGGAAGCGACCACTGCCAATTCCCGCGCTTCGGACGAACTTCTCGAAGCATCCGAGGCGGCTCTCTTCTGGCGCGGTAGCAGACCTGGCCCCGGCTTTTTGCGGGGGCCTTTTTTCTGGTGGCCGCGACTCCGACCGAACCGCATAAATCTTCCACAACACCCGCGTGACGTAGCAGCATTCATCCATTGCGCGCGGGCCCGCTTTTCCGACCACTCGTGCGAGGGATTCGACCCTGCTCGAAGAACGTCAGGGCACGCTTCCCGAAAACGCCAGGCGTCGTCCCCCGGCCGGCGTGAAATCAGAACCATGTCCGAAAACTAACAACAGGGCCATTCCCTTTTTCTAGCGCAGGCAGGGAACAACCTGAGACGCCGGAGCATCCTATGATGACCGCGTCATACTGCGACTGTCTCATCTGCCGGTTGGAAGCCAACATCATCGCTGAACTCAGCGATGACCGAAGCCGCGAAGAGTTTCGGTTCTTTGCCGTTTCAAGCCCAATATTGGCTGCCTTTCCGTCTCCTTCCGAACTCATCCAGAAACTTCGCGACCACGACAATCATGATCAGAACTCATCTTCCGATGAAATCCTTCGCGACCTGCTGGGACGCGGCAGCGACACGTTGTTCCAACCGATGTGGCAGCGGCTCCTGCTGCTGGTCTTCGTTCCGACCGTTCATCGCACCACGAGCCAGGTCACCACCACATTTCCTTCACTGACCCGCGATGACACTGCCCAACACCTCTTTGCAGTCCTTCTCGAATTCCTTCATTCCAGAGAACTGCATTCCCGCCACTCTCACCTTGGGTTTACCATTGCACGAAAGATACGCCGGAGCGCTTTCCGGTGGGCGATTCGCGAATCGCACAGATCTTTGCGCGATGAAACGAACGGAACTTCGACCGCGGTTCTTGAAACGAATGCGAGCGACGGCGATTCCCACACAAATATCCTGCTCCAACAGTTTCTCGACAATTGTCAGCGCAGAAGATGGCTTTCCGCGGAGGAACGGGAATTATTGACTGCGTTCAAGCTCGAAGGCATCTCCTGCCCGGAGCTCGCGCGGCGCAGCGGCCATTCTGTCGTAGCGATACGGCATCGCATCCAGCGCGTGCTCGATCGACTTCGCCGCATTGCCCAGACATCGGACAACGGAACACCCGAACAACTCAATCTCTTTCTTCCATGAATCGCATCGCTTTGAGAGTGAGTTGCGCAACAGCTTGTAAGCATTCATTGCAACAGCGTACCAATACAAAAATATTTCACTAGTACCCGGTCTGTTTTCATTTTCGTTGGCTGATAAGTATAGAGAGGGGAGTTCTCGCCGGTTAACTCCCGCGGACAGGGCGCAACCGATTCCTTCGGTGTTTCGCTCTGTGTTGCGAACGGCCCGCAGCTGGGACGAACGCGATTGTGGGACAACGCTGTACTCGGAGCGAACGCTCCAAGTGTGCCTGGACGGGGGGAAGTCCAGCACCCGACACATACAGCCGTCTCATCAATCGCCATCTGCTTCCTGCCTGCAGCCGAAGTCAGCGGGAACTCCCTCTCAACAGCACATCTCGAAAACTCGGAAGACACAGGGAGAGCCCGAACATGAAGCGATTTCTATACAAGTATGCGCGCAGCTCTTGGCTGCGCTCGCCTCTCATTACCCTCGGTTTCACACTGCTTTTCGCCGCTCCAGTATTCGCCCAAGGGACTTCCCCCTGGGAAAACGCTGTCAACGTCTTGATGACGGCCTTTACCAGCACCATCGCTCGCGGCCTCTCGCTCGTTGCCATCGTCGTGGCCGGCCTCACGTTCGCCTTCGGGGAAGGCGGCTCGAAGCGTGTGCTTGCCGGCGTCCTCTTCGGCGTCGGCATGGCCATCGCTGCAGTGAATTTCCTCGCCTGGCTCTTTCCGGGCAACTGAATCACACAACTCTGAGGAGCGAAGGACATGGCGGAAACAAGACGAATCAACAGGGTCCATCGGTCGCTTTCCCGGCCACTCACGATCCTTGGGGCTGAGCGGAAACTCTTTTTCTTTGCCATGTGCCTGGGCGCCGCCACGTTCAACCTGCTCAACAGCTTGTTCGGAGGGTTGCTGATGTTTCTGTTGCTCTACGTCCTGGCCCGTTGGGCCACCCAGACCGACCCGCAAATTCTGCGATTTCTGCTGACGGCGGCAAGACTGCGCGCGGAATACGACCCGATGAAATTCAGTCCCATTGCGATCCGAAGGAATGGCCATGCTCAGGCTTAGCCGAATCTTCAAGAACTACAACGAGACCGGCTCTCTCAGCGAGCAGATCAATCTCTACGGCTTCATCGGTCCGCACACTTTTCTCACCAAGACAGGTGAGGTGGGCGTCATTCTCGAAGTTCGCGGTGTGGACTACGAATGCCTTGATGGCGCATCGATTGACGGCTTCACCAAGCGCCTCGAATCAGCTTTGAAGCTGTTCGACGAAAACCATCGCCTCTACCAATACCTCTTCAAGCGCAACAACGAAACCATTCCCTACAAGCTCTACGATAATCCGATCGTTGATGCCGCGATCAAAAATCGCATCGCGTACCTCGGTAGCAAAGCCGACACGCTCTTTTCGCTGTCGGTGTATTACGTAGCGTTGTATCAGGGATTTCAGACCTCAGACAAGCTTGGAACCGCAATAGCCGAGTTGCCCAAGAATCCGAAAAAAGCCCTATCGGATCTGCAAGCGCATTTTTCGGGTCAAAAGCGCACCGTCGTTCTTGGGCAGCATGTCAGCAATGCTCAGGCAGCACTGCTTCAAAAAGCCCGCAGTTTCATCCTCCAGGTCAGCGACTTCCTCGCCGTGCGCATGCTTGATAAGCACGAAGCCTTCCGCGTTCTAAAGAATACGCTCAACTTTCATCCCGACAAACTCGCATTCGCCAAACTGAAATACGACACCTTCCTCGACTACTACCTGCCCGAATCTCCGCTCGAATGTCATCGCGGGTATCTGCGCCTGGACGACTACTACGTCAAGGTTTTGACGCTCAAAGAGCCTTCCGCGCAGAGCTTTCCGCTCATCTTCAAACGACTGCTCGAAGTGGAAGCGAATTATTACGTCGTCACGGAGTGGAAAAAAGAAGATTCCGGCAAAATGCGCCGGGTCATCCAGGCCAAGCGCCGCCATTTTCACAACACCAAGCGTTCGTTCGCCAGCCAAGTCAGCCTCAATGAGGGTCCCACACAAGACGTGCTCCTCGACGATTCCAAGGAATCCCAGGTCCATGAACTGGGCGAAGGGATCAAGGAAATCGAGTTGCACGGGAACTACTTCGGCCAGTTCTCGCTGACCGTCGTGATTTACGACCTCGACTTGGCCAAGGTGGACCGCGCGTGCGCCGACTTCTACAAAGTGTTCAGCGTCCACGACGCGCAGCTCTACGAAGAAAAATACAACCTGTTGAACGCTTTCCTCGCAGCGGTGCCCGGCAACCATGTCTTCAACTTGCGCTCGCTGTATCTGCTCAACACCAACTATGCGGATTTCTCGTTTCTCTTTACCCTTCACTGTGGCGAGCCTCGCAATAGTCATCTCCGGCAGGAGTATCTCGCGGTTCTGGAAACCAATCACCACACCCCGTACTTCCTAAACCTTCATTACCGCGATGTCGCGCACGCCATGATTCTCGGGCGAACGGGCGCGGGCAAAAGTTTCCTTTTGAATTTCCTGATCACCAATCTCCAGAAATACGCTCCCCACACTTTTATCTTCGACCTCGGCGGAAGTTTTGAAAGTCTCACGCAACTGTTCGGCGGCTCCTACGTTCGCGTGGGCCTTGAATCCGAGGGTTTCAAAATCAACCCGTTTTCATTGCCGCCGACCAAGGAAAATCTCGATTTTCTCGCTCTCTTTCTGAAAGTGTTGATTCAGGGGCAGAGGGCGGGCGAACTCGACCCGGCCACCGAACGGGAACTTTTCCACCATGTCGAAAACCTCTATGCGGTGGACCCGGCGCTGCGCACGCTGGGCGTGCTGGCGAACACGCTCGGGCACGACATTGCGAGCCGCCTCTCCAAATGGACCCGAGGCGGCCAGTTCGGATTCCTGTTCGACAACGCCGAAGACACCATTTCGTTCTCCCGCTTTCAGTGCTTCGACTTCCAGCGGATGAGCCAGTACCCCGAACTCTTGGAGCCGTTGCTCTTCTACATCCTGCATCGAGCCAACGCCGTCATCGCCGACCGGCAGATTACATCCGTTTTCAAAGCGTTCTTCATCGACGAAGCGTGGGTGTTTTTGAAGAACCCCGCCATTCAGCGGTACGTGGTCGAAGCCCTCAAGACCTGGCGAAAACACAACGCCGCCATGATCCTCTCGACGCAATCCCTTGACGAGCTGAAGCGCTCGGACATCCTCGATGTAATCATCGAAAGCTGTGCGACCAAAATCTTCCTCGCGAACCCCGACATGGACCGCGATCTCTACCGTCGCCAGTTTCACCTCAACGACAACGAAGTCGATCTCATCGCAGGGCTCATCCCCAAACAGCAATTTCTGATCAAGACGCCGGAGCTCGCGAAAGTCGCGAATCTCAACGTGGATGCCAAGAGCTATTGGCTCTATACGAACGATCCCTACGACAACAAGAAACGGAAAGAAGCCTTTGAACAGTACGGATTCGAAAAAGGCCTCGAAATCCTCGCGGGGGCGCAATCGTGATTCCTATCTACCGGCTCTTCGCGGAAGCGGTTGTTCGCGACCCGCTGTATCGGTTCCTGCCCCTCCTATTGAGCGGCGCTCTTACTGCCTTCGTTCTTGCCGTGCAGTGGCTTGTCGGGCTCCGTTCCGATCGCCGCCAAAGTTTCCAGCAACACGAATTCATTTCAAAAGGAGCATCTCGATGAAACAAATGTTGCACATCCAGTGGCACGGCCTTTTTCTTCGCGTCTTCGCCGTCGTTGTCCTTGGAGCAGCCGTGTTCCACGTTTCTCCTGCTTACGGCGCGACGGACGCCGCGGCGCGGGTCGTGAAGTATTCAAAAGAAGACATCGTCCCCGTTCGCGCCAAGCTCCGCTTTTCGACGCTCATCGTTCTGCCGGAGGACGAAGAAATCCTCGATTTCACCACCGGCGACAAGGAGTTCTGGGTCATCAACGGCGCCCACAATCTCTGCTACGTCCACCCGGCCCAGGCCGGCATCCGCAGCAATTTGAACCTCATCACCGCGAGCGGGCATGTGTATTCCTTCCTGCTAACCGAAATCAGCAATCAGCCCAACGTCGAGCCCGACCTCAAAATCTTTGTCGAGCCGAAAGAAGGCTCGGGCTTCGCGACGAGCACGGGACTGCGCGGATATGTGAGCGCAGGCGAGGCGGAAGCCTACAAGAAGGAACTCGAAACGCTCCGCTCCCAGACGGTGGAGCAAATCCATGCAGCGCAAGCCCAGTCCGCCGAGCAGCTGAACCATTTCCGCTCCGGCTACGCTACAAAACTCCAATTCGATTATCTCCTCGACCCGAAGGCGGCGCGGGAGCCGTTCCTGGTTTCTGTCATCTACCACGACGACTCGTTCACCTACATCAAGTGCGGCGCGCGTGAGAAGCCTGCTCTCTATGAAATCAAAGACGGTAAGCCAAACTTGATTTCTTTCCAGTTCGAAAACGGCGTGTACATCGCACCGAAAATCATCGATTCGGGCTACCTCGCCATTGGCAAAAAGAAGCTGCCCTTTGCGCGCCGCGTTGCCGCGAACTGAGGAACAACCATGAGCGAATCGAACCAACCCGCGCAAGTGCAGGAAAAGGCCCCGAAACCGCAAGGGCTTCTGCCAAAGAACGTCCAGTCCTGGCTTCTCATCGCACTGGCATTCCTCATGGTCGCCATCATGTGGCTGACAGGGGGCAAAAAACCGCCCACTCCGACGAAGACGGCCTCGTCCACAGCTCCAGTGCCGGCGCCTCTCGAAGTCAACGAGACCAAGATCAGCGAGTTGCAGAACCGCATCGAGCAAATGCAGCGCGATGAACAGGCCGCTCAGAGCGCTCTTACCCAGCAGACTCGCTTGCTTGGCGGCACTCCGCAAGATTCGCAGCAAGCCCAGCTGCAGAGTGTGCCCGGTAACCCGCCCGACCAGCGGGCGGAAGACCCCATTCAGGCGGAGCGGAAGCGGCGTGCCTACGTGTCGCTGTTTGCGTCGAATGTCGCTCTGACCTACCGCAAAACTCCATCAACTCCGCCAACCGTGCCGACACCTGAGGCCGAAGTGTCTCCTTCAGCTGCGAGCCTCGTCCCCGTGGGGCCCGATTCCCCGCAGGTCGCGCAACTCTTGAGGCAAATGGAAGCGAATCCGCCTTCGACCGAGTCAACGCGAAAAGATTCCCCGGAACCAACCCCTGATCGAAAGGAGGAAGCCAGAAACCCTGCCGCCGTGTCGGCCTCTTCCGCCAATGCGGCGGCAGGAAAAACCTACGTACTGTTTGAAGGAACCATTCTTGAAACCGTTCTCATCAGCCGCCTCGACGGGGGCTTCGCCGGCCCCGTCGAGTGCCTACTCTCAACCGATGTCTATTCCAACGACCGCCAGCACCTGCTAGTGCCCGCAGGCTCGAAACTTCTTGGCGAAACCAAGAAGGTGGACGCCCTCGGCCAGACTCGTCTCGCCGTCGTGTTCCATCGCGTAGTCATGCCCGACGGGTATTCCATCAGCCTGGATCAATTCAAGGGACTCAACCAAATCGGCGACACCGGCTTGCGGGATCAGGTCAACAACCACTATCTCCGTATCTTCGGAGTGTCGCTCGCGGTCGGTGCTCTCGGGGCCGTCGCTGAAGCCGGAACAGCGGGCTCTCTTAACGCCTCTAGCTCTGACCTTATGCGCCAGGGATTCGCGCAAAGCACCGCGCAGTCTTCGGCGCAGATCCTCGACAAGTTCCTCAACATCATGCCCACGGTGACCATCCGCGAAGGCCACCGGGTCAAGGTCTATCTCTCGGGCGATCTCGCGTTGCCCGACTACAACAACCACAAAATGCCTTCCGATTTCTGACGGCAAAAGGAGAAAGTCCGTGAAAAGAAAAATTCTGATTTGCTTGCTCGTGTTGGGTTTGGGAGTCAGTACCGCCACCGCGCAACTCGGGAGCGGCGTCGTCTTTGACCCCACCAATTTCCACAATGCTCTGCTGCGCTACTATCAGCTCCAGCAGCATCTTGTCGTACTTCAGCAGCACCTTGCCCAATTGCAGAAGACCTATTCCAAAATCACCGCTCAGTACAACTTGGCCATGCAGATGGCCCAGTTTGTAAAAAACATGCCCGCTCGTTACCGCGCACTATTCTCGCAATGGCGGAATGTTACTTCGCTGAACACCTTCGGAAATACGGGCTCTTGGATTAACGGCATCAACACCGGTGTCCTTCCCAACATCAACACGGGCTACCTGAAGGCCACCACGCCGCTGTCCCAGTATGACCCGTACGAACTCTCGGGAATGGACGCTTCGGAACTCGGGCGTGTGCAATCTCAGTACGCGTCCATCCAGCTCGTGGACGGCGCAAACATGAACGCGATGGCCACCATCGGTTCCATCCGCGGCACTGCCGACAATATCCAGACTCAGATCGCCAACCTTGAACATGATTCATTTTCGGGCGACTCCGGCCTCAACACCGAAGTTTCCGTTCTGAACAAGATCAATGCGGCGGGCGTGTTGACCCTCCGCACTGTCCAGGACTCGAACAAACTCCTCGCGTCGCTTCTCGAACAACAAACCATCCTCGCGAAGCAACAGCGCGACGCTGCCACGAGCGCCATCAACACCGATATCGGTCGCCAAGCGAGCATGGCCGGCAACATCGCCCAGGTGACTGGAACGATCACCAATTCACTTCAAAACTTCCGCATGCCGTAGGCGTGCGCTTAGAGATGCCCGGCGTCGAAGGAGCTGACCGCGATGCAAACCGATTTCCTGCAGTACATCTTTCAGGCGATCAACAATTTGCTCACCCAGAACCTCGGCTTCTTCGACGCAATGGGCCAGAATCTTTTCCGCTCGTTCGCCACGATCCTCGTGGCTTGGTTTGGAATCAAGTCCGCTCTTGCTTCCGCCAGCGGCAGGCCTTCCTTCCAGTTCGATCATTTTGCCAGTTTGCTTCTGACCATCAGCTTTGGCTTTGCGATGGTCAACTACTACAGCACGCCGATTCCCGGCGTCGGAGTCAGCTTCCACAACCTGGTAACCAACGAAGCACAGTTTCTCTCGACTCAAATCGATCAGGCGCAGCTCCAAACCGTGGTCACGCAGGTTGCCAACTTCGAAGCTCGCATGGACTCGCCCGGTTGGGGAGACCTTTTCGGAACCGCCATCTACATCATCGTCACTATTCTGCTCGCCGCAGCCCAAGCAATAGCGATTGTGGTCATCGCCTACGGATTCATTGCCACTGCGGTTTGTGTGCTCGTCGGACCGGTCTTCGTTCCATTTTTTATCGTTCCGAAAATGGAGTGGCTCTTCTGGGGTTGGCTCCGTTGCTTCATCCAATATGCTTTCTACCAAGTCATCGCCGCTGCCGTCGTGTATGTCATCGGAAACCTCATGCTGGGCGCTCTGCAGCTCCCGCCCGCGGGGACGCTTTCCACAGTCCAACTGATTGCCTGGTTTCCCGTCCTTTTTATTACGTTCCTCGCATCCATCTATGTCCTGCTGAAAATCCCCTCGCTTACGAACCATATCTTCAGCGGCACGGCCGGAGGATCATCCGCTGGCCTACTCGAAGCGCCCGCCGCAGTCCTAAACAGGGTGATGTGATGGATCGCGATGCTACATTCCACGACGCCAAGCGGCTCTACCTCGAACAGTACGGGGATCCAATGGTGACCAACACCTATCTCAAGATTGCTCTCGCGTTGCTGTCCGTCGTCTGTGTGGCCCTCGCGCTCATCGACCTCAGGACCATTCGTACCTTTCAGAATTTCCGCCCGCTCGTCATCCGGATTGATGATCTGGGCCGCGCCGAGGCTATCAACTACCACAACCTCGAATACAAGCCGCAGGATGCCGAGGCGAAGTATTTTCTCTCCGAGTTTTGCAACCTCTATTACCGCCGCAACCGCTACACCATTCAGGATGATTTCTCGAAGTCCCTGTACTTCCTCGACGGCAAGCTCGCCAACGGCATTTTCGATGCCTACCGCAAGGACGACATCATCAAGAAATTCATCACCAATACCGCCGCGCCTGAAATCGATGTGGACGTGCAGAAAGTCTCGCTCGAAGAGATGCAAACCCCGCCCTTCCGCGCGCGAGTGGACTTCTACATGGTCTATTACTCACCGGCTGACCATACCGAGCTGAAGCGCGAGTTGTACACCGCGAATTTGGTATTCCTTTTTAAGTCCCAAGTGCCCAACGAACTGATTCCCATCAATCCGCTGGGAATGACCGTGACCTACTTCCGCGAAGACCAGGCGTTCAAGTGAACACCTTCGTCGAAATCGCAAGAGAAGAGATCGCGGTCCGGCACCTCGCAACATCGGCCCAACCTCCGCGCGCCACGCCCGTCTTTTCCCAAAACATTTCCTCTTCGCACACGCCACAGCCCACTCGATCGTTCTTGCGCGGGGATTCCCCAGGCGCGCTTCTGAAGGGCCTCCGTTGCTTTCCGGCTGCCTGCCCGCTCCCCGCAAGGTTTGAGGGTCACGGAAAACCCCCGGCATCGCGCGAAATCGATGCGGATGGGAAGAAAAACGCGCTCGAAGTAACGCCGACGCTCTCCGGCGAACGGGAGGTTTTTACATGCAAAACATGATTCGCACTTTCCGTTTGGAGAGTGGGTGGACGCAGCAAAATCTGGCGAACCGCGTTGGCATCTCCCGCCTCATGATCAGCCTCTTCGAACACTGGCGGCGCGACCCAAGTTTGGCCCTGGCTTACCGCTTGGCCGATGCGCTCGGAAAGAGAATTGACGAGGTATTTCCCCACGAACGGCAAGCGTTACCGCCGGACGAGCCAAAGGCAACGGCATCCGAACCCGAAACCTCTCCGAGCGGAGCCACCCGGCTCGCACAAAACCAAGTCCGCGCTTCCCGCGTTGCCAAACACTGGTCCCAAAGGGAATTGGCGGAGCGAGTAGGCGTTGCGATGGGAACGATCAACGCCATCGAACGAGGTTCCTGGAAACCCAGTCTCGCGCTCGCCTACGCCATCTCCGAAGTGCTTGCCGAGAGCGTCATGGATCTCTTCCCACTCGAAGCTTTTCGGAAGCTCACGCCACTCGGACCTTCAACCTCCGAGGAATCGGATTCGACCTCAAAGGATGGGTTGAACGGCGAGGCTCTCCCACAGCTCCCGCGGGCGGCGGGCAGCCCAACGAACCCCGAAGCCCCGTCGAACGGAGAAGCGCACTGACATGATCGCCAACGCCCTGCTCTTCACCATCGTTATCTTGCTGGGCTACGGATTCTGGCTGCTCGACCAATTGAAGTTCATGGCCCGTTACAAAGCGGCCTTGTACCACGCGTACGGAACAACGATTCTGATTTTTCTTGCGGTCCTCTTTGTGAACCTGTTTGGCGCTGCGCTGGCCTTCGGCCGCCGCTTCTTCCTCAAGAATACCGGGCGCAAACTTTCGCACCTCGACAAACAATTCAACGTCAGCCATGCGGACATGCCCGCTCCCGTGAACGAGGAGGATTTCAACTAGTGTCCCGAGACGCCTTTAGCTACGACCCGCAAGACGCCGGCGATGCGCGCGACACGTCCCCGCGTCGGGCTATCCGTCAACACATACCGGCTTCTTCCGATGCGCGAGAGGGAAGAAGTCCGACCCCGGACACCCTTGCCCGCGGCGATAGCACCGAAGCCCGCGAGCAGCATCCGACCCGCGACGAACGTAGCGATTCTCCGCGCGCCTATTACGTCCGGGATCGCACCTATCTCCTCCGCAATTCCGAGATGCACTCCCTGACAGAAATCGGCAAGTTCCGCGTCATTGCTGTGTCGGACCTTGCGAACTTTACCTACGGCGGAGACCGCGAACGGATGGACAAAGACATTCGGCGCCTCGCCCGGCAGTCTCTTGTCACCGACAAGACGGTTGAAATCTCACACAAAAAGACCTTACGTGTCGTGACCCTTACGAAAGCCGGGCATCGCGTTCTCAAGAATACGAATCAAGTACCCGACGAGCAGCCCATCTACCACGGCTTGGTGAAACCCCGCGAACTCAAACACGACGCCGATCTGTACAGGCTCTATCAGAAGGAAGTTGCCCGCATCGAGCGCGGCGGAGGCCGCCCGGTCCGCGTTCTTCTCGACTACGAACTCAAACGGAATCTGAATCACGATCTGGCCCTGCTGGGACCGGAAAAAGACGATCTCGACCACAAAGGCGAAGTCGCCGAAAAGCACGGCCTGCAGCTCGTCGACGGAAAGATTCCTGTCCCCGATTTGCGTGTCGAGTATGAAACCCCCGAATTGGAATTGCGCCATGTGGACCTGGAACTCGCCACGCGTGATTACCGGCCACGCGCTATGGCGGTAAAAGCCGCGGCGGGCTTCTCGATGTATGCGCGCTCGGAAGACGCATCGCGTTTGCGTCGCGTTCTCGACGAACGTGAGATCACCGCAGGAATCCTCAATCTATGAACATTGCACCCACCCATCTCGACGCCCTGAAAGCTCTCGGCTACACCGAAGCCGAGGCTCGGTTTCTCTACATCGTAGCTACACATTCCGGCTACTTTGTGGCACGCCAGTTTCTCGCCTTCACCGACGCCCATTGGGGCAAGCGCACGACCCTCTTCTGGAACAAACTTCAAACCAAGCGCCACGCTCGGACCGAGTGTTTTCCAAAAAGCGGAACGGTCTATCACCTGTTCTCCCGGCGTCTCTACCGCCAGATCGACCGCGAGAACATTCGCAATCGCCGCGAACACGAAATCGAACATATCCAGCGGCGCATCGCAATGCTCGATTTCGTTTTGCTGAATCAGGGGTATCAGTACCTCGAAACCGAGCCCGAAAAAATCCGTTTTTTCTGCAATCAATTAATGGTCCCGAATCAGTTCCTACCCTCGAAGATCTATCACGGACAGAGAACTTCCCAGCCCACCGTCCGCTACTTCGTCGATAAGTTTCCAATGTTCGTGGCGGGTGACGCCTCTTCGCCCGTGGTGACGTTTACCTACCTCCACGGGGCCGAGGCAAACCTCCGAGAATTCGTGCACCATCTTGAAGCCTACCTCCCCCTGTTTCGGCAGCTTTCCACCTTCCGATTTCTCTATCTGGCGAGGGTCGATTCGCACTTCGAAAACGCCACACAACTTTTCAATTCTCTGGTGACCATGCCACTCGGATCGGACGCATCTGCGGACCTTTTGCGTTACTTCCAAATCCGCAAGACCTGGGACCTCAGCCGGTACGCATCTCTGACCGAGGCTGACTTGATTTTCCGCAATCAGGCTAAAACTCGATTCGCCGGGCAACGCTTCGAACATCTCTATCGGGGTTGGAAAGTCGGACGAGTAACCGAATCCGACATCCGCCAGGACTTTGGCGGTGGCGAGCGTCCCGCCACCGTGCACTTCACTGCCGAAGTGCTTTGCCGGTTTGCA
This sequence comes from uncultured Acidobacteriota bacterium, assembly GCA_963780035.1. Classification (GTDB taxonomy): domain Bacteria; phylum Acidobacteriota; class Terriglobia; order Acidiferrales; family UBA7541; genus Palsa-295. The sequence goes on along the minus strand of CAWAAG010000013.1, from coordinate 237,871 downwards.
GTTCCTGAACAGGAACCTGGGGAAAAAGGGTGCAGAAGGTAAGGACTACACACTCCACCTTCGTCTTCACCTGTTTCTTCACCCTGTGGCGCAAGCACTCTCTTTGAGGAGAGTCGGATGCAGAACGCAGTGCAAGCAAGAGTCACCGTGGAAAAAACACCAAATCGGGCGGGAGCGACCCCACTTTTTCGGCTTTCAGCCGCCCAAAAACTGCGTGGGGTCGCTCCCGCCCGGCGGCACGGTAAATCGTGCCGGCTGTTTTTTCCACGGTGACGGGGAGTTCGGACGGAACGCAAAACACCAGAGGAGAAACGCAATGTCGATCATTAAGAAAGCACCAGCGATCATGACTCGGGAGGTGAAGCTCGAAGAGCCGGTCAACCAACTGCTTGAAGACTATGCCCGGTTCATCGAGAGCAGTGCAGACCATGTCATTAACTCTGCACTGAAGAAAGTCCTTTGGCGCGACCAGGACTACCGCAAGTGGCGCGAAGCGCGACGCGCCCCACAGCCCGGCTCGGACAAAGGACAGCCGGTCGAAGCGCGGGGGAGGGTCTAATGCAGAGAGCACTCGAGTCGCGCACTTTCATTGCAGCCATCCTCGCAATGGCCGCTGGTACGTTCCTGGTTTATGCCCATCCGTTTCCCGATGAGCAGATCTTTCTGCACGTCATCGCCTTGCGCGCTCCCCACGCGTTCCTTAGCTTCAAATACCTCTACTACACATTCCTATTCACCACGCCCTATATCGTTTGTTTGACTATGCTCTCCGCGCTCTACATCTTTACGCTCAAAGCCCGCCATCACATCTCGCCAGGACGCTTGCCCAAGTACCCCGATCCCGGCGCGAGAGACGATCTGTTCCTTGTCGTCGGCGAAGTCCATAACCCGCGCAAGCCGATACCCGCTAAGGCTCCCTATTGGCTCACCATTCCCGAGCGCGGTTTGTTTACGGGCATTGCGATCTTGGGGGCGATAGGGTCGGGAAAAACTTCGTGCTGTATGCTTCCGTTTGCGGAACAAATTCTGGCCTACAAAGCCGCCGACAAAGAGAAGCGTATCGGCGGTTTAATCCTCGAGGTAAAAGGCGATTTTTGCGGCAAGGCAAAAGACATCCTCGTGCGTCACCAGCGGGCCGAGGATTACATCGAAATCAGCCTCGATTCCGAATACTGCTACAACCCTCTGCACAACGATCTCGACGCCTACGCTTTGGCGTACAACATCGCCTCGCTACTCAACAACCTTTTCGGCCGTGGCAAGGAGCCGTTCTGGCAGCAGGCGTACACCAACCTCGTCAAATTCATCATCCTTCTTCATAAGGCCGCCTACGACTACGTCACCTTCTTCGATGTCTACCAGTGCGCCATCTCGCCGCCGCTGCTCGAAGAACGGATTGACGAGGCCGAGCAGATCATTCTCGGACGCCACTACGTGGCCCTCACATCGAAGGTCTTTGGCGAACGTACTGCCGACCTTGCCGGCCTCGGTTTCGTGCACGACCAGAAGGAAGACCGCTACCTCGCACCGGCTACACGGGAGCTGCGGGATACATTAAGGATGCAGGGCATCCCCTCCGAGGCCCGCACGGTCCTGGACCCGGCCCAAGCCAATCCCGAAAAGCTTGCCCAACTGGAAGCAGTCCAGCGCTGGTTCCATGACGATTGGAAAAGAATCGAGCCGAAACTCCGCACCTCCATCGTCGAAGGTGTCTCCGTCTTCCTTTCGCTATTCGACGACAACCCGAGAGTAAAGCGGGTCTTCTGCCCCAAGAAGGAGTGCTACGACCCTCAGAAGAACGCCAACAACCGGTTCGGCAAGCCGCTGCCTTCGTTTGGCTGGCTCATAGAAAATGGCAGTCTCGCCGCTCTGAATTTCCCCATTGGCATGAACGCCGGCCTCGCAAAGGCTCTGGGCGTGATGATGAAGCTCGATTTCGAGCGCGCCGTGCTCAATCGCGTTCCGAAAATTGAAGCGCACCCCGAGCAATATTTCCGCCAAGTCCTGTTCCTCTGCGATGAGTACCAACACTTCGCCACCGTGGGGGAGAGCGATCCGACCGGCGACGAGAAATTTTTCAGTCTCTCCCGACAGCCGAAGTGCATCCCCATCATCGCCACGCAGAGCATCAGCTCGCTGCGATCCGCGCTCCCCGCTGAAAGCTGGCGCACGCTGCTCCAGACTTTCCGCACCAAGATTGTTCTCTCGTTGTCCGATGATTTCTCCGCGCGGACCGCCAGCGATTTCTGTGGACGCGAAGACCAGTTGAAAGTCAGCTACAGCTTGTCCGAAAGCGGGCACGATACCAAGGTCAGTTGGCTCACGGGCAAAGCCCTGTCGCACAAGGCCAACATCATCGCGTCCAAGAGCTACAACACTCAGAGCGACTATCGCTTCGACATGAAAACCTTCATGGAGTTGCGCAACGCCCAGTCCGTCGTTCTTGCCTACGACGGAATCGACCCGAAGCCACCGATGTTCTGCTACCTCAAGCCCTATTACAACGACCCCAACGAGTCGTACTTCATCCAGCTCGAACAAGGAAAACTCTGATGAACGGATTTGAAATGATTCTGCCGTTCCTGAAGCCAATCGAGCACCTCATTCTCGACGACTCGATCAGCGAGGTGATGGTGAACGGCCCCGACCGGGTGTTCATCGAAAAACAGGGCTTCCTCCAACCGGTGCCGGGCGTCTCCATCGGCGAGAAATCCCTGATGGTCGCCGTGAAGAATATCGCCCGGCGTCTGGGCGACGACATCTCCGAAGCGAAGCCCATTCTGGACTCGCGGCTGCCCGATGGGAGCCGCGTTGCCGCGGTGATTCCGCCGTGCAGTCTCGCCGGAGTGACGCTAACGATCCGCAAGTTCAACACCCGCCACTTCGAGATGGAGGATTTGATCCGCGAAGGCACTCTCGATCGCGCCCTCGCGAACCACCTCGAAGATTATGTCCTCGCACGCAAGAACATCCTTATTTGCGGCGGCACCGGTACTGGAAAATCGACGCTCCTTTCGATCCTCGGAAAATTCATCCCGCACGAGGAACGGGTGCTCGTTATCGAGGACACGGCCGAGATTCAATTACCGCAGGAAAACCTCGTCCGCTTTGAAGCCCGCCGTGAACAAAATGGCCTTCCGGCAGTGGCCATCCGTGATCTCCTGAAAGCGGCCCTCCGCCACCGCCCGGATCGTATTGTCTTGGGTGAGGTCCGGGGAAGCGAAGCCTTCGATCTCCTGCAACTCCTAAACACGGGACATTCAGGCACGCTATCCACGATTCATGCGAGTTCCGCCCAGCAGGGCCTCGCGCGCTTCACCAGTTGTGTCCTCCAGAGCGGCGTCGAAATTCCTTTCCGCGCCATCAAGACAAATATTGCCGATTCCCTCAACGTCGTCATCCATGTCGAGCGCCGGCCTGGACGCAGATACATTTCCGAAGTCCTGCTCATCAACCGATACGACCCGGATGCGGACCTGTTCGATTACGGAGCGGTGTTCCTCGCGAAGCAGGATCACCCGTGAGCACCGATAGCAAATTCGCCCCGCGATCTCTGACCGCTTCGGAATATGTCCGGGAACTGTTCGGGCCTGAGGATAACGCCGCGATCCTCGCGCGGAATCGTGCCACCGGCCACACGGTTCAAACTATCTCCAAAGCGGAGACCATCGCGAGTCCCGACTTTCAAAACTTGCTCGCAGGTCAGAGTGCCAGTGGCTATGACGTGTTCATGGGAATGAATCCCATCAAGGACGGTGCCTACAGCCGGACGAAGCAAGACATCAAGGAGATTCGCCACGTCTATCTCGACCTCGACAGAAAGGGTGACGAAGCTCTCGAAGCGATTCGCAATTCAACCGAAGTCCCCGCGCCAAACTTCGTCCTCGATACTTCCCCCGGCAAGCACCAGGTCGTGTGGAAAGTGAGCGGATTCAGTCAGGATGAGGCGGAATCTCTTCTTCACAACCTTGCAAATAAGTTCGGCGGCGATCTGGCGGCAACCGACTCGACGCGCGTGCTCCGCTTGCCGGGATTCCCGAACCACAAACTTCACGACGAGTTCATCGTGCAGGCGCGCCAAGAAAGCGACGCGGTGCACACGCTCCGCGATTTCACAATTGACGAAGACTCGCCCGAAACGCCCCGGCACTTTGGCGACTACCGGCAGCGCGAGCGGACTGCGCCCAGCGACCACAAAAGCCAGTCCGAGCACGACTGGGCCTACGCGAAGCGCGCCCTCTCCCGAGGCGACGACCCTGAAGTAGTCATCCAGCGCATCGCCGACTACCGCTCAGAGGATAAACTTGACCCACAGTATTACGCACGGCATACCGTCTCGAAAGCTCAAACGCAGCTAACAAGCGACCGGCACAACTCTGTCACGTCCGGGGTTTCCGAATCTCCACCTGCCGACAAAGAACCCGATCACTGAAGGTCTTAATTCGATGGAATCTTTCATAGAGACTCATCTTCTTCACGCTGCAAAGAGGCACCATGCTCCCAACTAGTCCTCCCATAAGGCCAATTGAAGACGGCAGGACCAGCGGCGGTTCAGCCATCAGGAGTTCGCCTGCCACAAAAGAGGACTCGTCACCGGCCGTCGTTGCCTGCTTCGTTCTACCTCCCAAACAGGCCGAGACTTTGATCTCGGTCCTCCAAGAATTTATGTCCAGGGCAGAGGGTCTCGCCCCCGCGAACTTTTCGACCTTGGCAATTGCCCCAAACGAGGTTTCAACCGCCGTCTGGTTGACCCATCGCGAAGCCGCAAAATGTCTTGGCATCTCGACCACCACGCTTTACCGCTACGCAGAGCAGGAGAGAATCGAGTTTAGAAAGATCGGAAACCGTCTTGAGTACCGCCGTTCCGCCCTCGATCAATTCAAAGAGCAGCACGTACGCCCCGCACGGCGAACGCGCCGCCAAGAGGTATAATTGCGGCGGCGCCAACTCCGGCAAGTCAGAGGAGCGCCATTGGGCCTGTACAAAAGAAATGCATCACGATTCTGGTGGATGGCTTACACGATGAACGGTGAGCAGTATTGCGAATCGACCAAGACAGACAGCAAGGCACTCGCAACGAAAGTATGGAAGAAACGCGAAAGCGAGATCGTGCTGGGACTGTTCAAGGTCGGGTGGCCAGGAGAGCGGACTACGTTCGAGCATCTGTGTTTGGAATTCGAGCGGTCTCATTTCGCTGGCCTCACCGAGAACACCGTGCGAGGTCATCGCACCTATCTCAAACAACTGAAAGCGTTCTTCGGCGAGAGCAAGTTGGACAGAATCACCGTCAAAATGATCGAGGACTATCGCGATCAGCGTCGCCGGCAGCCAACGAAACTCAACCCAAAGCGGACGATCAAAGGAGCGACGGTAAATCGAGAGCTGGAATGTTTGAAGTGTGTCTTGGACCTCGCCGTTAAGCGGAAATATATACCGGAAAATCCCGCTTCGACGGTCAAGCACTTCAATGAGCTCCGCGACCGGCCGGTACGAAGAATGCTTACCGTCAAAGAAGAGCACCGCATCTTGGAAGCTGCGCCACCTCATCTTCGGGTGGCCATCATCCTGCTTTCTCAGACGGGCGGGCGAACCTACAGCGAGGGGTTCTCGCTGCGCTGGGACCAAGTGGACCTAGAAAACAAACTGATCCGCTTGGGCAACGACGTGAAGACTCCAGGCTCATCCGAACCTGTTCCCCTCTCCGAATATGCTTGCGATGTTTTGCGGGCATGGAACAAGGAACAAGCATCGAAGAGTCCTTTCGTCTTCCCGAGCCCGCATCTCCCTGACCGACCGATCTCCACGGTCAAGACCGCTTGGAAGGCGACACTCAGACGAGCAGGCGTACCGCACTTTCCGATCTACAACCTGCGGCACGTTTTCTGCACTCGGTTGAGTGGAGTCGCACCGGATGCCGTTGTGCAGCGCGCGATGCGACACACGAGTCCGGAAACCAAGCGGCACTACCAGTTGGGAATGGCGGACCAGGTGCGGCAAGCGATGGAGAAGTCCAACAAGAAAGCGTACGGCCGAGGCAAATTACTGCATTTTTACTACAGTGCCCCGGACGCGAAGAAGGAAGGAGAGAAAGCCGTCTGTAACTAATTGACAAAGAAGGAGAATTTGGCTCCCCGGGCTAGATTCGAACTAGCAACCCTTCGGTTAACAGCCGAATGCTCTACCATTGAGCTACCGGGGAATCGGTTTGCGGCTGGTCAATCCAAGCAATTTTACGATACGGCTGCGGGATGCGCAATCCGCGAGTTGGCGCGAGTTGGCGCTGCGGAAAGCGTTCCGTGGGTTAGGCCTGCTGTGGCGCCGCCGAAGGCGCGGCGGAATACGGTGCGGTTTCTCTTGCTCGCGCTACTCTCGTTTTCTTTGGTGAAGTTCCGTAACGCATTCGTTTCGCGTGCAACAAACACTCTCTCCAAATCGGACCTCGTGGGTGATAATGATTCGTCGTCGATGAGGGAAACGTGTGACCGTAATGCGTGATTTATGGCGGCTAGCGCGTGGAAAGCCGGTTGCGCGACTTTTTTAGCCCAGAAAGCCCGTTTGGGGAAGCAGTCGTAAGGGCGTTTTGGATATTTCGCTGTGGCGCGGCGCGCTCCCCGGTTTTTTTGGGTGACCGCCCGTGGTGGATGCCATCAATTTGGCGAACGATTGAATAGAAAAATCAGCAGTGACCGGGAGACTCAGGTGAGGTACAAAGATTAATGGCTGACGGCATAATCCCTGCTTCGCAATTTCCGAACTTACCCGAACGCATTCGCGGACTGGAGCGGCTTTCCTACAATTTGTGGTGGAGCTGGCATCGGCAGGCGCGCGATATGTTTCCGTCGCTGGATCTGCAAGCCTGGCGCGAGAGCGACCACAATCCTTTGCGCATGCTGGCCATTTTGCCGCAGCAAACGCTGGACGATGCGGCGCGCGATCCCCAATTCCTAGAGCATTTCGACGCGGTGATGGCGGAGTTCGACGCTAACATCGCTTCGCAAACCGGCTGGTTCACGATCGAGTACGGGTCGCCCCACTCGCCACTCGCCTATTTTTCGGCCGAATACGGATTTCACCATTCACTTCCACTTTACGCCGGTGGATTGGGAGTGCTGGCAGGGGATTACATCAAGGAATGCAGCGATTTGGCGATTCCCATGGTCGGGGTCGGGCTGATTTATTCCCACGGCTACCTTTCGCAAAAAATCCGAGATGACGGCTGGCAAGAGGACGATGAAAAAACACTGGATCGCACCTACGATCCGGCCCGCCTGGTACGCGATGGGAATGGCGAACCGCTGAAAGTCCTGGTGCCTTTTTTCGATCCGCCCGTGCACGTGCTGGTGTGGCGCGCGGACATTGGCCGCGTCCCGGTCTATCTGCTGGATACGGAAGTGGAGAGCAACCAGCCGTGGGACCGTGCGATCGCGCATCGTCTTTATACGAACGACCCCGAACAGCGATTGCGCCAGGAGATTGTTCTGGGCATCGGCGGAATGCGCGTGCTGCGAAGGCTGGGCATTCAGCCCGCGGCAGTGCACATTAATGAGGGGCATCCCGCTTTCGCGTTTCTGGAGCGGGTGCGCGGACTGGTGGAGGAAGGTTCAACGTTTCAGGATGCCGTGGAGAAAATTCGGCAGACGTCCGTTTTCACCACGCACACGCCCTTATCCGCCGGGACCGACGTCTTCCCGTTCCCGCTCTTCGAGAAATATTTCAGCAGCCACTACGATAAATTTGGCACGGACCGCAACGGCCTGTTGCAGCTGGGCACCAATCCTTCGAACCCCGACGCCGGATTCAATATGACGGTGTTCGCGCTGCGCATGTCGAAATTCTGCAATGCGGTGAGCAAGAAGCACGGCGAGGTGGCCAAAGAGATGTGGAAGGCCATCTGGCCGGATAAAAAAGTGGAAGACGTGCCGATCACGGCTATTACCAACGGCGTCCATCTGCTCACCTGGATGGATCCGATATGGCTGCAACCGGTGCTCGATAAGTACGTGGGCCCCGGCTGGATACGCGACCACGACCAGCCGAAGATATGGGAAGCGGTGGACAAGATACCGGACGCCGAGCTGTGGTGGCTGCGCATGCGCTTGAAAGCTCTGCTGATGGACGAAATTAATGAGCGCGCGCGCGAGGAATGGCAAAAAAAGAGAGTGCGGGCGGAGAGCGTGATTGCCTTTGGAGCTTTGCTCGACCCTGAAATTTTCACGATCGGCTTCGCGCGGCGTTTCACCAGTTACAAGCGTCCGGATCTGATCCTGCACGACCTGGAACGGCTCAAGAGGCTTTTGACGCATCCCTTGCGGCCCGTCCAGATTATCTTCGCGGGCAAGGCGCATCCCTCCGATATTGCGGGGACGCAGCTGATTCAAAGAGTTTTTCACCTGGCGCAGGATCCCAGTTTCGGCGCGCGCATCGCTTTCGTCGAAAACTACGACCAGCACCTGGCGGCGCGGATGGTGCGCGGAGTGGATGTGTGGCTGAACAATCCATTGCCGCCGCTCGAAGCCAGCGGAACAAGCGGGATGAAAGCCGGCGCCAATGGCGTACCGAGCCTATCTGTACTCGATGGATGGTGGCTGGAGGGATATAACGAAGCGAACGGCTGGGCATTCGGCGGCGAGCCGATCGAGGGAGACCGGACCAACGCCGACGCCGAGGCTCTTTATCGCTTGCTCGAGGAAAAGATCATTCCTCTTTACTATCACCGTCCGGACGACGAAGTGCCGCACGATTTCGTGCGCGTGATGAAATCGGCGATCAAGAGCGTGGCGCCGCAGTTCAGTTCGCGGCGGATGCTGAAAGAGTACGTGAACCAGTTCTATGTGAAAGCGCTGGGAATCAAGAAATCGTAGCGCGGGCGTCCCGCTGGGCTGTCACTTGATGGATGGATGGATGGCTGGCGTTGCGGCGGCGTGTGGGTGTGGGAAAGCTACTGCAATTTCTGGGTGGCGGCGTCGTGGCAGATCAGGTTCTCGAAAATGGCCAGCACATGCTGGCGATACTGCACGATGCGCTGCAGCACGGGGCGCAACTGAGGCTCGCGCACGGTTTCGCGGTCCCATTTCGCAAGGACCGTGGCGGGGACCTGGATATCTTTGCGCAGCTCGTCCGCCGAGTGTCCGCGCAGGAATAGGCCGTAGAAAAACGCGGCTTCCCGCTGCGGTAGCTCGAATTCCGGCAGCGTCTCTTCGATCGGGTTGGCTAGCGTCGCCATAACGGAAAACCGCAGTTTACAGATTTAAAAGCCGCCGTCAAGAGTACACGGCGCGAAAGTGCAAATAAACGCCTCGCGGCGGTGGAAGATTGGACGACGCGTGTGGAACCAAAGTTGCAGCTAGATTAAGACTTTGTTTCAGGGAGGCGCAGGCTTCCGGCTGCGCCGCGACTTTTGGCGCAATCCCGTGTTTTACCGTTGTGGCCAGTCGCTCGGCAGGCCCTTTGGGGCACGCGCCGGCTTCCAGGCCAGATATGTCTTAAACGCTGCACCCCCACAAGAAGGCTCGGGCCCCCGAGCCTTCTCTGATTCTTTTTGGTCGTTTCCCGCCTGCATGACCGATTGTAAGTAATTGTCGTCTTGGCAGCCGAGGTGAAACTTCGAGCGGGACGCGACGTTTAATCAAGTAGGAGCACATTTATGACATCGAAAACTCGCAACACGAAGTTAGCAGTGGCGCTGCTGGCGGCGGTAAGCCTGCTGGCGCTGCCCGCTCTGGCTCAGCAATCGCAAGATCCGCAACAGGCTCCGGCGCAGAATCACGACGGGATGGCCGGAATGGATATGAGCGGCGCGCAGCACGGTGCGGACGATAATTCCGGCGCCGCGAAAGCAGCGAACGACGCCATGTCTAACCACGATATGGACATGGGCGCGCACATGTTCATGACCGATCTGCGGGCGGCGAATGCCGCCGATGAAAAACGCGCGGACGAAATTCTCGCGGTTGTGCGTCCGGCGATCGCAAAATATAAGGACTACCGCGTGGCGCTCGCCGACGGCTTCCAGATTTTCTTTCCCAACGTGCCGCAGAAGATCTATCACTTTACGAATTATGGCGCGGCGTTTGAGGCGAGGTATCAGTTCGATGCGGCGCGTCCCACTTCGCTGCTCTACAAGAAAACGGCGGACGGTTACGAGTTGGTGGGCGCGATGTATACCGCTCCGCGAGACGCCACGTTAGACGATTTGAACGCACGCGTGCCGCTCAGCGTCGCGCGCTGGCACAAGCATGTGAACTTTTGCCTGGCGCCGAGGGGCGCTGCATTCCAGCAGGTGGATCACAAAAAATTTGGATTCGCCGGAAGCATCGCCAGCGAGGAGGCCTGCGAACAAGCCGGCGGCCGCTGGATCCCGCAGGTTTTTGGCTGGATGGTTCATGTGTATCCGTACGAAACAGATCCCGCGAAGATTTGGGCGCATTAGAGTGAGTTGCACAGGCTAACGCAAAGCCGCTGCCGTCTGTAACGCGATGACGGCAGCGGCTTTTTGCCTTAGCGCAGGGCGTGAGAGCCGGCTGAAGAAGAATTATTTGCTTTCGAGAAGAACTGCGACTCCGTACTCGGGAAGATCTACCGCGTCCACCTCGCCGCTGCCGCCGAGGAGCGCTTGCATCGCGTGAGGCAACGCGACGTGCTGCAGCGTCGGATCGAAATTTATCAGCACAAATATCGTGCCGTTGGCGCCTTCGCGGCGGCACACCTCGATTCCGTCCGGCACGGGACCGAACACTGGAACGACGCCGCTTTTCTGGACCATCCACTCGGCCGCCGCAGCCATTAATTTATCGTCGAGCACCGCGCCGATATAGGTGATACTTCCTTTGCCGTAAGGACGTGTGAGAACCGCGGGCTGGCCATCGAGCCAACCGTTGGACTTTCCGTAGCTCATCAATGTCTTCGCATCCGGCGCCGAAGCTTTCATTTGTTCCGCCCACACCGTGGCTTCTCCGCTGCCCCAATCGCCAGAAATCGGGACGTCTTTTTCCAGCGCGTAATATTGTTCGACGCGCCCGCCGAGCGTATCCACCAGATAACCCGGTTGCCGCTGCGGGAGCAGCGCGTCGTACTGATCTTTCATTCCGGAGCGCGGCCCGAGCACCAGATTTCCGCCGTTCTGCACGTACTCGCGCAGGTGCTGCGCCAGATCTTCGGGCAGAACATTCAAATCGGGAGCCACCACGAGCCGATACTGGTCGAGCTTGGCGTAAGGATTGATTACGTCAACGGACTGCGCGAGTTGATGGAGCACCCGGTAATAACTTTTCAAAATTCCCAGCTGATCGTATTTTTCCGTGTGCTTCTGGAAATCGATGGCCCAGCGGCTGTCGTAGGATTGCAGTAGCGCGACCTGCGAGACCGGCTGCGTATCGCGGAAAGTTTCCTGGACGTTTGCGAACTCGGCGCCGGTCTGGCTCACCTCCTCGTAAAGCGGGACGGGAGTTCCGTCGGGACCGAGCAGCGTTCCGTGATATTGCTCCTGGCCGTTGAGCGCGCTGCGCCATTGCCAGTAGCCGACGGCGTCCGCGCCGTGGCCGATCGCCTGCCAGGCCATGGCACGCACTTCGCCGCGATTCAGGAAATTATTCACCTTCTGCCAATTCACGGCGCCCGGCTGAGTTTCCATCACCCAGAAATTTCTATCGAGGAAGCCGCGCGTCAAATCGTGGCTCATGCCGTTCCAAGCCGGGTCCACGTGGCCGGTGCCGACGTAATCGTCCCAAGAGGCGAAGGTGAGCGGTTTGGTGATCGCGTAATTATCGATTCCGTCCCAGAAGCCCATGAGATTTCCGGTGATGAATTGGCGCGGGTCGGTGTGGGCGCGCAGGGCGTCAATCTCGTTTTGCTGGTAGCTGGTCCAGGAAGCGGTGACGAAATGTTTCCAATCGAGCATCAATCCTGGATTGTGCGGGCCGACCGGGATGGGAATTTCCGACCAGTTGTCGTAGGTCTGGCTCCAGTAGGCGGTGGTCCAGTGGTCGTTGAGGCTGTCGAAAGTTTTGTATTTGACCGCGAGCCAGTCGTCGAACTGCTTTTTCGTGAGTTCATCGTAGGACATCAGCGCGTAGCCGTACTCGTTGTCAATCTGCCAGCCGATTACGTTGGGGTCGTGGCCGAAATGGATCGCCAGCTGTTCCGAGATTTGCCGGCAGAATTCGCGATAGCGCGGCGACGTCACCGACGCGTGCGCGCGATTTCCGTGGGTTACTCGCTGGCCATCGGGTTCCACGCGCAGCGTGTCCGGATATTTTTGCGTCAACCACGCGGGCGGCGTCGCCGTGGGAGTCCCGAGCACCACCGCGATATGATGCCGCGCGGCCGCGCTGATAGCGCGCTCCAGCCAAGCGAATTCGAATTTCCCTTCCGCCGGCTCCATGCGGCTCCAGGCGAATTCGCCGACGCGCACAAAGGTGATGTGCGCCGCTTCCATCAACTTCAGATCTTCTTCCCAGCGCGATTCGGGCCACTGCTCGGGATACCAGGCGGTGCCGAGATGCAGCGCGTTGCGCGGCGGCGCGGGTGCGGCGGGATCTTTTTGCGCGCGAGCCAGGGCCGCTGAGAGAACGGGGAATGCGACGAGGGTCCCGGCCAGCAGGAACGACAAAAAACTTCGGTGCAAAGAAAAACGCGGCACTGTGAACCTCCCGAGAGATTTCGCAGACGTATCCTCTGCCAAGTCCACTGAGTAGGGAAAGGGTTAGCGCTCGACGCTAACCGGCTTGCCGGTGTATTCCACGATTTTATCCGGCTGCGCGGCCGGATCGATGCCGGCTCCGTGGTTTTCTTCGACAAACACTACATGGAACGTTCGATGCTCGAGCATTCCCGGAAAATGTCCTTGGCGCTCGCCGATCGTCAGCGTGTGCCTGGCGTCGTCCCACTGGATGGGAATCGTCGCGTACGCGCCCTTTTCGTAGTTGTAGTTGTCGTTCTCATCTTCGTAGAGAGTGAAAGTGCCGTCGGCGCCCGCGTATACGCGCAATTCAATGGGATCCGCGGGCTTTTCGGTGGTGTACTCGATTTGCGGGCCCATCGGGACGATGGAGCCGGCCCGCACGTACAGCGGAATGCGATTCAACGGGGCAGAAGCCTCGATGCTCTTCCCCCCGTCCACAGTTTGCCCGGTCCAGAAGTCGAACCATTTGTCTTTCGGCAGATAGATTTCGCGAGATGTGGCGGCGGGTTCGGTGACGGGATTTACCAGAATTGCCGGGCCGAACATGAATTGGTCGCCGATATTTTGCGCGCGCACGTCTGTTCGATAATCCATCGCCAGAGGCCGCATCGGAGTGTAGCTCTCGTTGGTCACTTTCCACGCCAGCGAGTAAATGTAGGGCATCAGGCGGTAGCGCAAGCGATCGAAGTCGGTGAGGATGGTTTGCGCTTCCGGTCCGTAAGACCAGAGCTCGTTCGTATTGGTGGTGCGCGTGCCGTGGAGGCGGATAATCGGGCAGAAGGTTCCGTACTCGAACCAGCGCACAAAAAGCTCGCGATACGCGGGGTCATCAGGATTGCCGATGATGAAGCCGCCGATATCGGTGGTCCAGTACGGAATGCCCGAAAGCTCGAAATTCAAGCCGGCGGGAATCTGCCGGGTGAAGCTGAGCCAATCCGATTCGACGTCTCCGGACCAGGCCGTAACGGCGTTGCGCTGGATTCCGGCGAAGGCGGAGCGCGAGAGGATGAACACGCGCTCTTGGTTGGAGGCGCTGCGCTGGCCGTCGTAAACCGCGGCGGTAGTCATCAGCGGATACAAGTTTGCGTAGCGCGCGCCGCTGCCGATCGCGACCTTATTGGTGACGAGGATATTGGTTTCGCGCCCCTCGGTTTCCGGCTCATCGGTATCGAGCCACCAGGCATCGGCGCCGATTTTGAAAAGCCCCTGGTCCATCAGGTTCCAATAATATTTTCGCGCGGCCGGGTTGAACGCGTCGTACAGCGCCATGCCCTTGGGATGAAATCCCGCCACCTGGGTGCGGGCAATGAAGTAGCCGCGCTTGTCCATGTCGTCGTACACGGAAGTGCCGGGCTCGAAAAACGGCCAGAAGGAAAACATGATGTGGAAATGATGTTCGTGCAGGTCGCTGATCATGCCCTTAGGGTCGGGATAATTCTTGTTGAAGACCGGATCGCCCATGGTGTTCCACCAGAACCAGTCCTGCACGATATTGTCCACGGGGATGTGCAGCTCGCGGTATTTGTGCGCGACGCTCAAAATCTCTTCCTGCGAGCTGTACTTATTTTTGCATTGCCAGAAGCCGTAGGCCCATTTGCCGAAGAGCGGCGCCGCGCCGGTCATCTCGCGGTAGGAGGCGATGATTTTGTCGAAATCGGGCCCGTAGAGGAAATAATAGTCCACCGTGTCGGCGACTTCCGAGCTCAGATACAGCGCGTGCAGGAAGCGGTTATTGAACCGGCTGCGCGAAGGATTGTTCCAGAATATTCCGTAGCCCTTGCTCGATAGGAACATGGGCACCGAGATGTTGGTATTGTCCTGCGAGAGATCCACGTCTTCGCCGTGATAATTCCACACGCCCGCCTGATGCTGGCCCAAGCCGTAGAACGCTTCGGTGGAATCCCACAGGTTCGAAAACATTTCGGAGTGATAGGTTTTCTCGCCATTCACTTCGACGGGAGTGAGGCTGCGATCGAAATCTTCGAAGAGTTTCTTGCCGGCGGCATCGCTGAAGAGAATCGTGCCATCGGCGCGGGTGACCGTTACCTTCATCAGCGCAGTGGCGATGGTTACTTCCTTGTCCGAGGACTGCAGCGTCCACTGTGTTGGCGGCCAGGATGTTTTGGTCACTACGTATTGCGGAGTATCCGGGAAGGTGGACGTCGCCGAGTACAGCACGCGAACGATCGCATCGGAGCAGATTTGTATGCGCAGCGTGCCGGAGTTCATCGCGAAGTCCACACTGGCGGCCTGTTTCTGGAAACTGGTAACGGGATTCAGCGGGCTCCACTGCGCCGCTGCGGCGGGAGCGAATGCGAGAGCCAGAAGGAGTGGGAGAAGACCAACCGTGCTGCTGAATTTCCGCATGTTTGATCCTTTGACGATCCGGGTAGAACGGGTCTTGCCAAAATCGCGCCGCCGATTCAAGTGAGATTCGGGCAACTTTGTGAATGCGCTTTCTGACCGAGTCGGCATGCGGCGAAGCACCGGCAGATTTGTCGTTGCCGATTCGGCGATCCGACTCGATGCAGATTTGCGCAGCACCTGCCATGCACGCGGCGGTTTGCACGGATGGTGGCAGATGCGCGAGAAAGTGCGAAACCGGATACGGTAGCGTTAACTCTACGCGGCAAAACTCTGGCACTCCCTGTGGCCGCTTGTCAACGCGTTTTTCTATCCGTCGCATCTTCGAAACGATTAACGGGCGGGCCGCTACGCGGAATTTCGGGCCGGCTATTGCACCGAGGCTATTTGACGTCGGTGCTACAATCGCTGACGATCGTGGCAAATTAAGGCGAATGCAAACGTCACGGGACCAGCGGGAACCGAATGCAGCTCCACGACGCACGGCCCTTTCGCGATTTGCAACGGCTCGTTGAACCAATCCAGGGATTTTACCGTCCTGCGAATGAGTTGCGGCAAACGCCCGCAACCTACAGAAGCCAAGAGACTGAACGCGCGTCCGAGCGCCAACTTTCTGGCGCGCTGGCCGCCGAGCGTCGGCGCGCGGAACGGCTAGCGGCTATATTTTTCATTGCGGCGCTTGTGTTCTTATCTCTGCCGGCCGCCGAGGCTGCACCGTCGCCCGCAAATTTGATCGCCAATGTCCCGGCGCGCACCACTATCAGTCTGAGTGGGGTCTGGCGAGTGATCGTGGATCCGTACGAGACGGGGCTTTCCGACCGCTTTTACGAGAATCGCCAGCCGAAAGATAAACAAGATCTCGTCGAATACAATTTCGACGCCTCCGGCACACTGAAGGTCCCCGGCGACTGGAATTCGCAGCGCGATAGCCTTCTTTTCTACGAAGGGCCCCTCTGGTACAAGAAATCTTTTTCGTATCGGAAGCGTTTGCACACTCGAACGTTCATTTATTTCGGCGCGGCAAATTACCGCGCGCGCGTCTATCTGAATGGCAAGAGCCTGGGTGAACATGAGGGCGGATTCACGCCGTTCGATTTTGAGATCACGGATACGGTTCGCGAAGGGGATAACTTCGTCGTGGTGGAAGTGAACAACGCGCGCCGCGCCGATGGCGTCCCCGCGCTCAACACCGACTGGTGGAATTACGGCGGACTCACGCGCGACGTTACGCTCGTGGAAGTGCCCGAGACTTTTATTCAGGATTATTCCGTGCAGCTCGCCAAGGGCTCGACTGGCGAAATTGCCGGATGGGTGAAGCTCAGCGGCGCGAGCGAGCCGCAAAAAGTGACGCTCGAAATTCCCGAAGCGAATATCACCCAGGACGTCACCACCGATCGCAACGGCTATGCGGAGTTTCGATTCGCGGCGAAGCTCGAGCTGTGGTCGCCGGAAACTCCCAAGCTTTATCGCGTGCTGATTTCCGCCGCGGGCGATCGCGTGGAAGATGAAATTGGATTTCGCAGCATCGAAACCAGCGGCACGAAGATCCTGTTGAACGGCAAACCGATTTTCCTGCGCGGCATCTCCATGCATGAGGAAGCACCCTTTCGCGGCGGACGCGCTTTTTCTCCGGAAGACGACGCGACCCTGCTGGGCTGGGCCAAGGAACTCGGGTGCAACTTTGTGCGGCTGGCGCATTATCCGTACAACGAGTCCATGATTCGCATGGCCGATCGCATGGGAATTTTGCTTTGGGAAGAGGTTCCGGTTTACTGGGACATTGATTGGACGAATCCGGCGACGCTCGAGGTCGCGGAAGAGCAAATGCGAGACTTGATTGACCGCGACCACAATCGAGCCGCCGCGATCTTATGGTCCGTCGGCAACGAGACGCCGATGGGCACGGACCGGCTGGAGTTTCTGAAAAAATTGGCGGCCTACGCTCGCTCGCTCGACTCCACGCGACTGCTCACTTCAGCAATGAATCACCATAAAAATATCGGCGATAATACACATCTCCTGGACGATCCGCTGGGTGAATTCCTTGATGTTTTGGGCCAAAATGAGTACATCGGCTGGTATGAGGCGCCCATCGAAGCTACCGATACCATGCAATTGGAACCCGCCTATGACAAGCCCGTGATCTTCAGCGAATTCGGCGCGGGCGCTCCGTTCGGTGATCACGGCGACCCTGGCGCGCGCTGGACCGAGGAGTACCAGGCCAGCGTCTTCCGCCACCAAATCAATATGTTGAAGAAAGTTCCGGCTCTCGCCGGGATGTCGCCGTGGGTGCTGATGGATTTTCGCTCGCCGCGCCGCCCGCTCGCCGGTGTGCAGGATTTTTACAACCGCAAGGGACTGATTTCAGACCGCGGACAGCGCAAACAGGCCTTCTACGTGCTGCAAAATTTCTACCGCAGCATCGCAAACCCGAAGCCAGAGTAGCCGGCGGCGGATTCCTCTACTTGAAAAATCGTCTGCTTCGTTGCATACAGCCCTTGCAATTTCGCCCTCTGCTGGAGTAAAGGTTAGCACCTGGAAAAATTCTGGCGCGGCTTCGGCTCACCGAGGGAACACCGGTAGATGACCATTCGCATGAAAGACATCGCGCGCGAGCTTGGCGTCTCGGTAATTACCGTCTCCAAGGCGCTGCGAAACCATTCGGACATCAGCACTGCCACCAGAGCTCGCGTGCTGAAGCGAGTGGAGGAGCTAAACTACCGGCCGAACTACGCAGCGCGCGCTCTGGTGACTGGGCGCTCGCACACGATCGGGCTGGTGGTACCGGAACTGGTCAATTCGTTCTTTTCCGAAGTCGCCAAGGGATTGGCCGGCGTCCTGCGCAAGAGCGGATTCAGCCTTTTGATCTCTTCCTCCGAAGGAGACCCGGACGTAGAGAAATCCGCGATAGATCAGCTCTTAGCCCGGCAGGTTGACGCGCTGCTGATCGCGTCCACGCAGTGGACGGTCGAGGCGTTCCGCCGCGTCGAAGAAGCGCGAATTCCCTACATTCTCCTCGATCGGAATTTCGCGGGACTTCCGGCAAATTTTGTCGGTGTGGATGACGTGCGCGTCGGGACCATGGCGACGGAACACCTGATCGAAATCGGATGCCGCAACATCGCGCACATCGGCGGTCAGCGCATCAGCACGGCGTCGGGGCGGCTGCTGGGTTATAAGCAAGCTCTCGCCGCGCATGGCCTGGTCTGCAATCCTGAATATATTGTTATGGATGACCGGCTGGACGAATCCACCCACGTGGAGGGTTACGACGCCGCGCGCAAATTGCTCGCGCTGAATCCGCGGCCGGATGGCATTTTCTGTTTCAACGATCCCATTTCCATCGGGGCGATGGGCGCCATTCTGGACGCGGGGTTGAGCATCCCGGCGGATGTCGCGCTGGTCGGCTGCGCGAACCTGCACTATGACCCGTTCCTCCGCGTGCCGTTGACCAGCGTGGACCAGCAGAGTGTGGCTATTGGCCAGCGCGCGGCGAAGCTGGCGATCAAACTGATCACCTCCGACCGTACGCTGCCGCCCAAGATCATCCTGCTGGAGCCGAAGATCGTGCTGAGAGATTCCACGCGACGACTTCCGAAGATGAAAAGCTAAAGCTGGGCGCTACCAACTCTGGAATATCAAGGCAGGCCGTACCGGCGGTACTACCGCACGAGAGCGCCTCCCCGTGGTTCGCCCGCCTCCCCGTAACGAAAAGGTGACGCCGGATTCAAAAAATAGATGCTGCGCATAAAAATATCTTGACAGGGGAATGTGGCGGGAGTAAAAGAGCGCACAGACATTGTAATCGGTTACGGTAACGCTACAGTAGCCGGTGCCGGTTTGCTTGGGGTGAGCAGGTCTTTGATGAACGTGCTCTGCCAGAATTCTGCGTGTGGCTCGCTAGCGCTTTCCCCATTCGACGAGAATTAGACGCCATTTCTGTAGGCCCCTGTGCGGGCTTGGGAGGCAATATGACGGATCGAAATTCTCTACGGGGAAACGTTTTCGCGAACGGCCGCTCGTTTCTGCGGAAGTTAGCGATACGCGCCGCTCTGCTGGTTGCCGCGCTCTTGATTTTTCTACCGCGCGCGCAGGCGCAACTTTCCGGTTCGCTTTCCGGCACAGTGACTGATCCGAGCGGATCGGTTGTGCCGAACGCAAAGGTTACGCTGACGAACCAAGCGTCCAAGGAGCAGCGCGAGATCACGTCCAACAAGGACGGTTTTTTCGCGTTTGCCGCGGTGCTCCCGGGAACGTACACGGTGAAGGTGGAAGTGCCGAGTTTCAAGGCGTGGCAGCAGACTGACATCATCATGCACCCGGGTGATACTCGCAGCGTGAGCGGTATCCAACTTGAGGTTGGCACCGCGTCGCAAACCGTGGAGGTTGTGGCGTCCTCGGTTGCGGTTGCGCCAGTGGACACCGGCGCGCGTGAATCCGTGCTGACGCAAACCGAGATCAACGACATCCCGCTGGTGAGCCGCAACCTTTCTGAAGTGTTGAAGATTCTCCCAGGAGTCATCACGACCCCGAATGGCATTTCCGGGGGCAGCGGATTCGTGGGGAATTTCCTCAGCCTCGGACTGACCGGTAGCACGATTGGCGTCGGATTAAACATTAATGGTTCAGCCAATCGAGGTGGAACCGGCTACACGCTGGATGGCGCCGACATTCTCGACCCTGGTTGCAACTGCTGGTCCACTGCGTTGGTGGATCCGGACATGACGCAGGAAGTTCAGGTGCAGACATCCAACTTCGGCGCCGACGTCCCGCAAGGGCCGGAAGTGGTCAACGCGATTGGGAAGTCGGGCACGCGGGAGTACCACGGGCAAGCTTATTTGTACGCGCGAAATGACGTTTTGAACGCCAACGACTGGGTGGATAACAGTAAGGGACAAGGACGCGGCGGTGCTTACTATTATTACCCGGGTGCAAGCTTCGGCGGACCGGTTCCCTTCACCCGGAAGAAAGTGTTCTTCTGGTTTGGCTACGAGCACGCGTATCAGAATACCGGAAGCTCCACGTCGCTCACGTCATACATTCCACCCGCCGGAATGTTGCAGGGGAACTTCACCTCGTCGGGGGCAGGTGTTTCCGCCCTTTGTCCCAACTTGGATGCGAACGGAAACGATACGGGTGCGACGCCGAGCAAGGGTGTGGCGTGCGCAAGCATCAATGGAATGGTGTTGCCCAACGGAACGGCCGTTACTAACGGAATGATCCCGCAATCTTTCATTACCGATTCGGGGGCGGCAGCGCTCGCATCCATCTGGCCGACGCCGAACATCACCGATCCTGCGGAGATCGCAAAACTCGGCGGAAACTACAGCCAGATCTTTCCGGCCAACAACAATTTGTACTGGTTCCGTCCCCGTGTGGACTACGACCTAAACGACTACAACAAGTTCTTCGTGTCTTTCCAGTACGGACGGAACTCCACGCCCGCCGGCGGCACCGGAGCGCACATCTGGTATACACCAGCGAACTCGATTGCTTTCCCAGGCGGCGGAGTGCAGACCCTGCAAACGACCAAGCTTGCCACCGGACACTTCATCCACGTTTTCAATTCTTCGACCACCAACGAATTTATCGCCACGTGGAGCTGGGACAATAATCCGAACACTGCAGACGTATCGCTCGTAAGCAGAACCACGACTGGGTACCCCTATGGGACGGTGTTCAAGAATCCGGCGATCACGATGATCCCTTCGTATTACAGCGCGGGAAACTTTACCTTTCCTGAATTTTCTCAGCCGGACTTCTTTGATCCAGAACTGGGCGGCTCGTGGCTGGCAAAAAAACAGTCGCCGTCGTTCGCTGACAACGTGACGAAGGTTTGGGGCTCGCAGACCATCAAGGTCGGCTTCTACTACCAAAATGTGGGCAATCTGCAAGGCGGCTTCAATTATCCGAACGGCGTGCTCAGTTTCGGCGGGCAAAACCCGGATTATTTCTGTACAACCGGAACTTGCCCGGCGATCGGATCTTCCATTAATCCATTGGCCGACTTCGTGACCGGCATTGCGTCCGGTTACACGGAAGCCAGCGGCGAGCCGTATCAGGACATGGCCTACCGGATCATTTCCGGGTACTTCGATGATTCGTATAAGGTGACGAGAAGGTTGACGCTGGAATTCGGAGTGCGCGTTGACCATATGGGTCACTGGTACGATCGCAACGGCACGGGTATGTCAGCATTCTTCCCAAATCTGGTCTTGGTGGACGAAGCGAATGACCGCCCGAATCCCGGAGTGCGCTACCACGGAATAGATCCAGGCGTGCCGATCAGCGGTTCTCCCAGCCGATTCGCTTTTGTGTCTCCGCGCTTTGGAGTGGCCTACGACGTCTTTGGCGATGCCAAGACGGTTGTTCGCGGAGGTTGGGGAGCTTACCGCTGGAACGATCAGGTGAATGATTACCAGGGCACTCTAGAAACGTCACAGACGCTGCTGACCTACGGCCTACCGAGCGGAAAGAACGTGATGCTCAGCGAGATCGGTAACTTGCCGGCGCCTGTTTCGGGCTTGGCTTCGCCCGGACAGATCAATGGCCAAATTTACGCAACCGATCCCAACGATTACAACGTTCCAGTCACGTATAGCTATAACCTCACAATTTCGCACGAACTGCCGTGGCGATCGCTTTTCGAGATCGCCTACGTCGGAAGCGATACCCACAATATTCTGATCGGCGGGCAAAGTGGCAGCGGCAACATAACCACGGCTGCTGGAAGCTACATTGACCGCAACAAAATGCCGTTGGGCGCGTTGTTCCAGCCAGATCCCGTGACCGGCTTGGTGGCGGCCGATCCCCAGAATCCAGGCAAGACGTGCACCGGCGCTGGGGTATGCAACCAGTACGTTGACTACGTACCGTACGGGAAAGAGTATGGAACCAACGCCGTCATCGTTCCCGAGCACGTCGGGTATGCAAGATATAATGCGATGCAGGTGACGTGGGCGAAGTCGGCAGGGAACCTGAATTTCAACCTGAATTACACTTGGTCGAAAAATTTGGGGACTTCTCTCTCCAGCAATCCGTATTCAGTGGCAGGGAATTATGGAGTCCTGGCGACTGACCGCTCACACGTGATCAACACGTCGTATGTTTACAACGTGCCGGATCTGTACCACGGAGACTCGAAGTTCGTCCACGGCGCGACCAAAGGATGGCTGATTTCGGGGACTACGACGTGGCAATCCGGCGGGAATTTGGCGGCAAATTTCAACGCCAATCTCGGGCTTAATGCCAATTACTGGTGCGGAACTTCCGATCCCATGAATACCTGCCTTACTGGCTATGGCAATACGTCCATCGGCGCTCCGACGTACTTCGGGACAACGGCGCAGATGTATATCCAGCCGGACGTTACCTGCAATCCGACGTCCGGCCTCGCATCGAGGCAGATTGCCAAGCTCGGTTGTTTCGGGCTGCCGTCTGTTGGGAGCAACGGTCCGCGGGATTTGCCGTACATCAAGCTCGGAGCGTTCTGGGGCAGCGATCTCGCGATCGGCAAGACCTTCCGCATCGGGGAAAAACAGAGCCTGCTGATTCGAGCCTCCGCGAACAATTGGCTCAACCATCCGCTGCTGTCCTTCACCGGGACCAACCAGTTCCAGTTGAACTACCTGGTGAACTTCCTCACCGGGGAAGTTACGGCCGCGCCGTCTTCTACGACCGCGACGAATTGGGGATCTTTCAACACCAAGGTTGGTTCGCCGAACCAGCGGATTTTTCAGCTGGAAGCGAAGTACTCGTTCTAGTTGGAAGGCGCAGCCGAGAGGGCTTGCCACCCCAGCCCTCTCGCTGGCGCCACGCTTCTGGCAGGAGTGAAATACATTTCTGTGCCGCCGCGGTTATTGCGGTGCGGCAATGGAAAAGCAGACGGAACGAGTACCCGAGGGGTGGCGCTCATGCCACCCCCGTTTTTTAGCTGGAGAGAAACAAGCGCCGACGATCTGCGCGCTGATTTCCGGTGAATGCGGCGCAGCGAAGGGGTAATGTACCGGTCCGGGAATAAGGCAAGATGCGATACTCCGTGGGACTCCTCGTTTTACTGATAGTCTGCGGTTCTCAGCGGTCATTCGCGCAAGAAACGTCCAACTCCGGGCACACGGTCAGCGGGTTCGTGCGCGATGATGCGAGCAACGATCCGATTCAGGGCGTGTCGCTAGAGATATTCGCTTCGGGCAGCCGCGCGAAACCGGGCACGATTTCCGGGACTGACGGCGAATTCCTGTTCGGGGGACTGGCGTCCGGGGATTATTCCCTGGTTGCAACGGTGCCCGGGTACGAAACCGGGACGGTGAGCGTGGCGATCTTGCGCGGAACGTCGCCGAACGTCACGATCCTGCTTCACAAGACTGCCGCGGTGCCGCCGGCGGGCTCCGCCGAGACAATTTCGGCGCACCAACTCGGTGTTCCCTCCAAGGCGCAGGACGCGTTTGCAAAGGGACAGAAACTGCTGCACGAAGACGCGCAACCGGCCAAAGCCATTCCGGAATTTCAGCGCGCGATTCAGGAATTTCCGACCTACTATGAGGCTTACACCGAAATCGGCGTCGCGGAATATCACCTGAAAAATATTCAGGACGCCGAAACCGCGTTGAAGAAAGCCATTGAACTAAGCTCGAGCAAATATCCGGAAGCGTTGTTTTTATTGGCGGAACTCGATAACAACGAGCGCCGCTACCAGGAAGCCGAGCCTCTGGCACGGCAGGCGGTCGCCCTTGACGATTCTTCCTGGCACGGGCACTTTGAACTGGCACGAGCGCTCGTCGGGCTGAACCGCGGGGAAGAAGCCGAGGCCAGTGCAATCAAAGCCCGAGCTCTGAAGCCTGATAATGCGCCGGTGTATCTGGTGCTGGCGAACTGCCATATGCTGGAGCATCATTATTTCGCGGTGCTGCAGGATTTCGACGCCTATCTGAAAGTCGAGCCGAACGGGCCGCAGAGCGGGAATATCCGCCAAAGGCGAGATCGCTTGCAGAAAGAGCTAGGAAACGCGCCGGCGCAACCATCGAATCCAAGTGCCCAACCTCATCCTTGATCCGGGAAAATAGATTATCGGCCCCGCGCAGTTCCAGCGTGCGTTCATTGTCTGCTTGCCGTCCACTGCGCGATACTGATTCGGGGCACAGGCAAATTTCTGCCGTACGCAACCGGCGGATGGGTGTGGAATCACTGTGATGTCGCGGCAGTCCATGTGCGTCATTTTATTTTTGGTGGGACTCGCCGGGATTTCTTCGTCCGTCGCGCCCACGCCGCGATTTGAGGATGTGGCCAAGCAAGCGGGCCTTACCGTCGTACACATCTCGACTCCCGAGAAAAAATACATCATGGAGACGATGAGCGGTGGAGTCGGCTTCATAGACTGCGACAACGACGGAAGACTGGACATCGTCATCGCGAACGGGTCCACGGTGGACCGCTATCGCCAGGGCGGCGACCCGATGGTGACGCTGTATCACAACGATGGAAATCTGAAATTCACCAATATCACGCGCTCCGCCGGGTTATTGCGCAAGGGCTGGGGCATGGGTGTGGCCGTGGCGGATTACGACAACGACGGATGGCAGGACCTTTTCGTTACGGGATACGGCGGCAACGCTCTCTATCACAACCTGGGGAACTGCAAATTCGAGGACGTCACCGAAAAGGCGGGCCTGCGCGGCGGAGGGTTCAGCACCGGAGCGGCTTGGGGCGATTTCGATCGCGATGGGAACGTGGATTTATTCGTCCCCGGATATGTGCACGTTGATATGGGCAATCTTCCGGAGTTTGGCAGCAAGGAAGATTCGTGCAAGGTGATGTCCGTCAAAGTGCAGTGCGGGCCGATTGGATTGCCCGGAGAGCCGGACTATTTATTCCGCAATCGCGGGAACGGGACGTTTGAGGATGTTTCGAAGAAGGCGGGCGTGGACGATCCGGTTCACGCGTACGGGATGCAGGGGATCTGGTTCGACTACGACAACGACGGATGGCCGGATTTGTACGTGGCCAACGATATCGTGCCGAAATATCTCTATCACAATAAACACGACGGAACGTTCGAAGACGTCAGCCTGATTTCCGGCGCGGCCGTGGATCGCAGCGGCAAAGCGCAAAGCACCATGGGCGTCAGCACGGCCGATTACGATCACAGCGGGCGCCTCGGAATCTACATCACGAATTTCAATTCCATGTCGAACACCTTGTATTGGAACCAGGGAGACAAGGGGTTCACCGATATCGCGCTTAGTTCCGGGCTGGGTCCGGCAAGCATGCCTTACGTAGCCTGGGGAACGGCGTTCCTGGATTTTGATAACGATGGCTGGGTGGATCTTCTGGTGGCGAATGGGCAGGTGTATCCGCAGGCGGATCTAATTAAAGGCATCACCGGATATCGCCAGCCGCTGATGCTCTTCCGCAATAAACGCGACCGCACATTTGAAGATGTGAGCAAGATCGCCGGTCTCGACAAATTGCGTGCTGCTTCGTGGCGCGGAGCGGCGGTGGGAGACGTGAACAACGACGGCAAAATCGATATTCTGGCGATGGATGTGGATGGGCCGCCGGTGCTTCTGATCAACCGCACTGAAACAAACGATCATGCGGCGATGTTTCATTTGGTCGGAACGAAGAGCAACAAGGCGGCCATCGGCGCGCGAATGACGGTGGCGGCGGGCGATTTGGTACAGATGAGCGAAATTCAGGGCGGGTCGAGCTATCTCTCGCAGAACGACCTGCGCTTGCAATTCGGACTGGGTGCGCACACGACGATGGATAAAGTGGAAATCCGCTGGCCGAATGGCGAAACGGAAAGCGTTTCGGACTTGCCCGCCGGTTTTATTTACACCATGGTGGAAGGATTGGGTATTCAGCAGCGGGTGCCGTTCGAGAAGGACACGGCTGCGAAATAAAGATTGTCTGCCTGTGCGAGCAAAGCGTTGAAGCGCCGAAGACGGCCGCGACAATGAACTTGATGCGATTCGCGATCAAATCCTGGAGCGGACTGTGCGTGATTGCGCTGATCGTGGGGGCAGGTGTGGCTGTTGCTTTCGCGGTGTCCGCGCAACAGATGGCCGCGGGCCTCAGCAACTTGCCCATGGCCACTAAAGACCGCGTGCAATTTTCCAGTTGGTGGCCGACGAAAGGCACGGCGTCGCGCGATGAGTACGTTGGGCCAGCCGCGTGCGCTACGTGCCATCCGGGCAAGGCGGCGGCGCAGAAAACGACGCCGATGGGCAACGCCTCGTCGGACGCCGCACACTCGGAGGTCTTGCGCGCGCACGATCACCTGGCTTTTCGTCAAGGACCCTATCATTACGAAATCGCGCCGCGCGGCGGCGATTACATTTACTCGGTCACGGACGGCGCGAAATCCGCATCGGTGCCGTTGGGCTGGGCGCTAGGATACGACGAGGTGGGACAAACCTACGTTTACCAGCTCGATGGAAAATTCTACGAGAGCCGATTGAGCTATTACCGCGATCTGCAGGGCCTGGATATTACGCCGGGCCATCCGCGTGCCCTGCCCAGCGCGTTCGCGGATGCTGCGGGGCGGTTGATGGACGCGGACGAAACGCAGCATTGTTTCGCCTGCCACTCCACGGCATCCACGACGAACGACCGGATGGACCTGAGCCGCATGATTCCCGGCGTCACCTGCGAATCGTGCCACGGGCCGGGCGCGCGGCACGTTGCGGCGATGCAGGCGGAGGATTCCGACCGCGGAGACAAACTGATTTTCACGCCGCGCGGGCTAAGCCCCGTGGCGTACGTTGAATTTTGCGGGGCGTGCCACCGCACCAAGTGGGACGTGGCCATGTCTGGAATCACCGGAACGCTTACCGTGCGCTTTCAGCCGTATCGCCTGGAAACCAGCAAGTGCTGGGGCGACGCGGGAGACGCGCGATTAACTTGTTTTTCCTGCCACGACCCGCACAAGCCGCTGGTGCGCGATGGGGCGTCGTATGATGACCGCTGCTTGAAATGCCATAACTTGAGCAAGCAGGCGAAGCAAGCGGACCATCCGGGCGCCGCATGCCCTGTAAGCGACAAGAATTGCGTGACGTGCCATATGCCCAAGATTCAGATTCCCGATTTGCATTCCACTTTTACGGATCATCGCATCCGCATCGTACGTAAAGGCGAAGCCTTTCCCGGCTAAGCGAATGTCTCCTAGCGCTGGATATAATTCAAAAGCGATGGAGGTTCATATTCCAGGCGTGGAGGACTCCCCGACATTCCGCGGATCGGCCGGCCCGAGTGGTCGCGAGTACCGGCGGCGACCGGCTCGAGCCTTCGCGCTCTGCATCGCCATTGGTTTTCTGGGTGCCAGTCTTGCGACCCGTGCGCAAGGGCAGAAATCTCCTTCCGAGAACAATACTCCGCTGCAAGAACACTACGACGCCGCTCAGAATTTTCAGGCGGCTGGAAACCTCACGCAGGCGGCGCTGGAATACCAAAAGTTTATCGCGGACGTGGTGGGCGAGCTGGCGGACCATCGCGCAAAAGTGGGCGATTTCGCTCGAGCCACCTCGCTTTTTGACCAGGCATTGAGTCTTGCGCCTGATGACTCCGCGCTGAAACTCGAATACGCGGAAGCTTGCCAGGCAGCGAATGAATTGCAGAAAGCGAAATCGCTGACGCAGCAGGTGGTGGATGCGGATCCCAAAAACGCGGCGGCGCACCTGGTGTTGGGGCGAATTCTTTCGCAGATGGACGAGAACGAAGCGGGCAAGCAGCAGCTCGAGATCGCCGTTGCCATTCAGCCGGATTTCACCAATGGATACGCACTGGCAGCTGCCTACTTGAAGCTAAAGGATGAAGACAGCGCCGCTAAAGTATTTTCCGAGATGCTGGCGTCGTTCGGCGACAAGCCGGAAATTCATCTGGAATTTGGCTCGGCCTATGCGAACGCCGGTTATCCGGAGAAAGCCATTCCGGAATTCAAGAAGGCCATCGCGGAAAATGGCACGCTGCCAGGCGCGCACTACGCGCTGGGCGCGGCGTACATGTTGGGCTTAGGCGTGCCGGCTTATGCGGAAGCGGCTGTTGAGTTTGAAAAGGAAGTCAAGATCAGCCCCAATGACTACAACAGTCATTTGGAACTTGGCGTTATCTATTTGAGCCAAAATAAATTGCCCGAGGCGGAGAAGGAGCTGACCCACGCGGCGTCCTTGGATCCGCGAAATCCCGATCCGCTCATTTCGCTCGGCCAACTTTACGACCAATCGGGGCGGCTGCCCGAAGCCGAGGCGGCGTACCGCAAGGCGATCGAATTGACCACCGATGTTGCGCGGAATCATTACCAGGTGGAGCGCGCGCATTACATGCTGGCGCGCGTCCTGCTGCAAACGAACCGGCAGGATGAAGCAAAGAAGGAAATGGAAGTATCCAATCAATTGCTGAAGCTGAGCGTGCTCTCGCAGCAGGGCGGTTCAGCAACCGCGGCCGAAAAGGCAGCGGCGAGCGGAGTGCCACCGGGGGAGGCAAAGCAGCCCGAAGCGCTCAATCCGGAAGCTCTGAAGCAAGCGGAAGCCGTCGAGAAGCAGCTCAGCCCCGCCATCGCCGATAGCTACAACAATTTGGGCGCGATCGCGGCGGGCCGCAGCGATTTCGCGGCAGCGCTGGAATATTTTCACAACGCTTCGATATGGAATCCCGCGCTTGAGGGGCTGGACTACAATTGGGGGCGAGCCGCCTTTTCCGCGCACGAATACGGGCAGGCCATCGGCCCTTTAAGCCGTTACGTGCAAAAACATCCGCAGGACGCGGGCGCGCGTTTAACCCTGGGTCTCAGTTATTTTCTTCTGCAGAATTATCAGGACGCGCTGAAGGTGCTCGAATCCGCGGAACCGGCGCAGATTGATGCCGTGCCCACGGTCGCCTACGCGTACGCGGTGTCGCTTACCAAGGCGGGTAATTACTCGGACGGGGTGCAGCGGCTGAAGTCCCTGGAGAATGCTAATCCCGGCGTTGCTGATATTCATCGAGCGCTTGGCGAAGCGTATGCGGCGCATCGGGATTGCGCGCAGGCGATGGAGGAATTACGGACGGCCCTCCGGCTGGATCCTGGAAATAAAGACGCTGAACGCGAATTGAACGCGTGCCAGGCTGCGCAAAATGGACAATCCGGGCCGGAAAGCACTCCGAAGCTAAACTAGAATCGAACCGCGCGCGGCACCACTACGGCTAGTGATCCCGCAATTGTTTCTCGCCCGCCGCGTGCGAATCCGAGGTGCCTGGGTGGCCGTTTTTGCGCGAGGCTGCTTCGAACGATTGTCCTTGCAGGAAAAACTCCAGATTTCCGCGCATCACCAAGTGCGGCGAAAAAGTGACCTGGTAGGCGGAACATTCTCCTTCGGTCAAATATTCGTGAAGCACGCGGTAAGCCATGCGGCCCTGGGTTCGCGGGCGCTGATAGATCGTAGCCGCCACCGAGCCTTTGCGGATTTCCTCCACCAGCGCGGGGAATAAGTCGGTGGTGATGATGGTCAATTTGTCCAGGACGTTGGCGTCGCGGGCGGCCTGGATCACGGGAATGGAGGCTTCCGTGGTGATGTACAGGCCGGCGAGGTCGGGGTGCGCGGCAAATAGCTTTTTACTTTTTTCGTAGGCTTCCGCCTCGATGTCGTGATCCTCGATGGCATCTTCCAGTTGCATTGCGGGGTAGAACTTCTGCAGGGTGTCCCTAAATGCGTTGAACTTTTCCGCGTGCTCGGTAATCACCAGGGCGCTCATAGTTACGGCGACCCTTCCTTGGCCCTGCAGAAATTTTCCTAATAAGTCGGCAGCGAGAGAGCCGCTCGCCAGAGTGTCAATTGAGACCACAGCCAAGCGTCCTGTCTTCGGTGCGTCGGTGACGACGCAAATTACCGGGACCTTCGAGCGCGCGGCGCGCCGGATCCATTTGCGCATGTTGCCCGGGCGGCTGGGGAAAGTGATGACGCCATCGGCCTTGGCTTCCAGCGCGGCCTCGAACGCCTCTTCGTCTCCCTCACCCAGGCTCGGATAGGTTCGAAATTCGACTTCGACGCCTTCCATGTCCAGCGACTTTGCTTCTTCTTCGACTCCGGCGCGAACTTCGTCCCAGAATGAAGTGGTGCCTTTCAGAGTGATTATGGAAACTCGGAGTTTGCGTTTTTGCGATAAATAGCGCGCCGCCAGATTCGGGCGATAGCCTAAAGTCTTGGCCATCTGCAGGACTCTTTTTTTGGTGGCGGGGTTGATACCAACGTAGTCATGCAGGGCGCGATGGACCGTTCCGGCGGAGATTCCCAGCGCATCCGCGATGTCGTAAACGGTAGCCCTCTTAGCCATTCAACTCCCTTTAATTGCAGTGGCTTACGGGCCATATTATACGACTAAAAAGGGTCAAAATGTGGATAAGAATGCGGCGGCCCTGGGTAGTGACCCGGGAGTAACGTCTGGCCCGAATTTGGACCAGATACGAGCGCCGTGCGTCCGAATACATTTCGCTTTTAATAACTTTTAATAAAGTGTGCCGCGCGGAAAGACGGCTCGTGAGACGCCGGGAAGCCGGGCTAACTTTTTGTACTGCCCTCGCGCAAACGTGCGGCTGCTTCTTCCGGTGTGATGTCCCGCTGCGGCGAGCCCAGCAATTCATATCCGACCATGAATTTGCGGACGGCGGCTGAGCGCAGCAGCGGCGGATAGAAATGCGCGTGGAAGTGCCATTCCGGGTGCGGCTGGCCGTCGGTGGGACGCTGATGAAAGCCCATGGAGTACGGGAAGGAAGTTTCAAACACGTGGTCGTAGCCCGAGGTCAAGCGGCGGAGGATGTCCGCCAAAGCGTCGCGCTCTGGCTCCAGAAATTCGCTCATGCCACCGAAATGCCGTTTGCTGATTACGATCGTCTCGAACGGCCACACCGCCCAGAAAGGGACGATGGCGGCGAATTCCTCGTTTTCGAGAATCAGGCGCTCCGATCGCTGCTTCTCGGTCTTCCAGTATTCGCATAATAGGCACGATTCGTGCTGCCGCTGGTAGGCCAACAGGGACGTTTGTTCCTTGGCAAGCTCATTGGGCAACGTGGCGTTGGCCCAGATCTGGCCGTGCGGGTGCGGATTGCTTGACCCCATCATCGCGCCGCGATTTTCGAAAATCACCACGGAATTGATGACGGGGTTTTCGCCCAGCGAACGGTACTGCTCGATCCAGACGTCCACCACGGCGCGCAATTCGGTCAAGCTCATCTTCGCGAGCGTCAGATCGTGGCGCGGAGAAAAGCATACAACGCGGCAAAGCCCCTTTTCGGTGTGGGCAACCAGCAAGCCAGCCAAATTAAGCTCGCCGGCTTCTCCGGTCGTGCGCAGCGCCGCATAGTCGTTCTCGAAAACGAACGTGCCAGTGTAATTGGGATTGTGTTCTCCGCCAGCGCGCGTATTGCCAGGGCACATGTAGCACAGCGGGTCGTATGCTGGAACGTTGTCAGGCGGCGGAGCCTCGGTCTGGCCTTTCCACGGCCTTTTGGTGCGTCCGGGCGAAACCAGCACCCAGTCTCCGGTTAAGGGATTGAGGCGGTGATGGGATTGTTTTTCGAAATCAAAGGATGCCACGACAAGCTCCGTGCATGGTCAGCGCAGGTGCCACGAAACGGCGGCTCGAAGAAAACCGTTCATTGCAGCGCCTCGCGCGCGCCGTCCGACGCCTGAAAAATGTAGACGTCCGGCTTCTTGCCCGTGGACTGCTCGTACCGCTGAGCCAGTACAGTTCCAAATTCCGCGACCTTGCTTCGTTGCACCAGGCTGATCGTGCATCCGCCGAACCCGCCGCCGGTCATGCGCGAGCCATAGACGCCGTCCTGCGCGCAGGCGAGCTCGACCAGGGTATCCACTTCGGGGCAGCTCACTTCGTAGTCATCGCGCAGGCTGCGATGCGATTCGCGCATCAAGCGGCCAAACAGTTCCGGATCGCCGCGTTCCAGAGCGCTGCGCGCGGCGATCACTCGGGCATTTTCGCTGACCACGTGGCGGCTGCGGCGGTACACCACCTCCGGCAACGATTGCGCAAAATGCTCGAGGTCCAGAAGCGTGACGTCCCGCAACGCGCGCACACCGGGAATTTCCGCGGAGAGAATCCGGGTGGCCGTCTCGCAATCGGCGCGCCGCGCATTGTACTCGCCGGCGGCGTGATCGTGTTTGACCATGCTGTTGCATACGACAAACTGCGCATCGTGGAAAAGCGGAAGCAGCTGAAATTCCAGGGAGCGGCAATCCAGCAGCAGCGCATAATTCGCGCGTCCGCAGCAAGCGATCATCTGGTCCATGATTCCGCAGCGCGCGCCGGCGAATTCATTTTCGGCGCGCTGGCAAATCTTGGCCAGCTCCACAGGATCGAGTGACATCCCGGACGTTGCCAGCAGCGCGTAGCCGGCCGCCACCTCCAGCGATGCGGACGACGAAAGCCCGGCGCCCATCGGAACTTTGCCTTCAACCAACAGATTCGCGCCGTGAATCTCTTGTCCCGCGAGGCGCAAACTGGCCGCGACGCCGAGGGCGTACGCGCTCCAATGTCCTTGCCCGCGCAGATCGCCATCGTGCAAATCCATTTCCGCCTGCTCGGAGAGATTTTTGGAGTATACGTGCACGCGGCCGTCGTCGCGCGGGGCGGCGGCGACCCAGGTGTACAAATCCATCGCCACGGGCATTACGAATCCATCGTTATAGTCGGTGTGCTCGCCGATCAGGTTCACTCGGCCCGGAGCGCAATAGACCCGCGGATTCTGCCCATACAATTCCTTGAATTGGTCCTGCAGGAGCTGGGCTTCATGAAGCACGAGATTCGGTCGAGTCACGTCACTTCCCGCCAGAGATTTCGCGAAAATCCCGCATCGAGATTAACACCGAATTCATTTAATTTCAGTTAGATACCGCAATCCGGGTGGCTCGCCAGCTAACGCCTGCCCGACGCCCGAGAACCGCGGACTGGACGCCATTCAAGGCGGCCCGAGCGATGGATTGCCATTGCTAGCTGAAGTCGAAATATGCCATAAAATCGGGCCGGCACGGCGCGCTCGTTTCTCAGCGAGTGGGCTGCTGCCGCAGAAGTCAAATCTGAAACGAGGACTCAATCTTTGCGCAGCCGCGGCGAGCGTCGCTCATCCGAAAGCTTGATCCTTGGAGTAGATATCGGCGGCACGAAAGTGGCCGCCGGCGTAGTCAACTCGCGAGGAAAAGTGCTACACACGGCGCGGGCGCCCATGATCGCACGCGGGACGGCGGAACAAGGATTCCGCGCCGTGTGCGATGGGATAGACGCCGTGATGGTTCACGCTCCGGCGAAAAAAGTGGAAGCGATCGGAGTGTGCTCGCCCGGCTCGGTGGATTCTAAAAGCGGAATGGTGCTGCGCGCGGCAAATCTGCCGTGCTGGCGGAATTTTCCGTTGGCGCGACGTATCGAGAAGCGCTACGGATTGCCCACGCGGCTGGTCAATGACGCAAATGCCGCCGCGCTGGCGGAAGCGCGCTGGGGTGCGGGCAAGGGACACGCGAGCGTATTCTACGTGAGCCTCGGCACCGGCATCGGTACGGCGCTGGTACTGCAAGGCCGCATTCACCAGGGACGGACGGGCGGCGCCGGAGAAGGCGGACATATGACCATCAATTTTCGCGGGCCGCTGTGCGGTTGCGGCAAGCGGGGCTGCGTCGAGCTGTACGCCTCCGGCACAGCCATCGCAAAACGCGCGCGCAATCTCCTGCACCGTGGAAGTGGCGGAGGCTCGCGGATGCGAAAAATGGCAGGCGGGGACGTTTCCGGCGTCACCACGGAGATTGTGAGCAAGGCCGCAGCGGGTGGCGATGGCCTGGCAAAGAAAATTATGAAAGAAGCGGCGGAATATCTCGGGATTTGGCTCGGCGGGATGATTGATCTATTGGAGCCCGAAGTAATAATTTTCGGTGGCGGCCTGGGCGCCGTGATGGTCTCGCTGCGCAGCCACATCGAGCAAGAGCTGGAGATGTGGGCGATCAATCCGAAGTGGAAAATGGTCCGGATCGTGAGGGCGCGGTTCGGACCGGAATCCGCGCTTGTGGGCGCAGCCGCACAGTGGTTTGCAGCGCGCGAAAGCTAGCTTCGAAAACCAAGTCATGGCAGCATAAGTGCTTGGAGTGACGCGGGACGGGATTCTCGACGGGATTGCAAGCGCGATGGCGGCAGCTGCCTCGCTTTGGCCGGCTGTTCGCGCGCCACGCCCGTATAGTTTTTGATCAGGATGCTCCGCACGGCAACGACCCGGAACGTTTGAGCCGGCCGTCGCTTCAATAATAACGGAGTGGGATGAAACCAAATGGCACCCCGCCTCGTCGGAACGTAATGCACCGTTATTGCACCAGATACGGACCGCGAAAGGCCCCAAAGGCCGCCAGTCATATCACCCGGGACTGGCAAGCTGTAGTCCGATCGGCCAGCGCATGAGCACGATTGAGACGAACTGATACGACCAAGCGCCATTCACTCAATGAGGAAACACAGTGCCTGATAATCATCCCAAGATTGCAACTTCGGACAGCCCGTCAACCACCACGACGGCTGCTCCTTCCACCGGAACTGCTAAGCCGCCTAGTCCCAGAGGTGCGGAAATGCCGGACGAGCACCACGGCCACGTCTGGATCTGGATTGTGGTGATACTGGTGTTGGCCATTGGCGGCCTGATTTACTACCGGAATAAGCAAGCTGCGGCGCAAGCGGCGAAAGCCAAAGCGGCGGCGGCCAATCGCAGCGTCCCGATCACTACCGGAAAGGTGAGCCAAGGACCGATCGGCGTCTATATCAATGCACTGGGAACGGTTACGCCCGTCTACACCGCGACGATTACCAGCCGTGTGGATGGGCAAATCATCAGCGTGAATTACCGCGAAGGGCAGATGCTACACAAGGGCGACATACTGATCCAGATCGATCCGCGCCCTTATCAAGCCGCGTTGACCCAAGCCCAGGGAACGCTGGCGCATGACGAAGCGCTGCTGAGCGAATCGCGCATTGACTTGGACCGCTACCAGCTGGCGTTCAATCGAAACGCGATTGCCAAGCAGCAGCTCGACGACCAGAACCAGACGGTGAAGCAATATGAAGGCTCGGTAAAGAATGATCAAGGCACAGTCGCCAGCGCAACCACGAACCTGGATTATGCGACCATACGGGCGCCGATTGATGGCCGAGTGGGCCTGCGCCTTCTGGATCCCGGTAATATCGTCACCTCCGGAAGCACCACTCCGCTGGTCGTCATTACCCAGCTGCAGCCCATCACCGTAATTTTCAGCGTGGCCGAAGATTATTTGCCGCAGATTCAAAAACAGCTCCGTCAAGGAAACAAAATGTCGGTCGAAGCGTTTGACCGCGCGCAGCAATCCAAACTGGCCAGCGGCTCTCTCTTGACCTTGGATAACCAGGTGGACACCTCGACCGGCACCGTGAAGTTAAAAGCGATTTTTGCGAATCAGGATTCGACTCTTTTTCCCAACCAATTCGTAAACGCACGGTTGCTGGTGGATACGCAACAGAATGCTGCGCTGGTTCCCACCGCCGCGATTCAAAGAAACGCGCAAGGCACTTTTGTGTACGTCATCAAGTCCAACCAGACCGCGGCTATGCAGACGGTGACGGTGGGAACGACGGATGGAAACGTCGCGGCGGTGCAGGGCGTGCAGCCCGGTGACGAGATTGCTACCAGCGGATTCGACAAACTCGAGGACGGCGCCAAGGTGAAAGTCAGCAACGGCACGGGCGCCGCGAATTCTTCCGCGAAGAATGGGCCGGGGTCCGGCGCTGGCGCAAATTCCACAACTAAGGGACCTGGGAGCGGGACAGGAGCTTCGGGTTCGACGCGCGGCAGCGGGGGAAATCGGCCGTGAATCCGTCTCGCCCATTTATTATCCGGCCGGTCGCGACTTCGCTATTGATGGCCGCGATTCTGCTGGCCGGCTTCGTGGGATATACGCAATTGCCGGTCTCGGCTCTGCCCGAGGTGGACTATCCCACGATCCAAGTCGTCACGTTTTACCCCGGGGCAAATCCAGACGTCGTCGCTTCCGCCGTCACGGCGCCGCTCGAGCGGCAGTTTGGCCAGGTGCCGGGCCTGAGCCAGATGACGTCCACGAGCTCGGATGGAAGCTCGGTGATCGTCCTGCAGTTTTCCCTGGAACTGAATATTGATGTTGCGGAACAGGAAGTGCAGGCGGCCATCAACGCCTCGCAATCGTATTTACCCGCGGATCTCCCGACGCCGCCGATCTACAGCAAGACGAATCCCGCGGACACGCCCATTTTGACGCTGGCGCTGACGTCTAAGACGATTCCCCTGCCGCAAGTGGAAGACCTGGCGGATACGCGCCTGGCGCAAAAGATTTCGCAGTTGCCGGGCGTGGGCCTGGTGAGCATCAGCGGCGGACAAAAGCCCGCCGTGCGCGTCCAGGTGAATCCCACTGCTCTTTCTTCTTACGGAATCAACCTGGAAGACGTGCGGACGGCATTGCAATCTACCAGCCTTAATTCCGCACTGGGAAATTTTGACGGACCTCACCAGGATTACCAGATCGATGCGAACGATCAA
Organism: uncultured Acidobacteriota bacterium; assembly: GCA_963780035.1. Classification (GTDB taxonomy): domain Bacteria; phylum Acidobacteriota; class Terriglobia; order Acidiferrales; family UBA7541; genus Palsa-295. Next base: position 201,272 of record CAWAAG010000013.1, on the reverse strand, counting down.
TTACTGACGAGCAAGGAATTCTCCGACGTGGTGATCGCCTATCACAACGGCTCGCCCGTGAAACTCTCGGATGTGGCGAACGTGGTGGACGATGTGGAGAACGTGAAGCAAGCCGCGTGGATGAATATGACCCCCGCGGTGATCGTCAATATCCAGCGGCAACCGGGCGCGAACATCATTCAGGTGGTGGACCGCGTCAAGGCTCTTTTGCCCTTGCTGCAGACCAGTTTGCCCGCTGCGGTTCAGGTGACCGTTCTTACGGACCGGACTGTCACGATTCGCGCTTCGGTGAAAGACGTGGAATTCGAGTTGATGCTGACCGTGGCGCTGGTGGTGATGGTGATCTTTCTATTCCTCCGCAATGTTCGCGCCACGATCATTCCCAGCGTTGCGGTTCCCCTGTCACTGGTCGGCACTTTCGGAGTGATGTATCTGGCGGGATACAGCCTCAACAATTTAACTTTGATGGCGCTGACAATTTCCACGGGCTTCGTGGTGGACGACGCCATCGTGATGATCGAGAACATCGCCCGCTATATCGAAGAAGGCGATCAACCGCTGCGCGCGGCCCTGCTGGGCTCGGAACAGATCGGATTTACGATCGTCTCGCTGACGATTTCGTTGATCGCGGTCTTGATTCCGTTGCTGTTCATGGGCGATATCGTCGGACGGCTTTTCCGCGAATTTGCAATCACCCTCAGCGTGACGATTCTGGTTTCCGCGGTGGTTTCTCTTACTCTGACGCCGATGATGTGCGCCCGCCTGCTGAAACACGATCCAGCAGCGCAGCAAGGGCGTTTCTATCAGTTATCCGAACGCGGATTTCAATGGATCATTGATTATTACGCACGCACGTTGAAGTGGGTTCTAAAGCATCAGGTAGCAACGCTAATCGTGGCAGTGGCGACGTTGGTTTTGACGATCATCCTCTACATCATCGTGCCCAAGGGGTTCTTCCCCGTCCAGGATACCGGCATCATCCAGGGCATTTCGGAAGCCGGGGAGACAATTTCGTTTCCATTGATGGCTCAGAAGCAGCAGGAACTCAGCGCGATCATCCTGAAAGACCCCGCGGTCGAGAGCCTCTCGTCCTTTATCGGAGTTGACGGCACGAATACGACGCTCAATAGCGGAAGGATTCTGATCAATCTGAAGCCGCTTGCGGACCGCGGAATCAACGCTTCCGATGTGATTCGCCGGCTGCAACCGGAACTCGAAAAAGTGGACGGCATCACTCTGTATATGCAGCCGGTGCAGGATTTGACGGTCGAGGATCGCGTCAGCCGCACGCAATATCAATACACTCTGGAAGATCCCGATCTGAATGAGCTGAACGAATGGACCGCCAAGTTGATCGCCAAGTTGAAAGCAATTCCCGAGCTGCGCGATGTGGCGACGGACCAACAGAATGGCGGGCTCGCGGAATCGTTGGTGATTGACCGCGTAACGGCTTCACGCATGGGAATCACTCCGTCCGCGATTGATCAAACACTTTATGACGGTTTTGGTCAGCGGCAAGTTTCCACGCTTTATACCCAGTTGAATCAGTATCACCTGATACTGGAAACGATGCCGGAATTCCAGAAGAGTCCCACGAAGTTGCACGATATTTATGTGCGGTCGGCGCTGGTTTCCTCGTCGCTCACCACCTCTCCCACCAGTACCATCGTCACCGCGAGCACGGCATCCGGCAGCGCAAATTCCAGCCCGACTCCTTCCGCCAGCAGCTCGACGGCGGCTTCCGGTTCGGCAAACCCCGCGCCAGTTAGCGCGGCCAATGGAGCCGCCGTGCCGCTGAGCGCGTTCACTCACTTCGAATCAAAGACCGCGCCATTGTCCGTGAATCACCAAGGGCAATTCCCGGTGGTCACCATTTCTTTTAATCTGGCTCCGGACGCGTCGCTGGGGCAAGCCACGAAAGCGATTGACAAGGCGCAGCAGGAAATTGGGATGCCCCTGAGCGTGCAAGCGGCGTTTCAGGGCACGGCGGCTTCATTTCAGGCTTCGCTGAGCAACGAGCCGCTTTTGATTTTGGCTGCGCTGATCACCGTTTACATCGTGCTCGGCGTTCTTTATGAGAGTTACATCCATCCGGTCACGATTCTCTCCACGCTGCCGTCCGCGGGCGTGGGAGCGATCCTGGCCCTGCTGATCTGCGGCCAGGAACTGAGCGTGGTGGCGCTCATCGGAATCATTTTGTTGATCGGTATCGTGAAGAAAAACGGAATCATGATGATTGACTTCGCTCTGGAAGCCGAGCGCAAACACGGCATGAATTCCGAGGATGCTATCTACGAGGCCTGCCTGCTGCGCTTTCGTCCCATCATGATGACCACCATGGCCGCGCTTCTCGGTGGGTTGCCCCTCGCTCTCGGCACAGGAATTGGGTCGGAATTGCGCCGGCCATTGGGCATCGCGATGGTGGGCGGCCTGCTCCTGAGCCAGGTGCTTACGCTTTACACCACGCCGGTGATCTACATTTTCTTCGATGATCTGGCCAAGCGATTGTCGGCATATCGCGCGGGCCATGGAAGCGCGGAATCAGTACCCGCGGATTAGCCATGAATATTTCCGCCCCATTCATTCACCGGCCGGTCGCGACTACGCTTCTCACCGTGGCAATTGCGCTCGCGGGAGCCGTGGCGTTCCAGGTACTTCCTGTTTCTCCGCTGCCGCAAATTGATTTTCCTACGATATCCGTGGGCGCCAGCCTGCCCGGAGCCAGCCCGGAAATCATGGCTTCGTCAGTGGCGACGCCACTGGAGCGGCAATTCGGGCGCATCGCTGGCGTCAACGAAATGACGTCTTCCAGCTTTCTCGGTACTACCAGCATCACGCTGCAGTTCGATTTGAATCGGAATATTGACGGCGCCGCCCGCGATGTGGAAGCCGCGATCAACGCCGCGCGGAGCTATCTACCGGCGAACCTGCCTTCCAATCCTACCTACCGCAAGGTGAATCCCGCGGACGCGCCGATCATGATTTTGGGATTGACCTCGAAGGTTTACGACCGCGGCGCAATGTACGACTCGGCATCCACGGTCGTTGAGCAGCGGCTCTCGCAGATCGAGGGGGTTGGGCAGGTAACCGTCGGCGGAAGCTCACTGCCAGCCGTGCGCGTGGAACTGAATCCGACTCAATTGAACGGCTATGGGCTCGGCTTGCAAGACGTGAATGCCATGCTGAGCAGCCAAAACGCCAATCTGGCAAAGGGGCAAATCACCGACGGAAACACGACGGCCGATATCGTCGCCAACGACCAGCTTCTGAAAGCCAAATACTACAAGGACTTGATCGTCGGCTACCACAAAGGCGCGGCGATTAAACTTTCGGACGTCGCCGACGTCGAAGACGCGGTGGAAAATATTCGTGCCGCTGGATACCTCAACGGTAAGCCCTGCGTGCTGCTGATCATCTTCCGGCAACCCGGGGCCAACATCATTGACACGGTAGACCGCATCCGGGCGGCGATCCCGGCATTGAAGGCGTCTATCCCGGCTGCAATGGACTGGACGATCGTGTTGGATCGCACCTTGACGATCCGGGCCTCCGTGGACGAAGTCGAAAGAACTCTCGCCGTCTCCGTCGGGCTGGTAATTCTGGTTGTTTTTCTCTTTCTCCGCAATGTGCGCGCTACTTTGATTCCCAGCGTGGCCGTTCCCGTCTCCCTGATCGGCACCTTTGGCGTGATGTACCTGTGCAACTACAGCATCGACAATCTATCTTTGATGGCTCTCACGATTGCCACCGGTTTCGTGGTCGACGACGCCATCGTGGTAATCGAAAACATTTCGCGGTATTTGGAGCAGGGCATGAGCCCGATGGAGTCCGCGTTGAAAGGCGCGGAGGAAATCGGGTTCACGGTCCTCTCGATCAGCTTGTCCCTAATCGCGGTATTCATTCCCATTCTCTTGATGGGTGGGATCATCGGCCGCTTGTTCCGCGAATTCGCTGTCACCTTGTCGGTCGCGATCGTAGTTTCGCTGGCCATCTCTTTGACTACCACGCCCATGATGTGCTCGCGGCTGCTTAAGAACCCTCATGAGGAAAAACACGGGCCCGTGTTTCGCGCCAGCGAAAAGGTCTTTTCCAGCATGCTGGGTTTTTACGAGCGCACTCTGAAATGGGTGCTGGAACATTCCACGGTGACGCTCTTCGTCCTGCTGGTAACCATCATTTTGAATGTTTTTCTCTTCTGGATCGTCCCCAAGGGATTTTTCCCGCTGCAGGACAACGGAACTGCTTTCGGCGGCGTACAAGGCGCCCAGGACCTTTCCTTCCAGGCCATGCAGACGCTCACTCTGCGCTTCGTTGACATCATCAAGGCCGACCCTGCCGTAGAAAACGTCGGAGCCTTCACCGGCGGAGGCGGCGCGGTCAATACCGCATTCATCTACCTGGCGCTCAAGCCTCTCGAACAACGCAAGATCAGTTCCAGCCAGGTGATTGATCGCTTGCGGCCCAAACTGATTTCCATTCCCGGCGCGACTGTCTTCCTCCAAGCCGGACAGGACTTGCGCATTGGAGGCCACCACACCAACGCGCAGTATCAGTACACGATTCAGAGCGACAGCATCGATGACCTGGTGACTTGGGGCCCGCGCTTGCTGAGCGCGATGAAAAAAGAGCGCATTCTGACCGACGTCAATACCGATCAGCAGAATAGCGGCCTGCAAGCCGAGCTTGTTTACGACCGCGACACTGCGGCACGCCTGGGCATTACGCCGAAAATGATTGACAACACGTTGTACGAAGCGTTTGGCCAGGCGCAGGTCTCCACGATGTACACGACTTTGAATCAGTATCACGTGGTGATGGAAGTCGCGCCGCAGTTCTGGCAGGACCCCACTTCCTTGGACGATATTTACATCCGCCCGTCGGTTGGAAAGGAGGTTCCGCTAAGCGCCATCGCGCACTATGCGCCCAAAATTGCGGCGCTTGCAATCAATCACCAGGGCCAGTTTCCCTCGGTCACGGTGTCCTTCAATCTGGCGCCCAATATCGCGCTGAGCGATGCTGCTGCAGCCATCAGCCGCATGGAACAGCAAATGGGCGTGCCGTCAACGATTCACGGAATGTTCTCGGGGACATTGCAGGCCTTTCAGGACTCTCTCGCGACTCAGCCGTTTTTAATCATCACCGCGCTGATGGCGGTTTACATCGTTCTCGGCGTACTTTATGAAAGCTACATTCATCCGATTACGATTTTGTCCACGCTTCCTTCGGCCGGGGTGGGCGCGGTGCTCGCGCTCTTATTGTTCCATGTGGACCTCAGCGTCATTGCGCTGATAGGAGTGATCCTGCTGATTGGGATCGTGAAGAAGAACGCCATCATGATGATTGATTTCGCCCTGGCGGCCGAGCGGCTGGAAAACAAAACGTCCGAAGAAGCGATTTATCAGGCGTGCCTGTTGCGTTTCCGGCCGATCTTGATGACCACCATGGCGGCGATGTTCGGCGCTCTGCCGCTGGCACTGGGCACGGGCACGGGCTGGGAGCTACGCCGGCCGCTGGGCATCACCATCATCGGCGGGTTGATCGTCAGCCAGGTGCTGACCCTTTACACCACACCAGTCGTCTATCTCTCTCTGGATCGTTTGCGCGTTCGCTGGGCCCGCACGCACCACCACGCCCTAGGTCCTGCAACAGAGGAGCCGGCCGATTGATGAATCGCGTTCCGCAAGTTACTCCAACCGCCGACCAGCCCGCGGGAAACAGGAATAATAAAAATCGCATGATTGAAAAACTTCATTCTCGCTTGCTCACTGCCTCTGTCGCCGCCGCATTGCTATTCGCCGGCTGCACCGTCGGTCCCAAATATCACAAGCCAACGGCGCAAGCGCCTGTGGCGTACAAGGAGCTTACGCCGGCCGATTTCAGCAAGACGGACGGTTGGAAAGTTGCGCAGCCCAGCGATAACGTCCTGCATGGGAAGTGGTGGGAAATCTTCCACGACCCGCAATTGACCGCGCTCGAAGAAAGAGTAAATATTTCGAACCAAAACGTGCAATCCGCGATGGCCAGCTACATGGCAGCGCGCGCCTTGGTGAAAGAAGCACGGTCCCAGTATTTCCCCACGGTTTCAGTCGGTCCCGCGATCACCTCTTCACGACAAGGCGCCGCGGCCTCACTGGCCGTAACGCCCGGCACCTCGACGTTTTACAGTTTGCCATTCGACGCCACGTGGGTGCCCGACCTGTGGGGCCGGGTTCGCAATGAGGTGCGCGCCAATACCGCGTCCGCGCAGGCCAGCGCGGCCGATCTGGAAAACGTGCGCCTGACCGCCCAAGCCGAAATCGCCGTGGATTACTACCAGCTCCGCGGCGAAGACGACCTTAAGCAATTACTCGATTCCACGGTGATTGCCTATCAGGAGTCGCTGAATCTCACCAAAGTTTTGTATGAAACTGGGATAGACTCCGACGAAGCCGTGGCGCAAGCCGAAACGCAGTTGGAAACCACGCAAGCAGCGGATACCAACCTGGGAATTCTGCGCTCCCAGTACGAACACGCTATTGCGATGCTCGTTGGCGAGCCGGCTTCCACGTTTTCGATTCCGGCGGAACCTCTGAAGGTGAACCCTCCCGCGATTCCTTTCGGCGTTCCGTCGCAACTGCTCGAGCGCCGCCCCGATATCGCTGCGAACGAGCGGCTCATGGAGCAAGCCAACGCGCAGATTGGCATTGCGACCGCCGCGTTTTATCCGACGCTTACTCTCAGCGCGTCGCTGGGGTTCGAATCGCACGCGTTCACGAGCTGGTTTACGTGGCCAAGCCGATTTTTTTCGGCGGGGCCCGGTATGTCTGAAACGATTTACGACGGCGGATTGCGCCGCGCGACGGTGATGCAATACCGCGCGCAATACGACGAAACCGTCGCGAACTATCGCCAGACCGTACTGACCGCCTTCCAGCAGGTGGAGGACAATCTTTCTTCGCTGCGAATTCTTTCGGTTGAAATTCAGCAGCAGGATACGGCGGTGGCGTCAGCCGAGCGGAATTTGAAGATCGCCACGGACCGCTACAAACTGGGGATCGATCCGTACCTGAACGTGATCACTGCGCAGACCACCCTGCTGAGCAACCGGCAGACCGCCGTCAATTTGCGCATCCAGCAGATGACCGCCAGCGTGCAATTGGTGGAAGCGCTCGGCGGCGGCTGGGACGCATCGCAAATTCCCACGCCTCACCAGGTACTTTCGCAGGATTCACCGCCGCAACCATCCACCAAGTAGCGCCTCCGTACTGTTCCGCGGCGAATCGCTGCCGAGTCACGGACTGGCGGTGGCCAATTCGACGCCCGAACCTCGCGCGTTTTTGGTATCGTGCTGAAGGCTTCAGCGGGCGTTTGCTGTCATGGCTGATGCCGAACGAGCGCGGAATCTCCTTGAAGCTCCTGCAAAATTACATTAACGGCCGATTTGTGAGCGGCGCGCGCGAGTTTGCCGACGTCAACCCCGCGGACGGCTCCGTCATCGCGCAGGTTTGCGAAGCCGACCGCGCCATGGTGGACGAAGCCGTTGCAGCGGCGCGCCGGGCGCTTGCAGGAGAATGGGGCTGCTTGCCGCTTGCCAAGCGCGCGGCGATGCTCCACAGAATCGCCGACGGAATCGAAGCGCGCTTCCAGGATTTTCTGCTGGCGGAAGTCGCGGACACGGGCAAGCCCATCTCGCTCGCGACGCGCATTGACATTCCACGCGGCGCCGCAAATTTCCGCGCCTTCGCCGACAGCATCAAGACCGCCGGCCTCGAATCATTTCGCACGGAAACTCCCGATGGCGCCGTCGCCCTGAACTACGCGGTGCGCAAGCCGCAGGGCGTGGTGGGCATCATTACGCCGTGGAATTTGCCGCTCTTGCTGCTGACGTGGAAGGTCGCTCCCGCGCTGGCCTGCGGCAACTGCGTGGTCGTCAAGCCGTCGGAAGAGACGCCGGCCACCGCGACCTTACTGGCCGAGGTGATGCAAGCGGCAGGCGTGCCGCCGGGAGTTTTCAATCTGGTTCACGGCTTTGGACCCGATTCGGCCGGAGAATTGTTGACCACGCACGACGGAGTGGATGCGCTCACTTTTACCGGGGAATCGCGCACGGGCGCTGCGATCATGCGCGCCGCTGCTCCCACCGTGAAGCCATTGTCGTTTGAGCTGGGCGGAAAAAATGCGGCCATTGTATTTGGCGATTGCGATTTCGAGCAAACGCTCAATGGCCTCGCGGACGCTGTCTTCATGAATACCGGCCAGGTGTGTCTTTGCGCCGAGCGCGTGTACGTCGAGCGCAACATCTTTGACCGATTCGTGGCGGCGCTGAAACAGAAAGCGCAAGGCTTGCGCCTCGGTTGGCCGATGGAAGAAACCACCACAACGGGCCCGCTGATTTCCAAAGAGCATCGCGCGAAAGTTCTCTCTTATTATCAATTGGCGCGCGATGAAGGCGCGACCATCATCACGGGCGGCGGTATACCCTCTTTCGGCGACGCGCGCGATAACGGCTTTTACGTCCAGCCGACAATCCTGACGGGGCTTCTGGAATCCGCCCGTTGCGTGAAGGAAGAAATCTTCGGGCCCGTGTGCCACGTCGCTCCTTTCGATAGCGAAGAAGAAGCTATCGCCAAGGCAAACGACACGAAGTATGGCCTGGCGGCTTCCGTGTGGACATCGAATCTAAAGCGCGGCCATCGCGTGGCGGAGCAGCTGCGCGCCGGAATCACGTGGGTGAATTGCTGGTTTCTACGTGATTTGCGCACACCCTTTGGCGGCGCGGGCCTCTCCGGGATCGGCCGCGAAGGCGGCATGCATTCCCTGAACTTTTATTCGGAACTGAACAATATCTGCGTTAAGTTGAGTGATTGATGGCCACCGAGAGCAAAGTCGTTCAGGGGAAAGCTCGGCCGCGCGGCCGTTTCCCGCATATCAAGCGCGCCGGCGATTATCTTTTCGTTTCCGGCACGAGTTCGCGCCGCGCGGACAATACCATCGCAGGTGCGGAAGCAGATTCCGTGGGAATGGCGCGGCTGGATATTCGGGTGCAGACGCGCGCTCTCATCGAAAATATCCGCGACATTTTGGCAAGCATGGATGCGCAACTCACGGATCTGGTGGAAATTTCCACTTTTCTCGTGAACATGGACGATTTTGCGGGCTACAACGAGGTCTATGCCGAGTATTTCGATGAAAACGGCCCGGCGCGCACCACCGTCGCCGTTCATCAGTTGCCCCATCCGCGCTTGTTGATCGAAATGAAGGCGATCGCCTACAAACCGGTCGCTACGGCAGAAAGGAAAAAATAATGCCATCCATTAAGACTCTGAAAGCCTTCAGTTTTCAAAATTGGATAGACGCCAATCGCGACAAACTGAAGCCGCCGGTCGGCAACGCGCAGGTGTGGGACGATGGAGACATCATCGTGACCGTCGTCGGCGGACCGAACCAGCGCGTGGACTATCACGACGACCCTACCGAGGAATTTTTCTACCAGTTGAAAGGCGATATTTTCATTCGCGTGATGCAAGAGCCCGGCAAGCCGCCGATCGAAATTCCCATCAAGGAAGGCGAAATTTTCCTGCTGCCGAAACACACGCGGCATTCGCCCCAGCGCCACGCGCCGGGAACCATCGGACTGGTGGTCGAAATTCCCCGGCCGGAGGGTGTGAAAGACGGCTTTGAATGGTATTGCGATAAATGCCATCACCTGGTGCATCGCGCTGAAGTGCTTTTGCAGAGCATCGTGACGGACTTGCCGCCGCTTTTCGAGCGGTTTTATCAGAACGAAAAACTGCGCGTGTGCCCGAATTGCGGCACCGTGCATCCGGGCAAGCCGGCGCCCCGGTAGCGTCGCTCCGCGAATCGCAAACGAAGATGCCAATCACCGACATTCACACGCATTTCTTCCCGGAGTCCTGGCCGGATCTGGCGGCGCGCTTCGGCACGCCTGATTGGCCGTGGATCAAGCACACCGGGCCCGGCAAGGCGGTCATCATGCTAGGCGAGCGCGAATTTCGGCGGATCAATTCCGCTTGCTGGGACGTGAACGTGCGTCTGGAACAAATGGACCGCGACGGAATCGACCGGCAAATCATTTCCGCCACACCGGTACTTTTCGCTTACAACCGCGAACCGCGGCATGCGCTGGAATGTGCGCGCCTCTTCAATGATGCGGGCTTGGAAATGTGCGGGCGGGGAAAAGGGAGATTGCGATCGCTGTGCCAGGTGCCGCTGCAGGATATTGACGCGTCCTGTGTGGAACTGACGCGCTGCTTGCGCGCCGGGCACGTGGGCGTCGAAATCGGCAATCACGTCGGCGAAAAGAATCTCGATGATCCCGGCATCCTGACGTTTCTGCAGCATTGCGCCGATGAAGGCGCGGCAGTGCTGGTTCATCCGTGGGACATGATGGCGCCGCTGCGCATGCCGAATTACATGATGCTGTGGACCGTGGGCATGCCCGCGGAAACCCAATTGTCGCTGGTGTCATTGATCGTCGGTGGCGGGTTTGACCGTTTGCCGGCGAGCTTGCGAATTTGCTTCGCGCATGGCGGCGGCAGCTTCGCGTTCCTTCTCGGAAGGCTGGAAAATGCCTGGCATCACCATGAGGTGGCGCGCGGCGTTTCACAATTTCCGCCGAGCCATTATCTGAAGAGGTTTTACGTCGATTCCGCGGTGTTTGATCAGCGCATGCTGCAATTCCTGGTGGAAATCATGGGCCAGGATCGCGTGCTGCTCGGCTCCGACTATCCGTTTCCGCTGGGCGAAGAGCGCGTCGGCGCGCTGATTCGCGGAAGCGGGCTGGCGTCAGCCGCAAAAGCAAAGCTACTCGGAAGCAATACGGAAAAGTGGCTCGGTGAAAGTGACCAGACTGACAGCGCAGGCGATTCTGCGACGGACAGCAGCAACGAACAACGAACGGCGTCCCTCGGTTGTCCAGCTCGCGGCACTTCTGAAGATGATGTGGCGACCGCGCGGGCGAGCGGCGAACGAAACCAGGAGAAGCTCACTTACAGCTCGTACCTGGAAGTCCCCGAGCTTTTGAAGCTGCAGCACCCGGAATCTTCGCCCGCGCATCATGACGAATTGCTCTTCATCATCGTTCACCAGACCTACGAATTGTGGTTCAAGGAACTGCTGCACGATCTTGACGCGGTGGTTGCCAATCTGCGCGATGCAGCCGCCCATCCCACCTCGCGCGATGGCGTCTACGAAGCCGCGCGCCTGCTGCGCCGCTGCACGGAAATCATGCGCGTGCTGGTCGAGCAGTTCACCATCCTGGAAACCATGTTGCCCACGCATTTCCTCGCGTTTCGCGAAAAGTTGGCCCCCGCCAGCGGCTTCCAGTCCGAGCAGTTCCGCGAGCTGGAATTTCTCTGCGGCCTGAAAGACGAAAAAATGCTGCGCTACCACGAATTGACACCGGAAACGCATGCCATTCTGAATCGCCGGCTGCGCGAGGATTCCCTGCGCGATGTTTTCTTCCAGGCCCTCGAAGCTTTGGGAACATTGCCTCCCAGCACGCCGAACGCGACGGAAGCGGAAAAATTCCAGGCGCGCGCGCAGGCTATCCACGCGCTTTACCGCGACGAGCGCAATCATCGCGACTGGATAGACGTTTGTGAGCGCTTGACGGAATTCGATGAGCTGGTCGTGGGCTGGCGCCTTCGCCACATTCAAATGGTCGAACGCACCATCGGCATTCGCATGGGCACCGGCGGCAGCGCCGGGTCTTCCTATTTGAAACTCACGCTGGATAAGAAATTCTTCCCGGAATTGTGGGAAGCGCGAACGTATCTGGAAGGATGATCGCTCTCATCGTGACTCCATCGCGCCCTGCGCGGCTTTCCTGAATATGCACACTCGCTCGCAATCCATCACGCTGGTTGGCGCCGGACTCACGGGACCGCTGCTCGGGATTTCACTGGCGCAGCGCGGCTTTCGCGTGCAGATTTACGAGCGGCGCCCGGACATGCGCAATGTGCGCGCCAGCGCGGGACGCTCCATCAATCTCGCCATTTCCACGCGGGGGATTCATGCGCTTCGTGAAGCGGGCCTGTGGGAGGAGATGCGGCGCATCATCGTGCCGATGCAAGGGCGCATGATGCACTCAGTCGCGGGAGAGCTCACGTTTCAACCGTATGGCAAAAACGATACCGAGGTCATCAATTCGATTTCGCGCGCCGATTTAAACGTGGCATTGATGAACGCTGCGGAAGCGCGTGGCGTCACCATTCATTTCGGCGAACGCTGCACCGGATTCGATGCGGCGACCGGAGCCGCGCGCTTTCGCAACGAAGAAACCGGATACGAGGCTGCTGTCGAGTCGGATACCGTGATAGCGACCGACGGGTCGGCATCGGCTATTCGCATGGAAATGCAAAAGCTGGGGCGCTTCAATCTTTCTCAGGAATATCTCGACTATGGTTACAAAGAACTGACCATTCCCGCCGGGCCCGGCGGCAAGCATCTGCTCGAGCCAAATGCGTTGCACATCTGGCCGCGCGGCGCGTATATGCTGATCGCTTTGCCCAATATTGACGGCACGTTTGCGTGCATCCTGTTCTTGCCATTCGACGGCAAAGATAGCTTTGCGACGCTCGATACCGCGGAAAAGGCCGCGGCGTTCTTTGCGGAAAAGTTTCGCGATGCCGTACCGTTGACGCCGCAACTGAAAGAAAGTTATTCGAACAATCCCACCGGCGCGATGGTCACGATCAAATGTTCGCCGTGGCACGTGGACGGGAAGGCGCTCTTGCTCGGCGACGCGGCTCACGCCATCGTCCCGTTCTTCGGCCAGGGAATGAATTGCGCATTCGAAGACTGCAGCATCTTTTTGGAATTGCTGGATCGTCGCGGCCCCGACTGGCCGAAACTCTTCGCCGAATTCGAACAGGCACGGAAGAGCAATACCGACGCCATCGCGGATCTCGCCCTCGAAAATTTCATCGAAATGCGCGATCGCGTGGCGGATCCCCGGTTTCTTTTACGGAAGAAGGTCGAGCTCGCACTGGAATCGAAATATCCGCGCTGTTTTGTTCCCAAGTACGCGATGGTGACGTTTCACCGCGTGCCTTATTCCGTGGCGCTTTCCCGGGGAAGAATCCAGGATCTTCTGCTCGCAGAATTGTGCGATGCGATCAGCCGGATCGAAGACCTCGATTGGCAGCGGGCAGATCGGCTCATTCACCGCGACCTCACGCCTTTGGAGAATCTCTAAGTGGCCGCGCAAAAATTCGAAGCCGGCCGCGATGTTGCTCTGGCGTTGACCGCTCGCGACCCGCTTGCCGACTATCGCAACCGTTTTCTCATTCCAAAAACTTCCGCGGGTGCGGATTGCGTATATCTGTGCGGCCATTCTCTCGGCTTGCAGCCAAAAACCGCGCGCGGATACATCGAAAGAGAACTGGAGGATTGGGCCAAGCTCGGCGTGGAGGGCCATTTTCACGCACAAAACCCCTGGATGCCGTATCACGAACTGCTCGCGGGGCCCACGGCGCGGCTGGTTGGCGCTCTGCCTGAAGAAGTCGTCGTCATGAACTCACTTACGGTGAATCTGCACCTCATGCTGGTCTCTTTTTACCGGCCTACGGCCGCGAGAAACAAAATCCTCATCGAATCCAATGCGTTTCCTTCCGACCAATATGCCGTGCAATCGCAAATCCGCTATCACGGCTACGATCCGGCGACTTCTCTAGTCGAAATCGCTCCGCGTCCGGGCGAAAAGACGATTCGCGCGGAGGACATTGAAAAAGTACTCTCCGGCGAAGGCGACCGCATCGCGCTGGCTATGCTCGGCGGCGTGAACTACTACAGCGGGCAAGCCTTCGATTGCGCGCGCATCGTCACGGCGGGACACGCGCAAGGCTGCGTCGTCGGATTTGACATGGCGCATGCCGCCGGAAATCTTCCGTTGCAGCTGCATGACTGGAACGCGGACTTCGCCGTTTGGTGCAGCTACAAATATTTGAACGGCGGCCCCGGCTGCATCGCGGGATGCTTCGTACACGAGCGCCACGCGCGGAATCCTGATCTGCCGAGGTTCGCGGGCTGGTGGGGGAACGACAAGACGGCGCGCTTCCGCATGGAACCAGAATTCCGAGCGATGGCGGGTGCCGAAGGCTGGCAACTGAGCAATCCGTCGATCCTGTCGATGGCCGCGCTGCGCGCCTCCATGGATATTTTCGATGAAGTGGGCATGGAGCAAATACGTGCGAAAAGCGGTGAACTAACCGGTTATTTGGAATTTCTGCTGACGGAGAAAGCCAGCGACAGCTATTCGATCATCACGCCGCGTGACCCCGCGCAACGCGGCGCGCAGCTATCGCTGCAGATCAAATCGCATGGCCGCAATGTTTGCGAGCGCCTCGCACGGCAGGGAATCCTCTGCGACTGGCGCGAGCCGGACATCCTGCGCGTCGCGCCGGTCCCGCTCTACAATTCGTTCCTCGATGTGCACACCTTCGCGGAAAGATTTCTGGCAGAACTAAGGACGTAGCGCCTGTAGCGCGAGGGCGCGAATTCGCATCCGCTGAAGGCTTTAGCGCCGGCGACTTTTGCCTTCATTGCGAATCAGATCGATCGTCGCACGTCCGAGTTGCGTGGTTGTATCGGCAATCCCAAAAACGATATCGAAATGGTTTGCCCCGGCCGCTTCGAACTCAGAAACGGGGAAGGTGGCGGCCCGCAGCTTCGCGGCAAAGACCCGGCTCTGTCGCTTGAATTCCGCCGTCTCGTTTTCTCCCCACGCCACAATCGTCTTCACAGACAATCCAAGTTTCAGGCGTGCCGGACTGAGCGTGGCCACATCGCCAACCGTGAGGTGCAGCGCCGCGTCAATGTAAGTCCCCACGAGAGGCTCCAGGTCGTAAATGCCGCTCAGCAAGATGGCGCCGGCCACCGCAGCGGTCTCACCCGGCAATCCGTAATGCCTCTGCCAGCCATCGACCAGCAGCATCGCAGCGAGGTGTGCTCCCGCCGAACTACCTGCCACATAAATTCGGCGCGCATCGAAACCTAACTTCGTAGCCTGCCGGTGCAGCGAAGCGATTGCACGCCGCGATTGATCAACGATCGTCGCAATGTTCGCACGTGGCGCGAGCGTGTATTCGATCGCGGCAAACGCGATGCCGTTCGCGACGAAATCCGGCGCCGCAAAAAGCGATTCATTCTTCGATAGCTCCTGCCAGTACCCACCGTGGAAAAAAACCAGCAACGGCGCATCCGCGGCGCCCGCCGGAAAATAGTCGAAAGTGTCAGCGGGCTGGTCACCCCAGTGCAAATTCTTCCGGCAATGGATGCGCCGCTCGGCGTCGCGGCTGCGTGCCGCATATACCTCGAGATAAGGAGCGAGCGAGGGAACGCAACTGCTCGGCGAATATTGCCGCTCGCGCTCCGCCAGAGGCCAATCCCGCCAGCTCGATTCGTCTTGCGTCATATAAGTTTACTTCCGCCAATCCGCCACGACGGAAACCATACTACAAGAGGACTACGTTGCTTTATAATCCGCGCGCCAATTGTGCGACGCGTTCGACGTGCGGCCTCCGTCAGGCCCTCGACCGGCAGTCCGTAATCGGCTTCTCGCCGTGCAACGAGAGGAATTCGCGATGAGCATCCCCGGCTGTGCAACGCATGCCCGCGGAGTACGCGGTCATATATTCACCGCTGTGGTTGTGGCTATTCTCTGTGCCTTCCCGGCAATTCCAGCGCGCGCGCAATCCGACGCCGAAAAAGCCGTGCGGGCGCTCTCCGTTACTGCGCAGACCACGGTGAAAGAGCTGTCGTCGCTCGTCAGTTTGCCGGCGGACGACTGGCGCTTCCATGCCGGCGACGTGGCCCATGGCGAATCTACCGACCTCGATGATTCCGCCTGGCAAACCGTAATCAAGGATACACGCGCGCCCACCGAAGCCGTCTGGTATCGCCGCTCGATCGAAGTTCCAAAAACTCTGAACGGCTATGACCTCACAGGCTCCCGCGTGTGGCTGCAATTTGTGGCGTATGCGAACGGACCCATGCCTGAAATCATTTATTTCAACGGCCGCCGCGTGGCGATGGGCGAAGATCTGGAACCGATCGTACTGTTCGATCAGGCGAAGCCGGGCGACAAGGTCCTGGTTGCCATAAAGCTCCTGCACACGGTTGATCAGAAATATTTTGCTGGCGCGAATCTGCGAGTCGAATTTGCTCCGTCGCGCCCCAATCCATCGCAATTGCTCGAAGAAATTCAGTCCGTCGCGGAGCTGATCCCCACGCTCGGCGCGGCGTCCCATTCGACGCAGCAGCAGCTGGAAACCGCCGCCTCTGCCGTGGACCTGAACGCGCTGCACCAGGCAGATCAAAAAACATTCGACACGTCGCTTGAAAAAGCGCAGGCGCTGCTGATGCTGCTCAAACCGAGCCTGCAGGGAACCTCCGTGCGCTTGACCGGCAATTCGCACATTGACGCGGCGTGGCTGTGGCCCTGGACGGAAACCGTGGACGTGGTGCGGCGGACATTCTCGACGGCGCTGCAACTGATGGACGAATATCCGCAATATACGTTCACGCAATCCGCGGCGGCCTATAGCGACTGGATCGTGCAAAAATATCCTTCCGTTTATCAGGAAATTCTCAGCCGTGTGAAGCAAGGCCGCTGGGAACTGGTCGGCGGCATGTGGGTCGAGCCGGACTTGAATATGCCGGACGGAGAATCGCTGGTGCGCCAGTTGCTGGTGGGCAAGCGCTACTTCAAGGATAAATTCGGCGTGGATGTGCGCATCGGCTGGAATCCGGATTCTTTCGGCTACAACTGGCAGCTGCCGCAAATCTACAAAAAGTCCGGGATCGACTATTTCGTCACGCAAAAAATGGCCTGGAACGACACCAACAAATTGCCCATGAAGCTTTTCTGGTGGCAATCGCCGGACGGCAGCCGCGTGCTCACTTATTTTCCGCACGACTATGCGAACGAAATCGATCCTGTGCGAATCGCGGCTGACGTCGCCACTTCGCGCGAGCGCAATCCCGGTGTCAGCGAAATGATGCATCTTTTTGGCGTCGGCGATCATGGCGGCGGCCCCACGCGCGCCATGCTGGATAGCGGCGAGCAATGGACTGAGCCGCAAATGGTGTTTCCCAAAGCGTTTTTCGGCGTCGCGCAAGGGTTCTTTTCCGACGTGGAAACGAAGTTGGACACCGAGCACTCGCCGGTGTGGAATTACAAGTCCATCGTGACGGCCAATACCAATTTGCCGCCCGCGGCGGACGGCAAAATCAGCCTGCCGATCTGGAACGACGAACTTTATTTCGAATACCATCGGGGCGTTTTTACCACGCAAGCCAATCACAAGCGCAATATGCGCGAGAGCGAAGAAGAAATGCTCGACGCCGAGAAATATTCCTCGTTGGCGTGGCTCTCAGGTGCAGCCTACCCGGCCACGGAGCTCACCGAAGCGTGGAAGAAAGTGCTCTTCAACCAATTTCACGATCTGGCCGCGGGTTCCGGCATTGGCGTGATCTATAAAGACGCGCAGAAGGATTATGACGCGGTGCGCTGGGCGACGAGCGAGGCAACTTCCAACGCGCTGCACACACTGGCAAGCGAAGTAAATACGACTTCCGTGAGTGCAGGCGGAGTCCCGGTGCTCGTCTTCAATCCGCTCGCGTGGGAACGCACGGACCTTGTCACCGCGGACGTGCAAATGCCCGAAGCCGAAAAAAATGGCATTTCGGTGATGGACGCGCACGGCAATCCGCTGCTGTTCCAGACGCTTTCCGCGGACGCTGCAACGCACACGTATCGCCTGCTGATCGAAGCGAAGAATGTGCCGTCGCTCGGATACGAAGTTCTTCATGTGGTACCTGGCCGAAGCGACGCCACGAGCGATTTGCACGCCGACGGCTTGACGCTGGAAAATTCACTGCTTCGTGTGACGGTGGATCCCCATACCGGATGCATCACCACCCTCTACGACAAGCAAGCGAAGTTTGAATCCATCGCCTCGGGCGGCTGCGGAAACGAACTGGTGGCATTCAAAGACACGCCGAAGGATTACGACGCCTGGAACATTGACGCCGACTTCGATCAGCATTTCACGGAACTCGATCAGGCCGATTCCGTTCAATTAGTCGAGCACGGCCCCTTGCGCGCTGTGATTCGCGTAAAACACAAATGGCAGCAATCGGAATTCGTGCAGGACATCACTCTTTATGCGGGACTCGATCGCGTGGACGTGGTCAGCGACGTTGATTGGCACGAAACGCATGTGCTGCTGAAAGCGGCGTTTCCGCTCGCTGCCTCCAGCGGCGACGCCACCTACGAAATTCCTTATGGCTCAATCCAGCGGCCCACCACGCGCAACAACAGCTGGGAAGCGGCGAAATTCGAGGTTCCCGCGTTGCGCTGGGCCGATCTCGGCGACGGCCATCACGGTTTCAGCCTGATCAACGAATCGAAGTACGGCTACGACGCGAAAGGTGACGTGCTGCGCATTTCCTTGCTGCGTTCTCCCGTCTGGCCCGATCCTGATGCGGATCGCGGGCATCATCATTTCAGCTACGCGCTATATCCGCACGCGGGCGATTGGAAGCAGGCCCTCACCGTGCGGCACGGTTACGATTTCAATTACAAACTCCAAGCCATGCAGGTGCAGGCGCACGATGGAAAGTGGCCGCCGCGCCAGTCGCTGATTACGATCGAGCCTGAAAACGTCGTGCTCACGGCCGTGAAGAAGGCGGAGGACAGCGACGCGCTGATTCTGCGGTTCTACGAGTGGGCCGGAAAAGGCGGTGAAGTGCGCGTCAGCGTTCCCGCCGGCGCCACCCGAGCCACGCTCACGAATCTCATGGAGCAGCCGGAGGGCTCGCCGTTCGCAGTTACTCCCAATGGACAATTTACAGTGCCGATACGCCCGCATGAAATTCAATCGGTCAGAGTGGATTATCCGCAGCGCCACGCATCGGATTAGCGCGGGCGCAAGTGGCGACTGGTTACGAATCGCCTGCCGTTAAATGTAAGTTTCATCGCTGACGCTGGCCGCCCGCAGCGCTGCCATCGAGGGATGAACCGTTTCCTTCTCCCAAGCGCGCAACAATCCTGAAAAATAGTAGTACCAGTAGACATCGGGGGCCGCGCGCCGGAACAGCCTGGTGATCTCATCCGCTACGGTTCCGTCGTCTTTTTTCATCGTGAAGAATGGCGCGAAATCCACCGAATCGATTCGCGTCAACGTGGCCGCCAGATCCTCGATTTCCTGTTTGCGCTGACCGATCAGCGCCCGCCATTTGTCCGCGGCCGGCTCGTCGAGCATTCCAAAAAATGTTCTGCCGTCACCGAGCAGCGCGGGGTGTTTGCGCAAAAAAGGAAGTTGCGTTTCGCCATAAATTCCGGCGCGCCGAATCAGATCAGGTACCGTAAATGGCAGATGCTGGTGGATGGCTTGCGCCTCCGGAACGTAACGTACGCAGAATCCTTTGCGGCTCAAGCGCAGCCCGAGGTCCGAATCTTCCGCGACGCGAAAGTGCGCATCAAACGAGCCGACGGCCAGCACCGCTTCCCGCTTGATGCTCAAATTGCAAGTCACGATGTAGGTGTATTCCCAGTAGGTGCCGGCCCGCAGGGTCGTTTGCGGAAAAAAGAACGGACTTTCGATTAGAAAGCGCGTGAGCGCCCGATCCTGTGCCGCTGGGGGAAACCGAAAATCTCCTAGCACTGCCTGCCGCTCGTTAGGGCAATCTTGATGAGCTTTCCAATGCTGCAACAACAAGTCGGATGCGGGAATCGTGTCATCATTGAAAAATAGGAGATATTCGCCACGCGCGTGTTTCACTCCGCGGCGCCGCGCCGCGCCGGCACCCGCATTGAGCTGGCGCAAATACTGAAAAGAATAGGTGGGCCTGAAAGCGCGGCAGTACGGCTCGGTTCCATCGGAAGAGCCGTCGTCCACCACGATCACTTCCAATGTTTGCGGGCCGCCCGTCTGACGTGCCAGTGCGTCAAGACAGTCCGCGAGCACGCCCTGGCGGTTAAACGTCGGGATAATCACGGAAAATAGGGGCGCACCCGCTCGGGATTTGGCGTCCTGGCCGTTTTTCGATTTTGTGGATGGGCGCAGCGCCAGGGTCCCATTCGATATAAACCGCTCGGCGCGCCGTGCATATTGCAGAGCTTTTTCGGTGTCCCCCAGCTCCCGGTAACACCGCGCCATTAATTCCACCGCCCGCAGATAGATGCCGTTGACCGGCACGCGCCCGCGCACCTGGCTGAATATGTAACGAAGTTGGTCGAGGGCCGCGGCCGGCTGATGCTCGCCAAGGAATTCTTCGGCGAGGGTCACGTAGCGGCTCATGCGCAGAAAAAGCCGCTGGGAAGCGGCCGAAGTCGTCACGACTTCTGGAAACCGCTTTTCGACCAGAAGATACGGCCACACGAAATCCGCATCGTACTCTTTCGGCGCCACAGTGCGTGCTTGCCGCGCCACGCAGCGAACCGCCTCCTGCATCCGCGCTTCGCTGAAATATTCGGTGATGTGTGCGCGCCCTTGCTGCGCGAGGCGTTGCCAAAGGCTTTCGTCGCTGTAAGCGTGCACGGCGGCGTCCGCGAATTCCTGCGGAGAATCAACGATCAATGCGGTCTCGCCGTCGTGAAGATTCATTCCATCCGCGCCGACCGTGGTGGTCACCAGCGGCACTCCATGCGAAAGCGCGGAAAGGTTCTTTGTTTTGATCCCCGTTCCAAAGCGCACGGGCGAAAGTGCCACGCGGCAATTTGCAAACACCGGATCCAGGTCTACGACGTAGCCGATGGGCACCAGCCCCCTCTGGCCGCGGCCCAGATCGCTGGGAAGATTGTTGCCGATCAGCAAGAGCTCCGCGGATGGAAGTTGTGCACGAATCCGCGGCCAGATCTCGGCAAGCATCCAGTCCGCCGCGTCGCGGTTCGCTGGATTGTCAAAGTTCGCTAGAAAGAGGAAGCCGCTGCGCTCGGCCAAGGGGCCTCCTGGCGGCCCCGCAGCCGCGATCATGGGCATTCGTCCGGTTCGTAGCTCCGGAGCGACGCGCAAGAAAGCGCGGCTATCGTCCTCCGAAATCGTCAGAACCAGATCCGCTCGGCGGTACACCGCGAACTCGCGGCTGGTGAAATCGTAGGATCGTTCGAAGTCCGCCCAGTATCCGGTGAGCGAGGCCATTTGCATTTCACGCACGCCTTGCTGATCGTCTGTGAGCACCGCAATGAACGTTTTCGGCGATAAGCGCCGTATCTCTTCCATGTAGTGCTCGGGAATCGAAATGCCGTTCCAGAACCAATGAAACAGGATGGCCAGATCGAATTTGTTCTCGCGCAGCAGTTCGTCGAATGTCCATTCCACGGGAAAATCGAAGCCGAGAAAGCGCATGCGCTCGGCGTCGGGAGTAAGGACTCGTACGCCCAGCTCTTCCACGCCGGCGGTGTAACGCTCGAGATTGCTGCTGCTGCGCGCCACGTGAACCACGCTGTGGCCTTGCGCGCGCAACTCTCGCAGCATTTGCATCCATTGCACGTCCGATCCGTGGCGGTCCGGATGCGGCAACATTTCATGCACCACCAGAATGTTCAGTGGTGCGGCGGTATTTCCGGCGGCGTTGGTTGAGTCTGTGGCGTTCACGTACACCTGTTCTCAACAGTTTCAATTCTGCTAGCTGGACCGCTCGTCCGGAGGGCGGCAAGAATTGCCGCGCTGCGGTTCCGGCGCGGTGTGACGCACGGCCACACCACGACGAGTCTCGCTCTAATTACGACATGCAATCTCTGTGCCGGGAGCGAAAGGCACTAACGCAAGGCCGCTATTTCCTATCGGCTGGCAACGAATTGCAATGTGTCGCGAAGTTTGGAAGAGGACATACGAAGGCATTCGGTGCGGAAGGGCGGGAAAAGTTGCTGAGTCATTAAAAGTTCTTAATGCGGAGGCTTGGACGACGGGGTTCCCGGAGAATTGTGCGATATCAAAGCGCAGGCTGTTGCTGCGTTAAACAATGCAGCGTTCCAAAGCCCCACACCAGATCCACGGCGTGGATTCCGACCACCGGGCGCCCAGGAAAAAGCTCGCCAAGAATCCCCAGCGCCACGCGATCGTTCGGATCGTTGAACGTCGGCACGAGGACGGCTGCATTGCAGATGTAAAAATTCGCATAGCTCGCGGGCAGCCGCACGCCGTCAAAATGCAGCGGTGCAGGCATTGGCAGCGCGACAGCGTTCAGTTTGCTGCCATCTTCCAGGCGCGCTCCGCGCAGACGTTCCCAATTGTCTTCCAGCGGCTTGTAGTTCGCGTCGTGGCGATTCTTCTCGCGCACCAGCACCACGGTGCGGCGATCCACGAAGCGGCACAGATCGTCCACATGGCCATGGGTGTCGTCGCCGGCGATGCCCTTGCCGAGCCAGATTATGTTTTTCACGCCCAGGTTTTCGCACAGCGCCGCTTCCGTGTCCGCGCGGCTGAAATGCGGATTGCGCACCTGGCGTTTCTGGTCGAGCAGGCATTCTTCGGTGGTCAGCAGGGTGCCGCGCCCGTTTACGTCAATGCTGCCACCCTCCAGCACGACTTCGTGTCCGAGATAACGCGCTGGAAAAATCTCGAACTTCAGCCGCTGGGCCACCTGCGGTGGAACCGCATCGTCCTTCTGCCAATCGGGATAACGCGCCCAGGCGTTGAACCGAAATCGCGCGATGGCGACCCGGCGTTGGGGTTTCGCGCGCCGCACAAAAACCGGCCCGAAATCGCGCGTCCATCCGCGATTGGTGGGAAAGCGGAAAAACTGTACGCGGCCGGCCGCCACTCCTGTCTTTTTCAAAATTTCACGCACGTGCGCTTCGTGCGTGCGCGAATTCACCAGGATGCGCACGATTTCGCCGGGCGCGATTTTGCGCACGATCTCGCCGTATACCCATTGAATTGGTTCGAGTTTTCCCGGCCAGTCGGTGGGATTGTGTGGCCAGCCCAGCCAGGTGGCTTCGTGCTTTTCCCATTCGGCCGGTATGGAAAAGCCTAGAGCCGCAGGCGTCAATTGGCGATTCACGAGATCTGTTCTGGGATTCAGCTTCAAGGTTTCTCGTCGAGGAAGCGCTGTTCGATGCCGTGGTATGCGTCAATGCGACGGTCGCGCAGAAACGGCCAATTGCGCCGGACATCTTCCAGATGCGCCAGGTCCACTGTGCCGTAAAGGATTTCCTCGCGATCGGTGGAAGCTTCCGCGAGGATGACGCCCTGCGGATCGCAGAGAAACGAGCCGCCCCAGAATTCCAGGCCATCGCCACCGGCCGCGGGGATTTCGTGGCCAACGCGATTTACGGCCGCCACGTAAATTCCATTCGCAATCGCGTGGCCGCGCTGCACCGTGCGCCACGAATCGCGTTGCGCCGCGCCATTCGCTTCTTTCTCGCTGGGGTGCCAGCCAATCGCCGTGGGATAAAAAAGAATGCAGGCGCCATTCAACGCGGCCAAGCGCGCGCCCTCCGGATACCATTGGTCCCAGCAGATCAGCGTGGCGATCTTGCCCGCTTGCGTTTCAAAAGCCCGAAAGCCCAAATCTCCCGGCGTGAAATAAAATTTCTCGTAGTATGCGGGATCATCCGGAATGTGCATCTTGCGATAGATGCCCGCGATCTTTCCATCGGCGTCAATGATCGCCGCGGTATTGTGATACACGCCCGCCGCGCGGCGTTCAAAGAGCGGCGCCACCACCACCACTTTTGCCTTTTGCGCCACGCGCCCCAGGGCTTCGGTCGTCGGGCCGGGAATCGCTTCGGCAAGGTCAAAATTCGCGGTATCTTCCCGCTGGCAGAAATACTGTGATTGAAATAGCTCCGGCAGGCACACGACCTGCGCGCCGCTGCGTGCCGCCTCTTCGATCTTCGCGCTCGCGCGCGCGAGGTTTTCCTTCGGCTGCGGGCTGACGGCCATCTGCACGAGGCCGACGTTGAATTTTGCTGGTGTCGTCACGGTAAGAAAATCTACACGAAAGTAAGATGCGCGGCTACACGCAAAAGATTCGCGACGGCAATATTTCGCGCGTGCAAACGGACCAATTTCCGATTGAGCTTTGCTCGCGACCGTGAGCCGGTATCAGCAACATCCCAAATCAGAAAGCCGAGCGGCGACTCGCAGCCCGGCCATCCGAAGCAACTTGCGCGCCGCCGAATCGGTCGGCGCGTCCGGTTACCGTTGATCTCCGCCGCCACATCCTTCGCCGCGGGAGATGCCAGTCAGCACGTTGTTCTCCGCCGTCAACTTCTTGCTGTAGCATCCGCTGCGCGAGTCAAAGGAAATATATTCCTGCGAACTCTTTTGCCCCGTGTTTCCCAGGAGGTTGAAAGACGAATCAAATTGCAGCGTGTCGGTGGGCGCAACAGTATTCGAGACGGAGCTGACGAAAATCGGGAAGCCGTTCAGGCGGTCCGTTTCGTTGCCGAGATACTTCTGCTGAATCGTCGTTGCGAGCGAGATAGTGCCGTCCGAATTCAAAGCCTCCGTGTAATCCACCACCAACGGGTAAGAAAGGCTCTTGTCCACTTCTGTTACGAGAAATCCGGCCTTCGTCGTGGTTTTGGAAGCCAGAGTCGTCGCCTGCGTGACGCCTTGCCCGTAAATCGTGTCGGTAATGTTGAAGGTCTGCACGTTCGAGAACTTGAGCTGTTGCTGCACGGTGGTATCAACGCGGCCGTGCGACGTTTTCACAAAGCCGGCAAGCGTGAATTGCCGCGCGGATGTCACCGTCACGGTGCCGGTCACATTTCCTCCGCTGCTGCTCAAATTGTTGGTGACTTGCGGATTCGGGCCGCTGCCAATGGTGTTCTGGGTCACTTCACCGGTCACGTGGCTCGCTCCATGATCGAGACACAGCAGCAACGTGCCGGTTACATTGAAATAATTACCGTCATTGAACACGCTGATCGAGACCGTGTGCGATTCTCCGTTGCTCAGTAAACCCGCGAACGGCGTCAAATCCACGCGGTACGGCACAAAATTCAAGGTTTGCACGCCAGGCAGCGGGAACCACAGGAACGGATCGATACCGCCGGTGAAAATCCAGGGGTACACAGGCGCCACGCCCGCGGGCACGCCATCAATGGATATTTCCGTTTCGCGAAAACCGGTGTTGCCGCAGGTATTTTCCGTCTCCGCGACCAGGTCGTTGGGCGAGCAGGTATACCAGAACTCGTCGATGTATTGGCCCTGCGCGAACACGTCCAGATAGGCGCGTTCGACATTTTGCGGCAGCGTGAACGTCTGCGAAAGCAGGCTGGTGGGAGAAGAAAGTCCTGCGGCGCCTCCGGGCGCGTCCGGCAGCGGAAGCACCACGTCCGGCGTTCTCGGCGCGGGATTCGCCCAATCAGGAGGGTAGAACTCGATCTCCGCGTTGCCATAAATGATTCCGGTGTAAGTCGAATTCACCAGGTTGCCCAGGATCGCCTGGCCCGCTTGCGGAGTTTTCAGCAGCGCGCTGTAATCGGTCAAGTCGCGTTCGATGTGCCAAGTCGGCCCCAGCGTGCTGGAAGGTTCGGGCGTCGTTCCGAAATATACGTTCACGTTTCCGATGGTGACTTCGGCCGTGCGGTCGTACTGCACACCCGGCGTCTCGTTGAAGTCGGCGACGAAAATGACTTTGGCCCACGGCCCGGCGCACTTCGTGGGCGGCGTGTAATCGAATGGCTTGATATTGAAATCCGCAAACTCCTGGTTGGTGAAGAGGTTTACGACGCACGGCTTGGTATTCGGGCGAGAGACCGGCGGATCGGCCGTCACCGTGTCCGATGATCCGATTACCGGTTGATCGGCCGAGGTATCCTGCTGCGCGAAGACGGATGGGACGACAGTCAAACTGGACACTATCGCCAAGATAATGGCCCAACGGCGAACTCCGAAGAATTCAATCATGGCGGACACTCCCTCTAAAGACACGTTTTCCCGGCGCAACGCTAGCGGGATGTGCTACAGCATATTCATCCTCGGGAACTTGTCAAGCGGGAGACTCTGGCCTTCAGAGGGTTGCGGCGAGCGCCAGGAACCCTTCATTCGAGGAGGGGAATTCCGCCTGGCACCGTAGAAACGATAGCGAAAAACGCCAATGCGCTTGGCGAGCGGCTCTCTCAGAAATTGAACTTTCCGTATGGGTCTGCTGGCTACAGGATTGCTCGCACCACGCCGCCATCCACGCGCACGGCGGCGCCGTTGGTCGCGGAAGCGAGTGGACTGCACAGATAGACGATCATGTGCGCGACTTCTTCGGTGGTCTCGAATCTCTTCAGGAGCGATGTGGGGCGAATGTTCTTGAAGAATTCTGCTTCGAAAGCCGCAGAATCGCCGCCAGCTCCCATTTTCGCAATGAAAGTTTCCACGCCCTCGGAGCGAGTGGGTCCGGCCAGCACGCTATTCACGGTGATTCCAGTTCCCGCCACGGTCTCCGCAATTCCTCGCGCGACGGCCACTTGCGCCGTCTTCGTCATGCCGTAATGAATCATTTCGGCGGGAATCTGTACCGCGGATTCGCTCGAGACGAATATGATGCGGCCCCAGTTTTTCTCGCGCATGCCGGAGAGATAATGGCGTGAAAGCCGCACTCCGCTCATCACGTTGGCTTCGAACAATCGCAGCCAATCCGCATCTGGAATCTGCTCGAACGGTTTCGGTTCGAAAATCCCCATGTTGTTGACCAGCACATCCGCTTGCGCCACGGTCTGCACGAGCTTCGCGCACCCCGCCGCATTCGAGACGTCGGCCGCAGCTCCCGTCACTTGTGCGCGGAAATGCCGTTTCCGTATTTCTGCGATGGCCCGGTCCACGCGCTCCTGTCCCCTGCCATTGATCACTACCGCGGCACCTTCCGCCGCAAATTCAAACGCGGTCGCGAATCCGATTCCCGCAGTGGAACCCGTCACCAATACTTTTTTGCCCGCCAGTTGCAAATCCATGAAACCCATCCTTTAGCCTGGAATTGAAGCCGTAAACATCATTTCCGCCAGGCTGTCTGTCATGCCGGAGTAGGCGCCGCTGACTGGAGCCATCGTTCCATTTGATCATGGTCCACCAAGCCGGGCTGTTGCATCACCACTCGGCCGCCCATCAGCACAACGAAGTTCGGAATGCTGTTCACTTTGAATCGTCCGGCGAGTTGCGGGTACTTTTCGGTGTCCACTTTCAGGACGATCGCTTTTCCCGCCATGTCGGCCGCGGTGCGCGAAACCTCCGGCGCTGCGGCGAGGCATGGACTGCACCACCCCGCCCAGAAGTCCACCAGCACCGGCACTGGCGCGTTTTGCACCACTTCATCGAATAAATGGTCGTCAACCGCGAGTGGCTCAGCGATCGGCGGCAAGGACGATTTGCAAGCCCCGCAGCGTCCCGTGCTGGCAAGAAACTTCGCCGGGACGCGGTTCTGCTGTCCACAATGGTTGCAGGAGCGAATCACGGGCATTCGGTATCTCCTTCAACAGCGTTTTGCCGCGCACATATAGATGCCCGAAAGTGCGCTAAAGCTTCTCGGAAGCCGCCGCAGTGGGCTCGCGGGACCGCGCGAGTGGTGCAAACGGCCTCCTTATCAGCCATTTGCGCGGGCTACGCGCCTCTTGCTTATACCTAACCCCCTGATGAGTCTTGGGTTCACAGGAGGCATCGAATCCGGTACCATTAGAGTCTAATCACAAGGCCGTGCGTGGAAGTCTTTTGCGGCGAGCTAGCGAGGGAATGATCGGATGGGCGTACCAGTATCACAAATGTGGACGACGGCGTCCTACGTCATCGGCCAGCGGCTGAAGGGGCGCAAGCACTACCCCTTCGTGCTGATGCTGGAGCCGTTGCTGCGCTGCAATCTGGCCTGCGCCGGCTGCGGCAAGATCCAGTATCCCGCGCACGTGCTGAAGAAGCAGCTTACCCCCGAAGAGTGCTTCCGCGCGGTGGATGAGTGCGGCGCGCCGATGGTGAGCATCCCGGGCGGCGAACCGCTGATGCACCCGCAGATTGCCGAGATCGTCGAAGGCCTTGTCGCCCGCAAGAAATACATCTACCTTTGCACCAACGCGCTGCTGCTAAAAGAGAAGCTGGACCAGTTCAAGCCCAGCAAGTATTTATCGTTTTCCGTGCACATGGATGGCGAGCGCGAAGAACACGATTTCGCCGTTTGCCGCGAAGGCACTTATGATAAGGCCGTCGAAGCCATCAAACTCGCGCTGGCGCGCGGATTCCGCGTCACCACCAATACCACACTTTTCGACGGCGCCGATCCGCAGAGCGTTCGCCGCTTCTTCGACGACATGATGGAGCTGGGCGTCGAGGGCATGATGCTTTCGCCCGGCTACACCTACGACAAAGCTCCCGATCAAGATCATTTCCTGAGCAAGCGCAAGACGCGCGACCTCTTCCGCCAAATCCTCAGCAATCGCAGCGAGAAGTGGCGCTTCAATCTGAGCCCGCTATTCATGGAATTCCTGATGGGCAAGCGGAATTACAAGTGCACGCCCTGGGGCATGCCCACCTACAACATTTTTGGCTGGCAGAAACCCTGCTACCTTTTGCAGGATGGCTACGCCGACACGTTCGAAGAACTGGTCCGCGAAACCGATTGGGACCGCTATGGCACGGAAAGCGGCAATCCCAAGTGCGCGAACTGCATGGTTCACAGCGGGTACGAAGCGAGCGCCGTGGACGATATGTTCGGGTCGCTCGGCGGGTTTTTGAGCGCGGTGCGCGGCACGCTGTTCAACAAATACAAAGATCCCGACGCGATGGGTGGTGCTTCGCCCAGCACCGGAAAAGATTCCGGCCAATTGGTGCAGATTGCCATGTCGCCGAAAGCCTGACGCTTCACGAACAGCATGCTCGATTCCAACACTTCCGTGTCCCCTGAATCCGCTGCCGAAGAGCACCTCGGCGTCGTCCACGAGAATCTCGAAGGCTGGGTTCCCGCGCTCGCTTCCGTTTCGGAAATACACGAAGCGGTGGAAAAAGCGTTCGATTACCGCGGCGATTTGACGATCACTTTGAAGGACGGGAAGAAGATCGAAGGGTACATATTCGATCGCAAGATCAAAGGTCCGGCGCTCGCCGATTGCTTCATCCGGCTGATGCCGAAGGACAAGCCGGGAAAAGTTTCCATTGCCTACAGCGAAATCGCCGGCCTCGCGTTCACCGGCCGCGACACCGCCGCGGGCAAGAGCTTTGCGGCCTGGGTAAAAAAGTACAACGAGAAGAAGGCCGCCGGCGAAAAGAACATCGGCATTGATGCTGAACCCCTCGACGATTAGCTAATCCTCGATACTTGCATCGGCCAGCTTTTCACGCTGTTTCGCCTGCAGCTGCTGATATTCCTTCCAGGTCAGATAAATAATCACCGCGTCGAAAACCGTGAGCCAGATCAGCGCCCAGGAATGCGTGCGCATGAAGCGGTGCAACTGATAGCCCATGAACGCGCTGAAGACGACCATGGTGAGCGGGTAGGCCCAGAGTTTGTCGCGCCAGAGAGCGATCACCAGGAGGGTTTTGATCACGCCATGCGAGAGCAGGTACATGGCGGCGAACGTGGTGCTGCCGCTGTCGGCCATTTTTTGCGAGGCATTCAGCACGTGCGAGACGATTTTGCTGTGCGGCGCGTCCACCAGCAGCGCGTCGCAAATCCGGCGCACGATGTCGTTCATTTCCTGCGGCTTCACGAGCCACAGGACCATGCCGCCAAAGACTTCGAAGAGGCCTCCGACGCCCTTCAGCGAAATTCCCACACGAAAAGATTCGTGCAGAATAAACTTGCGCGCCACTTTCATCGGGCAATCACGCCGTTTCGCGCTCCAGCTCGGCCAATTGCTCGATGAAGTGCTGGCGCCAATCCGCCGGCAGCGGCTCGAGTTGCGTGACGCGCCGCATCAGCGCCTGATCCGTTCCATTCCGGAATAAGTTGTTGATGTCGCTCACGGAAATTCTGCTTTCGTCTTCGTGGATGCGTTCGATCGGGTCTCCGGCGGCGACCATTCCTTCTTCCACCACGGAAAAATAAAATCCGGAGCGGCCGCTCGAGAGAAATCGCTTCACGATATCATCCCGCTGGAATTTCGCGGCGAGTTTAAAGCACGGCAAGCGCGGCTGAGTAACCATCACGGTGGCCGCGCCGATGCGGAAGCGGTCGCCGATATGCGTGCCAGCTTCGTCGAGGCCCTCGGTGGTGAGATTTTCGCCGAACGCGCCCCACGGCAAATCCATATCCGGCAATTCCTTTCGCCAGCAGGAATAATGCTCCATCGGATAGGCATAGACGGCTTTGTACGGGCCGCCATGTACGGATAAGTCGGCCTGGCGATCGCCGTCGAGGTCCAGTCGCCGCATCATCACGGGGCCCTGGACGGGTTCCTTGAAGATGCCAGTCTTGAACGTCTGGCCCTGCCAGGCCAGCAGGCGGGGCAGCGCCACGTTGAGTGATTGAATTTTCATGCGGTTTTCCCGTTTGGCGCGAAATTTGAAATTGGCGGCATCATATCCGGCAATCCAGCACCGCAGAGCCGTTGATGCGGTCCGCTTTTAAATCGTTGAGCGCGCGATTGGCCTCTTGCAGCGGGAAAACTTGAATCTGGGTGCGCACGGGAATTTCCGCGGCGACTTTCAGGAAATCCTCGCCGTCCTGCCGGGTATTATTAGCCACGCTGCGGATCACGCGTTCTTCGTAAAGCAGGTCGTAATCGAAGGAAGGGATGGGGCTCATGTGAATCCCGCCGAGCACCAGCACGCCGCCTTTTTTCAATGCTTTCAAGGCGACCGGCACCAGCTCGCCGGCGGGGGCGAAGATGATGGCTGCGTCCAATTTCACGGGAGGCGCGGCGTCCGATTCGCCGGCCCAGACTGCACCCAACTCGAGCGCAAGCTGCTGATGTTTTTTGCCGCGCGTGGGCGCATACACTTCCACGCCCCAGTGGCGCGCCACTTGTATGGCCACGCTGGCGGCCGAACCGAAGCCGTAGAAGGCGATACGTCCACCGGCCTTGATGCCAGAAATGCGCAAGCAGCGAAATCCGATGATGCCGGCGCAGAGCAGCGGCGCGGCTTGCTCATCCGGGAAACTCTCCGGGATGGGATAGACGAAATCCTCGGGCGCGACAACGTATTCGGCGTAACCGCCATCAACCGTGTAACCCGTAAATGTAGGGTGGTCGCAAAGATTTTCCATCCCCGCGCAGCAGAATTCGCAGGTCTGGTCGGCGCTGTGCAGCCAGGGGATGCCGACGCGTGCGCCTAGCGGAAAGCGATGCGACCCCTCGCCCAATTTTTCGATCGTGCCTACGATCTGGTGCCCGGGAATCACCGGCGATTTGCGCGGCGGTAATTCTCCTTCGATCACGTGGAGATCGGTGCGGCAGACTCCGCAGGCTTTCACGCGCACCAGAACTTCGCCCTTTTGCGGTTGCGGGACCGGGACGCCGGTAAACACCAGCGGATTGGTGGTGACCGGTGCGGGAGATTTCAGCAGGCAAGCTTTCATCGCGGCACCATACGGTATCTTCTCACCAGAAGTCGTCTCATAAATAATTCGCCAAGTACGAAACTCGTGGCTTCAGGGGCTGAAGCCCCTTTCTTTGGGCGCTTAACGGCGGGGCTGAAGCCCCGCCCTTCCGGGCGATTCGTTTGTGAGATAGGTTGTAGTCGCTCGGTGGTTGGATGCACGGCGGCAGCTCCGGGCTTCGCGGCGCAGGCGGGAGCGCACGGCGAAAACCGTCCGCGCACGGATATAATCGCGGGTTCGGCCGGCAGGCTCTGGGGGCGACGATTATGGCCAAGAAGCGATTCAAGGATCTCAGCGAGAAGGAAATTCTGGCGCTGGCGATCCAACTGGAAGAAGAAGACGGGCGGGTGTACGGCGATTTCGCCGAAGGGTTGCGGGAGAGCTATCCCGCCACGGCGAAAATGTTCGAAGACATGCAGGCGGAAGAAAACCGGCATCGCCAGAGCCTGATTGACATGTACCGGCAGCGGTTCGGCGAGCACATTCCGCTGATCCGCCGGCAGGACGTGAAGGGATTCGTGGAGCGCCGGCCGGAATGGCTGGTGCGGCCGCTGGGGATCAGCAAGGTGCGCAAGCAAGCGGAGATCATGGAGCTGGAGACGGAGCGATTTTACGAGCGCGCATTGGGAGTGATCTCCGACGCGTCCACGCGGAAACTTCTGGGGGACCTGGCGGAAGTGGAGCGGCAGCATTACGTCACCGCCGGTTCGATCGAAGAAAAACAGTCGGTATCTGGCGAACGCAAGGAAGAGGATAAATCGCGGCAACGCCTGTTCATGCTGCAGATCGTGCAGCCGGGGCTGGCGGGCTTGATGGATGGCTCGGTCTCGACGCTCGCGCCGATATTCGCGGCGGCGCTGGCGACGCATAAGACCTGGGACGCTTTCCTGGTCGGCATGGCTGCGTCGCTGGGCGCGGGGATTTCCATGGCATTTGCGGAGGCGCTTTCGGACGATGGGTCGCTCACCGGTCGTGGCAAACCGGCGCTGCGGGGATTGGTTACCGGCGCAATGACCACGGCGGGGGGACTGGGGCACACGCTGCCGTTCCTGATTTCGAGCTTTCACATGGCGTTCACCGCCGCGGTGGTCGTAGTGGTGATCGAGCTGGCCATCATCAGCTGGGTGCGGCACCGATACATGGAAATGCCGATTGTGTCCTCCGCGGTGCAGGTGATTGTGGGAGGCGGGCTGGTGTTTGCGGTGGGAATATTGATTGGCAGCTCGTGAGGGCAGACGGAGGAAGACGGTGGCGAGGAGAGAGGGCGGCGATGCGAGGGAAATGGCATTCGTGTTGCGGTTAGAAAAACCTTTCTCGTTTGGCTTCTTGGAGTTGGCGACGTTCTTGAATGCGGGCTTGTTGCGATTAGAAATGTTGCGGTGGGTGAGTGAAACCGCTTGCGGGCGCCCGGTCGAATCCAGCGGGGCACCGACGCCGAAGGCGCAGTGGGCGGGATTTGTGGCGTTGACAACTTGAAAATATTGTCGATTAGAACGGGGCGCGATTGTTTGTTTTGTGGTAGTTACGGTGAATTCTAATATCTTGGATTGTCGATTAGAAAGGCTGTGATTGGTGACCGGTGATTGGTAACCCGCCTGCCGGCGAGGCAGGTTGGTGCGAAGTGACGCGCGACGGTGTCCGCTGCACACGCGGCGCGATTCGCAGCCGGTGGAAACGGCGGGATTCGAGATCCTGGAAGTGGCAAATTGTTGGCGATTGAATTGGGGTGCGGGTGTTTGTTTTGTGGGAGATATAGCGATTTCTAATCGCGCGGGTTGGCGATTGAAAAACACGTGATTCGTGACTCGGGTCCCGCAGAACCGACCGGGACGCAAAGAGCGCGACTCGTGACCCGCCTGCCGGCGAGGCAGGTTCGTGGACGGCGAGCGGTGTTTGTAACAATGAAGTCGAGATGTTGCATGAGGTTTTTGGGGCGGCGGGATGGCGGGTGGCGGGAGAGGTGAGGGCGCGGGGCGGTTTTGGGCCGCGGTTTCCCCGAGTGCTCTGTTGGCTCGACCCGTCGCCGTGGTGGCGGAGTGCATGTGGCGTCCTCAGAGGACCGGAATGGTGGCCCCGGGTTATTTTATCATGATTACTGTATGATTACCAGTTTCAAAATGGGAATTGGGCGAAGATCCGAGGGGTGGCGCAGCATGACATCGAAAAAAGCGAGCAAGAAGCTGCGAAAGGCAAAGAGCCTGAAGAAAGTGAAGAACCTGATCGTTACTCACCATCCATTGCCGGCGGTGCAGTAACGCGGAAACTGCAATTTGGTTGTGCGGGACTGTGTGAGAACTCGAAATTCGTTCCCTCAGCGGCTAAAGCCGCTCTGATTTTGCGTTGTTTACGGCACGGCTAAAGCCGTGCCCTGACGAAAATCCGTCTTGCTGCGGTTTATGCTGTAGCTAAAGCTACGGCCTACAAAGATTCTCGTGTCCTCACACAGACTCTGAAGGCGCGCCCTTGCGTTTTCCGCAAACTGTAAGGCCGCTCTGAACCTGTTGCGTTTAGGCCGTAGATGAGGCTACTGCCTACAAGATTCCGCGGGCTGCGACAGAGGCTTTGAAATCCTGGCGCTGCGCGTCACGGGGGCCTGATCGGTTCGTGCTGGGGCCGCAAAAACGAAACGGCCGGGGGCGAGTGCTCCCGGCCGTTCGAATTTTTCGGTTAGCGCTGGAACTTATCTGTGGCCGCCACCGTGTCCGCCACCGTGGCCGCCGCCACCGCCGTGGAAACCGCCGCCGCGGGAGGCGCTTCCGTGGAAGCTGCCACCGCCGTGGGAGCTGCCACCTCGCGCTTCGTTGCCGCGGAAGCCGCTATTACCGTGGTAACCGCCGCCAACCTCGCCATGTCCTACGTAGCCGCGACCGCCGTAATAGCCGTGGCCGCCGTTGTAGCCGCGACCGCCATAGTAACCGTGCCCGCCCCAGCCTGGGCGACCCCAGTATCCGGAGCGTCCCCAATAGCCTCCGCGATACCACGGGCCGGCGCCTATGAATAGGCCGCCGGAGAACCAGTTAGGACCGTAGTAGCCGTAGGGTGCGCACGCGTACGGGTAATAGCCATAGTATCCGTAAGCGCAAACAGGAGCTGGGCCGACGTATCCTGGACCGACTCCCACGCCGACGACGACTCGTTGCGCGTGGGCGTTGGGCGCTACCGCCAGGCAAAGCCCGAGTAAAGCGAAAATCATGAGGTACTTGGTATATCGCATGTTTGGGCCCCTTCCGAGCCTGTGAAGCCTTACTGCAACTCACTGCAATCAAGCGGTTTGTACTTCCGCCGGATCTCTGCTTCCACCGTATTAAACACTCACCGGGTGTGAAAGTTGCGCGGAGAGAAACCGCAATGGAGCGCCAAGAGGTCCCGCGTGCTAACCGGCGCACGCGCGCAATTTTATGGGGCGTTGCCGGACCAAGGAGTGAGGCGAGGAATCCAGCGGCGGACGTTCGCGCAATAGGTTTCGTATTCGACGCCGAAGGTCTTGCGCAGGGTGGGTTCCTCATAGGTCAGGACGAATAGGTGCACCACGAGCCAGGCAAGGACGCCGTACTCGAGGATGCGCACGTTGCCGAAAAGAAGGCCTTGGCCGAGAACCATGGAAATCACTGCAACGTACATAGGATTACGGACGAAGCGGTAGAAGCCTTCGACGATCAGGTGTTGCGTGGGGAAGATGGGCGCCGGGGTGCCGACGCCCTGCAGCGCAAAACGCGCGAAGGATTCGAGCAGTACGGGGAGGGTGACGGCC
Organism: uncultured Acidobacteriota bacterium; assembly: GCA_963780035.1. Classification (GTDB taxonomy): domain Bacteria; phylum Acidobacteriota; class Terriglobia; order Acidiferrales; family UBA7541; genus Palsa-295. Next base: position 166,054 of record CAWAAG010000013.1, on the reverse strand, counting down.
ATTAGCAAGACGCCGAATACGCGAAATGGAGCGAGGCCGAAGAACGGAGGCTCGAACCGCCAGCGGGAAATCCAATATGGGACAAGCACCACGAAGAATCCGGGCGCTAGGACGAGGAAAATGGCTGTGCCCAGGATTGCCAGCGCGCGTCTGGCGCGGGTGGGTGCCGTTTGCGATTGTTGTGGAGGCGTCATTTGGCGCGCAGCCGCTTGGTGCTTTCGGATCCCTGAAATTGTACCGCTTCAGAGTGGTTTTGCTGCGATAGGTGCGCCTGCGGCGTTGACAGGACGACGAGGGGCACCTAGAATCTCGGCAACGCCGGATACGTTTTTACTGCACGTTTTGTGCGGGAACGCCGTGTTCGCGCAGGAGATGGCTCATCGCGCCCGGGGCTCCTAAACCAAAAATTGCAATCGTAGATGATGATGCGGCGATGCGCGCGAGCATCGTGGCGAAGCTGCGTTCGGATTTCGAGGTAATCGAGGGCGAGGACTACGAGACGGCTTACCGGTTATTGCAGGAAGCGAGCCTGGACGTGCTGCTGCTGGCGCTACCGATGGAAACCGGCGGGCTGCGCGAGTGCACGGAGATGCTGAGCCGGCTGGCCTGCGGAGACATTGACACGCTGGTGATCGTCCTGAGCACCGACCAGACCAAGACTACGGCGCTGAAGGTGATTGACGCGGGCTGCTACGACTATTTCATCCAGCCGATCGATACGGACGTACTGCGGCTGCTGCTGGAGCGCGCCATCGAAAAGCTGCACATCCAGCGCGAAAACCGCATTCTGCGGGAGGAAATCAGCCGCAAGAACAAGCTGGGCGATTTGATTGGCGCGACGGACGCGATGCGGCACGTCTTCGATTCGATCAAGCGGATGGCGCGTGCGACGACGAACGTGATCATTCGCGGGGAAAGCGGCGTCGGCAAGGAACTAGTGGCGCGGGCGCTGCATGAGCAGAGTCCGCGGCGCAGCCGGGCGTTTGTCAGCGTGAACTGCGCGGCGCTGCCGGAAGGATTGATGGAGGCGGAGCTTTTTGGCTACGAGCGGGGCGCGTTTACGGGCGCGGTGGCGATGAAAGAGGGGCGCATCGAGCTGGCGCACCAGGGGACTTTATTTCTGGACGAAATTGCGACGCTCACGCCGGCGCTGCAGAGCAAGCTATTGCGGGTGCTGGAGGACCGGTCGCTGACGCGGCTGGGCGGGAAGAAGTCCATGCGCGTGGATTTCCGGCTGATCAGCGCGACGAATGAAGATCTAGAGGAAATGGTGCGGCAGGACCGTTTCCGCGAGGATCTGTATTACCGGATCCACGTGGTGCCGATATTCGTCCCGGCGCTGCGCGAGCGCGTGGAAGATATTCCGGTGCTGGCGGATTATTTCGTGAGCGTTTATTGCGCGGCGAACGGGTTCCCGGCGAAAAAGCTCGCGGATGACGCGATGCTGGCGCTGAAGCGCTATCCGTGGCCGGGGAACGTGCGGGAACTGGAGAACGCGATTCAGCGCCTGGTGATCATGACGGATGGGGACGCGATCACGTTGAAGGATTTGCCGGCGGAAATCGTGCAGGCCGTGGGGCGCGATGCACGCGGGCGCTTCCGGCTGCCGAGTTCGGGGATCAAGCTGGACAAGGAAATCGAGGCGTTTGAGCGGCGCTGGATTGAGGAGGCGCTGGAGCAGTCCAAGCACGTGAAGGCGGACGCGGCGAATCTATTGGGTGTGGACCGCAACCGGCTGAATTATCTGTGCCGCAAATACAATCTGTGACGGCGGGCCGCGGAGTAGCCTGGCGGGACGGAAAACAGAAAGGCTCGAGTCCGGCTGCCGAGCGCGCACCTTGATCATCGGTCCGATATGGATGCGAAATGAAAGCGCTGGGGCTCAAGTCGCGCCGGATCAATCCGAAGGCTGCCCGTTATCGCCTGCGGGTCGGGCGTTCGACGCTGCATCGCTACGGAGTGTTTGCGCTGGAAGACGTGCCGCGAGGCCGGCGGGTGATCGAATACACGGGCAAACGCCTCTCCTACGGGGATGCGGCGAAGAATAGTCCCCCGGAAGATACTTACATCGCGGCGATGAATTCTGTTTGGTGCATCGACGGCAGGACGGGCGGGCGCGGCGCGCAGTTCATCAACCATTCGTGCCGGCCTAACTTGATATGGCGATGCGTGCGCGGCCGGTTGTACTTGTTCAGCCTGCGGAGAATCCGGGCCGGCGAAGAGCTGACGGTGACCTACCGTTACGCGATTAACCTGAAGCGGGTGCCGTGCCGCTGCGGAGCACGACGTTGCCGCGGCACGCTGCGGTACATTTTGAGCTGACCATGGCGACGCGAAAGGCGGCTGCGAGCGTACGTAGAGGTAGAGCCATTACCCCGGGCGCTTCTCCGTACCGGCTGAAGGTGCAGCGATCGCACATTCACCGCTGGGGCGTTTTCGCCGCGGAGGCGATACCGGCGCGGCGCAAGGTGATCGAGTATACGGGCGAACTTGTGCCCTACAGCCGAGTGCTGAAAGCGCATAAGAGGCACTGGAAATCGTCACTACATACGGGGGTTTATCTGCTGAGGCTCAACAAGCGATGGGTGATCAACGGAGCCGTGGGTGGCAGTGGAGCCGAACTGATCAATCATTGCTGCGAGCCGAACCTGGCACACCGCCGAGTGAGGGGGCGCATGATTTTTTTCAGCTGCCGGAGGATAAAGGCGGGAGAAGAATTGACTCTGGACTACAAGTTTCACCCGGATGCGGAACAAATTCCGTGCCGGTGCGGGTCGGTGAAGTGCCGTGGCACGATCAACAGCGTGCGAAGCCAAAAGGCCAAGCGGCGTTGAAAATATCAATGGGGTGCTGACTAATTCAACGCGGTAGCACGGCTGCCAAGTGGTGCCGCGTCCACGTTGAAATACGATGTAGAGCAAAACGAGGCACTTGCGTGGCGACTCGTGGCAACTGAACTTTGGCGACGACTTTGCATGTAAGCCGCTATGCCCAGCCGGGCAAATCGAGTGTGGGAGAGCAAAATGGCCAAGAAAGCTCTGAAGAAATCGAAGAAGATCAACCCGACCAAGCCGTTGCTGAAAACTCCGATTTCGTACTACAAGTAGTCGGCTGGTTTGAAGCGCGCGCGTGCCGGTTTCGGTGTGCGCGATAGGGCCAGATTGAGACGCTGGAAGGGCTGCGGCCGCGAGGCTGGCGGCCCTTTTTTGTTGACCGGCTTGTGGGATCGGCATGCACGCTGCGCCGCTCCAGGCTTCCTTGCGTCGTCGCGAATTGCCGGTGGACTTTGGCGGGTGCTTTGCATATAACGCAGCGATGCCCGCAAGGGCAAATCAGGCGAGAGAGGACAAAATGGCAAAGAAAAAGGCGTTGAAGAAGGCGAAGAAGATCCACCCGACCAAGCCGTTGCTGAACATCAAGAGCAGCTGGAAGTAGCGTCGTTTTGGGCGTACCCGGTAAGAACGCCGGTGCATGCTAAAAGGCCAGTTCCAGGATTCTGAAGGGCCGCCGCCGCGAGGCTGGCGGCCCTTTTCTTTGTTGGCATCCCTTCCGGATTCTTCCCGAGAGGATTGCAAGCAAGTTTTCCCGGTGTTGGGGGCGGTTGGCCGGGGTGCGCGCGGTTTGCCGGCGACGATTTGCGGGCGGCGGCGTTGAAATTTTCAACACGCGGTGATTATTTCAACGAAGCGAAGGGCGGTTCTGGGCGCGCGAATTCCGGTACGGCTGGCATGTGCAAGAAAAATAAGCTGTTGCGATTTCGCGGGGACTGGGGAGTTTGGCTACTGCGTTGCATATAACGAGGGCGACGCCCAACAGGGCGAATCAAAGAGGGGGAACAAAAAAATGGCAAAGAAGACTTTGAAGAAGGCGAAGAAGATCGAAGCGACCAAGCCGCTGACCACGATTCCTCGGTAAATTCCGAGTTCAGTGCCGGGCGCCTGGCGTAGCTGCAGGAACGAGGTGTGAGGGCATTGAACGGATTCACCCAAGAAAAGGGCTGATGCCGTCACGGGGCGGCCCTTTTCAAGAGTTCGCAAGGCCCGCAAGAAAAACAAAAGATCAAGGGAGATTCGATCATGGCCAAGAATGCCAAACCAGTGAAGGGCAAAAAGACCGGTAACGTGAAGCCGCTGATGAAGCGCGCCGACCTGCCGGGCGTGAAACCCTTGATCAGGTTTCAGTAAGAGTTCTTAAAAAGTTCCTCCGGTTAGGTCCAGCCTGCCGAGGATTGCAGTAGCAGCACCCCCCAAAGGGGCCGCCGTCCCAGGAACGGCGGTCCCTTTCCTTTTTTTGAAGGGTTCCCCCCGCCGTTCGCTCGATCCCGCTGTGATTGCGCTTTACCAGAACTGCGCGTGTATCCAGCGCCAGGTGGCGCGCGCTACCTGGTGGGCTATCGAAGAGCTCCTGCCGGAGATTTTCGCCGTTCCGGTCATGCCTTCGCGCAGCGAACCGTCGGGATTCGCGAATTCCATGTCCACGGCAAAGTAATTGGTGAGTTGCTGGCCGAGGCGCTGGAGATCTTGCGTTTCGGAAACGGGACGATCGGCGGCCGCGGCGGGGAGGATCTGGTCCACTTTCCCGGAATAGGTGCGGAAAGGAAAGGGAACCACTTTCACTTTTGCTGAAGCTCCGGGATGAACGTCCTGGAGATCCCAGTCGCGGACGAGGATGCGGGCTTTCATGGTGCCGCGGTCCACCACGTCGGCTAGTTCGTCGCCCGCATCGAGAAACGTGCCGGCCTTCTGGCTTACGTCGGCGGTGGAGATGACACCGTCAATCGGGGCGCGAATTTGCAGGGCGGCGACGCGATTTTCGGCAACAGCGAATTCCTCCTGGAGGCGTTTGCGGTCGCGCACCGCGCCAGCGGCCTGGTCGTAGTCTGAGCGGTCCTGGCCGTTGCGGAGGTTGCTGCTGGCGAGGGCGAGTTGCTGGCGGAGAATAGCGGCGTCGGCTGCGATTTCGGGGTTGCTGAGGACGGCGAGCACTTGGCCGGCTTTGACGGATTGACCCTGTTCAACGTACACGTGCAGGACCTGCCCCGGCACTTCGGCGTGGACGTGGGCGGTGCGGCCCGGCTCGAGCACCAGGCTGGTGGACACGTTGGAAGCGACCGGCGGCAAAAGAAGGAGCAGAGCCACACCGAGCGCGCCGGCTTGTTGTGCGCGCGTCATTTTCCAAGCCATGTAGTCCTCCCGTTTCTGGCGCAGCCAGGCCAGAGTGGACGGCCATACCTGCCGGATCCCTTTTCTGGTGAAGAAATAGATCAAGGCGAGCGTGGCCACCAGTCCCCACCAATCGCCGAGTTTGGCGACCAGGACGTTCTTGGCGAATACCAGCACAATGATGAGCAGCGACGTGCTGTAGAAGATGGCGGTGACGCCGAAGAGGAAAAAGATACGGCGCTGGCGCTTACTGGCGGCGGGCAGGTCAATATCGTGGCGCAGCAGATATTTCTCCGCCCAAGCGCGCAGAAATGCGAAAGAGTCCTCGCGCAGGTTGTCTATCTGCAGGAATTGTGAAAGGGCGTAGTAGCCGTCCGCTTTTATGAGCGGGTTCAGATTCAATAGCGCGCCCTGAATACCGCTGAGGAGCATCATCTTATAGGCAAGGTCGTTGAGCACCGAGCCCGCGGGCGAAAAGTGCCAGACGACTCCCGAGAGCCCGCAGAGGACCAACTCAATCCAGATGCCGGCGAAGATCACCCACTGGCGCTGCGAGCCGCGCTTGAAAAGCAGGATGTCCGTGGTGTCCGTGTAGAAGGCGGGAGTGAAATAAATGAGCAGAAATCCCATCTGGTGGACGTCGCCGCCAAAATGCTTGCAGGTAAGGCCGTGCCCGAATTCGTGGATGGCGCCTAGGATCATCAGCAGGATCCAGAACATCCAGATGTCGTAGGCGCTTTTGTCGGAGAAATTATAGAGCGCGGAAGTATCCTGCTGCACGCGCGCCCAATCACCGGCCAGCAAGTAAAAGGCGACGACGAATATGAAGAGCGAGAAAACCACGAAGCCCGGAGTGAACATCCAGCTCAAGTAGGGATCGATCTTCGCGAGCGTCTTGTCGGGATCCCAAGCCTTGAAACTGATGTAGAGCATGCTGGATTGGTCCAGGCGGCCTTTGCGCTCGTCGCGAATGCGCTCGAGGACCGCCAGATTTTTCTCACCGACGGAGCGCTCCCACATGGCCGGCTCGATGCTATCGAGGAAATCGAGGACTTCGGCTTCGCTGAGCGGGGAATCCGGGTGGCGCGCGGTCAATTCATCGGAAATTTCAGCTGCGGTATGCTCGCCGTCGCATAGCTGGAGCAGTTCGTATTCCGTGCTGCCGTAGCGATTATAGGAATTGGTCTCGTAGTTCTTGATGACGTAGCTGGTTTCGCCCGCGACGGTTTGCTCGCTGATGCGCAAATCCGCGCGCAGCTTGGGCCGGCGCAAGCCTTTGGCCAGGACGCTGGAGACTTGGAGGCTGGTGGGTCCAAAACGCATGAAAGGTGTCCGCTAGGGTTTCGGCCGCGAAGGCGGCTGCGGCGTGCCGGGCCAAATCACGCGCACGGCCATGCCGGGACGCAAATCCGCGAGGTTCGTGCCGGTGAGCTGGGCGCGGACGTCGTAGCTGTCGCTGGCGGCGTCAATCGTGGGACTGACTTTGACGATGCGAGCGGTTAGTGAGCGATTGGAATTGTCCGCGAGCGAGAGTTCGACGGGAGCGCCGGCAGCGGGGCGACGTCCGGAAGACTCCGGAACCTGAAACTGGACTTGCAGGGGAGCGAGCTGGCTGACGCGAAAGCATTTGTCGCCCTTGGAAAGGGATTGGCCTTCGCGGATGTAACGCCGGACCACGACGCCGGCGAAAGGAGCGCGGATGCGGGTCTGGTCAAGCTCGAGATCCAAGCGATTGATTTCGGCGTGACCGCTTTCGACCAGGGCTTCATATCCGTGGAGGTCGTATTCCGCGCCTTTGGCTTCGAATTCCGCGGCTTCCAGATCGGCGTCGCTGGAAAGCCCCAGCGCGCGAAGCTGCTGCTGGCGATGCAGAGCGGCGGTCTTAGCCTTGAGTTCCGCTTCTTTAAATTTGCGATTGTTGTCTTCCACCTGCAGATCGTCACGGGCTTTGATGAGCTCCATTTGCAAGGAGCGGTCGTCGAGCTGGCCCAAGACCTCGTTGGATTTCACGGCGCTGCCTTCGTCTTTCGCGAGCGAGATTACGACGCCATCGCGCTGCGCGGTGATGTCCACCTGATGCTCCACGGTGAGGACGCTGAGGATATCGCCGGGCCTGGGGGCGGTGGGCGCAACGGCCGGGGGAGGCGCGACGGCGGGCGGCGGCGCGGCAGTGGGGCCGGAGGCCACGGTGGAATTGTCGCAGCCAATGCAAGCGATGGCGGTTGCGGCGATAAGAAACGCCAGTGCAAATTTCATCATGACCGATCCTCGTTCCTTGGTGCGGCCCTCGTGAGATCGCTAGGGCAGCCAACTCCAGGCTTCTTCCCATAGCCAGCGGAAAGGCGCGCGCAACAGAGTGTAGCCGACCGGATACCATCCGCTGTGAAACCATCCGCCACCGGCATGAATTCGCGCGCGGCCCACCATGCCGTCGCGCGCGAGCCCGCCCGGATTTTCGAAAACCGCGCGGACCAGAAAATATTGTTCACCCGCCGCGGATTTGGTCTGCGCGCCGATGCGTTCGACGGCGCCTGGAAACGTGGTGGTGGGGAAGGCGTTCAATTTCAGCGCGACATTTTTTCCGGGATGCACCAGTTCCAAATCTTCTTCCGGCACGCTCATTTCGGCGGCCATACGGTCCTGCGCGGCGATCTCGACGAAGCCTTCGCCTGGCTTCACCAGGGTTCCGGCTTTCTCTTCCACTTTTGGCGTAATCACCATTCCGGCGATCGGTGAGCGCAGCTGGGCCTCGGCGACGCGCTGCTGTTCAAGCTGAACCTCGGCTTCGTGCAGGTCCGCGCGCATTTTGGCCTGTCCAGCTGCGGAAGGATCGTTGCGGAATTCGGCATCTGCCAGTTCACGGCGCGCTTGGCCGAGGGCCGCTTCGGCCTGGGCGAGCTTGACGCGATCGTCGCCGTCATCGAGTTGCGCGAGCACTTGGCCGGCCTTGACCAAGTCTCCTTCGCGAACGAAGACGCGCTGCACCACGCCGCCGTCAATCGCGCTGACCACGCGGCGCTCGGCGGGAACCACCGTGGCGTCGGTGCCAACGCGCATGGGCCACGGGATCACAATCAGAAATAGCAGCACGAGCCCGGCGCGCTGGACGTATTCCATCCCCCGGCCGCGCGACATCGCGGCGACCAGTTTCTTTTTGCGCTGGGTGAAAGGCTGCAGCAAATTCGCGAGCGGCACTTGCTGGTAGAGCTGCGCGTTGCGGATGGCGACAGTGGTCTGGTTCGCGAGGATGGCCACAGTTTCGCGGTTATTCTCATTGAGGAAATCGGCGTCGCTGCTGAGCAGGGCGAGTACGCCGAGGGTGCCCTGGTCATCGCGCAGGGGCAGGGCGTAAAAGCCGTTTTCCTGGTGTTCTTCGAGGAAGGGAACGATTTGGGCGCGGGCGTCTTCCGGATTGGTGCGCCAGCCGTCTTCGTAGAGGTCCGCGGAAACGGGGTGTTCCTGGCCTGCCACCCACTCGAGGCGCGAGCGCAGGTCGCTCATCTCGCGCGTTTTGGGAACTTCGGTCTCGCCGGAGAGAGCGCCGAGGACGAAGCGGCCGCGGTCGAAGAATCCGATGATGCAACGATCGAAGGGGACTACGGAGGCGGCTTGATGCACGACGGTGGTGAGGACGTGGTCGAGATCGAGAGTGGAAGTGATTTCCTGCGAAATTTTCAGCAGCGCGTCGAGCGCATGAACTTTGCGCTCGGATTCCAGCAAATTGGCGTTGTGCAAAGCGACGGCGGCCTGCTCGCTGATGGTCTCGAGGAAAAACAGGTCGTCTTCGTTGAACGAGGAGCCGTCTTGTTTGTTGACCAATTCGACGACGCCGAGGACTTCGTTGGATTTGCGGAGCGGAGCGCCGATCCAGGAGTGAATTTCGAAATCGCCGCCGGCTTTCAGGCGTTCGGCGAGGCCCGGCTCCGCCGCAGGATCTTCCAGCAATTTGGGACTGGCTTGCTGTGCGACTTCGGCGAGCAATCCTTCCGTGAGAGAGACGCGCGAGTCGTCTTCGATGGTGGGATCATCGCCGATTTTCTTGGCGAGGTAGAGATCCTGCGAGCCGGCGTCCGCCAGCCAGAGGTTGCAGGAGCCGGCGGCGAGGATGTCGCGAATTTTTCCGGCGACGATGGGCAGGAGTTCGCCGAGTTCGAGGGTGGAAGTGAAAGTACGGCCGAGATCGTAGAGCGCCGTGAGGCGTTCCAGAGTGGAGAGCTGGCCTTGCCGCTCGCTTTCGATAGCGTCGAGGTTGGTGAGCGCGGTGCCGGCGAGGCGGCTGGCTTCTTCCAGGAAATGCGCGTCTTCGTCGGTGAATTCGCCGCTGCGCTTATTGAGGACTTCCACGACGCCTTCAGCGCTTTGCGCGCCGGGGAGCGAAGCGAAGAGCGCGGATTTCACGCGTGCGCGGCTGGCATCGTCGAGGTGCGCGAAGCCGTCGGCGGCGACCTCTTTACTACCGAGGCGACGCGTCTCGGTGGACTCGTAGATTTCGGCGAGCAGCCCCTCGGTAATGGCTTCTCCCAGGGGCGCGAGGCGCTCGCCGGGTTCGTTCCAGCGCATGCGGCAGACCAGGCCTTCCGGCGCGTCGCCATTGGAGCGGCGCGAGCCGTCGGAGGAAGAAGCGTGCGTCCACACGAGGACGGCGCGCGCACCAAGGGTGGCGCCGACCCGCGCGGCGAAGGTTTTTAGCAGAGTATCCTGGTCGCGACAGGCTAAAGACACGCTCGCAAGTTCGAAGAGCGCGGAAGACGTTTCCATGACTCTCCCGGGGGAAGGGGCACACGTTCAACCTCTGGCCGCAGGTGACACCAACGCCCCCACGAGCGGCAGAAGAGAATGGGCGCAGCCTAACAAATCGGGCGAGCGCGCGTCAAGGAAGCAAGAGGCTGGGAGGCAAAGGAAGTGGGGAGGCAAAGAGGTGGGGAGGCAGAGAAGCAAAGAAGCATGCAGGGCCGAACCGGGATTGGGCCGGCCCATGTTGGGTGGCTGCTGAGGTTCCATCATTTTACGGCGTCGGTGTGCCAGCCGGGATTGAGCCAGCGACCGTCACGCCAGACGAATATTTCCGTCACGCGGCCGGATTCCGCCGAGCGCTTGCCGTTCGTTTCGGTTTCCAGCGAATACTGGCTGTAGAGCATGGCGACGTCGCCGAAGCGCTGAATCTCCGTGCGTGGAAATGCCAGGCTCACCAGCTTACCGCCCGCAGCGTGAAAGTCGGCGGCGGATTGCAATATTTCTTTTTGGTTATGCCAGTTCGTCTCGCTGGCGCTGATGGCGATTGTTTCCGGTGGCACTTCGCGTTCCAGAGCCGGGAGGTTGCCTGCGAACCAATCGCGCCAGACGGCTTCGCGTGCGGTGAGGATTTGATCTCGTTCGGTGGCTGGCGATGGCGCAGCGGCGGCGTGCAGTCCTGCTAGAGCGGCAATTGCGAGTACGGCGGTGAGAAGCAGAGTACGTTTCATGGTGAAGCTCCTTTTTACTTCGTGATGGTAGTGCTGGAGTGCCGACGTTGCGGGCGGCGCTCCAAAATCAGCGCTTAAGATTTGGCACAATCACTGGGCCGCACGCGGACGGCTCGAATTTGGTCCCGGTTGATACACCGCGAGCAAGACGGCTGCGGCGGACGCGGAAAACACCGAGTAGTCCAGCGGCGATTTGATGCCGAAGGAAATGGCCATGGCCGTGCCGAAGAGCACGAGCAACAGCGCGCTGGCAAGCGCGACCCAGCGCGGCCAGATTCCCAGAATCAGCAGCACGCCGAGGGAAAATTCCGCGGCCGTCACCGCCCACGCTAGAAACGGGATGGTGGATGCCGGCATGAAGGCGTTTACTTTGGCGGTGTAGGCGACGAACCCCGCGAAGTTGCCGTAGCCGACATTGCGGCCGGTGTAGAGGCCGAAGCGGTCGGCGATGCCGGAGAGAAACGCGACGCCGAGTGCGAGGCGCGCGTAGAGAATCCCGAGGCGCTCGTACGTTTGCGGCCGCGTTGGTTTCACGGCCGCGTGCGATTTCGTTTCTGCCGGATTCAATGGCGCGTTGCCGCTCATGATTATTTGCCTCCTGTGGGTGCGGCATTGGGCGGCGCGGTGCTGAGCGGTGTTTCGTGATCGCAGACGAAAAAGGCGACGAACTTCACAGGTTCGGTTTGGCTGGCGTTGGCGGAGATCTCGTGCACACCGTTGGGCGCTTCATAGAAACTTTCGCCCGCGTGGTAGATGGCTTCCGGCTGGCCCTGCACTTTGGCGCGCAGCGCTCCTGCGACGACGTAGACAATCACGGGGCAGGGATGGCTGTGCGGCGCGGAAGACGCGCCGGGGCCGTAGGTGACTTCAACCAGGGTGGCTTTGAGGTGGTTGCCTTCGAGTGGCGGCAGAGCCTGGGTAAACGCTACGCGCACTTGTTTCGTGCTGCTGGTTTGTGCCGAAGCGGCGGGCGAAGGCGCTTGGGCGGACACAGCATAGCTTGCGGCAGCGGCAGCGAAGGAGATCGTCGTTAGCAAGGCCGCCCACCTCGTAAGCTTGGTCATGGTTAATTCCTCCGTGCGAAGAAGTTAAACAATAGTGGACCAACTGCAAAGAACCATTTAGAGTATTTGTGCTGTACCGCTTTTTCGGGGAGGCGATCCTGGCATGGTCAGACGGGCGACTGGGTTTGCGCTGACGCTCCCGCTGCGGGACGCCGCAACTCCTGCGTATCGTTGGCTTTACGCCACATTGCGGGCTGAGATTCTGGAAGGCCGGCTGCGCCCGGGAGCGCGGCTGCCCGCCACGCGCTTTTTCGCGCAACAATATGGACTTTCGCGCGGCACGATCGTCAGCGCGTTCGAGCAATTGAAGTCCGAGGGGTACGTCGAGGGCAGCACGGGCTCGGGCACTTACGTGAGCAAAGTGCTGCCGGACGAATTGCTGCAAGTAGGGCGCAAGGCGAGCGCGGAGCCGCGAGCGCAAGGGAGGCAGCGCCGGCATCTGGCGGATTACGGGCGGCGCGTGGAGCTTTTCACGGGCTTTGAAATTCGCCGCAGCAGGGCTTTTCGCGCGAACCTTCCGGCTTTGGAACTTTTTCCTACATCTTTATGGGCGCAGCTCACGGCTCGCCGCTGGCGGAGTGCTTCGGTGAGTCTGCTGCTGGGCTGCGATCCGCTGGGATACGGTCCGCTGCGTGAGGCGATGGCCGATTACCTGAGTGCTTCGCGCGGAGTGAAGTGCGTGCCGGAGCAGATCGCGATCGTCTCCGGAGTGCAGGAGGCGCTGGACCTGGCGGCGCGGCTTTTTCTGAATCCCGGCGACCGGGTGTGCATGGAGGACCCGGGGTACCCCGGCGCGGCCATCGCGTTCGAGGCAGTGGGCGCGAAAATTTCCGCGGCGAGTGTGGATGAGGAAGGCATGGAATTGCGGGATGCGAATTTGCGCGGGGCGCGGCTGGTATACGTCACTCCGGGGCACCAGTTTCCGCTGGGAATTACGATGAGCCTGCCGCGGCGCCTGGAACTGCTGGAATGGGCGCGGAAATCGGGCGCGTTGATTTTCGAGGATGATTACGACAGCGAGTATCGCTACTCGGGGCGTCCCGTGCCGGCGATGCAAGGGCTGGACCGCAACGGGCGGGTGCTCTTCGCGGGGAGTTTCAGCAAAGTGCTGTTTCCTTCGCTGCGTTTGGGCTATTTGGTGATTCCTCCGGACCTGCTGGATCGTTTCGCGGCGGCGATATCGGTGACCAGCCGTCACGCTCCGATGCTGGAGCAGGCGGTGCTCTGTGAATTTATAAGCGAAGGACATTTTGGGCGGCATCTGCGGCGCATGCGGGAAGTGTACGCGGAGCGATTGTCGGTGTTGCTGGAAAGCGCGCGGGAGCGGCTGGCGGGTTTGCTGGAGATTTCGAATATCGAGGCGGGGTTGCAGACGGTGGGTTGGCTGCAGGGCGCGATGGATGGCGAGGCGGCTGCGAAGGCCGCGGCGAAGCGCGATGTGGAGGTGACGCCATTGAGCCGTTACAGCCGCGGAAAAATGGCGCGCGAAGGATTGCAATTGGGATTCGCGGCGGTGGATGCGCGGGAAATCCGGCGCGGCGTGGAAGAACTGGCGATTGCGCTGGAAACACGTTAAGGCAGGAAGCAGAGAAGCAGGGAACCGCAAACCGCAGAGAATTCCGCTATACCGTCAACCTTTCGTGTAAAGCCCAGAGCGTTGTTCCTCTCTTCATCGGCATTGGCGTTCTGAGGTAACGCCCGTTGCCTCTGTCGATTCACTTGCATTAACCGAGTTGCTTAACTATAGTTAACAGCGTGAATTCGGCCAACACCTACCGGGACGACTTTGCCGCCAGGCTTTCTGCCGCGCTGATCGTAGCCGCGCTTGCGGCAGCCTGCGGCTTGCTATTGCCACGAGCCACTTTTGCGCAGGGCGAGACGACCAGCGCGATCGTCGGGCAGGTGAACGATGCGAGCGGGGCCGCGGTGCCGGGCGCTGCGGTGACGGTGACGAATCGGGATACGGGACTGAAACGCAGCGCGACGACGGATGAAGCGGGGCGTTTTGATTTTCCGCAGTTGAAGCCGGGCAGGTACTCGGTGCAAGTGGAGGCGACGGGATTCGAGCTGCAGCGGAACGATGCGGTGTTTGCGGGACTGGGCCAGAAGCAGACAGTGGATTTCGTGCTGCAGGTGGCGCAGACGAAACAAACCGTGGAGGTGACCGGCGCGCCGCCCTTGCTCAATCCCGGGAATGCGAACACGTCCACAAATCTGGACGCGCCGGCACTGGAAAATCTGCCCAACCCGGGCGGCGATTTGACCTACCCGCTGCAGTTCGCGGCCGGCGCGCAGGTGAATACGGCGGGCAGCGGCAACGATTTCGTGGGCGGGACGAACGGGTATGGGAACGTGGAATTCAACGGGCTGCCGGCGCTTTCGAACGGATACATTGTGGATGGGCTGGAGACGAACGATCCACTGACGAATTTAAACAGCGGGCTTTCGACGAATCTGGTGCTGGGACTGAATTCGATTTCGGAAGTGACGGTGAATACGCTGTCGTATGCGGTGGACGAGGGCCGCTACGGGGCTTCGCAGGTGAATTACGTCACGAAGTCCGGCTCGAACGAATTTCACGGAAACCTGTACGAGCTGTGGAACGGTTCGCGGTTCAACGCCGCCAACTATTTTACGAACGCGACGGCGGGGAACCACAAGCCGCGCTCGACGGTGAATCATTTCGGCGGAAGCCTGGGCGGGCCGATCGCGCACGACAAACTATTTTTCTTTTTTGACAGCGAATGGGTGCGGATCGCGCTGCCGATCGTGACGGCGACGACGGTGCCGAGCGCGGCGTTTCAAGAGTATGTGTTGCAGCAACTGCCGCTGGGCGGCACGGATTCGATTACCGGCGCGGTCTATCAACCATCGAAGCAGTCGGTGCCGTTTTACCGGCAGATGTTTTCGTTGTATGGAAATACCAGCGGGACGCCGCTGGCGGTGCTGGGGTGCCCTTTGAACGCGGACGGCAGCGCGGCGGCCGGCAATCCGCCGGATGGAGAGGGTTGCGCGAATCGCCAGAGCATTTCACATTCGAGCGACGACCACGAGCAGGTGCAGACCGCGCGCGTGGATTACAACATCAATCAGAACAATACGGCGTGGTTTCGTTTCCAGGCGGATACGGGAGTGCAGGCCGCTTACACCGATCCGATCAATTCCTTGTTCGACTCGGTGTCGCCGCAGCCGCTGTATTCGTTTGCGGCGGGCTATACGCATGTTTTTTCGCAGAACCTGGTGAATTATTTCAATCCGGCGTTCTCCTGGTATCAGAGTTTGTTTGCGCCCGCCGATTTCGAGCAGACGCTTACCGCGTTTCCGATTGTGCTGCAAGGCAGCGGGGCGAATGCGCCGTTTACCACGGTGGGCGGGCTGGATAACACCTGGGTGCAGGGACGCAGCGCTTCGCGGTTTTTTATCAATGACAACCTGGCGTGGAGCCGCGGGGCGCACGAACTGCGGTTTGGCACCAACACGCGCATTCTGCGGCTGAATGATTACGATTTCGGCGAAGGCAGCGTGCCGACGGTGATCTACGCGACTTTGCCGCAGTACATTTACGGAGTGGCGTCCACGGCGACAAAAACTTTTCCGCAGTCGCCCAACGAGCCATTCAATTTTCTGAACCTGGACCTGTACGCGCAGGACACGTGGAAGGTGACGCGGACGTTTACCTGGACTTTCGGCGTCCGTGACACGCTGAATTCGAACCCGCTGAATCCGCACGACCAGATCGCGCGGCTACGCGGCTCGTTTGCGGCGATTTCGCACGACGTGAACCAGCCGCTCAATTCCGCGATTCAGACCGGACTCGGCAATGTATTTTCTTCCACGCCGCTGGCGATTTTGCAGCCGAGGACAGCGATTGCCTGGCAATTCGAGCCGAAATCCGTGCTGCGCGCGGGGTTTGGAATTTTCAGCGACATTTTGCCGGGCAGCGTTGCTGATTTTGTGGGAGTAAATCCGCCGTATGTAAAAACTTTTGAGGGCGGCCTGCTGGGTACCGTCGGCGGCACGGCAATCGCGCCGGGAGTTCCCGGGAGCGCCGTGGACGCGACGGTGGCGGCGAATCAGACCTTTGCCGCGGGGTTCCCACAGGGACAGCTCTCGTGCGCAGCGGCGGGAGCAAATCCCGGAACTTGTTTGCCGCCGGTGGCCATGGCGGCGGTGCCGGATGGCAAACTGCATGCGCCGTATTTCATGGAGTGGAGCCTGGGCCTGGAGCACGAACTCGGAAGCAACGGAAGCATTCGCGCGCAATATGTGGGCACGCGCGCGGTGAATCAACCTTATCTTACGCAGGTGAACGGCTATCAGACGGTTTGCGACGGGTGCTTCGCTCCATTCCCGTACGGCCAATCCACGGACCCGCGCTTTGGCGCCGTGACGCAATTTTCCACCGGCGCGAACAGCCACTACCACGGGTTGCAGATGACCGCGATGAAACGCGTGGGACACGGCCTGATGGGGCAGGTCAATTACACCTGGAGCCGTTGCATGGATACCGTCTCGAACGGCGGATTCCTGCAATTTTCTGCGGGAGGAATTCTGTCGCCGTTGCCGGGAGATCTGGCGCGGGATTACGGCCCGTGCGATTACGACATCCGCAATAATCTGAACGCGCAGTACGTGTATCAATTACCGATCAAAGTGCGCAACCGCGCGCTGGGCTATGCGCTGAACGGATGGCAAGTGTCCGGAACGGTGTTCTGGCACAGCGGGATTCCGTTTTCGGTGCTGAGCACGCCGTATTCTGCGAATGGAGACGGCATCGTGAACGGCAGCGGCCCGCAATTCGCGAGCGCGGTTCCTGGCGTGCCGCTTTACGCGCACAGCGCGATTTCAGGAGTCACGCAGCCCGGCACCGTGCAGTGGCTGAATCCGAATGCGTTCGTCTCGACGGTGGATCCGAGCACCGGTGCATGCGCGGGAAACGACGGCGCAGCGACCTGCCAATTCGGAAACCTCGGACGCAATGCCTTGCGCGGGCCCGATTTTGCGTGGAGCGATTTCTATCTGACAAAAACATTCGCGTTGACCGAGCACGTGACACTGCGGTTCGACGCGCAATTCTTCAACATCTTCAACCATCCTAATTTTGGCCTTCCGAGCATGGTGCTGGCCGGTATTCCCGGGAAGCCCGCGACGCAGACGGGATTCGGCGCGCTGACTTACACTACTTCTCCACCAACCGGGCTGCTGGGCGTGGGCCTGGGCGGCGACAGCACCCCACGGATGATCGCATTTCAATCGCGCATCGAGTTCTAACCTGCGCGGAAAAGACTTTCGCGCATCCTCTTGATTGACGGGCACAATTCGGTTAGCTTTGCACTGCGCAGCGAGGGACACGTGAATATCGGCATCCGCAAAGCGGGAAACGCGACGATTTTGGACCTGGACGGGCCGCTGAAACTCGGCGACGCCGAAGAGGCTTTCCGCAATCAGGTGCAGCAACTCCTGGATAACGGCACCACGCACATTGCCGTGAATCTGGCAGGCGTTACGGAGCTGGATAGCTCTGGAATCGGCGCGCTGGTGCGGGCATTTACGACGTTGAAACGGGCGGGCGGCAAGGCCACCTATTTTGCAGCGAACAAGCGGGTGATGATGCTGCTGAAAATGGTGCGTTTGGATTCGATTTTGGATTTGGCGGAAGACGAAGCAACGGCGCTCGCGCGTATTTAGCCAGCGCGGCACTCCCTGGCAGTCTAATTCCCTTAAATTTTAGCGGCGGTCGAGGGCTGGATGGCGGACGTCGCGGCCGGCCACGAAGTAGATTACGTCTTCAGCGATGTTGGTGGCGTGGTCGCCGATGCGCTCGAGGTTTTTGGCGACGAGAATCAGTTCGAACGCCGCGAAAACCTGCGCGGAATCTTCCATCATATAAGTGAGCAGCTCGCGAAAGAGCTGATCGCGCAGGCGGTCCACTTGATCGTCGCGGCGGAGCACGCTCTGCGCGAGATCCTGATCCCCACGCACCAGCGCGTTGAGGCTGTCGCGGACCATGGCTTCGGCGAGTTCGCTCATGCGCGGCAGATCCACATAGGGCTTCACCTGCGGATGGCGCAGGATGCGCGTGGCGGATTGCGCGATATTGACGGCCTGATCGCCGATGCGCTCCAGGTCGCCATTGATGCGCGAGACGGCGAGCAGAAAGCGCAGATCGGCAGCCATGGGCTGCTGCAGGGCGAGCAAGCGCTGCACGCGCTCGTCAATCTCGATCTGCATTTCGTTGATGGCGTCTTCCTCGGAGAGCACGACTTCCGCAAGATGTTCTTCGGCGTCGAGCACCGCGTGGACGGCCTGATGGACCGCGCGCTCGGCGAGGCTCCCCATCCACAGCAGCCGCTGCTTCAGTTCTTCGAGATCGTGGTCGAAATGTCGTTCCATGTTTCCTCAGTTCTGCGTGCCACCGCGGGGCCCGTCGTGCCGAAACTTGTAGCGTCTCATCCAAAGCGGCCGGTGATGTATGCCTCTGTGCGCGGGTCCTTCGGGGTGGTAAACAGCTTGGACGTTTCGCTGTGCTCGATGAGCTTGCCATCGAGCATGAACGCCGTAAAGTCGCTGGCGCGGGCCGCTTGCTGCATATTGTGCGTCACAATGGCCATGGTGCAGCTATCTTTTAACTGGAACATGAGCTCTTCGATTTTGGCGGTGGTGACCGGATCGAGGGCCGAGCAAGGCTCATCGAGCAGGAGCACTTCCGGATCGACGGCGAGGGCGCGGGCGATGCACAGGCGTTGCTGCTGGCCGCCGGAAAGCGCGAAAGCGGATTTCTTCAGATAATCCTTCACTTCTTCCCACAAGGCCGCGCGGCGCAGGCTTTTTTCGACGAGGTCGTCGAGGCGTCCTTTGAATCCATTGATCCGGAGGCCGTAGGCCACATTGTCGTAAATGGATTTCGGAAAAGGATTGGGGCGCTGGAAGACCATGCCGACGCGGCGGCGCAAGCCCACTACGTCCATTTTCAGAATGTCCTGGCCGTCCAGAAGGACTTCGCCTTCCACGCGCGTATTGCGAATCGTTTCGTTCATGCGATTCAGGGTGCGCAAGAAGGTGGATTTGCCGCAACCCGAAGGTCCGATGAGCGCGGTGATGCGGTTCGTCGGGATATTCAGACTTAAGCCAAAGACGGCCTGTTTCTGACCGTAGAAGAAATTCAGGTCGGAAATTTTCAGGCGCAGCGACTGCTCGGTCGTAGGTGAGGTCGTTTTTTCCATAGGCGGTGAATCTCGCAGTGCTCTTGCTGATAGCGCGGATTGAGGTGCACCACTCACGATTGCATCCCTGCCTTTTGTTAGACGGCTTTAGTGCGCGCCAGTATAAACCGGGCGCCCACGTTAGACACCAGAACTAAACCTAAAAGAACCAGACCGGCGGCCCAGGCTTGGCGATGCCAGTCGTCGTACGGGGCAATCGCGTAGGTATAAATCATAACTGGCAGCGACGCGATCGGCTGCCCCCAGCCCTGGCTCCAAAAGCGATTGCTGAACGCGGTGAAGAGCAAGGGCGCGGTCTCGCCGGCCACACGCGCCAGGGACAACAGCATGCCGGTCAGAATGCCTCCGCTGGCGGCAGGCAGCACCACGGTGACGATGGTCTTCCACTGGCTGGCGCCCAACGCCATGGCGGCTTCGCGCATGCTGCCCGGCACCGCGCGCAAGAACTCCTCAGTGCTGCGCACGGTGATGGGGATCACCATGATGGCCAGCGCCACGCCGCCCGCGAGAGTGGAGAAGTGCTTCACGGGCAGCACCACCAGCGAGTAAGCGAAGATGCCGATGACAATCGAAGGCACACCGTTGAGCAGGTCGGTGGTGTAGCGGATGACAAAAGAAAAAGTCTTTCCGCCAAATTCAGCGAGGTAAACCCCCGCCAGCAGCCCGACCGGCAAACCCATGATGGCCGCCAGAAAAAGCAGCTTCAGGCTGCCAACGATGGCGTTGGCCATGCCGCCGCCCGTCTCGCCGACCGGCTTGGGAAGCTGCGTGAAAAAATTGAGGTTCAGGGATGCGCCGCCGTTCCAGACCAGGTAGCCGAGGATCAGGAACAGGATGGACACGACGCCCAGAGCCGCGACGCCCGTGAGGGTGAGCATCACGAAATTAACCGCCTTGCGCCAAAGGATGCGAGAGCCGTTCATGCGGGATGGCCTCCGCCGCGTTCCGTGGCGACAATCAGGATGCGCGCGAGGCCGTTGAGGATGAACGTGATCAAGAACAGTACCAGGCCCAATTCGATCAAAGCGCTGAGGTACAAATCGCCCGTGGCTTCCGTGAATTCATTGGCGATCACGGAGGCGATGGTGTAGCCGGGAGCGAAGAGCGACGCTGCAATTTTCGGGTCGTTGCCAATCACCATGGTGACGGCCATGGTTTCGCCCAGAGCGCGCGCCAGGGCCAGGAATATCGAACCCATAATTCCAGTGCGCGCCCAGGGAACCACCGCCTGCCAGGTGGCTTCCCAGCGCGTGGCGCCCAACGCCATGGCAGCCTCGCGCTGTTCGCGCGGCACGGTGAGCAAGACTTCGCGCGAAACGGAAATGATGAAGGGGACGACCATGATGGCGAGGACGATTCCGGCGGTCAGGAAGCCCACGCCGTAATTTGGACCTGAAAATAGCGGGGTGAATCCCAGGACGCTTTTGATGGCGGGGCCGATGGTGGTGCGCATGAGCGGGACGACGATGAAGATGCCCAGCAGGCCGTAGATGACGCTGGGCACGGCAGCCAGCAAATCAATCAAGAAGGAAATGATGTCGCTGATTTTGCGCGGGGCGAGTTCGGACAAAAAGATGGCGCTGGCAAGTCCCAGCGGCACGGCGATGACCAGTGCGACAGCGGAGGTTACCAGCGTGCCGTAAATGAAGGGCGCCGCGCCAAAATTGTCGAAGATCGGATCCCAGGTGCGCGTCCAGAAGAACATCCAGCCGAACTTGGCGCGGGAAAGCTGGGACGTCCTCCACAATTCAATCACGAGCAGGGAAGTAATCAAAAGAATGCTCGCGGCGAATACGAGCGTGATCAGGTGGGCGATTTCGTCGCCGCTGCGCAGTTTGCGAAGAAACGCACGAAGTCCCGCGTGCGGCGGGACCTCGTGCGCGACCGTAGTGGCATTGACCGACATTAGGGGCTATTGAATCAGCGCGATCGCTTTCATTTCCTTGGCGACAACGGCTTTGGGAAGCTGTGCGTAGGTCAATCCCTCGTTGTACTTCTGGCCGTCCGTAAGCATCCATTTCAAGAAGCCTTTTACGGCATCCCGCTTGGCCGCATCCGAAAAGTGCTCGGGGATCAGCAGCCAGGTGAAACTGGAAACGGGATAGGCTGTTGCGCCGGGAGCGTTGGTGATGGAGACGCGGAAGTCCGCCGGCATGTCCTTGGCGGCGCCGGCGGCTGCGGCAGTGACGCCCGCGAGGTCCGCCTTGATGAATTTGCCGTCGGCGTTCTGTACCTTTCCGAAATCGATCTTATTTTGCACAGCATACACCAACTCGATGTAACCAATCGCGTTGGGGGTTTGCTTTACGAGTCCCGAGACGCCTTCGTTGCCCTTACCGCCGAGACCGACGGGCCAATTCACGGACGTTCCCTTGCCGACCTTGGTCTTCCATTCCTCGCTGACCTTGGAGAGGAAGTCGGTCCAGATGTAGGTGGTGCCGCTGCCGTCCGAGCGGTGTACGACGACGATATCGTTGCCGGGCAGATTCACCCCGGGGTTCGCCTTGGTGAGTTCCGGATCGTTCCATTTGGTGATTTTGCCCAGAAAAATATCCGCGAGTGACTTCTGGGTGAAATTCAATTCCGCGTTAACGCCCGGAATGTTGTAGCTGGGGACGTCGGCGCCCAGCACCGTGGGAAAATGCAGAATCTTGAACTTGGATTCCGCCAACTGCTGGTCGCTCATCGGGCCGTCCGAGGCGCCAAAGTCAACCGTGCCGGCCTGCAACTGGCGGATACCTCCGCCGGAACCGATGGACTGATAGTTGATCTGAATATTAGGATGTGCGGTGTGATAAACGTCGAACCACTTCGAATAGATAGGATAAGGAAACGTGGCACCGGCCGCATTGAGCAGTATCGTTCCGGTATCCGCAGCCACGAGCGTGGCGGCGGCGAGCACGAGCGACACAACCAGCATGGTTTTTTTCATATTTTCGGATTCTCCTCGTTATCATTTTTTAGCTGCAATGTTACGGACGTGTTACATCGGCGCGAACCGGCAGTGAAATAAGCACTCTCCGAAAAAGGGGTGGAGGCGCAGCCCCGGGGGTGTGGACGAGCTGCGCCTCGCGAGTGGGAGGTACTTGCTGCGTTGCTTCCCGCGCAAATGATGCAGCGCAGGAACTTGTGAGGGCTCGTGACCGCGCTGCCCCGGCGCGGGAGCTCCATAAACCAGTGTTCCGTTTCGAACCGACACTCACACTAGAACGACTGGTACCGTACTCCGCGGAATTGAACTGACGATGAGTGCAGCGTGAAATAACCGTGACAACTAGGGCGCTCCAGCCGCATTGGCGCTCTCGGCATTAATTTCCATTTGTTTCGCGCGTCCGTGGCGGACTTCCAAGCCGCGTACCCAGAACAAAATATCCTCGGCGATATTGGTGGCGTGGTCCGCGATGCGCTCCAGGTGGCGCGAGGCCAGCACGTAATGCAAATTGGGGGCGGCCAGTGCGGGGTTTTGCGTCATACCGGCGAGCAAGGATTCGAAAACCTTGTCGCGATATTGATCCACGACGTCATCGCTTTCCAGAACCTGGGTGGCCAAATCCACATTCTGATAGATCAGCGCTCCCAGACATTTGGAAACCATGGCACGCACCGCAGTGGTCATCGGCTCGAGGTCGGTGGGGATGTCCACGTTGCCCATGGCCGAAAGCGAGATGGCACGCTCGCTGAGGTTCACGGCCAAATCGCCCATGCGTTCGAGATCGTTATTGATTTTCAGGGTGGCGACGATCAGGCGGACGTCGGTATCGAGCAAATTTCCCTGGCGCAGCATGCGGATGGCGTGCTCGTCGATCAATATCTCCATTTCGTTGATGCGCGGCTCGGTGAGGAACACTTCGCTGGCCAGGCGCTCGTTGCGTTCGAGCAGCGCCCAGAGGGCGCGGTTCACCGATGCTTCCACTGTGCGGGCTTGCGACATCAGGTAATTCACCAGCACGCTTTGAAAAATTCCATCCCCGTTTGATTTGGCATTTGCCACTGTGTACATCCTCCCTGCAGGCCCCGGCTGCTGAAACATTGCCGTTTACAGGATTGACGCAGGGGATTTCAAGGGCATAAACCGGAAGTAAATATTTGAAGACAAAGGAAGACGTGCGGCTACAGGTCGAGCGGAATCGAGAATGAAAATTTCGAACCTTCTCCCACGGCGCTTTCCACCGAAAGTCGTCCGCCGTGGGCTTCGACGATGTGTTTGGCGATGGAAAGGCCCAGGCCGGTGCCGCCCGCTTCGCGCGAACGGGCGGCATCCACGCGATAGAAGCGCTCGAAAATGCGTTCTTGATCGGCGAGCGGGATTCCGATGCCGGTGTCTGCCACGGTAATCACGGCATCGCGGTCGTTGGCTTCGGCGGTGACGCGAATGCTGCCACCTTGCGGCGTGTACTGGATGGCGTTGTCCAGCAGATTTTGCAGGACATCGCGCAAGAGGCCCGCATCGCCGCGGACAGCCGGGAGTTTCGGGGGCACTTCAATTTCCAGGGTGATGTCCTTGCGGCTGGCTTTCAACAGGGTGGTCTCGGCGCAGCCTTCGATCAGTTCCATCAGCCCCACGGTGAAATATTCGACTTCCAATTTTCCGGCTTCGATGCGCGCAAGCTTTAATAAATCGTTGGTGAGCCGCGCCAGCCGGACGGCGTGGTTGCGGATGATTTCCAGGAAGCGGCGGTTGTTGGTGGGATCGTCGAGGGCTCCGGCGAGCAGGGTTTCCGCGAAGCCCTGGATGGCGGTGAGCGGCGTCTTGAATTCATGAGAGACGTTGGCGACGAAATCCTGGCGCACGCGCTCCAGGCGCCGCAGTTCCGTCACGTCATGCAGCACCACCACGGCGCCAGAAGGTTTTTCCGCCGCCGCCCCGTCGGAAGCCGCCAAATCCATGGCTTTCACGGGCGCGGCGGTGGCGGAAAAGCTTTGCGTTTGGGTGATGCCCATGACGATATCGCTCTGCAGCCCTTCGTCGCCGCGCAAGGCTTTGCGAATCAGCGCCAGCAGCTCGGAATTGCGCACGATTTCGATCAGGGCGCGGCCTTCGGCGCTGGCGCCACTCACGTTGAATATCTCGGAGAACGCGCGGTTGTAGAACACCAGACGCTCTTGCGCGTCAATCACGGCCACACCTTCCACCATGCTGCGCAAGATCGCGCCGGAGCGATTGCGCTCGCCGCTGAGCTGGCGAATTTCGCGGTCCAGGCGCTCGGCCGTTTGATTCATGGTGTCCGCCAGGTCCGCAAGCTCGTCGCGCGGACCTTCGCGCAGCA
Organism: uncultured Acidobacteriota bacterium; assembly: GCA_963780035.1. GTDB lineage: Bacteria > Acidobacteriota > Terriglobia > Acidiferrales > UBA7541 > Palsa-295. The sequence continues at coordinate 141,876 of CAWAAG010000013.1, read as the reverse complement.
CGGGCCGAAAATCGCCCTCGGCGATGCGCTGCGAGAAACTCTTCAAACGATCCACGCGCGCGGCAAACATGCGCGCAAACGCGAGCGACACGGCCACGCCGAGCAGCAGCATCAGGAGGGTTGCCACCAGCAAGCGCTGGCGCAGCTCCACAACCGAAAGGTTGATTTCCGAAAGCGGCAGAGCCAGGCGAATGACGATGGGAGGATTTCCGGATTGCTGATAGCGCTCGGCGCGATACACCAATTCGCGGTTCAGGGTCACGCTGCGATGCACCGATTGGCCGGACCCGTTCGCCAGCGCGTCTTGAAATTCGACGCGATTCGCGTGGTTTTCCATTTTTTCGGGATCCGCGGCGGAATCGGCGAGGACGCGGCCGGTGGCGTCAATTATTGTGACGCGCGCGCCGCTTTGCGCTACGCGCGCGGTCCAACCGCGCAGCGTTGCGGGATCAGACGATGTTGGTGGATTGGCAAGAGTGAGTTTGAGGAGCGAACCAAGCGCGTCGTTGGCCGAGCGGATCGCTTGGCTGCGGATCACGCGGACGGAGTAAAGCTCCACGGTGAGCAGTACTACCAGGAGCAGGGCAGCATAGGCGAGCCCGAGCTTCCAGAACAGTCTAGCTTGCACGGGTTTCGAACAGATAGCCCGCGCCGCGGATCGTTTTCATGAACGAAGGGTGTTGCGGATCGGTTTCGATTTTTTCGCGCAGCCGGCGGACGTAGACATCCACGCTGCGCGGCGTGACGAATCGTTCGGTGCCCCAAACCGCGTCGAGCAGCTGGTCGCGGGTGAAAACGCGATTGGGGCGGGCCGCAAGAAAATAGAGCAGGCGGAATTCGAGCGTACTCATGGGCACGGGTTTTCCAGTGCGCGTCACGCGATAAGCCGCTGGATCAATGCGCAGCGCACCGACTTCGATCGGTTTCTCGGTGGGCGTGCCGGGCTCGGCGCGACGGAGTAGGGCTTTGACGCGCGCGACGAGCTCGCGCGGGCTAAATGGCTTGGTGACGTAATCATCGGCGCCGAGCTCCAGCCCGACCACGCGATCGGCTTCTTCCCCTTTCGCCGTGAGAATCAGGATGGGGATGCGGTTCAGGCTTACGTCCTTGCGCACTTCCTTGCAGATTTCCAGGCCGGAAAGTTTGGGCAGCATCAGATCAAGCACTAGAAGATCCGGCGCCGATTTGCGGATTTGCGCCAGGCCCGTGGCACCGTCGCCGCTGGACGCCACCTGATAGCCGTCCTTCTCCAGGTTGTAACGCACCAGCTCGACAATGTCTTTATCGTCTTCGATTACCAGGACACGTTTCATCTAGGGTCTTCTCGCGGAATCGCAGACACGATACGGGAAAGAGGGCCTCGGAAGCAAGGCGTTGCGGGCGTGCGGAGGTTTTTTTAACACGACATTAATACCGTGTCACAGCGAGGCACTGCGTCCCGTATGAAACATCGATTCCGCTTTCGGTCCTGTGGATGTGACGGATTGACTGCAGCTATTCGTTGATTCCACAGCCGTTGTGGCCATTTTGCGGAAACGTCTTTGGCCACCAGTCTGCATGGATGTAAGCGGATCATTCCGCGAGCGTTTACATATGCGTTGGCGGACTTGAGTGGTGCCGGACGGCCGGCTGGAGGCAAATATGGAGGCGTCTGAGGTGCGGCAATTGGATCCTGGCCGGCGGAGCGTGGAATCGCGCGATTTTGAGGCGGGGCTGCGGCGGAAGATTGTGGGGCAGGACGAAGCGGTGCAGGCGGTGGTGGACTTGTATCAGGTGTTTCGCGCGGGACTGAATTCGCCGGGGCGGCCGGTGGGGAATTTGCTGTTTTTGGGGCCGACCGGAGCGGGGAAGACGCGGGTGGTGGAAGCGACGGCGGAAGTGCTGTTTGGCGATCCGCGCGCGGTGATCAAGGTGGATTGCGCGGAGTTCCAGCACTCGCACGAGATTGCGAAATTGATTGGGTCGCCTCCGGGATATTTGGGGCACCGCGAGACGCATCCTTTGATCACGCAGGAAGCGCTCGCGCAATATCACACGGAGAAATTGAAGATTTCATTTTTGCTGTTTGATGAGATTGAGAAGGCCAGCGATGCGTTGTGGCAATTGCTGCTGGGGATTTTGGATAAGGCGACGCTGACGCTGGGCGACAACCGGCGGGTGGATTTGTCGCAGACGATGATTTTCATGACGTCGAATCTGGGCGGCGTGGAAATCACCGAGCTGATGACGGGCGGGATGGGTTTTGCTCCGGTGCAGCGCGCGGACACGGTGGTGCGGTTGGACGAGAAGGTGGAGAAGACGGCGGCGGAAGCAGCGAAGAGGAAGTTCGCGCCGGAATTCATGAACCGGATCGACAAGACGGTGGTGTTTCATCCTTTGCGCGCGGAGCAGCTGGAACAGATTCTGGAGATCGAGCTGGGGATGGTGCAGCAGCGCGTGCTGGAAACCGCGAAAGGAAGATTTCTATTTCGTGTGACGCAGCCGGCGCGGGATTTTCTGCTGCGCGAAGGGACGGACATGAAGTTCGGGGCGCGGCACTTGAAGCGAGCGATCGAGCGGCACGTGGTGTATCCGCTGGCGAGTTTGCTGGCGACCGAGCAGGTATCGCTGGGCGACGTGATTTCGATTGACTGGCACAGCGGCGAAATGGGCCTGAAGTTTCTGAAGGAGGCCGAAGGCGCGCTTATGCCCATGGCCCCACCCACCGTCGAGCACCTGGCCGATGCCGCTGCAGCCGCCGGCTCCGATGCGCGCTCGGCGCATACGCTATCGGCACACGCGTCCACGGAGCGTTTTCCCGCGCGGCCCATACGCTGAGGCGGATAGCAGCGGCGGCCATCTATCTGATTCGGACATAGCTCGCAACGGTTTCGCGCGAGAGGGCTCTCTTGTTTGCAATTCGCAGCAGGATTGCATCGATCAAATGCAGCGGCTCGTTCGCTGCCGCGCCGAGGCTCGCGCGTTGCTCAGCGGAGTCAGCAGCCAAAGCCGCAGCTAAGCGGATCTTCTTGCGACGGGTGGCGGCGTGAAAGGCGAATTGAAAACGCTGCACTGCGACTCCGCTCAGGGCGGCGTTCGTCGAACTGGCCAGAGTTTGCTGGCGCGCCTTGCGCTGCTGTGGAATCCCTGGCGCGTTGTGCCGGCGATACTGTTCGCGCTGCTTTACTTCCTGCTCGATCGCGTAACCGTCTTCTTCCAGAGGTGGGCAGGAGTGAGCGCGTGGTATCCGCCCGTGGGCCTGGAGCTGGCGCTCTTCATTGGCTTCGGGATTTCCTATGCTCCGCTCATGTTCCTGGCGGGGGTTCTCGCCACGATCATCAACTATCACCAGTCGCCGTACACGCTGGCGTTTTGGGCGGTCAATCTCGCAGTCGTCTGCGGATATTCAGCCACCGCGGTTGTGTTGCGGCGAATTCTGCGAACCGAATCGCCGTTTCAGCGATTGAGTGACGTCTTCCGCTACTTGTGCGTAGCCCTGGGCGGAGCATTCTGCGTGGCCGCGGTGGGAGCATTCACGCTTACGTGGGACGGTTCCATCCGCCGCGCCGATTATCTGCGCGCCGCGCTGAACTGGTGTATCGGCGATTCGGTGGCGCTGGTTTGCCTCACACCGTTTCTGCTGTTCCACTTGATGCCCTGGCTGCACAAACGGGCGGAGATCTACGCGCACCCGGTGCAAAGCGCGCGGCCATCGCCGGCACCGAAGTTGGCGCGCGCCATTCGAGCGCGCAGCGCGGCGGAGACGCTGGCGCAGGGCGGCAGCATCGCGCTGGCGCTATTCATCGTTTTCGGGTCAAACCTGGCGCAAAGCTATGAACTGTTCTATTTGTTTTTTCTGCCGATTATCTGGATAGCAGTCCGCCGCGGGATGGAAGGGGCTACCGGCGCGGTGCTGGCGTTGAATCTGGGCTCGATGCTGATGCTGAGGATTTATCCGGAGGATCTGCACCGCCTGGGCATGTTGCAATTTCTGATGTTAATCGTATCGCTCACCGGGTTATGCCTGGGAACGCTGATTACCGAGCGTGAACAAAGCGAGCTCGAACTGCGCGCCAGCGAAGCACGGCTGCAGGCCATGGTGGGCGCGATTGATGAGATCGTATTCGAATTCGACGGCGCCGGAATATTTCGCAATGTGTGGGCCGCGAGCGAGGCATCCCTGGCGCAACCCAAGGAGAAACTGCTGGGCGCAAGCATTGCGGAATTCCTGGGAGCGCAAGCCGCCGGGCCGTTCACCGAGACGTTCCGGCGGGTGATGTTCACCGGCCGCGGCGAAAGCGTGGAATATTCGATTCCCATTCAATCTCAGTTGCACTGGTTTCTGGCGCGCGTAAGCCCGGTGCGCTCGCGCGACGGCATTTCCCGGACGGTGTGCATGACTTCGCGAGACATTACCGCGCGACGACAAGCCGAGGACGACCTGCGTCGCGCCAAAGAGGTGGCCGAAGCCGCCAGCCAGTCCAAGAGCGATTTTCTGGCGAACATCAGCCATGAATTCCGCACGCCCATGAACGGCATCATGGGCATGACGGACCTGGTGCTGGACACCGAGGTTACCGCCGAACAACGCGAATACCTGGAGATGGTGAAAACCTCCGCGGATTCCTTGCTGGGCCTGCTCAGCGACATCCTGGATTTCTCGAAGGTGGAAGCCGGCAAATTGGAACTCCACCCGGAGGAGTTCGCGCTGGCCAGCAGCCTGGCGGAGACGCTGCGCCTGATGCGTTTCCGCGCGCAGCAAAAGGGGGTGGCGCTGCGCTGGCAAGTCGCTGCCGGCGTGCCGGAAATAATCGTGGGAGACCCGCTGCGGCTCCGCCAGGTGCTGGTGAATCTGGTGGGCAATGCCGTCAAATTTACCGAACGAGGAGAAATATTCGTGCAGGTAGAAACGCAGGAACAGGCCGCCGGCAACGCGGTGCTTCATTTTCGAGTAAGCGACACCGGAATCGGAATTCCCAAAGAGAAGCAAGCCATGATCTTCGACGCTTTCACCCAGGCGGACAGCTCCACCACGCGGCTTTTCGGCGGCACGGGGCTGGGATTGGCCATCACCACGCGCCTGGTCACTCTGATGCAAGGGAAAATCTGGGTGGAAAGCGAGTGGAAACAAGGCAGCACATTTCATTTCACGGCAACGTTTGGTGTGGCGCAGCGAGAATCGGCGCTGGCCACGCGCCGCTAAAACAACGAGGACGCACGATAATGGAAACCAGCAACCCAAAGAAAAGAATTCTTATCGCCGAGGACGACCCGGTTTCGCGCCGCCTGCTGGAAGTTTTTCTAGTGAAGTGGGGCTTTGACGTCGTTATCGCCACCACGGGCATCGAAGCCTTGCAATTGCTCGACCGCATGGACGCTCCTCGCCTCGCGATCCTCGATTGGATGATGCCCGGCATGGAAGGCACGCAAGTCTGCCAGAAGCTTCGCGAGTCCAAGGAGCGCTCCTACGTTTACGTTCTGTTGCTGACCGGGCGCTCGCAGAAAGAGGACTTGCTGGCAGGGCTGGAATCCGGCGCGGACGATTACTTGACGAAGCCATTCGACGCGCAAGAATTGCGCGCGCGCCTGCACGTGGGCCAGCGCATCCTGGACTTGCAGGACAAGCTGATTTCCGCAGGAGAAGAATTGCTGTTCCGGGCCACGCACGATAGCTTGACGGGAGTGGCGAACCGCGGCGTCATACTCGATACGTTGCGCCGGGAACGCGCCCGGCAGACCCGCGAGGGCGGCTCGTTCGCGATCGTTCTGGCGGATCTCGATCACTTCAAATACGTGAACGATACCTACGGCCACCAGGCCGGCGACGAGGTGCTGCGCGCTACCACCCAGCGCATGATGGGGTGCGTGCGGCCCTACGACTGCGTGGGGCGCTATGGCGGGGAGGAATTCCTGATCGTGGTGCCCTCCTCGGACGCCATGGGCGCTCTGGGCCTTTCCGAACGAATCCGCCGGGCGATCGCCGCGGAGCCCGTGGCCGCGGACTCCGTCCCGATCGCGATTACGGCGAGCTTTGGCGTGGCCGCCAGCACTGCGGCACGTCCGCTGGATCCGCAAGAAATGCTGCGGCTGGCGGACGACGCGCTGTACCGCGCAAAAGATCATGGACGAAACCGTTGCGAGCTGGCCGCCCCGCAGGACTTGACGACCACCTCGCCGGTCCCTGCGGGTGGCGGAGCGCGCAAGATCGTGCCTGGCAAATAAATAATTTTTTCATCGGCCGCGGCGATTTCGGAAAATGGAAATTCGCAAGAGAGCATACGGCTAGACGAACGGCGAGCTCTTGGCTCATGATGGCCGGCAGATGGCCCGGGTGAAACGCTTCGTGTACTCATCAACGATCGCAGCCTCCGCTGCAAGGGTTTTTCGCTGGCACGCCGAGCCGGGCGCGCTCGAGCGGCTGACGCCGCCATGGGAGAAGATGGAAGTCGTAGAACCCTCGGCGGGAATTCGCGATGGCGACCACGGGGTGCTGCGCGTGCGCCTCGGCCCGATTCCCATGCTGTGGAAATTCGAGCATCGCGATTACCAGGAAGGCCATCAATTCCAGGACGTGCAGACTGCCGGACCGTTTCGCCGTTGGGAGCACACTCATGTCTTCATCCCTCTCGGCGCGAATGCCTGCAAGCTCGAAGACCGGATCGCGTACGAGCTGCCGCTCGGCGCGATGGGTGATTTGCTCGCCGGCTGGCTGATTCGCGGGAAGCTCGAGCGAACGTTTGAGTACCGGCACCGCGTTACTGCTGAAGCGATGCTTGCCAGCGGGGAAATATCGCCTGCCGGCCGCACCGCGGATGGGGCGAACTAGGAAACGGCGCCGAATTTCGGGCAATTCGATGGCGCGAACGCGCTTAAGCACACGAGCGGGCTTTATTGCGAGGCCGAAGGCCGACGGGAAGACTTAGCTATTGAATCGAGACGCATTAGCGAGCGCGAAAAGTCCCGCCATACGCCAACGTATGGTGGAAATTGTTGCTTTTCGCGCGCGAATCTCGAATCCCATTCCGCGCTTGCGCGTATTTGGTGTACATTCTATTTAGAAGCGAACCGCGCCGAGACTATGCACGCGCTTCGAGAGGTCCGGTAATGAATCCGACCAAACCAGGATCACTGGTCAGCAACGAAGCACCCTCCGCAGCGACGCAACGCGATACATTGACCGTGATTGACAACCGGACCGGCCGCCAGTTCGAACTTCCCATCAAGAACGACACGATTCGCGCACTGGATTTGCGGCCCATCAAGGTGCACGACGGCGATTTCGGCTTGATGGGTTACGACCCGGCATTCACCAACACCGCATCGTGCTCGAGCAAGATCACTTTTATAGACGGCGAAAAGGGGATTCTGCGCTATCGCGGCTATTCGATCGAAGAGCTGGCGGAAAAAAGCACCTACGTGGAAACGGCCTACCTGATTTTGTATGGCGAGCTGCCCACCAAAGCGCAACTGGCCGATTGGACCTACCACATCACGCATCACACGTTCATCCATGAGAGCATCAAGAAATTCATTGACGGGTTTCACTACGACGCTCATCCGATGGGCATGCTGATTTCCACCGTCGCCGCGCTCTCCACTTTTTATCCCGACGCCAAAGACATCTTCAATCCCGATTCGCGCCGCAAGCAGACCTATCGCCTGATCGGCAAAATGCCCACGCTCGCGGCCTTCGCCTACCGGCACACACTGGGCATGCCGTTTGTGTATCCGGACAACGACCTCACGTACTGCGGCAATTTCCTGAACATGCTGTTCCGCACCACCGAGCTCAAATATCGTCCGAATCCGACCCTGGAACGCGCGCTGGATGTTCTTTTTATTTTGCACGCCGATCACGAGCAGAATTGCTCTTCCACGGCGATGCGCACGGTGGGCAGCTCACACGTGGATCCCTACTCGGCCACGGCTGCGGCCACCGCCGCGCTGTATGGCCCGCTGCACGGGGGCGCCAACGAAGCGGTGCTGCGCATGCTGCTGGAAATCGGTTCGGTAAATAACATTCCCGCGTACATCAAGAGCGTGAAAGCGGGCGAGAAATTGCTGATGGGCTTCGGGCATCGCGTTTATAAGAATTACGATCCGCGCGCGCGCATCGTGAAGCACATCGCCTACGAAGTGTTCGATGTGATGGGAAAAAATCCGCTGATCGAAATCGCGCTGGAGTGCGAGCGCATCGCACTGGAAGACGAATACTTCGTGAAGCGCAAGCTGTATCCCAACGTGGACTTCTATACCGGCCTGATTTACCAATCCATGGGCTTCCCGGTGACCATGTTCCCGGTGCTTTTCGCGATTCCGCGCACGTCGGGATGGATCGCGCAATGGGAAGAGATGCTGCTGGATCCCGAGCAAAAAATTTCCCGCCCGCGCCAGGTTTACCTCGGCTATGACCTGCGCAGCTACGTCTCCCTGGATAACCGCAAATAGCTGATGCGGCCCGCCTACAGCGGAAAAGTGATTGCATCCGGGGGGAATCTCTGGCAAAACACTGTAATCCCTGCGGGGGGTCAACCCTGATGGACATATCCACGCGCCAGTCCGGTGTAGCCACGATTGTGGACGTCATCGGCGACATCACGCTGTACAATTCGCCGCAAGTCCGCAAAGTGCTGCTGGACCTGCTGAAGACCAAGAAAGCCCCGCGCGTAATCGTAAATCTGGAGAAGGTAAGGTATATAGACAGCGCCGGGGTGGCGTCGCTGGTCGAGGGGCTGAAGGTTTCGCGGGATTTGAAGAGCACCTTTGCGCTTTTCGGGTTGAGCCGCACGGCGCGGGAAGTGCTCGAATTAACTCGGCTGATCAAGGTTTTTGAGGTATATAACACCGAGGAAGAAGCCTTGCGCGGCGGCAGCACGAACGTGGCTCCCGCCCGATAAGATGAAACGCAAGTCTCCGGGCGGTTTCAGCTCAAGTTCCATTTGAAGATTTCACCCGTCCGGAATCACAGATGCCATTCACAGACAGCATTGGCGCGGCCACCATCAATGGGCTTGCATATTTAGGGGGCTTGGCGCGTTTGTCCGGCGGCGCCGCGCGAGCCGTCTTCGTCGCTCCTTTTCAGGGCAAAAAATTTCACTTCGGCCGCGCTGTTCATCAGGCCATGTCCGTCGGCGTGGAAGCCCTCCCGATTACTTCGCTGATTTCGTTCTTTATTGGCACGATTCTCGCGCTCAACGCCGCTTACGAGCTGCGCAAATTCGGCGCGTTGCACCTGGTCGCCAGCGCCGTGGCCGTTTCCATGACGCGCGAACTGGGCCCGCTGATGACGGCTGTGGTGGTAATTGGCCGATCTGGCTCGGCGTTCGCGGCCGAAATCGGCACGATGAAGGTGAACGAAGAAATTGACGCGATGGAGACCATGGCTCTGGAGCCCATCCAATTTCTGGTGGCGCCGAAATTTCTGGCCATGATCCTGATGGTGCCGTGTCTCACGTGCTGGGCTGATTTTATGGGTGTGCTGGGCGGAGGCTTGTTCGGCGTCGCCACCGCAGGCTTCACCTGGGGCAGCTACATTCAAGCCACGTTGGATGCGCTGACCAAGACCGACATCATCAACGGCTTGATCAAGGCGCTGATGTTCGGCCTGGTGATTACGGCGGTAGGCTGCCAGGAAGGATTTTCCACCGGCTTGGGTTCTGAACAGGTGGGCCGCTCCACCACATCGGCGGTGGTGAAGTCCATTTTCCTGGTGGTGATGGTGGATCTGATTTTCACCACGATTTTTTACGTCACAGCGCCGCGCTAAATTCCCATGACCTCCTCGCTCACCCCGAAATCCAACGCGCCGCAAGCAAGCAGCGGCGCCGCCATCTCCGTGGGCAACCTGCGGGTGAAATACGGCGAGCGTGAAATTCTGCACGGCATCAATTTCGAAGTGCCCTCGGGCGAGACCATGGTGATCCTGGGTGGCTCGGGCTCCGGCAAAAGCACGCTGTTGCGTACTTTGGTGGGTTTGGAAACGCCGAGCTCCGGTGAGATCTGGATTCAGGGAAAAGATTTTGCTTCCATCTCTGAAGACGAGCGCGATGAATTGCGGAAGAAGATGGGCATGTCGTTCCAGGGCGGCGCGCTCTTTGGTTCGATGACCGTCGGCGAGAATGTGGCGCTGCCGCTGCACGAGCACACGCGCCTGGACGAATCCACCATCGAAATCATGGTGCGCCTGAAACTCGATCAGGTGGGCCTCTCCGGTTTCGAGAACTACATGCCTGCGCAATTGAGCGGCGGCATGAAGAAGCGCGCCGCCATTGCACGGGCGCTGGCCATGGACCCGGAAATTCTATTTTTCGATGAGCCATCCGCGGGGCTGGACCCGATCATCGCGGCCGGGATCGACGAGCTGATTTTGAAATTGAAGAAAGCGTTTCGGATCACGATTGTGGTGGTGACGCACGAACTGGCCAGCGCGTTTTTGATCGCGGACCGCATGATCGTGCTGGATAAGGGAGTGATTGTGGCCAACGCGACCACCAAGGAATTGCAGGCCAGCCAGCAGCCGCGCGTGCGCCAGTTTCTGGATCGCGTGCCGGAACCGGAATTGACGGGGGAAATTGACTATCTGCAAATGTTGACGGGGGACGTTCCGCCGGCGCGCCAGTAACTCCGGAAACTGGCGGAATTTGGCCGGGTATCGCTGGCGGTTTTCGTTTGACGTGTTATACTCCCCGGCATTTGACAGCCGCCCCCGCGAGTCACAGCGCGGGAATCATCGAGGGTACGGATGGAAGCGAAGCGCGAACAGGCGTTGGTGGGGCTTTTTGTGCTGGTAGTGGCGGCCTTGCTGATCACCACTCTTTTTATTCTTAACGGCAACTTCAACAAAGGCGATATTCCCTACCACGCTTACTTCAAGAATGCCGGCGGCCTGGAACCGGGCACCGAAGTTCGCTATGCCGGCGGCCCGCCAATAGGACGCGTCAGCAAGGTGCAAGTGGACCCTCACGACGACACGCGCATGGAAGTGGATTTTTCGGCGAATCCCAGCGTGCCGGTAAAAACCGATAGCCTTGCGCTCATCTCCAGTAACAGCCCTCTCGGTGAGAATTTTCTGGGAATCAAGCCGGGAACGAACGCCGCGGCGCGGGCTCCGCGCGATTACACCTTGAAGACGCTCGAATACACCAGTCTTTCAGATATTACCGACAAGTTGGCCGATTTGGCGCCCACCGCGCAGCAGCTGCTGGTGAATTTGAACGACCGCGTGGTCACGCTGAAAGTCACCCTCGATCGCGTGAACGACCTGCTGAGCGATGAGAATCGCGCCAATATCTCGGCCAGCCTGAGCGATGTGCACGGCATGTTGAAGGAAGACCGCCCGCTGGTGCATTCGACGCTGGGCCGCGTCAACGATGCCACCGAGAACTTGAAGCCGCTGATCGCCAGTTTCCAGAAAACCTCGGATCAGGCCAACGACACTTTGCTGCACCTGGATGGCATGCTCACGGAAAACCGACCGGACATCCGCCAGGCCGTGCTGGAGTTGCGCAAGGCGCTGGACAACGCGAATTCCATCCTGGCATCGCTGAATGATACGGTGAACGCGAACCAGGAGAATCTCGACGAGATCATTGATAACCTGCGCCACGTCACCGACAACTTGAATGCGTTCACCGAGACCATCAAGACGCGGCCGTACACATTGATCCGGGCGTCCGCTCCCAAGGAGCACCAGCCCGGATCCGGTTTGCCGAAGTAATGGATGGAAGCGCTCGTTGTAGACGACGCGGGAAGGAGCGAAGAGTGTTGAGCCGCCGCTTGCAAATTACCTCACTGCTGCTGGCGATCGTGGTCGCCGGATGCGGCGCACCGCGTCCCGTGAAGTATTACGTGATCGATCCGAATCTCGTTCCCGCCACTTCCGCGACGGCCGCGCAGATTCCCGTCGCTTTGCTGGTTGGCCGCTTCGCGTGTTCCACTCTCTATCGGGACGACCGGCTGGTATACGGCTCGGGACCGGTGGAACTCGGCACGTACGAATACGATCGCTGGGCCGAACCGCCGGTGGACATGGTAAGAGATCTGCTTATCGCCGACCTACGCAATTCCGGGCAATTCCGCTCGGTGTCGCGAGTTTCCACGAATGTGCGCGGCGATTACATCGTGCGCGGCCATTTGATCGCGATGTATGGAGTGGACAAGCCCGCGCTGGTCGCGCGCTTTTCGCTCGAGCTGGAGCTATTTGATCCCGCGACGCGCGCCATCGTGTGGACGCAAACCTACAGCCATGACGAGCCGGTGCAGGCGAAGACGGTGTCCAGCATCGTCGAGGCCATGGATCACAATGTCCGGGCGGGCCTCGAGCAGCTTAGCTCCGGAATCACGCAGTACTTTATGAGCCATCCGCCTGCGCCAGCGCAAGCAGGGAACTGAGCGGGCTCCGGCAACTTCTGTCATCCCGCGCACGGCATTCCTACGGGACCTGTTTCATTTCGGTTCAGCGTAGAAGTCTTTCCTGATTCTTCCGATTACACACTTGTAGCGCTCCATTTATTCGAGCTAGCGCGGGGGTTTCGTTTCGTGCGTTCGCGCACGAAGTGGCCGGCAAGAAGAGTGCACCGCTGAAAACCCGCGAGGTCAGCACAGCGAGGGGCTCTGATGGATTTTTTGCGGCAGCTTTTCAGCTCCGGCGATTTCATGCCCCACGGTTACTGCTATCTGTGGAATTCCGGATTGGTGTGGCTGCACGTGATTTCCGATGGGTTGATCGCGCTGGCCTATTTCACGATTCCGTTTACGCTGCTGTGGCTCGTGCGCAAACGCCGCGACCTTCCTTTCAGCTGGATTTTCGTGCTTTTCGGAATCTTCATCGTGGCCTGCGGCGCCACGCACGTGATGGAGATCTGGAATCTGTGGCACGCGGAATATTGGCTAGCCGGCGTGGTGAAGGCGGTGACGGCGGTGGCATCGGTGGGCACCGCGATTTTGCTGGCGCGGCTGGCGCCCCGGGCGGCAGAGCTGCCGAGCGTCGCCAAATGGATACGCGCGAACGCGGCGCTGGAAAATGAGATCCACGAACGGCGCGAATTGGAAATTGACCTGCGCATCAGCGAGGAGCGCTACCGCGAGCAAGCGGAGCTACTGGATCTGACGCACGACGCAATTTTCGTACGGAATCTGAAAAGCGAAATCCTGTATTGGAATCGTGCGGCCGAGCGCATCTATGGCTGGAGTGCGGAGGAAGCGCGAGGCAAGATCAGCCACGAACTTCTGCAAACCGTGTTCCCCAAGGATCTCGCGGAGATCCAAACGGAGACGCTCGCGACGGGCACCTGGGAAGGGCAATTGCGCCACACCTCCCGTAACGGCTCGGCTGTGACAGTCTATAGCCGCTGGGCCGTGCGTTACGATACCGACGGCAACCCCGAGAGTGTGTTGGAAAGCAATCGCGACGTTACCAAGAACAAGCTGGACGAGCAGAAGTTCCGCAATCTTCTGGAGGCCGCGCCGGACGCCATCGTGATCGTGAACCAGGGTGGGCAGATCCAGCTGGTCAACGCGCAAACCGAAAAGCTCTTCGGCTACTCGCGCGACGAACTGGTCGGAATGGCGGTGGAAATTCTGGTGCCGCAGCGCTTCCAGCTTCGCCACGCGGGTCATCGCGAGGCCTACGCGCATGCGCCGCAGCCTCGGTCCATCGGCTCCGGCCTCGAGCTTTACGGGCGGCGCAAAGACGGCAGCGAGTTCCCGCTGGAGATCAGCTTAGGGCCGCTGCAAACGGCGGAGGGGACGCTGACATCGGCCTCCATCCGTGACGTCAGCGAGCGCAAACCGCTGGCGGAACAGTTCCGCGAACACGAGCTCCGCTTCCGGCTGCTGATTGATGCGGTGAAGGACTACGCGATCATCAGCCTGGATCCGGGCGGTATGGTGACCACCTGGAATGCCGGCGCCCAACGGCTTAAAGGCTATGCGGCGGAGGAAATTATCGGCCGGCACCTCTCCGTTCTCTATCCTCCCGAGGCCCTTGCAGACGGCAGATTGGATGACGAATTGTTGGAAGCAGAGGCTTCCGGGCACGTCGAAGCGCAGGGCTGGCGCGTGCGCAAGGATGGTTCCCGATTCTGGGCCGAAGTGGTGACCACCGCACTGCGCGATTCGGGCGGCAAATTATTGGGATTCGTAAAAATAGATAAAGACATCACGGCGCGCCGCGAAACCGAAGAGCAAATCCAAAAGCTCAATCTGGAGCTCAATCAGCGGGTCTTCGAACTGGGGACGGCCAACAAGGAACTGGAATCGTTCAGCTATTCGGTCTCGCATGACCTGCGCGCTCCACTGCGCCACGTGGACGGCTTCGCACGCATCCTGAAAGAAGAATTCGCCGAGTCGATTCCCGAAGACGGCGTCAAGTACCTGGACCGCATCCTGGATGCGGCCACGCATATGGGCCACCTGGTGGACGACCTGCTGAATCTCGCGCGGATTGGACGTCAGGAACTTAAGCGCGAAAAAACGGATATGGGCCGCCTGGTGAAGCAAGCCATCGCGGGCATCCCGCCGGACGTCGAAGAACGCAATATCGAATGGCGCATCGAGGCATTGCCGGAACTAAATTGCGATCCCGGACTGATCACCGTGGTGCTCACCAACCTTCTCTCGAATGCCGCTAAATTCACCCGTAAACAGCCGGTGGCTATCATTGAAATCGGCTCCGGCTTTATCAATAGCCTCCCCACCATTTTCGTTCGCGACAACGGGGTAGGGTTCGACCCGCGCTATGCCGATAAGCTCTTCGGGGTGTTCCAGCGTTTGCATCGCCAGGAGGACTTCGAAGGAACGGGAGTCGGGCTGGCGACGGTGCAGCGGATCGTTCGCCGCCACGGCGGAGAAATCTGGGCGCAGTCCAAAGCCGGCTGTGGAGCCGAGTTTTCTTTCACGCTCGGTCCGCAGTCGCGGCTGCTCGTGGAGAATCTGAACGTGGGGGTGAACCATGCCTGAATCGGAATCGGTGCAAATTTTGCTGGTGGAAGATAATCCCGCGGACGCGGAACTCACGCTGCACGCGCTGCGGAAAAGCAAGTTGGTCAACAACATTCTGCACGTGCATGACGGCGAGGAAGCACTGGATTTCCTTTTTTGCCGGGGCGTTTACTCGGCTCGCAATTCCGAAGTGCGGCCGCTGCTGGTGCTGCTCGACCTGAAGCTGCCCAAAGTGGATGGCCTGCAAGTCCTCGCCGAAATCAAGTGCAACCCGCGGACGAAAGCGATTCCCGTGGTTCTGCTGACCTCCTCCAACGAAGAGCTCGACCGCGCCTCCGGGTATCAGCTGGGCGTCAACAGCTACATCCAGAAGCCCGTGAACTTCGCGGAGTTTCAGGAAGTGGTGCTGAAACTCGGGATGTACTGGTTGATCGTAAATAGCAGGCCGCCGGTTGCGGCGTTTGTGAACGTTTAGGAGCGCCCGTTCGATGTCCGGCAATACACCAATTGAATTCCCACAGTCTCCCCAGCCCCTGCGATTGCTGATCGCCGAGGATAATCCTGTGGACCTCGAACTCACCCTCCGCGCGCTCAAAAAATCCGGGCTGGACCTGGAAATCGAAACAGTCGCCGAGCGGGAGGGCTTCGTAGAGAAATTGCGCAGCAAGCCGTTCGATATGGTGCTTTCGGACTACCGCATGCCGGGATGGACGGGCGTGGATGCCTTGACGGAAATTGTAAAACTCGGCCAGGACATTCCCATGATTCTGGTGACGGGCACCTTGGGAGACGGCAAAGCGGTGGAATGCATCAAGCTGGGCATCACCGACTACGTCCTCAAGCACCAGCTCGCGCGCCTGCCCATGGCCATCATGCGCGCACGGGAAGAAAAGGCTCTTCGCGACGCTGAGAGAAGAGCCGGGGAAGCGCTGCGGGAAAGCGAGGCGCGCTTCCGCACCCTGGTCGAGAATGCCCCGGAAGCCATCGTGGTGCTCGACATGGAAAAGGGCATGTTCGTTGACTGCAACGACAATGCCCTGCGCCTGTTCCGTCTGACGCGCAACGAGCTGATGGAGCATGGTCCCGGCGACCTCAGTCCTCCCTTCCAGCCCGACGGCCGCCATTCCGCCATCGCGGCCTCGGAATGGATGGACGGGGCTTCCGGAAATGCCGTGTCGTATTTCGAATGGACGCACCGCGATTCGCTGGGCGACGAAATTCCCTGCGAAATTCACCTGGTGCGCTTGCCTTCGCCCACGCGTCAATTGATTCGCGGCAGCATCCTGGACATCACCGAACGCAAGCGCGCGGAGCAAGCGCTACGCGAGAGCGAGGTGCGCTATCGGGGCTTGGTCAACAACGCGATCTACGGAATCTACTGGGTGACGCCGGACGGTTGCCTTCTGGACGCCAATCCCGCGCTGGTGCAGATGCTGGGGTATGAATCCGTGGAAGCGCTTCTGCTCTTGCGTGACACCACCAGCCTTTATTGCGATCTCAACGAGCGAATTAAGGTCGGGGAGGCCTGTCGCAACAACGAACGAGCGGAAGCCACGGTGGAATGGAAGCGGCGCGACGGTAAAATCATCACAGTGCGGCTCAATTGCAGGCACTCGCGGGACTTGCAGCGCAAGACCGATTGCATCGAAATCATCGTGGAAGATGTGACCGAGCGCCTGGCCCTGCAAAAGCAGCTGATGCAGGCGCAGAAGTTCGAGGCCATCGGACAGCTCGCCGGTGGAATCGCGCACGACTTCAACAACATGATCGGCGCCATTCTCGGCTGGGCGGAACTCGGGCTCGATGAAACCGAGCCGGAAGCACGATTGCACCGCCATTTCGATAAAGTCCGGCAACAAGCCATCCGCGCCGCGGCGCTCACCAAGCAACTGTTGGCTTTCGCGCGCCGCCAGATCCTCGAGCCGCGGAATATTGACCTGAACCAGAGCGTCACGGAAACTTTGAGCCTGCTGGAGAAAGTGATCGGCAGCGATATCGAGATCAAGACGAATCTCGCCGCCGACCTCGCGCTGGTGCGTGCCGATCCCACGCAGGTCGAGCAGGTGCTCATGAATTTATGCATCAACGCGCGGGACGCCATGAGCGAAGTCGGCCGCTTGATCATCGAAACGTCCGCGGCTACTTTCGACGAACGCTATTGCGCCGCGCAGCCCTTTGCTCGTCCCGGAAATTACGCCATGCTGGCCGTCACCGATACTGGCACGGGTATGGATGCAGCGACGCTCGACCGCATCTTCGAACCCTTTTTCACCACGAAGGAAATGGGCAAGGGTACTGGGTTGGGCCTGGCAACTGTCTACGGCATCGTGCGCCAGCACGGCGGATTCCTGCACGTTTACAGCGAGTTGAATATTGGCACCACCTTCCGGGTCTATCTGCCGATCGCGCCTTCGTCGGTAAAGGCGGTGGTGCCGATTGAGGATACCGGTCCGGTTCGCGGCGGCTCGGAAACCATTCTCGTCGCGGAAGATCATGAAGGCCTGCGCGAACTCGCCCGCGAGACGCTTTGCAATCTTGGTTACAACGTGGTGATCGTCTGCGATGGCGAGGAAGCCATCCGCGAGTTCCAGAAGAATCGCGACCGCATTGATTTGCTGCTGCTGGATGTAGTGATGCCCAAAATGAACGGCCCGGAAGCGTACGCGCGGCTGAGCGCAGAACGGCCCGACCTTGCCGTCATTTTTGCCACCGGCTACAGCGCCGATATTGCGCTGCTGCAGAAGGTGCAGGAGCAGGGGTTGACGGTGATGCAAAAGCCATACGTCCCGCGGGATCTGGCGCGCCGTGTCCGTGAAACTTTGGACCGGCACATGGTGAAAGTGCCGCACGGCTAGCCGCGCGCACGACGCAGCGTCGCCAAATTTTGTCATAGCCGGCGGATCGGGAGCTTGCAATCCGCTGTGGAAATTCTGGTTTACACCGGCTCTCGGGCCATATCGGCCCTGTCCGCGACAAGCAGGCAAATCTCTTCGAGATTTTCCTCGGATACTCGCGGGTTGACCACCAATTGCAGTTGACACCGTTTCTCTCCGCATGGTAATGAACGTGGCACTCGTGGATTCCGGCGGAAACGCTGGATTGCCTGAGCGTCAGGCCCACCACACGCAGGCCATCAACACGACGCTTGGGCAACACCCCACCCACCCCGGGAGGTGGATGCTACCTGGCATCTGCCTCCCGTTTTAATTTACGCGCGACCTGGCATTCGGAAATTGTTCGGGAAACTCGCGAAAGGGTTATAATGCGGCCACTTAGCACGGTCGCACGAGCGGCCGGGGAGGCGAGCATGGGCCTGCAAATTTCAACGCGGAAGTCCGGCAACGTCACCATCGTTGATCTGGTGGGCCGCATCATCATCGGGACCAGCAATGATTCCCTGGGCGCGGAGCTGCGCAAGTACGCGGAAGCCGGCCCGTCGGAGATCGTGGTCAATCTGGTGGGCGTCACGCAGATAGATAGCTCCGGCATCAGTACTTTGGTGCGCTCTTTCGTGACCCTGGAGCGCCAGGGCGGCGGCCTGAAGCTGCTGAATCCCACCGGCCATGTGAAGGAAGTCCTGGAACTGACGCGCCTGATTCAGGCTATTCCCGCCTTCACCGACGAAGCCAAAGCCATCGCCGCGTTCCGCGGCGGAGTGGCGCACGCGTAATCGCGGCGTGCTGGGTGTGTGATGAATTCGCTGCGCAGGTTCGGAGCCGGCCAATTATTTCGGACCGTCTTCGCGTCCCTCTTCACGAGCATTTTGATGTCACTCACGCCGGTAAGTGCGCCCGCACAAGCACTCTACGATTTCAACTCTGTGGCTGCGGATGTGGCTCAGGCCATCGAGAAGAACTCAAGCGGATCGGGACATACCGTTGTTCTCGTCACGGATTTTTCAGAAAGGTCCGCACCAGAGAGTGAACTGGGCATCGCTCTGGCCCGAGATTTTGCGAGCTCGCTGCGCAGCCGCGCGGAAGGCTTCGTCGTACTGGATCGCAGCGATCTCGAATCAGCAATTTCGAGCCATAAATTGCCGGAGGGATCTCTCGTCAGCCCGAGAATTACTGCGTGTTACGCGCGGGATTTGGAAGCGACGTTTATTATCAGCGCCTCCATCGAGTACACGCCCCGCAAAATGGTTGTGGATTTGAGGGTAGCTTCGGTGCAAAACGACAAAGACATTTTCAGCGACGAGGTCATCATTGATCGCACGCTTGCGATGGAAGAACTCATGATTAAGCCCGTGCCTAAGGTGGCTGCCTCCTATGGCGATGATAAAACCATGTGGGCGAAGAACGAGGAGGCGAAAGTGAAAGAGCTTCCCGCGCAATCCGGGACGAAAGGTATTTCCTATCCTTCATGTCTGATTTGCGGTCAAGCGGGCTATTCAGATGCTGCCGTCAAAGCTAAAGTGCAAGGGACAATAATCCTCAAGGTTGTGATAGGCGTGGATGGCAGGGCCGAGAAAATATTAATTCAGCAGGCGCTTCCATGTGGTCTGGACCAGCAGGCAATCAACGCCGTGAAAAAATGGGAATTCAAACCGGCTACGGGACCCGACGGCAATCCTGTTACGGTGCTGCAAACCGCCGAGGTAACGTTTCATCTTTACTAGGGTGTTTTAGGCGTTCTTCTTCAAATCGGCGAGGACTAATTTCGCGACTTCTTTCAGTGTATCGAACACACACTCACGGACGACGGTTATCGGGCAAACCTCATTTCTGAAGCCATGACATCTACAGGCTGATCGCGACGCACAGATTATGATATTTAGCACCATGCGAAAGTGGCAACCACGTTTTGCGGTGGCGTCGCCCTCGCACAACACACAATAATGACGTACATGCGCGCCGTTCTCTGCATTTGTATCACCTTCGCTTTGGCAAAGTGCGCTCGCGCTCAATTGCCGGACATGCAGCCGCTTGCGGATCAGATGGCGCAGGAAATCACCGCCTCTAAACAAGCTTCTGTTGTCGTCCTCGATTTTTTTGGTCCGGATGAGGGGTTCAACAAGTTGGGACAATCGCTCGCCGATAACTTCAACGATGACCTCAAGAACTCGAAGCCCGCGTTCGCCATCCGAGAACGCCAGCAAATGCCGGCGTGGCTGAAAGCGAAGGGCTACCCTCTCAACGCATTTAAGAGCGTCGATCTTGCGCTGTGGGTTGCCGGACAACTCAACATCGATAGCGCTGTCGTCGGGAATATTTCGGTGCTCGAAAGCGAAATCACTGTCGAGGTTAATCTTTATCGCGTTGATACTCGCCAACTCATCAAGAGATTCGAAATTTCATCTTTAGTTTCGGACGAAACGCGCAGCATGGCGAATTCGCCAAGCACGAGCGCACCTACAACGATTGACTCGACGATCCCCATTTCCGGCCAAAATGGTTTCACGCAACCCGTCTGTATCTCTTGTCCCGGGCCTGCATACGACGAGCAGGCCCGAGCGCACCGGACACAAGGGGCAGTCGTATTGATGGCGGTTATTGCGTCTGATGGAAGTGTGCAAACGCTGTCTATCGAAGACGCTTTGCCTGACGGCCTCACCGAAAATGCCCTAGAAGCAGTGCGCAAGTGGAAGTTTCAGCCGGCGCTTGGTCCGGACGGCAAACCTGCGAAGGTTCAGCACTCGATTCGAATCAGGTTCAACGGGAGAAGGACACTGCCGCAATACGCCGGGCCCGTTTACGCCGGCGGAAGCGGCGCGTATACGCACGCCGTATGCATCCGGTGCCCTCAGCCGCAGTTCCCTGAAGGAGCGCGCAACAGCGGAGTGCAGGGAAAAGTTGAGTTGGCTTTGTGGATAGGCGTGGACGGGAAAGTATTTAACGTCATCGTGAAGAAAGCGTTGTCGGCCGAACTAACCGAAAACGCAGTCGCAGCCGTTAAGGATTGGACCTTTAAGCCGGGGAAAGGACCGGGCGGTAAACCGGCTAATGTGCAGGAAATCGTGGAGATAACCTATCATCTGCACTAGGTGCTTGAGCCGCGTCTGCCGAATCACCCCGGGCTTCTCTCACGCGTTCTTCTTCAGGTCGGCGAGGACTAATTTCGCGACTTCTTTCAGCGTATCGAACACGCCCTGGCCGGTGACGGCTACGCCCTCGACGGTCGGCTCGCCCTTCACCAGCAGATGTTTCTGCAGTTCCGCGACGGGCAGTATATTCGGCAAATCTCGTTTATTGAGTTGCAGGACGTAGGGAATCGTCGTGAAATCCAGGTTGTGATCTTTCAGATGTTCGCGCAAGTTGTCCAGCGTTTCCAGGTTCGCGTCCAACCTTTCCTCCTGCGAATCCGCGACGAACACCACTCCATCGGCGCCTTTCAAAATCAGCCGCCGGCTCGCTTCATAAAATACCTGTCCTGGCACGGTGTACAAATGAAAGCGCGTGCGAAATCCGCGCACCGTTCCTAAATCCAGCGGAAGAAAATCGAAAAAAAGCGTGCGGTCGGTTTCCGTGGCGAGCGAAACCATCTTTCCCTTTTGATTCGCTCCGGTGTGTTCGTAGACCCATTGCAAATTCGCGGTCTTGCCCCCCAGCCCGGGGCCGTAGTAGACAAGCTTGCAGTTAATCTCTCTTGCGGGAAAATTTATAAACGGCACAATTTCCTCAGATTAGGCAGCCTCGTACTTATAGCATAGGCCCCTGCCTGCGGCCAACGCGCCCCCGCGAGTGATGCTTCGCAATAGACACCCCGAGCAGGTTTCCGCCCACCGTGGCGCTTGCCGGCCTGGTTCCCGGAGGCGGGTCTGGTCCAGACCGTGTCCCTGGACCCGCGCCCGGGAAGGGTAAACCCTGGGGCGAGGCGCCATTGGGGGCTTTGGTTTGGGCCGCCCTTGGAGTTTCCATCCCTGCCAAAATGAAGCAGAATCGTGTGCCGCAATTTGTCATCTGTTACCGCTGCGAACGAAGTTCGACCAGGAGATCCCACAGTGAAAGTAATCGCGATAGCGCTGTTTCTTACCACGATGGCACTGAGCACTGCCGCGAAGGCCCAGACCCCGACGCAAAATTCCAGGCCCGCAGGAGAGCCGGTGCCGCAAAGCAGCACGCTCGAGGACGCGCCCGCCGCTCCCGCGCTTCCCGCGGACTGGAGCAAGCAACTCGCCGCGCGCCACGAAGCGATCGTCAGTGACCACCTGCGTATTCACGTCTTTCGTCTGCGCCCGGGAGACGATCTGCTCGGTGGCATCCGCGCCTACGTCAACGCGAATCACATCCAGGCGGCTGTGGTGCTGAGCGCCGTGGGCAGCCTCACGCAAGCCTCGATTCGTTACGCGAATCAGCCGGAAGCGCACATCCACACCGGGCACTTCGAGATCGTCTCCATCACCGGAACGGTGGAAGAAGGTGGCGAGCACATTCACCTATCCATCGCCACCGGACAAGGCAACATGATCGGCGGGCACTTGATGACTGGATGCAAGATTTATACGACGGGCGAAGTGACCCTAGCGGAAATCGAAGGCGTGCGCTTCACGCGCGAAACCGACCGCGAAGGCAGCGGCTGGGACGAATTGAAAGTCTATCCGGCGAAACCCTGAGCGCGCCGCGCATAAAACAGCGTCACTTCGATTGCACCAGAGTTTCCTTGCCGGCCACTACCTGCGCGTGGCCCAGGAACGCGACCAGCGACACGCCGCCGATGATATTTCCGAGCAAAGTGGGAGCAAAAAAGTGCAGAAAGTAAGCGCCCCAACTCTCGGCGCCGGTCACCACCAGGTAGAACTGCTTGGTGGAACCGGCAATGATGTGATTGAACCCGCCCAGGCCAATCAGATAGGTAAGAATGATAATGATGCTGACGCGCGCCGATTCCGCCCAGGGCAGCAGCCACACCGTCAAGGCGATCAGCCATCCCGCAAAAATCGCGCGCACCAGCACGATTCCGAATCCGCTGCCCACGCCTTCCATGCTCACCGCCAGGAATACTTGCCGGAACTCAGGGCTGAAGAGCGCAATCTTTCCGATGCACAGCGCAAAGATGAATGTGCCCACCAGATTCGCACCCAGAATTACGCCCCACATCCGCAGTACGGCGAGGATTCGTGCAAGAGTCTGGTTCGACAGAAGCGGAAGAATCACCGTCAGAGTCGTCTCGGTGAAGAGCTGCTGCCGGCCCAAAATTACAATCAGAAAGCCCACGCTATATCCGAGTTTTGAAATCAGCGGCGTCCACGAAGCGTGCGGCAAGTGCGCGGCCAGCAATGCCTCCGCCACCAGCGAAAATCCCATGGAAAGTCCCGCCGCCAGGCCAGACCATGCCAGCGCGGAGGAAGTCCGCTTAATTTCTTCCTCTCCTTCGCGGCGAATCGTTTCATAAACGATATGCGGCCCGATCGCCAGGCGCTCTTCTACTTTCTTTTCTTCCGCTCGCGTGTTAATCGCCGGAGATTCTTCCAGAGCGGTGGGCGCGTGCTGCTTTTCACGTTTCATTTTCGAGCGGTCATCCTGTCGGGCATAAGGTGAGCAAAAGTGCAGAGGATCATTGCCCGGAACGGCCTGCGAGTCCATCACCTAGAGCCTGTAGGCGATCTGCCAGGCCGCGGCAACCCTTGCAACAAGCCTGGAACCCCCATAATTCGCTGCATTGACGCGCCTTCGCTACTTTGCTATGTTCCTGTGTAGTTTTCCTGCGGAGAGTACCACGTGAAGCGTCGCGCGATCCGAGCCACACAAGCAGCGAGCAAGAGCCATAAGTTACTGAAAAAGAAGGCGATAAAGGTGAGCGCGAAGCCCAAGCCCGCTCCGCCCGATCCCGACGCGCCCGCCAAGGAAGCGCAACTGAAATTCTACGAGGAAGCGCTTAAGTACTTTCAACAGCAGAAGTTCCAGCGCGCTAAGCAAACCCTGGAGCACGTGGTGACAGGCCCCAGTAAAGAGCTTGGTGATCGCGCCAAGATGCACATCCGCATTTGCGACCAGCGCATTTCGCGCCCTCCCATTCCGGCACTGAAGTCCGCCGAGGAGCACTATACCCAGGGCGTGGCGCTGATGAATCTGGGCCGCTGGGACGAAGCCCGCGAGCATCTGGACCGCGCGCGCAAGTCCGCGCCGAAGGCCGACCACATCGTTTACGCGATGGCAGCGCTGGATTGCCTCACCGGCGAAGCCGAATCCGCCATGCAAAACCTGAAAATCGCGATTCAACTCCGCCCGGAAAACCGCTACCACGCGCGCAACGACGAGGATTTCGCTTTCTTGCAGGAAGATCCGCGCTTTACCGAATTGCTCTATCCGGAGCGAGACGGTTCGGCGAACTGACTTTCGCGTTTTATCGTGAAACTTTCCAGCGTACTTCTCCGTGAAGTCCGTCCGCAAAATGCTCCGGTGAAATTTTTTCAGTGATGAAAGGCTCGCAGCCTCAAACTCGCCCGGTGCGGATTGTGGCGCTAGGCGGCGGCACCGGCCTCTCCGCCGTGCTGCGCGGGCTGAAGGAATTCGTCGCCAGTCCCAAGGACCCGACACAGCAACCCATCGCCGATCTAGCGGCGGTGGTCACCGTCACGGACGATGGCGGCAGCTCGGGCCGCTTGCGCCGCGAATACCGCGTGCTGCCGCCCGGCGACATCCGCAATTGCATGGTGGCGCTTTCCAAGGACGAGCAGCTTCTCAGCCAGCTCTTTCAATACCGCTTTCCAGTGGGCCGGGCGCTGGCCGGCCACAGCTTCGGCAATCTTTTTCTCACGGCGCTCACCAACGTCACCGGCGACTTTCCCCGGGCCGTGCAAGTGTCCGCGCAAGTACTGGCAATCCGCGGCCGAATTTTTCCCTCCACGGCGCAAAACGTGACGCTTGAGGCCGAATTGGAAGACGGCACTATTGTCGCCGGCGAAACCAATATTTCCCGCTCCCGGCATCGCATCCGCCGCGTGCGCCTGGTTCCGAATCGCGTGCGCCCGCTTCCCGAAGTGCTCCAGGCGATTCGCGAGGCCGATTTAATCCTGGTGGGGCCCGGTTCCCTCTACACCAGCATCATTCCCAACCTGCTGGTCGAACAGGTCACTGAAACGATCGCGCACTCCCGCGCCACGCGCGTCTACATCGCCAATTTGATGACGCAGCCCGGAGAGACGCAGCACTATTCCGTCGCCGATCACGTCTGCGCGATTTACGACCACACCCGCAAGGGCCTCTTCGATTTCGCGGTAATCAATCGCCGGCCAATTCCTAAAGGTTTGCTCAAGCGCTACCGCGCCCAGGGCGCTGAGCCGGTGCAAACCTCCGCCGCTGAACTCAAACGCATGGGTCTGCGCTACATCACCGGTGACCTATTGCGCCACAATCACGTGGTCCGGCACGATCAGGCGCGGCTGACGCAACTTTTGTTGGAGGAATTTGTAAAGCGCCGGGTGCGCGAATGAATTCGAACGTCTAGAAGGATTGTTCGCAAGTGAAACAAAACGCCGCGACGAGCCGCCGCCATTTTTGGCCCGCCGCCCCCGGTTTCTAAAATGCTTTTCTTGCGCCGCTATGCCCAGGTTCGTATACTTGCCGACGCTGTCCGGACGACAGCCCGGTACGAAGACAGCTGATTGCGACGCGCGTTTTCGCCACCCATCATAAACATTACATTTCCTTCGCGAACGGGTTCGCGAATTTTTCCGCACTTTTGGGAGGTTGTCATGCCTGCGGTCACGCACGATGAGTTGAACGTCTACAAATCAGCTGAAGCGCGTTTCGAAATCGCCGCGCAGAAGCTGGGTTTGGAAGAAGGCATCTACCGTTATCTGAAATATCCCAGCAAGGAAATCACGGTGTATGTGCCCGTGGCGCTGGATAGCGGGAAACTGGAAGTCTTCATCGGTTACCGCGTATTGCATTCCGCGGTTCGCGGGCCCGGCAAGGGCGGAATTCGCTTTGCGCCAAATGTTTCGATTGATGAAGTGCGCGCGCTGGCGGCATGGATGACCTGGAAATGCGCCGTGGTGAATATTCCTTTCGGCGGCGCCAAGGGTGGCGTCATCTGCGATCCCAGCAAGCTTTCCAAGACCGAGCTGGAACGCATTACGCGCCGCTACACCGCGGAACTGAGCGAATGGTTCGGGCCCGAGCGCGACGTGCCGGCCCCGGACATCGGCACGAACGATCAAACCATGGCTTGGGTGATGGACACGTATTCGATGCATGTGCGCCAGGCGACCACGGCCGTCGTCACCGGCAAGCCGCTGGAATTGGGCGGCTCCCAGGGCCGCAAGGAAGCTACCGGCCGAGGCCTGATGATGTGCTGCAACAACGCGCTGACGAAGCTGAAGATGAAGCGCGACGGCTGCCGCGTGATTATTCAAGGCTTCGGCAACGTCGGCTCGCAGGCCGCGATTCTGATGCACGAGGCGGGCTACAAAATCATCGGCGTCGCGGACATTCACGGCGGCCTATATAACGACAAAGGCTTCGACATTCCCAAACTCGTTGACTGGGTGTACGGCCAGCGCAAGCCGCTGCCGGAATTTCCCGACGGCGGCGATAAACAAACGGCCCAGCAGGTGCTGTTTCATCCCACCGATATCCTGGTTCCCGCCGCTACCGAAAACCAAATCACCTCCGAAAACGTCCACTTGGTTGATTGCAAAGTTCTTTGCGAAGGCGCGAACGGTCCCACCACCTGGCACGCCGACAAAGCGATTGACCAGAAGGGGATTTTCGTCATCCCGGACATTCTGGGAAACGCCGGTGGCGTGACCGTCAGCTATTTTGAATGGGTGCAGGACCGCCAGGGCTTCTTCTGGCGCGAAAGTGAAGTGAACGAAAGATTGCAAGATGTGATGGACCACAGCTTCGAACAGGTGGTAAGGTACGCGGAAACGCACGGTGTGAACAATCGCATCGCTGCTTACATCGTGGCGATTGACCGCGTGGCGCGCGCGTTGAAGCTACGCGGGATTTACGCATAGACGGGATGAGGGCCCGGAATTGGTCGAGGAGGAACCGTGTTTCCTGAATCGATTTTGCCCGGAGCATTGAAGAGCGAAGCAGAGCACCGGCGGGATATGTGCGCGGTGGGACGGTGGACCTACGAGCGCGGGTACGCCGCGTCCACCGATGGAAATATTTCAGTGCGCCTGGGGCCGGAGCAGATCCTGACTTCGCCGACGGGAATCTGCAAAGGGATGATGACCGAGGAAGACATGGTCATCACCGACCTCAACGGCAAGAAAATTTCCGGGCGGCGCAATCCTTCCTCGGAACTGCTGATGCATTTGACGATTTACCGGCATCGTCCCGACGTGAACTCGGTGTGCCACGCGCATCCGCCGGTGGCCACGGGCTATGCCGCCGCGGGCATCCCGCTGAATAAAGCTCTGCTCTGTGAATTGATTCTTTCGCTGGGATGCGTTCCGGTGGCGCCTTACGGCACGCCGGGGACTGCCGAGCTGGCGGATTCGATCGAGCCGTTCGTGGACGGCTATGATGCGATTTTGCTGGCGAATCATGGCGTAGTCACCTACGGCCACGATTTGATGACCGCGTTCTTCCGCATGGAGACCACCGAACATTTCGCGCGCGTCGCGCTGGTCACCGAAATGCTCGGCAAGCAGGTATTACTTTCCAGTTGCGACGTGCAGAAGCTGGTGGCGGCCCGCGCGCGCTACGGTCTGCAGACCGCTTCCAACTTCGGCCCGGAATTTCCGGTCACCTCGGAAACCGCCGCGGAAAAAGAACGCATCACGCTGACGCGCCGCGAATTGGAAGCACTGGTGGATGAGGCTGTAAAGAAAGACCGCGCCCTGCACTAGAAGGTTGCAGATTTTAGCGGCTGTAGGGGCGGGTCTGAGACCCGCCCCTACGGTCCGCCTCGGCACCGCACAAATCTCGCCAGAATCAATACCAGAACAAACCCAGCAGGATCTCATCCAGAATCAACTTGCTCGGCCTATTGCACCTGCTCGTGCGCGTATCCCGCCGCATCCAGCGCCGCCTTCAATTCCGCGATGTGCTCCGGCCCGCGCGTTTCCATGGTGATGTCAATGGCGGTGTCGCCCAGGACCACGCCGTAATACGAGCGGTTGAATTGCGTTTCCACGATATTCACTTTCTGCTCGGCGATCACGGTGGAAAGCCGGACCAACGCGCCCGGATGGTCCGGCAAATGGATGCGCAGCCGCACCATCCGGCCATCCTTCACCAAACCGCGCTCGATGATGCGCGCCAGCAGCGTCACATCAATATTTCCCGCGGAAATCAACACGCCCAATTTTTTGCCGATATACGCGGTTTTTTTATTGAGCACGGCGGCGGCGGCCACGGCGCCTGCTCCCTCGGTCAGCGTTTTTTCCTTTTCCAGGAGCAGCAAAATCGCGTTGGCGATCTCTTCTTCGTCCACCGTCACGATCTCATCCACATATTTCTGGACCAGCGGAAACGTGTGCACTCCGGCTGCGCGCACCGCGATGCCATCAGCGATGGTTTTTTCCGCGCGCAAAGTGACGATCCTTTTCTTCTCCACCGCCGTTTTCATCGAAGGTAATTTCGAGGTCTGCACCCCGACGATCCGGATCTTCGGCTTCATTTCCTTCGCCGCGCAGGCCACCCCCGCGATCAATCCGCCTCCGCCGATGGGAATCACCAGTACGTCCAGTTCGTTCACCTGTTCGAGCATCTCGATTCCCAGCGTGCCTTGCCCCGCGATCACCGCTACATCGTCAAAAGGGTGAATGAACGTCAGCCCTTGCTCCGCGCAGCGGCGCAGCGCTTCCTGGCACGCTTCGTCGTAATTCGCGCCGAAGAGAATCACCTCCCCGCCGTGCCCGCGCGTGGCGGAAACTTTCACCAGCGGAGTCGTGAGCGGCATGCAAATTTGCGATGCGATCCCGCGTTTCGTCGCGTGATACGCCACGGCCTGCGCGTGATTGCCGGCCGAAGCGGCAATCACCCCGCGCCGCCGTTCGTCCTCGGTCAGCAGCAAAATCTTGTTCAGCGCGCCGCGCTCCTTGAACGATCCGGTCATCTGCAGGTTTTCCAGCTTCAAGAAGATGGAATTGCCGGTCAGCTGCGAGAACGTCTCCGAGCGCATGAATGGCGAGACGAAAATGGAACTCCGAATGCGCGCGGAAGCTTGCTGGATCGTTTTCAGCGTCACCGACGCCGCGGGCCTTTTTTTCTGATCGACTATCGATTTCATGGGTGCCTCTGTAAAAAATAAAGGCCGTTGCCCCTTTTGGGTAACGGCCTGTGGCGTTGCAATCTGGAATTTCGCCGCTGGCCGTTATCCGCTCCTAATAATAGGAATAATTCGGGCAATTATTGCGGTGCAGGCGAAGTGCGCGCAGCTGCGGCCAGCTGAGCGACGCACATTCGGACGCGCTCCGAGCAAATATAGTCGTCGTTGAGCGCCGATAACCGCGGTGCGGATTTGTGGTTGGAAGTCCATCGCCAGATCAACGGATATCATGGCCATTGCGTGCCTAGCAAACAAAAAGTTCGCCGCCTGCCTCAATCCATCATCAGAACCGCGCGGCGGCGCAAGGCGGTCTATCGCGACGGCCCTCGCCCCAAGAAAAAAGGCGAGCGACGTTCGCTCCCGCGAACGCTGCCCGCCTGGTGATTGTCCAATTGTCCGGGTCTGCAAACGGTTGCGAAATGTCACTCCGCGATGGTGACGAATCGCGTCTTGCCTCCGAAGTGGATTTCCGTGATCTTGTTGTCATTGACCACGAACGTGGAGTATCTCGCCTTGCTGGTCTCGTCCTTCCACTGCACCGGCGCCTCCGCAACCACCTTGCCGTTCAGCGAAAGCTTCACGTGCGTTTCGTCCGCGCTCACCGCATAGTCTCCGGGCTTCAGGTCCTTGCCCGCGATCGTGGTGGGACTCAGCAGAGTCATCGTGGTGTTGACGCCTGCCTTGGTGTCTTTTGCTGGAGCAGTCCGCGCGGTGATCGATACCAGCAGCACCAGCGCTGCGAGAATTGTAAAAATCTGGTTCATTGAGTGACGCGACATTTTTACTTCCTCCTCGAATTTTGTTTGCCCCTCGCACACGCTTAGACGCAGAGGTTTGCGCGGTGAAAGCAAGATCGCGAACGATTTAAGAAAAAAGTATCGGCGAGAAATAAATCGCGGCAACAACGCGAAAACGAACACTGTCCGCGCGAAAGCGAACACTGTGCGCACATCCAAAATGCGCGGAAAAATCCCCGGCTCCGAATATTGGTACGCAACCGCGCGCCAAAATGTTTCATGGGGCAACGCGATAACCGCCGCGCTGCGTTGACACCCTCGCGCCCCTAATCAATAATCGCAGGACATGATTGGATCGCTGCGCGGCAAGCTGATTGAAAAGCGCCCAAACCTGGTGCTGCTCGAGGTGGGCGGCGTCGGTTATCAGGTGGTCATTCCGCTATCCACTTACACCAGCCTGGGCGCGCTGCATGCGGAAGCCACGCTGCTGATTCACACGCACGTGCGCGAAGATCAGCTGGCCCTTTTCGGTTTTCTCACCTCGCGCGAGAAACAGTGTTTCGAGCTGCTGATTTCCGCGTCGGGAGTCGGTCCTTCGCTCGCGCTGAAAATTCTTTCGGGCATGGGTCTGGACGAACTGGTTCCCGCGATTCGCAAAGGCGATCTCGCGCAGCTCGTGCGCATCCCGGGCGTGGGGCGCAAAACGGCAGAGCGCATCGTCCTGGAATTGCGCGATAAACTGGCGGCGGTGGACGTGCCGGAAGCAGGGAAGCCCGCGACGCGTTCGCAACTGGAAGCGGATGTGGCTTCGGCGCTGGTGAATCTGGGCTACGATGAACGCGCCGTGGAAAGCGCCATGGCCAAATCTCGCGGCACAGTGGGCAATGATTTTGAATCATTGCTGAAGGCCTCGCTGCAGGTGCTGGGCGGCGCGGCCATGCAGAAATCATCGCGGGC
The DNA here is from genome assembly GCA_963780035.1 of uncultured Acidobacteriota bacterium. Taxonomy (GTDB): domain Bacteria; phylum Acidobacteriota; class Terriglobia; order Acidiferrales; family UBA7541; genus Palsa-295. Next base: position 111,094 of record CAWAAG010000013.1, on the reverse strand, counting down.
GGCGCACGGCGAATGACGCCAGCGCCAGGCTCGCGCGATAGTGCAGCTGCCGCGGCTGCTACCCGCGAACGCGACAGCGCAGCCGCCAGCAAGGAAAATCAGGTGCCGGGGAAAATGACCGACCCACACAACCGCATCATTTCAGGCAAGGCGCTGGATGACGACGCGCGCATCGAAGCCAGCATCCGTCCGACGAAGTTATCCGATTACATCGGCCAGAATCGCGTGAAAGAAAATCTGCAGATCGCCGTGGAAGCAGCGCGCACCCGCGGCGAAGCGCTCGATCACGTGCTGCTCTACGGTCCTCCAGGCCTCGGTAAGACCACGCTTGCGCAAATCCTGGCGCATGAAATGGGCTCCGCGATCAAAGTCAGTTCCGGCCCGCTGCTGGAAAAAAAAGGGGACCTGACGGCGGTGCTCACTTCGCTCGAGAAGAGTGATTTTTTCTTTCTCGATGAAATTCACCGCCTGCAGCCCTCCATGGAAGAAATTCTCTATCCCGCGATGGAGGATTTTCGCGTGGACTTGATCATCGGCCAGGGCCCCGGCGCGCGCGTGCATCCCTATCAATTGAATCGCTTCACGCTGATCGGGGCCACCACCCGCGCCGGACTGATCATGGCGCCGCTGCGCTCGCGCTTCGGCATCGTGCACCGCCTGGATTTTTATTCGCCCGAGGATTTGCTGCGCATCGTGCAGCGCTCCGCGAAAATTCTGGGGATCACCATGGACGAATCGGGCGCCGCCGAAATCGCCCGCCGCAGCCGGGGCACCCCGCGCGTCGCCAATCGCCTGCTGCGGCGCGTCCGCGATTTCGCCGAAGTGCGCGCCAAGGGCCACATCGACATCGCCGTGGCACGCGACGCCCTCGCCATGCTCGGCGTGGACGAACACGGCCTCGATGAGGTGGACCGCAACCTTCTCCTCACCATCATTCAGAAATATTCCGGTGGCCCGGTGGGCTTGAATACGCTAGCCGCATCGCTCAGCGAAGAAGAAGATGCCATCGAGGAAATCTACGAGCCCTACCTGATGCAACTAGGGCTTCTCGACCGCACCCAACGCGGCCGCGTAGCCACCGCCCTGGCCTACAAACATTTCGGCATGGATGAACCCCGCCGCCAGCCCGGCCTTTTCAGCTAAAGAGTGCGCCGCTGAAAGCGCCGTTTTCGTTCTGCTGAGCCCGGCAGAGAGACGCCGCTCGTTGCTGTGGTGTCCATAGCAGAGACGCCAGACCGGTGAACCGTGGTAAAGGGAGTTCTTTTGGCCTAAAATGCCCCAGGGGCAGACCTATGGCGAATCCCACCATTACGATTACTTTGGACCCGCAGACGGCCCGCGCCTACGACTGCGCCGCGCCCGAAGAGAAGCGAAAGATTCAGGCTCTCCTTAGCCTTTGGCTGCGCGAGCTTGCTGGCGGCCAATATCCTTCCCTGCAGCAGGTTCTCGACGAAGTCGGACAGAAAGCCAAGGCTCGAGGACTGACCATGGAGATGCTAGATTCAATCTTGAAGGGCGCATAATTGCGCTTCGTCTTTGATACTAACGTCCTGGTTAGCGCGCTGCTCCTGCCAGATTCAAAACCTCGACGAGCTCTCGACCTGGCTCTCGAAAAAGGCAAGCTGCTGCTTTCCTTCGCGACACTCGCAGAGCTTTACGATGTTTTGAGTCGAAAACAGCTTCGCCGGTATATCGACGAGGAAGCCACGCGAACTTTTGTAGCGGCCTTGACGCGTGAGGCTCAGTGGGTGGACGTGTCGGTTCAGATCAAGGCTTGTCGCGATCCTAAAGACGATATGTTCCTGGAGCTTGCAATCAACGGCGATGCCACTTATCTCGTCACCGGTGATACTGACCTGCTGATCCTAAATCCGTTTCACGGCGTTCGAATTCTCCCGCCGCATGCATTTCTGGAATTGTCGTTCCCACAAGATATTCCTTCGTGACTCGACATTCTGAGCTATCCGCTTCAGAGTAGAATCTTGTCACTGCGATGAAAGACATCTACATCTCGCTCGGCTCGAACATCGGCGACCGCGCGCTGAACATCTCGCGGGCGCTCGAGGCTTTGCCCGCTCACGGCGTGCACTTGGTGCAGCAATCTTCGCCCTATGAAACCGAGCCGGTGGAATTGCGCGAGCAGGAATGGTTTCTGAATGGCGTGGTGGAAGTGGAAACGAATCTCTCGCCGCAGCGATTGATGCAAGCGCTGCTGGCGATCGAGCGCTCCATGGGGCGCCTGCGCCTGAAGCCCAAGGGCCCGCGGATCATTGATATGGATATTTTGTTGTTCGGATCGCAGATTGTTCGCGAACCGGGCCTGGAGATTCCTCATCCGCGCATGGCCGAGCGCCGTTTCGTGCTGGTGCCCTTCGCCGAGATCGCCGCCGGCGCCGTCCATCCCGTGCTCCAGAAAACGATCGGCGAACTGCTTGACGAAACGCCGGACCGCAGCGAGGTGCGCCTGTTTTTGTAGCGCGGCTTGTCCTGACGCAGCAACCGCTCCTCGCCAGCGGTTTTGAGGTCCCGCCAACATCGCCAAAGAGCCGGCGGGACGCCAGCGCTACACTAACTTGTGCGCAACACTTTCAGCCAGTGCAAAGTAAGCGGCATCGGCTGCAGCGCTTCCAGCTCGATTTCGGCCACGCGGCCCTCATTCCGTTCGCGCCAGCGATAGACGCCCGGCTCGGTCTCTTCGCGTATGTGTCCAACCGCCGGTCGCAGAAAATCCCGCGCGTCGGCGAGCGAAACTTTTTCCTGCGCCGCAGGACGCGTCAGCGCTTCCACCGCGTAACTGCGCAGCAATTTCGGCCAATACGCGTCAAAAAGTTCCGACGAGGCGAAAATATCGCTCCATGCCACTTCGCCGCCGTACGCCACGATCACGCCGACCACGTGCTCGCCCTTCAGGTCCGATGTAGCGCGCTGGAATCGCTTCTGCACCTCGTCCGCGAAATTCTCCACCGATGGGCCTACCTCCGCTGACTGATAAATGTTTCGGTAACCCTCGGTGGGAGCGGCCGAAGCCATCACCTGCGAAAGCTGCTGCGACGAGATGGGAGGCGGCGCCATCGCCAGGTTCGAAGCAATTGCGCTCCGCGCCTTAGCCGCCGCCACGTCACCACGAACCGCGGCCCACACTTGGCTCTGGTCCTGATCCACGGCGGCTTGTTCGCGCACCGTGGGATGAACCATGGTTTTCGCCGCCGAGAATTTTCCGCCGCCGCTGGTCCAGCGGCTGTGCTCCACGCAAAAAACATCGAGCGGCAGCGGTTTCGCGCCAATGGGAACAATGCGGTCCTTGCCGATGATGCGGTCCTGCTTTCCGCCCGAAACCACTTCGCCCGCCAGCAGCAAAAGCGGCCGCTTCCCGCGATTGATCAGCACCAGTTGGTTCACCTGCGCTCCGCCGGAATAATACGAAACCGGCTGCCCGTCGGTATTCCGCGACCGCCGCATGCTGTCGCCCTGTTCGGTCACCACCGCGTCGCCGGAAGCCAGCGCCGCGTCGAGGGTTTCGAACGCGTCAGTATCGGCGTCTTGCGACGAGAGCACCGGAAATACAGTCAGCGTTTCATACGTGACGGGCTGGCCGATGCGCCATTCGGCGGATGCCTGTTGGCCCGGTCCAATTACAGGCGAAGGGCCGGCTTCGACCACCGCTTGCGGAGTGGCGTAAACCCAAAACAAAATCGCGGCTAACGTGACGATAGAGCCCAAACTTAGGATCCAGATCCACTTCTGACTCGCCTGCATGGCGTTCTCCTCGTTCGCTCGCGCTGGCAACGCAAATTTCGCGCGGCTTCATGCTGAGAACGTGCAGGCGTCAGTTCCTTGCAGCGTTTTGGAAAGTGATACGACTTCTAGAGGAGGTTCCCGGTTCAAGCGGCGGCGCTGGCTTTAAAGGTGCTCGCGATCCTTAATCTGCTTCTCGCGTTTCTTTTTTTCTTCTTCCTCGGTGCGCTCCCATTCCAGCAGCTCTTCCTCGGACATTTGGTAATCGTCGCGTGACGCAAACATCGTATTGCGCCGGCTGGTCCGTGCCGTCCGGACGCCCCGCTTCTTCTTGGCGCCCAAAGAAAAATCGCGCATGCTGCGAATGGGGTCGGCAAGCGCCCCTGCTTCCACCAGTAACTCGCCCACTTTTTCCAGGAAGTCGTGCAGATGGTAGGGCTTCAGCAGGTAAGGAAGCGCCTCTCGTTCCAGCACCGGCTGCGCCTGCTTCGCCGCCAGCATCGGCACGAGGAAAAGAACGCGGATCCCCTTGGGACGCTCTGTATCGAGCACGGCGTCCTCTGGCGCGTCGGCGGCGCCTTGCGCCAGGTCTTTCAGCGTGTAGAACAGCGGCCCGCGCACGTCGGTCATCGCCACGTTCACGATCACCAAATTCCACTCCCCGCTCGCCAGCTCCAGCATCGCCGCCGAGGCAAGCGGAACGATCCGCACGCGCCAACCCTCTGAATCGAGGACGTTCTTCAGCGCGCGCTGACTGACGATGTCGTCGTCAACGATCAAGATGCCAATTTGGGCCAATGCCACTCCCGCCAGGGCTTTCCCTGCGAGTATATCGGCTGCCCCCTGCCCGAACATCTGGCCATCCGGCGGGTTTCCAGGGCGGAAGCTGCCCGGCTGGACAGGCGAAACAAAAGCGAAAAATAGTCCTTGACTTAGCGAACAAAAGGCGAATATAGTCTCCCCCGTGCGGCGAGGCAATCAATGGCCACTTTCCCCATTCTTCGTGCGACACCAGCGGCGCTTCAGCGTCCCCGGAAGCGTGCGAAGCAGACCAGTCTCACGCTTTTCCCCACAGCCGCTCGCCACGGCACCTGTGAGTCCCCGTGCGAAGCTTCCGCGCCCCCTCCGGCGCCAAGCCGGAGTACGAAGCCCGCTACGGAACTGGTCGGCATTGCACGCCTCGCCGCTTCCTCCCCTCGCGCCGAAGCCAAGCGCGGGACGGAGTATTTCCTTCTGCCGGTTCGTTCCATTCTGAACCACTGCGATTCGGAGCGCGTCCCGTTTCGCTGGACGGTGAACCCCTATCGCGGCTGCGAATTCGGCTGCCACTATTGCTACGCCCGCTATACCCACGAATACATGGAGCTGGATGGCAACGACTTCGAATCGAAGATCTACGTCAAGCAGGATGCCGGCCCGCTAGCCCAGCGCGATCTCGCCACCGAGAAAATCTGGGGCGAACATATCGCCATCGGCACCGCAACCGACCCTTATCAGCCGGCCGAGCGGGAATTCGGCGCCACGCGCGCGATTCTCGAGAAAATGGCCGAACGCGAGGGCCTGAATCTTTCGATCACCACGAAATCGAACCAGGTGCTGCGCGATATTGAGCTCTTGAAGCGCATTGCGGAACGCTCAGCGCTGGTAGTGAACCTCAGCGTGACCACCGTCCGCGTACGGCTCGCGCGCCTGCTCGAGCCTCGTGCGCCGCGGCCGGATTTGCGCCTCGAAGCAGTGCGCACCCTGAACGAAGCGGGAATTCCCGCCGGAGTGTTAGCCATGCCGGTGATTCCCGGCATCACCGACCGCCCGGAGGATCTCGACGCCTTGGCGCGCGCGGCACGCGACGCTCGCGCGCAATGGTTCGCGGGCAATGTGCTCTTTCTTACGCCCACGTCGCTGAAGCACTTTTTGCCGTTCCTCGACGCGAAATTCCCGAAACTCTCGCGCCAATACCGCGCGTGGTACGGCCGCCATGGAAACGCGCCCGATGCCTACAAGAAGGAACTGTCCGCGCGAGTCGAGCAACTTCGCGCCAAATACGGCCTCGGTTCGCGTCCGGACCGTTCCGTGAATCGCTCGTGGCGGTCGCCGCAGTTGCAGCTTTCACTCGACGGTGGAGAACAACGATGCCCCGCATGAGAACTGGCCGTTCCAAAGGCCGCGGACCGAAGAAGATCGCGTCGCACGCCGTGGAGTCAGTGCCGCTGATTCCGGAAACCAGGCCCGCGCGCGGCATGAAGATGAAACACGTTTCCGCGCTCACGATGATTCTCGCCGCGCTCTGTTTGCTTGCCTATCTGGCCGGACGTGTGGATACTTCCGCTGCCACGGCCCCGCTTACGGCCACGATAAACGACGCGAAGGAGCACTCCATGTTCCTGGGTTTGCGCACGGTGAAATACGAAGTTCAGGATGTGGCCAAGGCCAAGGAGTGGTACACGAAAGCGTTGGGCTTCCCGCCGTATTTCGACGAACCCGCCTACTACGTGGGATATAGCGTAGGGGGCTATGATCTGGGCCTGGTGCCCGCAAAGGATGCGCAGGCCAAACGCGCTCCGGCGGGCGTCGCCTATTGGGGAGTCGAGGACGCGCACGCCGCGTACAAGCGCCTGCTCGATCTAGGTGCCACTCCGGTGGAAGAAATCCAAGACGTAGGCGGCGGCATGCTCGCGGGCGAAGTGCGCGATCCCTTCGGCAACGTGATCGGCATCATCTACAACCCGCAATTCAAACCCGGCGAAGCAAAATAGGAGCCAACGCCGCAGGCCGAACGTAGCTCTATGGCATGCCGTGCCTTTGGGATGTCGAGTGGTGGCCGCGCGTGCTGAAGCGTCACGGCACGATAATGCGCGGTCCATCCGGCGTGGCCGCCGCCGGAAGAGGGAATCGCGCGCGCAGAAAACCGAGAAAGGCGCGCGATCGCGGCCTCCCGTTCGTTTCCTGTTTTGCGACGCGCAATAAGAAGATCAGCAAATTCAATATATCCGAATCCTTCAACGACGGGATTGCGCCGCGTTCCGCTTGCTCTTTCGCCACTTTCTGCAGAAATTCTGCAATCGCGCCGTACAACGCATGCGCGACCGGTAAATCCGGCGGCCGCTCGTAGTAAATTCCGGTTCCCAACGTGCGATAGGTTTCCGCCAAAGCCTCCAGGGCCGCGATCGCGGCGGCGTCGTTTAAATCCGTGTTCTGCGCCTGAAAATTCAGAATGGTTGTGGCGATGCCGCTGACCACCGGCCAACGCTCGTAGATAAATTCCACGTGGAATTCGATCTTGGGGTAGGGAAGCTCGGCGCGCGAAATCGGCGGGCGATGTTCGGCCTCGTAGCGATGCGCGGTGATCAGGTACGAACAATCCTGCGGGCAATCAATCGTAACTTCGCGCTCGCGGCCGCAGCACACGGCGCAAATCTTCTCGCCCTTGGCGGGACAAAATCGCTTCGGCGGCCGCTTCTCGCAGATCGGACAAGCCATTCACTCTCCCGGCACTCCGCGCCGCATCGGCCGCGCTCGCCAAATTTCAGCGCGCGGTGGCGGTTTGGCGTAGCAGCACCACGTCGCTATCGCTGTGGGAACGGAGAATGCCCAGGGTCTTGCCGTCGGCGCTCCAATGAAAATCCTCGATGCGATCCGCTCCGAATTCCGTGACGCGGTGCCCGGGAGAGCCATCTACGGGCGAGACCCACAGCGCGTACAAGCCGTTTTCGCGAATCGGGTAGCCTATTGTCTTGCCGTCCGCGGTGTAGCGAATTTCGCCAGTGGCGCGTGGATCGCGCGGAATTTCGGTCACCGGTTTCAGCGTCTCGAAATCAAGAATCCTGATCACCACCGCGCCGCCGGTGGTCGGCTGCGTCTGAAAAGCCAGATACTTTCCATCCGGCGAAATATTCACGCATCCGCAAGTGAGCAGCGCTTCGGAAAGCTGCGTCGTTGCTCCGCCGTCCACCGAAACTTTCTTGGCCACGAATTTCCCGGAATCGAAGCTCGCGTACACCAGCCATTTTCCATCGGGTGAACACATCGCCGGCGCATCGTCGGACCCCGTGGTGAGTTGCTTCAAGTTTCCACCCGTCGCATCCATCCGCCAGATATTCATCGAGCTATTCCCACCGCGAAAAGCGGAAGCAAAAATAATGTACTTACCGTGATCGCAGGAGATGGGGCCAAAGGAAGGGAAATCATCGTGCAGCAGTGGCGCGCGTCCGCTGCCGTCGGCATTCATCTGAAAGATTCCGTTTTCCTGCTCCAGAAGCAGTTTGCCGTCGGGAGTCCAGGCAAACCAGTTCGTGGGCGGACGGCTGCTCACGGTAGCCGGCTTTCCGGCCTCCTTGGCATCGTACGTCGCGGTTTGCAACGTCCCCACATACTGTGATTGGACGGTGGCGATCGTCTTCCCATCGGCGGAGAGGCTCAGGCCCGGGTAGTCGTTGGTGTCATTGGTGATGCGCCGGTACACCGCGTCCGGATACGAATAAATTCCCACTTGAGCGCGGTTGAAATTGGAATCGCGCCCGCTGGCGAGCACCAATATGCCGCTCTGATCGGGCAGCCAAAGCGGGGAGTTCAGGAACATTTCCGAGGTCGCGAAAGTCTTCTTCTCGCCATTCGAGGCGTCAAAGATATACAGCCCAGACACCGCGGACTTTTCCGCCAGGAACTCCGCAATCACAATGGATTTTCCGTCGGGGGACCATGCCGGCGCGCGCACTCGGGTGCCCTGCTTGGAGAGCAGCCTTTCATTCGAGCCGTCCGCATTCGCGATCATTAGATCGCCCTCGCCCTGGTTGAACTTAAAGCGCAGGAAGGTGACCTGCGAGCGGTCGGGCGAGAAACTGATGTTGCTGCCGATGTCATGGATGATGCGTTCGGGGCTTCCGCCCAGGACCGGCGCGCGGTACAAGCTGTTGACGTTTTTTTCGTTCTTTTCCGCGCGCACGAAATAGATGAAATTGCCGTCCGGCGAAAATTTCAATCCGCGGTAAATATCGTCCGAAGGCGGCACGATCTGGGTGTTGCTGTTGGTTGGCACGTTGCGCAGCCACAGGCTTTCCTGGCCGCCATCGCGCTGCACGTTCAGGATGTAATTTCCATCGGGCGAGATCGCCGCCAGCGACGCTTTGCCGGTCTCGGTCACAGGCGTCACCGTAAAATGATCGAACGCCACGGATTTATTGCGCGACAAGAACGAATAAATGCCAAAGGCCGCAGCGGCCAGCAATGCAAGAAGCACCACTCCCGTCAAAATCGTGCCAATTTTGTGCTGGCCGGCCACTTGCAGCACCGCGGAACCCGAAGCAGTCGGCACGGCGCCCGATGAAACCGGCGGCGCTATGGCCGGCGCCGAACCCGAAATCGGTACAGCCGTGCTGGCGGACAATTGCGAGCCGCTGCTCGCGCTCACGCGCCCCGAAGAATCCGTTTCGCGACGCAAGCGCTTCAAGTCCGCGCGAATTTCGGCGGCCACCTGGTAACGCATCTCGCGATCTTTCTCCAGAGCCTTCTGCAGGATTTCTTCGAGCTTCGGCGGGATATCCGGATTCAAGCGCATCGCCGGCGGTGGCACGCGGTTCAGAATCGCCTCAAATATCACTCCAGTTGTCTCGCCGCGGAAGGGCAGAGCGCCGGTGGTCATTTCGTACAACACCGTGCCGAACGAAAAGAGATCGCTGCGCGCGTCCAGCTCCTTGCCGCGCACCTGCTCCGGCGACATGTACGCGACGGTGCCCACCGCAGTCCCGGGGCTGGTGAACATTTCCGCGGAATCGAGCGTGTCGTGCGCCATCGCGCCCACCGTCTCGCCCACGCGCGCCGTGCCGCTGCGTGCCGGCACCAATTTTGCCAGGCCAAAATCCAGGATCTTCGCGTGTCCGCGACGCGTCACGAAAAGGTTAGCCGGCTTGATGTCGCGGTGAATAATTCCCTGGGAATGCGCCGCGTCCAAGGCGTCGGCGATTTCGATGGCGATATCCAGCAGGCGATCCAATTCCAGTGGGCGCCCGTTGATCAAGTGCTTTAAGGTCGCGCCGTCCAGAAATTCCATGGCGATGAATGCCTTGCCGTTCTCTTCGCCGATATCGTGGATCGTGCAAATGCTGGGATGGTTCAGCGCGGACGCCGCTTGCGCCTCCCGCTGAAATCTTCCCAGGGCCTGCTGGTCGCGCGCCACTTCCTCGGGCAGAAATTTCAATGCCACGTAGCGCCGCAGCCGCGTGTCCTCAGCTTTGTAGACGACGCCCATGCCTCCGCCGCCCAGGCTTTCCACGATCTTGTAATGGGAGATGGTCTGGCCAATCAGGGAAGAGTTATCAGTCATCGAACCGCGATTCTAGATGGCGCGCCACTTCAAGTCAACGTAAGGGCGAGGTGGGGTTTCGGAAAGAGCGGGAGACTTCAGGAGCGCGGGCGAGCCATCGCGGAACTAATGTACCGCCATCGGCCCGCCGGGTTTCACTTTCTTCATCAAGAACACCAGCGGGACCATAAACACCACCAAAATACCCAGCATCCAGAAATTATCGATATATGCAAGCATGGTGGCCTGCTGGTTGAGCAGGCCGGCCACCAGTCCATGCGCCTGCCGAGACGCTTCAAACGCGCTCGATCCGTGGGCCTGCAGCATGTGCGTGGCGTTTTCCAGCATCTTCTGGTACTGGCCGTTTCCCGCGTTAATGTTGTGCGCCAGGTCCGATTGATGGACTTGCGTGCGCCGCGCCAGCATCGTGATCACGAACGAAATTCCCACGCTTCCGCCGACGTTGCGCGCCAGGTTGATCAAGCCGGAAGCCGCATTATTTTTCCCCGGCGGCAGAAACGCGTACGCCGCCGTATTGATGGGCACAAAAAGGAATGCGAGCGCCAGCGCCTGGTACACCCTCGCCGTCGCAATGGTGCGGAAATCCACCGACGTGTCGAAGCTGGTCATGTGAATCAACGCGAAAAATAGTACGACGAATCCAAAGAAGAGCAATCGGCGCGCGTCCGTGTGCCCCAGCATATAGCCTACTAGCGGCATGCAGAGAATGATCGCGAATCCTCCGGGCATCAGCGCCAGCCCGGCCTGCTCCGCCGTGTACCCCATCAGCTGCTGGACGTATTGCGGAATGAGCACGGTGCTCGAGAGCAAGGCGAAGCCGACCATGAACATCATCAAGTTGCCGGCAGCAAAGGAGCGGTCCTTGAATAAATGCAGGTCAATGATGGGGTCCTTGTGATACCACTCCCAGAAGCACACCGCGACTAACGCCACGACGCTGATGATCGTCATCGTAAGGATGAAATTCGAGCCGAACCAGTCGTCGCGCTGCCCCTTATCGAGAACCACTTGCAGCGTCCCCAATCCCAGAGCCAAAAGCCCCAGCCCGATGTAATCAATTCTGAAGCCCTTGCGGTTCCCCTGCTTCATATAGGGGGGATCGCTGATCAGCAGGTTTGTCAGCAGCAGAGAAACCACGCCCACGGGAATATTGATGAAGAAAATCCAGCGCCAGTTGAAAGTGTCCGTGATCCAACCGCCCAGCGTGGGACCGATCGCCGGAGCGAGCACCACCGCCATGCCATACACCGCAAAAGCCATGCCGCGCTTTCGCGGCTCGAAGGTATCCGCCAGAATCGCCTGCTCGCTTGGCTGCAAGCCTCCGCCCCCCGCGCCTTGCAGCACGCGGCAAATAATTAGTGTCGCCAGGTTGGGAGCCAGCCCGCAGAGAAACGAACTGATGGTGAAGAGCGCCACGCAAGACATATAAAAGCGCTTGCGCCCGATCAATTGCGAAAACCATCCGCTCATTGGCAGCACGATGGCGTTGGAAACCAGGTAGGACGTCAAAATCCAGGTGCTTTCATCCTGCCCGGTGGAAAGTCCGCCGGCGATGTGCGGCAGCGCCACGTTCGCGACGCTGGTGTCCAGCACTTCCATGAACGTCGCGAGCGTCACCGTCAGGGCGATGATCCATGGATTCACCGCCGGGCGTTGCCAGGCCGTGTCTGCTGTAATGGCCGCGGAGCCCACTTATTTCACCGTCACCTTCGGCTCCACGGACATCCCCAGCCGCAAATAATCGTCGCGGTTTTCGCCCGGGTCGAGAATGATCTTCACCGGGATGCGTTGCACCACCTTTACGTAATTGCCCGTCGCGTTTTCCGGCGGCAGCAAACTGGTGCGCGCGCCGCTGGAGCCCGCGATGCTGTCCACTTTTCCTTTATAGGTGCGCCCGTTCGCATCCACTTTTATTTCCACCGGCTGCCCGGGTTTCATGTACTTCAGCTGCGTTTCCTTGAAATCGGCCGTCACCCACACGTCCGCGAGCGGCACGATCGAAAAAAGCTGCTGCCCCGGCTGGACGTTCATGCCCACTTCCGCGTTTTTTGACACCACGCCGTCCACCGGCGCGATAATTTTCGTGTACTGCAAATTCAGTTGGGCCTGTTCCAGCGCCGCTTCTTTTTGCTGCACGGTGGCGTCCGCGGAAAGCGCGCGCTCTCGCGTGGACGCCACTTGCCGCGGTCCCGTTTGCGCGTAACGTAAATTCGCGTCAGCCGTTATCAGCTTGCTCCGGGCCTGGGTCACTTGTTGCTCGGCGGCCGCAGCGGAAGCGCGATTCGCCGCGACAGTTGCCGTGCTGGCGCTCGCCGCCGCCACCGCGGAGTCGTACAATTGTTTTGAAATTTCCTGTTTCTCCACCAGCAGTTTGTAGCGCTGCAAATCGTTCTGCGCCTTAATGTCATTCGCCAGCGCCTGGTCGAGTTGCGCTTTCGCGGCGTCGAATTGCTGCTGTGCCGCTACGATGCCGGCTCGCGCGTTTTCCACGTCAGCTTCCGAAGAAGACACCTGGCTAGTCGTGTTCACCGAAGTGATCGGCACGTTCAGATTCAAAGCCTGCGCGGAGGCCTGCGCATCCGCCAGTTGCGCCTTGGCCTGATCCACGGCCACCTGGTAATCGCGCGGATCGATTTCCGCCAGCACCGTCCCCGCCTTTACGTACTGGTTGTCGTCCACGTTCACTTTCTGGATGTATCCCGAAATCCGCGCGCTCAGCGGCATCAGGTGCCCGTCAACTTCTGCGTCGTCGGTGGACTCATAGCTCGAAAAATACTGATAGGCAAAATATCCACCCACCAGGAGCACCACGAACGCAATCGCCAGAATCATCGGCGCGCGCGGATGCAGGCGAAAGAATCCCTGCGAGCGCGGCGGAGGAGGCGGCGCCGCCGAAAGGGTGTCGGACACGGCGGGCCTATCGGACGCCGCCGGGCTTATCGGAAGATCGAGTTCGGTCTTTTGCGCCATGGCTTATTTTCCTTTGAAATACTGGCGAACGCTTTCTTCTCCCAGGCCCATCGCGCGGGCCAGGGAAATCTTCGCGTAGTTGAAGTTGTAGAGGCTGTTGATGTAGCTGTCGTTGGCGCTGGCCACCTGCTCCTGCGATTGCACCACTTCCACGGTGTCCGTCACGCCCGCGGCAAAGCGGTCGCGCGATTGATCGAGAGTCTGTTGCGCCAGGTCAATATTGCTTTTCGCCACTGCCACTTGCTCGGCCGAAGATTGCAGGTTTAAGAATGCCGTGCGCACGTCCGCGTCAATCTGCGCGCGCAAATTGTCCAGCTTCTGCCGGCTCTGTTCCAGCTGCGCGTCCGCCTCTAATTCGTCGCCGTGCACTTTGCCGCCCTGAAAAATGGGAATACTGAGCGTTCCGCGCACATCGAACACTCCGTGCGTCGCCAAGGTCTCATAGGTTCCAGCGATTCCGTAGTCGCCGCTGAAGGAAAGGCTCGGATAATATTCCGCGCGCGCCGCCTTCTTGGAATATTCCGCGGCGCGCAACGTGGCGCTGGCCGCCTGATAGTCGGAGCGCGAAGCGTACGCGCGCTGCAGCGCCTCTTCCAGCGTCAGCCCGGTAAACGGCTCGTAAGGCGACTTGTCTGTCAGTTCGTATTCTTGTCCGGGCGCAAGGCCGATCACCCGCGCCAGTGTGAGTTTCTGGATCGCGAAATCATTTTTTGCCTGGATCAATTGCTGCTGCCGCGTCTTCAATTCCACCTGCGCGCGCAGCCCGTCAATCGCCGGAGAAGTCCCGGCCTGCACTTGGTCGGACGCCTGAGTGTAGAGAGCTTGCGCGGTGTTAACTTGCGCGGCGACGGTTTCGATTCGTGATGCATCCGCAATCGCCAGCAAGTAGTTGTAACCCACCGCCAGCACCACCAAATCGCGCGCATCCTTCGCGGTGTACTGCGCGGCTTTCTGATTCTGCGACGCGGCGTGCGTGTCATTAATGGCCTTCAAATCCAGCATGGATTGCGTCACGTAGGCGCGCGAGTCGTAATATCCAAACGGTCCCACCACCGAGGGAATGTTGATTCCCGTGGCCGGGGGAAATTTGAAACTGAATCCAAACTCCGCCAGGTCCACCTGCGAGCCGTCCACATAACTCGTGGTGGTCACATTCGGCAGCAGCGCGCTCAATTTCTTCCAGCGCTCTCCGCGCGCCGTCACCACGTCCTGCCCCGATAGCAGCAATCCCAGGTTCGTTTTCAATCCGCGGTCAATCGCATTCTGCAGCGATATCTGCGCTACGCCCGGTTCGAGCTTTCCCGGCACGCTGCCTTGAAACGAATTTTGCGTTGCCGGAGCCGCCGGGCTGCTATTTCCCCCGCTGCTCGCAGAGGAGGAAGAAGTTCCGTTTTGCAACGCGACCGAACCTGCGGCCTGTTGCGCGTGCGCCGGTGCCGTTGCAACCAGCAGAAAGATTGCCAGAATTATGTATGCGATGCATCGCGCGCTCACGATTGCCTCCTACTTAGGGCGTTCCAAATATGGATGAAACCGTCGGCCTCATAAGACTCAGCAAATTCGCGGTAAATCGGGACTTGGAGCCAAGAACGCCCCGTCATTCCTTCGACTTCCGTCGCATTTTGCGATTGGCCCGCTCGGCCCGTCCGTCCCTGATTTCCAGATTCGGACAAATCAGATCCCAAATATCTTCGCAGGTTTTCCGCAGCGACGACTGCGGCTCTTTTATGGACCAGCTCATCGTCGCGCCCATGAACACCACCTGCGTGAGGCGCGCCAGATCGGCCGCGGGAATGTCCTGGCGTATTTCTCCGCGCTCTTGCGCCAGCAAGAAAATGTCCGCCAGGATTCGCTTGGAAACTTGCGATCGCTTCACCAATTCGTCGCGGACGGACTTGCAGGAGGCATGCGCCGCAAAAATCGCCCGCAAAAGAGCGGCGCTCATGTCCGATTGGCCCGCGGCGTCTCCCGCCAGTTCCCGCATCACGTCCATCACCGGCCCGTCGGTGGACCGGGCTTTTTCCAACGCGCGCTCTACCGCGGCCACGCGTTCACCGCCAAATTCGGCCAGGATATGCTCTTTGGTGGGGAAATAATTGAAGAACGTCCCCTTGCCGACATCGGCGGCTTCAGTGATGTCCTCGACGGTGGTTTCCAGGAATCCACGCTGCGCGAACAAATCCAGCGCGGCACCGTACAGGCGGTCGCGCGTTTGCGCGCGGTGTCGCTCGCGGCGTCCGCTCCGCGAGGCGCTTTTTGCATGGTGGGAACGTGCGGATGGGCGTTGCATCGGCGAGTGAGCTCCAGAAATGACCTTAACCCACACCCGACTATTGGTCAAGTATGGACCGAGGTCAAAGGCTCTCCTGTGGTAACGCCGTGTGAGCTATGGCGGCATGAGAATCCGAAGGGCCGAACAAGGGAGCTTGCGCCGGAGGGCTGAGCCCTCCGGCGCGGGTTCGCTGCGAATCGAGGCGCTTAGTTCGAGAGGTTCTTGGGGCTGTGCTTGTCCAGCGTCTCCAGCATCAGCTTAGCCGAGGGCGGAGGCGGTACCGCGGCCCTCAGCACGATATCCTTCGCCGCAACCTTTTTTCCGTAGATCCGCTCGTTGGCATCATTGTCTGGACGAACCGTAGAGCCGGCCAGAGAGATTCCCGCGAAAAGTCCGCGTGCACGCGAATAAGTAAGCATTTCCGCGCGCATCGTCACGTCGGTGTCCGCGGCTGCGTTGCGGCCCACCGGTCCGGCGGCCACCGAAGCGTCGCCGCCCAGTTTCACCTTGCTGCTCAGAATCGAGCTGGCGCCCCGCTCGTTCATCACCAGGATCACGAAGTCGGTCGCTTGTCCGCCGATCTGGAATCCCACGCTGGCGCCCTCCAGCGCCATCATCGTCGGCGCGCCCCAGCGGCCGCGGAAATTCGGGCCCTTGCGGCAGGTCATCACACCGCGCCCGTAGCTCGCACCCACGATGAACGCGGCCTTCAGCACGGAGGGATACACGATCACGCAATCAGCCTTGTCAATCAGGCTCTGCGGAATGTTGTCCGGGATGTCCATAATTTCCTTGAGGACCTGTCCGGCATTTTCAATGCGGTCCTGATCGGTCGTCTTGTCGTCCGCGCGGACGGATGTGGGGTTGACGATCGTTGGCAGTGCAATCAGCGCCGTAACCAGCAGGGCTGACACCATCTTTTTCATCGGATATACCCTCCTATGGGTGGACCGTAATCATATGGATTTCATGCTCAATTCGCAACCTTGCGACGGCAGCGGCAAGGCCCGGGCGGAAATTGTCATATAATCGAAGGCTCTCTCGATCATATGTTGGTCACAAGGTTCTTTCGATAGTGAATCGATCGCTTCCATCGCCGCGTGTGCGCCGTTCACGCTCCACTGGCATCGCCCGGCTATCGGCAATTTTGCTCTTCGTTGCGCTAGCGTCCGCCACATCAGCGCAGCATCTGGTTTCGGCCGCACACGGCAAGCCCGCGACGGTCAGTCCGCCGCTCGCCGCCGCTCGTCACGACGTCCCGCGGCCAGACGTCGCCCGCTTCCGCGCCCGTGTGGACGCCGCTCTCGCCGAAACCCGCGCCGCGAAAGCTTTCTGGGGCATTCTGGTCGCGGATCGCGACACCGGCGAAACATTGTATGAACTGAACGCCGACCATTTCTTCACTCCCGCTTCCAACGCGAAAATCTTCACGTCCTCGCTCGCGTTCGCCATGCTCGGCCCGGCCTATCAATTCCGCACAACGCTCGAATCCAAGGCTCAATTGGGCGCCGATGGGCACCTCCGAGGCGATTTAATATTCGTCGGCCGCGGCGATCCCGATATTTCCAACCGCAAATTCCCCTACGCCGGAAAAGTGGAACACGACGGACCCACCGAAACCGTTCTGGCGCAAATGGTGGACGAAGCCATCGCCAAGGGCCTGAAACAAATTGATGGCGATATCGTCGCCGACGACAGCTACTACCCCTACGATCCCTACCCTCCCGGCTGGACCGTTGGCGATCTCTTCTTCACGTTCGGCGCGCCCGTCAGCGCCATCACCTTCAACGATAATTGCATCTCCGTCGAAATCACCGCCGCCGCGCGCGTGGGCGATCCTGCAACGCTTTCGGTTGACCCCGCTGCCGCCCTGAATACCTTTGGCTACGATTTGAAGACGATTGCCGCGGATGGAAAACCGGAATTCGGCGTCGTCCGCCAACCCGGCCAGCAATTTCTATTGCTGCGTGGCCGAATCCCCGTGGGACATTCCCCCATGGTGCTCGATTTAGCCATGCCTGATCCCGCGCAAACCACCGCCGTCGCGCTCAAGCAGATTTTTCAATCGCGCGGCGTTCCGGTCACCGGCACCGCGCTTGTACATCATGCTCCGCCGCCTGAAATCTATCCAGATGCGCCCGTCGTTCTCGGGCCTGCGCCAGTCCCGCCGTCGCCCACTTCCATCGTCTTCGCCGAACATATTTCCCCGCCGCTTTCGGAAATCGTGCGCGTCACCAACAAAGTGAGCCAGAATCTGCACGCCGAACTGCTGCTGCGCGCGGTCGCCGAAGAAAAGAAAGGCTTCGGCGTTACCGACGCCGGACTCTGGGTCGAGCAGGATTTTTTGAAAAGCATCGGCGTAGCGGATGGGGACGTGGTTCTCTCCGACGGCTCTGGGCTTGCCCGCGACGACTTGGTGACGCCACGCGCGGTCGTGCAATTGCTTCGCTACGACTCGCTGCAAACTTGGGGCGCCGATTACATCTCCACCTTCCCCATCGCGGGCGTTGACGGCACGCTCGAGAATCGCTTCAAGGACACGCCTGCCTCCGGACTCATCCAGGCAAAAACCGGCGCGCTCGATCACGTTCGCGCGATGTCCGGCTTCGCCACCACGCTGCACGGCGAGCGCTTGATCTTCACGATTTTCGGAAATAATAATCCGCAGCGCGGCCGCGATTCCACAGTCGCCATGGATGCCATCGCCCTCGCGATGATTGAGACGCTCGGACCTCCTCCGCCGCGCCGCCCCGGCAAGAAAGCCGCCAAGAAGAAATGACATCTCGTCGGAAAGTCATCACCGTGTTCGGCAGTTCACGCCCGCGCCCCGGCGAGGCGCAATATTCCGTCGCGCGGGAGTTGGGTGGCGAACTGGCGCGACACCATTTCGTCGTGTGCAGCGGCGGCTACGCCGGCACGATGGAGGCGGTCTCGCGCGGGGCGAAAGAAGCGGGAGGCCGCACCATCGGCATCACCGCAAGCTTTTTCAAATCATGCGCCAACCAATTCGTTGACCGGGAGATCCGCAAAAAGACCTGGCAGGCTCGTCTTTTCGCGCTCATCGACCGCGGCGATGCCTTTGTCGCTTGCCCCGGCGGCACTGGAACGCTGGTCGAATTGGCGGTGGTGTGGGAAATGATCAATAAACACGTGGTCAGTGGGAAGCCGCTGGTGGTGCTAGGCGAATTCTGGCACCCCATCATCAATCGCGTCCGCGAAATCGAACTCGGCCATGAAACCCCCTGGGGCGAAAAGCAGGAATCGCTCATTCACCGCGCCGCATCTCCCCGGGATGCCGCCACATACCTCGCTGCATATTTCGCCACACCAAAAGCATCCCGTCGCGCAGGGTAGCGAGCGCGCAAGAACTCGATTTTCCGTCAGGGCGCGGTCTTACAGTGTGCGAAAAAAGTAATGCGCGTGTCATCCCGAGCGAAGCGAGGGATCTGCTTCTCGTTCAGTCCTAAGAAAAAGCGAGTTCCTCGCGTCGAATTCGCCCTCGGAATGAAAGTTCTGCGCATTTTCGCGCGACCTGCTTTCCCACAGCCAACCACGCTACAATAATCTGATCGACGAAACGTCATCACGAGGTATTCGTGTCGCGTTCAGCGGAGCAGGTCCTCGAATTCGATCGCCTGAAAGAAATCGTCGCCGGTTACACCACCTGTGCGCCGGGACGTCGCGCCATCGCAGCGCTCGCGCCGCAGCAGGACGTTGCCGCTCTCGGCGCAGAGTTCACGCTCATCGATGAGGCCGTCGCGTACCTGCGCGCCGGCTCCGAGCTTGGCTTCGGTTCGCTCGCCGATCCCGAAACGTGGCTCGCGCGCCTCGCGGTCCCCGCCTCCGTGCTTTCCATTGGCGAATTGCTCGACGCCACATCCCTGATGGAGCTGGTGAACGCCGTTCGCCAGACTTTCAAAGAAGACGCCGCCAAACATCCGCAACTTTCGGCGCGCGCCGCCGCGCTCGCCGATTTGCGACATCTCGCCACCGCCATCCGACGCGCCATTCTTCCCAATGGCGAAATCAGCGACGGTGCTTCGCCGCAACTCCGTCGCATCCGCACCGGCATCGCGCAAGGCCGCGACAAGATTCGCCGCTCGCTCGAAAGCATCCTGCGGGCGCGCGGCGAGACGACCGGGGAAGACTACGTCACGCTGCGCAATGACCGCTTCGTAATCCCCGTGCGCGCCTCCGAACGCCGTAACGTCCCCGGCGTGGTGCACGGTGCAAGTTCTACCGGCCAAACCGTTTTCGTCGAGCCGCTCGAAGCGATTGACCTGAACAATCGCCTGGTCCAGCTCTCCGAAGAAGAGCTTGTTGAGATTTCGCGAATTCTCACGGAGCTTACTGAGCGTCTCCGCGCCGACCGCGGCCCGCTCGCAGCCGCCGCCGTGCAGATCGCGCACCTGGATTCGGTTTTCGCCCGCGCGCGCTTTGCGCGTGAAATTGATTGCGTGATGCCCACATTTCGAGACGGCAATTTCCTGCGCCTGGACTCGGCTCGCAACCCGGTGCTCGAAGCCAAGCTGCATCCGCTCGACCGTCGGGCCGTTCCGCTTTCTCTCGCGCTCGGTGGCGACGAGACCGTCATGGTCATCAGCGGCCCTAACACCGGAGGCAAAACCGTCGCCCTGAAATCCGTCGGCCTCGCCGCGCTTTCCGCACAATCCGGCATTCCGGTCGCCGCCGAACGCGCCGAGCTGCCGGTATTCGATCGCGTGCTCGCCGATATCGGCGACGAACAATCCATCGCCGCGGATCTTTCCACATTTTCCGCACACATCATCAATTTGAAATCCATGCTGGACGTTGCTACCGATCGCTCGCTGATTCTCGTGGACGAAATGGGCACTGGCACGGCCCCGGAAGAAGGCGCGGCCCTCGCCGTCGCGCTGCTCGAAGAATTTCGCGCGCGTCGCGCGCTCACCATCGCCACCACGCATCACGACCGGCTGAAATCCTACGCCTCCACCACCCCCGGCATCGTCAACGCCGCCATGGAATTCGACGAAGAAAATCTCCAGCCCACCTATCGCCTTCTCGTCGGCGTTCCCGGCACTTCCAGCGGCATCGAGATCGCCCGGCGCCTCGGGCTGCCGGCGCGGGTCGTCGAACACGCTCGCGCCAGTCTTTCGCCCGAATCGCGCGAGGCTCGCGATCTGATCGCCTATCTGCATCGCAGCCGCGACGAAATGGAGCAGATCAAGCAGCAGGCGCGCGAGGAATTGACGCAACTCGAAAGCGAGCGTCGCTCGTTGCAAACCGAATGGGTCGAGCGCCAGAAAAAGCGCATCGCCGAGCTTGAGCGCAATTTTCAGGAAACGCAGAAACGCCTGGAAGCTGAAATCGCGCGGCTCGCGGAAGAGATTCGCGACCGTACCCTGCGCGCGCAGATCGAAAAGCAATCGGGCAAGCGCATCGCGAAAATCGGTGCGGAAGCGCGCGCCGATACCAATGCCGCGGTCGTTGAAACTCTCGCGGCCTCGCAAGAAGATCTGGGAGTTTCGCCAGGCGTCGCTGGAAAGCCCGTCGCCGCCCGAGCAACTTTCCGCCGGCCAGCGAATCACCGTGAAAAATTTCAAGCAACCGGTCGTCTTCCGCCGCCACGATGGCCGCATGGCGGAAATCGAAGCCGGCCCGCTGCGCATGCGCGTCCCGCTCAGCGACGTAATCGCCATCGAAGCGGACAAATCAAAATCCGCGAAGCCGGATATCGCCGCCGGCGCGCAAACGCTATGGCATCACGGTGCACGCCCAATCGAGCGACGAACCGGTCGCCGACGAAATCAACGTAATCGGCTGCAGGGTGGAAGAAGCCACCCGCCGCGTGGACAAATTCATTGACGAAGCCGCCCTCGCCGGCAAGCCAAGCGTGCGCATAATCCACGGCCATGGCATGGGCGCCCTCCGCCGCGGTCTGGGCGAATTCCTGTCCGTGCACCCCCTGGTGGAAAGCATCCACCACGAAGCCGAAGACCGCGGCGGCGCTGCCATCACGATCGTGAAGCTTAAGCCGTAAGTCTTTGAAAATGAAAGGCAATTCTAGTAGAAGCTAGTCGCATCTACTAGAATGTAGTGGAGACCAAAATGGCCAAAATGGTTACCATCGAGCAGCGCGCGGTGGGCGTCTTTAATTGGGGTGAAGACGAGCAGGCGCGGATTGAGCGAAATGTGTTCGCGCAGGACGGAGAGATTCGTGAGGCGCTTCGATTCTGCAAGAATCGAAACGGTCGTCACAACCGAGTTCATCTGGTCATCGAGGAAAGGGACTTCGTTGATCTGTTTCGAAGTGCCGTGCAAAATGGCGTCTTTCAGGAAGAGACTCTTCGAAAATTGCGCGGAATCGTGGATCAGAGGCGCGATCCCTTGCTCGAGGTTATTGGCTCCTGCACTGGCTCTGACGGCAAACTAGCAGAAAACATTGACGACGAATTGTACGGAGAGAATCCGGCTTGAGACTTTTCGTTGATACGTGGGGTTGGATGGCGCTCGCCGAACCGCTGGATCGCAGGCACGCGGCGGCACTACGGTGTTACGAGGAATATAGCCGGTCGGGTCGAGTGGTCACATCCAATTTTGTGCTGGACGAGACACTGACTCTATTGTTTCGGCGCCTGCCGTTCGAGGGCGCTCACAGCTTCTCCAAGGCGGTTCTCGAATCGCCCTTCGTGGCTGTGGAGGTTGTCACGGAAGCGCGGTTTCGCAGCGCGTTCGAGCTACGCCGCCGGTTTTCGGACAAGCCGAACATCTCTTTGACCGACCTCACCAGCATAGCGATCATGGCCGAACTGAAAATCGCGGATATATTGACGGCTGACGCACACTTTGCACACGTCGGACTGGGATTTCAGCTATTGCCAAACTGACGGAGTCACTCGAAATTGGCGGAGGCAGGTTCATTCGCGGATCGCGTCAAGCAGCAGGCGGACATCGTCCGCGTCATCGGCGAATACGTGCGCCTGAAGAAAACCGGCCAGAATTTTACCGGTCTGTGCCCCTTCCACCAGGAAAAGACTCCTTCCTTCGCCGTGCACCCTACCAAACAGATCTATCACTGCTTCGGCTGCGGCAAAGGTGGCGACGTCTTCCAATTCGTGATGGAACTCGAAAAATCCACCTTCCCCGAAGCCGTGCGCACCGTCGCGGAAAAGTGCGGCATCGCCATTCCGCGTCCTCGGGAACGTTCCCCCGAAGAGCGCAAGGAAAATCAGCAGCGCTCCGCGCTCGTTGAAATGCATCGCGAAGCCGCCGCATTCTTCGCGCGCCAGTTGCACGAAAGTTCGGAAGGCAAAGTCGCTTACGCCTATCTGGAAGATCGCGGCCTGAATAAGGAGGCCATCACGCGCTTTGGGCTGGGCTTCGCGCCGTCGGCCGGCGACGCGCTGTTCCGTTTCTTGAAGCAGAAATATCCCGAAAAACTTCTGGAAGTTTCCGGCATTGTCTCGCGCGACCAGAATGGCAACCGCTTCTACGATCGCTTTCGCCGCCGCATCATGTTCCCCATCTCGAACGAAGGCGGAAAAGTGATCGCCTTCGGCGGCCGCGCCATGGGCGACGACATGCCAAAATACATGAACTCGCCCGAAACGCCGATTTATTCCAAGAGCAACGTGCTTTACCACCTCGACCGCGCCAAAGAGGCTCTGCGCCAATCGGATTTCGCGGTTCTCGTCGAAGGCTATATGGACGCCATCGCGGTAGCCCGCGCGGGAGTCGGCAACGTAGTCGCCAGCTGCGGCACCAGCCTGGCCGAGCCGCAGACGAAGCTGCTGGCGCGGTTCACCCGCCGCATCGTCGTGAATTACGATCCGGATACCGCCGGCCAAGCCGCCACCGAGCGCTCACTCACTCTGTTGCTCGAAAAAGAATTCGACGTCCGCGTCCTCGCGCTCCCCGGCGGCGCCGATCCCGATAAATTCATCAAGGAACAAGGTGTCGAACCCTACAAAAAGCTGCTCATGCAAGCGCCGCCCTATCTCGATTACCTCATCTCCCGCGCCCGCCAAATGGACCGCACCACCGCGCAGGGAAAAGTCGCCGCCCTGAACTTCCTGATGCCCTACGTCCAGCGCCTTCCCAATCGTCTGTTGCGCTCAGAATGGGCCACACGCATCGCCTCTGAACTGCGCGTGGATGAACCTGTTCTGCGCGCTGCCCTGCGCCGCGCCGCCGATGAGCGCCGCAGCGAAGTGAAGCCCAAAGCCGAGCTGCTCACCCCCGCCGTAAAACGTGCTGAACGCCAATTAATCCGCATGCTCTTCGAAGCCGCGGAATTCCGCGAAAAATTGGCGCGTGAAATCGCGAGCGACGACCTCCACCGCGGTCTGGAAACCGCCAAAATCTTCGAATCGCTATTCATCGCCATCGCCAGGAACGAAAAACCAGACGCCGCCGCGCTAAGCGCTTCGCTCGAAGAAAAGGACCGCCGCCTCCTCTTCGAAATCCTCTTCGAATCGCTCCCCGAAGCCACCTGGGACGACGCCGCCAGCTGCCTCGAATTCCTGCGCAGCCGCCACGTGGAAGAGGAACTAGCCGAATTGCAAAAGCAACTGGAAGCTAAACCTGCCCCGGACGAACTCCGTCGGATCGTCACCCGCCGCCTGGAATTGCAGAAACTGCTCGCCAGCCACTGAGCACAAGCCACCAACCGCAGCCCCCACTGCAAAGCCCAGCATCCAGCGAATCGCGCATGCATCTAATTGTTTGTGAGCGTCAGGCGCAAACTCCGCAAACTATCGCCCGCACAATAACTTACGGCCCCTCGTTGACTCACCTACGGCGCATGTTATATATTTGTAGGGTTTTGGAGGAAACGGGCAGCACACTTCGCGCATCATATTGGTGTGTGAGGGCAGGCGCGGGCGTGCTGGCACGGGCGCGGAATCGGCGACGGGTTCGAAAGTTCGTCCTACAAATATCCGTTTAAATGCTGTTAAAGCAAAGTGCGGCGTGGTGTCTCACCACGGCGGCTTTGCATTTTACGGACCTGTTTGCGCGCACGGCCTGACCTCTGCAAGGGAGGAAGTGTGACGGTTGCTCTTGAGGAAAAGTACGACCAGGTTCGTCAACTCATCGCTATGGGCAAGGAGCGCGGCTACCTGCTCTACGATGAGGTGAACGATATCCTGCCGCCCGAGGTTCATTCCTCGGAAGAAATTGACGATCTACTCTCGACCTTCGAGCGTTACGGCATTGATGTGTACGAAGATTTGGCGAGCGCCAAAGCTGCGCTTGCCGCCGCGGATGCCACCGATTCCGCGGAGCCAGTCAAGGAATCGGAATCGAGCGCCTCGGAAGATGGCGAACTCGATCTAACCCCCGGTTCGCTCGAAAAAACCAACGATCCCGTGCGCATGTACTTGCGCGAAATGGGCACCGTTCCGCTGCTCACCCGCGAAGGCGAAGTGGCCATTGCCAAGCGCATCGAACGCGGACAACTGCTCGTCCTGAAAACCATCACGCGCGCTCCGCTGATCCTGAAGGAACTTCTGCAGGTCGGCGAAGATCTGCGCAATGGCTCGCGCTCCATCAAGGAAATCGTCCAGTTCGACGACGAAGAGCTCACCGAAGAAAAGATCGAAGCGAAAACCAAAGACACGCTCAAGCAGATTGACAAGGTCGCCAAGCTCTATCTTCTCGCGCTGAAGCAGGCCGCCAAGCTCGGCAAGATGGCCAAGTCCAAGAAGCGCCCGTATCTTCGCGCACGTTACGCCCTGGCTCGCACTCGCGTCGAGATGTCCAACCGCATGCGCGATCTGGATTTCAATCCGCTCGAGAAAAAGCGCTTGATCGAAAAGATTCGCCAGACCGTCGAGCGTGTTCATTTCCTCGAACGCGAAATCGTGAAGCTCGAACGCCGCGTCGAAGCCTCGAAAGCCGACGTCCAGGCCGAAGCCCGCAAGGACTTGAAGTCCCGCCGCCAGGAACTCGCGGAAATCGAGTTGGCCAGCGAAGTCAGCCCCACCGAGCTGAAGCGCGGCCTTCAGGTGATTCTTCGCGGCGAAGCCGAAGCCGAACAGGCCAAGAAAGAGCTAATCGAAGCCAACCTTCGTCTCGTCGTTTCCATCGCGAAGAAATACACCAATCGCGGTTTGCAGTTCCTCGACCTGATCCAGGAAGGCAACATCGGCCTGATGAAAGCCGTGGACAAATTCGAATGGCGCCGCGGCTACAAGTTCTCCACGTACGCTACTTGGTGGATTCGGCAGGCCATCACCCGCGCCATCGCTGATCAGGCCCGTACCATCCGCATTCCGGTGCACATGATCGAGACGATCAATAAGCTCGTGCGCACCCAGCGGCAATTGGTCCAGGAGCTCGGCCGCGAGCCTACCTCCGAAGAAATCGCCAAGCGCATGGACATCCCTGTCGCGAAGGTGCGCAAGATTTTGAAAATCGCGCAGGAACCGATTTCGCTCGAAACTCCCATCGGCGAAGAAGAAGATTCGCACCTCGGCGATTTCATCGAGGATAAGGCCGTCGTCTCGCCCTCCGACGCGGTTATCAATCTCAGCCTCAAGGAGCAAACGTCTTCCGTGCTGAAGACCTTGACGCCGCGCGAGGAAAAAGTCATCAAGATGCGTTTTGGTCTTGATGATGGCAGCGAGCACACTCTCGAAGAAGTCGGCCAGTCCTTCGCCGTCACGCGCGAACGCATCCGCCAGATCGAAGCCAAAGCCCTGCGCAAGCTGCGCCACCCGTCGCGCTCGCGCAAACTCCGCGCCTTCCTCGAAGGCTCCGCCAACGATTACTAGCTGGCGAACGATCCGCTTAGAACGGCGAATCGTAGGATATTTGCGGCCGTAGGGGCGGGTCTTAGACCCGCCCCTACAATTGCAAACGCCAGCGTCAGCCTTCTAAGGTCTCCTGCAGCCGGTTCAACGCTTCGAACCAGTACGCCTTCATCTTCGCGCACTCTTTCGAACTAGAAAGTTTCATGTGGTCCACGGCCGCCTGGCTCTTTCCCGCGCCCTTGGCGTAAAAATTCACGCTCAACCGGCTCGCCCCGCCATCCCACTTCGCGCGCAACGATTTGTTCGGCGTCGCCGTAGTGATTTCGAGCTGCACGCCGGGCAGCCAACGCCGCCGCAATTTTTCGTCCGTCCACGATTCGTATAACTTCGTCATCGGCACATTTAGCGTCCGGCTTCCCGACGCCGCAAACTCCCCATCGCACTTCTGAAATTTTTCGCGAATCCCCCGCGCGTGTTCGTAAGGCACCGCAATCATCTGCGCCCACCACGGCCCCACCTTGTGCGTCTTGGCCAGATAAGCCGAAATGTCTTGATGCCGCCACTTCTCTGCGCCCGCCTTGTCCAGGATCGCGAACCACTCCGGCCAGGTTTTGCCGGTGCGTTCCTGCACCGCCGCGTCGCTCATCCTTTTCGCTTCCCGCGGTTTTTTCACTCAATACCTCCGGGCCATTCGCGCTGTCACGCCGCCTTGCGCTTCCCCAAATCCAGAAAGTTTTCCGCGCGCCACTCCGCAACCACTTCATCCAGACCTTCGTGGTAACTCGGATAGCGCGGGCTCCAGTCAAAATCCTGCCGAAAGCGCGCATTCGATGTCTTCGTCGAGCTGGCCATGAATTTCACGGCGAAAGATCCCGCAATCAATCGCGCCAGCCACACTGGAACGTGCCGCGGCTCAGCCGCGCCAATGCGTTCAGCAAGTGCGCGCAAATACACCCCGGAACGGACCGGCTCGTTATCCACAATATGCCACAACCCGTTCTTGCCCGCTTCCGCCGCCAACACAAAAGCCGTGGCCGCGTCATCCACGTGAATCCACGACCAAATCGCGTCTCCCTTGCCGATGATCGGAAATTTGCGCGCCAGCAGTTGCTGCCCAAACACCCGCGTGTGCGCCGTATCCGCCGCATAAAACCACCCGCAACGGAGGATCGCCACGCGCAATCCGTAGCGCTCGCCCGCTTCCCGGGCGATGGTCTCCATGTCCGCCGCCGATTGAATCGTGGCGTCCGGATTCAGCGGCGAATCCTCATCGAACGCGGATTGATCGGTCGGACGCGCCACCCAGGTGATGCTCTGGATCACGAGCATCTTCGCGCCCACCGTTTTGGCGGCCTCCACCAGCGCCCGCGTGCCTTCTCGCCGGATCCGGTCGTTCAAGATCCAGTCTTGCGGCGCGGGTTTTATCACAGTCGGAATCGCCGTGGCGGCGTGGACCAATACGTCCGCGCCCTGCGCCGCGCGCGCTAGCGAATCCGCATCGAAAAGACTCGCCGTACGGCATTCGCCGCCCAGCTCGCGAATGGTAGCCTCATTCTTCGCGCTACGCGCCAGTCCCAGCACCGTATGTTTGCGCGCATGGAATTCGCGGCACAATCGCCGACCTAGAACTCCCGTCGCGCCCGCAATAAATACCTTCATGACTTGTCCCTCCGCGCAAAAATCGCGAAATACGCCCCTAAAATATCGGATGCGTCGTTTTTTCGCGCGGTCGCTCCATTTTTCCAAATTCCCAAATCACTTTTGTTGCTGCGCGGTGGCCCAATTCACTGCCGAACCATAGCCATACACCAGTTGCGCGCCGCGATCGGCGCCGATGGTCAATAATATGCCCAGCGCCAGCAGTCCCAGCAGCAGCACCTTCCGCATTTTTGCGGTGAAATCCCTGCGCTTGAAAAATGCGAACATGCTCAGCCCCACCGCGAGGCTGGTAGCCGTCAGCATCAGCGTCTCGTGGATTCCCACCGTGCGCTGCGCTTCGCCCGGCGCCACCGAATTCTGCGCCGCCAGGCCCGTCATCACCGTGACGAGCGCCGCCAACGTGCCCAGATAAAGCAGCCGCGACGCCGTCCTCTGCAATTCATCGCTCGCGCGCCACACCGCCAGCATTTCAAAAAGCAGCGCGCCAAGCCACAGCACGATCGGGAAGTGCACGAACATCGGATGCAAATTCAAAGCTGCTCTCATGCCTGGAAGCATTGTTTTTCGCCTCCTCGCGCGTTTCGCGCCGACGCGCTGCGCATTATGTGCCAAGCAACGCTCATCGTAAACCGCAGTATAATCCGCGTCGTCTGCGTCCGGGATGAAGTTACGGGACGCGCGGTTCGCGCCGCCTTGCAGGGTTCGCTTTTGTAGCGGCGGCCTTCAGGCGCGCCTTTTGCGTCCCGGATGAAGTTGCGGGACCGCCATCTTCCTTCCGCGAACATGTACCCAAATGGTGGTTACCGCGCGCGACGAGAATCCGTGCCAATGAAGAAACGATCGAAATCTGCACAACCCGAGCGCGATTACTCGCACCGCCTGCTGATCGATAAATTGGGAGTAAGACCGGGACAGAAAATTGCGGTGCTCGGTGTGGAAAGCGGGGAATTTCTGAAAGATCTCGCCGGCCGCGTCCCCGATTATTCGCGTGGAAAACGCATCGCCGGCGCCGACCTGATTTTCTTTTCGGCCGAAGCAGTGCAAGACCTGGCGAATCTAAAATCCCTCTCGCGCTCTATCGCCAAGAACGGCGCGATCTGGATCATCTACCCCAAGGGCCAAACTCACATCCGCGAAATGGACGTGATCGCAGCGGGCAAATCCGCCGGCCTCACGGACAACAAAGTCTGCAGCTTCTCCGAGACCCACACAGCCCTGCGTTTCTGTACTCCTCGCTAGAAGCGCTAAGACGGTGCGGAAACGCGCGCAATATCCGCAGAACTAACTCCCGCCGGAATCCGCACTCTCGCATGGACGCTGCACAAAGCGATGCTCTGAACTGGATTCTCTGGAAGGTAGAACACCGGCACCAGCCCCGAATCGGTGACGGCGTCTTCAGGAGCGGTGATTCCGGCAACACGGCGGAAACGTTCCCCCGCGCGCGTCCAAAACTGATATGCGCCTTCGTTCCAATATCCGATCGTCACCTCGCCGTCGCGAAGAATCGTCACAGCGGCCAATTCACGCCTGAGCGATACAAGCATCGCGATCATCGAGGCAACTAGGTATAACACCTCAAGCCCCATGGCGGGATGCGAATAAATGGCGTGAATAAGCGGCGGATGAT
Organism: uncultured Acidobacteriota bacterium; assembly: GCA_963780035.1. GTDB lineage: Bacteria > Acidobacteriota > Terriglobia > Acidiferrales > UBA7541 > Palsa-295. The sequence goes on along the minus strand of CAWAAG010000013.1, from coordinate 81,779 downwards.
GGCGCGCGAAACCTAAAAGCGATTCGCTGATGAAGAGGCACGCAATCACCAAAAGCAACAAGCTGAGCTTGGCAGAGGAAGGCCAGTACACCTGGCGTGGCCGTGGCAGCGCGGTCAGCGCCTTCCATTGTCGTGGAGTTTCCGGCGCACGCAGCGCCGGTGGCGTCGGAGCAGCGGCGTAAATCTTCCCAGCGTCGGCGCTAAGCGCGAGCGCCGAGTCGTGATATTCCACTCGCGTTCTTTGCAACAAATAAGCCCAACCGAGCCCGAGCGCCAGTAACAAGGCTGCGCAGGCCCAATACTTCCAGTCCACCTGAAAAAGAAACGGCGGTACGCTCAAGGCGAACCACGCGACGACGAACGCGAGCCGTCCATATTTGGGGGACTTAATACGCAGCTTTGTCGTGACGGTTCCGCACTCCAGGCCGCAGTGCGGACACGGCGGCGAGTCAACGGGAGAGGTGAATACGGATCCACAACGCGGGCAGTTTAGTTCTGCCATGCGGCAATCATATCATTGGTAAACTGCGGCAGTGCATCACGGGCTTCAGAGATTGCCGAGAGGAACGAAAGGGGCCTTACGTCACGATTTCATGCATCGTCGCGCAATACGCGATCTGCCGCTTCGGGTCTTCGCGGTCGTAGAAAACCGGCACACTCATGCCCTCGAAAAGCTTTCCCGTGTAATCGAATCCCATCCCCTTGTGCGTCTGCCCTTGGGTATCGCTGAATTCATATTCCACCGACGAATTATTTTTGTCGTCTTTCCACTGACGCAGGATTTTCCCCATCGCGATCTCGCCGTTCTCCAGCAAATCGCATTCCCGCACCTGCGAACGCCACATGCCCAGCGGCAACAGCAGCAAAACAATAACGCCCGCGGCCATGCCCCAATCCTTGGTCTGAAAAGTCGCGAACGAAAGCGTGCGCGCCCACTCCCCGTAAAGATGCGCTCCCAGGACCGCGCCGAATGTCACGACCACCAGCACTCCTACCGCCAGGCTGAACTTTCCGTGCGTCGCCATCTGGATTTCGCGTGGCCGCGAGGTCCTCAACAAAGCCTTATCCTCGGCGCTCGGCTCGATCGCCCCGCCGACGCCTCCGCTGAACCCGCCGCCAGCCCTTGCGCTCGCGTCACTCGCAAAATCCTCCACGTCCGGTGCATGGACGCCCGCGACCGCACGCATCAACGGCGCGGGCAGCGCCTCCAGCCTGCTCTGCGCTCGCTTCATCACGATGTAGTTCACCCCAATTCCAATCGTGGGGACAACGAAAAAGATCGCGATTTGAATCGGGTTTCGAAACCGCAAGAAATGAACCATGAAGAAAAAGAAGCCGCAAGTCATTACCGCGCCGATCGGCAACATCAGCAAACCTGAACGGGCGTTCGTGAGCGCTACGTCGCGGTTCCAACCGCAATTAGGACAATACGGAGTGTTAATCGCCAGCGAAGTTGCGCCGTGGCAGCGGGGACAGGGAGGGTTGACCATCTAAAATGGTAGCGTAATTTTTCGCCGCGTCATCCCCCTGCGGCTATGATGTTTCCATGCCAACAAGCCTCGATGTTCGCGGCCTGACCGTCGAACTGCCCACGCCATCCGGCTGGGTGCGCCCGGTGAACGACGTCTCCTTCACGCTCGAGCGCGGCGAAACTCTCGGCATCGTCGGCGAATCCGGCTCGGGCAAGACCATGTTGTCGCTCGCGCTGATGGGCCTTGAACCGCACGGCGGCCGCCATCAAGGCGAAGCGTGGCTCCATCCGCGCAACCCGAGCGCCAACGGCCAGGGAAACGGCAGCAGCGGCGCCGCCAAGCGCGCGGTCAATGCAGACGCAATCAGCTCCGACGGCCCGCGCAAAAATCTCCTCACGCTATCACCCGAAAAAATGCGCGCAGTCCGCGGCCGCGAAATCGCCATGATTTTCCAGGAGCCGATGACCGCGCTCAATCCCGTCGTGCGCATCGGTGAGCAAATCGAAGAAGCCATCCGCGTGCACGAGCCCCACGCCGCCGCTCGGGATATTCGCCGCCGCGCTCTCGCCTCCATCGAACGCGCAGCACTGAGCGACCCCGAGCGCCGCGCGCGCCAATATCCCCACCAGCTTTCCGGCGGCCTGCGCCAACGCGTGATGATCGCCATGGCCCTCGCCGCCGGCCCCGGCGTGCTCATTGCCGACGAGCCCACTACAGCCCTCGACGTCACCGTGCAAAAGCAGATCCTCGATCTCCTCGCAAAATTGCGCCAGGATTTGCAGCTCTCCATGATTTTCATCACCCACGATCTGGGAGTCGTCGCGCAAGTCGCCGAGCGCGTCGCGGTCATGTACGCGGGACGCATCGTCGAAGAAGGTCCCGTGACGGAAGTCCTGCAGGCGCCCAGTCATCCCTACACTCAGGCGCTGCTGCGCGCCGCACCGCGCCTGGTGCGCGAAAAGCTGGTTCCCATTCCCGGCACGGTTCCATCGCTCGACGCGCTGCCCCCCGGCTGCGCCTTCGCCCCGCGCTGCCCGCAACACGTGCCCCTGTGCGACGCGGCCGTTCCGGAATTGCGCGCCGTAAACACAAAGCATCACGCGAGGTGTATTCTCGTCCCATGAGCTCGGCCCATAATCCCACGCAGCCAGAACAAATAAGCGACGAGCAGCTGAAAGCGCGCGTCCGCGATCGCTTCACCCAGACCGCCGAGGTGTTTGGCGATTACGCCGTCGCCGAACGCGTCGCCGAAGCCGAATTGCTGGCGCGCCTTGTGAACGCCGGCCCCGCCGACCTTGCCGTGGACCTCGCCGCCGGCCCCGGCACTCTCGCTCTGCGTTTCGCAAAACACGTCCGCTGGATTTGCGCGCTCGATTTCACTCCCGCGATCCTGGCCCGCGCGCGCCACAAAGCCGCCGAAGAAGGCCTGCTCGAAAAATTCGCTTTCGTGCTCGGTGACGCGCAAGCATTGCCCTTCGCGGACGGCTCGCTCGATCTCGCGGTCACCAGCTACAGCCTCCACCACATTTCCGATCCCGCCCGCGTGGTCCGCGAAATGGCGCGCGTCGTAAAACGCGGCGGGCGCGTCGGCCTGATCGACATCGTCGTCCCCGAAGACCCCAAAATTCGCGAACTGAATCACCGCATCGAATATATTCGCGATCATTCCCACTCGCGCTCGCTCGCCCAGCCCGAATTCGCGGACATGATCAAAGCCGCCGGCCTGCGCATCACCGCCACCGAATACCGCGAACATCCCCGCGTCTTCGAGCACTGGATGCACGTGGCCGGCTGGAAGCCCAGCGATCCCGAATTCATCGAAGCGCGCCGCTTGATGGTTGATTCCATTCCGGACGACGGCTCGAATTTTCATCCGCGCTTCCAGCCCGCGGACGTCACCCAACCCGGCGCCGAGCCCGACCTCTACATGGTCAACACCTCGATCAATATCGCCGCCGAGAAAATCTAGGAATGCCCGCGGAAGCCCTGCTCGAAGCGCGCAACCTGCGAAAAACCTATTCCCTCGTCGCCGGGCCGTTCGCGCCATCCGCTCGCCGTGCCCTGGCCGTGGATGGCGTCAGCTTCTCGCTCGACCGCGGCGAAACCCTCGGCATCGTCGGAGAATCCGGCTGCGGCAAGACGACTCTCGCCCGCATGTTGCTCCGCCTCATCGAGCCGGACTCCGGCGAAATTATTTTTCGCGGCCAGAACTGGCTCGCCGCGCGCGGCGGGGAACTGCGCTCGCTGCGCCGCGGCATGCAAATGGTTTTTCAGGATCCCATCGCGTCGCTGAACCCGCGCATGCGCGTCGGCGCGATCGTCGGCGAGCCGCTGGCCATTCACGAACCGCAACTCTCACGTGACCAGCGCCGCGCCCGCGCCGGGGAAATCCTGGCGGCCGTCGGCCTCGGCCCCGAAGCGCTCACGCGCTACCCGCACGAATTTTCGGGAGGCCAGCGCCAGCGCATCGGCATCGCCCGCGCGCTGATCCTGCGCCCCGAGCTTCTGATCGCCGATGAGCCCGTCTCTGCGCTGGACGTTTCGGTAGGCGCGCAAATCCTGGAGCTGCTCGCCCGCCTACAGCGCGAATTCTCGCTCACTCTAATTCTGATTTCGCACAGCCTCCCGGTAGTCGCGCAATTGGCGACAAGCGTGGCCGTAATGCAAGCTGGCCAAATCGTAGAGCAAGGCCCAGCCGCAAAAGTCCTGCAATCCCCCCAGCATCCATACACGCAAGCGCTCCTGGCCGCCGTCCCCCAAATCCCGGAATAAATAAACGACACTCGACGCAAGCACTCAGTAGGGGCCGGTCTCAGACCGGCCCCTACTGTCGCGCCGCCCGCTTTTTCTGGGAGTGCGGCGGCTTGCCGCCGCCTTGGTGTTAGGCGAGGCTGGCCTCGCCTAAATCGTAAGCAAGTTCGCGGACGAATCCGTCAACCAAAGACGTCCGCGGATAAACGCTTCCCCTCCCCCAAAATCTTGATAGAATCCCGCCCGGCCGAAACTTTCATAAGCGCTATCCGTACCAGCAAAGAGACACCGCAAGACCCATCGCCCTCGACGAGGAGAAACCCAAATGTCCGACGCAGCGACTCCCACCCCGGCACCGACCCCCGCCCCCGCTCCGACCGCCTCCGACAATTCCTTCAGCCGCATTTTTGGCGTCCTCTTTTCCCCCAAGCCGACGTTCGAATCCATCGTGCTCCGCCCCACCTGGATCGTTCCGGTAATCCTCGGCTGCATCTTCTTCATTTCCGTGGTAGCCATCTTCACCCAACGCGGCGGCTGGCCCAGCTTCTTCGAAAAGCAAAATGCCAATAGTTCCCGCATGCAAAGCATGTCTGCCGAGGACCGCGCACGCACCGAGGAAGCCCAGATAAAGATTGCGCCCAAGTTTGGCTACGTCGAAGGCGTAATCATTCCGCCGATAGCCGCCTTACTCGTCGCGTCGGTGCTCATGCTCGTCTTCAACCTCAGCGGCGCCGCGAAAGTGGAATTCAAGACGTCCCTCGCTATCGTCGCCTATGCCTGGGTCCCCTGGCTCGTCCACGGAGTCCTCAGCATTCTGATCTTGTTTCTGAAAGATCCTTCCACCGTGGATTTACAAAACGTCGTCGCGTCCAACCCCGGCGCGTTTCTTTCCGACGATGCCGCCAAGTGGCTCGTCTCGCTCCTCGGTTCGATTGATATTTTCGCCATCTGGACGATGATCCTGCTAGCCATCGGATACAGCGCCACCAATCCCAAGAAACTTTCGATCGGCAAGGCTTTCATCCTCGTGATGGTCCCGTGGCTTTTATTCATCGCCATCAAGGTCGGGATCACCGCCGCGTTCTCCTGATACACTCGCTCGGATGGAGTCGCATCAGGAAAAATTCAAGTTCGAAGTCCTCGCCACCGATCCCACCGGCGCGCGCCTCGGCCGCCTCACCACGCCTCACGGCGTCATTGACACTCCGGCGTTCATGCCCGTCGGTACCGCCGCCACCGTAAAAGGCCAAACCCAGCAGGACCTCGAAGACCTCGGCGTGCAAATCCTCCTTTCCAACACCTACCATCTCTTTCTTCGTCCCGGCCAAGAACTCATTCGCCAGATGGGTGGCCTGCACAAATTCATGTCCTGGCCTCGCGCGATTCTCACCGATTCCGGCGGCTTCCAGGTTTTCAGCCTCAGCGAATTGCGCAAAGTCACGAACGAAGGCGTCACCTTTCGCTCGCACCTCGACGGCTCCGAACATTTTCTTTCGCCCGAAAAGGCCATGGAAATCGAAATCGCTCTCGGCGCGGACATCATCATGGTCCTCGATGAATGTATCGAAGCGCCCTCCGTGGAGTCGCGCGCCCGCGAAGCTGCCGCGCGCACCCTCGATTGGGCCCGCCGCTCGCGCGATTATTTCGCGCAGCACGGCGACCCCGCGCGCCAGGCGCTTTTCGGCATCGTGCAAGGCGGCACGCACGCCGCGCTGCGCCGCGAAAGCGCCGACGCTCTCGTCGCGCTCGATTTTCCCGGCTACGCCATTGGCGGCCTCGCCGTCGGCGAGCCGCACTCCACCACCTGTGAAATGACCGCAGCCGCCGCCTCGCGCCTTCCCGCCGATCGTCCCCGCTACCTCATGGGCGTCGGCAAACCCGAGCAAATTCCCGATTACGTCGCGCTCGGCATAGACATGATGGATTGCGTCCTTCCGACCCGCAGCGCCCGCCACGGCTGCCTCTACACCTCGCAGGGCCGCCTGCTCATCAAAAACGCCAAATACGCGAACGACCCGCGTCCCATTGACGAATCCTGCGGCTGCGCCGTCTGCCGCCGCTATTCCCGCGCCTATCTTCGCCATCTTTATTCCGCCGGAGAATTTCTCGCCACCATCCTGAACACCCACCACAACATTTACTTTTACCTTGACATAATGCGCGAAATTCGCGAGGCTATCCGTTTTGGGAAGCTCGCAAAGTTCCGCTCTGACCTTCAGGCTCGTCTGAAATAAGACAACCCAAGCAGGTGTTGGGCGCGGTCGCGGGCGGAGCAGCTTCTTCGGCGAACGAGCTTTCGGCCTGCCGTCCCCGGTGGGCTTGCCCGTCCTGGCGGATTCACCCTCCGAGGCCGCGTGAGCGGCGCAGGAGAAAAAAGGCGCAAACATCGTGACCACTGGCTGTCTGATTTTTTTGAGCGAAGCGTTCGCCCTGCAATCGCAGCCCGGCGGCTTCGCGCTATTTCTCCCGTTGATTCTGATCATGGTAATCTTTTATTTCCTGATGATTCTGCCCGCGCAGCGCCGCCAGAAAAAGGTCACCGAAATGCTCAAGGCCCTGAAAAATGGCGACAAGGTCATCACCAACGGCGGAATCTGGGGCACCATCGTCGGACTCGACGACGACACGGTCCAATTGCGCATCGCTGACCAAGTGAAAATGAAAATATCCCGCAGCGCCATCGTTGGCCTGCAGTCCGAACCGCCGAAGGAGACTTAGGCAGCCCGCATGAATCCCCAGCTCAGATGGAAATTCATACTCATCCTGATCGTCGTATTTTTTTGCCTGTACGGCCTGATTGGCCTACCGCAATTTCCCACGTCGGCCGCGCAGGTGAAGCAAAATATCACGGACCGCATCAAGCTCGGACTGGACCTGAAAGGCGGCAGCCACCTGGTTCTCCAGGTCCAAGTGGAAGAAGCCATCGGCCAGCGTTGCGATCAGGCCGTGGATGAGCTCACCCGCCAGGTCCACGAAAAAAATATCATCGTCGGCAATATTCGACGCATAGACGACACCCACATCGAAGTGGACAACGTGGACCCCTCCACCTCCGGCGCCTTCCGCGACCTCACCAACAATCAATTTTCCGATTGGTCCATGGCCCCGGCCGCCGGCGTCACCAATGGCTACCTGCTCACCATGAAGCCATCGGTCGTCGCCGACGTTCGGCGCGACACCATGGACCAGGCTCTGGAAACCATCACGCGCCGCATCAACGCCCTCGGCCTCACCGAACCCACCATCGCCTTCACCGGCCGCGGCGACAATGAAATTCTCGTGCAGCTTCCCGGCGAAGGCGATCCCACCCGCGCCAAATCCGTCATCCAGGCAGGCGGCCAGTTAACTCTGAATCGCGTCGTTGACGATCAAACTTATCCCTCCGAAGCTGCGGCACTCGCTGCCAAAGGCGGCGTGCTTCCGCAAGGCTCCGTCATCGTTCCTGGTAAATCGGATTCGCAAAACGGTCCGGGCGGCGCGCAGGTCTATTACATTCTCGACCGCGCGCCGATCGTCACCGGCTCGGATCTGCGCGGCGCCAGCCCTTCTCCCAGCACCAATAATCCAGGCCAGTTTGAAGTTCGCTTTCAACTTTCCAGCGCAGCCGCCGCGCGGTTCGGCCCGTTCACTGAGGCCAATATCGGCCATCGCATGGCCATCGTACTCGATCGCCAGGTTTATTCCGCCCCGGTCATCAACGGCCGCATTGACGATTCCGGCGTGATCGAAGGCAGCTTCAGCCAGGAAACCGCGCAGGATCTCGCGCTCGTTTTGCGCGCCGGCGCGCTGCCCGCTTCCATCAAATACCTCGAGGAACGCACTGTCGGCCCGTCGCTGGGCGCCGATTCCATCCGCGAAGGCGTGCGCGCCTCGATCGGCAGCATCATCGTGGTGATGATTTTTCTGGTGATCTATTATCGCCTCAGCGGTGTCAATGCAGTTGTGGCCCTTTTCCTGAACCTGGTTATCCTGATCGCCTTCATGGCTTATGCCGGCGCCGTGCTCACGCTTCCGGGCATCGCCGGCGTCATCTTAACCATCGGCATGGGCGTGGACTCCAACGTTCTGGTCTTTGAACGTATTCGCGAGGAACTGCGCAACGGCAAGGCTCCGGCCTCCGCCGTTGATGCGGGTTTCGGCCACGCGTTTCTCACGATCATTGACACGCACGTAACCACTATCGTGTCAGCCGTGTTCTTGTTTCTTTTCGGCACCGGTCCGGTGCGCGGTTTCGCCGTGACCTTGGTCATCGGCTTACTGGCCAACCTGTTCACATCCATCTACGTCTCGCGCGCGATTTTCGATTGGCACCTTTCGCGCATGGATCGCCAGGCCGAGCTAAGTATCTAGGTAGCACGGTGGCGCCGGCCTGCCTGCCGGTAGGCAGGCGTCCCGCCGGCTCTTAGCTTTTGCAGTTAGTTTTCGTAACGGCGCGACGGTAAAGGCATTAAGCGACGGAAAGTCACGCGAGCTTTTCGTAGGGGCGAGTCTCAAACCCGCCCGCAGTTCGTAGGGGCACGGCATGCCGTGCCCGGTGTCGCACAGGGAACAAACCCGCGCCAAGCGGTGTCAAATAAAGGCGGATAGGTATCTGAATGGAATTTTTTAAGAACGTTAACGTTGACTGGATGGGGAAGGCGAAATACTTCGTCACCCTATCTCTGATCCTCTTGGCCGTCGGCTGGGCCTCCATTCTCAAGCACGGCGGCCTGGACTACGGCATTGATTTCCGCGGCGGCACTTTGGTTTATGTTCGCTTCGCCGGCCCCGCTCCGGTCAATCAAATCCGCAAGGGCCTCGCGGCTGCCGGCCTCGCCGATAGTTCCATTCAGACCATCAGCGACACGGTGCTGAATTCCGGCTCGCAGAATGACGTGGTCATCGGCCTCGCCCGCAAAGGCCAGGACGAATCCTCGCTCGACGCCAACAAGCAGGCGATTCTCGACGTGCTGCACAAGACTTTCGGCACCGCCGACACCGCCGGGAAAATTGATTTCAACTCGGTAACCAAAGACGCGCTCGCCGCCTACCTTACGCAAAAAGATGCGCTTTCCCTCGGCGCCAATGCCGGCGACCGTTACAACCAGTTGGCCCAGCGCCTTCTCGACGCACGCGACCGCGAGCACGGCGGCATCCTCACCAATTTCGACGAGCTCAAAACAGTGGACGGCGCCACTCCCGCCGTCATCGCTTCGCTCAAAGGCGGTTTCGCCCTCGGCGAGTTCACCATTCGCAACGTCGAAATTGTCGGCCCCACCGTCGGCGCTCAATTGCGCCGCCAGGCCATTCTCGCTACGCTCTATGCTTTGGCCGGCATGCTGGTATATATTGCCTTCAGATTTGAGTGGGTGTACGGAGCCGCCGCCGTCATCGCCGTCTTCCACGACGTGCTCATCACCCTGGGCTTTTTCTCGTTGTTTCATTTTGAAATTTCTCTGACGGTGATCGCGGCCTTGCTCACTCTGGTCGGCTACTCCATGAACGACACCATCGTCATTTTCGACCGCGTCCGCGAAGACCTGCGCATCATGCGCCGCGAATCCTTTCCGGACGTCGTGAACAAAGCCATTAACCAAACCCTCTCTCGTACCATTCTTACCAGCGGGCTGACTTTCCTCACGGTTCTGGTACTCTTCCTCATGGGTGGGGAAGTCCTCCGTGCGTTCTCTTTTGCTATGGTGGTGGGAGTTGTGGTAGGAACATACTCCAGTTTCGGTATTGCAGCGCCCATCGTCGTGTTGTGGAACAAATACCGGGGTCAGGGAACTGCCGTTCGCGTCGGATCCGCAGCCGATAAGCGCGTCCCGGCAGCTGCTAGGAGGTAGGCGCCATGTTTGAGGATCTCGTAATCTCCAGCGCGAATCCGAAGAAGACCAATAAGCCCTGGACCGTCGTGCTTTCGGCCATGATTCAGGCCGGAATCCTGGGCATCTTGATTCTGATTCCGCTCATCTATACCGAAGCCTTGCCGAAAGCGATGCTTACAACTTTCCTGGTGCCGCCGCCGCCGCCGCCCCCTCCGCCGCCGCCGGCTGCTGCCGCGCCCAGAATCGTGAAGCCCGTGGCGCGCCTGATTCACAACGGCCAGATGATGGCTCCCACCGTCATCCCCAAGAAAGTCGAAATGATTAAGGAAGAAGAGCTGCCGCCCGATGTTGGCGCTGTGGGCGTCGTGGGCGGCGTGCCCGGTGGCATTCCCGGCGGTCAAGCCGGTGGCGTGCTCGGTGGCATTATCGGTGGCACGGGTTCGGCCCTGCCTCCTCCGCCGAAGGCCTCCCCTTCGCGTATCCGCGTCGGCGGCAACGTGGCTGCCGCGAAACTCATTCGCCAGGTCACTCCGATTTATCCGACCATCGCCAAGACCGCCCATATTTCCGGCACCGTCGTGCTGCATGCGATTATTGCCAAGGACGGTACGATCCAGGAGTTGACCTACGTTTCCGGTCCGCCTTTGCTGATGCGGAACGCTATGGACGCTGTCCGCCAGTGGCGCTACAACCCCACTTTGCTCAACGGCGAACCGGTGGAAGTCGATACCACAATTTCTGTTGTCTTTACTTTGGGCGGTTAAGCTGGGCATGGTTCAGGTCTCTCGCGGGACCCGGGCTGATTCGAAATAAAATCCGACCGGCAGAATCTTGCTGCCGTGATCGTTTCGCAGGAACGGAGGAGCAAACTAATGTTTTCGACTTTACTGGTAGCCGGGATGGTGATGTTGCAGCAGCAGAGCGGCGAGGTCGGCTGGGATTTGGTCAGCATGTGGCACAACATGGGCGTGCCCGCGAAGATCGTGGTCCTGATTCTCTTCACGATGTCCGCCTGGTCGGTGGGCATCATGATTGACCGCGCCCTCATGTACAGCGCGGCCCGCAAGCAGTCCCGCATCTTCGTGCAGCAGGTCGCGGGCGCCCTGAAAGATAACAAGCTCGATGAAGCCATCTCCATCGCCGAGCGCAATAAGAAGAGCCACATCGCCAAGGTTGTCGCCACGGGCCTTTCCGAATTTCAGGCGGCCTCGGCGCAGGTCGGCGATGAAGAAGTGATCGAAGCCGCCAAGCGCGGTCTCGAACGCTCCGTCGCCATCGTGCACGCCGAAATGAAGCGCGGCCTCTCCGGCCTCGCCACCATCGGCTCCACGGCGCCTTTCGTCGGTCTGTTCGGCACCGTCATGGGCATCATTAACGCCTTCAAAGGCATTTCCGCCTCGAAAGCCACCGGTCTGTCGGCCGTCGCCGGCGGTATCGCGGAAGCCTTGGTCACCACCGCGCTCGGCTTGCTGGTCGCCGTTCCGGCCGTGTGGACCTTCAACTATTTCACCAACAAAGTCGAAGCCTTCGACGTCGAGATGGACAACTCCTCGATGGAGCTGATCAACTATTTCATCACCCGTCGCGGCGGAAAGAAGTAAGTCATGGCATACAAGCCTAAAGCACCACCGGTAATGGCCGCCCCCAACGTCATCCCCATGGCGGACATCATGCTGGTGTTGCTCATCATCTTCATGGTGGTCACGCCCATGTTGCAGAAGGGCGTCTCCGTGGATATGGCCAAGGTCAATAACGCCCAGGACATGCAGGATGCCGATAAGGACGACGCCATCATTCTGGCCGTCACCCGCGACGGCAAAATGTACCTGGGCAGCACCCAGGTCACCCTCGACGAGATCACTTCCAAAGTGAAGGACCTGATCGCCAATCGCCTGGACAAAACCGTGTACGTTCGCTCGGACGCCCGCGCTCATTACGGCGACGTCGTCAAGGCTGTTGACGAAGTCCGCTCCGCCGGCGTTGATAAACTCGGCCTGCTCACGGAAAAAATTCGTACCAAGAGCAATGCTCCGGCGCCTCCGCCTCCGCCCGCTGACTAGCTTTGCGGGCCTCGGCAGCACCGCCGCTTCTTGAGTAGCAAGTAAAGGAGTCTTCCCATGGGAATGGCAGTTGGTGGCAATAAAGGCTCGATGTCCGAGCCGAACATCGTCCCCCTGATTGACGTGTTGCTCGTGCTGATCATCATCTTCATGGTCATCACCCCCACCACGCCGCAGGGGCTCGACGCGCTCGTGCCGCAGCCCACTCCGCCCAATCAGCAGGAAAATAAAGAGCTGTTGGACAAAACCATCGTCGTGCAGGTGACCGCCGACGGAAAAGTCATGATCAACCAGGACTCGATCTCCTGGGACGACCTGGGTCCGCGCCTGGAAGACATCTTCAAACAGCGCGCCGAAAAAGTGGCCTTCGTCAAAGGCGATGACAACGTCGAATTCGCCAACGTCGCTCGCGCCATTGACATCATGCGCGGCGCCGGCATCGACAACGTCGGCCTCATCACCGCGAAGATCGAAGCCGGCCAGTAAAGCTCTCGCGAGCGCAGTACCTCGCGCGCTGGGTTGCACCGAAGGAGTTCCTCATGGGTTTGTCGGTCGGTGGCGGCAAAGGATCGATGTCCGAACCGAACATCGTTCCCCTGATTGACGTGTTGCTCGTGCTCATCATCATCTTTATGGTGATCACGCCCATGACGCCGCAGGGTATGCCCGCCCTGGTGCCGCAGCCCGCGACGAATGTGCCACTCGCCGTTGAGCCTTCGCAGGCGGTGATTGTTCAGGTCACGGCCGACGGCAAAGTAAAGATTAATCAGGACGACGTCACCTGGGACGGTCTTGGTCCGCGCCTCGACGACATCTTCAAACTGCGCGCCGAAAAGGCGGCCTTCGTGAAAGGTGATGATTCTGTCGCGTTCATGCAGGTGGCTCGCGCCATTGACATCATGCGTGGTTCGGGTATCAATGATGTCGGGCTCATCACCGCGAAAATCGCAGCAGGCCGGTAATTCAATTTTTAGCGAATTGCAAAGCTCTTCGAATCTTTTTGAGCAGACGATTTTTGATTCGGCGCAGCTTTCATCAAGGAGAGCAAGGGATGCAGCGGAAGCCTCATACACGTGTTCTTCTGGCTGTTGTGGTCGCCTCACTCGTCGCGGGAGCCGGCTGCGATAAGCTCAAGGCCCGCGACAAGCTCAATAAGGGCGTGCAGGCCTACAAAGGCGGCCAGACCGATCTCGCAATCGAAGACTTCAAGCAGGCCAAGGAACTCGACCCCAGTCTCACCAACGCCCGCCTCTATCTCGCCACCGCTTATTCCGCCCAGTACATTCCGGGCGCTCCCTCCGAGGAAAATATTCGCAACGGCCAGCAAGCCGCCCAGGAGTTCAAGGACATTCTCGCCACCGATCCCGACAATCTTTCCGCGATTGATGGCCTCGGTTCGGTTCTCTACAACATGGCCGGCGGGCCTCCCTTCGACCCTCAGAAGATGGAGGAATCGAAGACCTATCACGAAAAGCACATCCAGTTGCGCCCGCAAGACCCCGAACCGTATTACTGGATCGGCGTCATTGATTGGTCGCTCGCTTTTCGCGGCAATCGCGATATGCGTGAGGACTACAACAAGACCGCCAAGAAATCCATCCGCGATGCCGATCCCATGCCTCCCGCGCTCGCCACTCAATTCAAGGAAAAGTTTGGCACGCTCGTGGACGAGGGCATAACCGACCTCAATAAAGCCATCGACTTGCGCCCTGATTACGACGATGCCATGGCTTACCTGAACCTGCTCTATCGCCAGAAGGCCGATATGGAAACCGATCCCGCCGCTCGCGACGCTGATACCAAGCTGGCCGACGACTTGGTTGAAAAGGTCAAAGCCATCAAGCAAAAGAAGCTCAATAGTCCGCAGCCGTCGTCGTAGCAAGTGCCTCACAGCCATTCCAGTTTTTCGTAGGGGCGGGTCTCAGACCCGCCCCTTTTGCGTCCCGGATGTCGCTGCGCCCCGCGCCCCTCGTGCGTCCCAGATGGCGCTGCGTCACCCGGCTCGCGCGCCTCAAATGAAAATCAGTCTCCAGAGCCTGAAAATTCTCCCGCGCCGCACTCCCATATGAACTAAAATCCAGGAATGGCCTCGAACGAAATCTCGCCAGTCCGCAAATTGCTCTTCGTTTTCCTCTGCGCCGTCGCGCTAGCCACGCTGATTGCCTCCTGGTCTCTCCACCTCAATCGCGCCCGCGCCGACAATTCCGCCGACCCCTGGACCGCCGCGCAAACCGTCCAACCCGCCGAATTCGCAAAAGAACTCGCCGCCACCGCCGAAACCAAACCCACCGTCGTCTGCGTCGGCTTCCACGCCCTCTACGAAGGTGCGCACATTCCCGGCGCATCCTTTCACGGCTCCGCCTCCACCGCGCAAGGCCTCGACAATTTAAAAGACTGGGCGAAGCCAATCCCTCGCGATGCCAATATCGTCCTCTACTGCGGCTGCTGTCCTCTCGCGCACTGTCCCAATATCCGCCCAGCCTTTCTCGCCATGCGCGATATGGGTTTCACCCATTTGCGCGTACTGATCCTTCCCAATGACTTCAATACCGACTGGATCGCCAAAGGCTATCCGGTCGAAAAAGCCAAATAGCTTTTCGGCCACAACGTCAGTCGAGCCTTCGGCGCAGCCAAGCACGCATCTGGGAGTGCGGAAGCTTGCTTCCGCCTGTTGCAAGGCGAGGCTTGCCTCGCCGCTCTCGCCGACCCCACCAACCCAAAACGCCAGTAGCAACGATCTTGTAGCGGCCGGTCTGGCGCAGCCAGACCGGGCAGCCGTTGCAGTAGGTTTGTAGCTTCCGTGCGCCAGCCTTCGCAGTTGAGCCTCTGCCTCATCCGCCCGAATTGCGATAGAATTGTTTATGGAATCCGCGGGTAAGCCCGCCATCACCCAGGCAGCTCGTCGCGCAGTGGACTTGCGCTTCGTCGAGCTAATCGACAAAGTGCGCCGCAGCCGTCCCGGCGACGACTTCGAACTCCTCCGCCGCGCGTACGATTTCGCCGCCGAGCAGCACAAAACGCAAACCCGCCTTTCCGGTGAGCCTTTCCTCTCTCATCCCGTCGAGGTGGCCCACATCCTCGCGGACATGAAGCTCGACGTCACTTCTCTCTGCGCCGCCCTGCTCCACGACGTCGTCGAAGACACCAAGATTCCTCTCGCCACCATCACCGAACAATTTGGCGCCGATGTCGCCCGCCTCGTCGAAGGCGCCACCAAGATCAGCCGTCTCGATCTGCTCGCTCCGGAAACTCGTCAGGCCGAAAACGTCCGCAAGATGTTGCTCGCCATGGTCAATGACGTCCGCGTGGTCGTCGTCAAACTCGCCGACCGTCTCCACAATATGCGCACCCTCAACTACCTCGACCCCGAGCGCCAGCAGCGCATCGCCCGCGAGACTCTGGACATTTACGCCCCCGTCGCCAATCGCCTCGGCATGGGCCTGATCCGCGGCGAACTCGAAGACCTTTCCTTCCGCTATCTCGAATCCGACGCGTTTTTAGAGCTGCAGAAAAAGCTCGCCACCAAACAAAAAGTCTTCGACAAATTTCTCCACGAAGTCCAGGATTCCATTCGCGACAAAATGGTCGAAACCGGCATTCCCGCCGAAGTCCAGGCTCGCGTCAAGCGCCTCTACTCCCTGCACCTGAAGAGTCAGAAGCAGCAGCGCACCATCGACCAGGTTTACGACCTCCTCGCCGTCCGCGTCATCACCGATACCGTGAAAAATTGCTACGCCACTCTTGGCGTCATCCACCAGATTTGGCCGCCGGTTCCGGGCCGCTTCAAAGACTACATCGCCATGCCGCGCCCCAACCTCTACCAATCCCTGCACACCACCGTGATTCACGGCGGCCAGGCCTTCGAGGTCCAGATCCGCACGCAGGATATGCACCGCATCGCTGAGCAAGGCGTCGCCGCCCACTGGAAATATAAGGACGGCCGCACCGAACTTGCCACCACCGCCGACGATCAGCGTATCGTCTGGATGCGCCAACTGATCGAGTGGGTGCAGGAGATGCAGGAACCCAGCGAATTTCTCTCCACCCTGCGCGTGGACCTGTATCCCGAAGAGGTTTACACCTTCACGCCCATGGGTCGCGTCGTCGTACTTCCGCGCGGCGCCACCGCCATTGATTTCGCCTACGCCGTGCATACCGAAGTCGGCCATCAATGTACCGGCGCGAAAGTGAATGGCGCGATCGTCCCGTTGCGTCACGCCGTCGCCAATGGCGACGTCATCGAAATCCTCACCCAGAAGGGCCATGAGCCCTCCCGCGACTGGCTTTCCTTCGTGCACACTTCCCGCGCCCGCAGCAAAATCCGCCAGTGGATCAATCTCCACGAACGCGAACAGGCCAAGGACGTCGGCAAGCGCCTTCTCGAAAAAGAGGCGCGCCAGGCCGGCATCGCCCTGAAGAAAATTTCCTCGGAAGATTGGCAGCGCGTCGCCTCCGAATACGGCTGCGGCCGCATTGACGATCTCCACGCCGACCTCGGCTACGGCAAATGGTCCGCGCGTCAGGTTCTCGCCAAAGCTTCCGGCCAGCCCCTCGCCGAACCCACCGACGAAAAACCGAAAATCACGGACACCGTCAAGCGCATGCTCGGCATGAACGACGGCTCGATCCTCGTGCGCGGCCACGACGATCTGATGGTCTATCGCTCGAAATGCTGCAATCCGATTCCCGGTGACGACGTCGTCGGCTACGTCACGCGCGGCCGCGGCATCGCCGTCCACGGCAAAAATTGTCCCAACGTGCAAAATCTCCTCTACGACGCCGAACGCCGCATCGCCGTCGAATGGGCCGGCCAAACCCAGGCCACTTTCCCGGTGCGCCTGCGCATCCTTACCGAAGATCGCCCCGGCATGCTGGCCAACATCACCGCCGTAATCAGCGACAACGGCGCCAACATCCGCACCTTCGAAAGCGGCGGCCAGGATCTCCGCGCCCGCATTGACGTAGCCCTCGACGTCCAGGACCGCAAACAACTGGAACGCATCCTGAGCGCCATAAAACGTATCCCCGGTGTCTTCGACATAGAACGTGTCTACAACGTCTAATCCCGTAAAATTGATCGCCAAAAACAACGAGAGTCTGTCATCCCGCTAGCCCTGACGCAGGAAGGGAGCGCAGCGAGGCCTGCCGGCGCTGGCAGCGATCTGCTTTTGCGATTCCCCCTGCGCCGCGATTAAATCCGGCGCTGGAGACTTCAAATTCTCCTCCGCGATTCGTTGCGGGCTCCCGTAGGGGCGAGTCTCAGACCCGCCCCTGCAACCGCAAATTTGCCTTAAGCGCCATATCGTCCCCACGCTTTGCCTTTCTCCGCGCACTCTGCGTCTCCGCGGTAAAGCTGTTCCGCCGCGCCCGCCACCGTTAATCCTTCCGTGTCACGCCGCCCGCCGCGCCCCGTCACTCGGTACAATAAAACCAGGGGAGCATCATCCAACGAACCATGTTCGCGCGCGGCCCATCCCGCACGATCCATCGCACCACTACGCTCGCAGCCGCATCCCTGGTGGCTGCCGCGCTATTCCTCGCCTCTTGCCAGGCGTTGATGCCTCTCGATACCTCTCCCCTCGATCACGCCGGCCTGCCCTACGACACGATCAAGAAGCTGAAGTCGCTCCACATCACCGCCCAGGAAATCCCCGAAATCGTCACAGTCCACGATGCAGGCTTTTCCGACGCAGACTGCATCGAACTCGTGCAAATTTCCCACACCCGCCATCAGCAATTCACCTCGGGTGACGCGATTTCCACCATGCACGGATCCGGCATGCCCGTGGGCATGATCCTGGCCCTCGCTAATTTGAACCAATTGGGCCTCGGCTACGGCGAACTGCAAGCGATGTACCTCGCCGGGCTCTCCGACGACATCATTATGGAAGTCGCCCGCCGTCACGCGGCCAACCAACCAGTCCTCTCTGGCGCGTCTCTCGGCAATATGAGAAATCTCCGCATGAACAACGTCACGCTCCTCGAACTCGTCCGCCGCGGCATCCCCAATTCCGCCGCGCCCGATATCATCGCGATGCGCCGCCACGGTGCCTCCGACGCCGAAATCCTCCGCCACTTCCCAGCTCAGTAAAATCCGTGCCGCGATACGAAAATCTTGGCGATTCGCGGCTTCAACCACGAAATAACGCTTCTCAAAAAGACTACCCTGTAGGGGCGGGTCTCAGACCCGCCCTCCGCGCCACGCACCACGACGCGTCCCCTGTTCTTCCTCCCCATTTTCTCTTTTCCATTTTTCGTCGCTGGCAGCTAAAATCTCTCCATCTTGAATCGCCTCGCGCCGCGCCCGTTAGCCGCAGCCTCCTTCGCATTCCTCCTGTTGCTTTGCGCATTCAATTGCATCGCGCCACTCGCTCCCGGCTACCAAATCCTGAAAGAATCTCGCGAAGTCCGCTTCGTCCCCGGTCCCACGCCCGAACTGCAAATTCACTCAACCTATACGCTGCTAAATTCCGGCACCGCCAGGCTGTCCTTTATGGACGTGGTCTTCCCCGACGAAAAACTCTACGGCCGCAAAAATCTGCGCGTCCAACTCGACGGCCGTGAAATAACGCCCGCGCAACTCCCCGAGGAATACCGGCAGGAATCGCTCGGCGCGCTGCGCATCGCCCTCGATCCACCGTGGGAGCGCAAGCAAAAGCGCGATCTAACCATTGATTACAGCTTCAGTTCGCCGGCCGACCTCGGCTCACGCATCACTCTCGGCCCCGATAATTTCCACCTCGGCCATCGCGGATGGATTCCGTTGCCCCAGCCGCCCAAGCGCGTTCTAGCCCCCTATCCCGCGCGCCCGCCCAAAATGTCTTACACCGTCCGCGTTCCGGAAAATTTCCAGGTACTCGCGCGCGGCAAGCTGGCGGCCCGCAAAAAAGACGGCAACGAAATCGTCTACCGCTTCGCTTTGGGCAAGGACGACCTGTCTGCGTACGTCGTCGCCGGTCGCTACCTAGATTCCTCAAGCGGTCGCAAGTCTCCAGCCGTCTCCTTCTGGACTCTGCAGCCGCTAAAAGACGACCCCGCCGCCGCGCAACGCATCGCTGCGGCATGGTCCACTCTGCAATCCGCCTTCGGGCCGCTCGATAAAAGTATCGTCCAGCCCCACGTCGTCGAATCCCCCGAGCTTCGCGCGCACGGGAACGATCAAGACGCCGCAGCCGTCGCCTCTTTCCCCGGAGGCGCGCTCGTCAGCCCCGGCGCGCTCGCTCTCGGCCTGCAAAGCGATGCACTCCTCGAAAAAATCACGCACGCTCTTGCCCACAGTTGGTTCGGCGATCAGATGTATCCGGCAGCAAACGCCGAAGTCGGCTTGGGCGAAGGTCTGCCGGATTATGCAACGGTTGTCGCCGACGAAGCTCACGGCGGCGAGCCCGCTCGCCGCAAACGCATTCTCGAAATTCTCCACGACTACGACGAAGCCGTCCAAGAAGCCGCCGCCGCGCGCAATCCCGAAAAGCCCATCATAGACACCGCGGCCTTCGACCCCTTCGTCCTGCGCCGCATCGCCCGTGCCAAGGCCGCGCTCTTCTTCATCTCGCTCGAAGACGAATGCGGCCCTGCTCCCGTCCGCCGCGGCTTGACCCAGGTCATCGCGTTGCTCGGCGGCAAAGACGTCGGCTACGACGACGTCCGCTCCGCCCTCGAGCAGTCCACTGGCAAAAACCTGGCCGAACCTTTCCGCACCTGGCTCTACCAGACGGGCCTGCCCCAGGATTTCCGCGCCCGCTACGAGGATGGAAAATAGAAAAAAGAAAATGGAAAATCGCGAACCGTGCGTTTAGCAAAAAGCCCCAGATGATTTTCAATTTTCAAATCGCGGCGCTGTGCCGCCGCCTTGCGGATTCGACCCAGCGACAAATTGGCGCTAGCGGGCCTGCTCTATCCCGTCAGTGCCGTCTTCCGCGCTCCCAAACGATAGTGATATGTTGATGCAGGCCCCAGCGCACAAACAAAACTTGAAGCCGCTTTTCCATTTTCGATTTTCTAATTTCCGCTTCACGGAGGATCCGTGCGAGAAGTAATCACCACCGATAAAGGTCCCAAAGCCATCGGCCCCTACTCTCAGGCCATCAAAGCCAACGGTTTCATTTTCATTTCCGGCCAGACGGCCTTCGATCCCGCCACCGGCAAAGCTCTCGACGGCGACGCCGCCCAGCAAACCGAGCGCATCTTCCAGAATCTCAAAGCCATTGTCGAAGCCGCCGGCTCCTCGCTCGACCACGCCGTTCGCCTCGGCGTCTTCCTCAAAGATATGAACGATTTCGCCGCCATGAACGAAGTTTACGCGCGCTATTTCCCCAATAATCCCCCGGCCCGTACCACGGTGGAAGTAGCCCGTCTCCCGCGCGACTTCCGCGTCGAAATTGATATGATTGCGCTCGCCTGAAGCACCCGGAGGCGCGCGATGAACAAAATAACCTACGGCCTCATCCTCGGTGCCGTTCTCGGCATCTTCGATGGCCTCAGCGCCTGGTTCACTCCCGAAGTTCGCCCGCAATTGCTGACCATCGTCATCGGCGCCACCGTGAAAGGCCTCGTCGTCGGCGCCCTCATCGGCCTGTTCGCGCGCAAGGTCCACTCGCTCGCTCTCGGCGTGCTCTTCGGACTGGTCCTCGGCCTGCTCTTCGCGCTTTTCATCGCTCATCTGCAAGGCCAGCACTACCTTGAAATCATGCTGCCTGGCGGCTTGGTCGGCCTCATCGTCGGCTACGCCACGCAAAAATATCAAGACGCCTCGTCCGTCTCCCCTTCCACCATCTGAACGCCCCCTCCCCGCGCCACCGTGTTTACTTGCACACCGCCTCATCTTCTCATCATGGCGCGCAACCCGTTTCTTCAGTATTCTGGTCCCGTAGTTATTCCCGTTAATTAGGTAGCGGTACAGTAGTTCCGAGCACGCACTTCTTTCCCCCTTCCGTGCGGCAGCAGTTGGAATCGCCATCGCTTTCGGCTCGTGCCACCGCCCCTTGCAGCATCGTGCCCTGGCGGTGGCCCTGGCGCGTAGCGCGGTTTCAATTTCAAATAAATTCCGTCAAAATATCGGGTGAACGCATGACTGACTCCCAGTTCGACCTCATCGTAATCGGTAGTGGCCCCGCCGGACAGAAAGGCGCCATCTGCGCCGCAAAACTCCGCAAGCGCGTTGCCGTCGTGGACCGCACCCTCATGATGGGCGGCGTCTGCGTCCACACCGGCACCATCCCCAGCAAAAGCGTGCGCGAAGCCATCTTCCAGCTCACCGGCAACGCCGTCAGAACCTTCTACGGCGAAAATGTTCGCGGCAAAAACGACATCTCCGTCCAGGATCTTTCCTTCCGCGTCCGCAGCATTATTGCCCGTGAAACGGAAGTCATCCGTGCGCAGCTCCGCCGCAATGGCGTCGAGATTTTTCAGGGCACCGCGGAGTTCGCCGATCCGCATACCATCGAAGTGCATGGCGAATCCGATAAGGTGGTACTCCACGGCGAATACATTCTCGTCGCCTGCGGCACGCGGCCTGCCCGCAACCCCGAAATTCCTTTTGACGATAAGCGCATCGTGGATACCGACCGCATCGCCGGCATGGACGGCCTTCCGCGCGAACTCATCGTCGTCGGCGCCGGCGTCGTCGGCCTCGAATACGCTTCTTTTTTCGCCGCGCTCGGCACGGAAGTCACGCTGATTGACCAGCGCCCCGCGCTGCTCGATTTTGTCGATCGTGAAATCATGGAAGCGCTCGCCTACCACCTGCGCCAGATGGGCACCATGTTTCGCCTCGGCGAAAAAGTCACGCGCGTCGGCATTGACCCGCAGCGCGACCGTGTTTTCGCCGAACTCGAAAGCGGCAAGAAAATTCAGGCGGATGCGCTCCTCTACGCCGTCGGCCGCCAGGCCAATGGCGATCAGCTTCGTCTGGAATCCGCCGGATTGCAGCCCGACCCGCGCGGCAAAATCAAAGTCAACAAGCAATACCAGACCGACGTCCCGCACATTTACGCTGCCGGTGACGTCATCGGTTTCCCCGCGCTGGCCAGCACCTCCATGGAACAGGGCCGTCTCGCCGCTTGCCGTATGTTCGGAGCGCCTTCCGAACACATGCCCGAACTTTTCCCCTTCGGCATTTACACCATCCCGGAAATTTCCATGGTCGGCCACACCGAAGAGACTCTCACCGCCAATAAAGTTCCGTACGAAGTCGGCCTCGCCAAGTACAAGGAACTCGCCAAGAGCATGATGCTCGGCGATGAAAGCGGCATGCTCAAGCTTCTCTTCGATCGCAATACTCGCAAGCTCCTCGGCGTTCACGTCATCGGCCAGCGCGCCACCGAAATCATCCACATCGGCCAGGCCGTCCTCTACTACGGCGGCACCATCGAATATTTCCGCGACACCGTCTTCAATTACCCAACCCTAGCCGAAGCTTACAAAGTAGCCGCCCTCGACGGCCTCAACAAACTCTAGCCCGTCGCGGTCGCGGGTTGGTTTTGTAGCGGCGCACTTCAGTGCGCCATCGTTGTTGCGGCACCGAAAAAATACCTGCAATACCCCGTTTGCCGAAGGCTGTCACTTGGCATCCTGAGCGAAGCGAGGCCTGCCTGCCGCAGGCAGGGATCTCTCTTAGCTGTGGACACAGCAAACGGCGCAAATCCGCTGCGCCCATCACTCTCCGTGTCCTCCGCAGTCCTCTGTGCCCTCTGTGTTAAGTCTTTAGCACTTGCCTTTCTCGGCGTCCTCTGCGTCTCTGCGGTAGATTAATCTTTCGCTCTACCCTCCCAGTTGCCCAAAACGCGTTTTCGTCACATAATCCTTTCGCGCGCATGAACCATCAGCCCGTAACCAAAAATCTGCATCGCGCCCCAGCCCTCACACATCCAAACCGTCACCTCGCATCTAAATGGAAGGAGATTCCGTGATCTCGTTCACCGTAAATGGCAAACCCGTTACCGTCGAGGATCCTCCGTCCACCCCGCTCCTCTGGGTCATCCGCGATTCGCTGCACCTGACCGGCACAAAATACGGCTGCGGCATGGCTCTCTGCGGCGCCTGCACGGTCCACATTGATGGCGAAGCCGTCCGCTCCTGCGTAGCACCGGTCTCCCGCGCTCAAGGGAAAAAAGTCACCACCATCGAGGGCATTTCTCCCGATCTCACGCACCCCCTCCAGCAAGCCTGGATCGAAGTGGACGTCCCGCAATGCGGCTACTGCCAGTCCGGCCAGATCATGAGCGCCGCCGTACTCCTCGCCGAAAATCCCCAGCCCACCGATACCGATATTGACGAAGCCATGTCCGGCAACATCTGCCGCTGCGGCACCTATCCGCGCATCCGCCGTGCGATTCATCGTGCTGCCGAAATTCAGGCCCAGCGAGGTGGCAAATGACCGTCGCCTCCCCCATGAAACGCCGCGAATTTCTGAAAGCGGGCGCCGCGCTCGGTGGCGGCCTGATCATCAGCCTTTACGTTCCGGATTTCGTGCCTCCCAGCGCGGCGGCCAGCGCCCGCACGAGCGGCGCCGCCGCCGAATCCTCCAAGCCCATCGCCCTCAACGCCTTCGTCCACATCGCCCCCGACGAAATCGTCACCGTAATCTCCAATCACTCCGAAATGGGCCAGGGCATTTACACCTCTCTTCCCATGCTCATCAATGAAGAACTCGAAGCAGATTGGAAGAATGTCCGCGTCGCTTCCGCTCCCGTTGCCGCCGTCTACAATCACACCGTGTTCGGCATTATGATGACCGGCGGCAGCACCACCACCGCCTCCGAGTACGATCGCTTCCGCAAAATGGGCGCCATGGCGCGGATCATGTTGATCGCCGCCGCCGCGCAATCCTGGAACGTGGATCCGCAAACCTGCCGCGCCAAGGAAGGTTTCGTCATTCACAATGCCAGCGACCGTCAGGCTACCTACGGCAGCCTCGCCGAAGCCGCCTCCAAAATCGCGCCGCCCGCGGATATCCCGCTGAAAGATCCGAAAGATTTCACACTGATCGGCAAGTCAACCCATCGCCTCGACACGCCCTCGAAAACCAATGGCACAGCGCAATTCGGCCTCGACGTTTACATTCCCGGCATGCTCACCGCTGTCGTGCAGCGCGCTCCCGTTTTTGGCGGCAAAGTCGTCAGCTTCAACGCCGATAAAGCCAAGGCCGTTCCCGGCGTCGTCAATGTCGTTCAGGTCCCCTCTGGCATCGCCGTCGTTGCCAAAGGCTTCTGGCCCGCCAAACTCGGCCGCGAAAAACTCGAAATCCAGTGGGATGAAGGCCCCGGCGCCAACATTTCCACCGTCGCCATGCGTGAGCAATTCGCGGCGCTCTCGCACACTCCGGGCGCCATTGCGCGAAAGGTTGGCGATCCCGCCGCCGCCCTCGCCGGCGCCGCGAAGACCGTCACTGCCGAATACGAAGTCCCCTATCTCGCTCACGCCATGATGGAGCCGCTCAATACCGTGGTGGATATCCACGAAGACCACGCGAAAGTCTGGAGCGGCACGCAATTTCAGACCGGAGATCGCGCCGCAGCCGCCGAAGTCGCCGGCCTCAAGCCCGAACAAGTCTCGCTGCATACCACGCTACTCGGCGGAGGCTTCGGCCGTCGCGCCAATCCCTTCAATGATTTCGTCACCGAAGCCGCTTACGTCGCTAAAGCCGCGAAAGCCCCGGTGAAAACCGTCTGGACCCGCGAAGACGATATTCGCGGCGGCTGGTATCGCCCCATGTGGTACGACCATTTCGCCGCTGGACTCGATTCCTCCGGCAATCCCGTCGCCTGGACCCACACCATCGTCGGCCAATCCATCATGGACGGCACCATGTTCGCGAAATTCACGATCAAGGATGGCGTGGATTCCACCTCCGTCGAAGGCGCTGCCGATATGATTTACGGCATCCCTAATCTGCAGGTGGATCTGCACAGTCCCAAGAACGAAGTTCCCGTGCAGTGGTGGCGCTCGGTCGGCCATTCCCACACCGGATTTTCCGTCGAAGCCTTCCTCGATGAAGTCGCGCACGCCGGCGGAAAGGATCCCTACGAACTTCGCCGCGCGCTTCTCGCGAATCAGCCGCGCATGCTCGCCGTCCTCGATCTCGTCGCGCAAAAAGCGAATTGGGGCAGCCCCTATCCCGCGGGGCACGCGCGCGGAATCGCTACGCATTTTTCTTTCGATAGTTACGTCGCGCAGGTCGCCGAAGTTTCCGTGGATAGCGACGGCACGGTCCACGTGCATCGCGTCGTCGCCGCCGTGGATTGCGGCCGCACCGTCAATCCGGACACCGTGAAAGCCCAAATCGAAGGCGGCATCATCTTTGGCCTCACCGCCGCGCTGAAAACGGAAATCACTCTCGACCAGGGCCGCGTCCAGCAGCGCAATTTCAACGATTATCCGATGCTGCGCATGTTCGAATCGCCCGCCATCGAGGTTTACATTGTCCCCAGCACCGAGCGGCCCACCGGCGTCGGCGAGCCGGGAGTTCCGCCCGTCGCGCCCGCCGTCGCCAACGCTATTTTCGCCGCCACCGGCAAGCGTGTTCGCCGCCTGCCTATCAAACCGGAAGATTTGCGTTCCGCATGATCCCGCGCGAGGAAGCCGACCACATGACTACGATCAAAAATCCGATCGAGCACCGCAGCAACAACAAGCATCGCCTCATTCCCGCAACTCTCGCGCTTCTCGCGCTCGCGCTCGCCCTCGCCTGCGCCGCAGCGCACGCGCCGCAATCCGCGCTAGCCGCGCCGCCGGACGCGCGCGCGTTCGCGTCCACCGGCGCCACAAATGACGCCGCGAAATCCGCCCCGCCCGCTGTTGCAACAAATGCCGCCGCCGCGCAAGCCGCCTTCCTCCGCTCTTGGACCGTCTTTAATTCTCCGCGCTGCCGCAATTGCCATCCCTCCGGCGACGCCCCCCTGCAAGGCGACGATAGCCACGTCCACATTCAAAACGTTAAGCGCGGCCCCGACGGCCATGGCCTCTACGGCATGAAATGCAACGCCTGCCACCAGCTAGCCAACACTCCCGGCGACAACATGCCTCCCGGCAATCCGAAATGGGGTCTGCCCCCCGCGAATATGAAAATGGTAATCGTCGGCGAAACTCCCGGCCAATTCTGCCGTCAGCTAAAAGACCCCGCGCAAAACGGCGGCCGCTCCCTAGCCCAAATCATCACCCATGTCTCCTCCGACGACTTGGTAGGCTGGGCCTGGAATCCAGGCGATGGCCGCGCCCTCCCCCCACTAACCCGCCCGGAATTCGCAAACGCAGTCCGCGAATGGGTAAAAAACGGCGCCGCCTGTCCCCAATAAGCAAGTAGCGCCGGCCTGCCCGCCGCAGGCGTCCTGCCGGCTCTTTTGCATTGCAGTTGGTTTGGCATTCGTAGGGGCGGGTCTCAGACCCGCCCCCGATGCAATGCCGTCAACTCGTTGTCATCCCGAGAGAAGCGAAGCGTGCCTGCCGCAGGCAGGGTTCTCTCTTGGCAGTGAACGCCGCCAAAAGCGCAAAACGGGCCGCGCCCAATCGTCTCAGTGCCCTCCGCATTCCTCTGTGCACTCTGTGTTAAATCTTTCGCCTTTGCCTTTCTCTGCGCACTCTGCGTCTCTGCGGTGAATCCCTTAGCCGTTCGCCGCCAATATCTTTCAACACCCCTGCTGCGATTCCATCATCCCGATGTAGAATACCCCCTCGGCGTTCCCGCACTCCGGACCGGAAGGGGCCTCGCATGAGTCACCGGTTCACCATTGGTGTCGAAGAAGAATTCCAGATCGTTGACCCCGTCTCGGGAGAGCTCCGCTCCCACGTCAGCGAGCTAATGGAAGCCAGCTCCCCCGGCCTCGGCGAACAAGTCAAAGCCGAGATGCACCAGTCCATCATCGAAATCGGCACAAAAATCTGCTCCAACGTCGCCGAACTCGACGCCGACATGCGCCGCACCCGTGGCGAACTCGTCCGCGCCGCCGAAAGCCGCGGCCTGCAAGTCGCCGCTGCCGGCACGCACCCATTTTCTTCCTGGATTGACCAGGTCATCTCCCCCGGCGAGCGCTACCAAAATATCGTCGAGGAAATGGGCCAGCTCGCGCGCAGCCTCCTGATCTTCGGCATGCACGTTCACGTCGCCGTCCCTGATCGCACCACCATGATTGACCTCATGAACATGGCGCGCTATTTTCTCCCGCATCTCCTCGCGCTCTCCACCAGCTCGCCCTTCTGGATGGGCCGCGACACCGGCCTGAAATCTTTCCGCACCACCGTTTTCCGCCGCTTTCCGCGCACCGGCATCCCCGACCACCTGAATTCCTGGAATCAGTACGAAGATTACGTCGAGCTCCTGGTCCGCCTGCACTGCATAGACAACGCCAAAAAAATCTGGTGGGACGTTCGCCCGCACCCCACCTTCGGCACCCTCGAATTCCGCATCTTCGATGTCGTCACTCGCGTGGACGAAGCCATCGCCATCGCCGCGCTCACTCAAGCCATCGTCGTCAAGCTTCATCGCCTGTACACCGCCAACATGGGTTTTCGCATGTATCACCGCGCGTTAATCGAAGAAAATAAATGGCGCGCCGCCCGCTGGGGCATCGAAGGCAAGCTGATAGACTTCGGCAAGCAAGCCGAAGTCCCCATGAACGTCCTGGCTGAAGAGCTGCTGGAATTTATTGACGACGTCCTCGACGAACTAGGCAGCCGCGCAGCCCTCGCACCCATCCACACAATTTTCCGCGAAGGCACCAGCGCCGAGCGCCAACTAAACGTCTACAAAGAAACCGGCGACCTGCAAGCGGTGGTCAAGCACATAGTCAACGAAACCCGCAGCGGCATCCCGCTGCAAGCCAATTCCGCCGCGGGCACGCCGCAGTCGTAGTAGCGCAGTGCCCCGGGAACGCCAATCTCCTGATTGGCGGTTTGCTTTTGACTTAGGTTTTGCAGTTGGTTTTGTGAATCGCGCTGCAGCGCGATTCACCCTGAGGTCCGACAGCGTCGGACCGAAGGGCAGCGGCGCACTTCAGTGCGCCACCTTTACTGCGGCGCTGAACTCCCGTTGCAGCGATCAATCTCGTGACGGGATCTGTAGGGGCGGGTCTCAGACCCGCCCTCGCTCCGTGCACGCGGCCCGTAGCAAACGGCGCGGTTGCCTTTGCCGTTGAATTCGTCAGCGCATATTCCCGGCTTTCGAAAGGAACCTCAACCATGAAAATCGGCATCCTCTGCGGCCGCGAATACAGCTTCCCCCCGGCCTTCATCGCCAAAGTCAACGAACTCGGCAAAAAAGACAACATCTCCGCCGATTTCGTCAAACTAGCCGGCACCAAAATGAACGAACCCGCCGAATACAAGGTGATCGTGGACCGCATCTCCCACGAGGTTGACTATTACCGCGCCTACCTGAAACACGCCGTCCTCCAGGGCACCTACGTAATCAACAACCCCTTCTGGTGGACTGCCGACGACAAATTCTTCAACTACTCCGTGGCCGCGAAACTCGGCGTCGCCATCCCCAAAACCATCCTCCTCCCGCAAAAATCCTATCCCGCCGACGTGGACATCAATTCCGAATCCCTCCGCAATCTCACCTACCCCATTGATTGGGACGCGCTCCTCGATTACGTCGGCCGCCCCGCCTTCCTGAAGCCCTATTCCGGCGGCGGCTGGAAACACGTTTACAAAGTCCACAATCGCGAAGAACTTCTCGCCGCCTATGACGGCACCGGCCCCTACTGCATGACCCTCCAGGAAAATATTGACTTCACGCAATACGTCCGCTGCTTCACCTTCGGCAAGATGGACATTCTTCCCGTCGTGTACGATCCCAAGGAGCGCCGTTATCTCGTGGAACACAACTACCTCTCCGCCGAACTCGGCGCCCGCGTCGTCCGCGACGCGCAAACCATCAATCAAGCCCTCGGCTACGAAATGAACACCATCGAATTCGCCATCAAGGACGGCGTTCCCTACGCCATTGATTTCCTCAATCCCGCGCCCGATTTCGAGCGCGACCGCGTCACCGAATTTTATTTCGAGCACGTCGTGGATCGCATGTCCCGCCTCGTCATTGACCGCGCTCTCCGCGGCGATCCCTCTTACCCCTGGCCGCGCTGGGAAGAAATGCTCGGTATCGGCGCCGCCGCGGGCTTCACGGGGGGCCCCGCAAAGAAAATCGCCGGAGCGACAATTGCATGAACGGCCCGGCCCCCGCTTCGCAATCGTCGCCGACGCCTGCCGAGGCCTGGCACGGGCTTCTCCGGCCAGACGTCGAACTCGCGCCCGCCTTCTGCAATGACTTGAACGCGCGCATGCGCGCCCAGCGCCTCGTTTTCGGCGATCGCATCCACTGCCCGTTCCTCCGCCCGTTTTTTCTCACCGCCGAAGACGAACAGCGCGTCCGCGCCGTCGCCGAATCCATCGCCGTGCTCGGCGAACGCGTCGTAAAACAATCTCTCGCCGATCCGCGGCTCCTCGCGCAATCCGCGCTCAGCCCCGAAGAAGCGCGCCTCGCCCGCATCAATCCGCGCTACGCCACTTCCAGCACCGCGTCGCGCCTCGACGCCTTCCTCCTCCCCAACTCCCTGCAATTCGCCGAATACAACGCCGAATCTCCCGCCGGCGCCGGCTACGCCGAAACTCTCGCCGATGTTTTTCTCACGCTGCCCATCATGGAGCGCTTCTCGCAGCGCTACTCCGTCCGCAAATACCCGTTGATGAAGCAGCTCCTCGCCGCGCTGCTCGCCAGCTACCGCGAATGGGGAGGCTCCGCCTCGCCGCCCGTTATCGCGATCGTTGATTGGCGCGAAGTCCCCACCTGGAGCGAATTCGAAATCATTCAATCGCATTTCCAGAAAGACGGCGTCGCCACGGTGCTAGCCGATCCCCGCGATCTGGTTTGGAAAAGCGGCAAACTCACCGCCAACGGCCAGCGCGTGGACCTCGTCTATCGCCGCGTCCTTATCAACGATATCGTCGCGCGCCCCGCGGAATGTGCCGCTCTCGTGGACGCCTATAAATCCGGCGCGGTCTGCGTCGCCAACTCCCTCACCTGCAAGATTCCGCACAAAAAAGCATTCTTCGCTGTCCTCACTGACGAGCAAAACTCCGCGCTCTTCAATCCGTCCGAGCGCGAACTCATCCGCCGCCACATTCCCTGGACGCGCCTCCTCGCCGACAGCAAAACCACGCGCGACGGCGAATCCTTCGGCCTCCTCGAATACGTCCGCAAAAATCGCGAAAATTTCGTCCTCAAACCCAATGACGAATACGGCGGCACCGGCGTGCAATTAGGCTGGGAGCTCAACGAAGACCAATGGGACAACGCGCTCCAGCGCGCCCTCACCGACCGCTCCAGCGCCTGGGTCGTCCAGGAACGCATCGCCATCCGTCGCGAAATTTTCCCGATGCAAACAGAAACCGGCGTCCAAATGCGCGACATGCTCGTAGACTTCGCCCCCTACCTCTTCCGCGGCAAAATGGCCGGCTGCCTCACGCGCCTAAGCAGCACCGGCCTCGCCAACGTCACCTCCGGCGGCGGCCAAGTCCCCAGCTTCGTCGTAGAGCCAAAACCCTAGCAGAAATCGTAGCGCCGGCCTGCCGGCTCCGTTGCAGGAGTATCGATTCGATCTTCGTAGGGGCACGGCATGCCGTGCCCGCCGCTCGATGCGCCGGCGGTCAACATTCCCGCAGCCAAGAACGAGCCCCAGCGGCATCAGGGAGTGCGGCGGCTTGCCGCCGCTTGTTACGACGTCAACCTCGCGCCAGCTCGTCTGATCCAGCCTTCGTCCGCCTGGCAGGGCCGCCGCCTGTTGCGACGCTCGAGTTTCCCCGGCTCGGTGCGGTGGTTTAGCATTTGTAGGGGCGGGTCTCAGACCCGCCCCGCCTTTGAATTTGTACCGGCCGCGTTCTTCTTCATGTCTTTTGACTTTCTCTGCGTCTCTGCGATAGATCAAGTCCTCTCCACCGCCCTACAGCTTTTCCCCACAAAGAATCCACATTTTCCCGGCTTACACGGAATCCGCGCATACGCGATCATGCAAAAAGAGGAGAAACGACACATGCGCTCACCATTCAAGAACGTCACGACGCTCCTGCTAGCAATCGCCCTGGCTGCCCCGGTGTTCGTCGCTGGCTGTGAGGCCCACGTCCGCTACTACGATCCCTATTACAGCGACTATCACACCTGGAATCACGGCGAGGTCGTATACTACGACCGCTGGGAACACGACACGCACCGCAACCACGAGGATTTCAATAAGCGCAACGAAGCCGAGCAGAAGGAATACTACACTTGGCGCCATAACCAGCACGACAACCACTAGCCGTCGCCCCACGCCAACTCAATCCCCATAGCAAAACCGCCCAACCCTCTTTACAATATCTGGATGCATTTTGGCCCAGCCCAACCAGAGCTGCTCCCCGGTGCCCGCAACGCCATCGAAACCTGTCTCGCGATTCAACCCGGCGAACGCGTAGCTCTAATCGCCGATCGTCCCAGTCAAACCGTAGCCGCCAGCCTGGCCGCCGCTCTAGACCAGCGCCAAGCCGTCTGCGAACCCTTCCTCCTCGAAGATTTCGCTTCGCGCCCCATCACCCGCGCGCCGCAACAAATTCTTGACGCGCTGGGCCGCGCCGATGCCGGCATCCTCTGCATGCAGCCGCAAGAGGGCGAACTCGGCGCGCGCAAGGACATCGTCGCCGTCGTCGAGCGGCGCCACATCCGCTACGCCCACATGGTCGGCGTCACTCCCGAAATCATGCAGCAAGGCATGCGCGCCGACTACACCATGGTGGATCGCCTGAGCGAAAAACTTCTGCAACGCATGCACAGCGCCCGCTCGCTCACCGTACGCACGGAAGCGGGCACGTCGCTCGTCGCTACATTCGATGCGAAACTCGATTGGGTCAAGACGAGCGGCCTCATCAGCCGCCGCTATTGGTCGAATCTTCCCGCTGGTGAAGTTTTCACCACGCCCGCAAAAGTAGACGGCACTTTCGTCTGCGACGGCACCGCCGGCGATCACTTCTGCGGAAAATACGGCGACTTGCAGCGCACTCCGCTAGTCCTCGAAATCAAAGCCGGCCGCCTACAGAAAGCCACCTGCGATCGCAAGGATCTCGAAGCTGAATTTTGGAATTATTGCCACACAGACGAAAATAGCGATCGCGTGGGCGAGCTGGCCTTCGGCACCAACCTAAGCCTCTCGGACATGATCGGAGTTCTGCTGCAGGATGAAAAACTGCCAGGAGTCCATCTAGCCTTCGGCGACCCTTACGGCAGCCAAACCCACGCCGCCTGGAGCAGCCGCACTCACGTGGACGTCTTAGCCCGCCACTGCAACGTCTGGATCGACCAAGACCAAGTGATCGAAAAAGGCCGCTACATGCTAGCCACCCTGGGCCTGGCCTAAGTAGCGCCGTTCTGCCTGCCGCAGGCAGGCGTCCCGCCGGCTTTCTTGCATTTCGTTCGTAGGGGCGGGTCTCAGACCCGCCCTCTGCTCGGCAAGAATCCCGACGTAATGTCATCCCGCTTGCCCTGAGAGCCGTGGCGAAGGGAGCGTGGCGAGGCATCTCTCTTGCGCTTTTTGACTTTCTCTGCGTCCTCTGCGGCAGCTTCTCGCCGTCTCCGTGCCCTCCGTGTTAAATCTTTAGCTTGGCTTTTGATTTCCTCTGCGTACTCTGCATCTCTGCGGTAGATTTATCTTTCGCATTCCTCTGTGTCTCTGTGCCTCCGTGGCCAACGAATTCCTAAAATAACCTCGTCACGTACTCCCACATCTGATGTTTCCAAAATGGCCAATCATGCCCTCCCTGCGCTCCCCAATCATCCAAAGAATGTCGTATCCCTTTCGCATTCAAAATCTCCGAAAGCCGGTAAGACGGCCCGCTGTTCTCCCAAGGCCCATTCCCCGTGGCAATGTGTATGTCGCACTGCGCCAGTTGCGCCAGCACGTTCCCATCCGACAAATTCGCCAGATAATCCACGGGATTATTGAAATAAGTGTTGTCGTCATACATCCCGCTCATGAATCCCCGTATGTCGTATACTCCCGAAAGCGCAAAGCATCTCCGCACCACGTCCGGATGCTTGAATAAAGTATTCGCCGCGTGATAAGCCCCGAAAGAGGCCCCCATCGTCGAAATCGCAACCCGCGATTGGCAGTTATCCCAGATAAACGGCACCACTTCCTCGCGCACGTAAGCGTCAAACTGCGCCTGCATATAACTCCGGTGAAATGGATGCGCTCCCTTATTGTAAAGTCCCGCCCAGTTCGCCGAATTCACGCTGAAAAATTTCACGCGCCCGGCGTCAATCAACGGCCCGAGCGCCCCGATCATTCCCTGGCCTTCGAGTTCCCACTCATCGCCCGCGCTCGTCGGAAATCCCACCAGCGGCGGGCCCCAATGCCCATACACCACCACGCCCATGTCCAGCCCCAGCCGGTGCGAATACCAGCGATGATATTCCCGTTTCATATGGCTCCTGCGCCGCGGAACGCGCCCAGCTCCCCTTCGCCCGCCGCGAGCGCGCGATATTATAAGTCCTTTGCGTGTTGGCAAATTGGAAAGTATCCCGTGAAGAATTTCAACTCTGCTATTCTAAACGGACGCGCCCGCTTCAAATACATAGATTGTTTTGTAGGGGCGGGTCTAAGACCCGCCCGCTTTTAGTCGCAAAATTACAATTCAGACGTCATCCCGAGCGCGGCGAGGGATCTGCTTTTTCTGTGGCTCGAGAACCGAAATTGGAGGACTAGCATTTGCCTTTTTCCCCCGAACTCACCGCCGAACTAGCCGCCGCCGGCCCCGGCCAATTCCGCAAACACGAAAAATTCTCCTCGCGTTTCCTGACCAAAAAACGCGACCTGATCGTCTACCTTCCCGGCATCTACGAAAAACGCCCCGACCTGCAATTTCCCATCCTCTATCTCGAAGACGGCCAGAATCTTTTCGATCCCGCCACCTCCTTCATCCGCGGCATCTACTGGCGCGTCGGCGAAACCGCCGACGCCCTCATCGCCCAAGGAGCCATCCAGCCGCTCGTCATCGTCGGCATCTACAACACCGGCAAACAGCGCCTCAACGAATACACTCCCACTCGCGATCGCAAACTCGGCGGCGGCAAAGCCGATAAATACGGCCGCCTGCTCGTCGAAGAACTTCAACCATTCATCGAATCGCGCTATCGTATCGCGCAAGGCCCCGCCAATAAAGGTCTCGGCGGCTCTTCTCTCGGCGGCCTGCTCACCATCTATCTCGGAATGCAGTATCCCCAAGTCTTCGGCAGACTCGCCGTCCTCTCGCCCTCCGTCTGGTGGAATCATCGCGCCATTCTCAAATCCGTCGCGCGCGCAAAATTGCCGCAGCAGCGCTCGCGCATCTGGCTCGATGTCGGCACCGACGAAGGCGGTACACGCACCGTAGACCACGTCACCGCCCTTCGCGATGCGCTCCTCCATAAAGGTTGGCAGGAAGATCGCGACCTACATTTCGAAATCTTTCCCGGCGCCCAACACAACGAGTCCGCCTGGGCCCAGCGCGTCTCCCCCTTCCTGCAATTCCTCTTTCCCGCCGCAGACTCCGCAGTATAGGATCGAGGAGAATTTGACTTTGTAGCGGCGGCCTTCAGGCCGCCATCTTGCTTTTACATACCGTCCGCAATTCTCGGAGGCCTGCATTGCCCGAAACCAAACCCGACCCCAAACCAAAATCCGATCAACGCCCACTAACCATCCTCTGCATCTCCTCCTACGAAAAAGGCCAGGAATTCCTCCGCACCTGCAAAAATGAAGGCTGTCGCGTCCTCCTCCTCACCGTCGAAAAATTGCGCGACGCCAACTGGCCACGCGAATCCGTCGACGAATTTTTCTACATGCCCGAAGATCTTCCCACCTGGGCCATCATCAATACCGTCAGCTACCTCGCCCGCTGGCAACCCATTGACCGCATCGTTGCCCTCGACGAATTCGATATGGAAAACGCCGCCGCTCTTCGCGAACATCTCCGCATCCCCGGCATGGGCCTGACCACCGTGCGCTATTTCCGCGACAAACTCGCCATGCGCGGCCGCGCCAAGGAAGAAGGCATCAATGTCCCCGAATTCATCCACGTCCTCAATCACGCCGCCCTCCACGATTTCATGTCCCGCGTCAAGCCGCCCTGGCTCCTAAAGCCCCGCTCCCAAGCCTCCGGCATCGGCATGAAAAAACTTCACAATCCGGCCGACCTCTGGCCCATTCTCGATCAACTCGGCGACGCGCAATCCAATTACCTCCTCGAGCAATTCGTTCCCGGCGACGTCTTCCACGTGGATAGCATCGTCTCCGAACGCAAAGTCGTCTTCGCCGAAGTCCACTCCTACGGCTCGCCGCCTCTCAACGTCTCCCACGATGGCGGCGTCTTCACCACGCGCACCGTCGCGCGCACTTCCGCCGAATACAAAGCGCTCCAGAAAATGAACCGGGAATTGATCGCCGCCCTGGGCCTGGTTCGCGGCGTCACGCACGCCGAATTCCTGCGCGCGCACGAAGACGGAAAATTCTACTTCATCGAAATCGCCGCTCGCGTCGGCGGCGCCTATATCTCCGACGCGGTTGAAGCCTCTACCGGCATCAATCTCTGGCGTGAATGGGCGCGCATCGAAGTAGGCTCTGGCAATACTCCGTACGTTTTGCCCAAACGCCGCCGCGATTATGCCGGAGTAGTACTCTCGCTTGCCCGCGAGGAAGACCCGGACACCAGCGCCTACACCGACCCCGAAATCGCGCAGCGCATCACAAAAAAACATCACGCCGGCTTCGTCCTACGCGCCCCCAAGCCCGAGCGCATCGCCGAACTCCAGGACTCCTACTCCGCCCGTTTCCGCGAAGATTTCCTGGCTACCGCTCCCGTCCCGGAAAAACCTTCCGCCTAACTCCCGGCCGAGTCCACCGAGCGTCGCCACGATTTTCTAGCCACTCGTCACCCGTCACTAACCACTGCCTCATTCTCCGAAAAGCCTGACGCCCGCCGACGCGCGCGGAACGCCATCCTTATATTCAGTACTATTCACAATCACGACCAGTCAGCCGTATAATCCGCGCACTTTCGTGTAACTCAAGACTCCGCGCTCCCCAAGTGCGCGCCCTCGAGGAAGGAGATTCGCATGAAGAGTTTTTTCCCGTTTTTCCTGCTGGCATTTCTAGCACTGTGTGTCCCGGTTCGCCGGGTTTGCGCCCAGGATTTCGGCGTCATAGCCAAAACCCCGAACATCCTTGTTGACGACGATAAGGTGCAGTGTCCCACCGCTGCTTACACTACGATTCAATCCGCCGTCAACGCCGCCGATCCCGGTGACGTAATCCGCGTCTGCCCTGGGACCTATCACGAGCAAGTCGTCGTAGACAAATCCCTGATCCTCGAAGCGGACAACGGCGTAATCGTCAAGCCCGTCGCGGTCGTCGCGAATGCCACCAGCCCCTCCGGTGATCCCATCGCCGCAATCATCGTCGCTGAAAATGCCGCCGACGTTCAACTCCGGGGTTTGCGCCTGGATGGCGCCGCCAGCGAGCTCATGGAATGTTCTCCTCGCCTGGTCGGCATTCTCTATCTCGACGCTTCGGGCATCGTCGCGCACAACGCGGTGCGCCACGTACGCCTGGGCAGCAGCTTCGATGGCTGCCAAAGCGGCAATGCCATTGAAGTCGAAAGCAGTGGCAGCGGCCACGCCAGCGTAACCATCACCAACAACACGGTAGACACGTATCAGAAGAACGGAATCACCGCCAACGAACCCGGCACGCGCGTTTCCATCGACGAGAATACGGTGACGGGCGTCGGTCCCACCCTCGGTGCCGCCCAGAACGGCATCCAGATCGGCTTTGGCGCGCACGGCACAATCACCGGCAACTCCGTCGCGAATAATGTGTATTCGCCCTGTTCCTCCGCCACCAATTGCCCTGCGAATGCCGCCGGAATTCTGATCTATCAATCCGACGGCATCCACATGCAACGCAACGTCCTCGGCGCGAACCAGGTCGGCATTTTCGTCGCGGCCAATAATGCTTTCGTCGGCTCCAGCACGATTTTCCATTCCGTCGCGCTCGATGGCATCGCTCTGGTCGGCGACGGCAATACGGTGAACGGCAACGACGTCAGCAACAGCGACGATGCCGCCGTCTTCATCCAGGGCAATAACAACACTGTCTTCGACAACGTTTTCACCGGTGCCACGGTCGGAATTTTGAAAATATCCGGCTCCTCCGGTACCACGCAATTCGGCAATCTGTTTTTCGCAACTCTGACTACCATCGTGGATCCGGCGCCATCTGGAAAGTTCACCCCGGTGCCGTCGCACTAGCGCTCAAGTCCCGCGACCGCGCGTGCAAAATCGCCGGCAGGCGCCCGCGTGCTGGGCCACAACATCGAAGCAAAGCTGCGCCCGCTTCCAACCCCACGGAAGCCACCGAACAAAAGTCTTTATGCATCCCCGGAAATGTATGATATAGAGACATCAGTTAAGTATACGAACAGCGCTCTTCGCTGGGCATGCAACTACGACATTCGCGGAGCTCTTTCGACTTCGCAATGGCCGGCCTACTCCATTAGCGACTACCACAAGGCCATGATCCGCTGTTTCAGCGGCGGCGGTTTTTTCGCGGCCACGCTCCGAAACGGCGCCACGGGATGCGGCAGCCTTCAGTTCGATGCTCTCCCGCCCGAAGGCCATTAAGCGACTCCGGCGTAGGCAATCGGCCCGGGTTCTCAGGAGGATGAAATGAAGTACGTTCGGGCGAAATCCGTTCCACTCGAGAACGTCCTCAATGCGGAGTATGACGAAATCAGCGTAATCCGGCAGAGGCGCGCCGCCCCGGCGCCTTCGTTCGATCGAGGTCACGACCGCAAGCCAGTGGATGGATTAGGCATGCCGAACCCCGCGGACGAGCCGAATTGGCCAGCAGAAGACCAACCTTGGGTCGACGCCGTTCGGAAGGCACACAGCCTGAATCTGGTAGGTCTTGCTTTTTCCGGTGGAGGGATCCGCAGTGCCACGTTCAACCTGGGCGTGCTGCAAGCTCTCGCAGACTTGAACTTGCTCAAGCGCATCGACTACCTCTCCACCGTCTCAGGCGGCGGTTATATCGGCGGATGGCTCGCCGCATGGACCAAGCGGGCCAAAAGTTTTGCGTTAGTGCAAAACGCATTAGCGACGAATCGCGTTCACCAGGAGGGCGATAGGGAGCCTTCCCCGATTCGATTTCTGCGCATGTTTAGCAATTATCTCACCCCGAAGTTGGGAATCTTCAGTGGCGACACCTGGGCCACCATCGGAATTTATCTGCGAAACATGCTGTTGAATCAAGTCGTGCTGCTGGCGCTTTTGACGGCGCTCTTGCTTCTGCCGCGAGCGGCGGAAAGATTCGCGCGTGCGATTTGGTTTTCGCCTATCTTGGGCGAGACGTGGATGTTGGTGGCCACAGTTCTGCTACTACTCGCCTTTTTCACGATTCTGAACAACATGGAGTACCTGGATTTGCGCGACGCCGGCGCAGCGCGGCAATTGACAAAGCAGATCTGGGTGCTCTCGCTGGCCGCGGCGCCTCTTTTCATCACTGCGGCGCTGGGAGCGCTGTGGGAAGTGGCTAGGCTCGCGCATTTGGGACCGACGGGAGGCGGCAACCTCCCGTATGGCGAAGCCGCATGCATGGGCGCGATCGCGTATGGAGCGATCTGGTTTGCTGCCTCCATCCTGGGTTTGATTTATCGCGCGTGGTTCGCTCCGATAATTTCGAAAATTGCCAACCAGATAGCCGATCTACAGGGCGAAACCACGAAACCGCCAGAAAAAGAATCACCCGGCGGGGCGGCGGACACCGCGCACACTGCGGCGCCCGGGCCCGGCTTCATGGGCATTGCCCGCAATGTCTGGAAATTCGCGATCATTTGGCTCGGAGCGATCCTCGCGGGCGCGCTTGTCGGATGGCTCTACGCTGTCCTGTCGCAAAGCATGCTCTCTTGGAGCATCGCCGCCGCGTTGACCGCCGGCGTGCCCTTGGTGCTGGGAATCTTTCTTCTCGCAGGTATCCTGCACATCGGTTGGATGGGTACGGTCTTCCCCGATCGTGGACGCGAGTGGTGGGGACGGCTCGGCGGCTGGCTCCTGCTCTGGGGCCTCGTGTGGTTGGCGATTTTCTGGATCGCCCTGTATTTCCCGGACTTCATCCAAACGAACCAGACCGTGAAAGCGGCCGCGGCGAAATATCTCACTCCCACTTGGATCGCCGCCACCTTGGGCGGCGTGCTCGCGGGCAACTCAACCGCGTCCGGAAAACCCGGCACGCAAACCTGGAAGGATGTGCTGGCCAAGGTCGCTCCGTACGTCTTCGTTGTCGGACTCTTGTGCTGGATTTCCTGGACCATCGCTCGCATCCGCGAGTGGAACCTCTTGGCAAATATGGGATGGATCTCCGATCACCGCTTGTACCTCACGATCGCCGCGTGCCTGCTCGTGTCGGTGATCATGGCCTGGCGCGTGGACGTCAACCAGTTCTCTATGCACCTGTTTTACCGCAACCGCCTCGTCAGGTGCTATCTCGGCGCGTCCAACCCCACTCGTTCGCCGAACCGCTTTACCGGCTTCGACAAAAAAGATGACATTCACCTAAAAGACTTCAGCGTCCTGCTCGACAACTTCTATGACGGTCCTTATCCCGTCATCAATGCTTCCTTGAACCTCGTCAAAGGCAAAGACCTCGCCTGGCAGGAACGCAAAGCCGAATCCTTTGTCATGACGCCCCGCTACTGCGGCTACGACGTCTGGCTCGAAGAGCAGGACAGCCCCATGTTGCGCGGCGAGCGGCCTCTCACGAAGCAGGATATTGAGGATCGCGACCGAACTGAAGACCAGAGCATATTGCGCCGCTGGCTGCGCAAGCTCGACCGCTTCGGGTACTGCCGAACGGATCAGTACGCCTTTCCTCCTCCGTTTTTTGGCCCCGATCTCGGTTTGGCGATGGGAATATCCGGTGCGGCCGCCAGCCCCAACATGGGCTCTTACAGTTCAATCCCGGTTGCGTTCCTGATGACGATTTTCAACGTGCGCCTCGGCCAGTGGCTGGGAAATCCGCGCCACCGCCGCACCTCCGGAAGCGCTACTCCGGGCCTCGGTCTGCCGTACCTGGTGAACGAACTATTGGCAGGAACCGACGACGAATCCAGATACGTTTATCTCTCGGACGGCGGACATTTCGAGAACTTGGCGATGTACGAGCTGGTGAAACGGCGCTGCGCGCTGATCATCGTTTGCGACGCGGAAGCAGACGACACGTACTGCTTTGGCGGTCTGGGCAACGCCATCCGCAAATGCCGGATTGATCTGGGCATCGACATCGAACTCGATGTTTCCGAAATCAAACCGAAAAAGGACGGCAAGCCCAGCAAGAAACACTTTGCCGTCGGCAAGATTCATTATGAGAACGTGGACCTCGAAGCACCTACGGGAACGATTATCTATTTCAAAGCATCGTTGACCGGCGACGAGCCTGCCGACGTCAACAATTACGCCAAAACCCACGCCACCTTCCCCCACGAATCCACCGTGGACCAATGGTTTACCGAAACTCAGTTCGAAAGCTACCGCCTCCTGGGATATCACGAAGTAATTTCATCCATCCCCAATGGAATACGTCCCCAGGGCCCGGACGCTGGCGCTCGCGGCCCGGACGCTGGCGTGCCGGAAGATGCCTCGCCCGATTCCCCGAAAAGGCAGTTATTCGCCGCCTTGCAATCCGTGACGAAGCTAGCGAGCGCAGCCATGTCCACGGTTCGAGCAGGAGCGGCGGCAGTTGTTGCGGGGATTCCCGCTGCGAAGGGCGACCAAGCCACGCCCGAAGTGAAGCCCGACGCGAAGCCCGACTCGAAACCTTCGGGCATCCAATGGAGAACAACGCTCGGTGATCTTGGGTTCGATGTCTCTAATCTGAAAGAAGCCCCGAAGTAGCGGGCAGTCATCCAAACAACAAGCGCGCACCAGAGTAGCCGCGTCACCGCGACCATCCAGCGCCCAGCGGGCATTCCCGCTGCTTGCTTCTGATTCGTCTGCTCGGGGCGCCCACTTTGCCGTCCACGGCAATGGTGCGCCGTTTTCCCGATTACTGCCTGCCACCTCTGATTTCCCTTTATAATGCCTTTTCTTCGTCTCTTATTTTTTGCGATTGGGAGGCCCTCATGGCCGCGAATTTCCGCCGAACGCAAATCCTGTTCTTGGTATTTCTCCAGTTGTGCTGTCCTCTCGCCGCCTCCTCGCAGCAACCGTCGCAACCTTCGCAGCCCTCATCCCCCTCCGCAATCCTGCAACTCACTCTCAAGCAAGCCGTGCAACTCGCGCTGAAGCAAAATCCCCAGCGCGTCATCGCCCAACTCCTGGTTTCCGAAAGTGATCGCAATAGTCAGATCGCCCGCTCTGCGCTTCTGCCTCACGCCGGCATCGAAGCAAGCGGCGCGATCGTTCAGTACAATATTCAAAGCATTGAGCGTGCGCCCATGCGGCAAGAGCTCGGTCCCTTTCAGATCATTGAAGCCGGTCCCGCTTTTTCGCAATCCATTTTCAATCTTCCCCTGATCCGCGGCTACCAGATTGGCCGCGAAGGCGCCCGCCAGGCGCGCGCCGACGAAAGCACCACCCGCGAAACCGTCGTCACCGCCGTCGTTGACCAATACCTCCTCATCCTCCGCGCCCTCGCCAATCGCGACGCCGCCGTGGCCCGCGTCACCCTCGCGCAACGCCTCTACGATCAAGCCACCGAGCTGCAAAAAACCGGCATCGGCCTGAATATTGACACCGTTCGCGCCAACGTCGAACTCCAGAACGAACGCCAAAATCTGATTGACGCCGAAACCCAGACCCGCACCACCAAGTACGGCCTCGCCGCGCTCCTCGATCTCCCGCGCGATCAGGACCTCGAGGTCACCGACCATCTCGATTTCTACGATCTCCCCGTGCTCGAAAAAGAAGCGCTCCTCAACCAGGCCCTCTCCACGCGCCCTGAAATTCGCTCCCTTGATTCCCAGCAGCGCATCGCGCATCTCTCCACCGATTCCGCCCGCGAACAGCGCCTGCCGCAACTCGATTTCTCGGGCTTCTGGCTTTATCAGGGCGCGCGCTTCAACGACGGCATTCCCGCCTACACCTACGCCATCTCTCTGCAGTTCCCGATTTTCACCGGTGGCCGCATCCGCGCCCAGGAAGCCCGCGCCAGACTCGAAGAGCAGCACGTCGCGGAAATTCGCCGTCAGCTGGAAGCGCAAATCGTCAACGACGTAAAATCCGCGCTCGATGAACTCAACGCCGCGCGAAATTCCGTGGACGTTGCCAATCTGGGCCTCACGCTCGCCCAGGAAGAAGTAGCCCAGGCCCAGCGCCGTTTTCAGGCCGGCGTCACTACCAACGTCGAAGTGATCACCGCGCAAGACGCGTTGGCCCGCGCCAGCGATAATCAAATCGCCGCACTGTTTCAATTCAACCTGTCGCGCGCGGCTTTAGCCCGCGCCACCGGCGATATCGAAGCCACCTATACGAAGTGAGAGGTGAACAGCACATGAGTTCCTCATCTCCAACGCCGCCGCTGCCCGGTAGCTCCGCTGCCGCGAGCGCCACGCCCACTGCCGCCCCGGCAGCGCCTGGAGCCGTGCCCGCATCCACCGCCGCGCCAGCAGGAACCACGCCACCGCCGCGCTCGCTCCGCGAACACATCCGCGATATGCATCCTCTTGTCAAAGGCGCGATCGTCGCCGCCATCATTCTGGTGGCCGTCGCCTGGTATATCCTCTCCGGCC
Source organism: uncultured Acidobacteriota bacterium (assembly GCA_963780035.1). Lineage (GTDB taxonomy): Bacteria > Acidobacteriota > Terriglobia > Acidiferrales > UBA7541 > Palsa-295. The sequence continues at coordinate 38,912 of CAWAAG010000013.1, read as the reverse complement.
GCGTTACCACCGACGACGCTCAGGTTGACTGCCACATCACTGCCGTAGCCCCGCAAGTTCCCGGCTACGTCGTCAAACTCCTCATCAACGACAACACGCCGGTGAAAACTGGCGACCTCCTCGTGCAAATTGATCCCCGCGAATATCAAGCCGAAGTCGAACAAGCCCAAGCCAATCTGGATTTCGCCGAAGCCCAGGCCAATTCCGCGAAAATGGAGATTCGTTTGACGCGCGAAACCACCACTAACAGCACCAACGGCGCCTCCGCGCAAAAGCAATCCGACGCTGCCGATTACAATATGTCCCAGGCCCAGCTCGAGCAATCCGCCACCGCGAACCTGCAAGTGGCAGAAGCCAACGTCGCCGCCAAGCGCGCCACCAACGAACGCGCCCAGAGTGATCTCGCTCGCTATACACCTTTGCTCTCCACCGACGACGTCTCCAAATACCAATTTGACGCCGTTGACGCTGCTGCGCGCGTGGCGAAAAGCGAATTGGAGGCCGCCGAACAGCAACTCACCGCAGCGCGACAGACCGTCGAAATTGCCCGAGCTAATGCCAGTTCCGCCCAGGCGCGCCTGCTGCGCTCGCAATCTCAGCTGCTTGAAACCAAAGCGCGCGAGCAGCAGGTGCCCATCTCCGAAGCAACCTACAAATCGGCGCTGGCCGCTGTCGAGCGCGCCAAAGCAGGCCTCCAACAAGCCGAATTGAACTTGGCCTACACCCACATCACCGCCCCCATCACCGGACAAGTCACCCAGAAGTCCGTGGACCTGGGCCAGTACGTTTCACCCGGCCAATTGCTTTTCACCATCGTTCCGCTCGATCAGGTGTACGTCACCGCGAATTTCAAGGAAACCCAGCTGGCCCGCGTGGCTCCCGGCCAAAAAGTTCGCATTCACGTGGATACTTACGGCCAGGACTTCGAAGGTGTGGTGGATTCCATCGCGGGAGCGGCCGGCTCGCGGCAAGCCTTGCTCCCGCCGCAAAACGCCACCGGCAATTTCATCAAAGTCGTTCAGCGCATTCCCGTAAAAATCCTGGTGAAACCAAACAAGAATCCCAATCTCGTGCTGCGTCCCGGCATGAACGTCGAAGCGACCATTTACACTCGCTGATTCGAATGTGACCCCATGACTTATCTTGGTGGAACACTCTCGGAAGCCTGGGAACTGGAAGAGGAGCGATTCCTCAATAGCCTGCTCGCGAACCTGTCCTACCGGCGCCGCATGGCCATGCTGCTCACCGTCGGCATGGTCACTGCGATTGAAGTTTCCAACCGCCTCGCCATCAACGTCATCCTCCCGGATATGCAAGGCAACGTCGGCGCGAGTTCGGATGAAATTAGCTGGGTCATCATTCTTTACAACGTCGGCTTCCTCTGCTCCCTGGCCCTCTCCGCCTGGATGACGCGCGTCGTCGGCACCCGCCGCCACCTCTTGATCAGCATCGGTTTCTATGCCGTGGGTGCGGCAGGCTGCGTGCTCAGCGCACATAGCCTCGAGCAATTGCTGATTTCGCGTTTGATTATGGGATTCGGCGGCGGCGCATTTCTTGTCCGTGTCGTCATCCTCGCCGGGCTGCTGTTCCCCGGCAAAGCGCGGCTCACCGCGGTCACTTGGCTGTACGTCGTGCTTTCTGCTTTCGAATTTCCCTATCCCGTCGTCATGGGCTGGATTACCGATCAACTTCACTGGAATTACGCCTTCCTGATCGATTTTCCCTTTCTGGCCATCGGCGCTTTTCTCATCTGGAAAATTATCCCGCCCGGCTACCTGTTTGTGCGTAACAAAGAAAGTCAGGTAGACGTCTGGGGCGCGTTCATGCTCATCGCCTCGCTGGCCTGCCTGGAAACCGCCGTCAGCCGCGGCGAGCGTGATTTGTGGTTCGAGTCCAACTGGATTACGCTCGCGCTGCTGGCCTCCGCCGTCTTATTCGTCGCGTTTCTGTGGTGGGACTACCGTCCGCAGAACTCCTCACCGGTGCTGCATTTGCGCATGGTCTGGCGCCAACCCCCGTTGCGCGCCTTTTTCATCGTGATTCTCTTCGTCGGCGCGTTTTTCGGCGCCGGCCTTTACGTCGTCCCGCAGTATCTTCGCTTCGTCCAGGATTACAGCGCCACGCAGGCCGGCGGTTTCATCTCCATGTACACCCTCGGCCTCGGCTTGGGGCTCCAGCTTACCGTGCACGTCCTTCTCCCCCGCCTCGGCGGCCTCCGCACGCTCGTCATCGGCTTGCTGGTGTTAGCCGGCACGTACATCACCATCGTCTATATCTGGACGCCCACCACTCCCACCATCGTCCTCGCTCCCGTAATTTTCCTGCAAGGTTTTTGCCTCGCGCCCTCGCTCATCGCTGCTGGAAACCTGGTCACCGCCAACGCCACCATCGCCGACGTCAACGACGTTTCCACCACGTACTTCTTCGTCCGCCAGCTCGGCAACACCCTCGGCGTCACCGCCGCCACCGTCCTGTTCGACCGCCGCATGACCTTGCACTCCGCGCGCCTGCTGGACGTCGCCAATCGCCTCGACGCCACCACGCATACCACGCTCCAGCAATACGCCAATATCATTCACCGCAACGGCGGCCCTACCAGCGTTCCCGCTCTCGGCGCCCTGCAGCTCTTTCAAAATAACGTCATCACCCAAAGCCGCCTGCTCTCCTACATTGACATCTACTTCGGCCTCGCCCTACTCGCAGCCCTGGGGCTCGTCGTGGTAGCCATCGCCCGCGTGAAATCCCGCCTCGCCTCCACTCACTTCCACCCCTGGTGAACCCCGCCGCTCGCTCCACTGTTTGATCATCGCGGCCATCGCCCGCTGCGCCCATTTGACGAACGCCGCGATTCGCGTAAAATGTTCCCCACCAGCAAATTGGGCCTGTAGCTCAGGTGGCTAGAGCGCACCCCTGATAAGGCTGTTAGGACGAACTTCCTTAGTCCAGCTTTTTCAATCCATTAGCCTAAATCTTCAATTAGTTACCCCGTTTTTCTTTCTTCGGTGACGACTGATCGATTTCGCTGATTTTCGATCCCTACCGGACTCTAAACGGACATCGTCAATTTGCACGGACAGCATGTTCTGCGATCCTGAAAAGGGGCTTATAGACATACCCAAACAGGATGGAAAAACAGGACTCAAAATTCCGACAGTACAGCAAAATCAGGAGTCTCGCAGAACTGCTTGGGAGCGGTTACAGAGGGGTAAAAACGCCATGTTTGTCGTCGCCCAGATATTTGCACGTGTGGATCGCAGTCGCCGGGGTTGGGAGGGTAGAGCGCGAAATAAATCTGTTCTAGAAAAGACGGCGGATTAATCGTTTCCGGAGCGCGGTTGCCTCCCCCGTCTCCGCGCCCGCAACGCAAGAACCTCCGCCAGCAACACTTCGCCCAAAAGATCGTCCGCCGCCTCGGCGTTCCCTGCGCGGCTGCTCCCAAGCAGAGCCGCCCGAACCCACTCCGAGAGCGTCAGCCCGCTCGCGCGAGCGCGAGCCTCCAGCGCCGCGTACTCGGCGTCAGAGACTTTCGTGCCTACGGATTTTGTGCGTAAGGGCGGCTTCAGAGTGACCGCCTGATCTGGATTTTGGACGGAGGCCACACGCCCGCTGTGCGTCACCTGGAGGACAGCAAGGGGGCCGGAGCCGGGCTAAGGGACTGATACTCAGAGGGTTCCCCTACAGCAACGTGCGCTCGCATATAGAGTAACGCAAACATAGACATTTCTGTCTATTAGCCGCCTGTTTTCTTATAGTTCCTGCACAGTAACTTCAGGTTGCTGTGCAGCACCCGTTCCGGGGTGACGTGTCACCCTCACACCCGACGCCGTAGGCAGCGTACACTTCGGGATGCTGGCTCAGGCACGGAACCACGCGCCCGCCACACACAGCGAGGCCGCCCCGAAGAGCGGCCTGCGCCGGGATCTTGCTTCATCGCGGACGCCTATCTTTAAGCGCCCTTCGGTTCCCTCATGAACTTCTCGACAACAGCTAGAATCCAGAGGATCAGACAAAGATCCACCGAATCGACGACGGCAATCGCCAGGGCGGGAACCCAGCTGGTGCCCCATGGGACAAACAGAATCAGCGGAACATGAAGCGCCACAATGACTGCCATAGTCCCCCAAAACCACGAGTGCCGCCACAGCCTTCGCTTCAAGATAAGCATGAAACCAAGTACCGCAACGCAATTCATCGCCGGCAGAGCAAGATCGAGTCTTCCGAAACGGTAAAACAACCACGCGCAGAGCGTAGAGGCAATAATCCCTCCCACTTTGCCCCGCCAGGATAAGCGGAATTTCTTGGCCGCTTTTATGTCGCTCTTTACGTCGTTAACTAGGGACATTTTCCGACCGCCACTGCTGTTTTGACGATGTCAGTACCGATTGAAAGCACAGCTGCAACATCATTGAGGGCAGGGATGAAACCAGCGACAGTGAGGCTGGTATCCCAGACCCCCTCGGCAACAGACTCGCCACTCAGCCCTGCGAGACTGCTGACGGTGCCTGTTGACTTGCCAAATGCATTAACGACCCTATACCCAACCTGATCGGCTACCACTCCAACGTATCCCGCCTGGTGGCCAATCATTCTGGAAATACCGCCAGCTTCAGGGATCAGTCCTATCGCATCGATGCCAACGTGTAGCGCGCCTGCGCCGAGAGCCTTGGCTGTGCATGACTGGTACCAGGGCGTCGCGTTGTTTGGGGCGCCAAAGGTTACAGGTCCGGTTGGGTAGTCGACGTTGAGGCTGCCGATGTTGCCGTCGTCCGGTTCTGAATTCGAATCGGAATTGGAATCGGAACAGTGAGCACAAGTGTCGGACGTAATCGGTGGTGCGTCTCCGTACCAGGTTCCCCCTCCAGCCGTGCAGCCTCCTTGGTCGATCTGGTTGTCGATCTCGCCGTTCAATACGCACACAAGACCCAGCGGGTCCAGAAAATCTAGCGGACGGTTCAATACGTAACTGTAACGATTCCACGACTGAGGTCCCATGGTATTCGCGGCAACCAATCCTGCGGGATCAGGCGAGGGCCAGCGCCCGTGGATGGCATTGTATTCGCGGGCGGGAAAATCAAAGAGATTCGCTACGGTGTCCTGGTTCATACCCGTAAAGGAAAGGTCCGTGGTTCCGGTTTGAGCATAGTTCTCGCCGAAGGGCGCGTACGCACCATCAAAGTACATGGCGCGAGCGGGCGTGGAAGCAAATCGCGAACTGCCCAGCCAGTCCGAATGGCGGTAGTATGCCAACCCACTCGAATTATATACAGCCACGGAGCCGCCTGCCAACGGGACGAAGCCTTTTTGGAGCGTTTGGCCGCTCATGATGGCGAGCTTGCCGCCGTTCGGGCCGTACGCGATCTCGGTGTAGACGCCGCTCCTATTTTGCTCGACCATGCGGCCAAGAGCGTCGTAGGTTAGTCCGACGGTGTCAACCGTCACAGGTCTTCCGTTGGCATCCCATGTGTAAGTGTGAGCGGTGTCATTGAGCACGTTCCCGTTGGCGTCATAGGTAGGCGTGGAACTGCCGATTTGCGTCATTCGGTTGGTGAGGTAGGAGTAGGTGGGCTGGAAGGAGATGGTGCCGCTCTTGCTGATGTTGCCGAAGGCGTCATACGCGAATGTTTGATTCCACGGCGATCCGCAGTTGACGCTGGCGATGCGGCTGATGTCGTCGTGGGCGTAGGAGCAGGTCTGGTTACCGGCACCGTAGAAAGGATCGGTGATGGCCAGAGTTTTGAGGGTGGCGATGGGGTTCCAAGTGAGCGTGCCAACGACTGATTGGCTGTTGACGCTGAACTTATATTGAGTCATGCGGTTGGTATTGGGATCGAAGGTATAGGAATCGCTGTCCGAAGAGCCCAGGTTGACCTGAGTGGGCAAACTTGCCGTGTTGTACGTGGTGCCGGCAAGGGGATTCTGCCCCGAAGCAGCCGATGCGGAATAGACGCGACCTTCGCCATCCACTCCGTAGGTGATGGCCGGCAAACCGACCAGATTGCTGAGTTTGTTGATGGCGCCATTCGCGTAGTAGGTGCCGGTGACATGATAATAGCCCCCGGAGTGGGGTGTGGATTCGTAAACGTCGGTGGGCTGACCGAGAACGGTATAGCTGAATCCGAGGTCGGTGATCTTGGTGCTGCAGGGCGAGACGCAGGTGTAGGCTTCGGCGAGGCGAGTCTTGGCGTTGGCCATAGCAACGCTATTTACCGTAGCGGAATCGTAAACGAAATATCTGCTCGGAGTATTCGCAGCGTAGGGACCGGAGAAGGTGGTGCTGGTAATGCGGTGGAGCGCATCGTAGGCGTAACAAGTGATGTTGCCCACGGCATCAATCTGCTTTACCAGGTCGCCTTTTGAGGTGCCGCAGGTCGAGTCCGTGTCGTATGTGTACGTGGTTGTGGCCGCTTCTGGATTCATTTCGGAAGTCAGGCGTCCCAAATCGTCATAGGCGTACGCGCGCGTCTGCTTGCTGCCCGAGGATTGGGCGTTTTGAGTGACGCCGATGAGGTTATTCAGGGCGTCATACGTGTACTGCGTCCAGTAGCCCGTGACGGCGCTGGTTTGGGCGCAGCTCCCGCTGCCGGTGGCCGTAGTGATCTCGCAGACTGAGGTCATTCGACCGAGGGCGTCATATTCCAATTGTTTTCTCTTGGTGTTTTCGCCCGATGGCGCAGGCCCGAGCGTTCGGTATGTATCGTTCTGTGAATACGTGTAAATGACGCTGCGGGTTCCTCCGCCGCTATCGGCGACCTGAGTCTTGCGGTTCAATGCGTCATAGGTAGTGCTGGTGCCTGGCGCCGAGGAGTTTGTCGTACTCGCGGCGGCTGCATAGGGCAGCGTCGTACGATCCGGGCGGCCGAGGCTGTCGTAGTCTGTTTCCACGGAATCGTATGTGCCGGAGGTGGGGCTCTCTTTGACCTGGGATATGTGGGCGCGGCCGAGACCGTCAACGGTTTTGAGAGCGTCCGTTGTCGAGCTGCCGAAGACGAGAGAGCCTTCAACGGAAACTGCGGGGATATAGGTGAAGTTGGCAACGTTCGACGCGGCATCCGTAACTTTGTTTGGACGCCAGAAGTACGGGTCGTTGTAAGTTGTGGTAGTCGGCTGGCCGTTTTCGTCGGTGACGGACGTTGGCAAGCCGCCGGTGCAATTCCAGACCGTGGAGCGAGATAGGCTCAACGGTTCGCTGATGGAAGTTGCGAAGGAGTTGCCGCAGGACGTGCCGCTGCCATATGTATAGGTGGTGACAGCGCCGTTCACATCGGTGGCGGTGATAAGATTTCCCGTATCATAGTACGTGAAGGTCTTGCTTAGGGTTGTCGAGCCCGAGACTAAATAACTGATGGTGGTTACATTGCCTCTCGAACCAGTTATCGCAACCTGCTGCGGAGTTCCGGAGGTTGTCGTCACCCCGCCTTGGTCATAGGTATAGCTGGTTCGGGACGTCGTGTTTCCGGACCCGTCTTCGACGGTGACCGACGCAGGCATATTCTCGATGTTGTTCGTGAGCGATGCATATGTAGTAAGAGTTTTTCGAGTGAGGGCACCGGGCGCGCCGGTGCCGTAAGCATACTCTTCCGTTTCCGTCACGAGGCCGTTGCTGTTGTATATTGCGTCCGATCTCGACTGCAATCCTCCCGGCCATACGACAAAAACTGTCCTTTGTGTGATTGGTTGGGTGATTGCAGTGGATGTGCAATTTGTGGTGTTGCCGTTGTAGCAGGTATTCGTGGTCTTCAGAAGTGTGCCGGTCGTCGGTCCTTGATAGACCTGACGTTCCGTCTCGTACAGTCCCTGAAAATTCACGACGGTCGCATTGCCCTGCGGGTCCGTCACGGTCGTCGTATAGGCTGCTCCCGTCCCCGCCGCGCGCGAATACGTCCACTGGCCGTCTGGAGTGGTGCGAGTGAGACCGGCGGTGCTGCCGTCGGCGCACTCAATGCCATTATTGCTGCCCGTGTAGGCGTACGAAATTGTTCCGCCCGTAGGCAACTGAAGGGAGGCCAGCCGCCCCGTCACGTCTCCGGAATGTCCGGGGGTTGGTTCGTACGTGAAGAGATATTTCGTCGAGTCCGGAAGATCAATTTCGCTCACCAGAGGAATGCTGGAGCCGGAATACTCACCAACTCCTGAGCATCCGAAATTTGTGAGCACGGTATGAGTCAAATACTTTATGGTGATGGTCGCGCTTCCCGCCGGGCTGGGGTAGACGTAGGTCACATTGCCGGGCGGGGTTCCCGAAACCGTGAGTACGGCTGCAGTCGAGGAGAGAGTGTCAAAAAACTGCCCTCCGCTAGACGTGGTTTCGTTTCCGTTGCGGTCAGTGGTCGAAGTTCCTGAAAAGACAAGACCGCCACTCGACGTGACATTGCCCGACCCTCCCGTCGCAGCCAGAGAGAATCCTGATCCATCTGGCGCGGCTTGATTAACAGAAGTTGGCGAGCCGGAACCGCAGGCACTTGGATCCTTCGTGGCAGTCGGAAATATGTGTGATACACCTGACGTGTCACGGTAACTCCAATAGAAATTAATCACACCAGGTACGTGGGGAGGTGAGGGCGGAGGGCAATCGGTACTCGTCGTCGTGTACGTCAGGCTGCCGTTCGCGGGTTCTGTAAGTCCCTGCCAACCCCAATTATTAACCGGCTGCCAAGTGGCTGTGCCACCCGACGATATTCGATAATAGACAGACGTGTCGTAACTGAGGTTGTACGCGAAAGAATGCCCGCGTCCCGCCTTGTTGAAGATAGGGATCGTGTACTGGACGTTCAGATTCGCCAAATCAATAAGGTCGGGACCTCCGGTGGCAGTTGTTAATGGCGGGCTGCCAGTGGCAACTTGCGCAGCAGAAGGCAAACAATGTATGAAGATCAGAACGAGCAGGGCATAGAGAAACCTAGACTGGATCTTTCGCATCGTTCGCTTCCTCCGCGTCAGTTCGACGCGAAAGCGGAATCAGTGAGGCCCGAGTTCACGGTTACGTTTTGAACGGCTAGATCCAGGAGCAGGACTCCGTTCAGGAATTTTTGGATATGAAAAGGAACCTGAACGCCGTTTACGGCCTGATAGTCAGAGAAGTCCGCTTCCACGGGAACGTCGGTGAGAGCGTCGTTGTCCGGATGGGTGTTGAAAGCGAGCGCGACCGGAAGGAGCGAGGAAGAGGCGAGGTAGACGTCCGTGGCAGAAAGCTGCGCCAATATTTGATCACCGGCGGCACTGGCGGACGGGCTTTGAAGGACGAAACGAAGGTGTTGGACGGAAACTCCTTGTCTTGTCTCTTGACCGAGGTATGAGACCGCGTAGTTGGGATTGGACGCCTGGGACAAAATGGAAAGCGCCGGGAAGAACCAAACGGCACCTGCCAGAGTGTTGTGCTCGGCCATGGGATGAGCCGTCCCGTCCTTGCCGATCCAGAATCCCTGAGGTGCGTCGCTGGCCGATAGACTGAAGATGTCGCTGAGCGTGCCACCGCTCACTACCAGATCCACGCGGCTTTGGTAGGGGCCTAGAGCCTTCAACGTGACGTTACCGGATTCGACATCCGAACCCGCGGTGCGCGTTCCGGTGCCGGTGAGGGTCACATCGGATATTGGGTGGCCGGCTGACAAAGCAGACAAGGCGTTGGTGGCCAAGGCGACTGCTTGGGCTTGGGACATTGGAGCTGGTTGCTGCTGAGCGCCGATGCTTGCGGACGTGAATAGAACGCACGACGCGAAGACGAGCGAACGAACGCGCATCGCATCCTCCGAAGATACGTAGTTCGGGAGTACATAGTATAACTGCGTACGTGTGTCAAGTAAAAATACGGACAGGGCGAAACGGAGCGTAGGAGAATCGGAAGCGATAGGTGTGGGGCGCGGGGAGCGTTCAGGTGGTTAGGAGGGAGATGGCGCCTAGAAGGCTGGCGTTCTTGCCCAGGACTGCTGCGCGAATCTGGGCTTCGCCCCAGACATACCAGGTGTGGTTGTTCACGTGGAACTAGGATAAGGGGATGATCAGGTTGGTGCGTTTTAGGACGTCTCCGCCGAAGCTCACTACGTCGGGGCCGAAGGCCTGAAACGTGCCGACGACCTTGGCGGCCCAGACCTTGAGGGAGAGTTCTTGAATCTGGATAGCGACGGGAGCGGTTCTGTGCGGACTGAACCAATCATTGAAAAACAGAACTCAAAAGTCCGACAGTGCAGCAAAATCTGGAATCTCGCAGAATCGCCACAGGCGGCTTCACAGGGGTAAAACAGCGACGGTTGCAGTCCCGCAGATGTTTGCAGGTATGGACGGTTTTCGCTGGGGTTGGGACGTTTGCACAGCCGCGTAAAACGTAACTTGCCGCAGCACACACAGCTGTTTTGGCTCTACCACTGCAGATCACGCCCACCGTTTTTAAATCTGGAGGATGAGGACACCCCGGCGTTCTAGACGGCACCCAAAAATTCACAATTTTTCCTGAAATCTCGGCTGAGACTGGCGGAGCCACAACTACACGCTGCGGAACAGCTCCGACAGTGACAGTTTCAAGGCTCGCGCAATCTTTTCCACGTTGACGAGCGCGACATTCCGTTCGCCGCGTTCAATTCCGCCGATGTACGTGCGGTCCAATTCGCATAGGTCGGCGAATGCCTCCTGGGACACTCCCAGCTTGTGCCTCTGCTGCCTGACGGCTTTTCCGAACCTGACGCGAATGTCGTCCATTTACCCTTGCGCGTCATCTTTGGGCCTCACGGTTTATGTGTCCACGGACTATGAGTATCATTGCTGTTTATGGCCTCAAATTCTCAACACGGGCATCCGCTGCGTCTAGTACGAAGCTGTGCTCAGTGGATTCCAAAGGATCGAATCGATTCTGTGCCAACAGGACTCCGAGGCATATACGCGTTGCATCGCTATCGTCCGCGAATTGCAAAATACGACGTCGTCTATGTCGGAATGGCAGACGGCGAAGCGGGAATCCGAGCTCGTCTAAAGGCTCATGCCAACAGCAAGCGGAAGCGGGATTTGTGGACTCATTTCTCAGCCTTCATGGTCTGGCCGAATATCACAGAGGCCGAGATTACTGAGCTTGAGGGCTTGTTTCGGGAAATCTATCGCAAGGACAAACGAGCCAACGCATTAAATCGACAACGCAGATGTCGCCAGCTCCAAAACGTCCGCACCCGCGAATGGCTACATGGGGCCGCTGACCGCGCCTAGTCCCACCATGCGTTAGGAGGTCGGCCCGCCTGAACTCTGGACATCCTCTCATTCCCGCGTTCACTGAGTCCTAATACGTCATTTGTCCGGTTACGCCCTACTCGGACAAGTGAAGTGCTACTTCACATCTCCGGTAACGCGACCACACAGGCAACTGGAGTGAGGCAGTCGCAATTTCGCACAATGGACCTTCTGACCCTGATTACTTCCGGCGCGCGCGTGATGCGGGCGGATCAAAAGCTTATAAAACATGACCGAACATGCAGGGGTAACCTGGTGGCCCGCTAATCAGTTGTTTCGCGGCGACGCGTTAGAACGTTCACACTCAGCCATTCGGTGATGATTTTGAGAGCCGCGGGCGACATTGTCTCCTCGATGTCGTTGTACTCGCTGGGCGCCCCGGTTTTGGCGTCTTGAAGGAGATGATTCATCCCCGCCAACTCCATCACTGTGGCTCTTGGGTTCTCTTTCAAGGCCTCGCGGGCGGCGGCGAGGTTTTCCTTCGCTGGCACCTGCACGTCCAACGAGCCGTTGAGTGCCAGCACCGGCACTGTGAGCCGAGCCAGGGTTGGTGCGGGATCGTAGGCAAGGAAATAGCGCTCCCAGGGTCGTGTATCGTCTTTCGGTAAAGTCTCGGCCTCGTTAGCATCGACGATTTTTTCGGCGACGCCCTGAGCAACGAGTGCCTTGGCACGATCGAACGCGGCCGATTCTGACGCTGCCGAGAGAATGGCGCTGTAGAGCTCTTGATCGAATACCTTCCGTCTGGCGATATAGTCATCCGGCGCGCCGTACACCTTCGCGGTCATCGCCGATTGCAGGACGAACAATTTGTCGCCACGAATGCAGGGACCAGCGATCATAACGACGAAAGCCACGCTTCTATCGGCCGCGGCGACAGCAGGCGCGATGATGCCGCCTTCTGAATGACCGAGCACACCGATGCGACTTGCATCGATTTGCGGCTGCGTCTTGAGCCAAGCGACGGCCGCTTCGGCATCGGAAGTGAAATCGGCGGTAGTTGCAACGTCGTAGTCACCGGAAGAGCCACCGACGCCGCGCTTGTCGTAGCGAAGGACGGCAAAACCCTCGCGGGTCAGCGCGTCAGCCAAAACCAGAAAAACTTTGTGACCCCACACGTCTTCGTCGCGAGTGTTGTGTCCGGTTCCCGAGATGAGCACGATGGCTGGGAACTGACCTTCGCCGTGAGGCAGGCTCAAGGTACCGGCGAGTTGGTTATGGCCGGCGAAATTGTTGAAATGCACTTCGCGCTGCACGTAAGGTGCTGGTGCGGCGTTGATGGCGTCTTCCTGCGGGCGCTTGTGGACGGCTGGGGCGAGATCTTCTGCGGTCGCGCGCTTCAGAACTAGCGGGTACAGCTGCTGAAAAGTCAGATTGCCTTTCCAGGCCTGCTCTTGGTCATTCCAGACGCCGTCGTAGCTCAGATTGAGCTTGTTCACAGCAAAATGCAGATGTGTACCGTCGGACGTAATCTGATCGAGAACAGTCTCGTTACCGCTAGCGTTGATCAGCTTTCCCGTGAAGCCAGAGCCGACACTTTCGATGTGGATGCGGACCTTGAACCCGCCCTTCATCTCTCCGACCCAATCCCCCACAAGAGCTTGGGCCACGCAGGATGTCGCGACCGCACACGCCGTTAAGAGCAGAACGATGATTTTGCGCACGAACACCCTTTCTCCTCACAGACCAATAGAAAATTTCTCGACTCCTCAGAATAGTATCAAAGCGACAAAACTCACGCTATTGATGGCCTGTCGGCTATACGGAAGTTACCCTGCACCCGTGTTCGAGACGTAATCGAAACGAACCGTCGCGGCACCTGGGCGATTAACGCATTAACCGGTAAAGTGGATTCTCCTAGTGATTGCATAACAATGTCGGCCCCCTCGACTCGAGTGGGCTGTTGTTGATACGCTCGGGAAGACGGAGCCGGAATTCGGTTCGCACGCGGGACAGCTCGGTACCGGACATGGCGTGAACTAGAACGCCGCGCACTTGAATGGGCATCCCGCTCCCTCACGGGAGGGAGTTCGAATAACTAATCATGGTCTGAAGTTTACGATCGAAGAGATGTATGGGTCGGACTGAAACCGACCGCTAGATTACGAACGAGCCGAAGTCGTCAAGGCCGGCAAGAAAGACCACCCAGCAAGCGGAAGAAAAAACTCTTTTAAGTGATTGGATAGGTCCGCTCAAAAATAGCTTGACAGGTCCGACATTGTTAGAGATTTCCGATTACGCGACGCGATATAACTTACCGTCCACTGACAGGAAATTCGATATCAGCGCAAAGGCTGCTGCTCGCCGCAGGCGTCGAGGCCATACATAATCCCTGCTTTGGGAATGTGGCCATCGAAGATAATGCCCGTTTCGTCGCTGAATATGCCGAGCGCACAGTCCACGAACGTTTTTTCCTGTATCGAAAGTTCGTAAGAACGTCCATCTGGTGTGACCACTAGGCGGATTAAATAACCGGGAAGCGGATCGGATACCGACTGCAGGGTTTCCGGTACGACCGTGAATTGCGCTCTTGTTCTCTGCAATTGTCCCGAACGAACCAACGTCGGATAGTCTGCATAGATTCCGTTGGCGAACTTGTATTGAAACTCTGCGGCGTTTATGAGGCTGGCCACAGTCGTGACTTCCCATTTCTCAGTCGAGCTTTCCTGTAGTTTCTCATTGCCCACTTCTGATTTGTGGCGCATCCAAATTATTGGAGCGAATCCGCTTGCTCCAGGGTTACCAGACATTATCTTTTGCATTTCTTCCGCGGACACAGGAATCAACAGATAGGCGACTTCCGTGCCTCGGAGCATGAAGCTCGCCTGTCCACCGTGCAAGGGCGGGTCACCCCTCCACGCAAAGAAAACTTGGCCCTCCCTAACTGTCAAATCGGAAACTGGCGATTCAGAGGTGTTGAGTGGAGTTCCGATGATCCTTCCATTGCCAACGACTCCGATCTTGAAATGGCTAATAGTCCCGGATAACTTGCCGTCACTTTCGCTCAGTTTCAAGACCAGAAAAGGAGCGTTCTCATTCGGTTTCGTCGCGGCCCAAGTTCCGACAAACGCTCCTAAAGGATCGAACGCGGAAACCCTATTCGTTTGTGCCAGAGTCGGAAACAGCGCAACGACTGAGGCGATCCCCGCAACAATGCCCATCACCACAATTCTTTGGAGGTCCATGCGGCGCTCCTTCACCGTCTGGGGAACTATACTCCTCCATATAAGAAACGTTGTTGTTGTGGAGAGTTGCTCCCGCAGTTGGGCGACACTATCGTCCCCGAGTTGGGTCGTGCCTGATTAACGCGGTAATCAGGAGTTGCGTATCGTCGGGTAGTATCGAATCAGGGAGTGCGCCCTCTTTTCTCCCTAGCTTCAAATACGCGTGCTAGAATTCGCCGAAATGAAGCGACTCAAATGCACGGTCGGGGCTGTCGTGGTCGCGCTGGTTTCTGGAGTTGTTTTCTGGATTGGTTGCTTGCTCTTTCTGGCGCTTCCGGTCCGCGCACGCCAAGATGCCGCCTCGGTTCCGGTCAACTCAGCACCGGACAATTTTGTTGGCGAATGGAAATTCAACCCCGAAAAGTCGTCGCCGGGCACCCAACGTGCCTCTTTAAAAATTGAGCTGCAAGGAACCGACTACAAGTTCACAAACGACAAGCTGTTTGATAACGGTACGGAATTGCATTGGTGGTTTGTGACCGACATGAAGGGGGATTGCGTAAAGTCCACTCAATTGAATGGAAAACCGATGGGCGGCGAGACCTGCATGACCCGGATCGATTCAAATACATTCGTAAAAAACGATAAATTGGTTACAGAATCGTATAAGGTTGACCCGAAAAAGCGGACGATGACGGTCGAATTTGCCCCGAAATCAACGGTAATCGTGAACGGTAGACATGCGTCAAAGACGAAAAGCGTATACGACAGAGTCTCCGTCGAAAAATAGAGCGAGGCTCTGGGTCGGTGGTCGCGTTACCGGACACTAGGAATTGAAGCTGTGAAGAAACCCTCCGAATTTCCATCTTGCAAAAAAAGAAGTCTGCCGTAAGCTCGCGGCATGAGCCAAGAAAATCCGATCAGCAAGCAGCCTCTGATTCGCCACGCAAACCGACAGCAGATGAGTTGGCGGGCCGTGGATGTGGAACATCTCATCAGCGAAGACCATCCGGCGAGAGCCATTTGGACATTGGTAGGGCGCCTAAACCTGAGCGCCTTTTATCAAGCCATCGAGAACAGCACCGAGGAAGGGGGGCGGCCGGCGATTGATCCGCAACTGCTGATCAGTATGTGGGTGTATGCCTATAGCCAGGGGATTGGTTCGGCACGAGAAGTGGCCCGGCGCTGTGAGTACGATCCGGCGTTCCAGTGGCTGACGGGATTGCAGGAAGTGAACTACCACACGCTGGCGGATTTCCGTGTCGAGAAGCAGCAGGAACTCGATGAACTATTCACGCAGGTGCTGGCGGCGCTCAGCAAAGAAGGGCTGATCACGCTGGAGCAAGTGATGCAAGACGGCACGAAGATTAAGGCCCTGGCGAGCAGTAGAAGTTATCTCCAGGAGGAGACGATTCGCGAGCATCTGGAGAAAGCGCGACGGCGCGTGGCGGAGATGGGTGATCCCGGGAACGAGGAGAGCAGTTCGAAAGTAAAGCAAGCGCGGGTGCGCGCGCGACGCGAGCAGCAAGAGCGACTGACGAGTGCGCTGGAAGAGTTGCAGAAGTGGCAGGCACGCAAGAGCGGAGAAAAAGCCAAGAAGGAAACGCGCGTGAGCACCAGCGATCCGCACGCCAGGACCATGCATCAGCCCGATGGAGGATTAGCGCTCAGTTACAATGCGCAGATTTCTACCGACGCGGCGCAGGGACTGATTGTGGGAGTAGCGGTAACCCAGGAGCCCAACGACAGCGGGCAGCTATTGCCAGCAGTCGATCGCCTGGAACAGCGGCTGGAGAAAAAGCCGCAACAGATGGTGGCCGATAGCGGCTACAGCACGCGAGAGAATATCGAGAAGATGGCCGCCCGAGAGATCGATTTTCTGGGGACCATGCGGTATCAAAATGTGCCGCGCGGAGCCAACCTGCCGAACCAGTTACCACCGAGCGCATTTCTCTATCAGCCGGAGAAGAACCGCTGTGTTTGCCCAGAGGGAAAGATCTTGCATTCGGCGGGACGACGCAAGAGTGGGCCAGGAATGATTTATCACCTCTACGAAGCCCGGCGGGAGGATTGCCAAGCCTGTGCTCGCAAACCCGAGTGTTGCCCAGATAACCAAAAGCACGGTCGCTCGGTGGCGCAGCCGGAAGAAAGCTCGGTGGTAATGGCCTTTCGCACGAAGATGGCTAGCGAAGAAGCTTGCAAACAATATCGTCGTCGGGGAAGAATCGTGGAGTTTTGTCACGCCTGGATCAAGAGCAAGCTGGGCTTGCGGCAGTTCCATGTGCGGGGCCTGAAGAAGGTGCAGATGGAAATGCTGTGGGCTTGCCTTACCTACAACCTGCAGCACTGGATCCGCTTGAAAAAGCTCAACACCACACCAGCCGTCAACTGAGAGAGAAAGAGAACAGCGAGAAGAACCGCGACGGTCTCAATAGCAAGTCAACATTTCAGAAAGCTCAGACCCAATTCGCAATCTCTCTCTACATCGAGGTTTCTTCACAGCTTCAATTCCACATCTCCGGTAACGGCGTTTACCAGATGGGATGAGAAGGCCGGTCTCCAGCGGGATGCGTTACGCTCCCAATGATCGACGCGCTCGAAGCGCACGAGAAAAGGAGACCGGCGATGAAGAAGATTAGCACTGTGCAGATATTTGGGAGCGAAATTTTCAAAGAGCAAAAGCTAACGATCGGTGTGGATCTGGGAGATCGTTGGTCGTTCTATTGTGTCTTGAATGAAGCAGGCAAAATCCTTCTGGAACAGAAAGTAGCGACGACACCAGAAGCGATCCAGCAGACCTTTGCAAAGATACCGCGAAGTCTCATGGCCCTGGAGACAGGAACACATTCGCCATGGGTGAGCCGACTGCTAACGGAGCTGGGGCACGAAGTGCTCGTGGCGCACGCACAAAAAGTAGAACTGATCACCAAGAGCAATCGAAAAGATGATCGGCACGATGCGCGGACCCTGGCACGACTAGCGCGAATTGATCCCGAGCTGTTGGGGCCGGTGCGCCATCGCAGTGCCAAGGCGCAAATCCACCTGACGGTGATCCGGGCGCGAGCCGAACTGGTGAGTGCGCGAACGGCGTTGGTGAATGCAGCACGCGGGTTGGTGAAGTCTTATGGGCAACGGCTGCGCAAGTGTGGCACGCAGCAAGTGAGCCGGGAGCTGGGCGCGGGATTACCCGCGGAGTTGCGCGAGGTTCTGGAGCCGTTGCTCAAAGAGGTCGAATCGCTGAACGAGCGCATCCAGGAATACGACGAGCGGATGGAGAAAATCGCCCAGGAAGTGTACCCGGAAGTGTTCTTGCTCAAGCAGGTGAAGGGGGTAGGAACACAGATCGCGCTGACCTATGTCCTGACAATAGAGGATCCGTATCGGTTCCCGAAGAGTCGCGCGGTAGGTTGTTTTCTGGGGCTACGACCTGGCCGGAGGAACTCCGGGGAGAGCGAACCACAGAAGAAAATCAGCAAAGAAGGAGACCGCTATCTGCGCACGATGATGGTGCAGGGAGCACACTACATTCTGGGACCTTTTGGAGAAGACAGTGATCTGCGGAGATGGGGGCTGAAGCTTGCGGAGCGAGGAGGGAAAAATGCCAAGAAACGAGCGGTGGTTGCCGTGGCTCGAAAGTTGGCGGTACTGCTCCATCGGTTGTGGGTGAGCGGAGAGGTGTACGAACCACTGCGCAATAGTCACAAGGCGATGCGGGCAGTGGCTTAGAGTTTCGATCCGGACAGCCGAGCTCGACCGCCGAATCCAGGTGACTGCGACTAAGTCCTGGGGCCCGACACTCACCGAAACGGTGGGAAGAGAGGTCGATTATCAGGTAGCAGCACCTACTGAAACGAGAACACCCACCGTGCACCGAGCGAATATCGCTCACAAAGAGTGCGGATGGAAGGATGGCGACAGGGGCGGCTTGGCTGAATGGGAACTGATTCTAAGAAAGAAGAAAGTCAAAGTGTGCTTGACATCAACCGGCCTTCTCATGGAAGGACTTGAGTCTGGCCTCGAATCGACCTCCTTGTTATTCTGCGAAGAGGACCGTCAATTCGTTCGAATTTATGTCGAAATGCCGGTTGCTCCGCAGAATGTCGTCCGGAAGGAGCACCGTATTCGGGACAGGAAACGCATAGCGAATAGAAATTCTGTAGCTGCCTCTTCTCTCTGAACCGACCAGCCCGTCGGGAATTTGGATGTCCGGCAGTTCCACGCGCTGCCCGGGTTTCAAGACGAGAAAATCCTGCTGGGTAAATTTCTTTCCAGAGGTGCAAAGAGTGAACCCGGCCCATCGGGTTTTGACGGCGTTGGTTGAAACGTCAACAACTCGCCATTCTAGATAAATAATGCCGCGCATAGATTGCGGAGAAGGAACTTCGACACTCTGTTTAGAGTCGTTAATCAAAAACGCCCGAAATTGCATCTCGTCTGCAGTCTGGACCAAGTTGGGACCATAGAGTTGCAGAGAGGGTGAAAAGGGTGTGTCGTTATAACTAATGGTTTTTGGAGGCTGCAACGGAGCGGCGAACGAAAGAACAGCTGTGAGAGCGACGATTAGAAATTGGGGCATAATTACGCTTCCTAGAGTCGTTGGCCGATATTATACCGCCGACTGCCTCGCTGATGGAGCTATTTGCCCGCTAGAGTCCAGAATGCGGAGCAACCGCCGTAAATCCCGATATGTCGACTTACCAGGAGTTGACTTGTCCCGGGGCTGCCGACGGTCCCGCGCGCTGCAGCCCGGCGATCGGTAGTGTTAGGTAGAGAACAAGGTCCTCCATGTACCCGTACGTTAGAGTAACGAGATGTTAATATGCACCCGAATACGAAACGTGACGCTTTTGATCGGCGGAAAAGATGTGTCCTGACCTGCTCTTACTCGCACATGGCAACAGGAGAACAACTCTGCTATGAAAAGTTTACGGACCGTCCTATCGGCGGCCGCAGCGCTTATTCCGCTGTTGGGCGTCGCCGCTTGCAGCAGCAAAAGCAATCCGCCGTCGCGGTTTACAATCGGAGGGACGGTAGTAAATCTCGTCGGCTCGGGCGGCGGCCTGGTGCTCAGCGATAACTCCAGCGACCTTCTTCAAATTGGGGCGAATGGAAGCTTCACATTCACTGCGACCGTCGCAAGCGGCCGAGCATACCAGGTTATCGTCGCGCAGCAGCCCTCGAATCCGGCGCAAACGTGCGGCGTCACCGGCGGCTCTGGGACCGCTAACGCCAACGTCACGGACATTCAAATTAATTGTGCGCACAACGAATGGGCCTGGATCAAAGGCTCGACAATGACCGGCATGAGCGGAATTTACGGCACGCTCGGAGTGAGTGGGGCGACCAACGATCCCGGCGCGCGCCAGCCGGGCGCTACGTGGACTGATTCTTCCGGTGATCTCTGGCTGTTTGGAGGCTACGGCCGCGATTCTGCGGGGGCGCTACTCCCACTGAACGATCTGTGGAAGTTCAGCGGAGGCCAGTGGACATGGATCGGAGGCTCAAACATCGCCGGTCAGAACGGCGTTTATGGAACTCTCGGCGCTCCGGCGTCGACAAATATCCCTGGTGCGCGCAGTTTCCCGGTCAGTTGGAAAGATTCCTCCGGGAACTTCTGGATGTTCGGCGGCGACGGGTTTGACTCGCAGGGAACAGAAGCGGATCTGAATGACTTGTGGGAATACAGGAACGGCGAATGGACGTGGATAAGCGGCTCGGCAGTAGCGAAACAACTAGGCGCGTACGGAACCAAGGGAGTGGCTGCACCGAATAATGTGCCGAGCGCAAGGAATATTTCTGCGAGCTGGACCGATGCGTCGGGGAATCTTTGGCTGTTTGGGGGCCTTGGCTACGATTCCACCGGAAAAGTCGGGGAGCTGAATGACCTTTGGAAGTACAACAACGGTGAATGGACTTGGGTTTCCGGATCGAACCTTGCGAATCAGGGCGCAGTATATGGCACGCTGGGCGTACCGGCGCCAACCAATGTTCCGGGCGGCAGAAGTTCGGCGATGAGTTGGACGGATTCTTTCGGGAACCTTTGGCTCTACGGAGGTAACGGCTACGGCGCGGGAGACGCCAACGGAATTTTCGGAGATCTGTGGAAATATAACAATGGGCAGTGGACTTGGGTTTCAGGTTCCCAGGTCGCGAACGTGGCCAGCGTGTACGGTGTGAAAGGAAGTCCCGCTGCGGCCAACAGTCCCGGTTGGCGGCAGGATTCTGCCACGTGGACCGACTCATCCGGAAATCTTTGGTTATTTGGCGGCAACGGCGTGGACGCGACGGGACAAGCAGGAGCACTCAATGATTTGTGGAAGTACAGCAACGGCCAGTGGACATGGGTTTCTGGATCGAACCTCGGCACGCAATCCGGAGTTTACGGAATGCAAGGCTCGCCGGCTCCAGGCAATGCGCCTGGTGGCCGTTTGAACTCGCTCACATGGGTGGACGCCAACGGAAATCTTTGGCTCTTCGGTGGGTTCGGTAGCGCGCAGTCCGGAACACAGTCTGATCTCAACGATTTGTGGATGTATACACCTTAACGAACCACGCGAAAATACGAGGGTCAGGTTCCCGCTGCGCTTCGAAAATTCGCCAGCTCCTGATAAACGACTTACCGGGCACAAGAAAGAGCCTTGGGTTATATTTGGGCTCACGTGCGAGTTATCGGTCTTGCCGGAGAAGTCAAAACGGACGATTGCGGCCATGCGGAGGTTGCCCGTGAAATTTCTTTGGATTGGAGCGGTTTTAGGTCTCGCGCTCACTGGATTGAGGGTGCGCGCGCAGAAGACAACGGAGACCACTCAAGCCTCCGATATCAAGGAGCTTGAGCGGCTCGAAACGGTCTGGAATGAGGCTCACGAAAAGGGAGATGCCAACACCTTGGACGCACTGTGGGCAGACGACCTAGAAGTAGCTGTGCCCCGCATGGCGATGATGACCAAAGCCGGTGCTCTTAATTTCGTGCGCTCCGGTCACATGAGGTTCCTCAGCTATAAAACCTCGGAGATCCATGTCAGGGTCTACGACAACGCAGCAGTAGTCACTGGCCGGGTTGAACGAACGCGCTCTATGAACGGTCGAGAATATTCCGACGACTGGCGATTCACGAAAGTCTACGTCCGCGAAGCCAACAAATGGCGTGTGGTCTCGTTCCATGCCTCGGAAGCGGCCCGGACCTGATATTTGGTCATTCTTGAGGTGTTGAAGCGCATGCGGGCGGTGCAATTTCACTTTGATATCGGCCAGAGCCTGATTAACGTCCTTACGGGTAAAGTGGATTTTCCTAGTGATTGCATAACAACGTCGGCTCCTTAGACCCGAGTAGACTATGGTTTGTCGATGACCAAAGGCTCGGGAGAAAGGAGCCGAACATGATCATTATAGGCGTGGATTATCACCCGAGCGACCAGTACATCGCGTTGGTGGACACAGAAACGGGAGAGTATGAGGAACGGCAATTGAACCACAGTGCGGGAGAAGCCGAGAAGTTTTACCGGGAACTGGCGACGCGGGGAGTCAGCGTGCGAGTAGGGATCGAGGCCACGGGCTACTCCCGCTGGTTCGAGCGGTTGCTGGCAGAACTCGGTATGGAGTTGTGGATCGGCGATGCGGCGAAGATCAAAACCAAGCGAGTCCGCAAGCAGAAGACCGACCGGGAGGACGCCCGACTGCTGCTGCGACTGCTGCGGGAAAATAATTTTCCGCAGATCTGGGTACCCAGTCCGGAGAATCGGGATCTACGGCAACTGCTCTGGCACCGACATCGCCTGGTGCAGATGCGCACGCGGATCATGAATCAACTGCAGGCTCTGGCGATGAACGAAGGCCAGCGACGGAAGAAGAAGCTGTGGAGCGAGGCAGGACGAGCCCAGTTAGAAAAGCTAGCGCTCGCACCGTGGGCCTCGCGGCGCCGGAAAGATCTGCTGGAGCTGCTGGACCGGATGAACCCCAGCATCGAAGAGCTAACCGCAGCGATCGAGCGGGAAGCCAGGAAGTGGCCCGAGGCGCTGCGGCTCATGACGCATCCTGGTGTGGGCCCGCTGACGGCGCTGGCCTTCGTGCTGATCATCGGGACGGTGGAGCGGTTTCAGTGCGGCAAGCAGATCGGTAGCTATGTCGGACTGATTCCGTGCGAGGACTCCAGTGCGGGCCATCAACGACTAGGCCACATTACCAAGCAAGGCAGCTCTCTGCTGCGTTTCTTACTGGGAGAAGCAGCGCAAGCGGCAGCACGATGTGATGCGGACTGGAGACGACGGTACCTGCATCTGGCGCTGCGCCGGCAACGGAACATTGCCAAGGTGGCCATGGCCCGCAGACTGGGAGTGCGGTTGTACTGGATGTGGCGGAAGGGTTGGGAATATGCAGAGTGGGTCAAATTCGGTTCGCACGCGGGACAGCTCGGAACCGGAAATGGCGTGTAGTAGAACGCCGTCCTAGTGAATGGGCATCCCGCTCCTTCGCAAGAGGGAGTTCGGACGAGTAATTATGGTCTGAAGCTGGGATCGAAGAGATGTGTGGGTCGGACTGAAACCGACCGAAAGATTACAGGCGAGCCGTGGTCGTCGACAGGGCCCAAGAACACGACGAACAAGGACACTCTTTGAAGTGAACGGAGAAGTGCGCTCATAAATAGCTTGACAGAGCCGACGTTGTTAGAGATTCCCGGTTACGTGACAAATCAGGACTTGACCTGCCTCTTCGTCAAACTGAGTGCCAGTTGTACCTAATCAATGCGGCGAGCAGGTGGAGGAACCCAAGCACCGTTCAAGGCTTCGTCCTTCGGCCAGTACAAGCGAAGCATCAGTATGAACTCACGATCGGGGGTGGGGAGCCAGTTGGATTTCTTTTCCGCTCCGGGAGACTCCTTCTGAATATACAAATCCATCGATCCATCTGTAAGCGTCTGTTTTGAACCGTCTGGACGAAGTGTGGGCGGATGAGTGATGGTGATCGTGGGCACTAGAGAAGTGCCCACGAGGGATAAGTGGACACTTCCGGTAAGCGACGGCGAAGTTGGACGGTCGAGGTCAAGCGCAGGATCGCAGAAGAGAGCTTCGAGGGAAACGTCTCCGTAGCGCAGCTGTCACAGAAGTATGCGGTGAACGCCAATCAGATTTTCCAGTGGCGGAAGAAGTATCGCGAAGGACGCCTGGAAAACAGCACCTCGATCAATCTGCTTCCGGTGACCGTCTCGAAGGAAGTGGCAGTAAGAGCAGCAAACCCTGGTAGCAGGTCTTGTCAGGCGACGGCCGGGACTCTGCAGATCGAACTTCCCAAAGGAACTCTGCGGATTGCGGGCCGCGTAGACCTGGTGGTTTTACGAACTGCGCTGGAGTGTTTGCTGGGATGATCGGGATGCCGGCAGGAACGCGCATCTGGATCGTCGCAGGAGTGACGGATCTCCGGCGTGGATTCACGGGCTTGAGCGGAATGGTCCAGACGGCGCTGGAGGAAAATCCTTTTTCCGGTCACGTGTTCGTGTTTCGCGGCAAGCGCGGCGACTTGCTCAAAGTTCTTTGGTGGAGTGGCGATGGGTTGTGCTTGTTCGCGAAAAGGCTGGAACGAGGAAGATTCATCTGGCCGCAAGCGGCGAACGGAACGGTGTCGCTGACGCAGGCACAGCTGTCGATGTTGCTGGAAGGAATCGACTGGCGGCGCCCGGTGCGGAGTTACGATCCGCAAATCGCAGTGTGAGTGCAAAATATTTTATTCTTTTCGGTGGAATTTTAATCAGGCTGTAAAACAACTGCAGTATATTCTGCTGCGATGAATCACGCGGCTGGCGTTCTCCCCAACCTCGAAGCACTCAATCCCAGTGAGCTGAAAGCTCTGATCGTCGAGCAGTACAAACAACTCACCACGCAGGAAGAAAGAATCCTTTCGCAGGGCGAGCAGCTGGTCTCGCGCGATGCGGAAATCGAACATCTCAAGCTGCTGCTGGCCAAGCTTCGTCGCCTGTACTTCGGACGTTCATCGGAAAAGGTGCATCGCCAGATCGAGCAGCTGGAGCTGCGGCTGGGAGAACTGGAACAGAGCCGAGCGCTCGAAGCGGAATCGCCGAAGCCGAGCGCCGCGGAGACTGCCGTGGCCCGACCGGCGCGGCGACCGCTACCCGCGCATCTGCGGCGTGAAGTGCAAACCTACCTGCCGCAACAGAAAGCTTGCCCCGACTGTGGCGGAGAGCTGAAGCATCTGGGCGAAGATGTTTCGGAAATCCTGGAGTATGTGCCCGAGAGAATCAAAGTGATTCGTCAGGTTCGACCGAAGCTGGCCTGTGCCGGCTGCGACCGCATCGTACAAGCCCCAGCGCCCAGCCGGCCGATCGAGCGGAGTATCGCAGGCCCGGGACTTCTGGCCCATGTGCTGGTCTCGAAGTATAGCGATCATCTTCCGCTGTATCGCCAATCGGAGATTTACGAGCGCGAAGGCGTGGAAATAGATCGCTCGACATTGGCCGAGTGGGTAGGCGGAACGAGCCGACTGCTCGCGCCCCTGGTGGAGGCGTTGCGCCGCCACGTTCTATCGGGACAGAAGCTGCACGCCGACGACACGCCGGTTCCGGTGCTCGCGCCCGGGTTGGGAAAGACCAAAACGGGACGGTTGTGGACGTATGTACGCGATGACCGGCCGGCAGCAGGTCTGGCGCCGCCGGCGGTATGGTTCTGCTACTCAGCCGATCGTAAAGGCGAGCATCCGAAGCAGCACTTGAGTTCGTTTACAGGGACGCTGCAGGCCGATGGTTACGCAGGGTTCGATCAGATCTACGAAACGGGGCGCATCAAGGAAGCAGCGTGCTGGGCGCACGTGCGCAGAAAGTTCTACGATCTGGTCGAGGCGCACAAATCGCAGACCGCAACCACGGCTCTGGAGCGAATCGCTGAGTTATACGCCGTCGAAAAGGAAATCCGCGGACGTCCCTGTGAAGAGCGGCGCGAGATCCGCAACCTGCGCAGCCGGCCATTGCTGGAATCGCTCAAGCAATGGCTGGAAGAAACCTTGGACAAGCTCTCGAGGAAATCAGATACAGCGATGGCGGTTCGCTACGCACTGGGGCGTTGGGAAGCGCTGGTGCGGTACTGTGACGATGGCGCGCTCGAGATCGACAACAACGCGGCCGAACGAGCCTTGCGTGTCGTGGCTCTGGGCAGAAAGAATTTCCTGTTTGCAGGTTCCGATGGTGGCGGCCAAAGCGCGGCAGCAATCTACAGCCTGATCGGAACAGCAAAACTAAACGGGCTTAACCCGGAAAGCTATCTGCGTAACGTCCTGTCCCGCATCGCTGACCACCCGATCAACCGCATCGAAGACTTGCTCCCTTGGAATCTTGCTTTAGAACTCGTCGAAAACTCCCCTGACGCTGCCTAACAAATACTGCTCTGCGTCAACACGGCCTCCGGACGACGCTTACACATCAACCAGCGCTCCGGGAAGCGATAGTCGTTGCGAGATGGAACTCTTGTTTTGAGATTGATGGTTAATAATTTCCATTGCGATTGATCTCGACGCTTTAGAATACTCCGGTACGTAAGCATTAGCGTACTCATCCTTCCCGTACAATGTCATCTTGAACAAGCCAATCCCCGCGAGGGTCCTAGTCAATTCAACATAACCGCGATTCTCAAGAACCTCCAAGCTTTCGAGAACGCTGTCGGGAGATATGCCTAACTCGGCGCAACGCGCTACGAATTGTTGTGCATCAATTATGATCCCGTCGTGTTCAAAAATCTCATCTCCCGCCTCCTTAAGCACTAAATTGTCGATTCGTGTTAGGTTAGTGATCGGCACGAATTCCGTTACCGCGTAGTTGGGAGGCCTGCCGAGCGCCGGCCGCTCCCTGTGCTCAAAAATCGACGCCACGATTTGATCGAACTCAGAATCGTAGCTGTGTAGGTTTTGTATTCGTTGCCAAACGGTAGATTGTAACGCCTCCGGCACTTCGCACTCATCGATGACTACGGGGATGATCTTTGTATGAGAGTTTATTTTCTTCACCATACTCGCATTCAACTCTTCCTTAACCCACGGTTTCTGAACGCTAGTTTTCGAGAGCACTACTATTACAGCATCAGCGTCTTTCAGACCCTCCTCAAAAATCTTATCGACGAGGCTGTCTCCCGGCAGGATCTCCCATTTGTCTACCCAGGCGTCGATCCCGCGCGCACGTAAACGCTCGGCAAACGCGAGGACGAAACGGTCCTTGTCCTCGCTCGCATGACTCACAAATACTTTCGGTGTCTTTACGGAATCCGTCATGAATACGACTCGTCCGCGACTCCCTTGGCTCGCGCCGTCTCCAGAGCCACCTTGAGCCTGATACCCTTATGGGGAATTATGTTGGCGATATAAGCGATTTGGCCTTCCAAACTTCGAATGTAACCAGCGCGTTCTCTGAGAGCAACTTCTCCCGTCTCAAGTTTGTGAATGCCGGATCGAATCCGAGCAAGTCGCTCGGGGTGGACTGAAATGAACCGGCCCAACATCCTACCTGTTAGCATTTTTCGTTCGCCCGGGCCGCAGATCTTTAATTTGCTATGAGAGACCGCAAATCCGGATGTTCTCAATGCTTCGACCGCTGTCTGGAGCACCGCGCGCGCGTTGTCTCCGGAAAAAGCCAAATCATCCACCCAGCAAGAATAGACGACATTTTCCTGGTGGCATTTGTCCCAGATCACCTGGCCTACCCTCAACAATACAAGATTGGCCAGCTGGGCATTCTGCAGACCCCGCACCGTTTCCGCACCAAGCGGCCGCTGTGGACCTACAGCGGATTGGGCATCGAGACACAAAGCAGCGCCGATCACCGCAAGGTCGACGGACAGCTCGAACGAGCCAAGAGACAGATCTCCATTCGCGGACTGAACCGCAACTGCAATCACGATCTGAAGAATCTGTTTAAGGGCGCGGCCATCGTGGCCTCCAGCAAACCGGGTCCGTTGCAGGAGTTCTACACAGCCTTACTGGCCAAGGGCATCCGGCCGGAGATGGCGCGTCTGACCCTGGCCAGGAAGATTGCCACCATCGTGTTGATCGTGTGGAAGAGAGGAGTGAGCTTCGACGCCCAATATCTGAAACCACAAACAGCTTGAGTGTTTCTGAGCGCTTCCGCTCCATCTCTGGGGATTTCTCTGGCGGTGGCCGTCCGAGTTCTCGAGACACTCTGGTTCGAGAGCGAGTCTCAGCTGGTTAGTTAGGCCTGTGTGCCTCGGGCACCCAGTCTCCCACGCGACCCTAGGCCCTCTCGGATAACCAGAAAAAGCGATGGGCCACAAGTCCCAGATAGAACTATGGTCGCCACATGGACGACCGTTCTGCTTTGTTGGTTTCGGAACAGACAGGCTTCGTCGCGAAGAAGCGATGAAAACCGCTGGTAGAGAAAACCCAAACCGCTGGGCCATAGTGCCCCGCAACCGAGCACTTGGTGCGGGCGGTCAGAACAGATCCTGCTCCATTACGTGGGCTGCGAAGCAAGAAAAATTCCAGCCGGCGCAGAAGTGTTTTTTCTTGACTTCGCCTTTTATAGAACTAACCAGGAGTTAGCCTACCGCTGCCGTGGGCGATTGCTGATGCGAAGAGGATTTATCAACTGTTAATGGCTATCCAACATGCTGTCCAAGGACAGCCTCTCTCCCTATACTGGGGCTGCACCTCAGTACAGTTGAGCTATTCCTCGAAGTTGTTCATTATCGAAATCGCTCGCTGGTGCAGTGGCTCCAGGAAGCAGAAGACAGTCCAAATCCGAATGACAGTGTGTTCAGGCGTATTCCCCCTCTACGCGCTGGGCGCGCGCGGCATTCGATACTGGGGGAATACCGTATGAACGCTGGTAAATTATTTCTCGTAGTTGTGTTTCTGACCTGCGCGGCGCTCGCTGCTCCACCTGCGCATTCTCAAACCGCTGCAACAAACTGCACGGCAAGCCAACAAGCCGCGGTCGAATGTTTCGTGGCGAATGCGGTCGCTACCGATCTGACGACGCCCCGCTACGGCATGACCTTGGCCCAGTTTCAGGCCTATGGCTTCGCCGTTTCGCAGATCCTCCAGACGCATCAGACTTACGTTGTGCTCGTCGCCATTTCCAGTGCCATAGCAGACGCGTTGCCCCCGACCAACGCCGACGGCACGCCCAATCAGGCCGCGCAAGACGATGCGATCGCCGCAACAGTGAACGCGTCAACCTGGTGGGGCTTCGCGACGCCACCGCAGGGCGCTACTGTGACTGATCTCGAACACTTTTCAATGGATGTCACCCGTGCTATGAACGGCTCCAACGGCGTTCTGGAATTGCTTACGCCCGGCATTTCCCTGCGCATCATTGATTCATACATTGTCACCGCAACCTCGAGCGGTACAACGAACCTGACTGAACTCCATGGCAGCCTCGCCGCCGCGATCCGCAATTTCGTTAGCTCCGGCCTGATGAAGGTTCCGCCCGGCATGACCCTGACTCAAGTAGATTCATTCGCGAACTCGTTGGCGTGGGTCATTTCCACTTACAAGGCCGCGACTCATCGCACGACCCTGAGCGCTAACTGAAGCTGGACCCTGGCGCCGGCACTGATCGGCTTGCATCCGCACCGCCGCTTTTCTTTCGCGGAGACATCTGTACCTGTCCTCTTAGAATCAGTTGCCCCGGTCATCTTCTCGACTTCAGGTGAGTTGGGCCCTTTCGCGTCGCGCCTGATGATTCACGAAATGAAATCAACAGTATTCGACCCGCAGCACCGCAAAAGTTGCAATCTGTTTACTGGGTGAAGTTTCCCTCTATTGCACGCAAGTTCTGGTCCGATTGGCCGAATGGATTGCAATCAATCCGTGAATGCGCGGGTTTTCGTAATGTGAATATGGACCTCGCGCCACTTCAACGTCAATCCTTTCGCTGCTTGACCCTCAATGCCTGGTTAACGCGCTTATCGGACATCTCTAACAACGTCGGCTCTGTCAAACTATTTATGAGCGCACTCCTCCGTTCGCTTCTGTGACTGTGTTCGTTCGTCGTGTTCTTTCGCCCAAGTGTCGACGACCACGGCTCGCTTCTAATCTTTCGGTCGGTTTCAGTCCGACCCACACATCTCTTCGATCTAGCTTCAGACCATGATTACTCGTTCAAACTCCCTCTTGCGAAGGAGCAGGATGCCCATTCAAGTGCACGGCGTTTCTACTTCGCGCCATGTCCGGTATCGAGCTGTCCCGCGTTCGAACCGAACTTCATCAGCTGTACATACTCCCAGCCGTTTCGCCACATCCAGTACAACCGCACTCCGAGTCTTCGAGCCATGGCCACCTTGGCAATACTTCTCTGTCGACGCATCGCCAGGTGCACGTATCGTCGTCGCCAGTCCGAATCACATCGTGCCGCTGCTTGTGCTGCTTCCACCAACAAGAAACGCAAAATAGAACTGCCTTGCTTGGTGATGTGTCCCAGTCGTTGATGGCCGGCACTGGAGTCCTCCGAAGGAATCAGTCCGACATAGCTGCCGATCTGCTTGCCGCACTTAAATCGTTTGGGAGTTCCGATGATCAGCACGAAGGCCAGTGCGGTGAGGGGTCCTACACCGGGATGCGTCATCAGCCGCAGCGCTTCGGGCCACTTCCTGGCTTCCCGCGCGACGGCTCGGCTTAACTCGTCGATCGATGGGTTCATCCGGTCCAGCAGTTCGAGCAGATCCTTCCGCCGCCGCGATGCCCAGGGCGCTAACGAAAGCTTTTCCAGCTGTGTGCGCCCTGCCTCGCTCCACAGCTTTTTCTTCCGTCGCTGTCCTTCGTTCATGGCCAGAGCCTGCAGCTGGTTCATGATCCGTGTGCGCATTTGCACCAAGCGATGCCGGTGCCAGAGCAGTTGCCGCAAATCACGATTCTCTGGGCCAGCTACCCAGATACGGGGAAAGTTATCTTCTACGAGCAGCTTCAACAGAAGCGCGGCATCATTCCGATCGGTCTTCTGCTTGCGGACTCGCCTGCTCTTGATCTCCGCTGCATCGCCGATCCACAACTCGATCCCCAGTTCTGCCAGTAACCGCTCGAACCAGCGTGAGTAGCCCGTGGCTTCCATTCCCACGCGAACGCTCACTCCTCGCGCTGCCAGTTCCCGGTAGAACTTCTCTGCCTCTTTATCGCTGTGGTTCAATCGCCTTTCGCCGCACTCTCCCGTTTCTGTATCGACAAACGCGATGTACTGGTCACTCGGGTGATAATCCACGCCTATAATGATCATGTTCGGCTCCTTTCTCCCGAGCCTTTGGTCTTCGACAAACCACAGTCTACTCGGGTCTAAGGAGCCGACGTTGTTATGCAATCAAGTGAAATCGAGGCAAAAGCACTTGGACGGTAGCGCGACGGTTCAGCAGACCCAGGTCGGGCAGCTTAACTATTTTGGTTTTGAGATACTAAGGTCGCGGCCCTTGACCAGATACTTGCCCTCGTCTTCGTTTAATTGCGAAAGGCCGAAGGTTATGCTCGTGCGGGAGTTCACCGTGACTGCGGCTGCGAAGTAGTAGACGTGGCCCGGCTCGGCGGTAAAGGATGTCACATCGACGTCCTTCTTCGTATTTCCTAGAGCCGATTGCCAACTTGCGCACAAGTGATGTACTCCCGGGTCCACGGTCAATGCGAAGTATGAGTTGCCGGAATTGGCGCCCACCCACGCTCCGTCCATACCAAAGCGGACTGTGGCATGCATGAAAGGGCCGATCACTTGGTTCTCGTTTTCGACAAACACAATCTGTGCCTTGCCCTCTGCTGGCCCCGCAGGCGCGGCTTGGTTCTTTTCTGTTTTGACGTCGAATTTGACTTTGTCGTCGCCGCAGGAATCCGGCAAAGTGTTAGCCCAAACCTGACCAGCACAGACAAGAGATGCACAGAGAAAGAATGTCCGAAGACTCAGCTTCATAGGGATTCTCCTGCACATAGGACGCGCCAGCGACCGTTGAGGGTACGCAAAACCGCTCCCCAACACCACATTGGCGAGTACATTCAGAAGAATGAGGTGAGTCATAACGCCTTCCATGAGAAGGCCGGTTGATGTCAAGCACACTTTGACTTTCTTCTTTCTTAGAATCAGTTCCCATTCAGCCAAGCCGCCCCTGTCGCCATCCTTCCATCCGCACTCTTTGTGAGCGATATTCGCTCGGTGCACGGTGGGTGTTCTCGTTTCAGTAGGTGCTGCTACCTGATAATCGACCTCTCTTCCCACCGTTTCGGTGAGTGTCGGGCCCCAGGACTTAGTCGCAGTCACCTGGATTCGGCGGTCGAGCTCGGCTGTCCGGATCGAAACTCTAAGCCACTGCCCGCATCGCCTTGTGACTATTGCGCAGTGGTTCGTACACCTCTCCGCTCACCCACAACCGATGGAGCAGTACCGCCAACTTTCGAGCCACGGCAACCACCGCTCGTTTCTTGGCATTTTTCCCTCCTCGCTCCGCAAGCTTCAGCCCCCATCTCCGCAGATCACTGTCTTCTCCAAAAGGTCCCAGAATGTAGTGTGCTCCCTGCACCATCATCGTGCGCAGATAGCGGTCTCCTTCTTTGCTGATTTTCTTCTGTGGTTCGCTCTCCCCGGAGTTCCTCCGGCCAGGTCGTAGCCCCAGAAAACAACCTACCGCGCGACTCTTCGGGAACCGATACGGATCCTCTATTGTCAGGACATAGGTCAGCGCGATCTGTGTTCCTACCCCCTTCACCTGCTTGAGCAAGAACACTTCCGGGTACACTTCCTGGGCGATTTTCTCCATCCGCTCGTCGTATTCCTGGATGCGCTCGTTCAGCGATTCGACCTCTTTGAGCAACGGCTCCAGAACCTCGCGCAACTCCGCGGGTAATCCCGCGCCCAGCTCCCGGCTCACTTGCTGCGTGCCACACTTGCGCAGCCGTTGCCCATAAGACTTCACCAACCCGCGTGCTGCATTCACCAACGCCGTTCGCGCACTCACCAGTTCGGCTCGCGCCCGGATCACCGTCAGGTGGATTTGCGCCTTGGCACTGCGATGGCGCACCGGCCCCAACAGCTCGGGATCAATTCGCGCTAGTCGTGCCAGGGTCCGCGCATCGTGCCGATCATCTTTTCGATTGCTCTTGGTGATCAGTTCTACTTTTTGTGCGTGCGCCACGAGCACTTCGTGCCCCAGCTCCGTTAGCAGTCGGCTCACCCATGGCGAATGTGTTCCTGTCTCCAGGGCCATGAGACTTCGCGGTATCTTTGCAAAGGTCTGCTGGATCGCTTCTGGTGTCGTCGCTACTTTCTGTTCCAGAAGGATTTTGCCTGCTTCATTCAAGACACAATAGAACGACCAACGATCTCCCAGATCCACACCGATCGTTAGCTTTTGCTCTTTGAAAATTTCGCTCCCAAATATCTGCACAGTGCTAATCTTCTTCATCGCCGGTCTCCTTTTCTCGTGCGCTTCGAGCGCGTCGATCATTGGGAGCGTAACGCATCCCGCTGGAGACCGGCCTTCTCATCCCATCTGGTAAACGCCGTAATCGTACATGTGAAGTGCTGCTTCACATCTCCGGTAACGCGACTATACGTCCAAGTGGTTTGTAGCTTGCGGAGATTCGGGCGCATCCCCCCAATCCGCGTATACTTTTGCGTATGAGCGGTTCTGTTGTTGCGTTTACTCGGGCATCTGGCGCGGGCAAGACAGGGTGGTTCCGTGAGTGTTGAGCCAAGAAAGCGGCGGCCTGAAGTCTGGGTGCTCACGGCGCTGGTGTGGGTTTACATGCTCCTGAGTCAGCCTTGGACACGGGTGGTAGCGCTAGTCATCGCGGGTACAGCGATCATCGCCGGTCTTGCGATTTGGATAGCGAAGAAGATCGCAGGAGCAAACGAGTGAGTACCGAATTTTCAAATGTGCGGTAATGCGACTACTCGGGCACCAGATAGGATTTTTGGGCTGATTTTTCCGTGCGCGGTGAATCGTCGTAGGATGACTTGCCCTCGGAGGGGCAAGTGATCCATCTTGAGGCTCGATCTTGCATACGCCGCAGGCGGGTCTGGCTATACGAAAAGCGCCGAGTATAAGCCGCCCGTGGAGAAGATCAGCTCAGTTTGAGAACAAGTTCTCGTACAAAAAAAGTCCAATCAATGCGAGACCAAGTAGATAAGACCCTGCAACCTCCAACCAAAACCCTTTCGGGTCGTCCGCGCGATAGATCCAGCCATGAAGGCGTGCATATGCTTTTCCTGTGTACGTATAGAACATCCCTAAGGCAATCAGGAGAATCCCAAAGGTAAGCAAGCCATATCGCGGATGTTGAAGGCCGAACAGATCAGACATGAACCAACCCTCCTTTTTCCCGACGTGAAAGGAACCCACAGTTGTAAGGACAGAACGTGTTTTGGAGCCGCTTTGTACATTGAGGCGCATTTTACACCTGCGTGCTCAGGGCAAGTGGACGATTAACGCCCTAACCGGACATCTAAAGTACTAGAACGGGATGTGTCCGGTTACCCGAATAACTATTCGAGATCCGGCCGGCTGCCCCTCGGGGTGGTCGGCCTTTTTGTGTTTTACAACCAAATAGCCTCGGGTTGCGAGATCATCTCGTGGAGGGCGCGGATGACGATCCGACCCACTTAAAAGCGACTTTCTGGGTCTTATGCTTGCGGAGGAACTGATCGACCAACACAATTCTTCCAGTCCACGGCTTTCCTTTCTTTGCGACCACGGGCCCGACGATTGTCATTATCCGTTCTTTCACCATCTCTTCGGGCGGGATCGTAAATTCCTCCATAGCCCTGATCTGCGACGTTGTACCGACCGGGTAGGCGTCCACGATAACCATAGCCTGTTTAAGATCATCGTGAGTGATGTTTGCGGAGCACATCAATTGCATATATTCGGTCGCAGATGGCTCCGGTCCTGAACGAGCGATGCACCAGATACAAGTCCCCGTCTCGAAATGAACGTACAACTTCGGTTTCCGCCTGCCGATCCAAGTAGTCAAGCGATTGAAGCCTGCTTCCAAAAAACCGCCAATTGATTTGATCCAGCCAACGTGCTCTATCACGAGGCGCGTTTTCTCCTTTTTCCCACACACTCATCGCAGCGGGTTTCCTCTCGGTGCCGTAGAAATCACAACCGCACCTCGCGCACTCCTTCAGGAACAAATGCCGCCCGTCAAGGATGACCGACTTGGCGCGCTGGACTTTCGTGAAGATTAGGGATTTCATATCGAGACGGTATTCTACGCGATTGCTCGGAGCGAGATGAGCGATTTTCAACTTAGCTCGGAAGGTCAGCGGGCGATCGAGCTGTTCAAGGAGCAGCTCGACGCGGTGCCAACGATGAGGAGTTTCCGTGGCATCACGCCAGAGTTCAGCCGCTGGAAGGATTCAACAGCAGGGTTGTTCATAAAATACTTGCCAGAGTCTTCGTGCTACAACCGATTCTGCATTATTCAGTTTGGATCAGCGCACGCGGCGCAAGAGCGCTACCTTCGGGGCTGCGATTTGGCGGAGCAGTGCATCGGGCAGCGATTCAAGACATCGAGCGGTTTGACGTGAAGCCGGCTGGTCACACTTAGCGATCTTTTTCGCCGGCGTGCAAGGTCGAAATGGACGAGACAGGCCAAGAAGTCTGTGGAAAACGCGGCGCCGAGATCGACCCCACTCGAAGAGTCGATTTCACGCTGAAAGACGGAACTCGCGTCTGTGAAGCCTGCTTTTGTGAAAGAACTCGACGGCCCAAGAGCGATTGGCCGAACTGAATACGCCCCGCTTGTCGGCTGTGAATTCGTACCAGACTTTCCGTTATAAGCTAAGGCGATGAGACGCTACAGAATCAAAATTATATCCGGCCAGTACGCAGGACGGTACGTCGGTCCTAACTTCAGCGATGGTCTAGTGGCGAGTCCCAACATATTGCCAGTCGTGACGTGGGAATCCCCGGCACTGAGTATTCCTTATACGAGCAACTGCGTTCCGCTACAGAATATTTGCCAGGGGCTGCCGACAGGGTGCAAACACAATTGAAAAATCTGGGCTACGACTCAGAGCGGGATGCGGTAGACGTGCTGGATTCTCTTATCGGGCTGAACCTCAGCGTTCAAAACGTAGAAGAACGAATTTTGCGAGCCTGCAAACTCAAACTTACGGAGCTGGATACGGTTCGCGTGCAGTTGTTCTTCGGCGAGAGCATAACGATTTGCTTGTTGAAAAAGACACGACCGTGGAACTTTTGAAACAGGCGTTGGCCCTAATTCGCGCAAAAGGATACGACCGCGTTTCAAGATGGAGATGTTGACTTCGCGAGTTCGACTTCGGCAAGCTACGTCAGAGCGATCTCGCGTAGAGTTTCGACGTTTGTGCGAATGTTGCGTGCCCGGTCCCGGCATATCCTTGCGCTACGGAGAAAAGGCCGCCTGACTGCGCTGAATTTGTTTGCGCATTCTTCGAGGAAGTCGGCGTCATATCCTTCTTCATCGGCGTGCCACTCTAAATAATCAAGTGCGGCTCCTACTCCGGCGTTTTCCTCGCTCAAACCTCGCTTTACGTCATCGACTGTCGCGCTCGATTGTTACGTCGGGTTTAAGCAAGAATGAAAAGAGGATGCCGGCAGCGCTATTCTGGGCACAGTTGTAGGCCGCACCGTTGACACCGTGGATGACTAGGGCTAGCATCCAGCTAATCCAGACATGAAGTGGCTGACCTTATTTCTGTCGCTTTTCTTTGTAATCCCAGCGTCCGCTCAAAATCTAACTTCTGTGCAGACGGAATGCACGCACGTTAAAAGCGATTCCACCCGTCCGGAGCCTCCAAAGCTGAATGAAACCAAGATAGGCAAACATATGGTGTGTGGCCCAACGCGTCAGAACTCGACCCCGATGCAACCCGCATCAAGATAGGTAATCCACCCGTTGATCACTCCACGGTGCCCAAGATCGATTCACCTCCCCCAGTACCGGTCAAGACGGCCTTTATCAATCGCGGAGGCTGACCGGTGCTCTCGTCGATACTTTTTCTGGATTCCCATTGCCGCGCCGTTCCTAGGTGTAGCAGCGTTTTCCCGCACGGCGGATGCGATCGCACCGGAAGGCCGTCACCCGCGGCAGCTGTAGATTGCAGGAATAACAACCTAGCCCTCCGCGGTAATCGTCGGTAATTTGCATCCCATTCATCAGCGACGCGGTGATTGCGCCATTTAACAGTCTCCCTGCTCAAAGACAGCCTCGACTTGCTTTCGAGTCAAGGGCGCTCTGATACTCCTTTGGAGAATCATAAACGTTCCGCCTTTTTCCGCGGATATCCCGGCAATACCATCCGACAGTTCCTTATAGGCATATCTCACGATCGTTCCGTCGCGGGAAGCCGCAACCCACGAATCGTATCTCATTGTCCTTCCCTCTTTCAGCCCCCTATTGTAGTGATCCGATAGCAAATTGTTTCACCGATGTGGGCCGAAGCATCAATGTTGTTATATGCGTGCTTGACTCACTTCGACTGGAAAACCCGTCAATAGGCACAATTGTTGCCCGTTAGGCACCGGCGCACACGCTCTGCCCATTTTGATTAGTTCCAGGTCGGTGTACTTCATTAGTTGGCGCCCAAAAAGTTCCGGATCGAATCTCGCGAAACCGATTACATCCGGATTTTAGCGAAGGCACACAAAAAGCGAAAGTCCAAGGATGCCCATCAGCTTTGACTCGTTGGTAATCGCGTCAACCTCGCACTTCGGGAACGGAGCCGAAGCTTAAAGCATTTCTTTAACCGAAATCTTATACAGTGAACACCTTATAGACCTGCGGAGGGCCTTGCGTTACGGTCGCGTTCCCCTATATTTTGGCGCCATTTCTTTCCTGAAGATGAGGCGCAGATGGTTGACCGTAGAGTGAGTCCAGTCTCGCCAGATTCGATTCTCTTCACAGAGGAATTGGATTCCGCCCTTCACGGCCACCGGATTATGAAAAGGAAAGCCAGGCGCTTGTGGCATTGATGCAGGTACTTGCAAATTTCCCGCAGATCGTGTTGAACATTGGCTAGACGATCCTGGATGTATTGCGGTGTGGATCGGCTGGGATCAGCTTGCTTACGACCCACGATGGCGGAAAAGCGTTTTACTGGCCGGCCATCTCCGGTGCCTGGAAACAACACATCGGCGGTGGTACCCCACGAGATTTCGGTCCATGCGGAATGGTTCTCGATCAAGACAAACCGCTCCTGTTCAAGCATGTGGAAAGGGTCTACACATATTTCGAGCCGGTCCGGCCGCCCGTGGAAGAGGCACTGCTGGTCCCATTTTATTTGGGAAGAAAAGCGGTCGGGACGGTTTGGGCAGTGGCGCACGACGCTGGCCGCAATTTCGACGCCGAAGACAGACGGCAACTCCAGAGTTTGGCGGGATTCGCGTCAGCCGCCTATCAGGCTGTTGAGTTCTTTCGGTCCAGGACGCAGTTCGCGGCCATCGTGAATCCTCGGACGATGCGATTGTCTCCAAAGACTCGAATGGTGTCATCCTCAGTTGGAACGCAGGGGCGCAGCGCATCTTCGGAGACTCGCCAGCAGAGACAATCGGCCGGCCCATCACAATAATTATTCCCGTCGAACTGCACCAGGAAGAGCGGGAGATTCTGGACAAACTACGAAGGGCGAGCGCATCAACCATTATGAAACGGTTCGCCTAAGGGTAAGGACGGAGAAAGCGTGAATGTTTCCTTGACCATTTCTCCCGTCCGTGACAATCAGGGCCACATTATCGGCGCTTCCAAAATCGCCCGAGACATTAGTGAACGGAAACGCTTTGAGGAGGCGCTGAAAGAAAGCGAAGTTTCAGCACGGCTCCTAAAAGTTCAGGATGAAGACAGACGGCGGATCGCTCGTGAGCTGCACGACGGAGTTGGTCAGTTGCTGGCAGCGATCAGCATGAATGTCGCAATGGTAGCGAAGGAAAGGCACAAGCTAAGTTCGGATGGCGGCCGACGCATTGAAGAAAACGGAGTTTTGATTCAGCAGGCCTCCGCCGACATTCGCACGCTGTCCTACCTTCTTCATCCGCCTTTGTTGGACGAAATGGGATTAAGTTCTGCCTTGAAGTGGTACATCGAAGGTTTCGCCGAGCGCAGCAAGATGAATGTCAAACTGGAGATGCCGTCCGATTTCGGACGTCTCGCCTCAGGACTCCGACTCAAACTATTTCGTATCGCGCAGGAGTGCCTGACAAATATTCATCGGCACGCTAAGTGTTCTTCCGCCTTCATCAGACTATCTAATAACGGGAACAAACTGGCTATGGGAATACCCGCGACGATGGCCAAGGAATCGATAAAGAGCTGCAAAGGCAAATTGCTTCCGGCCAAGCTGTTGGAGTTGGACTACGAGGAATGCGGGAGTGAATTGTGCCATCGCAAAAACATCCGTGATTGAGTCCAACGAAAATGGCACCGCGGTTCTGGTGACCCTACTGCTCCGAAACGAAACCGCTGCAACGGCATAAATCACGGTTCCCCTCACCGCAACCCAGGGACGCCGGTATCCGTGACCGCCTATGTGCCGATTCGAATGTCGTCCATTAGTTGCGGTGCCCGAAATCCGTATGCCTT
>CAWAAG010000012.1:0-700460 GCA_963780035.1 uncultured Acidobacteriota bacterium | reverse complement strand
AACGTCCGGCGCCTCCGCCAGGCGCGCCTCCGCATCCACCCGCGGATTCCGAGGATGCTCACACGCATCTCCGTCGTACCACCGGTGGCAACGAAAGGCTCATCCGCTCGCTCGCCAAAACTTTCCTGGCCGATGCCCCCAAGACGCTCGCGCTAATCCGCGCCGCCATCGTCAAAAAAAATCCCGCTAAATTGGCCAGCTCCGCCCATCTGCTGAAAGGTTCCATCGCCATATTCGGCGCGCCCAAAGCCGTCGTCGCCGCGCGCACCCTCGAAGCCCTCGGCCGCGCCAACAATTTGGCCGATGCCGAGGACGCCCTGCGCACCCTCGAATCTGAATTCACGATCCTTCAGCAAGAGCTCAACGTCATCCAATCCGCGCCGGAACCAGCCGCCCGACGCAAAGCGCACCCGCGCCCGCCGCCAGACGCGCGCCCCGGCCAGTAATTCCGCCGCCTCCAGCATTCCCATTTTGGAACTGGTAATCTTACAGTAAATGTGATAAATTAGAACCGGGCTACCATTCCAGCCCACTGAGGACGCCACATGCACTCCGCCACAACGGCGACGGGCAGACCACTCCCACCCCCAGGGAAATCTCTACCCAAAAACCGCCCCGCGCCGTCCCACCGCCCCAAAACCTCATGTAACATCTCTACTGCAATGTTACAAACACCGCTCGCCGTCCACGAACCTGCCGCGCCGGCAGGCGGGTCACGAGTCACCAGTCACGAATCACGTGTTTTTCAATCGCCAACCCGTGCGATTAGAATTCGCTATATCTCCTACAAAACAAACACCCGCACCCCAATTCAATCGCCAACAATTTGCCACTTCCAGAATCACGATTCGCCGGTGGCCTGCCACGAGCCTGCCTCGCCGGCACGCGGGTCACTACTCACTAATCACCACTCACTACTCACCAACCTGCCTCGCCGGCAGGCGGGTCACCACTCACTACTCACCAGCCTGCCTCGCCGCCAGGCGGGTCACCACTCACCGCCTTTCTAATCGACACAGCGTGCGATTAGAAATCGCTACATCTCGTAGAAAACAAACACTCGCGTCACGTTCTAATCGTCACAAAATGCAGGGTTGGCGTGCGCCGTTTCAGCGCTCCACTGTGTCCGTCGCGACCCTCGGACGTGCGTTGCCTCGTCCGGCCGCGACTGGCCTCGCGCTTCGCCGCGTTTCGCGCGCGATCCCTGTCATTTCTAATCGACAATGGCAGATATTAGAAAACGCCGTATCTCGTGGAAAACAAACACTCGCGCCACGTTCTAATCGACAATTATTTGCGATATTTCAATCCGCATCCGCTCGCGTTATCTCTTCCGGCCGCTTTCAGCCTCTCGCGCCCGGCCTTGCCGTAGCCATTCCGCCGTCCTTCGGGCGCGCCTGGAAACGCCTCCTTCTACTGACTAAACGAGCACCCCTTCCGTACCCCCGCTTGCCGCTCAGCCCCCGCGGCGTGATACTCGGAGCTATGAAACGAGCGCTTACGCTCGCAAGCTGTCTCGTCGCTGTCGCATCGCTGTTCCCTGCAGCTGCGGCGCACGCCGACGAGATCAAGCTCAAGGACGGCTCGAAGATCATTGGCACAATCGTCGGCTTCGAAGAGAACTCCTTCAAGGTGAAGACCAGCTACGGGTTCGCGGTTGTGCAGAAGGACCAGGTCGTTTCCATCGTAGTCACCGATAGCGCGAAGACGCCGGAATCTGCGACGTCGAAAGCGTCCGCTGCGACGACGCCGGCTGCGGCATCAGCTCCGCCCCCAGTTCCGGCATCACCGAAAGCCGAGAAGACCAGGCATACTGCGGCGCCTCCGCCAAAGCCTGCGACCACGGACTCGGCAGCCAACGACGTCGTCGAATATCCGCACACGGACGCGCCGACCACACCGGCGGAGAATCCGCCAACGACCGTGCCGGTGAAGGCTGCGCCACAGCCTGCCGCCAAGGCAGTTGCGGCGCCTCCACCGCCAAAGCCCGCCGCGCCAGAACCAATGCGCGAAGGAGTGACCGGCAATCTCTATACCAACGACACCTACGGCTTCCACATGTATAAGCCCCCGGACTGGCACGTCATCGCCGGCGCGCCCAAAATCCTTCCCGGCGCGATCACCGCGATGGGCACGGACGATCAGACGACCTACTTGCTGATCGGGCAGGAAACGGGGGGCAAATCACTGGCGAGCGTAATGGAGACGGCGGATCAGCGCTTGCACGACGTGATGGATAACTTCCGGCCGCTGGACGAAAGGCGCGTCACCATCTCAGGAGTCACGGCCATCGAACGCCGCTTTCGAGGGAGCGTGGACGATCGCGACTGGTCCGGAGTGGCCGTTTACATCCCGCGCGGCGCCAGCGTGTACATAATCTTCGGAATGACGCTCGCCAGCACCGACCTGGTGCAAATTCAGGAAAACGTCATCTCCCGCGCGATCAACAGCCTGCAATTCACGAAGTAAGAATTTCGCTCTCCAACTTCCAACCTTTCGCGTCTTACCTCAGAACTTCGTCACTTCGCTGAAGTGGAAGTCGCGAATTTTCATCGCCGGCACCACCATCTCGAATGATTCTTCGCCCGTCGCGCGCACGGCAGGCCCCAGCATCTCCACCTTCGCCAGCGCCTCAATAATGCTCTGATTGAAGCGGAAGTTGCGGATGCCGCCGGCCACACGCCCGTTTTCTACAAGGAACGTGCCGTCGCGCGTCATGCCCGTAAGCACCTTTTCGTACGGGTCCACTTCGCGGATATACCAGAACCGCGTCACCAGAATGCCCCGCTCGGTCGAGCGAATCATGTCGTCCAGCGATTTATCGCCGCCGGAAAAAACCAGGTTCATCGGCGCTTCGCCGTATTCGTTCGGCAGCGTGAAACCGTGTCCGGTGGGCTTCGTTTTCATCTTCTTCGCGGTGGCGCGCGAATACACCAGCCTCTTCGGCACGCCGCGATCCACCAGCAGCACTTTCTGCCGCGGCAGCCCCTCGCCGTCCCACGGAGCGCCCACTTGCAGCGGGTGATAGACGTCGTCCCACAACGTGATGTTCTCGCCGAAAATCTTCTTGCCCATGCGCTCGTTCAAGCAGGAGCGCTTATCGAGAATAGCCGTTCCGGCAAAATCATAAAAAATGGAGCCGACGAAATCGAGCGCGGCAGCCGGCTCCAGAATCGCCGTATAGTGGCCGGGTTCCAGCGCGCGCGGCTGGCGCGATCCCGCGGCCTTTTCGCTGGCGCTTTCGAATAAAGTGTCCGGATCAATGTTCAAAATGTCTGGCGAATTGGATTTCGCCCAGCCGGAGGAATTCTCTTCCAGAATCGTGACGGAAAATTCCGCGCGCGTGTCGTCATGCCGCGCGGAAAGCCCTTGCGAATTCGCCAGCACGTTGCGCACAAAGCCCGTCGTGAATATGCCCGCGGCGGTCTGCTTCCCTTCCTCCGCCATCTTGCAGACGCGCGTAACCGCCCGCGCGCGGTCCTGCGCCGTAGCCGATACCGTCGAATCAAAGAAGTGTGCGACTTTCTGATATTTCTGCGGGCCCAGCATGGGCAGCAGATCCGGATTTTCCGGCTGGTTGCGCGCCAGATTCATGGCGGCGGCAACCACGCGCCGCAACGATTCTTCGTCGGTTTTGTTGGTGGTAGCGCGGGCGGTATGACCATCCACCACGGCGCGGACGGAAATCCCCAGGGTGTGTTCGGAGACGTTTTGATGGATCGTGTTGTTCGCGAAGCGGGTCAGCGCATCCACGGTCGAGTCAATTTCGACTTCCGTCTCGTCCGCCTCACTCAATTTCAGAATCCGTTCGGCAATATGCTCCAGATCCGACGCTGAATAGCGCGCGCTCGTCGCATAGCTCGTGGAATGTCCCGCCGCAGCACGTCGCGCGCTCTTGCTACGGGCGCCAGGTTTGGATCCCGATTTCTTCTTCGCGGCCATTTATTTAGAGAAGGCTACTCCCACTTTGACGTTGCGAAAGCGCGCCGGCGACGCGCCGTGGCCGGTGCCCATGGTTTGCATCGGCTGACCCTTGCCGCAATTCGGCGTGCCCCATAGCGTCCAGTGCTCGCGCGAACAGATCGCATCGCAACTGTTCCAGAATTCGGTGGTGATTCCGCTATAGCTGGGATTTTTGATCATCCGGCCCTTCTTGCCGCCCTTGATCTCCCAGCCAATTTCGGTGGAAAACTGAAAATGATAGCGGCGATCGTCAATGGACCACGAACGGTTGGTCTCCATCAGAATCGCATCATCCGTATCGGCAATCAGATCGTCGTAGTTCCACGTGCCGGGATTGATGCTGATATTGGTCATGCGAATCATGGGCAGGCGGTTCCAGGATTCGGTGCGCATGGTGCCGTTCGAGCGCGTCTCGCCGATGGCGGAAGCCAGTTCGCGATTGCTCAAATATCCCGTGAAGAGGCCGTCCGAAATGATCGGCGTGCATTGCGCCGGCACGCCTTCGTCATCGTAAGCAAACGTGCCAAGGCCCGGCCCATGCTCCAGCCGCGCGTCGGCGACCACGTTCACGATGTCCGAGCCGTATTTCAGTTTGCGCAGTTTATCCACCGTAAGGAAACTCATTCCGGCGAAATTCGCTTCCTGTCCGAGTACGCGGTCCAGCTCGATGGGATGGCCGATGGATTCATGGATCTGCAACCCGAGCTGCGAGCCGCCCAGAATAATCGTCTTCGTGCCTTCCGGGCATTGCGCAGCCGAATGCAGCGCCACGGCTTCTTCGCCCACGCGCTCGGCGTTGCCCACCAGGTCGAACGATTCGATCAGCTCGTAACCCTGCAGCGAGTGCTGCCCGCCAAAACTATTGGGATAGGAACGCTTTTGAATTTCGCTGCCCGCAAAACTCGTGGCGACGATTCCGCCACCCGCGTGCATCTTGATCTGATGAATCGACGATCCAATGCTGGAAACGAACAGCTGGTCAATCCGCTTGAAAGACATCGAGCCCTCGGCCAAGGTGACGCCCTTCACTCCGAGCATTTGCTTGTCCGCGGCAATCAGCAAATCTATCTGGCGTTCGACCGGAATGCGAAAGGGATCCTTCAGAAACGGGTTCTGCCAGGTATCCACGTACGCTTCTTCCGGCGCGAGCGCCACGTTCTCGCGTTTAGCGAGCGCCGACGCTTTCGCGATTGCGACCGCTTCGGCCGCGCAGGCCTGCACTCCCTCGCGCGTAAGCCGGTCGGTGGAGGCAAACCCCCACGCTCCGCTGGCAATCACACGAATCCCAATGCCCAGCGTTTCGGATTCCACCAGCGTGCCCACTTCG
Organism: uncultured Acidobacteriota bacterium; assembly: GCA_963780035.1. Lineage (GTDB taxonomy): Bacteria > Acidobacteriota > Terriglobia > Acidiferrales > UBA7541 > Palsa-295. The sequence continues at coordinate 695,170 of CAWAAG010000012.1, read as the reverse complement.
CCGTTTTTCGTGCCCAGCTCGCGCTGGCGAATATCCATAACGCGCGCATCGGCATAGCTGGCGCCGCGGCGCTTGGCCGTCTCGATCGCCCAGTGCGCCCAATCCTGCATCATGCGCGGGCGGTCCCGAAATTCAGGATAGGATTCTTCGCGATTCCAGGCGGGAAAAACGCGTGACTTTTTGGCGAAGCCGAATATTGAGTACTCGTCAGTTTGTATCGAATAAGAATCGAGCCGGCCCTTTGTTTTGAATGACTTACGCGATCTATTGTTCTGGAAAAGCGGCAATTTGTATCGAGAAGTGGCGGAGCGGCCAAGTGGTGGACCGGGTGGAAATCCCGCGTCTCACCCGGCTGGTGCTGGCCGTTGTCGCGCGAAAAAATCATCCGACTATCTTAGAGAGAGCGCGGGGAGAATGCAAATGAGTGTGTGTACATGCAGCGAGCTGTGGAGGAGAGAGGCAAAGGGCGGGTCTTAGACCCGCCCCTACCAACTCAAGAGCTATAGTTCGCGCGAGAACTAGGTGCCTTCGGACCAGCTGGCCAGGTAGTGCTCCTGTTCCGCGGTGAGCTTATCCACTTGCACGCCCATGGATTCCAGTTTCAGCTTGGCGATTTGGCGGTCAATCGCCTCTGGGACGGCGTAGACCTGTGCTTTCAGTTCCTTGGCGTTTTTCACCATGTACTCGGACGCCAGGGCCTGGTTCGCGAAGCTCATATCCATCACCACCGCTGGGTGGCCCTCCGCGGCGGCCAGATTGATCAGGCGGCCTTCGCCGAGGAGGTAGATTTTGCGGCCGTCTTTCATCGCGTATTCTTCCACGAAAGGACGCGCGATTTTCCTCGAACTGGCGAGCTTTTCGAGCGCGGGAATGTCAATTTCCACGTTGAAGTGGCCGGAATTGCAAACCACTGCGCCGTCTCTCATTTTCTCGAAGTGCTCCTGGGCGATGACGGACTTGTTGCCGGTGACCGTGACGAAAATCTCGCCGATTTTCGCGGCGTCGGCCATGGGCATCACGCGGAAGCCGTCCATGATGGCTTCGAGCGCCCGCGTCGGATTGATTTCGGTGACGATCACGTCGGCGCCGTGACCCTTGGCGCGCATGGCCACGCCGCGTCCGCACCAGCCGTAGCCGGCGACGACAACTCTCATTCCTGCCAGCAGCATGTTGGTCGCGCGGATGATGCCGTCCAGTGTGGATTGGCCCGTACCGTAACGATTGTCGAAGAGATGCTTGGTCAGCGCGTCGTTCACGGCGATGACGGGATATTTCAGCGTCCCGTCCTTGGCCATGGCGCGCAGGCGAATCACACCGGTGGTGGTTTCTTCCGTGCCGCCAATGACGTTCGCCACCAGTTGCGGATGCTTGGTCAGCAGCTGGGTTACGAGGTCCGCGCCGTCGTCCATGGTGATCTGCGGCTTGTGGTCAATCGCCGCCGCGATGTGCGCGTAGTAGGTAGCATTGTCTTCGCCTTTAATGGCGTAGGTCGGGATGCCGTAATCCTTCACGAGCGACGCGGCCACTTCGTCCTGCGTGGAAAGCGGATTCGAGCCGCAGAGGACCACGTCGGCGCCGCCGTCTCGCAGGGTGATGGCCAGGTTGGCCGTCTCGCTGGTGACGTGCAGGCAAGCAGACATGCGAATGCCCTTGAGCGGCTGGTCCTTGATGAATTGTTTGCGGATTAATTGCAGCACGGGCATTTGCTGGTTGGCCCATTCGATTTTGCGTTTACCTTTTTCGGCGAGGGCGAGGTCTTTCACGTCACCGGCTAGCTTCGTCGCTGTTTCCACTGGGAACTCCCTTTTAGATTAGAGTGCGAAAACTTGAGTCGAAAAACCTTTTTACCGCAGAGACGCAGAGTGCGCAGAGGAAACCGACGGCGACGGGGCCGGCGGGACGGCTGCGTTACGAGAGGGCGGGTCTGAGACCCTCCCCTACAAATTCAACGACAAGATTAATCGCGCCCTGTGGGACGATTCAACTTCTCGAGACGGCTACGGCCCCGCGGCTGCCGGCTTCCTTACGGATGGCGTCGGCTTTGTCGGTGCGCTCCCAGGTGAAGCCCGGTCCGCTGCGGCCGAAATGGCCGTAGGCGGCGGTGGGACGATAGATCGGGCGCCGCAGATCCAGCGTCTCGATGATGCCCTTGGGCGTGAGCTTGAAGAAGCTGCGGATCAGTTCGGTGATCTGCGAATTCGGGATCGTGCCGGTGCCGAAAGTATCGGCCATCACCGAAACGGGCTCCGCGACGCCGATCGCGTAAGCGATTTGCACTTCCACCTTGGTGGCCAGGCCCGCCGCGACGATATTCTTCGCCACGTAGCGCGCCATATAGCACGCCGAGCGGTCCACCTTCGTTGGATCTTTTCCAGAAAGCGCGCCGCCGCCGTGGCGGCTGTAACCGCCGTAGGTGTCCACGATGATTTTGCGTCCGGTGAGGCCGCAATCGCCCATCGGACCGCCGGTGACAAACCGTCCCGTGGGATTGATGTGGTATTTGGTTTTCTTGTCCACCATGGCTGCGGGAAGGACGGGCTTGATCACTTCATTCAGCACCGCATCATGCAGATCGCCGGCGGAAACTTTGTCGCTGTGCTGCGTGGAGATGACCACGGTGTCCACTCGGACAGGACGCCCGTCAACGTATTCGATGGTGACTTGGGACTTTCCGTCAGGCCGGAGGAAATCAACCACGCCCTTCTTGCGGACTTCCGCGAGCTTGTGGGTCAGGCTGTGCGCCAGTTGGATCGGCATGGGCATCAGTTCGGGGGTCTCGTCGCAAGCAAATCCGAACATCAAGCCCTGATCGCCGGCTCCGCCGGTGTCCACACCCATCGCGATATCCGGAGATTGCCGGTTGATCGCGCAGATCACTCCGCAGGTTTCAGCGTCAAAGCCGTACTTCGCGCGGGTGTAGCCGACGTCTTTGATCACGCCCCGAGCCAGGTCTGAAAATGGTACGTAGGTGGAGGTGGTGATCTCCCCGGCCACGACTATCAGGCCAGTAGTAACCAGCGTTTCGCAGGCGACGCGGCCGGTGGGGTCGTCCTTCATCACCGCGTCGAGCACGGCATCCGATATCTGGTCGGCGATCTTATCGGGGTGACCTTCGGTCACAGACTCCGAGGTAAACAGGAACTTCTCATCGGCGTGTGGCAAAAAAGTATCCTCCAAGGGGATATGAGGCAAATCAAGGGCCTAAGCCGGGCTCGGCAGACAAATGCAAAAACAAAAGGCTAGCATGGGGCCCTACCCCTGTCAATTTTATGCAGCGAAAGGCCTTAATTCGACCTTGAACGGCCGGTTGGAACCATGGAAATGGGTTTTGGCTCGCCGTTCACCCGGCGATTCGGCCAGTGACGGGAACTTCAGTTCCGGAAACCGCCCCTTGACTGCACTCTCGCCTTCGGTTACGCCATGTCCCTTCGGTAGAGCAAATAGGCGCGAATAAAGGGGTCTAGATCGCCGTCCAAGACCTTCTGGACGTCTCCGCGCTCGACTTTGGTGCGATGGTCCTTGATCAACTGGTAGGGCTGCATTGTGTAGGAGCGTATCTGGCTGCCAAAGCTGATTTCGGGCTTGGAGGCGTCCAGCTTGTTGAGGGCGTCGCGGCGCTTCTCGAGTTCGAGTTCGTAAAGCTGGGAGCGCAGCACCTTCATGGCGATTTCGCGGTTCTTGTGCTGGCTGCGCTCGTTTTGGCACTGCACCACGATCCCGGACGGCAAGTGCGTAATCCGCACCGCTGACTCCACCTTGTTGACGTTCTGCCCGCCATGGCCACCGGCGCGGAAGGTGTCAATGCGCAGATCGTCGGGCTTCACATTGATTTCGATGCGATCGTCTATTTCCGGGATTACGAATACCGAGGCGAAGCTGGTGTGGCGGCGGGCCGCCTGATCGAACGGCGAAATGCGCACCAGGCGATGCACGCCGCTCTCGCCGGAAAGCATTCCGAAAGCGTTTTCACCTTCGATCTGCACGGTGGCGGACTTGATGCCCGCTTCCTCTCCGGGCGTCGAATCGAGAATCGTGGCGCGGAAATTTTTCTGCTCCGCCCAGCGCAGATACATGCGCAGCAGCATCTCGGCCCAGTCCTGCGATTCGGTGCCGCCCGCGCCGGGCTTCACGGTCACGATGGCATTCAGCCTGTCGTTTTCTCCGGCCAGCAGCGTCTTGGTTTCCAGTTCGGAGAGATACGTGTCCGTCGCCACTAGTTCTTTGGCGACGTCTTCGAGCAGCGACGCGCGCTGGGCGTCGTCTTTCTCTTCTTGCGCGAGGCCAAAGTAAGTTTCGATATCGCTTTTTTTGCGGTCAAGCGCGACTTCGGCGTTCACGCGGTCTTCGACCTGCTTGCGGTCCTGCAGGGTGGCTTGAGCTTTTTCCTGGTCCTGCCAAAAATTGGGGTCGCTGGTTTTGGCTTCGAATTCGGCTAGCTTCTTGCGCGCGGAATCGGCGTCAAAGAAAGCTCCGCACAAGCTGAATGCGTTTATTCAACTCGGCGAAGCGCTGCTGGAGGTCTTCGATGTGTTCGGCCATATGGTCTTTACATGCTAATTGATTTTTCCGCGACTGTCATCCCGAGGAGCAGCACTGCGCCAGAAAAGCGCCAATCCCAGCAAAAAGATGGTCGCGATGACGGACATCCACGAGAACCAATCCCCAAAACGAACGTACGGCGTCATGTCGCTGCGGAAATCGTACGGGGCATCCAGCTGGCCGCGAATGTCTAATTGCAATTGCGCGGCGGTGCGGCCGTAGGGGTCGATAGATTCGGTATAGCCATTGTTCGTATCGCGCAGCAGCCAGCGGCGATTTTCCACCGCGCGGACGCGCGCCATCGCCATGTGCTGTTCGGGCGCCGACGAACGCCCGAACCAGCCATCGTTCGAAATGGTCACCAGCAATTCGGCGCCGGCGGCGGTAAAGCGCCGCACTTCGCTGGGGAAAATCGCCTCGTAACAAATGAACGTTCCGAATTTTCCCTGCGGCAGTTGCGCGATACTGTATTCCGTACCCGGCGTGAAGTCGGAAATATCCGCCGTCAGCTTCTTCGCGAAAGTGAGCCAGCCGCGAAGCGGCACATACTCCCCAAACGGCAGCAGGTGAATCTTATTGTACGAATAGACGCGCTCGCCGGCCGGATTCAGGAGCACCGCGCTATTGAACGCCAGCCACTTCCCTCCCGGCGCCACCTTCCAATCCACCACGCCCACCAGAAAATAGTTCCCTGCTTCGCGCGCGATCTGCTCCGCGCGCTGTGCAAACACCGGCTCGGTAAAGGAGAACGGCGCCGGCACTTCCGGCCAGATAACGATTCCCGGCACGCGCCGCGCTGCGTCCACGCTGATCTGTTCGAGCTGGTCGAGCTCCCCGGCGTGCACGGTAAGCCAGTCCGCAGGATAACTTTCCGATTGCGGAAAATTGGTCTGCACCAGGTGCGCCACGTAACGAGGGTGCGACGACGGGATGAGATACGGGCCGCCGAGCGCGATAGCGACCAGCACGACCGTGATGATGACAGCTAGCTTCCACGCGCGCCGCGTGTCAACCATCACCGCGTAGGCCAGCAGCGAACCGTACGCCGCAATCACAAAACACAATCCGTAAATCCCGGTCACCGAAGTGATCTGCAGCAGCGCCATGCTCCGCGCGGCGGGATACCCCGACAAATCCCACGACGAGCCAATAATCGGAATATTCGTGCGGAAAAATTCCAGCGCGGTCCACAAAAACGGCGCCAGCACGCAAGCCAGCAATTTGCTTTTCTTCGAAGCCAGCGCCACCCCGGTAGAGAACGCCATGCAAATCAATCCGCCCACGAATCCGATCAAGCCCACAAAAGCGCCCGCGATCCACGGATCGATATTCCCGTACTGCCGCATCACCGTGTCCACCCACGGCAGGCACACCGGATAAAAAACTTGCCCGTGCAGGAATCCGTATAGTGGCGCTTCCTTCAGCGGCGCGCCGCAGCAAGCCAGCACCAGCATGCCCATCGCGACCCACGCGAGCAGGTACAAATTGTAATTGGGAAACGCAAGACCCAGCGCGACACCGCTCCCGATGGCGAGCAAGACTCGCGCGTAACGAGGCAAGTTCATTCAGTGTTTAATTATAGGCTTAAAGCCCAATTGTTCGAGGGAGCGCTTGGCGCTTTCCGCGGCGGCCATATCGGGGTAAGGGCCGATCTGCACGTGGTAGAGATTGTCCGCGGACGAGGTAGCGACAAACGACGGGAATCTTTTCTGCTGAATCGCGTCGGCCATTTCCAGCGCATCGCGCTGCACCTTCACCGCCGCAACCTGCAGGACGATGGAATTCTTGCTCAGCGCCGGCGGCTGAAAGCGCGCGGGCTCTCTGGCGCTGGCAGGGAGCGCCTTCGCGGCAACCGGCGGCGCCGGCTTCGCGGATGATTTCGCCGCAAACGACGACGCAGGCTGTTTCCCGCGCGATGCCGGAGCGGAATCGAGATGGTCATTGGCCGCGCCGTTGCCCTTACCGTAAAAATCCCAGCCCTGATCGCCGCCCGGCGTGCTGCTCGTCGCCGGAGTTGCTTCCTTATTTTTCGCCGAAGCAGACGCAGCAGGCGCGCTCCTGAGCGGCGTCGCGTCGGCGGCGTGGACTGAGCCGCCATATTGCTGACGCCCCATCACGTAACCTAGCGTGAAGAAAACTCCGCACAGCAGCACCACGCCGAGAAATAGCCCTACCAAGTGCCGGCTTTCCAGCACTCGTTCGCCGCCGCCGTGTCTGCCGCTCGATGCCATGCCGCTTTTACTTGCCTCCCGCCGCTTTCAGCCACTGCGAAATAATGTCCACGGGCAGCGGAAAGACCACCGTGGTATTTTTCTCCACGCCGATTTCCACCAGCGTCTGCAAATACCGCAATTGGATGGCCGTGGGTTCCTTTTGCAGCACTGCCGCAGCCTCGGACAATTTCGCCGAAGCTTGAAATTCGCCTTCGGCGGCGATGACTTTGGCCCGCCGCTCACGCTCCGCCTCCGCTTGCCGGGCGATGGCGCGCTGCATATTCTCCGGAATATCGACCTGTTTTACTTCAACCTTCGTTACCTTGATACCCCAAGGCTCCGTATCCTGGTCAAGGATTTGTTGCAGCTTGGCGTTAACCTTTTCGCGCTCGGAGAGGATCGAGTCCAATTCGAACTGTCCGATCAGGCTGCGCAGCGTGGTCTGCGCCAACTGCGAAGTAGCATATAGATAATTCTGCACCTGCGACAGCGCCAGATTCGCGTCCACTACGCGGAAGTAACATACGGCGTTTACCTTCACCGAGACGTTGTCGCGGGTGATCACGTCCTGCGGCGGCACGTCCAGCGTTTCGATGCGCAGCGAAATGCGTGTCAGCTTATCAATCGGGAAAAATACCAGTTGCAAGCCCGCGCCCTTGGGTTCCGGCAACATGCGTCCCAGCCGCAGCACCACACCGCGCTCCCATTCCTTAATGACGTAAACGGAATTCACCAGCCAAAATAGAAATATAACTACGGCGACCCCGAACAGAATCGTTACAAAATCCATCGCATTACCTCCGACCTTCTATCCCGAATTCGACGGCGCGCGTGTTGCTCTATGTAGCGGCGGGTCTGAGACCCGCCCCTACAACCGCTTGCGAACGCACAGCCGTCATCAACAGGCACGGCATGCTCTGCTGAAACGTGCGACTTCGCTCGATTATCTCGACTCCAGCGGCTCGACTTCCAGCGTCAGACCTTTTACCTTTCGCACTCGCACGCGCGTGCCAGCCGGAATACTCTGGCCGGACTGCGCGGCGGCGCGCCACAACTCACCGTGCACAAAAACGCTTCCCGCCGCATCCGCGGAACCCAGCGCCTCCCGCACTTCGCCGACTTCGCCCACCAGCTCTTCCTTGCCCGTGGAAACTTTCCAGTGGCGCGAGCGCAGCACCAGGCGCATCAGGATGATCACGATGATCCCGAACGGAATCACCACTGCGACGGCGGTCAATAAACTCACGCCCATGCCGGTCAGCGGCGAGCGAATCAGAAACAGCGCGCCCAGGATCATGGCCACCACTCCTCCCGCTCCCAGCACGCCATGCGTCGGGAATTTCGCCTCAAGAATGAAGAGCGCAAACGCCAACGCAATCAGCAGCAACCCCGCGAAATTAATCGGCAGCAGGTGCATCGCGAAAAGCGCCAGCAGCAGCGCAATACCGCCGATCACCCCCGGCGCAAACACTCCGGGATGGGTGAACTCGACGTACAGCCCCAAAACGCCGATGACCAGCAAAATAAAAAATGCGTCGGGTTGCACGATGCGTTGCAGGAATTTCTCGCGCCCGGTCATCTCGCGATTCACGATGACGGGATGCGGCAGCTCCAGCACCATCTTCGTGCCGTCCAGGCGAGTGATGGTCCGGCCATTCAGCTGCGCCAGCAAATCTTCCTTCGATGCGGTGACAATATCCACCAGCTTGCCGTCCAGGGCTTCTTTGTCGCTGAAGGCCTTCGCGTCGGTCACCGCCGTGGCGGCCAAGTCCGCATTGCGCCCGCGCTTGATCGTGTAGCTGCGCAAATATGCCGTCGCATCGTTCACGATTTTCTTGCGCAGCGTTTCGTCAATTTGCACGGGCGAGCCGAAAACCTCAATTAACGGCGAGGCCGCGCCCGTTTCGGTGCCCGGCGACATGGCGTCCACATCCCCCGAAAGCAAAATGAAGAACCCAGCCGATGCCGCGCGCGACCCGCTCGGATACACATACGTCACTACCGGCGCGGGCGAACGCAGAATCGCCGAAATGATCTCGCGCATGGAGGTATCCAGACCGCCCGGCGTGTTGATGGTAAGCAAAATCAGGCTGGCGTGATCCGCGTTCGCCTGGTCAATGCCATGCACCAGATATTCCGCCAGAATCGGCTCAATATCGCCGTCAACGTGCAGCTCGACGACCGTGGAATTCGCATCCGCGGCAGCGGAGGTCGCAGGCGCGGCGAGTGCATGGGAGAAAGTCAACGATACTGCAGCAGCCACAACCAGAAACCACAAAAAGCGGCGAACTGCGCGGAGGAACATTTCGTGAGCCATTATAGCAATAGAAGCCGCGTGCGCCCTAGACTTCCCACAACCGGCCATCCTCCGATCGCGGGATTTGCCGGTCGATGTCGCGGCACGTTCAAAATGCAGAATGCGGGAAATCTCAGCGGAGCCAGCGCGACGCAACTACGCGCGAAAAAAAAAGCAAACGAAAATCATTCTCGCCCGTCTAGAAACCTCAAGGACCCTATGAGTGCCCAGAATCCCAATCCAATTCCGATGGCTCCAGGCCTCACGCCCGACGAGCCTGCTTCCGGAATAGCCCACGAGGGCGGCTTCCGCAAAATATTTCGGGGGCCAGACGAAATCCGCGCCGGGTGGCGGCTGCTCATCTTTCTTGTTCTCTGCGCCGCGTTCCAGTTTCTGATTATCCAACATGCGTTGCGGCTCATCCCTGGATTCGCGGAAGTCGCCAGAGCAGCGCAATCCGGCGCGCCGCTGTCGCCTTACTTCCTGCTGATCTTCGAATCGGCGGGAATCCTGATGGTTTTCCTGAGTACCTTCATCATGAGCCGGATCGAGAAGCGCCCACTTGCCACCTACGGAATTCCCCTTCAGGGCGCCTTCGGCAAACTCTTCTGGCAAGGATGCCTCTGGGGGCTGGCCTTCGAAACTCTCGAAATTCTGGCAATCTTTGCCTTCGGCGGCTTTACGACGGGCACGTTGGCGCTCGCCGGCGCGGCACTGATTCGTTACGCCCTGCTCTGGGCCATCGGCTTCGTGCTGGTGGGCATCTTTGAAGAATTTCTCTTTCGCGGGTACACGCAATTCACGCTTGGTTCCGGAATCGGCTTTTGGCCCTCGGCCGCGCTGCTTTCCGCGGCATTTGGAGCGGTCCATCTAGGAAATTCCGGCGAGGGATGGGTGGGAGCGCTTTCCGTCTTCTGCTTCGGCGTGTTCGCCTGTTTCACCTTGCGGCGCACTGGGAACCTGTGGTTCGCGATTGGATTCCATGCTGCAGGAGATTACGCGGAAACCTTCATTTACTCGGTGCCTGATAGCGGCCAGTTGGCTACCGGACATCTTTTGAATTCCAGCCTGCATGGCCCGCGTTGGCTCGCCGGCGGGACGATCGGTCCGGAGGGCAGCGTGATGGTCTTTGTAATATTCGCGATCGCGTTCGCAGCGTTCAACTGGGCCTATCCTTCGTCGAAGTCAATCACACCTGCCGATTGATTGCACATTCTGAGCGATACCGCGACCGCAGAGCCGGCGCCTCCTAAGTCTTCGGCCGCGCAAATTCTCCGCCTCTCAGCCAATTGCTCAAGCGCGGCCACATCCATGCCGAGACCAGATTTTTCGCCGACGGCCAGATGGCCCCGCCGAATAAACCCACCAGGAGATAGCGGGCGATGGTCACTGTCATCTGGCCGTTTCCGGTCATGGCCGTCTTTCCGATGAAAGGCGGAAAATAAACAAACAGCACCAAGAGCAGCGCCCTGCCTACCGAAGTAAAATCCCCGTTCACGTGTCTTTCGAAATGCCACATCAGAAAGGCGGTCGGCACCCATACCAGCACGAAAACCAGGCTCGCAAAAAGCAGCGTCGGCCACTTCATGATCCGGGAGCCGAACCTCTTGCGCTGCCAGCAAAACAACCCGATCAAAAGAATTGCAATGACCGCCGTCCACGCGATCGCGCGCCGCCAGTAGTCCCACGGATCCTTGAAGAAGAATTGGCGCGCCGGATGAAAGAAGTATCTCCTCGACAACGCCGAAGGAGTCGGAAGGTCCACTAGCGGAAGCCTCGCGAGCGCCGGCTGGTCCTTCGGAATGTGCGCGCGGACGCTATCCATATTTCCGGCGAGGAATGTGACCATGCTTTCGGCAACCGCGGCCATATCTTTATCCTCGCTGGTGACCAGCAAGGCCTCCACTCCCACCGTGGCTACGCCCTGTGCTCCCGGAACATCCGGAGCGTACTCATTCTTGCGAATCATGGTTTCCACATAACTGGAGTCTTCGCTCAGCTCGCTCACCATGGCCACACTGAGCGGTAGAAACTGGATTTCCGCGCCAGGCTCCTCTCCGTCCGGCGGCTCGAATACGTCATGGATGGCCTGAGTCGGCACCGCGCCGGTGAAGAAGACGGCGTCAATGTCCATTTTCTGCAAGTCTCCCAGGACATCCTGCAAGGTCGCGGTGGAGTGAGCGCTGCCGGCGATCGCCGGGACCAGTGCAACATCGCACATTCGCAGGCCTGCCGCGGCCAACACCCGTTCGGCGGTCAAGTAACCGCCTGCCCCCGGTTGTCCGGCCCAGATGCGCCGCCCGCGCAGGTCCGCAACATTCGAAATGTAAAGGTGCGGACGCACGAGAACGTGCACCGCCTCCGTGAACAGCGGCACGATTAAACGGATGCGGCTATCTCCGGGCGGAAACTTGAACGGCGTAAGCAAGCACGGCTGCTTGGCGTCCAACGCCGAGCGCAGTGCGTGGTTGAACCACGCCTGATGTGCGACATCACTTTGCACAATCGCCAGCGCCGCCTGCCCTTCCGAAAGCAATTGCACACTCTCGATCGAGCCTTCATCGGTGCATGCGGTCAGCTGGTCTTGCCCGGAGTGCTGGCTGTTGTAAGCAGTCACGATGGCCTGCCCCACCCGGTCGTAGTTCAACCCTGCTGGCCCTGTTAGCAGGCGGTGGTTTGGTGCGACGGCTTGGCAGCCCGGGTCGATTGCCGCCCGCGCCGCTGGAGGCAACGCGAATAGAGAAACCAGCAGGGAAAATAGATAGCATACAATCCGGCGAGACACTCACGCCTCCGATGGACTCCCGGGAGAGGACCACTTGGGAGCCTGCGACGATGAACGCTGCATTACTTGCGCGTACTCTAACGCTTCAGGTAACGAACGTCAATAAGGCGTGCGGAATGGGAAATCACGAGGGGAGCGCGGCGGACGCGGTAGATGTCTGGATTTGCCGCAGGGCGGAATTACCAAAAAACGATTCGGAATCTCTAGCGCGCGAAGCCTAAACACGTCGCGAGCAAGCGTCCGACAAACGCAGACACGCGCGTCCCCGCTAGTTCTGGATCTGCTTTTTCGGCGAACTGGCGTAGGCAGGCGCCTCGTGCAGCACTTCCTGCACGCCGGGGTCTTTGATGACCTTGGCGAACGCCGGATCGCTTTGCGCCGTCAAGAAGCCGGCATAGCCGTCGTCGCGCGCCAGCTTCAAATAGTGCGCCGCCCGCTCGGCATCGCCCACTTGCGCGTAGGTCTTGGCCACGAAGAAATAAAACAATCCGGGATCGGGCGTGGAGCGCTGCTGTACCACCGTGCCACCCTGGCCGCGGCGGTCGAATATCGTCGGATCGAGCGACAGCGCCTTCTCGAACGAACTCATCGCTTCCGGGTACTCTTTATTCGCAAAATACGCATAGCCCAAATTGCTGTACATCGTGGGCATGTCGCCACGCAGCGCCAGCGCCTTCTTGTACAGTCCGATGGCTTTGCCGTAGTGCTTTCTCTCGTATTCCACCGTGCCGCAGTTATTCGGGGCGCTGGCGAAATTCTTGTCGGCGTGCATGGAACGCTTATAGGCATGTTCGGCGCGCTGCAGGTCACCCAGTTGCTGATAAGCGACGCCAATCTTGTTCAGCACCGCCGCGTTCTTGGGCTCGGCGGTCAGAATGCGGTCATACTCGCCAACCGCCGAGGAATATTCTTTGCGCGCCATGAAAATATCTCCGCGCATCTCCATCGCCTCGCGCGGCGTCATGGTCGTAACCGGCGGCGGCGCCATTGCCGCAGTTGTACTCGTCGTGTTGCTGACTTTTTTGGGGGTTTCCTGAGCTCGGATGGAAACAGCTAGGCACAGGACCAGCGGAACGGCAACAAGAGTCAATCGGCTCATTGCCTCACTCCTTCACTGCGCTTGCCAACCTACGGCGGAGGTTTCTGGCCGTCCGCAGGCTTCTTACTGGACCCAAAGATACCAAAAATCTTGCCCAGAAGCCCCTTTTTCTTTTCCGCCTGGTCGTCCGCGGGGGGAGTCTGGGGGTTCGCGCCATTTGGGTTGGCGGAGGCGTTCGGTGCAGCAGGCTGCGGATTATTATCCTTGCCGAAGAGATGCGAGAGCCAGTTCGCGGGCGTCGAGGCCAAATGCGGTCCGCCGTGAAGTTCGCACAGTTGGGTGGGCTCGCTGCCCGCAACGAAATATTCCTGGATCGTTTGCGGACAGGATGCGGTGGCTAGCTGCCCAGATTGCGGGTCAATTGTTTCTTCGAGCACGCCAGGCGGCGGATCAAAGTCTTCCGTCATTTTGTATTGCGGCAAATCGACCGCCCGCTTCATGAACTCCGCCCAGATCGGTGCAGCCGAATCGCTGCCGGAGAGGCCCAGGTCGCGATTGTCGTCGAATCCCACCCACACCACGCACAGTAGATTCGACGTGAACCCCGCGAACCAGCCGTCGCGCGAGGTGCCCGTCTTCCCCGCGGCGACGGGCGTAAAGCCCATCGAGCGCACGGTGATCCCCGTGCCCTTATTGATCACGTCTTCCATTAGGCTGGTCGTCAGATACGCGACACGCGGATCGAGCACTGGATGGGTCCGCGGCAATCCCGTCTCCTCCACCGTGCCATCCGCCGCCAGCACGCTGCGCAGGAAAAGCGGTTCGGCCCGCACTCCGTTGGTCGCAAAGGCGGTGTAGCCGGCGGCAACATCTATCGGCGTCATTTCGTACGCTCCGAGCGCAACCGCGGGCGTGGGCTGAATGTTATTGCCGAGACCCATCTGCCGCGCGAGGTCCACCACGCGCTGGTAGCCGATCATTTCCGCCACTTTCACGGTGGCGACGTTCAGCGAATGAATCAGCGCGTCGCGCACCGTCACGGTGCCGTAAAATTCCTCGCCGTAATTGTCCGGCGTGTATTCCTTGCCGTCAAAATCGAACGTGGTGGGCACGTCGTCCACCGTGGTGACCGGAGTGACCACCGGCTGCACTCCCAGCACGGTATCGTCGAACGCGGCCGCGTACACAAACGGTTTGAACACGGACCCGGGCTGCCGCCGCGCCAGCGCGTGATTCAGCTGGCTTTCACCATAGTTGCGGCCGCCGACCAGCGCGCGAATTTCGCCGGTGTGCGGGTCCATGGCGACCAGCGCCACCTGCACCTGCGGCACCGCCTGCCCCTTCTTTTTCCAGATGGCGTAGCGCTTGGCCAGCAGCTTATCCACGTTTTGCACGCCGATTTGAATGGCGTCCGCGGCCGCGTGCTGCAATTGCGGGTCGAGCGTCGTGTAAATCCGGTAGCTCTGCGTTTCCAGATCCGTTTCGGTGAATTGCTCGAGCAGGTGGTCTTTGACCATGTCCACGAAATAGGGCGCCGAGCCGGTATTCACGCCGCCGTTTACGAATTTGAATTTCACTTTCTTGGCGGCGTCGGCTTGCTCCTGGGTGATGTAGCTATCTTCCACCATCTGCGCCAGCACGCGGTCGCGCGATTCCTCGGCGCGATCCAGATGGCGCTCCGCCGAAGAATAGCGGTTCGGCGCGCGGATGATCCCGGCGAGAAACGCTTGTTCGCCGAGGCTCAGCTCCCTCACGTCCTTGCCGAAATATGCCTCAGCGGCTTCCCCAAATCCGCGAATCGCAAAACTGCCGCGATTGCCCAGGTACACTTCGTTGGCGTACAGCTCGAAAATTTGCTGTTTGGAAAAGCGCTGGTTAATCTCCACGGCCATCAGGATTTCCTTCACCTTGCGGCGCCACTCGCGCTTGGTGGTGAAGAAAAAGCTGCGCGCCACTTGCATGTCAATGGTGCTGGCGCCCTGCGCTTTTTGCCCGCGCCGCAAATCCGCCAGCGCCGCGCCGAAAACGCGCACCATATCCAGACCGCCGTGTTCGAAGAAGCGCTTGTCTTCGGCCGCAAGCACCGCGTTCACCATGGGTTTGGGAAGATCGTCGAAGCGCACCACCCGGCGCTTTTCCCGGGAACTGTCGAAGAGATTCGTGATCAGCTCCGGCTCGATCTCCGCGGCAACGCGCGGCGCGCCGTCCGATAGCTGCGAAATGCGGGAAACGGTGTCGCCCGAGAAGCTCACGCGCAGTGCGTTGGTTCCCTGGAAATAGGAGTCGCGCGACGGCCGGATCTCCACCGTCGAACCCTTCACCTTGAATTCTCCTGGCGACCCCTCCACTTCGCCTTCCTGGTATCCGGTGCGCAGCAGGTAGGTAGCCAGGTCGCCGGCGCGCATGGTTTCGCCCGTATAAATGTGTCCCGGAGCGGAAAATACGCGCGAAGTGTTGTGGTAGACCTGGCCGGTGAGGTGCTGATCAATCAGCTTCCCGAATTGCACGTAGTAGTACGCGAAAACCGAGGTCGCCACCACCAGCAGCAAGAGCGCCGAGCCGAGCACGGCCAGACCAATGCGCGACGTCCAGAAGCCCCGCTCGATTCGAATCCGCAATCAATCTCTCCGCGAGAACAGTGTCAGGTTATTAGACGCAATCCGTGGCCGCACGGTTGGGCAGCGACGGGCTGGCGCGGCTGGCTCAACAGGGTCTCGATCGTGGTGAATATCAATTCTAAATCGAATGGCTGTCTGCGTGGGGATGAAATTCCAGGGTAAACTGATAAACGATGAGGTTCACCGGGACCGTATAATCCACTGCCACAGTCACGGCTTGGTTGTTCGTGCCCACGGTCACTTTGATATCTTCCTGCCGGGCCGGAATTCCCAGCTCCTGTACCTTCTTCCAGATATCGTCGTGGATGTCGTCAGCCGTCTTGCGCGGAATCGCCGAGGTGGCAAAAAGGGCTTCCGACTTCATCGTGTCCTGCAGTTGGTAGTTGGCGAAGTACGCCGGAATGACCTCATACGCCGAGAATGCCCCGAAGCCCAGGATCGCCATCGTCACGAGGAACTTGAGCGTGCCCCCGCCGAACTGTCGGTTCCGAACTGGCCTCGCGTTCACGGTGAAAAGCCTCCCAAGCAACCTGGTATAAATGCGGCATTTTTATACTAGCAGCAGCCGAACTCAGGGGAAGCTGGCGTTAAGTGCGGTGTTGTGAATAAGTAAACGCTGCGCGGGGCGTCAGGCGCCGCTCAGTACGCCCGCGCGAAGATCGCCTTTTCTTTCGCCGCTTCGCCGCAGTGGATGCACTTTCCCGTCCCGCCGGGCTGTTCCAAGGGAATGCAGCGCATCGTCGCCTTGGTTTCTTCCTTGATGTTGGCTTCGCAATCCGCATTGCCACACCACCACGCCAAGGCGAAGCCCTTCTCGACCGCTTTCTTGAATTCCTCGTAGTCCGCTGGCTCGGCGGTATTGGCCTTGCGAAAGGCAAGCGCCCGGTCAAAGAGAGCTTTCTGTATTTCGTCAAGCGTCTGCACCACCGCCGCAGCAATTCCCTGTTGCGGGACGAATGACTTGCCTTCTTTACCGGGCCGGTCGCGCCGCGCCAAGACGACGGAGCCCTTGGCAACATCCTTGGGCCCCAACTCCAGGCGCAGCGGCACGCCGCGCATTTCCCAATCGTTGAATTTGAAGCCCGGGCTGGAGCCTTCGCGCTCGTCCAGTTTCAAGCGGATTCCGGCATCGGCCAGTTCCTTCCGCAGCCTGTGCGCGCACTCCAGCACGCTCGATTTTTCGTCGTCGGTCTTGTAAATCGGCACGATCACCAGTTGGTAGGGCGCCAGTCGCGGCGGGAAAATCAATCCCTGATCATCCCCGTGGACCATGATGATCGCCCCTACAAATCGCGTCGAGAGGCCCCACGAAGTGGTCCAGCAATGCTGCAACACGCCGCCCTTATCCAGGTAGCGTATCTCGAAGGCCTTCGCAAAATTCTGGCCGAGATTGTGCGAAGTGCCAGCCTGCAGCGCCTTGCCATCGCCCATCATCGCTTCGATGGAAAACGTCTGGTCCGCGCCGGCAAAGCGCTCGGAATCCGACTTGCGTCCGGGAATCACCGGGACAGCCGCTTCGCGCACCGCGAAGTCCGTGTAAATGTCCAGCATCTGGCGCGTTTCGGCGGCCGCTTCCTCCAGCGTCGCGTGTGCGGTGTGCCCTTCCTGCCAGAAAAATTCCAGTGTGCGCAGAAACAGCTTCGTCCGCAGTTCCCAACGCACCACGCTATTCCATTGATTGATCAGCACAGGCAAATCGCGGTACGACTGAATCCATTTCGCGTACGCGTGCCCGACGATCGTCTCGGAAGTGGGACGAATCACCAGCGGTTCATCCAGCTCTTCGCCGCCGCCGTGCGTCACCACCGCCAGCTCCGGCGAAAATCCCGCCACGTGCGATTTTTCCTTGTCAATGAAGCTGCGTGGAATCAACAAAGGAAACGCGGCATTGACGTGCCCAGTCGCCTTAAACCGGCTGTCCAATGCCGCTGTGATATTTTCCCAGAGCGCCCAGCCATAAGGACGCACAATCATGCAGCCGCGCACTGGCGCATAATCCGCCAGCTCGGCCCGCAACACGACCTGGTTGTACCACTCCGAAAAATCTTCCGCACGCGTAGGCAGTTTCTGGTCAGACATGCTCTCGAGGCTCTTTTCTGCGCTAGATCAGCCGCGAGCACGCAGGAGCGCACCCGCGTCAGCACATTAAACGTTCAAGGTTAGGGGAGACGCAGCATGAAGTCAACCAACTGGATGGGGGTACCCAGGCAAGCACACGTTTCTACGCGGTGAAACCGCAAAGCCGTCACGTCGCAAACGGCTCCAGCATATATGGAACGGCCAGGCGACTGTCACGCGCACAGCCGCCGTGAGAAATCGATCGCCCGGAAACCAGTTCTCTTACGAGCCGAACTTCACGCTCCGTCGGGGCCGCAGTCCAGCCAGCACGACGGCGGCGAGCCCAGCGAGTAGTAACACGAAGGAACCCGGCTCGGGCATGGAGTTCGTTGAGTTTCCCACCGTCACCGAGGCATCGGTCTCGAGATAGTTCCCGGTGGAAACGGTGTCAACCGTCGGGTCAAAATCCGGCGAGTTCGGATCCACGCTGAACAGGTCGTAGGTGACTGCAATGAAGCCGCTCAGTGTGCCGGTCGAACCCGGATTGATCGCGAAGCTTCCCATCCCGGTCATCATCGCGTCGTCAAACGCTTCCGTGATCGGACTTTCTCCCGGCCCGCTGCCGACCACCAGAAACTGCTCTCCCGCGAAATCCGTGTACGTGCCAAAAGTATTGCTGCACGGCGAGGTCACAACGCCCACGCAAAAATCCGATCCGGTGATCACCGCAAAATCGGAGCTGCCGGCTGTCAGCGTGAATCCCCAGCCCACGGTGGATCCCGCCGGGCCGGTCACAGCGCCGCTCGCTGGATCAAGAGTCAGCGTCGGCGCGCTATCCGCGTAGGCGCAAGTTCCTATCGCGAACATCGAAATCGCGGCGATCAATACTGCTCGTAGCATTTTCATGTTGTTCTCCTGGGCAATTCGTAGGCCGCTCTACTCAAACTGATTGGTGCGCACGACGGATCCAGAAACAGTTCCGTTGTTCGCCGAATATGTGAAAGTCGCTGTGAACCGATTCGCTGCGGCGCATGAGCTGAAATCGATCAGGACGTTGGCCGTTCCGGTGATTCCGGCGTTGATGGTGCCGACGGCAAGCGGGAAGGCCGTGTTCACGACGGGGGTACACGCCGCGCCAGCCGTTTGTACCAGCGCGAAAGACGGGATTACGGCATTTCCCGCGCCGGCGGGACCATTGTCGTAAAGCGAGAGAGTCCAAACGCGCGCATTCGCGGGGCCTGATTTTGCGACGATATTGCCCGCGATTGTCGTGGTCAGTGCGGTGAACTGCGCGGTCACAGTTTGCGACTGGTTCATGATGACTGTGGTCGTCGGGTTACTTGGATCGGCCACCGGACCCGTCCATCCCAGGAACGAGTTTCCCGGTGTGGGCGTCGCCGTGAGCACCACCACGTTATCCAGAATGATGCCGTGCGGCCCGGGCGCCGGATCTGTCGTGCCTCCCGTCGGTGGGACGGCCTGAATGTTCAGCGTCACCTCCAGCGGTGGCGGTTTTTGCGGCCCAGAAAGGCAGGGCGGTTCAAATTGATTGACCGGCACACACACTTCAAACGCGCCAATATCGAAGGCGCCCGCTTGCGGCCGGTAAATGCCGCGCTGGTCGTACTCCAGACCAACGGACGAATCGGCTGCGTTGAATGCCGGGCTCGATTTCGTGATCGCCATCGTTGGCGTCAGGCCGCCATTGTTCGCGAGGGGCTGGAGTTGCGGATCGCTCGTTCTCACCACCCCGCCGCAATTGTTGTTGTCCAAAATCAGATTGCCGGAAGCGTTCATCGTGATCGCAGCGCCGTCCACTGTGCATTCATCCGGCGAGTCCAGATTCCCGCCGTTATCCGCGATGATGGTGTCGTACAAATTGAACGTGGTCGGTTGCGAGTTGCTCGGGTCCTGATAGACGTACACGCCGCCGAGCGGTCCCGTGCTCTCGTTTCCGCTGATGGTTACTTCCTGGAGAGTCGTGTAGCCGTTGTAGGAGAAAATTGCCGCGCCGGCATCCGCGCCGTTGTCTGCCGGGGTGCCATAGTTACCGCCGCTGCCGCGCGTGACGACATTCCCGTTAAACGTGCTGGTTTGGATGAGCATCGTGCCGCTGTCATTGAAGATCGCCCCGCCCAGCGCTCCGCCGCCACCGCCATTCGCAGAGTTGCCGTCGCCGCCGAACTTTCCGCCAACACCGGGATGGCCCGCCCCCGTTACAGTTCCGTCCTGAGCCTGTCCGCCTCCCCCGCCGAATCCTCCGCTGCCGCCCCGCGTGCCACCGAATGCACCGGTCGCTCCTGCGCCGCCGCCGCCCCCAAATCCGCCGTTGCCGCCATTTCCGCCTTCAGACGCGCCGCCAGCGCCGCCACCGCCATATTTGCCGCTGCCTCCATCACCGCTGCCGAAGAATCCCCAACTGCCCCCTCCACCGCCTCCGCCGTCGCAGGTGGCGGCTTGCCCAGGCGTCCCGGCTGACGCGTTTCCGCCGGCCGCGCCGCCCGCGCCGCCGCACAGGGCAGCGGAGACATTGGCCAAGCCGCCTCCCGCGCCACCGTCGCCTTGACTATCACCTATGAACCCGGCCGTGAAGGCACCGCCGCCACCACCGCCGGAGCCGCCGCAATCGGGAGAGCAATAGCTCCCGGCGCCTCCGTTGCCGAATATCCCGCCTCCTCCGCCGCCGCCGTTGTGGCCGGGGTCCTCGAGGCTGGTGCCATCTCCACCAACGGCGCTGTTCCCTTCGAACGTGCAATTCTGGACCGTTAGCCTTCCGCCCTTAACGTAGACGGCTCCGCCAGCTCCCAGACCACCTCCTCCCCCGCCTTCCGACTCGCCGTAGGACCCGGCGTCTCCGCCACGGGTCGCAAATCCCATCACCGTCAGATCCAGCAGAGTAAGATTGCCTGTTGGCGTCACGGTAACGAGACGGTCGTTGCTCGCGGGATACGGGCACGGATTGCCGAATCCGTTGAAATTGCCGTTGCAACTCGAACCCTGAAGCGTCGCCCCGTTTCCTTCGATGATTATGTTCGAGGTGATCGCAGGCAGAACGGACGGGCCAGCAACGTTGTTCAGATCGTTGGCGTACGTGTCCAGGACCAGAACAACCGGGTTCGTCGCCGTCGGTAGCACAATGATGTCATCCCCGCTTCCCGGGACGCATTGCGTTGCTACGTACTGGGGATTGCCCTGCATATCAAAGCCGCTGATGGCCACATTGCTGTCGAAGTTGGCGGAATAGATTGCCTCCTTCAACGTGCAGCCCTTGCCAGCGCCCACCGTGTCGTCC
Source organism: uncultured Acidobacteriota bacterium (assembly GCA_963780035.1). GTDB lineage: Bacteria > Acidobacteriota > Terriglobia > Acidiferrales > UBA7541 > Palsa-295. The sequence continues at coordinate 674,330 of CAWAAG010000012.1, read as the reverse complement.
AATGAAGTCACATAAATGATGGATTGCGCCTGAACACGCCCGGCCAGCAGTGAAAAAAGTGCCACTAGCAGAACCGGCGCAACTACTCTTTTAAATATGAGAGCTTTGAAAGTCGTCATCCTGATCTCCGTCGTCCGAGTTGAGCACACCCTCGGATATGGATACGTAGTGCTGATGCACGCTTCCGCAGTCGGCACAACCGATGCGGTCTGGCTCTCACGTCAGTCGGCGTTGCGGAACATACCGTCTCAGCGACTGGGCCCGCGGGGAGTGGGCTAATCGCGATGCGCGGTGTATCGCAAAATTTCACGTACGGGTCAATGGAAGTGGGGTGAAGGACGGATGCAACTTAGGTGAAGGTCTAACACGCTAAGAACACAAAATTTATGGTCTGCACATGGTCAATCGTGGTAAGAATGCTCGCACGTCCCAAGGCTGGCTATGCCGCAATCCGTCAATGTTCTCCGCTTCGAGCCCTTCGAACTGCGCACCGAAACTCGCGAACTCTACAAGCGCGGCATCAGGCTGAAGCTCCGCCCGCAGGCCTATCAGGTCCTGCTCCTCCTGGCCGAATGTGCGGGCGAGGTCGTCTCCCGCGAGCAACTCCGTGAGAGGCTCTGGCCCCAGGAAACCTACGTGGACTTCGAGCACGGCCTGAATACCGCAGTCAAGGAACTCCGGGCCGTGCTGAATGACTCCGTCGCCGATCCCAAATTCATTCAAACTCTTCCTCGCCTCGGCTACCGTTTGCTGGTCGCCGTTACAACGGAACAGCCCATCGCTGCCACGTCCTCCGCTGCGACCGGCGCTATCGCAACCGCCAACGAGAAACCGGCTCCCGCAGCCTCCGTCTCCATGGCGCCGGCTTCCTCGCAAAGGCTTCGTGCGCGCTGGTGGATTCCTTCCATTGCTGCTGTGCTCATCGCTTTCGCGCTGCTATTGGGCTGGCGCAATCCCTGGCGCAAAACGAAACCGCACGCATCCCCCGATTCTCGCCAGATGCTCGCCGTGCTTCCGTTCGAAAATCTCACCGGCGATCCCGGTCAGGAATATTTCAGTGATGGCCTCACCGAAGAAATGATCGCGCAATTAGGACGCCTCGATCCTGCACATCTCGGCGTAATCGGGCGCAATTCGGTGATGCGCTACAAAATCAATCACGAAGATACGGCTGCGATCGGGCGCGAACTGGGCGTGTCCTACCTCCTGGAAGGAAGCGTCCGGCGCGACTCCGAAAAAGTTCGCATCACCGCGGAATTGATTCAGGTAAAGGATCGCTCCAGCATCTGGTCCCGTGAGTACGACCGCCAGCTCAACGATATCTTGGCCGTGCAATCGGAAATCGCGCAGGAAATCGCCGGCGAGATTCATCTCACCCTGGATGCCAGCCCCAACAACGTAATCCACGCGCAGTCGGCCGCTCCCGGCTCCCAGGAAGCTTACGATCTGTATCTGCGCGGCCTCTATTTTTGGAATAAGCGCACCGCCCCGGACATTGCGCGCGCCATTGATTACTTCCAGCAAGCAACCGAAAAAGATCCCCGCTCCGCGCGCGCCTACGCCGCCCTTGCCGATTCCTACACGCTCGTCAGTGGCTATGCCGGAGCTCCACCAAAAGATTTGATCGGGAAGGCGCGCGCAGCTGCGCATCGCGCTGTGGAACTCGATGATAATCTTGCCGAGGCCCACGTTTCGCTTGCCGTCGTAGCTCAAGATTTCGATTGGGATTGGAAGAAGGCGGAGAGCGAATACCGCCGCGCGATCGCGCTGAATCCCAATTACGCCACCGCGCACCATTGGTACGCCGAATACCTCACTCTCATGGGCCGCTTCGAGGAATCCCGCGTCGAGATGCAGCGCGCCCGCTTGCTCGATCCCCTCTCGCTCATCATTGCCTCGGACGACGCCGTCTTTCTTTACTACGCGCGGCAATACGACGCTTCCATCCGGCAATTTCGCGAGGTTATTGACATGGAGCCTAACTATCCGCGCGCCGCTCCGTTGTCCTTTGCTTATTTGGAAAAAGGCATGGATGCGGAGGCAGATGCCTTGGTCATTCAGGGCAAAAAGATCGGCGACAACAGCCCGTGGGCCTGGGCAAACGGAGCTTATGTAAACGGCCGCTTGGGGAAAATGGAAGATGCGCGGAGCGAGCTAAATACATTGATCCGCTTGAGCCAGCAAGAACCCGTGGACCCCATCGTGTTTGTCACCGCTTACATCGGCCTGAACGAACACGATCAGGCCCTGACTTGGCTGCGGAAAGCTCACGACGCTCACTCCGTTTCGTTAACCGCCCTGAAAGTAAATCCCGCGTACGACCCGCTCCGCCCCGATCCCCGCTTCCAGGAAGTTCTCCGCCAAATGAATTTTCCGCTCTAATTCCGGCCCCTCCGCCGAATAAAAATGAAAGAGCACTTGCCCACATCGAGCGGATCTCTCGCTTCCGAGGAGGGATGCTGGGATTTCTGCGCGGAACGGGAGCACATGCCAGCGTTTCGCTTTTTTCCCGTGTTTCCGGCGCCAATTCGGTGTAGCCTGTCGGGCGCGCCGGTTCCCACCGGCGGTGCTTTAACACTTAAAGGAGCTTGTTGCAGATGAAGATGCGCGTTGTTCTCTTAGTATTGCTTGTGTGTTCCTGTCTCACGATCGCCTCCCTTCCAGCAAGCGCGCAGTCTGGCGCGGGAGCAGGCACATCCTCCAGCCAGCAGCAGACCACTCCTCCGCCGCAGCAGCAATCCAGCCAGCCCAGCATGATGTCGCCTCACGTAGCCAAGACACAGCCCGGGCAGCTTTACCAGCGGCCTACCGAAAAGGAAAGATTTCGCAACTTCGTGTTTGATGCATTCGGGCCGTACCCTCTGATCGGGTCCGCCCTTGCAGCCGGAATTCAGCAAGCCTCCGATACTCCTCCCGAGTGGGGCGGCGGCGCTGGTGCTTACGGCCAGCGCGTGGCAAGCAATTTTGGGATCAACCTGGTGACTCAGACGACCCGCTATGGCTTGGGCCGGCTCTTCGGCGAAGACACGCTCTATTACCGGTGTGAATGCACCGGGTTTGGTCATCGCCTCGAACACGCGTTGATTTCCACGGTCACGGCGCGCCGCGGTGAGGACGGTCACCGCACTTTTTCGGTGTCGTCGTTTGTGGCCCCCTATGCCGGCGGCGAGGCGGCCGCGCTCCTGTGGTATCCGAGCCGTTACGACGCGTCGGACGGCTTTCGTATCGGCAATTACAACCTCGCCATACAGGCCGGTCTGAACGTAGCCATAGAATTTATCTACGGCGGGCCGCACACGCTGCTTGGAAAACATCACGTTCCAGTGATCTCAACCGTAACCGGCTCCGACCACCAGTAACGACCCCACCGCGCACCGCAAAATCAGAAAAAGCCCGCCGATGACAATGCCTCGGCGGGCTTCTTTTTTCCACGCGGGCCAGCGCTGCGCCAGCGGCGGAGATCTGGCCGGGTTTGATTGCAAAGCACGCGGCGCTCCGATAAAATCTTCACGAATTCACAAGCACACCGGATGAGCACAGCTTGCGCGAATCGCGTGCAAGCGCATTTTCCCGGTGCATACTCCAGCCGCGAATCCCGGCAGGGTGCCATCATATGAAAAGCGAGTTCCCCGAACTGGTACGCATGAGCCGCCGTCTCGATGAAGTGGATCCCGACGTTGCCGAAGCCTTGCGCGACGAGGTCCGCCGCCAGGCCACCGGGCTCGAGCTGATCGCCTCCGAAAATTTCGTTTCCGAAGCGGTGCTCGAAGCTATGGGTTCGGTCTTCACCAATAAGTACGCGGAAGGTTATCCGGGCAAACGCTATTACGGCGGCTGCGAAAACGTGGACCGCGTCGAGCGCCTGGCCATCGAACGCGCGAAGGAGCTATTCGGCGCGGAACATGCCAATGTGCAATCGCACTCTGGAACCCAGGCCAATATCTCCGTCTATATGACCGTGCTCGAACCCGGAGCCACTGTGCTGGGTATGAACCTGGCGCACGGCGGGCACCTCACCCACGGGCATCCCCTGAATTTTTCCGGCAAAACTTACAAGTTCGTCGCCTACGGAGTCACCAAAGACACCGAAACAATTGATTACGACGAAATCGCCGCGCTTGCCCGGGAGCATCAGCCCAAAATGATTGTGGCCGGCGCCAGCGCCTACGCGCGCATCATTGATTTCCCGCGCATCGCGAACATCGCGCAGTCCGTCGGCGCGCTCTTCTTCGTGGACATGGCCCACATCGCCGGACTCGTCGCCGCCGGCGTCCATCCCAGCCCCGTTCCTTATGCCGATTTTGTTTCCACCACCACGCATAAGACTCTCCGCGGCCCGCGCGGCGGCCTGGTCCTCTGCCGCGAAAAATTTGCCAAGGATCTCGACCGCGTCACCTTTCCCGGAATTCAGGGCGGCCCGCTCGAACACATCATTGCCGCGAAAGCTGTCTGCCTGAAGGAAGCGGCGGAGCCGGAATTCGTCGCCTATCAGCGGCAGGTGGTGGTGAACGCCAAGGCGCTCGCCGCCGGCGTTGCCAAGCGCGGATTCCGCATCGTCACTGGCGGCACGGACAATCATTTAATGTTGGTGGACATGCATTCCCGCGGAATCACGGGGCGTGACGCCGAGCTCGCCCTCGAGCGTTCGGGCATGACCGTAAATAAAAACGCCATTCCCTTTGACCCTCTACCTCCCATGAAGGCCGGCGGCATCCGCGTCGGCAGCCCTGCCGTCACCACTCGCGGCATGCGCGAGCCGGAAATGGAAAAAATCGCCGGATGGATCGCCGAAGTGCTCACGCACCTGGGCGATGCATCCATCGAACAGCGCGTGCGCGCCGAAGTGGCAGCCGTGGCAGAGAAGTTCCCGCTCTACGCGGGACGCCTGGAAGCTGCCGAAGCCATCAGCGCGCTGCACACGCAAAACGCCGGTTAGCCGCCCCCGCGAAATTAGTCGAAGTATCCGAGCCATTCGCGCGCTCGCTTCTGGTGCCGCGTCCTGCGCTTGCGGTCCTGTTATCCTGCTTCTGATTGCGCGCCAAATTGGAACTACCGCCTGACCCAAACCCCTGCTCTACTCTAAAACTCGCCGCACTTATAGCGGCGTTTGGAGGCCATGGATGCGAACCTTTGCTTCCTTCGAGACTTCAGGTGGCCTCGCCCGTCTCAAAGAACTCACAATCGCCGACGTCCCCTCGATCGTTGACTACTGGCTCTCGATGTCCGACGAAGCCCTCACCGCCATGGGCGCGGATCGCCGGCGCGTCGGTTCCCACGACGAAATTCACCACCGCTTTTCAACCGCAATTCCCAGCGGCGATCCAGATCAAACGAACTTCGCTTTCGGAATCACGCTCGATGACCGCGTGGTTGGATACACGTTGCTCAATCGTCATTCCGCCGAGGTCAATTATTGCCACTTGCACATCATCGTCCCGGCTCTGCGCGGCCAGGGACTCTCCACCGCACTCTATCCGCATCGGATCCAGGCATGTTTCGACGTCGCTCCCATCTCGCGATTGATCCATCAGACGCGCACGCACAACGTCGCCGTAAACCGCATGCTCGATAAATTCGTCCCCATCTCCGAAACAATACTTATCGAGAAGCCCGATGGCGTCGGAAGCCCGGGAGAATTTCATCGGCGTTATGTAAGGCGCGAGGATATCCCCGCAATCTTTGCTCGCGCCGCGCAACTCGGCATCATTTCGCACCGACCCTGACGCCGCACCCAGCCGTCGTGTGAATGGCCGTGACCGGCGGACTCAGACCCCAACGAGGCGCTTGTCCCAATCATGCTCACCTGTCCCATTGCGGGACAATTCCCCCTCGCCCGATTTCCCATCACGGCAAAATCTCGCCCCTAACCCCTGTCTGTCCCGCATCGCGACAGCCCTTCGCCCGCGCGCTTTGGAATTCGATTTGCGAGGTCCTATCCAACTGGGGGTGACCCGCAAAATGAGCACCGGCGCTGCCGTCGAAGTGGAATCCGCACAGTGGCCGCACACCTTCGAGGCGGCCAAGGACGAAGCGCGCTTGATTCAGGATTCCTTGCTCCCCACCGGCACGCTGCGCGGCGATGGCTTCGAAGTCGCGTTTCGCTTTTCACCTCTTGGCGAAGTTGGAGGAGATTTCGCCGATTTTTTTCAACTGCCCAGCGACCTGGTAGGGCTCTACATGGGAGACGTGGTCGGCAAAGGCCTGATCGCCGCCATGTATGCCGCCCTGGTGATGGGCACGATCCGCGGCATCAACAAGACAGGCGAGGACACCGCCACGGTGCTGCAACTGCTCAATAGACGCCTGCGCGTACGGCCGGTTCCCGGCCGCTACAGCTCCACCATTTACGCGCTCTTCGATCCTTTTTCCGGCGAGCTCACTTTTTCGAATGCCGGCGTGCCACTTCCCTTGCTCGTCTCCGCCGCGGGATGCCGGTCACTGGGCGAGGGTGGCTTCCCTTCCGGGATGTTCAGCGGAGCTGAATACGAAATTCACTCGGTGCATTTGTCCCCGGGCGATACGGTGCTCTTTGCCACCGATGGCCTGCACGAACTGCGCAACGAACAAGGCGACGATTTGAGCTGGGGCAAGCTCGACGAAATCTGGAAGCAGTGCCGATGCCGGTCGGCCGATGAGTCGCTGGATTTTCTCTTCGACGAAGTGCAGAGCTTTTCCGGCGGCGGCCAGCGCCACGACGACATCACCGCCATCGCTCTGAAAGTGCCGCTGGCTTCGGACCATAGCGCGCCGGACGGGACTGGAAATTCTTCGCACGGCCAGGGATTTTACGTCCTGCAAGCCGGGGAGCAGAATCGCTAGCGCCTTCGTCCGCCTTCACACAACTTCGATTTGCAATTCTGACACCTGGCCGTCGCTGATGGCAAACGCCCGCACCGGCTTTTCCGCATCCGCCAGCGGCGAAATAATAAAGTAAGCGACGTCCGGGTAATACGCCTGCTCGATATCTCGCGCCGAAGGCTCGTTCTTCCCGTTCGGATGCGAATGATAGATTCCCAGCAACTGCAACCCCGCCGCCCGTATCTCGCGCGTCAAATGAAATAATTCCTTCGGCGCAATTTCATACTCTGTCGCCGGATTCCGCGCCGCGTTCACCGCCGCAAACCCCCGCGTGATCACGCCGTCGCGCCCCGCCAGCATCCCGCAACATTCGTCTAGCGGCGCCCGCTGCGCGTGAGTTTGCATCTGAAACACCACGTCGCTCTGGATTCGAATCGGGTCCGGCACGAACGCAAGTCTACATCGTTAGCGACAGCGGAAAAAGTATGAGCGAGGCTATGCGACGAGACTTCTTAGAGCCTCCGTCGCTTTTGCGGTTTGTCCTTCTGCCGCCGGCTCAATTTGATGTCGTCCGGCAGGCCACCGAGCAACTCGAACGCCTGGACTGACGGCTCAGCCTTCTTCCGCAGAGCGAACTCGTCGCCCCGCTGATAAATTTTAACTTTGCTGCTCTTTACGCGAAGTTTCTTCGGCAATAGGACTCCCCGCTCTGGCCGCAGCGCTACACGTGCACAAGGCCCTGGCGACGCCCCGTGAAGCTATATACATCAAGACACATGCACGCTGGCTTCCGTTCTAATTCGATTGGGGGGCGCAATCCAGGGAAAATCGAATGGCTGCCTGAATCCACGGGATAACGAGATTCGCCGGAAATTTCCATCCCGCCGAAGCGCTCCGCACGGCTGCTTCGAAAATTGGAGCGCCTCTATCAAAAGTAAGTTCGATGATATTTCCTGAGGCATCCACAGAGATCGTAAAGAAAACCGTTCCTTGCATTTCGCTTTTTTCCGCAACCGAAGGATATGCGGGCGCCACGAAAACTTCTGGTGCGGTCGGCTGGCTGCTCAGCAACCGCACGGTCGGCAACAACGGAGGATGATTCTGTGTGGCGTGATACAAGTCCGATGCTTTTTCCGCGGCGCCCGGAAACAATCCAGCATATTTGCCCGCGCTCAAGGCTCGCAAAACGGTGGGATCCGAGATTTTCACGGGAGCTTCAGCCGCTCCGGGGATCGGAAACACCGGCTTCTCCATCACACTTGGTCCGACGGCGTTGTCCAAAAGCTGCAGCAACTGCATCGTCCACTCAGTGTGCTTAGGGGTCTTGGCAGCCGGATCGAACATATCCCTATCGAGAATGTCCGAGCGAATAACCCGCGTCTGGCTTCCGCACTGAACCTGCATCGCAACGCTCGCGCCGCTGAACACTAAACACTTCCTACATCGTTTCAGTTCGCGGTGCAGTTCCTTCTCCGGAATCAAGCACGGATTCGTCTTGCCCAAAATTGCCGCGATAGACTCGCTGAGCGATGCGGATGCCGCCTCGATTTTTGCCGGCTGAGCACACGAGTTGCCCGGTGGTGTGAGCGAGATTCTCTCAATCGACGTGCCGCTAGCCGTGGGGCGAACTATGAATAGATCGTAGTAATTGAATGGCGGACCAAAATCGAAGAATGTTCGCCTGCCGATTTCGAATTGCACTGGCGCCGGCACCGCGGGGGCGTGCTTTTGGGAGAAGGCTGGGCCGCATGTAATCAGAAAGATCCCGAGGAACGCGATTCGCCGCATGGGCGGATGTTACTACAGCAGCCATCACAACGAGGAAGTCACTCGGACACGGATGTGACCGCGATGCATGCTGAGGGGCGGCCTGCGCGCCGCCCCCTTCCGTAATTGGCGGCGGTTACGCTTTTTGCGCCTGGCGGCGCAGGAATGTGGGCACGTCCAGATCGTCGGCCGGCACTTCGCGCACCACTTCTTTCACGTTGCGCGCGACCTGCTGCACCACGTTGGTCTGCTGCGGCGCCACATTTTGCATCGGCTCGGGCTCGCGCGTGGCTTTCCACGTCTTCGGCAGGTACGACGGTTTCTGCTGCGATTTGCGCGCCGCCACTTCGCGGAAGCCCGCGGCAATCACGGTGATCTTCACCGACTCCTTCATCGCGTCGTCCATCACCGCGCCGAAAATAATATTGGCATTTTCATGCGCAGCTTTCTGAATGATGGAAGAAGCTTCGTGCACTTCTTGCAAACTCAAGCTCGAAGAACCCGTAATGTTGATCAAAATTCCCTGCGCGCCCTGGATGCAGTTGTCTTCGAGCAAAGGGCTATTAATGGCGCGATTCGCGGCGTCAATCGCGCGATTCGAGCCCGAAGCCACCGCCGTGCCCATCACCGCGTAGCCCTGCCCGGACATGATCGTCTTCACGTCGGCAAAGTCGCGGTTGATGATCCCGGGAATCGTGATGATGTCCGAAATCCCCTGCACCGCCTGCCGCAAAATATCGTCGGCGATGCGGAACGCCTCAAAAAAGCTGGTCCCGTGCTCGACGCAATCCATCAGGCGCTCGTTGGGGATCACGATGACGGTGTCCACGCATCCGATCAGCTCGCCCAGAGCCTGCTCCGCCTGCTCCATCCTCCGCTTGCCTTCAAACGCGAAGGGCTTGGTCACCACCGCCACCGTCAACGCGCCAAGTTCGCTCGCAAGGTTTGCGACCACCGGAGCCGCGCCGCTGCCGGTGCCGCCGCCCAGGCCGGCCGTGACGAACACCATGTCCGCTCCGTCCAGCGCCTCCAGTATTTTTTCGGTGTCTTCCAGCGCCGCCTTCCGCCCGACCTCCGGATTGGCGCCCGCCCCCAATCCTTTCGTCAGTTTCGCGCCCAGTTGCAGTTTCACCGGCGCTTGCGAAAGCTTCAGCGCCTGCAGATCGGTATTGGCCGCGATGAATTCCACGCCTTCTACCTTGGCGCGAATCATGCGGTTGACGGCGTTCGATCCGCCGCCGCCCACGCCGATCACCTTTATCTTTGCCCCGTTCGGTGCTTCTTCCGCAAACGATACACGCATGCTCGATTCTTTTTGCGCCATGCTTCCTCCCCAGTCTTTCCCCGGTTTCAGATTCTCGATCCGCTGCCGATGCACTGCCTATTGCGCCCCTGCAAACATGCTCTTCAATTTGCCCACCCAGCCGCTGGGGCGGTTCCCTGCGGCGCGCCGCGTCCGCGCGCCGTAGAGCACCAATCCAACGGCTGTTGCATACTCGGGCTGGGAAACTTCTTCGCTCATGCCGGCGAGCCCGCGCGGCGAAGCCACGCGCACCGGCAGATTGAAAATCTTTTCGGCGAGTTCGCACAGGCCGCGCAATTGCGCGCCGCCGCCGGTGAGCACGATACCCGCGGGAATCAGCGATTCCACGCCGCCGCGGCGCAATTCGTCGCGCACCAACATCAATAATTCCTGCGCGCGCGGCTCCACAATTTCCGAAAGCATGCGCGAAAACACCGTCCGCGGCGGGCGGTCGCCCACGCTGGCGATTTCGATCGCCGCATCCTCTTTCAGCAATTCGCGAAACGCGCAGGCATGCAGCCGCTTGATTTTTTCCGCTTCGCCGCTGGGCGTCCGCAGCCCCACGGCCAGATCATTCGTGAAATGATCGCCGCCAACGGGAATCGCCGCGGTATGCCGCACCACTCCGCTGGTAAACGCCACCATTTCCGTCGTTCCGCCGCCGATGTCCAGCAGGCAGGACCCCAGTTCGCGCTCGTCCTGCGTGAGGCAAGCCTCGGCGGAAGCCAGCGGCTCCAGCACCGTATCGTCCACGCGCACGCCCGCGCGATTTACCGCCGTCACGATATTTTGCGTCGCCGTTCCCGAAGCAGTCACGATATGCACATTCGCTTCCAGGCGCTGCCCTACCATGCCGATCGCGTCGCGGATGTGATCCTGCGCGTCCAGAAAAAATTCCTGCGGCAGCACATGCAGCACTTCGCGGTCTTCGGGCAACTGCACGCCGCGCGCCGCTTCGATCGCTCGCCGCACGTCGTCGCGCTGCACGTCCCGCGGGCGCGAACCCACGGTGATCCCGCCGCGGCTGTTGACGCCGCGCACGTGCGTGCCGGCCACGCCGATCAGCGCCGATTCCACCGGCACTCCCACGATCGTTTCCGCTTCTTCCACGGCGCGCCGGATCGAACTGACCGCCAGGTCCAGATTCACGATCTGGCCCTTGCGCCAGCCTTTCGATTCCGCCGCGCCCAGCGCCGCAAATCTCACGCCGCTCGCGTCGTCATCCAATTCGCCGATCAACGCGCACGTTTTCGTGCTGCCGATGTCCAGCGCTACGATGTGCCGTTCCTTCTTCGTCAAATCCGCCGCTCCTTGAATAATTCCGCCCGCGTGCCTCTGCTTACTGCTGCGCCGCCGCACTCGTATGCTTCGGCGCGTTTTTCTTGGTGCTTCTCGCTGCTGGGTGCCGCGCGGGGTGCTCGCTTGCATGCGAACTCGCATGCGGACTTGCGTGCGAACTAGCTCGCGGCGCGGAGTGCGAAGTGACATGTGAAGCCGCGCGAGACGTCGCATGCGCAGTCTCGGCCGGTTTCGACTTCACCGCCGTCGGCGCATTCGGCGGCGCCGCCATAGCCAACGGCGCGGCGGACTCCTTCGCGACCAGCGTGGGATCCGGATTCACCACCGCTTCGCCGCTGAATCGCAAATCCACCGAGTCCACGCTTCCCGCTCCCGCGCGCCACTGCCCGATATCATTCAACACCGTCAAAAACTTGTTCTCGAAGTCGCTGTCGCCGAAGTGAATCAGGATAGGCGCATCCGCGTTGCTCCACTGCCCGCCGCCGCTCGCATCGCCTTTCGCGCCGCCCCCAGCGCTCGCGCCCTGCAACCCGGTGATCGTCGCCCGCAAATCTTTCGCCTCGGTCAGGTCCACTTCGCTCACCAGGTCCATGGACCCGCCGCGCGCCGCTTCCACCTGCTGGGCAAAACTCGCAAACATCTGCATGCGCTGCTCGCGATCTTCGACCGGCATCTCGGAACTGATCCCGGTGACCACCGGAAAATGGAAATTGCCCTTCAACGGTCGGTCCAGAATTACTCCGTGCACGTCCACCAACGCCAGGTCGCTGCCGTCGCGCAAAAACGCGATCGGCGTCCGCTCCGTGATCTCAACTTTAATTGTGTTGGGCAATGCGCGCAGCACGCTGGCCTGCTCCACCCAAGGTAAGGTTTCGATCTGCCGGCGCCGCTCGCTCAGGGGAATGCGCAGGACGCTGTGTCCGCGGTCCGCGCGAAAAATCTCCCGCACGCTCGCCGGCATCACGTAATGGTTTTGCGATACCTGGATTTGCTCTGGATGGATCAGCGCCATTTCCTGCGACGCCAGCAAAAAATGCCCCACCATGTAGGCGACGCCCACGCCGCCCGCCGCCACCGCCGCCGCGAACATCACCCGCAGATACGTCTTCCAGGCTTTCTTGCCGAATTTCCGCCGCTTGATCTCCAGAGGCTTCTGCCGGCGCAGATACTTCGGCTCTTCGTCGGCCAGGACTTCCTGGGGATAGGCTTCCGCGTCCATGGTTCTCAGTTTTTCCAGAGAATGACCTCGTTCTCGAGTTCCACGCCGTAGGCCGCGCGGACCCGCTCGCGCACCTCGTCAATCAGTTTTAACATGTCCGCGCAACTGGCGTTGGCCACATTCACGAAAAAATTGGCGTGCCGGTCGCTGACCATGGCGTCGCCCACGCGATGCCCCTTCAATTTCAGCTCGTCGATCATGCGTCCGGCCGACCCGCCGGCCGGATTTTTGAAGATACAGCCCGCGCTTTTCTGGTTCAAAGGCTGGCTGGAGCGCCGCTTTTCGTTGCACACGCGGATGCCGGCCAGAATTTCCTTGTATGGCTTCGACGGCAACTCCAGTTTCACGCGTAGCATCAAATCGTCCGGCGCAAAGGAAGTGTGCCGGTAATCAAAACGAATATCATCGCCGCGCAAAGTCTCGATTTCGCCGCTCGCCGCGCGATACAGCTCCACCTCGCGCACGTACGAACCGATTTGCGTCCCGTACGCTCCGGCATTCATCCGCAATGCGCCGCCGACGCTGCCCGGAACGCCGATCAGCCCTTCCATCCCGCCCAAATCGCGCTTCGCGCAGAACGTGACCATGCCGCCGAGGTCCGCGGCCGCATCCACATACGCGGCATTGCCCTCGACGCGCATTCCCGGCTGCGATGTCGGCAAGTGCAGCACCACGTAAGGCAATTCGCCGTCATCAATCAGCACGTTCGTGCCGCCGCCCAGAAATCGGTGCGGAATGTCTTCGTCCTCCAGCAGACGCATCACCTCGGGAATCGTCTCGAATCGCCGCAACAACAGCTGATCAGTGGTTCCGCCAATGCCGAGCGAAGTCTTCTCACTCAGCGGCACGCCCGGACGCAATTCAACGCCAAATTCCTTCAGCCGCTCCGCAATCGGTTTGTCGCTAATGCGCATGAACTTTAGTCGGCGCTCGTCGAAATCTTCGAGCCGAGCAGCATGGCCAACTGCTCCAGCACGCGGCCCACGCTGCCTGCCCCGATCGCCATCACCGCATCTCCCGGACGCGCCTCGCGCAGCATGTATTCCATTCCCGCCTGCATCGTGCTGGTGAACACCACGCTCTTGTGTCCCGCGCCGCGAATCGCTGCCGCCAGCCTCTCGCCCGTGACGCCTTCAATAGGCTGCTCGCCCGCGGCGTAAATTTCCGTCAGCACCAGCACGTCCGCCAGGTTGAACGACCGCCGAAAATCTTCCCAAAGGTGCTGCGTGCGCGTGTAACGGTGCGGCTGGAAGAGCACCAGCAGGCGGCGGTAGCCGCAGCCGCGCGCGGCTTCGAGAGTCGCGCGGATTTCCGCGGGATGATGCCCGTAATCGTCAATCAATGTGACGCCGTTGTACGTCCCCTTGATTTCAAAGCGCCGTCCCACTCCCGAAAACTTTGCCAGGCCCGCGCGAATCAGATCGGCAGGGACGTTCAACGACAGCGCCACCCCCGCCGCGGCAGCCGCGTTGCGCACATTGTGAATTCCCGGCGGCGCTGGGAGCTGAAACATCCCCAGATCCTCGCCGTGATACTTCAGCCGGAATTCGCTGGAAAGCCCGTTGAGCTTCACGTCCGCGATCACCAAATCCGCCTGGTTGGAAGTTCCGTAAGTAATCACCGGACGCTTTACCCGCGGCAAAATGGCCTGCACGTTGGGCTCGTCCAGGCACAAAACCACGCTGCCGTAAAACGGTACCCGATTCATGAACTGCAAAAACACATCCTGAATTTCCTCGAGCGAGTGATAGTGATCCAGATGCTCGCGGTCAATCGTCGTGACCACCGCCACCACCGGCGCCAGCAGCAAGAACGACCGGTCGCTTTCATCCGCCTCCACCACCATGTATTCGCTCTTGCCCACTCCGGCGTTCGACCCGGCATGATTGACGCGTCCTCCGACCACAAACGTAGGATCGAGCCCGGCAGCCGCGAGCACCGCGGCGACCATCGAAGTGGTGGTCGTCTTCCCATGCGCTCCGGCCACCGCAATCCCGTACTTCAAGCGCATCAGCTCCGCCAGCATTTCCGCGCGCGGAATTACCGGAATTTTCAGTTTCTGCGCTTCCACCACCTCCACGTTATCCGGACGCACGGCCGAAGAAATCACCACCACATGCGCGCCGTGGACGTTTTCCGCCTGATGCCCTTCGAAAATATTTGCGCCCAGCTTGCGCAGGCGCTCCGTCACGGGCGATAGTTTCAAATCCGAGCCGGAAACCGCGTACCCGCTCGAAAGCAGCACTTCGGCGATTCCGCTCATGCCGCTGCCGCCAATCCCCACCAGATGAATCCGCTGAAAGTTACGGAAGGACGCAATCATGGCCGCACCAGCCCTTCCAGCAGGTCCACGATATCTTCCACCGCGCGTGGGCGCGCGAGTCCCCGTGCCTGCGCTTCCATGGCGCTGATTCTCCCGGGCTGGTCCAGGAGCGAGAAAATTTCGTTGGTCAGCCGCTCGGGCGTCAGTTCTTCCTGGGGCAGCAGGCGAGCGGCGCCTGCTTCTTGCATCGCTGCGGCATTGCGCGTTTGGTGCGCGTCGGTGGCCGCGCCGAAGGGGATGAGGATGGCGGCGCGTCCGGCGGCGGCAATTTCGGCCACCGTGATCGCACCCGAGCGGCAGACGATTAAGTCCGCCTGGGCAAACCGCTCCGCCATATTTTCGATGAAGGGCACAACCTCCGCTCGGAATTCACGTCGCGCATAAGCCACGCGCACAGCATTATAATCGCGTTCACCAGTCTGATGCACGATGAAAAGCCGGTTTTTTCGCGCCGCCAGCAAGTCCAGCGCATCAATCACCGCACGATTGATAGGCAGCGCGCCGCGGCTGCCGCCCGTAATCAAGATCGAGAACGGTTCCTGATGCTCCCGGCGCGGTGCGGCGGAAAATTCCTTGCGCACGGGAATCCCTGTTGCCACTGCTTTTGCGCCGAAGCGCTTCGCCGTCTCCGCAAATCCGCAGGCGAGGCGCGTCGCCATCCCCGCCAGCATGCGATTGGTGAAGCCCGGCTCCACATTCGGCTCGAATATCACCGCCGGAATCCCATGCAGGCGCGCCGCCAGAATCATCGGCCCGGAAGCGTATCCGCCCACCCCGAACGCCACGCCAAAGCGGTGCCGCCGCACAATCCTCTCCGAATCCCACATTCCTGCGGGTAACATCGCCGCGTTGCGCATCAGCTTCATCCCGCCCATCCCTTTCAGCCCCGCCACGCGTATCGTTTCCAGAGGCAAACCCGCCTGCGGCACCAGTTTTGCTTCCATCCCGCGCTCGGTTCCCACAATCACGACGCTGCGTACTCCTTCCGGCTCGCGCCCCAGCCACTCTCGCGCCACGGCCACCGCCGGAAATACGTGTCCGCCGGTCCCGCCACCGGCAATCAGCAGATTCTTGGCCTTGCCGCCTGTCGCTTGGCCGCTCGCGGCTTTGTCGCTGCCACCTGCGGTCACGTTTCGTCCGCTTGCTGGCTGATGTTTAAAAGCACTCCGGTGGCCAATAGCATGGCGAGCAGGCTCGAGCCGCCGTAACTGATGAATGGCAGCGGTATCCCTTTCGTCGGCATCAGTCCCAGCACCACGCTCAAATTGATCAGCGCCTGCCCCACCACCATCGTGGTAATCCCCAGCGCCAAAAACTTCCCGAACTCATCCCCCGCCTTCATGGCGGCCACAAACCCCCGCCAGCCATACACCGCGAAAAGCGTCAGCACCACCACCGCCCCAATGAACCCCAACTCCTCCCCGATAATCGCGTAAATAAAATCCGTGTGCGCTTCCGGCAAAAAGAAAAGCTTTTGCCGGCTTTCCATCAGCCCCACTCCCGTCATTCCGCCCGACCCCACCGCAATCAACGACTGCACCAGCTGAAATCCCGCGCCCTTGGGATCCAGGTCCGGATGCAAAAACGATTCCAGCCGCTGCAGCCGGTACGGCACCCGCACAATCAGCAAATAAATCGTCGGAATCGCCGCCAGGACCGACCCGGCGATGTACCGGTACGAAAGCCCCGCCACAAAAAGCATCACCATTGCGACCAGCACGATCATGAACGCGGTGCCCATGTCCGGCTCTTTCACCACCAGCGCCGCCATCACCAGAGTCGTTCCGAGCGCCGGCGCCAGCGAATGCAGCGGATCGTTCACGCCAAAATTGCGCGGCAGCCGCCGCAATTCCAGAAACCAGGCCATAAAAACAATCAGCGCGAGCTTGGCCATCTCCGAAGGCTGCAGACTGAACGGCCCCATGCGGAACCAGCGATGCGTCTGGTGCGAACGGTCCAGGAAAAACACGCCCGCCAGCAGCACGAACGAAAGCGCGAGGCCCGTAAACACCACGCTCGGCTGCCGCAGCTTGCGGTAATCCGTATTCATCAGCCAGAACATCCCCGCAATCCCCAGCACCAGGTAAATCAGCTGCCTTAACAGAAAAATATAGCCCGCGCCGAATTGCTCGCTCGCCGTCATGGCCGAAGCGCTGAACACCATCACCACGCCGATCAGGCACAGTGCGAGCGTCACGCCAAATAATTTTCGGTCCGGCTGCACGCTTCTTGGCATCCGTTATCCTTTCTCCGCGGCCGAGGCATCCGCCGGCGCCGCCGCGCGACGCGCCACCAGTTCCTTGAAGACGCGTCCGCGCTGCTCGTAATTCTCGAATTGATCGAAACTGGAACACGCTGGCGCAAGCAGCACCGTATAGCCCGGCTGCGCTCGCTCTATTGCCATTGCCACCGCGCGCTCAAGTGTTCCGGCACGCTGAATCTCCACCGCGCCCTGCAAATCCCCCGCAATCTTTTCGGCGGCCTCACCTATCACCAGCGCCACCCGGGCGCGGTCCTTCAGCAACGCGCGCAACGGCGTATACGGGCTGCCCTTATCCTTCCCGCCCAGAATCACGAGCAACGGCCCCGGAAACGCCTGCACCGCCTTCACCGCGGCATCCACATTCGTCGCCTTCGAATCGTTGTAGTACTGCACGCCCGCAATCTCCGCGACGAATTCCAGGCGATGCTCGACTCCGCGAAACGATTGCACGCCGCTCGCAATCGCCGCAGGAGTCACTCCCGCCAAATACGCTGCCGCGCAAGCCGCCAGCACGTTCTCGACGTTGTGCTCGCCGCGCAGCGGAATCTGTTCGCGCCGCGCCAGCACCGTTTCCGATCCTTCATTGCGGAAAATAATTTCGTTTTCGCGCAGGAACGCGCCATTCGCCACGCGCTTCTGCCTGCTGAACCAGAAAATCTGCGGCTTCGCCGGCATGCGCTTGGTGATATCCGGATCGTCCGCGTTCAGCACCGCGATATCCCGCTCCAGCTGGTTTTCGAACATGCGCATCTTCGCGCGCGCGTACTCCTCGAAAGTTCCGTGCCGGTCCAGATGATCGGGCGTCAGATTAAGCAGCACCCCAATCTCCGGCCGGAAGCTCTCGATCGTCTCCAGTTGAAAGCTGCTGACCTCCGCCACCGTCACCGCCGGGTCCGTTGAACTTTCCACCAGCGCCAGCAGCGGCGTTCCGATGTTGCCGCCCACCAGCGTCGGAATATTCGAAGTCTTCAATATGTGCGCCACCAGCGCCGTCGTCGTCGTTTTTCCGTTCGACCCGGTAATCGCCACCAGTTTCCCGCGCAGGAATCTCCAGGCCAGCTCGATTTCGCTCCATACCGGAATGTTTTTCTTGCGCGCTGCTGCGAGCGCCGGCAAATTCGCCGGCACTCCCGGACTCACCACAATCAAATCCTGCTCCAGAAAGCTCGCATCCACATGCCCGCCGAGTTCGAGCCGCACGCCGGCGGCGCGCAATTTTCCCGCGCTTTGTCCAAGGTCCGCCTCCGGACGTTCGTCCGTCGCCGTCACCGTCGCGCCATATCCCGCGCTGAATAACGCGGTCACCAGTCCCGTCCTCGCCAGGCCCACCACTAGCACGCGCTTGCCCGCTAAATCGAATCCCGGCCTCAACTCGTCCTCACCTGGGCCCTCACCGCAATTTCAATGTCGTCAGCGAAAAAAGCGCGAACACCAGCGCCACAATCCAGAACCGCACGATAATTTTCGACTCGCTCCAGCCCAGCAATTCAAAATGATGATGCAGCGGCGCCATGCGGAACACGCGCTTCCCGGTCAGCTTGAATGAACCCACCTGGATAATCACCGAAAGCGCTTCCAGCACGAACACGCCGCCAATCGAAAGCAGCAGAATCTCCTGCTTGATGATCACCGCCACCGTCCCGATCGCGCCGCCCAGTGCCAGCGAGCCCACATCCCCCATGAACATTTCCGCCGGGTGCGCGTTGTACCAGAGAAACCCGAGCGAAGCTCCCGCCAGCGAGCCGCAAAAAATTACCAGCTCCCCGGCATCCGGGATTTTCTGGATGTCCAGATAATCCGCGAACTTCGCGTTGCTCGAAATGTAGGTAAGCACCGTCAATGCCACCGCCGAAATCAGCACGCAGCCGATCGCCAGGCCGTCCAGCCCGTCCGTCAGATTCACCGCGTTCGAGCAGCCCACGATCACCAGCACCAGGAACAAAACGAACGGCACATACGCCAGCGGCCACACGAAATCGCGCCCCAGCACCGACGAAATCACCAGATTCGGATGCAAGCGCTTGAAAAACGGCACGCTCAATTGCGTCGAATACACTCCCTGCGATTGCAGCGACAGCAGCACGATCCCCACGACGACGCACGTCAGCACCTGCAGCGAGAACTTCGCGCGCGGACGCAAACCCATATTCCTTTTGCGCACCACCTTGTTGTAATCATCCACGAAGCCGATCGCTCCGAAAGCCAGCGTCGCTCCCGTGGCCAGTATCACGTAGGGATTGCGCAAATCCGCCCACAACAGAGTAGGGATCACAATTGCCGCGACGATCAGCACGCCTCCCATCGTCGGCGTCCCCGCTTTTTTGTGGTGCGCCATCGGCCCTTCTTCCCGGATGTACTGCTTGATCTGCAATTCGCGCAGCCGCTCGATCACCCACGGCCCCAGCAGCAACGAAAGCAGCAGCGCACTGGAACTCGCCATCGCCGTCCGCACCGTGATGTACCGGAACACATTCAACGGGCTGAAATGCGGCCGCAGCAGGAAGACGAACAGGTAGTAAAGCATTCAGCGCTGGCCTTTCGATTCCGCTTCGATTCTCTCGTCCCGCGGCGCGAAATTCATGCGCGCGTGCCCTGCGTCAATGGCCTCCAGTATTTTTTCCATCTTCACCCCGCGCGAACCCTTCAGCAGCAGCAAGTCGTCGCGGGTGATAAATCCCGCCACAAAATCCGCCGCTTCCGCGGAGTTCTTGAAAAATTTCGCGCGTTCCTTCGGGTGCCCGGCTTCGGTGGCTCCTTGCACGAACGCCGCCGCTTCGCCCTGCACCCCGATGATCCACTCGATGTTCTTCAGACTCGCGGCGAATCGCCCGCACTCACGGTGCAATTCCGGCGACGAACCGCCCAGTTCCAGCATCTCTCCGGCGGCTAGAATCCTCCTTCCAAATCCGCTGGTCTCCGCCAGCAGCCGCGCCAGCGCATCCAGCGCCGTGGGACTCGAGTTGTAACTATCATTAATCACCGTGAAGCCGTCCTCGAACCGCACCACCTCGCCGCGCTTGTCTGCCGGCGTTAGTTGCGGCAAAACGCGCTGCGCATCCCCCACGCCGATGCCCCAAATGCTTGCGGCCGCCAGAGCGGCTACTGCATTCATCACGTTGTGCCTCCCGATTAACGGCAATTCCAGCCGCGCGCTTCCCGCCGGCGCGACAAAATCAAAAGCAGCTCCCAGCACGCCGCGTTCGACAATATTTTCCGCGCGAAATTCCGCTCGTGTTCCCGGAGTCGTGCCGAACCAGATCACCGGCCCGCGCGCCACGTCCGCAAACTTCACTACATGCTCGTCATCCGCGTTCAGCACCGCCGTCGCGCCCGGCCACGCCAAATTCTCAATCAGTTCCCGCTCGGCCAGCGCGATTTCCTCGATCGACGAAAAAAATTCCAGGTGCTCCACCGCAATCCGCGTGATCACGCCCACTTCCGGCGCGGCAATCTGCGCGAGCCGCGCCAGTTCTCCCGGATGCGACATGCCCATCTCGATCACCGCCGCGTCGTGCTGCTCGTCCAGTTTCAAGAGCGTTAGCGGCAGCCCGTACTCGTTGTTCAGATTGCCCTCGGTCTTCAATACGCGGAACCGCGCGGCCACCAGCGCCGCAAGGATTTCTTTTGTAGTCGTTTTGCCGACCGAACCGGCCACGCCGCCGATCCGCCGCCCCGGTTTCGCCCTTCTCCACAATTCGCATGCGCGCGTGGCCAGGCGGTGCAGCGCTCCGAGCGTGTCTTCCACCGCAAGAAGTTTTCCGCGGATTTCGTCCGGGTATTGCGCGCAGCGTTCCCGCTCGACCACTCCGGCTCCCGCTCCGCGCGCCAAAGCCGCAGCCACGTGATCGTGTCCATCGTGACGCGGACCGTGTATGGCGACGAACAGTTCTCCGGGTTGAATCGTGCGAGAATCAATCGAGACGCCGGCCAGCCCGGCCACGGCGTCGAGGCGCGCGGGAGGCGCGACACCCAGAGCTTCAGCCACTTGACCAACCGTCCACCGCATTGCGTCTCCAATGGGCTGGGCTTCACTCTCGGTCCCAGACTTTGTAGCGGCGTCCGCCGCGGCGGACGCCATCGCTTTTGCGACGACCCACCGCTGGCGGCCTGCAGACCGCCGCTACCAGAGCTACTTCTTCACAAATCCCCGCCGCCGCAGAATCGCGCGCGCCTTTTCGCGGTCGTCGAATTCAAACGTACGATCGCGCAAAATCTGGGTATTTTCGTGCCCCTTCCCCGCCAGCAGCACGATGTCTCCCGCCTTGGCCTCGTCTATAGCAATTTCAAGCGCCGCGTCGCGGTCCGGCTCGATGCGGTAATTCGCGTTCACTTTCTGCAATCCCACTACCACATCGTTGATGATCAGCAGCGGATCTTCCGTGCGCGGATTGTCGCTGGTCAACACCACCAGATCGCTCAACGATCCCGCCGCTTCGCCCATCGGAGGACGCGTCGAACGGTCGCGTTCGCCGCCCGCGCCAAATAACGTAATGATCCTTCCCGCCGGATTCAGTTCCCGCGCGGTCGCAATCAAATTCCGCAAAGCGTCGTCCGCATGCGCGTAATCCACCACCACCAGGAACGGCTGGCCTTCGTCAATTCGCTGAAACCTTCCCGGGACCAGCTCCAGGTTCGCGATGCCCTCTTCGATCCGGCCCACGGGAATGTCCAGCGCAATGCCTGCCCCGATCGCCGCCAGAATGTTGTAAACGTTAATGCGTCCCACCAGCGAAGAGCGCACTTCCACTTTTCCCGCCGGTGTCTGCGCCGTGAATTCCAGGCCCGCAAAACTCAAGGAAAACTTTCGCGCCGTCAGCTCGGCGCTTTCCTTCAATCCATAAGTTAACGTCCGCTTCGCCAGCCCTTCCAGCCGCGGCGCGTATGTATCGTCCAGATTGATCACCGCCGTATCCGGCGCTCCCGCGCCCGTTCCCTCAAAAAGCACGCGCTTCGCGGCGAAATACTCCTCGAAAGTCTTGTGAAAATTCAAATGATCGCGCGTCAGGTTTGTGAAAATCGCGACGGCAAAGTGGCAGCCCCAGGTGCGCTCCATCGCCAGGGCATGCGAACTCACCTCCAGCACCGCGTGCGTCCCCCCGGCGTCGCGCACCTCCGCGAACATCTGCTGCAAATCCAGCGACTCCGGCGTCGTATTCGTCGCCGCACGAAAACCCTTCGGCGTTTGATATCCGGTCGTCCCGATCCGCGCCGTGGTCTTTCCCGCGGCGCGCAGAATTGACTCCACGATAAAAGTGATCGTCGTTTTGCCGTTCGTCCCGGTCACGCCCACCAACTGCAACGCGTCAGCCGGATGGCGGTAAAAATTTGCGGCGGCCTGCGCCAGCGCCCGGCGCTCCTGCCCCGGCATCAATTCCACCCAGACCACGTCCTGCGATATTCCCGCGAGTCGCGGCCAGGGGCTCGCCACCGCCGTCGCACCGCGCTCGATCGCGCTCGCGACGAATTCGTTCCCGTCCGCCTTCGCTCCCGGCAACGCAAAAAACAGCGTATCGCGCGTTACCTTGCGGCTGTCGCAAGCCACGCCCAGAATGGGCGTGCTCGCGCTCCCCGTTACCCGTACACCCGCAATCCCCGCCATCACTTCTCGCAAGTCCATTTCACTCTCTGCGCGCTTCTTTTGCCTTCTCGTAGCAGATTGCACTTTTGGCCCACCTTCCACAACGCTTCTCAATTTGCATTCCTTTCCACATTCGCGCTCATTGCCTTACTCCGCGTTTCCGGCAGCAACTCCGCCGCCGTTCGCCCAAACCGCACCGTCACACGGCTGCCGCGCATCACCACCGTGCCGGCCTCCGGCGACTGCTCCAGCGCTACTCCGCTCCCGATCAGCGCCGGCACCAATCCCAAACGCATGCACGCCTCGGTAACCGCGCGCACGGTTTGCCCGGACATGTCCGGAACGCTCACTGCATCTTCCTCGCCGAAGGCCACGGTGGGCGCGGAAAGTTGCCCGCTTGAGTTCTTCTTCGCTACGGCTGCCTGAAAACGCGCCTCGCTTTCTGTATTCGCCATATCCGCTGCGGCCGCGCGTGCTTTCTCCGGGTTCGCCTCGCTCGCAGCATTCTTCGCCGTCTCGGTGTCCGGATGCGTCGGCACGTCGTGCGCCACGTCCAGATACGCCAGCACCTGCTCGGCAATCCGTTTGAATACGGGGCCGCCGGTGTCCCCGCCAAAATGCCGGCCCACCGGAGAATCGAAAACCACCAGGATCGTCACTGCCGGCTCGTTCACCGGCGCAAATCCCACGAACGACGCCATGTACTGGTTCGGCGAATATCTTCCCGTGTCGGGATCGATCTTCTGCGCCGTCCCCGATTTTCCCGCGGCCGTGTATCCGTTCAATTTCGCTTTCGTCCCGGTTCCGCCATCCAGCAGCACGCTTTCCATCATTTCGCGCAACGTTGCAGCCGTCTTCGAATCGGTCGCTTGCTTTGCCTCGCCTCGCGCGGGCAGCGCAATCGGCGAATCCCCGCGAATCTCCTGCACCACGCGCGGCGGATACAGCGTTCCGCCGTTGGCTACCGCCGAGATCGCCGAAATAATTTGCACCGGCGTCACGCTCACTTCCTGCCCGATCGCCAGCGAACCAATCGAACTCGGCGTCCAGTTTTCCAGCGGACGCAACAGCCCGCGGTTTTCTCCCGGCAATTCAATCCCGGTCAGCTGCCCAATCCCGAAATCGCGCATGGTGTCGTAAAAGCGCGGCGCGCCCAATTTCAACGCAATTTTGATCGTCCCCACGTCGCTCGATTTCGCCAGCACATCGCGCACGCTCAAAATTCCGAACGGCAAATGGTCGTGAATTAGCCGCCCGGCCACGACGATGGACCCCTCCTGGCAATCCACCAACTCGTTCGGATTCGTCACGCCATTTTCCAGCGCTCCGGCCATGGTGATGACCTTGAAAGTCGAGCCCGGCTCGTACGCCGCCGTCACCGCGCGGTCCATGCGGTCGTCGTCGGAATATTTCCCGTAATCGTTGGGGTCAAAAGTCGGCGACATCGCCACCGCCAGCAGCGCTCCGCTGTTCGGATCCTGCACCACCACCGTGCCGGTCTTCGCGTGCGTCTCCGCCATCCCGCGCGCCAATTCCTTCTCCGCGATGTATTGAATCGTCTCGTCAATCGTCAGCACCACGCTTGCGCCCGGATCCGCCGCCGCCTCGTGCCGGTCGTAAAATCGCCGCTTGCCGTCCGCCATCACCATCACCCGCCCCGGACGCCCACGAATCCACTTGTCCAGTTCGTGCTCGATCCCGCCCATGCCCTTTTCGTCTACATCCACCCACCCCAGCACGTTCGCCAGCAATTCGTGCTGCGGATAGACCCGCCGGTTTTCCTTCTCGAAGAAAACACCCTTCAAATTCATCTCGTCAACGCGCTCGACAGTTTCGGGAGAAAGTTTCTTCGCCAGGCGGACGGGTCGCGATGCTTCACGGATTTTTGTTTCCAGCTCTTCGGCGGGAATTCCCAGCGCGGGCGAAAGCAAGTGCGCCACCATCTCCGGATCTTTCACGTCCACCGGGTCCGCGAACACCGAGTCCATCGGGATGCTGATGGCCAGTTCCCGGCCTTTGCGGTCGTAGATCACGCCGCGCATGGGACTGATTTCGAATACGCGCTGTTGTTGATGCTGGGCTCTTGCGAAGTAATCGCTATAGCAGAAGAGCTGGAGGTAACTCAGGCGGGCCAGCACCGCCCCCATCCAAATCACCGCCACGATCCAGACCACCAACCAGCGGAGACGCGGGCTGCGCTGCTCCATGGGTTCCGCCCTAACTTACAAAAAGCTTTGCCCGGCAATCGTGCCATCCGCATTGCCGGTGCGAGCCCAAGCAGCAGGCCAAGGAAAATTTGGGGTCACGCGCACAACGCCAGGCCCGTGCCGCGAAAAAATCAGGGTCGCGGCTGCACCACCGCGCGCGCTTCCGCCAGCACGGCGTCGGTCGGCCCATCCGCCGGCAACGCTTGCCCCGGAACGGATATCGTTAGCCCCAATTGATTGCGTGCGATGCGGTCCACGCGCTCGTAACCCATCAACGACGCTATCTCCACGTGCAGTTGCTGGTTCAATTGCGCCGACTGCGCCCGCGTCGCCGCCAGCTGCTCCACCTGGTAGCGCAGCTGGATGCACTCGAAATGCTGCCAGGCATACACCAGCAGGCACGCCGCCATCGCGCTGCCCGCCGCCACCCGCCGCCAGAAATCCCGCAAACGCGCCGGCGCCATCGGCCGCACCAGGCGCGAATTATCAATCCGTTTTATTGTGTGATATTGAGTCATGATCGCACCTGCGGCGCCGGGCTTTCCGCGCCATAACGCGCTTCCGCCGTCGCCACTTTCTCGATTACGCGCATCTTCGCGCTCCGCGCCCGCGGATTCGCTGCGATTTCCGCGTCGCCGGGCCGAATCACTTTTTTGGTCAGCACCTGAAACCCGCCTTCGCGCGCCAGGCGCTGAAAGGCATGCTTCACCAGCCGGTCTTCCAAGGAGTGGTAACTGAGGACGATGCACCGTCCTCCCAGATTCAAAGTGGCAGGGGTACGCGAAAGAAACTGCCCGAGTTCCTCCTCTTCTCGATTCACCGCTATCCGCAGCGCCAGAAACGTTTTTGTCGCGGGATGCAGTCTCTGCCTTCCCCTTGCTTTTCGTCCCCCTGCCACAACCGTTGCCAGATGCGCGGTGTCGCGAATGGGCCGCGCCCTCACGATCGCTCTGGCGATTCTGCGTGAATCCCTCTCCTCCGCCTTCTGGTAGAGAAGATCGGCCAGCTCTTTCTCCGGCCATTGATTCACAATCTCGTCCGCTGTTAGCGGTGCTTCAGGACTCATCCTCATATCCAGAGGACCGGCCCAGCGGAAAGAAAATCCGCGCTCAGGGCTGTCCAGCTCCAGGCTGGAGACTCCCAGGTCGGCGAGCACTCCATCAAAAGGCGGTAGATGATTCGCCGCCGCCACTTCGCCGATGTTCGCAAAATCCGCCTGCACCAGAATCACCTGCCGCTCGTGCGGCCCCAACCGCTCCCGCGCTATCGCCAGCGCCTGCGGGTCGCGATCAATCCCCAAAACTCGCCCGGTCGTCAGCCGCCTGGCGATCTCGAGTAAATGACCGCCCGTGCCAACCGTCGTATCCGCATACGTTCCTTCGGGCCGTATCCGCAGCCACTCCAGAATCTCCGTGGCCAGTACCGGCGTATGCAGTACGCTCAAAACTTAAATGCCCAGATCGTCCAGTGCCTTTTCGTCTTCCGCCGTCATCGGATTACGGTTCATTTGCTCCAGGAACCGGGCGTGATTCCAGACTTCCAGGTACGTAAGCTGTCCCTGAATGTCCACTTCGCCCTTCATCTCCGCCGATTCCCGCAGTACGGGTGGAATTAAAATGCGCCCCTGCCCATCCACCTCGACCACTTGTCCGTAATAGTTTGTGCGCGATAGGAATTTCTGTTTCGCGGCGTTGTGCGAGGAAAGTCTCGCTAGCTTCTTCTCGATCTCTTCCCAGGCCTTCATCGGGTAGATCGTGGCGCGATCGCCTTTCGTCGAGGTCACGTAGAACTTCGTGCCGGTCTTGCGCAGTTCGGCCAGAAAATCCGCGGGAATCTTCACCCGCCCCTTTTCGTCCACTGTCGCTAGATAGTTGCCCCGCAGCATGAAAGCCCTTCGTGTTCTCGACCGGCGTTTGCGCCTGTGCCATCACTCGCTGGTTCGCCCCTGCGAATGCATTCAAATATGAAAACTGTGTCGTTCTGATTCGCCGTTACTGCTTGCTGGGTCCGTCACTGCTTGCTTCTAGGATCGCCACTGCCCTACACTCTCTACCACTCTGCGCCACTTTCTCCCACTTTGTGCCCCGATTGTAGATAGCTTCACGAGCATGTCAAGCGGAATCCTTCTTAGAATGAGAAATATTTGTGGGAATTGGAATCCGCGCGCACGCGCGTTGTGGTGCGCCCCCGCGCAACCACAATTAGTTGGGGATGTTCAAGAGCACCCTCGTACCGCTAGTCCATGCCTCGCCGAAAAAAAATTGAAATGTTTTGTAACAGTTAACAGCGCGCCCACTTTTTCGCAATTTGTCGCACGGCAGAGAGCTTTTCTCTGCGTTCTCTGCATCTCTGCATCTCCGCATTATCCCTGGAAGTGAACGAACGCGGGCGACACCAAAACCAAGTGGGCCAGCACCGCCGGGTGGGAAGTCAAACCTTCTTGGCAGCAACTCTATGGATTGGAAGGATTGCGCACCGAATCCAGGCCGCGCAGCACCGACTGCTCGTCCGGATTCAGCCCGCGCATAAATTGCGGATCGTTCAAAGCTTTCTGCCGGTCCTCCGGCGTCATTCCCTGCAGCGTGTGCAGCCGATCCGTCACCACCTGCTTGCGATCCGGAGACATCTGCTGCCATTTCGGCAGGAGCGATCGCTGCACGTACTGCCGCTGCTCGGGAGACATGCGCTGCCAGTTTTCATAGCTGTGCTGGACGCGGTCCCGCTCCGCGGGCGATAGGTTATTCCATTTCTGCAAGTTCTGCCGCACACGCTGCTGCTGCTCCGGCGGCAGACTCCGGAAGCGCTCGTTGTTCTGCATGAAGTGTTCCTGCTGCTGCGGCGACATATTCCGCAGCCTCTGTCCCCAGGCAGGAGGCAAGTTCGACATCTGCCGCCCGTTCGCACCGGGACCGTTCACGCCACCATTCTGATTCGCCGGCGGACGAAACGAATTCGGTGGATGCGCCGCGTTGGGATTCCCTTGCGCATTGTTCGGGTGTCCCTGCGGTCCCGCCGGATTCGCCGGAGGATGAAACCCGCGCCCCGCCCCGGGCCGCGCTGCCTGATTCCGATTCTGCCGCGCCGCCGCAAACGCGCGTGCATTCTGCCGCTGCGCCATGCGCGGGCCGCCGAAGCGCGCCCCGACGCCGCGCCTCTGCGCCGAAGCAGGCTGCGCCGCCAGCCCGATCGCGAGTGCGATCGCTAGCGCGCAGATTGTCTTGGCGCAACGCATTTGCATCGCAACCTTATTCCTCGGAGGACGGCGGCTGTCCGCCATTCGCGTTCGGGCTCGGCGGCTGCGCTTGTTGCTGCTCCTGCGTCGCATCCACCGGCACTTCCGAAAGCGCGTCGAACTTGCTCAGCACGTCGTAATTCTCCAGCACGCCCAAATCCTTGATCGCTTCGAAATCCTGCTGCTCCGTCGCCGCCGGATTCGTCTCGCGCGGCAATCGCGCCATCCACACGCTCAGCGCCAGCAGCAAAACCATGGAAAACGCCAGCCGCGGCTGCGGCACCAGCCAGCCGAACCAGCGCGATCGCGGCTCTTCCGCAATCCGCGCGCGAATTCGCGCGTCGAAACTGAGCGAAGGCTCCACCAGCGGCACTTCATCCAGCACTCCCCACAGCTTGCGGAATCCTTCCGCGCGCTCGTGGCAGGCGCGGCAAGCCGCCAGGTGCTCTTCCACCTCGTGCCGCTCCGCCGAATTCGCCCGGCGATCCAGGTACGCAACCAGTTGCTTTGATACTTCTTCGCACTTCTTCATAATGGCCGTCCTTCCCCTGCGCGATGCGCCACCGGCTGGGCCACTAGTGGGGCCAGTTGCACTCGCAGGGTCTCGTACGCGCGAAACAAAAGCGATTTCAGCGCGCTTTCCGAGCATTCCAGAATTTTCGCGATTTCCGCGTAATCCATCTCTTCGTACTTATGCAGCAGCACCGCCACGCGCTGCTTTTCCGGCAACGACGCAATGGCCTGGCGGATAAAGTCCGCGCGGTCCCGTTCGATCATGTGTTCGTCGATGCGCATATCGCGTGCCCGCAATTGCAGCGGCGCCTCATCCTCTTCCACGGGCGCGTCAATCGAAACGTCCATCTGGCGGTGCCGGTTGTCGCGCACCGAATTCAAAGCCAGGTTGGTGGCAATGCGGAAAAGCCAGGTGGTAAATTTCGCGCTCGGAGAATACTGCTTCCGCGCGCGATAAACCCGCAAAAAAACTTCCTGCGCCAGGTCCTCTGCCGTCGCCGTATCCCGCACCATGCGGTAAAGGAAATTGATCAGGGGTGTGCGATATTTTTGGAGGAGAAGGTTAAAGGACGCATCATCCCCTGCCTTCACGTCCAGCATCAATTGGACGTCAGACCTGGTCATGGCCTCCACATTGTACCTAACACCTGCGGGGCCATAAAGTTGCAGCGCGTGCGAGTGTTCCATCGGTGGCGCTCCGGTACTAGTAGTGAAACCCGGAACGGCCGGAAAAGTTGCCCCGCGCGAGCCTTTCTGCTATCGAAGCGCAATACCTCTTACCCGTTTAGTTTCATGAGTTTAGACGTGGAACAGCATCTTCAATCCCAGCATGATTGCCACTCCCAGAAATACCAGCAGCGCCATCCCGATTCCCGGCTCGTGATTCACCTCTGGAATCAGGTCCGAAGCGGCCACATACAGCGTCACTCC
Source organism: uncultured Acidobacteriota bacterium (assembly GCA_963780035.1). Taxonomy (GTDB): domain Bacteria; phylum Acidobacteriota; class Terriglobia; order Acidiferrales; family UBA7541; genus Palsa-295. Next base: position 644,898 of record CAWAAG010000012.1, on the reverse strand, counting down.
GGCCGAAAGCGGCAGCGCTATCCCCACCGTCCCGCGCAGCAAAAACATGAAGCCCATCCCCAACAAAGTCATCCCGCCTAGGATTATCGACGACACAAACGCCGCCCGCCGGCTCTGTCCGCTAGCCAGCATCAACGACGCCACGGTAAATCCCTCCGGCAATTTGTGCAGAAACACCGCCACAAAAATTACGCCGCCCAGCCATGTCGAGACCAAAAGCCCCGAAGCGATCGCCACTCCATCGAAAAAAGTGTGAATTCCCAAGCCCAGCAGCGCCGCATAACTCGCATGCGCATGCGAAATTTCTTCGTGGTGCGTCTCTTCGCCAAAATGAAAATGCGGCGCCAGGGTGTGTTCGAAAAAATGCACAACGAAGTATCCCGCGAGGACCAGCACAAATACCGAACTCGTATCATGAAACAAAAACGATCCATTGTCGCCGCGCAGCTTCAGCGATTCCGGAATCATCTCCAGCACCGCCGTAGCCAGCATGAACCCAGCGCCCAAGGCGATAAAATATTTCAAATAATGCCGCGACCACTGCCGGTGCGCGATCAACGACCCGCCCAGCACATTCGCCCCCGCTGCCGTCAACCCCAGCAGCAGTCCAATCAAAATGCGCGTTGTTTCAGCAGCCATAATCCTGTGTGGAGTGCGGTGGCGTGCCACCGCTTTCTCTTAGGCGAGGCGCGCCTCGCTTGCAGTTCCGATCAACCGGCGCTGACGCCCAGCGGATCACGCTTCAAGCCGGGAAACAGGCTGCAAATCTTCGCCCAACCGATCCGCCGCGCTGGCTCGTCACCAATCACCAGTCACTAATCACCAATCACGGGCTTCATCCGGAATGCCGGAACAAAATCACATCGCCATCCTGCACGATATATTCCTTCCCCTCGAGCTTCACCTGCGCCTTCTCGCGCGCCGCCGCAAAACTCCCCGCCTTGATCAAATTCTCCCAGTTCACCACTTCCGCCTTGATGAACCCGCGCTCGATGTCGCTGTGAATCGCGCCTGCCGCTTCCTGCGCGTTCATCCCGCGCTTGATCGTCCACGCTCGGCACTCCGGCTCGCCCGCCGTGAGAAACGAAATCAGCCCCAGCAGCTGATAACTCGCCTGAATCAACCGGTCGCGCCCCGATTCCTTCAGCCCGTACGCGTTCATCATTTCCGCCGCTTCCGCTTCCGGCAATTCCGCCAGCTCCGCTTCGATCTTTCCGCAGAAAGGCACGACAGCCGTCTGCGGCTTCGACGCCAATTTCTCCAGATGATGCTTCTCGATCACGCGGTCAATCTCCGCCGCCTCGTCATCGCCCAAATTCAAAACGTACAGCATCGGCTTGCGCGTAAGAAATTCAAAACCAGTCAGCATTTTCAATTCTTCCGGCTTGAACTCCAGTTCGCGCAAAGGCTGCTCCGCCTCCAGCGCCTTGCGGCAACGCGTCAAAAGCGCTAGCTCGGTCTCGAGGATCGTTTCCTTCTTTTTCTTCAGATCCTTTTCCAGCCGCTCCATGCGCTTCGAAGTTTGCTCCAGGTCGTACAGCATCAACTCGATTTCGACGCTCTCGATATCGCGCAAAGCGTCCAGCGACCCACCTTCGTGCGGCACCGCCGGATCCTCAAACAGCCGTACCACGTGCGCCAAAGCATCCGCTTCGCGCAATGGCACCAAGGACGCGGAATTTTTCTCGCGGTCCTTCTGCAATCCGCCCACGTCCACGTACTCGATCGTCGCAAACGTGTTTTTCTTCGGCTTGAATATCTCCGCCAGCTTCAAAACGCGCGGATCCGGCACTTTCGCAATCCCGATATGCGCCTGATTAGGCGCGCTACGCCCCTCGACTCGCGCTCCAGTCAATATCCGAAATAAGCTGGTCTTCCCTACCTGCGGCAACCCAATAATTCCTGTTTTCATAAGCCCACGATACTAACACAGCCCCGTAACCCACCGTTCTTAGCCTGTCGCCGCCGGTTTCGAATTTGTTGTTGAATTTGTAGCGGTGGCCTTCAGCCTCGCAATTGTGATTCTGGATTGGAATTCTCGGTACGAACGTCAACTTCGGATCCTCCGGCCTTCAATTCGCGGAGTAGATCGACGAAATCAGTCGCCATCTCGCGGGCACCTTCTCCGATTAGGTCGTAGTTCTGAATGACCACGCAGTACGGCAATTCAATCCGGTTGATTTGCCCGGTGGCAATGCTGTCACGTAGAGCGTTGAAATTGCCACCGTGCCAGGAAGGCGCACCGACCGCCTGGAAAAACGAGTCATAGACATCGTCAAGGTTGTTCCACTGCCTACCATCCACCAGAAGTTCCTTCATGCGGCTCCCCCCAACCATCGCCCGGTGGCGTGATACTCCCACATCGCTGCGCCGAATCAAATTGAATCGCTTTCCGCTTACGCTTGCCTCCGGTATGCTTTCCGAAGCCCATGACCGAAAATATCCCGCTACCCTTCGACCACCTCAAAGCCCACGAATTTCTCCGCGGCATAGACAAACGCCTCGCCCGCGTGATCGAAAAAACCGGCGCATTCCACTTCAAGCTCGACGAATGTGACAGCGTCTACGAATCGCTCCTCGAAGCCATCGTCTATCAAAGCATCAGCGGCAAAGCCGCCGCCACGATTTACGCGCGCATCAAAGCCCTAGGCGCAAACGGCCTCTGCCCCACTCCGGCGGAAATTCTCGCGACGCCCAATCAAAAGCTCCGCGAAGCCGGCCTATCAGGCGCCAAAGCTGCCGCCATGAAAGACCTCGCGCAGAAAACCATCGAAGGAATCGTCCCCACTCTCGAAGACGCCGCAAAATTATCGAACGAAGAGCTAGTCGAGCGCCTGGTTTCCGTCCGCGGCATCGGCGCCTGGACAGTCGAAATGTTCCTGATCTTCCGCCTCGGCCGCCCCGACGTCCTCCCCATCCACGATTACGGCGTGCAAAAAGGCTTCGCCCTAACCTACGGCAAAAAAGAAATCCCCAAGCCCCGCGACCTCGCCGCCTTCGGCGAACGCTGGCGCCCCTACCGCACAGTAGCCAGCTGGTACCTCTGGCGCGCCGTAGAACACTACGGCAAAACCCGCAAGCTAACGAAAAACACCAAGCCCACCGTCAAGAAGCCTGCCAAGTCGGCAAAGAAATCCAGCGAGAAGTCCGCCGCGAAGAAGCACAATACAAAAAAGAGCGCGCCGAAACGAAAACGACGAGCGTAGGGGCGCTGCTTGCTGCGCCCCAGCTTGCCACGATCTCAACCCCTCCTCGTCGCTCGTTGTCATCCCGACAGAGCGGCGCAGCCGCGACGAGGGACCTCCCTTCCGCTCACGGCTGCAATGTGAAGATTCAACGGCGAGGCAATCATTCCTGAATACAAGGAAGCTATCGCTGCCCCGGTTTTCTCTGCGAACTCCGCGCTCCGGCCTCTGCGCCCGGCGTTCACCCCGACGAAGTCGGGGCGTTAAATCTTTGCCGTCGCCCACACGCGGCGTGCCGCTCACTTCCCCGCCGAAAACCCCCGCACCGTAAGAAAAAACGAAACCAATCCAATCAAAAGCACCGCCCCTTCCAACCGCACCGAAATCCCATGCAACCGGTCAAACTCCACGCGCAAAGGATTCTCCGGCGGCGTAGCCATCACCGACCCCATCTCCCGCCGCAACGCGATCATCCGCCGTATCACCACGTGCTGCGACACGAGAGTCAAAATCACCATAATCACCACGCCCGCCACCGGCAAAATCAGCCGCCTCCCAGCCCCCGCCGAAGACACCGCCACAGCCGCCGAAGCCAACAAGAACAGCAACCCGGCAATCACCCCCAACGTATGCAACCGCCGCAAAGTAAACTCCACCAGCACCCCAGCCTGATCCTGACTGGACAAAACCCGAAACGCCCCAGGCGCCACCGCCGCACTAAAGTAAAAAATCGAACCGACCCACGTACCTAACGCAAACACCTGCACGAATCTCAATACACTCGTCATCGCTGATTTCCGTAAGATAGAATTTTTTGTCTATACCGAATTGACCGCACAGGCTACCACACGATGCGGGCCCTAGTTGGCGGAGATGTAAACTTCCTCAGGCAAGGAATTATTTCGTGGCCAAAGATTTAGAAAAGTGGCGAAAGCCAATGAAGAAACCTACCGCAAAAACCAGCAGCGGCAATAGCAACCAACTTGAGGGAGTATTGTGATACAGCGACACGAGGTCCCACCCAACTTCGCCGCCTCCGGAACGTGCATTCTTCGCCGCTGAGTGCATCGCTATCGACACCCAGACCATTATTCCAGCGTAGAACACCGCCACCATAGTGGCAATTCCAACGCAAGTACTCCTCAGAATTACGATGAATATTCGCATGCCTTACCCCCAAAGCCGCTCGTCCGCCAACGCGAATACCTCGCGCAAACCAGCGAAATCGCTAAACACTCGTTAACGGTGATTCAAATCCATCAACCAGGGTACGTCAAGCGAATACATTTGCAGGTCCTGGTCCCGGCCAATCACCGCGGCGGCAAAACCGCCAAACTTTTTGAACACACCTGTCCCTTCGCCGTCTCACATCATCCAAGATTTGATGGTAGAACTGAATAGCTGGGTAGGTGGTGGCCCACAGAGTGTTTTCTTCAAACTCTCAAACGATATCGCAGCGTCCGTCAAACGCTGTGGTCGGGGCGTAACACTGAGTTGCCCAAGACCTAACTAGATGAATGAAGTCTCAAACATCGCGCCAGATGCAAGGGGTCGCCAGCAATTCAAGACTGGGTTACGGCTTTGCTGGCTTTCGCTTCTGGTTTGTCCTGTGGGACTATTGGCGATTGGCGGAGGGCCATGTGCAGGACCCAGGAATTCCCTGGGGTCGGCGATTCTTCTCACTGTTGGCGCGATGGGTACGGGTGCGGGAATCTGGGGAATCATCAGAATCCTTAAGGGGCTAAAATCGACGAAAAGCGCGCCGCGTTTGGCGGGCGTGCTGTCCGTTGTTGGTGCTGGCTTTGGTTCCCTGATTGGCGGCGTGTACCTGTTCGTCGGATATGAATCGTTGCAGGTTTTTCTGAGATATTAAGAGTGGGCGACCAAGGACTTGAACCTTGGACCTCTCCCGTGTGAGGGGAGCGCTCTAACCACTGAGCTAGTCGCCCACAGAACCTACTTTTTGTAGCAGAAGGCCACGCGAATTGCAATCAACGGTCACTAGCGCCAGCACCCGCCTCGCCGAGCTTTTGCGCTCGATTTCCCGCGTGGTGAAGGGCAAGGACGACGTCATCCAACTCGCGCTCACCACGCTCCTCGCCCGCGGCCACCTGCTCATCGAAGACGTTCCCGGCGTCGGCAAGACCACTCTCGCCCAGGCCCTCGCCCGCTCGTTCCACTGCACGTTCCAGCGCATTCAATTCACGTCAGACATGCTGCCCAGCGACGTGATCGGCGTCAGCGTGTTCAATCCCGCGACGCAAGAATTCGAATTCAAGCCCGGCCCCATCTTCGCCAATATCATCGTCGCCGACGAAATCAATCGCACCACGCCCAAAACGCAATCCTCCCTGCTCGAAGCCATGAACGAAGCCCAGATCACCGTGGACAATCACACCCATCCGCTGCCCAATCCGTTTCTGGTGCTCGCCACGCAGAATCCCATCGAACATCATGGCACCTACCCGCTTCCTGAATCGCAGCTCGACCGCTTCCTGATGCGCATCAAGATGGGCTACCCCTCGCGCGAAAGCGAAAAAGAAATCATCCGCAATAACGCCGGCCACGCGCCCGTCGAAAAAATCTCGCCAGTAATGGATGCAGCCGACATAGTCGCCATGCAGGAATCCGTCAGCAAAGTGAAAGTAGACGAAAGCCTGCTCGATTACGCCCTCGAAATCGTCGAGCGCACGCGCCAGACCGAACAATTGAGCTTGGGCGTAAGCCCTCGTGGCGCCGTCATGCTTCATCGCGCCGCGCAAGCCCGCGCCTTCCTCGAAGGCCGCGATTACTGCCTGCCCGACGATTTCAAGCGCCTCATCGTCCCGGTCTTCGCCCACCGCGTGGTAGTCAGCTCGCGTTACATCTCCACACAGAAAAAATCCGAGCAAGCCGAAACTATCCTCGGCGAAATCCTCGACTCCACCCGCGTCCCCGTCTAGAAATTATGGTCACCAATTGCGCAATGCTGTCATCCCGAGCGCAGCGCGCATTTCGCGTCCTTGTCGCATTCGCCGACCAACGAGGCACGCTTCACCGAGCGTTGTCATCCCGAGCGCAGCGAGGGATCTCTCTTCGTTCGCGCACATCCCGGCCGCAAGCCGCGCGGCACCCCGCAGCAGCCACAGCGCAATCCCGGAGCGCCCATTAATGTCCGACTCCGCCGTCCTCCGCCTCTGGCGCGCCCGCGACAAACCCGGCTGGCGCAATTTCGGCGTAGCCATGCTCGTCCTTTCCCTCGCTCTCGCTGTCGCGCTCTTTTCCGCCGCCGTCGCCCAACAGGGCCGCATCCTACTCGCCGCCGTCACCACCGTTCTCGCTCTCGGCATGGCCGCCTGGGTCGCCATCACCATCGTTCCCAACCTCGCCCGCCGCACCAGCCTGCGCTGGGTGGTTTATCAAGTTGACTACCGCCTCACCCGCGAAGGCATGGTTTACCTCGGCGTCGTCGCGATCCTGATCCTCGCCTCCGTCAACACGGGTAACAACCTCCTTTTCATGATTCTCGCCTGCTCCATCGCAGGCATCTTGATCTCCGGAGTCCTCTCCCGCGCCGTGCTCACCGGCATTGACCTGAAATTCGACCTGCCCGAGCACATTTTCGCGGCTCAGCCCCTGCTCGCCGAACTCGAACTGCGCAACGAAAAGCAGTTGTGGCCGTCATTTTCCCTGCGCGTCATCGGCGCCAATAAAAAAGGCGCGGGACAAATCCTCACGCGCCCGGTATTTTTCCCGTACATTCCGCGCCTCGGCTCCACGCGCCAAAAAGTCGAGCTCACTTTTCCGCATCGCGGCGTATACCGCCAGGACGCATTCGGCATCCGCACGCGTTTCCCTTTCGGCTTCTTCGAAAAAACGCGCCATGTGGATTCCGAACTCGCAATCGTCGTATACCCGCGCGTCGCTCCCACCGACCATTTCTATGAAGTCCTGCCCCTGCTGAGCGGCGAAATGGTCAGCTATTTTCACGGACGCGGCCACGAGCTCCACTCCCTCCGCGACTATCTCCCCACCGATAGCGCCCGCGTCGTGGATTGGAAAGTCACCGCGCGCGCCGGCCACTTGATGGTCCGCGAATTCGCCCGCGAAGATGAACGCCGCGTCATGCTCGTCCTCGATCCCTTCATCGGCCCGCCGCCGCCCAAGAGCGTCCACGTCGGCGCCACCGCAGTCTCGGGCTCCGCACCACAGCAATCCGCACTGGACCTCGCCGCCGCCGGTCACGCGCAACTTTTCGAGCGCGCCGTCTCCATGGCCGCCTGCATCGCCTGGCACTTCAACGAAATTAATTCAGTCCTGCAATTCCGCACCAACCGTTTCGCAACGCCCATGGCCCCCGCCGAAGAAATCATCTACGACGCCCTCCGCGAGCTAGCCACCATCCAACCAGATGAATCCACAATCGGCGGCGCGTTTCTCGACGATCTGGCCGCGGACCACGAAATCTTCAAAATCATAATCACCGCCCGCCCCCAAAACACCATCCCCACCGCCCTGTGGTCCTCCTCCTACTTCCTGTTCATAAATTCGCTCTAACTCATACCGATACAGTGCCGCCACGCGTAGCGCCGGCCTGCCTGCCGGCAGGCGTCTCGCTCGCTCTTCGTCTTTACCTTTGTAGCGGCCACCTTCAGGTGGGCGCATTTGCTTTTCTCTGCGAACTCTGCGCGCAGTTCTCTGCGCACTCTGCGTTAAATCTTTTGACTCTCTGCAAGCCGCGCGCAAAAAATGCGAGAATACGCCAGCATGAAATCCGCTCTCACCGTCCGCGCGCAAAAAAGTTTCCAATCCGGCCTGCTAAAATGGTTCCGCGCCCACCAGCGCGATCTCCCCTGGCGCGCGAGCCGCGACCCCTACCGCATCTGGGTCGCCGAAGTAATGCTCCAGCAAACTCGCATCGCCGCGGTAATGCCCTATTACCAGCGTTTCCTCGACCATTTCCCAAAAGTCGAATCGCTCGCAAGCGCTCCGCAAACCGAAGTCCTGAAACTCTGGTCCGGCCTCGGCTACTACAGCCGCGCCCGCAATCTGCACGCCTCCGCGAAAGAAATCATCGCTCACCACAACGGAAAATTTCCCTGCGATCTCAACGCCGCTCTAGCTCTCCCCGGCATCGGCGCCTACACCGCCGCCGCAGTCCTGAGCATCGCGTACGATGTCCCGCTTGCCGTGCTCGATGGCAACGTAGCACGCGTCCTGGCCCGCATCCATGCCATCCGCGGCGACCTGCGCGCCCCCAAGACCTGGCGCACTCTCACCGAAATCGCGAATCACGCGCTCGCCAAAAATTCCGCCGGCGCCTGGAACCAATCCCTCATGGAACTGGGCGAAGTAATCTGCACCCCGCAATCCCCGCGATGCAACAGTTGCCCCGTAGCGCGCTGTTGTCGCGCCTACGCCGAAGATCTCGTGAACGAAATCCCCGCCCCGCGCCGCAAGCGCGCTCCCGTCCACATGAAAATCGCCGCAGCCATCCTGCTCGACCCACGCGGCCGCACCCTGCTGGTAAAAGATCCCGGCGCCCACGACGGTGTGCTCTTCTCCCGCATGTGGCAATTCCCCGCCATCGAAGTCACCAGCCACCCGAAAATCGCGCTAGCCGCGCATCTCCGCGCCACACTAGACCTGCCGGCCTGCGCCACTGCCGACGCCAACGCAATAGACCTCGAAGCGTTACCCGCCGCCCGCCACGGCGTAACCTTCCGCAATATCGCACTCCTCCCATTCCTCGCCCGCGTCCCGAAACTCCCCAAACTCCCCCGCACCCGCATCCTCCCCCTAACAAATATCGCCAAGCTCCCCGTCTCCAGCGCCACAAAAAAAATCGCCGCCGCAGCGAGCGCTTTATCACGGATCGGTCCGCTATAATCCGAGCATGGGGAAAAACGTCCACGAATACAGCGCCTTTTTCGAGGCCAATGAAAACGGCGGCTATACAGTCACGGTCCCGGCGTTGCCCGGCCTGGTCACCGAAGGCAAAAATCTGGAACACGCACGGAACATGGCCAAGGACGCGATTCGCTGCTACATCGAAGGTTTGCGAAAAGCCAAAGAGCCGATTCCCGTGGAGCGCGAGACCGCGCAACTCAAACTTTCCGTCGTTGCCTAGGCGAACTTCATCCTCAAGACTTAACCCCTAAATCAGATCCATAAATCTCAACCGGTTACCCAATAAGCATCCCCGCATCACCGCCTCCACAACGAGTGTTAGCATCATAAAAGCCCATGGCCTCCACAGCGCGAATCAGCGCGCCGCCCCTTCCGGCGGTGCAACGTTATTTCGAGGTGTCGCTGTTCCTGCTCGTCTCGACGGGCATTCTCGCCATTGTCACCACCGGCAAGCTTGACCCGCTTTCCACCATCGTCCCAATCATCGCGCTGGCCTACAAGGCAATCCGCATCTGGCAAGGACGTCCGCCCGAACTTTCCGTGCGTGTCGCTACCTGGCTGGTGCTGGCCTACTTCCTTTTTTTCCCATTCGATCTCTGGGTAGTCTCGCGCGCCCTCTCCGCCGGCGCTCCCAACCCCGCGCTCTATTCCGCGCTGCTCGCCGCTGTCCACCTGCTGCTTTTCGCGAGTCTCGTGCGCCTCTTTTCCGCGCGCACCAATCGCGATTACGCGTTTCTGGCCATGCTCGCCGTCACCTGCATGTTGGCTTCCGCAATCCTCACCGTGGAAACCAGCTTCCTCATCGCGCTCGCAATTTTTCTCGTCCTGGCGGTCTCCACATTCGTCGCCCTGGAAATTCGCCGCGGCGCCAATGACGCTGTTTCGCCTCCTTTCGATTCCGGCTCCCCCCTCGCGCACCAGTTGAATCGCGCTCTCGGACTCACTTCCGCGCTCGTCGCCCTCGGCACGCTCGCCATCGGCGCTGTGATTTTCTTCGCTCTGCCGCGCTTTACCGCCGGCTATCTCAGCGCGCTCAGCTTGCAACCCAAGCTGATGACCGGCTTCACCGACAACGTCACCCTCGGCGAAATCGGCGAAATCCAGCAGAGCCACGCCGTGGTCATGCGTATCCACATTGACGGTGAGTCTTGGCGCGGCGACGGCATGCACTGGCGCGGCATCGTGCTCACGAATTTCGACGGCCGCCGCTGGTTCACCCCCACTCACGAGCAGATCGCTTTCTTTCCCGACGCGGCGGGCATCTACCGCCTCGGTTCGCCGCCCTTGCCCCCCGGTGATTCCTACCCGTTGCATTACACCGTGCTCATGGAACCTCTCGCCAGCGACGCCATCTTCGTCGCCTCGCGCATCGAAAGTCTTCACGGCCGCTTTGCGAATGACGTGGAGACCGTCGGCCCCAGCCACCGCGTCAACTATCTCTTGGTGGATCCGACGGAATCGCTCTCCAACCCTTTTCACAACGGCACGAAAGTCCGCTACGAAGCCCTGTCCAACGTGCCCGACGTGCCCCCGGCGCAATTGCGCGTCGCCTCCACGCTCTTTCCCGCCTCGCTCTCCCCTGCCTACCTCCAGGTTCCCACGCTCGACCCGCGCATCAAGAAACTCGCGCGCCAGATCACCGCCGGCGCTCCCACCGAATACGACAAAGCCGCGAAAATCGAGCAGTATCTGAAATCCCACTACAATTACACGCTCGATCTGAGCGGCCCCCACAGTTCCGATCCCTTGGCCAATTTCCTTTTTACGCGCCGCTCCGGCAACTGCGAATATTTCGCCGCGGCCATGACCATCTTGCTCCGTGACGCCGGCGTACCTTCCCGCTACGTCGGCGGATTCCTTTCCGGCGAATACAATGACCTCGGCGGCGATTGGATCGTGCGCGCCAGTGACGCCCACGTCTGGGTCGAAGTTTTCTTCCCCGGCTACGGCTGGATTACTTTCGATCCCACGCCTCCCGGCGCCGCCAAGCCCGCCGGCATGTGGGAGCGCCTTGGCATGTATTGGGACTGGTTTCAATACGCCTGGGGCGAGTGGATCATCAATTACGATTTCGCCCATCAGGTGTCGCTCGCGCAAAACGTCCAGAAAACCTCGCGTGATTGGAGCGAGGGCGTCCGCAACTACTATCGCGATAAGCAGCGCCAGGTCATGGCCGCGATCGTCGCGCTCGATAAAAAAACCGAAGCGTCGCCCTATTTCCTTCCCAGCCTGCTGGTCTGCCTCATCGCGCTGCTCTTCTATCTGCGCGGCCGCAGCATGATCGCTTACCTCGTCGCGCGCTGGAGCCTCCGCGCGCGTAATCGCGGCAACGTCACCGCTTCGCTCGCCACACTCGAATATCGCGAAATGCTCCGCCTGCTCGAAAAACGCGGCTGGAAAAAATCCCCTTCGCAAACCGCCCAGGAATTCGCCGCGGCCATCCCGTCCGCCGCCGTGGCCGCCCCGGTAGCGCAACTCACCCAGCTCTATCAATCCGCCCGCTTCGGCGATAACCCTCCGCCAGTAGCCCAAATGTCCGCGCTCCTAACCGCCATCCGCGAAATGATCCGCTCGAGCAAGCCATCCTCGCGATGAATTGGCGCCTCTGGCTGCTGTTAGGCGTCGTCGCAGCGATGGCTTTGATCGTTTTTCTTTTTCCGGCGATCCCTCAAAGCGAGGCCTATCATCATTTCGCGGACACGCGCACCTTCGCCGGAATTCCAAACGCGCTCGATGTGTTGTCCAACGCTTTCTTCTTGATCGTGGGCTTGCTGGGTGTGCGCTATGTCTTGCGAGGTCCGAAAGACTCGCGCGTTTCCGGATTCCTGGATCCGCGCGAGCGCTGGCCGTACTTCATCTTTTTTCTGGGTGTCGCGCTAACGACTTTTGGTTCGGCCTACTATCACGCGCACCCGGACGACGCCCGTCTGGTTTGGGATCGCCTCCCGATGACGCTCGGCTTCATGTCGCTCCTCGCCGCCACGCTCAACGAACGCGTCAGCGTGAATACCGGCTCTTTCGCACTCGCGCCACTTCTGATTTTTGGCGTTGCCAGCGTCCTGTACTGGAGCGTCACGCAGGCCAACGGCCACGGCGATCTGCGGCCGTACGTCCTCGCGCAATTCGGCTCCTTGGCAGTCCTGTTGCTGCTGGTCGCGTTGTTTCCTCCGCGCTACACGCGCGGCTCAGACCTGATCGTCTCCCTAGGGATTTATGTGCTTGCGAAGGCTTTCGAAGCCGCCGACCGCCCCATTTTCAACTTGGGCGGGATCGTCAGCGGACACGCCCTGAAACACATCACCGCCGCGGTTTCCGCTTATTGGATTTTACGGATGCTGAGCTTGCGTAGGCCTATATTGGCCCCGCACGCTTGAACGCGAGCGGGGTGTGTTTCAGCCCGCCGCGTCGCTGCTCCGTGTTAGAATTATGTGTTCCGCAACAACCAAAGGACCGCACTGGATGCCGAAAGTCGGATTCGTCAGCCTGGGATGCCCCAAGAACCTCGTGGATAGCGAGGTGATGATGGGCATTCTCGCGCGCGCCGGCTACGAACTCACGCCCCGCGCCGGCGAGGCCGACGTGCTGGTCGTCAACACTTGCAGCTTCATCGAGCCCGCGCAAAAAGAGTCCGTGGACTCCATCCTGGAAATGGCCGAATACAAAAAATTCGGCCGCGCCCAGAAATTGATCGTCGCCGGCTGCATGGTCGAACGCTACCGCAACGACATCCGCGAGCAAATCCCGGAAGTTGACGCGGTCATCGGCACCGGCGAAATTGAAAAAATTCTCGCAGCCTGCGAAGGCCAGCTCCGCGCCGACGATCCGCACGCCGCCGACCTCCCCACCTACCTTTATCACGACGCGACGCCGCGCATCGTCGCCACGCCCGGCCACACCGCTTACATCAAAATCAACGAAGGCTGCGACCACCCCTGTACGTTCTGCGTGATTCCGCAGCTGCGCGGAAAATTCCGCAGCCGCCGCTTCGAATCCGTAGTCCGCGAAGCCGAAAATCTCGCCGCCGCCGGCGTGCGCGAAATTTCCCTCATCGGCCAGGACACCACCTTTTACGGCGAAGATCTCGGCATCCGCGACGGCCTCGCCACCCTCCTCGAGCGCCTCGCGCAAATCGAAGATCTCAACTGGGTCCGCTTCCTTTACTGCTACCCGAATCGCATCACCCCGCGCCTGCTCGATACCATCGCCGCGCATCCGCGCCTGGCAAAATATCTCGATGTCCCGCTGCAACACGCCAGCCGCAGCGTTCTAGCCCGCATGAAACGCGGCTCCAACGGCGACGCCTTGCTGAAAATGCTCGAAAAAGCCCGCAAAGCGATCCCCGGCGTCGCCATCCGTACCTCATTCATCGTCGGCTTCCCCGGCGAAACCGAAAAGGATTTCCACGAGCTTTGCGACTTCGTCCGCGCCGCCGAATTCGATTGGATGGGCGTCTTCGCCTATTCCGACGAAGACACCTCGAAAAGCTTCGCCCTGGAAAATAAAGTGGACGCCAAAACCATCGCCCGCCGCCGCGACACCCTGATGTCCATCCAGAAAAAAATCTCCGCGCGCAAGCTGCGCCGCAAAATCGGCCAAACCATGCAAGTTATGCTGGAAGGCCCCTCCAAAGACACTGATCTGATCTGGGAAGCCCGCACAGAAGGCATGGCCCCGGAAATTGACGGCAAAGTCTACGTAACCGAGTTCGCCGGCGTAAACGACGCAGCCGACCTGCCAAGTCCCGGCACTCTAGCCAAAATCGAAATCACAGAAGCAAAAGACTACGACCTGATCGGCCGCGTAACCGAATTCGAAAAGCCCCCCGCCAATTCGATCCCCCGCCAAACCGTTCCCGCCCCATCGCCCTTCCCAATCCTCGCCTGATTGCTCCCGCGCTACCGGTGCTAGAATCCAGCAAGTGAGGCGTAACGCTGACTAGCCTCAGGTACTTGTCATGGACTACCAAAATCGCATTATTCGAGACCCTCAAATTTGCGGCGGCCAGCCCATCTTCAAGGGAACGCGCGTCCTTTTACGCGCGGTCCTAGCTGGTCTGGCGGCCGGCGAAACCACCGAGGCAATCCTCGCGGGCTACCCTTCCCTGAAGCTCGAAGACGTTCAAGCCGCGATCGCTTTCGCAGCAACATCCGCTGAAGAGGATCTCCCCGTTCCATCAACTCCGCACCTCCGCTGATCGTTCGAGTCCGTAGGGGCACGGCATGCCGTGCCCGCTGTCAGAATCAGAACAATCCAACGCCCTGCGCATCGCTCCACTATTTGCGGTATCCTCTGCTTATGGAGCATCGCTGCCCCATCTGCAAAAAAACCACGGACTCGAACGCCAACGCGGAATTTCCGTTCTGCAGCGAACGCTGCAAACTCCTCGACCTCGGCGCCTGGGCCAGCGAAAAATACGTAATCAGCGAACCCGCCATGGACGAAACGCTATTCGAAGACCTCGACCGCAACCCCAAAGATGAACACAAAAACTGACCACGCCACGCCCGACGACCCCGCCACGTCGGGCGCAAATGTTTCGTCGCACCTCGCTCGACAGCGCAAACCGCGCTTCGCAATCTTCATCGCCACCGCCGCCGGTATCGGCTACTTCCCAAAAGCTCCCGGCACCCTCGGCTCTCTGGCGGGCCTTCTGGTCGCAGTCCTACCGGCATGGCTATTTTTTGCCTCAACAGCCATTTTCATTGCTGCGAAGCGCGGGGATGCCAGCGTCTTTGTAACGGTCTCAACTTGGTATTCAGACCCTTTCTTATGGGCGCAGATCGCCCTAACGCTTCTCATCGCAGGAGTCGGAGTTTGGGCGTCTAATCTCGTCGCAAAGTGCTTCCGCGAGAAAGATCCTCAGTGCGTAGTGATTGATGAAGTGTCGGGCCAACACCTAACTCTGCTGCTCGGTTGTGGCGTACCGGTCTGGTGGAAGGCTGCGCAGCCAGTCTTTGACACGTTGCCGCTCGGCCTCATCACCTTCCGTGCGGCCCTCAACTGGAAATATTTGCTCCTGGGTTTTATACTTTTTCGAGTATTCGACATCTGGAAGCCCTTCCCAGCCCGTCAGGCCGAATCACTGCCCGGCGGCTGGGGTATCATGGCAGACGACTGGATCGCCGCAATTTACGCGGCCATCGGCCTGTGGCTCGCGCGCGCCGCAGGCTTTTAGCAAGCCTGTAAAATGTGTTGTCATCCCGAGCGGAGCGAGGGATCTCTCTTCGGTTTCGCTGCGACGCGAGCGCTCCGTCGGACCAGCGCGTCACAAATGACACCAGTCCGAATTTAGTGCAAGCTATAGCAACACCCGGCACCACCGCGACCGACGCATGAACGTACACATGAACGGCACGCCAAGAATCGAAAGCGTAAAACCGGCCGCCGCATTGCCCGGCGGCGAAGTCGCCATCCGCGGCAGCGGCTTCGGCACGCGCAATCACACGCGCCCGCTCGTGCAATTTGGCGTGGCCGAAGGCTCGCTCATCCTCGCCGCAGATAATCTGCTGATCGCGCGCGTCCCCGAAGGAGCGGCAGGCGGCGCCGTCCGCGTGAAAATGGGCAGCATTGAAAGCGCCCCGTTCCCGCTCGCGCTCGGCACGCAAATCGCCGATAACCTCCACCCCGTCGCCAATCCCGCCATCGATTCCGACGGCAACACCTACGTCACCTTCAGCGGCCAGCGCGGCCAGAAAGTTCCCGTCTCGCTCTACAAAGTTACCGCCAACCACGCCATCAAGCCCTTCATCACCGAAATGATGAACCCCACCGGCCTCGCCCTCGATCGCGACGGTTTTCTTTTCGTCTCCAGCCGCAACGATGGCGCGATCCACCGTGTCTCGCCCGACGGCCGCTCGATGCAATGGGTCGAAGGCATGGGCATCGCCACCGGCCTCGCCTTCGACAAAGCCGGCAGCCTCTACGTCGGCGATCGCAGCGGCACAATTTTCAAAATCGGTCCCGACCGCGAAATTTTCGTCTTCGCCACGCTCGAACCGTCCATGTCCGCCTACCACTTGGCGTTCAGCACGAGCGGCGACCTCTTCGTCACCGGACCCACCACCTCCAGCTTCGATCAGGTCTATCGCATCAATCCCGCCGGAGAAGTCAGCACGTTCTTCCGCGGCCTGGGCCGCCCGCAAGGCCTAGCCTTCGATCGCGCCGGTAATCTCTACGTCGCGGGTTCGCTCGGCGGAAAACGCGGCATCGTCCGTCTCACTCCGCAAGCCGAGCCGCAACTGGTTGTCAGCGGCTCTAACATCGTCGGCATGGCCCTGCTCCCCTCCCACCGCGCCATGATCGCCACCACCAGCGCGCTCTACTCCCTCGACTGGGACGTCGCAGGCCTCCCCCTCAACGGCTAATCATTAGCGAGATCGTGCTGACAGTTCAGGGAGTGCGGCCGCTGGCCGCCGCCTTGGTTTAGGGCGAGGCTCGCCTCGCCTGCCTTTCGGTGTTGAGTTGGAACGGGGCCTGCCGATCGGCTAACTGTTTTTTGGTCCGTAGGGGCACGGCATGCCGTGCCCGCTCTTGATTCGCGCGGACATCCGGCCTCACGCCGGCCGATCCGGATAAACCGCCCGCGGAAATCGCAAATGAATCAGCAACGCGCATAGCAAAATCACCACAAACGCAATCACGCTCCCCTCCGGCCCCGCCGACCCCCCCGTCAACCACTTCGGCCCCTGCACCGAAGTGTTCAAATAATGCCCCGCCCCCACCAACCCGCTATCCGGCGTGCCATAAAAAAAGGTCTCCGCCCAATCCCAAGCCGCGTGAAATCCCACCGCAAACCACAAGGTCCCGGTCCTCCGTATCGTCAAACAAAACAGCAACCCGATCGCCACCACTTGCAGAATGCCGAAGACGTTCTCTCCCGGATTGGGCAGGTGCGCCGCGCCGAATATCGCCGAAAGAAAAAGTGCCGCCCGCCAGAACCGCAACCGTCTCGCCATAATAAAGAGCCAGTATCCGCGAAACGCAAACTCCTCATTAATCGCTACCGCCATAAACACCGCGCCCCAACCCAGCGCATAACGCAAGAGCGCCGGACCGTTCAGCGCCACCGAATCAATCTGAAAATGCCCGGTCGCGCGCAAAAACAGCACGATCGCCGAAAGCATCGCGAATCCCCAAAGCAGTCCTTCCCAAAAACGTATGCCCAGCCACCCGCCCGGCGGAATCCCATAATCCGCGAGCGGCCGTTTCTCCATGCGCGCTACGACCCACGTCCCAAGCACCACAAAAAACGCCATCAGTCCTTTGATCGGTAATTCGCTGCTGACGCTGAACCCGCCCGTGCTCGCTTTGTGCGCGAGACCCGTCGCGTAAACCAGCACTCCCGGCAAAATGAACGACAGCCCCACCCAAATCAACAAACGTTTTCTGTCCGCGCGCGTCCACGGCCGCCGCGGCTCCAGCTCCGCCGCCTCCGCCGGGTCCACGCGAACGTCCGCCCCGCTCCGATTTTGCAAATCCCCGCTCGAATCGCCCCTGCTTTCGTCCGTCAAGCGTTCACCTCCCATCCTTCACGCCTTCAGTCAATCTTCGATTCGTCGCGATACATCACTTTATGGCGCATCAATTTGATCCACTCATCAATCTGTTCCACGGTCGCCGCGCACTCCGGATTAAATCGCTCCCAACTCATGATTTGCGCGAGCGGCTTTTTCCAGCGCTTGTAGGAAGGCTTGGCCGGCGGGCCGAAACACATCACGTCAATAATCGAAAGTTCCTCTGGCACGCCTAGCAACGGCTTGATCTCGCGCTGAATATCTTCCTGCCCGATCGCCGTGATCCACCACACCGCATATCCCAAAGCGGCCGCAGCCAGATGCGCGGACATCGTCGCCGCTGCCACCGACTGCAGCAAAATCCTTTCCGCATTCTGATGATACAAACGATCCAGCTCCGAGCCGTCGTTCAACACCGGAAACGCCCGCACAAATCGAAAGTCCGCCAGCACCACAATCAATCCCGGCGCCGTCTTCACGCCATTGTAATTCGGCGTCGGAAAACCCATGTGCAGCCGCGCCCGATGCTGCTGCTCATCCACAAAACACTGCCCGATCGTCTGCTTCACCGCCGCATCGTTCACCGCAATGAAATGCCAGGGCTGCGCGTTCGCACCCGAAGGAGCGTGCCGCGCCGCCTCCAGAATCATTGCAAAGTGTTCCCGCGGCACCTCATAAGCCGCAAACGCCCGGTTCGTCATCCGCTTGCGCACCACATCCATCAAAGCCGCGTAACGATCCACTTGATTGAATTGCGTTAGGTCCTGCGCTTCGCCCATTCCGCCCTCCTGAAGCGATCGTCTCTGCATTGGAACAGCGGCCTACATTCTAAGCCTGGAATCGTTCGACCACTTAGCCGTTCCCGCCGGCTGCAAGCGTACGCCCGGCGTGCAACGCCGACGTCCAGCACGTTGCCGGACCCACCGCAGCAACTACAGTCAGAAATACATCCGAGTTATGGTATTGATTAGCTACATCATCCTGGTTCGCTTCCCGTCAGCGGGAGATATCGTCGCGAGGTGCGGAAGTGGCAGCGAAAAAACCCCGCAACATGTACTTCTGGATCGGACTGACGCTCTACGCCCTAAGCTTCTTTTTGTTCGCCGTAGATGAGTCCGGTTTTCTAGCCGGTTCACCGGTCCGCGGCTATTTCTGTGCGGAGCTCGCATTCCATTCCTGGGTGGATTTTCGCGCAATGGCGCCCGGAGGCGAATTCGCCGACAATCGCTTTGCATTTGTCTGCCTATTGATCACCGCATGGATCAATCCAATCTTCCTCTTCTACTGCATTCGCCCGATCCGCATCCTGCGCCGGGCGCTTCTTCCCATGATTCCTTGTTGGTGGATCTTTTTCTACTATGAGGGTTTGATACCGCGTGAAGGTCACGTTCTCTGGGTGCTGGGAATGCTACTCGTTCTCTTTTCCGATAGATTGAATCCGAAACCACTCGCCGCGGGCGTTGTGCGCCCCCAACTTAGACTCAGCCTCCCACGTTCGCAACGCCGCGAAACCTATCCCACGCCGAAACCAGCAGTTGAATTTGTAGCGGCGCACTTCAGTGCGCCATCGCTCTTGCGGCAACGCTTACCGACGGCCGCGAGACTTTTTCCAACAACACTGATTTCTTCGCCTTTTGTTCCAGCGGCGCGCGAAGCCGTCTACCGGCAAAATCGCCGCGCCATCCGCCAAAGCCAGTTTCACGCCCCAGCAACACATCATTAACACGCGCGCAACCGCTCCAGTGTCATACAGTCCCCTCTCGTAAACGCGAAAAGAATCCATCCGCAAAGGACTGCCAATCATGTTTTCCGCCAAACGCATCCTCTCCCCCATCGACTTTAGCGATTTCTCGCTCCAGGCCGTCGAAGTCGCCGAAGACATCGCCGCCCGCTACGGCTCCGAAATCCTCCTGGTCCACGTCGTCCCGGTAATCCCCAAACTGGAAGGCCACGCCAATATCTTCACCGAGGGCGAATACGAAAACCAATTGATCGCCAGCGCCAAGCAGCGCCTCGCAGACATGGCTGCCAAGCTTCAGCAACAGGGCGTTCACGCCCGCAGTACCGTCAGCCTCAGCAACGACCCCGCGATGGAAATCATGCGCGTGGCGGAAAGCGAAAAATCCGACCTCATCGTCATCGCCACCCACGGCACCACCGGCTGGCGCCGTCTCGCCTTCGGCTCAGTCACCGACAAACTCGTGCGCACCGCCGCGTGCTCGGTGCTGGTCCTGCGCAGCGAAGCGGCGGCTTCCGCCGCTTCGGCGTCTGCGCGCTCCTAAGAAACGCGCTCAATCCAACACGCTGGCGCAATGCGATCGCCCGTTTCGCCGCCGCACGCGGTGCTCGACCCGACTTGCGCACCCCGCTCCTCATCGAGTACAACATTTCTAGATGAATGCAGAAATCATAGCTGTCGGTTCCGAACTGCTCACCCCCTATCGCCTGGACACCAATTCCCTCTGGCTCACCGATGAACTCAACCGCCTGGGCATTCGCGTGATCCACAAATCCGTCGTCGGCGATTCACCCTCCGAACTGCACTCCACTTTCAGCCACGCTCTCGACCGCGCCGATCTGATCGTTTCTTCCGGCGGCCTCGGCCCCACCGACGACGACCGCACCCGCGAAACCGTCGCCGAACTCCTCGGCCGCAAACTTCGCCGCGACGAGGAAATCCTGCGCGGCATTCAGGAACGCTTCCGCCGCTTCGCGCGCACCATGCCGGAAATCAACGTCCGCCAGGCCATGGTCCCTGAAGGCGCCACGGTTCTCCCGAATCCGCGCGGCACCGCGCCCGGCCTCTGGCTCGAAGCCAGTGGACACATCCTCGTCCTTCTTCCCGGCGTGCCCAACGAACTAAAATCCATGTTCGGATCCGAAGTCGCTCCGCGCCTCGCGAAATTGGGCCACAGCGAACGCCTCTTCGCCCGCGACCTCCGAATCACCGGCCTCGGCGAATCCGATGTCGAAACCCGCGTCCGCCCTCTCTACCAACTCTACCCGGACACCGAAACCACCATCCTCGCTTCGCCCACCGGCACCCAGCTTCATCCGCGCATCTGGTCGCGCGACCCGGCCCAAGCCGAAAAAATTCTCGACGAAATGACGCAGCGCATGGCCCTCGCACTCGGCGAACACCTCTATTCCACCCGCGGTGAGGCCCTTGAAGACGTCGTCGCCCGCGTCCTCACCGAAAGTCGCGCCACCGTCGCCGTCGCCGAAAGCTGCACCGGCGGCATGCTCGCCGAACGCCTCACCAACGTTCCCGGCAGCTCCTCCTATTTTCTCGGCGGCGTCATCTGCTATAGCAACGAACTAAAAACTTCCCTCGTCGGCGTTCCGCCGGCCATGATCGAATCGAAAGGCGCGGTCAGCTCCGAAGTCGCTCTCGCCCTCGCCGATGGCATCCGCAAACGCACCGGCGCCACCATCGGCGTCGGCATCACCGGCATTTCCGGCCCCGGCGGCGGCACTCCCGAAAAACCGGTCGGCCTGGTGCACATTGGCCTCGCCGACGAGCACGGCCCGCGCGAACGCGCCTATCGCTTCCCCGGAGACCGCGAGCGCATCCGCCAATACGCCGCGCAGGCCGCCCTAGACGCCGTGCGCCGTTATTTTCTTTTTCCAACGCCAAGCAGGGTGTAAAAACATGCGCCTTTTCGTCGCACTCGACCTCCCCGACGCCGTTCGCCGCGCCCTCGCCGAGTTGATCGCGCAACTCAAACCTAAATCCCGCTCCGCCCGCTGGGTTCGCCCCGAGTCCACGCACCTCACGCTGAAGTTTCTCGGCGACACGGCCCCCCAACAGCTCGACTCCCTCCGCGCCGCCCTCGCCGCCATTCATTCCCCGCACCCCGTCGAACTCCATTTTCGCGCGCTCGGATTTTTCCCCACCGAGTTCAACCCGCGCGTCGTCTGGACGGCCGCGGAAGCTACTCCCAATCTCTTCGAACTCGTCGCCGCCCTGGAATCAACACTGGAACCTCTGGGATTTCCCCGCGAATCGCGCGCTTTCGTGCCCCACCTAACCCTCGCGCGCATCAATTCCACGAAAGGCGTAGAAAATCTGGTTCGTGCCGCCGATGCCTTGAAGTCGTATGATTTCGGCTCGGCCCACGAATCCGAATTTCACTTGTTTGAAAGCGTCCTGAAACGTTCCGGCTCCGAATACAAAAAGCTCGCCACCTATCCTTTCGTCGAAGGAGTCGCGTGAACCCGGTCTGGCTGATCCCGGAGGTCGCCTACCTGCTCGGCTCGATTCCCTTCGGCTTGCTGATCGTAAAAGCCCTCGGCGGCCCGGACATCCGCCAAATCGGCAGCGGCAATATCGGCGCCGCCAACGTCACGCGCAACGCCGGAACGCTCGCGGGCATCCTCACCCTCGCGCTCGACGCCGGAAAAGGCTACCTCGCCGTCTGGCTCGCCGGCCGCGTCACCGGCGGCAACATTCATTGGATGACGATCGCCGCGCTCCTCGCCGTCATCGGCCATATCTTTCCCGTATGGCTCGGTTTCCACGGCGGCAAAGGTGTCGCCACCGGACTTGGCGTTTTCATCCCCATTTGCTGGCAAGCCGTCGTCGCCGCCATCGCTCTTTGGCTCATCGTCGTCATCTTCTGGCGCTATTCATCGCTCGGCTCCATCTCCGCCGCCGCCGCGCTTCCCATATTCATCTACCTTCTCTACGCCCCCGGCCACGCGCCTCCGGAAACCGTCACTTTCGGCACGCTCCTCATCGTCGTGCTTGTCATCTACGAGCACCGCTCCAATATCGAGCGCCTCGTCGCGGGTGAAGAACCCCGCCTCGGCGCTCCTCGAAAAAAAGACGAATAACCGTCGCGAGCGTCCGCGCTTCCCACTGCTCCGTCTGCATCGCGCGTCCAAATCCGCGCGCACCCGCGCTCTTTAAGTCCCAATCCCTGTGTGGCTTATCAGCCAACCCCAGTACTTTCGTCCCGTTGTTTCGCCTCTCACTCTTCGCTAGCATTTTATTGTCGGGATACCCATGCCCATAAAAGCCCTCACCCAGCTGACCACCCGCCGGCTGCGCATCCTCTGGATTGTGCTGGGCGCCCTTTTGTTCGTCAGCATCACGCCCCTTTGGCTCTATCACCGTCAGGTGCTGCGCCTCAGCGAAGAAAAACTGCAAGATACCGAGCGCGTGCAGCAATCCGAAATCACCCGTTCGCTCGCCAGCGAAACCCTGCAATTCGAACAGAATCTCCGCGAACAGCTGCTCAGCCAGCGCCAGGTCCTCGCGCTCACTGGCTGGATTGATAATGTGGACGACCCCTCCCACGCTCCGCAACTCGCGCGCCTGCTGCAGAGTTTCGTCGAAAATAATTCCAACATCCTGTACGTCACCGCCGTCAATAGACAAGCCAAGGGACAATCCGCCGGCAGTTTCAACGCCGATCCCGATCCCTTCGTCGGCGGCGCGCTCAAGCGTGCTTTCACCGCCAGCATCCAGGGCCTTCCTTTCGTCAGCGAAGCCTTCGGCCTCGGAAAAGACAATCGCCCCGCACTGGTCGTTTCCGTTCCGCTTTCTTCCGGCGGCGAATTCACCGGCATGCTCGCCGCGGTCGTTTCCGCGGATCGCCTGGAGGCCCGCATCCGCGATGCCAGCGTCCGCGAACGCATCGTCTTCATCGTGGATAGTCACGGCCGCATCGTCGCCTACCCGGATACCACCGACGTAGTTCCCGGCCGCGATGTCACCTCCACCTCCTCCATCGTCCGCCACCTGAAAGAGCTCCCTCAGGAATTGCGCGCCACCGAAACGATGCACTTTTTCATGCCCGACAAAAATCATCATCCCGTGGAAATGATCGGCACCTATAGCACCATCCCCGAACTGGGCTGGACCGTCGTCGCCCAGCGCAGCCTCGATGAAGCCCGCATTGACGCCGGAGTCAACGAACTCACCGCGCAAGCTCTCAGCTTCGTCGTCGGCGTCACGCTCGTCGCGCTCCTGTTCGGATATCTCTTCGCCCTGGGCATCACCCGCCCCATTCGCGGCCTCGTCGAATCCGTTCGCGCCATCAGCCGCGCCGAATTTCACGAACGCGTGCAAATCGCAGGCGCCGCGGAAATCGCCGAACTCGCCGAAACCTTTAATCACATGGCCGGCGACATCGAGGAATACGTCGAACGCCTCAAGCAGGCCGCCGCCGAAAATCGCGAACTGTTCCTCGGCTCCATCCGCATGCTCGCCGCCGCCATCGACGAAAAGGATCCCTACACCCGTGGTCACTCCGGCCGCGTCGCCAAATATTCCATTATCATCGGCGAGTACATGGGCCTGGACACCGAAGAGCTCGATCGCCTGCGCATCTCCGCGCTGCTCCACGACGTCGGCAAAATCGGCGTGGACGATCGCGTCCTGAAAAAGCCCGGCAAGCTTACCGACGAAGAATTCGACCTCATGAAGCAGCACCCCACCAAGGGCGCCAATATCATGCGGCCCGTCGCCCAACTAAAAGACATGCTCCCCGGCATCGAGCTGCACCACGAGCGCATGGACGGAGCCGGCTATCCCTACGGCCTCGTCGGCGATCAGATACCCATGATGGCCCGCATCATAGCCGTCGCGGACACCTTCGACGCCATCACCACCAATCGCCCCTACCAATCCGCCATGGACCTGCAATTCGCCGTCGAACGCATCCGTTCCCTCGCCATCGTTAAATTCGATCCCCAGGTCGTCAAGTCGCTCGAAACCGCCATAGCCTCAGGCCGCCTCCGCCTGACCGCCACGCTAGTAGAAGTCTAGTTTCCAACCGAGCGTCACTCATCACTCGCCACGGCATTCTAGCCACTCGTCACTAATCACAGGTGTCCGGCTAAAAGCTGAACATTTGCAATTGTTTAGCGGCATCGGGGCTCTCCGATGTTGCTGCGTTTTGCGTAAGTACTTGCAGCAAAGGGATTTTTTCGAAAAGGGAGACGCTCAGAATTTGCAGCATGGCATGCAGTTCCAAGTCCAGGCGCAAGCGTTTGCGCACGATGGCCGCCAGCACATAGATGGCGATGGCCGTCCAGATTTGCGTCTTCACGGCGTTCTCGGAGAGGCCATAGAAGGCTTTGATGCGCAGGTGCTGCTTGATCCATTTGAAGAATAGTTCGACTTGCCAGCGGCATTTGTAGAGTTGCGGAATGCTGAGCGTGGGCAAGGAAAAATTGTTGGTGAGAAAGATCAGCTGGCGGGCATTCTCCTGGTCGCAGTAGCGGATGCGGCGCAGCGCCTCCGGATAACCTTTCAAGGTATAGAAACTCTCCAAGCGGATCGTTTGGTCGCAGCGCAAGCCGGTGCTCTTGTCCACGGCCCGCGAAGTCACGCAGCGAAAGCGAAAATCTTTTCGCGCGCGAATGATGAAAAATGCCAAGCATTGCGTCAAGTGGTACAGCCGCGCGAAGTCCAAGTACCCGCGATCGAGAAGATAAAAAGCGCCCGGTTCCGGCAGCAGTTGATCGAAGACGCGAATTTCGTGGATTTTGGCTGGTTTTATGTCGATTCCCACCGGAATGCTGCCGCGCAGATCCAGCAGCGTGTGCATCTTGACGGCGGCGTTCAGCCGTCGGTAGCGCGCCCAGGGAAACAACGAAAGACACAGATCGATGGTCGTGCAGTCCAAAGCGTAGGCGGTTTCTTCCAGCTCCACCGCCAAAGGCTCGCCCGCATACAAAGGCCGCGCCATGGCGATGAGCACGCGCGCCAAATCGGCGAAGATGCGCCAGTCGCGGCTCTCGTTGGCGTCGGCCAGCGTGCTGCGCGAAACCTGACCGCGAATCCCCACATGGTACAGCTTTCCGCCGAGCGCCCGCAGGCACGTTTCGATGTCGCGCAAACTCTCGCGATACGTGAGTTGCGCGAAGGCCATGGCGAGGAACTGGTCCCAACAAGAAAAACTGCGCACGCGATACTGCCCGCGGTAACGCGCCACGCAACGCCGGAATTCGTACGTAGGAATGAAATCCATCAACTGCGCAAACACCGTCTTGCCGGAGTTCATCTCGCATCCCTCCCCGTGTCCCAGGAGCGAGAATGAGGCCTTTGCAATTCAAATCGAAAACTACTCTTTTCGCCGATAAATTCATATGCGTCAATAGCTTCCCAACCTTCTCGAAACGCTCAACCGGACAGTAGTGGTCACTAATCACTAGCCACTGCCTTTTTCACCGCCCACCACTCACCAATCCCCAATCCCCGCCTCTTTGCTACAATCAAAGGCTCCGCGCACAGCGGCAACACACCATGATCTCGCTCTTCGGGCCACCCGAACCCACACTCCTCGAACGGCTGAAAGATTCCGTCAGCAAAACTCGCACCGAACTTTCCGCGCGTGTCGAACAATTGCTCACCGGCGACCGCCCGGTTGACCCCGAGCTCCTCAAGCAGCTCGAATCCGCGCTCCTCAGCGCCGACCTCGGCGTGCGCACCACTAAGGAAGTCCTGGTCGCTCTCCGCCAGCAGGTCAACGAACACAAGCTCACCGAACCCGGCTCGCTCAAGCGCGAACTCAAAAATCAAATCCTCAAAATCCTCACCGCGCCAGCCGCCAACCAGAACTCCAATTCCGACGGCAAACCCGTCAACGAGCCTCGCGTCCTCTTCGTCGTCGGCGTCAACGGCACCGGCAAGACCACCACCATCGGCAAACTCACCAATCGCCTCAAAAAAGAAGGCGCCACCATTGTCCTCTGCGCTGCGGACACCTTCCGCGCCGCCGCGATCGAACAACTCGAAGTCTGGGCCCGCCGCTCCAGCGTCGAGCTCATCAAACAAAAGCCCGGCGCCGATCCTTCCGCCGTCGTTTTCGACGCCCTCACCGCAGCCCGCGCTCGCAATGCCGACGTCGTCATCGTGGACACCGCCGGCCGCCTGCACACCAAATCCAATCTCATGGCCGAACTCGACAAAATGAAGCGCACCGCCGCAAAGGTAATTCCCGGCGCGCCTCACGATGTCCTGCTCGTCCTCGACGCCACCACCGGCCAGAACGGCCTCAATCAAGCCCGCGAATTCTGGAGCCACGCCGGCGTCACCGGCATCGTACTCACGAAACTCGATGGCACAGCAAAAGGCGGCATCGTAGTAGCCATAGCCCGCGAACTGAATCTACCGATCCGCTTCGTGGGCACAGGCGAAAAAATCGACGACTTGGTACCCTTTGACGCGCAAACCTACGTCAACTCGCTCTTTGACTAGGCGAAGTGCCGACGCAAAATGCAGTCAGGCTCTTTGTGAATCGTCCTACAGGACGATTCACCCTGAGATCCGGCAGCGCCGGATCGAAGGGTAGCGGCGCCCTTTAGGTCGCCAGCCTTGATGGACGCGCCGCCGGGATCCGCAACGTGAACACTAACGCCACCGACGAAAAATGGATGACTGGCGCCCTCGCTCTCGCAATCCAAGGCGTCGCGCTGGCGCATCCCAACCCGATCGTCGGCGCCGTCCTGATCAAAAATGGCAATCTCGTCGGGGAAGGTTTCCACGATTACAACCGCCGCGACCACGCCGAAATCGTCGCCCTAAAACAAGCCGGTCAGAAAGCCCGCGGCTCCACTCTCTACGTGACGCTCGAGCCCTGCTGCACCACCGGCCGCACAGGCCCCTGCACCGGCGCGATCATTGCGGCCGGGGTTAAACGCGTCGTCGCCGCGATCCTCGATCCCAATCCAGCTGTATCCGGCAAAGGGCTCGCGCGACTGCGCCGCGCCGGGATAGACGTGACGCTCGGTGTATGCGAAGAGGACGCGCAACAGCGGAATGCTGACTTCGCGTGTTGGATCCAGAACGGTAGGCCGCTCGTGACTCTGAAGACCGCGCTGACTCTCGACGGCCAAATCGCGCTAAAACCCGGAAGCACAACTCAAATCACCAGCGCCCAATCGCGCCAAGCTGTCCAGCTCTTGCGCCACCAAGCGGACGCGCTCCTCACCGGCATTGGCACCATTCTCGCCGACGATCCCCGCCTCACCGACCGCTCCGGCGAACCCCGACGCCGCCCGCTCCTCCGCGCCATCGTGGATTCGCGCCTCCGCCTCCCGCTGCGTTCGAAAATCGTAAAATCCGCGCATAACGATGTCGTGGTATTCACCACCCAATCGCCCGACTCACCGAAAGCCCGCACCCTGCAACGCGCCGGCGTCGAAGTTTTCCGCGTTCCCGCACACAGTGGCCGCCCCGATCTCAAAGCCGTAATTCGCGAACTCGGCAAACGCGAAATCCTCAACGTCCTTCTTGAGGCCGGCGCCCAACTTAACGGCGGGGCCCTGCAATCCGGCATTGTGGACAAAATGATTCTCTTCTATGCTCCCAAACTCATGGGCACCGGCGGCGTGCCGCTGGCCGGCATCCCATCCAGTTGGTTCGCAAAATCGCCGGCGCTCCAGAATCTGAAGCTCGAAAAATCAGGCCCCGATTTCGTGATCACAGGATACTTTCACGATGTTTACAAGCGCAGCTCTTAATCTTTGTAGGTCGTGGCTTCAGCCACGACACACGTTCCACAGGCTCACTGCGGCTTTAGCCGCTGAAGTACCGATTTTGCGGTCCCAAGACCGGCTCGGAAGGGCGGGGCTTCGGCCCCTGAAGCCGGCTGATTCGATGATGTCGAAATTGCATGAAATAGTCGCGGGTTCGAGGAACTAAACGCACATGTTTACAGGCATCACTGAACAAGTCGGAAAAATTGCATCGCTCGACCACGGCCCGGACGGCGGCCGCCTCCGCGTAGGCTTTTGTGGCACAGCCACCCCTGGCTGTGCTCCTGGGGTGGACTCCGCGCCCCAGCCGGTTTCCGAAATCGCATCATCCACAAAACTCGGCGACAGCATCTCCGTCAACGGCTGCTGCCTGACCGTAGTCGAATTCACCGCAGCCCATTTCGCCGCCGATCTTTCCGGTGAAACCCTCCGCCGCACCAATTTCGGCGAAAAAAAACCGGGCCACCTCGTCAACCTCGAACGCCCGCTCGCCGCCGGCGCACGCCTCGGCGGCCACTTCATGCAAGGCCACGTGGACGGCATCGGCCGCGTCACCCGCCTGGTCCCCGAAGGCGACAACTGGTGGCTCTCCGTCCGCGTCCCCGAAAATCTCCGCCGCTACGTAGCAGAAAAAGGTTCCATAGCAATCGACGGCATCAGCCTCACCGTAGCCGCATGGCGCGACGGCATCGCCGACATCGCCATAATCCCTTTCACTCACGCCCACACGAATGTCCATGCCATGTCGCCCAACGACGCAGTTAACCTGGAAGTCGACATCCTAGCCAAATACGTCGAAAGCCTCCTGCACCAGGAAAAATCGAAACCAGCGTCCCACCTGACGGTGAAGCACCTGGTCGAGGAAGGTTTCTAATGCGCGCCCGCGTGTCCTATGCGCCCACAAAAAGGAAGGCTCTCGTAGGGGCGGGTCTCAGACCCGCCCTTTGTCGCGTGCCGGTGCGCATCGGAAAGGGCATCGCGGGTGTTGTTGTCATCCCGAGCGCAGCGAGGGATCTCTCTTCGATTTCGCGCACATCACGGACGTGCTAACACCCCGAATGCCTAACCACATCCACCCCGACATCGCCATAATCGGCTCCGGCGTCTTCGGCGCCTGGTCCGCCTACTTCCTGCAGAAATCCGGCCACCACGTCGCGCTCCTCGATTCCTACGGCCCCGCCAATTCCCGCGCCAGTTCCGGCGGCGAATCGCGCATCATCCGCATGGGCTACGGTTCGGACGACATCTACACCCGCTGGTCCCTCCGCGCCCTCCCGCTCTGGAAGCAAATCTTCGCCGAAGCTCACCGCCCCGAGCTATTCCAAAAAACCGGCGTCCTCTGGATCGCCCACGAAAAATATCAATACGCCCTGGACACTCTCACCGCCCTCCAAAATCACAGAGTCCCGCACGAACGCCTCTCGCTCCTCGGCCTGCGCAAACACTATCCGCAAATCGCCTTCGACGAAGACGCCTGGGGCATCTTCGAACCCGAAAGCGGCGTCCTGCTGGCCCGCCGCGCCGTACAAACCGTGGTCGGGCAAGCCCAAAAAATCGGCACACAATACAAGAACACAGCCGTCCTCGCTCCCAAGGAGAACGCCGCCCGCAAAATCACAAACCTGCAAACCACCACCGGCGAATCAATTTCCGCCGCCACCTACATCTTCGCCTGCGGCCCCTGGCTAGGGAAAATCTTCCCCGGCCTTCTCGCCAATCGCATCTTCCCCTCACGCCAGGAAATTTTCTTCTTCGGCGTCCCGCCGGGCGAGATGAATTTCACGCAACCGGCTCTGCCCACCTGGCTCTACTTGAAAGACGAATTCTACGGAATGCCGGACATCGAATCCCGCGGCTTCAAAGTCGCCGACGACCGCCACGGCCCGCGCGTTGATCCCGACACACAATCCCGCGTAGCCAGCCCCGAAGCTCTCGCAGCCGCGCAAAATTTCGTCGCGCGCCGCTTCCCCGCCCTGAAAAATGCCCCCATCGTCGAAACGCGCGTCTGCCAGTACGAAAACACCTCCAACGGTGATTTCCTGATTGATCGCCACCCGGATTTTGACAACGTCTGGCTGGTAGGCGGCGGCTCCGGCCACGGCTTCAAGCACGGCCCATCGCTCGGAGAATACGTAGCCGCCCGCGTAACTGAATCAAGCCCCGCAAAAAACGAAATCGAGCCTCGCTTCTCCCTATCCACAAAAGAAACCCATCAAAATCGCTCCGTCCACTAATCCTTGAGCAAACTTAAAACGCGAACGTAGGGGCACGGCATGCCGTGCCCGCCGCAACAGGGCCGCGGTCGCCCTTCTGTAGCGCCGGACCGCCTGCCGGCAGACAGGCGTCCCGCCGGCTCTCTGCGGTTGAATCCGACGGATCACGGCGGTTCGCCGCATTGAAATCGCAAATTCTCTGAAAATCAGTCGGAGATAGTCCGTCCAGGTGTGATCTGCAACCGCTATTTCGATCGAGAATCAGTCAGCGGACGCAGTGAGTAGATGATCCGGTTGACATCCGCTTGCGATGGCACGTCCGTCGCCCCGCGCTTCGCTCCAATCCAGAGCTCGATCTTACGGTCCTGCGCGTCGAACGCTTCAACCAACACCGGCGCGGCCGGTCCCGGGCCGCCTTCCTGAAAACCGCGCATCGTTTCGGTCTGGAAGGAATACAGATGGCCTTTAAACCTCGCGAAGGAAATCTCCTTCATCAGCAGCAGAACGGAGTTCTCGGCCATTTCTTGTCTCGACCAGCTCAAGCGCAGATCCCCAGGCGTCACGTTTAAAGTCTTCGCAAGCAGCGCGTACCTGGATTGCAATGTGTCGGCTCCGAATACACTCCCCGTCGCAACACCGCGATTCAGGGATTCTCCCTTGAGTGCCGGCAATTCGTTGGGGCTCGCCGACGGATCAAATATCATAATCAGAGGTCCGCCCGAGAAATAGAGTATGACCTCCGAGCGGTATTTTTTCTCCAGCTCCACCTGCGTCCAAGGCGCCTCAAACTCGTATCCGAAATAGGCGTAGGTTTTTCCAGTTGAGGTTTCGGCGGAGGCGGCCGGCAAGGGCGCCGGCACATGCCACAACTCAGGCGTCTTCCTTGCGTTCCACTTCGTGTAGAGAAGGAAGCCAACCGGCCGCCCGTATACAAAAAACACCGCCGTCACCGCACAAATGACCGCGGCGGAAGTCCAGTTGCGCCGATTGCTCACGCGCTTCCCCCTGGCGTTTGCTCGGCTCCGGCCACAAGCCTCGCGTTCCGCGCATTGTACACCGCTGCACTCAACTCCCACCCTTGGCCTGCGCCCTCCGCGCCCCCGTAAAATCTCACCGCCCAATCATTGCTTGCAAACCCCAAATGCGCTAAATTGCCGCCATACTTTACGAGGCGGAGCCGTCAGCACTCTCTCACGCGCGGCTATCCCTATTTTCACAGATGGCACCGGAGACGCCGTGAACCGATGAGCGCCCCTGCGGTCAGAACCATCGAGGTTGACCCGCGTTTCCTCCGCTGGGCGCTGATCGGCGCGCAACTTGTCGCTTTAATTGTGTATCTGCTGGCGTTGGGATTCTTGCTCCGCACCAATGGAGGCACTCTCTTTCTTTTTTCGACCGTCGCACCTGTCTTGATTCTTATCGCCACGCGGGCATTGGCCGCGGTTGGGCTGTATCGCTATCACCGCCGTAGCAGTATGTTTGCCTTTGCGCTTTTCGAACCGGGCGACGTGATCTTCCAGCAGGGAGACCACGGAGATTTCGCCTATTTCATCCAGCAGGGTGAAGTAGAAGTGATCCGCCGAGAACAGGAAATCGAAATCGTGATCGCGCGCCTGAGCGAAGGCCATCATTTCGGCGAAACCGCCTTGCTCAGCAACGCTCCCCACCACGCTGCGGCCCGCGCTAAAACGCGTGTCCGCGTCGCTATGCTCGGCAAGACAAAGTTTCTGCACATGATCAGGTTCGTCCAGCCCATGCAAGACGACTTTATGAGCACCATCAATCAGCGAGCCACGGAGCATGCGTCCAGAAGAGCTAAGTCGGCGGCGCAGTCCGTTCCCCAAGCTGGGCTCCAGTCCACGGAAGATCAAGGCTTCTGAAGAAATTTTTACTGGCAGAAGTGAATACGAAAACGATCTTCGGATGTTGCTCAAAAATTACCTGCCGGCGATTTCCCGCGCCTTCGCGCGCACCCCGCGATAATACAAAATCAGTCCCAGCAAAACCGAAAGCGCCGTAGCCACCACTAATTTCTCCACAAACATGAATTTATCCACCGATTCCGCCGGCGGAATCAGCGACAGCGCAATTCCTCCCGTCACCACCACAATCCCCAGCAAACTCGCGATCCACACCCCCAGCTTCCCGCCGGGAATCAAAACCGCGTTCGCATTCGTACCGCGATCTTTCCGGTAAGCCAGCTTGATCGCCGCCGCGTACATATAAATCAAAGAAATGAAGTAAACGATCGTCGTCGCATCCACCAGAATCTGATAAGCGCTGTTGGCCGTCTCGTTGATTTGACTCAGTAGCAGAATCGCGGCGGAGACGCAGGCCTGCACCAGGATCGCCACGTGTGGAGTCCTCCAGCGCGGATGTATCTTTCCGAACGCCGCCGGCAAATACCGGTCAATCCCCACCACAAACGGCACCCGCGAAGCTCCCGCCACCGTGCTGCCCACTCCGCCCGCATTCCCCACCGAAACCAGCAGCGCCGCCAGCACGCCGAAAAATCCCACGCGCAACATCGTCGATCCCATCGTGATCGCCTGGAACACTCCGCTCTTGGGATCCACCTGCGCCGCCGGCACCAGTGACAGCACCGCGAACGTCCCCACGATATAAATCACCGCAATCAGCGCACCCGACGCAAAAATCGCCCGCGGAAATACTCGCCGCGGATCGCGCACCTCTTCGCTCATCATCGACGCCATTTCCAGCCCCGTGAACGCAAACGCAATCTGCGGCCAGAAATTCACCGTGCCCCAGTCCCAGGTGGGCATCATGTTCGCCCATGTAAAATGCGTCAGCGACCCGTGAGCGCGCCACAAGACCACCGCCACCGCCGTCAAAATCAATAAAGGTAGATAAGTCGAAACTCCGCCCGCATTCTGCAGCCACTTTCCGATATTCAACCCGATCAAGTTCAATCCCACCGCCACAGCCAGCAGCACAAATGATCCCGCCAGCAGAAATCCGCGGTCTTGCGCCAATGCCGCCCCGCGCGGCCCGATTACGTACGCGCTCATCGCCGTGCTCGCCAGCAGCAGCGCCGGAAAATAAAATATTGTGTAGATCCAGTACGTCCAGCCCGCGATGAATCCGTGAAAATCTCCGAAAGCTTCCTTGGACCACGCGTACAACCCGCCCTCTTCTGGAAAACGCGAAGTCAGCTCCACAATCACCAGCGCCGTCGGCACAAAAAATCCCACAGCCGAGAGCGCCCACAATGAAATCGAAGATGTGCCGTTATGGCCCGCCGCCGCGATCCACCGCGGTCCCAGGACCGCCGCTATATTGAATAGCAGCAAATCCCAAAAACCCATCACCCGCCGCAGCTGATCTTTTGGATTGTTCGAAGGAGTAGCGCTCACGCAGTGGCATCCAGCGCGGGAATCAATTCATCCTGCGCAAGAAAATTCCGCAGGTACGGCTCTTTGGACTCCTCCAGCTCCTGCCAGGTCCCGAAAAATCCCAGCCGTCCTTCCTGCAGAAAAATAATGCGGTCGGCCAGCTTCTTCGCCAGATGGGTATCGTGCGTCACCACGATGGAGGTCTTGTGTAATTTCGCTTTCAGTTTCGCGATCAAATCGCTCATGTGCGCGGCCATCAAAGGGTCCACCATGGTCGTCGGCTCGTCGTACAAAATCGCGTCCGGCTCCTCCGCCAGCGCCCGCGCGATCGCCACCGCGCGCTTCACTCCCGTGCTCAAATCCGAAGGCAAGCGGTCCGCAAACTCGCGCAGCTCTAGGTCCTCCAGCAGTCTCTGCACCGTCGCATCAATCTTTTCGGCGGTTTCGCCCTCGCCTCGCGTCTCCAACGGGAACGCCACATTTTCCGCCACCGTCAGCGAATCGAATAGCGCACCCGACTGAAACACCATCGTCACCCGCCGCCGTATCTGCGAGAATTGCTCCTCGGTCCAACCCGTCACGTCCTGTCCCGCCACAATAATTTGCCCGGCATCCGGCTGCAAGAATCCCAGCAATAATTTCAACGACACCGATTTCCCCACGCCGCTGCGCCCCATGATCACCGCCGTCTCGCCTTGCTCGACGTAAAAACTCACATCCTTCAGCACGTCGTTCTCGTCGAACGATTTCGAGACGTTCTTGAATTCGAAATAATGTCCGCTCATGTTTGCACGCCCGCCGCCAACCGCGTCTTCGCTTCTTCGTAATCCGCCGGCGTGTTCATATTCTTGAATAGCAGCCCCTCGTTATCAAAGCTTTTCCATTTCGCCCGTTCCAGATACTCCACGCGAACTCGCCCCAGCCCTTCGGTCACTTTTCGCGTTCCCTCTTCCAGCGCTCCGCGAATCGCCGCCTCGCAGCGCGCATGATACATCGCGCAAAGCGGCTCCGCCCCGCGTTCATTCATGGGGACCACCGCATCTGCCGCGGACGCGCGCCCCCGACGCGCCAGAAAATCCAGCCACCCACGCGTGAGAAATGGCAAATCGCACGCCACCATCAAATTCCAATCCGCCTCCGATGCCCGCAAAGCCGTGGCAATCCCGCCCAAAGGTCCGCAACCCGGCCAATCATCCGCAATCGCGCGCAACCCTAATCCCCCATAGCTTTCCGGCGCCCCCACCACGCACGCCGAACCCGCCACCAACTCCACCACCCGCGCCGTCCGCAAAATCACCGCCTCCCCGCCAATCTCCAGCAGCCCCTTGTCCACCCCCATGCGCAAACTCTTCCCGCCCGCCAAAATAAACCCCGCCATTCGCTCAATCGAATCCGCTTCTCGCATTTCTCAAATCCCTGCTCTCAATCCAATTTCCCACCCAAATTTTCTAGCAACTAACCACCCACATTGGAATTGACGCTGGAAGGGCGGGGCTTCAGCCCCGCCGTCAAGCGCCGACAAAATTAAGGGCTTTAGCCCCTGAAGCCACGACTTCCGTTCCCCGCCAGAAAATTTATGCGACGACTTCTCGCCACGAGTCACTGACCACTAGCCACTGCCTTTTTCCCAAACGCGTTACCCAAGCGCAAGGCGACGCGCCGTTTCCTCTACATCCTTTACCGCCTCTGACTCCTCTCCCTCCTCGCCTCATTTCCCCGGCCTCTGTATCCCCAACTCTCGCAATTTCTCCTGCAAGCTCTGCCGGTGCAATCCCACCTCCGCCGCCGTCTGCGACACATTCCAACGATGCTCTTCCAATTTCCGTTTCAAATACACAATCTCAAACTGCCGCTTCGCCTCGCGAAAATCGCTCTCCGCCAGAAATTTATCGCTATTGGAATCCGTAACCGCCGCGCCGCTCGCCACCGATGTCGCATCAGCAGGCACCGCATACTCCCCAATCTCCGCCGGCAAATCCTCCGCCCGCATCTCATCCCCCGCGCACAAAACCAGGCTCCGCTCGAGCGCATTGCGCAATTCCCGCACGTTCCCCGGCCAATCGTATGCCCGCAGCAAATCCATCGCCTCGCGGCTCAATCGCGCCCGCCGACTATGCCGCGCCCCCAGCTGCCGCAGAAACGAATCCGCCAGCAGCGCAATATCCTCCTTGTGCTCCCGCAAAGCCGGCAATTCCAGCGTCACCACCCGCAACCGGTAATACAAATCCTCGCGGAACCGCCCCGCCGCGATCTCCCCCTGCAAATCCCGATGCGTCGCGCTGATCACCCGCACATCTACATCAATCGAATGGCTCCCGCCCAGCCGCTCGATCTTCCTGTTCGCCAGCGCCCGCAGCACTTTTGCCTGCGTCACCGGATTCATATCCCCTATTTCATCCAGAAAAATCGTCCCGCCCGAAGCCAGCTCGAATTTCCCCTTGCGCTGCTGCGCCGCCCCCGTAAACGCCCCGCGCTCGTACCCAAAAAGCTCCGACTCGATCAGATTTTCCGGCAGCGCCGCGCAATTCACCGCCACAAACGCCTGGCCCGCCCGCTGCGAACGTTCGTGAATCTCCTGCGCCAGCAAATCCTTCCCCGTCCCGCTCTCGCCCAGAATTAAAACCGTCGCATCCGTAGCCGCCACGCGCTCCGCCATCTCAAATACCCGCCGCATCGCGGGAGACGCGCCCAACAATCGCCCAAACTGCCCATCCGCCACCAGTTCCCGCCGCAAACGCGTGTTTTCCGCCGCCAATTCCGCCAGCTGCAAAGCATTCCCCACCCGCTTGCGCAATTCCTCGATGTCGTATCCCTTCACGATGTAATCCACAGCCCCATTCTGCAAAGCCTCCACCGCCGTCTTCGCCGAATCCAAAGCCGATACCACGATCACCGGCGTCTCGCGCCCCTCCGCGCGCAACCAAGCCAAAAACGAAATCCCATCCTCGCCCGGCATCACCAAATCCAGCAAAATCAAATCCGGCCTCGCCGCGGCCACCTCCGCGCGCGCCAAATCAGCCGACCCAGCCTCCACAATCGTATACTTCCCCTCCAGCGCCCGCCGCACCCCATAGCGCGCCGCCGCCTCATCATCCACAACCAATATCGTTCGCATCAATTGCTTCCCGCCTTTGTAGCGGCGGTCTTCAGACCGCCAGCGATTTCAGCTGCGACGCCAATTCCGCATCGCAGCGCACGCCAAAAAATACAAACTTCTTCGCCTTTCCTTAGGGGGTCGGAGCTTTAGCGCCGACATAAAAAAACCGGCGCGCAGCGCCGTTCCTCTCGGCGGCCTTCTCGCCGAGCCTTTGCGATCACAACCCCGGCGCTCCCGATCCGCCCCGCACGAAAGTCAACCTCACGCCCCCTCCGCCAGCGGCAAAGTCAAACGAAACCGCGTGCCCTTCCCACCCCGCAAAGGACTCTCGCACGCCAAAGTCCCGCCCATCTCATCTATCCGACGCGCCACAATCGAAAGCCCCAACCCCGTCCCCGTAGCTTTCGTAGTGAAATAAGGCTGAAATATCTTCGCCCGCAACTCCGCCGAAATCCCCGGACCATCATCATCCACAATAATCTCCAGCCGCCCTTCATAACGCGCGAGGCTCACCCGCACCCGCCCGCCCTCCGGCTGCGCCTCCAAAGCATTCACAATCAAATTCGAGAGCACCTCGCTCAAACCATCCTCCGAAGCCAAGGCAAAAATCTCCGCGGTCGGCCGCTCGAACTCCAGCCGCACATTCCGCTGCTCCGCATCATGACGAAAAAGCACCGCCGTCTGGTTCGCCAAAGCCACGGCCGCCACCCGCTGACCGTTCGCCGAAGGCTTCGCATAACGCAAGAGCTGCGTCAATTTCGCGTTCATGCGATCAATCTCGCCCACCACCAACGCACAGTCCCGCCGCACATTCACCGGCAAATCAGGATTCTCCAGCTGCACCTGCAGCACCGTCTTCATCGAACTCAAAGGATTCCGCAAATTGTGCGACACGTTCGCCGCCATCTGCCCCAATGACGCCATCCGCTCCCGCTCTGCCAATTCCCGCTCCAAACCCAACTTCTCCTCGATCAACCTCGCCAGATCCAGCATCCCCGGCAGCTGCTCAGCCAAAAATTCCAACGCCGCCGTAGTCTCCCCAGTCAAATACGACCCGGTCGAAGCCGCCTCCAGCAACCCCACTTCCTCCCCATCCTTCATCAAACGAATCTGCGCCACGTGCCCCAACCCGCCAGGAGACTCCAGCGCCTTCAACCCCGGCTCGCGCGGCACCGAAAGCCGCACCGCCGCCAATCCAAATTCCTCGCGCACCCGCTTCTCCGCTTCCGCAATTAAATGACACACGCTCCCGTGCCGCGATTCCTGCTGCAAATCCACAGACACTCGCTGCACCCTCCCCATCCGCTCCCGCATCCGCCGATGCAAAACCGGCCCAATCACCCGCTCCAGCGGTTCGAACAAAAAAATCAGCACGAACAACAAAAAACTAGCCGTAGCCTCCGGCGGCAAAACCGGCTCAAGCCAGGTCCCCACCCGCCGCACCAAAGCCAGATAAAGCAGCGCCAAAAAAGTCGCCGAAAGCGCATAAACCAGATTCCGCTGCGCGCCATATTCCAGAAAATTCCGCCGCACCGCGAAATAGAGCAGCACCGCGCCAGGCAATACTCCCGCCAGGATAAACGCCGTCGCCACATCTTCTCCTTCAACCTGGGGGAAGCGTGCCGCCCAGACTGAAGAAGCCATGAGTCCGCAAACTGCGACGTTGACTCCAAGAAGTAGTGAAAAGAAACTATGCTCGGTCGCTTCCTTGCTCCCCCGAACCATCGCGACGTCGGCAAGACCACAAACTACGACAGCACCCACCAGAGCGACAAACTCGACCGAAAAAAATGACCCTAGCCGGTCACCCAGAGCCAATCCAGCGACAATGCTATGCGCAAGCTTCCACAAACTCAGTACAGCGGGAACTGCGTAAAAAGTGCAAATAACGAAGGCAAGCAGCCGAGGAATCGAACGGTGCCGGATCATTCGGTAAAGATAATGTGCGTGGGTATGAACCAGCAGACCGGGTAGAAACATGAGACCCAGACCGATCAGGCTCCAGGAGAATACGCGCGTTGCGAACGGCGACGATGCATAGTAAATCCCGCTATTGGCGCGGAGAAGGACGCCCGAATAGACTAGAAAGAGAGACAGGCAAACGAAAAATAGTAGGCGCTCAAGCGTTCGCGGCCGCCGGTGTCCTAAAATTAGCGCCAGCAGAAACAAATACACCAGCGTCCCAGCAGTCAATCCAATCAGTCGCGCATAAAAAAGCAAGCTCACCGAGTCCCTCAACGCGACGGATTCTAGCCCCGCGCCCCACACAACTCAATCCACAAGTGTCGGAAAAACACGACAATCACCAAACTACACAAAATAAACAGCTTACAAGAAATTACAAATCTCCTAAATGTGAGCGTCGCTTTATCATCCTTTTCCCTTGACTCTACCCCCCACCATGCTAAATTAGCACTCGCACGCGGGGAGTGCTAATCGGTCTCCCGACCCTTGAATCTCCCCCCGCGCAAGACTCACCAAACAATCGGAGGATTCGCACAATGGCAGTCAATATCACGCCCCTGCACGACCGTGTGCTAGTGCGGCGCCTGGAAGAAAAGGAAACCGTCAAGGGTGGCATCATCATCCCCGACTCGGCTAAAGAGAAACCCCAAGAGGGTGAAGTGATCGCCGTGGGTAATGGACGCCGCGAGAAGGGTGAATTGATCCCGCTCGACGTCAAGCCCGGAGACCGCATCCTGTTCGGCAAATACAGCGGTAATGACATCAAGATCGACGACGAGGAATACATGATCCTGAAAGAAGACGAAATCCTCGCCAAGATCGGCCCCTCCGCCAAAGCGGCGGGCGGCAAAAAGTAACTTCCGGACCAGCATCAGCCCCAATCTCATCGGGGCAACCCCCACCGCAATCGGGGTCTAGCTGCCGGACTAACCATCTCAAAGCACCGAAAGAGGAGAAAGACAATCATGGCAAAACAAATCGTAACTGGTGAAAATTCTCGCCAGGCGATCCTCCGCGGCGTCAATCAATTGGCGGACGCGGTCAAGATCACGCTCGGCCCCAAGGGCCGCAACGCGGTCATCGAAAAGAAGTTCGGCTCGCCCATCATTACCAAGGACGGCGTCACCGTCGCCAAGGAAATCGAGCTGCAGGATCCGCTCGAAAATATGGGCGCTCAGATGGTTCGTGAAGTCGCTTCCAAGACTTCCGACGTCGCCGGCGATGGCACCACCACCGCCACCGTCCTCGCACAGGCCATCTTCAAGGAAGGCGTCAAGGCCGTCGCGGCCGGCGCCAGCCCCACCGCCCTCAAGCGCGGCATCGAGAAAGCCGTCGCCGTCGCCGTTGAGGAAATCAAGAAGCAGCACAAAGACGTTAAGGGCGACATGATCGCGCAAGTCGGCACCATCAGCGCCAATAACGATAAGCAGATCGGCAGCATCATCGCCGAAGCCATGAAGAAGGTCGGCAAGGATGGCGTCATCACCGTCGAGGAATCCAAGACGATGGAGACCAACCTCGAAGTCGTCGAAGGTATGCAGTTCGACCGCGGCTACCTCTCGCCCTACTTCGTCACCGACCCCGAACGCATGGAATGTACCCTCGAAGATGTCCGCATCCTGATCCACGAAAAGAAAATCTCCTCGATGAAGGACCTGCTTCCCCTCCTCGAGCAGATTGCCAAGATGGGCAAGCCCCTGCTGATCATTGCCGAAGATGTTGAGGGCGAAGCGCTCGCAACTCTCGTCGTCAATAAGCTCCGCGGCACCTTGCAGTGCGCTGCCGTGAAAGCTCCTGGCTTCGGCGATCGCCGCAAGGCCATGCTCGAAGACATCGCCACCCTCACCGGCGGCAAGGCCATCACCGAAGACCTCGGCATCAAGCTCGAAAACGTGAAAGTCGAGGACCTCGGCCGCGCCAAGAAGATCACCATCGACAAGGACAACACCACCATCATCGAAGGCGGCGGCAAGGCTGCCGAAATCGAAGGCCGCGTCCGGCAGATTCGCGCTCAGGTCGAAGACACCACTTCCGACTACGATCGCGAAAAGCTGCAGGAGCGTCTCGCGAAACTCGTCGGCGGCGTTGCCGTTATCAAAGTCGGCGCTGCTACCGAGACCGAGCTGAAGGAAAAGAAGGCTCGCGTCGAAGACGCCATGCACGCCACCCGCGCGGCTGTCGAGGAAGGCATTGTCCCCGGCGGCGGTGTGGCTCTGGTTCGCTGCATCCCGGCTCTCGATAAGCTCAAGCTCAACGAAGACGACGCCATCGGCGTCAACATCGTCAAGCGCGCCCTCGAAGAGCCGCTCCGGCAGATCGCGCACAACGCCGGCCATGAAGGCGCAGTCGTTCTCGGCAAAATCCGCGAATCCAAGGAAGAGAATTTCGGATTCAACGCGGACACCGGCGACTTCGGCGACATGGTCAAGGCCGGCGTCATTGACCCGGCCAAGGTAACCCGTCTCGCCCTGCAAAACGCCGCTTCCATCGCGGGCCTCATGCTCACCACCGAAGCTCTGGTGGCGGACATCAAGGAACCCAAGGAAGCCGGCGCAGCCCACGGCGGCGGCGCCCCAGGCGCAGGCGGCATGGGCGGCATGTACTAAACAAATCGCGCAAAGCGCGATTTGTCCTGAGAGCCGCCAGCGGCGGCTCGAAGGATCGACCCAGCTATATCGTCTCGGGGATGTCATCCCGCCTGCCCTGACGCAGGAAGGGAGCGAAGCGCGTACTTCGCGTCTCGGTCGGGTTCGCGGGACGAGGGATCTGCTTTTAGCAGAGTCCAAGCAACAACAAAAAGGGCGGCGCGGAAAATCACCGCGCCGCCCTTTTTTCGCTCCAGCACTCTAGTCGCGCGCCCTCGACTACAAACTCCTCACCTGCACTAAATTCGGAACCGCCGAGAGATGCCGTCGATCGCGAAGATCAACGCCAACCCGGCTGCCAGGCGCCACGAATCGGTACCTCATCCCCGTAACCGGCGCCACTACGGTCATTGCAGCTTTCCCGGTATATTCGAAGTACGCCATATTGCTGCGCGCGCGGTTCGCTCCCGCCGGCGCACTCTCCGCCGCTTGCTTACCGAGAGACGTCCCGGTTCCCTGCAAAACGATCGTCCGATTCTTCCCGCAACACATCGCTTGGCTCCTTATCTTCGAAATACTCCGCCTTCGTGTCTAACTCTGGCTCAGATTTTGCTGTCACCCGCTGCAAAAGAATCGCCGCGCCCGAAAGCGCCGGCCACAAAAATAATCTCGCTCTCCAACTCGGTCCCAGCACCCACGCAAACGGAATCGCAACCCAGACGCTGAGGCAATAGAAGCAGTCCACGAGCTGCCCAAGGTTACCCGCACCCAAAGCGCGCCGCACCCTCGCTAGCAAGTTCCCCGGACCATCCTCGGCCTGCAGCAGATGCGTCACCCGCCACACGCCGAGAATCCCGATGATCAGCCAATAAAAACGCATCCGTTAGGGTGACTCAAAACTCCGATCACCCGGAGAGTTGAATACAGTTTCACGCGTTAGCCATCACCACAACCGCCTCACGGGCAGGGCGCCGACTTGATGATCGTCAAGCTCAGCTCTGTGAGGTTGTAATAGAGATCTTCGTTGCCGCAATCCACGATGTTCCGCTTGTACGCCCAGAGTTGCAGTTGGTAGGCGCAGGCCGATGGACACGGCTCCGGGAAAATCGCTCCCACTGTGGTCTTCAGCGTCAGCGTCCCGCCGTCCCAATCCGGAGCGGTGGCCCCTTGCGTCAGCGCAGTCCCGTAATCCGGCCCTGTCTCCGCCGCGGGACCAATCCAGCTGGTCACGAAGCTTGCCGCCGGCCCTGCCGAGAGTGTTCCAATCAAAACTCCCGCACTCGGGACCGGTACACCCAGGCTCGTACAGATTATGTCCACCACCGAATCGAGGCCGTAGGTGCAATCCATCGCAAAATACGCGAGCATGCTGTCCGTGTCGTGAACCATGAAGTCAATCTCGACGGCATCGCT
Source organism: uncultured Acidobacteriota bacterium (assembly GCA_963780035.1). Classification (GTDB taxonomy): domain Bacteria; phylum Acidobacteriota; class Terriglobia; order Acidiferrales; family UBA7541; genus Palsa-295. Next base: position 602,194 of record CAWAAG010000012.1, on the reverse strand, counting down.
ATCCTTCGCGTTGATCACGCTGCACGGACCCACCGCCTGCCCTGCAATCGTAATCGCAAAAATGTTGCAGTCCGGCTGCGTCGTGCAAATGTGGACCGTGGAGCCGCCGCACGGATGATCCGTCGGATGTCCGGCGCTCGGTCCCGGGGTCGGCCGATTGTCAATCGTAATCACCACGTAGTTGTGCTCCGGTTTATCCCCGCAGAATGGCACGATCCTTTCATGCGAGAGGTCGCCTGCCGTCCCCGGCCGGGTCCAACCCACCAGACGCAGGTAGTAAGTCCCGTTCGCAAAACCCGTGTTGAAGCTCTGCCACTCCATCAGCGTGTCGTAATTTGCGAGAGCATCCCAACCAAACACGGCGGGATTGTTCACCTGGTAGTGGTGCCGGCTCTCATACACATTGCGGATGCCGATCGGCGAGTTGATTGGCGTCGGGCTGAACAGCACATTGTGCGGGTTCAGTGCGGCGTCCCAATAAAGCCGCGTGAAGGATCCGTCAGCCGGCAACGGCATCGCCGTCCACGGGCCGCCGAGTCCCGTCGCCCACTGGAACTCGTAGTAATCAATGTCATCGCCGATCGCGGCAGAGAGCAACACATCCTCTGAGTACGGCCGGTCTCCGAACGGGTTGCCCGGCGACGCACCTCCCGGACTCTCGTACCCGATCGTAGCGGGAGCAGGATTCGCGCCCGGATTGCCTCCCACGTCCGCGGAAGAGTCATAACAAATATCGATCGGTAGCACGCAGTCAGGCGCGGGACAATCATTGCCGTCGCATGGCTGCGCGATACAGCAAGCTTGATCGTTCGCTACCAGCGTCACGTTGAGTTTGTCGGGGATATCAAATCTCGTCTGCAGGATCGTTTCATCCAGAATCACGTGTTGTCCGTTGCAGTTCTGCGTCGCGCGGAAAATGATATCCGCGTCGCAATCCCACCAAGGCCACCATGGGCACCACGGCCATACGCACAGCCGCTCCAACTCCAGCGAATACGGCAACTTTGCCACCAATTGCGCGCGCAGGCTGTCCAGCGCTCCCGGATTGATCGAAGCACTGGCAGTGCTTCGGCGAGGCTGCGCTGCCACTCGCGCGATGCCGCTCGTTTGTCCGGCAGTTTGACCTAGCAAAGACTCAAAGATTTTGAGGTCCGGCGCGGGATCAGGCAGAGGGATATTGCGAATTCCTGGAATTTTCTGCAGCAGCGGAACGATGCGATCCGCCAGAATCGGATCCACGCGCCAATTCCGTTGCTCCCACCACCACCACCAGTACCATCCGCAGCACCGGCGAAACGTAATCTGAAATGCGCCGCTCGCGTCCGTCACCGCACAGCCTACTTGGTCTTCGCTGAACCACCACCACCACCAATCCACGTCGTACGCGCAAACCGTCGCTCCCGGTACTGCGCTTCCATCCGCGCACACCAGCCTGCCTGTAATCGTGTACTCCCTGCACCATATGAGCCACCACGACCAGTAGTAGGGCGGAATAATGATTGGCGATAACCGCGTCGTGTTGCCGTCTTCCCACTGACTAGGTGAAACATTCACGGTCAATGTTTGCAAGTGCTTCAGATCTTCGTCCGAAGCGCTCTCCGGTCCCACCACAACCCGCAGGCCTCCGGGATGCCCGCTAAACGTCAGCTTCGCTTGCCCTTGTCCTCTCGCATTCAGTTCGACGACTGCGGAACTCACGGCCGCGCCGCTACGGTTGTAAGCGACGGCCTTTATCGATCGGTCCGGTTTGAAATCCTTGATCCCGGACGCATCGAGCGGCACTTCCAGCACAAACTTCTCAGACTTTTCCGCCATGGGAGAACCTCCGCGCAGATGGTATTTATGCTACTTGGAGGATTTATGACACCGAGCCGGGTGAGCGTCGGTGCGCTGGGTCACATAGCGGAGAATTCATTTCAACAATATTCTGCGGGGAGTGTTATGGGGGAAAGCAGTCTCAGCCAGCCTCTTCCAATGCCGCCCGTGCCTGCCCGAATTTCGCCTGCGCCTTCCGGCTGAAAAGCCGGTCAAACTCGTCTTCCACCACGCGATAGCACTCGCAAGCGCTCGACTCCAAACCCTTGCGATCCAGTATGCTGATCCGCCCACGGCAATAGTGAATTAGCCCCGCATGCTGCAAGCGTCCCGCCGCCACGGTCACGCTCTCGCGCCGCCCGCCCAGCATATTCGCAATCAATTCCTGCGTCATGCGCAGCTCCGAACTGCCTTCGCGGTCGTCGCACAAAAGTAGCCAACGGCACAAGCGTTGTTCCATCGAATGTAAGCGGTTGCAGACGGCGGTTTGGGAAACCTGCGTGATCAGTGCCTGCGTATAACGCAGCAGCAAATGTTGCAGCGGCCCCGGATGCGCGAACTCCCGTTTCAGCAGTGCTGCCGTCAACCGCAACGCATCCCCTGCCACCGCCACCACGGTTCTGCTGCAACTCGATTCTCCGCCCAGAAATAGCGCCACTCCCAGCACACCCTCGCTGCCGACCAACCCCACTTCCGCGGTCGAGCCGTCTTCCAGGGTGTACAACAGCGATGCGATGGAGCTCGTTGGAAAATAACAATACTCCACGCGCTCGCCCGGTTCGTAGATCACCTGCCCCAGCGAAAACGTCACTCCCTGCAAATGCGGTAAAAGTTTTTCGCGTTCGGCTGCCGGCAAGGAACCCAGGAGGAGATTGCGTGTGACGTCGGACGCTCGAATGAGGTTCTGCATAGACCGCTCCCCGTTTTCCGAGTGCCCCACGCGTCCGGAAAAACTCCCGATTCACTCACCCGAATTTCCGCTCGCCTTGCGCAAGCGAATATCGCCCTCCGCAAGCGCCACTGCCCTTTCTCCTTCAGCAGCCTAGCGCGCCATCGCGGGGCGAAAGAACCATCGGGGTGCTAGCAGATAGTGCAAGACCAGTACGTTTCGTTTCAAAGTAAAACCAAGCTCTAGCACACGCCCACGGCGAACTCGGCTGGTCACCTCGAACATACGCCGACGTGCCCCGAGCCCCCACCGACGAAGTGTCGACGGAGTGCCACACAAATCTGCGACCAATCCCCCCTTCCGTCATCTGATTTGGTTTACACAGCCCAACAGTCTAAAATCATCCTCGGCACCAAAAACTGGGACCCATCATGCCGAAACCAATACTATTAAGCGTTGACGACGACTCCGACGTCCTCCGCGCCATCGAACGCGACCTGCGCTCCAAATACGGCGCCGAATACCGCGTCATCGGCAGCGATTCCCCCGAAGGCGCTCTCACCCTCCTAAAGCAATTAAAAGTCCGCAACGATAGCGTCGCACTCCTCCTCGCCGACCAACGTATGCCCCACATGGACGGCGTCGCCTTCCTCCAGGAAGGCATGCGCATTTTTCCGGAGGCCAAGCGCGCCCTTCTCACCGCCTATGCGGACACCAACGCCGCCATCAGCGCCATCAACGAAGCCAACATCAATTATTTTTTCATGAAGCCGTGGGATCCCCCGGCCGAACATCTCTACCCGCAACTCGACGATCTTCTCGACGATTGGCGCGCCTCCTTCCGTCCCACTTTCGAAGGCATCCGCGTCCTCGGCACGCGCTGGTCTCCCAAATCCTACGAGCTGCGCGATTTCCTGGCCCGCAATCGCGTCCCCTATCAATGGATTGACGTCGAAAGTTCCGCCAACGATCCGGAAACCAAGCGCCTTCTCGAAGCTCTCGGCCCCGAAGAAGCCTCCAGCCTCCCGATCGTCTTGTTCCCGGACGGCTCGAAACTCCTGGAAAGTGTCCCCGCGGATGTCGCACAGAAGGTCGGCTTGCGCACCCGCGCGCAAACCAGTTTTTACGATCTCGCCATCGTCGGCGGAGGTCCCGCCGGCCTCGCCGCCGCGGTTTACGGCGCCTCTGAAGGCCTCCACACGGTGATGATCGAGCGCGAAGCGCCCGGCGGACAGGCAGGCATGAGCTCGCGCATCGAAAATTATCTCGGATTTCCCACCGGCCTCAGCGGCGGTGACCTCGCCCGCCGCGCCGTCGTTCAAGCCGAACGCTTCGGCGTCGAAATCCTCTCGCCCCAGGAAGCCACGGCCGCCCGCGCCGAAGGCCCCTATCGCATCATTAAACTCGCCGACGACAACGAGATTTCCTGCCACGCATTAATGATCGCCACCGGCGTGCAATGGCGCCGTCTCGAAGCTCCCGGCATAGACCGCCTGCAAGGAGCCGGCGTTTACTACGGCGGCGGCGCCACCGAAGCTCTCTCCTGCAAGGGCGAAATCGTTTATGTAATCGGCGGCGCGAATTCCGCCGGCCAAGCCGCCATGAACTTCGCGAAGTTCGCCGAACGCGTCGTCATCGTCGTGCGCGGCGCTTCTCTTTCCAGCACCATGTCTCAATATTTAATTGACCAGGTCAAGGAAACGCCCAACATCCAGATCTGGCCCAACGCCAGCGTCTCCGAAGCCCACGGCGATACGCATCTCGAGGAAATTTCCTTTCTCTGCTCGGACTCCGCGAAAATCGAACGCGTCCCCGCCAGCGCCATGTTCATCTTCATCGGCGCTCTGCCGCGCACCGACTGGCTCGCCCCGGTCGTCGAGCGCGATGAACGCGGCTTCATTCTCACCGGCCCCGATCTCATCCGCGATGGCCAGCGTCCCAAAGGCTGGGCGCTCGATCGCGATCCCTTTCTGCTGGAAACCAACGTTCCCGGCATTTTTGCCGTCGGCGACGTGCGTCACGGCTCCGTAAAACGCGTCGCTTCCGGCGTCGGTGAAGGCTCCGTCGCCGTGCAATTCATCCATCAATATCTGAGCAAGGTCTAAATGGTCGAAAATTCCGAGCTTATTCTCGTCCCCGTATTCGCTGGTTTGCCTGGCGATCAAATCGCCTGGTTCATCGGCCATGCGGAAGAGGTGCGTCTCAAGCCCGGCGATACGTACTTCAACCAGGGCGATCCCGCTGACGCCATGTTTGTCGTCCTGGAGGGCCAAATCCAGATGCGCGGCGAAATTGGTGGCGAAACAGTGGTGATTGCCATCAAGCCCGGCGACGTGAGCGGTCTGCTGCCCTTTTCAAGAATGAAGCAGTTCACCGTGGGCGCGCGCGCCGTCACCGATGCCCGCCTCCTGCGTTTCCCTTCCGCGCTGTTTCCTGAACTTGTTCACAAAATGCCCGAGCTAGCCCAGCGTCTCGTCGGTCTGATGTCCGATAGAATTCGCGAAACCACTCGCCTCGAGCAACAGCGCGACCGCCTGGCGTCCTTGGGCAAACTTTCCGCGGGGCTCGCGCATGAACTCAACAATCCCGCCTCCGCCGCGCGCCGCGCCGCCACTCAATTGCGCGACGTCCTCAAGAAAATCAAAAATGCCAGCCACGAACTGGGCCGCCGCGACCTCACCGTCGCGCAAAAAGCCGAAATCGAAAAGCTCGAAACCGCCTTCATCCAAAGTGACGAAACGCCCCCCGACCCGCTCACCATCAGCGACCTCGAAGAGCAAATTGATTCGCTGCTACGCAGCCACGGCCAGAACGATTTGTACCAGCTCGCCGCCGACCTCGCGCGCAAAAATATCAAACCGGAAGCGCTCGAATCCCTCTTCGCCACTCTCGATCCCGGCACCGCCCGCGCCGCGCTCGTCCGCATCGCCGCTTCCGTCGAAATTTACGCACTCCTCAACGAAATCGAAAGCAGCACCTCGCGAATTTCCGACCTGGTCCGGGCCATCAAGGAATACACCTACATGGACCAGACCCCGCTGCAGAACGTGGACATCATCAAGAGCCTGGAAACCACTCTCACCATCCTGAACCACAAGCTCAAGCACGGCGTCGTCGTCGAGCGCGACTACCAGAAAATCCCGCTCCTCGTAAATTCCTTCGGCAGCGAACTCAATCAGGTTTGGACCAACATCATTGACAACGCCATTGACGCCATGCACGGCGAGGGTAAGCTGAAAATTCGCACTTATCGCGAGGACAATTGCGTGGTAGTGGAAATCGCCGATAACGGCCCAGGAATCTTGCCCGACGTGCTGCCGCACATCTTCGAGCCGTTCTTCACCACCAAAGGTGTAGGCCAGGGCACAGGCCTAGGGCTAGACACCGTCCAGCGCATCGTAAAAAAGCACCGCGGCAACATCCAAGTAGACTCCGAGCCAGGCGACACAAAATTCCAGGTCTGGCTCCCCCTGGCCGACGCCCCAACCTAAATCCTCGTCACCGCCGCCCCACTCCCACAAATTGTTTCAACAACACTGCCCGGCGCCAAACAATATGGAGTGCGGCGGCGAGCCGCCGCTTTTCCGGCGCGAAGCTCGCTTCGCGTGCAGTGAACGCCACTCCAAGCCGGCACGAGCCGAGCCAGGCCAAGCCCAACTCGTGACTCAACATCGCTACCTTTGCTGCACCTCCGCAGATCATCAATAGTCGTAGATGTGCTCCACCTGCACGCCTTCCGCTCGCAACGCCTCCATCACCGCACTCAATGCAGTCACGTCGCATCCCAGCACGAAGCGCTGCATCTCTGGATGCGTCAGGATTTGCGTCGCGAAAAGCGGCTGCGCGTCCGCGTGGCCGTAGTGCCACGCCTCCGGCACGATCACCGAAATAATGATCCGCGAATTGCCCGCGATCTCCACAAAATGAATGTCGCGCTCTGCCAGCGCCGCTGCCACGTCGCTGAATTCCTGGTAGCGCGGTATTTCCACGATAAAACTGTGTGTCCCGGTCTGCTGCACGATCTTGGCGCGCGGGACTTGTTGCAGCAGCGTTTCATCGCCCCCGTCAATCCAGGCGTACGTGTTCGCCGGCTCATTTCCATAGGTCAGATGCGTCGCGATTTCAATCAGCCAGCAGTAGAAAGCCTCGAATGCATAGTCCGCGGTGAGATAAAATTTGCGTTCCCACTTCCGCACCACGTGTGCTCCCCACCAAGGAGTCTCGCTCCAAAGACCCTTCACCTGTCGCGCAAAGTGAAACTCATAAAATGGCCGAACGTGCACAAACTCGGCGTACTCGCGCGCCACTTGATACGCGTACTGATCTTCCTCGACGGATTTACCGCCGCTGCTCCATTCACTCAATTTCCCGATCGTTTTCTCGTAAAGCCCCTTCAGCACGTACTCGGCCGTGAAACTAGTCCCGATCACCACCAGCATCAGCTGTTCCCCGCCGTTGAACGCGTACTTTCCGCGGATCAAATGCGAAATGCAGCAGTAGCTGTTCCAATACTGCCGCACGGCTCCGAAGTAGGGAAAACCGCTCGGCAGATTCTGCTCTTGAAAGTCGGCTTTCTCCTGGTAACTCCACACGATGTACCACTCCGGATAACTGAGGTACGTCTCATCCTCCGGACGCGCGTAGTCCGGGATGCCGGCCGTCACCGCCGTTCTGTAGGAGGGTCGCTGCGTGGGAGGAGGAATCTGCCCTTGAAGCTTGCAATGCCAACTGCTGATCAGCACCGCGCCCATCACGAGCAACGCCAGCGCGAAACCGATCGCCAAAACTCGGACGAAACGGCGAACGAACAAACGCACCTTCACACGCCCGTCGCGGGCGCCATTTTCGCCTTACCGACGTTCAGCGCAATCCAGTAAGCAGCCAGGAAAATAATCAGGTGCGGTAGATTGGTCAGTATGTTTACCACCAGGCTCAGAGAATGCAGGTGTCCGAAGAAAAAAGTGACCACGTCAATCGTGTACCAGATTCCCAGCATCCAGAAATAGATGCGCGCAATCCGCGCCGAACTCAATGCGGCGATCAGCGCTAAAGCGCCCAGAGCCAGATGCCCGATATCCACGATCTTGGTCATGTGGAAGAGCCCGAACATCAGCCCGTTCTGATCCATGATCCCCGGAACGTAGTCCAGCAGATACACGCCCAGGAAAAGAGCCGCAAACGCGAACGCCAACTTTTGAATCGTGCTGAATTGTCTTGGCATGGCCGCGAGTGCTGCTACTATTCAGCAAATCTCGCGTTCTTGGCAAGCCCATTTATTTTGGCCCGGCCGCTGGGGCCGCAAGGGAGGGTTCTTTGAGCCGCAAGAGATCCCTGCTGCTGGCTTTCATCCTTGTTCTCGCCTCGCTTTGCGTGTTCTGCGCCGCCAAAATCTTCGAGTACGCTGCCGCTCCGCATCACGCAAAGGAAAGTGACTTCCTGTTTCCCGATGACCCCTCTCAGGAAAAACCGGTGCTGCTTTTCACCGAGCAAAACTCGCCGCCAGTTCCCTTCGAGCAGCGCGGCGGCTTCAGCAACGATGCCAGCCACCTGAACAAGACCGCCGTCTACGGAATCGTGCGCGTTTCCAATGAAGACGACATCCGCAACGCCCTGCAATTCGCGCGCGACCACCATCTGAAGATTTCCTGCGCCGGTCAACAGCACAGCATGGGCGGACACACCTTCACGCACGGCGGCTTGGTGCTCGACTTCCGCAATTTCAATCGTATTGTTTTGGACAAGGATCACAAAACGGTCAACGTCCAGAGTGGCGTCCGCTGGTGGCAGCTTCAGCAACTCCTCGATAAGCAGGGCCTCTCCGTAAAATCCATGCAATCTATCAACATCTTCAGCGTGGGTGGCACCCTCAGCGTCAATGCCCACGGAATCGATCCGCAACCCGGCCAAGTCGCGCCCACCGTTCGTTCCATGCGCATCATGCTCAGCAATGGCGACATCGTGAAAGCCAGCCCCACCGAGAATACCGAGCTGTTCCGCCACGTCTTGGGGGGCTACGGACTTTTCGGCGTGATCCTCGACGCGGACCTCGCCGTCGTGGACAACGAAATGTACGCGCGTAAAGCCGTGTACATGAATTACACGGACTTCCCCAGGTTCTACGAACAAAACGTCGAAAGCAATCCCGCCGTCGGGCTGGTCTTCGGACGATTATCCGTGTCGCCTCGGTCCTACTTGCGCGAGACGGTCGCTCACATCTACCAGAAATCTCCGTTCGCAGGTCCGCTGCCCTCGCTCATTCCACCCCAACACGATACCCTCGATCGCTTCGTCATCAACTTTTCAAAAACAGGCGGCTTCGGCCGTTGGTTTCGCTGGATGCTCGAAAAATATGCCGAGCCCCGCCTCCATTCCTGCGTTTCGCGCAATCAGGCCATGAACCAGAAAGAACCCTGCTTGGTCACGCGCAACGAGGAGATGTATGACGACATGGCGTACCTCAAAAACCGCCTGCCGGACACCGACATTCTTCAGGAGTACTTCGTTCCCTACGATCGCATGCCGCAGTTTGTGGATGGTTTGCGCGAAGTCGTGCAACGCAATGGCGCCAATCTCCTCAATGTGACCATCCGTACCGTGCACAAGGACAACATCAGCGCCCTGCCCTACGCCACGCAAGATATGTTCGGCTTCGTCCTCTATTTCAACGTCAAGTTCAACGATCACGACAACCAGATCCTGGAAAAAACCACCTCCGACCTGATCAACGTCGCGCACAACGCCGGCGGCACGTACTATTTGCCCTACCAGCTCTTCTACTCCCGCACGCAATTACAGCAAGCCTATCCGGCAATAGATGACTTCTTCGCCGCCAAAATGAAGTACGACCCCATAGCCCTCTTCAGCAATAAATTTTACGAAAAGTACGGCAGCTAGCGGAGTCGCGCAGTTTCACTGAATGCTGATCGCAACAGCCCAATCGGCTGCTTCCAATCCGACTCAATCCCGTCCGCCCTCACTCCACCGTAACGCTGAACGTCCCGGTCCTCGTAATGTTCGAGGACGTCGCCGTCACCGTCACCATATAAGTCCCCGCCGCCGTTCCCGGATCCGTTCCACCGCCGCCGCCTCCTCCTCCACCATTGCCCCCGCCGCAGCTCCCGATCGAAATCGCGCAAAGCATCACTCCGAGCACCAGCGGCAATCGCCGCCGCCGCGTCCCGGGGATCGCGATCAATAGCACTCCCGCCAGCACACCCGCGCCATACAACCCCGTGCCAATGCCCGCCGATTTCGCGGCGCCATACTTATGCGGCGCAGTCGTCGTAATCGTCAGCGCTGCTGTCGTCATCGGGCTGTCCAGCGTCGCGCTCACCTCGGGGCACGTCGCCTCCGTCATCGCCGCCGGCAGCGCGCAGGTCACGTTCACTGCTCCGAAGAAATTATCCGTCCCCACCAGCGTCACCGTCGCCGTCCTCGGCATGCCCGGCGCACTGATCGTCACATTCGGAATCGGCGACGCAATATTGAACGTCGTATCCACCACCGTGATTGTCAGCGGCCCACCTTGCGATCCGGTGTAGTAGGCGTCGCCGGGATAAGCCGCCGTGAAGTTATATGTTCCCGGAGTATCGATCGAAGTGGTAAGCGTATCGCCAAGATAAGTGAAGTTAAATGACGCGGTGGAATAGTTTCCGCTGTAGCTTCCGTTTAGCGTAAACGTCTGAGTCGTGCCGGTCGGCGCGGTGCCATTCTGCAAAAAGGAGATGACTCCGCTGGGAGCCTGCAGAACACTGAACGCAAACGCCGACGCGTACACCTGGAACGATTCCCCGGAGTACATCGTGATGTTTCCTTGGCAACAATCTCCGTCCAACCCGAAATCCATGCTCGTCGGCGCCTGCGTCACCGTCGCGTTGATCGTCCCCGTGCTCGCGTTGTAGCTGTTGTCTCCGCTGTACTGCGCCTGCAGCGCATAATTTCCCACCATCCCGAACTCCGGCGTCAGCGTCTGGTCCTCCACGTACCCCTGGCTGTTCAGCGGATAGCTCCCCGCATCCAGCGTCTGTCCGTTCTTCGTGAAACTCACCGCCCCTGTAGGACACGATGCTTGCGTCTCCACCGCATTGGGAATGCATGACGTTCCGGCCGCATCGCTTACATCGCTGCGCAAGAAAAAGATCGTTCCATAAGGGATCGTGTTCGTCTGGTAAAACGTCCGGCTGTTCGGGTCGTACGCCTCCATGGTCATTTTCGTCGTACTGCTTTCTTTTCCCACCGTCACCGACACTGCCGCTGAATCGCTCGCCCCGTACGTGGCATCCCCCGCGTAATGTGCCGTCACGTTATACGTCCCGCCCGGCAGCAACGTAGTCGTCCCGCTCGCAATCCCGTTGCTCAGCGGAAAAGACTCCACGCCCACATCCTGCCCCGCCGGCGTCGCCATCAATGCCACCGCGCCCGTCGGCGTTCCCGTTCCGCTTTGCGGCGTCACCTTCACGCTCACGTTGACCGGCTGCCCGTGCGCAATGCTGGTCGGCGTAAGGTTCGTCAGCGTCGTCGTGCTCGATGCAAATGTCACGCTGCTCCACGCACTCACCAGGTTGGCCGCATTCACCGAACCCAGCCCCGTCGCCAGGTCGTACCCCGGAGTCGTCAGCCACGCGGGGTTGTTCGGATTATTCGGATCAACGAGTACCCCGAAATTGTCTCCGCCCGGCGGCGCGGCGCCGCAATTCGGTGTGGCGGGATTGCATGGCACCGAATTATTTCCCTTGGTGATGTCGTAAAAAATGCACGAATTTCCCGTCAGCGCCACCGACGAAGAATTGCAGCTCGCGCCAGTCTGCGCCGCCAGCTTGTAAAGAATGTAGTTGGCGTTCCCCAGCCGCGTGTTCGCGCCCCCGCTCATCGCCAATTTCTGATTCACCAGCGCCATGATCCCCGCGAATGCCGGCGCCGAAGCCGAAGTGCCTCCCACCCCCACAAACGTGAAATTCGTCAGGCTGCAGGTTTCCTGCGACCCGAAGAACCCCGCGTCCGCCTCGCAAAGAATATAAAAACTGTTGTTGAACCCGTTGCTCGCGAATAAAGAGACGTCCGGTAAATCGCGCACCCCGTCCATCGGAACTCCCGTTCCGCTCTGCCAGGAAGGCTTGCTGTAGCCCGCCATGCACGTCCCCCCGCTGCTCTGAGTCGCGCAATTGCTCGGCCCGCCGCTCCCGCCCACGATGTTAAAAAACTGGCTGCTGCCCACGCACTGGTCAATGCCCATTCCTGCGCACGAATCGTTCCACGTCGTCTCCGGAATATACGATATCGCCGAAGCGCCGCTGGTCGCGTTGTTCGTCGCACTCCAATAAGTCGGCGCCGTAAGCGCCGTCTGATCGAAATCCGTCCCGCCCACGGCCACGTTGTACGGCGTCGAAGCGAATCCGCTCACCGCGAGTCCGTCCGAGGCGGCGCCCTCGGTGTCAAAATCGTCGCACCCCGCGGATCCGCCGTCCCCCGCCGAAACCAGCACCGTGATCCCCTGCGCCGCCGCCTGCTGCCACAGCGCGTTGTAAAACGAATTCCCCGCGTTGCCGATCGTCGCTTCGCATATGCCGTAACTCTCGCTCATGATCGGCGCCACATTGTTGTCCACGATGTACAGCGCCGAAAGATCCACTCCCAGCGTGCTCTCCGTCGAAGCGGACACCACCAGATCAATCGTCGCGTTCTTCGCCACCGCCCCCGACCACGAAACATCCAGAATGGCTTCGGTCTCATCTCCCCCGATTCCAGGATCCGGCCCGTTCAGGATGATCTGCGGATCCTTTGCCGGCAATCCGAAGAGCGTGCGAAAATTCTCGATGTCCGTCACATGAATATTCGTCTCGCCCACAATCGCGATCGTTTGCCCCGTGCCGTCAATTCCCGCGCTCCATAGCGGCAGCACGTTGTAAATCGTCGCGAAATCCGTCGGACCCAATCCGTAATAAGTAGTCTGCTGCGATGTGAACGTGAATCGTGGCAGCACGTTCTGGCCTGCCGGGGGCCCCAGCGGCGCCTCATGCACGGTCAAATTCGATCGCCGCGGAAAATTGTGCAGCGTCACCACTCCCGCCACCGCCGGCAGCAGCGCCGTGGGAATCGTAGGATCGCTCGCGTTCGCCCAATGGGCAGCGCCGTTGACCACGTATTTGTGAATCGCGGTCTGGAACGCCTGCTTCACCAGCCCCGCTGTTCCCGAAAACTCAATCGCCGTCCGCCCATTGCTCGGCTGCTCTACCTGAAATCCGCTCGCTCGCAACCAGCCCGTCACTGCCGCGATGTCCGCATCCGCCGGCCCGAATTGCGCGCCAAATTCCTGCGGCGTCAGCCAGCGATGAAAGTTTGCGGAACTCTTGTTCTGTTGATCGTCAATCAATCCGCGTAGCGCCGCTTCCTGCGGCGCGCTCCTCTTCAGCACCAGCAACATGCGCTCCATCGGCAAATCCGGCGGCGCTTCCCCGCGATCGAATTCCGTGCGCGCCAGCGGATGCACGTTCCCCGCAAGCCGCGTCCGCGCGTTATTGTCAATCGCTTGGGTCACCAGTCGTGCCGCGGGTGTGGAACTCTGTTGCTGGGCGGGTGCGGCCGTCGCGCCGCAAAGACACAAGAGCAAAACAAGGGCTGGGCGATTCATCGATCACCTCTGGGTGGCGTTCAATATATCCCAAGTTCCCAGCTATCGGACGCGAACGTGTTCCTCATGGTTACCATTGAGTTTCGTCACCGGTTCAAATTCTCTATTGCTTCCCTGAATCTTCAGCCCCGACTTTCGCCTCCTCCTCGGTGAACCACTCTCTAACCGCTGCGTTTTGACGGATTTCCCAGTGCGACTTTCGCCTGTACTCCGTGTTCTACTGAATAGGCGCAAGTCATCCCAGCTGAGCGAGCGCCAAATGAACCAGGGGGGATTACGTTTCATTTGGAGGGAGGACACCATGCGTAAAATTCACATCCACATCATTCGTTCGCTTCTTTTCGCTCTCGTGCTCATAGCTATTCCGGCCACGGCGCCCACCGCCTCCGCAGCCTTCGGTTTCGGCGTCGCCATCACCATCGCTCCTCCGCCGCTGCCCGTCTACGCGCAACCCGTTTGCCCAGGCGACGGTTACATCTGGACGCCCGGCTATTGGGCTTACGGCCCTGACGGCTACTACTGGGTTCCCGGCACCTGGGTCATCGCTCCGCAGGTCGGCTTTCTCTGGACTCCGGGTTATTGGGGCTGGGGTGACAGCGGATATTTCTGGCACGCCGGATATTGGGGCACGCACATCGGCTTCTACGGCGGAATTAACTACGGCTTCGGCTATTTCGGCGCCGGCTACCAGGGCGGCTATTGGAACGGCGGCCATTTCTTCTACAACCGCACGGTCAATAACGTCAGCATCACCAACGTTCACAATGTCTACAACCGCACCGTGATCAATAATCACGGCGACGTGAATCGCGCGAGCTTCAATGGCGGGCGTGGCGGCGTCAACGCCCGTCCCACCGCCATGGAAATGGCCGCAAATCGCGACCGCCACGTCGGAGCCACTTCCTCGCAGCTCCGTCAGCAGCGCACCGCCGGCACCGATCGCGCGCAGTTCGCCTCGGTGAATCACGGCCGGCCGTCGGTCACCGCCACCGCCCGCCCCGGTGAATTCTCGAGTCGCGGCGCGGTCAACTCCAATCGCTCTTCAAACTTCGCGCGCTCGAGCAACACTTCGCGAAGCCTGAACCGCGCCGCGCCGTCCCGCAACTCCGAGCGCAATAATGCCGCCGCGCGCCCGCAGGGCAACGCGCAGCGTTCCTTCACGTCGCGACCGGCGAATAACTCAACTCACGTCGAGCAAAACAACGCCCGCGCACCGCAATCGCGCTCCCTCAACTCGCGCGGTTCCAGTTCACGCCCGTCCTACTCGCGCGCGACGAACTCGCGCTCGTTCAACGCCCAACAACACTCGAACGCGCAACGCCAACAATTCACCCAGGCGTTTCGCCAAAACACGTCGCGCTCCACCCCGGTAAGAAACAGCCAAAGCGAGGCGCGCAGCAATATGAGCCAGCACAGCAGCCGCGGCGCTGGGCACCAGAGCAGCGCAAGCCCGCGCGCCGGCGGCGGCCATGAAAGCAGCCATGGAGGCAACGCCAACCACGGACGTCACTAGCCCTTACCCCCAGGGGCCCGGACCAAGCCCCGAGCAGCAAAACGGCGCCACAACCAAAAGTCGTGGCGCCGTTTTCATTTCCGCGCTATGCCGTTCCTCACGCGGCGGCCCGCCTTTACTCTCGGTAACGCTGCGAACAGTCAATCCGCCATCGCCGCCGCGCCAAAACCTCACACGGTCCCACTCCCGCCGCAAAGCCGCCGCTCCGCACCGTCCCCAAACCGCTTCTCTGCCGCCCTGCCTCCGCCATCTTCGCCGCGACCGCCCGCGATGTTATCCTCTCGCGTGCCCATCCCTCATCCACTGTTCCTTTTCTTTGCCGCACTCATCGCCGGACTCCTCAATTCCGTCGCCGGCGGCGGCAGCTTCATCTCTTTTCCCGCGCTGCTCTTCACCGGCATGGCTCCCATCGCCGCCAACGCCACCAATACCGCCGCCGTCTGGCCCGGCACGGTCGCCAGCACCGTGGCCTATCGCAACGCCTTCACTCCCGACGCGCGCCGCGTCCTCCCCGCGCTCCTTTTCACCGGCATCATCGGTGGCTACCTCGGCGCGCGCATCCTGCTACGCACTCCGCAATCCACATTCATGCGCCTCGTCCCATGGCTCCTGCTCGCCGCCACTCTGCTCTTCCTCGCCGGCCCGCGCATCAGCGCCTGGGTCAAGCGCCGCGCCGCCCAAGGCAAAACCTCTCGCCCCCTCTTCATCGCCGGTTTTTTTCTGGAACTCCTCATCGCCATGTACATCGGCTATTTCGGCGCCGGCGTCGGCATCCTGGTCCTTTCACTCCTCGCCCTGCTCGGCATGGAAGATATTCACGCCATGAACGGCGTCAAAACTCTCCTCGTCAGCGTCGTCAATGGCGTCGCCATGGTCACTTTCATCCTCGCCAGAATGATCGTCTGGCCGCAAGCCATCCTCATGCTCGTCGGCAGCCTCATCGGCGGCTACGGCGGCGCCTACTACGCGCAAAAAATGAACCCGCAACAAGTGCGCTGGATCGTCATCGCCGTCGGCTTCGCCATGTCCGCCTACTTCTTCATCCGCCATTAAATCGCCCGAGCCATCGCCCTACACGAATCGCCGTATTGTCGCCCGTCCTACAATAGAATCAGGAGCCTACCCACGTGGCCTCTGCCTCGCCATCCCATCACCCATCGCTGCCACTCAAGCCCCGCACCATCCTCATCGCCGACGATAGCGCACGCACCCGCGCCATCCTTCGCCGCGCCCTCGAACGCGAAACCACCTTCCGCATCTGCGGCGAAGCCACCGACGGCGTCGAAGCCGTCGCCAAAGCCAAGGAACTGGCCCCCGACCTAATCCTCCTCGACGTCCGCATGGCCCGCCTCACTGGCCTCGAAGTCGCCGGCATCCTCCGCCGGGCGCAACCGAACATCCGCATCCTCATGGTCACCATGTACGCCGACGAAATCAGCCAGAGCCTCATCTCTCTGTTCCGCGTGGACGCCGTCTTCTCCAAAGCCGACGGCATGACCAAACTCATCGCACGCGTCGAAACTCTCCTCGCCACCTAAATCCGCGTTCGAACTGATGTACAATCTCCCCACCGAGGCACACATGCCGGTCCCGGTTGCGCTCCAGTTCCGCCGCATCGCAACGCCAACAGCCACGCTCCGCCGCATCGCCCTCGGCGCTCTCGCGCTCCTAACCCTCGCGCCTCAGCTAGTCGCCCAGCAGAATTCCACTCCCGGCTGGCCCCAGCACAATTCCGCGCCCGATCACGCCACTGCCGACGCCACCGGCGCCATGCCCTCCTTCGCTCCCGATCTCGACGACTCCTGCCTCCTCTGGACCATCACGCAGTCGCACGCCGCCACCGTCAGCGCCGCCACGTTGGGAATTCCCGGAAATGCCAAGGAAGAGTACCGCAAGAGTTGCAGTGATCTGAAAGCTAAGAAGCTCGCCGGCGCCGAGGACCATCTGCGCAGAGCGCTCCAGGATTATCCGCAATACGCCGCCGCGTGGGCCTTGCTAGGACAAATTCTCGAAGCCGGAAACAAAATCCCCGAAGCGCGCAACGCCTGCTCGCAAGCCTCCACCGCCGACGCCGGATACGCTCCCGCCTATCTCTGCCTCGCCGATATCGCCGCGCAGCTCAACGACTGGCATCTGACTCTCGATATGGCCGACCGTTCCCTGGCGCTCGTCCCGCAGCATAATGTCTACGGCAGTTTTTACTCCGCCATGGCCCAGTTTCATCTCGCACAGTTCCCCGAAGCCGAAAGCGACGCGCTCAAAACGATTGACGCCGATCACTCCCACCGCGTTCCGCAAGCCCATCTCCTGCTGGCGCAAATCTATAACGCCCGCCACGATCCCCGCGGCGCAGCCTACGAACTCCGCGCCTACCTAAAAGCTGCTCCCACGGCCTCCGACGCCGAAGCCGTAAGAAAAACTCTCGCCGGCCTCGAAGCCCAAACCCAAAAACAATCCAGCCCACCCACAAATTAAAATTTTGGAGGCGCGAGGCGGAATCGAACCGCCGGTAAAGGTTTTGCAGACCTGTGCCTTGCCACTTGGCTACCGCGCCCCGGGACAAAAATCACTCGCAGCGAATCGTTCGCAACCCTTGCATCGTTTGCATTCCTGCTGAAACCGCGACCCTGCTCCCCCGCAAAAAACAAAAAACCCACCAGCCGGCATCCTCGCGGCGGTGGGTCAGTAATTCTTGCTGGGAGTTAGCTCGTTACCGCGTTCCGCCAACTCCTCCCACGCCCAAGGACACCCGCGCGCCGCCGCAACAACAACCCAGCGCGCGAACCCCCTCGGCCATGGCAAATAATCTCATCCCCATAATCCTTGCAAGTATTCGCATCCCTGTCAACCGCCGGCTGCCATCCACATAACCACACCGTTACGCGGCCCCACCGTAGGGGCACGGCATGCCGTGCCCGTCTTTCGTCCCGCTGGAAATCCAATGGCGCTCTGCCGACGCCCACGCGATAGTGGATAATATAGCGACTCTGGATCGCCTCACGGAAAAGCCCGTCTCCGCCGCCATAGCCAACCGCAAGTTCTCCGCACTCTTGCGCACCGTCCGCAAGAGGCGCAGCTACGTCATAGCCGCGCACGGCAAGCCCATCGCCAAAATCGTCCCCATCGAGAAAAACGGCGGCGTAGCGCCAAGCGCCCGCCGCGCTCTGCTCAAACGCTTGCAGTCCCAGCGCGTCGTCAAAATCGGCCGTTGGAAACGCGACGAACTCTACGAGCGTGAGCCACGAGGCTAGCGCTCGATACCGATCCGTCCTATTGGACTCCGAAGCCAAACGCTGATTGCGATGGGTGGTCCATACTTTCGCGTTCGGATCCAACGCCGGTGACTTTCCGCGTGCAGCATCCTTCGCACTTCGTGTGTTTGTATGCATCATGCGCTCGCATGCTCAGGCGTCGAGAAAGGCGCGGATTTTGCGCGCCAGACCTGTGAAAAAATGACGATTAGAAACGGGCGCGGTTGTTTGTTTTGAATGACATACAACGTTTTCTAATCGCGGGGTGTGACGATTAGAAATTGCGGGTTGGACGTCAATCGCGGGAGGCAATTTGGGGAGATTTTCAGGGAGTTCGAGAGGCGCGGGGCCGTTCGCGGAGCGCCGCTGGACATCGGAAGAGGCGCGCCGTTGCACGTCGGACGAAAAGATCACTTGCTTGGGCGGATCCACCCATTCGCCCTGGGCATTGATGCGGCTGCAGGCCTGGACGGCGCGAATCACCGCGTCGGCGGTGGGAACGACGTCGCGGGCGCGTTCGACGATATATTCGAGGGAATCGCGCATGGTCTTGCGGCGGTGCTGCATCAGACCCGTGGCGTGGGCGTGGCGATAAATATAACGGACTTCGGGGATGTCGAATTCTTCGGCGATGCGGTGCGGCGGATACCAGTGCAAGAAGTAGGACTCAATCGTGTCGCGATAGGGATTCGCGCAGATAACGCATTTGCGCTCGTGGCGTTCGAGAGCGGTGAGTTCGCGGCGGGGGGCGCGGGGACGGGGCTGGCCGTGCGCGGCTTTCTTGCGTGATGAGCGCGGGGATTGGCGGACGAGAGTTTTGCGGGGCGGGCGGGGTTGAGGGGCTGATGGGGCGGCGGGGACGGGGGATGATTCGGGGGCGGGCGCGGCGGTTTGCGGCAGAGTGGCGTCAGTTGCGAGTGATTCTGCGACGATTGGCGGAGCTTCGGCGGGTGCGTCGTCTGCGGGAATGGCTTGGTCTTCCGCGGGCGGCTCGGGCTGGGTCGATGGCGGGGTTTCAGAGGCGGTCCGGTCCGCTTTCCATGCGGCCCGCTCCGGCGGGCAGGCTTCTTGTTCGGCGATGAGGTTTTGCGCGGCGGCGATCAATTGCGGGAGGCTGCGGACTTCGAGGTTGGGATTTTGCAGAGTGGTGAGGGCGAAGCGTCCATCGTCGCGCGACCTGCGATATTTTTTCATTTGTCTGGCTCCCGAATGACGTTAGCACACGGGGGATTTGGGAAGTATTGGACGGAAGTACAGTTGAGGGAGGGACTAGGACTAGCTGGACTTTTTAAAATCGGAGGCAAGGAGGCAGGATACGGTCGGAAAGGAGGGAGAGGAGGTAGAGGAGTTGTGACGCGGAGGTAGAGGAAATGAGTTGTCGGGCGCATACCGCGGAATTTCGCGAGCGGATGCGAACTTAGAGTTTCAAGAAAAACAATCAGTGGGTTCCGCGTTCTTCGGACGCGAGAGTGGCCCCGGTTTTGCGGGTTTTCCGTTCGCCGAAAATACTTCGGCGCAACAGTGCGAAGTCTGGATACGCGTCTTTGGGCTTGTTGGGGCGTGCTTCGATTTCGCGGATCTCGTGCCGCAGTTTTGGAACCTTGGTTCTTTTCATGATCGAATCCATCTTAACATCACATCGTGGCGACGGTGTGTGTGAGGCTCTTGTCGCAGTCACTCCCGCGGTCGTGATCCGAATTGGAAATTCAGCGCAGAAACATGCACGCTCGCCACCAATTCGTGTTTCACACCAGCCTTTGACTTCGCCGTGCTGGCCCCGTATCAGCCCTCGTTTACTCCCATTCAATCAGCCGCCTGCTGAAATGCCCCCAGCTGCCACCGTGAGGTATAATGCATCCATGAATATTCGTCTTCGCCCGGAAATTGAGGAATTGATCAAACAAGATATCCAGGGAGGCACCTACCAGACCGTGGACGAATTCGTCGAGCACGCCGTCTCCCTGCTCCACGAACAGGAAGCTTGGCTGGCCGCGAATCGCGAGGAGATCAAGGCCAAGATCGCCGAAGGCTATGCTTCCGCACAGCGAGGCGACCTGATCGATGCTTCCGACGTGCGCTCACACATGGAAGCCCGCAAACGCGCCTGGCTCGCTGAAAACCGGCGGACATGAGCGCATGGCTGCTAACTCCTGAAGCAGAAAACGATCTGTTTGATATCTGGTCCTATATCGCGAAACACAGTGCTGACGCAGCGAACGACGTAGAACATTGAATCTATCCGGCCTGCGATTTGCTCTCGGAAGCCCCTCTGGCGGGTCGTACTCGCCCTGACTTGACCCCTTTACAGCTTCGGTTTTGGCTGGTGCAGCCGCACAAAACTTATTTCATCGTCTACAACCCAATCAAACAACCGCTTCAAATAGTACGCATTGTTCATGCCGCTCGGGATCTTCCATCCGCGCTGCGGCAAGGCTAGACGCGACCATTTCAATCGCCAACTTTTCACCACTTCCCGCAACGCGAATTCAGTCACTTCTAATCGTCACTTTTTTGCGGTGTCGCGGCGCACGGTTCGCGAGGCACGAGCCGCGAATCACGATTCACACGTCACGATTCACGAGCCACGGCCTCACGGGTCACCAATCACCACAGGTGTCCGGCTAAAAGCTGAACATTTGCAATTGTTTAGCGGCATCGGGGCTCTCCGATGTTGCTGCGTTTTGCGTAAGTACTTGCAGCAAAGGGATTTTTTCGAAAAGGGAGACGCTCAGAATTTGCAGCATGGCATGCAGTTCCAAGTCCAGGCGCAAGCGTTTGCGCACGATGGCCGCCAGCACATAGATGGCGATGGCCGTCCAGATTTGCGTCTTCACGGCGTTCTCGGAGAGGCCATAGAAGGCTTTGATGCGCAGGTGCTGCTTGATCCATTTGAAGAATAGTTCGACTTGCCAGCGGCATTTGTAGAGTTGCGGAATGCTGAGCGTGGGCAAGGAAAAATTGTTGGTGAGAAAGATCAGCTGGCGGGCATTCTCCTGGTCGCAGTAGCGGATGCGGCGCAGCGCCTCCGGATAACCTTTCAAGGTATAGAAACTCTCCAAGCGGATCGTTTGGTCGCAGCGCAAGCCGGTGCTCTTGTCCACGGCCCGCGAAGTCACGCAGCGAAAGCGAAAATCTTTTCGCGCGCGAATGATGAAAAATGCCAAGCATTGCGTCAAGTGGTACAGCCGCGCGAAGTCCAAGTACCCGCGATCGAGAAGATAAAAAGCGCCCGGTTCCGGCAGCAGTTGATCGAAGACGCGAATTTCGTGGATTTTGGCTGGTTTTATGTCGATTCCCACCGGAATGCTGCCGCGCAGATCCAGCAGCGTGTGCATCTTGACGGCGGCGTTCAGCCGTCGGTAGCGCGCCCAGGGAAACAACGAAAGACACAGATCGATGGTCGTGCAGTCCAAAGCGTAGGCGGTTTCTTCCAGCTCCACCGCCAAAGGCTCGCCCGCATACAAAGGCCGCGCCATGGCGATGAGCACGCGCGCCAAATCGGCGAAGATGCGCCAGTCGCGGCTCTCGTTGGCGTCGGCCAGCGTGCTGCGCGAAACCTGACCGCGAATCCCCACATGGTACAGCTTTCCGCCGAGCGCCCGCAGGCACGTTTCGATGTCGCGCAAACTCTCGCGATACGTGAGTTGCGCGAAGGCCATGGCGAGGAACTGGTCCCAACAAGAAAAACTGCGCACGCGATACTGCCCGCGGTAACGCGCCACGCAACGCCGGAATTCGTACGTAGGAATGAAATCCATCAACTGCGCAAACACCGTCTTGCCGGAGTTCATCTCGCATCCCTCCCCGTGTCCCAGGAGCGAGAATGAGGCCTTTGCAATTCAAATCGAAAACTACTCTTTTCGCCGATAAATTCATATGCGTCAATAGCTTCCCAACCTTCTCGAAACGCTCAACCGGACAGTAGTGACCAATCACTACTCACCAATCACCACTCACGCCCTTCCAATGCTATATTCAACCTTGCAGCAAAATCTCCTGGAGCAGCTACCAATGACCGACCGCAAACCGCCGTTTGTTTCCGTTGAAGAAGCGCTGGACGAAATACGGGCTGGACGCATGATCGTGCTGGTGGACGACGAAGACCGCGAAAACGAAGGCGACTTGACGATGGCGGCGGAAAAGGTGACGCCCGAAGCCATCAACTTCATGGCCAAGTTCGGCCGCGGGCTGATTTGCCTGGCCATGACCGAGCAGCGTTGCGACGCGCTGGCTTTGGCCTCGATCACGCCGCGCAATACTTCCATGTTCGGCACGCCTTTCTGCGAGCCGATTGACGCGCGCCGCGGCACCACCACCGGCACCAGCGCCGCCGACCGCGCCACCACCATCCTCGCGGCCACCGCTCCCAATACGCATCCCGAAGATCTCGCGCGCCCCGGTCACGTCTACACGCTGCGCGCGCGCAACGGCGGCGTGCTGGTGCGCGCCGGACAGACCGAAGCTTCGGTGGACCTGGCGCGCCTGGCGGGTCTGGACCATTCCGGCGTGATCTGCGAAATCATGAACGACGACGGCACCATGGCGCGCATCCCGCAACTGATCGAATTCTGCCGTTTGCATTCGATGAAACTTTTGACCGTCGCCGACCTGATCCGCTACCGCATGCAGCACGAACGCCACGTCCGACGCATCGCGGAGTCCGTGCTGCCCACGCGGCACGGAAATTTCCGCATGATTGCGTATTCGAACGACGCCGACCACGAATTGCACGTGGCGCTGGTGCGCGGCGACATTTCGAAGGGCGACGCGGACAAGGCCGGACCGCCTCTGGTGCGCGTCCATTCGCACTGCCTCACCGGCGACGTCTTCGGCTCGACCTCCTGCGATTGCCACGCGATTATCGAAAGCTCGCTCGCGGCCATCGCCAGGGAAGATCGCGGAGTGTTCGTTTATTTGCATCACACCGGCCGCGGCTTCCAGATTGACGCACCGCGCGAAGCCGACGCCGGCGAACTGCCGCACATTCGTTTCCACGCGCGCGACGAAATGGAGCACGACCCCGGACGCCAGCGGCTGGTGCAGCGCGAAAGCGGGATCGGCGCGCAAATCCTGATTGATTTGGGTTTGCGGAGGATTCGCGTGTTGACGAACCATCCACGGAAAGTCGTGGCGCTGGATGGGTACGGGCTGGAGATTGTGGAACAGGTGCCTTTGGCGCTCGACGCCGCGAAATCGCGGCAGGGTTAGAGCGCGCCCGGGCTTAGTTCAAAGATTTAACACAGAGGGCACGGAGAAAAACCGGAGAACACGGAGAAATTCAGGATTACCGCAGAGACGCAGAGTCCGCAGAGAAAGGCGCTACTGAGATTTTGCTTCGCGCGGAGATGTGACGGTGACGTAGGGGCGCAACTCTTCGAATTTGCGCTTGCTGATCCCTTTGATCGCCTGCAAATCTTCGACCCGCCGAAACGGCCCGCTCTTCGTACGAAAATCCACGATCGCCTCCGCGGTCTTCGGGCCGATACCGGGAACGCGCTCCAACTGCTCGACCGTCGCAGAGTTCAAATCCAGCGGCTTCGCCGGCGGAGATTTTTTCTGCGCCAACGCCGCGCCGCAGCAAAGCATCAACAACGCCAGCGCGAGGGCCGGCGACCGCCATCTAAACGCGATTACCCTGCGCATCGTACTCCGTAACTTCACCGAACAGCGCCGCTTGCTCGGCGATTTGCGCGCGGTCGCCCACCAGGATGATTTGCGCGTTGGCTGAATCGAAGTGGCGGCGCGCGGCGCTCAGCACGTCGGCGTCGGTGAGCGCGTGGACTTTCTGGCGATACGTTTCGAGATGGTCTTCGGGCAGCCGGTCCAGATAAATGGTGGAGAGCTGGCCGAGGAGGCCGTCCTGCGTAGCCACCCCGAGCGAAAAGACGCCGGTGAGATAGCTGCGCGCACTTTCCAGTTCCTCGGCGGTGACTGCGAGCGAGCGCATGCGGTCCATTTCGTAGAATATTTCGGTGAGCGTGGCGGCGGCAACGTCGTTGCGCACCGCGGCGTGCACGCTGAAATATCCGTGCTGGCGCAGCGACTGCAAACCGCTGCGCGGGCTGTAGGTATACCCCTTCTGCTCACGAATGTTGATGACCAGCCGCGAATGAAACGCCCCGCCATAAATTGAATTCGCGAGAACCAGACGAAACCAATCGGGGTCGCGCCGGGTGATGGCGAGATTACCGACGACTACTTGCGTCTGCACGCTCTCCGGCAAATGAACAAGATGAACTTTGCGCCCGGTATTGTGCGGTGGAGCGGGCGAGATTTGCGGCGGCGGTTGCGGAGCTTTCCAGGTGCCGAAGACCTTTTCGATTTGCGCTAGCAGCGCGTCGCTCGCGAAATCGCCGACGACGATCAGCAGCGCGTGCGCGGGAGAATAATTTTGCGAGTAGAACTCCTCGAGTTGCTCGCGCTGGTAGGCGGCTACTTGTTCTTCGGTGGGCGAAATCACGGCGTAGGGGTGCTGGCCGAAAATCACGCGGCGGAAGCGCTCGTTTGCGAGAAACGCGGGCGTGGTACGTTCGATGCGCAGGCCTTCGATTTTGCGGCGGCGCTCGCGCTCGAATTCATCGACGGGAAACGAGGCGTTGCGGGCGAGGTCGGCCATGAGTTCGAAGATTCCTTCGGAAAACTCGGCGAGGCCGGAGAGGGAGATCGCGCTGGAATCAGCGCCGGCTTGCGTGCCGAGATCGGCGCCCATGCGGCGAAGGTCTTCTTCGATTTGGCGGCTGGGACGCGACGCGGTGCCGGTGCGCACGACCGTTGCAGTGATTTCCGCAAGACCCGGCGCGCGATGGGCGACGCTGGCATTGCCGCTGCGGAAGAAAAGCTGGGCGGAAATTTTCGGGAAGGTGCGCAGTTCGGCGAGAACGACTTGCATGCCGTTCGAGAGATTGTGCACGGCGCGTTTGGGCCAGGCGACGGGACGTTCCGGGCCCAGCGCTGGAACGGCGGTCATTTGGGTGCTGGTGATTGCGGCCGAGCTCGTGGTGGTGGTCATTGGTTTGGTGGTTGTGCCGCTCATGCCGCCACTTCCTTTGCGATGGGTCGCCGCACAAGAATGGCACGATTGCGCGGGACGAGATATTTTTGCGCGGCGGCCTGCACTTGCGCAGGAGTGACCGCTTCGAAACCGTCGAGGATGGTGTTGATCTTATCGGGATCGCCGTCGAACAGGGTGAAGCACGCGAGATAGTGCATGAGGCCGAAGCGCGGCATGTGCGCGCCCATGCCGCTTTCGAGGTTCGAGTAATAATCGGCGCGGAATTTCACTTTCACGGGCGCGAGTTCTTCTTCGGTGATTCCCTGCAGCTGCATTTCACGGATGATTTCGTCGAACTCGGCGATCACGTCGTCGGTCGGGAATTCGGGCTTGTGGAAAATGCGCGTGACCATTTGCGTGGGGCCGTTGGTTTCGATGATGTCCGCGCCGCCATCGGTTTCGACGGCGATTTGCTTTTCGAGGACGAGGCGGCGATAGATACGCCCGACGCGGCCGCCGTGCAGCGCGCGATCGAGAATGGACGCGGCGTACCAATCGGGATTGCCGCGAGGCGGAACGGTGTAACCGATGGCGATGGCCGGGAGTGGGCCGAATTTTTCGACGACTTCGCCGCGGCGTTCTTCGGTTTGCGGCGGTTCGGACACGTCGGCGCGCGGAGGCAGCGGGTGCGCGGGAATGTTTTCGAAATATTTCTTCGCGAGGGCGAAGCCTTGGGCCGGTTCCACGTCTCCGACGATCAGGAGGACGGCGTTGTTGGGCGAGTAGTAAGTGTGGAAGAAGGTTTGCACGTCGGCGAGGGTGGCGGCATCGAGGTCGGCAAAGTCACCGTAGAAGTTGTGGGCGTTGGGCCAATTTCGGAAAGCTACTGGAGGAAGATCGAGCCAGGGAAAACCGCCGTAGGGCTGGTTCATCACGTTGACGCGGACTTCTTCTTTCACCACGTCGCGCTGATTGCGCAGGTTTTCGTTGTCTACTTTCAGAGCGCTCATGCGATCGGCTTCGAGCCAAAGGACGCGTTCGAGCGCGTTGGAGGGGACGGACTCGAAATAATTGGTGATGTCGTAGTTGGTGGTGCCGTTGAGCATGCCGCCGGAGGAATTGATGAGACGGATGTGTTCCATTTTTCCGGCGTGTTCGGAACCCTGGAACATCATGTGCTCGAAAAGATGGGCGAAGCCGCTGCGGCCGCGCGGTTCGAGGCGAAAGCCAATTTGATAATAAACGCCGACGGTGACGACGGGCGCGGAGCGGTCTGGCGAGACGACCACGCGCAAGCCGTTGGCGAGAGTGGTGTGTTCGACGGGAATGTGCAGATTCTTCACTTCGGATTCCTCCTGGAGTTTTTGAGCGCGCGAGCGAGCTGCTGCAGCTTCCTGGCGGGGTTCTTGGCGAGGACTCTGGCTGATAGACGCACGAGCGTGGCGTAGGAGTCGCGAAATTCGGGCGGATAGCGGCGCAACGCGTGGTGGTGTTTTTTGACCGTGGCGTAATCGCCGCGCGCGGCGGGACCGGTCCACGCGGCTTGCGGGCCATACTTTTCGAAATTGTCGAGCATTTGGCGCATCAACGGCAACAAAGTCTGGACGGCGTGCTTGCGCGTGAAACCGATTTTAGTGAGTACTTGCGTCGCGCTCTCCGCGAGAGCGAGCGCGTGGCCGGCGAGCATGGTGCCCGCGGCGTGGTAGGCAGGCTTGTGGTGGCCGGCAACGGGGACCGGAATGCCGCCTAAGGAGCGCGCGATGGCGCCGGCGGTGCGGCGCGCGCGCGGCGCGCCTTCGACGGCGAAGATCACGCCCTCTAGGCTGGGTTGCGAGCGCTTTGTGAAAGTTTGCATAGGATGAATCGAACCGATGGCCGCGCCACAGCGCGCAAGCGGCCGCAAAATCGAGCTGTCCAGCGCGCCGCTGGCGTGCAGTACGACTTTCCCGCGGCAGCTTTTACCGGCAAGGCTCGCCAATTTGCGCGCCACTGCGGCGAGTGCGTCGTCGGGCGCCACCAGTAGGATAACATCGGCATCCATGACGTCACGCGTGAGAGTGGAATGCGGCTGGCCGGCCCCAATGGCGCGGACGGCAGCGCGCGCGGTGGCTGCGGAGCGCGTGACGACCGGCCCGATGCGCCAGCCGAGGCGGCGGAGGCTGCGGCCGAGCGTGCGCCCCAGGCGTCCTGCGCCGACGATGGAAACCGAGCGCGCCATGCCAAGTGATAGCATAACGTGTTCGCGCGCAACGCGCTGGAGGATATTGCACCTTGCATTGGTTCTGGAGCGGATTGCTGGGATTGACCGCGTTGGTGTGGTTCGTGCAGTCCATTGATCTGGCGGTTGGGGCGCTCGCGATTCCCGCGTTGAAGAACGCCGCGCCGTTGAACGATGCGCAGTGCCCAAGTGTTTCGATCCTCTTTGCGGCGCGGGACGAAGCGGAAAAATTGCCCGCCGCGCTGGAGACATTCCTGGCGCTGGATTATCCGAAGTACGAGGTGGTCGCGGTGAACGACCGCTCCGAAGACGCGACGGACAATATTTTGCAGAGCGCGGCGCGCGGGGACCCACGGCTGAAGGTCCTAAACATTTCTTGCCTTCCCTCCGGCTGGCTGGGCAAGCCACATGCGCTACAAAAGGCGTTCGAACATTCGACCGGCGAGTGGCTGGTTTTCACGGATGGGGATGTCCACTTCGAGCCCGACGTGCTGCGGCGCGCGATCGCGCTGGCGGAAGAGAAACATTGGGACCACATGCCGATGCTGTGCCACGCCAAGATGTACTCGATGGGCGAGAAGATCGCGATGACGTTTTTCGGGATGGCCTTCCTGCTGGGCGTGCGGCCGTGGCACGCGAGCAATCCGAAATCCGGGTGCTATGTGGGTATTGGCGCGTTTCAATTGATCCGGCGGAGCGTGTACGAAAAAATCGGAGAGCACCGGCGGCTGGCGATGGAAGTGGTGGACGACGTGAAACTGGGAAAGCTGGTGAAGGAGGCTGGTTGCCGCTCGGGGATCGCCAAGGCGAGCACGGCGGTGAGCGTTTACTGGCACGCGGGGGTGGGGAACATCATACGGGGCACGACGAAGAATTTTTTCGCGACTACGGGATTCCGCTTGCCGCTGGTTGGCGTGCAGATTCTGGGGCTTTTGTTGCTGAGCGTGACGCCGTGGGTGGCGTTGCCGTTCGTGCATGGGTGGGCGCGCGTCTTTGCGGGGATTGCAGTGGGATTCGGGATATGCGCGGAGGGTGGAGTGGCGATGGAAAGCGGCGTGTCGCCGCTTTATGCGTTGACGCATCCGATTGGGGCTTTGATTTTTGGGTGGATGCTGGCGCGGTCGACGATTGTGACTTTGTGGCAGGGCGGGATTTACTGGCGCGGGACGTTTTACGCTTTGGAGGAGTTGAAGCGCGGGGTGGTGTGAGGAAGCTACGGCAGAGTCAAGAGATTTAACACAGAGGGCGCAGAGAAAGAGCAGAGAACGCAGAGAAAACCTGAGTACAGCCAGGAGTTTTGGCGACTTACGCTTCGAATGAAAGTCAAAAGATTTAACACAGAGGACACGGAGGAAAAGCGGAGGGCACGGAGGTTTGGAGAGCTTGTTTGCGAGTTGCGGAGAGGCGGTGTTGGTGCATTGACATCGCTGGCGCACTGAAGTGCGCCGCTACAAAGGCAACGGCAACGTCAAAAGATTTAAAACCCCGACTTCGTCGGGGTAGACGCCCTGCACAGAGAAAACCCGGAGGGCACGGAGAATCCCAGCCGGACGGCAATACCTCTACTTGAAGAATGAGTAGCCGATGAAGAAGACGTGGACGTCCACGCCGGGATTGAAGCTGTGGCGGTAGGCGTTCGAAATGTGCTGGTATTTGTAGCCGAAGCGCCAGGCGCGGTTGCGCGCTGAATTGAACCAATCCACCCCTGTTTGAAAAT
Source organism: uncultured Acidobacteriota bacterium (assembly GCA_963780035.1). Taxonomy (GTDB): domain Bacteria; phylum Acidobacteriota; class Terriglobia; order Acidiferrales; family UBA7541; genus Palsa-295. The sequence continues at coordinate 573,173 of CAWAAG010000012.1, read as the reverse complement.
CAAATGTGAAATTAAATTGGGTGCCGCCGGGGATGTCCACGGGTACCGGCCTGACGGATGCGACAAATCCGGCGGTGGAGGCGATGAAAGGCTGAAGGCGACGCTCGCGGCGGAAATTCAGCTTCAAGCCGATGGGGCTGACGCCGCCGCCGTAGACTGTTTCGCGGCCGTTGGTGCAATAGGTCGATACTCCGGGCGAAGGCGAGCAGGTTACATATTTGAATTGGCGGAGCGTTTCGAGCGGGACGATATCGAGGGTGTATTGCAGAGCGGTGGAAGGCTTGTCGTACAGGGTGCGAGCGTAACGCAGGGCGAAAACGCCGAACTGGCGGTCGGAAGTGGAACCGAAGATTTGGGAGTTGGCGACGGAATAGCCTCCCCAGATGCCGAATTCATTGCCGGGGGGATAGAGGGGCGAAGGCTGCGGCTGGGGCTGAGGCGGCGGTTGCGATTGGACTTGGGTTTGCGGTTGAGATTGAGTTTGCGATCTGGCGGGGAGAGAAAGCGCGAATGCGGCGAGCGTGAGGAGCAGAAATCGAACCAGGCGCAATTTTGGGAAAGACAGAGTTTCTTGCAATGGTCTTTTCTCGCTCTTAGTATTCAGGAAAATGGCTCGGAAGAAAAGCATTCGCTGAGTTATAGGCGCGCAGTGCGTCACCTGGATTCGACGTGACGCCGCGAAACCCAAGAGCCGGCGAGAGCCCTTCGACTCTGCCGCGGGCAGAGCCTCAGGGCAAGCCGCCCTGCCTACCGGCAGGCAGGCGCTACATGTTCTCTCAGGATTTTCTGGAAACTTTGGCGGCGCGAGATCTTTTTCTTGGCGGCGCTGCTGCGTCCGGGGGCTGGTCCGTTGCCGGAGCGATGGAAGCGGGCGTATCGCCGTTTGCGCCGGGTTGTTCGTCGCTCGGGGCGGAAGGCGCTTCGGGCGCAGCGGCGATTGTTCCGGGCAGAGGCTCCGGCGGCGAATCCAATGCGGTGGGCGAAAAAATGGCGCCGAGATCGCGCTGTTTCAGGGCGCGAACGCGGTCGCGCAGGGCGGCGGCGCGCTCGAACTCGAAATTCTTGGCGGCTTCGCGCATTTGAGTTTCGAGCTGGGCGACGACCTGGACCAATTGGGCTTCGGTGGTGATGTCTCCGATGACGGGGTCATCCACCGGGACAGGAAGATAATCTGCTTCGATGATGCGGGCGAGTTGCATGTCCACTGACTTGATGATGGATTGCGGAGTGATGTGGTGCTCACGGTTATAGGCTTCCTGCTTGGCGCGGCGGCGGCTGGTCTCGCCGATGGCCTGGCGCATGGAATCGGTCATATTGTCCGCATAGAGAATGGCGCGGCCTTCGAGATGGCGGGCGCAGCGGCCCATGGTCTGGATCAGCGCGGTGGCGCTGCGGAGATAGCCTTCTTTATCGGCATCGAGGATGGCTACCAGCGAAACTTCCGGAAGGTCGAGGCCTTCGCGGAGGAGGTTGATGCCGATGAGCACATCGAATTCGCCGCGGCGGAGGTCGCGCAGGATGCGCACACGCTCGAGAGTTTCGATTTCGGAGTGCAGGTAGCGAACTTTGATGCCGACTTCGGCGAAATATTCGGCGAGGTCCTCGGCCATGCGTTTGGTGAGCGTGGTGACGAGGATGCGCTCGTTGCGCGCGGTGCGCTGGCGGATCTGCTCGAGGAGGTCGTCCACCTGGCCCTTCACCGGACGGACTTCGACTTCGGGATCCACGAGGCCGGTGGGACGGATCACCTGTTCGACGACTACGCCGCCGGTTTTGGTGAGTTCGTAGGGGCCGGGCGTGGCGGAAACGTAGATGACTTGATTGGTGCGATGCTCGAACTCCTCGAAGGTGAGCGGGCGATTATCGAGGGCCGAGGGCATGCGGAATCCGTAATTCACGAGGGTTTGTTTGCGCGAGCGGTCGCCGTGATACATGGCGTGCAACTGCGGGACGGTCTGGTGGGATTCGTCCACGACCAGCAGATAATCGGACGGAACATAATCGAGCAGGGTGGGCGGAGCTTCCCCCGGCAAGCGGCCGGAAAGATGGCGCGAATAATTTTCGATGCCGTGGCAATAGCCGATGGTGCGCATCATTTCGATATCGAAATTGGTGCGCTGCACGATGCGCTGCGATTCGACGATTTTGCCCTGACGGCTCAGCTCGCCTTTCCACCAGTCGAGTTCCTCGTAGATGCTCTGGATGGCGCGTTCCCGTTGTTCGGCGGGAAGAACGTAGTGCGTTTTCGGGTAAATCGGCTGGCGGGTGATTTCGCCTTCGCGGGTGAGGCGGATCTGGCCGGTGAGCGGGTCAATCTTGCGGATGTTTTCAATTTGCGTGCCCCAGAGTTCGATGCGCACGGCGAGATCGTCATAGGGCGGGTAGATTTCGATCATATCGCCGCGGACGCGGAAAGTGCCGCGGCGGAGATCCTCGCCGCGCTCGTACTGGATTTCGACGAGTTTGCGGAGAATTTCCTCGCGCGTGATGGACATGCCCTTTTCGAGCAGGAGCATCATGCCGTAATAGGCTTCGGGAGAGCCGAGGCCGTAGATGCAGGAGACGGAGGCGACGATGATGACGTCGCGGCGCTCGAAGAGGGAGCGCGTGGCGCTCATGCGCAGCTTGTCGAGCTCGTCGTTGATGGTGGATTCTTTTTCGATGTAGGTGTCGCTGGACGGGACGTAGGCTTCGGGCTGGTAGTAATCGTAATAGCTGACGAAATATTCGACGGCGTTATCGGGGAAGAAGGATTTGAATTCGTGGAAGAGCTGGGCGGCGAGGGTCTTATTGTGCGCCAGGACGATGGTGGGGCGATTGATTTCCTCGATGACCTTGGCAATCGTGAAGGTTTTGCCCGAGCCGGTGACGCCGAGGAGGACCTGGTGGCGGTCGCCGTCATTGACGCCGCGGAGCAGTTGGGAGATGGCTTGCGGCTGGTCGCCGCGGGGATCGTAGTTACTGGCTAGTTTGAAGTTCATGGCCGGGCTCTCAGGGCGCGTAAGGCGCTGGTGTGAAAACTTTAATTATAACTCATCTCGGCCTGGTGTGCTGGTTTCAGGTTGTGAGTGGGATTCGAGGCAGTTTAGCGCAGATACGCCCCGACTTTGTCGGGAACGCGGTGCGCAGAGAAATCCAAGAGGGGCGGGTCTGAGACCCGCCCCTACAGAGTCGGTGTGAGTCCTCAAAATTCGTTCCCTCAGCGGCTGCACGGTTTGCGGAAAAAGTCAAAGGCGAGGCTTCAGGGGCTGAAGCCCCAAAAGAAAAGGCACGACGTACGGCGGGGCTGAAGCCCCGCCCTTCCTAGAATCATTGATGGTGTTTCACGCCTCAAGGCCGGGATTGGGGCGCGGAGGCCGTCTGCGCCTGGGGCGCGGTTGGCGGCATTAGCGTGATCTCGGATTGGCTTTCGACGTGGCCTACGTAGTGAATTTTCGAGCCGGAGAGGGCGCTGACGACTTCGAAGTCCATGTCCTGCCTGGAGGTTTGCGTGGAGCGGGTGATCATGCCGTTTTGCAGGGAAATCGCGTCGAGGCTTTCGCCATTGCCGGTCCAGGTGCCGGAGGTGCGCAAGCCGTTGTGGCGATAGTCGTCGGGAGTGGCATCGGGACTTTGCGAGCCGTGGCGGAGGATTGCAAAGCGCGTGAGGACAATGGCGCAGGACGGATTGTCTTTGGGCGAGGGCTGGGTGGAGGATGCGGATGCGTCTTGCGGCTGGCACGACTCATCGCGCAAATAGGTGGATTCAGTGCGCGAGATGAGGCCGGCGAGGGGCGTATTTTCGAGCGGGCGTTCGTTGTTCCACTTCTGGCCGATGGCGATGCCTTCGCGGGGCAATTTCGCGCTGGCGGAAAGCGCGTTGAGCCAGGCACGCACGGTGGCTGTGGCGGCGGGATTGGAATAAACGTCATCGAGGCCGGTGATTTTGGAAACTTCGCCGGTGGGCTCGATGGTGAATTCCATGGAGCGGCCCTGGAGGCGATTGTATTGGTCTTCGAGCGCGTCGGCGGCGGGGTCGTAGGCGTCACTTTCGGTGGTGGCGCCGGCTTTTTCGTAGGTGACGCGGAGACGCACGGTGCCGAGATTGCCGCCGGAGTCGGATTGAGCGTCGAGCACATCGAGGCGGAGCTGAATATCGGAGACCTGTTTTAATTGCGAGGGAGCTTCGGGATTCACGACCGGAGTGGTGGTGTTGCTGGTGGTGGTTGTACGAGTTTCGATCTTGTAGCGAAAGGATTGGCCGGTGGTGAATTTCGGAATGAGATGGATGCGCTCGGAGGGATTTGCGCCGGGGGAGAGAGCGAGGATCGCTAGGCCGGCGGCGGCGGCGACGTAAAACGGCACGGCGCGCGCTGAGATGCGACGTTTGCGTGCGCTGAGGCGCTTGGCCATTTGTTGAAACGCTAGCATACGGGATTGGACGAGGCAAACGCGCACAAGGTTGGATTCAAGGCTGCTTGGGCAGTTGGCGCACGGATTTGATCGCGGGGGATTGCAGGGGGCCGGTTAGGGCGTAGGTAGCGGTCGTGGCGGCATGGGCGGCCGGCCTGGAAGCAGAAGCGGCATCTGCCGGAGAAGATAAAACGCGGAGGCGCAGGTCGAGATTGCGGGTGAAATCCACGGTGCCGGAGGCGGTGATTTCCTGATTGGGGCCGAGGAAAGTGAGATTCTGGAACGTGATTTTTCCGTCGCTGCAGACGAACTCGGCGGAGGCGTCTTTGAAGGAGCTTTTGCCGGGCGCCAGTTCTCCCTGCTGCATGGACTCCGCGAGGTTCAGGGCGCCGAGTTGCGCATCGGCGACGCGGGTGGCGCCTCGACATTCGAGCGAGGAAATCAGATCGGGGCGATCGGCGCCATGGAAATTGAGAGCGAGGCCTCCGGACGCGGAACCGGCGAAGGCATCCGCGAGCGTGGGGAAAGCGGAAGAGAGAGAAGCGAGGTCAATGCGGGAATAGTCCAGGTGGAGGCGATAGGAAGGTATCGCGGTCAGTTGCGCATCGAGAGAGCCGTCGAGATTTCCGCCGTAGGACTGCGCCTTGGCCGAGGAGAGCTGCAAGTGGCGGCCTCCGATTTTCAATTCACCTTGCAGATGGCGGAGGAGCAGCGGCGCCATGGTGAATTGGTCCAGCGTGATTTGACCCTGCGCGCGCAGATTTTCCGGGACGGCATTGGCGGGCGAGGTGGAATTCAAGAACGGCAGCATGCGATCGAGAAAGCTTTCGCGCCAGCGCGGATTCAGCCAGCGATCGAGGTCGGAAGCCGCGAGGTGGTCCGCGGCCAGTGCGAATTGCCAGCCGGAATTCGCGTCGCGGCGATCGAAGGTGCCGGACCATGCAGCGCCGAAAGCGTCAGCGGCGGTAAGTGCGATGTGGTGCGAGCCCGGTTTTAGATCCGCGCGAGCGCTGATGCGCGTGACCGGTTGATTCAGGAATGGCGTGAGCAGGGAGCCGCCGCCTGGTTCCCCTCCCCATTCGATGGCGCCGATGGGCTGAGTTTGCCAGGGAAATTTCGCGCCCAGCCAGCGCAAATCGCAGCGAACCGGGCCGGCCAGATCCCAACCGCGCGAAATATTCCATCCCCATACTCCGGCGGTGGCCACCAGATCGCGCACTTGCGTGAGATTACCGGAGAGGTGATAGATGGGGAACTCCCGCAGCCCCTGATGCGGGAGCGTTTCCACGCGGAGCGAGCCGTCCGAAGACCCGTACGAAACGGTGGAGGGCAGCAGCGTGAAAATATCGTGATCGAAGCGGAATTGGGTTTGGCCGACATGCACCGGGACGCGCAGGCGAGAACTGGAGAAGTCGGCGCTCGCGATGGCGCCGGCCGCGGAGGTGAAGCGCGGCGGCCAGACGGAAAGGCCGGCATGCACGCTGGCGGAGCCGTGCAGCGACAGATCGCCGGCCACATCGGACTGAAAAGCGCGTACCCAGGCCAGAACGTCATTGAGATCCACGCGCGACTGGGTGATTTCGATCTGATCCGGCGAAAGAGCTTGCGACTTGGGCGGCAGTTGGAAACCCGCGGGGGTTTGCCACGAGAACCTGGCGCGGGCGCGCGCCCAGGAATGAGGAGCCTCAAACATCGCGTCGGTGACGTCTATTCCGGACGCCAGCGGATAGAGAGTCATTTTCGCGTTCAAGTTGAGGGCGGGATTATCGGCGCGCAGAGCGAGATCCCAGCGATGCAACTGGCGAAGCTCGGCGTGCATTTGGAGCAGCCAGTTGTCGCTTTCGGTGTCCGCGTGGACCAGCAGAGCAAGATTTCCGCGCATGCCGAAGTCGTAGCCGCGCGCGAGGCGCAGAACGTCCGAGAGCGCCGCATCGCCCCAGGCAAGATCGAGCACGGCGGGGCGGAGACGCGAGGAAGTGCCGCCGACGTGGCCGGAGACATAAATGGTGCCGGCCTGCTGGAGGACTACGGCGGCGCGCGTGGGCACGGCGGAGAGGTTCATGGTCCAGCGCCCCTGGCCATCGGGTTCGAGATAGCCATTCACGTTGACGAGGGCGAACGGAAGTTTTTCTGTGGCGCGCTTGAAATTGATGCGCCCGGATTCCACCTCGATGCGGCCAAAGCGGATGACGGGTTGCGGCGGCGACGGCGACGAATTTGCGGAGGAGGCTCCGCTGGGTTTCGGGAGCCATTCGGCGACATTCCAATCGCCGTCTGAGTTGCGAACGAGATTCAGGCTGGGATTGAGCAGAGAAACCGTTCCCAGTTGCAAGTGGCCGCGGAAAAGGCTCTGCCAACGCAAGCGCACGGTGAGCGATTCTGCGCGCAGAAAATATTCGTAGCCGAAGCGCGGGTCGTCGCTAAAGGTGACGGACTGGGCTTCGAGAGTGGGGCCGCGCCAGAGAGAGAAATCGTAGCGGCCTACTTCGACGGGTCTGCCGAAGACGGATTCGAGCCGCGCGGTCAATCTTTTTTGCAGGCGAGTATGGCGGATCAGGAGAGATATGCCGAAATCGACTATCCACAGAAGGATAACGAAGTAGAGAACGTACTTCGGCCATCGAGTCCAGCGGCGGGGGCGCGGTGCTGTATCTACAGGTTTGGTGTGTAGAGCTGGCTCGGAGAGCGTTTGTGACATGGCGGCGCGGCCTGCGGTGTCCATGATACACAATCCTTCGCGCGGGCTGATGAGTTGTCGTGGACCTGGAGGCTGCTTGGGAGGAGCGTCCTTGGAACGCGGAGATCACAGACTTAACACAGAGTTCACAGAGAAAGGCCACGAGTGCACGGAGAAACCCGAGTTCACCGCAGAGACGCAGAGTACGCGGAGAAAACTTACTCAAGAATGCCCGCGCGACGGCTTCGCGATCCAGCTCGCGACGGAAGCATCTAGAAGCCATCGGGCTCTGTTGACATCCTCGAAAAAAGGTAGCGATGCCTCAGGCGATACAAATTGAAACTCAGTCCAAGGAGCAGGGCCTGGCGCTTCTGGGTGCGCAGGGAACGACCGGGCGCGCGAGCCGAGAGCTTGCGCTTCACCGAACTGAACAGACTCTCGATCAGAGCGCGGCGCCGGTAGACTTGTCGTGGGAATGCTCGACGCATCTGGGCACGCACTCCGTGGATGCGCCAGGTTTTCTTGCCGCGCTTGGCTGGAATCACGCTCTGCGCCCCGAGCTGCTGTCGGATGTAAGTATGATTTCTCTCACTGTCGAATTCGGCGTCGGCCAGCACCAGCCCGATGCGCGTTTGCGGGGAAGCCGCTTGGACCACCGCGGGCAAATTCGCGCAATCGTTCCACGGGCCACGGCGCGCGATCTGCGACAGCAGGAACTGTTGATCCAGATCCGCCACCACCACCCACTTCAGCCAATGTCTCCACGGCAGCGGTTTTTGCCCGTGATGATGCATGCGCCGCACAAAAAACGTGCTGACCGCGCCCTGCGCCAGGCCCGTCGCATCGACCGCCACGCGGGCGCGCCGCCGTCCTTGTTTGCGCGTGCCACGCAAGCGGCGCACCGTCTCGCCGACCGCGCGGTCGATGGTCACATCGTCCCGACGTTGCAGAAAGCGATACAGAGTCGTGAAGTCGGGCACGCTCCCCAGTCCCAGCGCTTGGCGCAATTCGCGATGCTCGCCAAGCCGCACTTCGGCCTCGCGAAAGGTCCAGTCTTCGTAGCGCATCAGGCAAAGAACAGCCAACAACTGCGGTTGATTGAATTGGTGCTTGCTGAATCGGCTGCGGTAACGCGGCAGCACCGCCTTGGCGACCTGCAAGGCGATGCGAGCAAAGGGCAGGAGTCCAACTTCGGCCATCGTGCCTCCTGCCTCGGTAGCAAACAACAAATGCACGGTGCCAGCCATCTCGAATTTTCATCGTCGTAGCGAGGATGTCAACAGAGCCAGATAGGTTCTAGTGGACTTCGCGGAGCATGCGGTGCCAGCGGGTTCTGGCGCGGAGATGCGCCAGGGTTTCCGCGATGCCTTGGAGAATGCCGTAGGCGCCGCGGGATTTGTAGTCCTCGGGCGTGGCTTGCACCGACCAATAAATGAGCATGGGACGGCCCATGATGGCGTCGCGATCAACGAAACCCCAATAGCGGCTATCCCAGCTGCGATCGCGGTTGTCGCCCATCGCGAAATATTTATCGGGGGGAACCACCAATTCGCCATTCTTGACGTGACTGAGAATCTGCGCGGCCCACTCGGGACGCAAGCCCGCTTCCAAGAAATAACGATCGGTGGGAGGGAAATTATCGCCGAAAGGATCCTCGTAGGTGGGATCGTGGACGACATACGGCTCATTGATCCGCTGACCATTGACGTAAACCTGCTGGTTGACGATACGAATGCGATCGCCGGGGAGACCGATGGCGCGCTTGACGTAATGCGGATGGTCATCAAAGGGAAACTTGAAAACAATGATGTCACCGTGGCGGATGTCGCGGTACGGGAGAATTTTTTCGTACCAGGCGCCGCGTCCCTCGAAAACGAATTTGTTCACGAGCAGGTGATCGCCGACCAGGAGAGTGGGCTCCATGGACTGCGAGGGAATTTTGAAAGCTTGTACGATGAAGGTGGTGCCAAACAGAGCCAGCAGAATGGTGATGAGCAGCGACTCGGCGTATTCGGGAATCCAGCTTTTTGATATCGATCCGTCGCCGGGCGCGGCCGGATGCGGCTCGGCATCCTGCGGATTGCGGTCGGGAATATTATCGGGCTGTGGCGCGGTGGTTTCGACTTCCATGCATACCCTTTAAGCTTTGGCGGCGCGGGCGGCCAGGATTTCCAAGGCCGCGCGGGCTGCTTCCTGCTCTGCTTCCTTCTTACTGCGGCCCTCGGAGGCGGACAGCCTTTCTCCCGCGTGCCAGACCTCCACTTCGAAAACCTTCTGGTGTTCCGGGCCGGACTCGGCGCGGACGCGGTACTCGGCGGGCTTGCGCGCGCGCTGCTGGAGCCATTCCTGCAGCGCCGATTTGTGGTCGGCGCTTCCCAAACCATCGGCGCAATCCGCCAGAGCGGGGTCGAGAAGCGAACGCCTTAAAAACGATGCTGCAGCCTGAAGTCCGGCGTCAAGATAAATCGCACCGAGGATGGCTTCGTAGGCGTCGGCCAGGAGCCTTTTCTTATCGCGGCCACCGGTTTTTTCTTCTCCGGGACCGAGAAGGAGATAGTTGCCCAACTCCAATTTCCTCGCCGCGGCATGAATGGAAGATGCGCTGACCAGGCGCGCCAAGCCCTTGGACAGCTGCCCCGAGTTCCAGGCCGGAAACGAGCGACAGAGCGTCTCGCTGGCGATCAGTCCGAGGACGCGGTCGCCGAGGAATTCGAGACGCTCGTTGTCGGTGCCGTTGGAAGTTTGGCGATGCGACCGATGAGTGAGAGCGCGATCGAGATCTTCGGGACGCGAGAAGTGATGCCCGAGGACTCTCTCCAGTTCGTTGCGCTCCTCTTCAGTCATGGTCGCCAGGCGCTACTTGGGCGCTTGCAGCTCCGTGGCCGCTTGCTTTTTGGTCTGATCGACCATCTGCTTGCAGCGATCCTGGAGGCCACCGGGAATCTGGCCGCACTTCTGGTACGCGTCGATGGCATCGGTGAAGCGGCTGAGATGCGTCAAGCACACGCCCATGACGTAATAATCCGTGGGATCGGGAGATTCCGACTTGGCGATGGACTGCTTGAATTCGGCCACAGCCTCATCGTATTTTGCGCGGCGGAAGTAAATGAGGCCCAAGCCGCTGTGCGCTTGAGATTCGGCCTGCGCTTTGGCTTTGGCGAATTGGTCGTCGGTCATGTTGGCGGGCTTGGGCAGGGCGGCAAGGAGGGTCAAGGCGTGCGTTTCGTAGTGTTCGCCCTTGTCGAGCCTGCTCTCCGCGTCAGGATCGTTGGCGCTGTTGTGGGGGATGACCCAGCCGACGAGGACCAGGATGGTGACATCGTCGGGATTGAGGGCCAGGGCCTTGTCCGCGTCAGCGTACATCTTGGGGAGATCCTGCTTGGATTCTTCGGCGATGGTGAGGGCGGAATAGACTTGCTCCTCGTACTTGCCGTTCGGATATTTCTGGAGATACTGCTCGCCGAGTTGGATGCGCTTGTCGGCGTCGTCCACTTTGGTGTCGGTGAGATCCTTGTAGGCCTTCTCTTCTTCCGGGTCAGCCGGTTTGGGAGCGGCGGCGGCAGGCTGGGCTGCCGCGCCATTGGCGGGAAGGTTTTCCAAGGACGGAGGTTTGGACTGTTGTTGCGGTTGCTGCTGTTGTTGCTGGTCTTGCGCGAACGATTTCGGCGAACAGATAAGGATGGACGCGAGCAGGACGATCGCGATCCCTATGGCATTGCGAGTTGATGGAACGCTCATTCTCATTTCACTTCCTTCCTTTTTTGAGATTGCTGGGACGCGCTGGGGATTCGTACCAGATACTACACCTGCAAAGCTCCGTCGCAATTCACTCTCGAGTGCGTTAGCGGCCAAGAGTCTGTGCGAGAACCGCAAATCCTCCACTTCAGCGGCTGAACGGTTTGCGGAAAAAGTCAAGATTCTGGCTTCAGGGGCTAAAGCCCCAAAACAAAAGGCACGACTCACGGCGGGGCTGAAGCCCCGCCCTTCCGTTTTTCCGCAAACTCTAAAGCCGCTCCGATTTTGCCGGGTTTATGCCGTAGCTAAAGCTACGGCCTACAAAGATTCTCATGTTCTCACACAGACTCTAAAGCCCGACCAATCTTAAAACATTCGCGGCGAACCATTACGGCTTCTGCGGTTCATTAGTGCCGCCGGCTCCGCGCGGATTATACGGCCTGTCGATTCCGCGTTGCGCGGCCACGCGAGCCGCTTCCGGGGCGCCGGCGATTGCCAGAGCTTCGCGATATTCCGTCAGAGCCTGGTCACGCTCCTCGGCAAAATCGTGCAGGCGCGCCAAATATACATGGGACCAGGCCAAAATAGCAGGATCGGCCACACTCGCTGAGTTTACCGCATCAGCGCCGGTGGGGGATGGGGCGGCAACGAGTTTTTCAAACAACTCCTGCGCGTGGTCCGCGTCGTGATTGAGCAAGGAAGCGACCGCCAGACCGAAATTGGCGCGCGGGTCGCCGGGATTATTGGCCAGGACTTTTTGAAAGGCGGCAATCGCGGCAGGGGCATCTTGCAGCGCGATTTGATGGTCGCCTTCAGCGAGCAGGCGTTCGCGCTCCGCCTGCGGATCATTTTGCTGAGCGGGCGGCTGGCCGGGCTGGGCGGGAGCCGCCTGCGCGGCGGTTTCCGGCGCGGGCGTTTCCTCGAGCGGAGCAAATTTGAAATTTGCATAGCGTTTCTGTTCGGCGGAGACGTCAATCCCATCAATCAGATCAGGGAAATAAAGGGACATGGCCGGCTCGGCCTTCTCAAACTTCTGCAATTGCACATCGAAAACGCGGACCATGATGAAACCGGAGCGATCGTTTTCGAGGAGAGCGGCCTCGTGCTTTTCCGGCGAGAGATGGCGAACGCGGAGTTCCACGGCCTTGACGAAACATTCGTCGGCATAGGCGATGAAGTCGCTTTTGTATTCGGCGGGAAGACGCGGGGCCTTTGCGCCGATATTGAGCAGGCCGCTTTTGCGCATCAGGGCGTCGCGGTATTTCAGCGGCAAGGGATCGAGCATGTAGTGCAGGTAGGCGTGGCGGACATCGTCGGTGGGAAACTCGGCACCGGCGCCGATGACGATGGCGTAGTGGTCTCCGTTATTGCGGAAATTGGCGCGATTGCCGACCAGCGGCTCGACGTAGACGGTGAAGGAATGGCCGTAGCGAGCCTTATAGATTTCGCGCAAATATCCATTGCACACGGTGACGATGTTGCGGACGGGCGACTGGCTGCGTTCGACCGCGCGATCGTACTCGGGCTCGACACGAGTCCAGCGCAGGTCGAGATGGGCTTCGTGGTAGAAATTGGCCAGGACTTGCTCAAAATCTTCGATGACCAGCACGTCGGGCGGGAGCAAGTCGTGGTCCATAAGGAACGGAAAGCGCGGCGGCGGGCCGATCACCAGCGCGAAGGCGATGTAGCGCGAGAGGGTCTCTCCGGGATCGGCTAGCGCGTGATCGCGATAATACTGGCGCAGCGCGTCGGTGGCGGGACCCTGAAGCTTGAGCAACTCGCCGCGAAGGGCGAGGCGGGAGGGCATTTCGGCGAGAGTGCTTTCATCGGCGTCGAAGCCGGCCGCGTCGAGCGCGCACATGGTGGCAAAAATCTGCTGGCTGGCTTCGACGCTGACACCCGTCTCGGTGGCATCGGCGGAGGATTGGCCGAGCGTCTTGGGAGTGGCAGTGGCGCCGAGCAGCAGGATAATTGCGGCGGAGACGATGGGCGCGGAAAATTTCAGCAAAAACTTTCGGATAACCGGACTCCTTACTCGAGTGTTGATTTGCGCGCAAACCGCGGACGCTCTTCCCCGTCGCAATGCAGGAGCGCCTTCCAGTGAAAGATGCAGAGAGACTGTAAATGGCAGCCTGGACGGAGTCAAGGCCGCCTAGCGGGGGCTGATGCAGGGATGCGATTCGGCGGGTCGGAGCGCGGTCAGGCAACTGCACAGAGAGACGCCGGGTGGCGGATCAGCCGCGGACGCGGACTTCGCTGAAACTGAGGAGGACGCGGCCGCCATCCTGCGGGCGGCCGAAACTAAGCTGCGGGCTGAAACGCGAGAACAGCATCACCTGGTCAATTTGGTGCTGCACCGCGCTGTCATTCGGCCCGGCAAGAATCTTGTAGGAGACAACCTGGCCTTGGGCGTTGAGCGTGGCTTCCAGAAGCAACGTGCCGGAATCGGCGTGCCCGGAAGGGCCGATCACCCCAGGAATCGGAAAGGGAGCGAGACTTTCGACGCGCGCCGGTTGAACGAGATTGAGCGGGAGATCATCGGGAACGATTCCAGTCATAGGCACGCCGACCAGGATGTTCTGTACGACCAGGACAAAGGCGACTAAGGCCGTCAGGATGCCGCCCGTGGCGGGGACCGCAATCGGCTTGAGAATATTCTCAAACGCCATCACCGCGCGGGACCACAGCCTGCGAAGGTCGGCCCAGGGAGCGCCGGAGCGTGCGGCGCGGACACGAATACGCACGGCGAGGTCGGCAGGCGGAGCGGTGGGAGCCACATTGGCCAAGCAAACCGCGAGGCGACGGTAGCGTTCCAATTGGGCGAAACAATCCTGGCAAACCGCAAGATGCGCGCGGACAAGTTCATGGTGACGCGGGGAGACGGCGCCATCGAGATAGCCGGGTAGGTGAGGCGCGGCTTGGCGGCAATTCATTGATTGCCTCTCTGCGATCTGGCAAGAGCGCTCGCGGCTGCCGGAGCCAGAATGGGCGCCGCTGGCTCGGTGGATGCTGCGGACTGGTTGAGGTGCTGATCGGATTGCGGTTGATACGAATGGCGCGATGATTCGGTGGCGGATTCGGCTGGACGCGCGTGCAGCAGTGGATCGAGAATTTCCTTCAACGTGCGGCGGCCGCGCAGGATGCGCGACTTCACGGTTCCGACAGAAACTTCCAGCACTTCGGCCACCTCTTCGTACGACAAGCCTTCGAGGTCCCTGAGGATAACAGCACTACGAAAGAGCTCCGGCACCTGCGCCAGCGCGCCGCGCACGGTGGCCTGCATTTCGCGCGCTTCTAACTGTTCGAAGGGCGACGCTTCGCCGTCCTTCAAGTCGAGCGCTGGATTGGCGCCTTCTTCTTCTGCGTCAATTGAAATTTGCTGCCGGTGATGGCGCCAGCACCAGCGGCGATGATTCAGAGCCTGGCGGACGGAAATGCGGTAGAGCCAGGTCTTCAGGGAACTGCCGCGGCGGAACCCGCGAATGCCGCGGAAAGCGCGCAAAAAGACTTCTTGCGTGACATCGGCAGCATCGGCTGAATCGGAGAGAATGCCGTACACGAGGTTGTACACACCCGCGTGATAATAGGTGACGAGCCAATCGAATGCGGCATCCGATCCGGACTGAAGTTCGGTCACGAGTTCGGATTCATCGCGGCCCCACGGTAGAGATTGAGCCAGGTCGGACATGACTTACGCCGCCATCCTCGAGGTAGCCTCCAGCGCGTGTCCCTGTTTTATGTTAGACACCGAAAGGCCCTCTTCTGTTGCAAGGATAGCAGAAAACGGCGCGGTGAGAATGTGCCTAGGGCACCACGGGTGGAATCGCGGGTTTGGGGCGAGGCAAGTAGCTTAGATTCAGTTGGGTAGCTGCGCATGGACACGGCTGGATCGGGGCGCGTTTGACGGCTTGCGTGGGGAGATGTTATAAGTAAGGCACTCTTCTCACGACGATGAGGTCGCGTTTTTGTTCGTGGGGCCGTAGCGCAGTTGGGAGCGCGCCTCGATGGCATCGAGGAGGTCACGGGTTCGAACCCCGTCGGCTCCACCATTCTTCCTTTGTGACTCTTCGCGATTATAAATGTCCAGATACTCTGCCGCAGGTCCACGCTGAATTGCACGGTGCGCCGGTTCATCGCGTTATGCAGAAACACCGCCGCGAGCTGAGGCGGCTTGCGGGGAAATTGATTTGAGATGAAGGTCTCGCTGGGGGAACGGAATCTCGATTCCCTTCTCGCGAAAGGCTTCGAAAATGGCGAAGTAGAGATCGCTCTTCAGGCGTTGGGGCGTTTGCACCTGACGGATGGTCCAGACGCGCAGCTCGAAATCCAGCGAACTATCGCCAAAATTCAGGAAGACAATTTCGGGCGCCGGGTCTGCCAGGACGTCAGGATGTTCGGTGGCAATGCGCGCCAGCAGGTCGCGGACTAGTTTAGGGTCGCTATCGTAACCGACACCGACAGGCAACGCTATCCGCACCTGGCGGTCGTTGGCGGTCCAATTGATGACGCGCTGATTGATGAATTCGGAATTGGGAACGATGATCACTACGTTGTCGTTGGTTTGAATCCAGGTGCTGCGGCCGCGCAAGCGCACCACGTCGCCAAAGGTGCCGCCCACTTCGACGCGATCACCCAGTTTGACGGGTTGCTCCACGAGCAGAACCAGCCCTGCGACGAAATTGCTGACGACGGCCTGCAGGCCCAAGCCCACGCCGATTCCGAGAGCTCCACCCACCACCACGAGACTGCTCAGGTTTACTCCCAACGATTGCAGCCCGATGATCATGGCCAGGATGAACACGAGGTAAGAGGCGACGCGGGAGACGGCATAGCGCTGCGCGGCGTCGAGCGGCGTGAGACTCAGGATACGATTCTGAAGAAGAATCATGGTGACGTGGGAGGCCAGAATGATCATGACGACGAACGCCGCGACCTTCATCAAGAAGATGGTCGTGATCGGCACGGCTCCCAGTTTGAGCAGCGGCTGAGTGAGGAAGTGATGCAAGGTCTTGCCGGCATCGCCGAGCAAGGGAGTGAACCATGTGCCGAGCACTCCGACGACAAGCAGGAGCACCAGCAAACCCAACAAGCGCAGCCGTGCGTTTCGCGAGACTTCCATAAATTGGCTCCTCCCCAGGTGCGTTATTTACTCTAGCCCATGGCGCCGGCGCGTAATCAGGCGGTGGCGAGGCGGCGCGGCCCAGAGTCCATCTGTACGATGAGTTGCCGATGAAAGGCAAGCACGGGAACGAAGTTGCCGGGGCATGCAGTGGTTTTGCGCGCCGAGTGCACACACCCCGGGGCGACGCGCAGCGGAGATGCCGGACTTGACTTAGTCCATTGACTTAGTCTAATATGGCCGATATGGAAGTGAACATCCATCAGGCGAAAACGCATCTTTCGCGGCTGCTGCAGCGCGTGGCGGACGGCGAGGAAGTCATTATTGCCCGCGCCGGGGAGCCGGTGGCGCGCCTGGTGCGCATTCAGCCGACGCGAACGATTCGGCCGCTGGGGATGGACGAGGGCTCCGTGCAAGTCGCGGCCGACTTTGACGCTCCCCTTCCGGCAGAGCTCCTGGCGCAGTTTCTGGGCGGGAGTGCGAAGGCAAAGAGCGGTCCAAGCAAGGCTGGCAAGCACCGACGGCAAACATGAAGTATCTGCTCGATACGTCAGTATGGTTGTGGAGCGTGGGGGCGGTCGCGCGGATCAACAAGCGGGGCCGGGAGGTGCTGGCCGATGGCAGGCAGGAATTGTACTTTTCAGCGGCGAGCGCTTGGGAAATCAGCATTAAGACAGCACTCGAGAAATTGCGGCTGCCCGAACCGCCCGCGAGATATGTGCCGTCGCGGCTGACGCAACAGGGCATAAATCCTCTTCCGATCCTGCAGCACCATGCACTGGCGGTGTACGAACTGCCGATGCATCACACCGACCCATTCGACCGGCTGCTGATCGCGCAGGCGCAAATCGAAGGCATGGTTATTTTGACCGCAGACAAAGTTTTTCGGAGATACAACGTCGAACTGCTCTGGTGCGGCTGAGAGGCAGCCAGCTGGAAGTGGAACGCTTAACCGCAGACGACGTGGTGCGTTTGCGCCCCGCGAATTATTTCCTCCGCGGATTTCTCAGCGGCCGCCCCTGAACCAGGTGTAGCCGACGGTGAAGACAAGCGTCACGTTGTAGCCCGGATTGTGATTACCCAGGCTGGCGCTGGAAAGATGGCCGAGCGATCCTTCGAAAAATAGGGCGCGGCGGGGTTTGACGAATAAGCGCGTGCCGGCGACGGCCTGCGGCGTGAAATTTACAACGGAGGTTTTGCCCGGCGGGACATAGTCCTTGCTAAAAACGATGCCGCCGCCGGCGGCGACGTACGGCGCGAATTTTCGGCCGCTGGTGAAATTCCATTGCCAAATTAACGGTTTGAAGCTGCCGGCGTAAATCGCGCTTTCGGGCGGCAGTACCGCGTATAAGGGCATGACGTCCACGGCCCACTCGAAATTGCCATGAAGAAGCCCTGGCAGGTGGTCATGCGTAAGAATGAAACCGATCCGCCCTCCGGCATAAATAAATTGCGTGCCGCCCGATTTTCCTAGACCAGTACCGCCGCCGGCCAGCACTCCGAGTTCCCAAGTTTTATTGAGAGATTGAGAAACCCAGTTCTGATCGGCGGGTGCGGAAGCAGTTTCCTGCGCGGATGCAGCTCCCGTGAGAAGCAAACCGAGGATCAGTGTGGATATGAATTTCATATTTTGATCCAGACGATGCGCAATCTACCAGACAACCGCAACGGATGACGAAACGCCGAGACAGCTTCCCCTTTGGCTCGAGTTACGAATTGGTGAGACTACGGCGCGGATGGCCTCCTCGTCAAGCGTATCCATGTGAAAATTCCGGCCGATACTCGACGCAAAGAACGCGAACTGGAGCGCGATAGGTCTACAATGGCGGCTCTATGGCCAAGATCACTTTTCTGGGAGCGGCAGGGACCGTCACCGGCTCGAAGTACTTGATCGAAGCGGGCGGCAAGCGATTGCTGGTGGATTGCGGTTTATTCCAGGGAGCAAAGGAACTCACGCAGCGAAATTGGGACCCGCTGCCGATTGATGCCGCGACGATTGACTGGGTCTTGCTCACACACGCGCACATTGACCACACAGGTTACCTGCCGCGGCTTGTCCGTGACGGCTTTCGCGGACCGATATTCGCCGACGCGGCCACACACGAGCTATGCCAATTGCTTTTGACGGATTCCGCGCACTTGCAGGAAGAGGACGCGACGTTTGCGGCGCGCAAGGCGTACAGCAGCCACAAACCTCCGCTACCGCTTTACACCGTGGCGGACGCACAGGCCGCTCTACAACAATTCCAGGACATTCCGCGCGCAGACGCTTTTACGATCAGCCCGGAATTTTCGGTGCGGCCGCATGATGCCGGCCATATTTTGGGGTCCACGTGGCTGGAGCTGACGATCACGGAAAACGGGAAGCAGCTGCTGGGAGTCTTCTCCGGCGATCTGGGACGCTACGACCAGCCGATTCTGAAGGATCCCGAGCCGCCTGCGCACGCCGATTTTCTTTTGTGCGAATCCACGTACGGCGACCGCGATCATGGAACCGCGTCGGTGCCGGATGAGCTGGCGGAGGTGATCAATCGGGTGGCGAAACGCGGCGGGATGATCGTGATTCCGGCGTTTGCGGTGGGACGGACGCAAACTTTGATGTATTACCTGCGGGAACTCGCGGAAGCGCAGCGGATACCGCAGCTGCCGGTGTACGTGGATAGTCCGATGGCGATCAGCGTGACCGACATTTACGCGCGGCACCGCGAAGACCACGACCTGGATTTCACGCGCGAAGAGCAAGAAGGCGATCGCGACCCGCTGAATCTGCGCGAAGTGCACATGACGCGCACGGTGGAAGACTCCAAGAAAATCAATGAGGTGGTGGCGCCGTGCATCATTCTTTCGGCAAGCGGAATGGCCACGGGAGGCAGGATTTTGCACCATCTGGCGAAACGGCTGCCGGATTCGCGGAGCGCGGTACTGCTGGTTGGTTATCAGGCGGAGGGCACCAATGGGCGGGCGCTGCAAGATGGCGCCCAGTATTTGCGGATTTTTGGCGAAGAGGTGCCGGTGCGGGCCGAAATCGTGACGCTGGATCAACTCTCGGCGCACGCAGGACGAAGCGAACTGCTGCGCTGGCTTTCGGGATTTTCCACCCCGCCACGGCGCACTTTCCTGGTGCACGGCGAACCGAATGCGCTGGAAGCTTTGCGCGCAGGAATTGCGACGCGATTCCACTGGCCGGTGGCGGTGCCGGCTTATTTGCAGACGTTCGATTTGGATTAGGAGCCGTCACCGTAGATTTGGCTGGGATGCGTAGAGCGATCCGGCGGACGGCGGATTTGCGGGATTAGCTCTGGTAGAAAAACTGGCGGCGACGCTCGGCTGCAACTCTCCCGGGCCCGCGCACGTAGTATTTTTAGCACCCGGAGGTCCCTATGCTCTGGTTCTACGAATCTTTCTTTCCCGTGGTCTGGATCGCCTTCCTTATCTACTGGCAGATCAAAGCCATCAATACCAAAACCACCCAGCGCCTCGAGTCGGTTGGCTCCCGCATCCTGCGCGTCTTCATTTTCCTGATCGCGATCGTCCTCCTCTCCATAACTCGCATCCCGCTTCCCTGGCTTTACGTGCAACTCTGGCCGCTGGGCCTTTTGCCCTTCTGGTTGGGAGCTGCCGTCACCTTCGCCGGACTTCTCTTCGCCGTCTGGGCGCGCGAGCACCTCGGGCGCAACTGGAGCCGCTCCGTGACCATCAAGCAGGACCACGAGCTGATCGCCACCGGTCCCTATGCCGTGGTCCGCCACCCCATCTACACCGGGATTCTTACGGGTTTCCTGGGCATGGCGATTGCGATCGCCCAAGTGCGCGGGTTCATCGCTTTCGTTCTCGTCTTCCTCGCGTTGTGGCTCAAGCTCCGCATGGAGGAGAAGTGGATGCGTACGCAGTTCGGCGAGGCGTATGCCACCTATGCTCGTCAGACCGCTGCCCTGGTGCCTTACCTGCTCTGATCGCCTGCACCCCGAAACGCACTGCTCCCGGGGCGAAGAGGTTTCAGAAGGTCCGGCTCGCCGTTGAGAGTACGCGAATCGCGGAGGTCGCAGGATGCTGGGGGGAAGCGTGGGCCGACGCCGGCTCGGGCGTTTAGTGGAATTGGGAAGGGCGAAGACGCTGCGGGACTTCGGCGCGACGCATCAAATTGCGGCGGCCTGCGAAACGAATGCGGGAATTTCAATGAGATAGAAGCCCACTACAAACATGGGATGGGGCGCGACGCGGCCCCAGCGTGTGAGTTCCCACTTCGCGCGCAGGAAACGAATTTCGGGCTTCATGGCCAGGTCGAGAACCTGGCGCGTATCACCGCGATAGAAACGCTGCGGCATTTTGAGCAGCGGCATTTTTCCCCAGTCCTGGCCGTCTTTTGACCCCCAAATGGAAACGTCGAGGGATTCCTGTTCGATTTGTTCGGTGATGTCCATGGAGCAGAGGAAGGTGCGGGTTTGGCTGGAGTCGATGTTGAGGGCTTCGCCGTTGCCGTTGGCGGTGAGCCGGGTGCCGGGCGGGATCAGATCTAATTCCACGGCCATCGGTGAGCCTCCCTTGGAAAAACTACGGGGATTCTAGCATAGGTTTTGAGGTTGGATTTCCGGGCGCGCAAAGTCAAGACACTTACCACAGAGACGCTGAGGACGCAGAGAGACCACGCTTGTGGCGGGACTGCGCTGGGGGCTTGACTGGAGAGTCAAAAGATTTAACACGGAGTGCACAGAGAAAACCTTGAGAAGGGCGTGAGAGTCCGCGCCCACGGCCCGCTTAGGTGGCTTTTTGTAATTTGGCTAGACGTTCGGCGGCGGCCTGGAATGTCTTTTCTGTTTTGCAGAAGGTGAAGCGGAGATGGGTGCGGCCGTCGGCGGGATTGCGATAGAAGCTGGATCCGGGGACGGCGGCTACGCCGATTTCGGTGACGAGATATTTGGCGAAGGCTACGTCGTCCGGGAAACCGAAGGCGGAGATGTCCGTCATGATGTAGTACGCGCCGCCGGGTTTGAAGCAGTGGAAGCCGGCGCCGGTGAGGATGCCGAGCAGCCTTTCGCGGCGATGGGCGTATTCGGCGGCGAGCGTCGCGTAATATTCCGGCGGAAATTGCAACGCGACGGCTCCGGCTTCTTGCAACGGCGCGGCGGCGCCCACGGTAAGAAAATCGTGGACTTTGCGGATGGCTGAAGTGACTTCAGGAGAAGCGATGGCCCAACCGACACGCCAGCCGGTGACGCTGTAGGTTTTGGAGAGCGCGTTGATGGTGATGGTGCGGTGGCGCATGCCATCGAGCGTGGCCATGGAAATGTGGCGGGCGCCGTCGTAGAGCATGTGCTCATAGATTTCGTCGGTGATGGCGAAAGAGTTGTGCTCGACGCAGAGATCGCGGATTTGTTCGAGCTCAGCGCGCGAGAATACTTTTCCGGTGGGATTGTTGGGAGTATTCAGGATGATCGCTTTGGTGTTTGGCCCGAACGCGGCGGCGAGTTCCTGCGGATCGAAGGTCCATTGCGGCGGATGGAGCTTGACGTAGCGCGGAGTGGCGCCGGAAAGAATCGCGTCGGGGCCGTAATTTTCGTAGAAAGGCTCGAAGACGACGACTTCATCGCCGGGATTGATGATGGCCAGCATGGACGAGATCATCGCTTCGGTGGAACCGCAGCAGACGGTGATTTCGCGCCCGGGGTCAATCGCCAGACCGTTGGTTTGCATGAATTTGCCGGCGATGGCGTTGCGCAGGGATTTCGCGCCCCAGGTGATGGCGTATTGATTGATGTCCGCGGCGATGGCTTCCTGGGCGGCGCACTTGATTTCCGCGGGTGCGGGAAAATCGGGAAAGCCCTGGGAGAGGTTGACGGCTTTATATTGCAGAGCCAGCCGCGTCATCTCGCGGATGACGGATTCGGTGAATTGCGCGGCCTTGGAGGAAAGCCGCGGACTAGCGGCCAGAGCCGGTTCCGGTTTTGCGGGATTCATTCCGTGCGCCTCGCGCGGGTTGCGCCGCGCCGTACAACTTACGATAGATATCGGCGTTGCGTGTAACGATTTCGACGTACTCGCGAGTTTCGGTGAATGGGATCGAGTCCACAAACTCGGCGGGTTCGCGATAGGTTTGGCCAGTGGTCCAGAAGGTGACGCGATCTTCTCCGGCATTGTAGGCCGCCAGGGCCGATTCCACGCTGCCGAAATCACGCTTGAGGCCGGCAAAATAAATCGTGCCGATATGGATGTTGTAATCGGGTTCGAAAAGCATGGGAGTGGAGTAGCGGACGCGGGCCTGCTTGGCGAAGCGGCGCGCGGTCTTGGGAAGAAGCTGCATCAGGCCGCGGGCGTTCGCGCCGGAGCGAGCTTCGGGGTCGTAGGCGGATTCCTGACGAATCAATCCGGCGGTGAGCATGGGATCCACGCCGGCCTGGGTGGAACGCGACAGAATCGAAGATTGGTACGGCATGGCGAAGGCGGTGAGCCAAACTTCGCGCGGAACGTCGTCGAAGGGCCGCCATTCGATCTGCGGGTAAATCTGGCGGATGGTGACGATGGCCGCGCCCATGTGGCCGGCGCTGACTGCTTCCTGAGCGGCTTCGAGCAGCAGGCGGGGCTCGCGGGTGGCGGCGTAAGCGGCGCGAAGTTCGAGTTCGGCGGAGGCGTCGAAAGCAATTGAACGCAGTGCATCGGCGCGAGCTTGACGATTCTCGGCGGCCGGCGGAATGCTGGGGCCAACCGTCATGGCCGGGGGCAGCGGCGGGATCGAGGCGAACACATCGGGATCGGTTTCGGGGCCGGGGCCAATTGTTCGCATGCGGACGCCGGCGGCATTGGCAAAATAATTTTGCGGGAAGCGCTGCTGGAGTTTTTCATAGTAGCTGCGCGCGAGGCCCGCGTTCTGCGATTCCTCGGCGAGGCGGCCGAGCCAGTAAAGGGCGTCCGGCGTGAACTGCGATCCCGGGAATCGGCGGAGATGCTCGGTTAAATCTTCCGCGGCTTCGGGCTGGCGTTTCAGCACGGCGGTCCAGGTGACGCGCCACTGCGCCGGGAGCGCTTCCGCGGCGGTGGGGAAATTATCGGAGAGGCGCTTGTAATAGCCGGCCGCGCGATCGCGATCGAGCTGCACCCAGTAATAGTTCCCGCCGAGAAACAACGCGGATTCGGTCCAGCGGCTGGCAGGCGCCCGAGCGGCAGCGGATTCGATGGCGGCGGCCATCTCGGATTCGGCCGGAATGTCGCGGTAATAGTTTGCCAGCGCGTAATAACGCTCCGCGTCTACGTCGGGGTCGGTGATTTTCAGCGCAGCGATCTGCGAGATGCCTGCACCAACCGCGACGCCACATTCCATGATGCGCAGTTCGGCGCGTTCGCGGTCGGCGCCGGTGAGTTGCGGCAACAGGGTCGAGTATTCGCCGCGCGCCTCGCTCCATTGGCGCGCAGCAAAAATGGTGGAAGCGTGTTCGATCTGGCGCTCGACGGGGATGGCCGGAAGTTTCTCGCCCAGCGAGCTGCGCAGAAAGCCGAGCTTTTCGCCGGCTTCGCGAGATTGTTCGTTGGTTGGGAAACGCAAATAGACTGCTTCGTAGTCGGCGGCGGCCTGGAGCGGCTGGGCGGACTGTTCGCGAGCTTCGGCGCGCAGGAACAGCAGGTCCGGCTTTTCCCTGGTTGGTGGATAGGCGTCGAGTGCGTCGAGGATTTCGGCCGGTTGATTCAGCGCGAGCGCCGCGGCTCCCAACGATTGCAGCGCGTCGTCGGTGAGCACCGAATCGGGATAATCGTGACGGAAGCGCTTCAATTGCGCGAGTACTTCGGCGTTGCGGTTCAAAGCCAGATTCGTTGCGGCGCTCCAGTAGAGCGCGTAGTCCGGCAGCAACGGATCGGCTTGCGCGATGGCCAGCCACTTCGCCGCTTGCGCGTAGCGGGCTTTGCTGTAGTCGTAATATCCGAGCGCGAGAGCGGCGCGCGCGCCCAGGGCGCCCGAGGACTTCCGCGAGGCCAGGAGGCTAAGTTGGGCGTACGCGGGGCCGGAGTTTTTCTGCTTCAGGGAGCGGCACAATTGCTCGAGCTGCTTTGCGGCGAGCGTGGCCGATGCTTTCGCGGCGCGCTTGGAAGATTTCGGCGGGGCGGATTTCGCAATGGCGGCGCGGGAAAGCGGCGCGGCAACGCACAATACCAGTAGAAATGCAGCAATGCGAGAAACGGGGCCGAGAATTTTCATCGCGGATATCTTAATGCCGCAGAACGGGCGAGGGATACGGATATTCTCCGAGGGCCTCGGCGTCGCCGTCGGCGAGTATTTCCACGAGCCAGTGATGGAAGTAATCCACGGGATGCTCATGAATCGCACGGAAGCGGCGGTCGTATTCCTTGCGGGCTTTATCGAGATCGCCGCGCAATCTGCCGCAAATGTCTTTCTGCTCGCGGGCGAGGCGCACGTCTTTCGGCCGGAGGAGCTTGATATCCTGCATGGCGACTTTGGCCACTCGATTGGCGCGGCGATGCAAATCCTGCATTTCGGCGGGCAGGCTGGCGACATCGAACGCCTCGGTGGCGGCGATGGTGGCTTCTTCGATATCGGATTCGGTGAGCGGCTCGGGCTCATGCGCAGTAGGATGCTGCGGGACCGCTGCGCGCGAGGGCGTTTCCGCAGCTGGTTCAGCCCTGTCTTCTTCGGGTTCTTCGACCCACTCGACTGCGGGTTCGGGCGGCGCCCGGTGAGCGTCGGCTGAAGCGGGAGGTTCTTCCACCGCCACGGCACCCGATCCAAGCGCGGATTCCGATTGATCAGAAAACTGGCTTTCGCGCGGGCTGAGGGCCACGGCGACGAAATTCGAAAGTACCGAAAGGCCGGCGGCCAACGCAGAAGCGGAGGTTTGAGCGCGCAGAAGGGCCGGCAAAGCGTTGCTGGGACGGCTGGAGGCGCAGGCCGCGACCAGATCGGCGTAAGCGTGATGCAGTTCGTCAGCGGTGCGCTGCAAAGGGGCGAGGTTATCGCGCAGAGCGCGCGAAACCGCCTCTTCCAGGGCATGCTCCAGCGACTTTGGCCGCGTCGTCAAAGGAATGTCAGCCTCTTTTCGATTATGAAAACGGCAATGGGGAGTGTCAACTGACATTCCCAAGTGCGTTGCTTGCCATGTAGCGGCGGGTGCGAAATTCCCGATTGAGGCGACCGGCGCGGCCTGGAATACAATGGGCGCGCCTGAATGGCTGGCGCGGTGAGCTTCCGGGAGGAGTAAATGCGGGCATGTTGACAGCAGAACAGATTCGCGAGTTGCTGAAGATGCAACCACACCCGATCGAAGGCGGGTATTTTGCGGAGACCTACCGGTCTGGAGGAACGGTACCGCATAGCGCGCTGCGCGGATACCCCGGCGACCGGTCCATGTCCACGGCGATCTACTATTTGCTGACGCCAGACACTTTCTCCGCCATGCATCGGGTGCGCGGCGATGAAATGTTTCACTTTTATCTGGGCGATCCGGTGGAGATGCTGCAACTGAAGCCGGATGGCAGAGGCGAAGTTTTGCTGCTAGGCCAGGACATTGCTTCGGGGATGCTTTTGCAGCATACGGTGACGGGCGGAGTGTGGCAGGGTTCGCGGGTGCGGCAGGGCGGGAAATACGCGCTGCTGGGAACGACGATGGCGCCCGGATTTGAGTACGAGGATTACGAAACGGGAAAGCGGGACGAACTGATCGCGCGCTACTCACCGTATTCGGCACTGATCGCGTCTCTGACTCGCTGAAGGCGCGGCGGGATGATATTCTAGGGGTGTCTGACGGGGGCGACACGGTTTCGACGGAAGTTGTCGCGGCTCGAAGGCATGCCGGGCGTCACCTGCCCGTAATCGGGTGAAACAAAACAACTGGCAACTCACAGTTGGCACTCGCAGCCTAACTTAAATTAGGCTACGCGCTCCCCCAGGCGTCACCTACGCGTTTGGGTCGGGGCGTCACACAGTAGGCTGGCTGCCACTTTTCGGTCCGGATTGCGGCGGCGAGATCATCGGACTAGTTGGCGGCGCGTCTTGCCCGCTCTGAGCTCCGCCAGCGAAACCTTCGGATCGGGATAAGCATGTAGGCTTCGAGTTGCAAGGCTTCTCGGACGGGGGTTCGACTCCCCCCGCCTCCACCATTTGTATCTAGCTGTTGGCATTTAGTTTAACCATTTGGACGAATCGCTGTATAACGTTTGTATAGCGGATTCTGGCCGTTTGAGCGGATTTGTATTTTGTTTTTGGCCGTCGTTGCAATCCCAGATTCGCATCACGTCCGCCTCGAGTTGATCCTGTCGTTCTTTCACCCAGGACGCATAATGCTTCAACGTGATGCTTGGGCTGCGATGTCCCATCAACACCGCCACCCGTTCGAGCGGAACACCCTTCATTAGCAGGCGCTTCGCAAAAGTGTGACGAAATCGGTGCGCGTGACCCCGGGAAACCCCTGCCAACTTGAAAAGTCGCTTGAGAGACCGCTGATAATCTCCGACCGCGCTTTTGGGCTTCGAGATTCCAGTCCAAAAGAAATACTGACTTGAAACATTTCGAACCGATTGCAGCTTCTCGATTAGATATGCGGGGAGAGGGCAACAAACCACTGTCCCTGTTTTTTCGGTACGAAGGCGCAATTTTCCTCCCTCGACGCAGTCCCTTCGAAGTGTCGCGACGTCCGTAATACGTAAACCCGTGCACAGCATGACTTCGACAAATGCTTCCAGTCGTTGGGCATTCGCTTTACCCGCGTTCTTGGAATAGGTAGAATACGCACCGCGTATCTTTTCTACCTCATCGTCGCCGAAAGGTTCGATCGGCGCTTCCGTGCACGGCGGTACCTTTAGACTCTTTGCAGGATTGCTCGCAATCCATTCAGAATCTAAACAGAAACCGAAGAAAGTTCGGAGTTCATCGATGCGTCTCCGCGCCGCGGTATTGCGATGAGGCCAAGTAGATCGAAACTCCCGGAGCAGTTCCACCGTGATCTCGGAAACGAAGCGGATGCCACGTTCGGCCGTGAACGCCAGCAATCGGCGAAGAATCAGGGCGTACTTGCATAATGTTGATTCACGAAGCCCTCGGGAATGAGCGTCGGCCAGAAATTTAGCGCACGCGTCTGCGACCGTGTGGCCCTTCGGCTCGGACTCCGTATCGGGTTCTCGTATGTGCGGCAGTGTCGCTTTTTCGGGCACATGCAACTCATTCGTTTCCCACTCTCGCAGCAGATTCTCGGCTACTAACCAATTCCGGGTTCTTAGTGCCCTGAAAATTCGCACTCCTGCATAGCTGAAATCAATCCAGATCGGACAGTGACATTTCTTATGGGCGCGTCCTTGCTGTCTGTGTGAACAGGATTTTTCATGGTTGCGAAAGAGATTTCGTGAATCAGGCGTCATATTCTGCGTATTGCCTTAGTAGTTAACTCACAATTATGGCGCGAGCGAGCTAGGCGGCAAAGGACCTTTTTCCGGCGAAGCCGGGACGGTGTGTTCTAGAATCCAGCGTTGCAGAACGCGCTCAGGAATCAACAGGGTCACGTAAGGGCGTTTGCCAGCTCGGCGCTTGCCGGAGCGCATTACGCCGGGAAAGTTTCGAAACTCGCGGGATACCCACGACGTACTTCTTCGCAGATGCTCCGCAGTTTCAGCGACGGTGTAGCGCCTCTCTTCCGATAATGTTGAATCGTTCGCAAACATGATCACCTCCTCCAGAATGCTTGGTGGACTCTTGGAAACAAGTCCACGGCGGGAAACCGAAGCATTCGGCCAGCTCGCTACGTCGCGATGTGATCAAAACATATCGCTTCCGATGCGCTCTAAGACCGTCCAGCGCTCAGACGTACCTGCAGAGTGGGGGACAATTCACCCTTGGTGGCACCAACCCAATGGATGCGACACCTTTCGCACAAGTACGTGCCCTTCGGAAAGCTCTTCGTACGGTATTCTTTGACAAAATCCATGATTCCCTCGCAATCCGGGCATACCAACTTCGGCGATCCCAATTTTGCGTCAGCTACCCACTTTGGGATGTTTTTGTTCAGAATCCCGCTCGAAATGTGTTGGCAAACTTTCCCGAACGTGAATGTTCTTTGCAAAACATAGGGGTAATCAACCCAGACTATTCGGATGCGGCTGCGGTCTCTTGAAACTTCGGTTTCTCGAAAATTCTCACGTTTTGTCGCTTTCATGAATTTTCCCACGTTTCGACCGCCGCGGACTGCGATCGAGAAATCGCTTGGTTTGTTGTTCGATACCTTCTTGATTGATGCGACGCTGCGTTTCCTTATAGGCGCAGTCGCCCAGATAAAACCTGCGCAGATTATCTGATGCGCATGACTAGAGCGCAATACTCTGTTAGACTCTAGCAAAGCCTCGATGACTCATGATCTAGTGCGGATTACCGCGAAGGAAGCAAGGCGGTTCCTTTCAGAATTAGCAAACCTATCGAATGAGGAGAAGGCGCTCGTCAGATTTGAGAAATTCTTTGGTGATATCTTGCCGAAGGAAGCAAGGCGAATCCCCTTCTACGAACTCACAAAGGCGAATCCAGGTTTGATTGGCCTCATTGATGAGAATAATCGGCTCGAAGTCATTTGGGTATACGCGCTCCGATCCGCCCTCCGAAAGATTTGGCGCGTCACAGATCGAAGAACTAAGGAATGGGCAATCCTCAGACTCGCTGACGTAGGTACTTTTAGGAGCCTTGGGCCGGAAGTGCATAGGAAGCTCTTGGAGTCTGACGATCCACTTGATCCACTGCCACCGGCGACGCCGATGGAACAGATTTTGGACTACTTACGGAGCCACGCTCACCGATTGGCACACTGTGCGAATGATGAATGCCCGACACCTTTTTTCTTCAGTGTCAGATCTAGCCAAAGGTATTGTTCACCGTCGTGCGCCCTGCCGTTTCAGCGCGAGTCCAAGCGCGATTGGTGGACCAAGAACCGAGCGAAGCGCCATGCAAGGAATCGTGACGCGTAGCTTCTGAGCTTCAGAGGCAGTGACCACAACATTCGGGCCAGCGAGGGCGTAGGGTCCTAAGAGACAGGATTTTCACGAAAATAACTGCGAAATTTTCAACGCCGTCTTGAAGGCGGAGGGGGCCCCATCGACGCCAACAGAAACGGTGGGCGCGTATCGGTCCCTCGTTGTTATCTCGAAGAGCCGTAGAGTTCGAGTCTAAAGGCTTCGCAGCGGGGTGTCAGCGCAAGAGCGGGATAGGTTACAGGGCGGGGAAAAGTGATACACCCCGTCGGCGGCGTCGCCGAGTTGCCATTTCCGTTTCGTTGCGAATATTCGCGGGAAACATTCCGCCGATCCGCGCTTGCGTTGCCGGTGGCGATTGGCGATGGAAATATCAATGGGGTTCGACGAAATGGAAATCCGGTTACCGTTGTGGCCGAGGCATACGGTCGAGAGCGGATTAAAAGGTAAGTTCAATGCCGCCGTTCACGCCTAGCAAACTCCAATCCAAAATCTTCACGCCATCGCGGGAGTAGCTGATGTGGTCGAATGGGTAGAGCAGTTCCCATGATAGACTCGGCCCGTGCCTTCCTTGCAACAGCCGTATTTTGGACCTTGGCCACTACCTTCAGACCTAAATCACCTTCACAACGAAGTCATCAAATTCTCTTTAGATATCACCCATAAAGCTGCCGAGCGTTACGCCCAAGGAAAGAGCGGCCCCCTAGGTTCCAGAGCTATTCATCGATTACATCGAACGTCAATCGCAACGCATCGTTCAATTAGATCTCTCTGCGAAGCCGGATGGACCCCAGTGACA
Organism: uncultured Acidobacteriota bacterium; assembly: GCA_963780035.1. GTDB lineage: Bacteria > Acidobacteriota > Terriglobia > Acidiferrales > UBA7541 > Palsa-295. The sequence continues at coordinate 543,509 of CAWAAG010000012.1, read as the reverse complement.
GGCGTGCTGCTACGGACCATGCTTGACTTGACGGTTAGCGTCATAGCGGTGGGCAAAGAGCCAGCCGATGCAGAGTTCATGGGTTTCCGATACATGGGGCACGGGATGATTGAAGGAATGCTCGATGATGACGCCGCGCCGGAGCTTCGGGCTCACAACGCGTGGCAAGTTCTCATCCTTAAGAGCAATCTCTCACCAAAAGACGAGATTCGAGCAAGGCAAACGATTGCCAAGTATGAAACAAAGGCGCCTGACTATTGGTATGCGCCAGAGATTCCAAAACCGGGAGTCGCAATTTTCCAGCGAATGCCGCATCTTTTTGATCTGTGGAAATGCTTGTGCGGCTCAACGCATGGTTCTGACATCGGCTCCCTGATATTTTCAGACGACCCAGACAATCTAGGTATTGGTGAAGAAGAACATCCTCTTAGTACTCGCCGCTCAATCGTTGCTTCTTCGAGACTTTTGCTAAACATCTCCCATCGTCGCGCACAATACGAAAACGTGGCTGACGAAGCCGAGTATGAACGCATCGTGCACGATTTGATAAATCCGCAGCACGCAAAAATTCAATAAGTCGGGTCACATCTTGTCGCAGAGGATTGCTTTGTAGGCTCTAGCGCCGAGTAATCGCGGTAAGAGCAAGGTAAAGGATTCAAAGGCAGAACAGATGGTCGGGTATCAAAAGAGGGATGCGCTACAGCGAGTGTTTCTATTTCGACACTGAGGACTTCGATGCGAATAGCTGACCGATTGCTGAAATGCGTGGGATTCGTTTCCCGATATGAGCCGGATGATGAGGGTGGATCGCGGCTTAGATTTGGTGGAACTGCGTTTATCGTCGGCGTGCCTATGGAGGGAAACCTTGCATTCGCCCATCTCGTTACTGCAAAGCATGTTGTTGAGCAAATCCTGCCCGGCGAAACTGTGATAACAATGAACGCCAAAGACGGGGAGTCTTTGTCGCTGCGAACGGGAGACCAGAAGTGGTTCTACCACCCCACCGAGAAGGATTCTGTTGACGTTGCGGTGATGCCCTTCGGCAGCGCCCGCTTTCACGACTACGACATTGAATGGATTCCAGAGGGAATATTCGCCACGGATCAGAGGATAGAAGACTATCAAATCGGTCTCGGCGATGAGCTTTTCATCATCGGGTTGCTTACTCGGTTCTTTGGAAGAACGAAACTCACTCCCATCGTGCGTACTGGAAACATCGCGATGATGCCGGAAGACAAGCTGCCAGCCACAGGGTTTGGCGAGATGGAAGCGTATCTGGCTGAGGGGCGCTCTATTGGCGGGTTAAGCGGGTCGCCTGTATTCGTGCGCAACACCGTAAAGATGCAGACGCAAACTGCGGATGGAAAGCTTACTGCAATGTCCGGGTTGGGTGGTTCGCACCTGTTGGGACTGGTGCATGGGCATTGGGATGTGCCACTTACCTTCTCCAACATGGAACAAGTAGAAAAGGTCAACATGGGCGTGAGCATCCTCGTCCCGGCAAAAAAGATTCTGGAGACTCTTTACAACCCGGAATTGGATGCGCTTAGGAAGGAACACTGGAATAATCGACCAAGTCCTGCCAGCGACTGTCGAGACTCTGACTAAACTTTAGAACCTTCGGACTTGTACTTTATCGTCAGACGATAGTGAAGAACGTTCCCACAAGAACGCCCCGGTCTTCTAGCCTTCGCGGAGCCTTCGTCGCCGGCACAGGCTGTGTCAAATTCCTTCTCCGTCACGTTTTCGCGCACCATCTCGTGCAAGCTGTGGTCAATCTCATATCCGCCCCTCTTGCATCGAGGATTTCTACAGCGAACGAGACCATTCGTAACTGGCAGTGCTTTGCCAAAAGTCCTGCGACGCGATTCATCGAACCCGTGTATGCCTTCGCCGTCTTCGTATGATGAGATGGTGGCACTTTCGATGGTCGGAAATGCTTTCTCGAACGAGGTTTGCGGTGCGAATATTCGGTTTGACCTGTCCATCGGCTCGCCCATCGCCATTCCTCCAACTTCCCCTTGTGACAGTCTAACAAAACTGCTGGCGGCTACCCGAGATTTGACGATTAGCTTAGAAGGCAGACGGTCTTTCCCGGCAGCTTTCTCCGCCAATTTCTCACGTTTCTGGCGCTCGCGCCACAGCTTGCGCTGCTTGCACGACTCTTATTTTCGGGACGTTCGTTACGAGGAGCTGAAGGAACCTGAAATCAAGTCTGGTCGGTCTACCAAGCAATGACTGAACATTTGAAAATCACGAACCTCGGTTGACGTCTGATTCGTTCGGACGGGCAGTTGGAGCTGCGAATAACAGCAGGACTTAAACTGGATATCTCAGACCGCAGGTTCTTCGTCCGCTTCTGTAGAGCTGGCGCTTTGGTCAGCTGCATCAATGAGGTCTGTGTCAGCCGCGGCTGCTTTAGGAGCCTTGGCGTCCACAAGTTCAAGCTGTATTTCCTTCGGAGCCTCCGCTGGAATAGTTAGGCGTCGTAATTCGCCGACCTTCGGAGCCTTTGCGCTCAATTGAAGCCCGATTTCGCGCGCACCGTCTCCCACGGTTTCGGCCACTTCGGTTCCATCAAGTCGAATGCTTTCTATCGTCGCTGGCCGACAAATCTTTTCACCCCAAATGATTATTTCGTCCCCGACCTTCAGGTTGACCCCACTGTCGGGGATTCCCACGACGATCTTCCCTCCGTAGTGGGTCTCAACGATCTTGCAAACGACCGAATAGTGCTTTAACACGACGTGGCGCCGATAAATTTCATACTTAACCAGGTCTGCGAGGGCGTGGCCAAGTGCACAGATAAAACGGCCTACAGCAGATGTTTCATCCTTGGATAGCAGATTCTCCACTTTCTTATGAGCAGCCTCATTGCGGTACCCGATAAAAGTCTGGAGCTCAGTCTGTACGGAACTGCCTTCCCTTCCTTCCTTCGCCATGAAATCGAGAATTGTGGGGTGGCTTTCGATGGATCGGCCTGCATTTTCAACTCCCAATGAGCCGAACAGTCGCACCAGAGATTCAAGTCTTAGGTTTTGCCGATCGACAAAAAACGCCTCCGTAAGAAGAGTATAGCCAGTCGCCCCGCTCAGCCCAGCGGCGAGCTGAGCGACCACCACCTCCTCCTCGATGTTCTTGTAGAGGCCAGTTTCTCCAAGCTTCAATAGAATATGTCCGATTCCTCGTCGATGTTGCTTCGTCACGGTGAGAGGAAGATCCGAATATTTCCCGTAGAGCCTCGGCAACATCCGGACGTACTCACCGACAAGATCACTTACGAAGCGCTCATATACGGCATATATTCGAGTTACGGCGGCACAATGATCGTAAACTTGCCAGTCGACCTTGTCGGGAATATGCGGAACCAGACTGCCGAGTGTTTGGACCGTCTGTCTGGCTTCGTCAGCATCTGCCAGCAATTGGGTTCCTAGCGTGGATAGCAAATCGTGGCGCGAGATCAAGAGGTCCCGCATCGCCTCATTTGTTGCAAGGGCCTTCAGCGCTGTTTGCACTTCATTTTCGAGCTGTGAGTTTAGGTGCGCGAACATGACCTATCCTCTGATAACTGACTCCAGCATTTCGTCGAAGAGACGTATCCGATCTTGGACGTCTTGCTTCGTATTTCCTCGGCCGGTAAACGTTCCCGCTGGATTATCTTCGAATAACTGTCGCGTCGCCGCGAGAACGACATCGCGACGTTTTAGTAAGATCGCGCTCTGGTCCAAATGACGGCTTAGGCCGACCATCACAGCGTCGGCAAAGGCGACTTGTGGTTTGTCAGCCCATGCTGCGGCCCTTGGATCCCACGGTTTGAAAAGTGCCTCCTGGAATAATTGGCGGCCCAAGCTCACGGTTCTCTCGAATAATGATTGGAGTATCTTTATGTCGTCGTCGGTAAACGAACGCGCACGAACCATATACAGATCAAGAAAACCCTTCATTCCCCGCTGGTAGTGTTCTGAATGGCGAAGCGCAAAAAAGCGAAGCGCTATTTCGACATCGCGCATGACCACGTAGTTCTTGTTCTTCGCTAGCTCTTCTGAGAGTGTTTGCTCCTCGGCTTCGCTGTAGGGGGGCACGTCCCAAGCGGCCCTATATTCAGCGTTTCTCGCCAGCGTCAGAAGCAGTGTGTTGAACTTACCCTGATAAAGGCTGTTTCGAATTTCCTGGTGGCTGAGCTTGACGGCGCCAGTGTTCAAGCGCTCGAAAACCTGTTGTCGGAGGAGCGCCTCTTCTTCACTTGTTGCGGCCGATTCCTTCAGCAAAACGATGTAAGAGATCGACCGTCTATCCAGCCCCTTCTTTATCTCAGACGGCAGTCGGTCGTATATCCGGCCGTTCAGTTCCGGCCATTGTTGCAATCCTTCAAGTGGATAGATATTTGTGTAGAACTCGAGAATGGCGGTTATCCGTTGTTGGCCATCCATGACTTCGTACTTTGCCAAATCCGATTCGTAAACGAAAAGCGGTGGAACTGGGATGTTCATGATGAAGGATTCGATCAGTCTTGATTGCCGTTCGCGATCCCAGCGCGGTCGCCTTTGGTACGGGGGTCGAAGCTTCATCCATCCTGGACGCTTGAGCGCTTCGACGAAGTTTGGCAGTTGCTCTCTATTAGATTCCGTAACTATGCGAAGCTCTCTTCGGCCATACTTCGCGTTGATCTCCTCGTCGCTCGGTTTCGGTGACTGCGATTGCGGTTCTCTGGCCCACATATTCTGTTCGGATGGCGCGAGTTTAATTGTCACGTTCGTAACCTCCAACGGAGACGATCCGAATGTTATCAGTAGCTCGTGAGCGAACAAATGATTTCGGAAGGTTTTGCGCTGTCGTGCCCGTACGCGATCCTCGGCGCGCGTGCGCAACATCGATTTCGCTGATTCGCCGCCTTTTCGAAATGGTCAAAAGGAGATCGCGATAGGTCTCCCGATACACTGAGGTTGCCTAAGATGTACTTCCAATAGCTTGCAGTGCAGTCCGTACTCTTCCATATCGTCGAAGGTACGTGCACATGCGAAGTCTGTACAGCATTCGCGATCGAGAAGGTCGGACCCAGCACGCCATTTGTTCACTCGATTACGCACCCAACTTCAGTTGTTTGAGAAATGGACGCAACGCCTGCTCTAAACGGGTCATAGCGGCAATGATCCCCTCTTGGATTGCGGGCCACGATTCCTCCGGCGAACGATATCCGCCCGGTTGCGTAAATCGAATACGGCAGGCACGCTTCCCATCCAGACGTTCCCAGCCCAGTGGCCCACCAAACGCCTTCTCAATTTCGGCTTGGTTCGCGTGTAGCTGGTCGAAGATATCTTTGTTCTCCTCTTCTGAGTCCTTGCCGCGATCGATATAGAGCTCCGCTGCGCTTTCGTCCTGTGTTACGACGTAGTTTAGATTCAATCCTCGGATGCCAGAACTGGTGCCGAGCCAATGATATTCTCCCGGCGTGATGTGGGCGTGCAGCTTTGAGATCTTGGCCGCTCGCTCGACCAGTTGCGTCCACCATCGCTTGCGGATGCCATACCGCTCGGCGATTTCTTTCTTCGTCTGGCCCACTTCCTTGGTTTCCTCCGACGGACCAACGATGAGTGTAAATAGTGGGGCAGCAGGGGAATCGCCAATGCGTACCGCTTCGACCTTGACCATATAGAAAGCCCCACTGGTCGATTCGTTTAGCCAAGCTATAGCGGCAACATGTTCGGGGCGGGGATCAGAAACGATCCATATCGCAGCGCGAGCGGCCATTCCTGTCAGGTACGTGATGATCTTCCCAAGGTGGTCATGGTTGCTCTTCTCCAACTGGTTCTCGATGATCACAGTGCCGCCGCCGTCATCTTCGGCTACTAAGTCGATGCTGAAGTCGCCAGTCGGCCGCTCTCTGTCCACATTGACTAGATTGAGATCGAGCGCGTCGTTTAGCACGCTAATGTTGTCCTGAAGCCACTGTGTGAAATCCATCGCTTCATGTTTCCACACTTCACGAAGCGCAACTCGCTCGAGTTTGCCAATGGGAGATAGATTCATTCGCGGACCTCGTTTTCGGTTAGATCAAAATCGACATACGGCAAACGATTCCTCCAGTAATTCCAAGTACTGTCCCCATTCATCTTTCGGTTTTCGGTGGAGCTCTTGAAGACTTAAAATGCGCGTTCGCGGGCGTCCATTGAGAATTCCATACATTCGGTCACGAAGACCTCACAATCAATCCAGCCCACAGCCTCCTCCCGGCCTCCGCTGCAGAATGATGACGGCAATTTTGCGTTGTCAGTTGGACTTCTCGCCCATGACCGCTGACCACCTTCCTCACGACGAGGGATTATATTATTGAACTGATAAATCGTGGCGAAGATAATCTCGGACGAGGCGAATCGGCTCGGCGGTAGCGAGTGTGGTGGCGTCGCACGCGCTGTTGGTTGTGATTGGGCCTGCTAAGCTCACCGCATCGATGAGAACTCTGATAACTACGCTCGGAGTCGCGTGCGAACAGGTTGGCAGAGCTCCTTAGGTCAAGATTTTTGGGAAAAATGAGCCACCTAATAATATCGCCTTGAGGGCCGGGGAGCACCAATCGCCGAGGCTTAAGAACGGCGCGCTTGCGGGGCTGAACCTCAGATCCGAGAACGAGGAGATTCGTATGCCACCTGCGATCACTGCATCAATGCTGTATGACTTAGTGGCCTGCCCGCATCGCGTGACAATGGACTTGTTTGGCGACGCGGTGCAGCGCGACGACGTGAGTTCTTTCGTGAAGCTCCTGTGGGAGCGTGGGGCACTATACGAGAAACAACTAATCGCAGAGCTCGGTGTGCCGTTCGTTGATTTGTCCAAGTTCGCGGGCGAAGACAAGTTTCGATGTACGCTCGACGCGATGGACCGCGGTCTGCCCCTAATCTATGGTGGGCGCATTACTGCGGGCGATCTCGTGGGCGAACCCGACCTATTGAGGGGGGAGGGAGGCGGGTACATTGCCGGCGACATCAAGTCTGGATCGGGGGAGGAGGGAGCCGGTGATGAAGACGAGGGCAAGCCCAAAAGGCACTATGCCGTGCAACTCGCTCTCTACACGGACATCTTGGAGCAGCTCGGCCGCTCGGCAGGGCGCCACGGTTTCATCTGGGACATTCACGGCAAGGAAGTTTCCTACGACTTTACGGTGGCGTACGGCGTGAAGAAGCAGCGTCGGCTATGGGACGACTATCAAGAATGCCTGAACTCGGCCCGAGGCATTGTGAGCCGCACGGCCAAGACTCTGCCTGCCTATTCGAGCATTTGCAAAAACTGTGTGTGGTACAGCGCCTGTATCAAGAGCCTTGAAACGGCAAATGATCTCACGCTAATTCCCGAGCTGGGCCGTTCAAAGCGTGAAGCGATGTTCGGCCAGATTAATTCGATGCGAGAACTCGCCGAGATCAATCCGGCCAACTTGACGGTAGGGGCAAAGACCGCATTTGCAGGCATTGGCCCTGACACGCTTAAAAAGTTTCGCGCGCGTGCAATCCTATTGACTGCAGAAAACGGCAAGCCATATCTTCGCGCACCTGTCGCTCTGCCAGTCGCAGATATTGAGTTATTCTTCGATATCGAAGTCGACCCTATGCGGGATGTCTGTTACTTGCACGGTTTCGTCGAACGTCGAGGCGGTGCCACTGAAAGCGAGCACTTCCTTGCCTTTTTCGCGGACGCTGGTACGCCCGCTGCAGAGGAGCGCGCTTTTGCCGATGCCTGGCGCTATATCCAGGCGACTCAGCCCTGCACCATCTACTACTATTCAAAGTACGAGCGGACGATTTACAAAAAGCTACGCCAGAAGTATCCCCACGTCTGCACCGAGGCTGAAGTCGAAGCATTGTTCGATCCGACGCGATCCGTAGATCTTTACTTTGACGTGGTGCTGAAGGCGACGGAGTGGATCTAACAGCGCTTCAAGTCAAGAGCACCAGCTGCTGAGAGATACATGCCGCTATAAGGGCCCTCGAGTCCTGTTCGTGGCTAAAATTGATCCGCTTTTCTGTGCTCTCGGATATTGTCGTAACTGACGGCGATGTGTTGCCCAAGCGCCAGTTCAGAACTGAAAACGATCGGTTGACTGTCCAACCAGCCAAACACCACTTTTTTTGCCTCGTCACAAAAATCGATTCGTAGCCACATCCATTCAGCTTCCCCGGTCTTCTCGTCCTTTATTTCAAACTTAATGAAGTCGCCCGGTTCCAGCTTCATTGGCCTTCTTCCGATTGGTTCTTCCCAAGCAGAGCACTATTTTCAAGCCAAGAATCGCGACCATTGACACGAAACCTTGGTTTCAAGTTAACTTCCTCTAAATTTGAGCGGGTCAACTTTGCCCTTTCTTCCATTCGTGCAAGTATACCTCACTCGATTTGCGATAAGCTGGCACGATGCGGGCCATTGGCCTCGCTATCTTTATCTTTAGTTTGGCGTTGTTTCGACTTTTGCCTGTAGCTCGAAGGAGGAAGTAAGCCAGCGAGGCACTCCGACAGATTCCGTGATGGCACATCACGAACAACTTGGCGTCATGTTGTTTCATCGCCTTTCGGTAAAACTTCAGGGTGCGTTTATGAAACCATCCCGGTCTCGGCTTCAGGTCGTCTTTGAAGGGTAGCCACACGTGGGAGAACTTCTGAATTTGTTTATTGTTGGACTGGCGCAGATTTATTACGTGGGTTATTCCGAGGGCCTTTAGCTTCTTCACATGCGTCTTGGTTTTGATTGCGCTTCCGAACGCGAGCCGTTTGCTCACGAAGAAAGCTTTCACCGGCCAGGCCCCCTTCCAATTCCGAACCGGCCTAGGCGTTTAGAAAACTTATATTTTGTAAACGCTATTTTGGTCCTACTCGGACCTTTAAACTGAGTCACTTACAGCCTCCGCGCTAACGGGGATTTTTAAACGCCCTTTACGGGACGCGTGCAAGGCCGTAGCCGCCGATACGCCTAACGCCGCCGCTACCGCCCGCCACGACGCGCCTTGCGTCCGCAAACGCTGAATTTCTACCGCATCTACGTAGCTTCTTGGCCTACCCAGCCGCTTGCCCTTAGCACGTGCATTTCGCAATCCGGCCTTCACGCGCTCCGCGATCAAGCTGCGCTCTAACTCTGCGACTGCGCCCAAGACAGTGAATACCAGTTTGCCTGCCGGCGTCGATGTATCGACCTGTTCCGACAATGAAACAAATTCGATGCCAAGGGAACGGAAGGTTTCCAGCGCGCGGAGAAGATGTGAAACGGACCGGGCAAAGCGGTCGAACCGCCAAACCACGACTGAATCAAAGCGCCGTCGGTGAGCGTCTGTCAGCAGCCGGTCAAGTTCAGGCCGCCTATCCCTTGCCCCAGAAATTCCCGTGTCCACGTACTCGTCTACGAGGTTCATGCCACGTCTCTGACAGTATTCCCGCAGTTCCCGCAGCTGCATCTCAGGGTCTTGCCCATTCAGCGTACTCACCCGCGCATAGATGGCTGTGTTCAAGTCTTAAACCGGAACCCTTTCTTGCGGCCTCGACCGCGGCAATAGACTTTTTCCTTCAACGCTCGTAAACGCTCCAAATCGCCCGCTTCCCAAATCCTCGTTGCCCGCCCGTTTACAATCTGAAGCCTCGGTGCCCTTATGTCTTCGTTTGCAATCCACCGCTGCAGCGTCATAAGCGAAATACCCACGTCCTTAGCGGCGTAACGGGTAGTGACGGGCCTTTTCATAATGCGATATATATAACGTATTTAAGGCTAAAAGTAAAGCCTTTTTTTCCGCAAACGCCCTACCGCGTTAACCGCGTAGCTAACGGCCTAGCCCGCCCGTAGCGTTCCGCCTAGCGTCCCCTAGGACGTTTGGCGGTACCCCTCGGGCGGTTTTAGGGGCATACAGCGCACTTATTAAGGCCCGGGGCGCGGCCCTTGGCCGGGTATAGGGCGCGTAACCGGAAGGTTGAAATCCACTTGTACGATTAGCGCGTTAACCAGGACTTGGCACTAAATTAGCCTGGCTGTTGGGCAGGCAATTCTTGACTATTTGCCTGCAAGGCATGGCAGGGCCGCCAGCTTCGCCTTCCCCGTGCCGTACCTTAGATGGTTCACGGGATCGTTCATCGCGTTCAGAACCCATCTTCCCTGCTTTGTTCCTTCGTCCGTGCGGGCGAACGCGAGCGCTACAGTTCCTGTTCCGTCGTGGTAGTCCATCTCGCGGAAAATCATTACCGTGTTTCGCGGGCCGGGATGGGATTGCGTATTGTCGCTGATTGGCTCTCCGCAGTGCGCGATGACTAAATCGGGCGTGAGAGCATATATGGCTCGCTCTGTTGGTCCTTGCCGGACGATCTCGAAGAACCAATTCGGAATGTTATATTCAAACAAGAGGGCAACAAGTACGGCTGCGATAAGGACAGCGGCGGCGATTCTAGGAACCATGAGCCGTATATTAAACCATCGTGGGACATTCAGAGCCCGACAAGTCGCGCAACCGGACATCTGAAAAACAGCCCAAAACCACATGTACGATAAATGCGTTACTCAGGACTTTGCCCTTTTAGAACGTGAATCAGCTATTAGGCCTGGACAGTCGGGTGAACCAGTAGATCCTTCACGTAGCAATCTAGACGCTTAGTGCCCATTGTCCAACAAAACAAGTGCGCCCCATGAAGAACCGTCCACCCATGTGACTGAACGACGTGATCTCGCCCGCGAGGCGTTGCGAATGGATTTGTTTCGGTTTGGCAAGCGATGAGGGTGCAAGGTCCACTGCGTCTGTCCCCAACGAGACCGTCGAAAATGAGAAACGATAGTCCGTTCCGCCTGCCCTCGATTACATTCCACACTTGAGTAAGTCGTCTTCCGGATGGGTAAAATTCCGAAAGCCAACCCGGCAGAGGAGGGCCGATCTTGGGGTGAGAGGGATTGAACCACCATTGTGGTGGAGTAGGGGGGCCGACATATCGCAAGCCCCATCTAGCAGCGAGAGCACGCATAGCCCCTGCGCGAAACACGTAAAAAACCCTCAGTGCGCAGAGGATCAGCGCGATCATCACAAATGCTGTAAGCAAATTGAGCAACATCACGCGCTATTCTGATGAGTTCACGCAGTCCTGTCTACGAGAGAGAAGGTTCAACTCCTGATAAGTTCTATAAAAGGAGTCAAGAAAAAAACACTTCTCCTGCGGCCGGATTTTTTCTTGCTGTCCAGCCCACCCCGTTGAGCAGGATTGTTTTGGCTTTCCGTTCCGCGATCTCGGGACGCTGCCTTATTCAGCCAGCGTTTTTGGTTTTCCTCGCCAGCGGTTTTCATCACTTGGGCGCAACGAAGCCAGTCGGTTCGGAGACCACAAGCAGCACGGTTGTCAGGTGCCAACCATGGTTCTATCGGGGACTCATGGCCCATAGCTTTTTCGGGTTGTCCGAGGGGGACTAGGGTCGCGTGAGAGACGCAGCGTGCCCGAGGCACGCCGAGCCTAACTTATCAGCTGAGACTCGCCCTCGAACCCGAATGTCTCCAGAACCCAACCGACCACCGCCGGAAGAAATTCCAGGATGGAACGGATGCGCTGAAGACACTCAAGCTGTTTGTGGTTTCAGATGTTGGGCGTCGAAGCGCACTCCTTTCTTCCAGACGATTAACGTGATCGCGGCCATCTTGCGCGCCAAAGTCAGACGCGCCATTTCCGGCCGGATTCCCTTGGCCACCAACGCATCGTAAAACTCTTGGAACGGGCCAGCCTTGGCAGCGGCCACGGTGGCGGCACTTTTGAATACGTTCTTCAGTTCGTGATTGTGATTGCGATTCAGCCCACGAATCGAAGCCGGCTTCTTCGCGCGCTGCAGCTGTCCCTGGACGAACCTCTGCTCGGCACTGCTGTGCGTCTCGATCCCAAATCCGCTGTAGGTCCAGCGCTGCCGCTTGGTGCGGAAACGATGCGGCGTTTGCATCAACGCGATCAGCAGCGCCGCGCGGATCGGACCGATGAAGGGAATCTCGCGTAATAATTTCCAGGCATCGTGCTTCTGCGCTTCGGCGAGCAGTTCGCGCCGCACTTCCTGGCGCAGCGCCCGCAACGAATCGAACTGCTGGTAGTAGAACTCCGCCCGACGACGCACGCCGGCTTCTTGGATCTTGCCCAGCCACTCGGCTCGATAGCGTTCTGCGTAAACCTGTTTTCCCCTGCAGGGAATCCCCCAACTGCGATAGATCGCCTTCACGCGAGTCATCACCCGGATGAGATCCGCGCTGATCGTCAGATAACTCCGCGCCAGCTCGCGCAGCGTGCGCACGCCGTTCTCTCCGTGATACACCGCGCGGACCATGCTCGAGCGTAGCAACTCGGCGAGCTTGCGCGCATCGATGCGGTCGCTCTTGCTGCCTTCCTTGAGCAAAGCATTGCGGCGGGGATTACACACCACCAGTTCAGTGACGTGCGGCTTGATCAGGTCATACAACCAAGCAGCCCACGTACCTTCTTCGAAAGTCACGTGCAAACTTCCGCGCAGGCCTTTGAGAAAATCCACAATGGTGCTGGCCTTGGTTTCGATCGTGCACTCCATCACCAGCTTGCCCGAAGAGTTTAGAACCGCGACGGAGATCGCTTCCTTGTGCACATCCATCCCGATATACTTCACGCTATCCATAGAGGGCGCTCCTTTCTGAGGTAGGTTCGAGCCGAACACTCAAAACCTACTCCAATTGGGGCGCCCTTTTATATTGCGTCGCGTTACCGGAGATGTGAAGCAGCACTTCACATGTACGATTAGGGCGTTAATCAGGCGTTAGCCGACTACCCGAGCGACGGTCACGGCGTGGCTGGGGCGGTTGCCGCCCAGCGGGGCCACGGTTCAGTTGAAGGGACGGCTTCGACCTTTTCGATCTTCGAGAAGGTAAATTGGAATTTCCAATGATTCTGGTGTCCATAGCGTGAGTTTACAGAGCGCATCAAGTCCGCAAGCTTTGGTGATGTGTCCGGCGGAATATCTACCCGTTTCGGCCCATCGAACCGACCGACTACGGCAATCCGTGCGCGACCGTTTTTCGTCAATAGTTCTCCAAGTCGTTTCTGCAGTTCTGGCGGGTCCGGGCTTGTCGAGCCGTACGGTCGCAAGTACACCCAAGCAGTATGGTCACTTGTTGGGCAGTTGGGGTCATACACTTCGCTAGTCTCGTTTCCAACACGATAAATCACCTCAATCCTAACGACCTTGTGGTCGTACTTCTCCCAATGTTGCGTTAGCTCGCACAAGAAGACCGTCTCCAACTGCTGACTTAGCATCTTGTCTTGCGGAAAGTTCGGTCGGAGATTGGTCGAAAGTGTCCCCGGGCCTAAGAGTAACGCGACCGTGAGCAGCCAGACAATGTGAGAAGAAACGCTCATCACAACCGAATAGTAGCACGACGCTCGGCGGGAGCCTTGGCTCGTAACTCCTGATAAGTTCTATAAAAGGAGTCAAGAAAAAACAGTTCTCCTGTGGCCGGAGGTTTTCTTGGCTTCCAGCCCACCGCGTTGAGCAGGATTGTTCTAGCGTTCCGTTCCACGATCTCGGGACGCTAGAGGGCAAATTCTGTCAAATACGAGACACGCGCATCGCCAATCGCGAACCGTTGGAAACGGTGGACAAGGTTTGGCTGTGCGCCTTCATGGACGCCATGCATTTCCGAACACGGGCTCAGCGTAGCGCGTTTCAACGGCAGTGGGGACATGCTTACAGAGTGGCCGAAGATCTCCAGCGGAACCTGGATGCCATGACTCCTAAACAACGACGAGAATATCGACCACCGCGAAGCCTGTCAGAGACGGGAGAACCGTCGCTCACGATCCACGACGTAAAGATCCTAGCGAACAAGCCGCTTCAGCATATGTTGCTTCCGACAATCAAGGCAGACCTGCCTGTGCTAACGCAGATGAATCTTTGCATCTTCACGACCGAGGACGATGTTGGATTTATCACGTCTGACCATCCGTGCGTTTGGTACAACCCAAGCGGAGGTCGAAGACCAGCGTCGCTTCACGCACGCGCGATTGAGGTGACAATGCCGATTTCGCCGAACAGCCTCGCGCTCCTATGTTGGGAAGACCTCCCGGAATACGCGAGTTTGACGCTATCCGGGGTTGACGGTGCGAACGCGCTCCGACAGAGAGCCTGCGAGGAATATCTCGTTGCACGGCGGAACGCGACCAAATCAGCCTGGTTTACTTAGCAACCCTCACGAAATCGCGCATAGCTGAAAACTGTAAAGAATCTTTACGGTTTGTGCCTCGAACCGCACCCAAAAAACAACTAGTTTCGCCGCATTCAAAACTGAGTGCGCGCGCCGTGCCCTTTCAGCAAGTTACAAACAGGGTAAAGGTGGGGATTTTTCCACAGCATGCTAAAGGCACACGCCGCGAACCGGCCGACCGGCGTATGAGAACTTCAAATGTCCGGTGAGCGCGTTAATCAGGACTTGGCGACGCGAGCCAGCAAGGGCCTACCAATTAATCAGTGAAGGTGATTCGCTGCAATGTTTCGTAGAACTTAGGGGCGTCGCCTCGCCAACCAGAGAAATGCGTGTAGAAATCGTCGTTGTCAGTTGAACAAGTAATGTCGGCGAGTGTCGGGTCAGACGGTGACAAACCGACGAACTTGTTGTGGTGAATCAAGTCCCAGCAACTCATCGTTTGTCGGCCAAATCGAATCGAACGTCTTGCGAGTATCGTCTCCCCGTCAAGGGGGACATTCTTGACCAACTGCTGTTCGGGGTGTTCCACAGGGTAGAAGCCCATTTCAGAGACCGGTATGTCGCGCTTCAAATACTTCTTGACGCCGAGCCTTGCAATTCCCGGAGCTGAGAACGTCCAGAGATAAGTTTTGTAGTCTCCGCTAACGATGCATGTAAGGGGCGTTCTGATGTGATATTTGCCTAAGACTACGTCACGGCTGCTCGAAAGATGACTCGCTATGCAGGCTGTCTCGGGAGCAAAAAGGGATAAGAGAAGCACGACCGCGCATGGCAGCCAGAGTAGTTTTCTCATGCCGAAGGAACTGCCTCTAGCGATTGGACTCCGGACCACCGATATTAGTTCCCTGAGTGAGTTGTTCCAACCTGAACCTTATTGAAAAAAACCCATTCTTTCTTGCGAATTTCGGGTGGTCGTGCGGCCCAAGTCCTGATTAGTTCTATAAAGGTAGAAGTCAAGAAAAAACACGTCTCCAACGGCTGGACGTTTTCTTGCTTCTCAGCCCACTGGATCGAGCAAGATCTGTTCTGACCTACCGCGCCATGTGCTCGGTTGCGGGGCACTATGGCCCTGCGGTTTGGGTTTCCTCTACCAGCGGTTTTCATCGCTTCTTCGCGACGAAGCCTGTCAGTTCATACAACCAGGCGGCCGAGGTTCCTTCTTCAAACGTCACCTGCAAGTCTCCGTGCAGCCCAGCGATAAACTGCAGAATCATGCTGGCCTTGGTCTCGATGACACATTCCATCACCATCTTTCCTGCAGCATTCCTCACCGCAATCGAAATGCTTTCCTTGTGCACATCCATACCGATATACTTTTTGCTATCCATTGAGGGCGTTCCTTTCTGTAGGGATTGAGGCAAGCACCCAAACCCTACTCCAAAAGAGGCGCCCTTTTATATTGCGTCGCGTTACCGGACATCTGCCGTACTAGAACTTCAGATGTACGATAACGGCGTTCAGGCATGTGGATTGGTTGCGAGCCAACCGTGGTTCGTGCCCGATTGCTACCAAACGCGCAGCCTCTGTTCGGAGGTTCAATTTGTTCTCAAGTTCGCAGAAATAGTGTTTAATGCGGTCAGCATTGTCGGTTGTCGGAGGGACGCCATGAAACCTCTTCTATTTGCCGGATGTCTCGCGATCAGTGCGGTGCTAGCGAGCTGCTCACCGTCCACAACGACGAAAGCTCCTGCCGCCAATACGACAGTAAGCGATGCCGTGGACGCTTACCTCTACGGCTTTCCACTCTTAACCATGGATATGACTCGGAAGCAGACGACAAACGTCGATGCGGCTGGGCCAACACGCGCGCCGATGGGACAACTTATTCGGATGCGAACCTACCCGACTGCTGACTATCGAGACGTCCCGGGCGCCAACACCGACACCCTCTACACCATGGTCTGGCTCGATGTCTCGAAAGAACCGTGGATTTTCAGCATTCCCGACATGGGTGACCGCTACTACATGATGCAAATGTTGGACGGATGGACGAATGTCTTCCAGTCGCCCGGCACGCGCACCACGGGCGGTAAAGCGCAGAAATACGCGATCACCGGGCCGAGTTGGTCCGGCGCTCTTCCCAAAGATGTCACTGAATACAAGTCTCCCACGGGCTTGGTCTGGATTCTCGGGCGCATTTATTGCATCGGCACGCCTGCGGATTACGCAAAGGTTCACGCATTGCAGGATAAATTCTCCGTTCTTCCGCTTAGCTCGTATGGCAAGCCATACACACCGCCGTCCGCACAAGTCGATAGCAGAATGGATATGAAAACTCCAGTGGTTGCGCAGGTTCAGGCGCTGAGCGTTGAAGATTATTTCAGTTACTTTGCGAAGCTCTGGAAGACGAATCCGCCCGCAGCCCAGGATGCCCCTATCGTTCAGCGGATGGCCAAAATCGGATTGGTACCCGGACAGGATTTCGATCCTACTAAACTGAGTTCATCCGATAAGGAAGCGATGAGCGCGGTGCCGAAGATGGGATTGATGAAAATGCTCGGGCGCGTCCAAGCGCAGCAGCCGATCAATGGATGGCTCATATTCGGTTCTGACGTGGGCGACTGGAAAACCGACTATTTGCTGCGCGCCACAACAGCATGGCTCGGGCCGGGATGGAATCTTCCGGCCGACGCGGTTTACCCACTCTCGCAGAAAGATGCGAACGGCAGCGACTACAACGGTTCTGAACACAGATACGTACTTCGTTTTGAAAAAGGCCAGTTCCCGCCAGTGAAGGGATTCTGGTCGGTAACGATGTACGACCAGGACAATTTCTTGGCGGCGAATCCGCTGAACCGCTATACGCTCGGCCAGCGCGACAAGTTGGTGACTAACCCGGATGGTTCGGTAGATTTGTATTTGCAGGCTGACTCACCGGGCAAAGCGAAGGAAGCAAACTGGCTTCCGGGACCAAAAGGAAAATTCGGCGTGATGCTCCGGCTTTACTGGCCGACGGACACTCCGCCTTCGATCCTCGATGGCACGTGGAAACCGCCCGCGATCAAAGCTGTCCAATAGATAGTGTTGCACGCCCGTGACTGAGCCAACTCCTGGTATCGCGTCGCGTAATCGGACATTGAGAGCAAGTTTCCGGTAAGCGCGTTAACCAGACTTGAGTCTGGCCTCGAATCGACCTCCTTGTTATTCTGCGAAGAGGACCGTCAATTCGTTCGAATTTATGTCGAAATGCCGGTTGCTCCGCAGAATGTCGTCCGGAAGGAGCACCGTATTCGGGACAGGAAACGCATAGCGAATAGAAATTCTGTAGCTGCCTCTTCTCTCTGAACCGACCAGCCCGTCGGGAATTTGGATGTCCGGCAGTTCCACGCGCTGCCCGGGTTTCAAGACGAGAAAATCCTGCTGGGTAAATTTCTTTCCAGAGGTGCAAAGAGTGAACCCGGCCCATCGGGTTTTGACGGCGTTGGTTGAAACGTCAACAACTCGCCATTCTAGATAAATAATGCCGCGCATAGATTGCGGAGAAGGAACTTCGACACTCTGTTTAGAGTCGTTAATCAAAAACGCCCGAAATTGCATCTCGTCTGCAGTCTGGACCAAGTTGGGACCATAGAGTTGCAGAGAGGGTGAAAAGGGTGTGTCGTTATAACTACTGGTTTTTGGAGGCTGCAACGGAGCGGCGAACGAAAGAACAGCTGTGAGAACGACGATTAGAAATTGGGGCATAATTACGCTTCCTAGAGTCGTTGGCCAATATTATACCGCCGACTGCCTCGCTGATGGAGCTATTTGCCCGCTAGAGTCCTGAATGCGGAGCAACCGCCGTAAATCCCGATATGTCGCGTAACCGGACAAATGACGTATTAGGACTCAGTGAACGCGGGAATGAGAGGATGTCCAGAGTTCAGGCGGGCCGACCTCCTAACGCATGGTGGGACTAGGCGCGGTCAGCGGCCCCATGTAGCCATTCGCGGGTGCGGACGTTTTGGAGCTGGCGACATCTGCGTTGTCGATTTAATGCGTTGGCTCGTTTGTCCTTGCGATAGATTTCCCGAAACAAGCCCTCAAGCTCAGTAATCTCGGCCTCTGTGATATTCGGCCAGACCATGAAGGCTGAGAAATGAGTCCACAAATCCCGCTTCCGCTTGCTGTTGGCATGAGCCTTTAGACGAGCTCGGATTCCCGCTTCGCCGTCTGCCATTCCGACATAGACGACGTCGTATTTTGCAATTCGCGGACGATAGCGATGCAACGCGTATATGCCTCGGAGTCCTGTTGGCACAGAATCGATTCGATCCTTTGGAATCCACTGAGCACAGCTTCGTACTAGACGCAGCGGATGCCCGTGTTGAGCCATAAACGGCAATGATACTCATAGTCCGTGGACACATAAACCGTGAGGCTCAAAGATGACGCGCAAGGGTAAATGGACGACATTCGCGTCAGGTTCGGAAAAGCCGTCAGGCAGAAGAGGCACAAGCTGGGAGTGTCCCAGGAGGCATTCGCCGACCTATGCGAATTGGACCGCACGTACATTGGTGGAATTGAACGCGGCGAACGGAATGTGGCGCTCGTCAACGTAGAAAAGATTGCGCGAGCCTTGAAACTGTCGCTGTCGGAGCTGTTCCGCAGCGTGTAGTTGCGGCTCCGCCAGTCTCAGCCGAGATTTCAGGAAAAATTGTGAATTTTTGGGTGCCGTCTAGAACGCCGGGGTGTCCTCATCCTCCAGATTTAAAAACGGTGGGCGTGATCTGCAGTGGTAGAGCCAAAACAGCTGTGTGTGCTACGGCAAGTTACGTTTTACGCGGCTGTGCAAACGTCCCAACCCCAGCGAAAACCGTCCATACCTGCAAACATCTGCGGGACTGCAACCGTCGCTGTTTTACCCCTGTGAAGCCGCCTGTGGCGATTCTGCGAGATTCCAGATTTTGCTGTACTCTGTGATGAATTGCTCTTGTTTCGCGACTCTCACTTCAGCAGGCACATAACCGCCTCTCCAGCGACGCTGCCCACTATTCAAAACCGTCATAACCGCCCGCCCCCTATAGGGGGCGGTTATAGCGGTTTTGGGGCTTTGCTAGACAGCTTGGCGAGTTTTCGATTTACTTCATCTACCACAGAACCAATCTGTTCTTGGGATTGATGTGATTCTGAATCCACGACATGCCAGCGTCTTTCCTTGCGCTCACCTCTTTCGTGACGCAGCGCACGACTTGTTTCCCCGTCGACAAGAATCTGTCGTACCGTCTTATCGCTCATTTTCAAAGCTGACTCTATTTCCTGTTGGTTCGTTCCGGGATTTTCCTTGATGTAGGCGAAAATCCTTTCACGTACTCCATCCTGCTTCCTCTCGATGGACGGTGTCGATTCCTTAATCTCACGGATTCTCAGATACGGCAGCGCTCCAGGAATTGGAATGAACTGTTTCTGAAAGGTCAAAGCAAAGCTCGTCGTGCCAAATCTATTTTTGTTTGGGCAGGTAATAACGGTCACATCCTTGCCGTTAAGTGTTTTTGCCTGCATACGATATGGAATATCGGCCTTTTGTGGAATATTGCCGCTCCCTCGGATCAGCGATTTTCCCTTCTTAGGTGGGTGTGCCACCGCCACGATTGAAGAACCCAGCGAGCAAAGCCTTCGGAGGATATCGACGACAGGCTTGGTGTCGGTCGACGAATTTTCGTCTCCGCTATAAAGGTCGCGCAACGTGTCTAACATCAGCACAGGGCGATACTTCTCCGCATATTTGAACAACCAGTTCATTTGCTCCTTGTCGTCGAGCATTGGCGCCTCAGGATTCGTCCACATCGTGAGCATTCTGAAGTCACCGTTTGGAACCCAGCGCATCATCTTCGTATAGCGCTGCAGAATGGCCTTGGACACGTCGATCCCTAGATAGATAACTCGGGCGGGGTAGGTTTGCCTTCCGAGAAAGTCCATCCCGTCTGTTAGCGATCGGGCCATCGACAACAGGAAGATGGTCTTGCCAACTCCTTCGTTGCCAGAAAGGACCGAGATGGAATTCTCAGGAATCAGCCCCTCGATAAGCCATTCCACCGGTTGGTATGGATAGTCAGAGGGATGCGGCAGTCCGCGCCAGTGCGTTGAGGCTCCTGCGCCGAAGCTTGTTGCATCTCGCGCTTCCTGAATCAAGTCGTGCAACCTGTCATAAGTGCCCATGTTGATGCACTTTTCGCACTCGACCAGCGCATCGCGATATATGCATTCCTTGGCGTATTTTGCGGCTTCTCCAAGTAGAAGCGCCTTGTCGTTAGGCAGCCGGCGAAAAGCTGCTTTTATTTCCTTTTTGAAGAGAGGCCAGTGTTCCAATGCTTTCCTGCTTAGAGAAGCCCTGACCGCACCCTTCAAGAAAACATAGCTGAAAGTCGCGTCCGGATGTGCCTTGTGGTGGTCGATTACTACCTTGGCTATGCCAGCGAGTAAGGGACTTCCGAAAAACTCGGCCTGAATTATTGGGGACGCGTCTTTGGGATGTTGCACAAGCAGGGCGACCAATCTTCGTTGAAATGCTTCGCCATAGGGGTATCCAAAATCTAACATCGGAAATTCCTCTCTTTGCCGATCATCCCAGCAAGGCTGACGCCGGCAAAGAGATCCGCCGTTGCAGCGGTCCGGAAGGTGTCGAAGCCCTCCGCGTCAACCTCGCTGAGACTGAGCTACAAATGGATTTACTATTCGTTCCGTTGAATCTGAACGCCACACCGCTCCGATGGCGTTATTTTTCGCTTCATAAAGGGAAGGTGCGGAACTTGGACACCGGAGTCTGCTGTATAGCGGCTGTATAGCGGACTTCAGCTTTTTGGGACGTTTCAGATGATTTAGCCAAACGTAAAATCAATAACTTGCGGAGTATCAACGACCGGTACCGGTTCGACTCCCCCCGCCTCCACCATAAGTTTCGTACGAGATTGCAGCTGAACAGGCGGAGTTGCGCTGCAGGATTGAACGGATGGTTTCGCTCACCGGAGTCCCCCGATTGCGGGGCTGAGCTCGAGGGGGACTAGTCGGGCCAGCGGATTATTTTCCAGCGTTTGTGACCGGAATCACACGACGGCGGCCAGAAGCGGGGTGACGCGCTCCTTGACTTGCTCGGGGGTAAAGGGTTTGCGCAGGTAACCTTTGGCGCCGGCCGAGAGGGCTTCGACGACGCGGGCTTCGCTGCCCTCGGTGGTGATCATTACGACCGGCACGCCTTTCGCCGCCTCTAAACCCGCCACGCTCTTCAGGAACTCCAGACCGTCCATGACCGGCATGTTGATGTCGCTGAGGATCAAGTCGAGCGAGCCTTTTTGGACTTCGGCGAGGGCTTCGGCGCCATTGCTGGCTTCCACGACTTCGCCGATATCGAGACCCGCTTGACGGAGAGCCCGCTCGACGATTTTCCGCATGACCGAAGAGTCGTCCACAATGAGGACCTTGAGTTTCTTCACGGTTGTTCTCCTGATGCAGCTCTATTGCTTTCCAGCCGCGGTGGCTAGGACTTGGAATGATGCCGCGCTCGGTTAGCGAACCAGGCAGCGCAGACACAGACGAAACCCTGACTCGCTATCTTCATCGGCATGCGGGGGCTGGTACGTTAGGCGGGTTTGGGGGGATTTTGAGCGGCAGCGGCCTGAGAGCATAATGATCGGCGGGCAGGGGCGAGGAGAACCCACTATGAGAAATTCGCGATTTCGGGGGGTACGCTGGATCGTGCTGTCGGCGCTGGCCGTGGTGCTGGCCGCCGGGATTTACGGGGCGCTGGGCGCATCGGAAAAAGCGCCTGCGGTAGGCAGTACCGCCCCGGATTTCACGCTGAATTCCCAGGAAGGCAAGCCGGTGAATTTGCACGATTATCGGGGCAAGTGGGTGGTGCTGTATTTCTACCCCAAGGATTTCACCAGCGGGTGCACGGAAGAGGCGCACAATTTTCAGCGTGACCTGGCACAGTACGAACAGAAAAACGCCGTGATTCTGGGCGTCAGCGTGGATTCCACCGATTCCCACCAGAAGTTCTGTACCAAGGAAGGTCTGAACTTCAAGCTGCTGGCGGATACGGACCACAAGGTGTCCCAGGAGTACGGTTCGATCATGAATCTGGCGGTGAAGAAGCTCTCGGCGCGGCACACGTTCCTGCTGAATCCCGAGGGCGTGATCGTCAAGGAATATATGGACGTGGACCCTGCGAAGCACAGCCAAGAGGTGCTCGCGGCGCTGACCGAACTGCAGCAAGGTCCGGCGTCGAAGTAGGCTGCGAGCAGTTTTCGTCCGGCCCGCGGCCCATAGCAGCGCGTTTTGACTCTCCGCTTAGATAACCAGCAATACGGGGCCCGCAGCCGCTGCATAATCAGCGGGGGACATCTGCTGGAAGTAGTGCGAAAATGGCGGCGCGCGTCGCGCGGGCCGGTCGCGCTAACGGGCTCGCCCCGGTTCTGGCGGAAACTACCTTGGAGGAGTGATCCTATGCAATTAACGAGGTCCTTTATCTTGACTGGCGGGATCTGCCTGGTTATGGCGCTCGCCGCCGCATCCTATGGGCGCCCAGATGGAGCGTCCGGCCAGTCCTCATCCTCGAGCGCCGCCTCATCCGCGCCCGCCGCGGCTGCCAAGGCCCAGAGCGAGAAGACCAGCAAGTTGGACGCCAACGCCCCCGAAAATGACGACGCTCTGCACCTGACCGATGACCAGAAGAGCCGGATCAAGTCCATCCGGGACGACGCCAAGCAACGAGAGCGCGACGTCCAGAAGGATGCTTCGCTCGATGACGAGGCCAAGGAGCGGAAGGTCCGGGAAATCCGGAAGGAGACGCGAGCGCAAGTGTGGGGAGTGATGACTCCGGACCAGCAGCAGCAGTGGGCCAACGAGCAGCGTGCGCGGCGGGAAGCCCGACGCGCGGGAAGCAAACCACAAGACTAGATCCGACGCCGACGAATTCCCATCAACCGAACGCTACGGGCGCAACGAAACGGGCGTGACGCAACGCCGCCGGCATCACGCCGGCGATTCTCCTGAAGAAATTTTCATTTTCCTGCACATTTCTCTTGCATCGAATCTGAATATCCGTATTCTGCATTTTGCGAACTCGCTCCGCATGCAAGGCTGAAAGAGAGCGAGGGTCGCAGATGGAGGACGCGACAAAAAATTGAGTACTTTATCCCTCCCAGCCCAATTCCCTTCCCGGGCAGTTACTTCCACAAAAAAAAATACAAAGCTCACACTTTGGCCGCTGGTGGCCGCGACATTCTTCATGGTGTCTGGCGGGACATACGGAACCGAGGACATCATCCATGGCGCGGGCTACGGCCGCGGGATTCTGCTGTTGCTGCTGACGCCGCTGCTTTGGAGCCTGCCGACCGCGTACATGATCGGCGAACTTTCGAGCGCGCTGCCGGCGGAAGGCGGATATTACGCGTGGGTGCGGCGGGCGATGGGAAATTTCTGGGGCTTCCAGGAAGCGTGGCTGTCGCTGGTGGCCAGCATATTTGATATGGCGATCTATCCGACGCTATTTGTGGCCTATTTGACGCGGCTGGTGCCGTGGTTCGCAGTGGGACATCGCGGCTGGATGGTGGCGCTCGGAGTGGTTACGGTCTGCACGCTGATGAATATCGCGGGGATTCGCGTGGTAGCGATCAGTTCGCTGTGGCTATTCTTCCTGCTGTCAGCGCCCTTCGTGTTGATTGTCCTGATCGCGCCAATGAAGATTGGGGCATTGACGGGCGCGGTGACTGCGCCTACGACTTCCGATGTGGGTTTGATCGGCGGCCTGCTTATTTGCATGTGGAATTACATGGGCTGGGACAACGCGTCCACGATTGCGGCGGAGGTGAAGCGGCCGCAGAAGACATATCCACGCGCGATGCTCGTGGCGGTGGTAGTCGTTTCGCTGACGTACGTGCTGCCGTTCGCGGCGATGTGGCTGACGGGCGTGCCGGCGTCGGCGTTCGAGACGGGTTCATGGGCGGACTTGGCTGGAATGATGGGCGGCCTGCTCGGTGGGCCGCTGGTGGCGCGCGGATTTCGCGTGGCGCTGGTGCTCGGCGGGATGATGAGCGCGTTTGGCATGTTTAACGCGCTGGTGATGAGCTATTCACGCCTGCCGCTGGCGATGGCGCAGGACGGCTTGCTGCCCTCGGTGTTTGGCAAACTGCAAGCCAAGACGCGAGCACCGTGGGTGGCGATTACGTTCCTGGCGGGTTGCTGGGCGCTGTGCCTGGGCCTGGGATTCGAGCGGCTGGTCACGATTGACGTGCTGCTCTACGGCATGAGTCTTTCTCTCGAGTTCATCGCTTTGATTGTGTTGCGCATCAAGGAGCCGCAGCTGCGCCGGCCGTTCAAGGTGCCCGGAGGAATGTGGGGCGTGGTTTTGGTCGGCGTTTTTCCAGTGCTGCTGCTGGGATTTTCGGTGGTGCATGGCGAGGGCGAGACGATCCTGGGCATGAGCGGGCTGGTCTTCGGGATGCTGCTAATCGCGGCTGGATTCCTAGTTTACTGGGCGACCTCTTCCTTACGGCGCGAGAGCTGGAAACCCGCCGCGCTGAAAAGCGAGCGCGAAGCGGCGTAGAGTAGGCTGCACGTGGCAGCGGTTCGCATGTATTTCCCCAAACAATTGCGGTTGCCGCTTGGCGCTGGATAGCATTTAATCCCAGAACCTTCCATGGCGCTTACGGCCAATTCATACGACTACATAATTGTGGGCGCAGGGACTGCCGGGTGCGTGCTGGCGGCGCGGCTCAGCGAGGATTTGCAAACGCGCGTGCTGCTGCTCGAAGCCGGGGGCAAAGATAGCGCGCGCGAGATTCACATTCCGGCGGCGTTTTCAAAACTCTTCAAGACGAATGTTGATTGGAATTATTCCACCGAGCCTGAGGCACGGCTCCACAACCGGAAACTTTATTGGCCGCGCGGGAAAGTTCTGGGCGGCTCGAGTTCAATCAACGCCATGATTTATATCCGCGGGAACCCGGCGGATTTCGATCACTGGCGCGACCTTGGCAATCCGGGATGGAGCTTTGCGGACGTTTTGCCTTATTTCAAGAAATCCGAAGACCAGGAGCGCGGAGGCTCGGAGCTGCACGGCGAGGGAGGGCCGATTCATGTGGCCGACCCGCGCTGCGTGAACCCGCTCACGCGCGCTTTTCTGAGCGCGGCGAGTGAACTCGGCATTCCTGCTAATGCGGACTTCAACGGCGACACACAGGATGGCGCGGGGCTATACCAATTGACGCAGAAGGACGGGGCGCGGTGCAGCGCGGCGGACGGTTACTTGAAGCCTGCCTACGGCCGCCCGAACCTGACTGTGCTTACAGGCGCGCACGTTGCGCGAGTGATCATTGACAACGGTGTGGCAAGCGGCGTGAAATTTCTGCGCGACGGCGTGCTGCAGACCGCTCGCGCAGACGCCGAACTGATTTTGGCGGGCGGGACCGTCAATTCTCCGCAGGTATTGATGTTGTCCGGCATTGGCGCTGCCGACGAGCTGAAGCGCCTCGGAATCCGCGTGGTTCGCGATTTGCCGGGAGTGGGGCAGAATCTGCAGGACCATCCGATGGTTTCGGTGGGCTACTTATGCAGCCAGAAGGTCAGCCTGGATGGCGCGGAGACGCTGGCCAATCTATTGCGCTATCTGATCTTCAAATCCGGGCCGCTCACCTCGAACGTGGCGGAGGCCGGCTTGTTCTTGCGGACGCGCGCTGGATTGCAGACTCCTGATCTGCAACTGCTTTTCGGACCGGCGTATTACCGCGCTCACGGACTGGTGCGGCGCAAAGAACATTGCTTCGGGTTCGGTCCCACGCTGATTGCGCCGGAGAGCCGTGGCAGCATCTCGCTGCGTTGCACGAATCCGCTGGACGCTCCGGCCATCCGTGCCAACTATCTTTCTACCGATGCGGACCTGCGCACCATGGTCGCGGGAGTGCGCCTGGCGCGGCGGCTGGCAAATGCCAAGGCGT
Organism: uncultured Acidobacteriota bacterium; assembly: GCA_963780035.1. Classification (GTDB taxonomy): domain Bacteria; phylum Acidobacteriota; class Terriglobia; order Acidiferrales; family UBA7541; genus Palsa-295. The sequence continues at coordinate 517,394 of CAWAAG010000012.1, read as the reverse complement.
TCGACCACTATCGCGGCGAAGAGCTGCATCCGGGTCCACAAGCTGAAACGGACGACGACATCGTCGAATTTCTGCGCAACGAAGTGGAGACGCTCTATCACCCGGTCGGGACGTGCAAAATGGGCGACGATGCTTCTGCCGTGGTGGATGCGCGGCTGCGCGTTCACGGCGTCGAGCGGCTGCGCGTGGTGGATGCTTCGATCATGCCGCGAGTGCCGGCTGGAAATACGAACGCGCCAGTGGTGATGATCGCGGAAAAAGCCGCGGACATGATCCGCGAGGATGCTTAGCTCCGCGCCACACGCGCGTTTCTTAGCGGCTGCGCGCCGCGGCATTTCTGATATTCTTTTCGCCGTGCGACGTCTGCCATTTGCCGCAATCATTTTGCTCGCCGCGATGTCCTGGCCGAGTTCCGCCCGCGCGGCGGCGTGGCAGGAACAAAGTCAGACGCCGGCGCAGGTTCCCGCGCCACAACAGGCGCATCCTGTGGCGCCTCCGGCACAACCGCAGTTAGCGCCCGGCCAGAGTCTCGCGCCGCCGACGGCGCCCGTGCGGATGGGTCCGGTGATCGTGATCGATCCGGCGCACGGCGGAACGGATAATGGCGCGCGCGGGCAAAGCGGCCAGGTCGAGAAGGACGTGGTTTTGATATTTGCCAGAATGCTGCGAAGCGAATTCGAGCGCCAGGGCTATCGAGTGGTCATGACACGCAATGACGATTCGAACCCATCGTACGAAGACCGCGCAGCGGTGGCGAACGGGTACCGCGACGCGATATTTATCAGCCTGCACGTTTCGTCCACGGGAAAGATCGGAACAGCGCGCGCATATTCGTACCAGTTTGCGGCTCCGTATGCGGCGGCAAATTCAGCGAACGGCGCCGAAGCAGTCGCGCCTGCGGCCGCACAACCTGTGAATGCCCGCGCGGGCAGCTTGATTCCGTGGGATCAGGCGCAGCAACCGTTCATGGCAACCAGCTATCGTCTGGCGGACTCGCTGCAGGCGCAATTGGCGCAGAAATTCAACGGATCGCCGACGATATCCACGCGGTTCGCGGTGCGCGAACTGCGTTCCGTGGCGGCGCCGGCCGTGGCGGTGGAATTATCGAGCGTGTCGGTGAGCGATCCCAATATCCTGCTGGCCATGGGCGCGCCGCTGGCGTCTGCAATCGTGCGCGGCGTGCAAACGCTGCGGCCATTAGGCTCGTCGCCGGCAAGCTCTGGCGCGTCAGGATCGGCAGGTGCGAAATAATGCCGCGCAATCTGAAAATTACGCTGGGGATCTTGTCCGTGGCGGTGGTCATCGGGTTGATCAGCCTGCGCGGCTTGCACCAGCGGATTCAAAATCTGTCGGAAGCGCAAGCGACCGAAGAAGAAGCGCGCCGCGACCTGCTGAAGCCGGCGATTTCGACGCCGAGCGACGTCCTGGTGCAGGCCAAAATTTTCTGGGCCTCCGGGCCGGACACGCTGACGCCGGTGAACCTGCAACTACCGCTATCCGCGGACCCGGTGAAGCGCGGGCGGCAGGTGCTCGATGCTTTGATTGGCAGCGTGCCAAGTGAGGAACAACGGACATTGCCAGCCGACGCCACGGTACTGGGTTTCTACATCCTTCCGGATGGAACCGCGATCGTCGATTTTTCCGATGCGCTGGCCTCGGAAACGGCTTCGGGGATTTTGAGCGAAGCGATGACGGTGAATTCGATCGCGCGGACGCTGGAGAATAATGTGCCAACCGTGCACCGGCTGAAAATTTTGATTCACGGGCAGGAGGCCGAAACGCTGGCGGGGCACGTGGATCTTACCGGCTTTTTCGACCTGAATCCTCCCGCAGCGAAGCCGGCGGCGCCCGTCCCGCCAAGCTCGTCCGCTTTGCCGGCGACATCTGCTGCGCCCGCAGCGAGCGCCGCGACGAAGCCTGCGCACTGACTGGCAGTCGTCTCATAAATAATTCGCCAAGCACGAAACTCGTGGCTTCAGGGGCTGAAGAGAGTGTGTGTGAACTCGAAATTCGTTCCTTCAGCGGCTGAACAGTTTGCGGAAAAAGTCAAAAGCGAGGCTTCAGGGGCTAAAGCCCCAAAAGAAAAGGCACGACTTACGGCGGGGCTGAAGCCCCGCCCTTCCTGTTTTTCCGCAGACTGTGAAGCCGCTCTGATTCTGCGTCGGCTACGTCACGGCTAAAGCCGTGACGTGACGAAAATCATGGTTCTCACACAGACTCTGAAGCCCCGCCCTTCCGGGCTATTCATCAATGAGATAGGTTGGCTCTGTTGACATCCTCGCTACGACGATGAAAATTCGAGATGGCTGGCACCGTGCATTTGTTGTTTGCTACCGAGGCAGGAGGCACGATGGCCGAAGTTGGACTCCTGCCCTTTGCTCGCATCGCCTTGCAGGTCGCCAAGGCGGTGCTGCCGCGTTACCGCAGCCGATTCAGCAAGCACCAATTCAATCAACCGCAGTTGTTGGCTGTTCTTTGCCTGATGCGCTACGAAGACTGGACCTTTCGCGAGGCCGAAGTGCGGCTTGGCGAGCATCGCGAATTGCGCCAAGCGCTGGGACTGGGGAGCGTGCCCGACTTCACGACTCTGTATCGCTTTCTGCAACGTCGGGACGATGTGACCATCGACCGCGCGGTCGGCGAGACGGTGCGCCGCTTGCGTGGCACGCGCAAACAAGGACGGCGGCGCGCCCGCGTGGCGGTCGATGCGACGGGCCTGGCGCAGGGCGCGGTCAGCACGTTTTTTGTGCGGCGCATGCATCATCACGGGCAAAAACCGCTGCCGTGGAGACATTGGCTGAAGTGGGTGGTGGTGGCGGATCTGGATCAACAGTTCCTGCTGTCGCAGATCGCGCGCCGTGGCCCGTGGAACGATTGCGCGAATTTGCCCGCGGTGGTCCAAGCGGCTTCCCCGCAAACGCGCATCGGGCTGGTGCTGGCCGACGCCGAATTCGACAGTGAGAGAAATCATACTTACATCCGACAGCAGCTCGGGGCGCAGAGCGTGATTCCAGCCAAGCGCGGCAAGAAAACCTGGCGCATCCACGGAGTGCGTGCCCAGATGCGTCGAGCATTCCCACGACAAGTCTACCGGCGCCGCGCTCTGATCGAGAGTCTGTTCAGTTCGGTGAAGCGCAAGCTCTCGGCTCGCGCGCCCGGTCGTTCCCTGCGCACCCAGAAGCGCCAGGCCCTGCTCCTTGGACTGAGTTTCAATCTGTATCGCCTGAGGCATCGCTACCTTTTTTCGAGGATGTCAACAGAGCCAGATAGGTTCTGGTTTCGTTTCGCAAAGTGCGGCGGGCCGGCGGCCGGCATCAGCCTCTGCGTGCTTGCGGGAATTGTTGACACTTTGGAGCGCAGTCGTCACACTAAGTGCTCAGAACTTCCGTAATTTCCAAGCCTAGACGCACCGAAAGGAGATTCCTAGTTGCGAGCCGATGGACGCATGCCGGACCAATTGCGGCCGGTGAAAATCACGCCTGACTTCATTCCGCATGCCGAGGGCAGCGCGCTGATCGAGGCGGGCGATACGCGGGTGATCGTGACGGCGACGATCGAGGATGGCGTGCCGTCCTTCTTGAAAGGCTCGGGCAAGGGCTGGGTGACCGGCGAATACGGGATGCTGCCGCGCTCAACGGAGAGCCGCACGCCGCGCGAATCCAGCCGCGGGAAGCAATCGGGACGCACGCTGGAAATCCAGCGCATGATCGGGCGCACGCTGCGCGCGGTGACGGATTTGAAGTCGCTCGGTGAACGCACGGTGTGGCTGGATTGCGATGTGATTCAGGCAGATGGCGGAACGCGCACGGCTTCGGTGACCGGCGCATTCGTGGCGCTGGCGCTTTCACTGGAGCGGATGGTAGCGGCCGGAATATTGCGCAAGGTGCCGCTGATTGATTTTCTGGCGGCGACGAGCGTGGGCATCGTGCAAGACGAATTGCTGCTCGATCTAGCATACGAGGAAGACTCGCGCGCGCAAGTGGATATGAACGTGGTGATGACGGGCAGCGGGGAGTTTGTGGAAGTGCAAGCGAGCGCGGAAGGCCGCCCGTACACAGACATCGAGTTGCAGGATTTGCTGAAACTGGCCGCCGGCGGAATTCGTACGCTGGTTCGCGCGCAGCAGGAGTTGCTGCAAATCAAATTCATGGTTCGCGGCAAGTAGGCCGCGCCGCAGCCGCGCGCTTCGATGAAGTTGCTCCTGGCGTCTTCCAATCCCGGAAAATTGCGCGAGTATCTGGAATTGGCGCGCGGCACGAACGTCGAAATCGAGCTGCTTCCGGATTTTTCCAGTTTCCCTGCCTTCGAGGAGTCCGCGCCGACCTTTGCGGAGAATGCCGCCGGGAAGGCGTTGCACTATAGCCAGTTCGCAGGCGAGCCGGTCCTCGCGGATGATTCTGGGCTAGTAGTACCGGCCTTGGGCGGCGCTCCAGGGGTTCACTCCGCGCGGTATGCAGGTCCCGGCGCCAGCGACGGCGACCGCGTGCAAAAGCTGCTCCGGGAGATGAAAGGCGCGCAAGGCCCTGAGCGCGTTGCCCGGTTCGTCTGCGTGATAGCGACCGCCTGCAAGGGCCGCGCCGTAGCCATTGTGTCGGACCTGGCGAGGGGCGTGATCACCCAAGAGCCTCGCGGGGCGGCTGGATTCGGCTATGACCCGGTCTTCCTGTTCCAAGAACTCGGCCGGACTTATGCGGAATTGGCGCCGGAAGAGAAAAACGCCTACAGCCATCGCGGTAGAGCTTTCCGGAGATTGCTGTATTTTATTTAACTCGCGAACGCTGATACCTTCTGACGGCCAGCGCATCTAACCCCGTTTGAGCCGAAATAGCTTGCCGCGAGACCGGGCACAGGGGTAAAAAGGAGTCCCTCCCTCTTCGAGGTGGACCGTGACAGCCTCCCGCGCAGTGATGAAGTTGGAGCCTTCTTTGCTCGTGCGCTTGCAAGAAGCGCGCGAACGCACCGATGCGCTTTTCGCGCTGCTGCCTCCGAATACTTTCTACGACCGGCCGATCCCGGAACGCCACCGGCTGATTTTTTACCAGGGGCATCTGGAAGCGTTCGACAGGAACTTGCTGAGCGGGCCGCTGGGCATTTCGTCGGAAGACAGCACACTCGACAAGTTGTTTGCGTTCGGGATTGATCCGGTGGGCGGGGGCTTGCCAAGCGACAAACCGGAAGATTGGCCGGCTTTGTCGCAAGTGGAACACTACAACCGGGCGGTGCGCGGCAAATTGGATGCGCGCCTGCGCGAACCGGGTTTAACGCAGGGAGCCGATCCTTTACTGGCGGATGGCACGCTGCTCAACGTGGCCATCGAGCACCGGCTGATGCACGAGGAGACGCTGGCTTATCTGCTGCACAATCTGCCGGTCAATCGGAAGATCGCGCACGAGCCTCCTGCTTTCGACTCGCGGCCCGCGCCGTATGCACGGCAGGTCACGATTCCTTCCGGCATCGCGACGTTGGGCCAGCCGCGCACGGCGAAAACGTTTGGCTGGGACAACGAATTTGGCGCGCAGAGAGTGCTGGTCCCGAGTTTTTCGATTGACGTCTTCCCGGTGACCAACTCCGAGTATTTGAAATTCGTGCAGGATGGCGGATACCAGGACGGGAAGTATTGGCGCAACGAAGATTGGGAATGGCGCCGCAAGCAAGGGCTGGAATTTCCGCACTTCTGGCTGCTGGCTTCGAACTCTCCGGCAGATGATCCAGAAGCGCAATGGGAGTTTCGCGGAATGTTCGGTTCGATTCCGCTGCCAGCTTCCTGGCCGGTCTACGTGAGCCACGCGGAAGCATCGGCATACGCGCGCTGGGCCGGGAAGAAACTTCCGACGGAAGAGCAATGGCATCGCGCGGCCTATGGCACAACGGAAGGGCGCGAGCGGCAGTATCCGTGGGGCGGCGAGGCTGCGGACGAAACACGGGGGAATTTCCACCATCAGAGTTGGGATCCCAGGTCGGTGGATGAACACCCGCAAGGCGCCAGCGATTACGGCGTGTACGATTTATTGGGCAACGGCTGGGAGTGGACTTCCACGTTGTTCAGCCCGCTGCCAGGATTTGAGCCATTTAAATTTTATCCCGGGTATTCCGCGGATTTTTTCGATGGAAAGCATTTCGTAATGAAGGGCGGTTCGCCGCGCACCGACGCTTGCATGCTCCGGCGCTCCTTCCGCAACTGGTTTCAGCCACATTATCCATACATATACAGCAGCTTCCGATGCGTGGAGGAATAATATATGGGAACCGCTCCGCGAATGGCCAGTGCCAGCGCGCCGGCGCAAGTCGCGCCGGAGTTTTGCGCCGAGGTGGTGGTGGGGCTCAGCCAGCCGGGACAGAAAGAGCTGCCTTCGAAATATTTATACGATGAGGTAGGCTCGGCGCTATTTGACGTGATCTGCCTGCTGCCAGAGTACGGGCTGAGCCGCGCGGGAATGCGTTTATTGCAGCGTCATTCGCAGGAAATTGTATCGCTGCTGCCCTCGCCGGTGATCGTGGCGGAGTTGGGCAGCGGCAGCGGACAGAAGACGCGGCTGCTCTTGGAATCGCTTTCGCGGCGGCAGCGGGTGCACTACTACCCGATTGATATTTCGGGCAGCGCACTTTCGCGTTGCGAGCGGGAAATCGGCCAGATTGATCAGGTGAGCATCGTCGGCTTCGAGCGCGCGTATCTGGACGGCCTGCAGGAAGTGTCCGCGAGGCGGCAGGAAGGGGAACGGATTCTGGTTCTCTTCCTGGGGAGCACCATCGGAAATTTCGATCGTCCGGCGGGCGATCAATTCCTGCGGGAAGTGCGCGCGATATTGCAGGCGGGCGACGCTTTATTGCTCGCGACGGATCTGGAAAAGCCGGTGGCGCAATTGCTGCTGGCCTATGACGATCCCGTGGGCGTCACCGCCGCTTTCGACATGAATTTGCTGGCGCGGATCAATCGCGATCTGGGCGCGGATTTTGACCTGAAACAATTCCGGCACCTGGCGCGCTACGACGAATCGGAGCGACGCGTGGAAATGCACCTGGTCTCCAAGGCCTGGCAGCGGGTGACGATTCGCGACGCCGGTTTTCGATTCTACCTGCGCGAAGGCGAGACCATCTGGACGGAAAGCTCGCACAAATACAATCCGGAGAACGTGATTCAGATGGGAGCGCGCACCGGCTTTCGCTGCGTGCAGCAGTGGTTTGACGCGGAGTGGGCGTTCGCGCAGAACCTATTTTTTGCAGTGTAAGGATTTTTTGAGCCGCAGTTGAGCTGGGCCGCAAACTCCTCGCGTTGAATGTGATATATTTTTCCGCCTGATGGCCAAAGCCAAGAAGAAAACCGTAATGAAGAAGCCGGCTGCGAAAAAATCGCGCGCGGTGTCGAAGACCGCGGCAGGTGCGGCGAGGCCGTGGCGCGCTCAAGGAAGCGGCTTGGCGTTTGGGCGCGGACCCAATCCCGCGCGGGTTGCCGCGATTCTGCGAGGATTGCAGGAGGCGTATCCGGAAGCCACCTGCGAGCTGAAGTTCGACAATGCGTTCCAGCTCCTGATTTCGACGATCCTTTCGGCGCAGTGCACGGATGTAGTTGTGAATCAGGTGACCGAGAAGCTTTTCCTGAAGTATCCGGATGCCCAGGCGCTCGCTTACGCGAATCCCGCCGAACTGGAAAAAGAGATTCGGCCCACCGGCTTTTTCCGGAATAAGACGAAGTCCATCATGGGCGCGAGCAAAAAAGTCCTGGAGGATTTTCACGGAGAGGTGCCGCGGACGATGGAGGAGTTGCTTACGCTGCCGGGAGTGGCGCGCAAGACGGCGAATGTGGTGCTCGGAACGGCGTTCGGCATCGCATCCGGCGTGGTGGTGGATACTCACGTACAGCGGCTTTCCACGCGGCTCGATCTGACGAAGAATACGGACCCCAAGAAAATCGAGCAGGACCTGATGCGAATTATTCCGCAGGATAAATGGATAATTTTCTCGCACCAATTGATTTGGCACGGCCGCCGCGTCTGCAACGCTCGCCAGCCAAAGTGCCTAGTGTGCAATCTGGAAAAGCTATGCTATTCGAAAGACAAGACGAACTGAAGCCCGCCTGCGGTGGCGAGGGTCCGCTTTCTTTTGAACGAGTCAGCGGCCGGTGAGAAATTGATATTGCGCTGGAGTCAACGGCACCACGGAAAGCCTGCCCATGCGCACCAGCGGAGAATCCGCGAACAGCTTATTGGCTTTGATCTGAGCTAGTGAAATTGGTTCGGCGAGAGGCCTGCCGGCCTTGATCTTCACCAACGGTTTTCTCGGGTCGGAAGCATCCACGGAGACGACGGAGGCTGTGCCCACCGCGCTCTTGCGGTCCCCCGTTTCATAGATAATCAGATCCGCTCCCGGCTTCATTTCGCGCAGGTGCTTCACCGCGGCCGGGTTCGACACGCCGTCCCATACGGTAAAGGCGTCCTTCTGAAGTTCGGCGAATGAGTATTCCGATGGCTCGGTTTTCAACAAGTAGTAATTGGACATGAGGCCTCACCTTGGTGAAGAGTGCTGCCACATTGTACACAGGGAATGTGCATCTTTAGCGAGACGGCCAGCCGGATACCCAGACGAATCGTGCGACGGATTGTTCGCGACCGGCGGCGCTCATGCGCCAAAAGAAGAGGGGCAAGCCGCCGAAGCTGACTTGCCCCTTATGGGCGAAGCATTATGAGGGTATGACTGAACAAGACTACCAATGAGAGGTAGAGCCATAAATCCGTAAAATACCTGAGAAATTCGGATTCTTCACAGTAGATTCAGGCGCCGGCGGGCGGCGTGCGGCCGGAAGGCCCAGAGATGTATTGCAAGAACTTAGCGATCTGGGGACACTGGAAACCGATGCGAGCGCAGGGAATTCGCCGCCGGGCTGTTGTTCCGTTGATGGTTCTAGGACTGCTGTTCGGCTCTGCTCCATTGAGCGAGGCGACGTATCATGACACCGAGGAACAGATGACGGCAAAGCCCGATTCCTTGGCCAACATCCGGCGATACATCTCGGAGGGCTGGGACCGCTTGACGCGTTCGCTGACGGATTGCCGGACCTACGAGGACGTGAAAACCAAGGGCGAGCCGGTTGTTTATCTTCCCGCAGGGCTGCCCGATCCGCCGGTGCTTGAGGAGCTGCAGAAACGCTGCAAGGTTCGCGTGGAGAATTTGCCCGAGCGCATCACTTTGGGCGGCGACGTGGATATGTCGAAAATTCCGACAGAGGGACTTTTGTATCTGGAGAACCCTTACGTTGTGCCGGGCGGCCAATTCAATGAGATGTACGGCTGGGACAGCTACTTCATCATTCTGGGGCTCTTGCGCGATCATCGCGAGAAGCTGGCGAAAGGCATGGTTGAGAATTTTTTCTTTGAGATCGAACATTATGGCGACGTCTTGAACGCGAACCGCACGTATTACCTGACGCGATCGCAACCGCCATTTTTGAGTTCCATGATTTTGGCTGTGTACGACGCGGATAAGGCGCGAGGCGCGCAGGATCGCCAGTGGCTGGAAAAAGCTTACGGGTATGCGGTGCGGGATTACCAACAGTGGGTCGAGCCACCGCATCTGGCGGGCGATACGGGCCTCTCGCGTTACTTCGGACACGGAGACGGGCCAGTGCCGGAGATAGTGGGAGGTCCGAGCAATTACTACCGCGGCGTGGCGCAATTTTTCTTTGTGCATGGAGGTTCGAACGAGCGTTATTTGATCCGCGTGGATTCGGCGCCGCCTTCAACAAAAATCCTGGGCAAAGTGTTCTCGCTGCCGTCGTGCGAAGCGTCGCCGGCGGGATCTAAGCATGCGGATTGCCACAAGGTGACGCGCGTGGCTTTGACCGCGGAATATTACGAAGGCGACCGGAGCATGCGCGAGTCCGGATTCGATGTGTCGTTCCGCTTCGGACCTTTCAGCGCCGATACCCATCACTATGCGGCGGTGGGGCTGAACAGCTTGCTGTACAAAACAGAGAAAGACTTCGCGAGCATGAGCGAATTGCTCGGACGGCGAACGGATGCGGCGAAATGGAATGAAAAGGCTGAGGAGCGCCGCGCGTTGATTGACAAGTATTTATGGAATGCAGAGGCGGGCCTCTATTTCGACTACGATTTCACGACTCACACGCAGTCAACGTATAAATACGCGACCACATTCTATCCGCTGTGGGCGGGGCTGGCTTCGCAAGAGCAGGCGCAAGCGGTGATGCGGAATCTTTCATTCTTCGAACAGCCCGGCGGGATCGTGATGAGCGGCACGGAATCCCAAGCGCAATGGGATTTTCCCTACGGCTGGGCGCCGATTCAGCTGCTGGCGGTGGAGGGCATGCGGCGCTACGACTATGAAGCCGATGCGAACCGGATCAGCTACAAATTTTTGAGCATGGTCCTGGAGAATTTCGAGCGGACCAAGACGATCCGGGAAAAATACGACGTAGTCACTCGCACTTCAAAAACCCACATCGTCGAAGGTTATAAACAGAATGTGATCGGTTTCGGATGGACCAATGGAGTCTTTCTCGAGCTATCGCAGCAATTGCCTGACGATTTGATGGCGCGCCTGCGGAAAGATTAGTGCGCTTCGCTATTAGCGATCTTTGTGCGATCCCGCAAACAGGCAGAACGCCGACGCCGGCACAGTGAGCCGCACTTCCTTCTGGGAATCCAAGGTTTCGGGAACTTGACTTCCCTTTCCCTGCCAGCGTGATTCAGCGGAGTCCAGTTGTTTTTGCCAATGCCCTGCGGGGACCGGCAACGACAGCTGCACCGGCCTGGCGTCGAAATTGAACACCGCGAAGATCTGGCTGGCGGCGCTCCATCTTCTGAGGAATAGCGCCCTCTCATTGATATAAGCAACAACCTCGGTACTCTCTTTATCGAGCTGCGCGAGAGCGGGAATTTCGCGACGCAGCTTTAGAAGTTCGCGGTAGAAGTCCCATAGAGCGTGGTGGCGGCCCTCGTTTCGGAGTTCCCAATTCAGTTTCGAGCGGCGAAAAGTGGCTTCACTTTGCGGGTCGGGTATTTCTCCGCCCCAGCGGAAATGCGCAAATTCTTCCGTGCGCCCTTCGCGCACAGCTTCCACCAAAGCGGGGTCGCCGTGGCTGACGAAATACAGAAATGGCGCGGTTTCGCCGTATTCCTCGCCCATGAAAAGCAGCGGAATGTATGGAGCGAGCAGAACCGCGCCGGCGGCGAGCTTCAGCTCGTCGAAGGAGGCCGTCTGGGCCAAGCGGTCACCGAGCAGGCGGTTGCCGACCTGGTCATGATTTTGCGCAAAGACGATCAGTCCCTGGCCTGGAATTTTCGCGGAACTATTGCCGTGACGCCTGCCGCGATATTTCGAATATTGCCCCGAGTAAACGAAGCCCGCGCGAAAAGCCTGCGCCAAATCGTCGATTCCGTGAAAGTCCTGGTAGTATCCGGTGTTTTCGCCAGTCAGAAGGACGTGCAGCGCGTGGTGAAAATCATCATTCCACACGGAATCGAGTCCGAGGCCACCCTCTTCCGTGGCAGTAACCTCGCGCGCATCGTTGCGGTTGCTCTCCGGGAAAAGATAAACGAGCCGATGGAGTTCTTCGGCCCTGGCATGCACTCGCGCCGCAAGCTCCTGCAAAAATGGGGTGGCCGTAGGATCCACGATCGCGTGCACGGCATCGAGCCGGAGCGCGTCAAAATGAAAATCAGTGATCCATTGCACGGCGTTATCGGTAAAGTAGCGGCGCACTTCATCGCTTCCGGCGGAGTCGAAATTGAGAGACTGGCCCCAGGGCGTCTTGTATAAATCGGTGAAATAATCGCCGAATTGCGAGGAGTAATTTCCCTCCGGGCCGAGGTGGTTGTAAACGACGTCCAAGACGATCGCCATGCCGTGTTCGTGACAGGCGTTGACCAATTTCTTCAGGGCCGCGGGACCGCCGTAAGATTGCTGCGCGGCATAGGGATAGACGCCGTCGTAACCCCAATTGCGGTTGCCGGGAAACTGGGCCACGGGCATCAGCTCGATTGCAGTGATTCCCAATTTCTTGAGCGCAGGAATGCGAGGAATGATTGCGTCGAATGCGCCTTCGGGGGTGAACGTCCCGACGTGAAGCTCGTACAACACGTATTTGTCGAGCGGGAGGCCGCGCCACGCGCTGTCTTGCCACGCGAATTCAGTCTCCACCACTTGTGATGGACCATGGACGCCTTGCGGCTGAAAACGCGAAGCGGGGTCAGGGCGCTCCTCGCCACCATCGAGCCGGTAGAAATAAAGTGTGCCGGGGCGCACATCGGCGACGTCCGCATAAAAGTAACCGTGCTCCGCGGATTGCATCGCTATTATGCGATCGGTTGGAAATTTGATGTGAAGCTCGACCTGCTTCGCGCGCGGCGCCCACACCTGGAAGCTGCAAGTGGAATCGCCGGTCATTGCCGCACCAAGCGGTCTTGCGCGTTCGGCCATCGCGTTGTGGCGTTGGTCCTGGGTTTGTGGTTCGCGTCGTTCCATGGCCCTGCTTATGAACCCAGTAGGCTCAATATTCCTGTCAGCGGAATGCGCACCCAATCCGGACGGTTGTTCAGCTCGTAGCTGAGTTCGTACACGGCTTTTTCGAGAAGATGCACCCGCAGCAAATTCGCCAGTTGCTGCGGATCTGGCGGAATGAAGGAAGCAGCGCCTGCTTCGTTCAAATACGTGCGTGTGAAATGGGCGGCGACCCACACGTACCACGCCTGCGCGACCCGTACACGGCTGCGAACCGCTTCGTTGTTCGCGTCCGCGCCTCCGCTGGCTGCGAATAGCGACGCGAATGCGGCGTAGTGGAAGGAGCGCAGCATGCCGGCGACGTCCTGTAGCGGCGAAAGCTTTACCGTTCGCTCCGCGATGGGGCGAGCCGGCTCGCCTTCGAAATCAATGATGACGAAATCGGACCCTGTATAGAGGACTTGGCCAAGGTGATAATCGCCGTGAATTCGGGTGCGCATCGCCGCGATCGGCTGGCTGAGCACTGCGTCAAAAGTCCGGAAAACCTCGTTCTCTTTGCCGAGGACTTGCTCTGCCGCGGCTCTGCTGTCGCCGGGCATCTTGCCGGCGTGCTCGCGCAGGAGCGCGAAAGCGTTTCGCGTCTTTTCGCGCAGAGAGCCGGCCAGCACAGCCTGAAATTGCGACGTGTAGGGTTCGGGCGCGAAGGCCGGAGCGCCGGGTTCAGAAGCCAGCGCGACGTGCAGCTGGGCCGTTCGTCGAGCGAGTAGCGCGGCCGCGTCCAGATAGGGGCCGCACAATTCGCGGACGACAGCGGGCACGTCCCGAGCGGAGATTTTCAGCGGGTGAAAGGCCGGTGGGTTCTGCGATAAGAATTCCGCTTCGCGTTCGCTCGTTTGCCGCCAAAATTCTGAAAGCGAGTTCAGCGTGAAACGCCACGCGTCGCCTTGATTCGCCACAAATTGCTGAAGGATTCCGAGCGTTGCCAGCTGGCCGTCGCTCGCCGCGTATTCCAGCCAGCCCCCGACCCCCGGGACGTGCGGAAAGTGAACGCGCTCCGAAAGGAAGCGACCAATTTCGAGATCGGGATTGACTCCGGGTTCGACATGGCGGAAGACTTTCAGCACCAACCGGTCGCCGTAGACAATCGAACTATTACTTTGCTCGACCTTCATCGGCTTGGGTTTCAACACGCCCGCGGATGCCGGAAAGAGATCGCGGTACGCGCTCGATTGGCCGGCGCGGAGTTCTCCGTTCATGCCGCGGAAGACGGATTGCGCCGCGATCGCGGCGTGAAGCTCGAGCAAAAAATCCTCGTCGCGGAGCGCGTCGGTGAGAAGCAGTTCCGCGCCGCGGAGGCCAACCTTCAGAACATGTGAATCGTCCGCGAACGGCGCTTGCTGCGCGGGCTTCGCAAGCAGCGGAAGAAGATAGGTTTCTCGACCGCCCGTCTCGTATTCCACGCGTGCGAGGACCACGCACGCCTGCGACGGGGATGCGGCGAACGGAATGACGTCCACAACATCGGTCGAGCGAATCCGATGCGCTTTCCCGCCAAACCAACGCTGCGCCGCCAGAAACTCGGGCAACAGCGGCGGCAACGACTGCCGCAGTTCCGTGAATTGTTCCGTTTTCATTCTAGCTTCGGTCAAACGTTGTCCCTGGTTACAAAGCAGTCCGAGACGCTGCGACTCCCTGTCGGGAGATCGCCTGAAAACTGCCGTTCACAAAGGTGACGGCTCTTCTTCCTTTTCCTTCTCCTTGTCGCGCTTCTTGTTGTCGCCGAGATATTTTTCGAGCGTCTGGCGAGCCAAAGCGCGGCCTCCCAATCCGAAGGCGATGGCCAGCGCGAGCATGAGCGCACCGAAGCTGATCGAAAAAGCGGAAGTGACCGTCTGATTGGCCAATCCGATTTGCTCCAGGGCCATGGAAATGGCCAGAATCAGGATCACGAAACGAGTGGAGCCGCTCCAAATCCGCGGCGAACGAACGCCGGCATTCACGGCAGCCAGCAAGGCCGCTCGCGAAAGGAAATTCGCCGCCAGCACACCCACGAAAAGGATGAGAATAGCGACGAAGATTTCCGGCAACAGCTGAAACAGCCGGGAAAGCTGCTCGTGCAATTCCGGGATGCCCAGGATGCTGATTCCGACCAGAGTGAAAGCCAGCCAGGTGACCCAGAACAGAGAGCGCGTCAAAAGCTCGCTGATCGTGGGCAAGGCGGCATTGCGCAACACCTGCGACGCGCCGGATTCTTCCGACAGGCGATTGAGCTGGGTAAAGCGCAGGATCAAGCGCAGCAAGTATTTCAGGAGGAGCGCGACGAACAACCCGACCAGCATGATGAGCAGCATGGCCACCAGGCGCGGCAGGAAGATCGAGATCATGTGCACGAGGTTCTGGTAAGCCTGCTGCAGGCCTTGAACGATCAACTGTTTCATGACGTCACCTCACTACTTCGCTTTCCACATTTCCAGCAAGTATGGTTTCTGACGCTCAAATTCGTGGCATAGATTTTCAGTGGCGGCTTCGATTTCTTCGGGCGTGGACGTCTGATGCTCGGCGAGGAAGGAATAAATCCTTCCGCGATAAAGCGGCACCAGCGATTGCAGCAGGTGATCGCGATTCATCACGTTATGGTGATACGCAGCGGCAAATTCAAAGACAACTTTTACCCAGAGTTCGTTTTCGAGCCGGCAATTTCGTTCGTCGAGCTGGGCGACGCGCTCGATATCCGCACGGGTCTCGTCCGCAAGAATCGTTTTCAAAATGGGAGCCAGGTCGGTGACGCCTTTTTGAAACAATTCGTAAATTCTCTTGCGATTTACGCGCACGTTGTCCGTGGTCAATTCGTGGTCCGAGCCGAAAGTGGGGACCGCTTCGGGAGCAGGAGCTCCCATCCAGAACTCTTGCTGCGATTCCAGGCACCAGAAAAGAGCGCCGACGGTCTCTCTGACGGCGGCAACGATGTCCGTGCTGGAAGTCGCGGCCGTCTGCACCTTGGGACCCAGAAACGATTGGCAGCACTTGAACCCAGAAGTGATGGCGCAAATGACCATCCAAATTTCGGGCGATTTGCGCACGGACTCTTCACCCCAGACGTCCTGGCCAAGGCACTGAGTAACAAGTTTTCCGGAGAAGCCAAAATCGGTGGAATGCAACTCGCGGATGCCACGGCGAAATGTGGCGCGGGTCATGGGATAGAGCAGGTTGCGCGCCAGCAGCCCTTCGTATTTGTGGCGGCTATAAAGTGGCGCGACAAAATCAAAATCGTCGCGATAGGACGGCTGGAGGAGGTTCTTGATCCAATTGGTATCAAGACTGGGCGAATGAGGCGAAACCACCGCGCAGGCTTTGGCGCGAACCAGATCCGCGGCGGCAAGAATCGAACGAACGGCGATACCCGGGGAAGGGCCTCCCGGGTAGCGAGTGGAGACGCGGTGGATGGTCCGCAAGGAGGTGAGGCCGCGCAGACTGGGATGAGCTTCCGCGAGCGGTTTCAGCACGGCTTCGGATGTGCCGTCGCGGGAGCCGCCGTCCACATTCACAATGACGACGCGATCGCGGGTAAAGTTCTGGCGGAAACTCTCTTCGATGACGGCTACGGTGGTTCCGATGGTGTGGGCGTCGTTGTGCGAAGGGACTCCCACGAGCAAATCCACCTCGCCCACGCCCATGAGCTGGCGTAGAAAATCATCCGAAAGTAGAGTTTCTTCAGCCAACTTCGTCTCCGCGTGGCCGTCTCACGTCAGCCGGCCGGCAGCAAACTCGAAAGCTCCACAGCGCAAAAATCTTTCCCGGCGACGCGACCTGGCGCGGCTGCCCGAGCGCCGCCTCTGCAAATACAAATTCGTGCCGGCCGCGCATCAAATCCGGCGCAAGCGAAACCAGAATGACTGGTACGGCCCCAGAGTCAGCAAGTAGGGGACGTCCCCGATACGCGGGAAAAGGTTGCGGCTCGCGAGTTCGATCAGTATTGAGCCCTTGTGGTTTCGCAGGTCCAATTCGACTGCTTGTGCGGAGTTCGACAAATTATTGACGGCGAGGACTTTCTCATTTCCCAACTGGCGGATGTAGGCCAGAACCCGGTGATTGGAAGGCTGCAAGAACTCAATGCTGCCGCGGCTAAATACGTTGGAAGCCTTGCGCACTTCGATGAGCCGTTTCATCCAGTACAGCAGCGAATGCGGCGAGCGCTTCTGCGCCTCCACGTTGATCGCCTGATAGCCGAACACGGGGTTGGATATCAAAGGTGAGTACAGGCGCTCGGGGTCGGCGCCCGAAAAGCCGCCATTCCAGCCGCCATTCCACTGCATGGGCGTGCGCACGCCGTTGCGGTCGCCGAGATAAACGTTGTCTCCCATCCCGATTTCGTCGCCGTAATAAAGCACGGGGGTTCCCGGCAACGACATAATCAGAACGTTCAAAAGTTGAATACGCCTCCGGTCGTTATCCATCATGGGAGCGAGGCGGCGGCGAATGCCCAGATTCAGGCGCATGGTCTTGTCGCGGGCATAACTGTCGTACATGTAGTCCCGCTCGATGTCGGTCACCATTTCCAGGGTGAGTTCATCGTGATTGCGCAAAAAAGTGACCCACTGGCAATTTTCGGGAATTTGCGGAGTCTGTTCGAGAATTTCGATGATCGGTTTGCGATCTTCCAGCTGCACGGCCATAAAGATTCGGGGCATCAAGGGAAAGTGGAAGGCCATGTGAAATTCGTCGCCGTCGCCGAAATAGGCGCGCACATCCGCCGGCCACTGATTCGCTTCAGCCAGGAGCATCCTGCCGGGAAACGATTGATCCAGGCGCTTGCGCAATTCGCGGATTACGGCGTGGGTTTCGGGCAAGTTTTCGCAGTTGGTACCATCGCGCTCGATGAGGTAAGGCACCGCATCCAGCCGGAAAGCGTCCACGCCCATCTCCAGCCAGAATCGCATGACGTCCCACATTTCCTCGAACACCGCGGGGTTGTCGTAATTCAGGTCGGGCTGATGGCTGAAAAATCGGTGCCAGTAATAGGATTTGGAGACGGGGTCCCAGGCCCAATTGGACATTTCCGTATCGAGGAAAATAATACGGACACCGCGGTAACGCTCGTCGGTGTCGCTCCAGACGTACCAATCGCGTTTGGGGTTGTCCCGCGAACTGCGCGACTCCTGAAACCAGGGGTGCTGGTCGGAAGTGTGATTCAGGACCATTTCAATGATGACGCGGATTCCACGGGCGTGCGCCGCCGCCAGAAACGATTGGAAGTCCTCCAGGGTGCCGTAATTCGGGTGGATGGCGCGATAGTTGGCGATGTCGTAGCCGTCGTCACGCAACGGGGAGGGAAAGAAGGGCAACAACCAGATGGCGTTGATCCCCAAATCCTGCAGATAATCCAGTTTCTGCAGCAGGCCTTGAAAATCGCCGATGCCATCGCTGTTGCTGTCGCAGAAGGTGCGGACGTGCAACTGATAAATGATCGCGTCCTTATACCAGAGCGGCTGGCCGGTGCTCATCGCCACTGCTGCATTCTCCTCTTGCGGCTCGCGTCCGATACCTCGAGCGAATTACAGATACAAATGTAGTTGAGTGTGCCTCATCGCACTTTGAAAATGTGCGCGGGGATCTTCGCTGGATTCAGTTCGATGTAATTACGGCTGCCCTGCCAGGTGTAACGAGCGTCCGCCAACAGGTCATGAACTTCAAACGGCTGTTGCGGCCCGATCCGGAAATCTCCCAGGGGAACGTAGATCCAGCCCGACTGGGTGTTGCGGGGATCCAGATTCACCACCGTGAGGACCACGTTCGAACCGTCGCCGCTCGATTTGCTGTAGGCGATCAATTGATCGTTCTCCATGGGATGAAAGCGCAAGCTCCAATCGCTATGCAGCGCGGGATTTTCGCGGCGAATCTGATTTACCAGCGCGACGAATTGCTTCAGGCTGTCGGGCCGGTCGATATCCCACACCCGGATCTGGTACTTGTCGGATTCCAGGTATTCTTCGCTGCCCGGTGCCAAGGGCCGATTTTCGAAAAGCTCGAAGGCGGGGCCGTAGATCCCGTAGTTTGCACCGAGCGTGGCTGCCAGAATCAATCGCGCCATAAACGCGGGACGCCCGCCGGTTTGCAAATACTCGTTCAAGATATCGGGAGTGTTGGGCCAAAGATTCATGCGGAAAAATTCGCGCACGGGAGTCTGCGTGAGTTCGGTGAAAAGTTCGGTAATCTCCACCTTGGTATTTTTCCAGGTGAAGTAGGTGTAAGACTGCGTGAAACCGAGCTTTGCGAGGCGGTACACCACTTTCGGACGCGTAAAGGCCTCGGCCAAGAAGAGCACGTCCGGATGGGTACCGTGAACCTCAGCGATCAGCCATTCCCAGAATCCGAATGGCTTGGTGTGCGGATTATCCACGCGAAAAATGCGGATGCCCTGCGCGATCCAGTAGAGCACCACGCTTTTCAGCTCCTCGCACATTTCCAGAGCGTCGTCGCCTTCGAAATTCAGCGGGTAAATGTCCTCGTACTTTTTCGGGGGATTTTCGGCGTATTGGATAGAGCCATCCGGCCGATGCGCGAACCAATCTTCATGTTCCTGCACGTAGGGATGATCCGGCGCGCACTGGTAGGCGAGGTCCAGGGCCAATTCTATTCCGAGTGACTCAGCTTTTTGCCGCAGGTCCTGGAAATCCTTGAGCGTGCCGAGCGCCGGATGGATTGCCTTGTGCCCGCCTTCGACGGAGCCGATGGCCCACGGGCTGCCGGGATCTCCGGGGGAAACCTCAAGGCTGTTGTTCTTGCCTTTTCTGCCGACGCGACCGATGGGATGAATGGGCGGAAGGTACAGGACGTCGAATCCCATTTCAGCGACGTACTGCAGGTGGCGCGCGCAATCGCGAAAGGTACCGGGTTTTTGCACGTCCATGGTGCAGGAGCGAGGAAACAGTTCGTACCAGCTGCTAAAGCGCGCCTTGGGGCGGTCAACCCACACCTGCAATTCCTTTTCGTAAGTGGTAGCGCGGGAGCGGTCGGGATAGCGCGTCATTAATTGCGCCAGTTCTTCGCCCTGCGCAACGGCGAGCGCGGATTCGCGGTCGGCGCGAGCAAGTTTCTTCAGCTGGGCCGACAATCCGAGAAGCGTTTGCGCGTCGGACCTCGGCGCCCGGGTGGCCGCGGAACTGGCGAGATCTGCACCTGCAAGAAAATCCAACGAAATGTCCTGGCCTGCATCGGCCTTTTTCGCGAGGTCGCGAATCCAGGTTTTGTACGGATCCAACCAGGCCCGGACCGTGTAGAGGTACGGCGTGAACTCCGTGATATCGAACGAGCCTTGCCAGCGGTCGTTCCCAATTGGCCGCATAGCCGAGCTGCTCCAG
This sequence comes from uncultured Acidobacteriota bacterium, assembly GCA_963780035.1. Lineage (GTDB taxonomy): Bacteria > Acidobacteriota > Terriglobia > Acidiferrales > UBA7541 > Palsa-295. Next base: position 497,583 of record CAWAAG010000012.1, on the reverse strand, counting down.
TCGCGCTCGCGGGCGGCGCGGAAGCAAAGGATTGCATCGAGGACCTGATGGCCGTCGGCATTGATGTCCGCTTCTACCGCCACACTTTCGCCGACGACGCGCTTGATGGCGAACCGTCCGCCGTCAACTTCCGGCTCCACGTTTTCGATCACGACCCGGAGGAGTGAAGGCAGGGACACTTCCGTGGGTATGATTGAAGAGTGCAAGATAAATCCTCCGACGTAGCAAGGGAACGGGCCGGACTTGGATCGTCTCGCAGAGCTGGATGCGAGTAATGAAGCTACACTTATATTATACGATGCTCCGCGCGCGCCATTGCAAGCCGTGAATTGCTGTGTGTCGTCGCGGAATGGTTTGTTTGTGAAGCGAATCGTTTTCGGGCGACATTTGATATACTGATTTTCACCAGTCCGAACGGAGCTTGCCCCCGAATTCTTTTTCGTTCCACGCCCGATTCGGTACACCCAACATATGAGTGATCGTTACGTTTGCGTGCACGGGCATTTCTATCAGCCTCCGCGCGAGAACCCGTCGCTGGAGGAGATTGAGCTGCAGGACTCCGCCTATCCGTATCACGACTGGAACGAAAGGATTACGGCGGACTGTTACGCGCCGAACACAACTTCGCGGATTCTGGACAGCGAACAGCGCATCACGCGGATGGTCAACAACTATTCGACGATGAGCTTCAACGTAGGTCCTACGCTGCTATCCTGGATGGAAGAGCACGCGCCGAAGGTGTATGCGTCAATTCTGGAAGCGGACAAAATCAGCGCGCGGAAATTCGGCGGACATGGCTCGGCGCTGGCGCAAGCCTACAACCACATGATCATGCCGCTGGCGAACCGCCGCGACAAGGTCACCCAAGTGAAATGGGGCGTCGCCGATTTCCAGCGGCGATTCCAGCGCGCGCCGGAAGGCATGTGGCTGCCCGAAACGGCCGTGGACATCGAGACTCTGGAGATAATGGCGGAAGAAGGGTTGAAGTTCACAATCCTTGCGCCGCGCCAGGCATCGAGAGTGCGGCGATTCGGCAGCCGGAGCTGGAAGGATATCAGCGGCGACCGGGTTGATCCCAGCCGGGCGTATCTGGTGCGCTTGCCATCGCGCCGCACGATCAATGTATTTTTTTATGATGGACCGATTTCCCGCGCCGTGGCATTCGAAGGTTTGCTCAACGACGGCAAGGTTTTCGCAAACCGCTTGATCAGCGGCTTTGCGGATACGCGCAAATGGCCGCAGCTCTCGCACATAGCGACCGATGGGGAAAGCTACGGACATCATCACCATTATGGGGAAATGGCGCTGACGTCTGCGCTCGACCACATCGAAGCGAACAAGCTCGCCGAATTGACGAATTACGGACAGTTTCTGGAACGCTATCCCGCGAATCATTTTGTGGAAATATTTCCTAATACATCGTGGAGCTGCGTCCACGGGATCGAAAGGTGGCGCAGCAACTGCGGGTGCAATTCCGGCGGCCATCCAGGATGGAATCAAGAGTGGCGGGCGCCGCTACGATCCGCGCTGGATTGGCTGCGCGATGCGCTGGCGCCCGTGTATGAAACGAAAGCGGCGGTGCTGCTAAAGGACCCGTGGCGAGCTCGAGACGAGTATATCCGCGTGATCCTGGATCGTTCGGACGAGAGTATCGGAGCATTCTTTGCGGAGCACGCCAACCACGAATTGAAAGAAGGTGAAAAAGTCGCCGCGCTGAAATTACTGGAAATGGAGCGGCACGCCCAGCTGATGTACACCAGTTGCGGATGGTTTTTCGATGAACTTTCGGGAATCGAAACGGTGCAGGTGATTCAGTACGCGCGCCGCGCTGTCCGGATGGGCGAGCAGGTGTATGGAGGAAACCTGGAGGCGCAATTTCTGGAGCAGCTGCAAAATGCCAAAAGCAACCTGCCGGAACACCGCGACGGCGCGAACATTTACGAAAAGTGGGTGAAGCCGGCGATTGCCGACCTTCCGCAGGTGGCCGCGCACTATGCCATCAGTTCGCTATTTGAAGCGTACACGGAGCGCACCGGAATCTATTGCTACGACGTGCAACGAGAGGATTTTCGAAGTCAAACAGAAGGCAAAATGCGGCTGGCAACCGGGCGCGCTCGAGTATCTTCGCGGATCACCCACGAAGCGGCCACGCTCAACTTCGGAGTGCTGCACATGGGCGATCACAACCTTACCTGCGGCATCCGCCCGGCGGAGGGCGAAAACGATCCTGCGAAATCCTCCGAACAGCTTTTCGCGGCATTCGGGCGCGCGGATGCCCCGGCGGTGATCCGCTTGCTGGACGACGGATTCGGCGGCGGAGTATATTCCCTGCGTTCGCTCTTTCGCGACGAACAACGGAAGATCCTCGATCTGATATTGCGCGACACCGAACTCGACGCCGCCGCCGCGCACCGCGGAATCTACCAGCCGCACGCGCAGCTGATGAGATTCCTGATTGATTTGGGAGTTCCAGTCCCGAAATCGTTTCAGACTGCCGCGGAAATAACGCTCAACGATCAACTGTTGCAAACGCTGCAGAATTCATCCCTCGACCGCGATCTCATTCTGGGCCTGCTGAAAGAAGCGGCTAGCGTCCGCGTGGCGTTGGACGTGCCCACGCTGGAATACGCCGTGCGGAAAAAGGTGGAGGAGGCCGCGGCGGCGTTTGCGGCGGAACCGTCCGATATGGCGGTCGTGAAACGGCTGCAAGGCTTCCTGGAATTCCTGGAACAGTTGCCCTTCGTGGTAGTTATTTGGGAAGCGCAAAATCTTTCGTATCCGGCATTGCTGAACGCGCAGCAAAAGTGGCGCTCGGAAGAAGCGAAAGGCAATCCGGAAGCGGGAGTCTGGCTGGAGCATCTGGGCATTCTGCAGCAAAAATTGAAATTGCAGTTGGCCTAAAAGCGATGCCGCTGCTGCACATTCCACTTTCCTGCTATCGCTTGCAGTTCAATCCCAATTTCACATTCCGGGATGCGAGCAACATTCTGAACTATCTCACCCGGTTGGGCATCACCGACATCTACGCGTCACCACTGCTGCAAAGCCGCAGCGGCAGCGGCCACGGTTACGACTCGACCGATCCCACGCGAATTGACAGTCAGCTGGGCAGCGAACAGCAATTTGACGCTTTTCAAGGCGAACTCAAGAAACACGGCTTGGGATTGCTGCTGGACATCGTGCCAAATCACATGGCGGCCAGTGCCGAGAATCCCTGGTGGATGGACCTGCTGGAAAATGGCCCGGCGTCGGTGTATTCGGCCTATTTTGACGTGGACTGGCATCCACCTTCGCGCATCCTGGACAACAAGATTCTGCTTCCGGTGCTCGGCAGCGTTTACGCAGACGCCTTGAAAAATCAGGAACTGCAAATCATATTCCTCCGAGGAAGCTTCCTCATTAAGCACCATGACGGCCTGTTTCCGCTCGCTCCACGGTCTTATCCCATGATCTTGACCCACCGGCAGCATCTGCTGGAGCAGAAATTGCGGCCCGATTCCGCAAGCTTTCAGGAATATCTGGGAATCATCGCGGCGCTTTCGGCGCTGCCCAATCGCGAATACGTGCCGATTGATGCAGCCGGCGAGCGGCGTCTACAGGTGGAGGGCACCAAGGAACGCCTGCAAAAACTTTATGAGAACCAACCCGAGCTACGGACGTTCGTTGACAACAACCTGAAAATCTTCAACGGAAAGCGCGGTGATGCCGGCAGCTTTCGCCACCTGGATCGCTTGCTCTCAGAGCAGGCCTACGTATTGTCTTACTGGCAGAACGTCAATGCGGAAATCAATTACCGCAGATTCTTCAGTATTACGGACCTGGTCGGCGTGCGCGTGGAGGATCCGATGGTGTTCGACGCCACGCATAATGTCGTATTTCATCTGATCGAACGTGGCGCGGTGACCGGGCTTCGTATCGATCACATTGACGGTCTGCGGGACCCCTTGGCGTACCTGCGGCGGGTCCAGGAGAAATTGCAGAACGCCGCGGATAGAAAAAACGCGGGCGAGTTTTACGTCATCGTGGAAAAAATACTTTCCGGGCGGGAGGAACTGCCTGCCGAATCGTGCGTTCAGGGAACCACGGGATACGAGTACTTGAATGCGGTGAACCGGTTGTTTGTGCATCCCGAAGGCGGGCACGCGGCCGAGCGAACGTATTTCGCGTTCTTGAAAAACAAAGTGAATTACCAGGAACTCCTATATCAGAAGAAAAGGCTGGTGATGTCTACCCTTCTGGCGGTGGAGATGCGCTACCTGGGCAGGCAACTGAGTATTTTGGCCGAGCATGACCGCATCGCCCGCGATCTCCCGCGCGCGGACATGGCCCAGGCGTTGATCGAGGTGACCGCGAGCTTTCCGGTGTATCGAACCTATATACGCGAAATGAAAGTGCCGAACGATGCCCGGCGCTACATCGAAGCCGCCGTGGCGGCCGCTCGATCGCGCAAGCCTAATATGAACTCGTGCTGCTTTGATTTTGTGCGCAGCGTGCTGTTGATGGAAGACGGGCGCAATCATTTTGCGGAGCAGCGCGAAGCCCGCTTGGCATTCGTGATGCGCTGGCAACAGTTCACTGGACCGATCGTTGCCAAAGGGCTGGAGGACACGACGCTTTACGTGTACTGCCCGCTGATTTCGTTGAACGAAGTCGGCGGCGATCCGCGGCCATCGGCGCCGTCTCCGTTCGAGTTCACTTCCTTCATTCGAGAGCGGCAGCGCCGCTGGCCCTACGGATTGAATTCCACGTCCACCCACGACACGAAACGCGGAGAGGACGTGCGCGCGCGCATCAACGTGCTATCGGAATTACCGGGTGAATGGCGACGGCGGCTGAACGCATGGGCGCGCTGGAACGCGAAGAAAAAGAAAGTGGTGAGCCGGCAGACCGCGCCCGACCGCAACGAGGAGATCTTCTTGTACGAAACTCTCCTCGGCGCGTGGCCGCTTGGTGCCGCCGAAATGCCAGCATTTCGAAAACGCATGAAGGAGTACGTGATCAAGGCGACGCGCGAGGCCATGGTGCACACACGCTGGACGCGGCCGAACGTGGAACACGAGAGTGCTTTGACCGACTTTGTAGCCGCGATAATAAAGCCCGGGAAACGCAACTTGTTCCTGGCGGATTTCTCCCAATTTCAGCAAAAGATTGCGTATTTCGGGATGTTGAACGGCCTGGCGCAGGTCTTGCTGAAGCTGACGACGCCGGGAGTGCCTGATTTATATCAAGGATGCGAGCTATGGGATTTGCGTCTGGTTGACCCAGACAATCGCGGGCCCGTTGATTTCGCTCAGCGAATGCAATTGTTGGATGCGCTCGAAGAGCGTGCCCATGAGAATGGCTCGAGTTTGTGCAAGGAATTGACGCACAATTGGCAGGATGGGCGGGCGAAACTCTATCTGACGTGGAAAGTGCTAAATCTGCGGCGCCAGCAGCGCGAGCTATTCCTCGACGGCTCGTTCCTGCCGTTGCAGGTCACCGGTAAACGCGCAAAAAATCTAATTGCGTTCGCGCGCCACAAAGGAAACAAGCGGATTCTCACGATTGTTCCCAGATGGCTGGCGCAAGCTCGCGCGCCGATGAATTGGGAGCGCATGACGGAATTCTGGCGCGGCACAAAAATAATATTGCCAGCCAAGGCTCCCTCTCGATGGGAGAATGTCCTCTCGGGTCACCGTGTAGAAGTAGCGCCGGGGCGCAAGAGCACCTCTTTGCGTGCGGAAGACGTGCTGGGGAATTTCCCCGTGGCTTGCTTGCAGGCGTGAACCACGCCGAAAGATCGCGCCGTCCAAAGCGGCAGCGCTCGACGCCGAGTTCTGATCGGCGGCTGGAATCGATGCCTGTATAATGATGGCTTGCTGTCGCGGCTAGTTTCGTGGAAGTCGTCTCGTCCAGCCAGACTGATTTTTCAGGATTATCCCGGCTCGAAACTCGCGACTCTGAGGGAAAGACCCGTAATGCGAAGCGGAACTGCGTGGCGAAAACCCCTCCGACCGGCGGTGACCGCCCTTCTGCTTTTCCTGATTGTCCTCGGCTTTATTCCTAATTCCAGGAGCGCGGCGCAGGTTGACCACGATGCCATTCTCCATCACTTGAACGTGATCATCAGCTGGTACCGGGATTCGACGGGCAAGATACAGTCGGTGGGATTGCCCAGCGACGCCATTTACCAGGACACCTCGCAAAATCTGGGGCAGCAAGCGGTGCGTTTGGCGTTCCAATCCGCGCAGGCGGCCGCACAATTGACAGGCCCCACGGAGCAGGCGACGGAGACTCCGTCGTCCTCGGCGCAAGCCAATTCCGTCCAACCACAAAACTTGGCCAAGACCCTTGCCGCCGTTAAATCTCGCATCAGCGATGACCAATCCAAGATTGAGGCGCTCAATAAGCAGATCGAAAGAGCCGGACCCAGCAAGCGGCAAAGCTTGATCAGCCAGCGCGACTCGCTGAAGGGCGAAGTGGAGCTCGATCAAGCGACGCAAGACGCAGTTCAGAAATTGGCAAGCTTTGTGGAGAGCAGCAACGAGTCGGGCGTTGGCGGATTGGCAGGAAGCATCAGCGATCTCGCCCGGACTGTTCCCGAAGTGCTGGGTGATGCCAATGCCCAAAAGGCTGCCGCCAAACCGGCCGAGGCCAAGCCTGCAATTTCCAAATCCTCGGGCCTGATTGGCCAGGGCCTCACGCTGTACTCGGAAATTCGCACGATGCACGAAATCGACCAGATGGCCAACGAAACCGCACACGTGCACGAAGTGGCCGCCGCGCTGCGGCAGCCGATGCGGGCTAACCTCATTGCTACGATTCAGCGGGGCCGCAACCTGGTCGGGCAAATGCCAGCGGACCCCAAACAGGCAAAAGCGGCGCAACAAGAGCTGCGGGACCTTACGGACCAGTTCAAGCAGCTTGCGAACGTCGTCATTCCGCTGAGCCAGGAGCTTGTGGTTCTCGATCAGAGCCGCGCGAATTTTTTCAACTGGCGCAACTCGATTGCGCAGGAGTCCAAGGACGCGCTGCGCTCGGTATTGGCGAGCGCTCTCGGGATACTCGGCGCCCTGGGAGTGCTCTGGATTCTCTCCGAGGTTTGGCGTAGATGGACATTCCGTTACGTTCACGATCTGCGGCGCCGGCGCCAATTCATGCTGTTGCGGCGTTTTGTGATGGGTTTTCTGATTTGCACGGTTCTGACGCTGGGGATCGTGAGTGATTTCAGTTCCCTCGCCACATTTGCCGGGTTCGCCACCGCTGGAATCGCCGTGGGACTCCAAGCAGTCCTGCTTTCCGTGGCAGCCTACTTTTTTGTGATCGGGCGCTACGGAATCCGGATTGGCGACCGCATCAGCATCGCCGGCGTAACGGGCGACGTAATTGACGTTTCGCCGGTGCGTTTTTACTTGATGGAGTTGGCGGGCAGCGACATCAACCTATTTCCGACGGGAAGAATTGTGGTCTTTTCAAACGCCGTGCTGTTCCAGGCCACCACTCCTTTGTACAAGCAAATCCCCGGCACGGAGTACACCTGGCACGAAGTGGTGCTGCAGGGGGTGCCGGGCGCTGATTTCAAGCTGCTCGAAGAGAAACTTTTGGCTGCAGTGAATTCGGTATATGAGCGTTACCGCGCCGACATCGAACGCCAGCACAACGATCTCGAACGCAGCATCGAGCTCCAAATGAAAGCTCCTGCGCCGCAGGCGAAATTGCAATTTTCGGAGGCCGGACTGGAATTGCTGGTGCGCTACCCGACGGAACTCCGCAGCGCGCCGGAGATAGACCAGGAAGTTACCGAGGCCGTGTTGAACGCGATCGAGAAAGAGCCGGCCTTGAAAGCGGCGGTGACGGGGATTCCGAGAATACGAGCGGCGGTGAAGGTGTAATCGTGGAGCGGAGAGCCCGCGCCGAGGTGTAATTAGTTGCTATCCCCGCCGTACGTACACGACGCAGTCTGAAGGCGCGGTGAGTTTGAGATTCACCAGCCTTGCTCTCACGTCCTCAAGACCGCGTGCCGCACATGTCCAAACCAGTTGCCCGCTAGGCAGGCGACGAAAGATGTCGTATATCGGTGTCAAGTCCATTGCGGAATCCTCGATCCAGAAGGTTGTGCCGGCGCTCTCAAGGCTGCAGTCTCGATGAGAGCGCCAGCGGTTGAAGTGTCAGGCAAGTCCAGACGTGGCTTGCGACGAACAAGACGCAATTCGCGCAAGGCCGGGACTCCTGCCTAGCTCTTGTGATGGGGCGTTCGGGCGTCCAGCGTCGCGATCATGGGCTGCGCGGACGGCGGTACGTGCACTTCATCACGAAGCACGATATCCCTCGCCGAAAGCTTCTGGCGGTAGATTCGCTCGTTGGCGTCATTGTCCGGACGGATCGTCGAGCCTTCGAGAGAAACTCCGGCAAACGCGCCGCGAGCTCGCGAGTAGCTCAGAATTTCCGCACGCAGCGTAGCGTCCGTTTCGGCCGAAGCATCGCGGCCCACGGGCCCCGCTGCCGCCGACGCGTCGGCGCCGAGCTTCACCTTGCTGCTCAGGATGCCGTTCGCTCCGCTATCGTTCATCACTAGCAGAACAAAATCGGTTGCCTGGCCGCCAATTTGAAAGCCGAAGCTTCCGCCTTCCAGAGCCATCATGGTGGGAGGACCCCAAGGTCCATTGAAGTTGGGTCCCTTGCGGCAGCTCATCGCACCGCGGCCGTAGCTGCCTCCGACGACAAAGGCGGCTTTCAACACGGAAGGATAAACGACGACGCAATCGGCTTTATCGAGCAGGTCTTGAGGAATATCATCGGGAACGTCCAAAATCTCTTTCAAAACCGTGCCGCAGTTGGCCAAGCGGTCTTCGTCTTTTTCCTTGTCATCACCGCGACTTGCGGTAGCCAAGACTAATATCCCCATCAACGCGCACATCAGTGCTTTTTTCACGAATATCTCCTTCGAATTAGGTAGTTGATTGGCCCAGACTTGCTAGCCGCGAGCGACTCCGCCTCGCGCTAGGTGCATGATCAGAGTGACGATGAACACGACCAGGAACACAAAGAAGAGGATCTTCGCAATTCCGGCTGCCGCAAACGCGACGCCTCCAAAACCGAGAAACCCCGCGATTAACGCCACCACCAAGAACAGCAACGCGTAGTAAAGCATTTTGAAACCTCCTGAACTAACTTTCCTGGAACAATTGAGCTAAGAAACTTACCGAATGTACGCGAAATATTACTTCCGGGCGCGACGCGCGGGCCATACCGAGAAGATGGTAGAGAGCGCTGAAGTTTCCGGTAGCGTGCCGGTTGCTAGGAAGCATGTTCAAATCACTGGGCAAAATTACACGCCTGGGAATCGTGACGCGATCCTGCAGGTCCCTAAATTATTGATTCGGTTGAGGAAGTTACCCGGTCCGCGCTTGGCGGTGAAAATGCAAGCAAGCACGGCAGGAGGAACCAACTCGTCATGTTCGATATATTCAAGCGGCTCCCCGACGGCAATTTTGTTTGGATCTCCGAAACACAGAGCTTGGACACGGCTAAGGCCTGCGTCGAGCGTCTGCAGAAAATCGTGCCGGGCACCTATCTCATTCACTCACCATCCGAAGGCCTGGTGCTGGAGCACTCCCGCGGTAAATACGCCGCGTAACGGTTCAGGTGAGCCGCTGTCGGCTCGTTGGACTCATTCTCATTGTTTCTCCGCATATATCCCGCCGGCGCGACTGCGCCGGCATTCTTCCCCTGTAAGTAACTGCGACACCTCCGTGAACTTCCTTGCCGTCCCCCGAATTCACCTGAAGTAAAATGAACGGCTAATCGCGACTCCGCTGATGGCATGGCGATACGAGCCGCGGCTTTCGCGCGGCGCTTCCGGGCCTGTGCGAGAATGGCGATGGAGCCGGTCATGCGGCGCGGTGCCCGCAAGACATCTTTATTTTGAGGTACTGTTGCAATTCTGAACCCACAAGGAGCCATTGATTCATGACCGCGAGAACCAGCATCGCTGTTTTGACGGGCGGAGGGGACGTGCCCGGTTTGAACGCTGTGATCAAGTCCGTGGTGTACCGCGCAACGGAGATGGGGCGCAACGTAATCGGAATTCGCAAGGGGTGGAAGGGATTAACGCACATGAACCCAGCCGAAAAATTCGACGCGACCTACGCACGAGAGTTGACCCGCGAGAACACCAGGACGATCGACCGCACCGGCGGCACAGTGCTGCACACTTCCCGCACCAATCCGCGCCGCGTCGCGAGCGGCAAAGTTCCCGAGCATCTGTCCAGCGCGAAATTAGCTAAACTTCCCTTCGACGGCAAGTCATATGACTTCACGCCGATTGTCCTGGAGAATTTGGAACGCTTGGGCGTAGGCTGCCTGATCGCCATCGGTGGCGACGATACTCTGAGTTTCGCCGCGGCTCTTTCCAGCCATGGATTCCCGGTTATTGGAGTTCCCAAGACGATGGACAACGATGTGCGCGGAACCGAGTACTGCATCGGATTTTCCACGGCCATCACCCGCGCGAAAGACGCGATCACCCGGCAGCGCACCACGCTGGGCTCTCACGAGCGCATCGGCATATTCCGCATTTTCGGCCGCGATTCCGGGTTCACTGCGCTTTACACCGCCTACGTAACTTCCACTCGCTGCCTGATTCCCGAATACCCCTTCGACCTGGACCTGGTGAGCAAACTGCTGGTGGAAGACAAGCGCAACAATCCCAGCAATTATTCGGTGGCGGTAGTTTCGGAGGGCGCCGTATGGAAGGAAGGGGCCGTCGGCGAAGTAGGCGAAGCCGACGCCTACGGCCACCGGAAAAAAGTGGATATCGGCCACGCTTTGGCCGACGAGATTCAAAAGCGCACCGGCGAGGAAACGGTCGCCAGCGACTTGACCTACGACTTGCGCAGCGGCGATCCCGATGCCATCGATAAAATCGTGGCGATTACGTTCGCCAACATTGCCCTGGATTTAATTCGCGAAGGCGTGACCGGACGCATGGTGGGCGTGCAGAACGGTTGTTATGCGCACGCGCCGCTGCCCGCGTCGTCTTCGGGCGTACGCAAGATTGACATCGCAACACAATACAACACCGAACGCTACAGGCCGAACTACGCCTCAAAACTCGGGGAGCCGATCCTGCTGAGCCGCGCCTAAAACCGGCGTGCTCCGCCAACGTAAAAAAGAATCCCCGGCGGGTGCTTCCGCCCTCGGTGATGTCGCTTGCGTTTCGCAAGTGACATTGCTAAGGTGCCGTTTGTGTCTGGGCAACGTCAAACAAATCGCCGGTCCGGTTGCCCCGTTAGTCTCTCGCTCGAAATGTTGGGAGACCGCTGGTCGCTGCTGGTCATCCGCGATTTGATGGTGCGAGGGTACAAAACGTTCAAAGAGTTCCAGGAAGCGGGCGAAGGCATTGCCACGAACATCCTGGCCGACCGCCTGCAGAAACTGGAAGCCACGGGAATCATCACGGCCGAGGAGCAAGCGACGGACGGGCGCAGAAAGAACTACCGGCTCACCGGGAAAGGCATTGACTTGGCGCCGGTGCTTTTGGAACTGCTGATTTGGGGAGCGCGGCACGAGGAAAGCGAAGCTCCGTGCGCCGTGATAGAGGAAATGGAGCGGAATCGCCCAGCCGTGCTCGAGGAAACCAGGCGGCGGTGGCAAGCGCGCGATTCCACTCCGCTGATTCCCAGGTTTGACGAAAAGCCGCGGCATGCGGCGGCGAAAAACTCAGGAGGGAGAGAGCGATGAGCAAGGCGCGGGTTCTGGTGGGCACACGCAAAGGTGCGTTTATTCTGACGTCGGACGGAAAGCGTCAAAATTGGGACGTCAGCGGTCCCCACTTTGCCGGATGGGAGATTTATCACCTCAAAGGATCGCCCGGCGATCCCAACCGGCTGTACGCGTCGCAGACCAGCGGCTGGTTCGGACAAGTGCTGCAACGTTCCAACGACGGCGGCAAGACGTGGGAGACGCCAGGAGGCGGCGTATCTGCTGGCCCCGGAGGCATGCCCTCCGGCGAGAGTAATAAATTTGTCTATGACACTTCCGCGGAAACCGGGAAGCCTCTCACCACCCACCAGTGGTACGACGGCACGCAGCACCCTTGGGAATTCAAGCGCGTCTGGCATCTGGAGCCTTCGCTCACTGACCCCGACACGGTTTATGCAGGCGTCGAGGACGCCGCAATTTTTCGGACCACCGACGGCGGCCACACTTGGCACGAACTTTCCGGCTTGCGCGGACATAGCTCCGGACCACAGTGGCAGCCCGGCGCAGGCGGGATGTGCCTGCACACCATCCTGCTGGATCCCAATCATCCGGGGCGAATGTTCATCGCCATCTCGGCAGCGGGCGCCTTCCGCAGCGACGACGGCGGCAAAACCTGGAAGCCGATCAATCGCGGGCTGAAGTCCAATATGATCCCCGATGGCACGGCCGAGGTGGGCCACTGCGTTCACCGCATTGCCATGCACCGATCGCGCCCGGATGTGCTGTTTATGCAAAAGCACTGGGACGTGATGCGCAGCGACGACGGGGGCGAATCTTGGCATGAAGTCAGCGGTAATTTACCGAGTGACTTCGGGTTCCCGATTGACGTGCACGCACACGAGCCGGAAACAATTTATGTGGTGCCGATCAAAAGCGATTCGGAGCACTATCCGCCCGATGGAAAATTGCGCGTCTATCGCAGCAAGACGGGCGGCAATGAATGGGAAGCGCTGACCAAGGGCTTACCGCAAAGCAATTGCTACGTGAACGTATTGCGCGATGCGATGGCGGTGGACTCGCTGGATTCGTGCGGCATCTATTTCGGCACCACGGGCGGGCAGGTGTACGCATCGGCCGACGGCGGCGACAATTGGGCGCCCATCGTCCGCGACCTTCCAGCCGTGCTTTCCGTCGAGGTGCAGACGCTTTTATGATCCGAGTGATACTACCCGCTCATTTGCGGACGCTGGCGCACGTCGAAGACGAATTGAAACTCGAGGTGCAAGGTCCGGTGACGACCAGCGCGATCCTGGACGCGATCGAGGAACGCTATCCCATGCTGCGCGGGACGATTCGCGATCACGTCACCAGGCAACGGCGGCCGTTCCTGCGGTTCTTCGCGTGTGAAGAAGATCTATCGCTTGAATCTCCGGAGGCCCCTCTTCCGGAGGCAATCGCTTCCGGCAAAGAGCCGTTTTTCATAATTGGAGCGATTGCGGGCGGCTAAAAAAACAGTGCTGCCGCCGCTTTTTCTGGGCAATAATAAGCGGGCGCCGCGCGGGCACACGCTCTTTTATTCAAATCGAAACGGGGAAAACTTCATGGCCATCGCAAAAAAGAGGTTCATGAAGCTCACGGAAACACCTGAAATCGTGAGTTGGCCGGAAACGCATTACGCTTTTATCGAGAAGATCGGTCCGTTTCAGGAGACAGCGCCGCAAGCTTGGCAAGCCGTGCACCAACTGATACCCACAATTTCCGAGCACAATAAAATCACTGGCTACATGAGCCTGTATAAAGTCGAGCCGAAGATTTACCGAGCCGGCGTGGCCCTGGAGGCGGTGCCGGGCGATCTGCCGGAGGGTGTGCAGTACACCAAGTTCGCTGGCGGAAAATACAGCCGGTTCGTCTTAACTGGAGCTTACTCGCACTTGCCCGAAGCTTGCGGCCGAGTTTTTCTGATCGTCGCCGAGACGAAAATCCAACAGCGCGACGACTTCTGCATCGAAAATTATGTGAACGACCCGCGCACGACGCCGGAAGACGAACTGATCACGGAAATTCTTATTCCGACGGTGTAGATCGCCTTTTCTCGACGCGGGAGGCTGCACAATCGCGCCTACGCCAGGTATTTCTTCAGCGTGTCCCAGTAGTGATTGTGCCAGCCCCAGTCAAGATGGTCGTATTCACCTTCCGGGAAGCCCGTGTGATCGAGGACTACGACGGTCCCGCTGTCGTGCGGCTTGAATTCAAATCGGACGATCGAGTAAACGCCCGGCGCCCAATGCGTCGGACGCCACGCCTGCACGATGCGCTCGTACGGCACGAGCTCTACATTGCGGCCGACGATCATTCCTCCAAACATGGAAAACGCGCCCCCGGCCTTCGGATCAATCTCGGCCGGCATTCCAGTGCATGCGGCGAATTGCTTCGAATCCAGAAGCACCTCGTAGATGCGCTGCGGGTTCGCCTTGAACTCCGCTTCCTGATGCAGTGACGTGCGCGTCTGGTTTGCCGAAGTGCCCGGTTTTTCCTGCATAGCCTGCTGCGGGCCCCTTGCGCAGAGCTTCGAGCCGGCCGCCAAGCTCCCAAATGAAACAGCGACACTCGCAATCATCTGGCGTCGGGTCGAAATATTCCGCGGCGTAACCACATCGTGTCTCACGGTCATCGTTCTCCCTCCCGAATTTTCAAGCGTGTGGTACCACGATAAGACCACCGGGGTAAAATATGATCAAGAACATATTTTTCTGGCATCGAATCCACGTTCGGAGCCATACTTCGCCCGTCCAGCAATAAGGAGGTCTCATGCCCTACCCACCTGGTCACAGCATCGAGGTGAAAGCAAAGATTGTGCAAAGCGCGCGCCGCCTCTTCAATCGGCATGGCTTCGACAATGTTTCCATCGGCCAGATCATGGCCGGCGCCGGCCTCACCCACGGCGGCTTCTACAGCTATTTCAAGAGCAAGAGCGAACTCTATGCCGAGGTTCTAGGCTGCTTCTTCACGGACCCGGAATGGAAGAGTTGCTGGGAAGGTGTGGAAGTAGATCTGTCATCCTCAGATGTCGGCCCGCAAGTTGTCCGCGCGTATCTGTCGCGGCAACACTTCGAGGACGTGGAAAATTCGTGCCCGATGGTGGCGCTGCCAACGGACGTCTCGCGCAGCGACGAAAGCGCCAAGCGCGCGTTCGAAACGGTGTTCGAGGCCATGGTGAGCGTGCTGGAGCGGAGCTCGATCCAGAATGGGAGACCTCGCCGCATCACGGCTCAGGCCACTGCCGCGCTCTGCGTTGGCGGCATGGTAGTGGCCCGTGCCATGGTGAATCGCGCGGCTGCCGACGAATTGCGCGCAGCCTGCATGTCCGTGGCGCTGAAGCTCGGCGGCTGGCGCGAAGCGCGCAAATCGCGGAAAACTAATTCCGGCCAGGTCCGTATGCGTCGCGCCGGGCCGCAACGAGTCGCGCAGCCGTAAACAAACTATCGTTTAAATATAGGGGCTTCCGTGTATATGAAAAAAACGGCGTGCCTGTTGTGATGGAGCTATCGCGGGACAACGTAAGCGCCGTTCGCGCCCAAGGAGAGAACAACACATGAATTGGGATCAACTGCAGGGCAAGTGGAAGCAAACGCAAGGAAAGGTCCGTGAGAAGTGGGGTAAACTGACCGACGATGATCTCGATGTGATCGCCGGGAAGCGCGACCAACTCGTAGGCCGCATTCAAGAGCGCTACGGCGTGGCGCGCGAAGAAGCCGAGAAGCAAGCCGACGCTTTTATGAAAGGTCTCTCCGAGGGACAAAAAGCCGCGGGTCACCGCTAGTCCGATCGGCACGCCGGGCATCCCGACCTCACACACACGGTGGAAGGAAAACCGACTGATGAAGACGACTACAGTGCTGGGAATTATCCTGGTGGTGCTCGGCGTTATTTCGTTCGCCTACCAAGGTATTCATTACACGACGAACAAGAAAGTTCTGGACCTGGGACCGGTGCACGCGACTAAAGAAGAGCAGCACACAATTCCCTTGCCTCCCATTCTCGGAGGGCTCGCTCTGGTGGGCGGCATCGTTCTGGTGATCGCCGGCGCCAAGAGCACGGCATAGTCAGCGCTGCGACCGACTCAGCAAGAGGCTTCGCACGATTGCGTGGGCGGACGGGCGCGGAACACGCGGCGGAGCTGCTTTAATTCGCGCGACCCCGAGCGAGAGCGGCGACCGCGGGTGTTCCCCCTCGCGTCGCAATTCTTGTCGAGGCCGCGCCGATAATTTTTCGGCTCTTCCGCTCTTGCACGAAAACCACGACCGCGAGATTTTGGTGGTTCCAGTGAGAATCGAGTTTCACGCGCGGCTCTCCGGTAAAGGCGACCGGCGCTCCACTTGCGGTAGCGACCCCAATCTTATGCAAAGATCGTAGCGTGGCGACGTGCATAAGGACGTTCCCGGCGTTCTCGCCGCGATTCACCGACGAGCGTAAGCCATCCTCGGTCACCGCCAGCCACACTTCGGCCACATCTCCCGGCGTTTCTCCGGCAAGCTTTTTTACGGACACCGCAAAGTTCTGCGAGCCTTTGGGATCGGGAGCGCGTGCGGTAATCTCCACGCCGGTCTTCGCCAAACTTTCCACTTTTTGAATCGCCAGCGCAGCATCCCGCGCGCTGCTGCCGACGAATTGGCTCTCCCCGTCCACAACCATCTGCGGCGTGTAGGCCTCCGTCTTGAACAACGCGCCATATACCATCTGTCTCTGCGTCCATTCCGCCGAGGAGTAAGGATCGATCCAACCATCGTGATTCCAATAATCCACGTGCTCTTCCAGTGCGATCACATCCGCCCCAGGAAGCGGCTGTAGCTCCTGCAATTTTTGCAGAAGCAAATCGGCCGGCGGGCAACTGGAGCAACCTTCGGAGGTGAACAACTCGACGATCACGGGGGTGCGCCCGGACGTCGCGGAAACAGTCTGCGCCGCGGCCGGCAGCGCGAAGCAGTAACAGTAAACAAAGACTGCTACGTGTATTCCCAACACTCGCGCGGATAAAGTCGTGATACTCATTTTCTCCCGGCTCCAAGAATCCACCCGCTCGTGCATCCGTCGAACCGAAACGGGCCGTGTGCCAATTACCAGCGCGTGTAACGCACGCGAAACGCTGCAGCATCACTAAACTATATCACTGCGTAAAGAACCATTGGTCTGTGGCGTTCCCTCTCAAACGGGCGCGAATGACATACGGAAACCCCGCGAACATGATCGCGCAGCCACGCAATTGCCATTGGAGTCCAACTGAGCGCCGAACGCGCCGGACCAAGTGGCACCGACCTTGCAAATTCCGAGAAGCGCTGCGGAATCGAAGTAGCTCCAAAGCTAGAAACTGCCTTAGAATCAACAGCGCACTTCATGTCGGGGCGTAGCGCAGCCTGGTAGCGCGCCTGCCTTGGGCGCGGACCGACCGACTCCAACAGCTCCATTCTCTACTTTGACTTCTCTGTGTTTTCAGTAATTTGGGGAATCTGCTTTTCGCTCAAAGCTAACCCCAATGGCATGAAAACATCGGATTCTGGCACAGTTTTGGCACAGGGCACGCGCCTGCTTTTGCAGCAGTAAGTGAACCCCTTGGTGAGACAATTTTTATTGGCACACTGGCACACCAGTCCATTCACTAAAGCCTGATACTGCCTTGTCATGCGGCAACCGATTGCAGCACTACTCACCAGAACACGACGATTGGATCACTGCCGGTCCCTGAAAAAGGTCATTGTCGAGGCTGCAAAGCTTGCCTCAGCTTTCCGCTGCCCACATTCTTCTTCGAACTCTTCCGGTGGGCGGTAACCTAGCGCTGAATGCAAACGGCATCGATTGTAATAATGTTTGATGAAAACCTCGATGCTCTCAACCAAGTGCTCTAAGTCACGGTAGTCGTTGGCGTAGATCTCCTCGCGTTTCAGGGTTTTCATAAAGCTCTCGCAACTGGCGTTGTCATACGGATTCCCCGGCCGACTCATGCTCGGTATCATCTGGTGAGCCCGAAGCACCTGGATATAGCCTTCGCACGCGTATTGGATGCCCCGATCGGAATGGTGTACGACTCCAGGAGGCGGCTGTCGATTCACAATTGCCTTTTCTAACGCATTGAGTGGAAGCCTAGACTGCAAGGTCCGGTCGAGTGACCATCCCACCACCTTACGGGAGAAGGCATCGAGAACCACCGCCAAATAGACGAACTCGCCCTTCAGCCTAATGTAGGTCATATCCGCGATCCATAGCTGATTCGGACCGCACACTTTCACGCGACTGGCTAGGTTGAGATAAATCTCCAGCCCATCGTCCCGCCGTGTTGCGGCGCAGAGTTCACGGTTCTGAATCTCTAATAAGTTGTCCGTCCGCATCATTCGTGCTACCTGTTTATGGTTCACCGTGATCCCTCGCCGCCGAAGTTCCGCCGTGACCCGTCGATAGCCGTAGCGTCGGCGATGTTCTAAGACAATCTCCTGAACGGCAGATCGCACGATCATGCACTCCTCGACCGGCGCCCGCCCTTGCAGGTAGCGATAGAATCCCGCTCGGCTAACCTGCGCTAACTGGCACATCCGCTCGATGCTCAAGCTGCCTTGCAACCGCGTCTTGGATTTCATCGTAGACGCCTTCTCGCCAGAGATATCGCTCTGCTGGCGTCGAGCCTCGACTTTTTGCAAGGCACCTCCGAAAAAATCCACCTCCACCGTTTTGTCCGCCAGTAACCGTTTGAGCTTGCTGATTTCCTTACGAAGCGTCGATTCCCGGGAATTCGGAAGCGTTGCCTCACCATCAGCATCCGCTGGGTCCACTTGATCCCGCCACTTGTACAACAGCCTACGATGAACGCCCAGTTCTCGCGATAGCCTCAGGATGTTCTCGCACGCGTTCATGCGTTCCACTGTCCGGCAACGGAATTTCTGGCTGTATCGCTCTTTCCATTTTCTTTCCACTTTGCAGCTCCTTTCCTGCAAAGTGTGCACTACGAAACTGTCTCACTCCAACGGTTCACTCCAGGACCCGCCTGCGCGATACCCAACTTTGACCCTGCTCTTTCCGTTCAATGGCCCGGCACTTCCTCGACTCCTCACGGTCTATTCATGCACAATGGGTTGAGTCCGATGTCGAAGGCGTTCAAGAGCGGCGACCATGTTGAATGGAACTCCGAAGCAGGAAGAGTTCGCGGAGTGATCCTGAAGAAAGTTGTCTCTACCATTCGCTTCAAAGGGTATTTGCACCATGCTTCGAAAGACGAACCTCAATACATTATCAAGAGTGACAAAACCGATCACATTGCAATTCACAAGGGAAAGGCGCTGAAGCGCGTTGAGGCTGTAACTCGTAGAGCGCGAGTTAGAAGTAGTTCCTAAACGGTCTAGTCCGTAATTCTAGGCAGCTTTCCTATTTCTGTATTTCGTTTGTTGAGTTAATGGATGGGCTAATCTCGGTCCTCGTTCACTGGGTTGATCAAGGCCGCAGCATTCCACAAGGGGTAGGGCAATCCAGCGAGCCGATTGATCACCAACGCTTGAGCAACAAGCAGGAACACGGCCACTTCGATGATGAGCAGTTCACGCGGCTTCGAAATAATTCCCAGAGAAATAATCAGTGTGGTAGCGCCAGCGGGCGGGTGGCTAACCCCGAGAAGAACCATCAATGCCCCTGTGGCCGACAGCGAAAGTGCCGCCGCCAAAATTCTTGGCCAGAAGATGCCTGGGTGCACACCGAACGGCAGCGCCCCGGCACCTGTGACAACGAACGCCCCATAGCCGCAGATGATTCCGATAGCGTGACCAAAAATAGTGTTCCGTGGGCTGCACGTTTTTGCCAGTGGCGAGAAGAACAGAAGATAAGCGGTAGGCCCGAGCGATGGAAACACAAATGGATTGCGGCTCAGGAGCGCCAATAGCGCCAGCAAACCAATGGTGACGAAGCCATTCACAAACACGTAGAGTGATCGCACGAGTCGCGGCGGAAAATGATGCAGCAGCCAATCCAGCCGGAGCCGTCGGAGCAAAGAAAGGACGTGATCAGTGCCGGGATGTTCTTGGGCTGGCGGAGCGAGCTTCCGCATCAGATGTTGGGCAGCAGGTCGAAATATTCATCGTCCTCGTTCGTGCCGCCTTCTCCTTTGCCAAGCACCTTCTCGGACTCGATGAACTCGATACGCTCGATCCATTTGACCATCTTATAGCCAAGCTGATTCTCTACGCGCAACCGCAACGGCGCTCCATATACCTGCGGAAGCCGTTGTCCGTTCATCCGCGAGGCCAGTAGGCATTGCGGCTTCAGCACATTCTCTAGGCTTTGTGTGTCGTAATAGGGGCCGCCGTAGAGAGCCTCTCCAAACGAGAAAAAGGCGACGACTCTCGCTTCCGGTCTTGGCTGCACCAATTCGATGAGCCGCTTCATGGGAATACCGCCCCACTTCGCGACACCGCTCCATCCCTGGATACAATGATGCATCGTGATGTGTTCGGTTTCACCCAACCGCTCAAGATCGGCGAGGGAAAACTCAACCGGCCTTTCCACGAGGCCTCCCACCTTAAGGCGGAAATTCTCGAAGTCTGCTTCCGCCATGCGCTTCCAATCCTCCCGAACCGGCACTTTGCCGTTTGGCCAGAAGTACGGCGAGATTTCCTGCTCCGTATACTTCTGTTGCGGAGTCAGGCGATTCAACGTAAGAAGCTGCATCGGATAGGTCACGGATTTGAGCGCGTGCTGCAATCCGCGGGGGTGGTTCCATGAGATGTAGTGCGCCACGATCCACGAAAGTACGACCACGCCTATGCCCACAAACCCCAGATACATGCCCAGATGCCCCTGATCATCCGTGCCGAGCACAATGTGGTTCATATTGCGCGCGAATCCAGTCATCACAATCAACGTGACGTGCACGACGAGGAACGCAAGGAAGCTGAACATGGTGAGGAAGTGGATCGATCGGGCCGATTGCCTGCCGCCAAAGATCCGCGCGTACCAGGGAAAGCGATTCACCACGGCGGGCGACATGGCGATCCCCGTAAGAATCGCCAAGGGGCCAAAGACTAAGACGACCGTGAAATACGCTATCTGTTGCAATGCGTTGTAGCCGTAAAACCCGTTCGGTTCTGGGGGCAGGTGAAACGTTGCGTAGTGCACCCACGTGTTCCATGCCTGCAAGAGGACGAGCGGCGAAGTTGGCACAATACGCCGCCATTGCTCTGTATCGAAGAGCATGATGACGAAGAGAATCCCAGTGATAATGAAACCGTGAACGTCGATGAAGTGCCACACTCGTGCAATGCCAATTGTGTGCCGGTAGCCCGGCGTTCCGACTAACGGCGAAATATATCGGGCGTCGTCTTTCGCGGTCCAGAGTCGGTCGCGCGGAACTTTTAGCGGCGTAAGCCGAATCCATTCGCTCCCCGGCGTGCAGCCATCATTGAAATACAGGCGAGGATGATCCATCAGGATGGACAAACCACTGCGAATCAGCATCGTTACAAAAAGGAAATTGAAGAAGTGGCAGTAACGCACCCAGACCGGAAACCCGTGCGGCCCCACGAAGTTATTGGGATATATCTGAGGAACCGCTGGAACATGAGGCAAGCCGGCAACGGCGACCTCGATCCAAGACGCCGCGATTACAGAAAGGATCGCGATACCGATTCCGACCAGAATGGAAGGTCGAATCCAGATGCGAAATCGGCGATCAGGCGGATAGTGAACGGCTGTGTGTGCAGGATCGAACGAGATCATGTTGCCTCTCCGAACTGCCCGGTCAAGCTTTAGTAGTGCCTTCCGGCCAAGCGATGGTCAGCAGAAATGCGCTATCCTCCAGAGCTTCCACATCGTGCGGAAGCGCGCGTTCCAAGGCCAGCATGTGTCCGGTAGGCAGATCAATCGCCTTCTCCTGCACATGCATTCGGATGTGGCCCGCGATGGCCTGGACAGAAATTCGACCGGCAGCTTTGTGTTCGTGAAGGCGCGCATTCGATTTCAAGACTGTTAATACCACACGAAAATCAGGATGCTTCACCAGTGTTTTTGAATTCCGTCCACCCTGCCACGCATTTTCGCTACGCAATCGTGCGATCTCAGCATTTAGGTCAAATGAAAGGATTGGACTTTCGAGCGGACCCGGCGAACGAATGGCGGCAGAACTGGCGGTTTGTTTCAGACTATCGCTCATGACTTACTCCCCTTTCGAAATAACCATATGAAGGTACCTAGTTTATCCGCACGACCAAGGGCTGTTTCTGCACGTGACTCGGCTCTAGAATGAACGTGCCAAAAATATTCATGGCGAAGGCCGTGATCCCCGCCAGTTCGAGCATAGCTGAGACAGGTAGAACCGACCACGCCCAATTGGCATATCCTTGATATGCGAGAACTTCACTGGAGACACGCAGAGTGCATCCAATCGTGAGGAGCAGGAGCCCCGCAAACATCAGCCGGGTACTCCACAATAGCCGCATCCCCGCAAACGCAGGGAGAATGCGCTGGCCAACGCAAAAGACCATCACCGCGATGAATCCGACCGTCAGCGCATGCCGGGAAGCGCCCCAAATTCCTCCAGATGAATCCCAGAGTGCCGCGCCGACCCCAAGCAAGGCTGCCACCAGCAACCAGCCGTAGGCCATGCGGACGAAGAATGGGAAACTGGGATGAACGCCGCGTGTTTTCGGCTCCTGTCGCGCGGACTCGAACATTCGTACCGCCGCAATTGCCAGAGCTGTGCTCACAACAAAGAAGGCAGTCGCTTCAGCTCCCCATCCCAAGAGCGTCAAAACAACGCCCGCAAAGTTCAACACCAGCGCGCCCAAGAGCAGCCTTGGACGAAGCGGCTTGAGACCGAGGAACACTGTCATCCATTTGGTACTGAATCCCCAAACGAACGGCACCAGGAATCCCCATGCGACCAACACCAGATAGCGTTGGTCGAGAATGTGTGACAAGGCTGGGCTTCCGCCCCGCAACGCAAGGTAGAAGCACGCCGCTAGGTTCGCAATAAGAGTCAACATCAACCCCGCGCTTGCGCTGATAACCACCCAAATCCACGGCTCCAGTCGGCTCTTCCCGGAATCTTCAGGCCGGTGCTGTGAAACCGCGCTGAAGAAAATCAGGAACGCAGCCAGTTCGAGCACACCCGAGAGCGGGAGCAGCAAACGCCACTGCCACGTGTAAACATTTGCGGCCCAGCGTACCCCCACACCGATTGTCCACATTACCCAGCATGCCCAGGCCGCACCGAAGGCTGGCTTCGTTGCGCCGCGTAGCTTCGGAATCGAGTAGAAACCAATGCCCAAAATAAAACTTCCTATCCAGCCGAACACCTGGGCATGGCCGTGAGCCTGTAACCATGCAGGCGAAATGGACCCGGCGCTCTCGCGCCCGCTGATCTGGAGGAGATTCCACACTCCGAGGAATGTGCCTGGCAGCAGCATGAAAATAAGCCCAGAGCTGATATAAGCCATGAGAAGGCGCGAAAGAGACGCCTCACGCGCGCGGGCGATCTCCATTATCTGGGCGGGAGAGAGCGAGGAATGACGCTCGCTCTTGGCGCCTAGCACTGGTGCTTCGAGTGAAATCGACATGGCTCCGCCCCTTCCTTAGATGACCGCAGTTTCCATCTCCACTGAACGGGGGAAGAGGATGTTGTTTTCCAGATGCACATGCTGGTGAAGGTCCGCTTCGAACTCCCTCAAATCCTGGTACAGAGCCTTATAACTTGTGCATGCATCCGCAGGAGTCGTGTATTCCAAACTGGCTTTTCGAATCTGCTTCACCAATTCTCCCGCAGCATCATGCTCTTTCATCATGGCGTGAATCGGGTTCCTCACCGTTTGGAAGAAGGGAGGCTCGACGGAGCCATGTGAATTTGTCGCCTTCTCCAGTGCATCGATATACGGAAACAAAATCTGTTCCTCTTTCTGCATGTGCATGATCATCTCTCGCGCAACTTCGGCGAAGAGTCTCTGAATATCTGTGAGTTCGGGATGATTCTTTCCGTGCTTTGCTACCACTTTGTCCGATAAGGGCTGAACCCGCGCGATTGCCTCGCGAACGTACCGATGGTGCCTCTCACGGATATGTCGTGTCAGATCACCGAGAGGTGCCAATGTCCAGCTTGCTTCGCCGGCATGTACGTGTTTGCTGTTTTCACGCAGACGGTTCAGGATTTCTTCAGTCGGAACATCTGCATGCAGGCACGCTTCATGCAGTGATTTTCCGCCACCACAGCAATAGTCAAGCCCGGCATCTTCGAGAATTTGCCTGGCCGCTGGATTCGAAAGCGCAATGTCCTTAACTTTGGTTTCGTCATTGAAATTCATAACTACCTCCGCGACAGATCATAGTGTGGATGGGGAGACACAAAGAGGCAGTGACCAAAGTCACTATGGCCCTGCAAATATCAAAAAAGAGAGGTAATTACTCAGAAGCCTTCTGCTCGCGTTTTAGGCCCGCGAGGTCCTTCACTATAATTCTCCGACCGTCCACTTCTAGGAACCCTTCAGCTTGAAGTCGGCTCAGATTGCGGGAGACGAGTTCTCTCACTGTTCCTAATTCCGCCGCCAGGTCTTGATGTGTCTTCGTGAGTTCCACGTGGACGCCCTCTTTCGAGGCCGTCCCGCTCGCCTGTGCTAGTCGTAGTATGAGGGCGATCAATCGGTGTCGCACCGTCGTGAACGATAAGTCTTCGATGATTCCGACCAGGCGTCGCAGCCGTGAACCAACTACCGCTATCACTTTAAGCGCTACCTCTGGATGTTCCCGGCAGAAATTCTGAAAATCCTTGCGCGAAATGAAGAGCACTTCGGCGTCCTCCAATGCAGACGCCGAGGCCGGATAATTACCTCCATCAAACACCGGAAGCTCTGCGAATGAACTCCCCGGTCCTTCCATGGCCAGAACTTGTTCCCGACCCGCAGGCGACAGCTTGAAAATGCGAATCTTGCCCGATGCCACAAGAAAAAGACCTGTACACGGATCACCCTCGCTGAACAATAGAGCGCCGCGCTCAAAACGTCTATTGCTGACTCGCCCGGCCAACGCGCTCATCTCTGTATCCGTGAGATTCGCAAAGAGCGGCGTTTTCCGAAGGACCGTTTCATTCTTCTCGCTCATCGGCTCGATTTGCTCCGCCTGCATGATATCCCAAGACGAAAGTGATTCGCAGGACCGAGGGCTTTCTGCACCGCAGGCCAAGGAGATTGCCTCTCCGCTTACACAGGTTGATCCGCGGAAGCACTTGCTCACGAGGCAGGTGCTTCGGGAGGGTGGGCGCCAAAAACTGTCTCAAAATACGGGTTCACTCCATGAAGGCGAAATTGGTCAGATGGAGCAACAGTTCTGTTGGGAAGTCCTTTATAATCTTTACGTACTTCATGTCGGGGCGTAGCGCAGCCTGGTAGCGCGCCTGCCTTGGGCGCAGGAGGTCTGGAGTTCAAATCTCCACGCCCCGACCATTAACTCACTGAATTCGTTGAGTTTTTTCCTGTGCGGTGTTGTCACCATTCTCCAACTTGGGAACACTTGGGAACGATTGAGCTTCGAGCAGGTTCACAGCATCCATTGCGCAGTCACGCTCGAGTACTTCCACTGCACCCGGGGCGGCCGGCTGAATGTTCCGATCGGTTGCCACCCGCTTGAAGAAAGCCGCCGCTACCTCCTCAACGGGCCACGTCGGGTCAGATTGTTCCGAGTTAGAGGCAAGTTCGTGGGCTAACGCAGGAATGGCTTTTTGAATTGTTGCTTCGTATTCGCGTTTTGCCCGGCGGCAGGATGCACAAATTGCAAGGTGCTGTTTCAGCTTCCGATCTTCTTCGGTGGTCAGCTCGCCCGCGGTCGAAGCCGCGCACAATTCCAAATACCTCTCGTGCGGATCCATTCGCTAAGACGCGCCAGATTACCGATTCGTTTCTCGTAGCAACAGTCACTCGTGGCCAGTTCAGGCCGTTCTCATTCGCGTGTTTTCGAAGCTTCTCCAGTCCGCGGTAATAGTGATGCCGGATATTAGCGTAGGATTGATCCAACCTATGTGCGATCTCTGGGAACGCACAGCCCTGGTAGAAATGAAACCTCAGGGTTTCTCGCTGGTACTCCGTAAGGGTGTCCCAGACCTTTTTCCAGCCGCTCCCCCCGAAAAGCGTTTCGAGAGGTCGGTCGTAGTCCGCTCCGTGCCGGTGTGCGGAGCCGCCCTGTAGCTCGCCATCTAGCGGCTCATCCTGCAAGGTGTGACTTATGTCTTGGGACATCACAGCCAAGACTAGGATTCCAGCAGAGCTCGTAACTTGTGAGCATATCTGCGGCTCGAGGTGACCACCGTTCCTTCTGTCAGTATGATGTCGTATACCCCATCGAACATCGGACGAATCTCGCTGATGCGGGCACTGTTCACGATGGCCGATTTCCGCACGCGAATGAAGCGCTGTGGCGCCAGCTTCTCTTCCAGGTGTGCCAGGGTTTCCCGCAACAGGTGACTGTCGCTGGCGGTGTGTATGCAGGCATAGTTTCCCGTGGCTTCGATCCACAGAACGTGGGAAACGGGAACAAAGAAAATCCGCTTCTTGTCCTTTACCACAAAGCGTTCCAACGGGCGAAGACTACGGAGGGATTGGAGCAGTGGTTCGAGACCTCGATTTGCTTTCCTGGACTGTTGGAGGACCTGGCGTGCGTGGACCAGGGCCCTGGCAAAGCGCTCCTTATCATACGGTTTCAGGAGATAGTCAACAGCGTGCACTTCGAATGCACGAATGGCGTGCGCATCGTGAGCCGTGACGAAGATATATACGGGAGCGCGGCCGTTGGATGGCTCCACATTTTCGATGACTCCAAAACCATCCAGATCAGGCATCTGCACATCGAGAAAAACGATGTCGGGATGAAGTTCATTGATCTGCTCCACCGCACTTATTCCGTTCGCCGCCTCGCCTACAACTTCAATGCCGTTGTGTTCGGCCAGATAGCGACGGATACCGCGGCGGGCGATGGGTTCGTCATCAACGATGAGGACTCGCGTCTTCATGAGAACTCCGCAGTGGAATGGTGATGATGGCCTCACAGCCTCGACCGTCGCCCCCAATAAGTTCCAGCGACGACTCGTCCCCATAGAGCTGTTTCAAGCGCGACTGGATGTTGGTGAGTCCGACGCCGAATCGCGGGCGCGATCCCGGTGCCAGACCCGGGCCATCATCGCGGACGCAGAGCCAGACTCTGCCGTTGCGGCGTTTGGCAGCGATCTCCAGACGGCCTGCAGCGGAATCGACGCTGATGCCGTGCTTGATAGCATTCTCAACCAGTGGCTGCAGCGCCAGGCTCGGTACATAGACTGCGAGCAGGTCAGCTGGCACGTCCATGTGAACTTTCAAGCGATCATGAAAGCGAGTCTGTTCGATCTCCAGATACTTGCCGACGAACTCGAGCTCGCTCTGCAAGGTGATCTCGTTCTCGCGCCGTTCGAGGGCCATGCGCAGCAAGTCGCCGAGGCAGACTAGCAGATGGCTGGCGGCATCGACGTCTTCCTGCATCAGGATTCCAATGGTGTGGAGACTGTTGAACAAAAAGTGCGGATGTAACTGGCTCTTCAGATTCTGAAGTTCGGCATGGGAGAGCTGCATCTCCAGTTTCGCTGCTATCGTCTGGCGCTCCATAGCGGCCTGATAAAAGTGAATCGACTGATACAATCCGACAATTAGCCAGTAGGTAAGCATGCCAGTAAAGCTCATCGATAAAACACTGACTGCGAACGGCGAGAGAAGGTGGAGCACGCCCGGATCAGGTATGCGAAAAACTGACCGCAGGATTCCAAGGCTCAGAACGTATTCGGTGACCGCTGCCAGGGGAGCCATCATGAGCGACGTGATTGTGTGGGTCGCTATATGGCGTACAAAGCTCGGCCCCGTCAACGGGAACCGTTTCGCCAGACCAATCACAAGCGGTGTGTACGCCGCCCATACGTACCAGTAGACAAGTTCGAGCGCACCCAGGGTCACCCAGCTGACCTGGGCACCCATTAACTTCACCAGTACGATCCTGCGCACGGCAAATAACAGTCCTACAATCGTCCACGCACACAGGATCAAAATCCATCTCGTCCGTCCCATATCTGGTGTCGCCTGCAGCAATGGGTGTGTCGAACCTCTGGCACGGATTATAGCTGAACCAGCGAAGCAGAAATCACTGAGAACACGGCCGTCGAGAGCGCCAAGCGCTCTCGGCAAAGCAATTTCACCGGTCCAGCGGTCCAGGATTGCGAACCGGCAATCGGGCAGTTGATGGCAAACGCGCCAACCCCGCGTCCATCGCAGCGGTAGAAGGGCCTTTGTCTAGGTTGATTGGGGAGAAAGGTAAGGAGCTCAAGACTTCACCTGCTGCTATCCCAACATAACGAAGCGTTTGAAACAGATGGGACAAAGCCTTTGGCCGTCAACCGCCCAGACGTTTGTGCTGGATACGGCTGCCACACTTTGAATTCCTCTTTTGCCCTGTGAACGGATCCGTGGCAACAGTATTTGACGGCCAACTCTGACCGCTTGTCTCATTTCGGACACCGCACGTCACTTTTCCTGCAAACACTGGTTTTTCGCGACATATTGTTCCGTGAGCAGGAGCATCGCCAAGAACGTATTGCCGTTGGGATGACGCTGTGGCCGACAGGGCCTACAAGAGGAGAAGACAAAATGAAGAGGACTATCGTGATTCCTGCGTTGCTTTTACTCGCCGCGTCGGCGATCGCACAAACAACGCTCGCACAAACGAACGACCCGGTCGCCGCCGCCCTAAGAAACATCCTGCCCGGCCGGCAGAAAAACACCGTCGCGGCCGTCGAAGCCATGCCTGCAGACAAATTCAACTACAAACCCAGCGCCGATCAGATGACGTTCGGCCATCTCGTCGCCCACATGGTCGAAACGAATAACCTGCTGTGCAGCAAGGCGGCCGCCGTCCCGGCTGCCAATGTCGAGCAGGTGAAAGACACGGACTCGAAAGACAATCTGGTTGCCGCGCTCAAGGCCTCCTTCGATTTCTGCTCCGACGCTTTGGCGAAAATGGACGACTCAAAACTAGCGGAGACCACGGAAGGATTCGGCGGAAAACAAGTGACGCGTGCCTGGCTCAGCCTGGTCCTAGCCGGTGCTTGGGCCGACCACTACGCCGAAGCCGAAATGTATCTACGCCTGAACGGTGTGTTGCCGCCGACCGCCAAGAAGTGAGAGCTATGTTCCCATTCGTAAAGCTGTAAACGTCGAAACGGAGATCCGCACGAAGTGACCAATGTGAGAACTTGATTCATTGGAGTAATGAAACCATGGAAATACTATTCAATGATGTCCGGTACGCCTTCCGCATCATGCGGCAGAGTCCCGGCTTCACTCTCATAATCATTCTCACGCTGGCATTGGGAATTGGGGCGAACACATCGATTTTCAGCATCGTAAACGCGGTGCTATTGCGTTCCCTGCCGTACTACGACCCCGGTCGTTTGGTGAAGATCACTTTCAACAATCCTGGAATAGGCTTGCGTGACGTCCCCTACTCTGTCCCCGAGTTGGAGGATCTGAAGTCCAGAGCCGGTATCTTCAAGGAAGTAAGCGTTGTCTTCGGTGGCCCCACGAATTTGACCGGCGCCCGTCAACAACCGGAACGTCTTGAATTGCTCGAAGTGAGCCCCAACTACTTTTCCATGCTCGGCGCAGCGCCGCAAATCGGGAGGCTATTTGGCTCTCAGGACTTTGCGCTGGGTTTCGCAGAAGCAGCCGTGATTAGCGATGGCTTGTGGCGCCGCTCTTACGGCGCCGACCCGAATATTCTCGGAAAACATCTGCAGCTGGACAACGATCCGTACACGATTGTGGGAGTGGTTCCCGCCGGATTTCGCCACCCCGGAGAGACGATCGCCGGGGATGTGGAAGTGTGGGTCACGTGCGGTTTCAGCGGGGAACCTTATCCGAAACCCGCGCGCAACGTGAAGGTGGCGCGCGAGGCAATCGGACGGCTGAAACCTGGCATCGATATAACGCAGGCGAAGGCGAGACTGACGGCCATGGCCAGCGAAATCCGAACTGACTTCCCGAATGATTATCCTCCTGAAACCAAATGGACCATCGAGATCCAACCTTTGCAGGACGCACTCGTAGGCAATGTGCGTCTCCAACTGCTGGTATTAATGGCCGCGGTAGTCCTGGTTGTACTAATCGCATCCGTGAACATCGCAAACCTTCTGCTGGCTCGCGCTTCAGGAAGACAGAGAGAAATGGCAGTTCGGATGGCGCTGGGGGCTGGCCGTTTTCGCATGGTGCGCCAGATGCTGACGGAGTCGCTCGTGCTCTCATTTATCTCGGGTGTAGCAGGCGTGCTCGCAGCGAAATTCACGTTGAGTTTCATCCTTCGCTTTGTCCCGTCTTCAGTTCCCCGGCTTGCCGAAGTGCGTATAGACCGGACGGTGCTGCTCTTTGCCCTTCTGATTTCCATCTTCACCGGAATCATATTTGGTCTCGCTCCAGCTTTCCAGGCAATGAAAGCCGATATGACTGCCGCAATTCGCGAAGGTGGTCAAGGCTCCGGTTACAGCGCAAAGACATTCCGGTTGAGGAGTCTGCTGATTGTGTCTGAATTGGCGCTTGCTGTTGTGTTGATGGTTGGAGCCGGCTTGCTCCTGCGGACTTTCTGGGGATTGCTTCAGGAGAATCCGGGTTTCAATCCTTCGGGAGTAGTTACTGCAAGCGTCTACCTACCGGTACCGAACGATCCCAAGATGGATGTGTATAGAGACTTCTCAAAAAGGACGTCTTTCATCAGAGAGGTCATCCGGCGTGTGGCCACGATTCCAGGAATCGATCGGGTCGCCATGACTTCGGATTTGCCAGGCGCGCGTCCAAGCACAACCGCCGCACTGGTGATTGAGGACCGGGCGGCCGATTCATCGCAGGGGTTAACAGCGGAACTAATTCGCGTGAGTCCCGATTATTTCATGCTGATGCAATCCCCATTGATTCGTGGGCGTTTTTTCCTTGAAAGCGATGAAGGAGGAAAGCAAGAGGTAGCCATCATTGATGAGACCACGGCGCGACGCTATTGGTCGGGCATTAATCCGGTCGGCAGGCGATTGCGGTTGGGGGGAAATCCCAGCCTTCCTTGGGTAACCGTGGTCGGAATCGTCAAGGATATGAAGCAAGACGGACTTGACACAGATGGTGTCCCCCACATATTCAGACCTATCTATCAGCAATCAGGGTGGAGGAGTAATTCCATGAGCGTGGTGGCAAGGACGCCTCTGCCCGCATCACTCCTCGAATCGCAGATTCGGAGTGAGATACAGGCTATCGATCCTGGTCTGCCAATATTCAATGTCCGGTCGATGACCGATGTGATGGATGTTTCTATTGCTCCGCGCCGATTCTCGGCGGAATTGGTTGGAGTGTTCGCCGTCGTCGCGATGCTTTTGTCCTCCATTGGCATCTATGGATTGCTGGCTTACATGGTTGGCCAGAGGTCTCGTGAGATTGGAATACGAGTCGCCTTGGGAGCCCAGCGGCCTGATATTCTCAAACTCATCCTCGGCAAAGGGCTATTGCTCGCCGGTACTGGAATTGCGATTGGATTGATCCTTTCTGCAATCTCAGCACGGATCATTGCAGGTCTTCTTTATGGCGTTCATCCGATTGATGTGATCGTCTTCGTCGCAGTCCCGCTGATTTTGTTGGTTGTCGCCTTTCTGGCGACTTACATTCCCGCTCGTCGCGCGACGATGGTGGATCCAATCATTGCCTTACATGAAAGCTAGAACTGCGAGCCGGCAATCCAGTGCGACTCACCGCGGCTTACTTCGGCTGGCCTATCCAGGAATACTGCCACGCTACCGAAATGTTGTGATAGTTTCCGCCGAATCGTACGTAGGTGCCATCGCTGTAGCTGGCTTTTATGGATTGGTGCTTGCTGATCGGGATGGAAACCGTCCCGCCGATTCGCGATCCGGTCTGTTTCGTCTGCAGATTCTGTACGCCGCTCAAACTGGTGACGCCGCCGGCCCAGAAATTTACGTCCAGCGAGACCCACAAGCGCGGCTTTAAGTCGTAGCTCAGATGGCCTTCGAAAGCGCCGATGGGCGCTTCCGTCTGCGGTGCGACGACGGGCCCAGCGAACGACGCAGGATTCCTGGTGTAAAGCCAGAGGCCCGCATAACCGTCAAGCACCCAGTGACCCCACCGTTCGGAATACCCGATCTCCGGCTTAAAGGCCCACCGATTGCCGCCCCAATTAACCAGTTTCGTTGGGCTGTATTGACCGGTCGGCGCCACTACCCTCAGGCTAACTCCCAGCAGTTTCTT
This sequence comes from uncultured Acidobacteriota bacterium, assembly GCA_963780035.1. Classification (GTDB taxonomy): domain Bacteria; phylum Acidobacteriota; class Terriglobia; order Acidiferrales; family UBA7541; genus Palsa-295. The sequence goes on along the minus strand of CAWAAG010000012.1, from coordinate 465,583 downwards.
CTGGTGCCAACTCCGCATTTCGACCGGCTGCATGGCCCGGCCGCCAAGCAGGTTCACGGATAGCCGAAAAGCGGAGTCAAGCAGACCCGAGCGATAGACCGCTTGAGGTTGCCCCGCGACATCGCCGCGGAAATTTCCCACCCCGTAGGGCAACGAAGCGGTGACGTTGGCCGAGCGGCTAAAAAAATTCAGCGAGTGGTAAAGCGTGAGGGTCGGAACATAGTAGGTCCCGGTAGCGTTGGCGATGGGCACGGTGCCGTTAAAGTTCAGCCCTCCGTCGAAGAAACCACAGGCGATCGTGACTGCGTTGGAATGTAATGGCGTAATTACGTAGGCGCGGGGCGCCAAATCCTGCGCGGCGATTTGCGCAGCCGCCGCAAGGGAAATGAATCCCGCCAGGAAGAAGCGAAGTCGCGCGTTCCGCATGATATGGAATTTGGAATGCATGTCAGCATATCCGGGCAATCCGTAGCCCTCCAATTGTCAGAACGTACAATGCCCGCGCCGTGCCTGGGCGGAATCATCCTGATATTACTCGCCCGATCACGCGCCACAGAGCGAGATAGCGACAATAAACGGCAGAACCAGAAGGAACGTAGTGCTCGCTGCGCGTGCCCGCGCACCACAGCCAATCAATAGGTTGCAGCAGGCGGCGATCACTGCCATCAGACCCCATACCGCGCTTCGAAAGCGGCTCTGATTACTGCCATTTTGTTTACGATCGTACGGAGTTGTCTCTGAGAGAAAAGCGCAGACAGAAGTAACCAATTGCGCCGGCTGCCAAGGAGGCTGCGATCACAGCGACCTTTGCGGTGGCGACCAGGGCCCCGTCCTCAAAGGAGAGGCCGCTGATAAACAGAGCCACCGTAAAACCCACGCCGCCCAGAATGCCGACTCCGGTAATCCCCGCCCACGTCAAACCGTCAGCCATCGCAGCAATTTTCGACTGCACGGCGAAAAAAGAAAACGCAGTGATGCCGACTACTTTCCCGACGAGCAGACCCAGAAATACGCCCAGCGCGATTGGGCTGGAAAACGCCAGCTTGAGCTGTTCGGCGGACAAGGCGACTCCTGCGCTCGCTAGAGCGAATAAAGGAAGAACCAGGAAACACACCCAGGGATGAAGGCTTCTTTCCAGGCGCTCGGCCATCGAGTCCGTGCCGCGGAGAAGTTGATCCAGCACTGCGAGCGTGGCTTCCGCCGATGATTTCTCCTGGCCCAGGATTTGGGATCGGAAGTTTCTTAGCAGGGGTTCCGCACGTTCGGCCAACTCCTCCGGACGGAATTTTGGTTTGATCGGGGCGATCAGTCCAAGAATGACGCCAGCAATCGTTGCGTGCACTCCGGAGCTCAGAACCGCTGCCCAGAAAAAAAAGCCTACCGCCAGATAGACGGAGATAGGGCCCCGAAGCATTGCAATTACTATGAGAAGCACCAACAGGCCGCCCGCCACTGCCAGAGCCGATAGAGAAATCGTCGGAGTATAAAAGATCGCAATCACGAGAATCGCTCCGACATCGTCCACGATGGCCAACGCCAGCATAAACACGCGGAGGCTCGAAGGGATACGCTTGCCGAGCAGCGCGAGAACACCCATAGCGAATCCGATATCCGTCGCCATGGGAATGCCCCATCCGCGGGCGTTCAGCCCGGATCGATTCAATGCGAAATAGAGCAACGCCGGCAGGATCATGCCGCCAAGCGCTGCCATGATGGGAAGAGACGCTTGACGAAAGGAGGAAAGCTCACCTTTTACGACCTCACGCTTGATCTCGAGGCCGACAACCAGGAAAAACAGCACCATCAATCCGTCATCGATCCAGTGATGCAGGTCCATCGAGAGAAGAGGGCGACGCCCCAACTGCAAGGGAAACTTCCAAAGCGCGAAGTAGGATGCGCTCCAGGGCGAATTCGCCCAAACGAGAGCAATGACGGTGGCTGCAAAGAGAAGGACGGAGCCCGAAGTTTCGCTCCGGACGAAGCGATCGAGCATCGACCTCGGTTGTTGCAGAAACCGATATTGCCTGGAAGCTGGGGAAGAAGTTTCCATCAGGCGCGCTGTTCCTGTTTGACACACATATCCGACTTGGACCTCTCCCTAGCACATCGGACGGTTCCCTGTTCACATCACAACGCATTCCCCAACCTGAGTATGCACGTTGCGAGGTCAGCGCGGTTCCGACGACCAATTCCCAACCGAGAAGCATAACCGGACTGAGTGCTGAACAAACCTTTTCTACTGAGCGTTGGAAAGCGACGTCGACATCAGTTGTGGCGTCGGGCCACGGACTCAAATACAGAGCGAGAGTGACATAAGCGAGGCCGGGAAGCCAGTGTCAGAAATAACAGGTTGCTAGCCCCTTCGAGAGCCGAGCGGGCCGTTCAACTATCGGCGGGAATATTAGAGTTACCGACCGGTTCGCCCGGCTACTGGTAGTTTTACCAATTCACTGACTCTACTCAGATTATTACATTGCTGGAGGCTCTGGCGCGCGGGCGAAGTTCCAATACGTGGAGATGCCAGGGCGCGAAAGGATCGCTCCGGCGAATTGGCTTCGGGGCGGGCCAAAGAAGATCGTCATGTGCGGGAATGGAGTTGAAACCGGGGTTCCCGGATGAGGAGGACGAGATGGAACGCGGTAAAATGATGATTCTGGTGCTGCTGTGGACGGCGTTGACGTCGGGGATCTGCATGGCGCAGACGGAGCAACCGGAACCGGCCGCCAACGTAATCAGCAGCACTGTGGCAGCGATCGGATATCCCGTCGGTGGAGGCGGGACGAAGGTCACCATGGTGGGAACCGCGGCCGCTTCGCAAGCGAGTGGTGAAGCGAGAGTGGACGCCAGGATTGGCGGAACTGCAATCGCGTTGAAAGTCGCCGGAATGCCGCAACCCACGATGCTCGGCTCGGAATTCCTGACCTATGTGTTGTGGACGGTGACGCCGGACGGAACCACCACAAATCTTGGAGAGATTCCTATCGACAAGAACGGGCAAGGCAAACTGACGGTAACTGCGCAGTCGCAAACCTTTGCCTTGATCGTGACCGCGGAACCATATTATGCAGTGCGTATCCCGAGCGAGCTCGTGGTTCTAACGAACGAGACCCGCAAGAACACCAAGGGCAAAATCTATCCCGACAACAGCTACAAGCTTATGAAGCGCAGTGAATACTCCAAGCTGGGGAATCCTTTGGCGCTGAAACCGGACTTAAAGAAGGTGCCGCTGAATATATATGAAGCCCGAAATGCCGTGGACATCGCGAAGTCGCGAGGGGCCGAGCAGTATGCCCCCGAAATTTTCTCGAAGGCGCAATCCAGCTTGCAGATGGCTGAAAACGCGTTGGCGCAGAACTCCGGGAAGAATCAGCTGATCTCCGCGGCGCGCCAGACGATCCAGTTCGCGGAGGACGCCCGAGCCCTGGCAGTACAGCGAGAGACAGCAGAACGCATTCAGAAAGAAAAGGAAGACGCGGCGGCAACGGCCGCGGCACAGGCGAAAGCAGAAGCGGACGCGCGGGCTGCCGAGGAAGCGCGGCGCCAAGCAGAATTGACTGCGGCAAAAGAAGCGCAAATGAAGGCAGAGGCTGCGGCGCAGGCCGCACAAGCTTCGGCCCAGCAAGCGGCTTTGAAAGCCAAAGAACAAGCGGCGCGGGACGAGGCCGCGCGCGCGCAAGCCGCGACGGCGGCGTTGCGCGCACAGCTCCTGCGGCAACTCAACGACGTATTGCAGACGACGGACACGCCGCGGGGCCTGGTTGTAAACATGGCTGACGTGCTGTTCCAGACAGGAAAATACGAATTGAGCAGCGACGCACAGCTGAAGCTAGCCAAGCTTTCCGGAATCATTCAAGCGCACCCGGGACTGAATCTGGCGATCGAGGGATATACGGACACCACGGGGACGTCCGATTTCAACATGAAGCTTTCTCAGCAACGGTCGGACGCGGTACGACAGTTTCTGATTGCGCAGGGATTATCGGGCGACAGCATCACCTCGAAAGGCCTGGGCGAATCCGACCCGATCGCCGACAACAGCTCGGCCGCCGGGAGAAAGCTCAATCGGCGTGTGGAAATAATTGTGAGCGGCCAAGTGATCGGCGTGCAGATAGGCAATTAACAGAGCCGGTAAATAGCCGGAATAACCAGGAATCGGCTTCGTTTCGCCTCAGGAAAAAGCATCTATGGCTGCCTCGGGAATCGCGGCCGTATCCGCGGATTGGCGGTCGAGCTTTTTCGACGGCTTGGACCCACAGGACCGCAAGAAAATCCTGGCCGCCGCGAAACGCCAGCGGTTCGCCGCCAAGTCTGTCGTCACTAACCAGGGACATCCCGCCGAGCGTCTCTTCATGCTTACCACGGGTCGCGCCCGATACTTTTTCGACGAGCATGACGGGCGGCATATCCTACTGCACTGGCTTGCGCCGGGGGAACTCATCGGTGGAATGACCTTGCTGGCGAATCCGGGCAAGTATCTCCTCAGCTCAGAAACCGTAAGGGAATGCCACATGCTGGTGTGGGACCGCGCCACCATCCGGGGATTTGCGGCAGAATATCCAATTCTGCTGGAAAACGCGCTGTGCACCGCCTCCGACTATTTGGCGTGGTATCTAGCTGCGCATGTCGCGTTGGTTTGCCATTCTGCCGAAGAGCGCTTGGCAGGTGTGCTGGATAGCCTGGCGGGAGTGATCGGCCAAAAGGTCCCGGGTGGCGTGGAGCTGTACGTCACCAATGAGGAATTGGCGAATGCCGCGAATGTGACGCCTTTCACCGCCAGTCGCCTGCTGAGCGCCTGGCAGCGCCGCCACGCTATAAAAAAGAGCCGCGGTAAGATCCTGCTACGGCATCCTGCACGACTATTTCCTCACGAACTTTGATTGCCGCCCCCTTCGCCTTTTGTGGCCGTGTAACCGCTTTCAGTAGCTGCGCGAGGGCAAGTTACAGGTTGCCACAGCACAACGACACGCACTTTCCCGCATGGGATGCTTTGCTGGCAGTCACGTGTTCATCAGCACTAGAACCTATCTCGTAAATGAGGAATGGTCGTCCACAGCGCCTCGGGAGTCAAAACTTCAGAGCGTTCGGAGATTTTTGGCGCGGCTGAAGCCGGGCCTCTCCGGCAGCCGTGTACGAGACGGCTTCCAGTGTGATTGTGAACTCTGAATAGGAGAAAGCCATCAGCGATCAATCGTTCGGCCGGGCATTTACCCCGGAATTTGGGCGCGAATTCGTCCGCGTTCTGGTTGTGGAAGATTTTGCCGCGTGGAGGCATTATGTGCTGGATAAGCTGCAGCAAAATCCACATCTGCGCGTGGTTGGCATTGCGTCGGATGGACTTGTAGCAGTGCAGAAAGCGGAAGAGCTGAGACCGGATTTGACTGTGTTAGCGATCGGCCTGCCAAAATTGAACGGAATCGAAGCCGCGAAACAAATCCGCAAACGTGTCCGGGAATGTAAAATCATCTTCCTGACTCTAGAAACGTCTGCCGATATGGTGCAATTGGCGCTCAGCGTGGGCGCCGAGGGCTACGTTTCAAAAATGAGCGCGGAAAGCGATCTGCTGGCTGCGGTGGAAGCCGTCCTGTCTGGAAAGAAATTTGTCAGCCAGTATTCAGGCAAACGATAAGTCTACCGTCCCGCCCAGAGCGCGAACGCGCGACTTAGCGCGATATTGCACGCGCCTTCCTCACAGCAGAGAGCTTGTTTGCTTTTGCTGTTCAAGAATCGCCTCGTCGCGCTACACCAAACGTTGTCTCTGCTATCTTCTTGTACTTTTTCCTCTCGCCGTTGCATTTCGTGATTGCGCTTGAGCAACTTCGAGGTTGTTCCAGGGCAGCGACGTCGTCATTCAGTCAATGTGATGCTCTTTCTTGGGCGGTTCCTTGAGCTACAGCGGTTTGTCAATTCGATCTGGAACACAAGGCAGACGAGTCTGCTCGGCCCTCCAGGAGTGCAAGATGGTGGAAAGTCAGTGGCGAGCCCTATACAGAGCCGCGATTCTTGAGCTGGACCCGAAGCGACTGCAGGCTCGGGTAAAAGCGGCTGAGGACGCGATTCATGAGCGCTCGTCGTCGGAAGCCCGAGTCTCCCGCGAGGAGCGAAGAGAAATGGAAGACGCGTTGTCCACTTTGCGCGTTTTGCAAAGAAAGAAGTCGTAACGATTCTTGATTGGCGTGGAAAAGCTTCGCAGCGCCTGACTTACGGAACTCCTGAGTAAACGCGCTCTGCCGCCCGATCCATGGTTCGTTCGCCGGATTTCGAGCGCGTATTGGCATTTTTGACAGTTACGCACAGGCTTACAAACTGCCATAAATAGGGTGGTCAGATGGCGGTTTGCGATGAATGTTTATCCGTTGCAAGAATTTCTTGGCGTGATGCTGGTACTTGCGGTTTTGGTGGGAACATTCGTGTTTCTTGCGGTTTTGTTTATTTTGTTTCAGGAAGGGATACGCCGGGCCATTCCTCGGACAAAAACCGGCGTCGAATACCTTGAAAGCTTGAGGCCTAAGGACCAAAGGCCGCAAAGAAGTGCAGTCAGACCCGCCCTCCGCTGAACTTACCCCGTCGTGAAGCGCGCATTTCCGCCCGGATGACAGTCTCTTTGGCCGACCACTACTTGAGCAGCCAACTTGTGCGGATTCTCTCCCGCCACCCTGCTCGCAGCCTCAGTTTGGATCTGTGGTGAGCGCCCCAGTCGCGGGATCGATCAGAAAGCGGGAAACCTTCGGCTCTTGAAGGTGGGCGACCGAAAGGACTGCCCCGTCAGGTCCAACTTCGATGCTGGAAGGCTTCGCGCCCGCTGGAAACGGCGAAGAGACGACCGGCTGGAGCACGCCAACCTTCCAGTCAATCGCGAACGCGGAAACGCTTTCGGACGTTTGATTCAACACATAAAGATATTTTCCCGAAGGAGCGATCGCGAGCCACGCGGGTCCGTGCTGCGGAAGAACGGAGACTTCGGCCGCTGCGCTGCTATCGCCGCCGCTCGAAATCGTTACCGAATCGCCCAAACCGTTCGCGGCGAAAGTCATCTGCTGCCCGGTGCGTAGATTCGTGACGCACAGAACGCGTGAATCGCCGCGCACCGCGATGGCGACATCCGCCGGGACGGCGGTTACCGTAAGAACCGTCGTCGTATCGTTGCCGTGATAGCTGCCGCCGATATTCGCAGTTCCGGCAGCAAGGGCCGTGGCCAAACCCGCTTTGCTGATCGTTGCCACGGTGGCGTCGTCGGAAGACCAGGCGGTGCTGCTGGGCGTGGGGTGATCGGTCTGGCCATCCACATAGGTCACGACCAGACTAAATTGCTGAGTTGCGCCGACGGCAATCGTGGGATTCGCGGGCGTGATCTTGACCGACGAGATCAGCAGGTCTTTCACGAAGGAGGAGACGCAGCCCGACAGGCCGAGAATCAAGAGGACGGCGAGAAATTGCGCGAGGCGGCCGATATTGTTCGATGAGCAGTTCAAATGAATGGGATCCTATTTTCGCTCGGACGAAAAACTCGAACCTGAGTTTCTCGCGAGTCTCGATCGCTTGCGGCGAATTTGCCGCGCCGATTAAATGATTTTTTCTTTCTCCAATTGTTGGACGATCAGTTTGGAAATTGCGTCGATGGCCTTCAGCGGGGAACGGGGATTAACCGTGTCGCTAGTTCCGGTCCAGATCAGTTCGCCGTCCGGCTTGGCCGCCGAATAGAAATTCGTTTCGATTTGCGCGGTCTTGTCCACCCGGAGATAGTCGGGAGAATAGACTATCGGGTAGATGGCGCCATAATAACCGTAGAACGTATTGTAGTACGGATAAGGAACGTAGGCTTGCCCCGGTATGTAGGTGACGGTCTTTTGCACCTTTACCAACCTCGAGGCGACGATAGCGTCAATATTTTGTCCGCGCACGACGTCGCGCAATTGGTTCATATCGATCGGCGTTGAATTGGGTCTGGGAAGCAGCGAATAGCTGGGAATGGCTTGGACGCCGGGGCGGGTGATCGCCGCGGAGAGCTGATCTTCAAATTCGGCGCGATTTTCTACTTTGCCGTTGATGCCGAGGACGAGAATATTCTTGAAATGTGCGCCAGAATAGCTCGGGTTGGTCCAGGTAAACACGAACTTCGAAGATTTGGCGTTCACCGACGTGAACACTGCTACCAACGCTAGGACGAGAATCGCGTGCTTTCTCAAGTTACGCCTCCTGGTCTGGCCGCACGACAGGGTTTACAGTTTACTGAAACAAATCGCATCGAATCGCGGCTGCCTGGCGAATACGAACCGTGCCACCAAGAGCCCGGACGAAGCTTACGCCACAGCCTCGAAAAGAGGTTGATTGATTCTGGCATGCGCGAAGGATGGGGGTAACTGTCATAAATGACAATTCCCTGATCGGCGTGCCGTGCGGCGTCAAAGCGGCCAGATGCTGCGGAATCGCGGAAAAGCTATGTCACAAATGATCTGAATGGCCGCCGTAACGGCCTCAAAGGTTAAGACCCTGGTGGGTTAAGAGCTCTTCGGCGCGGCTTAGGGGTGCCCGCCCGGGAGGCGTTCAGGAGATGGCTTCTAGAAAGACCAGCCGATGCCGGAGCTCACCCCGAGCTCATTTCGTTTCGCAGTCAGGGGAGGCCTGCTGTCGAAGTTGTCCCAGAAAGTAAAAGCAAGATGGAAATTGTTGATGAGTTTGATGTTAAGCGTATTATTCGTAGTTAGGCGAATACGGCCTGTGTCTGTAAGTCCCGGAAACGTCAGAAGTTGCGAATTGAATTCTCCCACCTTGAAGCGAATCAAGCTGTATTGCAATCCCAGCAGCGCCTCGGCATGCTGATCGGAAGGCTGTCCGGCGGTGGTGTCAAACGACTCGTTCACAAACGCAATTCCGGCTAACCAGGAGAGGTTGCTGTTGGTGGTGCGTTTCAAGAAGCGCCCGTAGCCGCCACCGAGAGTGGTGCGCAGCGTCAAATCCTGCTGGCTGCTATGGAGGAAATCAGACAGAGCCACGAGGAAGGAATTTCTGTTCAGAAACTTGGCGAAGGTGGTCTGCAAATCTTGACGATTTGTCTTGGACGCGCCCGCTTGGCCGCCAAACGTGGAGTCGTAGGCCGTGCCGGCTTCCCATCTTGCGGTGCGATATGCGACGTCGGTGTTGACGTTGGTAGCCGTCTGACTGTTCCCACTCGAAAAACTGTACCCAAGGTCAATGGCACCCTGCAACTGTCGCCAAAAAGTGGGCTTTTTGGTGTCAATGCTGACGATGTCCGCCGAAGGAACCTGCACTTCCTCCGCGGCTTCGCGAATCAGAAAATCCTGGTCCTTCGCTTTGTCACCTGTAACCTTTTCAATCTTGCCCTCCAGTCTGGTGCCGTTGTTCAAGACGACCCGGTAAGTGGCGGTGCTCTGGACCGAGTGCACTTGATTCCAATCGAGTCCGATGTTGCCGGCTACATACTCCGTCTCGACGTAGAGCAAGCCGTTTTCCAGCCGCTTTACTTCCCCGGTGAAATGATCGCCGTTGTTCATGGTGACTACGTCTTTTCGTTTTGCTTGCGCGGGAATACAGAGGCACGCCGCGAGTAGTGGAGCGAACAAAAGGCGGCTAGCGCGAGGGAACGCCGGAATTCGAATGATCATTTCTTGACTCCTACGAAGAAGCGAAATCGCCGGCAAATCCAAACGTGGGATTTACCGGCAGCCGACCAATCCAGCGAGCGCCCGATACGAACAGTCGTTGGGTCGATACCGCGAATCGTATGAAGCGCCGCGGGTTTTGTATGAACCTGATTCCCCGGCACGACGATTCTTCCCTGATTCGAAAATACAGAAGAGCCAGCCGTCGAGCCTCGCTCGAAGGCTTCCTGCGAGTGCAGCCGCTCTACGCTTCGAAAGAGAACTCCAGCAATGTGGCGGCATATTGTCGCGTCAAAACGCTTCGCCGACACCCATCCCGAAGGTGTGGCCGTTCGTGCCCTGGGCGATGTCGGCTCGAAGATTGACGTGGTACTTCTTACTCAGCTCAAATCGCAGTCCTCCCCCTCCAGCGGGCAGGAAGTGAGCGTTCTGTACCCTTTGGAACAGTTGACTCCCGCCAGGAATGACGCCACCGAGCCCGCCGAATACGACCAGGCCAAACCGCTTCGGCAGGACCAAGCGATACTCCAACTGGGTTGCAAGCGATACGCGGGTGAAGTATTGCCCAGCGGTGTATCCTCGCAATTCATTGCTGGTGCCATAGATGCAATTCCCATAAAACGGGGGGCTGCCGCCGGTCCCGCAGAAATAGGCGTCATAGGCGAGGACTTGCTTTTTGCTTACGCTCCAATATTTATCGAACTGCGATCTATAAGACTGGAAGGTGTATTTGCTGCCTAAATCCTGGGAAAAGAAATCCGATGTAAAGGTGAAAAATGTTCCGGCGGTTGGGTAGAAGTGGTTGGGGCGGGTATCGCGGTTTATGCGCGCCCCGATCGAAGTGAGATTGGTATGCAACCCGACGCCCGGTGGGATCGGGACGGTGCTGCCGCTGTTTGGATTGACGGTAACGAACGAACGCCCAGTTATAAACCGAGGGCCTACAAAAATCTTCCAGCCCACGCGGCGCAGGACCTCGCCAAAGAAGGCTTGGCCTGTTTGATCCAGTGGGAGCTTAAGGTTCGAGGCAATTCCCGTGCCATAGAAGTTATAGTTTACGTTGCCCCGGACGTAAGCGGATGTGATCTCGTAGGTATTCTGCTTTAGGAAGAGTTGTCCCCCGAAGACGAATCCGCGGCTGCCGTTGTTGGTAATCAGACCGGCTACGCCGATCGTAGAAGGCGGGGAAACCTTATCCTTCGAGCTGAATGGAAAGATATAGCCAATTACGGGAACAATGCCGGAACCGACCGCCGGGCTGGAGATTGGAAGAGGCGCGACGACAAACGCCCCGCGACCGCCGAGCTTTTTCTTTTTTTTCGGCGGAGCCTCAGGCTTGGCGGCAACGGTTGGCTGCCGTTCCTGGGCTGCCGGCTTGGCGGAACTTTCTTGTGGATGTGCGCCGTCCGATGCCTGTTGCGCTGGTTGATTTTGCTGACCGAGGCACGGAATGCTGAGCGAGAAGTGTGCAAAGCAGAGAAGCAAAACGGAGAGAAAAGGTCTCGTCAAAGTGTTGGACCCGCGGACGAACTGGGAATTTCGCAAAGTTCTGCTTTCGATTTCCATGGGACAGGTTTTATCGGCGCACTCGGGCGGTCCGACGCTGATGGCTGCGGTAGCAATGGAGACTATTGGACGCGTTATCCCGTACGCCACACGACGGCCACATAACTCGCCATGCGAAGCTCGGTGATTGGATGACACCCGGGTACACCGGTCTGTGCCGCCAGCACTTCACGAAGACCGACTGAATTCGCTAGCCCATCCACTTCCCCCGAAGCAAGAGGTATATAACTCTCCCGACTTGCGGCGGCAAATACGGACTGTCCGTGTGCGTGAAGCGCACTGCACAGAAGCAGGGCGGGACTGCCGCGCAAGCTCCTAAAAGCTAGTGGTTGCGCGTAGATCATAGGAGACGACTGGCGCTGTTGAATATTGTCAAAACTACCAGTCCTTCCGCAAGAGGCCCTGAAAGGATCGAGGCTGCTGCGCGAGTTCCGCGTACCGAGTCCTATTCGAATCGGCAGGGATCAGCGCTGCCAATTTGATAAGTACGTCTCATGGCCGCATTGACCTGTAAGTTTTGACAATTGAGTGAGCCTTCGGTACGACGTAGGCTTGGAAGGGGTACGGGTTTGGGTTTTCTTCCAATTTCAAGAACGTGCGCGATGAGAGACAGTGAGGGGGACAGCTAGCATGGAGACGCGTATAACGGAGAAGGATTCGTCCAGGCGAGGGTTCTTGCGGACAGCGACACAAGGTACCCTGTTCGGTTTCCTCACTGCGGTGGGCCTGGAGATCACCGCTCCCCACACAGTTCACGCTCAGAGCCAGCTGAGCCCGGATGCCGCGCTCGAGGAGCTGATGAATGGGAACCAGCGTTTCACATCCGGCCGCCTAACGGCATTTGATGAAGACCTTGGCATGCTTAAACAAAAAACAACGGAAAAACAGGAGCCATTCGCCGCGGTGCTGTCTTGTGCCGATTCCCGCGTCCCAGTCGAGCTGGTTTTCGACCAGAGCATCGGCCATATCTTCGTCACTCGAATTGCCGGGAATGTTGTCACTCCAGAGATTATCGCGAGCCTGGAATACGGAGCAGCTGTGTTAGGTACGAAGGTGATCCTTGTGATGGGACATGGCAACTGCGGTGCCGTAAAGGCTACTATCCAAGGGAAGGAAGTTCCCGGACAGATCAGCGCCCTGTACCCGCACATCCAGCCCGCCGTGGACGAGGCTGGGTCCAATCTGGAGGCAGCAACCAAGGCAAATGCCAAGATCCAGGCCGCCCTGCTGCGACGCGCTTCCACCGTCGTCGCGAGCTTGGTGAAGGAGACCAAGGTCAAGGTTGTCGCCGGTTATTACGACATAACGAGTGGCAGCGTGACCTTATTAGAGTAAAAGAACACGCATTCGCTAAGGGCCGCGCAATTCTACGCAGTTCAAAAAAGGGAGAAAACATGAGTGCAAGAAATCTACTCTGCAGTTTGGCTTTAGGGCTCGCGTGCGTCGCTGTCCCAAACACGGTGAACGCGCAGGCCACCAGTGACAACCCCAGCGTCACCGGCCAGTTGAACGACGCAAAGACGATCGTGGCAAAAATCAAGAAAGATGCGGTGCAGATGGAATCGTACGGCCAAACCGCAGGGCTGAGTTGGCAAACGCACTCTACCGCGCTCGAGAAAATCAAGGCTGACGTCAATACGCTTCAGCAGAACATGCGCGGCTTACAATCGCATCGAACCATAGCTAGCGCCTGGCAACAGGAAGCGATTGATCGCGTAACTGGGCTTGCCAATGACCTGGCCACGAATATGAACGCCACCATCGATCGCCTGAACAAAAGCAAGAGCCGCCCGACCGCTCCCCCATACCCCGCGTACTTGAAGGCAAATGCGCGAATCGCCAACGACCTGGGAGATGAGATTGATGCGACCATCGATTATGGGCAGAACAAAGCGAAACTGGACCAGCTAGGTCAACAGTTGGATTCTTCCGCAAAATAGTGGCGCATTAAACTTCCTACCGAAGGAGGGTGGCTTCCGAACTTGGAGGCCGCCTCACCAGCGGGCATCATTCTGGAATCCGCGACGGAGGAAGTTGCTTTTTTGCGCTATCGATGGTTCGTGGTCGCAATCCGGCGTGCACAGACGCAAGCGGCTGCGCCGTGCCCCGTCTGCGCTCTGCGACTTGAAATATCCGTAGCCATATGCCGAAAGCCCCATCGCGACGGGAGCAGAACACAAGACGAACGGTACTGAGAAGCCTACTGCTCAGCGAGCAGTGGGCTGCACGGCTGCCGCGAGGCGCCCGGAACGGCAATCGCGAGCTGGAATCTATTTAAGCTCCACAAATCAAGCGACCGGCAGATATGCAGCCTGTTGCAAACGGAATTCGAGAAGTGTTTCGCTCGGTATCGTCAGCTGCTGGCCCTTTTTGGTGGCGGCGACAGCCGTTCCGGCGCCAGCGCCAACGAGCGCACCGATTCCCGCACCTTTACCTCCTCCTGCAATTCCGCCGATGAGCGCGCCCAATCCCGCGCCGCCGACTACCTTCCGTGCCGTCTTCTTGCCTTCACCTTGTCCCTTGACCTCATAGGTGCTGGTGAGCAATGGATACGCGGTGCCCTTGATCATGATATCGGTCAACTCGAGCGTAAGTTCGGAACTGCCGGACATTCTGCCCGCCGATTCAGCGGACGCCAGACGGCCGAACACCTTGGTACCTCTGGGCGCCACCACCACGTTGTCAACCTGGAGATTCGTTTCCAGGCTCGCGCTGAAGCGAAACCCGGTCTGTTGTTTGCTCGAATCAATGGAGTCAATCGTGCGGATCAAAATGCGCGTTCCCGCCGGCACGGTGATCTTCTTGGAACTTTGCGCCGCCGCAGACGCAGCTGCAGCGGGGGCCGCGCTCGAGGCTGCCGGTGAGACCTTGCCGAAGGAATCTCCCTGCAGGGACACAATTCCGAAAAGGATGGCCACGACACAAACAGGCACAGTGCGCATATGTTTTCTCTCCTTCGTAGCGTTCACGAACCTTGTCCTACAATCGGCAGAGACGAAGCTATCTGAAGATCAATGATCAAAAGCAGCTGGTGTTCGACCTGAACGAAGCGCGCGGCTGTGACGGCTCCCAGCGCGTCCTTCATGCGGCCGTAGTATTTAGCGAGAAGCGCACCACGTTGCTTTTGGTAGTCCAAAGCGCTCTGAATCAGTTCGTCGGCCTTTGCGTCGCTCATCTGCGAGTAATTGTCCGCGTAGTCTTTGATATTCTGAACGCGGAGGTCATTCAGTTTGCTTAATTCGGCGTCGTACTCGCCGTAGATCGGCCAGAATTTGGCCGCGTCATCTATATTCAACTGCATGACGGCGCCCATGATCTCGGCCTTCTGGTCACGCACATTGGAGCGCATGAGTTCGATATAGGCCTGCATATTCTTCTTCTGGGTGGCGGTGGCCGAGGATTGCGCGGATTGGGCCGTGGTTCCTTGTGACTGCGGCTTAACCTGCGCCCGAGCGGCAGGGGCAGCCGCGAAGAGCATGAAAAGCGGAAGCCACACGGTGATTCGTTTCTTCATCTTAAAACCTCCTGTAAGGGTCACGCTTTTGCGAACCCGGCCCGGCGCTTGCCAAGCCGGATCTCGCGCCGACAAACGTGGGAGTCCGAAATTGCCGAAAGAACTGGGACCTTATCGTTCCATTACATTTACAAGCTTCCACGGTCCCGAACCGTAACTCTCGAAAACGAGCTGTTTGTCCTTATCCAGCTTCACGCGGAGTCCGATGATCAGACTCCCTGAACTCTTCGACTTATCTTTATCGATATTGAATTCGAGAGCGGAGAGGTCATAATCCGTCGAGCGCCCGTTCTCACGAGCCTCGACAAACCGAATCGGGCGATCAGTGAT
Organism: uncultured Acidobacteriota bacterium; assembly: GCA_963780035.1. Classification (GTDB taxonomy): domain Bacteria; phylum Acidobacteriota; class Terriglobia; order Acidiferrales; family UBA7541; genus Palsa-295. The sequence goes on along the minus strand of CAWAAG010000012.1, from coordinate 450,556 downwards.
CAATCGAACTCTCCGGCCGTCTGCGGTAGGAAACGTCCGTACGTAGGCGATGTCGTAACCCAGAGTACCGGTGACCGCCACGCGGCCCTTGGATTTCATTTTGGAAAGGGTTTTGGAAAGTGCGGCCTGACCGCCTTGCGTGAAGGCATCGATGAGCGCCTTTTGATCGTTAGGCGTCGAGTACGACTCGATTGAGACGGTCACGCTAAACGTCTTGCCCATGGCCCTGTTCTGGCCCATGGCTTGCGCTTGAATGGTTTCCCGTTTGGGCTTGTCCTGCGCACCGGCTTGGGAAGCGGCGGCCGCCAGAACGACGATAATCAGAACTCCATTAATCCAGTTATGGACGAAACGAGACGTTTTCATGGTCATAGCGTCACCAACGCTAGCGCACGATGACACAAGTCCGTGCAATTTCTTATTGTCAAAACTAACAGGGTGGGAATCGCGGCCGGCGGTGGCGGAAAGATAGTCGCTTTCATTGCTTGGGAGGCTGCTCCTGGTTCATCTGCTTCAGCTTTTGCTCCAGCAATGCCTTTTGCTGCTCCTTGGTTAGTTTGGGAAACAACAACACAAATTGCAACCGCAGGCCCCATGGCGAAGCGCCGGGAGGATGGACCGCGTTCCCGTAGAACTGTGCGGTGATGTTTACCGGCTGGAACCCGAGCTTCATGATCCTCCCCACGCCGCCGCCGAAGGGTACCGTCCACACGTTGCCGCTGGGCGCTCTCCAGTTGGCAGTGACAATGGGAGAGGTAGTGAGGTACCAGCCCTTCTTCATGTTGTAATTGACGAACCACTGGAGCAGGAACTGGTTCACGGGAGGCTTATCGAGATTGGAATGGCCGGCGACAGACCATACGTTGTTTGCGAGAAACCCGATCGTCCATGGCTTGGGCTGAACGAGCACGACGACGGAGGGCCCCAGGCTTAATTTTCCCTGTCCGAGATAAGTCGTATTAGTCGCCGTGGGCAATACCACACTAGGGCCGATACCCCAGATGACCTTGCTCTTCTTCGGCACCAGGAAAAACGAAGGGTTCATATCTCCCAGGCCATAGACGCCGGTGCTCTGCGTGGGAGGCCCGGAAGCCTGCGCGATCGGCAGGGGCTGGTAGATGACTGGTGTAATCCAGCGGACGATGAGGTTCCAATTCTTCGAGAGGCTGAGCGGCACCACCGGCTGGATGTTCAGAACATTCTGAGTCCGGTCAGCCGGGCCGTTGTTGAAGTTGAAATTTTCCTGGATCGGCACGCTGATGAGGCTGGCGACTGGGTTTTGCGCCGCATTGCGCAGCTCGTCGGTATTTACGGCTGCGGCCGGCGTTTGGTCCGTCGCGACCTGAGTTCCTTCCGGGCCAACGGGCGTATCTTGAGCAAATAGCGGCACACTGAGCAGGAGAAAAGCAGCTAGTGCCAAGACGCATGAACTCGTTCGCAAGCATCACCCCGTGTTCTTCTCGTTTCCCAACCAATCTGTCTTCTTCGGTGTTTCGGGCGCAGCGTCAGTTGCTGCCATTTTGTTGGCCGCTGGTGATCTGCTCCATCACACGATTGAGATTGAAGCTGCCCGGCTTCTGACGCGGCGGGAATTCGCGGAAGCTCTGCAACCATCGGGCGACATAAAATCCAGCCGGAGCGAGCACGAAGACGTGGTCCACAAACCAGTGGTTGTAGTCCATGCCTTCGTACTCAGCGCGTTCAAAAGGATCGCTGCGCAAATTTTCGATCAACGGAGCGCGCAGCTCCGTGAACGGCTGCATCCAGACCTGCAATCCGTGAGAATTTTGCACCAGAAAGGTTACTTTCCAATTGTTGTAGCGCAGCGCCGCGACATTGCCGTCGTCGGTCCAATAAAGGAACTCATGCCGCGGCCACGCGTCCTGGCTTTGGAACGCGGGCATCAAGTTGTATCCATCGAGGTGGACCTTAAAGGTTGTGTCCCCGACTTTCTCCCCTTCGCCAAGTCTTCTTTCACGGTGGTATCCCCTGCCGCCGCCATCAGAGTGGGCACCATATCCTCGTGCGAGGCGATGTCGTTGATTACGGTTCCGGGCTTGATCACTCCCGGCCAGCGGATGACGCACGGAACGCGGTAGCCGCCTTCCCAGTTCGTATTCTTCTCGCCGCGGAAGACGGTAGTACCGCCATCCGGCCAGCTCATGGCCTCCGCACCGTTGTCTGTGGAGTACATCACGATGGTGTTATCGGCGATTCCGAGCTCGTCGAGCTTCTTGAGCAACTCGCCGACCATGGCGTCGTGCTCGACCATGCCGTCGGCATAAACGCCGAGTCCGGTCTTGCCTTTGCTTTCGTCCTTGAGGTGCGTCCAGATGTGCATGCGCGTGGTGTTCCACCAGATGAAGAAAGGCTTGCCGTCCTGGTGCGCCTTGCTCATGAAATCGAGGGCTCCCTGAGTGATCTCCTCGTCCACCGTCTCCATCCGCTTGATCGTCAGTGGGCCGGTATCTTCGCAGGTCTGCTTGCCCCAGGGTCCAAAGCGTGGATCAGGCGGTGCCGGATTCTCCGTGGCCGTGGCCGTGCACTTCAAAACACCGCGAGGACCGAACATCGCCTTGAACTTGGGATCTTTGGGATAGTCGGGATCCTCCGGCTCTTGCTCCGCGTTCAGGTGGTAGAGGTTACCGAAGAATACGTCGAAGCCGTGAACGGTCGGCATAAATTCATTGCGATCGCCGAGGTGATTCTTCCCGAACTGTCCGGTCTCGTACCCGAGTGGCTTGAGCAACTCCGCAAGCGTCGGGTCTTCCTTTTGCAGGCCTTCCGGCGCGCCTGGCAGACCGACCTTGGTTAGCCCGGTTCGGATCGGCGACTGCCCCGTGATGAACGCGGCGCGTCCGGCCGTGCAGCTCTGCTGACCATACCAGTCGGTGAAGAGCGCGCCTTCGTGGGCGATCCGGTCGATATTAGGAGTCCTGTAACCCATCATGCCTTGGTTATAGGCGCTGACGTTCCAGTAGCCGATGTCATCGCCCCAGAGAATGAGGATGTTGGGTTTCTTCTGAGCGTCGACTCGAAACGCTGCGACCAACATTATTAGGCAAATTACGCAGGCCATAGCCGTCTTTTGGCGCATTTTCTGCCCCCTCGACCACTGATTTAATGGTTCTTGCCGTGATCTCGAATGCGTGAGACCGAGTTGGAACGTCCCGGCAAAATGTTGGCGAGCGTAGTCCCGTGGACCAGGTGCGACCGCGCTTACGTAGCCACACTGACTATTGCTTAAAGACTACGGGAGGGCCACTTACGCGCTTGCCCTTGAGGTCCACGATCACTTCCACCCTGTCGGCTATCTTGATGAACGGAATGCCGCTGTTCATGCCGTAGTCCTTACGATCGAAGGCCATGGTGCCGGTAATTTCGCCCGTGCCGGTCCCTCGACCTTGAATGGCAAAAATCAGCTTTTCTTGTTTTGTGACGCCGCGAATCGTGAAGTCGCCGTCGAACTCAACGGTGTCGGGACCAGTCTGTACTACCTTTGTCGAGTGAAACGTAATCAAGGGATTGTGTTCGGCATCGAAGAAGTCTTTGCCTTTCAGCTTGTTGTCCTTCATGCCGCTTCCGGTGTTCACGGAGGCGGCCTGAATCTTGACGTCCAAAACGGCGTTCGCTAACTCTGCAGAGCTGAATGTGACGCTGGCGTCCCACTTGTCGAAGGTACCCGCTATAGGCACCGACGCCTTTACATTGAACTTAATCGAGCTGTCCGCGTGACTGATCTCGAAAACCGGAACATCCTGAGCTCGAACTGGTGATGCAGTCACTCCCAAAAGTGCGATAAACGGTGCAAGCAGGCTCGCATTAGCCATCCATTTCATACCTATGCTCCTCTACGAATTCCGGCTTTAGCCGAAAGACGCTGTTGGCGATTGCAGCCCGCAAGGGCGCGAGCGCCTTCGCAGGTTCCGGGATGCTACTCCGCAGGAAGAGCCGCCGGTAATTGTCAGAATTGACAGTGTAAGTGGCGCGGAGAATAAGGATGTGGCTGAACCGGCGCCCGCGGGAGCAGCGCAATTGCTGCTGCTAGCAGAAAACGTGCTGGCGATCACGCATCCATGGCCCGGAGAATTACTCCTGAGCTGGTTGCCACGAACTATCGGGATTGTAGGCAGTGATCTTGGATGCCAGGTCGCTGGTATGGTCGCCCAAGTCCTGCTGATATACCACACCATCTTGATTGACCATGAAGGTCATGACGCCGGTGGAGTGATATTGCGCCGGATAGGCAATGAGCGCGAAACCACCTGTGAGCTTTCCATCCACCAGGTAACTTTTCGCCCCGCCGGTGGCGTCGGGCCCCTGCTCGGTGAGAATCCTGTAAACGTAGCCGTAGTAGGGCGCGGGCGTTCCATCGGGCTGCTTCGAACGTTCCGCTGCGGCAGCCTTGGCGACGAAAGGTCCCATGGGGCTCTCGGGCTCGCCTTTGGAAACTGGCCAGTACAGACCGTCTTGTTTGCCGGGATTACTCTGAAATAGTTGCGCGTAGATGCCACTGGGATTGCCATCACGTCCTTTGGAACCGTAATCGACCTGGCTTTGGACATAGCCTTCACACACGGCGATGGCGCCAAGTTCGTTGCGGCCGATTCGGCGATCGAGGATTTCCTCATTGCCACGATCGATATCGAAGTACCAAACTTTGCCGTCGCGCACGATCGGAAAAGGGAACGGCCAGTCGCCGTGGCCCACTTGCAGGAATTCGTAGCCCTGTGCCTCAACCGATAGCGAATGTTTCTCGCCGTAGGCTTTGACGAAGTTCGCAAGAACTTGCTTGGCGGCCCCTAGATCGCCCGAGGAGATAATGTCCGTCGCTTGCGATCCGAGTAGCGGGACGAGCTGCGCAGGATCACCCGACTTGGCCGCCTCCACCAAAGATTGCACCGCTTCCGTCGGCGAGGCGAAAGTTTTTTGTCCGCTGAGCGCCTGTGCGGAGAGAGGCATTGAACTCATCATCAGGAATGAAAGAACCAACAACGAAAAGAGTGAGAGTTTCCGCGATTGACGATGAAGCGACCGTTGGATTCTCATTTGTTTCCCTTTCTTCCTTGGGTGCTCGCCGCACCTCTTTGGCTCGATGCTCGCTCCGTTCGACCGCTGTTTCCGGCGCCATCGAACGCTCCGGTCGTTTTAGGGGTGGCAGCTTGACCCGAGTTGGTGCGTTGCGCGGTGCTCGAAGACGGGGCCGAGGAATAGCCCCGGTCCGGCTTTACGGACTGAGTAGTGGGCTGGCCTGAAGGGTAGTTTCTGGCGTTCGTGGTGGAGGGGTTCCTGGAAGTGTTGCTTGCTGCGCTGCCATTCGTCTTGTTGCCGCCGTTGTAGGTAGATTGCCCCTTCCAATTCGGATTGGCCTGCGCATTACCGGTCTTGGCAGTAGTGTTTCCCGTCTTGTTGATCTGGTTGCCGGTATTGATCGTGACGTTGTTCCCGCTGACGTTCCGATTGATCGTGTTATTGCTCTTGTTCTGATTGTTGGTAGTGCCGCGGTAATTGTTGTAGTAGTTGTTCGAATTGTAGTGGGCGTTGCCTGGATACGGCCGATTATAAGCGTAAGGGTAATTCGGCGGGCGATAGTACACGGTTGCTCGGTGATAGTGCGGGCCATACACCGGACGATAGGCATAGTGATGGACGACCCACGGTCCGCCACGGTAGTACACTCCGCCGCCGTATCCCCAGTGCGGGTAATAGTAGTTGTTGCTGCTGAACATCGCTCCAACAGCCATGCCGACGCCGAACGCGATAATGACACCCGTCGCCGGCTGGCTAGGCGGGGGCGCGACATACACTTGCACCGGATTATATTGCGGTACGTAAACGATTTGTGGATTGGTCGGCTGGATCACGATAACTTGCTGGCCGCTGGCTTGTTGAGTCACCACGGTCTGCTGCGGAGTTGTTTGTAAATTTCCCGCCTGCTTCGCCTGCAGCCGCAGCCTTTGGACCGAGTCAAGAACTGCGCTCTGATTCGCTTTGAATGCTTCTCCGAGCTGCCCGGTCCAATCAATCTCCGAGCACATCATGTCAACGACTTGCGGAAAGTGAAACAGAGCCATCATTGCGGGACCGAATCCGGCGCTCTTCGCTGCGCTGTCGAGCTGGTCTCCCTGCAGACTTTTGTTCTGCAGCAGCCAGTTCCCTCCATCCAGGACCTCTTGGGAGTCAACCGAAGCCGCCAAGATCTGCATGAGCAAGGCGTCTGGGTACAGCGCGACCGGGGCAAGCAGCTTATCGAGCTGGTCCGGCGTTGTTGCGGATGAGTTTCCGGTCTGTGAGAAAGCTGCCGCACCCGTAGCGAGGCTCATATTCATGCAAATCGTGAGAATCAACGCAAGGAACCGCTGACCAAGCAAGTCGCGTCGTTCCATAGTGGCCTCCTGAGTGAATGCGAAAAGACGAGTGTCCTGGTGATGATGTCGTAGACCGGCGAGTCCGTTGTGACGCCTTCCCTTTTTCTCCCTTGGCAAAAAACGATAGGCGATAGCTCGCCACGCACCGAGACGCAAACCCAGCAATTCGTCATGCTGACGCCGGTTCTCACCGGATGTAATTGTCAAAAATTACAATCGCACGCACATCCGGCGAGATCGAGGCTGGCTCAGCGGATTGCACTCGCGGGCACCCAATTGCGATCGCGGTCATCCGGATTGATTTAGCGCAGGCTCGGGTTGGAGTACGTTCTTCGCAATGAACTTTCGCAGCGCCAGCGTCAAAGGGATGGCGAGAATAGCGCCGGTAAGCCCCAGGAGGAAAGCCCAAGCGACGAGCGAGAGCGTGATCTCGAGGAAAGAGACGCCTACTGCGTGTTTCATGAAGATCGGCGTAACGGTGTAATCCACGATTAAGTTGGTCAGGATCAGACCACCCGCCACCAGCAAAGCTCTCTTCCATCCAAACATCAGCAAGGTGACGAAAGTGGGTGGAAGCAGCGCAACTATGAAACCGAGAGTGGGGACGAAGTCCAAGAAGAAATAGAGGAAGCTCCAGACGACCGGGGTATCCACGCCCATCACGATCAGAAAAACGAGGTTGATGAGAGCGTTGATGCCCGCGGTTTTGGCGGTGACGGTCACGTAGCTGCACGCGTCGGAGCCGTAGTAGGCCAGGCTCTCAGCGAGGGGGCCTACCCTGGCTCCAATTTCTCCGGCCATTTCGATAATGAAGAGGAAAGCCAAGAGGCCGATGAGCATTCCGTTGGAGAAGATCGCACCCGCCTCCGGAAGAACGGCGCGGGAAATCTCGCGGAGGCGCTCGGGCGTGAACACGCCTTTGACGGAAAGGCTTGGAGCGACGATATTGTGGGCATTCATGAAGACGGCGATCTGCTGATACAGGTTGGCCAGGTGCTCTTCGTAAATCGGAAGTTTTGCTGCAATGCGTACCGTGGCCAGATCCAGCGCCAGGAGCAGATACAACCCCAAAGCGGCTACCGCTACGGCGGTCAAAACGATCGCTGAATTCTTGCGGAGCTTGAAACGCAGCATTAGCCACCTGGGAAACGGCACGACGGCGTAGGCGAGCAGGAGGCTGAGCAGCAGAGGTCCGAGAACTGGAGATGCGGCTTTGACGCCCGCCAGGATGATGATGGTACAGGCAGTACCCAGCAAGATTCGCAGCACCGGATCGGGCGAGCTATCTTTCATGCGCGCAATGGAGCTTGCAGTGGATTGAAATCAGAATCGTCCGCGGCGACTCGGAAACGAGCGCCGACGCGTAGTTGAGCAAAGTCCATTTCGCAAGCGGCCCCGGCCGCGCGCAACGGAGCGCGAAGCGACCGGGGCTCGCTCCTTTTTATGCACAATTCTGGTTGTGCACCATTCCCGGAGCCGATGAGACGAAATATTGCGGGGCCTGATTACCCGCCGAGCTTTTGATAATTCGAGTTGGTAGTTGTCACGACAAGCTCTTTGGCCGTGGCGTTAAGAATTGTCTGCTGGGCGTAATTGGTGCCATCCGGCAGACTGGCCATCTGCACCTGCAGCGTGACCACGTCCTTTGCCTGACCCATGTAAGTGTTGACACTCAAGGAAACGATTTTTTTCGCTGCGGGGTCAAAAGTGAGCGTCATGCGATCGCCGGTCTGGGCATAATTGGTGAAGACTAAATTCAAGAGACCGCCAGCGGGATTGAACGAGACATTACCAGACTGAAAGGCCAGTTGCATTCTGTCGGGATCGGGCGGAACGTACATGCCGAGGACCGCCTTCACATCGTCCATGTAGTCCATCATCTCCGCTTTTTTCTTCTGCACGATTTTTTGCTTCATTCTGCCGCCGCTGGGTTGTTGCGGGGGAGGGCCGATCGGAGTCTTCTGCACCTGCCCGTCAGGTCCGTACTGGCACAATTTTTCAGACGCAGGTTTCGGATCTCCCTTGAGCGTGAGCTGCGTGGTTTCCGTCCATTGATACTGGTGGAGACGCTGCTTATTTTCAGCGGCAGCATGCCGGACAGCTGCAAGCTTCTGCTGCAATTCACCATTCTGCGCAATGGCGGCAACACCGGCGACAAGCGCTAGGGCACCAATGATCATCGAGCGCTTGCCGAGCGGAACAAAGAAACTGCCGAAGGACTGTTTGCTGCAGCTAATCGCAAGTCTGTGACTCATCGGAACGCTCCCTTAAGCTGTGCTGAAATTTAGCTGCCAACATCATCGCCTGCGCCCACCGCCGCCGCTTCGGCCGCCCCAACCACCCGAAGACCTTTGCTGCTGATAGCGCTGGGTTGATTGTTCGCCCCTCTCCCTGTTTTGCGCCTCCTGATTCAGGCTGGACATATTTTCGCTTCCTTGGGGATGCTGGTACGAGGAAGCGGAAGACGAAGGGTGCTGGTTGTAAGACGACGCGGAGGCAGTGGACGATGGGTGTTGATTGTAAGACGAAGCGGAGGAGGTGCTGGAAGTGGGGTGCTGCTGCGAGGTATTCACGGAACTCCAGCTTCCGTTGCTGCCCGCCTTTTCCCAGCCGCTGCCAGTGTTCTTGTAAACATTGCCATCCGAGCTGGCGTACATATTGCCGTTGGCAGCCTTGCCCGCAGTGGCGCTATTTCCGTATGCTCCGCTCGCACCAACGGCCTTCCCGCCCGCAGAGGTTTGCACCGAGCCCGTGGTGCCCTGCGCCGTGGAGTAATGCTGCGAATAGGCGCTCGTGCCGTTCTTTGAAACCGCTGCGGAACTTCCCCAGGAGCTGTAGCCGTTGGAACCTTGCTTCGTGGCAGCCGCCGCACCGGTGTAGGGATTGTACGCCGTGCCAGCCTTCGCGCTTCCATATGCAGTGTTGGCCGAAGCCGTGTGCGTGGAAGTTCCGGTATAAGGATTGTAGGACGCGCTTCGCGTCGCAGACCCGTAAGGACCATATGCGGTCTGCGAAACGCCGTACGCTCCAGTGGTGGTGTGATACGTCGAGGTATATCCGTACGTGGTGGGATAGGGATGGTAAACGGGATAGCCGTAAACGGGATGATATATATAGGGCGGGTAGTAGTAACCGGTGCCGCCGGCGATCACGGCGCCCACCGCGACTCCCACAACAAACGCTCCCATGTAACCGGCGGTGTAGCTGGATTGCACTGTCCCGTTTCCCGTGGAGACTTGCGTGACATAGGTGACGTTGTAAACCGGAGAGCTCGGCGGAATTGTGTAAATCACTTGAGGCACGGACTCGGCCGTTTGCCACGGGCCTTGCGGGCTTGCCGAAACAAACCAGATTCCCTGCAGGCAAAGATAATAGAGGTCGCCCACCTGGATCACTTTTTGCGGAGTGTTCGTAGCGTAGGAAATGGTGGTGCCTTGGATGGGAGCGAACTGCGGAGCTCCATCGTAACTCACACTCGCTTTGGCCGCAGCATCTGCGGCATTCACGGTGATACTGGTGGGAACTTGGGCGATCATCACCGCGTCCTTGGCTTCCTCCGTGCCGGGAATCGAGGAAAGCACCTGTGCAGGCGGACTGTCCGGCGGAATGTGCGCAAAGTCGGCGGGAAGATTGGGAGTCGCATATGTCCACGGCCCCAGGAGACTGCTGGACGTGAACCAGCGGCCGACGGTGAGGTAATAATATTGATTCGTCGGCGTGTAAACGAACAGGTAGCTTCTGGTGTTCGTGGCGTAAACCAGCTGCGTCCCCTGAATCGGGGAGTAAACAGGCTGCCCGTCAAATAAAATGACGACTGCGGGGACGGTGCTGTAGAAAACGGTGGGAACGACTGCGTTGGCGCCGGCGGGCGACGCCGGAATGAAACTTTGGAGACCCGCGAATTGTGGATCCTTCACCAGCTTATCCATGTCCTTGGGAAGCTGCATCGTCGGCGACCACGGACCTTCCAGATTTGCCGCGGTGAGCCAGCGGTCGCCGGCCAACAGGTAATAGGTGGATTTGTCGTAGTAGAAAAGAGCCCAGGTCGTATTGATCACATATTGCAGCTTGGTCTTCGGAATTTCCGCAAATAGTGGCTGGCCTTCGACGGACAACAAGATTGCCGGTTGGTTACTGACAAAAATGCGCGGGGGATCGTTGTTCAGTTGCACGCCCTGAGGCGCCGTCGCCGGTTTCGGGACACAAGCGACCAAGCGCTGCATGGTGATCCATACGGTCGGCGGGACGAACGTTCGCACCAATTGGTCCATGCTTGCGGCAGCGGCGGGGTCGAGCGACGGGAAATAAGTGTGCTTCACCTGCAGATCGGATATCAAAACCATCTGGGTTTCCGCGTTGACGCTCGTCCAACCGTGCATCGCCACGGCCCCGACCACTTCTTTGCCGCCCGCGGGCGTGACCACAATGGCCATGCGCCAATCGAGCGCTTGGTAGTTGGTCCAACTCTCCACTTGAGGCTGGTAATAGACGAGCGTGCTGCCCTGTTTCGTAATTTGACGGGGCCAGCCTGGGTCCTGTGCCACTGCGGCACTGGCGGAGGCAAGAACCAAAAAGCAAACTGCGATCGTTTTCCTCATTCCGCCCTCCCTTCTCGCCACGCCCCGGAAAACCGTTTAGCTCGATGCCGTGGATTACACAGTGCGCTGTGCCGAGGCAGATTCAGCAGAGGCCGCGACTGAAATGGTTTCCATGTCGAGTTATTAGAGGACCCGGAAAAGAGTCTATTGAGCGGCGTTGGGGCGCCTCTCTTTAGAACGGAGCGTGGAGTAGTCTCAGCCCGGGTCCTCCACCCTAGCCAACCAGAGAGTACGATTCGCGCGGATGCACAGGTATTGTCAAGATTGACAGGTCTCGCAACTCGAATGCGCGATCCGACGGCACCCAGGAAATGTCGAAAATCCATTTGCCTATTTGAGAGTGATGCTGACGCCAAAGAGCACCCCGGACGTCGCGGTGTCTAAGGAAATGCCCGAGGAGCGGCGATAGTCAAAGTACAGATAACGATAACCCGCTTGCAGCGCCCATGCCGGCTTAATCCTGTAGCCCAGAAGACCAAATGCCTGATAATCGATCTGCGAACCGGTACCCCAGCCGCCCACATCGCCTCCAATTGTAACTTCCACTTTGGGCGTCAGAATTCCCGTGATGCGCCCGCCGACCAGCGGGTCCACCCAATTCTGCGAAGCCGAGAAATTCAGCGTGTTGGTGGTGAACGAGACGCTCTGGCCATAGTGCCAGTAGCGGAATCCGGCGAGGGCGTCAATCTTAACTTTTTCAGCATCAATCAGCCGGTAACCGAGCTTCTGAGTCAGGATGAATTGGGTCGCTCGCAAGTTCGCCACGCCTTGGCTGGGGCTGTTCGGTAACGCTTTATCAGAGCCCAGTCTGATCCACATGATATCGAGAGGCATCAAGATTCGCTTGTAACGAGGTTCCACCACACCCATCAATCCAAACCGGAAATGCGATAGAAGATCGCCCGGGGATGCCTTGAAGCCGACTTGCTCGCCGTTTGGGCCGCCAATACTTCCGTGCACGCCGGGGAACCACAGATAGGGAGCCACTGTGAAGTGCCAGTCACTTTCGGAGGCAGTACTGGCGGCAGGGGCGAAGGCCCCGACGCTGTTATTGGGAGTCGCCGCGGCGGCCTCGGCGTCCGCGTCGGAAGGCGTGGGTTGGTCCATAGTTGCAGGATTCGCGGCTGGTGCGGCCGAGCTTGATGCAGCAGTTTCCGCGACGTCCACGGCGCGCTGTGCAGGAGCCGCTTGAGCGCGAGACAGGCACGCATTCGCCAAGAGCAGCAGTCCCAGGAATATTGCCGGTACCGTGAATTTCTGATGTGACGTCAAGAGAAGCTCCTTGTTCTGTCCTTCGCCGGACAGTACGGTACAGACCGACGGGATTGCTAATCCTGCGCTTTGCCTTCGGCGGATATAATTGTCAAAACTAACAGTCGCGCCGCAATCGGACACGATCGGTTCCGCTGAAAATAATCGTATGAGGGGTAGAGATTAGCTGGGTCAGGTAGTTCGCCCTAGAAGAATAGGCTCAGTACGACACCCACAGCGTTCACTTGCGAATTCGGGCTCTTACCCGTGTTGTTTTCGTGTTCATAGTACGGATCGAACTCAACGTGCTTGCCCACCGGCAGTAAGCAACCGGCATAAAAATTGGTGGAACTCCATTTTGCATACTGGCTCTGGTAGAAGACCTCGGCGCTGAGGTACGGCGCGGGATGGTAGTTCTTGATCGTTAAGCGCCGTTCGGCCGTCAAGCGGTTGCGATAGCGCCAGGTGAATTTGCCGTTCGACCAATCCAGGTCGCCGCGGTTCCGGTCCGAAATCAGTATGCGAGCCGTGATCGGAATGTGAAATGTGACCACGGGTTCCATCCGATTTATCGTGGGTTTGCCCGGCGAGGGGACCACTCGGTATCCGACCGCCAACACTAACGGCCGGGATTTCGCATCGTCCAGATCGAAGAGGGTGATTCTTTTCAGCTTGAGCAAGGGCTTCAAATAAAATTCTATGCTGGGTCCCACTTCCGCTTGGGTAGGATCGCCGCCTTCCCGGGTCTCCTTCGCCTGAGCGACAAATCGTATATAGGAATTCAGTTTGAAATTGGCGTCTATCTCCGGCAGGAACTCGGTTGTGGATGCCTGCGCGAACGCGGGCGAGCACGAGCATGCAAGCAACAGAAGAAGAGCTGCTATCAGCCATCGGCCACGAACGCAAGGCATTTCTTGGTCTTGTCAGAAACCGGAAAGGACGCTGGAACCACACACTACAAACAGGGCCATCAGGTAGTCCGAGCACCTTCAGCACTAACCGCGCGTGCTACTGCTCGAACGAAAAAATACGCTTCCAGTCGTTCTTCATGCTGATCACGATCCAGCCGTTTTTGTTTGCTTCGGCCATTAGCACCTCGGAAAAAGTGCCGACGTGAGTATCCGGAAGACCGCCGCCCGGACCATAAGCGTACTCGCGGACTGCATCGTCGTGATGCACGAGCATGATCAGGCGCGCGCCATCGCCCGATTGCGTCCATTCCAGCATTTGGGCATCCCCTCCGGAGTTCCCGAAGGCCGCGGACGGCTTTTTGCCTATGAAGAGATTGATGCCGATCGCTTTGCCCGGACCATCATCAATGAAGAACACTTTCGGCTCGCGCATCAGCACGGGTTTGCCGCTGGAATCATCGTATTTGGTGACGATGCTTGACCCCACGACCTGCTCTGGTGGGACGCCATACACCTGCTCGCTGTAAACGCGGACGAATTCCTGTCCGCCGCCCGTAACGATGTAAACCCGGAAGCCTTTCTCGCGCAAATAGTTCATCACTTCCAACATCGGCTGATAGACGAGATCGGTGTAAGGCCGGTCGAAGCGCGGAGCTTTGGCTGTGGCCAGCCACTGTTTGACGAGCGCCTGAAACTCTTCGTTGCTCATGCCGGCATGCGTCACGGCAATAATCTGAAGCCAATCCATCTCGCTGAACTTGCTCATCGCTTCACGGTCTCCGTTGAGCGCCAACTTGAACGGGTCCTTCTCCGTCCACTCCGGGTGCTGCGGCACGAGCTGGCCCAGGCGACTGAGCGCAAACATGGCCTGTGCGTACATCGGGTGTTCCGTCCAGAGCGTGCCGTCCTGGTCAAACGTTGCGATGCGATCCTGGGGTTCGATGTACTTGGAGCTGGATTTTTCCGTCGAATCTTTCACAAAAGTGAGAATCGCTTCTCTCGCCGGTCCCTTATTCCACGACGGCAGAGGATCTCTTTGCGCTTGCACCACCGCGCTGGTGAGCAACAGCAGAGATAACGCCAGCGCCGCATTCCAAGTCCAGCGCCGGCGAACTGTCGCAAGTTCCATTGCGATTCCCTCACTTCCTGGGATGCTTGAGCGCCGGCAGCACATTTCCGGTGATGCTGATGTTGCGCATCAAGCTCGATCGTCAGACTGCGGGGTATATCCGGCGGGCGGCCCTCGCGAGCCGCCCGCCGTGAAGGTAGCTGCCGTTAATTGCTCGGGCCTTTGGAAGCCGCCTCCGCCTCTGCCATTCTCTTCCCCATCTCAGCTTTGATTGCGTCGAGATTGAAGCTCGCTCCTCGCTGCATGGGCGGGTAATCGAGAAAGGTTTGGAGTTCCTTGCCCACTACCTGTTGGACAAATACGAAGCGCCAGAATTGGTATTTAAACCAATCGAAGTATTGCTGCGCTCCGTCTTTCGTTCCATTCCCCGGCCAGCCGGTGCGCTCAAAGGGATCGAGGCGCAGGTTGGTGATGTAAGGCACGTCCGGATGCGTCTTCTCACCCAGCCAGCCTTGCGGTTGGTCAATGAAGCGGAACTTGTAATCGTCAATGCGCACCGCGCCGACCGTGCTTTCGCCAAGGTAAAAGATCTCGTGACGCGCGGACGGGCCTTGGCCGGTAATGGCCGCCATCTGGTTGTAACCATCCAAGTGGTTCTTGTAGGTCCGGTCACCGATTTGTTTCCCCTTCAGCAATTCTTCGGTGATGTTCGGATTGCCGGCCGCGGCGACGAATGTGGGCAGCCAGTCCATCCCCGAGAAAATGCCGTTCTGCACTGAGTCTGCCGGCACGTGCCCGGGCCAGCGAAGGAGGCACGGGACGCGGAAGCCGCCCTCGAGGACGGTGCCCTTGGACTGCGCGAACGGGGTCTGGCCACCATCGGGCCAAGTGAAGACTTCCGTGCCATTGTCCGTCGTGAATACGACGATGGTGTTGTCGTCCACACCCATGTCCTTCAATTTGTTCATCACGATGCCGACGTCGTCGTCCAGTTGCGCCATGCCCGCTTCTTCCTCGGACCAGCCATTCTCGGAGTTGCGCATCGCTTCATACTTTGGGGAAAGGTGCGTGACGATGTGCATGCGGGTCGGATTGATCCAGACGAAGAACGGCTTGTTGTCGCTCTTGGCCTTTTCCATGAATTTAATCGAGAGGTCGCGGATCTCGTCATCCACGGTCTCCATGCGCTTGGGATACAGTGGACCCGCATCCTCGATCTTCTGTTTACCGACTTCACCCCAGCGTGGCATATCCGTCGTGTCCGCCGTGTCGGTGGCCCAGCAATGAACCATGTTGCGCGGACCGACGGTATCCAACAGATTCTGCGGATAATTGGGATGCGCCGGGTCTTCCATGGCATCGAGGTGATACAAATAACCGAAGAATTCGTCGAAACCATGAACGCAGGGAAGGAACTCATTCCTATCGCCCAGGTGGTTCTTTCCGAACTGGCCGGTGGCGTAGCCCATGGACTTCAGCACCGTGGCGATGGTCACCGCTTCGGCGGGTATGCCGATTTTCGCGCCAGCCTGGCCGACGGTAGTCATGCCTGTGCGAATCGGCAACTCACCAGTGATGAAGTTCGCGCGGCCGGCCGTACAACTGGCCTCGGCGTAATAATCCGTGAACAGCATGCCTTCCTTGGCGAGCTTGTCGAGATTCGGCGTCTTGCCGGCCATCAAGCCGCGGTGGTAAGCGCCGATGTTCCACATGCCGATGTCATCGCCCATGATGACAACGATGTTGGGTTTCTGCTGCGCGGAGGCGGGCAACGAAGCTGTCAGCCCCAGCACCACCACACACGTTGCTACTAATAGAGTCATTCGTCCAAAGTGCTTCACGAGCGCCCTCCTCTTCGATTTCCCGATTTACAGACGATGCTCCTTAAAGTTTTCCGGAGCACGGCGAGACGATTTCACGGGTTCGCGAATGCTGCGCCAAGCGAATGCGGCTTGTAATTGTCAAAAGTGACAGTGTCCTCTCAGATTCCGTCGTGGAGTTGCGTTGCTTGGATTGCGTCCACGAGGCCGCCGTGCTTCAGGCAGCGCGTGATCGCCGTTATGTGAATATCCATCTGGGTGAAATGCAGGGTGTGCAGAGAGAGCGGCGCAGACGGAATCGCGCAGATCCCCACCAACGAATACGGCCGCAGCGAGTATCGAGGCCTGATTTTGGGCCGAAGCCGATCAGCGCAGAGCCTTCAGCAAGTCGCTTAGCACGACGGCGAAAGGGATCTCGGCAAGAATCACCGGCAGCGCGGGGATTACTACGGCCGCGGCCAAGGTGTAAAGCGCTCCCTTGTCCGCGGGGAAAGAGTTCATGTTTTCAATCGTCTCGTAAACTCGGCCATAGTTAGCGAGCGTGCTGCTTTCGGTGGCCGTAAGAAATTCCGCTTCATGCCCGGCGCGATGCAGAATCCATTTTTGATGGAACTCGGCGCCGTGGAGCTGGCCGAGGATTCCATAGTCCAGTATTCCCTTGCGACGCACTCCTGCAAGACGCGGAACAAAAAAGGCGAGAGGCCCGAGGGCGACCAGCACGGTGAGGGCGACGAGGACAATCGCGGGCAGCTTGAAGTTTACGAGATGAGCGCCGTGATGGAGGATGTCCTGGCGCCAGGTCGCGGCGATGACGGCAGTGGCGCTGAACGCGATGGGCGCGAAGCCGGCGGAAGTTAAACCAAGGAAACCCAAGCCGCCGTGCCTGTCAGGATGCGTGGGAACGAGCTTCAAATTCCGGCGCGACAATTTGAATGCGAAGAAGGTCCACAGCAGCCATTTCCAAAGCGCGAGACCGAGCAAAAACTGGAAAATGGAGGTGCTAACCAGGACGGCGTACCAGCCTGCCGCGGTTAGCTTGAGTTCAGCTCCCGACGCATGCGAAAGCCATGGTGTCGTGTCCACTAAACCTTTGAACGAGGTAACAGTATGAACAACCAGTAGCAACAGGATTACGAACTCGGGAAGAAAAGAGTCGCGTGCGCGGATTATTGTGGCGATTACCGCATCCACATGAGCCAGTTCCGACGCGTCCAGGAGGCCCGCCAGGCGGAGATGTCCGATGACAGCGCGAAAGCGCGATTCCACAAGAAGTTCGCCGATCAGTAAGACAGGAACGGCAACGAGCAGGCGGGAGTGGACACGATAATCGCGTATCAGGGAAATCAAACCATCGGGATTCAACAGCGCAGTGATTACAAACAGTGGCAGCCAACCAACGGCGACCATAAAAGTAATGCGCCGGCCGAGGTCCCAATCATTCAGACGGATGAGCCCTAACGCGTGCTGGACTCGGTAGAACGGGCCTCCACGGACGAGAGAAACCTCAGCGGTAGCAGGGGCGGAAGGAACATCAGTTCCGGTGGCCATGCATATCTCCCCCGATGGCGGACCCCGTTCGCATTCACATCGGGGCTCCCGAAGTGGCAGGGTCGGGAGCCTCGTCGTCGCTTGACACTCCGCCCGTGCGCCTTCGGCGCGCTGACTCGGGGATGTTTCTTCTACCGGCAGTTTGCGGAAGCTACTTGCGAGTCGGTGACGCTTTGGTGAGCTCTTCGTCCAAAGGTTTGCCGGCCGGTGGAGCGGCTTGACCACCGTCAACGATTTCCTTGGCAGTGATTGATTTGCCGTAGAGAGCTTTATTGGCGTCATCGTCGCTGTCCATTGATGCGCCTTCCAGCGACACACCGGCAAAAAGGCCACTGCTTCGCGAGTACGTCAGTACGTCCACCTTCATCGAAGCGGCGTTGTAACCCGTGGCCTGAGCGCCCGTGGGACCGGCGGCGGCCGCCGCGTTTGCTCCCAGCTTCGTTTTGCCGTTGAGGATTTGGTCTGCGCCGTGGTGATTCATGACCACCAGCACAAAGTCAGTCGCCGTGGAGCCGAGCTGCACGCCAATGCTGCCTTGATCGAGCTTGTACATCGCCGGAGAGCCCCACCCACCATTCATCTCCGCTCCTTCGCGGCAAACTAGCACTCCTCGGCCGTAGCTGCCGCCGATTCCGATCGCTACCTTTTTGACGCTCGGGAATACGACCACGCAACTGGCCTGGTCGAGGATATTCGTGGGCAAGCCTCCAGCGAGAATCGCCCGAAGCACTGTGGCCGAATTCGCAATACGCGCTTCTTCCTTCTTCTGAGCAAGCAAGGGGGAAGCTACCGCTAAACAGAGCGCACAGACGAACATTCGTTTTTTCACCGTCTTATCCTTTCGTGCAGAGATAGCGCCGTTATACCGCTTGTAGCGCGGACGAGTTGTTATTGTACAGCTAAACGTTCAAGACCATTCTGATCCTCTCGGAATTGGCGTGGCGGTTGTATTGTCAAAAATGACAGTCTGTTGGGTGCGGTCCAAGGGGCCGCAGGTTGCTGCGGGAAGTAGCGCGCTGGCCCCTTCGCGGTTGCAATCACCGGCCAGCATGCTGGTGTTTTTCGATTTCAACGGCCGTCGGTGTGCGCGCTTGCCTGCTGGCAACCTCGCCCATCTGCCTGGCGCGATTGATACTGCCGACCGGCATGCTATCAGAGCTGGAGTTCCCGGTGACGTCGAAATAAATGGCGTCGCCGGCGCTCCGCAGGAGTTGCGAATTCGCCAGAAGCGTCAGCCGTGCGACTGAATGGACCGAAGCCTCTGCTTCATTCCACTTAATACTGGCATTCTCGATCCAGAAGTTGGCGTCGTAATGCTTGCCCCAATAGGTCATCTTGCCGGCATCGAGGAATTGCACCCCAAAGTCGAAGCTGCTCATCTTGCCGTCCTCTTTGAGATGCCGCAGCAACTCGTCCTGCAGCGCGTTCGGGTTGCTCTTTTGGAGGGGACGCGCTGGATTGCCCGGAAAAGGTGTTGCTGAATATTTCACAGTGTCGCTCAATCCGTGCCGGAACGGTACGTTGCTTCCATAATGTAGTTTCTGATACGGCTGGATTTTTTGGTGGGCTTGGACTTGGACCAGCGCTAGCGTCCTTAGCACCCGCAACTTATCCTTGGGGGGAAGCGACCACAGACCGACGGCGGGGTTTGAGGCCGTGAGCAGCTTCATGGTCGCCAAGAATGCGCGGGCATCGTTAATGGGCAAAGTGGAAGTGTTCTGCAGGGAGAAATCTTGCCTGGGTACGTCTGCTTCCGGAGTGATCGTGCCGTCCCGAGTTAGGTCCACGGAAAACGACAACGAGCGAACGTCTGCCTTGAAATCTGAATTCACTTTGGAATCCGCATTACCAAACCGCACAATTGCAGGATATACGCCAGGAGTCGCGAAAATACCCCTGGCAAGCCGCGCGGCGAGCCTTGCATCGCGTCCGGCGGTGACATCAAATACTTCGAATTGAGCGCGCGCGCTGGTGCCTTTTGCGTGAGTTCCGCGACGCAGTGGGAGCTTTTGTTGAACCGCGCAACGCGCCTGCATCAAGAGAACTTTTTCGGTGATCTCTTCGATGCAGGCCTGCTCCGCACCGAGGTCACGCTCTGCGTCGCTCCCGGTCACGCCGAACATTCTGGTTAGGAACAGCATGGAGCAGGGCCCTCCTCGTGACTCAATCGAGTTTCGAGATGAATTTGATCGCGGTGATGCTTGGCAGAAAGCAGTAGGCTGCTGCTTTGGTCGTTACGAAAGTTGCGAACCCGGTGACCTTGAACGGCGGCGCCCCGTTGGACTGCGGAATCACGAAAATGCTTTCCGCCGGGTCCTGCGTGCCGATCATCGGATCTTTCGATTTTGGGTTCAGCCTGACGGCGCCGGCGAACTCGCTGTCATTCACCCAATGGCGCAGCACAAACTCGTATTGATTTTCGATATTCGAGTTAATGAAATAGCCGAGAAGGCCGCGCTCGATTCCGTCATACGGTTGCTTCGGGTCATAGTTCGGCCCGTACGGCATGCCGCGACGGATCAGCCGGTGAGTATTATTACTACCGCCGGGTTGGCCTTGCCCCGTGACTGGCTGGCCTCGTGGATTGATGCGTCTCATGTGGGCGCCCACAGGACACCTTAGCCCCTTGGGATCTCCTGAACCATCGGCGTTCACATATTCGTAGTCGTTCAGCTGTTCGAGTGAAATGCCGCCAGGAGGAGTATCCGTTTCCGGCGATAACGCCAGAGGAACGCCGTTGCGCCAGCGTCCGCAGAGCTTCGCGGCGAGCAGTTCCGGGTCAAGCTTGCCTTTGTTCGATTGCAGAAAATTCTCAAATCCAACAACATCCGTCGCAATCATCTTGAAGACTGCAAAGCTGCCATTCAGGCCAAGTTCCTTCGGCTCCGGTACGAAGTAATTCTCGGCTTCGTCACGCAAGACGAATAGCCAGGGCTCGCATGGCTGCTGGTGGTCCGGCGGATAATGTTCTGGACCGCCGCGAACGGAGGTGATGCTGATGCCGTCGGTGTAGCCGAATGGGACTTTAGACGTGAAGGTGGGCTTCCCGTCTTGCATCTCGATCCAGGCCATCCCGTTGGTGCGCCAGATCTCGCGAAACGCATTGCCTTCAGCAAAGAGACTAGAGAGCCGGTCGCCATAGGACTTCAGCGAATCGGAGTTGAGGGCATGCAGGGTCGCCAGGACATGGTCGCTTCCCTTCCCGAACCCGCCAACCCAGTTTTCTGGGGCGCTTGGACCAGTATCCCCCACTAACTTCGCTCGTTCGGCGGCACCGGCCGTGAACGCACTGAACGAATTGAACGCGAGAGCCGGCACGCGATCTCTGAGCTCTAGAGCGATCATTCCGGGCCAGGTGATGCCAACGTTTAGGCAATAATCGGGCTTGCGCCGCGGCGCCGCGGCGGGATTGTCTCCGGGTCCCGGTGCAAAGCCCACGTGCCAATCTTCTGCGGTGGTGATCTGCGGCGCGTCAGACTCGTCACCGCTGACGAGCCGTCCGAGGAGTTTGCGTGCCGCCCCGGGAGCACTCACCGTGAGCAGGAAATGGCGCACCATCGGCATACGGTAGCCGCGGAGAATGAATCCTTGGATGTCAGCGAGCGGAAGCACGGGACCGACAGCCGGCGGCGCGCTGCCGGCCGCGGGCGCTCCCTGTTCGTGTTTTGCGAACGCACGACCGAGCACTCCCAGGGCCACTTTCGTCGGAGTGTTCGTTTTGTTGTCCTCGGTCAAAACGCTCCTCCGGCAGGCTGCACTATGACGCCGAGGCCGATTGCGACTTGCTATCGGCAATCAGGGCGTGAACGTCCTGAACACTCAATCCGGGATAGGCCTCGTAAAATCCGATGGGGGCACGATTCGCTCCGGCTGCGAAGTCCACGAATTGCTGGAGATTTTTTCTTACCGGCGAGGGCGGAGCGCCGGTGGTGAACTTGAACAGCAGGTCAAAAACCTCTCCGATGTTCTTGGTGAAATCCGCAATGTAGGTATCGAAGGCACCGTCATACACGGTGAAGAAACCTATCTGGTGGTCCTCTAACGCGACAAATTGCGCGAAATGCGGCGTGCCGACTTTGTCCAAATCTTTTGTCGTTCCATGCCCTCGGGCGCGCAACAGCAGTTGTACTTCGATGAAGGCGATCTTGGATTTGATGGGCAGCACAACCAGAAACGGCCGCTGCTCAGTTGCGCCGGTAACGTCCGCGCTGGCGGCCAATGCCTTGATCTCCTTGGCCGTAGCATCGGGATAAGCAGTGTAGAGATTTAGAGCAGTCTCAAGATGCTCCGCGCTCCATTCCGTGAATGCCTGTGAGTTCTGGGCCACCGGCAAAGGCGGCGGACCGTCCACGTGCTGCAAGATCGCGTCGAATACCGGCCCCGCCGATTTGCCGAGGTCCGCCGAGAGCATGCCGAATTCGCCGTCGAAATCGCATAGAAATAGCAGAGTCTTTTCGCTAAGCAAGGTGAAGCGGGAATAGTGAATCGTGCCCAACGAATCCTCGATTTTGAAAAAATCGGGCATCAGTGATGGAAGCTGGTCGGTGATTGCTTTGGCATCCGCCGGCGATTTTAAGGGGAATCTAAGCGTGAAGTGATTCTGGCTCATAGCGTGATCGCAATCTGGATGTTTGCTTCCCGCGCCAGGAGTGAATTGGCGATCTGGTTGGAGTTCTGCTGCTCTCCCCAGACATAGGTGTGATACGCGGGAAAAGTTGCGCTGGGGCTCGAATTTACGTACACATCTTGCGGGGAAGCGACTGTAAAGCTGGCACCAATCAGAAGCCAGAGCGCGAGGAAAAAGCGTGTTTTCATGGGAAATCCTTTACAGAGAGAGTTTTCGCCGAGATCGGCGCATTTACTGCTTTCCGCGGCAATGCGGAGCGAATGTCACGAGTGACGGCCCCATCACACCCAACAACAACCGGCATTCCTGAAACTATGTCGCGAAACACGGCGATCCCGCCTAGCGCATATCCTCCTGGGACGGAAAGCGAGACGTAAATGCGTGGCCATCTAGGGCCTCGTTCATCGCCGAAACCAAATCCGTGTCCATGAGTAACTTGATCACGTACCCGAGGCCCCCGACGGCGCGGCAAGTCTTCAGGATGTCGTAATCCTCGTGAACGGTGAGAAATATGACCTTCGCTTTGTTGCCTTGCTTCTTAAGCTCTTCCGCCACTTCAATCCCGCTCATTAGCGGCATCGAAATGTCCAGGACGAGTAAGTCAGGCTCGAGCCTCAAGGTCGCTTCCAGAGCCGCTCGTCCGTCGGAGACCATTTCCACGACATCGAAGGACTCGCGTAACAAAGCGCCCACGGTGGCTAAGACGGGAGCAAGATCATCCGCTACTAGGACTCGTTTTCGAGTCATCGAGGCCCATCCCTGAGCTGTTGTCTCTCCTCCACTATGGGTTTGGGTGCCGATGTAACGTGAAAACGGCCGGCGAGTCCCGGCCTTCCAGTTCATCCCGCTCGCCGTGGAGGTGGGCACCCACGCATATACTGGGCGGTGTTCTGGCGGTTAGATATTGGCAAAATTAACAGTAAGCGGGAGAAATCGGATTCGCTAGACGGAAATGATTCTATGCTTGATGGCGTACTGAACGAGTTCGGCGTTGGTTTTGATCTGCAAAACTTCCATGGCGTGGTACTTATGCGCGGCGACGGTCCGCGTAGTAATTTTCAGCATCGTGGCTGCTTCTTTCATGGTGCGGCCTTCGGCCAAAAGTTGAATCACTTCGCGTTCGCGGCCGCTTGGCAAAGGGGCATGTTCGCGGGCCTTGGGCTCGCGCAGAGCGATCTTCGTCAAGCCGGTGGCAGCGCGGGGGGTCACGTATTTCTCACCCTTCAGCACTTGCGCAATCGCATCTATCAACTCGAACCCTGCAGCCTGCTTCAGTAGAAATGCGGATGCCCCGGCGCGAAAAGCCTCTCCCACCAGGTAAGGATCCTCATTCATGGTCATGAAGATGAGCTTGACGCTCGGCATCCTCTGTTTCAGTTTCCGGCCGGCGTCCAAGCCGTTTAATTGTGGCATGGCAATGTCCAGCACGATGACGTCCGGGCGCAACTTTTCCGCAGCTTCCAATAAAGAACGACCGTCAGTCACCGAGCCGACGACCTCACATTGGGGTTCCAGGACGCTGCGCAGCGCATCCACCAACATCTGATGGTCATCGGCCAACAATACCCGTGGGCGTTTCATGATTCGGATCCTCCCGCACTCATCATTCGTACATGCGTCTCATTTGCGAGAACCGGCAGTGGAACTTCGGCGATAATTTCCGTTCCGCGCGCGGGAGCGGATTCCACCGTCAGCCTTCCGCCTACCAGGCGAAGGCGTTCGCGCATTCCAACGAGGCCGATTCCAACGTCTTTAGCCTGGTGAGAAAAATCAAAACCCGCGCCGGCGTCCACCACACGCAGGCGAATCTCATTTGTCGCGGTAAATAGTTCCACTTGGGCTTGCTTCGCCCGGCTGTGCTTTACCACGTTGCTCAGCGCTTCCTGGGCGACGCGGAAGAGACAGAGCGCGACATCCTTCGGGATTTCCAAGGGCACACCGCTGTCCGCTAATTCCACTTGAATACCATACTTTTCGCCGATCTCTTCGCACAGTCCCAGTAGAGCCGGCGCAAGACCTACGTGCTGCAGTTTGCTGGAGTGAAGCTGATGAGAAAGACGATGAACGTCCGAAGATATCTCCTGGGTTCGAGTCCATAACTCCCGCACCAGGATGCGTTGGTCTTCTTCCGACTCGGGCCGCTGCTTCCACAGCCGCGATAGTCCGATAGCCAGCAACGCCAAACGCTGGCTGAAGTCGTCGTGCAGCTCTCTGGCGATGCGGCTGCGTTCTTCTTCTTGTGCGGTGATCAGGCGCCCGCTCAGCTCTTCGAGCGACTCGGCAGTCAGCTTGCGGTCGGTGATGTCCACGCATGAACCGATATAACCACGAAAGGTCCCATCGGATTCAAAGCGGGGCACGCCGTAATCAACAAGCCAGCGATATTTTCCGTCAAAGCGGCGCAGCCGGTATTCCATCTCGAAGTCAACGCGCGCGTCAAATGCGCCGGAATAGATGCTGAGACAACGTTGCAAGTCTTCCGGATGCACCCCTTTCACCCAACCTTCCCCGAGCTCTTGTGGAAGAGTGCGGCCGGTGAAATCCAGCCAGCCCTTATTGAAGAAAGTGCACAGTTTGTCGGTCCCGGCCATCCAGATCAGCACCGGAGCCGAGTTTGCAACCTGACGAAAACGTTGTTCGCTCTCAAGCAGGTTCTGATCAGCGCGCTTATGATCGGTGATATCCACCACCTCGGCAACGAAGTACTGGCCCTTCCCGTATTTGTCGCGGATCAAGGAAGCACTGCACTCCGCGTGCAGCACTTTTCCGCTTTTGTGCAAACAGCGCTTTTCCACGCCCTGGAAGCTCGCTCCGTCCGTCAGCGCCTGTTCCAACTTCCGCGAAAACATTGGCCAGTCGTCTGGATGAGTGAGGGATCGGACCGTCTTGCCGAGAAGCTCCTCTTCCGTGTATCCGATGAACCGGGAAAATGCGTCATTGCCGGCGAGAAAACCGCCTTCCGTTGAAACGATCGCCATTCCGATACCCGCATCGCGGAAGACGTTGCGGAATTTTCCCTCGCTTTCCGCGAGTTCCTCCGCTGCTGCCTTGCGCTCCTCCACCAGCACTGCCAGGACCATAAATGGGGCCGCCGCGAAGAACAAGAATAGCTGCAGCGACAACAAATTATTGATGGGTTGTGGATCGGTGAAGGGACCTCGGCCATGGGTTGCGCCCCATGTCGAGAGCGACGCAATTAAAATCACCGAAGTGCTGACTCCGGTTGAACCGAATCGCAGGGCGGACCACAGCATAAATGGCACGAGGGAATAGAAAAGTGCCGGTGGGCCGGTGTTGCCAGGAGCGACGAATGTGATGTATCCGAAAACGAGCAACCCAGCAATCAGTGCAGCGCCTTCGAGATAATAAGCGCGGGACTTGTGCCCCCCAGGCGATCTTCCGCCGACCCAACCAAGAATAGCGGGCATCAAAGTGAGGAATCCCAGAGCTTCCGAAAAAAAACTTGTCCGCCAACCGACCCAATACGCTCCAGGCACGGCGAGCGCGCCGACAGATGCGCCCGCTGCTGGCGCGAGGATCACTGCAAGCAATGAAAATTTAGCCAGGGCTTTTATATTATTTAGCCGCGGGATACCCTCGAAAAAATGGCTTAGACAGGTTACGGCGGTCAGAACTTCGACAGTGTCGGCCAAAATGAGCCAAATAATCGTCCGAGCCGGCACGCCATGCCGCAGGTCATAAAAAACGAACACAGCAAAGGCCACTACGATGAGGGCCGGCCACCTCCTTCGCGGGACCATCAGTAATACCGACGCCAGAATCACGCAACCCGGCCAGAGTGGCGAAAGCATTTGGGGATAAAGGACCAGCGCGCCGCCGAGGACGCAGGCCGCATAGGAAACGATGGCAACGAAGCACGCCAAGATCGCGGTGTGAAATGCGGAATCGCCATCTGGGAAACTCCATGAAGTCCGTTGGGAGCCCGCTACCATCACCCGCCTCCGATCTGAGAATCACCGGCGAACACCAAGGTTGCCGTCAAATGACACGCAGACACTCGCAGGATACGAATCCATCGAGTGGACGCTGCCGCTTTCGCACTTCGTACTGCTTTCATTTCGCTCCCGAAGTAACAAACCATCGGCGACTCGAATCGCCGGACCAATATGCGAACCATGGCGGATAGGCCCTAGGTCCGAAGACTCGTCGCAGAGTGTACCAATTTGGGAACGGGGAGGTGTTCAAAAAGGAACACCCCTCAGAATGTGCCGTTTATTATGGACTGAGTAATAGTGTGATTGTTAATGGAGCCTTTCGCGGCGCCGATTCTGAGCTAATCATGGAGTACTACACTGAGTAGAGAGCTGTGCACCTTCAACTCGCCGTCATACTCGATGAAACCAAGCTTCTTGAATCGGTTCAAGAACACATTGACGTGGGAGCGGGTTGTGCCAACCATTTCCGCCAGAGTCTTCTGACTTATTCCAGGCATTAGCGTCTCCGACCTGCCTTCCTTCCCGAAGCGGGTCAGCATCAACAGCGCTCGTGCTAGCCGCTTTTCCGTCGAATTAAACAATTGATCAACCAAATCCGATTGCGTGCGATTGTGGCGGCCGACCACATAAGCAACAAACATGTCCGAAAACCTATGATCCTCGTGGAGCATCCGGAGCATCTCCCCCTTTTCGATCTTCACGACGGAGCATCTGGTAGTTGCACTCGCCGTGGCCATGCGCAAGGGCTGGTCCGAAGCTATGCATCCTTCGCCCAAGAAATCACCGCTGCTGAGCAGCGCTATGATCGCTTCCTTGCCGTGTGCGGAGAGCACGCCAACGCGTGCGGTCCCGTCCTGAATATAAAACACGCTGTCGGCACGGTCTCCTTGCGAAAAGATGATTTGTTTCGGCGCGTACTGACGAAGCCGCTTGCCGACGGCGACATTCGTTAAAAACGCTTTGAGATCAAATCGCTTGGCGGGATTCTGTGGACGGCGTGGCCTGCTCAGCAACCGGCTAGGTGGCGGCATGGCAAACTCCTAAGAGCCCTAGCGGCAAGATATATTCCGAGCCACTATAGTAGCAAACTCAGAGTAGGCATGACTACTTCACCCTGGAGTGAAAGTTGGCCGAGTCGAGCGCATCGTCTCAAGCGGACACGTCAGTGTCTACCGTTGACGTCTATTGGCTGCACCAGAACAAACACAATCCCTGACGCCCGCAAGGACAATAGCGATTTTCTGAATCCCGTGCCCCACACCCACCGAGCCGATTGGGACTAACACTGTCATTACTGACAATTCCATTGCTTATCCCCTTGGCTTAATCATTCGACTCTCGGGAGCCAGACATGCGGCCCACTCGCTTCCGAGGGAGGAGAAATAAAATGCGCCAATTCAATAAGGAGTCAGGCCTGCAGATTCGCGCGCTCGGGATCAGCTTTTTCCTGCTCGTTGGTCTGCTGCTGATAGGAAGCACTTTCGGCTCATCAAGCGACCGGGTAAAAGCAGAAACGATTGAAGCCAATGCCATGGGCACAGGTACACAGCTCGGCCAGAACATCGGCATAAGCGTGATCATTTATGAATTCTCGACGGCGGCGGACAGGCAGATTCTGGTGGACGCTTTCACTAAGGGTCAGAACCAGGGACTGGTTAACGCGCTCACCAAAATGAAGGCGGTTGGTCACATCTCGATTACCGGCACGCTTGGCTACGACCTCAGTTACATCCGGCTGATTGCGACTCCAACCGGGCGGAAAATTCGCTTTATCACCAATCGTCAAATTCGATTCGGCGAGGCCTTTTTTGACAGCCAATCTCAATCTTTCAACCTGACCGCAGGCGAACTCGACTTGAATGATCAGGACAAAAAGAAGAACTCAGGTTTCTTGTATCCCGCCGCTCAACTGGTGATGGATAAGGAGGGACAATTGCAGATCGATCTCAGTCAGAACCCCTGGAAGTTGGTGGACCTGATCGATTGGAAAGGGGCGTCCGGCGAAAATTAGCGCGGCGACTGCGAATCGACTCGCCGCCCGGCGCCACCGGCACGGGAGGTGCTTTGCTCGCAAAGCAGGCCGTTAAAAAAGCGGACTCGCCCTGATTCTCGTGCCCAGCGAAGGCGAAGCCCGGGCTGCCATTCGCCGGCAGTCTCCCGGACCACGGCGATGTCCGGATTCCGCTGCTCCAGTCGGGCGGGCTCAATGGAATGCTCGCGCAAGCAGCGATTAATCGAGGTGAACGGTGAAAAGTGCCTCGCGCAAATACGGAGGCCTAATGAATGCCGAAAATCCGAAGAAAGCGAGTCTGAAGCAAAAGGCCGAACACGAATTACAAGAGTTTTTCGGAATCTTTCTGTATCTGGCGTTCTTTTTTTGCGCCTTCGCCACCTACAGCATGCTGCTGCTGAATCAGTTTCACGTCTCGTATTTCGTTTTTGGCACCGCCTTGATCAATGCGTTGGTGGTCGCCAAAGTGATTCTGATCGGGGAATACGCACATCTCGGTACGAAACATGAGACCAAGCCGCTGCTTCAGTCAGCGCTTTACAAGGCGTTCTTGTTCAGTTTGCTGGTTTTCGCCTTTCACGTGGTCGAAGAGATGATCAAACGACGCTGGCATGGTGAAACCTTGATGAGCGCGGCCCACGAGATACGCATCAACGAATTGCTGGCTCGCAGTGTCGTCATATTTTGCACTTTCCTTCCACTGTTCGCGTTTCGGGAATTGCGGCGGGTAATGGGCGAAGATAAATTTCGGTCGCTCTTTTTGCATTCCGGAACGATGACCAAAGCGGAACCAGAGTGACGAAACTCCGTTATTGAGAAGCGGCTGGCGAGATCCCTTTCACGCAGCGGAAGCCGAGGTGATTCGTGCCGGTGCTAACCTCGCCCTTGCCCCGCGTGCCCACCATATAGCGCGAGCAATACTGATCGGTGCACAGGAACGAACCTCCGCGTTGGGTTTTCTTCGGCTGCGTGGGTTCCGCGGGATCATAGGGCGAATCCGGACCTGCGGGATTACGCGTGACGCCGCCTGCGTCCGCCAATTGCTGGTAGTAATCCGGGCGATACCAATCGCTGGTCCACTGCCACACGTTCCCGGCCATATCGTAAAGACCGTAGCCGTTCGCCGGAAAGCGTCCGACTGCACTGACCCCGATGTAGTGGTCTTCGCCCGTGTCCTTGTCCGGGAAATGACCCTGGAAAGTATTCGCCATCCACTCGCCGTGCGGCCGAAACTCATCGCCCCAAACAAATGGTTTGCCCGTCAATCCGCCACGTGC
This sequence comes from uncultured Acidobacteriota bacterium, assembly GCA_963780035.1. Taxonomy (GTDB): domain Bacteria; phylum Acidobacteriota; class Terriglobia; order Acidiferrales; family UBA7541; genus Palsa-295. The sequence goes on along the minus strand of CAWAAG010000012.1, from coordinate 421,120 downwards.
TGCAAATTCCCACTCGGCTTCGGTGGGCAGTTTCTTCCCAGCCCATTCGGCATAGGCCGTGGCATCTTCATACGCGATCTGCACGACGGGATAGTCCGCCTTTCCCTGGATGCTGCTAGCCGGACCCTGCGGGTGGCGCCAGTTCGCGCCATGAACGTACGCCCACCACTGATAGTGGTCGGTCAGGGGAACTGGATGTTTGGGCGGCGAGAAAACGACCGCTCCAGCCACAAGGTTTTCGGGCGGTGCGCCCGGGAAATCCTCGGCCTTGGGCTTGCGCTCCGCGACTGTGACGTAGCCCGTCGCTTTCACGAATTTTGCGAACTCCGCATTCGTGACGTCGGTCTTGTCCATCCAGAAGCCATCCACGTAGACGCGGTGAATCGGACGTGAATCCACTGTGGCCAGCATGCCGACTGCGTCCATCTCCGGCGGATCCTGAGCCCCCATGGAGAATTCACCGCCCGGAATCCAGGCCATTCCGGCGGGTGCCGCGACCGTGGGGGTATTTTTGTTTTCAACCGTCGGCGTGAAAGTGGTGGCCACGACCGCCGGTGCTGTCACGATCGCCGCGCCGGGGAGTTTGGTGGCGTGAACCGTCCGGCCAGTGAATCTCCAGACGCCCAGCGCCGCCAGCACCACTGCGATGCAGACGATGATTTTCAGACGACGATTCCCCGGCTTGATGGGGGGCTGCGAGACTTTGTCCGCGCGCTTTTTCTTGCTCATGGCGGTCAAATCCTTCTAACGCTGTGTGGTTTTCGCCGCAAGCTTGGAATTATCAATGGGGACGGGAGCGGGCGGTATTGTCACTTTTCACAGTCGCAGTGACCTGCCCGACGATCATTTAAACGCTTTAAAATCAATCACCAACACGGTCGTGTAGCCCTTTCGGTCCTCGCCGGCCCATCGATATATTAAGGTACGGAACGAGCGTCCGGCAGGGCGAGCATCAAGCGCAAAGAGCTCTCGATACATGCTCAGCCCCTGTTGGCAACAGGTGGTTCGACCGCGTGCCGCTGGATACGCACGCGAATTCGCGTCCCATGCGACGGCGCGGATTCCACCGATAGTTGGCCCCCGACCAATCGCAGCCGTTCCTGCATGCTGATTAAACCAAGCCCCGAAGTCTGCTTCGCAGATTCAGGACTGAATCCCACGCCGGAGTCGGAGATGCAAAGCTCGATTCGATCTTCACGGCCCGATAGCTCCACCTTGGCCTCCGCCGCCCCGCTGTGCTTCACGACGTTCCGCAAAGCCTCCTGCGTAACCCGGTACAAGCACAAGGTCGCATCTGCGGGGATCTGTTCCGGAACGCGGTGATGGACAAATTGAATCCGCAAGTGGTGCCGATCAGAAAGTTCCCTGCAGAGGCTCTCTATGGATGCCACCGGGCCCAAAAGGTCGAGCAGTGAGGGATGGAGTTGGTGCGACAAATCGTAGATGCCAGACGCAACTTGCCTGGCTGCTTCCGTGAGGCCGTGGAGTTGTATTCTTACTTGGGACGGCAGTCCAGGGACGGCGCGCTCGAATTGTCCGAGGCCGATCTGGAGGATCGCCATCCGTTGACTCAAATCTTCGCGCAATTCTCCGGCGACCCGGCTGCGTTCCTTCTCTTGCGCCTCAATTAACCTACGGGGCAACTTTGACAAGGTACCTTCCGCAACCTTGCGCTCGGTAATGTCGCGAACCACGGCGACCGCGTAGTCCCGGTCTAGCTGGATGTATGTGATATTGATTTCTACCGGGAATGTCGATCCGTCCTTTCGCCGGTGTTGACTTTCCATGATCACGAACCCTGATTCACGCAACTTTTCGTCGATGCGGGTGTGCAGGGACGGGTCGAGCACGGGATCGATATCGTAGACGGTCATGGACAACATCTCCTCGCGCTGATAACCAAGGTCGAGACAAGCTTTCTCATTGACATCGAGAAAGTGCAGCGTCGCAGGGTCAACCACCTCAATGGCGTCATTGGAACCGTCAATCAATTTTCGGAACAAAGCCATCGATTCCTCGGTGCGCTTGCGCGCCGTAATGTCACCGCTGACTCCCACGAGTTCGATCGTTACACCGTTCTCGACGATGACGTTGACGATCTCATGCAGCCACACGATTCGGCCATCGGCTGCAATCATGCGGTACTCCAGCTCGTGATTCCGTTGTTCCCGTACGGCCTTTGCAGCCAAGGCCACGGTTCGCTCGCGGTCCTCCGGATGAAGGTGCTCTTCCCAAAAAGACGGGTCTTTCAGCCAACCTTTAACTGGATATCCCAGGATGTCTTCGACGTGCTTGTTTACGAAAGTGGTCTGGAAAGAATTAGGATCTGCCCTCCGCAGGATGGCCCGAACCGATTCAACCAGTTCTCGATTGAGCGCTTCTAGCTTCCTCGCATCGTTCCTGAAACCGACCTTGGCGAGTTGCTCCGACAATAGAGCAACGACCGCCAGAAACAGTCCACAAGCGAGCACCACCAGCAGACGAAATGTCCGCAGGCTTGGGGGCTCATCGTGCCGCAGCAGTTCCCACACTCCGATCGTGGACACTGCCACGACTACGACGATTGCCAGCAGCGAAGCGTACTTGCTATCGTCCGCCATCGTGCTCCTCAGCTGTGGTTCTGGCCGGCGTCAGATGCCGGGCGTGCAGCGGCACCCAGAGAAACCAGCAAACAGCAGCGTTTTGGGCCAAAGAATACAGGCTTCCGTTGTAGGATTTTCCCAAGTCAATGGCCATGTTCGCCAGTGTCGAACTTAACGCGTACAAGGTCGACGCTCCTAATAAATGGCAATAGATTGACTTCCACGGAGCTGGCGCACGATGCGCCGCCGCGCAGAGACCTAGGAGCAAAGCAAGGTTTTCCACCGCGTACAGGGTCGTAAACCGGGGGTTATAGATGGCGGGATTCGAGATCAAATACTGGTACGGAAACAGCACATAAGCATAAAGAAAGACCCAGGCGACCAGTATAAAAAGGAAGGTCAAGGTCGCTCGGTATGACTTCTGTTCGGATCGATTCAAGTGTGGCTGCATCGCTATCGCCGCCATGAGGGGGACGAGATGGAGAAACAGCGCCGGATCAGCAATGGAACTGTCTGGCACTTCGCTGTGCCGCAACACCACGTAGTACACGTACAGCCATTGGTCCAACGACCATAGTCCATAGCCAGCTGCAAGAAACACCCAAAATAGGCGACGCCCCTGAATTCTCTCCACTGCGTTCAGGATGGCGAAACCGCATGCCAGGAGAAGTAGAAGAAAGTAGGCGCCAGTACCGTACGGGATCAACTCGTCGCGTTGCCCTGGCACGAGGGAAAGGACCGCTTTGAGTGTCAGGAATCCAACGAACAGACTTGGCCACAAGGAGAGTGAAAACCGGTGTCTGGGAGGCCCCGAGGCGGTGACCGTCATGGCGTTTTCGAAGTGCCCTTGCCTATCATGCTGAGGAGTTGTCACCGCCGCACCGAGCCGGGCCATTTTGCTCTAACAATTTGTTAAGTCAAAATGACTCGGTCCCGATCCTCTCGTCATCTCCTCATCGGATTGAATATCACAACTCTTCCGTAAAAGGATAGACGATCTTGGTTCCCTCAACTCGGCACATTCTGTCCGAAAGATGAAGCACCACCCTCATGAGACGCACTTGCGATCGTAAACGACCGCAGCCTTGCGGCACGCATACGCTCAAATTTCGCTGACCTCGCTCTGGACCATCTGCCTGCAGTTGGGCGACTGCCTGTTTCGACACTGCGAGAAAGAACTCCGCTCTGTCAACACGCTCTGGGCGGTGCCCTTGGTAGTGCAGCGACCAACGCGTCTTCAAAGCAATCCTTTGCCCGATGCTCTTCGACCGTTCCGATCTCGGCGGTTCGCAGGAAGCTATGGCTCTGGCTTTGAATCGCCAGGATTTTGACTCGAGTCCAGCAGTTTCAGCATCGTGCGATGCTTTTCCACTTCTTCGTGCTCGAGCGAAGTCGCCACTTGCAATTCCTTCTTGGAATCTTCGCTGCGTCCGAGCCTCGCGTATGCCAAGCCTAAATAGTAATGAGCTTGGCGCACAGATGGGTCAATTGCGATGGACCGCTGCAACAACTCGACAGCCTTCGCGTAGTCTTTCCTCTGGAACTCCACCCGGCCCAGGCCGCTCAACCCTTCGGCGTGCCGGGGATCGCGGCTCAGGACGCGGTTGAAGTTCGTCGCGGCGCAATCGAGATCGCCGGCGTCTAGGCAGATCCGGCCGAGTTGCAGGTACGATTCCGTCTGCTCCGGCTGAATTTCGACGGAGCGCTGAAACTGCGCGGAGGCCTCCGAGGTCTTCTCCAGCGATGCCAGCGACACACCGAGTGCGTAGTGACCGGAAGCGTCCTGCGGATACAGTTGAACGTAGCGCGAAAACGTCGCGGCGGCATCCTCGTACTTCGCCAGACCAATGTCTGCGCGGCCCAATCCGTATAACGATTTGGCATCATCCGGTCGAACGGCGAGGACGCCGCGAAATGCCTCTGCTGCATCCGGTAATAAATTCATCCGCAGAGCAACCATTGCGAAATCGAACTCGACGTCGGGGTTCCTGGGGCTTGCTTTGCGCGCCTGCATCAATGCGGACAACGCCTTTTCCGGATTCCCCGACTGGACGTCTGCACGCGCCTGAACGCGCCAGGTGTTCAGTAAAGCGCCGAGGGCGTCGTCGCGGCCGGGATCGATCCTCAGCGCTTCCTGAAACTGAGCGACGGCATCATCCAGTTGCGACATCTGTAGATAGACCAAACCCAAATTCACATATGCACCGGCGAAATTGGGCTGCTCCTGGATCACACGCTTAAAGAGTTTTTCGGCTTCGACGTTTCTTTGCTGCTGCGCCCGAATCATCCCCAGAAGATTCAACGCACGATAATCGCGAGGGTTACTTCGCAGAACACTTGCGAGATCGCTTTCGGCCTGTTTCAGGTTGCCGACGACCATGGCTTGAGCCGCGTCTTTGATCGCACCATTATCAGCGGCGGATGGGCTCTGGCCCATGCACAAGGAAGGCACTGCCAGCAAAGCGGAAAGCATCACCAAAAGGCAAAGTGCCGCCGGAGCAAGAAACTTGCCAACGCGGGTTTCCGCCATCTGCAAATGTTTCATGGCATCCCGGGTCCCGGCGCTGTGCTCATGCCGCTGGCGCCGGAGTCGTGTACGCGAATGAGGCTTTCGGTGATCTTGAATTCCTGAGCCGCGAGTTCCGTTTTGCCCAGCCGCTGATAGATGCGTCCTAGCAAGTAGTGGCTTTCGCGCGATTTAGGATCGATGCGCACGGCAGCCTCGAGTTCCGGTTGCGCCTTATCGAGCTGTCCCAGGTCGAAATACGCCTTGCCAAGTTCGTAACGCACTTTGTTCGAGTCTGGCGCGATTCCTTCCGCCTGCTCCAGCAGCGGCATCGCCTCCACCTGCCGGTTGGATTTCGCGAGCAATATGGCCAGATTCAGGTAAGGCTGCTCCGTGTGCGTGTTCGCGGCCTGATCCAGTGCGATTGCTTTACGATAGGCCGCAATCGCTTGCTCGTTCTTGTTTTCGGCGTCGTAGCTTAGCCCGAGGTTGTTTTGCGCCCTTACGTCGTTCGGCTCCAGTCTCAAAGCGTGTTCGAACGCGGCGATCGCGTCATCGAACCGGTTCTGCTGGTAACGCACTCGGCCAAGGTGATAGAGACATTCCGCGTTTTCCGGGTCCCTGCGCAGGCACTCCTCCAGGTAACGGCCCGCATCGTCGTAGTCATTCAGCAGGACGTAATCCAGCGCCACAATTTTAAAGTCGTCCGCCGTGGGAGTTTTCAAGCGCGCCGCAGCCGTAAACAATTCCAGCGACTCGCGGGGCTTATCCTCACGAAAACGGACGAATGCCAAAAGGTACCCCGCGTCATCGGATTCCGGATGTCTGGACCAGTACGCCTGCAGTGCCGCGCCCGCTTGGCTGAATTTATCCAGATTGACGAAACACTTCCCTTGATACAACAGCGCATCGGTTTGGCCCGGTGATGCTGCTTCAATCTGCGCGAACGCAGCCTCCGCCTCCGCCCATTTGCGCTGTTTGAACAACTCCATCGCCTGGGTCGAGTCCAGCGATTGGGCGGCGACGGCCGTGCCGAGTACGAAAAATGCGAAGGCAACTGTCGCAAAGCGGATGATTGGGTTCGCCATTGAAAAATTCCAGCACGATGACCGGCTAATTGGTGGCTGCTTCCCCTTCCGTCACAGTCAATAACTGATCGGCCTTCACGTCTTTCAGAGACTGATGAATTCCACTGGGCCAGAGAATATCAATTTGCGAGACCTGCGCTGCCGCGCCAAGTCCGAAGTGAACCCGCTTGTCACTCGAGGATTGATAACTCCCGGCAGTCTTCACAGTCGCGTACTGGTTGCCTTCAATCGTCGAAATCTCCACGCGTGCGCCGATTCCATCGCGATTGCTTTTCACGCCCACCAGTTTCAGCGTGATCCAGTGATTGTGACTCTCCGTCTCGTTCATCAGCACCCAGGCAGGGCCGTTGTTCGAAGTCACCACCACGTCTTCGCGGCCATCATTATTGATGTCGCCGCTAGCCAGGCCGCGCCCAGCCCATTTTTCAGAGAAGATGTCGCCCGAGCGCGCCGAAACGTCTACAAACTTCTTCCCTTTCGAATTCCACAGCAGCATCGGAGGCTCTCTATAGCGCAGATGCGGCTCGCTGATTTCGATCGTGTCCATCACGTGAGATTGCGCGATAAAAAGATCCTTCCAGCCGTCGTTGTCGTAATCCAAAAAACGCACGCCCCAACCGGAGTGCAGCAGAGTGATCGCGCCGAGCCCGGCCCAGTTGCTCGCATAGTCGAACGTGCCGTCCTTGGCGTTGTGATATAGCGCGTAGCGCTGGTTCGCCAGATCCGTGACGATGAGGTCAGGCCAACCGTCGTTGTCGTAGTCCGCGAAATCCACGCCCATCCCCGCAAAAGTGGCGCCGTTCCCATCCAGCGCCGCGCCGGAGACCATGCCAACCTCTTCGAACGTTCCATTACCCTTATTGTGAAAAAGATATTCCGGAACCGAGTCATTGGCAATGTAGATGTCCATCCAACCGTCGTGATCGTAGTCCGCAAAATCCACGCCAAGCCCCTTGCCCGGCTTGGCCAGCCCAGCCTTTTCCGAGACCTCCGTGAATTTGCCGTTTCCGTCGTTGTGATAGAGCAACGTTGTCGCGGGCTTGAACAGATCCGGGTGGCAATAGGCTCGATAGCCGGCCTCGCGCTCCCCGCAGTAAATATCCTTAAACGTCCAATCCATGTAACGCGTCACTACCAGGTCCAGCCGTCCGTCGTTGTCGTAATCCACCCATGCGGCGCTGGTGGCCCAACCTGACCCCGCAACGCCCGCGCTTGCCGTAACGTCCGTGAACGTGCCATCGCCGTTGTTGTGGTAGAGCGTGCTGTGTCCGAAGCCCGCGACGAACAGATCGTCGTAGCCATCGTTGTCGTAGTCGCCCACCGCCACTCCTGTCGAATATCCGATGCCGGCCAGACCAGCCTTCTCCGTAACATCCTCGAAAGTCCCGTCGGGTTTCTGATGGTAAAGGCGGTTGAAGTATTTCGGGTCCGTCTTCTGGGGAATGGTATCGGCCGGCGTAGGGTCGTCAATGCGCGCTCCGTTCGCGAAGAATATATCCAGCCGTCCGTCGTTGTCGTAATCGAAGAGCGCCACACCGGAGCCCATGGCTTCGAGCAGATACTTTTTACTCGTAGGCGAGGCTTGATCCCTAAAGTGAATGCCGAGCTTCGCTGTGGCGTCGCTGAAATGCCCCGGCACACCCCCAAGCTCGGGCGATTGCGAGAAGACCGACAGTGGGCTGCCGAGAAGTAATGCGAGGGATACGGATGCGCCGGCAATCTGAAGAAAACCGGTTGATGGCGAACGAGAAAACCCTTTGGTCATTAACTTGGAGCACGCCGCGGCGCGCAGATCCCGGCGGCGCGAATCAACAGACTATCATACGAATCAGAACGCATCACAAAATGCAAAGGCCGCTGCCGAAGCAGCGGCCCCTGCGCACTACACGTGGCTGTCCCTCGTCAAAATTCAAATTTTAACTGCATCTGTAACACCCTGGGGCCTAACAACAGGTTGCTGGGATTCAACTTACCGAAGCCCGCCGTGTCGTATATGTTGAAGTCCGTGGGCCGGTTAAAGACGTGCCGGTTGAATGCATTGATCGCCGAGGCTTGGAGCAAGATATCGGTGCCCTCGGTGATCTTTGTCCTCTTCATGATGTTGAAATCCTCGCTTTCGAACGGAGGCATTCGAATAGCGCCTGTGACTCTCGGCATCGTACCTAAGGAATACGGCGCCCCGGTTGGCGGCCCGGTGCACCCGACGAAAATCACGTTGCAGTTATTTGGATCCACCAGGGCACCGGCGTTCAGCATCGGCGTTGTGAGGATGTTTTGATAGAAAGCCGAGCCGCCCGCCCGATACGCCGCCGTCTCCAGCGACGAACCTGGCACTTGGTCGTAACGAATCGACCCCGCGAACGCCGGAATTCCCGTGGCGCAACAGATGGCAAACGGCTGGCCGCTCTCATAGCGCTGCACTCCACTGATTGACCATCCGGTGACCAACCGACTGGCCACGCCCGTGTCCGAAAGGAAGCGCTTCCCCTTGCCAATCGGCAATTCGTAAATGTAACTGAGCACGAAGTTTTGCGGGAGATCCTGGTCGCTGATAGCCTTGTCGCCTTTCTTGTCAAAAGCGTTCTGCGGACCCGCGCTTCCGGCAAGAGTAGCAAAATACGGAAGTGCGCTGTCAGCGTCGGTGAGCGTTTTTGACCAGGTGTACGACGCCATTAGGTTCAGCCCGTAGTGGAAACGGTGCTGCAATTGAGCTTGCAGAGCGTTGTAGGTGGCCTGCCCCAGGTTCTCCAGTGCTCCGTCAGTGTTGAACCCATAATATTGCGGGAAGGGGACGAGAGTTTGCGCCACCGTATTTCCACCTGGGAACGCTGCAAATGGTGGAGTGACCCCCGCTACGGAGATGGGCTGTGAGAGCACGCCGCCCATCGAGAAGTATGACGGGTTCAGCGAATTCACCGCGTCGAAGTTCGAACGCAAATGCGTCGAATGCTGGCCGACGTAAGCAACGCTGAGAATCCAGTCCGGCGCCAACTGCCGCTGCACCTCCAAACTCCAGTTCTGGATCATGCCGGGACGTCCGTACGATGGATCGATATACTGCGGTCCCGTGAAGTTTGATTGGGACGGATCAAAGTTCGGTGGCGCGGGATATGCCGGAAAGCCCGCCGTTAGATTGAACGCCGGATTGAAATTGTCCGCCGAAGAAAATCCCGGGTTGGCTTGGAAACCGGTGCGCATGAACCCGCCGAAATCGGCGTAGATCAGTGGCGCGTAGATAATGCCATAACCACCGCGGATGACCGTTTCATGGCCGAGCAGCGACGGCGACCAGGCAAATCCAAGGCGCGGGCCAAAATCTTTCAGCCACGTGTTCGCCCATCGTTCCCCGGTCACTCCGGTTCGGCCCGCTCCCTTGCCTGCAAATATCAGCGCGCCGGGCAAGCCGTCCGCTCCCGGGTTCGGCGCCGTCAGGCTGATATTGGAAGTGGCGTCAAAATTTTCCTTGTTCGGTTGGTCAATGTCCCAGCGCAACCCATAGTTCACCGTCAGCGTGGGAGTCACTTTGAAGGTGTCTTGCGCAAAAAAGCCGAAGTAGCTGCGCAACCATCGCGGCTGGCTGGCATAGGCCGTCAAGTTCGAATCGTGAACCTGGCCCAGAAGCGCGCTGGCGATCGGATCGCCCGTCTGTCCGGTGTTCAAGTTCGAGGTGGCCGCCGTCTGCGCCGCCCAGAAATAATAGCTTCCGCTGGTGTTTTGGTAGTTCAGCGGCGAGAACTGCTGGAACCGCCAGTCCACGCCGAACTTCATTTCGTGCTTGCCCTTCACCCAGCTGACGGTGTCGCTGGTGCGCAGGCCGTTGTCAATCGTATCGCCGTAGACAGAGTCACCCAGCCCTACGTACGGCGCCGTTTGAAAGAAGCCGAATACCGGGAACATCGGGCCGCTCGCCCCGGTGATCCCGAGTTTCGAATCCCAATCCGATCCGCCGCCATAGCGCACGCCGGCGCCGATGTTCGCGCTGTTCGTGCGGTTCAATCCGATATTGAAGTGATTGAGGATCGAAGGCGTAATCACGTAGTCGTAGCCGAAGCGCAGATAATGCGTCGTGAATAGCTGGTCCCTTCCGTCGCCAGCGGCGTTGGCGAAGAACGCAGTCGTGGAAATCCGGCTATTCTGCCGCGACGAATAAGTGAAATACAGCTTGTTCTTTTCTCCAACGTTCTCGTCAATTCGGAACGTCGGCGTCGTCGCCAAAGTCGGGAAGCTGTATTGGTACGTGTAGTTGTTGATGGTGTTGCTGTTCGTGGGAATCGGGTAGTAGCCAAGCACATTCTTCGCAACGGTGGTGATATCACCGCTGGGAATCACATTCCCGGTGCTGCCCGCCTCGTTCATGAACGCCGTGCGGCACTGCGTGGTGCCAACCGTCCGCGTCGTGGATGGATCGAAAATCTCACCCTGGTAGATCGGCGTTCCGTCGCAAGGATTCGTGCCCAGCACGTTTGCGGTATTCAGACTAGCCGTAAAATCTCCGCCGATCTCCGCCTGCGTCGGCACGGTCGAGGTGGTAGTCAGCCCTTGGGTTTGCCGATACTGCTCCCACGAGAAAAAGAAGAACGTCTTGTTTCGCCCGTTGTAGAGGTGCGGAATCCACACCGGCCCGCCGATGGTGAAGCCATAGTCGTTCTGCCGGTCGAGGTTTCGCGGCGCGCCAAAAAAATTGTTCCCCCAAGAATTCGCGTCCATGTCCTCGTTGCGGAACAGGTCATACGCGTCGCCGTGGAAACTGTTAGTGCCACCTTTGGTGCTGAACGTCTCAATGCCACCGGTCGTGCGTCCGTATTCCGCGGGGATTGTCGATACCAGCACTTTGAATTCGCTCAGCGCTTCCACCGAGGGCGCCGTTTCATCGAACGACGAGCCATTCTCCGAGCGGAACATGCTTGCGCCGTCCAGCAGCACTTCCGTCGCGTAATTCTGTCCGCCGGCGATCTTCGATTCGAAAGTGCCGCCATTGCCGTTCCCGGAGCCGGGTCCGACGGTGCCAGGAATCAAAAAGACGAACGCCTCCGGCGAGCGCATATATTGCACCGAGCTGCCCAGCACGAGCGGTAGATCCAGCACCTGGTGCTGCGTCACGACCGTGCCGATCTCCGACGTTTCCGTCTGGATCGTCGGCGTATCCGCATTCACCGTCACCGTTTCGTTCACGCTGCCGGCGGTCAGCTTGATATCCAGCGAATCCGTCGTCGCGACTTCCACGATCACGCCGTGCAGCGTCGCCACCTTAAACCCGGACGCCGTGGCGGTAAGATCGTAGGGGCCGACAGTCAAGTTCGGAAACTTGTAAGCGCCGGCGCTCGTCGAAACTGTCTCGTACCTCGCGCCCGTCGTCGTGTTGGTGGCGACGATCTTGGCGTTCGGCACCATGGCGCCCGATGCGTCCAGCACGTTGCCGGCGATCGCGCCCTGGTTCGTCTGCGCGCGCGCGCCTTCCGCGCAAACCAGCGCGAGTCCGACGAAGAGGATCAGGCCGATAATTGCGCTACGCACCAGCATGCTGCAATTGCCACGCTCGTTCTTCATCCCAACCTCCCCGGTACTTTCCGGCGATCTATGCTCCTACTGCCCCCGCGACCACCCGCCCCAGTCTTCCCAGCAACTGTCACCTGCCAGGCAAAAAAGAAAACGTTTACCCGCACGCTGCAAAAAAAATCACACACGTTATCCCGCTCGTTGTCGTTGCTCCGTCGCGCCATCCCCTCACTGCTTGCTCCTCTGCTGCTCCTCTGCTGAATTCTTCAGTTTTGCTGCCAGCTTCTGCGCTTCGTCGGCATCCGCCTCCTTCTTCAAACGCAGGAACGCATCCAACGCCTGCTTGGATTCCTCGGGGCGCTGCGCTCGCCGATACACCTGCGCCAGTTGGTAGTAGGCTTGGCGCAACGTATCGGCATTCTTCTCGCCGGAATCCGCCACGGCGGCATTTAAATCGGCAATCGCTGCATCCAGGTTTCCCAGCTGCGCGTCCGCGCGGCCCAATTGATACTCCGCATCCGCAAAGTGCGGTTCCATTGCAATCACTTGCGTCAGCAATTTCTTGGAAGCTTCGGGCTCGGAATGCTCCAGGCTCACCACCGCCAGCTTGTACATCGCCGACCGGTCGTCCGGATCGAGTTTCAGCTCTTCACGAAAAGCGGCCTCGGCTTCGGGCAATTCCACATGCTTCCAATAGGCATCGCCCAGCTCTTCGTGCAGTCCAGGTTCTTCCGGTCTCTCTTTAATTGCGAGTTGAAATTCCGCGATCGCGTCGTCGTAACGGTCAGCCTCGAGATACGACTGCGCCAGCACCTGATGAACGCGCCAGGAACTCGGATCGGCGTGAAACATTTGCTCGTAACTATCCTTGGAGACCAGCATGTGGGCGCGGCCGCGATGGTAGAGTATGTCCACGTCGTTCGGTTTCAATTTTGCGGCTTTGTCGAGAGTGGTGCACGCGTCCAGCGCATCGCCTTGCGCCAACTGCACCACACCCAGCCACATCAGCGCGGTGGCGTTCTCGGGATCCAGCTCGGTTTCTTTCTTCAAAGCCGTGAGCGCCTTCGCATAATCATTCATGCGGTAATACGCAATGCCCAAAAATAAATGCGCGCCGCGCTCGCGCGGCTGCAGGCGCAGGCTCTTGGCCAGAGGCTCGATCGCATCGTCGGGCTCGCGCTGCAGCAGGCGCACCAAACCCAAATTGAAATATGCCGGCGCGAACGATGGCTCCAGGGTCGTCACCTTCAGAAAACTATCGGCCGCGTCTTCGAGCGCCCCGCTATGCATCGCTTCGGTTCCTTGAGTAAACGCTTTCTTCGCTTCGCCGGCTAATTGGCCCTGAGCAGTTGGCGCGATCAATAAAGCACTCGCCAGCGCCAAAAACATCACTAAATAACGCCCGGTTGTTGCAATCAAGACTGTTTCACGTCGAGCCGGAGAAACCCACCCCACAAAATCCCGCCTAGTACAAAACCATTATGGCGCGACTCTAACCTCACGAAATATGGGTTGTCAAGAATCTTTTATGCAACCGATAAGCAAATGGAAAACGTTTACCGGGCCGCCTGCCGGGGCCAGGCCCCGCTAACACCCCAGACAGGCTCAGCACCTGCCCGGCCTCATGAGCGCCAACAAGCCATCAGTCTGGACTTCAATATTTTCCTGGGAATAACAAGAAGCTCAAACGAGTCTCACTAACCCTAATAGATGCTGAGGGATACGCTGTGACCGCGACCGTCTACCGCGGTTTTAGCGCCTCGCTCCCCGCGCCGTCATACACGCCAGGAATCACGCCCTTGCCTTCCTCCACCACGTAAAATCGGTCCACCGCCGCCGGGAGTACAACGTGCTCGACCACCCGGTCCGGCCAACGAATTTCTACTCCGTCAACTTTCGTAGCTTGTCCCAGACCAAAATGAACGCGCGGATCATTCGAAGACGCGAAGCTGCCCCCGCTGATCACATCGCCGCGTTGCCGAATCGAGTTCGCCGTGAGATACACGGTGGCTCCCACCGCATCGCGCGGACTTCGTGGACCTCCCACCAACTGCAGTCCCACCCAGTGATTCTTGTCGGCGTGCACATTGCGCAGCAGCGCCGGCACATCGTCCAATTGGTTGATCACGGCGTCCATCTTGCCGTCGTTGAAGAGGTCGCCAAACGCCGCGCCGCGCGCGGTAAGTAATCTGGCGAGTCCCGTATTCTTTACTGGCAGAACCAAATCGAATTTCTGACCGCGAATATTTTGAAACAACAGTGGCCGCTCGGCGAAAGTCGTTCCCCAGCCGGCCGAGTCAACCTCCGGATAGACGTGTCCGTCGGCGACGAAAATATCTTTCCAGCCGTCATTGTCAAAATCCAGAAAGCCAGTGCCCCACCCGAGAAACGGAAAAGTCGGCACGGCGATTCCCATCTGATAGCTCACATCGGTAAAATTCGCGCCGCCCTCGTTGCGGTAAAGCGGATTGTAGTCGTCGGAAAAAACGGTGTTGTAAAGATCGAGCAAGCCATTATTCCGGTAATCGCCGACGGCGATGCCCATCGAAGCCGTTTCCCTGCCGTTTTCGTTCAGCGCGTACCCCGAAGCGTAACTGTCGTCCTCGAATGTGCCGTCGCCTTTGTTGACATACAGATAATTCGGCGTTGAGTCGTCGGCCACCACCAGATCCGCACGCCCATCATTGTTCAAGTCCGCAAACACCGCCGTTAATCCGTAGTACCCGTTCGTGTCACTTACGCCGGCTTTGACGCTCACGTCCGTAAACGTTCCGTCGCCATTATTGTGAAACAAATGGTCCGGCTCGCCTTTCAATCCGCGCGGCCCGCACATCACTTTAATCGAGCGGAATTCGCAGGTACTGAAAGCGACGACCGGAGACCCCGGCACTGGCGGATGCTCGAAATCGTAGTGCACATATCCCGGGACGAACAGATCCAGCCGTCCATCCCCGTCATAGTCGCCCCACGTCGGGCCCGTTGACCAATTGCCCAGCGCCACTCCCGCTTTTTCGGCCACGTCCGTGAACGTGCCGTCGTGGTTGTTGTGGTACAGACGATTGTTCCCGAAGTTCGTGACGTAAATATCGGGCCACCCGTCGTTGTCGAAATCGCCGATAGCCACGCCAAAGCCCCAGCGGTCGTTGGTCACACCCGCTAATTCGGCAACGTTCGTGAAAGTGCCGTCGTGATTGTTGTGAAAAAGTGCTGCATGAGGCGGTTGCACCTTACCCGAAACCGCATCGTAGGTCGAACCGTTCACGAGGTAGATGTCCAGCCATCCGTCGCGGTCGTAATCAATGAGCCCGACGCCAGAGCCCACCGTCTCGATAATAAGATTTCGGCGAGGCGTGCCCATTTCATGGCGCCACTTCGTCAGACCGGCCTTTTCGGCGATGTCCTGAAATACAATCGGGCCGCTATCAACGAAGCCTCCCGCCGTAATCGGGCGGTTCTCGGCATCGAGAACCGCCGGCCGCGCGCCCGCCGTGGAGACGCCGCCCTGCTGCGCCTCCACCGGCTTACTGGATTGTTGTGATTGCGCGCGCCCGGAGAAAAGCAGTCCGGCGGCCAGCGTAAGAAGAAAAATTGCAATCGTAAACGCAATCTGATTCGCGCGGCAGCGCGCAGTGGATTTCATAACACCAGCCCCGGCGGCTCCACTCCACGCAAAATGTTCGAGTAGGATTGCCGCGGCGCGTTGCCGGCATGGTTGCGGCGATCGCCTTGCTCCACGATCTGTCGCCGCCGCGGGCTTGCCATCCGCGCAGGGACTTCACCGCAAAACTTTCTACGGCTGGATTTGCGGCCAATCATTTGGCCACGCAAGAGAGTTGACAAATAAATACGCCGCTCCATCCGGTAGGTGAATCGCGTGGAAAACGATGAGATCTCCGTTTACCGAATCAATCAGCACAGTTTCCCCGCCCGGCGCATTCCATGTTACGCCGTTTCCTGCTAATAATTGCGTCCCGCCGCCCTGCATCATGTCCGTCCCGTTCATGTCAATAAATGGGCCGTGCGGACTCGTCCCGCGCCCCACCATGATCCGGTAGGTCGTAAGATACGGATCGCTATTGCAACAAGAATCGAACGAAGCAAACAAATAATAGTAGTCGCCGCGATGCACCAGCGAGGAGCCTTCAATCGGGTCGTACATCACTCCCGGCCGCATCGCCAGCGAGTAAACCGTCGGGTCCGCTCCCAACTCGCCGGTCGTCGGATCGATCTGCCGCTGCTTGATCCCGGTCCAAAAACTTCCATACGTCATCCACACGCTTCCATCGGTATCCACCAGAATCGTGGGATCAATCGCATTGAAGTCGTCTGTAGGCTGCGAGCCGAGTATCTCGCCTTGATCCACCCACTGGTAATTCGGATCGGTGGGATCCAGCGTTACGCTCGTCGCCAATCCAATCGCCGATGTATTCGAAGCGAAGGAAGACGCCGCATAATACACGTGGTACAGGCCGTTGAAATACGAAATGTCCGGCGCCCACAATCCCGTGGCTAGCGGCACCTGCTGATGCACCCACGCGGGAATCTGCTGGAACACTACGCCGCACTGTCCCCAGACCACCCGATCCTTCGAACAAAGAATCGGCAGCGATCCGGGCCCAGGCAATCCGGCATCGGTCGAAAAAACGTAGTAGGTACCGTTTTGCAGCGCGATGCTGGGATCACGGACGGGAGTCGTCAACCCGGTCAAATGATAATTGCTGAAGACCGTCGGCGATCCGCCCGTGCCGCCACCACCAGTGCTGGTGCCACCGCCGCCTCCGCCACATGACGGCAAAATCACATGCGCCAAAAGCGCGCTTGCGAGCAAAGCCCGGTGGACGATCCTCCGCACGCGAAATTCGCGGACTGGCGATTCGCCTCTCCCGCGTTCGCGATGCCATCCCGACACTTTCATTTTTCCCGGCCTACGCCAAATCCAAAACCAATTTTGTTACCGACGCGGCTGGACATACGAACGTGAGCCCGCCGTTCTGCACTTCGGCGGCCTGATCGTGCGGCGTTACCGCGTCTCTTTGCTCGAAGGTATTGTGCGCATGGATGTCCGCGTTGGCCAGAATCGTCGCTGCCGCGGAGCGCACGCTGCCGCCATGCACGCCAATCCTGGTCTCGCGCGCTTCGCTCACGTGAGGATTCACCAGGGTGAGGACCAGTTGCTTATCGTGCAGCGTCGCCGACCCGTTCAATCCCCAGAAATTCGCGGTGTGTCCGTCGCGATCGTAAAGCACCGGCGGCGCCGTAAACATCGTCCGGATTGCCTGCCCGCCCTGGTGCGCCTTATACATCTCAAAAATGTGCCCCACCGGCGTCACGCAGAATTTATCTTCGTGCGCCAGATACAAGCTGTTCAGGCAGTTGATCAATTGCGCGCAATTGGCCATGGCAATCTTCTCGGGATTGCGATTGAAAATGTCCAGGGTCATCGCGCTGAAAACCGCATCGCGCATCGTGGGGATCTGCTCGAGCTGGTCGCCCGGCGTCGCTTCGCCGCCCGGGCGATACCACGGCCCCCACTCGTCCACCACCAGCTTCACGAAGTGATCGTGATCGAACTCGCCCATGATCTGCCAATGCCCATCAATCAATCCCTGCATCCGGTCGCCCTGGCTCAGCAGCTCGTACCAATCCACCGCGTCGAACTTGAGCGCGTCGCCCTTTCCCTGAACCCAATCCTGCGTCTTTCCGCGGCTGAGGTTCCACGCATAGTGATGCAGCGCCCAACCGTAAACCGAGCGGATCTGCCAACGGCCTTTGCGCACGATCTCTTCGAAAAATCCTCGTGTCCATTCCCAGTCGTCCACATTCGGACCCGACCCTATGAATGAAAGCGTTTGCCCGTAGCGCGGCACCCAGGTCGTGTACCGTCGAAATTCCGCAGCGTACTCCGCCGCCGTGAAATTTCCTCCGCAGCCCCAGGCTTCATTCCCCACTCCCCAGAACCGCACGTCAAACGGCTGCGCATAGCCCGCCGCGGCGCGCTCGTCCGCCAGGGTTGTGCTGCCTACGGGAGAATTGCAATATTCCACCCAGCGATAAAATTGTTCAGCCGGCAAACTGCGCAGGTTCGCTGCCAGGTACGGCTGGCTGCCCAGCAATTTGCAAAAGTGCACGAATTCGTTGGTTCCGAACTGGTTGGGGTCAAAGCGATGATCGGCGGGTGCCGAAGGTGATTCCGAGTCCGCCCAAAAATTTGTGCGCCGCGGCCGCTTGTCTTCCGGCCCGATTCCGTCGCGCCAGTCGTAGCTGTCCGCGAAGCAGCCTCCCGGAAAGCGCACCACGGGAGGATTGATCTTCCGCATTTCCGTAATCAGTTCCTTGCGAATTCCGTCCACGTTCGGAATGCTCGAGTTCTTTCCCACCCAAATGCCGTCGTAAACCACCCCGCTCAAGTTTTCCGTGAAATGCCCATAAATGTTCGGAGAGACCACTCCCAGAGGCTCGCCCAGCAGCACCTCCACCGACGAATCCGCGGTCCCCGCGCTTGCCAACGCCGAAGCGGCAAACGACTTCGATAGCAGCAGCGCCCCAGCGCCGTAAAGCCCGTTTCGCAGCAGTGCGCGACGATCCATCATGGCCAATTCCCTCCTCGCAGAGTGCTCCAGCCGCCGCGTATAGTAAACGTTTTCACGGTTTTGTGCTATATTTTTCCCGCTGGCCTTTTCGTCTTCGTTAAGCTCGCTTATCTATGCTTCCTCGCAAGCGATCCCGGCCCCTGCCGGACGGCGGTTTTCTTGAATCCTGATTCCCGCAGGCCGGGCTGCTTTCGTGCTCTCGCGCAGTGCCTTTTTCTTCTCTTCTTACTTGTTTTCAGTTCTCATGCGATCTCGGCTCAAACTTCCGGTTCTCACGCCGTCGGACTGCGCATCATCGTCGTTGATTCCGCCGCTGAAGCCACGCAAATCCTCGAACGCCTAAAGCGCGGCGAGGATTTCGCCACGATCGCCAAGAAAGAATCAACTGATCCCAACGGCGGGAATGGCGGCTACTTGGGCGAAGTCGATCCTGCGACGCTTCGCCCCGAACTGCGCGAAGCTTTGCAAGGCGTCGCGCCGGGACAATTTAGCGGCGTGATTCACCTTCCCTCCGGCTACGCCATCCTTCAGGTGCAGTCGCCGTCGAATCCTCCGGCCACCAGCGCGCCGGCCGTCTCCGCCACGGAACCGGGCAGCGCCCTGCCGCTCTCCGCCACCGGTGCGATTCGCTACCAACCTTTCGTCGGCGGCAAAGGCGAAGCCGATCTTGCTTTTCGCAGTGTGCCGAAGCCCGACGGCTGGAGCCAGGACTTGCCGGCGATGTGCAAAATTCGCAAGGACTCGCTGGCCACGGTCATCAAGCAGCTAGTCGAAGAACTGGCGCACCCGGACTCCGAAGATACGGCGGCGCCGAAAAATGCGCTCGACCTCATCGAGACTCGCTATGCCCTCGCAAATTTGTATTCCTACGAAGGGGACATGACCAAGGCAGTGGAACAGTGGGAAGCGGCCTACGCGCTCGCCACCGACCAAATGCCGCCTGCGATGAGCGAACTCGAGGAGGTCCTGGCGATAGCCTATCTCCACAAAGCGGAAATGGAAAATGATGTCTACAGCAAGCCCGGAATCCGCTGCATTTTTCCGCCCGCTCCCGGCGTTCACTATACAAAAACCGACTCCATCGAAAAATCCATCCAATACTCGCTCAAATATCTTGCGCGGCGGCCGGACGCTCTGGACGCCAAGTGGATTCTCAATCTGGATTACATGGCTCTGGGCCAGTATCCGGCGGGCGTGCCGAAAAGCGACTTGATCCCGCTCTCGGCCTTCGATTCACCCAAGAATGTCGGCCATTTCGTGGACGTCGCGGCGGAAGCAGGCGTCAACCTGTTTTCGGATTCCGGCGGCCTGATCGTGGACGATTTCGAAAACGACGGCCTGCTCGATATCGTCACGTCCGACTACTACGAATGTGCGCCCATGCATTTCTTTCACAACAACGGCGACGGCACCTTCTCCGACCGCACCGCGCAGAGCGGCCTGCAAAATCAATTGGGCGGGCTGAATATGATTCAAGCCGATTACAACAACGACGGCTGCCTCGATATTCTCGTCTTGCGCGGCGCCTGGGAATTTCCGCAGCGCAAATCACTGTTGCGCAATAATTGCGACGGGACCTTCACGGACGTAACTGCGCAAGCCGGACTCGCCGAGCCTGCCACCAGCACGCAGACCGCCGTGTGGGCCGACATTGACAACGACGGCTATCTCGACCTGTTTGTCGGCAATGAAAACGGACCCAGCCAGCTTTTTCGCAACAAGGGAAACGGCACGTTCGAAGACATTTCTCACGCCGCCGGAGTGGATAAGATTTCGTTCGCTAAAGCGGTCGTAGCGGCGGATTACGACAACGACGGCTATGTGGATTTTTACGTCTCCAATCTCAACGGCAATAATTTTCTCTACCACAATAATCACGACGGCACTTTCACCGACGTAGCCGCCGAAGCCGGCGTGCAGAAACCCTGGCAAAGCTTCCCCGCCTGGTTTTTCGATTACGACAACGACGGCAATCCCGACCTGTTCGTTACCAGCTACTACGTCTCCACCGAAGAAAGCTTGCGCAGCTACCTCGGACTTCCGCCGAACGCGGAAACTTTGAAGCTCTATCGCAATATGGGCGACGGCACCTTTCGCGACGTCACTGCCGAAACCCACCTCGATCGCGTCTTCATGCCCATGGGTTCCAATTTCGGCGACGTTGATAACGACGGCTTTCTCGACATCTACCTCGGCACCGGCAATCCCAGCTACGGTTCGTTGCTTCCCAACGTCCTGCTGCACAATCACGACGGAAAATATTTCACTGACGCTACCGCATCATCCGGCACCGGCGAACTGCACAAAGGGCACGGCGTCGCATTCGCGGATTTGGGCAATAACGGCCGGGAGGATTTACTCGAAGAGGTCGGCGGCGCGGTCCCCGGTGATCGGCACGCGTTCCGCCTCTTCAAAAATCCCGGCAACGACAACGACTGGATCACGGTTCACCTGGTGGGCGTGAAGTCCAACCGCTCTGCCATTGGCGCGCGCATAAAAATCACCGTACAGGATGGCGACCAGGCGCCGCGCTCGATTTACCGCACAGTGGGAAGCGGCGGATCCTTCGGCGCTTCCCCGCTGCAGCAACATATCGGATTGGGAAAGTCTGCGCGCATCCTCAATTTGGAAGTCTGGTGGCCCGCTAGCCAGACCCACCAGAATTTCACCGGCGTGAACAAGAATCAGTTCATCGAGATCAAAGAATTTGAGAAGAATTTCACCGTGCTGCAGCGGCACAGCTTTCAGTTGCCTGCTCCCAAAAGCGAAGAAGCGGCGCCAGCCCCGCCCGCAGCCTCCTCTTCCGAGCTATTTTTGCGGCCGGCCGCCGGGTCAGCGGGGAAAAAATGAGCACCCACATTGATTTTCGGCGCGCATTGAAAATGGGCACATACGCGCTTGTGCTCTTATTGGCCACCGCGAATTTCAGCGCTGCAGCGGAGCGCTACTACGATACCGGGCTGGTGCTCAAGGTAGATCGCGCCAAGCACGTCGTGATCGTTTCTTGCGACAGCATCCCAAACATGATGGGCGCGATGGTGATGCCGCTGGCCGTGCGCGATGAAAAGTCGCTGGACGGACTGGAGCCCGGAATGAAGATTGAATTCAGCCTCGTAGCGGACGAACAAAATACCTACGCCGAAGATCTCCGCGTCCGCCCCTACGAAAGCATGGAAAACGATCCCTCCGCCGCCCGCCGCCTGAAAATTCTTGAAAAAATGCTCGATGAGCAGGGATCAACAAAAGAAGCTGTCGCGCCCGGCCAGCCCGTTCCGGACTTCAGCCTCGCGGACCAGAATCAGCAAAAAATCGCGCTCTCCCAATTCGCGGGAAAAGTCGTCGCCGTCACATTCGTTTACGTCCGCTGCCCGTTTCCCCATTACTGCTTTCGGCTCTCCAGCAATTTCGCGCGCCTGCAGGACCGTTTCCGCAGCAAACTCGGCCGCGATTTGGTCCTGCTCACGATCATCATCGATCCCGTGCACGACTCTTCGCAGTCCGTCACGGACTACGCCGGCATCTGGCACGCCGATCCCCAGGCGTGGCATTTTTTGAATGGCTCGCCCGGGGAAATTCAGCACGTGTGCGCGCTCTTCGATATGAGCTATTACCCGGACGAGGCTCTACTGGTGCATTCTTTCCACACGGTAGTGATCGATCGCCACGGAAAGCTGGCGACCAACATTGAAGGGAATGACTTCACCGCGAAGCAACTCGGCGATCTGGTGCAGACTATCTTGAACGAGCGTCGCTGACGATCGCGACCGGCGATTGCTACTTCTCCGCGCCCGAATCTCCCTCCAGCGCCGCGCGCGGCCATCCTGTGGACCAATCAATCGTGGAAATCTGCAGAAAAGGATGTCCCGTCTGCCCATCGTAGGCATGGAACACGATGATGTCGCCGCTGGGCTGTTGCAAAATCGATTCGCCGCCCGGGCCAATCCAGCGCTTGTTTCCCGTCAATAGCGGAGTCCCGCCGCCATGCAGCATCGGCTTGCCATCGGCATCCACATACGGCCCGGTCACGTTGTGCGACCGCCCGACCATGGTCCGGTAATTGCTCTTTGTACCGCGGCAGCACAAATCAAACGACACAAACAAATAATAATAGTCTCCGTGATGCACCACGAAGGGAGCCTCGATCGCCTGCCAATCGCCCGGCAATCCCGGTGGCGCGGGTGGGGGATTTTCAGGACGCTCACGGCTCGCCAGCGCGTAAAGTTTGGTATCCTCCGACGAAAGCTTCCCCGTCGCGGCATCAATGCGCCGCATTTTGATTCCGGTCCAGAAACTTCCGAAGCTCAGCCACGGTGTGCCTTTGGAGTCCAGCACGATATTGGGATCAATCGCGTTGAAGTCGTCCTGCAACGTGGACTTCAGCACCAATCCTTCGTTCACCCAATGAAAATCCGGGCTCGCCGGGTCCAGCGTCTTGTTGGTCACCAGCGCGATTCCGGAAGTATTTTTTCCAAACGCCGAAAACGCATAATAGATGTGATATTTTCCGGCGAAATGAGAAACGTCTGGCGCCCACAGGTCTTGCGTTTCCGGGCTCTCTTTCTTGATCCAGTCGGGAATGTCCGGGAATACGGAGCCGCAACGTTTCCAATGACGCAGATCCTGCGAGCAACGGATGGGCAATTGTCCGCGCGGCCCCTTCTCGGTGGCGGTCCCGAATAAATACCACGTACCCTTCTCCGCGATGATCGAAGGGTCGTGTACGCCTTCCACGTCTCCCTCCACCTTGATCACATGCGGTGACGAGGCGCTTTGAGCGAACGCCAGGCCGCCGTAAAGAAAAGCCATTGCGAATGCCAGAAATTTCCAACCACTCGTTCGTTTTTTCATGAACACGAATCCGCCCGATCTAACGCGATTTTTGCAGCGCTGGAACCGCTCGGAGATATAACATTGAGAAAACGCTTACTGCAAGTAGAATGTCCGGCGCTGTTCTTTCGCCGTGGCATAGCCGCGCCGGAAAAAGCCCGCTCTTGCGCAACCCGCGGCCATGCGACATACAGGTACTCGCCATGATTTCGAATAGGCCGTCGTTCCGTTTGCTCCTGCGCTCCGCCGCAGTCCCCACATTCGCCGCTCTTTGCCTCGCTTTTTCCGTCCTGCCAGCCAACGAACCGCCCGTCGCCCCGCGCCCGCCGATGGGCTGGAACAGCTGGGATGCCTACGGCACCACGGTGCGCGAGCAGGACGTAAAAGCAAACGCCGATGTGATGGCCGCGCGCCTGGCGCGCTACGGCTGGACGTACATAGTGGTGGACATCCAGTGGTACGAGCCGAAGGCCGCTGGCTACGGCTACCGTCCCCACGCCCAGTTGACGATGGATCCGTACGGCAGGCTCACGCCCGCGCTCAATCGCTTCCCTTCCGCCGCGCACGGCGCGGGATTCAAGCCGCTCGCGGACTACGTGCACGGCAAGGGCCTGAAATTCGGCATTCACATCATGCGCGGGATACCTCGCGAAGCCGTCGAAAAAAACCTGCCGATTCTGAACACGAAATTCCATGCGGCAGACATCGCCGACCGCACCCATTTGTGCGAGTGGAACCCGGACATGTACGGCGTGGACATGTCCAAGCCCGGCGGCCAGGCGTATTACGATTCCATCGCCGCGCTGTACGCGTCCTGGGGCGTGGACTTTGTGAAAGCCGATGATATGGCGCGCCCTTACGCGCAACGTTCGCCGGAAGCGCACGCCCTGAGCGCCGCGCTTAGAAAAACGGGCCGGCCGATCGTACTGAGTCTTTCGCCGGGGCCTGCTCCTCTTGACGAAGCCGCCGATCTGCGTAAAACGGCGGAAATGTGGCGTATTTCCGACGATTTTTGGGACGACTGGAAATTGCTGAGGAAACAATTTGATTACACGCGCGATTGGGCGCCCTACGTCGGCTTGGACGGCACGTGGCCCGACGCGGACATGCTGCCGCTGGGCACATTGCGGCTCGCCGATCGCGACGAAAACTCCCGGAAATCTCGCCTCAACCCGGACGAGCAGAGAACGGTGATGACGCTGTGGGCGATTTTCCGTTCGCCTTTGATCTTCGGCGGCGATTTGCCGTCGCTCGATGCCGCGACGGAAAGCCTGATCACGAACCCCGAAGTCCTGGCGGTCAATCAGACGAGCAGCGAGAACCGCCAGTCGCTCGAGCAGGCCGACATCCGCGCGTGGACTGCTGCAGCCCGAAGCAAACAGGAAGTATATTTCGCGGTGTTCAATCTCGGAGACGCCACCCGGGAAGTGCGCCTGGCTTGGAGCGACCTTGGAATTGCGTTCAAAAATCCTGACGTGCGCGACTTGTGGCAGAGAAAAGATCTGGGCCGCCATGATCGCCTGGAAATTTCGCTGCCCCCGCATGCCTCGCTTCTGTACAAGTTGAAGCCTTAGCCACAACACCCGCACGGCGTTACGATACCGGCGTTCCCGTCGAAGCATCCGCTTTCGGCCTGTAGTAGTGATAAAATCGGCCCCACGCGCCCGTAGCTCAGCTGGATAGAGCATCTGGCTTCGAACCAGAGGGTCGGGAGTTCGAATCTCTCCGGGCGCGCCACTTTGTGATTCGTGAATCGTGATTGGTGAGCGGTGAGTGGTGATTGGTGAGCTGCCGGGCGCGATTTTTGGATCGTGATGGGCTGTGCGCTGGCGCCTTCCTTCGTTGACACTCCGTAATTGACGAGCGAAAATTTTGCCGCCGCAAGCGGCGCGCCGAACTCGCAAAAAGTTGGCGATTGAAATGGGTCGCGGGTGTTTGTTTTGTGTGAGATACAGTGATTTCTAATCGCGCGGGTTGGCGATTGAACTTGGCGGGAGTGTTGATTGTTAATCGGCTGTGATTGTCGATTAGAGTGCGATGTAACATTGTTAGATCGGCTTTGCGGGCCGCGGCGACGGGTTCGAGACGCGCTTGTGCGCGAATTGGACGGACGTGGCGGGCGCGCGGGGTGGGTGGAAGCGCGCGGGCGTGCGGGATGGTTGGTTCGAGCGATGGCCGCCATGCCGTGGTGCGCCATGCGGTTGCCTCCTTCGGGCGCGAATAATAAGCCCAACGCATGATATCATATCAGTTAACAGAATGCAAATGGGCCGTGTGTGTTGGGGCTAAGCGCAGAAACGAGGGGATGTAGATCGTGTGTAGTGGGCGCGGTTGGCGCGAGCAGAGGATTGCTCCATTCGCGTTAAGATTCGTGGCACATACGTTTTATCTTCTGACCGTATTGTTTTGGCCGTCAGCGGACACCATACTGTCTGGTCGGGGGAACGATTTCGAGGATCATCCATGTGAGGGTGGTATTCGCATTGACGGTCGCGACGCTGCTTGTGGCCAGCCTCGTGGCCAGGAACGCGCGCGGCGGCGCGGAACCCAAATCCTATCGCCAGGTAACCGCAACGACGCCTCCGCGCAACGCTTCGCAGTCGGCTGCTTCGCTGCAACTACCCATCACCTTCGAACGACGACTGGGCGATCTGGATGGCATGGTGAAAAGGCGCGAGATTCGCGCCCTAGTCGTCCCCAGCCATTCCGGCTTTTTCTTCGATAAGGCCCACCCACGGGGAATCTATTACGAAGCGCTCGATGAGTTTCAGAGCTTCGTGAATTCCAAGCTCAGAACGGGCAACTTAAAGATAAATGTGACATTTATTCCGGTCAGACCCGAGCAGCTGGAACGTGCTCTATTGCAAGGGGTAGGCGACGTCATAGCGTACGGAGTGATCGTCACGCCCGAGCGGAAAAAGCAGGTATTGTTCAGCACCCCGATCGCTTCCGGTGTGAAGCAGGTGATCGTGAGCGGACCCAAGGCGCCGGCAATGGCGAGCCTGGAGGACTTGAGCGGGAAAGAGGTTTTCGTGAATCCGTTGACGGTGTACTACGAAAACCTGCAACATCTGAGCGATTCGCTGCAAAAAGCCGGGAAAGCGCCGATCTTGCTGAAGAAAGCCGATACCAACCTCACCGACGAGGACTTGCTGGAAATGGTCAATGCCGGCCTGATTCCCGCGACCGTGACCATCAACGTCCGAGCGCAGTTCTGGTCGAAGGTTCTCCCCCATCTGACGCTGCATCCCGGCATGGTGCTGGCGGAAGACGGGCAATTGGCTTTCGCGATGCGCCAGGACAGTCCGAAGCTCAGAGAACTGTTCAACGAATTTATCAAGGGGCGCGAGCTGGGCACGTCTACCGGGAACACTTTGCTAAGGCGCTACCTGCAAAACACCAAGTGGGTGCGAGACGCCACTTCGAGCGAGGAAATGCAGAAATTTCAGGCCTATGTGGGCTATTTCAAGAAGTACGCCGCGGAATACAATTTCGATTATTTGATGCTGGTGGCGCAGGGATACCAGGAATCCGGCCTGAATCAAAGCCAAAAGAATCCGAGCGGAGCGGTGGGCATCATGCAAGTGATACCGCACCTGGCGGCGGCCCCACCCATCAGCATTTCCAGCGTGGATACCGCGGATAACAACATCCGCGCCGGCGCGAAGATGATGCGGCATATCGCGGACACGTATTTTGACGACGACACTTTGGATCCATTGAACAAGACTCTGATGACTTTCGCGTCGTACAACGCCGGACCGAGCAGAATTGCTCGTCTGCGGAAAAAAGCGGCAAGTGAAGGCCTGGACCCTGATAAGTGGTTCGGGAACGTGGAACTGGTGGTGGCCCAGAACGTCGGGCAACAAACAGTGCAGTACGTGAGCAATATCTACAAATATTATGTTGCCTATAAACTCACTCTGGAGCAAGCCGGGACCAAGAAATGAGTCCGGCGTGGGCCAGGAAGGAAGATGACGATGAATGACAAGATTGCTATGTTTCCGACGGCGCATCCTCCGAGGGCCGATGAAGACACGGCGGCAATCGAGCAGGTGGTCGAGCACGTTCCTGGCGAAATGGAACTGGACAAGCTCATCAAAGCGCAGATGTCCGCACCGCAGATCGTGAAGCGAATGGTGGAGTTGGAGAATTCGGTTTGGTCGCTGGTTGGCATATTGCTTCTTTTGCCGGAAGGCACACGGGACAAGATTGGGGCGACGGAAGCGATCGAGCAGGCACGGTTGCTGCTTGATCGAAGTTTGGTGCTGGACCATAGCCTGGAGCTGCCGCATGGAAAGACGGAGTGACGGGCGCGTCATGCTTCAACCGAGCCTGGTGCCCCGCATAACAGATGATCAACCCGCTAGCATTTTGATTGGCGCCACGCACTCTCTGCTAACGGCTCAACGGGATCGGCACCCTCAAGTTCAAAGACCGACCCACCCGCGAGCTGGGGCTGAACTCTGGTTGCCGCTCGACGTAGAGGAGGTGCGGAACATCGCATACCAAAATCTTGCGGGTCTAATCGAGCGTCAACCAATAGTCGCCGGAGAATCTAAATGGGTGGGGCCAAGGCCTGATTCGCCTTTGCGCGACTAATAACTCTTCCGGTTTGAAGGTGAGCCGGATGAATTCGTCTAAGCTACTGAGGGCTGCCTCAAATTGTGAATCTAACGATACTTCTTTTAAGTCAATTCCAGCACCAACTGCATGTAAGAATTCCATCGGGTCTCTTAATCTGTCTTCAGCATCGGGGGCGGAATCGGCTTCAGAAAGATGATAATAGTGTATGCGCTTTTCCGTTTCGGGGCTGAAGATTGCCAGGATTTGACCGACATCTTCGCTCAGTACGCCAGCCAAATCGGCAACTGTCTCTCCCCAACACTTCCGAGGGTCGTATAAGAAAGTGACCCCCGCGGGGCAAGGCAGATTACTTCGCCTTTCCAATACCGAATCATATTCGCCCTCCTTAAGCACAGCCTGAACGTCGTGATACGTCCTTTGGCAAGCGATCATCGCGTCCCGAAGTTCGAGTAACGTCGAGAGAACCTGTTTCCTTGGGTGCTCCTTTAGCGCGTTCGCCGAAAGCTCGATGAGGCTGTCCCAGACGCCCATACGCGTTTATAACATAATCAGCGAGCGGGCTCTCGCGGCGTAGTGCTGGCTATCCGGCAATGTGACGGCGAGCGTTTCCGGTCTATAGTGCCGTTGTGAATTCCACTTTCCGCCCCTCCGCGGCGGCTTCTGCGCCCGCGCCTCCTCGCGGCTTGACAGCTATGGGTGTGCTTTTGTTTTTTGGCGCGGTTATGGCAAGTTTGGCTGGGGTGACGCTGAGTTTTCGCGGGACTTTCCTGGATCGGGTGTGGGCTCTGAATGCGCCTGCTTATGCGCGGCTGGCGCCGCTGGGAAAAATTGTCGGGGTTCCGTTTTTTGTGCTTGGGGCGACGATGTTTGTTGCGGGGGTGGGGTGGTTCGGGCGGCGGGATTGGGCGTGGCGATTGGCGGTGGCGATTATTGCCATACAGGTGGCGGGGGATCTGGTGAATGCTTTGCGGGGAGATTTCTTGCGGGGCGGGATCGGATTTCTGATTGCCGGGGCTTTGCTCTATTATCTTTTTAGTGGTGGCGTGCGGGCGGCGTTCGGGTTGAGGAAGGAAATTTTGCGGTGAGGGGCGGAAGAGCTGCGAAGCGCGTACTTCAGCGGCTAAAGCCGCTGTGATTTTTCCGCGTTTATGCCGTAGCTAAAGCTACGGCCTACAAAGATTCTCGTATTCTGACACAGCCTCTAAAACCTAACAGCTGCGCGCGGTGTACGTCTTCAGGCGAATTCGGAGCCGGGTGGGGCTTGGCGTATAGCCAATATTTTTATTTGTGTTTTCGCGGTTCGTCCCATGGAGGCTAATGCTGGCCTATCACGGCCGTTGCTCCCTTAATTTTTGACACGCCGCCAGCCCGATCGGCGCGCCGGATCGGTGGGATTTGGGGGCTGCTCCGACCGTGCAGGTCCAAATCGTCGCTGATGGAGATTATGTCGAAATATCGGTACAAGAAATGGTGGTCCGTCGATTGTTCGTATTTCCCGTCGTCGTTCACGAGCCATACACAATCCAGCCCGTCGTTCGGACTGTAATAACCAATGCGAAAAACCCGCCCAATATGCTTTCGCCAAGTTGGCGTGTGCTTATCGCTGTAAGCAAGGCGAATGACCGACCGCGGCGGAATTGGGACTATTCTTCCGATTCCTGTTTTTTGTGCGCGTTTTGTATTCATTCCTAAGAGTTCCCAAGTTTGCTCATGCTGAAGGCCAATGGCGCACCGTTTCGTTCGCTGGACTTCACGAGCCCGCTTTTCACTTCTTAGCGTATAACCGCGACGGATGATACCACCTCAGCAGTTGACGGTGAAGTTGAGTGGGTTTGGGATTGCGGTGGAGTGGAAGTTGGGGGCCGCGGTAGAGCTTTACGGGTTGCCACGCGAAGTATGCAAAGGGGACGCCATCCGGCCCGGCGGTTTATGGAGCCGGACGGCGGACCTCTCGCCACCATGCCGGCACGCTGAGGACGATCCATACCGCGGACGCGTAGAAGACGACTGAAGACACGATTGCGATTAGAACACCGGTGAGTATCGACCCCGCACTGTGCCCGGAAGGCGCGAGCCAATCTGCGATGGTGCCGCCGGGCATACCTAACTTATCTACGATCCATAGGAGGCTTGGATTTGGCCGCTGAGCGCGTCCCATTAGCCCGTCTAGTGCGAGCCAGGTGATGTTGATTAGTGCTGAAGCTCCGAGCGCTACAAAGATGCGCGTCTTTGGCATGGACCTAGCGTTAACTCCCGCCGCTGATGTTGGGGACTATCCAGATTTCGGCGCTTGGGGGGAGTGGGGTTAGGAGGCCGCCGGTGTAGCGGGCGTCTTCTTCGGCTATGAAGATGTTGATGTGTTCGCGGATGTGGCCTTGCTCGGTCGAGATGCGGTCGCGGAGCGCGGGGTGGAGGAGCCAGAGGGCGGAGAGGGCGTCGGCTAGGGTGGCGGGGGCGTCCGCGATTTCTACGGTGTCGCGGCCAGCGACGAATTGGCGGAGCGGGCCGGGGATGTGAAAGGTGGCCGGCACGTTTATTTTCCGGAGCGGCGCGATTTATGGGATGCGCGCGATTTGCTGCGGGAGTGGCTGCGCGAAGACTGCGAGGATTTCGAAGACTGCGGCGGCCGCGGCGGCCTGGACGGCTTGAGCGGATGCGGCGATTTCGGCGTCACGGATCTTGGGGCGGCGTTGGCTTCCTCGAAATTCACGCTGCGGATGCAGACTACCGGCGGCAGACCTTCCACCAGCTTTTGCCAGGATTTCCCTTCATCGCGCGAGGCGTAGAGCTGGCCGCTGCGCGTACCGAAATAAATTCCGGCGGGATCGCAGGTGTCGGCGGTCATGGCGTCGCGCAAGATCGTTTCGTAGGCGCCTTTTTGCGGCAAGCCGCGGGTTAAAGGTTCCCAGGAGGCGCCGGCATTGCGCGTGCGGTAGACACGCAGGCGGCCATCGCAGGTGCAGCGAAATTCGTCGGATTCCACCGGAACGATATAGACGCAGTCCGGATTTTGCGGGTGCACGACCATCGCGAAACCAAAATCGGAAGGGACGCCGTTGGCGACATCTTTCCAGTTTTCGGCGAAATCGTCGGAGCGGTACAAGCCCCAGTGATTCTGCAGGAAGAGGCGTTCGGGATGGGCCGGGTGCATGGCGATCTTGTGCACGCACTGGCCGAACTCGGGATATTTATTGGGCATGAAGACGGCGCGGACGCCGCGATTTTGCGCGGTCCAGGTGCAGCCGGCGTCTTCGGAGCGATAGACGCCGCCGGAAGAGATGGCGACGTAGAGGCGGCGGGGATTGGAGGGGTCGAGGAGAATGGTGTGCAGCGCGAGGCCGCCATTGCCGGGCATCCAGCGCGTGCGATGAGGATGATCGAACAGGCCGCGGACGAGCGACCAGTTTTCGCCGCCGTCGCGCGTTTCAAAAAGCGCGGCAGGTTCGACGCCGCAATAGAGAAGGTCAGGATCTTCGGGCGGGCCGAGGGTAATCTGCCAGATATTTTGGAGCGAGACGCCGGCATCGGCGGGAAAACGGATGGGCGCTTCCTGCGGATTGGTCCAGGTCTTGCAGAAATCGTCGGTGAAGCGGAGAAGCGTGCCCCAAATGCTTTGCGTGGAGGCCCAGATGCGGTGGCGGCCGGCGCGGGAGTCGAAGGCCATGGCGTTCACACCGTGGCCGTGGAAATAAGGGCCGCCGAGTTCCCAGCGAGTGCGCTGCGCATTGGAGCGGAGGAGGAACGCGCCTTTGGTGGTGCCGACGAGCAGAAGCGAATCGCCCTTGCGGACCTGGATATTGCGGACGCTGTGCATCACGGTGGTGCGCGGCGCGTTATTTTCTGCGACGGGATCCTTGAAGACGGCAATTGCGGACTGAATCGCTTCGAGCGCGGCCTGCACTTCGCTGGCACGTTGATAGCGCTGGCGCGGTTCTTTCGCGAGGCAGCGTTGAATGACGGCCCAGAGGCCGAGCGGCACGGTGGGCGAGAGCGGCGGCGGAACTTCGCGGAGAATGGCGGCGCTGATTTCAAAACCGGTGTGGCCGGCGAAGGGCAAGTGTCCGGCGGCGGCTTCGTAGAGGACGACCCCGAGCGCCCATAGATCGCTGCCGTAATCGGCTGGTTCGCCGCGGAGGATTTCGGGCGCCATGTAAGGCAGCGTGCCGCTGACGCTGGAGCTATCTTCCATGGTGGCGAAGGAGCGGGTGCCGGCCGCGGCGGGAGTGTCCGGCGCGACGCGCTTGGCGAGGCCGAAGTCGAGGACTTTTACCAGACCTTCGGCGGTGACGACGATATTCGCGGCTTTCAGGTCGCGATGAATGATGCCTTTGTCGTGCGCGCGGGAGAGAGCGCTCGAAATCTGGATGCCGTAACGCAGAACGGATTCGGGCGGGAGGCCGGCGTCTGCGCTGAGCGCGCGCAAAGTTTTTCCTTCGACCAGCTCCATGACGATGTAAAGCTCGCCGTCCGAGTCGCCGACCTCGTAGATGGTGCAGATATTGGGGTGCGCGAGTGCGGAGGAAGCGCGGGCTTCGGCGAGGAGACTCTGGCGGCCTGCGGAGGGCTCGGGGCCGGTGCTTTTATTCAGGACTTTTACGGCGACGTCGCGGTGCAACATTTCGTCGTGGGCGCGATAGACCACACCCATGCCGCCTTCGCCGATTTTGGCGATGATGCGGCAATGTCCGAGAACCTTACCGAGCAATGGTCGCTCCTTTTGTGTCACATGCTAGGCTGGCGGACTGGGGGCGTCAAGGCGCGCGGAATGAGATTGCGGAATTGCGATGCGATAAAGCGCAGACGTTTGGCGCGTCGTGGCACGGGGATCGGAATTGGCGTTGTGCCACGCACCCTTTGCGAACTTCACAAAGGGACCGGCACCCGGCGAGTCGAAGTTCGACGCGGTCACTTATATAAATGCGAAGCGGAAATAGCGCAGCTGCGCGTTCGTTAAAGGCCTAGTTGGCTCAGGCCGGGATGATCGAGCGGGCGCGGGCCTTGCGGCCAGTGATAGAGGCGCTCGGTCGCCTGGATCGGCAGGTCATTGATCGAGGCATGGCGGTGATGCATTACGCCCTGCGGGTCGTATTCCCAATTTTCATTTCCGTAGGAGCGAAACCACTGGCCGGAATCGTCGCGCCATTCGTAGGCAAAGCGGACGGCGATGCGGGCGCCGTCGAAAGCCCAGAGTTCCTTGATGAGGCGGTATTCCAGCTCGCGACTCCACTTGCGCGTGAGGAATTGAATGATCTGTTCGCGGCCGTGGATGAATTCGGCGCGGTTGCGCCAGTGGCTGTCCACGGTGTAGCCGAGCGCGACGCGCTGCGGATCGCGGGAATTCCAGGAGTCTTCGGCTTTGCGGACTTTCTGTGCGGCGGTTTCACGGGTGAAGGGCGGCGCCAAGATTGCTTGTGGTTGAGTGCTCATTGCTTTCCTCCTTTGCGGGACTGCGAATTAGACCTGCGTGGCGCGGCTGAGGTTACATGGCGGGATCGGCGGCTGCGCCTACGTCGTATATCCGACAAAGCGGCGCGGACGTCAACGGGAAAAACGCGCGGCGCGCGGCGCGCGGTGGCGCTGAGGTGGCGCGCTGCGCTGGATGGCGCACTACAGCTTTCATTGTGGCGCGCTAGGAGTTTCGCCGTATGGTGCCGCAGGCATGCGAACGGTATAACGGAATCGTGATGCTGTCCCGCCGTTAGAAATGCCCGCAGTAGGTTCGAGTGCCGGGCATCTGCACGATGAATTCGAGAACGCACATTTCGCCGCGAGAGCGGGCGATGCGGCGTGGACGAATTCCGCAATGCGTGCGGCGGCCATCAAATTTTGCGCGCGCTGGGGGAGCAGCAGCGGCACATTCGTTATTCGCGCTCATAAAAAGGAGATTGCCATGCAGATTAAAAGAGGATTGCTGGCCGCCGGAGCATCGTTGCTTTTTGCCGGCTCGTTGCTCGCGGGGCCCGTGCAGCAGGACCAAGCACCCGCGCCGGACAACAGCAAAATGAATCAAGGGGACGCCAGCAAGGATGCCATGACGGCCCAGCAGCAAAAAGTGAATCCGGCGGATCGCGAAACGACCCGGCAGATTCGGAGTTCGCTGACGAAGGACAAAGCGCTTTCCACCTACGCTCACAACATCAAGATCATCACGCGCGACGGGCGCGTGACGCTGAAGGGTCCGGTGCGCTCGGGAGAGGAGAAGGCCACGATCGCGGCGAAGGCGGAAGCCATTGCGGGGGCGGGCAACGTGAAGGATGAATTGACGATCGCTCCGGCGAAACAGGAGTAGAAGCGCGCGGGCTTTGGAATTTTACAAAGCGGGAATTTTGCAGACAGACGAATTTCACAGACGAGCGAATTTCAGAGACGAGTAAATTTCACAAAGGGGAGAAACAAAAATGGAAAACAAAAAGACAGCTGTGTTCGGGATTTATACGATTCTGGCGTCGGCCGATACGGCGACGGACGAACTTGTACGATCTGGATTTTCTGCTTCCGACGTGTCGGCTCTGCTGCCCGATAACCTGGGAAGCCGTCCGATCGCAACCGAAAAAGCGACAAAGGCTCCGGAAGGCGCGGCGGCCGGCGCGGGTACCGGAGCGGTGCTGGGCGGAGCGCTGGGATTATTGGTGGGCATGGGAACGCTGGCGATTCCGGGCGTAGGCCCGCTGATCGCTGCCGGACCGATCATGGCGGGACTTGCGGGATTGGGCGTGGGCGGTGCGGTGGGAGGTTTCACCGGCGCGCTCGTCGGCATGGGCATTCCGGAATATGAAGCGAAGCGCTACGAAGGACGCTTGCAGAAGGGCGGGATTTTGCTCTCCGTGCATTGCGATACCTCCGAAGAGATCAAGCGCGCGAAGGAAATCATGAAGCGAACCGGCGCGGAAGATATTTCCTCGACCGGCGAAGCTTCTTCGCCTTCGGCGCCGAAGGTGCGGACGGCCAATCCTTAGCCGCTTGCGCAGCCGCTCGTGCGGGTGCGGAAGATTTGGTTTTGCCGACGTGATTTGCGATTCAAAAACGCAGTCGTGCGCAGTACGAAAGGAGATTCTCGATGCTGCTACTGATCATCCTGCTGGTGCTGTTGTTTGCCGGAGGCGGCGGCTACTACGGGTATTCGCGGTGGGGAGCGGGCGGCGGTATGGGGATCGTCGGCACGGTGCTGGTGATCGTGCTGATTCTGTACCTGCTGGGCATGTTGCGCTGAGGTTCGGTGCGGTGGCGGGGAGAGCGGTTGGAGCGCTCTTCCCGCTTCATTTTTTCTGCCTCATTTTTCCCCATTGAGTTTTCGCCGCTTCATTTTTGGCCGCTTCCGCCGAGTGCTTTCGCCGATATGATTCCGGCGCCTTCCTGAATCACCACCAGCCGATCCGCTGCAACATTCTTAAAACTTTCCTCGAGGCCGTTGGGCCAGCGGACTTCTATATCCGCGGCGGTGTCGTCGCCCAAGCCGAAATGGAGGCGGGGATCGTTGCTGGAAATGTAGCTGGATTGGCTGAGCAGGGCCTGCGCCTGGATCTTCTTGACGTAACGCAGAAGGACGCGGGCGCCGATGGCGCTGCGATTGGATTTCGTCCCGATCAATTTTATTTTGAGCCAGTGATTTTGCGGCGGAGCGTCGTTGCGGAGCAGCGAGGGCGGCTGGTTGACGTTCATGATGACGATGTCCAGGTCGCCGTCATTATCGAAATCGCCGAAGGCGCAGCCACGGCTGGGATGGCGCGCGGCGATCCCCGGGCCGGCATCATCTATTAGTTCCGCAAACCGGCCATTGCCCAAATTGCGAAAAATGATGCGCGGGCTGCTGTAGGGCAGCTGCGGAAAAACTTTCTCGAGCTCGGGGTACACGTTTCCGGTGACGAGGAAGAGGTCGGGATAGCCGTCGTTATCGAGGTCCACGATGCCGGCGCCCCAGCTCACGTAGCGGTTTTCGTTGTTGATGGCGGTCTTCACGGTGACGTCGTCGAATTCTGCTTTGCCGGAATTGTGATAGAGGCCGCTGGGCTGGCGCTGGAAATGCGTTTTGAAAATATCGAGATGGCCGTCGAGCGAGTAATCACCCACGCCAACGCCCATTCCGGCGTATTCGCTGCCTTCGGCGCTTACGGCGACGCCGCGCATCAGGCCTTGCTCGCTGAACGTGCCGTCGCGATTATTCATGAACAGCAGGCTGGGAGTGGAATCGCAGGCGACGAAGATGTCCGGCCAGCCGTCTTCGTCGAAATCCGCGCAGGCCGCGGTGAGGCCGTAGGAAGTTTTGACCGCCTCGATGCCGGATGACTTGCTGACGTCGGTGAAGGTGCCATCGCCGTTATTGCGATAGAGAGAGTGCGCTGGCGCGACCATGCCGCGCGGGCCGCAATAGACGGCGACGCCTTCGTAGCTGCAGGTGGGACTGGTGGCTGAAGGCTTCGGAGCGTTGGCGAGATCGAACTCGACGTAGTTGGCTACGAAAAGATCGAGCCAGCCGTCGCGATTGTAATCGAGGAAGCTGCAGCCGGTACCGAAGCGCGGGCTGGCGCCGAAAAGGCCGGCGGACTTGGTGACGTCGGTGAAGGTGCCATCGCCATTATTGCGGTAGAGCTTGTTGTGGCCGAAGTAGGTGCAGAACAAATCCTCGTGGCCGTCATTATTATAGTCGCCGACGCAGACGCCGTTCGCCCAGCCGACATCGTGGAGGCCGGATTTTTCGGTGACGTCGGTAAACGTGCCATCGCGATTATTTTTGTAGAGGCGATTGGAGGCTCCGGCGGGCGGGCCCGCGAGGCGCGTCCCGCCGAGGATGAAGATGTCCATCCAGCCGTCGTTGTCGAAGTCGAAGAAGGCGCAGCCGCCGCCCATAGACTCGATGATGTAGGTGTCGCTTTGGAAGCCGCCATAGATCATGGGGGCGGTGAGGCCGGCTTGGGCGGCGACATCGGTGAAGCGGGAGAAAGGCTTTTGCGTTTGGGAGTTGGCGGGTTGCTGTTGCGGTCGCGGTTGCGGCTGCGCGAAAAGCGCGGCGAGTGCGCGGCCGGGCGGCAGGTATTGCGCCACGGAGGCTGCGAGCAATTCGGAGACAAATGTTCGCCGGTCGAGTTTCATGCAGTGAGCGAACGCCTATGAACAGGCGAATGGTCACGATACCAGATTCTCGCAGCCGGTGCCCGTATTGGGGCGGCTGGCGCGGCATCCATTATTGCGGCTGCAGCAATGGCGCACTGAAGTGCGCCGCTACAACTTCAAATTCTTGGCCTGGAAGATATTTCTAGTGACCGATTCAGTTCTGAAAACGCATCGAACAGAGCGCGCGGGAACGGATGATTATCGCGGCGCATCGCGATGCTTGTCCAACTCCGCCTGAAGCTTCGTTTGCAGTTCCCTTGCCTCCTGATTATCCGGCGCGATTCGGAGCGCCGCCTCGGCGGCGGATTCCGCCTCAGCGAAGCGGGATTGGTCCGCGAGCGCCGCGGCGAGGTTGACGTATGCCTGCGCGTATTGCGGATCGCTCGCAATCGCCTGGCGGAAATATGTTTCGGCGTCGGCGTCCCGGCCCTGCTGGCCGTAGAGAACTCCGAGGTTACTTTGCGCTTCGGCGTAATGCGGATTCAGCTGGATGGCGGCCTTGAATTCCTTCTCCGCGTCGGCGGTGCGGCCGGCCTGAAAAATCAGCTGTCCCATTTGATTGTGGGCGGCGGCAAAATCGGGATTGGCGGCGATGGCCTGCGCGAGCGCATCTTCTTCGGAGTGGAAATCGCCCTGACGATCGAGGGCCATGGCTAGTTCGAAGAGGATTTGCGAGTTTTGCGGGTCATTTTGGAGCGCGTCGCGGTAGAGGTCCACCGCTTTTTGCGCGTCGCCCTGTTGCATCAG
The DNA here is from genome assembly GCA_963780035.1 of uncultured Acidobacteriota bacterium. GTDB lineage: Bacteria > Acidobacteriota > Terriglobia > Acidiferrales > UBA7541 > Palsa-295. The sequence continues at coordinate 383,589 of CAWAAG010000012.1, read as the reverse complement.
TTGCTTGGCCTGATTGGCCTTGGTAACCGCGACATCTTTTTTGGCCTGCTCGGCAGTGACTTGCTGGTAGAGCGCAAACTGAGCTTGCGCCGCTTCTGGCAGCGAGAGAGCGCGCAACACGGACGCCAATTGAAAATGCGCTTCGGCGGACTGGGGATTCAGCTGCACGGCTTTTTCGAGCTGCACGCGCGCCGCGGCGGGCTGCCCCATTTTGGCCAGGGCGATTCCGAGGTTGTAGCGCGCGTCGTAGTGTTCGGGATTCATGCGGACGGCTTCCGCCAGCCGGTCTTTCGCTTCGGCGTAATTGCCGAGTTCGCGCTCGATCACGCCGACCAGGTAGTTCGCGTCAAAATCGCCGGGATGCGCGCGCAGATAATCTTGCGCGAGCGGCTGCGCCGCTTGAAATTGCCCGAGCACGATCAGTACCTTTAGATAGGAGACCAGCGCCAGATCATCCTGCGGATTTATTTTCAGAGCTTGCTTGAATTCCGCGGCCGCTTCTTCATAACGATGCAGTTGGGTGTAAGCCATGCCCAGGCCGGAGTGAGGCAAAGGCGATGAGGGGTGATCCTGCTCCATGCGCGACAGAATTTTCAGAGCGCGGGCAGTATCGCCGCTCTGGGAATATGCGATCACCAGATCCATCTGCAGTACTTCATCCGCGGGAGCGTTCTGCAGCAGGAAAATCACCGCTGCATAGCGCTTTTGCGAGAGGTAGGCCTTCGCCAGCCAGTCCAATGCGGTTACCGACGCGGGATCTTTTTGCAGCACGATCTGAAATTGTTCGATGGCTGCGTCGGTCTGATGCAATTGACTGAGTGCCGCGCCCAGGGTGAGATGGGCTTCGGGCTGATCGGGATGAAGCTCGAGCGAAACGCGGAGCTCGCGCGCGGCTTGCTGCGGATTGCCGCTTGAGAGCAAGACGAGAGCGAGATAGTAGCGAGTTTTCCAGGATTTTGGGTCGAGGCGGAGAGACGCGCGGAAAGCGGAAATCGCACAGGCGAATTCTTTGCGGTCACCGAAGTACGCACCCAACGCGTCATAGGCGGCCGGCGAAGGCTGGGCATTCAACTTTTGTTGCAACTCGGGCGGCGGCTGGCAATTCTTTGCGGCGCTTTGCGCGCGCGCCGCGCCGGAGGCGCAAAGGAGGAGCGCGAACACCCGGATTGTAGCGGCGCCGAGCGGAGGGAAATGAGTCTGCGAGACGAACACGATTTACAATCTTACTCTCAAACTTGCTCCGTGGTCCGATCGCGGTCATCTTTGCGGCGAGAGTTGCCGTTGCGATTCAGCCAGCTGATGCCGGCGCCGATCAAGGGAGCGCGCTCGAATAATTCCGAGACAAACAGGCGATTTTGAAAATCACCTAATTGTTCTTTGGCAGCGGCGAGGAAATGGTCCGCAGCGCGGGCAATTCCCCCGCCCATGACGATGCGGTCGGGGGCAAACGCAAGGCAGGTCTGGCGCAGGACTTTGCCGAGTTCCGTTCCGAACTGTTCGAAGGCCTGCTGCGCTTCCTGGCGGTGGGAGGCGGAGGAAGCGATATCGCGCACGTCCGAACGCTTGCCAGTGAGTTCCTCAAAGGTACGCTGGATCGCGACGGTGGAAACGTAATCCTCGACGATGCCGTCGCGATAGGCCTGGTTCCAGATCTCACCGCCGGCGGGAACGCCCGGACCTGCCAGCACGATTTTTCCCTCGACTGCGAATGCCGAGCCCACGCCGGTGCCGAGCGTAATGCCAATCGCGCGGCGGGCGCCGAGCGCGCCGCCCTGGCAGAGTTCGCCGAGCAAGGAGGCCGCGGCATCGTTCAAGAAATGAATGCGGCCGGGCGGACAGCCGATGCGGCGTGCCAGTTCGCGGCGCAGATCCATGCGATAGAGGGATTGAAATTTGTGGCGCATGTGGCTGATGCCGAGTTCGTAATCGAAGGGATTGGGAATGGCGATGGCGATTCCGCTGGGGGCGGCGGGAGCAGGAAGCGTGATGCCCACGAGCGATTCGAAGGTCTTGAAAAATCTTTCCGGTTCGCCATCGGGCAGCACGCGGAGGTCGCGGATTGCGCCAATGCTGCGGGATTGCGGATCGAAGACGCTGGCGGCCATGTGGCTGCCACCAACGTCGAAAACCAAAATTGGAGGGTTGCGACCGTCCAACGTGAATTCCTCGCTGGTAACGATACCACTATCCACGAATTTTGCTCCAGGAAAAGAGCGTTGCGGCGATTTGTCTAAAAATATTCATGGGTACTAGCTCCGCGCGTACGAACTGCCGGGACGGAAGTCACTCGCGGGCCCGGCGAATCACTTCGCATCCGCAGGAACGCCGGATCACCAGCTCGGTAGGCAGCAATATGCGCTGGTTCACGGCGCGCAGATCGGGACTGCCCGAACGGATCCAATCGAGCAACATGCGAGTGGCGCTGCGACCCAGTTCGGCAGCCGGTTGGCGAACCGCGGTGAGCGGGACGCTCAGCAAGCCGGCCATTTCGAAATCGTCGAAGCCGATGATGGCTACTTCGTCCGGGACGCGGATATTTTCGCGCTGCAGGGTTTGCAGCACGTTGAGCGTGGTAACGTTATTCAGGGAAAACAGCGCCGTGGGCCGCTTGGCGCCGCGCAACTGCTTCAAAAGCCTGGGGACCAGGGCGGCCGGCTCGTCGGCGATGATGAGCTCAGGCCGCAGCCCGGCTTCCATCATGGCCTTCTCGTAACCCTGGATGCGCTCGCCGATGGAGTTGAACTGGCTGTCATATCCCACACACAGGATACTGCGATGCCCGTGCTCCACCAGGTGGTTGACCGCCTTTCTGGCACCCTGGGCGTTCTCCACCATCACTTCGCCGGCATCCAGGCCGGGAAAGGTGCGGTCCATCATGACCACGGGAAGGCCTCTGGCGCGGACGTCGCGCAATTGCCCGATGCTATCCGGACTAGTAGGAACGAGAAGAATGCCGGCAATGTTCCGCGACTTCATCATGGCGAGCTCGCGGGCCTCGCTATCGCGATCGCGCTCGGAGGCCAACAGCAGGGTTAGATAGTGCTGTTTGGCGGCGAATTGCTGAACGGCGTGGGCGCAAGTGGAGAAGAATGTGTCAGCTAGGTCGGGAATGATGAGGCCGATCGTATGGGAGGCCTGGCCCTTCAGGAGCCGGGCGGCCTCGTTGGGCTCGTAGCCGAGCTTGCGGATGGCGGCCCTCACGCGAGCCGCAGTGGCCGCGCTGACCAGGTTGCCGCCGTTGATTACGCGGGACACGGTCATCTTGCCGACGCCGCATTCGCGGGCGACGTCTTGAATTGTGGGCGGACTGGTGCCTCGCCTAGCCATGCCTCCCCCTACCGCAGCGTCAACAGCCTACCTCTTGAAACCTCATCGGCGACGAAACGGGCCATCATAGCGCAAAACGTGGCACGCGCGCGCGCCGGGCCAGCAAAAAAAGCGCTCCCGGCGGCGGCGCAGGTTGCGAAAGCGGGCGCGAGTTTGCGGCTTGCCTGTTGCCGGCAGGCAAGCGGCGCAAGAAAAAAGGGGCGCGGCGCGAATTTTCTGTTGACAAGGGATATTCAAAATGTCTATAAGTTCAATCAAGTTTTATGGGAACGATACCATTTTTCAGGGTGGCCGGGAAGTAATTTGACGAGCGGGCGGACTTGGGGTGGTTCGCGGACGTCATGCGACGCGCGCTCCGCGAGTAAGTCCGGCCGAATACACGGAGGGATCGTGCGAAAACTATTGTTGCTTTTGGCCTTTACACTTGGGGCGAGTGTGGCCTACGCGCAAACCCCCACAGGAAACATTCAGGGGACAGTGACGGACGAACAGGGCGCCGTGGTGGTGGGCGCCGCAGTGGTGGCGACGAATAACGCGACCGGGCTGGCCAAGCAAGTGGTCACCGACACCTCGGGACGTTTCGAGGTGTTGTTTGAGTTGCCGGGGGTTTATACGGTGACGGCCGAGGCCAAGGGGTTTCGCCAGGAAAAGAACACGAACGTCGTGGTGGAAGTCTCCAAGACGACGGCATTGACGCTGACGCTCAAAATCGGGCAAGCCAGTGAAACGGTAGAGGTAACTGCGACGCAAGGAACGCTGGAGACGGATACCTCGAGCCTGAACACGGTGATCGGAACCCGGTCTATCGAAGAATTGCCGCTGAACGGCCGCAACCCGTTCTCTCTGGAGACGCTGGTTCCGGGCGTCAGCAACATCGGCAGCGCGTCCACACCGCACATCGGCGGATCGCGCAATGCGAACAATGAAATGCTGATTGATGGGATGACGAACATTCTGCCGGAAAACAACGTGGGCAACAACGAGACGGCGTACCAGCCGATCGTGGATTCGGTGCAGGAATTCAGCGTGCAGACCAGCGTGTTGCCGGCGGAGTATGGACGGTTTTCGGGCGGCGCGATCAGCCTGGTGACGAAATCGGGCGGCGATCACTATCACGGAACGCTGTTTGAATTCATCAGAAATGGAGCGCTGGATGCGGAGTATTACACTTTTAATGGAGCTGCGGGCTCGCAGCCTCCACTGCACCGCTATCAAACCGGCGGGACGATCGGCGGTCCGGTGCCGCTGATAGACAAGGCTAAGAAGACTTTCTTTTTCTTCGCATACGAGAATTCGCAGTTCAGCAACGGTTCAGGAGAAACAGACTCGGTTCCCCAGCCGCAATGGCTCAAGGGCGACTTTTCGGATTTGATTCCAGCGGGAACGAACTGCAACGCGACGCCCGTGGCGGGCTGCATCTACGACCCGAACACCGTCGCTCTAGTGGGCGGACAGTACGTGAGGCAAGCGTTCCCGGGAAACATGATCCCGATGCCGCGCTGGAGCACGGTTGCTCAGAACGCCCTGGCGTATTACCCGGCGCCGAACGTGACAAGCCAAGTATGCAGCGCGGCTAATACTTCAGGCTGCTTCAACAACTACTCCATAACCGGATCGAACCCTGACAATTACTATCACTACGACGCGCGGCTCGATCATGACTTCGGCGAGAAGTGGCACTCCTTCTTCCGCTTCTCGCATTGGGTGGAAAACAATCTGGGCGGCAACTCGCTGAGCGACTACGGAAACGCGGCGTCGCAAGGATACGGCGGTCCGGCACACATCACGGAATGGAGCGGCACGTTCAACAACACATTTAACATCAGCCCGACCTGGCTAGGCGAGATACGCTACGGCGTGAGCCGGCAAGCGTACGCACGCAGCACCTTCGGCCAGCCTTTCGATCTGGGGAGCTTGGGCTTCCCTGCGTCTTATGTGTCCACCGCTTCGATTGACGGCCTAATTTTCCCGCGGTTCGACGTGGGTAACGGGTATTCCGGGTTGGGTCCGAACGGATACAACTCTTACTATGAGAATCCGCTGGCGCACGACGTGCAAGGCAGCCTGGTGAAGATAGCCGGGGCGCACACCGTGAAGTTCGGCGCCGAATTCAGAAAGCTTTATGAGAATTTCGCGCAGTATGGGCAGCCCTCTGGAGAATTTGCGGTGGACCAGACGTGGACGCAGCAAATCGCAGGTAACGCGAATGGCACCGGCAACCCATTCGCTTCCTTTCTGCTGGGTCTGCAAAACTCCGGTTACATGACGCACGATCCGACGGCGGCGGACGCCAGCGGATATTTTGGTTTGTTCGTGCAGGATGATTGGAAAGCGAAAAAGAACCTCACTTTGAACCTGGGCCTGCGGTGGGACGTGGAAATTCCGCGCACGGAGCGATTCAACCGGCTATCGGTGTGGGATCCCAAATTGCCGTCGCCGTTGCAAGGGCTGGTTACCGTACCGGCCGGCGTCACTTGCCCCGCATGCTCCGACCTGATGGGACAGATGCTATTTGCGGGCACTTCCGCGGACCCGTGGGGACGGAGTCAGGCGCCGATACAGTGGCACGATTTCGCGCCGCGCATCGGCTTCGCATACAATCCTCTGGAGAAGCTGGTCGTGCGTGGCGGGTTCGGACTGGTTTACGCGCCATCCGCGCTGCAAGCCGCCGGCACTTCCGGCAGCCCGGGCATCGAAGGTTTCTCTTCGCAAACCCAGTTCACCTCTACGTTTGACAACCAGCAGTCGGCGCCTTCGGCTGCCACGCTCGATAATCCAGCGCCGTCGGGATTTAATCTACCGCAAGGCTCGTCCGGAGGAGCGGGGACGGACCTCGGCACCGGAATCAGCGATTCTTACTTCGGTTCCGTTCGCAATCCGTATTCCGAGCAATGGAATCTGAACGTACAATACGCGCTGCCAGCCCAGACCACGGTGGAAGCCGGCTATCTGGGCAACCACGGCTTGTTCCTGATTGACGGCGACCCGGGCTATAACTATGACCAATTGCCGACGGCCGATCTGGCGCTCGGGAACGCACTGCTCACGCAAGTACCAAATCCGTTCTTCGGGCTGATCACTGTGCCGGGAAATCCGCTGAGCCAACCGACCATTCAAGCCAATTACCTGCTGCGCCCGTATCCGCAGTACAACGGAGTGCAAAGTTTCCGCAAACCCCAGGCGGCTTCGCGCTACAACGCCTTCACGCTGAAACTGGACAAGCATTTTTCGCACGGGCTGTCCATGCTGGTGTCCTACACCAACTCAAAAATGTTCGACAACTCGGCTTCAGCGGTAAATTACCTGGGACCGGCGAGCCAGACGTTCGCGAACGCTTACGCGCCGCAAAACGAATGGTCCGTTTCCGCTCAGGACGTCTCACAGATGCTGGTGGTCAGCTACGTATACGAGCTTCCCTTTGGCCGCGGCAAAGCGTTCCTGGGGGAATCGAGCGGCGTAGTGAATCGTCTGGTGGGTGGCTGGCAAACCGTCGGCATCGTTACGTGGACCACCGGAACGCCCGTGGTACTGGGTGCAGCGACCAACCAAACCAACATATTCACGTTCGCGCAAAGGCCCGATTGGACCGGCGCGGACCCGCGGGCCAGCGATCAGACGCTGAACCATTGGTTTAATACGTCTGCTTATTCACAGCCGGCGGAATTTACGATTGGCAACGCTCCGCGCACGCTGGCGAACGTGCGCAATCCGGGCATCTCCAATTGCGACCTCTCGTTCTTCAAGAACAACTACTTCGGCGCGGAAAATCGCTACAACCTGCAGTTCCGGGTGGAAATGTTCAACGCGTTCAATCATCCGCAGTTTGGCGCACCGGACGCGGGCGTCAATGACGGGAATTTCGGCGTGATCAGTTCCATGGGGTCGTTCTACAACCCGCGGAATATTCAGCTGGCGCTGAAATTCAATTTCTGAGCGGAAGGCGGGAAGACGGGCCATCTCGAGCTACTGCAGTCAAGAAGTTGTACCACCCCCCGGGAAAGTTGCCGCCGCTTCAGCGCCGCCCGGCGCCAAGCGGCGGCCATCCCGGCTCCGATCGCTGATCGTGCCGCAGCCCGGGGTTTCGCCGATCGCCTGCAAGGTCGCCAACGTTCACTGACTTCATCGCCGGTTCCCTCTCCGCGCCCAAGATTGCTACCATGACACCGGCTGCCAAAACATAATCGCCCGGGTGAGGCCACCGCGGGAGCGTTCGATTGCGGAGCAAACCGCCCTCTCGGGCAGACGGAGCCTTATGACTGAGAATAATTTTTGCGGCAACCTCTATAAGCTGGCTGTTACCGCAGTATTCGCTCTCGCTCTCTTCCCTGCCTCGTTATTTGCCCAAGTGCCCATCAGCAACGATCCTCCGCAATACGGGCCGTACAACGGGGTGTTCCTCGCGGGAGGCGACGGAATAGAGGCGCCGCTGGCGGCGCACGATTCGGTGCTGCAAGCGGATTCGGCATGGAGCATCTATTTTTGGGTGCGGGCCGGGGAGCCGCTGCAAAATTCGACTCTGCTGGCGGGGCTCGGCGATACCGGCGAAGAATATCCGCGGTACATCGGGGCGGATGCGCACTCCGTCTTTTTGTGGATGGGCAAGGAGAATACGCTGAGCGCGCCGGTGACGCTCGCGCCCGCGAAATGGCATCTGCTGGCCGCGACATTTGACGGCACGGAATTCCGGTTGTATAGCGACGGCGCGCAAGTGGCGCGCGGGCCGCTGGTGCTCGGCAGCGTGAGCCCGGAGATTCAGATGGCGCCGCCGGCCCTGCCGTGGAAAGACGGGCAGCATTTTGGCGGCAGGATCGCGTCGCTGGTGCTGGTGCGCGAGGCGCTGAGCGCCGAGGCGATCAAGCAATTCTACGAGAAGCACGATGATTTCGCGATCGTGGAGTTCGACGAGGGATCAAAACCGTGGCCGGTGCAGACGCGCGGGCAGGCGGGATATCGCGCGCCGCAATCGCCGGACACGATGCCGGTGAGCAAGGCGCCGTTCAGCGCGCCGGTGGCGCAACCATTGCCGGCCGCGCAGCCGGCGCTGGTGGCGGATGGCGCGAATGCTTGGACGATTGCGGGCGGATGGCGCTTGAGCGCTGCGCCGGACGTGACGGCGGATGGCGCGGCGATCGCTGCTCCCGGATTCAACACCGCGCACTGGCTGGCGGCTGTGGTTCCCGGGACGGTGCTTACGACGCTCGTGGATCGCGGAATTTATCCCGACCCCGAGTACGGACTTAATAATCTGGCGATTCCGGAAAGCCTGAACAAGCAGGATTACTGGTATCGCACGGAGATCAAATCGCCGGAGGCATTTCACGGCGATCATTTGACGCTGACTTTTGAAGGGATCAATTACAAGGCTGTGGTGTGGCTGAACGGGCGTGATCTGGGGACGATCAAGGGCGCGTTCATTCGCGGAAATTTTGACGTGACCGGGATTTGGAAAACGGGCAAGGGCGACGTGAACGTGCTGGCGGTGCAGGTTTCGCCGCCGCCGCATCCGGGGATTCCGCAGGAGCAATCAATAAAAGGCGGGCCGGGCGAAAATGGCGGGATCATGTGCCTGGACGGGCCGACGTTTGTCGCTTCGGAAGGCTGGGACTGGATTCCGGGGATACGCGACCGCGAAACGGGGATCTGGCAGCCGGTGGAATTGCGGGCGACCGCGGCGGTGAAGATCGGCGACGCGCAGGTGGTGACTACGCTTCGCTTGCCCGACACGAGCCGGGCGGACGTGGCGATCACGGTGCCGCTCGATAATTTTTCGGATGCGCCGGTGCGTGGAACTTTGAGGGCTGCTTTTGAATCCGTGGAGCTGGCGAAAGAAGTGACGCTTCCGCCGGGGACGACGACGGTGAAGCTTACTCCCGCCGAATTCAAGCAGCTTACGGTGCACGAGCCGCGGCTGTGGTGGCCGAACGGTTACGGGAAGCAGGACCTCTATCACCTGAAATTGACTTTCGCGCAGGGTGAAAATTTGTCGGACACCCACGTGGTGCGTTTTGGAATTCGCGAGATTACTTATGAGCTGAGCTTGCTGGATGAGACCGGGCACTTGCGGCGCGTGGAAATTGACCCGACGCTGGGGAAAGAAGGACTTGCGGGAGTAGTGGACGTGACGCATGAAGGCATGCGCGCAATTCCCCCGGCTGATCCTTTTCCGCACGGTTTTCCGGAAGAGTGGCGCGCGAACTGGCATTCGTGGGTGGCGTCGCTTGCGCCGGGAGCGGAGTCGTCGCCGGCGGTGCGCTCGAGCAGCGACATGGGGCCGTCGCCATACCTGGTGATCAAGGTGAACGGAGTGAAGATTGCGTGCCGCGGAGGGAATTGGGGAATGGATGATTTGCTCAAGCGAGTCTCGCGCAAGCGCCTGGAGCCTTATTTCCGTCTGCACCACGACGCCAACGTGAACATCATTCGCAATTGGGTGGGGCAGAACACGGAGGAGACTTTTTACGACCTGGCCGATGAATACGGATTGCTGATCTGGAACGATTTCTGGGAGACCACGCAGAACTACAATATCGAGGCGGAGGACCCGGCGCTTTTCCTGGCGAATGCGCGCGACGCGATTCTGCGTTACCGCAATCACCCCTCGATTGCGGTGTGGTGCGGGCGCAACGAAGGCGTGCCGCAGCCGATCATTAATAAGGGCCTCGCTGAACTGACCAGTTCGCTGGATGGGACGCGCTACTATTCGCCGAGTTCGAATCAGATTAATTTGCAAAACAGCGGGCCTTACAGATACCAGGATCCGAAGCTCTATTACACGACGCTGAATCACGGATTTTCGGTGGAGACCGGGACGCCTTCGATGTCCACGCTGGAATCTTTTCAGTCGAGCGTGGCAAAAGCGGACCAGTGGCCCGTGGACGACGTGTGGGCTTATCACGACTGGCATTTCAGCGGGAATGGAGATATCGCGCCGTTCATGGCGGAATTGCAGTCGGAATTTGGCGCGCCTACGAGCCTTGCAGATTTCGAGCGCAAAGCGCAGATGCTGAATTACGTGGATCATCGCGCGATTTTCGAAGGGATGAACGCGCATCTGTGGGCCCCGAATAGCGCCAGGATGTTGTGGATGACGCAGCCGGCGTGGCCGAGCACGATGTGGCAAATTCTGGATCATGATTACGATACGCAGGCTTCTTACTACGGCGTGAAAGAGGCGTGCGAGCCTTTGCATATTCAACTGGACCTTTCGAATTACGAAGTGGCGGTGGTGAATACCACGGCGGCGGCCGCGGCGGGACTTTCGCTGGATGCCAGCGTGTATTCGTTGGGGAATAAATTGCTATTGCATCATCAGGAGCAGAAGGATGCCGGCGCGGACGCTGTTACGGACGGGTTCAAGCTGGATCTGGGGTCGGTGATGGGTGACGACGTGGTGCTAGTGAAACTGGAACTGCACGGCGCGGACGGGAAACTCGTTTCGCAGAATTTGTATTGGCTGGCGGAGGAGAGTCCCTCGTACCGGGAACTTGGCCGTCTTCCGAATGTGACGTTATCAGCCAGCGCGGATGCCGCGCGGACTGGGGATACCGTGGGCGTGCATGTGCGGCTGCAAAATAATGGCAATGCGGTGGCACTCCAGAATAAGCTCACGCTCGTGAACTCGAGTGACGGCTCGCGTATTCTGCCTGCTTATTACAGCGACAATTACGTTTCTTTGCTGCCGGGCGAGACTCGCGAAATTGAAATCGAGTATCCTGCGGCGGCTGCGAAGGGGGCCGCGCAGGTGGCGATGCGCGGGTGGAACCTGGTGCCGCAGACGATTCACGTGGCTGAGTAAACGCGAATTTGTGGGGTGGGTCTGAGACCAACCCCCGACACCTTACGACGGATTCGAAATCGAGAAGAGGTTTAGCGGCGCGTCTGCTGCGCTTGGGACGCGCCGGAATTCATAAAATCGGAGATCGCTTCATGAGCACGAAACGGATTGGCTGGATTTCTGTAGTGCTTTGCACCCTTCCGCTGGCGGCGATCGCGCGAGTGAATATGCTGGCGCGAGGCGCGGCGGGAGCCGCGGCGGTGGGGATATTCGAGAACCATCAGGATATCGGCACGGTGCTGCATCCCGGCGGCGTCGCGTACGACGCAGCGACGAAGAGTTATACGGTGAGCGGCAGCGGCGAGAATATGTGGTTTGGCGCGGATGATTTTCAATTTGCGTGGAAGCAGGTTTCGGGGGACGTGGCGCTGACGGCGGATATTTCGTTTGTGGGCAGCGGCGGCAACGAGCATCGCAAGGCCGTGCTGATGCTGCGGCAGAGCCTCGACGCGGATTCCGTGTATGCAGACGTGGCGTTGCACGGCAACGGGCTTACTTCGCTGCAGTATCGCGATGAAACCGGCGCGGCTACGCACGAGATCCAGTCGAATATTTCCGCGCCGCAGCGGCTGCGCATCGAAAAGCGCGGCGACTATGTTTATCTGCTGCTCAGCGCGACGAGCGATGGCGAGTTGCAGCCATCCGGGGCGGCGATGCGTCTCCCGCTGCGTGGGAAGTTCTATGTGGGCATCGGAGTGTGCGCGCACGATAAAGACGCCGTGGAGAAGGCCAAGTTTGCGAATGTGGAACTGCAAACGCTCGCCCCGCTCGCCGCCGGCGCGCAGAGCACGCTTTACAGTTCTCTGGAGACGGTCGAGGTCGCGTCCACGGATCGCCGGGTGGTGTACCTGGCGCCCGAGCGTTTTGAAGCGCCGAACTGGATGCGCGACGGTAGCTCGTTCCTTTTCAACCAGAAAGGGCATATCTATCGCTTGCCGGTGAGCGGCGGAACGCCGCAAATGATTGATACGGGCTTCGCGAACCAGTGCAACAACGACCACGGCATCTCGCCCGATGCAACCGAGCTTGCGATCAGCGACCAATCGCAGGAGCCGCACAGCTCGCTGGTATATATTGTGCCGATCGGCGGAGGCGCGCCGCGGCGGATCACCAAGAATTCGCCGTCGTATTGGCATGGCTGGTCGCCGGACGGCAAGACGCTGGCGTTCGTCGGGGAGCGCGACGGCGAGTTCGATATTTACAGCATTGCAGTGACCGGCGGCGAAGAGACGCGGCTGACCACCGCGAAGGGCCTCGACGACGGCCCAGAATATTCGCCGGACGGCAAATATATTTATTTCAATTCCGTGCGCACCGGCATCATGCAGATCTGGCGGATGCGTCCGGACGGCAGCGAGCAAACGCAAATCACGGACGACCAGTACAATAACTGGTTCCCGCACATTTCGCCGGACGGAAAGTGGATGGTAATTCTCTCGTACGATAAGAGCGTGACGGGGCATCCGGAGAATAAGGACGTGATGCTGCGGCTGATGTCTCTCAGCGACAAAAAAATCACAGTTCTGGCAAAATTGTTTGGCGGCCAGGGGACGATCAACGTGCCGTCGTGGTCGCCGGATGGCAAGCGATTGGCGTTCGTCAGCTACGAACTGCTTCCGGCGAGGTGACCGCGCGCGTCGCCACGTTGTCCGCGGGCGCCGGCGGCGGGACCGTGCGAAGAAGCGGCGCTGCGGAAAAATTTCACATTGGAGACGATCCCTTGCCTATCCATGGCCGTCGCGAATTTCTGAAGCTTTCGCTGGCCGGCGCAGGCGCGCTCGCCGTGGGCAAATTTGCCCACGCGGGAGCCGCCGCGGCGCATCGCCCGCTGGGCGTGCAGCTTTACACCGTGCGCGACGCCGCGGAGCGTGATCTTCCGGCCGTCCTCGCAGCCGTTCGCAAAATCGGCTACCAGGAAGTGGAAACCTACTGGAACGTTTACACGCATCCTGCCGCGGAATTGCGCCGGATGATCACCGACCACGGGCTGCGCGTCCCCAGCGGCCATTTCGACTACGATGGTCTGGAGTCGAAGATTGATTACGCGAAAACTCTCGGCGTCGAGTACATGATCTGCCCCATGCTTCCGGAAAAAATGTGGTACGAGCTGGACGGCTACAAGCGCGCCGCCGCGCAGTTGAATATCTGGGGCGAGAAGGTGCGGCAGGCCGGGATGCAGCTCGGCTTTCACAATCACAATTACGAATTTCGGCGTTTTGGGGATACCACCGGATTTGCCACGCTGATGAATGGCACCGATCCCAAGCTGGTTTGTCTGGAGATGGACTGCTACTGGATCGTGGAAACCGGCGAAGATCCGCTGCAAATGTTCCAGGCCTATGGCCACCGCATCAAAGAAGTACACCTGAAGGACCGCAAGCCGGGATTCCCCACCTCGCAGGTGAAGGATGCCGCCGCCGAGCATTTTACGGAGGTCGGCTCCGGAACAATCCAGTGGAAGCCGATCCTGGCCGCCGCCGAAAAGCTGGGCATAAAACATTTCTACGTCGAACGCGATTCCGGCGACCTCCCCGCAATGGAAAGCCTGCGGATCAGCTTTGAGTATCTGGAGCCGCTCATGGGAGAGAAGTGATTGGTGATTGGTGATTGGTGATTGGTGATTGGTGATTGGCGGACGGCGACTTGAGGCAGAAGCTGGACGGACGCCGGCTGGCAGATTGACCGGCTACAAAAGCAAAAGGACGGCGAGGGACCGCCGTCCTTTTGGCCGGAGTTGATTGCAGGTTAGCGACAGAGTCGCGACTTCTTCAAGCTGAAGCCGAGCATGGCTATGCCGAGCAACATCAGACTCAAGCTCGAAGGTTCGGGCACACCCTTCACCGACACGTCGTCCACAAGAAACTCACCGATGTCGTTCCCTCCGGTGATATCCAATGCCGTGGAGGTACCCGTCGCGGTGAAGAGCCCCGTATAGAGAGTGTATCCCTGGACGTCAATGTTGGTGAGGTTGACGACGGTGGAACCGCCGAAGGTCACGATGAAGGAGCTGTTGACGTCGCCTGGACCGACGAGCTCTTGGGCCATATAGAAAGAGACCATGTAGAGTCCTCCGGGATCCGTGGCCAAGTCCTGCGAGAGAGTGGTGGGGTTGGCGTCCAGGTCGGCGATGAAGGCCTGGAAATCGCCGCTGTTTGGCGCGGTGCCGCCTGGCAGGGGAAACGGATCGTCCCCCTCGACGCCGTATAAGTTACCTTCTTCGCCGGGCACGTCATTGCCGGACACAGTCCAGCCCGTAAAATCACCGGTTTCGAAGCCGCAGTTGGCAACGAGATTCGATCCCGAAGTGCAATCATCGGCATGGGCCTGGGGCACACACAACATCAATAGAAACAGAGCGCATACGGCGGTTATGGCAACTCGCATCTTGGTAATCCTCCGGTTCACGTGAGATTTCTCGTTAAGCCCGCGACGGGCCGGGGAATCGTCCGCCGCGGGACAGCTGTTATTCATCACCAATCGATACAGCCTATACGGCAAGGTTTAGGGCCAATTCATCACCAGGTTGTAAGCATTCACCGAACCGATCCCCGTCGGGAAGTCCCAGCCGGAATTAGTGACATAAGCCGGCTGCGAAGCATCGTTGGACGTGGACAGGATACCGATCGTGCCGGTGGGGCGATAGCAGTCATGCAGCGTGTTTCCGGTGGTGGCTCTGGTGGTGCAGGCGCTATCGTTATCACCTTCGGTGACGTCGTAGAAGATGCAATTATTGGAGAACTTGTTGACGGTGGTGGAATTGCAGGAGGTTGCGCCGGAACCATCCGTTCCAAACTCCGTGTTGGCCAGCGAATAATAAACGGTGTTGGGATTGCCCCAGCGGCTGCCCGTTTTCTGGTTCACGAGCGCCTGAATCGCCGCCATGATCGGCGAAGAGACGGACGTGCCGCCAAAGCCGGCCCAGGTGGAGGGAGGGCCGGTACAGGTGAAACCGGCGCCAATATTGGTGTCCGGATTCGACCAGCAGACTACGTAGTAGGCGTCCCAAAAGCCGTTCGAGGCGAACAGAGAGACGTCGGGAATATCACGGACGCCGTCACTGGGATTGCCGAACAGGCCGCTCTGCCAGCTCGGCTTGGCGTATCCCGCGCAGGTTCCACTCACGACACCGCGATTGGTGGTGCCGGAAGCTGGGGCGCCGGTGGCGCAGCCGCTGGGCCCGCCGCTGCCTCCAATGGCGTTGCGCAGACCGTCGGAATTGGCCAACGAGGAGTTGCAGAACGTCTGGGGATCCGGGGAAGTGCCGATGAGTGGGGCAAGGAACGCCGCAAGGAGCGAGCTCGCACACGAATCGTTCCACGGGATTTCCTGGATGTAGGATAGCGCCGAACTGTAAGTGCTGCTGTTGGTGGCGCTCCAGTAGACGGACGGATCGACGTTGTCAGCGGTGTAGCCGAAATCGGTGCCGCCCACGGAGACATCGTAGGGAGTGGAAGTGAAGCCGCTGACGCCGATGCCGTGGACTGAATCGTTGCCGTTATCCGCGCTGGCGGCGTTCTCGTCGCCCGAGGAGACGAAGATGGATACGCCCTCAGCGACGGCCTGTTGATAAGCGCTGTTGTAGGCTGCGTTTGATGCTGCGCCATTCACGGCTTCCGCTTCTCCGTAACTGATGCTGACGACGGAAGGCAGACTGGCGGCAGGACCGTTGAGGGTGTTCTCCAAGGCGATCAAACCGCCGAAGGCGGTGGTGTCGGTGCAGGCGGCCAGGATAATGGCCGCGTTCGGCGCGGCGGCACTGGACCATTCGACGTCAATGATCGCTTCGCCATCATCGCCATAGCCCGGATCGGCGGGCGCTCCCTGGAACCCGGGATTAGTACAGGTGATGGCGCCGGTGGGGCTGACTTGGCTTAGAGTCCCGTAGGGATAGGGTCTGGCCAGTCCGAAAGTCTTGCGGAATACGGTCCAATCGGTGGTGGAGTACAGGTAGGTGTCTTCCACGACCATAATGGATTGACCTTTTCCGGAGATGCCTGCCGTGAAAAGAGGCGACAGGTTGTAGATCGTAGCAATATCTCCAGCTGCGAGCGCGTGGAAGGTGCCGTTCGACGTGGTATAGGTGTAGTTGCCGCGCGGATGGTGCATCGCCTTGGGATGGAAGTTATTGAGCGAGATGATGCCCTCGACGGAGGGCGCCAAGGCCGCGGGAATCTGGGGGTCGCTCATATTGGCGAAGTGTGGACGCCCGTCAACCATAAGGTGATGAATATCGGTGTGATAGGCCTCGCGAACCTGGCGGGCATTGCCGCTGAAATCAATCACCAGGCCACTGCTTTGCACGCCATTGACCTTGAAACCGTGCGATTCCAGCCACTGCGAGACGGCGATGACGTCGGACTTGGCTACACCGAAGCTTTCGGCGAATTGGTCAGGCGTCAGCCACTTGTGATAGTTGGGCGAGTTTCGGTCGTGCAGTTGCGCGATGTATTGTTGCAGGGCGGTTTCGCTGGCGGGAGAACGCTTGAGCTGAAGGAGCAGGTGATCGAGCGCAAAGTCGTCAGAAACCGGGCCGCGATCATTTTGGGCGTTCGCCTCGGGTCGGGTGTTGTTGTGCAAAGTGACGAGTCGGGACTCGTCGATCGGCTGCCGGATGGTGGCTGTGGGCCGGCCCAACTCCTGGGCGCCGGCGCGCGGCAATAACGACAACGCTGCAAATACGGCAAAAAGCAGCGGCAACTTTGCTGCATTGATCATCAGCTCTCGCCTCCTGGATTTTCACAATGGGGAACGAAATCCCGCAAAGACAACTACACCGAGATTTTCATGGGGCCCGCCGGCACTGGTAATTGGTGGAGGTAGTATCCTGAGTAGGAGAACCTGTCAAGTACCGTTCTTTTGATGGGAGAACCAGTACTTGCCTCGAATCGGGAGATTTCGGATGCCGAATTTCAGAATGCCGGTTCTTGCCAAGGCGCAAGAAGGGTGCGCGGCAGCGCGCCAACATGGATTGGGCCGGGCGGGCAGTGGACGGCCGGAAGACAATTTTGCCGCTGTCGCATAAGGCGGGATTCCGGGAAGTCCACGATTATTCGCCGGAACTGGCGGAGCGCGTGGCGGTGAGCACGGACAAGGGGCTGCACTATGCAGTGGAGCGGATTTTGGAGGCAGCGAAGTAGCGGGGTTTATCGCGAAGGCGTTCGCTGGCGGCGCATCGCTTCGAGCCCGAAGATGGCGCTGTCCGCCGCGCCGAAGAGGAAGGGTTGCGCTCGCCGTCTCTGGTTGCAGCTGCTCGTCCGCGCAAGACGGAACGGCCGAGTGTCGCGCCTCTCTTGGCTACGACACTCAGGGCAAGCCGGCGCTGGGCCGCGGCGGGAAACAGTGAGAGAGCACGCTCGCTCAGGATTTATTTTTGCGATTCCACAATTCCAGGAAGAGGGCTACTGTGGCGGGGGCGTGGCCGGCGTAGTGGTTGTTGGCGTAGGCGAAGACTTTTTTGCCGCGGTGGGTGGTTGTGTAGCAGTAGTCAACCCAGTGGGAGAGGGCTGAGCGGCGGTCGAGGATGGTTTTGTCCCAGGATTTGGTTTGTTGTTCGATGCCTTTGCGATCGCCCAGCCATCTTACGTAGGTGAAGTTGGAAGTGACCGGGTCGAGTTTTTTGGTGAGTTCCTGGATGGTGGGCATCCAGGCCTGGTCAATTACGGCGAGGGCTACCTGGCGCTCGCGCAGAAGCGCGGTGAAATTTTCGTCCAGCCAGTTTTTATTGCGGATTTCCACGGCGAATTGAAAATCCTGGGGAAGTTTTTCGAGGAACGGGCTTAGGCGCGCTTGGAATTCGGCGCCGGTTTTGAATTTCGTGCGATTGAAATAGGGGAACTGGAGGAGGAGGGGGCCGAGTTTATCGCCGAGATGTTCGGCGGCGGTTAGGAAGCCGGTCATTTCGGCGGCGCAGTCGTCTAGACATTTTTCGTGGGTGATGACTTGCGGGACTTTCAGGGCGAAGAGGAAGTTCGCGGGAGTTTTCTGCGCCCAGCCTTTTACGGTGGAGACGGCGGGAGTGCGGTAGAAGGTGGAGTCCACTTCGACGGTGTCGAATTTGGTGGAGTAGAAGGAGAGGAAATCGCGGGGTTGCATGCCGGCGGGGTAGAAGGAGCCTTCCCAGCCCGCGGCGGTGAAGGCGGAGGTGCCGACTCGGATGGGGGCGGGTGCGGGCATCGCGGAAGAGAGTAACGGGAGAGAGGCAAAGAGGCAACCCTTCGAGCCGCCACGGGCGGCTCTCCCTTCGCGACGGCACTCAGGACAAGCAGGGTGAATTGTCCTGCGGACAATTCAGGAGGTGAGGAGGCGGGGAGCAAGCAAAAGCTGCCCGCTCGCTTTGCGAGCGGCCGCTACACATGCAAAACCGAAACCAGCGGCGAGGCGAGCGCTTACGTGGTGCATGCATTTGACAGCGGCGAGGCGAGCCTCGCCTTGTAACAGGCGGAAGCGAGCTTCCGCACTCCCAGATTGCGGCGGTGCAGGCGCGGCGATATTACAGCGACGGGCGACGCGGCTGGAGCTACGCGGCTGGAGCGGCGGCGCTAAAGCGACTGGCGGCCGGTGGCGGTTCTGTAGGTGTAGGTGACTTGCGCGAGGGATTGCGCGAACTGGATGGTCTCGGCCGTGGTGATGGTGGCGGGAAGTTTCAGCAGGCCAGCGGCGGCGAGATTATTGATCATCGTGGCGATGCCGGAATTAGCCTGGGTCCAATTGACCGTGCCGCTGGCGGTGGCGCTGACGACGTAGGAATCGAGCACGCGGAGCATGGTGCCGGGCGAAAGCACGATGCCATTGTCCGGATTCATGACGCGGACCAGGTCGAGCGAAAACCATTTCAGGTCCTGCGAACTGGTTTCGGCCGGGAGCGTGAGGAAGTTGCTGGCGATGCCGGCGTCCACGATGGAATTTACGGCGGCGGTTTGCGCGGCGAGATTGGCGGAGCCGTCGGAATTGGTGGGTGGAAGCGCGTCGGAGACGGCGCTGGATAGGGCGACGAGGGCGAGCGAGGTGGGTTGCGTTTGCAGGATCTTGGAGACGGAGACGCCGTACTGCTTGAATTGCGACATGGTCATGCCGTACTGCAAGGACACGAGGTTGGTGCGCACGGCGTTGCCGACGAAACATTCGACGGCGGCGTCCTGGCCGGAATTGCAGGATTGCGCGCGCGCGGGCGGCGCGGCGATGGCGGCGAAGTTTGCGGCGAGGCACACCCCTACCTGCAGGGATTTACGGATGCTCATTTCGAAGGCTCCTTATGCGAGGGCTATGGGTGCGCAATTCCGCGGGGTTGCGGCCGTGGAATTTGTATGGGCTGGGCGACTCTGCAACGCGAGGGGATAATGCATCAAGCATGTTCGCGGCGACAACTGGCCGGGCGAACAGTTTGAGGCCAGCCGTAATTTCCACAGGCGCGGAAAATCGATTTGTCGATGATTTTGCGGGTGCGCGGCGAGGCTGTTCCGGTGGCTTTTGTGGAGCGCCCGCAACGCAGCCGGAAAGATTGACAGCGACGGCTGCGTGGGACAACACTGGCCGGGGCGGAGCGATGGAAGCGGGCGCGCGAAAGCTGAGCACGCATCAGAAGGCGGTGCTGATCCAGGTGCTGCGGACTTTTCCGGAGCAGCGCGTGAACGTGTGTTACCAGCGGGCGGCGAGCGACGCGGGCGATTACGCGCAGGATTTTCTGACGATATTCAAGGTGATTGGCTGGGACGCGAAGGAAGGCGCGCCCGCGGAGAATTGGACGAGCGCAGCGCCGGGACTATCGCTGGTGGTGGCTGCACCGGGCAGCTTGCCGCCGTGCGCGGAAGCGCTGCGGGACGCTTTGCGTATTTATGGGATTGAAGTGGCGACGGTCTGCGATCCGGCTTGCGGCGTGCAGGCGGGAGGATTTATTTTTGCCGTAGGCGCGGGCGAATCACGCGACGTGGGGCGGGACGCAGAGGGTGCGTCGTAGGGGCAGCCCAGCGGCGGGAACGGGCAGGCTGCGGCGCCCTGGATAATATTGTCCGGAAATTGCACCGCGGGCTTTGCAGCTCGACGGGCACGGTCCTCCTGCGGCGGATCTGCGGCATGCCGTGCCCCTACCTTCCGTAAAATGTGTCCGTATTCTTCTGCATCACCAATTCGGCGCGTCTTTGTGGAAGCGCATGCGGATTGGTTTGACGCGTTCTTTCAGCCAGCCGTGTTCGGGACATTCCAAGCGTTGCGGGAAGCGTTTGGCGCCGGGGACCGGCTTGGGGACGAGCTTGGCGTTGCATTTTGGGCAGTTCAAGCGCGCTCCGTACTCTGCGGAGGGAATGCGAGCGCGGCGGGAATACCACGCGGCAGTTTGCGCATGAGCGGAGTGTAGCACGCGGGATTTGCGGCGCGCCGGGAGTTACTAGTGCGTTGAGAATTGCGCGGCGGACTTGACTTGGCGCGCGGCTGAGTCAAACTGGAATCCCTTCCGTATTGCTCCCCTGGTCCAGGACCGCCCTCTCCGGCCGAAGTTTGACCAGCGGAGCGACCTCGCGAATCGTTGTGAAAGTGCGAGATTCGCGTGATTTCCATTTACAAGAAAAAGAGGAGGAGGGGTGGTCTGGCCCGATCACATCATGGTGAGTTCATTCGACTACCGGCTGGTGGTGTTGTCGGTGGTGATTGCGGTGCTGGCGTCCTATTCCGCGCTGGACCTGGCGGGGAGAGTGACGGCGGCGCGGGGCGTGGCGCGCATGGTCTGGCTGAGCGGCGGCGCTGTGGCGATGGGGCTGGGGATATGGTCCATGCACTACGTGGGGATGCTGGCGTTTCGCCTGCCGGTTGCGGTGCAATACGATTGGCCGACGGTGCTGCTGTCGCTGCTGGCGGCGATTGTGGCGTCGGCGATCGCCTTATACATGGCGAGCCGCAACACGATGGGAGTGTATCGCGCGGCGGTGGGCAGCGTATTTATGGGCGGCGCCATCGCGGGAATGCATTACATCGGGATGGCGGCGATGCGGTTGCCGGCGAAGTGCAGCTATTCGATGACGATTGTGGCGGTGTCGGTGGCACTGGCGATCGTGATTTCGTGGGTGGCGCTGCTGCTGACGTTCCATTTTCGCGGGGAAACGACGTCGGGAGGGTGGCGCAAGGCGCTGAGCGCGCTGGTGATGGGCGCGGCGATCCCGGTGATGCATTACACCGGCATGGCGGCGGCGACGTTCCGGGCGGCGCCGGAAGATTACGGCGATTTGTGGCATGCGCTGAGCATATCCACGATAGGGCTGGCGGGGATTGTCTTTGTGACGTTCACGCTGCTGGGGTTCGCGGTGATTACGTCGTTCTTAGACCGGCGATTCTCCGCACAAGTGGAGCACAGTAATAAGCTGGTGACGCTGCTGCTGGAATCCGCGCCGCAAGCGATTTATGGGGTGGACGCCGAGGGCATCTGCACGTTCTGCAACCGGAAATTCCTGGAGTTGCTGGGATACGGATCGGCCGGGGAAATCGAGGGGAAGAAAGTCCACGCGATGATGCATCACACCAAGGCGGATGGCAGCCCGAATCCAGCGGAGGAATGCCACGCATTTGAGGCGTTCCGCAGCGGCCAAGGGACACACACGGACGATGAAGTGCTGTGGCGGAAGGACGGGACGAGTTTTCCGGCGGAATACTGGTCGCATCCGATACAGCGGGAGGGGCGGGCGATCGGATCGGTGGTGACGTTCGTGGATATCAGCGAGCGTAAGAAGGTGGAAGCGGCATTGCGGGACAGCGAAGAACGATTCCGCGCGGTTTTCGACGGAGCGGCAATTGGCATCGCGGTAGCGGAACTGGATGGAGGGGCGCTGAGCGTGAATCGCGCGTACCAGCAAATGCTGGGATGCACGGCGGAAGAAATGAAAAACGTAAGCGTCTTCGACGATTTGACGCATCCGGATGAACGCGAAGCGGACCAGGCGCGATTTCAGAAAATGCTGGGAGGCCAGTGCGACCACCTGAAATTGGAAAAGCGTTAGGTGCTGCGCGACGGAAGTGTGGTGTGGGCGAATGTGGAGCTTTCGATGCTGAAAAACGCGGCCGGGAAAGCGCATTTCGTATTGGGCACGGCGGTAGACGTGACCGAACAGAAGCGCGCGCAACTGGCGCTGCAAGAAGCCAAGCGAGCCGCGGAAGAGGCCAACGAAGCGAAGAGCACGTTTCTGGCGACCATGAGCCACGAGATCCGCACGCCGATGAACGGAATCCTGGGAATGACGGAACTGGTGCTGGATACGGAGCTGAACACGGAACAGCGCGAGCACCTGGGGCTGGTGCGCGTGTCGGCGGAATCGCTGCTGGCGATCATCAACGACATCCTGGACTTTTCGAAGATCGAAGCGGGCAAGATGGAGATTGAAGCGATCCCCTTCGATTTGCGGGAGGGCCTGGGCGAGACCATGAAATCGCTGAGCATCCGCGCGCATCGGAAGGGGCTGGAGCTGGTGTACGAAGTGCAACCGGACGTGCCGGAGGCGGTGATCGGCGATCCGGGGCGGATCCGGCAGGTGCTGATCAACCTGGTGGGAAATGCGATGAAGTTCACGGACAGCGGCGAGGTGTTCGTGAGCGTCTGCGAAGACCCCAGCAGCGATGAGGTCACCTGCCTGCATTTCATGGTGAAGGATACGGGCGCGGGCATCCCCAAAGAGCATCAAGAGAAAATTTTCGCAGCGTTTTCGCAGGCGGATGGATCGATGACGCGCCGCTACGGCGGCACCGGGCTGGGACTGACGATCTGCACGCGGCTGGTGGCGTTGATGGGCGGCAAGGTGTGGGTGGAAAGCGAGGTGGGCCGGGGCAGCACGTTCCACTTCACGGTGCGACTGGGAGTACAGCAAGCGCCGGCTTACCGGCCGGCGACGCTGCAATCGGAGGAACTGCGCGATTTGAAAGTGCTGATCGTGGACGACAATTTCACGAATCGCAAAGTTCTGAACGGAATGGTGGTGCGCTGGGGCATGAATCCGACGGTGGTGGGCGGGGGCAAGGCGGCGTTGCAGGCGCTGGAAATCGCCAAGAGCGCGGGCCAGCCTTTTTCGCTGGTGTTGCTGGATGGGCAGATGCCGGAGATCGACGGGTTCATGCTGGCGGAGCGGATCCAGAAAGAGCCGGGGTTGGTGGGCGCGTCGGTGATGATGCTCACTTCGGCGGGACATTTGGGCGACGCGGCGCGCTGCCGGAAACTGGGAATTTCAGCGTACTTGATGAAACCGGTGCGGCCCGCGGAGCTGTGGGAGGCGCTCAGCAGCGTGCTGGGAAGTCCGCCGGTGGAAAAGCCCGCGCTGGTAACGCGGCACACGCTGCGGGAGAACCGCAACCGCGCGCGCATCCTGCTGGTGGAAGACAACCCCGTGAACCAAACGCTGGCAGTGCGGCTGCTGGAAAAAAGAGGATATACGGTTACGATCACGGGGAACGGTCGGGAGGCGCTGGCTGCTTACGAGGAGGCGCAATTCGACCTGGTGCTGATGGACGTGCAAATGCCGGAGATGGACGGGTTCGAGGCCACGGCGACGATTCGCGAGAAGGAAAAGATCAGCGGAACGCATATTCCGATCGTGGCGATGACGGCGAATGCGTTGAAGGGCGATCAGGAGCGGTGCCTGGAGGCGGGCATGGATGGCTACATCTCGAAGCCGGTGCGCACGACGGAGCTATTTGCGGTCATCGAGGGCCTGCTCGATAAAGCCGCCACGGAGCGCGCGGAGGCGACGCCGGAGAAATTGGCGCGTTAGGCCGCGATGATGGCGGAGGCGTCGCGCCGCGCGGATAACGGCGAAAGCCGCTGCCGCCTGAAAACCTGTCGCTTGCCGCGATGGATTGCGTGCCGGAGGACCGATGGCGCACTGAAGTGCGCCGCTACAAAACCTGCGCGCGGTGGGCGGAATTTTGGTATATTCAGGGCAAGAGTAAAGCGCTTTCGCCTCCAGCTGAAAACGCCAAACGAAAATTTTGGGAGGAGTTTATGAACCGCTGGAGGATTCTGGCCGTTCTGGCCACGCTTTTCGCAATTTCGGGCATCCCGGTGCTGGCGCAAAATTCGGACCCCGCGCCGCCGCCGTCGTCGCAGCCACAGGATGTGCCGCCGAATGCCGCCGCGCGCGGCACGCGTTTTCTGGTTGCGCTGCAGACGCGAATTTCCACTAAAGAAGATAAATCTGGAAAGCAGATCTTTGCGCGAACGCTCGAGCCGATTCCCATATCGGATGGAAGCATGGTGCCCGCGGGCGTGCAAGTGCGCGGGCACATTGATAAGGTGCAGTCCGCGGGAAAAGTGGGGCGCGCGCGGTTGTGGCTGACGTTTGACGATATACACACGGCGAGCGGATGGACTCCTTTGGTGGCGGATTTGATTGACGCGCCGGGAGTGCATTCGATCCGCGTGCTTTTCGATCATGAGGGCGAGATCGAGGCTCCCAGCAGCAAGCGCGACGATGAAATGCTGGCGGCGGCCGAGGCGGCATTCGTGGGCGCGGAGCCGGGGCTTGCGAAGAAAGACAAGAAGGATGCGGCCATGGGGGCGGCGATGAATGCGGCGACGGCGTTTATGGCGACGTCGGGGCTGGGGCAGGAATTGACGCTGGAGCCGAATATGAAATTGGAACTGGCGCTGGAGCGGCCATTGTATTTCGGGAAGATTTGAGGATGGCGGGGCGATCATCGTAGCGGCTTACTTTAAGGCGGGCGCAGCCCTGAGATTCGGCACTGCCGAATCTCCCTTCGCCAATTCACTCAGGGCAAGCAGGATGAATCGCGCTGTAGCGCGATTCACAAGCAGCGCCCCTACGGACCCGTACTTGCATTCGAAGATGATTGATCGGTTGGTGCCAATTTGCGCGGACTCTAGCGGCGACGTGCTTCGTCTGCTTCGTCGTTCGCTCTATTGGTTTTCGGGGGTAGTGCTGGTAGATTCAGTGATTGATGGCACCCGACGTTCCCAACCAGCAGCGGATTTTGATTGTTGAGGATGAAGATAATGCGCGGAAGGGCTACGAGGCTCTTTTGCGCAAGTGGAATTGGGAAATTCTGGGAGTGGGGAGCGGCGAAGAGGCGCTCGCGAAATTCCAGGAATTTCAGCCCAGTTTGATTTTGGCGGACGTCGAGCTGCCGGGAATGAACGGGCTCGATCTCTTGAAGCAACTGGGCGACGAAATACTGCGCATCCCCATCATTATTATTACCGGGCGCGGCAGCGACGAACGCGTGGTGCAGGCGATCGAAGCGGGCGCGTACTGGTACATCGAAAAGCCGCTGAAACCTCCGGTGTTGCGAGCCCTGCTGGAACGCGCATTGGGACGAGTGCGCGACCAGCAAGCGGTGGTGGCCTTGACGCGCGACTTGCGCGCGGCGGGAAAACTGGGGACGCTGGTGGGGACGTCCGGGCCGATGCAGGACGTAATGCGCCAGGTGGAAATCGCGGCGCCTTCGACGGCGCCGGTGCTGATCACGGGCGAGACGGGGTCGGGAAAAGAAATGGTGGCGCGGTCGATCCATATGCTGTCGCCGCGGGCGTCGCGGCCGTTTGTGGCGATCAATTGTTCGGCAATTCCGGAATCGCTGATGGAAAGCGAAATTTTCGGGCACGAGAAGGGCGCGTTCACGGGGGCGGCGGAGCGGCGCATCGGCTGCTTCGAGCTGGCGGACGGCGGGACGCTGCTGCTGGATGAAATCGGGGAGATGCCGGCGCCGACGCAGGCGAAATTGCTGCGGGTGCTGGAGGATCACAAGGTGCGGCGGCTGGGCAGCAAGGTGGAAACTCCGGTGGACGTGCGGGTGCTGGCCGCGACGAACAAGGATCCCGAGCAGGCGGTGGCCGACGGGCACCTGCGGCAGGATCTTTATTTCCGGCTGAACGTTTTCAATGTGCACCTGCCCCCACTGCGCGAGCACAAAGACGATTTGCCGCTGCTGGTGGAGCACCTGCTGGTGGATATTTCGGCGAAGCACGAAAAGAAAATCGGGGGCGTAGGCACGGACGTGATGGACCTTTTCAAGTCGTATCCGTGGCCGGGAAACGTGCGGGAGCTGCGAAACGTGCTGGAGAGGTCGGCGATCGCGTCGGACCGCGGGGTGATCACGCGGCAACACCTGCCGGCGAAATTCGGGCACGTGACGGCGATGACCAATTCGGGGCTGAGCGGGCTGCATTTTCCGATCGGGACGACGGTGGACGCGGTGGAGCGCGAATTGATCCTGCAGACGCTGAGCGCGACCAGCCAGAACAAGACGCGCGCGGCGGAACTGCTGGGGATCAGTTTGAAGACGCTGCACAATAAATTGAAAGAATACGAGGCGGGGCGGAAAGATGCGTCTCAGCCTGAAAACTAAATTCACGCTGGCGACCGCGCTGCTGGTGCTGGCAGTGGTGACGCTGGTTTCCGCGCTGTACATCGCGCGGCTGACGCGGCAGACGCTCCGCCAGGCGGATGACCGGGCGCGATTCGTGGCCGAACAAGTTTTTCTCGCCTGCAAGAATTCATTGACGGATGCCGCGGCGCGCGGCGATTTTCCGGCGTCGGACAGCGCCGCGGATTTGCGGGCGTACGTGCAGCGGGCGATGGATCAGAGCAACACTCTGGATTCGGTGATGGAATCGGCGGTGGGCTATTCGCCGACGATCTACGAGATCAGCATCAGCGACCGCGACGGAATCGTGATGAAATCGAGCGATCCAGCGGAGCGGGGGCAAAAAGTGGCGCAGCGGCCTCCGGTGGATTCGCTGGTGCGCGGCGGGTTCTTTCAGCAATTGCGGACGCTTTATGGGCCGCCGCTGGTTTACGAGGATTCGCTGCCGTTTAACGTGGGCAACGGGCCGTTTGGGGATATACGCGTGGGGCTTTCCTCGGCGCTGATTCGCAGCGAGATTTCGCCGAGCCTGGTATCGGCGGGATATTACGCGCTGGGCTCGGTGCTGCTTTCCACATTGCTGGCGCTGATCGTGAGCCGGGCTTCGCTCGCGCCGATTGACCGGATTTCGGCGCAATTGGACCGGATTTCGGCGGGCGAATTCGACCTGGAGCCGGTGAAACGCGGCGACGAATTCGGCGCGGTGAGCACGAAAATCATCGGGATCGGAAAACAGCTGCGAGACGTGCGCGAAATTTTCAGCACATTGCGGGAAAATCTGGACCAGGTGATGAGCGGGCTGGAGGATGGGCTGCTGCTATTCAACGCCAAGGGTTACACGGTGCTGGTAAGCCCGTCGGTGGAAAAATTTCTGGGCGTGGCGCCGGAGGAATTGCGCGGGAGGCGGGCGAGCGAGATTTTCCCCGCGGGTCATGCGATGCGCGAGGCGCTGGGGATTCGCGGAGATCAAATCGGGCACGTGGAGAACGGCGAGGTGACGCTGGAAGGGCCGCACGGGCCGCGGAGAATCGGGTTGAGCGCGCAGGTGATCCGGGAGCACGGGGCGCCGATCGGCTCGCTGGTGACGTTGCGCGACGTGGAATCGCTGGAACGCATCGGCAGCCAGCTGCATGTGTCCGAGCGGCTGGCGGCGCTGGGGCGGGTGACCGCGGGAGTGGCGCACGAAGTAAAAAATCCGCTGAATTCCATGCGGCTGTGGCTGGAGGTGTTGAAGGCCAATATGCCGGTGGAGCCCGAGCCGCAACAGGCCGTGAAAATGCTGGACAGCGAAATTGACCGGCTGGATCGCGCGGTGAAGACATTTTTGAATTTCACCAAGCCGGTGGAATTGAAGCTGGAAGAGAGCGATCTGCGGGTGCTTTTGGATGAAGTGCTGGACGCCGCGCGGCCGTCCATCGCGAAAGCGGGGATCGAGCTGCGCGTGGAGCTGCCGTCGCAATTCCCGCGCGTGCTGGTAGATTCACAGCTGATCCATCAGGCGGTGTTGAATCTGCTGTTGAATGCGAGCGATTTCACGAGCGCGGGCGGAAGGATTACGCTGAGTCTGCGGCGCAACGGCGAATTTGCGGTGATTGCGGTGTCCGATTCGGGCAAAGGGATTTCGCTGGAAGACCAGAAGAAGATCTTCCAGCTGTTTTTTACGACGCGGCCGGGAGGTACCGGTATCGGACTGGCGAATACCTTTCGGTTTGTGCAGTTGCACAACGGTCGGATAGAATTCGACTCGGAGCCCGGGCGCGGCACCACGTTTCGTTTGGAATTACCGTTGGCACGTTCATTGGAAGCGCTGGCCGGAAAGATGCGGGATTTCGGACAGCCGTTCTTAGAAGAGAAACGATAAATGCCCAGCTGTAGCAAGTCTGGCGCTATCCGTCTGGCAACCGCGCTGGCCTCGGTGTGCGCGCTTTCCTGCGCGCTGGCTGGTTGCGGGCCGAAAAAGGTGCAGGCCGCGGCGCCCGTGGCCGTGGCTCCGGCAGCGTCCGAATCCAAGCCGCTTACGAATATTGCGCCGGACACCGATGCGCTGCCGCCTTCGCAAAATGTGCCGACGCCTCCGAACCCCGTGGCGACAACCGTGGCGACGCTGCCGGTGGAGCCCGCGCCAACCAAGCCCGTGCCGCCACCGCGGAAGGCGCCCGTGGAAACCGCCGCGGATGACCAGCCGGAGCAACCGGCACGAGTGCCGGCGCCGCAGATTTCGCCGCAGCTATCTCCGGGCGATCAGGCCAGCCTGCAGCGCAAGACGCAGGAGGACATCGCCGTCGCGCAGAAAAATCTGCAGCAATCGTCCGGGAAGGTTTTGAGCGCGGCGCAGAAAGACCTGGTGGACAAGATTCAGAGCTTTTTGAGCCAATCCGCGGAAGCCAGCAAGGCCGGGGATTGGTCGCGCGCGCAGAACCTTTCGCAGAAGGCGCGATTGCTTTCGGTGGAGTTGGTGGATTCGTTGTAACTTCTACCCCGCGGGTATTTTTGCAGCGGCGGTCTTTAGACAGCGATAGTTTGTTGCTGCAACACCGATGGCGCGCTGACCCTTCGTAGCGTCACTCAGGGTAAAAGCGCGCCGCTACAAAACCAAAGACACACCGGCGCTCCTAATCCCGCCTGAGCGTTCTTCCTGATAATATGAACGCGTGAAATCCTTTGATGCGGTGATTGTTGGCGGCGGCTTGATTGGCGCGGCCATTGCGTTCGAACTAGCCGGGGAAAAACTGCGCGTGGTCGTGATTGACCGGCAGCAGCCGGGGCGGGAGGCTTCCTGGGCCGCGGCGGGAATGCTTTCGCCGGGGCCGGATTCCGCGGAGGCGGTGCCGCTGGTCCCGCTGGGAAAAGAGAGCCTGGCTCTTTATCCGGAATTTGTGGCGGGGATTGAAGAAGCGTCCGGCAGGACCGTGGAATTTGCGCGCGAAGGAACGTTTGAGGTATTCGCGGGAGCGCAGGCTGAAAGCGCTCGCGACAAAATGATCGAGGAATATCGCGATCTGGGTCTGGGGATTGAAACAATGGCAGTGGAGGCCGCGCGCAAATTGGAACCGGCGCTGGGCCCGGCGGCGCGGGCGGCGGCGTGGTTGCCCGAGGAAGCTACGGTGGACCCGCGGTTGCTGACGGAGGCGGTTTTGGCGGCAGCCGAGCGGCGGGGCGCGCATATACGCGGAGGCTGCGCGGTTGAGTCGCTGCTGTGCGAACGCGGTGCGTGCGTGGGAGTCGCTGCGGGCGGCGAAAAAATCGGCGGCGAGCATGTGGTGATCGCGGCAGGAAGTTTCTGCGGCACGATCCGGGATGGCGTTTCGGGGATGGATGGGAATTTGGCGCGGTATGCGCCGGTGCGGCCGGTGCGAGGACAATTGCTGGCGCTGCGCCCGGCGACGGTGAAGCTGAAGAAGGTGTTGCGTTCATCGCGCGCGTACCTGGTGCCGCGGCGCGACGGGCGAATCGTTGCGGGGAGCACTTTGGAAGATGCCGGATTCGTGAAGCAGGTTACGCCGGAGGGGATTCGCAAGATTCTGGAAGGGGCGGCGGAACTGGCTCCGGCGCTCGAAGGCGCGGAGATCGTGGAGCAGTGGGCGGGGTTGCGGCCGGATAGCCCCGACCATTTGCCGATCATCGGGCCGACGGAGATGAAGGGTTTGCTGATCGCCACGGGGCATTATCGCAATGGAATTTTGCTGGCGCCGGTGACGGCGAAGATTGTGCGGGATTGGATCGTCGGCGGGAAGGCGAGTTTCCTCGCGGAGAATTTTTCGCCGGTGCGGTTTACGGCGGCGCGGTCACGGGCGCGGACGGGGGCTTACGGAGTTATGTAATGACGCTGCGATTTTGCCTCGCATGAAACCTGGCTTCAGGGGCTAAAGCCCCTTGCTTTTTGCTGAGCTATACGGCGGGGCTGAAGCCCCGCCCTTCCGAGTCGCCCGGTTCGATCGCACGAGTCTAGACCGCTACAGCGAAAAGCAGATCCCTCGCTGCGCTCGGGATGACAGCCACCTCGTTTTTTTGAGCTGATGCAAAAAATCTAGAATGGGTCGCGGTTGCGGACTGGTTCACGATTGGGCGGGCCTGCCAGCGAGGAGGCTTGGCCGGGACCGGTGAATTGGACTTTATCGGCATCGAGATAGATGGAGCGGTCAATTACGGCTTCGACCGTGGAACCGCGCGGCATTTCGGCGTCCGGGCCGCGGGTGAGCAGAACCGCCGCGAGACCTATCGCAGCGCCCGCGGCAGCGCCGATTCCCACGCCTGAGCCACTGCGCGTTGCGATCCCCCCGATTCCTGCGCCGGCTGCGGTGGTCTTCGCGATGGTGCCGACGTCGTGACCCTTTTCGGAATCGCCGATAATTTTGCCTTCACTGTCGGTGGTTTCGTTGCCGCCGGTTCCGGCGTTGCTGGGCACCGCGTTCAGGTTGACCATATAGGCGTTGGGCAGAATGAGCGTGGTGAGCTTGATCATCAATTCGCCGCGGCCCTTCACGCGGCCCGGGCGTTTGGATTCGGTGACTTCTCCGCTGACGTAGGAGCCTGCCGGGATGACCACTTTGCCGTCAATCATGATGGGGAAGAGCGTCTCGAAATAGACGGGATCGCCGGGGCGGGCGCTGCGCGTGGAGATGGAATTGTGGAGGACGAGCGGGATGTGCGTGCCGGAAGGCACTTCGATCCTGGCGACCGCTTTGTGGGCGGCGGCGGGCGCCGGAGCAGTCCCAGTAGCGGGAGTCGTTGCGGAGGCGGTATCGGCTGCTGAGCTGGACGCCGGCGCGGAAGTAGCAGGCGCGTTTGTTCCCGGCCCGCGTCGTTGCGTGGACGCGTCTGGCGCGGGCGTCGCCGGGGACTTCTGCGAAGCCGGAGCAGGCTGGCTGGCGGGGGCGGGCGGCATTGGCCCGGCATCCTGCGCGGCGGCGGGAAGCGCCAAGCCCAGGGCCAGGCAGGCAGCGGCAGCATAACGGAATTGGAACAGGCGTGTGGTCATAAGACCCCCATCGGACTCTCCAGTAGGGATGCCTTTTGTGCCGAGCAAGATGCTTGCAGGATAAACCTAGGCCGTGCCCGGCGGCCATTTTTTTGCGGTGCGTTAAGCAGGTTGCGCCGTGTACGACTAGGGCACGGCCACGCCCGTAGAGCGGTCCAAGCCGATATAATTGATACTGAGGCCATACCCCTTGGGACCTCTGCAGATCGCCCAACTCCACGTACCCTCCTCCCTGCGGCGCAAGACGCTGCTAATCATCGCCATTACTATGATTGGGCTGGTCGGCGGGCTGTACTGGCTCTCGCACATTTTGCTGATGAGCGGATTCACGCGGCTGGAAGAAGATTTTGCGCGGGAAGATGCCGGGCGGGCGTCGAGCGCGCTGAGCAACGAGCTGAACACCCTGGACCAGACCACCAGCGAGTATGCCGCCTGGGAC
The DNA here is from genome assembly GCA_963780035.1 of uncultured Acidobacteriota bacterium. GTDB lineage: Bacteria > Acidobacteriota > Terriglobia > Acidiferrales > UBA7541 > Palsa-295. The sequence goes on along the minus strand of CAWAAG010000012.1, from coordinate 351,663 downwards.
GCCACGTACGCATACGTGCATGGAAAGAGCGCCACGTATGTGAAGACGGAGTTCCCCACCACCACGTTCCAACAACTCAAAGTGAGCTTCGTCGTGATCTTCGACGACAAGGGCCGCGAACTTTTCTCCAAGGGTATCGATCTGGCGCATGGAGGCGAAATTCCACTGCCGCGGGGGCTCGACGTCGAGCTGAAACCGGGCGCGTTGCTGCTCACGCACGCCAGCCTGGATAGCAAAGTGGCGGGAATCCTTTCGCTTGAGGACGGGCCGGTGCTGGTGGTTTCCAGGCCCATCCTCACCAGCAACTCGGACGGTCCCATCGCGGGGACGATGGTGATGGGGCGGGTGCTGGATGACGCGGAAATCGGGCATCTTTCGGAAATAACCCATATGCCCATCGAGATTGAGTTGCCGGCGGAGATCGCGCGCGATGCGAACCTGCGCGCCGCTTCCAACGCAATTTCCAGGGACCATCCCGTCTCCACGCAGGCGGTGAGCGGCGACTCGTTTGCCGCTTACCAGCGATTAGAGGATATATACGGCCAGCCGGTGGGGCTGATGCGGGTTCGGCTACCAAGGACGATCCACGAGCAGGGGCGCACGAGCCTGGTGCAGTTCCTGCTGCTGCTGATGGCGATGGGGCTGGTGTTTGGCGCGGTGACGCTGAAGCTGCTGGAGAAGTTTGTGGTATCGCGGATTGGGGATCTGGCGGACAACGTCACGCAGATCGGCGCGAGCGGCGATATGGCGGCGCGGCTGGAGATTCGCGGAAGGGACGAACTGGCGTTTTTGGGCACGGCGATCAACGGAATGCTCGAGGACCTGGAGAAATCGCAGATCGAGCGGCACGAGGGGCGCACGCGGCTCGCCGTGATGATGGAAAGAATGCCGGCAATTTTGTGGACCACGGACAAAAACCTGCGTTACACCTCCGCGGTGGGCGCGGCACTGGAAAAGCTGGGGCTGCGTTCGGGCGAACTGGTGGGCAAGACTCTCTTCGAATATTTTCAGACGGAGAATCCGGAATTTCCTTCGCTGGCCGCGCACCGCAAGGCGCTGGCCGGAGAATCAGTTACCTATCAACTGGAGTGGCAGAAGCGCGTGCTGGAATCGCATGTCCAGCCCTTGCGCGGCAGCGATGGGGAATTGCTGGGAGTGATCGGGGTGGCGCTGGACATCACGGAACGGAAGCACCTGGCCGACCAGCTGCGGCAATCGCAAAAGCTGCAGGCGGTGGGAGAGCTGGCGGGCGGGGTGGCGCACGATTTCAATAACCTGCTGATGGTGGTGAAGGGCCACGCGGAAATGCTGACGGAGCGGCTTTTTAGCGGGGCGACGGGCAAAGAAGATGCGGTGCGGCACAACGTGGAACAGATTCAGCAAGCCGCCGAGCGCGCGGCGGCTTTGACGCGCCAATTGCTGGCGTTCAGCCGCATGCAGGTGCTGCACCCGCGAGTGCTGGCGTTGAATGAAGTGGTAGGCAGCATGATCCAGATGGTTTCGCGGGTGATCGGCGAAAATATCGAGCTGGTGTTTTTACCGGGCGCAAACCTGGGCCGGGTGAAAGCGGATCCCAGCCAAATCGAGCAGGTGGTGCTGAACCTGGTGGTGAACGCGCGCGACGCGATGCCGGATGGCGGCCGCTTGACGATCGAAACTTCCAACGTGGATCTGGACAGCAGTTACGCTTCGCAGCACGCGGTGGTGGAGCCGGGGCCTTACGTGATGTTGACGGTGAGCGACACGGGATGCGGGATGGACGCCGCCACGCAGACGCGAATCTTCGAGCCATTTTTCACGACGAAGGAACAGGGGCGTGGAACGGGGCTGGGCCTCGCGACTGTCTACGGCGTGGTGAAGCAGAGCGGCGGATACATCTGGGTCTATAGCGAAGTGGATCACGGCACGACGTTCAAGGTGTACTTGCCGGAAGTGACGGCGCCGGCGGAAAAACTTGCCGCGGAAAAAGTGACGAAAGGCCCCGAGCCGGGCACGGAGACGATTTTGTTCGTGGAAGATGAGGATAGCGTGCGCGAACTGGTGACCGAATATCTTTCGGCGCGCGGCTATCGCGTGCTGGAGGCCGCGGACGGCGTGCAGGCGCTGCAAATCGCTTCGGGGCATGCCGGCGAAATTCAGCTGCTGATTACGGACGTGGTGATGCCGCGGTTGAGCGGGCGGGATTTGGCGGCGAAGGTCTCCGCGACACGGCCGGGGCTGAAGGTGCTGTACATTTCAGGTTATACGGACGACAGCATCTTCCGGCACGGAGTGCTGGAGGGCGGAATGTCGTTTATGCAGAAGCCATTTAATTTGAAGGCGCTGGCTACCAAGGTGCGGGAAGTATTGGAAGGGGTTCCGGCGGGGGCGCTTTCGGGCGGAGACGCGGACGAGGGTTGATTTGTTTCGTTCGCGGACTAAGCGCCCAGAATTCGATGGCCGCAACGTACGCAGAACTGGCGCAGGGAATCAGACTTTTTGCTCTTGCGCGAACGAAGAGAGATCCCTCGCTGCGCTCCCTTCCTGCGTCAGGGCAAGCGGGATGACAGGCGCTTTTTATTGTTGGATGTTAGGTGAGGATCACCGTTTGGCCGGTGAGGTCGAAGCGTTTGCGGCAGCGGATATTGCGGCAGGCGACCATGTCGTCCATGCGGACCATGTAAGAGCGGGCTTTCGAGAATTTCGCGCGATCATCTTCGTTGCCGCCCGGCGGCAGTTGGGTTTTCTTGTTACGCGCCATCCAGCGCACGGGATAGACGTTCTCCTCGCGGCAGTGCGGGCACACCAGAGTCATCTGCTTGGTTTCGGGCTTCTCGTCGTAGTAGCGTTTTTCGTCCATTCCGTTTAGGCCGCCTCTTTTCCATTATAGAGCGTGTCGTCCAATTTCGCGAAACGCAGGCCGGCATCTTTCCAGCGCGGGAGCCAGTGTGCGAGAGCTTGCAGGACGTGTTGGCGGTCGCCCTGCAGCACGCGATGATCGCCATCGTGCAGCAGGAGGATGTCGCCACCGCGGACGTGGCGCAAGCGCTCGATCACGAGTGCGGATTGCTGCAGGCGCCAATCGCGCGCGGCCTTGCTCCACATGGCGACGCCTGCTCCGCCGCGGCGGCGCACAATTCCAGCGAGCCAGGGACTGCGATAGCCGAACGGCGGGCGCATCCACTTTGGCTTTGTGCCGGTGGCGGCGAGAATGGCTTCGTCGCAGTGGTCTAATTGTTCGGCGATTTGCGCCGGCGAGAGGAAGGTGAGCGCAGGATGAGTTTCGGTGTGGTTGCCGATCGCGTGGCCGCGCGCGGCGATTTCTTTTGCTAACGCGGGAAACGCGCGCACGTGGCTGCCGATCAGGAAGAAAGTGGCTTTGGCGCTGTGGCGGTCGAAGAGATCGAGGATTTGCGGGGTGATGGCCGGGTTGGGGCCGTCGTCGAAGGTGATGGCGATGGCGGATGGGTCGTTGAGGCGGCGGATGGTTGGGCCGAAGAGTTGCGAGGAGGGAGCGACCGCGCCCCAGGCGAATATTCCGCTGGCGGCGCAGAGTCCGCCGGCGGCAAACCAGGCTGGATGGATCGTCATGGGCCGATGAATTTTCGCATGGGCGGCAGAGTACCGCTAGTGCAAGAGGGTTTTGTGCCGGCGGTCTTCAGACCGCCATCGTGAGTTGATGCGACATCGATGGCGCACTAAAGTGCGCTGCTACAAAGGCCCGCCGGCTTTGCATCCGATATGCGCGGTACGCGTGCGTGCGGCGTGGGATTTCGCTGAGTACTTTGCTAGGATGGCGCGGGTCCTGGCGAAAAAATGAATACACGGGCAGCCGCGCGCGGCAAAATTCCGGATGGGGTGCGCTGGCTCGCGATTTTGTGGCTGCTGGTGTGGTTTCCGGTTTACTGGCATGCCTGGGGCGCGGGAAATTTTCTGCATTTGTGCGATGTGGCGGTGATTTTGACGTGTATCGGGCTATGGACGAACAACGCGCTGCTGCTTTCGAGCCAGGCGATATCGTCGGTGGTGATTGATGCGCTGTGGACGATGGACGTGGCGGCTTGGCTGCTTTTTCGGCAGCACTTTGTCGGCGGGACGGAATATCTTTTCGATGCGACAACGCCGCTGTGGGTGCGCTTGCTTTCGCTTTTTCACATTGCGATGCCCTTCATCCTGCTGTGGTCTTTGCGCCGGATGGGTTACGACCGGCGAGGGTTTGCGCTGCAAGCGGCGATTGCGCTGCCGCTGGTGATCGCTTCGCGGTTCGTGACGCCGGACAAGAATTTGAATTTCGCGCAGACAGCGCCATTTTTTCACCGCCAGCTTGGGCCTGCTCCGGTCCATGTGGCGATTACGTACCTGGCTGTCGTCTTGGGCGTGTATTTGCCTACGCATTTCGTTTTCGCGCGGTTGTATCCGCCGCCCGCGAAGCGTGGATAGCGCGCGAAGATTCTCGCGAGGCTGCGTGTAATGAATTCGGGACGGCTTGCGTAGAGATAGAAAGCAGGACCGCGCGGCGGAGTCCCAGGAGGCACATGAAAGCCACCGAATTCGAGTTTCGCTATCGTTTCTGGCTGATCGGCGCAATTTTCTGGTTTGGTTTCCTGCTGTACAAAGTGGACCCGCTGAACATGGCGCAGTACCTGGTGAATCGCACGGTAGGCGCGAATTCGCCGCACGCGGACGTGGTGGCGCGGTCGCTGCTGCTCTTCGGCGCTTTCCTGGTGCTGCTGACCGCGCTGCTTCGCACCTGGGCTTCGGCTTATTTGCGCACGGACGTGGTGCAGGACCCCAAGCTGCGCGCGGAAACGGTGCTGGCCGACGGACCTTATCGTTATGTGCGGAATCCCTTGTATCTGGGGAATATTTTCCTGGCGGCGGGGATGGGATTGCTGGCCAGCCGGCTGGGATTCGCGTTCATCGTGCTGGGGATGCTTATTTTTTGTTTGCGCTTGATCGGCCTGGAAGAGGCGAACCTGGCGCGCGAACAGGGTGAGAGCTATCTGGAATTTTGCCGGCGCGTGCCGAGGCTGTGGCCGGCTTTGCGGGCGCGTGTGCCGGCGAGCGGGCTGCAGCCGAAGTGGCGGCAAGCGTTTACCGGAGAACTTTTCATGTGGGGATTTTTCGCGGCGATGCTGGTGTTTGCGATCACCATCAACCAGAAAGCATTCTTCCTGATTGTGGGGGTGGCGCTGCTGCTTTATATCGTGCGCGGCTACGCGATGGCTGCACGCAAGAAACGGGAAGCCAATTCCGGGAATCAGTAACGCGGCGAGGCGTTTCCTCGGCATCCGCCGAGGTCCGACGCAGGTTTTGTAGCGGCGGTCTTCAGACTGCCATCGGTGGCGCCGCTCGATCGATGGCGCACTAAAGTGCGCCGCTACAAAAGCCAAGTCGACTGCGATTGCATTGCGTTATTCCGTCTGGCGGATGGCGCGCAGGTCAATCCCCAGCTGCTGGCATTTTTTGTAGAGATGGCTGCGTTCGAGGCCGAGGGCTTTCGCGGTGTTAGTCATGTGGTGGTGGTGCAGCTTCAATTCTTCGAGCAGCGTTTCGCGTTCGAAGGCTTCGACGCGCTGGGCGAGCGGGCCGGCGCCGAGCGCGGCGGAAAAAGTGGAAGCGCGCGCGTTGGGTGAGACAGCGGAGCGCGGCAAGGCGCGAGTGACGGTATCGGCGTCAATCACATCGCCTGTGGTGAGCAGCAGGACGCGCTCGACTACGTTGCGCAGTTCGCGCACATTTCCCGGCCAGGAATAACGCTCGAGTTCCGTGATGGCTTCGGGCGAGAATCTTCTGGCTTTCCAATTGTTCTGGTCTTCGAGCTGGCGCGCGAAATGTTCGGCGAGCACGCGAATGTCTTCGGCGCGCTCGCGCAGCGGCGGCAGATTAATGGGAAACACGAACACGCGGTGGTAGAGATCCTCGCGAAAAGTTCCCTGCCGGACTTGATCTTCCAGATTGCGATGCGTGGCGACGACGACGCGCACGTCCACGGCAAAAGGCTTGTCGCCGCCGACGCGTTCGATTTCGCCCTCTTCCAGCACGCGCAGCAATTTCGCCTGCATCGCGGGCGGCATGTCGCCAATTTCGTCGAGGAACAAAGTGCCGCGATGAGCCTGCTCGAATTTTCCAGTGTGGCGCGAGGCCGCGCCGGTGAACGAGCCTTTTTCGTGGCCGAACAGCTCGGTTTCCATCAGCTCGCCGGGAACCGCGGCGCAATTCAGCGAGATAAAGGATTCCGCGCGGCGCGGGCTTTTTTCATGGAGCGTGCGCGCGATCAGTTCCTTGCCGGTACCTGTCTCGCCGCGAATGCAGACGCGCGTTTCGCCGGCGGCGACGTGCTCGACCTGCGCCATCACCTCTTTCATGGCCGAGCTGGCCCAGACGATGTGATGGCGGCCGAGGCGGCGCTTGAGGTCGCGATTTTCTTGCTCGAGATGTTTCAGGCGCAGGGCGTTTTCCACGGTAAGCAGCAGCTTTTCGCTGGAGATGGGCTTTTCGAGGAAGTCGCTCGCGCCCAGGCGCGTGGCTTTCACCGCCATTTCGACGGAGGCTTGCCCGGACATCATCACGACGGGCGTGGCGAGGCCGATGGATTTGAAATCCTCGAGGAGGGCGATGCCATCGCGGCCGGGCATCACCACGTCTGAAAGAATCAGATCGAAGCGTTCGGCTTTGGCGAGTTCCAGGGCGCGTGCGGCGTTGTCGCAAACGGCAGCTTCATGGCCGGCGAGACGAAAGGCGCGGGCGAGCGAGGCGAGCGTGTTCGCGTCGTCATCAATAATAAGGATGTGGGCTTTGGCGGGCACGGGCGGCTACGCCTCGTCTTCTTTTTTCTCGAAGACCATGGGGAACACTTGCGGCTTGTGCGGCGGCTTCATGGGCAATTCGATGTGGAAGGAAGTGCCCACGCCGGTTTCACTTTCGATGGAGATGCGCCCGCCGTGATCGGCGATCACGGCCTGGACGATGGCGAGGCCGAGTCCGGTGCCGTGCTGCTTGGTGGTGTAATAGGGCGTAAAGAGGCGCTCGGTTTCTTCGGGCGTAAGGCCCGTGCCGGTGTCCGAAACCTCGAGCGAGACTTCAGTGGGCGTGTGCTGGGTGCGCAGCATCAGAACGCCGCCGGCGGGCATCGCATCCATGGCATTGAGCACCAGATTTTCCAGCGCGCGATGAAGAAGAGTGGCGTCCGCCTGAATCGTGGGCAAATCTTCCTCGAGATGCAGCTCGGGGGTGATGGCAGGACGTCCCACGGCGCTGAATTGGCCTTCGAACAATTTCACGACGTTGCGCACGATTTCGTTGAGGTTCACGGCGCCGAGTTCGGGCTGCGGCATCTTGGCGAAATCGCTGAAGCGCCCGACGATGGCTTTCAGGTTTTCGATTTCGGTGATGAGGATGCCGGTGGATTCGCGGAAGACTTCGTCGAACTGGCCGTTTTGCTGTTCGCGCGCTTTTTGCAGATTTTCGACGGTGGTTTGCAGCGGGAAAAGCGGATTTTTGAGTTCGTGCGCGAGGCGGCGGGCGACTTCGCGCCAGGCGGCAACGCGTTCGGCCTGCACCAGGCGCTCGCGCTGCTCGACGAGCTGCTCGGTCATTTGATTGAAGGATTTGGCGAGCTGGCTGACTTCGTCGTGGCCGCGGACGTCCACGCGCGTGCTCCAGTTCCCTTCCGCGACTTCGTGGGCGCCTTCGGCGAGTTTTTGCACCGGGCGCGTGACGCGGGCGGCTCCCCACCAGCTGAGCATCAGCCCGAAGAGCAAGCCAACGGCCACCACCGCGAGCGCGAGCCAGCGAATGCGGCGCTCCAGCGTGACCACGGTGCGTTGCGAGCTGCCCACGAACAGGACGCCGAGCAATTCCTTGGCGCGTCCGAGCAGCGGCAAGGCGTGAAACATTTCGGCGCTGGCCGGGTCGATGGTCCAATCAATCCGGGCGGTTTGCGGCACGGGGTCGTTAATCTCCGCCGCTACCAGCGGCTGGAAATGATCGGCGTCCTGCGCAGGACCGCTGGAATCCACCAGGTTCGCTTCCTGAAATTGCGGATCGAGATTCAGGTAGAGCAGCGCGCGCATATTGGGAGGGAGGACGAGAGAGGCGAGAAATTCCTTGCCGAGCCGCTCGCCGCCGACGACGTAAAGGTCGCGATCGCCGACGCGGACGGTAGCGACGGAGAGCAGCGCCAGAGTGGGACCGGCTTCGGTGTCCAGTCTCATGAGGAAGGCGCCGCGCGCGGCCCAATCTTCGGGCTTGGTGACCCACTCCATTTTGTAATTGAAGCGCGCGGGAGATTCCGCGGAGGAAATGATGGTGCCATCGTTGCTTACGAAATCGAGGATGTCGAGCTGGTGCGAGTGGGAAACGCCGTTGGCGTCGTTGACGTAGACGGAAACGTCGGCGTTCGGGCGGCTGAGGTCAATGGCCATGCGCACGGTGGGCTCGGCGTCGGCGATGCCCTCGACGCGGTCCACCACGTCTTTGCCGCGGCGCTGGAATTCCTTCTGGAACTGGGCGAGCAGGGCGTTGCTGTGTTCGCGATTGAGTTCGTCGAAGGCGCGGCGGGAGACGATGGTGACGCCGGCGGCGATGAGCGCGACGGAGAGCAGCAGCGCGAACATGAAGCTGACGAATAATCTGGTGCGAAACGTCACGATTTGCCTTTTGCGTTTTCGTTGCAGCTGCTGGTGGCTGCGTTTTCAGAGCTCGCTGATTTCCCAGCAAAGTTCGAAAACTCTGCTTCCGGGGCTAAAGCCCCATGAGGGAGCACGCGTCGTACGGCGGGGCTGAAGCCCCGCCCTTCCGTTTCTCGTTGGGCGGGCAGACACGCCGCTATTTTCCGTTGGTACGTCCGCTCGGCACGATTTCTCATGGCTGCTTGTCGGATCCCGCGCTGGCGCCGGCGCCGCTGTCCAGCCAGACGTCGACCAGCCGCCACTCTTCGCCGGGACCAGGAACCGTCCAGTCTCGCACGCGGGCGCTCAGTCCGTAAACCTGCGGGAGCCAGACGAGCGGCACGATAGTAAACTTAGCGAGAATGGCGCGCTGCTGATTGAAAATGTCCTGGGGCGATGCTTGATCCGTCAGGGGCGCGGCGCCGGCGCTGGAGTCCGCTTGTTCGCCGCCGCTCGATAATTGGAGAAGCGCGGCTTGCAGCGCGATTGCCGGTTTTGCCGATGGCATGCGCCAGCGGACCAACTGCGCATCGGCGTGACGTTGGGGCACGCTGGTGCCCGCGCGGGCGTTGGCGGCTGCGGGATTCGGGAGCGCTTGCGCGATCAGCGAAATTCCGGCTTCTTTTGCGTTCACTACAATGCGTTCCGCCACGCTACGCTCCAACGGATCAGCGGAATCATATCCCAACACTAACTTCGTGGCGGGCGCGATTTGCGAGGAAAGTTCCTTGGCGCGCGCCGGGTCCGTGGCGGTGGGAAAAAGGAATGCGGTGCCGCTGGACCATTGCGGCAACAGGCCGCCGGCGGGCTCGCCGGTTTTCTGCAGGATGAAATTTACGATGGCGGCGCGGTCAATGGATTGCGCGACGGCTTCGCGCAGGCGGGGATTGCGATTGGCCGGGCTATCGGGGTTGTGGAAGACGAGCGCGAGCAATTCATCGGGCTGCGAAATGCTGACGCGCACGCCGCGCTCGGAGGCGCTGCGCGCGTCTTGTGGCGGGATTTCGGCGAGATCGGATTTATTGAGTTGCAGATCGAGCAGGCGGTCGTGGGCGGAGACGCCCATTACGATTTCGATGGAGTCCACGAAGGGGCGGCCTTCGCGGAAATTATTGTTGGCGGCGAGAGTGGCGCGCTTGCCGGGTTCGAAGGTCGTCACGGCGAATGGTCCGCTGCCGGGGTCGCCGGAGAAGGCGCCGTCGGGATCGCGGTGATCGTAGATGAGGCCGTCAATTTGGGATTTGGCGGCGGCTTCTTCGGGCGTCGCGGGGGCGATGGCGGGATCGAGCGAAGCGATGGCCGCGCCGATTTCGACGCGAAGCGTGCCGCCATAGCGCGGGCGGCGGGCGCTCTTCGCTGGGATTACGAGGAGCCCGACGCTAATTGCCGCAAGAAACAGAGACAATCGAAGCTTCATACATTCCTGTCTGCAGATTTCGCGAAACGACGCGAGCGGATTTGCCGTCGTCGGCGGGCCACAACGCCAGGATGGGACCGGGAAATTCGAGAGGCTGGCCGATTGTCACAGCTTGATGATCGGTAACCTCATAGATTCGAATTGTATCGCGCACCGTCCAATCGCCATTTCCCGTCACAAGGAGCAGCCACGCCGGATCGCAACCTGCCTCCACTGAGATGATGCTATCGCCCCAATTTGAAAACGTTGCAGCGGGAGTCGGGCCTTCATCATATAAGCGAGCGTTGCCGTCCAACTCTGCGAGAATCCATTTTTGGTTCTTGCCCTGTGCGGCGCCTGAATAAAACGCGGGCAGATTGACACCGACGTCGCCGAAACCGGCTGCCAATTGGACGAAATAGTTGCGGTCGAAGGCATAGGGCGCGAAGGCAGCTAGGGATTTTTCACCAAACACGGGCCACGATCGAGCCAGAGAATACGTGTAGGGCGATTTCACCCGAACGTTTGGACTACAGACGAGATCCGTCTGACCATCGCCGGAACCACTGCAGGTATCCTGTGGCAAATATACGTGGATGCCTTCATCATCCATCGCGATGAGCCCACGCGGGTCACGAGATACATGAAAGCGCGAATGGACCTGGATGGACTTGTCGCGCACCCACCGCGTTTGCTCGGTCCGAAAGTAGTCCACTTGATCCGGTTGGAGGACGCACCAGGCGGCCCTCCGTACCGCTCGAAGCGCCGGGCAACATGAAATCAAGAAAGCGGTCACGCTGCGCGAAGACGGATTTGCGCTGCAAGATGAGCGGCGCAGCGCTTTGAGCGGAAGTCATCGCTACAGATCCTGGCAAAGCGACAATCGCAGTCAGCGGTTCTGCATTATCCTGATAGTTACGGCGGATATCCGCCGTGAAAATCGCTCCGTTCGTTGCGTCGGAAATTGTCAGGTAGATCATCGTTTCCGGCTCTTCGGCTTGTATCACTCGGAAATTATGTTGAGCGAGCGCGCGTGATAGGGACTGAACCAGGGCGGTGGCGCCTGCGGCGCTGATTGACGAGGAATTTTCACGAAGCTCCACAGTGAGGCTGTGCGTGGGGCTGATCTCAGAGGCGATTTTATCTGCTAGCTGGTTCACGGCGTCAGTCCATTGTTGTGGTAGCTGCGCCGGGGTTTGCGCGAGCAGTGCGCGCGGGCAGGCGAGCATGCAAATCGCGAGCAGGGTGATTTGCAGTGGGAGAAGGAGTCGGAGGGAGAGGCGCATCCGTGTGCGCGAATCGTGAAATGCGTTCGCGAATGGTCATATTAGCACATTGCCTTTGCGCTGAGGTTGGGCGTGCACGGCCCTCCTGCGGCGGGTCTCCAACATTTTGCGCCGTGGATTCGGTCCTAGAAGAGAATCCCTCGCTTCGCTCGGGATGACAGCACTTTCACTTTCAGCGCCGTCATTGGGACGTTCACGCTTCAACGCAAAGTCAAATCCAAGAGCACAGCCAAGAGTGGCTGTGCCACGCGCGGGGTTGCGATCGTGCTTGTGGCTTGGCCACTGTAATTTCGCAATTTGCGCCGGCTGGGTGGCTGCGGTTGTCATCCTGGGCTGGAGCTTCGCTGCGGCGGTCGCGTCGCGTTGTGCCCATGATTTTGGCCGTGCCACCCGCAAGGGTTTTTGCCGGCGCTACTCCCGGGTCCGGGCTGCCCTGCCTCGCGGGACAGGCCGCGAGCTGCCCCGGCCGGGAAACTTTTTGTTGCGTCAACTTCAAACTTGCCGACCGGTCCTTCAGGGGCTAAAGCCCCTGAAAAAAGTGGAGCGGTTTTCGGCGGGGCTGAAGCCCCGCCCTTCCTTTTCACGTCCTAATCGTTACATCGGTACTTCAGCGGCCCTTCGGCCCCGATTCCATCGGAGCCTCAGGGTAAACTGAAGCCGCTGTGATTTTGCTGCGCTTATGCCGTAGCTAAAGCTACGGCCTACAAACATTCCACGCAACGTCACGGCCTGCCGTTACCGCGCGTCGGCGGATCGTTCATCCCTGGCATGCCGGCGGCGGCTTGCGCTGATTTCAGGACGTCGTTGGTGAAGAAAAATTTGCCGTCGGTGGGGACCATCATGATTTGCACGCGGTCGCTCAGGCGTTGCGCGACGGTCAATTGCACCAGCATGGGATTGGCTTTCAGCGCGGAAGCTTCCAACTGCAATTTTTCGGCGTCGGCTTGCGAGGTTTCGCGGATCTCGTTGGCTTCGGCATCGGCCAGCAGGTTCTGGCGTTCTTTTTCGGCTTTGCCGTCAATCACTTTGGCTTGCGCGGCGGCTTCGGCGCCCTTGATGGTTTCGATATTTTGGGTTTCGGCGAGCAGCGTGCGGCGCTGCTGCTCGGCTTTGGTGTCAATCACTTTGGCCTGAGCTTCGGCTTCGGCGTTTTTCACGCGCGCTTGCGCGGCCGCATCGGCGTCTTCGATGGTGGTTTGCTTGCGGGCTTCGGCTTCCAGGCGCGATTCCTCGATTTGTTTTTGCTTCAGCGGCAGGGTGTATTGCATGGAGTCCGATTCGGCCTGGGCCATCAGGACGCGGGTGCGCGCGTCGGCTTCGGCGTGCTTGATCTGGCGGACTTTCTGCGCTTCGGCCTGCGATTCGGCAATCTTCACTTTTTTCTGCTCGATGCTCTGGTCCACTGTGACGCGGTCGTCTTCCTGCTCCTTCAGCAGCAAGCCTTGCAGGCCTTGCGCGTACTCTTCGGGGAGCTGAACTTTGCGCAACAGCACTTCCTTGACGACGATTTGATCTTCGGCGAGGCGCGCGGTGATGGCTTGCGTGGCGCGCTGGTGGAATTCCTCGCGCTTGGTGGAGAAGACGTCGCGCACGGCGTAGTTGGGGCCAAGGTCGCGGAAAATGCTGGTGACGACCGGGGCGACGATTTGCTGGTCAATAGGCTCGGGGAGATTGGCTTGCACGTAATCGAGGTGGCGCGGATCGAGGCGATAGCGCACGGTGACGGCGAGGCCGACCGAGAGGCCTTCGCGGGCTTCTACCGTGAGGACTTCGAGGCCTTTCTCGCGCGGATTTTCGGAGGCGGCGGTGGAGTAGACGTTGTCGCGGATGTCGTAGAGCTGGGCGCGTTCGACGAGCGGGACGATCAGGTGCGTCCCGGGGTAGAGCGTGCCGGGACGGACGCCCGAGATTTGGCTGATGCGCACTGCGGCGTGGCCGTCGGGGACGACCAGGATGCTTTTGCCCAGCAGGGTGCAGAGCGCGGCGGCGATCACCAGTTTCGCGGCGGTGGACCAGCGGATCGCGCGGCGTGGGCCGGGCGCGCGCGGAGGGAGGCGGAAGCTGGGGCGTGCGGGCGGCGTCGGCGGAATGGAGGCGGCGAATGTTGCCGGTGCTGCGGCTTCGGTTGGTGCGGGGGCGCCTGCGACGGTGGTGGTGGCAGCTTCGCCGGCGGCGAGCTTTTCCGGCGCGCGTTCGCGGCGTTGCAGGATGCGGTTGAGTTCAAATGCGAGGTAAACATCGTAGAGGATGGTGATGGCCGCTACGCCGAAGAACCCTACGCTGATTGCGAACAACAGCCACCGCAGGAAAAGCATGTGAAGCCTCCTCTTTCTTCGAAACGTGCCGACGGCATGTTCGAGCGTCTTGTTCCGATCGCGTTTCGCTGCACAATCGTTCGTGCGCTCGCACCGATGGCGGACTAAAGTCCGCCGCTACAAATGCGTCTCGCTCTTTACATCGCGCTCAGTTCGATCGAGTGGCAGGGGCGCAACCCCAAGAACAGCCACCCTTCGATCTCGATGCTATCGAGCTCTTAGGGCACGGGAGTGGCTGTGTTGCGCTACGCCGCTTTCTGGCCGAACGGCTCGCTGGCGTCTTGCGTTTGCGCTCGCGGCCCTTTGCCTCAGGGTTTGCGGCGCGGGGCGCGCGGGCATCAGGCGCATCATCAGCACCAGGCTCAGCCATTCCAGTCCCAGCGCTACGGCGAACGAGACGAAGATCGCGCTCGCCACTCCGATGAAATCGATTGTGTATCCCATGGTCCTGGCCTCCGTTGTGGCTGGGCTGCGTCTGGGATGAATGCAGGACGAGCGCCAATGCCGGACGTGGCGCATGTGCAGCTATGGCATCGCGGCGACGCCATGTTTTCAATGCTTTGCGAAGCCCACTTGGCTGGCGCGGACACGAAGGCGAGGACACGAGACGAAGAGGCGTGGCGGCACAAACACGTCGTGGAAATTGACACGCGATGAAAGGGCCGGCACCCAGGAAATTCAACGCTCCTAAATCCTCCCGCCAGACACGGCGCGAGACTCACGAATCAGGCGGATGATTGCCATCGGTGTCCGTGATCCCGCGCTGTATGCATGTGTGCGATAATTCTCGGCTCGCAACCCCGCAGGCGGCCTTAGTCAGGAGAAAAAAATGTCGAAGAAACTCGAAGGGAAAATTGCACTCATTACGGGCGGCTCCCGCGGCATCGGGGCGGGAATCGCCAAGCGGCTGGCGGCGGATGGCGCGAACGTCGCCATCACCTACACCAAAGGCGCCGACGCGGCGGCGGCGTGGTCAAGGAGATTGAACGCGGAGGCGGAAAGGCGCTGGCGATTCAGGCGGACGCCACCGATGCCGGAGCCATGACTGCCGCGGTGGAGAAGACCGCCGCGACTTTCGGACGGATTGACATCCTGGTGAACAATGCCGGCACGGCGATTCCCAAGAAGTTCGAGGACACGACGCTCGCGGAGATGGACCAGATGATCAACCTCAATCTCCGCGGCACGTTCGTCGCGACGCAGGCGGCGCTGAAGCACATGAAGAACGGCGGCCGCATCATTATGATCGGCTCATGCGTCGGCGAGCGGATGATGACGCCGGGGCTTGTGGCGTACTCGGCGACGAAGGGCGCCATTAAGATGTTCACGCAGGGACTCTCGCGAGAGGTGGGTGGCCGGGGCATCACGGTCAATAATATCCAGCCGGGTCCGATTGATACGGATCTGAACCCCGCGGCGGGCGATTGGGCGGTGCCACAAAAAGCTGATACGGCGCTCAACCGCTTTGGCACGGTGGATGAAGTGGCCGCGCTGGTAGCTTTCGTCGCGAGTCCCGACGCGGCGTACATCACCGGCGCGAATCTGACCGTGGACGGCGGCACGAACGCCTGAGCAACGATCGTGATCGGAGGAAGTACAATGGTCCGATTACGGAGTTCAATCGGGAGCTGAAGCTCGCCCGGCTCCGCGAAAAAGCATGCTCACCTCTTTTTTGTTGTACAGTCTGAAGCGTTATTGACCGGAAAGACGCGCTCCAGAAGTAGCACGCGAACTTATGCCGGGCATCCACATGCTGACAACGATTCTCGCGACATTTTGGGGGCTCGACCGCACGGTGGTCGGGATGTGCGGAGCCGGCATTTTGGTTTTCGTGGTGGCGCTGTGGGCCGCGAAGAGCGATATCGCGCAGGCTCGCGGCGTGGACAAGTTCGTAGCCCTGAGCAATCTGTGTTTCGCAGTTCCCTTGGCGATTTTCGGCGCTCTACATGTGGTGAGCGTGGACTTCGTCGCGCCGCTGGTGCCCTCGTATATGCCGTGGCGAGTGTTTTGGGCATATTTCGTAGGGGTGGCGCTGCTGGCTGCGTCTTTGAGTATTGCCACAAAGATTCAGGTGCGCTGGTCCGGCCTGCTGCTGGGAATCATGTGGTTCCTTTTTGTGGCCATGATGGACATCCCGGGGGCGCTCGCCACACCGAGCGACAGGTTTGGATGGACGCTGGCCCTTCGCGAATCGGCGTTCGCGGGCGGAGCTTGGCTCTTGCCGGAGGCGCGTTGCGCGAAAAAGCGGGAGCAAGCTTATCGCCGTGGGACGCGTATTGATCGCGATCGCCGCGGTATTTTACGGATTTGAGCATTTTTTGCACCCCTTATCACGACCCGGAGTCCCGCTGGAAAAACTGATGCCCGAGTGGATTCCGGGGCGCCTGGTCATAGGCTATCTGACTGGCGCGATTCTGATGGTTGCCGGAGCGTACATGCTGCTGGACAAGAAGACCCGGCTGGCGGCAACTTATCTCGGTAGCTGGATTGTGCTGCTGGTTGTGTTTATCTATGGGCCGATCCTGATCGCGTCCCTTTTGGACCCGAGCATCGCGGTGAAGATCGAGGGCATCAACTACTTCGGAGATACGCTGCTTTTTGGCGGAGCGATCCTGGCTCTCGCAAGCGCGACGCCACGCACGGATTAAAATGCCGCCTGCTACTCGCCGCGGCTGTGGATGGGCGAAAACGGCTTGCGTCTGCTAGACTGGATGCAGGGGCTTGTGATGGCTTCGCCTTCACCTACTGGCGATCGAGAGCACGCGGCGGATCAGTCGTCGGGTTTTGGAGCGCCTCCGCCGGGAAGCCCGCGCGTGCGCCCGGATCCTCCCGCCAGCGGTTTCCTGCTGGGCCGCATTCTCGGCATTCCGATTTACCTGCATGCCAGCTGGCTGATCATCTTCGCGCTGATCACCTTTACGCTGGCGAAGCAGTTCACCTCGCAGCATCCCGGGTGGTCACCGCAACAGCACTGGGCGCTCGGGATTATCACCAGCGTGTTGTTTTTCGGCTCGGTGGTATTTCACGAGCTGAGCCACAGCGTGATCGCCAAGCATTACCGCATCCCGGTGGAATCCATCACGCTGTTTGTGTTTGGAGGCCTCTCGCGCATCTCGCGCGATCCTTCGAACGCCTGGCAGGAATTCAATATCGCGATAGCCGGGCCGCTTTCCAGCCTGTTTCTGGGAGGCTGCTTCTGGCTGTTGGCGCATTACGTCCACGGCAATGAGCTGGTGGTGGCGGCATGCACGTGGCTGTGGGAAATCAACGTGCTGCTGGCGCTATTCAACCTGGTTCCCGGGTTTCCCCTGGATGGCGGACGCATCCTGCGCGGCATCGCCTGGGGAATCACCGGAAACTTCACGCGCGCGACGAAGATTGCCTCGAACGCCGGCCGCTTTTTCGCGTACGTGATGATTTTTATCGGCGTGTGGGAGGCTTTTAACGGCAATCCGATCGGCGGGCTGTGGACCGCATTTATCGGCTGGTTCCTGCTGAGTGCGGCGCGAGAGAGTTACGCGCAGGTGGCAATCAAGAGCACGCTGACGGGCTTGCATGCCGCGGACGTGATGACGCAGGACGTGCCGACCGTCGAGCGTAATATTTCCGTGGAAGATTACGTCCACGAAGTGCTGCGGACGGGGCGTCGCTGCCACGTGGTGACAGGCGCGGGACGGCCGGTGGGTCTGGTGACGCTGCACTCGGCGCGCGAGGTGCCGCGCGAGGAGTGGTCGAACACTTCGATTCAGGCGGTGATGATGCCCTTCGACCGCATCCACGCGGCGACTCCGGAAGAGCCGGCGCTGGGCGTGCTGGAGCGCATGCAGGCCGAAGACATCAACCAGATGCCGGTGATTTCCGACGGGCAAATCGTGGGGATGATCGGGCGGGATACGATTTTGCGGGTGTTGCAGACGCGCATGCAGCTGGGGCATCTGGCTTCGTAGCCAGGCTAGGTCAAAATCACCACGGATGAACACGGACGAACACAGATAAAATCCGATGAAAGAACCCCTTTGTTGAACTCCTCCGAACAACAGCCTGAGGAAAATTCGCCGATCAGCCGCCGCGGATTTGCCCGGTGGCTGAGTTTTGCCGGCGTGGCTGCTGCGCTTGGTGCTTTCGCGATTTATTGGCGGGAGCGAAAAACGTCGTATCCGGTGAAAGTGATCGGGCACGCGGGAGAAATTCCGGTGGGCGGCTCGACGGTATTCGCATATCCCGCGGACGATCGTCCCTGCTATCTTTTGCGCCCGGCCACAGACACCTATCTGGCATTCAGCCGCTTGTGCACGCATCACACCTGTCCCGTATTTTATCGGCCGGAAGAAAACATTTTCGCCTGCCCGTGCCATGGCGGGGTGTATTCCGCGACAACCGGCGAAGTGCTGGATGGGCCGCCACCCAGGCCGCTGCCGGAAGTGATCCTCGAACGCCGCGGCAACGAAATAGTGGCCACCGGCTTCCTGCAGCGCCAGCAACGCTCACATATAACGACGAGCAATTAAGGCGACGAAAAGATCGCAGAAACTCGATATCGCTGTCAGACGGAAGCCTCCTCTCGCGCGATGGATACCGACCTCGGATCGGCTACGAATCGTGGGCCGCTGGGAGCGGCTGAGGCGGCCGGCGTCCGCTACTGGTGCAGAACAACCAGGAAATTGGGCGGGGCGAAATCCACTGCGTAATTGGCGATCGCCAGACCGACCTTTCCGTCGCCGTTGAAGTCCGCAGCCAGCAATTCAACCGACATCGCACCGGAGGCGAAGTAAGACCGCGCGAAACCTCCTTGCCCGTCGTTGCTGAAAACGACGCATTGCTCGAAAGGAATAAACAGGCCACGATGTCCGGGCTTCCCATCGCCGTTTACGTCTGTCGATCGCGAGCGACTGCGAAAAATCGTTCAGGCCCGAGGTTGAGTTCGCTCTGCTCGTAAAATGTGCCGTCGCCCTTCCCGTAACAGACGGCGATCGGGAAACTGTTCCCTCCCGGAGACGACATCGAGATTGCCATCTCGATTGAGATCGCCGGTCTACGGCATAGTTGCCGTTGGTTAGAGCCAGGTTGTTCGCCATGACGGTCCTGAAAGTTCGGTTCGGCTGCCCCAGCAAGGTGAAGGCGCCCATGGCGATATCCAGAAATCCCGTCGTGATTGAAATCGCCAACCACAAATGGGCTGTTGTATAAGGAAAGGTACCTGCACGGCCACAAAATTCAGATTGCCCTGATTGTAGAGCACCAGATTCTCAAGGACGATATCCGGGCGGCCGTCCCCGTCCATATCCGCAATCAGGATTCGATCCAGACCGGTGGTGGGAAGCGGCGCCGGAATCATGATGGGCGCGCGAACCGAAATTCGGGTCCCCTGTTCCCTTCCAGATAACCGATGTTGCTGGTCCGTCGGTTCCTACCAGATCCGCCACGCCATCGCCATCCATATCCGCCAAAGCAGTCCTTGCGGCGGCGGACTCCGGACGCGACGAATTGGCCCGGCCCTGATTCATATACAAATTTCCGGGAGCCGGATTGAGGGTGATTTTCGCCGGGGTCGTAGCCGGGGATAAGAGGTCCAGCTTGTGATTGCCGCTCACGTCTCCGGCAGCAATGCGGGTTCGGAACATTGGGTGTGAATGAAAGCACGCGATGGGAATATTGCGGTCTTTGCGCCCGAGCGCCACGGAGATGATCCCGAATCGATCTGGGATCACGATGTCCGGAATGCCGTCACCGTTGACATCCCCGGAACTGAGCGATAAACCCATGGGTCCGTTCACTTGTTGCCGGACGAAATTTCCGGTTCCGTCGCCCCATAGGAACATCGACGTGTCCCGGCTCAGTGTCTCCGTTCTCACCCGCCAAATCCGTAACCCGTCACCGTCGAAGTCACCGGCCACCACGGAAACGTCTGAAAAGCGTTGAGTTCAATCACCGTGGACGGTCCCGTCACAAAAGTTCCATCGCCCTGACCGAAATAGATCTTAACGCTAACGTTTCGCCAGGCTGATGTAGGGAGGCTGGGGTTCCACGGCGACGTCCATGTGCCCGTCGCGTTGAAATCTGCCGACGGTGAAATATCCCGCTTCGCCGCCAAAACCAACCGGCGCCGATCGCTGAACTCTCCGCCCCCAGATTCACCAGCAGGTGAAGTTGGTCAGCGCCCGTACTGGAATTCGCGGCGGCATAGAGATGTCTGGCCGGCCGTCTCCGGTGAAATCCGCGACGAAATTCGTCATTGTCGGGAGCGGGGGTCGCGATGGTAACGGGAGCCGCGAACGGCGCCGCCGAGATTCTTCATGGAATAGATGCGCGCCTTGCACGGAGAAAAGAAAGTCCGGCTTACCGTCGCCATCCACGTCAATCAAGGCGAAGGATGTGGAAGTTCCCGGAGTACGGCGTAGTTGGTCCCTGCGTGAAGTTCCCTTTGCCATCGTTGAGCAGGACGGAAATAACCTGATCGCTGTTCGTACAGCAGGTGGTGACGATATCGGGCGTGCCGTCGCGATTCACATCTCGCAAACCATGGGGCCGGACGGCAAACTGGAAATGATGACGGCGGCCGAACTGTCCATTGCTCTTTCCGAACATCACGCTCAAAGACAGCAGGTTATTGCCACGGTCCCGGCATCACGGCATCGGCGAAGCCGTCGCCATTGACATCACACATGGTGAGGTTACCGGAATCGCCGGCAGCGGGATCGTATCCGGGAATTGCAGTAAAAGGTTGCGGCCCTTGCGCCGGGTTATAGACGCAGAACGGAAGGGTCCCGGAAGTCCCGGAGGCCTGCTGACCGAAAAGTTGTGCGTCGCCGCGGTGTAGTCGAAACTCTGCGGCACCTCCGCTTCCAGTTCCGTAGGGCTTTCGAGAAGGAGAATTGAATCGGAGCCCCATCCACGAGAACCTGGGCGTCTGACGTGAAATTCGTGCCGTAAAGATCCACGAGGCCCAGCGGCACGCCAAGCATCAGCTTCGAAGGCGAAAGCAACGTAATCTGGGGCGCTGCTGCCTCCGCCACCCCGCCACCTCCGCCACCCCCTCCGCCACCGCCGCCTCCGCCGCCTCCACTACCGCCTGTGCCGGAGCCGGTGCTGCCGCCACCGCAAGCGCCCAGGAAAGCGAGGCCCACAATCAGGGCAAAGATCAAAAGTACATCGCACGACCGCGCCCACAGCGCAAGCGCGAGAGAGTCGGCTGCCGCAGCGCGCGCAATTCGCCGGGTAGAAAGGGGAGCCATAGGACGGGGAGAGTAACATATCGCTTCAACTGTTAGCCGAAAAGATACATTCGATGTGAGGAATTAGGCGTGTGCCTTTTCGCTATTCCTTTTCTGCGCGGGCGACGACTTCTCCGCAGGCCGTAAAACATTCCCGCGCCAGTTAGCGCTGCGGCGGGGTTGGGTAGCGGTCGGCTTTGGCGCCTACGCCTTCGGTGGCGGTGACGATCACGTCCGCGGGGATGTCTTTTAGCTCCTGGGTGTAGCCGCTGGGCCAGTGGATCACGATGGAGTCCACGTGGTCGTGCTTGCCCAGTCCGAAATAAATGCGGGGGTCCTGCGCGGAGCAGTAGCTCATGCCGCCCTTGGCCTGGTCGTAGCTGGTGAAATCGCCGGCCGTCAACTTTAAGGATGCGCCGATGCCGTCGCGATTCGAGGTGACGCCGATCAGGCGCACGGCGATCCAGTGATTATCCTTTGCGGCGGGAGAGCTGCCTCCTTCATTGCGGAAAAGCTGCGCGTCTTCGCCATTATTATTGACCAGAAAATCCTGCCAGCCGTCGTTGTCGTAATCGCCGACGGCGAGGCCGCGTCCCACGCGCGGGGCGCGAAAGTCGGGGCCTTGGGTTCTGGTGGCGTCCACGAAATCGGCATCGCCCACGTTGCGGTATAGCGTCTTTTCCTCCTCGTAGCTCACTTCGGGGTGATAGAGCTTGATGTTGTCCAGAATGTGGCCGTTGATGACGAGCAGGTCGCGCCAGCCGTCATTATCAAAATCGAAAAAGCGCGCGCCGAATGCGCTGTTCAGGATATTGGTCTGGCCGATGCCGGAGGCCACGGTGTAATCGGTGAAAGTGCCGTCGCCATTATTGCGATACATGCGGTTCAGCTCGAAATCCAGGTGGCTGACGAAGAGATACAGCAAGCCGTTGTTCATCACGTCGGCCGCATCGGCGCTCATGCCCGCTTCGGTGCGCCCGTCTTCGCTGAAGCCGACGCCGGATTTGTAAGTAGCGTCGCGGAAGGTGCCGTCGCCGTTGTTGTAATACAAGAAATTCCGCTGCGTGTCGTTGGCTATGAAAATGTCCGTCCAACCGTCGCCATTCAGGTCGGCCAGCACGACGCCCAGGCTTTTGCCGTCATTGTTTGTCAAGCCCGCCTTTTCGGTGACGTCGGTGAAGGTGCCGTCTCCATTATTGTGATAGAGCTTCATGGACGAACCCTTGAAGCTATCGGGGTGGCAATACGCGCTGGTGCGCGGAACATTGCGCAGGCCGGGGCGGATATCGCCGCAGAGCACGGGATGGTCCACGTCGTACTGCACGTAATTGGTGACCAGCAGGTCGAGCTTGCCGTCGTGATCGTAATCGAACCAGCCCGCAGCGGTGCCCCAGTTGCCGTCGTCGCCCACGCCGGCTTTGGCGGTGACGTCGGTGAAAGTCCCGTCGCCATTATTGTGGAGCAGCACGGAATGGCGATAGCCGGTCATATAGATGTCCGGGTAGCCGTCGTTGTCATAATCGCCGACGGCCACGCCGAAGAACATCGTGCCGTCGGTGTGGATTTTGCTTTGCGCGGTGACGTCGGTGAACGTGCCGTCGTGATTATTGCGATAGAGCGCGGGCTGCGGCGGCTGGGCGGGATGAAAGAACGGCGTGTCGCCGCTATTGACGAAGAAGGCGTCGAGGTAGCCGTCCTGGTTGTAGTCAATCCAGGCGACGCCTGCGCCCATCGTCTCGGGGTAGAGGCGCTCGGGAGAAGCGGCGCGCTCGTGATGGAAATGAATTCCGGCTGCGCGGGTGACGTCGTGAAATTCCACGTGATACGGATTGGTGATCTCGCTGCGGTGACGCAGCTTGATCGTGTCGTCATCCTCTGGCCCTCGGACGTCGCCCTTGGGCGACTTCTTCGCGTCATGCTGCGCCTGGATTCCCGCGAAGCGAAGAACTGCCGAGCGCGCGGAGGAGCGCAGGAAGCCCGCCCACACGTCGCCGGTAGCAATGAAAAGGATGGCGGCGGCGATCAAGAGGGAGCGCTGCACGGAGGAAGAGCCGCGGTTCATTGCGGGACAAATTCTATCAGCATGACGAAACGTCGCGCCATGCAATGTGTTCGCCGAGGCTGTTCGCGTCGCGTTCCGCTTCCGAACAAATGACCGCCAGCGCACACCGTTGACCGTTGTGAACCGAAATCAAACCGATTCGCAAAATGAATCGCGGGCACTGTGGAAATCTTTTCGTATGCGGCAGTTTCGTATTGACTCCGAACAGACTCGGTTATAGCCTTCACGACATTCAAAAGGGTGGGGGCCCTATTCTAGAAGTGCGGCAAAAATATACACATGCATTCGAAAAGGATGCGTTAGCGGAAGCCATTCCCTTTTCCGCGGAAATCCTCACCACTCTGCCTGCTGGCGCCGGACGAGCGTGCTCGCCCAAGTCCAGAATCAAGACTCTTATAGCGAGATTTCTACCGGCCCTCATTTTATTGGCGACGGGCGCACCGCTGTGCGTGGCGCCGCTCGCCCGAGCGAGTAGGACGGCCGTTGGGTCCTCCACGGCGATGATTCAGGCGGCGCGCATCGCTCCCAAGAAAGTGATCATTGATACGGACCCCGGCACCGACGACGCGCTGGCGATCCTGCTCGCCCTGAATTCGCCGGAACTGGATGTGCGAGCGCTGACCGTCGTCCCCGGCAACGTGACCGCCAAGCAAGGATTGGAAAACGCGTTGAAGCTGGCGTCGCTCACCCACCGCTGCGACATTCCGGTGGCGGGCGGAGCGCAGCATCCGCTTTTTCAGAAGCTGATCACCGCCGAGTTGTGGCACGGAGCAAATGGCTTGGCCAACGTGGAATTGCCCGCGAGCAAGTGCAAAGCGGACCCGCGCTTCGGGCCGGACCTGATTATCCAGATGGTTCACGCGGATCCTCACGAAATCACGCTGGTACCGATCGGGCCGCTGACGAATATCGCGCTGGCGGTGCTGAAGGATCCCTCGATCGTGCCGCTGGTGAAGGAAGTGGTGATCATGGGCGGCTCGATTTCGGGCGGCAACGTGAACGCCGCGGCCGAAGCCAATATCTACAACGATCCGGAGGCGGCGCAGATTGTGTTCCAAGCGGGCTGGCGCTTGACGATGGTGGGGCTGGACGTGGGCAACCAGACGCTCTACGACCAGGCGCATCTGGACGAGCTGGCGAAGACGCATGGGCCGGAAAACGATTTTGCGGTGAAGGTGCTCGCGTTTTTGATCGGGCAGGAAGCCAAATACGGCGCCGGCGGTGGGACGCCGATGTATGACCCGCTGGCGGTGGGTACGGCGGTTGACCCGGCGATCGTCACAACGCAGGCGATGCATGTGGACGTCGAGTCGCGCGGCGAATTTACGCGGGGCGAGACGGTGGCGAATCGCCACGACGCGGTGGAACGCAACGTGCTGCACGGCGACCGCTACATTATTGAAGGCGTGGACCACGTGACCCCCAACGTGCAGGTGTGCACGGGAGTGAACGCCGAGAAGTTTTTGCAGCTATTGAATGGGCGGCTGGCAGGAAAGTGATTGGCGGGCTCGCGCACCGCGGCGCGAGCGGGTTTTTCGGTGCGGCATACGTGGTTTAACGGTTTGCGAAAGTTTTGGGAGTCAGGTAGTCGGTTTCACACTGAGGGAGAGCGTCAATGAAAATGTGGAAGAGTGTGGTCCTGGCAGTAGCGCTGGTAATTTCACTCTTGGCCGCACCCGGCAGCCATGCGCAATCCTTGCAAAATGGCGCGGTGCGCGGCACGGTGTACGACACATCCCACTCCGTGGTTCCGGGAGCCAAGGTCATCCTCAGCAATCCGTCGACGGGATTCAGCCGCGAGCAGTCGGTGGGCGCGGACGGATTCTACTCCTTCGATAACGTGCCGCCCGGCGTGTACAAGCTGCACGCGGAGGCCGATGGCTTCGCGGCGAGCGAAATCACGGACATCCACGTGGAGGTTGGCTCGAGCCTGGTGCTGGATTCGACGCTCCCGGTGAAGGGCCAAACGCAGACCGTGACGGTGACGGCTGAAGCGGTGGGCGCTGTGGATACTTCCACGGCCGGCATCAACCAGGTGATCAATCAGAAGGACCTCGAGAGCCTTCCGCTTTCCGGCCGCGATTATCGCGATTTGGCGGAATTGAGCTCTTCGGCGCAAGTAGTACCGGGCTTGCGCGGCGGCATCCGCCTGGGCGGCCAACAGAGCGATTACCTCGGGATGGTGATTGACGGCCAAGACAGCTTCAACAACTTCTTCGGCGAAATCTTCGGTTCGCTGGAGACAAAAAATTTCACGATTCCGCTCGACGCGGTGCAGGAATTTCAAGTGGTGACCAACGGCTTTGCACCGGAATTCGGGCGAGCCACGGGTGGACTGGTGAACGTGGTTACCAAATCCGGCACCAACGACCTCCACGGGGAAGCTCATGAATATTACCGAGGTGGTTCGCTGACGGCGGAAGATGCTCTCAACAACCCTTCGAACATCTCCAACCAAAATCAATTTGGTGGTTCCGTCGGGTTTCCGATCGTCAAAGACAAGCAATTCCTGTTTCTCGCCGCCGACATCCAGAGGGAGAACGGGCCGCTGGTCACGAACCTGTGCGGCAGCGGCACCGTGGCGGACTGCAATACGTTCTTGAGCACCGCCAATGGCAGCGGCGGGCCAGTCACGGGACCGGTATTCGCAGCGTGCAACGCACCGGCGTTTTTGGGGGGTGATTGCCTCCCCGGCCAGGTGCCGCTGCCGAGCGGCACGGGAGCACAAGGCCTGTTCTTACCGGCGGCTTGCAACCAGAGCCCGGCCGCCGGAGACTCCGTGCTGCAGGATTGTTACGGCGTCAGCGCATTGTCCGATTTCAACGGACCGCATAATCAGTTCCAGAATTTGTCCACCGTGCTCGGGCATTATGACTTTCAGATCAGCCCGGCCAACCACTTCAGCAACCGCACCTACTGGACTCGCAACCACACCAGCGGATTCACGGGCGGTCTGGGCCAGAACGAAACTCCGTCGGCGTTCGGGAGTTCGGAGAACTTTATCAATCAAGGAATCAGCAGCATATTTTCGCTGAATACGGTGCTGGGAAGAAAAGTGAACGAGATTCGAGTGAGCTTCGCGCGCGAAACCCGTAACCGCGATGCGAACGGCCCCGGTCAGCCGACGCTCCTGGTTGGCAGCCAGTTCGGACCGATGCTCGCCGGCCAGCGCTACTACCTTCCAATTACCGGCACCAACAGCAAGTTGCAAGTAGGCGATAGCTTCTCTTATTCGTTCGGCAAGCACGACATGAAATTTGGAGGCGACGTTGACACCTTTCGGGATAGCAACGATTCGTTCGTAGGGTGGAGCGCAGGTTCGTTTGCATTCAACTCGCTCGCCGACTTTCAGAACGCCAACATAACCGGAGTGCCTTACAACCAGGCAGTCGGGTTGAACAGTGTGCCGCTATTCCAAGCCGGAACGCTGAAACCCAACTACCAGACTGGGGTGGGTATCTACTGGCAGGATAAGTGGCAGGTCACTTCGCGCATAACTCTTACCTACGGCTTGCGCTGGGACGGAACGTGGAACCCCCAGCCGCAAACGCCAACGCCGGGCGTCGAGGTGTACGCTGGCGTCGGTGCCGGCACACACACCATCCCGGTCCCGCAGCACGTGCCCAACGACTTCAAGCAGTTCGGGCCGCGCATCGGCTTGGCATGGAACGTAGGTTCGCTCCAGTCCCCGACCATCGTCAGGGCGGCGTGGGGCTTCTACTACGCGCAGGCCCCGCTAATCTTCCTGCCCACCGCGGGTGGCGGAAAAACGGCGGGCATTTTTTGCTTCGGCGCTTATTGCTATCCTCCCGCGGGCTTTCCCTACATATTCCCGAGCAGTATTCCGGGGGGCGTGGACTCACTGTGCAGTAATGCCGCGATTGGATGCCCCGGTCCTAACATCGTGGACCCGTCGTTTCAGAACCCGCGTGTCTCGAATTTGACCGGAAGCATCGAACATACGTTCGCCCACGATTGGACGGTGACGGCCACCTTCGTGTGGGTGGATTCCCAGCATCTCCGCACGGGCGGGTACGGCACCGAGGAAGCCTGGCAGCGTAACTTTACGCAGTGCCCGGGAGGAGCGAACGCACCGCCGATGGTTGACAACGTCGGCCGGTCCATTCTGTGCGGCAACCTGGACACCACTCTGTCGCCGTTTACGAACTGGACGGGCAGCTTCGCGCACGGCAACTACGAATCGGGTGTCATCAACATCACCAAGCGCTTTTCCAATAATTTCCAGGTGTTCGCGAACTATATCTGGTCGCAGAACAAGGACAATGGAGCAAGCGAAAGAGATACGGACACCTACTTCGGGCAACAAGATCCTTTCAACATCAACCTCGACTACGGCCGGAACGGCTTGGACATCAAGCATCAATTCAAAGCTGCCGGAGTCTACGATTTGCCTCACGGCTTCTCAATCAGCTCAAGCCTGATTGCCCATACGGGCGTTCCGTATCCCATTTACGTCAACGTCGACGTAAACGGAGACCTGGTGGCGGATTCCACCTACGCACACAACAACGATCGTCCGACCATTCTGGTTAACGGCAAGACGAAGCTTCTCGGGCGTTACCCTCTGAACCAGCCGGGCTTTGCCGAGTGGGACATGAGGCTACAAAAAGACTTAGGCATCCACGAGCAGCGGTACCACCTGCAGTTGTCCGGCGATTTCTTTAACCTGACCAACCGCGGGAATGTTTATTCGAACCCGGATACGACCGCTACGATTGACTATCAGACTTTGGGAGCCTGCGTCCCCTGGGCATCCATCCCGGCGTACGCAAGTTCGGGTGCGATGGGCTCGAGTTGTTCGCCGCTCACCGCTCTGCCGGCTCTGGACGTGAACGGCCTGCCGCTTCGCCGGATCACCCAAGTCGCGCCGGGTAGCACGCCCTTCGCTTTCCAGGCGGGAGCTAAGTTCATCTTCTGATGACTTTGCGGCCCCTGGGAAGAAGGCAGTTTTTGCAGGGTCTGAGCAGTTCCTTTATGCTGGCAGTTGGCTCGCTCACCGCGGGCCGCGCTGCCGGCGCTATCATTTCATCCGCCGACGCCGCATCCGCATCCGTGCCTGGGAGTCCTACCTTGCGCTGGCCTGAACCGATTGGCAGTCCCGTCCTGGATAGTCTGCGCCCGGTGATCGAACATTCGCGCAACGTGCATACGCACGTGGACAAGATCACGGAAGTCGCGGGCTGGATGGCTTACGAGGATTTGCCCGTGCCGGAGTACGCTTTGCCCTTCGGCATCGGCGCGCACGACAAAGACGTCGCGATTGACTTCATCATGACCTCGGACACGATTGACACCGCCTTCACCGATTTCAGCACGCACGTAAAATTTCAGACGGACTACGCGGGGCAGCACTGGTCGGATTCCGACGCCGAATTCGCCTGCTTGAAGCGCGCCATGGACAACGGCATCCCCATCCTCGACGGCAAATGGATGGCCAGCGTGACGCGCGCGGAGCTGAACGGCATTTTTGCGGGCAATATCGAGATGCCCATGCTGGATGAGAAGCTCGCGGTGCTGCACCAGGTGGGGCCGGTGCTCGTTGCAAAATATAATGGCCGGTTTTCGAATTTTATCCACTCCTGCTCGCCGAAGCTTTACGACCACGGCAACGGCATGGTGGACCGGCTGGTGACGGAGTTCCCACGCTTCAACGACGTGAGCCAGTACGACGGGCACGAGATCAAATTCTACAAGCTGCCGCAGCTGGGCATCTGGATGCTCTACGCGAATCTGCACAAGCCTTATGACTTTAAGATCGAAGACCTGCCGACGATGACGGCGTTCGCGGATTACATCGTGCCGGTGGCGCTGCGGTTGCTGAATATCACCAGTTATTCGCCCCAGCTCGAGCACGCCATAGATACCTACCAATTGATTCCGCGCGATAGCACGCAGGAAATCGAAATCCGCGCGCATTGCCTGTACGCCACGGCGCTGCTGCGCGAGGAAATCAATAAGATCCGTCCGAAGGATCTGCAGATCATCATTCCGCAGGTAGACGCGCGGCTGTGGACGCACTACCACACCACGTTCTGGCCGCATCATTTGACGCGCACGATCATGTATTGACGCGGTGCCGAGTATTGGTCTTGTAGCGGCGGCCTTCAGGCCGCCATCGGTGTTGCCGCGCGATCGATGGCGCACTTCAGTGCGCCGCTACAAAGGCGTCACGGATTCCGGTTCGCGATACCATCCATACCGAGGAAACTCCCATGAAAACAATTCGCCAATGCATTTTTTGTGCGTTCGTGCTGATTTCGCTGCTGGCTGCATGGGTGCGGCCCGTGCGCGCGCAGGAAATTCGCGGAACGCAACACGCCGAGGCGAAGCGCAAAGTGATCATTGATCAGGATTGCGCGGGGCCCGGCGGCACAGACATGCAGGCGGTGATGGCGCTGGTGCAATCGCCGGATACGGACGTGCTGGGCATCACGGTGGTGACCGGCGACGCGTGGCTCGCCGAAGAAGTGCAGCATACCCTGCGGCTGATAGAGATTATCGGGCGCACCGACATTCCGGTGGTGCCGGGCGCGGCGTTTCCGCTTGTAAACACTAAGGAGTACATCGCGCGCTGGGAAACCTTGCACGGCAAAGTGGTGTACCAGGGCGCGTGGAATTACGCGCGGGACGGTAAAGTCCACGGGCCGTGGGAAATTCCGCCGATGCCCGAAGGCGCGCCCACCACGAAAGCGGCAAACGAAGACGCCGCGCATTTTCTGATCCGCATGGTGCACCAGTATCCGCACGAAGTGACCATCTACGAAGGCGGCCCGCTCACCAATCTCGCGCTGGCGCAGGCGATTGACCCGGAATTCGCTTCGCTGGCGAAAGAGCTGATCGTGATGGCCGGAAGCATTCTGCCGCAGACCGATGATCCGGAATTCACCATGACTCCTCGGCGCGAATTCAATCTGTGGATCGATCCGGAAGCTTCCAGCCGGGTGCTGCATGCGCCGTGGGCGCGCGTGGTGGTGACTACAGTGGATATTTCCGTGAAGACGCAGATGAGCAAGGAACTGATCGCGCAGATCGCCAAAGGCTCGGGTCCCGCGGCGCAGTACACCACGAAATACGCCGAGCCGGGGTATCTGTGGGATGAGCTTGCGGCCGTGGCGTGGCTCGATCCTTCGATCATCACGAAAACGCACAAGATTTACATGGACGTCTCGATTGACCATGGCGCTTCGTATGGCGACACGCTGGTGTGGACCGAAGAGACGCGTCCGCGTTTGGGCGAGCGCGAGGTGGAAGTTCAGGACGACCTCGACAAGCAGAAATTCTACGGCGAGTTCGTGGATTTGCTGACGCGTCCGACGCCCGGGGCGCACGCCGCGAAATAATCTAATCGCCGACCGGCTGGATTTTTGTGGAGGGCGCGAGCTTGCTCCGGACTTTTCTTGGGCGAGGCTTGCCGCGCCTACTTTGGCGTCGGGATGGCGTTCACTGCACGCGAAGCAAGCCCGTCGTGGCGGGCAAGCTTCGCGCCGGAGAAGCAGCGGCAAGCCGCCGCACTCCCAGATTGGTTCTCGCCCCATCGGAATCACGGAGTCGGCGGCGGATTGCTATTGAGCGAGGCGAGCGCGCGTTTGTAGTCGGGATCATCCGGGGAAATTTCGATGGCCTTCTTGTACGCGGCCAGCGCGCTCGCGCGGTCGCCGCGTTGCTGGTAAATCGCGCCGATTTCAAAATACGCGTCGGACTCCTTCGGATTCACGCGCGCGGATTCCTGGAACGCGGCGAGCGCGTCATCCAGCCGCGATTCCCTCTCGAGAATTTTTCCCTGCACGTAAAGATATTCCGGATGGTAAGGCTCGCGCGCGAGCGCCTGGCCGATCGCGTCGCTGGCTTTCGAGATTTCTCCGGCGGAGTAATAGAGCTTGGCGAGCTGCGAATAGGTGGCCGCGTAGGTGGGATCGAGCGCAATCGCCTGATTCAACAGCGCGAGCGATCCCGCGAAGTCATTTTTGATTGCGAGGTCGTCCGCCTGCTGCACCAGGTGCTTGGCCTGCAGTTTATCTTCGGCGGTGGTGCGATCGTTCTGCGAGGATTTTTCGAACGCAACGAGCGTCTGCTGCGCTTTGTCATCCTGTCCGGCACAGCGGTAGGCGCGAGAGAGCAGGAAGAGCGTCTCGGAATCGGGCGCGGCCGGCGGCGACGCTGCATCCGTGCCGGGACCCGCACCCACGAGCGGTTCGAGCGCGTCCACGGCTTTCGTGCAGCGCTCCTTGATGTCGCCAGGTACGGGCTTCTCGGGAGGACGCACCAGGATTTTTGCCAGCAGCATGCGGCCGAGCGGATTTTCGGGCTGCAACTCGACGACTTTTTCCGCGTCCACCAGCGCTTGTGCGTCCTGATTGTGGTCCGCATAGATGTCCGCGCACGTGTAATGCGCCAGCGCATTTTTCGGATCGCGCGCCAGGATTTTCGCGAGCTGCGCGAGGGCGCTGGGGGCATCGCCTTTGGCTTTGTAGGCGACCGCCAGGCGGTTGCGCGCGTCCACGTCGGCGGGATCGAGGGCCAGCGCCGCGTTCAGATGCGCGATGGCCGCTTCGTAAGTTTGCAATTGGATGTCCAGGTCGCCATAAACGGCGAGCGGGGCGGCGCTCCGCGGATGTTCGCGGTGCGCTTGCTCGAGAATCTTTTTGGCTTCATCGAAATTGCGCACGCCGCGATAGGCCTGCGCCATGCCGATTTCAGCTTTCAGGTTGTGCGGCTCGAGGCGCAACACTTCCTGATAGCTCGCAAGCGCGTCTGGAAATTTCCCCGCGGCCGCCTGCGCGCGGCCCTGTTCGATGAGCGCCGTGGCGTGCTCGGTCCGCGTCTGCGTCTGCGGCTGCGTCTGAGCTTGCACCGGGGCAAATGACGCCGCGGCAACGAGCAGGCAGAACAGCACTAACACGCCCAAGCGAAACGCGCCCGCGTCAGGCGGATCGCCGCTGCAATTGCGCCACGACTGCGAATCCCGATTGCTCCCGCTGCACGAAAACATTCGCGGATTATAACATCCGGTAATGACGCGGCCCGATTCGGGAACGCTTCCGCCGCCGAAAAATCGCCGTTTTCGCTTGACTCGTACGGCGCGGAGAACTATAAGCAGCGACGGCCCAGCAACCGCCCTTCCGCCAAAAACGATTCGCGGAAACGAGCTTCCGATCCAGTATTTCGCCAAAAAACCAGGGGAGTCGCCAGAACCATGCGCTTAAAAAATATTCTTCCGTTCGCTGCTGTAATTGCGTTCGCGCTGACCACGCCGGGGCAAGCAAAACGAAAAGTGATCATTGACCAGGACGCGCGCGGCGCGGCCACGACCGATCAGCAGTCCATGTTGATGTTCCTGCAATCGCCGAACGTGGAGACGCTGGGGATTACGGTGGTGAGCGGCGACATGTGGCGCGACGAAGAAGTGGCGCACACGCTGCGCATGCTGGAATTGACCGGGCACACCGATATTCCCGTTTATCCCGGCGCGGTGTATCCGCTGATCAATCGCATGGAGATGATCGAGCGTTGGGAAAAGCTTTACGGCACGGTGCACTATCAGGGAGCTTGGAACGGCCACCGCCCCGGCATGAATATGGGTGACGGGCAGCGCGGCACCTACCACACGCCGTTTGTGGTGCCCAACCTGCCGGAGGGCAATCCCACGATCAAAGCGCAGACCGAGGACGCGGCGCATTTCATCATTCGCATGGTCCACAAATACCCGCACGAAGTGACGATTTATGCCGGCGGGCCGATGACGGACATCGCGCAGGCCATCAGCCTCGATCCCGAGGTTCCGGACCTGGCGCAGGAACTGGTGGTGATGGGCGGCAGCATCGCGCCGGTGGTGCCGCACGATTGGGCTTCGGAAAATCGCCGCGAATTCAATTTCTGGTGGGATCCGGAGGCGGTGCACATCGTGCTCACTTCGCCGTGGCATAAGGTCACCATCACCACGGTGGACATTTCGGTGAAGACGCACATGACCAAGGAGCTGATCGCCGAAATCGCGAAATCGAAGAGCCTGGCGTCGCAATATCTGGCCAAATATGCCGATGAAGAATATATGTGGGACGAGCTGGCGGTGGCCGGTTGGCTGGACCCCAGCGTAATCACGCAGCAAACTCAGTATTATATGGACATAGACATCTCGCATACGGCAGGCTACGGAAACGTGCTGGTATGGACGGCCGGCGCGCAGCCGGGACTGGGCGAGCAGCTCGTGAATATTCCCGAAGAGCTGAACAAGGAAAAGTTCTACAAGATGTTCATTGATTTGATGGCGCTGCCGCCTGCGAGCGCGCATCCGACGGCGGTAGCGGCGGCGCATTAGAAAGAATTGAGGCCAAATGGATACGAACGGAAAAGCGGAAGTGGTGGGAATCGGCAGCTGCACGGTGGATTACTTCGCGATCGTCCCGCGCCTGCTGGGCCCGGAAGAAAAAATAAATGCCACACGCATGGAAATCCACGCCGGAGGCGTCACCGCCAATAACCTGACGCAAGTGGCGCGGCTCGGCGCCAGAACCGGATGGCTGGGGCTTATCGGCGACGACGAAAACGGCCGCATCATCCAAAAGGCTTTCACCGCGGACGCCATGGATCTTTCCGGGATTGAGGTGGTGAAGGGCGAGCTTTCCGCCCTCACCTGGATTCCCGTGGACGCCGCCGGAGAGCGCTGCATCTACATGTTTCCCAACGTGACGGGGAAAATTTCCGTTCACCAGGTGCTCTCGCGCTTCGCGCCGCACATCCAGGCCGCCAAGCATTTCCACACGGAGGCTTCGCAACTCCCCATCGCTCCAGTGAAGCAAGCGATGCAGGTGGCGCGCGACGCGAGCGTGCGCGTGATTTTCGATCTGGACGTGGCGCCCAGTTTCTTTGCGGCGGCGAACCTGGGCACGCAGGATGAACTCTGCACCGCGTTGCGGGTGGTGGATGTGCTGAAGCCCTGCAAAGCAGCGGCGCGCGAGCTTACCGGCGAAGCCGATTACGAAAAGATTGCGCGGCAGTTGCTGGGGCTGGGGCCAACGATCGTGGCGCTGACGCTGGGCGCGGACGGTTGCATCATCGCCGGACCCGGAAAAGTTACGCGCGTGGCCGCGTTGAAAGTGGACGTGGTGGA
Source organism: uncultured Acidobacteriota bacterium (assembly GCA_963780035.1). Classification (GTDB taxonomy): domain Bacteria; phylum Acidobacteriota; class Terriglobia; order Acidiferrales; family UBA7541; genus Palsa-295. Next base: position 317,614 of record CAWAAG010000012.1, on the reverse strand, counting down.
TACCACCGGCGCGGGCGACGCGTTTATGGGCGGGCTTTCCTACGGCTTGCTGCAGGGCTGGGATCTCGAGCGCGTGGGATTATTTGCCAATGCTTGCGCGGCGCTTTGTTGCACGAAGGTGGGAGCGCGCGCGATGGCCAAGCGCGACGAAGTGATGGCGTTGATCAAGGCGCAGGCGCCCAAGGGCTCGGCTGCATTTGAGTCTTAATTTTGGCTTTCGCTTTAGAAAAGTAATGGCCGTTCGCTGGGGAACCCAGGATATCCGTGCGTTGCGCCGGGCTTAGCACCGGCGTGGCGCGGGCGCCTGTAACGCAATCTGAAAGGAGACCATGTTCACACCGCTGAATTCCGGGACGGCGCTCTTGATGATGGTGATTTCCGCGATCTGCTGGGGATCGTGGGCTAACACCTACAAGGGCGTGAAGAATTACCGCTTCGAGCTTTTCTACTGGGACTACGCGGTGGGAATTTTTCTGGCGTCGCTGCTGTACGCGTTCACGATGGGCTCGACGGCGAATGACCCATCGAGCTTTCTGAATAATGTGCGCGCCGCGGACCTTGCGAATATCGGCTGGGCGCTGCTGGCCGGCGTGATTTTCAACCTGGCGAACCTGTTGCTGGTCGCCGCGATTGACATGGCCGGCCTCGCGATTGCCTTTCCGATCGGGATCGGCATCGCGCTGGTGGTCGGCACCGTGCTCAGTTACGTGCAGCAGCAGCGCGGGTTCTTGGCGATGCTCGCGGCGGGCGTGGCTTGCGCGGTAGTCGCGGTGATTCTGGATGGCAAGGCCTATGGCGAAATTAATGCCGGCAAGTCTGCTTCGCGCAAAAGTATTGTCACGTGCATCGTTTCCGGCGTGCTGATGGGTTTGTGGGCGCCCTTTTCCACGCGCGCGCTTACGCACGGGCATACCCTTGGCCCATACAGCATTGCGGTTTTTCTCACCGGCGGCGCGCTGCTTTCGTGTTTTTTATGGAATGTGTATTTCATGAAGAAGCCGCTGGTGGGCGAGCCCGTGGCCTTCAGCGGGTTCTTTCGCGGATCGGCGAGCGGGCATGCGCTGGGATTGATTGGCGGCGCGATCTGGGCCACCGGGACGGTTTTCAATCTGGTGGCGGCGAATTATACCGGCGTCGCGATTGCGTATTCCATCGGGCAATCCGCGCCGATGGTGGCGGCGCTGTGGGGCATTTTCGCGTGGAAGGAATTTAAGGGCGCGAATACGCGCGCGAAAGCTTTTCTGGCGCTGATGTTCATTTTTTACGTGCTGGCGATTTTGCTGATCGCGCGCGCGAATACGGCGGCGTAGATCTGAGGGCCGGAGCTCGCGCCGCGCCTGAAGAGATTTTGTAGCGGCGGTCTTTAGACGCGCTGTTTGCGTCCCGGGTGAAGTTGCGGGACCGCCATCGGTGTTGCTGCTGGAGCGATGGCGCACTAAAGTGCGCCGCTACAAAACTAAGACCACCCCTCACATCGGGGGGCGGCGGAAACCGCCGGTGGCCTCTTCGATTTTCGCGGCGACCGCGAGCACCGCTTCATCTTCCCAGGCGCGGCCCACCACCTGCACTCCAATCGGCAAGCCTTCCGGCGAACGCCCCACCGGAACCACGACCCCCGGAAAACCCAGCAGATTGAACCACTGCGAATAGCTCATCGCTTTCAGGTAATGCACTTTTTGGCCTTGCACGGTGAAGGAACGCTCGCCGTGATGAAACGCCGGCACCGCGCACACCGGGCACAGCAGAATTGGAAATTTCTCCATCTGGCGCAGCAGCTTTTCGCGCAACGCATCGCGGCCAATCATGGTATTGAGCCAATCGCGGCCATCAAGCGGAGGCTGCTTCGCCACATTCTCGCGCCAGGCGCGCAGCATCGGACTTAATTCGCCTTCGCGTCCTTCAATCGCGGCCCCCATGGCCATTTGCACGCCGGGGCCAAATAAATTCCACCAGAGTTGCCACACGCGGTCGAGATTTTGCGGGCGCCACGCCTCCACTTGAAAACCTTGCTCGCGCAAAGCGTCGGCGGCCTGGCGCACGGCCGCGGCGGTTTCCGGAGTGACGGGCGTCGCGCCGTCGTCCTCGAAATACGCGATGCGCAGCTTGCGAATTTCTTCGTCGCTCCAGCGCCGCAGCGGGACGGGCGCCGACGCAGGGTCACCGACATCGTAGCCGGCCATCACTTCGAAGAGCCGCGTGACGTCCGCGATCGTTCGCGCCATCGGCCCCACCACGCCCAGCTCCGTGAACGGCCCGGCCGACGCGGGATAATGCCCCGTGCCCGGAACGCGGCCGGGCGTGGGTTTCAGTCCGCAGATGCCCACAAAGTGCGCGGGAATTCGGATGGAGCCGCCGCCGTCGCTGCCCACTCCTCCGGCCGAGCAGCCCGCGGCGATGGCCCCCGCTTCGCCTCCGCTCGAGCCGCCAGGCGTGCGCGTGAGGTCCCAGGGATTATTCGTGCGGCCGTAAAGAATGTTGTCGGTTTCGTAGGCCATCAAAAATTCCGGCACGTTGGTATTGCCGAGCAAGATCGCGCCTGCCGCGCGCAAACGCGCGACAAGCGTCGCGTCTTCCGCCGGAATGTAACCTTTGCGCAGCGCGCTGCCGCATTCGCAGGGCCAGCCGGCCACGTCCACCGAGCTTTTTACCGAGAGCGGCACACCGTGCAACGGGCCGAGCGAATCAGGGCCCGCGCGCGAGGCTAGGGCGGCTTCCGCCACCTGGGCCTGCTGGCGCGCGCCTGCGGCGTCCAGGTGCACGTAGGCGTTCAACTGCGGATTCAGGCGCGCAATCCGCGCCAGGTGCGCTTCGACCAGCTCCACAGGCGAGATTTGGCGCATGCGAATATGCGCGGCCATCTCCCCCAGCGGGCTGTAAACCACGTCGTCCATCGCCAATTCACTTCCCTTCACGCCGTGCGAGCCGATGAGTCTAACATGCGCGGGTCATGCGGGGGATTTGGCGGCGGCGTTAACGGCGGTTTCGGCCGCCGGCAATCGAAAATGAGCCGGGAATTGCGGCTTTCGCGCGCCTAGTGCAAAAGTATTATTGACTCTCGCCCGACCCGAGGACAGAATCCCGGCTTTCCAAATCATCAGACCGCCAAAATGAACGGAGCAGGCCATTTGCGAGCCTCGATCGTAATGTTGAACTCCGCCGGTGCGCACCGCGCATGAAGCGCCTCACTTCCATCCTGCTGGCCGTCCTGATCGCGACGGCGGCTTACGTCTACGCGTGGCCCTCGGCCAACGTGCCCTATTTCGGCGCGATCATCCTGCATGTGCTCGTGGGCATCGCATTCCTGACGCTGCTGATTTTCACGCTGCGGCCGATTCTGCGCGAGGGCGCCACGGTTTCGCGCCTGGGCTGGCTGCTGTTGGCGCTGGGCGGCATTCTGGGCGCGATCTTGATTTACACCGGGACGCGGCGCGTGGATTGGCCGCTGCTTTGCGTGCACATCGGCGCGTGTGTGGCGGGTTGCGCGCTGCTTTTTTCGGGATGGGCGGGCAAGCGCGGATTTCTCGCGGGTGGAATCCCCGCCGGCGTTGCGCGCAGCGCGATTTGCCTGGCGGTGGCGGGTCTGATCACAGCGGGCGCCTGGTGGCTGCGCACGGTTCCGTGGCAGGAATCGCACCGGATCCACAATCCCACGATTGCCCCGGCCACCATGGATGCCGAAGGCGACGGGCCAGAGGGGCCTTTTTTCCCCAGCTCCGCGCAAACCGCCGAACAGCAGCACATCCCGGCGAGTTACTTTACGGAGTCGCAATCCTGCAAGCGCTGCCACGAAGACATCTACAACGAGTGGCAAAGCTCCGCGCACCATTTTTCTTCCTTCAATAACGCGTGGTACCGCAAGAGCATCGAGTACATGCAGGACACCATCGGCATTAAATCCTCGAAATGGTGCGCCGGATGCCACGATCCCGCGCTGCTCTACAGCGGAATGTTCAATCGCCCGGTGCGCGAAGTGGAAGACACTCCGGCCGGACAGGCGGGCCTGGGCTGCATGATGTGCCATTCCATCGCCAACGTAAAAAGCACGATGGGCCAGGCGGACTTCTTCCTGGAATATCCGGAGCTGCACAAAATGGCGGCCAGCAAAAATCCTTTCGTGCTGCGCCTGCACGATTTTCTTACCAATCTGAATCCGGAGCCGCACCGCCGCGTCTTCCTGAAACCGTTCATGCGCACGCAAACGGCCGAGTTCTGCTCCACGTGCCACAAAGTCCATCTGGATGTGCCGGTGAATCACTACCGCTGGGTGCGCGGCTTCGACGATTACGATAACTGGCAGGCCAGCGGCGTTTCGTTCCAGGGCGCGCGCTCCTTTTATTATCCTCCCAAGGGACAGATGTGCGCCGATTGCCACATGCCGATGACGAAATCCACCGACGCCGGGAACATTGACGGATTCATCCATTCGCACCGCTTCCCCGCCGCGAATACGGCGCTGCCCACCGCCAATCACGATGAGGCGCAGCTGAAAACCGTCGAGGACTTCCTCAGCAAGGGCGACGTGAGCGTGGACATCTTCGCGATTTCTCCGGAAACGAAGGCGAAAGAATCCGGCAGCGAAGAGGGCGCGGCAGGGAGCGCGGGCACGCCGATCGCGCCGCCCTCGATGCCGGGACTGCAGACGACCTTCGCCGTGGGCGAGGAAGCGGAGACTTCGGTTCCCGTGAACATGTCGCCCGATGCGGCGACTCCGGTGGCGCTGCTGACGGCGCCGCTGAATCGTACCGGCGCTGCCGTCAAGCGCGGCGGCACCTATCGCGTGGACGTAGTGGTGCGCACGCGCAAAGTCGGCCACTTTTTCCCGGGCGGTACCGTGGACGCGTTCGATTGCTGGGTGGAACTCACGGCCACGGACGACAAGGGCAAGGTTCTCTTCCAAAGTGGCGGCGTGGAAGATGACGGCAAAGGTCCCGTGGATCCCGGCGCGCATTTTTACCGCTCATTGCAGATTGATGGCCACGGCAATCCGATCAATAAGCGCAATGCCTGGGCCACGCGCTCGGTCGTTTACGTCCGGCTGATTCCGCCCGGCGCGGGCGATACGATTCACTACCGCCTGCGGATTCCGCCGAGTGCCGGAGACAAAATCCATCTGCAAGCGAAAGTGAACTACCGGAAATTCATGTGGTACAACACGCAGTTCGCTTTTACCGGCGTGCGCGACCCGCATCAGCAGGAAGGCGCGGTCGCGCCGAACTACGACGATCAGAATTATTCCTTCACCGGCGATCCCGCGAAAATGCCCGGCGGCGGCCAGGGCGTTCCCGACCTGCCGATCGTGGTGATGGCGGAAGACACGGAGACTTTGAACGTGCTCGCGGCCAATGCGCCGCAGCCCGCTCCGAAAGTGGTGCTCAATCCGGACGACTGGACGCGCTGGAACGATTACGGCATCGGGCTTTTCCTGCAAGGCGATCTTTCCGGCGCGGCGGGCGCGTTCGAGAAAATCACGCAGATGGCCCCCGCGAATTTCGACGGCTGGACGAATGTGGGGCGCGTCCGCCTGCAGGAAGGAAATCTACCGGCCGCGCAAAAAGTGCTGGAAAAGGCGCTGGCGCTCAAGCCGAACCTGGCGCGCGCTAATTTCTTCTACGCAAAAGTGCTGCGCGAGCAAGGCCACTACGACGACGCCATTCAGCATCTCCAAATAGTCGTCGCCCAGTATCCGCGCGACCGCGTGGTGCGCGACGATTTGGGCCGCATCTATTTCCTGCAGCGCAAATATCAGGACGCCCTGCGCGAATTCAACGCCGCCATCGCGGTGGATCCCGAAAACCTCGAAGCCAACTATAATTTGATGCTCACCTACACGGGATTGGGCAAGCCCGAGGTCGCCGCGGAATTTCAGAAGCGCTACCTGCGCTTCAAGGCGGACGAGGCTTCGCAAGCCCTGGTGGGGCCTTACCTGCGCACCCATCCCGACGACAACAACGAGCGGCAGCCCATTCACGAGCACGTTTCGGAGGCGTTCCTGACGGCGCGGAATCGCCCGCCCGCCAAAGCAGCTGCCCCGAAATACGCCGCGCTGCCTCCTCACGCCAAGGAATCCGATTGATGCGCTTCCGCTTCCATCGCACCTGGATAAGCGCCGTGTGCGCGGCCGCCGTGACCATCACGCTGGGGGCCCTTGGCGCCGCAACGACAAGGACGCCTGCTTCAACCGCCGGAGCGGCCGCCGCTGCCCTGCCGCAGAAAAGCGCCGCCGCTCATGGCATCCGGTTTGAGGACATCACGCGCGCCGCGGGAATTCACTTCGTGCATTACAACGGCGCGTTCGGCAAAAAGTGGCTGCCGGAGACGATGGGGCCGGGCGTCGCGTTCATTGATTACGATAACGACGGCTGGCAGGACCTATTAATCGTCAACGCCATGGATTGGCCGGGGCACGTGCGTAAGCACTCCACGATGGCGCTCTACCACAATAATCACGACGGCACCTTTACCGACGTGACGAAAAAAGCTGGGCTGGACGTCGAGATGTACGGCCTGGGCGTCGCGATCGGCGATTACGACAACGACGGCTTCGACGACATCTTCATCACCACGCTGGGCCAGAACCATTTGTTTCACAACAATGGCAACGGCACGTTTACGGACGTCACCGAGCGCGCCGGCCTCGAAGGTCCGCACGAATTCAGCACCAGCGCGGCGTGGGTGGATTACGACCGCGACGGCAAGCTCGATCTGGTGGTCGCGAATTACGTGCAGTGGTCCCCGGAAACCGATATCTATTGCGCGCTCGACGGAAAAACGAAATCGTATTGCACGCCCGAAGCGTATAAAGGCACGTCGGTGCGTTTGTGGCACAATCGCGGCGACGGCACCTTCGAAGACGCCACGCAAAAAGCTGGCCTGTACGACCCCACCTCGAAAAGCCTGGGCATCGCCATTCTCGACGCGAATCAAGACGGCTGGCCGGACATTCTGATCAGCAACGACACACAGCCCAACAAGCTGTACATCAACAACGGCAACGGCACGTTCAGCGAGAAAGGCGTTTCCGCGGGGATCGGCTATAGCGAAGACGGCGTGGCGCGCGCAGGCATGGGCGTGGATGCCGCGGACTACGACCGCTCGGGATATCCCAGCGTGGTGATCACGAATTTCTCGAATCAAATGATTTCGTTGTATCACAACGAGCGCAACGGCCTCTTTGTGGACGAAGCTCCGCAATCGGAAGTGGGCCACGATTCGCTGCTCACGCTCGGCTTCGGATGCTTTTTCTTCGATTACGATCTGGACGGCTGGCTCGATCTGTACGTGGCGAACGGGCACATCGAGGACGCCATCGAGCGCGTGCAGCCGCGCGTGCGTTTTGCCGAACCGCCGCACCTTTTCCGCAATCTGGGCAACGGGAAATTCAGCGAGGTGACGCAATCCGCTGGAGCAGCCTTTGCGATGCCGCGCGTCGCGCGCGGGGCGGCCTATGGCGATATCAATAATGATGGCGCGCTCGATCTGCTGGTCGGAACGAATGACGGACCGGCGGTGCTTTTCCGCAATACCGGCGCGACGAATCACAGCCTGCGCATTAAATTGATCGGAACGAAATCGAATCGCGACGGCATCGGCTCGACCGTCCGCTTGACCGCCGGCAGCGACACGCAAACCAAGATGCTGCGCAGCGGGTCGAGCTACCTTTCCTCCAGCGAATTGATCCTCACGTTCGGCCTCGGCTCCCATACCCAGGCCGACGCCATCGCAATTCACTGGCCCAGCGGCCAAGTGGACAATCTGAAAAACGTCGCCGCCGACCAGATCATCACCGTAAAAGAAAAAGAAGGCAGCATTGCTGCCAAGCCGCTCGCGAAACGGTAGAATACCCCGCATGTCTGGATTGAGGTTGGCATGAATCGCATCGCGCGCGCCGCGCTCTTCGTAGGCGTCTTTGCTTGCGCACTCACCGGAGCCAACCGGCCGCAGCAGCAGTCGGAGCCGTCGCAGCCGCCGCAACACGCTCGTATACACGCCTCCGCCGCGAAAAAAGCCGAAGCAGCCGCCGAAGAGGAGAAGGGCGACCCGCGCGCCGAAATCATCCGCGAAAATAATTTCGGCGTGGCGCTGATGAACCGCCAGCAGTTCGAGCAAGCGCTCGGAAAATTTCAGCGCTCCTGCATCCTCGATCCGCAGAGCGACGTCGGCTGCCTGAACACCGGCATCGCGTTGCTCAATATGCAGCGCTTCGACGAAGCGCGCCAGATTCTGGAAAAAGCCGCGCAACGCAATCCGCGCGACCCCCACGCCTGGTTCAATCTGGGCTTGCTCGAGAAGGCCACGGGCAACGCGGACGCCGCCATCACGGATTTCGTGAAGGTTGCCACGCTCGATTCCTACGATGCGGACACCCAGTATTTCATCGGGCTGATTTATTCCCAGCAGCAGCAGTACGACAAAGCTATTCCCGCGTTCGAGCGCGCGCTGGAACTAAATCCCTTCCAGGTTTCCGCCGAATTTGGCCTGGCGCAAGCATTGCAGCGCACCAGCAAGGTCGCGCAGGCCCGCGAGCACTTCGACCGCTTCCAGCACATGACTTCCCTGAAGTTGGGCAAGCCGGTGAGCTTCATTTATGGCGAGCAGGGAAAATATTCGCTCGCGGAGGTCATGCAGCCCGCGCCCGAGCCGGTGCCTCCGGCCTTGCCCGTGCATTTCGTCAACGTGACGCTGGCCGCGGATTTGCCCGAATTCGCGCCCCGCGGCGCCGCGGCGAAGCCGCTGCCCGCGAAACTCGACGCCGCGCCCGCCGGAGCGCGTCATTCCACGCGGAGGATCAGCGCGACTAAAGCCGCCGACGATAATCCCGCCAACGCGCTCGAGCGATTCCTCGGCAGCGGCGCCTGCATCATTGATTACAACGGCGACGGCAAGCCGGACATTTTTCTGGTGGACGCCGACGGACGGGGCGACGCGGCGCTCTACAAAAACACGGGCTACGGCAAATTTGTGAACGTCACGCGCGAGGCCACACTGGAAATTCATGGCCCGGCGATGGGCTGCGCCGTCGGCGATTATGACAACGACGGCAAACCCGATCTCGCCGTCACCATCAACGGCGGCGTGCTGCTTTTTCACAACGAGGGCAACGGAACGTTCAAGGACGTGACCGAAGCAGCCGGCCTGAAGACCGATCCGCAATCGGACGTGCTGGCGCTGGGCGTCACCTTCATTGATTACGACCATGACGGGGACCTCGACCTCTACGTCACGCGCTTCAACGCTTTCCTGCTCGAAAATCCCGCGCAGCCTTTCGCATTTCCCAATGACGCTCCGGCGCCCGGCAATATTCTTTGGCGCAACAATGGCAATGGCACGTTCACCGACTGGACCAGCCAGGCGGGGATGGCAGGCAGCGGTCCTTCAGTCGGCGCGATCGGCAGTGACATCAACAACGACCGCGCGATTGATTTCGTGGTGACCGGCTGGCAGAAATCGCCCGTCGTCTATCTGAATCCGCGCGAAGGCGCATTTCACGCCGTAACGCCGTGGTCGAGCGACATGCCCGGGCCCACCGCGGGCGTCGTCGCGCTCGATTTCGATAAAGATGGCTGGATGGACCTCGCGTTCACGCACTGGGGCGCGCCGGGGCTGAGCCTGTGGCGCAATGTAGAAGGAAAATCGTTTGAGCGCGTGGCGCTGCCGGACTTGGAATGGATGCGCGCCTGGGGCGTTGCGCCGATTGACTACGATAACGACGGCTGGATGGATCTCGTCGCCGTCGGCGAATCGTTCAATGGCGATGGCCACATCGTGCTACTGCGTAATGAGGGCCAGGCCGGCTTTCGCGACGTCACCGCGGCCACCGGACTCGATAAAGTGGTGCTGCACAATCCGCGCGGCGTCATCGCCTTCGATTTCAATGGCGATGGCGCGCCGGACCTGCTGATCACCCAAAATAATGCGCCGCCGGTGCTGCTGAAAAATGAAGGCGGCAATCGCTTCAATTGGATTCGCATCGGCCTTAAAGGCGAGAACGACAATAAATCCGGCATCGGCACAAAGGTGGAGATGTACGCCGGCGCGCTGCGCCAGAAATGGGAGGTCGCCGGCGCTTCCGGTTACCTCGGCCAGGGACCCGCCTCGATTGTCGCCGGCCTGGGCGCCGAGCGCGGCGCGGACGTCATCCGCCTGCTCTGGCCCACCGGCGTGCTGCAGGACGAAATGCAAATCCCCGCCTCCAAGGACGAAATCATCACGGAGATTGACCGCCGCGGCAGCTCTTGCCCGATCGTTTTCGTGTGGAATGGCGATAAATTCGAATTTCTCGCGGACATGATTGGCCCGGGAATCGTCGGGCACTGGACCGGCCCCAACCAGCGCAATATTCCCGACCCCGACGAATATCTGAAAGTGATGGGCTCGCTGGTGCAGCCGCAGGACGGCAAAATTCATTTCCGCATGCTGGAGCCGATGGAGGAGCTCGATTACCTCGACCAGACGCGCTTGATCGCCGTGGATCATCCGGTAGACGTCGAGGTCTATCCCAACGAGCGCTTCGCGAGCGAGCGGCCGTTCCCGAAATTTAAAGTAATCGCCAGTCGCGGCGCGCATCTGCCCGTCGGCGTGTGGGATGAACACAGCCACGATTTACTGCCGCTGCTGCGCGAAGCCGATCACAAATTCGTGACCGATTTCCCGCTGGCTCCTTACGCGGGTTTTGCGGCGATGCACTGGATCGAGTTGGACCTTGGCGACTGGGATGCATCGAAGCCGCTGCGCCTGCTGCTCGATGGCTTCACCGATTATTTCAGCGCCAGTTCAATGTACGCGGCCTGGCAGGCGGGCATCACGCCGGTGCCGCCCTATATCGAAGCGCTCGATGATTCCGGCAAATGGGTGCGCGTGGTGGACGATATGGGCTTCCCCGCCGGCCTTTCGCGCACCATGGTCGCCGACCTCACCGGAAAATTGCCGCCGGGAACGCGCTCCATCCGCATCGTCACGAACCTGCGAGTCTATTGGGACCGCATTCGCGTGGACAATTCGCCCGAGGACGTTCCCTACAAGCTCACCGAAGTTCCGCTCGCGGGCGCGAATCTGCATTTCCGCGGCTATCCGCGCGTCGTCGAAGGCAATCCCAAAAATGATTTGAGCTATGTGTACGAAGACGTGAGCGCCACCGGCCCATATTCGCGGCAAATTGGAAATTACACGCGCTATGGCGACGTCACCGACCTGGTGCGCAAGACGGACGACAAATACGTGATCTTCGGTTCCGGCGATGAAGTCGCCGTGGATTTTGATTCCACGCACCTGCCGGACATTCCCGACGGCTGGACCCGCGATTATTTCTTCTACGCCGACGGCTTCGCCAAGGACATGGATTTTTACGCCGCGCACGGCGATACAGTCGCGCCGCTCCCCTTCCATACTTCGCTGCCGTACCCGTATCCGAATGGAGTGGCCTATCCGGAAGACCCGGCGCACCTGAAATACCTGCTCGATTACAACACGCGCGGCGTGGCGGGCCCCGCCGGCGATAGCTTCCAGTTCAATTACGTCAGACCCGAAAAATAAGACCCCGCTATCGCGCTGCTGCCGCAAGGGCCACGGTGGATATCAGCTTCATTTTTCCCAATACTGCTTGATGGCCACGAGACCTAGAAAACAGCATAGACCGATGATAGGGAGCGTGGAGTGTGCGAGGTGTACTCGATTGAGCTCTTCTCGATTCACGTAGACGGAAACGGATTTCACGTGGACGGCGTAGATTCTTCCTGTGTCAGACTGCGGTGCCCTAGGGATACTCGCAAGATAGGCGGTGTCAATGTATCCAGCCCCTAAAATGCACGCGATAAGCGCCGCAGCTAGAAGACCTACAATTGCATGCTTGAGATTCACGTACTTCACCTCACCACCCTCAACATTAGCTTCGTTGAACTCCGGAAGTTCAGAATTAGAGCGTTTCTCGTGTGCTAACGGTTAGGGTACTGCCGCGCTCGATCTGCGCCGTAATCTGGAACTGACCCACTGTCGAAGGTTTGGCGTGCTTGATTGCCGCGGAATAGCGTGATAATTTCGGTGTTTCGGTACCGGTAAGCACACGCAGCAAATCACCTGACGATGTCGCAGTCGAATTCAAACGTCCAAATTCCGAAATTTGCGGGGCGCGCGCGAGACGCTTCCACGCCCGCGCGCGAGCCTGTCTTCTGGCGCGTGGAAGGCAGCCTGCTGAACCTCACCGCCGTGCGCCCGGTGGGCTTCTTCGCGTGGAATTCGCAAAGCTTCCTGCAGCGCTGGACGCGCCGCGGCGCCATGGCCACTCTGGCGCTTGCGCGACCGTTTCTCTACGTGACCGATCGCGTGTTTGCCACGCGCCTGCTGCACACCGTGCTGCGCGGAGTGAGCCGCGACCGCCTGGACCTGCTCGGCGAGGAATTCTTCGAATATTTTCTGAAACCGCGATTGAAAGAGCGCGGCATCACCAAGCTGAACGAAGCCGTGGCGGCGGGCGGCGAAATTATTTTGGTGAGCCAGGGCCTGGACCACATCATGCGTCCGCTGGCGAAGCATCTGGGCGCCGCGCGCTTCATTTCCAATCGCCTGGATTTTCGCGAAGGCATCGCCACGGGCCGCCTGCTCGAGCCGGTGATTCGCCCGCGCGGCGCGTTTGCGCGCTTCACCGAAGGCCAGCCCGATGGCCGCCTCTCGCGCGAAAAATTGATCAAGGTGCTCGGCTTCGAGAACAATTCAGAAGTGCTGGACGATGCGATTCAGCCCGCCGGGAGGCCCAAGCCGAACTCCTACGTTCCGGTGGTGCATTTCGAATCGCGCAACGGCCGCGCGCCGCTTTGTGTGCGCGAAACTTTGCGCGGCAAAAATATTCTGCTGATCGGCTCGACCGGCTTCATCGGCAAGGTATGGCTGGCGAACCTGCTGACCGACCTCCCGGATATCGGGCGCATCTACTTGCTCGTGCGGCACAACCGCGCGGCCACTTCCCTGCAGCGTCTCCAGCGCGTGATCGAAGAATCTCCCGTATTCGAGCGCCTGGCGGAGCGCCACGGCGCCCGCTTCGCGGAATATTTGCGCGAGCGGATCGAGGTGGTGGATGGCGACGTCAGCCAGCCCGGCCTCGGCCTCGCCGCGGAAACCAAAAAGCGCCTGGCACGCACGCTCGACGTGATCGTCAATAGCTCCGGCCTAACGGATTTCAATCCCGACCTGCGCGACGCCCTCGCGACCAACGTCCGCGCCACCGCCTACGTCCTCGATTTCCTGCGCGAGTGCGAACACGCTTCCCTGCTGCATCTTTCCACGTGCTACGTCGTGGGCCAGCGCGATGGCCGCGTGCTCGAAGAGCTTCCCGCAAATTACACCCCGCACGGGATCAAGGATTTTGACGCCGTTAAGGAATGGCAGTCGCTCGAAAATTTCGTGCGCGAGACGGAAGCGCGCGCGGAATCGGCGGAAGTGACGGACGAGCTGCGCCGCGCCGCGCAGAAAAAAGAACACGCGGCAAAGGATTTACAAGGCGCCGCGCTGGAAAATCAAATCCGCAAGAATCGCGTGCGCTGGCTGCGCCAGACGCTCACCGACGCCGCTTCGCGCCGCGCCATCGAGCTCGGCTGGCCCAACACCTACACCTTCACCAAGAGCCTCTCCGAATCGCTCATTCGCAATTTTCTGGACGCGAATCCCGCGGCGGCCATCGCGGTGGTGCGCCCCGCCATCGTGGAATCATCGCTCGAAAAGCCGTTCCTCGGCTGGAACGAAGGCATCAACACATCCGCGTCACTTTCCTATCTTCTCGGAACATTCTTCCGCCAGCTTCCCACCAACGAAACCAAGTGCCTGGACCTGATCCCAGTGGATCTCGTTTGCCGCGGGATGACGCTGATTTCCTCCGCGCTCGTCGCGCGCCGCCATGCGCGCGTCTATCAGCTCGCCACGTCCGTTGCCAACGCCTGCAATATGCGCCGCTCGATCGAACTCACTGGCCTCGGCCACCGCAAATTTTATCGCGCGCAGCCGTACATCCAGCAACGCCTGCGCCTGAAATTCGACGCGATTCCAGTCTCCAAGACGCGCTACAAAGCATTTTCCGCGCCCGCGCAGAAAACCATCGTCGAAGCCATCAACCGCACCATGGAGCCGTTCTCTTCGAAGCCGCCTCTGGCGCGCCAGCAGCGCGAACTGGAAAAAGTGATCAAGCTGATTTCGCTTTTCGAGCCGTTCATCCTGCACAACGACCACGTCTTCGAAGCCGCCAACGTCGAACGCCTCAGCGCCGCGCTGCCGCCGGCCGAACGCGCCGATTTCGGTTACGACGCCCGCGCGCTGGACTGGTGGGATTACTGGATCAACGTGCACATTCCCGCTCTGCGCAAGTGGTGTTATCCTCTCATCGAAGGACGTCAACTGGAGGCTCGTGCCCGGCGTTCCGTGCCGCTGGAAACGCGCGCGGAAGCTAGCGCCGCGGAAGCGAAGGGCGCAACTCCGGCGGCGGCGTCCTGACATTCAATCACTGTGGCCATCCTCCTGACCGGGTCCACCGGCTATATCGGTGCCCATATCGCGTCGAATTTGCTCACGGGTCACACCGATCCGTTGAACCTGCTGGTGCGCGCGCGCGATGAGCAGGAAGCGCACGAGCGGCTGTGGCGTTCGCTGCAATTGCATCTGGATTTTCCGCGCTTTGAAGAATTCCTGAATTCGCGCATCCATATTTTTCGCGGCGACCTCACCGACGCGCAGTTCGGCCTCGCGGACGACGATTACGCGCGTCTGGTGCGCTCCACCGATTCGATCATTCACTGCGCGGCCTCACTGAATCGCAAATCAGAGAAGAGCTGCCTGAACGTAAATTTGCGCGGCACGCTGGAAGTGATTCAGGTGGCGATGCGCGCGCGCGATCAGCACGGATTGCGCCGCTTCAGCCACGTGAGCACCGTCGCGATTGCCGGGCAGCGCTCGAACGAGGTGGTGCAGGAAGACACGGCGATTGACTGGAATCGCTCGGACTACGATCCCTACGCGCGCACCAAAAAATTCTGCGAGCACATGGTTCGCCAGCTGCTGCCGGACGTCCAGCGCACGATTTTCCGCCCGAGCATCGTCCTGGGAGATAGCCGCCGCCCTGAAACGAACCAATTCGACATGGTCCGCGCCTTCGTCTTTTTGGCGGGCCTGCCCGTCCTGCCTTTCCGCCCGGAAGATCGCATTGATATCGTGCCGGTGGATTTTGTGGCCGATGCCGTCGCCACGCTGCACCAAAAAGACAAGCCACAGCACGAGATTTATCATTTGTCATCGGGCCGCGAGTCGGAGACGTTCGTCGAATTGACCGATTCGCTCGCCAAAGCGCAGGGCAAGCGCGGACCGATGTTTGTGCCCAGCTTCGAAAAATCCACGTCGAAGATGGTGAACGCCCTGGCGGGACGCGCCGGCAAGCTCGGCGGCCTGGCGACCCTGCTGAAAGTCTTTTTGCCTTATCTCGTGTGGAACACCGTGTTCGACAACACGCGCGTAGTGGAAGAAATCGGCCGCCAACCCGCGCCCTTTTCGCAGTACAGCCTGCCGCTGCTGCGCTTCAGCCGCGAAAATCATTTCGTCTACAAATATCGCGAGTGGCCTTCGAACGCTGGGATGAACGCGGCGGCGGCGGGCGGCGTGAACGCGACGAATTTGAATGCGAGCGGCGGCGCTAGCACTGGCACCGGCGCGTCCGAGGATCCCCGGCCATGACCGACCTGCTGCTCGAAACCTGGGTCAGCGGCCTGATCGAACTGAACAAGTTCGAATGGATGCTGGGCGCGGGCGACGCCTGGAAGCCCGGCACGCCGCTGAAGCTTCTTTTCGCGGGATACAACGGCACGCGCAACACCGGCTCTGATGTCCGCGTGGAAGAAATGATGCGCCAGGTGCGCCGCATCCTCGGCGCGGAAAATCTCGCACTCAGCGTGATGTCCCAGGATTTCAACCTCACGCGCGGATATTTTGGCGACGCGCGCCAGGTGCACCTCCCCGACGTCTTTCCGCCGTTCCTGCATTCCGAAGTTCGCCGCAACGACGGCGTAGTCGCTTGCGAAGGCTCCATGTTCAAGAGCAAATTCGCCAACGCGCTTACCACCATGATGATCGGCGCCCTGGGCATCGCCTCGGCACAAAATAAATTGAGCGTGGCGTACGGCGCTGAAGCGGGACAAATGGATCCCGTACTGCAAAAAATGTGCAGCCGCTACTGCCGCGATTCGCTGGTCATCACGCGCAACGTGGAATCGCAGGCGGTTCTCGGCAAATTGGGCGTGCCCACGGAACTGGGAACCGATACCGCTTGGACTTTCGAGCCGCTCGGCCCGGAATATGGGCAAAAAGCGTTGCGCGATGCCGGTTGGGACGGCGTTACGCCCGTTCTCGCCGTTTGCCCGATCAATCCTTTCTGGTGGCCGGTGAAAGCGTCGCTCGCGAAGTGGGTGGCGCACTCGGCGGCCGGCGCCTACAAAAAAAGCTACTACCGCACGATTTATTTTCATCGTTCCGGCGCGCAGGTGGAGAACGCTTACGAAAAATATCTTTCGGAGATGGCCGCGGGCGTCGCGAATTACCGCAAAACGCGCAAAGTCTTTCCCGTTTTGATCGCGATGGAAATGCTGGACCGCGACGCTTGCGAGCGCGTGGCGGAAAAGCAGGGTGGCGCGCCTGTTTTCGCTTCCGATCAATTCAATATGTACGAGCTGGTGAGCATTCTGCGCGCTGCCGACCGCGTGCTTTCTTCGCGCTATCACGCGATTGTCACGTCCATGCCCGCCGGCGTTCCTTCTGCCGGCGTTACCATGGACGAACGCATCCGCAACCTGATGCGCGAGCGCGGTCACGAACATCTGCTGATGCGGGTGGATGAACCCGACCTCGCGGAAAAAATTGTAGTCGCGCTCCATGCGCTCGACGACCAAGCGGACAAGATTCGCGAGGCCATGGGCCAGACCGTCGCGCGCAACCTACAATTGATGGCGCGCATGGGCACCTATTTCGAAGAGCAAGTCGCGCGCCGCTACCCGCAATTTCCCGTGCGCACCGGCGTCCTCGGCTGGGAGGATTATCTTCCACCGCTCAGCCCGGGCTTGCTGAAATTGCTCGAAGCGCACAGCGGAGTGCTGGCCGGATGACGTTTCTCGAGCAAATCTTCGAGCGCTTGCAGCGCGCCGGTGCAGCCACCGTCGTGCAGGAAATTCGCGACGGAAAGTTTGTCGCAGTGACCGGCGGCGAATTGCTGGCGATGACGCAGCAGGCCCGCGCGTTTTTGGCGGCGCGCGGAATGAAACCGGGCGAGCGCTGCGTACTGCTCGCGCCCAATAGCATTCGCTGGATCGCTCTGGACCTGGCGCTGATGGCCGAAGGCGTAATTGTCGTGCCGCTGTACGCGCGCCAGGCGGTGGCGGAACTCGTCGGCATGATGAAAGATTCGGCGCCCTCGCGCATTTTCTGCCATGACGCCGCTCTCGCCGCCGAAATCAAAAAGCTCTGGCCGCAGGCGCCGCACATTTCGCTCCTGGAAAGCGTCTTCGTGCCGGATGCCACGGCAACCGCACCCGCGGCTGGACCCACGGCCGCAGCGACTGCCGCGCCCGCGCCGCCACCACGCCACGCGGACGACGCGGAGCCGGTGACCATCATTTACACGTCCGGGACTTCCGGCGAGCCGAAAGGCGTGGTGCTCACCGCCGCCAACATCACTTTCATGCTGGGCTGCACGAACGGGCGCCTCGATCTGTTGATGGGCCAGCGCAGCGAGCCGGAACAGGTGTTCCAGTACACGCCCTTCTGCTTTGCGGCCTCCTGGATCGTGCTTTTAACGGTGCTCTCGCGCAATAGCCTATTGAGCCTTTCCACCGACCTGAGCAAACTTTCCGAAGAATTGAAGCTGGCTTCGCCGGAATATTTCCTGAACGTGCCCACGCTGCTCGAACGCGTGCGCGCGCGAATTCAGGAATCCGTAAAAGAACGCGGCGGCATTGCCACTGCGATTTTTCCGCGCGCGCAGCAAGCCTACATTCGCCGCCACGAAAAGCAGGGCGCGTTCGGCGATTCTTTTTGGCTGGCGCTCGGGAATTCGCTGATGTTCCCGGCAATTCGCAAAAGCATCGGGCCGAATCTGAAAGCATTGATTTGCGGCTCCGCGCCGCTGGCCGTGGAGACGCAGCTTTTTTTCATGATGATCGGCATCCCCGTGCTGCAGGCGTACGGACTCACGGAGACCACCGCGATCTGCACAGCGGACGATCCGCGCTCGGCCGAACCAGGGCGCGTGGGCCCGGCGATGCCGGGAGTGGAAATGATGCGCGCCGAGAGCGGCGAAATCCTGGTGCGCGGGCCGAATATTTTTGCCGGTTACTGGCAGCGTCCCGAGGAAACCGCGAAGGCCATGGAAGGCGGATGGTTCCACACCGGAGATCAAGGCGACGCGGACGCGAACGACAACTGGCGCATCACCGGGCGCATCAAGAATCTGATCATCTTGAATTCCGGCCACAATGTGGCGCCCGAGCCGCTCGAGGAAACTCTGGCGAAGCTTTTGCCCGAAGCGCAGCAGGTGATTCTGATCGGCAATCAGCGCAGTTTTCTTGCGGCTCTAGTGACGGCAACGGGCTCGAACGGCCTCACCGATGCGCGCATTCAATCCGCAATCGAAGGCGTGAACGCCGGCCAGCCGCATTACAAACAAATTCGCGCGTTCCAGATCGTGCCGGAGCCTTTCACGATCGAAAGCGGCTTGCTCACCACCATGGGCAAACTGAAACGCGACGCGATCACCGCGCGGTTTGCCGCCGAGATCGAAACGCTCTATCAGAAGAAATCCTCATGAAAAGTTTCCAGGGCAAGACACTTTCGTGGCAGCTGTTCGATGGCGCGATTGAACTGACGCTCGATCGCGCGCCGTGCAATGAAATCGGCCAGGCCACTTTGCCGGAACTGGAGGCGTTCGTCGCCGCGCTTCCCGCGCTTCAGGGCGATGCCCACGCCTTGATCATTTCCAGCGCGCGCGGCGAAGGCTTCTGCGCCGGAGCCGACCTGCGCGAGCTTTATCACGTGGGTCAGTCCCTTCGCAAAGCCGAGAAGCTCGCCGGTTTGCACGACTTCCTCGAACGCATCCACGGCGTGATGAACGCGCTCGACGAAGCGCCGCTTACGACCATCGCCGCCGTTCATGGCGTCACGTTTGGCGGCGGCTTCGAACTGGCCCTGGTGTGCGACCTGATCGTCGCGGACAAAACGGCCCGGTTTTGCTTTCCCGAGCTGCGTTTGGGCCTGATTCCCGGATTCGGCGGCATTCCGCGCCTGAAACGCGATCTCGGCAACGCGGTGGTGCGCGACCTGCTGCTCACCGGCCGCAGCATCAATGCCACCAAGGCGCAAGCGGTCGGACTGGTAAGCCAGGTCGTCGCCGAGGGTGACGCGCTACGCGTCGCTCGCTCCACCGCCGCGCAAGTGAAGAAATTCGATCGCGAAACCGCCGTCGCCGCCAAGAAATTCATCAAGCCGATTCCCTACGAAGAGCTGCGCCGCGAAATCGAGATTTTCTGCGACCTCTTCACGCGCCCGGCAGTGGACGCCGGCCTCCGCAAATTCGTCGAAAGCACGGATGCGCTGCCCTATCTTCCGTAGCGCCGGCACAGCTTGCGGCGGAGCGGATGAAAATTGTGGCAAGATAGAAGGACATGACTAATATCGAAAAAACGACGGATGAGGTTCTCCGCCTCGCTGCGGAGCACTTTAAAGTTTCACGAGAGCAATTGGCTCCCGATGACGATTTCTTCAAAAAGCTCGGTATCAACAGCCTGCAAGCGCTCGACCTCTTGACGCGCATCGAGCAGCATTTCCAAATCGAGCTGCCCGACTACGAACTCCAGGGTGTAAGCGACTTCCGAACTCTCGCCGAGCGGATTCAATCACGGCTTTAGCCACGGAGGCACAGAGACACAGAGGAACTGAATCAAACAAATAACGGCACGAAGGATTGCATTTCACTGTTTATTTCTCCGTGGCTCTGTGGCAACTTTCTGACGTTCGTTTGGCGCGGGCCGACAGCACAGAGGCGCGACCTTGGACGACATCAATTCTCTCACGGAGAAAATTATCGGTTGCGCAATTGAAGTCCATCGAGAACTGGGACCGGGGCTGTTGGAAGCGACGTATGAAGAAGCTCTCTGCATTGAACTAGGCATCGCGGGATTGAAATTTGCCAGACAGGTTTCCTTTCCGGTTTTGTACAAAGGAAGAAATCTCGGAGAGTACCGTCTGGATTTGATCATTGAGGACACGGTGATCGTAGAAATCAAAAGTGTCGATCGCTTCACGCCCGTTTTCGAAGCACAGGTATTGACGTATTTGAAAGCAACGAACAAGAAAGTAGGTCTGCTCATCAATTTCAATAAGAGATTGCTGTACGACGGCGTCAAGAGGTTCATCATTTGATTCTGCGAGTGGCCTCCCTGTTCCGGCCCGTCCGGCCGGAACTTCCTCATCAGTTCTTTTACTATAATTCTTCTCTGTGTCTCTGTGCCTCCGTGGCCAATCCCTGATGCTGGATCTCCGCCAATACAATTCGATGGGCGCTGCACTCAGCGCGGCGCTCGATCGCTGGCCCGACGAAATCTGCCTGATTGAAGCCGATCGGGAACGCGAGAACGCGCGCCTCACTTATCGCCAGTTCAAGGAAGCGGCGCTTCCGCTTGCTCGCGCGATGCAATCCGCGGGATTCCAGAACGGCACGCGCGCGGCCATCATCATGACCAATCAGTCGAAATGGCTGATTTCCGCCTACGCGATTTTTTACTGCGGCGGCGTGCTGGTGCCGCTCGATTACAAACTGACTCCCGCTGAACAGCTGAAACTTCTCGCGCATTCGCGCGCTGAATTCCTAGTGATCGAATACCATCTCTGGCGCGGCATCATGCAGGCCGCGGAATTCAAGAATCTCGCCACCCGCGTGGTCCTGGTGACCGAAGCCCCTCCGAGCGCCGACCTCGCAGGCGCAAAACGCTGGGAAGAATTTCGCGACGCCGGATCCGGCGAACCAGTGTTCGTCCCGCGTGAGCGCACACACCCGGCGTGCATCGTCTATTCCTCCGGCACCGGCGGCCGCCCCAAAGGCTGCGTCCTCACGCACGATAATTACCTGGAGCAATGCGTCGCGCTCACCGCGCTCTATCCATTCTGGCCCGGCGTGCGTTACCTGAGCATTCTGCCGACGAATCACGCCATTGATTTCATGGTCGGATTCATCGGACCGTTCACCTGCGGAGCCGCCGTGGTCCATCTGCGCACGCTGCGCCCCGAATTCATTCGCGAAGCTTTCACCAAGTACAAGATCACCTATATGGCGCTGGTCCCGATGGTGCTTAAAAATCTTGAAAAGGGGCTACGCCAGCGTTTCGCCGATCTGCCGCCAGCAAAGCGCTCCATGCTCAATACGCTGATCGGCGTGAACCGCGCGCTCACCCGCCGCCGTCCGCACTTGCAAATCAGCCGCGCGCTGTTGCCGCAAGTGCATAAAGCTTTCGGCGGCGAATTGCGCGCGCTCTTCGTCGGCGGCGCGTTCACGGAGCCTGCCACGCTGCAATTTTTCTATGACCTCGGCATTCAGGTCGGCAACGGCTACGGCTGCACCGAAGCCGGAACTTCCATCACGCTGAATGATTTCAAGCCGTTTCGCGCCGATACGGTGGGCAAGCCGCTGCCGGGCATGGAAGTGAAAATTGTGAATCCCGATGCGGAAGGCATCGGCGAAGTCACCGTGCGCGGCAAGACCATCATGTCGCACTACCTGGACGATCCGGAAATGACCGCCGAAACCATCGTCAATGGCTGGCTGATGACTGGCGATCTCGGGCGCTTCGACGCGATGGGCCACCTGCAACTTTTCGGCCGCAAGAAAAACATGATCGTCACCGAAGAGGGCAAAAATATTTATCCCGAGGATATCGAAACATATTTCGAAGGGCTGCCGGTGAAAGAATTCTGCGTCTTCGCGGCCAATTATCTCTGGCCCGCCCGCACCATGGTGGGCGAACAGCTCATCCTGGTGCTGCATCCCGAAGCGGGCCAGACGATCGACGCGACCGTCGCCGCAAACGTAGTCGAGCGCAATCGCCGCCTGCTGAATTACAAGCGCATCAGCGGCTACCTGATTTGGGAAAGCGACTTCCCGCGCACTGCCTCGCTGAAAATCAAGCGCAACGAGCTTGCCGAGCAAATCCGCCAACAGCGCGAGCGCTCCGCCGTGGTGTCGCTGTGATCCGCGCGAGCAGCTCCGCACGGGAGCTGGCGCTCTCGTGAAAGCGCCATTCCTCGCGATCGTCAATCCGGCCGCGGGCGGCGGGCGTTCCGGAAAGCTCGCTCCCGGCACGCTCGAGCGCGTGCGCCAGGCCGGAATCGAGCTGACCATCGCGCAGACCACCCGTGCCGGCGAGGCCAGCGAATTCGCCCGCAAAGCCTACCGCGAAGGAATCCGCAATTTTCTGGCCGTCGGCGGCGACGGCACCGCCTTCGAAATCATCAACGGCCTGTTCCCCGAAGCGCTCGCTCACGGCCGTCCCACGCTCGGCTTTTTGCCGTTGGGCACCGGCAATTCGTTCCTGAAAGATTTCACTTCGCGCGGCATCGAACACACCATCGCAGCGCTGCAGCAAGGCACGCGCCGCTCGTGCGACGTTATTCGCCTGCGCCATACCCAGGGCGAACTTTACTTCTATAATTTGCTGACTCTGGGATTTCCCGCCGAGGTCGCGGTCACCGCCAACCGCCGGTTCAAGCGCTGGGGCGAACTGGGTTATATTCTGGCGGTCTTCACGCGGCTGGTGCAGCTCGAGCATCTCGCATTTCCGCACCGGCTCGCTGGCGCTCCAGATTGGGATCGAGGTAAGACGCTGTTTCTCTCGTTCAACAACAGCAAATTCACCGGCGGCAAAATGCTGATCGCCCCGCAAGCGGATCCTTGCGACGGCGCCATCGAATACGTGCGCTGGGGACCGATCGGCCGCCTGGGATTGATCTGGACGCTGCCGCGGCTTTTTACCGGAACGCACATCGCCCACCGTCTGGCCTCGCGCGCAGCCGCAAAAAAAATCGATTTCGAACTGGATGGCCCCGTAAACGTAATGGTAGATGGCGAAAGCATGCGCCTGCAGTGTCAATCGCTGGAAATTCTTCCCGGCGCGCTGGACGCGATCGTATGAAGAAAGCCTATCTGACGGTGCGCTCGTTGCTGCTCTGGACCATTAGCGGAATCCATTTCGCGGTCGTTTGCATGTTTCTCATCGTCCTCGCAATTTTCGTCGATCCGAGAAAGAATGACCTGCCGCAGCGCGTTTTCTTTCGCAATATCCTGCGCTTGGCCGGCGCGCGATTCGAAGTACGGCGCGCTCCGGGCTTCGATCCCGCGCGTACCAGCATTTTCATCTGCAACCACGTAAATCTCTTCGACCCGTTCGTGGTTTATTCCGCGATCCCGCAATTTCTGCGCGGCTTCGAGCTGGAATCGCATTTCAAGCTTCCCATCTACGGATGGATGATGGGACGCTTTGGCAATATCCCCGTACCGGACGCGCCGAGCCGCGAAGGCCTGGAAATGATGACGCGGCGCGCGAGGGCCGCGCTCGATTCCGGAATCAGCCTGATTGCTTTCGCCGAAGGCTCGCGGACGCGCAATGGCCACGTGCAGGAATTCAAGAAAGGGATCTTCAATCTCGCTCAGAAATTTGGAGTTCCCATCGTGCCCGTGAGCATGGTCGGTTCTTACCAATTTTTCCAAACCGGAAACTGGATGCTGCATCCGGAAAAAATCACGGTCTATCTGCACGATATAATCGAGACCAAGCAGATCGCACGCGGCGAAGTGGATGCATTAAGGCAGCGCGTGCAGGAAATCGTGGCCGCGCCAGTGGAAGAATCGTTGCGCGAGAATCCCGTGCAAAAGGCGTGACGCCCGAAATTTCCGCGGCGGGCTGCGAGGAACTAAAAACTCTGCGTGGCGCTCGCGTCCGGCAGCGCACGCCCGGCGCGCAATTCCTGCCAGGTGTACACCACGCGATGGATCACCGTAAGCGTTGAAACCGCGGCGATCACCCACAGCACTTGCGCCATGCGGTTGAACACGCCGCCCATGATCAGCAGCACCAGCCGCTCCGGCCTCTCCATGAATCCCACCTTGCACGAAGGAATGATGGATTCGGCGCGCGCGCGCGAATAGCTCACCATGAACGAACTGGCCATGGCCACGGCGGCAAGCGCCATGTAAAACGACCGTCCGATCAGCGTGTAATGCACCACCAGCCCCATGTACAACGCCAGGTCGGAGTAGCGGTCGAGCGTCGAATCCAGGAACGCGCCGAACGCCGTGACCCGTCCCACGCGCCGCGCCACCTGCCCGTCGGCCATATCGAGAAATCCTGCGAGAAAAAGCACTGCGGCTGCCTGCCGGAACTTTCCCATGGCAAAAAATGCGGCCGCCCAGGAATTTACCGCGAGGCCCAGGAACGTGAACATGTTCGGCGTAATGCCCGTAGCCGCGAGGCCGCTGACCACGTGCCGCAACAGCCAGCCGCCGCCTTCACCGATCCAATAGGTGATCGGCCTCTTACGCTCGTTTTGTTCGTTTTCCATTTTCAAAAATCATACACCCAAGAGCAGGCGCTGCAGCGCCACCGCAACGCAGGTCGTCTTTCAGCGCCGCTTGAGCGCCATCTCCGGCACTTTGCGGGAATACTGTAATTTCGGCTCGGTAAATCCCTGCACTTCTTCCGGCGTGAATCCCGGAGCCACCTCGCGCAGCACCAGGCCCTCGGGCGCAACGTCAATCACCGCCAGATCCGTCACAATCGTATTCACGCACTCGATCGCCGTCAGCGGATACGTGCATTTGTTCACGATCTTGCGCAGGCCGTCCTTCGCGGTGTGTTCCATCGTCACAATCAATCGCTGCGCCCCCACGGAAATGTCCATCGCGCCGCCAATCCCGCCCGCGCCTTTCGCTCCGGGGACGCGCCAGTTGGCCAGGTCGCCTTTCTCCGAAACCTGCAATCCGCCCAGAACGCAAATATCCAGATGCCCGCCGCGAGTCATCACGTGTGCGTCCACCTGCGAAAAGTAAGCGGCACCCGGAACCAGCGTCACCGGCACCTTCATCGCGTCCACCAGGTCAAAATCTTCCTGGCCCTGCGGCGCGCGCGGCCCCATCCCCAGAATTCCATTCTCACTGTGAAAATAAATCGTGATGCCTTTGGGAACGTACGCCGCAATTAGATTGGGAATCCCCCAGCCGAGGTTCACGTACGCTCCGTCGGGCAGCTCCAGCGCCGCGCGCTCGGCGATTTGTTCGCGCGTCAGCCGCTGCTTAGACATAGCGCAACCCTTTCGCCACCACGATGCGGTCCACAAAAATCGAGGGCGTGATGATCGTCTCCGGGTCCAGTTCTCCGATTTCGACCACTTCTTCCACTTCCACAATAGTGGTTTTCGCCGCAGTGGCCATGATGGGATTGAAATTTCGCCCGGCCTTGCGATAGACGAGGTTGCCCATGCGGTCGGCGCGCTGCGCTTTGATAAGCGCATAGTCGGCGCCCAGCGCTTGCTCCAGAATGTAGCGCTTGCCGCGAATCACCCGCTCCTCTTTGCCCTTGGCCACGTCGGTTCCCACGCCCACCGGCGAATAAAACGCCGGAATTCCCGCGCCAAAAGCGCGCATGCGCTCGCACAGGATGCCCTGCGGCACCAGTTCCAGGTCAATTTCACCCGCGTCGAATTGTTGCTGGAAATGATTCGCGCCCGGTCCGGGAAACGCCGCCACCACGTGGCGAATCTGGCGATTCTTGAAAAGAATGCCCAGTTCCCCGTCGCCTGTCCCGCAATTATTGCTGATGACGCTCAGATTCCGCGCGCCGCGTCGTGCCAGGCCTTGAATTAAATTATTGGGGAATCCGGCGCCGCCGAAGCCGCCGAACATGATCGTCGCGCCGTCCGGAATATCGGCGACGCATTCGTCCACTGACGAATACACTCTATTTTTTCGGTTCATATTTAAACGTGCCCGGGGTGGGGGTCGAACCCACACGTCCCGTAAAGGACAGGGGATTTTAAGTCCCCCGCGTATGCCATTCCGCCACCCGGGCGTGGGTATAGCAAGTCCGGCGAAAAGATTATCACGCCAAACGACCGGAGGCACCTGTCCGGCAGGGCGAATTTATTGCGCCCGATTACCGCACGAAGAGGGTTGGTGGTAGGCTGGGCGGCTGGCGTGGGAGGCTTATTCAGACATGCGGAAACCGATCGTGGTGGTGGGCAGCATCAATCTGGACCTGGTGGCGACGGCCGACCACGTCCCTTTGCCGGGCGAAACGATCACAGGCCGCGATTTCAACACATTTAACGGCGGCAAGGGCGCGAACCAGGCCGTCGGCGTGGCGCGGCTCGGCTATCCCGTCAGCATGGCGGGAAAAGTCGGCGACGATTCCTTTGGCGCGTCGCTGAAAAGCGGCCTGCGCAAGGCTGGCGTGGACGTGAAGGCCGTGCAAGCCGTGAAAGGCTCGTCGGGCGTCGCGCTCATCAATATCGGCAGCGACGGGCAGAACAGCATCGTGGTGGTGCCCGGCGCGAACGGCAAAATGCTGCCGAAAGACATCGCGCGGCACGCGTCGGTGTTGCGCAAGGCCGGGATGTTTTTGGCGCAGCTGGAAATTCCGCTGATTACACTCGAAACGCTGGGCGTTTTCGCGCACCGCCACGGAATTCCCTTGATGCTCGACCCCGCGCCGGCGCGCGAACTGCCTCCGGGCTTGATGCAGGTCATCACCTGGATCACGCCGAACGAAAGCGAGACGCGCATCCTTTGCGGCCTGGACCCGCGGGAGCCGGTGACGCCGGCCACCGCCGCGCGCTGCGCGGATTTGCTGCTCGCGCGCGGGCCGAAAAATGTGCTGATTAAAATGGGTTCGCAGGGAGTATTTCTGGCCACGGCCGATGGCCTGCGGCAGATGGTTCCGGCGTTCGCCGTGAAAGCGGTGGATTCGACGGCTGCTGGTGATGCATTCAATGCGGGCTTCGCGGTGAGTTTGCTTTCCGGCAAAAAGCCTTTGGAGGCGGCGCGGTATGCATCGGCGGTCGCGGCGATTTCGGTGACGCGCAAGGGCGCGCAGCCTTCGATGCCATCGGCGCGGGAGGTGGCGGCGTTCTTGAAATTGCAGCTGTAGCGCGCGGGAAATTCAAAGCTGAAACACAGAGTGCACAGAGAAAACCTTTGAGGGCACTGAGAGTATTCGGCGGCGTCTGCACGATACTCGGACAACGGATTCGGGTTGTCATCCCGAGCGGAGCGAGGGATCTCTCTTCGATTTGATTCTCGGCGCGACGTCATTGCACTTTCGGCTCCGCGGTTAGTTCCGGCTGGGGCAGCGGGCCTTCGTTCATTTCGTTGTGGCGGCGCTGGCGGCTGGCTTCCAGCAGTTGCGTGGCTTTTTGCAATTCGGCCTGGCCTTCCTTCGCGCGTCCCAGGCGAATCAGCACCTGGCCTTTGAGGTTGTGATAATTCGAATTGCCGGGCTCGATCTTTTCCGCCGAATTCACAGCCGCGAGCGCCTCGGTGAATTTTTCCTCGCGTTGATAAACGCGGGCCAGGCCAAAATAAGAACTCGCGAGGTGGGAATCCCGCCGCAGCGCTTCCTTGAAATTTTCTTCTGCCTTGGCGTCGTCCTGCAAATAGGTATAGGTGGTGCCCAGCCGGTCGTAATTGAACGCGACGTCCGGTTCGATGGCTATATCGCGCAAAAATTCGTCGCGGGCATGCTCAAAGTCGGTGCGGGCGATGTACGCAAGGCCCAGGTTGAAGTGAACGTAGGGTAGATTAGGATCGAGCTGCACGGCTTTTTGCAGCTCTTCCACGGCCTTATCAAGTTCGTCGCGATTCAGCGCGGCCTTGCCCATCAGCATGTGATATTCCGCGGTGTTCTGCCCCAGTTCGACGAAGCGCCCCAGCGCGCGGTCTTCGATTTCGGGCTTGCCGGCCTTATTCGCGGCGTTCCCAAGCACGTAGAGATAATTCAGGTCGCCCGACTCCTGCGGCCACAGCGGATCGAGCGTCTGCACCGCGTCAGCGTATCGCTCGGTGAAAAAATAGCAGAGGCCCAGTAAATAACGCGCCTGCACGGACTGCGGCTGGTCGCGCACCACCGATGCGAAGGGCGCGATCGCTTGCTGGAACTGGTTCTGCCGGTAGTAGACCAGGCCAATGTTCAGCCGGATACCCGCGACGGTCGGCGCCAATTGCTCGGCCTTGCGCAGCAGTTCCAGCGCGCGCTGCCACTCCTGCTTGCGCATCGCAATTACGCCCAAATTTGCGTAGGCACCGGCTGAGTTGGCGTCCGCTGCCAGCACCTTTTTGAAGTCCGCTTCGGCGCGGTCCAATTGGCCGGCCCGGAGCGCTGCTTCGCCCTCCGCGAATAGTTCCGGGACGCCGGAGACCTGGATCGCAGGGGCTACAGGCGATAGTCGCGCGGATGGTGGTTGGCTGCGGACGAGGGCTGATGCTTTCAGGGGAAAGGCGCCGAGAGTCACCAGCGCAGCCAGAGCCGCGAAAAAAGCAAAAATAAGTGGCATTCGTGCCGGGCGAAGTGCTAAATGCTTAGCTTCCCAAAGACGCATTCGTGTTGCGATTAGAATTTGGATTGCCTTTTGTTTTCTTCGGGTTACCGGGAATTCTAATCGCGGCGTTGTAGCGATTAGAAATCGCAGAGCGCCGAGTAGCAGTCGTCCGAGGCGCGGACTTGCTCCCGCGAGACGCACTGCAGAGAACATCGTATCCTCAGGGGCTAAAGCCCTCGAGAAGGGGGCAACGCTAGTATCGGAGCTAAAGCTCCGACCCCCTAAGAACCGGAGTTGCGCAGGAAATAGGGAGACCGCTGGCGGAGCAGGCAAGGAGTTGCGCGACCGCGTGTGAGCGGCATCGGGGGCTTTCGCCGAGTTATGCGTAAAAACCACGGACAACGGTAGCACAAGAAGACAGGCGTTGTCCTGCGCGTGTGTGTACATGCAGCGGCGAGAACTCGCGGCGGGCCGGGCCCGCTGAGGCCCGAGCAGCCGCGGCTGCGAATCAGAGGCCGGGCCGCACAGCCGTTTTTCGCTTGACATATGGCCTACGCGAAGATACAAGAGTTTTAATAAATTTAATAAAAGGTATTGGGGTGGGCCTAGAACGTACCGATTTGCCAGTCCTCGGGCCTGATTTTATTAGACGCTCGGCTTCCTGCCAGGGCCGAAGTGTTCTCCTCCCCAGTTCATAGTGCACGCGATTGCAGCCGTACCGGACATTCTAACGTTGGCGCGAATTTCGCATTCCAGGGAGCGAGCGATGAAGAAACTTCGCATGGTGTTTGGCACGCTGCTTTTGATCCTCGGCGTAGCGGCCGCAGCTTCCGCCCAGGACACGGCCACCTTCACCGGAACGGTGCGCGACACTTCCGGCGCGGTGGTGGCGGGGGCCGACGTGACGGTGAGCAACGCCTCCATCGGCGTGACCCGCGCGACGGTATCGAATAATGACGGCGAGTGGGTAACTACGGCGCTGCCCAACGGCGCCTATGACATCACCGTCACCGCCAAGGGCTTCAAGAAGTATGCCGCGAACGGCGTGATCATCCGCGTGGGACAGAAACTGCGCGTGGACGTGAACCTGGAAGTGGGTTCGGTCTCCAGCGAAGTAGTCGTCGCTGGCGAGGACGTGGCCCAGGTGGAAACGCAATCCTCGGAAATCGCCGGCACGGTGACGGGCAAGGAAATGACGCAGCTGCAATTGAACGGACGCAACTTTTCGCAGCTCATCAATCTGACCCCCGGCGTAAATAACCAATCCGGGCAGGACGAAGGGACGGTAGGCATCAACGGCAACGTGGTCTACAGCATCAACGGCGGGCGCGGCGAAAACAACAACTGGGAAGTGGACGGCGGCGACAATATGGACAACGGCAGCAACAACTCGCTGAACGTCTATCCCAGCATTGACGCCATCCAGGAAGTGCGCGTGCTGACTTCGAATTACGGAGCGCAGTACGGCCGCAACGCCTCCGGCACGATCGAGGCGGAAACCAAGTCTGGCACCAGCCAGTTCCACGGCGACGTGTACGAATTCAACCGCAACAACATTTTCAACGACCGCAGCTATTTCGACCAGAGCTCCCCGAACGCTCCCGAATACAAGAAGAACGACTTCGGGTACACCATCGGCGGCCCGCTGTACATCCCGGGTCATTACAACACCGACAAGAGCAAGACGTTCTTTTTCTGGTCGCAGGAATGGCGCAAGGAGATCATCCCGAACACCTTCCAGATCGCGGTGCCTTCCAATGCAGAGCGCGGCGGAGACTTCACGGACCTATGCTCGATAGGTCCCGTAGATTGTCCGACAAATAATCCCAATCTTCCCGTGCAGATCGTGAACAACCACATCGTCGGCGTGGACCCCACGACGGATCCGAACGTTTCGGCGATCCTGGCATCCATTCCCCAGGCCAATAACACCGCCGGGTGCGGCTCCCCCACGCAATCGTGTTACGACACCTCCCAGCCTACTCCGACCGACTGGCGCGAAGAACTGCTGCGCGTGGACCACAACATCACTCCCAAGCTGCGCGCTTCGTTCCACTATATTCATGATTCGTGGACCACGGTAGTCACCCCAACGCTGTGGTCGAACGCGACGTTGCCCAACATCGAAACGAATTTCGTGGGACCGGGAACCAGCGCGGTCGCGCGCCTGACGTACACAGCGTCGCCTTCGCTGCTCAACGAATTCGTATTCAGCTACACCGCCGACCATATTGCCTTGACCAACATCGGCCCTTTCGCGCGGCCTTCGACGATGACGTCTACGTCATTCTTCGATAACGGCTTCGGCGGCAAGCTGCCCGCCATCAGTGTCGGTGGAAATAATGCCTACGCCTTCCAGACGGACCCGTCCTACGAGCCGTGGCACAATGCCAACCCTACGTACACCCTGCGCGACAACGTCACCAAGATTATCGGCAAGCACACGCTGCAGTTTGGCGCCTACGGCGTGATCGCGCAGAAAAACCAGGAGAATTCGCCGCAGATCGAAGGCGCTATCGGTTTCGACGCCTCGAATGGGTCGGTCAGCACGGGGAATGCGTTTGCCGATCTTCTGCTCGGCAATATCGCGTCCTATTCGCAGACCAACAACCAGATCAAATATTACGACCGCTATCAGCTCGTGGAGCCTTACATCCAGGACGACTTCCACGCCACTTCGCGCCTGACCCTGAACATCGGCCTGCGCATGAGCTTCTTCGGCACCTACTACGAGAAATTCAATCGCGAATATAACTTCAACACCAGCGCGTGGACGATGGCAAACGAGCCAGCCCTCGACCAGAACACCGTGGCGCTGCTCAATCCCAATACCGGCGTGCCCCTTTCCTATTCCAACCCCGCCGATGCGCAGTACCTTTTCAACGGCATCGTGCAGTGCGGAGGACCGGGCCAGCCTCACGGATGCCTGAAGTCACACTGGCTGAATCCGGCGCCCCGCATCGGATTCGCCTGGGATCCCTGGGGCAACGGCAAGACAGCCGTTCGCGGTGGTTACGGCGTCTTTTTCGACCACGGAAATGGCAACGAGGCCAACGCCGAGACTCTGGAGGGCAGCGCTCCTCTGGTGCTCACGCCCGGCCAGTCCAATATTACCGGGATCACCTGCGGGCAGCCCACCGGCTACACTTGCCTGGGCAACGCCGGCGGTGCTCCGCTGGCCTTCCCGCTCTCGGTCACTTCCATTCCGAACAAATCCATTTGGCCGTACGCGCAACAGTGGAATTTGAGCGTTCAACACGAGTTCCCCGGCCATACCATCGGATCCATCGCGTACGTCGGCAGCAAAGGCACCAATCTGGCCGATCAGCGCGACCTGAACCAATTGGTCCCCACCCCGGCCTCCCAGAATCCATATCCCGCGGGTGTTCCGTTGACTCTAAATGATTGCAACAACGGCGTGGTGAATGGAGGGCCCCCGATTAGCAATTCACCGGCGAGTGTCCAGAACAACTTCAACGTGGCCTGCGGGAACATAGATCCCAATCTGGTGCGCCCGAACTTCCCCGGCTTTGGCGACATCACCGGGAAAGAGTATCGCGCCAGCTCGAATTACAATTCGCTGCAAATCTCCGTGCGCCGGACGATCTCTCCGCTCACCCTGGCCGTGGCTTATACCTACTCCCATTCGCTCGACGATGAGTCCGACTGGCAGGACGTCAATTTCGTGAACTCCTACGATCTGAAGGGAAATTACGCCAGTTCCAATTTCGACGAGCGCCACATCCTTACGGTGAGCTACGTTTACGATATTCCGTCCGGACAACGCGAAGGAATCTCCAAAATTTTCCTGGCCAATTGGGAGTTCTCGGGCATCACCACGTTCTACACCGGGACGCCTTTCAGCGTGACCAACGGCATTTATGGCGACAACGCCGGCGTCGCGAACGGCGTGGGAACCAACGGCTCTTATCCGGACGTGATCGGCAAAGCTAATTCCTCGCCGTCTTCGGCGATCCTGACGTCGCTGCTGCCGGGCACCGGACCGCTGCTCTTCAACCCGGATGCGTTTGCGGCGCCGCAAGGCTTGACCTTCGGCGACGCCGGGCGAAATTCGCTGAACATTCCGAACCGTGTGAACTTCGACATGGCCCTCTACAAGAATTTCCCGATCAAGGAACATTACTCCTTCCAGTTCCGTGCGGAGAGCTTCAACATTTTCAATCACACAAATTGGAATGGCGTCAACAGTTCGATTGGCTGCTACGGCGGCACCAACAATTCCGCCGGGGATCCTTCGTGCGCCGCTGGCGGGTGGAGTACATTCCTGCAGCCCTCCGGCGCGCACCTGGGCCGCATTTTCCAGTTTGGGCTGAAATTCTTGTTCTAGTGCTGCAAGGTTCGAGGCTGGCTGGACGCACAGGGAAGGGCGCCTGATGTCTGGGCGCCCTTTTTATTTTGAGAGCTCCTGATCAAGTGCGGTTGTCGGCTCGCGCGTAGCGGGCGCTACGCAGCATCGCTCGGAAACGCGTTTCCGGACTTACGGCGCGGGCAGCGGCTTTGTGGCGGTGACGCCCTTGCCTTCGGTGATCGTGTAAATATCGTCGGCGGCCAGATTTTGCAGCTTCTCTATCGCGCCGCTGGGCCACTGAATTTCCACCGAATCGAGCTTCACTTCCTTGCCCAAGCCGAAATGCAGGCGCAGATCGTTCTGCGAAAGGTAGCTGGAGCCGCCGCGCACTTCGTTGAACTGCACCAACTTCCCCGCCTGCACTGTAAGCCGCGCTCCGATCGCCGCGCGATTGCTCTTCGTGCCGACCAGCTTGAACTCCACGCGATGATTCCCCAGGAGGCCATGATTCAGCAGCAGCGTGGGAGGCTCACCCACATTCAGCAGCAGTACGTCAATATTGCCGTCGTTCGCCACGTCGCCAAACGCCGCCCCGCGACACGATTGCATCGGCACCGCATCCAATCCCGCCGCCGCGGTGGCGTCCGTGAACGTGCCGTCGTGATTATTCATGTGCAGCAGCAGCGGCTCTTTGTAATGCGAACGCGGGTCGGCCAGGCTATCCATCTGCGGGTAGACGTGCCCGCTGGCGACGAACAGATCCGCCCAGCCGTCGTTATCGAAATCGAAAAAGCCCGTGCCCCATTTCACGTAGGCATAGCTGGGCTTGGCCACGCCGGCTTTCCAACTGACGTCGTCGAAGCCCTTCGCGCCCAGATTGTGGTAGAGGTTATCTTCCTGGTCGGCGAAATTCGTGACGAAGATGTCCAGGCGGCCATCGTGATCGTAATCGCCGAAATCCACCCCCATCGAGCCGCCGGCGTCGCCTTCGCTGCTTAGTGCCGCGCCCAAGAGCATTCCCATATCGGTGAAAGTGCCGTCGTGATTGTTGTGGTAGAGATAATTCGGTCCGGTGTCGTTCGCGACGTAGAGATCCGGCCAGCCATCATTGTCGTAATCGCCCCACACCACGCCGAGGCCGTAATATTTGCTGGGATCGCTGACGCCGGCCTTCTGCGACACTTCCTCAAACGTGCCATCGCCGCGATTGTGATAGAGCAGGTCCGTCTCGCCGGTCATGCCCCAGGGGCCGCACTGCACCACGATGCCGCGAAACTTGCAGGTGCCGAAGGCGCCGGGATTTTGCACGTCCACGTGGACGTAGCGCGAGACGAAAATGTCCACGAAGCCGTCTTTATCGTAATCCGCCCAGGCCGCGCCGGTCATGAAGCCGCTGCCGCGCACGCCGGCTTTGTCCGTTACGTCTTCGAACTTGCAATCGCCGAGGTTGCGGTAGAGCGCGTTGCCGCCGTAGCCGGTGACGAAGATGTCCGGCAAGCCGTCATTATCGAAGTCCGCGACGGCCACGCCCATCCCCCAGCCTTTGCGCGTGAGGCCGGCTTGCTTGGAGATATCTGCGAATTTCAGCGGCGCGGTCTGGCGGTAGAGCGTGACCATCGGATCGCCGCCGTGGTTATAGCGCTCGACCGTCGAACCGTTTACCACCAGCGCCGAAAGCGTGCCGCTATTATCGCAATCAATGAAGCCCACTCCGCCGCTCATGGATTCCACGATGTACTTTTTTTCCGGCGAGGCAATGTGGGAGACGGTAAGCCCGGCGCGCGCGGAAATATCTTCGAACTGGGGAACGCTGGCCGATTTGCTGGAGTTTTGCGCGTTACCGGCGGCGCAGCTGAGCACCAAGACGAATGACGCGGCTGCCAGGCAGGTGCGATTCTTGCTGAGGATCGGTCCCAATGCGCCTTTTACTTTATCGTGCCGCTTGGCGCGCTGTCCATCACCGCGGTGGGCGATTGCCCGGCCGCAGGTACCCCGCCGGCATAGCCGCGGGCTATTGCCTCGGCATCAAGCCACGAAACTCGCGGCTGGGGTACGTCTGTCTTGCATGCAATAGAGCACCAGTTCCACGCGCGACGACACTCCCAGTTTGTCGAAAATTCTGAACAGATAATTACGGACGGTGTGTTCGCCGAGGTGCAGTTCGCTGGAGATGGCTTTGTTCGTCATTCCGTCCGCCACCAGGCGCACCACTGTTTCTTCGCGCTTGGACAGCAGATTGCCGCCGCGCGCGTCGCGCAGGTGTATGGATTTGGTCTGGCCCAGGACTTCCAGCAGAAAACCGAGATGCTCGCTATTGGCCCACACCTGGCCTTGGTGCACCGCATGAATGCACTTCGAAAGCGTTTCCAGCGGCTCGTCGCGAAAGATCACTCCGTGCGCGCCGCTGCGAAACGCGTCAATCACCAGCTCGCGATCGCGCGAGGGCAGCAACATCACCGCGCGCGTCTTTGCCTTCAACTTTCTCGACGGTGCCGACGGCCTCGCCGCCGGCGTCACCGGTGTGATCGCCCTGGCCTATATTCTGGTCCCCGGCATCGCTCTCGGGTCCGTGGGAAACGCGCTGGCCTGGAGCCTGCTCGGCGCGTGCGCGGCATTCCTGATTTTCAATTTTCCTCCCGCGAAAATATTCATGGGGGATTCCGGCAGTTCCACGCTGGGCTTCTGCGTCGCATTTCTCGGCCTGGATTTCATCGCGAGCAAAAGCGCGAACACCACCGCCACCGCAACGCTGCTGATATTTCCGTTGTTGCTGGCGGCGCTGCCGCTCGTGGACGCCTTCCTCGCGATTCTGCGGCGCCTGCAGAGCGGCCGCTCACCCTTCCAGGGGGATCGCCGGCACTTCTACGATCTGCTGCTGGCGGCGGGATGGACCACCAGGCGAGTGGCGATCACATGTTACTTGCTGACGGCGCTTCTGGCGGGCGTGGTATGGCTCGCAACGCGGGGGAACTTCACACAAACGTTGCTGATCGGAATCTCGACCGCCGTGGCGTTGCTGTGCACGGCAATCTGGCTGGGTTCGTCGCGCGCGGGAGTGTCTGAGCAGCGCAGCCATCGCGCGCAAATCTGAATCGCGGCTGGCGCCGGGCCGCCTGAGCGCGCTGCGACTACACCTGCTGCGTGAAAATCATCCGCGTGCTGCGGCGCGTGCGCTCTTTCGGAGAAGTCTGCTTCTGCGCGTTGCCCAGTTGCACCAGCAGCTTACGGAGCTTGGAGCGCTCTTCCAGGTCCACATCCACCACTTCGAAGGCGCGCGCCTGGGTATTGGCGTCGCGCACGATGGTTTGCACCTTCACGGATTTCTGCGCCGTCGAGAGCTTCAGGTGCACCACGCTGCCCGGATGCAGGCTTTGCTCGCAAATCGCGATGCCGCCGCCCAGAGTCAGCTCCGGAATATCCATGCGGCAATTTTCTTTCAAATTGGTGGTGGTGGCCGGCACGGGATGTTCCAGGCGCAAACGCGGATAGCGTCGCTGCCGTATCGCTGAAGTATTCGGATCCGGATCGAGCGGCTCGATCGAAAATTCCGCGACGCTCAATCCGCTGCGCGGCACGAAACTGCGCACCCATTCCGGATCGATTTTCTCCATGGCCTGCGAAGCCACCAGGCGCAACTCGCTCGGACTGGCCCAGCGGAACGCGCGGCGCGTCTCCGCGATCTTGCGCAGCACCGCTTCCGCACCTGCGGTGCGCAGTCGGCCCAGCGCCTCGATGGCCTTCAATTGCAGATAATCCGTGGCGTCCTTGGGCAAATCGCCTTCGGCCATGCGCAGCAAGCGCATGTCCGCCGTTTGGTCGCCGGCCATTCCGATTTCATCCACTGCCAGCGGGCGAATCAGCGGATCCAGGTTGTCCAGCAGTTGTAGCAGCAGCCGGCCGCGCTCCGGCGAGCCGCTCGAAGCAATCTGGCGAACCACCCGGTCGTGCGCGATGCGTTTCCATTCGCCGATGCGCTGCGGCAGTACCTGCTCCACCAGGTCGGGATCCATGCGGGTAAGCAAGCCGAGCGATTCGATGGCTTCGGTGGGGCCGCCCTTCTGCAGTTGTACGCGCAGGCTGTTCAGGCCCTCGGCGTCCAGCACCTGCATCATGGAGACCAGCAGGTCGCAGTCTTCGCGGAAGCCGGCGCGGCTGAAGCGTCCGGCCAAATGTACGCTGGCTACTTCCGGCATGCGGCGCAGCAAATCCTTCAGTCCCGAAGGAACCTCGCCCGTTTTCAGCGCTTCCTCGATAAATTCGGGGAGGCGATTTTCGATGCCGATCCTCGGGCGCAAATTCTTGCCCAGGCCGGGGCGCTCGGTTTCCACGTACTCCACCAGTTCCACCGCGCGTTGAATCGCCGGGTACGACCGCTTGTTGGCCGCTTCTTGCGACAAACGCACAAACGCCGCGCTCATCAGGCTCTGCAATTCCGAATCGCGCTCTTCTGCAAGTTGTATGCCCACCATGCGAATGGTGTTCATCAGCAGGCGCTCATCGCACTTGGCGAACGTTCCGGCCAGTTCCGAAAGGCCCATGGACGTCTGCCGGCGCGTCTCCGGCGTTTTGTGGGTCACGCAGTTCGCGTAATTCGTTAGGACTTTCTCGGCCTCTTCATTTTCCTTGCGCTCCAGCAGGCCTTCTACGTATTCCCGCACCTGCCCGGGCGGCACGCACCACGCTTCGTTCGATGCCAGCACCGCTTTGCGTTTTTCGTCCGGCACCTGCGCCCAGAATTGCTGCGCCAGAATGTCCGTGTGCGATTGCACGGCGATGCCGTGGCGCTGCATCTTTTCTTCGTAGACGCCCATGATTTTGCGCAGGCTGTCGAGCTCTTCGCTCATTTCGTCCAGCACCTGGCGCACGGCGTTCACTTCGATGTCGCCGCGTTCGTAGCTTTCCATCGCGAAGCGAATCGCGATGTGCTCGGCCAATTTCAGTAGCGTCGGCTTGTCGGAAGAATCCGAAGGAGCCTGCGCCGCCAGCGCCGAAAGCGCCTGGCTGACGGTGAAGCGCGCGCGCCGCGGCAGCGTCGAGAGCCGCGATTGGAAAGGTTCCGCGTCCAGCTTCTGTCCGGAGGCTTCGCTGGTGCGCGCGATCTGCGCCAGCATCTGCAAAATGCCTTTGAGCTCGTCTTCGTGCAGCGTCATCAGGCCGGTTTCCACGGCCATCGAGCCAGCGCCGGAGCGTGCCGAGCGGCTGCCGCGAATTCCCGCCGTCGCGTTGCCCCAGCGACTCACTGGCGCGGCCTCTGCTTCGCCGGCGATCGCGCCTGCGAGGTTCCAGCCACGACTGCGTGGGCCTCCGGAAGGAACTGGGCCCGATCCGCCGGCAGGGCCTGACCCTGACCCGCCGCTGGATCCCGTTCCGCCCCCCGAGCCTGACCCGCCGCCGGAGCCTGACCCGCCGCCGGAGCCTGACCCGCCGCTGGAGCCCGATCCACCGCTGGAGCCCGATCCACCGCCTGGGCCTGATCCGCCACCTAAGCCTGGCCCGGACCCGCTGCCTTTACCAAACCTGCCGCCTTGGCTATATGGAGCACCCGGCCCAGATCCACCGCCTTGACCAGATCCACCGCCTTGACCAGATCCGCCGCCCGATCCCTCGCCGGGATGTCCGCCGGGGCCTGAACCCGCGCCGCCTCTTCGCCCGCGCTGGCGCGGACCTGCGGTCGCCGGACCGCCGCCGGAGCCAGTCCCTGAACCTGCGCCGGAGGGCGCTTCAATTCCGCCGGAACCATGAACTGACATGCCGTCAAGCGCGCCGCCACTCGTCGCCTGCGCTTCCGAACCGGAGCCGGAGCCAGAACCAGCATCGCTCGCGCCGCCCTTGTTAAACCAGAACCCGGCTGCGTCCGGCGCGAGCGGCGTGCCGCCTCCGCTGCCGCCCACGATATTCCAAGTGCTCGGATCTGCTCCGCCAGCACCGGAATTGCCGCCGTCGGCCGCGTTGCCCGAACCCGAGCCGCTGCTTACCGAACCTTCCACGAAAACCGGAGCCGCGCTGCCGCCGCCGGCGCCGCCGCTGCTCGGAAAATCTCGCACGATCTCGCCTGGTTCGGGAGTGTAATAACCAGACCCGACACTTCCGCCACTCCACGTCCCTGCTCCAGTTCCGGATTGGCTGCCGCCCTCGCTCGAAGCATTCGCGGAATCACCGGTGCCACCGCCACCACCGCCCGCACCCGGATGGCGCCCGCCTCCGCCGCCTGATCCGCCGTGTCCGTACCCTGAACCAACTCGGCCGCTGCCGCCGTAGCCCTCGCCGCTTCCGCCGCCTTCTCCCGAGCCGCCATCGCCCCAGCCTCCGCCACCACCAGAACCGCCGCTGCCACTTCCTGAGCCGCTGCCGCTTCCCGAGCCGCCGCCGCTGCCGGAACCGCCGCCACCCGGGCCATCGCCAGGGCCGCCTTTTCCTTTCGTACCCTCGGCGGCAACGATCAATTGCAGCAGCCTTTCCGGATCGTTGAAAAGTTCGTCGGATGCCGCGGAGTTCAGGCCCAAAGTGCGCGCCGCGAGCTGCGCCGCCACCGTGGACTTCGCCACAGCTGAATCCGCCGGAACGAAACACACCTCATTGACGTGGATGTGCGGGTCGCCTTGCAGCGCCGCTTTCAATTGTTCGGCAAGTTGCAACGGCTTGGCGCCGGTGCCGGTGGGAAATGCGCGCACGAAGCGCGCCAGGCTGGCCTGCGTAACCTTCGGGGCAAAGTGGATGCTGGCGATGCCCGCCGCGGAAAGCATCCGCGCAAAATTTTTCTCGGCTTGCGCCGATTCCAAAGCCGTCCCATCCAGCAACAGCTGATCGCCCGAGACCGCCAGCAGCACGCCTGCTTCATTGTCCGTGCCGGCGCCGAGCGCCGTGCGCAATTCCGTCCACGCCGTTTCATACTGCTTCGCCGTGCGAGGATGTCCGAAATCATACATTCGCGCGAACTTGAGCAAGATGTTCAGGCTGCGTACGAACGCGCGCGCAGCAGCCGTGCGTGTGGTCTCGTTCATCAGGATCGTGTGGGGCTGAAGCCCCGCCTCTACCTGTAAGTGTGCGTTTTCACAGCGGATAGGACAATGGTACGGGTGCCCTATTTGGTACTAACGCTTAGTCCTGGAACGAACCTTGCCAGAGGCGCCCGAAGTGGTTTTTGCACCGTAGAATTTCATCAACCATGGCTCTAATTCACTGATATCAGGAAGGATAGTAAGTGCTCCCAGCTCTCGAAGCCGGGTACTACGTTCGCGCCGCTCGTGCCCCGTTTTCGGCAGCACACCGACGAACGGCACTTTCGCTGCCTGTGCCGCCAGCGCGTCGTCCACGTTGTCTCCGACGTACAACGCCTCGCTCGGCTCCCGGCCCCGCAGTATTTTCAGCAGCCCGTCCGGCGCCGGTTTGGGATTGGCCACTTCTTCCACGGTGACGATCGTCCGGAAAATTCCCCGCATTTTGTTGCGATCCAGCGTGTAATCCAGTTCCCGCCACACGCGCCCGGTGAAAATCGCCAGTTCCGCCAACTTCCCCAGGCGCGCGATCTTCGCCTTCGCCAGCAGCCATTTCTCGCGCGTCACGTTTCCCCGGCCGTCCGGGCCCCAGTAAATCTGCTGGAATTTCGTCTTCACTTCCTCGTACGCGAAGGGATGGCCCAGCTGGTTCACCCACGCCGTGGAAAGTTTCCAATCGTCGTTAAATCCAGGACGGTTTTTCCACGCGTGCAGCTCGCGCGCCGTCACGCGCTGCTTGGTGAAAAATTTCACCGTTTCCAGCGTGGTGCGCTGGAACGAGCCGCGCGTATCCACCAGCACGCCGTCCACGTCGAAAATAATCACGGAAGGGAAAGGCTTCATGGAATCCAACAGCGCAGGGGACGAGCCCGAGGCCTCTTGGGTGAATACCACGGGTCAGGAATGGGAGCCGCTCGATTCTTCCGGCGCGGCTGAATCTTCGGAATCGCTTTCGGATGATTCCGAATCCGCCGCCAGATCCGCTGATTCCTCCAGCGACTCGGAAGACCACGCTTCGCCCTCCGTGACCGCCGGCAATTCCGGCTCAGCCTTGGGCTCAGGCTCGGCCGCCGGTGCCGCATTTTTCGTCGAAGACGCGCCGGCGCTCTGCGATGCCGCGGCCGCCACCGCTGCCGCGGGAACATCCGCCGCGACTTCGGGAGTCTTCAGCGCCGCGAGCCGCGCTGCCAGCGCTTCCACCAGCAAATCAATAATCAGCTTCGCCCCGCTTCCGTCCGGGTCCTTCGCGGGATTGTAAGCAGTCACTTCCAGTGCCGCCAATTCCTTCTGCTGCGCAAAGACCAGCAACGCCTCGCGCACTTGCTCCAGCGACAATCCGCCGGAATTGGGATAATTCGTCGCCGGGAAATCCGCGATCACATCCACGTCAAAATGCAGCACGAATTGGTAGCCGTTGCCCTGGA
Source organism: uncultured Acidobacteriota bacterium (assembly GCA_963780035.1). Lineage (GTDB taxonomy): Bacteria > Acidobacteriota > Terriglobia > Acidiferrales > UBA7541 > Palsa-295. The sequence goes on along the minus strand of CAWAAG010000012.1, from coordinate 276,302 downwards.
TGCGGTCAATCGCTGCATGCGCCGCAGCCGCCGGGCCCAGGCGCTTCACGTCCGCGGCCAAAAAGCGCCGCAGCGGCGAACCCCCGAGCGCCTGTTCCTCCAGCGGATCCAACCGCGCCACGCCGAAAATTGCCAGGTCCGGCTCGCGAACCAGCGGCGGCTCGCCCCAGAACCGCACCATCTCCGCCGCGCCGCGCCCCGTCAGATGCGAGACGACCATGCCATCCACGCATCCCGAAGGTGTCGTCGCCGGCGTGTTCAAATCCGCGTCGGCATCCATATAAATCATGCTGACCTTGCGAAAATAGCGCCGCGCGCCCGCCACGGTAGCCAGCGCAATCGAACAATCACCCGACAAAATCAGCGGCAACGCGGAAGACTTCACCGCCAGTTCCACGCGCGGCTTCAGCGCTTCCAGCGCGGCGATCACGCGCGATAAATTTCGCGCGCGCGGACTTTCATCATCGGGTTTGAAAAGCTGGACGGGGTCGTCGCCCAGGTCGGCGACGTCATAACCAATTTCGCGCAGGCGCTCCGCCAAGCCGGCGGCTCGCAGCGCAGCGGGTGCGCCTTCGTGCCCCGCGGACATCGCGGCCGCGCTGGTGGGCGCTCCTAGCAGAGCAATCTTATTAGCCTGGCGGACAATTTTCACCGCCACTCAGTGGCTCCTTCGCTTCCTTTCATCGCACTCCACGTTCTCGTCGCCAAAATCCGCTCGGCGATCAAACGAATCTCGTGCGCGCCCTAGCGCGCGCCTTGCCGCGCCGCCAATTCCGGCGGCAACGTAAACCGCACATCCTCGCGAATCAAATCCAGGTCGCGCTGGTTGGTAAACCCGAAACTCGATAGCCGCTGGCTCACCTGCTCCACCAGTATTTCCGGCGCCGATGCTCCCGCGGTCAGCCCCAAAGTCTTCACGCCTTCCAGCCACGAAGCATCCACGTCGTTCGCGTCTTCGATCAATCGCGAAGCCACTCCCGCGCGCTTGGCCACTTCCACCAGGCGATTCGAATTTGAACTGTTCGCCGAACCCACCACCAAAATCAATTCCACTTCGCGCGTCAACGCTTCCACCGCTTCCTGCCGGTTCTGCGTCGCGTAGCAAATATCGTCGGAAGCGGGCCCCACAATCGCCGGGAACCGCTGCCGCAAACGCGCCACGATCTCCTGCGTATCGTAAAGCGATAGCGTCGTCTGCGTAAGGAACGCCAGGCGATTCGGATCCGGCACCACCAGCAGGTCCACTTCCTCCACGCTGCCCACCACCACGGTCTGGTCCGGAGCTTCCCCGGAAGTTCCCACAATTTCCTGGTGGTCGCGATGCCCGATCAAAATCAGCGTGCGCCCTTCGCGCGCGAATTTCAGCGCTTCCAGGTGCACCTTCGTCACCAGCGGGCAAGTCGCGTCAATCACGCGGAGTTGCCGCTCCTGCGCTTCGGTGCGCACGCGCGGCGGCACGCCGTGCGCGCTGAATACCAGTACCGCGCCCACCGGCACTTCTTCGATCGTTTCCACAAAAATCGCGCCGCGCCGCCGCAACTGGTCCACCACGTAACGGTTGTGCACGATCTCGTGGTGCACGTAAACCGGCGCGCCGTAAGCCTCCAGCGCCAGTTCCACAATGTCCACCGCGCGCACCACTCCGGCGCAAAATCCGCGAGGCCGTACCCGTACCATCGTCTTCGCGCCATGATTGGTGCCGTGAATTGTCGTTAGCGTCAAATCACTCTCCGTAAAGGCCTTTATTTTACCTGAAGCGCCCCTTCCCTCCAAGTTTGTTCCCCTAACCGTTGCTTATTCATGGGCCAAGGCGCTCCCAGGCCTTCGATGCTAAGATGCCTCTGCTTCGTGGCGGGTTGGGGGTGGAAAGTGCTGCTTATAGGACAGGTCGCGATTGTAACCGGCGGCGGCCGCGGCATCGGCCGCGCCATTGCCAGGAAGTTCGCGGCGGCGGGTGCGTCCGTAGTCGTCACTGCGCGCACTGAAATGGAAGTCGCGCACGTTGCCCACGAGATTCGCGAATCGGGCGGTCAGGCCGCCTTCGTGGTCGCCGACGTCTCCCGCGAATCCGACTGCGAAAAAATCGTCAACGAAGCGCGCCAGGCCTTCGGCGCCATCCACATTCTCGTCAATAACGCCGGCATGCTTGGCCCCGTCCAACCCATCGAAAATTTCAGCCCTGCCGCATGGGACGAAGTGCTTGCCGTGAACCTGCGCGGCCCATTTCTCTTGTCGCGGCTGGTGCTCCCGGAAATGTACCAACGCCGCTCCGGCTCGATCTTGAATATCACCACGATCGCCGCCAAAGCAGCCTTCCAATTCGGCGGCGCTTACGCCGCTTCCAAAGCTGGCTTGATGGGATTGACGCGCACGCTCGCCGCCGAAGGCGCCCGCAAAGGCGTGCGCGTGAACGCACTCAGTCCCGGCCCCGTGGACGAAACGCAAATGTTTCAGGAATTAGGAAACGGCCTCGCCGCGCACTTTCACGCAGACAGCGAGACCGTCTCCCAGCAAATTTTTCAGGGGATTCTGCAAGGAAGGCCGCAAACAGCCGATGAAATTGCCGCCGCGGCCCTTTTTCTGGTATCCGATCAATCCAGCGCGATTACTGGGCAGACTCTGAACGTGGATGGCGGAATGGCTTTCTACTGATTTCGTCCAGGCTGGCATAGCCGCGGCGCGCCGAACTGGAAATCACGCGCACGCCTGCTTCCGCCCAATCCAATCCCTTCTCGCCGAGCGTGCCCACGGCGTAAAAAAGCACGCCGAGCATCAGCAGCACCGCGAAGCCCAGGCCAAACAGCAATTCCGCTGCAAGAAGTTCCCGCACGAAGTACATCTGCAGGATGAAAAATACCGCGACCACTGACAGCATCCCCTTGCGGACCTTCGCTTTTTGTCCGATCCCAAGAACCAATGTTTTTGCCTTCTCGAATTGCGTTTTCATGACCCTCCCTACCCTCACCTAGACAGATGCACGAGCGTATCCAAACGAACCACTCGTAAGTTGTTGATAAATGAGGGGGTGGAGAATCGTGAAAATGCGAAATTGCGGCCGGAGAGGAAAACCGTTTCTCTGAACTAGGCAAGCCGGTGGTCCAACCGCAATCTTCGCGACGGACGCTTTTTGTCTACAGCTCTTTACGATCCGTCAGAAAAAGTACGCATTGCTTTTCTTTTCGCAGGCGAAACTTAACGCAACGCAGATATTTTTCACGCGCAATAAAACCACCGCACTTTTTCCTGGAACGCGCTTTTCACCCGCGCAATTATTACGGCGCGCATCACACACCATCGCAAACCACAAGTACGTTTGTCATCCCGCTTGCCCTGACGAAGGAAGGGAACGAAGTGAGGGATCTCTCTGCGGTTTTCTCGCGCGAGGAGCACGAATCCCGACTTCGTGCCAGCGTCAAAATGCGGCGAGCTTCGGACGCGTAATTTTCAGCGTCCTTCGAATGGATAACGATCCTGCGCCAGCACCGCTTCCGCCACGCGCCGGCGAATCGCGATCGTATTCAGCGGCGCATGTCTCGCGAAGCGCCGCAAAACCGCCAGTTGCGTGATCAACGTATCGCCGTCCGCTGTCGCCGTCAGCGCGGTGCGCGCATCTTTTTCCACGCGGTCCATCGCGTCGTAGATCACCGCGCGCGTCGCCTCGCACATCACCTCGGCGGCCTCTCCGCGCGCGGCTGAAGCCTTCTGCGCGCGCCGCAGCGACGACTCCATTTCGTACACCGCCATCACGATATTCGCCAGCGACGCCACGATTTCCTGCTGCTCCGCCAGTTGCTCGCGGAATTTCTGCATCGCCGTGCCCGCCGCCAGCAGGAAAATCTTCTTGGCCTGCTCCAGCGACTTTTCCTCTTCCGCAAATGGCCCCGTCGGCGCTTCCTCAAACGACGGTCCGGCCAGCACTTCCTCGCCCAGCTTCAGCGCCGCCGGAATCAGCGGCAGCACGCCCGCCATCGCGCGCTTGATCAGCATCTGGATGATCAGCATGCGGTTGATTTCGTTGGTGCCCTCGAAAATGCGGTTCACGCGGCTGTCGCGATAGGCCCGCGCCACCGGATAGTCCTCGTGGAAGCCGTAGCCGCCGAATATCTGCACGCCTTCGTCCACCACGTAATCCACCATTTCGCTGCCGGCCACTTTGCTGATCGAACTTTCGATGGCGTATTCCTCCAGCACCTGCATCGCTTGCTGCACTTTATCCTTGCCGGGCGCCGGGTTGGAAACCGCCGCGTCAATCATTCCCGCCGAGCGGTACACTTCCGATTCGATGGCATAGATGCGCATGGCCATCTCGCCCAATTTCGCTTTGATCAAGCCGAAATCGCAGAGACGCTTGCCGAATGCCGTCCGCTCCTTCGAATATTTCGAAGCCGCTTCCAGAATCTTCTTCGCGCCGCCCACGCAATAAGCGCCGAGCGTGAAGCGCCCCGCATTCAGCGTGTTGAACGCCACCACGTGACCGCGCCCCGGCTCGTGCAGCAGGTTTTCCTTGGGCACCGGCGAATTCTCGAAAAATATCGGCGTGGTCGAACTGCCCTTGATGCCCATCTTCTTTTCTTCCGCGCCCGAGGAAAATCCCGGCGTGCCGCGCTCCACGATGAAGCAGGAAAATTTCTCCCCATCAATCTTCGCGAACACCACATACACGTCCGCGAATCCGCCATTCGTGATCCACATCTTCTGCCCGTTCAAAATATAATTCTTGCCGTCCGGCGAAAGCACCGCGCGCGTGCGCGCCGCCAGCGAATCCGAACCCGCCTGCGGCTCGGACAGGCAATAACAGGAAAGCAATTCACCCGACGCAATCTTCGGCAGATATTTTTTCTTCTGCTCTTCCGTCCCGAAATAGACGATCGGCACCGTGCCAATTCCCGCGTGCCCGCCGTGCGATACCGCAAATGACCCGTAGCCCGCCAGCTTTTCCGCCAGCACCGTCGTCGCCACCTTGTCCAGCCCCGAGCCGCCGTACGCTTCCGGAATTCCGCCGCCCAGCAAACCGATCTCGGCGGCTTTCTTCAGCATTTGTGCCATCAAATGCTCGTCCTTGTGCGCTTCCAGCTCCGGAATCGCCGGCGTCACTTCCTTCTGCACGAATTCCTCGGCCGTCTGGCCGATCAGGCGCTGGTCGTCGGAAAGATCCGCGGGCGTGAAGACATCCTCGGGCCGGCTGGTCGCCAGCAGAAATTCTCCGCCGCGATGCAGCATCTGCGATACCGGTGTGGTGGCCATGATTTTCTCTCCGTAAAAGGGCGTGGCGTTCCGTTCCCACGGATTCTCTCGCGCAAAGCCGCGCAGCGCAATACCCTAACTGGCCGCAAAGTCCCTTCAAACTCGCTCCGACCCACAAACGTTAGTCGGTGCGAACGAGGCCATAAAACCACTGCAGCTCGATTGACGGTACGGCGCCGTTCGCCATTCGGAAGAATCGCGTTGCGGACTAAGAGCGGTGGGTTACCATCGAGTGGATGAAGACGGAAGCGCGCGTCCGGCGGCTGTCACAGCGTGAGCTTCACACCGTCGCCGAGCGCTGCCTCGGCGTACTCGCCAGCGGCAATTCTCGTCGCTCCGAAACTGTTCGAAGGGCCGTCCGCGACCGGCTGCAGCGCCGGCGCCCTCGAGCGCGCCGATCGAACCCTGTCAATCAACGCGGAGAGTAAGCGTCTGAAACGCCTCCGTCTGGGGGTGCGGAAGCTTGTTTATCCTGAGGCACGAAGGGCTTCCGCTTGTACAAGGCGAGGCTTGCCTCGCCGGGATTGTTTTTACGCTTGGCAACAATCAAGTCGCAACCGCGGCCCAACCTCAATCTACGCGCCTGCTCGAAAATTCCCGTCGCGCTCATTCCGCCGCGGAAGGGCGGGGCTTTAGCCCCTGAGGCCACTATTCAGGTTCGCGGCGAAATGTCTACGAGGCCACCTCTAGCCAAAATTTCGAATGTCAGTTATGTTTTCCCGGCCTAAGCCTTGCCGCGGCGGCGCGCAATCCGCAACGCAGCCTCCGCCGGCGCGGCCCAAATCGCAATTCATCTTCGCCGCAATGGAGCGCCACCATGGCTAATCCGGTCGTACACTTCGAAATCGGCTGCCGCGACAACCAGAAGACTCAGGATTTTTATTCCGCGCTCTTCGGCTGGAAAATCGCGCAAGCCGGACCCGCGGCCATGATTGACACCGGCCACCCAGTCACCGGACACATCAGCGCACTGGGTCACGAGCCCTTTCATTACACAATTTTTTACGTGGAAGTCGATGACGTGCAGGCCTATCTCGATAAAGCCGCCAAACTCGGCGGCAAGACTCTCGTTCCACCGGTCCCAATTCCCACCGGCACCTTCGCCTGGATGCAAGATCCGGAAGGAAACACAGTCGGCCTCTCGAAGCCCGCCGCAAAATAAGCGCGGCCAAATCAGGAGTGCGGAAGCTTGCTTCCGCTTGTGCGAGGCGAGGCTTGCCTCGCCGGAACTGTTTTCGTGCTTGGCGACAATTACGACCAAGCGGCCAAGCCGCCGAGCGCTCCGAGCCGCAGCCTACGCCGCCCGCTCGAAAATTCCCGCCGCGCCCATCCCGCCGCCGACGCACATCGTCACCAAACCATAACGCCCGTTGCGCCGTTCCAGCTCGCGCAAAATCGTCGCCGTAAGTTTCGCGCCCGTGCAACCCAGCGGATGCCCCAGCGCGATCGCGCCGCCATTCACGTTCACGCGCGCCGGATCCAAGCCCGCCAGCTTGATCACGCTCAGAGCCTGCGCCGCAAACGCCTCGTTCAATTCGATCACGTCAATCTGATCCAAAGTCAGTCCCGCCAGCTTCAGCGCCTTGGGAATCGCGTGCACCGGCCCGACGCCCATTTCTTCCGGCAAACATCCCGCCACCGCAAACGCCACAAAGCGCGCCATCGGCTTCAACCCCAGCGCCCGCGCGCGCTCCGCGCTCATCACCACCGCCGCCGCGGCTCCATCGCTCATCTGCGAACTGTTCCCCGCCGTCACAACGCCATGCGTGTGAAACGCCGGCTTCAATTTCCCGAGAACTTCCACTGAAGTATCCGCGCGCGGCCCTTCGTCGGTGTCAAACGTCACCTTCACCGTCTTCGGTTTCCCACCGCTCGCCGCTCCGCCAGCGGCTCCCGGCGCGCCTGCGTTCGCCGCAGCCTCCAGCACCGTATAACTCACCGCCACCGGCACAATCTCGTCCTTGAATTTTCCCGCCGCGATCGCCGCCAGCGCTTTCTGATGGCTCGCAAACGAAAACTCATCCGACTGCTCGCGCGTGATTCCATATTTCTTCGCCAGATTTTCCGCGGTCAGTCCCATCCCCAGATACGCATCCGGATAATTGTCCATCAGCCAGGGATTCGGCGCGACCTTGTTCCCGCCCATCGGCACCATGCTCATGGATTCCGCGCCGCCCGCCACCGCCACTTCGCCGTGCCCGGCCATGATGCGCTCGGCGGCAATCGCTATCGCCTGCAATCCCGAAGAACAGAATCGATTGATCGTCATCGCCGACGCTTCCACCGGCAATCCCGCGCGCAACGACGCGATCCGCGCCACGTTCATCCCCTGCTCGGCTTCCGGCATCGCGCAGCCCAGCACTACATCCTCGATTTCTTTCGGGTCCAGGCCCTTCGCGCGCGCCACCGCCTCTTTAATTGCAGCCGCCGCCAAATCATCCGGACGCGTCGCCCGCAACGTTCCCTTCGTCGCTTTGCCCACCGCCGTTCGCACCGAACTAACGATCACAGCTTCGCGCATTTCTTCTCCTCGCCACGCCCAGCGTGTCTCACCAAACTCGGACTTGCCTGATCAATGAGTATATTGGATGCAGCAGCAGAGGAAAAGCAACAGCCACGCGGAAGCAGCAGTTGCTCATAAAGCGGCGTGAAAAGCGAGGCGTGAAAATTGTCGCGGCGAACTGCGCGCTCCCAGTTGCGAGCGGCGCAGTGCCAACTCCGAGCTTCTACCGGCTGAACTTGATCGTCACCAGCATCTGCACCGCGATGGGCTGCCCATTCAACGTGGACGGCTGATACCTCCAGCGGCGCAAAGCCGCCAGCGCCGGTCCGCGCAGCATCTGCGGTCCGGACACAATCTGCACATTCACCACGTTTCCCTTCGCGTCAATCGTGGTCCGGATCACCACGTCGCCCTGAATGCCCGCTTCTTTCGCCACCAGCGGATATTCCGGCATCACGCGCGATATCAAGCGCGGCTCCTTCACGTTTCCGCCGACGCGAACCGGACCGCTGCTCTCAGGCTGTATCTCCGGCGCGGCCGGCGCGGGCACGTTCGACGAAATAATTCCAGACAGCGCGCCTGAATTGGACCCGTCCGCGGATGCCGCGGGATCCAAAGCCGGAGCCGCTTCCGTCTGCCCCGCATCGCTGCGTTGCGTCGCTACCGGATGCTCCTCCAGCTGCTGCTGCACCATATCCGCCGTAATATTCGAAGCTGGCTTTTCCGGAGTGACCACGCGAGGTCCATTCGCCGAGGAAGCCGCGCTCACCGTAATTGCGGGTGCGTTCGATTGCGTCACAATTGTCACCGGATGCGCGGCCGAATTGCGCACCGTCGCGCTGCCCTGCGCCGGTGGCGCGGAAACTTCTGATGGCGATTGGAATGCCAGCGGCTGCGGCAAAGCCGGAGTGTTCGGTTTTGCGGCAGAACTATTCGCGGGAGCGGCCGAATGCGTCCGGAAGTAAAACACGCCGCCAAAGACGCCCACGAATAGCACGCCGACGCACGCCGCAATCAACATCCAACTATTCCCGCGAGGCTGGCTCGATTGTCCGGAGCTCGCCTCCAGACTCCCATCGAGCCGCTCGCCAAAGATTTCCGCCGAAGCCGCGCGGCTGCCTCCCAGCGCTGCACCGCCGCTGAAGCTTCCAAAAGTTCCATGCGTGCTTCCGCTCAGCGAGCCCGCTGCAGCGGATTCCTCGTCCTTCTCTTCAACCGCCGCAACTTGCGCATCCGCTGCGACCTGCGCGTCGCCACGAAGGTCGCTCAAGGAAAGTGTCGCAGGCGGCGCGACTGGCTCCCCCGCGATCTCGATGTGCGCTTCTGCCAGCACCTGCGCCGCGGCGCTCAACTTGGCAGTTTCCGGAACGCTCTTTTCCACCGCGCGTTCTGTGTGCACCGGCGTTGGCAGCGGCGTTGGCGTTGTCACCGTTGGCGCTACCGGCGTCGCCGCAACAGGGCGCACCGGCGCAACGAATTTCACTGCCGCTGGAGAAGTCGCCGAAGCCGCGGGCTGCACTTCTTCCTGCGTGCCGATTTGCGCGAAGGTCGGCTCCGGCTTAACCGGTGCGACGAACCCCGCCGAAGGCGCCACCAGCGCGGGAGGCGGAACAATCACGGGCGGCTGCGCGACAACCGGCGCTGCTGGCGTCGCCGGCGCCACTGGCGCAATCGTCGACGGCGCAACCGTCGGCAAACTCGCCGCAATCGGCGCCACACTCGGCAGCGCGCTGGTATTTACCGCACTCCCGGCCGGAACCACTGGCGCAATCTCGGGAATCGCCGGCGCCGGCGCCGCATTCGGCGCAACCGCCGGGCCTTCGCCCGCAAAAATCGCGCCCCAGTAACCGGGCTGCTTGTGCGTGAATTCCACTTCCACATAGCCCTGCATATTCGAAAACGTGCGCACTTTCAGCACGCGACAAATCGCGTCCTGCCGCGTTTTCAGATTCGTCACCACCAGCATCTGGCTGGCGCTCACCGCCGTGGACATTCTCAGCACCGCGCCCTGCGGAAACACGATCATCGTGCTGGTTTCTTCCTCGAAGGGTTCGGTGTGCGGCGCCACTCCGCGCGCCACATCCGTCACGCGCGAGCCGTGCACTTTCACCGGAATTTCCAGCGACACCGCATCCGCGCGCAAATGCGCGCCGCCTGCGGCCGCCGGTTTCGCCGGAGCGCCGCCCTGAACGGCTGCTTCCGCGACGGGATTCGTCACTTCGGTTGAGTCTTTCGTGAGTGGTGCCATAGTTCTCGGCGTAGTACGCCGTTCCCCCAGAAATAGCGTAATTTCTATGAATAAATGAATTTTCAAGGCGAGTGCCAAATTGCGGCAATGGTACTTTGGTACTTGGGGGGAACGCTTTGGGCACCAAGCGCGCACAAGCACCGCGCGCGCGGCTACAGACTTAGCCAAGCGTGTCGAGGCGCCAAAAATTTTCGGGAAGCACTACACCAGGCGAAGAATTTGCGAAGCGAAGCTATTCCACAACAGCCAAAAATCAAAAAGCAATCCGATATCCGGCGACCCTTTCGCGCCAATGCCGCACGGGCACCGGTTTTCTCTGCGTCCTCTGCGCCACCTCTGCGTCCTCTGCGTTAAATCTTTCGCAGTTGCAGTTGCTTTTCCTTCATCCCTTCTTGCGCGCGATAAACACCCCCACCGGCGGCGTAATCTTATACACCCGCGAAAAATTCCCTTGGTTCACCGCGATCCCCATCCTCCCCCGCGAATCCACGTACAAAAGCGGCTCCCCCACCGGCACATCCATAAAAGTTTTCATATAAGGAAATGTATAAACTTTTTTCTCGATCGTCACCGGCACCTTATCCCCGAGCGCGTAACCGAGCGTCTTGAAATCTTCCCCCTGAATATCCGTAATCAAACTCCCAAACGGATCATCCAGCCCGATCACCTGTCCGGTAATTCCCTTCGCGTCCATCGTCGCCGTCAAAGGCGCCAGGCGCACCAGCGTATCCACTTTCGGCCCAGCCAAAGTCCAATCCTCACCCGCCGCCAAATGCGCCGCCGCCGGCGAAAAAATATCGCGCCCGTGAAAAGTAGAAGACACTTTGTCGCCAATCATCCAGCCAGGATTCGTAATTTCGCGCACGCCTTCCACTCCATCGCGGTCCGCCACCGGCGTAATCAACCCATTATCCGGCACCACGAAATATTGCCCCCTCTTCGTCTTCACGATCACCGCTTTGCGCGAAGTGCCCACTCCCGGATCCACCACCCCCAGAAACACCGTCCCCGCCGGATAATACGGCGTCACGCCCGCCAGAAATCGCGCGCCTTCTTCGATCGAAAACGGCGTCACCTGGTGCGTGATGTCCATGATCCGCACGTCCGGGACAATTCCGATGATCACTGCGCGGCAAATCGCCACCGCATCGTTGGCGGTTCCGAAATCCGTCATGAACACAATCGTCGGACGCGACGCCGGCTTCTTCGCGGCTTCCTCTTCACGCGCGCCGTGATTCCCGCAACCCGCAAACGAAATCGCCGCTAAAAATAAAAATACCGCTACACCAAAACGTCTCAGAGTGCTTTGCATTTGCCGCCCCTTTTACGTGAAGGCCTTCGAATCGCGCCGCTGAACCGCCGTGGCAAGCCAAGAATCTTTGTAGGTCGTAGCTTCAGCTACGACATTTGCCGCGCAACTCAGCCCGGCTTTAGCCGCTGAAGTACGGGTTTTGCGGCCCTTCCCCAAATCCTCAATGCGCGGCCTGCTCCGCTTCCTTCGGCCGCTTGCGATATTCCTCATACAGCTCGCGCTGCTTGTTGTCCGTGCTGGTGAGCTGCCCCTTGATGAATAAATAGCGCACCTGCGTCTGAATCTCCAGCGGATCGCCGCTCGTAACGATCACGTTCCCCAATTTCCCCGGCTCGATCGTTCCCAATTGATCCGCCAATCCAAACATCTGCGCCGCATTCAGCATCACCGCCTTCAGCGCTTCGTCGTGCGGCAAACCGTACGCCACCGACGTCCCCGCATACTGCGGCAAGCGGCGCGAGAATGCCGTGCCAAAACTTGAAAATGCAATCGGAATCCCCGCCGCGAACAATTCCGAAGGCTGCGTCATCGGCTTGTCATACGGCGTATCCTCTTGCTCGGGAAGCCGCTCCGTGGGACCCAGAATCACCGGGATTTTCTTTTCCTTCAGCAGGTCTTTCACTTTCCAGGCTTCCGCGCCGCCCGCCAGAATCATTTTCAGATTCTGCTTGCTGCAGAATTCCACGGCGTTGCGGATGTCGCGCTCGTCATCGGCAATCACCAACACCGGCAGCTTTCCCTCCACCACGGGAACCAGCGCCTCCAGTTTCAAATCGCGTTCGTAAAGCGTCGGCGAACCTTTTTCCTTCGCCTGCGCGTAGTGCCGCGCGCGATCCAACCAGTCGCTCAGCCCGTTGACGCTCTTGTCGTATTCCTTCTTCGCGTCGCTGTAAGGTTTTTCCTTCACGCTGAACGTCGAAAAATCAAACGTCCGCGTCTGGATGGACGGCCAATTCAGCACCATCGCCACCGAACGCTTGATCTGCATGTCTTCCATCGTCCAACCCGCCAGGTTGAACGCCGACGCCTGCCCCGGAATAATCCCGCCGCCCTGCGAATCAAATCCCGAAGTCCCCGGCGCGGCGATCACTTCCGTGATGCCGTTCGCGCGGGTCACCGCAATGTGCGCGCTCGCCGGATTCACCGCCGTCGCCGCGACGAGCTCCGGATTGTAATCGCCCAGCTCGGTAATATCCTGCGTCGCGCTCACTGCGCTCACTTCGTTCAACCCAATCTGCGTCACTGCATCGAACATCCCCGGATAAACTTCCATGCCCGTCGCGTCAATCACCTGCGCGTCGCTGGGCACCGCGATGTCCGCCCCCACCGCCGCGATTTTCCCGTCGCGAATGATCACCGTGCCATTTTCAATCGGCGCTCCCGCCAGCGTGAACACCTTGCCGCCCTTGATCGCATAAGTCGTACTCGCGGCGGTCGCGCCCGTCGCCGCCGTCTGCGCCGCAACCGGAATCGCCGCAAACGCCGCAACAAACGCCGTGGCCAAGAGTGCAAACACGAAAACACTGGAAGTGAGCTGATAATCGTGCCACACGGAAGGGCGGGGCTTCAGCCCCGCCGCAAGCCTCGCCAAAGAAGGGGCTTTAGCCCCTGAAGCCAAAGTTTTCGCTTGAGACGTCTGATTCGTGCGGAATCTGTCGAAAGTTCTCACAGAGCACCTCGCACGGCCGCGCCCTCGGCGCTATCGTCCTTCGGCTTTTTTTTCTTCGGCTCGGGCTTTTTCTCCGGCTTCTCTTCAGGCTTCTTTTCCTCGCCGGCCTTCTTTTCCTTGTCCAGCAACGCCTGCTTTTCCTTGGCCAGTTCCGGACGCTCGGCGATATCTTTCTGCCGGTCGAAATACACCTGCCCGTCAATCAGCGTCTTCTGCACCACCGCGTACACGCTCAATGGATCGTGATTGTAAATCGCCAGGTCCGCATCCTTACCCACGTCAATCGAACCAACTCGCTTATCAATCCCCAATTGGATCGCCGGATTCAGCGTCACCAGCTTCAGCGCGTCATTCGCCGATAGCCCGCCGTACTTCATGCTCTTCGCCGCCTCTTGATTCAGTTGCCGCGCTTCCTGCGCGTCATCCGAATTGACGGAAACCACCACGCCGCGCTCGGTCATCAGCGCCGCGTTGTAGGGAATCGCGTCGAACGCTTCCATCTTGTACGCCCACCAATCCGAAAACGTCGAACCGCCCGCGCCCGACGCCGCAATCTCATCCGCGATCTTGTAGCCCTCCAGCACGTGCTGAAACGTGCGCACCTTGAATCCGAATTCATTGGCCACGCGGATCAGCATCAAAATTTCATCCGCGCGATAGCAGTGCGCGTGGACGTAGCGCTTCCCTTCCAGCACCTCCACCAGCGGCTCCATCTGCTCGTCGCGCCGCGGCGGAATCAGCTTCTGCTCGCCGGCCGCTTTGCGCTGGTTGTAATCGTCCCACTGCTTTTTGTATTCGCGCGCCTCCGTGAACGCCTGCCGGATCACTTCCTCCACGCCCAGCCGCGTGCCGGGATAACGCGCCGGAACTCCCGGCGGCACCGTGAAATTCGAGCGTTTGGGATTTTCGCCCAGCGCGAATTTAATTCCCGGCAGCGCGCCTTCAAACGGCAATTCACTTGCCGGCTTCCCCCAGCGCAGCTTGATCACGATGGTCTGCCCGCCGATGGGATTCGCGCTGCCGTGCAGAATATTCGCGGACGTGACGCCGCCCGCCAGGTCCCGGTAAATATCAATATCATCCGGATTCAAAACGTCCTTGATATTCGCCATCGAAGAAACCGCCGGCGCTCCTTCGTTCACGCCGCCGGCGATCGCAATGTGCGAGTGGCAATCTACGATTCCGGGAATCACGTACTGCCCCGTCGCGTCAATCACCGCCGCTCCTTCCGGCGCCTGCAAATCCGTTCCCACCGCCGCGATCTTCCCGTCGCGAATCAAAATGGAGCCGTGCTCGATGTTGCCGTGAGTCACGGTCATCACCGTGGCGTTCTGAATCAAAATCGTACCGGGACTTTGCGCGCGCGTCGCGATCGGCGCGCCTGCGATCGCAGCTGCAGCCGCCAACGCCAGCATCATCGTGAAAAATCTCGCCCGCTTCATCGCCCCACCCCCTCGGTCTCCCGCGACCGCGCTCCGCCGCCGTCATCGTCACCCGCGGGCTTCTTGTCGTCCGGTTTCGCCGCGGGCGCTTCCTCATGGATCTCGAACCAGTTCCCATCCACGAACACATCCTTCACCTTGGTTTTCTCGCCGAAAATATCGCCGTCCGTCACCACCAGGTTCGCGATCTTCCCCTGCGTGATACTGCCCATCCGGTCGCTCAATCCCAAAATCTCCGCCGCATCCAAAGTCAAGGCGCGCAACGCCGCGTCCGGCCCGAGGCCCGCGTCCGTCGCCTTCTTCACGCTCTTGAAAATATCTTTGGGGTCCGCCAGCCCGTCGGAATAAAACGCGAATTTCACCCCCGCCTTCGCCAGCGCCGCCGGAGTTCCCGGCGCGCGATCGCGAAATTGCAGTTCCCGCAAAGTCTGCTCGCCCTGCGGGTCCGCATCCTTCGCTCGCTCCGGCCACTTCAGGCTCACCAACACCGGAATCTTGCTGGCAGCCAGAGCATCCGTCACCGCGTACCCCTGCTGCCCGCCATACAGCACCGCCGGAATTTTCCACTCATTCGCGAGTCGCAAAGCGCGCAAAATCTGCACCGAATCATTTCCCGGCAGCAGAAAAATCTCTTCCTCTCGAGCGCATGATGCAGCACTACCTCGGTACGGTCATAAGCCAGCCGCTCGCTCTTCGTCGGATTCGCCTCATAAATCGGTTCCGTCACCGCATACCACCGCGTATCGTCAAAAACCTGCCGCACGTACCCGATCGTCCCCATCAACGAATCAGGGAAGGTAAACCATCCATCGGTGGGCTTCAGCGCAATCGGCACGGAAGCCATCGCGCGCACCACGTAATCTCCCGCGCGCGCCCCGCCCAGATCGATCACCGTCGCTTGCCCCGGAAAAATTCCGCCGTCCGGCATCGTCAACGCCGTCGTGAACCCCGCGCTGCGCCAGGTTTCGATCCGCTTGTCGTCAATCTTCAGTTCATCGGCTGCCACTCGCCATGGCGAAGTTCCCGGCCGGTCCTCCGGCCCCGCAGTAATCCCGCCCGCCGGTGCCGCGCGCCTTCTCGCGCCCGCGCCCGCATTAGCCTGCCCCGCGCCCTCTTCCGGCGGCAATCCCAGATTCGTTCCCGCATCAATCAGTCCCGGATACACCGTCAATCCCGTGCCATCAATCACCCACGCCTCGGGCGGAATCGACACGCTGGTGCCCACCGCCGCAATCAATCCTTTGGCGACCACCACCGTCCCGTTTTTCAATCACCGCGCCCGAAACCGGCACGATCCGCGCATTCTTGATCGCGAAATACCGCGGCTCGCCTCCTTCGCCGCGCGCCGCGCAAGCCCAACCGACCACCCCGGCGCAGCACAATAAAATCGCGGCCAGCAAAATCCTGCGGCGATTCCAACAATCCTTCATCTCGCACCTCTCGATTCATTTCCGTGCCACACGGCTCACCCGGCCGCACGCCCCACGCGACGCGCGTCGCCATCTCCGCGTGCATCTCCTGCACTCACGTATCCGCGCCATCGCGAATGGCGCTACCGCGAATGCCACGCCCACAGTGTCTGAAAGCGCATGATGCTATCGGCAGGTTCCAGCGAATGCAAGGCTTTTGCTCCCAGCCAGGGAATCGCGCCTACCCCGGACGCGCACACACACACTCGCTACGCTCTCTGACGTGCGACGAGCCTTTGCGTTATCCGGAATCTAAGAGATTAAAAAGGAAAGCTCATCGAGAAGCCGCCCGCGCAGCAGCCAAGCGGCCAAGCGGCTCCTCGACACGATAACTAGGCAGGCGACGCGCTCCGCCGCTAGTACTGCAGCGAAAGCACGCCGTTCGCCACGCGGTTGTTGTCCGAATCAAACAACAACACCGTGGTCGGGTCCACAATGTAGTAGACCAGGTTGAAGTTCGCGGGCAGTCCGTTGGCCGACGTCTTCAGCAGCATCGTTCCGCGCCCGTTCGAAGCCGCCGTCATAATCATGCTGGTCGTGCTCACCGGCAATCCCGTGAATGGCGATCCATTATTCGCCGGATTATTGAAATCCAGCGTCCCACCGATCGTCGTGCTGCCAGTCGCCAGCGTGATCTGCCCGCCCAAATCCTGCTCGAACGAGCCCGAAGACTTCGCGAACCCTATGCCCGTCAAATTCAGCGCAAAGGTTCCTTGCGGCGCGGTGCTCAACGATCCCTGCTGATACGCGATCCCGCTCGCGCCCTGCACGCCGTTGTCATTATTGTTGTCGATCTCGATGATTTCCGCGCCCGTCTGCGTTCCCGTCGTGAACGTGTACGCCGCGAATTGGTTCGAGCCTTTATTATTCGTCAGCGAAAGCAGGTAACGCGCCGGCACGATCCCCGACCCTGTCGAGTTCGTATAACTCCCGCTGGTAATCGGATTGTTACTCTGCGAAGAGCCTGCTCCGAAATTGTTGATGTCCATCGCGCCGCCGGTTTTCAGCGAAGTTCCGTTGGTGTTGATCGTGAACACCGCGCCTCCCGCATACGACGAATTGTTAGCCAGCCCGCCGAACGTCAGCGCCACTCCGCCCGTCAATCCGGTCGGCAGCAACGGTGCGCTGTAAGCATCTCCCGCCACGATGTACGTCTGCGCCGTATCAATCTCCACCAGCTTCAAGTGCGTTTGATCGGTCATGTAATAAGCCACGGTAATTGTTCCCAGGTCCGTGCTGGAGAGTGCCATCGTCCCGCGCCCGTTCGCGTCTGCTGCGGAATACGAACCGCTCAGCGTCTGATCGTTGGTCAACACCGGCGTCGAAAACGAGAGGTCCTCCCAATCCTGCACGTTCACCGGCGCCGTCACCGAGTTCACCGGAATCGACCCATTGGCCGCCTGAAACGTCCCGGCGATCACCAGTGGATAGAAATTCGTGGTCGTCGAGTCGATCCCCGAAAGCCCGAACGAGAAATTTCCATTCAGCAATGTTCCAAACGAAGCGGGATTCTGCGCGTCCAGCGTGCCGCTGCCGGTCGCGAAATTATCAAAGTCAATCAGCAACGCGTGCTGGTTGGAACCGAGCGTCACCTGCAGCGTAAACGAAGGAACGATGGACGAATTCGTCAGTACGGTCATGGAGGTGCGCCCATCCAGCGGCCCCACTTGAAACGTGCCACCCGTGATTCCCGCACCGACGGACGGTCCTGCCGTGCCGCTATTGATGTCAATCTCGCCGCCGGTGACGATCGTCCCCGCCGCCGCAGTCGACGATCCGCTGGTGGTGAAGCTTCCCGCCACATCCAAAGGAAATCCGTTCGTCAAATCAACGCCCGTGAAAGCCAGCGCATACTGCCCCGCGGAGCCATTGGTCGTCAGCGACGCCGAGGAATACAAAATCGTCGCCGCAGCCGTCCCCGAATTCGCGCCCGAAGTAGCCGTAATCGTAACCGTCTGCCCCGACGGCGGCGAAAGCGGCGCAATGTAAACGCCGAGGTTGGAAATCGTTCCGTGGCATTGCGTCGCCGAATTAAACGCCGGCGAGACGCAATCTCCTCCCGCCAGTCCATTCACGCTCCAGGTCACTCCCGCGGCCGGCGTCGCCGTAAACGTCTGCGTCCCTCCCGCGGACACCGTCAAAGCCGCCGGACTCACCGCCACCGGCTGCGCCGCCACCACTTGCACCGTCGTCGTCCCGGAATTGTTGCCAGCTGTCGCCGTAAGCGTCACGCTTCCCGGAGATGATGGCGCCATGAATAGCCCGGTGTTATCAATCGTCCCGCCGCTCGCGGTCCACGTGGCCGACTGGCCCACGCCCGCAAGATACGCCGTGAATTGTCCCGATTGCGATACCGGAATGCTCGCCGCCCCCGGCACGATCACCAGGTCATTCGTCGTAGGATGGTTCCCGCCGCCGCCTCCGCTGCCGCATGCCGTCAAAGTCAACAAACCCGCCATCGCCACCGCTACCAGTGCAAACAGCCTGAATTTCTTTCGCATCAGAAGTCTCCATTAAAGTAGATATGATCGTGGATGAAGGTTCGGCGCTCCCGCCGCGCGCTCGCGCAGCCCATGCCAGACGTTCCCGGAGCAGTAGCTATCCTGTTTCCTGAAAATCCTGAAAAAAGTTCCCTGAATTGCCGCACACCCGAATTTCCAAATTACCTGGATTGCAAATCGTTAGATACACCTCAACGTGATTTGGTTTCTCCGGCGGTTACAAACCCATCAACCCCGGAAAAGTTGCAAAAGCTAGGCCCGTGTTGTCAGCGTGTGTAGGGCGTCTGACGTGCAACCCGCAGGTTTTCTCAGCCCTTCCTTGCTTCCCAGCCTCTCTGCTTCTTTGCTTCGTTGTTTCCCTGTTTCTGTTTTTCTCTGTGTCTCTGTGCCTCCGTGGCGCACTTGCCTTAGTTCCTCAAAGGCTTCCCAGTCTTCAAAGTATGCGCCATCCTCTCCTGCGTCTTCCGCTCCCCGCACAAACTCACGAACGCCTCGCGCTCCAGGTCCAGCACATACTGCTCGGAAACCGTCTGCGGCGCCGTGATCGCGCCGCCCGCCAAAATCGCGGCCAACTTCCGCCCCACCACTCCGTCATATTCCGACGCGTATCCTCCCCGCACCATCATGTGAATCGCCAGTTTCGCCGCCGCCAGAAATTCTTCGCCCAGCACGCGTATTTCCGCCGGCGCCGGAGGATGATACCCCGCGCGCACCATCGCCAGCGCCGTCTGCTTCGCGTCCGCAATCTGCCGGTCGCGATTTATCGCCACCAGGTCCGACGGCCGCAAATAACCCAGCGCGCGCGCTTCTTCCGCGCTCGTCGACACCTTGGCCATCGCAATATTTTCGAATACCGGCTTCAGCGCGTGAAATAAATCCAGACTTTCCCCGCCCGCCGAGTGCTCGTTCGCGCGTATCAGCATTTCCTTCGTTCCGCCGCCTCCCGGAATCAATCCCACTCCGGTCTCCACCAAACCAATGTAAGCCTCCGCCGCCGCGTGGATCCGTGCCGCATGCAAACTGATTTCGCAGCCGCCGCCCAGCGCCATTCCTTGCGGCGCCCCCACCACCGGACGCGGCGCGTACTTGATCGCCATATTCACGCGCTGAAATTGCCGCACGGCCATGTGTATATCGTCCCACTCGCCTTCCTGCGCGCTGATCAGCACCAGCATCAGATTCGCGCCAACGGAAAAATTCGTGGCCTGGTTGCCGATCACCATCGCCTCGAAGTCCGCGCTCAGCCGCTTGATCCCCGCATGAATCATCGCCACCAGGTCGCCGCCGATCGAATTCATCTTGGAATGAAATTCGCAGCACAGCACGCCATCGCCCAGATCAATCAAGCCGGCCCCGGGATTTTTCTGCACCACGCCGGTGCGCTCTTTCAGCGACTTCAAGATAATAATTCCCGCCGGCTCTTCCACCGGCTTCAGCGCATTCGCCGCCAGATCGAAATAGCGCGTCGTCCCCTTTTCCGAATCGTAAAAAGATTTCCCGCGCGTCCCCAGCACCTTCCGCACCAGCGGCGGCAATCCTTTGCCCTCGCGCTCCAGCGCCTCCCCCATGCGCTCCACTCCAATCGCGTCCCACGATTCGAAAGGCCCCAGCTCCCACGCAAATCCCCAACGCATCGCGCGATCCACATCCACAATCCGATCGGCGATTTCCGGCACGCGCCGCGCCGCATAAAGGCACGTCTCGCTCAGCGCGGACCACAGCAACTTATTCGCTTTGTCGCCGCCTTTGCCTTCGAGCGCGGGCGTCACTAGCGCGCGGACGCGTTCGCGCGTGTCCTCGATCCCTTTTCCCGCCTCGATCGAACCGAATTTCGCTTTCTGCCGCGGGCGGTATTCCATCTTCTGCCAGTCCAGCGTCAGGATTTCGCTTTCTCCGCCTTTCTTCACTTTCTTGTAAAATCCGCCGCCGGTTTTATCGCCCAGCCAGCCGCGCTTCAGCATTTCCTCGACGAACGCCGGCACCTTGTAAATCTCTCGCGACTCATCGCCCGTCACGTTCTCATAGATATTGCGCACCACGTGCGCCAGCACGTCCAACCCCACCAGGTCCGCCGTGCGAAATGTCGCCGATTTCGGCTGCCCGATCGCCGGCCCCGTGCATGCATCCACTTCCTCGATGGTCATCTCCAGCTCTTGCATTTTGCGCAGCACGTTCAGCATCGAAAACGTTCCCACGCGATTCGCGATGAAATTCGGCGTGTCTTTTGCCGCCACCACCCCCTTGCCCAACCGCAAATCGCAGATTTCATCCAGCGATTCCAGCACTTCCGGACGCGTCTTCGGCCCCGCAATCAATTCCACCAATTTCATATAGCGCGGCGGATTGAAGAAATGCGTTCCGGCCCAATGCTCCTGGAAATCCTCCGAGCGCCCTTCGGCAATCAAGCGAATCGGCAGCCCTGAAGTGTTCGACGTCACAATCGTCCCGGGCTTGCGCACCGCTTCCACGCGCGCAAATAAACTCCGCTTGATCTCCAGGTTCTCCGCCACCGCCTCGATAATCCAATCCACCTCGCCGCACCACGCGATGTGGTCGTCCAGGTTCCCCGGCGTCACCAGCCGCGCCGTTTCCGGAGTGAAAAATGCCGCCGGACGCGATTTCTTCGCGCCTTCCAGCCCCGCCAGCACGATCCGGTTGCGCACCGCTGGACTTTCGAGAGTCAATCCCTTGCGCTTTTCATCCGCATTTAATTCGGGCGGAACAATGTCGAGAAGAAAACATGGGATACCGGCATTCGCCAGGTGCGCCGCAATGCGCGCGCCCATCGTCCCGGCTCCCAGCACCGCTACTCTTTCTATACGTCGCTTCATGAGTTACCTCTGGGCAACCCCGCGAGGTTACAAAAGCACTACGAAGGGGTCAACCGGAAACGCAGCGCGTCGCGAACTGGGTTAAAGTGTTCTATAGGGTGTGCTATGGCTGACAGGGGAACCACCACCAAATGGCTTGGCAAAGCGATCCGCGGATTGCGGACCTTTGCCTATGGCTCCGGCGAACGCCCCAAAGTGGGCGTCGCGCTCGGCGGCGGATTCGCGCGCGGCATCGCGCACGTCGGCGCGCTGCGCGCTCTCGAACAAAACGAAATTCCCATTGATTACATCGCCGGCACCAGCGTCGGCGCCCTGATCGCTTCCGCTTACGCCAGCGGCACTTCCCTCGACGACATGGCTCATCAAGCCAGCCTCACCCGCTTCCGCGATTTCGGCCGCTGGACTCTTTCGCGGATGGGCATGGCTTCGAACGACCGCCTGCAGGATTTCCTGCAGCGCCTGGCCACCGCAAAATATTTTCACGAGATGCGTATCCCGCTCGCCATCGTCGCCACCGACCTGCTGAGCGGCGAATCGATCCATTTCACCGACGGCGAAGTCGGCCCGGCCCTGCGCGCCTCCTGCGCCTACCCAGGACTTTTTCTCCCGGTGGAATATCGCAATCATTTTCTGGTGGACGGCTTCTTGACGGAGCAAGTTCCCGCTCCCGCCGTGCGCGAACTGGGCGCCGAATTCGTAATTTCCGTCCACCTCGAGCCGGGCCTGCTCGATTCGCCGCCGCGCAACACCATCGAGGTAATCTCCCGCTCCTTCTCCATCATTCAATCCGTCGCCAATCAACCCTGGCGCGCCGCCAGCGACGTCTTGCTCGAGCCAGACGTCCATCACATCCTCTGGGACGAATTCGTAAAATCCCCCCAACTGATAGCCGCAGGCCAAGCCGCCGCCGAAGAAGCCATGCCCCGCATCAAATCCCTCCTGCAACGCGGCCCCAATCCTCCCGACGCCAACTCCGAACCCTTCCGCGCCTCCGAATAGATCTCTCTTCGGTGTCCGCCGCAACCACGATTTGTGCCACGTCCGTAGGGGCACGGCATGCCGTGCCCGCCTTCGCTGCGCCTGCGCCTTTTTTGGCTCGGCGCCGATCCCCACCGTTTGTCATCCCGAGCGCAGCGAGGGATCTCTCTTCGCTTTGCGCCGCCCCACAACCCGCTGCTAACCGACCCACCGCACCAGCGTCAAAGTAATTGTGAGGAGCCGAACTTCTCCTGCGATGACCGCTGCAACGCCCCAATCATACGCAGGAAGGGTTCGGCTCTTCTTTTTCCTTTAGCCACCCAAGAATCACACCCGCCGCTTTCCATATGCCGCCGTGCGCCGTAGAACGCGCGCCCCATCGTTGCCAAATCACGCGCGAATCCAACGGGGGTGTCTTCCCGACCGCAGGGAGGGATCGCTTTTACTGAAGTCCGAAATTTCGGAGCGACACGCAATTTCATATCCACAAAGCGCCAAGCGCATCTTCAACCCGCGCCGATCTCCCGCAATTCCACCGTCACCGCCTGCCCATTCCCCTTCCCCCGCTTCGTAAACCACTCCCCCATCGCCGCCGCCAATCGCTCCGGATTCACCGCCAACCCAGCCTCCAGCTTGCCTTCACCCAGCGGCAAAGTATCGTCAAATTCCCCCGACCCCGTAAAATTCCGCATGCAAAAACTATCCAGCCACTCCAAAGGCGCCGCCCGCCGCTCCGTCCCAATCACAATCTCCGCCGCCAGCTTCCGCGCATACATAATCCGCGAATTATAGCATTCTAGACGCAGGCGTCTGACTCGTGGGAAAACGAATGAGTGGCAGTGCCGATCGCTTCGCTTCGAGGAATTTTCCCGCTATTGACGTCGCGACGCTGCTTCCAATACCGCGGCTTCACGATCCAGATCTGCGGCTCCGATGTTCGCGAGCGGAATGCGGTGTTGGCCCAGAAAATCTTCAGTTTCCACGCGCGATAGCCCCCAGCATTTCGGAAACCTGCAGAAGCGTCAGGGCTTGCTCGCGATATCCTTCCAGCGCCAGCGCTTCCAGAGCGCGGCGGGAAACATCGCCGCCGTCAGCTGCCAGCCGCTTAGCAACTTCGTCGGGAATGCGCAGGATTACTTCCATATCGGCAGCTTAACACGTCCAGATTTGTTATCCCAGTTTCTCACTCGCGAAACGCCAACACGCCCAATACTGTCCGCAATCGAACATGCCAGCTTTCACATTCGCACAACACCCGCGCGCAAATCGCACCAGCCGCTCGCACGCTTCACCCTAAATCCTTGCCCTTCACGCAAATCTCTCGCCCTCCGTTTGGCGCACCACGTGCCAGCTCGCCGTGGACCTATGAACAAATCCATCGCCCCCATCGTATCCATAGATGTAAAAGCGCATCATCCAACGCCTTGACACGGAGCCCCAAGCATGACCGACCTGCTGCGCGACCTTCGTTTTGGTTTCCGCCTTCTCCGCAAAAATCCCGGCTTCGCCGCAGTCGCCGTCCTCGCTCTGGCCCTGGGCATCAGCGCCAACACCGCCATCTTCAGCGTCGTCTACGCCACGCTGCTCGCCCCGCTCCCCTACCCGCATCCCAGCCAGCTCGTGGTCGTCTGGTCGAAAGTCACCGGTGAACGCAACGTCTCCTCCGCCGGCGACTTCCTGGAATGGCAGCGCGAAAATTCCGTCTTCCAGGCCATGGGCACCTCCAGCAACGGAAATTTCAATATCGCCACCGGCGAACGCCCCGAACGCGTCCAGGGCACCTTCATGACGCCCGGCTATCTCGACAAAATGGTCGAAGAAGAGCCCTTCCTCGGCCGCTACTTCTCCGCCGATGAAGCCGTCGCCGGCAAAGATCACGTCGTCGTCCTTACCAACCAGTTCTGGCGAGACCATTTCGGCGGCGATCCCCACATCGTCGGCCGCGAAATCCACATGAACGGCGAACTCTACACCATCATCGGCGTCCGCCCGCCCGGCTCCGCCGATCGCGGCGAAGGCAAGCTCTTCCTTCCGCTCGTCTTCACGCCCGACCAGATCAATCACGATTTCCACTGGCTCGTCGTTCTCGCACGCATGAAACCCGGCGTCACCCTCGCGCAAGCCAATGCGGACATGGCCGCCGTCACCACCCACATCGCCGAAGTCTACCCAAAATCCAATAAAGGCTGGTCCGCGAGCGTCGAGCCGCTGAAAAACGATTTCCTCGATCGCGACGTGCGTGCCGCCCTCTGGCTGCTTCTCGGCGCCGTCGGTTTCGTCCTGCTCATCGCCTGCGCCAATGTCGCGAACCTCCTGATGGCTCGCGCCACCACGCGCCAGAAAGAAGTCGCCGTCCGCGCCTCCCTTGGCGCCTCGCGCCAACGCCTCTTCAGCCAATTTCTCGCCGAAAGCATCGCGCTCGCCTCCATGGGCGGCGTGCTCGGCATCGCCCTGGCCTGGGCCTTGCTCAAAGCCATCATGGCGCTCATGCCTCCCTTCACTCTTCCCACCGAAGCCGACGTCCGCCTCAACGCTCCCGTCCTGCTCTTCACCGTCGCCGCCACCATGCTCGCCGGAATCCTCTTCGGCTGCGCTCCCGCCTGGCAAGCCGCGCGCATGAACCTCAACGAAGTCCTCAAAGAGGGCGGCCGCTCCGCCTCCACTTCCGGACGCCACGGCCTGCGCCGCGCGCTGGTCATCGCCGAATTCGCCCTCGCCCTCAGCCTCCTCGCCGGAGGCGGCCTCGCACTTCACAGCCTATGGAACGTCGCCCACGTCGACCTCGGCTTCCGCCCCGACCACATCCTCACCTTCTCGCTGCCCGAACCAAAAGGCCATCTCACCGACCCGCAGCAAATCGCAACCTTCTACCGCCAGCTCCTCGAAAGAATCGAAGCCCTCCCCGGCGTCACCTCCGCTTCCGCCTCCGACGGCATGCCGCTGCAAGGCGTGAATTTCGGCATGCCCTTCCAGATCGCCGGCCGGCCCAATATCACGGATCCCTCCGCGCGTCCCGGCGCCGGCTTCGACATGATCACCCCCGAATATTTCAAAACTTTCGGCATCAACATGGTCCGCGGCCGCTCCTTCACCGATCAGGACGTCGCCGGCGGCGTTCCCGTAGCTGTCGTCAACGAATCTTTCGTCAAGAAATTTTTCCCGACGGAAGATCCCTTGACGCAAACCATCCTCGTAGAACAACTAATCCCCGGCGTCACCAAGCTCGGGCCGCCCATCCCCTGGCAAATCGTCGGCGTCTATCACAACGTCCGCAACGGCGGCCCGCGCGGCGAAGGCTTCCCGGAAATTGACGTCCCCTTCGCGCAAAGCCCTTGGCCTCAAGCGGACATCGCCGTGCGCGCCGCGCTCGAACCCGCCACGCTCACCCGCAGCATCAGCGAGATCGTGCAATCCATGGATCCCAATCTCCCTCTCGCGGAAGTGAAAACGATGGACCAGATCAAAGACGAATCGCTCGCAGGCGACCGCTTCACAGCCGCCCTCTTCGGAGGCTTCGCCGCCGTCGCCCTGATTCTCGCGGCCCTGGGAATTTATGGCGTGATGTCTTTCGCAGTAGCGCAACGCACGCACGAAATCGGCTTGCGCATGGCTCTAGGCGCCGGCCCCGGCAGCGTCCTCGCGCTAATCCTAAAAGAAGGAATGCTCCTAGCAGGCATCGGCCTGCTCCTGGGCCTCGGCGGCGCCTACGGCGTAGGCAAAGCCATGCACTCCATCTTCTACAACGTAGGCACCATAGACTTCGCCGCCTTCAGCGCAGTAGCCGCAGCCCTACTAGCAGCCGCGCTGCTAGCCTGCCTGATCCCAGCCCGCCGAGCCACCCTGGTTGACCCCATGCAAGCCCTCCGCCAGGAATGATGGAGCGACAGCGCGCACCCCTAACGCCGCGACCGCAACGCTCCGCACGATTGATGCGACGTGGGTAGGGGCACGGCATGCCGTGCCCGCTGCTCCAAGTCCGTGGTCGCTACATGCGGAGGTAGGGGCGCTGCTTGTGAATCGCGCTGCAGCGCGATTCATCCTGAGAACCGGCAGTGCCGGTTCGAAGGGCTGCGCCCCAGCTTGCCGCGCTGTAAAAATTCGCACCCCCTCGCGTCTCCCAACCACCCCCCGTGCGTTAAACGAACCACCACCCCCCGCCCCCTTGCAAATCCCCACCACGTGACCTAGACTTTTATAGGTATAAATTGCAGTTATTCGCGTTATAAAAAAGAGTGCTTAGCCCAGCCGCCAGCCGGGCGGCCCTCCCCGCTGCCAATCTTGGAGGTTCGGTGTCCACGCCACTTGAAAAATGGGTTGAGGAATCCGCGCGCCTCACGCAACCCGATAAGATCGTCTGGTGCGACGGCTCCGACGCCGAAAACGACCATTTCCTCGGCGGCCTCCAGCACGACGGCATCATCACCGAACTCAACCCGGCCACCTACCCGCACTCCTACCTGAACCGCCGCAATCCCAACGACGTCGCCCGCACCGAAAGCGTCACTTTCATCTGCACTCGCAACCAGGACGACGCCGGCCCCACCAACAACTGGATGTCTCCCGAAGCCGGCAAAGCCAAAGTCCGCCCCATCCTCGAAGGCTCCATGAAGGGCCGCACCATGTTCGTCGCGCCCTATATCCTCGGCCCGGAAAATTCTCCTTACAGCAAGCTGGGCATCGAAATCACCGACAGCCGCTACGTCGTCGCCAGCATGCGCATCATGTCCCGCATGGGCAAAGCCGCCTTCGACCGCATCGGCAACACCGCGAATTTCGTCCCCGGCCTGCACGCGCTAGCCGGCGTGGACCCCGAGCGCCGCTTCGTCATGCATTTCCCGGAAGAAAAGTTGATCTGGAGCGTCGGCTCCGGCTACGGCGGCAACGCCCTGCTCGGCAAAAAATGTTTCGCCCTGCGCATCGCCAGCTGGATGGCCCGCAGCGAAGGCTGGATGGCCGAACACATGCTCATCCTGGGCCTGGAAGATCCCTCCGGCAAAGTCACCTACATGGCCGCCGCATTTCCCAGCGCCTGCGGTAAGACGAACCTCGCCATGATGGTCTCTTCGCTCGAATCCCAGGGCTATCGCGTCTGGACCGTTGGCGACGACATCGCCTGGATGCACATCGCCGCAGACGGCACTCTCCGCGCCATTAATCCCGAAAACGGCTTCTTCGGCGTCGCGCCCGGCACCAACCAGAAAACCAATCCCAACGTGATGGCCGCGCTGCATCGCAACACCATTTTCACCAACGTCGCCATCAGCGCCGCCCGCGAACCCTGGTGGGAAGGCATGGGCACTCCGCCTCCGGAAGGCCTGATTGATTGGAAAGGCGAACCGTGGTCGCCCGAAAAAGGCCCCGCCGCGCATCCCAATTCGCGCTACACCGTGCCCGCGCGCCAATCGCCTTCGATTTCGTCGCACTGGGAAGATCCCGAGGGCGTACCGATCTCCGCCATCATCTTCGGCGGACGCCGCGAACGCCTGGCTCCGCTCGTCTATGAATCGCGCAATTGGCAACACGGCGTTTTCGTCGGCGCCACCATGGCTTCCGAAACCACCGCCGCCGCCACGGGAGCCGTTGGCGTCACTCGCCGCGATCCCATGGCCATGATTCCCTTCTGCGGCTACAACATGGCCGATTATTTCGGCCACTGGCTGGAGATGGGCAAGAAGCTAAAGAATCCGCCCAAAATTTTCCACGTGAATTGGTTCCGCAAGGATTCGAGCGGCAAGTTTCTCTGGCCCGGCTATGGTGACAATGTCCGCGTCCTGAAGTGGATGCTAGACCGCATCGAAGGCCGCGCCGCCGCCACCGAAACCCCGATAGGTTATGTGCCCACGCCGGGCTCGCTCACACTAGACGGCCTAAACATCTCCCGCGACACAGTAGAAGAACTCCTCCGCGTAGACCCAGCCGACTGGGCCGAAGAAGCCGCCGCAACCGCCAAATTCTTCGAAAAATTCGGCGACCGCCTCCCGAAAGAAATCCGCGAAGAACAGAAGGCCCTGGAATCCCGCCTGAACCGCACCACCGTAACCGCCAAATAAAAATTTCGCCCAGCCGCACAATCCGTAGGTAGGGGCGCTGCTTGTGAATCGCGCTACAGCGCGATTCACCCTGAGAACCGGCGGTGCCGGTTCGAAGGGCCACGGGCGTCCACCTCACCTCGGCGGCACGCCGTGCCCGCGTCTCCGTGAATCGCGCTACAGCGCGATTCACCCTGAGAACCGGCAGTGCCGGTTCGAAGGGCGAACTCTGTGTTAAATCTTTCGCCTTCCGCCGTGAAACACACAACCCGCTCTTTTTACCCTTGCTTTCTGTTAACCAATGTGATATCATAAAATAGCGCCAACATAGCGCCCGATCAAGGAACGGACATGCATCGACCATCACCGTCGCGGAAGCAAGCAATCCCACCGCTCCCCACCGCCGCGTCCAGTTCCGGGAATCCGCCAATCTCCTCAGCACCAGCCTCCGCAGCAAACGCCATTGCGCCACCGCTCAATCTCGCGCAAAGAACAACGGCGCGAAATGTTCAAATCACCCCAATGTCGCAATGTTGCACGCTTTTTCTAATCGACACTCCCGCCAAATTCAATCGCCAACCCGCGCGATTAGAAATCGTTGTATCTCCTACAAAACAAACACCCGCGACCCAATTCAATCGCCAACATTTGTACAGTTTCGTGCAGCGTGTTTTGCACCGCAATTTTCAGATTTCTCGCCTACCGCTCATTCACCCCGCGCGCTAGAATTCCAGACCATGACCAAACAATTCACCGCACAAATCACCGCCGCGATCTCCGTCTGCGCCCTTCTGGCCGTCGCCGCGCTAGCCCGGTCGCCCCAACCGACCACCCCCCCCGCCGTTTCCGGCACCGCCAAACCCTACGTAGTCCCCGACCTCGCCCAGCGCGTCGCCAAATTCAAGCTCGTGCATATGCCCTTCAATTCAAAGGGCCTCTCCCCGCGCGAAATCAAAATGGTCCAGAAACTGGTGGACGCTTCCGGCCTCCTCGACTGCATCTACTGGCGCCAAAGCGATCCCGAAGGCCTGAAACTCTACCTCTCGCTCGCCAAAAGCACCGACCCGCAAGACGAGCTCCTCCGCCGCTACCTCAAAATCAACGGCAGCCGCTTCGATCTAATTGACGACGACAAACCCTTCGTCGGCACCCAACCCATGCCCCCCGGCCGCGGCTTTTACCCTGCGCGGATTCGGCATAACTCGCCCGAAAATCTTCTCGCCTATTACAGCAATCCCGCGAACAACAAAAAAGATTTCTTGAGTCCCTACACAATGATCGAAACCAGATCGGCCGGCGATTACAACTATGACGTGGCCATTCCTTACCACGTGGCGTTCGCGGAATTTCTTAAGCCCATGGCGAAAGACCTTCGCGAAGCCGCCGACCTCAGCGACGACCCCGCCTTCGCCAAATTCCTCCGCCTGCGCGCCGACGCCCTCCTCACCGACGACTACTACGCGAGCGACATCGCCTGGCTCGATCTCGCAAATCCAAAATTCGACGTGGTTTTCGCGCCCTACGAGGTCTACGACGATTCACTTCTCGGCGTGAAGACCACCTACGGCGCTTCCGTCATGATTCGCAACGACGCTGAAAGCGAAAAGCTCGCGCTCTATCAGAAGTACGTTCCGGAACTGCAGGAGGCGCTGCCCCTGCCCGCCGCCGACTTGCCCAGCGAGCGCGGACAACATGCGCCCATGGAAGTGGTGGACTCGCCCTATCGCGCGGGAGATCTGCTGCACGGCTATCAAGCGGTCGCCGATAATCTCCCCAACGATCCGCGCATTCACGAGGCCAAAGGCTCGAAGAAAATTTTCTGGAAGAATTTCATGGACGCGCGCGTGAACTACATCATCCTGCCCCTCGCGCAGCGCACCATGCGCGCCGATCAAGCCGCCATGGCCAGCGGAGAAGGCTACATGGCCGATACCATCATGCACGAAATCTCCCACGGCCTCGGCCCCACCTTCGCCCACACCGCGCAAGGCAAAGTCGAAATCAACGAAGCCATCGGCTCCGCATATTCGGCGCTCGAGGAATCAAAAGCAGATGTCGTCGGAGAATTTTGCTACGGCTGGCTGATTGACCACGGGGTGATTCCGAAGGAAAACCGCAACATCACCTACGCTTCCTACGTCGCCGGAATATTCCGCACCGTGCGTTTTGGCATCGCCGAAGCCCACGGCCAGGGCGAAATCATGCAGTTCAACTATTACACCGAGCAGGGCGCCATCCGCCGCGACCCCAGCACCGGCCTCTACGAAATTAATTTCGCTAAAATGCCCGCAGCCATCGCCTCGCTAGCCAAAGAATTGCTAGAACAAGAAGCCACAGGAGACCGCGCCCGCACCGAAGCCTGGTTCAAAAAATACGGCCAGATGCCCCCGGAATTAACCGCCGCGCTAGCCAAAACCACAGACATCCCGGTAGACATAGACCCCGAATTCGATTTCCACCCGCCCCTAAAATGAAAACCAAAATCAACGCGCGGGTTGTCAGGGAGTGCGGCGGCTTGCCGCCGCCTTTTACGACGATAGCCACCGCAACTTTTTTGGATGGACGGATTCGTGTCCGCGGCTCTGCGGGGCGCCCTACAAAATCTCCCGCACTCCCTCATCAATCGAAATATCCGTGTGCGGAAATCCGTTGATCTTGAACTTCTCCCCGGTCCCCTGATGAAAATGAAAAAACCGGCTGATGTGGTAATCCTCATCCAGCACGTCGAACGCGGTCTCCGCTTCCGCGTGCGAAAGGCCCAGCGATGAGATCGGCACCAGTTTCCCGTAGCCGCCCGCAACCGCCAGATATTTATCCACTACTTCGCGCAATTCCATTTTCAGATCCAGACGTACGCGCCGCCTTCGCCGTACGGCAAATTCATGTAGAAAATATTCGCATCGCTGATGCGCGCAAAGGTCGCCAGCAAATTCCGCGCGCCGTGCTTCGCGCAGTACCATTCCCCCGTCGCCGCGCCAATGCTCTCCACTTCATCCAGGTTTCGCACCTGCTCGCGCGAAAACCACAGCCATTTCGCCGGGAATCCGCACTCGCCGCACACCTTCCCGTCTTCGCTCAGCCGCCCCGCAATCGCCTGCGCCACTTCCGGCCGCAGCCCCGCCGCCGCGAAATCCTCCTGTCCCACAAAGAAGTACTGCGTGAAAAGTTCCGGGTCCGGCTCGAACCCCACCACGCGCCCCTCAAACGATTCCAGGTCCGCAAGCACCGCGCTCTCCAGGCATTCGCGGCACAGCGTGATTTCCGGCCGCACCAGGTCGCTCCGCTGTGCGCGCTTGCCCTTCAGGTACAGCGTGTCCGGCAGCAGCGTCGCAATCCAGCCGCATTCTTCGCCCAGATGAACGCATTCCGGCGGCGTACCCTTCAGCCACGCCCACCAGTTGCGGCTGCGTGGCAGAATTTCAATTCCGGGATAGGCCTCGTCGTACGATATCCGGCTCAAGGTGTTCCGCGCCCGCCGCGCCTCCAACGCCGTATAGTATCAGACCGCCGCAAGAAAACGCGCTCGCGCGAATTCCAGATTCTGTCGTTGCCGTTGGTTCCTCTGTGTTCTCGTGTTTTTCTCTGTGGACTCTGTGTTAAGCCGTTGCCGTTGCTGTTGCCGTTGCGCTGTTTGTCGGAGCGCGAGCCATCAGCTATCATGGTGCCGTACGCATACGCGCACGCACTTTTTCGTTCGTTAAACGAACAGGGAGGATCAGGAATGGCCATCTCGGTAGGGGCAGCCGCGCCCGATTTTACGTTGAAGGATCAGAACCAGAAGGAAGTGAAGCTCTCGGAATTCAAGGACAAGAAAAACGTGGTGCTGGTTTTCTACCCGCTCGATTGGAGCCCGGTGTGCACCAACGAGCACGCCTGCTTCGTCAACGACATGAAACGCTTCGAGCAGCTCGATGCGCAGGTGTTGGGCATCAGCGTGGATAGCGCCTGGTCGCACAAAGCTTTCGCGGAAAAAATGGGCATTCACTATCCGCTGCTCGCCGATTTTCAGCCGCGCGGCGCGGTCGGCGAAAAATTCGGCGTCTATCTCGCGGAAAAGGGCATCACCGGCCGCGCCATCGCCATAATTGACCGCTCCGGAAAAGTCGCCTGGTTCAAGAACTACGACATACCCACGGTCCCGGACCTGAAGGAAGTTTCCGAGGCGCTCGCGAAGTTGAATTAGTTCCGCAGAATTTGAATTAGTTTGACGGAAGTTGCGGTGAGTTCGGGCGGCCGGCGGTTCGGGGTGAAGCCGGTGCCGTTACTTGGCCGCGGCGCCTTTCTCGGGCGTCGCAGAAGACGTGGCAGCGGGCGCCGGCGCGGCGCCGGCTCCTTGCGAAAATGTGCGGATGTAATCCACCAGCTGCCAGCGCTCTTCCTCGCTCAGTTTTTTCTTGAATGACGGCATCGGACGATGCCCTTCCGAAATTTTCCAGAAGAGTTCGCCGTCCGTCTGCATGCTCATGGCGTGCACGTCGGTGAAGTCCGAGGGCTGGATGGAAAGCTTGTCCGCGCGCGATCCCTTTCCGTTGCCGTCTTCTCCGTGGCAATTCTGGCAGCGGTCCATATAGATGCTCATCCCCGTGCCAATCGCTTGCGGCGTCGCCGGAAACGGATTGGGCATCTGCCGCGCTTGTTGCGGCGCGCTCCAATCGCTCAACGCATACACCATGATGCCGCCCGCAATCGCCACCATGATCAACACCAGGAAGATTCCCAGCACCTGCGATCTCGACAAGAATTTGCTTTTGCCTTCAGCCGGTTTATGGGAGGTCATGTGTCAAGAGTCCAGCCCGAGGAACCTTTCAGCCCCGTAAAATTTTCGCATTGCGATGCAGGATTTTCAACCGCGGGACGTGGAATTAATGCGCGGCGTGGATCGCCTGGATCACCGAAATCGCGACGATCACCAGCATGGCCACAACGTAAACCCGCAGGCACCAAAGCAACACACGCGTTCCAACCGATAGATTCTTCCGGCCGAAATGCGTGCGGCGCTTGGCGGCGACCACCTGGTCGGCTTCCAGCAAGGACAGCACTGCGCGAGGATCCTGAAGAGTCAGTTGTTCCGAATTGACGTCCACAGAGTCCAGAGTGCGCTGGTTTTCGGATGCGCCTGCGTATGGTGAATTCAAGTCCCACCTTCTTCCGTAAAATGTCACTCCTCGACGCGCCATCTCAACCCACGAAGCGGATTATCCCCCCAGCCATTTCGGAAACACGGTCGCCACGCCGAAGCCCAGCCCTGCGATGATTAAGAGCACGGTGACGGTGACGCCCGCAAGATTCGTCCAGAAGCCATTCACGTGCTCACCCATCACTTCGGGGTCGTTCACGAGCAGCAATAGAAAAGCGAGCGCAGGAGGCATCGCAAGAACGGCAATCACGTTCACCGTCAATACCACGAACTCCAGAGGAAAGCGCGGGATCAGCACCGAGGCCGCGGCGGCGCTGGCGGAACCGAGCAGCGTGAGATAAAACGGCCACGCCTCGCGCAGGGGACGGTTCAGGCTGTGCCCCGTTTGCAGCACTTCGCCGAATGCATACGCGGAGGAAGTCGAGATCGCGATCGCCGCCACGATCCCAGCTTCGAATATCCCCAGCGCGAACAGCGCCGCCCCGGTATGGCCGATCAAAGGCTCCAGCGCCTCCGCAAATTGGGCCCCTTGAAAGTCGGCGGAGTTAATGCCGTGATGAAATAGCGGCACCGTGGCAAGAATCGCGGCGATGGCGAAGACCGCAGCGAGTACAGCGCCAAGAAAGGTATCGAAACGACCGGCATTGATATCGCGTGGCTGCATCCCTTTATCCACCACCGCGCTCTGCTGAAAGAAAAGCATCCAGGGAGTGACGGTGGCGCCGATGGTCGCCAGAATCAGCAGGAGAATTTCGTAACGGCCGCCTGTGGGCAGCGGCATCCAGGTGACCA
Source organism: uncultured Acidobacteriota bacterium (assembly GCA_963780035.1). GTDB lineage: Bacteria > Acidobacteriota > Terriglobia > Acidiferrales > UBA7541 > Palsa-295. The sequence continues at coordinate 242,147 of CAWAAG010000012.1, read as the reverse complement.
TTGCGTGCCCGACGGCATGCCAATCCGGCCGCGCCAGAATCGCCGCGGGAATAAAAAGCCCGTTGAAGATTGCGAGGCTGAGCGTGATGCGCTCCCACGTCCAATAGCGGCCGGTGGTGATAGCGCCGGCGACCACGATCAGCGCGCCTCCCACCGCGACCGCCGGGCGGATGCCGAAAAACCCCAGACCCGCGCGCACTCCGATGAATTCCGTGACTAGCGTCAAGAAATTGCCCAGGACCAAATCACCCATGGCGAAAAAGCCCCAAAATTTCCCGAAGCGATCGAAGATGAGTTCGGCGTGCCCGCGGTGGGTGACGGCGCCCAGGCGCACGGTCATCTCCTGCACGATAAATCCCATCACGAACGTGACCACCACAAACGGAATGAAAAAACCGACGCCATAGCGCGAGCCGTCCGCGGAATAAGAGAGCATGCTGGGCGCATCGTTCTCACCCAGGAACACCAGCACGCCCGGGCCGACCAAAAGCCACAGCAGGCGCAAACCTCCGAAGGATTTAAAACGCCCTTTCCGCCGGGCCTGCGCCACCTCCCAGCGGTCGCGGGCCCGGTCCACGTCTTCGTGGGTTACAAGACCGATCAATTCGGGCGCCGCGGCGGATTCGACAGCCGACTCCGTGGTCGGATGCGCGGTTTGTCCGTTCAATAGGTTGGGATTTTTGTGGGGGCCGTTCATGGGTTAACCGAGTTGAACTCTCGGTATAAACTACGCTTAACTGCGACGGGCGTCAATCCCCATGCGGAGGAGCGTGCCCAAGAATTCAGCCAGACGATTTCCCTGCTCTGCTATAGTGAACGAGCAATACTAAGAGGAGCGCATTCATGAGCGAACAAGCAAAAATGCCGCAGCAACAGAAGCAGCAAGTGCAGATTAAAGCGGACGAAAAAGAGCTGCTGGGGCAATATTCCAACCTGGCGGTGATTCATCACAACGGCGAGGAGTTCACGCTGAATTTCATTTACCTATTTCCCAGCGTGCCGCAGGGCAAATTAGTCTCGAGTGTGATTCTGAGCCCCGCTCATGCGAAGCGGTTGCTGGAGGCGCTGAAGGAAAACGTGGCGCGATTCGAATCGCAGTTTGGGACGCTGCCGGAAGGCTCGGGACCCGCTCCAGACACGAATTTCGGATTCGTGCAGTAGCTGTAGGGCTTCAAAGAGCCATTGAATCGGCGACAACCCAGTTGCCTTTCGGCTCAACGAATTCGAGTCCGACGGCGAAACCCGATTCAGGAACGAGCTGGCAATAGGCGACGCGGGCAATGGAGCGAAACGAGCCCGTCAAGGTTGCAATCGTCAGCCGATCGCCGGCCTTCCAGCGACGGACGCTGAAAACACGAGCGCCACGCGGGCTGACGTTTTCGGTAAAGGTGGTTTCCGTGCCGGGCAAGGCAGGATGTCCGGTGATTTGGACGCCCACTTCCATGGGCACGCGCGTTTCCCGGCGCGGCGCCACGGGCACCTTTGGGATCCCCATCCCAAATCGCATTTCCGCTGCCCCCTTTCTAAAGACAGGCTGCCACATGCCCCAGACGAAATTTCTTTTGGCCCTTTCCCTTCATCCGATATAAGGCGCTATCGGCAGCGCCCAAGAGTCTGTCAATGTTCGTGCCGTCCTGCGGATATACGGCCAAGCCGACGCTGACGGAGATAGCGGGTTGCTGGCCGTCCGATTTCAATTGCTCGCAAATCCGGAGAGCTGCTTGCGTTGCTTCCGATTCTCCCGATTCGGGCAGAATTAAGGCAAATTCATCGCCGCCGTAACGCGCGGGAGTATCGATGGCGCGACTGCCGCTGCCGAGGGCCGCGCCGAGCCGCTTGATGGCCCTGCTTCCGACCAAATGCCCAAACTTGTCGTTGATCTTCTTGAGGCCGTCGAGATCGAAAAGCAGCACGGCAAAACTGCGTCCCGTGCGCCGAGAGCGCTGGATTTCCGTTTCCAGCACCTCGATCAGACGGCGGTGATTGGCCAGCCCAGTGAGAGGATCCGAAGCGGCCATGTGGCTGACTTGATCGAAGAGTTGCGCATTATCCAGAAGCGTGCCGCCGAGGACGATCACGTAGCTGGTCACCATCATGAAATGTGCGAGGGTGTAAGGAGCATCGAGATGATGCTGGGATTCGCTCATGGTGACGTGACAGACCACGTTGAGTCCCGCGGCAATGAACAAGGCCCGGTCCAGATACGCACCGGCCCGGCTCAAACGCCGCGCGAAACCGATCGTCGCCACCAGATAGATTGCCGCGGGCAGCAGGTCCCAGGGGCGCGGCACGAGAGCGCCGGGCATAATTTTGGGAGCGTGCGGCAGCATGAAATAAAAGACGCTGGTTAAGTAGGCGACGCCGCCCACGATCAGGGTGGCACCGGCCATTTCCTTGGCGGGGTCGCGAGCCACGGGGATGCGACGTTCGACGGCGAGCGCGGCCAGCAGGACAACACCCAGGAGAGTGCGCCCAGCCAGCCAACCCACTGAGATTTGATTTCCCGGGGAAGGAGTTACCAGCATGCCGCGGTAAAAGGTCATGCTGGTTCCCGCTTCGATCAGCCCGGAAAGCACGAATCCAAAAGCCAAGATCAGAGAGATTCGATCGTGCGTGCCGCGGAAGCGAACGAGCGCGTTGGCCGCGAATGTAAAAGCGATCAGACTGCCGGCCATCTGAAGGTAGGTGTCCAGGAGCGGGTCAGCAACGTACGAGGAACTGTGCAGAATCCAGAGCGTAGCCAGATACGCGCCGGCGACGATCGTCCATAGCAAGACGACCCTAAAGCGATGGAGAAATCCCCAAAATTGGCCCGATTGGCCCACGAAGCCCCCAAGTTGGCTTACACTGCCCCGGAGCCAAGAGAGCAGGTGGGATGCCAAACGTACTGATGGTCCTAGTACATTATAATTTGCTTATTTTATTACAGATGCGAAAAGAGGATTGAACGGACAGGGATCGGTTCATGGTGACGTGGATTGTAAGGATGGGAAGAAAGGTTACGAGGTATGGCTGGCTGTACCCAAGCCCGACGCGGTCACGACTTCGCGGGCGGCGGGGGTAGCTCGTGCGCCTGGACGACGCTTTGGAAGGTGGAGCGCTTGTGCGAACCATCGCAAAAGGGCTTGCGCTCGGAAAAACCGCAGCGGCAAAGACCAATTTTGGTGCGGCCGCCCAGACCGTAAGAGTGGCCTTCCTGGTCCACGATTTCGACTTCGCCGTCAATTAACAACGGCCCATTGTTCACCACGGTTACCTTGATGTCTGCCATTCGATCCTCCGATCGAAACCGGTCAATTTGCGGACGCAACGCGCGCGCGCGAAAGCCGCACTGGTGCGAAGAACGTCAATATTTGGGGACGGACGGGTCCACGTCGTCCGACCATGCAAGGATACCACCCTTCAGGTTAAGGACCTTGCGAAAGCCGGCGCGCTGCAGGAAATCGACGGCCTCCGCGGAGCGCTTGCCGCTGCGGCAGTGCGCCACGATTTCGCGAGAGCTATCGAGTTCGCTGACGCGCTTGGAAAGATCGCCGAGCGGAATCAGGTGGCCGCCAAGATTGCAGATCTGATATTCGTGCGGCTCGCGGACGTCCAGAATGAAAAGATCGTCGCCGCGATCGAGACGCGTCTTTAATTCGCGCGGCGTGATTTCAGGAATGGAAAGCTGCGGCGCGGGAGCTTCTTCGCCGCGTATGCCGCAGAATTCGGCGTAATCAATTAATTTCGTTTGGGAGGGATGCTGGCCGCAGACAGGGCAATCCGGATTTTTCCGGAGTTTGAGCTCGCGGAAACGCATAGCCAGAGCATCAAAGAGCAGCAGGCGGCCAACGAGAGATTGACCCTTGCCGATGATGAGCTTCAGCGTTTCGGCGGCCTGAATGGCGCCGACGATCCCGGGCAGAACTCCGAGGACGCCGCCTTCGGCGCAAGACGGGACGAGGCCCGGCGGAGGCGGCTCGGGATACAAGCAGCGGTAGCACGGCCCTTCGGGATAGCTGAAGATGGTTACCTGTCCTTCGAAGCGGAAGATCGAGCCATAAACATTGGGCTTTCCGAGCAGAACGCAGGCGTCATTGACGAGGTAGCGCGTGGGGAAATTGTCGGTGCCGTCCACGATGACGTCGTAATCCTTCAGAATATCGAGGGCATTTTCGCTGGAGAGATGAGTTTCGAAGCGATCGATTTGAATTTCCGGGTTCAGATCGTGGAGGCGGTCGGCGGCCGCTTCGATTTTCGGACGGCCCACGTCGCCGGTGCCGAATAGTATTTGGCGCTGGAGATTGGTGAAGTCCACGCGATCGAAATCAACGAGGCCGATGCGGCCGACTCCCGCGGCGGCGAGATACAAACCTAACGGCGCGCCCAAGCCACCGGTGCCGATGCACAGGACCTTGGCTTGCTTGAGCTTGAGCTGCCCTTCCATGCCGACTTCCGGCATGATCAAGTGGCGGCTGTAGCGCAGGACTTCTTCTTTGGAAAGCGTAACCGGCGCATTGGCGGGCGCAGGCGATTGTTGCGTCGAGATATCTGGTTTTGTGGCCATTGCAAAGCTCCCTGAGATTACTGGCGCGAGCCGCCGGCAATAGAAGGCACGATGCTTACGGTATCGCCTTCGCGCAGCGGCGTCTGATCTTTCTGCATGTAGCGGATATCTTCGTCGTTCACGTAGACGTTCACAAAGCTGCGCAGACGTCCATCGTCGGAATACAGATGCTTCTTGAGCTCCTTAAAGCGTTCCGTCAGTCCCTGTAGCGCTTCGCCTACGGTTCCGGCCTGGAGCTGGACGCTTTCCTGCTTCTCCGCATAAGCGCGCAGCGGCGTGGGAATGATTACCTTTACTGCCATTCGCGGTCCTCCTCGAGAATCGAATACCGTGGAAGCGTTGCAATAAAGACCAATTAGATGCTCGCCGAATGCGCCGAGGATTCAATCGGCTCGGCGTCATAGGCGGAGCGGTCGTCGCGCAGCCGCCAGGAATTCATATCGCGCGGCTGGCCGGATTGCACGCTGATGATGATGTAACTGTACCAGGGCCAAGCATGTTCGCGATCGTACTCGCTGGGGCGAGCGGGAGCGTCCGGGTGCGAATGATACCAGCCAATCAGGTCGAGATTTTGCGCGCGGGCGGTTTTTTCCGCGAGGCGCACGTCTTCGGACGTGACTTCAAAACGGTTGCGCGGAGAATCATCGCGGCGATTGGCGAGCGGCAACAGATCTAGCACTTCGCGGGCGGCTTCGCCATCCCGGCCGAGAATCGCGCCGCAACATTCGTACGGATAGGTTTCCACGCCATGCGCGCGGATGCGGCCGGCCAGTTGCTCGCTGATTTTCAGAAGAAAGCCGCTCAATCTTCGCTCCAAAACCGTTCGGTGAGATATTTTTCGCCCGAGTCCGGAAAAACGGTCACGATGACGGCTCGCTCGCCCGGCGGCAATCTTCGCGCAATATCCATGCAGGCCCACAATGCGGCGCCCGAACTGACTCCCGCAAGGATGCCTTCTTCGCGGGCGAGGCGCTTTACCAGTTTTTGGGCATCCTCGGTGCGCACGGAGATATCTTCGTCGGCGAGTTTGTGATCGTAGATGCGCGGGACGATGGCCGTGGCCATGTGTTTCAGACCTTCCAGGCCGTGGAAACCGGAATCTGGTTGAAAACTGATGCAGCGGATCGCGGGGTTTAATTCTTTCAAGCGCCGGGTGGCGCCGACGAAAGTGCCGCTGGTGCCCAGACCGGCGACGAAGTGGGTGATGCGTCCCTGGGTTTGCTGCCAGATCTCCGGCGCGGTGGTGGCGTAGTGAGCCGCGGGATTCGCGGGATTGCTGTACTGGTCCGGATAAAAGTATTTCTCTCGATCCGACTGGTAAATTTCCTGCACGCGCCGGATGGCGCCATCGGTGCCTTCGTCGCCGGGCGTGTACACGATTTCGACGCCGTAGGCCTGCAGGATTTGTTTGCGCTCTGGCGACGCGCTGGAGGGAAGGCAAAGTTTGACGCGGTAACCGAGCGCCGCGCCGATCATGGCGTAGGCGATTCCGGTGTTGCCGCTGGTCGCGTCCAAAATCGTCTTGCCGGGACGCAGCGCGCCAGCGCTTTCGCCATCGCGAATCATCGAATAGGCCGGGCGGTCTTTCACGGAACCACCGGGGTTAAACCATTCCGCTTTGGCGTAAAATTCGACGTTCGGGAAGTCCGCGACGACGCGCTCGAGGCGGAGGAGCGGGGTATTGCCGATGCGGTCAAGCAGGCGCACTCCAAGCGGAGCCTTCAAAGGCTCTGCGGACGGTACGACGGACGACTTGTTCGCTGCGTTCAAATTGAGTGGCGCCTACAATCGCAAACTAAACAGATTGTTTCGGATAAGCTCCCGCCCCTGCGTACTTTAGATGCGGCAAAAACTTAACGTATTCAGCTTATTTGAAGCAGTTAGCTTCCGCCAGAGTGCGTGCGCGGGTCGCTTCGAAACACGCGGCCATTATATTCGCATAGCATGCAGGGGCGAGCAAACTGCCGCAGGCGTGATTTTTACGTTTACAGAGAGCGTGCCGAACCCCTATGCTGGAGCAGCCATGTGGTACGTCAACAAACTCTTCGATCAGCCGGTGGTGGAATCGCTTTCGGCCAAGGGATTTCTGGTGCGGAATTCGGGCGGGGTGGTGCGCATCGAGAAATACGATTGCGGCGCGGAGCTGCGCAAGACTCCCGAGAGCCGTTTTCAGATGACCGAAATTCCCTGCATTATGATGCAGGGGCAGTTCACCACGCTGTGGGACGCGGGGTATCAGAAATTTTTGATTGGCCACGAAGGCAAGAAATTTCCGGTGCACGTGGGCCAGTTGAGGGACTTGCGCCTATTCAATGAAGAATTGCGGACGGCGCTGGGCGTGCCCACCTACTATAACGAAGCGATTGGCTCAACCTGCGCTTACAGCGTCTATGACCGAGTGAAGGGCCGGCCGGGCGATGTGCCGGATGAAAGCGTGGGAGCTCACGAAGAGGTTGAACACTAGTTTGAGGTTGTGGTTTTTCCCGCGTCCTGCAAGATTTCGCTGAAATTTCTTACGCTGCTATTTTTGTGCGGCTGCGAGTTGGCGCCGCAGGCGCGCGAGATCCACGCGATGCTGCGCGAAAAATTGCGAGCCGACGAATATCACCGGCACGTCATTGGTGTAACGCTCGAGCAAGACAGGGTCGTCGTCAATATCTACCTCGTGCAGCTTTGCGCCAAATTCTGCCAGTAGCGGCGTCATCGCGGTTTTAGCCTCTTCGCACAGATGGCAACCCTCGCGCATGTACATGGTGACGTCGCGCGGGCCGGCGATCGCCAGGCGGCCATCCTCGGTTCGCTGGTAGAAATCACTCCCGCCTCCTGCCTTCAGCAATCCTTGCGAGACAAGATTGGTTACGGCATCCAGTACGGACTCGCGCCGGGCGGGCGCATTGCCGCCGACGAATTCGAACAGCGTGTGCAGGTCGAGGGAGTCGCGATCGATTTGGTCGAAGATTTCGAGAATCTGTCGCGCGATAGCGTCCATGTGATTGGCGGCTGAGTGATTCGGCTACGTGTGATGTGTAACGGCTAAGGCTTGATCGTATAGAACTGCTGAAAGGGGCCGATCGCGGGAAAAAATGCGCGCGAACGAAAGAGCTCCGCGATCTGGCGAATGTGGCCGAGATCGTGAAACGCCCACTCATTCAGTAACTGACCGATGGTGACGCGTCCGATTTTGCTGTGTTGCCCGCTGCGTCCCAGCACGGATGCCGGCACGTAGCGAAGGGCCGAAAGAGTGCGGTCGCGTTCGTGGCAGAATTTTTTGAGGTTTTCGCGCGCCCGGGAGCTGGAATACTTGCCCGCCGCGTAGGCGGCATTCTGGTCGTAGGCTTCGAGCTGCGGATTGTTTTTTTCCATCATCACCTGCACTCGCTCGCGAAAACCGACCACTTCCACTTCGGCCAGGTGGGCGAGAACTTCACTGATGGACCAGCGGTCCGCCGCGGGCTTCCAATGCAATTGCTCGTCGGTGGCCGACCACACGATTTTTTCAATGATGATTGGAGTCTGCTCCAGAACGGCAAGGCCCGGCAGTGCGTCCGGACTCGGAGAAGCGGCCATGAAGTCCTCCCAGAAAGCGCTCAGAAATTCTTTTATACCGCACTCGGAGAAGGTTGTCGAAGGCGGGCTTGTGCCGGTGGCTCACGCGTGGTACACCGGAAAGCGGGAATGCGACGCGGAAAATGGGCAGCTCGAGGTGCAATTCGTCATGGCTTCCGTTCTAGCTCTGGTGGATGATTTATTTTTTCAGGCGAAAATCCTGGAGACGGCAAAGCACTCGGGCGTGGAGGTGCGGACATTTACCACTTCCGAAGCGCTTCTTGCGGAATTCAAGAAGCAAGCGCCGAAGCTGGTAATTGTGGACCTGAACGCGCAGAACAAGCCCCTGGCAGCGATCGAAGCGGTGCGGCACGCCGCGCCCGATGTGCCGCTGATTGCTTTTCTCTCGCACGTGCAGGTGGATTTGGCAGAGCGAGCGAGCGCCGCAGGATGTTCGAAGGTGATGCCGCGCTCGCAGTTCACACGCGAACTTGCAACCATACTGGCGCAGGTGAAATCTCAATCGTGATGAAGAAAGAATTCCTCCGGTTGCCGCGCGCGGCTTGTTGCGCGGTGCTGCTGACGTTGACGCTCCCGGTTTCCGCGGCGGCGCGCGGCCACCGTTCGCACGCTCAAACCAAGGATCAGAGCGGCGCGACGCTGCCCGAGAAGGACCCCGCCGCTACGCTGGCTGATGTACTGACCGCCGCTTGCCGGGCGAACCAGACCGAGTTTGCAAATTATCTTACGGGAGAAAACGGCGCGGCATTCCGCGCGCTGCCGGAAACGCAACGCAGCGCGCTGATGAAGCGGCTTTCGCTGGCGGACGGTCCCGGTAAGCCGCTGCTTTCCTCCGACGAGCACAATCACATCGTGCTGTTTTGCCGTACGCCAGAAACCTCGGTGGAATTCCGGTTCGGCGCGGCGCGGGTGCACGAAAACCTGGCGTTCATCCCCGTGAATGTAGTGGACGGAGAAGAGGCCGATTTTGGGCTGGTGCGCGAATCGGGCGGCTGGCGGCTCCTTTCGCTGGGATTGGTACTTTTTGACGTGCCACAGCTCTCAAAGGAATGGGCGCAGCAGGATCTTGCGGCGCATGAGGCGGCGATCGTCACGACTCTGCGTTCGCTGGCCGAGGCGATACAAACGTACCGCAACGCGTTCGGCAAACTGCCGGAATCGCTCGCCGAGCTGGGCCCCGCGCCTCCGAATCAAATCTCTCCCGCACAAGCTTCGCTGGTAACAGCGGATCTCGCCGCTGGAAAATACGGAGGCTATCTCTTCCGCTATCGCATTGCGCCGGACGCGAATGGAAACGACAACGATTTCGAGCTGGCGGCGAGGCCGGCGTCTTACGGGAAGCTGGGGACGCGATCGTTTTTCATGGACATCGAAGGAAAAATTCACGGAGACGACAAGCACGGGGCAGTGGCCACGTACGAGGACCCATTGATCGCCGGCGAAAAAGCGCCGGTGGAAAAGTGAGAGTGACATTCCACCGGCTCGGGTATAATGCCTTGCAGTTTCAGCGATTTCCGGCGGGGTTCCGGTAAAGCGCGGATAACGAAAAGGAATCTGGATGTCACAAGCGAGAGTTCTGGCGGATCGGATTTTTTCCCAAGAAGGAATTGCGGCCGATGCGGTGCGGATTGCTGCGGCGACTATTCTGCTGGCGCTGTGCGCCCACATCGTGATTCCTCTGCCGTGGACGCCGGTGCCGATCACTGGGCAGACTTTCGGCGTGTTGCTCGTGGGTGTGATGTTGGGCGCGCGGCGCGGCGGCATCGCGCTTGTACTTTATTTGCTGGAAGGCGCCGCAGGGCTTCCGGTTTTCCAGCCGCTGGGGCTTGTAGGACCAGCGCGATTTCTGGGACCGACGGCTGGATATTTGATCTCCTATCCGGCGGCGGCTTTCGTGACAGGCTGGCTGGTGGAACGCGGGGCGCAAATCGCCGCGGGACGCGCAGTGAATTCGCGCTTTTCCGGATTCTCTCTCGTTGGCGGTTTGATTTTTGGCGAAGCTATTATTTTCGCGGGCGGTTGCGCATGGCTGGCCCTCGGGTTGGGATTTGGCTGGAGGCTTGCGCTGGAGCAGGGCGCGCTGCCGTTCCTGCCGGGTGAAATCGTCAAAATGGCGCTGATTGTCGCCGCGGTCGGGGGATTGCATCTTTTCCGGCGAAAATCCTAATTTCGTGTGAAGTGGCCGAACAGATTGCGGAAAAAGTCAAAAACGTGCCTCAGGGGCTAAAGCCCCTGGTGATAGGGCGAGCTTTATGTCGGAGCTAAAGCTCCGACCCCCTAAAAAACCGACCTTTTCCGCAAGCTGTGAAGCAGCTTCTGATTTTCTAATTTCGCTTTTCTGGATGCTCTTTCTAAATTCGGTTTTGGAACCTGGTTATGCCCGCACAAACTGCCCCGCACAAGCAAACTCCCGAAGATGCATTGCGCGCCGCCAATACCGGTTTTTATGCAGCTTTCGAATCGCTGGACCTCGCCGAAATGGAAGCGGTGTGGTCGCACGACGATGGCGTGACGTGCGTGCATCCCGGCTGGGACCTGCTGCTGGGGTGGGACGAAGTGCGCGAACGCTGGGCGCGGCTTTTTGCGAACGCCAAACGGGTGCGGATCGCGTTGAGCGGTGTGTGGGTGCGCATCGAAAACGAAGTGGGCTGGGTTTCCTGCACACAGCACGTGACCACTGCGTTTGCGGACGGTTTTGAGGATGCGATGGTGCAGGCCACGAATATTTTCCTGCGGCAGGAAAATCGCTGGCTGCTGGTGGCGCATCATGCGTCTCCGCTGCCGCCTTCCCCGCGCTCGCCGGTGCAGTGAGAGACGCACGAGACGCCGCTCGAAGGGAAAATCCCCCCATGATCATGAAAATTATCTCCGTCGCGCTGGTTTTGTGCATTTGCGTTGTGGCTGGAGTTGTGGCGCGGGGCGCGGCTCAGGAAGCCAAAGAGGAGAATTCAGCCGCAGCCACGTCCGCGCGGCTCGTCATTCAGGAGTTGGCGGCCGGGCAGTTCGACAAGGTGGAAGCGCAATACGACGCGCGGATGGCGGCCGCGCTCCCTGCCGGAAAGCTCGCGTCCACCTGGCCAAGCTTGATCGAACAGGTGGGCGCGTTTGAAACCATCGCGAATACGCAAACGACGAAAACGCAAGGACTCGACGTCGTCAAGCTGGAGTGCAAATTCCAGAATGCCGTTTTGGACGCCACGGTCGCGTTTGACAGCGACGGCAAGATTGCCGGTCTGGGTTTCCGCCCGCACCAGGGGGCAGAGCCGCCATGGACTCCTCCCGCGTATGCGAAGGAAAGTACGTTCACCGAATTGCCGCTGACGCTGGAGAACGGGAAATATGAGTTGCCGGGGAAATTGACGATTCCCAAGGGCAATGGACCGTTCCCGGCCGTCGTGCTGGTGCAAGGCTCCGGGCCGCACGACGAGGATGAAACAGTGGGGCCGAACAAGCCGTTCGCGGACCTGGCCTGGGGGCTGGCAAGCCGCGGCGTTGCCGTCTACCGATACACCAAGCGGACGCAACAATACGGAATGCAAAGTAGCGACGATCCGGCGAAATTAACGGTGGAAGATGAAGTGATCAGCGATGCGCGCGCGGCCGTGGCTTTGGTTGCGAAGCAGCCGCACATTGATCCCAAGCAGGTCTATCTCGTCGGGCACAGCTTAGGAGCGTATCTGGCTCCGCGGATCGCGACGGATGATCCGCAAATTGGCGGAATCGCGATGTTGGCGGCGAATGCGCGCCCGTTGCCGCAAGTGGTACTGGAGCAGATTCATTACCTTGCTGCATTGAACGGAACACCGACCGAACTAGAACAGGCGCGAATCAAGGCCGTGGAAGACGCGGTGAAACAAATTGAAAGCCCCGATCTGAAACCGGGCGACGTGGTTCCTTTTCTGGGCGCGACGACGTACGGAGCTTACTGGCTTGACTTGCGTGGGTACGATCCGGTGAAAACAGCGCGCAAGCTCAAAATCCCGATCTTGATTCTGCAAGGCGGGCGGGATTATCAGGTGACGCCATCGAACTTTGAAGCCTGGGGCGCGGCGCTCGGCCGACGCAGCAACGTCACGATGAAGATCTATCCGGATTTGAATCACCTGTTCATGGCCGGTACGGGGCGTTCTTCTCCGGCGGATTACGAACAGCCCGGGCACGTCTCGGAAGCGGTGATTGATACGATCGCTACGTGGGTGTTGCCGAGCGAAAAGCCGGGAACGCTGGAGCAAAAGCCGTAGGGTAGCGTGTAGCGGCGCGCGCCGAAAATGAAATGTGCAGTGCGAGCTTGCCTGGTGTTGCTGCGTGTGTCTACAATCCTTCGCCATGAAAACTTTCCAACAACGAATCTTGGTGTTTGCCTTGTTTTTCTTTGCGCTGCCCACGCTTGCGCAAAATGCGCCCGTTGATCCGGACGCTCCCACGCACGGGGTCAAGTCGGCGGCGGAAATTGACCACGAGTGGCAAGTTTCGGTGGCCAAGTATGACGAGGCACGCGCGGCGATTCTGCACGAGGTGGACCTGCAGGCGGACGATGGGCCCTACCGCGCGGACTGGGAGACGCTGGACAAGTACGAGATCCCGCAGTGGTATAAGGACGCGAAATTCGGAATCTTCATCCACTGGGGAGTTTTTTCCGTGCCGGGCATCGAGAATGAGTGGTACCCGCGCAACATGTACCGGCCAAAGGACCCGGCGTTCGCGGCGCACATCAAGAAATATGGGCCGCAGGACAAGTTCGGTTATAAGGATTTGATTCCGCTGTTCAAGGCCGAGAAATGGGACCCGGCCGATTGGGCGAAACTTTTCAAGCAGGCTGGCGCGCGCTACGTGATTCCGGTCGCGGAGCACCATGATGGCTTCGCGATGTACGATTCGGGATTGTCGGACTGGACGGCCGCGAAGATGGGGCCGAAACGCGATGTGGTGGGCGAGTTGGCAAAGGCCGTGCGGGCCGAGGGATTGCACTTCGGCACATCGTTTCATCGCGCCGAACATGACTTCTTCTTTGATGGCGGGCGGACGTTTCGTTCGGACGTGAACGATCCGAAATATGCGTCGCTGTACGGCCCCGCGCACACCTGGCTGCAGGATCCGCACCAGATGCTGCTGAACGACTGGACGTATGTGAGCCGGGAGTACACGAATGATTGGCTGGCGCGCGCGGCGGAGATTGTCGAAAAATATCATCCGGAGGTGATGTACTTCGACTGGTGGGCGGGGCAACCGAATTTCCGTCCGAATGTGACGCAGTTCGCGGCGTTTTATTACAACTTCGCGGCGAAGAACGGAATTCCCGGAGTGATTGATATCAAGGATTACGCGCTCGACTTGCACGCTGGCGCGCGCGATTTCGAGCGCGGCATGAAGGAAAACATCGAAGCACAACATTGGCAGACGGATACTTCGATCAGCAATCTCTCGTGGGGATACCTGGAGCATGACGAATTCAAAACGCCGGATTTTATTGTGCATCAGCTGATTGACATCGTGAGCAAGAACGGCAACCTGCTGCTGAATATCGGTCCGCGGCCGGATGGCACGATACCGGACGAAGTGCGCAACACGCTGCTCGATATCGGCGATTGGCTGCGGCTGAATGGCGAGGCGATCTACGACACAACTCCGTGGAAAGTGTTCGGCGAAGGGCCCACGAAGATTCAGACCGGCCAGGGGCATGACCAGGACACCAAGCCCTACACCGCGCAGGATTTTCGCTTTACGCAGAAGGGCAACACGCTGTATGCGATTGAAATGGCCTGGCCGGCGGATGGCCGCGCGGTGATTCACTCTCTGGGTTCGGCGCACGAGGCCAAGGGATTGCAGATTGCGAGTGTGGAGCTGATCGGATCGAGCGCGAAGCTCGAGTGGCATCAGACGGATGATGCGCTGGAAGTGAAGTTGCCGAGCGCTGCACCGGGCAAGTATGCTTATGGAATTAGGATCAGTGTGGCGAACCCCACCCAGTAGATTAAGCTGACGGTCCGGCCGGCCCGCCCGCCGTGCTGCAGCATCTGTACGCGCGGTGGGGGCGTATGGTATCCTTTGCGTGCAGAGATTCGGCGCTCACGCCGGAAGACGTACACACCTAGGCGACATCACCGCAGCGGGCAAGACATCGGTCGAAGTATCGTCTACCCAGCCCGGCCGCGGCAGGTGAGCGGTTCCTGTGAGAGCCAGGACGGACACAGCATGTCCACACCGGCAGCCTCACCCAAGACGGCAGAGATTCGACTGGCGCACTCCCCAGACAGCGATGATGCGTTTATGTTCTATGCGCTGGCGACGGGCAAAGTCCGCTTGCCGGGCGTGAAGTTCACGCACATTCTTTCGGATATCGAGTCGCTGAATCAGGCGGCGAAAAAAGAAGTGTACGACGTGACGGCGATCAGCTTTTATGCCTATCCGTTTGTGGCCGATAAGTACATCTTGATGGATTGCGGCGCGAGTTTTGGCGAAGGGTACGGACCAATCGTGGTGGCCGGGCACCCGATCAAGAAGACCGATCTGGCCGGGCGGAAAATCGCGATCCCCGGGATGCTGACAACGTCCTACCTGGCGCTGAAATTGTTTGAGCCGAACGTCGAGACGGTGACGATGCCGTTCGACAAGATTCTGGATGCGGTGCGAAATAAAGAAGTGGAAGCGGGCTTGCTGATTCACGAAGGCCAGCTACTTTTCTCGCAGATCGGGTTGCACCGCGTGGTGGATCTGGGGCAATGGTGGCAGGAGCAAACCGGGTTGCCACTGCCGCTCGGTGCGAATGCGATTCGCCGCGCGTTGGGCGATGATTTGGGACGCCAGATTTCGCGGGTGATCCGCGACAGCGTGTCGTATGCGCTCGATCATCGCGAGTCCGCGCTGGATTATGCGCTGCAATTTGCGCGGGATATGGATCCGGTGCTGGCGGACAAGTTTGTGGGAATGTACGTGAACCGCTGGACGCTGGATTACGGCGAGGACGGACGCCGTGCGGTGCGCGAGTTGCTGGCGCGCGGAGCAGCGGCGGGAATGCTTCCCGGCGATGTGCCGGTGGAATTTTTGAGCAGCACGGTGAGTGAAACGCCTTCACGATCTGCCTAAAGTGTGAATTTTCAATTGTTGACGCGGGTGGCCGCCGCAGTACCTTCAGGTTGCGGATGCCCGCTGCCGCGCTTCCTGCCCGCAGTCTTCAGGCAAAATTATTGAACCCATGACGAACCTGATCCAACAGGGCCTGGCCCTTCGCGAACTGCTCCGTGAACGCATCCTGGTGCTGGATGGCGCGATGGGCACCATGCTGCAGCAGGAGAATTTGACCGCCGCGGATTTCGGAGGCCCGCATCTGGAAGGTTGCAACGAAAATCTGGTGCTGACCCGTCCGGACGTGGTGCTGGGGATCCATCGCAAATACCTGGAAGCGGGCTCCGACCTGATTGAAACGAACTCTTTCGGCAGCACGCCCGTGGTACTTGCGGAATATGGTCTGGGCGAGCACGCGCGAAAAATCAGCCGCGTCGCTGGAGAACTCGCACGCAAAGCGGCGGACGAATTCACGAAGACTGGGAAGCCGCGGTTCGTCGCGGGTTCGATGGGACCGACTACGAAGGCCATCAGCGTCACCGGCGGGATCACTTTCGAACAGCTTCGCAATAATTATTACGAGCAGGCAGCCGGGCTGGTGGAGGGCGGCGCGGACGTCCTGCTACTGGAGACCTGCCAGGACACGCGCAATATCAAGGCGGGAATGCTGGCGATACAGGATTTGGGCCGCGAACTGGGTTCACCGATTCCGGTGATGATTTCGGCGACGATTGAAGCGATGGGGACGATGCTTGCGGGCCAAGGAATCGAGGCGCTGTGGGCTTCGCTGGATCATATTGATTTGATTTCTCTGGGCCTGAATTGCGCTACCGGCCCTGAATTCATGACCGATCACATCCGGACGCTGCAAAGCCTCACCAACCGCGCCGTTTCGTGCTATCCGAACGCGGGTCTGCCGAACGAAGAGGGCTTGTACGGAGAAACTCCGACGAGCCTGGCGGAGCAGCTTGACCGATTCATCGAACGGGGATGGTTGAACGCGGTCGGGGGATGTTGCGGAACGACCGAGAAGCATATTCGTGCGATCGCGCAGATGGCCGCGGGCAAGAAACCTCGGCGGGCGCCCGAGCCTAATCATCGCGCCGTTTATTCCGGAATTGAGCTCATCGAAGCCGAAGAGAGCACGCGGCCGTTGATTGTCGGCGAGCGCACCAATGTGATTGGCTCGCGGCTATTCAAGAATCTGGTGGCTGCCGAGCAGTGGGAAGAGGCTACCGAGATCGCGCGGCGGCAGGTGAAAAGCGGCGCGCACATTGTGGACGTCTGCCTGCAGAGCACCGACCGCGAGGAATTGAGCGACATACCTCCTTTCTACGAGCAGTTGATCCGCAAGATCAAAGCGCCGATCATGATTGACACCACGGACCCGCGGGGCGTGGAGCTGGCGCTGACGTATTGCCAGGGCAAGAGCATTATCAATTCGATCAACCTGGAAGATGGCGAAGAAAAGTTTGCGCGGATTTGCCCGCTGGCGCGGTCTTATGGCGCAGCGGTGATCGTCGGGTGCATTGACGAGGATCCCGTGCAAGCGCAAGCCTTCACACGCGAGCGAAAACTGGAAATCGCGGAGCGTTCTTACCAGCTGCTGACCGAGAAATTCGGCATTCATGCAGCAAATATCATTTTTGATCCGCTGGTATTTCCCTGCGCTACCGGCGATGAGAATTACATCGGCGGCGCGGTGGAAACCATCGAGGGGATCCGGCAGATCAAGAAGCACATTCCGTACGTGCGGACGGTGCTAGGGATTTCGAACGTGTCATTCGGCCTGCCGGCGGGCGCGCGCGAGGTGGTGAATTCGGTTTTCTTGTACCACTCCACGAAGGCGGGACTTGATCTGGCGATCGTGAATGCGGAACGTATCGAGCGGTTCGGTTCGATTCCGGAGCACGAGCGCAAACTGACCGAGGCTTTGCTTTTCAACACGCCTCCAGCGGAAATTCCCGAAGGGCATTCGCAGATGGAGCTTCTGCGTAGTGCTCCGGCCGACTGGCGCGAACAGACGCGCGAACAGAAAGCGGCGATCAATCAGTTTCATATCGCCGCGGTTTCGGAACATTTTCGCGGCAGCGGTGGGCGCAAGAAAGAGCATGCGGCGGATTTGCCGCTGGACCAGCGCCTGGCGAATTACATCATCGAGGGCTCGAAGGACGGCTTGATTAACGATTTGAATCGCAAGCTGGAGGAGAAGGTGCCGCCGCTGGACGTGATTAATGGCCCCTTGATGGCAGGGATGGGAGAGGTGGGACGCCTCTTCAACAACAACGAATTGATCGTTGCCGAAGTGCTGCAATCAGCGGAAGCGATGAAGACCGCGGTCGGACATCTCGAGCAATTCATGGAGAAGGCCGACACGGAAAAGCGGGCCAAGGTGATTCTGGCGACGGTGAAGGGCGACGTTCACGATATTGGAAAGAATCTCGTCGAAATCATTTTGAAAAATAATGGTTACGACGTGATCAATCTGGGGATCAAGGTGCCGCCGGAAGAATTAATTCGCGCGCATCGCGAACATAAGCCGGACGCGATTGGGCTTTCGGGCCTGCTGGTGAAGAGCGCGCAACAAATGGTTATCACGGCCGGCGATCTGCGCGAGGCGGGCATTACCGTGCCGCTACTGGTGGGCGGCGCCGCGCTATCGGATAAATTCACGCGCCTGAAAATTGCGCCGCAGTACAGCCAGGCCGTTTGTTATGCGAAAGACGCGATGACAGGACTGCGTTTGATGAATGAGCTCAGCGATCCCGCGCGCCGCGACAACGTGCTGCAGCAGCATACGCACGTTGGCACTGCCGTGCTGGAAGAACCAGCCGCGGTCCCACTGGGACCCGCGGGCGAGGAGCGCTCCCCGCGCATCCGGACGGATTTGCCGATTCCGCCCGTTGCGTACCTGGAACGAAAAGTTCGCGCCGTTCCGGATTTGAACGAAGTGTGGAGTTACATTAATCCCTACATGCTCTTCGGGCGCCATTTGGGCTTCCGCGGAAATTTCGAGAAGGCGCTGGCGGAACGCGATCCGCGCGCGCTCGAATTGCACGAAAACATGGAGGAAGTGAAGCGAGAAGCCGCGCCGTTCATGAAGATTGGCGCGGTGTGGCAGTTCTTCGAGGCGGAGCGACGCGGCAACTCCATCGCTCTGTTTGCTCCCGGGGAGCAAGCGCCTATCCACACATTCCATTTTCAGAGGCAGGCGCTGGCGGATAAGCTGTGCCTCAGCGATTACGTTTTGCCGCCGCAAAACGGCGCGCGCGACCACGTCGCGATATTCGTGGTTACCGCGGGAGCAGGGGTTCGCGAGAAATCCGAGGAAGCGAAAGCGGCGGGCCGTTATCTTTTCTCGCATGGATTGCAAGCGCTGGCCATCGAGACCGCGGAAGCCTGCGCGGAATGGCTGCATCGGCGCATCCGTGAGGACTGGGGCTTCCCGGATCCGCCGTCGCTGACGATGCCGGAGCGATTTACGTCACGCTATCGCGGCAAGCGCTACAGCTTTGGGTATCCGGCGTGCCCGAACCTGGAGGACCAGGCCGGCATCTGGATGCTGCTGCGGCCTGAAGATATCGGGGTGCATTTGACCGAGGGGATGATGATGGATCCGGAGGCGAGCGTGAGCGCTCTGGCGTTTCATCATCCGGATTGCACGTACTTCTCGGTGGGCGAACAGCCTGCGCCATAACTTTAAGAAATCGGCGTCAGCGAATATTATCGCGCGGGCAAATTCTTATTACCGCAGAGACGCGCAGAGCGCAGAGAAAACCGCGGACTTGTTCGTCGCTTCTATACGCCCCAAACATTTGCTGTTGCCCTTGACGACCTTCCGCGTTTCGACTAAGTTTCTTCCAGTTTCTTCCGTCCATCCCGAGGCATCTTGATGAGCAACACGGCTCCTGGGCTCTATCTTTCCAGCACCGGCGGCTACCCGCGCGTTGGAGACTCTCCCGAATTGCAATTATTGCAGCGAACGATCGCCTCTTTCGGTTCCGGCGATCGCACGACAGCGGACTTGCTGGATGCGCAAAACGTAGTGACACGCATCGCGATAGCAGCTCAGGTGACGGCCGGGCTGGACATTGTGACCGACGGGCAAATCCGCTGGAACGATCCGATTTCTTATCTCGCGGCGAAACTGGACAATATTGAATTTCAAGGTACGGTTCCATTTTTTGACACGGACGTTTGCTGCCGCCAGCCCGTCTTCACGGGCCCGCCGCTGCGGCGCGGCCATCTAATCGCCGGCGAATACAGCTTTGCGCGCAATGCGCTCGGCCACCTGCCGACTCCAAAAAATAAAGCCGGCAAGCTCGCGATTAAGCCCGTCTTGACCGGGCCCTACACGCTGGCGAAGTTTTCGCTTTCCGCGCGGTCCGACAATGGCGGCGGGCATGGACCCACGACGCTAGGGGCGCGCGCGCAATGCTATGCGGAGATTCTGGCGCCGGAAATCGAAGCGCTGTCACAATCAGGAGCCGAACTGATACAAATTGACGAGCCCGCGATCCTGCGACACGCCGATGATTGGCGCATATTTGAGCAGTCGCTGGCAATTTTGCTTCAAGCGCGCGACAAGGTACGGAAAGCCGGCCGCAAACTCGAGCTGGCGCTCTACGTTTATTTCCACGACAGCGCCGCGATGTACGAGAAGCTGGTGGAATTGCCCGTGGATATTCTGGGAATCGACTTCACCTGCGGCCCGAACTTGATTGAGACGGTCGCTTCGATCGGATCTCCGAAGCCGCTTGCCTTGGGCTTGGTGGACGGCCGAAAGCCGCAAATGGAGCAGCCAGCGGAGGTGGCGCGGCAAGTGGAGCGGTTGCTACCGCGGATTGCAGGAGGGCGCGCCTACCTGGGACCGTCTTGCGGCGTGGAGTATCTTTCGAGCGATGCGGCATTTGCAAAATTCGCGATGCTACCCAAAGTGGTGGCGGAATTGAACGGCTGACACCCCGCAATTTTCTTCACGCGCTTCAGATAGAACGTCAGTTGAGAGTGATGACAATAGCAGTTTGGATTTCCGCGCGCGCGCGCGGCCTTATTCCGGGCAAGCCGCAGTGTTAGCATTCGAAGCATGAAACGGCAATTTCGCGGAACCTACGCCGGTGAAGCGGTGACACCGACGGCAGACATCCTCCCCATGTTTCCGCAGCAGGCAGTGACGCCTACGATTGCGGCGCGCGGGCTATCCTCGCACGTACGGCAGCTGCGCAAACGAAATCAGGGAATTTCACGATGGCTTGCACTGGCGGTGGTGGCCGGCGCGATCGTGGCACTAGCGTTCGTGCAGCTCGCCATTCACTGATCGTGCCGCCCCGCTTCTTCGTCCCGTTTTGAACCACATCCGAACGTCCTGAGTATTAATTTTTCAAAATCCCTTGTCTGGAGACCAGGCAGTGGTGCTAGTATCGCGGCAATGCCCAGCGGGGTTGTGGTCCACGCATCAAATTCTGGGACGGACGGCGCACCGGCGGCGGAAGTTCCCGCTCCCTCCCGTTCGGCTAGCGCGAAGTTGTTCGGCGAGGCGGATCCCTCGGTGCACATGCTGGGGCTTCCGAAATCGCATCCGCAATTGGCCCGCTGGGTGGTGGTGGCGGTTCTCGCGGGTGCTGTGGCCGCCTTCGCTCTCATCGCGATCTTCGTCCGCTAAGGCGGACATCACCGACTCAAATTCCTTCGACCTATCACTCCTTCGTAAAGTTCGGGGTTCCGAGTTCGAGCAACGATGGTTGCACTGTAGTTTTCCACGGTGCTAACATTTGTGTGACGGCTCATGGTTTCATGAACGATCCAACCGATCCAACTTCGCAGCCCGCAAGCTCTCGTGGCGCACATCTTCCGGTGCAAGGCAGTGCACCTGACATCCTCGAGTTTCCGGAACCCGCTACTCCGCCGCCTGGCCTCATGGACAGGCGCTTGCCCTTCGCGGTTTGGCTATTGATCGCCCTGCTATTGGGCGGATTGATCGCGGCGGGGCTGTTCGCGCTGAGTTCCGGTTAGCGCAGAAACTAAAGCGACTTACACCGCCGGCTATGGATGAATTTGTCTTTCGCGAACCAGGCCGGCAGGCGTGCCCGACCGGCAGTGATTCATTCGCGGATTCTTGCGCTTAGCCCCCGGGACTCAGTAAAGGCGACAGCTCTCCGAACCGGCCGAGCACCGCCAACTATTGCTTTCGCGACACACGGCTCGCGCGCTATTGACGTAACTTCGATTTCCGTTGACGATAGTGTTCCTTCTCTGGGGACTAAGTGCAGCGCATCCTATCCACATACCGGTTTATCAACCAGCCGCTCGCTGCGGGGCTGCTTGGGGAGATTGCCGCGACGGGATTTTCCGGTGTGGAGGTTTTCTGTGCGCCGCAACATTTCAGTTACCGCGAGCCGCAGGCGGTGCGCGAACTGGGCGACGCCCTGGGCGAGCATCGCTTGGGCTTGAACTCGTTACATTCCCCCACCGAGCGCGACCTGGCACCGGGGCGCGAGAGCGGCGTGCCCATTTCCATTTCCGACCCGGAGAGAATTCGCCGGCTGGACGCAGTTGACGAGATCAAACGAGCGCTGGACGTCGCCGAACGCATTCCATTTAAGTATCTTGTCCAGCATATCGGGCATGGCCGCCAGATGGCGGATCCGCGAAAGCTGGACGCCGCGTTTACGTCGCTCGAGAATTTGTCGATGTTTGCGAAAGCGCGCGGCGTGACTATCGCACTGGAAAATACGCCGGATGAACTGGGCGCGCCTTCATCGCTGCAGCATTTCATCACGCAAACGCACTTGCATGATTTGAAGTTGTGCTTCGACATCGGGCACGCGCATGTGGAAGAGGGCGTGACCGCCAGTTTCGAAGCGATGCGCGAGCGCGTGGTCACCGCGCATATCCACGACAATCACGGGGACAAGGACGAGCATCTTCTGCCGTTTGACGGCACGATCGAGTGGGATTCGGCGCTACGGGCGATTGCCGGAGCAGCGCAGCCGGTGCCGTTCGTCTTTGAAATTAAAGCGCAGGCAGGCGCGGCGCCTTCGCTTGAGCAGATCCGCGCTGCTTGCGAAAAACTCGAGGAAAAATTCGACTCGCTGGGATCCGGCACCGCACGCCCCTGATGCGACGGCGGTTCGCGGTGCACACACAGTGATACCAAGGCCACGGAAAAATCAATGACCCAGGAAGCGCAAGCGCCGGTTGCGGCGATAACAATTGAACAAGCGGGCGCCCACGCCGGCAGCACCATCATGATTCGCGGATGGCTCTACAACCTGCGTGAATCGGGGAAGCTGCTGTTTCCGATTTTTCGCGATGGCACGGGAATCATACAGGGAGTGGTGTCACAGAAGGAGTATCCCGAAGCCTTCAGCGCGCTAAAGGGGTTGCCGCAAGAATCGAGCGTCATTATTACCGGCGCGGTTCGCGCGGAGCCGCGAGCGCCGGGCGGTTTTGAAATTGGAGTGAGCACCGTCGAGGTGATTCAGCGAGTCCCTGATTCCGAGCCTTATCCGATCCAACTGAAAGAGCATGGCGTTGATTTTCTGCTGGACCGGCGCCATTTGTGGATTCGTACTCCCCGGCAGGCTGCGATTTTGCGCATTCGGGCGGAAGTGGAGCGCGCGGCACGAAATTTCATGGACGAGCAGGGTTATACGCTCACCGACGCGCCTATCTTTACACCCGCGGCCTGCGAAGGCACCACCACGCTCTTCGAAGTAAATTACATTGATGATCAGAAGGCGTATCTCACGCAATCGGGGCAACTGTACGTGGAGGCTTTGGCGGCAGCTCTCGGGAAGGTTTACACTTTCGGCCCCACGTTTCGCGCGGAGAAATCGAAGACTCGCCGGCACCTGACTGAATTCTGGATGCTCGAGCCCGAGGCTGCGTACGTGCACCTCGAGGATATGATCCAGCTCGGCGAAGGACTGGTAAGCGCGGTAGTACAATCCGTGGCAAAAAATCGCACGCGAGAACTGGCATTGATCGAGCGCGACTCGGCGCACTTGCTGAAAATCACACCGCCCTTTCCGCGAATTACCTACGACGATGCGATCAAGGTGCTGCAGAAGGCGGGCAATCCCGCAAAATGGGGAGACGATTTCGGCGGCGATGAAGAAACCATCATTTCCAAGGAATTCGACCGGCCGGTGATCATTCACCGGTATCCCGCGGCGATGAAGGCGTTTTACATGGCGACGGATGCGGCGCGGCCGGAGCTTTCACTGAGCTTCGACATGATCGCGCCCGAAGGATACGGCGAGATCATCGGTGGCGGCGAGCGCCTGGCGGATTACGACACGCTGGTCAAACGCCTGCGCGAACACCACCTGCCCGAAGAATCTTTTCAGTGGTATCTGGACCTGCGGCGCTATGGCAGCGTGCCGCACGCGGGCTTCGGACTGGGCCTGGAACGGACCGTGGCATGGATTTGCGGAACGGAGCACATCCGCGAGGTGATTCCCTTCCCACGGATGCTGTATCGAGTTTATCCTTAAGGTTCTCTCCCCCGCATCGGGGTCGCGAAAGCACAAAATATGGCCGAAAAAATTCGTATTATCGGTGTGCCGATGGACCTGGGCGCCAGTCGCCGAGGCGTGGACATGGGTCCTTCGGCATTGCGCGTCGCGGGATTGCATGCGCGCCTGAAGCAATTGGGCCGCCAGGTGGAAGATATCGGCAACGTGCTAGTGCCGCAGCCCGAAGAACAGCCGTACGGCGAGAAACGGGCGCGATACCTGGACGAAATTTCAGAGGCCTGCAAAGGCCTGGCGGATGCGGTGAAGAAAACGCTCGATGAGGACATGATCCCGCTGGTTCTGGGCGGCGACCATTCGATCGCGGTGGGCACCACCGCGGGCGCCGCGGCTCATTTCAATAAAAACTCGAAGCGAATTGGCATGATCTGGCTGGACGCGCACGGCGATATGAATACGCCGGATTCCTCGCCTTCGGGCAACATTCACGGGATGCCGCTCGCGTCCATCATGGGTTACGGGCCGCCGGAACTGACTGATCTGGGCGGGATCAAGCCGATGGTGGAACCGCGCAACGTCTCGCTGGTTGGTATTCGCGATCTCGATTCCAAAGAGCGCAAGCTGGTGAAGGATTCCGGCGTACATGTTTTCACCATGCGCGATATTGACGAGCGAGGCATGCGCGAGGTGATGGCGGAGGCGCTGCGCTTTGCCGGCGACGATACGGCGGGGATTGCCGTCAGCCTGGATATGGACTTCGTGGACCCCACGGACGCTCCCGGGGTGGGCACGCCGGTGCGCGGTGGCGTGACGTATCGCGAGGCGCACCTGGCGCTGGAAATGATTGCCGATAGCAAATTGATGGCTTCCTTCGAGCTGGTGGAAATTAATCCGGTGATTGACCTGCACAATACCACCGCAACTCTGGGCGTGGAACTGGTGCTCTCCGGCCTGGGAAAGAAAATCCTGTGATGCGCGCGAAGGTTGGATTTTGCCGCGAGATGAGGCGCCAGTGAACGCCTCACAAAAACGGTTGCGCATCGGCGTGCTGTTTGGCGGACGCTCCGGCGAGCACGAAGTTTCGCTGGCTTCGGCTGCGTCCGTGATTCGCGCGCTCGATCCCGAAAAATATGAGGCGGTGCCCATCGGGATTTCGAAAGACGGCCGCTGGCTGGTCGGGACCAGTTCGCTGAAGATGCTGGCGGACGTGCTGAAATCGGGAGACCGCGTGGTGCTGCCGCCGGACCCCAGCGCGGCTTCGCTTGTTCCGCTGGGACCTGCGACCGGACAGCCCAGCGTGAGCGTGGATGTGGTGTTTCCAGTCCTGCACGGGACATTCGGTGAAGACGGCACGGTGCAAGGTCTGCTCGAACTGGCCGGGCTGCCCTACGTGGGCGCGGGCGTGCTGGCGTCGGCCGTGGGCATGGACAAGGACGTGCAGAAGCGGCTTTTCGCACAGGCGGGACTGCCCATCGTGCCGTTTTTGGCCGTGCGCCGGTCGGAGTGGGAACACGAGCGCGCGAAAGTGCTGCAAGCGATCAAAAAGAAGTTTCGGTTCCCGTTATTTGTGAAGCCCGCGACGCTCGGTTCCTCGGTGGGCATGACGCGCGTGACGGCGGCTCACGAAATTCCCGCGGCCATGGACCTGGCTGCGGAATTCGCGCTGAAGATCATCGTGGAGCGTGGTGTGACGGGACGCGAAATTGAAGTCTCCGTGCTGGGGAATAACGAGCTGAGCGCGTCCATCCCCGGCGAAATCGTGCCGCACCGCGAATTTTACGACTATCGCGCGAAATACCTGGAGCAAGGAACGCAATTGCTGATTCCCGCGCAACTCACCAAGAAGCAGGTGACGACTTTCCAAGATTATGCGGTGCGGGCGTTCCGCGCGATTGACGGCAACGGCATGGCGCGCTGCGATTTCTTTCTGGAACGCCGCGGCGGCAAGATTTTTATCAATGAATTGAACACGATTCCGGGGTTCACCTCCATCAGCATGTACCCTAAATTGTGGGAGGCGTCCGGATTGCCCTATCCCAAGCTCATCGACCGGCTGATCGAACTGGCCCTTGAGCTCCATCGCGACAAGGCTCGCACGAAGTATTCGATCGAGCCGCCCAGCAGCGGCGGCGGCGCGCTCGACGCTTAGTAATAAAGCTCCCTTCGCAAACGTAGTAAGAAGTGGCGCGGCTCGTCGATGATTCCTGACAGCTCCTGCGCCGAGCGCTTGACGATAGCCACTCGATTAATTAAACTAACCGGTTGGTTAACTAATGCTATCTCCGGAGCGGTGCCATGGAATATCGCAGGTTGGGCAAGAGTTCGCTGGCCGTTTCCGCCCTGGGACTGGGCTGCATGGGCATGTCCGAATTTTATGGCAATTCCGATGAACCGGAATCCATCGCGACGATTCATCGGGCGATCGATCGGGGCGTCACTCTCTTTGACACCGCAGACGTCTACGGCATGGGACGAAACGAAGAGTTGCTGGGGCGAGCCGTCGTCAAGCGGCGCAACGAAGTAGTCATCGCGACGAAATTCGGGATTCTGCGCGATCCCAGCAAACCCAATCAGCGCGGCGTAAGCGGGCGCCCGGAGTACGTCCGAGAATCTTGCGAGCGGAGTCTCCGTCGCCTGAAGATTGCGGCAATTGATCTGTATTACCAGCATCGCGTGGACACCGATACGCCGATCGAAGAGACGGTGGGCGCGATGTCTCGTCTGATCGAAGAAGGGAAAGTGCGGCATCTCGGTTTGTCCGAAGCGGCCGCGCCAACGATTCGGCGCGCGCATGCCACGTATCCGATTACGGCGTTGCAGTCGGAATATTCGCTGTGGTCGAGAGATCTCGAGGATGGAATCCTGGCCACGTGCCGCGAACTCGGGATCGGGCTAGTTGCCTACAGTCCCCTGGGCCGCGGATTTTTGACCGGTCAGATCAAGAAATTCGAAGATCTCGCGCATGACGACTACCGGCGCACTTCTCCCCGTTTTCAAGGCGGGAATTTCCAGAAGAATCTGCAACTCGTCCAGCGCATCCAGCAGATGGCCAGGGAGAAATCCTGCACTCCGGCGCAACTGGCGCTGGCGTGGGTGCTGGGGCAGGGCAAGGACGTGGTGCCAATCCCGGGAACAACCAAGCGCAAAAACCTGGATGAGAACCTGCGCGCGCTGGAAATTTCGCTCACACCTGCTGAACTGGCGCGCATCGAGGAGCTTGCGCCGCGCGGAGTGGCCGCCGGGGAGCGTTATAACCAGGAAATGATGAAGCGAGTGGGAGTTTAGAGGCAAAGATGAAACGCGGCAGAAAAAAAGTCGCTAACCCGGCCACCGCGCGCAGGATTCTGGCCGCCGCGGAACACCAATTCGCGGCCCAGGGCATGGCGGGAGCGCGGACAGAGGAAATTGCATCGGCCGCGCACGCCAACAAAGCGATGCTTTACTACTATTTCGGAAATAAGCGGCGGCTGCATCGCGCGGTGCTGGAAAATCTCTTCCGCCAGCTGCGCAGCGGAGTTTACGATCCACCGCGAAAGCAAGCTTCTCCTCGCGCACGGCTGCGCGAATTCATCACGGCATATTTCGATTTTCTGGCGTCGCATCCGAATTATCCGCGGCTGGTGCATCGCGAAGCGATGGAGGCGACCCGGGCATTCGATTGGATCGTGAGCCAGTTTCTCCGACCGTTTCACAAACGACTTGTGCAAACGCTGGAAGCCGGAATCGCGGCGGGTGAATTTCGCCATATCGACCCCGATCACGCAGCGTTCACGATCATGGGCATGACTACATCGTATTTTGCGGCGGCCGCGATTTTCGGGCGCATCGCGGGGCGAGATCTGCTGGCAGACGATGCGCTGGCGGAGCGAAAACGCGCACTACTGGATTTTCTGGACCATGGCTTACTTCGTGCACAGGAGAAGCGCCGATGACCGGGCGGAAATTCTTCACCCTGCTGTTTGTGATCTTTGTGGTCGCGGCGGTGGCGTACTACTTCTCGACGCCGCGCGGCAACGATATTCCGCTGATTGGAGTGGTGGACGGGAACGAAGTGATCGTCAGCCCGCAGATTACCGGGCGCATTGTGGACCTGACCGTGGATGAAGGAACCGCGGTGAAAAAGGGCCAGTTGATCGCCGAACTCGACAGCACAGAGCTGGCAGCGAGCCTGGCGGCGACGAAAGCGAACGTGAGCAGCCTGGAAGCGCAGGTGAACGAAGCGAACCACAATTACACGTGGACCAACGGCCAGACCGACGCTTCGGTGACTGAAGCGCGCGCACGAGTAACTTCTTCGAATGCGCAGCTGCCGCCGGCGCGCGCGCAGCTCTGGCGCGACCAGCAGGACCTGAAGCGCATGCAGGAACTCTTCGCGAAGGGAGAGGTCTCCGCGCAGGACCGCGATCATGCCGAAGCGGCGGTGCGAATTTCGCAGGCGAACGTGGAAGCTCTGGAAGAGGCAGTGCGCGCGGAGTCCGCGGCGGTGGATGTAGCGCAGGCCAATCGCAAACAAGTGGATGCGCGGAAAAGCGCCATCAACACGACGATGGCCCAGCTGGAGCAAGCCCGCGCGTCGGAAGCGGAGATGGCTGCGCAACTGGCGTACACGAAAATATACGCGCCGATTGACGGCATCGTGTCTGTGCGCGTGGCGAAACAGGGAGAAGTGGTGGCGGAAGGCTCGCCGATCGTGGTGATCGTGGACATCAACGATCTCTGGGTGCGCACGGACGTGGAAGAAACGCTTATTGACACCGTCCGGTTCGGCCAGAAATTGCAGGTAAAGCTTCCCTCGGGAGACATCATCGAAGGCTCGGTGATTTTCAAAGGCGTGGAAAATGATTTTGCCACGCAGCGGGACGTGAGCCGGACGAAGCGCGACATCAAGACTTTCGCGATCAAGGTGGCGGTGCCGAATCCCGAGGGGCGTCTCTTCACCGGGATGACTGCCACAGTTCTGCTGCCGCATCCGCAGGCCAAAAGCTGGTTCGCGCGGCTCTGACGGCATGGAACCCAAGCCCATCAACGCGGTGGAGGTGGACCATCTCACGAAGAAGTTCGGAGATTTGGTCGCGGTGAACGACGTGAGTTTCAACGTCGCACAGCGCGAAATTTTTGGCCTGCTGGGGCCGAATGGCGCGGGCAAAACTACCTTGATTCGCATGATGACCACGCTCACTCCGCCGACTTCCGGTACTGCGCGCATCGCCGGACACGATATCTGCACCGATGAGGACGGCGTTCGTCACGCGATGGGGGTGATCCCGCAGGCGCTGACTTCCGACCCCGAGCTGACCGCCACGGAAAATATGCTGATTCACGCGAAACTTTATGGGGTGCCGCGCGCGCAGCGGGACAAGCTGATCCACGACCTGCTGGAATCGGTGGACCTGCTCAAATTCAAGGACGCGCTGGTGCGTACGTTTTCGGGCGGCATGCGCCGGCGATTGGAAATCGCGCGCGGGCTGGTCCATTCGCCGAAAATTCTTTTTCTGGACGAGCCGACGACCGGTCTTGATCCGGTGTCGCGCAGCAACGTGTGGCAATTGATACGTGGATTGTGTGCGCGGTCGGAACTTACGATTTTGCTGACCACACACTATATGGACGAAGCCGACAAGCTGTGCGACCGCATCGCCATTGTGGATCACGGCAAGCTGGCGGCGCTGGATACGCCCACAAAGCTGAAGGACAGCGTTCCGGGCAATGACACGCTGGAAGCCGAATTCGAGGGCGCGCCACCCGACTGGGACGAGCAGCTTGGGAAATTGGCGCAGGCAGCGGGCGTTACGCATCGCGACGGCGTCGTCCACATTTCTTCGAACGACGGGCCAGCGACCGTGGCGGCCTTGATGGATCTGGCGCGCGCGCGGGGAGTGCACGTAAAAAAAGTGAGCGTGCAAAGCACCACGCTCGACGATGTGTTCATGCATTACACGGGAAGCGCTTTGCGAGACGCGATTGACGCGGGCGCACGGCACGACATTGGACACTTGTACCGTTAGACGCACTCAGCGGGCGCACTGCGGAGGTGCTCGACCATGAATTTCAAGCGTATTGCGGCGCTCATCGAGCGCGACCTGCGGAAATTTTTCCGCAGCCCGGCGCTCATGATGGTCTCGATGGTGCTGCCGCTGGTGCAACTGATCGTCCTGGGCTACGCCTTCGGGGGAAAAGTCACTGGAGTGAAACTTGGTTTCGTGGACATGGACCATTCGGTGGAATCGCGCAAAGTGCGCGAAATGTTCGACGGCATCACGGCGGGGCCGCGGACCTTCCATGTGGTGGAGTACGATTCAGTCCCACAAGCCACGCATGACTTGCAGACCGGGCTGGTGCGCGGGCTGGTGGTGATTCCCCACGATTTTTCGCGACGCTTTTATCAGAAGGACCGGCCGCGCATCGCGTTCACCGAAGATAATACCGACCAATTCATATCGAGCGCCCTGCTCGAGCGCGTCCAGCAGATGGTCGACCAGCTCAATGCTCCGGACGTGACGCCGCGGCTGGAGGGGTCCGTGCAGTTGAACACAGTGGAAATTTATCCGTACGTCGAATACGTCAAGTATTTGCTGGCCGGCACGATTGCGCTCTCTGTGTTCGTGGTGGCCATGATTGGCGGCGGCATCACGTTTATTGACGACAAAGCGCGCGGGCTTCACGAAGGCTACCTGGTGACGCCGATCACAAAATCGGAACTGGTGTTTGGATTGATCGGGTCCGGAGTGATCAAGGGCGTGATGACGGGGATGGTCCTCACGATTATCGGAGGGTTGATCGTGGGTCTGCCGGAAATCTGGAATCCGCTGCGGCTACTGTATCTGGTCGTAGTGGTGGGCGCGTCGGCGCTGGCCATGATGAGCTTCATGTTTCTGCTGATGGTGCGCGTGGATGATCCGCTGGTGCCGCGCGCGATCTTCGGCGTCCTGAATACTCTTTTATTTTTCCCTTCGGGCGCGGTGTATCCCATCGCGGCGTTTCCGTGGTGGCTGAAATGGATTTCGGTGATCGATCCTTTCACTTATGCGGTGCACGGCTTGCGAAACCTGACGCTGAAGAGCACGGGCATTGAAGGAATCTATGTGGACGTGCTAGTTTTGCTGGGCATCGCGGCTATCATGACGACGTCGAGCATCTTGCTTTTCAAGCGGCAGCTCTAAAGCCGGGCCGCGCATCCAACAATACTGAGGAGATCACGTGGGAATTTTCGATTCGACGGAGGAGCACCCGCCGGCGAAGGTCCTCCGGTACATCATCACCGCAGTCGTATTCGTCGCGTTGATCGCGCTCTGGGCTGGCTACGAGCTTCGCTTCCACAGAGAAGAGAAAACCGTCCGCCATTTTATGGACGAAGTTGTCACAGGACAATTTGAAGAGGCCTATCGAATGTACAAGCCCGGGCCTTCGTATTCCTTCAAGGACTTCGAGGACGATTGGGGACCGCAGGGCTACTACGGCCCCATCAAGAGCTATCACATCGAGCACGCCGACGAGATCAAGCAAGGGCCCGAGGTTCCGTCCGGAGTAGTGATCACCGTCGAAGTAAGTCCGTATCAACCTTTTCCCGGTGACCATGACGCCTTAAAGCAGGGCAAGACGAAAGAAGTGCGGCTCCAGGTCGAATATAAAGATCAATCCATCGGATTCGCGCCGTAGTTTTCACGTTGTAGATGCCGCTTTCATCATTCGCGCCCATCACGGCTACTCAACTTTGGCGGCCTGCGAGCAAATCGTGGCAGGCATCGCGAACTTCCTCGAAAGCAACGGATAAAATCGAGCGCGGATTGCTCGCGACAATGCTCTTATCGCCGCGCGGATGGTGGAACGTTGCGCCGGTTTGCACGACGCGATGCGGCGCTTGCCACGGATGCCATTGCACTGGATCGGTCACGCTGAAGATTGCGACGCTGGGGCGTTGCAAGGCTGCCGCCAAGTGCACCGGGCCGGAATCATCGCCGATGACAATTCGCGCACGGGCGATCAGCGCGATGAGATCGCGGATATCGAGCGGCGGGTCGGGGATTACGGCGCAATCGCGCATTTCGCGGCGAACCCCGGGCGCGATTTCGGCGTCGCCTGCGCCGAGGTTCACGACGCTCGCGATCCCATGCCGTTCAAGCAACCAGCGAGCCAACTCCGCGTAGCGAGCGATCGGCCAACGCATCTCGGGCACGCGCGCACCGGGCTGCAAGACCGCGTACGGCGCACCGGGCGCGATTCCCTTCTCCGCTAACTTACGAGCGATCGATTCCGCCGCGTCCGGTTGAGGAAAGACGCAAGCATTCGGAATGGGCCCGCGTGGCAAACCTGTCCAATAAAATTGCGAAATGCGATGCTCCACGGTGTGCACAGCGTCTGCACCGTAGAACGCCTGCGCGTCGGGAACCTGGACGTTGTACGTAAACGAGTATTGGTGACCCTTCCAGCCGACGCGCCAGCGCGAACCGGAGAAAACGGTTAGTATCGCACTGCGCGGGCCGCCATGCTGATTGAAAACGATCGGAAAGCGCCGCGCGCGCAGATTTCTTGCAGTTTCGATCGTGCTGCCGCGCGAGCACAGCAATTCCGCGATTGCGGGATTCCCTTCCAGCGCCGCGGAGAAACGCGGCTCGACCAGGACGGAAATTCGTAAATCGGGACGCCAGGAATGAAGAGCGGCGATGGCGGGTGTTTCCAGTACGAGGTCGCCAAGCGAGCGCAGGCGAATGATCAGGATTTCCGCGCCCTGCGGCAGGCCGGGAAGAAGAGCCGCGGAATCGTTCAGCCGCGATGCTTCATTCGGCGTCAATGCGAGCTTCGTCCACCAGCATCACGGGAATGTCTTCGCGAATGGGATAGACGCGCCGACACGACGGGCACTTCAAGCCATGCTGGTCGCTCGTCAATTTCACCGGAGTCTTATCCAGCGGACAAACGAGAATATCGAGCAGTTCCTGCGAGACGGCCATGCAATTCCTCCCACGGCACTCTAACAGAGGGGCGCACGCAGCAGCAAGCGTTCCACCGGCGGGCAGAGCTGCTGCGTGGCTTGCGCGGCTGCGAGTGGCCGGTCAGCCGAGCTTCGCGACTTTGAAACTCAGCTGACATTGCCATACCGCGCCTGGGGCCAATTCCACCGGCCAGACCGCGATGATTTGCGAACCTTGATAGATGCGCTCGAATCCTTCTTCGGACTCCGAGACGGTTTCAATGGGCGCGATCCAGAAATCCTGGGCGCCGGGAGCCAGGAGCGTGACGCTGATGCCTTGCCATTCATCCACAACACGCAATTCCGGCGCCGGAGCCGTGGCGCCCCAGCGCAAAGGATAGCGCTGGCCATCCGACTCAAAATAGCGGTCGGGAGCGGAAGGCGCGAGAAAGTTCAAAACGTTTTCGATTCCCAGATAAACGGAAGCGGCGCCGGGGGCCGTACGGCGCAACGTGACGTCACAAACGATGTCAAAGCCTTCCTTGGTCGTAGCAAACGAAAAGGTCTTTTCGACGGGCCAATCGGCGCTCATATCCGAAGCAACTTTCGCCGTGTTGGGCGACATTTCCACGATGCGATAACTTCCCGCCGCCAGCGCGGCATTTTCCTCCAAGCGCACCGCGCCGCAATCCTGATACTGCTTTTCGCGGCCGAAAAGCAGCAAGCGAAAACAGTTACGCGTCCAGCGATCGTAATTAAGCCAGCGGTCGAGGCCCTCTTCTTTCGTGCGGGTCTGCTCGTGAATGGATTGCGGCGAATGGGCCTGCCGGCCTGATATGTTCTTGATGCCCGCATGATACGCTTCGGGCCGGCGCTCCAAAGAATTGATCAGCGTCGCGTGCGACTGGCGGCATTCAATCGCGGAGAAGGTGGCGCCATCTTCGGGAGAAAGCAGCGCGGCGTAGCGGTCCGAAGTGAAATAGATCTCTTCATGCCCATCCGCATCGAAGTCAATTTTTACTGCATCTTCGTAATGGTGCGCGCGGTGCGAGAGCCTGTCCGCGATGGATTCAGCCTCAGCCAATGCTCGCCACAGCGCGGTGCGCAAGTGCGGCGCGTACAGCCCGCCGAAAACGCCATGCCAGTAAGGGTCGTTGCATTGTCCGCGCAGCATCAGCGTCCGCGCCTCTTCGCGCGCTTTGAGAAACGCCGGATCCTGCCGCCGGCTGCGATCGAGCGCATGCACTTTGCGCGAAACGTGCAGCATTTTCTTGTGCAACAAATTCGATTCGCTATACTTCGTGAAAAAGTTGCGCCAGATGCCCCCGCGCACGAAAGGCAACGCGTCAGGACGCGCCGCGAACTCCGTAACCAGCGCGTGATAGCGATTCCGCGCCGGAGTCCGTAGCGACCATTCCATCATTTCAGTGTAGGAAGCCGCCGGTAGATCCGCGCGGCCCAGGGGCGCATGCGTGGTAACAGCAGAGCCGGGCGTCGCCGTCTCCAGCCAGTCCTCACTCTGATCAAGCGCCGTAAAGAATTTCTCCAGCCAGCCATTGCGGTAGCAGAGTTCGTTGGTGCCGGGCCAAATGCCGAATTTCTCCAAGTCATCGCCCATCGCGGCGAAGCCGCCGGGATGCTCCGCAGCGCCGGCGCGGAGGAGTTGGATGGTTTCCTCGGGCGCGCGGAAAGGAATCAGGTAACGGAACGATTTCAGGCCCGGGAGAACTTTCACCGTGTGGCCCTGGTCCTCCGCGAGGTAATAACCGTAAAGTTGATTGAGTTCGAAGCCCGCACCCAGGAAGTGATTGTCGTCCACCAGAGTATATTCCACGCCGAAAGGCGCCAGCGAGGAAGGCAGTTGCGGTTCCCACACGCGCTCTGCGATCCACGCTCCCCTGGGACGCTTGCCGAAATGCTTTTCGATATAGTCCGCGAGGCGGGTAATTTGTTCGTGGCGGTCCTGCGGCGGAATAGCGACGAGGATCGGCTCGTAAAAGCCTCCGCCGACCATTTCCACCTGGCCGCGCTTCACCAGGGCGCGCAGTTCAGCGAAGTATTCGGGATGTGCTTTTTCGATCCACTCCAGGAGGGAACCGGTGAAATGCAGACCGACTCGGATACCGGGATGGCGCGCAAGTACTTCGACGAAAGGCGAATAGGACTGCAGATAGGCGCGCTCCATAACGTCGTCAAAGTTTCCGACTGGTTGGTGCGCATGGATGAGCAGCACAAGCTGGAACTTCGCCACAGAGGTCCTCGCTGAAGCACTTACAGGATAACGCTAAGTCGCGAAAGTTCTCAAACGCGATGGCACGACTTGCGCGAAATACACATTATCCTGTACGAACGTGCAGTTTCTGGATTGGCGCTGTCGCCGGTGGTCTTATGGCAAGCAGACATCGGAGCGCGTGGCGGAAGTCGCGGCGTATTGTGTCAACCGGTCCTTCAGCCGCGTAATTGCGGCGTTCAGCGAAGAATCGGATGCGCGAGCAGGAGCGTAGATTACGATCATTATTTGCGCCGCGGATTCCGCGATCATGCTGCGCGTGGAATCGCTAATGGGACTGCCGAAAGGGCCCTGTGGATCGGCAAGGACGGGCCTGCCTTCCAGGTGCCAGACTTGTTTGCCAATGTCTTCGTATTTTTCACCGGCGGCGCCATGACGCAAAGCCACGGGCGCGGTAATTTTCGAGCGGTCGTAGCAGCCGTATGGCCAGCCGGTCTCGAGCGAGCCCAGATTGCCGATATCCACAATATTCGAGACGCGGTAAAGGCCTTTGCCCTGCACCACGCGGCGCAGCAATGCTTCGGAGGAGGGCCGATATTTCGAAGGGTCCATGCCCCATTCGCGGAACATCGCCCGGACGGCGCGCACCGGTTCCGATTCGGCGAGGGTTTCGAGAGTAAATTCCCGCTGCTTGCGCGCACAGACCTCGTCCATCAGTTTCGCCAGTTCGGGAGTCAGCGAGGCGACACGCACTTCGTCCGCTTCGATGATCCCCAGCTGCACTCCCGGTAATGCGATTTTAATTTCCATGCGGATCGCTCGCGGCGCACTGTTATGATGACACGCAACCTCGGCATTTTAGCGGAAATCGAACTGGCGCACCGTGAAGCCCCACGAGAAACACGACCGATTCGAACGCGGCCTGGCGCACTTCAATGCGCGGCAATTCTTTGAGGCGCACGAAGTGTGGGAAGAAATCTGGCTGGCGGAAAACGAGCCGGAACGGACTTTTCTGCAAGGACTGATACAAATCGCGGCCGCGTTTCATCATTACCGGCAAGGAAATTCAGAAGGCGCGGAAAGTCTGCTGGCTGCGGGGATCGTGAAAATCACTCGTTTCCCGCATGATTATCACGGTCTGGCGGTGGAGAATCTGCGCGTTGCGGCGAAATGGTGGGCCCGCAGACTCGGCGAGAGCAAAAATCCAGGCGAACACGAGATTCCGGTGATTTTGCGATGCAGTAATGCTCCAGCGAAATCCGAACCGCACACCTACAAGCGCTAGCCGGACGTCAGCTCTTTAGGAGCGGCGCGCGGTCTCGCCACCCGCCTGTCTTCGCTGTCTGCTCGTTTCGGAGCGACCACAGTTTCCTGGCTCGCTCCAGCGCTTCCGCCACATGCGCGCAAATATTCTCGGAGCCAACATGTTCGGCGAAATCCGCGACGCGCATCATTTCCGCAGGCTGCTGACGCGCACCGCAAAGAAGCAGCGCGCGCCCGGATTGATGCACCACATCCGCGAAATTCTCCAATGCCTGCATCCCGGTAGCGTCGAGCGCGGTCATGTTCCGGAGCCGCAGAATAACGATGGGAGGCAGCTCGGGGATTCGCGCGATTACGTCGTTGATCTTGTCCGTGGCGCCGAAGAGGAAGGGCCCGTGGATGCGGAAGATCGCGACGTAAGGCGGAATTTCCTTATGTTGCAGAATGTGAGCGTAGCCTTCTTGCAGGTATGCTTCGGTCACCTGCGAGACCGTCGTTGTCTCAGTGACTTTGTGAATATAGACGAGCGCGGCGAGGATCATGCCCGCTTCGACGGCCACCGTAAGATCGGCAAAGACGGTAAGCAGGAAGGTGACCAGCCAAGTGCCAATTTCCAGTGGAGATAGTTTCAGCAGCTCAGGAATTTCCCGCCACTCTCCCATGTTATAGGACACGACGAAGAGAATCGCTGCCAACACCGATAGAGGAATAAAGCGTGCCAGCGGCGCCGCGAAGAGAATGATGGCGAGGAGCGTAAGCGCGTGAATCATTCCGGCCACCGGCGTTTTCGCGCCGGAACGAATATTCGTAGCGGTGCGAGCGATCGCGCCAGTGGCGGGCAATCCCCCGAAGAGCGGCGAAAAGATATTGGCTACGCCCTGGCCGACCAGTTCGACGTTGGGATTGTGCTTGCTGCCGCTCATGCGATCGGAGACGACCGCGGACATCAATGACTCAATGGCTCCCAGCATCGCCACAGTGATAGCGGGAGAAATCAGCGGCCGGAGCAAATCGAAGCGAATGGACGGCACTGCCATATGCGGCAACCCGGAAGGAATGCCGCCGAATCGGGAACCGATTGTCTCGACGGGCAATTTGAAAATGACGACCAGCGAGGTTCCGACGAAGAGCGCGACGATGTAACCGGGAATCTTTTTCACATAAAGCATGAATAAAATAATGATGACGAGCGAAAATAGAGCGAGCACGGTGGCCACAGGCGAAAGCGTGTGGAAATTGCGCGCCAGGACCGCGACGCGGGAAGCGAAGTCGCCGGGTACTTTGTCCACTTTCAGGCCGAAGAAGTCCTTAATCTGCGTGCTGGCGATGATGATCGCGATGCCATTCGTAAATCCCACCACCACCGGGCGCGGGATGAATTTCACAGCTGAGCCCAACCCAGTGACGCCCAAAATGACCAGCATGATTCCAGCCATCAGCGTGCAGGTGTAAAGCCCGTCCAGACCGTACTTCATCACGATGCCGTAAACGACCACCACGAAAGCGCCGGTGGGTCCGCCGATTTGGGTAGTTGACCCTCCGAGGGCCGAAATCAGGAAACCCGCGACTATGGCTGTGTACAAGCCTGCTTGAGGCGTTACACCCGAAGCGATCGCGAACGCCATCGCGAGCGGCAGGGCCACCAGTCCGACCGTGATGCCGGCGACGAGGTCGGACAGGAATGTTCGCCCGTTGTAATTCCGAAGACACTGCAGCGATCTTGGGAGCCAGTCGTTCATGGATGCCGGCAGAAGACGATTGCGAAAGTTGGAGCCTCGTTGTGCTGAAGTATTGCTGCTCATGCAGCGACGGAAAGAGCGCTGTGTCAGCGCGATACTGTCGGTAGTATCGCCCAACCGCTAGAAATCATTAGGACAATCGAGAGGGAGAGTGACGAAGGAAGCAAAGGTCTTTGGCCGCAGGGCGCACCGAAACAACGTATTGTTAAAGACCGTTGACGCGGAAACGCCGCAGTTCTCCGCGACATGCTTTACGGATCGACAATTATCTGGCCCTTCATTTTTTTGTGGCCGCTGCCGCACGATTTGCAGCAGGTAAAAGTGTAAGTTCCCGGTTCAGTCGGCACGATACCGATCTGTACCGTCTCGCCCTTTTTGAGTTTCCAGCAATCCTGGCCGTTCGGGAAAGACAGGCCGGGCGGAGTGTTGGTTTTAGCGCCATCCGGGAACGCACTGATGCGGATTCCGTGGGTGCGGTCCTCGGAGGTGACATCCAGTTCGACTCTCTCGTCAACTTTCATGTGGATGACGGTTGGCTGAAAATCGAAATCCTTGGCGTTCACGCTGACAATTCTGGGAGGCTTCTCGGAGTGCCGCGCAGCATCCTGCACCGTTGCCGCGACGGGCCCGATGGTGCGGGCGCGAAGAGGCGCTAGCAGCACAACGCCGATCGCGACTGCGACCGTCACAAAGATGATAGGCTTTCTCAACGCTTCACCCCTTCCATTTCGCGGCCACCAGCGCGAGCCCTGTTCGGCGATGCGGCAACATCCTGCTGTGCGCCACGAGTGAACATTCTAGCAGCGAAACTCCTGCCGCAAACGTCGAACTGATTGACACTTAGCCGCGTGTGTGGAACGCTGATTGTGACAAACATAACCTGCGAGCTGTGGTGCGAAAAATCCCAATCACTGCGGGGATAGCGCCAAGGAGAGAATCAATGCCGCTCGACCGCGAACAAATCCTGGAAGCTCTGCGGCAATGCTACGACCCCGAGATTCCCATCAACATTGTGGACCTGGGGCTGATTTACGACGTGGAGCACGACGAGGCGGGCAACGTAACCGTCAAAATGACGCTCACCACGCAGGGTTGCCCCTCCGCGCTCGCAATTCCCGATCAGGTGCGCAGCCGGGTGGCCGCCATCGAAGCGGTGCGGGACGTGAAAGTGGAAATCGTGTGGGAACCGGCGTGGAATCCCAGCATGATCAGCCCGAACGGGCGCCAGGTGCTGGGCCTCGAGGTCTGAAATACAGGCGAAAAATAGAAACGCGGCGGATGTTCAAGTCCGCCGCGTGTGAATATCTTAGGCAAATCCAGTCGCGTAGCCCAGCCCGCGCTACAGCCAACCGCTAAGCCTTCTTATTCTTGTACCAGTCCGCGTTGATCGGCGTGAAGCTGGACCACTTCTCCGGCAAATCTTCGAGGGCAAAAATCGCGGTGACGGGGCAGACCGGGACGCACGCCCCGCAATCGATGCACTCGTCAGGACTGATATAGAGCTGCTTTTCAGCCTCGAAATCGGCTTCATCCTTGCGCGGGTGGATGCAATCCACCGGGCAGACGTCCACACAAGCTGTATCTTTTGTGCCGATGCAAGGCTCGGCGATTACATAAGCCATTTCGAGTTCTCCTCGATGAAAGAGGTTGTAGGGTCGTACCGCCGGGAATCCCGCTCCAAGGCCCCTGGCAATTTTTATATCACCAAAGCGCGAAGGGTACAAGCGCCGGGCCCGCGATCCCGCCGAGCGAACTTGCCAAGTTGCTGGGAGTCCGGCGAAACCGATAGAATGGCGGTGTAGCCACGGGAGCCTCGGAATGGGCCGTTACCGCCTGCTAGCTTTTTCATCCCTATTGGCACTGACCCTCATCACCGCCATCCCTGGAAACGGGCAGGCTCCTGCGAGCAAGGCATCCCCGCATTCCGGGAAGGCCGCAGCCTCGGCAGACCCTCCGCTGATCGATCTGGCGGGATACCAGCAGCTCCTGGCCAAGCACCGCGGCAAGCCGCTGGTGGTGAACTTCTGGGCCACCTGGTGCGAGCCGTGCCGCGACGAGTATCCCTTGATCGTCGAGCTGGCGAAGGAGTTCAAACCGCAGGGGATCAGCGTGCTGGGAATTGACATGGACGACGATTCGGACATGAATTTGGTGCGGCGTTTCATCGCGAAAAATCAGCCGCCGTTTCCGAATTACCGGCAAAAACCCGGTATCGACCTGGACGCCTTCTACGACGGCGTGAATCCACAGTGGAAAGGAACCATGCCGCAGACGATTTTTTACGGCCGGGACGGCAACATTATCGGATTCTTTCTAGGCACGCGGCCGCGCGCGGCGTTCGAGCAGGCTTTCCGCGCGACGCTGGCCACGACGGCGGATACGAAGGGCGGAGTTCAGAGTTCCGGCCACTAACTGCAATTTTTTCGCTTTGCATAATTCGTAGGACAGGAGACTCGCCATGCTGCAAACTCGCGGAAACCGACTTACCTGGCTGGGCCACGCCGCGTTTCGCATTGATACGCCGAGCGGCAAAGTGATCCTGGTAGATCCCTGGATTCAGAGCAACCCGATGTGTCCTGAGGCGAATAAGAGATTCGAGCGCGTGGATACAATGTTGATCACCCACGGACACTTCGATCACATTGCCGATGCCGTGGATCTCGGCAAGAAATTCAAACCGCAAACCGTGGGAATCTATGAACTGTGCGCATGGCTGGAATCGAAGGGCGTCCCGAATACCAGCGCGATGAATAAGGGCGGCACGCAGAAGGTCGGCGAGATTGAAGTCACCATGGTGAACGCCTTGCACTCCTGCGGGATTAAGGATGGCGATGAGATCGTTTATGGCGGCGAGGCTTGCGGCTATATCATCCGGTTGCCCGGCGGCTTCACCGTGTATCACGCGGGAGACACGGCGCTTTTCGGAGACATGAAACTGATCGGCGAGCTGTATGCGCCGGACGTTGCGCTTCTGCCGATTGGTGACCATTACACGATGGGCCCTCGCGAAGCGGCCATGGCGATTCGCTTCCTGAACGTGCGCCACGTAATCCCCATGCATTTCGGTACGTTCCCGGTATTGACCGGCACGCCGGACCAGGTGCGCCAGCTCACGCAGGACATCAGCGGGCTGGAAATTCATGCGCTGAAGCCCGGTGAATCGATTGGCGAACTGCGATCCAGCGTTACGTCGCAAGGATAAGCAGATAGGAGCGCGGATGCCCGGAATTCTGGAACCTGCAGTCGAGAAATACTTGTCGAGCCTTCTGCCGCCACGTGACGCGGTGCTTGCGGACATGGAGAGTTACGCGAAGCAACACGAGGTTGCGATTATCGGGCCGGATTGTGGGCGACTGTTATCACTCATGGCGCAAATTTCCGGCGCCAAACGGATTTTCGAGATGGGCTCGGCGATCGGGTATTCCGCCATATGGTTTGCGCGCGCGGCGGGACCGGGCGCGGAAATTTTCTGCACCGACGGCGACCCGGCCAATGCGGAACTGGCCCGCAAGAACTTCGAGCGGGCCGGAGTCGCGGACCGCATTCAGTTCATGACCGGTGAGGCCGTGGATTTGATCGATCGCGTCAAAGGCGCATTCGACATCATTTTGGTTGATGTCTACAAGCATCAATATCCGGCGGCGCTCAAGAAATCCTTGCCGCGGCTGAAACGCGGAGGCCTGCTGATCACCGACAACGTCTTGTGGTCCGGCCGCGTCACGGAACCTCCGAAAGACGACCAGACACGAGGCATTCTGGAATTCAACCAGACGATCTACTCGTCGCCGGAGCTGTTTCCGGTGATCGTGCCGCTGCGAGACGGAGTAGCCGTCTGCCGCAAGTCGTAGCGGCTCCAGCTGCTACTGGCTGACAGCGACTGAGAGGGGCTGCACCAGTTTGAAATGCAGCCTGGTTTCCGCAGGCAGCACGATATCTTTCTTCCCGGTAAAACCGGCTCCAGCGGTGCCCGCACCACCCCCCGCGACTGCTCCGATCGCCGCGCCCTTACCGCCGCCCGCGAGCGCGCCGATAATTGCTCCGAACGCTGCACCGCCACCTGCGCCAATCGCCGTTCGTTTGCCGCGCCCCTTGCCGACGTCCTCGAATTCGGACGACTGAA
This sequence comes from uncultured Acidobacteriota bacterium, assembly GCA_963780035.1. Classification (GTDB taxonomy): domain Bacteria; phylum Acidobacteriota; class Terriglobia; order Acidiferrales; family UBA7541; genus Palsa-295. The sequence goes on along the minus strand of CAWAAG010000012.1, from coordinate 200,235 downwards.
TCGAATAGCGTGTGCCATCGAACCGGATGGAATCGAGCGTGAGTTGCAGCAGCGCGTTGCCATTGAAGCGGCCCGCCGATTGTGCGCGCACGATGGTGCCGGAAACTTTGGCGCCTCTCGGAAGAATCACGTTGCCATCCACAGTGACGGGTTCGGCCAGCGAAGCTGCGAAAACATCTCCGTTGCTGGCGATTTTCGAATTCACGGTTTGATCGAGCGTCACGGTAAGCATCCTTCCAACTGGAATGACCACCGGCGGAGGTGGAGGAGGAGGCGCAGGAGCGGGCGCTGGCGCAGCAGGCGTCTGAGCGGTTGTGCCGCTCGGTTGGTCGGGAGACGACGAGCTTGGCGAAGAGCTCGCGGAATTCGGCGAATTCGCCGGATTGGGAGATTCGGGATTGCTCGCAGATTTGCTGCCGCAACCGGCAGCGGTTAAGAAGACGAAAGCGATGAGGGATCGAGCGATGAGCTTTCTGCGCATTTTTACGCTCCTGTGCGATGTAAATGAAGTGGCGTGACAGGGCTGGACTGCAACGCTGCTGTATTTTAATTCGGGCAAGTCCTATTCTCAAATGCTGTGCAGGTCCATCAAGCGCGCGTCGGGGCGGCGATGAGAGGTTGCCTGAAGAATCGCAGCTCGACTAGGAAGCGGCTTTGCCAGTCGATCGCGGAAGCAGATTGCGGAGGAAAAACGCGACGTTCGCGGGCCGCTCGGCCAGGCGGCGCATGAAATAAGGGAACCAATCCACGCCGTAGGGGATGTACACGCGCACGCGAAATCCATCGCGCACCAGTTTTTCCTGTAAATCGGTGCGAATCCCGTAAAGCATCTGAAATTCAAACTGGTCGCGCTTGATATTCTGCTCGCGCGCAAATTCCCGGGTCGCCTGGATCATGGCGGGATCGTGGGTCGCGATAGCGTGATAGATTCCGCTCGGAAGCAGCATCTTCATCAGCTTCACGTAATTCGCGTCCACATCGGATTTCTTCGGGAACGCCACTTCCGGCGGCTCTTTGTAGGCGCCCTTGCAAAGACGCAAGCGGCATCCCGCCGCGAGGAGCTCCTGAACATCCTGCTCGGTGCGGTATAGATACGCCTGCATCACGGTGCCGACGCCTGCATATTTGGCACGCACTCGTTTGGCGATCTCCACGGTGCGCTGCGTGTAGGCGGAACCTTCCATATCAATGCGCACAAAGTTTCCCTGGCCGGTGGCGTGCGCCACGATTTTCTCGAGAAGCTCCAGGCAAAGATCCCCGCTCAAATCGAGGCCCAACTGCGTAAGCTTCAGCGAGACATTGGCGTCCAGGTGTTCTGCCGCGATACGATCAAAAATTTCCAGGTAGCCATCCGCGGCGCGGCGAGCTCCGGCGTCGTCCGACACGTTTTCGCCCAGCAAGTCCAGGCTAGCGAGTTGCAGGCGGCGATTCACTTCACGCGCCGCTTCCACCGCGTCATCGAGACTTTCGCCGGCAACAAACCGGCGAGCGACGCGCCGGCTCGCGCCATTGTGCATCATCAGCGGGGCGAGCCGCTTGCTTTCCGAGAGACGCAAAAGGAGAGCGCGCATCAGACGAGGTCCGCGCCGATCGTGTGGGAGAAACGCTGGAGAAGCGGCAGCATGAAACTTAGATTATGCAGCAAAGCGGGGCGTGCCATCAGCCCTTGTGTCGTTCCAGGAAGCGTTCGGCTTCGATGGCGGCCATGCAGCCGGAACCTGCCGCCGTGATGGCCTGGCGGTAATGATGATCTTGCACGTCGCCCGCCGCGAAGACGCCTTCGACGTTCGTTTTCGGCCCGTCGTGGGTGAGCAAGTAGCCGTTCTCGTCCATATCGAGCTGGCCTTTGAAGATTTTAGTATTGGGATCATGCCCGATGGCGACGAACACGCCGGAAACTTCGATTTCGCTGGGCTGGTTGGTCTCCACGTTGAGCACGCGCACTTTTTCCACCGATTTCTTGTCCATGTCGTGGACTTCCTGGACGACGTAAGGCGTGAGAAATTTGATTTTCTCGTTGGCGTGTGCGCGATCCAGCATGATCTTGGTGGCGCGGAACTCGTTGCGGCGATGCAGCAGCGTGACTTTGCTTGCAAATTTGGTGAGGAACGTGGCTTCCTCCATGGCGGTGTCGCCTCCGCCGACCACCATGATTTCCTTCCCCCGAAAGAAGAATCCATCGCAGGTGGCGCAGGTAGAAACGCCATGTCCCAGAAGGTGCCGCTCCGATTCGATCCCCAGCATGCGCGCCGAAGCCCCCGCCGCAATAACCAGCGCCTCAGCCTCGTAGGATTCTTTTCCCGCGACGATCTTGAACGGCCGCTGGCTAAGATCGACTGACGTTACGGCGCCAGAGCGAAACTCTGTGCCGAATCGCTGCGCTTGCTTACGCGAATTTTCGATCAGTTCCGGCCCGAGAATGCCGTCCGGAAAGCCGGGAAAGTTCTCGACCATTGTGGTCAGCGCCAGCTGGCCTCCCGGCTCGTAGCCGTCAAGTACCAGAGGATTCAAATCCGCGCGCGCGGCATAGATGGCCGCCGTCAATCCCGCACACCCGCTGCCGATAATAATCACCTTGTGCACTGAGTTTCTCTCCCGAGTATTCGATGACTTAAAGCCGCGCGGCGATACAGGCCCAATTGGTCATTGTACCATCCCGGGAGCGGGCCAACAGCTTCGGCGGGGGCACTCGCTTCCGCGGCCATTCGCGGCGCGTTTGCACGCCTCGGCAGGCTGCGTGATAATGGCGCGCACGGACGGCAACCATGGCAAGCCCGCAAAATCTCTTCAAGCTTCTCAGCGAATTCATTGTTTTGCTTCTTGGCGCGCTGCTCCTGCTGCTTGCGATTTCTGGCCGCATAGGACTTCCCGAGCGCCCGGCGGCGCTGATTGCTTTGGGGATCGTATTTGTTTATTGGGGAGCGCGCGCGGGCATGCGGAAAGGCCCGCAGACTTCGCACGTGGAAGCAAGGGTGCGAGCCGGTTCGCTGGCTGTGGTGGGGATTGCCGTGCTGGCGATTCCTTTCTTGTCCGTGCGCTACGCGCCTCTATTGTTGGGGCTGGCGGGCTCGGTCCTGGTCCTGCGCGGGCTGCTGGGCGCGGTGTTTTCATTGCGGCGAGTCTGAACGATCGCGGGAAATCCACCGTTTGCTCTTGCCAGTAGCGGACCTTCCGGATAATCTCCCGCGCAGCAGCACGAGGCGCCAACGAAGCAGGGACCCAGCACCCCATCGTCCAAAAGCGGCTGCTGATTCGAATTACTGAGGAGAGCAACGATGCTGAAAGCGTTCAAGGAATTTGCGATGAAGGGAAACGTGCTGGACCTGGCCGTCGGGTTCATCATTGGCGCGGCCTTCGGAAAGATCGTCACGTCGCTGGTTTCGGACATCATCATGCCGCCGATAGGACTCATCCTCGGCAGAGTGGATTTCTCGAACCTCTTCCTGAATCTTTCCGGGAAGTCATATGCCACGCTTGCGGAAGCGAAGACGGCGGGTGCGGCAACATTGAACTACGGCAACTTCCTGAACAACGTCGTGGATTTTCTGATTGTCGCTTTTGCGGTCTTTGCGATCGTGCGCATGGTAAATCGCTGGAATAAACCGGCGCCGGTCGCTGCTCCGAGTACGAAGGAATGTCCCTATTGTGCTTCGACGATTCCACTGAAGGCGACGCGCTGTCCAAACTGCACCTCTGAGATCCGCGCTTAACGATTGCATTCGGCAGGCAAGAAGGGGGCTAGCGCGACGCAGTGACGGACCGTCGCGCCAGGGCTTACTTTCCGGGCAGCTTCTTGGGATCTTCGCTGCCCATTTGGCGGCGATTTTCAATATCTCGTAGATGCTGGCGCAGCCGCTCGACCACCGCATCCACCTCGCCTTGCGCCATTTCGCGCTCGACTTCCGTGAGCGCGAAATGCACCACGTCGTGGTGGTGAACTTCCTCTCCCGGCAGCTTGTCGCTCAATTCCAACCAAACTCGGTGTAGCAGATCTATCTCGGTTGGGGTTAGCCGCGGGGCGTGTGGACCCAAATAGAAAATCTGCTCTTTGCCTGAGGGTGTGAAGATTTCAAGGGTGACGCGGGGGCGCGGTTCGGGCATGCGTTCCCAGGCGAGGCCGATTTCGCGCGCTTGTTCCGTGACGGGCATTTTTGACGAGCTGCCGGCCACGACGGTGCTCGATTGCAGATTCATCGCGGTGCGCAGGATGCCTTCCCACAAATCGTTGGCCGCAGCCACAGCCAGCCGCACCGGCTTGCCCTCTTTTTCCGCGAGCGACAGCACTTTGGTGAAGAGCAACTGCTCGATGGTGCTGAAGAGCTGGTCGGGCGCCAGATCGTATTCGCCGGAGGCCGCGCGACGCAGCATGCGCACGTGCAGCACCACGATTTCCGCCTCTTTTTCGCGCACGCGCCGCAAGGCGGCTTCCAGATGGTACAGCGCGTAGTAGGTGCTGACGGGAACGAGAATACTTCCAGGGGCCACGCCGACGCTCGTGGGCGTCAGCTCCGCTTCCGGCGCTAGATTGAATTGATCGAGTTCCACGTGGGCCGCACCGGCAGCACGCACGCGCATGCGATGCTCGGAAATTTCGAATACGGTGAAAAGCAAAATCGTGAAGGTAATCCCCGCGATGGTCGCTTGCGGCTTGGTGAAGAGGTTGATCACCGCGATCGAGAAAAGCACCAGGGTGATTAGTCCCAGGCCGATTGGAATCTCTTTGCCGAAGATCACGGGATTGAGGGGCACGCGGTACTCGCGGTCTTGCGGATGCGTGTAGCGCAGCACCAATACCGCGATGCCCTTCATGGAAAAACTCCAAATCACGCCAAAGGCATATAAGTTACCGAGAAAGGTCACATCTCCGCGGCTGGCGATGATGGTGATGATCTGAAACGCGACGACCATATTGATAATGCGGTCGGTGGTTCCAAATCGCGGATGCGGATGCCGGAACCAGTCGGTCAAAACTCCATCTTCAGACACCCGGTTCAGAACGCCATTGGAGCCCACAATCGCGGTGTTTACCGCGCCTGCCAGAATCAGCGTGCCGACCACCACCACGAACACGTGGAACGCCAGGCGCACCGGAAAACTTCCGACCAGATGCATCGCCAGGCCACCGATCAGGTTTTCGGTGAAATGCCCGCGGACGTTGTCTGGAATAATCATTACGGCGAAGAAGGAGACCAGCGAGGTGAACACCAGGCTGTAAATGAAAATCACCAGACCGGCTTTCTTCAGATTCTTGAGTTTGGGATGCTCGATTTCGCGGTAAACCTGGGCGAGCGATTCTTCGCCGCTCATCGCCAGCACCGAATGACCCAGGCCGACAAAAATAATAATCACCGTGATCGTGTGCGCCCACTGGTAGCGGTCCAGCCAACCCAGCGAACCTTTGTCCAGCTTCATATTCTGCGGGGTTGGCATGGGCGGCAAATGCCAACCCCCGCGCACCCAGAGCGTGTAAACGCACCAGGTAATGAGCACCACCACCATGATGGTGGTGAGTTCCATGATGCGCAGAGCTTTGCCGCTGGATTCCGGAACTCCTTTGATGTTTTCCCACCAGAAATAGAGCGTGATGGCAATGGCCACCGACGCGGCCGTGCCGTTGACGTTCAGATGCAACGGGAGATTCGCATAGTGGAAGAGCTCGTTGATCACACCCACCAGGTACTGTCCGGCCGAAACGCCGCTGATCGGGCCGGTAAGGACGTAATCAAACATAAGCGCGGAAACGGAGAATTTGGCGAGAGTGCCGCCCAGGGCCTCCTTTACGACGCGATACACGCCGCCGCGCACGAACATGCTGCAGCTTTCCACGTAGATGGCGCGCACCGCGTAGGAAAACAGCATGATTCCGAGGATGAACCAGGGAGCCGTCTTCCCGATGAATTGCTCAGCTTCGCCACCAGCGTAATAGGCCGAGGAGGCCAGATCATTTAGGACGATTGCCGCGGCGCGCCAGAAGGAAATGAAAGCCAGCATGGCCGTAGTGGCCACGAGGACTTTCGCTACAGGGCGGATGCGACCCGGCGTGAATGTGGGACCCGTGGAGTTGGAAACCATACGCTCTAGGGATGCGGGAATGAACTATACGTTGAAACCGGGGCTAAAAGGAAGTCTCCGCAGCAGGGTTCTTGCCGCGGGGTAACTAGGGGCCGGCGATGCCATCAGCGCACCTTGTCCCGGCTCTTTGCGCGAGGAAACTCTATGCGGTCTTTTCCTTGCTGGCTGGACGGAACTCGCGAGCGCACGCTTCACAGGGGCAGATTTCGCGAAGATGCTCGAAACTGAAAATGCCCGTGGCGTGGCTATCAGAAAATTGGATCTGGATGGCATAGTTCCCCACCGCGTTCGCGCTTTTGGCGGTGACCCGCGGCTTATACATGGGCAGGACCGCGCTGGCGGCCGGAGCTTTCGATTTCTTCTCGCGCTCGTCATTGCACAGCGCGCAGGGGCAGCGGTCGCGCAGGTAGGGGAAATCGTAGCGGCTGGTGTGCATGTCCGCCCAGGTGATTTCCACGCCTTCTCCGGTGGAGACGTGCACCTTGATGCTGATCGGCTTCTTGCGAGCGTCTTGTGGTATCGGCATTCTGAAATTAGCCCGTCACGACTGGCGTTTGGCGTTCCATAAGATAGTGTGCCACATTCGCGGGCAAGCGTGGCTTCACACCGGCTCGGGCTTGAGCGTGGCCGAACTGATGTTCGCCAAACGGCCGTGAGCCAGTTCGATCCGGCGGTCGGCAAGGCGTCCGATGGTTGGCGCGTGAGTGACCATCAGAATCGTGTGGCCCTCCCGGTGCAATTCGCGCAAGAGATTCAGCACGATTTGTTCGTTCACCTCGTCGAGATTACCGGTCGGCTCGTCCGCCAGAATCAGCTTGGGATGATTGATCAGAGCGCGCGCCACGGCCACGCGCTGCTGCTCACCGCCAGAAAGCTGCGAAGGAAGATGTTCGGTGCGGTCGCCGAGGCCAACGCGCTCAAGAGATTGCAGCGCTTCTTTCTCGTCCGTGATGCTGTGAAAATACTGCGCCAGCATGACGTTCTCCAGCGCCGTCAGGTACGGTACCAGATGGAACTGTTGGAACACGAAGCCGACTTTCTCAGCGCGGAAACGCGTGAGCCCGGCATCGTCCAGGCGCGCCACGTCGGTTCCCGCAACGATCGCGCGGCCGGAGGTGGGAGAATCAAGGCCGCCGAGAATATTGATCAGCGTGGTCTTTCCCGAGCCGGAAGGGCCCATGATAGCGATCCACTCGCCTTCCTCAATTTGGAGCGAAACGCCGTCGAGGGCGCGCACGCTGCCGAATTCCTTACGCAGGTTCTCGATTTCGACCACGGCAGCCACGATTCGCTATTCTCCCCGTAATATTACGGCTGGCTTCACGTTCCCCAGCGCGCGCAGCGGCAGCGCGCCCGCCATCGCTACAACAATCATCAAAACGATCGTGACGGGAAAAATTTCCCAGTGCGGCGCGATCGCGGCGTCAAATACGCGCAGGCCCATCCAATAGGAGAGCGCCACACCGATGCACGCGCCGAGCAATCCGCCAACGGCTCCTAGCACGCCCACTTCGGCCAAAAACAAGCCAACGATGCGCGAAATCGAGCCGCCGAGCGATTTCATCAAGCCCACGTCTTTGCGGCGCTCCATCGCCAACGCCGCCATCGTGCCGAGCACGCACAGTGCCGTCAGGATCAGGATCAACAACACCATCGAAACGATCAGAAGCTGGATGCGGCCAAGCAGTGCGCCTTCGGCTACGGTTATCTGACGGATGGGCCGCACTTCCGTGCCGGCAGGCAAGGACTTCGCCAGGCGCGCGGCATAGCCCGCAATCGTCTTGGCCGTGCCCGTCACGCTGATTTGTACCAAGCCGATCTGGCCATCCAGACTTGCCAGCGACTGCACGGCGCGCAGGCTGGCGAAGACCTGGTCATCTTCGGTGCCTCCGGCGTCTACGACTCCAGCTACCGTACATTGCGCGGAGCGATTCAAGTAATCCATTTTGAGCACGCCGCCCGGCACAAGATGGAATTGGCGCGCCACGGCACGCCCGATCAGACAGTTTGAATCGTCTGCACGCGACGAAATCCAATTCCCTTTCAGCTTCCAGGTGGGCTCGATTTTCTGCGCTTGATCGAGCCACGTTCCCGCCACGACGACCGGGGTGTCTTGTGCGCGTGCGACGATATAAAGATACGGCGCTGCCGCAGCAACTTCCGGAGACTGCTGCTTCTGGAGCGGCTGAAGAACCTCCTCCTCGCGCATCAGAGAAGGCGGCGCAGCGCCGCTTGGGCTCGTGGCGCTGGTCACCGGCGAAATCACGACATTAGCCCCCAGCGAGCGAAATTCCTGCGTCAATTTATCCTGCACTCCGAGATCGAGGTTCAGCAGAGCGGAAATCACAGCGGCTCCGCTGACCATCGCCAGAATCGCGACCGCCAACCGGCCCCGACTGCCGCGCAGAAGTTGAAACACCAGACGCCAGAACATCATCCGCCCCTCAGAATCAGTGCCGGCTCGAAATGCGCCGCGCGGCGCAGAGGAAGCAGGCTGCCAGCGATCGCCACAATCGCCGCGAGACCCAGCACAATGGGCAGCAGGATCAGGCGCGGCGATGCCGGGCTGCCAAATACGCTCTCGCCCAGGAACCGGGCGAAAACCGTGCCGGCCACAAACCCAATAGCTCCACCGGTGACCGCCAGCAACACCTGTTCGGCGAGAAAAATGCCGTTCACCAGCGCGTTGCCGGCGCCCAACGCTTTCATGACGCCGATTTCCGCTTGGCGCTCGAGCACCGTCGTCGCGGAGGTGGCTGCCACCGCCAGCGCGGCGGCGATGAGCGCGGCGAGCGTAACAATCCACAGCAAAGTGCCAACGCGGTCGAGCACGCGGCCCTCGGTTTCCGCCACACGCCGGATGGCGTGAACGTCAGTGCCGGGCAGCACCGTCTTGATTTGATAGCTGATCGAAGAAATATAGGGCGAGCAGAACCAGCGATCGTACTCGGTCGGTGTGAGCTGAATGCTCTTGTCCGTCTGCGCGCGCTCGCCGCGCTCGGCCAAGGCGTCGGCAGGCTTGGTCAAGGCGCTTACGAATAGCTGGCGAAATTCGCCCGCGTGGCCGGAAATTTTCTGCGCGACGGCGAGCGGCACCAGGATTCCCTTATCTTCGGCATCATCCGCCGAGACGATGCCCGTCACCAAGAGCGGCAACGCGGTCGCGGACGCTCTGTCGCCGGCTCCCCGATCACTCACGTAAATCTTCTGGCCCGGCTTCACACCCGACATCGCTTGCGCGAACGCCGCGCCTAATACACATTCGTCAGCGCCATCCGCGAACCAACGGCCTTCCATTTTCCACCAGGGATGCGTCACGCTGACGCCGGTCTTAAATGTCGTCCCGTCCGGAATGGGCACAGCGTGTTCATACCAAGTCCCGACCAGGATTACTGGCACCGGCGGTTTGCCCGGCTGGTCAGATACAAAGGCAGGAACATCGAGAAATGGTGTGAATCCCAGAATATTGTGCCGCCAGAAAATCGTTTTCAATTTGCCGAGGTCGGCCTCTTTCAGATAGGCGCCTGCATCCACGGGGCGATAATCCACACCGCCAATTTCGACGGGCAGTGTGTCGGATTCCGGCGTAACCAGCAGATTCGCGCCCAGGCTGCGAAATTCGCGCGCGAGGCGATCGCCCACTTCAAGCGCGATCGTCAGCGTCGCCGTCGTCACCGCCATCCCCACGACCAGCGCCGCAGCCGTCAATAGTTTGCGTCTTGGATTGCGAACGAAAGATTCCCGTACCAGGCGAGCGAACATCGCGTCAGGAGTGAATCTTGGAGGCGGCGTTGCCCAGCGCCGAGAGGTCCACGATCACTTCGCCTCCTTCCACGCGCGACTTCACGCTGATGGGATTGCAGCCGCCCGATTGGCCGATCGAGGGTATGTAGATGGATGCCCCGCAATTCCGGCAGATCACGGTTTGGCCTTCCTGGCGGTAACCGGCAGTTCCGCAAATCTGGCAAGCGTCCAGGGCCACGGCGTAATCGCCGTTTTGCTTATGAATCACCAGAAAACGGATCACTGTATTGTTGACATCCGCCCGGTAGAAATGGAGGCTCGAATCGGTCAGCTCCGAAAGCGGAATACGGACTTGATTGTCCTGGGCGACAAGCGTCTTGGCCGGCGAAGGCGCGGCAGACACGCGGCCATACACGTAATCCCCGGCGAACGAAATTACGACCGCGATGCACAAAATGGCTGCAGCAAAACTCCAGCGCCGCTGCCGCCGGAATTCGTACTCGCGCATCCGCCGTTCCGCGGGATTCGCGGACGCATCCGCAACCGGCTGTTTCGCGCTAAACCATTCGCGGAGCACCACCAGCGCGGCAGCGCCCAAAATCAAAACGAAAAAGAAGACTTCGTTGCGCACGATCGGGCCGATAGTGGACATTTCCGTCTTGCTCGAGGGTATCCACATCGCTTCACTGAGTTCATGGACACCGGTGAGCGCAAGTTGGAAGGCGACGACCATCAGAATGGCGCTGGTTGCCTTGAAGAACCGGTGCAGAGGAATCTTGAGGGTGCCTTGAAAGAAGAAAACGCCCACGGCGATGGCGATCGCAATGCCGATGCCGGTGCCGATCCAGACTTGCACGCCGGCGCTCGACAGCTGGACGGCGCGCAAAACCAATACCAACTCGGCGCCTTCGCGCACCACCATCAGAAAAACGAATAAACCAATTCCCCATCCAGCGGCGCGCGTAGATTTCTGCGCGTACGCTTCGATCCGCTGCTCGATTTCTTTCTTTAGATGCCGCGCCACACGGTTCATCCACACAATCATCGAAATCACGAGCACGGAGGCGAGCAGCATCAGCAGGCCTTCGAAGCCATCTTCGCTGACTTGCCAGCGATCCAGAAGCACGGCAGCGGCAACGCTGGCCGCAGAAGCAAAAATCACGCCAGCCCACACGTAGTTGGTGAGCGCGCGACGACCGGTGCGGTTTAGATAGACGAGGACGATGCCGACGACCAGGGCGGCTTCGACGCCTTCACGGAGAGCCAAGAGTAGTGCAGAGAGCATATCTTTTCCAGTTGTAAATCAGTTACAACTGGAAAATCAAGTTTAGCTCCGCCTTGCTCTTAAATCAAGCGAATTCACCTGCGCCCACACCATGCTCACCTTTCCCTGTAGAATAGCATCTTACATTCGAATGACTTTCCCGCGCTATTCCCCGGGCCGCTCCCGGCGGCGAATGAAAGGCCGTCCGGGCCCGTTCTCCATCGCCGCCTTGCTGGCGCTCCCGGTGCTCTTGTCTTCGCTGGTGACGCCGAATTTGGCTGCAGTAAACGCCTTTTCACGGTCTGCAATCCAGCAATCTTCCGAGAACGCGAAACAAACTCAAAATCCGCCGGCGGCCGCCGGCGTTTCGCCTCTGGAACAAAAACTGCCGTCTCCTCCGCGTAAAGCCGATATTAAGAAAGCCAAACAAGCCTACAAGCAGGGCGTGAAACTCGAGGCGCAAGGCGACTGGCAGGCGGCTTACGATGCCTATTCCGACGCCGTGGATTGGGACCCCAGCGAGCGAGAATATCTGGTGCGGCAGGCAGTGGCAAAGGGCTACGTCGTGCAAATGAAGGTTGATTTGGCGGAGCGTGACGCGGTTTCCGGCCGGTTCACGGAGGCGCTCCGCGCCATGCGTCAAGCCCGGGAAATGGATCCTTCCAACCGCACCATTCGTGAGCGCCTGGTCGAATTGGAGGCCCTCGATCCGGCCCGCGCCAGGCAAGTCGCCGCCGAGCCCGAGCTTGCTCCTGAAGTGCTGCTGCAGCACCGCGCTGGAACTCAGTCTTTTCAATTTCGCGGCCAAACGCAGAGTGCCTATCAACAAGTGGCCGAAAGGTTCGGAGTTGAAGTGGCCTTCGACGTGGACTTGCGGAACCAGCCCGTGCATCTCGATCTGAAAGATGTGGACTTTGCGACGGTCATGCGCGTGCTGGGTGAAGAGACCGGAACGTTTTGGAGGCCGCTCACCAGGCATTTATTTTTTGTGACGCAGGATACGCAACAGAAACGCAAGGACTACGACGTTTCGATCGTGCGCACCGTACTTCTTTCTGCCTCGGAAACGCCCGAGCAGATGACCGAGGTTTCGCGGATGGTCCGCGAGGTTGCCGGGATCACTCGCACCGATCTCGATTCCAGGAGCCACACGCTCACGATGCGAGCTTCGCCGCAGGCGATCGCAGTCGCCACCGGAATCATTGACAATCTGGACCAGCCTCCCGCGCAAATCGTGCTGGAAATCGAGGTCCTGGAAGTGGATCGCAGCCGCGGTATGAATCTGGGTATCACCGGACCCCAGAGCGCAACCATCTATTCGATTCCGTCGAACTCCGCGCAGCTCATAGCGGAAGGCGGCGCCACGGCGCTCAACGCCCTGCTGGAGCAAGTTTTCGGGTCATCGTCGTCGATCCCGCCCGTGTTTGCGTTTGGCGGAGGCAAGACCACGTTTTTGGGCACGCTCCCGGGCGCTGCGGCCAATTTTTCGAATTTGCTTTCCACGGTGCGCGCGGGGCGCCGCGTTTTGTTGCGGGCTGAAGATGGCCAGCCGGCGTCGTTTTTTGTGGGCGAGCGCTATCCCGTATCGCTGGCGCAGTACTCTTCCAGCCTGGTCGGCTCCTCCAATAGCACCGCGAATCAAACGCCTACGGTCTCGAACCCCACCGGATCCAGCGTTCCCATCACAACACTCACGACCGGCACGAATCCCGATTTCGTGGTCACCGGCGATCTGAACAACGACAACTTTCAGGATCTGGTGGTCGCGAATTTTACGGACGGCACTCTTTCAGTTTTCCTGGGCGGTGGCTTGGGCAGTTTCGGGACTCCGAGCACGGTCACCGTGGGCAAGGGACCGACGTGGATCGCAACCGGGAATTTCAACGCCAAGACCAACACTGGAGGAATTATCGATCTCGCCGTGGCGAACCAAGTGGACAATTCCGTTTCCATCCTGCTCGGAAACGGCGATGGCACTTTTACCGCGGCGCCATCCTCGCCGCTGATGTTGCCAAGCGGCGCGAGCCCCACATCCATCGCTGTCGGCAACTTCAACTCGAACACTGACAGCTACCCGGATCTTGCCGTCGTCAATTCGGCTGCTAATACGGTCAGCATCTTCCTGGGAAATGGTGACGGTACCTTCCAGACGCCCCCCGTCACCACGCTCGTCACCGGCGCTACCCCTACTTCGATTGTCGCGGCGGCCTTCAACCCCAGCAGACCCGCAATTATCGATTTAGCCGTCACAAATTCCGCTGATAATACGCTCGAAATTTTTATCGGCAATGGCGATGGCACATTTCAGAACGGCGTGACGTACGCCACAGGTGTAACTCCCAATTATGTCGCTACCGCCGACCTGGATGTTGACGGAAATCTGGATTTGGCGGTGACCGATAGCGGCGTGGCGACTAGTTCTAACAATGTCGGCAATAGCGTCTCCATTTTTCTGGGTAATGGCGACGGTACGTTCATCAAGCCCGGCGGCACGCGGCTGGATTTTGCCGCAGGGACCAATCCCACGTCCATCACCATCGCCGATTTTAACGATGATAGTTTGCCGGACCTCGTGGTCACCGCTACCGGGGACAACTCGTTCGCACTGCTGCTTGGAACGGGCGGCGGTCTTTTCGATTCTCCGATTGAGGTGCCAGTCGGCACCACTCCCGATTCGGGGGCGACCGCCGACTTCAACGGCGACGGACTTCCCGACCTGGCCATTTCGAATTACGGCTCGAACTCCGTCTCGGTGATTCTGGATTCAGAGTCGCTCATCAGTCTGCTTTCCGGCAGCGGAATCGGCACGCAATTTCCGGGGGCCGAGTATATCGATCTCGGGCTGAAGGTGAAGGCCACGCCGCGAGTCCACCCGGACGGCGACGTGTCGCTGCAATTCGAGTTCACCCTGAGCAGCCTTGCCGGCTCCAGCATCAACAACATTCCGATCGTAAATAATCAGGAAATCCATCAGACCGTACGCGTGCGCGCGGGCCAAACGGCCGCGCTGGCGGGTTACCTGGCGCCGCAAACCACATCTTCGTTGAACGGTTCGCCGGGGCTCGGGGACTTGCCGCTCAATGGCATCATCGGCGGCACCACCAACACACAATATTCCGATACGGAGTTATTGATCTTGGTCACGCCGCGCCTGGTGGAGATGGCGCCGCGCAAAGATCACGCGATCTACGCGGGCCGCGGCCAGTTGGGCGGCCCAAGCTCGTTGGGCCCTACAATCCAGGAACGTCGCGGTGGATTTCAGCTTCCGCCCTCTGAGCGGCAGCAGCCGATCGAGCCGCAGCCACAACCGCAGCCGCAATTCCCGCGCCCGCCGGTCGAGCAACAACAATACGAACCTCCCGCGAACACGCCTCCGCAACCCAACACTCCAGATTAGCGATTGCGGCGCGATCGCTTATTCTGAAGAGGTCTCACGCGACAGGTTTGCAGAATTATGCCGACCGCAGCGAGCTTCGATGAGCGGCAGTACCTTACGGCATGGCTTCCAAGACTACGAGGGGCTGGTACGTGCGCGGAACGACGGGCTCGGCAATCGCGATCAATTGGCCCTGCTGATTGAAGACGCGAAGCCGTGAGGGCTTCCAATCGCCAGAATCGAGCTGCGCGGGAGCGTTCTGCGCCGCTTTGGTCTCGCCCGGCTGAATCTGCGCGAGCGTGACGTTGAACTTCGCGCCGTGGCGCACTCGTTTTTCCACGATCGGCAGCACTGTCGCACGCGGCAGATCCGTCAACAATTGCTCGAGAGGGATCACGCGCTCCAGCAGGCGTCCCGCTTTGGCATCCTGTTCCAGCTCGGCAAGCGAGAAAGCGTCATCCAGAGTGAATTCGCCGACGGCCGTGCGCGAGATTTCCGCCAGGTGTGCGCCGGAGCCTTGCACCCTTCCCAAATCGTAAGCCAGCGAGCGAATATACGTCCCCGCGCCGCATTCCACCACGAATCGGGCAATCGAGCCTTCGATGCCAGTGAGGCGGAACTCGAATACTTCCACTTCCACCGGCTCCAGTTTCACCGGCTTATTTTTTCTGGCGAGCTCGTGCGCCGGTCGTCCATGAATCTTCTTTGCGGAGTAGGCCGGAGGAGTCTGCTGAAGCTTGCCGAGAAACCGGGCCGCCTGCGCGGCAATTTCTTCCGCGTTCAGCGCCGGAGCTGCGTCTGGACCGAGAGCTTCCCCATCGGCGTCATACGTATCAGTCTCAAAACCAAAACGCACGGCGCAACTGTAGCGCTTGCGGCGGCTTTCGTAGAAACGCGCCAGGCGCGTGGCGCGGCCCAGAGCCACGACCAACACGCCCGTCGCCATTGGATCGAGCGTGCCGAAATGTCCGATCCCGCGGAAACCCACCAGGCGCCGCACGGATTCGACCACGTCATGGGAAGTTCTTTCGCTCGGCTTGTTGACGACAAGGATCCCGTCGCAGGGAGACGCTTTGGGTGCACGAGACATGATTTGGAAGTAGCGGTGCGTGGATCCCGGAAACTATTAACGGCGGCACCGTAGGACTGTTGCTGAAAAACGCAGGGCGTCCATCGGCTCCGGCTGAATCAACCCAGGGGAACGTCGCTACGGCGTGTGATCCTCCGGAGATTTTGCTTTGCGCAGCAAGTTCTCGATGCGCTGGCCGTATTCTTCCGTCTCATCGAGGATGAAGAGCACCTCCGGCGCGCGCCGCATGTGCAACCGCTCAACGAGTTCGTGACGCACGAAACCTTTCGCGGCCTGCAGTCCTTCGAGCGTGGTGGCGCGCTCCGCCGGATCGCCCGCCAGGCTCACGAACACGCGCACCGTGCGCATTCCCGCGCCCATGCGAACCTCGGTGACCAGCACCGGCGCCGCGAGGCGCGGATCCTTCAGTTCCCCCGCCAGCATCAGGCTCACTTCGTTGCGAATTTCCTCGGTGATGCGCTCCGAGCGATGTCCTTGAATCGTCATGCGCCTTCCTCATCCTCGAAATATTCCACTTCCTGCGAAACCAGGTCGCGGCCCAACATGCGCTCGGATTCCGCTGCAATTTCTGCCAGCGATTTCTCCAGGTAACCCACATCACCCGAAATCGTCACCACGCCGACGCGCGAGCGCTGCCAGGTTTCCTGGTGCTCAAGCTCCGCAACGGCCACATTGTAGTGAGCGCGCAAGCGATCCTTCAAACTGCGCAGAACTTGCCGTTTGTCCTTGAGGGACTGCGCATCGAGGATGTGAATTTCCAGGGTAAGGAGGCCGATCGGCATTTTCGTAGTAGCGCATCCATGCTGGCCTGCGCGTTGGAACACCTTCAGCGCCCGAAAACGAGACTCATTTGCGCGCCCCGGGCGAATCGGAAGCCTTGCGCGAGACGGCCCATCCGCGCCGAGTCACGCAATCATTCAGCGGTGCCCGAGAAATAAGTAGTGGCGCTACTGAGTCCTGACGCGTTCTGCTGCCGCAGCGCGATCCGGCCGTGGACGATCCGGCGGAGGCAGTGGAAGCGCCGCGGTCTTCTCGATCGTAAAACACTCCAGTACATCGCCGACCTTGACGTCGGCGAAATTCGATACCCCGATACCGCACTCAAATCCCTGGCGAACTTCTTTTACGTCGTCCTTAAAGCGCTTGAGCGAACTCACGCGGCCGGTATAAATCACCGAGCCTTCGCGAATCACGCGAACTTCGGCGTCCCGCTTAATGATGCCATCAAGCACCGAGCAGCCCGCGATCGTGCCCACTCCCTTGACGCGGAACGTGTCGCGCACTTCGGCGCGGCCCAGGAACTGCTCCTTGATCACCGGCGAGAGCAAACCCTCGACGGCCTTCTGCAATTCGTCCAGCAATTCGTAGATGATCGTGTGCGTCCGAATGTCCACGCCTTCCCGCTGCGCCAACTCGGAGGCCTTGCGCTCCGGCCGCACATTGAAGGCCACGATCACCGCGTTCGAAGTAGACGCCAGCAACACGTCGCTTTCGTTCACTGCACCGACGCTGGCATGGATCACTTTCAGCTTCACCTGGTCGTTGGAAAGCTTCGGCAGCATTTCGTTGAGCACTTCCACCGAACCCTGCACATCCGCTTTCACCACTACCGGCAATTCCTTCACTTCCCCGATCTTCAATTGTTCGTGCAACTGATCGAGCGTCAAACGGCCGCTGGCGGACTTCGCCAAAGTTGCCTCGCGCGCTTTGCCCTGGCGGTATTCCACGATGTGTCGCGCTTTCGCTTCGTCCGCCACCTGGAATTGATCGCCTGCTTCCGGCACGCCCTGCAAGCCGAGAACTTCCACCGGCGTCGAGGGCCCTGCCTGCTTGATTGCGCCTCCGCGATCGTCAAACATCGCGCGCACTTTGCCGTAAACCGCGCCCACGATGAAGACGTCGCCGACGTGCAACGTGCCGTTCTGCACCAGCATGGTGGCCACCGGGCCGCGGCCCTTGTCCACGCGCGATTCCAGCACGGTTCCGCTCGCCGGCACTCCGGGATCGGCTTTCAACTCGCGCAGGTCGCCCACCAGCAAAATCATTTCGAGCAGTTTGGGAAGATTTTTTTTCGTCTTGGCCGAGACTTCCACCATGACGGTGTCGCCGCCCCATTCTTCAGGCATCAAGCCCTTGTCGGAGAGCTGGCGCTTCACACGCTCGGGTTGGGCGTCCGGCTTATCCACCTTGTTGATCGCTACGACGATCGGCACTCCGGCAGCGCGCGCGTGCGAGATAGCTTCCTCGGTCTGCGGCATCATGCCGTCGTCCGCGGCAACCACCAGCACCACGATGTCCGTGACTTTTGCGCCGCGCGCACGCATACGCGTGAAAGCCTCGTGACCTGGCGTATCCACGAATACGATGCGCTTGCCCTGCACGTGCGCTTCATACGCACCGATGTGCTGCGTGATTCCTCCGGCTTCGCCGCCGGCCACGTCCGCTTCGCGGATGGCGTCCAGCAAGCTTGTCTTGCCGTGGTCCACGTGACCCATCACTGTGACCACGGGCGCGCGCGGCACTTCATTGCCCGTGCGCTCTTCCTTGACCTTTTCTTCCTGAACCAACTGCTCTTCGAAGGTGACAACTTGTACAACGCCGTTGAACGCCTCGGCCAGGCTTGTGGCCGTCGGCACGTCGAGAGCCTGGTTGATGCTCGCGAATACGCCGCGATCGAGCAATGTCTTCAGCAAATCCTTCGCGCGGATATCGAGTTTTTCGGCCAATTCGCGCACGGTGATGCCTTCGGTCACCGTCAGAGGACGCGGTTCGCGTTTTACCGGCGCAATCGGCTCGATGGCTGTTGCACGCCCACCCGGGCCTACGCCTGCTCGCGGACGCACCGGATGCAGCTTGCGCTCGCCTTCCGCATATCGTTTCTCGATGAGCGGACGGCCGCGCGCCGCTGGTTTGCGTGCATAGAGCGGCTTGCCCGGTTCAGCTTTCGGTACTCCTGCACCGGGTCGCTGCCCGCCAACCGGAGCTTTATTATCGCGCCCGCCTGGACCGCCGCCACTACCGGGGCGTTGCGGGAAACGTGAAGGAGGTCCGCCAGGACGTTGACCGGGAGCGCCGCCAGGACGTCCCTGCGGCGCACTGCTGGGTCGGTACTGTTGCGGTGCTCCACCAGGACGCATGCCTTGCGGCGCGCCTGGACGGCTTTGGCCGGGCCCCGATGGGGCTCCCGGTCGAACTGGAAATCGTTGCCCGGGCGCTGGAGCGCCTCCGGGACGTGCCGCACCGAGCGCCGCCGCTGCAGGACGTGTTCCTACAGGTGCTCCCGTCGTTGCCCCAGGTGCCGCAGGACGCAGCGGCATGCCAGGTCGCGGTGATGATGGCGCAGTTCCCGTCGCAGCGGGTCTTGCAGGAGCCGCAGACGCAGGTGAAGCGGCGGGAGCTGTACCGGGTTTTGCCGCTGCAGGCGCAGTGCTGGTGGGGTGCGCGGCTGGACGTACGCCCGAGGGTTGCGGTGTTGCAATAGGACGCGCCGATCCCGGAGTCGCGGTAGTACTTGGAGGTACAGTTCCGGGCCGTGCTGCCGTCGCCGGTGCGGCGGTGGTCGCCGCAGGCTTGGCGGCAATCGTGGCAGGCGCCGACGGCGCTGCAACGCCCGGTCTCGGTGCGGGCTTCTTGCCGGCGGCCTTCGCGGACTTGTCCGCTTCAGCAGCTTCTTCAGCAGCCGCTACGTCGCGGAAATGCTTGCGCACGAGTTCGGCATGCTTCAGGTCAATCGAACTCGAGTGCGTCTTTTTTTCCGTGACGCCGACTTCCGGCAGGAACTCGATCAAGACCTTGGCCTTGATCTCCAGTTCGCGTGCCAGTTCATTGATACGGACTTGATTGGAATCTGCCATTCGCCTCTGTCTTCCTTGGATCTACACAAAACCCGCTGCGATGCCTACAACCACTTCCACTCGGCCAGCAGACGTGCGCTAAGCCGCCTACTGCTTCCCGGCGCCTTCTTCCGTCTCGCCGATTGCTTCTTCCCTTAGTTCTTCCGTGGCCTCTTCGGTGGCCTCATCCAGAGCTTCTGCCTCGGCCTCGGCGTTCGCCGGACTCACGGGAGCGTCTTGCCGCGGTCCAGCCGATTCGTCCGTGGCGACCTGCTCGGTAGCTTCCTCGGTTGCTTCATCCACCGATGCCGCCTCTTCTTCCGCAGCCACTTCCGCTTCGGCGACGGCTCCTTCAGCTTCGCCCGCGCCCGCCGTTTCCGGCGCAGCCGTTGCAGCGGTTTCCAGCGCTTCGAAGTACGCGGCGACCGACTGGTGAATCTTCTCTACCATTTTCTCGCCGATGCCCGGAATTTCCACGAGCTGTTCAGGCGTCATGTCCGCGAGCTTCTCGATTGAAGAAATTCCCGCCGCTTCAAGTTTCTCGATGGTCTTCGGGCCCACACCAGCAAGTTCGGTTAGCGCAGTGCCCGGAGCCGTGAGCGCCGCCATCTGCGCTTCAATTTCGCGGCGCTTCTCTTCCTCGCTCTTGATGTCAATATTCCAGCCGATCAATTTGCTGGCGAGCCGTACGTTCTGGCCCTTCTTGCCGATGGCCAGCGAAAGTTGCGTATCTTCGACGATCACTTCCAGGCGCTTCTCTTCCGGGTCAATCACCTGTACGCGGGTTACTTTCGCCGGGCTGAGCGCTTTCTGCGCGAACGCCACCGTTTCTTCGTTGTACGGAATAATGTCAATCTTCTCGCCGCGTAGCTCGCGAATGATGGACTGCACGCGCATGCCCTTCATTCCCACGCAGGCGCCCACCGGATCTACGTCCTTGTCGCGGCTTTCCACCGCAATCTTGGTACGTTCACCCGCTTCGCGAGCCACCGCGCGAATCTGCACTGTGCCGTCGTAAATCTCCGGCACCTCCATTTCGAATAATCGCTGCACCAGCGCGGGATCCGCGCGCGAGACCACCACCTGCGGCCCCTTGGCCGCCCGCTCCACCGCGCGAATGGTGACGCGCAGCCGATCGCCGACGTTGTACGCTTCCAGCCGCGATTGCTCGCGCTTGGGCAAGCGCGCTTCGGTGCGCCCCATGTCCACGATAATGTCCGGACCTTCCATGCGCTTCACTACGCTATTGATCAATTCTCCGACGCGCGTGTGAAACTCGTTGTAGATCGTATCGCGCTCGGCTTCGCGCACTTTCTGCAGGATCACCTGCTTGGCCGTCTGCGCCGCGATGCGCCCCAGCACGTCCGTGGGCTTGTTTTCAGTGATCTCGCCGCCCACTTCGATTTCCGGCTGGCGCTTGCGCGCGTCGTTCAAAGAAATTTCGCGCACGGGGTCGGCAACTTCCTCCACCACCGTGTGCACTGAATACACATCTACCTGGCCGGTACCCGGATTGAATTTCGAGCGGAGCTCTTCCTCGGTGCGGTAATATTTCCGCGCCGCCACCACCATCGCGTCCTCAATGGCCGCGACGATGATCTCCGGTTCAATGTGCTTCTCCCGGCTGATCAGCTCGATCTGCTGGTACAGCTGACTCGCCATTCGCGCTTCTCCCGTACATCTCGTCCATGAAATTATAAAAACCGCGCCGCAAAAATCGAATCACAGACAGATAGAACCACCTTCACAACTCCACCACCAGATTCGCTTTCTTAATCCCGGTGTACGGCACCGCGAGTTCGCGCTCGCGCACCGTGACTTTCACGATTCCATCAACGAATCCGGCCAGCCGCCCTTCCAGATACGCCTGTTTCTCGATCGGCTCGTTCAGCCAGATTTTTGCCAGGCGTCCGGCAAAACGCTCATAGTCCGCGGGCTTGAGCAGCTTGCGATCCAGGCCCGGCGAACTGACTTCCAGGACGTACGCCGGACCGGGCACCAGGTCTTCCACATCCAGGATCACGCTGAGCTGCTCGCTCACTCGCTCGCAATCCTTATGAGTGACACCCAACCCTTCCGGGTTCTGCGGGCCGGCCAGCCGGTCGATATAGACTCGCAGCAATCGCTGCTTGCCGATCTTCCATTCGACGTCGAAAATTTCCAGGCCCAGCGAGCCTGCCACCCGCTCGGCCGCCTCTCGAATCTTTTCTAGTTCCATTCTATTCTAACGGCGACATTCAGCTCGCGCCTTGCCTGAGCGCCCGCGCGCCGCCAGCCTCGCCGCCGCACCTTTCCGTTCTAAACTGGCGCCGAACGGCACACCGCCAGAGCCTCGTCCGCAGGCACCTCCAGCAACGACGCTTCGGCGCTTAGCCATTTGTCGCGCCCAACAAAAAAGTGGGCTCGCGCCCACTGGTTCATGCGACCTGTCTGGAAGCAACTCAGTATAATTTCTATGGCGAAAAAAGGCAAGACCGCCCTGTGCCCGAGAAACCGTCCCAAAACGGTCCTCAGCGCATATAGCTGCTTCGGGTATATATCTCCGCGGCACGTTCCCCAGACATACTCCCGGAGGATTCCATGTCCCAGCATCAGATCCCGTAACTGACACTCGTCTCGGCCATCGCCCCGGAATTAGCAAACTCCAAAAAACAAAAAGGCCTCCCGGACTCGTCCCGGGAGGCCTTTGGGTTATTAACAGCGCGCAGCCAACATCGGCTGCATGCCGTAGTTAGTGCTGCGGTGTTTGCGGCTTGGCCGCCGGAGCGCGTTGCTGCGCGGGTGGCCGCGTCGTCGCACCGGTTTTTACCGGATACGTTTGGTCATACAGACGGATAATCTCCTGCGTGACGTCCACAGAATTCGTGGCGAAGATCACCGGCGAGCTTTGCCCGGAGCGATCCAGGATCACGCTGTAACCGTTCTCACGGGAATATTTGCTCAGTACGTCGATCATCTTGCGGCCGATGCGGTCCACGATCTCGCGCTGCGCTTCGTTGAAGTCGTCTTGCGCATCCTGCGATTTACGCTGGTAGGAACGCTGCAGCTGCTGCCCTTCCCGATCGAGCCGGGCTTTTTCGTCATCACTGAGCGTGGTCTGCCCGGTGCGCATGCGGGTCTGCACGTCTTCCATCTGCTTCTGCATGTTGGTGAGCTCGGTCTGCCGAGGTGCAAACTGCGATTGTAACTCCGCGGCGGCTTGCTTCCCTTCCGCGGTGCTGGTGATAGCTACCTGAACGTCAATTACGCCCACTTTGCCGGCACCTGCTGCCACCGCTGCGCCGCCCGTCTGCGCCCATACCGCGGGAACCATCAGGAACGCCGCCAGGGCTGGAACTGCCAATCGAATCTTCATTCTCACTCCTTAAAGTAGATATTCGTTCGGATCATGATTCCCAAAGTCCTGGCGCACTATCGCCGGCCACAACGCGCCAAACACAAATCCGGGATTATAGCTGTCACCCGAGAAACAGGTCAATCGGTTTCGGCCGTCATCGCGTCATAAAAGATGCTTATGGGACGGCCATTTTGTGATGCCCGCGCGCGGTACTTGGTTGGCCTCTGGCGCGCCGCTGCGACGCGCGCAGCCCCCGCCCGAATTCCTTGCGCTGCTACTGCGGCAGCGGCACCAGCAAGACGCGATTGTTGTTCTGGTCCACCTGCACGGCCAGATTCAATCGGGAATCAATGGCCAGCGAGTTCGGACCAATGACCACTGACGCCGCCGGCATCGTGCCGCCCACGTCTATGATGTTCCGGACCTGTGGAGTCGGGCAGTTCGTCGCGCCCGTCGGATTCGGCGGGCAGACATAATCCAGAACGGAGAGCGTGCTGCTGGCCGCGTTCGACGTAACGAGCGTGCTGGAATTGAAATTGTAATCAAGCGAAGTCGGATTGATGCCCGTCAGGATCGTTCCCAACACGGAGCCCGTCAATGGATTGACGATGAGCACATCATTCAGCGAGCTGTCTACCGCCAGGAAATCCTGGTTCGCCGCGTCAAAGACCACGCCTGTCGGAAGTTGCAAGCTCCTCACCGGCGGTATCGGTACGCCGCCGCCGGGCAACACCAGAAGATCGATCGCGCTGGTTTGCGAACCGATCGTGACCGCGCCAATATTTTGAGACGGATCGTCGTTCGGCGCCGGGTCAATGGCTACAGCGAAGGGCTGATAATCAATCGGCGATCCGTTGGCGACGACCGTTGCCGAGGTCGCTCCCGTCGCAATGAAAACACCGAGGCCACCTTCTGCGGCCGCGACAGTTTGGCTCGGCGGAATCGTATTGGTGACCGCTGTGAGGCCGGAGTCCTGGTTAATCGCCACTCCAATAGGCAGCGTTCCTCCCTGAATTGG
Source organism: uncultured Acidobacteriota bacterium (assembly GCA_963780035.1). GTDB lineage: Bacteria > Acidobacteriota > Terriglobia > Acidiferrales > UBA7541 > Palsa-295. The sequence goes on along the minus strand of CAWAAG010000012.1, from coordinate 176,501 downwards.
CAGCGTTAATGGACTATCGAACACACCGTTGAGGCCCTTTTCGTCGAGAATCGTGACGTCGTTGCTTCCATTATTTGCCACGACAGCCTGTCCCGTTCGACCGATAATCGCAACACCGTACGGCGTTGTGCCGGTGCTAAAAAAGCTCGGCGATTGCGGGGATATCAGCGCGCCCGTGAGCAGATTCACCAAAGAAATCGTCCCGCTCCCGGAATTTGTCACGACTGCCTGATTGAGATTCGAATCTACGGCCACTCCCACGGGAGTGGAACCCACAGTCACCGGCTGGATCACTGTCAGGCCGGTGACGTTCGAAATCGCCGTTCCATTTTGCACGTAAACGACGTAGCGCCGCGCCGTCGCCAGACTCGCGGCCGGAATCGCCGCGGTCACCTGGCGGCTATTTACCAACGTTGTCGGCACCGCGGTGCCGTCGAGCACCACTTGCGAGCTGCCGGTGAAACCGTTACCTATGATGGATAGCGTTATTCCCGCTGCCGGGCTTTGCGCGTACGTAATGGAAGGGCTGCTTTCCACAATCTGCAACGGATTCGGCGCCGTCGTAGCTAAGGGCACCACCGACACGGAGTTGTTTCCCTGGTTGACCACGTATGCGGTATTCGTCACCGGATTCACGGCCACCGCTTGCGGTGAGCTGAAGCCCGCAATTGTTTGCAGCACGACGCTGTTTTTTAGGTCCACGACGTAGGCATTATTCGCCGCCCCGTTCACCGCAATTCCGATATTCGCGAGGGGGTTCACTGCCGCGGCAACCAAGCCGGTGGGCGAGAATGTCCCTCCGCCGGGCAATGTGAATGTAGTCGAACTGACCGCTCCATCCAGCAAACTGAAAGTGGAAAGACTCGGTTGCGCGAACGGTACGGCGATCGGGCCATTGGGATCGGCCAGTAGTGCTTGGTGCGTTTCCGTATTGATTCCGATACCGCGCAGCGACGTCGAAACCAGCACGTTGCCGATCACCACCGGCGACCGCGCCAAATCCGTCGAGTTCGCGCCCACTCCGGGATTGTGGCCGAGATCCACAATGCTGATAGCGCCAGCGCCTCCGGGCGTGCTGATCGCCCAATTCAGTTTCGGGTCGACTGCCACCAGCGGGTTCAGGCCAGTGCCGATGTTCGCGATAGTGCCGGTCACAGTTTGGACCAACGTCGGGACTCCGCCTGAAAAGTCCAGCACGACGGCCGAATTCGTGGACTGAAACACCACCATTCCTCGGTGGGTCAGAGGATTGATGCCGATCGCATACGGCACCGGCTGCGGATTCGGCGGCGTGTTGTTGTTTGGCAGCGTCAGAGTGGTGACCGCCAGAGTCGTGAGGTCAATCACCGAAACCGAATTATCCAGGCTGTTCGTCACAGCGGCGACGTGATCGCCTAGCGTGCCAATAGACGTAGTGATTTGATCGTCAATCGCTACACTGGTGGGAGCATGACCCACGGCAACAGGCGAGCCGGCCACCGGCGCGTTCGTCGCCAGGTTGATGATGCTGACTGAATTGCCGCCGGTATTCGCGATCACCGCTACGTTCAAAGAGGGATCAATGGCGATCGCTTGCGGCGACGTACCGACTGCAAAACTCGATGCCACGCCGGTGGCGATATCGCCCGGCCCAGGCTCGACGGCAATATTCACCGCGGACATCGCCGGATTGGGCGCCACGACGTCGCTATTCTGCACGATGATCGGATAAAGGCCCGGCGCAGAGACGCACGAGCCCGGTACCGTGACGCTCAGTTGCTGGCTGCTAGTCAGCGTTGCGGCCGCACTCGCTCGATTGCATTGCACCGTGGTCTGCGGCGAGAAATATCCGCCCACGACGTTCACTCCCAGACTGGTCCCGCCGGATACCAGAGTGTCTGGCGTCACCGCTACCACCGCAGGCCGTGACGGCACCACCGTCAAACCCTGCGGGCCCGATAGCCCGGTCGAGACATCTCCGTTCTGGGCTTGGACGACCAGCGGCACCAGCCCGGCAACGGATAACGGACCGGCGGGAATTGTGGCGCGCAACAAACTAGCAGTGATGAAAATGGCGGGAACGGCGACTGGCGGATTCCCCGCCAGCACCACGTCATTCGAATTGAAATTCGTGCCATCGAGGTAAACGTCTTGTTGCCGCGACCCTTCGCCAACCGTATTCGGCGTGACAGAAGTCAAGGTCGGTGCGTCCGAGGAAGAAATAGTAACGGTGGCGGTTCCCTGAACGGACGGGTCAAACGCCGAAACGGCGTTGATCGTTTCCGCGCCAGCTGCGTTACTCGCCGGCGCGAAATATTCGCCGGCAGTGCACGGCACCAAGATCTGTGAGCTGGGACAGATGTAACCATCCGCCGCGCTACCTCCCGCCACTCCTCCCACTTCCCAGGTAACGTTGGTATTCGTCGTGCCGGTTACGTTCGCGGTGAATTGGAAATGATCGCCTGCAGCAATTGTCGCGGTGGTCGGAGTGATGTGTACCTGGGTGCCGGATCGCAGCGTCACCGTAGCGGTCCCGAATGCCGTCGCGTTGATCGTACTGGTGGCCACCACCAAAAATGGATTGGTTGCAGGCGCAACCGTTGGCGCCGTATAGAGGCCTCCACCCGTGTTGTTTTGTCCGGTGGTAATGGTGCCGTAGCCGCTGGGCAATTGCGTCTGGCCTACGGCGGCAGGGCTGCAAGTAGTCGGCTGGACGTTAGTCGGCGTGGGGGGCAGGCAAATTTGCCACGTGACCGTGGTGGTGGCCGCTCCGGAAACCGTCGCCTGAAATTGAAACTGTGCGCCGAGGGGAACCGCCACCGTGGGCGTGTTAACCGTAACGCCGACGGGCGTAGAATTCCCGCCGCAGCCAGCCAAGACCGCCATCGCGCAAACTCCCAGCGCCGTCGCCCTCAACTTCAAAAACGTGTTGCCCATTTCTTTCACCCTCTCCGCTGAATTCGTTACGCGCTGGGATAATTCCATCGCGTCATCTGTAGTTCCATAGCCGTACCAGTTTCGGCTCGAAGTTTCGATTTGCTAGAACGTCTTACCCACCGTGAAGCGGAAAGTATGCTGCGGCTCGAGCAAGTTTGCCGGAATATGCTGCGTGCTGGCGTTAATGATGGTCTGCAGCTCCGGCGCGATCTGCGTCTGCAACACGCCCGGAGGCAGCGCATTCTTGAGCGCGTCACTCAGATAGTAACCGCCACTCAAACCGTTGATCGTCTCATTCAGCCGCAAATAATTGTACGCATAATAGATTCGAAATGGAGCGTTAACGATCGGCAACACCACATCCAATTCCACTCCCGCCGAGGTATGCGGCCGGAAATTCGTTCCCCCGACGATCGGAAGGTTGCTGGCCACCTTCAAGTTCGGAAAGTCCGGATTCGGATATTGTTGTTGGTAGACAGTAACGGCTGCGGGGTCCAGCGCCAGTTGTGATTTCCGCAGAATGCCGTTCACGCCGATGTCGTTGAACAGCGAGAGCGTGACGGGCCCCGCGATCGGAATCCGGTATTCGAAGTTGGCGACGTTCTGGAAATCGCCGCCCGGCCTCGTGGGATAAAACTGGATCATCGGAACATTGATTACCTGCTGCGTCGGCCTTCCCGACTGATTCAAGACCGTGGGATTGGTGAACAACACGCTCTGGGTAGTGGCGTAGGGAATCTCCACGAACGGTGCAATCGTGTAGAAATCGAAACCGCGGACGTCGTTTTCGCCGCCCAGATAGAACCGGCTGTACGGCGGAATATTTTTGCCGCCGTAACCAGTGATCATTCCGGTCTGGAATTTGAAGCCGATGACGTTGCGCCGCTTATTCACCGGATGGAAGTACGTCATCACAAAGGAATTCGTGATGGTGTTGACGTTGCCCTGTAGCGGCCCGCCCTCTAAAGAGAATCCATAGTAAAAGCTCTTGCCGTTGGTCGGATTCTGTGGATTATTCACCGAGCTGTACGATATCGTCGGCGTAATTTTGCTGGAATCAATTCCGTTCAGCGCCGAGGGTCCCGCCAACCCGGTAAACTTGACGCTTTCGAAGAGCAATTGCGCCGAAGTACTGAATGTCTGAATATTCGTGGTGGAATATCCATACGTCACTCCCACGCGCGTAAAGGAGAATTTCCGCAAAGGATAGCTGGCAAAAACCGTCACGCCTTTCGTGTTGGTCGTGTAATTCTCTTCCAAAGCGGGGTTCAGCGCGACCTGCTGGCCATAGAAAATGCCCAGCTGCTTGGCCTGGTTATAGTCGAACTTGGTGGAAAAAATCGTGAAGCCGGTCGAAATCGGCCGGTCGAAAAGGTACGGCTCCGTAAAACCAAAGCGAATATCGCGCTGGAAGCTGCCGACCTGCGCGGAAAGCGACAGCGTTTCGCCAAGGCCCAGGAAATTGTTGGTGGTGTAGGACCCGCCGATGAACGTGCCGGCGATGCCGCTCACACCGCCGTTGAAGCTGATGGATTGCTTCCCCTTCTCCTTCAGCTTCAACTTGATGTCCACCGTGCCGGCCTTTACGTTGCGTTTCAGCTCGGCATTTTCCGGTTTGATCGTGTCGAAATAATTCAGCTGATTCAGGCGCAGCAAGCTGAGTTCCCAGCGGCGGTTGTCGAATACCTGGCCCTCATCGAGCAGCAGTTCGCGGCGGATTACTTTATCTCGCGTCGTGGTATTTCCGGAAAACTCGATGCGCCGCACGAAGAATTGCTTTTGTTGGTCGAATTCCATGGTCAGATTGACGACTTTTTTGGTGTCATCAATATCTGTTAATGGCGTGGCCACAAAGTCAATGTAGCCAAACCCGCCGTAAAGTTTCTTGTAGTTGTCCAATGCTTTGCGGATTTTATCCGCCGCGAAAATGTCGCCTTGCTTCAGCGGAAACACGCTTGCCAGGAACTCCGGCTTGAACACGAGGCCCTGGTCGGGATCGGCGCTGCGGAAATTCAGCTTGCCCATCCGGTACTGATCGCCTTCTTCGATGGTAATCGTAATATCGGCGCGCTTGCCGTTGCGGGAGCCGATTACCGGCCACGGACCGGGAATCCCGCTGCGCACGTCGTCTGATATCTTGACTACGGGGTCGCTCGTGGACATCTTGAAGTAACCGTGGTCCTGATAAAGGCCGTGGATGCCAACCCCCAAGTCCTCGTCCAGCTTGGCCTTGTCATAGGTCTTGCTGAGCACCGGAATTTCCGTGATGTACAGCGGAATCGCGTAGGGACGGTCGTTATGCATCGAGCGGATCAGTTTACGATCGGAAAAAACCTTGGCGCCGACGAACTTGATGTCCCCCACCTTCACCTTCGGCCCTTCATCAATATTAAAGACCAATTTCACGGCGTTGGTGGCCGCGATGCGCTCGTAAGTCGGTTTCACGGTCGCAAACTGCCGCCCGTGTTCCGCGAGCAGTTCCTTGATCACCACCTCCGCGCGCTTGATCTTGGTAGGGTCGAACTGGCTTTCCACCGAAAGCCCGACCTTCTTGTCCTTGAACGCGTCCAGGATGTCCGATTCGGTGATGGATTTATTGCCCTTGTACTCGATACGCCGAATGATGGGCCGCTCTTGCACGTAGAAAACAAGAATTTTTGCGTTGGCCTGGTCCGGACTGTCTTCCACTTCCAGGCGAATATCCTCGAAGAATTGCGTATTCCAAAGCGCTTGAAAATCCCGCCGCACGGCCTCTTCATTATAAGGATCGCCCGGACGCGAAAAAATCCGGGCCAAAAGCGTATCGCGCTGGATCCGCCGATTGCCGATAAACTCGATGCGTTCGATGACGTACTGGGGACCGTTGCCTTCCTGACCGCTCTGAGACTGCTGAGCCATAACGATTTGCGCGAACGGACACGCAAATAAAGACACACCGGCGAGAACTTGGAATAAACGCAGAAAAATTTTCCTGCAGGCGGCCATGGTCAAGGCCGCAGTATCCCGCCCAAGATTATGTGCTCCCCCGCCGGACCGCTCCCGCCCGGCTTGCGCGTAGGATTCCTAGTGGGCCACTGGGGTTGCTTCTACGACAGGTCGGAACGCCAAACCCTCGCTCCCGAGATAAATTTCGAGAGTCGCGGGCCGTTGCAATCCTCCCTGAATCAAAGCTTCCGACAATGGGTCTTCGACGTACTTCTGTAACGCGCGCCGGAGCGGCCGCGCGCCATAATTTCGATCGCTGCAGGTCTTCTCGAGGATCCACTGGCGCGCCTCAGGCGTGAGTGCAATTTGCACCTGGCGATGCACCAGCGTTTCGTTGATCTGGCCCACGAGCAAGTCAATAATCCGCAGTAGGTCGTCGTCGGTGAGTGAGTTGAACAAAATCACTTCGTCCAGACGATTGAGGAATTCGGGATTGAACACCCGCTTTACCTCGCTCATCACCATGTCATCCTGGCTCTTGGCCATTGCATCCAGTTCCTTCGACGCGAAACCAAGTCCACTCTGCTTCTGCAACTGCCGCGCGCCGAGATTCGACGTAAGGATGATTATGGTGTTGCGGAAATCCACTGTGTTGCCGAGCCCGTCCGTCAACTGCCCATCTTCAAAGACTTGCAGCAGGATGTTGTACACGTCTGGATGAGCTTTTTCAATCTCATCCAGCAAAATTACGGAATAGGGCGTGCGCCGCACGCGCTCCGTCAATTGACCACCTTCTTCATACCCAACATATCCCGGGGGCGCGCCGATCAGTTTCGACACGGAATGTTTCTCCATGTACTCGGACATGTCGAAGCGGATCAGCGATTTTTCGCTGCCGAAGAGGAACTCGGCCAGGCGCCGTGCCACTTCCGTCTTGCCGACGCCCGTCGGCCCGAGGAACAAGAAGCAGCCCACGGGACGCCCTGGCGCCTTCAATCCCGCTCGGCTGCGGCGAATTGCCCGTGCCAGCGCGGTGATGGATTTATCCTGGCTGATGACGCGGCGGTGCAGCTCTTCTTCGATGCGCAGCAATTTCTGCTGCTCGTCTTCCTTGATGGCGGAAACCTGAATGCCCGTCCAACGCGCCACCACTTCCTCGATATCTTCGCGGGTAACAACGCCCGTGGAAGAATCGTCGATCTTCAGTTTCTCGCGAAGCAGGCGCAGGTGTTCCTTCTCTTTGCGCTCCTCTTCGGAGTAGAACCTGGCCTTCTCGAATTCGTGGTTGGCGATCGCCGTTTCCATGCGATGCGTGATGAATTTCACGCGCTTCTGCACTTCGGAAACTTCGTCGGGCAGCATCGCCTGGCGCAGCTTCACGCGCGAGCCGGCTTCATCGAGCAGGTCAATGGCTTTGTCCGGAAGGAAACGGTCCGGAATGTAGCGGTTCGATAGATACACCGCATATTGGATGGCTTCGTCGGTGTAGCTGACCGCATGAAACTTCTCGTAGCGGTCGCGCACGCCTTGCAGCACGCGAATCGCCTCTTCCTCGTTCGGAGCGGATACTTTCACGGCCTGGAAGCGCCGCTCGAGCGAACGATCCTTTTCCACCGATTTGCGGTATTCCCCTGGCGTAGTGGCACCGATGCACTGGATCTCGCCGCGGCTAAGCGCGGGCTTCAAAATGTTCGCGGCGTCTAGCGAACCTTCCGCCGATCCAGCGCCCACCAGCGTATGCAGTTCGTCAATGAACACGATGGCATTCTGACTCTCCATCAATTCCTTCATGATGGTCTTCAATCGCTCTTCGAACTGCCCGCGGTATTTCGTGCCGGCCACAATCAGAGACAGATCCAGCGACAAAATCCGCTTGTCGGCGAGGAAGGGCGGCACGTCGCCGTCGGAGATTCGCTGCGCGAGGCCCTCGACGATCGCCGTCTTGCCGACTCCGGGCTCGCCAATCAACACCGGATTATTCTTCGTGCGGCGGCAGAGGATTTGAATCGCGCGTTCGAGCTCGCGATCTCGTCCTACCAGCGGATCGAGCTGGCCTTCCATCGCCGCCTGCGTCAAATCGCGGCTGAATTCCGCTAACAGCGAAGCTTCTTTTGGCCGGTTCACTGGCACCTTCTCTCCCGCGCTACGTCCCAACTCCTCGCGCACGGTTGAAAGCCGCAATCCCCGCTCCAACAAGATCTCCGCGCCGAAGGATTTCTCCTCGCGCAGCACACCTAATAATAGATGCTCCGTGCCCACGTGCTTATGGCCCAGGCGCTCCGCTTCCTCGGCCGCAAAATTCAATATGCGCTTGCATTCCTGGCTCAGCGGCACTTCCACCGAAGTCGAGATGCGCTCACGAACCGTGATGCGCGCCTCGATTTCCTTGCGGATGGATTCGATTGAGCCGTGCGAACGCAGGAAACGGTTGGCCAACGCTTTGTCTTCGCGCAGCAGGCCGAGCAACAAGTGCTCCGTTTCGATGTACGGGCTGCCGTACTGGCTGGCCTCATACCTTGCGAAGAATATTACGCGCCTAGCTTTTTCTGTATAGCGTTCAAACACGGGTCACCCACGCTCTGCCGGAGTCTGCGCCCCAACGCTCGCTGTTCGCGGCAAAGGAACCGTCGAACCTGCGAGCGCGTCTAGGCCCGAAGCCAGTTTGCCGTGTTCCAAATTCAGAACGCGGTCGGCCCGGCGGGCGATGGAAAGGTTGTGTGTTGCCAGAATGGAAGTCAGTTGATGAGTCTTGTGCAGGTGCTGCATCAGTTCGAAAACGTTTTCCGCGCTGCGTTCGTCCAGGTCGCCGGTAGGTTCGTCCGCCAGCAACAATTGCGGCCCGTTCACCAGAGCCCGCGCGATGGCCACTCGCTGTTGTTCGCCGCCGGATAATTGACCCCCACGCTGCTCCGCTCGATCGCCCAATCCCACTTCGCCTAGCCAGTTTGCCGCGGCGCGCAGCGCCTCCCCCAAAGAGGTCCCGCGAATCAGCAAAGGCATCGCCACATTTTCCGCGGCCGTGAAGTCCGGCAGCAGGTGATGACGCTGCCAGACAAAACCCACGGCGCGGTTGCGATACTCCGCCAATTCCGCTTCCGCAAGCGACTCGAGCGAATTCCCGCCGAAGTATACTGTACCGCTCGTCGGAGTGTCTAGCGCAGCCAGCAGATGCAGCAAGGTACTTTTGCCGGCGCCGGAAGGCCCGACAATCGCAATCATTTCCCCGCGCGCAACCGCAAAGTCCACGCCGTCGAGCGGCGTAATTTCCTGTGCTCCGGAACGAAACGTCTTGCGCAATGCCTCGCCCCGCACGATTTCCGCGGCGCCGGGCGCGACCCCGTCGCCAACTTCCTCCAGCACAGCAACGCTCGAATTGGACTGTTTGCGCATCGCCTAGGGTGTAATCTCTTTCACGTTAGATGCCGAACGCGCCAATCAGTATGTCCTTCTTTTACAGGCAACTAAGCATTCCCAAATCGGAGGCCCTTATCATCAAATCCAAAGAATTTCTCTTTATTGCCGTACCGTTACCTCTAGCAGCGCTTTTATCCTTGCGAAACAGAATTCTGGCCACCTCCCCAAGTTCGCTTCTTCTTCGATTCTAGCACGGAGCAATGCCAAATGCTGGCGGGTTCGCGCATATTTTGGAGCGGCTCGAAGCGTCATTTTATTCGAAGCGCAGGATCTCCACGGGAAGAACGCTCGCCGCCGACCGTGCCGGCAAAATCGTGGCCGCGATGCTGATCAGCAGCGCCGCCGCCGCAATCCAGACGGCATCCAGCGCGTTGGTGTGGAACGGCACATACGGAATTGCGTACACTTCCGGATTCAGCGGGATCAATCGCCAGTGATTGGCCACGCCCGCGAACGTGTAGCCGATCAGCAAGCCGGCGATTGTTCCCGCGATACTAACCACCAGTCCTTGCAGGATGAAAATCTTGCGCAGTTGCTGCCGTCGCGCGCCCATGGCCATCAGCACGGCGATATCGCGCGCGCGGTCGGTCACCGTCATCGTCAGCACCACCAGAATATTCAGTCCGGCGACGAACGTTATCAATCCGATGAAGATTGCCGTCACCAGCTTTTCCAGGCTCAAAGCGCGAAAAAGTGCGCGATTTTCGTCCATCCACGTCGAAGTCGTGAACCCGTTGCCCGCGCGCTTCAATAGTTCGGCAGCAATCGCGCTTGCATCGTCCATATGCGTCACCCGCACTTCAAGCAGGCTCACCACGTCGCCGATCCCGGAAAGCGCCTGCGCCGCCGGCAGCGTCACGAATCCCCAGTTCGCGTCGTAGTCGTAAAACCCGGAATCGAAGACTCCCGTCACCCGAAAGCGCCGCGAGCGCGGCAACATTCCGAACGGAGTCAAGTTTCCCTGCGGGCTGGTGAGGGTGACGTAGTCGCCCGCGGATATTTCCAGGTCATTCGCCATAATCCGGCCCACCAGTACCGCCGGAATCCCGTCCGCGTCCGGCGCAAAATCTCCACTTCCCGCGACGATGTGGTGCAAAGCCTCGCTCGCGCGGCGTTCCAGTTCCGGATCCACACCCTTCAGCACGATCCCGCGCGCGTGCCCTCCGGAAGAAAGCAGCACGGTGGCATAGATTGCCGGTTCAATCGAGCGCACGCCGGGGGCATCGCTCAGGCGCGCCATCAACGCGCGGTAGTCGCGAATGCCATTCGGTCCAATTGGTTTGAGGTTGACGTGCGCGGTGACGCTAAGCAAACGATCGCGAATCGCCTGGCGGAACCCCGTGTTCATCGAGAGCGCGATCACCAGAGTCGTGACGCCCGCCGCCACTCCCACAATCGCCAGCAATGTGACGATTCGCAACACCGCAGGCCGGTTCGGCGACCGCAGATACCGCAGCGCCACTAACCATTCGAACCTCATTTCAGATCGCCGCTCGCCGTAGAATCAGCATCCGCGGGCTCATCCGATTCCTTCCGCAATAGCGGAAATAGCACGACTTCGCGGATCGCGTGCGAATCGGTGAGCAGCATCACCAGGCGGTCTATGCCAACCCCCTCGCCCGCCGTTGGCGGTAACCCGTGCGAAAGCGCGCGAATGTAATCCATATCCACTTCTTTCGGCGCTTCCTGCCCGCCCTTTTCCACCTGGGCGCGAAAACGGCGCTCCTGGTCGAAGGGGTCATTCAATTCAGAAAAGCCGTTGGCGAGTTCCATTCCGGCGATGAAGAGCTCGAAGCGCTCGGTCAACGAGGGATCATCGGGCTTTTGTTTTGAAAGCGGCGAAATGGCCGTCGGAAAGTCAAATATGAACGTGGGCTGAACCAGGTGAACTTCGGCGATAGCCTCGAACAACTCGCCGATCACTTCGCCGTCGGAAAGTTTCTGCACGTTTCCGAGCGCTTCCGCGCCATGCGTCCGCGCGTAACTATTGTAGCGTTCGGCAACGGCAGCGGGACCGCCTCCCTTGCTAAGTTCAGCGCCGGTCGGCGCGGCTCCGGCCGCCGCAGGCCAATATTTCACGATTGCATCACGCATCGAAAGGCGTTCGAACCGGCCGAAATCTATTTCCAATTCGCCGTACTTAACCCGCGTAGTTCCGCAGATTTTCTGCGCCAAACCGCGGAATAACTCCTCGGTCATATCCATCAATTCCAGATAGTCGCTGTAAGCCTGATAGAACTCCAGCATGGTGAATTCCGGCTGATGGATTGCGTCAATCCCTTCGTTCCTGAAGTTGCGATTGATTTCGTACACCCTGTCAATGCCGCCCACCACCAGCCGCTTCAAGTACAGCTCCGGAGCAATCCGCAGGTACAGGTCCATATCGAACGTGTTGTGGTGCGTCACGAACGGCCGCGCCGTGGCCCCTCCCAGGATCGGATGCATCATAGGAGTTTCCACTTCCACATATCCGCGTGCATCGAAAAAGTCGCGGATCCCGCGGATGAGCTGCGCCCGCCGAATGAAAATCTCGCGCGCGCGTTCATTCACGATCAGGTCAAGATACCGCCGGCGATAGCGCTGTTCGATATCCGCAAGCCCATGCCATTTTTCCGGCAGTGGCAACAGGGCTTTGCTGAGCAATTCGATCTTTTCCGCCTTTACGGTAAGTTCGTTCGTCTTAGTTCGAAATAGGTGGCCGCCAACCCCGATCACATCCCCCAAATCCAAAAGCTGGAAGAGCTTATAAGCCTCTTCCCCAACCACGTCTTGCCGCACGTATATCTGTACGCGTCCGCCATCGCCGGCCAAATGCGCAAAAGCCGCCTTGCCATGCGGCCGCAACGCCACGATCCGGCCGGCGACGCGGACTTCCACCGGCTCGGCGTTCAATTGGTCCAGCGCGCGCGCGCCGAACTTTTCGGTCACTTCCTTCGCCGTATGCGTCCAGGCAAACTTGCGCGGGTAGGCCGCGTGGCCGAGGGTTTCAATTTCGCTCAGCTTCTTCAGTCGTTGTTGAAACTGATCCAGCGGTTCAAATTCCAATAGGTCAACTTCCTTTCGGCGGCCTGCACCCGGACATGGCGAGGAACTTGCGAAGAGCCGAGCGGCAGTATAGCGGTCGGGTTCCGCGAGCGTCAAGAAACCCCCTGTTGCTTGGAACCGGTGGTATAATCCGCACTCAGCTTTTGGGGGCAGCGTGTTGTTCAAGCGGAAGCCGGGCACTTCCCACTTGCGGCGCAGTGTCTCAGACGATTGGATTGCGGCGCTGCCGCGTGAAAAAGCCCGTGTGTTCGACGCGGTCGTGCAGCGGTGGGAATCCTTCTACGCCATGACCAGCGTCTCTCTCGATGACGCGATTTCCGTGCGCACCCGCGGTGAATTGGTTTGCGCGCGGCAGTATGTCGCGGTCTCCGCCGATCTTCTGGCCCAACTCGCGGCCGAGTTGGTCGGTGCTTGCCACAACCTTTCCGAACGCGGGCGTCACTTAAGTAACGTTCCGAGGGTGCAGCCTCTCCAGGCCCACTTCTTTCGCGGTGAAACGGCACAGGCAGCCGCCTCGTGGAATGATTTCCTGCACCATGTGCTGTTTGCGGACCGCTCCAGGTTTTTTCAGAAGTTACGCATCCTGTCGGAAACAGTAGAAGGTCTGGTTCGCGAATTTGACGCCGCTGCCGAGGACGTTTTCGCCGGACTTTCGGTGCAGCCCGGCAGCAGTTGGGATGCGCTGGAATGCCTGCACTACGATTTCACCACGTGCCTGCGTGAGTCGGAAGTCCTTTTGAAGTCGTTCCTGCGGGCCCTGCCCGCCGAGCAAGTTGCCGCTTTCGCCTCGGACCTTACCGCATCGCCGTCAGTGGAGCGGCTTCGGGCGAAACCCGGCACGCGAACTCGCGCCTTCCGCGCCTCGGCGTAGCCACTTCTAAAATTGGTAGGCGCAGTGTGCGCCGCTCGGAACCCCTTCCTCCCGTCTGGTCTGCTCACTAACTCCCGCGGACTCTTCGTTCTTGGGGGTACGACGAACGCACTGGACGTTTGCGGCGAATGCAACGAGAATACCCCGAGCTTTTGGCGCCGCTGTTGCATCCAAAGGGTCTGTAGAATTGTCCTGTTTCGCATTCAGCTGCGCGGGCCGGCCCGATAGCACATTGATTGCTTCAGCAGCACACTGGGTAGCACACTAAGTACAACTCATGGAGTGGCGGACGCATCGCAGCTAAGGACGCGTCCCAACGGGTAGCGTGGCCCGAACGAGACGAATCGAAACTGGGGAGATGCCGGAGGCGGATGCAATCCGGCTCGCCCAGCAGGGTGATGCACCGGCCTTTGAACGCCTCTACCGGCTACATAACCGGCGTGTATATTCTCTGTGTTTGCGCATGGTCGGAAATACGGCGGAGGCCGAGGATCTCACCCAGGAAGCGTTTCTCCAGCTCTTCCGGAAGATTGCTACCTTCCGCGGAGAGTCGGCGTTTTCGACCTGGTTGCACCGGCTCGCAGTGAACGTCGTGCTGATGAAACTGCGCAAGAAGTCCGGCACGGAGAGTTCGCTGGAAGAAATTACCGAGCCCGACGAAGAATCGGGAGGGCCGCGACGGGATTTTGGCGGTCCGGATTTGCGGCTCAGCGGTTCGATTGACCGGGTGAACTTGCAGCGTGCCGTAGAGCAACTGCCGCCCGGATACAAATCGGTGTTCGTCTTGCACGATGTGCAAGGCTACGAGCACAACGAGATTGCGGAAATCATGGGCTGCTCAATCGGCAATTCGAAATCTCAATTGCATAAGGCGCGCATGCGGCTTCGCGAGTTGTTGCATGAAGCGCTTCGTGCCAAGGCCCGCGAAGATCGCAAAGCTGCCAGCGCCGATGCTGGCGGCGAGGACTGAAGAACATGGCCATCATCAAATGCGAGGAGTTTCTCGATCATCTCGAGTCCTGGATGGACGGTGAACGCAGCGCCGCGGCGCAGGCTCACCTCCGCGATTGTCCGCGTTGCCTCGCGATCGTAAACGATCTGAACGCCATCCACGCCGAAGCCCGCACTTGGAGCGCTGCCGAGACCGATGCACCCGAACGCGTGTGGGTTTCGCTGCATGCGCAGCTCGTCGAGGAAGGCTTGATTCGAGATGCGGTTACGGATACGGCTCCGCGCGCGCAAGCGCATCCGGCAGCAAACCACGGCTGGCTGCGCGGCTTGTTCGCCGGCTTGCCCCGGCCCGCACTGGCGGGCGCTTACCTCGCCGTCTTGATCGCTGTCGCGTTCGCGCTGAGCGGTCCGGTCAATAAAAAGGTGAACGAAGCGAAATGGCTGGAAGGCACCCGCATCGCCACTTCGCCGCTGCGCGCCGAACTGAACACCGCCGAGCAAGACTCGATGTCCGCCCTGCCGGATACAAGTTCCGACGTGTCGGCTTCCTTGCATCGCAATCTCGCCATTGTTGACAACTACATCGCATTGTGTGAAAAAAGCGTACACGAAGAACCCCAGAACGAACTGGCGCGGGATTATCTGTACGAAGCGTACCGGCAAAAGGCCGATTTGCTGGCGCAGATGAGCGAACGCGGAGAAAACATCCAATGACCACTCGTCGCTTTGTTCCCGTGCACCGTTATCGCCGGGCTTGTCACCAGACCGCCGGTGTGTTCGTGGCTGGATTGCTGCTGTGCGGCGTAACGTCTGCCGCTCCGCGCCGCCAGGAACAGCATTTCAAGGTGGATGCGCGGCCCGTGATCACCATCCACAATCCCAACGGCCTGGTCACCGTGAAAGCCTGGACCAAGTCCGAAGTCATGGTGATTTCCACACTCTCGAGCGACCAGGTCGCCGTGGACGCCGAACAAATGGGCAACCGCGTGGACGTGTCCACGCGCGGCCTTTCGGATTCCGTCAGCCCGGACGACATGCGTGCGGATTTCCAGCTCAACGTCCCGGAAGACGCCGAATTGCAAATCCATAACGATTCGGGCAGCGTCAGCGTATCCAACGTGATGGGCGACATGAACGTCGAAACGGTGGCTGCCGGCGTGGACCTCGAAGATGCGGCCGGTTATTTGACCGTCAAGACGGTGGGCGGCTCCTTCCAATGCCTCCGCTGCGCGGGTCGGATTGAGGTCTCCTCGATCAGCGGCAATTTTAGGCTGATCGATCTGCGCAGCTATCATGTGTGGGCGCAAACCTCCACCGGCAACATTCTTTTCAACGGCGAGTTTCTCCCCAATGGAACGTACTCCCTCAAAAATTACAGCGGAGTGATCGAAGTCCGCTTTTCGCCGGACGATTCCTTCGATATGAGCGCCACTTCGTTGAAGGGCAGAGTGAACAACGAAGCCAAACTCACGCCTCCCGCCCATCAGCATCATTTCCTACCCAAATGGGGCAATGCGCTCTTTGGCACTTTCAATCAGGGACGCGCCAAGGTCGAGCTGACCTCCTTCGATGGTACAATCAACATTCTAAAACGTGATTGATTCGGCCATCTCGCCGCAGCACAATCAATCAGACCGATGACCAATGAAATCCGCACTCGCACGCTCGTCTGCTTGACGGGCTTTATGGGCTCGGGTAAGTCCACCGTGGCCCGTCTGCTGGGACGCCAGATCGGCTGGCAGCACGTGGACCTCGATAAGCGCATCCAGGATGCGACGGATCAGACGATACCCGAAATCTTCGCCAAGCGTGGCGAACCGGAATTCCGCCGCATCGAGCATGAACAGCTCACGCGCATCGTCGGTGAAGCCGCCGAGCAGCAAAAACCCCGGGTCGTCTCCCTCGGCGGCGGCACCACCGCCCAACCGCAAAATCTGGCGCTGCTCCGCCAGTCCGGTGCGGTCTTGATCTGGCTGCAGTGCCCGGTCGAAGACCTCCTCAAGCGCATCGCGCACATTCAGGACCGTCCTCTCTTTCGCGACGAAACCAGTTTCCGCAAGCTGTATCAGGAGCGCCTGCCGTTTTACGAATTGGCGGATTACCGCGTTGAATCCAATATCGAACCCCTGCGCGTCGTCGAGCAGATTGTTGCGTTGGGCATTTTTCCGAAGGTGACCGCATGAAACAAGCAACGAACTCCCGTCGGGCTCGCCCTCCGCGCGGGCCGATCACCGGGGCCGTGCTGGCCGCCGGAATCCTGGCCGCCAGCGTCTCCGTGCTTTTTCTGCAGACGCCCTCCGAAGCCGCCGGCAAGGCGCGACGGGATGGCGAATCCTTGGCGCTGCGCCATAAGAAAGACGCGGACACAAAATCGCAAGGTTCGTTTGTCGCCGATAAGGGCAAATTCCGCATCATGGTCAATGGCCAGCAGGTGGGCAAAGAAGAATTCGAAATCGGGCCGAGCGGCAGCGATTGGATCGCGCACGGCACTGCGGAAATTCAGTCGCCGCAGGGGACCACGCATGTCACCGGAACTCTGACGGTACATCCGGACGGCACGCCCGCGCGCTACGAATGGGCCACACAGGGCGCGAAGAAAGCTTCCGCCGTGATCGGGTTCAGCGGCACCAGCGCCACAGTGGAGCTGCAGCTCCAGGGCGCGCGGCCTTTCACGCAGCAGTTTACCTTCACCTCGCCGCTGGTCGTCGTACTCGACAACAATCTCTACCATCAGTACGAGATTCTCGCCCACCTCTACGATTGGGAGAAGAAGGGAGCGCAAACCTTCTCCGTGCTGGTGCCGCAGGAGCTGACGCCGGGAACCGTCACGGTGGATTCGCTGGGCGAGCAGGAATTAAGCGGGAAGAAAGTCGAGGAATTGCGCGTGCGCACTGAAGACAACGAGATCGATCTTTTTCTCGACGGTGCGAAATTGCTGCGCGTCGTGGCGCCGGCCGCCAACGCCGAAATCATTCGAGAAGAACCTCACGAGGGCAAGTAGCAGAAAAGCCCGGGATCTACTTCCCCGGGCCTTGTCCTTCATCGCTGTCTATAGCCAATTGGAACCTGCAAAAACGCCCGTCTAAAGCTGCGCTCGATGAACGATGTGCGTGGACTCCACCGGTTGCGGCTTTTCCATCGTCACGGCTACATTCACCTCGGCGCCCTTGCGTAGAATCCCCAGACTGACCGGTTTTTGCTCGGTCTTATCCCGCAATTGCGCCCGCAAATCCGCCAGCGTATGCACGGGCTTGCCGTCCACTTTGATGATGACGTCGCCGGCCTTCAATCCCGCTTTATCCGCCGCCATCCCCGGACGAACCTCGCGAATCAAGATGCCGGTACCGTCCGGCGCGCCGAAATAACTTCCCAACTGTCCGGAGACATCTTCCGCGCTTACCCCCAGCAGCGGACTGCGCGCTTCCATCGCGGGCATGGCAAACGAGAAATCCGGGTTGGGCATCGAAAACGCGAAAGCATTATCGAAGTCGCGCATCTTGCCCTTCATTTTCTTCTCGAAGAACGCGCTGCGGTCCCCGAGATCCACGGAAATACTCTGCGTGTTCCCGTTCCGCGAAATTCCAAGCGTTACCTTCCGGCCCGCCGGCGTTTCACGGACCAGCCGGCGAAATTGCACCGTGCCTTCGACAACTTGCCCGTCGTACTGGGTGATCACGTCGTTGTCCTTCAACCCCGCTTTCGCCGCCGGACTATCCGGTTCCACGTCCATCACCACCACTCCGCGGACTGCCTCCAGCTTCAAATCCTTCGCCTTTTCGGCGGTCACCTCGCCAATTTCCACGCCCAGCCATCCGCTGCCATCATCGCTGGACATCACCAGCACATCGGGGTCCTGACCCAGTACTTCCTGCGTCTTTTCCTGCGCCAGCTGCGCCAATTCCGCGGCGCGGTCGGCCAGCTCGCTCGCGCTGGCATCGAACGCCCCCTGATTGCTTCGCAGCTGCGCCGAGAGGCTCTGCAGCCGTTGAAGTTCCGGCGAACTCATCGCGACCTCCTTCTGCACTCGCTCGCTCAAGCCGGCAAGATTCTCCCGCAGTTCCTGATTAACCCCATGATCGATACTACGAACGGCGTCCTCCATTTGTTCCATCGAAAGGTTGGGATTCACGCACCCCGTTTCGGGGGCGTTGGGCGTTGCGGGAGCTTCAGAGGGAGTCACAACGGGAGGTGCGGTCGGGGCAGGCTTTGCGCTCTGGGTCTGGTCTTGGGTGTGGGATTGGCCGGGCAAAGCGTTCGGATTGAGCCCGAACAGCAACAAAAGCAAGCCCCAGCCGGCAAGCTTCGAGTGTGCTGCGAGGTTCATGCCAGTTGTCCTCACTTTGGGTGAATTCGCCCCGTCAGACGCCTGGTCGTTGCACCACCAGCCGTATGCCGCCATTGACTGTACGGACTGAAATCTCGCCGCCACCGGTCCCCAGCTTGGCGTGAAACGCGCGCGCTGCGGGAGAACCGGCCGATGAACTGACGGGCAATTCGGAGTAGAAATCGCCGTTCATGCTCAGAACCTTCAAATCGCCGCGAGCTCCAGGAGGAAGTCCCAGCAGCACCGACCCGTTTACGGTTTCCAGATTCATCGGTCCGCCGGCCATCAACTGGCGCAGCTCCAGCCGCAGATTTCCGTTCGTGGTTTTCTCGCTGAATCGTCCGGCACTGTCGAAGACTTCCACGTTGCCGTTTACCGATTTCAGTTCCCCGCCGCCCTCGACTCCACGCACAGTGACGCTGCCGTTAACCGTCTCGATGCTTCCCAGCAGCACCCGGTAGGGCACGTGAACGTGGTATTCCACGGCCACTTCCACTCCCTGACCCTTGGGATAGCAGGTGTGCACCGCCACTTGCCCCGGGCGGCTCTCGACTTCAATTTTCACCTGGTCCAGGTCGCGCGGGTCGTTATGGCCCGTCTTCACCGCGCTCACCTCCACTTCATCCCGGCTCCAACCCTCGACCTGCACGGATCCGTTCACGTTTTCGAGCGCGAAGCTGCCGCCGGACGGCAGAGGATAAATCTGATGGAAATTCTCGTCGGCCGCGAAGCTGGGCAGCGCCAGACAAGCGGCTCCGGCCAGCAACAGAATCGCGCGAACTCCGAATCTGAAAGTCCGCGATGGACGCCCATGGGATTTGTTACTCAACGGCTGGCCTTGAGTCCGCGTTTGCACGATACGCCCCCTCGAGTGAATCACCCTCTTCACTAGACATTCGACCGCTTCTAGTCGGCCGATTTCCGGTCACGTAAATGCCAGCGTCCAAGGCCACCCAGTCCGCTAACTAGCCTAGGGCGAATTCTCCGCCGCGGGTTGCGACTGCTCCAGCAGCCGCAATTGCAATTGCAGGTTCCGCTGCAATTGTTCCATTTGTTGCTTGTAAAGTCTCAATTGCTGATTGGTGTCGCTCACCGCCACTCGGATGTTGCCTGCGAGCGCTCGCAGGTGCACGACTTCGCCGCCGCCGTTCAAAACGCCTTCGGCGCGAATCGAATCGCCACCGTTCGCGTTGGCGTCGCGGCTGAGCGTCATCGGGAATGCCGGATCAAACGTCACATGGTGTTCGTCACCCGATTGCACCTGCGCATCAATCGTGATCGGCAGTTCGCGGGGAATATACACAACGATGTCGCCCTCGCCCGATTGCAGTTCGCACTGATCCGGTTTCTTCGCGGGAGCCACGAACCACGCGGTAATTCCGCCCGCTCCCGTGGACGCTTTCACCGCGCTGTCCACCTGCGTCAGATAAATGCTGCCGCCGCTGGTTTGCAGATCAGTAGGACCGGAAACGCGCACCACGCGAATTCCTCCGCCGCCGGTTCGCGCCCGCACCAGTCCCGCCGTCTCGCCCACTTCGATCTGCCCACCCGCCGTCTCGGCGACCAGTTCGCTGCCAGAGTGCTCCACCGAAACGTTGCCGCCTCCGGTGGTTACACGCGCAATTCCATTCACAGACGCTACTCTGATGTGCCCGCCGCTAGTGTGCAATGAGGCGTTCCCTTCAATCGCTCCGGTGGTGATGTGCCCGCCGCCGGTGGCCGCGACCAATTCACCGGCAACATTCTTCACCGTGATATGTCCGCCATCGGTGGTCAGATGCGCCGGCCCGCCGATATTCCCCGCGACGATATTTCCGCCGGCCGTCGTCAGCGTCACCGAGCCGTTCACGTCTTCCGTCTCGATGTTCCCGCCGCCCGTCATGACGTCCACGTTGTAATTTTTTGGAATGATCAGTTCCACGGTTACCCACAACCGGCCGGTCGCGCGCCGCTCCAGGCTCTGCCCGCGAAAATAGACGCCGTCGGGCGTCGCGTGCGCGCTGACCAGGAAACTTTTCAGCAGCTGCTTGGCATCCTTCTGCGAAGCGTCCGCTTCCAGAAGTACCGTGTAATCTATTTTTCCGGAATTCTGCGTCTTGATGATGATGTTGCCGAGGTCGGTTACCAAGTGGAGGCGCTGGCCGTCGTGCGTTGCCACCGTGCCGGTCAATGCGGAGCGCAATCGCGCTGTGGAGGTGTTCACCCGTTGCGTTTTTTCCGGACCATCGGCGGATGCCTGTCGCGGGCTGAGAAGCAGAGCCGCAATAAACGCGGCCGTCACGCCCGCCAGCAGAATGTCCGCGGGCGCACCCAGCCGTTCCCCGAACTTTAGGCGGGCTCGCAGAGTGGGTGGTGTGCTGCGCATGTCTAGAATTTTTGCCGCGGACCGAGATCGCGGATGACCGCAGCGCTTTGCAGGCGAATGTAGGTGCTGGGATCTTTTTTCATGCGTTCGCGCAACACCGCCAGCATATGGTCGTCGGCGTCCACCTGGCCTTTGGCGGCCATGTCGCGCAGCGCGTTAATCGCTTCCACGCGCACTCCCGGATTTTGATCGTCCACCAGGGCGTCCAGCAACGTCTGGCGCACCAGGTCCTGAGGTTCGGCGCCGTTTAGCGCTTCCAGCGCCTTCAACCGCACCGCCGCATTGTGGTCCGTGTGCACCGCCTGGCAAAGCGCCGAGCGGACATCCGGATCGTTGTTGCGCGCGCGCAGCAGGTCCACCGCATCCAGGCGCATATCCGCATCGAAACGCTGATTATTGTGCAGCACGGACATCAGCGCGCGCTTCACCTCATCATCGTTCACCGTGCCAGACACCAGGAAAGGCTGCTGGGCCCTCATCTGCAATTGCACGCGCGGAGGTTCATTGTCAGACGTGGGGAACACGTTGATTCCCGCAACATCGGCAGTGTGTAGATCGAGAGAACTGAGGGAAGAAGAAGGAGTCGCTTCAGGAGTGCTGTCCACCGGCTGGGAAGCTGAAATATTGGAAGCGGTCAGCGAATCCGCGCCGCTCGGCGTGGCCGGATGCCGCAGCAGGCGTGGCCCCAGCACTCCCACCGAGAATCCAATCGCCAGCAAAAGCGCCGCGCTCCAGGCCGGCCGCGGTGAAATCCAACTGGAAGGCAATAGCGCGCCGATCGTGCGGCGCAGCCAGCCACGCTCTTCCTGCTGATCGAGCACGTCATCCAGCGTCGCCCGGCAACTCGCGAGCAACGAAGCATCCGGCTCCTGGTGGCTTGCGGCCAGCAGCGAGAGCATTTCATTTTCCCGCGCCATGGCCGCGCTGCAACCCGCGCAGTGCAGGAGGTGATCGTTCACCTCCGCCATTTCCGAAGCGTCCAATTCACCGGCTGCAAAGAGAATGAGTAACGGCTCGTAATCCTCGCACGCCGGACTCTTCATTCCCCCGATTTCCTCTTGCTGCATTCTTTCCGTCCTCGCCAATTTCGATTAACGCATGCTTTCCAGGCTCGCGCGCAATTTGCGCGTCGCCCGGAACAGCGAATTCTTTACTGTCTCTTCTGACGTGCCTAGCATGTCTCCGATAGCACGTAATTTCAATCCCTGATAGTGCTTCATCTCGAAGACCATGCGCTCGCGCGGAGAAAGCCGCGTCAGCGCGCTGGCGATGTGCTGGCCCAATTCCTGACCCAGCAGATTTCTTTCCGGATTCGCCGCAGCCCTCACTTCCGGCTGGCGGTCAAAGAAATCTCTGGTCCCGCCCTCGGCGTCTTCCGGCACCGGCGCTTGATCTTCCCGCCGGCTCGTTCTGCGCCGCAGATGATCGAGCGCCACATTGGTCACGATGCGATAGAGCCACGTATAAAAGCTGCACTCAAACCGGAACCGGTGCAGATTCTTGTAAACTCGCAGAAAGCTTTCCTGGTAAATGTCCCGCGCATCTTCGGGACGATGCACCAGATTCAACGCCAGGCGCAGTACCTCCCGGTCGAACCGGCGCACCAACTCCTCAAACGCTAGGCGGTCTCCCGCCTGCGCCTTACGGACGAGTGACTGCTCTTCCGCGAGCTTCACCGCCGCTGCCTGGCGCGCCTCTCCCTCGAGTGCGACGCTCATCCCCATGGTGTTTGTCGTTGGCCCGGAAACGCCTGAGTTCAGTGCACCAGAACTCGGGGCGTGCATTCCGCTTTTCCCGGCATCAAGCCTTTCTGCGGGTTCCCTAAAGATAGACGGGCCTTGTGGCCGTTGGTGAGCACCCGCGGACGTCACTTTCCCACTATCGGACAACTGCCCCACTGCACACCTTCTCGCTGAGATGCTCGTGCGCCTTATGGTGTTGCAAAGGCGGCATTTACACAAACCGCGAATACACCTCTCTTAAGCTCGCGGTGTCGCGCAACTCGGCAAAATAATGGTTTGCAAGGTGTTAGCCACTTCCGGAAATTCGCATTTTCCCGCCCAACCGAATCAATCCGTAAACGCCCAGGCACACAACGAAATCCACCAGGCTGCCCCAGTCCAGCAGGAATCCCTGGTGGCGCAGGATGGGAGGCAGGTGTGGCACAAGCGAGAAATAGTAAATCGCGTTTCCCAAGAGGATGGCGACCAAATATTCAATCCACCGCCGTAGCGGGGTACCCAGAAAATTGCTGGCCATGAAATCACGAATCATCGCAGTTCAACTCGAGCACTTCCAATTTTAGGTCACCGGCTCCGTTCACGCAAACGAGCTTCCCTACAGCAAACCGATGGTATAAACGTGATGTACTTGCGCTTGCGGGTCCCGCGCCTCGCTCGAATGCCCATCGCTCTTACCAATTCGGTCAAATATCTGCGCGGAGTCGGCCCGCAACGCGCCGCCACGCTCGAAGAACGCGGCATTCTCACAGTCGCCGATCTCCTTGGCTATCTTCCCTTCCGCTACGAAGACCGCCTGCGCTTCACGCCCATCGCCGAAATCACTCCGGGACAAGTTCACACGATTTTCGCTGAAATCACCGGCGGAGGAGGGACCACGGTCCGCTTCAAGCGCAGCCGCCGCTCGATTTTTCACGTCACCGTGCGCGATGCCTCCGGTAAGGTGTACGTCCGCTTTTTTCATGGCGGCTATCTCGAAGGACGCCTGAAAGACGGCCAAAAGCTCGTGTTGCATGGAAAAGTTGACGCCGATCCCTTTAGCCCCGGACGCCTGGAGATGGTCAATCCGCAGATCGAACTGGTTGGTGCCACCGACGGTGCCGCCGCGGACTCCACCGAAGTCGGCCGCATCGTCCCTATTTACGAAGCGCTCGGCGGCATCAGTTCGCGCATGCTGCGCCGCATCATTTATGCCGTGCTCGCGGATTTTGAAGGCAATATTCCCGACCCGCTGCCGCCCGATATTCTCGAACGCTATCGCTTTCCCTCGCGCCGCGATGCCCTGGTCTTCGCGCACTTTCCTCCACAGAACGAAAAAATCGAACTCCTCAATAATTGCCGCAGCCCCGCCCAAATCCGCCTGATCTTCGAGGAATTTTTCTATTACCAGCTGGCCCTCGCGCTGCGCCGCTTGAACGACCACAGCCGCCGGGGCATCGCCATGCGCGTCCGCGAAGAAAAAGTCCGCACCGCGTTGAAGCGCATTCTGCCCTTCAAGCCCACTGCCGCGCAAAAACGCGTCCTCGCCGAAATCGCCGCCGATCTCGAACGCCCCTACCCTATGAACCGCTTGCTGGAAGGCGACGTCGGCAGCGGAAAAACTATCGTCGCGCTCGAAGCCGCCACCATCGTCATCGAAAACGGCTACCAGGTCGCCCTCATGGCGCCCACCGAAATTCTCGCTGCGCAACATTATCTCTCCGCGCGCCGCATCTTCGAGCCCGCGGGCTACGGCGTGGAGCTTATCGTCAGCGGCCGCACCCGCTCGGCAAAGGACCAAGCCCTCGCGCGCGTCGGAAGCGCCGAAGCGCAGATGATCATCGGAACGCACGCCCTGATCGAAAATCCGGTGGCCTTCAAGAAGCTGGGCCTTGTGATTGTGGACGAGCAGCATCGCTTCGGCGTCCTGCAGCGCAAACGCCTGATCGAAAAAGGCGCGTCTCCGCATGTCCTGGTGATGACTGCAACGCCCATCCCGCGCACTCTCGCGCTCACTCTCTACGGCGACCTGGAAATCTCCGTCATTGACGAAATGCCGCCCGGCCGCACGCCGATCGAAACGCGCTGGACCGAAGAAGCGCAGCTGAACGGCGTCTGGGAATTCCTGCGCCGCGAAATCGCGAGGGGGCGCCAGGCTTATGTGGTATATCCCGTCATCGAAGAATCGAAGCAGGAGCTGAAGGCGGCCACGGCAGAATACGAACGCCTCGCCAAACACGTATTTCCCGGCATTCGCGTCGGCTTGCTGCACGGCCGCCTGAAGAACGACGAAAAAGATTCCGTCATGGAGCAATTTCGCCGCAATGAAATTCAAATCCTCGTCGCCACCACCGTGATCGAAGTCGGCGTGGATGTGCCCAACGCCACCATCATGGTCGTCGAACACGCCGACCGCTTCGGCCTCGCGCAACTCCATCAGCTGCGCGGCCGCATCGGGCGCGGCGCGGAGAAATCACGTTGTATCCTGGTGGCGCGCAAAAATATAACAGGCGAAGCCCGCGCCAGAATCGAAACCATGGTGGCCACGTCCAATGGATTTGAAATCGCCGAACAGGATTTGAAGCAGCGCGGTCCCGGCGAATTTTTCGGCACGCGCCAGCACGGCGACGCAGCCTTCTCGGTGGCGCAGCCGCTGCGCGATCACGAAATCCTGGAACTCGCTCGCCGCGAAGCTTTTGCGCTGGCGGAAAATCCCGAGCGCGCCGCCCAAATCATCGCCCGCCTCGAATCGCTCAGTCCCGCGTGGCGCAAACGATATCAATTGGCTTCGGTGGGCTAGCCGATGCGCGTGATCGCAGGAAAATATCGCAGCCGCCGGTTGAAAGGCCCCGGCACAATGCGTTTGCGTCCCACCAGCGACCGCCTGCGCGAAACCCTCTTCAACGTGCTGGGCCCTTCTATCGCCGACTCATACTTCGTGGACCTCTTCGCCGGCACCGGTGCCGTCGGGATCGAAGCCATCAGCCGCGGCGCCCGCGACGCATTCTTCGTCGAATCCGGCGCGAAAGCCGCTCGGCTCATCCGCGACAATCTTGCATCGCTCGAAATTCGCAGCGGCGCGGAAGTCATAGAAGCAGACGCCGTGCGCGGGCTGGAAAAGCTGGCGAACCGCCGTCTCATGGCGGATTTCATTTTCCTCGATCCGCCGTACGAAGACACCGGCCAATATTTCAAAGTGCTTGAATTTCTGGATGCTTCGCACCTGATCGCTCCGCGCGGGATCGTCATCGTCGAACACTATTGCAGTGTGGAGCTGCCCGCGCGGTTCGACCGTCTTGAATTCACTCGCCAGCTCGGGCAAGGTGATACTCTGCTTTCTTTTTACAGGTTGGCAGCCGCAGCCTAGCGTCGGCGCATCCAACCCGCTCAGGTATAATGGCCGAACCCATGCACGCCACCGCACAACGCGCCCCGGAACCCGTCGACGAACCGCTCGTCGAGTTGCCTTCGCACTCCAGGCTGCCTCGGCTCGACCTCGGCGTGGATTGGGGCTCGCCCTGGCAGGAGTTCCGCTCCAGCTTGCGCGCCTATTTCAGCGGCGAGCGCGCGCCGCAAGACAGCGATCTGCCCGCGGATTCCGCTCTGCGCGTTGAATGGATTCAAGGCAGGTTTCCCGGGCGCGCGTTCACCGCCGCGGCGTTGTGGCACGTCGCCGCCATCGCCATTATCCTGCTGCCGATCTGGCATTTCCTCGCCAGCAATCCCCCCAATCTCGCGCCCGTGCGCATCGAACTCACCTGG
The DNA here is from genome assembly GCA_963780035.1 of uncultured Acidobacteriota bacterium. GTDB lineage: Bacteria > Acidobacteriota > Terriglobia > Acidiferrales > UBA7541 > Palsa-295. Next base: position 150,210 of record CAWAAG010000012.1, on the reverse strand, counting down.
ACCAATCCCACGCAGGATTTACCGCCCATTTCCCTGCCAGGGCACGAAATCAAACCCAGCCCCAAGGGCGACCCCGCGAAACCACTACCGCGCAAAGGTGCGGACGCTTTCCACCCGCGGCAAACAATCTTGTCGGAACCAATTCGAGTGACGCACCCGCGGCAAACGCTGATCCAACCGGACGCGCCGGCAACTCCACCGAAAATCGAAACTCTGCTGCCGAATATTGCTGAGTGGGCCGAGGCTCCTGCGATTCCCAAACCCCACCTTCATCTAGGTTCCGCCGCGGCGGCCCCGGAAATTCGCCATCGCGCCACGGCTGAACTCACCGCGCCCGAGATCAATCAGGAAAAGAACGCCGGGCCACTCGATATCGCTCCGTCTCCGATGGTGAATGCGCAGCCGCGAATGCCCGTCGAGCCCATGTCGAGAGCGGTTGCCGCAAAGCACGCCACGCAAGCAGATACCGGAGCCGCGCCGGAAGTTTCTTCCGCATCCACCGGCGACGCGAATCTGCACCGCCTCATCGCGATTTCAGCCTCGCCCGCGCCTCCCGCGCCGGAAGTGAACGTGCCCCAAGGAAATCTCGCGGCGCGCGTGGCGATTTCGCCTGACGGCAAACAGCCCGGTGTCCCCGGCGGCGCTGAAAACGGCGCAGCCGGCAATGGCGGCGCGGGCGGCGATGCTTCCAGCCGCGGCGGACGCGGAGCCAGCGCAGCGGGCGGCGCAAATACTGGATCGTATCCCGCCGCCGTCAGCATCAGCGGAGGTAACGGACACTCCGGAAGCGGCGGCCTGGCTCCCGCCGGACGCCCGACGCACCTGAATTTGAAACCGATGGCGCCGTCCGACGCGATGTCCGCTACGCGCCATGGCCCGCTCGTGATTGGCTCGATTGACCCGGGTATCCCGCCCGAACGGCTTCTTTCCGGCCCAAAGGTCTACTCGCTGCACATTGACATGCCCAATCTCACAAGCGTCAATGGCACAAACTGGATCATAAATTTCGCGCAGTTGGAGGAAGGCAATCCGCCCTACATCAAGCCGAAAGGCGAGCTGACGGGATTGGAACTGGTCCGCAAAGTGGACCCCAAGTATCCGCCGGATTTAATCAAGGAAAGAGTAGATGGCGAAGTGATTCTCTACGCCATCATTCGCAAGAACGGCTCGGTGGATAGCATCCAGGTGGTGCACAGCGTCGATCCGCAGCTGGATCGCTACGCGATGGAAGCTCTATCGCGCTGGGAGTTTCGCCCTGCCCTGCGAGAGGGCCAGCCCGTGGACCTCGAAGCGATCGTGCACATTCCCTTTCACTTCCGCAGTCAGGAATAGCAGCCGATTCCTATTGCGAAGAACTGGCTGGTTTCGCGTGCTGCTGGCGCCGCGCCTCGGTCTCTTCCAGCAATTTCACCATGGCGTACACCGAAAAGCTGCACGGCGTCGTCACTCCAAGCTCCGCGCCACGGCGCACTACGTAACCATTCAGCGATTCGATCTCGGTGCTCTTGCCGCGCGCCAGATCGTGAGCGGTTGACGACGTCGCATTCCCAAAACTCCCCAGCGACTTGATCCCCTCTTCCATGAAGTATTTCACGTCGGGCAGACGCATGCCGGCCGCCCGGCCCACCGTCACCGTTTCTTCCATCAATCGCTGCATTAATTCGCGTGACGCCGGATTCCGTACCGCTTCCGCGTAAGAGCATTGCGCGATCGCGGCCACCGCGTTCCCCGCACAGTTCATGATGAATTTCGCCCAGATATCGGCTTCGATATATTCCGAGATGCGGCACGACACACCGGCGGACGCAAACAGTGCCGCGATTTTCTCCGGGCGCGAAGAGTGCGCGGATGAAGACGAACCCGGCGAAGCAGCGCCACTCGTCAATTCCCCTACGGCCAATTCCCCGCGCCCCAAATGTTTCACATGACCTGGTTCTGGCAACACCGCCGCGATGTACACCACCGCAGGCAGCGAATCAATTCCGGAAGCCGCGCGGATCGCTGCAACATTGTCCACGCCATTCTGCAAACTCACGACAATCGCGCCGGGCGCCAAGTAGGGCGAAACGGCGCGCGAGCTCGCTTCGTTGTCTTGTCCCTTCACGCAAAATAGAACCACGTCCGCACCGGCCACGTCCGCAGGATCGCTGGAGGCTTCCACGGGCACGCGCTCCTGAAATGTCACCGTGTCCATAAATAGCTTGTCTCGCCGGATCGCTTCCACGTGCGCCGGTCGTCCAATCAGCACTACGGGAACTCCGGCGCGCGCGAGCATCCCGCCGAAATAGGAGCCCACCGCACCCGCGCCCATCACCGCAACTCGGGGCTTCGCGTTCATCTCGCTTCCTGGTGTTGCCGCCACTTCGACCTCCTGGGCCCTTCAATCAAAAATGCTCTCGCAGGTCGCGAAAACTATTCAGTATTAGCAGCTTGCCCGTGCCGCTCTCCAGCTCCGCGTGCTCCAAGTGCCAGGTATTCGAATGCGGAATAAAGACAGCGTTCAAGCCCATCTGCAAGGCCGGATTGATGTCGCTGCGCGGGCTATTGCCCACCATCCAGCCGTGCGTCTTTACAATTTTGAACTGTTCGACCATTCGCTCGTACACGCTAGCGTCTTTTTCCAGCACAATTTCAATCGCGTCGAAATGAGGTTGCAGCCCGGAGCGCTCGACTTTCGCGGCCTGCTCCGCAGGTTCGCCCTTGGTCAGCAGGATCAGGCGGTGATGCTTCGCGAGATACGCCAGCGTCTCCGGCACGCCGTCGAGAATGTGAGGAGGCGTCGCCTCCAGCTCCGCCGCGATGCGCGCGATTTCTTGCACCAGTTCGCGGCGCGCCGCGTTTCCCGCCAGCTTCATATACGTTTCTTCCAGCGAACGGCGAAAGCTGCGCACGCCGTAGCCGTGCTGCCGGATATTCCGCTTTTCGGTCTCGTTCAGGATGTGGCGGATGTATTCGCGGGTGTAACCGAGATGCTCGAGCTGCGTAATAAAATGCTCGATGGATTTCTCGAAGAAGATGTTGTTTTCCCAGAGCGTGTCGTCCGCATCAATCAGTAAAGTATGCCGAGCCATACGAAGTTCCACGCTCCCGGTACCACTGTATGTGAGGGTCTTATCGTCGTCAGCGCGCCGTCGCAGCCGCCCTCCATCGCGCGCCACGCGTCCATGCAGTTCTAGCTCGAGGCTGAGGCCTTGCGCGTACCAACCGCAAGCTGGTCCAGAATCGCGCGCGCAATTTTCTGCGTTTCGCCGAACCGGGCCAGATAATCTTGAAATTCGCGGTTCAAATCCAGCGCCGTCGTCGGGTCCAGCTTGGTTCGCAAGATCATGTCGCGCAAATGGACGGGATGCGGCAATACCGCGTCGTCCCGCAATTCATCCAGCGCCGTGATCGGATCATAGTGATACATGTGTCCCCCGTGTCAGGCAAAAAACAATTCTACTCTGTTTTGCGGAAAGCGTCAGGCGGTGGCGGGAAGAAATTCGTAGCGGTCGATGCGCGCGGCGACGCCGCGATGGCCGTTGTGCGGCTCCACGCGCATAACGTGCGCGTAACAGCGGATGTGCACGTCGCCTGCAAGCGTGATCTGTTGCGGCAGGGTCAGGACAAATTCGATCGGCGTTCCGGCTTCCACGCGCGCCTCGATCGTGAAATAGAGCCCCCGGAAGCTGACGTCGCGCGTTTCCCCCTGCTTTTCCAAGACGCGATCCTCGGCCGAGAATCGCACTTTCAAGGGCAGCAGCATAGAAAAACGGCGCGCCGCGCGGCGTTCAACCGCCTTTTCCATAGGCCCTCCCAGGTGGACCTTGCGATATTCTCAAGCTATCACCGCTTCCAGCCGTCGCGCAACCGCTTTTACGACTCCGGCAAATTCAGATTTTCGATGCTGCTGCGCTGCGCGGCCGGCATCCCAGCCAAAAGGAAGAAAACGAAGCGAAGGAAGCAAAGTTTGACCTCCTCCACCTCTGCGGCTACGATATGCCCTCATGATTTCGGCCCCCAAGCCCACCGAAATGCGCAAGCATCCCCGCGCGCAGCTCAGCTTGCCTGCGCGCATCCGCTGGCGCGGGACTCTTGGCATGCGCCTGGAAGCGGCGCGCACCCTCGATGTGGCGCGTGACGGCATCCGCGTGAAGCGCAACGAGCCGTGCGAATTAGGCTCCCGCGTCTGGATCGCCTTTCCTTTCGACGCCAATTCAGCCTCCGGCGTGCCACCGGAAACGCTCGCGCACGTGGTGCGCGTGGAACCGGGCCGGCGCGGCGGCTATGAAGTCGCGCTCCACCTGGAATTGCCTCCGCGCACACTGCCGCGCCCTAGCGAAAGCGAACGCCGCTCCTGTTCCCGGATGTCTTTCGCTCTTCCCATATTCGTCCGCGCCCCGAATTCACCCTGGCCGGAAGAATCCATGACTCAGAATATCTCGCGCACCGGCGCGCGCTTCGAGACCGCGCACATCTACTCGACGGGTGATGCTGTGCTCGCGAAAATTCCCTGGGGCGAGTTGGCGCGTGCCGGCGAAATTCCAGCGCGGATCGTTCGCGTGGGGCCCGCCGACGCGCTGCAAGGACTCGCGCCGCGCGCCGACCCGGAAGCTGGCATCGGCGCCGTGCTCACCAGCGTCGCGGTTCGTTGGGACTCGCCGGCAAAAACCTGAACCGCGGCCATCCCGTTTGCGCCGCACGCAGCTCTTCGTTAGACTCATTCATTCGCACCCTCCCATGGCTGACACATTTCATCGCAATTTCTTTCTGAACGGCCCCGCCGGCAAGCTCGAAACTCTCCTATGGACCGTGCCAAACCCCGATCCCCCCATGGCCGCGGTGGTGTGTCACCCGCATCCACTTTTCGGTGGCACCATGCACAATAAAGTCGTCTACCAGGCCGCCAAGGCCCTCCACCATCGCGGCCTTCCGGTCTTGCGCTTCAATTTCCGCGGCGCCGGTTCGAGCGAGGGCGCGCACGATCGTGGCGTCGGTGAGCAGGAAGACGTACGCGTGGCGCTTGATTACCTGGCGCAGGAATTTCCCGCTGCACCGATTGTGCTCGCCGGCTTCAGCTTCGGCTCGTGGGTGGGTTTGCGGGTCGGCTGCCTGGATGAACGCGTCACGGAACTAATCGGCCTGGGACTTCCTGTGGATGACTCGGACTTGACGTACTTGCGGGAATGCACCAAACCGAAACTTATTATCCAGGGCGGATATGACCAGTTCGGCTCCCGCGCCACTGTCGAAGCGTTCTTTGAAACTCTGCCTGAACCCAAGCGCCTCGTCATAATCAATGGCGCCGACCATTTTTTCACGGGCCAGCTCGATAAAGTGGCAGCTGAGATAGGTGTGTGGCTCGAGGAACGCCATCCACGCGCCGCCCAGCCTTCGCAGCCCTAGTCTCTCTGCTCGAAAAGCTTCATGAATTGCTCGCGGGACGCCGGCTCGACGCCAATCAGTTGCAGATTGGCCTGCACATGCGGCACCTGGCTCATCCCCACCAGCGCCGTCGTCAGTCCCGGCACCGAGCGCGCAAATTGCAACGCGAGAGAAGCATTATCCTTTAATCCTAGTGCGCTATTGACGAACGCCGGCAAATTTTTCGTGAGCTGTCCCTGCAATAGCGCCGCGCTGGTAACCAGCGCGATTCCCGCGGCGCGTGCCGCCTGCACCATCGGCACCGCGCGCCCTTCCACTATTTGATTTGGCCGCGTCAACGCCTCCGGCATCGCCAGATTGAACGGCAATTGCACGAAGCGAAAGTGATGGTCGTCGCCGGCCACGTCTTTGGCGATTTTCACCATGTCTGCGAGCGAGAGGAATCCAGCCGCCTTGGGATCCTCGCGAAAGGAATTCCATGTCGCCATGCCGTACGCGCGAATTTGTTTCGACGCTACCGCAGCCTCCAGAAACAGGAACGCTTCGCGGATGCGCCGGCGAAATTCGTCCGGCGGTACTTCGCTCAGCTGCGTCTCCGGGTTGTGCAGGTAGAAGACATCAATCGTTTCCAACCCCAGATTCCGCCGGCTGCGATCGAGTTGATCGGCCAGGTAGCCCGGCGCCATGCAATGGCATCCGGCTGCGATATCTTCCACGCGAAAAACGCCGCGTTCCAGAAATTCGCTCGAAAAGTACGAATTCGGGTCCGCGGGCATTTCGCCGTCGGGCGTCAGGAAGCCGGCTTTGCTGCAGATCATAATTTCGTCGCGCCCGAAACCCTTACGGAAGAGTTCCCGCAGAGCCGCACCCACGGCGCGCTCGCTGCGTTGAAAGCGGTAATTGATCGCGGAATCCACCACGTTGATGCCGCCCTCGATCGCCGCAACGACTGCGTCCGTGTAAGCGCCGTCGGTGGCTTCGTCGGGTTCGCCCAGGTAAGTGCCAATCCCAATCGAAGAGAGCACCAGGCCGCCGCGAATCTCGCGGAAGTGGCCCGCGGCAGCACGACCTTGAAACCGCGCGGCATAGCGTAAGGTGCCTTCCGCCGTGGCGGACCCGGATTTGCGCTCGTCATTCATGGGCGCGGCGGATGACATGAAACCTCGCTTGACTTGAAGAAAATTGCATTCCGCGCAGTATAACAGAACCCATATCCGGGTGTGTTTCGCGGCGCGGCGCACGGCTCAACGCGTGCGGATTTCCTCGGGCGGTTCGACCGGGGATAGTCCCTGCGCGACGATCAATTGGCGGGCTTCGAACCGCAAACCCGGCAAACGGCGCAGAAAAATTAGCGCCGCGACGATGGCGCCAATCCCGCCAATCGCCACCGTCCACGGAGCGCCGATTTTATCGGCCAGCGCCCCGGCGAAAAGCGAGCCCATCGGCGCCATGCCCATGAACATCATGGTGTACATGGCCATGGCGCGGCCGCGCAGTTCGTCCGGCACCATCGCTTGAATCAAGGTGTTGGAACTGGACATTTGCAGCATCACGGCATATCCGACCGGAATCAGCAGCGCCACGGACAGCCAGAAGGATTTCGAAAACGCGAAGAGGATCAAGGAGACTCCGAAGGCCGCCGCCGCGTAGCCGACCACGCGGCCCAATCCGTGAACTCCCCGGCGGACCGCGAGAGTGAGCGCGCCGAGAAGGGCTCCCACTCCCGCCGAGCCCATGAGTATCCCCAGTCCGTGGGCGCCGCGATGCAGCACCTGGTCCGCGAAGATCGGCATGAGTACGGAATAGGGCACCGCGACCAGGCTGACCACTCCGATCAGCAGGACGAGCGCCAGGATTGGTTTGGTGCGGCGGACGAAACGGAAGCCTTCGACGATGTGTTCGAAGGGCGAAGTGTCCCGGGAGGAAGTGCGCAGCGATTCGAATTTCATCATCAGCAGGCCGATGATCACGGCGACATAGCTGACGGCGTTGGCGAAGAAGCACCAGCCTTCGCCGATGCGCGCCACCAGAATTCCGGCGATGGCCGGGCCGATGATGCGCGCGCCGTTGAACATGGAGGAATTGAGCGCGATAGCGTTCATCAAATCGTCGCGCACTACCATCTCGATGAGCAGCGACTGTCGCGCCGGCACGTCGAAGGCGTTTACGACGCCGAGCAGAGCCGCGAGCGTCATGATTTCCCACACGCGAATGATGTGCAGGAGCGTCAGCGCGGCCAGGGCGAAGGCCAGAATCATCGAGGCTACTTGCGTGCCGATGACAACCTTGTGGCGGTTCCAGCGATCGGCAGCGAGACCGCCGAGCGGAGCGAAAAGAAAAATGGGAATGCGTCCGACGAAACCGACGGTGCCGAGCAGGAGCGAGGAGCCGGTGAGGCGGTATACCAGCCAGGCTTCGGCGATGGTCTGCATCCAGGTGCCGATGAGGGAGATCATCTGGCCGCTGAAAAAAAGCTGGAAATTGCGATGGCGGAGCGAACGCACCGATTCGCGAAAACGGGAACGATTTTCCGGGGCGGGGAGCGGGGAAAGGGGTGTATTGGTGAAGGCCATCGGATCAATTGTACGATGCAATCGTGGAGAGGTTCGTTTCGATTGCGGCGGCGGTTTACTGCGAAGGCTGCGGCGGAGTTTTCGTGGGCTGCGGGCCTGCTAGCAGGCGGCTGCAGGCGCGCAACATGCGGCGGTAGGGCCATACTTTGTCGCGAAAGAGAATTTCGCCTTCGCGCGGCTTGGAATAAAACCAGCGGGCGAGGAGCGACAAATGTTCCGGCAATTGCGGCGGCGCCGCGCGGAGTCCGTAACGCGAGCGCCAGAAAGCGGCGGTATCGAGCGGCGCAAGTGATTGTTGCTGTTCCAGTTGCGCTTGGGTCACCGGTTCAGGTTCCGCGGCATTTTCGGCGAGATCCTCTGGCGGCTCGAGTTTCTCTTTCAAAATCGCTTCGACGGAGCGTGGCTCGCTGGAAATTTCGGCGAAGCGCAGGAAGAGAGGCTCGTCCAGCACGCCGCCGCGCACCGGAAACACGGCGATGGTGTGATGTTCGGCGGCGCGCTGGAGGATCACGACGTCCAGTTCCTCGATACGCCGCGCGATATCCGGCATTGTGCGCAGAGCCGCGGACACTTTATCCAGACGCTTGTGGAGCGCCGCGGCGCGTTCGAAGTCGAGCGCGTTGCTGGCCGCTTCGCGCTCCCGGGCGAGTTCTTCGGTGAGCGCCGCGCCGGAGGATTCGAGCGTTTCCAGGACGCGGCCGAGTTCCACGTCATATTCTTCTTTGGTGCATCCGGCAAAACAGGGCGCGAGGCACATTTTCATTTCGGAATACATGCACCCGGGATAGTCCGGGTCGCGGCGGATTTTGATCTGGCAGCGGCGCGTCTTGAAAAGATCGAGAAAGCCCTGGCTGAAGTCTTCGGCCAGGCGGCGCGAAGCGAAGGGGCCGAAATAGAAGCCTTCGTCGGGGCGAATGCGCCGGGTGACGTAACAACGGGGGTAAGCGTTGCGCAAATTGACTTTGAGCACGGCCGGAGGACGCAAACGCATCAAGTCTCGGTAGCGGCGCGGGAAGTAGGAGCGGGCGTTTTCGTAGAATGCGAAGGTCTGTTCGAATTTCGAGCCGGTGACGCGGTAGCGGATGCGCCGGGCTACGTCGCGCAAGTTCAAGGATTTCGATAAGGCCTCCGGCTGGCTCAAGAGGCGTTCGGCGGCGCGGCGGATGTCCGCGGTACGTGCGAGATAGGGCTGCGCGCCGGCTGCGTGCATCTCCAAGAGGAAGATGCCGGGACGCGCGGGGAGCGCGGCGAAGAAATCGGCGTCGAATTCGGGGAAGAAGTCGAGTGCGGAATCGAGTTCGAGCATCGGTACGATGTTACACCGAGGCGAAGTGGAAAGTGATGAATCGGGGCGAGATTTGCGCGAAGCCGGAGTAGCGGAAAGTTGGCGATTGAATGGGAGCTCGGTCGTTTGTTTTCTATGAGATATAACGATTTCTAATCGCGGGGGTTGGCGATTGAAAAGGCGTGATTGGTGAGTGGTGACTGGTGAACGGCGGGAGGGGTTTGCAACATTGTTACATGCGCGGGGAAAGACGCGTGAGTGGTGATTGGTGAGTAGTGATTGGTGAAATGCGGGCGGTGGCTCGCGACCCGTGGTGCGCGAGCCGTGAAAAGGCAGTGGCTAGTGGCGAGTGACCCTTCGCAAAATGCGCTCAGGACAAACAAGTGGCTAGAAGGGTGGGCAGAGCGGTTGTAACAATGTGACATGGGCGGAAGGAGGGTGTGATTGGTGATTCGTGAGTTGTGATTTGTAGCCCGCGCTGGATGACCCAGGAAACCCCGACTAGAGACATTCGTGTTGCGATTAGGATTTGGTTTCGCGTTCATTTTCAGGGAGTTGCACGGGATTTTGAATGAGGCGTTGTTGCGATTAGAACTGGTTGTGCGCGCCCCCAGGCGAGCGGGATGGCCATCTTGATTGATGCTGGCTCTCCCGTCGTTCGCCATGTGCTTTCCTTCCTTCTAGGCAATGGAAACTCGCGTCTATTATAACACATTAGTTAATGTTGGGCAAGCGGAATAGCGGCGAGGTAGCGTCAAGGATTGTGTGTAAATTCTTTGAAGGGTTTTTTCTCCCAGGAACGGTTTAGGTGACTGATGACGCCAAAGACGATGCGGTCACAGCTGCCGGGATTGGCGAAGCTGGACATCGGCCGGGTGCGCCGACGGACCTCTCGGAAAGACCGCTCGATCACGTTGGTGGTGCGCACCTTCTTCCAATGGGCCTCCGGCACATCGTAAAAACTCAGCAAACGATCCAGATCGCGTTCCACGCAGGCCACGGCTTTAGGGCGGCGCTGTTCCCAGTTCCGTTTCCACTGCCGGAAGGCCCGCTGCGCCTGCCCGCGATTCTTGGCCCGGTACAGGCTGGCGGCTTGCGCCACGCAGCTGCCTTCGCTGCGCCGCACCTTGTCGGCGATATTGCGCAGCTTGTGCGCCCAGCACAGTTGCACGGCCACGCGCGGAAACACCAGCGGGAGCGCTGCCGCCAGCCCCTTGCCGCCATCGCTGACGATCAGCCGCAAGTGCTGGCCTTGCAGCCCGCGCTGATATAAATCCTGCAGAAATTCCGTCCAGCACGCTTCACTCTCTCCGTTGTGGGCAAACTGGTAAGCCAACACCTCGCGCCGTCCCTGCGCGGTGATCCCATAGGCCACCAACACCACCCGACGGCGCACTTTACGGCCCGCATCGCGCACTTTCAAAACCACGCCATCCAAGAACAAATACAGATAATCCGCGCGCAGCGGGCGCCGGTGAAACTGCTCCGCGGCTCGGCTCAGTTCGCGCGTCAGGTTGGAAACCGTCTGCGCCGAATAGGCTTCCCCCAGCACCGGCTCCAGCACCGCGCCCACCTGCCGGGTGGAAATCCCCCCGCAGAAAGGCCTGCCGCACCAGTTCGTGCACCGCCGGTTGGGCCCGCTTATAGCGCGGCAGAAACTGGCTGCGGTAACGGCGGCGCGTGCGCGGTACCCGCAAACGCCGCAACAAGCCCAACCGCGTGGCTAAATCCCGCAGCCGATAGCCGTTGCGGTAATCCATGCGAAACTTCGGGCTGTGCTCGTAATAACCCAACTGCAAGTGATAATCGCGCTCGGCCTCCAGAGCCTGCTCGATCAGGCGCTTCACCTGGCTGCGCACCCATTCCCCCAGTTCCTGGTCAAAGAATTCTTTCCACTCGGCAAAGTCCAGCTTAAGATGTCCACTGCTGAGGACTTCCAGTTCTCGCATCGGGTGTACCTCCTCCTTGTGAGTTGGCGCTCCAAGAAGATGTACACCCTTCTTTTTTGCTTCCAAGCCAAATCTACACACAAAAATTTACGCTACCGCGGCGAAGATCGTGTGTATGTGCAAGGCGGTGGGTCAGTTTCCCGTAACGCGTGCCAGTTCAGCCGGTAGATGCAACACCATCCAGTGAGAAAGAAGCCGTAACCCATTCATTTTGAGTGACTGCTCGTCGCGGCTCGCGCCGTTCGTTGCGGTTTGAAAAGCCGTGAATTATTCGTGCCGCAGCGCGACTATAGGATCGACGCGCATGGCGCGGCGCGCGGGTATGTAGCAGGCGAAGATGGCGACGAGGCCAACCAGCCCGGCCACGGCGGCAAACGTGGCGGGATCGCTGGGGCTGACGGAAAACAGAAGGCCGGACATCAAGCGGGTAAGTCCGAAGGCAACCACGATTCCGATGACAATCCCGACGAGCGCGATTTTCCCTCCCTGGCCCAGGATCATGCGAAGAACGTCGGGGGGCTGCGCTCCGAGCGTCATGCGCACGCCAATTTCGTGGGTACGCTGCGCGACGGAATACGAAATCACGCCATAGATTCCGATGGCCGCGAGGATCACGGCGAGCGCGCTGAAGAGTCCGAGGAGCAGCAACGTGAGGCGTGGCGCGGAGACCCCGTCGCTGAGGATCTTGTTCATGGTGGCGATGGCGAAGATAGGTTGATCTTTGTCCACGGCGGCCACCACGCTGCGGATCTCCGAGGTCAGCGCGGATGGATCAATCCGGGATTTCACGAGCAAATCCATGTCGTTATTTACGTCCTGCCGCAGCGGGTCATACACTTCGAGACGCGAGGGGTTCGCCAATCCGTACATTTTCGTGTCGTCAACGACGCCGACGACGGTGACCCACTTGGGCGGGTTCTTGGAAGCGGGATTGAAGCGTCCCCACATGAATCGTTTGCCGACGGGATCCTGGTTGGGCCAATACTGCCGCGCGAGTTTGTCGTTCACCAGGGCGACGAGGGGAGCGGTTTCGTTGTCGGCGTCGGTGAACGTCCTGCCGCGCTGCAGCACCATTCCGAGCGTGCGAACATAGTCGGGACTGACCGTGTGGACATCCGGATGCGGAAAGCTTCCAGGCTTGGGGAGCGCCATGCCCTCGATGGTGATGTCCGTGCGGCCATGATGGTCCGTCAGCGGGATATGGTTTCCCAGCGCGACGCTTTGCACTCCGGGGAGAGCGCGCACAGCGTCGAGTACTTGCCGCCAAAAATTGAGAACTGCCGGGTCCTGGGAGTATCGCTGCGAACTCAAATACATTTCCATGGTCAGGACACGATCGGGCTGGAAGCCCGGATTCACGTTGACCAGCCTATACAGGCTCTTCAGCATCAGGCCCGCGCCAGCTAAAAGAACCAGAGCAAGCGAAATCTCCGCCACGGCGAGCGTTCCACGCAGGCGGTTCTGCGCCGCGCCGACGCTGGCCGTTCTGCCTCCCTCCTTGAGTTCGGCCTGCACCTCGCGCTTTGCCGAGTGTGCTGCCGGGGCCATGCCGAAGAACAAGGCAGCCAGCACCACGACACCTGCCGTAAACAGGAGCACAGCGCCATTCAGGCCGATGCTGGCGCCCCCCAGCGTTTCCTGTGGAATCAGCCGCGTAATGAGGCGAATTCCGGCCAGCGCGAAAGCAAGTCCCAAGATGCCTCCGAGAAAAGCAAGTACGAAGCTCTCCGTCAGCAGTTGCCGGATGATGCGCGACCGGCTGGCGCCGATTGCGATGCGGATCGCAATTTCCTTGCTGCGCGCCGCGCCACGAACGAGGAACAGATTTGCCACGTTCGCACTAGCGATCAGCAGGACAAACATGACTGCGGCGAAGAGGACAAGAATCTCCGTTTGCAGGTCGCCGACGAAGGAGTCGCGAATAGGGCGCAGCCGGACGCCAAACTGGTCATTCGCTTCGGGATACTCCTTCGCCAAGCGCGCCGCGATGCCCTCCATTTCGGCGCGGGCTTGCGTGAGCGAGGCGCCTGGCGCGAGGCGACCCACGACCGAGCTGTCGCCGCGTTGACCTCTCTCCGTCGCACTCGGATTGTTCGTGGCCCACACGCCGATGGGCAGCATGACGTCAATCGTGTCCAGCGAGCGGTAATCGGGCGGCAGCACGCCGATGATCACAAAATCGTTTCCATCGAGCGTAATCGAGCGGCCGACTACGTCGCGGTCAGCGCCAAAGTGCGACTGCCACAGCTGGTAGCTGAGCAGCAAGACGCGCTGGGTTCCGGACTGTCCCTCCGCTGGGGCGAAATCGCGGCCCAGAAAGGGACGCACGCCCATCATGGAGAGAAAATTTGGCGAGACGCTGTCGCCTTGTATGTTCTCCGGCTGGCTCACGCCGGCGCCGGCAAGGTTGAAACTCACTTGCTCGACGTAGGCCATTTGCGAGAACGAGCGGCATTGCGCGCGCCAGTCGAGAAAGTTGGGATACGAGACGCTGACGTTGCCTACTCTTGGAGTGGTTTCATTCAGGACGACCAGCTTGGACGCGTCGTGATAGGGCAGCGGGGCCAACAGGACTCCATACACAAATGAATAAATCGCAGTGTTGGCGCCGATGCCGAGGGCGAGAGTGAGAATGGCGACGGCGGTGAAGCCAGGAGACTTGCGCAGCATGCGCAGTCCGTAGTGCAGGTCCTGAAGGAGAGTGTCGATGAAGAGCAGGCCTCTCTCGGCACGATAATCTTCCTTGATTGCCTCGACTGCGCCGAACTTCAGAACCGCCTGGCGGCGCGCCTCAGCCGGAGCCAAGCCAGCACGAAGATATTCGGCTGTCTGCAGAGCAATGTGCTCCTTAATCTCCTCGTTCAGCCGTCCGTCCTTCGGCCGCCGGTCCACGAAGTTCGTCAGACGCGCAAGGAACCGCCGCATAGGCCTCACGAGAAATCCTTCGCTTTCACTTCGAAGAAGCGGCCGATGATCGCCGCGGTTTGTTCCCAATCGCGTGTCTCGGCTTGCAACTGCTTGCGTCCGTCCCTGGTGAGCCGATAGAAACGGGCCCTGCGGTTATTCTCCGAGGACCCCCACTCGGACGCGATCGCGCCTTCCTGCTCCAACTTCAACAGAACGGGATAAAGAGTGCCTTGATTCACGGCGAAAACGTCCCGGCTAATCTGTTCGATGCGCCGGGCGATCCCGTAGCCGTGCAGAGGCCCCAGGACGTCGAGAGTCTTGAGGATCATCAGCGCCAACGTTCCCTGCATGACGTCCATTTTTTGTTTCATGCGTTCTCTCTTGAGATGGACATTTTGGTTTCCAACAGGAAGGATGCCACAGCTTCTTTGGGAAAGCAACAGGGCAGCGTCCACGTTTCCGGAGGTCTGTGCCCAGCACATGGTTTTCTAATGAGGGCATTGTGCACGAACGAAGAGCGGGGGTTCTGGGCAGATGGTCCGCAATTCGGAAGTAATCCGCCCAGGTCCCGATTGACGCGTAATCAAAAATCGGCCCACTACCTGCAAGGCAAAGGGTCTGCGGGAATTGAAACTGCGGTGGTGCTACCTACGTCGTAAGTGTGGGACGCATGGCGATGATTGAGCCCATCCCGTTTTCCCAAAGTGGTCCGGTGATGTATGGAGGGCTGGCGATGAAGACTGGCGAATCACTCAGCTGGCGGGGCGCGAGGCTTGCGGCGTGCGCGGCGGTGGCTTCTTTGCTGGGGTTGAGCGGGTGCACGGCGGTAAAGGTGAAGCTGGGGATGCGGGTCTACCTGGCTAAGACGCTGGTTTCGTCCATGCAGGCCAGCCTGCCGAAGGGGCCAGCGATGGCTCCGGGAGAGAAGACGCCGCTGGTGGTGCAATTCACGCAGCCGGACGGGAAGGTATTGGAGACGGAGGGGGCGGGCAAGGGGAAGGTGCTGTGGAGCGACCTGGTGGTGACGCCGACGGTGGTGAAGGCCAACAATAAAGGTGTGCTGACGCTGCCGCACGATCCGCGAAAGAGCGACGGAAAGACCGCGCATGTGACGATCACAGCGCCGAGCCATCCGGACCTGCACGCGGATCTGGATATTCCCATTACGTACGATTACAGCTTTGTGGCGAATTTCAACGGAGCAGCGGGCGCGGACGGTAGTAACGGCATGGACGGAATGGCGGGCTCGAGCGGCAGCATGGGTTCCATGGACCCCGATAATCCCTTGCCGGGAGGAGACGGCGGGAATGGAACGAACGGTTCGGACGGCGGAGATGGAGGTAACGGAGGAAATGCGCCGCCGGTGCAGATCGAAATGACGCTGCGGCCTGGAACGCCTCCGCTGCTGCAGGTGAGCGTATCGGCCGCGGGAAAGCGGCGGCTCTATCTGGTGGATCCGCAGGGAGGCGCGCTGACGGTGACGGCGGATGGAGGGCGGGGAGGATCGGGGGGAAGAGGCGGACGCGGAGGAGCGGGCGGATCCGGAGGGATGGGGTCGCCCAGCGGGAATAGCGGATCGGCTGGGTCTGATGGACGGAATGGATTTGATGGATCGCCGGGAAAGGGCGGCAGCGTTACGGTGACGTACGATCCGCAGGCGAAGCCTTATTTGACGTCGCTGCGCCTTTCGAACAAGGGCGGGCCGGCGCCGGTTTTCGAGGAAGCGCCGGTGGCGGCGCTGTGGTGACTGGAAAACGCCACGGATTTTTTGGACGCGTCCGGCGTTTGGTCACGTGCAGTTGATTGTGCCGCGGCATTTTGGGGAGCCGCAGCGGCAGATTACGCGCTCGCCATTTTTGGCGAATTGGTAGTCGTAGCCCAGCTCTTCGCCGGGACGGATCCGGCGCAGGCTGAAAAGCCAGAGGCGGCCGCGGAAATTCTTCAGGCGGAGGTTGGGATCGCAGGTGTGATTGATGAGTTCGGCGCCGGAGCCGCCTGCGGCGCCGTCAATCGTCCAGTAAACGTCCAGCCGGGCGAGGTAATTCTGCTTGCGGCTTCTACCGGGCGAGCCATGGAGGAATCGCCGGCGCGTTTCCGCGCGGGAGATTTTTTCGCCGGCATATTCGATGACTTTGCGGCCGGCGGGAATGTTCTGCGCGGCGCGGACGCCGAGGCGATGGATTCCGGAGCGGAAGACGCGCAGTTTATAGGGGCAGGATTGGGAAATGCGCCGCTGGGCATCGCGGGAAAGTCGGAGAATTGACGAGGTGTTCATCGCAATGGAAGTGCGGGCGAGGCGGCCGCCGATTTAGAGGAACGGGCGGCCGCCTCGCGGACTTGGTCGTTGACGAGTCGTTTATTTCTGGCCGAAGCGCCGCCGACACCGTGAAGAAATTAATCGAAGGAACGCCCCGGATATCGGGTGGCTGCGCTTATTGCTGGTAGGTAATTTTCTGCAAAGTTACAGTCTTCGGCAATTTCTTGGACTTGAGTTTTTTCGTCGCTTTTTTCTTGGGTGCCATAGTTTCTCTCCTCTGGATCGGATGGCCCGTCCGGGCCGTTGCGCATTTATACGCAAATCACGGGCCAAGTGTCCAGTGGAACGAGGCCGCGAGCCATCCCGCTTAGAATGCGGACGATTCCGCTGACGGTTGGGCACGGCTTTCCGCGCAAGCGCAAAATGGCGCTGAATAAATCAACATCGGTTGAAAAAATCAACGACGGGCGCCGCTCGCCGGCGAGAACGTGCTTGAGCCAAGTACGCTTGCTGCGGGATCAAGCACCGCAACTCGAAAACACGCGGGAGATGCACCCGCAAAAGGAAAGGCGCTGCGCGCCAACTTTTCCGGCGCTTGCGCGCCGGGCTAGTAATTGTGTCGCGCCTCCCTTCGACCCCGCCGGAGGCGGGCTCTCAGGGCAAGCCGGCGCTTTGAACGATGCAGAAACTTCCTAGCCCGCGGCGGGGATTGAGTCTTTGTGTTTGCAAATATAATCGAGGGCGGCTTCTCTGCCACGGAAGCTGCCCGGCGCGATTTTTTTGGCTGGAATGTGATCGAAAACGTGGCTGACGAAATCGATGAGCAGCTGCCGGGCGCGATCGTCGAGTTGCACTTCTTCACCTGGCATGACCGCCAGGACGTTGTGATCCACTTGGCCATCTTCGATTTGTTCCATCAGGGCGACGGGTTCACACTCCACTATGCGGCCGGTCTCGAGCGGCGCTTTCGTGAGGACGAAGCAGTCCACGTTGTCTCCATCTTCGGCTGTGGTATTGAGGATAAAACCGTAGGGAAACGGATAGGCTCGCGAGACCTGCGCGGCGCTTAGCCATGCCAAAGTCTTTTCGTGATGGGAGTTTTTGACGCGCGACCCGGCTTTGTTTTGAATGAATACTTTCATCGGCGAGCTCTTGCCGCTCGTTCTGGCGCGATGCTATTCGTGGCTCGGCACTATTCGTAACGCAGTACGACCATGGGCTCGACGCGCATCGCGCGGCGGGCGGGAATGTAACAGCCTAGCGCGGCGACGGCAACGAGAATCAGCGAGGCGAAGACGTAGGCGAGAGGATCGAGGCCGAGACGGCTGCTAGTAGCTTTTCAAGACCCAGGCGGCGATTACCAGGCGCTGGATTTCGCTGGTGCCTTCGTAAATTTCGGTGATGCGCGAATCGCGATAGGCGCGTTCGACGGGATATTCGCTGCTGTAGCCGTAGCCGCCGTGGATCTGGATGGCTTTGTGGGCTACGCGGGTGGACATTTCGCTGGCGAATAGTTTGGCGATGGCCGCTTCCATCGAAAAGCGGGCGCCGGAATCCTGTTTCCAGGCGGCGCGGCGGACGAGCAGGCGGGCTGCTTCGATTTCCGTGGACATATCGGCGAGCATGAATTGAATGGCCTGAAAATCGGCGATGGGGTGGCCGAAGGCCTGGCGCTGCTTGGCGTAGCTGAGCGCGGCTTCGAAGGCGCCCTGCGCGATGCCGGTGGCCTGCGCGGCGATGCCGATGCGGCCGCCATCGAGAGTGGAGAGCGCGACTTTATAGCCTTCGCCTTCTTCGCCGATGCGATTTGTGGCGGGGACTTCGCAATCGCTGAAGGCGAGTTCGGTGCAGGCGGTGGCGTGGATGCCGAGTTTTTTTTCTTCCTTGCCGACGGCGAAACCGGGAGTGCCTTTTTCGACGACCAGCGCGGTGATGCCCTTCTCGCCTTTTTCCGGCTGCGTGTTTACGTAAACGATGGCCGCGTCGGCGGCGCCGCCGTTGGTGATCCAGGCTTTGGTGCCGTTGATGACGTATTTATCGCCCTGGCGGACGGCTTTGGTGGTGAGCGCGGCAGCGTTCGAGCCGGCTTGCGGTTCGGTTAAAGCGTAGCAGCCGATTTTTTCGCCGCGGGCGTACGGAAGCAGGAATTTTTTCTTTTGTTCATCGGTGCCGAAGCGGTGGATGGGGTCGCAGTAGAGCGAGTTTTGTACGGAGAGAATTACGGCGGTGGAGGCGCAGACGCGCGCGATTTCTTCGATGACGATGGAGTAGCTGATGTGGTCCATGCCGGAGCCCCCTTCGCTTTCGGGGATGGCGACTCCGGTGAGGCCGAGTTCGGCGGCTTTTTGGATCAGCGCGCGGGGGAATTTCCCGGTTTCGTCGTTTTCCTTGGCTAGCGGCTTTACTTCGGCTTCGGCAAATTCGCGGACGCTTTTTTGCAGGAGTTGCTGTTCTTCGGTGAGTTGCAGGTTCACACGGATGTCCTTAGGCGTTACTTTCGATTCAGGGAAAGAACATAAATTCTAGGCCGGGGAGCACGAATAAGGAAGCGAAAACCGGCGCCTACGCGGCTCGAGATGTCTTAGGAGCTGACGGGGCTGGCAGCTGGAGTCGGCTGTGAAACCGCTTCCGTCTGGCGCGGAAGGACGCAAACGCGGAAGCCGGCGAAGTCTTCGTCGAGGATATTGGAATAGATCGCAAACAAGCCGACCGCGGCGGCAATGAGCAGGCCGACGAGACCGAAGAAAACAAGCGCGAACAGCGGGGACGGCTTGAATATGCCAAGAAATGAGTTTAGTGACAGGATAACAACGACCCAGGCAATCGCACCGTAGAAGAGCGTGCGCCAGGAGTACGTCCACCAGATGCGCAGAGTGCGCGCGAAAGTGGGCGGAAGAAGCTCGGCGTCCTCGCCACCGCCGTTCGAGAGCAACCCGATGCGAAAATGACGAAAATTTTTGCGAAGGATGTAATACATCACAAAAAAGGCTACGGCGTAACTGAGCACATAGGGACCGACCTTCAAGACGGGTCCGACGATGCTGGCGGGCAAGGCCATGTTCTGATAAAGACGCCGCAGCCAGAAATTCAGTGCAACGGCGAGAAAGCCTCCGATCAAGGTGGTTGGCCAGTAGAACGCCCACCAGATCCGCAGGCCGTGCCCCAAATTCGGCTGAACGTAATTGTCGTTCGGCAGCGGAGTGCTGTGCGCCGGAGACGGCGAATCAAACATTGAAGGAGGACCTGGCATGGCAATCGGGCGGATTCTGCTCCGAGAGTAGCCGTTACGTCAAGTGGCGAACGCTAAATCATGGCCGTAGCGAAATGCGAAGCGGAGTTTCGACCCAGCGGACGTTTTCCGGAGGACTAGAATCGAGTGAGACGGAGCCGTCAGGAAGGAGAAAGAGCTTTGCGGAGCTTTTCGTAAGTGGTGGCTAGATCTTCAGGTTCGATGCGGGTTTCGCCTACTACGGTCATGAAGTTGGCGTCACCGGGCCAGCGGGGGAGGACGTGGAGGTGGAGGTGGCCGGTTACGCCGGCGCCGGCGGCGCGGCCCAGGTTCATGCCGAGATTATAGCCGTGGGGACGATAGATTTTTTCCAGCGCGGATTGCACGCGCTGGGCCAGCTGCATCATTTCCGAGAGAGTTTCGGGATCGGCGGAGGTGAGTTCAGAGATGTGGAGGTAGGGGACGATCATGACGTGGCCGGAGGTGTAGGGATAGAGATTGAGGATGATGAAATTCTTTTGGCCGCGGAGAACGATCAGGCTCTTCGAGTCATCTTTCACCGCGAGCGCGGCGCAGAAGATGCACTCGTCGTCTTTCTTGACATCGGCGATATAGCGGTATCGCCAGGGCGTCCACAAATAATCCATCCCGCTCAGCCCCTGCTCAACTCTGAGCGCCGTGATCGGGCGCGGCGGGGGGCGCGCCGGCAGCGCGCGGATTATTGACGTAGTCTTTCAGTTCCTTGCTGGGCTTGAAGAAGGGAATCTTTTTGGGGGGGACTTCGACTTTGGCGCCAGTCTTGGGATTGCGCCCAGTGCGCCCGCGACGCTGGCGGGTGCGAAAACTACCGAAGCCGCGAATTTCGATTTTATCGTCGGCCTGGAGGGCGGCGATAATGCTCTCGAAAATCGTTTCGACGACCGCTTCGGATTCCTTGCGGGGCAATTCGGTGACGCGGGTGACCTCTTCGACGAGTTCTGCCTTCGTCATCGTGTGTTCTTTGTTTGCGTGCTCTCCGGCAACATCTGCCATGGTTGAGAGCCTCCTCGTTAAAATTTCGGATGGAACGGGGCCTCGTGCGGGCTGGGGCGGGTCTCCGCATGTCCTTGCATATCACCAATCTACCACGGCGTAAATGACTTTCCTGCGAGGAGAGAAAATTTCCGGGCGCCGCCCCCCGCGTTTCCCGAAAGAATCTCGAGCTAGGAAGACTGCCGCTTGGCCATGATGGCATCGCCGATGGTTGCGGTCGGCGAGGATTTTTGCGGCCGGGCCGCGGTCGACCGGAAAGTTTCGATTTCCTGGCGCTCGACCTGTTTTTGCGCGGCGCGGTAGCTCAGGCTGATTTTGTGCTGCTCAGGCTCCAGGCGCAAGATTTTGAATTCATATTCATTGCCGGTGGCGAGGACGGCGGTGACACGCGCGCCGCGGGCGGGCTTTTCTTTGTCGCGATCGCCTTTCGGTCGGCGCTCTTCGATTTCAGAGACGTGGCAGAGCGCTTCGATGCCTTCGGCGAGTTCGACAAAGGCGCCGAAATCGGTGGTGCGCGCGACTTTGCCTTTCACCAGGTCGCCGATTTTGTGGTCGGTGAACCAATTGGCCCAGATGTCTTTCAGTTGCTTGATGCCGAGCGAAAGGCGGCGGTTCTGCGAGTCTACCTTGAGGACTTTGGCTTCGACGGTGTCGCCCTTCTTGAATTTTTCGCTGGGATGCTTGATGCGCTCGGTCCAACTGACGTCGCTGATGTGGATGAGTCCTTCCATGCCCTCTTCGATTTCGACGAAGGCGCCGAAATCGGCGAGATTGCGGATGCGTCCGGTGATGATGGAGCCGACCGGATATTTTTCGGCGGCGGCGTCCCAGGGGTCGGGGAGAGTCTGCTTCAGGCCGAGAGAGATGCGGCGCTGATCGGTTTTCACTTCGAGGACTACGACGTCCACGTCGTCGCCTTCCTTGACGATTTTAGAAGGATGCTTGGTGCGCTTGGACCAGCTCATTTCGCTGACGTGCACGAGGCCTTCGACGCCGGGTTCGATTTGCACGAAGGCGCCGTAGTCGGTGACGCCGACGATTTTGCCCTGGACGCGGGTGCCCACCGGGAAACGTTCAGGAACCGTGGCCCACGGATCGGGAAGCAATTGTTTGCGGCCGAGCGAGATGCGCTGCTTGTCCTTATCGAATTTGAGGATTTGGACCTGGAGTTCGTCGCCGGCTTTGACGATCGAAGATGGATGCGGAACGCGTCCCCAGACCAAGTCGCTGACGTGGAGGAGGCCATCCATGCCGCCGAGATCCACGAAGACGCCGTAATCGGTGACGTTTTTCACTTTGCCGGTGATGATGGAGCCTTCGGAGAGCGAGGCCATCAGGGTGTCGCGCTTGGATTTCTGGTCTTCTTCGAGAATGGCGCGGCGGGAGACGACCACATTGCCGCGCTTGCGGTTCAGTTTCAGGACGCGGACGTCAATATCTTTATCTTTCCAACCGTCGAGGTCGTGGACGGGGCGCAATTCGATTTGCGAAGCGGGGAGGAACGAGCGGACGCCGATGTCTACTACCAGGCCGCCCTTGATGCGCTCGGTGACTTTGCCGGTGATGGTGGCGTGTTCGCGATAGGATTTTTCGATGCGTTCCCAGACGCGGCGGCGATGCGCACGCACGTGGGATAGCAGAACGTATCCGTCTTTCTGGGAATGCAGGCGCTCGACTTCGATGGTTTGGCCGGGGCCGAATTCGATGGGGCTGCCGGAATCCACGAATTCCTGCGCGGGGACGAGTCCTTCGAACTTGCCGCCGACGTCCACGATTACGCCGGCGTCGGTGACGGCGAGGACGCGGCCATCGAAGATTTCGCCTTCGGCGGCGACCGGTTCCGGGACGGCGAACTGGTCCATCAATTGGTCCATCGTCTCAGTGGTTTCAGGGGCTTCGCTGGATTCAGCGGGTTCACCGATATGGATCGCCGCGGTGATTTCGGCGTCGTGGGCGATTTCGGGGCCTGCAGCGACGGCCGGGATTGCAGCGGTCTCGGCAGAGGCAGACGAATTCATTTCCGCGGGCTGGGCGGATTCTTCGGCGGAAGGCGCTTCCAGGGTTACCGGTTCCTGTGCACGAGCGACGGCCGTTGCCGTGCCACCCGAGCCGGAAGGAGCGCTCGCGGTTGCAGCCATGCCAGAGGCGCTATACGGCTCGGAAATTGCAGGGGAGCTTTCTCCGGGAGGATCGGTCTGGATGGAATCAAGGGCTGACGTAGGAACGTTTGGGTCGTGTTCGGGTGACATTGGGGAGCGGCCTCCGTACGGATTCGTGCCCTGCTACCGAGATTTGAACTCGGCTACTCCACCCGCTGGGGTTTGGAGCAAAGAAGGGGAAAGAGCGCCCACGCTAGACGTTCTTGTCACGAGGATGATACCCGCCCGGTTTGCGGGTTGTCAACAAACCATCGCGGGAAGGATAGGAAAACAATGAAAGTGATGGTTCAAATTAATGTTACGGAGAGATGAGCGGAGGAAAGTGTTTCATCGGCGTACAGGGTGGTTTCGTTTGCGCGCGATTTATTTGTTTTCGGGTCGAGGGTCCGAACGCAGGGGATTTTCATCGTGGATCACCGAGGTGAACATTCGAGCGCCAAGTGATTGGGATTAGTGGGAGCGGCCGGCGTGGCGGATTTCTTTGCGGTAGTCGGGGGCGAAGATTTCGACTGTGCGGCACATTTCGTAGAGGCGGGAGCGGATGCGTTTGCCGACGCGTTCGGTGAGGGAGTCTTCGAGGATTGGAGCGCGCATGCCGGGGATGCGGGGTTGCGGCGCGGCGGTCGCAGAGTTGGCACCGGTGCCGGTGCCGGCGGAATCTGCGTCGAGAAAATTTGTGGTTAGCAGGGTTACGCGCTTTTCGTTGTAGCGCGTGTTCAACACGTGGCCTACGGTTTCCAGCGCCCACGGGGAGGGTTTGCTGGAACCGACGTCGTCGAGGACGAGGATCTCGGTTTTCAGCACCGGCTCGAGTACGCTCATTTCGGTGGCCTGGCTTTCCGCGTTGTAACTATCCTGGATTGCTTTGAGCAGCTCGCGATAATCGTAGAAGAGGCCGCTGTGGCCGCGGAGGACGATGGTTTTCATGGCGGAGACGGCTAGGTGCGTCTTGCCGACGCCGCAGGGGCCCATCAGAAGCAGGCCGTGTTCGCCGCCTGCCGCGAGCGGAAATTCATTGGCGAAACCCTGCACGAGCAGTTTGGCCTGGGTGAGGCTGCGATTCCAGGCGGCGAGTTGGTCGCGCGTGGCGTTTTCAATGTCGTTGTCCGTTTCGTAATTTTCGAAATCACAGTGGCGATAGCGTTCGGGGACGCGGGCGCGCTGCAGGGCGCGTTCGGTGCGGTCGCCGGAGGTGCAATCGCAGGGGACGGCCCAAACCATTTTCGGATCGCCGATTCCAACACCGGGGCGATCCGCGGCTAGAGGCTGTGCGCCTTGCGTGTTGCGTTCGACTACTTTCCAGCCGCTGCCTTCGCAGTGGGGACAATCGGAGCGTGCCATGTTGGAAGGATATGCGCGGCGGGATTTGCGCGCAAGGTCTCGGCGGCTGTGCAAAATGGTTGGTGCTGTGGAAAGCGAAGCGGCAATACAGGGTGGGTACGAGCTTAGCGTTACGTCAATCCGTTGAATGCACGCGCGTTATCGGACATGTGCTTTGATGCGACGGAACTGTTCTTTCATTTGCCTTCGCTAAGCAGAGTTCCCACAGCTTCCTCCACCCTCTCGAATCCCTGACTCTGGTTGGGCGCAGACTGAAGCCTTCCTTGGCGGTCGATCAGAAAAATCGTCGGATACTTTGCTATCTCTCGGTAAAAGGCGGGCACGCCGGGCGTGGTTGTTAGGAGCGGATAGGTAACCGGAACTTGGCTCACAAATGCTTGCTGCTTCCCGATGGTCTCATCAGAAATGCCCAACACGACAAAACCGCTCGCTTTTCGGGATTGATAGAGTTTGTCGAGTAGAGGCATCTCGGTGCGGCACGGCTCACACCATGTCGCCCAGATGTTTACCAGCACTACTTCGCCCTTGTAGTCAGCTAATCGCTGCCGGTTACCTTGAATGTCCAGAGTGTCAAACAGCGGGGCGGGTACATCGTGCATCGCCATGTTGCGTGACTGTTTCGAGCGGGACAGGCCGTCCATCACGGGCTTGGCGACAAGCAGCAGCGAAAGCGCCGCGATTCCCAGACCTATTTTCGCGGAAAGCGAAAGAGCGCCCTGGCGCTGATCTCTCACGGCCAGCAGCAGAGTTATAAGAAAGGGAACCGGTAAAGCGAGACTAGAAACCAACAGGCGAAATCGCCAGTTGTCTTCAGGAATAGGGCTCAATGCAAGCAGAGTCTGAATGAAGATCACGTTCAAAATCAATGCGAGCAACGGCGAAAAGATTCCTGCAATTAGTACCCGGTGTTTCGATAGATTAGCCACGCAGCTCTACTTTCCGGCGCGAGTCATCCTGCTCAGCCCGGTGTTCGTAGCGAGCCGAGTGAGAGAGTTTATACCACCAACGGTACGCAATTTCTGTACTAACATCGGACATGAATTTTGCTAAGTACCCGAGGCACCGATCGGCACTATTTGCGGTCAGCGCCTGATAAATCGTGCCAGCTCAACCGATGGATGCAACACCATCCAGCACATTGATTCGATAATGCTCCCGCGCGAGAACCATCTGTTTGGCTCTAGTCGGCCAAAACCTAGTCAGAGTAGCGTTCCGGCTTGTCTCAGCCTCGCGAGCGATTTTAGCGTTTATTGTCAATGCGAGGTGGGTTCGAGCTTAGTGTTGCGTCGACCCATTGAGACCACCCGCGTTACCGGACATCTCTAACAACGTCGGCCGTGTCAATTTCTTTTTAAAGCGCACTTCTCCGTTCACTTCAAAGAGCGTCTTTGTTCGTCGTGTTCTTTGGCCCTGTCGACGACCACGGCTCGCCTGTAATCTTTCGGTCGGTTTCAGTTCGACCTACACATCTCTTCGATCCCAGCTTCAGACCATAATTACTCGTTCAAACTCCCTCTCGCGAGGGAGCGGGATGCCCATTCACTTGGACGGCGTTCTACTGCGCGCCATTTCCGATTCCGAGCTGTCCCGCGTGCGAACCGAATTTGACCCAGTCTGAATATTCCCAGCCCTTCCGCCACATCCAGTACAACCGCACTCCCAGTCTTCGGGCCATGGCCATCTTGGCAATGTTCCGTTGCCGGCGCAGCGCCAGATGCATGTACCGTCGTCACCAGTCCGCATCGCAACGCGCTGCCGCTTGCGCTGCTTCTCCCAGTAAGAAACGCAGCAGAGAGCTGCCTTGCTTGGTAATGTGGCCTAGTCGTTGATGGCCCGCACTGGAGTCCTCGCACGGAATCAGTCCGACATAGCTACCGATCTGCTTGCCGCACTGAAACCGCTCCACCGTCCCGATGATCAGCACGAAGGCCAGCGCCGTCAGCGGGCCCACACCAGGATGCGTCATGAGCCGCAGCGCCTCGGGCCGTTTCTTCGCTTCTTGCTCGGCGGCTCCGGTTAACTCTTGAATCCGGGGATTCATCCGGTCCAGCAGCTCCAGCAGATCCTGCCGGCGCCGGGAGGCCCAGGGGGCGAGCGCTAGCTTTTCTAACTGGGCTCGTCCTGCCTCGCTCCACAGCTTCTTCCGTCGCTGGCCTTCGTTCATCGCCAGAGCCTGCAGTTGATTCATGATCCGCGTGCGCATCTGCACTAGCCGATGCCGATGCCAGAGCAGTTGCCGCAGATCCCGATTCTCCGGACTAGGTACCCAGATCTTGGGAAAGTTATTGTCTAGCAGCAGCTTCAACAGAAGCTGAGCATCGTTGCGGTCGGTCTTCTGCTTGCGGACACGTTTGGTTTTGATCTTCGCCGCATCGCCGATCCACAACTCGATGCCCAGTTCTGCCAGTAACCGCTCGAACCAGCGGGAATAGCCTGTGGTCTCCATCCCCACGCGCACGCTCGCTCCTCCTGCTGCCAGTTCCCGATAAAACTTCTCGGCTTCTCCATCACTGTGCTTCAATCGCCGTTCGTCGCCTTCTCCTGTCTCGGTATCGACCAACGCGATGTACTGGTCGCTCGGGTGATAATCCACGCCTATAATGATCATGTTCGGCTCCTTTCTCCCGAGCCTTTGGTCATCGACAACCACAGTCTACTCGGGTCTAAGGAGCCGACGTTGTTATGCAATCAAGACCTCTATTTGGGCGCGAACAGGCTGTGGATTTGATCCGAGTCGTTTCTGCCACAGCGAAAAATCCGCGCCGGGAAACCTCTACTTGCTGAGCTTGCTTTCGAGATCTGGCACGAACATTGTTTGCGCGCCTGGTTCTAGCTTGCGCGCTTCGTTGAGCGCTGTATTCCACTCCTGCTGGGCTTCTTGCTTTCGCGCCATGGCCGCTAGCGCGTCTCCCCGCGCCTCATGCCCCAATATTGACGATGGATCGATCGTAATGGCCTCGTCCGCCAGCGCCAATGCCGCCGGCGCGTTGCCCTTATGCGTGGCATCGATGGCATTCTGCGCGCGGCTGAGTGCGGCGGCCTGCGTCATATCAAACCGCCCGCGGTAAATCATCACCGAATCGTCGATTGTTTCTTCCGGTTTCGCTCTGCGAAACATATCGTACGGATTCAGCGACGCCGCCGGCCACTCGCATCCCGAAAGATCCCCCGCGCTAAGCAACACCGTGCCGTCAATCATCGCAGGAACGTTGTCCGCTCCTCCTTGCCACCCCGTATCCACAGTCGGCAAATGGTGACAGCGAATCCCGTAAGTCTCCGGGCTCACCTCGGGATACGCAAAATAGGCGAACCAGCACTCTTCCTGCGGGTGACGCTCCTGCCACGCCTTCACCTGGAAAAGCTGTTGCGCCCAGTCCGCGTTCGAATCGCTCAGCAGCTTATGAACGTTCGCCGGGCCGCCCCACGCTTCGTTCGCGTAGGCCATCTCATTGGGAAATGCCGCGAGCGACGAACCCACATGCGCCGCCAGCAGCAGCCCGCACACGGCGAACCACTTGCGGTTCGATGCTGAGAGCGCCGCCGCTC
Organism: uncultured Acidobacteriota bacterium; assembly: GCA_963780035.1. Taxonomy (GTDB): domain Bacteria; phylum Acidobacteriota; class Terriglobia; order Acidiferrales; family UBA7541; genus Palsa-295. Next base: position 122,568 of record CAWAAG010000012.1, on the reverse strand, counting down.
CGCCCCCGGCCAGCACAAACAAATACGCGTAAAACGGCAACAAGTGCCGCGCCCCAATGTTCATCCCGGACACCATCGCCACCGCCAGATAGAACAGCGCGGGAATCACCAGAAAATCCACTTCGCGTCCCCATTTCAGTTTCCGCGTCGCCAACGCATATATCGCGAGGCCCAGCAACGCCAGCAACCCGAGCGTCGTCTTGATTGCGATCACCGACGGGAAATACCACCACACGCCGTGTGCGATATTTCTCCCAAACACGAATGTGGGATAGAACAGCGCCATGCGCCCCACGTCCACCAGGCCGATCAGGTAAGACTCCGGCAGCAGGCGCAGCCGGCCCACCAGATTGATGAGCCACGAAATGTGCGGCCCGAGCGGCGCCACATAATCCCCCAGCGTTGTGCTCATCTTCAGTCCCGCCGGCCGCGCCGCGTAGCGGAACCCGTACATGCTCCAGAGCACCAGCACCCCGATCAGAAAAATCCCGCAGAACGCTCCCGTCAGCCGCAGCGCCACCCGCGCCCGCGTTCCTTTCTGCGCTGCCGCGATCTCGCGCGCGATCAAGAGCGCGAGGATGGGCGCCAGCATTACTCCGGAATGCTTCGTCGCGAGTAGAAGCCCCGCTACCACACCGGCCACCACCAGCCGCTTCGCCGTTGGGTGCTTCACGTAGCGATAGAAACACCACGTGCTCGCCAGAAAAAACAGCGAGACGCCGATATCCGTCGTCACCAGCGCCGAATGCGCCAGTATGTTCGGATCGAACGCGGCCAGCACCAGCGCGAAAATCCCCGCCCAATCCCCGAACGATTCCCGCGCCGCCAGGAAAACCACCAGCGAAAGCGCCACGGCCAAAAGGCCGGCGGCCACCCGCATTTCGAAAACCAATTGGTTCCGGTCGCCGTCGTTCCGCGCCAGCCAATCCCGCCCGTCCAGATATGCCTCGGCTTTGAAGTCGCGGCCTTGCAGTTCCGGCACCCACAGCGGCCGCCCCAGCAGCGGCGCCGTGGCCAGCAGCTTTACGAACGGTGGGTGCTCCGGATTCAGCCCGTAGTCTTTGGCGTGCCACATCATGTACCCGGCGAACATGTGGTCGTCTTCATCGAAGGTGAGCGATTCGCGGTGAACCATCACCAGCGCCAAAATCATCTGCGAGACGATCAGCCCCGCCACGATTCCCCACAGCATCCGCCCGGAAAGTTTTGGCACGATTTTATCCCTTGAAATTCACGCGGACATCATACGTCGAGTGATCCGTCGCGTGCCGCATCGTTTACGCGGCCGGGTTTTATCTTCCATCGCGCTTCTGTAGGGCCACTCGACACATTCGAAAGCTCTGCGTCGTCAACTCTTGGTTCGTCGCGGAATCGGAAACCGACACACTACCGGGGCGGCTTTATTTGTGGATGCGGATGGCTTGGCGGGGGGTGCTGCGGACTATGGCGTTGCGGAATTTGCGGTCGTCGCCGGCGTTGAAGCCGCGGGCCATTTCGCTGCGGACGAAATGGATGAAGGATTCCATCTGGGTTTGCATTTCGCTCATTTTGTCGCGCATGTTCAGGATGATTTCGATGCCGGCGAGGTTGACGCCCAGCTCGCGCGTTAGATTCAGGATGATTTCGAGGCGTTCGAGGTCCTGGTCGGTGTAGAGGCGCGTATTGCCTTGCGAGCGCGAAGGTTTCAGAAGGCCGACGCGCTCGTAGAGGCGAAGCGTTTGCGGATGGAGTTTGTACAGCTCGGCCACGGCGCTGATCATGTATCCGGCTTTCGCTTTTTTTCTGGGGCGCGCTGCCATGGGCCGTCTCCTCACACCACCGCGTGCGCGAAAATTTCGCGTCGCGGGTCTTCGGGGTCGAGCTTGCCGAGTTCTTTGAGCAAATTGCGCACGCGCTCGTCTTCGGGTTTCGGAACGACGACCTGAACTTCGACGATCTGGTCGCCGCGCTTTCCGGCATTGCGCGCCGAAGGAGCGCCTTTTTCGCGCAGGCGCAATTTCTTGCCGCTATTGGTGCCGGGAGGTATACGGACTTGCGCGCGGCCGTCAATCGTGGGGACTTCTACTTTGGCGCCGAGCGAAGCTTCCGGGACCGTGACGGGGACGACGGTGTAGAGATCGTCGCCGCGGCGTTCGAAGAAAGGATGCGGCTGAACTTTTATGACGAAGTAGAGATCGCCGGGAGGGCCGCCGTGCAGGCCGGCGTTGCCGCGGCCGGCGACGCGGACGCGCGAGCCGGTCTGCGCGCCGGGCGGAATGCGCACGTCGAGCGATTCGACGCGCGGGACGCGGCCTTCGCCACTGCAATTGCGGCAGACGGTGTGGAGGCGTCCCGAGCCGCCGCAACGCGCGCAGCTGACCTGAAAACGCATCTTGCCGCTGACTTGGGTCACTTGCCCCGTGCCGCCGCAGGTGGGGCAAACTTTTTCATCGCCGGGCTCGACGCCGGTGCCGTGGCAAACGTTGCAGGTATCCAGGCGCGTGATGCTGAGCTTTTTTACGGCGCCGCGCATGGCTTCGGCAAAAGTGATTTCGATCTGGAATTCGAGGTCGCTGCCAGGCTCGCGCTCGTTTGCTGCTTGCGCGGCATTTTGGCCGCGGAAGAACTGGCTGAAGAGGTCGCGGAAGCTGGTGCCGCCGCCGGCTTCACCCTGGCCGCCGCCGAAATCGAAGCCGCCGAAATCGAAGTGAACGTCTTGCGGGCCCCCGCCGCCACCGTAACCGCCGGCGCCCGGAGGCGGAGCGCCGCCCTGGCCGGGAACGTTGAAGCCGAACTGGTCGTACATCTGGCGCTTCTTGGTGTCTGAAAGGACTTCGTAGGCTTCCTGAATCTGCTTGAATTTTTCTTCGGCGGATTTGTCGCAGGGATTGAGGTCGGGATGATATTTGCGCGCGAGTTTGCGGTAAGCCGCGCGAATTTCTTTTACCGGGGCTTTGCGGGGGACGCCCAGGAGTTCGTAATAATCTTGTTTGGTGGTGGTGGCCATGTCGGAATAATCGTTAGTAGATCTGATCTTGCAAATACGTAGAGGGGCGGGTCCCGCTGACCCATCCGGGACGCAAACCCGGCGTCTGAGACCCGCCCCTACGCTGCTTGATTAGTCGTCAATCATGCTTCACTAGATCCCTCGGACCGGCAGTGCCGGTCCGAGGGATGAAATCACGCTTCGCGTGATTTCAGTTAGGCTTCTTCGAGTCGTCCACATCGACGAACTCGGCGTCTACTACGTCGCCTTGTCCGCCCGGTGCGGGGCCGCTCGAACCGCCGCCGTGCTGAGCTGCGCCGTCCGGACCGCCAGTGGGGCCGCCTGCTGCCGCACCGGCGGCTTGCTGCGCCTTGTACATGGTTGCGGCGATGCTGTGCGAGGCTTTGGTTAGACTGTCGGCGGCCGCGTTCAACTTCTCGAGCCCGCCTTCGGCCAGAGCGCGCCGGGCTTCCTCGATCGCGTCCTCCGCGGCTTTCACGTCGGGTTCAGCGAGCTTCTCGCGGTTGTCCTTGACGACCTTTTCGGTCTGATAGACCAGGTTGTCGAGACGGTTGCGAGCTTCGACTTCGGAGAGCCGGGCTTTATCCTCGGAAGCGTGGGCATCGGCTTCCGTCTTCATGCGCTCGGCTTCTTCCTTGCTGAGGCCGGTGGAAGCAGTGATGGTGATCTTCTGCTCCTTGTTGGTGGCGTTGTCTTTCGCCGAGACGTTGAGGATGCCGTTGGCGTCAATGTCGAAGGTGACTTCGACTTGCGGCATACCGCGCGGCGCGGGCGGAATTCCAATCAAATGGAATTTACCGAGCGAACGGTTGCCGCTGGCGACGGGACGTTCCCCTTGCAGCACGTGAATTTCGACCGAGGTCTGATTATCCGCCGCAGTGGAAAACGTTTCCGATTTGCGGGTCGGAATCGTGGTGTTGCGGGGGATCAGCACGGTCATCACGCCGCCGAGGGTTTCCACGCCGAGGGAAAGCGGAGTGACGTCGAGCAACAGAATGTCCTTCACTTCTCCGCCCAGCACGCCGCCTTGAATGGCCGCGCCGACCGCGACGACTTCATCGGGATTGACGCCCTTGTGCGGCTCTTTGCCATTGAAGAGGCCCTTGACGATATCCACGACGCGCGGAATGCGGGTGGAACCGCCGACCAGAACCACTTCGTCTATTTTGTCCGGAGTGACGCCGGCGTCGCTGAGCGCCTGCTTCACCGGACCGACGGTGCGCTGGAGCAAGTCTTCCATCAACTGTTCCAGCTTAGCTCGCGTCAATTTCAGGGCGAGGTGCTTGGGACCGGAAGCGTCCGCGGTGACGAAGGGAAGATTGATTTCCGTCTCCATCAACTGCGAAAGCTCGACTTTGGCTTTTTCCGCGGCTTCCTTGAGGCGCTGGATGGCCATGCGGTCTTTGCTGAGGTCAATGCCCTGCTCTTTCTTGAATTCGGAAACGATCCACTCGATGACGCGCTGGTCAATGTCGTCACCACCGAGGTGCGTATCGCCGTTGGTGGACTTAACTTCGACAACGCCTTCGCCGACTTCCAGGATGGAGATGTCGAAGGTGCCGCCGCCGAGGTCGTAGACGGCGATGGTTTCGTCTTTCTTCTTATCGAGGCCGTAGGCGAGGGCCGCGGCGGTAGGCTCGTTGATGATGCGCAGGACTTCCATGCCGGCAATCTCGCCGGCTTGCTTCGTGGCCTGGCGCTGGCTGTCGTTGAAGTAAGCCGGAACGGTGATCACGGCCTTGGTAACTTTTTCACCGAGAAAATCTTCCGCGGCGGACTTCAACTTTTGCAGAATCATGGCGGAGACTTCCGGCGGGCTGTAGGTCTTGCCGGAAATTTCGACGCGGGCGTCGTCGTGCGGTCCCTTGATTACTTTGTAGGGAACGCGCTTGGCTTCCTCTTGGACTTCATCATAGCGGCGGCCCATAAAGCGCTTGATGGAATAGACGGTGTTTTCGGGGTTGGTGATGGCCTGGCGCTTGGCCACCTGGCCCACCAAGCGCTCGCCGCTCTTGGTGATGGCGACCACCGAGGGGGTGGTGCGCGCGCCTTCCTGGTTGGGGATTACGGTAGGTTCGCCGCCTTGCATCACGGCGACCACCGAATTGGTCGTACCCAGGTCAATGCCGATAATCTTACTCATGGAATGTGCTCCTATCGCGTCCGACAGGCGGAGGGCCTGGGACGACATCTGGAATGCGGAGCTGATGATACACGTTGAGTGTATCATTGTCAACATTCTTGTTGACGCCCGTATATGACTGTAAATTAGTGGTTTAGATGGATGCTGGAGCGATTATTTCAGATCGGGGCGTTTAGTGGCTTGCAATCATGCGGTCGAGGGGGAAGCGTTCGGCCACTCCGAGGTCCGTGTGATGCGCAGGCGGGACAATTCGCGTCGCTCCGCCCAATTCACAAAATGTGAACTTGCGCAGGTGGTTGAATCGAACCAAATCGAGCGGTGTCGGCATCCCACTCGAGGCTCAACCGAAACGGCACATGGCACGTATGGCGCGGCTGCATCGGCCGAAATTCGCGTTACAATTGCGGTCTCTTTATTTAGAACTAAGTTCAGGAGGGATTGTTGAGATTGCGAACGGAGTTCTCAAGCACCCGCCCATCATCCGGCTGGTTGATGACGCTGGCGCTGGCGGCCGCAGTGGTGATCGTGCCAGCGCTTGCGGCGCAAACATCGAAAGTGCACGCGCATACGCGGGCAGCGTCGGCAACGGAGCCTGCGGCTGAAGCTGTGCCGATCAAATCGCTGGGGAATCGAAACGCGCCCATCACCATGGAAGTTTTCAGCGACTACCAGTGCCCTTCTTGCGGCAACTTTTACGAGAACACTTTGCGGCCGATGATTAATGACTACGTGGCGCAAGGGAAGGTCTACCTGATCCATCACGATTTTCCGTTGCAGATGCACGCGCACTCCGGCGAGGCCGCGCGTTGGGCCAATGCCGCGGCGAAGATCGGAGAATTCCAGGAAGTGGACGCAGCGCTTTTTGACAACCAGGCGGCGTGGGGCGCGAGTGGAGATATCGAGAAGTATGTCGCTGCGGCGATGAGCCCGGCGGACTTCAAGCGCGTGCAGGCGATTTTGCGGCCGTGCACCACTCCGGCGCCGACATCGCGGGCGGACGGCTCCGCGCCGCAGGCGGATCGGGCGTGCCCGGTGGATGCTTACATCGTGCAGGACATTATTCAGGGGTACCAGGTGCCGGTGAAAGCCACTCCGACGTTTATTGTTCGCTACAAGGGACAGAATTATCCGGCGTCTTCTGGGATTGTCACCTGGCCGATCCTGAAGCAATTTTTTGATTCCTTGCTGAGCCAGTAGGCGGGAAATATCGCATGACTACCACGGAGAATCGCGGGCGAGTCGCGCCAATCCTGCTGATTTTGGGGCGGCTGGCGCTTGCCGGGATTTTTCTTTTTGCGGCTTATGCAAAATTGAAGCCGCAGGCGGCCATGCCGTGGTCCGGCGCGTCCATCCGAACTTCACTTTCAATGTTTGCCATGCAGGTGGATTCTTACCAGCTGCTGCCGCCGCAACTGGTGAGCCCCGCGGCGCATTTTTTGCCGCTTTTTGAATTGTTTTTGGGATTGTGGCTGCTGAGCGGCGTGTGGCTGCGTTATTCCGCGCTGGTGACGACGCTGCTGCTGGGCGCATTTTTCGCGATGATGGTGCGGACGTACCGCATGGGGCTGGAGATCAATTGCGGCTGCTTCGGTCCTGGGGAACGGCTGGGGCCGAAGACACTTTTGCGCGATGGGTCGCTGCTGGCGTTTGCGCTGGCGGTGACGATTGGGGCATTTCTTTTGCATCGCCGGCGCGGTGGCGCGGATACGTCATCGCCGACCGCGGCAGTTTCCACTCCTCAGCGCGCCGAGTAACGCGGGCGCGGCCTGGCTATCAACTTAGTTCTCGCGCGAGTCTCGCTTGGGTAGGGGCGGGTCTGAGACCCGCCCCTACTGGACGCTGCGATGTTTGCCATTGCTGAAGATTTCGTTGTGGCCCTGTAACGGTGGCAGCATCCGGACCTGGCATCAAATTCTCACGCAAAACCTACCGTCATACCCTGCCACGGATATAGAATGGCGCGTTTCCTCCAGGAGGCAGCGATGCAGCGTTTTTTGCGCGCACTGCGGGCCAGCGCGCTTTTCGCACTTGTGATTGCAACATTCAGCCCTGCCGCGGCGTTTGGTCAAGCTGCCGCCACCGCGCCAGCGCCGGCGCGCAAAGACCTTACAGTGCAGCGCCTCTTCAGCCCGCCTTTTCTATTCGGACACGCGACGCCAGGGATGGAGTGGGCGCCCGACGGCAAGGAATTTTCGTATCTCGAGCGCGCGGGAACCGGGAAAGAGGCCGCGACGGAATTGTGGACGATGAATGCGGCGACCGGCGAGCGCAAGGTGCTGGTGAACGCCGCGACTTTGAAAGAGGTGATGCAGCCGGAAAAAGCCAAGACCACGCAAGCGACTGGCCTGGGGCGGGTGCAAGCGGAAAATTATTTGTGGGCGCCGGACGGAAAGTCGCTGCTTTTCATCGGAAGCAATAGCCTGGTGCTGCTGGACCTGAAGACGATGAGCTCCAAGCCGATTGCGAGCAGCGGGCAGGAAATCGAGGATCCCAAGTTTTCGCCGGACTCGAAATGGATCAGCTTTTCGCGCAGCGCGAACCTTCTCGCGGTGAATATCGCGAGCGGCGACAGCAAGACTTTGACGACCGGGGGCAGCGAGGAAATTCTGAAAGGCAAACTTGATTGGGTGTATCCGGAAGAGCTGGACGCGCGCACGGCGTACTGGTGGTCGCCGGATTCGACGAAGATCGCCTACTACGAGATGGACGAGCGCCCGGTGACACGCTATCCGATCATGGATATGAGTTCACCGACCGGGGGCACGGAGTACACGCGCTATCCGCAAGCCGGGGAAGCGAATCCGATTGTGCGGGTGGGGGTGGTGGAGGTAACGGGCAGCGCGGCGGAGGGCGCGGCTCCAGAAACGCGCTGGATGGAGACCGGCGCGAACACGGACGTCTATTTGGCGCGAGTGAACTGGCTGGCGGACAGCCGCCGAGTGGCGATCCAGCGGCTGGATCGCGCGCAGAAGCAGCTGGACCTGCTTTTCTGCGACGTGCGCAGCGGGGCGTCGAAAACGATCCTGACCGAGACCGACAAGTATTGGATCAACATCAGCGACGACCTTTATTTTTTCTCGGACAATAAGCGGTTTCTGTGGTCGAGCGAACGCAACGGCTACCGCCATTTCTACCTGTACGAAAATTCCGGCAAGCAAATCGCGCAACTGACCAGCGGCGATTGGGCGATATCGGATCTGGGCGGGTTCGGGCCGGGTTCGGCGAATCATCCGGCGGTGGACGAAGCGCGGGGCTACGTGTACTTCCTATCAAACAAGGATGATGTGCGGGAGACGCAGCTCTATCGCGTGTCGCTGGCCGATAAATCCGTCACGCGGATCACGCAGGATTCCGGCAGCCATTCGGTAAAAATCGCGCCGGACAATATGACGTTCATTGACACCTATTCGAATGTGACCACGCCGCCGCGGCAGGACCTGGAGCGGATGGACGGGACGCGCATCGCTGCGATCAACGAGGACAAGATTCCGGAGCTTGCGGAATTCCGCTTATCGCCGGTGGAATTCGTGGAGGTGAGCGCGGACGACGGCACGCAACTGAACGCCGAGATCATCAAGCCGCCGGATTTCGATCCCACGAAGAAGTATCCGGCGCTCATTTACGTGTACGGCGGGCCGCACGTGCAATTGGTGCGAAACGCGTGGGGAGGAGGCGGCTACCTGTGGCATGAAATTCTGGCGGAAAAGGGCTACGTGATTTTTTCGCTGGATAATCGGGGGTCGTGGGGGCGGGGGCATGCTTTCGAGACGCCCATCTATCACCAGATGGGCAAGATCGAATTGCAGGACCAGCTGGCCGGCGTGAAATATTTGAAGTCGCTGGGCTACGTGGATGCGGCGCGCATCGGCATCACCGGCGGCAGCTACGGCGGGTACATGACGCTGGTAGCGCTGGGCAACGCCGCGGACGTTTTCAAAACGGGCGTGGCGGACGCTCCGGTGACCGACTGGAAACTCTACGACACGATTTACACGGAGCGTTACATGGGGCGGCCACAGGACAATCCAGAAGGATACAAGGATTCTTCGCCGGTGAATCAAGCCGGGAACATCAAGGGCAAGCTGATGCTGGTGCACGGAACGGGCGACGATAATGTACACTTCGCGAATTCGGTGGAGCTGCTGAACGCCATGATTGCAGACGGGCGTTATCCGGACCAATTGATGGTGTTTCCGGGGCGCGGGCACGGGATCAGCGACGCGGCGGCGCGCATGCTGTCAATCCAAAGGACGCTCGAGTTTATTTTAGGCAACCTGTGAAGCAGGACGCCGTGTGCAACCGTTGAAGTGCAGTACACTTCCAATATAATGCGACGGTTCGGCCAGCCGGTCCTTCCCGGTGCGGCGAACGCGCCGGGTGAAATCTAATGCGCGGAAAATACGAACACGAGTGCAAACGTCTCGCCAATACCCTGTGTATTGGCGCGGGACTGCTGGCCGCGGCGGCCCTTTCCCCGGCAATGGTGGCCGCGCAAAATGCGGTGGAGGAGCCGGCAAAGGCGGCGCAAGGCGCGGTGATGGAGCCGGACCCTTCCGCGAGCCTTCTGGAGGGCGGGTATAAGCATCTGTACGAATTGAATTTCACGGCCGCGCGCACGGATTTCCAGGCTTATCAAAAAGCGCGTCCCGAGGATCCGCTGGGCAAAGCTTCGGAAGCCGCCAGTTATTTATTCGAGCAGTTCCACGCGCGGGGCGTCCTGACTTCCGAGTTTTTCGTGAACGACGCGACGTTTCTGGGCGGAGTGCCGGGAAGCGCGGAGCAGAATCGCAATCCGGGGTTTGTGGAGGCGAACGATAAGGCCCGCGCACAAGCCAAGAAATTACTGAAATCGAATCCCAACGATATCCACGGGCTGCTGGCGCTGACGATTGCCGACGGCATGGAATCGGACTACGACGCGATCATCATCAAGAAGCAACTGCCCGGGCTTTCCATGATGCGGCAGGCGGAAGCAGATGCGAAGACGCTGCTGGCGATCGATCCGAACGCGCAAGATGCCAACGTGGCGCTGGGCATGAGCAATTACGTGATTGGCAGCCTGCCGAGTTACAAGCGGGCGTTCCTGTGGTTTGGCGGGCTGCATGGAGATAAGCAGCGCGGGATGGACCAGATGGGTTCGGCGGCCGAGCATGGGCATTACCTGCAGCCTTTTGCGAAAGTGATGCTGGCGCTGGCCTACGAGCGCGAACACAAGCCGGAAAAAGCGCGGACTTTGCTGGCGGAACTGGCGGTGGAGTTTCCGGGGAACGCGGTATTTGCGCGGGAGCTTGCGCTGGTGGAAAATCCCGCTTGCTGCAAGCGCTGAAACGTTGGAAGTTCCGTTCGGGCGTCTATCCCTCTGCGTTGAATTTCTGGGAATAGGCTGACTGCCAAAGATTTAACACAGAGGGCACAGAGTAAAGACAGAGTGCACGGAGAATTGGGTGCGCGCGGGGCGATGGCGCGCTTCATTTGCGGCTGAGCACTCCTCACTGGTCACTCGCCGCTGACCGCCTGCCGCTCGGCAAGCGTCGCCGAGTTGGTCACCACTTCACGCGCACGCGGTAGGTCAAGGTTGCGCTGCCGTCTTTTTCCACGGGAACTTCGAAGCCGATCGTCGTCGAGTCCAGCTTCTCCGGCTTGAAATTCGAATTCACCACTTCCCAATCGCCGCCTACCGGTTCGCGGACTTCGACGTTCACGGCGCTGTCCTTGTGATTGCGCAGCGTAATCGCATATTCCATTTCGTAGAGATTGCTGGCGAGCTTTTTGTAGTCGGTCTGCTTGCGTTCGCAGACGACGTCGAAGGCGTTGCCGACGTAAATTTTCACTGTTTCGTCTTTGGGCGTGTGCGTGATGCTGTCTTCGCCGACAAACTGTACGCCACCTTTGGAATCGGCTTGATAGACGCGCACGGTGCCGGCGGGTAGCGGCATGCCTAGCTGGCTTTTTTGATCGTTCTTGAAACGGTAATAGACTTTCACCGGCTCGGGAATGGCGTTGCCGATGCCTTGGGGGTTGCGGTAGTAGTAGGGCTGTCCTTCGACCATGAGATATTTTTCGACGGGGATGCCGGTGCCAGTGAGGAGGCTGATTTGCTTTGATTCGTTGTTCTGGATGGAGGTGCGGCGCTCGAGGGAATAGAGGTGGTACTCCGAAAAATTCTCCTGGGTGAATTGCGGCGCCGCCGCCGGAGCATTCTCAAGTTTGGCGTAGACTTGAAGCCCTGCTGTTGCGGGAGCGACCTGATGAATTTCGCCGGCGACGAGCTGGAGTTTGGCGTTGTCGTAGGCGACGCCGCTGTTATTGGCGAGGGTGACCCAGCCATCGAGGTCGGCTGATTTTTCGTCGCGCGTGACGGTGAGGACGTAATCGGCGCTCCAACTCATGTTGCTGGTGAGGTACGAGGCTTCCACTTTCTGCGCGTTCGAGCCGCGATTATCGAGAGTCCAGACCAGCGTGGGACGGCTGTAGAGATTTCCCGGCAGGTCCGGGAAGCGGTAGGAATCGGCGGTCATGCCGGTGACTATTTCATCGCCAACTTTCCAGACGGGGCCGTTGTTGTCGGCGAGCAGGAGGGCTTTCGTTTCGACCCACTTGGTCGAGCCGGCATCTTTTTCGGCGCGGACGAGCGTGACTTCGCGTCCCACGTATTTTTGCAGGAGCTTTTGCGGGTCGAGGAGATCGTACTCGTAATTCTGTTCGACCACGTTGAGCTCGGCGGGTTCGGTGAGCGAACGGAAATGGACGGTGGCGGGATTGATGGAGGCGGCGACGTCTTCGAATTTGAGCGGGAAAACTCCGGCGGACAAATGGATCTGGCGGGTATCGCGGACCAGGGCGACATTCGAGTTGTAGACCGTTACGGCGAGGTCCACTTGGTCCTTGTCGGTGGTGGTGAGCGCTGCGGCGCCGGCTTTCGGCGTGTCTTGCGGCCGATGGGCGGCGTAGACCTTTTGCAGATAGCCAGCTAGCGGCAAGGTGAGGATGAGCGCGGCGAAGATTGCCGCGGTGAAAATTTTCAGTGCGCGTTGGCGCATGGGATGCCTCCTTGTTTGGGTCGTGCGTCCGCTGATATCTGCAGCCGATGATTCTCGACGGTTGAGAGGTTGTCCGGCAGGGGCGGGTCTAAGACCCGCCCCTACAGATGCTCGCGGTTTCAATAATTGTGCGCGATTAAAATCTCCTCTGCCTTAGAACGGTCTCGTCCGAATTTCTTGCAGGGAACATCCGCGAGATCGTGGCGCGCTATTTTGCGATCGTCCATGATTTGCCGCCGTCGGTGGTGGAGAATTTGCGGCCGTCCGCGGAGATTACCGTGGCGGTGAGAGCGTCCTGGGCTTCGATGTGCAGGAAGTCGACTTCATCCGCGGCGACGGGAGCTGCGACGTGGGTCCAGGTCTTGCCGTCGGCGGTGCGGAAGATCGCGTTGTGGGCCGCGAGCAGCCAGCAAACTTTCGCGGCGGGAGCAGAACCCGCGAGGAACGGGCCACGCACCGCGAGCGATTTGTATTTCCAGGTGGCGCCGCCGTCTTCGGTGCGCCCGATTCCGCCGCCGTCCGCAACCATCCAAAAGACGCGCGGGTCGGGAGTTTTGATCGTGAGCGCGGCGAGATTCGAGGCCAATTGCATTTGTTGGGTTCGCGCAATTTCGGCGGATTCGAGGGCCTGGCGTGAAGCAAAAGCGGAGCCGACGGCGGCGTGCGGGGCGGAGGCGGCGGCAGCAGTTGCCGGAGCAGCTGGGGCTGTGCTCGCCGTAGTTTTCGATTGCGGCTTGGGCGCGGTGGGACGCTTGGCTTTCGCTTCCGGACTGATTACGCCGGCGACGTTGCCGGTGGAATCCGCGGCGGATTTGCTGGGTGCGACCTCCACGGTTTCAGTAGTCGTGGAGGGCGGGGCCTCGACGACAATCGCGTTTTCATCGGCTGCTGGAGCGGCGGTTGGGGGAGGGGCCGGCGCGTTCTGCGGGGCTGCTGGCTTTGCGGCCTCGATTTCTTTCTTTTGACCACCGAGTGGTTGGGCTTGCAGCGTTTTCGTTACGCTGGATTTTCCGCGCGCTGAGTTCGCGGATGACGCTTCGTTTCTTGGGATTTTGGCGAGAGCCGAGGGAGCTATTGGCACACCGAGTGCTGGTTGCGACGGTGCTGGAGAGGCTGGTGCGGGGCCCTGCGGAACGGGGAGCGGGACGGCATTCGCCTGCGGCGGTGCTATCTCGCTGGCAACCTCCACGCGCTTCGGATAGTGCAAACTGATTCCGGCGATCAGAAAGAGTACCGCGAACGCGGCGGCTGCGGGCATCAGCCACGCGGGCATGCGCACCCAGTGCCAGCCTCGGCTCGGGGCTTCGTGCGCACCGCCAGTTTCGCCGCTGGCGCGGGCCATGGCGGCCAGTTGTTCGCGGCAATGCGAACATTGCGAGAAATGCAGGTCGTAGCGCGCGGTTTCTTGCGCATCGAGGGCACGATCGAAATAGGCGGCGAGAATTTCCGGCGTGGGACAGTCCTTCCCCTGGCCCGCGCCTTGGCGCGCTTCGGCAGCGAGGCTTTTTTGCAGCAGCCCGGCCATCGCTTTGTCTTCTTGGCGCGAAGCCATTCTTTGCTTCTCCAAACTTAGAACGCCTGAAAGCGCATTTCTTGCAGCGGCGCGGCGGTCATTCCCGCGCGGAAAGCGCTCGCGTCAAATCAAACGGCCATTCTTCGCGCGCGTATTCATAGCAAAGCTGCAATTGCGCGTCGCTCAATTTTTTTTCGCGGCGCAGCGCCGCTTCCACCTGCTTGCGGATTTCGCGGCGAGTACGTTCGAGTTTGCGCGAAACGGTGGCTTCGTGTTCGGCGAGCAGCTTGCCGATCTGCGCGAGCGTCAGCCCTTCGACATAATAGTAAGCCAGGCGCAGGCGATCGCGCGGTGCGAGAGCCGCGAGCGCGGCCTGCAGCACGGCTTGCAGCATCACGAGGTAGCGCTCGCGCTCGGGATCGCTGGAAATCTGCAGCGGTGCGGCGAGTTGCGCGCGAGGGCCGGCGTTCGAGTCGTCGTCGAGCGATTCGGTGCGGCGCGCGCGGCGAATACCATCCACGTGGCGCTGCGCGAGGATGGCGTGCAGCCAGGTAGTGAGTTTGCTGCGGCCGAGAAAATAATCGAACAGGGATTTGCGCTGTCCCGCGGATTCGCGCAGGCCGTAGAGTTCGGCGTAGAGAGAATCCGCCAGCTCGCGCGACGCTGGCTCTCCGGCGATGGCACGCGCGGCGCGATACAGCTCCGGACGATATCGCGCGACGAAAAAATCCCACGCCGCGGGGTTGCCTTGGCTGCAAGCGCAGGCCAGCGCGAGGTCGGCGGCTTGCAGCGAATCGAGATAGGTTTGAATCGCGCGCGCGTCGTCGGGAGGCGCGCCGCTGAAGCGATGCGCGACGCTGCGTTCCAGGGTTGGCTGGATGCGCTCGGGAGTCAATTGCCATTCCGGCGGCGCCGCGGCCTTGTGAAGCAGGCATTGCGCCATCTCGAGAGAGACGATTTGTCTTGCCGGGCTGGTGGTCGGCATGTGCGCCTGCGTGCTGCTGTTGCGGGCCCAACCGCTGAAAGAACTGCTGAAAGAGATGATACCCGAAGTGCGGGTTGGAGTTGCCCGGCGCGTGTGAGGATTGCTGTGAGTCGCGAGGCCGGCGAGCCGCGCAATGAGGTCTGAGGCAGAAGCAGAAGATTTAACGCAGAGTGCGCAGAGATCGGAACGCAGAGGTCGCAGAGAAGAGAGAACTGCTAAGATGTCGGCGGATGTATAGCTGCCCGGAATGCGAGCGAGCGATCAACCAGGCGAGCGAGGTCTGCCCGTACTGCGGGGCGGATCAGAAGGCGCTGGCGGACGCCGAATCAATTTTGGCGGGCAAGCCTGCGGCGAAGAAAAGCGCGAAACGCATTATCCTGGTCTGCGTTGTGCTGCTAGCGATTTTGTGGGTTACGGCGTGGTTTGCGGTGCCGTGGAAGATATCGGGATCGAAGACGGAAGCGGAAACGCGGGCGCGCGACGCGATGGTTGCGATTCAACAAGCGATTAACGCGTATCAAGCGAGCGAAAGAAGTTTTCCGCCGTCACTGGAGAGCCTGGGCGAGGCGGTGCGCAGCGCGGCACAGAGGGCGCAATCTTCGCGTTACGTTTTGCAATATACGCCGGGGCGTCCCGACGCGGAGAGCCGCATCGCGACTTATTCGTTGACGGCGCGGCCAGGAAATTTCGGGTATTGGAGTTATTACACCGACGAAACCGGGGTGCTGCGCGCGACGCGCGAAGATCGGGCGGCTACAGTGCAGGATCCGCCGATCAAGTAACGGATGGCGGGAGCGTGAGGCGCAGGAGGCGCGCCGGGTGCGGCGCGGCCAACTGCCGATGTGGGCGGCGCGAACGTTGATGCTATACTTGCGTGCGCAGGCCGCAGCAACCAAGCCATTCGCAATTCCCGCGGAGAGGTGCTGGAGTGGCCGAACAGGGCTGCCTGCTAAGCAGTTTCACCCCAAAAGGGTGACGGGGGTTCGAATCCCCCCCTCTCCGCCAAATCTCAAAACACCAATAAAATCGATATTCTTTACGCCGTGCTACTTCCGTGCTACTTCCGTGCTACTGTTTTCCACTGATTTCGGGAGACAGTTCTGCAAACGATCTACAACCGAATCAAGACCGAGCACGGTTGCGCCCTGTCATGGTTGAAGTGTCTAACGGATGCCAGTGTCTCGCCCGACATCCGACCCGACCGTTCTCCGATACTCCGAAACAGTGAGCCATGTTCATCTCACCCGCTCCGAAACGCCGACACGACTCCGCTGGGCAATCCAATCAGAAGTATTCACGCTGACTGTTGGGAGCGATTCGAGGAACTTGTCAGCTTCGTTAGGTAGTGATAATCCGTGTTCTCAACACCTTTCAATCACAAAATCTAGTGGCCCAGAGCTATGACTTTCGCTAATGTGGCCCCTTCGAAGGGCTTTGTGCAAATACTCAATACCGACCTAACGATTGACATATCAACGAGTTCGGGAATGTTGTGCGTGACGGTGCACCCCCGCAAAAAAAATCGTCACCCATGTCGATTCTGCACCCGCTCATTCGACAAATCGATAGAGCAGCAATTAAGCTCTGAACGTGAACGTCAGATCAATTCAACTGGAAAGGACAAACACAATGCGATTCATGGTCATCGTCAAAGTCACGGAAGACACCGAAAACGAAGGCGCACTCCCTGATCCCCAGCTCATGGCCGACTTGAACAAATTCAACGACGAGCTCTTAGAAGCCGGAGTCTTGATAGGCTACGACGGTCTTCACCCCTCGTCCAAAGGCGCCCGCGTCCACTTCTCCGGCAAGAACTGCACCGTCATTGACGGCCCTTTCGCCGAAAGCAAGGAACTCATCGCCAGCTTCTGGTTCTGGCAGGTCAAGTCTCTCGAAGAGGCCATCGAGTGGATCAAGCGCTGTCCCAACGAAGGCGAGACCGACATAGAGATCCGCCAGGTCTTCGAGCCCGAAGAGTTCGCATCCGTCTTCAGCGACGAAGAAATTCACCAGGAAAAAAACTTCCGCGCTCGAATGGCAGCTAACGCAGCTAAGAAATAGTCCCACTTGCACTGACGTATCCAAACTGGTGCGAATCGGTAGCCCACTAAATGTTCGAAAATGTAGCTGCGGTCGAAGTGTGAACGGCCCGAGTAACTGTTGGGAAATCCGCTTCTCACCAGTAATCCGGGCCGGGACCGCCGCCTCGTGCTACTGCCGTGCTACTACTAACCGGGATTTGACCGATTTCCGGCCCGCTTGCGACCCGCATTCTGCCGACGTGTTCACCCGGTTGATCTCAAATCATTCTAGCGACTTGCGAGCAAGCCACACTGCAAACGTCTGCAAAGGGAGCAAACTCAGATTGGCAGTGGGAGGGAATCCCCCCCCTCTCCGCCATCCTGAAATTCCCGTTGCCGAGATTTGCCGCGAGCGTTTTGCGTTTTCTGGTTTGCGTTTGGCGATGCGCGCTTGCCTTTGCGGCGGAAGTTCCCACTTGTCGTAACGTAATTATCCTGCCGGACTACTCCGTTTCATGTATGGCCTGAGCGTGGCGCGCTGCGGTACAACCACCGGAGCGGAGGTCTACATGCCGTTGATTAATATTGTGCTGGTTTTGATTGTGGTGGGTGTGCTGCTTTGGCTGGTGAACCGGTTCATTCCCATGCAGGGGACGATTAAGTCGATCCTGAATGCGGTGGTGGTGATCGCGGTGGTTTTGTGGCTGCTGAACGTTTTTGGGCTTTTCAATTCCCTGGCGCATATTCGCGTGGGTTCCTAGCGCCGCAGCAGACCGCCCGCCGGACATTTTGATACCAGCG
The DNA here is from genome assembly GCA_963780035.1 of uncultured Acidobacteriota bacterium. Classification (GTDB taxonomy): domain Bacteria; phylum Acidobacteriota; class Terriglobia; order Acidiferrales; family UBA7541; genus Palsa-295. The sequence continues at coordinate 105,079 of CAWAAG010000012.1, read as the reverse complement.
CCGAAATCGGCCTGTGCGCATTTGTGCGCCGGAATGGGCCTGAAATGTGCGATTTTTTGCCGTCGTCGTTGCGTTATTGCAAGGCAATCCCCTTCTGAGCCCTCCTTTCGATCGTTAGTACGTCGGTACCATTAGCTTACAGGGCGACCCGGGACGAGTGACCTATCGACAGTTGCGGGCTGCCACCCTACCGTAAGATCTGAAGCCAAAGCATCTTCGAAATCGAGATAGCCCGAGCATCGCGGATCCGGCGAGCGTTCCTTGGCGCGCCAAGTCCGGCGCTGGCGGCTTCTTGCGCAGGACACAGGAAGTATAGTAATAATGCGGTAATCACGGGAGTTCTTGGATTGATGCACAATCTCCTCCGGGTGAAGGATCTCAACGTCTCCTACCGCGGGGCGGACGCGAAGCTGCGCGACGCCGTCGCAGGAGTGAGTTTTGAGATCGCGCCGGGCGAAGTGCTGGGGCTGATGGGCGAATCGGGATGCGGCAAAACGACTACGGCTCTGGCGCTGCTCGGCTTGCTTTCGCCGGAGCAAGCGGAAGTTTCCGGCTTCGTACAGTTTCAAGGGCAAGAACCGCTCTCCATGAAGCAGCGCGAACTGCGAGCGCTGCGCGGCGCGGGAATTTCGATGGTGTTTCAGGAGCCGGAGATGGCGCTGAGCCCGGTGATGCGCGCCGGCGATCAGGTGGCCGAAGTGATTCACGCGCACAAAGCGCTGAGCTGGAAAGAGTGCCGCGCGGAGGCGGAAGCGGCGCTGGTGCGCGTGGGTCTTCCCGGCACGCAGCGGATTTATTCCGCGTATCCGCACCAATTGAGTGGAGGGCAGCGCCAACGCGTGGTGCTCGCACAAGCTTTGGCGTGCGAACCGGCGCTGATCATCGCGGACGAGCCGACGGCTTCGCTGGACGCGCGCAGCCAAAAAGATTTGCTGGCGCTGCTGCGGCAGCTGAATCGCACGATGGGCATTGCAATTTTGCTGATCAGTCACACGCCGGAGGTGCAGGCGTATCTGGCCGACCGATTGATGGTGATGGCGGGCGGCCGGATCGTCGAGCAAGGGCGCTTCGAAGATCTTTACCGACATGCGAACCACGCGCTGACGAAAAAAATGCTGCGCACGAGTTTGCCGGCGAAGATTGCCGAGGAGCTGGACCTGGAGATGGTGACGTAGATGAGCGCGGCACATTCACAGGCGGGGACGAAGCCGCAGCCGCGCGAGCCGCTGCTGCGCGTGACGGGCTTGGGCAGGCAGTACGTGCAACGGCGCAATTTTTCACGGACGACATTTTCGGTCACTGCATTCGAGGACGTGAACCTGGAACTTTTTCGCGGGAAGACTTTGGCGCTGGTGGGAGAATCCGGCGCTGGAAAATCCAGTTTGGCGCGCTGCGTGGCTTTGCTGGAGCGTCCCAGCGAGGGCGAAATTGCGCTGGACGGCAGCGATTTGCTCGCGCTCGATCGGAAGCGGCTCTTTGCGATTCGCCGGCGGATTCAAATGATTTTTCAGGATCCGGCATCCGCGCTGAATCCGCAATTGAGCGCCTGCGAAATTATTTCTGAACCACTTGCGATTCAAAATGTGGGGACGAAACCGGAACGGCGCGAACGGGCCTTGCAATTGATGGAACAAGTGGGCCTGGACCCGAAAAGCTCACAGAAACATCCGCTGGAATTCAGCGGCGGGCAACGGCAGCGGCTGGCGATTGCGCGGGCGCTGGCGCTGGAGCCGGATGTGCTGATTCTGGATGAGTCTTTGTCCGCGCTCGACGCGCTGAATCGCGACTTGATTCTGCAGCTTCTGACGGATTTGCAAGCGGCGCGCTCGCTCGCCTATTTGTACGTCTCGCATGATTTGCGGCTGGTTTCGCAATGCGCGGATGAAGTGGCGGTGATGTACCAGGGCAAAATCGTGGAGCAGCAGAAGACCGGGCGGCTGTTCGCGCATCCGGCGCATTTCCACACGCGCGAACTGCTCGCGACTGTGCAATCGGTGGATTCCATTTTGCTGGAGCGCACCGCCTAAGGCGCCGCTATGAAATATTTCGGACGACGATTGGCGCACGCGGTTCTTCTGCTTCTGGGGATTTCGATTTTTTCGTTTGCGCTGCTGCAACTGGCGCCGGGCGATTTTTTCACTTCGCTGGAAGTGAATCCGCAGGTTTCCGCGCACACGGTGGCCGCGCTGCGCGCGCAATACGGGCTCGATCGGCCGCTGCCGGTGCGTTATGGAAGCTGGCTGGTCGCGGTGCTGCGCGGCGATCTGGGAACGTCGTTTGCATACAACAGCCCGGTGGCTCCGCTGCTGGCGCTGCGCGCGCGCAACACTTTGCTTTTGACCGGGACGGCGACGCTGCTGGCGTGGCTGCTGGCGATTCCGCTGGGAATCTGGAGCGCCGCGCACCAAGGAAAATTGGGCGACCGCGCCGGCGGCGTCGTGACGTCCACGCTGCTCACCGTGCCGGACCTCGTATTGTTTCTCGCGCTGCTGCTTTTGGCGGTGCGCACCGGTTGGTTCCCTACCGGAGGAATGATTTCGGCGGAATTCAGCGACCTGAGTTTCTGGAGCAAGGTGAAAGACGTCGCTTATCATTTATTGCTTCCTTCCCTGGGCCTCGCGCTCGCGACTTTGCCGCCGCTGGTCCGCCCCATTCGTTCGGCGATGATCGAAGTGCTGGATTCGCCGTTCATTCGCGCCGCGCGTGCGCATGGAATTGCGGAACACCGCGTGCTGCTGCGCTATGCGTTGCCGGTGGCGGCCAATCCCTTGATTTCACTTTTCGGATTTTCGATTGCGACGATGCTGAGCGCCGGGCTGCTGGTGGAAGTGATTCTGAGCTGGCCGGGCATTGGGCCGTTGCTGGTGGAAGCGATTTTGGCGAAGGATGTTTTTGTGGTGGTGGGCACGGTGATGCTGTCAGCGGTGTTCCTGGTGGCGGGCAATCTGCTTGCGGACATGCTGCTATTTGCGGCGGATCCGCGGATTCGCATGGAGTGATGGGTTGAGGCAGCGGCAAAAACTCGCGTTCGCGCTGACGTTTCTCGCGGCTTTCTACGGCCTGGTGCTGTTTGCGGGATTTTTTGCGCCGTATGATTTCGCGGCGCAGGACCGCGAGACGCCTTTTGCGCCGCCGACCGCAATTCATTTCGTGGACGCGCAGGGAACGTTTCACGCGCGGCCTTTTGTTTACGGCGCGCAGGACGCAGGGGCGGAGGATGCGCTGAGCGAGGCGAATCCACCGCTGCCGCAGCAAGAGCGGCTGTATGCGATCCACTACTTCGTGCGCGGCTCGCGCTACAAGATCGCGGGCTTATTCGCTTCGAACGTGCATTTATTCGGCGTGGACGCGCCGGGCGAAATTCTTCTGATGGGCTCGGACGGCTACGGGCGGGACCAATTTTCGCGGTTTCTCTATGGCGGGCAAATTTCGCTGCTGGCCGGATTGATCGCGGCGATGCTTGCGGTGTTGCTGGGCGTAATCGTCGGAGGAATTGCGGGATTTTACGGCGGCTGGATTGACGAAATCCTGATGCGCGGAGGAGAGCTCTTTCTAGCGCTGCCGTGGCTCTATCTGCTCTTTGCGGTGCGCGCGGCGCTGCCATTGCGGATTTCGCAATGGCAAGTTTTTCTGCTGCTGGTCGGGATCATGGGATTGATCGGCTGGGCGCGCCCGGCGCGGCTGATTCGCGGCGTGGTGCTGAGCGCGAAACAGCGCAATTTTGTGACGGCGGCGCGCGGGTTTGGAGCTTCTGACGCATATCTTTTGCGGCGGCACGTGCTGCCGCAGACCTACGGCGTGTTGCTGACGCAAATGACGCTGCTGATTCCGCAGTACGTGCTGGCGGAAGTTACGCTGACTTTTCTCGGGCTGGGCGTGGGCGAACCGATGCCCAGCTGGGGCGCGCTGCTTTCGTCGTTGCAACAGTATTCGGTGCTTTCGTCGTACTGGTGGATGTTCCTGCCCGCGATTCTGCTGATTCCGCTGTTTTTGGTGTTCTACACCGCCGCCGATGCTCTGCAGGAAATTCACAAATCCGTTGCGCTGTGAAAACCGTTAATTCTTTGTAAGAATTCGAGATATGGGAAAGGCCCCTCTCAGGCGGCAGTGTGTCGCTCTTTTGCTGGGCATCGCTTTGGGATGCGTTGCCGCAGCAGCCGCGCGCGCGCAGGCGAACGAAGAGCGAATGATTACGGACAACGCTCCGGGCCACGCCGGCGGACGGCTGGCAGTGGCGTTGCGCAGCGAACCGAAGACTTTGAATCCTGCGCTGGCCGAGGACGAGCCTTCGCGCGAGGTGATTCGCTGCCTTAGCGCGGACCTGATTCACATCAATCGCCTATCGCTGAAGACCGAACCCGCGCTGGCAAAATCCTGGCACGTTTCCCGCGACGGCAAACAATACACGCTGGAGTTGCGGCGCGGAGTGCGTTTCTCCGACGGCCAGCCTTTCAATGCGGACGACGTGATTTTCAGCTTTCAGGTTTATCTGGATGAAAAGGTGGATTCCTCGCAGCGCGATTTGCTGGTGGTTGGCGGCAAGCCCATCACGGTGGTGAAAGTGGATGATTACACCGTGCGCTTTGAGCTGGCGCAGCCCTATGCGGCGGCTGAGCGATTGTTCGATGGAGTCGCGATTCTGCCGAAACATTTGCTGGAGAAGGCCTATCACGACGGAACTTTTTCGCAAGCCTGGAATCTTTCCATGCCGCCGGGCCAGTTCGCGGGCCTGGGTCCTTTTCGGCTGAAAGAATATGTTCCGGGGCAACGCGTGGTGCTGGAGCGCAATCCTTATTACTGGAAGGCGGACCGCGCCGGCGGGGGGCTGCCGTATCTGGATGAAGTGGTGTTCTCGTTTGTGCCGAGCGAGGACGCGCAGGTGATTCGCTTTCAATCGGGGGAGGCGGACGTGCTGAGCCGGTTCAGCGCGGACAATTTCGCGGTGCTGCAGAAGCAGCAACTGGCGAAGGGCTATCACCTTTACGATCTGGGCGCGGGGCTGGAATACAACTTTCTTTTTTTCAATCTGAACGACCTTGGGGCGAAAAACCTGCCGGACATTGCGAAGAAGCAGGCGTGGTTTCAGGATTTGCGGTTCCGGCAAGCGGTTTCGGCGGCGATTGACCGCGAGGGGATCGTCCGGCTGGTGTATGCGGGGCGCGCGACGCCTTTGTGGAACCAGGGGACGCCGGGAAATAAATTGTGGGACGATCCGGCGATTCCACATCCGGCGCGTTCGCTGGAGCACGCGCGCGAGCTGTTAAAGTCGGCGGGATTTTCCTGGAATAAGGATGGCGCGCTGCTTGATGCGCGCGGCGCGCCGGTGGAATTTTCGATCCTGACGAGTTCGTCGAACGCGCAACGCATGAAGATGGCTACGATCATGCAGGACGATCTGAGCCAGCTGGGGATGAAGGTGCAGGTGGTGTCGTTGGAATTTCGCGCGATGGTGGACCGGCTGCAAAACTCGTTCAATTACGAAGCAGCGGTGATGGGTCTGGTGAGCGGCGACGCCGATCCCACCGCGGACATGAACGTGTGGCTATCGAGCGGCGAGACGCATCTGTGGCATGAGGGCGAACAAAAGCCGGCGACGCCATGGGAAGCGGAAATAGACCGCCTGATGCAACAGCAACTCACGACTCTGGACTACGCCAAGCGGAAACATCTTTACGATCGCGTGCAGGAAATTGTGTCGGAGAACTTGCCCATCATTTGTGTGGTGAGCCCCAATATCCTGGTCGGGGCGTCCAATCGCGTGGCGAACTTCCGTCCCGCGATTCTGGTGCCCTACGCACTTTGGAACATCGAAGAGCTGTACATCCGTTAAATGGCGAACGCGAGCTCTACGGCCGAAAAAAAGCGCCAAGCGCAGGAGGCGCAGCGCGCGGCGTGGCCGGATGCGCGGCTGGTCCGCGAATGCCTCGCGGGCCATGAAGAGGCCTGGAACGCGCTGATTGATAAATATAAGAACCTGATCTTTTCGATCCCCATCAAGTACGGATTCTCGCAGGACGAAGCGACGGATATATTCCAATCGGTTTGCGTGGAACTGCTTTCGGAATTGCCGAAGCTGCGCGAGGCGCAGGCGCTGCCGAAATGGATCATGCAGATCACCGCGCACAAATGTTTTCACCGCAAACAGCAACAGCAGCGCGTGGAAGTTTCCGACCCGAACGACGAGGTGCTCGCGCGCAGCACGCCGGCGCGCGCCGTGGAAATTCTGCGGCAGGCGGAAGAGGAACAGAGTCTGCGGCAAGCGATGGCGGAATTGCCGGAGCGCTGCCGGCAGCTGGTGCGCATGCTCTTCTTTGACGAGCCCGCCCGGCCTTATCAAGAAATTGCCGCGGAGCTGGGCATCGCGGTGGGTTCGATCGGATTTATTCGCCAGCGCTGCCTGGAAAAATTGCGCAAACGTCTGCTGGAAACGGGCTTCTAGTGGCGCCCGAGAAAAAAGCCGCGCCTCTTTCCGCGAAGCTGATGGGCGAATTGAGTAATCTTGCGGACGATGCTGCGCGGACTCGCTACATTGCCTCGCATCCGCGGCTGGTGCGCGACGCCGTCGTGAGCCAGATCAACGAACTGGTGCGCGGCAAACTGCGCGAAAACGCGCGGGAGGCGCTTTTTTTGGCGGAAGCCAGCGTCCTGCTGGCGCGCCGGTTGCGGAATCAAGAAGCGCTGGGGCGCAGCCTGCGCTCGAAGGCCAACGCGCTGTACATGCTCGGCGACAATCAGGCGGCGCTGGACATTCACCAGGAAGCTTTGCAGATTTTTCGCAAAATCGGCAATGCGGAAGAAGAAGCGCGCACGCTGATCCCTTCTATCCAGCCTTTTATATTGCTCGGAAAATACGATCAGGCATTTGCGGCGGCGGAAGACGCGAAGAAAATCTTTCGGGCGTTGGGCGACGACAAGCGCTGGGGGCACGTCGAGATCAACGTCGGAAATATTTATCACCGGCAGGACCGTTTCGAGGAAGGCCTGGCGTGCTACGAGCGCGCGTACGAAATGTTGCTGCCTTTTCGCGACGCGGAAGGGCTGGCGGTGGCGCTTTACAACATGGCGGTGTGCCTGATCACGTTGAACGATTTTCCGCGGGCCCTGGCGACCTACCAGCGTGCGCGGGAAATGTGCGTGCAGCACGGCATGACGCTGCTGGTGACGCAAAGCGATTACAACATCGCCTATCTCTGTTACCTGCGCGGGGAATATAGCCGGGCGATCGAGATGCTGCTGGCGACGCGCGCCGAGTGCGAAAAAAACGGCGATGCGCACGTGCTGGCGCTTTGCTATCTGGACCTTGCGGAAATCTATCTGGAGCTGAACCTGAGCACCGAAGCGCGCGATTCGGCGCATGAAGGGTATTTGCGTTTCCAGAAGCTGGGCATGGGCTACGAAGAAGCCAAATGCCAGGCTTACGAGGCCATGGCGCTGAGCCAGTTGGGGAAGGCGCTGCGTTCGCTAGAGCTATTTACGCAGGCGCGCGCGAAATTCGTCAGCGAGAAAAATCTGGTGTGGCCGTGGCTGATGGATTTGTACCAGGCCGTGGTGCTGGACAACGAGGGGCGCTTATTTGAAGCGCGCCGGCAATGCGCGGGCGCCGCAAATTTCTTCGACACTTCTTTTTTGCCCAGCAAAGCGATCCTCTGCCATTTGCTGCTGGCGCGGCTCTCGCTGCGCACCGGTGAACTGGCAGCCGCGAAAGCGGATTGCCTGCGCGCGCTCGAACGGCTCGGCAATCTGGAAGCTCCCGTGCTGCGCTATCAAGCGCAATTCCTGATGGGTCAGGTCCAGCAGGCCTCCGGAGATCCTTCCGGCGCTTACGATTCCTGCCAGAAAGCGCGCGGGGCTTTGGAAACGCTGCGCAGCAGCCTGCGCGGCGACGAACTGAAGATCGCCTTCATGAAAAATCGCCTGGAGGTTTACGAAAGCCTCGTGGAGATTTGCCTGCTGGCCGGCGATCAACAAAACGCCGCGGAGGAATCGTTCAGCTATATCGAGATGGCCAAATCGCGCAGCCTCGCGGAGCTGCTGATGCGATCCGGCCCGGCCGTTGCCATTGCCAATCCGGGCCAAAGCGAGCTGGTGCGCCGCATCCGCGAGATGCGCGAAGAGCTCAACTGGTATTACCGCCGTATCGAACTCGAGCAATTGCGCGCGGAGGAGCCGTCTCCGGCGCGCATCGAAAAGCTGCAACAGGAAGCGCTGGCGCACGAAAACGAGCTGCTGCACGTTTTGCGGGAAGTGCCGCAGTCGGGCGATATAGTCCAGCCGGACGCGCCCGCGATGAGCTCGCTCGCAGCGATTCGCGCCGCTCTGCCGCCGGACGCCGCGCTGGTGGAATATTTCACGCTGAAGGACCAGTTCATCGCCGCGATCGTGACGCGTGAGAACCTGGAAATCGTTCCCCTCACTCCCAGTTCGCGCGTGGTGAATCTTCTGCGCCTCTTCCATTTCCAGATTTCCAAATTTAAACTGGGCGCGGATTACACGCAGACATTCGAGCAATCCATGCTGGAGTCCGTGCAAGCGCACTTGCGCCAGCTGTACGACGAAGTGCTGGGACCGCTGCGCGATCGTTTGCGCGCGCAAAAACACCTGGTGATCGTGCCGCACGGCGTGCTGCACTATCTTCCCTTCCACGCCTTGTTCGACGGAGCAGCCTACCTGGTGGATTCCTTCACGATTTCTTATGCTCCGAGCGCCAGCGTCTTTGCCCATTGCCAGGAAAAACCCGCGCTCGTTGCCGGCGGCGCTCTGGTGCTGGGAGTGCCGGACGCCCAGGCGCCATTCATCCGGGAAGAAGTGGAATCGGTGGCGGGAATTTTGCCTGACGCGGAATTGATTGTGGGGAGCGGCGCTACCGCTCAGGTGCTGCGCGAGAGGGGTCTGCACAGCCGGCTGATCCACATCGCGACGCACGGGCGGTTCCGGCAAGACAATCCGATGTTTTCCGCCATTCGCCTGGGCGACGCCTACCTGAATCTCTACGACCTCTACCAACTGAAGCTGAACGCCGAACTGGTGACGCTGAGCGGTTGTGCGACGGGGATGAACGTGGTCACGGCGGGCGACGAATTGCTCGGGCTGATCCGCGGGCTGCTCTACGCGGGAGCACACTCGCTGCTTTTGACTCTGTGGGACGTCCACGATCAGACGACTGCTGATTTCATGGCGTGTTTCTACCGCCGGCTGCAGGAAGGCAGCAGCAAGGCTTCAGCTCTGCAAGGCGCGATGAAGGAATTGCGCGAGCGGCACCCGCACCCCTACCACTGGGCCCCTTTCACGCTAACTGGCAAGATTTCAATAGCTTAGCCCTCCCCTCTCTTTTTTAACGTTCCCTATATTTTTTGAACCGGTCGCCACCCTTATGAGCTGGTGATGGAAGTAACTGGCGTAGGGCCTGGGCAGGTCATAGCCAGTAGCTCAGATTCGGGGGATGGAACTGATGAAACATTATTCACTGGAGCAGTGGATTGATTTCGCACGAAACACGATCGAAGGCAGCGTAAAGGAAAGAATGCAAAGCCACTTAGATACGGGATGTGCGAAGTGCTCGCAGGAGCTGGGCATTTGGCAGCGCTTGCACCGAGTGGCACTGCGCACCTCTGAAGCGCAACCTTCGGAGGGCACGCTGCGCATCGTTAAGAGCGCCTTCGCGAGCCAGCGTGCCGCGACGCGGTTCGCGCCAAAAGCGCCGATCGTGGAGCTCCTTTTCGATAGCTTTCGCGCCCCGGTGCTGGCTGGCGTCAGGTCGTCCGCAGGGCGCTCACGCCAATTGCTTTACGGTTCGGCGACATACCGGATTGACGTGCGGATTGAGCCGCAAATTGATTCGGAAAAGGTGGTCCTCATCGGTCAGATCCTCAATTCCAGCGACTCGAAGGAGCGCCTGGCTGACGTGCCGGTGAGCCTGTGGAAAGGCCGGAAAATGCTGGCGGTGAGCACAACGAACGACCACGGCGAATTTCAAATCGAGTGCGAATTGGACTCAAGTTTTCGGCTGATGATCACGCTCCCTGGTAAGGGGGAAGTTTCGCTGCCGCTGATCGAGCCGGCTGCGGGGTTAGATGCTAGTGTCCTGCAAGCAGCTGATACCAAGGATGTTAAAAGTGACACGGGATTCAGGAAAAAAAGTACTAGGAAGAAAGAGTGATGCGCAAAGTACCGAAAGTAGCCGTTTGTACCATTGCCCGGATTGCAGGGACTGACCAAACTCGAAAGGTCCCTCATACAGGCACATTCGGCTACTGACCGGCACGCAAAAGGAGCAGTTGCAACCATGAAGCGTCTAATCGGACTTACCTTACTTCTCGCCGTTGGTCTGTGGGGCCAGCCGGCCTCCGCACAAGGCTTGTTGACTGGATTGCTGAGCACGGTGGGAAAAGTGCTCTCCACAGTCACCAACGGTCCGCAACCGGGAGTGATCGTCCGCACCAACCTGGGTCTCGCGGGGTTGCAGAATGCTTGCCTTTCGAATGGCTGCACGGTGGTCGGTAACCTCGACGGCAACCAGAATCAGCTTTTCCTGGTCAGGCCCGCTCAGGGTCTCTTGCCGAGTTTGCTCGCTTCGGTGTTGCAACTCGTGAACGGCATCCTGGATGCCGAGCCCGACCAAGTGCTGGTGATCCCGCCGAACAACGGCAACGGAGCTACGGCCTCCACTCCTCCGCAGGGATTGTGGGATACGACTCCCGAGAATTATTACGGGACGGTGGTCACGCACGGTTACCTGACTCAGCCCGCGGCGCAGATTATTCGCGTGGGCCAGGCGCAGAGTGTGTTCAATGTGTCGGGAGCGGGAATCGTTGCGGATATCGATACGGGCGTGGACCCGAATCATCCGGCACTGCAGGGACGTCTGCTGCCCGGCTACGATTTCACGCGCAACCAGCCCGGTGGCTCGGAAATGAACGACATTTCGATGTCGGCACCGCCGCCTTGCCCGACGTGCGCCGCGGCGTACGTGAATCAGCACACCGCTGCGATGCTGGACCAGCACACCGCCGCGATGCTCGACGGTTCGCAGTATGCGGCGTTCGGGCACGGCACGATGGTGCTGGGAGTGATTCACCTGGTGGCGCCCACGGCGCAGCTGCTGCCGCTGAAGGCTTTCACCGCGAGCGGGAGCGCGTCGCTTTCCAACATTCTGGCCGCGATTTACTACGCGGTGCAGAACAACGCGGACGTGATCAATATGAGCTTCGACCTGATGACCAGTTCGACGGAATTGACGAACGCGATCAACTTTGCGAACAGCAAGAACGTGATTTGCGTCGCATCTTCCGGCAATGATGGCAAGCAGGAAATCGTGTATCCGGCGGCGCTGCAGGGAGTGATGGGCGTCGCTTCGACCAATAATCAGGACCAGCGCTCGACGTTCTCCAACTACGGCAACCAGATCGTGTGGGTCGCGGCTCCGGGAGAAGGAATCATTACGACGTACCCGTTCGGGTGGTACGCGGCCGGCTGGGGGACTTCCTTCAGTTCGCCAATGGTTGCCGGAACCGCTTCGCTGATACTGGACGAGCAACCCAAAGCCAGTCCCTCGCAGGCTGCTTCCGCGGCAGCGCACGCGAAGTGGATCGGCGCGAACATGGGGAACGGGCGGCTGGACGTTTACGGGACCCTTTCCACCTTCAACCCGATTCAAGGGCTGCTGCAGTAGGTCGGCTGCGCGAGGACCGGCGGTAAATCCTGCTTCAAGGAGGCGGGTCTGAGACCCGCCCCCACTGTTCCGGCTCGAGCGTCGTGAAGCGGCTGCAGGACGGCTTCAAGGGTAAATTCGAATGGCGACGATTGGATTGCGATTAGCTGAGGGCACGCAAATGCCTCCTCGTTGGGAAGCGTTTGCAGCGGGGCGCGTGCACGCCGGCGGAGCTGCCGGCAAGAGTTCGCTGGATTGGTTCCCCGCCGCGCTGCAAGTGAAGCAAGTCGAGGAGCAAGTTGCGGCGCTGCGCAGTTCCCTGATCTGCGCTTTCAATCAGCTTCTCGATTTGAAAGATTTGAATACGGGCGTGCACAGCACGCGCCTGGCGGAATGGGCGCTGCATGTGGCGGGTGAGCTTGGTCTGGATCAGAGCTGCCTGGGCGATATCGAAGTGGCCGCGCTGCTGCACGACATCGGCAAAATCGGCATTTCCGACGCGATCCTGAATAAGCCCGGCAAGTTGACCGCCGAAGAATACGACCTGATGAAAAAGCATCCGGAATATGGGTGGGCGGTGCTGCGCCAAGTGCCGGGAATGGAGCGCGCCAGCTTGATCATTCTTCATCACCACGAAAGCTACGACGGGCGCGGCTATCCCGGCGGACTGAAGGGCGAAGAGATCCCTATCGGTTCGCGGATCGTGGCCGTGATTGACGCGTTTGATGCGATGGTTTCCAACCGGCCGTATCGGCAAGGCCTGCCCTTCGAAGAAGCCGAACGCCGCCTTTTGGAAGCCAGCGGCACGCAGTTCGATGCTCAGGTGGTTAATCGCTTCCTGCCGCTGGCGCGCGCGGAAATGGCGTCGGTGTTTGCGGCAGCCGGCGTTACGGTTTCCGTGGTCCTGTAAAAACCCGCCAGCAATTTATCCCTCAAGCAGTTTCAGCGCGTGGCGAACTTCTCCGCCCATTGGATGCGGGCGGTTGTTTGCATGGCGATGAATAGCGTCAATATCGCACCGATGGTGATGGCCAGGCCGGTGAACCCCTCGAAAAAAAAGGCGTAGGAAAAGAGCACGAGGAATACGAACTGCGCGAGGCCCGCTTCCAGCGCCGCGCGGCGCATTCCGGCCACCAGACGCAGGTAGCTCACCAGCAGGAAAATCGAAATCGCGGAACAGACCGCGAAGGCGATGTGAATCGAGATGTGGTCCACCAGATAGGCCATCAGGAGATGGAAGGAGAAAAAGGCGCAGGCCAGGAAGAAATAATTCATGGGATGCAGCTCGATACCGCGGACGGTGGTCATGACGAAGAGCACGAAGAAGAAAAACAGCAGCGAAACCGGAGCAAAATAACTGATGCGCCCGGCGAGCGGTCCCGGCTGCAGCTTCTGCGGCAGAGCGATGCCCACGCGATAACCGGAAACCAGGTTTTTGTAGTTCCAGGCGAGATCCCAGCCGTTCGGTCCTTTGTGCTCTTCGGTGGGCGAGAGCGTATTTTCGGGCAGATCGAAGGTGGGGAAGTTGGTGGTGACGTGCAATTGAAAGTCTTTCACTTGGGTAACGCCGTCACCGAAGCTGTAGTTCCAATTGTCCAATCCCTGGGAGTGGTAGCCCACTTTCAGTTCGGCGTTTTCGTTGGGCTGGAGGGTGACGGTGGCGATGGCGTCGTTTTTTTCGCTGGCGATCGCGAGCGGAAGATCGTTGAGAGCGAAGGTCAGGTTGTCGTACACCGCTTGCTCGGCGGGCAGCTTCATTTTGAACGTCACCTGCTGCGGCTGGTCTGTGGGATTGCTGAATGCATACGCGCCATTGAAATCCACGCGGTAGGTGCTGTACCAAAGCAGGCCTTTGCGGCGGTAATCGAGCCAGAGCGCCGCGTTCACCCGGCTTTTTTCAATGGGCAGCGAAATGCAGGATTTCTCTTCGACCACGCGGACGACCGGGAGGCCGTCCTGGGTGGCAGGAACTTGCTTGTGGGAGACCACCTGGTAGCTCGCCGCGGGAGGGGTTTGCTCCTGAGGCGTGCCCCAGGAGGAGGCGACGCTGGCGCGGAGGTGCTGGGCGTCCGAAGAGTACGTGCGATAGAAAATGGTGCTGCCGAGAATTGCCCAGGCGATCGAAGTGCAAATCAGAATGAGACCGATGGCGAGGATGCGTTTGACCATGGTGCCAGAGCTCCGTGGAAGCTATAAGGTGTTCACCTCCGCCGCAGAGCCATCCTGAGCGAATCAATTCATATTGTCAAGTACTTTGCATTACAAAGTTACAAGCTCGGCGACGGAGCGCAGCTTCCAATCAGCAGCATTGATAATTGCTTAGGCATCAATCCAAACCTACAATGCCAGCCATGCGTATTGTTGCGGGGTGCATATTCTTGGCGGTCGCGGGCGCTGTGCTGGCCCCGAGTTCCCCGGATCTACACGGTCTTTACGGGAATCCGGATGTAGAGCGCTTCTCTGCCCGTCCCGGTATTGGTGTGACCGTGCAATACGGTTCGGATCAGCAGGTCTGCCAAGCGATCATCGAACCGCCGCAACAACTACTGCACGGTGACGATGAACAGGTTCCACTGATGTCGTCGGAAGCGGTGACGGATATTCTGGACGTGATCTCGCCGGCGGACGAGCGCGGAGCGCAACTGAACAGGATCCTGACGTTCAGCGGTTGCAACGAGTTCTTAATCCTTGAATATGAGAACGTTTCAATCAGGCGCTCGACCCACAATTGCCTCCCGCTAAGGCCCGAGAACGAGATGCGCGCCACGGTGGAATTCAAGCGAAGTGCCTGCCCAAGGCGCATCCCGGTCAAACCTCCTGCCGCGGGGGGTGGGGACGCCACCGGCGCACCTCCGAGCCCGCCAGACCGGCAATAACGCGCGAGGGGGCTGCGCTGAGGCTCTGCACACAGCCCCATTTGCGGTGCGCCGCGTTAATCTTCTATAATCCTCGGGTATACAAGGAAATGCGAGTGGGGCCGTCGCCTCAGATGGAGCCCCTCCAGGCGCACTGAAAAATGATTGATCTTGCAGAGAAAATAAAGAAAAAGCTGAAAGACGAAATCGCGGTGCTGGAGCACGAGTTGCACACGGATCTCCCGAAGGAGATCAGCGTGGCGCGCGCGCACGGTGACTTGTCCGAAAACGCCGAGTATAAGTACGCCAAGGAACGGCAATCGTACGTTTCCGCGCGGCTCGGGCAGTTGCACAAGCGCATGGCGGACATTTCGATGCTGAATTTGACCAATTTGCCGAAGGATCGCGCGGCTTACGGATCGCGGATCACGGTGCGAGACGTTGCGAAGTCGGCGAAAATCGAGTACAAGCTGGTTACAGTGGAAGAAGCGGACGCGGCGAACGGCCTGATCTCCACCACCTCGCCGATTGGCCGCGCGCTGCTGGGAAAAAAGGTGGGCGATGAGGTGCAAGTGACCACGCCTGCGGGAGTGAAGGAATACGAAGTCATAAAGCTTTTCACGATTTACGATGAGGAATAGCAGGTGAAACTGACTTCATGCTGAAGCGCACTATCGGCCGGTATCTGATCTGGCCCATCGAACGGGTTGCGGCGCTGGTCGCCGTAACGGGAATCCCTCCAAACGTCATCACCTGGTCGGCACTGCTGCTGAATTTGTGGGCGGGAATATTTTTTGCGGCGGGACGATTCGTCACGGCGGGCGGGATCATGATTCTTGCCGGAATGTGCGATCTGCTGGATGGTCCGGTGGCGCGGCGGCAGGGCCGGGTTTCGATGTTCGGCGGATTTCTGGATTCGATCTTCGACCGCTATGCGGACCTGATACTTTTCCTCGGATTGCTGGTTTATTACTCGCAAGTGAATCGGTTTGGATACGCGATGCTGGCCGGCGCGGCCATGGCGGGTTCGGTGATGGTGAGCTATGCGAAGGCGCGCGCGGAATCGCTGGTGCCAACGACCGAAGTGGGGTTTTGGGAGCGTCCGGAGCGCCTGGTGCTGATGATTCTGGGCGCGCTTACGAACCGCATGCACTGGGCCCTCTGGATTCTGGCGATTGGCCCGAATATCACGGTGATCCGCCGGATCCTGCACACCTGGAAACAGACGGAGCGCGGCAACCAGCCGATTCGGGACGCGACGCGCAGCGCCGGGTTGCGCGATACGAACGCGCCGGGCGTCAACGTGCACGGCGGCGCGCCCGCAGCGCTGCCGGCCAATCTTTCGAATGACGCCCGCGATTCTTCGCCCGCCGTGCTGACCCGCACGGCGCGCCGCGGAGGATAACCGTGCCGAAACTGCTCGGGATCATCGGAATGCTGGTCATCTGCGCCGGGATTGACCTGCTGTGGCAATCGCGGCGCGAAATCCGCTTCTGGATCGCCGCTTATCTCGCGTTTTTCCGCGCGCTGCTGCGTGACCGCAATTCTGAACTTCCCAACTTTGCCGCGAAGGAAGTGGCGCAGAATCGCCACGGCGCGGTGCGGTTTCTGCTGGGCGTCAGCCTCGCGTTTCTGCTCGGACCCACCCTCATCGCCGTCGGCGTCACGCTGATGTTCTACCCCCATCTTTAGCGCCGGGAAGTCCTTCCCTGCCAATCCGCGCGGTTCTGGATTGTTTACCTGCCATTCACATTTGTGATATATGGTTCGGCGCGATTTCGCGGCTGCAAGCCGCGCTCATACCTTTCATCGCGCTACGGCGGCAATTTCCGGGCCCCGAATACAGTACGGCACGAATCCGCGGACAGGCACGCCTGCGGATCATGGCGAGGAGGAAATATGCCGGCACCTGCAGGCGCGGATCCACGCATTCCGCCGCGAGAGATTTCGGTTTGGGAGCGCGTGGCGCAAATGGACGACTTCAAGAAGCTGCTCGCCGCCCGGAAAGCTTTTGTGATTCCCGCCACAATTTTCTTCGTGGTCTATTATTTCGCGCTGCCAGTTTCCGTCGGCTATTTTCCGGCGTTCATGGAGCGAAAAGTCTGGGGCCCGGTGAATATCGCCTATCTCTTCGCGCTTTCGCAATTCGTGGTGGCCTGGTTGATCGCCTATCTGTACGTGCGCGCCGCGCGCCAGTTCGACGCTTACGGCGAAACCGTGAGCAAGGATCTCCAGCACATCGTGGCCAAGGGAAATTAGCCGATGACGACTACTCTGATTCTCTTTCTCGCCTTCATCGCCGTGACCCTGGTGATCACCGGCTGGGCCGCCAAGCGCTCCGGCTCTTCGGCTTCCTATTTCGCGGCCAACCGGCAGATCAGCGCCTGGCAAAATGGCGTGGCCGTCGCGGGGGATTACATGTCCGCGGCGTCGTTCCTGGGCATCGCCGGACTGATTGCATTTTTTGGCTATGACGGATTTATGTACTCGGTGGGGTTTCTGGTCGCGTACCTCACGGTGTTGCTGGTGATCGCCGAGCCGCTGCGCAACGCCGGCAAATACACCATGGCGGACGTGCTCGCGTACCGCTTGCATCCTCGCCCGGTACGAGCCATGGCTTCGCTCAGCACGATTACCGTCAGTACGTTTTACATGATCGCGCAGATGGTGGGAGCGGGCGCGCTGGTCGCATTGCTGCTGAAGGGATCGGGGATCAGCTTCACGACCGCGGTGGTGGGCGTCGGCATCCTGATGATCGTTTACGTGGTGTTCGGCGGGATGATCGCGACCACCTGGGTGCAGATCATCAAAGCCATTCTGCTGATAACCGGCACGATTCTGCTGAGCTTTCTGGTGCTGGCGCATTACGGCTTCAGCCTCGGCGCATTCTTTACGGCGGTCACCCAGGTTCATTATCATTTGCCGAACGGCACGGAAGTGGTGAAGGATTTTCTCACGCCCGGGCTGCGCTACAAGCCGCCGTACGGCGCGCTGGATCTGATTTCGCTGGGCATGGCGCTGATTTTCGGCACGGCCGGATTGCCGCACATTCTGGTGCGTTTCTACACCGTCCCGGATGCGAAGACCGCGCGCTTTTCCGTGGTGTGGGCCATGGTGATCATCGGCGGCTTCTACATTTTGACTACCTTCCTGGGATTCGGCGCCGCGACGATTGTGGGCCGCGATTACATCGCGAAAAACGGCGGCAACAACATGAGCGCGCCGCTGCTGGCGAACGCGCTGGGCGGCAGCATCTTCTTTGCGTTTATTTCCGCGATCGCGTTTGCCACCATTCTGGCGGTGGTCGCCGGCCTGACCATTACGGCGTCCACGTCTTTTGCGCACGACGTGTGGACCAATATCATCCGGCATGGGCAAGAGCATAATCCCGGCGAAGAACGGCGCGTGGCGCGCATCGCCGCATTCGTCGTGGGCGCGGTTTCGATTGCTATCGCGATCGTGCTGGGCCCGACGGCGAACGTAGCGTTCCTGGTGGCGCTCGCTTTCGCGGTAGCCGCGTCCGCAAATCTTCCAGTGATTCTCTTCTCGATTTTCTGGAGGCGCTTTAACACCACCGGGGCGGTGATGGGGCTGGCCGCAGGCTTGCTGGGTTCCATCGTGCTGATTTTCATCGGCCCCAGCATCATGGGAGTGGATGCTCCCACCGTGGCGCCCGCGGCACGCCACCTGATCCAGCACGCGCCGATCTTCCCGCTGGAAAATCCCGGCATGCTGAGCATCCCCATCGGATTTATCGGCGCGATCCTCGGGACGCTGCTGAGCAAACGCGATCCAGCCGGCGAAGAGAAATTTGTAGAGCTTGAGGTTCGCGCCAATACCGGCCTGGGCGCCGAAAAAGCCGTGGCGCGCTAGGCAGCGAGAACCGCGCGCGGCGCGGCTCGTGGTATCCGCTCTTTATGCAAGTAGTGGCAGTGACTTCCTCGCACGAGTTCTCCGCTTCCCCGCCGCGAGCTGCGCTTTCGTGCGCTATCATTATTCCCGCGGAACAAACCACATCTCGCGAACCATGAAACCTTCCCTGATCATTCACGGCGGCGCATGGAACATCCCTGACGAGGCCGTCGAAGATTGCCGCGCCGGCATCGGCCGCGCGCTCGAAGCGGGATGGCAAATTCTCACTGCGGGCGGCACGGCCACGGACGCGGTGGAATCCGCCATCGTAATTCTGGAAGACGACCCCACATTCGACGCCGGTTTCGGCGCGCACCTGAACACGGAAGGCCGCGTGCAGCTCGATGCAATTCTGATGGACGGGGCCACGCTGAAAGCGGGGTCGGTGGCCGCCGTGGAACGCGTGCGCAATCCGATTCGCCTGGCGCGGCAAATCATGGAACACTCCGAGCACATGATGCTGGTCGCCGCGGGCGCTGAAAAATTTGCGGCGGAGCACGGCATCGCGCTCTGCGCGCCGGAAGAACTGATCCACGAGCGCGAACGCGTGGCGTGGGGCCGTTGCCTGGAGGATTCGCACGCGGCTGAACATCACGTGGGCCACGAATCCGGCACGGTGGGCGCCGTCGCTCTCGATCAGCAAGGGCATCTAGTTGCCGGCACTTCCACCGGCGGCACCTGCTGCAAGCTGCCGGGGCGGGTGGGCGATTCGCCGCTGATCGGGTGCGGCTGCTATGCCGATGGCGAAGCGGGAGGAGTTTCCTGCACTGGCCACGGCGAAGGGATCATGAAAATTGTGATGGCCAAAATGGCCACGGATTTATTGAGCGACCAACGCGTTCTGGTGCCGCACCGCGAAAATGCCGGGCCGCTTTCGTTTGCGCAAGCGGTGGCCGACGCGTGCGTCCGCAAACTGGCGCATCGCGTGCACACCACCGGCGGGCTGATTCTGCTCGATCGCGAAGGGCATCCCGCCGCGGCCTTCAACACCGCGCGAATGGCTTACGGATACGTGGAAGATTCCGGCGCATTCCGCATCGCACCGTAAACGCGTTCATGGCGCGCGCGTCGCTCCCTTTGCCGCGCAACGAAACTGGCTTTTCCTCGCTTACGCAATTGCCACCAAATTTTAATCGAATTAATACTTGCGCCGCGCCGCGAATCAGAGTAAAACGTTGCGCATACGGTAAAGTAGTTACATCTTAGGGCCTGCGCAACGCCATCCTCTCTCCTTGACGTCCCGCGCGGGCCTTCTCTTTTCTGGGCCCTTCTGCGCGCGCCTTCTTTTTGCCTATCCCTGAATCCCTGAGCTAAAATCAGCATCCCAAAGAAAGCCCTAGGGAGAAAAAAATGCCCATGCGTGACGCTATCCTCGCCGAGTTCGACCATGAAATGATCAGCACCCGCCAAACCCTGGAACGCGTGCCCGAAGGCAAGGGAGATTGGGCCCCGCACGAAAAATCCATGAAGATGGGACGGCTCGCCGGCCACGTCGCCGAACTTTCCGGCTGGGGCGCCACCATCATCAATCAGGACGAGCTGGACTTCCGTCCCGTGGGCGCGCCGCCGATGAAGCCTACGGTGATGACCTCGCGCAAGGAACTCCTCGAAATTTTTGACAAGAAAGTGGCCGAGGCCCGCGCCGCCATCTCCGGCGCCAGCGACGAACACTTGCTGAAAACCTGGACCCTGCTGGGCGGCGGGCAGAAAATCATGGCCATGCCGCGCATCACTTTCCTGCGCAGCTTCTTCATGAATCACATCATCCATCACCGGGCGCAGCTGGGCGTCTATCTGCGCATGAACAACGTCCCGGTACCCAGCGTTTACGGTCCCTCGGCGGACGAAGGCAAAATGTAAACCGCCCAGTCGCCGTTGCGGCTGTGTTTCGTTGTGATCACGAGCGCAGCGAGGCCTGCCCGCCGCAGGCAGGGATCTCTCTGTCGGTCCGTGCGCCGGCAACTGTCGCATCGGATCCCTTGCCTTTCGTCATCCTGAGCGAAGCGAAGGATCTCTCTTGCTGTTTGCTGTCCGCGCTTCGCTCGCTCTTCGTTCGAACCGTAACGACTCGGCAATCACGACGTTTTTCTTCGTAGGGGCGCTGCTTGCTGCGCCCTGCCGTTGCAGTTGCAGTTGCAGTTGCAGTTGCCGTCGCACGCCCCGGAGGCCTTTCCATGCTGTTCGATTTCGCTGAAATATCCGCCAGAGAGCGCTACAAACTTCTGGTTTCCACGATCGTGCCGCGCCCGATCGCCTGGATTGTCAGCCAGGATTTGCACGGCCAATTGAACGCCGCGCCATTTTCTTTTTTCAATGCGCTTTCGGGCGATCCCCCGGTGGTGGGGATTGGCATCGGCAGCCACGATCCGGGGCGGCCGAAGGACACGCGGCAGAATATCCGCGAGACGGGCGAGTTTGTGGTGAACCTGGTCTCGGAGGAGACCGCTGAGTTGATGAATATTACGGCTATCGAGTTCGAACGCGAGATCAGCGAACCGCACGAGGCGGGGCTGACTCTCGCGCCGAGCGTCCGCGTGAAGCCGCCGCGCATCGCTCAGAGTCCCGTCTCGATGGAATGCGAGCTGATGCAAATCATCGAATTCAGCGCGGATAACGCGTTGGTGCTGGGACGCGTGGTGGCGATGCACGTGCGCGATGATGCCGTGCTGGATGCGGCGAAGCATCACATTGATACCCCAGCGCTGAAACTGATCGGCCGCATGCACGGCGCCGGATGGTACGCCCGCACCTCAGATCTATTCAAAATGGACCGAATCCCCCGCGCTGCCTGGCAGCCGCGCACCGCGAAACGGACATAGAACGTAGCGGCACGGTCCTCCTGCGGCGGATCTTTGGCATGCGCTGCCCGTCGCTCGTCGAGCAGGCAGGTTTCGACCGAAACGGTCGGCTTCTTTTGAATTGCACCCATTGAAAGAGCTAGCCGGATGACTTGGCGAATGGATTGCGGACCGTGAGTTGGCCTTCCAGTGTTTGGCCGTCTTGAAAATCTTCGGAGTAGAGGGTTGTGCAGGCTGCTTCCAGTGCGGCGGCTACTACCAGCGCGTCATAGATGTTGTAGCCGTTTTTCTGTGCGATTTTCAGTGCTGCTTGGTGCGTTTCGATCGTGATGGGTAGCGGCGACGGGCAAAGAACCTGAAAAGCCTCGAGGGCTTCGGTCACGTCGGCCCAGGACATCAGGATTTTTCGGCGGGCGACGGATACAAATTCGTTCAAGATTTGGACGCTTAGCACGCCTCCCGAGGCGAGCAGTTCCTCGGCGCGCGCGCTGCGCGGATCGTTCTTTGCCACCGCATAGATCAGCACATTCGTGTCGAAGAAAGCTTTAGCGCGCATTCGCGTCTTCGCGGTCGAAGACAAATCCGGGTGGCAGAAAACGCCGCAGTTTGCGCAGGCGGGCCAGCGCTTGCGGTTTGCTCTGGTCTCGGCTCACTTCGAACGCGCGATCACCCGCAATTCGAATTTCGATCTGATCGCCTTCCTTCAGGTCGAGTGCGTCAACGACGGTGGCGGGCAAGCGGACTGCGAGACTGTTGCCCCATTTGGATACCTGCATGTGCGCTCCTAGATATACATTGCTATTGTATATCTATCCGAGCGGGTGCGCAACCCTCTTGTTTCCGCGCGTGTTGTACCTTCGCGGTCTGCGTCGCTCTGGCGTCTTGCGGTTGAAACGGCGCTGGGGCGTGTGCTAGCATCCAGTTTTCCGCAGGGTCATGCGCGCAACCGCCCCGGGGGGCGGCGCCGTGATGCACGTCACTTCGCACATCTCGAATTCGCAGGCCGATTTATCCACGCACGAAATGCCTATCTGGAGCCGATGCGACGCCGAGTTCCGCGCTGGGGCGTGCGCCAAACCACGCAGTGTCAGCGGTTTTG
This sequence comes from uncultured Acidobacteriota bacterium, assembly GCA_963780035.1. Classification (GTDB taxonomy): domain Bacteria; phylum Acidobacteriota; class Terriglobia; order Acidiferrales; family UBA7541; genus Palsa-295. Next base: position 82,768 of record CAWAAG010000012.1, on the reverse strand, counting down.
TATCGGCGGTCTTCAGACCGCCAGCAGTGGTTGCCGCGCACCCATGGCGCACTGAAGTGCGCCGCTACAAAGTCAAAACCGCACGCCCGCAAAAGCTTTTCCGCAATGTATCTAATCCCACCGAGGTGCAAAATGAAAAACTACAATACTGAATGGATCCGCAACGTGGGCATTGTCGGCCACGGCGACACGGGGAAAACCCAGCTGGTGTCGTCGTTGCTGTTCACGGCGGGGATGACGCCGCGGCTGGGGAAAGTCAGCGAAGGTTCGACGATCACGGACTGGGACGAAGAAGAAATCGCGCGAAAAATTTCGATCAATACGGGCATGGCGTACGCCGAGTGGCAGGCGCCGGCTCAGCCTGAAAAAACCAAAATTAATCTGCTGGATACTCCCGGGTACTCGACGTTCATCAATGAGACAAAATCGTCGCTGATCGCCGCCGACGCGGCGCTGATCCTGGTGGATGCGGCCGCGGGCGTGCAGGTGGTGACCGAAAAAGTGTGGGACTACGCGGCGGAGTACGATTTGCCGCGCGCGTTCCTGCTGAATTGGATGGATCGCGACCTGGCCAGTTTCGAGCGCGCGCTGGATTCCGTGCAACATGTGTTTGGCCGCGGCGTGGTGCCGATTCAATTGCCGATCGGCTGGGAAAAGGGATTTCGCGGCGTGGTGGACTTGATCACCATGAAGGCGCTGATTTATACCCCGGACGGCAACGGGATCGCCAAGATCGAGGAAATTCCGCAGGCGATGACCGAGGAGGCGAAACTAGGGCACGAAACGCTGGTGGAGCTGGTGGCGGAAGGCAACGACCAATTGATGCAGGAATTTTTCGACCAGGGGACTCTGCCGGTCCACGACCTGGTGATGGGCTTGCGCGAAGCGGTGCTGGCCAAGCGGCTTTTTCCGGTGATGCTCAGCTCGGCGCTGCACAATATCGGGAGCGACGCGGTGCTGAACCTGATGGTGGCGATTTTTCCATCGCCCGCAGCGCGCGCGAAAATCACTTGCCACAAGACGCCGGATCACAAAGGTGAAACGGTCGACCGCAGCATCTCCTGCACGGCGCCGCTAGCGGTTTTTGTGTTCAAGACGCTGGCGGACCCGTTTGCGGGGCGCATCAATTATTTCAAGGTGGTTTCCGGGACGCTGAAGAACGACGCCACGCTTACGAATTTCAACCGCGGGACGCCGGAACGTTTTCAGCACGTTCAAGTGGTGCAGGGAAAAACGATGACGGAGGTGAGCGAGCTGCACGCTGGTGACATCGGCTGCATCGCCAAGCTGAAGGAAACGACGACCGGGGAAACGCTGGGCGACAAGAACGCGGCGATATTCCATCCGCCGGCGCGAATTCCGGAGCCTTCGATCACGTTTGCGGTGGAACCGAAAACCCGCGCGGATGAGGACCGCATCGGCGTGGCCATCCACAAGATACTGGAGGAGGATCTGGCGCTGCGTTTTAGCCGCGATCCGCAAACCAAGGAATTTCTACTCAGCGGCGCGGGGCAACAGCACATCGAAGTGGTCGTCGCCAAGCTGCGCAAGCGCTATCATGTGGAGTTGATGATTCATCCGCCGAAAGTTCCCTACCGCGAAACCATTCGCGCCAAGGCCGACGCGGAGGGCAAACACAAGAAGCAGACGGGCGGGCACGGGCAGTTCGGGCTGTGCCGCATCAAGCTGGAGCCGCTGCCGCGCGGAAAGGGAGTGGAATTCGTGGACGATGTTTTCGGCGGCGCGATTCCCAGGAACTGGATTCCCTCGGTGGAAAAAGGTATTCGCGATTCGGCCGAGCGCGGGTACCTCGCGGGATTTCCAGTGGTGGATTTCCGCGCGAGCCTGTACGACGGGAAATATCACGATGTGGATTCCAGCGACATGGCGTTCAAGATTGCGGGGTCACTGGCGTTCAAGGAAGCGATGAAGCAGGCGCGGCCGGCGTTGCTCGAGCCCATCATGAACGTGGAAGTCTACGCGCCCGATCAGTATTCGGGCGATCTGATGGGGCACCTGAGCGGGCGGCGGGGAAAAATCAGTGGAAGCGAATCGCGCGCGGGAAACGTGGCGATCAAGGCGCTGGTTCCCTTCTCCGAAATGCTGAGCTACGCGAACGAATTAATCTCCCTGACGCAGGGGCGCGGAAGTTATTCGATGGAGTTTTCGCACTACGACTACGTGCCGAATGAAATCGCGGAAAAAGTGATTGCCGCGCACAAACCACACCACGTGAGCGACGAGGAAACGGAGGCGGCTTCGGCCTAGTCGGTCGCTGCGGTGGATTTGGCGGCCTTGTTGTGGTGCGGGATCAGGCGGGTGAAGAAATCGCCGACTTTGCTGGCGACGGAGGGCTTCGCTTCGGGAGCTTTCGCCTGTGCGGGCGCTGCCTGGGGCGCGGCCTGGGGCGCGGGAGCTGCTTGGGAATTGGCGGCAACTGTTGCGTTTGCAGCAACTTGTGCATTGGGAGCGGCCGAGTGCGATGCGGCGGCGGTTTGCGCTTTGGGAGCTTGGCCAGGCTTGTATTGTCCGTTCTGACCGACGGAATGGGCCGGGCAGCCGACGCCAAAGCATGGTCCGGTGGCGCGGAAATAAACGCATCCGGATAGCCAGAGCGTCGAGACGCACAATATCAGCAAACCGCTGAGCTTCTTGCTCATCGCTTTACCCCTCAGGAGCTCGTATCGCGCAAGAACGGGACAGACCCTATGTGACCATGATGGCACAGAACCACCGGGGTGCTAGTACCTCGATGGACGCGGTAGGCGAAAGCATCAGCAAACGGCAGGCGAAACCTTTTTGCGCCAGGCCAGTTAACCCTCAGGTAAACCGCGGCAGGAAGAAACCGGTGTGGCGGCGATGCTCATCGAACGCCGGACCAAATTCGCCGGCGAGGAAGCGCTCTTCCTTTTTGGCTTTGCGGATAAAGCCAAATAGAAACAGCGCGACGCCGACGATGGCGCGATATTCGCCGATGGCGACAGCCGTTCCGCATAACGCCAGCAAAAGGCCGGTGTAAATCGGGTGCCGAATGTGCGCGTAGGGGCCGGAACGAATGAGCTGGTGGCCCTCTTTGATCTGCACCTCGGCGCTCCATTCTTTGCCAATAGTGAAGCGCGCCCAGATGGCGAAAAGCACGCCGAGGAAGGTTAGTACGGCGCCCGCCCAGGCAACCCACAATTCATCCGGCAAAAAGCGGCGGCTCAGCACCCCGAAGCGAAAAGCACCGCCGTAAATCAGAAAGAAACCGACGGCCAAGAACGCGATGTGCAGGAGGCGTTCGACGGGATTTTCCTTTTTGGCGGGCCGTTTGGCGCCCAGCGCGGCGAAAAGCCAATAGGCCGCGAGCAGCAGCCACGAAGCGGAGATGAGAAATCCAGGCGTGATATTCACGGCAGAAGGCTCCTTTGCAGTGGTACGCCACACCAACCAGAAAAGTTGCATGGCGAATCGCGAGCATTGCAACACGACGTTTGGATTCGTGCCCATCACCTTCACTCCTTGTTCGCGGCAGGTCTGCGCGTCGGAGCGCGGTCCATGCGGCGCAGTTGCGCGATCCAGTGAAGCTCGGCGTTCATTTGGCGGCGGATGAAGCCGACCACTTCGCGGCCGTACTTGCCGATTTCCATGCCGCTTTCCAGAGGCCCGAAGCGCGCCGCCCGCTGGCGCAGGTACGCTTCGCGCTTTTCGAGGATGGCCGCGCGGGAAGAGGCATCGAGCACGGAGAACAATCCCACGCGCAAGCGGAATTGATCGGCGGAACTGGCGGCGGCCTCGTTGAAGTCGCAGAGGCGCGCCAGCAGGGTTTGGCGGCCGAGGGCGGTAAGGGAATAGACCTGGCGAGTCTGGCCGCGTTCACCGGCGGCTTTTTTCTGAGTGACCCAGCGCGCGCGGACGAAGCGGCGGAGCAAGGGATAAACGAGATTGTTGTGCATATCAGCGTGGCCGGTGATCAGCCCGGCCTGGCGTTTGAGGGCATAGCCGTGCTGGGGGCCTTCGAGGAGGATGGCGAGCAACAATATATCATTCATGACTGTGTCAGTATTGTACTAGTCGAATTCCGTGTCAAGCGGATTCTGCGGCAACGTGCGCGCGACGGGTTTGCTCGCCAAATTGGCGCTTGCGATTCTTCGCTGGGGTGGGTCAAGCTGGCGCACCATGAAAAAGAGTGCGAAGGGCCGGCGGATAGCGGACGCCACGCTGGCGATCCATGCGGGCGAAGATAGACACCACGTCAACGCGCCGGTGGGAGTTTCCATCGCGCGCACCGCGAATTTCACGTTTGCCAGCACTGAGGAACTGAAGCGCTGGGCCGAGGGGAAAAGCGGAGCGTACATCTACACGCGCTATGGCAACCCGACGCTGGCGATCGCGGAAGCAAAAATTGCGGCGCTGGAGGGTGCGGAAGCCGCGGTGGTGGCGGCGTCGGGGATGGCGGCTATTTCGAGCGCTTTGTTATCCATTCTGCAGGCGGGCGACGAAGTGATTGCCACGCGCGCGCTCTACGGAGGCAGTTACCGGCTGATGCGCGACATTTTTCCGCGCCTGGGGATCGTGGTGCGGCACGTGGAGACCGATCTGCAGGGCATCGAGCGGCTGGTAAGTCCGCGCACGAAAGCGCTCTACGTGGAAACGCCGACGAATCCGACTTTACGGCTGGTGGATTTGCAGAAGGCCGCGGCCTTCGCGAAAGAATGGGATTTGCTGGCGCTGATTGACAATACTTTCGCCAGTCCCGTGCTGCAGAAACCGATCGGGATGGGATTCGACCTGGTAATGCACAGCGCAACGAAATATCTGGCGGGACATTCGGACGTGATCGCCGGAGTGGTGGCCGGCCGCCACAGCCTGATCGAAAAAATCCGCGACATGATCATTTACCTGGGTGGCTCGATGGATCCCGAAGCTGCTTACCTGCTGATTCGCGGGATGAAAACTTTGGAAGTGCGCGTGCGGAGGCAGTGCGAGACGGCGCTGAAGGTCGCGCGGTTTCTGGAGAAACATCCGAAGGTGGCGCGCGTGCATTTTCCCGGTTTGCCGTCGCACCCGGATCATAAATTGGCCAAGCGGCAGATGAAGGGATTCGGCGCGATGATGGCTTTTGATTTGAAGGGCGGCTTGCCGGCAGCGCGGCGTTTTTGCGACCGGGCGCGCTTATTTCTATTGGCGGCCAGTCTGGGCGGCGCGGAATCGCTGGTGGTCCTGCCGATTTATTCTTCGCACTACCGGATGTCGGTAGCGGAGCTGCGCGCCGCGGGAGTGGAGCCGGGAACCGTGCGCGTTTCCATTGGACTGGAATCTGCCGATGATCTGATCGGGGATTTGCGCCAGGCGCTTGCGTAAAATTCAAGCGCCCGGCGATTTTTCCAATTTTCCTCGGGGCTAGAAGTTAAATTTCGCGCCGATTTGAACTTGCCGCGCGCCCGTGGTTCCGTCATTTTGCCCGACCTGCGAAGTTGAATAGCCGAAGTTGACATCGCCAATATTGTCGTCCGGCTTCGCAAACTGCACGCGGTTGAACAAGTTGTAGAATTCAAAGCGAAGCTGAAAATCCAGTTTCTCCGTGATTTTCGTGTCCTTCGCCAGGATCACGTTCCAGTTATTGATGCCGGGCCCATAGAATTGATTGCGTTCGACATTGGAGGGTATGCCCCACGGGATTGGGATACTGCCATCCAAGGGGTTGAACGCTGCGAGGTTATAACCGGTGAATACGCCAGCGCCGCCCGGCAGGACTTTTCCGCTGGCCGGAACGGTCTTGAGCGCCGAGGGATCTACAACTGTCGCGCGATCCGAGAGACCGGTATGCAGAGTGTCCAGGAAACCAAAGATGTCGTATGGCGTTCCGGTCTGCCAGGCGGCGATCCCGCTAATCTCCCAGCCTTCCAGCGCGCGGCCGACATAGCCATTACTCAAATGGTCGCGACCACGTCCGATATTGGGGTGATAAACGAAGTTGATGACGCCGCGGTGACGCGTATCGAAACCAGAGTTGCCTTTTTCCCGCCGCAAGTTGAAGGAATCAACCGGATAATTGCCATTGCCAAGGGTGGTGACCAACGGATCGGAGGAATCATCCAGGGCATGCGAGTATGTGTACGCGCCCTGAATCTGCAAACCGTGGAAGGCGCGCTCGGTGACTTGTAGCTGGAGCCCGTCGTACCAGGAATGACCGCTGGACTCGTCGGTGAAGGTATGGAAGAACGCGTTGTTGTTCACCGCGTCGAACGGAAGCGCTCCCAATTCCGCACCGTAGTAGAGAGTATTGAATTGCAGCACAGAGGGATCTACTCCTCCGGCGAGCAGCTCGGAAACCAGATTCGGCTGAGGGGGATTGCCGTCCACCACGCGCAAAATTCGCGTGCCGTGATTGCCTACATAGTTGGCGTCGAGGATCAGGTTGTGGGTAATTTCGCGCTGGACGCCAAGGTTCCAGGTGGCCACAAGAGGCGGCTTGATGTTGGGGGCGAAGAGGTCCGGAAAGATCAAATCGAGGGGGCCCACGGTCGGGGAAGGGCTCAGTTCGCCGGGTGCGGTTTGATTCTGCAGTTGAGCCGCAGGTGTGGGACCGCTGTCAAAGGCGGGGAAGGCAAAGTAGCTGGGTTGAAAAGGCGGATTGCCGCGAGCGTCAGAAACCAAGTTGCCGTATACGCGGTCGCTAAATAGTCCGAAGCCGCCGCGGACGGAGGTGCGTCCAGTCTTGAACGGATCCCACGCAAAGCCGAGGCGAGGTTCAAAATTCTTATAGTAATCGTGATACAGCTGACGGCCGGTTCCCGGACCAACGGTTTGGAAAGTGAACGTCGGTCCGGCACCACTGGGATCGGTAAACAGGTTGGATAGGTTGTTATGAGTCTCGTAGGGGACGCCGTACCATTCCCAGCGCAAACCGTACGTGACGGTTAGATTCGACTTGATCTTCCAGGAATCCTGCCAAAACGCGCCGATCTCGTGCTGGCGGAAGTTCAACTCATCATTGGCAAGGCGGTTGCCGGCGGCAGTGAAGAACTGTGTTTGGCCCTGTTGGTCAACCAAGCCCAACAGTGCGCCCACCTCGTCTTGAAAGTATTGGAAGGTACTGTCGTTCGCGACGGCGGCAGGCACGTTCATCACGGTTTGGACTTGATCGGCAGTGAAAACGTTGAACGTGAATGCAGCGCGGGACGAAAAACTGGTGAAGGCATTGGAGTAGACGTCGCGGATCTCGGCCCCCCATTTAAAGCTGTGCGCGCCTTTAATCTTGGTCATGCCGTCGTACCACTGGTAGGTGCCTTGTTTGCTGCTCTGCCCGTTGGAATCTCCCAGCGCCTGGCAGCCAAAACCGCTGAAGATCGGCAGCGTGAAGTCGGCGCCGCGGCCGACGCCATCGATGAATTGCGGCGAGATACTGTCGAAGACGCTGGTTCCGTCGCAGAAAAAGCCTTCGTTGATGCGATTGGCGCCAAACCGAAATTCATTGATGAGCGTAGGGCCAGGCGTGGAGGTCAAACCGACGGCGAGACCTTGGACCCTGCTGTAGGCGCTAACGGCTCCCAGATCGCCGGGGAGAAAATCACTGTGGCCCGAATTCGGATCGTGAAACCAATTGAAGGTATAACGCGCATAGAGCGAATTGGTGCTGCTAATTTTGTGGTCGATCTTGATGACCGCGTCCTCGTCTTTTTCTCTGGATTCGCTGGGGTAGAACAAGAGTCCGGTGACGCCATCGGCGTTGTTTACGTTCGGCGCGGGATAGAGAGAAAGGATCTGTTGCATAATCGGGTCCAGCCCGACGCCGGTGGCATTTTGGCCGGAATTGGGAACGGTCAAATTGATAGGCGCGGAGCCGCTGGGGTTGGTATAGGTGAAAATGCCGGTCTTGAACGCGGTGGTTGGGACGGTGGAAGTGTTGGTCAAGTTGGTGATAAAGCGGTCGCCCTGGTAGTTCAGGAAAAAGAAGGTGCGGTCCTTCTTGATCGGTCCGCCGACCGATCCTCCATAGAGGTTTCGCACGTAAGGGTTCTTGGGCAAAACCGAACCGGTGTTCGGATCGATCTGATGATTAAAATAATCGCGTGCACCGAGAGCGTCCCAGCGGCCGAAGTAGAACAAGTTCCCGTGGAAGTCGTTCGTGCCACTGCGGGTGATTACATCAATGATCGCACCGTTGTTGCGGCCGTATTCCGGCGCGAAGTTGTTGGTGAGCACGCGAAATTCCTGGGCCGAGTCCGGGTTCTGCGACGTAAGACCGCCGAGTACGCCGGGAACTTCGGCGTCATTATTGTCGGCGCCGTCGAGCAAAAAGTTGTTGTTGCGCTCACGTCCGCCGTTTACGGAAATCCCGCCCAGGCTGCTGTCCGACTGAGTTACTCCCGGGCCCAGCAAAGCCAACTGGTACGGATCGCGCAGGATCAGCGGCAGCTCGGTCATTTGGGTGTGTTCGATCACGTTGCTGAGGGTCGCGCTCTCGGTATCGATTTGCGCAACGGAGCTGCCGGCGACTTCCACCGTGGTGGAAGTGCTGCCCAGCTCGAATTTAGCGTCCAGGGTTAGCTGTTGGTCCACGGTTAGCGCGATGTTCTCGAACTTTACGGCCTTGAAACCGGGCTTTGTGAAGGTGAAGGTGTAGACGGACGGGGGCAAGCTTGGGAGGCTGTACGCGCCGGTGTCGGTCGTTTCCGTGGTCCGGTCTATGCTGGTGCTTATGTTCGTCGCGGTGACGGTGGCGCCGACGACGGCGGCACCCGAAGGATCCAGCGCCGTCCCGCGGACGGTGGCGGTCTGCGCGCGGACGAGCGAGGGCGAGAGCAAGACCCCAGCCAAGATCGCAAAAGCGGCTACACCCTTAAACAGACGTCCAATCTGGTTCATTAGACCACCCCTCTCAACGGGAACAACCACGCCCACGAAACCAACGCCTAGCCGTTCAATGAGCATGCGTCCGGCCAGAGTCGTGAGCAGTGGCTTTAGCGAATAACATTTTTATTATGAATAATTTAACTGCATAAATCTATGTCGAGCGAAAGAATGATATATGAAAAATGGAATTTCCGCTGCTGCGGTTACTACAACTATCCGTATAGTTCTGAACAGTTTAGCTGTTGGAACGTGACGTTGGCAAAGGCTGGGCGAAAGTGGTATAAGCCGGACTCGGAGTTGGCCGGGGGCTTGCCGCATTCGTGAATCTTGCCGGGGCGTGTCCCTAGAAAGGCAATGGCTGGTACGGCAAGCCCATTGACCGGGTCGCAACGAGCCCGTAATATTCGCGTTACCCCTGCACAAGGGGCGAACGACGCGGCGCCGCGTTGAGGGAGAGCAGCTACGGACCCGAAGTTGCTCCGTAGACACTCGCGGAGAAGTGTTGCGCGTCGCGAGGGCGGACGGAGAACATGAAACTGAGGGCCATATTGCCGGTGTGTGTTGCGGTCGCGGGGATCGTTTTTCTCGCGGGCTGCGAAGACACCCTATCGAGCAAGCAGGCGAAAGCGCATCCTCCGGCGGGCACGCCTGCGCCCGATCTGGCAATCCTGCATGAGGCGTTGCCCTTCCCGGAACACCCCGCACAACTGACGCCGCTCTACGATACGCGGCCGGCGATTGACATTCTTGTGGACCAGGTGCAAGTGCGCTTTGATGCCGCGCAAAAAGAATACAAGGCGGGCGATTTCGATAAGGCGCGCAAGGACTACGACGATGCCGTGGGCTTGATTGTCGCCAGCGGCTTCCAGGCGGATTCGGACCCGCGGCTTTCCGACCTCTTCGATCAGATCGGCGAAACCTTGCACTCGTACGAAGTGAACGCCGAACAGGGCGAAGACGATGAAGAAGTGAATCCCGGCACGCCGGCGCCGATCGACGAACTGAGCGACATGACTTTGCCGCCGGGCGATCCGCGGCTGGCGAGCGCGGCGGAGCAGGAATCGATGCGCGTGCCGCATGATTTGCCGCTGACGGTGAACGATTCGGTGCTGCAATATTTGAGTTTTTTCTCGACCACGCGCGGGCATGCGGTCGTCGAGCACGGCCTGGATCGTTCGGGTCGTTACAACGATATGATCCGCCGCGTGCTGAAAGAAGAAGGCGTGCCGCAGGATTTGATGTACCTGGCGCAGGCCGAGTCGGCGTTTCAGCCGACGGCGGTGTCGCGCGCCGGAGCGCGGGGGCTGTGGCAATTCATGCCTTTCCGCGGCGAGGAATACGATCTGGACCGCAACTACTGGGTGGATGAACGCAGCGATCCGGAAAAGGCCACGCGCGCGGCGGCGCGGCACATGCGCGACCTTTACGATATGTTCGGCGACTGGTACCTGGTGATGGCCGCTTACAATTCCGGGCCGATGAATGTGGTGAAAGCGGTTGAGCGGACCGGCTACGCGGATTTCTGGGAATTGCAGAGGCTGCACGCGCTGCCGAAGCAAACGCAGAATTACGTGCCGATCATCATCGCGCTGGCGCTGGTGGCGAAAGACCCGGCGCTCTACGGCGTGCAGATCGCGCCGGAGAAGCCGGCGCCGATGGACGTGATCCACCCCAGCCATGCGATTGACTTGCACCTGGTGGCGGACGCGACCGGCGCGGACATTGACGATCTGCGGCAGATGAATCCCGAGTTGCTGCGCAACGTGACGCCGAACGATCCGGACTTTCAGCTGAAGCTGCCCGCCGGCGATGCCGAAAAGCTGCTCAGCGCGATCAACCAGGTTCCCGAAGACAAGTGGACGAGCTGGCGGCTGCACACGGTGGAGGAAGGCGAAACGCTACCGGACATCGCGCGGCATTATCGCGTGACCGTTCCGGCCATCGAGCTGGCGAACCATCTGGAAGCGCACGCGACGGTTCCGCCGGGCTTCCTGCTGAACGTGCCGACCGCGCCGCCGACGGTGCGTTTGCTGCATTATCGCGTGGTGCGTGGCGACACCCTGGAAGGAATCGCGGAACGCTTTGATGTGACCGTCGCGGAATTGCGGCGCTGGAACAATATCCGCGGCGCAAAAGTGCCGCGCGGTTCGCGCCTGCGCATCTATGCGGGCGGAACGCCGGCTGATTCTTCGCGCGCGAAAGCCAAGTCGGTGGAGCTACAGGGTTCCGGCGCCGCCGTGCGAGATGTCTCCGAGCGGACTTCCGCTGAAAAGGCCGCGCCGCAGCAGCACCGCGTCCGGCGAGGCGAGACGTTGTATTCCATCGCGCATGCCTACGGCACGACCGTGGACAGCATACGGGACGCGAATCCGTTTCTGGGCGAGCGGCCGCTGGAAGCCGGTGACGTCCTCACCATTCAGCGCTAGCAGCCGCCCGGCGTCTGTTCAACCCGTCCACCCCCCATCGTCTAACAACCTTATTTTTAGACATTTGCGGTGCATTGTAACGTTTTGTTACACACTTCCGTGACTGATTTGTGATCGAATCGCAGCGATTTAGGCTTTTCCATCCCTTGTCGCTTGACAAACTTCCGGCACTCCGTTTATAAGCGCGCAGGGGCCTAATAGAGCTTCGGGAAGGCTGGAAACCCAGGGAGGGATTTGATGTGGAACGCCAAGTTGCATGACGATGAAGAAGACGACGAGCTCCCCCGGTACGAAGAGGAAGAAGAAGAGGGCGCGGAAGTTCCGCACGGGGACGTGGTAGAGGAAGTGGAAGAGATCATCGTCGAAGAAGAGCCCGAAGAAGAAGAACAGCCTGCTGCTCCGGCCGCGCGCAAGCCCGCTCCCAAGCCCAAGGCGAAAAAAGCGAAGAAGGCCGCGCCGAAGAAAAAGGCCAAAGCCAAACCCGAGAAGAAAGCCGCGAAGAAAAAGGCCGCAAAAAAAGGCGGCAAGCGCAAGAAGCGCTGAAGGTTTTGCCGTTAATCGCAAGCGGCGAGAATCGGCTTACCAGCACAGCCGTAGTGGCGCGGAAGCGATTGCGCGTTTGCGCCGCTACGGTTGCGCGAGTTTTTCTCGCGATGCTTGAGTTTGATTGAGGGACTCGCGCAGACCTGGATTTCCAGAGTTAACTTCGTATTTCCAGCCTGACTGATAAAGTGTATCCATCTGGAGCACGCTCGCGCGGGCGCGTGTGTGAGGCCGGGGGTGCACTGTTTCGGTACGTTCCCACTTTGAATACGTTTCTCTTGCCGAGTTCGCGATTGGCCGCTAGCATACCGGCAGAATGGCACTGGCGGTCGAGCAGATCAGGCGAATGCGCGGCGGGGCTCAGTCGCACTTGATGCGCTGTTCGGACGGATCGTATTACGTAGTGAAGTTTCAGAACAATCCGCAAGGATTGCGGGTGCTGGCGAACGAATTGCTTGGAACACGGTTGGCGGCGCGGCTGGGTTTGCGTGTGCCCAGGCCGGAAGTGATCGAGGTGCGCGAGGAACTGATCGCGAACACCGAGGATCTGGTGATACAACTGGGGCGCGGGCGCGCGCCCTGCTGGCCCGGCAAGCAATTCGGCTCGCGTTATCCGGGCCATCCCGCCGACACGGCGGTGTACGACTTCCTTCCCGACGAGCAACTGCGCCAGGTGCCCAACCTTGCGGATTTTCAGGGCATGCTGGTATTCGACAAATGGACCTGCAACACCAACGGGCGCCAGGCGATTTTCTACCGGGACGCGGGCGCGGGCGGCGCGGCGCAGGGCGCTGCGAACGACCCGGCGCGCTATTGCGCGGAGATGATTGACAACGGGTTCTGCTTCAACGCCGGCGAGTGGAATTTTCCGGACGCGCCGCTGCGCGGTTTGTATGCGCGGCACCGCGTGTACGAGTCGGTGCGCGGGATCGAATGTTTCGCCGGGTGGCTGGAGCGCGTGGAACGCATCACAGAGAGCACGCTCGAAGAGATTTACGGCGAGATTCCGCCGGAATGGTATGAGGACGACGCCGACGCGATCGAGAAGATGCTGGAGCAGCTGCTGCGGCGGCGCAAGCTGGTGCGGGAATTGATTGTGTCGGCCTGGAAATCATCGGCGCAGCCGTTTCCGAATTGGCGGTAGGGTTGCGGGATTAGATGTGGCGGCATTGTTTTGTTTCGATGAGAGAGACAAGCGCGGTTCGGGGAATGTTCAAGGGCCTGATTGGCGGTAGGGTTGCGGGATTGGATGGGGCGGCATTTTTTCGTTGCGATGAGGGAGACGCGCACGGGTAAGGGAATGTGCAAAGCCCTGATTGGCGGTAGGGTTGCGCAATGTAGATGTGGCGGCAGTGTTTCGTGTCGCTGACGGAGACTGGCGGGGTTCGGGAATGTTCAAGGCCCTTTGTGCGATTGAACATTGCGGCTGCGGTGCGAGGGTTGCCCGCGATCGTGGCAAGAGGAGGTGAGCGATGGCAGGAACCGCGGGAAACGGCCCGTCGGTTGGGGGGCCAGCGGGATCCGGCGAACCGGGGACTACTTTGCGCTACCGGATTTTGCGTTACGTGCCCAACCTGGTTCGCGACGAGTGGGTGAACGTCGGCGTGCTGCTGGAGGAGGCGCGCGGTTCGCGCCGCGCCGTGCGTCTGATCGAACAGCCGGGAGAGTTCGCGCGGGTGCGGCGCCTGCATCCCGACGCAGACGAGGATTATCTGCGAGCGCTGGCCCCGGATTTCGACGCGCGCCTGCGCGGGCCGGAGGCGGAGGTGGCGGCTTATCTGCAGAAGCTCGAGCAGAACCTTTCGAACGTGCTGCAGCTGAGCGCGCCGCGAGGATTGCTGGCCGATAATTTCGACGCGGAGCTGGACCGTTTGTACCGCGAGCAGGTGACGCCGCCGGGGCGGCGCGGGGGCGGCATCCTGCAGAACACGCGGGACTGGATGCGCGAGAAGCTGAACGACGTATTCCGGCGGCACCGCATTCTGGGCAAACTCGAGCACCGCGTGCGTGTGGAGGGATTCACGCAGCCGGGCGATCCCCTGCGCCTGGATTACGGCTACCAGAACGGCGTGCGCGGATTCATCCATTCGGTTTCCTTGCGGCGCGATTTGCCGCAAGCCAAGGCTTTGGCCTATACGGCTGAATGCATTCACGCCCGTGATGCGCTCGCGGAAATTACGGCGATCACCGAAGCGGCGCCCGATCCGGAAAATCCGCGGCAACTTTTCGTGGAGCGCCTCTTCAGCGAGAAAAGCATACGCATCGTGCCGATGAGCCAGGTGGAGGGATTCGCGGAGGAGTTGCGTTTGCGGATACAGTGACGTCGCCGGGCGTGGGCGCGACAACGATGAACGCCGTGAATGCTGCAAAGGAAAATGGTGAAGGAGCCGCAAGTCTCTTAGGATCGGAGTTGGCTCGCCGCAAGGCTACCGCTACAAAACCGCGATAGTCCCAAAGCCCTGCAAGCACCCTACGTGTCCGCTGCGTCTCGCTGGCGCGGGACACGGCGGCCGCTACAATTGCAAAGACGTAGAGCCCGCCTGCCGGCGGGCAGGCCGGCAGGACGCCGGCGCTACCAAGTGGGGCGCGCATTCTGCCGGGCGCTAACTGTTGAGCGCGCCCCAGCGGGGAAGCGTTCGCCGATGTAACAATATTTCCGCGGCCCAGGCGCCCAAATACGACGAAAGCGCTACCCCGTGTCCCGCGAAGGCGCCGATTACAATGGCGTTCTTACCGTGCGCGAGGCTTTGCGGATGCCAATCGAAAACCGGCTTCCAGTTATCGCGGAACAGAATTGGGCCGCCCCAGCGGTGCGTGAATTTCGTTTTTTCGAGCGCGGGATGCAGATGCCGCACGCGTTCTTCGAGACGCGCGAAAATCTGGGCAGGCTCGGGCGCGGCGATGTCCACGCCGTCGAGGTCCGCTTCATCCGGTGATTGCACCAGGCCCGCGCCCCACACGATGGAGCGGTCCGGGCGCACGCGTCCCCAGAGATACGGAAAATCAAGGGTGTAGAAGGGCTTTCTTTCGGCGAGGCCGATCGCCGCGAGAACTTTTTCGCTGACGGGCTGGGCGAGGACAGCGAGCGTCAGGCGCGGGTGCATGCCCTCGAGCAGCCCGGAGACGTCGAGCGAAAGGGCGTTCGTTGCGAAAATGATTTTCGCGGCGGTGAGTTTGCGGAGGTTGCCGCGGCCGTCGCCCAGGTGAATTTCGGGCGCGGCGCTCCAGGCGACGCTCGCGACGCGGTGTTTTTCGTAAATGGCGGCGCCGAGGCGGTGCGCCGCGCGCGCCAGGCCGCTCACGAATTCTCCGGGATCGAGCGTGCCGCCGGGAACTTCGTTTACCACGCGCAGCGTTCCAGAATCGTTCCACTTGATTGGAGAGCGCTTGAGGCCCTTGGCGCCGGGGCCGCGCGCGATTTCCCACGCGCCGCCGAGATGCAGATCGCACTGCACGCGCAGTTTTCCGAGAATATCTTCGAGGCCTGCCAGAACGTCGCCCAGGCCGCGCTGCGCGCCCGCGGCGGTTTGCGCAAGAGACATGCCGCCGGTGCGGCCGCTGGCTCCCGCGCCGATGCGGAAGGCTTCCAGAACTGCCACGGATTTTTCAGGCGCCAGCAGGCGCAGCCAGGCGGCCGCCGCGAGGCCGGTGAAGCCGCCGCCGATGACGGCGAAGTCCACCCGCGCGGGGAGCGCGCGCGGCGGAGGGCGAAAATCAATTTTCCAGGGAGGAGAGCCCCAGGAGTGCGGTTGAGAGGTCATGGGACAGAGAGGTTGACAGTTGGACGTTAACAGTTAAAAGCAAGAAACCCCTGCTCACGACATGCCGCGGACAGAGCGAATCGGCTCTTGGCTCTTAACTTTCAACTGTTAACTGTCAGCTTCGAGCGCCGGCAACCCCGCCCGCGGCTAGAGAATATTCTCCGTCCAGTTCTCGAGGGTGTGCTTGAGCTTGGCCATGAACTGGTGCGCTACCGCGCCGTCCACCACGCGATGATCGTACGAGAGCGTGAGGTAGACCATGGAACGGATGGCGATGGCGTCGTCAATCACGACCGGACGTTTTTCGATTGTGCCCAGGCCGAGGATGGCGACGTTGGGCTGGTTGATGACCGGCAGGCCGAACAGGCCGCCGAAAACGCCGGGGTTGGTTATGGCAAAGGTGCCCTCGGCGACTTCATCGGGTTTCAGGCGCTTGGCGCGGGCGCGCTCGGCAAGATCGTTCATGGTGCGGGCGATGCCCAGGAAATTCTTTTCCTCGGCGTTCTTGATCACCGGAACGATCAGGCCCCAATCGAGCGCCACGGCGATGCCGATGTTGCATTCCTTGTGCAGGATGATGTTGGTGCCGTCCACCGAGGAATTCACGGTGGGAAAGGCGCGCAGCGCTTCCACGGCGGCGCGCACGAAGAAGGGCATATAGGTGAGTTTGGTGCCGGTGGTTTCTTCGAACTTATTCTTCATTTTCGCGCGCAGCGTGGCAATGGGCGTCATGTCCGCCTCGTCCACGGAATAGACGTGCGGCGAAACGTGTTTCGAGAGCACCATGTGCTCGGCAATGCGCTGGCGCATCACGGACATGGGCTGGACTTCGTAATGGCCGAAGTACATTTTCTCGCGCGGGACGGCGTTTTCGAGAACCGCGGAAGCGGAGGCGCCGCCGGTGGCCGGGGGCGGGGCGGAGGGACGCGCCGGCGGGGCGGCCGAACCTGTGGCGGGCGCGGGCGCCGCGGGACGGGCCGAGGTTGCGCCACCTTCGACCGCGTTCAAAATGTCGTGCTTGCTGACGCGTCCGCCGGCGCCGGTGCCGGGCACCTGCGCGACGTCAATATTGTGTTCGCGGGCGATTTTGCGCACCAGCGGCGAACTGCGGACTTTTTCACCGCTCGGAGCGGCAGGTGGCGGCGCGGCGGACCTGCCGGACTGCGCAGGCGCGGACGGAGCTGCTGTTTTGGCTGCGACAGGTGCCGGTTGCGCGGCCTTGGCTGGCGCGGAAACGGCTGGAGCAGCCGAGGCGGCGCCCGCTCCGTCCGCGTCAATCACGGCGACCACGGTCTGAATGGGAACCGTCTGGCCTTCGCCGACTTTGATTTCTTTCAGGACGCCGGCCGAGGGCGAGGGAATTTCGGCGTCCACTTTGTCGGTGGAAATCTCAAAGAGCGGTTCGTCGCGCTCGATCTTGTCGCCGGCCTTCTTCAGCCATTTGGTGATGGTGCCTTCGAAAATGCTTTCGCCCATCTGGGGCATGATGACGTCAACAGCCATGTTCTTCTCCTGTGAAATCGCTAGGCCCGGCGCGGCGCTCAAGCGGCCGCCAGACATTCCTCGTGCCACACGCCCGGGATGCCTTCCAGGGTGTAAATCTCGTCGCCGCCGTGAAAGAAATTGACGGCCTTCACTTTCGCGGTGCGCCCGGCGAATTCCAGCTGCTCGGGCTCCAGTTCATTGTGGTATTGCCCGGCCTCGAGAAATTCCTCGAGGAAGGCGCGGTCCGCGATGCGCACTTCGCTGCCTACTTCGAACTCCGCCTGGTTCAAGCCTTTGGTCTTTCCCATCGTCTCCATCCCGCCTTCGTCCGC
Source organism: uncultured Acidobacteriota bacterium (assembly GCA_963780035.1). Lineage (GTDB taxonomy): Bacteria > Acidobacteriota > Terriglobia > Acidiferrales > UBA7541 > Palsa-295. The sequence goes on along the minus strand of CAWAAG010000012.1, from coordinate 65,383 downwards.
GTCAGTATTTTGCCAATTTGCGCGCGGCCGCAACGACTTTTTCGGTGTTCGGAAGAAAATGTTCCTCGAGAGGAGGAGAGTACGGCACCGGCGTATCGAGAGCGGTGACGCGTTCGATGGGGCCGTCGAGATCCTCGAAGGCGCCCTCGCAGACGATGGCGGCGATTTCACCGGCGATGCCGCCCGTGCGCGTGTCTTCATGCACGATCAAAAGCTTGCTGGTTTTTTTCACCGAAGCCAGGATGGTTTCCTTATCCAGCGGCAGCAGTGTGCGCAGATCAATCACTTCCGCGTCGATGCCTTCTTTCGCGAGCTCCGTGGCGGCTTCCATGGCCGTGTGGGCCATGGCCGCGTAACTGATGATGGTGAGGTCGCGTCCCGCGCGGCGCACCGCGGCTTTGCCGATGGGCACGATGTAATCGCCGGGAGGCATTTCTTCCTTCAGGCGGCGGTACAGGAATTTATGTTCGAAAAAGAGCACGGGGTTATTGTCGCGAATGGCCGATTTCAAAAGTCCCTTGGCATCCGACGGAGTGGAAGGATAAATCACTTTCAGCCCGGGCGTGTGCACAAAATACATTTCCGGGTTGGCGGAATGAAACGGGCCGCCGTGCACGCCGCCGCCGGAGGGGCCGCGGATCACCATGGGCACCGGCGCGTCCCAGAGGTAATGGGATTTGGCGACGAAGTTGGTGACCTGATTGAAGCAGCAGGCGATGAAGTCTATGAACTGCATTTCGGCGACGGGGCGCAGGCCCAGGAAGCTCATGCCGCAGGCCGCGCCGATGATGGCCGTCTCGCTGATGGGCGTCTCGATGACGCGCTCGCGGCCGAATTTCGCGAGCAGGCCGTCGGTGACTTTGAACGCGCCGCCGTACACACCGATGTCTTCGCCAATGGCGACGACGGCGGCATCGCGCTCCATTTCCTCGAACATCGCTTGCCGGATGGCATCCACCATGGTGATGGCGGCGGGTTTCGGAATCGCGGGCGTGGACATGGTCAGCGCTTCCCCTGCTTATCCGGCGCGCTTTTGCCGAAGGTCTTGCCTTGCGGATTCTTGCCGAACGGTTTGCCGTTGGGATTTTTGCCGAAAGATTTGCCGGCTGCATTTTTATGGAACGATTTATCGTGGCCGGCCTTATGGAAGGCCTTGTCCGGCGCGCCGCGGCGATACGTCTTGTTCTGCGGGTTTTCAGGACTTTGCAGGAACGCCTTATCTTTCGGGCCGCGGCCAAAGGGTACGCGCGGCACGGCGGGTTCCTCGACGATTTCGCCCGGCGCCAAAGTCGCCACGCGCGGCAGCGCCTCTCCGGGCAAATCGTTTACGGAATCGGATGCCGCGGTTTTCGCGCCGTTGCCGCCGGCTGCGGCGGCGCGCGCGGCGGGAATTTCACCGAGCGGGCCGAGGTCTTCCATGCGCCATGCCGGATTGATGCTCGATTTAGGCGGCATCAGTTCGGCCTTGGAGCGCTTCCATTCGGCTTGAATGGAGTGGCAACCATCGCAATAGACGCCTTCCTCGGCCAGCGCGGGCGGCGGAAGCGGCGAATCCTCGGCGAATTTCTGCTCGACGTCGAGTTCGCGCTCGATGCGCGCGTCAATTTCGGATTTCGCGGCGGCGTCCCAGATTTTATTTTCCGTGAGATATTTTTCGTAGAGTGCGATGGGATCGCGCGCCTTCCAGTATTCGAACATTTGTTTCGGAACGTACTCGGCTGGATCGTGCTGGGCGTGGCCGCGCATGCGCATGGTCTTTACTTCGATGAGGCGCGGGCCGCGGCCGGCGCGGCATTCGTCCACGGCTTCTTTCGCGGCGCTGTAAACGGCGACCACGTCGTTGCCATCCACAATGGCGCTCGAGATGCCGTAAGCGACGGCGCGGTCGGCGAGATTCTTGACGGGCACCTGGCGCGAGACGGGTGTGGAGTAGGCCCACTGATTATTTTCGACGATCAGTACGAACGGGGCGCGTTGCGCGGCAGCCAAGCCCAGGCCTTCGTGAAATGCGCCGGTGGAACTGCCGCCGTCGCCGATCCAAGTGAGCGTGACGATGTTTTGTCCGAGGTAGCGCCCGGCCATGGCCACGCCGGTCATCACCGGAATCAGGTCGCCGAGCATGGATATTGGCGAAACGATGTGGCGGACTTTCAGGTCGCCGAAGTGGCTGGTGCCGTCCTTGCCTTTGGTGGGCGAGGTGAATTTGGCCATGTGCTGCGTGAAAATGTCGCGGGGCGGGACGCCTTTGACCAGGAGCGCGCCGATATTGCGGATCATGGGCGCGATCCAGTCGCGCTTTTCGAGCGCGTAGCAGGTGCCCACCGAAACGGCTTCCTGGCCCAGGCTGGAATAGAGGCCGCCGACAATTTTATTCTGGCGGAACAGCCGGACCATGCGCTCTTCGAGCTGGCGATTGAGCTGCATGAAATAGTAGAGGTCCAGGTGCTGCTCCCGCGTGAGCGGTTGGGTCATGCCCTGCTCCCTTGCAAATGCACGGCTGCGGCTTCGTTCTCGACTGCGGTCTGCTGCGTCGCGCTCGCGAGTGCGGCGGCGTGATTCTCGAGCGTTTCTTCCAGCGCGGCGCGCGGCACAGGAATCATCTCGCGCTCGAACACTTCACCGAAATGCGCAATGAGTCTTGGCCGGACTTCCTCGCTGGAGACTGCACGATCCAGCACGCGCTCGAGCGACGTGGCGCGCTTCCCGGCGATGCCGCACGGAACGATCAAATCAAAGTATCGCAGATCGGTGGCCACATTGTACGCGAAGCCGTGCGAAGTGACCCAGCGGCTCAGGTGCACGCCAAGCGCCGCGAGCTTTTCTTCGCCGGCGGCGTTAACCACCCAAATTCCGTGGTGGGCCGCGACGCGGCGAGCAGCCACACCGAAATCGGCCGAGGCCCGGAGCATCACTTCCTCGATTTGCTGGACGTACCAGCGCACGTCGCGGCGATGTTGCGCGAGATCCAGGATGGGATAGCCGACGATCTGGCCGGGGCCGTGATAGGTGATGTCGCCGCCGCGATCGCTCGGATGGAAGGTGACGTTCATTTGCGCGAGCAAGCGTTCGCCGGCACGCAGGTGTTCGCGTTTGCCATTGCGGCCGAGAGTGATCACGTGCGGATGCTCGCAGAGCAGCAGGACATCGGGAATCGCGCCGGCTTTGCGCGCTTCCACTGCGCGCGTTTGCAACGTACATGCCGGGGCATAGGGCAGCAGCCCCAGATTCACTACCCAGCAGGTTGGTCGTTTGTCGTCCAAGTGTCTGTCGCGCCAGGAACGCGTGATTCGCAATCTCAGTAGTTGATGCTCAAACCGCGCACGGCGTTGAAGGCATCGCCCATCGCTTCCCACACAGTGGGATGCGCGTGGATCGTCGCGGCCATATCGTCGAGCGTGGCTTCGAGGCCCAGCGCCGCCACCGGCTCGGCGATAATTTCCGTGGCCAGCGGGCCGATGGCGTGCACGCCGAGAATTTCGCCGTACTTTTCTTCGGCGACCACTTTGATGAACCCTTCGTGCGCCCCGAGAATCGTGGCTTTGCTATTGCCGAGGAACGGAAATTTGCCGGTCTTCACGTTGAAACCGGCTTCGCGGGCCTGCTTTTCGGTGAGGCCGATGGAACCGATCTGCGGCTCGCAGTACGTGCAATTGGGACAACGCTTGCGATCGAACGGCTGCACTTCTTTGCCGGCCATGCGGCCGACGGCGATGATGCCTTCCATCGAAGCGGCGTGCGCCAGTTGCGGCAGGCCGGCGACGATGTCGCCAATGGCGTAGAGATGTGGTTCGGCGGTTTCCAGGAATGCGTTGGTGTGAAGGAAGCCGCGTTCGAGTTTGGCTTTGGTTTTCTCAAGACCAATATTTTCGGTGAGCGGGCGGCGGCCGACGGCGATGAGAACTTTTTCGGCGCTGCTGGTCACGGAGTGCCCGGCTTTGTTCTTGTAGGTGACGGTGGCGCCGTTTGCGTCCTGCTTCACCGATTCGACTTTCGCTTCCAACTCGATCTTCATGCCCTTCTTCGTCAGCGCTTTGTGAAGTTCGGCGGAAATTTCCTCGTCCTCCAGGGGCACGACGCGCGGGAGCGCTTCGAGCAGCGTGACTTCAGAGCCAAAGGTGCGGAAAATTGAGGCGAATTCAACGCCCACCGCGCCGCAGCCGACCACAATCATCGATTTGGGAATTTGGCTGAGCAGCAGGATTTCGCGGTTGGTCAGAACTGTCTTGCCGTCAATTTCAACCCCGGGCAAGGAACGCGCTTCCGAGCCAGTCGCCAGCAGAATATTCGTGGTTTCGAGTTCCGTGGTCTTGCCGTCTTTTTCGACGCTCACGCGGCCCGGCCCGGCGATCTTGCCCCAGCCGGTGATGGACTCGACTTTGTTCTTCTTGAAAAGCAGGCCGATGCCGCCGGCATGTTTCTTGACGATTTTGTCTTTGCGCGCAAGGATCGCCGGCCAATTGATTTTCACGTCTTTGACTTCAAAGCCGAATTCTTCGGCGCGCTTGAAATGATCGTAAATGTCGGCGTGGTGCAGGAAAACTTTGGTGGGGATGCAGCCTACGTGCAGGCAAGTGCCGCCGAGAAAGGGATCTTTCTCCACGACGGCGGTCTTCAATCCCCATTGCGCGGCGCGAATGGCGGCGACGTAGCCGCCCGGTCCGCTGCCGATAATCACGACATCATATTTAGCCAAACCAGTCCTCCGCTACGGATGCTGTTGCTTCAAGCTATTCGATTCATGGAAGGGTGTCCAGGATTGCGGGTTAGGATTGCGGCTCTTCCCGGCTCGCAAATAGAAGATTTTAGCAGCGGTAGTGGCTGGCCGCAACCCTGAGGTGTTCGGGTGCGGCTTCGTTTCAGGGGACGCGGGTAACACGCAACGCAAGTCATAGGCTCGCGTGATGCCGACGCCTGGGCAAGCTGGGGCGCAGCAAGCAGCGCCCCTACCTAATAATGTCGAGCGGGCCGGCGGGACGCGCCGGGCCGTTTCTGGCTGCAGGGGCAAACGTACTCGCGTGAGGGCAGAGCCGAGCGCGAGCAACCCGGCCACGGCCAGCGAGCGTTCGCACTCCAAAATGGAGCTTGGCGCACGGTCTGGCAATTCGTAGCATCGTCGTCCATGGGCGCTCGGCACAAAACAGGCGCGGCACGCGACGGCGGCGCAGCGGCACGGACGGCCGCGATTGTGAAGTGGACTCGCGCGCGCGAGGACGAGACGGCGCGGTTGCTGGCGGAACTGGTGGCTGTGCCAACCGAGAATCCGCCGGGGCGGAATTATCCAGCGATTACGAAAATTCTCGAGAAGCATTTGCGCGCGTCCGGGCTGGCTGTGGAACGGTTGCGGGCGGCGCACTCGGCAAAGACACGCGGGATGGATGAACGGCCGGCGAGCTTGCTCGGGAGTTATGGCAGCGGGAAGCGCATACTTTATTTTCATGGGCACTACGATGTGGTTCCGGCTCAGCGACCGGAGCAGTTCGCGCCCTTGCGCAAAAAACATTTTCTTTTCGGGCGCGGGGCCTGCGACATGAAGGGCGGGATTGTCGCGATGCTATACGCGATTCGTGCGCTGCATGAATGCGGCGCCACGCTCGACGGGAAAATCGGGCTGCTGCTGGTGCCGGATGAAGAGACGGGAGGAGCGCGCGGCTCGTCGTGGCTGGCAAAAGCAGGATTACTGGGGCGGCGCGGAATCGGGATGCTGACGGCCGAGCCGACCAGCGGGGTGGTGTGGAACGCGAATCGCGGAGCGATCACGCTGCGGGTACGGGTGCGCGGGAAATCGGCGCACGTGGGGCTGCAGCACCTGGGCGAGAATGCGTTCGAACGGATGCTGCGCGTGGTGGAGCGATTGCAGGGATTGAAGCGCGAGATGGAATCGCGGAGCACCATGCAGAATATTGGTGGGGAGCGTGAATTGCAGCACGGTGCCGCACAAGGCACCTCTGCAACGGCGCGCAAGTCCATTTTGATGCTGGGCGGGCAATCCGGCGGCGGGACGAATTTCAATGTGGTGCCGGAAGAGTGCTGGTTCACCGTGGACCGGCGCATCAATCCCGAGGAAGATTGCGACGCGGAGAAGGAGCGGCTGCTCGGCGTGCTGGAGGAATGCAAACGCGAAGGAATTCCGCTGGACTGGGAAATTTTGCAGGAAGGCCGCTCGGCGGCGTGCCGCGAGGACGAAAAACTGGGCCGAGCGCTGGTCGAGAGCGTGAGGGGTGTTACGGGGAAGGCGCCGCGGTTTGAGATGTGTCCGGGGCTGCTGGAAATCCGATTTTATGCCGCGCAGGGAATGCCCGCGTATGCGTACGGTCCGGGGCTGCTGGCGGTGGCGCATGGGCCGAAGGAATACGTGGATATGCGGCGGGTGGCCGATTGCGCGGCGATCTATGCGTTGACCGCTATCAAAATGCTGGATTCTCCGGCGCTTCGTGGACGCTGATTCCCTGCTGCACGGCGGAAAGGCGTCCAGGATTGCGGTTTGCGATTGCGGCTCTTCTCGCCAGGCAAATACACAATTTGAGCAGCGGTAGTGCGCCGTCGCAACCTTCGTCATGCGGGCCTAGCGGTACAGTTTCAGGCTACGGCCTTTATGAGGCAGTGGCCGCCGATCTGGCGTTATACTTCACGCGATCTCGGCCAGGGAATTCACAGACACGCGCTCAGCCGTAGTGACCGCTCGAGACGGGCATATTCGGAATGTAACTTCCAATCTGCTGGAAAGTTTCCCGAAGGCAACAGGAGCCTACAGAATATGAAAGAAATAGCCGATTACCCAGTCGTGGTGTTCGTTCTTTCTCTCCTGGTGATGTGGCTCTCGGCGCGGATCGGGCTCGTTTATCGCAAGAGGCGGCCACGGCTTGAAGAAGACGACCACCAAGATCTGGCCCTTATACTGTCCTCTACTCTGACGCTGCTCGGACTTATCGTCGGATTCAGCTTTTCGATGGCTATCAGCCGGTACGATCAACGCAAGAACTACGAGGAAGCGGAGGCCAACGCGATCGGCACGGAATACCTCCGTGTAGACCTTCTGCCTGCCCCTGAAGCGGCGAAAGTGCGCGCGCTATTGCGGGGTTATCTCGATCAACGCATGCTTTTCTATACGTCGCGCGATGCGCAGGAGCTGGAGAAAATTAACGCCGATACCACGCAAATTCAGACAGAGCTATGGTCAGGCGTCGAAGCTCCCGCAGCAGCGCAACCGTCAGCCTTGATGGCGCTGGCCGTTGCCGGGATGAACGATGTATTGAACTCGCAGGGATACACGCAAGCGGCGTGGTGGAACCGCATCCCCGCAGGAGCATGGTTTCTGATGGTAGCTGTAGGAATCTGCTGCAACCTGCTAGTCGGCTATGATTCCCGTCGAGCTGAATCGAAAGTGACTCGATTGCTGATCCTGCCGTTTGTGCTCTCGATCGCGTTGTTTGCCATCGCAGACATTGACAGCCCGCGCCGTGGCGTAATTCGCGTGCACCCGCAAAACCTAATAAGCCTCGCCCAGACGCTGCATGGGAAGTGATCGGAAGATCCTTGCGCGGAGGGCGCAACACCGGGCGAGCCGCGGAGTGAGAAATTCCGTACAGCCCGCACAGCCGGCACACGCTGAAAGACGGCGCGGTGGCGCATGGGCCGAAGGAATATGTGGAAATGCGACGTTACCCGGCCATTGAGCCGCAGGAAACAATTCCTGGTCGTCGGTTGACGTTAATTCTCCTCTGCCTTCAACTGCAATAATGAAGGGAGCCTTGCGTGGCGTCTGGGTTCTAGCGGCAAATGGCTGTCTCGTTTGGGTGATGCTCACACGGCTGGCCAGCGTGGGCTTCTACCGCGATTCATGGGATCCGGAGCTGTGGTTCGAGTTGCTCTTCGAAGTGTTCTTGCCCGTAGTTGGCATCATCCTGAAATTTGTGAATTGGAAATTCGCAAGATGGGTGAACGTTGGAACCTTTACAGTCGCCGGCTGTTTCTGGTTGGCGGGAGCGATCTGGTGGCGGTCGGATCCCTTTTTCGGCGTTCTTCTAATTATTGCCGTAGGACTATTGATTTTCGGCGGGTTGACCGAGATCATCTACCGGTGGACCAGCAACGACCCTCCCAGCGGCGTAACCGGGCACTGAGTCGAACCGGCAGGCGTCACTCCACGCCTACGAGGCCTTTCGTTGCGCCGAACAGTTTTGCCGAGCTGTAGCCAACGCCTTTGCGGAAGACGAGATCCACATTTCGAATGTCGGAGATATTTGCGGAGGGATCGCCGGTGACGACGACCAAGTCCGCCTGCTTGCCTTTTGCGATCGTACCGATGCGATCGCTTTGGCCCAGCACTTCCGCGCCGTTTTCCGTCGCGATGTGAATCGCTTCCAACGGCGTGAAGCCAGACTTCACGAGCAACTCGATCTCACGCTGGTCGGCGTATCCGGCCACGGTGCCGCCATCGCCGGTGGGGTCGGAGCCAGCGACGAGCATTCCGCCAGCCGCGGCAAACTCACGCTCAAAACGCATCTGCTTCTCGGAAAGATTTGCGAGCGTGATTTTCGGCAGCAGGAACCGGCGAATGGCGAGGTATTCCATCCAACACCGCCAGCAGAGAGCGCGTTGCTCGCGGCCCTCCAGTCCTGACATCGGCTGCGGGTCGCCGCCGAAGTCCTCGTCCACCGCGAGGGTCGAAGTGATGGTGACATGACGTTCGACCAGGTGATGGATCACCGCCTGCACTTCGGGACTATCCATATCCACGCGTTTAGCCAGGTCGGCAATGGCGGCGTTATTCGCGGGGCATACGCCGGGCTGTTTGCTCGGGAAAAACTCGGTGTCCACCAAGATGCCGTGTTCGAGGCCGTCTATGCCCATATCGGCGGCCTGCGTAAAGCCTACCGAACACAGATGACCGGTGACCTTGAGACCCTTGCTGTGCGCCTCGTCAATCGCGGCCTGCAATTCTTCGGGCGTGATATGCATGTAGGCCTTGAACCAGGTGGCGCCTTGCGCTGCGCCAGCGTCCACGGCGCGGCGAGCTTCGTCCGCGTTGGCGAGCGCGTGCATCTGCGAGAAAAGCAGCGGTTGGCCTTCGAGATACGGCGCGGTGAGCACGATGTCCGGTCCGGGCTGGCGGCCGGAATCAATCGCGCGCTTGATGGCGATGTCCGCGGGCAGATCGATGCTTCCCGTGGTGCGCATGGTGGTGACGCCGGAGGCGAGATACAACAGGGGAAATGAAACGGGCTGTTCGACCAGGAGACGCTTCGAAGGTGTGTTATCGGGCGAGGTGGTGAAGAGGTGCTCGTGCAGCATGACCAGGCCGGGGAATATGGTTTTGCCGGAAAGGTCGATTACTCGTGCGCCTGCTGGAGCGGTAATGGACGCCGATGGGCCGACGTCCGCGATCGTTCCGTTGACCAGGATCAGCGTCTGTTCATCCTGCGCTCGAGCCGCAGTGCCATCAATCAGGCGCGCGTGCGTCAAGGCGATCACCGGCGCGCTCTCGACTATGAAGGCCGACGGTGGCTGTTGCGCCTGGCGGAGATAGTAAGCACGCGAGCCGTGAACGCCCATCCACGTGAGGGCCACCAGGAAAATCACCAGGAGACAAAAACGGTAGAACCATTTCCCAATCGTACGAAGGGCGCTCATTAAGGGAACCTCTGTTGCGCGCCATTCTACTACCCGCTTCGCGCATGCCCGCAAGGAATCGCTAAATCCGAGGCGCACCCGGCACTTCAACACGGATCGTAATTCCTGGTTGGCCAAGCGACCGAACCAATGAAACCCAAGTGCTAGCGCAGTGGTGCTACGCGGGGCTTGAAAGGCCGGAGAGCGAACCGCGATGCAGGCGCCAATTAGCCACGCGGAGGACCGCGGCGTTCGTGGCCGCCTGCACCGGAGTTCGGAATTGAACCGCTATTTTTTGGCGGCGTGTTTTGGCAGCAGGACCGAGGGAACGTCAATGCCGAGCGCGGTGGCCAGGGCGATGGCGTGGTCCTGTTCGTCGAGCAGAATTTCGCGGATGTGCTCGGCGACCGCGTACTCTTCCAGCTCTTCGCATTGATGGATGCGCTGGCGGTAATTGCGGATGGTTTCGGTTTCGTTCTCCAGATCAAATTGCAGCATTTCCTTGGCCTTTTCGGAGGTGCGCACCGGCTTGGGATGCGCCACCGGCATGCCGCCAAGATAATCAATCTGATTGGAGACGATCAGCGCGTGGCTGAGTTCTTCCGCCGCGTGCTTTTCGAGTTCGCCCGCGATGTTCATATATTCCGCGCCCTTCAAAACCTGCGAATAAATCACGTACGATATGATGGCTTGATATTCCCGGGCCAAATCTTCGTTGAGAAGCGCAATCAAACGCTCCCGGGTCATCTGCGAACCGGCACCGGCGTGTTCTTCTTTTTTCATCCTGTTTTCCCCTTGGCAAGCAGGCTTGCTGCAGCCGCCTCCATCTGCAATTGGAAATTTACTATCAAATTCAGGAGAAAGGAAGGCGGGGCTCGTAGCGGGCTTCTCCGGGGCAGTGGAACGAGCGCTGCTGCCCGGGCGTGAAACTAATGCGCCTGCGCCCGCGTATAGTATGCAGAACGCCAGGAGAATTCCTATGAGCCCAGACATCGACGCCACGCACCTCGACGCGCACGCCGGAGAGACGGCCCCGGTACTAAGTTCCCACTCACCGATCGGCAATATTTTCATGGGGCCGCACGGCATTCGCGCCGGCTGGCGGCTGCTGCTCTTCCTGGCATTCTTTTTAGTCATATCCCGGTGCGTGACGCTGATTCCCCCGATTCATAATTACGCGAAGGAGCAGACGCGCGATCGCCAGACCATGACGGCGCCTGGATTGATCGCGCTGGAGGGCCTGGAGGTGGTCTGCCTACTGGTGGCCGCTTCACTGATGACGCTGATCGAGAAAAAGTCTTTCGCGGATTATTACTTGCCGCTGAACCAAGCTTTCGGCAAGCGGTTCTGGCAGGGAGTTCCGTACGGGTTCGCGATGCTGTCGTTGCTGCTCGCGCTGATCGCCGCGTTTCGCGGATTTTCCTTAGAAGGATGGGCGCTCGCTGGGACGGAGGCGCTGAAATACGGAGCGATGTACGGGGCTGGATTCATACTCGTGGGCATCTTCGAGGAATTTTCGTTTCGCGGGTACATGCAGTCAACTTTGACTTCTGGAATCGGCTTCTGGTGGGCCGCGGCGATCCTTTCGATTCTGTTCGGCGCGGGACACTTGCAGAATTTGGGCGAAGCGTGGTTTGGCGCGCTGATGGCCGGCTCGTTCGGGTTGCTGGCCGCCTTCAGCTTACAGCGTACGGGGAATATCTGGTTCCCGATTGGGATGCACGCGGCGTGGGATTGGGGCGAGACGTATTTTTATTCCGTGCCGGATAGCGGGTTTCTCGCCAAGGGACATTTGATGAATTCCACGTTTCATGGCCCGACGTGGTTGACAGGTGGCACGGTGGGCCCGGAAGGAAGCGCTTTTGTGTTCCTGGTGCTGGTGATTGGGGCTGTGGGGATACATTTTATTTTTCCGGCGAAGCGGGAGACGGTGTGACGTAATCGGATCGATCTCGCGGACATGGGGCGCAGCGAGCAGCGCCCTGACCACCCCTCGTTCTAAAATTGTGTCGGTTGTGCCGCGCCTAGCTCGCCTTCCCATTTAGCGATCACCGCTGAGGCCAGGCAATTTCCTATTACGTTTACCGCTGTGCGCGCCATGTCCATGAGCGCGTCAATGCCCAGGATGATGAAAATCGGCTCGGTCGGTAGATGAAACATACCAACCGTGGCGAGCAGCACGACCAGCACCGCACGCGGCACACCGGCGACGCCTTTGCTGGTGAGCATCAACGTGAACACCATGAAGAGCTGTTCGCCGAATGGCATGTGAATGCCCGCCGCTTGCGCGACGAAAACCGAGGCGAGCGCGAGGTAGAGAGATGAGCCGTCGAGATTGAAGCTGTAGCCGGCGGGAATCACGAAGGCGACGATGCGTCGCGGCACGCCAAACGCTTCCATGGATTCCATCGCGCGTGGCAGCGCCGCTTCGGAGGTGCTGGTGGCGAAGGCGATGGTGGCGGGTTCGGCCACCGCTTGCACAAAGCGGCCGAGCGGAAGTTTCGCGAACCAGGCGATGGGCAGCAGTACGCCGAGCAGGAAAACCAGGAGCGCGGCGTAACCGGTGAGCAGCAATTTGCCGAGCGGCAGGAGCACGCCGATTCCCACGTGCGCGACGGTGTAGGCCATCGCGGCTCCGACCCCGACCGGCGCGTAATACATCACAATATTCGTGAACGAAAACATCACGTCGGTGAGCGATTCGCAGAATTTCAGCATAGGAGCGCGCTTCGCTTCCGGGATGCGCGCCAGCGCAATTCCAAAAAGGATCGCGAACACCGCGACTTGCAGGATCTGGTTTTCGGCGATGGACTTCGCAAGATTTTCCGGGAAGACGTGCAGAAGGAAATCGTCCCAGTGCAGCGGCGGGGCGTTCTGCGCGGTGATTACTTCCGGCGTGGCGGGCATGGCCAGGCCTTCACCGGCGCGGCTGATGTTGATGGCGCCCAAGCCGATAAACAGCGCCATTGTGGTTACGACTTCAAAATAAATCAGGCTCTTGATGCCGATCCGTCCGACGCCGCGCAGATTGCCGTGGCCGGCGATGCCCGTGATCAGCGTGCCGAGAATTAGCGGCGCGACAATCACTTTGATCAAGCGCAGGAAAATGTCGCTGAAGACGCGCAAGTGTTCCGCGAAGTGCGGGCGGTCCAGGCCGATTTCTCCGCCGAGCAGCATGGCGAAGAAAATCCAGTAAGTGAGCGAAGATTTGCGCCAACCGGAGGCGGCGATCAGGGCGAGGCCAAGCCAACGCAGCGCCGCCAGCCAGAAATGCGGCGCAAGGAAAACCGCCAGCACGGAGCCCGCGAGAAAAAGAAGAACGCCGAGGATTGTGAGTAGACGCAGCGGGGGCGGCGGCTCAGCGGAGCGCGAAACGTCGCAGTCGGAAGTGGGACCGGTCGTCATCGGTCGTTATGGTTGCCGTTATAGCGCGTCTCGCCCTGTGCTGAAAAAGTCAAAGGCCAAAAGCCGGCGGGACGCCGGCGCTACCGGGACTTCGCGCTTACGTCTCCGCTCTCGCGAATCTTGTTCGCACTTCACGCCATCTGCTATGGTGAAAACTATGCCCGCAATCAAACATTTGGAATGTTCGCGCTGCAAGACGACCGTGTCCGCCGCGACGCCGCAAACTTTGTGCCCGAAGTGCCAGGGCGCGTTCTACGTTCGTTACGAACTAAACGCGCTGCGCGGCGCCGGCGCACGAAACGCCATCGTCCAGGGCGCCGTAAATCCGCCGTGGCCCGGCATGTGGCGCTACCGCTCGGTGCTTCCCACCGTCGAACCGGTGACGCTCGGCGAAGGCTGGACGCCCATGCTGCGCAGCCGCCGCCATCCCGGCGTATTCCTGAAAGAAGAAGGCGCGAATCCCACCGGCTCGTTCAAGGCGCGCGGCCTCGCGTTGGCGGTGACGATGGCGCGTCATTATGGCCTGCGTAAACTCGCGGTGCCATCCGCGGGCAACGCCGCCGGCGCGCTGGCCGCTTACGCCGCCGCCGCAGGGATCGAAGCGCATATTTTCATGCCGCGCGATGTGCCCTTTGCGAATTACGTCGAGGCGGTAGCCTACGGCGCGCACGTGACGTTGGTCAACGGTCTAATTTCGGATTGCGGGCGGATGGTGGCGGAGCGCAAAGACGCCGAAGGCTGGTTTGACGTCTCGACGCTGAAGGAACCATTTCGCGTGGAAGGCAAGAAGACCATGGCCTACGAACTCGTCGAACAACTCGGCTGGGAATATCCGGACGCCGTGTTCTATCCGACGGGCGGAGGAGTGGGCCTGATTGGAATGTGGAAAGCCTTCGGTGAACTGGAAGAACTTGGCTGGGTACGTCCCGGCAAGCGACCGCGGATGATTGCGGTGCAATCCGCTGGGTGCGCGCCGATGGCACGCGCTTTCGATAAAGGCGCCGAAGCCAGCGAGACGTGGGAGAACGCGTCCACATTTGCTTCGGGTTTGCGCGTGCCGAAGCCTTACGGTGACACGATCATGCTGGAAATTTTGCGCGAATCGGGTGGCGTGGCGCTGGCGATCCCCGACGAAGACATTCTCGCGTCACTCAAAGATTGGGCCAGGAACGAAGGCCTCTTTCTTTCGCCCGAAGGAGCCGCGGCGACGGCTGCCTACGATCATTTGATCGCGACGGGTTCCCTGAAGCCGGCGGATCGCGTGGTGCTCTTCAACACCGGGGCGGGGTTGAAGTACACCGACGTGACGGCTGCAGCGATGCACCTACAGCGGCCGGCGCAAAACGTGTAGTCGCGCGGCAAAAAAGCCTGAACCCGCGGAATCGGAATCCTTTTCCGGCAACCCTGCATCTATTCCTACTCTGTAAGGTGCGAGTTCCCGCCGCGCGTCGCTTCGCTGAGGCGACCGTCGTTGCTTAATTTGCCCCAATTCGAAAGCGGCGGATTGACAAGGGGAATTTGTATCGGTACACTCGCTGGATTTGAGTGAGGTTTTTAACCTCGCCTAGGGACCTGACGATGGACAAGAAACGGTTGGATTACTACAAGAAGAAGCTGGTCACACGGCGCGAAGAGCTGGTGCGCGGAATCGCGCGCACCGAACAGGAAGGCCGCGAGGCGGATGAAGATCCCACGGTGGATCTCGCCGACAAGGCCGCGAATTCCTACACCAAGGAATTCCTCTTCGGCCAAACACACAACGACCGCTCGCTGCTGCAACTGGTGGACGACGCGCTCGCACGCATCAAGGATAGCTCCTTCGGTGAATGCAGTTCCTGCCACCAGGAGCTTCAACAGAAGCGGCTGGAAGCCGTGCCGTGGACGCGTTACTGCATCACCTGCCAGGAAAAGACGGAGCAAGGGCTCCTGTAAACGAGCAGTAGCCCAGCTTCGCACCTCCGCAGTCGCCCGATTGGCTAGGGGTGTGCCCGCGAGGGTGATTTGAGCGCGCGTGAGCCGCTTGCGTACGTATAGATACTGACTTTACTGGCCTTGCGAATTGCAGTAGCGTCCCCATTCCCCTTCCTGCTAACGACGATTTCGTGATCCTTGATGATTCTGCGCACCGCGCTTGATTCGCTCGCCGCCGTGCTCTTCCCTGCACCTTGCAGGATTTGCGGCGCGATGCTGCTCATAGCCAGCCGCATACCGATTTGCGCCGCGTGCTTCGCGTCTTTTGAACCGATTCCCCGGCCGATCTGCGAGCGGTGCGGCAAGCCGTTTCTTACGCCGATCGCGGCGGAAGCCGTCCAGCCGCGCTGCCGTCTGTGCCGCGACGATTTCTTTGCTTTCGATTTCGCCCGCAGTGACGGGGTGTACAACGACGCGCTGCACCATGCGATCCTGCTGCTGAAATACGAAGAAGTGACGCGCCTGGGCGATTGGTTTGCCGCGCGGCTGGCGGAACTGGTTGCGGGCGAGGCCGAGGCATTCCGCGCGGACGTGGTGGTGCCGGTGCCGTTGCACCCGGACCGGCAGCGCGAACGCGGGTATAATCAAGCGGAGCTGATCGCGCGTCCATTGGCCCGACGCTTGCATCTAAAGCAGGGAGCGTACCTGCTGATGCGCACCAAGCCTCGTCCGGCGCGACTGGTGCTCTCGCGCAAGGAGCACTGGGAGTCCGTACGTGGCGCGTACGCCACCCGTAAAGGCCTGCGGGTTGACAAGCTTCGCGTTCTGCTGGTAGATGATGTAATGACGGCTGGCGCGACCTTGGACGCCTGCGCCCGAGCCTTAAAGAGCGCGGGGGCCAGTTCCGTTCTGGGATTAACGGTCGCGCGAGTGGTTACCGGAAGGTCGCCCTCGGGCTCACCGCAACCACGGGAAGCAAGAACAGGCGAGACAAACCAAGAGAGCGCGGCAAGCATCCTTACTAGTTGAGGGAAAGCAACCAGCGACGCAAAGGCGGCGCACATGGATAAGCGAGCTAAGCTTGGCTTACGACCCCGGCCCAACATCGTGTTGGGCGGAGTGGCGCCGGACCCGCTTGCGGCAAAGCAGGCGTCGAATTCGCTGGCGAGCCGCCCTTCGGTGATGCAAGCGCCCGTGCTGGTTCTGAACGCGACCTTCGAACCCATCAACGTGACCGCCGTGCGCCGCGCGCTGGTGCTGATGCTGAAGGGCGTGGCGCAGGCCGAAGAAACCAATCACACTGAAGTGCATTCAACTCAGAAGGCCATACAGGTTCCTTCGGTAATTCGCCTGCTGAGCTACCGGCATATTCCGCAGCAGAGCCGCGCGCTTTCGCGCAAAAATATTTTGCTGCGCGATCGCAATACCTGCCAGTTCTGCGCTTGCGCGTTTCCGGCCTCGGAGTTGACGCTCGATCACGTGCTGCCGCGTTCGCGCGGAGGGCGCTCCACCTGGGAGAATCTCGTCGCGTGCTGCTACGCCTGCAACAACCGCAAGGGCGACCGCACGCCGGAAGAAGCGGGAATCAAGTTGCAGCGACGTCCGCGGCCATTTACGCTGCACACATCACGACAATTGATGCGGCTCATCGGACATCGTGATGAGAAGTGGCGTAAGTACCTATTTTACTGACGCTTGCTAAATCTTTTTGGGCGAGCACCTTCATGCAACCTTTTCCAGCCGTTCACGTCTAATTATTTAATTACTTCTAGGACACACCCCGGGAAGTGGTACTGGCTCAACCCAGGCCGCTTCCCTTCCTTTTTTCTGGCGTCAAAATAATCGCGACAAGATAAAGCTATTGCTGCCGAAAAACGATTTTCAATCCTCTGCGCCAATGTTCGGAAAGTCCGATCCGCGTGACCTGAATTTCCGGCGACAAGTATTTCAGAAGCGTGTCCGTGGCGGAATGAAAACGCAGGCCCGGCGCTACTAGCCATACCAGCGGCGGCCGGGGATCTATCTCCACTCCTGAAAAATAGCCGTACTCCTGAAAATCTCCTTGGCGTTGATGGCGGCATACGCGCAGCCAATAATCCACCGCTTGCACCGGCAATTGAATATCTTCCGAAGCCTTCAGCTCAATCACCACCAGGCGGCCCTTGCGCGTGATGCCCAGCAAATCGAGGACGCCGCGGTCTCCGGCGGCCAGCGCCGGTACTTGCGAATAGAAATGTTCGGCATCGAGTTGCGCGTCGAGTTTCGCGGGGTCTTCCAACACGATTGATTCCAGCCAGCGCTCCGGCGCGGCGCGATAGAGATAATGATTCGCATCCTCCGCCAAGGAATTGCGATGAAGATCCAATTGGTGCAGAAGCCGTTCGAGACGCGGTTTTGTGGGGGAAGTCAATCGTTCCGGCGCGTTGCCCAACCCGAAGAAGACTCCCTGCTTCGTCCAGCGCGCGAAAACGAGCCCGCGGAAGGAGAGCCCCAGTTCGTCTTTTCCAGCCACGACGCGCAATTCCACCGCGTTGGACGCGCTCGGCAGCATCGCGCGAATATCCGCGATGGTCTCCCCCGCCGCGCGCAACTTCGATTCGATTTCGCGCCGCGGCAACAGCCTGCTTTGGAGATTTCCCGCATCGGCGGAATCCACTTTTTGCATCAACGGGTCCGGCTCGCGTACTTCATAGATTTCAGTGCGCGCCGCCGATGAAAGCGCCAGTAAACGTTCGCGCAAACAGCGGCTGCCTCCCTGGGGCACGAATAACCGCAGCCCCTCCACCGCGCGATGCTGCGCGTGGCTGCGCAGCCAATCCAGCCACAAAATCCCGAAGGCAAGTATGCCTTCCACGGCCGCAGCGTCTTCACTCGCGGAAATGGCGAGCACGGCCCAGGCGCGCGAGCCCTCGTGCATCACGCCGCGCACGTACAAACCGGAAAAAGAGTGTTCGAGATCGGGAGCCGCGGTGAGCGAATCCACCACGGCATCAGGAAAGCGTTCTTTGAGGATGCGTTCGAAGCGCGCGCGGAATTGTTCGCGCGTAATTCTGCCCGCGGCACGAGGAGAATCCGTGCGCAAAAATTCCAGGCGGCCGGGTTTGGCACGGCCGAACCTTTGCACTTCTAGGACGATGCGGTCTTCGGCGCATTCCTTCACGCGCAGCACCCGCCGCGTCAAATTGCGCTCGTCCGACCACAAATGCACCAGCGCCTGTTTGCCCTTGCGGTTTACCTCGCATTGCAGGGTGGCCAGTTCGGCGAGCCATTGGCCATCTTCGCGAACTTCCACGCAGACGGACGCCGCAAAATCGCCCAAAGCGCGATCGAGAGCCGCCCAATCCTCCGCAGGCGCGTTCACGGCACACCGCCAGTCGTTCCGATGGGGAATGGATCCTTCGCTATTATTGCAGAATCAGACCAGTTACGTTAATGGATGGATACTGATGATTCCACTCGGCGGGGATATGTTCGAGCGTAATTTGAAAATCGCGGCGCTGGCCGGCGGGCAGAGCGTCTGCATGGGGCGGGATCAGCATTTCCGTTTCGCGCAAGATCACCTGGTTCAGATCGTCGTGAAATTCCACTGCCACTTGCATCGCGGCGATGGTCTGCACGCCGTCGTTCGTGATCGTGCCGGCTACGTAGGTGAAGTCCTGCTTCAGAAAATTCGTGGCGTGCGCCATTTGAATGTCGGTGAAATGGATTCGCGCGGCATACGCTTGTTCCGCGGGACCAAAAGGTAATTTCACGGCGGCGGCTTGCGCGGGAGAGCGCATGTGCCGCGTCAGCAACACAAAACTGCCGAAGACAATTCCCACCACCAGGATTCCCAGCAGGAAAGCGACCGGAAACCGCCGCCGTTCTTCGCTGTAGGAGCTTTCGCCGGGTTCCATGGACCGTTCCCTGTGGTTTAACGCCCAAATGCCAGGCGCATGATCAGCGGCTCCGGGAGGCCGCCAGCGCCCATGCGCTTCTGCACCGCTTCGATGTCGTAGGGCACGCGCCAGAATTCCACGGATTTGTTCTGCAAATCCGCGATCACAAACGCGGCGCGCGTATCGCCATCGCGCGGCTGGCCCACCGAACCCGGATTCAGCAGGTAGGTGGTGCCTTCTTCGATCGTGAGCGTGGAGAAATGACTTGCGTCGCTTGGCTTGAAATGCAGCACGCCGACCTGGTCATTATGAAGAGTGAAGCCGCCCTGCAAATGCGTATGCCCGAAAAAAGTAATCTGCGCCGGCGCGTCCAGCAAGCTATCGAGCGCCTGGGCCGGAGCGAAGACGTACTCGTCCTCGTCCTTGTAGGCGCCGTGGACCATCACGAAGCCATCTACGGTGAGCGGTCCGATGGGCAATTTTTCCAGCCACTCGCGATTTTCCGGGCGCAGTTGGTCGCGTGTCCACAGGGCCACCGCGCGCGCTACCGGATTGAAGTCGTCGGCATTGGCGAGGCCCGATCCGGCTTTATCGTGATTGCCGCGAATGGTGACGGCTCCGAGTTCGCGGACGCGATCCACCACTTCGTTGGGATCCGGGCCGTAACCGACCACGTCGCCGAGGCACACCACTTTCTCCCAACGGCCTTTGGCCGCGTCCAGCGCCGTATTCAGCGCCGTCAGGTTCGCGTGGATGTCACTGAGGATTAGATAGCGCATTCACCCGCCCCCGCAGGCAGGACGCGAATTATAGACGAAGATAGCACGGGTTGCACGAAATCGCGCGTCTTGGGTTGGGCGGACTGGCGCCAGAGCCGGTCAGCGGATCAGCGGATGAGCATGCAATCGCCATAGCTGTAAAAGCGATATTCCGCCTGCACCGCGTGTTCGTAGGCACGCAAAATATTCTCGCGGCCGGTGAGAGTTGCGACCAGAGCCAGCAGACTCGATTGCGGCAGGTGGAAATTCGTGAGCAATTGATTGACGACGCGCAGCGGCTTGCCGGGATAAAGAAAAATAGTCGCTTCAGCTCTGCCGGATCGCGGCGTTGAGCCCTGTTGCGCGGCTTTTTCCGCAGCGTCTTCGAGCGTGCGGACCACCGTGGTGCCGATTGCCAGCACTGGCCGGTTTTCGCGCTGGGCGCGCTCGATCGCCGCAATCGTGGCTTGCGGGACTTCGTACGTTTCGGCGTGAATCTTGTGGTCTTCGAGCCGTTCCGCGCGGACCGGCTCGAATGTGCCCAGTCCCACGTCCAACGTCACTTCCGCGATTTCAATTCCGCGGTCGCGCACGCGCTGCAGAATCTCCGGCGTGAAGTGCAGCCCCGCGGTTGGAGCCGCTACGGCGCTTCCCTGCTTCGCGTACACGGTCTGATAGCGCTCGCGATCGAGCGGCTCATCGGAGCGCTTGATGTACGGTGGCAGCGGAATGTGCCCGAGGCGCCCAAGCGTTTCGTGAAAGCCATTCTTCGAGTGGAAGCGCAGCACGCGCAGGCCGTATTCGCCGCGCGCTTCTACCAGGGCTTCGAGCTCGCCTTCACTTTCGCCAAAAACGATTCGCTCGCCAACTGGAATTTTCCTTCCCGGTCTGACCAGCGTCTCCCACGTGTCGGATTCCAGCTGGCGCACCAGCAGGACTTCGATCGGCGCCTGTAAATGCTCTTGGCGGGTGGGGCTGTGCGCGCCCGGCGGCGCGGCGTGGATTCCCGCACGCCTGCCGAAAAGACGCGCGGGCAGCACGCGCGCATTATTGATGACGATCAGCTCGTCGCCGCACAGGAGATCCGGGAACTCGCGGAACTGGCGATCTTCCCAGGCGCCGGATGCGCGATCGAGCAGCAAAAGCCGCGAAGCGTCGCGCTGCGCCAGCGGCCTTTGCGCGATGCGCTCCGGCGGAAGGCTAAAGTTGAGTTCGCTGAGGTTCATCCGTCCGTGCGCTTGCCGCTTGCTGGCACAACCGGTGCGGTTGTGTTAAGTACAACGAGGCGAGCGGTGTCGCGCTCCTGGGATTTTTCTTGCTGCGCCAGCCGCGGGCACGCCGCCATCATTGCAGCGCCATAGCCGTTTCATTCTATCAGCCAGGTGGAAATCGTGGCGGAAGCCTCCGTTGTCATCAGCTCGCGCGGGTCTGAACGGCTGCGCTCCGGCCATCCGTGGGTGTACAAAAGCGACGTGCGCTCAGCGCAGGCGGAGGCCGGCGCCGTGGTGCGCGTCACCGACGAGCGCGGCCGCTTCCACGGACGCGCCTTCTACAGCGATAAATCGCAGATCGCGGTGCGCCTGCTCACTCATCACAATGTGTCGGTGGACCGGGGATTTTTTGCGGAGCGCTTGCGGCGCGCGGCAGCCTTTCGCGAGACGGTGGTGGAAAACACCGAAGCCTACCGCCTGGTTTACGGCGAAGCCGACCAGCTGCCTTCGGTGATCGTGGATCGCTACGGCGATTACCTCGTGTTGCAAACCTTGAGCCAAGGCTCGGAGAAGCAGAAGGCCCTGTTTGTCGAACTCCTGGTGGAATTATTCTCTCCGAAAGGGGTTCTCGAGCGGAATGACCCGAAGGTGCGCTTGCTCGAAGGGCTCGAGCAACGCGTGGGCGTGCTGTACGGTGACGTTCCCGCGGAAATTCTCGCCAAGGAACACGGCATCACTTTTGTCTACGACGTCGCGCATGGCCAAAAAACCGGCTCCTTCCTCGATCAACGCGAAAACCACTGGGCGGCGCGGCGTTACGCTTCCGGCGAAGTACTCGATTGCTTCAGCTACCAGGGCGGCTTCGCGCTCAGCGTCGCGGGGAACTGCGAGCACGTGGAAGGAGTTGACATGGGAGCGGCCGCGCTCGAGGTTGCGCGCCGCAATCAACAGCTAAACTCGATCGGCAACGTCACCTTTCGCGAAGCCAATACGTTTGATCTGCTCAAAGAGTATGACGAGGTGGGCCGCCGCTTCCAGATGGTGATTCTCGACCCGCCAGCCTTTGCCAAGAACCGCGACAGCTTGCCTGCCGCCCAGCGCGGCTACAAGGAGATCAATCTCCGGGCGCTGAAGCTGCTCAAGCCAGGCGGCTACTTGGTGACGTGCTCATGCTCCTACCACGTCAGCGAAGCTCTTTTTCTTCAATTGATTGCAGAGGCTGCCAACGATGCGCACAGGACAGTAGCCGTAGTTGAGCGCCGGACGCAGGCTCACGATCATCCAATCCTACTGACGATGCCCGAAACACACTACCTTAAGTGCATTATTATTAGAGTATTAGAGTGATTCTGATAAGACGACATCACGTCACGGCGCGGTTTCAGAATGTACTTGACAATAACACACTCATATTTTATTATGCGTCTGCGATAACTTTCGGCGCACTGCCACCGATGACAGCAAGCACCACGTCGCGGAAGCTTCGACACTCGACGTTGCGTGGCGTGTTCCACCGCCCCCTTTCTGTCTAAGCTGGAAAGTGAGAAAATTCCCACATGCTGCGTTTTGACAAACTAACCGTAAAGGCTCAAGAAGCCCTGCAAACCGCCCAGGAAATGGGTGGACGCATGGGCCAACAGCAGATTGAGCCACTTCATTTGCTGTGGGCGCTCGCCGCCCAGGGCGACGGAGTCGTCCCTCCGCTGCTGGAGAAGCTGGGCGTATCGCCGACTCGTTTGGCCGCCGACGTCGAAAAGCAGATCGAGCGCTTGCCGAAAGTTTCCGGCGTCTCCCAACAATATCTAAGCCCCGCCACGAACAAAGTACTCGAGACCGCGTTTGACGAAGCGCAGCGGCTCAAGGACGAGTACGTCTCCACCGAACATATTCTGCTGGGCATCTCGTCCGCGGAAAAAGATCCCGCTGGACAAATGCTGGTGAAGGCCGGCGCGACGCACGACGCCATCCTGCAAGCGATGGCCACGATTCGCGGCAGTCATCGCGTCACGTCGCAAAATCCCGAATCCACCTACCGCGCGCTGGACCAATACGCTCGCGACCTCACCGATCTCGCGCGCCGCGGAAAGCTCGACCCGGTGATCGGGCGCGACGAGGAAATCCGCCGCGTGATGCAGATTCTGGCGCGGCGCACGAAAAATAATCCGGTGCTGATCGGCGAACCGGGCGTGGGCAAGACGGCGATCGTCGAAGGGCTCGCCAGCCGCATCGTGGCGGGCGACGTGCCGGAAGTGTTGAAGCCCAAGCGCATTGTTTCGCTGGATCTGGCGGCCTTGGTCGCCGGCGCGAAATATCGTGGCGAATTCGAAGACCGCCTGAAGGCGCTGCTGAAGGAAGTCACCGAATCCGAGGGCCAGATCATTCTTTTCATTGACGAGCTGCACACGCTGGTCGGTGCCGGCGCGGCGGAGGGCTCGATGGACGCCTCCAACATGCTGAAGCCGGCGCTGGCGCGCGGCGAACTGCGTGCCATCGGCGCCACCACCCTCAACGAATACCGCAAATACATCGAAAAGGATCCTGCTCTCGAGCGCCGCTTCCAGCCCGTCTACGTGGGCGAGCCTTCGGTAGAAGACACCATCGCGATTCTGCGCGGCCTGAAAGACCGTTACGAAGTGCACCACGGCGTGCGCATCAAGGATTCCGCGATCGTGGCCGCTGCGATTCTTTCGCAACGCTATATCACCGACCGCTTCCTTCCTGATAAAGCCATTGACCTGGTGGACGAAGCCGCCGCCGGGCTGCGCATGGAGATTGATTCGCTGCCGGCTGAAATTGACGTTATCGAGCGGCGCATCATGCAGCTGGAAATCGAGCGCCAGGCGCTGAAGAAGGAATCCGACGCGCATTCCAAAGAGCGCGTGAAGCAAATTGAAAAAGAACTCGGCACCATGCGCGAGCAGTCCAACACCCTGAAGGCCCATTGGCAAACCGAGAAGGACGCCATTGGCCGCATTCGCAAGCAGAAAGAAGAAATTGAGCGGCTGAAGGCGGAAGAGCAGCGATACGAGCGCGCCGGCGACCTCTCGCGCGTGGCGGAAATACGCTACGGAAAACTCTCCGCGGCCGAAAAGGAATTGCAAGCCGCGCAGGCCAAGCTTGGTGAACTGCAAAAAGATCATCCGATGCTGAAGGAAGAAGTCGGCGAAGAAGAAATCGCCAAGATCGTCAGCAAATGGACGGGCATTCCCGCAGGGCGTCTGCTCGAGGGAGAAGTGCAGAAGCTGGTGCACATGGAAGAGCGCCTGCGCGACCGCGTCATCGGCCAGGATCAGGCGCTGCAAGCCGTGGCCAACGCGATTCGCCGCAGCCGTTCGGGCCTGAGCGATCCCAATCGTCCCATCGGGTCCTTCCTTTTCCTCGGGCCGACGGGCGTGGGCAAGACGGAACTCGCGCGTGCCGTGGCAGAATTCTTGTTCGACGACGAGCGCGCCATCGTGCGCCTGGATATGTCCGAATATATGGAAAAACATTCCGTCGCGCGCATGATCGGCGCTCCTCCAGGCTACGTCGGCTACGAAGAGGGCGGCCAATTGACGGAGCAGATCCGCCGGCGTCCTTATTCCGTGGTGCTGCTCGACGAAATCGAGAAAGCCAACCCCGACGTATTCAACGTGCTGCTGCAGATTCTGGACGACGGCCGGCTGACCGACGGCAAGGGCCGCACCGTGGATTTTCGCAATACGGTGATCATCATGACTTCGAATGTCGGCTCGAGCGCGATCTTCGACCTGATGGAGACCGATCCGAAAAAGGCGCGCGAACAGGCCATGGCCGCGTTGCGCGAAATCTTCCGGCCAGAATTCTTGAACCGGATTGACGATATCGTGTTGTTCCGTCCGCTGGGCAAGGACCAGATCGAGCACATCATTGACCTGCAGATGCAGCACCTGCTGAAGCGGCTGGGCGAGAAGCAAGTGGAACTGCACCTTACTCCGGCGGCAAAGGCCTTGCTCTTCCGCGAAGGCTACGATCCGGCGTACGGCGCGCGGCCGATGAAGCGGGCGATTCAGCGCCTGATACAGGATCCGCTCGCGCTGAAGATTCTGGATGGTGAAGTGAAGCCGGGCGATCAACTCCGCGTGGATGCGGATTCGAAGACGGGCGAAATGAAATTTGATAAAGGAAAACTGAAGGCAGGCGCAGCCTGATCGTTCGCAAGCAGCGCCTGGAGGGGCCAAGTTTATGAAGACTCTTAAGACTACGTTTCTATTGACCGCTTTGACGTTGTTGCTGCTTTTCGTCGGACAGATGCTGGGCGGCTCGCACGGCATGACCATCGCGCTGGTGGCGGCGGTCCTCATGAACGGCGGCGCGTATTTCTTTTCCGATAAAATCGCGCTGGCGTCCAGCGGCGCCGTGCCCATCAGCCGCGAGCAAGAACCCCGGCTCTATGCCGTGATGGAGCGCCTGGCGGCGAAAGCCAATCTGCCGATGCCGAAGCTGTACATGATTCCGCAGGCGGCGCCCAATGCATTCGCCACCGGCCGGAATCCGAGCCACGCCTCCGTGGCTGTCACGCAAGGCCTGATGGAAATCATGAATGACGACGAACTGGAAGGCGTGATCGCGCACGAACTTTCGCATGTGCGCAATTACGACATCCTCACGTCGTCCATTGCCGCGACCATCGCGGGCGCCATCACCTGGGTGGCGCGCATGGGCTTCTGGTTTGGCGGCGGCAGTGACGATCGCAATCGCGGCAGCGGAATCGTCGGAATCGTGATGCTGTTTCTCGCGCCGCTCGCGGCGCTGCTGCTGCAACTGGGAATTTCGCGGCAGCGCGAATATCAAGCCGATGCTTCCGGAGTGAGAATGGTCGGCCACGCGAATGGCCTGATCAGCGCGCTGGAAAAACTGGGCGCGTACAATAAGCGAATTCCCATGAACATTTCGCCCACCACCTCCGCGTTGATGATCGTGCAACCGCTCAGCGCGCGCGAGATGTTCTCCAGCCTTTTCAGCACGCACCCGCCGCTGGCGGATCGCATTGCGGAACTGCGCAACATGACCATCACGCGCGAAGGATAAAGGGCGCCAGTTGAAGAACTAGTACTTCTACGTAATCGCCGCTGCCTGTAGTGCCATTTTCATTCCACCACGCAGAATTGTTACGGAGACGTAAAAATTGCAGGGCGAAATACACCAATCGCCCCACGACTTTCCCTGATACCATTCCCTAACCATCCTGTTATCTGGCGATTGCAGACCTCCGGCCCGCCGCGCAACTTTGGTTCCGCGCGTGCTTTTCCACTCTGCGCAAGGGATTTCTCGGAGGAGAAAGAACATGAGTGACGAACGGCAAGACGTAGTGATCGCAGACGAAGCTACCGCACCCCGGTGGGTCGGTATCGTCGTGGTTGCTCTGGCGGTTGTCTCCCTGGTGGCTTTGGGCGCCGGCTGGACCGCCTCGACTCGCTCGAAACAGCTCGAACAGTCTCTGGCCTCACAAGCGCAGCAGACCAAGCAGAACGACGACGTGGTCAGCCAGCGCTTGGCGAAGGCCGAGGACACGAATGCGCAGCTCCAGGGCGAGCTCAGCGTCGTGACCGACAAGATGAAATTGACCGAAGGCGAACTGGCCAAGGCGCGCTTCCAGGCCAAGAAGATCAAGGCAGACGACGCCAAGGAATTGGCGGAGATGCAGAATCAGACCAACGCGCAGCTGGCGACCAAGGCGAGCGTGGATGACGTCAACAAGCTCGGGACCGACGTCAACGGCGTGAAGACCGACCTGGACACCGAAAAGAACAACCTGCAAATGGCGCGCGGCGAATTCGGCACTCTGATCGCCCGTAACCATGACGAAGTGGAAGAACTTCGCCGCCTGGGTGAGCGCGATTACTACGAATTCACCATCGACAAGAAGAACTCGCGCGAGAAAGTCGGGAACCTCATGGTCGAACTCCGCGGGACGAACATCAAGAAGAGCCAGTATGGCGTCATCATCTTTGTTGACGACCAGCGCCACGACAAGAAGAACCTGACGGCCAACGAGCCGCTCTATTTCTTCCAGACCGGTGCACGTGCTCCGCTTGAGTTTGTGGTCAATACGGTGGGCAAAGACAAAATCAGCGGATACTTGAGCGTGCCGAAGACGAATGCCACTCACGCGCAGGCTTCCACATCGGGCGGTAATTAGGGCCCGCAACTGAACGAGCAGCGTGCTGAAAAGCGCGGCACGGCTCGCGATTCACCGCAGCGCAAAGGGGGCGTTCTTTGAACGCCCCCTTTTTCATTTCCGGCGCGGTCGGCAGCAATGTGGGCGATGCAGGGGCCGGGCAGTCGTGAGTTACTCCGCCTTCTTCAACGCGCGGTTCTTGCGACTCAGGAATTTCTTGGCGAGCGCCGGCAGTTTATCGTGAGGCAGTTTTCCTTGCTCGTACAACTTCATTTTTGCCTTGGCCGTCTTGCGGCGCCGCCGCTGCCTTTTCTGCGCCACATATCTCTTGTCGTAAGACATCCATTTCCTCCCATTTAGGTGCGTAACTGATTGTAGCGGACCAGGAAAAGGATGCAAGGCTCGGCGCTGATTTTACGCTCCAGTTCGAGTAGCATGGATTTCCTATGACGGCCACCGCCATTTATGCCAGCCGCATCCTTACGCCCCAGGAAGAATTCACCGATTGCGTGATCGTCGTCGAAGCCGGGCGCATCACCGGCATTGGGCATCGCGACGAAGTGCACATACCGCCGGGGGCGAAGGATTACGTGGCCTCCGGAATGACCGTGATTCCCGGGTTTGTGGACGTGCACATTCACGGCGCCGGCGGGCATGACGTGATGGAAGCCACTCCGGACGCTCTCGATCGCATCACGGCCACCGTCGCGCGCTTTGGAACCACCTCCATCGTGGCCACCACCGTCACGGCACCGGTGGAAGACACTTGCCACAGCCTGGAGGGTATTGCCCAGTACATTCGCAGCCACGAGAACGCGGCGGACAACACGCGCTTCGGCGCAGAAATTCTCGGCATGCACCTCGAAGGGCCGTTCATCAACAAGGAACGCCGCGGCGTCCATCCCGTGGATTCGATCGCGCTGCCGTCTATCGAGACGCTCGAGAAATTTCGCGCGGCAGCCGGCGGATTTGTGCGCATCCTCACGGTGGCGCCGGAACTTCCCGGCGCTCTGGAATTGATTGCGGCAGCCGTCGCGGATGGCCTGGTGGTTGCCGTGGGGCACACTGACGCGGACTACGCGCAAGCGCGCGCCGCGATTAAAGCCGGAGCACGCCACGCCGTGCACATTTACAACGCCATGCGCCCTTTCACGCACCGCGATCCCGGAGTGGTCAGCGCCATCCTCACGGACACAGAGGTCACCGCGGAAATCATCGCGGATGGAGTGCATGTCGCCGGCCCCGCGATTCAAGTTCTGTTGGGTACCAAGGGCTTCGATACGGTGCTGCTGGTGAGCGACGGTACCTCGGCGACGGGAATGCGCGACGGAAATTATCGCCTGGGAAATTTTGAAGTCACGGTGAAGGATGGAGTCTGCCGCAATTCCGAAGGCAAGCTGGCGGGCAGCACTTTGACGCTGGACCGCGCGCTGCGCTACATCGTCGAACTGGGCGTGCCGTTTGTAGAAGCGGTGCGCATGGCCACGATTCTGCCCGCGCGCCGCCTGGGCCTCGCTGGCAAAAAAGGCATTCTGGCCATCGGCGCGGACGCCGACCTGGTGGTCTTGACGCCAGACCTGCACGTCGCGGGCGTGATGACTCGCGGCGTCGGACTTTCGTAAGAACACCTTCTACTTATTCAGTGGGATCTTCAGTTCGTCGGCGAGTTTGTGGGGATCGAACGGGCTAAGCGAAAAATAGCGGTCGCCGATGCCAATGGTGGGCACCTTGCGCTTGCCGTTATTCACTTGCAGGACGATAGCTTCGGCTTCCGAATCCTCGTCAATATTCACTTCGCGGAAAGGAATGCCGCGCTCGCGCAGAAAACATTTCGCGCGGCGGCAATCACAGCACCAGGTATTGGAATAAACGGTTATTTCAGCCATGGATAGGTTCTATCTACTCTTCTAGCACACTAATTTGATGCAACGAATAGGCCGCGGATTCAAGTGTGTCAAACCGGAAATACCCTGAAACACACTACGCGGCCGCGTGCTGCATCTCGCGCGAGCCTCCGCGAACGGCCCCCGAGCCGCTCTTGGACGCCGCCTGCAAACGAACTTCGGCGCGCTGAATCGCCGCATTCGAGCGATCCCAATCAGCTTCTGTTGAACCGGCCTTCGGCAAGTCGGTTTTCGCCCGTTGCAGCGCGGCGCGGGCGCGGGCAATGTCAATCTCCTCGGCGCGCTCGGCGATTTCCGCCAGCACGATTACGCGATCGGGCAGCACTTCCGCATAGCCGTACATCACCGTCAGCAGGCGCGTTTCCCCGCCCTGGTGATAAGTGAGAATGCCCACACCCATCTCGGTGAGCAGCGGCGCGTGCCCCGGCAGAATGCCGAGATACCCGTCTTTCCCCGGCATTTCGAGCGAATCCACGACTTCGCTCAGGATGTGCCGCTCGGGCGTCACCACTTGCAGTTCGATTTTTTCCGGCAAAGCCATCGCTTTAGTTTCGCCCAGTGAACGAGCGGCCGCTGATTACGCCGCCGCTCCCGCCGCCATTTTCTCCGCCTTTTCGCGGACTTCCTCGATCGTGCCGACCATGTAGAAAGCTTGCTCGGGCAAATCGTCGTGCTTGCCTTCGACGATTTCCTTGAAGCCGCGCACGGTGTCTTCGATCTTCACGTACTTGCCTTCGAGGCCAGTGAATTGCTCGGCGACGAACATCGGCTGCGAGAGGAACTTCTCGATTTTGCGCGCGCGCGTGACGGTTTGCTTATCGTCGTCGGAAAGTTCTTCGATGCCCAGAATTGCGATGATGTCCTGCAATTCCTTGTAGCGCTGCAGCACGGACTTCACTGAGCGCGCCACGTTGTAATGTTCCTGCCCCACGATGCGCGCATCCAGGATGCGCGAGAAACTGGCCAACGGATCCACCGCCGGATAAATTCCGCGCTCGACGATCTGGCGGCTCAAGTTCGTCGTCGCATCCAGGTGCGAGAAAGTCGCGGCCGGCGCCGGATCGGTGTAATCGTCGGCCGGAACGTAAATCGCCTGCACCGAAGTGATGGAGCCGTTCTTGGTGGAGGTAATGCGCTCCTGCAATTCGCCGATTTCCGTGTTCAGGTTCGGCTGGTAACCGACGGCGGAAGGCATGCGGCCGAGCAGCGCGGACACTTCCGAACCGGCCTGCACGAAACGGAAAATATTGTCGATGAAGAGCAACACGTCGAGCTTTTCTTCGTCGCGGAAATATTCGGCGACGGTCAGCCCGGTCAGGCCCACGCGCAGGCGCGCGCCGGGCGGTTCGGTCATCTGCCCGTAGATCAAAGCGCAGCGCGATTTTTCGGAATTTCCGGGCACCACCACGCCGGACTCCTGCATTTCCAGCCACAGGTCGTTCCCTTCGCGCGTGCGTTCACCCACGCCGGCAAACACCGAGACGCCGCCATGCTTCATCGCCACGTTGTGAATCAATTCCTGGATCAGCACGGTCTTGCCCACGCCCGCGCCGCCGAACAATCCAATTTTTCCGCCTTTCAGGTAAGGTTCAGTGAGGTCCACAACCTTGATGCCCGTCTCGAACATTTCGAGCGTCGTGGACTGATCTTCGAGCAACGGAGCGGGACGGTGAATCGGATAGCGTTTTTCATATTTCACCGGCCCGAGGTTATCGACCGGGTCGCCCAGCACGTTGAGCACGCGCCCCAGCACGCCGCGCCCCACCGGCACAGTAATGTTCTCGCCAAGGTCCAGCGCTTTCATGCCGCGCACCAGTCCCTCGGTAGGCTTCATCGCAACGCAACGCACGCGCCCTTCGCCCAGGTGCTGCGCCACTTCCGCAACAATGTCCAGCGGGTCGGGAGTATTGAAACCTTCGCTGGTGATGCGGATTGCGTTGTGGATGTAAGGCAGGTGCCCTTCCTCAAATTGCACATCGACGACGGGGCCGATCACCTCGACGACGTGTCCGGTCTTTTGTTCTTTAGTTGCCATCTGTCTCCCTCGGTCTTAGGCGCTACGACATGGCGGAGGCTGCGCCGCTCACAATCTCAATAATTTCCTTCGTGATCTGCGCCTGGCGGATGTTGTTCATCTTCAGCGTGAGCTTATCAATCAGTTCGGACGCATTGCGCGTGGCTGCGTCCATGGCGGTCATGCGCGCGGCGTGTTCCGCGGCGGCCGATTCCAGCAGGATGCGGAATATTTCGGATTCCAGGTAGCGTGGCACCAAGCCGCTGAAAATCTCTTCCACCGGCTGCTCGTAGATGTAATCCACCAGCACGCCTTTGCCTTGCGGCCCGGGCGCCGTGGGCAACGAGCCGCCAGGGCCCGCATGCTGCGACGCCAATTCCTTCTCGCCCTCTTCCGAGGACTTCACCACCTGCGGATCCACCGGCAACAATTTTTCAGCGCGCAGGTTTTGCACCATCACGTTCTTGAATTCGTTGTAGATCGCATACACCGCATCCACTTCTCCACTCACGTAAAGTTCCGCCACGCGCCCGGCGATTTCCTTGGCCTTGGAAAATTCCACGTGCGCGGAGACGTCTGTCCACTCGCCGACGAAGCTGTAGCCGCGTTTGCGCAGCGTGTCGCGGCCCTTCTTGCCCACCACCATCAATTCCAGTTTCTGCCGGTGATGTTCGTGGATGAATTCCGTCGCGTGCCGCAGCACGTTCGAGTTGAACGCGCCAGCCAGGCTGCGGTCGCCCGTCAGCACCAGCACCAGGATTTTTTCTTCCGGCCGGCGCTGCAGCAGCGCGTGCGCCGGCGATTCCATGCGCGCGGCCGCCGAACGCAGCACGCGCAGAATTTCCTTGGCGTAAGGCCGCGCCGCGAACACACCTTCCTGCGCGCGGCGCAATTTCGCCGCGGCGACGAATTTCATGGCGCGCGTAATCTGCTTGGTGCTTTTCACCGAGCGAATGCGCCGCCGATAGTCGAGAAGTGTGGGCATGGGCTGGAACTAATGCGCTGGGCTCTTCTCCGGACTTGGCTGCGAGGAGTCGGCGGACGCCGCTGGCGCGGCGCTGTCCTTCGCTTCCGCTTTCTCGGCATGCGCGCTGCCTTGATCCTTTTTGTCGGCTTCGTCCTTCTCGTGTGCCTCCTGCTTCTCTTTGGCGCGCTCCTGCTCGTCCTTCAGTGTCGCCTTGAACTGCTCCTTGAATTCATCCAGGGCCTTCTTGGCTTCGGCCTTGATGGCGTCGTCAAACGCTTTCTTCTCGCGCAGCGATTTCAGCAGCCCGTTGTAATTCGTCTCGATGAAGGGATACAGCTCCTTCTCGAAGCGGCGGCACTGGTCCACCGGCAAATCATCGAGATATTTGTTGGAGGCGGCGAAAATAATCAGAACCTGCTTCTCCACCGGCAGCGGCTGGTACTGATCCTGCTTCAGAATTTCCATCAAGCGCTGCCCGCGCGCCAGTTGCGCTTGCGTGGCCTTATCCAACTGCTCAGTACCGAACTGCGCGAAGGCCGCCAGGTCCCGATACTGCGCCAGGTCCAGCCGCAAAGTGCCGGACACTTGCCGCATCGCCTTGATCTGCGCGTTGCCGCCGACGCGGCTCACGGAAATGCCAGCGTTTACAGCGGGGCGAATGCCGCTATTGAAAAGGTCGGCTTCCAAAAAGATCTGGCCGTCGGTGATCGAAATCACGTTGGTGGGAATGTACGCGGAAATATCGCCGGCCTGCGTTTCAATTACCGGCAGCGCCGTCAGCGAACCCGCGCCCAACGCGTCGTTCAGTTTCGCGGAGCGCTCCAGCAAGCGCGAGTGCAGGAAGAAAACGTCGCCCGGAAACGCTTCGCGGCCGGGCGGACGCCGCAAGAGCAGCGAAATCTCGCGGTAAGACTGCGCGTGTTTCGAAAGGTCGTCGTAGAAACAGATGGCGTGGCGCTTGGTGTCTCGGAAGTATTCGCCGATGGCGCAGGCCGCAAACGGCGCGATGTATTGCATGGAAGCGGATTCCGAAGCGGTGGCCGCCACCACAATGGTGTGCTCCATCGCGCCAAAATCCGTCAGCGTCTTGATCACCTGCGCCACCGTCGAGCGTTTCTGCCCGATCGCGCAGTAAATGCAAATCAAATCGCCACCGCGCTGGTTCAAAATCGTATCCAGAATGATGGCGGTCTTGCCGATTTGCCGGTCGCCGATAATCAATTCGCGCTGGCCGCGCCCGATGGGGATCATCGCGTCAATGGACTTGATGCCGGTCTGAATCGGCTCGCGCACCGGCTGGCGATCCACCACGCCAGGCGCCAAACGCTCCAGCGGATTGCGCTGCGTGGATCGGATCGGGCCCTTATCGTCAATGGGATTGCCCAGCGCATCCACCACGCGCCCTATCAGCCCGTCGCCCACCGGCACGGACATGATTTTATTGGTCCGCTTGACGATGTCGCCTTCCCGGATCTCGGCGTAATCGCCCAGCAACACCGCGCCCACCTGGTCTTCTTCCAGATTCAACGCGATTCCGAAAACGTCGTGGGGAAACTCGATCATTTCCCCGGCCATGCACTTGTCGAGTCCATGGATGCGCGCGATTCCGTCGCCCACCGAAATCACGGTGCCGACTTCTTCGACCGCCAAGGTCTGCTTATAGTTTTCGATCTGCTCGCGCAGTATTTTTGTGATCTCGTCCGCTTTGATGTTGGCCATTCCTGGCTCCCGTAATCCCCGGCACCTGTCTCGGGTGCTATTCCGATTCCAGCCGCTCGCGCAGCCGGTTCAATTGTTCGCGCACCGAACCGTCGTACACCGTGGACCCCACGCGCACCACCACTCCGCCCAGTAGAGTCTCGTCTTCCGCAAAACTTGCCCTGACTTTCCTTTTGGCATCTTCGCCCTTGAATACTGCGATCAGTCGCGTTCTTTCGCCATCGTCCAGTTTCTGCGCCGAAGTCACCTCGAGCTTCACGATGTTCTGGCGCCGGTCCAATTCCACCGATAAAAGTTGCACGATTTCGCGCAGCAGGTGCGTGCGGCCATTATCCACAATCACGCAAATGAAATTGCGCACCGCTTCGTTCAGCTTCATTTTCGCCGCGACTTCTTCCACGATCTTGATCTTCACTGCGCGGTCCACCGCCGGGCTTTCCAGCGCGTTGCGCAAATCCGCCGAAGCAAAAAATAAATCCACGAATTGCGCCAGATCTTCCGGCACGTCCGGAGCGCCCTTGCGTTCCATCACCACGTCGGCTAGCGCCGCCGCGTAGCGTTCGGCGACGGCGCTCAATTGACGCTCCTCTTGAGCTCGGTGACGAAGCCGTTAAACAGGAATTCTTCTCCCTCGGGAGTCAACGAACGCCGCAGCAGCGCTTCCGCAAGCTGCACCGCCAGCCGCGCTCCGATTACCTTCAATTCCAATCGTCCCTGGCGCTCGGCGGCTGCGATCTCGGCGCGGGCCGCGCGCTCAATCTTTTCGCCCTCGGCATGCGCTGCATCACGCAGCCGCTGCGCTTCGGCTTCGGCGTCACGTTGGCCTTCCGCGCGCAGTTTCTTGATGTCATCTTCCAGCCCGGCCAGCTTGGCTTGAATTTCGCGCCGCTGCTCTTCGGCGGCTTCGCGCGCGCGCGTGCCCTCCGCGATCTTGCGGGAAATTTCCTCGCTTTGCTGCCGAAAATACGGCGCGCCCCATTTCCAGATCGCATAGCCAATCCCGCCGAAGACGAGCGCGAAATTCAGCCAGCGAAAGACCCAGCCGACCGGCGTGTCCGCCGGAGAAACTTCGCCTTCTTGCGCAAACGCAGACGACGCGGCCACCAACAAAACGACTGCCGCGCAGGCAAGCGCGCGCCACAGCGGACGCCAATCGCGCGTCATCGTGTCGCTCGTCAGCGCCTCGCTCGTCAGCGGCTCGCGCATCCGCCGCTCGCGCGTCAACGGTGCAGATGTCATCGGCCCGGCCCTCCCGGCAATGACAAAGGCTTCTCCAGGATGGCGCGCACGATTTCGCCGGCCAGCTCGGGCGTCTGGCGCTCCACTTCGGCGCGCGACGCTGCCAGCTCGCCTGCGATCCGCTTCTTCGCTTCGGCCACTTCCTTCTGCGCCAGCGAGCGCATCGCTTTCAGGTTCTTCGCGCGTTCCGCCAGGATCACCTGCCGCGCGGCTTCCTGCTCCGCGTAAATTTCCGCGCGCGCTTTGCGCAAAGCCTCATTGTAATTTTCCAGATCCTGCCGCGCCGCCGCTTCCATCTCCGCCGCTTCGCGCCGCGCGCCTTCCATTTTCGCGTCGCGCTCGGCCATCGCTTTCTGGATGGGCGTAAAAAAAGCCCAGCGCATGAAAAGATAAAATAGGAAAACGATAATTACGGTAGGCACAGCTTGAAGAAACAATTCGCCGAGCTGGTGGAGGATATCCATCGTCAGGAAAGCGTAGTAATACGTTTGCCCCGGTTGTCTATTTTAGCTTAAGTCAGGCTTGGCCCCGCACCGCGCCCGAACACACTTCTAGGCTCGAACAAAGACGCCGATTATCGCATCGGGCACCGCAATCGTCAACGCTCTGCGCCCCTATTCGCAGTCCTAAAAGGCAATGCAGCCGCTGCGCCGCGAGCCTCCATCGGAAGCCTTTGCGCCGGCCTCGCCCGCCCCTCAAAGTGGCCGCACCGACGGCCCCAGCCCGTGCGGCCGTTCGAACGCCTGCTTGTGCTTGACCACGAACCACAATTGAATCGCGATCAGGGGCAGGCTGAAAAGCAACCCCGTCCAGATCGGAAATTTCGCCGATGATGGCGACGCCGGCAGGCCCATCGTCCCTTGCATCAAAGCCTCGGCCTGGTCGAAGCGCCCCTGCGCGCCCGGGAGCACGACCGATATGATCGAATTGAAAATCCCGAAATTGAAGTAATAAATCGCCAGGCTCCGTCCCCACGGTTCCAGCTTCAGCAAGCCATACGCCATCATCAGTTGCACGCTCATAAAGCCCATGATAATCAGCGACGCTTTCCAGCCGGTGTAAAAGATTCCCATGAACATCATCGGCACATGCATCAGCTGAATCAGCGGAAGGACGCACGCTCCCAGCAGCGAAATGTAAGCAATGATCGTGATGCTGATCGGTCGTTTCGGCAATGCAGAAGCCCCGGCAGCCGCGGGCACGCCCCAGACCGGCGAGGAAGTTTGCCCGGGAGCGTCCGGCCCGCGGAATTGCTCCTTCACGGGCTGGCTGTTGAAGAAGTACAGCCACCACGCCGCCAGCACCGTCAGTAGCGCATATAAGACCACCATCCCGACGCGCGTCGCAGCCATCACCCGCTGCATCAGCGCCGGATCCGGAGTTTTCGGCGCCGCCGGAAACGGCATGAAAAGCATCATCAGTATTCCGGGAACCGATATCACCAGCAGCAGCCCGCTGAAAGCGAGCATGGACATCCTGGCCCATTCGCGGAGATGCAGCAGGTTGATGCCGGTGGCGATGCCCCAGGCCGCCATCACCAGCAGGACGAACACCACAATCACGCCGAAGGATTTGGGGATCTGCGGCGCCGCGCTATTTACGGCCATTTCCGCCAGGCCCAGCGCCAGAAAAGCCGTGGCGACCAATGCGACGCCGCAACCGAGAAGTACGGCCACTGCGGAAATGGTCACGCCTGCTGAACGCTTCATCAATCGCCTCGCGCGGCTTTCGCGGAAGTATACACCACGGTCTTACGTGGGCGGTGAACTCGGCAGCCGTTGGCGGAGCGTAGGTCTGCCCAGGCTCGCAGCGCCCGCCGGCCTGCCGCAGGCAGGCATCTCGCCGGCTCTTCAGCTTTTGACGTTGTAGCGGCGGTCTTCAGACCGCCAGCCGTTGCCACGACCGACCGATGCAGAACACGCCCGCTTTGTCCCAAACAAAGCGCAGATTTTTAGGGGGTCGGAGCTTCAGCTCCGACAATAGACCGACCTTATCGTCAGGGGCTTTAGCCCCTGAGGAAAGAGCGCTCCCGTAATTTACAAGGGCGCGAATCAGTATGCGTACGCCTGAAGAATTAAGAAGACGATCACGCCCGTCACCGAAACGTACAGCCAGATCGGAAACGTGTAGCGCGCAATCCGCTTGTGCATCGGGAAGCGGCCAGTCAAGGAAAAGAAGAACGTGATCAGCACCATCGGCAGCGCCACAATCGAAAGAAAAATGTGGCTGGTCAGAATCGTCAGGTACACCGTGCGAATGGTTGGGTGGCCCAGCGGAAAACGCGTGTCGCCGTGCAGAGCGTGGTTGACGATATAGCTCACCAGAAAGAGCGACGAGAACGCGAACGCCGTCAACATGCTGGTGCGATGCGCCCGGCGATTCCCCGTTTTGATGAAGTAAAACCCGGTGCACAGCGCGATCGCGGCCAGCCCGTTCAGCACCGCATTCAGCGCCGGCAAGAATTCGTATTTCCCCGCGAATTGCGCAGGCGCGTGATGCATGTACAAAAGCCACAGCAAAAACGAAACGGCCACGGCGCTAACGGCAACAATAGAGCCTAAAGCCGCGCGCGGATTGCTCTGCGTCTCCTGCATAGGGACGCTTACGATACTACAAGTTTCCGCGCGGCTCCAATCGTCCTCCGACTCGCGGCCACGCCTCACTGCTTGAGATCGGTGCGAAGTTCAAGTTTTCTACGCATGACCGAGAGTTTCGCTGAGGGCTTCAATTCGCCTCAACTTCTCCACGAAATTTCCGTAAATACTTTCATTCGCGTCAAATGACGCCTGATTGGCGGCGACGTGCCGAACTGCGGGAAGTAGCTGAGACATTACCGGCTCTCGGATAGATTGCCGCGGTTCTTTTTCCAGCTTCTCCAATACAAGTCCGAGGAAACAATTTGCTGCGTCCGCGGCCCCTAGTTCCTCAAATTCTCCCGCCATTACGAAATCTCGAAATCCTTGAAGGTAGTATCGGAAAGGGATTTCCGGCTATATCGCAATTCACTCGTTCTCTCAATGACGTTGCTACGGAAATGAGGGAGCATCTCTTCGTTTGTGCGACCAGCGAACAACTCATGCGCGTAAGACTGATCCAGGTCATCCTGATAATTCGCCCCAATCCGCCCCTGCGGGAACTGGCATCGCGTCCATCCTCGATGTTTCCAGATGATTTTGCAACGTGTAGCTTTTCGGATGCGAACTCGAATCGAAAGCCGAGGTTCCTCTTGCCATCGCTCACTGGCGCAGCTTAGCCGCGAATTCGATACAATCGCGGTTTGGCGTCGCGCTGACTTTCCCGCTGTGCCTCGTCCCGCGGCCCATTTTCAAGGAGACTTCCGATGCCGTCATTCCCCGGGGTGGATTACCTCGAGTTCGATTCCGTCCTGAGCGACGAAGAAAAGCTCGCGCGCAACACCGCGCGCCAGTTCGTGGACGCGGAAATCATGCCCATCATCGAGGAATATAACCGCGAAGGAAAATTCCCCACGCAGCTCGTCCCGCAAATGGCCGAACTCGGACTTTTCGGCGCGAGCCTGAAGGGCTACGGATGCGCGGGCATGTCCAACGTGGAATACGGCCTGGTGACGCAGGAACTTGAGCGCGGCGATTCCGGCCTGCGCAGCTTTGTTTCGGTGCAATCGGCGCTGGTGATGTACCCCATCCACGCCTTCGGCTCCGACGCGCAAAAAGACAAATGGCTGCCCCTGCTGCAGCAAGGCAAAGCCATCGGCTGCTTCGGCCTCACCGAACCGCAATTCGGTTCGAATCCCGGCGGCATGCTCACGCGCGCGGTGAAAAAGGGCGACAGCTACATTTTGAACGGTGAAAAAATGTGGATCACCAGCGGCTCGCTCGCGGACGTCGCCGTGATCTGGGCGAAATGCGAAGACGACGTGATTCGCGGTTTCCTGGTGGAAAAAGGCACGCCCGGCTACAAAGCCTGGGACGTCCACGGAAAATACTCGTTGCGCGCGTCCGTCACTTCCGGCCTGGCGATGACCGATTGCAAAATCCCCGCCGAAAACCTGCTCCCCGGCGTGCAAGGCTTGAAAGGTCCGCTGTCCTGCCTGAATCAAGCCCGTTACGGCATCGGCTGGGGCGGCATCGGTGCGGCGATGGCTTGCTATGACACCGCGCTGCGCTACGCCAAAGAGCGCAAGCAATTTGACAACAAGCCGATCGCCTCTCATCAGCTGGTGCAGGAAAAATTGGTCTGGATGATCACCGAAATCACCAAGGCGCAGTTCCTCGCACTGCAAGTGGGCCGCCTGAAAGACCAGGGCCGCGCGCACCCTTCGCACATCTCCATGCTGAAAATGAATAACGTGTGGATGGCGCGCGAAACAGCCAGCAAAGCCCGCGAAATTCTGGGCGCCAACGGCATCGTGGACGATTACTGCGTCATGCGCCACATGAACAACCTCGAGTCAGTCTTCACCTACGAAGGCACGCACGACATCCACAAACTGATCATCGGCGAACGCATCACCGGAATCGCGGCCTTCTCGTGAGCCGCGCGCGCCCGGCTCGTCTGCGCGCAGTCTTCGCAGCCGCGATTACGCTCGTAGCAATTTTTGCCGCAACATCGCTGCGCGCCCGCGCCGCGGATCCAGCTGCCGCTACGAAGCCGAAAGTCCGTGCCATCACGGCGTTCGTGCGCCTCGATCGCTCGACTTACCAGGCCCAGATTCAGGACGCGCTGCAATTCCTGCGCACCGCCAAAGCCGCATTCGAAAAATCGGGTTATGAAGTGGAAACGCTGCGCATCACCACGCAGCCTTTTCCCGAATACACCCGCGGGCTTTCAGACGATCAGATCCTCGCCTTCTTCCGCGATTACGATGCCCTCGCTGCGAAGGAAGGCTTCGACGCCGCCATCGGCCCGGCCATGTCAAAAGACACCGACGACCCGCACGAAGCCGAGCTGCTCGGCAAAATCATCGCCCAGTCGAAAATCGTGGAAGGCTCGGTTTCCATAGCGGGTGAAGACGGCATCCACTGGCGCTCGATCCGCGCCGCAGCGGGCGTGATCAAGTACCTCGAAGCCAACACGCCGCGCAGCCAGGGCAATTTCAATTTCACCGCCGCCGCATGGGTGCCCTCCGGCACTCCTTTTTATCCCGCCTCGTATTACATCGGAGCAGGAAAGCAATTCGCGATCGGGCTAGAATCGGCCAATGTCGTCAGCGAAGTGCTGGCCTCGACGAAGTCCCCCAGCGAAGCGGAAGAACGCCTGAAAAATACCCTCGGCGCGCACGCCGCCAAAATCGAAAAGACGGCGATGGAAGTCAGCGCGGCCAGCGGATGGAGGTACGGCGGTATTGATCTCTCGCCGGCGCCGATGAAAGACGTCTCCATCGGCCGCGCAATTGAAAATTTCCTAGGCGCGCCGGTCGGCTCCAGCGGCACACTCGGCGTCGCTGCGCTCATCACGCGCTCTCTGAAAGCCATCCCCGTGAAACAAGCCGGCTATTCCGGCCTGATGCTGCCGATTCTCGAAGACACGGTTCTCGCAAAGCGCTGGAACGAAGGCCGCCTCCCGATTGACTCCCTGCTGGCCTATTCCGCCGTCTGCGGCACCGGCCTCGATACCGTGCCAATGCCCGGCGACGTCACGCAAAAGCAGCTCGAAGCAATCCTCGGAGACGTAGCCAGCCTCTCGGTAAAGTGGCGCAAGCCGCTCTCCGCCAGGCTCCAACCAGTAGCAGGCAAAAAGCCCGGCGAAATGACCGCATTCGACGACCCCTACTTGGTCAACGCCAAAATCCAACCGCTGCCGTAGCTCTCTCCACCTGAACGGCATTTGTAGCGGCGCGCTTTTACCCTGAGTGATGTTACGAAGGGTCAGCGCGCCATCGGTGTTAGCGCTACCGTCGATCCCCGTTTGAGCCGCGCTAGAATGATCTCATACGAATCCGGCTGGCCCTTCAGCGGCTACATCCGTTGGCGGTCTGAAGACCGCCGCTACAAACGCCAAAACCTTTCTCCCGCAAATAACGCCTTGATTCGCCTTCGCCTATTTGGATTATGATAGGCCGCCCGGAAGGACCGTCCCAGCCACCGGAACTCATTCACCTCACAGGAGCGGCAATGGAGAAAGAACTCAGCCTCGAATTCTTGCGCACGGTGGAAACCGCCGCCATCGCTTCCGCGCGCACGATGGGCCAGGGCGACCGCGCCGGCTCGGACCAGGCCGCCGTGGAAGCGATGCGCTCGGAAATGGACCGCGTCGGCATGGACGGCACCATCGTCATCGGTGAAGGCGAGCGCGACGAAGCGCCCATGCTTTTCATCGGCGAGAAAGTCGGCGCGGCAGTGCGCGATAAGAGCCGCACCTACCCGCAAGTGGACATCGCCGTGGACCCGCTGGAAGGCACCAATCTGTGCGCCACCGGCGAACCCGGCGCCGTCGTTGTCCTCGCCGCGAGCGAACATGGCGGCCTGCTGCACGCTCCGGACCTCTACATGGAAAAATTGATCGTGGGGCCTCCGGCGAAAGGCGCGATTGATCTGGACGCGCCGGTGAAGGACAACCTGCGCGCCATCGCCCGCCGCTACGATCGCGACGTCGAAGATCTCGTCATCGTGGTGCTCGACCGCCCGCGCCATGAAAAATTGATCAGCGAAATTCGCGCGGCAGGCGCCCGCATCCGGCTCATCTCCGATGGCGATCTTTCCGCCGGCATCAACGCCGCCGTCCGCGGCACCTCGGTTCACGCCGTCATGGGCACAGGCGGCGCCCCTGAGGGCGTGCTCACCGCCGCCGCGCTGCGCTGCTTGAACGGCCAGATCCTCGCGCGCCTGGTCATCTCGAAGCCCGAGCACGAGGAGCGCGTCGCGCAGATGGGCATCAAGGATCCCAAGCGCATTTACGAAACCGTGGACCTCGCTCCCGGCAAGAGAATTATCTTTG
Source organism: uncultured Acidobacteriota bacterium (assembly GCA_963780035.1). Lineage (GTDB taxonomy): Bacteria > Acidobacteriota > Terriglobia > Acidiferrales > UBA7541 > Palsa-295. The sequence goes on along the minus strand of CAWAAG010000012.1, from coordinate 23,714 downwards.
CCTGCACCGGCGTCACGGGAGGCGGGCTGCTGCGCGGCGTCAATTTCTTCCGCGACGGCACGCGCACGCATTCCCTGATCATGACCCTGCAGGAGGGCGAAGTCCGCTTCATTGACTCCGTGCACCTCGACCGTCATCCCGGCGTCGAAGTCCGGTTCAACTGAGCCCCCGTTGGTGCGGCCGCCGTCCGCCGGTCGGGGAAACATTTCAGCGCCTATATGCGTAGAGTATGATGTAGGAACACTTCAGGGGTGAACCATGTCCAGCGCAGCCGGTCGGCCCCCCGCCGCCATTCCTCCCCAGCGGCAAAATAGCTCCACAGCCGTGTGGTGGATTCTGGGTATCGTGGCCGGCGGGATTGTCGTGATGGTCGTTTTCGGCCTGGCGTTGGCCGGGCTGGTGATCCACAACCTCCACGTACACAATCAGGGGCAAAACGTCGAGATTCAAACACCGGTTGGCGGAATCAAGGTGAGCCATGACGCAACCGTGAACCTGCCCGTCTACCCCGGTTCCACCACCGCCGCTTCGCACAACGCCAACGTGGAACTTTCTTCGGGTGAGGAGGGATTCGAGATTGCCGCCGAAAAATACAATACATCGGATGATCTCACCAAGGTCAGCGCCTGGTACGCGCAAAGGCTCGGCCCCAGCTTCCACCTCGAAAAGCGCGGCTCCAACGTCAAGATCCACGGCGTGGACGCCATCAGCGATGCGGACATGGCCTTTGTGGACGATCGGGGCGACGGCGCGCGCATCGTCGCGCTTACCGACAAGAACAACTGCGTCGAAATCGCGCTGGTGCGCTTGGGCAAGAGAGAAGCGCAATAGCTAGGCGCGCTAGAAGGTCGGCACCAACGCTTCCTGATCGCAGCTCCGCGAAATTGATGAGAGAAATCCGCCGCAGTTCGACTCGTCCGAGAGCCGCCGCACTGTGCGAATGATTTATTTCGAGGATTTCCCAGCAGGTGTGTGGCAGGTTTCGCGCGCCGCTGCGGCGCAACCGAGGTTCGACGCCGTGTGAGTCCAGCCCGGCAATCCGCCAGCACCCATCGCGGACTTGCCGGGCTAACCCCAATTTCGCCCTGATTCAGTTTTGCGGCGCCCGTAGTTTCTGCGGCCGCTAGCGGTGCAGCGCTACCGCGGCGTGGCCCGTGGCCTGTTGTCGGCGGGGCATGTGGTGCGGCAGCCGGTCAGCCACTTGCGGCGGCATAGGGCGCACGGTGTGATTCGTGCTCACGTGCTCGCTGATCGCCTGCAAGCGCTTCAGAATGCCCTGCCACTGTGTCCAATCGAGTTGCCGCAGATACGGGCGAAGTCCCTGAATGAAGGGATCCTCCAGCACCGTCTCGCCGTTTGTTTCCGGCACGAAGAAGCGATTCAGCCCCACGCCCAGCGCTTCGGCAATTTTCTCCAGCGTGCCGAGGCTTGGCGTCATCTGCCCGCTCTCAATGCGCGACAAATACGAACGAGAAACGCGCGAACGTGCCTGCAACTGGCTCTGCGTCATGCCCCGCGATTCGCGCAGCTGCCTGATGCGCTGGCCGATGTTCTCCACAGTTTCGCGGTTCGGCCAGTTCTCAAACAGTTGGCGGTCGTCCCCCGGCAAATCCTGGGCTGACGGCGTCGGAATGACGAACGTCACCTTCGGGGGCAGCATGCGCAGGCACCGGCGACAGTTGTCCGTGCGTGTCCGGTACTGCACCAATCCACATACCTGACAGCGAAGTACTTCGCGTTCCGCTTCCATGCTCACTTCTATTGCTTCTTTTTCCGCCACCGGGTCTCCTCGCAGACTATTCCGGCGATGCGAAGGGGAGGAACGTCACAACAGGGGAAGGCAGAAACGGCGCGCAGCGATTCTCCACAGGGTGCCATTTCTTGTCAAGCCCTTTTTCGTCCTCAATCAGAAAATATCCTACCCTCTTCGCAGCGCGTGCCACAATTGATTGCCGTTGTGGTCCCCCAACTCCCGAAAACGTGCTACGAATTTTCTTCGCCTTCGACGTTTCGTGTCCGATGACGCTCTGAGCACATTGCCGTCCTGCGTCACCGGTTGACGATTTACGCTTGCAATTTTGTTGCCCAGTATCCTGCCCTCTTTCCCGCCACCCTCGGCCCCTTTCCCCGCATTTGGGGCTAAATACCACTGCGCAAAGTGATTGTGTTCAATCAATGACGAGAAGAAACACCGAATTGCTCGCGCGAACAACACGTACGCCATCCGCCTCGTCTCAATATTAAACGTCTCACAGACTCGCCGATTCCTACATTGAGACGCTTTGGCCCGCATCTCCCTCGCAAACTGCTGCATTTGCCGCCCCGCGCGATTCCGCTTCTGGTTCCGCTGCAGCGGCCCAGCGGTGATGCCATCCGCCGAACGTATGAACGCTGCAACTGCCATAGTTACGCCTCTATCGGTTGCCGCGCCAGGTCTCTTCCTTGCCGCCTGTTCACGGTGCAGCCCCGGATTGGGCTTCCAGCGCCGCGGGCAGTCCTTTCGCCGCCCGGTCGCGGCGGCGGCCGCCCTGCATCCCCAGCCCCTCTATCGGCACACTTCCACTCTGCGATAAACTGGAAGTCGGGAGAAAAAATGCCAAATCGCGAGGAATCCTGGAATTTGCTGTGCGAATACACGCACGGCGAGAGCTTGCGCAAACATGCCCTTGCCGTCGAAGCTTGCGTGCGAGCCTATGCCCGCAAACTCAGTGCCGACGAGGAACTTTGGGCCACGACCGCGCTACTTCACGATTTCGACTACGAGCGCTGGCCCAACGCCGCGCATCACCCCACCGAGGAGCATCCTTTCGCGGGCGCTCAGATTCTGCGCGAGCGCGGTTACCCCGAAGAAATGATCCACGCCATCCTGGGCCACGCCGATTATTGCAATGTCCCGCGCGTCTCTCCCCTGGATAAGACGCTCTTTGCCTGCGACGAACTGGCCGGCTTTCTCACCGCCTGCGCCCTGATTAAACCCAGCAAGAGCATCCACGAGGTCGAAGCAGCCTCGGTGAAGAAAAAACTGAAAGACAAAGCCTTCGCCCGCGGCGTGAACCGCGACGACGTCTACAAAGGCGCGGAAGAACTCGGCGTCCCGCTCGAAAAGCACATCAGCTTCTGCATCGCCGCCCTGCGCTCCATCGCCCCGGAACTCGGCCTGAATGGCGCAAGCGCAGTCGCCGCGTCTTGATTCGTGCGATGCTTTCGTAGGGGCGGGTCTCAGACCCGCCCGCTTCGTAATGGCCCGAATTGTCCCATCTTGCTACGCGTGATTCGCCCGCTCGATCCTAAAGGTATAGCACCCCGCCGTCGTGCTGCGCACGTGGATGTAATCCACATCCGCGCGCGCCAAGAGCTTCTCGACGCCCGCGTCCACGCTTCCGTTCTGCACATATTCCGTCGCCACCAGGTGACGGCCTCGCGCGTATCCGTTGAGCGTCCGCGGGCTGCTGCGCAGCATCTCTGGAAACCCTGCATCTTCGGGATAGCGCTCGCAGCCATCCGCGTGGATATAAACCGGGCCGGGCAGCGGCAGCGTCTCGGTGCCTGCAAACGCGTCCAAAGTAAAAAGCGTCGCCATCTCCTCGCCCGCAGCAACGATCTTCAAACAATGCCGGCATGGCGCGCCTTCGCCGGCGATTTCCGTATGTGCTGGATGCCCGTAATGCGGGTCCTTCCCGTCGCGGCGCACCGCCTCTGCAACTTCCGTGGGTATGGCCATCACTCGTATCGGAATCATTCTCGGCTCCTCGACTGCAAATCATGAGCGCTTCGTCGCTGGACATAATTTGCACGAGTCCGCCACCTGAAACTATCCGCTTCTAGCGTTCAAACTTGGGCAGGGCTGCGCGGAAGGACTTCGTGGGTTCAGGCGAGATCGAGAGCCATGCAAAATGGCAGTGCGTGCAGGCGCCCGCGCCAAGCGAACACCTGCTCAGTGAATGGACAAACGAAATGGCACTCGAAAAGACCTACCGCACCACGGCGGGCGGGATCCCGTTGCGCCGCGCCAGGTCTTGCAGATCGTCAATCTGCGCCTGGACTTGCGCGATCTGCTCTTGCAGGATTTCCACCGTGGCGTAGGGAGTCAATCCCGGAGCGTTTTTATCCAGCGGAATCGCGCCGGAAATTCCGTCGCCGGTTTGCTGAATCTGTTGAATGTCGCGAATCTGTTCCTGGTCCGCATCGATATGCGATTGCAGCGTCTGCCGCTGCTCCGCGTACCATCGCAGGTCAAGTTCCTTCGCTAAAGGCTGCATCGCCGCGCCCGCCGCATCGCTCGGCGTTCCCGCCACGGTCGCTTCCGAACGCACGCTCTCGCTGAAAATCGAAATCGGCGCCATCTCCCGCAGCAGCGGAATATCCTCGTTCGTCCAAACTTTTTGCGCCGCGGCATCCGCGCGCGGCAGCGCGTGCGCCTTCACCGCCGCAGGACCCGCCGGCTGCGGAACCAGTAAGCTTACCGAAAGCAAAATCAATGGAGGAAACGCCATGTGTGGCTCCCAAGCTGCAGCATTTGTCACCGGAGCTTACCGCAACTTGTCCCGCGCCGAAATACATTCTTCACCTGACCCGCGGGGCTTGCCTTTCGCAATCGCGATTGTGCTAGAATCCGGAAAATCACGCGGCGCGGGGCGTGTTATGGAAAAAGCGGGAAATTTTCTTGGCGGGATGCTGCGCCAAATCAAGAAGCCTGAAGCTGCCGTCGCCTGGCTTTCCAGTGTATGGCCCAAAATCGTCGGCAAGACTCTCGCCGCCCACACCCGCCCGATCCGTTGCCACGCCGGCTGCCTGGAAGTCGCGGCCGACACCAAAGCCTGGCGCAAGCAACTCGAACAGATGAAGCCGGAATTCTGCGCGCAGGTCAATAAGGCCTGGGGCAGCACCCTGATTCGCGAGGTGAAATTCGCCGCGTCCAAACCCGGCCCGCAGAAACTCTCGCGCGAACTGGACAACGAGCACATCCCCTTCATCCGCCGCCGCAAATCGTAGCTTCCCCCCGAATTTCTCCGTGACCTCCGTGCTTTTCTCCCCGTCCTCTGTGTTAAATCTCTTGCTGCATGGCGTATCAAGAATCCGCTAGCGGGCACATTTGCGCTCCGTCTCTTCTGTACTAAGATGGACTAATGAAATTCCTGCATTCTCCGTTCCTGGCCCGCGTCACCGCCGCTGCGTCGCGGAGGCGCCATGAAAATTAGCCGCGAAGAAGTCCTCCGCGTTGCCGAGCTCGCCCATCTGGATCTTTCGCCCGAGGAGGTCGAGCTGTACGGCGGCCAACTGGACGAAATCCTGTCCTACATCGGCAAGCTCCAGGAACTCGACGTCACCCACGTCGAACCCATGACCCAATCGCTGCCTCGCGAATTCGCTCCGGAGCGCGACGGCGGGCCGGTGCCTACCGGATCGCCGTCCGGCGTTGCCCCCGAAAGCGAACCGAACCTTCGCGACGATGTCGTCCAGCCCTGCACCATCGGCGCGGACGTGCTGGCCCATGCCCCAGACGCTGCCAAGCCCTTCTTCCGCGTTCCGAAAGTGATCGAGCGATGACGGCTGCACCCTCATGGACCATCGCGAGCGTCCGCCAGGCGCTCCAATCCAAGAAGATATCGGCCCGGGAGCTTACCAAGGAGTTCTTTGCCCGGATTGCGAGGCGCAACCCCGAACTCAACGCTTTCCTGACCCTTTGCCCTGAGCGCGCCTACGCCCAAGCGGACCGCGTAGACGCTGGGATAGCCCAAGGCAGCCACCTGGCGCCTCTGGCGGGCGTTCCACTAGCTGTAAAGGACGTCCTGAGCACTCGCGGGGTTCGCACCACCTGCGGATCGAAGATTCTGGAGAATTACGTACCACCCTACGACGCCACTGCCATCGAGCGCCTTGAAGCAGCAGGGGCCGTGATCCTGGGCAAGACCAACTGCGACGAATTCGCGATGGGCAGCTCGAACGAGAACTCAGCATACGGCCCCGTACGGAACCCCTTGGCACCGGATCGAGTGCCAGGTGGCTCCAGTGGAGGGTCCGCCGCAGCCGTGGCGGCGGGCTTGTCCGTAGTGGCATTGGGGACAGACACCGGAGGTTCGATCCGCCAACCAGGCTCTTACTGTGGCATTCCTGCCACGATGCCAACATACGGTCGCGTATCGCGGTACGGCCTGATCGCCTTCGCCTCCTCACTCGACCGCATCGGCCCGTTTACCACCAATATCGCTGATGCTGCTGCGGTTATGTCAGTCATCGCCGGCCACGACTCCAACGATTCCACCGCCGCAGCCGTCCCTGTCCCGAACTACGCCTCCGAGATCGAGCGTCCGATCCAGGGTCTGAGGATCGGCGTCCCGGAAGACTACTTCGGCGAGGGCATCGACCCGGAAGTGAAGGCTAAAGTCCAAGCGGGTATCGCTCTGCTGGAAAAGCTGGGCTGTCGGCGCGTTTCCTTGCACATGCCGCACACCGCTTACGCGATCGCCACCTATTACATCGTGGCGACGGCTGAGGCCAGCTCCAACCTCGCTCGCTACGACGGCGTGCGCTACGGGTTGCGAGTCCCCGGCGCAACCCTGATGGAGATGTACCGCAAGACCCGCGAACGCGGCTTCGGCCCCGAGGTGAAGCGCCGCATTATGCTCGGGACCTACGCGCTGTCGTCCGGCTACTATGACGCCTACTACCTGCGTGCGCAAAAAGTCCGCGCCTTGATCGCGCGGGATTTCTCCGAGGCGTTTCAGAAGGTGGACGCGATCATCACCCCCACCGCGCCCACTCCCGCATTCAAACTAGGTGAGAAGACCGCTGATCCGCTTGAGATGTATCTAGCTGATATATATACGGTTACGGGCTCGTTGGCGGGCGTCCCGGGAATCTCCATTCCTTGCGGAAAGACCAAGGCCGGGCTTCCCATCGGCATGCAAGTTTTCGGTCCCCACTTCGGCGAAGGCCGTATCCTGCAACTTTCCCGCGCCTTCGAGCAAGCGGACGGCTTCACGATCTAGCTATCTCGCCGAGCGCCATCAGCCAGCAGACCGTCGCGCCTCCGATTTTCAAACATCTCATCTTTTGTGGTCTCTCGCATGGCCAAGCGCGCAACTCTGAATTCTTGGCGGCTACTGGCCGCTTTGTTCGTGCGGACCTCCGCGCTTATTTTGCCTCGCGTAAAAACCTCGCTCCGTCGCTCGACTTTCTCTGCCGCTTGCCGCGCATCCGATTAGGCACCCGCGCAATCCGGGCGCGGCTGCAATCCTTCGCACCCGGAATTTTCTGCGTACCGAAATCCGCCTGTGAACGTGTAGAAATATTCCACCTTTAGACTTTTCTTTCCCATATTCGGCAAGCCGCTGAAATCTCGGGCTTCGGAGAAACTTCGCCTGTGCCACCTCAAGTTCTAGAACACACGCGAGTTCCAGCGACCGCGCCGAAATACGGTTTTGCAGGTATGGAACGGAAGGACTATTGCATGCAACTCTGGCAGCGTTTAATTTGGCATCAGCATCTCACATCGTGAGGCCCGGCCATGGTGCGCATTAAATTGAGTCAGAAGATCTTTACCGAAGACGAGGTGGTCACCCTCACCGGCATTTGCACCGACCATCTGCGCGGCCTCGCGCGCAATAAACATCTCGGCACCATCGTCCGCGCCGCCGAAGCGGCCGGAGCGGAAGCCGAGAAATGGCTTTTCTCTCATACGGACCTGATGATCCTCACGGTGTTGCAGCCGCGCTGCGACCACTACGCAAACGCCGCCGAAACTCTGAGCTAGATTTCGCCCCTTAACATCCCTTCGCCGCAGCGGAAGCTCATTCCCTGAATTCAAATCGCCCGCTTGTGCCTCGCGCCGTCCCGGACTATTCTGAAGTGGCTCAACCCTATGCGGCGCTTTCGCATCCTATTCAGATGCGGCGCTGAACGTGATGCCTCTCCGTCCAAAATTCGAATTGCTCTCTGCACGCTCTCATCGATTCCTGCAATTTTCGCTGGCGATACTGGCGCTGCTCGCGCTGATCCCCGCATCCTTCGCGCAAAATAACACCACGCCACCTCCCGCCAATTCCCAGAAGTCGGCGTCACCTTCGCCAGCCGCGGACGAAAACGAAGACAACCTGCCGCGCGGCAAGAAATTAATGCTCAAAGACGGCAGCTTCCAACTGGTCAGGGAATACCACGTGGATGGCGACCGCGTCCGCTACTACAGCATTGACCAAAGAGACTGGCAGGAAATCCCCGCCGCCCTGGTGGATTGGGACGCTACGAAAAAAGTGGAGGCGGAGGACGCGCAGCGCAACGCCGCCATCATTGCCAAGGTACACACGCTCGACGTGGCCCACCACGCCAGCGTGATGGATATTGACGCCAGCATCGAAATCGCACCCAAAGTCTTCCTGCCGCCCGGAGAAGGAGTCTTTGAATTCGACGGCAAAACCATTCGTCAGCTGTCGCAGGCCGAAGCGGACATCAAATTCAGCAAAGCGCAGATGCTCAAGCAAGTGCTGATACCGATCCCGATCGTCCCCACCCGCCACACGGTTTCGCTCCGCGGCAGTCACGCCAAATTCCGCATCAAATCCGGCCAGATCGAATTTTATATGCGCACCGCCGACGGCCGCGAACCCAACCTCGACCTGCTGCGCGCCAAAGTTCACAACGACAAACGCGATGTCGAAAATCTCGATCAATTATTCCAGCAAGAGTCCCCCACCGGCAGAATCACCCTGCCAATTCAGCGCTGGGAGATCGCGCAGGGCGTGTACCGTTTCACGCTGGGCCAGGATATGGAACCGGGAGAGTACGCCATCGTGGAAGTGGTGCAGGGTGGCACTACCAGTCTTTACTTCTGGGATTTTGGCGTGGATCCAGCTTCCGGCTTGCCCGCCAAGCAATCCAAATAGCCGCGCGGTTAGGTCGCCTTGCTGGTCTGGGGTTCCAGCAATTCCGTCAGCAGCGCCGCCAAGCCCGCCATATGGAACGGCTTCTGCAGCACCGCCGCGCCCTTTTCGCTGAAGGTTGCCATGGTGCCGGGATCCAGCAGCGCTCCGGACATGAACACAAATTTCGGCGCTGTCCCGCTCGGGCCGTTGGCCTGCATCCGCTCAAAGAATTGCTCTCCATTGAGTCCCGGAAGATTGAAATCGCATAGCACAAAATCGTAGCTGTGCGTCGTCAGGTGCGGCAAAGCCTCTTCCGAGCTGGACGCGCCCTCCACTTTCATGCCTCGCGCCGAGAGCCCTTCCTGCACGATTTCGCGGATGCTTTCTTCATCGTCCACCACGTAGACCGAACGTCCCTGCAACGCGCTCGGTGCGCGCGGCGCGGCCGCGCGAGCGGGTGCCGGTGCCTTCGGCGTTGCCAGCGCCGCCGCCGCAGCCTCTCCCTTCGCCGCCGGCAAAATCACGCGAAATTCCGCGCCTCCATCTGGCGCCGATTGCACCTCCATGCTCCCGCCATGTTCCTTGATAATGGCCTGGCAAATCGTCAATCCCAAGCCAGTGCCGCCTCCGGGCCGCTTGGTAGTGAAAAAAGGATCGAATATCTTCGCCAGATTTTCCGGAGAAATTCCCGGGCCGTCATCCGCAAATACAAATGCAATTTTCCCGTCGACGGCTTCGACGGCAATTCGCAGGGTGCCATGGTCGCGCCGGCTGGAGATCGCTTGCTCCGCGTTGACGATCAAATTCACGAACACCTGTTGCAGCAGCCGGGGATCGGCGTCCACGGCGGGCAGGCCTTCCGGCGCTTCCAGCTGAATCGAAACATTTTTTTGCCGTAGCGCTGCCTGCTGCTGCTCGATCACCTGCTTGATCACCTGTTCGGGACGCAGCGTTTTGCTCGCCAGCGCCGACGGCCGCGAAAACGCCAGCAGGTTCTGCACGATCCCGGCGGCGCGCCGCGCCTGCTTCAGCACAATTTCCACCTGCCGACGCGTCGCATCGTCCGCGGCGCGTTCGCGCATCAGGTCGCTGATACCCAGGATGGCCGTCAGCGGATTATTCAGCTCGTGCGCCACGCCCGCCATCATTTCGCCCATGGCGGCCAGCTTTTCCTTCTGCACGTGCTGTTTTTCGGCTGCGATCGTCTCCGTCACGTCGCGCGCCGACGCCACTACCCCGTTAATCTTCCCCGCCGCGTCGAACAAAGGACTGGCGCTGGCCCGCAGAGTTCGCCAGCTGCCGTCCGCATGCCGGGTCCGGTATTCGAATTGCGCGTGCGCCAGTTCTCCATTCGCCAGCCGGCGAAATGCACTGCTAAGCTCCGCGGCGTCATCCCTGTGAATTTGCGCCCACAGCACTTTGCCGATCAGGTCCGCCGCCGGATGGCCCATCACCTCTTGAATTCGCGGGCTAATAAAGGTCAGCCGCCCGTCCAGGTCCATCACCGCTATCACGTCCGGAAAGCTGGCCACCAGGCGGCGTACGAATTCCTGCTCCTGGTGCAGGCGCGCTTCGATCTCGATGCGCTCGGTGATATCCACCAGCGTGCCCTGCATGCGGATGGTGCGCCCAAACGTGTCGCGCACTCCGAATCCCGACGCCAGGCAATGTATCTGGCTACCATCCTTTCGCCGGTACACCACGTCCACGTCCTGCACCGCGCCGTGTTCCACCACCTGCCGCACCAGGGTGTCCCGTTGCGAGGGATCGGCGTACAGTTCGCGGAAATTCAGCTTCTGCAATTCTTCCTTGTTCTCGTACCCCAGCATGCGCAGCAGCGCGGGGTTGGCATCCAGCAGTTTTCCATCCGGCGTGGTGAAGAAAATTCCTTCGCGCAGCGATTCGAATAGCTCGGTGAAGCGAATCCCCGATTCGTGCTGCGCCGTAACATCGCGTACCCAGCCGCTGACGGACGGCGCTTGCTCTTCTTCGCGCAGCGCCTGCAGCCAGCAATCGTAGAAGCGCCGCTGCGTATCGTTTTTCAGCCGGACCGCGATTCGCCCGGCCCAGTGCCCCTTGGCCAGGAAGCCATCCAGAAAATGCATCGCTTCCGGCAGCGTCGGCTCCGCCACAAATTCACTCACGCGGTGCCCGATCAGATCCTGAAACGACACCCCGAGGATCTCCGCCAGCCGCCGATTCGCCACGCGGATCTCCCCGTTCAGGGAAACTGTAAACACCGCGTGGTCCAGGCTGTCAATGAGTTCCCGGTAATTCAGCTGCGACCGGGAAATCACTTCCACCAGTTTCTTGAACTGGGCGCCGGTCGGCGCGCCACTGGCGTCCGGCTCAAGCGATTTGTCCGCGGAGCGATTGGTCATGGAAATCCCTAAAAGCGTTCGCCAGGCAGGTTCCGGGCCGGGAGTGCGCTACTTCTATTTTACTGGGTGCCGGTATCACGCGGAAAAAGAAAGCGTCGTGTTATGACAAGATGTTTAATAGGCCCCGCGTACAGGCGAACCAGGCAAGCGCGCAACAGTAGCGTGTTCCGCCGCACGTCCGCGCGCAAGCCAAACGCGTAAACGCAAAAAAAGGGCGCCGCGAAAAATCACGGCGCCCTGTAAGGGTTAACCTATCGGCGATGCGTTCTAGCTTTCGGCCACCGCGTCGGTATCCTTGCGCAGGAAGTCCAAAGCGGCTGCCTCTTCCGGCGTAAGTTCCGGCTCCATGGATTCCGGCTCCTCCTTCGGAATTTCCGTAAGGAGCTGGATGTTGCGGTAGCGCTCCAGGCCCGTGCCCGCGGGAATCAACCGGCCCATGATCACGTTTTCCTTCAGGCCGCGCAGGTAATCCACCTTTCCGGAAATCGCCGCCTCGGTCAGGACGCGCGTCGTCTCCTGGAAGCTGGCCGCGGAGATGAACGAATCCGTCGAGAGCGATGCCTTGGTGATGCCCAGCAGCAAAGGACGTCCCGTCGCGGGGCGCCCTCCGTCGCGGATGATGCGGTCGTTCTCCTCGCGGAAGCGGAACTTGTCCACTTGCTCCTCGAGCAGGAACGTCGTATCGCCCACGTCCTCCACCTTCACCCAGCGCATCATCTGCCGCACGATCGCCTCGATGTGCTTGTCGTTAATGTTCACGCCCTGCAACCGGTAAACTTCCTGAATCGAGTTCACCAGGTATGCCTGCGTGTACTTTTCGCCCAGAACGGCCAGGATGTCGTGCGGGTTCAGCGGCCCGTCAATCAGCGGTTCGCCCGCTGCCACGTGTTCGCCTTCCTGCACGTTGATGTGCACTCCGCGCGAGATTGAATATTCCTTGATCGTCTGCGCGGCGCCCTTGCCGTCCTCGCTTTCCACGTAAATCTTCCGCTGCCCCTTGACGATTTCGCCGTATTTCACCACGCCGTCAATTTCGCTGATGACCGCGGGATCCTTCGGCTTGCGGGTTTCGAAGAGCTCCACCACGCGCGGCAGACCGCCCGTGATGTCCTTGGTCTTGGTCGTCTCGCGCGGAATCTTCGCGAGCACGTCGCCCGGTTGCACTTCGTCCCCATCCACCACCATCAAGTGCGCGCGGGACGGCATCAAGTACTTCTTGACGCGGCCCTGCGTTCCGCGAATCAGGATCGTGGGCTGGTGCTTTTCATCGCCCGGCGGCAGCGTCACCACCAGCTGCGACAACCCGGTCACTTCGTCCACCTGCTCTTCGATCGTGACTCCCGCCTGCAGGTCCTTGAACTGCACGGTGCCCGCCGTCTCGGTGAGAATCGAGAACGTGTACGGATCCCACTCGACCATGGTCTGGCCCAGCGTTACCGGTTGCCCGTCCTCCACCTTTAAGCGCGCGCCGTACACCACGTGATGGCGCTCTTTTTCGCGGCCCTTCTCGTCCACCACCGCGATCAAGCCCGAGCGGTTCATCGAAACGATCTGCTTGCCGCGGCCTTCCACCACCTTCAAGTCAATGAACTTCACGAAGCCGTTGTTGCGCGCTTCGACTTTCGACTGTTCGGTGACGCGAGTAGCCGTGCCGCCGATGTGGAACGTGCGCATGGTCAACTGCGTGCCCGGCTCGCCGATGGACTGCGCCGCGATCACGCCGATGGCCTCGCCCATTTCCACGAACCGGCCGGTCGCGAGGTTCCGTCCGTAGCAACGTCCGCAAACTCCGCGCCGCGATTCGCACGTCAACACCGAGCGGATTTTCACGCGCTCGATGCCCGCCGCCTGAATCGAATTGGCCAGCTCTTCGGTGATTTCCTGGTTGATCTCCACGATTACATTGCCTTCGTAATCCTTGATCTTCTCCAGGGATACGCGGCCCACCACGCGGTCGCGCAACGGCTCCACTTCCACGCCCGCTTCCAGAATCGGCTCCACGTAAATTCCGTCTGCCGTGCCGCAGTCGAACTCGTTGATAATCACGTCCTGCGCCACGTCCACCAGCCGCCGCGTCAGGTAGCCCGAATCGGCCGTCTTCAGCGCCGTATCGGCCAGGCCCTTACGCGCTCCGTGCGTCGAAATGAAGTACTGCAGCACGGTCAATCCTTCGCGGAAGTTCGAGGTAATCGGCGTCTCGATGACTTCGCCCGAAGGCTTGGCCATCAATCCGCGCATTCCGGAAAGCTGCCGGATCTGCTGCTTCGATCCGCGCGCTCCGGAGTCGGCCATCACGTACACCGGGTTGATCACGCCCTGCTTGTCCTGCTCTTCCAGGGCCTTGAACATTTCGTCCGCCACCTTTTCGGTGACGTCCGACCAGATGGCGATGACCTTGTTGTACCGTTCGCCGTTGGTGATCGCGCCGTCCAGATATTGCTGCTGCACCTTCACCACTTCGTGCTCGGCCGTATCCACCAGCTTGAATTTCACGTTGGGGATGACCATGTCGCTGATGCCGATTGAAACGCCGGACTTCGTCGCATACAGGAAGCCCAGTTCTTTCAGCTTGTCCAGCGCCACCACCGTCTTTTCCAGGCCAAAGCGCAGGTAGCAATACTGCACCAGCGCCTGCACGCCCTTCTTCTTCAGCAAGCCGTTGATGAACGGCATTTCCGTTGGCAGGTGATCGTTGAAAATCACGCGCCCCACGGTCGTGTGCAGGAACTGCTTGTTCAGGTTCACCGGCTCGGTGTGCGAGACGTCCTGATCGTCATACGCGTTGGTCAGGTCAATCACTTCACCGGTGTAGCGCATGCGGATCGGCGTCAGCAATTCCACTTCGCCGGCTTCCAGCGCCATCACCACTTCTTCCGGTGAACCGAACGCGCGGCCTTCGCCCTTCGCCTGCGGCTTGGCCTTGGTCATGTAATAAATTCCCAGGACCATATCTTGCGTCGGAACCGCCAGCGGGTAGCCGTTCGCGGGAGACAAAATGTTGTGCGAGCTGAGCATCAACACCGAAGCCTCTACCTGCGCTTCCGGCGATAGCGGAATGTGCACCGCCATCTGGTCGCCGTCGAAGTCCGCGTTGAACGCGGTGCAAACCAGCGGGTGAATGCGGATCGCTTTCCCTTCCACCAGCACGGGCTCGAATGCCTGAATGCCCAGCCGGTGCAGCGTGGGCGCGCGGTTCAGCAGCACGGGATGCTCGCGGATCACGTCCTCGAGAATGTCCCAAACCACCGGCTCCTGCGCCTCCACCAACTCCTTGGCTTGCTTGATCGTGGTGCAGTGTCCCGCGGCTTCCAGCTTGTGATAGATGAACGGCTTGAAAAGCTCCAGCGCCATCTTCTTCGGCAAACCGCACTGGTGCAGCTTCAGTTCCGGACCCACCACGATGACCGAGCGGCCGGAATAATCCACGCGCTTGCCGAGCAAGTTCTGGCGGAAACGTCCCTGCTTGCCCTTCAAGGTGTCGGACAGCGATTTGAGCGGGCGATTGTTGGTGCCGCGCAGCACGCGGCCCCGGCGGCCGTTGTCAAACAGCGCGTCCACCGCTTCCTGCAACATGCGCTTTTCGTTGCGTACGATCACATCCGGCGCGTGCAATTCCATCAACTTCTTCAGCCGGTTATTGCGGTTGATCACGCGGCGGTACAAGTCGTTCAAGTCGGACGTCGCGAAACGCCCGCCATCCAGCGGCACCAGCGGACGCAGTTCCGGCGGCAGCACCGGGATCACGTCCAGAATCATCCACTCCGGCTTGTTGCCGCTCTTGCGGAATGCTTCCAGCACCTTCAGCCGCTTGGCGAACTTGATGCGCTTCTGCAGGCTGGGGTCCGTCTTCATCTTCTCGCGGAGTTCTTCCGAGAGCTTTTCCACTTCCACGCGGCGCAGCAATTCCTTGATGGCTTCCGCGCCCATGCCCGCGGTGAATTTCCCCGGATATTCCTTCTGCAGCTCGCGCAGCTTTTCTTCCGGGATGATGTCCTTTTCCTTCAATCCCAGCACTTCGCCCGGATCGATGCACACAAACGTCTCGAAATAGAGAATGTGCTCCAGGTCCCGCATGGTGATGTCCAGCAAATAACCGATGCGGCTGGGCAATCCCTTGAAGAACCACACGTGCGAGCAGGGCGAAGCCAGCTCGATGTGTCCCAGGCGCTCGCGGCGCACTTTGCTCAGCGTCACTTCCACGCCGCACTTGTCGCAGATCACTCCGCGATGCTTCATGCGCTTGTACTTTCCGCACAAACATTCCCAGTCCGTGACGGGGCCGAAAATCTTGGCGCAGAAAAGTCCGTCGCGCTCCGGTTTGAAGGTGCGGTAATTGATGGTTTCCGGCTTGGTCACTTCACCGTGCGACCACGACCGGATTTTTTCCGGACTCGCCAGGCTGATGCGAATGGAATCAAAATCCGCGATCTGGCTGGCACGATCATATGGGCTCGATCGATACAAGGGCTGATCCTCCTGTCCCGCAGAGCGGGACCAAAAACCAGTTGCAATAATGTCGTACGCTCCGCGCCATTGCGGCGCGGAGCGCGTCTCTCAATTAATCCGCTGCTTCCGCTTTTTCCAGTTGCGGCTTCTGGCGCTTCATCAATTCCACGTCCAGGCACAGCGATTGCAGCTCGCGCACCAGTACGTTGAACGATTCCGGCACGCCGGGCTCGATCCCCGGTTCGCCCTTGACGATGGCCTCGTAAATCTTCGCGCGGCCATATACGTCGTCGGACTTCGCCGTCAGCAATTCCTGCAGAATGTGCGCCGCGCCGTACGCTTCCAGCGCCCACACTTCCATTTCTCCGAAGCGCTGTCCGCCGAACTGCGCCTTGCCGCCCAGCGGCTGCTGCGTAATCAGTGAATACGGCCCGATGGAGCGCGCGTGAATCTTGTCGTCCACCAAGTGCGAGAGTTTGAGCATGTAGATGTAGCCCACCGTCACCTGCTGCGCGAACAAGTCCCCGGTCATGCCG
Source organism: uncultured Acidobacteriota bacterium (assembly GCA_963780035.1). Lineage (GTDB taxonomy): Bacteria > Acidobacteriota > Terriglobia > Acidiferrales > UBA7541 > Palsa-295. The sequence continues at coordinate 7,493 of CAWAAG010000012.1, read as the reverse complement.
TCGTAGAGCGTAATCTTGCCGCTTTCCGGCAGCTCCGTGAATTGCAGCAAGTGGCGAATGTCCGCTTCGCGCGCGCCGTCGAATACCGGCGTCGCAAACGGCACACCCTCGCGGAAGCTGTACGCCAGATCAAGAATTGCGTCGTCATCCAGTCCGGCGATGGTCTTCCACACCGAAGTCGGCCCGAACGCATCCTTGAACCACTTGCGCACGCTCTCCGCGCGAGCTTCCTTGTCCAGCAGCTTCCCGATCTTCTCGCCGAGTTCTTTCGAAGCCCAGCCCAGATGCGTCTCGAGAATCTGCCCGACGTTCATACGTGAAGGAACGCCCAGCGGGTTCAGCACGATTTCCACCGGCGTGCCGTCCGGCATGTAAGGCATGTCTTCCTTCGGAACGATGCGCGCGATCACGCCCTTGTTGCCGTGGCGTCCCGCCATCTTGTCTCCGACGGAAAGCTTGCGCTTCATGGCGATGTAGCACTTCACCAGCTTGATCACGCCCGGAGGCAGTTCGTCGCCCTTCTTCAGCTTGCCGATGCGCTCGTCGGTGATTTTCCGCAGCACGTCAATCTGCCGCGAGGTCATCTCTTCAACCTCGTCGATCTTCTCGATGAGCAGCGGGTCCTTGTCGTTGAGCCGCAAGCGCTTCAGGTTGCGCGTCGAAATCTTTTCCAGGATGTCCCGCGTCAGCTCCGCGCCCTTGGTCAGCAAACGCTTGTTGGTGCGCTCGTCGTGCAGGTCGGCTACCAGCTTCTGGCCGCCCAGCAGGTCGTTCAAGCGCTTCAGGCGTTCGTCGGTGAGAATGCGGATTTCGTCCGCGAGGTTCTTCTCGAGTTTCGCGACCTGCGCCGCTTCGATGGCCTTGTGGCGTTCGTCCTTCTCCGCGCCCTTGCGGCAGAAGATCTTCACGTCCACGATGGTGCCTTCGATGCCCGGCGGGCAGTAGAGCGAAGCGTCGCGCACGTCTCCGGCTTTTTCGCCGAAAATCGCGCGCAGCAGCTTTTCTTCCGGCGTCAGCGTGGTTTCGCCCTTGGGCGTCACCTTGCCCACCAGAATGTCGCCCGGCTTTACGGTCGCGCCGATGCGGATTACGCCGCTCTCATCGAGATTCCGCAGGAAGCTCTCGTTGATGTTGGGGATGTCCCGCGTGATTTCCTCGGGACCGAGCTTGGTATCCCGCGCCTCGATTTCATACTCCTCGATGTGAATCGAAGTGTAGTAATCCTCCTCGACCAGCTTTTCGCTGACCAGGATGGCGTCCTCGAAGTTGTACCCGCGCCATGGCACGAACGCCACCAGCACGTTGCGTCCGAGCGCCAGCTCTCCGCGGTCGGTGCAAGGGCCGTCAGCCAGCACTTGCCCCTGCTTCACGCGGTCTCCCGCGCGCACCAAAGGCTTCTGGCTGATGCAAGTGTTCTGGTTCGAGCGTTTAAATTTCGTGAGGAGGTAGATGTCCGACCCGACTTCGCGGCTCAATACGCCGGATTGGTCGGATTCCACGCGCACGATCACGCGCTCGGAGTCCACCTGGTCCACGATGCCATCGCGCTTGCACACGATCACCGCGCCGGAATCGCGAGCGGTGACGCGTTCCATGCCAGTTCCCACCAGCGGCGCGTCGCCACGAATCAGCGGCACGGCCTGGCGTTGCATGTTCGATCCCATCAACGCGCGGTTCGCGTCATCGTTCTCCAGGAATGGAATCAAACTGGCAGCCACGGACACCAACTGCTTCGGCGAGACGTCGATGTAATCCACCTCTTCGCGGCTCTTCAGCACGAAGTTGCCCGCTTGGCGGCAGTTCACTAGCTCCGTCGTGATGCGTTCTTTTTCATCGAGCGAAGCGTTGGCCTGCGCCACCACGTAGCGGTCTTCTTCCCACGCCGAAAGATAGAAGCAGTGTGGATCCCACACCACGCGCCGCCGCTTGAGCTCTTCGTTCGCGTCCTCCACCTTTTCCTTCTCGACGATTTCGCCGGCCTTGAATTCGCTGTCGCCCGCATTCACGATCTGCACGAAGTCAATCACGCGCCCGTTCTTCACCTTGCGGTACGGTGACTCGATGAACCCGAACTCGTTGATCCGCGCGTAAGAAGAAAGCGAGCTGATCAAGCCGATGTTCGGGCCTTCCGGCGTTTCAATCGGACAAATACGCCCGTAGTGCGTCGGATGCACGTCGCGGACTTCGAATCCCGCGCGCTCGCGTGACAAGCCGCCCGGTCCCAAAGCCGAAAGGCGCCGCTTGTGCGTGATTTCGCTCAGCGGGTTGGTCTGGTCCATGAACTGCGAAAGCTGCGAGCTTCCGAAGAATTCGCGGATCGCCGCCATTACCGGTTTGGCGTTCACCAGATCGTGCGGCATGGCCGTGGACATTTCCTGGTACACGGACATCTTTTCCTTGATGGCCCGCTCCATGCGCACCAGGCCGATGCGGAACTGGTTTTCCAGCAGCTCGCCCACCGCGCGCACGCGGCGATTTCCCAAATGGTCGATGTCGTCCACCGAGCCCACGTTCTTGCGCAGCTTCAGCAAATACTTGATCGCCGCCACGAAGTCCGAAGGATCGAGAGTGCGCTTCTCGAGCGGAGTCTCCAGTCCCAGCTTGATGTTGAATTTCAGCCGTCCCACCTTGCTGAAATCGTACTTGCGCGCGTCGAAAAACATTCCGTTGAAGAGCGCCGTCGCCGTCTCCAGCGTCGGAGGGTCGCCCGGGCGCAGCTTGCGGTAAATTTCGATCAGCGCTTCCTTCGGCGAACGGATGGTGTCCTTCTCCAGCGTGCGCGTGACGATGATGCCGGTGTCGTCGCGGTCCGGGAAGCACACGTCCACTTCATTAATCCCCGCTTCGGCGATTGAAGCCCACATCTCCGCCGTCAGCGGCTTATTCGCTTCCAGCAACACTTCGCCGGTCTGGCGATTTACCAGCTCGCCCACCGTGACTGCGCCTTCCAGGTCCGCCACGCCGATTTCCACCTGCGTGACGCGCGCCTTTACCATTTCCTTGTACAGCGGGTCGCTGATGCGCTTGTGCGCCCCCACCAGCACTTCGCCGGACTTGGGGTGCTTGATCTCCTTCGAGAGCTTGCGGTCAATCAAGCCTTCCGAAGCGTTCCAATACAGCTCGCCTTCGCGCAGCGAAATCCGCTCCACTTGATAGAACGTCCGCAAAATGTCTTCGTTCGACTTCAGTCCCAGCGCGCGCAGGAAAATCGAGCCCAGGAATTTGCGCTTGCGGTCAATGCGCACGTACAGAATATTCTTGGTGTCGTACTCGAACTCCACCCACGATCCGCGGTAAGGAATAATCTTGCCGAGGAAGTAGCTGCGATTGTTGGCCGTCTCGAAAAATACGCCGGGCGATCGGTGCAGCTGGCTCACGATCACGCGCTCGGTACCGTTGATGATGAACGTGCCGTTCTCGGTCATCAGCGGAATATCGCCGAAGAAAACTTCCTGCTCCTTGATATCGCGAATGGACTTCGCGCCGGTGTCCGGGTCCTTGTCGTAAATCGTCAGGCGAATCGTCACCTTCAGCGGCGCCGAATACGTCATCCCGCGTTCCTGGCACTCGTTCACGTCATACTTCAATTGCAGCGTCACCGGATCGCCGCACTTGTTGCAGAAAGTCGGCGTGTTCTTGTTGAACGTGCCGCACTTCGCGCACAGCACGTCGCCCGTCTTGTAAGGATTGGTTACGACCGAAGCTCCGCAATTCCGGCAGGTGGCGCGCAAGTGGTGCAGGCCGCGCAGGTGGCCGCACTTGCACTCCCAGTTTCCGATCGCGTAATCCACGAAATCCAGCTGCGACAATCCGCGAAAATCCTGGATCGGAAACACCGATGCGAATACCGACTGCAGGCCCGTATCTTCCCGCTCGCTCGGCAGCAAATCCATCTGCAAAAATCTTTGGTACGACTTCTTCTGCACGTCAATCAGGTTCGGAATCTGCACCGTGGTCTTGATTTTGGCGAAGTCCAGGCGTGCCCGTTCCCGAGTGGCGCGATTACCGTTGCGATTGCTCATGGACCATCCTCATAAATGAATTCATGCCGGAAATGACGGCACGGGTAGACACCCGCCCCGTCAGTCCGGGAAGGACGTATTGTGAAGTTCCTTGTTCCTAAGGAGTGCGCGCGTACGCGAATTCCTTCGCGGCCCTAGCGTGCAGGCCGCAGGGGCGGTGCTACTTGACTTCGACTTTAGCCCCGGCGTCTTCGAACTTTTTCTTGATCGTCGCGGCTTCGTCTTTGTTGACGCCCTCTTTCACCGTCTTGGGAGCGCCATCCACCAGATCCTTGGCTTCTTTCAAGCCCAGGCTGGTGACTTCGCGAACCGCTTTGATCACGTTGATCTTGTTGGCGCCCACTTCGGTGAGCACGACGGTAAATTCCGTCTTCTCTTCCGGTGCGCCCGCCGCTCCCGCGCCTGCTCCGCCCGCCATCATCACGGGCGCCGCTGCTGCCGCGGAGACGCCGAAAGCTTCTTCCATCTTCTTTACCAGATCAGAAGCTTCGAGCAGCGTCAGTCCCTTGATCTCTTCCAGAATTGTTTCTACTTTGCTGGCCATCGCTGTTTCCTATCCTCCTCCGAATTGAACAACCAAATCTCGTGATTGCAAAATTGCCGGACTTCCCCGCCAAACCCCTGCGAATTCCCCTACGCTTGAGTCGCTTCAGGAGCCGGGCTGCTCGCAGCTTCCGCGCCGCCCGCTCCGAACTTGTTGGCCTTCACTGCTTCGCTGGTTACCACCGCCAGATTCCGCGGCACCGCCGCCAGCACGGTCGCCACGCGCTGTGCCGGAGCATTCAGCAGGAACATGATCTTGCTGATCAGCTCATCCTTGCTCGGCAAATCCGCCAGCTGCTTGATTTCCTGAATCGAAATCACGCGCCCTTCCACCCATCCGGCGCGGAATTGGAATGCCGGAACATCCTTCGCGACTTTCGTCAGAATCTTCGCGAGGGCCACGGGATCCGTCCTGGTGTAGGCGATCGAATTCGTGCCCTTCAGGCCCTTCAGCAATCCCTCGGCTGGGCGTTCCCGCCCCTGCGCGCTCCGCCACCGTATTCTTCACCACTTGATATTTTCCGCCGGCGGCTTCCACGCTGCGGCGCAGCTTGCGTGTCCTGCTCGACCGTGATCCCCTGGAACGTCGAAAGAATTACAGTGGACACCGTCGCCAGCTGCTTCTTCAGCTCTTCCGCCTGCGTCACTTTTTCGGACTTCTTCTTCATCCCGAAATCTCCCTCGTGCTGCCCTGGTTACGCTGCTACCGCTACGGCGTGGTCGCGCTTCGCGCTTCGTCAATCAGCACGCCCGGACCCATCGTCGAAGTCAGCGTGATTTTCTTGATGTACTTGCCCTTGGCCGCCGCGGGCTTGGCCTTGATGATCGCCGCGAGCAGCGCGTGCGCGTTTCCCGCCAGTTGCTGCGCCGAAAAACTGATTTTGCCCACCGGCGAATGGATCAGCCCGGTCTTGTCCAGGCGAAACTCCACTTTACCGGCCTTGATTTCCTTGATCGCTTTGGCGACGTCCGCGGTCACCGTTCCGGTCTTCGGATTCGGCATCAGCCCGCGCGGCCCCAGCACTTTGCCGAGCTTGCCGGCCGAGCGCATCATGTCCGGCGTCGCGATCACCGCTTCGTAATCCGTCCAGCCGCCCTGGATTTTCTCCACCATGTCTTCGCCGCCGACGAAATCCGCTCCGGCTTCCTGCGCCTCGCGAATCTTGTCGCCGCCCGCGATCACCACCACGCGCTTCGATTTGCCCAGCCCGTGCGGCAGCACCACCGTGCCGCGCACCATCTGGTCGGATTGCTTGGAATCCACGCCCAGATTCAAAACCAGCTCCACGGTCTCGTCGAACTTCACGTAATGCGCTTTGCGCAGCAATTCCGCGGCTTCTTCCAGCTTGTAAGGACGCGCCTCCACCATCTTTCGTGCGCGGTCTATATTCTTTCCACCAACTTTTGCGCTGCGGCCCATCGTCTTTTCTCTCCTGCGCAGTCAATAGCTGCTTGCGTCCGCTGTCTTTGCGGACTCCTGCGCGTGCTGCCAGATTATTCCGTAATTTCCACGCCCATGTTGCGCGCCGTGCCGCGAATCGAACGCACTGCCGATTCCAGGCTCATTGTGTTCAGGTCCGGCAGCTTCAACTTCGCGATTTCTTCCACCTGCTTCGCCGTGAGCTTGCCCACTTTGTTGCGGTTCGGTTCCGGCGAACCCTTCACGATCCCCGCCGCGCGCTTGATCAATTCCGAAGCCGGCGGCGTCTTCATGATGAAGCTGAAAGTGCGGTCGCTGTAAATCGTCACCAGCACCGGAATGATCATGCCGTCCGGCTCTTTGGCCGTCTTGGCGTTGAACTGCTTGCAGAAATCCATGATGTTCACGCCGTGCGGGCCCAAAGCCGTGCCCACCGGCGGCGCCGGAGTGGCTTTCATCGCCGGCAACTGCAATTTCACTGTCGCTTGAACTTTCTTCGCCATTTTCTCCCTCTACTCCCATCCGTCATTCTGAGCGAAGCGGCCGGACATTTTTGCTTTTCGTCCCGCTCTTGCGGGACGTCCGGCCACGCAGTCGAAGAATCTCTCTTCGGCTGCCGCTAGACTCTGCCTACGCGACTTTTTCCACCTGCGCGAAATCCAGCTCCACCGGCGTCGAGCGCCCGAAGATCGTCACCGAAACTTTCAGCGTCGAGCGGTCGGAATTCACTTCCTCCACCACCCCCGTGAAGTTCGCAAATGGCCCTTCGCCGATGCGCACCTTCTCGCCGCGGTCAAACGACAGTTTCGGCTTGGGCTTTTCCGCCGTGGTCGTCGCGCGATTCAAAATGTTCTGCACTTCTTCGTCGGTCAGCGGCGAAGGCGTCTGCCCCGACCCGACGAATCCCGTTACCCGCGGCGTCGAACGCACCACGTGCCAGGTGTAATCGTCCATATCCATTTCCACCAGCACGTAGCCCGGGTAACACATGCGCGGTGAAATCACTTTCTTGCCGCCGCGCACTTCCACCACCGATTCGGTCGGAATAATAATCTGCCCGATCTTGTCGGTCAGCCCGAACGCCGCCACGCGGCCTTCCAGGCTCTCCTTCACCTTCTTCTCGAAGCCCGAATACGTATGGACGATGTACCACTGCTTCGTGCTGGGGCTTGCCCCGGCGTTCGCTTCTTCTTGCCCTTCGGGCATTTCCGGCTGCTTGGTTCACTTCGTTGCCTTCGGCATCGCGTTGGTTTCTTCAGAGTTTCTTTGCATAGTCAATCAGCCATTTGATCGTATTTCCGAAAATCATGTCCGTGAAAAAGAAATACACGCCGAAAAACGCCACGGTGAGCGCCACCACCAGCGTCGTCGAAATCACGTTCTGGCGCGACGGCCAGTTCACCTGCCGCATTTCCACGCGCACTTCATGCAAAAACGCCCGGAACCGCTTCGGATACGACGCCAGTTTCCCCACCGGCTCCAGCAGGGAAAATCCGTCTACGCGATCT
>CAWAAG010000011.1:0-61010 GCA_963780035.1 uncultured Acidobacteriota bacterium | reverse complement strand
ATCGCGCGAATCACCGGCACATTCCCGCCCAGCCGTTTCTCGAAATATTCCGTCGGCACCGAAGCCGCAATCGAAATCACCAGCTTTTGCTCGTTCAATTCGCCGCGAATCTCATCCAGCACATGCCCCACCTGCAACGGCTTCAAACACACCAGAATCACGTCCGACTTCTTCGCTGCCGCGCGATTGTCCGTTCCCGGCGTCACCTTTCCACTGGATATCGGTCGCCGCTCCGACGAGGATTGCTGCACAGTCGCGAAGATATGCGCCGCCGCCACCAACTCGTGCTTCAAAAACGCCTCAATCAAAATCCCGCCCATCTTGCCGGCCCCCAAAACCGCCAGCCCCTGCTGAATAGAAGTATCAGTCACGGCGCCTCAACCTCCTTCGCCCTCGCAGAATACTCGAACCCGTCGGAGAGCCCACAGTTTACACGAAACACGCGCAGCTCAGACCGGTTCGAAACCTTGCAGGAAGACTTTAGAACGAGCGTAAGAGGCAGGTCTTTTTCCAGCCCTTATGTCCCAGAGGCAGGCAGTTTGTACAACGATAGTCCCGAAATGCGCGCAATTCGCGAGAAGTCATTATCGAGAGTGAAAACCGTAGCTCGCCGCTCAAGCGCGATAGCTGCAATCAGCGAGTCGATCGTCGTTAAGCTTATTCCTCGCGCGCGCGCTCCGCGGAAGATTGCTGCCGCTGCGCGATATGTCGCAAAACCGTGCGGTTCCAGCAACTCCCACATCCCCAAGGAGCGTTCGATTACGCTGGAGTCTCGGGTGAGGCCCTGAAGAATCTCGGTAATTATCATCCCGGTCAAAGCCAGAGGCTCCGCTGCCTCAATCAGGCGCTGCAGTTCGGCGCCTGCCGGGCTGGGCGATGCGTTGAAGAAATCGATCCAGACCGAGCTGTCGACCAAAATCAAACGCGATTCCTGCGCATACTCCTGAGGTCACCCTTCCAGATGCCGCTGCCGTAATAACGCAGTATTTCCTTGCGGGCCTCGGAACGCACCAGCAACTCCAATGCTTTGTCCACGATTTCGCGTTTCGTCTTAAGGCGAGTAAGCTTGCGCGCTTTGCGAACCAGTTGATCATTGATTTCGATATTTGTTCTGCTCATGTCAATAGTATACACCAATTCCGGAAAATCATGTGTATGGAAGCCACATCCTCGTCGCCGGTTCGGGAGAAGACTGGCGCGCCGGGTTCCCTCGCCACATCTTTGAATGATGATATGATTCTTGTGCAATCCTGGATTCATGCAGCGCAGCGAAGTCCGTTTCAAATCTCCTAGTCCCGAGGCAATCCTGTGGCAGAAATATCGCGCGACTGGCTCGACGGCGTCGTCGGCATTCTCGAAACGCTCAATCAAGGCGTCATCATCAACGACGATTGCGCCCACATCGTATACGCCAATGGCCATTTTCAGCGGATGATCGGCATCCCCGCCTCCGAACTGATCGGCAGCAAAGTTACCGACATGTTTCCTCCCGAAGACCGTCCCGCGCTAATCAAGCAAATCGAGCGACGCCAAAGGGAGGGCAGCAACCTCTTCGAATTTTTCCTCCCGAAACGAGACGGCAGCCGCTTGCCCGTCGTAATCACCGCGCAGCAATTGGAGGATCCCGATGGCGCGATCTTCGCCATCGTCACCCTCACCGACATATCCGCGCAAAAGCGCGCCGAACTGGGTCTGCGCGAAGCCAACGTTCAGCTCGAGCAGCGCCATCGCGAAATCGAAGAGGATTTGCTGCTGGCGGCGCGCGTGCAGCAAAGTCTCGCGCCCGGAAATCTGGTCTGGGGAGGAGTCGCCGTCGAAACTTTTTACCAGCCGGTGCGCACCATCGGAGGAGATTTCGGGCTCGTCGCGCCGCGCCCCGATCATCTCAGTCTGATGATCTGCGACGTCTCCGGCCACGGCATCGGCTCGGCCCTCGTGGCCAATCGCATTTACACCGAAACGATGTCGCAAATCGAACGCGGCGTCGCGCTCCATCCCATGATGCAGCATCTCAATCGTTTCGTGATTGGCAGTCTGCGCAGCTCGGTCTTTTACTTCACGCTGGTCGCCGCCCGCCTCAATCTCGGCGCGCGCGTGCTGGAATTCGCCGGCGCCGGCCATCCTCCCGGCATGATCGTCAAACCCGGCGAAGCTCCCCGCTTGCTCGAATCACGCAGTGCCGTGCTGGGTCTGCTTCACGACGCCGTGGACACCGAAACCGCGATGCAAGTTCCGGTCGTTACCGGCGAGCGCGTAGTTCTTTACACCGACGGTTTCACCGAGAGCTTCAATGGCCAGGACGACATGCTCGGCGTCGAAGGCTTGGCTGAAATCGTCCGCGAAACCGCCCTGCTTCCGCTCAACGAAATGACGCAAGAGATCGTCAATCGCGTAGCCGCATTCCGCCACGGCCCGCCCGCCGACGATATGTCCCTGGTCGTCGTCGAAATCCCGTAGCTAATGCCGACCGGCGCGAAGCACAGCTCCGCAATCGCTCATTCCGCAGCCACATCCACGGTTTTCTTCAGCTTGATGTCCGCCGAAGAACTTCCCACCATCACACTCACCCGATCCGCTTCCACCGCAAAACTCCCCTTCGCCACGTCCCAGTATTGCAGCGCGCTCGCTTTCAAAGGGAGCCGTACAATCTTCCGCTCGCTTGGCTTCAGCGTGATTCGCTCAAATCCTTTCAACTCCTCGCTCGGCCGCGCAACTTTCGAATTCAGATGCGCCACGTACATCTGCACCACCTCATCGCCCGCGCGCTCGCCCGTGTTGCGCACCTCCACGCTCACGGTGATCTCTCCGTCCCGCCCAAGCCGGTCGGAACTCGTCTTCAAATTCGAATATTCAAACGTCGTATAGCTCAATCCATATCCAAACGGATAAAGCGGCTTCTGCTTGAAATACATGTACGTCCGCCCGTCGCGTATGTCGTAATCCATCATCGGCGGCAATTGATCCAACGACGTCGGCCAAGTCGTCACCAGCCTCCCTCCCGGGTTGTAATCCCCAAAGAGCGCATCCGCCAGCGCATTTCCTTCTTCCTGGCTGTTGTGCGCCATGTGCAGAATCGCCGGCACGTTCTCCTGCGACCACTCGATCGCAAACGGAAAACTCGATATCAGCACCTCCACCGTCTTCGGGTTCACCGCGTAAACCTGCTTCACAATTTCTTCCTGCTCCAGCGTGATCGATTTCCGGTCAATGGCTTCCTTCCCGTCGCTCGGCAGCGGACATTTCGCCCATCCCGCATTGCACGTCGGATGATTGCCCACGATCACGATGGCCACGTCCGCCGCGCGCGCAATCTTCACCGCTGCATCGTCGGCATTGTCGTGCGCGAAACTCACCTGCACTCCGCTTCCCAATTTCGCCTTGATCCCATCCAAAGCGCTCACCGCATAAGGAGGCGTCCCGCTATACCAATCCAGCGCCACAATATCCGCGTAGGGCCCGATCACCGCCACCGATTTCAGCTTCGATTTATCCAGCGGCAGCAAATGCTCCGAGTTCTTCAGCAGCACGATGGATTCCTGCGTCACCTTCCGCGCCATCTCCTTGTGCTCCGCATTATCCCAAGCCGGCACGATCCCCTTGATCGACGTGTACGGCACCATCCCCGGCGGATCCAGCAGCCCCAGATGAATCATCACGCGACAGACCCCGCGCAAATTCTCGTCAATCTCCGCCAAATTCACCAATTTCTTATCAATCGCCTCCGTCACCGCATCCTTATAATTATCCAGAAACTGGTTGATCCCCGCATGAATCGCCCCGGCCGCCGCCTGATCCATGTCCGGATAATATTTGTGCTCGGTCACCATGTTCGTCAAAGCCCCCGCATCCGTGCAAATGATCCCGTCGAATCCCCATTCGTGCATGGTGATATCTTTCAATATCGGCTGCGCCGCCATGGGTATCCCGTTGTAAGCGTTGTAAGCCGTCATGTACGCCTGCGCTCCGCCTTCCTCCACCCCCATGCGAAACGGCACATCGTAATATTCGCGCAAAAGCCGCTCGTCAAAATTGGAAGACGATCCGCCGCGCCCATTTTCATTGCTGTTCGCCAAAAAATGCTTCATCAGCGCTGCCGTCAGCCAATATTTCGGGTTGTCTCCCTGCAATCCCTTTATAAAAGCCGTCGCCATCGTCCCCGTAAGATACGGATCCTCGCCATAGGACTCCTCGCTCCGCCCCCAGCGCGGATCCCGCGCTAAATCCGTATTCGGCGCGCGCACCACGATCCCCGCTCGCCGGTGTTCCTGACCGCGCGACCCGTGCGCATACTGAAAATCCGTCTGAAATATATAACGCGCCTCGTAACCCTCCACCGCCGCGGCTTGACGCAACAGTTCCGGATCCCAAGTCTCACCCAGCCCCACCGACTGCGGAAACTGCGTCGTCGGCAGCGGCTGCAATCCCTTTCCCTCCCATCCGCCCGGCCCGCCCAACGCCACGCCGTGCAATCCTTCGATATGCGACGACCCCTGAATTCCCAGCCGCGGCACGCTCGGATCAGTGCTCAGCGCGTGGATTTTTTCGTCCAACGTCATTAGCGAAAGTATGTTGTTGATCCGCACTTCCACCGGCAATTTCGGGTCCTGAAACGGATACTGATACTCCTGCGCCCACCCCAGCCCCGCGCCGCAAACCATCAACACCATCGCAACTAAGAAAATCCAACCTCGCATCCTCATGATGAGTCCTATCCACCCTTAAGAAATATCTATCTCCGCTGCCACATATGCCACAGCACCCTCTGGGAGTGCGGGAGCTTGTTTATCCTGAGGAACGAAGGGCTCCCGCCTGTTACAAGGCGAGGCTCGCCTCGCCGTATTCAAGTACGCCAAGCACTAAAGCGTCGATGCAACGCTCCGGTTTTTTGTCGCAGCACACCGGCGAGTCGCCATCGAACGAAATGCAGACGCGCCGCCCAAGCCTGAACCCACACGACTTCCGTACACCCAGCAATCAATCTCGCAGCGCGAGGATATCACGCTGTCGCGCGTCGCGCAGGCAGCGCAATCGGCCCGGCCGCAGCGCAATCGCCCGCGCCCCTCGTTCCATCAATTTGCGCTGGCACCTCATCCACCGATTGTTCTATCCTTTGCAGGACTGGCACGACGGAGGGGCTTTATGTCACGCATCAAGAGCATCTCGAGCTGGCTGAATGACGACATTCTGCGGGCTGCCGTTGTCGCTGGTCTCGTCCTTTTCGCTTTCAGCTATGTGTGCGACGCTGTTCTCTACCTCCTCGGAATCGCCGGCGCGAAAACCATCCTCAACGACGTTGCCATCGGCATCATCGGCGCAGTCTTGTTGGTGATTTTTCTTTCGCAAAGCCGTAAGAACCAGGTGGTCGCTCAAGCCAAAGCCAGGGCGCTCTTCGTCGAAGAGGTAAGTCACTACGTTCGCGATGCCTTCGCGCCTCTCGCGCAGATCATGTCCTCGCAAGATGCCGCCGAGCGCCTGCGCATTCTCGATATGACTACCGACCGCGTGGATTACGTCTTGTCGCAGGTTTTGCCGAGCGTCGGCACCATGCACCAATCTCATTACTTCTAACTCTCGCCGCTAAGAATTTTCCATCTGTGATTCTCTCCGTGTCTCTGTGCCTCCGTGGCAATTTGCTTTCGCGATTGCACTTTCACCGTTCAACGGCCCAAACTCACGGACCACAGCCGCTCTCATCGCGTTCCGCCCCCCGATATCGCTAAAGTTCATTTGCTCCGCCGATACCCTCCGTTTTTCCCCGAAACTTGTTGTACCATCGGCGGCGCAGTCTCGTCATCTTCGCCCATGCCCAGCAAACTTGCGTCCGAATATGAGGCCGTCACCACCGGATACAAATTCTTTCTTCTTTTTCTGTTTTTGTTGTCGTCGCTGATCCTCTATCCCTACGCCGAAACCAGCCGCTTCGGCTACTACGCTCTGCGCGTCGTCGGCAGCGCTGTCATCATATTCAGTGTGTACGCCGTCCGTTTGCGACGCAGCGTCCTCGTCATTGCCGTGATCCTGGCCATCCCCGCTCTGGTCCAGCACCTCCGGCTCCCCGAACCCAAAGCCAGCACCTTTTCCATTCTGAACATCGCTCTAAGCTTCGCTTTCGACGTTTTCATCGTCGTGGTCATCTTCCGCCGCGTCTTCGCCAAGGAACAAGCCAGTTCCGAAACGGTTTTTGGAGCGCTCTGTATCTACCTCTTGGTCGGATTTAGCTTTGCCAGCATCTTCGGCGCGATCAACGTCCTTCAGCCCCACGCTTTCTATCTCGACCCGCTCACCAACCTGCACACGGTTCCGGATCGCTTCGATTTCATCTATTACAGCTACGGCACCATGACTTCGCTGGGCGCTACGGGCATCACTCCGGTTTCTCCCGAAGCCCGCTCGCTTACCGTCGTCGAAGCCATCCTCGGCGTCCTCTATCTCGCCGTCTTGGTCGCCCGACTGATTGGCGCCTATCGCCCCAGCCCCGGGCGAGATCTCTGATGCGCAATCCGCGTTCGCGTCCGGCGGCGTATTCATATTGCCGTAACAAGCTTGCGCTATCACTCTGGTTCCCATACGAGCCCCATGTCGCCTCCTACACAGACACCATCCAATTCGCGCGAACTATTCAGCGAGGTCCACAACCATGCTTCGGTATGACCTGATCGTCATCGGCTCCGGCCCCGGCGGCCAGCGCGCCGCTATCCAGGGCGCCAAAGCCGGTAAACGCGTCGCCGTCGTCGAAAAGCAAAGCGCTATCGGCGGCGTCTGCATCAATACCGGCACCATCCCCAGCAAGACCATGCGCGAAGCCGTCCTGCATCTCTCCGGCTTTTACTCCAAGAATTTCTACGGCGCTAATCGCGCCGCTTCCGAAAACATCACCATGGCCGACCTTCTTTTCCGCGTCCAGCGCGTCGTCGAAAACGAAGTCGGCGTCACCCAGGACCAGCTCAAGCGCAACGGCGTGGACGTCATCCACGGCGTCGGAAAGTTTACCGACCCGCACCATCTGCGCGTCGAGAACGGCAACGGCTTCTCCGAACTCGAGGGCGATTTCATCGTCATCGCCACCGGCACCAAGCCCGCCGCCAATTCCAAAGTCCCCATCAACGGACGCAACATCATTGACAGCGACCAAATCCTCAGCATGCCCCACATTCCCCGCACTCTCATCGTGGTCGGTGGCGGCGTCATCGGCGTCGAATACGCCTGCATGTTCGCCACCCTGGGCGTCCGCGTCATCATCGTCGAAAAGCGCCCGCGCCTGCTCGAATTCGCGGACACCGAAATGGTCGAAGCCCTCAGCTACCAGATGCGCGATCATCGCGCCACCATGCGCCTGAATGAGGAAGTCGAAAGCGTCGAAGAACTACCGGATGGAAAAGTGGCCGCCAATCTCGTGAGCAAGAAGCGCATCATTGCGGACGCGCTGCTCTACGCCGTCGGCCGTCAGGGCAATGTCGAGCGCCTCGACCTCGCCGCCGCCGGAATCGAAGCCGACAATCGCGGCCGCATCAAAGTGGACGCTGATTTTCGCACCGTGCAGCCGCATATCTTCGCCGTAGGCGACGTCATCGGCTTTCCCAGCCTCGCCTCCGTCTCCATGGAGCAAGGCCGCATCGCCGCCGCCCGCGCCTTTGGCCTCCAGGTCCAAACCGATCCCGCTAGCTACCCCTATGGGATTTACACCATCCCGCAAATTTCATTCATCGGCAAAACCGAAGAGCAGCTCACCGACGCCGACGTCCCCTACGAAGTCGGCGTGGCCTACTATCGCGAAATCGCCCGCGGCCAGATCGCCGGACACACCGACGGCCGCCTGAAAATCCTCTTTCACCGCGAAACCCTGGAATTATTGGGCGTGCACATCTTCGGTGAAAACGCCGCCGAACTTCTCCACATCGGTCAGGCCGTCTTCAAGCTCAAAGGCAAAATCACGTACTTCACCGACACAGTCTTCAACTATCCCACGCTAGCCGAGTGCTACAAAACCGCCGCCTTCAACGGCCTGAACCGCCTTAATTGACCAACGCCGCACTCTTCATCCGATCGTCCGCGAAGCCGCGTCCGTAGTCGCGAATCGCTAGGGTGCCGAGCACTATATGGAGTGCGGCGGCGGGCCGCCGCTTTCACCGCCTAAAGCCCGAGCACCAGCGCAGCGCTCACGCCGCCACCGGCGAAATTCGAACATCGAACTTTCAGAAGGGCGGGGCTTCAGCCCCGCCGCACGCCCCTCGGTTTCCTCGGAGCTGGAGTTCCTGAAGCCAGGCTCGCGAAGCCGATCCGAGTCTCGATTCGCCAGGCCACGGCTTTAGCCGTGCCAAAAAAAAGCCTCAGGGGTTTCAACCCCTGAGGCTCGCAAGCAATCCGTCAACCTACTCACCACTCACTAATCACCGATCACTAATCACGGCTAGTGATGATGCTTGTCCTCGTGATGCGCCTCGTGGTGTTCCTCGTGCACCGCATGCCCGCTCCGCGCCGCATTACGCTCCGCCTCGCTCCGGTGTATCAATTCGTGATGCTCCACATGCGTCACGGTCGTGTACCGATGCACGCCCGGATACGGATGCACGTAAACGCGCCGGTTCACCCAATTGCGATCCCACCGCGCATTGTTGATGAAAATCGCGTGCGAACCCCACACGATCCGCGTGCTGCCCCATCCCCACGGATGAAACCACGCTCCCACAGTGATTCCGAACCCGAACGAAATCGCGCCGCCCACGAAAAATCCCGGTCGCGGCGCGGCGTACACAACCAGCGGATCATACGCCGGCACCACGATAAAATCCGGATTGGCCGGCTCGATCTCAATATACGGCCCCCCGGTAACCACGATTTGCGCGTTAGAACGCAGGTATCCATAATCCATCGCCTTCCTGCGCATCCGCTGCACCGCGTCCATCACGGCGTCGCGGTCGGCCAACACCGCATTTCCCAGATCATTCGTCCAGGACATGTCCGACGCCATCAGTCCCAGCACCGACGGAAACGGCAGCAGTGCCTGCACGCTCGGATCCCACGGCAATTGATCTTGCTGGATCGCATTGGCGAGTTCAGCGCCGGTCAAATAGTGGTGTTCGTCGGCCCACTGCGCCGCGTCGGAAATTTGGTCGGGAAAGGTCGCCGCAGTCAAAACCTGCGCCAGCAACGGATCGGGATAAAGTGCAATGCGCGAAACAATATGATCGAGTTGCTCGGGACTAAACGCCGGCGGTTGTTCTTGCGCAAACGTCGGCGCCGCAACAAGAGAAAGACAAATCACAGTAGCCACAACGGAAGTGCAGCTCTTCTTGATGAACGGGGACAATCTCATGGTTTCCCTCCTCCTGGACGTGAGACGTGCAACAAATCGAAAACGTTGCACTGTCGTACAATCCAAAGAACACGCTCCGCGCCCCATAGTTGCAGATACAGACAACGCCACCGCCGGACGTTCTTCACCCGGCCATGCTCCCCGCAACTAATCCGCCCCGAAAGTGTTTCTTACATGGAGGCCAAACCACCATGTCAGACACCAAGATCGTCTTGTGGTTTACCTGGTTTTTAGCTTCCCATTGGCTACAAAGACTCGCTATCCTATCCCCACGCCAGGCCGCCATAGTCACTCAACCCACGAGGTCCATTCGATGACCAAAAAGCTCTCGCTCTCCCTGTTCACGTTGCTCGCGCTCGCCCTCTTCCTCGCGCTGCCGCGCGCCGCAGCGGCACAGGACCAGGACTCCGACCAGGACCAGAGTCAGAATCAGCCCGACCCTCCCAGTCGCGTCGCCCGCCTCAATTTCATGCAGGGTTCCGTCTCCTTCCAGCCCGCCGGCGAAGACGATTGGCTCCAGGCCGATCCCAATCGTCCCCTAACCATCGGCGACAATATTTGGGCCGACCAAAATTCCCGCGGCGAACTGCACATCGGCGCCACCTCCATTCGCCTCTCCAGCAACACCGGCATTTCCTTCCTGAATCTCGATGACCGCACCGTGCAATTGCAACTCGCGCAAGGCACCATCGAAATTCATCTGCGCGATCTCGAACCCGGCAACGCCTTCGAAGTGGATACCCCTAATCTTGCCTTCACGCTCACATCTTCCGGCGAATATCGCATCGAAACCGACCCCAACGGCGATTCCACCGTCATCGTCGTTCGCGAAGGCCAGGGCCAAGTCACCGGAGGCGGCGAAACCTACGATCTTCCGGCCGGCCAGCAATACGTCTTCTCCGGCACCGATCAGCTCGCCTACGACGCGCAACCCGCGCCCGGATTCGACGACTTCGAAAATTGGGCTCAGTCCCGCGACCAGTTCGAAAATAATTCGCAATCGGCCAAATACGTCTCGCGCGATATTGATGGCTATTACGATCTCGATCAGTACGGCCAGTGGCAGAACGATCCTGATAACGGCCCGATGTGGATTCCCAACGGAGTCGCCGTCGGTTGGACGCCCTATCACTACGGCCACTGGGTGTGGGTCAATCCGTGGGGCTGGACGTGGATCGAGGACGAACCCTGGGGCTTCGCGCCATTTCACTACGGACGCTGGGCCTACGTCGGCGGCTATTGGGGTTGGGTGCCCGGTCCGCGCGTCGTTCGTCCGGTATATGCGCCCGCCGTTGTCGGATTCGTTGGCGGCGGAGGCGGCTTCAGCGTGGGAATTGGATTCGGCGGCGGATTCGCCGGCGTAGCCTGGTTTCCGCTGGGCCCGCGCGACGTGTACATTCCGGGTTACCGTTCCAGCGCGCGCTACGTGCAGTACGTCAACGTCACCAATACGCGCGTCGTCAGCGTCACGCAGGTCACGAGCGTCTACAACACCCGATTCGCCAACCAGAGCGTGGAAGTAAATCGCATGAACTACACCTATGCGAACAACGCCGCCGCCGTCACCGCCGTCTCTCGCGAGACGTTCGTCAACGCGCGGCCCGTCGCCGGCGCATCCGTCCGCGTCACCACCGCACAGTTGCAAACCGCGCGCGTCACCGAGGTCCGTCCGTTTGCGCCGACGCGCTCGAGCTATGTCTCGGCCACCGCCAAAGTCTCCTACGCCAAGCCGAAGGTCGCCTTCAGCCAAAGACAAGTCGTCGCGCGCCTGAATCCACCGGCGCCGGTCGCAAACCACGCAGCGCCGCGAGTCGTCAACGCACAAACTGCTCCGCGTGGCGCCCAGCCCACCGCGCATGGCGGCATACCTCCCGCGCGCAACGAAAATCTCGCGCAGCCAGCCTCTCGCGAGAATAATCAGCCCGCCCGCGAGAATCCGTCAGCCCCGCGGCCCAACGTTTACACCAACGAAAATATCCCGCGCTCGCAGCCAGCCACCACCGAAAAGCAGCAAGAAAACCCCGCGTTTCAGCAACCCAAGCCGAACGAGCGGCCACAGGAAGCCGCGCCGCAAACGCAGCGCCCGCCCGTGCGTTACGCGCCGCCTCCCCAAGCCAGAGAAGAAAACTACGACGTGCATCCTCCGCTGAATCACAACACCGCGGCTCCCCAACAAGAGCGCAAACAAGAGCCGCCGCCAAAGTCCGAGTCGAAGCCTCAGCCCAAGGAATCGAAGCCAAAGGACTCGAAGCCCAAGTAGCCCCGAGGCAACGCAATCTGGGAGTGCGGAAGCTTGCCGGCCGCGGCCGGCTTGCTTCCGCCTGTGACAAGGCGAGGCTTGCCTCGCCGCTATATCGTCCAAGCACGATGCATGCACGCGCCACGTCCTTTGTTGTCATCCTGAGCGCAGCGAAGGATCTCTCTTCCGCTCCATCAGCACAATCGCTCTAGCGATCCTCGCCGCCGCCGAGCGCGCCTTTCTCCCTGCCTCCTTGCCTCTCTCTCGGTGTTATCATTGAAATCTCATCGCCAGCCGTAACCAAATCCTCCGCAGGAGGCCACATGTCATCCGCAAAAATTCTGATGATCGTCGGCGATTACGTCGAAGACTACGAAGTGATGGTCCCGTTCCAGGCCCTGCAAATGCTCGGACACACCGTCCACGCCATCTGCCCCGACAAAAAATCCGGCCAATCCGTGCGCACCGCCATCCACGATTTCGAAGGCGATCAGACCTACTCCGAAAAGCCCGGCCACAATTTCACGCTCAACGCCACCTTCGCTGACGTGCATCCCGAAAATTACGACGCGCTGGTGCTCCCCGGCGGCCGCGCCCCCGAATACCTCCGCCTGAATCCCAAAGTCCTCGAATTCGTCCGCCATTTCGCCGCAGCCGATAAGCCCATCGCCGCGCTCTGCCACGGACCGCAAATTCTCGCCGCCGCCCGCGTCATAAATGGCAAACGCCTCAGCGCCTATCCCGCCTGCGCTCCCGAAATCGAAAACGCCGGCGCCACCTACGCCCCGGTCGAAATGACGGACGCCATTTCCGACGGCAACCTCGTCACCGGCCCCGCCTGGCCGGCCCATCCCGCCTGGCTCTCGAGATTCCAAACGGTCCTCGAGCAGCATCTCGCCAAGCATTCCACCACGAAAAAAGCAGCAGGGAAGGCCTCGGCGTAACCTGGGAACACCAATCTCCCGATTGGCGTCTAGGCCGTTCAACGTAGGGGCACGGCATGCCGTGCCCGAACCTCCTCATGCCTACGCCAGCGCCACTTCCCGCTCGAAGTTTGGCTTCTTTTCCGCGTGGAGCTTCAGCGCCACGCCGCAGACCGTGGCGACCCGCTCGAGCATCGTGAGCGAGTGCCCGGTGTATTCCGCATCCTCCAGCCGGGCAATTACCGACTGCGTGGTCCCGACCTTCTTGGCAAGTTCGGCCTGTGTCATGCCCGCTTCCTCTCGCATCTCGCGAACCAATAGAGCCAGGTCAACCTGATGCAAGGTGCGCGCGAAAGTCTTTCGGTAGGCCGCGCTCTTGCGCGCCCGCCGCTCGACGATCGCGCGGTGTCTGTCGTGTTTCACGCTCTGTCTCATAGTCCCAACTCCTTCAGGATCGCTTCTCTTTCCTTCCAGCGCCGTAGGCGCGGCAGAACTTAGCCCAGCGCGTGAGAGTCTGTGTCGCAACTAGCACTTGAAATGGCGGCGAAGCTTTGGCATGAAGAGACATGCCAACCTATCAACCGTATTCTCCGGAGCAAGCCGAGCTGTTGCCCGCCCATGTGAAGGATGTTTTGGGCGCCGACCATCTTTGTTTTGTGGTGCACGAAGTGGTGGAAGCGTGCGATCTGCGCGCTTTCGAAAAGCAGGAGGAGGACGCGGGCGGGCAGCGGCCGTACGATCCGCGGATGCTGCTGAAGATCTGGCTGTACGGATTCGGCGTGAACGTGCGCACGACGCGCAAGCTGGAGCAACGCATTCGCGAGGATCTAGGCTTTCGGTACCTGGCGGGCGGGGCTACGCCGGACCACAAGACGCTGAGCGAATTTCATCGGCGGCATCGCGCGGCGATCACGGCGCTGTTCACCGAGGTGCTGCTGTTTTTGCGGCGCGCGGGGATGGCGCGGCTGGGTGCGGTGGCGATCGATTCGACGCGGGTGAAGGGGTCGGCCTCGCCGGACCGGCTGTTGCGCCGGGAGCGGTTGGAGCGGGAGTTACGCAAGAAAGTGAAACGCTGGCAGCAGGAACTGGATGATGATCCGGATCGCGATCCAGGAACGCGTGTGGGCGTGGAACAGATCGCGCAGCTGCGTGAGCAGTTGCAGCAGCTGCGCCAGAGCGGTGAGGAGAAGCTTTCGATCACCGATCCGGACGCGCGTTTTTTGCGCGAGCGCGGGCGCTTCGTGCTGGGTTACACGGCGGAGATCGCCGTGAGCGAGGACCATTTCATCGTGGCGCAGCGGGTGACGCAGAACAAGAACGATAACCAGACCTTGGTTCCGCTGGTGGAAGCGGTGGAGCGACAATGCGGAGAGCGCCCGCAGCGGGTGTTGGCCGACTGCGGATTTTTCTCGAATCAAAATCTGCGGGAGATGGCCGAGCGCGGCATCGCGGCTTACGTGCCGGACCCGAATCTGGCGCGCGAGTTGAACACGGGGAAAAGGGCGCGCGGAGTGGGACGGATGACGGTGAGCGATCCGCATCTGTTGCGTGCGCGCCAGAGGTTGCGCAGCGCCCCCGGCCGCGCCTGGTACAAAAAGCGCAAGGGGATGGTCGAGCCAGTGTTCGGGACGTTGAAGGAGCAGCGCGGGATGCGGCAGTTCCAACGCCGCGGGCAGCCGGCCACGGCGGTCGAATGGGTGCTGGCAGCGGTCGCCTACAACTTGATCCGCTATCGCAACCTGCGCCGCCCAGCGTAACCGCCGAACGGACACAAGGAAGCTGCCAGAAACGAAAAACGAGGACCGAAGAGCAACCAGCAGCGCGTCCCGCTGCGAAAATCAGCACCGGCACTTAAGTCGTGACACAGACTCGTGAGCGCTGGGTAACAACGCGAGAAAGGTCGAGCGCCGTAGTTGCGACACTCGCTCCGCCTGCCAATCGCAGAGGCCTAACCGCCTCACAAACGCTCGTTGAGGGTTTCTTCCAGATTCCGCCGTCCATGCAGGATCGCCGCAATCTGCAACGGCTTGGTGTCCGGACGATAGACGATCAAATAAGAATAAACGGGGAAAAACTTCACATTCTCGTCGGTCAAATCTTTGCGCCAATGCCCGCCGCCGGGAACTCCTGCGAGAAAAGCAATCCGCTCCCGGATGGCCGATTCGACGTGATCTGCTGCAGCCCTGCTGGTGTGTTCCTTCACATAAAGCCAGATCTCGAAGAGATCCAGCGCCGCCTGCGGCGCGAGAACGAAGCGCGCGCTCATTTACGGTTGGCGTTTCAGTTTTGCCAGGTGCGCATCCAACTGATCTTCCGGAATCCCTTCGCCCCGGTCGAGTTCAGCGATCCCGCGCCTGATCTGCGCGTTGATAGTCTCGCGATTTTCCAAAAGCCAACGGTCCTGCTCTTCCTGGGTTTCCAGCAACCGCAGCAACACTTCCTCGACGCTGCCCGAACCAGTCGCCTGCAGCTGTTTTCGCAGTCTCGCTTCCAAGGCCGGATCGCGGATTTCGATGTTCACAGCTCGAACCTCCCGAACACGAACGCGTTGTTTCTCAGAGTAGCCGACTGCGCCCAGATGTCAAGCACGACGAAAACGCCGACGAGCACGATGAGCCTAAATACGCTGATGAGTGTTTTTGCACGGCGTTTTTTCTACTCACTCCTGTGATGGCGCAGCCGCTGGCGGCCAGTTTCGCCCCGGATCGCCAGGGAAGTACCTGCCCTTGGCGAGATTTGTAAATTTGCCGGGCTGATTAGGATCGGGTGTTCCGAAGCGATTCATAGTGTCCCAGCGCATTCCATCCTGGAAAAAGAAATCGTGAGGTTCTATAGCGATCCGCGTGACCTGTGCAAACGGCATAAACGCTTCAACGCAAGACTGTATTTCATCAAGGTGGTCTGCGAGCTTAAAGACGAACGTTTGCCCCGCTGCCAGCGAAAGCGGACTTCCTTGCAAATCCTTCGCAGTGTGCGGCAAAGGTGTCCCACCCTTGCCAGTGAAGAAATCATTGGCAGGCATTCGACCGATCTCGAGCGAACAGTTCAATCCCGATTGCACGTCGGGGAAAACAAAGTAGATGAGAGCCCAATCGATGGTTTTGTTCGTCCGGTTCTTGAGAACGAAGGACATATTTTTCAGCCAACCGCTGTTTGCCTGGAACGGCGTGCCAGGCTGCATCACCTTCGGGCCGCCCACAACGCCGGGCTGAATCACCGAATCGCCGACGGTTACCCGCTCGACCGTCACCGGATACATCCTGGTTTGCCGCTCGATATACACGGTTCTGTCGAGCCCCTGTGGTGGAAGGCTGGCTGTCGGTATAAGGTAGGCCAATACTGCGAATAGCGCCGCAATCATCTTCGTACGCCGCATGAACATAAGAGTCCTCCTCTTCGCGTCAGATAGCCTTCTTCGCTACAGCGGCCAACACTTTCGTTTCCTGGTCCGGCTGGAGCTTGCCCACCCACATATCGGTCACAACCCCGGCATCGTTAAGGAGGCGGATGCCCCACCCCCCGCAGCGAGGCAAACGACCGCCTCTAGTTTTTTGGGAGTGCCGCACTCTCGCGGGTTCGCGGCCGGAGGGCGCAGGCGAGGGTGCGCGGCAAGACGTCAAGCCCTACCCCCGGCCTTGGGGTTCGCTCTACAGCCATTCCGCGCCCACCCCCGCGAACCTTTGGCTTTGTCGTCCTCGCCCGCACCCAACCCCGTGTATTCCCATTGTTGAACTGGTAATTATACAGTAATTATGATAAAATCTCTCGGGGTCACTTTTCCAGCCCTCTTGAGGACGCCACATGCGCTCCGCCACAACGGCGACGGGCAGACCACTCCCACCCCCAGGGAAAACTCTACCCAAAAACTGCCCCGCTCCCACCACCACCGCACTTCTTCCATCACCCGCCGCGCATTCCCACCCGATGTCACAATGCTACATCCCCATGTTACATCCCATGAAGCCTGCCCAATTCAATCGCCAACCCTTGCGATTAGAAATCGTTGTATCTCCCACAAAACAAACACCCGCGTCCCGTTTCAATCGCCAACAATCTGCCACTCCGCGAAACACGAGTTGCAGTCACGAATCACGAGTCACAAATCACGAATCACGAATCGCGGCATCACTTCTCGATACAAATGGACGCTTTCGCCGGAACAATAATTCGCCTAACTCGTTCAAAACAAACGACCGCGTCATTTCTTACTCGATACAAACCGCGACGCCGGACCGCGCTTGTCACTCGTTACAAGTCATTCATCACAGCCTCTCTAATCGACAATGCCAGATATTAGAATTCGCCGTAACTACCAGAAAACAAACAGTCGCCCCTCGTTCTAATCGACACTATTTCGCGATATTTACAAGTCGTGAATCTCAAGATCAAAAGCCACGAATCACCATACGCGTGATACAAAAGGCACCTTCGGCGGCGGGCGGCAACGTCCGCGCAGTCGGGAAACGGGGAGCTGACATGAAGGGTCAACCTTTCACTGCAATTGTGAGGCTCGGCGCGTTGAGCGTGGTGCTGGCGAGCTTGAGTGCGTTTACGGCATTTGCTCAGAAGGCGCGGGCGGCGGCGTCTGGCGCGACGATGACGGCGGCCGCGTCTAGCGCGCGGGCCACGCAGGGTGCGGCGGAGAAATGTGCTTGTGGACCGCCGCAGACTGATACGAGCTACATCGCTCCCGATGGAACGGCGCATGTTACGCGGGTGGTGCCTGTGCCGGAGACGGTTAGTGCTGAGGCGCGGACGTTTTTGGCGCGGGTGGTGGCGGATGTGCCAGATACTTCGACACTGGAGCAGCGGCGTGGGCAGACTGATGCCTGGCAGAAGCGGGCTGGGGCGGAGAGTCTGGATTTGTATCCGGTGAAGATTGCGGAGGGGAAGATTGCGGGGGTGGCGGTGCGCATCGTGACGCCCGAGACGGGGGAGGCGGAGAGCGGGCGGGTGCTGATTAATGTGCATGGCGGAGGATTTCAGGTGGATTCGGGGTCGTTGACGGAATCCATTCCGATCGCGAACTTGACGCGGATTAAGGTGATTTCGGTTTTGTACCGGATGGCGCCGGAGCATCCTTTTCCTGCGGCGGTGGACGATACCGTCGCGGTGTACAAGGAACTTTTGAAGAGTTATGCGCCGGGGAAGATTGGGATCTACGGGACTTCGGCGGGGGCGATTCTGACGGCGGAGGTGGCGGTGCGTTTGCGGGAATGGAATTTGCCTTTGCCGGGAGCGCTGGGAGTTTTTTCGGGGATGGGGGATTACAGCCGGGCGGGAGATTCGATCGCGATTAATGCATTGGACGGATTTTCGGGGCATCTGGAGCCGCCGACGACCGCGGGCGTGCATGATCCGTACGTGGGGAAGACGGATCCGCGCGATCCGGTGCTTTCGCCGGTGTTTGCGGATGTGCATGGGTTTCCGCCGACGCTTTTTATTACCAGCACGCGGGATCTGCTTTTGAGCGGGACTACGATTTTGCACCGGCATTTTTTGGGGGATGGCGTGGATGCGCGGTTGGTGGTGTTTGAGGCTTTGCCGCATGCGTTTTGGAATAATCCGTCGTTGCCGGAGGCTAAGGAGGCGGACCGGATTATGGCGGGATTTTTTGAGAAGGAGCTGGGGCGGTGAGGGGCGAGATGCGAATTCACCGCAGAGACGCAGAGGGCGCAGAGAACTGCAACGGCAACGGCAACGGCAACGGCAACGGCAACCGATTTAACACAGAGGGCACAGAGGAACTGCGGAGGGCACGGAGAATGCGTGGTGCTGGCGCGGCGGGCACGGCATGCCGTGCCCCTACGAACGGCAACTGCAACGGCAACGTAAACTGCGGGCGCGGCCCTTCGATTCGGCACTGCCGAATCTCAGGATGAATCGCCCTGTTGGGCGATTCACAACGGCGAAGAGCACAGACCCTTCGCGCCTGCCACCGGCAGACACTCAGGGCAGGCAAGAGTGGCTGTGCCACGCGCTTATCTTAGGAAGCGGGCGGAGCCGTAGACCAGGCCTAGCGTTAGGACTGCGATCACGATTTCGCCCAGGGCGCCGACGAAGAAGGGGCGGAAACCTTGTTTGCCTAGTTCGCGGATGTTGGTGCGCAGGCCTACTCCGGCGAAGGTCAGCAGGAAGGCCCAGCGCGAGAGATTGGCCAGGCTGGTGAGCTGGTCTTTGCCGAAGACGTGGGCGGTGGCGATGGCGGAGATCAGCAGGAAACCGAGAACGAACTTCGGGAATTTTTGCCAGAGGAACTGGGCTTTGTTAGCGACGCCGGCGGTGTTTTCTTTGCGCGCCCAGCGGATGGCGTAGGCGAGGACCACGAAACCGATCATGGCGTTGCGCGCGGTCTTGGCGAGGACGGCGACTTTGGCGGCGGAGTCGGAATAGAGCGCGCCGGCGGCGGTGACTTCGGCGGTGTTGTCAATGCCAAGGCCGGCCCAGAGGCCGTAGGCGGTGTCGCTGAGGTGCAGCGCGTGGCCGACGAGCGGGAAGATGAAGAGGCTGATGGCGCCGAGAGAAAGGATGGCGGCGATGGCGTAGCTCGCGTCTTCGTCGTCGGCGTCAATGGCGCCTTGCGCGGCGATGATGGCGGAGACGCCGCAGATGGAGGAGCCGACGGCGAGCAGGTCGGTGAGTTTGGGCTTGAGTTTGAAGGCGCGGCCGAGGGCAGTCATGAAAGAGAGCGAGACGGCGATTTCGATGGCGACGAGGACCAGGCTGACGCCGCCGAGTTTGATGACGTCTCCCAGGAGGAAGCGCGAACCTAGCAGCACGATGCCGGCTTTGAGCCAGAATTCGTAGGTGGCGATGCCGGGTTGGAAGAGGCGCGGGACGCCGACGGTATTGGCGATGGCCAGGCCGATGACGATGGCCCAGAGGACGTATTCGATATTGGGGAGCGTGAGGTGGTGGGCTTTGCCGTACGCCGCGATGGAGTGTTCGATAATTTTTCCGGAGTAGCCTACCGCGGCCAAGAGAGCCAGGCCGGGGAGCAGGCGCGCGGCGTGTTTGAAGATGTTTTCTGATGCGGGCTGAGCTACGGCGATTGAGCTGGCCATGCTGGGTGTCCTCCACGATTTTTTTTTGCGCGTTCGGTGATGCTGGTTCGTTCGCGACGGCAAAAGCATTGCTGTTGCCGCGGTCTTTGCGCGCGGATCGATGGTTGCCGTTACGGCGATGGCGCACTGACCCTTCGTAGCGTCACTCAGGGTAAAAGTGCGCCGCTACAAAATCCTCCGCTCGTTACCAGGGAACGTGCTTGATCAGGCCGATCCAGACGGCGCCGGAGAGCGCCAGGGCTACGATTACGGCCCAGGTGTCCAGCGAGAATTTCCGTTTTGAAGCTGGAGACGCTTTTGCCGCTTGCGGCGTTTGAGCTCGTTTTTCGGTCACGACGCTTTGCTCCTTTGCTTGCTTTTCTCGCCTGCGGGACTTGTGCGTAAAAACAAAAAGCCCGCCTGACAGCTTGCGCTGTTGGCGGGCTTGAAATCCGTTTATAGGATTACTGAGCTATTCGGATCGCACCCCGCCCCAAGCGTCTGGTGGACAACAACCGAGAGCGCATTGGTTGGAGCAGGAGCCGCGATTCATCGTGAAATCCTAACCTGAGTAGATGCGAATGCAAAGGAAAAGATGCGGGGGAGTTGAGGAGGTAGATGAGGCAGAGGAAGTAGAGGAGCAAAAAATGGCGCCGGTTCGCGGGGGGCGAGGGCGGCGCCATTGGTTCGCCGTTCCGCCGGGAGTGCGCTGCCGGCGGAACGGAGTGCGTGGACCAGGCGTTTACCTGCTCGAGCCGAAGGTGAACAGATCGAACAAATCACCGATGGCCGGGCCGTTGAGCGGCACGTAGGGATTGTCTCGCGCCGTAATCGGGTTGGGGAAGTTGTCGCGGCTGCGGTACGAGACCGGCTTCAGCCGCCAATTCCTCTCGATGAATTTGAGGATGGAGACGTGATCGGTGTATTCGTGCGAGATGTAGCCGGGCCTGTTGTAGGCGGAGACGACGATCAGCGGGATGCGAGTGCCATCGCCGAAGAAATCCAGGGGCTGAACGTAACCGGAATCGTAGTAGCCACCGCCTTCGTCGAAGGTGATGAAGATGGCGGTGTCGTACCATAGCTTCGGATTGTTTTTCACCGCATCCACAATCTTCTTGGTGAAGCCTTCGAAGAGATTGAGCTTGGAGGAAGACGGATGGCCGTCCACCAGGCCGCTGGGTTTGACGAAGGAAACGGCGGGAAGGGTGCCGTTCTTAATGTCGTTGTAGAGGTCAATCGTGTCTTTCATGTGAGTGGTGCGCGCTTCGGTGTTGGCCATGACCTGGGTGTCGTACTGGAAGGGGTTGCAAATGTTGCAGTACTCATCCGTGCCTGAGCCGATGGCGCCGTAATTGAGCTGGTACGGGTCGGGCACATAGTTGTCCCACTGATCGCCGTAATATTTCCAGGAAATGTCCTTGGTGTTGAGGTCGTCGCCGATGCTCGGCACCGAAGAGGGCGGAATGGTGAATACGGTGTTGTCGGGGTTGGTGTCGGTGAAGGCATTATTGCCATTGCCGAAGTAGCCGGGATTGTAATTGTTAAGCAGGTAGTAGTGGCCGACCTCACAATGCGGGTCCACGGGGTGCGGGAGCGATTGCAGATATTTCACAACCGCCGCGGTGCCTGGCTGCGTGGGGTCCGCGCAGTTGCTATAGGAACCGCCGCCATAAGAAGGAGAGCCGTAGGAACCTCCGCCGTAACCATCTTCCGTGTACCAATTGTTGGTGCCAATGGCTGGTTTGGGGTTTTCGACTTCGTCCACGATTCCAGCGTTGGCGGTTCCGCCGGCGACTTCCACGTTGTGCGGTGGGACTTTGGCGTGCCCGTGGCCGTCGCTAAACCAGATCAAGTCACCGTGTCCGAGCATGATGTGGTTCGCACCGGTGCCGCCGTTCACGGACTGGTGGAAGTTGTCGCTCATCGCGTAATTGTCCGCCAAATGCTTGAAGTAGGGGACATCGCCCTGCTGGACGTTATAGAAGCCCAGGGCCGTGGAGCCTTCACCGGTGGTGACGGCGGGGCTGGGAAGGTATTCGGTGGTGAAGCAGGTTGCGGTGACCTTGCCGGGGACGCAAATGGGCGGCTGCGCTACTCCGTTTGCGCCGGCGCCTTCGGTGACTTCCACCCACGAAAACAGCTTGGAATCGCAACCGGAGGGATTGGAGCGAGTGGCATCTGCGGGCGAGCAATTCAGCTGCTGCCACATTTGATAGAAGCGGTGAACCGGGCTGGCAGCGTAGGAATTGTAGGTAAAGAGATTGCCGTTGGTGAGTTGGAACGGACCAGCGGGCAAGGAATTGACGTCGGTGATGCGCGTGTCCGGGGTATGGGAAGTGAGCCCGGTGCCGCCGGAGATCAAATACTGGTAATAATCCGCAGGCAAGCCGTTTTCGGAAGCTTCCGCGAGTTGCAGGTTGTCACCTTCGATGTAGGAGTCCTTGGCACCGCCGACCAGCGGAGCCGGGAGAACATTGCCAGGGAATTCGGATTTGGGCGGGCTCAGCAAGAAGGCGTCGGAAGCAGTGGTGCCCTTGTCGGTGGCGGCGCTTTGCTGGGCGGCGCGAAAGTTGGGGCCCGGAGTGCCGTCGGCGTTGATGATTTTTTCCGAGAGCAAGTTCCAGACTGTTTGATTGTCTTTCGCGCGGTAGGTGGCGAAGACGTGGTCGAAGCTGCGGTTTTCACCGATGATCACGATAACGTGTTTAATGGGCGACGTCGTGGCAGGGGCAGAGCTGGCTTCCTGGGCTGGAGCCGGCGCTGGAACTGGAACCGCGCCGGCCAACGAAGCGCCGACTGTGAACTGGAACATTGCAAGGGACGCGAGCCCGATGCGAAGGCAATGCAGAGTATCTGATGCAACTTGCTTGAAGGACATTCACCCTCCTGGAATTTTCGAAATCTACCACGAGCTGAGCTTGGAATTAATAGTCGCGTTGTGTTGCGGAAGGATTGTTGCTTTGTGAATGAAAGAATAAAGCGAAAAAGAAAATGGGCGCGCGGCGATGGAGGTGGATTTACGCGGGCGAGAACACTCTGGAGGGGATCAAGGGGCGCTGGATGAGCGAGTTGACGAGATGCGGGCGGGAGTACTGGGACTTTTTGCTTTGGATCGTTGCGGCGCGTTCGCGGGCAGGACGCGGATGGTGCCCATCATTCCGCCATCTTCGTGCTCGAGAAGGTGGCAATGATAAACGAACATGCCCACGGTATTGGGATCGCGAAAATCCATGCGCAACGTGACGCTGGGGTACTCGAGAGTTTTCCCGTCGTAATAGGGGACGTTGACGGTATCGCGCAGAAAGGGCTCGTTCACCGGAACGTCGCGCCAGGCGACCATCAGGAAATGCAGCTGGTGGATGTGGAAGGCGTGCAGTTCGGTGGAACGGTTCTCGATGATCCAATCTTCCACATCACCCTGATGGACGACGATATTGGGGACGTCGGAAGAGGGATCGAACGGCTTGGGAGTCTGGCCGTCCACGGTGAGATAGAACGTGGTGGCGCTATTGGGATTTTTGGGATCGAGCAATTTTTCGGAGAAGTAGAGTTTTCTGGTGCGAACCGGAGCGACGCTGGCGAGCCACGGAAGAGTGGACGGCGGAAGGGGAACGGGCGAGGAGGAAAGCTTTGAGCGCGGTTCGGGCGCATCGTCGGAAGCTGTAATGGTGGCCAGCATGCGATTGGTGTCGTTTTCGCCGCCGGCTCCGGTGTCCACGGTGCGGGTAACGAGAAGTCCGGAGGCGCCGAGGGGCGGCCCGGTGAGAATGAATTCGACGCGTCCACCCGGCGGGATGCCGATGTGAGTTTGCCAGTCAATAAAATCTCCATTCAAGCCATTGGAGTCGAGCGGAACACCATCGAGAGCGACGATGCCCAATTGCTGGGGCTTGAAATTGTAGAGGACTTCCAAATTGAGGTAGGTAATTGCCGAAGCATTCAAGACGCGCCAGAACTGGCGTTCGCCGGGCCTCATGGCGATGCTGGCGGGCGGGTAATCGGGATAGGGAACCGGGACGTAATTGATGGAGAGATCTTTGGCGGGCTTGCCGAAGCCGGTACCGTTGTTGGCGGCGTCGCCGTCACGATCGAGGAGCATTTTGGGGACCACCGGTTCGGATTTCGCGGGCGGTGCGTCGGGGGTCAGCAAGTTCTGATCGCGAATGATGATGACGCGCTCGGGGAGGCCGGCGACCTGTTTATTGGCGCGCTCGATGCCTTCGATGATTAAGGCGCCGGAGAGTCCGCCGAGAACTTGTGGCGTGCTGAAACCGTGGATGTGGGGGTGATACCAGTAAAGTCCGGGAGGCTCGTTCTTTGGAATGTAGAAACGGTATTGGAACGGCGGATCGGTGGGTTGGATGGAAGTTTTGAGGACGTCGTCCTGGTGACAGACGGCGGGAACGGTTAAGCCGTGGAAATGAAGATTGGTGGAAGTGATGGACATGAATCCGCTGGTGCAGGGATTGGCGGCTTTTTCGGGCATTTGATGATTGTGCTGGGTCGCGGTTGGCGCGTGCTGCGGATCTTTCAGTTCGTTTTTCAGATTCAGGATCAGGAGATCGCCGGGGGCGAGGCGCAGGGTGGGGGATTCGTTGCCGTTGGGAGTGAGATAGCAGTAACGCGTGGTGCCATCGGCGCCGGTGAAATTGTGGACCGTTAAGTCTACTTCGAGCACGCCGTTCTGGCTGCGGAGGTCTTGGGGCGCTGGGACGGGGCTGCCGATCGCTGGGCGCGGGCAGGAGTTGGCGGAGAGATCTTGCGCGAAGACGGCCGGGCAGGCGTGGATGAAACAGAGACAGGCGAAAATTGCTAGGAAGAATCTGGACATTACCTGTGATGGCCTGCGGATCTGTTCCGCGCTCCTGAAGAAAATAAATTGAGATGCGGCGGTTGCAGTTCTGGTTCGTTCGTCGCCGCGTTATTTAGAATGCCACAGTTTGGCGCCGCGACGCGAATGGCGCACTGAAGTGCGCCGCTACAAAAACCGGCTCTGAAGAGAGATGGTTGCCGGTACCGGACGTGCCCGCTGCGTCCCGAAATGCGCGGGACACAGCGGCCGCTACACAGGCAAAAGATCTCGCAACGGCGCGCCGCGATGTATTTGGTAGGCCGGCGCAACAAATTCAGAACCAACGGCTGCCCGGTTCGATGAACCTGAACCGGCCGCTACAAAATCAACGGCAACAGCGGGCGGGTCTGAGACCCGCCCCTACGACCGGGCGCAACATTTGTTGTGCGACGGCCAGCGTTATTGCCGGCGTATCAATCGCGGACTGAAGTGCGCCGCGACACAGGCAAAGCCTTACGAGCCGGCGGGACGCCGGCGCTACTGGGCTCGCCTGCGGACTGTTCGATCCGTTCGTGCGATAAATTCGGCAGTCTTCAATATTCGCTGGCGACTTCGCCTAGCCGATTTTGCTGAAGGCCCAGAACAGGGTTGCTGCCAGGCAGATGGAGGCTGGCAGCGTTAGCACCCAGGCCAAGGCCAAGTTGCGAATGGTGCTCATCTGCAAACCGCTGTGATTTGCGGCCATGGTGCCGGCTACGCCGGAAGAGAGCACGTGCGTGGTACTGACGGGTAAGCCGAACCAATCGGCGGCGCCGATGGTGGCCATGGCGGTGATTTCGGCGGCTGCGCCTTGGCCGTAAGTAAGATGATCGTTGCCGATTTTTTCGCCGACGGTGATGACGATGCGCTTCCAGCCGATCATGGTGCCCATGCCGAGCGCCAGAGCGACCGCTACTTTCACCCAAGTGGGAATGAACTTGGTGGCGTTGTCTATGTGCTTCTTGTAATTCGCGAGGATGGCGGTGTCGGCCGTGGAAAATGCGGGCTGGTGCGTTTTGTTCATCAGGCGCAGGGCTTCGCTGACGACATACATGTCGTTGCGGAAGTTGCGGACTTTATCCTGCGGGACGGCTTTGAGTTCTTTGTAGAGCGCCATTTCTGTGCCGATGCCGTTGATGGTTTCGCGCAGGGCGAGCATGGTGTTGGGAGTGAACTGCTTGGTGCGGATGTAATCGGTGAGATCGTCGCGGGCATCGCCGATGACGGCGTTGGGCGAGACGTAGTGATCGAGCATGTTAGCGGCTTGCGTGGAGACGGCGACGAAATCCTGGGTCTGCTGAAAATTAACGGCGTGATTGACGGCGTAGGCGGTGGGCACGGTGCCGATGAGGATGAGCATGATCAGGCCCATGCCTTTTTGGCCGTCGTTGGAGCCGTGGAAGAAACTGACGCCGGTGCAGGTGATGAGCAGCAGGACGCGAATCCAAAATGGGGGAGGCTCGGTGCCTTTGGGGGCTTCGTAGAGAGCTTTGCTGGGAATGAGCTTCTTGGAGACGATGAGAAGTAGCGCGGCCATGACGAACCCAACGATCGGAGAGAGAATCAGTGATTTTCCGATGTTGGTGGCCTGGCCCCAGTCCACGCCGCTGGTACCGGTCTTCACGGACATCAATTGATTGGCGATGCCGACGCCGATGATCGAGCCGATCAGAGTGTGCGAGCTGGAGGCGGGAAGTCCGAACCACCAGGTGCCGAGGTTCCAGATGATGGCGGCGACCAGGAGGGCGAAGACCATGGCGAAACCGGCTTTGCCACCGACCTGGAGGATTAATTCGACCGGGAGCAGCGAGACGATGCCGAAGGCGACCGCGCCGCTGGAGACTAATACGCCGAAGAAATTCCACATGCCCGACCAGACCACGGCGACGTGCGGCTCGAGCGTGTGGGTGTAGATGACGGTGGCGACGGCGTTGGCGGTATCGTGGAAGCCGTTGACGAATTCAAATCCCAGCGCGGTGAGAAGCGCGATGCCTAGCAGGATGAAAGGCAATGCGCTGGTGGGATGGACGTCGCCGAGGTCGCGAAGCAAGTGCGTGCCGGCATAGACCAGGCCGATGATCAAGGCGATGCCGAAAATTCCCATGCCAATTTTGGCCGGGGCGCTCACATTCATTTTGGCATCGAGAACGGATGTTCCTGCCGCCATGCAACACCTCACGTTGGAGACTGGTAACTTGTGTCTGTGGCGGGTGACGGTACTGTGCGATTGTTACGGGAGCATGACGGCTTGGTGAAGAGTGCGGCGTAACGGATTTGCGTGCGTTTTTTGGGGGTGGAGGATCGTGAGTGGGAAGGAGGCAGAGAGGCAGAGAGGCAAAGAAGCAAAGAAGCAAAGAAGCAAAGAAGCAAAGAAGCAAAGACGTGGGTGCATCAATTGATGCGGCGCGGTATTGAAGTCGCGGGCGGTGTGTCGTAATCTATTCGGACTGCAAGTGTGGTTCCGGCGCGCCCGTAGCTCAGCTGGATAGAGCGTTTGGCTACGAACCAAAAGGTCGGGAGTTCGACTCTCTCCGGGCGCACCATTCCTTCTCGTAGCTATATTTGTTTACGTAATCCAAAACCAGACGAGTGGGTCCGCTGGATCGAGTCCGCCTGTGGCGGACGGGCGCGTCATCGTTTCGTGGGTCAGGTGATGGCGGTTGCGGCGGGTGAGTTTTTAGCTGGCGTTGGCGCGGAAGTCGGCGAGTAGTGCGGTCGCTTGGAGATCGCTGCGGACGAAGACGTCGTTGGGTTCCAGGCGTTTCCAGAGCGCGTAGCCTTTTTGGGTGAAGTAGTCCACGTAGGTGGGATCCAGGAACAGGTTTTCCACGATCAGAAGTTTCGGTTTGTACACGTCGAAGGAGAGGCCGCTGAGGACTTCCAGTTCCCAGCCTTCGACGTCCACGCAGACAATGTCAATTTCTCGCAGGTCGCCGGCATGTTCGCGCAAAATTGTGTCTAAGCGCCGGACCTTTACTTTTATTTCGGCGGTAGTGGTGGGGACGGACTTCATCATGTCGGCATATTTACCGCGGACACCCAGGGACGAAAAACTTTCGTTGGTTACGGGCTGACCCTGGTAGGTGGCGTCGGTTTGCACGACGAAGAAGGTGACGTCGTCGCGGTCGGCGGAGCCGCAGGCGCATTCGATTACGTCGTGGCCGCGCTGGCGCTGGAGTTCGCAAAAAAACGGGTTAGGCTCGATGGAGAGGACGCGCCAGCCGCGATTGCGGAAGGTGGCGCTGACCGACAAGTAGTCGGGCTTGGCCGCGCCGACTTCAATCATCGTGCCGCGGTAGTTGGAGTCGGGGAAGAAGGCGTCCTGGACCACGAGGTCCACGTCGCCTTCGACGATCTCTTTGCGTTTTGGGAAGGCCGGCGTGATTTCTGGCGGTGACGAGGATTTTGTGGGGCTGCCGATCGCGCCGGTGTGCTTGATGGGAGTGGCCACGAGCGGGGCACATGCGCGGAGGAGCGCTTCGAGGTGAGCGCGAGTCGGGCCTACGGCGGAGTCCAGAGCTGCGCGCAAGAAGGATTCGGCTGCTACGGTGTTTCCCAGTCCGAAGAGCAACATGCCCAGATTTGCGAGCGCGTCGGCGTTCCAGGGATCGAGTTTTAGGGCGCGGTCGAAGGCGCGTTCGGCGAGAGCGAGTTGGACGACGGCCCAATCGTTCCAGAGTTCGCTGGATTCTCCTGCGGCCAGCGCCTGATGGAGAAGCTGTGACGCTTCATCGAGGCGACCGTCAGCTAGCAGGGTGTGGGCGTCGAGCTGTGGATGCGAGATGGACGCCGTTTCGTTTTGGGGCATGGCGAGGATTTCCCATTAACGGCGATGCATGTGCGCGGCCAGAGTGTTTACGCGGTGATTAGAAAACCTAAACCATCGCCAAGCGAGCAAATGGGCGAGACGTTTGCGCCGGGTGTGCGTAGGTGTGCGTCAACTACGCTCGTGCCAACTCCGTTCGTTGTGTCTTGGACCGCGGGAGCGTAGGATGCGCGAACTGGGGCTATAATCCGACGTTCGGATTTCTCGTGGATTGATGAGATTTCCATGCCCGATTGGCGCGCGGCGAAAATTTTAGAGGGCTGAATTGTTGCGGAGGACTTGCCTGTGGCGTTCGATGTGTTTATCAGCTATGCGTCGAAAGATAAGATCGTGGCGGACGCGGTGTGCGCGCGGCTGGAAGCTTCCGGGATTCGCTGCTGGATCGCGCCACGGGATATTGTGGCGGGGACGTCGTACGGGGAAGCGATTATTGATGCGATCCACGGCGCGAAAGTGATGGTGCTGGTTTTTTCTTCGAGCGCCAATGCTTCCGGGCATATTCCGAAGGAAGTGGAGCGCGCGGTTAGTAATGGCGTGGCCGTGCTGCCATTCCGGATCGAGGATGTGGCGCCGGGGAAGTCGCTGGATTATTTCATCGGGTCGGTGCATTGGCTGGACGCGATGACGCCGCCGATGGAGAAGCACTTGGATGATCTGGCGGCGACCGTACACAAGTTGCTGCCGGCGAAGGCTGGAGAAACGCAAACGGCGCCGACGGATGCGACGGTGATGTGGCAGCGCAACGTGGCGGGGAGCGCAGCGCAGCACGCGCCGACGGTGCTGGCGAGTGCGGCGGGCGCAGGGGCCAGCAAAGCGATGGCGGACACCGCTCGTACGGCGGCTGTCGGCGGCGCGGGCCCGCGCGCGGGGTCTTTAAATTCGAAGACGATTTTGATTGGCGCGGCGGCAGTGCTGGTGCTTGCGGCCGTGGTGGTGGGGATGATGCTGATGCGCGGCGGAGGGAATTCGCAGAGCGCGGGGGACATGCCGGCCGCGACGGATCCTGCCGGCGTCAACTCGGGCGCGAACGATCCGAATGCCGGGGACAATGCGGCGACGCCAGTGGCAAAAGCGGCGCCATCTTCGCACCGGTCGCAGGCTGCGGGTGTGAACGGCAGCGTGGATCCGATTGTGGGTTGCTATCAATGGTTCAACAATGCGCCGGTGACGATTCGCGCGGATGGCACGGTGACGGGCGGTCCGTTCACGGCACGCTGGCGCGTGGTGAATGCGGAGCGGCGCGCGTACACGTTCACGTGGCCGGTAATGGTGGAGACCCTGACGGTTTCGCCTGACCAGCGCTCGATGAGCGGAGGAAATCAGTACGGGTATCCGATTTCGGGCGGACGCGTTTCGGGAACGGTGGGTCTGGCGGGAAACTGGCACTGGGCGAACGGGTGGAATGTGTCGGTGGCACCGAACGGGACGTTTACGAGCGGGACGTGGCGCGGGACCTGGCGCGCGGTGGATGCTGCGCGCGGAATTTTCGAAATGAATTGGCCTAGCCCTGTGGATAGCGTCATACTTTTAGGCGGCGGCACGCGGATTTCCGGGTCGAATCAATACGGAGTGGCGACTTCGGGCGTGAAAACGGGAGCCTGCGGCGGGAATTGAAGGGCGGGGAGCGGCGGGGAAGCGCAAAGTCGTCGCTGTCCATCGTCATTAGCTATCTGGCTTTACGGAATAAGGTTATGATGTCGTGTCGTCTCCCCAGAACGGCAACCATGTCATTGCGATCGAATCATTCTAATTGCAGCAGTGCGGTCCAACCATGATTGGCAGCGCTTCGGCTTCACGAATTATCGGCGACGGAGAGATGGCGGGACTGATCCGCGGATTCGATTGGTCGCGAACGCCGTTGGGCACGATGGAAACTTGGCCCGGCATTCTGGTGACAACCGTCAACATGCTGCTGGCGTCTCGGCACCCTATGTTTTTGTGGTGGGGGCCGGAACTGATTCAGTTCTACAACGACGGTTACCGGCCGAGCATCCGGTCCGACAAACATCCCGCGGCGGTGGGCCAGCGCGGGATGGAATGCTGGCCGGAAATATGGCCGATCATAGGTCCGCAAATCGCAGCGGTGATGAGCCGCGGCGAATCCACCTGGAATACCAACCAACTCGTTCCCATCAATCGAAATGGAAAACTGGAAGAGGTTTACTGGACGTATAGCTACAGTCCGGTGCGCGACAAAGAGGGGGCTGTTCGCGGGACGCTGGTGGTGTGCAGCGAGACTACCGAACAGGTATTGAGCGAACGGCGGCTGCGCACTTTGCTGGGGATCACGGCCGGCGCGGAAGCACTCAATGAACTGGCCGAGGAGCAGGCGCTGGCGCGGTTCGCGCAAGCAATGGTGAGAAATCTGAGCAGCGATCCGGCGGACATTCCTTTTGCGGCGCTGTATCTTTTCAGCGCAGGTCAACTCGTCCTCGCCGAAAGCACTTCGCCGACGGCGAAATTTGCAGAACCAGGCCAGTGGCCGTGGGCGAATGCGATGGATGCCCAGGGTCCATCGCTGGTAGAAGATTTGCAATTGCGCGACGTCGAAATGATCAGGGAACCTTGGCCAGAGCCGGTGACACGCGCCTACGTCTTGCCTCTGCCGCTTGCGGGATCGTCCATTCGGGCCGTATTGGTATTTGGGATTAGTCCCCTCTTGCCGTTCGACGAGCGTTACCAGACTTTTTTCCAGGTGATCGGAGCGCGGGTTGCGGCGTTCTTGCAAGCCGAAGTGCATCAGCTGGAACTGGCAGAAGCGGCGAAGAGATTCAGCAGCCTGGTGGAAGCGAATCCTTTCGGTATGGTCATCGGCGGTTTGGATGCGGAATTGAGGTACGTAAACCCAGCGTTCCTGAAAACGTTGGGCTATTCGGAAGCGGAAGTTCGCGCGGGACGAATGCGTTGGGATGAGCTTAGCGCGCCGGAATATGCGGACGCGGATGCGCGCGCGGCGCAGCAGCTTCGTGAATTCGGACGCTGCGAGGTGTATGAGAAAGTTTTCATCACGAAAGATCAACGGCGTATTCCGGTCTTGATCGGGGCTTCCGCCATCTCGACTGCGGGAAACGAGGCCGAAGTGGCGGTGTTCGTGACGGATCTCTCGGCCCTGAAAAGCGCGGAGGCGGCATTAAGAAACGCGAATGACGAATTAGAAAAGAAAGTGACCGAACGTACGGCGGCTTTGGAAGCGGAAGTTCTGGACCGGAAACGCGCGGAGACGAGCCTGCGGGAACTGAGCGGGCGTTTGCTGGTGGCGCAGGACGAAGAACGGCGGCACATGGCGCGCGAACTGCATGACCATGCCGGACAGACGCTGGCGCTGCTGACCATGAATCTTGCGGGGCTGGAGCGAGTGGCCGGGGAGCAGAATCCGCAAATTGCCAAAGTGGCGGCGGAGTGCCGGCGGCTGTCCGAGGATTTGTCCCGGGAAATCCGGACGCTGTCTTATTTGTTGCATCCGCCACTGCTGGATGAAATGGGGCTGGCTTCCGCGCTGCGCTGGTATGTGGAAGGATTTTCGGAACGCAGCAAAATCATGGTGGATCTGGATTTGTCTCCGGAGATGGACCGGCTGCCGAGGGAATTGGAGCTGGTGATATTTCGCGTGGTGCAGGAAAGCTTGACGAACGTGCATCGCCATTCGGGGAGTTCTTCCGCGCGGATTCACTTGCGGCGCACGGAGAGTGCCGTGGAATTTCAAGTGAGCGATGGCGGGAAGGGGATTTCCACGCTGCGGCAAGCGGAGATGGGTTCGGCCAAGACGGGCGTGGGCGTGCGCGGGATGGAAGAAAGAGTCCGTCAGTTTGGCGGGACGTTGCGAATTGATTCGAGCGCGACGGGACGATTGTTGCCGTGAAGCTTCCGGTGGATTTGTAGAAGTTTTGATTGGCCTCGCAAGTTTGCTCGGCTGTAAGTTTACCTCGCTGTGAGTTCACCCCGCTCGTGCGCTGATCCACTAATCCGCTGGTGCCGTGCTCCACGCGTATGCATTAGAGGCTGATGTTTATCCGGCGAGGTTGACAATGCTTGGCAAGGTGTAGAAAATTGGATAGGCGAAGAAAAGGCGAAGATAGATGCCTTCGTTTTCGGCGCCTCGCGTGGAACTATCGGTGAACTATGGCCGCTAACTTGGCAGCTTTGCGCTCGCAAGTGGAACTGGCTTTGGCTGGGCGCGTGGCCGCGCCTTTTACGTACCGCGACCGCAAGGTCGTTACGACGGTTTCCACGGGCATTCCGGAAATCGATTCGTTGACGGGAGGATTGCCGCGCGGAGCGTTGACGGAAATTTTCGGGCCTTCTTGTTCCGGGCGGACGAGTTTGCTGCTTTCGGCTTTGAGCGCGCGCACGGCGCAGGAGGAAGCTTGCGCTTTGATTGATGGAGCGGATGCTTTTGATCCGCATTCGGCGGAAGCGGCGGGAGTGGAACTGCGGAAACTTTTGTGGGTGCGCTGCAGGAATATCGAGCAGAGTTTGCGGGCTACGGATTTGCTTTTGCAGGGCGGAGGATTCGGATTCATTGCGGTGGATTTGAGCGATATTGCGCCGCGATTGGTGCGGCATGTGCCGCTGGAGTCGTGGTTTCGTTTTCGGAGGGCGGTGGAGGATACGCCGACGGTTCTGGTGCTTTTGGAGCAGGAGTCGAACGCGAAGACTTGCGCTTCTTTGGGATTGCGGATGGGGGCGGAGGGGGCTTCGTGGGCTGGGGCGGTTCCAATTGATGCGCAAGTCCCTGCGGATTCAAGAGGCGGACGCGGCATGCCGTGCCCCTACGAAAACAAATTCAGGCCGCGCTCTCGGGGAATCAGTCAAAACCTGCCGGCGGGACACCGGCGCTACCCGGCGCCAGATGCGGAATTCGTGCGGCATTCATTGGGATGGTTGTTGAGTGGATTGCGGGCGCGGGGGGAAGTGTCGCGTTCGCGGGGGCAGCGGGTGGGGGAGGGGATTTTTAGTGCTTGGACGGATTGGGATTATTTCAGTTGGCTGCGGCGGGATCGAAATCAAAAGCGAAGTCAAAGTCAAAAGATTTAACACAGAGAGCGCCCTTCGAACCGGCACTGCCGGTTCTCAGGATGAATCGCCCTGTGGGGCGATTCACAGAGAAAGGCGATTCCACTGCTTGAGTTCAGAGTGTGGACGGGGGATCGAAAGTCGTGGGGTTTGCCGCGATTCATGTTGCGAATTTTATGGTGCAGGCTGTGGTGCGTGGCGGGGCGCGGACTGGCGGGCGGGGGATGGCGCTTGTGGAGGGGACGCCGCCGCTGGTGCGGGTGGTGGCGGCGGATGCGGCGGCTTTGCGGGCGGGGATTCAATTGGGGATGGCGAAATTGCAGGCGGCATTGTGCGGAGTGGAAATTTGCGCGCGGTCGCGGGCACAGGAGAAGGCGGCGCATGCGGCTTTGCTGGATTTAGGGTGGTCGATTTCGCCGCGCGTGGAAGATCTTGCGGCGGAGACGATTGTTGTGGATGTGGCGGGGCTGAATTCGCTTTTTGGTTCGGAGGAGAACATCGCGCGGGAGATGGTGCGGCGGGCTGATGGGTTGGGATTGCTGGCGCAGGTGGCAATTTCGGCGAACCTGGAAACGGCGGTGCATGCGGCGCGCGGTTTTGCGGGGATTACTTTGATTCCGGCGGGCGAGGAGGAAAAGCGCTTGAGCGGTTTGCCGGTTGGGGCGCTGGCGCCTTCGGTGGAGGCGCTGGAAACTTTTGCGCGCTGGGGAATACGGAATTGCAAGGAGTTGGCGGGGTTGCCGGTGCTGGAGCTTTCGGAACGGCTGGGGCAGGAAGGAGTTCGTTTGCACGAGCTAGCGCGCGGTGCTGGAGCGCGGGCGATGGTGCTGGCTGAACCGATCGAGCGGATGGAAGAAGAGATGGAATTGGAGGATGCGGTAGAGGATTTGGAACCTTTGTCATTTTTGCTGGGGCGATTGCTGGATCAGATGTGCGCGCGATTGGAGGCGCGTTCTTTGGCCGCGGCTGCGATTTGCGTGCGATTTGAATTGGGGGATTTGTTTGGGAAGGATGTGCAGGTGCGGGGAGAGAGTGTTTTGGGGAATTCTGCTGGTGCCGAGGGCGCGGAGGATGCCGACGCGCGGAAAAGTTACGTGAAGGTGCTGCAGCTGCCGGTGCCGATGCGGGATTCCAAGATGCTTTTGAAATTGCTGCGATTGCAATTGCAGGGGGATCCGCCGGCTGGGGACATCGTGAAGATTACTTTGGCGGCGGAGCCGGCGCGGGCGCGTTCGGCGCAGGGCGGATTGTTTGTGCCGGGTGCGCCGGACCCGGAGAAATTGGAGCTTACGGTGGCGCGGCTGGCGAAATTGGTGGGCGGCGGGAATATTGGTTCGCCGGAATTGGTGGATACGCATCGTCCGGGGGAATTCCGGATGAAGCGGTTTGTGGTGGAGGACGAGGGGGCGGGGA
Source organism: uncultured Acidobacteriota bacterium (assembly GCA_963780035.1). Lineage (GTDB taxonomy): Bacteria > Acidobacteriota > Terriglobia > Acidiferrales > UBA7541 > Palsa-295. The sequence goes on along the minus strand of CAWAAG010000011.1, from coordinate 26,409 downwards.
TTCGTGCGCGGGGTAGGATCGCGCGGGGGAAGATGGCGGCTGACGGCGATGGCTCGCGGCTTTTGCGGCGGCCGGCTGCCGGTTGCCGGATTTTTCGGCCTTGTTTGCCGGCGGTGGTGGAATTGCGGGGAGGATGTCCGGCGAAAGTATTTTTTCGCGGTTGGTGCGGGAGGGTGGTGGCGGCTGCGGGGCCTTGGAGGACGTCGGGGGATTGGTGGCGGGAAAATTCGTGGCATCGGGATGAGTGGGATCTGGAGATTGAATTTCAGGCGGCGGGAGGAGGGGCGGGAGTTTATTGCGTTTATTACGATGCGGGGTGCCGGGGGTGGTTTGTGCGGGGAGTTTACGATTAGAGGTCATGGTGATTTATACGGACTGCAAATCAAATTCAAAAACGAAGTCAAAAGATTTAACGCAGAGGACGCAGAGAAAAACGCAGAGAACGCAGAGAAAGGCGTTTGCATCGTGATCGGATATGTACACGGAATTGCATGCGCGGTCGGGTTTCAGTTTTTTGGAGGGCGGAGCTTTGCCGGAGGAACTGGCGGAGGTATGCGTGGCGCGGGGGATGACGGCGATGGCTTTGCTGGACCGGGACGGGGTTTATGGCGCGCCGCGTTTTTATCTGGCGGCGCGGAAGATTTCGTTGCGGGCGCATATAGGGGCGGAAGTGACGGCGGCGGGCGGGTGGCGCTTTCCGGTGTTGGTGGAGACGCGCGCGGGATACCAGAATTTGTGCCGCTTGATTACTTTGATGAAATTGCGGGCGCGCAAGGGCGAAGGGCAGGTGGCGGATTCGGAGATGGCGGCGAAAGCGGCGGGGCTGATTTGCTTGACGGGAGGAGAGGAAGGGCCGCTGGCGGATGCTTTGCGGCGGGGAGGAATCGCAAGCGGGACGGAATGCGTGCGGGGGCTTTGCGAGATTTTCGGTCGCGAGAATGTGTATGTGGAATTGCAGCGGCATTTTGACCGGGCGGAGGAAGCGCGGAATCATGCGGCGGTGGAGATTGCGCGGAAACTGCAGTTGCCGCTGGTGGCGACGAACGGCGTGTCCTACGCGCTGCCGGAGCAGCGGGAGGTGCTGGACGTTTTTACGTGCATACGCAATCACCGCACTTTGGCGACTGCCGGGCGTTTGCTCGAGCGCAATTCCGAGCGGTATGTGAAATCGCCGGAGGAGATGGCGCGTTTATTCGCGGATATTCCCGAGGCCATCGCGAATACGGAGCTGGTTTCCTCGCGTTTGCAATTCGATTTGAGCAATTTGGGATACGAGTTTCCGAAGTATCCGGTGCCGGACGGCAAATCGCAGGCGCATTTTCTGCGCGAGCGGACGCTGGAGGGGATGATCGCGCGTTATGGGACGGAGAACGAAAAGGCGCGGGCGCAGATCGAGAAGGAATTGAAGCTGATTGAGAAACTGGAGCTGGCCGGTTATTTCTTGATTGTGTGGGACATCATTCGCTTTTGCCGGAAGCGGAATATTCTGGTGCAGGGGCGCGGGTCGGCGGCGAATAGCGCGGTTTGCTATGCGTTGGGGATTACGGCGGTGGATCCGGTCGGAATGGATCTGCTGTTCGAGCGATTTCTTTCCGAAGAGCGCGGCGAATGGCCGGATATTGACCTGGACCTGCCGAGCGGCGACCAGCGCGAGAGCGCGATTCAGTATGTGTACGAGCGCTACGGGAAATTGGGCGCGGCGATGACCGCGAACGTGATCACGTATCGCGGGCGATCGGCGGCGCGGGAGATTGGCAAGGCGCTTTCGTTCGACGCGGAGACGTTGACGCGTTTGACGAGCCTGGTGGGTGCGTGGGAGTACAAGGACGAGAACGACACTTTGACGCGGCATTTCGAGGATGCGGGTTTAGATTTGCGGCATCCGCAAATTCGCAAATTTCTGGAATTGTGCGTGAAGTTTCAGGATTTGCCGCGGCACCTGGGGCAACATTCGGGAGGGATGGTGGTTTGCCAGGGGCAATTGGATTCGGTGGTGCCGCTGGAGCCGGCTTCGATGCCGGGGCGCGTGGTGGTGCAATGGGACAAAGAAGATTGCGCGGACATGGGCATCGTGAAAGTGGATTTGCTGGGATTGGGGATGATGGCGGTGCTGGAAGAATCGCTGAAGATTATCCGGGACGATTACGGCGAGGAAATTGATTTGGGGAAATTGCCGGCGGACGATCCGGTGGTATACGAGACGTTGCGCAGGGCGGATACGGTGGGAATGTTTCAGATCGAAAGCCGCGCGCAGATGAGTTGCTTGCCGCGGCTGCGGCCGGTGCGTTTCTACGACATTGTGGTGCAGGTCGCGATTATCCGGCCGGGGCCGATTGTGGGGAAGATGGTGAATCCTTATTTGCAGCGGCGGCTGGGGCGTGAGCCGGTGAATTCTTTGCATCCTTCGCTTGAGCCGGTGCTGGAGCGGACTTTGGGTGTGCCGCTTTTTCAGGAGCAATTACTGCGCATGGCGATGATTGCGGCGGGATTTACGGGAGGGCAGGCGGAGGAATTACGGCGGGCGATGGGATTCAAGCGGTCGGAAAAGCGGATGAAGGATATCGAGCTGAAATTGCGCAGCGGGATGACGCGGAACGGAATCACGGGCGCGGTGCAGGACACGATCGTGCAGTCTATTACTTCGTTTGCGCTGTATGGATTTCCGGAATCGCACGCGGCGAGTTTTGCTTTGCTGGCATATGCCAGCGCGTATTTGAAATGCCACTATTTGGCGGCGTTCACGGCGGCGATGCTGAATAATCAGCCGATGGGATTTTATCAGCCGGCGACATTGGTGAAGGATGCGCAGCGGCATGGATTGCGGATCAAGCCGATTGATGTGACGTGCTCGGAGTGGTTGTGCAAGCTGGAGAAGGAGGGCGAAGGCTTCAGCGTGCGGTTGGGATTGCGTTATGTGCGGGGATTGCGCGCGGAGGTGGGTGCAGCGATTGTGCGCGAGCGCGATCTGCGGGCGTTTGCTTCGATTGCTGATTTGAAATTGCGGGTGCCGGAATTACGCAAGGCGGAATTGGCGACGCTGGCGGCGATCGGCGCATTGAATTTTATCGGCGGCGCGCGGGGAGGGCATCGGCGGGATGCGCTGTGGCAAATCGAGCGGGTGGCGCGCCATGCGGGGCCTTTGCTGGAGCGATGCGATGAGGCGGAGGATGAGGCTCTCGCGATTGCGGAGAGTGAAGCGGCGGAGGGCGCGGCACGCGGGAGCGGGAGCGTGACTGTGACAAGGGAGTCGCCTCTGCTGCCGATGACGGCGGAGGAGCGGCTGGTGGCGGATTTTCGCGGGACGGGGATGACAGTGGGGCCGCACCCGATGAAATATCATCGCGCGAGGATGAAGCGGCAGGGAGCGGTGACGGCGAGCGAACTGAACAAGCTGCCGGATGGGACGCATGTGCGGTTCGCGGGCGGGGTGATCGCGCGGCAGAGGCCGGGAACGGCGCATGGATTCGTGTTCCTGAGTTTGGAGGATGAAACGGGGATTACGAATGCGATTATCACGCCGCAATTATTCGCGGAACAGCACGTGGCGATCGTGAGCCAGCAATTTTTGTTGATCGAGGGGCGTTTGCAGAATCTGGACAATGTGGTTTCGGTGAAAGTGGAGAACGTGCGGGGGTTATTGATTACCGAGGCGGAGACTGCTTCGCATGATTTTCATTGAGGGGTGCTGGGTGGGGCCTCGCCAACAAATTGCGACCGATTGACGCATGTAAAGTTCTCCTTACGGTCTGAGGAAAAAGTCAAAAGCGGGGCTTCAGGGGCTAAAGCCCCAAAAGAAAAGGCAGGACTTACGGCGGGGCTGAAGCCCCGCCCTTCCTGTTATTCCGCGGCCGACAGATCGCCATCATTGGTTGCGGCGACGCCAATGGCGCACTAACCCTTCGTAGCGTCACTCAGGGTAAAAGTGCGCCGCTACAAATGCAACTTCGCGGATGAGATACTTATCGGAGTGACGGGAGGATACGATTTCTTTGCATGGACATTTTCGGGTTCTTTATCTTTATGAAGTGGCGGAGGCCATCAATCTGGACAGCCTCCGGGGGATTCTGGAGCCCCATGCCGTGCAGGCTCCTGCTAGCCGCACGCCGCCGATTCCGCACTATTTGAAATTTGAAAGGCCGCCGGTCATCGCGCCGATCGGGCCGGTGTTGCTGAAGACCGGCGAGACGATTCGCGGGAGCACGAAATATTACGACTACGGCGTGGTGAGCATTGAGATGGAACTGGGGTTCGCGGGCGACTGGGAGTCGCTGGTGGCGCAATCGAGCCACTGGATCGGCGCGCCGGAGCTGGAAGGCAAGGCGAATGAGCTGCTGCGCGGTGCGCTGGAGCGCGCGGCCCGAGCGCTGGTGCGGCCCTATAAGACGTGGCTGAACGAAGATTACTTCATCGTGCATCTGGATGAATTACGCGGCGCGGAGGGCGGGGCGCTGAGCGCCAAGGAATTGCTGGCGGGGCACGGACGAGAAATCGCGCAGCTGGTGCGCGGCGAGTCGATGTTCTTGTCGGAAGCAGAAACGCAGGAAATTCTGCAATCGACTATTTCGTATTCGCGCGAGGATCTGCTGGTGGTGGGCTGGTCGGGCGCGCTGGTCTATGGCAGCGCGGGAAGCGCGGCGACCACGGTGCAGCTGTTGGAATACGCCAACACGCAGCTGCTGGAATTCCGCTACTACGACGGCTTGCTGACGCGGCTGCTGGACGACGTGTACCGTTCGCTGGAGCACAAGAGCGGAGTGGCGGCGGCCTGGCGGCTTTCGCGCGAGGCGGAACGGCTGAATACCATCCGGCTGGACGTGATGGAGTTGACGGAAAAAGTGGATAACGCCATCAAGTTTCTGAGCGACATGTTCTACGCGCGGCTGTACGGGCTGGCGGCGGGCAAAGTGGGAGTGACGGATTACCGGCGGCTGGTGGATCAGAAGCTGCGGACGGCCGGAGAGCTATACCGGTTTATGATGGACCAGTTCAACCAGACGCGCAGCTTCGTGCTGGAATTATCGGTGGTGATTATTCTGATTATCGAGATAATTTTCTTGTTTCGCGGGAAGTAGGCATCCCCGCTGCGGCAAACCGCGTCTCCGCGGCGTCCAGTTAACCCACGGAATCAATACTCGGCAGTACTTTTGCAGCGCGGCGCAATGCTATCCGGCGGTCACGCTCTTGCGCATTGGCGCGGGCCGCAGATCGGCGGCCGGGGTCTTGGCCACTTCGGCCTCATCGGCGCGGGCCATGAGTTCTTCCTCGGCGGCGAGCCAATTGCCGACGTCGTTGCCATCCACGCTGCCACTCTCGATGTAAATCTCGTAAGCGCGGCGTTCGATCGCTTCCCGTGACGGAATCCTTTTGGTTGTGCTGGGCATGGTTGGGCCCTCCCTCAAGACGAAGATACTCCAGTTGGCGAGAAGAGCAATACAGAAAAACGAGTAAAAGGGGAAAAGGGGCCGATATTAAGAAATATTAATATTTGGCTCACGCGATTATTGGGGAGAGCTGGGAAGCGACCGCAGATAGGCGATGATGGCGACGGCGTCTTCATGCTTCATGTGATAGACGTGCATGGGAGGCCGGATCGGTTCGTTATTGGCGCCAATTCCTTTTTCGAGGATGTTGACACCGTCCTGATCGGAGTAGGCTGCGAAACCAGCGATGGCGGGAGCACGCTCGGCCCATTGCGGATTGGCGTGGACGGGAGTGATCCAGATGGGAGCGCCTTGCATCCAGTGCTGGGGGTCCAATTGGCCTTGTGCGTCGCGCGGGGTGTGACATTCGGCGCACTTGGCGACTTCTTCGGCGAGATATTTGCCGCGCTGGACGCCGGTTTCCTTGGCAACGGCGGCCGAGGATTTGCGGATTGTGGTGGTGGAGGCCACGAATGCGGCGGCGAGCAGGAGAATTCCACAGGCCGTTATACGAATCATGATTTTCATTATGGTTTGCTCCGTTTCCTGGAATGACCGCGCGAGTCCTGGGAACCCGCGGCTGGATCGCGATAAGAAAGATAGATTTTGGTGCCAGAGCCGGTGGGAGTCAAATGGCTATTTCAACTGCGAGGACGAGAATGCGGGGCGGGGCGCGAACTGGTCAACTCGTCCGGAATGGAACATTGCCGTGAGGCGCGCGCACGGTTCCCGGATTTCCGAGGGACGAGAGCGCGCTAGCGGTTGGTGGCGTTTTGCTCGATGAAGGTGAGCGCGTCCATCACCGTGCGGAAGCCGCCGCGCGAGCCGAGCGTATTGGTTTCGGACTTCGAGTACAGCGGACGGCGATGGGAAGAAAACTTGGAGGGATCGAAGGCGCCGCGCGTGGTGTGGAACACCCAAACATATTCGTGGTGGCTCTTGTCCGCTTCGGAGGGAGTCATGAGCGCGGTATCCACGGTGCTGAGCGGAGTCCAATCGGAAAAGCCATTTTGTTCGACGTGCACGGCGTCGGGCATGGTGACGTTATAAAAAGCGACATCGTGGGTAAAGATGACCACGAAATCCACCATGGCGGGAGTGGGAGCCGGGCAGACGCTGGGGAAGGCTTTGCGACGATTCAGGGCGAGCCACTTGTATTGATTGGGCGAGAGGCCATAGGCGGAAAAATAGTGGGCGCAGTTGGAGGTGTCTTCCGCGAGCTGTTGGACGGCGGTATCGTCGTCACCGTCGGGATTCACCGGCGGCTTGGCGCGAACGACCGCGGGTTGGTCCGTAGGGCTGGAGACGGGCTCGAGGGTCGCGGAATTTTCTGCGATGGCAGGATTTTCGGTTGCTTCCGCGTTGCGTGCGACCATGGGTGAAGCCTGAGAAGCGGCGTCTGAAGAGACTGGGGTTGTTGCAAGCGGCGCCGGGTTGTTGGCTGGAGGCGCGGGTGGCGCGGTTTTGGCCACCACGATTGGTTCGGGCTGTGAAACTGGCGGTTCGACGGGCGCGGCGCTCTTGTGTTTTTTTGCGTGTGCGGGAGCCACTGGCTGCGGATTGCTGTACTTGGCAGAGGCCGTGGCAGCGGCTGGCGCCGCTTGCGCGGGCGTTGACACCCAGTCGGATTTGCTCTCGACGGTTGCGGGACTCGCGGCGGATGCGGGTGACGCGGGAGCGGGTTCGGCCATCGCTACTTCTGGCTGCGGCGGGGCCGGAGCGGGTGGTGCGGTGCGGCTGGCGACAACGACCGGAGCGCTTGCGACGGAAGCGGGAGCAGCGGAAGCGGCGGCAGGCGCTGCGCTGGCGGCAGGCGTTGCGGATCTTGCCGTGCGGCGCGCCGCAAAAGCGGCCGACGCAGCTTCTACTGTGTTGGGCTTCTCTTCGGGTTCGGGAGGCAGAACAGATTTCGGGAGAGCGGAAGCCAGCACAAAACCTTCCGTGCCGTCGGCGGTTGCAATCTTTACGTAGCCCTTCACGCGTCCGACGATCTGCACCGGGTCGCCGCACTTAAGCTTGGCGGCCACGTTGAAGTCGTCAAGAGATTCGTAGACCCACACGCGGTCTTCGTTCGGCGCGCATTTCACATTGGTGGTGGCGCCCGCTTTCGCAGGGGAGGGCGAGCCGGCGATGAGCACCGCGAGAATGAGACCAAGCGGACGAATCATTTTTCCTCCGACCATCGCGGGATGCTGCGGCGCAGCTGGCGGTTGCGATCTCCGTGGCGACGCGTGCGGATGCTCGCGAGCACCGGAGATACGAACGCTGCCATGATGACTGCCCTGAAAGTGCCGCTGGGGGGACCGTTGCATTCCGAAATGCGGGAAGCAAGAGAAGAATGGGCGTCGCACGGCGTTCCCCAAGATCCACCGCTGTGAAAAAACCGCTATAACCTGCACGTCCAGTATGGGGACAAGCGAAAGGCGGGCACAACTGGACGGAGGTTCAGAAAAGGGACAGCGCGGGCCAGTTCACCTTTTCATCGCCCCGCGGGAAGGAGAACAGGCGGCGAAACGGCGAGCTATTTTTTGTGATGCCCGGCGCGGCGTTTTTTATCGTAGCGGGCGAGCGCGCTTTCGATGACGGGATAGGCGGCGGCTGCAGGCTGGATGGCGTCCACCTCGACGATTTTGCCTTCGAGCTGCTTGTAATCCTGAAAAAAGCGGCGGACCATCGCGAGTTTGTGGGGCGGAAGCTCGCTGGCTTCATGATAGGAGTTGTATTCGGGATCGGCCATAGCGACGGCGATGATTTTGTGATCGAGCGTTCCGGAATCCACCATGGCCATCAGTCCGATGGTGCGCGCGTCCATGATGGTGAGCGGATTCACGGGAACCTGGCAGAGAACCAAGACATCGAGCGGATCGTGATCTTCGGCGAGAGATTGCGGGATGAATCCGTAGTTGGCGGGGTAGTAGACGGCGGAATAGAGCACGCGGTCCATTTTGATCATCCCACTGCCTTTGTCGAGCTCGTACTTGACGCTGGAGCCGAGCGGAATTTCGATGACGGCGTGGAATTCCTGGGGGACGTGTTCGCCGGGGCTGAGGTCATGCCATGGATGCATCGGTTCCTCCGGGGTTAATTGTAGCGAATCAGGACGTGGAAAGGATTTGATTTGTGGCGTGGCGCGCCGCGCCGCGCGGAGTTGCGGGAGACTTTACGGTTGGTGGGGAACGCCGCAGAGCGCGTCCACTTGCGTTTGCAGCGTTTCATCGAGCGAGGCGCCCTGGCGCGATTTTGCCGAGCAGATCTGGCTGGCGCTCAATTGCAATGCGCCGCGCAAGTCGGCGCCGTCCAGATTGCTGTTCTGGAGGTTCGCGCCGTTGAGAACCGTGCCATTGAATTGCGCGCCACGCAGGTCGGCGCCGCGCAGGTCGGCGTCAATAAAAATGGCGGTGGCGAGCTGGGCTTTCTGGAGGTTTGCGCCGGCGAGTTTTGTGGACCAGAGATAGGCCTGCTGCAAGTCGGCGCTTTCCAAGTTGGCGCCATCGAGATGTGCTTCGCGCATGTCCGCCTTTTCGAGATTGCCGCGGATAAGGGTGGCATTCTCGGCGTGGGACGCGTAGAAGCTGGCGCCGTCGAGGCGCGCGTCCACGAGGATGGCGTCGGCAAGCGTGGAATAGGAGAGATTGGCGCCGCGCAGGTCCACGCGGGCGAGATTTGCGCCGTCCAGTTGCGCGCGGTCGAGATTGGCGCGGTTCATTTGCGCGCGGTCGAGTACCGCGAATTTCATATTGGCCTGACCTAAATCGGCGCCGCGCATATCCGCTTCGGAGAGGAACGCGCCCTGGAAATTGGCGCGGAAGAGGTGCGCGTTTGCGAGAAAGATGCCGTAGGCCTGGGCGTAGCGGAAATTGGTGCCGTTGAGATGTGCACCTTTGATGTTTGAAAGCTGGTCGTCGGCGCCGTTCCAATTGGGAGGGCGCTGCGAAATGGAAGCTTCGGTGAGTTCGGCATAGGGGTCGTAACCGAGCGCCCACAGGGCGCTGGGCACCCAGCGGCGAACGCTGGCGGCGGCAAACTGCGGAGCGCGCGCTTTATCGTGCGGAACGCCCGCGACCGTGCCGGCGGAGATCAAAGACAGAAGCAGGAAAAGAAAAATGAGCAGAGTAGCGGGCTTCAAATATTTCAGACGGGCGAAGTAATCTTTTATGGGACGTCCTTGCGCGGCCCAAACTTCAGCGGGGCGGCCGACGCTGGTGGTGCAATAGAACGCGACGCCCACAGAGACCAGGACCAGCGCAATTTGCAGGAACGAGCCGTGAATTTCCTGAAGCGTGAGATAGCGCGCCCAAAAGGCGAGGAGAACCACGGGCACAAGCCAATAGGCCAGCACGACCGAGCTGGCCTTCTCGATTAGGCGCGTTGAAGGAGCATCGGGATTCATCCAGCGGAAATGGGTGCGGAGTAAGCCGGTAATGATGCGCGGGCCTTTTTGGCCTAAGACCTTGCCATCGGGAAAAATGGCGGGCAGTTCGAGAGCGGCGTCCCAGACGCGCTGCAGATTATAGAGGAACCAGAGAAAGAGGACGAGCAGGGCGGCGGGGGCGATGAGATAAATTTCGTCGGTGGGTACGGCCGCGGCTGCGGCGGAGGAGCGCAAGTAGGGGATGATGGCGGAATCGGCGAGCAGTTGAATGTCCTTGGTCTTCCAGATGGCCACACAGGAAAGCGCGCTGAAAGCGAGCGTGGTGCTGAAGAGGCGCGCGGCGGTGTTCGCGGTGCGCACGAATTCTGGCAGCGCATGAAATTCCAGGATCGGAGCGGGCAGCGAGGCTTCGTGCAGATTCGCGCCAGCCAGCTGGCGGGGCAGAAGGCCCATGGCGGTTTCGAGCGAAGCGCCTTCCAAATTCGCGGCTTCCAAGTTGGCGCCGACCAGACACGCTTCTTGTAAATTGGCGCGGACCAGGCAGGCATCGCGCAGGTCTGCCAGCAGCAAGTCGCAGGATTTCAGGTTGGCGTCCTGTAGATCGGAGTAGCGTAGGTTGACGCCGATTAATTCGGTGTCCTGCAATTTGGCATTGCGCAGATCGGCTTTGGCGCCGACGGCGGCGTGGGAATCGAGCCATTCTTTGTGGTTCGCGAGAGTTTCTTCGAGGGCCCACTCGTGCGGGGCGACTTTGGGAGTAGCGGGCGGGACGGAGGCGGCGGCTAGCTCCGCACCGGCGACTATATCTTTGCTTTCGTGGAGGTCCGCGAGGGTGATGGCGCTTGAGATTGGGTCAGGTTCTGGTGCTGGTTCGGCGGCAGGTTCGGGTTCCGGCTCCGGCGCGATTTGTGGGGTGGAGTCAATCGAATCGTCCGGCGCAGAAATCTGGGCTACGTCGGGGGCAACTTCCGGTGCGGGCGCGGGCTCGGCCGTGGGGACGCGCGGAGGAGCGATCGCTTCGGGCGACGCGGTCTCGGAGGATTCCGTGGTCAGGAAATTCTTGAGCAGGAATTCCTGGAGCTGTGCCTCGTCAACAGGCGCGGGCGGAGGAGGCTGCTGTGGGGCGCTTTTGGGCGCGGCCGCAGAAGCATTTGCAGCAAGCTCCACTCCAGGGCCAGGTTCGGCGGTAGCCGTGGCGTTGCCGGAGCGATCCTTGGAAAACGCAAATTTGAACAGAGAGGCCATGCGATCGTGCATTCCCCCAAAACGTGAAACCTAAAAATGGCGCGATGAAGAGAGTGAAGTCCCCGGTCCGCAGTGACAATATTAATCTGTTTTGGAGCTTGCCTGAGAGCATGGTAGCGCGAACGTTTCTGAAAACATGCCTGTACGAAGGTCCAAGGGCGGGACAGCTGACCGCGCGTCCTTGTGAGCAATCGCCAGGCCAGTAGGTGCGAGGGGCCGATCAGGGAGTGAGTGCGGGACGCCGAACTTGCGCTTTTGGGATGTGCCCCGGGAACTGACCGCTGCGTAGCAGTGGTTTCCGCAGTATCCTTATATACGCGCTACGCGGCGGGTAAAGGGAGCAGGGAATTGCCTTTAGCTGGCGCGGCAAAGTGATTACGGGAGGGAACGTGGACGCCAGGGCGTCAGTGGCAGCGAACGCCGGGATGCGGGTGGAATCGGACAGCATGGGGAAGATTGAGGTGCCGAACGACCGCTATTACGGGGCGCAGACGGCGCGTTCGCTGATTCATTTCGACATCGGGCGCGAGACGATGCCTCCTGAATTGATACGCGCTTTTGGGATTTTGAAGAAAGCCGCGGCGCTGGTGAACCAGGATTTGGGCAAGCTCTCGGCGGAAAAGACCAAATTGATCGTGCAGGCCGCGGATGAAGTGATCGCCGGAAAACTGGACGAGCATTTTCCGCTGCACATCTGGCAGACGGGAAGCGGCACGCAGACGAACATGAACGCGAACGAGGTGATATCCAACCGGGCGATTGAGATCGCCGGCGGAGTGCTCGGCAGCAAGAAGCCGATTCATCCGAATGACGACGTGAACATGTCGCAGTCTTCGAATGATACGTTTCCGACGGCGATGCACATCGCGGCGGCGATGCGCGTGGCGGAAGTGCTGATCCCGGCGGTGGAGCGGTTGCGCGACGCGTTGGACGCGAAGGCGAAGATGTTTGCGAAGGTGGTGAAGATCGGCCGTACGCATTTGATGGATGCTACGCCGCTGACGGTGGGGCAGGAAATTTCCGGCTGGGTGAGCCAGATCGACCGGGATGTGCAGAGGCTGAGGATGGTGTTGCCGGGGCTGTATGAACTGGCAATCGGCGGGACGGCGGTGGGCACGGGATTGAACGCGCATCCGGAATTTGCGGAGCGCGCGGCGAAGAAGATCGCGGAATTGACGGGACAGCCGTTCCAGTCGCACCCCAACAAGTTTGCGGCGCTTTCGGCGCACGATGAAATCGTCTTTGCGAGCGGGGCGCTGAAGACTCTGGCGGCTTCACTGATGAAAATCGCGAACGACGTGCGCTGGCTGGCTTCGGGACCGCGCGCGGGCTTCGGTGAATTGATACTGCCGGAAAACGAGCCAGGCTCTTCGATCATGCCGGGGAAGGTGAATCCAACGCAGTCCGAAGCGATGACCATGGTGGCGGTGCAAGTGTTTGGCAACGACGCAGCGATTGGCTTTGCCGGCTCGCAGGGAAATTTTCAGCTGAATGTTTTCAAGCCAGTGATGATTCACAATTTTCTTAACTCCGTGCGCTTGCTTGCGGATGCGTGCCGTTCCTTTGTGGACCACTGCGTAAGCGGTATGGAATTGGACACGGAGCGTATCGCTGCAAATGTGAAGAATTCTCTGATGCTGGTTACGGCTTTGAGTCCGAAGATTGGTTACGACAAGGCTGCGGAGATCGCGCACAAGGCGCACCAGCAGCATATTAGTTTGCGCGAAGCGGCTTTGCAGCTCGGTTACCTGAGCGCTGCGGAGTTCGATGAGCTGGTGAAACCGGAAAAGATGACGCATCCGTGAAACGGAGAGCAAGAGGGGAGCGCACTGTTCCATTTGGGAGCATGCGCTGTGCCGTGTTGGAGCAATTCGCGTGAAATTTCGCGCTCGTATTAACTTCTTCGAAAATGTCCCGCGATGATGAAGATTTCCTTTGACACTTTCGCCAACCTTAACTAAAGTTTATTCCCCCTTCCTAATAGTTAGAATTTCCCCCTTCCCCAGGAGCAGCAATGCGTCTTCTAGTCGCAGAGCAGGACCCAGCCTTAGCCACATTCCTTCACAGTAGTTTCGATGCCGAACATTACACGGTTGATTTGACGCGAAACGGCGAGGAAGCGCAGCAAATGGTGGAGGAGCGCAGCTACGATCTGGCGATCCTGGACATGAACCTGGCGCTTACGGGCGGCATGCTGGTATTGCAATCGTTTCGCGCGAAGCAGCAGCAATTGCCGATCCTGGTGCTATCGGGCCGCAACCGCCCGGAGGATCGTGTGGAAGTTCTGGACATGGGCGCGGACGACCTGGTGCTGAAGCCGTTTTCGTTTTCCGAGTTGTCCGCGCAAGTGCGCGCGCTTTTGCGCCGGGGCGGCCGCGCGACGAATACGGTGTTGTGCATGGACGACCTGGAACTGAATCGCGTGGAGCATTCGGTGAAGCGCGCCTCGCGAGGCGTGGAATTGACTCCCAAGGAATTTGCGCTGCTGGAATGCCTGATGCGCAATGCGGGGCACGACGTGACGCGGGCGCAGATCATCGAGCATGTGTGGAATTTGTCGTTCGACACGATGACCAATGTGGTGGACGTATACATCAACTATTCCTCGGCGCAGGTTGATAAACGCAAAGCCGGACAACTTGCCATGGCGATTCAAGTGGCTTTCCAGCAAATGGGTATTTTCGACTCTTCGAATTCCAAGCCGGGCCTGGTAAATACCGAGCCCATGCCTTTTGCCGACGTGCAAATCATCGAGAACGTGAAGCGGATGCAAACCATCGGGCGGCTGGTGAATTCGCCGCTCAGCACGCTGGCGGAGTCACCGGACCGTCCGCGGCTGGAGGCACTGCAGATGAAACTGGACGCGCTGCTGGCTCCGCAAATCCGCGGCGGCACAGTTTCGGTAACGCCCTCGAAAGAAGGAATCGTGGTGAGTCTTCGCGAAGCGGGATTCTTCAACAGCGGTTCCACGGCGCTGGGGCCGCAGGCGATACCAACTCTGAATGCGATCGTCAAAGTGATTGGACCGGAGCGGATGCGCATACGCATCGAGGGATACACCGACAATGTTCCTATTCACAATCGAAGATTCGACTCGAACTGGGAATTGTCAACCGCGCGAGCTACGGAAATCATCAAGCTCTTCATTACGAAGTATGCCATCGCGCCGGACCGGCTCTCAGCCTCGGGCTACGGAGAATATTATCCAGTCGCTTCGAACGATACGGCGGAAGGCCGCTCGATGAATCGCCGGGTGGACTTGGTGATATTGAATTCCAACGCGGAACCCGCCACGCCAGCGGCGCCCGCGGTGGTGGGGACGCCAGGTGAACCACCCTCAGCTCCGCAATAGCATTCGAATTGTCCACCGGTTAGGGAGATGCTTCGCGGGTGCGCCACGCCGCTCAAGCTTTGGCAGCGCCGGAACTTTCCATTGCCACGCGATTTTATGCGGCGGGAGGGCTAGTTTTGGTTTGCAGGGGCGACGGGTGGCGGCAAGGGCGCGGGCGGCTTCGGAGTGGCCGGTGGCGGCGCCATCGCCGGAGCGGATGCGGGCGGTGGGGTGCCTTCGGCGACTTCCTTGACCACGTTCGCGGCAAGTTTTTTGCTGATGGGACAGGAGGTGTCGTTGATGCGGCATTGCGCGAGCGTCAGACGGCATCCGCAATCGCACGTTTCCGAATTGAGCCGCTTGAGTGCCGCTTTTTTCAGTTCCGGCGTGAGGCCGCTGAAATCCACGTCCGGTAAGTCGGTAGCGAGGGCGGCATTTTTCAGGAAGATTTGGCCCTGGTCCACGAACGTTTCCACCTGAGCGTCGGCGGGCAGGCCGAGCAGCAGGCGCACTTCGGTTTCGTACAGCTCTCGCGAATACAAGCCCTCATGTTTCTGAACCACCTTGCCATCGGTATTAACGACGAAGAGCGTGGGCAGAGCCGGCACGCCGCCGTACTCAGCGACGATTGCGGGGCTGGCCATCACGATGGGGTAATTGATGCCGAAATGCTCGGCGAATTTTTTTACATCCTCGGGCTCATCCTCATCGAGCGAGACGCCGACGATTTGCAGCCGGTCCTTGTAGCGGTTCGCCAGATCAATCAGGACGGGAATTTCCGCGCGGCAGGGCGGGCACCAGGTGGCCCAAAAATTAATGAAGACAACTTTGCCCTTCCATGCGGCGGTGGAGACGGCGTTGCCATCGAGGTCGGTGACGAGGAAGGGAGGCATCGGCTGGGGATTGCTCGCGAAGCGGACAATGCGTTCGCCCGAATCGTCGCTTTGTTGGTCGCCGGCGTCGGCGCTAGATACTGAGGGAACGGCCACATGCGCGGATTCAATGGCGGCGGACTTCTTCGCGGATCGCGCCGATGCAAAGGGAGAACGCAGCGGATGAAAGCGCGGCTGGCCCGCACGTCCTGCGGCAAGACCGATAGCCAGACCCGCCAGCCCGCCGAAGATTGCCAACACCAGAATGAACGATCTTTTCATACCCCGCCGTACGCCCACTTCATTATGCGGCAGGGCGAATCGGCGAGCAAGTTGGGGCTGAGGATGATAGTTGATAGTTAGCAGTTGAAAGTCGAAAGTTAAAGGCGGCGGCCGCGCGGCGTGACTTGTGGAGAGCCAAACCTTCCGGGACGGAAACGGGCCATTCGTTGCTGGTGGGCTCACGTTCCGTGCAGGTCATCAGGCGCTGTGGCCGGCGCACTGCAGCACTCCGAGGTATTGGTTCCACGGACCCGTAGCGGCGCGGTATTGGTGGGCCATCACGCGTGAAAGCTGATGCAGATGCGTCAGGTCATGCACCGCCCATGTGGCGAGCAATTGCGATAGAGAGACGGTTCCAAGCGCGGGATGCTTCCCGCTCATCTCGAGATCCTCTCGGCGCAGGTTCAGCAAGCGCAGTTCGTCCAGATTTTCTGCGCGCAGGCGCGAAAAGTCGTCGAGCAACTCATCGAGCGACTTGCCTTCGCTTTCGCGCACGTGTGCCAAGCGGTCAAAAGGCACGAAGGTTTGCGTCTGGCCGAATTGCAGGATCATCCTGGCGCGCGGCATCCAGTCGGTGCGTTCGCCGTGAATGAGATGGCCGACGATATCCAACGTGTTCCAGGTGTTGATGCCTTCATTTTGCATCGTCCACGACTCCGGCAGATCGCGCAGCAGAGCATTGAGAGTGGCGGGAGTGCGGGCGAGAAGCGCGATAGTATCTTGCAGGCTGTGTTCCATGAGTTTCCTCAATTCGCGGAGACGGATGTTCCAGAGCGATTGATTGTATCTGAATTCGCCGGCTGCGAATTGATCCGTAATGGGCGCGGGCGTCGGGCCGTGGGCCCGGCCCGATAAATCTACACCGCTCGCTCATCTAAACCGGGGCGCGACAAGCAGCGCCCCTACGGCCCCTTTTTTCACTTGGGCTACGAAGGTGCACGCCGGGGCGCCGCTTGGTTTCTCTGGAGTAACACTCCCTAGTGCGAGTCCGATTTGTTGGAAGCGTCCTTCACGCTGGCATCTGAATTTGCCGGCTTCATCGAGATTACTTCGTAGGTTTGCATTTTCTGATGGGCGTCCGGGACTTTCAGATACATGCGATCCTTTTTGATCTTGAATTCGATTTCCTTGCCGACGGGCAGAATAACGGCGTGCTTCAGATCGGCGGGACGGATGTCGTACTCCATTTCGTCGCTGAGCACGGTGTATTGCGGGCACATTTTCTCATCGGAATTGACGTGGGTGATGCCGGCCGAAGCCCACAGCGTGCCCAGGCCGGTGATGCCCTTTTCCTTCGCGCCGCAGGGCACCGCTTCCATTCGTTCGAGCGTGGCGCGCTCCGGGGGCTTTTTCTTGTCTCCATGGCCGGCGAAAAGAGGAGTGGCGGAAGCCGCGACCAGAGCCAAAAGCAGGGGGATTTTCGCGTTCATAGCGTCTCCTTGAACAGCAGTTTGTCAGCGGCAGAGTGCTGAGCGGCCGATGAAGCGCCGCGTTTTGTAAATGGCCGCTAACGAATGAGACGGCAACCACGGATTGGAAGGCCGATGCGCAAATTGCGCCTTCCAATCCGCGAGGCGCCGGATTTTACTGCTTGGGTTTCGTGGCGTCCGGCATCGGAGTCTTTGTGCCCGCGCCAGGTGTGGTTGTAGTTTTGAATTGCTGAGACGACTTGACGAAGTTGTCCGGATCCGCAGTCAGGCGCTGTTGCACTTCGGGATGCGAATTCAAGTAGTCCCGAAGTTCCGGATGGTTGTCCATGTATTCATGGTTTTTGACCAATGAAGGATTTTCGGAAAGCTGCCGGGCAACGTCCTCGTGGCCTCCGAGGAATTCGGCGAACTGGCGGCGGCTGTCGGAGTCGCGATCCATGCCGTTGCCGTTGTGGTTGTAGCGCGCTTCCTGCTGCACGAAGGCGTTGGGATCCTGGTTCATTTCCTGACGCACGCCGGGATGCTCTTGCAGGTAAGCCAGCAGCGCCGGATGGCTCTTCACAAATTCATCGTTATTGATTTGCGAAGGGTCGCGGCGAAGCTGTTCGGCAGTTTCGCGATGGCTATCAAGAAAGCGATTGAAATTGGCTAGTTCGCGGCGGTCGCTGTCGCGGTCACGATCGCCATCGCCGTCGCGATAATCGTCGCGGCGGTCGAAATTGGCTTCTTGCGCCATGAACGCGTTCGGGTCTTGGCGAAGCTGATCGCGAACAGCGGGATGCTGCTCGAGATATTCCTGAAGCTCGGGATGGCTCCTCACGAATTCGTGGTTATTGATTCGCGATGGATCCCGGCGAAGCTGCTCGGCTGTCTCGCGGTGGCTATCGAGGAAGCGATTGAAGTCGGCCACATCGCGGCGATCCGCGTCGCGGTCACGATCGCGATCGCCGTCACGATAATCGTCGCGGCGATCGAGACGCGCTTCCTGCGCCATGAAGGCGTTCGGGTCTTGGCGGATCTGATCGCGCACGCCGGGATGCTGTTGCAGATAGTCCTGTAATTCGGGATGGCTCTTGAGGAATTCGTCGTTCGACACCAAGTCCGGTTGCTTGCGAAGTTGCTCGGCGTCCTCGCGATGGCTATCCAGGAACTGACTGAAACTGGCCAGCGCCTCACGATTAAACTGGTTGTCTTGTGCGGGCCGATTCTCCTGGGTGGGCGCGGTTTGCGCTGTTGCGGGCGTGCTCACGCATAAAAATCCGGTGAGAGCCGACATGGCCACCCAGCTCTGTAAATGTTTCTTTCTCATGCCACGGCCTCCTGCGGTGAATGTGTCACCCCTCGGACGTGGTGCAAGCTCGGTTCCAAACACTACAGAGAAAAATAGAAGTCGCTGCGCGTCAATGCGTTGCGGAGACGCCTACAGCGTTCTGCGATCTGAACACGGATGGAAATTCGACACGATCGAGAAAAATCGCCGTACCGGAATAACCGTAAGAGATTCTTGGAGACACTGCGTACGTTTGCAGGTTAACGAGAGCTGCCGAGCGAAGGCGTACGGGGGCGTGCGGGGTAGTGGTGTAAGATCCCTGTGATTCGCGGCTCGCGGTTAAGCGCGCGACCTGTTGCGGCTTCACTTCACCTCGATGGTGGTCACGCTTAGCGCTGGCAGAGTCAGCGTTAGAATCGAGCCGCTCACTGGCATCGTTCCGATGGAAACTGGCTGGACGGTACTTTGGTTTTGCGCAGTGGCGGCGGTCATCTGAAAAAGGTTGGCGGTGCCGGAAAGAGACTGGCCGGTGATGGCGGTTACTTGCTGGGTTGCGGAGCGATTGATGGCTACGAAGACGTAACGGCCCAAAGTCGTGCTGTCTGAACTGGCGTAGACGACGACATTTTGCACGTTGCTTGAGGTGGATTGCAGCGAGGTGTCTCCGAAAATCGCGCCGGCGCCGTCGAAATCACGGAAAGCGCGGAAACCGGCGAGAGCGTAAGAGTAGGTGCCGTTGGGAGGCCAGAAATTCGCCGCGAAAACTCCCTGGCTGCCGAAGATGCCGAGGTTATCGGCCTGCGCGATGGTGCCGGCGATGTGGTTCCAGCCGCCGCTTTCGTATTCGGTGAGGGAAATTTTCATGCCGGGGAATTCGGCGCTAATTTTGGCTTGCAGGCGGCCGAGGATGTTGATGGGAGTGTTGCCGAGTTCTTCGTAGATCCACGGATTGCTGTTGGTGGAGTCGGTGAAGGTGGGATCCCAGAGATTACGCGGGCTTTGGACGATCAACTGCACCTGAGCGGCGGTAAGAGTAGAGCCGGTAAGGTCGAGGCTGCGCGTCCCGCTGGAATCGTACTCTTCGGCGTACCAATGGAAGTCGTAAACGTCCACCAAGGGCTTGCCGTAAGTGGCGGATGCAGCGCTGATCGCCGTGAGATATTTGTCCGGGAACCAATTCGCGCCGTTGGGCGTGGCGCTTAGCTCGCCTTGCCAATTGTAGATGCCCTGAAAACCATAGTGCACCGGGCCGAAAATGGTCATGTTCGGAAATTGATTTTTGAGCGCTTCGGCGAGCGTGATGGTTTTCGCGATGTAATCGTCTGAGCTGACTGGGGCGGAGCCCTGGACTTCGAGATGCGTTGAATTCCAAAGTTCGGGCTCGTTATCGAGGCTGACGAAAGTGGGATGCGCGGGATTAGCGCCGAAGATATTCGCGCCGGGGAATTTTTGATTGAGCGCCCAGACGAATTCGTCCATGAAGACGTCGGCGTCGGTGGTCGGCGGCGTGATGGTGAAGGGAGCGCTGGAGACAGTGGACTTTTGGTCTACGACCACTTTGAAGCGCGAGAGATCCGGAGGGTTCGTGACGCTAACCGGACCGGCTTCGTCGGCGGAGACCAGCCCCTGCAACTGCACGGTGATCAAGCTGGCGAGATTATTGGACTGGTCGCCGGCGATGAAGCTGCGGACTGCTTCCGCGGGGACCGTGCTGCTGGTGAGGTAGTCGTCATTTTCGTAGAGATAATCGCTGCCGGCGTTCGAGGCATTGGTCTCCCAATTGTAGGCGGTCCAGCGATTGCCGCCGGCGCGGTCGAAGGTCAGCTGCGGCGGCGCGCCGGTGACTCCGGAATAAAAATTGATGCCGTAAATCCACGGGGAGATCGGTTTGGTTTTGGTGGGGTCAATCGTGATCGTTACATTCGCCGTCGGGGCGGTGGGCGTGGCGCTGACCTGCGCGGAGTTGGCGCTTTCGCCCGTCGCGTTTACGGCGGAGATGACGTAATAGTAGGCGGTGCCGTTCGTGACCGAGGTGTCGGTGTAGTTCGTCGCGGCGGGCGACGCTAACGTGGAGTTGAACGGTCCGCCGGTAGTGGTTGAGCGCTTGACGTGGTAACTCGTCGCGCCGGTGCTGGCGTTCCAGGTGAGGCTTACTTGCGCGTTTCCTCCGGTGGCTTGCAATCCTGTTGGCGTTGCAGGAGGCGTCACGGGAGCGGCGGGAGTAGCGGAGGCTTCGGGGGAATTCGCGCTTTCGCCGCCAGAATTCACGGCTGATACGACGTAGAAATACTTGGTGCCGTTGGTCAGGCCGGTATCCGTGTAGCTGTTGGAAGTGGGCGCGGAGATCTGTGTTTCCGCGCCGCTGGTGGTGGAACGTTTCACGTGGTAACTCGTGGCGCCCGCGCTGGCCGTCCACGTCAAAGCGATTTGAGCGTTTCCTGCTGCAGCCGCAAGGCCCGTGGGAGCGGTCGGCGGAGGCAACGCCGGAGTCGCGTTGACCTCCGTGGAGTTCGCGCTCGATCCGGCCGAATTATAAGCTGCAACCACGTAAAAATATTTTGTGCCGTTGGTCAGGCCCGTATCGGCGTAGCTGGTGGATGATTGCGTCGCGATTTGCGTGTACGGTCCGCCGGTGGTCGTCGAGCGCTTGACGTAATAGCCGGTCGCGCCGGAATCAGCGGACCAGGTCAGTGTGATTTGGGAATTCCCAGCGGTGGCTGCCAAACCCGTCGGCGCGGATGGCGCGTTGTTGCCGCCTCCTCCGCCACCCGAGTAAGCGCCGCCGTGGGTGCCGGCGCATCCGGTGTGCAACAGCAGGAGCGCGGTCAAGCAGCCGAGCACGAGAGCAGGGAATGGACGTCTGGCAGACTTCATGCGATTCGCCTCCCGCGCGGCGCGGCGTGACGCGAGCGATATCTGGGCAACGCGCAGGTTCCGGAACTGGAAAAGAAAGCTTGCGTGAAGCTAGGTTAAGAGAGGCGGGAAGGACGGGCAAGCTGTCCAGAAGGACAGAAAAGGTGCCAGTCCAAAACGGCGGCAGCAGCCCGGAGGCGGCACCGACGGGACGATTACGGTTTCGTCTCCGGGACTAATCTCTGTAGGGCGTCCGCTACACCTTGCGGGCGAAAACCGAATGGACCGGGTCGCGCCTTATAGGCGACGCGGCCATCGCGGTCGATCACGTAGAGGCGGTCTGGCCAGCCCGTGTAGTTGCGCTCGGTGGCGTTGTCGAATCCATCTACCACGGCAGGAAACTGGATGCCCAGCTTCACAACGCACATCTGGCCCATTTGTTCGCGTTCCGCGAAATTCTTGGGGCTGGCGAAGACAATGTGGTCGTCCAGATTATCGGGATCCTGCCAGACGTCACTGGTATGGGCTTCGCGGATGTACACGACGTAGAACGCGACCCGGTCCTTGTATTGTTCGTAGAGCTTGTTGAGAGCGGGAACCTCCCGCCGGAAGGGAGGTCAGGTGTAGCTACCGAAGGCAAGGACGACTGGTTTCTGGCTGCGCATGGACGACAGCTGAAAAGTGCTTTTGTGATCCGTGCTCTCGAGCGAAAAATCCGGAGCGACGTCTCCGACGGCGAGGCGGCCTTTGCGGGCCACGTTCCACAAGGGTTTGAAGGGCAAAACCACGAAGGCGGGCCAGGGGACATATTTCATGATGCCGGCGAATTTGTCCGGCGGCCGCAGCATGATGGCGAAGAGCGCCGCGGTGACCACAGCGTAAATCGCGACAAGCGCACCGAGGATTTTGAGCAGCTTGGTGACGACGGATTTGACTTGGAGATTCAAGGTCGAACGGTGTCGGCTCTTAATTCTTCGCATTCTTCCAAGTAACGGACTTCCTTCGCTGCGAAACCGAACGCAGCCTTCCGCTGCCGCTCGTTAGACGACACCAAACTGGCGCTTCATTGCGGTGCAGAGCGGGCTAGACAGTAGACCTGTTGTGCTGCGTGTGTCTCTAGTATTTTTGCATTATTGCGGAAATTTCCATTCACCAGCAAATTGCAACGCAATTTTGCGTTATCGGATTCATTCGGCTGTCACGAACAGCGTGTGGATAAGGCCGGGGCTCATTGGGAAGAATATGGGTGGATAGGAGATCCGTTGAGAAGACTATTGGCTTGTCTATTGTTGGTCTTGCTGGCGGGGAGCGTGGCCGAGGCGCAAGAGCCGGATGCGCAGCCGATTCAGATTGGGGGCGTGACTTTTTCCGGAAGCGTGCGCGAGCGTTACGAGGCGTGGGATTGGTTTGAGCCGGCCAGCGGCAACAACCTATATGGATATTCGGGGACGGTGATCCGCTTCGGGTTTTCGCAGGTGCATACAGGTTACGACTGGAACGTCGAGTTTCTGGCACCGGTGCTGTTGGGACTTCCCAATCACGCGGTGAATGCGCCGCCATTGGGACAGTACGGGCTGGGCGGCTCGTATTACGCGGCAAATGACAAAGCGCAAAACACAGCGTTTATTTTCCCGAAGCAGGTTTTTCTGCGCCTGAAGTGGGAGCACGCCAGCCTGCGCATGGGGCGCTTTGAATTCACTGACGGCAGCGAGGTTGCGCCCAAGGATCCCACGCTCGCGTCGCTGAAATCGGACCGCATCGGGCAGCGGCTGATCGGCAATTTCGGCTTCTCGGACGTGATGCGCAGCCTGGACGGCTTGCAATTCTTGTATGCGAATGGCCCGTGGACTTTCACGGCGGTGAGCGCGATTCCCACGCGCGGCGTTTTTCAGGTGGACGGCTGGGGATGGGTGAAGACGCCGGTGACGTACGTGGCGCTGACACGGCAGGTGACGCTGGGCAAGAGCCATGCGGAGTGGCGCGCTTTTGGAATTTATTACAACGACGACCGCAGCGTGGTGAAGACGGACAACCGCCCGGCGGGGGTGCGCGCAACGGATTTAGGCGGAATAAATATCGGAACGTATGGTGGGCACTTCATTCTGGCCGCGCCGACGAATTCAGCGGGAGAATTCGATCTGCTCGGATGGGGCGCCTTGCAGAGCGGCGGTTGGGGCGAGTTGAAGCAGCGCTCCGGGGCATTTGCGGCGGAGGGCGGGTGGCAGCCGGCGTTCGCGCACGCCGTGCGTCCCTGGATTCGCGGCGGATACTATTATTCGAGCGGCGACGGCAACGTGGCGGACGGGACGCACGGGACATTCTTCGCGATTTTGCCCACGCCGCGCGTATATGCGCGGTTTCCATTTTTCAATTCGATGAACAATACGGATTTGTTTGCGGAGGTGATGCTGCGTCCGACGAAGAAGCTGGCGATCCGCAGCGACGTGCATGGATTGTGGCTGAGCAACAAGAACGACTTGTGGTACACAGGCGGCGGCGCTTTTCAACCGTGGACGTTTGGATTCAGCGGCAGGCCGTCGAACGGGGCGACGTCGCTGGCGACTTTGTGTGACATCAGCGGAGATTACAAGTGGAAGCATGGAGTTTCGGTGGGATTGTATTTTGGTTATGCGATCGGCGGGGACGTGATCAAGAAGATTTATCCGGTGAATGCGAATGGTGCGTTGGGGTACACGGAGTTAAATTATCGGTTTTAGGGATTGGATTGCAGGGTGCACCGACTCGTCCTTGTAAAGGGCGGGTCGGACGCCCGCCCCTACAGAGCATAACGCCTGCGGGGCCGCGCAATAAATGGCGGAAATTATGAAAATTGGCTAGACTCGGCCGCTGAACTTGCTCCCCGGACGCTGTTGCGCGCTTCGCCGCGTCGCTTAGCTCGTTTGTACTGCTCCTTGTAGAGCCGAAAAAAAACATGGCATCTGATGTGCCCGCAAAGGGAATTTGGCGAAAAGATGCTGCCCCAATTGCTGGATTTGACGTCGTGTGGCAGCGCCGCGATAGGCGGCACTGTCCGGATTGCTGGCGGCGTGGAGGGTCGGATGAGTTGGTATTCGTGAGTCCAGCGCAGGCGGAAAGCGCGTTTACCGCTCGGCGGCCGCGGCAAAATATATGATCACACTGCTCTCCATCGTCGCGCTGGGCTTTTTTCTGGGCATGCGCCACGCCACCGACCCCGACCACGTGATCGCGGTGACGACGATTGTGAGCCGCCAGCGCAGCATTCGCCACGCGGCCGTGATTGGAGCGCTCTGGGGCGTAGGCCACACCGTTACGATTCTGGCCGTCGGTTCCGCAATCATTTTATTTGGTCTGGTAATCCCACCGCGCGTCGGCCTGACCATGGAGTTGTCGGTTGGCCTGATGCTGGTTTTGCTGGGTATACTCAACCTTTCCGGAATGATGCGCTGGATCACGGAGACTCTTACGCCCATGCGGATCGGAGAGCACCCGCACTTTCATTCACACGCACATCCGCACCGACGCGGAGACTACGTGCACAGCCACGCGCATGCGGAGGACGCCACGCCGGTAGGTTGGATGGATCGCACTTTCGGACGGTTGGGCGTTTACCAAATGGTGCGGCCGTTCGCAGTGGGAATCGTGCATGGCCTAGCGGGTTCCGCGGCGGTAGCTTTGTTGGTGCTGACGACGATTCGCGTTGCTTCCTGGGCGATTTTGTATCTGCTGGTATTCGGCGTGGGCACCGTGGCGGGAATGATGTTGATCACGGCTGCCATTGCCGTGCCGTTCAAATTTTCCGATACACGCTTCGCGCGGCTGAATCGCGGCTTGGGGCTGGCTTCCGGGGTCATCAGTTTGTGTTTCGGGCTGTTCATTATCTATCAAATGGGTTTCGTCAACGGCCTCTTCACGCATCATCCTACCTGGGTACCACATTGAGTTTTACGTCGCCTGGCGTTGGGCCACGCCGCGATTAGCCGCCAAGCCATGCACGTTTGCTCGCGCCATTGCGCCAAGCGCCCGGCCCGACCGTCGTCCCACCTTGCATCTCTGCCGCCATGCTCGATCAACGAATAATCGAGGTATCTTCGGCGCGCTCTGGTAAGGGATGTGGACAGCATGATGCGTCCCTGGGAAGCGCTTCCTCGCGTGATTTTAAAGCGGGCTGGAGTTATCACGGAGTTCCCGGTGTCACGTCCGGCAACCCCTGTAGCAAGAATGGCGGGGACGACGGGACTCGAACCCGCGACCTCTGCCGTGACAGAGCACCTTGATTCGGAATTTCAAGGACTTACGAGCACTGGCAGGAACAGAAAACCGCGGTAGGGAACATTAGGGAACGCGTATTGTTCCCCTGCTGTTCCTGCGAACCAAGCGTCGGATTCCGAACCCAAAATCAAGCGGACGGATTGGCCCCGACGCGAAGACTGTCGGCAAATCTTTAATACAACTGAAGAGAGGAAAGGTATTGTTTGCGTGGAGGCAGCTCGGCGAGCCGAGTCGATTCGGGTACCCGCCTCGTCGATAAGTCGAGAAATCGGAAACTTGCTCTCGGGGGAAATGCAATTTTTCGAGTACGGCGTTTATCGGGACTTAGCTTGTCATGGACTGCGCGCACTGCCGTCCTTTTTCGATGCGTTGCCCCGAGTCACGGATCGTGCTCTTGCGGCGGCAGATTTTCTGAAAGCTGCAATTGACACGGAAGTGGGGAAGCGTCAGACTACGCGCCATGCGACTAACTCTCCTTTGCCTGTTAGCGTCTGCTTTGTTTCCCTCGCTGAGCCGAGCGCAAGCCCCGGTTTTCGAGATTACGCCGGTAGAAAGCTCGGTTAAGTTCGATGTAGAGGCGTCGGTAGCTATAAAGGGCACTTTCGACAAGTGGGACGCCACCTTAACTTTTACATCCCCTGACGTGTCGACAGGAGTGTTGGACATCAAGATTCAGGCAGCCAGCGTGGATACTGGAAGCGGGATGAAGAATGGCAAGCTAAAGGGCAAAGACTTTTTCGACGTCGACCATAATCCCTTGATCACGTTTCACTCCACGAGGATCGTACAGACAGGTCCCAACACCTTTGAGGTGGACGGCGACTTTACGATACGCGGAGTCACCAAGCCCGAGAAGCTAACGCTAACGCTTTCTCGTGTAGGGACCGGCTCAGGCACGATCAACGGGACAATGGCCTTCGACCGTAAGCAATATGGGATGAACAGCGGGATTCCGTTCATCAAGATCGCCAACCTCGTCGAGGTGAATGTCTCCCTCAAAGGAAAGCGAGTCAGCGGGCCTCCGTTGGACCTCAAAAAGTAGTCAGCCCGTTGAGCGGTACGTTAGCTTGTCCATGTTTGCGA
>CAWAAG010000010.1:0-142074 GCA_963780035.1 uncultured Acidobacteriota bacterium | reverse complement strand
TAGAAACGGGCGCGGTTGTTTGTTTTGAATGACATACAACGTTTTCTAATCGCGGGGTGTGACGATTAGAAATTGCGGGTTGGACGTCAATCGCGGGAGGCAATTTGGGGAGATTATCAGGGAGCTCGAGAGTGGCGGGGCCGTTCGCGGAGCGCCGCTGGACATCGGAAGAGGCGCGCCGTTGGCCTTCGGGAGAGACGTGCCGTTGCACGTCGGACGAGAAGATCACTTGCTTGGGAGGATCCACCCATTCGCACTGGGCATTGATGCGGCTGCAGGCCTGGACGGCACCAATCACCGCGTCGGCGGTGGGAACGACGTCGCAGGCGCGCTCGACAATATATTCGAGGGAATCGCGCATGGTCTTGCGGCGGTGCTGCATCAGACCCGTGGCGTGGGCGTGGCGATAAATATAACGGACTTCGGGGATGTCGAATTCTTCGGCGATGCGATGCGGCGGATACCAGTGCAAGAAGTAGGACTCAATCGTGTCGCGATAGGGATTCGCGCAGATAACGCATTTGCGCTCGTGGCGTTCGAGAGCGGTGAGTTCGCGGCGGGGGGCGCGGGGACGGGGCTGGCCTTTCGCGGCTTTCTTGCGCGATGAGCGCGGGGATTGGCGGACGAGAGTTTTGCGGGGCGGGCGCGGGGCTTTGCCGCGGAGTGGCGTCAGTTGCGAGTGATTCTGCGACGATTGGCGGCGCTTCGGCGGGTGCGTCGTCTGCGGGAGTGGCTTGTTCTTCCGCGGGCGGCGGGGCGTCGGCCGATAGCGGGACATCGGCGGCCGTCCGCCCCGCTTTCCATGCCGCTTCTTGTTCGGCGACGAGGTTTTGCGCGGCGGCGATCAATTGCGGAAGGCTGCGGACTTCGAGATTGGGATTTTGCAGCGTGGTGAGGGCGAAGCGTCCGTCGTCGCGTGATCTGCGATATTTTTTCATTTGTCTGGCTCCCGAATGACGTTAGCACGCGGGAGATTTGGAAAGTATTGGACGGAAGTACAGTTGAGGGAGGGGACTAGGACTAGCTGGACTTTTAGGACAGGAAGTAGAGGAGTTGAGAGGCGGAGGTAGAGGAAATGTGTCTGGCCGTGAGGAAGTGGCGCGATGTTGAATGCGGCTGGCAATCGAACGAGAATTCATATCGAAGCCACGCGCCCTCGGCGCCTCGATGTAGCTTGGCTGCCTGTGTCTTCAGTGTGTGGTTGTAGTTACCAATGCTTCGACGCGTGACTGACTGCACATTTGTTGGATTCGGGATAGCTCCCGAATTGGCTTAGTATAATCGACGGTCGTGCCCGGCACTTGGGTGGCAGAGCCGCCCTGTTGTTTCAGGTCTGCCGAAACGTAGTCCGTGGCGTCAAAATTTACCAGATCGAATGAGTGGTCTCCCAGGACCTGCAGGTATTCTTTGTATGCCGCCAACTTGATGGTCGGGTCCTCGGCGTCGTTTTTCGTGAGAACCCAAGTGCATCCGGTCTGCGTGTCCAGGATCCCGGACCACTCCGTGTTGGTGTTGGGGTGCAACTGTACAATCTGAAACCGGCCCGCTGGAGGCACGCTTAGGATAGCCGCATGAACTGCTGGTTTCGCCGTCCACCACGCAAAGGCCGCAAACAGAAGTGCACTTGAAAGGGCCCCATAGAGAATGTTTCGCATCGTGTCCTCCGTGTCTGGGATTCGTGCGTCCCTCTGGATTTTCTGACGATGTGAATCGACCAGGCGGTTATCGCTAGAACTGAGAAGGTTCGCTACTCGTCTCTCCATTTCTCAAACTCGCGCAGCGCGTTCAGCCAAGTCCGTATCCAAATGCCGTCATTGTCGCGTTCCTCCATTAGTACCTTGGCTTTGTCTAGCTTGCGCCAATTCTCGTCCGCCACTGTCATCAGATCTTCGGCTGAGACCTCAGGTTTGGAAAGTCGACTTTCAACATCGGCAAACCAGTAAAGGTAGTGGCGCCAGCTAAGCGCGAGCCAAGGCTCTAGTTTGGCTCGCGTGCGATTAGCCGAATCTATTTGGCCCAAGATTTCCTGGCCGAACGGGTTGCGTTTGCTAGCTTTACTGATCAATTCGAGTTTGCGAACCCGCAGGAGGTCGCTCTGCCGGAGAAACGATAGCAGGGCCTCTTCGAACCAGTAAGGGAGTTGCCCACCGCCCTCAGACGGCTCCTCAAATCTTTGACGTGTGAATCGCCTCAGATTGAAAAATTTGCCCGATGCGCACGCCGTCGCTCCGGCGGCTTTCCACAGTAGAATGTCCGAAGAACAAAAACCCACAGTGACCGGAATTTCGTTCCTTTCTAGAGCCTGTATGAGTCGCATCGCACCGCCAAGTTCGTCCGCATCGGAGATCTCACGTCTCGGATAGGTATCACCGATGAGGACAAGATATATTCGGTCCGCGTCGGTTGCGGAGACTATCGATGCCACTTCAAGGGCACGATCGTCTCGTGCGATGTCCACTAGATTCGCCAAAACAGTCTGCATTACTCCTATGTCGGAACCTACCAAAAGCCCAGCGAGCTCGTTACAAACTGTGATTATGTTTGCGTAATATTTATCGTCAAAAGCCTTCGGGATGACTAGCGGTGAGCAGACAGTGTCGACTCTCGCTTTTTTGCACGCAGTTGCGAGCTTCTTGTTTATGTCATTCCACCACGAACCGGACGTTGGGTCCGCGGTGTCGAAATCGCGCGGGAAATAAGGCCACTTCTTGAGTTTTCCGCGGTTGGTAGTCGGAATATATAACTGGGGGTCGAAAATTATTTCGAACCTTTTCTTGGCCCGTCGAACACTGACAATCTGTTCCGCCGCTTCGGCCTGGGTGCAGTTGATCGGACTGAAGATCGCGCCGGCAAAGGCGGACATTTCGGGAAGATCGATGAGGTTGTTTGAATGATGACCCATTTGATGCAGTACCGTCATGTGTTCAACCTTTCTGCAGCGCCCAAGCCGCGAGCAAGTGCTCCGGCCTTCTGTAGCGATCGATGGGCCACGGAGCGATCATCCTCAGGATTGTAGCCAGTCCGTCTTGGACTGCTCGAACGCCGAACCATTCAGCGGGTTGGAGTCGAGATGAAACTCTCTCCACGACCTCACCGTCTGAAGCGCCGTGTGTTCTATAAGGGTGCTCTCCAAAGACTGCAAGCGAGAGGACAATTCCAAGCGCGAATTGGTCTGTGCGCCAGTCTATTAATTGCTTTTCGTTTTTCAATTGTTCAGGCGCGGAGAAAAATGGTGTTCCTGGACCCCGAGGTGCCCACGTCGGCGTCATCGATGAATCGGCCAGGTCGCGAACCACGCCGAAATCTGTGATTACAGGCGTTGTGCCGTCCGCCTTGAACATTATGTTGTCGGGTTTGATGTCGCGATGTACCAAGTTCAATTCGGCGATGTGGGCGACCGCGCCGACGAGTTGTGCACCAATTGCACGACATTCCGAGACGCTGACAAGTCCCTTAGAAGTCAAAGTTCCGCCGGGCAGGTATTCTTCTATGATTCCGACGACCTGTAGCCCCCCGAACGAGTAGGCCTGTACCGATAGGAGGCGTGCGATATTCGCGTGTTTGCACCGCAGCATCGCGTTAATTTCGCGCTGGTCTCGCTGGGTTGATCTCGCGGTCTTGTAGAGCTTAAGAGCTAACGAGGTCTTTTGTGCGTCGAGCACGTGAAAGGTTTGCTTGAACGATCCTTCTCCTACGCGTTCGACGAAACGCATCCGAGTCTTGTCGCAAATCTTGCGCGCGATATGTTCGAGATCGTCCTCGGGCATTAGCCTTGCTCTTGACAGCGAACAATGCTGCGGTTAGCAGCCACGGCTCAAGAGGATCCTTCTTTTGGGGAGAATGGACGACGACGATTTTGCCATCATCTATATAGCAAAGTCCAACGTTACGATAAGAAAACTCCGCCATGAAGCATTGAGCGCGTAGTGCAACCTGTCTCGGCAGTAAAACGTAGGAGCTGTGCGCAAAACAAGTATTTCTGTACGCTTGGTGGAGCGCGTCTCGCCACTTTACGAGCTTCGCTTCGATTGCGATTAGGTGCTCGTCACCGTCCGCAAGGATCAAAACATCTGCGCGCCCGCGGCCATATTCAAACTCGCAAGAGATGCCTACTAACCCCCAGGGACCTGCGTTCTCGCGGAGGCGCTCGACAAAGTGTCTAACTAAATTGCGCTCGGTCTTGTACATGGGTTCACCCACCAGATGGATTGGAAGAAGGATTAAGAAACGCGAGCATCCAACAGAAAAAGCTTCCGAAGCGCGATCCTTCGGACAAAACGTCTCCGGCTAAGCGGTTGATTCCACAGGATCGCATTTTTCGCGAAAATGAAACAACAAGTTATCACGATATGGCCACGGAGTCATAACGAGGTAACCCCTACACTGACGGGACTGGGCCGTGTCGATATGGGTTGCCAGCTTTGCGTTGACGCTCCTCTACTTCATCAAACGACTCAATCAAGACGCGTCGTCGTCGTGTGGTTGCGGGGCGTTGCTGGGTGGAGAGGGTGATGTCGCTCTTGGGATTTAGGAGGCGGTCCACTTGAGTGCGGCTGGTTTTTAGTAGCGCGGCGATTTTTCGTTTGGGGATTTTTGTTTCTTTATGGCTTTGTGTAGCTGCCAGGCGACTACTTCTTTGATGGCTTGAGTTCTTGCTGCTTCGAAGATGCCTTCCTGTTTTAGGAAATTGTCGATGCTGGAGCCTGTGTGGAGTTTGCGAATTTTGGGTTTGGTGGTCATCGTTTCCGCCGTGGTGCGCCCTCTATTTTGGCAGTGTATCTTGAAATGTACATGAGCATTTTATGTGCGTGGGCGAGCTGGAGATGGATTGATGGGGATCGGCGTTTGTGACGGGATGTGTCGCACCTACGGCGCTTGGTCGCGGTTTGGCGGCGTACCCGGCGCTTACGCACCGGGCTAACTTATGCCGCGCCTCCGGCGCTGCGATGTCGTCGGGCGGGCGAAGCTGTGCCACAGAGGCGCTCATCGGGAGATTGCGCTTTCTGGATCGCAACATCCCCACCCTTTAGAAGCGAAAGGGTGGGCCACCCCCTGTTTTGTGGATGGTGGCGAGGGAGCGTGCGTTCGCTGCCAATTCGCGTGGCGCTTCTCCTTCCCTCGCTGTTTCCTGGCTCTGTGCTTTGCGCTTAGCGGCCCACTCGCACGCCGGCTGCGGTGGGGAGCGATTGGCGCAGGGCGATCATGACGGGGACTGTTAGGCGCTGGAGTTCGTCTAGCTCGTCTACCAGTTCGTGGACCAGGGCTTGCGTCTTTTCGGTTAGGTCGCCATCTGGTGCTGTGGCGTTGGCGTTGATGGCCAGGCGAAGGATGTGGATGTGATTGATCAGTTGCTGGTAGTAGCCGTCGAGGGTGGGGCCTAGCTGGACGGGGCGAATGTCGCTCATGGAAATCTCCTGTTCAGGGATTGAGAAATTGGGATTGTCGTTTTCCGGCGATTGTGACGGGCGCTCAGCGGCGTGGGAGCTTCCCTTATTTCTATAGTGACGGCGCGGGGCGATTCGTTTCATGCGGGGATAGTGCTCGCGAACGCATGCGCGGAGTTCCATCGGTTTTTCTAAGGCGCAGATTGGGAGATTGCGGTTCCTGGATCGCAACGGCCCCACCCTTTAGAGGCGAAAGGGTGGGGCACCCCGCTCGTGCTTTCGTGATTGCACGCGCGGAAGAGTGGGGCACTGAGTTGGCCGCGGGCACGGCATGCCGTGCCCCTACGAACTGGAAGGTGCGCGCGATTCGGTAACAGTGCGGCGCGGGACCTGTGCTACGTCGGTAAATTCATAGATGGACACTTTTGGCTAATGTTTATTTGCGCGTTGCGGGGGGCGCGCTATGGTGGAGTTGCGGGGCGACGTCTGGGGCAAGCTTGGGATTGCCGAACATGGCGAAGCTAAACTTTCTACTGTCATTAATAACCGATGATAACGATTTTCAGCGCGAACAGGCGCGGGCGGCGCAGGAGACTGCCACGAAACTGGGCGTTGGACTGGAAGTGATTTATGCGGGGAACGACTCGATCCAGCAGAGCCAGCAACTTTTGAGCGTGATTCAGGGCGACGCGGCGAAACATCCCAGCGCGATAATTATGGAGCCGGTGAGCGGGACGGGGTTGCCGCATGTGGCGCGGGCGGCCACTGCTGCGGGGATTGCCTGGGTGCTGCTGAACCGGCAAGCCGATTATCTGCGGGATCTGCGGTCGAAGAGTTCCGTTCCAGTTTTCTGCGTGAGCTCCGATCATTTGGAGATTGGGCGGATTCAGGGCAAGCATGTGGCGGCGCTGATGCCGAATGGCGGGACGGCGCTGTATATTCAAGGGCCGGCGGATACTTCGGCGGCGGTGCAGCGGAGAATCGGGATGCAGGAGACGATTCCGCGGAGCGTGAAGTTGATTGCGATGAAGGGGCAGTGGACGCAGGAGAGCGCTTACAACGCGGTGTGCTCTTGGCTGCGGCTATCGACTTCGGACAAGCTGCCGATCGAGGCGGTGATCGCGCAAAATGATGCGATGGCGCTGGGCGCGCGGAAGGCTTTGCAGGAGGAATCCGGCGAAGCGGTGCGCGACAAGGTGATGAGCCTGGCGTTTTTGGGTTGCGACGGATTAGACAGCACGGGGAAGAAGAATGTGCGCAACGGGACGTTGACGGCGACGGTGGTGGTGCCGCCCAATACCACTCCGGCGATGGAGATGCTGTGCAAGGCGCTGCAGGAGAAGTCGCAGCCGCGGGAACTGGCGTTGATATCGCCGGTATCGTTTCCGCCGATCGCGGAGTTGGCGGCTAAGCCACTCGAGAATAAGGGCGCACTTACTTCGTAGGAATTCCTCTGGCACTCCAGCAAAGACGCCAATCGGGAGATTGGCGCTCTCAGGGCGGAATCCACAGGGCGGCTAGATTCCCACAGGTTTAGGGCAAAATTAAATTCAGATTACACCTTGACACTTTGGACACGCTTCGGTAGTATCGGGGTTCGTCTGTAGTCCTTCCAGCTGGCCTGGATTGACCTGCTCTTTGACAATCGGATGATACATGCCAGAACCCGTTTGGTTACGGTCTGTGCACCGGGTGTACCGGTGTATGGACCACATTTGAGATAACCGAGCGATTTAACAGTTCGTTCCCAATCGCGGCATTCGACGCGAGTCGTGATGTGCGCGGTTGGAAACACCAAGATTCAAACGAGAGTTTGATCCTGGCTCAGAGCGAACGCTGGCGGCGTGCTTAACACATGCAAGTCGAACGCGCAGCAGTTTGTAGCAATACAGATTGTGGGCGCGTGGCGAACGGGTGCGTAACACGTGGATAACCTTCCTTCAGGTGGGGAATAACCCAGTGAAAATTGGGCTAATACCGCATAACAAAACGAGAAGACATCTTTTTGTTTTCAAAGCCGCAAGGCGCCAGAAGAGGGATCCGCGGCCGATTAGCTTGTTGGCGAGGTAATGGCTCACCAAGGCAATGATCGGTAGCCGGACTGAGAGGTTGGCCGGCCACACTGGAACTGAGACACGGTCCAGACTCCTACGGGAGGCAGCAGTGGGGAATCTTGCACAATGGGCGAAAGCCTGATGCAGCAACGCCGCGTGGGGGATGAAGCTTCTCGGAGTGTAAACCCCTTTCGACCCGGAAGAAAGCCCGCAAGGGTTTGACGGTACGGGTATAAGAAGCCCCGGCTAACTACGTGCCAGCAGCCGCGGTAAAACGTAGGGGGCCAGCGTTGCTCGGAATTACTGGGCGTAAAGGGTCCGTAGGCGGTGTGGCAAGTCGGTAGTGAAATCTCTGGGCTTAACCCAGAGGCTGCTGCCGAAACTGCTGTGCTAGAGTGTGAGAGAGGCGAGTGGAATTACGGGTGTAGCGGTGAAATGCGTAGATATCCGTAGGAACATCCGAGGCGAAAGCGGCTCGCTGGATCACAACTGACGCTGAGGGACGAAAGCTAGGGGAGCAAACAGGATTAGATACCCTGGTAGTCCTAGCCCTAAACCATCAGGACTTGGGGTGTGCCCTGTACGGGGCACGTCCCGTAGCTAACGCGTTAAGTCCTGCGCCTGGGGAGTACGGTCGCAAGGCTGAAACTCAAAGGAATTGACGGGGGCCCGCACAAGCGGTGGAACATGTGGTTCAATTCGACGCAACGCGAAGAACCTTACCTGGGCTTGAACCGCACAGGACCATCTTTGGAAACAGAGACTTCCCGCAAGGGACCTGTGTAGAGGTGCTGCATGGCTGTCGTCAGCTCGTGCCGTGAGGTGTTGGGTTAAGTCCCGCAACGAGCGCAACCCTTACTCATAGTTGCTACCCGCAAGGGAGAACTCTATGAGGACTGCTCCGGATAACGGAGAGGAAGGTGGGGATGAGGTCAAGTCAGCATGGCCTTTATGTCCAGGGCTACACACGTGTTACAATGCGCGCTACAGAGCGTTGCAAACCCGCGAGGGGGAGCTAATCGCACAAAAGCGCGCTCAGTTCGGATTGCAGTCTGCAACTCGACTGCATGAAGCCGGAATCGCTAGTAATGGCGCATCAGAACGGCGCCGTGAATACGTTCCCGGGCCTTGTACACACCGCCCGTCACATCACGAAAGTGGGCTGTACTAGAAATCGCCGAGCCAACCGCAAGGAGGCAGGCGCTCAAGGTATGACTCATGATTGGGGTGAAGTCGTAACAAGGTAGCCGTAGGAGAACCTGCGGCTGGATCACCTCCTTTCTAAAAGAAAAGGGAGCACGATTCGCCCAATGGGCGAGTACGGCTCTCCACCAGTTGCAAAGTCAACTGGGCTTGGCTCTCAAAGCCTGACGGGTTCTGGTAAGTCTCATCCGATAAAGTCAAAAGAGTTTGCTGCAGACAAACGCAGGCCCCGGCGCGATGCCAATCGCTCCGGGGCTTTTTGTTTTTTGCGAGAACTTTTTGAGGCTGGGTGGTTCAGGCGGTGACGTTGAGGCTGCCTGCTGTGGTTTGCGACGAGGGCGTGCCGCTGCGCGTTGAGCTGGAGCTGCCGGAGGCGAATTGTTCGAGGTCTTGCTGGAGGGTGGCGAAGGCGGTTTGCGCGCTGGAAAGATTGTTGGATTGGAGCGCTGCTGACAAAGAGTTGAGGGCTTGCGAGATTTCGTTGCTTTGCTGGCCGCCGCCACCGCCGCCGTGGTGATGATGGTGATGGACCTGGCTGGAGCCTTGCTGCTGTTGCTGCTGAAAATCCTGCTGAATCGTAAGCGTCTGTTTTGAACCGTCTGGACGAAGTGTGGGCGGATGAGTGATGGTGATCGTGGGCACTAGAGAAGTGCCCACGAGGGATAAGTGGACACTTCCGGTAAGCGACGGCGAAGTTGGACGGTCGAGGTCAAGCGCAGGATCGCAGAAGAGAGCTTCGAGGGAAACGTCTCCGTAGCGCAGCTGTCACAGAAGTATGCGGTGAACGCCAATCAGATTTTCCAGTGGCGGAAGAAGTATCGCGAAGGACGCCTGGAAAACAGCACCTCGATCAATCTGCTTCCGGTGACCGTCTCGAAGGAAGTGGCAGTAAGAGCAGCAAACCCTGGTAGCAGGTCTTGTCAGGCGACGGCCGGGACTCTGCAGATCGAACTTCCCAAAGGAACTCTGCGGATTGCGGGCCGCGTAGACCTGGTGGTTTTACGAACTGCGCTGGAGTGTTTGCTGGGATGATCGGGATGCCGGCAGGAACGCGCATCTGGATCGTCGCAGGAGTGACGGATCTCCGGCGTGGATTCACGGGCTTGAGCGGAATGGTCCAGACGGCGCTGGAGGAAAATCCTTTTTCCGGTCACGTGTTCGTGTTTCGCGGCAAGCGCGGCGACTTGCTCAAAGTTCTTTGGTGGAGTGGCGATGGGTTGTGCTTGTTCGCGAAAAGGCTGGAACGAGGAAGATTCATCTGGCCGCAAGCGGCGAACGGAACGGTGTCGCTGACGCAGGCACAGCTGTCGATGTTGCTGGAAGGAATCGACTGGCGGCGCCCGGTGCGGAGTTACGATCCGCAAATCGCAGTGTGAGTGCAAAATATTTTATTCTTTTCGGTGGAATTTTAATCAGGCTGTAAAACAACTGCAGTATATTCTGCTGCGATGAATCACGCGGCTGGCGTTCTCCCCAACCTCGAAGCACTCAATCCCAGTGAGCTGAAAGCTCTGATCGTCGAGCAGTACAAACAACTCACCACGCAGGAAGAAAGAATCCTTTCGCAGGGCGAGCAGCTGGTCTCGCGCGATGCGGAAATCGAACATCTCAAGCTGCTGCTGGCCAAGCTTCGTCGCCTGTACTTCGGACGTTCATCGGAAAAGGTGCATCGCCAGATCGAGCAGCTGGAGCTGCGGCTGGGAGAACTGGAACAGAGCCGAGCGCTCGAAGCGGAATCGCCGAAGCCGAGCGCCGCGGAGACTGCCGTGGCCCGACCGGCGCGGCGACCGCTACCCGCGCATCTGCGGCGTGAAGTGCAAACCTACCTGCCGCAACAGAAAGCTTGCCCCGACTGTGGCGGAGAGCTGAAGCATCTGGGCGAAGATGTTTCGGAAATCCTGGAGTATGTGCCCGAGAGAATCAAAGTGATTCGTCAGGTTCGACCGAAGCTGGCCTGTGCCGGCTGCGACCGCATCGTACAAGCCCCAGCGCCCAGCCGGCCGATCGAGCGGAGTATCGCAGGCCCGGGACTTCTGGCCCATGTGCTGGTCTCGAAGTATAGCGATCATCTTCCGCTGTATCGCCAATCGGAGATTTACGAGCGCGAAGGCGTGGAAATAGATCGCTCGACATTGGCCGAGTGGGTAGGCGGAACGAGCCGACTGCTCGCGCCCCTGGTGGAGGCGTTGCGCCGCCACGTTCTATCGGGACAGAAGCTGCACGCCGACGACACGCCGGTTCCGGTGCTCGCGCCCGGGTTGGGAAAGACCAAAACGGGACGGTTGTGGACGTATGTACGCGATGACCGGCCGGCAGCAGGTCTGGCGCCGCCGGCGGTATGGTTCTGCTACTCAGCCGATCGTAAAGGCGAGCATCCGAAGCAGCACTTGAGTTCGTTTACAGGGACGCTGCAGGCCGATGGTTACGCAGGGTTCGATCAGATCTACGAAACGGGGCGCATCAAGGAAGCAGCGTGCTGGGCGCACGTGCGCAGAAAGTTCTACGATCTGGTCGAGGCGCACAAATCGCAGACCGCAACCACGGCTCTGGAGCGAATCGCTGAGTTATACGCCGTCGAAAAGGAAATCCGCGGACGTCCCTGTGAAGAGCGGCGCGAGATCCGCAACCTGCGCAGCCGGCCATTGCTGGAATCGCTCAAGCAATGGCTGGAAGAAACCTTGGACAAGCTCTCGAGGAAATCAGATACAGCGATGGCGGTTCGCTACGCACTGGGGCGTTGGGAAGCGCTGGTGCGGTACTGTGACGATGGCGCGCTCGAGATCGACAACAACGCGGCCGAACGAGCCTTGCGTGTCGTGGCTCTGGGCAGAAAGAATTTCCTGTTTGCAGGTTCCGATGGTGGCGGCCAAAGCGCGGCAGCAATCTACAGCCTGATCGGAACAGCAAAACTAAACGGGCTTAACCCGGAAAGCTATCTGCGTAACGTCCTGTCCCGCATCGCTGACCACCCGATCAACCGCATCGAAGACTTGCTCCCTTGGAATCTTGCTTTAGAACTCGTCGAAAACTCCCCTGACGCTGCCTAACAAATACTGCTCTGCGTCAACACGGCCTCCGGACGACGCTTACGCTGAATCGTGGCGTAGTCCTGTTGCGCGGCGGAAATATTGCCGTTCTGCAAATCCTGCGATAGCGCGCTGAAGGCTTGTCCGATGGGGTTCGAGCTGTTCGCGGTGGACGCCGTGGCTGAGGATTGCGCGTTCGGGAAATTTTGCGAGAGCGTGGCGAAATCCTGCTGCGCCTGGGTCAAGTTACCGCTTTGCAGGTCCTGCCCGAGCTGCTGAAACTCACTTTGAATCTTCTGGAAGCCTCCCTGGCCGTTCTGCGAGATCGGCGCGGGGCTCAATAGCGAACTGAGAGCGGTGCTGGCGATACCGGCGATGGACATACGTCACCTCTGGCGAATAGGATGTGGCGCGCGGGCGCTGCGCCGAAATGACACAATTCTGAAGCCGCAGTAGGTGAAGAGGAGCAGTCCGAAGAGAGTGGGTAGATGCATGGCGGTCAGTAGTGTCATCGGCATTGCGTATTGGGACTTGAGTACGGCACGCGGCGCTGGCTTGTTCCTCGGGCTGGTGAATGCAAGGCGGGTGCCAGAGAGGCGGGCAGCGAACGTTGCATGCATCTGCTGATACGGCGCGATTTAGAGCGTCGGCATTCGTGGTCGCGCGTGCCAAGTTGAGCTGCTAGGAACAATCCGCCGCCAAGATAAGGTCGTCCACGGCAAAATCTTCCTGCTACGCGCGCTGCCGTTTTGGGTCATCGGCACGAAAGATGCTCGCTGCGTCCCGCGAGGCTTGCTTCGCAATCGAGAAAACCAAAGGCAAAGGCGCCCGCCTGAAGGCGGCCGGTACAGACTCCAATGCGAAGCGCCGGCGAGACGCTGGAAAGCGGCGAGGCAAGCCTCGCCTCGGAAAAGGCGGCGGCAAGCCGCCGCACTCCCAGAAAAGTCGCTGCGAATCGCGCCGGGTTGCGTTGACTTACGTTCGGGCGCGACCTACAATTTGCGCTCGTGACTGAGACGAATCTTCCTGCCGGGCAGATCATTACGCATTACCGCATCGTCGAGAAAATTGGCGGCGGCGGAATGGGCGTGGTGTATCGCGCGGAAGACACCAAGCTGCGGCGGCAAGTGGCGTTGAAATTCCTGCCGCGCGAAGTGGTGCAGGACGCGGCGGCGCTGGAGCGCTTCCGGCGCGAGGCGCAGGCCGCTTCGGCGCTGAATCATTCCAACATCTGCACGATTTACGATATTGATGAAGACAACGGAACGCCCTTCATCGCCATGGAATTGCTGAAGGGCGCGACGCTGAAGCACCGCATCAACGGGCAACCCCTGCCGCTGGATAATCTGCTGGAAATCGGGATTGACGTGGCCGACGCGCTGGAAGCGGCGCATGCCGAAGGAATCGTTCATCGCGACATCAAGCCGGCCAACATTTTTGTGACCGAGCGCGGGCAGGCCAAGGTGCTGGACTTTGGCCTGGCGAAGCAGATGGTGGCGCGCGGAGTGGGCGAGGCAGTGACGGTGGGCGCGGCGACGATGGACAGCGATCCGAACCTGACGAGTCCGGGGATGGCGATCGGCACGGTGGGTTACATGTCTCCCGAGCAGGTACGCGCGGAAAATCTGGATGGGCGCTCGGATTTATTTTCGCTGGGATTGGTGTTGTACGAGATGGCCACGGGCCGGCAGGCTTTTGCGGGGAATACATCGGGCGTGATTTTCGCGGCGATACTGGAGCGGGAGCCTCCGCCGCCTTCGCGGCTGAATCCGAATTTGCCGGCGGAATTCGATCACATCGTCAGCAAGGCGCTGGAAAAAAATCCCAAGCTGCGTTACCAGCATGCGGCGGATTTAAGCGCGGATTTGCAGCGATTGAAGCGCGACACGGATTCGGGGCGCACGTCTTCACCATCCACCGTGAGCGCGCAAAGCGCGGCGCCGGGCTCCGGGGCGGTCTCCGCGGCTGCTGCGGCGGCTCCCGCGGGAGTTTCCGGCTCGAGCAGTTCGGTGATGGCGGCTGCGGCGGAGCAACACAAGGGGAAAATGATCGCCGGCGCGGTGATCGCGCTCTTGATTGTGGGCGCAGCGGGATTTGGGATCTATTCGATGCTGCGGAGCAAGGCGGCGACGGTTCCCTTCCAGAACTTCACGATTACGCAGGTGACGACTTCGGGCAAAGTTCGCGATGCGGCGATTTCGCCGGACGGGAAATACGTCCTGAGCATCGTGGAGGATAGCGGCCTCAGGAGTTTGTGGCTGCGCAATATTCCGACGGGCAGCAACACGCAGGTGCTGCCGCCGGAGTCCGCGCTGTACCAGAATCCGGCGTTTTCGCCGGACGGAAATTACGTGTATTACAGCAAGGCCGCGGATGCCGCGGGAAATTCCTTCAATCTCTATCGCATACCGGTTTTGGGCGGGGATTCGGTGTTGCTGGTTCATGACGTGGATGTGGGGCCGGTTTTTTCGCCGGAGGGACAGCGGATGGCGTATCTCCGGGCGAACGATCCGGTGCTCGGGAAGTATTTGATTTTGACGG
Organism: uncultured Acidobacteriota bacterium; assembly: GCA_963780035.1. Lineage (GTDB taxonomy): Bacteria > Acidobacteriota > Terriglobia > Acidiferrales > UBA7541 > Palsa-295. The sequence continues at coordinate 127,866 of CAWAAG010000010.1, read as the reverse complement.
CGAATATGGACGGCAGCGACGAGAAGACTGCGTACTCAGGGCCGACACCGTTTCCGGTTTGGCTGGCGTGGTCGCCCGACGGGAAGTTGATAGCCTACATACTCGCGGCGGGGCAGGAAGCGCAAGGCGCCGTGCGAACGATTGACCTGGCGAGCGGAAAGGATCAGCCGCTCGCGACGTTGACGGACAAGTTCGCAACGAGCCTGGCGTGGATGCCGGACGGGCGCGGGCTGATGATTGTGTATACGGATCGCTCGACGGGATTCCGGCGCGCGCAAATCGGATTCGTATCGTTTCCAGAGGGACAATTTCACGCGCTGACCAATGACACGAACGGTTATCAGACTCTGAGCATTTCCGCCGACGGAAAATCCATCGCTGCGATGCAGCGGCAGGGATCGGAGTCGGTGGTGCTGCTGCCGGGCTCCGGTCGTGGGAATCCCACGACGGTGGCGGGAATTCCGACGAACGAGAATGTGCGGCAGGTTCTTTGGGATAAGGACGGGAACCTGCTGGTGGTGTCGTCGCATGCGATTTTGCGAACTTCGCCGGATGGAAATCATCAGACAACGATTTTGACGGATCCCAACGCGATGATTACGGGAGCGGTAGCGTGCCCGAATGGCGGAGCAATCCTCTTGAGTTGGTACGCGCGCGACGGGGGCAATCAGTCGGACATCTGGCGCGTGGATGCGGATGGTTCACACCCGAAGCAGCTCACCCATGGGAAAGACGACGAACTGCCCGGCTGTTCGCCGGATGGAAAATGGTTCTACTACGCGGACAACACGAAGAATTACGAGATTTATCGCGAACCGATCGAAGGCGGGACGCCGGAACTGATCAAGGCCAGCAGGATGAAGAACGGATTCGTGGGCAGCGCTGGGGATGTTTCGCCGGACGGAAAATTATTGGCGGCGATTGTGACGCAGATTGACCCGGTCACCGAGGCGGATATCCACGCGCTGGCGCTGATTGACGTGGCCGTCAACACCGAATCTTCCATCAAGACTTTCCCCTCGCAGCCGACCATCACGTTTCCGGTGGAATTCACGCCGGACGGGAAGAATGTGGCGTATCGGGTGATTGACAAGGGCACGGACAATATATGGATGCAGCCGGTGGACGGTTCGAAGGGCCATCCGGTAACCGACTTCACCACCGACCACATCCGCTATTTCTCGTGGTCGCCGGATGGCAAGACGCTGGCGGTGGTGCGCGGACATTTGATTTCGGACGTGGTGCTGCTGCGCGAGGGGAAGGCCGCGCAGTAACGCGCGATCGCTAGGCGGGGGGACGGAAATCTGCCACGGAGGCACAGAGGCACGGAGAGACAGAAGCGAAGAGGGAACGAAGGAAAGAGGCAAGGAAGCAAAGAAGGAAAGAGGCAAGGAGGCAAGGAAGCCGGGAAGCAAGGAAGCAAAGAGGCAGGGAAGCGGCGAGCCGTTTGAACGGTTCGCCTTTTTTGTCGGGGGCGAGGCCGCGAGAAGTCTGGCACCTAGAAACAGAGACGCAGAGGAAGAACTGAGGTTCAGATTCCTAGCAAGGATACTGCGCACCTGAGGTAGCAATCTTGCGGACATGGGGCGCAGCAAGCAGCGCCACTACCTTTCTACTTTTGGTTTACTCGATCACAATTGAAAATTTGGCGGTTTTGGCTGGGGGTGTGTTTTTTTCGAAGGGGCGGACGTACTCGAAGGTTAATTGGGTGGTGCCTTTTGTGGGGGCGCTGAAGGTCCAGACCTCTTCGCCGCCGGCGCCCACCAAGCCGGATGTGGATGGGTTGTAGGTGTTGCTGACCAGCGCGAGCGCGGCGGGATCAAGCTTGGTGGCTAGACGCCAACTGTATCCCGTGGTGTGGTTGGCCGGGAGAGTGATCGAGAATTCCTTGCCGGCGAGCGCACGAACTTCCTCGACCCCCGCAGTTCCAAAATCCTGGGCGTCCGATGGAGCGATGGCGCGTTGGGAGGGTTTCACGGCAGTCACCTTGGCTCCCTGGAATTTTCCGTCCGTGTCGAAGACAAAGTCAACCGTGGCGGAGCCGATGGTGGCGCAGGCGTGGCAGCCGTCGCGGAGGACGTAATTCACGGCAAAAGTTTGCGTGCCCCAACCGGTATCGGTGAGGGCGGGAAGTTTTGTATCGAAGCGATCGGCGGGCCAGATGCTGATATTGGGGTATTGCGCGGCAAGATCGGAATAGGCGGAGTTTCCCTGCAGACGGGCTTTCGGCAGCATGTCTTCATCATCCACATCAATCGGCGAAGGATCGCCATTCAGGAGGAAAACGCCGTCGAGTTCATTGGCGCGGAACACGTATTGGATGTAGGCGACGTCCACGGGGCCGACCTTGCGGAAGGCGCGCATATAGATGACGCCGATGTCCGCGGCGCTGCGCGCGAAGGCGACTGCTTCGGCGGAGGCTCCCGCGGATTTCATTTCACCGAGAAAACAATTTTCGATGCGCGAGGGATCGCCCGCGTCGCCGCATTTTGTGCGGATGGCGGCGAGTGAGTCCGGGGATGGATTCCAGACGGCGGCAGCGGTGATGCGCGTGGTGGCGGGCGGGGAGGGCTTGGCGGATTTTTGCGCGAGCGCGGCCGAGGCGCATAGCAGCAGGCTCGCGAGGAAGATACCGCGCGGCGTGAATTTGCGACGGCGCGGACGCTGCTTCGCAGGTATGAGGAGTTCGCGCATTCGTTTCTACTTTTCCGCTGCGGCTCCGGGTTCGGCTTCGGCGCGCGGCGCGGGAGTTATCTCCATGGACCAGATTGACGCGGGACGCATGTACATGCTGGCGCGATAGTAGCCGCGGATATCATAAGCCTCCGGGGTACGGAACCAATAGCCGCGGCCATTTTTGGGATCCCAGACGACGTTGTACACGCCTTTGGCGGTGTTGTAACCCTGCGTGGTGAGGCCTTCGAAGAGCATTTCGGAGGCGATGCTGAAGGTGGCGCCAGTCCAGACTTCCTGAACTTGTTCGTTATCGTGCATCATCTCGCCGTGCGCGCCGATGCCGTTGATTGCGCCCATCTGGCCGTTGCCGAATTTCATTACGTTGTTGTCGTAGACGGTTTGCAGGGCTTTGACGCGCATTTCCCTGGGAACGAGCGCGCCAAGGCCAGTCATATCGGCGTACCACTGGCCGGCGAGCTGTTCGGCCATGATCGAGGACTTGTAGGGGCTGGCGGTGTCGTAATTGAAATAGGATCCGTTCCAAAGTTTTTTGATGAAGGCGGCCTGGGCGCGCTTGAAGAGCGCTTGGTACTCTTCGGCGGCGGCGTTATCGCCGAGGACGCGCGACATTTCCGAAGTAGCGCGGAGGGCGGCGAGATAGAGACTGCCGCAATAGGCGCTTTCGCCGCGGGCGGGCCATTCGTCGTAGGTCTGATCGGGGAAGCCGCCGTTTTCGATGAGGCCGTCGCCGTCGGTATCGAATTGTTTGAGGTAATCGAGCGCTTCGCGGACGGATTTGTAGTTGTAGCGCAGGAAATCGAGATCTTTGCTGCCGCTGAAGACGTAATCGCGCCAGACCATCAGGACGTACTTGCTATTGAGGTCGCGCCAGTTGGTGACGTCCTGCCAACTGTATTGATTAATGTTGACGAGCGGATCTTCATTGGGATTTCCCAGATCGTGAGGGGCGGCGCCGGCCGTCTTGCGCTGGATGGCGACGAATTTGTGCTCGCGCTGCAGCATCCAGCCCCATAGCGAACGCTGCTCATTCACTTCGGGGATGGTGTCCGAGTATTCGCGCATTTCCTGCTTTTCGATTTCGGGCCAGAATTTGATGAGCGGCCAGGAGCCGTAGAAGCGGACGTCGAGGGTGCCGTAGAAGGGATAGTCAAAACATTCCATGTAACTGAAGGAATCGGAATTTTCGGAGGCGGGATGATGCGGGTTGGCGGGCGCTGCGAGCTCGTGGCCCCAGAGCGTGCCGCCATCGGCGAGGTAGTAGAGTTCATTGAACAGCTCGGCGCGGAACCAGGCGGGTTTGGATTCGTCGGCGAGATAGGGCTTCTGCCACGCGTCAATCTGGCGGCTCCAATCCTGGGCATTTTCGAGAGCGGTGCGCGCGATGGCCCAGGCATTTTTGCCGGAGGCGTCGAAAAATTTGGTGTAGTGACGAACCCATTTGCGCCCGCCGCCGTATTCAACGATGGGAAGATCCCAGGAGAGAGCCATGGGGATCAGTTTCTTTTCGCCGGGAGCGAGGGTGAAGCGCACGGCGATGGCGGCGGCCAATTGTTCGCCGCTGCTGGCGATTTTGGGATCGAAATTGGAGAGGCGGCCGTCGGTGGAAAATGGCTTCCAGACTTCCGCGCCGGTCCCGTCGGGATTGAAGTCGGTGGTGTAGGTGACGTCCACGCCTTCGCCCGCGAGAGTCGCGATGGCGAATTGGCCGTCCCAGCCTTCGGAAACCGGGCCATTTCGCTGACGATCGAAGACGATGCCTTGCATGTTGCCGCCGGCGATTTTTTCGGAATGAAAACTGTTGGAGTCCAATTCATTTAATGCGCCGCTGAAGCCGCGGGTTTGGTCGCGGAACCAGCCGATCATGTTGGTCCAGGAAAACATGATGGAGACGGTGACGGGCTTGTCGCTGGGATTGCTGGCGTACCAGTTATAAACAGCGACGGGATAGCTGGATTCCTTGTAATTGTCCGGGAGCACGGGTGAAAACTGTTCGAGGGTGAGCGTGATCGGAAGTTGCGGGGCCTTGTAGGCGTACCAGGATTTGGGATAGAGGGCGGCGTAGTCTCCAGCGGCGGTGGGGTAAGTCCAGTTCCACGCGGAGAGAGCGTGATTCTGGGGTTTGCCGGTGGAGAGCACGACGGCAACGGGCTGGCCTCCTTGTTGCTGGGCAAAAACGGAAAATTGGTCGGCGGGAACGTCCTGATATTTATGAACGCCGGATTGCAGATGCCAGCGCACGAAATTGCCGCGATAGCTGCGCGAGAAAGTTCCGGCTCCGAAGCCGCCGACGGGCGCGCCCTGCCAATAGCCGTCGTCAATATTGTCGAGCTCGGGTTTATTACGGCCGGGATTGGCGGGAGGCTGGCCGATGGGGATGCGCCAGGCCACGGCGGGAATTTCGTCTTGCGCTTGCGCGGCCGGAAGGCTGAAAAGCAGGGAGAGAGAGAGAAGCAGCAGAACCCTGGGCATCTATTGTTCTCCGTGGAGGCGGGTGGTGGACATTCTGGGCGAACTCGGATTGTACACAAAAAAAAGGGCGCGCCTGGAAGTGATTTGGGCGCGCCCTTGAGTCGGAAATTGCGAGTTGGCGCTATTTGGGCGGCCCGGGCACCCAGACGCTGTCAGCGTTGGAAATTTCAACATTTTTCAGCTCGGTTCTGATACGGAACTGGCGCAGCTGGCCTTTGCCTTTGGTGGGGCTGGTGGTGTTCCAGCCGAGCCAGTACTGATTTTTGAGGATCATATCGAGCTGTTTGAGGAACGGCTCGAAGGCGAGAGGCGTCTGGAGCCCCTGGAAGAAGGATTCGCCGCCAGTCTTGTCGGTGATTTCGGCGAGGTTGCTCTGGCCGTAGTTCACGCGAAACATATTGTGGACCAGGCGGCCGACGCCGGTGGCGTACAGGGTGTGAATGACGACGCCTGCTTTTTCCGCCGTCTCGTAAGTGCTTTGCACGTCGGGGCTGAAGGGATCGCCGCGAAAGCGGTCAATGCCGTCGGCGATCAGGAGAATTTCGCGGCGAGTACCTTCGGCGGCGGGCCAGCGCTTGATCAGGCTCATGGTGGAAAGGTAGACGCTGGTATAAGCGCCATAATTTCCGAAGGGCAAGCGCAGGGCCTTGGCGACGGCGTCATGATCAGTGCTGAATTGGGAAGCCGGGGTGACGTCGCCGTTGCTGGCGTAGAAGAGGCCGACGGCGGTGGTTTTCGGCTGGTTGGTGATGAAATTTTTGATGTCGTTGAATTGCAGGCCGATGGTGGAGTTGGTGCCGTCGTCAATCACGATGGCGAGTTGCAGCGCGGCCTTATCGCCTTGCGCGGGGACCCAACTGGCGACTTCTTTTTTGTTTTTGCCTTCGTAGACGCTGATGTCGTCCTTGCTGAGCGCCGGCGGCGGCGTGTAGTTCGGTCCGAGAACCGTGACGACGGTGTTGACGGACGCGGTGGTCTGGGCTTGGGCGCGCGGAGACAAAACGGTCCCCAAGAAGACGGCGACAGTAATAAAAACGGCGAGTGCGTGAAACGACTTGCGCATTTCGACCTCCTCAGTAAATACAGAATTGCCGCGCATTTGGCAGTATGCGGATCCCTGGCAATATTCCCTGCCGCGCAACTTTATTGAGAGGGCGTGGTTCTGTCAAGGCTTCAGGGGGCACGGTGGCGGGTCCGTATCCGGTAACGTGACTGACCATCCAGTAATCGATTCACCTCGCGCGCGGTCAACTTTACGTGCCTATTTATTTGTAGCAGGGAGGAGGTCGATTTGCCATTATAGGCTGTCGAGCGGCCTTCTAGCCACAGGCCGTGCCCCTGTCTATATTGACAGTATTCTGGATCGCGGCCGACGATTAGTATCTGAGAAGCGTTCAGCTTGAGCGTGTAGGACGACCTCAGCCCTCTCCCCCAGCCCCAGCAGAACAAGTTCCGACAAGCCACCAAGGGAGATTACAAACATGGGTCTATTCCAACCGAGCTATTTCTTGCACGCCGCAAACATCGTGTTGTTGGTAGCGTACAGCGTTCGCGACATTCTCTGGCTGAGGTTGTTTGCGGTCGCGGCCTCGCTGATAGCGCTGCCGTATTTCATTCTTCAGCCCGAACCGCTGTGGGAACCAATCATTTGGAGTAGCGTCTTTGCCGCGATCAATTCGTTCCAGTCGTGGCGCATTTTTGTCGAGCGACGTCCAGTTCAATTGGCGCTTGAAGAGGAGGAAATTCGCCGGCTCGCGTTCCCAGATTTGCCGTCTCGGAAAGTCCTGCAGATTCTGAGTATCGGAGCCTGGAGAACGCTGGAAATTGGTGAGCGACTGCTGGAGCGTGGCAAAAGAGTCGACGCAATCTACGTCATTCTTCGCGGGAAAGTGCGGGTTAAGAGAGATGATCTTGTCATTGGGGAACTGGCCGCGGGCCAAATTGTGGGCTCAGCTCTCCTCTTGAGTGGAGTCGCCGCCGATGTAGATGCCGCGGTAATAGAGACTGTCCGGTGCATGCGTTGGGAGGTTGAGCCGCTCGACCGCTACCTGGCCGCCAATCCGGCGACGCGGATTGTCCTTCAAAAGTACCTCGCTCGTGATCTGGCCGAAAAACTGTTGGCTGTTGGCAAACGCTAGGCTCATCTAGAGGCTGGAGGCCCCTGCCTAACTGTTGATAAATCGCTATCACCAGCCGATCGGCTTGTGCCGGTTAACGTGCTCGTCGGAAACCGACCCACTACGGGGTCCAGCGGGCCGCCGGAGCGAACGGGGGAGCATTTCGGCGGACTGACGGGTCGATTAGTTTTAGTAGACCAGAGTGAGATGTTTGCGGCGCTCGACCCAGGCCTCGGTGGCGAAGATGCGCGGGGTGAGTTCGATGAGGCGCGGGAGCATGTTGAAGACCGCGACTGGACCCCACTCGGCGCCTTTGCGGGTGCGGAAGCCTTTGCGATTGAGCTCTTCGGCTACTTTGCTGATGGAGATGTCCTGGATGATTAATTCCATCATGGAGAGGAGGAATTCCATTTCGGTGGGATTTTCCTCGAGGCGCTGGCAATCGCCGGCGACGCGGGTGCCGAAGGGAGCTTCGTCGAAATCGGAGGCGGCCTGCGGGGTTGGCGATGGGGCGGTGGCGGATTCCGAATCGCGTTCCCATTCGACTTCCCATTCGACGCCGACCAGGCGCCAGCCTTGCTGTTCACGCTTGCGGATGTAATCGGAATCCAGGGGGCCTTTTACGGCTTCGCGAATGCGTTCGAGTCTGGCCATGAGTGGCTCCTTTCGTGGTGACGCGTGATTCGTGAGTGGTGATTGGTGATTAGTGATTGGTGGCCTGGTTCGCGACTTGTGACTCGCGATTCGTGATTTGTGAAAGGCGACACCAGTGTTTCTTCATGATGCTCCAGCAAGCGTCGATACGAATGTCATTCATAGCGTAAGGCCACCATGGGATCTACTTGCATGGCGCGGCGGGCTGGGATGTAGCAGGCGGCTAGTGCTACGGCGACTAGCAGCAGCGCGACGGCCGCGAACGTGAGCGGATCGGTGGCCGTGACTCCATAGAGCATGCGGGCCATCAGGCGCGTTAGGGCCAGCGCGGCGACGATGCCGATGGCGACGCCTAGCAGGGCGGTTTTCGCGCCGCGGCCGAGGATGACGTACAGAATGTCGCGGCGCTGGGCGCCGAGGGCGATGCGAATGCCGATCTCGCGGGTTTGCTGGCCGACCAAATAGGAAATCACGCCGTAGATGCCGATGCTGGAGAGCAGCAAAGCCACGGCGGCAAAGGCGCCGAGCAGAATCGCGGAGAAGCGCGAGGTCGCTGTGGAGTCGCTGATGATTTCCGGCATGGTCTGCGCGCCATAGACAATTTGTTCGCTATTCACTTGCTGTACGGAGTGGCGAATCGCATCGAAGATGCCTGGAGCCGGACCGCGAGTGCGCACGGCGACGCCCAAGCCGATGGGGGCGAGCGCCGTGGTGGTGTCCGGAAGCTGCATGAATGGAAAGTAGAGTTGCGCGCGAAGGCGCTCGGTGTCGTCGGAATCGAGGCCCCACTGTTTGACGTGGCTCGCCACGCCGATGATTTCGGCGTGAATCGTGCCCTGGCCAATTTCGAGGAAGAGACTTTTGCCGATGGGATTTTCATTCGCGAAATACTGGCGCGCGAGGACTTCGTCTATGACGACGACGGGCGGGGAATGTTCGTCGTCCTGCGCGGTGAAGAAGCGGCCGCTGCGCAGGGGCGTTTGCATCACTTGGAGGTAATCGGGACCGACGACGTAATCAATCACCCAGTTCATTTCGTTGCGCGTGGTGGGTTTGGGCTGGCCCTCTTTCCAGAAGAGCCACTCATCATCGCCGCTCATGGGGAACGCGCCCCAGCTCAGCGCGGCGGATTCGACGCCCGGTGTGGCAGCGATCGCGTCGTGGACTTTGCGGAAGTCCTGGCGGATCGCGGCGGGGTTGGTTTGCAGCGCGGCGGGCGAAAGGGAAAGGCCGAAGGACAGTACATTCTGAGGATTGAAACCGGGATCCACGCGCCAGAGCTGAACGAGGCTACGCAGCATGAGTCCCGCGCCGATCAGCAGGACGAGGGCGAGGGACATTTCCACGACGACCAACACGCCGTGCACGCCCTGGCGGGCGCCGCTCGCGCCGCGGCCGCCTTCCTGAAGATTTTGCTGGAGGTTAGTGCGGGAAATCTTGAGAGCGGGAAACAAGCCGAAGAGAATTCCGGCAAGCAGCGCGATGGCCGCGGTGAAAAGCAGCACGTGGCCGTCGATGCCGACTTCCGAAGCACGCGGCAGGGTGCTGGGCAAGGCGCCCAGCGCCGCGCGCGTCCCCCAACTGGCGAGGAGCAGACCGAGCGCGCCGCCGAGAATTCCGAGCAGAACGCTTTCCGTCAAGAGTTGGCGGATCAGCCGTGATTTTCCGGCGCCCAGCGCGGCGCGGACGGCGAATTCGCGCGCGCGGCCGGTGGAACGCGCGAGCAGGAGATTGGCAATATTGGCGCAGGCGATCAGCAGGACGAAACCCACGGCGCAGAAGAGCACGAGGAGAAAGGGCGCGACGTTGCCGAGCATGCTTTGTTTGAAAGGGATCAGCGCGGCGCCGATGCCTTTATCGGTTTCAGGGTAGGCGGCGGCGAGATTGCGCGTGACCGCGGAGAAATCCGCGCGGGCCTGGCCGATGGTGGTCCCGGGCTTCAGGCGGCCGATACCGTGAAAGCCCAGGCCGGCACCGCGACTGAAGAGCAAATCGTTGTTCCAGTGCACGACGGGAGCGTAGATGTCGCTCGCGGTGAAGCTATCGAGCATCAGGTCGAAGTTCTGGGGGATGACGCCGACGATGGTGAAACTTTTGCCGTCCAGCGTGAGGCTCTTGCCAACGACATCGGGCGCGGAGCCCAGCTTGCGTTTCCAGAAGCCGGCGCTGATGAGCGCTACGGGGGCGGCGCCGATTTGGTCGTCGGCGCGAAGGAGGCCGCGGCCCATGACGGGATTAACGCCGAGAATCGAGAAGAAATCGGAGGTGACGAACTGCCCGTTCACCTGCTCGGCGGGGCCCAGGCCGGTCAAACTGAAGGAGTGGCTGCGCGAAACGGCCATGGAGGAAAGCGAGTGATTTTCTTTTTGCCAATCGAGGAAGTTCGGATAGGAGATGGAGCCGGTGTTGAAGGCCGGCTTGCTTTCGTGAAGGGTGAGCAGCTCTTCGGGATGCGGGTAGGGCAGAGGATTGAGCAGCACGCCATTGACGACGCTGAAGATGGCGGTATTGGCTCCGATGCCGAGAGCGAGGGTAAGCATGGCGATTGCGGTGAAGCCGGGATTTTTCCGGAGCATGCGGAGCGCGTAGCCGAGATCTTGCCAGAGCGACGTCAAGCGGCACCCCCGGGAGAAACGAATACGGGAGTCGGTGGCAATTTTTATGCCAGTGCGCGCGCTGGCGTAAGGCACTGATAAATAATGGGTTAGTGCGCGCGATGCGGCGCGCGACAGGGGTGGCTTTGCCCGCTAGTGGGATGGCTTTGTCGCTGAAGCGGACACGGTGGGTCCGGGTCCAGCGACAGCTACATCGCCCGGATTTTCATATAGCGCAGAATGTCCGGAAGCATCTTGATCGCGAGCAGAAGCAGGAGAAGCGCGAAAACAATGCCAATGATCAGTGGTATGTGCATGATTCAGACCTCATCTGGCGGTGAGTATAGCCGAAGGGCGCCGCGACGGATATACCGGAAAACCCCGAGTTCTTCGGGGACGGGACAGGAATATGATGCGCGGGATCAATTAATGATAGGGAGTGGTTTCCTTGACGCGGCCATCCGGCGAAATTGGGAGAGACGCCAATTCGCGGGGTAAGGCGGCGGCGAGCGCCCGAAGACGTGTTTTAATCTCGGCGGCATCCTCGATGATTCGCGAGGCTATGGGTGATGACCGGAAGTAATCAAGAAGAAGATGAGGTCTACCAGTTCATCTTCGAGAATATCGATAGCGTGCCGCATCTGGAGGCGCTGCTGCTGCTGTGGAACAGCCGGCCCGCGAAATGGTCTCCCCAGGACCTGGCCAAGCGGCTGTATATTCAGCGCAATGCCGCCCGGGATTTGCTGCAAGACCTGAGCCGCGAAGAGATTATTGCGCCGGTGGCGGAAACGGCGGAACAGTATTACTACCAAACGAAATCGCCGGAAATGGACCGGCTGATTGCGAGGGTGGACGAGACGTACCGCAAGGAGATCGTGCGAGTCTCGACGCTGATTCATTCGCGAGCGTCTTCGGCCGTGCGCGACTTCGCGCGCGCTTTCCGCTTCACGAAGAAGAGAGAGTGACATGGCGCAAGCCGTATATATTCTGGGCGCGTTGACGAGTTTATTGTGCGCGATATTTTTGCTGCGGGGCTACGCGCGCGGCAGGAAAAAGCTGCTGCTGTGGAGCGGACTGTGTTTCGCGGGGCTGGCGGTTTCGAACGTGTTGATTTTTGTGGACCTGATCCTGCTGCCGACGATTGACTTATTCTCGTACCGGCTCGCCATGACGGCTGTTTCCATGGGGATGCTGCTGTACGGACTGATCTGGGAAAGCCGATGACTTCTTTCGAGGCATTTCTGCTGGGCGTGGTGGTGATGGCGTCGCTGACGGCGGGAGTGTATTTCCTGAAGTTCTGGAAGAGCACGCACGATTCGTTCTTTTTGGCGTTCGCGGCATATTTCTTTATCGAGGGACTGGACCGGATCGCGCTGCTATTTTTCACGCGGCCGAATGAAGCGAGTCCCTGGATTTACCTGGTGCGGCTGTTCGCGCTGCTGCTGATACTGGCGGCGATTCTGCGGAAGAATTACGGGGAGGGGCGCTGAGGCAGGCGTGAGAACTCGCGAGACGCGTCCTCGGCGTCTAAACTGCTTGCGGAAAAAGTTAAGCACGGGGCTTCAGGGGCGGAAGCCCCAAGAGAAAAGGCACGGCTCACGGCGGGGCTGAAGAGTGTGTGTGAGAACTGCAAAACTTGTACTTCAGCGGCTAAAGCCGCTCTGATTTCGCTGGGTTTATGCCGTAGCTAAAGCTACGGCCTACAAAGATTCTCGTGTCCTCACACAGACTTTGAAGCCCCGCCCTTCCTGTTTTTCCGCAGTAAAGCCGCTGTGATTTTGCTGCATTTATGCCGTAGCTAAAGCTACGGCCTACAGAGATTCTTGCGTTGTTATACAGACTCGCCGTGGCCCCGGATCCAGAAGTTTTCGTAAATCGAGCGCCGATGCGTCATAATGTCGCTCCGCATTTCCACCCTGCTTAGGAGGCGAAGCCATGGCTACAATCACCACGAAAGACGGGACCGAGATTTTTTATAAGGATTGGGGTACGGGACAGCCGATTGTTTTCTCGCACGGTTGGCCGCTGAGCGCGGACGACTGGGACGGGCAGATGCTGTACTTCGGCAACCTGGGATATCGCGTGATCGCGCACGACCGCCGCGGGCACGGGCGTTCCACGCAGACCTGGGACGGCAATGATATGAACACCTACGCGGATGATCTGGCGGAGTTATTCGAAAAGCTCGATCTGAAGGACGCCTTTCTGGTGGGACATTCCACCGGCGGCGGCGAAGTGGCGCGTTACCTGGGCCGCCACGGGACCAAGCGAGTGGCGAAGGCGGCGCTGATCAGCGCGATCACGCCGCTGATGCTGAAGACTCCGAATAATCCGACCGGCGCACCCATCGAGGTTTTCGACGGACTGCGCGCAGCACTGGCGGCCAACCGGCCGCAGTTCTACATTGACATCACGCTTCCTTTCTACGGGTACAACCGCCCGGGCGCGAAGATTTCCGAAGGCATCCGGCAGCACTGGTGGCTGCAAGGGATGGTGGGAAGCATCAAGGCCCATTATGATTGCATCAAGGTGTTCTCGGAAACGGACACCACCGAGGACCTGAAGAAGATTGATATCCCGGTGCTGGTGTTGCACAGCGAGGACGATCAGATCGTGCCGATCGCCGCGGCGGGCCCCATGGCCGCCAAGCTGCTGAAGAAAGCCACGCTGAAAGTCTATAAGGATCTGCCACACGGCATGCCCGCAACGCACGCGGACCTGGTCAACGCCGATTTGCTGGCGTTCTTCAAGGGGCAGAGCGTGGGCGTCGGGGCGTAAGCAACATCGCAGACAAGCCGGAGACCAGCCGGAGCGCGCCGAGCGAATGGAGCGCTCCGGCTTGCTCTCCGTGTAACTGTACGCGGCTCAAGCAAGAACTTCCCGCTGCCACTTTCGATCCATGCGCTCGTCGTAAGACCGCCTCGCCGAAGATTGGCGAAACGTTTTCGCATCGGGCCGGGCCTATCGTATGATGTTGGCGCCCAGCTTACCTTGTAGTTTCGTGTGACATCCTAAAATCATGATCGCGACGGGGGGAAGTATGAGATTTAAACATTTGGCGGGAGTATTTTCGGCCATTTTGGCGGTGGCGACAGCGGCGGGAGCGGACACCGTGGTGCTGAAGAATGGAGATCACCTAACCGGGACGGTGGAGGTTTCGGACGGCAAGAACATCACGCTGAAAACCGATTTCGCGGGGGAGATTCAGATCAAGTGGGCGCTGGTGGCGCAGGTGAGCACGGAGAAGGCGCTCTACATAGTGACGCCCGACAAGAGGACCGTGAGCGGAACGGTGACCACCGAAGGGAGCGACTTGGTGGTACACACCGCGAGCGGGGGGCCGGTGCAAGTGCCCATGGAGAAAGTGACGGTGGTGCGTTCGGCGGACGCGGAAACGGCGTACGAGAAGAGCCTGCATCCGAGCTTGATCGAAGGATGGAAGGGCGGCGTCAGTCTGGGGTTTGCGCTGGCGCGCGGGAATAGCGCCACGACCAATCTGACCACCGGATTCACGTCGGACCGCAAGACTTTGACCGACGAGATTACCTTGTACGAGACGTCGCTGTATACCAGCAACGATCAGCCGGGCGGCGGAACGACGGCGAACTCGATCGTGGGCGGATTCAAGTATGACCGGAACTTCACGAAGCGGTTTTTCGTCTTCGGGAGCGGCGATTTTGCGCACGACGAATTGCAGGATTTGAACGTGCGGCAGATCTGGAGCGGCGGCCTGGGGATGCACGTGATCAACACTCCGACGACGACGCTGGATGTGCTGGGGGGCGTGAACTACACGCGTGAATCGTATGGCGGCGGGGCGACGGCGGTGGACCGCAACCTGGCGGGCGTGACGCTGGGAGAAAATTTCATGCACAAGTTCGGGAAGTCCACGACGGTTACGGAAGTTTTTTATTTTTATCCGGACCTGAGCAATACGGGCGAGTACCGGTTTTCGCTGGACGCGGCATCGGTGACGCAGATCAAGAAATGGCTGGGATGGCAGATGGCGGTGAGCGACCGTTACGTGACGGATCCGCCGATCGCGGGGACGAAGTCGAACGATGTGATCTTTTCGACTGGGATTAACGTGAGCTTCGCGCACTAGCGCGGGGTGGCGTTTGTAGCAGCTGAATACAGTCTGCGTCGGGATCGCAAAACGACGCGCGGGGAATCTGTTTTCTCGAGAGACGGCAAAAAAGCAGATCCCTCGCTGCGCTCCCTTCGCAACGGCTCTCAGGGCAAGCGGGGTGACAGCAACTTCCCGGTTTCCGCAAGTTGTGAGGCCGCACAGATATTGCGGCATTACTTATGATGTCGTTAAAGCGACGAGTTACAAAGATTCTTGAGTTGTGACGCAGAGCCGCCCTATTCGAACCCCACCCATACGAAGTAACTATTGTCCGAGGAATTTTTTCAGCTTGGCCATTTCGGCATTGGCTTGATCCATGTATTTTTGGGCGTTTTGCACGTCGGCGCGGCGCAGGGCGGAATCGGCGAGGGCGATGTCGCGGTCCATGCGTTGTTGGGTGGCGGCGATGTCGCGGGGCGGCTGCTTGCCCTGTGCTTCCTGGAGTTTCTGGAGGGCGGCGACGCGGACATTTACGGCTTTGGCGTTGCTGGTCAGTTCGTCGAGCTCTTCGTGCTCGAGCGCGGCGAGTTGCGCGACTTGCTCTTCGGTGGAGCGCGCGGCTTGTTCGGCGGCGCGGGAATCTGGCGTGCTGCTGGGTTGCCGGGGGGCGATTTGTTGCGGCACGGGTTGTTGTGGCGCTTCTTGCGGCGGCGTTAGATTTTGCGGCGGTGGCAGCGCAGATGTTTTCGCTCTTAGGGCGGCGAGCGCGGCTGATTTCCCCGGCGTGCCATCGGGCAAATGGCTCCAGCAGCGCGAATCATTTGGTTGGCAAGGCGGAGTATTCAGAGGGACGGCGCCTACGTTGGCATCCGGGACGGCAGGAATAGGCTCGGAGATGGTGTGCGCCGCGGGTGAAGAGCGCACCAGACGCACGACGGCGACGCCGGTGGCAATCAGCGCGGCGACGACCACGACGACGCTGATCGCAATGTAAATGCCGCGGCGGTTTGCAGCCGGCGCGGGAGCGGGAATATGGTCGGCGATTCCCGATTGCGATATGGGGCGCGCGATGGGTTGTGAGCCGGAGAGCGGGATGGTGGGAGCGGGCGTCATAGACGGCGGATAAAGTCCGCGGCCTGCGGACGCGAGCGGAAGATCCACGCCTGCGTGTCCCGCGGGCGTGACGTGCGCTGCGGGCTGCGCGGTGATGGGCCGAGCCGTGACGGGCCGCGCGGTGACGGGACGTGCGGTGACCGGACGAGCCGTTACGGAGCGAGGGGTGGACGTTCCAAGCGGACGAGATGTTGAAGGGGCGGTGACGTCGAGAGTGGGCTCGAGCAGCGTCGGCGGAATTTGCGTGGGAGGTCCGAATTCCGGAGCGACGCTCGAGAGCGCGGCGCGCAAAGCTTCGGCGGTCTGAAAGCGTTGTGCGGGATCCTTGGCCATGGCCATGAGGATGAGCTCGCTGAGGGTGAGCGGAATATCCGGCTTCAGATCAATGGGCGGCGTGGGAGGAATTTGCAGGTGGGCCTGCATGATTTCGAAATTGTTGTCGCTGACGTAGGGGCGTTGGCCGGTGATTGTCTCGTAGAGCGAAACGCCGACGGAATATAGATCGGAGCGGCCGTCGAGCGGCTCACAGCGGACTTGTTCGGGGGACATGTAAGCGACCGAGCCGAGCGTGGTGCCAGTCATGGTGAGGCCGTGATCGGTGCCGGAGCGCGCGATGCCGAAATCCATCAGCTTCACGATGCCTTGCGGGGTGAGCATGATGTTGGCGGGTTTGATGTCGCGATGGACGATATTGTGGTCATGGGCGCAACCGAGCGCGGCGAGGACCTGATCGAAATAAGAGAGGGCATCGGCGTAGCGCACGGGACCTTGCAGCAAACGCGCGGCGAGCGTAGAGCCTTCGACGTACTCCATGATCATGACCAATTGATTATCGATGGTGAGCGCGGTGCGCAGCTCCGCGATATTGGGATGATGCAGGCTGGCGAGAACTTTTATTTCGCGCAAGAAACGATCGGCGAGATCTTTCTGGTCGGAAAGATCGGGCAGCAAAACTTTCATGGCCTCGACGCGGTCCGAAAGCGTGTTGCGGACTTTATAGACTTTGCCCATACCGCCGGCGCCGAGCGTACCGAGGATGAGGTAATCGCCTTTACGCGCGCCAGTGACGTCGTCGGTCATGTGGTCCCTGAAGATCCGCGAATGATGGGCTGCGAAACTCCGAAAGCTGCGAACATTCTACGACATTTGCGGCGGAGCGAAAGAGGCAGGTGAGGAGGATTCTGCCGGCGTGGCGAAACTACGGCGGAAAGCGGGAATACATTCACTCTCAGGGTGCCCAGGCGATTTTCCGGGCTTGACACGCGGTAGTGGCGGGCCTATGTTCTTGCACAATACATACCAAGGCATTTTAGGAAGTAATTGCAGGTCACGGGCGGCGGTGCGCCATGGCTGGGGCGGCGAGCCTAACTGACTGTGGCTGAGGGTGTTGCGGTCTTCTCTTCATTGTCCAGCAGGGAGTTCCCGGAGGCCGCAAGCGAGTGCCTTGCGCCGCCAGCGCATGTTTTTTTCGCACGGCGTATGGAATCAGGCGACGCCCCACGTTATGTCATCAAGAGCGCAACCGGCGAGGGAAGTATCGGACGAAGAACTGGTCAGCCGCTTCCAAGGGTGCGGCGATCCGGATTGTTTCGCCGAGTTGTTTGTGCGCTATCGCAAGAGAATTTATGTGGCGTGCCGCGGTTTTTTTTCGGACGGCGGGACGGCGGAGGACGCCACGCAGGAAACGTTTCTGCGCGCGTATCAGAACCTGCGGCGGTTCCGTGAGGGAAATTTTCGCGGCTGGCTGATGCGCATCGCGAAGAACGTTTGCATTGACCAGTGGCGCAAGCGGCGCGCGGAACAGGCGGCGGATGAGACCGAGGCCAGCGAGCTGGCGGATGCCGGTGCGCTGGACCGGAGCTGGGATTTGCAGGATGCGGTGGCGCGGCTGCGCAAAGAAATGGATTTGCTGCCGGCGGAGCAGCACCGCTGCCTTGAACTGAAATTGCAGGGGTATTCGTACGAAGAGACGGCGGCGCGCACCGGGCTGGCGGTGGAAGCCGTAAAGTCACATTTGCAAAACGGGCGGCGCACGCTGTGGCTGAAGATGGAAGGCACAGTGTCGCGCGTGAAATGAACACCTGGAGCGAAGCCAACTTCCTGGAGCGGCTGATGCCTCCTGCAGAGCTGAAAAGCAGCGCGAAGAAGGATCCGTGTCCGGAGGACGAATTGCTGGTGGCCTTTTCGGAAAATCGGCTGGGTGGCTTCGTTTGGGATGCGGTGGCGGAGCACCTCACACGGTGCACGGATTGTTCGGAGCTACAGCACCGGCTGCTGAAGTTCAGCAGCGTGGCTGTCGATACGGATAAAGCCGAATGGGGCAACGCGGAAAAGCGGTTGGAGAATTGGATGGACGCCTTTTTGCAGAGTCATGCGCCGGAGGTACTGGCGGGCGAACTGTCGCGGCCGGCGGTTTTAATCCCCCGGAGCGAGCCAGCGAGAAACCTGGGGAATTGGAGACCGCGCTGGGCGTGGAGCGCGGTGGCGGGATTGGCCGTGGTGGCGGGCGCGGTACTGGTGCTGCAATTCGGTCTGGCGCGGCAGCGCGGCGGGCAGCAGGTTGCTATGCAAGCGCCGGCTAAGGTGACTCCACAAGTCGCGCCGCAATCTTTACCGGCAGCCGGGGCGGGGGCGATTCCGCCGGAAAGCGTCAGCACGGTAGACGCGGCGAAAACCGAGTCAGCGGTTAACTTGGCCGGACGCCAAAGCAAGCCTTCCGGGCGAAGTGGCTCCGCCGCAGGTATTAGTTCGTACACGCCTGCCGCGCATAAAGCGGTGAGCAATCGGGATGGCGGGAAATTGGTGGCTGCGCGGCCTGCGGACGGGGGCTCACCATCCGCAAATGCTGCAGCGAGTCCTGCGGACGCGGCGCTCAGCACAGCGACGCGGGCGGCTTCGCAGCTGGCGTCGGCGGTGGGAGCGGCAATTTCTTCGGCGTCGGGCGAGTCGCCAGCCGCCGGGGATGGCTCGCAACCGGTTGCGGCTTCGAGGTCCAGTACGACTGCCACACATGCGGCGCTGCCGGCGTCCATTTCACTTCTGGATAGCGTGCCGATTCGGATTCGGCTTACGTCGGGCAGCATTCCAGCGGATGGCAGCTTCGAATTCCGGGGGAATTTGCTGGAGCCGGCGATTCCGGTGATCGGCATTGTGCTCGATCGCGCCACGGAAATACGCGGAGTGGGAACGGTGCGGGACGGGGAGATTTCGGTGGTGATCAAGGAGGTCATAGTCCGCGGAGTGCGTTACCCATTGAAGGCTGGCAGCGGGGCGGCCAAGGCTCGCCGGGTGAATTCCGGCGATGCGCTGGAAGTTTCCTTTGATGAGGGTTCGGTATATGAGAAGGTAACGCGCGCGAATGGCGCGCCGGCGACGGGAAGCGTGGCGACCGTTGCAGGCGATGGGCGATTGTGATGAGGCGAGGCGGGTTCGGGCATGACGGTTTTTTGAGCGATTTTGCGCATAGCGAAGTGGGGAAGTCACAGCTCCGACGCAGCCCAGGCTGCGGTGGTAGCGCGCTCGAAGGGCGATTGGATGCTGGGCCGAGAGTTTATTGGGGTTGGTAATTCGGAATCGTTCAGGAATTGCGGGATTTGCAGTGCAGGGCGCTAGACCAGTTTCGAATTAGGAGGAGAGCAAGATGAAACTTACCCGGCCGAGTATGAGCGCAGCCGTAAAGTGGCTTTTAGTTTTGACTTTGTTCATGGTCCCAGGTGCGGCTTGGGGCCAGAAACATGGAAGTGGTGGGTCGGCGCCGAAGGCGGCTCCTTCGCATCCGGCGTCTACGCCGCATCCTTCCGGGGGAGGCGCTCATGCGGGCGGAGCGTCGACAGCGGGCCACGGCGGAGCAACGACCGCCAATCGTGGCGGCGCAACCACCGCTAATCACGGTAGCGGCGCCACCACTGCCAATCGAGGCGCAACGACGACCGCGAACCACGGCAGCGGCACAACCACCGCGAACCGCGGCGCGACGACCGCAAACCACGGCGCGACTACGGCGAACCGGGGCGGAACTACGACCGCTAACAAGGGCGCGACGACCACTGCCAACCGCGGCGGAGCGACCACAGCCAATAAAGGCGCGACGACTGGCAATAAGGGCGCTACCACGACTGCCAATAAGGGTGGAGCGGCGGGTGGGAAGGGGGCGACGACGACTTCGGCCAAGGGGAGCGGAGCGGCCGGGGGTAAAGCGGGCGGGGCAGCCGGGGGTAAGGGCGGAACAACGAACGCCAAGGCGGGCGGCGCAGCCGGAGGCAAGGGCGGCACACATGCGGCCGCGAAGACGGTCACTACGAAGGGCGGGAACACCGCGCGCGTGTCGAATGGGCGGGTCACCTCCATCCATACGGCCAAGGGCGCGACGATCACCCGCGGTTCCCACGGAGCCACGAGAATCTCGTCCACGCGTGCAGGCGGCGGTCGGCTGGTAAATACTGGACGCCACGGCGGTTATGGCGAGCGCGGATACCGAGGACGCGATGGGCACCGCTACATGGGGCGGACCTACTATCGGGGCGGCCACTACTACGCCTACGGGTATCGCGGAGGCTACTACCGGGGAGGCTACTATTACGGCTATGTCCCGGCGTACTACTACGGTCCGGCGTTTTACGGCTGGGCCTATAATCCCTGGGCCGCGCCGGTCGTTTATTCATGGGGCTGGGGAGGAGCGCCCTGGTACGGATACTACGGTTACTACTTCAATCCGTACCCGGCATATGCAACCGCAGCACTGTGGATGACAGACTACGTGATCAGCCAGAACCTGCAGGCTGCTTATTCGGCGCAGGCGGAAGCGAATGCCAACGCGAACGCCGCAGCGGGCCAATCGCAGGATGACTCCGGCAATCAGGACGCTTCTGCGCAAGGCGGCGGGAACGGGGGAGCTGTGGTGCTGACCCCCGAAGTAAAACAGGCGATTGCAGATGAAGTGAAGGCTCAACTGGCGGCGGAGCAACAGTCTGCATCAGCGCCAGCGCCAGCAGCAGCGCCTGCCGCTCAGAACACCGCTTCGGACGCAAACCCGCCGGAAGAAACCCCCGCGGCGCTCGATCCCGCTCACCGCACGTTCATTGTGAGCGACGTTCTGAACGAAACGGGAGCGGACGGCCAGGACTGTTCATTGTCCTCCGGAGACGTGGTGACGCGGGTCGGAGACACACCGGACGCGAACAGCAGCGTCCAGGTGCTGGTCAGCGCCAGCCAGAAGTCAGACTGCGCTTCCGGTTCGATGCTGGCCATGAAGGTTGACGATCTGCAGGAAATGCATAACCACTTCCGCGAGCAGCTGGATTCCGGGCTGAAAACGCTGGCGGACAATCAAGGCAAGAACGGATTGCCAAAAGCGCCGGACACCAAGACGGTTGCCAATCCGGATGGCCAGGTGAAGCCGGATACGTCGGTGAAAGAGGAGTTGGCGGCGCAGCAATCGGATGCCGACAAAGCCGAAGCCGACGTGCAGCAGGATACGGCGTCATCGGGTGGCAGTAGCGACTAAGCAGGGTATTGACTGCGAGGCCGCGAGAACGACACGGCGAGACGGCGAGCCGTGAGCTAGTTACGGACTGGAAGCGTCAGCGGTGAGCGCCGCGGACGCTTCCAGTTCAGCGCGCGAGAGGCAAATTGAAATCTCCGGGCGCGCCATTTCACACCAAACCGCAAGACTTGCCCCAGGCGCAAGGAGGAGTTTTTTATGAGGGTGAAATTCCAGATTTGGCTGCAAATTGCGGTACTGGCGGTGGCGGTAGCGTTTCCATGGTTGGGCGCGAAGGCGCAGGGCGGTTCGTTGCAAAGCCAGTTGGAAGCGCAGTACACGCTCACCAAGCCTACCGATGACAAGAGCGACATCGTCACGGCGGGCGCGGTGCTGATTTTGGAAAAAGACAAGTTGATCATGTATCCCGCCACGAACCAGGTGGTGCCGCAAAATACTTACAAGGATGGAAAGCTCTCGGAGGGCGCTTTTGGGGTGCATCACAAGGTGCAGAGCTTTGGCAGCTTCATCGGCCATCCGCTGCCGGACCAGGCGCAAGTGACGCCGCGGACCTTCGTGACCGGAGAGAAATTCTGGGTAACGAGAATTGATATTGACAGCGACAGCGTGACTTTTACGCTCTTCAGCGATCCTTATAGCGATGTTCGCTACGATTCGACGCTCAAATTCATTTTCCCGCACGGGCAGGTGCCTGCCGCGGACCAGGTATTGAAGACCGTGGCGGAAGTGCTGAAGGTTGATGCAGACGACGCCAAGAAGTCGGACGACAGCGGGAATCAACAGCCGGCAGCGGGAGGCGATGCCAACCAGCAGCAGGCTCCTGCGGCGGGCGATGCGAATCAGCAGCAGGACGCGGCTCCGGCCGCTGCCGAGGCTCCGGCAGCTCCGGCGGCGCCGCCAGCGACGGTGGACATCGGCCAAACAACGGATCAAGTGGTGGCGATACTCGGGCAGCCGGAGAAGATCATCAACCTGGGCGCCAAGCAGATCTATGTGTACAAGGATCTGAAAGTGACGTTTGTGAAGGGCAAGGTCACCGACGCGCAGTAAGTTGTCCGTTCAGTGAAGTTCCCGCGGAGTTGAGTCTGAAGTGGCTGTGGTGATGTCGCGCGTGGCCATGTCGGGCGCGTGCGACAGCAGCGGGGTAAGCCACTTTAGCATCGCGGCACGCGGCGGAGCTTGACGCTAGGTGACAGGCAGTGACGCACGCATCCCTCCCTCTGTCGTAACGTACCTCGTTCTCTCGACCGCAGCGAATTCGGACAGGTCCGGTTCCTCGGCGAATGGCGGAAAATAAATCACGCTGTGTTTAAGCACAAAAAAAGGCGGCCAGCGGGCCGCCCTTTTTTGTTTCTTCCACCCTCCTGGGGCAGGAGGCTAGAAGGTTAGCTTGGCGACGATCTGCGCCATCCTCATGTCGGTAGCGGCTGCCGCAAACGCGCCGTAAGGAGAGGTAGGCGGAGTTTGCATGGCCACGACTTGACCGAAGAACGGAGCGTTGGTGTTCGGATACGGCGTGCCGTAATTGGCATGGTTCAGGAAGTTATACGCGTTGAGGCCGAGTTGGAAACCGACACGCTCGGTAACGCGGAAATCCTTCCGGATGCTCATGTCGCCGCCAAGGAATCCGGGTCCGCGGAAAGCGTTGCGGCCCACGGTGCCGACGAAAGACGTGGTGGCCGCAAAGGTATTCGCGGTGCCGGGTCCCCAGCAGGGATTGAGAACGCAACTCGCCACGTTGGAGAAATTCCTCTGGCTGAATTCCGGCTGCAACAGGATCGTCGAGCCGAAGAGGTTATTCCCGTCGAGCGCCGCCGAAGTTCCTCCGTCGATGAAGCTGAAGGGGAAACCAGAGTGATAGAACATGGTGCCGGAGAGTTGCCAACCACCGATCGCGGCGTTCAACAAGCGATGTTCGCTCTTGAAGGGCAATTGGTAGACGTAGCTGGCGGTCAACTCGTGCCGGGCATCATAGTCAGCGGACGCGTAGTTGGAGTTCAGGTTGTAAGGGTTGATCTGGGTGCCGATGCTGGTGATCACGCTGAACGGCAGAACGCCGCCGTTGGAAATGTCATCCAGGGCGTGTGAATAGGTGTAATTCACACGGCCGCTCAGTCCATGCCAGGTGTTTTCCTGGATGGAGAACGTGATGCCGTTGTAATTCGAGACGCCGCCGTTGGCCAGGAAATTCACGCGCGCGACCCGGGGATCCGGCACGGTGGCGGGCAGGTTCGCAAAACCGAAGCCGTTGAGATCATCGTTGAAGATGAGCTCATCGTAGCCGTGGTTTCCGACGTAGTTCGCCGAAAGCACCGTGCGGTTGCCGAGAGTGTGCTGAACCTCCAGGTTCCATTCGACGTACTTGGGATTCTGCAAGTTGCGACTGACGTCGTTGAGTGTGGGAACGGTCTGAGCGCCCAGCGTGTTGATGCACTGCGGAGCCGCCGCGGCATAGGTATTCAGGCTGCCGCCGCTGTTGTAGTTGCTGGCGAAAAGGCCGTTGCACGTTTGCACCAGAGCCACGCCGCTATTGGGGAACGCGGTGGATGCCGGCGATTGCAAATCGAAAGCCAGCGAGCCCGCCGGAACGTTCCAGAGATTTACTTGCGGGAAGTTGGTGTCGTAGGAGCTGAGAATCGTGCCCGGGTAGAGATCGGTAAAGAGCCCCACGCCGCCACGAATCACGGTGTTTTGTCCGAAGGGAGTCCAAGCCGCGCCAAAGCGAGGTTCAAAGACGATTTTCTCGATGCCGGGAATGATGGTGTGCTGGCCGGTCTGGAAGGATCCCCCAGCGGCTGCGCTGTAAGGAATGTCCGCTCCGTGTGGCAGGTTGGTGAACTCCGAGACGGGAAGGCCCGCGCAACCCGATTGGCAAACGCCACCGGAGTTGCGATCGGCGCGCAGCGTCATGGTCAGTTTCAGCCTGGAGGTTGCGCGGAACTCATCCTGAAAGTAGAAGCCGACGCTGTAATAGGCGACGGGTTGTTCGGAGCTCGTTGCGAAATTGTACTGCACGCTGCCGCAACCGAAGGCGGAGCTGTTGCAGCCTGCGGGAGCGACTTGGTCGTTGGCGAAGCCGAACAATGTCGCGTTAATCGCAGGGTAGAGAGTTTGCGACGCAGCGGTAAGATCGGTGATGTCGTCGCGGCGGAAGTTTACGCCCATCTTGAAGCTATGGTTGCCGCGCGCGACGGAAAGATCATCCACCAGCTGCCACTGAGTGACCCTGCGACCTTGCGGATAGAGGAAGCCCTGCGCAAATCCGCCGGGGTTGCCGGAACCGGTGCCCAGCGCGGTGAGCGAGCCATCCGCGGGGAAAGCGAGGTTTCCGGGGAACAAGGTGAGCGCCGGCCCGGGAGACAGATTGCCGAAAATCGCCGAGTAATACAGCACGGACCCGATGAAGTTGTTCACCACGTTCGGGCTGAACACGTGCGTGTAGTTCAACTGGCCTTCGTTCTGAGGCTGAATGCTCTGGTCGTTGAACACCGGGTTGATGGAGTCGGTATAGGTGGGCTGAGTGCCGCGATCGAACTTCACGCGCCCGAAAATCTTGTCGTTGTCGCCGAGGTTGTAATCCACGCGGCCGCTAAGCAGCCATTCCTTGTTGCCGTTGGAGACGGACTGTGTCCAGCTCTGCGTGCAACCGCCATCCTGCAGGGTCGAGGGAAGGGTCGCGAGGTCGAAGCCAGCGCAGCTCCCTGTGGGCTGACCAGTGGAGGCGATGGTGTTGCGAACCGCGGTCCCAATGCCGGGTGCGCCATTGTAGAGGCTAAAAACGTTGCTATAGAACGCTTGCGCGCCGCTTGGCACATTGCCCGTGACGTAGTTCTCAAAGTCGGTGGTGGGCGTGGTGACGTTGTGAGTGGAACCGAAGATGTAGCGAATTCCTTCGGTGTTCACAAAGAAGAACGCCTTATTCTTAATGATGGGACCACCGAGGCTTGCGGCCCACTGGTTATTGTTTTCGAAGGGACGCGGCTGCCCGAATGCTTTGTTGAGCGGGTCATTGGCGTTGAGCTCGCGGCCGGTCCAGTCATAGACAGCGTCGCCGTGGAACGCGTTGCCGCCCGACTTGGTGGTGTAGTCCACCTGCGCGCCGGCTTGCCGGCCGTATTGCCCGGTGTAGCCGTTGCTGACCACGGCAACTTCCTGCAATTCGTTGCCGCCGAGCAGCAGGTTGCTGGAGCCGGAGTTATTGAGGTTCAGGAACGCATCGTTGTAATCGTTGCCATTTATAGTGAACAGATTCGCCGTGGCTGGCAGGCCGAACGCTTCAAAATTGCCGTAACCGCCGCCGGTGGAATTGTTCATCGTGACGCCCGGCGCGGTCTGCGCGACATATGTAATGTCGTTGCCCGGGTTAGGAATGTTCTGGATCTGGTGAGTATCGAAGTTTGAAGATATGTTGGCGTCTTCGGTTTGCAGCAGCGCGCCTTGCTCGGTGACGGTGACCGTCTCGGTGGTGGCGCCGACCTCGAGCTGAACGTTGGCGACGGCGATCTGCCCGAGGAGGACGGCGGTGGGCTGCGAAACTTGTTTGAAGCCTTCGTGCGATACCGTGACGGTGTAATTACCAGGCTTCAACAGCGTGAATTGAAAGGTGCCACTGGTAGTGGTAGTGGTCGTAAGTATGGCACCGGTATCGGCGTTCTTCAGCGTGACGCTGGCGCCTGCGATCACGGCTCCAGACGAGTCCGTGACAGTACCACCCAGACCGCCGGTTACGATGCTTTGCGCCTTGGCGGTGAACGGCAGCAAAAGCAGTAAGGCCGCGAAGAGCGCGGCGAGCCCCGTAAGCTGCTTCGATTTCATCTTCTTTTCTCCTATCACCTGTTGATTTGAGGGTGCGGAATGTGTGCGATTAAAGCCTTGAGCGATGAACTCTTGTGAGCGCATTCGACCCACTCCCGCGTACGACAATGCAAAGGCCATACCACTCGAACCAAATTTATGGCGTTGAAACTAAAACACTTAGGCGAGATTTTGCGAGAAGAGATACGGATACTATCCGAGTTATTGAACGTCACCGAAAGCGCATATACGGTGACCCGGATAGTTGGCGTACGTGCGGAGGAGGCACAGGCGTCCACAAAAAGAGCCGCCGCGCGGCGGGCCCGTTTCTCGGCAGCGGACGCTGCGGACAGTCGGATCGCTGTAAATCCGAAAATACAGATTTGTGTTGATGTATACGTAAAATAGTATTACTTTGTGCGAACCAATTTCTGTATTCATCGTAAGTGTCTGAAATGTAAATAGTTATTTTTGATTTAGCATGGACATAAACGTGCCATGTGATCTGCGGCTAAAGGATTCAATGTATTGGGGGCACGCTGTGAGTGCACGCATTTCGCCGAAATATCCGGCACAATTTCTAGGAGGCCGTATGAATTGGAAGCGCTTTCTTGTTGTCGCATTCGCGCTCGTGGTGGCGATGTCGATCGGCTCGACAAGGCTGGCAGCGCAGACCACGGTTTCGCAGGGCAGCATTCAGGGAACCGTGACCGATCCGACAGGCGCGGTGGTGCCCGATGCGAAGATCACCATCACGAACTCGGCGACCGGCCAATCGGTCACTCTGGCGACCAGTTCGGCGGGCGCGTATAACTCGGGCGGCTTATTGCCTGGGAACTACGTGGTCCGCGTGGAAGCGGCTGGGTTCAAGACGGTGGATTTGCCCGTGACGGTACAGGTGGTGACGACTTCGTCAGGTAACGTGAGGCTGGAAATAGGGCAAGGCACGCAGGTGGTCGAGGTGCAGGCATCGGCCGTCACTGTGAACACCGAACAGGCAACGGTACAAGGTGTTTTGACGGCGGATCAGATTGATAAGCTGCCCATTGATGGACGCAACTTCCTGGATCTCGCGCAACTGGAACCGGGCGTACAGATGCAGGACGGCGCCGTGTTCGACCCGACGAAGGCCGGTTATTCTTCGGTTTCGATCAACGGTGTGTACGGCCGCACGCCACGCATCGAACTCGATGGTCTGGACATCACCGACGAGACGGTCGGTACTACCACGCAGAATATCGGATTGAGTTCGCTGGAAGAATTCAGCATCAGCCGTTCTTTCCTGGATTTGTCAACGGAGTTGACGGCCGCTGGCGCGGTTAACCTTTCCACGCGCTCCGGAACGAACGGATATCACGGGATGGGCTATTACGGTTTCCGCGACAACCGCGCGGGCTTCGCGGATTTCCCGGGAGCGCAGGCGTTGCCGTTCCAGCGCAATCAATTTGGCGGACGCTTCGGGGGACCGATTATCAAGGACAAGTTGTTCTTCTTCCTTGACGCCGAACGCACCAAACAGGACGGGCTGGCTCCGGTAATCGTCGGATACTTCACCGGACTCAACGGCGGCTACACTTCGCCATTCCGCGATACGGACATGGTGGCCAAAGTGGACTACCAACTGTCGAAGGACATCCACGTTTTCGGCAAGATGACCTATAACTGGAACGCCTCGGCCGCGACTTACTACAATGGCTACGCTGTCTACAACAACAAGGATAATGCTCCGAGCGAAGCTGGCGGTGTTGACATCAACAAAGGCACCTGGTCGCACAGCTTCCGTGCGGGATATTTGAAATTCCACAACGAGATCGTCAATGGCGCGAACGGGTTGCCATCGTTTGAAAACCCTGTACCCCAGACGGGTATTGACATTTCTGGCACCGGCCTGTTCGGCCCCAACTTGTTGGCGCCACAGGGCACCTTCCAGAGCAACAAACAGTTCAAGTATGACGGCAGCAAGATCCTGGGCTCGCACATCATTCGTTTTGGGGCCGGCCTGAACCGGATTGAAGGTGGCGGATTCGCCTCATTCTTCGGGACGGCGCCTTTGTCCTACTCGAGGCAGTCACAGTGCCCCGATGTCACTGACATCGGCGCATGCCTCCTTACCCAGGCAGTTCTCGGCAACGGTCAAGGTTTCTTCACGGAGAAACCCGCCTTCAATCTGCCGGCGGGCGGCCAGAATGACTGGCGTTTCTCGGCGTATGTAGGCGATTCGTGGAAGCTCAAGCCGAACTTCACGTTGACGTATGGCTTGCGCTACAACCGCGACACCGGCCGTACCGACAGCGACCTGGCCCCGATTCCCTGCTCGGCGGCGGACCCGGCTCTGATCACCTGCACTGGCAACCTGTTTGATCAATGGGGACCCGGACTTGGCAATCGCATCCGGCAGCCGAACAACAGCTTCGGGCCGCAGCTTGGATTCGCCTGGGATCCGCTGAAGGACGGCAAGACCGTAATTCGCGCGGGTGCCGGGATGTACTACGAAAACTCGATTTTCAACAACACTTTATTCGACCGTCCGGGCAAGCTGGCGACAGGATTATTCAACTCGACGGGCTTTATCGGTTGCCCCTCGCAGCCGGCTACGCCGGGTAGCGTTTCCTTCACTTTGGTGCCGGGCAACACCGTCACTTCAGTGGATGGGCTGGACTTGGCAACGCAGGTTTGCGGACAGCCGTTGACGGCCGCGGGACCAGCGATTGCTGATTTGCAGACCGAATTCCAGGCGGCGGTGGCTGCTGCCGGACCGGCAGGAAACCCGAGCTATGTGGGTAACACGCTGGAATTGAGCACCGCAGAGCAAGGGCTGTCCGCGTATGCTCCGAACTTCCGGCCGACGCGTTCTTATCAATTCAATTTCGGAGTGCAACGGGAACTTTGGCCGGGTGCGGTGCTGACTGCCGATTACCTGCGCAACGTGAGCCTGCACTTCCCGCTGACGATTGACGTCAACCACGTCGGAGCGGCTCGTTACTTTAACCCCACGGCTGCGGCCAATGCGATTGCCGCAACCACCAGCGGGTTCGGATGCGGCGGCGGCACGGACGCAGCCGCGATCAATTGTTCCATCGCTGCGGGTGCAACGATTGACGACTTCGCAGGAAATGGGTTGGACTCCGGTCTCGCATATCTCGGCGGATCGCCCGCGGCGGCATACGGGTTGACGCCCGATTCCGGAGCGGCATTCGCGGGAGCCAATCCGCTGATGGGAGTTGGCGACTTCGAATATCCCATGGGCCGTTCGGTTTACAACGCACTACAGATGGAGTTCAAGCAGTCCAAGGCCAACCCGTTCCGCTACACAGATTCGATGAACCTGCAAGTTGCCTACAGCCTTTCCCGGTTCGTTGGGAACGGCGGGAATGACCAGAACTTCAGCGCCGCTGCGTGGGACAACGACAATCCGACCCGCTATATGGGCCCGACCTCGCTGGACCGCCTCAACCAGTTCAAGTTTGGCTGGACGGTGCAGGTGCATCGCGGGCCGCAGTTCAGCGTGATCGCGGCGTTCTCGTCAGCGCCGCCGACCACGTTAACGCTGGAAACCAACGGGCAGCCGACGCCAGGCGAAATCTTCCGTACCGATTTCACGGGAGATGGAACGGTAGGCGACTTGTTCCCCGCTTTTGCGAAGCCCGGCCAGTACGGCCGCTCGGTTTCTGCACAAGGCCTCGCTGGTCAGATTACGAATTACAATGCGACGCAAGCGGGCACGTTCACGCCCGCAGGCCAGACGTTACTTGGTTCCGGTCTGTTCACGGCGACGCAGTTGCAAGAACTCGGCGCGGTGAAGCCGTATATTGCTCCGCCACCGCCGGGCCAACTGGGCAACGGAATTTTGCGTAACGTCAACATGGTGTTAGCGTGGCCGGTAAGGATCCGAGAGAACATTGTAATCACGCCGTCGTTCAGCGCGTTTAACGTGTTCAACTTCTCGAACTACAACATCGAGTCGGGTTTGCTGAGCAACTCCGTGAACCCCGCAATCCTGGCCGGAAATGGAGATTCCGGTTCGGTTACCGGCACGGGAACATTTGCTGACCGGGATCAACTACGCGTCGGAACGGGTTCGGGCGTGTTCTCGCAGTTGTCGCCGAGACAGGTCGAATTCGGGCTGAAGTTGGATTTCTAACCTAAACAATCGTAGAAACGCGAAACCACCGGCCTGCGGGCCGGTGGTTTTTTTTTGGGCCAGGGATGGCGAAATGATGGGGCTGGACTTCTTGATTAGTGGCGGTGGCTGAGAAGAGGCGGGCCTACGCTGCTGCCGCGGCGGCGATAGCGCCGGCGTTGCCGCGTCGTCGCATCGCGTGCAGCTCAGGGATTTGCAGGGGGAAAAAGAGCGGGCACGGAGTTGGCGAACGGGGGAAGGGCTACGCCACGCTCGGTGATTATGGCGTTGATGTATCGGGCTGGGGTTACGTCGAAGGCTGGGTGCGCGGCGGCGACGTTTGGAGCCAAACGAACGCCGGCCAGGTGGGTTACTTCGCGCTGCGAGCGCTCCTCGATCGGGATCTGGTCGCCGGTCTTGAGCGTGAGATCAATCGTAGAGATCGGGGCGGCTACGTAGAACGGGACGTTATTTTCTTTGGCCAGCACCGCCATTCCGTACGTGCCGATCTTGTTGGCGGTGTCGCCATTGGCGGCGATGCGGTCGGCGCCCACCACCACTGCTCCTACCGCGCCGGTGCGGAGGAAATGGCCGACCATGTTGTCGGTGATCAGCGTAAGCGGAATGCCGTCCTGATGGAGCTCCCACGCGGTGAGGCGCGCGCCCTGCAAATAGGGGCGTGTTTCAGGGACGAGCACTTCGATTTTATGGCCAGCTTCGATCGCCATGCGAATCACGCCGAGCGCGGTACCGATTCCGCCGGTGGCGAGCGCGCCGGCGTTGCATTGCGTCATCACGCGGCCGGATTGAGGCATCAGTTCAGCGCCGAATTTTCCGATGCGGCGATCGCCCGCGCGACGCTCCTCGTGGACCAGCTGAGCTTCTGCGATTAGCGCGGCGCGAATCTTTTCGAGGCTGGCGGCGCCGTTGCCGGTGGCGGCGGCCGCGGAAACGAGGCCCGCAAAGCGGCGCTGAAAACGCTCGATGGCCCAGAACAGGTCCACGGCCGTGGGGCGCGTCTCTGCCAGAGTCTTGCAGATCAGCGGAAATTCCTCGCGCAATTCTTCGAGCGATTTCGCGTGCGAATGTTGCACGCCCAGCGCAATCCCCATCGCGGCGGCCACTCCGATGGCCGGCGCGCCACGAATCACCATATTCTTGATCGCTGCGGCGACTTCGCGGTAATCGGTGTAGGTGTGATGGACCACTTCGCCCGGCAGCTTCAGCTGATCGAGCATCACCACGCCTTCAGGCGTCCATTCGATCGGTTCAAATGTGTGCAACGCTATTTTCTCCGTTCCTGGCGCCTGTGGTGGACGCTGTTCAAACACCCATTCTAACTGAAAAGGCAGTGGCTAGTGATGAGCGGCTAGTGATGAGAAGCGATGGCAGCGGCGAAAAGCGGATCCCTCGCTTCGCTCGGGATGACAGTCGCATCATTGGTCCGCGGGATGCCACGCCGTTGGCGTTAGACGGCGATCGGATCAAGCGCGGGAAATTACGAAGCGCCCGGAAAATGGCGGAAACCGTGAGAACCGACGGCCATCGCCAGAAATAGAAACGAATTGTAACTGACGTGCATCAGGTAGCTGGCGACCACGGAGCGCGTGGCGGCGCGAGCGTACGTAAAGACGATGCCCACGACCACCAGCAGCGCGATTTGTCCCCATCCGCCCCACAATTGCGAGGCGTGCAGCAGTCCAAAGATCGCTCCGGTAAAGAGCACGCCTCCTGGGACGCCAAAACTGCGCGCCGCCACTGGATAAATGTAGCCGCGGAAAATAGTTTCCTCGAGCACCGGTGCAACGAGCACCCCGAGTAGCATCAAAAGCAGCGCGCTCGTGCGATCTTGAAAAAATTGTTCGATGGGCAGCTGCGTTTTATTGTGGAACGCCGCGGAGCCCACCGAAACGAGCGCCGCCAGCAGGAATCCGCCGAGAACAAAACCGAAATATGCGAGCGAACGGGGAATCTGGCCCGTCGGCAGCGTCCGCCAGCCGATGGTCCGCCAGAACGGCGAGCCGAAGCGCAAGCGCATCCGCGCGCACAGAAAAATGAGCAGCGCCACGGAGAGCAGAGCCTGATTGATGATCAGCAGCAGATTCTTGTCGCTCAGCGAATTTTGCAATTGATGAAAGCTGACGCCGGATACAGCGAAGCCGACGACGATGAACATGCTGAGCACGAACGTGCCGGCGATGGCGACAATCACCAGCAGCAATAAATCCCACCAGCCCCACGGCACGCGGAGATCTTCGGGCAGCGCCGGTTCGAAACGTGCGCGGGCCGGCGGCCAGAATGGACGTTCGAATGGAAGGTCTGGGGGCGTGGGCTCAAGAGGTTCCGGAGCGTCGGCAACGGGCAAGGATTCCTGACGCGGATCCGGAGAACCCTCGAAATCATGGTGCAGCTGATTGTCGTCGTCTTGGTTCATCTATTATGGGACAGCGTCCGGGTCGCGCCGGCTAGCTCACGCGCTTGTTGCTCGAGCCATTTCCGTTCGCACCATTCAGATTGAGCGCGCGCGCCAGAATCTGGCCGGTGTAGGATTTTTTCACACGCGCCACTTGCTCCGGAGTGCCTTGCGCGACGATGCGCCCGCCTTCCTCACCGCCTTCGGGTCCCAGATCAATAATCCAGTCGGCTTGTTTGATGACGTCCAGATTGTGCTCGATGATCAGGACGGTATTGCCGAGCGCGGTCAGGCGGTTCAGAACATCGAGAAGCTTTTTGACGTCGTCGAAGTGCAAGCCGGTGGTCGGCTCGTCCAAAATATACAGGGTGCGGCCGGTTTGGCGCTTGGAAAGTTCGCGGGCCAGTTTGGTGCGCTGCGCTTCGCCGCCGGAAATGGTGGTGGCGGATTGGCCGAGCTGCACGTAGCCGAGGCCGACATCAACCAGCGTCTGCAGCTTGATCTGGATGGCCGGAATATTTTCGAGGACTTTGAGAGCCTCTTCGATCGGGAGATCGAGAAGATCGGAAATGGAAAGGCCCTTGTAACGCACGGCCAGAGTTTCGGCGTTGTAGCGCTTGCCGCGGCAGACTTCGCAGGTGACATAAACGTCCGGCAAGAAATTCATTTCGATGCGGCGCTGGCCGTCGCCCTGGCAGGCTTCGCAGCGTCCACCTTTCACGTTGAAACTGAAACGCCCGGGGCGATAACCGCGTTCGCGCGATTCGGGAAGCAGCGCGTAAAGCTCGCGGATCGGGGCGAAGACGCCGGTGTACGTGGCGGGATTCGAGCGCGGCGTGCGGCCGATGGGCGCCTGGTCAATCTGCACGACCTTGTCAATGTGTTCGATTCCGGTGATGGCGCGGTGCGCGCCGGGTTTTTCCATCGAGCGGTAGAGATTCGCGGCTAGAGCGCGATAGAGAATGTCGTTGACCAGCGTGGATTTTCCGGAGCCGGAGACGCCGGTAACCACGGTCATCAGGCCGAGCGGAATGGTGACGTCAATATTCTTCAGGTTGTGGCCGTGCGCGCCGAGAATGGCGATGGATTTTCCGTTGGGGCTGCGGCGTGTTTCGGGTACCGCGATTTTCATCTGGCCGGAAAGATATTGGCCGGTGAGCGATGCGGGGTTCGCGGCGATATCTTCGGGCGAGCCCGCAGCGACGAGATAGCCGCCGGCTTTTCCCGCGCCCGGACCAAGGTCCACCACGTAATTCGCGCGGCGAATCGTTTCTTCGTCATGCTCGACGACCAGCACGGTATTGCCCAGGTCGCGCAGCGTTTCAAGAGTGGTCAGCAGGCGGCCGTTGTCGCGCGCGTGCAGGCCGATGGACGGCTCGTCCAGCACGTAAAGGACGCCGCGCAGCCGCGAACCGATTTGGGTGGCCAGGCGGATGCGTTGCGCTTCGCCGCCGGAGAGCGTGGCGGCGGAACGGTTCAGAGTCAAGTAGCCGAGACCCACGTTGAGCAGAAAATCGAGGCGCTCGGCGATTTCGTTCAGCGGACGGCCGGCGATTTTGATTTGGCGCACGGTAAGCTTCGCGCGGATTTTGTCCACGGCGGCGCGCGCCTGGCTGAGCGGCAATTCCGTGAAATCGGCGATCGAAAGGCCGGCAATTTTTACGGCGAGGCTTTCGGGGCGCAGGCGGCGTTCATTGCAGGTGGTGCAGGGAACCGGCGACATGTACTGCGTGAGCCATTCGCGGTAATTGTCTGATTTCGATTCTTCCAGATTGCTTTCTAGGTGCGCCAGAAGCCCCTGGAAATTGAGTTCCTTGGTGTTTTTTCCGTTCGAGGGATTTCCGCGCAGGATGAGGTTCTGGGTTTTGCGCGAAAGCTTTTCAAAGGGCGTATCCAAATCGAATCCGTACGCGGCGGCGGCGATGCGCATGGTGCGCTGCAAATAAGCCGAACCGGAGCCGGGGCCCAGGCCTCCTTCGAAAAGCGGCTTGGTCCAGTCCACGATCACTTTGGAGGGATCGAAATCATATTTCGAACCGAGGCCGTGGCATTCGGGGCAAGCGCCATAAGGCGAATTGAAACTGAAGGAGCGCGGTTCGAGTTGCGGAACGGAAATGCCGCAATCCGGGCAGGCCAGTTTCTCGGAGTATACGTGTTCATCACCGCCGACGACGGCGATGGTTACCAGGCCTCCGGTAAGTTTCAGTGCGTTTTCGACGGATTGTTCCAGGCGCTGCGCGATGCCGTTTTTCAGCAGCAGGCGGTCCACGACGATCTCGATGGTGTGATTCTTGCGGCGGTCGAGCGGAATAGGTTCGTCCAGATTGACGAGGTCGCCATCCACGCGGGCGCGCACGTAGCCGGCCTTCGCGAATTTTTCGAGTTCCTTTTTGTATTCGCCTTTGCGGCCGCGGACCACCGGCGCGAGGACCATGATGCGATCGTCCGGCTTCAGCGCGAGAACGGACTGGACAATCTGCTCGGTGGATTGCCGGGTGATGGGCTTGCCGCAATTGGGGCAATGCGGAGAGCCGATGGCGCTATAGACGACGCGCAGATAATCGTAAATCTCGGTGATGGTGCCGACCGTCGAGCGCGGCGAACGCGTGGTGGTTTTTTGTTCGATGGCGATGGAAGGCGAAAGCCCCTCGACGGAGTCCACTTCGGGCCGCTGCATCTGATCGAGAAACTGGCGCGCGTAGGCGGAAAGAGATTCCACGTAACGGCGCTGGCCTTCGGCGTAGAGCGTATCGAACGCGAGCGAAGATTTGCCGGAGCCGGAGAGGCCGGTAATGACCGTAAGGGTATTGCGGGGGATTTCCAGGTGGATATTTTTGAGGTTGTGCTGCCGGGCGCCCCGGATAACGATTTTTTTCAAAGCCATTTTGAGAAGGAACGTCCTCTACCGAGTCCTGGGTATAAGCATGAACGCACAGTGGCGAAAATGCGTCCAAGGTAAACTCTCAACATAACAAGTTGTGCGCTGCGGGGTCAAGGATTGCGGAGATAAATGATGCAGCCGATTGGGGTCTGCGGCGGGGACGGAAATTTTACCCGGAGGGTTGGATTTTTTACGCGCTGTGGAAGGTGAAGACCGTTTGTTTTCAGCGAGTTAAGTTTGGTTCGCGGCGTGCCACATACGCCTGCGTCAGAGGGAAGGAAAGCCGAGGATCCCTTTAGGGGATTGAGGGCTGGGCCGGCTTCCTTCCCTCGGCCTCTCCCGCCGGTTTCATTTTTCTTACGACCCCTTCTCGGCGGGGTGTATTTCAGCGATTTTCGCCGCCTGTTCGTAGGATCCCCGACATTTATTTTCAATCTGCACCGGTGTGCATCCACGCTTGAGATCTCCGCTGGCACCCTCGCCGAATGCGGTAAAAGTAGCAATCCGCTTGCACTAAACCACGCCACGTAAAGGTGCATGGTTTCCGCAAAGCCACAGAGCGCTGCAACGAAATCGCCGACGCAGCGTGTAAGCAATTGATTCCAGGGCACCTATTTTCCTTGACAACATATTGCAATCGGCTATATTCTGTTTGCATATTGCAATATGACTTTGGGAGAAAAAATCCGGCACCTGCGAGTGGTCGAAGGCAACCTGCGCGGCATCGGCCGCCCCTTGACCCAGGCCGAAGTGGTGCGCGAGATGAAACGGGAACTGCGCAAGACCATCAGCCAATCGTATCTTTCGCAGATTGAAAGTGGCGCGCGGCCGCACATGACGCACAACACGCGCGAATTGCTGGCGCGTTTTTTCAAGGTGCATCCGGGATTTCTGATTGACGATGCCGAAGGATTTCAGACCGACCTGGGATCGGAATTGCGGATCGAGGACGCCAAGATGGACTCGTGGCTGTATGCGGCGGCGGAAAATTTTCGCGCCGATTCGGAATTGAGCAGCGCGTTGCAGGCCATCGCGGATTTTACGGACACGCGCAAGAGTTTGCTGCTCCTGGGCGAGATTTTGAAGGTTCCCGGGTTAGTCGAGCACCTGTACGACGTATTGCGGAGCGGCGTGCATGAGCCCGCAGTGGCGTGAAGTAGGCGGCGCCAGGGAGGTATGTCCATGACGTTCGCGGATTTTTACTTGATCTGCTTCGTGGTGGGCTTCGCGTTGAGTTTGCTGTCGTTCGTTTTCAGCGGGCTGCACTGGCACGTTCCAGCGAAATGGCATTTCCCGCACGCGGTGACGCACCACGCGGGAGCGCTTGGCGCGAAGGGCGCGGTGTGCGTGCCGCAGGCGGGACACGCGGCGAGTTCGACGTCCCACGGAGCGGGCGCGTGGCTGAATCCTCCGGTGCTGTTCGCGTTTCTGGCCTGGTTCGGCGGCACCGGATACCTGCTCACGGAGTACTACCGCATCTGGTTTCTGCTGGCTCTGGCGGCGGCCATTTTCGCGGGAGTGTTGGGCGCGGCGATCGTGTCGTGGTTCCTGATCAAGGTTCTGTTGCCGCACGAAACGATCTTGCAGGATTCGGATTACGAGTTGGTGGGCACGGTGGCGCGGGTGAATAGCCCGATACGCGAGGGCGGCACGGGCGAGATCATTTTTTCGCAAGCCGGAGTGCGGCGCTGCGCCGGCGCGCGGCGCGAAGACGGTCAGGCGCTGGAGAAGGGCCGGGAAGTGGTGATTGCACGAGTGGAAAAGGGCATCGCGTACGTGGCGCCGTGGGAGGAATGGTCGAAGTAACGAAGTTTCAATGGCAAGTGAATTGGACTTGGGCCTGGAATTGGAAGCAAGCGACGAAGCTGCAAAAGGAGAACGACCGTGCAAGCAGTGACCGGTGTATGGGTAATCGTGGGGCTCATGGTACTGGTGCTGATGTTCCTGATGGCGATGTTCGCCTCCATGTTCCGCAAAGCAGGGCCGCATGAGGCGCTGATCGTCTACGGATTCCGCGGCACGCGAATTGTGAAGGGCGGCGGCACCATCATTTTTCCGATGGTCGAAAGCTGCAAGGAGCTATCGCTCGAGCTGATGTCCTTTGACGTGGCCCCGCAGCAGGATCTCTACACGAAACAAGGCGTGGCCGTAACGGTAGAAGCGGTGGCGCAGATCAAAGTGAAGTCCGACCCTGAATCGATACGCACCGCCGCGGAGCAATTTTTGACCAAGACGCCGCCGCTGCGTGAAGGATTAATCCGCCTGGTGATGGAAGGCCATCTCCGCGGCATCATCGGGCAATTGACGGTGGAACAGATCGTGAAAGAGCCGGAAATGGTGGGAGACCGCATGCGCGCGACGTGTGCGGACGACATGAACAAGATGGGACTGGAAGTGATTTCGTTCACGATCAAGGAAGTGCGCGACAAGAACGAATACATCACTAACATGGGCCGTCCGGACGTGGCGCGGATCCGGCGTGACGCGGACGTCGCGGCAGCCGAAGCGGACCGCGATACGGCGATCAAGCGAGCGGAAGCCACTCGCGCGTCCGCCGTCGCCAAAGCGCAAGCGGATCAGGAGCGCGTGGCCGCCGAGACTTCTTCGATGGCCAAGCAAGCGGAAGCGCAGCGCGACCTGGAAGTGAAGAAGGCCGCGTTCCTGGAAGCGACCAAGCGGGCCCAGGCGCAAGCGGACAAAGCGTATGAAATCGAAACCAACAAGATGCAGCAGCAGGTAGTGGTGGAAGCCGTGCGCGTGCAGCAAGTGGAGCGCGAGAACCAGATCAAAGTGCAGGAAGCGGAGATCGAGCGCCACGAAAAGGAACTGATCTCGACGGTGCTGAAGCAGGCGGAAATCGAGCGGCAACGCATCGAGATGCTGGCGAATGCGGAAAAGTCCAAGAGAATTGCGGAAGCGGAGGGTCTCGCGTCCGCGATTCGCGCGCAAGGCGAAGCCGAAGCGGAGATCGTGCTGAAGAAAGGCGAGGCCGAAGCGAAAGCGATGAACGTGAAGGCCGCAGCGTATCAGGAATACAACCAAGCGGCGGTGGTGGACCGCTTGTTCACGACGATGCCGGAGATCGTCAAGGCGATCGCGTCGCCGCTGGCGAACGTCGGGAAAGTGACGATCGTCTCGACGGGAAACGGCGATGCCGCGGGCGCTTACAAACTGACCGGCGACGTCACCAAAATCGCGGCGCAAGTTCCCGCGCTTTTCGAGGCGCTTTCGGGCATGCAAATGTCCGAACTGCTCTCGAAGGTTCGGAATCTCGGTGACGCGGCGCCGAAGCCGGCGATTTCGGGAGTGGCGGGACCGACCGGAGATGTTCGCTGAAGATTCAAGCGCGGCGCTCGTTCGCAAGGGCAAGCGCCGCGCATGTGGTTCCCAGAGAATCTGGAAAGGAGCAAGGCAATGCCATTACTGGAACGCGTGAGCACGTTGATTCGAGCGAACCTGAACGACCTGGTGGATCGCGCCGAGGATCCCGGGAAAATGATCAAGCAGGTGATTCTGGACATGGAGAATCAGTACTTGCAGGTGAAGACGCAGGTGGCGATTGCGATCGCGGACCTGCACATGCTGGAGAAAAAGAAAAAGGAAAACGAAGCAGCGAGCGCGGAGTGGCTGCGCAAGGCCGAAAAGGCCGTGGATAAGCAGCAGGACGACATGGCGCGTCTGGCTCTGGAGCGCTATCACAGCTTTCAACAGCTTTCTCCCGGTTACGAAGAGCAGGTGACCGACCAGCGCACGCAGGTGGAAGGCCTGAAAACGGCGCTGCAGAAGCTGGAGCAAAAGCTGGTGGAAGCAAAATCGAAGAGAGATATGTTGATCGCGCGTCACCGGCGTTCGCTGGTGGCCAGCCGCGCAAGTCGCGCGGAAGCCGCGATGGCGGACCCGGCGAAGATTTCCACGTTCGGGCGGATGGAGGAAAGAGTGCATCGCGCGGAAGCAGTGGCGAGCGCCGAGAAGGAGCTGGCCGGCGAGGACGTGACCGACCGCTTCGAGCGGCTGGAGAAGAATGAAGAGGTCGAGCGGCTTTTGGCGCAGATGAAGGAACGGCGGGCGCTGAATCCGTAAGCTGGCGTGCCGATGCGTGATGGGAGGCGCGCGTGCGGCGCGCCTCTGCGCGACGCAGAATGCTGAATCGAGCGGAATCCTGCGCCGCGGGGCTCGCGGCACTGCCGCAAGCCGCGCGATTCGTTCGATACAAAAATGCGTCGCAGGATTTCTCGCGTTCGCGTTTACAATTGGAGCACGGCTGGGGCGTGGTCCAATTGGTAGGACACCTCACTGTTAATGAGGACGGTGTTGGTTCGAGTCCAACCGCCCCAGCCAAATCTCCTCCTGCCGGACATGCAAAACATCCAATGTTTTAGCGGGTCGCAGCACTTTTCCCCGAACGGGATTTCTGCCGATTTCCTTTGTAGCGGATTTGGTGGTGGCAATTTTGCCCCAAGTGCGCTTTACTGCCTCATCCAGCAACTCCTGCCGCTCCTTAATCCAAGGGGAATAGTGCAGCACCGTGACCTTCGTTGAACTGTGGCCGAGGATTTTCGACACATTTTCCACAGGAACCCGCTGGGAGAGCAACCGGGCGGCGAATGTGTGCCGGAATTTGTGGGGATAAGCCCCAGTCACAGTGGCCAGTTTGAACAGCTTCCGCAGGTAGTTCTGATAGTTGCCCACGACTGCCTTTGGCTGGGCCTCGCCGGTCGTGAAGAAGAACCGGGAAGTTGCGGGCAGAGCATCCAGCGAAGCTACCACGCTCCGGCGGCAACGGCAGGCTGACATGGACATTCTTTTTCTGCGTGCGAAGAGTCAGTCTGCCGTCCGCAATCTTGCTCCGTTCCAGATTCACGGCGTCACCGATTCGGAGGCCGCTGTTCAGCATCAGCAGCACCAGGGCTTTCAGCCGCAGCGCGTTGTGCTTCGGCGTGTAGGCATCGCATGCCTTGACGATCTTGTCGGTTTCGTCCGTCGAGAAGGGAACCACTTCTGGTACGACGGTCTTCGGAGCCTTCAGCTTCTTCGCGACGTTCGATGTAACCCATCCGCTGTCGTGCGCGAATGTAAAAAGGGCGCGCAGTCTCTCCGTTTGATTGCGAAGCGCGAAGTTCCGATACGCCCAGCCGCTGCGAAATCGTCGCAAATCCTCCAGCGTAAAATCAGCGATGTACTTGATGCCCTCGGTGTCCGACCAATCTCGAAGCCGCTCGAACAAAAGTTTGTATTTTGCGATGGTTGCCTTTTTCAGTTCGCGCGTCTCAGCATCACGGATGAATGAATCGCACGCAGATTGTGTTGTTACCTTCTCTTCCGGCAGGGTTCCAGCGGCCTCGATGTCCTGAACCATGCCTTGCGCCCGCTCCCAATTTCTTGTGTGAAGGGATTTATGGATGCGCTTTCCGGCGAGCGTGCCGTCTATCCACAAGCTGCAACGGCAGGCGCGAAACTTCCGGTCGCGGTGCTTGCAGTTCAGTCCGTGACGACGGTAAACATTCAGCATTATTTCTTCGCTCGCTTACGCTTTACGCGCTCGACTACTTCCATGGGAATTCGCAAAGTGACTCGCCGTCGCTTGCCGCGAGGATGCTCCTTGCCCAGCGAGATCACCCCTGGTTCATCGGCGAAGAGCCGGGTGATCGTGTCCGAGGACAGGCCCCATCGCTCCGCCACTTGAGCCACCGTCAGAAATTCCGAGTCAGTCGGCGCTTTGCGGCGCGCCTTGAGTTCAGGCTTTTCAGCCAGCGCGCGAATCTGCTCGATGTTCCGATCATCGAACGCACAGAACGCGGGTGCGACAAAATCCTCGCGGACGACGCCGGGGCGACCCGGTATAGGCAACGGAGTAGCGGGTGTGTTTACGGCGGGTTTGACCCGCCCCTGCTCGACCCAGAGAGCGAGCAAAGCCTCGGTGATTCCGGCGAGTTTGGCGGCTTGTTTGACGCTGTACACGGCGGGAATTCTACCACGTCACTGAATCTGGTAACCTGCGGGCATGGGTGATTTGTCGCAGGGGAAACTTGTTCGCGGTGAAAGTGCTCGCGTTTGGGACTACACGTCGGATGCCCATAGCTGGCACCAATGGGCCGAGGCTACATGCAGGGCTGCTGACGTACTTTTCAATCACGGCGACCCGTTTCTGTGGTTTGGCGCGGCTGTGCTAGGCCATCAGTCGGTCGAAATGTTTCTGAAAGCAATTCTGATTGGTAAAGGCCGTCGAGTAATCAAGGGCGATGTCTGGGGGCACGACCTGTTGGACCTGATGAAACAGGTGCAAGATGCGGGAATCAGTCTGCCGCCAGAGTTTGAAGAGGATTTTCGGATGTTCAACAGCTTCTTCAACGAACTGCGCTACCCTTCCGCGTTAAAAGAGGTTTCCGGGCTTGGGGAGGAAGAGGCTTGGCGGCTGGAACGCATTGTTCTCGTTCTCCGACCCCTTGCCGAAGCTGCGTACGAGGAACCGTCAGCCGGAAAGGGCGAGTCCGGCGAATAGACTGCACCCCGCTCCAGAAACACTCCATCGCTGTCATTTAGTGGAATGTAGCCATGTTTACCTATCAAGAACCCCTTGACATTTGTTGCCGAGTGTGGTATGATGGATGTGCAAGTCGAGTTTGCGTCATCCGTGCCTGCCGTATCCCCTCGATTCTGGATTCAGCCGACACCGTAGTCGTGTCCACATTGTGGACAAATTCATTAAAACGATTGTGCCGTTGTCCATTCGGCTAGGTGTTAATGGACCGCCTCGGCAAAAAGGCGGCGTTTTGTTTCACTCTTTTCTCATTCGGCATATTCCCACAAGTTTGTTTCACCACAGTCTCGATTGCCGTCGAGAAAAGAGAAAAACAGAAACCCCGTGTATGCCCAAAGCGTGCATGGGGTTTTCTGCGTTCAGGGGACAAATTTGTCGGGTTCGCCACAATCTGATGCACCAGAAGGGCAACGCTTGGGGTGTGCCACCCCGTTTGAAGGCGTTTTAACTTCTGAAAGCCCGTGCAGAACCTACTTCGGCGAGACTCGCACAGGCATGCGGCGGCTCTGCACCAAGTGCGGAAAAGAGTTCTTCACCAACACACGGTCGCGAATTTGTACGAGATGCAAGCCAAGCCCCATTCGGCGATGCAAGAGGTGCAACGCAAGACTGTTTGAACCCCGTGTACGACTCTGCGACCCGTGTAGAGACACATCGCGATCAAATCCGCCAGTCTGAGCAGCATTTGTGTTCCTGCCGGTTGCGGATCAATCCAACAATGAGGAGTTCCACATGAAAATATATGCGCTTCGCACAGGTATCGAGGCTCTCGACGGTCGGTCGTCAGCACCGTTGCTTTTCGCTAGCCACCGTTCAGCGGAGTTGACAGTTCGGGCGTACAACGAAGAGATGCGTGCCGACGTGCCCGTGGCCGTTATTGAACTCGGTGTCGTTGACGCTGACACCGTTCTTACGGGGTTTCAGAATTGCGCTGCGTCCTCAGCAGACTAGCACCAGCAACAA
Source organism: uncultured Acidobacteriota bacterium (assembly GCA_963780035.1). Lineage (GTDB taxonomy): Bacteria > Acidobacteriota > Terriglobia > Acidiferrales > UBA7541 > Palsa-295. The sequence goes on along the minus strand of CAWAAG010000010.1, from coordinate 84,944 downwards.
AGCACTAACTCCGCAGGTAGTGGCGTGGAGACTTTCAGATACGGCGACAGGACGGATTGTCCTCGAACTTTGTCCAAATCGAGGAAATCGTGCTCCGTCCATATCAACGGCAAACGTTGGACGCCATTCTTGCCAACTATCGAGCAGGCGTGCGCCTCCAACTCGTCAGCAGCGCCACCGGCACAGGTAAGACATACATTTTCGCGCACATCCCGCCGACGATGCGCGAAGACGTGCCCGGCCAGATCCTGGTGCTTGTTCACACCGAGGAACTGATCGAACAGAATGCCGCCGAGTTGCGGCGATGCAATCCAGATTTGCGCGTCAGCATCGAGATGGCGGAAAGACACGCAGATCCCACGGCGGACGTTATCGTGGCATCGGTGCCCACTCTGGGCCGTGCGAATACGAAGCGTCGCGAGAATTTCAATTGGGACAACATATCCATCTGTATCTGCGACGAAGCCCATCACTCTACCGCAGCAACATATAAGCGAATCTTCGAGGCGGGCGGTTTTCTGTCTGAAGGATCTCGCAAGTTGCTCGTGGGATTCACCGCAACGCCGAACCGCAGTGACGGCACACCTCTGGCAGAAGTGTACCAACGGATCGTTTTCAACTATCCGATGCGTCGCGCCATTGAGGAAAAGTATCTGTGCGATGTGACCGGAATTCGAGTGGACACGCGGACTTGTCTCGACTATGTCCGTACGATCAATGGAGACTTCAACCAGACTGAACTCGCCGAAACCGTCAACACGCCTGATCGCAATCGTTTGATTGTCGAGTCTTGGATCGAAAATGCCCAGTATCGAAAGACCGTGGCGTTTACGGTGGATATTCAACATGCGAAGGATCTAGCCGCGTCTTTCCAGCAACTCGACGTAAAAGCCGAGGCAGTATGGGGCACCGATCCCGAACGCACTGCGAAACTCGCGCGACACAAATCCGGCGAGACAGCGGTGCTCACGAACTGCGCGGTATTAACCGAGGGTTATAACGACCCATCCATTGCCTGCATCGTTCTGGCGCGTCCCACGAAATCGTCACTGATGTTTACCCAGGCCATTGGGCGCGGCACTAGATTGTTCGAGGGCAAGCCGAATTGTTTGATCGTGGATGTGGTGGACTCCACCAAGCGGCACTCCCTGGTGTCGTTGCCGAGTTTGTTAGGTCTGCCAGCGCAACTGAACTTGAAAGGCCAGTCCGCCGTCGGTACGGTGAAGGAGTTGGAAGACGCGGCGCGAGAATATCCGCACATTGATCTGAGCGGGCTGCGTGAGATGTCAAAACTTCAGGAGTTCATCAAGCAGGTCAATTTCTGGGACGTAAAATTTCCCCAGGAAGTCGAACTGTACTCCAAGTTGGCTTGGCATCGCGGACTTGATGGCGGTTTCGTGCTGTCGCTGCCCGCCAAAGAGAAACTGGAAATTCGAGAAAACATTCTGGGCAAGTTCGATGTGTCGGGCACGGTGACCGGCAAGTCCGTTGCTGCCACCATGGAAACCTTGGAGCAGGCGTTTCAAAGCTGTGATGCTCTCATTCGCAGAGATGTCCCGCAGCATTTGACGATCCTTCAGCGAAGCGCGAAATGGCACGACCAGGAAGCGACACCGAAGCAGCGGGAGACGTTGCGCAAGATCTTCCGTGGCTCTGGTCGCCAGATCCCTGAAAAATTGAGCAAGGGCGAAGCGTCTAGGATCATCAGCCAGCAAATCGCAACCTTCGCGCCACGACCGTCGCGAAGTCCGCAGCAAGAGTGGCAGATAGCGCGCAGGCAGGGGCGAAGGTAAGCGTGGACCTGTCAGTTTCCAAATTGACCAAAGGGGGCGACTCCCAACAAGTCGCAAAGGAAGGCACCAAATGTTGAAGCCAACATTCTCGGAACGAACGGCGATGGAGATCCAGATGCGGATCATCACCTGGCTCCAGAATCATTTCATCACCCGCGCCAACTGGGAATTATACGGACCAAGCAACGGCCCTGCCGACGCATTCGAGTATCAATATCCCTCGGTGCGCGACTTCGCTGAAAGCGGCGACTTCGATGACATCGCTGACTCTGTGTTTTTGCGTGTCCTGAAGGATATGAACAACTTAGGAAAACTCACGCTAACTCGTCATCCCGTCGAACCCACGTTGGCGAACAGCCAAGTCATACTGAGTAATCGCATGCTTAATGTTCCCCCGTCAGCGTGGGAGTGTAGCGGCACTTTTCATATCAGCAAGACAGCGGCACTAGAAATTCTCAAATAAGCGGCGACGGCATCAGTCGCAAAAAGGACAGCACAATGGCTCGTGAAGAAACCAAACAACTCAAAACCCAGGTGGGCTTGAAACCATACCAATCCCGTCTGAAAGATTTCCAACAAGAAGGTTCGGAATATCGTGCGAATTGTCCGTGGCATGAAGCCACAGGAAAGCACAGTCCGTCGCTCGCGGTGTTCAAAGGCACCGATGGCGACTGGATGTTTAAGTGCATGGCGGGCGCAAGCTGCGAAAAGCACAAGGGCGACGTTATTACCTTTGTCCAACAGATGGACGGCCTCACGTTTACCGAAGCATTGCAGAAGCTGCGCGGGGGCGAAGGTATCGCCGAACCCGTGGCTCCCACTAAGTTGGGTAAACCGTCGGTGGAGCAATTCCTGGCCGCGCGTCAATATCTGACCGATAGTGGCGTGTCCATGGAGATTGCTAAGGCTAGTGGTGTGGATGTTGTGATTCACCCGAAACTTGGGCTGGCAATTCAAATGCCCTACGACGCTGAGGATGGCGTTATCAAGTACCGCTGCGTCGGCAAAGAGAAAAACAAAGCGTCCAAATTCTTGCATGCTTCGGGCCGCCCGTCTGACGAACTCCTTTACAACATCAAGCGTACCGAAAAGCAGATCGAAAACGCATGGGGCGGGGCCGAGTGTTCGTCGTGGAGTCCGAACGCGATTGCCTGATGATGAATTCTTTGGGATTCATGGCTGTGTCCGTCAGTTCAGCGACGGCGTGTGTGAACCACGAGGGCAAACTCAAGATTGACGAAGAGTGGCTGGAAATTCTAGAGCGAGCAGACACGGTGCTGTTGGCTTTGGACCAAGATCCTGCTGGCCAAGCATGCGCCGACGCATTCGAGGCCAGCACAATATTCTCTCCCGACAAAGTGAAGCGCATCAAATGGCCTTACGGCGGGAAGCGCTCTGGCGATCCCAAAGATATCGGTGATCTGTATAAGCAAGATCCAGCAGCATTCAAGGACAAGATTGAAGCGCTGGCGCAGGAAGCCATGATGCGTCCACCGAAGTGGCGTCAACAATTTTGTACGCCGGATGAGATGGAGGACGGAGAGATTATTCAACTGATAGAGGGGTTCATGCCCGAAGGGAACATCGGCATCGGTGGATTGTCCGGCGGCGGTAAAACGTTCCTGGCTCTTTCGATCACGAAGGCTCTTACGACGGGACAGCCGCTCGTTGGATATTTCAAGGTACCGAAGATCGTGCCAGTTCTGTACTTGATCCCCGAGGTTGGCGCGCGTCAGTTCAAAAAGCGAATCAAGGCTTTCGGTATCCCAATGAACGATGACTCGGTCTTTCTCGTTCGCACCCTATCGAACGGAGCCACGCTACCGCTTGACCATCCTGACATCCTGCGATGCGTCCGTAACCTGCATAACCCCGTGGTCATTCTCGACACCGCTATTCGATTTTCAAAGGCAAAGGACGAGAACTCGGCGTCGGACAACTTGTGGATGGAGCAAGCCTGCCGTGGATTGCGAGAAGCTGGCTGCATCGCCGTCGTGCCATTGCATCACTCTCCCAAAAACAACGCCAAGGTGAAGGACTTCACGCCATCGTTGGAGAACACCTTTCGCGGCACCGGCGACATCGGCGCGTTGCTCGATCTCGGCTACAACATTCGCGTGAACAAGAAGGCCGTCAGCGGCCAAAGCATCATCGTGGAGTGCGTCAAGGCTCGTGACTTTGAAGCCCCAAATCCGTTCGCGCTGGGATTGCGGTATCTACCCCCGGACAGCAAAACTGGGAAGCTACACTCGTTCATCGACGAAACTGGCGACCTGATGTTGCTGTCGAAGGTCACTAGCGCCGGTGGCGAATATCATAACCGTAGCGACACTGACGCTGCCGAGATGCTGTCCGCGCGGGAAGGCGAGAAGGGCAAGGCGTTCGTCGATCAGGTGACCAGCAATCCGCAGATGTCAAAACGCAGCCTGCAAGACACCCTGAAGATGCGCCGGGAGAGCGTCAACGAACTGGCAAAGACGTTGGGTTTCGAGATGGTGGACGGCACCTGGGTGGACGTGCTGGCGGAAGAACCCGTGAGCGCGCATTGATCCTGATACACTCCGTGCATTGGCGGTGAAAATCGCAGCGCCGGATGGTTCAAATCGGATGAAAAACGATCCAAAATAAGTGCGTCCCGAGTGCGTCCCGAGATAGGGTGCGTCTCGAGCAAAAAACGCTGTTAACCTGTGTTGGCTGTATGTTTTACGTTGGGGTGCGTCCCAAAATCGCAGCCTTAGTGGGAGAGAATTCGTCTTTTTTGACCCTGTCCGACTACACACCCGCTAGACGCGGGGTGTGTGGAAGTCAGACCCAGAAGCAGGCTCTTTTGTTCCGCTCGGATGCACCTAACGACGGCTCGATTCCGTGGCCGGATCTGACAACGGAGGGCGTCGGTTGACAGTTTCGTACCGCGTACCGCCTAGGCATCGTCGCCAGCACAATCTCTCCATCAAAAATTCCAAAATCTGTAAGTCGTTGATTTCCCGTGTTGCTGAAAATGGCCAGCGTCTGTCCGCCTGCCGACACCGAACGGCTCGCAAAATCGCTGTACGGGCTTCCCAGACCGCAGCAAATGGCATCGTACTGGCGTCTCGTTGGCATCAAGGACATATCCAAACGGCTAGGTATTACGGCGCGGCCAACAGGCTAAACCTAGCGGTTAGATTTCCACCGGGTGGAATTTCTGAGCGGCGAGGGCTACAGGCACTCCCCAGCGCGAAAATGTGTCATTACGACGGGTTCAGGGGTTCAAAACAGAGGAAGGCGGCGTTGATTCTACAGATCGTGCCGCCCAAGAATGCGACAGTATGCTGTAGATTGTCACATTCTCGAAAAGAGGGTCTGCGCGGTCTTGGATGCCATTTCATCAGTCGTGCCCAGATAGCGTAGCGTGCTGGACATCGAGGCATGCCCGCAGTGCTGCCGGACGGTGGCCAAATCGGCTCCCTGTCGCAACAGATAGCTGGCCGACGCGTGTTTTATCGAATGTGGGTGTGCTGCTTCAAGAGAGATGCCCGCTGCGATGGCGTATCCACTGAACAATCGCCAGTAGGACCGTCGGTCCATCTTGACCGCCTTCTGGGTCGGAAACAGGTACTCACCCTCGGGACGCTCCGCAAGCCACGCTTTCAGCATCTTGGTTCATCCAGCCGGGGATTGCCACGGTGGCAGTGCAGAGCCTGAGCTGTGGTCAGACTCCCCTTCTTGCGGCGCACCGTGATTGATGAAGTTTCTAGGCTCACGTCGGCCACCTTGAGCGAGCAAATCTCGTCACAGCGCATCGCGTGGAAGAACTGCAACAGAATCATCGTGGCGTCCCGACGAGATTCGGCGTAGGCGACAGTCAGGATATTTTCGATCTCAACTTCGGTTAGACGACGCATGTGGTTTTTTCCTCGGACGACCACCGAGTTTGCCGTTCGCCCGAGAAGACTTCGCCTTCTTCTTCGACGTTCGACTTCCCAGCAGTCGCATAGCTTTGGAAATTAGCTCTTTCTCGTTCACGCATTCACCATATCCTAGTCGTTAGGTTATGTCAAGCGAAAAGCTGGGAGCGCCACCCGCCGCCCACCACTTTCAGTTAGCTGGATTTCCCGCGAGTGATTTGTCGCCCCGAGAATTTTTCCGTCAGCAATCTGCGAGCGCGATTGCTCTGAATTTTCGCACGTCCGGGAAAAGCCAGATGGGACCCGAGTTTGGCGGCACGCTCCGCACCACCTATCGAGGAAGCGGTCCAGAGAACGTGTGAAGGTACGCGCGAATTAATCCCCGCAATATTTTCGTCAGGACCACGCTACCCCCGCCATTGATTTCTAAAGCATAGGTTGGTTACGACGTAACTCGTTCGCACGCCGCACATATTCTCTAAGGAGCACTCATGCCCGACAAACCACCGACGATGCGAGTTCAGTACAAGAAGGTTGAAAAGCAGGAGCGCTCGCGCCTCGAAGCCATTTTGATTGACTCGACCAAGACCGAAGCTGACCGCGAGTTTGCGCGTGAAAGATTACAGGCCATCCGTGAAGCCGCCGTGGCTCGCGCAAAGGTTCGCGCTGCCCGACGCGCCGACTACGTTGAGCCAGAGCCAGCCGCAGAGAATGCCAAACAAGATGTCGTCGTTGAGGATGACTACCCGTCGAAGCAATACTGTAGGAGTGCGACGGCGATGAAGATTTCCTGCGCGACGAAACGGAGTTGTGGCAAATCGAGTTGAACGACCGCGCTGCTCGCAGAGTTCTGGATTCTCCGAAGAGTTCTCTGATTCACCGCCAGAACGCGGAACGCACGCTACGAAAGGGTGCGCAGCGCCGTCACGAAATTTATCCCACGATTTACCGTTTAGATGGCGAGCGTGCCTCTGCTTCCACACCCGCAGACACGGAGCCGGAGCATGCGGGTTCGTGGCGATGTGGATTATTCAAATCGCGTCACGCTAAAGGCACGGCAGCATACAAGGAAGAATACGAGCAATGGATGCAAAAACATCGGCTGGCCGATGAGGAAGAACGGACCAAACTCAGACGAGAAAATCCCAGGAGTATCAACGTCAACTACAAGCCCACTACGCGGCAGAAAGAAAACGTCTCGAAGGTGCGGTTAGCGTTGACCACTGCGAGCAACAGTTTAACGCTACGGACAAAAGATTGGAAAACGTGCCAGACCAACGCATGACGATGGGCCTTTCATCGCTTCGCCGTTGCAGGAGGAAGCATGGGACGAGCAGTCCAGAGAATTCGCCCGTCTTCGCGGCGAAAATGTTGACGCGCAGCCTCCCGCTGTGGTCAAACCTAACCGCACCACGGCGTATCGGCTGTCGTTGGATGGATTTTTGTTTTGGCCCGATAACACGCCGTGTGAAATTCCATTGCCCGACGGCACACGAATAGTCAGTGCTCCCACGCCGCCGTACTACCGCGCGGACGACCGCTCGATTCCCCCCGGATTGAAGTTCGACCCGATAGCTTTTGTGTGGATTCAGACGTAGACCCGACTGCTCAGACGAACGAGTGGAGGGGATTGAACGAGGAGAATCAAATGAACGAGCAAAATGTTCAGCATGACCAAACAAAGCAGCAAGCGAACCGAGGAGTGTGTGCGAGCGTCATCTATTCGCCCGGTTGTTGCCAAGACCCACAATGCGCCCAGTGCTGTGAGTCAGGAAGCACACCCGGGGCGAGAATCGGGGCCTTGCCGCCGCGAGGCTACATGATTTCAAACGGTAGCATCACCCGTGACCTGAATCATAACCTGCCTGAGTCTCCCAACGCGTGGAGTGAGGAAGCACAGCGAATCATCCGCGCCATTCAGGTGGAAACAGGCTGCGACCGCATGGCGGCGATTCGGGCTTATCGTCGAGGTGACGCGATTACGCGCCGCCGTTTCTGCGCCGACACATCCGCTGGGGATTATCACTTCCTGCCCGCAGGTGCCCGAGCCAACGTTCTGTACTGTACGCCAGTTGCCGGACGAGTGCGGCCTCGGGAGTCTGAGCAAGCCGATTAAGGCGGCGAAGTTGTTGAAAACATCAATAAAAACGAGGGGTGGCGAAGCCTAAAACGCCATTCCGGCGCTCCGACACTGTTTCTGGGGCTGGGAGACGTTGGAGGCCAGAATCACCCCAAACAGGAGATTGATACTTGATTCAGAAACCATCCATCATCTCGCGCAAGTTCGGCCTGAACACCGATAAGGCGTCAACCCTGCCCGTTCGCACTATTTGTGTGGATGCCGACGACCAGTGCAACAGCAATGCCTACGATGCCCTCGTTGGCGAAGCCGTGTTGCGAGCGAAGCAAGCGGAGCAACGTGAACTGGAGCAGCAGCGGTTGGCAGCGCAAGGCAACGACGAGTAGCGCATGGCAGCGAACGGCAGTAACACATAGACGCCTCGGCTAACGGCGGTTGAGCGTCTTGGCGTATAACCTGGGTAACCTGCGGGCCGGGGGATATGCCTCTGGCCTGTCTGTCCAGCCCTCACCATCCGATGCAATTTGTTCCGGTCTGAGTTGTCAATCTGCAAATCTCGGTTTTAATCCGGGCCGCGCTTCACTCCCAGGGTTCGTCTGACGATCTAAAGTCTTTGAGAAGATAGCTCTTCAAAACTGACACGGCGCTGACGGTATAATTTTGGCCTTTCTGATCCAATCTTGATCCGAAATCGGTGCTAAGGGTTCTGAGCAACGTTACCCTCTCGCCCTTGGTTATAATCAAGTGACTTGTGTGATTCTTAGAGTCGGGCTTTGGATCGATCAGAGTTGCAAAAACCACCGGAGTGGCTTCGAACAAAGCCTTATCGATGTAGTCCAACTGGCCTCTTATCTCGGGCATTTCGGCGGCTAGCTTATCGTAGTCAACCCCAGGCTTTGGTCCTCCAATAAAGTCGCCGCTGATATCAACCATCCTCTGCCACAAGACAATCTTGTGTTCATAAAACGCCGTAATGTCTGGAATTAGATTATCGAACGGAGCGTCGAGGCGCATACCGTTCAACATGCGAATCTGCGACCCGAGTTCTAATTTGAATAGAGTGCTCGTGTGGATGGCGCTCATAAACGTTGCATTTGGATCTTTTTTCAACTCCTTTTCGCCGGACTCGCGAATGTCCTCGATTGCGGCCAGTTCTCGGATGTCTTCGGTTACAAACGCAAGGTGAGAGGTTTCGGGTTTGTTGTCAGCGAACGATGATGCTCCGCCCGTCGCAAAAGTTAGCGCGAAAAAAATGCAGAACACAACTCTCATCAGCATACCGCTCGACCTCCGCTAACCCGTCAAAGGAGTCGGCACTCAGGGACTGTCGGATACACAGTGACATTTTATCGCCACGATGCTTTAGCGTTCTGCGGCAGTTTGGGACTATTCCTCTATGAGTAACCCAGTCGTTTCAAGGATGACCGATTCACGATGCGGAAACTTTCATATGTGGGGACTACCATTGCCTGCGTAAGAAGCCCGTCTGGTCGCTGACTCTCTGACCCTCATTTGCAATTAACGCCTTCGACACGCTCCATTGACGTACACGTTGTGGCCCGCAACGATGACCACAGGAGATTTTCTCGCGTGATACACGCTGCAATAGGCGTTTCGGCAGTCGTTTTGCTCTTGGCCGTGCTCTATTGCGCATCGGTGCGAGCAGACGCGAAAAGCCGCGACCGCGCAGCATTCGCCGAAGAAATGACACGAGGCGATGGATGAACACATTATTTTCTATGCGTCCGTGCCGCTCAACAAGCAACTGACAATCGTTCCTGAGTACGCCGCGTTCTGTCCCAGTGGGCAGGCGGACTGCGACAGCCTAGTTGACTATCTCATTCGCGACGAGAACACAATGCCTGAAATAAAACAGAAAGGTTCACATCGCTTCGATGCGGCGACAGACAGTTCAATCGTGGCCCACAACGTTCTGACATTACGAGTTCTAGCCCTAATCATTCTCGTCAGTAGCGGCGTTGCCGCGCAATCGTGCAATCTCCTAAGGATATTCCGGCGATAGCTAAAGCCGCGAACGAGCTGTGGTGTCTATAATTATGTCCGACAAAGACGGCCAACCCATAGCTCAGAGTAGCGGCTTCCTTATAAGCAAAGATGGCCGCGTTGTGACGAACTACCACGTTGTGAAGCGGAGCAGTTCAGCGTCATAAAACTCCCTGACGGAGCGTTTTTTCTCGTCGATGGTGTGTCGCGTTCGACAAAGCTCGCGATGTTGCCGTCATTAAAGCCCACAGAGAGAACTTCCGCACGTCGCGCTAAGAGATTCGGATAGATTACAGTCGTGAAGAAGTAGTCGCCATCAGCAATCCACTTTCCCTGGAATCGACTGTCTCAAAAGCTTGTCAGCGGAATCCGCACCATCGGAGATGACGTGGCAAGTTCCTGCAAATCACAACACGATCTCTCACGTGGCAGCGTGAGCCGTTGTTCAACATAGCTGGAGAAGTAGTCGGCATAACAAGCTCTGGTCTTCCCGTGGAGAGAACCTGAATTTCGCGATCCCTATTAACGACGCGAAACCTCTGCTTCTAGCGAAAGTTTTCAAGTTTACAGATTGCCCGACGAAATTGAGCCGTCAAAGCGCGAACGACAGACCAGAACCTCAGCACTGCGATAAGCAATACAAAGCTAAGTGAGACACTACAATAGCTCAGCGAAGCTTCCGACGAAGAGTCAGCGACTAGAGTTCCTCCATATTCGCACTACACATTCGAGAGCAAAGCTAAGAATGTTTGCTCTGTGGCCATCACCGAGACGCGAGTTGAGGCTGGTCCTGATTGGTGGGATAAGATGTCGTTCTCACTCGCCGACATAGATCCCGCCGATATTCAGGTTGAGGATCTTGGCAAAGGTGAATTCGCGAAGGTGTTCGCCGGAGAGTCCGCCGTCTCATTTCACACAACCGACTACCGTAAGGCGATAATCGACAGCACAAAGGGCCCGTTCTACCCGGGTGGGCAAACGCTAGCTGAACCGAGTGAAACGCCCACATCAAATTACATTTTAATCACGAACGATTGGTTTGCCCCACGATTTGCCAAAGCGTTCAAACACGCGGTAGAACTTTGTGGCGGCAAACGGTCTTCCTTCTAGAAGAGTAGCAATAACCTTCGTCGGCTTCAGTGATGGGATCGTATTTTCTCGGTCAGCAAAACCCTTTCCATTCTCAATCTGCATCAGGAAGTCCGGAGATGAAGTCTTCGAGTTACAGCTGTTCGCTTATGTCGCCAAGTTCGACTTCGCCGCGAGCATGGCTTTCCAAATCTTCTCCCATCATTCGGGCAGTTCTCTTCCGACGAGTGTGAAGTTCGCGCATGGCAGGTGTCACAATCAATTCAATCGAGTGGGTTACACCGTCGTTGCGATTCTTCAACTTGGAATTCTCGACGGTCATTGGCGCATACACTCCATTTTTGCCGAACGATTTTCCCGCGCCATTTCGGTTTCGTTCCCCATCACGATCCAGCCAAGACTTCCAAACATCGCGAGTTCTTCCTGCGAAAAATTTACGTGATTGGCTGGGATAGCAGAATGCTGCGATCCGTCTTGTTTGATGACTATTGCCATCAATTCACCTCCGCAATGATCGCTTTCGTGCATGCCGTGCTACAGCAAAAGCCATCATCTGGGTTGAGGTCAGGCGGTATGGGCGAATCGCAGACGCAGCAGTGTCCGAAATGACTCATGAACGGTGCCTTCTCGTACAGAATGTAGGCCATCCGGTCAGGCTTACCCTCTTGCACGATTTTGACTGGAAATGTTACACGTTGTTGTTTTGACGTGCTCATCAATTCACCTTTTCACGGCCAGCGCAGTGGCTATCGTGGGCCGTGGATGACATCTTGAGGGAAAAGATGCGGGCGGGGAGTTTGCCCTAAAAGGCCGCATCCCTCCAAAATCTGGAGGCTGGCACCGTGGCGTTTTATCTCGCTCGGTTGCCGACGCGATACATCCGCGTGCTCTTGATACTTCGACAGACTACGACGTGAGAGGAAATTCAGCAACGGTACGACCGTACTACTCGTACTGCCCGCAGCCCAAGATGCCTGTCAAACGAACGCAAGATTTGTTCGGCCATTTCAACTTGGGGGTCAATTCCCCTATGTGCTAGGATTCGGGTGCAATTTTGAGTTCCGATTGAACATCCATGCCCCCTCACGAGATATACCCAAATCCGGTCGTCAAACAGGTGGCATTTGAAGTTCGTTTTCCCAATCTATTTTTCATCGAAGCCCGAATCGGCGATTTCCAAGTTCGCGTGATGAAAGATTTTCCGCAATCGGAACTCGTGCTACGTCGAAACTTCATGTTCGTGACAGGAAACCCGGGCAATCTTGAGGACGCTATAAAGCAACAGCAGGGCGAGAACGTGGATAAGGCTTGGCAGTTCAAGTCTACGTCAGGCAGTAAACTTGAAATTTCAATCAAGAATCTGGTGCTCACCTCCGAACATCATCTGTCATACCATCAAGGAGGAGAGGATTCGTTTAGGGCGATTATTGATAGGGTTGTTCGCTGTTTCTTTGAAATCGTGCAAATTCCAGTAGCACTGCGCGTGGGCCTTCGATATATTAACGAATGTCCTATATTCGACAGGAGTACTGGGCGATTTAATGATTGCTACGGTAGCATTCTGCCCTTGGAACGATTTGGATTGGAACGCGTTGCCGCCGCCGACTGCGCGGTGGTCACGAATATGGACCGATACAACATTCGTCATTTGGAATCTTTGCGGCTCGTACCAAATGCAGATAAACTCGCTCTCGACCTAGACGCATGGTCAGAAAACGTGCCATCTGAGCAGGTAATGGCCGCTACTGATATACTCCATGAAGCTATTTCCGCAGAGTTCAACAATACGGTCAAACAACCAATAATCGAATTTATGAGAACACCGAAAGGCGGTTAACTATATGACTCCAGCTTTGGACAAGAATCAGTTGAGTATGTATCCCGCACTGTCGCCTCAAGGCACAGGTGCGCTTCCGCAAACATCAGTGGGTCGGACGATAGTTTATGAATTGGACCAATATGAAGTTGTATTGGCTGTCACCGAAGACAACCGCGTTCTCGGTGTGGTTGAAGTGCGCCAGAAGAAGGATTTTAGGAATATCAAGCAGCGGGTCGCCTCGACTGGATACATTGACGTGGAACAATTCGTTAAAGAATAGAGATTTGTCTTGCCACCGTTTTACATCGAGCCGCCCACGAGCAACCTGCGGTTTGGGGATGTGGTGACCGGGTTTCATCTCGCTGCACTGCGCATGGATTCACCCGGAGGAAGTGCAACCCCGCTCGACATAAAAATCCACGTAACCCGCCCTAACTATTTTGCGGTCATGACGCCGTGTTGCTCCATAGAGTTACAATCCGTTTCCCTAGCCCCCATCGTTGAAGTTCGGCATAAGTTTTTTTCCTTTCCACGTTTCGCGGAAGAACTTACGAGAATTAATGCGCCGATGCCAGCCGAAGAAGCTGTGCCTCCCCAGCACTGGGCAGCACTATCCGCTGAACGGAAGGGCGAGTTAATCGCGCGAGGCCGTTCTTATGTCTTTTACGAATGCTTCGTCTATGAACCTCACGCTATTTTCGGAAAGTATGAACTGAAAAAAGGGAAGGAGTCTTGGACCGTCGGACATCGCATGGTGGATTTCAAATCAATTTTTCGGGTTGACTGCAACCAAATTGAGAGGGACCGCGATGCGCCTGTCGGAACCAAGATATTGCAATTGACAAATGCGACTCGTGCCCAACTCAGGGACAAACTCCTCTCCTACTTCGGACGCGACGCAGACGAAGCAGGGGGATGAAGCGCGAACTCCTTGAACTCACAACGCCCGTCGCCTCAATGTGCCGCCGATAGCGGAAGAGGGCTAGCAACAAGAGCCGTCAATGGTACGCGCTCCGATTTTCCTCCATGCAACCCACCATCATAGCCGACTCGAACGACGCCGATGTGGCCGCGAAACGGCAAGCACTTGCTCGGCGCGTAGTTGCTCACTTTGGGTCTAGTCTTCCCGAATCCACGTTGCTTTGCCTCTTCCACGGCACTGATTGGCAAGCCTTGCGAAACGAGAGAGGCGAAGCGAATCGCGGATTCTACATGTGGACTAAGCCGCTCACCGAGGATGAATACTGGGACTGGCCGGAACAGTTAAGGAAGCACATCTTTGCCGATGACCCCGCATCGGGTCGCAAGAAATTTGCGTTCGACAATCTTATTTATCTGCACGACAGCACTTGTCAGACGGACACGGGTTTGGTGATGACGTTCGCACACGAGCTACAGCACTTCGTGCAGCATGGCCGCGTACCCAAACTATGGGCAGAAAGTTCGGTTGTAACCAATCTCACCAAAGAAGATATTCGCGCTCGTAAATTGAACTGGTCGCATATTCCGATTGAGCGCGAGGCGAGGGCCGTCTCGAAACTGGTCACGGAAAAGCTATACGGTGCGGAGGCTGTGCGACGCTACATAGACGGCAAAATCGAGGAAAATGTTAATCCTGATGATGTTGAGGATTGGAAATTCGTTCGCGGACTCGATGCTTCGGTTCCATATGACCTGAAGCGTGAGACGCGACTTCTCTTCCAGCGATTAAAAGGCTTCCGGCCCCAACTTAATGAGGCACTTCGATTGCGCAAACAGGGCAGCGGCGACCCAGCCTTCGACCTAGTTGACTTGAACGAATTGCTGGCTGGGGCCGCGTGAAGAGATTTGTAGCAAATTTGTAGCAGAGTTCTGCGGAATGGCCGTTAAGAGCGGTACTAGCACCACGGAAAACGGACAAGTTAAGCACTATCAACACGCTCACATAGAACGAGTCCAACCGCCCCAGCCACTTCGTACCGGTCGGTTAAGATGTCGAATCTGCGAGACAGCGATCCCGTAAGTGTCTATCTCCGCGAAGTTCGAGGTGTTCCGCCGCTGAAAGAAGGCGAAGAGGCTGATTTATTTCAGCGCGTGCGGAATCAGGACGACCCTGCCGAATATGCGCTGAAGCGATTGGTTGAAACGAATCTTCACTTGGTCCCGCCTATCGCGGAACGCCACTCTTCGGAGCGATTTTCCGTCCTGGATTTGATTCAAGAGGGCAACAACGGGCTGATGTCCGCAATCCGCACCTTTCCCGGAGGCAGTGAATCTTTTTCCACGCATGCCGCCGCCTGCATAGAGGACGCGATCAAGAAAGCGATAGCCGAATCACGATCGACGAGCGAATAAGCACGGCTGCGGGTGTAGAGCCCTCAATCGGTCCCGCAAATCGCAAGGCACTTATATTCATTACTGCACTTTCTGTGGGTCGTTCGTCTGGTGATCGGTGATTTGATATCGCAGGAAGGCGTGCACCGCGCTGAGCGCTTCCGGTTCGGTGGTTGTGATGCGGACTCTGGCGCCGCGTGCGATCTCTTCATAGCGGTAGGCGATCTGGTCCGCGTGTGACTTCATCACGGCTGTTCCCGGCGGATTTTGGCCATGAATAAAGGCGGGAACGTCGAAGTTTCCCACGGAAAACATTTTGGCGATGTGCTGCAGGTGCTGGCGAATCGCGTCGCGCGTGGCAGTGTCCGACGCCTGGTTGGCGGTGACCTCGATCGCGCCGCCATCCTTATAGAGCAGGATATGATGCGTGGAGTTTTCGTGCGAAAAGCCCATGGCCTGGTCGCCGCGCTGCATCATGGCGCAATGTTGCTCGGTCGTCTTGTCTTGCGGCGCATTTTGATTCTGGCCGGCGCAGAGAAGTGAAACCGCCGCAAGAGCCAGAATTGTGATCCTGATTACCATCGTCATCACCTCCGCTGTTTCCGTTGCTGAATGTTGCGTGCAAAATTCTTCTGTTTTCGCGGGTTTCCGACCTGCAAGCTTTCCAGCAAGCGCGCCGGCCGGCCCTTCGGCAAGTTCGCTACGCGCGCATCCCAGTCGCGAACGATTCGCGCCATGTCGCGACGCAGGCCGCGCAGTTCGTGCAACTCGACATCCAATTGCGCGAGTTTGCTGCGCGCGAGCAGCGCCACGCGATGGCAAGGCGCGCCGCCCTTGTCGCGCTCTTTGAGGATGTCGCGCAATTCGGCGAGCGAAAACCCCAGCGCTAGCGCGCGCTGTATCAGCATCACGCGCGGCAGCGATTGCGCGGGATAATCGCGGTAGCCGCCCGACGTGCGCGGCGGCGCCGCGAGCAGGCCGAGGCGCTCGTAGTGCCGCAGCGTGTCAACGCTGATTTGCGCTTGCCGCGCAAGCGTTCCGGAGCGCATGGGATGGGTTCCTCCGTTTGATGGGCGCCTGATAACTGCGATTATCAACCCCCGAACCGATTCGAGGGTCAAGCGCAAATTATCGAGGGGAGTCGTGACGCGGGTAGTGGGGGCGTGACATGCAAACTCGATCACAGGACGCGGGCGACGCGGCGTTTGCGCACGTCGGCGCTTTCCAGCAAAATCCCCCGCAAATTCGCGGGCGACTAATCTTGGATCGTCGGATAGCCCGCGGCGGTCCAGTCGCGCCAGCCGCCGTCCATCGAGATCACGTTGGTGTAACCCATTTTTTGCAGGTTTTCGGCGGCGAGTGCGGAGCGGAAGCCGCCGCCGCAGTAGAGCACGAGGGACGTCCCTTTATCGGGGATGGTTTTCTCGATGTCGCGTTCGATGATGCCTTTGCCGAGGTGCACGGCATTGGGAATGTGGCCGCGCGCCCATTCGCTCTCCTCGCGGGTGTCCACCATGACGATGGGTTCGCCGGCGTCGAGCCTTTTTTTGGTGGCGTGGACGTCTTCTTCCTTGATGCGCTTTTTTGCTTCGGCGACCAGGCGCAGGAAACCTTCGGGATGATTGGGCACGATTCCACCTTCACGCTTGATTTACGGCAAAAACATAACACAGAGGACACGGAGAAAGACAGGGAGGGCAGAAAGCTGAACCGCAGAGACGCAGAGTACGCAGAGAAAACCAAGCAGCAAGGAAACAACGAGAAAGGGTCGACATTTCGCGGTGCTCACTTCATGTCGCGCCAGTTGGGGCCCACTTTGGTTTCGGCTACCACCGGGACTTTTAGTTTGTGGACGCCTTCCATTACTTCCTTCACCAGCTTGATGAGACGCGGGATTTCTTTTTCGGGGCCTTCGAAAAGCAATTCGTCGTGGACCTGCAAAATCATCTGCGATTTGAATTTTTCCTCGGGCAGGCGGCGGTCGAGTTCGATCATGGCCAGCTTGATCAGGTCGGCCGCGGCGCCCTGCATGGGCGTATTCATGGCGGTGCGTTCGGCGAAATTGCGCATGTTGGGCTGCGGCGAATTAATTTCCGGGATCTGGCGGATACGACCGAACATCGTTCTGGTGACGCCGGTCTTGCGCGTTTCGGCGATTTGGCCGTCGAGGAATTCCTTCACGCCACGATAGCGTTCGAAATATTTGGCGATGAATTTGGCGGCGTCTTTCTGGTCAACGTCGAGCTGCTGAGCGAGGCCGAAGGGGGAAAGGCCGTAAATCACGCCGAAATTGATGACTTTTGCGACGCGGCGATGCTCGCGGGTTTGCGCGAACGGCGCCACGTCAAAAACTTCCTGCGCGGTGCGCGAGTGGATGTCCTCGCCGCGGCGGAAGGCTTCCACCAGCACGGGATCCTCGGAAAGATGAGCGAGGATGCGCAGTTCGATTTGCGAGTAGTCGGCGGAAAGCAACACACAGCCCGGAGACGCGACGAAGGCGGCGCGAATTTCGCGGCCGAGCTCGGTGCGTATCGGAATATTCTGCAAATTCGGATTCGAGGAGCTCAAACGGCCGGTGACGGCGCCGGTTTGCGAGAAACGCGTGTGCAGGCGGCCGGAAACCGGATGTATCAGCCGCGGAAGCACGTCGGAATAGGTGGATTTGAGCTTGGAGAGCTCGCGGTATTCGATGATTTTCTTCGGCAATTCGTGCACCAGCGCCAGCTCTTCGAGCACGTCGGCGGCGGTGGAGCGGGCCTTGGCGCGGCTGCGGCGCGGCGGCTGGAGCGCCAGGCGATCGAAAAGCACTTCCGCGAGTTGCTGCGGCGAATTGATGTTGAATTCGAATCCGGCGATGCCGTAGATGCTTTTTTCGAGCTTGCCGATTTCCTCGAGGGTTTTCGTCGAGATACGCTCGAGTTCGACGGGATCCACGCGAACGCCGGCTGCTTCCATACGCGCGAGAACGGTCGCGAGCGGCAGATCAATCTTCTCGTAAAGCTCCAGGAGCCCCTGATTTTCCACTTCGGCGCGGAGAATGGGAGCGAGGCGCAGAAGAAAATCAGCGCGTTCGCCGGGCGCGCCGGAAAGCGTGCGATTCAGATGTCGCAGGACGACTTCGGCGAATTCGTGATTCGCGGTGGTGGGGCGCAGCAAGAAGGAATAGAGCATCGTGGCGTGCTTGATCCCCGCGACGCCTCCGTGATCGCTGCTCGAATCTCCAGCGGCCAGCAGCTGAAACAGCTTCGGATCGTGGACGATTTTCGGGCGTTTCGGATCGGCCAGCCAACCTTTCATCGCGGCGAGGCTCTTGTCTTCCACGTCGTTGGCGGCGATGCGCGCGTGCCCGGGCTTGGTGGAAACTTCGACGGAAAGAACGCGCGTGCCGAAGCCTTCTTCGTCGGAATCCTGGGCATCGAGCGAAAGCCATGCGGCGGCTTCGTGGCCGCGCGGAATCTCGTGCAGATATTTCTGCAAAGCCGAGGGAAGTTCGAGTTGCCCGTAGTCGGTCTTCTGCGCGTCTGCGAGCGGAGCGAGTTCACGGAGCAGGGAAGTGAATCCCAATTCCGCATATAGCTCGCGAAGCGCGGCGGAATCGGGCTCGCCCATTTTCAGCGCGGGCAAATCGAGCGGGACCGGCGCATCGGTGGGAATCGTCGCCAGCTGCTTGCTGAGCATCACGAACTTGGCGCAATTTTCGAGAGCTTCGCGATAGCTGGAGCGTTTCACTTCGCTCGCGCGTTTCAAAGTCTCTTCCGCGCTGCCGAATTGCTGAATCAACTGCCGCGCGCCTACTTCGCCAATGCCCGGTTTGCGGCGCTCGCCGGGTGCGGGCTTGTCATTGGGGTCGCGCGCGCCGGGAATATTGTCAATGGAATCGCCCATCAGGGCCATCACATCGGGCACCTGCGCAGGCGGGACGCCCATCAGCTCTTCCACTTTTTTTTCGTCTACCAGCAGGTCGCCCTTGGCGGGATTCAGCACCGTGACATTTTTATTCACGAGCTGCAGCAAGTCCTTGTCGCTGGTAACGATGAAAATGTCGAGATCTTTTTTCGCAGCCAGGCGCGAGAGAGTGCCAATCACGTCGTCGGCCTCGTAACCGGGATATTCCAGGATGGGCAGGCGCATGGCTTCGCAGTAGCGGCGCACAAAGGGCAGCTGAATCGCGAGGTCGTCGGGCATGGGCGGGCGCTGGGCTTTGTAATCGGCGAAAAGCTTGTCGCGAAATGTGGGCGCGGCCACGTCAAACACGACGGCCACGTAATCCGGGAGGCGGTCCTTATTGGTAAGCAAGCGGCGCATCATCGTCGCGAACAGGTAGGGAACTTTCGTGGGGATGCCGGTGGAAGTCTGCAGGCGGTCCATGGGCGCGAAATAGGCGCGAAAGATGTAGCCCATGGCGTCAACCAGGAACAAGCGCTTTCGTGGAGTGGGAGTCATGCTGGTTTGTCGGGCGCGTAAAGCCCAAAAAAGAAAGTATAGCAGACGGCGCAGCATGGTCCACCGGGGGGTAATCGCGACTGCACAGGTTCCGCCGCGGCGCTAGGAGAGAAAGCAGGCTGCGGCTAGACTAATTTCAACAGGGGTCTTAACAGGAGGCATTTACCGCCATGAATGGAAAACTGCTGCTGGTGTGCGCACTTCTTTTGCTGTTCGCGAAGCCCGGCTCAAGCCAAAGCACGCTCAAGTCGGGAACCTACCGCTTCGAGGACCTCACCTCGCAGAAGCAGGAGAACGCCACTTTCCGGCCGATCCTGGATGGATTGACGCGCAGCGGCATGCGCGTGGACGTGCACGAAGTGTTTCTGCTGCCGGGAAGCTCGCCGCATCACGCGCACCGGCATCAGCAGGAGGAATTATTCCTGATCAGCGAAGGGGAAGTGGAAGTGACCATCAACGGGAAAGCCACCAAACTCGGTCCCGGCTCGGCAGCCTATGCGGCCTCCGAAGACGAGCACCAGATTCAAAACGTCGGGACGCGACCCGCGCAGTATTTCGAAGTGATTCTGGATGCCAAAGGTCCGGCGCAGCATCAGGAAGCACCCCACTAGTCCGCCGCCCGCCGCGAAGCGGAAAGTCCGGAGCGCGTTTTTCGGTCAGTATGCTAGTGTTGTGCCACGGCATCACCTCGCAAGCCTCACAATCAGCAGGGCAGCAACTGGCGCTGCCGCGAAAATTTGCGAGGCGGAAACTATTTACAGCCAGCGGCGTATTTCTAGATGGAAGGTGGCATAGGTGTTTCGAGGCTTTTCCATAATCCGGGCGGTGGGCGCTGGCATCCTATTGATGCTCGCGGCCGGCGCGATGAGCGCGCGGCTCAACGACGATTCCTCGCGCTACGTGGTGAAAACCGATAGCCTGATTGAATTCCACGCCAGCGCGACATTTTCGAAAGTGGCCGGCGTATTTCATTCCTGGGAAGCGGATCTGAAAATGCCGGCGGACAAATTCACCGATGCTGCGCTGGTTCTGGAGATTGACGCGGCAAGCGTCACTACTGGAAGCGGCGTGAAAGACAAAGAGGTCAAGGGGAAAAACTTCTTCTTCGTAACGGAACATCCCCAGATTCGTTTCGTGTCGAAGAGCATCACTGCCGATGGCGAACGCTCGAAGTTCCACATGACGGGTGAACTGACGCTGCGCGGAATCACTCAGCCGGTTTCCGTCGCAATCGTTTTGCGGCCGGAGGAGGAGGGCCATCAATGGATTGACGGTCGCTTTTCCTTCAATCGCCGCGAATTCGGGATGACCCACAACGTACCCTTCAACAAGGTTGGCAACACCGTCGAGGTGAATTTCCGGTTGGACGTGCAGAATACGGCCGCCGTGGCGCTGAACGGAAACTGAGCCGAGGGTAGGCGTCAGGCGCTGCCGGCAAATTCCGCTTCCGCCAGTTCGCTTGCGACCCCGCGATTCCCGCCATTTCACAACTCGCTCTTGACTCCGTATCCGCTTGCGGCTTATAGCTATAGCAGCGTTTAGACGGTCGGGGTGATGGGCGGGGGTTGTTCGCAAAAGCTATCGCCGTTATTCGCGGATTCGATGGGACATGCCTGCCGGTTGCGTCGTATAAGTCTTCACCAGGGAGAAGATCATGAATAGCTTTCGTAGATGGGGTGTAGCCGTGGCGGTCGCGTGCGCCTTCGTGCTGGCGATGCTGGGGGCAGCGCCGTCCTACGCGCAGACGTTCCGCGGCTCGATTTTAGGGACGGTGACGGACACCAGCGGCGCGGCGGTGGTGGGCGCGACGGTAACCATACACAACGTCGCGACCGGGATTGACCGCATCACCCAAACGAACGTGGATGGCAGTTACCTGGTGCCGGAACTGCAGATCGGCAGCTACGACGTCAGCGTGGAGCTGAACGGATTCCAGAAAGCGGTGACCAAAGGCGTGGTGGTGGACGTGGCCTCGGAGAAGCGGATTGACGCCATCCTGAAACCCGGCCAGGTGAACCAGCAAATCGTGGTACAAGGCGAAGATCTGCCGCAGGTGGATACCACGACGAACACCCTGGGCGGCGTGCTGACGCAGAACACCGTGAAAGATCTGCCGGTCAACGGGCGGGACTATACCAAATTGATTTTCTTGAATCCGGGCGTGGCCGGCTCGCCGGACCAGATTTCCGATTCGCCGGGATCTTACGGCGAATTTTCGATGAACGGAGCGCGCGGGCGGTCCAATAATTACTTGCTCGACGGCACGGACATGAATGACGGCTACCGCAACGACCCGGCCATCAATCAGGCCGGCGTGTTCGGCACGCCTTCTGCGATTTTGCCGATTGATTCGATCAGCGAGCTGAACGTGCTCTCGAATTACCAGCCGGAATTCGGGCGCAATGGCGGCGCGGTGGTGAATATCGTCACCAAGAGCGGGACCAACGATTTTCACGGCGATTTCTTCGATTATTTCCGCAACAACGTACTGGACGCGCGCAACTATTTCAATTTTGTGGGCCAGCCGCAAGCTACGTTCAAGAATAACCAGTTCGGCGCGTCCGTGGGCGGACCGATTATCAAGGACAAGACGTTCTTCTTCGCGGATTACGAAGGTCAACGCGAGGGCGTGGGCGTCGTGACCCTGGCTTGCGTGCCCAGCATCACTTCCGCGGATGCCAGCAATCCCGTTATTGCCGCGTTGCTCGCACGCAATCCGTGGCCCGCTCCGAATATCGCGAGTTCGGTTCCGACCGACACCGGATGTCCCAACGGTCCGGACGCTTCGATTACGTCGCCCTCGTACAACAATCTGACCAGTCTTATTGCCAAGGTGGATCATACTTTTGATCAGAACAATACGCTCACGGGCCGGTATTTCTTTGGCGATAGCGTGCAGTCGTTTCCGCTGGCACTGACGGCCAGTGGCGGCCAGTTGCCGGGGTTCAATACTTACACGCCGACACGCGTGCAGCTGGTGTCAATCTCCTACGTGCATATTTTTTCGCCGAGCAAGATCAACGAAGTGCGTTACGGCTGGAACCGGTTTGCGGAGGGTTTCCTGCCGCAAGACTTTGCGTTTGATCCTAGCTCGATTGGGCTTTGCAACGTGGCCGCGACCACCGCTTCATGTTCGAGCTCGGGCCTGCCAATCATCACGGTAGGCGGATTCTCGCAGTTGGGGGCCTCTTCGTCCACTCCCCGCCACCGCGTGGACAGCAACAACCAGTTCATTGACGATTTTTCCTGGAAGCTGAGCAAGCACGATCTGAAGTTCGGCTTTGAATTCCGGCGGACCAGCATCCAGCAGTATTTCGACAAATATTTCCGCGGCAAACTCGAGTTCGACGATACCGAGGACTTTCTTTCCGGTACGGTGGACGGCGGCTTCAATTACAACGGTGATTCCATACGCCACACGTATCAAAACAACTTCGGACTGTACGCCCAGGACAGCTTTCACTTGAACTCCCGGGTCACGCTCAACTACGGCCTGCGCTGGGATTATTACGGCGTGGATGCGGAAAAGGACAATCTATTCAGCAATATCACCAATCTCGACCCGGCGGATGCGACATTTACCCTCACTCAGGTGGGCCAACCTGGACTGAGCCAGTTGTACCGGCCGGATTATAAGAATTTTGCGCCACGCCTGAGCATTGCCTGGGATGTCTTCGGAACAGGGAAGACCGTGGTGCGCAGCGGATGGGGATTGTTCTTCGACGCGTTCTCCCAGGACTTCTTCCTGGGCCATTTGCCGTACCCACCGTATTTCGATCCGGGCCCTGCTTACAACAACATTGGCGCCGACCCGATTATCCCCGCTGGAGTCACGGGCACGATCGCGGCGGGCGTACCGGTTTACGGCGCACCAAGTTGCGGCAGCGTGGAATGCGACGTCTTCGCGTTCGACCGGAATATCAAAACGCCGTACATGGAGAATTACAACCTCAATATCGAGCAGCAAATCTCGAGGAAGGTCATGTTGCAGGTCGGCTATGTGGGATCGCAGGGGCACCGGCTGTTTCGGTTTGTGGATTTGAACCAGCCCAACCAGACGACAATCACGGCTTGCGATCTAGGCACGCTGGCGGAATGTCCCACGCCCGGAATCTATAGCTATGGAGTGCCACGGCCTTACGAAAACAATCCTTATGGCGCCTTTTACGCGATGCAGGAACAGTCCACCGCAAAGTCAAATTACAACTCGCTGCAAGCGAGTTTGCGCGTGAATGGTTGGCACGGAGTGACGTCGATCGTCAACTACGTTTGGTCTCATTCGCTGGACACCGCCAGCGATGGCGAGGACTTCGAACCGAACGCGGCGCAGCCGAACGACAGCACCAGGCCATTCCTGGAATATGGCAATTCCAATTTTGATATCCGCAACCGGTTTACGTGGATATTTGCGTATGATTTGCCGCACGTGGGAGGCGATTGGCAAAAGCTGAAAAATGGCTGGGGCTTGAACAGCACCGTGACGATGCAGGACGGCCAGCCCTTCAACATGAACTACAATTTTGAGGACGATTTCAGCGGCAGCGGAGAGGGAGACGATCGCCCCGATGTAGTGGGGCCGATCACTTATAGTCCACACGATCCGAGCAACTACGTCAGCTTGAGCTCGTTTGCAATTCCCTGCACGGTAAACGTAGCAACCGCGAGTGGGTCAGCGAGTGATTGCGTTCCCGGGACGCGACATTTCGGCGATTTGGGCCGCAATTCCCTCCGCGGTCCCAGCTTTAAGCAGTGGGATTTCGCGCTCTACAAGAACACCCAGCTCACTGAGCGCCTGGGAGTGCAGTTGCGCGCGGATATCTTCAATCTGCTTAACCATCCGAACTTTGCCAACCCGCTGCTCCCGGCATTCCTGGCAGACCCCGGAATCAACGGGTTCGGTATCAATGGCAACCGCGAAGTTGGCACGGGGGGTTTCCCACTCACTGCGACGGGCGACGTGGGCATTGGCAATCCGTTCCTGGGAGGCGGAGCGCCGCGCGGGATACAGTTGGCGGCGAAGTTCACTTTCTAGCGCGCAGCAGGTTGTGGATCGCGGGACGCGCGGCCGGCTGGCGGCTTGGCCCTCGGCTCCGCCGTGGGGCTCGCGGCTTCATCGTCGGTCTGGCCGTCGCCCTGATCGCAGACACGCAACTCATTTGGCGGCTCGGCAGCTTAGCCCGATCCCGGGCGCTGCCAGGCCGCTTTCCCTTTGCGGCCGTTTCCTAAAGCAGGGAGCGATTTGCTAGGCTGAAGTATGTGCGCAGGCGGCAGATTCATGGCTACGCGGCGATCTGCGGGCTGCTCGGCGCGAAGAAAAAGCGAAATGCTCGCACGGCCATCGGCCCGCTCGCGTGCGGTTATCGGTAAATCTTTGCTTGTCATTGATTTGAAATATTCCCCCGGGCAGATACGTATTCACATATGGAGCGACGGAAGACCACCGGAGAGATGAGCGCCGCGGAATTAGCGGATGTGCTTACGCAGGTCCGGGCGGGCGACACGGAAGCCTGGGGCGAATTGTACGGCCTGTACGCCCCGGCCATTTTCCGGTTCTGCCGCCGGGCGCTCCACACGCGCGAGGACGCGGAAGACGCCACCACGGAAATTTTCATGAAGGTCCAGCAAAAACTCGGGACGTACGATTCCACGCGGCCTTTTACGGCGTGGCTCTATAAGGTGGCCAGCAATCACTGCTGGGATTTGCTGCGGCGCCGCCGGATCCGTCAAGACCTGGAAACCGGCGACCTGGAAACTTTGCCGCTCGAACATCCCGATCCCAGCCAGCTCGAAAAATTGCAGATGGACCACGATAGCAAGCACGTGCGCGCCGGACTGGCCAAGCTGCCGGACCGCGCGCGCATGGCGCTGGTGCTGCGCTATTACTCGGAAATGAGTTACGACGAAATTGCGGACACGCTGGGCGTGCGCCGCGCGTTCGTGGGCGTGCTGTTGCTGCGCGCGCGCCACCAACTGCGCGACGTGCTGGCGGAAAGCGAAGGCGGCGGCGCGGGATTGCGCGGAGCCACCGTTGGGGGCAAGCCATGAATCACTTCGACGAAATGACGGGGCTGCTCTACCTCGAAGGGCAGCTCGATCAAGATCGTGCCGAACAGGTGCGCGCACATTCCGGATCTTGCGCGGAGTGCCGCGGACTTTTGTACGCACTGCAAACGGAAAGCGTGTGGCTGCGCGAATCTCTGGAAGCCGATGAAGAACCGGTTCCTGCCCGCCTGCTGCACGCGCCGCAGCGTGGTGGCGCGCCGTGGGGATGGCTTTCCGCGCTGGGGCTGAGCGCCGGTGGCGCCTACACCTTGTGGAGCGGATTCGTCGAACCGTGGCGCGCGCAAGCGGCGCAGGCGGGCTTCACCCAGGGAAATCTTCTGACGATGCTTTTTTTCAGCGGTGCTTTCTGGAAAGGATGGGACGCGATGCGTAGCTTAACCGAATTTCTGGCCATGGCGACTTTGGGGCTGGTGGTGATATGGCTGCTACGGCGTCACCTGCGGCGCATGGTGACGGTCGCCGTGGTGATGGGCGCGGTCGTCTTCACGATTGCGGGCGCGCTGGCGCTTTCGCCCTCCGCCGGAGCCGCGGATTTGCGGCATGGCGACCCCAATTTCACGCTCCCCTCCGGAGAAACGGTACACACCGATTTGATCGTCTCGGCGGATTCCACGCGGATTGACGGCGACGTGGATGGCGACCTGATCGCGTTCTCGCGAAGCGTCACCGTGAACGGCCACATCAAGGGCGACATTATTTCCTTCAGCCAGGAATTGCGCGTCAACGGCCCGGTGGATGGCAACGTGCGCGCCTTTGTGCAGTCGCTGCAACTCGATAGCACCGTCGGGCGCAACGTGATGGCTTGGGCCGGCGACGTGAATCTGGATGAACATGCAAAAGTCGGTGGGACGATGACGCTGGGCGCCGGACATGCGGAATTGCGCGGCACGCTCACCGGCGATCTGCTGGCGTTCCTGGGAGATCTGGACATCAACGGTTCGCTCGGCCACGACGCCTTGATTCGCGGCGGACATCTGACGATTGGACCGGATGCCGCCATCGCCGGACAAGCCAAAGCAGAGCTGCGCCAGCCTCCCGACATTTCCCAGACTGCGAAGCTGGCCAACAAGCTCGACTGGAAAATCACCAAGCGCGATAACGGGCCGAGTTATTCCTCAGGCCGTTTCTACGTGCACCAGTGTCTGAAGTGGGGCGCGAGTTTCGTGTTTGGGCTGGTGCTGCTCTTCCTGATGCCCGTCTTCTTCTTTGACGCGGTCAGCTCCTGCAGCAAGACCGCGCCGGCCATCGGCTTCGGCGTGCTGTTTTTGTTTGCGATGCCGATTGCCGCGGTGATCGCGTGCGTCACGGTGGTGGGATTGGGAGTCGGAATTACTTCGCTGATGCTGTGGGCAATCACCATCTACGCCGCGCAAGTGTTTGTCGGCGCGTGGCTGGGTGAAAAAATACTCGGAGCGGGAACCGGTGCGGGCGCGGCGCTGGGGCGCCTGGCGCTGGGACTGCTGATTTTGCGCGCGCTGGGAATGTTGCCGCACCTGGGCGGCTGGATTACGTTCGCGGTGGTGGTCTGGGGCATGGGCGCCGTAACGTTGGCGGTTTACAAGCACCTGCGGCCGCAATTAGCGACGACCGTTGCAACGGTCTGACGTCCGCGAGACGAGCAGCGCCGGAGTCCCGTCGGCTCTTAAGGTTTTGTAGCGGCGGTCTTCAGACCGCCATCGGTGTTGCGGCTAGACCGATGGCGCACTGACCCTTCGTACCATCACTCAGGGTAAAAGTGCGCCGCTACAAAACTCTTGCAATGCCTTCTGCCGCGCCGACTCATTGCGCCAAGCGCAAAACGCACTCCTGTCGCTACGAAACGACGCCCAGCCTTTTGCCGACCCGCTCAATCGTTTCCGCCGCGCGTTCCAGGTCGGCGCGCTTGTGCGTGGCCGTGACGATCGTTCGCAAGCGCGCTTTGCCTTCCGGAACCGTGGGAAACCCGATGGCTCCCGCGAAAACGCCCTCATCGAATAATTCGCGCGAGAATTGAAACGCTTTCGCGGCGTCGCCCACCATGATCGGCGTAATCGGCGTCTCGCTCTTGCCGGTATTGAATCCCAGCTTCTTCAGGCGGCGTTTGAAGAACTTCGTATTGGCCCACAGCTTCTTGATGAGCTTGTCGCCGGTTTCGGAGTCCAGCAATTCAAACGCGGACTGGCAGGTAGCCGTTACCGACGGCGGCTCCGACGTTGAAAAAAGGAACGGCCGGGCGCGCTGGTGCAGAAAATCAATCAGATCGCGCGAGCCGCAGACGTAGCCGCCGACCGAACCAATCGCTTTGCTCAGCGTGCCCACCTGAATGTCCACGCGCCCGTGGCAATTCAGATGATCGATCGTCCCGCGTCCGCGGCTGCCCAGCACGCCCGAAGCGTGCGCGTCGTCCACCATCATGATGCAATTATATTTTTCCGCCAGGTCGCAGAGCGCCGGAAGATTGGCGATGTCTCCATCCATCGAGAAGACGCCGTCGCTGATCAGCAGTTTTTTGCCGTTCCAGTCCTTGGTTTCCTGCAGCACGCGCTCGCAATCGGCGGTGTCCTTGTGCTTGAACACTTTGATGGTGGCGCGCGAAAGGCGGCAGCCGTCAATGATCGAGGCGTGGTTCAATTCGTCGGAGATTACCAGATCGTCTTTGCCTAAAATCGCGGACACCGTGCCGGCATTCGCCGTGAATCCTGACTGGAAAACGACGCACGCCTCTACTTTTTTGAACCGCGCGATCTGTTCTTCCAGGTCCATGTGCATCTTCATGGTGCCGGCGATAGTGCGCACGGCGCCGGAGCCCACGCCGAATTTTCTGGTGGCGTCAATCGCCGCGCGACGCAGCTTGGGATGCGTCGTCAGCCCCAGATAGTTATTCGAGCTGAGGTTGATCACTTCCTTGCCGTCGAAATTGGCGATGGGTTTCTGTTCGCCTTCCAGGATTTTCAGCTTGAAATAGAGATGCTTGGCTTTCAGGTCTTCGATTGCGTCGTGCAGGTATTGCAGCTGCGGACGAATTGCTTGTGGCGCGGTGGATGCCATGAGTCCTCCGAAGATTTAATTACGAGGGTTGGGGGCGAAGCCCCATTGTAGAACAGCAAACGCGCAATAGTGCAAGAAAGCGCAATATTTCGTCGCGTCTCACCTTAAAATCCATCGGGCCGGGCGGCTAAGGCAGCCACCCTCGGGTGTATCATGCTCGGCATGAAGTGGAAGGCTGACCGAACAACGATATTCGCAGCCTTTGCCATTGTGGCTGCCGGATACGCTCGGATCGTGTTCGCTCACGATCTCGTATCAGGCGGTGCGGGGATCGTTCTCGGAATCATCATCGCCGTCCGAGTATTCCTGTATTACCGGAAGCCAGATCCCTAATGGTCCACACGAGAAGAGAAGTCAAACTGGGACACTACGCAATATTTCACCGGAACCGCGGGGGGCGGCGCATCCGCTTGACAATTATTGGGGCGAGCCGTTCGGGTAGAACAGAACCTTGCCGGCCTGCCCCGATTCCAGCAACGAAAACGCCGCCTCAAATTTATCCAACGGCAAGCGCTCGTGGAAAAGCGGTTCAAGATTCAAGCGGTGATGCTTCAAAAGCTCGGTCATCTGCGCCCAGGTTTCAAACATTTTGCGCCCGTAAATTCCCTGCACGGTCGCGCCCTTGAAAATCACGTCGTTCACCAGGTCAAACGTCACTGGATCCTTCGGAATTCCCAGCAGAGAAGCGCGCCCGCCCTGGCGCAGCATTTCAAATCCTTGATGGATCGCCGCGGGATTTCCGCTCATTTCCAGCAGCACGTCCGCGCCGGCGCCTTCCGTAGCTTCGCGGACGCGCGCGACGATATCGCCTTGCGCGGGATCCAGCGCTTCATCCGCGCCCATTTTTTTCGCGAGCTCGCGACGATGCGGATTCACTTCGGTGGCAAAAATCATCGCCGCGCCGCACGCGCGCGCCACGTTGATCGCCATCAACCCGATGGGCCCCGCGCCGGTGACCACCACATTTTGCGCGGCAATTTCACCGGCCAGCACCGTGTGCACCGCATTGCCCAGGGGATCGAGAATCGCCGCGTAATGCTCGGGAATCGCCGGATCGATCTTCCAGATATTGCGAATCGGAATCAGCACAAATTCCGCGAAGCAGCCGTCAGCGTCAATCCCCAAAATTTTCACGTTCTGGCAAACGTGCGCCTGCCCCATGCGGCACGGCCGGCAATGGCCGCAATTCACGTGCATTTCCGCGCTGACGAAATCGCCGGGCTTCACGGACGTGACTTCCGAGCCGATTTTTTCCACATGGCCGCAGAATTCGTGGCCGAACGTCATCGGCGGATGGATGCGCGAAGCGGACCAGCGATCCCAGCCATAAATGTGCAAATCGGTGCCGCAAATCGAAGCCGCGCGCACGCGCACCAGCACCTGCGTGGGGCCCGGCGTGGGAATGGGAACGGATTCGAGCTGCGCGCCCCGCTGGGGGCGCATTTTGCGCAGGGCCTGCATCGTGGCTGTAGGCATCGTAGACGGACGGCGAACCAGCAGGCCGCCAAATTTGCAAGTTTAGCATACGGCTTGGGCCAGCAAAAATCGGCAGCGCGCGAACGTTCCTTCCGCTACAATCGCGGCGGCCAGCGCGCCGCAATCGCCGGGGGAGGGACGTTTGAGTTTTTCACAGCGCTTCGAAGAAATTCGCCGCGGTTTCGAGCCGGCTTTCTGGGTCGCGAACGTCAGCGAGCTTTTTGAGCGGCTTTCGTATTACGCGGCGTTCGCCTCGCTGGCGCGATACTTGCACGAGACGCTGAATTTTCCCGTCGAGCAGGCCGGCAGCCTCACCGGACTTTTCGGTGGCCTGGTCTGGTTTCTCGCGGCCTTCGGCGGGACGCTCGCCGATCGCCTCGGCTTCCGCCGGTCTCTTTCGCTGGCCTACCTGATTTTGAGCTGCTCCTATTTTCTGCTGGGCTCACTGGGATCGCCGTGGCTGGCGCCGTTGCGCGCCGCCGTGCCGCTGATCGCGCTGGTAACCGTGGTGCTGATGCTGCCCGCGCTGGGAATCGCGCTGGTGAAGCCGTGCGTGGTGGGGACGACGGCGCGCGCCTCGAAGGAAAACGTCCGCTCGATCGGCTATTCGATCTACTACACGCTGGTAAATATCGGCGGCGCCGCCGGGCCTTACATGGCTTCCTACGTGCACCAGCACATGCGCGTGGAAAGCGTTTTTCGGGTGGCGGCGCTCAGCGTCTTCGCCATGTTTTTTGCGGTGCTGCTCTTTTTCCGCGAGCCGCGCCGGTCGAACGAAGCGCAGGCCGCGAGCCTGGGCGCCGCAGCGCGCAATTTCCTCACCGTGCTGAGCAACCCGAAATTCATGCTGTTTCTGCTGATTTTTTCCGGCTATTGGATCGTTTACTGGCAGGAATTCATCATTCTTCCGCTGTACGTCCACAATTACGTCAATCCGCACACCGATACGGAGCTGATGCTGATTACGGGACCGCTGGTGGTGATCTCGCTGCAAATGGTTGTCAGCTTTTTGACGCAGAAAATTCCCGCGTTTCGCGCGGTCACCATCGGCACGCTGATTTCCGCGCTGGCGTGGATTCTTTTGATCATCCACCCCACCGTGCCGATGGTGATTCTAACGCTGGTGGTCGTCTCGCTCGGCGAAATCACGCAATCGCCGCGCTACTACGAATATATTTCGCGCCTGGCGCCGCCGGGGCAGCAGGGCACTTACATGGGATTTGCATTTTTGCCGATAGGCATCGGCTCGCTGATCGGCGGCTGGTTCGGCGGATGGCTGATTCATCATTTCGGCGAAGTGCTGCATCAGCCGCAGCGCATCTGGTGGGCCGTGACAGGCGTGGGGGTGGCTACGGCGCTGCTATTGTGGATTTACGACCGCGTGCTAAAACCAGGACGAACCTGAGCGTCGAAGCAACCGCGAAGCAACCGGTAGCCACGCTGCATCGTCATCAGCAGCGTGCCAACTGAAGCGGCGCCGCGCATCATCTGGGAGTGCGGCGGCTTGCCGCCGCCTTTCCGGCGCGAAGCTTGCTTCGCGTGCAGTGAACACGGTCGTGGCGCGCAAGCAGGCTAGGGTCGCCTTCCTGTCTTGAACCGCGGCGTGACTTACGTCGTAAAAAGCGGCGGCAAGCCGCCGCACTCCCAGAAAAACCCTTGCTAATTCACCATGCGGCGAAGATTTTCTACCGCTTGCCGCGCCAACGCATAGCGCGGCTCGATACGCAACGATTCCTTGAAACAGTCCCCCGCGCGCGTGAGCATGCCTTTGGCGGCGTAGGCGCGGCCCAAGTTGAAATGCGGAAAATGCCGCGGCTCATAACGCGGCGCGGCGATGGCCCGTTCCAGCCAGGGAATCGCTTCGTCGTATTTTTCGAGTTGGATTAAATACGAACCGATGTCGTTGTAGGGATTGCCGAATTCCGGGTCCACTTCGATCGCGCGTTTGCACTCGGCGATGGCGTCGTCAATTTTTCCCTGAAAATGATACGTCCAGCCAAGAAAAGTGTGCGCTTCCGCCGTCGGGAAAATTGCGAGCGACTTTTTGTAAAGTTCCACGGCGCGGTCGTAGTCGCCTTCCATTTGCGTGCGATACGCTTCGCGCAAAAGCTCCCAAGCTTGTTCTTGCCGGTCGAGTGTCATTCTTCACCGGGCCGATCGGCGCCGTGCGGCTATTTTAGCGCGGCACGACGCACACGGCGGCGCAACTTCTCCAGCAGGCCTTCGAGGCGCTTCGAATATTCCACCGGGTACGCCGCCGAGCGATTTATTTGGCGCAATGGGCGCGGTAGCCGTGCGAGCCCCGCCACGCAGCGCGCCCGCAATTCACCGACGGCTTCCGGTGGAGTGGTGCGCCTTCCTCCGCGCATCACTTCGCGCAACATCTGCTCGCCGCCATCGGGCGGCTCGCCATCGAGCGCGATCTTGTCGTGGCGGTATTCTCCCGAAGGCGCGGAATAGCGAAACACCTGCTTGCGCCCGGGATAAGTAACCTTCGCGGCGCTCAGTTTGGCGGCTTCGCGAATGACGCCGCCGCGTTCCACTTCCACTAATTTGTACACCAGATTCAAATGCGGCGCGTCGCCGGGCGTCGCGAGCGCCGTGCCCACTCCGAACGCGTCTATCGCGGCATGTTTCGCGAGCAACGACGCGATGCGCGTCTCGTCCAGGTCGCCCGAAGCAAAAATCTTCACGTCTTGCCATCCCGCGCGATCCAGTTCGCGGCGCACCCACTGGCTATCCTTCGCCAGATCGCCGCTATCGAGCCGCACGCCGGCGGGCTTGCGATTCATCGCGATGATTTTCTTCACCGCGTTGCGCACGTCGTAGGTATCGAGGAGCAGCACGGCATGTTCGGGAAAAGCATCCAGGAATTGCGCGAATGCTTCCGTCTCATTTTCGTGCGCCATCACCCAGGAATGCGCTTGCGTGCCGTAAGTCTCCATGCCGAATTGCTGTCCGGCCAGAACGTTCGATGTGCCCTGGCAGCCGCCAATCGCCGCCGCGCGCGCCGCCAGCAAGCTAGCCTGGCTGCCGTGCGCACGCCGCGCTCCGAATTCCACCACCTGGCGGCCTTTCGCCGCGGTGACGACGCGCGCGGCCTTGCTCGCGATCATGGTCTGGTAACTGAGAGTGGAGAGCAGATACGTCTCCATGATCTGCCCTTCGATGATCGGCGCCACCACGCGTACCATTGGTTCGCCGGGAAATACCAGCGAACCTTCCGGCATGGCCCACACGTCGCCGGTAAAGCGAAACGTCGCGAGGTAATCGAAAAACTCGCCGCGAATATTGCGAAAGACGGGATGCCGCCGCAGAGAATCGATTTCCTTGGCGGTGAAGCGCACGTTTTCCAGGAAGTCCAGCGCCTGTTCAAGTCCGGCGGCGACCAGATAATTGCGGTGCGGAGGAAGATGCCGGACGAAAAGCTCAAACGTGGCGCGGGCATCGAAGCCGGTTTGCAGGTAACCGGCCGCCATCGTCAGTTCGTACAAGTCAGTGAGTAGCCCGGAATGTTCTGGCATTTTATTTTTGGGATGTGCTGCGGGCCCTAGCCGCGATCGCGGCGCAACGTCAAGCCACCATCCACCACCAGCGCCTGCCCGGTGATGTAATTGTCCGGCTCCAGGAAAAATCGCACGGCGCGTGCCACATCTTCCGGACGCCCAAAGCGCGCAATCGCGCCGCTCGCAACGTGCCGGTCATATTTGCCGGATTGCACGCTGGCTGTGGCCATCCCGGCTATCGTCGCGCCCGGCGCCACCACGTTCACCCGCACATGATTCCATTGTTGCGCCAGGATCTTCGCGGCGTGCACCAGCGCCGCTTTCGGCGCAGCGTAGTTCAAGCCGGCTGGAAACGCGGCCAGCGCCTGCATGGTCGCCAGCAGGACAATACTGCCGCCGCTCCCGCCGCGCTCCATCGCTTCGCCGGCATCTTTCGCGAGCAACACCGGACCCGCGTAATTGGATTCCAGGGAGCCGAGCAGAGTTTCACGATTCAGGTCCGCGAAAGCGACGCGCGCGGGATCGCCCGGGAAGATGGCGGCTCCGGTGAGCGGCGCGCCGGTCTTCTCGGCGGCTGCCAGATACGCGCGGCGCACTTCTGGGGCGGCAATGTCGCCCGCCACCAGGGAAATCGTGCAATGAAAGTTCTCTTCGATCGAGCGGCGCAAGGCCTCCGCGCGCTCGCGATTCGTGCGGTAGCCCACCACCAACTGAGCGCTTTCGCGCGCCAGCAGCGCCACGGTGGCTGCGCCCAGGCCGCCGCTGCCTCCGGCGACGATGATGGCCTTTCGCGCCAGCGCCCGCTCCGCAAACTCGTACCGAAACTCCCGGTACGCCGCGGCCTGCGCTTCATCCCAATACTGCGAGGTCATAATCTCCTCGAATGCCACGCCAATAATGCGTTTTCATCAATAAAACACAGGGTATTTGAATATTGCGGGAAGGCAGAAAAGACAAAACCCCCAAGCCTCCGTTCCGTCCTTCAGAGCGGGCATGCCTGGGGGTTGGTCTTCAATCTCTGCGCCGAAGAGACTACTTCAGGACGGCGTCTTTGAACGCTTTGGCTGCGCGCAAACGCACCACGGTCTTGGCCTTGATCTTGATTGCTTCGCCGGTAGCCGGATTGCGGCCCATGCGCGCCTTGCGGTGCGCCTTCACAGCGCGGCCAATGCCGGGAATCACGAACTTTCCCGAGCTCTTGGCTTCTTTCACGGCCAGCTTGAACAGTTCGTCGAAGAAAGCCACGGTCTGCTTCTTGGAGACCGGCTTCTCCGGGGTGCTTACCTTCTCGGTGATGTACGCAATAATCTTGGATTTGCTCAGCGGATTTGCCATCGAGTTACGTTTTCCTCCTCAGATTGAAATGCTTTTTGGCCCCGGGGTTCGGGATGCCTTCGGGACTATAGCTACAGTGCCGCGCGAACGCAAGGGAAACCTTCAAAAAAGCCCGATAAAATGGGCTTTTCCTTCGCGCTCCCCTTTTGGGCGGAATTTTTATTGCGCGGCGAGCTGTTCGTAAAAAAGCGCCACGGCCTTTATGCCGCCGAAATAATTTTCCAGCGCGATGTGTTCGTCGGGGGCGTGCGCGTTTTCATCGGGCAAACCGAAGCCCAGCAGCACGCAGGGCACCTTGAAAGTATCGTGCATCTGGGTGACGAACGGAATCGAACCGCCTTCGCGGATGAACACCGCCTTTTTCCCGAAGCCCGACTCCAGCGCGTGAATTGCTTTCTGAAATATCGGATCCGAGTACGGCGCCACCCACGGTTTGCCCGTGCTGAGCACGTCAAATTTGCAAGTAACCGACTTCGGCAGCAACTTGCGAATGTGCCGCTCGACGAGTTTCGCGATTTTCGCGGGATCCTGGTCCGGCACCAGGCGCGTCGAAAGTTTCGCATAGGCTTTCGAAGGAATCACGGTCTTCGCGCCTTCGCCCAGATAGCCGCCCCAGATTCCGTTGAGCTCAAGCGTCGGACGAATCCACAGCCGTTCGACGATCGTAAATCCCTTTTCGCCGTCCAGCGCTGGCGCTCCTACGGTCTTGCGAAATTCTTTTTCCTTCCAGGGCAGGGAATTCAGCGCTTTGCGCTCTTGGCGCGAAACCGTGGCAACTTGATCGTAAAAGCCTGGAACCGTGACGCGGAAGTTCTTGTCGTGCAGCTTCGCAATTATTTCCGCGAGTATCGTAATCGGATTGGGCACCGCGCCGCCAAATACTCCGGAATGCAAATCCTGCGCGGGCCCGGTGATTTCGATCTGATAGTAGTTCAGGCCGCGCAATCCGTAGGTAATCGAAGGGACGCCTTTCGCCAGCATGGACGTATCGGAAACCACTAGCGCGTCGGCCTTCAGGCGCTCGCGATTGCGCTGCACGAAATCCCACAGGCTCACGCTGCCGACTTCTTCTTCACCCTCGATCATCACTTTCACGTTCAGCGGCAGTTTACCGGTTTGGTTCTTCAGCGCTTCCAGCGCCTTGATGTGGATGTGCACCTGGCCCTTGTCGTCGGCGGTGCCGCGCCCGAAGAGTTTGCCGTCGCGCACGGTGGGCTCGAAGGCCGGAGTAGTCCATAAATCGAGCGGCTCGGCCGGTTGCACGTCGTAATGTCCGTAAAACAGGATCGTCGGCTTGCCAGGTGCGTGCAGCGACTCGCCGTAAACCAGCGGATGCATTTTCGTTGGCGAGATTTCCACATTTTCCAGGCCCGCGGCGCGCAATTTCTCGGCCACCCAATGCGCCGCGCGCTCGATATCCGGTTTGTGTTCGCTTTTGGTGCTGACGCTCGGTATGCGCAGAAACTCTTTCAGCTCGTTCAGATGCTCTTCGCGCTTTGCTTCTATGGATTCGATGAGATTCATTCCGTGCTCCGCCAGGAATTTACGTTTTCGGGCCGGTAAAAATGCCGCTTCTTGCGCAAGACTTTGGAACCCTACCACGAAGCGGTTTGCGATTCTACGGAACCTTGTGCATTTTCAGCAAACTTCTCGCGACTGTGTTTTTAGACACTTTCGAAACTCGGATGGTTGACTCGCGTCCGGGCCGGATGCACGATACGAGGTAGCCATGATCGAATCTCAAACCAGCCAGCAGCGCCGCAGTTCGCGCGTGTTTACGCGTATTCCCGTCCGCGCCTCCGGCAAAAATATGGACGGCCGCAAATTCCGCGAGAACAGCCAGACCATCGTGATCAATGCGCACGGCGGCCTGCTCTACTTGCACGAATCGCTGGAACTGGGCGCGCAAGTGGTGCTGATCAACCCGGTCACCGAAGAGGAACAGGAATGCCGGGTCGTTTACCTAGGCGACATGTCTGATAAAGGGACGCGAGTCGGCGTTGAATTCCTCTCGCCCAGCCCCCATTTCTGGGGCGTCGAATTCGCGCCGCAGGATTGGCCCGCGCGGCCAACCGCGCATCCGTCGCACTAGCAAGATGTGCACAGGCCGAGACGTTCCAGTTCGGTACAGCGTTACACAACCCCCTGCAGGTTACTCATACCACGGCAGTAATCCAGATTCCGTAATCTTGCGCACGCTGCGATTTTCCCACCGGGCTAGAAATGACCGCAAGTCATTATCGCCCGACCTTCCCGCACCTCAGATTACTCCGAATGGACGGGACTGAATGGGGAACGCGCGGTCCCGCAAACCTGCATACATCCCGTCAGACGATTCCTAGTTCATAGATATTTATGCGGGCGCTTGAAAACGGAGCTGATACTGGATCCGCGCCCGTTCATCATTTGCATTTCGGGCGGTGAAGCGTTAGCTTCGCCGGGTTCACGCTGCAATTTATTCGCATCTTCTTGTTTCGTGGTTGGGCCCAAATCACGCGCAGCAGAGGTCTCCGGAGGCGAAGATGCGCATCAATTTGACCTGGGTGTCTGTTCTTGTGGTTGCCGCAATGGCGAACCCGGCATGGGCATTTCCCCAAAACGCGCCGCTCTCTCCAAAAAAGCCGCCGGTCAAGGCTTCCACTACGGGGCCGGCGTCCCCGCCTGCTCAGGCAGAGTCTTCCGACGAATCTCCGGCCTCCAGGCTTCCCGTCCGTCGCGTGATCCTCTACAAGACGGGCGTCGGCTATTTTGAACATCTCGGCGAAGTTCGCGGCGACCAGAAAGTGCAGATTGATTTCACCAGCAGCCAGCTCAACGACGTCCTGCAATCGTTGACGGTTCTCGATCTGAACGGCGGGCGCATCGCGGGAGTGAATTACAATTCTGAAGCGCCGCTCAGCCAGCGCCTGGGCATGCTGCGCCTGCCGCTCGAAGAAAAGACCGACCTCTCGAAATTTTACGCGGCGTTGCGCGGCGCCCGGCTGGAAGTTCGCAGTGGCTCAGCAGTAATCACCGGCCGCCTGCTGAGTGTCGAGCGCAAGACGCGCGTAAGCGGGGGCACGACTCTGGAAGTGGATTTAGCCACGCTGGTCACGGATGCAGGCGAGGTCCGCAGCGTCGAGATCACCCCGGCCGTCACCGTGCGCTTGGCCGAGCGCGATGTGACGCAGGAAGTGGGCCGCTACCTATCGCTGCTGGCCTCGATGCGCCAGGAAGACCTGCGCCGCATGACGATTGTCGCGAACGGCACCGGCGAGCGGCAGCTTTACGTCAGCTACATCAGCGAAGTTCCGGTTTGGAAGACGACCTATCGCATCGTGCTCCCATCTAAGCTCGGCGATGAGCCTCTATTGCAAGGCTGGGCGATCGTGGATAACACCGTCGGAGAAGATTGGAATAATGTGGAACTCTCGCTCGTCGCCGGAGCGCCGCAATCGTTCATCCAGCAGCTCTCGCAGCCGTATTACGCCCGGCGTCCCGTGGTGCCCCTGCCGCAGAATGCGCAACTGATGCCGCAAACACACGACAGCGCCATGATGGGCGGCGTCGCGGGATTGTCCGGAGCGGTTGTCGACGCGAGCGGAGCAGTGATTTCGGGAGCGAGTGTCCAGGTCTTTTCCTCCACGGGTGAGCTTGCCGCCTCCACGTCCAGCGACAGTAGAGGCCGCTACGAAGTGGGCGACTTGCCAGCCGGTCATTATCGCATCGAATTCAGTTCGAATGGCTTTCAGACGACCGTCCTGCAGGGTGTATCCCTCGGTGGTGGGCGCGAGCAGACTCAGAACGTGACTTTGCACGTTGGCGCAAACTCGCAAACCATCACGGTCACTGCGTCGACGCCGGTCGTCAACACCGAAAGCGAGGAGGTGGCTGAGGCTCGTCCGGGAAACATCGGCTTGGGAGGAGAGCTTGGACGCGGCCGCGGAGTCGGCAGCGGCTCGGGCAACGGCGTCGGTCCGGGCGAGGGGGGTGGTGTTGGTGGTGGAGCCTTCAATGCGGGAGTTGCGGGGATCACGCAAGCGCGGCGCGCCGTGTCCGCAGCCGCCGAAGGCGCGGACCTCGGCGATCTCTTTGAATACAAGCTCAAGGATCGCGTCTCAATTCACAAAAATGAATCCGCGCTGGTTCCGATCGTCCAGGTCCACGTGACCACCGAAAAAGTTTCCTTGTGGAACTCGTCGCTCAATTCTCCCCGTCCTCTGCGCGCACTGTGGCTCACCAATTCCAGCCCACTCACTCTCGATGGCGGCAGCTTCAGCGTCCTGGAAAATGAAGCGTTCGCCGGAGAGGGTTTGACGGACGCCATCAAGCCCGGCGAAAAGCGCCTGCTCTCCTACGCCGCGGATTTAGGGGTCCGCGTTGATTCCAAGGCCGAAACCGAGCCGCAGCAAGTGACGCACGTGCGGATCGTGCACGGCGCCATGATCCAGACCTGCGAAGTGCGGGAAGACACCGTCTACACGATACGCGATGACGACACCACTCCGCGCACCGTCCTGATCGAGCATGCGTTCGGCGATGGTTGGACGCTTTCCGAAGGCGGCCCGAAGCCTGAAGAAACCACTTCCACGGTCTATCGCTTCCGCGAAAGCATCGAGCCCAAAGCCACCGAGAAATTAACGGTGCGCGAAACAAAACCGCTGGAGAGCCGCTTTGCATTGACGAATTTGACCGACGACCAGATCACTTTATTCTCGCAGCAGAAGTCCATCAGCCCCGAAATAGCGGCGGCGTTTCAGAAAATCGTCCAACAAAAAGACCAAATCGCCGCGCTGGACGCCGAAATCGCCCGCCGCGCGGAAGAAACCCAGAAAATCTACGATGACCAGCAGCGCCTGCGCGAAAATCTGAAAGCGCTGAAGGGCAGCGCCGAGGAGCGCGCGCTCACACAGCGTTACACGCAGCAGCTCGCCGATCAGGAGACCCGTCTCGAGACGCTCCAGCACGAGTCGGCCGACTTACAAGTAAAACGCGATAAGGCGCAGGCGGACCTCGACGCCATGATCGAAAATCTTTCGTTTGATACGACCTTGTAGGCCGCGCCGCACAGGGAGTTCCGCCGAATTGCTGGCGGCGTCGGCGCGCGACGAGTTCTTGCGTCGCGACCTGCGGAAGATCCTTGCTGTGAGCTACTGGGGCGGCAGCGGATCGTCGTACTTGGTGAGATCCACGTCCTTCCACTTGCCATCCATGATCTCCTGGCGGATTTGCGCGGCGGTCTTGCCTTGTTGCGATTCGGTGTAGGTGAAGACGGCTTCCTTCTTGCACAGCATGCAGTGCGCGCCGTGATAGTCCGTGAAGCAATCGAGCAAGCTCTTGTGGCCGACTTCCTTGTCGCAACGGCAATAGCAAGGCTGTTGATACAAGAAGGCCTTTTCCTTGGCGGCCAGCGTGTAGACGTTGCGCGTCTCCGCGTCCTGGAATTGCGCGGGGTCGAGCGTGTCCGGCAGCGCGCCCTTCGGAGCCTCCGCATGGTACGCGGGAATGTCGGCCTTGGTCTTTGCCTTCGCGGCGGCGGCCGGCGTTCCGGTCGCTTGCGAGTGATCGTGCGCAGGGCCATTGGCTGGCGCCGCGGCCGACGCGGAGGAATCTTGCGCGTGCGCGGAGCTTGCACCAAGCCCCGCGATACCAAATCCAAGAACTGCAGCGACGACTACCAGTCTGCGGACCATCGGATTTCTCCATGTCCGGGAACTTCGGCACATTGTCCCCGGATTCTGCGGCTCAGCGAAATCTTACCACTTCCGGAAGCGCCGCGAGCCGCTGATTCGCATCCAGCACGGATAGCGCATCACGCTTCCTGTGTCACCGGCGAATCGAAGGTCTTTCGACACGTCTTACCTCATGGTAAGATGGGATTATGAAGAGCCGAGCCAGCCGGACCACTACGTTTACCACGACGATCAGTTCCAAGGGACAAATGGTCCTCCCGGTGCTGGTCCGCGAACGGCTTGGTCTGAAGAAAGGCATGCATCTCCACGTCATCCTGGCCGAAGACGAAAGCGGCGACGGCGCCGATTCGATCATTCTGCAGCCGCTCACGCCCCGTCTGATCCGCGAACTGCGCGGTTCGGTCAAATGCGCCGGCACGGCGCTCGATTACCTTCAAGAGGAACGCAAGCGCGACCGCGCGCGAGGACGATGAGACGTTACGTGCTGGACGCGAACGCTCTGCTGATCTACTTCGGCGATCGCGGCGGCGCCCAGCGCGTGCAGCGTCTTTTCCACGAGTCGTTGCGGCAGCGCTCGCCGCTGCTGATGTCCGCGGTCAATTGGGGCGAAGTGATTTACGCGATCTGGAAAGGGTGGGGAAGCCGAAGCGCGAACCGTGGAGAAAAACGCCGCGCATCTCCCGCTGCTGATTTTGCCGGTGGATCGTGAACGCGCCACGGAAGCAGCCGCAGTGAAAGCCCGCCACGGAATTGGCTACGCCGATAGCTTTGCCGCCGCTCTCTCGCTGGAATATTCGGCAACGCTGGTTACCGCCGACCCAGAATTTGGCAAGCTCGGCAAGCGCCTCGCCGTTCTAGCCCTGCCGCGTCATGGCGCTCGGCCCTAGCGCGACGGCGAGCTGCCGGAACGCTTCTTAATACTTTGATGTTTCCAGCAGTTCTTTCAGATAGTCGCCCTCCCGAGGTTCCGGTACTCCCGGTGGCAAATGCGCGGGCTACTACGCGCGGCACGCCGCCGAAGCAAAGCCCGAGCCGCCGCCAGCAAGCAAAATGTCGTGATACGACGGATCATCTGATCACCTCCACCCGGCGCACCCTGGCACATCACGCACCCTTTCGACTTTCGGCATGGACTAGGGAGCCAGAGCAGCCCAATTGCGCCGCAGTCAAAGCGTAAGCCGGCGCTTAGGAACAAATCTTCATAAGCGGTCTACAAAAAACCGAAAACAGCTACGCAAAATTGTATGCAATCTGGGTACGTCATCCTTCCGCGCCAAATCGCAGACCGCTAAAATCAATTTTTTCTGATATTTGGCCGCTCGCAAATTGAATGTTGTTCCGGCTATGCAATTGCATATGACGAAATCAGTGAGTGCCGGGCTTTCCCAAAAGTCCGGCGATGGGGTGGGGTTAATTTAGAACGCGCGGTCCTAGGCTGCGTTCGCGGAAGTTCTTGCTTGTTCCGAGCAAGCTAATCGTTCGTGCGTAGGGAATCGCTGCATCTGCAGTTCCCTCGAAACCGGTTAGGCCGCAGTGTTCCTATGGAGGCACAATGAAAGGAACGGACGAAAGTGGCTTTAGATTCACTGCCTTGATTGCTCGCTTGGTCTTACTCTTACTTCTTTTTTTCTACTGCAATCTGAATCTGCAAGCGCAATCCACCGCGGAATTGGGCGGCACCGTCACGGATACCAGCGGCGCCACTGTTCCCAACGCCAAAGTAGTGGTCACCAATCAGGCTACCGGTACGCAATGGAACACGCAAACGAATGGCGACGGGCTCTAT
This sequence comes from uncultured Acidobacteriota bacterium, assembly GCA_963780035.1. Lineage (GTDB taxonomy): Bacteria > Acidobacteriota > Terriglobia > Acidiferrales > UBA7541 > Palsa-295. Next base: position 42,651 of record CAWAAG010000010.1, on the reverse strand, counting down.
GTCGAGCCATCGCTGCCGCCGGGTAACTATCAAATCACCGTGACAGCGGCGGGTTTTCGGACCCTGGTCGTCAAAGACCTCAAACTGGATGTGGCGACGTCGGTGACCAAAGATCTCCAGTTGACGGTCGGCGAGGTGTCGCAACAGGTGGAAGTGACCACCGAAGCGCCACTGATCGAGACCTCCACCACGGGCGTCGGACAGGTCATCAACTCCAAGACCGTGCAAGAAATCCCGTTGAACGGCCGTCATTTCGTGGATTTGAGCCTCTTGACGCCGGGCACCGTCACGCCCCCGGCGAATGGCTTCCTCACCGCCCCGCTGCGCGGGCAGGGCTCCTTTGCCATCGACACCGCCGGCCAGCGCGAAGACACCACCAACTGGCTGATCAACGGCATCAATTTGAATGATCTGGTGCAGAACCAGGTCACCTTTCAGCCGCCCGTCGATACACTCGAAGAATTCAAGGTGGATAACTCGACCTTCCCGGCGCAATACGGGCGCAACGCGGGAGCTATCGTCAATATCGCCACCCGCTCCGGAACCAACGAATTCCACGGCGAGGCCTTCGAGTTTTTCCGCAACAACGCGCTGGACGCCCGCAACTATTTCAACCCGACCAGCACGCCCCAGGCCTCCTTCAAACACAATGAATTTGGCGGTGACATTGGCGGTCCCGATCAAGAAGGACAAGATCTTTTTCTTTGTCGCCTATGAGGGCATCCGCCAGCATCAGGGTTTGACTCTCAGCACCATCGTCCCCAGCCAAAACCAGATCGCTACCGTGACTTCGCCGGCGGTCCAGAGCCTTTTGACGGAAATTCCTGCCGCGAACATTCCCGGCACGGACACCACCGGTATTCCCGCCAACTACAACGGCTTCACCGGGGCGGCTCTCGCCAACGTCAGCCTTAACCAAGGATCGGGAGACGTGGACGTCGAGTTGCGTCAGGTGGACCGGCTGCATTTCTATTATGTTTTGCAGAAGGACTTGCGCGAAGAGCCGACACAAAACGCGAATATTCCCGGCTTTGGCGATACCCGGGATGGTTTCCGCCAACTCATGACCATCAGCGAGGATCACATCTTCAGCCCGTCGCTTGCCAATACCGTGCGGCTCGGCTACAACCGTCTGCACCTCACCTTTACTCCCACCGCTTTGAATCCGGCGGATTTTGATATCACCTTGCCGCCAGGGGCTCCTGAGGGCGTGGGCATACCGAATATCAACGTGCTGGGCGCCGTGGATTTTGGCGGTCCGGTCGGTGAACCGCAGGGACGCGGCGACACCACCGTGGTCCTCAACGACACACTCAGCTGGCTGAAAGGCCGTCACTCCATGGCGTTCGGCGGCGAAATCCGCCGCGGCTACAACAACAATATCGCGGAGAACGTCGGCAGCTTTACTTTTCCGACGATGGCGAATTTCCTCGCCGATCAAGCTTCCGCCTTCACCGTCTTGCTCGGCGCGGGCAATGACCGGATATTGCAGCCTTCCTACGGCGTCTTTGCCCAGGATAGCTTCAAATGGAAGTCCAACTTCACCATCAACTTCGGCCTGCGCTACGAATGGGACTCCACGCCCTCCGAGGCCATGGGCCGCTTTACGAATTTTGACCTTACCAGCGGGAGCCTTTTCCCGGCCACCCAGCCATTCCACACCAACAACAAGAACTTCGAACCGCGCATCGGGTTTGCCTGGGATCCTTTTAAGGACGGCAAGACTTCGGTCCGCGCAGCCTATGCCATCCTGAGCCAGGATCCGACCACCAACGTCGTTAGCGGTCTTAGCGGCAACCCGCCCTTCGCCATACCCATTAGCGTCAGCTCCGCGACGAACGCGATTACGCTCGAGGACCCTTCGGCCGCGATCACCGGCGTCAGCTTGGGCCCCAGCGCGATCGATCCTCAGTTCGACAATATGTATTCCCAGGATTGGAACGTTTCCGTCGAACGCCAGCTCGCCGCTTCGTTGGGATTGCAGGTAGCTTACGTCGGCATGAAAGCCACTCACCTGCAGATGACCGGGAATTTCAACCAGCCGTTTGTCACCAACGGTTTCTACGATTCCACTCGTCCCTATACGACGCTTCCGCTCACGAGCCCGGTGCTGCCGGCCCAGTGCGCGCCGCCCAATACACCGTGTTCCATCGGAAACGTCACCCGGATTTTTAGCCCCGGCAATTCCAATTACAACGCCCTGTGGGTGACCCTCAATAAACATCTATCGAACGGCCTCGAGTTCTTGGCCGCCTACACCTACTCGCACTCTTTGGACTACAGCTCGGTCAGTTCTGGCGACGCAGTTCCGGTGCAGAATGTTTACGACCCGCGCGGCGATTACGGCTCGTCGGAATTCGATACGCGCCATCGCGTCGTCGTCAGCGGTTTCTACGAGTTGCCGCTCAAGGGCAACCGGCTGGTTTCCGGATGGCAGTTGGGGGTTGTCACCATGGCCCAGAGCGGCAATCCGATTACGCCGCTCCTGGTTATCGGTCCGGCGCCGGGCTCTTCGCTAACGGTGCGACCCGATCAGCTTCTGGCTGTTTCCAGCACCAACAATCCCAGCCAGTTCTATAGCAACACCACCCTGTGCGAACCGTTCGTTGCCGAACCACTGCAAGGGGGCAACCCCGCAATTCCGGATTGCGCCGCAACGGCGAATGCCGCGTTTGCAGTGCCCTGCACCTTCAGCAATATTCCGACGACTCCCGGCGGCAAGACCTACCCGATCGTTCCGGGTAGCTGCCACCCCGGAAGCGCCGGCCGTGATTCACTTCCCGGGCCCAAGTTCGTCAACACCGATTTTTCGATCGTGAAAAACACGAAGTTGACGGAAAGGCTCAACCTGCAATTCCGCACCGAAGTGTTCGATCTGTTCAACCACCCGAACTTTGGCGATCCAACGAACACGGCAACCAGCTCCGCATTCGGGAAGATCCTCGCCACGCGCTTCTCGGTGGGAGACTTCGGCTCGGCGCGCCAGATTCAGTTTGCGCTGAAGCTGCTGTTCTAACCGGCCGCTCACGCAGGACGCGACGGGGCCAGCCCCCGGCTCCGTCGCGCTTCTTCCCCGCGCGCACTTGAGCAAAAGGGAGTTGCCGCTGGCAATCTGCGCCTGAAATTCGCGGAGAAACCCGCAAATCATTCAACCGCGCCGTCAACTACCGCAGTGGTATCATTCGCTGGCATCATGCCTTCAGCACAGCCTCTTGCGACCGTGGTGGGCCCATCCCGGCCCGGTCGCGCAGAACCGATCCGCCCCCCGGCCGGCGCCCCGGCAAATCTCCCGTCGCCCATCGTGCGATGGATGAATCTCACCAAAACATGTAGTGTTCTCTCTTTCCGGTCCGGTCTTCCATTCACGGTGAACCTGACTATCGCGAAGAGGAGTGAACTGTGAAATCAGCTTCGGTTTTCTCAGCCGCTGCAAGGGCACTGAAAGTGCCGATTTACTATCTCCAGGATTACGCCATGCTCGCTGCTCACTCGGTCCGCGTCATCTTCACCACCACGCGCTACTCCGCCGATTTAGTCGAGCAGATGGATCAGATCGGGGTGGGTTCGGTGCCGATCATAATCGTCGCCCTGGCCTGCGTCGGCGGCGTGATCGTGCTGAACGCCGCGTCGCAATTCACCCGCTTTGGCGAGACGGTCCTCACCGGTGACGCGCTTTCTCTCTCGCTCCTCCGCGAACTCGGTCCCGTCTTCACCGCGCTGCTGGTGGCCGGCCGCAATTCCACCGGCATGGCTTCGCAATTGGGCTCGATGCTCGTCACCGAACAGGTGGACGCGATACGCGGTCTGGGAATTGACCCCATTCGCAAGCTGATGACGCCGCGCGTGCTGGCCGCCGTGTTGATTCTGCCCTTGCTTGTCGCCATCGGCGATTGCGCCGGCCTTTTTGGCGGGTTCCTGGTCGCCACCGTCACGCTGCACATCAACGCGGAGGAGTTCTGGACGCGCGCGGTGAAAGTGCTGGTCTTCGGCGATCTGGTGATCGGCTTCTCGAAGCCGATCGTTTTCGGATTTATCCTCGCGACGGTGGGCTGTTATCAGGGTTTGCGCGTGGAAGGCGGCACCGCCGGCGTCGGCCGCGCCACGATTATGGCTTTTGTCGTGTCTTCGCTGGCTATTCTCGTCGCCGACCTGTTCCTCACCAGGATTCTGCTGTACACATTCAATTTGTGACGCGCGCTGGTGCGAGCACGTTGGCGCCACAAGAAGGGCCAGGACGAAACGTAGGATTTAGAGGATGCCGAGAGGTGCATCGTGGCGCTCAGCAAATTTCGTCTAGCGATGTATGGCTGCTTTATCGTGGCACAGACATTGGCGAGCGGAGTTGCCACCAAAGCCGACACCGTCTCGGAACCGCAGGCTCGGGAAATCGCTAAGACTGCGATCCGGAACGCACGCGGAGAAAACCAAGAAGACTTTCTAAGCGTCCATCGAAGAGAAGACCTCGAAGATAACCTCTGCCGGTTTATTATGCTGGGAGCGAGCACAGATCCAAATCCTTCGTGTGCGTTTCTGTTCCAAGTCTCGGATGACGGCTACGAATTCCACAAGGGCAAGGTCAATACTTATGTAAGCGTCCACGGACCCTTTATCCATTACGTCGTGGTGTCTCGCGATTCCGGCGACGTTTTTCGCATATCGGGATTCAAAGATTCTCGGGACGAATTCAATAGGATGGCCAAGGCGTTTAGCATTCGCGTCACGGATGATTCTGACGCACTGCGATATGCCGAGCTTTACCGGGCCGTTGATCCCACGAATCTAAGGCTGGAATTGCCGAACACCAATCTGGAGCTCAAGCAGCTAGCGGAAAAGCGTTTCTATTACAGTTTCTATCCCGACTTCAACCGCGCCGAAACCCGTTTTGACGAATGGTGGAAAACCGAGCGGAAGGGGCTGCTCCGGCAGACCCTCGGCCCGATTGCTACGAAAACTTCGTCGGGTTATCTCGTCACGTTTCTGACGATGTCCGACATAGACAAACGACAGCCAGAAGGCGGACCAGGATTATTAGAGGCGTCCGTGCAAATTTCGACGGATGGCCAGGTCACAGGGCCTACCTTAACTGCAGCTGCGGCCAACTAGTCGCCACCAGAACAAAAACGAGCTACTAAGCGACGCACAGCGGGCCTCGCTGCACACTGACAAGGCCGCGTCGCTTCTCCATTGGCTGCGCCGCGCTCGCAAGTTAAACTGAATAGCCCGGAGGGGTGGGTGAGTGGTTGAAACCGGCGGTCTTGAAAACCGTTAGGCCCGAAAGGGTCTCGTGGGTTCGAATCCCACCCCCTCCGCCAGCCTGTTTCGCATTTGTTCTTTGTTCCAGGAATTCCGGTGTAACCTCAGAATTTGCAAACCGCATCGCGGCATCAACCATCACGGTGCCGATCTGGAGAACTGCATGGGGCACCCGCTACTGGATCTGACGGGTAAAACAGCGGTGGTAATCGGCGGCACCAGCGGCATCGGGCTGGCTCTGGCGCGCGAACTCGCTATCGCCGGAGCCGATGTGGTCCCCACCGGCCGTCGCGCCGAACTGGCCAGCAAAGCCGCCGCTGAAGTCGCGTCGCTGGGCCGCCGTTCGCTCGCGCTCACCTGCGACGTGACGGACAACGACAGCGTGGAACAGCTTCTAAAATCAGTCTGCACCGCGTTCGGCGGCGTGCAAATCCTGGTAAATAGCGCCGGCCGCACCAAGCGCTCTCCCACTCTCGATTTTCCCGACGAGGAATGGAACGCGATCCTGGAAACCAATCTGCACGGCACCCTGCGCGCCTGCCGCGTCTTTGGCCGTCACATGCTCGAACAAAAGTATGGGCGCATCATTAATATCGGTTCGCTGGCGTGTTTTCTGGGGCTGTTTGAAGTCGCTGCTTATAATGCCAGCAAGGCGGCGGTGGCCGCGCTCACAAAAACTCTAGCGATCGAATGGGCCACGTCTGGAGTGTGCGTGAACGCCCTGGTTCCCGGCGTTCTGCGCACGGATTTGAATGCCGCGCTCCTTGACGGCACCGAGCGCGGCCGTGAATTTTTGCTGCGCACTCCGATGAAGCGTTACGGAAAGGTGGAAGAACTTGGAGGAGCCGCCATATTTCTCGCTTCCGATGCCGCCAGCTTCGTCACCGGCCACTTGCTGGTGGTTGACGGCGGCTTTCTGGCCAGCGGCGTGAATCAATAGCGCCGCCCGCATCATCTTTTGGCTGAGCAGGCACTCGAAAGGAAAGTTGCCCGCGTGCTCCGAATTTATGCGCGCGCGGAAAAGCGCATGGCCTTCATCACCGAAGATTTTTTACTGCAAAGCAAGACCGCCCGGCGTCTCTACCACTCCTACGCCCAGGACATTCCGATTTTGGATTTTCACTCGCACCTTTCTCCCGCGGAAATTGCCGGTAACGCCCGCTTCCAGACTCTGGCGGACATTTGGCTCGAGGGCGACCACTACAAATGGCGGGCCATGCGCGCGAGCGGGATTGCGGAAAAGTTTTGCAGCGGCGACGCGGCACCGCAGGAAAAGTTCATGGCCTGGGCGAAGACGGTCCCGCGCACCCTGCGGAACCCGCTCTATCACTGGACGCATCTGGAATTGAATCGCTACTTTGGCATCCAAGAGCTGCTGGACGAATCCTCGGCGGCCGAAATCTGGCGCAACGCAAACGCCGCGTTGCAGAGCGAAGAAATGACCCCGCAGGGAATTTTGCGCAAATTTCGCGTCGTCGCGCTCTGCACCACGGACGACCCCACGGATTCCCTGGAAGCCCACGAAAAAATCAGGAAGTCCGGCAGCCAGCCGCCGGTATTCCCCACCTATCGCCCCGACGGCGCGTTGCGCACGAACGATCCGGCGCGATTCAACGAGTGGACCAGCCGCCTCGGCTCCGTCGCGAACGTGGAAATAGCGCGCCTGGCCGATTTTCAGGACGCGCTGGCCAAGCGCCATGATTTTTTCCACGAGCACGGTTGTCGCCTGTCCGACCACGGTTTGCACCATTGCTACGCGGAGCCTTTCGCGGACCATCAAGCCGCGGACGCTTTCGGCAAGTTGCGCTGGGGCCGATCGCTGGAAGCGCGTGAAGCGGTCGGCCTCGCAGGCCACTTGATGATTTTCTTCGGCCACCTGGATGCGCAGAAAGGATGGACGAAGCAGCTGCACCTCGGCGCCAATCGCAACACCAATTCGCGGATGCTGGCCACTCTGGGAGCCGACGCCGGATTCGATTCGAGCGGTGATTGGCCGCAAGGCGCGGCGCTGGGCGCCTATTGCGATCAGCTCGATCGCGAAAATTCGTTGCCGAAAATGATCGTCTACAATCTGAATCCCGCCGACAACTATATTTTCGCAACCATGGCGGGAAATTTTCCGCAGGAAGGCGTGAATGGCAAAGTTCAATTCGGCGCCAGTTGGTGGTTTTTGGACCAAAAAGAGGGCATCGAGTGGCAGCTCAACGCCCTATCCAATTGCGGCCTGCTCGCGAATTTTGTCGGCATGGTCACTGACTCGCGCTCCTTCATGTCCTTCCCCCGCCACGAATATTTTCGCCGCATCCTCTGCAATATGCTGGGAAATGATATCGAAGCGGGCTTGCTCCCCAATGACGAGCCCATGCTGGCGCGCCTGATCAAAGACGTCTGCCTGGACAATGCGGCCCGTTTCCTCGCTCTCCCCAATCTCGCGGATTGATGCTGCACGCAGACATAGGCATTGGACGGCCGGCTGACCGAGGGGCAGCGTACGAAGCGCGGGTGCTCGCGGAGCCTGGCGGGAAGGTTTTCAGATGTATAAGATTCAGCTATCTACAGAGAAGATAAGTCCAGTTGCCGGGAAAAGTGTGTTTAAATTTTTGAGGGAACGCCATGACTGCCGGCTTGTGTGGATGGATCGGTTGCAATGTCCCCATGGACGCCACGCTCGAGACTCGTCCATTGTGCCGCAAGCATTTCTACGACATCGCCTCCAGGCGACTTGCCGACTATCGCGAGCGATTCGCGCGTGCCGATCCCGTCGGACGCGATCGTGTCGCCGCGTCGGCATTTCTCTCGGAACTCATCGGCCAGACTGGCACGCTGGTCACCAGCGCCAAGCAGCTCACCGCGAAGGAGCGCGACGATTTTCTCGCGCTCTCGACGGACGCCGTGGAGATGTACAAGCGGGTGCAAAGAAATCCCAGGATTCCGCTGCGCGTGCCGGTTCGCGTCTACCGCGCACCCGGACGAAAAGGGAAACTCGAATTAACCGCCACGGTGAACGTGAGCAAAGCCGGCGCTTGCGTCACGCTGCGCGAACCCGTAGCGGTTGGCGCAAATCTCTGGATACAAAAAATCGAGAACTCCGCGAGCGCCACCGCCTGTGTCACCTGGGTGAAAGAAGCATCCGCGTCCGAGTTTCTGGTCGGTTTTGAAATTCTCGACCACGAAGATTTTTGGAATTTGCAGCAATCCACGTCAGACTCTGCCCCGCAGGGCGCGAAATTGCCGCATCCGACTCTGCAACGATCCTAGCGGGCGATCTTCGTAACAAAGCTAGTCCGGAAGCCGCGGCTCGATTTCGGGCCTGCGCCACAAGCGATCTTCAAATTCAAGTTTCGCAGCTGCGCAGCCGCTGGTAAGCCGTTGCAGATTCGTCCTCCATCGTTCCCCCACGGCCGCTCATCGTCAATTACAAGCCATTCGTGACGAGCGTCACAGCCGAATGTGAGTTGCGTCACAGCAACTCGCGCGTTGCGGCACCCATACTGCGTGATGTGGCCAACAACTCAACCGCTCATATAACTTCAAGGGGAGACGTTGCATGAAAACTACCAGGCGAGCAGTCTTCGTGGCCGTGCTTTTCGGCGCGTTCGTCGTGCCGAGCGCCGCGCGAGCCGGAGACATCAAGGGAAAAGTGTCCGCGGAAGGCCTTAGTTCGCTGGAAGGGATTGCGGTTTACATTGACGCCGTTCCAGGCAAGAAATTCGCTCCGCCGGCGCAGCACGCCACCGTGGATCAGCGGGACATGAAGTTCATTCCGCAGATCATCGTCGTGCAGCGCGGCACAACCGTTGATTTTTTGAACAGCGACCAGGTTGTTCACAACGTCTATTGGTCGTCCATCGGCGGCAATAAGACATTGCGTCACAGCCTCACGATTATTTCGCCGGGGCAAAAGAAAGCTTTTCAATTTGACACGCTGGGTGCGGCGCAGTTGCTCTGCAATTTCCATGCGGACATGCTCGGGTACATCGTAATCGTTCCCACGCCGTACTTCGTGCTGACCGGCAGCGACGGCACCTTCACGATCAAGGACGTCCCGCCGGGGACCTACACGCTGAAAACCTGGAGCGCCGAAGGCAAAACCACTACTCAGACAATCACAGTCGCAGTGGGCGACACGAAAGTTGATATAGCGGTAAAGAAATAGCGAGACGTACCAGGAAAGGGTTCTGCGCATTGAACGAGCCACGACTGCAAGTCGGGCCCCGTTCGAGTGCTGAAGACGCGAGCTTTCGCGCATACTTATGTTCCGTTCACTTGTCTCCGGGCAGCACCTCATACAACGAACGAATATACGATTCGTGAGCGTGATCTGCGTCGCCTTGGTATTCATGCTCGCTGGTTCGCTGCTCGGTCAGACCGCCGGGGATGGAGCCGCTGCGATTACGGCGGTCGAGGGTGAGAGCTGGATACGTCACCTGAACAGATCGTTCAATGAAACCAGCATGGGCAAGACCTGGGAATTGGGACCCGCTCCGGGCGGCTCCGCAGACGAGAGTGCGCCGTGGCAACTGGATTTATCGCCCGGATACGCCAGCCAAATGGCCACCTTGAGCGGTGCGGATCTATATCGTTTGAATTGTCGCGGATGCCACGGAGAATCCGGCCAAGGCGCGCCTCCGGAAATAAATTCCATTACCGGCCCGGTGCAAGCGACTTCCGTGGAAGCCACCATGGAGCGCATGAAGAAATCCGGCCGGGAAATGAGCCGTTCCGAAGTGGCTGAAATGGCCAAGGAATCCAGGATCATCCTGCTGCAGCGGCTGCACAAGGGCGGCCAGAATATGCCCGCGCCCACGCTCAGCGAGCCGGAAATTCGCTCGCTCGTTGCATACCTCGAGCTGCTTTCCGGCGTGCCAGGCGCGGGGAAAAAATCAGATGGCGGTGAAGGAATCGCCCTATCGCATCGGAGAGCACATCGTGAAATCCACCTGCCACGTCTGCCATAGCGCGAAAGGGGCGAACCCGGATCCGCAGCAGATAATGGATGGCGCGATTCCGCCGCTTTCCTGCCTTACCACGCGAGTAGGGCTTCCGGACTTCGTGCGAAAAGTTACGACCGGCGCGCCCATCATCATGGGCACGCCCGCCACGCCCTACCGCGGCCGAATGCCGGTGTTTAATTACTTGAGTCACGACGAGGCTGCCGATGCCTACATGTATTTGGCGCTCTACCCGCCGCAGAAATAGCGAAGCGACATTTTTCTCGCGGCAGGATTCGGCTCGCAGCGGCGCCCGGTGAGCATACGCGCAGCGTAGAGAAATTATCCACACCGTGGCAAGGAGGTTCGCCATGCCGCATTTTGCAACCGCGCGACGCAATGGATTCCGATTTGGACATTTTGATTTTAGCGGGCTTGTTCTTGGCCCTTGGCGGCGGAACATTTGCGCAAGATAAGCAAGCCATGCAGGACAAGCAGGACGCGCAAGCCAAGAAAGAGCCGGTCAAGCAAGCGACGCCGCTCACAGGCGCGGGCATGTTCAAGGACTACTGCGCGGTGTGCCACGGCAAAGATGCGAAGGGAGACGGGCCCGCGGCGCCGTCCTTAAAACACGCTCCCGCAAATTTGACGACGCTGGCAAAGCGGCACGGCGGGAAATTTCCGGATCTCTATGTGCAGCAGGTGCTGCGCAATGGCGTGAAGGCGCCCGCGCACGGTGACGCGGAAATGCCCGTCTGGGGCCCGCTATTCCGCACCATGGATGCGGACCCGGCGATCATGTACGTGCGGATTTCCAGCCTGGTGAGTTACATCAAATCGTTGCAAGTGAAGTAGGCGGCCGCCACAGAATCTCCCAGCAGATTGCGCTGCATCAGTAATCTAGCCGTGTCCGGTGCCGCCCAGTTCCCGCACGATGTCGCCCACAAATGTTTTCGCGTCGCCGAAAAGCATCAGCGTCTTATCGACATAATACAAAGGATTATCAATTCCCGCGAAGCCCGGGCTCATCCCGCGCTTGATCACCATCACCGTGCGGGCCTTATCCACATCCAGAATCGGCATTCCGTAAATCGGACTGCTCGGATCGCTGCGCGCCGCGGGATTGGTCACGTCGTTCGCGCCAATCACCAGCGCCACGTCCGTCTGTGGAAACTCCGGGTTCAAGTCGTCCATGTCTACGAGCTTGTCGTAAGGGATGTCGGCTTCCGCCAGCAGCACGTTCATGTGCCCCGGCATGCGCCCCGCCACCGGATGAATCCCGAATTTCACGTTCACGCCGCGCTTGGTCAAAATGTCGTACAGCTCGCGCACCTTGTGTTGCGCCTGCGCCACCGCCATGCCGTAACCCGGCACGATCACCACGTTGTTGGCCGCGGAAAGGATCGCCGCCGCTTCTTCGGGCGTCGCGCTTTTCACCGGCCTGGCTTCCTGCCCCGTTGCGCTCTTCGCGGCCTGGTCCTGCCCAAACGCGCCGAACAGCACGTTGGAGAACGAGCGGTTCATCGCCTTCGACATATTCACCGAAAGAATGAAGCCGGACGCTCCATCCAGCGCCCCGGCAATGATCAGCAGCTTGCTATCGAGCACGAATCCCATCGCCGCCGCGGAAAGTCCGGCGTAGGAATTCAGCAGGGACATCACCGTGGGCATGTCCGCGCCGCCGATCGGCACAATCATCAGCACACCGAAAATCAGCGGAATCGCCAGCATCACCGGAAACAAATGCGTATGCTCGGGATGCCGCACCAGAATCACCGCCACCACCACCGCAATTCCCAGCACCGCCAGGTTCACAAAATTCTGGCCCTTATACGTGATCGGCCGCTGCGGCAGCACTTCCTCCAGCTTTCCCGCGGCCATCAGGCTTCCGGTAAACGTCAGCGAGCCCAGAATCACTTCCATCGAAAGCACCGCCATCATGAACGGCGGCACTTTCGGCGCGCGCAAATAAAATTCAGTGGTGCCCACCAGCGTCACGCACAAAGCGCCAAACGCGTGACTCAGCGCCGTCCGCTGCGGCACGGCCGTCATATCCACCAGACCCAGCGGCACGCCGATGATCGCGCCCAGCACCAGCCCGATCGCGATCCAGCGGTAATCCACGATCCCGTGATGCAGCAAGGTGCCGGCAATTGCGAGCAACATGCCCACCTCGCCGGCCCACACTCCTCGCCGTGCGGTGCTCGGCGAGCTCATCCATTTGAGCGACAAAATAAAAAGAGTCGCGGCGATCAGGTAGGTAATCTGCAGCGGCAGGTCGGAACCGGCAAAGGGCATCATGGTTTCGGCGGGCGGCTCGTCTTGAACATTTTCAGCATGCGATCGGTGATCAGGAAGCCGCCGACAATGTTGCTGGTCGCCGCGACGATCGCCAGCGTGCCCAGAATCGTCGCGAACGTATGCTTCCCTTCGCCCGCCAGGATGATCGCGCCCACCACGGCGATTGCGTCGAGCGCGTTCGTCAGCGACATCAGCGGTGTATGCAATAGCGGCGAAACCCGGCGAATCACTTCAAATCCGATGAACGCCGCCAGAATGAAGACGTATAGATCCGTAATCAGGTCTTGCTGCACCATCAATTGCCCCCGCCCGCCGTCGCCAGCGCCGGCAACGACAAAAATTCCCGCACGCGTTCGTTCACGATTTCACCGCCGCGCGTCAGCAGCGTGCTGCGCACGATTTCATCATCCATTTTCAATTGCAGCTTTCCGCCCTGCACCAGGTATTGCAGGAACGCGGTGATGTTGCGCGCATACATTTGGCTGGCGTGGTACGGCACCGTGCTTGCCAGGTTGATTCGCCCGATCACCGTCACTCCATGAAACACCACTTTCTCGCCCGGCCGCGTCAGCTCGCAATTCCCGCCGCGCTCCGACGCCAGATCCACAATCACCGATCCCGGCGCCATCCGCTCGACCATGTCGCTCGTCACCAGCACCGGCGACTTTTTGCCAGGAATCACCGCCGCCGTAATCACCACGTCGCTTTCCGCCACCACGCGCCCCAGCAATTCGCGTTGCCGACGGTAAAAATCGTCGTCTTGCGCTTTCGCGTAACCGCCCGCGTCCTGCGCGTCCTTGGCTTCAATCGGCAATTCCACAAAGCGCCCGCCCAGGCTTTGCACTTGTTCTTTCGCCGCCGGACGCATGTCGTACGCCGAAGTCACCGCGCCCAGCCGCCGCGCCGTGGCGATCGCCTGCAATCCCGCCACGCCCGCGCCGATCACCAGCACGCGCGCCGGCGTAATCGTGCCCGCCGCCGTCGTCAACATCGGAAATATTCGCGGCAGCGTGTCCGCGGCAATCAGCACGGACTTGTATCCGCAAATCGTGCCCATGGAGGAAAGCGCGTCCATCGCCTGCGCCCGCGTCGTCCGCGGCATCAATTCCACGGCAAAGGACGTCACGCCCGTCGCCGCAATCTCCTGGATCGTTTGCAGGTCGCCGAGCGGCCGCAAAAATCCGATCAGCACTTGCTCGCGATGAAATAGCGGCAGATCCGCGTTGCCGGTCTTGTCGTTCGACCCGTGCGCGAGCACTTGCACGATAATGTCGGCGGTGCGAAATACTTCAGCGCGCTCCGCGATAATTTTCGCGCCCTTCGCCACGTAGTCGGCGTCGGGATAACCCGCTTCGATTCCCGCGCCCGCCTCCACGATCACTTCCAGCCCGGATTTCGCAAGCATCGGCACCACCAGAGGCACCAATGCCACGCGCCGTTCTCCGGGAAACGTCTCGCGCGGTACACCCACAATCATTCATCACCCTCAATTCCGAAAGTCTGCTGACTGGCGCGCCCGATCCTTACTCTTGCAGCGACCACTCCGCGATGACGGCAATTTTCACCGCCGCCGGACCGATTATTCTATCCGCAATCTCGCAGAAGTCCACCCGAACCTCCGGTTCCATTCGGCGGCGCGGCGGCGCAACTTAGCATTTACTGATGAAATTCGCGCGGTTGACTTCGCCCCTACCGCGGTACACAATTATTTGTGACGGGTGTTGGAGTTCACCCTGAACCGCCCCTAAAAAGGCAGATGACTCCTACGAGGGTTCGCGACCTGCTAGGAAGCTATCTGCTTGTTCCTTCACCTTCCTCGGTTCGCAACACCCTCGCGCTAGGAATCAACTTCACACACGCGGCCACCTTTTTTTTCGCGTTCGCCGAATGTGCTCGGTGGGACCCAGATGAACTCTGACGAACAAAACACGCCTGAACTCCTGAATTCCTACCAGGCCAACCGCCTGCGCATCACCTGTCAATATATTGATAAGCTTCTCGGTGACATCGAAGGAATCCTGAACACCGCCAACTCGAAAGCGGCCTTCCCTCGCTATTCCAACGACGTGATTCCCGCCCAGCGCAGAACCATGGAAGATTACATCGCCCGAGTCCGCGCGCAATTGGGCCGCATCCTCGAAGGGCAGGGAATCGCGCCTGAGAAACCTGCGATCCCTGCGTCCCGCGCCATTCACGTCCAGCTCGGAGCCATTGATATCGCCGCCGAAGAATTGAAGCCCAAGTACATGACCGGCTATGGCGCCGTGCCGGAAAGCGTGGCCACGGAATTAAACGGCATCGTCGGCGAACTGGCCAGCCTGATACATCGTTTTGATCGCTACCTCTCGGAAGGCGCCGGCGAAGGTCTGCACGCGCGGCTCGAGCGCCTGGAACAGTCCGGCAACGACTTGAATCTGCTCGCCAGAATCGAACAGATCGTCAGGGAAAGAGGCTTGGTTGAATTTCGCGCCTCTATCGCCGCAATTCTGGATCGCGCGGAAGATCGAAGCTTTGAAATTGCCGTGTTTGGGCGCGTCAGCTCCGGGAAATCATCTTTGCTGAATGCCATTCTCGATACAGACGTCTTGCCCGTCGGCGTCACGCCCATCACCGCCGTTCCAACTCGCATCACGCATGCCAAAGAGCCGTCGCTAACGGTCTGGTTTGCGGAAGCGCCCAGAAAAATTCTGGAAATTTCTCATTTGCAGGAATTCGCCACCGAGCAGCACAATCCCGGTAACAAAAAACACGTCACCCGCCTGGTTGTGGCGCTCCCGGCGCCCAGGTTACAGGGCGGCGTCGCCTTCATGGATACGCCCGGGCTCGGTTCACTTGCCACCAGCGGCGCTACGGAAACTCTCGCCTACCTCCCCAAATGCGATCTCGGCGTGGTGCTGATAGACGCTGGTTCCACCCTCACTGCGGATGACGTCCAAACCATCATGGCTCTGCAGCAAGCCGCCATTCCGATAAATGTTCTGCTCAGCAAGGCCGACCTCCTGTCCGTCGAAGACCGCGCGCGTATCGTCCACTACGTCAAAGAGCATATCGCCTCCGAATGTCGCCTGAATCTTCCGGTGCATCCGGTCAGCGTGGTGCCGTCTTCCCGCGAAATGCTCAAGGCGTGGTTCGCGAACCAGATCGTCCCTTTGTACGCGCGCTCTCAGGATTTGCGCGCGGCCTCCCTACGCAGAAAAATCGGCGCTCTTCGCCAATCCGTCACCGCGGCTCTGGAAGCCCGCCTCACCCGCGGCGCGCAATCCTCGCCCGAATCCAAAGAACGCGCGCGCGCCGCTGAAGCGCTGTTGCGAAAAACCACCGGCCGCATCGCGGAAACGCGCGCGCTCTGTGAAACTTTTGTCCAGACCATCGGCTCGACCGTGCCGGAGGCCATTGACGACGCCGCGAAACGCTTGCTGCATTCCTGGTCCACCAGCAATAACGGTGTCGTCGCGCCGGGCCAGGTAGTGCGCGACTGCCTCACGCAATTTTTCCAGCTCCAGGTCCGGAAGCTCCAGGGTGAAATCACCAACCTTGCTGACCAGCTCAGCCGCGATCTGCAAAGCTGCGCCGCCGGTCTGCGCGTCCCGGATGCGCCGGCCGAAGGCGAGTTCCAGGCGATCGTCCGCGGCACGCCGATTTTGGATTCGCCGCCCATCACGATCGCCGTTCGGCGCCCCACCGTAGTAGGACGTTTGGGCCGCGGCGCGGCAGAGCATCGCGTGGCCCGGCAAATTTCTCGCCAACTGCGGGAGCCCTTCCACACGGCGCTCGATGCATATTGGCGCTTGGTGCGAGTTTGGGCGGATTCGGTGATAACGCAATTGCGGCAAAAATTTGAAAACTACGCGGAAGGCTATCGCGCGCAGGCTGAGCAAAGGTTGGGTTCCCGGGCTCCTGCGCCTGACGAGCGCGACGGCCTCGCCGACGATCTCGCGCGATTGCAGCGCCCGGAAGAGACGGAAAACGAAACTCGCGACCAGGATGCGATCCAAGGCACGGCCGCCGCGCGCGAAACCTCAAAATCGCTTGTGACGGCGCGCCGTGCCCGCTGCGGGGAAACGAATGGCGATAGTCACCGCATCGTCCAAAGTGCTGGTGGGCCGCGAGCCGGAGTTGCGCCGCCTGCGCGCCGCAATTCTCCGTCGCGAGAGCCTGCTGATTTGGGGTCCGTCCGACGCCGGCAAGACCTTCCTGATTCAGCAAGCGCTCGCGCAACTCTCCGCCGCCGCCCGCCGCAAATGCATCTGCTGGAGCGGCCCCGCCACAGGCCGCGAGTTAGCCGCGCATCTCCTCCGCGAACTCTATCGAGCCGCCGACCCGCTGGTGCGTAGAAAAATCCATGCGGATCGCGCTGGAGAATCCACTCTCGACCGCTGGATCAACAAGCAGTCGCTCTTGCGGATGCGCGGCATCCTCTATTCCGCGGCGGAACACGGCGACTACCGCTTTGTCCTGGACCACCTTCCGCCTCCCACGCACAAGATGGCCCATTTTCTGAAAGAGCTGATGTACCGCTGCAAGACCCCCGTTTATTTCACTGGGCACGGTTACTCTCCGCCAGAAATCGGATACGCGTGGAGTCTCTACTGGACGGACGAATATCGCATCCACCTGGAACCGCTCGGCGAAGCTCTCGCCCGCGAGCTTCTGGAAATCTCCATCCAGAAATTCCGCCTCGCCTCGCTTGACCTGGAAGGCTTTCGCGAAGATATTCTGCATCTCAGCGGGCGCTTGCCCGGCTCCATCGTGAAAATGTGCGAACTCGCGGCCGACCCGCGCTACCACTATCACGATCAAGTGAAGGTCAAACTGCTCCACGTGGACTACATGCTGCAATCGCATCGCTTCCCGTCGCCCTACGCCGCGAGCGCTCCCGCATGAGCGCCACGCGCGACGTTCGCCAAACCTCGATCGACGACGTCTCGCCCGAAACGAGCCTCCTGCATCTCGCGAACCTGGCCGGCGAACTCGGCTCCCAACGCGTCCGTGAAGATGCCGCGTCGCTCGCGCAACGCATCGCCGAAGGGCGCTTCTACATCGCCTGCATCGGCCAGTTCAAGCGCGGAAAATCCACGCTCCTCGACGCGCTCCTGGCCGACCGCATCTTGCCCACCGGTGTATTGCCGGTCACCGCAGTCCCCACGATCGTGCGTTACGGTGTGTCGCGCAGCGCCCGGGTGCGCTTCCAGGGCGGCGCGTGGCTGGACATTCCCGCGGAAGATCTCGCGCAATATGTTGCCGAAGAGCAAAATCCGGAAAACAAAAAGAATGTCGCGGCCGTGGAAGTTTTTTCCCCCAGTCCGCTTCTGGCGCAAGGCATGTGCTTCGTGGATACGCCGGGCCTAGGCTCCGTTTTCGCCGGAAACACCGCCGCCACCCAGGCGTTCGTTCCGCACATTGACGCTGCGATCGCCGTCCTGGGCGCCGATCCGCCGATTTCCGGTGACGAGCTCGTCCTGATCGAAGAAGTCGCAAAACACGTGCGCGACCTCCTCGTCGTGCTGAACAAGGCGGACAAAGCATCCGGCGAAGACGGCTCGATCGCCAAATCCTTCACCAGCAAACTCCTCGAAAAGCGCTTGCGCCGATCGGTCGGCCGCATTTACGAAATCAGCGCCGAGGAACGCCTCGAAAATCGCGGCCCGCAGCGCGATTGGCCGGCCCTCCTCGGCGATTTGGAGAAGCTGGAACAGGAATCCGGCCACGCGTTGGTCCGGACTGCCGCGGAAAGAGGCTTGCGCCGCCTGAGCGAAGAATTGCTCGCGATTATTGCGGAGGAAAGAGGCGCGCTGCTTCGCCCCATCGAAGAATCCGAGCGCCGCATCCAAAATTTGCGCCAGACTATCTCGCAAGCCGACCGCTCGCTCCGCGACGTCCGCTATCTCTTCATGGCGGAAGAGCACCATCTTTCAGACATGTTCCTGGAACAACGAAAGCAATTCCTCGCGCAGGCCTTGCCGCAAGTGAATAGCGAATTCGCAGAAGAATTGAAAACATTGCCCCGCCGCTCTGGCCCGAAATTCCGCAGAGACGCCCTGCGCGCCGCGCAAACCATCGCGCAACGTCACGTGCAACCCTGGTTGCAAACCGAACAATCCGCCGCCGAGCAGCAATATCGCCAGGTCGCCTCTCGCTTTGTCGGCATCGGCGATGATTTTCTCGCGAAACTGTCCGACTCCGGCGTCCCCGAACTCGCGCGCGTGCCTCACGCTCTCGATAACGAAAAAGGTTTCCGCGTTCCTTCCCGCTTCACGTTCGAAGAACTGCTTCACGTTGCCCAGCCGGCGTCTCCCCTGCGCTACCTCGCGGACGTTTTCCTCGGCGCCGTGCGCGCCTTCGCGGTAATCGAGCGCGAAGCCCGCGAGTTTCTCGTGCACCTGCTGGAAATGAATAGCACGCGCGTCCAGTCCGATGTCGTCAATCGCGTCCAAGAAAGCCGCGCGCATCTCGAAGTCGAAATCCGCAAACTCCTGCACGAAGTGAGCCGCATCGCCGAACAAGCCCTCGACCACGCCCGCACCGTCCGCGCCGCCGGCGCCCCGGCAGTCGCTGCGGCCACCGCCCACCTCGACGCACTCGAACGCGCCATCCATTCGCTCCAAGCACGGCGAGAAACGAGCCGCGACTCCGGCTGAACCGGGTTAATAACGACGGCCCGCCCGAAAGCGCATCAGGCGGGTTTGCCGAAGTCCTCCGCGGACGCCTGATTCGGTGCCCGTGCCGGCGCGGCACCACGCCCGTTCGTCGTTCGCGAGCGGGCCTGGCGCTCCTCGTGCATCCATCCAAAATATGAATCGTTGACAACCAAAAAACTGATACCTATACTTCGGAATATAAATACTTAACCGATTTAGCTGGGGCTTGGCGCGTTGGGGTGGACCGGCCTCGGCATGGGGTGTCTCGATGATGGCTTCCGGAACCGTTCGCGGTTCGTCCGTCTATTTGTCTCAATCTTCCCGTTTCACTCTCCTGCACCAGCTCGCATCGCGATCACTTTGCGCTCTTCCGCTCCTGGTCCTACTTTTCCTATGGGCCGGTCCCGCTCGCGCACAATTTCAGGCGACCGTGCAAGGCACGGTCACCGACGGCAAAGGCGGTGTGGTGCAAACCGCCACCGTTACGCTAAAAGACCAAGCTACTCAAGTTACACGGACGACCACGACCGGCGCCGACGGTTTTTATCGCTTCTCTGAGGTCGCCCCGGGAACTTATACCGTCACCGTCGAGGCCTCCGGCTTCCAAAAGAGCGTCACCACTGATGTGGCAGTTTCCGCCGAATTGGCTCGCGGGCTGGATGTGGCGCTCACGGTCGGCCAGGTGAAGGAGTCCATAACGGTCAACGGAACGAATCTTCCGAATCTGCAAACCGAAGAAGGCAATATCGAAGGCACGTTGACCAACCAGGAAGTCCAGCGCCTTCCCTCGTTCAGCCGCGATCCGTACGAACTCCTGCGTTTCGCGCCGGGCGTATTCGGCGATGCGGCCCGCACCGGCGTCGGCCAGTCCCTCGGTTTCCCGAATGGATCGGGAGCAAACGGCACCAATTCCGGCGGGCCCGGTGGTTCCAACACCGCGATTTACCAGACCGAAAATCAGCAGCCAATCAGCGCGAACGGGCAACGCACCACCGCCAATGATTACGTCATAGACGGCGTGAGCGTGAACAGCCTGCAATGGGGCGGCGCGGCTGTGATCACCCCGAGCGTCGAGTCGGTCCAGGAAATCACCGTACTGGCCAACGATTATGACGCTGCCGACGGCCACTCTTCCGGTGCACACATCAAAACCGTAACGAAATCCGGAACCAACGTATTTCACGGCGCGGGTTTCTTCCAATACCAGGATCCCGGGTTGAACGCGTACAACAAATACAATGGCTACAATTTCGGAGCCGCCACTTTTGATCCGCCGGTGCGGGACGATAACGCCTATCGCCAGTTCGGTGGAAACCTGGGCGGCGCGATCATCAAGAACAAACTATTTTTCTTCTTCAACTATGAGGGCTTGCGCGACAACAATTCCATTTTCCAGAACCAGTGGGTAGATACGCCGGATTTCCGCCAGCTGCTTGCTGCTTACAGTCCGGATACCCCCGTCTCTACGACCCTAAGCGACCCTGGTGCAGCGCCTCGCATTAAGGAATTGCTCGCCGCGAGCTGCATGAATTTCCCGGTGCCGTGCCAATTGGTCGGCAACGCTGTGAACATTGGCTCGCCAACGGGTACTTATGGGACCTACCTCAACGGCATGCCGATGGGAACTTGCATGAACAACATTCAGTGCGGCGCCGGACTGACCACCACGCCGGAATTTGAGTTCGCGGAAATTTACTTGCCGCAAACTACGTCCGGCAACCAGTACAACGCGCGCGTGGACTACAACGTCGGCCGCAGCGTCTTCTCTGTGAATACGTTCTTTACCACCTATACCCAGCTCGCGGCAGACGGCGGCGCGCAGGGCCGGCCCATGGCGGATTACAATTCCAAGCGTTTTACGCCGTCGGGTTTCCTCGGCTGGATCTTCAACATTTCGCCGACAACCATCAACGAGGCCCGCTTCAACTTTACGCGCTGGGCCTTCAACGACATTTCCGCAAACCCTCAGATCAACTGGGCCATTCCCCAAACCAAAATCCAAAATGCATTGCCGAACGGCGAGCAAATCGTTTACGGGGCCACCCAGGGCGACAACGCCCCGGGTGTTTACGCCGAGAATACGTTTGCGTTTCGCGATGTGGTATCAACCGTGCATAACCAGCATGCCTTTCACTACGGTTTTGAGTTCAACCGATTGCAGGACAACGACGATCTACTTGGCGGCGGGCGTCCCGTGGTCGTCTTCCAGCAGCCGTGGAACTTCGCCAACGGCACTGCCGTTTACGAAGCGCTGAACGTGAATCCGGTTACCGGCGCCGCACCCGAAGCGGCTCGCGCATATCGCACCTCCCAGTACGGCCTCTTTTTCCAGGATGATTGGAAGATTCGCCCGAATTTGACGCTCAACTTGGGCATCCGGTGGGACTATGATTCGCCTCCGACCGATGCCGATAACCATCTGGCGAACATCGTTCCGGGCGCGAGCCCCGTCACGGGACTTCTTGACGCTGTCGCCGTCAACCCGCATCAAATGTACAAGTCGGATTACAATAATTTCGCCCCGCGACTCGGTTTTGCGTGGAGTCCTTATCGCTTTCAGAGCAAGGCCGTCCTGCGCGGCGGCTTCGGAATCGCTTACAACTCCTACGATAACGTGTCGTTCGACAACACTCGCGACAATCCGCCTTTCAGCGCCAACTACGGACTCTGTTGCGGCGGTCCAGGACAAGCGGTGAACTCCGATTTTTTGTATGCTCTGGGATCGAATCCGAAAGATCCTCTCAGCTTCCCGGCCAATCCAGCCCTCGCGCTGGGACTTGATCCCACGACCAACCTGCCGATCATCGGACCCGGCGGCAGCGCCCCCAACGTTTACGGCAATCCCAGGAATTTCCCGAACCCCTATATTTATCTTTACTCTTTGCAGGTTCAATATGCCCTGCCGAAGGATTGGGTCGCGATTGCAGGCTACCAGGGCAGCAGCAGCCACGGCCTGCTCCGCATCAAAAATTTGCAATATTTCTACACGGACCCCAGTCCCCTGATTGGCGCTGTCTTTCAATTCACCCCGGACACCAACGCCAATTTCAATGCGCTGAATACCGAGGTCAAGCGCAATTTCCGCAACGGCTTGCTCATAGATTTTCTTTATACCTACAGCAAGTCCATTGACGAGGTTTCTGCCGAAGGCCCGGGTTACGGCACCAACCAAACCTACCCCACCGTGCTCTCCACCGAGCGAGGGCCCTCGGATTATGACGCGACGCACAATCTACGGATTGTGGGCCTCTACGATCTTCCGATCTTCCGGGGCCGTACCGACTGGAAAGGCAACATACTGGGCGGCTGGGAAGTGAACGGAGACTTTCAATTTCACTCCGGGTTCCCTTGGACTCCCGTCGCTACCAACAACTGCAACTTGACTCTTGGTTCGGCAACCATCTGCCCGTTGCGTCCGATTGGAGTACTTACGGCGCCGGGCGATAAACATGACACCAACGCTTTTCTTCCTCCCGCCTCGGGTTCTAATTTCCCGGATTCCGGGCCGGCATACTACGACGTAACAGCGTCTGGTCCTCCGGCATTTAATCGCAATAACGAACGCGGGCCGCGATTCAGCCAGTTCGATTTCAGCTTCGTCAAGAATTTCGGGTTGCCGGCGATGAGGTTCGTTGGCGAATCATCCAAGATTCAATTGCGCATGAACGTCTACAACGCCTTCAACAAATTGAATCTTTCACCGTTTACGTTCCAGAGCAACTCAACCACGATCACTTACGGGAACAATTGTTCGGGCACGCCAGTGGTCTGTACCCCTGCCCCCAATCCGAATTTTGGAATTGCGACCAATGGTCTGGCCGGCCGCACGGTCGAACTCGAAGGACGCTTCGTCTTCTAGATTTCAGCGAACACCGAGGCGCGCGGGGGGCACTCATGCAAGCCTCCCGCGCCTTGCTCATCCACAGCCGCTGTGCCACGATGTGCGCCCAGGTGCCCCATGCCGCGTTCGCCAACAGACAAACGTAAGAATACCGCCGCCGGCCGCGAGCCAGCTGCTGCCGTACATCGCGAACCTACCACTGCACATCGCGAACCTGCTGCGGCCGGCCGTGAACCTCCTGCCGCCAATCTGAAGGACGTCGCCGAATTCCTCGGCCTTTCTTCCGCCACCGTTTCCATGGTCATGAACCGCTCGCCCGCCTCGAAATCCATTCCGCCATGCACCCAGGAACGCGTGCGCGCCGCCGCGCGCCAGCTGAATTACCGCCCGAACTTCATGGCCAAGTCTCTGCGCCAAAAACGCAGCTTCACCATCGGCGTGATGGTTCCGGAAATCAGCGAAGGCTACGGCACGCTGGTGATGTCCGGGATCGAAGATCACCTGCTGCAGGAGGGATACTTCTACTACGTCGTCAGCCACCGCCACCGCAAGGATCTGATCGAGGAGTACCCGCGGCTGTTGCAGTTGCGCTCCGTGGAAGGGCTGATCGCCGTGGACACTCCCTGCCAGGAAAATAAATCCCTGCACGTGGTGGCGGTTTCCGGACATCAGAATGTTCCGGGCGTCACCAACATTCTTCTCGATCATGCCCTGGCCGCCAAAATCGCGCTCGAACACCTCTACGCGCTGGGCCACCGCAAAATTGCTTTCATCAAAGGGCAGGAGTTCAGCTCGGACACCGCCGTCCGCTGGAAAACCGTGCAGGAATCGGCCGCGCAGCTCGGGCTGAAGGTTGACGGGGCGCTGGTCGCGCAACTGGTCGGCGAACTCGGCACGCCCGAACTGGGCTACTACGCGACGCGCCGCATTCTGGAAGCGCGCCGGCCGTTCACCGCGCTTTTTGCCTTCAACGATATTTCGGCGATGGGCGCCATTCGCGCGCTCACCGAAGCCAAATTGAAAATTCCCGAGGACGTTTCCGTGGTCGGCTTCGACGACATTCAAAGCGCCGCGTATCAGAATCCCGCGCTCACGACCGTCCGCCAGCCGCTCCGCGAAATGGGCGTGATTGCCGCCGAAACTCTGCTGCAAAAAATCACCGCCCCGGCCAGCGCCCGCTTTCCCGATTCCATCATCGTGAAGCCCACGCTGGTAGTGCGCGCCAGCTCCGGCCCAGCCCGCCGCCAGGCGTAGCCGGAAAAAGGCGTGATTGGTGAGTGGTGATTGGTAATTGGTGGGGCGCGTACCGCGAACGGATCCGGGATCTAAATATCGCAAAATATTGTCGATTAGGCCGTGGTGCGGTTGTTTGTTTTGTGTGAGTTACGGTGAATTCTAATATCTGCCATTGTCGATTAGAGTGGCTGTGATTGGTGATTTGTGACGAGTGACAGGTGTGGGCCGACGTTGCCGTTTGTATCGCATAAGAATTGGCGCGATCGTTTGTTTTGAATGAGTTGCGCGAATTATTGTTCCGGCGAAAGCGTCCATTTGTATCGAGAAGTGCGGCCGCGATTCGTGATTCGTGATTTGTGACTTGTGATTCGTGAGTTGTGACTGGTCACAGGTGTCCGGCTAAAAGCTGAACATTTGCAATTGTTTAGCGGCATCGGGGCTCTCCGATGTTGCTGCGTTTTGCGTAAGTACTTGCAGCAAAGGGATTTTTTCGAAAAGGGAGACGCTCAGAATTGAGTATGCAGTTCCAAGTCCAGGCGCAAGCGTTTGCGCACGATGGCCGCCAGCACATAGATGGCGATGGCCGTCCAGATTTGCGTCTTCACGGCGTTCTCGGAGAGGCCATAGAAGGCTTTGATGCGCAGGTGCTGCTTGATCCATTTGAAGAATAGTTCGACTTGCCAGCGGCATTTGTAGAGTTGCGGAATGCTGAGCGTGGGCAAGGAAAAATTGTTGGTGAGAAAGATCAGCTGGCGGGCATTCTCCTGGTCGCAGTAGCGGATGCGGCGCAGCGCCTCCGGATAACCTTTCAAGGTATAGAAACTCTCCAAGCGGATCGTTTGGTCGCAGCGCAAGCCGGTGCTCTTGTCCACGGCCCGCGAAGTCACGCAGCGAAAGCGAAAATCTTTTCGCGCGCGAATGATGAAAAATGCCAAGCATTGCGTCAAGTGGTACAGCCGCGCGAAGTCCAAGTACCCGCGATCGAGAAGATAAAAAGCGCCCGGTTCCGGCAGCAGTTGATCGAAGACGCGAATTTCGTGGATTTTGGCTGGTTTTATGTCGATTCCCACCGGAATGCTGCCGCGCAGATCCAGCAGCGTGTGCATCTTGACGGCGGCGTTCAGCCGTCGGTAGCGCGCCCAGGGAAACAACGAAAGACACAGATCGATGGTCGTGCAGTCCAAAGCGTAGGCGGTTTCTTCCAGCTCCACCGCCAAAGGCTCGCCCGCATACAAAGGCCGCGCCATGGCGATGAGCACGCGCGCCAAATCGGCGAAGATGCGCCAGTCGCGGCTCTCGTTGGCGTCGGCCAGCGTGCTGCGCGAAACCTGACCGCGAATCCCCACATGGTACAGCTTTCCGCCGAGCGCCCGCAGGCACGTTTCGATGTCGCGCAAACTCTCGCGATACGTGAGTTGCGCGAAGGCCATGGCGAGGAACTGGTCCCAACAAGAAAAACTGCGCACGCGATACTGCCCGCGGTAACGCGCCACGCAACGCCGGAATTCGTACGTAGGAATGAAATCCATCAACTGCGCAAACACCGTCTTGCCGGAGTTCATCTCGCATCCCTCCCCGTGTCCCAGGAGCGAGAATGAGGCCTTTGCAATTCAAATCGAAAACTACTCTTTTCGCCGATAAATTCATATGCGTCAATAGCTTCCCAACCTTCTCGAAACGCTCAACCGGACAGTAGTGGTGACTGGTGATTCGTGACTGTAATTCGTGTTTCGCGGAGTGGCATTTTGTTGGCGATTGAATTGGGTCGCGGGTGTTTGTTTTGTAGGAGATATAGCGAATTCTAATCGCACGGGTTGGCGATTGAATTTGGCATGTTTCATGGGATGTAACATGCGGATGTAACATTGTGACATCGGGTGGAATTGCGCGGCGGGTGCTGCGGAGCGTCGCGGGAAGGCGCGCGGTGCGCGAACTGCGCTCGAGGCGGGGGGCGCGGGGCGGTTTTTGGCGACAGTTTTCCCGAGTGCTCGGTTGGCTCGACCCGTCGCCGGTGCTGCGGTCCGCATGTGGCGTCCTCAGTGGGGGCGGAAAAGTGTCCCAATCTACCATATCACATTTACCCAACAATTACTAGACCAAATTAGATGATCATATATCCTTGCCCAGCGATGTATACTGCGCCGTTAGCTTGGTCGTGGCGGAGCGCCCTCACACACAAAATCGCGCCGTACCAAAAATCCGATGACGCAGGCACAGAAAACCACGTTTGAACTGATCCTGGAGTTGCTTCGCGTAATCGCTCAACTCCTCTGGCCCTTAACGATTATCGTGATTCTCATAGTATTTCGCACGGACCTTCACAAACTTCTGGGCAGACTTCGTCGGGGCAAGTTCCTGGGGCAGGAGCTTGAGCTAGAAGAGGAGACCGAAAAGGTTGAAAAGCAGGTCGAAGCGGCTGAGGAAGCCGAGCCTCCAAAACCTCTTATAGACCCGGCAAAGGACACCTTTGCGCAACTTTCGAGTCTAAACGCCGCCGATCAGAGGGTCAGGGACTTCCTTCAGGAAGCGGCTCAAGATAAGCTGCTAGCGCTGTTACGGATCTGGATAGCGATTGAGCAGGAAGTCCGGACAATCGTAGCCACCTATGGGCTTCTGCAGTTTTCCTCTCGGCCAAGCGTCCGGGAATATGTGCGACTACTGGCGCAAAGGAAAGTGGTTTCACAGGAGACTGCGGATTCGATCACAAGTTTCTATAAATTGCGCAGTCGCTTGGTTCACGGAAGGATCGGTAAGACCTATCGCGAGTCCGAGCTCCTCGCATTGATTGATTCTGGTCTTCGACTTCTCGAGATTCTCCGCCGAATTCCCCGCCAAACCTACAAGGTCTCTGCTGTCGTGCCTTTCTTCTCGGATGCTTCTGCGACGGTACGGGTGGAGGGGGCGCTTGCTGTGATTCTAGACACAACCACAACTGATGGCAGTCACGCGCATGCTGCGTATCCGACGACAACGCCGTACGATCGTGGTCAGATTCTGAGCTGGGAGTGGGATCTTCGAAAGGTGTGGGGACCGGCGTGGTACCGGGACCCTGAAACGGGCGACATAAAGCATGGTTGGGATTCGTCCGGCGAATTTGTCGGGCGGCCCTTAGAGACCATAGAGTGAGGTGCAAGCGCGCGTCCCGGGAGACCTAAGTCCGCTCCCGGCGTTGCGAAACGGTCGATCAGCCGTCTTTTTGCTATTCGAGATCCGAGGATCGCTTTTTCCAATACTGAGCGACGACTTCCTCGGGCCCGACCGGTTTGGGGTCTTTGCCGATCAATGTGGTCTCGGGAGCGCCTAAATGTGAAAAGAACATCGTATGTGGCACTGTTTTCTCGGTTTGCACGAATTCCCTGAAAGTCTTCCCGATGCCTTTATCGAAACGATCAATCGCCCGTGCCAACAGTTCCGGGCAGGAGCGGTATCCCTCCGTGAGTGAGGTTTGTTCACTGTTCCAGAGGTGAGTGTACTCCAGGAATACTTCCGAGGGTGGCCCCGGTATTTTCCGTCCTGAACACCATTCGTGAAAATCGTAGAAGAAGTCCAGATACCGGTTGAGGTAAAGAGTCTTCGAGGCCACAAACGCCCACGTGTCAGGCCTTTCCTTGCCCTGTACGGCCTCCAGCAAGTTTGCGAAAATCCTTGCGTAGAGAACAGTCGTCAGGTCAGCTTGGATAGGAAAGTACGTTGCGAGCACGCTACGCGCTCCTAAGGCGAGCCAGCCATTTGCTGGGGTGTTGTGCGTTTCGGAAAACGCCGCTGTATCACACGCGGCCAAGAGCACGATTGGCGGAATACAGGTACCTCGAAAATCCCAAATCTCGGTTCGCTCCCGCCGAATATGAAGGTATCCCCGGTTGAGGGTTCTCTCGTAGAAACCGTGCCCCCAATGAGCAAGTATGAAGGGCTTGTGGTCATTCAAGGCTCCTAAGTACTGTTCCCTGTTGGTGGGCTCGACGTATTCCGGCCGAAACCCGATGTCATGCAGCGTTTCCGCGAATATTTTTGGGTAACGATACAATCTGTCCTCTGGCGAAAGACAGTTGGCGATCAAGACCCGCTGCGCATCTTCTGGAGCCATTCTTAGGTCCTCGCGGCATTCGTTGAGATGGGCGAAAAGGGCATTACCGGGCGTTAAGGGAACTCGACTCACGATGTGGTCAAACATCAGAGGCACTCCCTCAAGTGCGAGCCATTCAAGCGGAAGATCGGAAATCAATTTCAAATGGAACGACGGAGTTGATGCCAGGAATGTCTGGACCTCTTTCGGAAGGCTTTCGCAGAGTGCTTTGCTGAATTTCTTCACATCGCGTGTAAATGCTCGTCGGTTCCCACCGTCGTAGACAGTTCGCAAGTGACGCAACTGACCAAAAAGTGCACTCCCGAGCTGGGGAGTGCGCAACACGGGCTTGCGGTATGACGTAGCGTACAGAGCAAGAACGGTCGAAAGGTACTCATTCTCTAAGGCTTGGAACTTCATCAATGCCAAGTAAGCCTCGAATTCCTCTTTGGAGCGAAAGTCCTCCTGGTTCACGTAGGAAAGGTAGTTGTCCGCCCTCGATTTGTACGCCATTTTCACTACTCTGTCCGGAAGAACTTTTTTGAGGACTCTTTCGCTACCCACTTTATTCACAGACGGACAACACAAGATGTAGCTGGTCGCGCCCGGGTATTCGAGCAAGTGTTCCTTTGTTTGACTGATCAGCGCTTCGTAAGCTTCTGCGGTTCTTTCCTTCACGTATTGCTCCAACGCGGCCCGCAATGTGGGGCTTTGCGCCAGATTAGTGATCCATTCTGCGGGGTCTTCAAGCATGACATCGCTCAGATTTTGGGACAGGATCGTGCGAAGTAATTCGATAGCTCGTTGCAAGTTCTGCGAGTGGTCGGGCTGGTCCCGCGGCGGAGCGGGCATGAAGCGTCTTCGTAATTGATTCCCGAGAGCTTCGTTCGGAAAGAGCAAGCGCAACAGACTGGTTGGGCTAGGAAAGAGATCTGACTCGCCAAATACAAATCGTTGAGGGAACGTAGCGACAAGAACGTTGGGTGGGATATAAATTTGTTCTCCCTGTTTCAGCCGCTCGCGCTGGCTGCTATTTAGCGCTGGCGCGGCCGTGCTGAAGCATCTCCCGATATGGTCGTTGAGCAATTTGGGCGTCACGTCGCGAAGGGACGAGCAAGGAAGTTTCAGCGCTTTGGCGCGGTCCAGGTGCTCTCGAGCACTAGCGATGACGAACGGCGGTACTCGGTAGTCCCCTAACGTATCCAATAGTTTCAAAGGAACGCGTCCGTCTATATACGCGACCTTCGCTAAGTACCGACCGAAGGCGTCAGAGTATTCGTTGGTGAAATTTTTCGCGTAACAGGGAATGAGGAAATAAGAGAACCTATGCAGATTAGCAGCGAGAAAGTTGTAACCGTGGAAATTGCGTGCATATCCGTGGAGCGATGGCGCCGTATCGAGAATAACTCGAAGGTAGGTCGCCATCTCACAGAGGTCGATGCTGACGAATTGGAACGGCGTGACTTGGCCCGGGCCCGGTTCGTCCGGCAGCAGCAGGAGGTGCGCCACATAGTATTCGGTGGTGTGAGATGGGGCGACTTGCTCATTGAAATATGATGCAGACGCAATGCCAGCTGCCGTCACCATTCTTCGCTCCTCTGTATGTACCGTACGGTTACAATCGTTTTGGGTGATTCCTAGAAGGTTAATCTATAACACAGCTGCCCCCTAAAACGGCGTTGTAACTACGCAGTTTCCACGACAACTAGTGGAGTTTGCCTTGTTGCACCGATTGCGCTGATGCGCCAGGGAGGCGGGCCGTCACGTGGTGTTGGCGGAAAGGCGGAAAGGCGGAAAGGCGGAAAGGCGGAAAGGCGGAAAGGCACTGGAGAGGTCCCTCGCCGCGCTCGGGATGACAGATTAAAGAAAGAGCACAGCCAGGAGTGGCTGTGCCACAAAACCACCTCACCAATCACTCTTCACTACTCACTGATCGCGACTCACCAGCCACCAATCACCCATCTCTACTTACGCTGCTTGGCCCATGCCTGCTAGGACGCCGCGCATGTAGGCGAAGCTTGCGATTACTCCTGGCATGGGGTTGTCTTCTTGGACTTCGTATTCCAGGTCTACGTAGCCTTGGTAGTTTTGCGTGATCAGGGCTTCGAAAATTCCTCGGATTGGCATGATTCCTTGGCCTACTGCTACCTGGCTTTCTTTGCTTTGGAAATTGGTTAGATCTTTCATGTGGAGATTGAAGAGGCGGGGGCCGGCTTGGTGGATGGCGGCTACTACATCGGTGCCGGCGCGGGCGGCGTGGCCTACGTCTATGCAGCAGCCGATGCGCGGGTCGAGATTTTTCACGGCTTTTAGGACATCGAGGGGCGAGGGCCAGAGCTTATCTTCGGGGCCGTGATTGTGGATGGCGATGCGGATGTCGTACTCGCGGACGAATTTTTCGAGGCGGGGGAGAGTTGCGGGGGCGGGGCCGCCGGCGACGATGACGGGGACGCCGGCGCGTTTGGCGTAATCGAATTTGGGGCGGATGTCCGCGTCATCGTCTTTCGGGAAGTAGATGGCGCCGACGGCGTGGAGCTGGATGGCGGCGGCGGAATAGTCGGCGAGAGCGGCGGCTTCGGCGGGCGGGTCGGCGGGGAGATGGTCTTTTACGTCTTTGGCGTTGAGCGCGGAGATTTGGAGTTGGTGCATGTCGGCGATTAATTGGGCGCGGGTGAAATCGCGGAAGGTGTAGCTGGCTAGGCCCAGGCGGATGGGGGTTTTTCCCGCGGCGGGAAGCGGCTTTTTGATTGGGGTCAGCGCGAAGAGGTCGCGCGGTGGCGGCGCGGCGAAGGCTGCGGCTGTGGCGAGCGCTCCGGTGCGCAGGAAATTGCGGCGGGAGAAAATGTTGTTCATAGGAGTATTTGACATCGTTGCCCTCAGCGGCTAAAGCCGCACATTCTTGCTGCCGTTACGGCACGGCTAAAGCCGTGCCCTGACGAAAATCATAGTTCTCACACAGACTCTAAAGCCGTGCCCTGACGCAACCCGTTTTTTTCGCGTGCGGATTAGACATGCGGGGCCCAGCCTTTCTCGTAATCGCGCGTCCACAATTTCATGGCTTCGGGATCGTTCTGGATTTGGGCGTTTTGCGGATCGAGATGCAGTTCGCGATTCACTTCCCAGGCGATATTGGAAAGCTGGAGCATGGTGACGGCGACGTTGCCGACTTCGACGGGCGCGTGGAGCGGTGCGCCGGTGCGAATGGCGGCGATGAAGTTGGCGAAGTGCGCGTCGGTCATGGAATCGGCGCCGATGAGGTCGCTGGAGGAGGTTTTGCTGCCGGGGACTTTGAATTCGGAGGTCTTGGCGCCCTGGAGGTCGTAGATTTCGTAGCCGTCGCGATCTATGAGGACCGTGCCGGTGGTGCCCATGATGGTGGAGCCGCGGTCGCGTCCGTAAAATTTCATGCCCTGGCAACTTTTGCCTTCCCAGGAGATGAGGGCGTCGTCGTAATCGAAGCTGGTGACGAGGGTGTCGTAGAACTGCCAGTCGTCTTTGAAATGGTAACGGCCGCCGGAGGAAGTGACGCGGCGGGGGAAGTCGAGGCCGAGGGCCCAGCGGCAGACGTCCACTTCGTGGGTGCCGTTGTTGAGAGTTTCGCCGGTGCCGTAGAGGCGGAACCAGTGCCAATTATAAGGATGGAGGTTGTCGCGATAGGGGCGGCGCGGCGCGGGGCCTTGCCACAAATCCCAATCGAGTTGCGGAGGGACGGGAGCTTCGTGGCCGGTGCCGATGGATTTGCGGGTGTTGCTGTACCAGGCTTTGGCGTAGTAGGGGCGGCCGATGAGGCCTTGGTGGATTTTTTCTACGATCTCGATGGTGTGGGGGGAGGAGCGTTGTTGCGTGCCCATTTGCACTAGCTTGGCGTATTTTTTTTGCGCTGCTATGAGCATGACGCCTTCGGCGGGATTGTGGCTGCAGGGCTTTTCGACGTAGACGTGCTTGCCGGCTGCGAGGGCGGCGATGGACATGGGGGCGTGCCAGTGGTCGGGAGTGGCGATGGTGATGGCGTCGATTTCTTTTAGCGCGAGGATGGTGCGGAAATCTTTTTCCGCGACGGGAGGTTCGCCCATGGCTTGCTCGGTGGCGGCTGCGAACTTTTGCAGGATGCGGCTGTCTACGTCGCAGACGTGGGAGATGCGCGCGGCGGTGCGGTTGGCGTGCAGCGCGGAGAGATGCGCGTAGGCGCGGGAGTTCAGGCCGATGACGGCGAAGTTGAGGCGATCGTTTGCGCCGAGGATGCGGGCGTAACTTTTCGCGGCCGTGCTAACGGCCAGGCCCGCGGCGCTGGTGGCGAGAGTGTCTAGAAATTGGCGTCTGGTGATCATGGGCGTCCTTTTGGTTGTGGCGTTTCGTGCGCGTGATTGCTGCGCGATTTTTGCGGCGGCGCGCTGAGCGTGTAGGTAGCGGTCAGCAGGAGATGCCTGCTTTGGCTAGCGCTTTCTTCAGGCCTGCCATGCTGATGCGGGTGGAAGCTTCGGGCGTGCCGGCGCCGCGCCAGTGAGTTTCGAGGCTTAGGCCGTAATGGAAGCCGTCGCGCTGGAGGGCTTGGAGCTGGCCGACCCAATCGACGATGCCGGCGCCGACCGGTGCCCAGTCGTATTTGTGATCGGGCTTGCGGATTACGTCTTTGCAATGGCAGTGGCCGATGCGATTTTTCGGGAGGAGGTGGTAGCCGTCGGGATAGGGTGTGCTGCCGAGGGCCGCGGCGTTGCCGGGATCCCAATTGAGCATGAAATTTTTGTCGGGGATGGCTTGGAGTACGGCGGCGGCGTCGGCGCCGGTGGCGGTGTTGCAGGACATTTCGTTTTCGAGGAGCAGGATCAGGTTGTGTGTGGCACAGCGTTGCGCGGCTTGCTGGAGTTTCTGGTTGATCGCGGCGCGGTAGGGAGCGGGATCGTCGAGGCGCCAGAAATCGAAGCAGCGGATGCGGTCGGTGTCGAAAGTTTTGGCTAGGGCGATGCAGTGGTCGAGGAGTTTGTCTTGCGCGGTGGCGTCGAAATTGGCGTGGAACTGGTCGCGGCGTTCGCTTTGGGGGGAGATGGGAGCGCCGGGCCAATCGGTTTTGAAGAGGGGGCTGGCGATGTCTGTGACGCGGAGTTTGTGGGCGGCGAGAATTTTTTTGGCGTCGTCCAGTTGCTTCGCGTCCAGCTCGGTGACGTTCTTGTTCCACATCGAGCGGAGTTCGATCCACTGGAGGCCGAAATCGCCGGAGACGATCTGGCAGGCTTTTTCGAAGTCCTGGGTGATCTCGTCGTTGATCACCGCGAGGCGGAAGGGGCATTTACTCGCGCCGGTCGCTTCCGCCTGGCGCGCGCCGCTGGAAAATGCGCCGGCCTTCTTGACGAGCGGCGGCAGCATCGCTTCAAATCCCGCCAGACCCAGTCCCGCCAGCAACGCGCGTCGCGTGTAGCGCATGCAGTCTGCCTCCCGATGGCCGATGAACATTTGCCGCCACATGGCGGCAACACTACTTTATAGCGCCGCAGTCGGCCTTGGCGCCAATAAAAGTCTTGGCCTGCTGCCGGCTAGAGTATGTGACGCAACCGCAAAATCGGTGCGTCGGCGGCTGAAGAGTTAGTGTGAGGACTGCGAAAACCTGTACTTCAGCGGCTGAAGCCGCTCTGCTCTTGCTGCATTTATGCCGTAGCTAAAGCTACGGCCTACAAAGATTCTCGTGTTCTCACACAGACTCTGAGGCCGCACTTACTTTGCGAGATTTATGCCGTCGCTGCAGCGACGAACTGCAAAGATTCGGCGAGTTGGAACACGGATTCGCCAGGGCGGGCCGCTCAAAAAAGCGTTGTTTTTGGGCTTGATATCGTTCCCATATTGGCCTATTTAGGGAGAGATGAAAATGGGAAGCAGAGGCATTCTTCGCCATTCCGGGACGCATTGAGGCAGGCCCGAATATTTCGCGGTCCAAACCTGGTGAGACTCGCGCTGCGCGAGCGCCCGTCGCAATTGCGCGAACGGCGGGTGGCGAATCATCGAGGTGCGTAACGGAAGTCCTGAAGATCCTGATTCTACTGCGGAGGTTTGACGCTTGCGACATTTAATCGCGGTTTTCGCTCTGATTTTTTTGGTGGCACCGGCTGATTTCGCGAAGGTGGTGGTGTTCTACCAGGATGGGTTTCCGACCGTTGCGAGCCAGCCGATCACTCGCGAGGCGCTTGCCAAGGCGTTGGAGGGCATGGACCCCACCTTCGCGAATCTCGAGGGTTTGAACGCGCCGGCGACTCTGGCGAACGCAGATTTGCTGGTGCTGCCTTACGGCTCGGCCGTGCCGGTGGATGCCTGGAAGACCATTCACGACTATCTGGACGGCGGAGGAAACCTGCTGATACTGGGCGGGCAGCCGTTGCGCGTGCCGGTGGCACTCGCCGGCGGCAAATTCGAGCAGGCCGCGCCGCAGGATACGTATTCGCGCGAACTGGATTTTCGGCATACGTACGAAGTGCCGGCTTTCGGCGGCGCGAAATTTGCGTGGAGGGCCGGCTATTCGTTTCTGAGCGTGCCTGGCATTCAGGCGCAGCGATTTTTCGCTGTGGAGGGGCACCTGGATGGGTTGGGATACATGGTGAACTCCGAGGGCACGGAGGTAGCGGCGCCGGTGATCGTTGCGGATCATGACGGAATCGGCGGGCGCGAAAGCAAGATGCGCGGTGCGCGGATCGTGGCGCTGGATTTCGAGCCCGCGGCGGGATATTGGGAATCGCCCGATGGAATCGAGCTAATTTCGCAATCGGCGGAATACGCGCGGCAGGGCGCGACAATTTTCTGGCTGGAAACACTTTTTTCGACACTGAAACCCGGCGAGCCGGCGCAGATTGTGGTTCATCTGCACAATGCGCGCCGCGAACGATTGAAGCTGCCGCTGAGCGGCGAGGCCAGAGTGGAACTGCTTTCGGGAACGGCGGTGCTCGATACCGAGCAAGTGATGTGCCATGGCGGCAGCGTGGACGCGGACGTGTATTTTCGCAAGCCGCTCTCGCCGGGTTTCTACGCGGTGCGCGGCGTTTATAGCGATGACGGGCATGCGCGCGAGTTCTATGAGAATGGTTTCTGGGTGGAGGACGAAAAGCTGCTCAGTTCGGGCCCGGTTTTGGGAGTACACGGGGATTTCATCACGCGCGATGGGAAGCCGTTCTTCCCCGTCGGAACCAATTACTTTGATACCGAGGCAAACGGCTGGGATTTTTCGGGGCCGCGCAACGCGTGGAATTGGGAGCGAGACTTCGCGGAGATGGAGCAGAGCGGCGTCACGTTGGTGCGCACCGGCGTGTGGATGCCGTACAAAAGATTTGTGGAGCCGCTGACGGGCGAGGTGAACGAGCGGTTCCTGCGCAACCTGGAAGCGTATCTGCTGTGCGCGCGGCATCACAATATCGCGGTGAACTTCACTTTTTTTGCATTTGTTCCGCGGATTGCGATGCGCTTTGGCCCGGATGCTGAGGGGCCGGCGCCCAATGCATACATTGATGCCGCGAGCATCCGCGCCGAGCAGGACTACATGCTCTCGGTGGTGAATCGTTTCAAGGAAGTGCCGTGGCTGTGCTGGGACCTGATCAACGAGCCGAACTTTTCGAATCCACAGAGGCTGTGGAAAGGGAACGTTCCCAATGGCGACCCGGCGGAAGTGAAAGCGTGGCACGAATGGCTGCGCGAGCGCTACGGAACGCTGGCGAAATTGGGGGCTGCATGGGGAGTGACGCCAGAGGAGCTGGCGAACTTCGACGCGATTGCGCTGCCGAGCTTTGAGGATATGACTTTCGATCGCTACGGCAATCCGCGGCACGTGCGCGCTTTCGATTACAACCTGTTCGCGCAGGATATGTTCACGGATTGGGTGCGGTGGATGGTGACGGCGATTCGCGGTACGGGAAGCACGCAGTTGATTGATGTGGGGCAGGATGAAGGCGGCGTGAAGGACCGGGTGCTGAACCAATTTTATGCGGCGGGAGGAGTTTCGTTTACGACGAATCACACTTACTGGCAGGACGATGCGCTGCTGTGGGATTCGGTGGCGGCGAAGCGGCAGGGCGTGCCCAACATCAGCGGAGAAACGGGCTACCAGCCAGTGTGGAATCCGGACGGCACGTGGCGCTACGACGAAATCACGGGCGAGCCTTTGCTGGAGCGGAAATGGGCACTGGGGTTTGCGGCCGGGAGCAGCGGAGTGCTGCAGTGGGATTGGGACCGCGAGCCGGATTTCGGGATGAAGCGCAGCGACGGTTCGGCGAAGATTTGGCAAGCGATGATGCGGGCGATGGGGAAATTCGCGGTGGACGCGGCGCCTTCCGCGACGGGCATACGCGAACCGCAAATTGCGCTGGTGCTGCCGCAATCGCTGCAACTTTCGATATCGAACGCCTTCGCGCTGGAGGCGCAGCAAACGGCAGTGCGGGCGCTCTACCAATACGCGCGGGCCGAGGCGTACGCGGTGGGGGAATACCAGATCAGCGATCTGGGAAGCCCGAAGCTGATCATTGTGCCGTCTCCATTTGAATTGACGGACACGGCGTGGGAGGCGCTGCTGGACAAGGTGAAAGCCGGAGCGACTTTGCTGATCTCCGGGCGGTTCGATGCGGATGCTCATTTTCATGCGACGGGGCGGCAGAAGGAGGTGGGATTGGATTACGAGCCGG
Source organism: uncultured Acidobacteriota bacterium (assembly GCA_963780035.1). Classification (GTDB taxonomy): domain Bacteria; phylum Acidobacteriota; class Terriglobia; order Acidiferrales; family UBA7541; genus Palsa-295. Next base: position 5,740 of record CAWAAG010000010.1, on the reverse strand, counting down.
GACCGCTCATGACGCGAGACAATATTCTGGATTGGCCGCAGGGAAAGACTCGGCTGACCTATACGGGGATCAAGACTACGTACCTTGAGCGCGCGTTCCTGCCGGGGGGCGCCACCTGGGCGAGCAAGCTGCTGGGGCAAGGCAAAATCATTTTCGTGGCGCTGCCACTGGAATTGAACGACAACTTGCAGGCGGTGGGCGACGTGTACAAATACGCGGTGGAGCAGGCGGGAATAACACCGATTTACACCACGACGGTGACAGATCCGGGGATCCTGATCTGCCCGACGCGCTTTCCGCACGCGACGTTGTACGTCATCACGTCAGAGTCGGCCGGGGCTTCGCAAGTCTCATTCCAGGATGGGGTTAGCGGGAAGTCCTTTTCAGGCGAGCTGAAATCCGAACGGGCAGCGATGCTGCTGGTGGGGGAGAAGGGCGATTTATTAGCGTCGTACGACTGGAAATGAGCCCAGCTGTGCGGTGATCGGCGGATTGGGAAGCGAAGGTCAGGTTACGTTTTAGAATGGCTTTGGGAAGTTGGCGGCCGCTGGCAGTTGGGCTGCGGTAAAATTTTAGCAGGTGCCCTCTCGATGAAATCCGCGCGTTCAACGATGGTGATTGTGTGCGCGTGGGTATTTTTTGTGGGAGGTTACACCGCGGTCTCCCTGATTGCTCTCCGTCATCCAGCCTTGGAGGGCTACAGTTATATTTTCCCTTGCCTGGTTCCGCTGTTTGCCAATTCCTGCCTGCTGTGGAACGCCGCGTCACCCTACCGGCGACAAAACGGATTCTGGATGCTGCTGGCGCTGGGCTGTACGCTCTGGCTGGCGGGCATACTGGTTCTGGTTTACAACGAATTCGAAGTAGGCAATGCGACTCAATCCACGTTTTCCGCTGATCTACTGTTCTTCCTGCACACGGTCCCGTTCATGGCGTCGCTGGCACTGATGCCACACGCGCGAAAAATGCGCGAGACGTTGCGCTTCGGCTTGATTGATCTGCTGCTGCTGGCGGTGCTGTGGCTTTACGTTTACATTTTCGCGGCGATGCCCTGGAAAATGGTTTCGCCGGATCGCGCGCTCTTTTACTCGCGCGACCTTAGCAGTTACCTGATTGAAAATCTGGTGGTGGCGACCGGTTTTGGCGTTCTTTTCTTTCGCACGCGCGGATCATGGCGGAAGGTCTACGGGCACCTGTGCGGCGCGTTTTCGCTGTATGTCGCCGGGATATTTCTCTCGGATATGAAATTGCGCGTTGGCTTGCTGCAAACCGGGAGCCTGACGCGTTTGCCGATGCTGGCGGCGTTTGTGTGGCTGGGTTCGGCGGGAGTGATGGCGCACGGCCTGAAGTTCGAGCCGGAGCCGCCTCCTGCTTCGCAGCGCCGCGACACGCAGTGGCCGGTGCGCATGGCGATGTGGGGAGTGCTGGCAGCGCCGGTGCTGGCGGTGTGGAACGAATTTTTCAGCACGGCGCCGGATGCGGTGAAGCGATTCCGGCTGATTGCCACGCTGGCGGTGATTTTTATCGGCGCCGGAGTGGTTTTCTTCAGGCAGTACCTGGTGTACCAGGAGCGCACCGGGCTGGTACACGATCTGTGGGAGTCGCTGGAAAATATCAAGCGGCTGCAAACGCATTTCGTGCAGTCGGAGAAGCTGGCGTCACTGGGCCAGCTGGCCGCGGGAGCGGCGCACGAGATCAACAATCCGCTGACCGCGATTCTAGGTTATTCCGATTTGCTGACGATCGAAAACCAGCCCGGCACGCGCGCGCATTCACTGGGTGAAAAAATCCGCGAGCAGGCGCGGCGGACGAAAGACCTGGTGACGAATTTGCTGAGCTTCGCGCGGCAAGTGCCCGCGGAAAAACAGTTGCTGGACCTGAATACGGTGCTGACCGGGGCGGTGCAGCTGCGCAATCTGGATTTGCGCGAAAAAAATATCCGCATCGAGCTGGAGAATCGGAGCATTTTGCCGGCGGTGCGCGGGGATCCGAACCAATTGCTGCAGGTTTTTTATCATCTGATCAGCAACGCAGTGGATGCGATGGTGACAGTGGGCGGCGGCGTGCTGCTGATTCGCACGCTGCGCGAACGCGGGAACGTGGTGATCGAATTTTCGGATACGGGGCCGGGGATGAAAGAGCCGGATAAAGTATTCGATCCGTTTTACACGACGAAGGAAGTGGGGAAGGGCACGGGCCTGGGCCTGAGCATTTGCTACGGAGTGATGCAGGAGCACGCCGGACGGATCAGCGGATTCAACCGCCCGGAAGGCGGGTGCACGTTCCGGCTGGAATTGCCGGCGGTACTGGCGGTGTTCCCGCAAATTCCCGCGCCGCCCGTCGCGCCGGTCGGTTCGCGCTAGCGGATTGGCGGCGCTTCGAGTGGATGTGCTAGAGTCGAAAACTTCATGGATGCCTCCGCGATTGCCGCAACTCCTGCTATTGCCACCGAGCATTTGACGCGCCGCTTCGGCGAGTTGGTGGCGGTGCAGGACGTGAACCTGCGCGTGGCGCCGGGACAATTCTTCGGATTTCTGGGACCCAACGGCGCGGGAAAATCCACGACGATCAAAATGTTGACGGGGTTGCTGGCGGCGTCGTCCGGGCGAATGGAAATTCTGGGCGTGGACCTGGCGCAAAATTCCGTGGAAGTGAAACGGCAGATTGGGGTGGTGCCGGAAGGCATGGCGCTTTTCGGGCGGCTGACCGGCTCGGAGTATTTGAATTTTGTGGGGCGCATGTACGGGCTGGAGCGAGTGACTGCCGCGAAACGGACCGCGGAGTTGCTGGATTTCATGCAACTGGTGGATCAGCCGAAGACGCTGGTGACGGATTATTCGCACGGCATGCAGAAGAAACTGGCGCTGGCGGCGGCGGTGATCCACGGGCCGAAAATACTTTTTCTGGACGAGCCGTTCGAGGGGGTGGACGCGATCGCGTCGAATACGTTGAAGGCGATGCTGCAAAGCATGATCGCGCGCGGGGCGACGATATTTCTGACGTCGCACGTGCTGGAGATTGTCGAGCGGCTGTGCAGCCACGTGGCGATTATTCATCGCGGGCAATTGGTGGCGCAGGGGTCGCTGGAGGAATTGCGCGCGGGCGTGCAGGCGCAGGCGGCAGCTGCGGCGCTCGGCGCTTCCGGTGCGGCGGGCGCGGCGGTGGCGAGTCCCGGCGAAAAGCTTACGCTGGAAGAGATTTTTTTGCGGATTGTGGGCGGGACGCGGCGTGCCGAGCAGGAACTTTCGTGGCTGGGCTGATTTTTTCGGCGCAAGCGCGCGGGCAATTTGCGGCGATTGCTTTCGTGCGCTGGAGGCTTTTCGTAAATTCGCTGCGCACCATGCGCGGGCGGCTGGAAATGGTGTCGCGCGGATTCATGGTGCTGGGATTCGGCGTGCTGGGGCTGGGCGGGTCGCTGGGGATGGGCGCGGGGGCGTGGTACTTCGCTTCGCACGGACGCGCGGAAGAGCTGGCGATCCTGCTGTGGCCGGTATTTTTGTTCTGGCAACTTTTTCCGGTGATGGCCAGCGCGTTCACGGAAAATGTGGATTCGTCGAACCTGCTGCGGTTTCCGCTTTCGTTTCCCTCGTATTTTTTGATTCGCATCGCGTATGGCTCGCTGGATCCGGCGACTGCTGTGGGAAGTCTGTGGCTGCTGGGGATGGCGATCGGGATTGGCGTCGCGCAGCCGGCTTATTTTCCGGTGGTGGTGGCGATACTTTTTTTGTTCGCGGTATTCAACATTTTGCTGGGGCAAATGATTTATACGTGGGTGGAGCGCTGGCTGGCGCGGCGGCGCAGCCGGGAAATTCTAGGCGTGGTGTTTCTGCTGGTGATGATCAGCTTTCAATTTATCGGGCCGCTGATGGGGCACTACGGGCCGCGGGCGGCGCCGATGGTGACGAACATTTCGGCGGAGGTGCTGCCGGTGGAGCGGTTGCTGCCGCCGGGGCTGGCGGCGGCTGCGCTGGGGTGCGCACTCGGCGGGGAGTACGCGCTGGCGGCGGGCGCGTTCGCTTTGAGTTGTGCTTATGCGCTGGCGGTGCTGTGGCTGCTGAACGTGCGCTTGCGCGCGCAATATCTGGGCGAAAATTTGAGCGAAGCGGTGGGGCGCGCGGCAAAACCCGGCGCGAAGCAGAAGATACAGCTGGGATGGAATGTCGAGGGCGTGCCGGGGCCGGTGGCGGCGGTGTTTGAAAAGGAGTTGCGCTATCTTTCGCGCAGCGGGCCGATGCTGTTTACGCTGGTGATGCCGGTGGTGGTGCTGCTGATTTTCCGGTTTACGCCGGGGAAATCGGACAATCCGGGCGGGATGTTCGCGCATGCCAGCGATCTGGCGTTTCCGGTGGGAGCGGGTTACGCGCTGCTGATGCTTTCGAACCTGGTTTACAACAGTTTTGGTCCGGATGCGGCGGGGATTCAGTTTTTCTTTGTTTCGCCGGTGCGATTTCGCGAGATTTTGCTGGGGAAAAATTTGGCGGCGGGGTTCGTGCTGGCGGCGGAAATCGTGCTGGTATGGCTGGGGAGCAGTTTGCTGTATCGCCCGCCGGAGTGGGAGGTGGTGCTGGCCACCGTGACGGGAGCATTCTTTGCACTGGTGGTGAATCTGATCGGCGGAAACTTACTTTCGGTGTTCACGCCGAAGAAAGTTGATTTTGGGACGTTCGGGCGGCAGCGCGCGACCAACACGACGGCGTTCGCCAGCCTGGGGATTCAGGTCGCCGTGATCGGCTTGTGCGCGGTGGCGCTGCTGGCGGCGCGCGCGGCGCAGCACATCTGGGTGGCGGCGGTGGTGTTCGTGATACTTGGCGCAGGCGCGCTGGCGGCTTATTTCCTGGTGCTGGAGCGGATGGATGGGATTATTTTGAAACGGCGCGAAGTGATGATCGCGGAACTTTGTAAGGCTTGAGGAGGCGCGGACCCGGGGAGCGTTTTCGGCCTTGCGCGACTCCAAGCGTCAGGTTAGATTCGCACTGTCACAAATCCAACGGACCATCTACTTCCGAGGACCTATGAAGCGGCCTATCCTTCCCATTTTCTGTTTTCTCTTTTCGATTTTGATGCTGCTCGCACCTGCGATTGGTGCGCAATCGCGGGTGGCGGCTGGCTCACGCGAGCTTGCGCCGCTTGGGCTGGAGCAGCTGGTGGCGACGCCTGCGGTATCTGGGTACGAAAATCAGCTGGGGGATGAAATTCGCGCGCAGCTGAAGAGTTTTCATCCGGTGATGGACAACCTGGGGGACGTGGTGGTGACGATGGGGAGCGGCGCGCCGCACCGGTTGATCGTCACTCCGATGGATGAGCCGGGATTCGTGGTGAGCGAGATTACTCCGGACGGGTACTTGCGGGTGCAGCGGCTGCCGCAGTTCGGTTTGCCGCGGATTTACAACGAGATGTATTCGGCGCAGCCGGTGAAGATTCGGACGGCGAACGGAAAGTGGATTGACGGCGTGGTGGCGGGGTTATCGGTGCATCTGCAGCCGGGGCGGCGAATGCGCCGAGCGCGGCGGACATCGAGAATGTCTATGTGGATATTGGTGCGACATCCGCGGCGGAAGCGCGCAAGGCGGGCGTGGATGTGCTGGACCCGATCGTCATCAACCGGCGGTTGATGAAGCTGGGCGACGAGGAAATGGCCGGCGCTGCGATCGGCGATCGCTTTGGGGCTGATGCCGTGCTGGAATTATTGCGTGAGATTGATCCCGCGAAGGTAAAAGGAACGCTGACCGTCGCATTTGTG
>CAWAAG010000009.1:0-37396 GCA_963780035.1 uncultured Acidobacteriota bacterium | reverse complement strand
ACGCAAGTACTGCCACCGCGAGTTGCTGGGGCTGGGCGCGCCGCGTCCTTGACCGTGCTTCCCCCTGCCGCTATTCTGAATCATCAGAGTTTGCCGCTATGCGCATCTACCTTGATTACAACGCGACGACGCCTGTGGCCCCCGAAGTCCTTGAGGCCATGCTGCCGTATTTCAGAGGCAGCTTCGGCAATGCCAGCTCGATTCACTCGGCAGGGCAGCGCGGACGCGCCGCGGTGGACGACGCGCGCGAATCGGTGGCCGCGTTGCTGGGGGCCAAGCCGTCGGAGATTGTGTTCACCTGCGGCGGGACGGAGGCCGACAACCTGGCGCTATTCGGAATCGTCGCTCGCGGCGGCCAGCCGCGCCGGCACATGATCACCACGGCGATCGAACATCACGCCGTCTTGAATTCCGCGCAGGCGCTCGAAAAGCAGGGCGTGGATGTGACCTACGTGTCAGCAGGCCACGACGGCATCGTGGATCCCGATGATATTCGCGAGGCTATACGTCCGGAAACGATGCTCATCAGCGTGATGCTGGCCAACAACGAAATTGGCACGATCCAGCCGATCGAAGAGGTCGGCCGCATCGCCGCGGAAGAGGACGTTTACCTTCACTGCGACGCGGTACAGGGCGCGGGGAAATTGCCGCTGGACGTCAACCGCCTGGGCGTGGATTTACTTTCGATTTCGGCGCACAAGATTTACGGGCCCAAGGGCGTGGGCGCGCTGTACGTCCGCACCGGCACGGAACTCGCGCCGATCTTCCACGGCGGTCACCACGAACGCGATCGCCGCCCCGGCACGGAAAATGTTCCGGGAATTGTGGGCCTGGGCAAGGCGGCGGAGCTGGCCATCAAACATTTGGCGACGGACGCGGCGCGTCTAGCGGCGCTGCGAGACAAATTCGAGTCAGCGTTGCTGTTGATTCCCGGCGTGCACGTGAATGGCGATGCGCATCATCGTGTGCCGAACACCTGCAACCTATCGTTTGAGGCAGCGGGTGGGGAAGCGTTGGTGATCGCGCTCGACCTGCAGGGAATTGCCTGTTCAACGGGCGCCGCTTGTTCTTCAGGTGCTGTTGAACCTTCGCACGTGCTCACGGCGATTGGGCTATCGCCAGATCAGGCGCGCTCGAGCCTGCGCTTCAGCCTGGGACGTCCCACTACGGCCGAAGAGATTGAGCATGCCGTCGAGATCATTCCCGCGGTAGTCGAGCGACTGCGCGCTCTTTCGCCCCTGAGCGTGCACGCGGCGAGGTGACGCCGCAGTCTCACCGGGAGTTTTGCCGTGATTCATATACAATAATTCAGGCTAATCCTATGTCTGCAACTGTACAACTCGAACCCACGAATCGCGCCACCGGCGCCACTCCGGCGGCCAACACCGTCGCCGTAGCCATGAGCGGAGGTGTGGATAGTTCCACGGTCGCGGCAATCTTGCACGAACGCGCACAGACAATTGTGGGCCTCACGATGCAGCTTTGGAATCAGCGCCGCCTTCCGCAGCTGCAGAATGCCGGCGGTCCCGTGCAGCACCGTTGCTGCTCGCACGACGATGTGTACGACGCACGCCGCGTGGCCGAGCATCTGAGCATTCCGTTTTACGTGGTGAATTTCGAGCGCGAATTCGAACTGAACGTGATCAAGCCGTTCGTGAACGATTATCTCGAAGGCCGGACGCCCATTCCGTGCACCATGTGCAACAACCACGTGAAGTTCGACCAGTTGCTGGTGACCGCGCGCCAGATCGGCGCCGAGCGCATCGCTACCGGCCACTACGCGCGCGTGCGGCACAACCCGGAAACGGGCCGTTACGAATTGCTGCGCGCCGTGGACGAATCGAAGGACCAGTCCTATTTTCTTTTTGGCCTCACGCAGGAACAACTGGCGCGCACGGATTTTCCGCTGGGCGAACTTTCGAAGCACGAAGTGCGCGACATCGCGCGCCGCCTGCAGGTGCCGGTGGCCGAGAAGCCGGAAAGCCAGGAAATTTGTTTTGTGCCTTCGGGTAACTACGTGAAGTTCATCGAAGGATATTTGCAGGAGCAGGGAAGCAAACTGCCGGACGATTCCGGCGACATCGTTTCCACTTCGGGCGAAGTGCTGGGCCGCCACAACGGGCTGCATCACTACACGGTCGGCCAGCGCCGCGGATTGGGAATTTCCAGCGTGCAACCGATGTATGTTGTGTCATTGGATCGTGCGCGAAATCGCCTGGTGATTGGCGAAGATCAGGAACTCCGCAGCACTACCTGCGAAGTTCGCGACGTGAACTGGATTCCGTACGCGTGCCCGGACGCACCGGTCGAGGCCATGGTCCGCATTCGCAATCGGCACGAACCCGCCGCGGCGGAAATCAGCCCACTCGATGCCACCACCGCGCGCGTCACGTTCCGCGAGCCGCAGCGCGCCATCACACCCGGCCAAGCCGCCGTATTCTATTCGGGTGAAAAAGTTCTCGGCGGCGGCTGGATTCGCTGACCGTCCCAGAATTTCTGAGAAGCATTTGCTTCCGCGGAGTCGTACAGCTGCATGCAGCGATAATCATTACAACTGCGGGCCGAAGTAGCGGTAATGTCCGGTGATCTTCCAGTTGAAGAGCACGTCTTCCATTTTGGGGCCTTGCCCGATATTGTGAACGACCATGAACCGCTCGCTTTGCGGCGATCTGCGGTCCACCACGATTCCGATGTGCGGAACGCCTCCGCCCAAATCCCACGTGACCAAATCGCCCGGCGAATAATCTTCGCTGCGGCTGGTGATGGGCAGGCTCTCTCCCTTGCGGCTGAAGAACACCATCAGATTCGGCACTCGGCGTTGGTCAATATTGGAATCCGGGCTGGTGGAGAGCCAGCGCCGCTGGCGCGGATACGCACTGAAATCCAGCAGCATGTCTTCATGAACTTCTTTTTGCAAATCCACGCTCACTGCTCGATACGAGCGAATAATCACATCCGTGCACACTCCCGTGTCAGCGGGAACATCGCCGCCGGGATACGGGATGCGCACGTACGCCGGGTCATATTGGACGGTGTGGTGTGTGCGTTCGATTGCGGCCGCAACCAGCCGTTGCAGAAATTCCTGGCGAGCGTGCGATTCGACGGGCTGCGGCTGACCTGCAGCCAGCGACAATTGAAAAATGAAGACAACGAGAGTGGAGAGCCAGAAGCTGTAAAAGGTGGCTCGCCGCATGGGCGCCATCCTAAGGGATTTCAAGAGACGGCGGAAGGTGGAACGGACGTGCATTGCCAGGAACCAACTCGCGTTCAGATGAATAATTCTTCGTCTTCTTCGGCGGCGGCATCGGATTCGGGCCGGCGTTCCTGCTGGTTACGCAGAATGTCCAGGCCCACTTTGATGCCCTTCATCACGGCAGAAGCCTGCCGGATGGGTCCCCACAAAGTGTTGCGAAATTTGCTGCCGGCTTCATCCACCACTTCCAGCGCGCCGGTAAGAATCTGGTCCGCGCGAATCACCTGAATGCGCAGGCGCTCGATCGTTTCGGTAAATATGCGGTCCATCTTCTGGGCCTGGCCGCGCGCGAGGCGGGTGATTTCGGCGGCATCGCCCATGACGCTGGAAAGCCGTCCCTCGGAATCTTCCAAGATGCGGTTAATGCGCGTGAGGATGGGGTCCACGCGGCCTTGCAGCTCATTGGCGATCCGCGTGAACTCCAGAATCGAGGTTTTCAGTTGCAGGAACATCGCGAGAAGGATAGCCATCTGCACCACGATGGCTATCGCCGCGATGACGATGAAAGCTTCTACCCAGCCGGACATTAAACTCCTCGCAATGGCTCAGGAAGCTTTGGATTCCCGCTTGTACGTGTCTTTTCCAGCTTCGACGGCCGTGGAAAGCGCATCTTTCTGGCGGGACATGATCTCTTTGCTGCGTTCGATCAGGTCTTCGGCGCGTTCGCGAAGTTCGCGAGCCTTCTTTTGCGCATAATCACGCCCTTCATCCGCCTTGCCCGACAAATAGTCGCGCGTCTCGTCGCCGGATTTCGGCGCGAAAAGAATTCCAACCAAAGCTCCGATGCCCAATCCCACTAGAAAAAAGCTGACCTTCGATCCCGCGTTATTTTCACCCATGGTGCACCTCCAAACTTGACAGTAGCATAGGGTTCCCAAGCGAGGCAAGCAAAGGGAAAATGGAACGGCGCGAAGCGTAGCAGTTTCGATTTGGATTCTCGCGCGAATTGGGCAGGCGACGGCAAGCGCGAGCGCAAACGCGGCTACGGATTCGGGGCCTGCAAGCGGCTGGCGCTGCTGTGCAGCGCCTCGAACACGCGCTGTGCTTGCGCGCGCGGCACTTCCGCGGCGAGATCGTCCACCGAGAGATTCTGCAGCTGCGTAACGCTGCCGAATCGTCGCAGCAATTTTTGCGCGGTGCGCGGTCCGACGCCCGGAATCTCGGTAAGCGAGGTGCGCAGGCGGCGCTTGGAGCGACGTTGCCGGTGAAAGGTGACGGCGAAGCGATGGGTTTCGTCGCGAATTTGCTGGATCAAATGCAGCACGGGCGAATGACGATCGAGCACCACCGGTTCGTCTTCGCGCCCCAGAATGTAGAGGATTTCTTCCTTCTTGGCGATGCTGGCCATGGGCTGGTTGATGATGGCCAGCTTTTCGAGCGCCTTTGCCGCAGCATGCAATTGTCCAATGCCGCCGTCAATCAAGATCAGGCTCGGCATCGGCTTATTCTCCTGCTGCAGGCGATGGTAACGACGCTCCACCGCTTCCTGCATGCTGGCAAAATCGTCGCGCAGAATTCCCGCGGACTTTTCGCTGCCTTCCGGCATGGCTTCACCGCGAATGATGAATTTGCGGTAGTCGGACTTCTTCATGCGGCCGGCTTCCCAAACGACCATGGAAGCTACCGTGTCGGACCCCTGAATGTGCGAAATGTCGAAACATTCGATGCGCTTGGGCGGCTCGGGCAGGCCCAGGGCGGATTCGAGGGCGTCCACGATGGCCGCGGAACTGGGCTTCAGTACGCGGAATCGCTGGATGAAGGAATGTTTTGCGTTTTTTTCCACCAGTTCCAGGAACGCGTGTTTCTGCCCGCGTTGCGGATTCAGAATTTCCACGCGATGTGCGGCCTTCTCGCTCAAGACTTCCTCGATCAGCGCGCTATCTTCGAAACCCATGGGCGTGTGGATATAGCGCGGCAAATAGGCGGCATCGAGGTAAAGCTGCTTGATCAGCGACGGCAAAAATTCAGCGGGGTTGAAATCGTCCATGTCCTCCCAGTAGAAATCGCGCCTATCCATCACGCGCCCGCCGCGCAAGTGGAATAAATTCACGGCGACTTGCGGAGGCTCGGCATACCATGCCAGCACATCAGTATCGTCGCCGGAGGCCGCGGCGATCTTTTGCCGCTCTTCCATTTCCGTGAGCGTACGCAGCAGGTCGCGATACCCGGCCGCCTCCTCGTAGCGCTCGGCTTCGGAGGCCTGCTGCATGCGCTGTTCGAGGCTGTGCGCCAGGTCGCTGCGGCGCCCCTCGAGAAAGAGGCGCACGTCGCGGGCCGCCTCGGCGTAGCGCTCATCGGTAACGAGACCCGCTACACATGGACCCAGGCAGCGGTGAATGTAATATTGCAAGCAGGGACGCGGATGCGCGCGCGTCAGGTCCACCGTGCACGATGGCACGAGGAAATGTTTGTGCACCAGATTCACCAGCTGGTAGGCCAAACGCGCCGGAAAGTACGGGCCAAAATAAATCGAGCCGTCTTTCCTCAGCCGGCGCGTGACGTACAGACGCGGATATTTCTCGTACGCCGTGTACTGGATGTAGGGGTAGGTCTTGTCGTCGCGGAGCAGGACGTTGAATTTCGGCTTATGCTGCTTGATGAGATTGTTTTCCAGCGCCAGCGCTTCTTTTTGATTGTCGACGACGATGTAATCGAGGTCCGCAATCTCGCGCACCAGCGAGCCGGTCTTGGCATTGTGCCAATTCGATTCCAAGAAGTAAGAGCGCACGCGGCTGCGCAGCGAATTGGCCTTGCCCACGTACAGAATCGTGCCAGCGGCGTCCTGGAACAGGTACACCCCGGGCTGCGTGGGAAGCTGCGCGACTTTTTCTCGGAGTTCCATAGGGGCGAGTTACAATATCCAGGCACGCCCGCAGCGCGAATTGATTCGGAGCGGGCTCGCGTGCAACTTTCATAATAGCAAACGCAATCTAACGGTAGCGAGGTCGCTGAATGCGCCGGAAGGCTCTGAAATATATGCTCGTGATTCTGCCGCTGGCGGCGCTGGCGGCGGTGCCGGTTTGCCACGCGCAGTCTCAGCAGGATCAGCCGCCGCCATCCCAGCAGCCGGCCACGCCCGCGCAACCGCCCACAACGACCCCGAGCCCGAACCAGGGCGAGTCCGACCAGGAGTCGTCGTCAAAAAAGGTGCTGCCGCCTGACAACGAATCGTCGAAAAAAGAGAAAGCGCACACGACGAAAGCCGGCGTGCTGCCTCCTGAAGACGATCCCGCCTGGGATCCCTTCCACGCGGAGCAGGATATAGAAGTGGGCACCTTCTACATGCACAAGGGCGATATGGACGCCGCAATTTCCCGCTTCGAAGACGCGATCAAGCTGCGCGCCAATTTCGCGAAGCCTCGCCTGCTGCTGGCCGAGGCCTACGAAAAGAAGGGCGACAAAACCGAAGCCGTCCACTATTACCAGGAGTATCTGAAGGTTCTACCCAACGCGCCCGACGCCAAGAAAATCCAGAAGAAAATCGAAAAGCTCTCCAGCGAGAAGTAACGGCGCCCTGCGCCCACTTCTTCAAACCGGAAGTCACGGCAAGCAATCTGTGCAATGCCGGAGCTTGCTCCCACCCCATCCCGGGCGGGGCTGGCCTAGTCTGACGTTGTGCCAGAGTTTCGTCTACCGCACGCGAAGCAAGCTTCGCGCTGGAAAGGCGGCGGCAAGCCGCCGCACTCCCGGAAAAATCGCCTGGCGCGCGGTTGAGCCGCCCGATTACAACAATCAGCAGACGGGGAAGCGATCGAGGAACTTCATGGCGCGGTTGTAGTCCGCGAACTTCTTTTCTTCCTTGCGAAATGCTGGACCGTGCGATTCGCGCCGGCAGCGAGCAAAGCGCATGGGATGCTTCACGTGCAGCATTTCGTGGTACATCACGTAGGCCACCACAAATTCCGGCACGCCTTCGCGATCGAGCTGGCGATTGATCACGATCTGCTGCAATGCCGGATCGAAACAGCCCAGCAAACTGGTCCACACGCGCTTGCTCCAGCTCAGCCGCGGCTTCCCGAGTTCACCGCCGAAGTAGCGCTCGTTCAGCCGGTCAAACAATTGATCGAGGTGATGATGCGCGCCGGCCGGGCGATGCTCCATGCGCCGCGCGCGCCGCTGGCGCAAGTTCAGCAATCGCCGCCGCGTGGACCCGGCGTAGGAAAATTCCCGGTAGGCCTGCAGCAGTTCCTTGGGCGGCTGGCGGCGGTACAAACGTCCCAGTAAAATCGCGGCCGTGGCTTCCACCACCGGATGCGGAGCGTCGTCCAGCGCGTCGGACAAACGTACGTAGGCGGTGTCCTCGCGCAGGCGAATGGTGTGCGTCAGATCCGTGTAGGGATGGTATTCCACCACGAAATGCGGTGGCCGGCCTTCGCAGCCGAGGCGCGTGTAAATCCTCTGAAAAATGCGCTCGCCGCCGGGCACGAGATTCCTGGCGCGACCCCGCTTCATGAGGGTTTTCTCCTGACCGGCACGGGTGTCAATTCCTTGGAGGCTGCGTCTGCATCGGAGAGCGCGTCTTTGGTTCCTTCGATGGCGTCTTCCAGAGTGTCCTTGTACGTAGCGAGTTCCGCACCGCCCTTATCGAGCCTTTCGAGGATTTCCAGGAACTCTTTGCCCTTGGATTCCATCAGTTTCAACTGCCCGCGAATATCTACCTGCTTTTCCCGCGCCACTGCGATCTGGTCGGCGGCGTCGTCCATGCAGCCGGCATAATCGTTCAGCAGGCCATTCAAAATTTCGCCGCGCCGTCCTTCCGGCGTGGTGCGCGTCAGTTCGTATTGAAATTTCTTCAGGCGGTCGTCGGCAAACGAAAGATACAGCTTGATGCGCTCGGGTGGCGTCACGGCGTCGCGGATTTTGTCTGCCTCGGCGTCGGTCAAATAGTCTTTCTGCGGATCCTGTTTCGACCGGGTGCGCGCGGCGGCCAGCGAAGCCATCAGCAGCACGGAAAGCATCGCGAACATCACAGTGCGGAAACGCATAACGGACTCCTAACTCTTCGGATTAGCGGGCGTCGCGCTGGCCTTCGGACGGTCCGGAAAAAGCTGGTGGATCAGTTGCCGGTCCATTTTCTCCAGGTCGTCGCGCGCTTCCTGAAAAGGTTTCTGCTCGTCGCCCGCCATGCCCGTCAATAAATCGTTCAACCGGCGAACGGACTCGCGCACGGAAATCTGCAGCTGCCGGTAGCCTTCGGGATGCTTTTCGGCGTCGCGCTTGGTTCCGTCCAGCGCCGCTTGGGCGGTGCGGGCCTCATCGCGGACCTGCGCGGCGATGGCAGCGGCATCGGCCAGATTCCCCGCAGCGACCTGGTTCTGGATGTCGCTGAATTCCGCATCCGCCAGCCGCGGAATCATTTTTGCCTTATGCACCGGGTTCGTCTCGCTCTGGAAACGCGCCCGCAACTCCGGCACGCGGTCTTGGGTCACGACCGCACTCGCCACCAGAGCGAGCGTTACGACCGCCCAGCCAACGCCGCATTTTGCGAACAATGTACTACCTCTTCTTGTTCTGGAGCTCGCGTGTGAGTGTTCGCGCGCGCGCAGTGGCCTCGAAGTACATGTCGCTGTTCTCGTCTTTATTCAATTGCAGAAATTTCTGATACGCGTCAAGTGCCGGAGCCGGCTGCCCCAGTTTATCGTAACAAGTGGCGCGAATGAACCAGCTTCCCAGCGGCAATGTTTCGCGTTGTGCAAGAAGATCCAATCCCTTCAGAGCCGCCACGTAATTCTTGCTTAGATACTCCGCTGCTACGAGATCGCCCAGGACGTCATTGGAGCCCGGATTCATATTGATCGCCACGACCAGCTCGTTCACCGCGTTCGGATAGTCTTTTTTTTCCAGGTACACGTGGCCGAGCTGCGCGGGAAGGTCCGGGTCCTTGGGCGCAAGCGCAATCGCCTTGGTCAATGCCGGCACCGCCTTGTCGTAATCCTTCTGGCGAAAATAAATCAAAGCGCGGAGGCGCAGCGCTCGCAGAGATTCCGGGCCGGCCGCCGCCGCGCGATCGAGTTCCGCAAGAGCATCGTCATCCTTGCCCGCGTCCGCCAGCAGGGAAGCACGCTCCAGACGCATGCCCGGGTCGTTCGGATGCGCCTGAAGTTCCGTGCCCAGCTCCGCCGCTGCCGCATCCATTTTTTTCTGCGCAAGCAGCGCCTGCAGCAGGCCTTTATGTGCGTCGCTGGCCGGTTCACCGCTGGGCTGCAACGCAATCGCTTCGCGAAACGCGGCTTCGGCATCGCCCGCTTTCCCAGCTCTCAGCAGCGCGAATCCCAGCGAATTGCGGATCTCCACGCTCTTCGCGTCCAGCTTGGCGGCGGCTTCATATTGTTCGATGGCGGGTCCGTCTTTTTTGGCTGCTTCGAGCGCGACTCCTAAAAGCCATTTGGTGCGCGCGTCGCCGGGCAGCAACTTGGCGGCGTGCTGCAGCGGCTCAATAGCCGCTTCGGGATCTGTGGGGATGAGGGTCAGCCCGAGATTCTGGTAGGCGGATGCCGTGCGTGGGTTGTCAGGCGCAAGAGCAATCGCCTTCCGGTATTCTGCTGCCGCGTCCGCGGGCCGGTGCAGCGCCGTATACGCATAACCGAGGTCGTAATGCACGACCGCGTCGTCCGGTTTCTTGGCGAGGTAGGCTTGATAGTTCTGCGCGGCGCTCGCGTAATCCTGTTGGTTGACGGCGTCCTGCGCGGCGGCCAGGAAGCGATTCAGCTCGGCCGCGGCGGGATCCTCGCGGATTATTTTCTTGGAGGTGCCGACGGTTTGCGCGGCTGCGAAAGGGCTGGCGCCGAGGAAGGCGCTGCAAAGGCAAAACGCCAGCGTCCTGGAAGTTCGTTTCATTCCGTCGGAGGATTCAGCGGAGGCGCGGCGCTTTTGGCCTCGGCTGAATGATTGGTGTGATTCGTCCCGTTGTACGCATTCAGTACTTTTGCGAGAAATTTCCCGGTGTGCGATTGCGGATTGCGCGCCACCTGCTCGGGAGTTCCGGCAGCCACCACGCGCCCGCCGCCTTCGCCGCCCTCCGGACCGAGGTCAATCATCCAATCCGCCGATTTGATGACGTCCAGATTGTGCTCGATGATCAGCACCGAAGCGCCGCCTTCGATTAATTTTCGGAAAGCCGTCAGCAGCTTCTGTATATCATCGAAATGCAAGCCGGTGGTGGGCTCGTCGAAGATATAGAGGATGCCGGTGTTTTCCTGGCGGGTAAGATGCGCGGCCAGTTTCAAACGTTGCGCTTCGCCGCCGGAAAGCGTGGTGCCGGATTGCCCCAGACGCAGATAACCCAGGCCGACTTCTTCCAGTACATGAAGCTTCGAGGTGACTTTCGGATGGGCGGCGAAAAATGCCAGCGCTTCGCGCACCGTCATTTGCAGCACGTCGTGAATATTCTTTTCTTTGTAAATGACCTCCAGCACGCTGCTCTTGTAACGCGTGCCGCGACACTCTTCGCAGACCAGTTCCACGTCCGCAAGAAAGCGCATCTCCACCGTAACGGTCCCATCGCCCTGGCAAGCCTCGCAGCGTCCGCCCGGAATATTGAACGAAAAATGTCCGGCGGTGAATCCACGCTTTTTTGCTTCGGGCGTGGATGCAAAGACTTCGCGAATCGGGTCGAAGGCCTTCAAGTACGTGGCGGGATTCGAGCGCGGCGTCCGCCCGATCGGCGATTGGTCCACCATTTCCACCGCGGCGAGCGCCGCATCGCCCTCCATCTGATCGCAACATTCGCGCCAATTGCCGCCGGTGCGTCTGGCCTGCAGCGCCTTGTACACCACGTCGTAAACCAGCGTGGATTTGCCGGAACCCGAAACGCCCGTCACCGCAACCAGCAGTCCGAGCGGGATCATCACATCCACGCCGCGCAAATTGTGGCTGTGCGCGCCGAAAATCTTCAGGAATTTTCCTTGCGGCTTGCGCCGCCGCGCCGGAATTGCAATTCGTAGTTCGCCGCGCAGGTAGCGGCCCGTCAGCGAATGCTGGTCCTTCAACATCGCGTCGCGCGTGCCCGCGAAGATCAATTTACCGCCGTGTTCGCCCGCGCCCGGACCCAAATCCAGCACGTAATCGGCCGCCATGATTGTGTCCGGATCGTGCTCCACCACCAGCAGCGTATTTCCCAGGTCGCGCAGCCCCTTCAAAATTTCAATCAGGCGATGCGTGTCGCGCGGATGCAGCCCGATCGAAGGCTCATCCAGCACGTACAGCGCACCCACCAGGTGCGAGCCTAGCGAAGTAGCGAGCTGGATCCGCTGCGCCTCGCCGCCGGATAGCGTGGAGGTCAGCCGGTCCAGCGTCAGATAATCCAGGCCGACATCATCGAGAAAGCGGAGCCGCTGTTGAATTTCTTCCAGCACCTTTTCGACGATGGCCGATTCGGATTCGGTCAGTTGCAGCGCGGCGAAGAACGGTCGCGCTTCCTTCACCGTCATCTGGCAGACTTCGGTGATCGAACGTCCCGCAATTTTCACGGCGCGCGCTTCGGCACGCAGCCGCGTGCCAGCGCAATCCGGGCAGGTGGCGTAGCCGCGGTAGCGGCTGAGGAAGACGCGCACGTGCAATTTGTATTTCTTGCGCTCGAGCCAGCCGAAGAAGCCCTTCACGCCGGGATAATCTTCTTTTTTGTCGCCGTCGAGAATGGCGGCGCGCTGCGCGGACGTCAATTCGCGGAACGGGACATCCACCGGTATTCCCTTGGTACGCGCGTAGCGGCGCATGTCCATGGCCAACTGGCGGTATCGCGGCTTGGTCCACGGCTCGATAGCGCCGTCGGCGAGAGTCTTGCTCTTATCCGGAACCACGCGGTCGAGATCGAAATCCACGGTGTTGCCGAATCCCTGGCAACGCGGACACGCGCCGTAGGGATTATTGAACGAAAAAAGCCGCGGCTCCGGCTCCTGATACGTCGCGCCGCATTTCTTGCATTCAAAGCGCTCGTTGAAGACCATCCGTTCCGGCGCTCCCTCTGGCGTGTCCGGCACAAATTCCAGAATGGCTTCGCCGTGGCCTTCGCGGTAGCAGATCTCGATGGAGTCCATCAGGCGCGAACGCACTTCGGGCGAAAGCGCCAATCGGTCCACCAGCACGTACACGGGCTTGGTGAAATCCACGTCCAGCAATTCTTCCGGCGTGGAAAATTCGAAAACTCGCCCCGCCTGGTAGATGCGGTTGAATCCGCGTTTGCGCAAACTGACCAGCGCTTCGCGCACCGCGTCCGCCGCCGGCTTTACGGGTTTGCGCGCGCGCGGAGCTTGCGGAGCGTTGGTGGCGGCGTCGGGCGTCAATTTCAGTTCGTAGAGCACGTAAAAGCGCCGACCGGCCGGCAGCGCCAGCACCCGCGAGGCGATTTCGTCCAGCGTGTCCTTGCGGACTTCCTCGCCGCAGCGCAGGCAGAAGGTGCGTCCGATGCGCGCGTAAAGCAGCCGCAGATAATCGTAAATTTCGGTAGCCGTCGCCACCGTCGAGCGCGGATTACGCGTGGAATTCTTCTGGCGGATCGAAATCGCCGGAGCGATCCCGGTGATTTCGTCCACGTCCGGCTTTTCAATGCGTTCCAGGAACTGCCGCGCATACGCCGATAGCGATTCGATGTAGCGCCGCTGCCCCTCGGCGTAAAGAGTGTCGAAAGCGAGGCTGGATTTGCCCGAACCGGATACGCCGCTGACCACCGTGATCGCGTTGTGCGGGATCACGAAGTCAATGTTCTTCAGATTGTGAACGCGCGCGCCCCGGACGCGAATCTCCTCGATATCCGCCGGGACGGCCTTGGCAGGCCGCGCCGCCAGCGGTGCAGGTTCGTTCGAGTCAGGAGGGAGCTTCCCTATGGGTTCCGTCGCCATGTGTCTAAACCCAAAATTATACGCCCGACCGCAAGCCGCGGCAAATCGCTCCGCAATATCGCCTCGGCGCGCGGTTTTCGGCTCCGCTGCGTCTGCTATAGTGTGGTGATGCGCTTGACGATCGCATTTTTCTTGCTGGCGGGCCCGGCCTTCGCCCAAGCAGCCCTGCAGCGGCAAATTCAAGACATTGCGGCTGACGCTCATGGCAAGGTTGCGGTCGCATGCTCGCTTCCCGGCACGACTTTGAACTGCGACCTCAATGCGCACGCGCATCCGCCCATGCAATCGGTGTTTAAACTCCCCGTCGTGCTCACTGCGCTTCATTTCGTCGAAGAGGGGAAATTCTCGCTCGATCAGCCCATCCGCTTTCTGCCCTCCGACCGCATCGTTCCGCACACCCACAGCCCGCTGCAGGATAAGTATCCGGAAGCGAACGTGGACGTCCCGCTTCGTGAACTCCTCGGCTCTGGCGTATCCCTTAGCGACAACGTCGCGGCGGACATAGTTCTGCGCATCGTGGGCGGGCCTGCGGTCGTGGACAGCTACATCAAATCAATTGGGGTAACCGGCTTTCACTTGGAAGACGGTGAAGACGGCCTCGCGCGCGACATTACAGCGCAATATCGCAACTGGTTTGAACCCGCGGGAGCCGTGCAACTGTTGCGTCGCATCAGCGACGATTCGCCCCTAACGCCAGAACACACGCGACTGCTTTTGCAATGGATGGCGGATGCGGGCACCGGAGTGCAGCGTATCAAGGGCCATCTGCCGGCCGGTACGATGGTGATGCATAAGACCGGCTCGTCGGGAACGCGGAACGGCGTGGCTTTCGCCACTAACGATATCGGACTGATCACCCTGCCGGACGGACGCCGCCTGGCCATCGCCATATTCGTCACCGACTCCAAAGCGGATGAGGCCACTCGCGACGCGGTGATCGCCCGCATCGCCAAAGCCGCTTACGACCAGGCCATCCAAGCCAAAAATTAAGCTCGCGCAATTCTCAGGACTGCCGTACACGAGTCAGCAATAGCCTGCAATCGCCCGGTCGCGCATTCGGAGTACAATCTCAATCCCGCAGCGGCGATGAAACGGCAGGGAGGCATCCGTGGGGCAGGGAAGTCCGCGATTTGAGCGCGTCATCTGGATCGTGCTCGATAGCGTAGGAATCGGCGAGCTTCCGGATGCCGGCGACTACGGCGATATTGGCCGCGATACGCTCGGCCACATCGCGCGCTCGCGCCCGCTGCAACTGCCGAACCTCGTGCGCCTGGGCTTGGCGAACATCAAACCGCTCGAGCATCTCACTCCGCCTGCACATCCATCTGGAAGTTACGGCGAAGGCGCCACGCGCTCTCCCGGAAAAGACACGACGACGGGCCACTGGGAAATGGCCGGCATCTGGCTGGACCAGGCTTTCCCGGTGTATCCGCACGGATTCCCGCCAACGCTGATTGCGGAATTCGAAAGCCAGATTGGGCGCCGTACGCTGGCCAATAAACCCGCTTCCGGCACTGAGATCCTCAAAGAATTGGGCGAAGAGCATGTGCGCACCGGATTTCCGATCGTGTACACGTCCGGCGACAGCGTTTTTCAGATCGCGGCGCACGAAGACGTGATTCCCGTGCCGGAGCTGTATCGCATGTGTGAAATCGCGCGGAAATTACTGGATGGCCCCAATCGAGTCGGGCGTGTGATCGCGCGCCCCTTCACCGGCACGCCGGGAAACTTCAAGCGGACGGAACGGCGCCATGATTACGCCGTCGAGCCGCCGCGCCCGATGCTTCTGGACGTTTTGGCGGACCGCAAGGTGCCGGTTTTCGGCGTCGGCAAGATTCACGACATCTACAACGGCCGCGGCGTGGATGATTACGTCACCACGAAAAACAATGCGGATGGCATGGGCAAGCTGACCGAAGCGCTCGCAAAACGCCCGCAAGGGCTGCTCTTCGCGAATTTGGTGGATTTCGACATGCTCTACGGACACCGGAAGGACGTCGAAGGCTTCGCGCGCTCACTCGAGGAATTCGACAATTTGCTCGGACCGTTCGTCGAGGCGCTGGGGCGGACCGATTTGTTGCTCATCACCGCCGATCACGGTTGCGATCCTGATCCGGTGAACCCCACGACGGACCATTCGCGGGAATACGTCCCGATTCTCGCAAGCGGTCCCGGCGCGCAGCGCGGCGTAAACCTAGGCACGCGGACAACGCTGGCGGACATGGGCCAGACAGTAGCAGAAAACTTCGGCGGGAAAATCCCTCACGGCTCGAGCTTCCTCGGATCAATGTAATTGGAAACGCAAAGGCAAGAGTCAGCGGACTTCCCAATCTGCAGTCGCGCCGCGAACCATCTGGGAGTGCGGCAGCTTGCTGCCGCTTTCTCCCGGGCGAGGCTTGCCTCGCCTGCCGTGATCGTGCCGGGCGAGGCAGGCCTCGCCGCGTTGACTTTGGTGGCGTGCAAAAAACAGTTGGGGCGGCTGCAGCCCTTCGTTCCTCAGGATAAACAAGCTGCCGCACTCCCAGATTTACTAGTCGCCGTGAGAGGCCCGCTGCGCGTAATACCCGGTGCGCGTTCTAACCGTGAGTTTCCCGCGGCCCTTCGGCGGAATCAAATCCAATTTGACGCTGCGGAAACTTCCATCCTTCGCCGTGTTGGTGGGGTAGTAGCCCAGCGTGTACTGATTGCGGATATCGCGCGCCACCTGGACGCAAACCGGGTCCACATCGGCGAGACTGTCCGGAAAGAAAGCCAGCCCGCCGGTGGCTTCGGCGAGCGTCGTCAATTCCTTCTTGGACTTGCGGATCATCTTCTTGTTGTTCTTGCGGTCGTCGTCGCTGAAAACGCCGATCGCGTAAATCACCGCGTTCGATTCCACCGCGGCCTTCACCGTGTAGGGAAAATCCTTGCGGCTGGCGTCATCATCACCGTCGGTGATCACCAGTAGTACGCGCTTGTCCTTGTGTCCCTTCTTCAAATGGTCGAGCGAACCGATGATGGCGTCAAACAGCGCGGTGCTGCCGCGCGTATCAATGCGCTCCAGCGCGTCGTGCAGCTCCTGAGGATTGCTGGTGAAGTCTTCGTCCAGGTCCAGATAATATTCGTCGTTGAAGTTCACCACAAAAACTTCGTCCGCAGCGTTGCTGGTGCGCACAAAAGAAAGCGCGGCGGCATTCACTTGCGGACGCTTTTCGCGCATGCTGCCGCTGTTATCGATCACCAGGCCCATGGTTACCGGGATGTCTTCCTTGGAGAAGACGGAAATTTTCTGCTCTACTTTGTCTTCAAACACGCGGAAGTTATCGGCGGTGAGACCCGGGACGAACTGTCCTTTATCATCGACCACGGTGGCATGCAGCACCACCAAATCAACGGTGGAAGTGAGCCGATGTTGCTGATCCACCTGCGCGTTCTGTTCACCGGGCGGCGGAGGCGGCGAGGGTGGAGCGGGAAAAGGATTCTGCTGCGCGCGCGCAAGCGGACTGGCAATCGTCGCCAGCAACAGGGTCAGGAAAATATTCAGGAAATAACGCCTAGTGGCCCGGCGCGTAATACCCGGTTTTGGCGTAAACGGTAAGAGGCGGCAATCCCTTGGGCGGCCGCAGCTTGATTTTGATTTTTCGCCACTTTCCATCGTGATTGTGATTGCTCGGTCTGTATCCAACCACATATTGATTGCGCAACTCCATGCTGATTTTAGTGGCGATGTCCGGCAGATCGTTCAGGCTGCCCACCACGAACGTCCTGCCACCCGTCATTTGCGTCAGATCCGCCAGCAGGGCCGGGCCTAGTTGCTCTTCGGGAGTCGGGCCGCCGCCAGGTTCGTAGAGCCCGATGGCATAAATCTGGACGTCCGCTTCTCTGGCGTACTTGCGAATGTCCGTTTCCGTGTAGCGGCTATGATTATCGCCTCCATCGGATATGATGAGCAACGCCTTCTTTGTGTTGTGTGCTCCCTTCATCTCGCTAAGACCCAGATAAATTCCGTCCAGCAGCGCGGTTTCTCCGCGCGCCGCCGTAAACATCAGATGGCTCTGTAATTCCTCGACGCTCCCGGTGAAAGTATTGGCCAGCTCCGCGCGATCGTTGAAATTCACCAGAAAAAACTCATCCTGCGGATTCGCGGTGTGGAAGAATTGCACCGCCGCCAGGCGCGATTTCTCAATTTTGTCGGACATGCTTCCGCTCATATCGAAAATCACGCCGATGGAAATCGGCACGTCTTCGCTGGAGAAGCGCACAATTTCCTGCTCGGCGTTGTCTTCGAATACGCGGAAGTTTTCCTGCTCGAGCCCGGTGACCAATCGCCCGTAGGGGTCCGTCACCGACACATTCACCAGCGCGATATCCGTCTCGGCTTTGAGGTACTTACCTTTCTCAATTTTTTGGGGATTCTCAACGCGGGTAGGACCTTCCACTTGCGGCCACGCAGGGGAAGCGAGGAGCAGTACGGCGCAAAAAAGAAAAAACGCGCAAACTCGCAGCGGCGCTCTCGGTGCTACCGGCTGCGGTGCGCGGTGTCTCAACTTGGCCCCCACCTGCCGCGTGACCCGTTAAGCGCCGGACCTGCTTGACGTGTCGCTTGCCAGGGATTCTACCACCGGCCCGATGCAAAGCAAGCGCGACGTTTCCCAGCACCTCCGTATCTGCAACAACGTGCGGTCTCCGTGTTAAGATTTCCCGGACGGCGAAAGGTTCACCTCGCTCATGGCGAATTCCGAGACTCCCAAGGTGCTGGTGGTGATTCCGGCGCGGCACGCGTCCAGCCGGTTTCCCGGCAAGCCGCTCGCCCTGATTGCCGGGAAACCCATGATTCAGCACGTTGTAGAGAGGGTTCGTATCGCCAAGCTACCCTCCCGCGTCGTGGTCGCCACCGAAGATCAGAGAATTAAGGAAGCCGTCGAGAAGTTCGGGGGCGAAGCCATGCTCACCCGCCACGATCACCGTACTGGTACCGACCGCGTGGCGGAGGTAGCCGCCCATCTACCCGCTGACATCTATATCAACGTGCAGGGTGACGAACCTTTGATCAATCCCGGCACTTTGGACGCGGTAGCCGCCGCGATGGCTGAAGACGAATCCATTCAGCTGGCCACTCCCTGTTCCGCCATCACTCAACAAAACGAGATCATGGATCCCAACGTGGTGAAAGTCGTCCAGGATTTCGACGCCAACGCTCTCTATTTTTCGCGCGCGCCGATTCCGTGGGTGCGGGACACGGGCTCGACGGTGGCTGCGAGCCACTGGAAACACATCGGCCTCTACGGTTATCGCCGCGACGCGCTGCTGGAATATCCCACGCTTCCTCCCGGCGAACTGGAGCGCGTGGAACAGCTCGAACAATTGCGCTGGCTCGAGAACGGCTTCCGCATTCACATGGTAGAAACGGAATACGACGCCGTTAGCGTGGACGTGCCCGCGGACGTCGAGCGAGTGGAAAAGCTATTGAGCGCCGGCGCGAAATCCTGAAGTACAGCTACAATCCAACGCCAATCGCAATCTGCGGCCAACTATTTCCATGCGGTCTCTGCATCGCTGTGGTGTTTTCATCGAGTCGCCGTTAATTTTCACCGGTTTGTCGGCCTTTCCCCGCGCAACCAGCAGAAAAAATAATTTTCGCAATTTGAAATCGTAGTTTGACACTCGCGCCATTTCTCTTCATAATGTTTCGTACGCAGATTCTCCGGGAGGAAGTCGAGGGACCTTGCGGACCGCCCCAAAATATATTTTTGTGACGGGTGGCGTGGTTTCTTCTCTCGGAAAAGGCGTTGCGGCGGCTTCTATGGGCTGCCTGCTCGAAAGCCGCGGACTTCGCGTTACCCTCCAGAAGTGCGATCCCTACTTGAACGTTGATCCCGGCACCATGTCTCCGTATCAGCACGGAGAAGTGTTCGTCACCGATGATGGCGCCGAAACCGATCTGGACCTCGGCCACTACGAACGCTTCACTTCCGCGCATTTAACGCGCGACCATAACTGGACCACCGGCCGCTTCTACGAGTCCATCATTACCAAAGAGCGCCGCGGCGATTATCTCGGCAAAACCGTGCAGGTGATCCCGCACGTCACCGATGAAATCAAATCCGCGTTCCGCAAAGTAGCCGAAGGCGTGGACGTTGTGCTGGTCGAAATCGGCGGCACGGTCGGCGATATCGAATCGTTGCCGTTTCTGGAAGCGATTCGCCAGATGCGCCTCGAATTGGGCCCTGAAAACGTCATCTTCGTGCATCTCACGCTGGTCCCGTTCATTCCCACGGCCGGCGAATTGAAGACCAAGCCAACGCAGCATAGCGTCAAGGAATTGCTCAGCATCGGAATTCAGCCCGACGTGCTGATTTGCCGCAGCGACCGACAGCTCGCCAATGATCTGAAAGCTAAAATTGCGCTGTTCTGCAACGTCGCCGAGGCCTGCGTCATTTCCGCCCCGGACGTCAGCAACATTTACGAAGTTCCAATGACCCTCGCAGCGGAAGGCTTGGACGAGCAAATATTGCGGCTGCTGCGTTTGGAAGCCCCGCCGCGCGATCTGAGCCGGTGGCTCGCGATGCTGGAGACGCTCGAGCATCCCTCCGGCGAAGTGCGCATCGGCGTGGTGGGGAAATACGTTCAGCTCGAAGACGCTTACAAAAGTTTGCGCGAAGCGCTCGGGCATGGCGGCCTGGCGAATCGCCAGCGCGTGGTAATCGAGTGGATCGAGGCCGAAGACATTGATTCACCGGCAACCGCCGAACGTCTGCTGCGCCACGTGGACGGCATCCTGGTTCCGGGCGGTTTTGGCAAGCGCGGCATCGCCGGCATGGTTCACGCCATTACCTATGCGCGCGAAAAGAAAATCCCGTTCTTCGGCATCTGTCTCGGCATGCAGTGCGCGACGATCGAATACGCCCGGCAGGTTTCGCACATTGACCGCGCCGATAGCACCGAGTTCGATCCTTCCACTCCCAATCGCGTGATCTATAAATTGCGCGAACTGCTCGGCGTGGACGAAATGGGCGGCACCATGCGCTTGGGCGCGTGGCCCTGCAAGATCGAGCCCGGCTCATTCGCCCACAAAGCCTACGGCCAACTGGAAATTTCCGAGCGGCATCGCCACCGCTACGAATTCAATTGTGAATACGAAGACACGCTCACGCGCGCCGGTTTCCGCATCACCGGACGAACTCCGGATGGCGTCTACGTTGAAATTGTGGAAGCTCCCGACCATCCGTGGTTCGTCGGCTGCCAGTTTCATCCGGAATTCAAATCCAAGCCGCTGGCTCCGCATCCGCTGTTCGCCGCGTTCATCCGCGCGAGCGCGGAAAATCGCCACCGCCGCCAAGGCGTCTCGACAGAATCACGCGTAGCCGCCGCTGACCCCGCCACCGATTAACGTTGTTCGTCTTCCTGTCCTTTCCTTCTCTGCATACTCTGCGGTGCCTTCGTATTGTCGGCGTTAGTCCCGGCGATCCACGATCTGCGGCGATTCCCGAAATGTTCGCGGCCGGCCGCCCAACTTGCCGTTCCGTCGAGAAGCCGACGCTTTCGCCGCGCTCCTCGATTTGCCACCCGCGGCCCCCAGCCGCGCCGCCATCCACCGTCTTGACCCAAAAAATCCCTGCAGGAGAGACGGCAAATACACATCCGCGTCCAGCTTCGGGAAATGCAAGCCGAAGCCCGAAGGACTGATCTGAATTTCGTCCAGTTGCGAGGCCTTCGCGTTCTCCAGGCCTTGCACGTCGTGCGGGGAAAACGCCACGACCAGCCCGGAATTGAGGTGTATTTCAACACGCCCCAATCGGCGGTCGTAGCGCGCTTTCACGGCCAAGGGGAAGTCCGAGCGCATTTTCTTGGCCTGTCGATTCGATCGCTCAAATTCGTCAAGCGATACCATGGATTTCCTCCCAGCGTCTGCATAGCGCCGGCAGATGATCAGCCAATGCCTTTTGAATCCGGCTGACCGCTGCGCGCGAAAAACCGTAGTTCTCACGAAGCCGCAAGGTCCTGGCGGGACAATTCAGATTGAACACCGCCTCGCAAGCGTCCCCGATCACATGCACGTGCGCGGGCCGATGGTCGTTCGGATAGATGGCCACGCGCAACCCGCTGAATCGCAGGACCGTCGGTATTAGTATTCTACCATATTCCTAAGCGCTTGGGTTATCGTAAACTGTGGCCTGCTTGCTCCGGTGGATTGTGCCCCACCGCAGCCTTAGCGGGAAAGGCGCGGCGATTTCAGCTCCTCACCTCTCCGTCGAATTGCACGGTTGAAAACATCTGCGAACCCGCATAGTCTGTTGCGGCGCGCCGCCCGCGCAATCACATAGATGGAATCGCCACGCACTTTCTCCGCTGGGAAAATCCGCTTTGGCGGCGATGCGCCGCTTTTTCTGATCGCTGGACCTTGCGTGATCGAAAGCGAAGCGCACGCCATGAGCATGGCCGAGCGCCTCGGCGAAATCACCTCTGAACTCGGCGTCCCCTACATCTTCAAAGCCTCGTATGACAAAGCCAATCGCTCTTCGCTGAATTCCTTTCGCGGCCCGCAGCTGGACGAGGGCCTGCGCATTCTCGCCGAAATTAAAAAATGCACCGGCCTGCCCGTCATTACGGACGTTCACGATATTTCACAGGTCGGTCCCGCGGCGGAAGTCTGCGACATCCTGCAGATTCCCGCCTTTCTCTGCCGGCAGACCGATCTGCTGCTCGCCGCCGGACGGACCGGCCGCGTCGTGAACGTAAAAAAGGGCCAATTCCTTTCGCCGTGGGAAATCGGCAACGCCGCCGAAAAAATCGCCAGCACCGGCAACGAAAAAATCATCCTCACCGAACGCGGCAGCTCGTTCGGCTATCAAAACCTCATCGTGGACATGCGCTCGTTTCCCATTATGCGCAAATTCGGGTATCCGATCGTTTTCGACGTCACTCATTCGGTGCAATTGCCGGGCGGGGCAGGGAAGTCCAGCGGCGGGCAGCCGGAATTCATCGAGCCGCTGGCGCGCGCCGGAGCCGCCGTCGGCGTGAACGGCATGTTTCTGGAAGTCCACGATAATCCTTCCGAGGCGCTTTCGGACGGCGCCAATGCGCTGCCGCTCGAGCAATTTCGCCCGCTGCTGCAAAAAATCCTGCGGCTCTCGGCCCTCGCGCGCGAATGGGACGCTCGATGAGTCTCACCACCGCCAAGCGCGTCCTGCGCATCGAATCCGAGGCCATCGCGGGGCTGATCGCGCGTCTCGATGAGCGTTTCGAGAAAGCCGTCGAGTTGCTCTATAAATGCAAAGGTCGCGTGGTGGTCACCGGTCTTGGCAAATCCGGCCTGATCGGCCGCAAGACTGCGGCTACTTTCGCGAGCATCGGCACTCCGTCGCTATTTCTGCACGCTTCCGAAGCGCTGCACGGTGACCTCGGCATGCTCACTGGCGCCGACGTGCTGGTGGCGATTTCTTCGAGCGGAGAAACGCAGGAACTGATCGAGCTGGTGGAATCGGTGAAGCGCCTCGGCGTCCAACTGATCGCGCTCACCGCGAATCCGCGGTCTACTCTCGCCAGCGCGAGCAACATCGTTCTGGATATCGCGGTGAAAGAGGAAGCCTGCTCGCTGAATCTGGCGCCGACCGCGTCGACCGCGGCGGCCATGGCCATGGGCGACGCGCTTGCGATTTCACTGCTGGAGCGCCGCGGCTTCAAGGAAGAAGACTTCGCGGCGTTGCATCCCGGTGGACGCCTGGGCAAAAAACTTCGCCGCGTCGAATCGCTGATGCATGCGGGCGACGCGGCGCCGCGCGTGTTGCCCACCGCCAAAATGCCGGACGTGATTTACGAAATGAGCCGCAAGGGCCTGGGCCTCGCCGCCGTCACCGCAGCCGATGGCAAGCTTCTGGGCATCATCACGGATGGTGACCTGCGCCGCATGATGCAGAAGCGCTCGGAGAATGTGCTGGATCTAACGGCGAGCGATTGCATGACGAAAAATCCCGCCACGCTTCCGCGCACGGAACTCGCCGCCAGCGCTCTGCGTCTGATGGAGGAAAAGAAAATCACCTCCGTGTTGATCGTGGACGCCGGCGGAAAGCTGGAAGGCGTGCTGCACGTTCACGATTTGTGGACGCTGCAATTGTTCTAGAATATTCGCGGTCGAGGAATTCGAGAAATGCCCATGCGCGAAATAAAATTTCCCGCACCTGTGCTGCGCCGCGCCAAACCCGTCAAGGTTCTGCTGATGGACGTGGACGGCACCATGACTCCCGGCTACGTCTGCCTGCAAACTTTCCCGGACGGCAGCGTCGCGGAAATGAAAATGTTCCACGCGCACGACGGCGCCGGCATCAAACTCGCGAGCATCATGGGCATCCGCACAGGCCTCATCACCGGACGTGATTCCCCCGCAACAGCGCGGCGCGCGCGCGAATCATCCATGGAATTCGTGATTCAAGGGATGCCGAAGAAACTCGAATCGTATAAAGCCATCCTCACGCGCGCGGGCGTCACCGATGAGGAAGTCGCCTACGTGGGCGACGACCTGCCGGACCTGCCGATTTTGCAGCGAGTGGGGCTAGGAGTAGCCGTCGCGAATGCGGTGGCGGAGGTAAAGCGCGCAGCTCATTACGTGACCGTGGCCAAAGGTGGCGAGGGCGCGATCCGCGAAGTCGTCGAACTGATTCTGAAAGCCCAGGGCCGCTGGAAGAAGGCTATTCCCCAAGCACTCGCCTAAGCCCGTCAGCGAGTGCCACGCCACGCCACGGTGGTCAACGCGACCGGAGCGAAGGATCAGCTTCTCAGTTCTACTCCTTCTGCCGTTCCTTGCGCATCTGATCGAAAATGTCCGATGCCCATTTGGGCGGGTCCGGGCCCTTGTCCGGCTCGGGCTTCAGCCCCATCGCCAATTTCCACCGCTCCATCCACAACACTCCGGTGCCCACCCACAAATCAGGCGTCGCGTACGCCGGATCGGTCATGGCCTCCTGCAGGGAAATAAATTTGTATCCTCGTTTTTCCAGCTTGCTCAAAAGCGCATCCAGACATTCCGTGTTCAGCTCATTATCGTGAATCAGCAATACCTGGGGAATTTGCCGTCCAAATAGCTTCGCTGATTCGCTTTCGCCGTAGTTAAACACAGTATCCACGTACTCCAGATATTCCTTCTTCGCTTTCGCCGCGAGCTTTTTGTCTTTCGTCTCGTAGGCGTGAGCGAGCGCGTCGTTGAAAACGTAATCGGCGTCCTCGATCGTCACCGGTGCGACGGTATAGCCGCGCACTTTCAGAAAAGCGTCGAAAGCATTCTTCACATCGAGCGACATGCCCGTATCGAGATACGGATGGCGGAAGTAAAGTTCCTTCTCTCCCATGGCTTTAAGCAATGCGCCGGTGACCACTTCGCCGCGAATCGTCTCGTCCTCGTACTCCTGCAGCGGCGTGGTGCTGAAATCTGCGTGCGAATAAGTGTGGTTACCGAGAAAGAGCCCGTCATCCAGCCAATCTTGCAGTAACGCCGCACGCGCATCGCGCTCGCCTTGCACCTGCAGCTTGCGTTCGTTGACGAACCCGATGGCCCAAGCGTGATGCGCCTTTAAGACACCCGGAATGCCGTGATTGATCTTCTGCAACTCCTTCAGGTCGCCGTACGCAAAATCGTTTCCGGGCAGCGCACCGGGCAGATCGTCCACGGTGATCGCTACCTCGCGCCGCGCGCTGTCTTGCGCGCTGGCAACTTTCGCCGCTGCCACTCGCCTGGCGCCAAGAGCGGTCCATGCCACGCCCATGCAGAGGACCGCGCTAACTCCGTACAATGCCAACCTCCGTTTATTGATCATCAAGGAGTCCTCAGTTCGAAATAGATGATTGCACGGCATCGCGCGCCTCGCGCGGCGCCCAAGTCATTTCTTGTTTGTTGACGCCAGCACGGCCTGCGCGTTCAGAGCGCCTACTGGCGTGTCCTCGTGCTTGAAATACAGAAACACATCGCCTTTCCGCGCCAGGTTCCGCACTTGTTGCGCCACGGATTTCGCCGAATAGCTTTCTTTCCTCAACCGCAAATAATGAAAATCGGCGGTCGCGACGCCCGGCGTCACAATCTTTTCGCTCTCCGCCTGGCACAGCGCAACTCCGGACGCGCGCAAGGCCGCGTACACTTCCTCCACGAACCATGATTCATGCCGGAACTCGAACGCGGCCCGAAGCCCTCGCGGCAGCACGGCCAGGAAGTCGCGCAGCCTCGCCACATCGCACTTAAAATTCGGCGGCAATTGAAACAGCACCGGACCGAGCTTCTGCGCCTGGCGCAAAGGTTCCAGCGCATCCAGAAAATCGGCCGTCGCCTTCAGGGCTTCGCCGCGCAGCCTCTTCGTGTGCGTGATTCGCCGGTGCGCCTTCACCGCGAACACAAAATCTTCGGGCGTGTCTGCAACCCAGCCGCGCAGCAGTTCTTCGCTCGCGTCCTTGCCGAACGTGTAGTTCACTTCCACCGAGTTCAGCCGCGTCGCATAGTAATTCAAAAATCGCGATGCGCCCAGCTTCCGCGGATAAAACTTCGGCTTCCAGCTCCCGTACGCCCAGCCCGACGTCCCTGCGTAAATCCGGCCCATGAGCCGTCCATTCTAATCGTTCGTTCCGGCGATTGCGAAGCCGCTTACGACGCGCCAGCAGCGGCGTCTGATAGGGCGTGATATAAGACAAATTCGTCCAAGGAGCGGCATCCATGTCCAGGCTTAGCGTGCGCTGCTTTTCAATTTCTCTCGACGGCTACGGCGCCGGCCCGAATCAGGATCTTGCGAATCCCATCGGCGTCGGAGGCAAAGCGCTGCACGAATGGATGTTTGGCACGCGCACTTTTCGCCAGATGATCGGCCAGGAGGGCGGAGCCACGGGCGTTGACGATGACTTCGTCGCGCGCGGCTTCGAAAACGTCGGCGCCTGGATCATCGGCCGAAATATGTTCGGCCCCGTGCGCGGGCCTTGGCCAAACGACGAGTGGAAGGGATGGTGGGGCGACAATCCGCCCTACCACATGCCGGTGTTCGTGCTTACCACGCATCCGCGTGCATCGCTCGAAATGAACGGGGGCACCACGTTTCACTTTGTCACCGATGGAATTCAAGCCGCGCTGAGCCGCGCCACCGAAGTGGCCAAGGACAAGGAGATCCGGGTTGGAGGAGGCGTCGAGACAATCCGCCAATATCTTCGCGCCGGATTGATCGATGAAATGCACATCGCCGTGTCGCCGATCTTCCTCGGTGGGGGAGAGTCGCTTTTCGAACGTCTCGACTTGCCAAAGCTGGGCTATGAATGCTCCAAACACGTCTACACGCCCTACGCGACGCATTTCATGATCACAAAGCGCGCCTAGCGCACGGCTGATGAATCATCGCGGAAAACGCCATAAGCGCTTATTCCCGCAATCGACATGGCTCCGCACAATTTGTGAAATTTCCGCGATCGTACGGACGCCTTGCCCAAGAAGGAACGCGAGCGGGAAATCGGGAATCCAAACCGTGCGGCGAATCAGCGAATCGAATGGAGCGGGCGACGGGAATCGAACCCGTGTCCGAAGCTTGGGAAGCTTCTATACTGCCATTGTACGACGCCCGCTCATCTCGCTAGCTGGTCGATTATACATAACCGGGCGACATCAGGTATAGACTGGCCATTTTCCAATGACTTCCCACTTTCCAAAACGACAATTTGGGGACCAGTCGTGGTGGAATGCGGAGATCGGACTTGTTCGAAAGAAATTTCTCCGGTGTACCGCGCCGTCATCGTCGCGGTATTGTGACCCATCCGGGAGCGAGGCAGGGCAGGATGCATTCCGGCATGTTCCCGTGTGCGATTGCAGTCATGACGGAAAGCGCGCGTCCCGGCTGGCTGAAGTCCAAGGGGTTCGATCGCCGGGTGCAAAACATGATGCAAGAATCGTTCGGCCGCTACAATCGAAAGAGGCGGCGCGCGAGAGGGACTAGCTGAGTGCGAAACCGGCCCTAACCTCATGCTTGGCGCAGGAGGCCGCTTGCGCTAGGCTAGGGGCGATTTATCACCGAGGAGACGTGCCCAATGACTCAACAGCCACCAACGCAGCCGGTTTTGGCGTGTTCGCAATGCGGAAAGATGCTCGCACAATCGGATTTGGTGCAAATCGCCGGGAACTGGGTTTGCGGCGATTGCAAGCCGGCGTTTTTGAGCCGGGTCATGGCGGGCGGACCTGGCGCGGCCTCGTTCCTCCGCTACGCGGGTGTCGGCATTCGATTCGGCGGGCGGCTCATTGACGGTTTGGTGTTTCTCGTGCCCTTTCTAATCGTTGCAGCGCTGGTTTTGCCAAAAATGCTGCGAACGGCGGGCAAAAGTCCGACCATGTTCAACGGAACTTTCGTGCTAGTTGATCTGGTTTTCGGTGTGTTTTACGAAGTCCTGATGCTGCGGTACTGGGGAGCAACTCTCGGGAAAATGGCTTGCGGGATTAAGGTCGTGCGGCCGGACGGAGGCGGCCTGGGGTGGGGCGTTTCCTTTGGCCGCTACTTCATGTACAACGTGGTGATCTCCGCTGTCCCCTTTATTAACTGGATACTTCTCATCACCACAGCGATTATGGCCGGCACGGACGAGCAAAAGCGCGGGCTGCACGATCGGGTATGCGATACGCGTGTGATCTATAAACGGAGCATGGCGTGAGCCTGAATATCAATCTGTTCACTCCCGATCCAAGCGATTCCGAAACGCGCGGCTCCTCGTCAGGTGCGGCCACGGCTCTGCCTCAAAGCGCGCCGGGGACCGTTGCGTGCCCCACCTGCGGCGGCGATGTGACGCCGACAGAGACGCCGAGCGGATGGCAGATCTGTCCTTATTGCAGCAAGCAGCTGCGCATGCGGGTCTGGCCTGTGGCCCGCCAGAAAACGAATGCCGCGTCCGCGATGGCGGAGCAAGCGACGTGTTTCTTTCATCCGGAGAAGGCATTTGAGGCTTGCTGCCAGAGGTGCGGCCGGTTTGTGTGCGCGCTGTGCGACTTGCAGCTCGGAGCGGAGCACGTTTGCCCCACGTGCTTCGAGCGCGGGCGCAGCGGTACTCTGTTGACTGGCAGCGAAGCGGAATGGCGGCATCGTGACGTACTCTACGATTCGATCGCGGTGACGATCGGGTGGGGCTGGATTTTGGTTTGGCCGCTGATTATTGCCGCGATCCCGGCAGCCATTGTTTTGCACGTGAAGTACCGGAAGGCGCCGCGTTCCTATTTGATCCCGCGCTCGGGCTGGCGCTTCTGGGCGGCATATCCGGGATTAGCCTGGCTGCCGCTGTTGATCGCCGGCGCCTTCTACGCTCGCTGGGTCGCGGGGAGGCACTGATTGCGAACAGCGTTCCGCAAAATATCGCGCATCGGCAACCTGTCGGGCGGGACGAAGTGGTATCTGAGCGAGGACTGTTTGCTCGCCGCGAAGCGCATTATGTACGCGGTCGAGTACCGACGGTTCTACTTGCGCGACCTGGAATCCATTGTGGTTTGGCCCAGCCGCACTTGGCTATTAAGGCCGATCATTCCCGGCGTGCTGTTCGTCGCGCTTGGCGCCGCGCTGTGGCACTGGCTGAGTTTCACGGCTGGCGCGATCGCCTTCGGCGCGGGTGTGGCATGGGCGGCGTTGGAACTGGCGCTCGGGCCGACGGCCTGGTCACGCATTCGCACTACAGGGGCGTGCGTTGACCTGCCGATCGTGAAGCGCACGCGCCGCGCCAGCAAGGTTCTTGCCGAGATTGATGCGGCGGTTCGCGCCACTCGCGGCGCCTTGCTGGAGCAGCTGACCGCTCCGGTAGCCGGACCCCAAGCAGCCACGTCTTCGAACCAAACAAAGCCCGAACCAGTTCCCGCAGCCGCTCCCATCGGGGATGGCACATAAACCAATGTCCCCTGACACGCCAGCCGCCCCCTCCGCTGAGCTCGCCAGGTTGGGCCTGCGCCATGCGCGCTGCTTGTTTCATCCGCTACGCGAGGCGGCGGCCCGGTGCCCGCATTGTCGAGGAACGTTCTGCCGCGAATGCGTGACGGACGAGGACGACAAGCTCGCCTGCCCGCCTTGCTTGCGCCGGATGGCGCGACCGCCCGCACCGAAATCGTCACCGGCGCGCCGCTTCCGGCAGGTCCTGGGGGGATTTGCGGCGCTGGCCTGTCTGGCGACACTCTTTTTTGCGTTGCTGCGGTGGCGAGTGAATAGGCCGGAGCTGCATCTGAATTTCGGCGGCGCTGCCTATGATCGGCTGGGCGGGCGAACTCATGACTGAAGCCGCGGTGGCGCCCGTCGCTGCGCAACACGGACATGTGATATTTGCGCGGAGCCGCCGGAACCGCCTGAATCCGCTCGAAGCGCTGGAATGCGGATTCGCGCTGTTTCGATCCACGTTCGGGCGCGAGGCGTGGCGCTATTATGCCGGCGCGGCGCCGCTCGCCCTTTGTTTCATTCCAATGTGGGTGGTGGATGGGCAGGTTCGCATATCCAACGGCGCGCTGCTCATCGAGGCGGTGCTACTTGCCGGGGCGTATCTGCTGCGCGTGTGGGCGGTCGGCCGCTACATGCACGGCGTCCGCGAGAGCGCCTTTGGCGTGGCGGCCGCGCGGCCCGCGGGCCTTGCCGCGAAAGCTGCTGCGTTAGGACGCGTCCTGGCCTGGAAACTCACTTTGAGCGCTGCCGCGTTGGCTGCGTTGCCCACCTTTGGCGGGACGTCGTGGTTCTACAGCGCTTGCCAGTTCGCTAGTTTCGAGGCCAGCGAGGACGCGGCTGAGCGCCATTCCATTCGCGACTGTCTGGCGCTCGCGAGCCAATGGTTCGGCGGCGGGCTGCTTCTTTTTCTGATGCTTTTCCCTCTTTGGATCGCGGTGTGGCTGAACAGTTTGATGCTGGCGATAATTTTTCCGCAGTTGCTGCACTCGATTTTCGGGGTGAACACCCTCTTGTCGACAGAAATGGGGGTCTACGCGCTGGTCAGCAGTTCCGCGTTCTGGCTTTCGCTTTTCGGAGGTGCCTGGCTGGCACTCGATCCGGTCGTCAAGTGTACGTTCGTGGTGGTCTATCAGCACTTGCGATCGCGGCGCGAAGGAGATGACCTGCGCGGGTTACTTGCCAGCTTGCCACGCGAGCGGAAAAAGAAAGCCGAGATGATTGTATCCGCCGGAGATGCGCGAGCGGCCGGCGTTGCTTCGCTGCTCATCCTTGTCGCGATTCTGCTGGGCTCTTCCCAAGCATCCGCGCGTTCCACGCCAGCGCCGCCCAGCCGGAGCGCCGCAGAAACAGCGGCTGATTCCACGCGCCAGAAACGCGTTCAAGAATTGCGTCAAGCCCTCGATGAGGAATCAAAGCGCGCGATTTATCGCTGGCACGACTCCGAGCACCTGAACCCGCCCACTTGGCTCGACAAGGAGCTCGCTAAGATTGGAGCTGCCATCCAGCGTGCGTGGGAAGCGTTTTATGATTTTCTGCGCAAGCTTTGGCCGAGCGGGCTCAGATTCTCGCCCGCAGCAGGCGGTGCGTGGCGGCTGAAAGACCTCCGATTATGGCTGGCATTGGTGGCGGGGTTGACCCTGACTGTGGGAGCGACGCTGTTTTGGCTCAGGCGGCGCTACGAGACGCCGCAGCTTTCCATTCCCGTCTCGGCAGCGCCGTTGCCCGGCCTCCTCGACGCGGCGGTTGCCAGCGAACGTTCCGAGGACGAATGGTTTGCGCTGGCGAACCGGTTGGAGGGGGAGGGCCATTCGCGGCTGGCGCTGCGTGCAGCGTACTTGGGCTTGCTAGCCGGATTGGCGCAGCGCGCATGGCTGACGATTCGGCGCGATCGCACCAATCGCGAATATCTCGATGAGTTTACGCGCCGGTGGCGGCGGCGGCCGCAAGCGGCGGTCGAGGCGCGTGCGGAAATTCCCGAGAAACTGCGCGGCAGCCTGCGGCAGTTCGATCGCGTGTGGTATGGGTCTCATGCGCCAACGCCAGAGTCAGTCGCCGCCTACCGTCAAGCTCAGCGGGAGTTGCTCGACCATGTATGAATTTCGCCCGGGCGAAAGCACGGTTCTCAACTGGCGAGGTCCGCTGCTGGCTGCTGCGATTTTCGCGGCTGTATTTTCCGTGCTGCTGCTCATGGCGCATCAGAATCAATCGAATACCAGTGACATGGGATCCAGCTTACGTCAGGACCCTTACGGCACCAGCCTGCTGTTCGATTCCTATCCGCGCGCCGGGTACCAGGTCGAACGTAGCCAGGATGAGGACTCTCTCTCCGATGAGAACGCCTCGCGGACCACTGCGTTCGTTATCGGCGGCTATCCCGTTGGTGATTGGGAAACGGAGAATGGAAAGCTCCGGACCGGGGGGAAGTTTCTCGGGCGCCTGGAGACTTTTCTGGCGCGCGGCGGGCGGGTCGTGCTGGTGAGGCCCGCCTGGGAACTAAAGTCCAAGTCGCAAGGTTGGGAAGTCGAGAACAAGTGGAATCAAGCTCCACAGGAATCCGGTCCAGCTTGGGTCTCACCCGATCCCCGCGTCATGCCGGCGGGCAGCGAGATCATGTATCTTGCCGCGGAGGCGCCGTGGCTCAAAACCGACGCCGACTGGACCGCGCTCTATGCGAACCCCGTGGGCGCGAGTCCAAACGATGACTCGTCCGCGCATGTTTATCTGGCAATGCGGCGAGTGGGAAAAGGCGAACTGGTCGCCGCGAGCCAAGAATCGTTCTTGCTCAACGAAGCGATCAAGACGCATCCGAATCCGGTGCTCCTGGATTTTCTCGCGGGCGGACGGCCAGTGATTTGGGTTGACGAAACATTGCACGGACTGCATCAGGATCAGGGTGCGCTCTGGCTGGTGCAGCGGTATCGGCTGCAAGCAGCGCTGCTGCTTTTCTGGGTGACCTTGCTGGCTGTGCTCTGGAGTTTGAGCGGCGATTTAGTGCGGCGTCCGCCGCGTGATCGGAGCGCCGAGGTAGTCCGCAATGGTGAAAGCGCTGGGGTGGCGGGGCAACGCCTCCTCCAGCGGAGTATTCCGGCAGCGCAGGTGGTGGCGGAATGCTGGGGGCAGTTTGACCGCCGCTCGCCACAAGATGCGAAGGCTATTGGCACTGACCCGGATTGGGGCCCGCGACTGCGCGCCGCGCTCGCGAAACCGCCTTTACAGGGGTACAAGGAATTGACGGAACTGATCCGCGAACGCCGCGCGAACGCAAAGGGGCTGGCGCACCTGGTTCATGCGGACCGCGGACGAACGGACAGAGTTCCCGTTTCGCCGAAGACGACTCCCGAGGAGGCATGAATCGCATGCACGAGGAACCGTTACTGGATTCAGACGCACAGGCGCGGTCCGCGAGCGCGGAAACGCAACGGCAGGCTGCGGTCGCGGCGGTCACGAGCGGCGCACGGCGCGTTAGGCAGGCGCTGGGCCGCGTGATTGTCGGCCAGAACGAAGCGATTGATCTCGCGCTGGTGACGCTGCTGGCTGGCGGGCATGCGCTGATCGAAGGCGTTCCCGGAGTGGGGAAAACGCTGCTGGTGAAGGCGCTGGCGCGCGCGGTCGGCGGCGAATTTCAGCGCATTCAGTTCACGCCAGACCTCATGCCCGCGGATATCACAGGAACGAGCGTCTTCGACCTCAAGACGCAAGAATTCCGGCTGGTGCGCGGGCCGATTTTCACGAATTTTTTGCTGGGCGACGAAATCAATCGTGCGCCGGCGAAAACGCAATCGGCTTTGCTGGAAGCCATGCAAGAGCGGCAGGTGACAATCGATCGCGCGACGTACGCGTTGCCGCCGGTATTCGTTGTTTTCGCGACGCAGAACCCCATCGAGTATCAGGGCACCTATCCGCTTCCCGAGGCGCAGAAGGACCGGTTTCTCGTAAAAATTCGCATGGGTTATCCGACGGCCGAGGACGAAAACGAGCTAGCGCGGCTGGTGGCGGACGGCGACGCGCCGGAGCGCCGCCTCGCGGAGGAACTGCGTGCGCCGGTTTTGCAGGCGGGCGAACTGGATCTGCTGCGCGCGACGACAGCGCGTGTGCGCGTCAGCGAGGCGGTAAGCACCTACATCGTCAATTTGGTTCGGCAGATGCGCCAGCACGCCGCGGTATGGATTGGCGCCGGTCCGCGGGCGACGCTCGCGCTGCTGTCCGCATCGCGGGCGCTCGCGGCACTCGAGGAGC
Organism: uncultured Acidobacteriota bacterium; assembly: GCA_963780035.1. Lineage (GTDB taxonomy): Bacteria > Acidobacteriota > Terriglobia > Acidiferrales > UBA7541 > Palsa-295. The sequence continues at coordinate 4,184 of CAWAAG010000009.1, read as the reverse complement.
GCGATTTCGTGCTGCCCGAGGACGTCAAGACGCTGGCGGGCCCCGTGCTGGAGCATCGCATGCTGCTGCGGCCAGAGTTCGAGATGGAAGGCGTCGAGCGCCGTGAAGTGATCAACGCCGTGTTGGAAGCTGTGGAAGTGCCGCGATAGCAAGCGAGCGCAGCACCCAATGCGATCACGGTAAAGAACGAAGCGAATTATGACGGCTATAAATGCAAACTCGACCGGCGTTGCGCCCGGGTCGCCAGCTATGGTTGCCGAGATCACATCGGCAGCCGAGCGGACGAGGCGCGCTCTGCAACCGCGCGACACATCGGCTCATCGAAGTGAGTTTCGACCGTCCGGAACGCTGTTCAGTCCGACGGCCGCATTGCCGTGGTTACTGGGATCGTTGGGCGTCGCGGCGTGCATTGCACCGTGGCTAGCTCGCGGATGGCTGTGGTTCGATGTGATTGCCGCCGCTGCGGCGGTGGTCGCGGGTTGTGACGCATTTGCCCTCTGGTTCACGCGCAAAGAATTCGCGCCCGTCCTGCTGTCCTCGAAAGAAGGGCTTCGCGGGCGCGAAGGGCAGAGCATCCAGATTCCGCTTGCGCTCGCGGGCTCTGGGCGGCGCCGATTGCGCAGCGAAGTGCAACTGGCGATCATGGCGGCGACGCGAGAAAGCGAAACGGCCATCAGGGTAAAAAGCAGTCCTCAACGTCTGAGGCTCGAGCGACCGGAATCGGCCGGGGGCCGGCCGGCCTCAGCCAGCAGCGCGCTCGTTCACCTCTGGCCCTGGACGCCGGAGGTCGCGTTGCTGCGGCGAGGGCTGTGGCCTGTACCGCGCGTGGGAATCGAGTGGCAGTCGCGTTGCGGGATTTGGCGCTTACGTCAATGGTTCGATTCGCCTGTGCTGCTGCGGGTCGATGCGGATTTGCGGCCTGGGCGGCGGGAAATCTTGCGCAGCCCAATTTATCGCGCGCTGGTGGCCGCGCGGGAAACTCCTTGGACCGGGCACGGGCGCGATTTCGAGCGCTTGCGGGAATATCAACCCGGCGACAACTACACGGAAATCGCCTGGAAATCCACGGCGCGACGCGGCGCGCCGGTTACGCGGCTGTTCCAGTGGGAACAAAAGCAGGAAGTATATTTCGTGGTCGACCAATCGCGGGCTTCCGCGTCGGCAATCGATCCGGCACTGCAATCGGACGCCGAGATCCCGCGGGTACGCGCGCCGCGGCGGCTGCTGGATCTGGCCGTCGAAACAGCGCTGGTGGGCGCGACGGTGGCGTTGGAACTGGGCGACGAATTCGGACTCGTAACCTACGCGGAGGAACCGAAATCCTGGTTGCGGGCGGGCAGCGGCCAATTCCAATTTAGCCAATTCCGCGATCGGCTGCTGAGTCTCGAACCTCTGCCCACGACCGCGGATTACGAGGCGCTTTTTAGCAAAATTCGATTGCAGCTGCGGCGGCGCGCTTACCTGGTGTTGCTGGCGGACTTGGCGGAGCGGTCGATTTCGGATTCGATGCGTCGCGGAGTCGCGCTGCTCCGCACCTCGCACGTCGTTCTGATGACGAGTGTCCTGCCCGCTTACGCGCGCCCGGCGTTTTCGCCGGGGGAGCAGCTCCGGACGGATTCGGATGTATTCGCGGCTCTGGCCGCAGAAAAGGAAAACCAGCGCCTCGCAGCGCTCACGCGTCAATTGCGCCAATTGGGCGCGGAACTGCGGTTTGTCCCGCCCGAGAAATTTTTGCGAACGGCCGTGGAAGGTTATCTCGAAAGTAAGCGGGAGCAGCGGGTGTGATTCTGGAACTCCAACGGTTTCAGGCGCAAGGGCAGCCGCGCTGGAACAAACTCGAATCACTGCTGCTCCAACTCGAAAGCCGGCCGGATCGGCTCCTGAAGCCCGGAGAGCCCGAGCTGCTGCAAGAGCTCTACGCCCAAACATCTGCGGATTTGAATCGCGTCACACACGGCGCGTTGGCGCCCGAGCTGAGGCAATATCTCGAGCGGCTGGTCGCGCGGGCTTATGCGGAGCTTTACTACGCTCGGCCGGCACGCTCCGAACTCTGGCAGCCCCGCCGCTGGCTGCGGATTTTCACGGCGTTTCCGGAAGCCTTCCGGCGGCAGTCCCGCTATTTCGCGCTCGCCGTGCTGATCACGATTCTGGGCTGCGCCCTCGGCGGGTTGGCGGTACGCTACGACCCGGCGTCCGTGGATGTGCTGCTTCCTGCCGATTACCTGCGCAATCCGAGCCTGCGCGTCCGTCAAGAGGAGGAGGGCAAAAATAGGCATCTGAACTCTGCGCAGACGGAGGCGGAATTCTCAGCGCAACTTATCACACACAACATCCAGGTCGCGCTGCTAGCGGCGGCGCTGGGCGTAACTTTCGGCATCGGGACGGCGTTGCTGCTTTTCGAAAATGGCGTGCTGCTCGGCGCCGTGGCGGTTCGCTACACGCAGCAGGGCTTCGGATTGTTCGTTACGGCATGGCTGCTCCCGCATGGCGCGTTCGAGATCCCGTCTATTTTGATTGCCGGGCAAGCTGGATTCTATCTCGCGCGCCTGCTGCTGCGGCGGCGCGAAGACCGCAACATGCGTCAATCCATGCGCGAATGGTTGATGCTGATAGCGGGGCTGGCGATGATGCTGGTCTGGGCCGGGACTATGGAGGCGTTTTTTTCGCAGCATCAGGCTCCCGTGCTGCCGTATGGGTTCAAGGTCGCGGTTGGCGTGGCGGAACTGGTGTTGCTGACAATCTACCTACTACTTATCGGGCGACGAGAGACCGGCGCGGATGCGCCCACGAGCCTGCGCACGGAGAGTAAATGAATAATTCTCCGCCGAACCGTTTGCCCACAAAAGCCGAACTGACCATCGTCACACCCGAAGGCGTGTTCTTTCGGCTGCCGCTGGCCGGTCCCGCACCGCGCCTTTACGCGATGCTGCTCGATATCGTAATCGTGTTGGCCGCGATAAACGGACTGGGTTACCTGGTTTACTGGATTTTCGCGAAAGCTCCCGGATTTGCAGGAATGACCATCACGCTCGCGGAATTCGCCATCGGTTTCGCCTATGGCGCTTTGCTGGAAGGATTTTGGAACGGGCAGACGATCGGGAAGCGCCTGTTCCATTTGCGCGTAATGGACGAGTCCGGGCTTCCGCTACGGATCGAACAGGCGTGGGTACGCAATCTGATGCGCACGGTTGATGCGCTGCCGCTGGCGTACCTGGTCGGAGGAATCTCAATGCTGAGCAGCCCGATTATGCAGCGCTTCGGCGACCGCGTGGCGGGAACCTTGGTTGTCCGGGAAACACCTCTGGCAGCTCCCGCGGAGGAAGCGTGGAGCCATCAGAAGTACAATTCCTTCAGGGACTACCCTGCAATCGCCATGCGTCTGCGCCGAGCAGGGACGCCGGAGCTCGCCAGCCTTATCCAGGATGCGCTACGCCGCCGCAACGAACTAGCGCCCTATGCACGGCGGGAGATTTATCGCGAGCTGGTGACGCATCTACAGAGCGAGATCGCTCCATTCCCCGACGAACTGGTGGAGATACTTAGCGACGAGCAGTATTTGACTAACGCGGCCGGCGTGCTGCTCGCCAGTCAACGCACGTGGTAAGTGGCACTCCGTTGTGGTCGAGAACCTGTGAGACTTGGCTAGTCCCACCGCAGTTTGAATACATGACTGCCAGGCCGCGAGAAAAGAGCTGCGCGCTCGCCGGGTGCTTACGTTTTGGCGCGCGCTTGGCCCACTCGCATCGGATAGAATTCGACGGTATTCAGGCCTGCCTTCACCGAGGGGTCCTCCGCGAGGGATTTTTCCACCTCCGCCGCATCTTCCATTTCCAGCACAGCCATGCCGAATGCACCGGCAGTCCCCATCACCGGGCCATATATTAGGACCGTCCCCTGACTAAAAGCCTCGCCGACGTACTGCACATGCTGCTGCATCAAAGCTCGTTCCTCGGCGGTCATATCCTGGGCAAACGTAGGCCGCGGCGGGATCAGTTTCATGAAGAAATGCTGCTTGCTCATCGCGCTCCTCCTGGGGCGTGCATGGCTGGTTAAGGCTCAACTGTAAATCGCGGGGCGCAAACGGTTGAGCAGCAAAGGATAGCGCAAGTTCCACGAAAGATTCGGTAAGGAAATCCTAAGCATGGCCGATGACTAAATTATGCCGGACAACCGACACTCCCCTA
>CAWAAG010000008.1:0-956038 GCA_963780035.1 uncultured Acidobacteriota bacterium | reverse complement strand
TCGTACTGTTCCCAGTGGAGCGTGGGGTCGGCTTGAATGATTACGCTCTTTTTGGTCCAGCGCTCTAGTTCTTCGATCAGCGAGGACTCGCGGGTTTTCAGGGCTTTGGAGATTTCCGGGTGAACGCGGAGCGTTACGCTGCCGGAGTCCATGTCTGGAGCCATTTTGCGGGCTTCGGTCTGGATCTCGTAGCAGAGCGTGGGGATGGATTTCACCATGCCGGAGCCGGTGCAATAGGGGCAGGGCTGGCAGAGGGTGCGTTCGAGAGCCTGCTTGGTGCGCTTGCGGGTGATGGCGACCAGGCCGAATTCATTGAAGCGCAGGACTTTCGAGGGGGCGCGGTCGGCGCGGAGCGCGTCTTCCAGAGTGGCCATTACTTTTTCGCGGTTGCGGCGTTCTTCCATGTCAATGAAATCAATGATGATGATGCCGCCGAGATCGCGCAGGCGCATTTGCCGGACGATTTCCTTGCAGGCTTCGAGGTTAGTGCGGACGATGGTGTCCTCGAGGCGGTTGGAGCCCTTGCCGACGAATTTGCCGGTGTTGACGTCAATGGCGACGAGCGCTTCGGTGTGGTTGATGACGATGTAGCCGCCGGATTTCAGCCAAACCTTGGGACGCAAGCCCTTGTCAATTTCCTGCTGGATGCCGAACTCTTCGAAGACGGGCGTGGTCTTGGTGTAAAGCTTCACGCGATTCACGAGCTGCGGCTGGAAGCGGCTCATGAAGTCCACGACTTTGGTGTATTCGTCTTCGGTGTCCACCCAGATGGCGCCGAAATCGGGCGTGATGAAATCGCGGAGGATGCGTTCGACGAGATTCAGGTCGCGATGGAGCAAGGACGGTGCTTTGCGCTGTTCGGAGCGCGCCTTGATTTCCGCCCAGGTGCGGGTGAGAAATTCGACGTCGGCGCGGACTTCTTCGGGAGCGGCGCTGGCCGCGGCGGTGCGGACGATGAAGCCGCCGCCGGAGGCGCCTTTCGCGTCGTTTACAAGATGGCGGAGGCGCGCACGCTCTTCTGCGGAAGCGATTTTGCGCGAAACGCCGGTGTGATCGAGCGTGGGCATGTACACCAGGAAGCGGCCGGGGAGGGCGACGTGGCTGGTGATGCGCGCGCCTTTCTTGCCGAGCGGTTCCTTGGCGATCTGGACGATGATTTCCTGGCCCTGCTTGAGCATGTCCGCGATGAGCTGAGTGCGGCGCGGCGGCTGCGGGCGATGGCCGTGCCCGCCACTGTGGCCGTGCTGCGGACGGCGGCCGCGATCGTCGCGGCGTCCACCACGTTCCCGGCCGCGGCGAGATGGATTCTGCATGCGCGAGCGAAAATCATTGCGGACGCGGGCCTGAATGGGTTGCGGCGCGGGCCCGCCAAAATTTTCGCCGGGCAGACCTGAGCCGATTTCCCCGGATGCGGGCGCTGCGGCGATTTCATGCTCGTGAGCGATGCCCGGTTCTTCTTCCGGATGCGCGATCATGCCTTCTTCTTCGGCGGCGGCTTCCTCTTGTTCAAGCTCGGAGTCTTCGGAATCGTCCGAATCGTCTTCCGCGGCATGGTCCTCTTCGGAGGCGCCCAATCCTGCAGCCTCGGCGATGGCGTCGGCTTCGGCAAAGCCGCGCTGTTGCGCATCGCGGGCGGCCAGCTCATCCTGCGCGTCGGCAATATGTTCGGCGACGGCGCTGGCTTCGTCTTCCGTCAGCTCGGGGTGCGGGTGGTCTTCGTGATGTTCCGGTTCGAGGGGCGCGGCAGGTTCGTGGGAATCAAAGGCCTCGTGGTTAATGGCCGATTCGGGTTCTTCCATGTGATTGTCCGCAGCCGGCACGGAATCCACTTCCGGTCCCGTGGGTACGAGCGGCGAGAGAGGCGCGAAGCGGACCGCGTCTGGAACCGGCGATTCATCGAGCCGCTGAGTCTCGGCTTCCGGCGGTTCGGGCGGAAGATGCTGATGGGTTTTCCATTTCGAGAGAGATTCGCCGGGTAGCGGTTCCAAGCCGGAGGCCGAGGAAGCGCGGTACGGCGGCGTGCGAGGAGTGAAGGGGTCACGCGGCGGGAAGGATTCGCGCGGAGCCGACTCGTTGGAAATGGGCTGACGATCCTCCGGCTCGGCAACAGCGTGATCTGGCACCAGCGAGTCCGCGGCATCGGAGATGGACGCGCGCGGCTCGTGCGGCGCCGGCTCATGAGCCACAAATGACGGAATTGAAGCGATGGGATCCGACGGACTCTTCTCCTTGAACTTCGCGAGAGATTCTCCCGGAAGGAGGGTTGAAATATGCCCTTCGGGCGCGCCTGGTTCGCCCGGGTGATCTTCGGATGGCCGCGATGAAGCGTATTTGGAGGAGGGCAGCTCACGGCCGAAGCGGCGATGCTCGCCGCCGTGTCCGCCGCCGCTACGTCCGCGACCTCCGCGACGGCCGAAGCGGCCTCCGCGGTCTCCACCGGGACGAGGACCGCGCGAACGATTCTCGAAACGGCCGCGATCGCCGCCGGAGGAACTGCCGGATGGACGCTGCGCCGCGGTGGTAAACGGCGCCGGGGCGTGGCCGCCGGATATGGACTCGCCCGCAAGAGGCTCGAGGGCAGGCGCCGGGGATGAGGACTCGACGTCCAGCGGTTCGATGATCGGGGCAGCGCCGGGATTGGCGGGAAACACGCGGCCGCCTTCCGCTTCCATTTTTTGGGTCTTGTCTTCGACGGCGGTGACGACGTGATCGAGTTCCTCGATTTCTTCGAGGAAGTCGCTGACGTAGAGGAACGCGTCGCTATCGAGGCCGATTTCCACGAAGGCCGACTGCATGCCGGGGAGCACGCGTGTGACCTTGCCTTTGTAGATGCTTCCGACTAACGCAAATTCCTTTTCCCTCTCTACGTAATACTCACAAAGCTGACCTTCTTCCAGAATGGCAACCCGCGTCTCGTGCGGGTTCGCCGATATAACCATTTCCTTCGACATGGAAACTCCTCATGGCGCATCGGGCCGCGGCGGCACGCGCAACGGCGCGCGCTCGACCGGAGTGGGGCAAGGCAAAGCCTTGCGCTGGCCACAACGGGCCGCCCAGGAAAAACCCTTCGGATTGTCTGGTTTGTTTCCTCACCCGATGCTTACCTGATTCAAAAAATAGATTTCCGGCCAGCGGATTTTCCGCGGCTCGGGCAATGAATCAACCGATTGCAACTTTAAATCTGCACTGCACAAATGCGCGGGCTCAGTTGACGAAGCGCCGCATGCGGACGTTCATCACCAGACCCAAAGCCAAAAAAACAAAGGCGGTAGAAGAACCGCCGTAGCTCATCAATGGCAACGGAATGCCGGTTACCGGCATGTAGCCTATCACCATTGACGCGTTTACCAGAACGTGGAAGCCCAGAATTGCAGTGACTCCCATGACCACGTACATCCCGGCACGATCTTTCGCTTTCTGCGCGTTATCCACCAGGCGCAGAATCAGACCCAAGTACAAAAGCAAGACTACGCAAACTCCGATAAAACCCTGTTCCTCGGCCAGCGCCGCCAGAATGAAGTCCGAATAACGAACGGGCACAAAGCCTAGCTGATTCTGGCTGCCTTTGCCGAATCCCTTGCCCCAAAACCCGCCGGAGCCTACCGCAATTTCCGACTGGAGAATCTGATAACCAGCGCCGCGCTGGTCTTCTTCCGGATGAAGGAAGGTCTGGATGCGCTGCTGCTGGTACGGCTTCAAATGGCGGCGCATATTCCAGGCCACCGGGATCAATAATGCCACCAGTACAACCCCGACGGCCAGATGCTTCCATTCGATTCCGGCGATAAAGGCACCGACGATAGCGACCGGCAACAGGACCAGCGCCGTTCCCAGGTCGGGCTGCTTCAAGATCAGCACCGCCGGAATGATAGTCAAAACCCCGACTTTGAGCAAATCCGGAAGGGTGAGGCGATCGGTACGCACCTCGCTGAAGTAGCGGGCCAGCACTATGATTATAATCAACTTCATGAGTTCTGACACTTGCAAATTGAAGAGGCCGCCGAGCGAGATCCAGCGCTTGGCGCCCAGGTGGGTGGAACCAATCACCATGACGACCAGAAGTCCCGCCACACCAATCATGTAGAGCACGGGGGCCTGGTCGAGCAGCGTGTGGTAATCGATCCGGGAGATGAGAAACATTCCGACGATCCCGATTCCTAACCACATGAGTTGTTTCCATTGCATCCCGGCCATGGCGCTCGCGTGGGTGGAGGAGTAGATCTCCATCACGCCCATAGAGCAGATGGCGGCGACAATGGCGAGGAGAGTCCAGTCGAAGTCTTGAACCTGCGGCCGGTCGCTCATGGATGTGGCACTCCGACGGTGGCAACCAGCGGGCGAGTGACGGGTGGCTGCGCAGGGGCCACGTTTGTGGCGGTTTGCTGAGTGCGGGCATTTTTCTTGTCGTAAAAAGCTTTCACGATATCGCGGACCACGGGACCGGCGGCCTCGCCGCCGTGCTCCACGGTATCTTGAACGATTGCTGCAACGACAATTTCAGGATTCCGGCGGGGCGCGAAGCCTACAAACCAACCGTCCATTTTCTTGGTGCCGATGCGGTTGGCGGCATCGTAGCTCATGAGCTGCGCCGTACCGGATTTGCCGCAAAGGTCAATGTTCTGCAGGCGCAGGTGATAGGCAGTGCCGCCACCTTCGTTGACCACACCATAGAGGCCCTGGGTGACCTGTTCCACGGCGTCGTCGGAGAGCGGAAAGCGTTCTGTTTTTACGTTCGTGTCGTTCTTGAGCAGGTGCGGCTGAACGAGAGTGCCGCCGCTAGCAACCGCCGCAGCCATGCGGGCGAGCTGGATGGGCGTGACGGTGACGGCGCCCTGACCGATGGCGACCGAAATCGTCTCACCGGCGTACCACTTGTGGTGAAAAACGCGCTCAACCCACGACTCGGACGGCATCAGCCCCGGCTCTTCGCTGGGCAAGTCAATACCCGTGCGGCGGCCTAACCCCAAACCCGAGGCGTAGTAGGCGATCTTGTCAATTCCCAGCAGTTTGCCGACGTTGTAGAAATAGACGTCGCAGGAATCCACGATCGCTTTGTGAAGGTCCACTTCGCCATGGCCCTGCGGGCGCCAGCAATGAAATTCGCGGCCGTAGAAATTGGCGTGCCCGGGGCAGTACACAGTGAAGTTTTCAGGAATGGCTTTGGAATCCAGCATCGCCGCAGCCATGACAATTTTGAAGACAGAACCTGGAGCCAGTTGCGCCTGAATGGCACGATTCAGAAGTGGCGTGTTCTTGTCAGTGTTAAGTTTTTGCCATTCCTCCTGTGGGATGCGCACGGCGAAATCGTTGGGATCGAAGGTGGGCCTGCTGACCATGGCCAGGACTTCGCCGGTGCGCGCGTCCAGAGCCACCACGGCGCCGGTCTTGCCGGCCATGTCGCTCTCGGCGATGGCTTGCAGGTCGTAGTCAATCGTGAGCTGAATGGGCTTGCCGGGGATGGCTTCCACGTTGTCGAGAGTGCGCATCACTTTGCCGACACTATTTACGACGACGCGGCGCATGCCATCGGTGCCTTCGAGCTGGTCGTTATATTCGCGTTCGAGGCCGGCCTTACCGACGATGTCGCCGGGGCGATAATGGCCGTCGCTATCTTCCATTTGCTGCGGGGAGACTTCGCCGACGTAGCCGATGGTATTGGCGGCCATCTCGCCTTGGGGATAGCGGCGGCGCTGGACCATCATGAGTTCGAGCAAAGGCAAGTCCGCGCGATGGGATTCCACGAAGGCGATATCTGCTTCGGAAGCGGCGGGCTTGATGACGACGGGCTGAAACTTTGGCTCGTTCTTGGCAGCTTCGAGTTCCTGCTTGAGATCGTCACGACTGATGCCGAGACCGTCTTCAATTTGCGGCAAGCTTTTTTCGAGCGACTTGGGATCATCGCGCAGGAGCAGGATGCTGAAGGAGGGATAACTATCCACCAGTACGCGGCCTTCGCGGTCCAGCATGGGCCCGCGCGGGGCGATGATGGGGATGGAGCGGGTGCGGTTGCGGTCCGCCAGGTCCGCAAAATGGCCGGACTGCACGACTTGCAGCTTCCAGAAGCCGATCATGAGAAGAACGACGACGATTACGGAAACATAGGAAACGAGCGCAAGGCGGCCCTGCGGGATTTTCTGATCGTTAACATTCCACGACGGCAACGGGATTTCTGCTCCTGCGCGGGTCTTGCTCGGCCCGGATGCGCGCACCTGCTTCGAATTCGTAAATCATTCGAAGTGGTAACTAAGCTAACACTCGCGGAGCATGGGCCGCAAGGTGAGCATGTCTATTCGGTCACCTGTACGCATGGCGATTCGCCAGAACAGGCGAAAGCGAATGGTCCAGAATTCAGGCTCGGCACAATAAATCCGATAAGGGTAATGCAGGTCAGGAGTGACGATGACCGTCGTGACGATCCTTGAGGCGCAAAAGAGCCTCGCGCGCTTAATTGCGAAGGCGAACAAAGGGCAGGAGATCATTATTACCAGAGGCAAAACTCCTGTTGCCAAACTGATCGCGGTGAGAGTTCCTTCAAGAAAACGCGCTCCCGGACGACTCAAGGGAAAACTCCGTGCGGGACCGAAAGTTTTCGAACGATTGCCGGCAGAGGAATGCGCTCAATGGGGGATCGAATGAGTCTTCAGGAAGGCCGGCGAAGGCGATCGAGGAGAGCGAAGAGCGGAACTGCGAAGGCGGCGGTGACCAGGGAATCGAGCAGAAGGCGCGGCGTGAACAGCGGCGCGGAATGATTCAGCAGGACACGCTGGGTGATGGCGAGAATGGCCTGATGAAAATGGAAAAAAAAGAAAACCAGAAGGAATCGGCTGAAGGGGTGCTCGGTGTCAATGCGGCCGCCGATTGACGAGGCTAGATAGCCGACGATGGTTTTTGCAATTCCATACATGCCGATGGGATTGTCGTGGCTCAGAGCGTCCTGCAAGATTCCGATCGTGCCGCCGAGAAACATGCCGGTGACCGGATTCCTGCGGCTCACCCCAAAATAAATCGTGACCAGCAGAGGCAGGTCAATCAGCTCGGCCCAGCGGCCGTATTTGTGCAGGAAGGCCTGAAAGACCAGCGCCAAAAGCGCCACGCCCAGGACGGCGCCACCGTAAAACTTGTGGACCTCGACGTTGGGGTCCGGGCGCTCTCCGACATTTAGCATGTAGGCCATCTCACGGTTGCGGGACCGCAGATTTTTGCGGGGGAGCCGGTGTTGATGCAGCCGGCGCGGCGGGAGGAGCGGCGCCCGGAGCGCCCGCAATTTCCGGCTTCTTAAATACGACCTGCTGTTGAGACAGCAGAACGATGACATCCTCGAGGCGATCCAAGCGCGCGGCGGGACGCACGAGGATCGTCTGGAACGGGCTGCCCGGCTTGACGCTTTCCACCGTGCCGATGGGGAAGTCCTTGGGGAAGATGCGATCCTCGCCGGAGGTTGCGACCAAGTCACCGGGCTGGACTTTCTCATCGTTGACGACGTACTCCATGCGCGGATCGGGGTCACCGCTGCCCTTGACGACACCGTGCGTGCGGGTGCCGGTGAATAGAGCACCGACGCCGCTGTCTTTGTCATTGATCAGCAAGACTTGCGCGGTGTTGGGCAAAACCTCGACAATTTTGCCGACAATCCCTTCCGGAGTGACCACGCCGAAATTCAAGCGCAGATGATCCCGCTCGCCGCGATTGATAAAGAGAGTGTGCGAAGTGGGGTCGGCGCTGGATCCAATTACCTGTGCTGCCAGCATGGGCGCTTCGGGATGCGCTTCGCGGAAACCCAGGAGGAGAGCCAGACGCTGTGCTTCCGCAGCCCGGCTTTCCAGTTCGCGATTGCGCAACTCGAGCTGATCGAGCTCCGCGTGCATGCGCACATTTTCAGCGCGAGCGTTGCGCAGTCCCACGTAACCGCCCCATGCGCCGCCCACTTTGGAGAAAGTCCAAGTGCCAACGCGCTCCAGGGGAGTGACGAGTTCCACGGCCCAATAGCGAATCAGACGGACGTCGTGTTCGCCCTTGATCTGGAAGGCGAGCAGGAGCACCTGCGCGAGGACAACGACAGCGAGCAGCGCGAGTGGACGATGGCGGGAATAAGTGTCGATCATGGTTTTGATTCGTCGCTACAGCGGTGGGGCACTAACGCGTGCCGCCAGAACCGGAAATTCAAGTCTTGCCGCGACGCTTTTTCACGCGGTCAATCAATCGAGACCAAGCGCAGCAGCCGGAAATCGCTGAGCATCTTGCCGGTTCCCAGAACGACCGAAGCGAGCGGGTCATCGGCGATGGAGACGGGGAGGCCCGTTTCCTCGCGGATGCGCTTATCAAGATTTTTGATGAGCGCGCCGCCGCCGGTGAGAACGATGCCGCGGTCGCTGATGTCGGCGGAAAGCTCCGGCGGGGTACGCTCCAGAGCCACGCGAATGGCGTTCAATATGGTTGAGATGCACTCGGACAAGGCTTCACGAATTTCGCTGTCGTCGATGGTGACGGTGCGCGGCACGCCTTCAATCAAATTACGGCCTTTCACTTCGAGTGTGAGAGGCTTTTCGAGAGGATAGGCGGAGCCGATTTCGATTTTGATCTGCTCGGCGGTGCGTTCGCCGACCAGCAGATTATATTTGCGCTTCAAGTAGTGCATCACGGCTTCGTCCATTTCGTTGCCGGCGACGCGGACCGAGCGCGAATAGACGATGCCGCTCATGGAGATGACGGCGATGTCCGTCGTGCCGCCGCCGATATCCACCACCATGTTGCCGGAAGGCTCTTCGATGGGAAGTCCCGCGCCGATAGCGGCGGCCATGGCCTGTTCGACGAGATAAACCTCGCTGGCACGAGCGCGATAGGCGGAATCCTGGACGGCGCGCTTTTCCACGGGAGTGATTTCACTGGGTACGCCAATCACGATGCGCGGATGAACCAGAACGCGGCGGTTGTGCGCTTTCTGAATGAAATACGTGAGCATTTTTTCGGTAACTTTGAAGTCGGCGATGACGCCATCCTTCATGGGCTTGATGGCGACCACGTTGCCGGGCGTGCGGCCGAGCATGTCTTTTGCTTCGCGGCCGACGGCGACGACTTCACCGCTATTCTTATTTATGGCCACGATGGAGGGTTCGTTCACGACGATACCTTTCCCACGGGCGAACACCAGAGTGTTGGCAGTGCCCAAATCGATGGCCAGGTCGGATGAGAACAGGCTGAAGACCGACCGCATGTTGTAACCGTTTTTCGTCACGTCTTGCTTCCCCCAGGTTCCACTTGAGCGCCGCTGCGGCGACGAGTTTGAATTTGACCGGTCTGCATTGGCGGGCCGGTGATTGCTACGGAATTACAACTTCCACACGTTTGGTGGCGGTGCCACCCCTGCGATTTTGCCCGGTGATGACGATTTCATGGCTCCCCTTGGCCATGGGCGGAAGAAAGTGACGAAAATGGCCATCGGACTGAATGCTGGCAACTTCTTCGCCGTTGATAATCAGCGCGGCGCCGGGTTCCGTGCGTCCAATCACTTCGACGACGTTACCTTGCAACTCCGTAGAATCCACTTCGAGCAGCATTTCCTGCTCTTTGCCCTGGATGACCAGAATGAACTTGAAAGAATCGCTCTCGTCGCTGGATTTATTATCGGCGTCAATGGCACGCACGCGCCAGAAATAATCGCCGGGGTCCAGCCCGGCGATGTCCACGCTCTCGGTAGCGATCTTCTTGCTCATGACCACGTGATTGAAGGCCGCGGTGGTGCTGACCTGAAATTCGTAGGACTTGGCGGTGGCCACCGGGTTCCAGGAAAAGTGAACCGGATCGCGCTTGGGATCGGCGACGATAATGGGCTGCAGGTTGAGCGGCTGCACCAATTGCGGCGGAGCCAGGACTTGCGATTTGGTAATGGGGCCGCCAGTGGGAAAGGTTACACGCTCCCATTGTCCGATATCCATATGCTCGCTGCCGCGGCTCAATTCCGCGCTACCGGAGGCCACGGTGATTTGCTGCTGTTTGGTTTCCGGATCGCTACTCACCGCGGCGCGGCTATTGGCTTGCAGCGAAGCCACGGCATTGGCGAAGGAGACTTCGGCTTTCGATCCCGGAACTTCCCAGGCACCGGTGGCAAGGTCCACCTGACCGGAAGTGATATGCACGCCGACGGAAGATGCATGATCCTGTTCCACGAGGTTTTCTTCCACGGTGACGAGGGTATCGCCCTTCACAGTGTAGGTGGTGCCATCGGCGAATTGGATGCGCGCGACTCCTTCCGAGGCGGTTTGAATCAAATCGCCTTTATCGAGTGTAAGTTGATAATCGGCGTTTTCCCAGGTGACTGAATTCACTTTCTTTACTTGAACTTTTCCGTCGAGGTTGACGAAGCGAGCCTGGCGAGCGCTGATGGTGGCGACCCCGACATCGTGCGGGGTGATCGTATCGGTGATGCGGCGAACCAGGCTGCTGGATGTTTCCGGGAATACCAGGTAAGTGGCGGAGGCGACGATCGTGCCAATCAAGATAACGTACAACGCCACGGTCTTATACGTGACCGTGTGCCAATACACTTCCACGCGGGAGATTTTTGGTTTGGCGCCTGGCGACGACGTTAGTTTGCTATCACTCATGTTGATTTGGGGCTAATTACAAAATCTAGCATAGGGGTATGGGGTGTTCAACCCGACCGCGCGCGAGTTGCGGAAACTGCTACTCCCTGTGATTCCAATCAGTTAACCGCGAGCGCGGAAAAGCGGCATGAGCCCGGCTACGAGTTCAAGCGTGGGACCATTTTGGAGGTTGACCGGGGGCCGAGAGTTTAGGGAGACTAAGGCTCTCGGGTACCCGCGCTCGTGTGGTCCCAGCGGGAGCTGCGGTTGGGATTGGGAATTTCCACGAAGCCGAGTGCGTCGAGGCGCTAAGAGGAACATCCTATGAACGAAATTATCGGTGAGCTTCTTCCCCCCGCACGTTTGATGATGACGCCGGGTCCTTCAAACATGGACCCGCGCGTGTACCGCGCGCTGAGCACTCCCCTGGTGGGCCACATGGACCCGTGGTTCACGGCCATGATGAGCGACGTACAGGTTTTGCTGCGGCGCGTATTCCAGACGCAAAATCGCATTACGTTTCCGATTTCGGCGTCCGGTTCGGGAGGGATTGAAGCGGCGGTACTGAATCCTTTGGAAGAGGGCGATGAGTGCATCGTTTGCGTGAACGGATGGTTTTCCGAGCGCATGGCGGTGATCGCGGAGCGCAGTCCGGCGAAAGTGATCCGCGTGGAAGCGCCTTACGGACGAATCGTGGATCCCGAGGAAGTGCGCCGGGCGGGCAAGGGCAAGAAGATCAAATTTGTCGGCTTGGCGCATGGCGAAACATCCAGCGCGGTGGTGCAGCGGCTCGCGGATTATCGCAAGGTTGCCGATGAACTGGGCGCGTTGCTGGTGGTGGACGCGGTAGCGACATTGGCGGGGATGCCGCTGGACATAGACCGCGAGAAGATTGACATTTGTTTCAGCGGGTCGCAGAAAGCTCTGAGCGCGCCGCCGGGGATGGCGCCGATCACTGTGAATGCGCGGGTGGAAGAATTGATGCGCACGCGGAAAACTCCGGTGGGCAGCTGGTATTTCGATTTCACGCCGATTATGACGATGTGGGGCAGCGAGCGAACGTATCATCACACGCCGCCGATATCGTTGATTTACGGGATGCGCGAGGCGTTGCGATTGGTGCTGGAAGAAGGGTTGGAGGCGCGCTGGGAGCGCCACCATAATAATCAACAGGCATTGATCGCCGGGCTGGAAGCGATGGGGTTGGAGATGTTTGTGGCGGCCCCCGCGGAGCGGTTGGTGACCGTCACGGGCGTAAAGGTCCCAGCCGGCGTTGACGATCGCAAAGTGCGAATGCAGTTGCTGGACGAATTCAACATCGAAATCGCGGGCGGATTTGGACCGGTGAAGGGGAAAATCTGGCGGGTGGGATTGATGGGATACTCGAGCCAGAATACGAATGTGCTGCTGTTCCTGGCGGCGTTCGAAAAGGTGCTGCTGGATCAGGGATTGCGCGTGCCGGCCGGCGCGGGAGTGGCCGCGGCGATCCGCAGTTATCAACAGGCCGGCCAGACCGCCGTCGCAGGCGCGCGGAAGTAGGGGTTCGTATACGAATATCGAGACGGCCGAGCGAAAAGCAGATTCCTCGCTGCGCTCGGGATGACATCCGCTTAATTTTTGCTGCGTCCTTAGTAGATTCGAACACGCACGGACGAGCAATAACAGGTGCCCAGGAGGGCTATGGCCAAGGCAGAAGTGACTGCAATTCCAAACGTCGGCGCGATGAGCGATTTTATCGGCGCGTTCGATGTGCCGTCGAAGGTGACCGATTACGTTTACCGGTGCCGGTTTTCGCACTGCTGGAACGGAATCGCCACGCGGCATGCGGACACGATGGACTGCAAATTCTTCGTGGATGGGAAGGGCGTGGTGCTGGGGCTGGCGCACCCGGGATTTGTGGAGTTTCGAGCGCGCGCAGGCCGAAATTTGAGCGATCGCGAAGCCAGTTACATTGCGGCGGAATATTTGCGAGGGCGCCTGGAGCAGGAGGATGAGCACTCGCTCTACGATGTTTCTCCCGCGGACGTGACTCACATCATTCAGAGTCTGGGCATTCGCTGAGCGCAAGCTCCTCGAGAAATCTCCGCGCGTCTGATGCTCTATGATCCCGGAGGCTTCGGCGGGGCAGCCCCACCCTTTTTTGCAAGCGAGCGGATATAATTCACCAAATTCCAGATTTCCTCGGATTTGGCGCGGTCTCCTTCGCCCGTCATCTGGCCTTTTCCATTCTTGATGATGTAGAACAACTCCCCGTCGGTGAAGTCTTTCAGTGCAGCCGGTTCGCGGTAATCAGCGAGTTTCAGGTTCATGTCCCCAGCGAGATCCCCTTTGCCGTCGCCATCTTTTCCGTGACAAACCGCGCAGTCATAGCCATAGGATTTCTTGCCTTGTGCGAGCGAGGAAGGAGTCGGCTTGACGGGATTGGGAAGCTTGGCCGCTTCAGGAGGGATCTTGAATTCGGCGGTGGAGCCAGATGCAGGCGCGGGCTTGGGCGCCTCCTGCGCCGAGACCGCGAAACAGAGCAGAACGAGGGCCGAGACAACGCGAACCATTATTCGCATAGGGCCTCCACGGGTGATGTGCATGCGTTGGGTTAAGGGGGATTGTACTCCGCTGGCGACGCGTCAGCGGGAAATTCTCGTGAGGTGAGCACGCCGTAACTATGCAGGACTAGGCATCGGAAAGAGATTCGCCGAAGTCCGACTCGTCTTTTAGTTCGCCCACTTCGAAAATTTCGCCGCAGTCGAGACATTCCACATATTGCGAATCGTCGTCCTTGGCGATCAATTGAGTTCGCTTGTGCCGGCAGGCAGGGTCGGGTGTTAGCATGTTCGTTTGAAAGCGCTGCGCGAATTATAGCACCGGAGCGAGACGCGGCTGCGCGGACGAGATTGCCGGGACGGCAGTTGACAAACGGAGCGATTGAAACTATCAGTCTGCTTGCGATTGAAGAAAAGCGAGAAATTTTGAGCGTCGAACAGACAACGCAGAAGCGGCTGGGTACGGTGCTTTTTTACGGGATCGTGGTGATCCTGGCGTATTTCGTCTTTCTCGTGTTTCAGCCCTTCCTTCCGGCACTGGCGTGGGCGGTGGTCACGGTGGTGGTGTCCTATCCCGTGTACCTGCGATTGAGGGCGCGCTTTCGTCCGAACGTTGCGGCCTTGCTGTGCACGGTGGGCGTTACCGTGATTCTTATTGTGCCGACATTGCTGATAATGACGGCGTTCGTCCGGCAAGGCGTGCAAGCAGTGCAGAACTTGCAAACACAAATCCAAAGCGGGCATTTCGATTGGGTGAATCGGTTGTGGCTCGAGCTGGAGGCCCGAATTGGGGATAGTAATGTGACGAGCCTGGGCACGTTGCTGGCGCATTACGCCGACCAAGCGGCCGGTTACATCGCCGCGCGGTTGGGAACTCTGCTGAAAAACACGGCGCTCTTCCTTTTTCACCTGAGCGTCACGATCCTGGCCATGTTTTATCTTTACCGCGACGGTGATTCGATTGTTGCACGAGTGCGCGAGATCCTGCCGTTCGAGGCGGTGCATCGCGACCGGATGATGGGAGAAGCGCACGATCTGATATTCGCAAGCGTGGTCTCGAGCGCGGTGGCCGCCGCGGCGCACGGCGTTCTGGGTGGAATCGCGTTTGGCTTGACGGGAATCAGCGCGCCGGTTTTCTGGGGCGTGATGATGGGATTTTTCTCACTGGTTCCGGTGGTGGGGTCGGCGTTGATTTGGGCGCCCGCGGCGATCAGCTTGATTGTGCAGGGACACATCGGCGCCGGCATCTTGCTGGCGGTATTTTGCAGCGTGATCGTGGGGTTGGTGGACAACGTGGTTCGTCCGTGGGTGATCGGCGGCCGCACCGAAATGGGCGGGTTGGTGGTATTCATCAGCGTGCTGGGCGGTATTAGCGTATTTGGATTGTTGGGGGTTGTGGTGGGACCGATTGTGGTGGCGACGGGAGCGAGCCTGCTGGACCTCTATGCGCCGAGTGCTCCGGGTGGAAACATCGGAGTGCAAGCGAATGGGAAGAAAAAGAAGGCCGTGCTAGAGTAGCGCCCTTCGGACGTGCGAATGAGCAAGAATTCCAAACCAAAACATTTAACGCTTCCTCCGGAAAAACTTCGCTGGCACTGCGATCCCAGCACAATTCCATTCGAGACCACCGCAGAGGTGCCGCCTTGGACGGGCGATCCCGGGCAGGAGCGGGCGCTGCGCGCTTTGCGGATGGGCGTGGACTTGACGGCCCCAGGCTACAACCTTTTTGTGTGCGGCCTTTCCGGGACGAGCCGCGGCGGCATGATCGTCCGGATGATCGAAGAGATGCATCCGCAGAGCGAGCCGGCACCGGACCGCGCCTACGTGAATAACTTCAAAAATGCGGACCGGCCACGGTTGCTGACTTTGCCGCGCGGGCAGGCGAATGCGTTCAAGAAGGAAGTGGAATCGGGAATTGATTTTTTGCGCCGGCGCATTCCGCAGGTATTCGAAGGCGAGCCCTTCCAGCGGCAGAAAACGCGGATCGTGGAGCGCTTCACGCAGCGCGAAAAGGAACTGATGGACGATTTCACCCGCCGCATTGCGCGCGAGCAGTTTGCGCTGGGCCGGATGCAAGTGGGCGCGGTGGCGCTGCCGGAAATTTTTCCGGTGCTCGAGGGGCAGATGGTTCCCATCGAGGAAATTCCGAAGATGGTGCAGGAGGGGAAGCTCGAGAGCGTGGCCGCGGAGGAACTGGAGAGGAAATACGATCAGTTTCGCCAGGAATTTACGGTGGTTTACCGCAAGACGCTTTCGCTTTCCCGGGAACTGGCGAGCGAAATGAGTTATCTGGAGCAGGAAGCCGCGTCGGTACTGGTGGACGGGGTGATCGAAGAGTTGAAGGAAAAATATCCGAGCACGCAGATTTCGGAATATCTCGAAGAGGTGCGCCATCACATCCTCGACAACCTGGAGCCTTTCAAGGAGCGCGAGGGCGAAGAAGATCAGCCGCCGTCCGAGGGCGGTCCGGGACCGCGGGTCGAGAGGCAGGAACGCGATCCCTTCCGGGTGTACGGCGTGAATGTGATTCTGGCGCATGGCGAGCGCGAGAAGTGCCCCGTGATTTTCGAGACGATTCCGACCTACGCGAACCTCTTTGGCACCATTCATCGCAGTTACGACACGCGCGGCGGGTGGAGTTCGGACTTCATGGACCTGCGCGGCGGTTCGCTGCTGCGCGCGGACGGCGGATTTCTGGTGATGTACGCGCTGGACACGCTGACGGAAACCGGTGTGTGGCGGACGCTGAAACGGACGCTGAATCACGGCAAGCTGGAAATTCAGCCGGTAGACGTGTTCTTCCCTTTCAGCACGGCGGCGTTGAAGCCGGAGCCGATTGACGTCCACGTGAAGATCATTCTGATCGGCGACCGCGACATGTATGAGCTGCTCTACGATTTCGAGGAAGACTTTAAAAAGATATTCAAAGTGCGCGTGGAATTTGACGAGGAGATGAAGTGGAGCGACGAGGTGATCCGGCAGTATGCCGGACGACTGCGGAAGATCTGCGACGACGAGAAGCTTTGCCCGTTTGATCGCTCGGCCTTTGCGGCAGTTCTGGAGCACGGAGTGCGGCTCGCAGGGCGCCGCGGAAAAATCACCACGCGGTTTTTCGATCTGGCGGACCTGGCGCGCGAGTCTTCTTATGTGGCGCGTAATGAGGGGCAATCCGTGGTGACGTCCGCGCACGTGCGGAAGGCTCTGGATTCCAAGATCGAGCGGCACAACCTGACGGAAACAAAAATCCGCGAAATGATCGAGCAGAATCTTTTGTTTATTGATACGACCGGGGCGCGCGTGGGGCAGGTGAACGGATTGAGCGTGCTGGAAATCGGAGGTTACGCGTTTGGAAAGCCGGTGCGCATCACGGCTTCGGCGTCGCCCGGAAAAGTGGGCATCATCAATATCGAGCGGGAAGCGAATCTGAGCGGCCGCTTTCACGACAAGGGCGTTCACATTATTTCCGGATACATCCGGCGGACGTTTGCGCAGGACAAGCCCTTGGCGCTTTCGGCGAGCCTGTGCTTTGAGCAATCGTATTCGGGAGTGGATGGCGATAGCGCGAGCTCGACTGAAATCTACGCGCTACTTTCCGCGCTGTCCGGGATTCCAATCCGCCAGGAACTGGCCGTGACCGGCTCGGTGAATCAACAGGGCGACATTCAGCCGATCGGCGGCGTGAATCAGAAGATCGAGGGTTTCTACGACGTTTGCAAATTGAAGGGGTTGACCGGCAAGCAAGGCGTGCTGATTCCGGCGGAAAATGTGGATGACTTGATGCTGCGCGACGAGGTGATTGAAGCTGTGGCGAAGGGCCAGTTCCATCTCTATCCGGTCGCAACCGTGGAGCAGGGGATCGAAATCCTTACCGGATGCCATGCCGGTAAAAGGCTATCGACCGGGAAGCACGAGGCTGACACGGTTTTCTGCAAGGTCGATGCCCGGCTGCACGAAATGGCGATGACGGTGAAGAAATTCCAACACTAGTTTGACCCGCCGATACTGTCCCCAGGCGAGAGGTTGAATAAGGATTCAGGCCGATGCGCTGGAACGGTGGGCCGCGGATGAATTGCGCAGTCTGAACGCCCAAATCGAATATCTATTGCGACGAGCTTTGCGAGAGGCTGGCCGACTGGCACGGCCAGCTCCCTGAGGTCCGGGCGGTCCAGTGGCCGAGAACGAGCCGGAACGTTCGCGGTAATGAAGTTAAATCAAGCGATGCATTTTGATCGAAATAGTAAGCGATTGTCCCTTCCGGTCGATGAGGAGTTTGTACTGGTGGCCGATTTGGCGGAACAAATCACGGACGGCGGAAAGGGTGAGGTCGGCCGCGGCTTCGTCATCAACCGCGGCGATAACGTCGCCTTGCTGGATGCCGGCATCGGCGGCGGGGGTTCCGGGCTGGACCTGGACGATTTCGAAAGTTTTCAGATTGGAGCCTTTGGCGATCAGAGATAGTCCGCTCATGTCCTCGTCAACGGAGTGATTGAACTGCAGGTTGGGCTCGAGGATGACGCGCTGGTGAGGAAAGTCGAAAATCACCGTAAAGCGTCGCAGGAAATTGGCTCCGATAGCACCGGCAACTTTTTTGTCTGCTATTGCGCCTGCGCCGGATTGAGAAAACACTGCAATGGGAGTCTCTACCGAGTAGGCGCCAATTTGAAAACCCTTCAGCCGGCCGAGCAGGATTTTCGCGCCATCGTCAATTTCCGGGTAGGAGGCCGGCACGGTCTTGAAATGTGCGGCGGAGATTCGCTCGGAATCGGTGAAAGTTCGATAGAAGACAATCGCGGAATCAAGCGCGGTGTCCAGCACGAAATCCGCGTCAACGGTTTTGTGTCCGGCGATATCGGCTTTGGCGCGCAGGAGCGGGACCTCGCCGGCGAAAGACTGCGGAAAGCTTTTGCCCGAGCCGGTGTAGGTAAAGACGCTGGGATCGTAGAGCTGCACGGTTTGCCGGACGTAATCCACTTCGATGACGACGCGATCGAAGAAATCTTTTCCGAGAACTCCCAGAGAGGGCTGGCCGGACTGTTCGGCAAATTTCTCGCGAGACATTTCTGGGAGGGAACTCATGGTAATTTGCAGCCCGGGAAGTTCGAGCAAAACATCGCGAGCGGAGCCGGGAGACGAGCCAGCGCTGGGAGCGGCTGCTTGGAGCGTTACGTCGAGCCGCGCCGCTCGTTGAGGATCGATCGAGGATGTGGCGGCAGACGAATCGAGTTCAAAGAGAAAGGTCCTGCTGCCGTTTACGCGCACTGGGAGAAAGATTAGATTGCGAACAAAGTCCGCGGGAATTTGAGCTGCATTGCCGCCAAATGCGAAGCGGGCTGGCGGCGCCGGCGCGGATGCTTGCGGCGCCGGAGCGCCAGGCGACTGCGCTTCGAGCGGCAGAAGGACAGCAGCCGACGCGAATAGCAAGGCGAATAGGGGAGCGATGTACTTTGTGTTTCGCGGATTCATCAGACCTCTTCTCGTTCGCTGCAAAATCGCCGCAGCCGGTTCGGCATTCGATTATACGAATTAATTTCTCCGCGAGCTAAGGCGAACGGTTCAAGGCCCGGGCGCCAAATAGCCCTGACGCGCGAAAACCCGATAGACGGAGTTCGTGCCTTGTTTGGGAGCCGGCTGCCCTGCGTCATCCAGGACTTGGATGCTGAGGGGATGGTATTTCCCGTCGTGCGCCGGGGCGATTCCGAGCAGATACTGGTGACGAAGCGCGGCGGCGATATCGTGGTACACCGGGAAAAAATCCTTGGGCGTCATGGGGAAAAATGCGTTGCCGCCGGTGATATCGGCGAGAGCCAACAGGGCCCTATCGGCATTTTGGAAACTCAAGACACTGGCGTTTACGGACGCGGTGGGTTTCTTTTTTTTGTCGAGTGGGGGGCGGCGGAGCTCGCCGCCGAGCGCGACGGGGAAAATCACCACGTCCTGCGCGCGAAGCTTTTCGACGAGGGCGTCCCAGTGAGCTGGAGGCGAAGAATCGAGACCCGTGGTCAGCAGCACCAGCGCTTTCTTGCCCGGAATCGGCGCGATCCAATCGAGAACCTCGGAGATGGAATCGAAGAAGTTCAATTGGCCCATTCCCACAGTGTATTGGAGCTGCCCGAGTGCGTTGGTAAGCGCGGACTTGTCGGCGGTGAAGGCAAGCACTGCGTGCGGCTCCTGGGAATAGGTGACCAGCGCCACTTGGTCGTCGGCTGCCAGGCCTTGCACGAGCGCGAAGGCGGCTGTGAGGTGTTCGTTCTGGATGAGGTAGACGGCCGGGCTGGTCTCGACCATCACCATAATTTGTGCGGGCGCATCAGTAGAGGCAAAAAAGTCGACCGGCTGCGTGGATCCATTATCGAGGACGCGAAAATTCTTCTGTTCGAGTCCGGCGATGTAATCCCCGCTATTGCCCATCACGCTGACATTAATCTTGACCATATCGGTCGCTACCCGGAGGGGCTGCTGCGTTGGGGCGACCGAAGTCTGCGCTGCTATCGGGATCGGAGGGAAAAACAGGAGCAGAAGCAAGGCGATGAACATGCGTGAAGGCTGCGAATTTAATCCGCTAGGAGTGAGAATCAAGGCGACCGCCGGGGGCTGGCATTGCGAACGCCGGGTCGTAGGGCCGGGCGTAACAAGCCGCACAAGGCGCGTTTTAACACCCCGTTGAACGACGTACGGCTCACTCCGCCCCTGACTCTTATTCAGAGAACCGCCGATTTAATTGCCGGGCTTAGGAGCTGCCGGTGGCGCCGAGTTGGCGGACTTGGGCGTGCTCAAGTAGCCCTTGGCTTCATTCTTGCCGAGATCGAATACCACGATCTCGTAGGGCGCGCGGGCACCGTGGACGTAAAACTGCACCGGTTCACCGACGGTCTTGTCTTTCTTCTCGATGCTCTTATCATCCGCGACGACATTCAGAGTGTAGCGATAGTGCTTGTTGTCCACTTTGCGAAGCATCAACTGGATGGGGCCGACGTGCTGCGGTCCCTTATTGGATTTATTGAGATCGAATTCGTAGATGTCGCGTTCGCCGAGCCGCTTCAATTCCTCGACCTCGTCGTGATTGCGGGCAATCAAGCCACTCTGAACGCCTAAATCGCCGATGGTGCTTTGGAGTTTGCCCTTGGTAGCGTCGAGATCCGCCTTGGTGGCGTCCGCTTCGGTCTTGGTGCCGTTGAGATCCGTGGTGACCTGGCCAAATTTTGTGGCTGTGTCGGCCTGAACTTCGCCGATCTGTGCGCGAAGCTGCTGGTCACTCTTCTGCTGGTCTTTCTTGATGGATTGCGCGAGGCTGCGGGCGCGCGCCAATTCGTCTTGAGTGAGGCCAAGTTTCTGAGAGGTTACATCGAGCTGGCCCTTGAGGTCCGCAATCCTGGAATTGGTTTTATCGAGCTCCGCGGCGAGAGCCTGAGTTTTCTTATCGGCGTCGGCGAGGCCTTTTTGCGCCGCCTGACGTTCGGTATAGCCGGCGTAGAGCAAATAGGCAACGAGCACGAAGGCCACCACGAAGAGAATTGTGACCCAGCGAGGTAACGCGGAACTTTCAACAAAGGTCGTTTCTTCGCTGGGAGTTTGAGGGGTCAAACTCATCGAGCCTCCTTGGATGCGGCGACGGCCGCGTGGTACCGGCGAAATTATGGCTGAGGAGCGGCGGGAAGTCTATCCCCGACGACCCGCGGGGTTACTCTTTGTGCGCGGCCAGCGGGCGACGACGGTGGTGGTCAAGCCGCCGCGCGGGGTGAATTCTCCGGTGACGCGAAACCAGGCAGGCTTGGTGGCCGCGACGAAATCGCGCAACATGCGATTGACGGCATTTTCGTAGAAAATTCCAAGATCGCGGTAAGCCAATAAGTACATCTTCAGAGACTTCAGTTCCACGCAGAGCTTGCGCGGCTGGTATTCGATGGTAATGGTGCCGTAGTCGGGAAGACCGGTTTTAGGGCAGACCGAGGTGTACTCGGGATAACGCGTGGTAATCACGTAGCCGGGGAAGTGGTTAGGCCAGGTTTCCAGGGTGGGGAGCTTGGCGTCAATTCCGGCCTTAGCGTGGGCAGATGTATACAGAGACATTCAAATTCCTTTCGCTGAATATTCTACACCGGCGCATTGGCCGCTGGCTCCCTAAGAGCTAACATTCGACGTTCTTGCCGGAACGCCAAGTTTTGGGTATTCTGCGGCAACTGGACGCGGGGTGACAATGATTTGTCCTCAGTGCCGCAGCGTCAACTGCTTTCGATCGCACCGCGGCGGCGTTTGCGATTTCTTATTTAGCTTAATTGGGCTGCGACCGTGGCGATGCCACACTTGTGACCGCCGCTTCTACGGTTGGCGAGTAGCAGCCATCTTCGAGCGCTACGCACATTGTCCGCGCTGCGGCAACTTCGACCTGGAGCACATTTCCCGGGAGCGCGTGGAAGCCGGAACCATGATCGTGCTGAAGCGCTGGCTTGGATTCCCCGCCTACCGCTGCGACCCTTGCCGCCATCGCTTTTTCAGCGCCCGGCAATTCCGGCGCATTCGAGCTGCCGTGATTGAGGGCGAAGGGCGCAGAGAAGTGGCCTGCTAGGATTCCTCTCTCCGAAGCAACAACCGCAGTAGTCCCGCCGTCATTGGTTCCTTCGGTGGTAACGCACAATTAACATAGCTGTCACAGTAGGTTCAAATGCGGCGCTTAACGTGCGACCTCCGTGACTTGTGTGCACGTTGGTGGGGCACCCGAGTCCGGAATGGGCGTGCGGCAATCTTTTGTTGGAGTCTCCCAGTTTCAAGTGGCAAGTGCTGTGCAGTGAGGCACATGCAGTAACTACAGCCTTGGTCGTGAAGTTCCTAAAGAAGTGACCGCGAGGGCCGATTCGCCAGAGAGGGTTTCGCTGCGCCGCGGGAAATTGTCCAAGCTTTCGGTCCACCTAAAATTTGGACAACTTGGCAGTTAAATTAAGGAGGAAGGGATGCGAGCATTAGCGGCATATCTGTTGGCCCTCGGCCTCGTCGCGACGCCAGCGATGGCGAGGACGAGTTCCGCGGGTGATAAGGACAGTACAGCGGCCAAGGCAAAGGGCACGACCGCCGACGCAGACAAGACTGCGGACAAGACAACGGACAAGACGGCGGACAACACGGCCGACAAGTCCGCGACGGCTGCGACTTCATCGAATACCGCCGCGCCCGCGAAGGCGGCAACCACTGGAGTTGAAAGTGAGCTCCAGCAACTTCGCGAGCTCATCGAAGCGCAGTCCCGGCAAATTGCGCTGCAGAACGAGCAGATGAAGGAACAGCAGGAGCGCGTGGAGTCAATGGAATTGGAAATGAAGGCCGACGCCGCTGCGCACGATACTTCCTACGAGCCGGCCCCCGACAGCCGCGTGCCCAATAGCACGATGGCCCCCAACGGGAAACCGAAAACGATCACGGTGGGAACCGCGGACGGACAGGCTGCCAGCACTGAGAACCCGGTGGCGATTCACATCAAGGGAATCACCTTGACGCCCGGTGGATTCTTCGCGGCTGAAACAGTGTGGCGCGGTAAGGCGCTCAGTTCCGATATCAACACGCCGTTCAACGCCGTACCGCTTCCGGGAAGTTCGGCGAGCAACCTGTCCGAGTTCAATGCCAGCGGCCGGCAGTCGCGCATCAGCATGCTGGCGGAAGGCAAGCTCGATAACGTCAAGATCGGCGGATATTACGAGATGGACTTCCTTTCCGCCGGTACCACTTCCAACGACAACGAGAGCAACAGCTACACGATGCGGCAACGCCAATTCTGGGCGCAGGCGAAGTTCAACAGCGGGTTCACGATCACCGGCGGACAGATGTGGAGCTTGGTCACGGAAACCGCCAAAGGACTCGACAATCGCACGGAAAATCTCCCGATGACCATTGACCCTCAATATACCGTTGGGTTCAGCTGGACTCGCCAGTACGCGATGCGGTTTACGCAGAGCCTCTTCGACAATAAGTTGTTCCTCGGTTTCTCTGTCGAAGCGCCGCAGACTCTGTTTACGGTGCACGGCAATCCAACCGGCACCATCACTACCGGCGCGACTACCGTGCTGGTCCCCACGTCCGCTACCTGCCCGGTCGGACCCTGCACAGCGACCGTCGGCGGCACAACCACAACGTACACGAACTTCCTGGTTGGCCAAGCGGGTGCTGGCGGGGGTCTTTACGACTCTCTCGCGAACTACTCGTACAATAAGGCTCCGGACTTGATTTTCAAGGCTGCGTTGGAACCGGGTTTCGGTCACTACGAGATTTTCGGGATCGTGAGCCAGTTCCGCAATCGCATTTTCCCGTGCGTGCTCGCCACGGTTGCCAGCCCCTGCTTCGATGGCACAACGGTGCCTACTGCGGCGGGAGCGTTCAACGACTCGCGTACCGGCGGCGGCGTCGGAGCGAACGCGCGTTGGAGTTTGTTTTCCAAGCGTGTAGATCTCGGCATCCACTTCCTCGGCGGCAATGGCGTCGGCCGGTATGGCACCAGCACCTTGCCGGATGCCACGGTCCGGCCGGACGGCACGTTCGCGCTGCTGCACAACTATCAGGGCCTCGGCACGCTGCAGTTGCACCCAACGCCGAAGCTGGATATCTACATGAATGTGGGCGGCGAATATGTATCTCGCGCGTCTTACACCACCCTGGCGGGCAAAGCAGAGGGGTATGGCAACCCGCTGTTCAGCAACGCCGGTTGCTGGATTGAGACGGCCCCGACCACAACGACTCCGGTGGGAACCACTGCCGGCACAGGTTATGTTCCGGGCGGGCTCGGGAGCTGCACCGGCGACACGCGTAATTTGATTGAGGGCACGTTGGGGTTCTGGTACCGCTTCTACAAGGGACCCAAAGGCACCATCCAGTACGGAATGCAGTACTCCTACGTGCAACGCAACACTTGGAGAGGCGTAGGAAACGCGTCGTCCACAAACGGCTTCGGCGTCAGCGGGCAACCGGCCGCGTCCGAACCGATGTGGTTCACTTCGTTCCGCTACTACATACCGTAAGTTCTTGAAGGGAAGGCGCAGTACTGCTTTACCCTTTGAGGGTTTCTGGTTGCTGGGTTCGATTTGATATCGGCAGGAAGGGCGTCCCAAGAGATTGGGACGCCTTTTTTGTTTCTGCAAGAATGTCCGGAGCGGAAGCCTCGGAAAATTCTCGATAGAATGAGCGTAGAGTCGTGCTTCCCCGTTGGTTGATCGCGGTGCTACAATTTGTGAGCTGGGAGCAGGCGCGTCACAGCTTGTACGCGGCGACGCAGTATTTTCGTTTTTTCCCCGTGGCGGTATGGTGCAGGGGTTAGCACGCCAGATTCTCAAGGCAAATAGCTTCACGGCTCCCGCTGACTTTTCAGGTAGTTACTTCCTGGAGCTTCCTGTGATTTACTGGCCTTTCCTGACGCCTCAGTGAGAGTTTCAGTGAAAGTTTGTTCATCCGACTCTCATTCGCATCGTCGGCGACTTGGCGTCGCTTTCCTTCATGCGTTGAATGAACGCCAGTGTGCGCGCTTCCGCCTTCACACCTACTGTCACGTCGGGAAGTTGCTTCGCCTTTGCTAGCTTGCTGTTGATGTCCTCTTCCCATTCACGGTACACCGTCGTCAAGCCTTCGATAAAGCCGGCCAGCTCCGCTTCTGTGAATTCGTCGTAGCGTCTCAATCGGGCCATTGGATCGGATCTCCCTTGTACTTTTTATTGAAAATCTCAAGGCACTTTGGACACATCGCCACGGTGCCGTCAGCCGGCATGATTCCCTGCCGAATTTCGGCCTGCTGATCATCGGTAAGAACTTGCAACGAGCTGTCTGCGTGCTGGCAGGCGTACTTAGCGTCGGATCCCACCGCGTCACCTCGACGATAATCGTTGCACGATCCCGCCCGCGCCGTCACCTGTCCGTAAGGCCGCCGTTGTTCAGATAGTAATGGACTTCCCATAGGCCGCATAGGCCATTCGTGCCACCCGATTCAGTACTTTTTGCCTGTTCGATCCTAGATTACTAGCCGTGAACGTGTATCAGAGGTTATTCCAAATGACAGGTAGCCAGCCCGAAGTCCAATCGCAATGCCTATTCGCCGCCTCAATCTGCCACAGCCGATTCATCGGCATTCAGCAGATGTACGGCGTCCGTGAAGATCAAGCGTTGTTCACTTCCCCACGCGGCACCACGCTAGCAATCCCCGTTTCGCAGGTATCTCCCCTCACATTAGCTTTCCGCATCGCGGAATCAAACCTTCTTTTCCGAGACGCCGCGTGAAAATCTGTCCGAAGCACCGTGTCAGAAAAGTTCTGATTAGAGCGAAACCTTGCAACTATTTGAGATGTCGTCTGTGCGCTCGTGACAGGAACAAAAACTGGCGTTGCGCCAACCGCAAGCACTGCCGTGAATACGGACGCCTGCAGCACAGGATCCATCGAAAGAAGCGTCTTGCTGGAATGCGACGTTGGCGGCTGGCCCATCCGGAGAAGTGTCGCGCTTCCAACCGCAAGTGTTATCTAGCAAATCCAAAGAAGTACGTTGCAAACGCCAGAAGGTGGCGGCGATCTAATCCCGAAGCGTTGACTGCAATAACGCATCGCCGTCTGGCACGCAAGCGCGCAGGTGGATCGTTCACATCCGCTGAATGGATTGATCTCAAGATTTTCTACTGCTTGCGGTGCCTATGCTGTGGAAAAACTGACCGTCAACTGAAACGTCTCGGCCGTGTTCTGGCACCCGATCACGTCAAGCCGCTCGCCAAAGGCGGACGCAACGACATCGCCAACATTCAGCCACTTTGTCACGGTCGTGGTGGCTGCAACAACCGGAAGGCCGTGAAGCACGTTGACTACAGGAGGAAGCGGCATGACTAGCACGGTGGGTGTGGGATTTGCACTTTGCTACACGTTCCCTGGGGGTGGCCCATGTTTCGTTGTCCGTGTCTTCGAGCTGTTCAGTCCTGAAATGCAGGACATCTTGAGATACACGACGCAACGATATGGCCGAGCGGTGATCAGTGAACCGAGGCAGGCTGCTTGTCAGAGGGCCGCTTGATTCGGAGCTTCATTGGCGGCGGCTTGATTGGCGCGGCACTTGTCTACGTCATTCACGCCGCCGTCACGGGCGGACAGGTGCTCCTGCTCCTGACGTTCGGTTTGATCCTTATCCAAAGGGAGGTGATTCACAAATGGAAGCTGCAAAAGAATGGGTTCTGATGGGCGAAGAAGGTTTCCTGTGCAGAGACGGCTGGTCGGCAGTTGCGAAAGACGCCACCCGCCTCACTGCCACGGAAGCTGAAAAAGTCCTGAAGTTCCACCCGGAAGCGATGGCGCTGCGTGTCGAGCCGGATAGCTATAAGCCGACGCCGATGCGCAACGCCATTGATTTTGAGGATCACGTTTTGGGAGCGGCGGCATGAGGCGCAGCGTCATCTTGACCAAAGCGCCGTTCGCTCCCTACTACGAAGATCGCTACTTCGCCGGCTTGTCAGCGACGCAGCGAGTTCCGTTATGGACCAGATCACCGTGGTTCGCAAAGAAATTCGATCTCGGAGACACGCTTACCTTGCAGGCTTGGGTCAATCACCTTGAATGCAGGCACGGCGTCCCGGTGTTTTTGGTCGTCCTTAATCACTCAGTTTCGGCTCGCGACTCACGGCCTATTGTTCCAGGCCGTCTCGCTAGCTGAATGTTTTGTACGTCCCGATCACCTGCCAGAAGGTGACGGTTAGAAGTGCCGGCGATCCCGGCTGGAGATGACACAAATGAAAAGCCTCAAAGCATTGCTGTTGGCAGCGGCGATCTTTATCGCTCTGCCAGCATTCGCACAGAATCAGTTCAGCAACCAGCAGACGGTTAACCTCGCTCTGAACATCACGGAATCCGTGACGCTTAGCGCGACGCCTGGAACGATCACCTTCACACCCGGCGCAGGCGGTACAGCGACGGCTTCGGGTCCGATCTCGGTTGTCACCACGTACAACTTGGGATCGTCACGGACGGCGTTGCTCGTAGGTTTGTGGCTCGGATCATCGTCAGCGGCGTTGTCGAACGGCACCACGAACATTCCATCGTCCGACGTGCTGGCGTCTAACGGCTCGTTCACAAACGTGCCTTGCACTGGCACCAATCAGACGGGCAATGGCAGCTTCCCGGGTAGCGTAGCTGGCGCGTATTGCGCTAACTACAGCGTCCTCGGAGCTGGCGGCGGCGCGGGCGTCAACACGAGTCCTGTAACGCTGTCGTTGACGGGCCTGCCGGCGAACCTTGCTCCTGGTTCGTATACGGGCACGGTGGTGTTTCAAGCTGTCTACTGGTAGATCGGTTGATGGACACGAGGGCGGGCGCAGGATGGCCCGCCCCGTTTCTTTTTCAGGAGATCACAATGCGCAAGATTCTAACCGCGGTGCTGCTAGGCCTGATTTTCGCAGTGGCGGCGTGGGGACAGACGGTGACGACGCCGATTCAAGAATTCGGACCGAAGGTGCATTCCAGCTACACGCTCACAAACAATTCGATCAAGCCAATGCGCGTCAAGATAGAGCCGCTCGGAATTTTGTTCCACAGCGGCGCGGTGACATCGCTTCCGATCGAACAGGTAGCTGCCGTCCAGATCAAGACGATGGAATTCACGATCGGCCCGCGCCAGACGTACATCGTCGAGTTCAAAGCCAAGTGCCTACAGACGCCGTGCGTCATGCAACTGAACAACGTATTCAGCGATCAGCGCCCGGACGGTATGAACGTGCTGCTGCGTGTCCCGACGATTATCTACAGTTGCGACCGTCAGAAGCACTGCCGTAAGACGATCCTGGAAGCTGGCGGGATGATGAAGTGAAGCGCCTCTGCATCATCGCCGGCTTGTTCCTGATGGGCGCATCGCTGGCCCATTGCCAAGGCTTGGAGGTTCAGGCCGGCGCTAGCAGTCTTTTTCAAGCGGATGGAATACAGGTGCTGTGGAATCAAGGCAACACGACGGCGGAGGCGGACGCCGGCACCGTGCAAGGCCATTTTCAATTCGGCGCGGGCGTTCACCTGCTTCGTGGTAAGTGCGATTGGTGGTTCGGCGACCGTCAGCTCTACCTTTCAACTGCTTCCATAGGTGTTTCAAGCGCTTTGCGCGGCGTCGCCGGCACTTGTGGGGATCCCAAGCATCGCACGGTGACGTTTTTCACGGGCGCTACCGGGCTGGCCCATTCGACGCCCTTCTACAATTCCACAGCTGCTGATCACTTTGGGGCAGGCGTCCTCTTCACACAGATTGTGGATCGTTTCAAATTCACCGCGGTAGCTGCCGACGACGGCTCACGGCGGACGTTCTTGGAAGGCGTTCAGTTTACGGACAACGCTTTCCGGCTGGAAGAGACTGGCGGATTCGTGAATGACGCCGGATACCTCGAAGGCCAAGGCACGTATCGCACGAAACACTTCGCCGTCAATCTGAACCACATTGACATCATTGGCGAACCAGCCGTGACGAGCGAAGGATTCTCGGCAGGCTGGTCGGCAGTGTCGGTCTACGGATCGCTGTTTCAATCACGCTTCAACGGGCAGGCTGTGGGCGTTAACCTACGTGCCGGGATCGCCACGGCTACATTCAGCCAGACGTGGAGCGCCGGCCAATCGCATACGAACGTTAATCTGCAAGAGCGAATCGGCCAGCGCCTTACCGTCAGTCAGTACAGCGATCTGCACAGCATAAACGTCGGCGGCGATCTTCGCGGCAACCTGATCTCTGGCGGCGTCGCTTACAGCACGCTGTTCACCCCGACAGGCGGATTTC
The DNA here is from genome assembly GCA_963780035.1 of uncultured Acidobacteriota bacterium. Taxonomy (GTDB): domain Bacteria; phylum Acidobacteriota; class Terriglobia; order Acidiferrales; family UBA7541; genus Palsa-295. The sequence goes on along the minus strand of CAWAAG010000008.1, from coordinate 927,174 downwards.
AAAAGGCCATGACGGTGATAGCTCGCCTACAGCTTCCACGCTTGACGATCAGCCTCTCGATCACGTCCGTAGCCGGACAGCTGTACTACACCGGATACGCGGGCGCTTACCTACAGACTGCAAATCTTGCGGCGAATCAGTCGTTTTCGCACGCCGCCGAATAGGTCGCGCAGGCCGCTAGGCCCACTGAGTCGCAGTACTTTTGGCCTGTTCTGCAAACCGGCGTTTGCATTGAAAGTGTCTGCATGATGAACAAAACACAGACAGACGCCAACTTGCCAGAGAACAGTTTCCGTATCGGCATCTATGTCGGCGCGGCGCTGCTGGCTCTGCTGTTAAGTTTTGTCGTCGCATTCCACTAAGGAGAGCACCATGAAAACCACCGAGGTTAAAGTGAACGAAAAAGCGTTGACGGCGTTGATCGCCAAGACTGCCAAGGATGCCAAATCCACCGTGCGTTGCCTGCTTGACGGGCGCCGCACAGAACGTGAATACGTCCGTGAAAACGGCAAGGTTGTTGAATACGGTTGGGCGGCGTACCAGCGCGCATTGATGACGAGCGATCACACGATTTACGTCGCTCTGCCGGCGATGATCGCCACCGTAAGCGACAAGCCGATGGCGAAGGGCAAGCTGGCGAAGATCGAGTCGAAGGAACGCCGCGCCGCTGATCGCATCGCTAAGAAACAGGCCGGCCCGACGCCGCGGGAATTCGGCGACAAGGTTGTGAAGGCGCTCAAGGCGGAGCGCAAGGCCAAGCCGTCAAAGAAGACGATCGCCGCGGTGATCGCCAAGGGCCAGGAAAAGATCATCGCGTCGCTGACGGGCGACGAAGTCACCGCCTACATAAAAGCGAACAAGGTCGGCTATGCCTCGGCGAAGAAGGCTGTGGCGGAGCTGCACGCGGTGAAAGCGTGAAACGCGTACGCTTCGATCCGGCGCTGCCGACGGTGGACGGCGCCGGACGCGTGCAGAAGGCCTGCCGAAGCTGACGCAGAAGCAGCTTGACGCGGCGATCCGGAAGGCGAAGGGCCGTCACGCATCGAGCAGATGATCAGCGACACGCCGGCTGGCAGGATTATCTTCTCGACGATCGGCGGGTTTTACGTGTCTACAAATACACCGGCACCGTCATCGAGGTGCCGATCATCGTGGATTGACTGACAAGTTCATTCTCTGGCGGGAATGACGGGCGGCGCTAGTACAGGCCGCCCGAACCATTTTAGGATTGGTTCAGATACATAAGTTCAAAATCTATGTGCGTCGAGAAGATCATACCGTGCGGCAGCGCTCGAAATCGTCTACCTCGCCCGGCTCCACCTGCCTTGCATTTTCCAGAACCGTGCCATCGGTCAGCGTGCCTTGATAGCTTGATACCAAGCCGAATGCCTGCCGCACGGCCTCGGCGAGCTGCTTCGCTTGCCCGTAGGAATCGCCGTAGCAACTGAATCGGAAGCGAGCCGTCGTCAGCCGATTCATGCCTTGCATACTTTCTACGTTCGTGGCGCTGATCGTCGTTATAGTCATGTACGGAAAAGTTGCACCGTCAGGAGCCAGCATCGGCCAGACGCCAGTTCCTTTATCCGCTCGGTTAGTGCCGAGCTGCGCTTTTATACCGGCGTTCGTCGCCAAGAATGTAAACAAGCCTTGTCCGATCATCAGATCACCTTAGAGCGATGGATTAGGAGCTGGCGGCGTCGCTACCGCAACTTCCAGGCACAACAGGTAAAGCATTTTGTTCGTCTCGTCCGGATTCTGAACGCCTTGGATGATGAACACACGGCCACGAAACCAGACTTGCATATTCGGCCCGATCATCGGAGACAGGTCACGTGGATAGCGGATCGTGATCTTGTGGCTGACGGTAGACACGAAGGTTCCTGCTGCCGCTGCGTCACGGGCAGACATCGCTTCGATGCTCGCCCAACAGATCAACTGCACTTGCCAGTCGTACGAGGATCCCGCCTGTATACCGCCGAAGGAATCTTGTGTGCCGTTCGGCGCGACAATCTCGATTCGATGCCGCATCTTGCCACAATCGAGCTTGTTTGAAAGTGGCATGATCAACCCCTCGTCGGGCAGATGTCCCGAACCGCCCACGGCCAGAGCATGCTTTTCACAGCGCCCGAAAGCGTCTGGCAGTCGTCGCTGTCAAGCGGCGTCCTGTTCTCGTAAAGAGCGCCCACTTGACGGTAGATTGCCGCGACGATCGCCTGCGGCACATCCGCCGCCGTTGCACCGAAACCAGCCGTGAAGTGAATCTGCACAGCGTTCGGCATGTACAGCACAGGCAGCCGATAGCTTCCCGCTGGTCCTGGGAACAGCCGAGCTGGTTCACAGTTCGTATCAATGATGAATGCTCCGAACTGCGTCATGTTCGGCGAGCCGTTAACTGCATAATCCTGTTGAGGGATCGGAGCGCCAGTCTGCCAGACGACGCCGGTTGATTCAGTCGTTGTGCCGTTCAACGTCGTGTTCCATGGCACCGTGGACGGAAAGGCGTTGCTTGGCACAATCGGCGTCGGAGGATTGGCAGCCGATTTTCCAGGCGTGATACAAGTCTGAGTGTTTCCGTTACCGTCAGCGACGATCGCACCTTCAATGTAAGTCGTCAGAGGACGCCATACGGGCGGCACAGGAACTAGAGCGTGCCACTGTGAGTCGCCAGCCGCCATGTATACCAGTGAATCCACGGACACAAGAGGCGGACGAAAGAGTTTTATTTGTTGGGAATAGTTCCAAAGTGTGGTTGAGTAGAGCGGCAACGAGTAGTACGAAGGCGGCATCGCATTTTGCGATAGCTGTGTGTCGGCGAAATAAGGGAAGGAATCGAGCGTCTGAATGTATCCCTTGTTGATAAAGCTGCGGTTTGTGAACACCTCGCACGCTTCCCGGGCAGCCGTGATCAGGCCTGTTATAAGAGCGTCGTCGTCGTCGATCTCGACACGGAGATAATTTTTAGCGTCGTCAAGCGCGACAGGCTCACAGGCTGGCGGCGTTTCGATCTGTAGTGAAACCATTTTCGATACCTCTAACAGGCCGTGACGGTGTGACGCCTAGAAGCGCTCGTCAATTCCCCACGTGTCGCTGGCGGCTGCTTGCAAAGCTGTCAATTCTTCTTCGGTGTAGTTGCGGCGTGTATTGTTGTTCTGTTCCTTACTCGTCGCCCAGCGGCAGTTCGACTTGCAATATGGTCCTTGTACATTTTCTCGATCGAGCGTCATGTTGGCTGGCCTGCGTCCCATATCTTGAAGGAAGCGAATAAATCCGCCAGGTCAAGCCATTCCGGACAGACAGTGATCCCACGCCCGCCATAATATTCATAACCAACGTCACTTTCGTGGCAGCAACGAGACCTCATAGATGTCCAAGAGCAATATTCACGCTTGTACTTTTTTGGAAAGCCTTGCTGCTGCGATGCGCAAGTCCGACACGACTTGACGCAATTATCGCCCGCGCTTACAAGGTCCCAGGCGCGTACTGTGTACCGCGGCGCTCCGCAATCGCATCGAACCATGTATAAAATCTGTGACCACTTATTTGGCTTTTTTACCTGATAGAGAACCGTTAACTTTCCAAGACGCGTCCCTTTAGCAATGAACGTCCGCTTTGCCATACGCCTCGCCTGAACTTTTAGGATTCATTTCCCGGGTACGTGTTACCGCCGCAAAAGAAAACGGGCACCCGAAGGTGCCCGTCGTCCAACATTTTGACGCAGCACAGATTAGCTGTGTTGCACCAAGATATTCAAAGGATGCGTGCCGGCGTCAAGCAAATTGGCATCAACTCGTGCGAACGAGATGAAGCCGACTTGCCCGTTAACCGCGTACAATTCCTCAAGGCGCTGGACGCTGAGGTCCTTTACCTTGCGGATAATGTACTTGGAAAAATCACCGAAGATCATGGTGATGTCGCCGCCGCTCACGCCGGAGCCAATCGCAGTCATTGATTGGTTGATGACGTAAGGGTAGCCGTTGATCATGTCCGGAGCGTTGTTGGCCACGCCGGGCGTCCACAGAGGACGACCGTACTTGTCCAGCAACTTTTGCAGCGAAGCCAAAGTCAGATCGTGCAGCATGTAACGCGCTCCACGCCTGTACGAAGGATCGACGCCGTGCTCCAGGTTAACCAAGTCCTGAGAGCCGATCGTGTTGTTCGACGCGCCAACGCCATCGTTGGTGGACGAACCGGTCGAAACGACCTGTTGAACACCAGACGCTTCAATCGCCGTCAGCAAGCCGGTAGGCTGATTGGAGCCGTTGCCCGTGGTAAAATACTCTTCCAAACCACGCCAAAGCGCTCACCGAATCGCTGTCCGAGCCACGCGTCAATGCCGAACGCGGAGTCTTGCAGCAATTCAATCGACGCCTTGATCAAGCCCGATGTCAGCTTGTACGAGCTCAAGATCACCTGTGACGCGGTGATGTCTTGCTCGGATACAGGCTGCGATTCGCCAACGATCGTCGCAACTTGAGCCGTGTCGTTCGACGTCGGCATGGGCAAGGGCTGGCCATTATCAGATTCGATGACGGTGCAACCGCTGACAGCCGGATCGGACAGAGGACAAAAATATTTTGTTGCTTGTTCAATCACGTCACGGAATCCCGTCGGGACAAAAAATCCCAAGCCGGAATAGGTGCCGACGTGTGAAAGCATCGGAGCGCCTTCAGCGACGTCGCGTGTCTCCATCATGCGCTGTTCCGTATGATCGAGATACTTGGCACCGAAGCGGACGTACCGATTGAACAACTCTTCCCGCTTGCAGTCGATTCGTTCCGCAACGGAATTGCTTCCGCTCCGGCCTTCCATCGCTGCGAGCTGAATTCCCAAGCGATTGACATCTTCCATAGCTCGGTTGAAAGACGACCGAGTCTCGGCAGTGATCGTTGGGCTCTTCAAGAGAGCAACAGCCGAGGCGTGTGCCGCGGAGCGCTGATCTCGTACTGCTTTTATTTCCCAATAATTCATAAAGCACCTGTGCGCCCGACGTAGTCGGACGAGAGGCCAAACCTCATCGCGTTGATGATTGATGGCTTACTTCTTTGCCCGGTGGCTTCTCGCCTTGAGTCGCCAGCGGCACAAACTTTTATACGTGATTCAAACAGCGGCGCGGCGGCGCATCGGAATTCACGCCATACCGTTCCACACGAAGATCGTTATTGCCGTCGAACGCTCACGTGTCACGGCCCACCTGATCAGGTGGAGCACTTCTTCTGACGGGATCGAAACAATGGCCGTCACTGAATTAAAATTCTCTCGCGCACTGACATGCTGTTCGGTGATCCCCATACCGTTTTTACAAAACCATTCGGCTATCTCGTTGCTGACGTGCCAGACGGAATGTCGCTCACGTACAGCCACAAGCCTTGCGGCAGTTTCATAGCTTAGGAAACTGTGCACACTTCAATGCGTGCACCCTCATCGCCTCGACACGCAACGGATTTTCCGGTGGTTGTCTTGTAACGGCGCAGGAATTTTCCCGTCGAGCTGTTCAGTACCGTGCCGTCCTCGCCCTTGTTGACGTCTGAAGCGATTTCCGGCGTGCCGGCCAACGCGCTACCTTGTAATCATTTTCGATTCTCATTTATTCGTCCTCGTCGTCCTCGTCGAGATCGCTGAGTCATCGTCAAGTTCGATAGATCGTCTGCAGCATCGAACAGGTCACGGCACTCGAGACACATGCCGTCCGGTCGCCGTTAGACTGAAACGCTTGATCGCAGATCGAACATTTTGTTAGCAACGATTGCTCGTCGGCCTTCCTAAGCTGGCGTGCAGCTTCATATTTCCATTGGCCGAGATCTGCTACCTCAAGCTGAGTGGCGCAGCGAAGCTCACGATCAACGCATACGCTTCCCGCACGCGCATATATCTCGGATGAGCGTCTTTTTCTCGCCGGCATCTTTCGTCCGGCCAATCTCCCGCGTCAGTTCGCCGATCCTTGCTTGAAAATCCATCACTTCACTCCGTCGTACTTTATTTCAAACTCGGCGTCGTCGAGCGCCAGCTCGGCTTGTTTCCGCCAGATGAGTTCATCCAATTCTTTTTCGGTAGGCGGCGCGCCGGCCTTGTCAGCGGATCGGTACTCGATCGCGGAGCGCCCTTCCAGGCCGTTCAGCTTAAAGCGCAGCTCGTTGATCTGCGCCGTCAGCCGTTCCCGGATTTCGGGCTCACGCGTGATGCTGAGCATGTGGATCAAGTTCCTGAACTTGACATCGTCTGGGGTATTGTCAGGCGCGATTTCTGGTCGTGTCGTGTGTTCCATTTTCGTTATCTCTTGATCAGCCTATTAAGCTCGTCGGCGTCTAACAGCTTCACGCCGAGTCGTCCATTTTGTTCCCTCTTTGGAGCGGCCAAGGCAGTGGGGCGAGTGAGCGCTCTCCCACTGCACTTGGCCTATGAGCATCTCTATAAACTTTTTCCGGTGTTACGAAGGGCCGGCCCGCCAGCGTTGCCGCTGACGAGGTTGTGGCCGGCCTTCCGGGAGAGTCACGATGGACGCCTATCTGTTCAGCAAGCGGCGAAGGCAGAGCTGTTCAAGGAACTGCTTTTGGCACTTGCTTAACGAGTAATGAGGCATCACAAGTAACACTTTGACTTCCTGGGTTGAGCCCAGTACGTCAACTTCCCTTTTGGAGAAGATCGTTAAACCACGCCGCGATCGTTTCCATGATCGGCTTGCGCTCGGCCAGAAGATCCTCATGGCGTTTCAACTGCACTTGTTCCTCGACAGGGTCCGCCGTGTAGACAACATGGGACCCAAGGCGATGCATAATCAAATTCGTTTTGCGATCAGCCATCTCAACGCCGCCACAGTGACGAATCTCCCGCGGCGCGTCGTGCTGGATCAGCAGGTGACACTGCCAGCAGTAAAAGCCCAAGCCGGAATCCCTGCCGCTAACAGTTCGTGATCGCCAGAAGCCGTTTGGATATGGCTCCTGAACTTCGGACGGAATCAGGAAGCACGTCCCGTGTGCTGACTGCTGTTCCGTCACCGGCGTCAGTGCTTCCGCTAACCGGACATCTACTTCGTTAAGCTGTTGCATAATTCCCCTTGTTGACAACGTCGCCAAGCTTGAAGCCCAGGCCGTATGTCGCATGCCGCTCTTTTATCGCCTCGAGCACGTCACCGATCGTTTCTATGTCAGTGTTGAAAGATCCAACTGCGACGATGCGATTGGTTTGCCGGCAGTAGACGTCGTACGTCTGAAACTTGGATAGGCGGCGCGGCCAGATTCTGACGATGATGCCCTTGTGTTTCAGCTCCACATCAGCCATAAGCTCTCCAAAGCAACACGAATACTGTGACGGGTATTTTCCAAACTGAACGAAGCAGTCAGTTGCTGAACGAGGGATGCATTTGCATCCGCGATGTCGCTAGTCTGTCGCGACAGCAGGCGGCGGGCCGGCGTCAGGAATCAATTCGCGTTGTCGCAACGCCTGTGCAACGCTTGTGCAACACCTGCCGAATGGCACAGCAACACAAATCAAATTGCCGCGCAACGCGTGTGGAACGCGCCAATTTCTGGGGTCAATTCCCTTGTGTGTGGAAATAACTTACGCAACGCTATTCGATCTAAAGGGTTTATAAAAAACTATGCCCTACCGGGTCTCTGTTGCTAGCGCAAGGATCGCCTGTCTTTATGCGGCGAGAAGTGATGTCGCGACACAAGCAACAAGATGAGTGCAACACGAGACAGCGTGGTGTGCGTCAAAACAGCGTGGAATCACACGATCAGGAATGCAACGATTACAGCGCGACACAACTCGATATGAAGGCGATTTAAGCCGTTTTGAGCCGTTTTGAGCCGTTTTGAGCCGTTTTGAGCCGTTTTGAGCCGTTTTGAGCCGTTTTGAGACAGTCCTGGCAGTTACCGCGGAAGACAGCTTGTCACACGTGTCTCCGGCTTCCTATCGCTTTGGTGACGCCCTTTTAACGGGGGTTTTAAGCTGCGGCAGGTAAGCCTAGTTCGATGGCTCTTTGCTGGAGGACAGCTTTGGGCCAGCGCTTTAGTTCTCTTGCGTAGATCGCCGAGTCGTAGGAGCTGACCTTGTAACGGCCAGTTTCTGTGCGACGTGTCATTCGGCGGATCGCCTCTTGCCTGTCGCAAAGTCTATGGCAGGATTCCTTTGGGGTGTCGTCGCAACTCTTGCAACCCTCACACTCAGGATCGTGTTGCGTTTCTGTCAGCATGATATGAGCGATAGTTGCTTCTTCTTGAGAAGTCCAATTAGTTTCCATGCGTCTATTTTCCCACAAGGGTCAACCGCCGATACTCGATCAGCAACTGTTCTGCTACCTGCCTGTATGAGAGTTTCAACAGGACAGCGATTCCAACGACGCTCATGCCATCGTGCCAGTGGAACATCAGGCGTTGTCGCTTATTCAGTTTCAAGTCTGCTCTGCTCCGCTTCCAGTGATTGCAACCGAATCTCAAGCGCCGCGGCGTCGCCTTTGTGCCAACCGATCAGGTACAGGGTGACGATCTCCACAAACAGCCAGAGCAGCTTGAGAAACAATGCAGCCTGTTTCATAGTCCCAACGCTTCACGGAGGTTTTCAACGATCTTCGCCAACACTTCGTCTTTGACGCTCTCCCATGCGCGACTGAGAAATGGACGCTTTGGCTCTTTTGATGTCCCAAATTCCAGGAAGTGCAGCGCCGTGTTGATCGTGGCGTGCCACTTTACTTTCATCGCCTGTTTCAGCTTCTTGTGGAACACCTCTGGTGGATAGTAAATGGCAGTCTTGCCGCCTATAAACGCTTTGACGCCGAGGATACCGTACTTGCTGAACCCCTTCGTCGTGATCTTGACGCCGAAATGCTCTCGCAACAGGCCTGTATCATCCGGTGCAGCGTCAGCCATTGCCGCGGCGACGATGTTGGCTGGCTCTCTGATAGCTTTGCGCTCAAGCGATCGCGCCACTTTTGGAGGCAACGCTTCAAGCGCCTTCTGGAGTTGGGCCAGCCCGGTTACTTTGCATGTCACTATGTCGCTCATGGGTGTTCAGTTTCCTTAATCGTGACGAACTCAGTCGCCTTGCCAGAAACAACCTTGACGCTGACATCGCCAGTCCAGCCAGCAGGCCAAGGAACCTTGTCCACCGCCTCAAAGAGGCGCTGGTGTTCGGTCTTCGCGTCATATTTGCGATCTACACGCATACGACGGCTGACGGTGTGACGCCGGCGCGCCCGGGCGGACATGGTTGCGGCGATGGTTATCGCAGCGATGGTGTTGATTGGTTCGGTTTTCTCTATCTGTGAAGAGGAAAGAGATCGCGGCGAAGCCGGTATCCAATCTAAGATCAAGACTAGATCAAAACCAATTCAAACCTATGTATACGGTCAGGCGAACACGATCTGTACGGCTGACCAAACAAACCGTGTACGGCTGACCAAACAAACCCGTGTACGGCTCACCGTATACATTCTACCGATTTTTGTTGGCGTGATTGGACTTGGCGTCTTTTCAGCTCATGGTATACGACCCAAAAACACTTGATCGGCGACGTGTCGCGATGGTCGCCAGCGTCGAGCCTGATCTTCGCCGACGCAACTTCCTTTCGATACAGCTCCAGGATCACTTCCTCAGTTGCAAATTTCCTGATGCTTACCATGTGTCCGTTTTGTAGCCGCAGCCTTCCTCCAGCGATCGCAAAAAGCTGACACAGAAGTGGATCGGGTTCTGTTTGCCACGGCAGGATGTCGCGCTCGTTGCATTGGCGAGGATGACGAGACGCCCATTCCGCGTGATCAATGTATCTGACCTTGCGATCGTCAATGCGTTCCAGCCACCCGAGCTTTATCAGGCCGGAAAAAGCAGCGTGTGTGGATCCGTAGTTCGAGTCAAAGTAATCTGAGATGCGTGAGATCGTTGCAAAAAATGGATTCTTACCGCCAGCCGTGACGCCGCCGATTAGATCGTACGTCGCCAGATAGAGGCCGCTGGAACGAAGATGCCAATAGGCACCGCACTTGAATGGTTTGTAGCGTGGAAACGCTTGCTGAAAGTCTGGCATGTACCCTCTTTTTAGTGGATCGGGCGGGCTTGGGTGCTGTCTTCTGGTCATACGGTGGGGTGCACCGCCAGTTCACAGGTTCAAGCCCGCCTCGGATTCCATTTCACCGGGCAGCGCAAGGCGCGTCTTTTGAAACTCACTAGCTCGGGATCGGATTATTGTTTTCTCGCCTTCCGACTCGGCGGATGAATGAGCTGACAGTGTTACGTGCATTTGGAGCCTCCATAAGCTCTGTTGCACGCCACACCTCTTTGTCTGGAAGAGGTAAATATTTTCGGCTGCATCGTCACTTTGCACAACAGCTATTCGCATCTTACGTCGCCAAAAGATCACGCAGCTTTCAGCTTGTCGTCCACAAACTTGTCGAGAGCTTCCTTCGGGATCAGAATCTTTTTGCCGATTCGAATGTGTGGGATTGCCCGTGAATAGATCAGCTCCCGGACGCCCCAAACGCTCGTCGTCAGATAGTGAGCTGCCATCCGGACATCGAACAGGCGAGGCTGTTCCACGAGTGTCGCTGCCGTGATTTTCTTCAAGGGAAAGACTCCGTTTAGGATCGTTCCGGAGTCCCTAGGGAGAGGCACGATCTTTTGATCGTGGAGCCCGGTGCCAGTGGACTAGGTCGGCGAGCGTTTTGTAGAAGACCTCGCAGCGACGGCGCGCCGATTTAACGCGCAAGGGGAGTATACAGGACGCCACATGCGGAGTCAAGTAGTACCGATGGCCCATACACCTTTCACTGAAGATTCTGGAGACTTACGGTGAGAGGTGTCATCGTGGAAAAACGTGAGCGCGGCACAGGCGGGCTGTTCAAAATGAAGGGCAGCGACAAATGGTATGCGCAGATTTACGTTAACGGGCGTCCGAAGCGGGTCAGCACGAGGACAGAGGTGAAAGCCGAGGCGCAAGCCGTCCTTCGCAAGTTGCTGAACGACGCCGATCAGGGAAAGCCGTTTCAGGGCGACGTCCGAAAAACGACGTACGGCGCTCTGCGAGATGCGCTGTTGCACAATTACGTCGAGCGTGGCAACAAAAGCCTACAGGTGACGGCTGACGGATCAGAAACGATTTGGGGACTCGCCGTGCTGGACAAATTCTTTGAATACGAAGGCGAGGACAAGCCCGGCGTCTCGGTCACAAGGATGACGACGGACGCCGCCCGTGACTTCGTCAGGCAACGGCAGGCAGAGGGCGTCACGAATTCCACAATCAATACTTCGCTGGCGTGCCTTCGTCGGATGCTTCGCATCGCCTACGAAGATCGAAAAATCCAGTTCGTTCCCGTGATCCGCCTGCTTAAGGCCAATCCATCACGCAAAGGATTCTTGCCGCATGAAAAGTTCGAAGAGCTGCTCGGCCACATTCCAGCCGATCTGAAACCGCTGATCACATTTCTCTACTACTGCGGCGTGCGCCTCGGTGAAGCGCTTCAAATCCAGTGGTCGCAGGTTGACCTCGACGCAGCTATGATCCGCCTTGAGGACGAACAGACGAAGACAGGTGAACCACGCACCGTGCCGCTGCCAGACGTCCTTATGGAGATGCTGAAAAAGATGGAACCGTCAGGCGCCGTATTTGTCTCGACGAACCTGCGGAAGGCTTGGCAGAAAGCGTGCGCCGCCGCGGGCCTTGGCACGCTGGAAGACATTGAGGACTCCTACGTCAAGAGGTATCATGGACTGGTCATTCACGATCTACGGCGGTCGGCGATCCGGAACCTGCGGAAGGCCGGCGTGCCAGAGGGCGTAGCGATGAAGATTTCCGGACACAAAACACGGTCAGTTTTCGACCGCTACAACATCGTGGATGAAACCGACGTGCGGGATGCTATGCATCTCTTGCAGCGATCCAACGGCTCCAAAGTCTTGTTGTCGAACAGTGAGAGTCCAGTGAGACTTTTGACTACCGGAAGCGGACGTAGCAGGAAACCCGCATAAATCGCATGTGGCGGTATGGTGCAGGGGTTAGCACGCCAGATTCTCAATCTGGAAACCCGGGTTCGATTCCCGGTACCGCTACCAATTGACTAATCCACGGATGGAGCGGCGTCAAGGCGGCTTCTCTGAAGGGTGTTCAATCGAGCCGATTTCGGCTTCTTGGCTGAGGATTTGGCCAATTCCTCGATGGCTGGGAACGACACTGGGACGGTTAACGCCAATTCCGCCGGCGTCTTTCCGTGCTGGATCGCAGCAACCAGCATTTCAATCGCGAGTTTCGTGTTGGGCGGGACGATCACGGTTGCGGCCAGCAAACCGCTTCGTACGTATTCCTGTCCCGTATCAGGGAGGCCGTCGCAGCCGGTGAAGCGGGCGGTAAGCCATTTGGCGCGCACGGCTTCGTCGGTTTGTTCCTGGAGGGCCTTTCGGGCGCCCATGGCCATGGAGTCGTCTTGCGCGCCTACCAGATCGATCGTTTGTTTTTGAGACGTTGGCAAGCGCACCCAGGAGGACACGGCTTTGTAGGAACTATCTTCGGTCCACTGCGCTTTCAGCATGTGGATTTTGATGTTGGCCGGCTTGGTCTGTTGCATGCCCACGGTGCGGTCTTTTGCCGCGGAATTTTCCGAAGGGCCTTGCACGTAGAGAGCGGAACCACCCTGAGGCAATAGAGCTGCAAATTGCAGGCCCTGGATGCGGCCGATCTCGAGGTGATCGGAACTGACGGAAAAGGCTGGCGCGCGATTGGCGCGGCGAAGTTCGGGCAGGTAATCGGCATCGCGATTGAGGACCACCCATCCGATCCCGGCCGCGGCGGCAGCTCGCGCCACTTGAGGCAGAGCCGTGGCTCCCAGAGGCTCGAAGAGAATTGCGTCGGGCCGGTTGTCGCCAGCGCTCTGGATGGCCTTCAGGATCTGATCGCTCTGCTTGATGGCGTCGTTATCGGCCTGCACGACCTTGACGTTCACGCCCAGGCGCACACCCGCTTCCTTGGCCGCGGAGGCTTGTTCCTGCTGGTAATCGTTGTCGTCGGTCGGGATCGAAATCAGAAAGTTGAGTTTGGCCATAGCTTCTTTGCCTGGATGCCCCCGCTACAGCTTACCGATGAAACAGACTGCGCTTGTGTGAAAAATGAGGGTGAGTTGCGCATTCCAAACACGTCCGCCTTGTCGGATTTTGGATGTTTATTCATATGAGGTGTCGCCGCTTCGGACATCTCGCGGTCGCCGGGTGGGTATGTTAAATTTGACATCTTAAAAAGAGAGCTAACCCCACCAATGCGACGAAACCTTTCGTGTGTCCTTTCCGGCTGTGTGATTGCTGCGATCACGTGCTGCATTCCGCACGGTGTTTACTCCGCAAGCGCGCCGGCAGACGTGTTGCTCACAACGATGCAGCGGGAACTGCAGCGGGCGACGACATCGCTGGCAAAGACGGATCCAGCGCCCTATTACTTGAGCTATGCCGTCACGGATGTGAACGGCACCGCCATCATTGCTTCGAACGGAGGCGTGATTTTCTCGACGGAAGCGCGCCGCCGCGAAGCGGATGTGATGATGCGGGTGGGTTCCGTGGCGCTCGACAATACCCACAATCAGAGCCGCGGCTCGGGAATTACGTCGGGCATGCTTCCTTTGGACGACAACACCGACGCCATCGCTCGAGTGCTCTGGCAACTGACGGATCGCGAATACGAGCAGGCCTCCGCCGCGTTTCTGAAGGTGAAGACCAATAACGCGGTGCAATCGGAAGAGGAAGACAAGTCGCCGGATTTTTCGAAGGAATCGCCGCAGGACCACCTGGACACAACGCGGCTGCATGAGTCTTTCAGTCAGAAAGCGTGGGAAGAAAGGACGCGCGCGCTTTCGGCGGAATTTCTGAAGTATCCAGAAGTGTACTCATCGATGGTTTCCTTCACGGTTTCCGCCGATCGGTCCTATCTCGCGACGAGCGAAGGCACTGCGCTGATTCGGCCGAGCGCGATTGCGCGGCTGGTGATTCAGGCTGAAACGCGCGCTGACGACGGAATGGAATTGCTTCGCGTGGAGTCGTTTCAAGCGGCAACTGCGGATCAGCTTCCCACGGACGCGGAGATTACCCCCAAAGTCGAGAAAATGGCGGCGGATTTGATGGCGCTGCGCGCCGCGCCCGCCGCGGAGCCTTATGCGGGGCCAGCGATGCTTTCCGGGCGCGCGGCGGCCGTCTTTTTTCACGAAGTGCTCGGGCATCGGCTGGAAGGTCATCGGCAGCGCGACGAGAACGAAGGGCAGACGTTCACGAAAAAAGTGAATCAGTTGGTGCTGCCGGCGTTTTTGAGCGTGACGGATGATCCGACGCTGAAGGAGCTGAATGGCGTGGAACTGGCCGGACATTACGATTACGACGATGAAGGCGTTCCGGCCGAGCGCGTGGACGCCGTGGAAAACGGAGTGCTCAAGAATTTTCTGATGTCGCGCATGCCCATCAAGAACTTCAGCCAATCGAACGGACACGGGCGCCGGCAGCCGGGGCTGATGCCGACAGGACGGCAGGGAAACCTGATCGTGACGTCCACTAAAACGGTGAAGGACGCCGAATTGCGCGAGAAATTCATCGAGGAGATCAAGAAGCAAGGGAAGCCCTACGGGCTGTATTTCGACGACATTCAAGGTGGATTCACGCTAACGCAGCGCGCGTCCCCGCAAGCGTTTCAAGTGATTCCGGTGATGGTCTATCGCGTGTATGCCGACGGCCGGCCCGATGAACTGGTACGCGGAGTGGACATCGTCGGCACGCCGCTGCTCTCATTGAACAACATCATTCTGACCGGGGATACTCTGAAGGTATTCAACGGGGTGTGCGGCGCGGAATCGGGGCAAGTGCCGGTCGCCGCCGCGGCTCCCGCGATGCTTTTCTCGGAAATCGAAGTGCAGAAGCGCCGTCGCGGCACCGAGCGGCCACCCATTCTGCCGCCGCCGGGATTTGCGCCGGCTCCGTCGCATGCCAATGCCGCAACGCCGGCGGCGTCGGGAGCAAAACCATGAGCGCCAGCGGGCGGAGAGCGCCGCGTTTCTCGTTCATCACGTATCTGCTGACAATCGGGGTTCTGGCGATCTTTATCGCACCCGCGCCGCAGGCATATGCACAGGAGAAGTCCGCGACTGTTACTCGCGCGCAATCCAGTGCGGTTTCCGCGGACGCGATTTTGCAGGCGATGCGCGAGGAACTCGACCGTTCGAAAGCGCAGCTCAAGATGGACAATGTCGCCGCGCCGTATTACATCGAATACCGGTTGTCGGATGTGGATCAATTTGACGCGGAGGCGGCGTTTGGCGCGCTGCGCCAGGACCAGCGGATTCACGCGCGAAGCCTGCGCGTCGTGGTGCGCGTGGGCGATTACAAGCAGGACAGTTACTTCGGACCTGGGACGGGAGTGGTGAGTTTCGCGCCGCTTGGCGATGATCCGATCGCGCTGCGGCGGGAACTATGGATCGCGACCGACCGCGCGTACAAGAGTGCCAGTGAGGCGCTGGCGTCGAAGAAGGCTTTACTGAGCCAGTACACCGCCGACCAGCCTTTCGATGATTTCGCGCGCGCACCGGCGCTGCAAATGATCGAGCCGCTGGTGCACCTCGATTTCCAACCTGCGCCGTGGAAAGAGGCGATCGAAAAGGCCACCGACCTCTATCGCAGCGACGCGAAGATCGAGTCGCTCAATGCCTTTCTGCGCTTTCGCGCGGTGAATCAATATTTCGTGAACACGGAGGGAACCAGCACGAGGCAGGGATATGCGATGTATTCGCTGAATCTTTCCGCTGGAACACAGGCGGATGACGGGATGGAGGTGGGGCGGTCGCCCTATTACGTCGCCAGCACGGCGGCGGAATTGCCGTCGCAGGAAAAATTGCTGGCGGACACGGCAAAAATGCTGCAAACGCTGAAGACGCTGCGCGAGGCTCCGATGGTGGAAGAAGATTATCGCGGACCGGTGCTTTTTTCGAATGACGCAGCCAGCGATATTCTCGACTCCATGATTGGAGATAACGTGCTGGGAATCAGGCCGAAGCCGGGCGCTTCGGCGCGCACCGTGGGGGAATTTTCGTCGAATTACAAAGGCCGCGTGCTGCCGACATTCCTTTCCGTGGTGGATGACCCCACGATGAAGACGTTTCAGGGAAAAAGTCTGGTGGGAAGTTACGAGATTGACGAAGAAGGAGTGCGGGTGGCGCCGCTGGCGGTAATCAAGGACGGGATGCTGGTGGATTACCTGATGGGCCGGCAGCCGATTCGCGATCTGGGCGATTCGAATGGACACGGCCGCGCCGCTCCCGGACAGCCGCCCTCGCCGAGCATCGGCAACCTGATATTGCAAGCGAAAGAGACCAGTTCGCCCGACGAATTGAAGAAGAAACTGATGGAGATGTGCAAGCAGGAGAACAAACCGTACGGGTATTACGCGGAAACTCTCGTGGGGAACAATCCGCGCTTGCTCTATCGCGTTTACGTGAGCGACGGCCACGAAGAATTGGTGCGCGGCGCGGTCTTCGATGAGTTGGATACGCGCACTTTACGCAACGACCTGGTGGCCGCGGGCAACGATCCTCTGGTGAGCAACCGCGAAGGTATGGTGCCAACGACGGTGATCAGCCCTTCGATTTTGTTCGATGAATTGGAAGTGAAGAGGACCGACCAGAAAAACGCGAAGCTGCCGGAATATCCCCCGCCGGCGCTCACTTCGCATTGAGGCGTGAACCGGGGCGGTCCCGCCGTTCGTGGCTTGCAATCCTCTAAACCTATCGCTTCGGAAATTGATAGCGCAGGCCGATGCGTGCCGCGATCGGCAGACCGAGTTGCGGAATGGGAGTCGCCGCGGTGGCGTATCGCTCGTTGAACAAATTCTCGGCGGCCGCAAACAGTTCCACGCCCGCGCCGACGGCGTGGGACGCCATCGCATCCAGCACGAAGAAATTGCCGAGCGGAAACTGATTCTGGTCGTCGTCGAATTGCTTCCCGATGAATCGTCCATCCACGGAAACGAACAAAATCCGCGGATTTGAATAGCGCGCCTGGAAAGTGAACGAATTGTGAGGGACTTGCGCGACCCACAGGCCCACCAGCGCAGTGCCCTCCGGAAAACTGACCACGCGAGAATTCACGAACTGATATCCGGCGGAGAGGTCGAAACTGCGAGTGAAGTGCACAGTCGCGCCGGCGTTGAACCCTGGAGCGCTGATGCGGCCGAGATTTTCCCGGATGCGCGCGATCAGGTTGGGCACGGGAGCTGGGCAACCGGGCAGCGCGTTCGGAGGGGGCTGGCAGGTTACGTTGGCCACGGGATTAATGAGTTGGTTGTAGAAAAACGCGCCGCGCAGTTCCAACCGCCGGTTGAATCCGAACGCGGAAATCCCCGCGTCACCGCCCGTCAGATGCTCCGCCGTCAAGCTGGCGTTGGCCTGCGTGGTGGTGTTGCCCTGGCGAAATGAGCGGTACAGCTCGTTCAGGCTCGGCGCGCGGAAAGCGCGATAGACGGAAGCATCCCAGGAAATATTGGAATTCACTTGATGCCGCAGCGTGGCTCGCGGGCTGAAGGCATTTTGGGAGCGATCCTCGAAGTCGGTGACCGCCGGAATACCGGTTGAGATTGGGATGCGCACCAGGGACGCGTCGAAATTGCTCCAGTGATCCACGCGTGCGCTCAGGGAGAGCAGCCAGCGCGGGGCGATCTGGATCAAGTCTTCGCCGAAAATTCCTACGGTGCGCTGACGGCCGCCGGAGGATTGGTGAGCCGAAGGCGCCCCAGCGCTGAAAAGGATGTCGTGGCTCGCGCCGATTTCTTCATGGTCATCGAAGCCAGCAACAAGAGATTGGCGCTTACCGATTTGGCGCGACCACAGCGCGGAACCACCCACGCCTTGTGCCGGCACAGTCTGCAAGTCCGTGAGGGTTTCAGTGTCGCGTTGCGAGACAACGGAAGTAACCGAGGAAAAAGTCTGATGGTACGTTTGGACGTCGCCATAGAACCGCAGCGTAAGGGCTCCGTAATTGCCCAGATCGAGATTTGCGCCGAGCGCGCCTTGGCCGAGCTTGGTGTCGTTCCTTTGCAACACAGTGCCGTTTGCGCGCGTTTCGTCGAGATACCAGCCGCGCGCGAAGATTTCGCTTTTCTCGCCGATCTTGCGGCCGACCATTAGATCGGCGGTACCGTGCTCGGAGCCAGCGCGGGTGTCCACCGGCCCGCGGTCCGCTTCCGGCACCAGGACGTAGCCATCGGTGTGAAACACTTCGCCCGCGAAAGTGGATTCCCATTTGCCTTTTTCACCGCCCGCCCACAGCGAAAGATCAGGAGCGTTCTGGTTGCCATAGGAAGTCTCAAGCGAAACACCGGCAGGTTGAGCTTGGCGCGAGACGAATTGCACCACGCCGCCGAGCGCATCGCTGCCGTAAAGGCTGGACGCGCCTTCCTGGGCGATCTCGACGTCAGCGATGGATTCGGCCGGAACGCGATCCCAATACACCCATCCGCCGAAGGGATCGTTGAGCGGAATTCCGTCCTGGAGCACGAGGGCGCGGCTGGAGCCATTGGCGCTGAGGCCGCGGAGCGAGACTCCTTGGGTCGTAGGATTTGCGGTACGGCTGCTGGAGCGGCGGAAAAGACTGAATCCGGGAACCTGGCGAAGATCATCATCCAGAGTGAGTGCGGGGGTATCCTGCAAGTCCTCGCGCGTCAGCTGAACATCGCTCACCGGGACATCGGTCAGCAGGGTCGTCGCGCGGTTGGCGGTGACTTCCACACGCTGGTTGAGCGGCGATGCGCTGAGCGTGATTTGGAGTTGTGCGGGTGACGCGGCGGAGGAAGTCCACTGCACGGTAGCCGGCTGAAATCCGCTCGAGGTGACGACGAGCGTTCCCGACATTTCCGGAACGTTTTCGAAGGCAAATGCTCCGGCGGCATCGGTGATCGTCGAAACCTCAAACGATTTCACATGAAGTTCAACGCGAGCGCCCGGAACGGAGGCACCGCTGGTATCGCGCACGACGCCTTCGACGCGTACGTTCTGTGCTTGAACGGCCGACGCCAGCAAGAAGCAGAATAGAGCCACACCAACCGTGATGTAGGCCATGGCGCGCAGCATGAGCCGCCGTAACAAGACACGTGCCAGAGAGGGCAAAGCTCCTCCGAGTGAGCTGTGCGGATGTTTCCGGAGATCAAATGCGCGATTATGATAACCCAGTTAAAATGGCAAGAATGGTGGAAGAACGGCGCTGGTGCGGAAGACGAATCAGAGATGCCAGTGTGATATCTTGGCTGGCGGCAAGGGGCTCATTCGAGGAGGAATCGCATGGCAACAGCGGCACAGCGTCGAAGTGATCGCGTATCGCTGATATTGCTGTTGCAAGTTTCCGGCACGGACATCAACGGCCAGGAGTTTGCGGAGCCCTCGCGGACGATGCAGATCAATCGGACGGGCGCGGTGATCCTGCTGGATCGCGATCTGCGTCCCGATCAGCACATTGAGATCCGCAGGAAGGCAGCCAGCGAAGCGCACCGACAGAGCAAAGCCCGGATCGTAGGGCAATTTGGGCGGCAAAAAGAGGGCTACGTCTACGGAATCGAGATTTTGACGGCAGAGAGCGACCTGTGGGGCATCGAATTCCCACCAATCGCGGAATCCGAAGAGGCCGTGGCGCGGATGCTGCTCGAATGCACGTATTGCCGCGGGAGAGAGGTGGTTTACCTGAACGAACTGGAACTCCGCGGGTTCGAGTCGACGCGCGGAATTGCGCGCCATTGCAAGATCTGTGGGGTGCCGAGTATCTGGACGCAGGCACCGCATGAAGATGATAAGAAACTTGGGTCGCGGCTCGCGCGCGGGCGGCGAGGCCAGGCTCCTCCTGGCGAAGTCCCTGCTAGCGGCGAGCAGAGAGGGCGGCAGCGCCTGCGGATGAAAACGCGGCTGACTTCGTGCATCCGGCAGGCCAACGAGGACGATGAACTCGCCGTCTGCGAAGATATTTCTCCCGTGGGGATGTGCTTTCGGAGCAAGCGGCGATACGAATCGGGGGCTGATATCAATGTCGCCGTGCCGTACTCTCCGGAGGCGGCCAATATTTTTCTTCCGGCGCGGGTGGTTTATTGCGAAGAAATTCCCAAGGCTGGTCTGTTCCGGCACGGCGTGGAATACCGCAGGCCAGGGCTGCGTCAGTAGCTGCTCCCGCGCAGCCGGGTACGCTGAATTCTAGTGAGTTCCGACCGGCATGCGCTCACCGCTGCGGCGTTGCAGATACTGCATGGCGATATTGAGATGCACGTTGCCGCTGGGAGTTTCGAAACACAGAATCGTGGCCTCCGAGTCCTGCCCAGCTTTTTCGCACTGTTCTTGTGAAAGAATTTCCGGTGGCAGGACTTTGAACTGAAAGCCCGCGTCGTTGAGCTGCGTGACGGCGTTTCCGATCACCATGTTCGCGAGTTCGCAGACCGTTTCCGGGACGATGGATTCAGACGGATCGACGTCGCCGCCAGCGAGGAAGCCGGCGACTTGTGCCGCGGCGCGAGGCTCCATATCGAGAATGACGCGCCCTTCGATTTGTCCTTTGAAAGAGACGGAGGCAGCAGTTCCCTTCCGGCGATAGCCCTCTTCTTCCATCGTGAGGTCCACGATCTTGGCGGGAACGTTCATCATTTCGGCCAGCACGGCATCAAGCGAGCCGATAAACGGCTGAATCAGATCCATCCTCATCGCGAGTTCTCCCCGGCGCCTACGGGTGCGGTGACGCCGTCGTCGTTCAGCACATAACGGATAATTTCGTAGAGAGCGTCAGGCTTCACAGGCTTCTGCACGAAGTGGCGCGCGCCTTTCTGAAGCGCGGCCAGGATGTTGTCCTGGTAGCCGACCGAGGAGACCATCACGATGCGGGCGTCGGGGTGCTCCTGCACGATACGCTCCACGGCTTCGATGCCCTCCATCTGGGGCATGGTGATGTCCATCAGGACGAGGTCCGGCGTAGTTCGGGAATACTCGGTGATGGCGGTGCATCCGTCGCCCGCCTCTCCCACGACGTGGCCGCCGAAAGACTCGACCATTTTGGCGAGGCTCTTTCGAGCGAAGACGGAATCGTCCACGATCAAGTAACGGACGGCCTGGCTGTCTTTCTTCCGCGTCAGTGCTTCAAACTGTTTCATGACGATCTCCTTCGTAGACCCGGTTCACCGGAAACTGTCTCCGCGGTGGAATATTCGGCGCCGAGATCGGTTTGCGGCCGTTCCGGAGCGCACTTCGCTTGCAAAATGCTGGAAAGACTGGAAAGAGAAACGACGCGAGTGGCGAAGCCTCGCTCGATAGCGGAGCGCGGCATGCTATCCACGACGCAGGTGTCTGGGCTTTGGGCTATGGTGATGCCGCCGGCGGACTGAATGGCTCCCATGCCGGCAGCGCCATCGTCGCCCATGCCGGTCATCAGCACACCAATCGAACAGCCGCCAAACTCCTGCGCGACGGAGTGGAAAAGAACGTCAACGGAAGGCCTGTGACCGTTGACGCGCGGCTGGTCCACGAGAATCGCGACGTTGCCGTGCTCCATTTTGCGAACCTTCATGTGGCGATTGCCGGGACAGATCAGCGCGCGGCCTGCCAGCAACAGATCTCCCGATTGCGCTTCCTTCACTTCGATCGCGGACGATTCGTCCAAGCGGTGGGCGAACATTTCCGTGAAGCCTTCGGGCATGTGCTGAACCACCAAAATGCATCCCGGGAAATCTTCCGGCAATTGTGAGAACAAATATTGGAGCGCGTTGGGGCCGCCGGTGGAGATGCCGATCGCCACAATGGACGACGGCCAATGCGGCATGGAAGTTCGGCGCCGGTCCTTGCGCTTGGCCGCCGGCATGGTGATGATCATCTTCGGAGCGCCGGAAGAAGCGGCGACCTTGATTTTCATCGCCAGCTCCGCCGCGATTTGTTCGATGCGGCCCGAGGCTGCGTCTGGCGGTTTCGTGACGAAATCAAAGGCGCCGAGGGCGAGAGCTTTGAGCGTGATGGAGGCGCCGCGCTCGGTTTGCGCGCTGAAGACGATCACGGGGACGCGATGTCTGCGCGTAATCTGACGAAGCATCTCGATGCCGTCCATGCGCGGCATATCCAGATCGAGCGTCACGACCTGGGGCTGGAGTTCGGTAATTTTTTTGAGGCCAATGGCCCCGTCCATGGCCGTGCCTACGACTTCGATGGAGGGGTCGCGCTGCAGCACTTGGGGGATGAGTTTCCGCATCAGCGCGGAGTCGTCCACAACCAGTACGCGGATTTTTTCGCTCATGCGGTGGCTCCCACAGCGGGAATCCGAGCAAGGTGCGAAATCACGGCAGGAATGTTCAGAATCAAAACTACGGTGCCATCTCCGAGGATGGAAGCGCCACTCACCAACGGAGAAGTGACCAATTGATCTTCGAGCGCCTTGATGACCAACTCCTCTTCGCCCATCAGGCTATCGACGGCCAATCCGAACCGGCGGCTGCCTGCGCCGATGATCACCACGAAAATTCGTTTGGCGCGGGCGGATGTCTCGTGAAACTCGAGCCGATCCAGGCGAACCAGAGTGAGTACCTGCTGACGCAGCTGAAAGACTTCGTGATCGTCCACGCGATGAACTTCGGCTTCGGTGATGCGGTTAATTTCGACGACAGACGCGATCGGCACGGCATAGAGGCGGCCGCCGACATGGAACAACAGAGCTTGAATGCTCGCCAGCGTGAGCGGCACGACCAGCCGGAACGTAGTGCCCTTTCCGGCGTCGCTTTCGATTTCGATGGAACCCTTCAGGGCGTCCAGCGCCGATTTGACGACATCGAGGCCGACGCCGCGCCCGGAGATCTCCGTCACTTCGTTGGCGGTGCTGAAACCAGGCGTGAAGATCAGGTGATGTATTTCGGAATCGTTCATCCGCACGGTTTCGTCGGGCTTGAGGATTCCGCGTTCAAATGCGCGCCGCAAAATCTTCTCGCGTTCGATGCCCCGGCCGTCGTCGGAGACTTCGATCACCACCTGGTCGCCTTCATGATAGGCATCCAGCCGCACCGTGCCGTGGCTTGGTTTGCCCGCCGCCGCGCGTTCGCTGGCGGACTCGATACCATGATCGGCGGCGTTGCGAATCAGGTGCGCGAGCGGTTCGGCGAGCGCGTCCAGAATGCTCTTATCGAGGTCGGTGTTTTGGCCGGCGACTTCGAGCGAGATTTCGCGGTTGCGCTGTTTGGCTACGTCGCGCACGATGCGCGGGAAACGCCGGAAGAGTTGCTCGACAGGCACCATGCGGATTTTCATTACGGACTTCTGCAGTTCGTTCAGGATGCGCGACTGAAAGGCCAGCGCATCCGAGAATTTTCCGCGCAGCGGGTCCTTGGCAAAGCGCCGCTCGAATTCGGTGATGGTGCGTTGCAGCATGGACTTGCCGATGATCAGCTCCCCCACGAGGTTCATGACCGTATCAATGCGTCCGGCGTCGACGCGCAGCGTATTTTCGGCCACGGCGTGCGCGAGGCCACCGGGAGCGGCCACCGGGTGCGATTCCTCCTCTTGAGCCTCGTCGAGGTCGGTGAATTCGCCCGGAATCCCGGCCGATACGGCCGCAGCTTCGGACTCCACCAGGATTTCGAGCACGTCGCGCGGAGCCGTTTCCAGGAGTGGAACGCGATCGACCGAGATCTGCGCGACTACGGAAGGCACCTGGCAACGCTTGCGGATCCAATCTGGCGGTTTGGTGCTTGAAAGCGCAGATTCAATCAGCCCACCATTAATGACGTCGGCACTATTCTCCGGGCGGATCGCGAGAATTTTGCCCGCCCTCTCGAGCGCTTTCTTAGCCAGTTCATACGCAGCGGCAGGCAAAAGCGCGTCTGTGGCGAGATGCAAGGCGACGTGATAGACAGTCTCGCCGCGACGAAAGGATTCGGCGATGAGCAGACGCTCATATTCCGTCCAGCTGAACGTTGCAGCGGACTCCGGGGCAGTTTTTTCGACGTGGGCGGTCGGTGGCTTACGGAGGAGGCGCTGAATATGTTCGCGCAGGGACCCGCCGGCGGGCGGCTGAAGATTATTGCGATAGGCGGCCAGCATCTCGTGAAACGTATCAGCGGCAGTGAGAACGACCTCCGCGATGAGCCCGGCGTGCTGCTTAGCGAGATCGGGCGTGAGAACATCTTCCAGTTCGTGGGCCAGTTCGCTGAGCTCGCGATATCCGCAGGCGGCTGAGTCGCCCTTCAGCGTGTGCACCGCGCGGCGCACGCTGCGCAGGCTCTCCTTGTCGCTGGGATGCTCCTCGAGCGCCATGCCCGCATCGTTCAATGCTTGCAGGATTTCCTCGGCGCTCTCGAAAAAGAGATCGCGAAGCTCCGAGGCCCGATCGTCGGGAGGAAATGTCACTGCGCCGCCTCGATGCGCTGATACACAGTCGCATTGTTCTGATGAATCATGTGGTATCGGGTGGTCAGTCCAAACAGACTCTCCGCGTGGCCGACGAAGAGATAGCCGTCTGGATTCAAGCAGCGATGGAATTTTTCGATGAGCCGCTTCTGTTCGGCCTCATCGAAATAAATCATCACGTTGCGGCAGAAAATGGCGTCATTGCGCTGCGGCAAATATTCAGTCTTCAGGTTGTGGAAGTCGAACTGGACCAGGCTCTTCAGGGCCGGTTTCACGGAATACTTGTCGCCGACTTTATCGAAATAGCGCAGCCGGCAGGTGTAGTCCACGGTCTCCATTTGCGACTCGGTGTAGATACCCTGCTGGGCGGTGAGCAGCGCCGAATAGTTGATATCCGAAGCGATGATTTCCACTTTCCAGGGCGGAGGAATCAGCGGCTTCGGCGTGGGCATGTCGAATGGGAGCGGATTCCGAAGGTAGTAATAGGCCAGCGCGTCGCAAATCAGGATCGCGAGCGTGTAGGGTTCCTGGCCAGTCGAACATCCGGCGCTCCAGATTCGCAGCGACCAATCGCGGCGTTCCTGTTTGCGGCGCAGCAGTTCTTCCAGTACGGATTTCTGGAATAGCTCGAGCTGGGGACGAATGCGAAAAAAGCTGGTTTCGTTGACCGTGAGATTTTCCAGCAGCGCTACGAGTTCTTGCTTGCCCTCGCGGCTCGTGAGCAGACGATAGTAGCTATAGAACGAATCAATCTGGCATGCCTTCAGGCGACGTTGCAGCCGGTCTCGCAGGAAATGAGTGCGGCGTTCATCGAAATACATTCCGCATTCCTGGTAGACGAGGGTCTGCAGGAGCTTCAGTTCGGGTTCCGTCAGGGGAACCTGTGTTGTTAGTGTGGACATTCGCTCCTCGTCGTGGCGCTGGCGTTCGGCCTAGTAATTCCCGGCCTCGCTGCCGATGGTAACCGCGGCGGATTCGGCCGCATCTTCCAGACGGCGCAGTTCTCCGCGCTGCAGAATCTTGCTCAGGTCCAGCAACATCACCAGCCGGCCGCGCAATTTCCCGACGCCGGTGATGTAGTTCAATTCGCCTTCCTGAAAGACGGTGTGCGGCGCTGCGATCTCGGAGGGCGGAATTTTCAGCACTTCCGAGGCGGAATTCACAATCAAGCCGATATTGCGGTTTTCCAATTCGACCACGACAATTCTATTTTTCTTGCTGGACTCGACGACTTTTTCACCGAATCGTTTTCGCAAGTCCACCACCGGAATGATCCGTCCGCGAAGGTTGATGACCCCCTCGATATATTCGGGAGCGTTCGGGATGGAGGTGATTTCCGGCACGCGGACGATTTCGCGAACGATGGCGATCGGCAGACCGAACGTTTCGCGGCCGATCCGAAAGCCTACGATTTGAATTTCTTTTTCCATTTTGTGTGTGGCGCTCTTAGGACCGGGCAACTTCCGCGTATTCCGCAGATGCGTTGCGGTCTCCGGAATTGGAACCGCCGTGCTGTCCGCCGGAAGTTGGCCGCCTGCCGAATTGGCGGCGTCCATCCGCGAAGCCGTCGTCGAGCACGAAGCGATCCATGGACTCCAGCAGAACGCGCGAAAGCTTGGACATTTGCTCGGCGGCCGCGGCGAGCTCGGTGGAACTGGAAGTAGATTGCTGCACCAGTTCGCGCATTTTTTCCATAGCACGGACGACGGCTTGAGAACCCGAAGCTTGTTCCTCGACCGAAGAATTGATTTCCTGGGTGATTTCGGTCAAGCGGTTGGTGGCTTTGGCAATCTGCGAAGAGCCACTGGACTGCTCCGTGGTAGCCGCGCCGATTTCCTGGGAGAACTTGTAAACTTCGGACACCACGTCGGAAATCTTTTCCAGCGCGACGCTGAGGTCCTTGTTGAGGAGCAATCCTTCCTGGACCATCGTGGTGCTCTTTTCCATATTTTCGACGGCTTCGCGCGCTTCCTTCTGAATACCCTGGATCAACTCGGAAATTTCCTTGGTGGATTGCGTGGATTTTTCGGCGAGTTTGCGGACTTCCTCGGCAACGACCGCGAAGCCCAGACCATGCTCGCCGGCACGAGCCGCTTCAATGGCAGCGTTCAATGCGAGAAGGTTGGTTTGCTCGGCTAGGTCATCAATAACCTCGATGATTTTTCCGATATCGTCGGCGCGGCGGCCCAGGACGTCGATAATCTCTGCGCTGGACTGAATGGCGTGGCTGGTCCGGTTCAGCCCTTCAGTGGCCTTTTCCATGGTGACCATGCCGGTTTGAGCTTCCTCGCGCGAACGGTGCGAAATATCAACGAGGAGTTTAGCCGTATCAGCGACACGCTGAATGGAGGTGACCATCTGATCGATCGAGGCAGAGGTTTCCGCGACGCTGGAAGCCTGCACCTGAGTGTTTTTTACGACGTTCTGCACGTTGATGCTCATTTCGTGCATCGTGCTGGTGACTTCGTCAATCGCAGAGGCAGCTTGCACGCTTACCTTTGCTGATTCGTCCGATGCGCTGGCCATCTGGCCCGAACCGCTGGCGACTTGGGCGGCGCTGTCGCGCACCTGGCGGACGAGTTCGCGAAGTCCGCGGGTCATCTGCGCGAAGGCTTTGGCCATGGTGTCCTGCTGGGAGCGAGGCTGAACCGTCACGGACAATTGGCCTTCGGCAATGGCGGCCGAAACTGCGGCCATCTCTTTGAGGTGCACGATCATCTTGTTGAAGTTTTCGGCGAGAATGCCTACTTCATCGTTGCGGTGAATATCGATCGATTGCTCCAGATCGCCGGTCTCGCCGATTCGATGCGCCACGTCGATGAGGTGGTACAGAGGTTCTTTGATGGATTTGGCAGTAGAAAAGGCGATGAGCCCACCCAACAGGATGGCTACCACAGTCCCCAAACCGGAGATCCAAGTGTTGAGTGACGTGGCGGATGCGGCCGAGGCGTTGGAGTCGTCAAGCGACTTGTGCACAGCGCGATCGGCTTCATCCAATACGGCAGCAGACTTGTTAACCCAGGACGCCGGATCATGCTGCAGATAGTAAATTTGCAGGTCCGAAACGGTGGCATCGCCGGAATCCACCTGATGGCGCTTGGCCATCATTTGTTTCGCGAAGTTTTCGGACCAATTGGTTTCGGTATCGGCAACCTGCCCAAGAGCCGTACGGAGTCCGGGATCGCTCGAGCGGGACTCTCCGTCCTTCGACATCGCCAGCAGGTCGGCCACGCCCTTGTTCGTTTTGTCTTCATCGCGCAGATCGCCGCTGAGCAGGTAATTTCCCAGGGACACGCGGTTTTCCATCATTTGGAAGCGCACTTTGTCGATGGTGTCTTTCACGGAAAGAGTGGCGCGAACGGAGTCCTGCGCGGTGTATTCGCGGTGCACGGTGAAGAGATTGATGATGAGCAGACAGAGCATGGTCCCCAGAATGCCGCCGAACCCCAGATAAAGTTTCTTGCTGATCGTCATAGCCAACGCCTCCACTCCCTGTGAGAAGCCAACCGCCCCCAGTTCAGCTACCGCTAATTCTTGGTTTGTGCGGCGAAATCGAATTCGATAATTTCCGTTGTTTCCTTTGGTCCGCCTTCAAAGCGCCACTTTTTCAGCGCATCCGTGGCCGAAGTCACCAGCAGCGGGCTGCCACCCACAATGCGAGTAGCCGTCACGTGTCCGTCCGGCGCAATCGTTGCTTCTATTTTCACTTTGCCGGTGACGTTCATTTGTCTAGCCAGCGCCGGATAATCTGGATTCACCCTAGTGCGCACTTTTCGTTTAGCGGTGTCGGATGAATTTTCCTGCGCAGCAATCTTTGGCGAAACCGCCGCTGATCCGCCCAGGATCAGGGTGAGGCCTATCGCCAACAGTTGCGATTTACGTCTCATTAACACACCTCCTCCATCGAGGGGAAAGGTCCCACCGCTGAAATTGCAATGCCGATGCCATGACGGAAGCATTATTTCGGGCGTCGCCAGAAACAGCGATATTGGCCGCATGTCATTGATTGTAAATACGTTATAGTGAAGCTGCTGGCAAGTACTTGAGGTCGAGAAGTCAGCGATTCGTCTCAATCGCAGTCTGGATGGCGGGCACGCGTCTCAGCTTGCGACTCTTGCGATTGTTCATTACGGCAACAGGGCGTTGCAGTTTGCTTGACTCAAATTGAGATGACGCCGTAACGTCTTTAATTGTAAAGGCGAAGCGCGCGCAGTGCCCCCAATCCTCCATGCGTGCACTCAAACGAAGTCGTGAAGTATCTTCCCGTCTCACGGGCTCTTTCGAGAGCCTGCTGGCGCAGTTCTCCGCCACCACACTGGAACTGAATCCATCGCTGGGAACGACTGAATTCTCCAGACGTCTCACATCGAGAGCGGCAGAAATGCTGGGAGCGCGCTCGGCCGTTCTAGCTCTGGGGCACGATCACAGTTGGGATATCGCGGCGCTCAGCGGGCCTGCACAACGCTGGGATCCTATGACCCAGAATCGACTGGCCAACTTGCTGGCTGAACAAGCCGGCATCCCGGGGACAGAACTGCGTCAAGGAGCGGCTGCATCCCTTCTCGGTCGCGGACTAGCAGAAGCGCTGGGCTGGGAAGAATTAGTGTTGGCACGCCTCTCCGGAAGCGAAGGCGAACTGCTGGGGATCTTGTGTATCGCGGATTTGCCTCACGAGCTTACGGAAATCGAGCGTCAACTGCTGGAAGCTTTGGCAGGGCATGCGGCGGTGGCGCTGGAGAACGTCCGGCTATTTTCGAAAGTGGAGCAATCGCGGAAGCAGTGGGTGGAAGACTTCGACGCCATATCTGACTACATCTTGGTGCATGACGCCGGAAATCGAGTTCTGCGATTAAATCGCGCGCTGGCGGACGTGCTGGAATTAAGGCCGACTGAAGCAATCGGGCGCGAGATTGACCAGCTGGACATTCTTTCGGCCCCGGGCAAAGAAGGGCATTGCCCTTTCTGCAGGAATCCCAGGTTGCCGCACGAAGAGTTCATCTATGAAGCCGGGATGCGAACTTTTTTGATTTCGGCTTCACGCATACAAAACATGCCGGCGAACGATCTGCGCACCGTGCACGTAATGAAGGACATTACCGACCGCCGGCTGGCAGAGCGGCGTTACCGGCGCGAGCGCGACTTCAACAAGAACATCCTGAACAACACCCAGAGCATGATTCTGGTGCTCGATACGGCGGGGCTGGTCAGTTATGCGAACCGCCGGTGCTTTGAAGCGGGCTATCGCGAGCAGGAATTGCTGGGACAACCGTTGATCGAAATGGTGCCACCGCCGCGACGGCCGTTATTCACGGAGGCGCTGGAGCGAACGCTGCAGGGCGCGGCGCTGGATAATCTGGAGATTCCGCTATTTCGCGGCAATGGCAGCGCCGGGCAATTTTCCATCAGCCTCAGTCCGATGCGCGATGAACAGGGAGACATCAATAGCGTGGTGGTGGTGATGACGGACGTTACCGATGCCGCTGATCTGCAGGCGAAATTGATGCACACCGAAAAAATGGCGGCCTTGGGCCAGCTGGTTTCGGGCGTGGCGCATGAGGTCAACAACCCGCTGGCTGCCATTGTAGGCTTCACGGATTTGCTGCTGGAAAATTCAGGTGTTCCGGACGACGCCAAGGAAGAGCTGCAGGTGATTCTGCAGGAAGCGCAGCGCACGCGCGTGATTGTGCAAAACCTTCTGAGTTTTGCGCGGCAGATGCCGGCGCAGCGCGAGCCGGTTCAGGTGAATACGATCCTGCGACAGACCATGAAGCTGCGCGCTTATGATTTCTCGAATCACGGAGTGGAACTTATCGAAAGATATCCCGAGGAAATTCCGGCGGTGATCGGCGACCCGCACCAGCTGCAACAGGTCTTTCTCAACATCATGAACAACGCCTACGACGCGGTGCAGGAAACGCGGCGCGCCGGCAAGATCGAAATTCAGACGATGCATCGTGGCGACCAGGTGGAGATTATATTTCGCGACAATGGTCCCGGCATCTCGCAGATTGACCGGATTTTTGATCCTTTCTTCACCACCAAAGAAGTGGGCAAGGGCACGGGGCTGGGATTGAGCATCTGCTACGGAATTATTCGTGCGCATCGCGGCGAAATCATCGCGCGAAATAATCCCGATGGGCACGGATCCACTTTCGTGGTGCGGCTGCCGATCGCCGAGAAGGCCGCGGAAATGTATGCGGCAGGGGCCGGGGAATGACGAGCGCGCCGGCATCCGCTCCCAAGGCGCGCGCTCGCATTCTGGTGATCGAGGACGAGCCATCGGTGGCGGCGTTTCTGCGAACAGCGCTGGAACGACGCGGCTACGAAGTGACCAGTTCGTCGTCCGCGGTGGAGGGGCTGAGGTTACTGGCGCTGCATGATTTTCGAGGCGTGATTTCGGATTTTCGGACGCCGGGAGGCATCACGGGATCGGATGTGCATGATTGGCTGGTGCGTCACCGGCCGGAGATGGCCTCGCGGATTATTTTTATCACCGGCGACACCGCGAGCGACGAAACCATTGCCCTGCTGGCGCTGGCGGGCACTCTCTGCGTGGAGAAACCATTCCGCATCCAGCAATTAATGGACGCGGTGGAGAAGACCATCGGGAAACCATGACAGATGAACTGAAGTTGCGCTTCTTGATTGTGGATGACGAGCAAAGCATCCGCCGCCTGTGCATCACGGTGGGCCAGGGGCTGGGCTATCTGTGTGCCGAAGCCGAAACCGCCGAAGCGGCGCTGGAAACTCTGGAAATCAATCCGCCCGACCTGCTGGTGACCGACCTGAAATTGCCCAGTCTTTCCGGCGTGGAGCTATTGCGAAAAGTGAAGGAGCTTTTGCCGCGCACGGAAGTGGCCATCATGACGGGTCATGGCTCGGTGGAAACCGCCGTGGATGCCATGCGCCAGGGCGCCTACGACTACATCGAGAAGCCGTTTCGCGTGGAGAGATTGCGGCAGCTACTGCAACGCATGGCGGAGAAGGTGCGCCTGGTTACCGAGAACCAATTCCTTCGGGAGCGCGTGAATACGGAGACGGAGCTGGATGGGATCGTCGGCACGTCGGGAAAGATACAAGACGTGCTGCGCATGATTTCGCGGCTCAAGGAGACGCGAACGCCGGTCCTGATCACGGGGGAGAGTGGAACAGGAAAAGAACTGGTGGCGCGGGCCATCCATTTTCGCGGTCCGCTGGCCGCGATGCCATTTGTGGCCGTGGATTGCGGTTCGCTGGTGCCGACCTTGATGGAAAGCGAACTATTTGGACACGAAAAGGGATCTTTCACCGGCGCGCTGAAATCGAAGGCCGGCCTTTTTCAGGCCGCGAACGGCGGGACCGTATTCCTGGACGAAATCGGAGAACTGCCGCTGGAATTGCAAGCCAAGTTGCTGCGCGTGTTGCAAGAGAAGGAAGTGCGGCCGGTCGGCAGCAACGATAAGGTTCCGGTGGATGTGCGCGTGATCGCCGCGACCAATCGCGACCTGGAGTCTGCTTATCGCGGCGGAACGTTCCGTAAGGATCTTTTCTTCCGGCTGAATGTGGTGACTATCCACGTGCCGGGCCTTCGCGAACGACGGTCCGATATTCCGCAACTCGCGCACTATTTTCTGGATCGTTACGCGCCGGGCGAGAATATTCAAGTAACCCCGGCGGCGATGAAGAGTTTTCTGCAATATGAATGGCCCGGAAACGTGCGCGAGCTCGAAAATTGCATCGCGCGCGCCGTGGCGCTGGGCGATCACCGGACGATTGATGTGGAAGATCTCCCGCCCTCCATTCGGAGCGCGCAAGATGCCGAGGGAATCGCGAGCAGCGGGTCTGTGGTATCAACGACCGCGTTGGCCGATCTGGAACGCATGACGATTCTGCGCGTATTCGAAAAGGCGGGCGGCGATAAAGCTCTGGCCGGGAAAATGCTCGGCATCAGTCGAGCCACGCTGTACCGCAAGCTGAAACTCTACAATATTCCTCTGCGTCCCGGACAAAAGCACGACGTGGAGATGGCTTCGTAACTCCCCGTAGTACCACCGCACAAATTCCGGAAACGGGGCGGGAAAGCAGCGGTGAGACGATCGTGTGTCACCCTGAGACAGCCGCAAGACCGCCGCGCTGACCCCTTGGCCGTAAACTTCACATAAAGAACCACTTATAAGATGAAATCAGCGGTGACCTTTGGCCGCTCTCGTGCAAACCATTCTGCGGGCGTGCATTTGTGTCTATGCGAATTTCGAGATTTTGATCCCTCTTTCCGAGATTGAGCTATTCGGATGAGAGTGGCAAAGGACCGGGTCCGTGTTCAGTGAAGCCACAGTGATTGCTCCAGCCGGCCCATTACAAACGTGCGTCGAAAAACTGGCGCAGCTTTTTCCGAGCGCTTCACCGGTGAGGATTCCGGTACGGGTGATGACGCTTTCCACGGCGCGGCGGCCACTGCAGGAACAAACCGTAATTGAATTCGGAACGGAGCAGGAGGTGCTGTTTTCTTCCACGCTGCCGCTGGAGTTCGAAGACGGGGTACGCGTGGTGAATTCGGATGGATCGCTGGACGCGCGCGCCACGGTCGTAGCAGTGAGATACCACCAAGGACGGAAGGCGGTTGCTGCCCGTTTTGTCGGAGCAGTGGGCAACTGGATCATAAAACGATGACCCTAAAATCGAATGTAACGACTCTGAAGCCACCCGCGAATGCGCAGGCTGCACCGGGAGATTTTGTAGCGCAGTGGAGCGAAGCCCGCGGAGCCTATCCGCTATACGCGGCGCTTGCCACGCAATTCAATCTGGCGCCGTTGCCGCATCCCGAAGGGGAATTGCCGCCACTGCGGCCGACGCGCGACGTCTTCGACAGCGATTTGAAATGGCTCGACGGGATCGATGAAAAGGTGCGCGCCTTCCAGATTCGCCAGCTTCCCTCGGAAATTCTGAACGCAAGCGAAGAAAGCTTGCGCGCTTTTCTGCACCGCCAATTGCGCAAGGCCGAAAAAACGACGGCGGATCGCGACAAGATCGATTTGCTCCTGGTGCAGTATTTTGCGCTGTGTGCGCCCGAAGAATTGTACCGCAAGGATATTCGTCTCGAGGACGTCGCAGCCGTGTTGCAGCCCGTGCTGGCCGGCGCGGACGCCACGCCACTGGAATGGTGCGAGCCGCTCGATCAGATCCTGGAGAAAATCGCGCACTGCGAAAGCCTGCGGGACATGATGGAGAGCGGCCTGCTGGAGCAGGGCCGCTTGCTGAAGGACTCCGCCGGCGCAATGTTCTACGAACCCGCCGCGCTGGTCTCGTTCTGCCGGTTCAATTTCCTTCTGCGGCGCGCGTTCATACGCATGTTGCACACGGATTTAAGCGCCATTCGCCAGGCCGTGGAAGCTCTGGATGCCGCCGGCGTGAAAACCGTGGACTGCCGCCGCGCGGGATTCTCCGCCGCGGAAACTACCGCGCAACTCCGCTACTACACCGAAAACTGGAAGCAGCCGTTCCATAAGGACTACACCGAGACATCGGTGAGCCGCGCTTTCGAGCAATTGCTCGCATTGCGCGCCGATTTGGAAGAAGCCATGGGACGCAAGCAATCAGGCGCTTCTTCACACGCAGAAGCCGCAAAAGGGCCGCACGCCGGGAACGAGGGTGAAAGCACGTCCCGGCCAGCGGAAGCACCGGATCAGGCGCCCGCCGGCTCGGCAGCGCCAGCCAGCGCGGCAACGTCGAAGAAATCCGACGGGCGTGTCGCCGAGAAAGCTTCCGCGACGGCGGCGCCTACTGCACCCGCTGGCGACAAAGCCGGCAAAACAGCGAGCGACGCGCCGGTACCACCCACGGGCGCGGTGGACTCCGAGAAATGCTTGGAGGCGATTTGGGAGCAGCTAATCGCAGCGCCCCCCTCGCGTGGCCGTTCCATGTCCACGGTTGTACTGCAGGATACGAAAGTTCTGCTC
The DNA here is from genome assembly GCA_963780035.1 of uncultured Acidobacteriota bacterium. Lineage (GTDB taxonomy): Bacteria > Acidobacteriota > Terriglobia > Acidiferrales > UBA7541 > Palsa-295. The sequence goes on along the minus strand of CAWAAG010000008.1, from coordinate 892,896 downwards.
TCGTCATGGGAAGTTGCGGCGTTCGTCGCCGAGGGCGACCAGGAAGCGGAGGATTTGCGCCGGGCCGTTGTGGCACGTGCTCTTTTGGCCGTGGCCATGGATCAACGAAAGCGTTCCGGCGATTTGAGTCAGCTCGCCTCGGCGCTGGCTCTGGCGAAATCGGAAGTTTCCTATTTTCAGGGACGCGTGGAGCAAGCGAAACGCGCCAAGAATACGGAAGCCGCGGTGAACCTTGGGATCAGCACCAAACGGCTGCTTTCCTTCATTGAGGAAGCGGAAAAGCTCCAGCCCTAAACGCGCAAAGTCTTGGGGGTCATCTCTTGAGTTACGCTAGCGTCCTGATTGTTTCGGACGACACCGAATTTGCGCGCACGGTCGCGGCGCGCTGGCAGTCCGAACGGCGCGTGCCGGAAATCACGCTGACGACGAGTGACGTCTGGCAGGCCGGCACCGCGGATGGCTACAATCTCGTCATCGTTGGGCCGGTCCGCGACGGCAAATCTTCCGCGATTCTCTCCGCACTGACGGCCTATCCTGGCACGGCATCGCTCTGCGTTTGCGCCGACACGCGCGAAGCTTGCGCGCTTTCCGCCGAATATCCGCACCTGCTGGTGCTTCCCCGCGACGACGGATGGATTGGGACGCTGATTCTTCTGGCCGGCGAAGCACTGCGCCGCACCGAGGCGGTCGCTCGCGCCCAGCGCGTGGAACGCGCCGGAATCGAGAGCCAGCGCGACGCAGCACTCGGGCGTTACATGATTGACGTGCGGCCCAGCGTAAACAATGCGCTCACGTCAGTGATTGGCAACGCCGATTTGCTGCTGCTCGATCCCAGTGAAATCTCCGCCGAGGGGCGCGAGCAGATACGCACGATTCACGCGATGGCGCTGCGTCTGAATGAAATCATGCAGCGATTCTCATCGCTGGCGGCGGAGATGCGCGCAGTTGAGACGGAATCTCAGGCTGAGACGGGGGACGCGTCGTCGAGGCTGGTGACGGGGTCAGTCCGCTAGGCCTGCAGTTCGTAACCTAAAGCAACAAAAGGGTATTGCGAAGTTGTCGCAAGGCGCGAAACTCGCTCGCGTCTTGGCTGTGGACTTGCAATTCTCTTAGCGGACATTTTTGTGGAGGTGCGTCAGTGCTGAAGAAGGTCCTGATTGTGGATGATTCCCAGGCGGAATTGCACCTGATGCAGTCCATGCTGCAGCAGGGCGGATTTCATTCCGTGGGAATTTCCGATCCGACGAAAATTGAAGAAGCGATTGAAGATGAGCGGCCAAACGTGATTCTGCTGGACGTGGTGATGCCGCAGCGGAACGGGTTTCAGGCGTGCAGGGATCTGAAGAGCCAGCAGCATTACTCGAGCATTCCGGTAATTCTAGTCACGTCGAAGACCGCTCCGAGCGATCGCTACTGGGGCGAGCAGCAGGGCGCGAACGGGTATGTGGCCAAGCCGTTCACGCCTGACGAACTGATTAACGCGGTGAAAAGGTTCGCTTAATGTCGAACCAGCACCACAACGCGGCGCTGCCGGCGGAGCTGGATGGCGGCGAGTTCCTCGAAAGCGACATATTTTCAGAGGAGCGGCTGCCGGAGCGGCAGTACTGCGTGTTTCGCGCCGGGCGCGAACGATTTTGTTTTTCGGTGTTGGAGGTCGAAGAAGTGGTGGACTGGCCGATCGTGACGCGCATCCCACTGACGCCGGCGTTTCTGATGGGCGTTTTCAATTTGCGCGGGACGATCGTTCCGCTGGTGGACATCGCGTTTACGGAGGGGCGGCGGCCGGGACTGCTTCCCAAACATGTTGTGGTTGCGGTGCTGAAGGGTGACGCGCAGCGCGAAGATATGAGGTTGGGGATCGCCGCGGACGAGGTAATTGGCACGTACTCGGCGACAGAAGAGGCGTTGCTCGATCAAGCGCCGAGCGATGTGCCGCATTGCCGCGGAATGTTGCGGCACGACGATCGTCTGGCGCTGGTGGTGGATTTGCGGCGGTTGATAGATGTTTTCCCGGTTCCCGTAATTTAGGCGAAGCGTCGCGAAGATTTTGATTCAGGCGGCTGGGGCATCCGTTTTCGGATTTTGCAGGCTGTGCGCAGAGCAATTGGTGGTGTGGGTCGCACCGGGCGCTGAGCGCACAAGTTCTTGGGAGGAAGTCATGAAAGCTCGTTTGAGTTCCACGGTATGGCTGCTGGTGTTTTGGGTGACACTGGCGCTCTTCGGCGTCCTCGGTCTTTCTTACTATGCCGGCGCACATTCCGTTGGCCAAGCCGCGTCCGACGTGTCGTCCGTGCCGGGCGGTGCGAACGGCGCGCTCTTCGGCGCAGCCGTCTTGGCTCTGATCGCGGCCATCTCGGTGGTCTACGTGCTCACCAAGCGCGTGCTGACGCCGGTGGAAGAGCTGGCAAAATTTTCGGAGCGGGTGGTTTCCGGCGACGTGCGCGCGCGCGTGGAAATTGAAACCAATGACGAGTTCGGATTCATCGCAGAGAATTTCAATCGGAGCGCGGCGAAAGTGGCTCACGCCGTCACGAACCAGCAAGCGCAGGACTCGCTGCAGCGCAGCATCACGGACCTGCTCAATACCATCAACCAGGTGGCGCGCGGCGACTTGACGATCCGGGGCAAGGTGACGAACGACGCGCTCGGCAATGTGGTGGATTCCGTCAACTTCATGCTCGACAACTTCACCAAAGTTCTGGAACGCGTGCGTAAGGCTGCGGTGGACGTTAGCGGCAGTGCCAATCAGATTTTGGACGCGGCCGACGATATGACCGCCGGAGCGACGCAGCAGGATCAGGAAATCACCAATACTTCTTCGGCCGTGGAAGAGCTCACGGTTTCGATGAAGCAGGTTTCGAACAACGCGGAAGCCAGCGCCGAGGCCGCACGCCGGGCGTTGGATGCCGCCGAGCAAGGCAACCGCGCCGTGCGCGATACGCTGGAAGGCATGCAGCGCATCCGCGCTTCGGTGCAAGCGACCGCCAAGAAGATCAAATCGCTGGGTGATCGCTCCCTGGAAATTTCGGAAATCATCAACGTGATTAACGACATCACGGAGCAAACCAACCTGCTCGCGCTGAACGCCGCGATTGAAGCAGCGCGCGCCGGCGATGCCGGCCGCGGATTCGCGGTGGTTGCTGACGAAGTCCGTAAGCTTGCCGAACACTCCCGCAGCGCGACGAAAGACATTGCAGCGCTGATCAAAGCGATTCAGGCGGAAACGAACGAAGCAGTGGTCGTGATGGAAGACGGCACCCGCGAAGTGGAAGTGGGAGCCGGATTGGCCGACCAGGCCGGTAAAGCGCTGGAAGCGATTTCCAGCGTGGTGCGGCAATCGGCCGAACTGGTGCAGGAGATTTCGCTGGCATCGAAGCAGCAGGTGCGCGGAACAGAAGGCGTGGCCAACGCGATGCAGATTATTTCGGGCATCACCCGGCAGACCACGCAGGGCGCGCGACAGACCGCTTCGACCGTCGGCAACATGGTGAAGCTCTCGGAACAATTGAACGAGGCGCTGGCGCAGTTCCGCTCTGGCCGCTCGACGGAGGGCGCGGAAGAAGCACGTCCCGCCGCGCCGGTGGGTGCAAATCGTTAAGGCGAAGTGGTTCTTGGCGCCGGCGATCCAAGCCGGCCGCTGACTTGCGCCGCACATGAAACAACACTCAGCAACGACGGCTACGCTCACCGAGTCTGAACTCGATGAAATCCGCACGCTAATCGAGCAGCGCTCGGCGATTCTGTTTGACGCATCACGCGAGCGTTTCTTTTCGACACGGATTCGGGAACACCTCGAGGAAAAAGAAATCGCGGGAGGCAGGGAACTGCTGCAGCAGGTGAAGAGTTCCAGCACGGAGTATGAAGCTCTGCTGGAACGGCTGCTGACGCAGGAGACTTCGTTCTTTCGTTATCCAGCGGTTTATGAGGCGCTGGAGAAGCGCATATTGCCGGAAGTGCAGGAGCGAAAATTCTGGCAAAGTCCGCGGACACTGCGCATCTGGAGCGCGGGATGTTCCACGGGTGAAGAAGCGTACTCGATCGCGGTGACGTTGTGCGACGCGCTGAAATTCGCCGAAGCGTGGGAAATCGAGATCCTGGCGACGGATATCAGCCGCCGCGCCCTGCGCCACGCGGAGCGGGGGGCGTATGCGAAGCGCAGCTTGCAGGATTTGTCGCTGAGGCAAGTGGAGACGTACTTCACCGCGACAAAACATGGATTTCAGGTGCGGCCGCGCATTCGCAAGATGATTTCGTTCGCGCAAATGAATCTGATTGAGCCGGTGTACGTCGGAAAGCTGGACTGTATTTTTTGCATGAACGTGCTGATGTATTTTTCGGAGGAGCGGCGCCTCGCGATTCTTCGGCGGTTCTACGACGCGCTCGAGCCCGGCGGATATTTTCTGCTGGGGCACTCGGAGACGCTCTCGCACGTGCCGATGAAATTTGAGCCTCTGGTCATTGGGGATTGCAGGATTTATCGCAAGCCTGCCGGCGGCGCGGAAGCGCGCACAGCGGCTGTACTCGTGGAGGAGAGTCTGTGAACGGGCCGAACCAGGAATCGGTCGAACTGTTCCTCCAGGAGGCTTCTGAGAACCTCCAATACCTTCGGGAGTACTCCGGGATGTTGCAGGAGCCACAGACGCGGCCAGAAGACCTGGAAAAACTCTATATCTCCGCGCACACATTGGCAGGCACGTCGGCGAGCTACAGCTTCCCCCAATTTTCCGAAGTGGCCGCGAAGATGGCGCACATTTTTCATTACGCTATGAACGCCACGCTTACGCCGGATATGCACGGTCCTCTGACGGAATTTATCTCCGACGCGATTTCTGTGCTGGAATTCGATCTGCTGCAGATCAGTTCGAGTGGCACCGAGACCGACGGCGACATCGCGGCATTCAAGCAGCGCTATTCGTTTGCGTTCCCGGCGCCGCCATCCGCGCGAACGGCGACCGAACGCGCCGAAGAGACAGCGCAGGCGGAAGAGCCCGCCGCCGAGGCGATCCCCGTCTATTCGTACGTGGATCAATTGCCGCAGGATGGCGAGATTCCCGCGGAAGTCCTCGAATTCTTCGTTCCCGAGGCCGAAGAGCATTTGCAGGCAGTGACGGAATGTCTGTTGTCGCTCGAAGCCAATCCCAATTCCGACGATATCAATCGTCTATTTCGCTCGATGCACACGGTGAAAGGCTCTGCTGCACAGGTTGGATTGCACCGACTTTCGGCTGTGGCGCACCGAGTGGAAGATTTGATCGGGCAATTGCGAGATGGCGTTCTGAAGCCGAACGCGAACATCGTGGACATCTGCCTGGAATCCGTGGACGTGCTGAAAAAATTTCTGCACAAGCAGTGGACCAGCGACGAAGAAATGCGCGCGGCGGTGGATCCACTGCTCTTCCAGATCGCGGAACTGGCGCCCGAGGAGAGCGCCGAAGAAGCGACGCAAGAACAGGCCTCGCAGGGAGCGGGAGGTGAAACGGCGGCCGGCGAAACGCTCGCGCCGACGGGTGCGAAACGGCGTGCGGCACCGGAAGCACTGCCGCAGGCGAAATCGGTGCGCATCTCGCTCGAGCGCCTGGACCGCATGATGAATGCGGTGGGCGAATTGGTGATCAACCGGACGCGCATGGTGGGCCGGCTCTCGGAGCTGGCGAAGCTTGTGGAGGTATTGAGTTTTTCGAAGGCACGATTGTCAGGCAAGATCTCCGAATTTCAGGAGAAGCACGAATTCAGCCGCATCAGTCCGTCGCTGGTTCCTGGAAGCCACGCCCCGCAGATGGATACGTTCCGGCCGAATTTCTCGGGAATGCCGGCAATCATGTCGAACGATTTGCTGGAATTCAGCGATCTGGAAATGGATCGCTACGACGATTTCAATATTCTTTCGCGATCGCTCACGGAAATTTCCGCAGATGTCACCGTGGTGCTGACGCAGCTCGAAGGGTTCATGGGCCGCGTGGATTCGGACATTGACGAATTCACGAAACTCGCGCATCACCTGCAGGACGAAATCACCGCGGCGCGCATGGTGCCGATCGGAAATCTGTATACGCGGCTATCGCGCACGGTGCGGGATGCGGCAAACGCGACCGGCAAGCTTGTGGAACTATCGCTCGAAGGCGCGGATACCGAACTGGACAACAATATCATCCAGCACGTTTCTGATCCGCTGATTCACCTGGTGCGCAACGCGGTGGCGCACGGGGTGGAAGACCGCTACGCGCGCCAGCAAGCCGGCAAATCCGAAAAGGGCCGCATCAACGTGCGAGCCTATCACCGTGGGAATCACATTTTTATTGAGGTGGAGGACGACGGTCGCGGGATTGATTACGAAAGCGCGCGCCGGCGAGTGGTGGAAATGGGAGCGATGTCGTCCGTGGCCGCCGACGAGCTTACGGAACGGGAGCTACGCGAATTTCTGTTCCGGCCCGGGTTCACAACCGCCTCTTCGATGACGGAGTTGGCTGGACGTGGCGTAGGGCTGGATGTAGTGCGCGCCAATGTCCACGCGCTGAATGGAGAAATTGAAGTCCGGTCCGAGCCCGGTCACGGCGCGTGCTTCACGGTAAAGGTGCCGTTGACGCTCATCATCTCGCAAGCGCTTTTCGTGCGCTGCGGCACGTCTGTTTTTGCGTTGCCACTCGCGGTGGTGGAAGAAATTCGCCGGTTGAAGCCGAGCGAAATCGAGGATGTCGGGGGAAAACTGCTCACGAGAGTTCGCGACGTGGTGACCGAGGTTGTGCGCCTGGACCTGCAACTCGGGCTGCCGCCCCTGGAACCGCTGAACGGCTATTTCCATATGGTCATCGCGAAAGTGGCGGGAAAGCAAGTGGGCGTGGTAGTGGAGGAAGTTCTGGGCAAGGACGAAATCGTCATCAAGAACCTCGGGGATTATCTGCGCAGCGTGAAGCTTTTCCCGGGCACCACGATCGCGCCCGACGGCAGCCTGATTCTGCTGATTGATCTGAATCGCCTGGCTTCCACGGACAACGCTGAACGAAACGCCTTGCCGGCATCTTCCCCTGCGGCGCGCGTTTTTGCGCCGGGAGCAGAAGCGGTAGCGGCCGGGAGCATTCCATCGGAAGCCGTGGACCCGGTGGAAAACGACCGTGTGGTGGTGGTGGCCGACGATTCGATCAGCGTCCGCAAATTCGTGGGAAGAATGCTGGAAAAAGCCGGCTATCGAGTAAAGCTGGCGTCGGATGGCCTGGAAGCGTCGGAAATTGTCGCGCAGTTCGGCTGCCATCTGGTAATCACCGATCTCGAGATGCCGCGCATGAACGGCTACGAACTGATGGCGCACTTGCGGCAAGATCCAGTTACGCGGCGGATTCCGGTACTTGTGGTGACTTCACGCGCCGGCGCGAAGCATCGCGATCGCGCCATGAAAGAAGGAGCCTCGGGATTCTTGACCAAGCCGGTGCAGGAAGATCAGCTCGTCGCGACGGTGGACGAACTGGTCGGCGCAGAAAAGCCGCAAGGACGCTCGGCGAGGAATGTGCCGGCGCGGCAGGACTGAGATGATGAAAGCGCCCGAAAAGAAAATTCGAGTGCTGGTGGCCGATGATTCCGCCTTCATGTGCAAGGTGCTGAAGGAAATCATCAGTTCGGACCCGCAGCTGGAGGTAGCGGGGACGGCGCGCGATGGCCGCGAAGCCGTAGCGCTGGCGGAATCGTTGCGTCCGGACGTCATCACCATGGACATCAACATGCCGCATTTGGATGGCCTGCAGGCGACGGAATTAATTATGTCGCAGCAGCCACGGCCCATCGTGATCGTCAGCTCAGAATCGCGCGAGGGCGCTTCGGGGACGCTGCGCGCGCTAGAACTGGGCGCGATTGATTTCGTGCCGAAGCCTTCCAGCGGCATTGATTTGGATATGCGGAGCGTGCGGGAAGAGTTGACTCGCAAACTAAAGATGGCGGCGAAGGTTCGCGTGGTTCGCACCGCTACGCTCTCCAGGTTGCCGGCTCCGCACGCGCCTGTTTCCGTACCAGCAAATTCGCGGTCCTCCGCGGCACCGAACGGCACCGGCGGCAAAGTTCCGATTGTGGTGATCGCCGCATCTACGGGTGGGCCTGCAGCAGTGATGCGCGTTGTAGCGGGATTGCCGAAAGACTTCCAGGCGGCTGTGCTGCTGGTATTGCACATGCCTGCCGCGTTTACGAAGCAATTCACGATTCAGCTTGCGGAAATCGCGCAGCTGCCCGTGAAGGAAGCAGAATCCAACGAACCGACGCAGGCAGGGATGATTTACCTCTGCCCCGGAGCAAACCATCTGCGACTTTCCTCCATTGGGAAAATTGCGCTGGACGGAGGTCCGAGAATCGAGGGCTATCGTCCGTGCGCGGATGTCGCGCTTGAAACAGTGGCTGCATACGCGCGTCCGCTGACGGTCGCCGTAGTGCTGACGGGAATGGGTAACGATGCAGCCAAGGGCGTTCTGGCGGTAAAAGCGGCGGGCGGCTACGTGATCGCACAGGACGAAGCGACTTCAGTGATTTTCGGCATGCCGGCGGAAGCGATCAAGACCGGCGTCGTGGACGAGATTCTTGGACTTGACGACATCAGCGCAGCCATCGAAAAGAGAATCGCGAAGATTTGCAGGCTCGTGCCGGCAGGCGCTCGATGAAGATTGCGAGCCAGGACGGGGGGAAGACCCGGCGTTCGCGCCCGACAGAAGCGATGATTCTTTTTTGCATCGGGAACCAGACGTTCGCAGTTGCAGCGGAGGCTGTGCAGGAGATTCGTAGCACGGACAGCCTGGCCGCCGCCGCCGTGGAAATCGAGCAGGCCGAGGTACCCAAAGTGCGCCATCTGGTCGAGCGTGGGCACCGCACGTATTACGTGGTGAGCGGCTGCGCGCATTTTGGATTGCGCGTCACGCGTCCTACCCTGGTGCTGATCTTGCGGCAAATTCGCGCGGCGGTGCTGGTGGATTCGATCGAACGCATGGCCGAAATTCCCAGAGTATACGCGCTTCCGGAAGGATTTCACGGAGAAGAGCGCCAGTGGTATCGCGGCCTGGTATACGTGGAAGATCGCGTGATTCCGGTGATAAATCCGGCGGGATTTCTGACGCCGCAGGAATTCGGCAGATTGGACAGCGCCTCGAAGGCGGCCGTCGCGCGCGCCGAAATGGAAGGAGCGGTGCAACAAGCATGAGCGGGGAACAAAATCGCGGACGGGAATCCTGGGTATTGCTGCAAGTCGGCAATCGCCGGTTCGCCCTGCCTGCGCAGTCGGTGATGGAGTTGGCGCCGCCAGTCCGCTTGCACCATTTTCCTCATGCTTCACCGCCGATCGCGGGTGTGATTGTAAGACGTGGCCGGATCGTTCCGGTGTATGACGTCGCGCCGGTTTTGTGCGGACGAGAATCGTCTGTGCACCGGTTTTACCTGATCGCCCAGCGGACGTTCGGAAAGAATCAAGAAGCGAGCGCGATCCCCGTAAATGGTGAATGTGAGCTGGCGGCCGCTGAGATGCTTTCTCCCGCAGCCGAGAGTCCGGATTATTTCGCAGGCAAGCTCGAAATTCAGGATGAAGAAATCGCGGTACTCGATTTGGAAAAGCTCGTGAGCGCTTCGGGGAATCCCGCAATCGGGCCGCACCCCGCAGAGGGGGCGCGATGAACACGCTCGCGAACCTTCCGCGAATTTTGCTGGTGGATAGCAATGTCTATTTTGCGAAGCGGGTCGGCGAGGCCTTGCAACAGCTCGGTTTCGAAGTGATTCCGTGCACCCAGGCCGCCTACGCGTTGACGATGCTGGAATGGAACGCTCCGTCGGCGATCTTGTGCGCCACCAACCTGCGGGAGATGGGGGCGCTGGAAATGGCGCCGATTCTACGAGCCGATCCCAAGACCACGCACATCGCGTTGATTGCGGTCGGTGGCGGGGGCGGAGACCAGGCCCTGCTGGAGGCTTACCGCGCGGGTTGCGACGACTTTGTGGATCGCCGCCGCACTCCGAGCGATATCGCGGCACATGTGCGGAGCTTTCTGGTCAGCCGTCAGGATGGTTTTCAGCCGACCCAGATGCTGACAAGCGCGGAAACGGATTTGAGCGGCAATCTTGAGCACCTCGACCTTCCCGGCGTGATTCAGATGCTGGGTCAGGCGCGGCAGACGGGCGCATTGCACATCAACGCCAGCGACCTGGATGGAATAATCTTTTTCGAAGGCGGCGAGATCACCCACGCAGAATGCAACCTGCTCTTCGGCGACGAGGCCGTGACGCGAATTGTCGCCGCGTGCCAGAACGCCGAAAAGGGCGTTTATAAGTTCGTGTACGGCGCGACGGCCGCGCAGCGCACCGTGCTGCGTTCCGCCACCGATTTATTGCTCGATGCGATGCGCGATTTCGACGAATCCGAACGCGATAAAGTGGAGAACGAATTGTCATGAGCGAAACGCAAACACTCACGGCCGCCCGCACTCCGACGGTGTACTTCATTGACGATAGCGCGACCATGCGCGAAGTGATCAAGATCGCTTTCCGCAAGGAAAACATCCACGTCATCACCTGCGCGGATGCCGCATCGGCGCTGGCTCAGTTCGGCGAGGCTGCGCCGGACGCCGTGATCACCGATGTGATCATGCCGGATAAAGACGGCTACGAAGTTTGCCAGTTCATCAAGGACCATGAACAATTCGGAAAAACTCCGGTAATCCTGATGTCGGGCGTAGTGAATCGCACGGTCGCGGAGAAAGCCATGTCCGTGAAGGCGGACGAACTGGTGCGCAAGCCCTTCCAGCCGCAGGATCTGATCGCGCGAGTGAAGAGCCTTCTGAATCCCGGAGCCGCCAAAGCAAGCAGCTCTCTGCGTGAGGAAGATGCGAACGCCACGCACGCTGCCTCGCGTGTTCTGGGAAGTTTATTTTCGCCCAGCACGGGAAGTGCTGTTTCATCCGAAGCGTCCGCGTTACGCGCTGAATCGCCGGCGGTATTTACGCCGCCGCGCGCAGTTGCACCCGCGCCTCGAGCCTATCCCGCGCCGGCTCCGGCGCCTCGCGCTGCGGTAATGCCTGCAGCGGACGTTCAAAGACTGCGTAACGAAGTTCTTCGGCTTGAATTGCTGGTGAAGAAATTGCAGGCGGAACTCGAGGCACAAAAGCAGTATTGCAGCGCGCTGGAAGCTCACTTCAAGACGATGCAAGAGTCGGTATAGTCAGCGTTTCGCCCAACGTTGAATTGCAAATCGTTCCGAGCGGCCCGCCCGTCTAGACAGCTTGTTTGCTAGCCACGTCGCGGACTTGGCATTTCATCCCCGCAATGTCAAAATCCCCCCGGCAACGTACAGCCGAAGCAAGGTGCTGTGCCGATGCCGGGGGTTTGAACGTGAAACGAATAGCGAGCGCTGTGGCGGCAGTAGTGTTTACCGGTTTACTCTCGTTGGGCCTGGCGTTACGACCCGTCCACTCTGCGGACGCTGCAAATCCGCCATCGCGGAGTTTTGAATTCACTTCGGTCGTGCATGTGCCGGCAATGCCCGCAGGGAGCAAGGAACTGCGGTTGTGGATTCCGTTGCCCTACGAAGAAACGTATCAGTCGATCACCAATCTAAAGATCGAGAGCCCCGTTTCCTACCGCATTGCGCGCGAAAAGCAATACGGCGATCGTTATGCCTACATGGTGGTCAGCGCCGCGCAGGCCAAAGCTGCGTTTGACGTCCGTGTCTCGTTTCACGTGCAGCGGTTCGAGCACCGGGTCTCTCTGGACGACAAGAATGACGCGCCCGAAAAGCCGGCGATCGCGACGGCGCGTTTTTTGCAGCCAGACCGCTTGGTGCCAATCGACGGCGAAATCGGAAAGTTATCGCAGCAGGAAACGCAGGGCGCGGTGGCGCCGCTGGACAAGGCTCGCGACATTTATAACTACGTAATCGCGACCATGCACTATGACCACGATGGGACGGGGTGGGGCCACGGCGACGCCATTTGGGCTTGCACCGCGAAGCATGGAAACTGCACCGACTTTCACTCGCTCTTTATCGGGATGTCGCGCGCGGCCGGCATTCCCGCAAGATTCGAAATTGGATTTCCGCTGCCGGCGAATGCGCATGAAGGAGCGATCACCAGCTACCACTGCTGGGCCCTGTTTTACGTGCAAGGGATCGGATGGATTCCGATTGACGCGTCCGAAGCTTGGAAGCATCCGGAAAAGCATGATTATTTTTTCGGGGCAACGGACGCCAATCGCGTGAAGATGTCACTGGGGCGCGATATTCGCCTGAACCCACCGCAGAAGGGTGATCCGCTGAATTACTTCGTGTATCCGTACGCGGAGCTGGACGGCAAACCCTTCGCTGATTTGAAGAACGAATACTCGTTTCGCGACGATCCGATTTTGAATGGAACGAGCGTGACGAGTACCGGAAACCGCTAACGCACCGCTCTATCGCCGGTGCGCTCGAAACGCGCGGGTCGCCGCACTCGATTCAATCGAGCCCCTTGGCGTGGAGGAATTGCCTGGCGACGTCGGCGATGTCGCGATGCTCGCCGTCCACTTCGTAGTTCATCTTGCGCATTTCCGCATCGTTAATTTTGCCGCTCAATTCCAGCAGCGCCGCGCGAAGTTCGGGATACCGCGCGAGCGCGTCAGGCCGCACGACGGGCACAGCTTCATATGGCGGGAAATAGTGCTTGTCGTCCTCGAGCATCACCAGATCGCGAGCGGAGAGCAGGCCATCCGTGGAATTGCCGGCAACGAGGTCCACTTGTTTTTCGAGCAGCGCGCGATAGAGCAGGCCGAGATCCATGATGCGCGGCGGCTCCGCAAACGAGAGGCCATACGTTCGGGCAAGGCCTTGGTAGCCGTCCGGCCGCTCCATAAACTCGTAACCGAATCCGGCGCGCCAGCGCGGAGCGTAGGGCGTGGCATCCGAAATAGTTTTCAGATGGAGGCTTCGAGCGTCTTCACCGCGCACCACGATCGCGAACGTGTTATTGAATCCCAGCGATGGCAGCACCTCCAGGTTGAAGCGCTGCTTGTACTCGCGCTGCACACGGCTGAACACGGCGGAAGCGTTGGACTCCAGGGGATCATGCAAGATCGCGGTGAGCGCGGTGCCGGTGTATTCGACGTACGTATCAATGCGGCCCGCAAGCAGCGCCTGCTGGCAAATATAGGAGCCGGCGAGATAAAACCTGCGTGTCACGGGCTGGTGAGTACGCGCCTCGAGATGCTGCGCGAGGATTTCTCCTAATAGCGATTGTTCCGAGAAATTCTTCGAGCCGACGACAATCCCCGAATGACGGTCGGGGTTGCAGGAGGGCAACAAGCTGAGAACGCAAAGAGCGAAACAACTGAGAAGCAGCGGACCACGATTCATGCTCGCACGGGCCGCAGGCGGCGTTCCAGGATACCAAGTAGAAAGTCCGCGCCAAGCGCGAGTAGCGCCGCTGGAATCGCGCCCGCTAGAATCAACTGATTGTTAACCATGGCCAGCCCGCGGAAGATGAATTCGCCGAGTCCTCCGGCGCCCACCGCCGCGGCAATGGTGGCAATTCCGATGGTCAATACGGTGGCCACGCGCACGCCGGCGAGTATCGTCGAGTACGCCAGCGGGAATTCGACCTTCATCAAGATCTGGGTTTCGGTCATGCCCATGCCGCGCGCGGCTTCACGCACGGGGGCGTCCACGCCGGAGATTCCCGCGACGGTATTGCGGATTATCGGAAGCAGCGCGTAAAGCGCGAGCGCCGTGATGGCGAGGCGGTCCGCGCGGCCGCCGAGCCAGGGGACGGGGAGCAGGAAACCAAACAGCGCAAGGCTCGGAATCGTTTCGGCTATGTTGGCGCCGCCCAAAATCGGAGTCGAAAGCCAAGGGCGGCGCACGGCCAGCACACCGAGCGGGATTCCCACGATGACCGCCAGCAGCATGGCGATGCCGACCAGCCAGATGTGCTCCAGTGTGCCCTGGAGAATTTCGCGGTGATGACGCATAAAAAAATGCAGCAGGCTCATCGCTTTCCCTCCGCGCCCTCGTACATCCGCAGACTTTCCACGTAAGCGGCCGCCACTGGCTCCGTGGCATTGAAGAATTCCTTCGGCGAATAAATTCCCACGAGCTTGCCGGCGTCCAGCACGGCGATGCGGGTGCCGAGCAGGAGTGCCTCACCAACGTGATGAGTCACAATCACGATGGTCTTCCCGAGGTTTTGCTGCAGTTCCTGGAATTCGCATTGAACTTCGGCGCGGGTGAGCGGATCAAGCGCGCCAAACGGCTCGTCCATCAGCAGAATGGGCGGGTCGGCGGCGAGCGCTCTCGCGATCCCAACGCGTTGGCGTTGCCCGCCGGAGAGCTCGTGGGGATAGCGGCGCAGATGTTCCCTGGAGTCGAGGCCGACGAGTTCAAGCAACTGCGCAACGCGCGAACGAATGCGCTCTTCAGGCCAGCGCTCCAGACGCGGCAGCAGGGAGACATTCTGCTCGACTGTGTAATGAGGGAAGAGCCCTACATCCTGAATGATGTAGCCGATCCGGCGGCGCAAAGTGATGGGGTTCCATTCGAGCGTGGACCGTCCGTTGACGCGCACCTCACCATCGCTGGGTTCAAGCATGCGATTGATGAGCTTCAGCGCCGTTGATTTTCCGGCGCCGCTGCGGCCGAGGAGCGCCAACGTATCGCCTTTGGGTACGGACAGATTCAGGTCGCTGAGCAGGGTTTGGCCGCCGGGAAGCCGGTAGCTCGCATGGCGGAATTCGATAACGGGTTGCTGGTCAGCCGCGGGGCTTCCATGATTTTCGGAGGGCATTCGATCGAGACGGCGGAATGAAAGGCGCGTCGCAGGCAGGCTAGCAAGCAGCGGACGGATGTGTCAAACCGAGTGTCTTCCCGCCGCTCATGGACGCCTGGCGAAACCGCTTGCCGAGATAAGTTCAGTCGGAGTATAAGCGGCGCACCTCCCGGAGGCGCAATCGTGATGCGGACCAGCCAGCAATGAAGGACTCGTCCAAGTTTCAGAATGCAGACTCGCAAGTCGCGGGCGCGCCGCCTGCGGAGAGCGCGGTACGGCCGAATGCACCCTCGCAATGGCTGTGGAACAAAGACTTGGCGCCGATTCCCCGCGACCGGCGGACCTGGGGTACCTACAACTATGCGGCGCTATGGGTGGCCATGAGCGTCAACATCCCCACGTACATGCTGGCGAGCGCCATGATTGCCGGCGGAATGAACTGGAAGCAGGCGATCTTCACCGTGTTTCTCGGCAATGTCATCGTGCTTATTCCGATGTTGCTCAATGCCCACGCGGGTGCGGAGTACGGCATTCCATTTCCGGTGTTTGCGCGTTCGTCGTTCGGCGTGCTAGGGGCGAATGTACCGGCGGTTTTGCGCGCTCTAGTAGCGTGTGGCTGGTTCGGGATTCAATCGTGGATCGGTGGGGAAGCGATTAACACACTGCTCGCGGCGGTCAGCCCGGGTTGGAACCACCCGTGGCTGTGTTTTCTCGGGTTCTGGCTTTTGAATCTCGCGGTAATTTTACGTGGCATAGAAACGATTCGGTTCATGCAAGGAGTCACTGCGCCGGCTCTCTTGATTCTGGGCGTTGCGATGCTTGGCTGGGCGTACGTCAAGGCCGGGGGCCTTGGTCCGATGCTCTCCACCCCGTCGCAATTCCATACGTTTAGTGAGTTCTTCGCGTTTTTTATTCCTTCGCTTACGGGTGTGGTCGCGTTCTGGGCGACTGTCGCGCTCAACATTCCCGACTTCACTCGCTACGCCAAGGGGCAGCGCGAGCAAATGGTTGGGCAAGCTCTGGGTCTGCCCACTGCGATGACGTTTTACTCGTTTATCGGGATTGCGGTCACATCGGCCACGGTGATCGTGTTCGGGCACGCGATCTGGGATCCCGTGGTGGTGCTGAGTCACCTAGGCAATCCGATCGCGGTCGTCGTCGCCATGTTGGCATTGCTGCTCGCGACGCTGAACGTGAATGTGGCCGCGAACGTGGTATCGCCGGCGAATGATTTTTCAAATCTGTATCCGCGGAAGATCAGCTTCACGATGGGGGGAGTGATTACCTGCTTTATTGGATTGCTGATGCAGCCCTGGCGATGGCTTGCAAGCCATGGCAGTTACGTGATGGGCTGGTTGGTGGGGTATTCGAGTTTTCTGGGGCCTATTGCAGGGGTGATGATCGCGGATTACTACCTGGTGCGGAAGCGCGTGATTGTGACGGACGATTTATTTGAGCACGAAGGCATTTACGAATACACGCACGGGTTCAACTGGCGAGCGATAGGCGCGCTCGTCGCGGGAATTGCTGTGGCACTGAGTGGCCTCGAGGTTCCCGCGCTGCACGGCCTGTATCCTTATGCTTGGTTCGTTGGTTTTGCAGTGTCGTTCTTCATTTATCTGCTGCTGATGCCCCGGCAGCAGAATCCAGCGCCAGGGCGTTCTGAAGCCCGCGCTTAAGCTTCCTGGCTACCGCGTCGAAATCAGCCTTCGCGATCGCTTAGAAATTTCTGGATGTCGCGCAGGACTCTTAGCAGCATCGCGTCTGTAAGTTTACCGGTGAACGTGTTTTGCTGGCTGGGATGATAGGAAGCGAAAAGCCGGGGAAGTCCGGCGGGAAACGTGTAACTTGCTCCGTGGCGAAAGGGAAATGCTGCAAGAGCGGATATTTGACCGCGACCCTTCAGCAGACCCAAATATGCCCGCATCGCAATGCTTCCGAGCACGAGGATCGCTCGCAGCCGGAGAATTTCGAGTTCGCGTTCGAAAAATGGGCGGCAATTCTCCAACTCGGACGGCAATGGCTTATTCGCAGGTGGAGCGCAACGCAGTGTTGCCGCCATGTAAGCGTTCTTGAGAGCCAAGCCATCGCCGCGATGCGTGGAAGTTGGCTGATTCGCGAAGCCTGCGCGAAAAAGGGCTTTGTGTAGAAAATCTCCGGAACGATCGCCGGTAAACATGCGTCCCGTGCGATTGGCTCCATGCGCAGCAGGAGCAAGACCGAGAATCAGCAGTTCGGCGCGAGGGTCGCCGAAGCCCGGGACGGGTTTGCCCCAGTACTCCCAATCAAGAAACGAGCGCCGCTTGATTCGTGCCGCTTGCTCGCGGTAACGCACCAGGCGCGGGCATTGGCGGCACCGAATAATTTCCCTGTTCAGTTGGTCTAATTCCGTCAAATTTTCTCTCCGCGAGAAAGCTACCATGAATCCACGCAGACGTTATATACGTCTAGTGTAGGTGCAGGGAGCCTGCTGAAGCCCTGGGCCGGGTAGGGCTCGCGCGCGTTTGAAATTGGAATGTTTTCGTTTAGGATGAGCAGCACGGGGGCACCGGAAACACTCGATCTCCATGGACACTACACCCGAAAAGATTGTCCTTGTCGAAGGCGACGCGCGCCAGCGCGAAGAAATGCGCTCAGCTTTGCAGGCCGCGGGATACGAAGTTGCAGAGTTCGGCGCCAGCCGCGAAGGGCTCGACGCCATCCAGCAGAACGGGGCCGACCTCTTGCTTATGGATGCGAGATTACAAAATCCCAGCGCGAGCGAAATGATGGCGACGGTTAGGGGCGCAGCCAAAACGGAGGCGACTCGCGTTGTGCTTTTGGTGGGCGCCGGAGCGGAGGAGCGCGCCGCGGCCATGGACCTGGGAGCGGACGACGCAATCTCAAAGCCTTGCGAATCGAAGGAATTACTGGCGCGGGTGCGCGCGCGTTTGCGCGTCAAGAGGGTCGAACACGAGCTGCGCGACAAGGTACGAATCGCGGAAGAGGGTCAGCAGATCGCACACACGGCATTCGAAGCTCTCGCCGTCACCGAGAAGATGACGAACGACGCTTTTTCTCTAGACCGCAAGCTCAAGACCGGTTTCGCGGCGGTTTTCGCGATTGCGATTCTGATGGCCGGGATCTATTTCCTGTTTGCGCGGAGCGCCCAGAAGGTGACGCAGCGCTCGAATTCGATTCTCACCAAGCTCGAAGGCGGTATTCTCCGCCAACAGGACTTGATGGCCCAGGCGCGCAAACTGCGGGCGCAGCAGGAATCCACGGACGCCACGCTAGCGGGAAAAGACGATCTGAAAAAACAGGCCGAAGACTTGAAGCAGAAAATGGCCAAGGCGAGTCCGGACGACGCGGCCAGCCTGCAGAAGGAATTGGCAGAGACTAACGCCCGGTTAGAGCGGCTGGAGCATGAGGGAGAAGCGGCGCAAAGCATCATCCCGGCTGACGTGAAGTCCGTGTGTTTGCTGCATGTGGCAGTGGCGTTCAACGATCAGCAAACGGGCCGGCGGCTGCGCTACGGCGGACTTAATCAGGATGGCGAACCAATACAAGACAGCGACGGAAATCCGGTTTTAACCTTGGACGGGAACGGGCCGGAAGTTAAGGTCGACGTTTTTGGCACGGGGTTCCTGGCCGGTCAGGATGGAACCGTGATCACGAACCGGCATGTTGCCGAACCGTGGTGGAAGAACGATGATCTTTCGTCCATGACGAAACAGGGGTTGCAGCCGCAAATTTCTGTCATCCGCGCTTATTTCCCCGGTGATCCGCGCGCATTCCACGCCGAAATCCAGGAGATTTCGCAGGAAACCGATCTGGCGGCGATGCGCGTGGATATGCAAGGGCTGAAGCGCTCGGTTCTTTCGATTGAAACGGCCAAGGGCGCGGCCATGAGTGGCCAGCCCATAATCCTGATGGGTTATGCGACGGGGCTTGCGGCAATTCTGGCGCGGACCGACGAGGAGTCCGCCCAGACAATTCTGAAAAAAAGCGGCAGCGATGTTTCGCAGGTGCTCGATGAATTAGCGAAACGCAATCTCATCCGCCCGCTGATCACGCAAGGGCACATCGGCGACATCTTGCCCGACAAGATCGTCTTCGACGCGCAAACGACCTCCGGGGGTTCGGGCGGTCCACTTTTTGACCGCGAGGGAAAAGTCATCGGCGTCACGTATGCGGTGTTGAAAGGATTCGGCGGCTCGAACTTTGGGATTCCGATACGGTTCTCGGAGCCGCTGTTGAAGCATTAGGCCTGCGCGCAGACGCCGTCCACGGAAGGCCTCGGCGAAATTGACACGGCGTACTGCGCGCGGCTAGCATAGTTCCAGCGATTGTTCCTTCGGGCGTCCCTGAAGGTGTGCCAGCCGAACCCGGTACGACCGCGTCTATCGTGTATGGAAACTAGCTCGCGTTCGCAAAACATTCTGCATCGCATTGTCGAAGCGCGTCTCGCATCTATCGCGCACCGCAAGCGCGTGCTGCCGGAAGTCGCCTTGAAGATCGCGGTCGAGAAAAAAGTTGCAGCGCCGCGCGATTTCGCTGCGGCGCTGTCGCGCGTGAGCAGCATCAACATTATTTCCGAATTGAAGAAGGCCTCGCCTTCGCGTGGAGTGATTCGTCAGGAGTATGCCCCCGCCGTGCTCGCGGCGTGCCTGGAAGAGGCGGGCGCAGCTGCGCTTTCGGTGCTGACCGAAGAGGATTTCTTTTCCGGCTCGCTCGCGGACCTGAAAGAGGCGAGCAAAGTGACGAAGATTCCGGTCCTGCGCAAGGATTTCATCGTGGATCCGTGGCAAGTGTGGGAAACGCGCGCTGCGGGTGCGGATTCGTTCCTGCTGATCACCGCGATTCTGGATGATGACCACTTGCGAGATTTGCTCGAACTCGGACGTTCGCTGAAAATGGAAGCGCTGGTGGAAGTTCATTCGCGCGAAGAATTGGAGCGGGCGCTTGCGGCCGGCGCGCGAGTCATTGGCGTTAACAACCGGGACTTGCGCGACTTTCAGGTGCACGTGGAAACGTCGCTCGAATTGGCTGAAGCGATTCCGGATGATTGCATCGCGGTCAGCGAATCAGGATTGCGCTCGCATAACGATCTGGCACGCCTGCAGCTCGCCGGCTTCGACGCATTTCTAATCGGCGAGCATGTGATGCAGAGCACCGATCCCGCGGCGGCACTGCGCGCTCTGCGCGAGCCCGCGGGCGCGGGGCACTCCGCCGCGTGAAAAGTCCACTATGGTGAAAGTGAAGATCTGCGGGATTACCAATTGGACCGACGCGCGGAACGCGTTCGAAGCCGGAGCGGATTTCCTGGGATTCAATTTTTACCGCCTGAGCCCGCGTTACATCGCACCCGCGGCGGCCCGGCGGATTGTGCGGCGCTTACCTGAAGGGATTTTATCCGTCGGGGTGTTCGTGAATGAACCCGAGGCCGAGACGCTTTTGATCGCCCGCAAAGTGGGTCTCGACTTCGTGCAATTGCACGGCGACGAGCCGCCTGAAGTTGTGTCGCACCTGAAGAGAACTGTCCCGGTGATCAAGGCGCTGCGGGTGCGCGGCGCGCTGAGCACTGCGGAGCTAGCGCGATTCAGAGGAGCCTCGGCGGTATTGCTCGATGGCTTCGACCGCAAGCTGCGCGGCGGTACCGGCAAGCGAATCGACTGGAAGTCGGCGAGGCGTGTGGGGAGCAAACGCCGCATTTTTTTAGCTGGCGGCGTGACGCCGGAAAATGCCGCGGAAGCGGTGGTTGCCGCCCGGCCATACGCGATTGATGTGTGTAGCGGAGTCGAATCGCGGCCTGGTAAAAAGGACGCCGCGCGAATGCGGGCGCTGGTGCAAGCAGTGCGATCCGCGAAGAAGACGACAAAACGATGAGTGCCATTCCACAACTCTTGCCAGATTCGCGCGGACGCTACGGCCCGTTTGGCGGACGCTATGTGCCGGAAACTTTGATGGCGCCGCTCGAAGAACTCGAACGAGCCTATGCCGCCGCGCGCGCGGACGGCAGCTTTCAGGCCGAACTCGATGAGTTGCTGCGTAATTTCGCGGGTCGTCCGACGCCACTGCAGTTTGCTTCGCGATTGACGGCGCAATTGGGCGCCCCGCGCATTTACATCAAGCGCGAAGATCTGCTGCACACCGGCGCGCACAAAATCAATAACGCGCTGGGCCAGGGTTTGCTCGCTGCACGGATGGGCAAAAAACGAATCATTGCGGAAACCGGAGCAGGCCAGCACGGTGTGGCGACCGCGACGGTGGCAGCTCGCCTGGGGCTTACGTGCACCGTCTATATGGGCACGGAGGACATGGAGCGCCAGAAGCTGAATGTGTTTCGCATGCGCTTGCTGGGCGCCGAAGTCGTCGGCGTGGATTCCGGCAGCCGCACGCTGAAGGACGCGATCAACGAAGCCATGCGCGATTGGGTCACCAATGTCGCGACATCCCACTATTTACTCGGCTCGGTCCTTGGCGCGCATCCGTATCCGCAAATCGTGCGAGATTTCCAGAAAGTGATTGGCGAAGAGGCGCGCGCGCAGATTCTGCAAGCGGAAGGGCGATTGCCGGACACTTTGATCGCTTGCGTCGGCGGAGGTTCGAATGCCATCGGCCTGTTTCACGCGTTCATTCCCGATAAATCCGTGAAAATGATCGGAGTGGAAGCCGGCGGACGCGGAAAATCGCTTGGCGAACACGCGGCGCGGCTTGCCGCTGCCAGCGGATTCAGCGGAGCGCGGCCGGGAGTGCTACAGGGAACGTACACGTACATTTTGCAAACGGCTGATGGCCAGATCTCAACGACACATTCCATTTCCGCCGGTTTGGATTATCCCGGAGTGGGTCCTGAGCATGCCTGGCTGGCCCAGCAGGGCCGGGCCGAATACTGCGCCGTGAGCGATGAAGAAGCTGTGGAAGGCGCGCGAACGCTGGCGCGGCTGGAAGGCATCATTCCGGCGCTGGAATCTGCACATGCACTCGCCGAGCTGATTCGCCGCGCACCGCGGATGAAAAAAAACGAGCTGGTGATTCTGAATTTGTCCGGCCGCGGCGACAAAGACATGGAAATCCTTTCACGCGATGTCTGAGCCCGCGGCTTCGCCAGGTGCGGTTGGAACTCAGCGCGTCGGGCGCATCGCGCGCCGCTTTCGCGAACTCGCCGACGCGAGCGAGCTTGGCCTGGTTGCATACGTCACGGCTGGCGACCCTTCGCTCGCAGCGACCAAAGAGGTCGTCGTCGCCGCCGCAGAAGCCGGCGCGGACGTAATCGAACTGGGCGTGCCGTTCAGCGATCCCGTCGCCGACGGTCCCACCATTCAGCGCGCCAGTGACCGCGCGTTGCGCAGCGGCACCACGCTCGCAGGCGTGATTGAACTTGTCCGAAAAATCCGCGCGCGCTCGGACGTTCCGCTCATTTTTTTCAGCTACTTCAACCCGATTCTGCAGATGGGGCTCGACGCGTTCGCGAAAGCTGCGGCGTCCGCAGGAGCAGATGGCGTCTTGGCTACTGACTTGATCCCCGAAGAGGCGGATGAATACCGCGCGACGATGCACGCGCACGGGCTCGATACGATTTTTCTTGCGGCACCCACCTCCACGGACGCCCGGCTCGCGCTGATCGCGCAAGCCTCCAGTGGCTTTCTCTATCTCATTTCGCGCGCGGGAGTCACCGGTGCGAGGGAAGCGTTGCCGCCGGATTTGCCCGCGCTCGTTCGTCGAACCCGGAAGTCTACTTCGCTGCCCATCGCGGTTGGGTTCGGCATTTCACTGCCGACACATGTGACCGTCCTCGGAGGAATCGCGGATGCTGCGGTGGTAGGCTCGGCGGTGATGGCCGCGGTGGAAAAGGCGACCAGCGCGGAAGGGGCTGCTGCGGCTGTCGGCGGGCTCATCCGGACGCTCAAATCCGCGGCGCGCCAGGGAGTGAGCAAGCGCAGCGGCGAAGCGCTGTAATGTAAATTGAATTGAAATCCGCACGGTCGTTGCAACAGCTCTCGCGGTTTGCAGTAAAGTTCTGGCGCGCTAATTTCGCGGAATTGCCTGATGAGGAGCACGGATGGATAAGCGTGTGGCTAGTGCTGATGCCGCTATTGCCGCTATTCAAGACGGCGCCACCATCTTGCTCGGCGGCTTCGGTTTGTGCGGCATTCCGGAGAATCTCATCGCGGCATTGCAGCTGAAAGGCACAAAGGACCTGACCCTGGTCTCGAATAACGCCGGCGTGGACGATTTTGGCATTGGCCGGTTGCTGCAAAGCAAACAAGTCAAGAAAATGATTGCGAGTTACGTGGGTGAGAACAAGACATTCGAGCAACTCGCCTTAAAAAAAGAAATTGATGTGGAGTTGAATCCGCAGGGGACCCTGGCGGAGCGGATTCGCTGCGGCGGCGCGGGAATTCCAGCGTTCTATACACCCACTGGTTACGGAACAATGGCAGCGGAGGGCAAGGAAATCCGCGAGTTCAATGGACGTGCGCACGTGTTGGTGCCATCCTTGCGCGGCAATTTCGCGTTCATCAAGGCCTGGAAGGGCGACCGCTGGGGAAATCTGGTCTATCGCAAGACCGCGCGGAATTACAATGCGGTGATGGCCACGGCGGCAGATTACGTGATTGCCGAAGTGGAGCAAATTGTGAATTTGGGCGCGCTGGACCCCGATTGCGTACACACGCCAGGAATCTTCGTGGACGCGATTTTTCAGGGTGCCAATTATGAGAAGCGCATCGAACGCCGCACCGTGCGCAAGCGTTAGGAGCTACGAATGCCCGCTGAAATCGATAAGCGTGAAGTGATCGCACGCCGCGTGGCGCAAGAATTGCGCGACGGTTACTACGTAAATCTTGGAATCGGCCTGCCGACGCTGATCCCCAACTATTTGCCGCCCGGTATTGAAGTGATCCTGCAATCTGAAAACGGGATGCTCGGCATCGGCCCCTATCCTTACGAAGGCGAGGAAGATCCGGACCTAATCAACGCGGGAAAGGAAACGATCTCGGAAATTCCCGGCTGCTCTTATTTCTCGAGCGCGGAATCCTTTGGAATGATTCGCAGTGGGCGAATCAACGTGACCGTGCTGGGCGCCCTGCAGGTGGACGAGAAGGGCAATCTCGCCAATTGGGCCATCCCCGGGAAAATGTTGAAGGGTATGGGCGGCGCGATGGACCTGGTGGCAGGGGCCAAGCGCGTGATCATCGCGATGGAGCACACCACGAAGGATGGCGAGCCCAAAATCGTGAGGAAATGCAGCTTGCCGCTGACGGGTGTGGGCGTCGTGAAGCTGATCGTCACCGAGTTAGGAGTGATTGAGGTGACGCCGCAGGGGTTGCTGCTGCGCGAAGTGGCTGTGGGCGTGACGCCCGAAGCGGTGCAAAAGGCCACCGAGCCGGTGCTGCTTCGAGCGCCCGATCTGAAAACCATGGCCGTCTAGCGGCGACTACCGGAGCTGACTTTTGCCGCGCCAAAGCTGCGCGAAAGCCGTGAACTAAGATACCATTCTCACGGCGGGGATCTTCCAGGAGAGGCGATGGAGCCGCATTCAATCGTGGTCATCAGTCTGCACACGCCCAAGGAAAAGCTCTGGGGCGAGTTGATCGATATTTCGAACTCGGGAATCACCTTGCGGGGAATTGATCTCAGCTCTTACGACGATTTCGTGAGCCAGGTGCTCCATCCCGAAGGTGACCGCATGGGTTTGCCAACTCTATTCTTTCCGATGCTGCGCATCGAGCGCATTGCTCTGGACGAAGCGCGCGGCTCGATACCATCACTCGCGGAAGTCTTTGAAAAAAAGACGGGCCGGTCGCTGTCGGATTATCTGGCGCAATTCGTGTAAGCTGCCTTCGTTCTGAAACTCGAAATCCATGCCCAGCCGAATACTAACCGTCCCCAACCAACTGACGTTCCTGCGGCTCGCCTTCCTTCCCTTTTTTATCATCGCCATTCACTACGAGCGTTACAACTGGGCCCTCGCGATCCTGATTGTTGCGGGGCTCAGTGACGCTCTTGATGGATTGCTCGCCCGGGGGCTCAATCAGAAAACGCCGTTGGGTGCGTACCTCGATCCCATCGCCGATAAGCTACTGCTCTCTTCTTCTTACTTGGTGTTGGCGCTACACGGGAGAGTCGCCTGGTGGCTGGCGATTTTAGTTCTCGGACGCGACGTTTTACTGCTCATTGCCAGCGCGGTAATCATCGTGACGGTGGGCTATATGTCTCTGCCACCGAGCATTTATGGCAAGGCCACCACGTTTTTTGAAATTGTGATGATTTTTCTGGTGTTGGTGCTGGCGATATGGGACAACCACGCGCTCTGGGTCTTAAAGGGCGTCTGTGCGTACTGCGTTGCGGCTTTCGTTTGCCTCTCTGGCCTGAACTACAGCATTGTGGTGTCCCGGCGATTGCATGCGGGCGGATAGCTTAACGCCGAATCCAAATGGCTCGGGCTATCCCCCACGGTAAGCCCCTAAGGCCACCATCACCAAACTCGCGGCCACTGCCAGACCCGCGGCCCAGCCAAGTATATTCGCGTGCTTGCGCTCCTCCGGCGAGGACGGAGCGCGATCCGCCATATACTTGCCGAGTAAGAAGCCGGTGACGAGCCCGCCCAAGTGCGCGAAATTATCGATCTCGGGGAACATGAATCCCATGATCGCAATGTAGATCAGCCATCTGATCAACTGGCTCCGCAGCAATTGCATCGATGCGCTACGCCGATTCATGGTGATCGCTAAAAGCACTCCGATCAATCCAAGCAGCGAGCCCGATCCTCCGATGCTCATGTGCTGGCCGACCAAGCCGCTCAAGAGATAAGCGCCAATGCCAGTGAACACATAGATGAAGAGATATCGCGCCGACCCGTACATCTCTTCGATCTGCGGACCGATGTCCATTAGCACCCACATGTTGAAGCCGATGTGCAGCAAGCCGCCATGGAGGAAGCTCGCCATGATTAATCGCCAAGGATCCTTTATGTCGCCAGGCCACGGGAGCGATGCTCCGAGCCTATACAAAACCTGTCCGCTGATTCCGCCGAGTCCCATAAGGGCTGAAAAACCGCCGCCTGACGGCGTTTGCAAACCGCTGGTGCGCAGCGTTGCAAGCAGGCTCACACCGTAGAGCAAACAGCTCAACGTCAGAATTCCATACGTCGCGGGCGATGTGGTGGGAAGCAGGCGGCTGAGCGAACGCGTCGCGGCTGCCATACCAAACGTCATGCTCGCGCCGCATTGATGGCACTTCGTAGCGGTTGCGCCGACGAGCGTGCCGCACGCGGGGCAAAGTTTCGGGCGCGCATCTTCTTTGCGAGTTCCGCCAAAGAGACCGCTCAATTGTTCGCGAATCCGGTCCAGTTTCCAACGCAGGCGCGGTGAAATATCCAATAGGGTTCCTTGCGAGAATGTAGATGCATTCCTATAATACCCAACTTGGGAGAAACGAGTGAATCGGGAACCCGCGTGACGGCCACCATCCTGCCGGAATCATTCACCCTACAATCAGCGCACGAATTATGCCGCGAAAGAAGCGGCACGGCACGGCTGGTCTTCCTGCTAATTCTTACTGCAGTCGCGCTCGCGGGATGCGGCCACCACAACGTTGCCGCGCACCCTCCGGCGTCTACTCCCGTGCCACAGCCGGGCACGTCGTCCGGCAAGGCGCCCTCGCCGCCTTCTGGCACGCCCCCGGCAATCGAGCGCCAGCCGGCTGTTCCCGGCGAGTATGTCGAAGAAGGCGTCGCCTCCTGGTACGGAATCCCCTTCAATGGGCATCGCACTTCGAATGGCGAAATCTACGACATGCACCAATTCACGGCCGCGCACCGCACCCTGCCCTTTAATTGCATCGTGCGCGTCACGAACCTCGACAATGGCAAGCAGACCGAGGTGCGCATCAACGATCGCGGTCCCTTCGTTGCGAACCGAGTGATTGACCTATCGCTCTCGGCCGCGCAAGCGATTGAAATGGTTGGGCCGGGCACGGCCCACGTGCGTTTGGAGATTGTCTCTGGGCCAAGCCCGCAAGGTGGCTTTTTCGGCGTGCAAATTGGAGCATTCAAAGTGGAGGAAAACGCGGAAAAGCTGAAAGCGCAACTTGAGACGAGTTATTCGCCCGTGAGTATCGCCACCTACGATTCGCCGAACGGAACCTTCTACCGCTTGCGTGTGGGCCACGTGGCAAGCGAAGACGCCGCGCGGCAACTCGCCAATCAACTTCACTCGGCTGGCCAGTTCACGACCTTTGTCGTGCGTCTCGATAATTAGAATAGGCGCGCGTGCGTTTCAGGCTACTTGTGTTTCATCACGTAGACGCCGTCCCAATTCGCAGCGGGCGCTTCGGATAGGTACTCCACGCAGCGCGAGAGAAAAATTCGCGCGGGACCGTCATCCGGCCAGCGGCTGAGTACACTCTCGAAAGCGGATATGGCCACGAGCCAATCGTGACGCTTATAGGCTTCACGCGCGGCACCAAATAATTCAACGAGTTCTTGCCCGTTGTTCGCGACGACATCCCGCGTGAGAATTTCATAAATCGTAAGTGGCTGCAATTTGCCTTTCACGCGGATAAGGTCAATCTCACGCAGCGTCAATGTATCGGCACGCAATTCCTTCTGCGTGGATTCGCTGATTAATATGTGCGTGCCATATTCCTTGTTCAGACCTTCCAATCGCGACGCCAGGTTCACCGCGTCGCCGATGGCCGTGTACCCGTAGCGCAACGACGAACCCATGTTGCCGACGGAGGCCACGCCGGTATTGATGCCGATTCCGATATCGAGGATCGGTTTTCCCTGCGCGCGCCAGCCCGCTTGCAATTCGGCAAGCCGCGTAAGCATATTCACCGCACCGGAACAGCATCGTTCCGCATGATTCGGCTCGTCAAACGGAGCACCCCAAATGGCCATCACCGCATCGCCGATGTACTTATCGAGCGTGCCGCGGTGCTGAAAGATGATTCGAGTCATCTCGGTGAGGTAGGCATTAAGCAGGTCGGCGAGTTCTTGCGCGTCGAGTGTTTCAGAAATCGTAGTGAAGCCCCGGATGTCGCTGAAAAGCACGGTGACGTCTGTCTTCCGCGGTTTCACCAGCTCGGGATCATTCAGCAGGCGACGGATCACTTCCGGGCTTACGTACTGCTGAAACGCGCCGCGAACCCGACGTTTTTCCTGTTCTTCGACGAGGACACGGTACAGCGCGACGAGGCTGACATTCGGAATCAACGTAAACGCCGCCGGCACAACAAAATTCAGCCACCAGCCGTGCAGGAACGCCCAGTACACGATGCCTGCGAACGGCAAAAGCAGCGCAAACCCGAGCGCCATCCAGCGCGGTTGCACCATGGCGAGCCAGATGCCCAGCGGGATGCCGAGCAAGAAAATGAAGCCGATATCCGTCAGCACCTGGGGAGCATGGTGGACGAGAAATTGCTGGTTCAGAATGTTGTCAATCAAATTGGCGTGGATTTCGACGCCCGGAAAATCAATCCCGCCAAACGGCGTGGCGCGCGCATCGCCGATCCCGGTGGCGGAGGCGCCAATCAAGACGATTTTGTCTTTAAACGTTCCTTTCGCGAATTTGTTCAGCGCCGCATCGGCAAACGAAATGTAGGGATACGTGCGCGCCGGGCCGTGGTAATTCACCATCAGGCGGCTGAGCGGGTCTGGATGCACAATTAGCTTCGGCCCGAATTCGACGCTGACGATTCCGCCGCCGCCGTAGTTGAGGATGGTTTGTTGGCTCGGGAGACCGAGATACAAGCGCATCGTCTGCACATCGAGCGAAGCGTAAATATCCCAATTAGCGCGGTCGGGGTCGCGTCCATAGGGAATTGCCAGCGGCAGGCGGCGCACCACGCCGTCCGGGTCCACCGACACATTGAAGAATCCGGCTCCGCCTCTTTCGGACGCCACGGCCCCGGTGAAAATCGCAGCATTCGCCTCCACACCGCGCGGAACCATGTATTGGTTCTCGTACATCTGGATTAGTTTGACGAGTCCTTGCTGGCCGCCGGCCGATGGCAGCGCCCGCACTTGCGGGAAGGGAAAGAACGCGATCAAATTCGCGTATTCATCGAGCGATTTGCTGGAAACGCCTTGCAAATCCACTTGGGTATAGAGGAAATAATTGCCGAGAACCACGCCGCCAAAGCGTTGAATCGCATCCGCGAATTGCTGATCGTAGTTGTACTGCGCCTCCTTACTTTTGACTTCGGAAAGAACCTGGGGGCTGATCGTCACGCCGTTGGCCCGTTGCTTCGCGAGGTCGGCGGAAAGATCCTGCAGTGGCAGCACCGACTGATCCGGCTGGCTGAAGGTGATGTCGAAGGCGGCGACGCGCGCGCCGTCTTCTCGCAAAGCATCGAGCATCCGGGCGAAATAAATTCGCGGGAAGGGCCAATGCCCCAGCACTTCCTGGGATCGCTGGTCGATATCCACGATCACGATCCGCGGGTCGATCGGTGTGCGCCCGCGCAATTGAAATCGGGTATCGAGGGTGCTCAATTCCAGCCGGTTCACGAAGTCGAAGAGCGGCATGGGCCGTTCGCCGACGAAGGTAGTCACATAAACCGCGAGCGCGGCGAGAGTGACCAGCAGGCTGATAGCGAAGGAGACTTTGTGTCGCCACCATTCGCTCAATAGTCTGCTAACGTTGCCTGTGGAGCGATCGGCCATAGTAGTCAAGAAGAACGGCGTCACGGACGAGTGGAAATTGAAATCTGCGCAAGGCTAACAAAGCCCTGCGAGCGATTCAAGCCGTGAGTCCGGCAGCTGTGCTATGCGCGGAGCCGCGAATCAGTAGTAGAATCAGCCAACCGAGCGGCTCGGTTTGGCTCCGCTATACTGAAGCGCAATCCCGTACCGCAGAAGACTTCATGCCCGAGAAGAGACAGCTTTGGTATCTCGACGATTCCGTGACGGCGAAGCTCGTTGCGCCGTTGGGCGCGAGCTACGATTTGCGAGCTTTCAGTAATGGCCGCCACCTCAAGTCTGGCGATGCCGCGCGTGGCGAAGCGGGCGACGCTACCTTCATCGTGCTTACCAGCGCGGAAGACGGTGTGCTGGTGCTACCTCCGCAATGCAGCGATCCCGGTGCCATTTTTCGCGTAGTAAGCGTGGTACCTCCGGCCGGCATTCGTTCCGTGACGGGAGCTGGACCTTCCCCGACAAAAAGCGGTCCTTCGATTCTTGCGTATATTTCGCCGAACGCCGCTCCGGAAGAAGTGGAAAAAACGCTGGCTCTTGCTTTCGAGAACATCGAGCTTGTGGAGCGCGAGCGCATCAGCCGCGAAGCCCTGGAAAACGCGGAGCGCGAACGCGAACAGTTGAACGAAATTGGTGTGGCCCTTTCTTCGCAACGCGACACGCAAGCGCTGCTCAATCTGATTCTTGCGAAAACGCGGGAGATTACGCGGGCCGATGCCGGTTCGCTCTACCTGGTGGAGGACGAAGACGAAGGCCAGCGCCATTTGCGTTTTATGCTGACGCAAAACGACAGCATTGAATTCCCGTTCAAGGAATTCATTTTGCCGCTCGCCGAGGATTCCATGGCGGGATACACGGCGCTGCGCGGCGAAGTTCTGAATTTTGCGGACGCGCACGATCTTCCGGCGGACTTACCATTTCACTTCAACGACCACTACGACCGCGAATCGGGATATCGCACGCGGTCGCTCCTGACACTGCCGATGCGCAACGCGAAAGGTGAAGTGCTGGGCGTCCTGCAACTGATCAATTCCAAGCGCAATCCCACCGCGCGACTGCGCAGCGACGAAGATGTCGCGAAACATGTGCAGCCGTTTCAGCCGCGTTCG
Source organism: uncultured Acidobacteriota bacterium (assembly GCA_963780035.1). Classification (GTDB taxonomy): domain Bacteria; phylum Acidobacteriota; class Terriglobia; order Acidiferrales; family UBA7541; genus Palsa-295. Next base: position 862,363 of record CAWAAG010000008.1, on the reverse strand, counting down.
GTGCGGCTCGCGCTCTCGCTCGCTTCGCAAGCGGCGGTCGCTTACGAAAATCGCAAACTCTACAACGACATTCAGACCCTTTTCGAGGGATTTGTGAGCGCGGCGGTGACGGCCATCGAACAGCGCGATCCGACCACCTCCGGGCATTCGCTGCGCGTGGCGACGTACACGGGCGGGTTGGCCGAAGTCGTGGACCGCACCGACTCTGGCCCATACGCCACCACTCGTTTCGATCCCGAGCAGATGCGGGAGATCCGCTACGCGGCGCTGCTGCACGATTTCGGAAAAGTTGGCGTGCGCGAAGACGTGCTCGTTAAAGCGAAGAAACTCTATCCGATGCAGATGGACCTGGTGAAGCAGCGCTTCGATTACATCCGCAAGGAAATGGAAACGAACATGGTTCGCCGGAAACTTCAGGTGTTCCTGGAGCGCGACCGTGGCGCCGCGCTTGCTGAAATCGCCCGCCTGAGCGAGGATTACGATCAGCGCGTCAAGCGCCTTCAGGATTATCTCGAATTCATACTGGAAGCAAACGAACCCACCCTGATGGAGCAAAGCGAGTTCCGCAAGCTGCGCGAAATCGCGCAACAATACTTTGTGGACACCACCGGCATCGAAATGCCCTACATCAATTCTGTCGAAATGCGGCTGCTTTCCATTCCCAAAGGAAGCCTGGACGCTTCCGAACGCCAGCAGATCGAATCGCACGTAGTCCACACCTTCAATTTCCTGAGCCAGATACCATGGACCAAAGAACTGCGCCGTATTCCGGAAATTGCGCGAGCCCATCATGAAAAATTGAACGGCGAAGGGTATCCTTACAAGTTGCACGGCGACGAGATTCCCATGCCGACCAAGATGATGACGATTTGCGATATTTTTGACGCCCTCACCGCCTCCGATCGCCCCTATAAACGCGCCGTTCCCATTGATCGTGCTCTCGGCATTCTGGCGGATTGCGTCCGGGCCAACGAAATCGATTCGGAACTCTTCCGCCTGTTCCACGAATCCAAGATCTACGAGCGGGTGTTGCCGCCCGCCTCCAAGTAATGCTCCGCCGATTGCGATCCTTCGCAGCGAATACGTCGATCGCGCAACGAACGGCCGAAATTCTTGGCGCGGTCGTCTGCATCTCTTTGCTGGTTTTCGCGTTCGCAGTGAACGCACTGGCACAGGCCACCGCATCCACCACGTGGGCCGTTACGATTGTGCTGCCGGCCCGGCTTGTTGCCGGTCAGCCCGCCACCCTTGCGGTCCTTGGTGTTGACGGGCGTCTCGCGCAAGGAATTACCGTTGCCCTCGGCGACGGCCAGCGCGTCAAGACGGACAAGACAGGACGAGCGTCCTTCACGGCCCCCATCGGCGGCTCCGTCTTGATTGCGACTGCGGCGGGCAATTCAGCCGCCACGCTAGTGGACCCGGATGTGCCCGCCGCGTCGGCGCACGCGCCCGTGGTCGCGCCGGTCGTGTCGCAACTCGACGAGTTTCCTATCTGCGGCGGCGGATTTAGCGGAGACGCGGATTCAAATCATGTGACGTTGAACGATGATCGAGCCTTCGTGCTGGCTGCTTCACCGGAATGTCTGACGGTGCTCGCGAGCCCGCGAGCGATTCCCGGCCCCGCGAAAATCGCGATTGAAACGCCGGGTGGCCAATGGAACGCGGCTACCACGCTGGTCAGCTTGCATTTCGATCCGCCATTGCCGCCGCTGGTGCCGGATAAAAGAAGCAAGTTGGCCTTGCACGTCCAAGGTTCGGATCAGGCCTTGCGAGTTTTGGTGGAAAATAAGACGCCAGGCGTGCTGCGATTTTTGCGGGGCGACCGACAGGAATTGCTGACCTCGGGCGGAGCCCAGAATTCCGCGGACGTCGCGGTTCAGGCGCTCAGTACCGGGGATTTTTCATTTCACGTGCGGATTCTTGCTGCGCCCGACGTGGACGCGGGCCGCCGCTATCTCACCGCGGCGGAATCACTCGCCCCCAAGGATCTCCAGCGCGCTACCAGGAATCTTGCCACGCGGCTCACGCACCATCCGCGCGACGCTCAAACAGTGGTTCGCGAAGTTGACGAGATCATGTCCACAACAATGGAAGGGGATTTCCGGACGTTACTTGAATCCGCGGCTGCGGCGCTGGAATAGCCCGCGGCAAATGATTCGCGAGCTGCCGGGTGGCAGCATTGAAAATCAGCCCGACCTGCGCGGTCGAACTGCTATTCGTCGGCAGCCGAAGTGAGTATCTTGGAAGATGTTTCAGGCAACACGCCCTGCGCCATCTGCTCCAGCGAATTGCGCGCTCGTCCCAGGCGGCTATCCGCATCTTCGTAGCTCTGCTGCGCATGACGAAGATGCGTGCCGAGCTTGTCATACACGTCAGCGAAGGTCTCAAACTGCTTCTTTAATCCCGCCATTCCGGCAAGCAGATGCCGCGTGTTCTCCTCGATTTTTTGTCCTTGCAGGCTGATCGCCACCGCGCTGAGGCATGCGTAGAAAGTATTCGGTGAGACCGGAAACACGCGCTTCGCGCGGCAATATTCGTCGAGCTGTCCGTATTTGGAATCCTGCGTCATCAGTAATTCGTAGTAAACGCCCTCGGACGGCACGAACATCAGCGCATAATCGAACGTGTGCTCATCCTGCAGGATATATTTCTCCGCGATAGAGTCGGCGTGTTTGCGGACGGCCAGCGAAAATTCGCGTCGCGCGGACTCTCCGGTTTCCATCAGCCGCCTGTAGGAGTCCAGCGGGAATTTCGAATCCACGGAAAGCAGGCGGTCGCCGCTGCGCACAATGGCGTCCACAATCGCGCCCGTCGAATCGAAACGATACTGAGTTTCATAAGCGCTGCGTGGCAGCGCGTCTTGCAGCAGCCGTTCCAGGACAACCTCGCCCAGCATTCCGCGGGTTTTCGCTCCGCCCAAGACATATTGGAGCGTTTGAGTTGATTTGGACATCTCCTGCCCGGCCAGCTGCACTTCCGCCAGCTGCATGCTGATTTTTCGAATCGTTTCGTTCGAGGATTGCAGCTGTTGTGCCATCGCGATTTGCGCGTCGCTCGCAAGCTTGCCCGACGATGCCACGCCGCTCTGAAGTTCCTGGCGCACCTGACCCAGTTGCGTCGTTACCGATTGCATCAGATGGTTGATCTGTGCGTTAACGGCCTGGCCTTGAGTCGCTAATGAGTTTTGCATTTCCTGGCGGACAGCCGAGAGTTGAGCATCGGAACGTCTGGCTGCAGACCACACGATGCCCGCAATCACGGCGACTGCAACCAGGCCAATGACTACCCACAGAACCGAACTCAGCAATGGAATTCCTCGCGAACTTGACGCTCTTCCCGGGAGCTGCCAATTACTTTAGCGCGAACGCAGGAGTGGGAGAAGGTGTTTCGCAGCGACACAACTGGCGCTAAAAAAGAAGAGAGCTCGCGCGTCAACGGCACGCGAACTCGCTGAGATTCTCCGGCTGGAATCGCTAGAAGCTAAGTTTCAGCGCAAATTGGAATGTGCGTGGGTCGTAGGCCGACGTTGGCTGCCCAGCTGCACACGATGTCGCCCCTGCGGTGGAATCGCACACAGGATTCACGCCGCTCACGTTGAAACGATTCAACATGTTGAATCCATCGGCGATCACCTGGAGGTTGACCCGCTCAGTGACCGGGAATTGCTTGGCGATGCGCAAGTCAATCTGGAAGAAACCCGGCTGATTAAACGCGTTGCGGCCAAGGTTTCCCGTGCAGCCCGTCGGCGGTGTTGGAGTGGCTGGATTCAGCGGGATCTGCGATCCATCGCTGCCAACGCAATTCGTCGGGATAATGAATTCCGCATTCGGAATGTAAGGCGAGACAGTCGCTGCAGGGAATCCTGCGGGAGGAGTGGTGCCCGCGGGAAGGACCGACGGTCGGCCCGTGGAAGAGCCAAAGTCGAGGTTCGTATCGTACCCCAGCAAGACATTGAACGGCCGGCCCGAGGCCAGTTCGATTACCGGCGACACGGTGATGTTCGCTAGGAATTTCTTCCAAAAGCCAGAATCAGTCTGGTGGAAGGGCGTCTGATAAACCGCGCTGGTGATCCAGCGATGCCGCTGGTCGAAATCCGAATTGCCGCGCTCGCCGTTCGGATTACTATTGTCCTGCGGATTCAAAAGCGTAGACAGGTCGGTGGAGTCGTCAATGGTGTGGGAATACGTCCACCCGGAGACCATTTCGAACCCATGAGAGAAGCGTTTCGTGACCGTCAACGTAAACCCATTGTAGAGAGAATTGCCGGTGGAAGTCTGGGGGTTCACATCGCTCCAAGGCACCTGCACTCCGGGGAAGCCCGTAGGAAATCCACCTAACTGTGCAAGCCCAAGAAGATTGGCGTAGCCGCCAACCAGTCCCGCGAATGTGGGGTTGGGCCCCGAAGGCCGGAAGAAATTGAACGCGGCAGCTGTGCCGATCGCTCCCACTGGCGATCCGCATCCCGGGGTTGAGGAACCGATGCCAAAGATCCCCGGAGCCTCGACGAGCACGCTTCCTGTGCCGGTGGCCACGCAGCCCGGCACGCCTCCATTGGCGGGAACTGCAACCGTGAGCGGGTTTGTGCCGGGTGTGATCAGCCCGGCCGCAAGAGCATTAGCCGCGTTGGAGTCGAGGATAGCAGGATTGGTTACGTTGGTGTTAATCGTGCGGTCCAGGTGAGTCCCGTGCGTGTAGTTATAACCGGCGCTAATCTTCCAGTCCTTGGTGATCTCGCGTTCGATGGAAAGGTTCGCTTGTTGTGCCAGCGCGTATTGGAAATTCTTGGCGATCGGAATCGTATACGGGATGCCGACCAGGGGGTAGCCTGTCGCGCCCGGCACCACGGGGTTGGGAACCGAAAGGTAGTTTTGATTGATGAACAGGGAATTGGGTTGGAACTCGTTAAAGCGCTGCTGCTCGGGTTCATAGCACATGTTGGGGGTTGCTGTGGAGCAGCCCATGTTCGGCACATTCAATATGCCCTGAAAAATCGACGCCGCGTTCAATGAACCATCCGGTGTGCCTCCCGGGAACTGCAAAAGCGAGGAGCGCGCTCCGTCTTCCGCGGTGGCGAGGAACGTCAGTGCCAGCGCGGGATTATCGTAGAAGAACCCATAACCAGCACGGATTACGGTCTTGCCGTTGCCCCAGGGATCCCAGGCGATTCCGATGCGCGGGGAGACGTTGTTGGAGTCAACCGGCACGCCTTCCTGGACGCCAAAGGCTTTTTCGGCTATGGCATTTGCTGGTGTGGCCGCCGCAAATGTCGGCTGCCATCCGATGTCGTAGCGCACGCCATAATTCAACGTGAGCCGCGAATTTATCTTCCAGCTATCCTGCGCAAAGACTCCCAGCAACTCGTTGTTGAAGGGGTTGTTCGACTGGCCGATGCCCTGGAAGAAGATGGTAGGCGTGCCGAAGCCATAGGCCTGAACGGGAGTCAGACTCGGGGCTCCATCCGCGATCGACACGCTGCCGAAATCATAGACGCCGCCGTAATTCAGCGTGAAGGTCTGCGCGGCGGGCGATTTTAGCTGGATGAAATTGAAGTCAACGCCGAATTTGAGGGTGTGGGTTCCTTTCGTCCAAGTCAGGTCGTCGGTGATCTGGTATCGCTTTTCAAGGCGATCTTCCGTTGAGAAAGGTTCTCGTCCGAAATATGCGGCGCCGGCGATATTGACAGCCGGATCGGAGCCTCCGGGGAGGCCCGAGAAGCCGTAAAAAAGACTGCGGCGCGCGAATTGGAAGTGGATTTCGTTGAACAGGTTGTTGCGTATGGCCGTGGTGTGCTGGGCAATGATTGCCCAGTCGTGCGTTTGTTGGCTAGAAGTGCGACTTCCTGAGTTCTGGCCGTAGGTTTGATTTTGTGCATTTACTTGAATACCGTCCAGGCTGTCGGGCGAAATCATGCCGCGGACAAAAGTGGTGTTCTGGGAGTTCCACACGTGGTCGAGGCGCAGGGAGTAGATGCTGCCCTTTTCGGACGTCGGAAAATTCCCGATTGTTGAAAGCAATCCCGTGAAGGACGCCGGCACAGGCGCGCTGGTGCTGGGAAACGTGGCTCCCGGGTAGCTGGCCGTATTCCCGAAGATGGCCGTGAATGAACTCGCCGCCGCCGCACAAAGATACGGGATACCGACAGAGGCGGGAACGCTTGCAACAAAGGCTTGCTGGGTCGGCGTCACCAGATAAGCGGGAAGGGGACATGGCCCCGCGAGAGGAGGCAGGATATTGGAATTGACGAACCCAAAATTGTCCTGGCCGATCGCCGTGAATCCCGTCTCTTCGCGGCGGGTGAGTTCGTAGCTGAAGAAGAAAAAAGTCTTATCCTTCTGAATAGGACCGCCGAGCGTCAGCCCGGATTGTACGCGGGTGTAGGACTGCTTGACGGGCGTAGTGCCGCACTGAAAAGTGGTGGGATCGCAGGAGGCTGTTACGGAAAATGGATCTTGCGCTTGAATGCCACCGTTGCGCAAGAATCCGAACGCATTGCCATGAAATTCGTTGGAACCCGACTTGGTCACGATGTTGACCACTCCTCCCATCGCCCGGCCGTATTCCGGCATGTAGCTATTGGTGATTACCTGAAACTCCTGCACGCCTTCCTGGGAAACCGTAGCCCGCACTCCGTTAACGGAACTGTCGATGGCATCGGCGCCATCCACCGAGATTTCATTCGACCGGCCTCGCTGGCCACCGACGTTTAACCCGGTGTTTGGCGCAGCGCCGATGGAGGGCGTGTTGTCGCGCGCCGCGCGCGAATCCAGCAATGTGAAATTGATGTAGTTTCGTCCGTTGATCGGCAGATTATCAATTTGGTTTTGCGTCACCGTCATGGACACATCCGTCTTGGTCGTTTCGACAAGATCGGGCGAGGCCGAAACGCTCACGGACGCCGCCGTCGTCTTCAATTGCAATTGTGGGTTGTATTCGGCGGCTTGCCCGAGCGTCAGGGTAAACGAGCTGTCGGTCAAGATTGCGAAGCCCGGTGCTTCGACGGTGAGCGAATAGGTTCCCGGAGGCACTCCCACGAGTTCGTACCTGCCATTGGCGTCGCTGATAGCCACGCGTGAGACGCCTTTTGCTGAATTCTGTAGTGTCAGCTTGGCGTCCTTCACGGCCAAGTTTTGCGGGTCGAGCACCGTTCCGGATAAATTCACGGTGTTGACCTGCGCCGAACTGCGCGAGGTTGCCGTCAAAATCATCGTCCCGATCAGCAACGCGGAGATGAATAGTTTACGCACACCCATCAGAACACCCTCCGTTCGACATTTCATGGTAATTTGCGGACCGCCTGGCCGCACGCCGGTGCTGGCACGAGAAGGCAAGGCGGATTTTGCTCCGGACCCACGCGGAGCGCCTGATGAGCGACTTCTACGCCCGCGCGTAACTCTTTGCAATAGAATTCTTTAATGGGCTGTATAGGAATTGTTCAAGCGATTAGCAGGTCACGCCGGAAGCGGAAGACGAGCCAAATCCAGTTCTCATCTTTTGAGCGGTTCGAGTCGAAGACAGGGCAATTAATCGCGAGTCGGCGACCCCGTCAATTGCACGAGGTTGTCGGTTGCGGGGATGGGAGGAATCGGACCGGATTCAAACGACTGCGGAGCGCGCCAGAAGTCCATCGTCGAGATTTGATGTACGCACGATACGGTGCAGCGCGGGGCGCAGCCTTTCTTCGTCAAAAACTCGCGCTGGCGCTGTTCCTTTGTGTATGCAGCAAGCGGTACGCCAGGATATCCACGCTGTTGCGAACAGTAGTGCACCAGGCCGTCCTCGCAAATGTATAGATAGCGCGAACCCGCGCGGCAGCGCCAGTTGTTCTCACGCCCCCGAGCGATGTTGTGCTGAAACTGATTAATGCGCGTGAACGATTGCTTGCCAAGCGCCATGATTTCTTCGAAGATTTCCTGTTCGCGAGGTCCGAGCGGCTGCAGCTGGCCATTGTGGTCGTGCAGAATGCCCACGGTTGACGTAAACCCTAGTTCCACGGCCCGGTGCGCGACGGTCAATGCGTCTTCGGAATTGGCCACGCCCCCGCCCAGCACCGAATTGATGTTCACTTGAAATTCAGCGTGCTCGGCGAGCAGCTTCAGCTTTTGATCCAGAACTTTCAGGCTCTTCTTTGAAACTTCGTCGGGGTTGACGTTGTCGATGCTGATCTGAAGATATTCAAGCCCGGCCCGATTCAGCGCCTTGATCCGCTCGGCGACCAACAAATATCCATTGGTGATCAATCCGGCCATAATGCCGTTCTTGCGGATGCGCGCCACGATCGCGTCCAGGTCCGGATGCAGCAGCGGCTCTCCGCCGCTGATGGTAATAATCGACGTGCCCATCGCACCGAGCCGGTCGATTCGCCGGAACATCTCATCGGTCGCCACAGGCTTTGAAAAATCATCAAACTCGTTGCAATACGTGCAGGCCAGATTGCAGCGCCGGATCGGGATGATATGTACCAACAGCGGATGGCGCGTGGAGACGAGGCCTTTCGCGATCATGCGGAATTCGCGCAGCTTGCGATGCGCTGCGAGCAATTTACGCCGAATTTTAGTGCTTTTCGTCACGGTTTCGAGGAATCGGACAATCCCCGGGGCGCCCGATTCTTCCCCAATTATTATGCCATATCCCCGCGACGGCTCCCCGTTGGTTCGCCGACCTGTGCTGAAGGCGATGTCAAACCTCAGTCAGACCACTCCTTCGGGGTGCGGTCCCAGCGATGCGCTTTCAATTTCTGCAGCAACGCGGCATCCAGCGGCGCGGCATCACTGAACGCGATGTTCTCCTTTACATGATGCAGCTTCCGCATCCCGATGATCGTCGTGCTCACGTCCCGATTCGAAAGGATGAAGCGCAACGACATTTCCGGCAGCGTCATTCCCGGCGGCAGCAATTTCTTCAGTTCATCCACCCGCGTCAAGGTCTTCGCCAAATTCGCTGGACCAAAATACTTGGCGCGCCAGTCGTTCGCAGGAAACTTTGTCTCCGCCGTCATTTTTCCACCGAGGCTTCCCTCGTCCAGCGGCACCCGCGCGATGACGCCGATATTCAACTCCCGGCAAGCCGGAAAGAGCTTGTCCTCCGGCGCTTGGTCGAAAATGTTGTAGATCACCTGCACGGTATCTACCAGTCCGGTGTGCAGAGCCGCAATGCCGTTCTCTGGCTGCCAGCGGTTCAAACTCAGTCCAAAAAAGCGGACGATTCCCTCGCGCTTTAGTTCCTCCACTGTCTCGCGAAACTCGCTCTCTTTGGCCCAGCTGTCGTCCCAGACGTGGAATTGCAGCAGATCGATCGAGTCGGTCCCGAGCTTTGCCCGTATTTTGTTTGCGTAACTGAAAACATGTTCCCGCGGGAAAACGTCGTGGTATTTGTACTCCGCCTTCGCCGGCCACTGGCCGTTCATCGGTGGAATCTTCGACGCGGCGTAAAGCCGCTTATTCGGATTCGCCGACAAAATCTTCCCCAGCAGCCCGTCGCTTTTCCCTTCGCCGTATGCCCAAGCGGTGTCGAAAAAATTGCAGCCCAAATCCACGGCCAATTGCAGCGCGTCCAACGATTCCTTGTCTTCGGAACCGCTCCAGCCGCTCATCCCCCACAGTCCGTGCGCGATGTCGCTTACCTCAAATGCGGTTCGTCCCAGCTTGCGGTATTTCATTGAGTCTTCATCTCCCTCGTAGCACGGCGCGTTCTGTTTGTCGTAAGCACTTTGCGCCAAGTCTCCTGTGAGCACTCCGGGCGGCATCTGAGGATATCAAATCTGTTCGAAAACCAGCGGCGCGACGAACACAATTACTATCTTTGCTGTATTGCCGCAAGCTCGGCAGCGGCGCTAGCCTGATCTTGGCGATATGTTGGCGGTCTGCTCAGCTACTTATTTCCGCGGCGTTCTGTCTTCGCTGGAGGGTGCGATGACAATCAGAAAGATGGTGGTTCTCGGTGCCTTCAAGAGTCGTGCCGGCGCGGATCACGCGGTGAAGGATCTTACCTCCGCCGGCTTTGAAATTGCCGACATTTCAATCCTGTTCCCGGACGATGGTGGCGCCGCCACGGTGGAAAATGCAAAAGACCGCGCACCGCAGAATCTCTTGAGTAAGGTCAGCGAACTGTCGTTCAAAGAGACCAAGGACATCAGCTCCGGACGGTCCGAGGAAGTCGCGCCGCAAAACACCAAAATCCCGCAGGGAGCGGGAACCGGCGCCGGGATCGGCGCAGCACTCGGCGGCACACTCGGATTGTTTGCAGCCCTTACAGGACTGGTCGTTCCCGGGATTGGCCCACTGCTCATCGCCGGCCCGCTGTTTGGCGCATTTGCGGGCGCCACCGCCGGCGGTGCTGTGGGGGTTCTGGTCGGCCTCGGCATTCCTGAAGACGAGGCAAAACTGTATGAAGAGCGCCTGAAGAAGGGCGGCATTCTGGTTTCGGTTCACACCGAAAGTGACGCCAAAACCAATCAGGCCAGAACGATTCTGAAGAACACGGGAGCCACCGAAGTCGCAGCCACCCAGGAAGCCGCTCGAGAACCAAGTGCGACGAAGGGAATTCCGAGAGCGGCAGGGCGATGAGCTACTTCGAATTGGTCGTTGCGGCGGGATACCCTAAGGCTTTGCCGAGTCCTGGAATGATTCCGGCGGATCAAGAGAGCACTGTTTCCAGAATGCGGCCTCCGGCAAACCCCCGTCCACCATTTGTTTCAAGCTCGACAGCGTGGCAGCGATTTGTCCTCCGTCTGCAGAATCAAAAACTATGACCACGCCAGAAACCGTTGGCGTGATGGAATTCACCTCGGGATAGGCCTTCAGAAGCAGCGTTTTTGCGAACTCCAACTTTTGCTTCGGCGTCGTGGTTGCAGTCGGCGATGCTGGTTCAACCCAGACCACTTTTACGGTTTTGCCTTTCAGAGGCTCCCAGTTGCCGCCGAAGGTATTGGTTTCCTGACGACTTATCTTGAAAAGGTCACTGCCGGTAGGCGCCGATTCGGCAGGATTGGGTTCGGCTTGTGCATAGTCGGCAGGCAATTCCAAATGGCTACGGCGAAGCCATCCGCGGGACGCCCCCGATATTTGCACGTGCACCCACCCGCCTTCGACTTCGATAATCTGGAACTGGTCTTCAGCGCTAGCTGTTAGCAGCACCGGTGAATTCTCCGAAGGCTTGGAAAAGATAGGCGCGCCTCCATTCTTCACTGCCGTAAGATCGGTGGGCCGCACTTGATTATGGAGCACATCCTCCAGCGCTTTGATTTCCACGGTGAGGTCTTGTGCCTTCTTTTCGTCGGCGGCACGCCGGGCTTTCATTGACTCGATGCTCTCACCTGCTGGCGCGGCCGGCGGGAAAGTTGACGCCGGAGGGCGCAAGGGAACCAGCGGAGCGCTCGGCGCGCCCTTGCGTGAAGATGATTCTCCGTCAGTCGAGTCAGCCGGATCGATATTGACTTGCGGCCGCAATCCGCCGCCGGGGGCGCCCCGTGCGACGGACGTCTGCGGCGACGCACTCGGATTGACCGTGGAATTCGGTCCCAGTGTTTCGGCAAGCTGATCCAGGAGGTCATTCTCGACGTGGCCGTTCGAGACGAGCACTCGGTATCCAGATCTTGCGGGCAGGGGATCCTTGTACCACGCTGTGATCTTTGCAGTGACTTGAACCACTGCGCCACCCGCGGCGGTGGAAGTTACCTGAAAAGTGCACTCGTAGTAGCCGCGCTCGTAGCGATCGATCGGCTCATCCCCCGGTTCGACGAACCCCTCAAGAGTGGGTAGGCGTCCGCTGGACGCTTCGCGCAGTTCATCCACGGCTCTCTGTACATCAGAGACATTCTTGGTGAAGGTTCTCTGATACACCGTTTGCGCGGCGCCAGCTTGGCCTACAAGCGCGACCGAAAGGAGTAATGTCCAAAGAAGAATTGCTCGCCGAAGGGAAATTTTCACGGTAGAGGTTTCACCTGGTCGCGGCGGAGCCAGCCGCGATGCCCGTCCGTGGTTTCAACGCCATACCAATACGGTGTGATAATTTCCACCAGAACGTCCGAATCTGCCGCCACGGATGCGATCGTGGCTGCGCGCTGAAATGGAGCGGACTTCAGGTCGGCCTTGTCTATTACGCGCACCTCCGCGTCATGCTCCAGTTCGTGCGCTCTTAACTGTAGGCTGTTCACCGAAGACTCGGCGTCCTGCAGGCGCGCCGCCTCCGCGGCCCGTTCCTTGGCGTCGGCCTCGGAAGCTCGAATCTGCTGTTGCCGCGCCTGCGCCTCCGCCGTTTCCCGTTCTTCTCTCTGAATCCGCAGGATCTGGCCTTGAATCTCGGCGAATTCGCTGGTTTCGACGGTGGTATCCGAGTCGTGAATTTTCTTCGACCCGTCCTCCACGAACACCGCGTCAATCTGCAAGTGCGTCCGGTTGGGGGCGACGCCTAACACAATGTAGCGCACCGTGATCGTTCCGATGTCCGTGCTGTTCTTGAAATGGCGCGGAGCCAGCGCGCCGCGCCGGATCTTATAGTAGGCTTGGCCAGGCCCGGGCCAGATGCCGTAGTACGCGGAAGCGGTTGCGGGCTCCGCGTCCGTTAACTCGTCCTCCCGCGCGTAGACTTGCGTCCCGTGAATGATCTGATCCTGAATCACGTATTGCACGGCCTTGGTCACGTCGGCTTCCGATGCTTTCAGGTCAATCGCGAATCCTTCCGGCAGGTCCGATTTTTTGTCGTGTGCAGGGCGAGGAGAGGGAACCGCTAAGACGCCGACACCGGATATTAGTAGAACCAGCCCACAACGCAGGAAATGAGTTAGTAAGCTCCTAAATCCGAGCCGCGAGAACCTAGGCGAATTGTCACCGTCTGCTGCAAGAATCGGCACCAACGCCACCCCACCTTTTCCCCTGCCAGACACCTACCGCCGCCTTCCATGACGCATTTCCGTCAATCCAGTCGTACCCCCGCGGTATTCGAGTGTCAATTCGAAAAAATCGAGTGCGTGAACGCGGCGCGGACTCCGGAAGCACTTCCTAAGCCAAGATGCCTCAAAAGCCCTCGGAAAACAATTGTAAAGATTTGTTAATTTTTGTCTTGCATTCTGAAATCCCTAGAGGTATTTTTCGTGCGTTTGGGGTGTGCTGTTACGGGAAGTCCTCATCCAGAGGTTTTCCCGGAGTTCCTGGAATGCTTGATTACAAGAGCCAACTCGTACTCGGTTCCGCTATCTGGCCTATTGTTAGAGTCTCTCCTTCCTTCATTGAAAGCCCGATTGCGAGTTACGGACAGGTCATTCCCACCGCTTGGAACAGGAGGGTGTATGTCTAGAGGGTATCGAAAGGGTGCGAATCGTATGAAATGGTCGCGGCCGAACGGTTTCTTTATTTGCGCATTTCTCGCATTAGCGATGGTGTTGTGTGATGTTCATGCGGCCAGCGCCCTGCCGCTTACCAAGGTGATGGCGATCCCGGCGTTCGCGCGAAAGTACGGTCTGCCCTGTTCAGCATGCCATACCGCCTGGCCCGAACTGAACAACTTTGGCCAGACCTTCCGCGACAACGGCTATCAATTGATGAACGACCGCGATTCGCCAATCTGGCAAAACCCCTCCTACTTCCCGATCGCCTTTCGCATCACCCCGAACTGGCACCGCGAAACCGCTGATCATCAGCAAATTGATGCCGTTCCCGGAAGCGGCCTGAGTGACGGGGTTGGTAGAGTCACCCAGGCGGGATTTGATCTTTCCGGGATGGACCTGTGGTCTGGCGGAACGCTCTACAAGAACATTTCATTCATCCTGTTACCTTCTTCGGATGAGAATGCCTCTTGGCACTTTGAAAGCGCGTTTGTTCGTTTCGATAACATCAAGGGAAGCTCGTGGTTCAACTTCAAGTTCGGGAAATTCGAGCTCGATAACTTGATTTCCGAGAAGCGCTTCTTGTTCCTTTCGGATAACGGCGGTCTCTATCAGATTTATCACTTCAACGCTCCGGGAAGCATCAACGACTTCGGGTATGGGGACAACCAACTCGGAATCGAATTGATGGGTCATTCCAAGAATAGCTATACCCGCTATTCCATTTCAATGCTGAGCAGCAACGAAGGCACTCCCGGGCTTTTGAGCGGAAGTGGGAATCCTTCCAACCGTGGCTATGACGTCAACTTGGCATTTAGTCAGGCGTTCAACTCGCCGGGATTTAGCGAAAGCGGCTTCGGTTTGCAGCGCGTCGGCGCGTTTGCCTATATCGGTGAACGGCCTACGTATTATCAAACCGAAGGTGGAACACCGCTGGTGGGCCTGGGCAATAAGCCGTTCTTCCGCGTGGGCTTCGCCGGTGATTTGTCCTACAAGAATCTCGAGTTCCTCCCGCTGTTCATGTACGGACACGACAACGCCTACCTTGGGACATCTCTGGCATCAACTGCTGCCCTGCCCGTAGGTGCTGACGCTCCCACGTTCAAGGGGGGCTTTCTCGAAGCCCACTACTATTTCGATCCGCAGAATGTGCTGCTGGCGCGATTCGAACAGGTGAGCGTAGGACAACAGTCGTACAACGCGCAGTTAATCGGCGCGCCGGGCAACTACGGCAACGTTACGGCCTATTCGATCGGTTACCGGTGGTATCCGATCATGCTGAGTCGTGCTGGCCTCGCTCTCGACGCCGAATACTCACGAACAAAATCAATCGGTATCGTGCCAGAAAGCGGCGACGGCAGCGGCGTGCCCTCGGCTTTGAACGCCGGCGTTTGGAGCAGCAGTATTTTTCTCGGATTTGACTTCGACTTCTAAGGGAGAGACCAGCGATGACACTAAACAAATACGCGGTGACATTGGCTCTGGGCTCCATAGCCCTTCTTACTATTGGTGCGATCAACACAAACGCGCAGTCGCACGTGAATTCTCCGGCACCGTGGCTAGGAACTCCTAGCGTCGCCACGGAACAAAGCCATATTGGCAGCGTCACGGGGAATGCCGTGGACGGGAAGAAGCTCTATCGGCGGTTTTGCATTGGATGTCACGGTCCTGACGGCAACGGCGAAGGCGAGAACGCGCAGTGGATCGACCCCAAGCCGAGGGATTTCACCGAGGCTACTTTCAAGTGCCGCTCCACGCCGACTGGCACGTTGCCCACGGACGAAGATCTATTTAACGCCATCACCCGTGGATTCGTAACTACCAACATGCCGTCGTGGCGGCCGCTTTCTCCCGATCAACGTGCCGATTTGGTGGCGTTTATCAAAACTTGGTCGCCGCGGTGGGCGAAAGAGAAGCCGGGGACGCCACTCAACATCCCACCCGAAACGCCGATAACGATTGACAGTATCCTTCGCGGGCGCGCGATGTTCCAGAAATTGGAATGCTGGAAGTGCCATGGTCCCGAGGGACATGGCGATGGTCCGTCAGCATCAACTCTGACGGACGACAAGGGTAATCCCATCAAGCCGTACAATTTCTCAGCGGGTGAGCGGTTTATGTGCGGCGACACCAACCGGGATTTGTACCGGATCTTCATGACCGGCCTCGACGGGTCGCCGATGCCGTCCTTTGCCGATGTCGTGAAGCCGGATGAAGCCTGGGACTTGGTTCACTTCTTGCGGACTCTGATGCCGCTCCACACACAAGAAGCGACGCTCTGGCAGACCTACCTTTCTACCCACGGCAAGGACATCAAGCCAATCGGCCCTGATTCCGCCGCTGGGGCACAGTGATTCTATAAGAGAAGGAGGGACTCATCAGATGCGACTGAAGTATTTTGTAGCGTTAGCAATCGTGATAATGGTTAGCGCGGCAATGGTGGTTTTTGCGCAACCACCTGCGGGGTCGGGTTCCATCACTGGCAAGGTGACCTATACCGGTACGCCCATGAAGATGAAGCCGATTGACATGTCCAAAGAACCGTCGTGCGCGAAACAGCACGCTACTCCCGTGTTGACGCAAAACGTGACGACGGGCCCCGGGAATTCGCTGGAATGGGCGGTCGTATATATTTCAGCGGGCGACCAGAGTTCCGGCGCTCCGTCTCAAGCAGTCCGCTACGACCAGAGGGGATGCGAATATATTCCGCATATCCTGCCGATGGAAGCCGATCAGCAGCTCATGATTTACAATGACGACCAGACTTCCCACAACATCCATCCGCTGGCGAAGATCAATCAGGAGTGGAACAAGTCGCAGCCTCCTGGTTCGCCCGCTATCGACACGAAGTGGGCCAAGCCTGAATTCATCCCGGTGAAGTGCAATATACATCCTTGGATGCACGGCTATTTTGTGGTGCTGAAGACTTCCCACTATGCGACCACCGGTAGCGACGGGTCGTACGACATCAAAGGTCTGCCTCCAGGCAAGTACACCGTGACGGCTTGGCAAGAGCAGTACGGAACAAAGACCCAAGAAGTAACGGTCGCCGGCAGCGAGGCGAAGACGGCAAACTTCGTCTTCACGGCGACACCTTACTAGGCCTGTAGCGCTCGGCCACAGATCGGCAGCCGCATCACTCCCTGGGCGAGGTGTGGCTGCCGCGAGGTTCATCGATCGTGTAGAATTTCGACGAGGCGATCACACATGGGTAAATTGTTCGCAGTTGTCGTCACAGTGATCACGATTATTTCGGTTGCATTCTTCGTGATGCACACTTGGTGGCTGCCTGTCGATATCTCCACTACCGGCGTGGCCATTGACCGTCAGCTTGACGAAACCATGATTGAGACGGGAATTCTCTTCCTGGGTGGCCAGCTGCTTTTGGGCCTTTTTGTATGGCAGGCGAGCGATAAAAATCCTGCGAGAAAAATTAAGATATTTCCCGGCGGTTCCACTCCGTTGGTGGCGGCGGCGATTATTGTCGTCGGCATCGAGATTTTGGCGCTCACCTTTCTGGGTTCCAAGGCCTGGGCGGCCATTAACATCGCGCCGGCAGCCGCCGATTCGCTGCACATTGACGTGCAAGCGGAGCAATTCGCATTTTGGTTCCGCTATCCTGGTCCGGACGGCCAGTTCGGCGCGCTTCATCCCGAAAAGATAGACGAGGCCGACGGAAATTATTTTGGTTTGGATCCGCGGAACGACGTCGCGGCGCGAGATGACGTTGTTGTGGGCTCTCTCGTCGTCCCCGTCAACCACCCCATACTCCTCACGCTCCATTCCAAGGACGTAGGCCACTCCTTCTACGTTCCAGTGCTTAGGATTCAGCAAGACTTCGTGCCGGGCCTGGATATTCCCGTGCACTTCACGGCCACGCAAACGGGAAAATATGAAATCGTTTGTACTCAGCTGTGCGGTTTGGGCCACTACAGCATGAGGGCGTACCTGGAAGTGATGTCGGAAGGTGATTACGAGCAGTGGCTGAAGACCCAAGAGGGACAGTGATTCGGCTTTTTCGCGTTTCTCAAGTGCGAGAGGTTAAGTTGCTTTCTTCGAGGCTAAACCATGCATGAAACTTCTGCACAACACGCTGTGCATCAGCACGCTCCGCCGACTAGCTTTATTCGCAAGCACATCTTCAGCCTCGATCACAAAGTGATCGGAAAGCAGTACTACGGCCTGGCGCTCCTCGCGGTGGTAATCGGAATGGTGCTGTCCTGGCTGATGCGTATTCACCTGGGCTGGCCTGCGTGGCCGATCCCGCTGCTGGATAAGCTTTCAGCGGTTGGCGCTCCGGGCGGCGTTATGACGCCGGAGTACTACCTCTCGCTGATGACGATGCACGGCACGATCATGGTGTTCTTTGTGCTCACCAACGCCCCGTTCGCCGCCTTCGGCAATTATTTCCTGCCCATTCAAATCGGCGCGGAGGATATGGCTTTCCCTCGGTTCAACATGATGTCGTTCTGGACGACGTTCACGGCGTTCCTGGTGATGATTGCATCGTTCTTCATTACCGACGGGCCGCCGATTGCCGGGTGGACGTCCTATGCCCCGCTCAGCGCCGTAGGTGGCGACGCCGGCCCGGGTCTAGCCGTGGGCCAGACTTTGTGGGCTGTCTCGATCGCGATCTTTTGCATTGGGTCGCTTCTCGGCGCGCTGAATTTCATCGCCACCACCCTCGATCTGCGCACCAAGGGGATGTCGCTGGCGCGCATGCCGTTCAGTTCATGGGCATGGTTCGTAACCTCGGTCATCGCTTTGCTGGCCTTTGCCGTGCTCCTCCCGGCGTGCATCCTACTCATCCTGGATCGCACGGCAGGGACGAGTTTCTTTATTCCAGCGGGGTTGGTAATCAGCGATAAATTGCAGCCGCACTCCGGCGGCTCGGTCTTGTTATGGCAGCACCTGTTCTGGTTTTTCGGTCATCCCGAGGTTTACATCGCAATTCTTCCGTCCATCGGGATCGTCGCGCACATCTTGCCGGTGTTCGCCCGAAAACCGCTGCTGGGTCCGCGCGCCAGCATCGGCTGCATGATAGCAATCGGTTTCCTGAGCTACATGGTCTGGGGCCACCACATGTTCGTCAGCGGAATGAATCCCTTCTCCGCGAACCTGTTCTCGGTGCCCACTCTGATCATCACGATTCCGGCGACGATCTTGACGCTTTTGTTGATTGGCACTGTGTATGGGGCCAAGATGCGCTTCACTACACCCGCGCTCTTCTGCATCGGTTTCGTTTCGGTGTTCATCAGCGGAGGCATCAGCGGATTCTTTCTGGCGCAGCCTTCCATCGATATTTACCTGCACGCGACCTACTTCGTCGTGGCCCACTTCCACTTCGTAATGGCGGTGGCCTCGCTGTTCGGCGTATTCGCCGGAACCTATTTTTGGTTCCCCAAGATGTTTGGCCGGATGATGAACGACGGGCTGGGAAAAGTGCATTTCTGGCTTACGTTCATCGGCGTCTACTGCATTTTTATGCCGATGCATTATCTGGGGCTGGCGGGCAACGTGCGGCGGTACGCGGCGTTCACCGACGATTACATGATACCGCTGATTCCGGTTCACAAATTCATCACAGTTGCGGCCCTTTTGACTGGCGGCGCTCAATTGATCTTTTTGTTCAACTTGATATGGAGCCGTTTCAAGGGGCCGATCGCGCCAGACAATCCGTGGGAAGCTACGTCCCTGGAATGGTCAACCACGTCGCCGCCGCCGTTCGATAACTTCGGCGGGCGGCATATGGTCGTCTACAACGGCCCCAACGAATACGGCGTTCAGGGCGCTGCGACGGATTACGTGATGCAGACTTCACCCGAAAAAGTCGTGACCGGTTAAACGCCAAAAGGGGCGGCGTAATCCTTGGGAACTTCAACTTTGCAATCGCACGCAGAAGCGGCTCTGAGAGGCGCGCCGGATAACCGCTTGGGCTCTCCTTCCGCAATCGGATCGAGGGTGGGCGCTCGAGCTCAAAAGTCTGAAACGGGCATGTGGGTGGCGGTTTCAGCCATCTCCATGTCATTCGCGGCCTTCACCAGCGCGATGATCGTCCGCCAGGATGCGGCGAGCGATTGGCAACGCTTCCAACTTCCTCACATTCTTTATTTCAATACGCTGCTGCTTCTTGCCAGCAGCGTCACGTTGGAATTGACGCGCCAGCGCATTGCCGGCATTCCCGAGGCGCAGCGCAGCGCGTCTGGATCGGTAAAAGCGCTGCTTGCCAGCGGCACGTATTGGATGTACGTCACGGCTGGCTTGGGTTTCGCCTTTCTGCTGGGGCAAATTCTTGCCTGGCGCAATCTGGCAGCGCAGGGCCTGTTCCTGGCGACCAATCCAAGTTCGTCGTTCTTCTATGTGTTCACGGCGTTGCACGGAGTGCATCTTCTGGGCGGCATTGGCGGTCTGATTTACGTGCTGCGCAGGCTGGTGCGGACAAACGGCTCGGCCGAAAACAGCGGTTTGGGGGCTTTCTCGATTTACTGGCACTTCATGGACATCCTTTGGGTCTATCTGCTGTTGCTTCTCGCGATTCGCATGTAAGGTTTTTTCAGGAGGGGCCGTGAGCGAAGCGGAAATCACAATGGGTGCGGGGCACGCGGACACGATGGAAGCGTCCCCCTACGGCATCCAGTCAAAAAAATTGACGATGTGGCTCTTCATCGCGTCAGACGCAGTGACGTTTGGAGCGATTCTTTTTGGATATCTCTACCTGCGCGCCGGAACTCCGAACTGGCCCACTCCATTTGAGAGCGGCAGCATCGTCAACGGCGTCATCATGACGTTCGTGCTGCTCACGAGCAGCCTCACTATGTTGGGCGCGGTGATCGCGGCCAGACAAGGCCGTAAATCCTCCTGCATTCAGTGGCTTGGCGCCACCATCGTCCTGGGAATCATCTTCGCGGTGCTGCATCTCCGTGAATGGTTTCACATGTTCCACGAGGGATGGAGCCTTTCACACAATCCGATGGGCGGCACGGCGATGTTTGGCGCGACGTTTTTCAGTATCACGGGGCTGCATCTGATGCACGTAATTTCGGGAATCATCGCCCTGATCGTGATTGCGATCGGATATAACACGGATTGGTTGGACGCCGGACACGTGGAAACGACCGGACTCTACTGGCACTTTGTCGACTTAGTGTGGATGTTTGTTTTTCCGTTGTTGTACTTGATGAACGTGGGCCGCTGAAAACGGATCTGGCTGAAGGTCGGGAGGCGACGCTCGTATGGACGCGAAACATGAACCCGGAATGGCAGGTTACGTCGGCATCTGGATCGGACTGCTCTGCATCGTCGGCATCGAAGTGTTTCTGACGCTGATGAAATTACCGTCTCGTGAGCTGCTTGCGTCACTATTGGTATTGGCTTTCATCGAAGCCGCGATTGGACTCCTTTATTTCATGCATCTCAAGTACGAGAAACACAGCCTGATGTGGAGCCTGATACCGGCGGTGGTGTTCGTGCTCTTCATGATGAATCACATTTGGCCCGATGCGTACCGCATGGCCAACATGAAGCTTCCGATTCAGTAATCGGCGTCGATCACATCGCGTCCAAAACGAATTCTTGAGTCGCAACATCTACAGGGCTATGCTGGAGCGGGAGAGCGTGAGTGTGACTGGACTGAAGGGCAGTGCGGTTCGAACACTCAAGTGCGCTGCTGCTTGTGTGGCGGCGGTCTTTAGTCCTTCAGCGCTCTACGCCCAGAGCTGTGTCATGTGCTACCAGAGCGCGGCTGCTTCGGGGCCACGCACCATCCACGCCTTGAAAGTTGGCATCCTGATCCTGATGTTTCCCCCGCTCTTTATCACCGCTGGCGTCGTCTATCTGGCATACAGCCGTCGCGATAAATTTAACGAAAACTTATAGCTGGTTCCCTAACCTGGCTCCATCCAGCGTTTCAAGATTCGTCGACACTGAGGAAGTGCGGTGAATGTGTGGAAATGAACAGGGACAGGTGTCTGGCGAGAAGGGAACAGCATCTCCCGTGCTAAAATCCTGGTGTGGGGCTGTAGCTCAGTTGGATAGAGCGACGCACTCCTAACGCGTAGGTCGTCGGTTCAATTCCGACCAGCCCCACCATCTTGAGCGTTACTGACCGTCGATCAGCGGAGAAAAAAGCGATCCGCGACCTGGGACCAGTTGCACCTGCCCGCAAAATTTAGTTCCTTCAATTTCTAGGCTTCACCTTCAGGTTGGGAGTGTATCGAGACATCAATACTCTCCGGGACAGGTACAAACTCTTCTTTCCGCGATCGTTGTGAGCGCTCAAGGTAATTGAGTTCGCGATATAATTTATTCTCGATTGAAGTTTTGTAGCGCTGAAATCCAGAAACCAAATTTATGGCGCCCAGCGCACCCAGGGATGCCGCCGGTCCAGGCCTAAAGTCCTGCGGTCGCATGGGTCGTCTATTCTTCTTTGGTGCGCCTTAAAACGGGGAACAGACCGCTTCGGAAATCCACTTGAAAAAAGCACGCCCCAATCTTCAGTTTGCTGTGCCTCAGGGATCACCCAAAAGCGGCCAATGAGGGTCACCTCAAAACCGGCCAACGATAAAACCCGGGACATTGACACTGGCGAGAGGGCCTATAGCCTCCGTCAGCATGAGCAATGTCTTGAGCGAAGAAAAGAAACAACAAGTCATCGCACTGGGGAAGCTCGGATGGCCCTTGCGGCGGATCGAGCAAGCCACTGGTGTCCGTCGTGAAACAGCAGGCGCTTACCTAAAGGCAGCCGGGATCGCGGTGCGACCACCGGGTAGCTGGGGACGGCGAGCGCCGGCAAAACCGGCCAACGAAGTGACCCCCGACTCTGGAGCCGATCTTACCCTGGCTAGGTTGGCCAACTCAAAACCGGCCAATGAGGTGACCCCCGACTTTGGCCAGCAGATTCGGCCTCTTGCTGGCAATCAGGGCCACGCTGCCGGTACCTGCGAACCGTATCGCGAACTCATCGAGCAGGGGCTGGAACGTGGCCGCAACGCCAAGGCCATCTGGCAGGACTTGGTTTCCGATCACGGCTTTCCCAGCAGCTACCAGGCGGTGAAGCGTTTCGTCCGCAAGCATCATGGATCTCATCTGCCGCAACCGGTGGGGATCATCCTCACTGCGGCAGGAGAAGAAGCGCAAGTCGATTACGGAACGGGTCCGATGGTGCGGGACGCGCAGAGCGGAAAGTACCGAAGAACACGGCTGTTCGTCATGACTCTGGGCTACAGCCGCAAATCCGTGCGTCTGCTGATCTGGCGTTCGAGTTCCCGGGTCTGGGCCGAACTGCATGAAAAAGCCTTTCGCAGGCTGGGTGGATGTCCTCGCGTAGTGGTTCTCGATAATCTGCGCGAGGGCGTCATCGCTGCGGACATTTACGAACCCACGGTGAATCCACTATTCCGGGATGTGTTGGCGCACTACGGTGTCCTGGCGATGCCCTGTCGAATCCAAGATCCCGATCGCAAAGGGAAGGTGGAATCGGGCGTGGGACATGCCCAGAAGACTCCGCTCAAGGGACTGCGCTTCGAGAGCTTGGAAGAAGCACAAGCCTATCTGGATCGCTGGGAGGCGCGCTGGGCCGATACGCGCATCCATGGCACCACGAAACGGCAGGTCGCGGCGATGTTCGCCGAAGAAAAACCCGCGCTGCTGGCCCTGCCGCTGGAACCTTTCCGCTACTACCAATACGGAGAACGCGTTGTTCATCTCGACGGATGTGTCGAGGTCGAAGCGGCCTATTACGGTTTACCGCCGGGATGGATCGGACGGCTGGTCAAAGTGCAATGGGATGCGCTGCACGTGCGTATCGTTGATCCACGTACCAATCAACTCCTCCGCGAGCATATCCGCCAGAAACGCGGCTGGTATCGCATCAAAATCGAAGACTACCCCAAGAAAATGCCGTTCAGCACTGCTCAGCTGCTGCGGCGAGCTGGCCGCGCCGGAACACAGATCGGCGTGCTCTGCGACTCCCTGTTTCACCGGCAAGGAGAGCCTGGCATTCGCCGCATCCTGGGAGTGCTCTCGCTAGCCAAGAAGTACGGCACGGCGGCTGTCGAGGATGCCTGCGCCGCGGCCCTGGAAATCGGTGTGCCGGAGTATCGCTTCGTGCGCCGATATCTCGAGCGCCGTCCACAGCTGACTCTCCGGCAAGTCGATCCGCTGATCCGTGAACTCACCGAGTATCGCGACTTCATCAACTTCAAGACCAAGGAGCAACGAGAATGAATCTAATCGAACTCAATCGTGCGTTACGACAACTGCGGCTCGGCGGCGTCGCTGCCGTACTGGAAACGCGTCTGCACCAAGCCCAGGCCGAACCGATGGCACCCATCGACTTCCTCTCCTGTCTGGTGTCGGACGAACTCACTCGTCGCAGTGAGCGACTGCTGGAACGACGACGAAAACAAGCGCAGTTTCGTGACGCGCAGAAGGCGCTCGACAACTTCGACTTCCAGTTCAATCCAAAGATGAATCGCAGTCTGGTCTTCGATCTGGCTACCGCTGCTTTCATCACGCGGCATGAAGACGTTCTGTTCTTAGGTCCACCCGGTACCGGCAAGAGTCATCTCGCCCAAGCCATCGGACACGCGGTCATCGGACAGGGCTACCAAGTGATCTACCGCGAGACGCACACCTTACTTGAGGAAATCGCCGAAGCTTCGGTCGATGGAAAGCGTAAGGAACACATGGAACTACTGGCGAGTGTCCCGCTGCTCATTATCGACGACTTGGGAATGCGCAAGTTAGCGCCCACAGCGGCAGAAGAACTTCTGGAGATCGTGATGCGTCGCCACGAACGCGCCAGCACACTCCTCACTTCCAACCGTCCCGTGGAGGACTGGGGCAAACTGCTCGGCGACAGTGCTGCCGTAACCGCCATGCTCGATCGCCTATTACACCACGGTCACATCTTGAAATGCGGACCACGAAGCTGGCGCACCAAAACGGGCTTGCCTGAGAAAGAGAAACTGAGCTAAAAGAACAAAGTCCCGGCTACATCCGTTGGCCGGTTTTGACCCGTCCCCCATTGGCCGCTTTTGAAGTGACCCCCGAGGCTGTGATCGGACTTTATGCAAATAGGATCTGCTTGGTTTTCAGAAAGATAGCTGGGTTCGTTTTGTAATTTTATCTTCGGCGTTCCAGGAATCGCCTCACTCCACTTAGCCAGATACACACTCGACCCGAGTGCTTGCAAATAGGGCATTACTTGCTTACGCTAAAAACGGAGGCTGCTGGACTGTGTTTCAGGACCGGCGGGGAAATTATGACTAACAATAGGCACGCTGCGAATCGCAAGAACGCTCTGAAGTCGACTGGGCCCAAAACGCGTTTTGGAAAGGCCGTGTCTTCGAGAAACGCCGTCAAGCACGGTATCTTCACAGCAGCTCCTATCCTTTCGGGAATAGAAAGCCGCGACGATTGGGAAAAACACCGAGATGGTGTGCTACAAAGCATCGCGCCCGTCGGCTACCTTGAGGAGTTACTCACGATGCGACTTGCCGTCCTGTCGTGGAGACTATGGCGCGTGGTCCGGTATGAAGCGGAAGTGTCTACCGCTGCCGTCTCTCGGACCGAAGCGGACATGGAAAAACGCTACGAATACAGTTCTGAAAAACCACTGGAACCTGCAAGTGCCCGCGAGAAATCCCGAAGCGCAGCTGTGGTAATCAGAACACTCAAAGCATTGGCCAAATTACCGGATGAAAAAAGCCTCGACAGAGAATCCGCCGTAACTACACTGTGGGCTTTGTCGCGAGAGCTCCCTGACGATCGCGAGAGCCTTTCGGTTCCCGGTATTCCGGACGAAGACGCGGAATTCGATGCCTTCGACCAGTGGACGGCTGGGCTACTTCGCAAGCCTACTGAAGTATATGCTGCCGCGGCGCGAATTACCGTCGAGGCACTGCTCTACAAGTGCATCTCGTCCGCTTATAAGAACAGCATCGAGGCCGACGAGGAAGAGCGGGACCTCGTCGAGCGAGCGCGACGTTGGCACTTACTTCTGGAGCGGGAGAACCGTAGTCGAACGCTCTTGGAGCCGGAAGTCTTAGACAAGGTGGCGCGATACGAAAGCAGTCTAGAGCGATCGTTTTTCCGGACTCTCCACGAAATCCAGAGACTCCAAGCATCCCGGGCTGGCGCGATAGTCCCTCCTCCGGCGGCCATAGATGTGGATATGACCGTCCATGCAAAAGGTTCCAGTTGAGTGTATTTGCGGAAGGACATGCGAGCTAACCCGGCGTTTCATTATCTGACCGTTCTCCCGACCATCTAGCTTTTGCGGCCCTGCTGGCGATTTCCTTCCGTCGCTCTGGTGTCAGCTTATTTCGACGGGCCTTCCCGCCTTTCCGTCCTAATGCCACCGCATTCGAATCTTTGTCCCTTTTCTTAGCCATGTTTGGTCTCAGAAGTTATCCCGAGCTGTGCTGGAAAGCAAGAATTGGCTTGACACTGCTTAGCGCTAAGCATATGCTTAGCGCTAAGCATAATGCTTGGAGGGCGCATGAAACACACCGTCAATTCAATTCGACAAGAGATGAGAGTTGCAAGACAGACTTGGTGCGACCTGGGAGTATTTAGATTGAAGGATCTCCGCTCCTTGCTAGTGAGATACAAGTTCTCGGTCATTCTCGGAGAAATTACTCGGATCGACAGTCGTTGGTATGTTACGCACTCTGGTCTCCTCCAATTGGCTTCGCGGAGAAAATGCCGTGGAATTAGCACATCGGTGCAGGAGCGACTCTTTGATCCCGCAGCGAATCGCTGGGTATTTCGGGCTGTCGTTTACAAAGGTCCACACTCGAGGGGCTTTGTCGGCTACGGCGACGCCGATCCGTCCAACACATCCCCCCTCGTCCGTGGGGCCGAAATGCGTGTCGCCGAAACGCGAGCCGTTAACCGGGCCCTCCGAAAAGCCTACGGAATCGGGCTCTGCAGTGTCGAAGAGCTCGGAACGTTCTCGGCAACCCAAAAGCCCGTCGTCGCTGCGCCGCATTCGAATGGCCACGCCGGATCGAACGGCTCAAGCAACGGGAAGCCCAGACTGCGGGATCAGCTCTGCCTCCCAATCCGAAAGTACGAACTCGATCCCAACCTAGTAAAGCGCTACGCAGCTGATTTCTGTGGAACGGAAGAACTGCGCGACGCCGGCCGAGACCTCGTCGAGGCCTTCGTTTCGACCGTGACCGAAGAAGCCACGAAAGATCGTGCAGCTCTCGTTTGCAAGTTGAACGGCTACAACCAGCCTGCGGAGGTGAAGGCATGAAGCGGCATTTTCCGGGTTTACATGCGGAGCCGGCGCAAGCAAACGAATTCCTCGAAGGCGTCTTTCTGGTGCGGGTGGATCGAGCCTACTATCGCTGGCACCCGCAAAAGCCCTTCTTCATCCTCAGCTTCACAGTCCTAGACCCGAAGGACTTCGCCTCCCGCAAGATTGCCGGGCGCCTCTATTGCACCCAGAAGTCCCTCTGGAAATTGAACTGGTTTCTCCGGGATTTCGGCTATGACCCCGATCTGCTCGGTCGAGACGAAGTGGATGAGAAAGCCCTGCTCGGTCTCAATGGCATCTTGCGAACCACACGGAAGTCATTCGCAGGGCGTACGTTTCTCAACCTCGAAGCATTTGCACCATCCACCGAATGGGAATTCATTTCCAAGGATGCTCGCGAAGGTGTCGTGGCGGGAGGCTCAGATGACCTACAGCTTCACGCAGATTAGCCAGTACCTGCGCTGCCCACGCCAGTATCGCTACCGGTACCTCGATGGCTGGCGCGAAAAGGAAGATAAGGCCTCCATGATGTTCGGTCGCTGCTTCGAGAACGCCTTGGCTGCCTATTTCGCTGGGGAAGACTCGGCTGCCACGTTCTTTAAGGAATGGCGCAAATACCAGGAAGCCACCCTGGCCTATGCGAAGAACGACTCCTGGGACCGGCTCTATCACCAGGGCATCCACCTACTCGAACGGTTTGCCCAGGACGATCGTGTTCGGATACGACGTCCAAAAGAGAATCTTCAAGTGAAGTTGACGCGCTCTCTACCGTCCGGAAGTCAATTCCTTTCGTACATCGATGCGATCGGCGAGCTAGATGGGATGAAATGCATCATCGACTGGAAAACGACGACCTGCCGATATCCTGAAGAGCCGCAGGGTCTGTTGGCCCTGGATCCCCAGCTGATCTGCTATTCCTGGATGGCTGGGATCTCCGATGTTGCTCTGGTTGTCTTCGTTCGAAAGAACGCATCCGAAATTCAGTATCTGAGGACATCCATTGATGAACAGCAGCGCCGGGAGTTTGGCCAATTGGTTGAGACCACGGCCAATCAGATTGAAGCGGGCCAATTCCTTCCGCACAGCGGAATTCGTTTTCCCCAGAACCGATGTGTGAGCTGCTCCCATCTGGGGATTTGCTTGGGAGATCAACAGCTGCTGGATGCAAAACTCATCCGCCGGCCGGGAGCGAGCGACCTTGATTGGATTGACCAATTTGAGGATTAGCGGGCTGCCGCCGATGGCACCCAAACTGAATCACCGTCGTGCTTTGTTCGTGCTGGAGAAGATTGACGAGATTCTGCACTGGGAACGGTCGACAGAGCGGGAGCGGGACACGCGCTTTGTGGAGCTGGGGCGCTACCTGTGCGAAGTGCGGGCAGGACAATATTGGCGCGTCGACAATTTGAAGTCCTTTGATGAGTTTCTGGAAAAGAAATTTCCCGAGTCGCGGCGGAAGGCTTATTACCTGATGGCGATTCATGAACAGTTGCCGCGGCAGACCCATCGCGACCTAAAAGAAATGGGATGGACCAAGGCCCGGGAGTTGGTCCGAGTGGCACGAGCGGAGGGACAGAACTTCGATTGTGCACCCTGGGTGCACAAAGCAACGCAAATGCCGAAGGAAGAGTTCAAACGGGAAGTGGAGAGACACCTGACGGGCAAGGAAACCGAACCGTGGGAAATGCTGTATTTCAAGGTCTACAAGAGCCAGTTGGCAGTCATCGAGCAGGCGCTGGAGACCGCTTCGTTGATGCTCGGTGGTCAAAAGGCGCGTGGCTACTGTCTGGAGATGATCTGTGCGGACTTTTTGGCTGGCGCAAACCTGGACACCTCTGGCAGCCCGGACTCCCTTCTCTTGGCACTCAGTCGGATTTTCCTGCTGCTGCCGAATTCTCAGCGCCAGGAGTTCTTGCTGCGGATTCCGAAGGCCTCATGAATCCACCAAACCCAAGACAACCCGGGCGTCGCCTGGACTGGGATTCCTATCGGAGACTTTGTCAGCAGGTGCTCCGGCGTGATGGCTGGCGATGCCAACGATGCGGAAGTTCCATAGATCTGCAAGTTCATCATATGCAACCGCGCAGCCTGTTGGGAGGGGATGTGGAAGCGAATCTCATCACCCTTTGCAGTGCATGCCACGGGCAAATCCATTTCCATCTCGAGACGCTGGCGAAGTTCGCGCGAGGCGCGGGATAAGATAAGCGATGTTTCCTGAACTTGCTTCCCGCCAGGCAAGATTCGCCGATTCCTGGAAGAGCGACGCTGGTGGATAGAAGTTCCGTCTGAGTGTTAACGAAGATGCGGGGCGTGAAACAGATAAAGCGCGGCTTCGACCGCACCTTGATCCAGCCAGACTGCCTGCAGAGCATGCGCCTTCCGGAACCTGAGGGGATGTCGCTCAGTTCCAGGTGGATCAACAGCGCCGGTCAGCCAGTTGTAGGAAAACTTGAGCTCACGAGTGGCTTGGTAAGGTGCTACCAAACCAATTTGGAGTGGCAGCTCGGGCGCACGCTCAACCCGATCGAATCGCAGCGACGAATGAAGAAAGGCACAAGATTTTGGGCGACTAGAAGAGCGAATACAAGAACATTACGGCGAAGTGCAACTTCTCCTTTTCCAGTCGGAAGTACGCGTACTTGCAGTAACGCTGCCGACGGCGAGTGTTGAAGAATCGGACCCACATCAAGGCATAGTTTGAGTCCAGGTCCTCTAGGCTATGTAACTGATATGAATTCGCGTAGAACACCAGAGACCCGTGCCACCGCGACTCTGGTTGCGATGTTTTGGTTAGCGCTTTGATTCCCGCACGACACCGGTTGCGGAGCGCTCGCGGGCCAAGTACTGGTCGTAAATCCAAGCGTAGGTCTTCTCGAGGCCAGCGCGCAAGGTGGTATCGGGTTCCCAATTCAGATACTTCTGGATGAGAGTGTTATCGCTGTTGCGGCCGTTGACCCCTTTGGGAGCGCTCAGGTCGTAATTTCTTTTCAATTTAATGCCAGCGATGCTTTCGACGATGTCCACCAACTGATTGATGCTGACAGCTTCCGCGGAGCCCAGATTGATGGGTTCGAGGATTTGCGAGTTGGTGATTAGCTGGATGCCTTTGACGCAGTCGTCAGCGAACATGAAGCTGCGAGTTTGTTCGCCGGAGCCCCAGATCTCGATTTCATGTTTGCCGTGGACTTTGGCCTCAATCACTTTGCGGCAAATCGCGGCGGGAGCCTTTTCGCGCCCGCCGTCCCACGTGCCCCAGGGTCCGTACACATTGTGGAAGCGTGCGACGCGGGCGTAGAGGCCAAAATCCTCGCGGAAATGGCGGCACATGCGTTCAGAGAAAAGTTTTTCCCAGCCGTAGCCGTCTTCGGCTTGCGCGGGGTAAGCGTCTTCTTCCTTGAGGGAGGGTGCTTCGAAGGTCTTCTGCTTATCCGCGTTATAGACGCAGGCCGACGAAGAATAAAAAAACTTCTGGCAGCCGTGGTCCTTCGCGGCCTGGAGCATGTGCGTATTGATGAGCACGGACAACATGCACAGCGCCTTATTCTGCTCAATAAAGCCCATGCCGCCCATGTTCGCGGCAAGATTATAGATTTCGTCCATGCCCTTGGACGCAAGATCGCAACTTTCTTTGAGATTGAGATTATATTGCAAATTCTCGACATCATTGAATCGTTGATACCATTCATCGAAAGGTTTCACGTCTACAGCGCGGATCTGCTTATAGCCTTGCTTGCGAAACTCGGCGACGAGGTGGCCACCAATAAAGCCGCCTGCGCCGGTGACTAAAACACGATTTTGAATTTGCAAATTCGCCCCCCTTTTTTGATTGCACACAGCAGGCACAATACTCGTTCTTTCAACCGTCGCGATCAACGAAGCAGGCCGTATGCGTACAAGTGTCCGCGCGTGCCAAAATACACTTTTCCGTTCGCGACCAGAGGTGCATAGAACTGAACGCCATGTTCGGCAACATCGCGACCGTTCGGCGCCTGTTTTGCATTGTAAAGCTCAGTGGCAAGATTCGCCGCGTCGAAGGCGTGGAGCACACCGGTGTAATTCTCGAGGGCCCATACGATTCCGTCTGAGTCCCCATTCGAAGAAATGACTGGCAATGCTCCAGGATACCCGAAAACCGTTGGCGTTTGGGTGCTGGCAATTTGTGACAATTGCCCGCGCGAAAGGGGAAAAGCCTGTAGCGTCCCTTCGACGGGCCCCACGTAAATCCACTCGGAGGTTGAGTTCCGCCAATATGCGGCGCTGACGTGAATCTTTGTTGGGAAAACGTGCGGAAGGTATTGCACGATCTGATTATTGCTCGACGACTGAAAGTGGCCCATGTCGTCGCGATTGATTAAGTAGAGGGAACCGTTCTTCCCGGCGCCGAACAGTAGGTGTGAATGCTGGCCCAACTGATCTGGCAAGATCATAGGACCACTGGCGCCCAAGTCCACATTCTCAACATCCATCTCTTTTTGGTCAAAGGGAGTGAAATAGTCCGTGGGCGCAATGCGGTCATTTGTGGCCAATCGCAGCTTCAGAAATGTGTCGCCGTAATCGGGTCCACCATCATAGGCGTCGAATTCGCCATCGCCAGTAATGACGTAAAGATTTCCTTGAGGATCAACGACGGGAGTCCCTCCGGCCTGCCAGATACCGCCGTGACTGCCGTTTGGAGTGGTGAGGAAGACGCCTGTTCTATTGAGACTTGAGGCATCATAGGCAAACACCCAGCCGTGAAACGCGCCGCGGTCGCACATCGATCCGAAAGCGATGATCACTTGTCCGTTCGTCAGGACGAGACCAGGCCGCTGTAGCTGTGGTGCCGGATCGAAAGTGACCGTGCCATGGCGCGCGCCCGTCCCAGTGCCTGGAAGAGTTGCGGTGATCAAAACTGGACTGCCGTCTTTTTCTTTTCCGGATGCGAGATCGATCGCGTGCAGATAGAAGGAGGTGCTTCCACTGCTGAAAGTTTTGGCAGCCACATAAAGTGTGTGAGTCACGGGATCGATCACCGGCGTTCCGGTGATTCCTATTTGCGGGCCCATATCGGGGCATGGCAATTGATCTTTGGGTACGGCAGGACCCAGATTTGAATGGAACAACTCGGCTCCGGTGTCGGCATCGATTGCAAAAATGGTGTCGTTCTCGGTCGCAATGTACACGACGTTGCGAGTGCCCTGACCGACAACTGCAACGTCACGGACGTAGAGCGGCTGCGCGTAAACGTAGCCATCGACGGGCGCAGCAAATAGTTTTCCAAACGTGGCGGCGTTTACATTTCTCGGAGTCAGCAGAGTCTCGAAGCGGTTCTGGCCAGTGCCGGTATTGTCATAGCGATAGGAATAGGCACCAGCCAGAGGACTTGTAGTTGAAACCACGGTTAGACGAGTAGCCGTCTGGATTTTCCCCAGTGGAGTCATCAACTCTGCACCAATTGTGGAGCCACCTTGCGCTTGACCATGCGCCAAGCCCGAGAGCGCAATTTTCGCGACCGTGGAATTGGAGGAGGTCCAGTTCACCTGATTTGTCACGTCTTCCACGCTATCGTCCGAACGGGTTGCCAAGACCTTGAACTGCGAATTTCCTTTGACGTCAATGGCTGGGTCCGCGGGGGAAATCGCAAGAGCTACTGGAGCCACGGGAAAGACCAACACGGTAGTGGTTGCACTCGTATGCTGGAAAGTGACCTGCAAGGTTGCAGTTCCCTCGTTTGCTGCTGTAGCGATGCCCTCGGCATTGATCGGCGCAACTCCCGGATTCGATGAATTCCAAGTGACTTCGGAAACCAATTCGGCCTGGCTGCCATCGCGGTAGTGGGCGATCGCGGTGAACTTCTTACGGGAACCCTTGGGCATGGATAACGACGATGGTGAAATGTTGATAGCTTCCAGAGTCCGGAATCGGATATGCGGACGAAAATGTTCGATCGGGTGTCTGAATTTGTATAACAGGCAAAGAAAGACTAGGCCAATCACTGCCAGGACGGTGAGTTTCTTCATATACCCGATTAATTCTCGCTCGTCAGAACATCCTGACGCGAAGCCCTAAAATCTGGCGAAGTAGCGGTCTACGAATCAGCGCTGCTTGACGCACAGGTCGCAGGGCAGCAACAATTCGCAAAAATAGCGATTAAGTTCGCGAATTCTAGCACACGCCCGCACCGTAAAGCACCGCAATTCTCCCGTTGCACGAAGCGGAGTAATGGGTGGTTTGACCTGTCCTCGAAGCCCAGTACTTAACTTGTCCGGCCGGCCAGTTGTTCGCGGGGAAAGCGCCGCTCATAGTAGAGAACAGTGTGATGCCTGACAGCCTCGACAGAACCCTGCGATGTTGGTTTCACGCTAAGCCACAAATTGTAGTGGAGGCTTTGAGTTGGATAACCCGAGCAATGACAGCAACTTGAGTCAACGTTCCTTTGATAGAGCGCCGGTATCTCTTTTTCTGCCCGTTCTTCGCAAAAGAGAATACCGGAGCCGAAGGAACAGATTGACGACCGCATGTTTTGTAGCTCAATTGGTTCTTTTGGCGCTACTTGCGGCGTGCGCGGGGTACACTGGTTCACACCAGGCGCAGTCTTCGGTCAGTCTGAATCTCGATGTGGCGCCGGCCACCTTGAATCTTGGTAACGCGATGGTCAGCCACCCGAGCCCTGCGCAAACCATATTGGTTTCGAACAACAGCGCGGGATCGGTCACAGTTAGCAACATTGCCGTTTCGGGCCCGTTCGCATCTAGCGGCAATTCCTTGCCGATGGCGTTGAATGCTGGCCAGAGCATGCCGCTCAATGTCACGTTCACGCCCAATGGCCCCGGGACCGCCAGCGGGAGCTTGACAATCACCAGCACCGCCGCGAACTCACCCTCAGTCGTAAGCCTCAAGGGAACCGGCATGTCGACTTCGGGTCCGCTGGATTTGACATTTGCGCCTACCAGCTTGAATTTTGGAAGCGTGGCGGTCAGCCATCCGAGCCCTGTACAAACCATATTGGTTTCGAACAACAGCGCGGGATCGGTCACAGTTAGCAACATTGCCGTTTCGGGCCCGTTCGCATCTAGCGGCAATTCCTTGCCGATGGCGTTGAATGCTGGCCAGAGCATGCCGCTCAATGTCACGTTCACGCCCAATAGCCCTGGGACGGCCAGCGGGAGCTTAACAATCGCCAGCACCGCCGCTAACTCGCCCTCGGTGATAAGCCTCACGGGCACCGGTACTTCGACTTCGGATCCTCTGGATTTGACCTTTGCGCCCGCCAGTCTGAATTTTGGAATCGTGGCGGCCAGCGATCCGGGCCCTCCACAAGCCCTATTTGTTTCGAACAACAGCGCGGGACCGGTCACCGTTAGCAACATTGCCATCTCGGGCCCGTTTGTTTCTGCCGGCAACACTTTGCCGACGACGTTGAGCGTCGGACAGAGCATGATGCTCAAAGTGACGTTCACACCGACTGCGGCTGGTGCTGCCAGCGGGACCTTGACGATTACGAGCAACGCCGGCAACTCACCCACGAAGGTAGCCCTCACCGGGAACGAAGCAACCTGCAAAGTCACGTTTTATGCCGGCGACGATTTGCCGGGGATAGTTAACGCCTATCCTCCAGATACGACCTTTTGTTTTAGCTCGGGAACTTACCGGATGACGTCGTACGTAACGCCCAAAAGCAATGACGCGTTCATTGGCTTATCGTCAGGAGCAATCCTCAGCGGATCCCAATTGGTGACTTCCTGGGCGCAATCTGGCAACTATTGGGTCACCTCGAATCAACCAAAGCTAATCCCTCAGACCCCTGACGTCTGCGCGACTAGCACTTCTCCTGCATGCCAATTCCCGGACGCCCTCTTTCTCGATAACACACCCTTGAGCCGGGTAATGAGCCTGTCCGCGGTTGTGCCGGGGACATTTTACCGCGACTATGCGAGCAAGCAGATCTACGTCGCGGACAACCCCACCGGCCATACGATGGAGGTGATTGTTTCCTCCTTGCCCTTCCTTGCAGTTGGCACCGGGGCAGATGGTGTAACCATAGAAGGATTGACGATCGAGAAGTTTGCCGGAAACGCCCAAGGCGCCGTACAGGGAAGCGCGACATGGACTATTCAAAATAACGAAGTGCGCCTCAATCACGGGGATGGGATCGAGGCGAACGGGAAGATCCTGGGAAATTATCTTCACGACAATGGTGATTTTGGACTGGAAGGCGGGTACGCCACCACAGCAATGGATGTAGAGAACAATGAGTTCGCCTTCAACAACTGGGCGAATTTTGCAAATGGCGGCGGCGCCAAGTTTGAATACGCGACCAACCTGGTTGTTCGCAACAACTATGCGCACGACAACAACGGCGCTGGGCTGCACACTGATGGAGACTCTGCAAACGTTCTTTATGAGTATAACCACACAAAGAATAACTTAAATTTCGGGATCGAACATGAGATCAGCTGGGAAGCGATTATCCGGTACAATCTCCTGGAGAACGAAACCGCTGTGTCCGCACCACATCTGAACAACACCATTTGGGCTCGTCCGGCGATCGGTATTTTCAACTCATCGGATGTTCAGGTTTACGGTAATACCATCACCAATAGTGCGAATGGGATTGGCGCGGTGTTGGTGAACCGAGGTAATAGTAACCACGCACCTAATACGGGGCAGCCGTATCTGCTCAAGAACCTAGATGTGCACGACAACACTTTCAATGAAATTACATACGAGGCAGCTGGTCTTGTCAGAACATCGGATTTCGACACCTCGGTGTACACGAGCTGGAACAATCACTTTACGAACAACACGTATAACCTCGCCGATTTAAGCGGATTGTATTTCGTCTGGATGGACAGTTCCGGCAAAAATTCCTATGCCCCGCATACGTGGGTGGAATGGCAAAGTTTTGGCAACGACGTCGGGGGCGCCTTTCAAGCGAGCAACCCGTAGTCCTCGCCGGGCTTCAGTAATGCAGCCAACCCCAGGCTAATCACTCGTGCGTCAGGATCCTATTCAGGAGCGACGACGACCCTTGCCGGAAGCCTCGAGAGGATTTTTCGCAAGTACTTATCGATCTCATCCACACCGAGCAATTTTGCGAGGAAAATGATGGATGGGAACCCCACGGCTGTTACAATCACCAGCAGCTTGAGAGCACCCAGCGTCCTTTGCCACGCGAGACGTGCTTCGAGCCATGCGGTAAGCTTGTAGCAAGCCAGAGCTACCAGAACGGAAGAAGCCAAAACTTTCGCGAGGCACGAAATCAAATCCCCCGCTTCCTGGTTGTGCGTGCGCCGGACCAAGAGTCCGAACGACACCGCGGCGAACGCAATCGCAATGAAGGAACTGGCGATCGCCAGGCCCAAGAAATTCCATTGCCGCGCACAATACCAGTACAGCGGCAAGCTCAGCAAGGTCATGCCCGTGCCTACCACAGCGGGTGTAATCGTATCTCGCACGGCATAAAACGTGCGGCCGATGACGTTCTGAGCCGCCCTAGCAAAAATTCCAATTGAGAAAAGACCGAGCGCCGCGCCGGTGGCCTGAAAATCTGCCGCACTCAAGCGCGTATGGGAGAATGCGAAATAGATGACTGGTTTGCTTAACACTATGGCCAGCGCCGAGAGTGGAACAAGAAAAAGAATGAGGCCCTTCAAAGTCGAATTCAGGGTGCGGTTGAGCGAGTCGGATTCGCCCTGCGAATGCAGTTGCGCGAGCAACGGGAAGGATACAATCCCTGCGGCGCTACCGATCAAAACCTGCGGGAGCCGCATTATTGTTCTTGCATAAGTGAGCCAGGTGATGGAAGCCGGCGTCAGATACGATCCGAACCAGCGGATGATCCATTCGTCGGTGATGTCAAAAGAGAGAGCGAGCATGATTGGAATGCTCATCTTCACAAACAGCCGGAAGCCGGGATGATTCAAGTCTAGATTGGGAGTGAAACGCGCCCCGACGCTCCGGGCTCCGCATAGCTGAAGCACAAAGAATCCGCAAAAGGCGCCCACGAGCACTCCGATGGCAAATCCGGCAACTCCTATCCGCGGTGAAAGCAACCATCCGCCCAGGATGATGCCGAGGTTATAGACACCAGAGCCGAGCGCAGGAACCAAGAACTTTGATTTCAGGTTTTGGACAGAGCCCATCATGCTGGCAAGGAACAGGAAGAGTTGCGAGGGAAGCATTAAGCGGGTGAGGAACACGACCCGCGTCTGCTGCGCGGCGTCAAATCCGGGCGCGAGGAGGCGAACGATGTGGGGAGCAAAGATTTCGCCGATGACAATCAGAGCAAGGAGGATCAAACCCATGCAGGTGATGATCGTCGAGTATACGTGCCAGCCTTCTTCCTCATTCTTTTCCGCCATGTACTTTGCAAAGACGGGAATGAAAAACATCCCCAGAGTGCCTCCGGCAACGAGGTAACTAAGGAGATCGGGGAGGGTGAACGCCGCATAGTACGTATCCGTGACGGCGCTCGAACCGAGTTGATGAGCCACCGTCCACTCGCGCAGAAAACCAAAAAGCCTGCTAAGCAACATCACGGCAATCAGGATGCCGGTGGTTTGTAGTAGGCCGCGACTGCGCTTGGAAGGTTTCGTCACGTGGGGTATCTCGACGAAGAAGTCGAGCTATCAGCAGCAGCTAACTTTCGTGTGCCCTTTTGTTCGCTACGACCACATCGCTAAGTGAGTATCTTATCGACCTGGGCGAAAAACTGCGTGCGAAAGAGTCGAAGCGTACCAATCGAGCATCGGCGCGGCCCTTCTATTAGCTTTACCTGCGACACCTGGCCGAGCGGTTTCCTGGCCGGGGAACGGACTTATTCGAACTTCCTGATGTGAAAAAGCTCCAATGAAATGCTCCACATTGATTGCGGAATCGTCACAAGATAGCGTTTCCATAAGCGACGTGGCTCGCTAAGGAGGCGGTAAAACCACTCTAGCCCGCTATCACGCATCCACGCGGGAGCTCTCTTGAGCCTGCCGGAGTTCATGTCGAACGCCGCACCCACTCCCAAAATGACAGGAACTTTCAGTTTTAAATGATGGTCGGACATCCAGCGCTCCTGTTTCGGAGTGCTGAGGCCCACCCAGAAAATATCGGGAGCGGCGGCGTGTACCTGAGCTGTGAGGTCTGCTTCCTCGGCCTCTACGAGCGGGCGAAACGGAGGCGTGTAGGTGCCGGCCACGGTAATGTTGAATTGTTCGTGGAGCTGGCGCGCCAGGTCCTCCGCGACACCCGGAGCGCCGCCGTAGAAGAAATGACGCGGCTGAGGACCTGTCTCGCGGCAAAACGCGAGCATCAGCTCTGATCCGGTTACGCGGCGACGCAGAGAATGTCCGTGCCACCGGCCTAGCCAAACGAGCGGCATGCCGTCGGGGACCACCAGCGCAGCCTGATTCAGGATTTCGCGAAAGCGCGGATCCTGGCGCGATTCCGCCACGCCGTGCATGCCGGTGACCGCTACATATTTGCCGTTCTCGCGATTGTCGATCCACCGTTTGATTCGCGCCACGGCCTCAGGCAGTTGCACGGCATCAACCCGTACGCCAACGACCCGAAATGCAGGCGCGACCGCGTTCATTTCACTGGTGCCGGATTCAAGCATAGGCGGCCACCGTTTGCTCGTAAATGGTCATCAATTGAGTGTAGGCCATTTCTGAGGTGTAGCGAGCTTCGTACTCGCGGCGAGCTGCTCGGCCCATCGTTGCAATTTCGGATGGATGTGCGAAAGCCCACTCGACTTTTCGCGCGAGATCTTCGCAGCCGCCCGGCGTAAAGTGCAGGCCGGTGCGGGACTCATCGACGATTTCCTCCATGGCGCCCAGTTTCGAGCATATGACCGGCGTTCCGCACGCGAAGGACTCGGCGATGGTCATCGGAAAGCCCTCATACCATTCGCTCGGCAAGATCACGAAGGAAGCGCTCTTCATCGCCGCGAGCGATTCTTCGTGCGATAGTCGACCGCGAAATTGAATCGACGACAGGCCGCACCGTTGGGCTTCTTCTTCCAGTTCTTCTCTCTCGGGGCCATCCCCGACGATATCAAGCCTGCAAGTCTTCGGGAGCCGCTTCCAGGCGTCGAGCAGGGCGTGCAAGCCCTTTTCTTTGGACAGGCGCCCAATGTAGAGCGCACCTGTGCCGGGGCTCTGTTTTGCACCCGGATCGGGATCGACGAAATTCGGCTTGACGACAATCTTGTCTGGCGCAAAACCGGAAGCGATGAACTTGCTGCGCGCAAAATCGGTGAGCGCGATGTAACGGTCCACGAGTTTGTCCCAGGTACCCGCGCGCCGGTGCCACGCGAGCATGAGCGCCACCGAAGCCGTGGCCGGCCGCGAATCGCGGTAGCAGCCATGCCAGACGCTGCGCAGGAGGCTATGATCGACGCAATCCTCGCAGATTTTTCC
The DNA here is from genome assembly GCA_963780035.1 of uncultured Acidobacteriota bacterium. Classification (GTDB taxonomy): domain Bacteria; phylum Acidobacteriota; class Terriglobia; order Acidiferrales; family UBA7541; genus Palsa-295. Next base: position 823,389 of record CAWAAG010000008.1, on the reverse strand, counting down.
GTCGCGTAGGAACTGAGCGCCGGGGCAGAGGAGCCGAAAATTGTGAAGCGTCTGCACCACCGGGATTCCTCGCTTGCGGCACGCGCTGTAAATGGACGGCGAAATCATGACGAACGTGTTATGAACGTGCACAAGATCCGGCTTTTCCCGCTCGAGAAGCGCCCCGAAGTCAAGGTGCGTGTCACTGGCCCAGACGGTTCGCGTCACCAGGGCGACCCGGCCAATCACAGAGAGTTCCTCTATCTCATGATTGCTCCGCCTGTACGTCACCACCTCGTGCCCGCCCCGCTCCAGGATTCGCTTCTCCTGCTCGAATACAACATCTTCACCGCCTGGCTGCTGATATTCGTTATGGACCAACAGTATTTTCATGATCGGGTATGCAGCCAAATGACTTCTGGGGTCCAGACTCTAATCAAAAGCAAACGACTGCTCTTCGTTTGCAACCACGCGCTGCTCTGGCCCAGCCATCGTCCTGTTGATGAGGGCTTCCAAGGCGCGTGCGGCTTCTTCCACTGTGTACGGAGCGATGGCCTTCGATGATCGTTCTCCCAATTCTGAGATCAATTGCGGGTTCGCAATGAATCTCGCCATGTAGTCAGCCAACTCCGAAGGTTTTCGAGGGTCGAAAATAAAACCAGTTCTACTGTGCTCGACCATCTCTTTCGCGCCCGCATATTGGGAGCACAAAACTGGTTTGCCGAAAGCCATGGCTTCGAGTAGAACGAGGCCCCAAACGTCTTCCAACGTGGGGAAAACAAAAACGTCGGAGGCCTTGAAGTAGGCGCCCAATTTTTCGTAGGCGACTGGGCCCAAAGGATAGACCAGCTCCTGAAGCCCTTTTGATGAGATTTGCTTATTTAGTTCTGCCGCTTCATCTCCTTCGCCCACGATGGCGACGGAGAAGGACCTGACTCCGCGCTGGACGAGGAGGTCCACGGCATCAATCAAACGTTGCCAGCCTTTCCTGGGTATGAGCGAGCCGACGAACAAGAAGACGGGGTGAATCATCGAGTCCAATGTTGCGGGAGGGTCTGCGGAAGCGAAAACGCTCGGTTCAGGAACCTCGTAGGGGTGGTGCACAAGTTTTGAGCCTGGGATGGAAAGAACATCTCTAAGATATTCGCAACCTTCGCGCGCGTTGCTGATTCCACCATCAACATAGCGAGCCAAGATCCGACGCAGCCTGAGCAAGATCGGACGGTCGAGGTAGGTAACGTAGGGTGAGTGGCCCTCCCACGCGATGAGGACGCGGGTGCCGTGAAATGCTTTCAAAAGCAACGCGCACAAAGTCCAGACGCTGAATCCGGAGGTGAAGATCACATCCGGACGATATTGAAAAAGCTCACGCAGGATGGAGAGAGGGGCCTTTACTAATCCGCGATCGTAGCCTTCCGGGGAATGCTTCAGAGTTAGCAGCTTGACACCCGGCAGAACCCGAAGCTTGAATGTTCCCTCATATCCGGGGAGGAATCCTGGCCAGAGTCCCACGAAGACAAGCGAATTTGGGAAGCGTTCTGTGAACGCTTTAAAAACTGGCTGCCAATAGAATCCCCGGTTCAAAGATGGAAAGAGCCAGGCCACGCGCAGGGAACGAAGGGCAGGCTCAAGAGGTCCTGCTTGATCCTCCTGCGAGAGTCTTCTAAGTCGCAACCGGTAGCGGAAAATCGCAGTAATGAGAAAACAAAACGAAGCAGCAGCCATACCAACGACAGCTCCCGCCAGCCCCCAATAGTGAGTCAAACTGAAGCCTGTCGCAATTGTGAAGCATGCGGCGACGGTGTAGCCGATGAAGACATCGGAGGGCACTTGCATCGCTCGCAAAGCGATGCACGGTCCTTGGGCGGCGGCGACAAATGCTCCCGAGAGAGCCAGCCAAGGAAGCAGCGTGGCGAACTGAACGTATTTTCCTTTGTAGACGAACCCCACGAGCGGGGGGCCGGCAAGAGACAGAACAACAAAATAAACGATGCCGGCAGCGACGAATAGCAAACTGATCCTGAAGATGGCGAGGCGGAACGCCTTTCGGTCATTACTCGCAAACTTTCCCGAAGCCGCAGGGATGGCGAGAAGGCTGAGCGATGTGACGAATTGCGAGAGAGGCAAGACGAAATTCTGAAGGGCTCGGAGTGCCGCCACATCTTCAAATCCGAGCTCAGCTGCAACAATGAACGTGTATGCTTGCCACGAAAGCCAGTACACCAGCGCCGTAACGATTACCCATCTCCCATACACCCAGTGCTGCGAGAGAATGGTCCGCATTTGAGCGGTAGCCGCGGGAGCATCGAACTCCGGCCGAATCAAGGCCATCATGACGAACCCGGCAATGGTCCCAGCCGCCGCAATCGTTATGAAAGCAGTGAATGGATTGAGAGACCGCGTGAAATAAAGAATGAAGAGACTCAAAACTACTACCGCGGCATAAGTGGCGCCGCCGCGTGCCGCCAAGCCAGGCCGGTGATCAAGATAAGCGGATTGCCGCAAAAGCCACGACAGTAGTACGCAGGGAATCGCGATACTGGCGCCGCACAGCGCGGCTGCAAGCGTCGTGTTTCGTGAAAAAATAAAAACGCCCCCGGCCGCTACCATCATCAGAAACGCAAGACCGAGAGCGACGTAACCATGCAGGTGGACGAGCTTGGCAATATAAGCGGGGAGATTCTGCTTGTATGACGCGGGCCCGATGACGCCCATCGGTTCGAGAATCAAAGAATTATGGAAGCTCGAGGCAAAGAGAAATACCGCGAAAGCCAACGCGTACGCGCCATATTGTGCGGGTGTTAGCCAGCGCCCCAGAAGCAAGCTGAGCAAAAATCCCGCTCCGGAAAACAAGGCTTGATCCGTCAGCGCGAGTGCGCCTCTTCCGATCCAGACTCGGTTCTTGATCATTCGATTAAGCATTCCCAAAGTGCACTTTGGCTGTATCGCAGGCCGTAATCTAGGGAGCCTCGCACAGCGTCGCGGGGTCCGTCGCCGGCGGCTCAAATTTCGAATTCTTGTCTTGACCGGTGCTCGAACGCCACTTATCGAAATCGACTTCGCGGTTCAGATGCCCCGTTCCCCCTGGGTCGTACTGAAAAACTTTGTTGTTCCCTGGGCTGTACCAAGTATTTTCATCGGAGTTCAACGTTGAGTAGAAAATATCCCCGGTGTCCTTTGCGGTGATGGAAGTTTCGAGCAACAACTGGCCTGGATTGGCTGCGACGACGGTATTGTGAAACAGGGTTAAATCACGCCCATCTGCACTGAAGGAGGCGCCGGATTCCCAGTCGATGAAGTATCGTGATCTGGTTCTCCAATCCACGGAGATTTGTGCGATGTTATTCCCGTAAATCAAATTGCGTTTTAAGCTCGTCCGCTGGGAGTTGTTCGAAAAGAAACCCTGAGAGCCATTCTCGCAAATCCGAGAATTCGCGACGGTGATCGGCCCTTGGTTGGCCTCGAGAAAGATACCGAATTTCTGATTGTGTGAGAAATACGAGTCCTCGACGACGACGTTTCTGGTGTCAGTGTCGAACCAGAAACCCAGTGTCTGGTTGTTGAAGGATCGGATTCGCCTGAAAGTGCTGTCGTGCACCCGCCCGAACCTGCCGCCGGCTTCGTCAAACTGGTAGAAGTTTCCCAAGGCTCCTCGCCAGTTGTTGTAGGTAGCTTCGTCGTCCTCGTAAAGCACGCCGTTAAGACCGTGGCCGCGCAGGCCGGAAGCGCCGTTATGACTTGCCACAACCCGTCGCACCGTACTGTTCCTAACATTATTAAGCAGCATTCCAGCCCAGTTGCTCCACAGAAACTGCGAGTCCTCTACCAAGAGATCCGAGCAGTGGAAAACGGCGAACGCCGCGTCCGACAGATATGGATTTGCCTTATCGAAAATCAATCCACGAATAGTCAGTCCAGAGACCCCGTGGCTCTCAAACCATCTTGGGCGAACGCAAACTTCGATGACCGCCTTGGCCGGGTCGATCCCCGCGTCCGGACGGATCATTAGAACCCCACGCTCGTCATCGACATAAAAGCTGCCCTCCTTCATATCGCCCGCGGAAAGCACCGGGATGAGCGGCTTTCCGTTTACAAAGACCATTTCTCGGCGCCTGACAATTTCAGCAAGAGATGCGGGCCATCTCGCTGGAATAGGGGTTACGCCCCATCGGAACGGCCAGTCGTGCAGATAGCAGCGTCCGTCCCCTGGATCCGCTTGCCAGCCAGTCCACACGTCAGCTCCAGAGATGGTGACAGTTCCGGTTTTTACCGCCTCAAACGTGATTTTCGCGCTCGTCGCTTGAGGCGGATAATCAAGCGAAATGAATTCGCGATATGTTCCCGCCTCAATAAGGACCTTGCTGGAGATGTTCATATTGTAGTCTGACATGGCTATCCGAGCCGCCGCGCTGATGGTCTTCAGCGGTCTGGATTCGCTCCCCGGGTTCGCATCCGAACCCGATGATCCATCGACATAAATCTCGCGCGTGGAATCCGGATTACGCGGCGGCGTCCAGGCAATCGAGACCATAACAACCAATGAGACTACCGAGATGCGTCTGGTGCCTTCTTTTATGAGGCCCAAGGCGGGGCACCATATTTCAAACGGCGTCGCATGAACTCAGCACAGCATAAGAGAGTCAAGAAGGCGAACGCGGGATGAGAAGTGATGTTGCCGCTCACCACGCAGCGCACCGTGATAATCGCTAGAATTGCGAGCGATTCGATCGCTAGACGCTGCTCGTCCAGATTGAGGAGCGGGCTGTGCGACGCCTTACGCATGAACCACCACATCGAGATCAAGGCGATTATGATCAGAAGCGGTCCCCAAATCCCTACATCAACGAGGCTTTCAACAAGACTGCTGTGAACGTCCGGAATCTCGTAGTGGCCCAACGCCGGAAGAATAACGAATCTGCCTCCCGCGAACCCTCCGAAGCCTGTCCAGGGTCGCTCCTGGAACTTTTGGAATGCGTATTGCCAGAATCCAATTCGACCGGACAGTCCCTCAACTTCACTGACCTGTTCTCCTCGCAACACAAAATCCCAAACGAGGCTACCGAACTTTGTAAATGCGAGCAGGATAATCACCGCGAAGGCGGAGCCTATGGCGATCGCCGCGCCCAACAAGACTCGCCGAGTGAGAATCAGCAGAAGGATGACAGCCAGGAAAAGGGCCGCGATTGCCGCGCGCGTCTGTGAGAAAATCAAGGTGGCGACAGAGAAGAGAAATAAGAACGAGTACCACGCACGATCGAATCTCCGCTCCGGATCATACATTAACCGGCACAAGGCCAAGATCGCTAGAACCGCGCTGAATTCTCCCACGGAGTTGGCCGATAGGGCGGGAACGACACCGTTTAATCGCACACCGAGCGGCCCAAAGTGTTGGCCAGCCTCGAATGCGTCAACTGGATCTATGATGGCTCCGACCCAAGTGGTCACTAGCATCAAGCCGAGGAGAGTCCAAGCCCAATTCATAAATCTTGCGAACTCCTCCGAGGATTTCACGGTTGCCAACACAGCACAGAGAACCGACAGGTCAAGCATGTACTCCATCGACTTGTAGAGGGTCCATGCGGGACGAACAGACCACGTCGTCGAAACGAGGCATAGCGCCGCGTACACCGCCATGATTCCAATCGACCCTCGAAATAGCCAGCGAAACCAGTGAGTCCTTTTCGAAAGTAACCGCCCAATCAGAATCAGTCCTACGAGACCGGCCACCCCGATTCGAAAATATGCCCAACCGTCGATGGCTTCCTCATTGATGTCTTGAAACTCCCGGACACGAAACACCAACCCGCTCACGAGAACCAGCAGCCACAGACCCTGATACCACGTGAAGTGTTTGGCGATGCTTCGAGCGCCAACCAACAGAGCTCGCATCGCACCGGGCAGAACGAAAATGAGAAGGAGAGGAGCTACGAGCACTGCGGCGATTTTCAAAGGGCTGCCAAAGGGATTTGCCACGCCCAGCACGACGAAGCTCAACAATGCAAAAGCGATGACTATGCCCAACGGGCGCAAGTTCGTCCCGAAGCCGCGGGGTTGACCTGGAAAAACCGTGCGTGGCCTTGAAATATCAGATTCCATACTCTCCACCCCCTGGTATCTCCTTGGGCCATGCTGTCTCGCTGAGGCCTGATCCAACTATCCGTGCCGGAGCATTGACCAACCTCTGGTAGAGACGAGCCAACTGCTCACCTTTTCGCTCCCAGTTGAATTCCTGATCAATGCGCAGGCGTCCGGCTTCACCCAATTTTGCTCGGCGCGATGGATCATTCGCCAGCTGCGCAATGGCTGACGCTAGATCGGTCACCGCTTGATCTGCGGAAGTGGCAGGAACTTTGATGCCCGTAGCTTCCGTCACCTGCAACGCCGGACCACCGAGATCAAGACAAATTACCGGGCGTCCCGCAGCCATTGCTTCGACGCTCACGCAGCCGCCAGATTCGTGGAGGGCGGGAAATAGCAAGATATCGCACCGAGCCGAGGTGGCGATCGCCCGTTCACGCGGCATCATTCCCCAAAATACTGTCGCTTGGCCCACACCCAACTGTATTGCCAATTGCTCCAGGCGTTTGCGTTCGGGGCCGTCGCCGATCAGCCAATACTCGCTTTCTGGAAAGCGAGCGTGAAATCGCGCGAAGGCGCGCAGGCCCAAATCAAATCCTTTGAGATGCACGAGCCGGCCCATGCTGAACACGCGAAAAGGAGGGGCGTGGCGCGGAGGGATTTCTGCAAACTGCTGAATCTCTTCCGCCGGCAAACTCGCCTGGGTGAAGACGGACACATTTCTGCATCCCAGCTCTCGGAGCCGCCGCTCGGTCTCATGCGTTGTCGCCAGCGCCATGGCGGCCCGACGGGCAGTGAAACGGATGAATGGGTTCAGTTCGCCGACAGCTCGAGCGAGCTCGCGCGTAGCCTCATACATCCTTCCCTGCAGACTTAAGAAGCTGCGAAAACTGCGCGGCGTCGATTCCCCTCCCCCGACAGGCCCCCAAACGAAAGGAATCGGGAGGAGCGGCAGAAACGTCGGAAGCCAGTAGTTCACGAATGTGACATGATGCGCCAGATCGAAACCAACATCGCGGTGAAGCTTTCGTGCTTTCCGGTACGCGAGAATCTGCCAGAGAGAATAGTAAGAGCGGACGCCACGCTGGCCCTTCTTCCAAAACCTCGCCCATCTAGGAAGATCCAAGTAGATCCAGTGCACGTTTGGCATGGGCTGCGCGGCGAGCGCTTCCTCGATCAACGCCCGATTGTTGGATCGCGTCATCACCCAGACGTTATGGAACCGGGCCGCCTGTTTGACGTTGTTCCACCCGACGCCAGGCTCCGAACCTTTGCCGGGCTCGCACGAGTACGCCGAAATGAGAATTCTGAGCGGGCGATCGCGCTTCGCCATTTGCTCCGATGAATTCACTACCTGATCGCGGAGATGGGCTAACTGTCCACCTCTTCGCTCCCAATTGAATTCCTGCTCGATGCGCTGGCGGCCGGCCTGAGCGAGCGACGCAAGGTGCGGTTGATCGGTTGCCAGCCGCTCTAGTGCCGCCGTGATATCCGCGGTTGCCTGCTCAGGATTGATTGCTGGAATCTTGATGCCTGTGGCTTCGGTGACTCGCAGTGCCGGGCCGCCGAGATCGAGGCAAATTACGGGCCGCCCCGCAGCCATCGCTTCAAGAGTTACCCAGCCGCCGGAGTCATGCAGGCTCGGAAAAAGCAGCACGTCGCACGCCGCCAATTTCTCAAGGGCACGATCCCGCGAAAGGAATCCCCAGAAAACGACTTTATTCTGGATTCCCAACTCACGCGACAACCGCTCCAGAGAGCGCTGCTCCGGGCCGTCACCGATGAACCAGTACTCCGCGTTCGGAACGCGGGCCTGAAATCGCGCAAAGGCGCGCAGGCCCAGTTCAAAGGCCTTCCAGTGCAAGAATCTCCCTATACTCAATACGCGGAACGTGCCACTCCCGCAGGAAGGGATCGCTCGAAGTTCGTTGATTTCGCTGCTCGGCAACGCTGCTTCCGGCAGAATGGAAACGCTCTTGCAACCGAGAGCTTCCAGACGCGTCGCGGTTTCCTTCGTCGTCGCTAATGCAATTGCGGCGCGCCGCGCGGCAATGCGTACGAATGGGCTCAGTTCGCCGACAGCTCGAGCGAGCTCGCGCGTAGCCTCATACATCCTTCCCTGCAGACTTAAGAAGCTACGAAAACTGCGCGGCGTCGATTCCCCTCCCCCGACAGGCCCCCAAACGAAAGGAATCGGGAGGAGCGGCAGAAACGTCGGAAGCCAGTAGTTCACGAATGTGACATGATGCGCCAGATCGAAACCAACATCGCGGTGAAGCTTTCGTGCTTTCCGGTACGCGAGAATCTGCCAGAGTGAATAGTAAAGGTGAATGCCGCGCTGGCCCTTCTTCCAGAACCTCGCCCATCTAGGAAGATCCAAGTAGATCCAGTGCACGTTCGGCATGGGCTGCGCGGCGAGCGCTTCTTCGATCAACGCGCGATTGTTGGATCGCGTCATCACCCAGACGTTATGGAACCGGGCTGCCTGCTCGACGTTGTTCCACCCGACGCCAGGCTCCGAACCTTTGCCGGGCTCGCAAGCGTATGCAGAGATCAGAATTTTTAGCGGACGATTCATTTAGTCCGCCACCGCGGTCTGAGCTGGCTCCGATACATGCTTTCGGAGTTGCTGTTCGCGGTAATTAAACGTGAAAGCTCCAGATTCCTCATCCGTCAGTTGTGCTGCGGAGTTCAACAAATAGAGCAGGTAGAGCGCGCGATTCTCGCCGCGCACGTCCGTCCGCTCCGTATGCCGTAGATTTAAGTGGCACTCCGTCTGCGCCAAGAAATGGAACCGGTCCCAAAGCGCGGGGGCCTCCCACGCGGCTGATTCCCAGTCGAACAGGATCAAGCCCTTCGGCTGCACCCGCGTATTCCATGGAGCAAAATCGCCGTGCTGAATGCCGCACGCTATCGGAACCGAACCCAACTCGCGAGACGCGATTCGAACCGCTTCGCGCCCCAATCCCTGCCAGTGCGATTCCAGCCGGGGCGCAATTTTCTCCCACCGCTGAGCGATTCTCTGCACCAGCCTTCGACCGGACAGCATCGCCGGTTCGCAGTCTTGGAGAATCTTGAGGAACTCCTCGTGGCGCTCCGTCATGCGCACCGGGCCTGCCTCGCCCTCGATCGCGGACTGGAAGACGACGAAACGACCTTCCCATGAACCTGCGAAAAGCAGCCGCGGGATATGGGCGCGTATTTTCGCGAAGCGCTGAAGCTTTTCCATGGTGTCCGCTTCATGCCGCAGACGCTGTTCCGCGCCAGATTTGAGTGGAATTTTCAGGTAGCCCAGAATTTTACCGTCGGTGCGCATGACCTGGACCGTTAATTTCTGGACCGGCCCCGGCGTTCCCAAGGAAACCGCGAACGTCAAGTGTCTTTCGCCGGTGACTTCCGTTGCGAGTTTTTCAATTGGCAGAGGAGCCCGCGCCGCCATCAGCACGCTGTGCCGCACCCATCCTTCCCATCCGGTCGCCCGGACGCGCACCACAAGAGCTTTCATCAGCCGCGTGGCACGCGAATACGGGGTGTACAGTTCGAAGCCGTCGATGGTTCTGCGAGCACTCGTGAGAGGCAGAAGCCAGCGCGGCTGTGTTCGCGAAGGGAGTATGGCAAAGCGATGCTGGCGCGTGTAGCCCTGGCGAGCCAATTGGTGGCAGACGCTGGACGCGTGGCTTCGGGACACAACCGCGTCCGGGAGCGCGGCTCCATTCCTGGGAAGGTCTTCAGCCTGTGGCAGAGGATCCTCCCGGTTCCATCCGAGAAACACTCGCAATACCTCGTCGATTGTGTCCGCGGACCCGCGATAGCGGGAAGCTGCCTCGATCGCTACGGTTGCACTCCTCACTAGGCCACCTTCATCCAATGTCCGATCCTCTTGTCGAATCGCAGCTGCATGAATTCCGCTACGGCCTTGGCGGATGCCTCGAGCGTTGACGCAATTCCGGCATCCGTCCGGACGCAAACTTCCTTCGCTCGCTGGAATCGCAATTCGGCGTATGCCTGGCGCTGGCGTTGAATCTCGGTGCGCGTCAGTTCAGTCTTTCGCGAAAGAATCAAATCCTCGTTCGCGTCCAGAAGAATCACTAGGTCCGGCTCGGGAAGAAGCCGGCAAAGAAGCTTCGCGAACCATTTGGGACCGCCATACCGGTAGCGTCGCGGATCAACCAGCACATCATGAAAGTAGCGATCGAACTGGACGAAGCCGGCTCTCACTAGCCGAGGCTTGATTACAAATAGGTAGCCGGCCCAGCAATCCGCGAAGAACACGGAGAGATAGGTCATTGAAGCCAGGGATCCGCGCGGCGACTGGCCGTGGGGATCGGTGACGGGACGATTGTCTCTGCGCTTCGCAATCACTTGTGGACGCCAGTGAAAAAGAGAGCGGCGGCGCAGGGGAACGCTGAATTCCGCGGCGAGACCTTCCAGCACCGTGCTCTTTCCCACTCCGTCGGGGCCTAACACTGAGACCAAGATTCCACTGGGATGAGAGGTTCGCCAGATGGCTCGCCGGAATTGACCCGCCCAATATCGGATCGTTTTCAGCAGACGCTTGGATGGGGCCGTCTGCCAAGCTTCCCCCTTCAAGTCGCCGAATACCTCGTCAATCGAGCCGTCCAGACAGGCTTCGACGATCCTAGTCTTTAAGTCTGCCCGAAACACGTTGCTCACAATCTTTTCGGCCGACTCGCGCCCTAGGCTCTCCGCGAGGCGCTTCAGTCTAAGTGTTTGAGCAGAAGATACTTTCCCCTTATTCGCCTTCTTCACCAACAGGTAGGAAAACTCCATCGCGGGCGACGCAACCCAGAAGTCGCCGTGCCGGACGCGCCCGGCAACGAAGTCTTCGCCGGAGGCCATGATCATTCCCGCCCGCCGGTCTTCAAAAATAATGTCGACGGGGACAGTATTTACCTCACCGCCAGCAACCCAGTAAAAGTAGAAACTATGGCCGTGCGTGATGTAGTTACTCCACTGATATGCACTGTAGTTGGAACTCTTCAATGCTTCGATGATTGAAGTAATTTGCTTCTTGTCGGCCGGGTGCACCGCCAGATCCAAATCGCTGCCGAGGTGCTCTGGAAGCCGCTCCCACGAGTGGATCACGCAATACCGCACTCCAAACTCGCTCAACAACTGAAACAGTTTACGCAAAAAATCCGCTGTACTCTGCGTCCCGGTTTCCAAGCGTTCCACGCTGTCGGCAACCGCATGATCTCGCTCGGGCATTGTCATCGAGGTGTCCACCAGAGGTTGCGGTTTTTCGCGCATGGGGCAGGCGGCCGAAGTAGTCGCCGTGCGATGTGATTCCTCATGCAGCGCCGGAGCCTTTGAGCACCGCTGGAATGGTGCGCGCGAGGATTTTCACATCGAGCCACAACGACCACTTGTCGATGTATTCGATATCCATTTGCATCCACTGCTCGAATGGGATCGAATTTCTGCCATTTACCTGCCAGAGGCAGGTGATGCCAGGGCGAATACTGAACCGGCGCCGCTGCCAATCTTCACTGAACAACTGATAGTCGCGGACGGACATGGCGCGTGGACCGACGAGGCTCATGTCACCCTTTAAGACGTTCCAAAGTTGCGGCAGCTCGTCGAGGCTCGCTCTTCGCAGGAAACGTCCGATCGGCGTGACGCGTGGATCGTTCTTGATTTTAAATACGGGTCCCGTCATCTCATTGAGGGCGAGTAATTGCTCTTGCGCCATCTCGGCATTTGGAATCATGGTCCGAAACTTGTACATGACGAACTGCCGTTTGTTCAGTCCCACTCTCTTTTGTCCAAAGAAAACTGACCCCGGCGAGGTCCACCGAATCAAGAGAGCCGTGACGAGAAAGACCGGCCCGAGAAGAACCAAGAGAGCGAGAGAAATGCTGAAATCCAGTACACGTTTCACCATAAGAGGCCAGCCGTGGTTGCCGATTGCGGTGGCCATGAATTGTGCCTGACCGTCGAAATCTTCGGCGGAAGATTTTGCGATCTTCAAATTGAAGATATCGGAGTTGATCCGCATGATGATCCCGTGCAGTTCACACAGCGCCGCAACCTGAGCGGAGTGCTCATAGAAGGATCTGAGCGGAAGGTATATAGCAACCTCATCCACGACGTTGTGGCGGAGGAATTCGGAGAGGCCCGCGAAGTCGCAACAAACTTTGCGCCCCGTCGAAAGAAATGCCGCTTTGCCGGGCCAATCGTCGTCCACGAAACCCAGCGCGCGATATCCGAACTCGGGTTTGGCCTCGATTCTCGCGGCGAACTCAAGCGCGCGAGCATTGGTGCCAAGAATCAACATGAAATGGGAGTTTAGGCCGTGGCGGCGCATGACTCCGAGCAAATAGCGAACGACCAGACGCACCGTCATTAATAGGGTCGCACCGAGAATCCAAAAGAGAACGAGGAAAACAAACGTGATGGTTCGTTTGGCTAAGAAGGCCCGGGGCATCAACAGACACAAAGTCGCGAGTGTGACTGCCCGGAGCACATCGATAAGTTCCGAACGGCGCGTCGAGAGGCGCTTCGATTCATACAAACCGCACATCGTTAGAATCAAGTGCCAGATGAAAACCAAGACGGTGAAAAGAACGAAGTTTCCCAGTTTGATCCGGAGCGCGAGGAAGTCGGTAAACGATAGAGTTCCGTGCTCAGAAACCACTAGAATCGTCGTCAGACCAAGGGAAAGGACCAGGATTCCCAGGTCAATCAACTTAGCTGTGCTGTTTATTAATCGCCGCTTAGCCAGGTTCACGAAACCACCCAGTTGCCTCGATAAGTTTGGTGTCGGTGCTTATGCCGTGTCCAGTTGAAAGCGAAAAGCATCATCTACCATCGAGCTGCGTGCCGGCGGGCTGGGGGTCCGAACCGGCGCAGCCCGTGGGATCAACTGCCCAGGAGATGCTCGTTTGCAGAAGGTTCGCCATTGAACATGAACGAAGCTCCGCTCGATTGAGTCACAATTCAATGATGACCGCACGCCCCTGAGAAAATTTTGCGCTGCGTCACCCATTTATCTAACATCCCAGCAGCGATGTGAGTGCCATTACGTCTCTGCAATATCGAAGCAAGCGAATCTAGAAAATCGCACCAGATGCCTTTCGCAGCCGGCTCCGCTTTACAGTCTATGATAGAGCGATTCTGGAATGGGGAAAGTGCGCTGGTTCAGAACCGCGCCGAGGATCCGAACGTTCGCGGCCCGCAAATTCTCGGCCACCCGTAGGGCCGCTTCACGCCGCGTAGCATTCGCTTCCACGACCAGTATGAATCCGTCCGTCAATTGCCCAAAAGCAAGCGCATCCGAATAAAGAGTAAGCGGCGGCGCGTCAATGAGCACGAAATCGAATTCCTTACGTAGTTCCGCGAAGCGCGTCTTCAGCCGTGCCGAGTTCAGAAGATTCGCGGAGTCTGCCGCCAATGCCCCGCTGGAAAGCAGCCACAGATTCTCGCCACGAACCGGCTTGGCGAACGAACGAATCGGGCCGTCCTGGAGTAAGGCATCCGTCAATCCATGATGATTCGTCGTGCCAAACATTTCGGGCAATGCTGGCGAGCGCAGATTCGCCTCGACCAAGCAGACTGATCCGCGACTATTTTTCGCGAGAGTTTCAGCGACGCTGACGCAGATCCGACTGCAGCCGTTTCCATGGTCAATGCCGGCGAACACGACCATCTGCGGCGGCTCTTGCGCTTGCAGCAAAAACACTCGCTGCACAAGGCGCAGAGCTTCTTCCCCAGCCAGCAGGTCGAGATCGAGACCCTCCGTCTCGCGATGGCGTTTTCCGTTGCCGTTGCCATGACCGTTGCCAAAATTTGGTTTGGGCGCCGGCTCCTGCGCGGTGCTCGGACGTAGGGCTTGCTCTTTACCTGCTTGCTGCATCAACTCAAAGTTCTTGCTCATGGTTTTCCTGCCTCTATGGGTGCAGCATTTGGAGCCGGCTGGCCCGCGTGCTGCCCAACTGTGGATAGTGGTGCCCTTGATGGGATACGAATCTTCTGGCCGGTGCGAATCAGGTCGGGATTATCGAGCGCAGGGTTCAGTCCGCGCAATTCCTCGAGGACCTTGCCGTTATACTTGCCAAATTTGTTCACGCTGATTTGATAGAGAGTTTGACCGGGCTCCACGCGAACGTCCTCGGTTGTTTGTCTTACAGTGGCGCTTGCTTCTTGCGCGGGCATGAGCGAAACCTCCGAAACAACAACCGGAGCCGGAGCGATATTCGGAGCCGTATCCGAAGCCGGAGCAGGAGGCCGAGCGGCCGAGACGGTGGCAACGGCGTCCGGCAGAGTGGAAGATCGGGCAACGGCGTGGTTCCGAGTGACCATGAGCCCGCCCGCTGCCAGCAACAGAGCGCTGGTGATCGCGAGCTTGGGAATCCAACCGCCAGAAGGTGACTGCTTTTTGGCGGCGGACACTAGGATGGGCGGGACGCGCACCGATTTCTTTTCGGGCTCCGGCGCGGCGATGTTTTTCTCGCGCAACGGTTCGAGATCCAGGTCCGCAATCACGTCGCGGATGATGTCGCGATCGATCGTTCTGCGCTGCAGGGCGCATGCCAGCGACATGGCGTTGAAACACAAATTGTTGATATTGCGCGGAATGCCTTCGCTGTGATCGGCGATGAGCTTGCGAGCGCCGACCGTCAAGAACGCGGGCTTTTCGCAGCCCGCAATCCACAGGCGATGATCAATGTAGGCGTTCACTTCCTCGCTGGTGAGTGGCTCGATGCGAATCACCATGGAAACGCGCTGACGGAGTTGCGCCATGGACGGACTGGCCAGGCGGTCGGCGAGCTGAGGCTGGCCGGCCAGCACGATCTGCATCAATTTTGTCCAGGGAGTTTCGAAATTGGAGAGCAGGCGGATGGACTCGAGAACTTTTTCGTCCAGATTTTGCGCTTCGTCAATCACCAGCACGAAGCGCCGGCCCGCGCGCATCTCTTCGGTGAGCAGACGGTTCAACGTGTCGTGCATGGCGGGAAGATCCATACCCGCGTCATCAATACCGAGATCCAGAAGAACGTGGCGAATGAACTCGCGTGAATCGCAGTCGGTGCGAAACACAAAAGCGGTGCGAGCTTTGTCGCGCAGGTAGGAAAGGTAATGGTAGAGCAAGGAAGTCTTGCCCATTCCCGGCTTGGCGATTAGCGCCAGGAATCCACGATTGCTTTCCGTGCCATACACGAGGGAAGCAAGCGCCTCCCGGTGCTTCGGTCCCAGGTACAGGAACCGGGAGTCCGGGGTGACGCCGAACGGCTGCTCCGCGAGTTTGTAATACTCTAAAAGCATCGGCGCTATGCGACCTTCTTCGGCATGGAGGCCAGCACCGTGATCTTCAGAACATCGTTCACTTCCGCGGGAGTACGGAACGATGGGTCGACATATTCCGCCACAAATGCCGCACCCACGCTCACGAACAAACCGAGCAACAAACCAATCAACAGGACAAGCATTGGGCTGTAGGCGGGCAACACCGGCACGCTGGGTGGGACGGCAATAGCCACATTGGCGATGCGTTTCAGATCGAGCGCGTCCGAAGTCTTCTCTTGTTCGCGCTTGGAGAGATAGAGCAAATAATTCGCTTCATTCGCCTTCGTATCGCGAAGCAGGTCTGACTGCTTCACAGTCTTCTGATCCAAATCGACGAGTTGAGCCTTCATTGAGTCGATACTGCGACCCACAGCCGCCGCGGTCGCGTGTTGAGAAGCAAGATCTGCCTTAGTCTTGGCAACATCCTCCCTCAGAAACTCGTACGTAGGATCCCGGTCCGTGGTCTGGTTCATATACTGAGCTTTTTGCGCCTCGGCGATTGCAGCTTGCGTCTCGGCAACCTCCTGATCAGCTTCTTTCACGAGGGGATAGCTCGAGTCGTACTTCATGGCGAGCTGGGTGCGCTTGAGCTGTGCTGCTAGCAAATTTGCCTGGAGCTGTTGGAGAAGCGCCTCTGCGGAGTTGGACACCTGCGAGGTGGTTGATCTTGCAGGCGTCACTTTGAGTTGGGCTTCCTCGTCGTGAATGCGCTGTTCGTCTGCCGAGATGGCTTGGTCAGCTTGATCAAGCGCTGCAATGGAGGTCGCAACCTGTTGAGCCAAGTCGGTGCGGACGACATCTGGAGCAGCGATTCCTTCCTCACGTCCGAAATTTGCCAAGCGAGCTTCCGAGTCCTGTAACGCCTTTTGGTACCGGTCCGTTTCCTTTGCGAAGAAATCGTAGGCGCCCACCGGCCGGTGCACGGAGACGTGCTTCTCCAGGTACACGTAGGACAACGTGTTTAAAACTCCATAAGCCAGCTGAGGATTCGAGGATCGATAGGTGACCTGAATCATGTTCGTTTTCTTCACTGCCTCGACTTTCAACTTTTTCCCCAGGTGCTTCACGGCTTGGGAGACGTAGTACGCTTCGTCTTTCTTGGGCGTCAGCTTCGCCAAAATCGAGTCTTTCTCTCTGTCCTGAAGCTTGTTGGCGACCACTACCTTCTGGAGCAGGTCCGCGCTTTGCAGCAACTCTACTTCGGAATTGATGTCTTCTTCTGTCAGGGCAGGTGCGACTGGGGTCGTTTGCGAAAACTGTTCCGCAGTCACGACCGGGTCCATCCGATCGCGATTGACGAGGATTTCCATTGAGGCCTCGTACTGGCTCGACAGGAGAAAAGCTGCGGCTATCGCGCCCAGAAAAACTCCACAAAAGGTAAGAACCAATAGACGGCGATGACGGAACAGAGGCGTAAGGATGTCACGCATCGTAGCTTCCTGCCTCGTATTGCCAGATGTATTCCGATAATCCAGCTCACTCATTTTGATTCTCCCTCTCGCCGTCGTGGCAGACTCTCATTCGAATCTTTTCGGATTACCCATCAGACTGCATCTCACCTATAGCGTTGCTGGATTGATCGAGCTGTATAGTCCTAGTGAATAAGGAACGTATTTTCGGAAATTTGTGATGAATTTCTCTGGCACAAAAATCATGTCGCCAGGCTGAAGCACGGCGTCTTCGTTTACATGCTTCCCGTTCAGGATGTCTTTCAAATTGAACTTCTTTACTTCCATCCAACCGGACGACACGCGATGAAAAATGAGAACCTGGGTCTTGGCGGTCGGCATGAGTCCCCCGGCGACCGCAATCGCTTCCGAAGCGGTGGTGTCGTAACGCAAATCATATTGGCCGGGTTTTGCCACCTGCCCCGAGACAACGAAGAACGGCTTCTGAAAGTCCTTTAGGTCCACGTTGATGATTGGGTCGTGGAGTATTTTCGCGTATGCCTTCTCTATCGCCTGGGTAATTTCTGGGACTGTCATACCCTGGACGAACAGGCTCCCCACGTTCACCAGGGTAATGTAGCCGTCAGGCTGAACGGTCACCGTCTGGTTCAGCTCGGGCGATAGAGGGAATGAGAGGTTCAGCATGTCGTCTCTCATTATTCGATACCGCGGGTTCCTCTGCTCAAGGGCCGGCCGGTCGTCACTCTGGCCAGAATTGCTGCCGGGAGGCGCCGAAACGGACTTGGTCGCCGCCGCGACGGCATTACTCTGCTGCGCCCCGAGCCCTGCAGGAACTGCCATCAGAAGCGCCGCCAATCCCCATATCTTTATCCTAGACATATTTTGTCCTCGCTGAAGATCCTCGAATCTGAACCTCTAAAGACACTAATACAGTCGTTTGCGGGCTGGTTTAACGCACCTCGCAACTACGATACCAAATGGTTGCAAACGTAACTTCTTACATTGGAATAACTTACAGAGAGACAGTGCACTCGTGAGGAATCTGTTTTCCACAATTACTCCAACAATTTTCACAATCCCGTCATCCGCTTGTAATAATCTCGCGCTAACCTACCTGCGGTCGAAGATTTTGGTCGGGTAAATGATCCGCGCGCTGCGTTATTTAAGGGTTTCTCGTCTCGTAGTGAGATTTCTTCCAACGGAAATATTTCTTCTCGGAGATCTTGGCGGAGCGCACTTTGACGTTGTGGTCTTCGCCTCGGCAGGCCGGGCCGGCGAAATCTGTCAGTGCTGCATCGCTTGAATCGGTAGTCGTTGCAAAGTTCATCAACTCGCGAATTCTACTCCGCACGTTCCAATACATCAATTTAAACTGCAACGCAGATAGATTGAAAAAACAGATAGGTCGTAGAATTCGGCGATTTGATTCGAATAAAAACTCTGTGCTTCGAGGGTTTTAGTATTATCAGGACGGACACGAGTTCGAGCTCCGTCGTTTCGCTTTACGTTTGAATCTTCCTAGCAGAATAAATCAAGGTTACTCACGCAAATTCGCTGTGGGCTCGAATCAAATGATTCCAGGAGAAGTCGCCAGAGGCAGGGCCTGCATCTCCCATTTCAAGACCGTCCGCAACTCGCCACAATTGAATAATCCCCGCTATTTTAACCAACCGATTGTAAACAGCTTCCCGCGCTGGCCTGTGGCACCGTTGGATCAAGCGGTGATTTGCCAAACCGTTTGTCGTGAGCTCGACTTTACCAGGCCCACCATTTTCCGGTTTTTCTTCGCGATTCTTCAGTTAAATCGCACGTATTGGAAGTTTAATAGTTGACGGTTGATTCCGCGCGCCGGAGGCGCGATCCAATTCGCGAATTTGCCGGGCTCGATCACACGACCCGCCATCAGTGACTGTACGAACGCCTGATCCTCGGCGCTGGGCAGCCACTTGTGCTGATTGTTTTCCCACGCCTCTTTTGTGAGGACGTCACCTTCCGGACTGATGAATTTCCCGGCAAAATTTCCGATGGCCCGGTGAAATCCCTTGTGCGGCAGCACCAGGCGAAACGCAACGCCGGCTTGTTCCATGATTTTGTTCCAACGGTCAACACCACCCTGAATTTCCGCAATGTAATCGTCGCGCAACCGCTCATTCAAAGCCGTAAGCGCGGGCACTTGTCGCGTGATGATCTTGTTGCCGGCAACCTCCAGCACGGGATAACTGGCATCCTGCAGAGAGTGATCGTCTTCAATTTTGGTTTCTTCGTAACGTCCCTTTAGTCCGGTGGTGTAGTAGCTGGCGGCGTTGGAGGATGCGTCCGAACCAAAAAGATCAATCGTCACGCTGAAATGAAAATTCAGATATTTCTGCATGGTAGGTAGGTCAATTACGCCGAGCGCGCGCACGCCCGCCGGACTTTCAATTCTGTGTTCCTTCATCACCTCGCAAGTTCGCTGCAGGATGCGGCTGATGCCTGTCTCGCCCACAAACATATGATGAGCCTCTTCCGTCAGCATGAATCGGCAAGTGCGCGCCAGTGGATCGAAGCCGGATTCCGCAAGTGCGCATAACTGGAATTTGCCGTCGCGATCCGTGAAAAAAGTAAACATGTAGAACGCCAGCCAATCCGGCGTCGGCTCGTTGAAGGCGCCCAGAATGCGCGGGTTATCCGCGTCGCCGGAACGGCGCTCGAGCAACGCCTCGGCCTCTTCGCGCCCATCGCGTCCAAAATAGCGATGCAGCAAATAGACCATCGCCCAAAGGTGGCGGCCTTCCTCCACGTTCACCTGAAAAATGTTGCGCAGATCGTAGAGCGAAGGGCAGCACATCCCCAGCAGGCGCTGCTGCTCCACGGACGCGGGTTCTGTATCGCCCTGCGTCACGATCACTCTCCGCAACGTGGACCGATACTCGCCGGGAACTTCCTGCCATGCAGGCTGGCCCTTGTGCACGCCGAAATTCACCTGCCGGTCGGCGTCGCGCGGCTGCAGAAAGATCCCCCAGCGATATTCGGGCATGCGCACGTAGCCGAACTGCGCCCATCCGTCAGGCTCCACGCTGGTTGCCGTGCGCAAATAGACTTCCAGCGCGTGGCTCTCGCTCGGTCCCATGTCGTACCACCAATTCATGTATGCCGGTTGCCAATGCTCCAGCGCGCGCTGCAGCACGCGGTCTCTGCCGAGATCCACGTTATTTGGAATTTTCTCCGTATAATCGATCATTGCAATCTCCTTGCGAGAACCCTATGTGAAAACAAATCGGCGTGGATAGCCGGGACTACACTCTTTCCCAGTTAAATTTTACCGGCGCGCCCGTCCCGTAAATCTTCAGAGCCCCGCTTTCACCCACGGCGTTCGGCCGGACGAAAATCCAGTTTTGCCACGCCGATAGCCTGCCGAAAATCCGGCTTTCCATCGTCTCGTTTCCACCGAAACGTAAATTTGCTTCAAGCCCTGTCAAAGCGTCCGGCGAAAGCGCGGTTCTCGATTCAATCGCCTGGCGCACTTCATCCTGCCAATCCAGATCGTCTGGCGCGGCGGTGACCAAGCCCGCTGCGAGCGCTTCTTGCGCAAGTAATTCGCATCCGATCTGCCCGCGTAACTTTCCGAGCTGCGCAGAATCCTGATAATAGCGCGCAGCCAATCGCGACAATCCGTTCACCATCGGCAATGCGCCGAAATTCATCTCTGACAGCGTCGTAGCTGCCTTCGCCTCGCCTTCCTGGGTGTCGAGCATATACACACGGTCCGCCGCCAGCGCCAATTCCAGCAGGGCTCCCGCAAAACACGAGCCCGGTTCCACCAGTGCGAAAAGCGATCGTGACGAAACGTCCAGCCGCGCGAACGTTCGCCGCATCATGCCCAGCACTTCGCGCACAAACCAGTTTTCTCGATTTTTTAGAATGAACTCGTCAATCGCCAGTACCGCGTGCGGATTTCCTGCTGTCTTCAAAATCCACAATCCTAATTCAACTTCATTAGTTCGCAGCGCCAGGATCGCATCGTCCAGCTCGCGCGCCATCTGCAGGGGCCACCAACCGGCGCCCGCCGCAATAGCTTCATTCAGGCTCGTCGCGCTCGCGGATACCGGTGCACGAACGGTCAGCGTCACGGTGCGTGCTTCTCGGTTCACCTGCGCGTCAACAAATTCGTAATGCCGCCCCGCGTTGTCAATCGTTCGGCGCAAAGGAGTCAGCGCGACGCCCTTCGCGTCCGCCGGCCGGTCGCTCTTTTCAGCCAATTGCAGTGATCTCCGCTCAATATGCTCAGCGAATTGTTGTGTCTTCACCGCGTCGTCCACCAACCTCCACTCCTTCGCGCGCTGCCCCTTCACCCCGTCGGCCGAAGTGCAGAAAATATCCGCGTGATCTCTTCGGACTTTCCTTTTATCCGTAACGCGCGTAAGGCCGCCCGTGCCAGGAAGCACGCCCAGCAAAGGCACTTCCGGCAGGCTCACCGCGGATGAGCGGTCGTCAACAAGGACGATCTCGTCGCAGGCCAGAGCGAGTTCGTACCCCCCGCCGGCGGTTATGCCGTTCAATGCGGCAAGAAATTTCAATCCTGAATGCCGGCTCGCGTCTTCGATTCCATTGCGGGTTTCGTTTGTGAACTTGCAGAAATTCACTTTCCACGCATGCGAGGAAAGTCCCAACATGTAAATGTTCGCGCCCGAGCAGAAAATACGATTCTTGGCGCTGGAAATTACCACCGACCGAATTTCCGGATGTTCAAAGCGGATTCGTTGCAGCGCATCATGGAGTTCGATGTCCACGCCGAGGTCGTAGGAATTCAGTTTCAATTTGTATCCCGGACGCAGTCCGCCATCTTCATTCACGTCCATCATTAGAGTCGCTACCGGCCCGTCATAAGTTACGCGCCAATGCTTGTATTTTGACGGCTCGGTCTGATAATCCACCGCTGCAGCTATCGTCTGCGAGTCTTGCGCTATGCTGGAATCCACGAATGCCTCCTACTTCAGTTCCGCTTGTATGGCGCGTTTGAGCTTCAAAAGGCTTTCATCCACAGACTCGCCGGACGTCTCTAGATGAATGTCGGCCCGGCGATAAAGAGTTTCCCGCGCGGCGAGGATCCGCCGCAGGTCATCCATGGCTTCCTCGTTGTCAGCCATCACTCGAAAATCGCCTTGCGCGATGACGCGAGACATGTGCTCTTCGGGACTCGCCTTCACCCACACCGTAAGGAAATTCGAAAGCAACCGATCGTAGGTTTCCTTCTCGGAAACCACTCCTCCACCGATCGAAACGATGGCGCGCGCGTGCTCTTTCAGCACTCGGTCAAGTGTGCGCTTTTCAATTCGGCGATAACCTGCCTGTCCGTAGAGCGAAAAAATCTCCGCTAAGGCGATCCCTGCGTCCTTCTCGATTTCGCGATCCAGTTCGATGAACGGAATGTTCATTTCCTGCGATAGCTTTGTGCCCAACGTGGACTTGCCCGCGCCGCGCAAACCAATCAGCGCGATCCGCGAGCGCCGCGATTTTTCCTCGTTCACCAACTCACGCGTCAGGCGCCGCAGTGTTTCCTGCAGACGATTGGACGGAAGCCGTTCCAGCAGTTCGCCGATTATGCGCCTCTCGTCCGGCACGTGCACTTTAGGCGCAAACAGGTCGACCAGTGACGCGTTCAGCGCCGCTGCAATTCGTCGCAGCAAAACGATCGAAACGTTCCCGTCTCCCAACTCCAGTTGCGCAAGATGCCGCTCGGAGACGTCCGCTTCTCGCGCGACCATTTTGCGCGTCATGCCCCGCAGGCTTCGCAGTTCACGAACTCGTGCGCCCAGTGAACCCAGAAACTCAGCGTCGCTCGCAGGTGCGGCGCGCTCGTCACGCGGCACAAGAGCCGACGCGTGCGTTTGACCAAGGACATTTTGAGCCTTGATTGCCATGCATTATAATACACCTAGTTTTTATATCTCGCTATCGCGCGGCGGCCCTCCACAACTTCGTGCGGAACTACAAACTCGCTGTAACTGCCATAAAAACAGCCACTTAACATCTGGGCCGTCCGTAACGCTCGCGCCATCCAGGCCACGCATATGCATAATACTGCGTCGCACCAGGTCGCTGTCTGCCTCATACGACCACAGAACTTCCCGCCCAAAATAGGCCGTTCGTACCATCGCAGGGTGCCCCGTCCCTGATGCTAAAGTTTGCTCATGCGCGTACGGTGTACTCATTGCTCGGCGCAAGTCGATTTGGACGACCGTCAGTACGCCGGTCGCCGGATGGCGCAGATTCGCTGCTGGATGTGCGCTCAAAGCTCTCTTGTGGACCTGATGCCGCTGGACATGAATTCCTCCACCCTCGTCGCCGATCCGGTTGCACCCGGCGACCGGCCATTTGCAGCTGCCCGCCTCGCAGAGGCTTCCGGTACCCAAACCGCGACGCTCGACCTCCCAGTCGGGAAATCCATCACTATCTCAGTAATTGACGGCCCATCGTCGGGATTCCAGCGTGATCTCACCATGCCGCTCGTCACTCTCGGCCGCTTGCGGGGTGGTGCTGACATTGAGATTGACGATCCCCAAGTGTCACGCCTGCATTGCGCGATCGAAGTGAAGAACGATGCAGTTTTTCTGCGTGATCTGCGCTCGACGAACGGCACCTACGTAGCGGGCAAACGCGTGCTGGCCGCACGGCTCGACGCTTCCGCCGAATTCCGCATCGGAATTTCCGCATTGCGCGTTGATATCGCACCGCACTAATCCCGCCTCAAGGGTCACCTGCCAGCTCCCCAAACTTTGCCTCTGTATGGCGCTGACGACTGCGGTATGCTCGTTTCCTACAAATCTAAAGCCGGTGAGGGCGATTAGCGCTCATTCAGCCGGTGGTCAAACTCTCGGGGGAGATGGTGACTCGTGAAAAGGATGAGCAGAAACTCGGAATGGGCCGCGCCATCCCTAGGCGTGATTTCCTCAACGGCTTCGCGGTAGCAGTCGGCGGATCCTTACTCTCTCCCGGCACGCACTGGTTCGAACGCTTCGGCCTTCCGCACTCGCCGCTGTCCCCCCAATCAACCAACGCTTACTATCCTCCGGCCCTCACGGGCATGCGCGGCACCACCGACGCAGTGATGGAGGTCGGCCATGCTCTGCGCGACGGCAATACCTGGAGCAACCCAACTCCTGATTCGGATACCTATGACCTGATCGTCGTGGGCGGCGGCATCAGTGGGCTTGCTTCTGCGTATTTCTTCCGGAAGATTGCCGGACCGAAAGCTAAAATCCTGATCCTCGAGAATCACGACGACTTCGGCGGCCACGCGCGCCGCAACGAATTCCATACCGATCGTCGAATGATCCTGGGCTACGGCGGCACGCAATCAATCGCTGGCCCGAAGCTCTACAGCAAGCAAGCCAAAGAGCTCCTCGCGGAACTTGGCATTGACGTCCAACGCTTCTACAAGTACTACGACCGGAATTTCGAGAAATCGAACGGCCTTTCGCGAGGCATATTTTTCGATAAGAAGACATTCGGCGAAGACCGGCTCGTAGCGGGCACCGGCAAACCGTCTTGGCCTGAATTCCTCGCCAAAACGCCACTTTCGCCGCAAGTACAGAAAGACATCGCGCGCCTCTACACCGAAAAAGTTGACTACCTTCCGCATTTGTCGTCGTGGGAGAAGAAAGTCCTTCTCGCCAAGACGAGTTACAAGGATTATCTACTCAACTATGTCAAGGTTAGCCCCGGCGCAATTCCGGTGATGCAGACGGAAACCTACGGCCTCTACGGAGTCGGCATTGACGCCGTTCCCGCCGGCGATTTAGCGGGACTTGGCTATCCGGGCTTTGCGGGGATGGATCTGTCCGGCCCTCCGGGCCCAGGTTTAGGCGTCGAAATCACCAAGCAGGACGAAAACGAGCCTTACATTTTTCATTTTCCCGATGGCAATGCTTCCATCGCGCGCCTCTTGGTGCGTTCTCTGATTCCGGCCTCAGCGCCTGGAAATACGATGGAAGACATCGTCACCGCCAAACTCGATTACGGAACCCTGGACGACGCAGCCTTGCCCGTGCGCCTGCGTCTCAATAGCACTGCAATCCACGCGCGAAACGTCGGCGATCCCGCCGGCGCCAAAGAGGTCGAAGTCACCTATGTGAAAGACGGTCGCGCGCGCACCGTGCGCGGCGCCACCTGCATATTGGCCTGTTGGAACATGGTGATTCCCTTCATGTGTCCGGAACTTTCCGATCAGCAAAAGGACGCTCTCGCCTACGGCGTCAAGGTGCCTCTGGTCTATACCAACGTACAGATCAGCAATTGGGAGTCGTTCAAGAAATTGGGAGTCAGCGCGGCGCGCTGCCCGGGAAGTTACTTCGAAACGGTCACGCTCGATTTTCCCGTCAGCATGGGTGAATACCGGTTTCCTCGCGACCCGGCCGAGCCGTGCCTCCTGCATCTGGAGCGAGTTCCATGCAAGCCGGGCCTGCCCGCCCGCGATCAGCAAAGAGCTGGCCGACGCGAGCTACTCACCACCACCTTCGCTATCTTCGAACGTCATATTCGCGAACAACTCGGCGCGATGCTTTCTCCGGGAGGCTTCGATCCCGCGCGTGATATTCAGGCCATCACCGTGAACCGCTGGCCGCACGGCTACGCCTACGAATACAATTCGCTGTACGATCCCGATTGGCCGGAGGATCAGCAACCCTGCGTCATCGGCCGGCAACCCTTCGGGCGTATCTCTATCGCCAATTCGGACGCCGAAGCTTTCGCCTATACCAATGCAGCAATCGATCAGGGCTTCCGGGCAGTCACCGAAGTTTCGCGTTTCAAGCCGGACGGCGGGACCTAGAGAGTGTGAGGACGCGCACGATTTGAGCTCATCACAAGCAATTCGTCTGCTCGATCCCTTGTTCACCACCGAGCAAGCGCGCGATATTTTTTCGGATCGCGGGATGCTGCAAGGCCTGCTCGATTTTGAGGCGGCCCTCGCGCGAGCGCTCACTCGTGCAGGCGTGGCGCCGGCCGGCGTGGCATCTGCGATCCAGGCGCACTGCAAAGCAGAGCTGTTCGCCACAGACGCGTTGGCGCGTGATTCAGCTCTCGCCGGCAATCTCGCCATCCCCTTAGTCAAAGCGCTTACCGCGGCCGTCGCTAAGTCCGACGAGAAGGCCGCGGGATTTGTGCATTGGGGCGCCACCAGCCAGGATGCCATTGACTCGGGGCTCGTCCTGCAGTTGCGCTCCGCCCTCGATTTGATGCTGCCTCAGCTTGCAGACCTATCCGAAGCGCTCGCTCGAATCGCCGACCAGCATCGTTCGACTCTGCTCGCTGGCCGTACCTGGCTGCAACAAGCCACTCCCGTGACATTTGGCCTGAAGGCCGCCGGTTGGCTCGACGCCGTAAATCGCCACCGCGCCAGACTCGCAGCCGCGCGGAAGCAGGTCCTCGTACTTCAGTTCGGGGGCGCGGTCGGCACACTCGCTGCATTGGGAACGCACGGCCCAGCGGTAGCGCGCGCCTTGGCTGAGGAATTGCACTTGGAACTCCCCAGCATCCCCTGGCACACGCACCGCGACCGCTTCGCGGAAGTCGCCACCGCGTTAGGCCTGCTGGTAGGCACACTGGGGAAAATTGCGCGCGATGTTTCCCTGATGGCGCAGACGGAAGTGGGAGAAGCGCTCGAGCCCGCCGCGCCCGGCAAAGGCGGTTCGTCCACGTTGCCGCACAAGCGCAATCCAGTAGGTTGTGCCGTGGTCCTCGCTGCGGCAATTCGTGTTCCGGCGCTGGTCTCCACGATGCTCGCCGCGATGGTGCAGGAACACGAGCGCGGACTGGGCGGCTGGCATGCCGAATGGGAGACGTTACCCGAAATTTTTCTTCTCGCGGCGGGCGCTCTGGCGCAAACAACTCAAATCGTAAGCGGCCTCGAAGTTCACGAAGCAGCGATGGCGCACAACCTCGCAGCCACGCATGGCTTGATCCTTGGCGAAGCCGTTGCCATCGCTCTGGCGAATCACATTGGCAGGATGCCGGCGCACCAATTGATCGAAAAAGTCGCGCAGCAGGCCCTCGAATCGGGCCGGCCATTTCGCGAAGTGCTGGCAGAAGACAAAAAAGTCCGCCAGCATCTCTCAGCAGCCGAAATAGAGAAGCTCCTGGACCCCAAGAATTACACCGGATCAGCACAATCAATGATTGATCAGGTTTTAGCGGATCATAGGAAGCGGCGCTGAGCCATCATTCGCACAGAAAGCAACGACCATGCCCTTCATAGACGCGAACGCAACCACTTTCCACTACCAAGTGGACGGCCCCGCAGGCGGGCCGGTCCTCGTATTTTCGAATTCGCTCGGCACCAATCTTGCGATGTGGGATTCTCAGATTCCAGCGCTGTCGCAGAAATTTCGCGTCCTGCGCTACGATATGCGCGGACACGGCCTCTCGACCGTCACACCGGGTCCTTACTCGATCGAAGGACTCGCGCGCGATGTGCTCGGCCTTCTCGACGCGTTGAAAATCGAGCGCGCACATTTTTGTGGCCTTTCCGTCGGAGGAGCGCTCGGCCAATGGCTCGGCGTCAACGCCGCCAATCGTTTTGCGAGCCTCATACTCAGCAATACTGCGGCGCGCATCGGCACGGCAGACGGTTGGAACGCGCGCATCAAGACCGTCCGCGAAGGTGGCATGGCTTCAGTGGCCGATGCTGTCGTCTCGCGCTGGTTCACCGAGACTTTCGCAAAGAACTCGCCAGAAAAAGTGGAATCCACTCGCCAGATGCTCCTGCACACACCGCCGGAGGGGTACGTCGCCACTTGTGGGGCTCTCCGAGAAATGGACCAGCGCGAATCCGTCCCGGGCATCTCGGTGCGCACCCTGGTCATTGCGGGCGCGAAGGACGCTGTCACCACTCCTGCGGACGGCCACTTCCTGGTAGATCGCATCCGCGGTGCGCAATATCTGGAACTAAACGCCGCGCATCTTTCCAATTTCGAGGATGCTGATGCCTTCACCGCGGCGCTCCTGAACTTTCTTTCACAAAAGGAGGCGAAATAATGGACGAACGTGAGCGGCATTCCTCGGGCATGAAAGTCCGGCGCTCGGTCCTGAGCGATGCGCACGTGGATCGCGCCGAAGCCGCCAAGAACGCCTTCAGCGAGCCTTTTCAGGATTTAATCACCCGCTACGCCTGGGGTGAAATCTGGTCGCGACCCGGCTTGCCGCGCCACACGCGCAGCCTCCTGACGCTTTCCATGATGATCGCCCTGAATCGTGGTGATGAATTTCGTCTGCACGTGCGCGCCGCGCTCAATAACAAAGTGACGCGCGAGGAAATTCAGGAAGTGCTGCTGCAAAGCGCGATTTATTGCGGCGTTCCAGCGGCCAACACTGCATTCCACATCGCGCAGGAAGTTTTTGCGGAAATTGACGCCGGACGATGATGCTCTCCGCCATCAACGCACTTAAATCCAGGCGCCACCAGTTTGCGCAGTACTGCAATCTTCTATAGCTCTGCCAATATCAGGAGGAATCGCAAATGCCGATCGAAAAAATCGGAGTGGTGGGATGCGGCTTGATGGGTTCGGGGATCGCCCAGGTGGCGGCGCAAGCGGGCTGCCAAGTGACGGTCCGCGAGGTTTCCCCTCAGCTCGTTGACAAAGGCTTGCAATCCATCGACAAGAATCTTCAGCGCCTCGTGGACAAGGGCACTCTCCCCGCCGCCGACCGCGACCAGGTCCGCGGACGCCTGCGCGGCACCGCCAATCTCGAAGATCTAAAGGACTCAGACCTCATCATCGAAGCCATCATCGAACAGCTTCCCGCGAAGCGCGAGCTCTGGACCGCTCTCGACAAAATTTGCCCGAAGCATACCGTCTTCGCCAGCAACACTTCCTCTCTTTCCATAACGGAAATGGCGATGTTCACGCAGCGTCCCGACCGTTTTCTCGGCCTGCACTTCTTCAACCCGGTTCCGGTGATGAAACTGGTGGAAGTAATCCGCACCATCGCCACCGATCCGAAACTGGAAGAAGCAGCCGTAGCTCTCGCCGGACGCCTCGGCAAGACTCCCGTGCGCACCACCGACCGCACCGGCTTCATCGTCAATCGCCTGTTGGTTCCGTTCCTGCTCGACGCAGTCCGCGCGCTCGAAGAAGGTGTCGGCTCTATCGAGGATATTGATAATTCCATGAAGCTCGGCTGTGGCCATCCCATGGGACCCTTGACGTTGCTGGATTTCGTCGGCCACGACACCACCTATTACATCGCAAATATCATGTTCGATGAATTCAAGGAGAAGCGTTTCGCGCCTCCGCCGCTCCTGAAGCGCATGGTCCTTATGGGATGGAACGGCCGCAAGACCGGCCGTGGATTCTACGACTACAGCGACCCTGCCAAGCCCAAGCCGATGAAGTTCACCTGAAAGCTCAGCCCTTCGTTTTGCCAGTCACCGTGCCGCTAACCGAAAGCCGCTCGATCACCTCTGCCGGCAGAGGCCTTGATTTCATGCGCTCCGGATTCATCGGATCCGGCCCGGCCCACACGCGCGTCTCGAAACCCTCGACGGCCAGCGCGCCCGCCTTGAAGAACTGGTGCCGAATAACGAAGCTGCTCTTGCGAAATTCCACCACGCTGGATTCCGCCAGCAACTCGTCATTGAAAGTGGAAGGCATCAAAAACCGCACGCGGACGTCCACCAGCGGCACCCCGAAAATTCCATGTTCCTTGAATAACGCGCGCGTCGGCATTCCGGCATTGCCAAAAAGTGCGGTCGTACAATCGTCAAACCACGCGAGATATTGCGGATAAAAGACGATCCCCGCGGGATCGCAATGGCCCCATTCCACCAGCACATGTTTCTGGCTTACGAACATAGCGTGAGGCTCCTAAGAAAACCCACGATCGCGCCCAGGCAATTCAGATCCAGCGACGCATGGTAACACTCACTTCTGAACCGCTCCAAGCCTTCCCCCATGTTGGCATTCCGTCACATCGGTTTTTTCTGTTATCGTCTAGCGGGGTTTATTCGAGCACGTAATATGCGCACGCAGGTTGGCATCATCGGAGCAGGACCCGCGGGCCTCGTTCTGTCGCATCTTCTGCACCTCCATGGTATCGAGTCAGTCGTCCTGGAAAATCGCAGCCGCCAATACGTGCAAGAGCGCGTTCGCGCCGGCGTCCTGGAGCAGGGCACCGTTGACCTGCTGAAGGAAACCGGGGTCGGCGAAAGGCTTGAGCGCGAAGGCCTGGTCCACTACGGCGTGAATCTGCGTTTCAGCAAACGCACCCATCGCATTGATTTCGCGGATCTCACCGGCGGCAAAGCGGTCACCATCTATGCGCAACACGAAGTGGTCAAAGACTTGACCGACGCCCGCCTCGCCGCGGGCGGCCAAATATTCTTCGAAGTGCAGGACACCAGCATCCACGATTTCGATACTTCGCAATCGTCAGCCAAGCCGCTCATTCGCTTTCGGAAAGACGGCGAGCCGCAGGAGCTCTCCTGCGATTTCATTGCTGGATGCGACGGTTACCACGGCGTCTGCCGCCCGTCCGTGCCTCCCGGAGTGCTCACCACCTTTGATCGCGTCTATCCGTTCGGATGGCTGGGCATCCTCGCCGAAGTCGCTCCCTCGTCCGAGGAACTCATCTACGCCTACCACGATCGTGGTTTCGCTCTCCTAAGTATGCGCTCGCCCCACATTGGCCGCCTCTACTTCCAATGCCGTCCTGATGAAGACATCGCCGATTGGCCCGACGAAAAAATATGGCGCGAGCTGCAGCTTCGTCTGGAAGCGAATGACGCCTGGAAACTCATCGAAGGTCCCATCATCCAAAAAGGCGTCACCGGCATGCGCAGCTTTGTGATCGAACCGATGCAATGCGGCAAACTGTTCCTCGCGGGCGATGCCGCGCATATCGTCCCGCCGACCGGCGCCAAAGGTCTGAACCTCGCCGTCGCCGACGTCCGCATTCTCGCGCGAGCGCTAGCGGAGTATTATTCGCATGGCCATCGCGATCTTCTCGAGTCCTACTCGCAGACCTGCCTACGCCGCGTCTGGAAAGTGCAACGTTTCTCCTGGTGGATGACTTCCATGCTGCATCGCTTTGCAGACGAAAATAACTTCGACCATCGCCGCCAGCTCGCGGAACTCGATTACGTCACTAGTTCGCGCGCCGCTTCGCAATCCCTCGCGGAAAATTACGTCGGGCTCCCGCTCGAGTAGTTACCCCGCTCGTCCTACTCCCCTGCATAGTCTTTCGTACTACTCGATTGAGAGTCGCGAACTATGGCCGCTCATCCAGCCCGCACGCTACCCTGATTTCGTTGCAAGCGCTCATAAGCGAACCAGTACCGCAGTCATGGACTGGCGAAACCGGGGGTTCCAAATGCAGTCTGGGGGATTCAAAAGTCTTCTGCGCGTCTCACTCATAACCTGCTCAATCCTGGTCGCCAGCCAAGCAGTCTGCGCCCAGCAACTCCTTCGTTTACAGTTACCTGGGGGCGATAGCGGGCGCAACCCGATCGCTTTCATGCGCCCGCACTATTTCATCCATGAGGCCGCCGGAGCCAGCCTGAACACTCCCCCTACCTCTGCCTTCATTCCCTCTCAGATCCGCCATGCCTATGGTTTTGACCTGATCGCCAATGAAGGCGCAGGCCAAATTATCGCTGTTGTGGACGCCTATGACGACCCCAATGCCGAGAACGATCTCGGCGTTTTCAGTAGACAATTCAATTTGCCTGCCTGCACCAGCAGCAACGGCTGTTTCCGCAAAGTCTTTTCCAACGGTCGCCAGCCCGACGCAAACTCGAATTGGTCGATGGAAATTTCGCTCGATATCGAATGGGCGCATGCCATCGCACCACAAGCCACGATCGTACTGATCGAAACTCCTTCGAACAATCTGAGCGACCTGCTTTTCGGCGTGGACACTGCGGTCCGCAATGGCGCTGCGGCCGTTTCCATGAGCTGGACTTCCGCAGAAATACCGAACGAGACCAGTCTGGATAATCACTTCCTTGTGAACGGCGTCACCTTTCTCGCTGCTTCCGGGGACACCGGCGCGGGCGTGTCCTATCCTGCGGCTTCGCCAGGCGTGACTGCGGTCGGAGGCACTTCGCTCACTCTCGACGCCCACGGAAATTACCTCAGTGAAGCGGCTTGGAGCGGCAGCAGTGGCGGACTCAGCCGCTACGAAAATGAGCCGCTTGTCCAGGAGCAATTCTCGATTCCGAATGATCTGGCCGGAGCCCGCGGTGTCCCAGACGTCGCGTACAACGCCAACCCCGGAACCGGCTACGCCGTTTACAATTCCATCGGCATCAATGGCGCCCAGGGCTGGTTTCAACTTGGCGGTACCAGCGCCGCCACGCCGCAATGGGCGGCTCTCGTCGCAATCACAAACTCCCAGCGCGCTGCCGCCGGCAAGACAAATCTCACCAGCGCCAACGAAGCGCTCTACTGGTCGGCCAGGACCCATCATCGCAGCACTTTTCACCGCCTCACCAACGCCGGCAACAGCTCCTGCCAACTTCTCTGCGGTGCTGTCGCCGAATACGACTTCGTGACCGGTCTCGGCACGCCGCAATCCAAAGTCTTGGTTCCAGCCCTGGTCTCTCACCCGTAAAGTTTCCACGCAAGCAGCACCGAGTGCCCGCACCGCCCCTTCTCGCCCTTCGTCCGCCACGGTGGACGGAGGGTAGCCGGGCACGGATCCAGACCGAACCCTCAGACTGACGACTGCGATCGTCAATCGGTACCCTTTTTCCTTGCGAAACACGTTCTCTCAGGCCTTCTCTGACAATCCGCGCGACTAGTGTATAGTTTTTGCAGGCGCGGCCATTCCTGATGCCAGCATTGCCACAGGCCACATTTTTTCGCCGTGCCACAGGTCTATCTCAAATGAAATCATTCTTGCAGGTCATGAAATTCGGTGGAACATCAGTCGGCGATGCCTCCTGCATCGCGCGCGTCACAGACATCGTGGCCAAGTCTGCGCGCATGAATCCCGTCGTCGTAGTCGTCTCCGCGATGAGTGGTGTCACCAACCGGCTCATCGAAGCCGCCACTTGTTCCGAAGCGGGCGAGCGCGATCGCGCGTCGGCGCTCCTCCAGGGTTTACGTGACCAACACGCGGTGGCTCTCGATGCATTGATCCAGAATCCCGAAACTCGCAAACGCCTCACCCTGCGCATCGAAGAAAATCTGTGCGAAGCACAACGTCTTTGCGAAGGTACCGCGCTCATCCACGAACTCACGCCGCGCACCCTCGACTCTATTTCCAGCCTGGGCGAACGGCTTTCCGCGCCGCTCGTAGCCGGCGCATTGTGCGAACAGGGAGTTCGCAGCGAAGCAATTGAAGCCACCGAATTGGTGGTCACCGATTCCTATCACGGCGCCGCGGAACCGCTAATGGACCTCACGCACCAGCGTTCTGAAGCGCGCATGCGCCCGCTGCTACAGCAGGGAATTGTTCCCGTCGTCACCGGTTTCATCGGCGCCACCACCGACGGCATCCTCACCACACTCGGACGCGGAGGCTCGGACTATTCCGCTACTATTTTGGGCGGCGCGCTCGGCGCCGACGAGGTCATCATCTGGACAGACGTCAACGGCGTGCTCAGCGCCGATCCGCGCTTGGTTCCCGAGGCCCGCACCATCCCCGAAATTTCCTATCGTGAGGCCGCCGAGCTCGCCTATTTTGGCGCCAAAGTTCTTCATCCCAAGACGCTGCGCGCTGTGATGCAGGCGGGAATTCCCGTATGGATTCGCAATACCTTCGAGCCGGAAAATCTCGGCACAAAAATCACTCCGCAGGGCCGTAGCTCGAGTGGCGGCGTGAAAGCGCTCACCGCCATCAGCGACGTTTCTCTCATCGCCGTCGGCGGGCCCGGAATTGTCGGCCTCCCCGACGTCGTCGGCCGCACATTTTCCACCACCGCCAGCGTTCGCGCCAACGTGCTGCTCATCTCGCAGTCTTCTTCACAGAACGATATTTGCTTCATCATTTCCTCGTCCGATGCGAAGCGCACCGTCGAGGCGCTGCGCCAGCAATTCGCGCAAGACCTCGCCCATCAGACCGTCGAACACATCACCCTCGATCCCGATATCGCCATCGTGGCCGTCGTCGGAGAAAATATGCGCGGCACCGTGGGCATGGCCGGACGCACCTTCAGCGTCCTCGGCCGTGAAAACGTAAATATCATCGCCATTGCCCAAGGTTCTTCGGAATCCAACATCTCTTTCGTCGTCGCCAGCAACGACATGAAAAAAGCCCTACTCGCAGTCCATCGGGAGTTTGCCTTGGACATGCGCAACGCGCACGAAACTTCGTCCGCCACCAGATGAGCGCTCCTAATCCCAAAGCCGCGCGCAGTGCGGGCACGCAAACGGGCCCGGAAGCGCGGGAAGCCGTGCAGCGCTGCATCATGCCGTCTTGCGCGAGCGCTTTCGGCATCCGCGAACAGATTTACGTCTGCCCGCGCTGCGGCGGTCCGCTGGAAATCGAAATCGCGCTGGAATCCCTGAGCCAGCCGCGCGATCTGCCGAAGCGTTGGGACGCGCGTGCTTCGTCGCACGACCCCAAGGACCGCAGCGGCGTCTGGCGCTACCGCGAGCTGCTCCCGTTCGCCGCCGACGCGCCCGTCGTTACTCTCTTCGAAGGCAACACGCCGCTTTACGACGCGCCGCGAAGCGCGCAATACGCTGGTCTTGCATCTCTGCGCCTCAAACATCAAGGCTGCAATCCCACCGCGTCATTCAAAGATACGGGCATGACTGTCGCCGTAACCCAGGCCGTATTGCTCGGCGCGCGCACGGTGGTCTGCGCCAGCACCGGTAATACCGCCGCAAGCCTCGCCGCTTACGCGGCCCGCGCGGAATTGCACTGCGCCATCCTGCTGCCGCAGGGCCAAATCAGCCCCGCGAAACTTGCTCAGTCCATGGACTACGGCGCAATCGTTTGCGAAATCGCCGGAAATTTTGACGACTGCATGCGCTTGATCGGAGAACTCGCCGGAGAGCCCTCCATCTACATCGCCAACTCCATCAATCCATTTCGCATCGAAGGGCAAAAGACCGTCGCCTTCGAAATGCTTCAGCAATGCGAGTGGCAAGTCCCGGACCATATCGTCGTTCCAGGCGGAAACATGGGTAATGGCTCCGCGCTCGGCAAAGGCTTGGACGAAATGCTGCGCCTCGGCCTGATCGATCGCCTCCCGAAGCTCAGCGTCATTCAAGCGGAGGGCTCCGCTCCTCTCGCGCACCTGTTTGCGGGACTGCAATCCGCGGGCGCCGTCCCCTCCGAAAAAATTCCGAACCACATTGACGTTGTGCGTAATCCCCGCACCCTCGCTACGGCCATTAAGATTGGCGCTCCCGTTTCCTGGCAGAAATCTTTACGCGCGGTTCTCCGCTCTGGCGGCAGCATCATCTCCGTAAGCGAGCAGGAAATCGCCGACGCCAAAGCCATCATCGGACGCGACGGCATCGGCTGCGAGCCCGCCTCCGCCACGACTGTCGCCGGTATTCGCAAGCTGGTCGCGGCGGGCAAAATTCGCGCCGATGAATCTGTCGTAGCCGTGCTCACCGGCCACGTTCTGAAAGATCCGGATTATGTCACCCACTATCACCGCGGCACTTTATCTCTCGATGTAGCGGAGCACGGAGAACCGCCTAAACCAATGCACATCCCGGGCGTGTTTCGCAACGCTCCCGAAAAAATTGCCGCCAACAAAAACGCCATCCTCGAATGTCTGGAGCGGCGGCGCTAGACTGGCCTCGGTCCGTGAAAATGTTCCGTGCGAATGTTCCTTGAAAATAGTCCATGAAGAATTCCAACCGCCAAACA
Organism: uncultured Acidobacteriota bacterium; assembly: GCA_963780035.1. Classification (GTDB taxonomy): domain Bacteria; phylum Acidobacteriota; class Terriglobia; order Acidiferrales; family UBA7541; genus Palsa-295. Next base: position 787,807 of record CAWAAG010000008.1, on the reverse strand, counting down.
TTTGAAGTTCGCGTTCCAGCCTCCACCGCCAATCTCGGCGCGGGCTTCGATTGCTTCGGACTGGCTCTGGAACTGTACCTGACGGTCCGCGCCACGGTTCAGCCCCGCGCAGACGCCCACACCATCGCCCGCAGCCGCGGAGTATCCGGCAGCTCGGATCTCCCCAGCGCGCCTGAAGAAAATCTGATCTTGCGCGCGATGCAGCACGCCGCTGCACGCGAAAATCTTCAGCTGCCGCCTGTCCATCTCGACGTCCAAAACGAAATTCCGATCGCCGGCGGCTTGGGAAGCAGTGCGGCAGCCATTGTCGCCGGCATCGCGCTGGCCTATGCGGTCTGCAGGAAGAAATTGCCGCAGCAAACCGCGCTACGCCTTGCTGCTGACCTCGAGAAACACACCGACAATGTCAGCGCAGCGCTGCTCGGAGGCCTGGTCGTGTCGTTTGTCGGTGCCGATAATAACGTCGTAGCGGTCCGCAGGAAGTGGCCAAAGGAAATCCGCGTGATTGTCGTCACTCCCAGAATGTCGCTCGAAACCAGCGCTTCACGAGCGGCGCTCCCCAAGACAGTCGAACACGCCGACGCCGTCCACAATCTCCAGCGCTCCGCGCTGTTCCTCGCGGCGCTGCACGCCAAGCGTTACGACCTTCTGTGGGACGCCATGCAGGACCGTCTGCATCAATCCTACCGCGAGCCGCTTGTCCCGGGTCTTGCCGCCGCTCTCCAGATTCCGCGAATGCCCGGCCTGCTCGGAATCGCCTTAAGCGGTGCGGGACCCGGCGTCATCGCGCTAGCCACGGATCACTTCAAGGAAATCGGGAAAGTAATGGCGAGCCATTTCGCCGGAAGCGGCCCGGCCCCGGCCGTCCGCAATCTGCTAGTGGCGCAAGAAGGCGTACGTCTAAAAAACAAGCCTGCGGCAAAGAAATAATCCGTACCGGCCCGCGCCTGCTCCAGGCGAAGCAGAATCACTTTACAAACGTCAATCCATGCGGCACAAGATGCGGAAACACATATGCATACAGCATCACGATCACGCCGACAATCGAGCCCAAAGCAATCGAATGCCAGAAGACGAACCGGAAGATAATCCCTTCGTTGCCCACCTGTTCCGTCGCGGCCGTCGCGATCGTGATGGATTGCGCGTCCACCATTTTCCCCATCACGCCGCCGGCGCTATTCGCCGCACACATCAATATCGGATCAATTCCCAATTGTTGCGACGTGATCCGTTGCAAGCTCCCAAACAGAGCGTTCGATGAAGTGTCGCTCCCGGTCAACGCCACGCCCAACCACCCCAAAAAAGTGCCAAAAAATGGATAAAGCCATCCGGTTCGCGTAAACGCCAATCCCAGCACGGCATCCAGGCCCGAATACCGCGTCACGAATCCCAGCCCCAACATGAACGATATTGCGATCATCGCCAGGCGCATCCGCACCAGCGTGCGCCAGAATATCTTCATCAATCGCAGCGGGCTCAATCCCAGCAACAACCCAGCCACAATCGCCGCCAGAAAGCACCCACTTCCGGTTGCCGATAGCCAATTGAAGTCGTAGCGCGCCGCTTCCGGCGTGGGCTTGCTCACCACCGGTGCCGCACGCGTAACCGCGTTATGCAAATACGGCCAATCCCATCCCGGAGCGCCCGGCCGCACTTTGCCGTCGGCTTGCACCACGTGAAACGCAGGTGTCGTCGCCTTGTTGATGGCCAGTTTTACCGGCGGATATCCCCACACAAAAACAAATATAGAAAGGATCGCGAACGGCATCCACGCCTTCAGTACCGTCCCGAAAGGATATTTCCGCGGCTGCACATAACCGTCGAATTCTTTCGAACTCCACTCGCCTCCCATGTCATCCGCGATTTTTCCGGGCTCAACCGCTGGCCGCACTGCTTCTCGGTCGTAATCGAATCGCCAGATCTTCTTCGGCTTCCAGAAATGCAGAAAAATCACCGTGCAGATGATGGACACCACTCCGCCCATGATGTCCACCAGGTTGCTGTCCCGAAAGTTCGACCACAGGAACTGCGTAACCGCAAAAGATACGCCCACCACCAGGATCGCGGGCAGTACTTCAAACGTCTCCGACCAGCTCACCATAGTGCGCACCAGCCAAAACGGCACAATCACTGCCGTGAACGGCAAAATTCGCCCGATCATCGCGTTCAGGTCCGATTCCGGCAAATTCGAAACCGCTGCCAGCGCGTGCACAGGAGTCCCGATCGCTCCCCACGCCACCGGCGCCGTATTCGCGATCAAGTTCAAAGCAGCCGCATGAAACGGCCGGAATCCCAGCCCAATCATGAAAGCGCCCGCGATCGCCACCGGCGCTCCAAATCCCGCCGCGCCCTCGATGAACGCGCCAAAGCAAAACGCCACCAGCAGAACTTGCAGCCTCCGGTCCGGCGTAATTCCCGCGATGGACTCCTTCATGATCTCGAACTGTCCGGCCTCCACCGAAATGTCGTAGAGATAAACTGCCGTCAGCACAATCCACGCGATCTTTAAAATCCCGTACGCAACTCCGTAAGCGAAGCTCGACGCTGCTAGCGCCGGTGGCATTTTGAAAACCAATGTCGCCACCAGCACCGCCGTCACCGCCGCCGCAATCGCACAAAGGTGTGGTTTGACCTGCAAGCCTGCCAGAAGCGTGAACAATACGAGGATCGGAAGGGCCGCTACGAGAGTCGAGAGCCACCATATCCCGAGCGGATTATAAATCTGCGTCCAACTCATGCGAGCCACCTACACGCTACCGGACCACGACAGGGCCCCCCCATCGGTGGACTTTGCATATCCCGCGGCTCAAGTTTTGTCAAGAAAATGAATAACGAGGTAGCTATCCGTCATTTCCAGAGCAGGGAATCGAACCTTACGCTCGACTCTTTCGTCTGAAGATCCAGAGACACGCAAGGCTCGCCGTCAGCATCAGGAGACTTGACGGTTCCGGCGCAGCGACGGGGGGTGGCGGAGGCGGCGGAGGAGGTGGCGGAGGCGGACCCGCCGGTGGCGTTGTGGGGACTCCCGGAGAGAACGGAGCTCCTCCGAGTGGAAAAATCGGAACGATGGGCGGGATGAAGATGGATCCTGGCGGCGTTTCCGGTACCACAATGCCTGTCGTTGGTGGCGGAACCAGCGGTATTTCCGGTGGAGCGACCAGCATAGCCAGCGGTCCGCGCGCTGCCGGAAGTTCCATCGCCTCCGGCGAGGGTTCTGCCTTCAGCACCGGTTCGCCGGGCACCTCGGAAAGGCGATTTCCGCAACGCGTTCGCGCCATATGCGCGCCGTCGGTCAGCACAGTCTCCCCCTCAGGGAGAGCCACTCTATTCTTAGTCCAGTAGATACGGTCGCCGATTCGGTAGGAAACAAACACCGCGCGCGCCTCGCGCAGTCGCGTGACGCGGGTATTCGTCAAATTGAAATCGGAATAGTGTTTGGCGACAACGGCGTCGTTTGCAATCGCGTTTCGTAGCTCCGCGCCGTTCTTTGCCCCGCCCGGGATCACGGAATACGGGTAGTAGACGCGGCCATCATTGTCCAATTCGGCGGGTTGCGAAAGAAAGTCGGCAGCGAGATCCGATTGATAAGCTGTGGGTGAAGAATTCCATCTGCCGACCGCTGGCACAGAGACGGCTCTGGGTGCCAGGATCGCCCATAGGAAAATCACTTCCAGAAACAAGATCGCCATCGCTCCCGAGCGACGGCAATCAATTGTAGTCACGGCGAGCTTCGCCCAACTCGTCAGGCCCTTCCCCATTTCCCCTTTAAATCCGGCCACTCCCAAGCAGCCAGAGCCCTACCCTCAGGGCTACCGTACGCAATCACCGTTCCAACCCGATTTGCGCCGTTTTTGAGTCCAAACTGGCGTTTTTGGCAGGAAACGGCCTCGATTTCGCAGTTTTCAGAATAAAGTGGTGAGAATCGAACAAACACAGCGGCCTTCCGCGGGGCGGGGAGAGAATAAAGTTTCCCGTAAATGGTACTAACGTTCTACGAACGTCGGACGAAACAAAGGCGAGCTTTATGGGGACTGTTTCGAGGATTTCGGCCCTGCAACATTTTCAGCGGTCAATACCCTGCTACTCCGTACTTTTACTTACAGATTTGCGGTTCAGAACCGACTCTCGCGCCGGAACCAGACGAGTTCCTGCTATGTTTCCACATGGCAAACCCCAACCCGACGAATGGCCCGAGAAGCACGGCGAGGAACGTCACTAGAAACAGCACCAGGAACATCAGCACTATCACGATCGCCGGCATGTTAGTTCCCCTCTCTCGCCTCAGGATCGGCCCTGTTCACTGCTCCTGCGAAAACTCTTGATGCCTCACTCTTGATAAACCCGCGCGGTGGAAAAAGTTCCTTTTCACGACAAAGCTTTACATTCAAACGAACCCCCAGATTCTGGCGTGTGCGGGCAAAGTTCCCTTAAAAAGGGGGCCGAACTTGTCCTTGCCCGCGCACATTGTTTGTTCCTCCATCTACACATTCACGCGGTCGCCACCATCTGCCGCGCAGGTGGCGCCATGAATTCCGGTCCGATCGGGTCGCTCACGGTATCGCGTACGATCCGGCAGATCGCCTTCAACGCGTCGGCATCCAGTTTCCAACCGTCGACGTTATCCACGGTTTGCAATTGCTCGGGATGTCGCGCCCCCCACAACGCCACGCTCACGCCGGGTTGATCCAGCGTCCAACGGATCGCCAGGTCAATCACGCGTTTGCCGAAATTCTTTTGCGCAAATTCATCCAGCAGTTCCATCGCTCGCAGATACTGTTCGAAACGCGGCGGCCGGAATTTCGGATCCACTTTACGCAAATCGTCGCCGGTAAATCGCGTGTCGGCATTCATTGTGCCGGTCAGCAAGCCTCGGCAAAGCGGCCCATAAACGAGTGCGCTGATGCCTGTTTCACGCAGATAGGGCAAGACGTCGCGATCGATCTGCCGTTCGAACAAGTTGTAAGGCGGCTGATCCGTGTGCAACGGCGCCACCGCGCGAAAACGATCCATCTGCTGCGGCAAAAAATTGCTCACTCCGATCGCGCGGATTTTCCCTCTCTCGAATAGTCCCAACATCGTCTCTGCCGTCTCTTCAATCGGCACCAACGGGTCCGGCCAATGCACCTGGTAGATGTCAATGTAGGGTGTTTGCAGTCGTCGCAGCGAATCCTCCACTTCGCGCAGAATCCTCTCCCGCGAGGCATTCCGCGAAAGACTCCCGTTCCGCCACTCAATCCCTGCCTTCGTCGCCAGGATCACTTTTTCGCGATTGCCATACTGTGCCAGCGCTTTTCCGACAATTTCTTCCGACCGCCCAAACCCATACACGGGCGCGGTATCAATCAGGTTGATTCCGCGCTCCAGCGCCGCGTGAATGGTTCGGATGCTGTCCTGCTCTTCCGACCCGCCCCACATCGTTCCGCCCACCGCCCACGTGCCCAGAGCGATGCGTGAGGCTGTGAATCCTGTGCCGTTAATCGCCGTCAATTCCATACGCGCTTCCCCCGCACGCGCGTTCGATTCGCAGTTTCGCTTCCACTTTCATACGCGCGCGAAAGGCGCCCGGATGTACGCGGCTATCCTGCGTGGATTCTTGGGAATAACGGGAGGCGTATGGCGGCTTACTCAAATACTTGGCGACAGCTGCGTGTCACCTAGGCGGACAGTCTCTCGACACAAGTCAAAATGCCGTCACTTCCACGGTCGGGTGATCCCCAGCTTGCCCATCTTGTAAACCAGCGAAGTGCGCTTCATGCCAAGTTTCGCGGCGGCGCCGGAGGCTCCGCCAATTACCCATTTCGTCTGCCGCAGAGTCTCTAGAATGTGTTGCTTCTCGACCTCATGCAGTGTTTCCGGGCGCCCGGATGCCGCGGCCGCCTCGTTACTGTGATTCTTCAATTCGGCTAATGACATCCTTAGCACGGCACCCGGCGAAAGAATCACGGCCCGCTCGATGATGTTCTGCAGCTCCCGAATGTTTCCCGGCCAATGATATTCCCGCAGCGCCTGCATCGTTTCGTCGGGAACCTTGGCTATTTTCTTGCTCATCAGCCCCGCGTATTTTTCGACGAAATGTTCCACCAGCAGCGCGATATCTTCCCGCCGCGCGCGCAGTGGCGGCAGCGCTAAAGGAAAAATATTCAAACGGTAAAAAAGATCTCTACGGAATTGATTCTCGGCGATCATCTGCCCCAGATCGCGGCTGGTTGCGGCCACCAATCGAACTTCCACGCGCGTGGTCTTGGTGCTCCCCAGCCTTTCGAATTCCTGCTCCTGCAGCACGCGCAGCAGCTTTGGCTGCAACTCCAGCGGGATATCCCCAACTTCGTCCAGAAAGATCGTCCCCTTATGAGCCAGTTCGAAGCGGCCGACTTTTTGAGAGATCGCCCCGGTAAACGCGCCGCGCTCGTGTCCGAACAATTCGCTCTCCAGCAATCCCAAGGGTATCGCCGCGCAATTCACTTTCACAAAAGGCTGCTCTTTGCGCCCGCTCAGATTGTGGATCGCCCGCGCGATCAATTCTTTCCCCGTCCCGGTTTCGCCCAAAATCAAGACCGTCGAATTTGTCGGCGCCACCGTCTCCACCTGTTTCAGCACCGTCTTCAAGGTCGCGCTCACTCCCACAATCTCTTCAAAATCGTGCTCCGTGCGCAACTCCTCTTTCAAATAACGCCCTTCTTCCGCCAGCCGCGCGCGCGATTCCGTCACTTTTGCATAATCCAACGCATTTTCCACGGCGATGGCCACCTGGCTCGCGATCTGCCCCAAAAAATGAATGTCCTCCTGCGTAAAAGCCTCGTCCCGCAGCCTGCCCAGGTTCAAGCTCCCGATCGCCCGATTGCGCGTAATCAAGGGCAAGAAACACAATCTCGTGAGCCCCTCGCTCGCGGCTATTTGTGCAATCGGAGATTTGCGCCAACCCGGCGAACAGCTGTCCAGAGTCACCGGCTTCATCGTCAAATACGCCTTCGCCGAAGACGCGCCTTCGAACGGCACCTGCATTTCCTCGTGCAGCAGGCCCTTACCCTCCGGAAAATCGAGCGCGTAAACCCGCATCGTCTCCGCTCGGTCCGGATCGGGCAGCGACAATCCCGCGTAATCACACTCCATCACCCGCCGGATTCCTGAGGAGATCGCCCGGAACAGCTCGCGGAGATCCAGGCTGGACACCATGCGATTGTTCAAATCCAGCAAAAGCTGCAGCCGGTCCCGGTCGCGCGCCAATTGATGGTGCAACGACTGCGCCTCTTCGAAATTCAGCGCATTATCCACAGCCACCGCCAATTGCGCGGCCACCAGCCTGGGGAATTCCAGCTCTTCCAACGTGAATGTGCCGGGCTCTTCCGCGCCGAAATTCATCGTCCCCAGCCGGCGATGCGCCGTCGTCAGCGGCAGGCAGCAGAAAGATCGCACCTCCTGCGCGCGTAGCAATTTCATCACGCGCGGAAATCGCCCATCGGTATGGGTGTCTTCGATAATGAACGGCTGCTGCGTGCTCCAGGCCGTCGCCGAAGGCGATTCGTCCATTCCGAATTCATCGCCCGCGCGCACTGCAATCGGTGCGGTCGTCTCCAGCACGTGCATGCGCATCACGTTCCGTGCCGGGTCATACAGCACCAGCGATAAAAAATGGAAATTCAGCAGTCCTTTCAGTCGTTCGGAAAGCTCATGAAAGAGTTCGCTAAGATTGCGGTGGGAAACAATCGATTTCGAGACTTCGAGCAGCATGGCGTACTGCTGGAGCGTCGTTTCCGCGCTCCTGCGCGCCACCGTTACCGGCTGCATCCGCGTGGCCTGTTCCATCCGCTCGCCTGCCCCCGATACGTCCATCAGATGGGATTCGCTGAACGATAGATTCAGAATCCCCATCAAGCCCTAAGCCTCAGATACTCTGACGCATACAAGCGCGCGGTCGTTTCACGAGTCTGCATTCGGAATCCTTCGCATGCGGATATTTCCGCGCATCCAAACAGCAACAATTCTCCGGGAACTAGCCCGTGCACCGACCCGTGACGGTGGGCCGACAGTTGGCGAAAGACCGTCGTAACCCGGCGAACCGCCAAGCGCGCCATCGACCGCCGCCAACCTTACTGTGGAAAAATTAAGTCACGCGCGCTGAGTCCCTTAAGGGGCAGCGTCGGTTCTGGCTCTACAGCTTTGGAATGCGACGTGCCATACTATCGCGCGAATAACGGCTGTCCTGCGCCTGCTGCTCGGGGGCGCAGTTCTTTTTAGCCATTTCGGGGAGTTTTCGATGTGGATTGTTCGGCTGGCGTTACGCCGGCCTTATACTTTCGTCGTCGCTGCCATCCTCCTGCTCATTCTCGGGCCCGTATCAATTCTGCGCACCCCCACCGATATCTTCCCCAACATCGACATTCCGGTCGTAAGCGTTCTCTGGAATTACTCGGGGCTTTCGCCCGAGGAAATGTCCAACCGCATCGTCTACCAATATGAGCGCGTACTGACGACCACTGTAAACGACATCGAACACATCGAATCGCAATCGCTCAACGGGATAGGCGTCGTAAAAATCTTCTTTCACTCCGGGGTCAATATTGGCAATGCCGTGGCGCAGGTCACCGCCGTTTCTCAGACCCTCTTGCGCCAGCTCCCGCCCGGCACCACCCCCCCTCTCATCATTCAATACAACGCCTCCAGCGTTCCCATTCTCCAACTCGCGCTTTCCGGGAAAGGTCTTTCCGAGCAGCAACTCGGCGATATCGGTCTGAATTTCATTCGCACCGGCCTCATCAGTGTGCCGGGCGCGGCCATTCCTTATCCCTACGGCGGAAAGCAGCGCCAGATTCTCGTTGACCTGAATACCGGGGCGTTGCAATCCAAGCAGCTCTCGCCGCTCGACGTGGTCAACGCCATCAATTTGCAGAACCTCATTCTTCCCGCGGGTACCGCCAAAATCGGCACTTTCGAATATGAAGTGGATATGAACGGAGCGCCCGAAACGGTCGCCGAATTGAACGATCTTCCGATTAAACAGGTGGGTACCTCCACCATCTACATTCACGATGTCGCGAACGTGCGCGACGGTTTCCCTCCGCAAACCAACATCGTTCGCGTGAATGGCCAACGCTCTTCGCTCATGGTCATCTTGAAAGCGGGGGACGCCTCCACACTGGACATCATCTCGGGCGTCAAGGCCTTGCTGCCCTCGATTGCCGCCGGTTTGCCGCCTGCCCTGAAAATCACCCCTCTTTCCGATCAATCCCTGTTCGTGAAAGCATCCATCGTCGGCGTCGTCCGTGAAGCGATCCTCGCCGCTTGCCTCACCGGATTCATGATTCTGGTTTTCCTGGGAAGCTGGCGCAGCACTCTGATCATCGCCGTCTCGATTCCGCTCTCCATCCTCACGTCATTGATCGTCCTCAGCGCCTTGGGCGAGACCATCAACATCATGACTCTCGGCGGTCTCGCTCTGGCCGTCGGTATTCTGGTGGACGACGCCACTGTCGAAATCGAAAACATCAATCGCAATATTGACCAAGGCAAAGAGATCGTTCAGGCCATCCTGGACGGCGCCTCTCAGATCGCTGTCCCGGCCTTGGTTTCCACTCTTTCCATTTGCATCGTCTTCGTCCCCATGTTCTTTCTCTCTGGCGTCGCCAGATATCTTTTCGTACCGCTTGCCGAAGCCGTTTCGTTCGCCATGATTGCCTCCTACCTGCTCTCCCGGACGCTCGTTCCCACCATGGCCAAATATTTGTTGCAGGCCCGCACCGAGGAGATCCCGGGAGAGACCGAAAAATCTTCAAATCCCTTTGTGCTGATGCAACTGAGGTTCGAGTATCACTTCGACCGGCTTCGCGACCGTTATCACGCGCTGCTCGAGCGCTGCATTCACCACCGCGTCCTGTTTGCCGTGTGCTTTTTGTCCGCTTGCATACTTTCCTTCGCGCTCTTGCCGTTGCTCGGCCAGGATTTTTTCCCCAGTGTCGATAGCGGCGAGTTCAAGCTGCACATGCGCGCGCCCACCGGCACCCGCATCGAAGAAACCGCCGCGCTTTGCGATCGCGTCGAAGCCGACATTCGCAAGCAGATTCCGCAGTCCGAACTGGTAAGCCTTATCGACAATATTGGGCTGCCCTACAGCAGCATTAATCTTTCCTACAGCAATTCCGCGCCGATCGGGCCCGGAGACGCCGACATTCTCGCCGAGCTTTCCAGGGACCACCATCCCACTGAGAAATATGTGCATGACCTTCGGATCACGCTTGCCCACGATTTCCCCGGCGTTACTTTCTACTTTTTGCCTGCCGATATCGTCAGCCAGATCCTTAATTTCGGCCTGCCGGCTCCTATTGACATCCAAATCGTCGGAAGAAATGTCGCCGCCAATAGGATTTTTGCCGATGACCTTCTGAATCGCCTGAAGTACGTGCCGGGGACGGTGGATCTCCGCATCCAACAGCAATTCGATCAGCCCAAACTCCACATTGACGTGGACCGCACCAAAGCGCAGCAGATCGGGTACACCACTCGCGATGTTGCCCAGAACTTGCTCGTCTCGCTCAGTGGCAGCTTCCAGACCTCGCCGACGTTCTGGCTCGATCCCCGGACCGGGGTCAGTTACAGCATCACCACCGAAACGCCGCAGTACCGCGTGGATTCCTTGCAGGACCTGGAAAATATTCCAATCACCGGCCCGGGAACTTCACAGTCACAAATCATGGCCACGGTCGCTTCCTTCAGCAGGGGCGCAGAGATGGGTGTGGTGTCGCACTACAACATCCAGCCGGTCATTGATATCTTCGGCGCGGTGCAAGGCCGCGACCTGGGCGGCCTGTCACGCGAAATCGAGCCCATCCTGGAAAAGAGCAAGAAAGACCTCCCCAGGGGTTCTCAAATTGTCGTTCGCGGGCAGATTCTCACTATGGCCTCATCCTTTTCGGGCCTGCTCTGGGGGCTCGCGTTTTCGATCGTCCTGGTCTACCTGCTCATCGTCGTAAATTTTCAATCATGGCTCGATCCCTTTATTATTTTGATGGCTCTGCCCGCGGCGCTGGCTGGAATCGTTTGGTTTCTCTTTATCACGCGGACTACCGTCAGCGTGCCGGCCCTCACTGGCGCGATCATGTGCATGGGCGTGGCCACGGCCAATAGCATTCTTGTTGTCAGCTTCTCAAAGGAGAGGCTGGGGGAAGGGAAGACGGCTGCCGAAGCTGCTTCGGAATCCGGCTTCACGCGTTTTCGTCCTGTGCTCATGACCGCCCTCGCCATGATCATCGGCATGTTACCCATGTCTCTGGGTCTCGGCGAAGGCGGCGAACAAAACGCGCCACTCGGCCGCGCAGTCATTGGCGGTCTGATGTTTGCCACTGTGGCAACGCTGTTTTTTGTCCCGGTAACTTTCAGCATCGTGCACGGCGCGCGTGAGAAAAAAGAATCCGCCGCGGAGTGAAACGCGACGCGCCTGTGCCGCATCATTAGAGTACCCGGCAATACTTCCAGAGGGTGCCCGAAGAGGATGAAATGACAGAGTTGGTTGGCGAAAAAACCGGGCCACCAGGTCGTGGCCGTCCCGCTCCAGACGCTTCGAAATCTGGCCACGGAACGCTCATCGCGATCGTCGCGTTCGTTGTCGTCATCGCCATTGTAATCGCCGGAGTTGTTCCGCGCCTCCGCGCCAAGGCCGCGCTCAAAGTCGAAACCGACAATCTGGCGGTCCCCGCGGTTGAAATCATTCACCCAGAGCGCGGCTCGCCGCAGCAGGAAATCGTTTTGCCCGGCAATATTCAGGCTTTTATAGACGCCCCCATCTACGCCCGCACCAATGGCTATCTCAAGGCTTGGTATTTCGATATCGGCGCCCACGTGCGCAAAGGCCAGCTCCTGGCTGATATTGACACGCCGGAAGTTGACCAGCAGTTACAGCAGGCTCGTGCCGATCTGAACACCGCCGAGGCCAACGTCAATCTTTCCCAAATCACTGCCGAAAGATACGAAGGCCTGAAAAATACCGATTCCGTTTCCAAGCAGGACGTGGACAATGCGCAGGGCGATTACGCCGCCAAACAAGCCATGGTGGCTTCCGCTCAGTACAACGTAAACCGTCTTGAGGACCTGCAATCCTTCAAGAAAATTTACGCGCCCTTCGATGGCGTCATCACCGCCCGCAATACCGACGTGGGCCAGTTGATCGACTCCGGAGCTTCCGGCGGTGCGGCCAAGGAACTCTTCCACATCGCCGCCATTCGCACGCTGCGCGTTTTCATCAACGTCCCGCAGTCCTATTCCACCGCTGCTAAGCCCGGACTCGCAGCCGATCTCACCCTCGCGCAGTTTCCCGGCAGGAAGTTTCAGGGAAAACTCGTCCGCACTGCCAATTCCATTGACCTCGCTTCGCGCACGCTGCTGGTCGAAGTGGACGTTGAGAATCCCACCGGCGAACTCCTGCCTGGCGCTTTCACCGAAGTTCACCTGAAAATTCCTTCGGACATTCCCACATTCATCCTCCCCGTCAATGCGCTGATCTTTCGCGCCGCGGGTTTGCAGGTCGCCACCGTGGACTCCGGCAACAAGGTCAAGCTCGTCTCTATCACCCCCGGCCGCGATTTCGGCTCTGAAATTGAGGTCGTCTCCGGCCTTAGCGGCCAGGAATCCGTCATCGTCAGTCCTCCGGATTCGATCATAGACGGCGAGCAGGTCAAGATCGCCGCCCCAAATTCCCAGGGAGGTTCGAGCGGTGCTTCGCCCGCAGCTCATTAACCCGCACATGCGCCGCGAATCCCTCAGCCGCCTTTCGTTCGCGCTCGTCTGCGCCGCGGCGGCATTTTTATCCACCGGGTGCACCGTCGGTCCCAATTACGTTCGCCCCACCGCCGAAGTCCCCACGGCATACAAAGAACTCCCTCCGGATTGGAAACCGGCGCAACCCAGCGATGCCATCGCCAAAGGCAAGTGGTGGGAGATTTATCAGGATCCTCAACTCAATTCTTTAGAAGAGCAGATTGACGTCTCCAACCAGACGCTGAAAGCTGCGCAAGAACAATTCGCTCAGGCGCGCGCCGAGCTCCGCATCACTCGCTCCAGTCTGTTCCCGAACGTGACCGGCGGCTATTCCGCCTCCCGCACGCATCTATCGCAAAACCAGCCGCTCTTTAACGCGACAACCGAAGGCAAGGATTACAACACCTACACGATCCCCGTGGACGTTTCCTACGAAGCGGACCTCTGGGGCCGTGTGCGCCGTACCGTGGAAGCCAGCCGCTCCGAAGCGCAAGCCACCGCGGCCGATCTCGCCAATGTCAACTTGAGCCTGCACGCTGAGCTCGCTACCGATTACTTCTTGCTTCGCGGCCTCGACGCTCAGAAACAACTCCTGGATTCCACCGTCGAGTCTTACGAAAAAGCTCTGGAGCTCACCGAAAATCGCTATCACGGTGGTCTCGCTTCAGCGGTGGATGTCGCCCAGGCCCAAACCATCCTCGAAACCACCCGCGCCCAGTCCGTAGATGTCGAGGTCCAACGCGCCGCTTTTGAGCACGCCATCGCCGTCCTGATCGGCAAGCCTGCCGCCGAATTTAGCATCGCGCCGATCCCGCTCACCGCGCCCCCGCCCGTCGTCCCCTCGGGCCTGCCGTCCGATCTGCTCGAACGTCGCCCCGATATTTCCGCCGCGGAGCGCCGCGTCCAGGAACAAAACGCTGAAATCGGCGTCGCTCGCGCAGCGTATTTCCCGCTGGTCACCCTCAGCGGTGCGGGAGGATTTGAAAGCGCCGTCGCCTCCACTCTCGTGCAGGGTCCCAGCGGTTTCTGGATGCTCGGCGGCCAGGCCGCGGAAACTCTCTTTGACGCTGGTCGCCGTCGCGGCGTCTCCGAGCAAGCCAAATCCGCCTGGAACCAGTCCGTGGATAATTACCGCCAGACGGTTCTCACTGCCTTTCAGGAAGTCGAAGACAATCTCGCCGCCTTGCGCATCCTGCAAAATGAAGCCGATACCCAGGCTGGTGCCGTCGCTGCCGCCCAACACTCTCTCTCGCTCTCCATCACCCGCTACAAGGGCGGCGTCACCAACTATCTCGAAGTCACCACTGCGCAAAGCGCTGCCCTCTCCGACGAAGTCACCGCCGTGAGCATTTTAACGCGCCGCATGGCCGCCAGCGTCCTGCTGATCAAAGCCATAGGGGGCGGCTGGAACGTCTCCCAAATCCCCCGCGTCTAGTTCGATCCGGACTTGGCAGGTTCGCATCGTTTAGCAGCGAAGCTGTAGGGGCGGGTCTCAGACCCGCCCTCGTAAGAACTTGGCTGCACGTGAAAAGTCGTTCCGCCCTAGCCTCCTCCCCGCTCCTATGATAAAGATGTGCGTTCTAGCTCGCGCCTCCAGCGCACTTGAATCCGCGGAGCAAACTTGAGCCGTCGAAAACCGAAAGGTTCCGTCGTAACCCTACGCGATGTAGCGCTGGAAAGCGGCGTATCTCCCGCCACCGTCTCCATCGTCCTCAATAACGCTCCTCTCGCGCGTTACATTCCGCCCTCCACCAAAGACCGCATCGAACGCGCCGCCAAAAAACTCGCCTATCGCCCCAAAGTTGTCTCCCGTTTTCTCAGCGCCAAACGCAATCGCACTGTCGGCGTCATGGTTTTCGACATCACCGACCCGTTCTGCACCCTGATCCTTCGTGGCATCGAAAATTCTCTCTACCAGGCCAATTACCTCCCGATTCTCACCGACGTGCACAACCAGCGCGGCCGCTTCGAACGCTATCTCGAAATGCTGCTCGCCCGCCCCGTCGAAGCTCTCGTCTTTGTCGCTAACTGGCTGTTCGTGGATATCGATCTGCTCGCCGACTTGGAAAAACGCAATATCCCCGCCGTCATGATTGGCCGCGAACTGCGCTCCGGCGCCGTCAGTTCCGTCATGGTGGATAACGAAGCCGGAGCGCATCTGGCCATGGAACATCTCTATTCGCTCGGCCATCGCAAAATCGCCTTCATTCGCGGGCCCAAAATGCTCGTGGATAGCTCCCCGCGATGGCGCGGCGTCCGTTCCTTCGCTCGCTCCGTGGGCCTCGAAATTGATCCCACGCTCGTGGTGGATTTGCCGGATTCCCTGGACCCCAATTCCAGCTTCGACGGCGGTTTTAAACTCACTGACGAACTTCTGAAACATAAAAAGCGCTTCACCGCGATCATGGCCTTTGACGACATGACCGCGTTCGGCGCCATCCGCGGCCTCGCCCGTGCCGGCCTGAAGGTCCCGGAGGATTGCTCCGTCATCGGTTTTGACGACGTGATCCCCGCCGGCCTTTCGGTGCCTTCACTCACCACCGTTCGTCAGCCCATGGAAGCATTGGGAACCGCGGCTGTCGGCATGATCATGGAGGGAATCAACGCGGCCATCGAAGAGCGCGAATCCGTAGCCGTTCACCGGCAACTCGCGCCTGAGCTCGTCGTCCGCGAATCCACCCGCGCCGTCTCTTGGGCATAAGGCTGGGATAGGATCTGCGGTGGTACGAGCGCGGCATGTCAGCGATCCGCTGGGACTCGTGGCGCCGGCTGGTCCTGAAAACCTGCCAGCGGCAGGTTTGAAGGGCGTCCCGCCGGCTATTTCGCAGCTCGGGACGGACGGCACAACCCCAACGTCAGCAGGATCGTCCCAGCAGTTCAGGGAGTGCGGCGGCTTGCTTGTCCTGAGCGAAGCGAAGGGCCGCCGCCATGGTCTCGGGCGAGGCTTGCCTCGCCTCATTTCGCCTTTGACTTCGCAGGCCCTTTTCTTGCAGCCGTTTTGTCAGCCGTCGAGAGCGCTGGTTTTAGGCTTGACTTAAACAAACGGCAAGGAATAATACGAACGTTTAATAAAGTTTAATAAACCAGCGTGATCAACGCAGCGGCTCGCGCCAGTTCCTCTGTACCTGACGTCGGCCGTCCCGGAGGCTGTTCGTGCGCCTGCAAAGCAAACTCGGCAAGGATTCCAAGCCCTCGCTGCAGTCCTTCCTCTCTGCCGCAATCTTCGCGTTATCGATCTTCGCGCTGGCCGCTTCTTCTCTCTCCGCGAATACAGACAAAGATTCCGCCGGAAAAGTCTATCTGCAATCAGGCTGGACCCTGCAATCCTCCTGTCAATTCTCAGCAACCGGTGACCAAATCTCTGCGGCCGGTTTCAAAACAGACGGCTGGCATTCCACCGAGGTCCCCTCGACCGTCGTTGCCGCTCTCGTTGCGGACAAGACCTATCCCAATCCCTACTACGCCATGAATCTCCGCGACATTCCCGGTACCACCTATCCCATCGGCAAGAATTTTTCGCTGCTGCCCATGCCCAAAGACAGCCCGTTCCGCTGCTCCTGGTGGTATCGAACCGAATTCAAGCTGCCGGATAATTTCCACGATCGCCACGTGTGGCTGCATTTCGGCGGCATCAATAATCGCGCCAATATCTGGTTCAACGGCCACCAAATCGCCAACTCCAAAGACGTCGCCGGCGCCTATCGCACCTACGAATACGACATCACGCCGTTTCTCCTGCGCGATCAATCCAACACCCTCGCCGTCGAGACCATCGCCCAGACCGAAAAAGATCTCGGCATCAACTGGGTGGACTGGAACCCCGCGCCTCCCGACAAGGACATGGGTCTCTGGCGTCCCGTTTACCTGCAAGCAAGCGGCCCAGTCGCCATTCGCTACCCGCAAGTCCTCACCCACTTTCCCACCACCTCGCTCCAGCAAGCCAATCTCGCTGTCGAAGCCGAACTCCACAACGCCTCTGACGCTGCCGTCACCGGTGTCCTCGCAGGCCACTTCGATGACGTTGATTTCCGTCAGACGACCACCCTGCAGCCGCACGAAACCAAAACCGTCCGCTTTCTCTCGGACGCATATTCTCAGCTGCAAATCAAGAACCCCAAACTTTGGTGGCCCTACCAGATGGGTTCGCAAGATCTCCACGAACTCTCCATTCATTTCACCGTCGGCAACGATCAGTCCGACTCGCAAGCCGTCAAGTTCGGCATCCGCGAAATCACCTCCGAACTGAATTCCGATGGCGCCCGCCAGTTCTATATCAACGGTCGCAAAATTCTAATTCGTGGCGGCGGATGGTCCCCGGATATGCTTCTCCGCCAGGATCTCGACCGCCTGCAGAATGAATTTCGCTACGTCCGCGACATGAACCTCAATACCATCCGCCTCGAAGGCAAAATGGAAACCGAGGAGTTCTACAATCTCGCCGATCAACGCGGCGTCCTGATCATGGCCGGTTGGTGCTGCTGCGATCACTGGGAGCAGTGGAAACACTGGCAGCCCGGCGATCTCGAAATCGCCACCGCTTCCTTGCGCTCCCAGATCATGCGCATGCGCAGCCATCCCAGCATGCTTGTCTGGCTCAATGGCAGCGATAATCCTCCGCCCGCCGACGTCGAAACCGCCTACATAAAAGTCCTCAAGCAAGCCGATTGGCCCAACCCCTATATCTCCTCCGCCTCCGCCACTCCCACCTCCGTCACCGGCCAGTCCGGCGTCAAAATGACCGGTCCATACGATTACGTCCCGCCCGATTACTGGCTCACCGACAACAATAAATACGGTGGCGCGTTCGGCTTCAACACCGAAACCAGTCCCGGCCCCGCCGTCCCCCTGCAAAGCTGCCTGAAAAACTTCATTCCCGCCGAGCACATGTGGCCGCAGGATATTTTCTGGAATTATCACGCCGGTTCCGAAGGCTTCAAGGATCTCAGCCACTTCAACGGCGCCATGAACGCCATCTACGGCCCGGCCAAAGACCTCGATACCTACGAACTGAAATCCCAGACCATGGCCTACGAAGGCGAGCGCGCCATGTTCGAGGCTTACTCCCGCAACAAGTACCACACCACCGGCATCATTCAGTGGATGCTCAATAACGCGTGGCCCTCCACCATCTGGCACCTCTTCGACTATTATCTGCAGCCCGCCGGCGGCTACTTCGGCACCAAGAAAGCCTGCGAGCCTCTCCACGTGCAATATTCCTACGACGACAACAGCGTTGATGTCGTCAACAGCCGCTACGAAAAGGCTTCCGGACTCATCGTCACCGCAAAAGTCTTCGACGTCTCGCTCCAGCAGCGCTTCTCCACGCAGGTGCAGACGGACGTGGATGCCGATGGCGTCCGCAAAGCCCTGATTATTCCCGCTGGATCCTTCGACCCTCCCTCGCCGGTCTTTTTCGTCTCCCTCGAACTTCAGACCAGCGACGAAAAAATCGTCAGCCGCAATTTTTATTGGCTCTCCTCCAAGCCCAACACCTACGATTGGGCCAAGACGACCTACCGCTTCACTCCCGTTTCTTCCTACGAAGACCTCACCGCCCTCCAAACGCTGCCCGAAGCGAATGTAGAAGCCACCGGCAGCCTGTTACCCGGCCCGGATGGCCCCGTCGCCCACGTGCTGCTGAAAAACTCGAGCGACCACCTCGCCTTTCAAATTCATCTGGGAATTCGCAAGTCCGGCCAGACCGCTGATATTCTTCCCGTCTTCTGGAACGATAACTACATCGAGCTCATGCCCGGTGAATCTCGCGAACTCACCGCCCGCTACTTGCCGGACGCTCCCGTTTTCGGCGGTGTCGAGTTGAGCATTTCCGGATGGAACGTCGCCCCTGCTACCATCCTTCTGAAAGAAGGAAGGGGCCTGCCCGCCACTTCCACCGGAGGCGGCAACTGATGTCCGACCAGCAAACAGGCTCGTCGGGTCCGCCGCACGGTTCGTCCACCCACATGCTCAGCGAAATCTATGAGCAACCGCAAGCCATCCGCGAAACCATCCGGCAGAACGTTCATGGCGACGTCATCTTTCCCGATTCGCTGCGCCCGATCGAAAAGGCCATCTTCGATTTCAAAAAAATAATCATCGCCGCCAGCGGTTCCAGCCGCAATGCCGGTCTCGCGGGCGAAATCATGATCGAGGACCTCGCCGGAGTCGCGGTGGACGTCGAATACGCCAGCGAATATTGCTACCGCTCCACGCATTCGGACACCAACCCGATCGTCGTCGTGATCACTCAGTCCGGCGAAACTGCAGACACCACGGCGGCGCAGCGCGAAGCCCTCAATCGCGGCGCCAAGACCGTCGCCATTTCCAACGTCGCCGATTCCACCATCTCCCGCGAAGCCAGCGCCAAACTTCAGACCTGCGCCGGCGTCGAGAAGGCCGTTCCGGCCACCAAAAGCTTCACCGCGCAGCTCACCATTCTGTATCTGTTCTCCTTGTTTCTCGCCCGGCAGCGCGGCCGCATGACTTCAGAGGTCACGCGCGCTCACCTGAACGCCCTTGCCGAACTGCCCAAGGCCATCGAAAAGTCCCTCGCCGCCTGGGACGCTCAAGCTGCCGGCTGCGCCCGCGCTTTCCAGCATTCCAGAGCTTTCCTGTTCCTCGGCCGTGGCGTCCATTACGCTCTCGCTCGCGAAGGCGCTCTCAAACTCAAGGAAATCTCGTACGTCCAGGCCGAAGGCCTCCCCGCCGGTGAATTGCGTCACGGCCCCAATGCCCTCGTGGACGACAAACTTCCCATCATCGTCCTCGCTACGCGCGACGCCGCCGATCCCGATTCCGTCCTGCGCTATCAAAAAACTTTACTCGTCCTCGAATACATCAAGAGCCGCGGCGGAAAGTCAGTCGTCATCGCCACCGAAGGCGATCGTGAAATCCTGCCTCTCGCCGATCGCGCCATATTCGTGCCCCCGGCTCCGGAATTGCTGCTTCCCATCCTCGAAGTGGTGCCACTCCAGTTGTTCGCCTACCACTTCGCCATCCTGAACGGCTGCGACGTGGACCGCCCCAGAAATCTCGTCAAGGCTGTCATCACCGAATGACCAGCCAACAAGCAGCGCCTCCGCGATGGGTAGCGCCGGCGTCCCGCCGGCTCTTTGAATTTGCCTTTGTAGCGGGCACGCTTAGCGCTTGCACCGCTTCGGTAAAGCGCAGGTGTTGTAGCGGCGCACTTCAGTGCGCCATCGGTGCAGCGGCACGGACGAGAAGCCCAAGGTCGGCCAGGCATCGCGGGCGGGAACTTAGTAGGAACTAATGGCCACCAATCCAACTCCAAACGCGCAATCGCCAGTAAAACTCAGCCGCGTCCTGGGCCTCTGGGACCTCATCATCATTGGCATCGTCATCATTCAGCCCATCGCCCCGATGGGCATTTACGGCGTCATCAGCAACGACGCTCGCGGCCACGTCGTCACCACTATTTTGATCGCCATGGTCGCCATGCTCTTCACCGCGATCAGCTACGGCAAAATGGCCCGCGCCTATCCCTCCGCTGGCTCCGCCTATACCTACGTTGGCCAGGAGCTGAAACCCGCGCTGGGATACGTCACTGGCTGGGCGATCGTGATGGACTACATCCTCAACCCGCTCATCTGCACCATCATCTGTAGCCAGCTCAGCCAGAATATTCTTCCGTTCCTGCCCTATTGGACCCTCGTGTTTTTCTACGCCGGCGCGTTCACGTTTCTCAATGTCCGCGGCATCAAGACCTCGGCCCGCATCAACGACGTCATGGCCGCCGGAATGAGCATCGTCGTTGTGATCTTCTTCGCCTTCGTCATCCACTTTCTCTGGAGTCTCCATCAGTACGGGCCCGGCTTCTTCACGCATCCCTTCTACAACCCCGCCACATTCAGCTTTAAAACTGTCTTTCACGGAACTTCGGTCGCCGTCCTCACCTACATCGGCTTCGATGCCATCTCCACCTTTTCCGAGGAAGTCGAAAATCCTCGCCGCAACATCATGCTCGCCACCGTGCTGGTTTGCCTCATCACCGGCGTGCTCGCTTCGCTTGAGGTTTATGGCGCCCAACTCGTTTGGCGTGATCAACCCTTCCCGGCGGACAAAATCACCTCCGCGTTTCCCCTTGTCGCGCAGACTGCCGGTGGCTATTTTCTTTTCCAACTCATTAACTTCACGATTCTGGTAGCCAACATCGGTTCGGGAATGGGCTCGCAACTCGGTGCGGCGCGCTTGCTCTACGGCATGGGCCGCAGCAATGGAATTCCCAAAAAGTTTTTCGGCGCGGTCGACCCCAAAAGCCATGTCCCCCGCAACAACGTTATCTTCGTCGGAGTGATTGCGCTGCTGGGCTCCTTTATCATCACCTACGACCAGGGCGCGGACCTCCTGAACTTCGGTGCCCTCCTCGCGTTCATGGGCGTCAATGTCGCCGCCCTCGTCCGCTATTACTTCCGCGCCGAGAAGAAAAACATCCTCAACTTGCTTTCGCCGCTTCTCGGTTTCCTGATTTGCGCCTTCATCTGGACCCACCTCAGCGGACCCGCCCTCAGATTGGGCGCCGTCTGGATGGTCATCGGCATCGCCTATGGCGCCGTGAAAACCCGCGGGTTTCAGGCCGACCTGGTCAATTTCGACATTCCCGCCGACGAATCCTGAAATCCCGGCAAATTCTGCTCAGTTTGTGACGTTCTCCCCGCCTCCCTTTCGTTTCGCCGGCCTCCGGTTCAGCGCCCTAAACCTTTCTGCCTGAAAGGACGATTGTCTCGATAAGGGACTGCGGCGCTCGCGCTCGCAGGTCCCCTCGCTCGTAAACATTTCTAAGGCCAGAATCGCGTAACGGGCAGTTTCAAATCAGGTCATCGCCGCCAACGTCATGGATCCACTCGCTCTTACAGTTCTCCTAATCGTCGCGGACGCCGCCGACGAGGCCGATATTCGCCAGAAGCTCGCGGGCGCCCGCAAAGCACGATTCGACGTTCATGCGGTGATGACTTTCGCGGATGCCATCAGGCTATCAGCGCACAAATCCTTCGACATCTTCTTGGCGGATCTCGCGGTTTCCGATTCTGACGGCATGCGCGGTTTGCAGCGCCTTCTCGCGGTTGCCAAACACGTCCCGGTAGTCACCGTCAGCAGCGTTCACGATGAGGCCCAGGCCTTGGAAGCCGTGCGCGCGGGTGCCGACGATTACACTGTTAAGAATCGCATGAATGCGTCTGCCTTCGAGCGTGTCCTGTTGTACGCGGTCGAGCGCCACGCCGCCCGTCGCCACACCACTTTGCAATTTTCCGTTTCGCACGCTCTGGCGGAATCGAAAACCGTCGCCGAAGCCTCGGACGGAATCTTGCGCGTGCTTTGCGAGTCTCTGAAATTCGACTTGGGAGAAATCTGGCAGATCAATTCCCCCGCTAACCGTCTTGTCCACGCTCGCTCGTGGTCCGCCTCGTCACGCAAGTTTCTGCAATTTCAGGCGCTGAGCCACACGGTGCAATTCCGTTGTGGCGAGGGTCTGCCCGGCCGGGTTTGGGACACACGCGCTCCCGAATGGATCGAGGACGTCGCCCAGAGTAGGTCCTTCAGCCGCATGGCAGCCGCGACTTCCGCGGGGATTCACGGTGCGCTTGCTGTTCCGCTCGGCTTGTTTCAGGGAATCTTTGGCGTCATGGTCCTCTTCAGCCACGAAACCAAGGCTGTTGATGAAGACCTCGCCAAATTCCTGATGAGCATCGCCAACCAGATGGGCCAGTTCATGGCCCGAAAGTTCGCGGAAGAGGAACGCGCCAAAATCGGCAAAGAACTGGTTCTCATTCTTGATTCCACTTCGGAAGGCATCTTCGGCGTAAATCTTGCCGGTGCGGTCACCTTTATCAATCGCTCGGCGGCCCGCATGCTCGGTTGCAACCGTGAAGACGTTATCGGCAAAGACGCTCATGCCTGGTTTCACCACACGCGTCCGGACGGCGCCCCCTATCCTGTTTCCGAATGTCCGATCTCCCACACCCTGAAATCCGGCGCAAGCTTCAGCACCGATCTCGAATATTTCTGGAAAACAGACGGCTCCCAATTCGCCGTCAGTTATTCCGCCATTCCGGTCCTTGAAAACGGGCGCGGCTCCGGCGCCGTCGTCAGCTTTGCAGACATCTCCGAAAAACGTCAGATGGAAGTAGAGTTGCGCCACGCGCAGAAATTGGAAGCGGTGGGCGGATTGGCGGCTGGTATCGCCCACGAAATCAACACCCCCATTCAATTCATTGGCGATAACACCCGCTTTCTCCAGAATTCCTTCAGCGAAAGCATGCAGATGATCGTGAAGTACGAGGAAATTTGTGAGCAAGCTGCCCGAGGCGCCCTGCAATCCGGGATGTTGCAGGAACTCGAAACCATTCGCCAAGAAATTGAATGGGACTTCCTCAGAACGGAAGTCCCCAAGGCCTTCGATCAAATGTTGGATGGCGTCAATCGTGTCGCCACCATCGTCCGCGCCATGAAGGATTTCTCCCACGTGGACCGCAGCTCCGAAAAGGCGCCGGCAGACCTGAACAAAGCCATCGAAAGCACCCTGATCGTCGCGCGCAACGAGGTCAAATATGTCGCCGACGTGGACACCGACTTCGGCGCTCTGCCTCCCGTCCATTGTCATCTGGGCGACCTCAACCAGGTATTTCTCAACTTGTTCGTCAACGCCGCCCACGCCATCGGCGATGTGGTCAAAGACACGGGTGCAAAAGGCCGCATCACCGTGCGTACTTGGCTGGACGGCGATAGCGTCGTGGTTTCCGTCGCGGACTCTGGCACCGGAATTCCGGAACGAGTTCGCGGCAAGGTGTTCGATCCGTTTTTTACGACCAAGGAAGTGGGAAAGGGCACGGGGCAGGGACTGGCTCTGGCCCGCGCGATTGTCGTCGACAAACACGGCGGCACTCTTTCCTTCGAAACAAAAATGGGCGAAGGCACCACTTTTTTTGTTCGCCTTCCGGCGAATGGTGTGCCCGCTAATCGAGAGGTGGTGGTCACGTGAAGCGAATTCTCTTTGTGGACGATGAAATCAAGATTCTGGAAGGCCTGCAGCGCATGCTCCGCCCTCAACGCCATATCTGGGAAATGGCCTTTGCACCCGGCGGTCAGGCCGCCCTCGGCATGCTCGACGCCACTCCCTTTGACGTCATCATCTCGGACATGCGCATGCCCGGAATGGATGGCGCGGCCCTGCTCAAGATCGTCCGCGAGAAATATCCCAGCGTCTTGCGCATCATTCTCTCCGGGTACGCGGAAATGGAGGCGGCCTTCAACGCCGTGCCGGTCGCGCACCAATTTCTCTTGAAGCCCTGCGATCAGGATACTTTGCGCACCGCCATTGATCGCGCCACCAGTCTCAGCGATGTCCTCAACAGCAAAATGCTGGCCAACCTGGTTGGCTCCATTCAGCAATTGCCGTCTCTCCCGGCGATGTGTTTGGAACTCCAGCAAACTCTCGCCGATCCCGATTCCTCCTCGCGCCAGGTCGCGCAAATCATCGAACGCGATACCGCCATGTCCGCCAAGATCCTCCAGTTGGTCAACTCCGCCTTCTTCGGCTTTGTTCGCAACGTGAGTGACATTCAGACCGCCATCAACTATCTCGGCATCTCTACCCTGCAGAACCTTGTTCTTTCCGCCGAAGTGTTTCGCGTCTTTAAGCCCGCCAAGTCCATTCCCGGCTTTTCCCTCGAAGCTCATCAGGCGCACTCCCAGCTGACCGCCAAAATCGCCAAGGACCTTTCGACCAATGTCGCCATTTCCGGCGCGGCGCCGATCGCCGGCTTGCTTCACGATGTCGGCAAACTGGTTCTCGCCGAAGCCATGCCCGGCCACTTCGCCAACGCCTTAAAGCGCGCTCGTCTCGAACAGCGTCCGCTATTCCAGGTCGAAGAGGAGCTCTCGGGAATTTCTCACGCCGAGGTCGGCGCCTACCTTCTCAGTCTGTGGGGCATTCCCTACATCATCATCGAGGCCGTCGCGCATCATCATCATCCCGAGCGCGTGCCCCACGATAAATTGGACGTGCTGGCCAGCATCTATTTCGCCAACTGGCTCGCCAACGACCATGAAGCCCGCAATTCCGATGCCCCTGCCATTCCCAACGCACCTTTGAATCCCGATGTCGTCGCCAAACTCGACGTCGAAGAAAAGCTGCCGGAGTGGCTGGCCGCCGCCGATGCTGCCGCACTTGCTCTGTCAGGAGTTTGCGATGACAAACGATGAACGAGCCCGCATTCTCTGCGTGGACGACGAACAGCTCGTCCTCGACGGACTTTCGCGCACCCTCCGTAGCCATTACGTCGTCGAAACTGTCACCAGCGGCGCTCAGGCTCTGGATAGACTTCGCACTGGCGAGCCTTACGCTGTCGTCGTTTCCGATCAGCGCATGCCGCAAATGGATGGCGTCCGGCTCCTCGCCCACATCCGTACCGTGGTTCCTTCCACCGTGCGCGTACTGCTCACCGGTCAAGCAGACATGGAATCCGCCATCGCCGCCGTCAACGAAGGCAATATCTTCCGCTTCCTCACCAAGCCTTGCTCTACCGATACTCTGCTCAAGGCTCTCGAAGCCTGCATCGAGCAATATCGCCTCGTCACCTCCGAAAAAGTCTTGCTCGAGGAAACCCTGCGCGGCAGCATCAAGGCCCTCATTGACATCCTTTCCATGGCCAATCCCACGGCCTTCGGCCGCGCCACCCGTGTCCGCGCGTGCGTGGATGAACTCATGGCGCACTTCAAGATCAAGGAGCGCTGGCCAACCGAAGTTGCCGCCATGCTCTCGCAAATCGGCTGCGTCACTCTCCCCGCCGCCACCTCTGAGAAGCTTTACCGCGGCGAAGCTCTCGAAGACTTCGAGCAGGAGATGGTCAAGCGCATGCCCCATGTCGCCGAAAAATGCCTTTCCAATATTCCCCGCATCGAGGCCGTCCGTGAAATCTTGCATCAGCTGAGTCGTAATTTCGCCGCGGCCAAGCAAAGATCCGATGCCGCCATTGACGAGGAAATTCCCTGGGGTGCGCGCGCCCTAAAAATTGCTCTGGATTTCGACTTGCTCGATTCCGGCGAGTCCCAGTCCGATCACCCCTTCGCGATCATGCGCGGGCGCAAGGGCTGGTATGATCCGGAAATCCTGGAGGCGCTCGCCGGACTGCGCGGCAGCCCGCAGGAAAAAATTCAGATGTTGGAGCTTTCCATTCGTGAATTGACCATCGGCATGGTCTTCGGGGAGGATCTGAAATCTTCCAAGGGTTTGCTGCTCATCGCGCGTGGCCAGGAAGTCACGCCCGCACTCCTCGAACGCATGCGCAACTTCTCCCCCGAGCTCGCCATCCGCGAACCCGTCCGCATGATCTTGCAGAATTCTGCCAGCAACCAACCGGTCCTGGCCAGTTCGCGCTAGCCTTCGCGCCAGCGTTGCGCCCCCGCCGTAAATGCTGTCGCGTCCCCGTCGCCCTCTAATCCGGCTCCTGCGTCACGATATGCACGTCCACCGCCGGCGCGTCCCGCAAAAATCGGTTGATCCCGTTCATGTACCGCAGCTTTTTCCAGCCTTCCGTTGCAGTCCGCCCGAATATCACTTGGGTGATGTGTTTATCCCTCACAAATTGTGCCGCTGTCTCCGCCACGTGATCGCCTTTCAACCGTACCGGCTTCGCTCCCAGGTTCTCGGCGAATTGCAAATTCGCCTCCAGCGCCTTTTCCTCTTCCGGATCGCTCTCGCCATCCAGATCTACGTGCAGCGCATACAGCTCCGCATCCATCCGCCGCGCCATTCTTGCTGCCCGTGCCACCAGGTACTGCGCCTTCGGATTCGCGCTGATGCACACCGCCAGCCGCTCGCGCACTCCCCACGCCTCTTGAATATCCTTCTCCACCATGTACGATTCCAGGCTGCGGTCCACCTGCTCCGCCACCTGCCGCAACGCCAGCTCCCGCAGCGCGATCAAATTCCCCCGGCGAAAGAAATTCTTCAGCGCTTGCTCGATCTTCTCCTTGCCGTAGACGTCTCCGCGCCTCATGCGGTTCTGCAACGCCTCCGGCGTCAAGTCCACCATCACCGTTTCGTCGGAAACCTGCAGCACCCAATCCGGTACCGTTTCCCGCACCGGAACGCCGGTGATCGCGCGCACCGTCGGCGCGATGCTTTCGATGTGCTGGATATTCACCGTCGAAATCACGTCAATCTTTGCATCCAGAATCTCCAGCACATCCTCATACCTCTTGCGATTCTTGCTTCCGGGGATATTCGTGTGCGCCAATTCATCCACCAGCGCCACGCGCGGGTGCCGCGCCAATATCGCTTCCAGATCCATTTCCGCGAACAGCGTTCCCTTGTAATCAATCATGCGGCGGGGAATCGTTTCCAGTTGCGACGAAAGTTCCGCAATTCCTTTTCTGCCATGCGTCTCCACCACGCCAATCACCACATCTTCCCCGCGGCTATACCTCCGGATCGCTTCGCTCAACATGCTGAACGTCTTGCCCACCCCCGGCGCGTATCCCAGGAAGAGTTTCAGCGTTCCTTTGGTTTTTTCGGAGGGCTTGGACGCGGCTAGCCACTGTTCCGGGGTCTTAGGCATGCGGGTATTCTCTTCTACGGTCGCTTTGAAAGCTACGTTAGAATGTGCCGGTGCGCGACCCTCTTCTCACGCGTTTCCTGCGATTCGCCGCTGCCTTCGCCATCATCCTGGGGATTTCCGCTTTCTATAGACACGTCTTGCCGGTCAATCCTACGACGGTCGCACTCACTTTTCTGCTCGCTATTCTAGCCGTTTCCACCGTCTGGGGCATCGCCGTTTCGGTGTTTATGTCCGTGGTGGCCATGCTCGCGTTCAACTTCTACTTCTTGCCCCCGGTTGGCACTTTTACGGTCGCGGATCCCCAGAATTGGGTCGCCCTCTTCGCTTTTCTCGTCGTTTCCGTGCTGGCAAGTCACCTTTCCACTCGCGCTCGTCAGCAAGCCACGCACGCGGCGCAGCGCCGTCGTGAGATTGAAAAGCTCTATGCCTTCAGCCAGGGCCTTCTCGAATCCGGCAACGTGATTCAGCTGCTTAATCGCATTCCTTCGCAGATTGTGGATATCTTTGAAGTCGGCGCCGCCGCGCTGCTTCTCGCAGAAAAACAGAAAATCTATCGCTCCGGCCCGGTGATACCGAAACTAGATCTCGAAACCCTCAAGGCCATGGTCATCCGCGAAGAACCGCTCGTCGATGAAGCCAACAGCCTGTGCTTTGTTCCGGTGCGCCTTGGCGTTCGCCCCATCGGCAGCCTGGGAATTTCCGGCTCTACTCCCTCGCGCCAGACCCTCGAAGCCGTCGGCACCTTGATCGCCGTCGCCATCGAACGCGCTCGCGCCATCGAACAGCTCGGCCTCACCGAAGCGGCTCGCGAGGGCGAACGCCTCCGCACCGCGCTTCTCGATTCCGTCACCCACGCCCTGCGCACCCCGCTCACGTCCATCAAGGCTTCCGTCACCAACCTGCTTTCGAACGTCAGCCTCACCAATCAGCAGCGCCAGGAACTGCTCACCATCATCAACGAGGAAACGGACCGCCTCAACCGCCTCGTCGGCGAAGCCGGCGAAATGGCCCGCCTCGATGCCGGTGAAGTCGAACTCCGCCTCGAATCGCACCCGATTCAAGACGTCATCAACGCCGCTCTCAGCCAGTGCAAACTGGCCCTCGGCGACCGCGTCGTCCGCGTGCAGGTGCCTCCCAGTCTGCCGAACGTCAGCGTCGATCTCGTCCGCGCCCGCGAAGCCCTCGTCCATCTCCTCGAGAATGCGAACCAGTATTCGCCCGCCGCCCAGCCCGTCACCATCACCGCCGAAGCCACCCCCGATTTCATCATCACCAGCGTCGCCGACCGCGGTGCCGGCATCGACGACCTCGAACAAAATCTCATTTTCGAGAAATTTTATCGTGGCAAAGACCAGCGCTACCTCGTGCAAGGCACCGGCATGGGCCTGCCCATCGCCAAAGCCATCATCGAAGCCCATGGAGGCACCATGAGCCTCACCAGCCAGCGCGGCCAGGGCTCCGTCTTTTCCTTCACCTTGCCCGTGGACCGCAGCCGCTCCGGAGACTGATGACCGCCGCCACCATTCTCGTTGTGGATGATGAACCGCAGATCCGCCGTGTCATGCTCACCACTCTTGCTTCGCAAGGCTACAGCGTTATCGAAGCCCGCAGCGGGGAAGAGGCCCTCGAAAAAATCCGTGGCGAACGCCCCGATCTCATTCTTCTCGATGTGAACTTGCCCGGAATCTCCGGCCTCGAAACCTGCCGCGAAATCCGCAGCTCCAGCGACGCGCCCATTATCATGCTCACCGTGCGCAATTCAGAACGCGACAAAGTCCAGGCCCTCGATGCTGGCGCCGATGATTACGTGGTCAAACCGTTCGGCGTCGAGGAACTCATGGCCCGCATTCGCGCTGCCCTGCGCCGCGCCGCTCCTGGCGAAGCAACGCCGGCGTTCATCTCCGATGACCTCAAAATAGACTTCGAGAAACGCCATGTCCTGGTCAAAGGCCGCCCGGTTCGCCTCACTCCCAAGGAATTCGAACTGCTGCGCCAGCTAGTCTCGAATGCTGGCAAAGCCCAAGCGCACCGCCGCCTGCTCCAAGCCGTCTGGGGACCCGACTACGGGGAAGAAACCGAATACCTGCGCGTCTTCATCAACCAACTAAGAAAAAAAATCGAGCCCGACCCCAGCCATCCGCGCTATATCCACACCGAACCCTGGATCGGCTACCGTTTCGACCCACCCACAAATCCCAAACCCCGCGCCACGCGCCAGGAAAAGTAACCCCGCTCTATTGCTGTTACTTTTCGTTGTCATCCCGAACACAGTGAGGGATCTCTCTTGCTGTGATCGCACTATGATCCCCTGTGCATCGGACGCACCGCATCCAAATCCAAATTCAATTCCACCACATTCACTCGCGCCTCACCCAAAAACCCCCACTGCCGCCCCGCCGTATGCCGCGCCACTGCCGCGCGCACGTCTCCCTCGCTCATCCCACGTTCCCGCGCCACTCGCGTCACCTGAAACTCCGCCGCCGCCGGGGTTATATCGGGATCAAGCCCTGACGCTGAACTGGTAACCAAATCCACCGGAATCGCCGCGCCAGGATCTTCCGCGTGCAAACGTTGCACGTCACCATTCACCCGCGTAATCAAAGCCGCGTTCGTCGGCCCCAGATTCGAAGCGCCGCCACCCGCAGCGTCCGAGTCGTATCCCGCAGGTCCCGCTTCCGAGGGGCGCGAATGGAAATATCCCGCCGCGGAAAACGGCTGCCCGATCAGCTCCGACCCCAGAATCTTTCCATGCAGATGAATCATTTCGCCGTTCGCCTGCCGTGGAAAAATCCACTGCGCCAATCCAGTGATCGCCAGGGGATACCCAATCCCCAGCAAAACTGTCGTCGCCAGCGTCATCCAAATGGAAATCATAAAGTTTCGTTTCATATATGCCCTTACGCCAGCCCAATATGCGTGATGATCAGATCAATCGCCTTGATCCCGATAAAAGGCGCAATAATCCCGCCCAGTCCATACACCAGCAAATTCCTCCGCAGCAATGCTTCTGCTCCCAGCGGCCGGTACTTCACGCCCCGCAACGCCAGCGGCACCAGCGCGATAATAATCAGCGCGTTGAAAATCACCGCCGAAAGAATTGCCGACTGCGGAGTCTTCAGCTCCATCACGTTCAGCACCCCCAGCTGCGGAAAAGCCGTCGCAAACATCGCCGGAATGATCGCAAAATATTTCGCCACGTCGTTCGCCACTG
This sequence comes from uncultured Acidobacteriota bacterium, assembly GCA_963780035.1. Taxonomy (GTDB): domain Bacteria; phylum Acidobacteriota; class Terriglobia; order Acidiferrales; family UBA7541; genus Palsa-295. The sequence continues at coordinate 757,276 of CAWAAG010000008.1, read as the reverse complement.
AAAAAGTCGTCAGCGCCCCGCGCGTGATCAAAAGCTGCTTGCCGATCTCCACCACCTCGATCAATTTCGTCGGATTCGAATCCAGATCCACCATGTTTCCGGCTTCTTTCGCAGCCTGCGTTCCCGCGTTCATCGCCAGGCCCACGTCCGCCTGCGCCAATGCCGGCGCGTCGTTCGTTCCGTCGCCGGTCATTGCCACCAATTTTCCCTTGGCCTGTTCGCGGCGAATCAACGCCAGCTTGTCTTCCGGCCGCGCCTCCGCCAGAAAATCGTCAACGCCCGCCTCGCGCGCAATCGCCGCCGCCGTCAACGGGTTGTCACCAGTAATCATCACCGTGCGAATTCCCATCACCCGCAGATGTTCAAACCGCTCTCGCATTCCGCCCTTCACCACGTCCTTCAGATGCACCACGCCCAGCGCCCGCCCGTCCTCCGCCACCAAGAGCGGCGTACCGCCCGAATTTGAAATGCGGTCCACCGCCTCCATCGCTTCCGGTGGCATTGTTCCCCCGGAATCCTTGATGTTCTTGACGATCGCGTCCCGCGCGCCCTTGCGTATCCTTCTTCCATCCAGATCCACGCCGGACATTCGCGTGACCGCCGAAAACGGAATAAAAGTCGCCGCAATAGATCCCAACTCTCTTGCGCGCAACCCGTACTTATCCTTGGCCAGCACCACGATCGAGCGCCCCTCCGGCGTTTCATCCGCCAAGGACGCCAGCTGCGCCGCATCCGCCAGCTCCGCTTCGCTCACACCCGGCGCCGGAATAAATTCCGTCGCAAAACGATTCCCCAGCGTGATCGTCCCCGTTTTATCCAGCAGCAGCGTGTCCACGTCGCCCGCTGCTTCCACCGCCCGCCCAGACATCGCCAGCACATTCTTCTGTAGCACCCGGTCCATCCCCGCAATCCCGATCGCCGAAAGCAATCCCCCAATCGTGGTCGGTATCAAACACACCAGCAGCGCCACCAGCACAAACACCGATTGCGGCGCCCCCGAATAAATCGCCATCGGCTGCAACGACACCACCGCCAATAGAAAAATAATCGTCAGGCCCGCTAGCAAAATATTCAAAGCGATCTCGTTCGGCGTCTTCTGCCGCAATGCGCCTTCCACCAGCTTGATCATCCGGTCCAGAAACGTCTCGCCCGGATTCGACGTGATCCGCACCTTGATCTCATCAGAAAGCACCCGAGTCCCGCCCGTTACCGCCGAACGGTCTCCTCCCGATTCGCGTATCACCGGCGCCGATTCGCCCGTAATCGCCGATTCATCCACTGATGCGACTCCCTCGATCACCTCGCCGTCGCCCGGAATGAATTCCGTCGCGCTCACCACCACCACGTCGCCAATCCGCAATTTCGATCCGGGAACCGACTCCAGCTTTCCATCCGCCTTCAATCGCCGCGCAATCGTTTCCGCCCGCGCTTTGCGCAGAGTCTCCGCTTGCGCTTTCCCGCGTCCTTCCGCCATCGCCTCCGCGAAGTTCGCAAAAAGTACCGTGAACCACAGCCACAATGTGATCTGCAGCGAAAATCCGAATCCTGCGGAATGTTGCACCACGCCCCGCACCAGGTCCGCCGACGTCAGCACCGCTCCCACTTCGACCACGAACATCACCGGGTTCTTCGTCAGCGTCTTCGGGTTCAACTTGACGAACGATTCCCAAAGCGCCGGCACCACGATTTCCTTCCCCCAGCGCGACTGCTCTCGAGTGTTTGCCATCGCTGTCATTTGCGCCTAAAACACCTTTCCTGCGTGCATCAGCAGGTGCTCCAGAATCGGACCCAAACTCAGCGCTGGAAAAAACGTCAGCGCGCTCACGATCAGCACCACCGAAACCAGCAGCGCCGTGAAAAGCGGCGTCGTCACCGGAAAAGTTCCCGCGGATTCCGGCACGTATTTCTTCCGCGCCAGGCTTCCCGAAATCGCCAGAATCGGAATTACTGCGAAAAATCGCCCAAAGAGGGTCGCCAACCCAATCGTCGTGTTGTACCAGGGCGTGTTCGCATTGAATCCCGCAAACGCGGAGCCGTTATTTCCCGTTCCCGACGTGTAGGCGTACAGAATCTGCGAAAGCCCATGCGGCCCCGGATTCGTAATAGACGGCGTCCCAAACTTCGGCGCCACCACTGAAATCGCCGCGAACACCAGAATTATCAGCGGAAAAATCAATACCGATAGCATCGCCATCTTCACGTCATACGCTTCGATTTTCTTCCCCAGGTATTCCGGCGTCCGGCCCACCATCAATCCCGCGATGAATACGGACAAAATCACAAACACGATCATTCCGTAGAGCCCCGATCCCACTCCGCCAAACACCACTTCACCTAACATGATGTTAATCAGCGGGATCATCCCGCCCAGCGGCGTGAACGAATCGTGCATCGAGTTCACCGCTCCGCAACTCGCGTCCGTCGTCACCGTCGCGTACAGCGCCGAATTCGCGATTCCGAAGCGCACTTCCTTGCCTTCCATGTTTCCGCCCGCCTGCTGCGCGCTCGCCGTCTGGTCCACCCCGTGCAGCAGCGGATTGCCCCGCGCCTCCGCCGCATAAGCCGCAATCACTCCCGCCAAAAACAGCACTGCCATCGCGCCCCACACCGCCCAGCCGTGCCGTTGCGACCCAGTCATCCGGCCTAGCGTGTACGTCAGTCCCGAAGGAATCGCAAAAATCAATATAAGCTGCAGAAAATTGCTCAAGGGCGAGGGATTCTCGTAAGGGTGCGCGCTGTTCGCGTTAAAAAAACCGCCGCCGTTCGTCCCGAAGATCTTTATCGCTTCCTGCGACGCAACGGGCCCCTGCGGAATCTTCTGCTCCTTCACCACCTGCGTCGTCGTCTTCCCGTCGGCGCCGGTCACCTGCACCGTCTGCGGATCCACAAGTTGCGTCGTCACGTACGGCTTCAAATTCTGAATCACGCCCTGCGACACAAACAGCATCGAAACCACCAAACATGCCGGCAGCAGAACCCACAACACCGTCCGCGTCAGGTCCACCCAGAAATTTCCGATCGTATCCTGCTCTCGCCGCGCGATTCCGCGGATCACCGCAATCGCCAGCGCGATCCCCACCGCCGCGGACATGAAGTTGTGATAAGCCAGTCCCGCCATCTGCGTGAAGTAGCTCATCGTCGTTTCCGGCACGTACGCCTGCCAGTTGGTGTTCGTCGTAAACGACGCCGCGGTATTGAACGCCAGGTCCGTCGGCACCGCGGCTAGCTTCTCCGGATTCCACGGCATCCATTGCTGCAAGCGCTCCATCGCGTACAGCAGCGTCATGGAAACCCCGCTGAAGAGCAGCATCGCGATCGTATATTCCGTCCAGCGCATCTCCCGCTTCTCGTCCACGCCCGTCAGCTTGTAAACCAGTCGCTCCAAAGGACGCAGCACAATATCCAAAAAGGTTTTCTCGCGCGCAAATACGCGCGTCATGAATACGCCCAAGGGCTTCGCCACCGCGAAGATCACCAGCAAAAACAAAAGTATTTGCAGCCAGCCATTGGCCGTCATCGTCAGAACCTCTCCGGCCACAGCAAAGCCGCAACCAGATATCCCAAAATCAAAACGCACACTACCAACAGAAATATATTGCCAAGCATTCAGCGCCACTCCTTACTTCAATCGGTCGCACCCGCGCACATACCCCAAAGCCAATAAAAAGAATCCAATTGTCACCGCCAAAAACACAATGTCTTCCATCACCTAGGCTCCCAACGTGAGTCCGGAGCATCAAGTCTCCGGGCCCTCCGCCTTTTCTCTGTGCTCTCTGTGTTAGATCTTTTGACGTTAACTCTCATCGCCAGCAAGATCCGTGCGCCAAACCGTGACTCTCTGCGCTCTCAGCATCTCTTTGGTAAATCCTTAGACGTTGCTTTCGCTCCCGATTCGGCGTGTCGCGCAATCAACGCGGTTTTCGAACTCTCTTGGCTACCCTCAGAACTTGACCAGGATGGACATATCAATAAACGACTCGTCCTTTCGAAGATCCGGGAACCAAACGCTGCTCAGACCCCCGCCGCAGGCCGTCTCCGCCGGCCCAAGGCTCGTTTGCCCAGACGAAGCGCCGTTGCTGCACGCGTAGAATTGCGGAGAGCCGTTGTTCCCGCCCGGCGGCGTAATCCCGCCCCGGCCGCTCCAATACGGCACATTCGCATGGCGATAATCATATTCCCAGCGAAACGTTATGTATTGCTTGGGCATATAGTCAAACGTGATCGAGGAATCCCACGCCTTGAACGGATCCCCTGGATTCCCCGTGAAGTATGGCGAATTCGTCGCCGCTGAAACCGCGCTCTCTCCATTGATCGGGGGTAGTAGCACTAAATACCGTCCCGGATTATTGATCTTGCCGCCGCCCAAGGTCACGCCGAACAAATCCCGATGGAACCAGAACCGGTTGTAACCCATGATGCCGATGAAACTTTGTTTGGGGCCACCCTTGTGATTGCCGTAGCAGCTCACGCCTCCGCCAAATTCGCAGCCCAGATCCCCCGTCACCGAAAACGCCATTTTGTCGAGCGTGCGCTCGGGTTTGTCGTAATATTTGATTTCGATGCTATTGTCCGTGTGTATGCGTTCGCGGTGCGGGACGAAGAGGGTATCCTGGCCCAATCCGTAATTGTTCGAAATGATGTTAATCCATGGCTTCGGAGTCCATTTCAGTTGGCCTCCTAGGCCTGGGGTGTGGTTGGCCGACGCGTACGACTGCCATCCGTTGATAATCCACGGTTCAATCTTCAAATGTGCGGTGGGAAAAAACTGGATGCGCACTCCCTCAAAAAACCATGGCGTATTGGACGATACAAACGACGGCTGGTACGCCCAATTGTCGAAGTTGTAGTAGCTGAATAGGCCGATATACGACAAGAAGATTCCCGCGTCCACATTCACTCCGTGCATCACGTCGAAGTGATATCCGCCGTAAGCTTCCGAAAGGTAGCGATACGCCGAGACGAGATCCCATTGGCCGTGGCCCACGCTGGGGTCGTTGCGCGGCGTCGTCGCCGAATACATCCCGAACTGCGTCATGAATCGGGCCCGCACATTGTCGTAGTGAAAGTCGCCGCCCAGGCCCAGTTGCTCCAGCTGAACCTCTTGTGTCCGGAACAGTTCGCTCGATCCCCCGAGAGAATGGTCGGTCGGATGATTGAAGTCGAATACGTAGTTCACGTCCGCGCGTATCTCTGGCGTGAAAAACTTCGAGTCCCAGACGACGTCCTTCGTGCGTGGGTTGCCGTTCAGCCAGGTCCAGTCCGCATCCGAAAACGGTTCCACTTTCGCGACTTCAGCCGGGCCGCTCGCTGCGGGCGTTGCAGCACTGGTCGGCGTCGCCGATGAAGCCGTCGGCACAGTCGCGTTCGTCGCGGCGCTCGGCTCCACCGGCACCGTTGCCTTCGCGCTCCTTACAGCCATGTCAGGCTGCCCGTTTTCCCTGGAAGCTTTCAGCTCCGCTTCCAGTTCATCAATCCGCTTTCTCATGGCATCCAGTTGTTTCGCAATCGCCGGCGGTATCGGCTGATCCGCGTCATCGGCTTTTTGTTTTGGCGCTTCATTGCTGTCTTGCGCAAAACACGGGGTGTACCCCAGCGCCAGAAATAAAGCCCCCAATGCGATTCGGGAACCGATAGATAGGGATAGTTTGCTCATCACGCGCCTCTCTTCTTGCTACTGCCTCCCGTATCCTTGTGCGTCGCAGCTTTCTCATTGCTCTGCTGCCTCGCTTCTGCGAATGGCCGGACGATTTGTCCGGAGGCCACCATCGGAAATCCCGCCAGGCCTTCCTCTGCGTGCCTCGGATGTTTCTCGTCGCGCCGGAATTGCACCAGCACATACACAAAGAACCCGCAGACCCCACAGGTAAGGATTACCGCCACGATTGCCAGCACAGCTATCTGTCCTTCGGCACACCCGGGCGCCAGAAGATTCAGGTAGTAAACTAATCCCGGCACATCAGGACGGCATAAGCGACTCGTAAGGATTTAATAAGGCTCGATTCGCAGCGAAGACGAGGTTCCGGCCTGCGTCTTGCCAATTCGTTACGGAGTCGCTAGAAGGGAAAAAGTCGTTCGAGGCACCTCCAGCATCAAGCTGGCGGCGGTAAATCCCTGTGGGCCAATGTTTTGTAACGGCCCACGCGCTACCCGTTTCTCACAAAGCAGCGGGCACGCCTGATTCGCGAATCGTCTTACGCCTTCTGCAAATCGCGTCCGCCACAGACCGCACCAATCGCCACTGCGGTCAGCAACAGCACGATCGGATCAATCGGGTGCCGGTAGCGCAACGAAGCATGCGTCACGTAATAAACCACGGGATACACGGCGGGAAATGCCGCCAGCAAAAAAGCGTACGGACTCCGCCGCCAGAACAAAACAACAATCCCGCACAGCGCGCCGATTCCGGCGAGAAAATTGCTCACCAGCGCCACCCGCGTCAGCAGCGAATCGCTATCCAGAAATCCCTGCACCGGTGTTTCCATTCCGGTCCATGTCGCGACGAACCGCCGCGCGAAAAGCGTCATCTCCAGTTTCGGATGGCTGCGAATAAAGCGCACCGCCTGATTCCATTTGTCCTGCATGAAAGCTGTCTCGCCCATATGAATATAGTTGTGAATCTCCGCTCGTTCTGGATTTGAGGTCGGCACGATCTGCGACTGTGGATCGAAGTTCTCGTTGTTCCCCAGCCACAGCTCAAAAGCGAAATTCGACCGCAGCGGAATAAATCGGTGAAATACCCGGTAATTCCGCACCGTCCACGGCACGCAGCACAAAATCGCAATCCCCACCGCCAGCGCCGGCCCGCGCCACCGCATCCGGCCGTCCATCCCGCCTCTCCCCGAGCGGTACACCGCCCATCCAACCAAAAATGGCAACATCACTCCCAGCGACGGGTTCGTCATCAGCGCAAAACCCCACAACAGCCCATACGTGCACCAGCCACGCCAGGAAGCTCCACGCGCCGCAACGGTGACCTCACGATTCGCACCGCCCTCCTCCGCGCGCGCGCCGCCATCCACCAGGCGCAACGTTGCCCACAGGATCGTCGCGATCAGCAACGCCGAAAGCGATGTATCCCATATCCATTCGAACGGAATAATTATGGCGTTCGGGAAGACGGCCCAAAGCCATGCAGCGCTGCTCGCCACCGCCAAGCCCCCCACGCGTTTTCCAACGTAAAAAATCGGAATGCACGTCGCCGCCGAGAACAAAATATTCAGCAGCGCCGTCGCGAAAAACGCATGTGGCGTATGTATCCCGAAGATCCGGTAAGCTCCCGCCACCATGTACGGATAAACCGGCGTGAGCCACGCCGTCGGCCCGGTTTCCTGCCAGTATGGCGAACCGAATCCCTGTCCCAGCGCGATCGAAAACGCAATGTTCCCGGTCTCGTTCAGAAATGGCACGAGCCCCACCAGGTTCGCCGGAATCTTGCGCTCTTGATCCCACGCAAATCCCAGCCGCAAACCCAGCGCGACGATCACAATCAATGGCAGCCAAGTCGCGATACTGTAAAATCGCCGCTTCATGAACTCGTGTCCGGCTCCAGTTCGCTCAGACGAACGGCAATGTAATTCGGATGCCGGCGCGGCGCCGCAGGTCCGCTCAAAAATGTGCCAGAGCAGGCCGATCTTGCGCCTTTTCGCGTGGCGCGCGCATCGGATAAATAGGGACCGCTGACGACATGCGACGCGCCTCGGCGATCGGTTTTTGAAATGGCGCTAAAATGAACTGAGAAATGACCGACCAACACAAAGTCGTGATCATCGGAGGAGGATTCGGCGGGCTCAGCGCCGCGCAGCACCTCAAGCACGCGCCCGTCCAGATCACCCTGGTGGACCGCCACAACTACCATCTCTTCCAGCCGCTGCTTTACCAGGTCGCCACCGGCTCGCTCTCGCCGGCCAATGTGGCCGGCCCGCTGCGCCAGGTGCTGCGCAAACAAAAAAACACTAAAGTGCTTCTCGGCGAAGCCGTCCACATTGACGCCGCGAAGCGCCGCGTGATCCTCAGCGACGGTTTCCTCGATTACGACACGCTCATCGTGGCCACCGGCGCTATGCACCAGTATTTCGGCCACGACGAATGGGAGCAATTCGCGCCCGGCCTGAAAAATATCGACGACGCCACCGCCATGCGCCGACGCATCCTGCTGGCCTTCGAAGCCGCCGAGCGCGAACCCAATCCTGAAAAGTTGCGCGCCTGGATGACGTTCGTCATCGTCGGCGCCGGCCCCACCGGCGCGGAACTCGCGGGAGCTCTCGGCGAAATCGCCCACGACACTCTCATCCACGATTTCCGCGACATTGATTCGACCCGCACCCAAATCATTCTGGTCGAAGGCACCGACCGCCCGTTGCCCACCTATCCGCCCAAGCTTTCCGAAGCCGCGCGCAAAATGCTCACGGGCCTCGGCGTCACGGTACGCACCGGCGCCATGGTCACCGACGTGCGCGCCGACAGCGTCACGATCCGCGAAGGCGATCGCACCGAAATCATTCCCACGCGCACGGTCCTGTGGGCCGCGGGCGTGCTCGCCTCGCCGCTCGGCCGCATCCTCTCCGAAGAAGCCGGCGCCACCATTGACCGCTTCGGCCGGGTGATCGTCGAGCCGGATATGAGCATCGCGGCGCATCCTGAAATCTTCGTCGTCGGCGACCTCTCGAATTTCAGCCACCAAACCGGGAAACCGCTTCCCGGCGTCGCGCAGCCCGCGATGCAACAGGGCGCTTACGTCGCCAAATTGATTCGGGCGCGCCTGCGCGGCAAAAAACTTCCGCCATTTCATTATTTCGATAAAGGGAATTTGGCGACGATCGGCCGCGGCGCGGCGGTGGCCGATTTGAACTGGCTGCAGATTTCCGGTTTGCCGGCCTGGCTCATTTGGGTGTTCGTGCATCTGGCATACATCGTGCAATTTCAAAACCGGATGCTGGTGATGCTGCAGTGGGCCTGGTTGTACCTCACCTTCGACCGATCCGCGCGCCTGATCACCGGCAAGAGCCCGCTGCCGCTCGATTTGTGAAGCAACGTGCTTGTTCGTGGCGGGGTTCCGAAGTCCGCGACCCTGCAGCATCGTGCAGAAAAGCAGATCCCTCGCTCCGCTCGGGATGACAAGTACGCTCGTCGGCGTTTGCAATGTTAAGCCGCCAAATTAGTTGACGCCCGCAGCTTTCCCGCGCGCACCGCCTTCACCAGAGTTTGATGATCGCGCTCGGTCTGCTCCGCATAGGCCATCGCGAATTTTTGCATGGCCCGGTCGAACGCGCCGCTCTTGCCCAGATACCCGGCGATGCGGGCGGCGTCCCCGGTACGTGCGTGCGCCCGGGCCAGCGCCCAGCCGCAGACCTCGACATATTCCATCAGCTCGTCTTTGTTCAATTTCCCCACGTCAATGGACATCTTCATATCGCGCAGTTGCCGGAAATAATAATCGTGGCCATCGTCGTCGCGCGTCCAACCCAGAAACACGTCGCTCGACGCCTGCAACATGCGCTGTCCGGTCACGACGCGCTCTCCATGGTTCGCATAATGGCTTTTCCCCGCGTGCGGCTCGAGTACGGACGGCAGAGCTTCCTTGAACTGCAAAAATAGCGCGTCGTTTTCCCCGGCCATCAGCAGTGCCACCGCGCAGCGCGTTCCCACGCTGCCTACGCCCACCACTTTTCGCGCGATATCCACGATCTGGTAACGGTCCAGGATCACCCGGCGCTCATCTGGCAAAGTCTGCCGGTAACGGTGAAACATGGCGCGCACGTGATCGTCAATTTGCGCGAAGTTGCGCGGGTGATAGACCAGCGGCGGACGGTCCACGATGCGCCGCCGCCCGCGCACCACTTCCGTCATCTTCGGAAAAATGTGCTCCGCCGTCTGTAGCTTCGCGGACTTCTCCACCAAGCGCCAATATTTCTTATCCTCCGCCGTTTTCGCTTCCTTGATGAAAACGTCCGCGTCCAGGTGCGAATACCAGGTATTGAGCGCGGTCATCCGCGCGTACTCGCGCATGTGTGTGCGGTAGGAAGCCACGGTGGCGAGCGCCGCTTCGCTGCAGATCCGGTCGCGAGCCCCGATTTGCCGTCCCGCCAGCACCACGCTCGCCGCCAGACGCTTGACGTCCCACTCCCAGGGAGCCGGCAGCGTCTCATCGAAATCGTTAATGTCGAAAACCAGCCGCCGCTCCGGCGAGCCGTACCCGCCGAAATTCAGCAAGTGGCAATCGCCGCAGGCTTGCACGCGCAATCCCGTCTTGGGAGTGCCCGCCAGATCCGCCGCCATCACCGAAGCCGCACCGCGAAAGAACGCGAACGGCGACTGGATCATTCTTCCGTAGCGGATCGGCAGCAATTCCTGCAGACGGCCGTGGTCTGAGGCTCTCAGCGTCGCCACCGGGTCGGCGCGGTTCGCCGGCACCTTCCACTTTCCCTGCGCTCCGCGCGCCACCCGCTCCCGCAGAGCCTTGCCCTCCGCGATGCGCTCCTCCACCGATGGCCCCAGTGAAGCCCGCCGCGTGTCGGCGATGCTGCGCACCTTGGGCCGGGCCGACTCTGCCTTATCCGCCGCTGAATTTTTCATGGTTTACACCTCGCATATAAATCTCGTCCGAGCCTTGGCGCGCATGGGCGCGGCGCGCCGGAAAATGTGCGGCAACGCCGAATCGCGGCTTCAGGGGCTGAAGGATCCCAGTGACAACCGCGAAACCCGTACTTCAGCGGCTGAACCCGCTCCGATTTTGCTGCGCCGACGCCGTAGCTAAAGCTACGGCCTACAAAGATTCTTGCGTTGCCTCGCGGATCCCGACGTCCCGGCCTTCCACGAGCAGCCGTCATGATGCGGGCCGTCGCCAGAGGCGCCAGTTTAACCGAACGTGGCTGTGGATTGGTGAAAAGCGATGTGGTGTTGCGATTAGAAAATGCTTTCTCGTTTGGGCTCACGGGGTTGCGGACGTTTTTGAATGAGGTCGTGTTGCGATTAGAATCCGAGGGCGGAAGGATAGGGCCGCTTGCGGCGAGGAGACGGGAAACTGGCGAGTCAAATCCCACTTGCCAGCCCGTTGCGGCGAATCGGTCCATTTGCAGCAACCCGAATTTGCGCCGGTCATTTGTTTTCAATGAGTTGCATGATTTTTTGCGGTTTGATTGTCGTGCATTCGCTGCGAGTGGAGTTCCGCCTCGTCTGCGCTCGTTGCCCCTGTTCTCCGGCGCTGCCGTCAGCATGTGGCGTCCTCGTCGAGTCTGAAAACGATCTGCGTTAGCATATTTTCGAGCTGATTACTATTAGGGGAACTATGTAGGAAGATACCGAGGAGAAAAGGCGGGACCTTTGCGGCGCCGGTTGGGATGTGCGCGGCGGCGACGGCAGAGCCGGGCCGCCCCGTTCTTGGGGGTCGCGACTATGGCGTCACGCAAAGGGCGGGTCTAAGACCCGCCCCTACGCCGCGAATGGGTGGCCCAGCGCGTTGCGGGCGGCAAATCTCCTTGTGACACTAGAAAGCTTAGCTTGCAAGTTAGACTTGCAAGATAGACTGTTTATCTGATAGGCTGTGCTCACCATGTCACATAAACACCACGAAGCCGCCGCCACCGAACTGGCCTTCGCCCTGGGCATGCTGGTGCGGCGGTTGCGTTCGACCGTGCCGGCGGAGGCCCATGAGCTTTCCTGGGCACAGATGGGCGTGATGCGCCGGCTCGATACCGACGGTCCCGCCACCACCGCGGACTTGGCGCGGGCGGAGGGCGTGAAGCCGCAGTCCATGGGAGCGACTATCGCCGCGCTGGAAGAGAAGGGCATCGTCGAGCGCAAGCCACACCCCACCGACGGGCGCCAGATGAATATCGCGCTGACGGCGAAAGGCGCGACCGTGCGCAAAGACGCGCGCAGCGCGAAACGCATGTGGCTGGCGCAAGCCATCGCCAAACTCGACGCCAAGGAACAAAAAAGCCTGCCCGCCCTCACCGAACTTATCAAACGCCTGGCGGAATTGTGAGCGAACCCGCCAGCACTTCGGAAACGCGCGAGAGCCCATCCTTCGGAGGCTCGCTGTCGCACGCCTGGCGCGCGTTGCGCCACCGCAATTTCAAGCTCTACTTCGCCGGCCAGAGCGTTTCGCTGATCGGTACGTGGATGACGCGCCTCGCGACCGGCTGGCTGGTCTACCGGCTGACGCATTCGGCGCTGCTGCTGGGGATCGTAAGTTTTTCAGGGCAGATTCTGGCGTTTCTGCTGGGGCCCTTTGCGGGAGTGTGGGTCGAACGCCTGAATCGCCGCAAGCTGCTGGTGTGGACGCAAGCGGCTGCGGCCGTGCAATCGCTGGCGATGGCCGCGCTGACGCTCGCGCATGTGATCACGCTCTGGGAAATTATCGTGCTCGCCGCATTGCAGGGCGCGATCAACGCGTTCGATATGCCCGGGCGCCAATCGTTCCTGGTGCAGATGGTCGAAGATCGCAACGACCTGAGCAATGCGATCGCGATCAATTCCTCGATGGCGAATGGCGCGCGGCTGATTGGCCCCGCGATCGCGGGCCTGGTGATCGCCGCCGTCGGGGAAGGCTGGTGTTTCCTGATTGACGGCGTGAGCTACCTGGCGGTGATCGCGTCGCTGGTGATGATGCGCATTCAGCCGCTGGAAATTAGCCTGCATGCCGCCAGCATGTTCGAACAAATGCGCGAAGGCTGGGATTACGTGCGCACCTTCCGGCCGATGCGCTCAATCCTTCTCTTGTTCGTGCTGATCAGCCTGATGGGCTATCCCTACATGGTGCTGCTGCCGATTTTTGCGGGGCACGTGCTGCGCGGCGGCGCGGCCACGCTCGGCTGGCTGACGGGCGCGTCCGGAATTGGCGCGCTGATTTCGGCGATTTCTTTGGCGGTGCGCAAATCCGTTGCCGGGCTGACGCGCATGTTGCAGATCGCCGCTGCGATGCTGGGCGGCGCGCTGATTCTTTTCGGACTGTCGCACACGCTGTGGCTTTCGCTGGTGCTGATGGTTTTCGCGGGCTTCGGCATGATCCAGAGCGCTTCGGTGAGCAATACGATCATCCAGGCCCTGGTGCCGGAAGATAAACGCGCACGCGTGATGGGCTATTACACGATGGCGTTTTTCGGCGGAGCGCCGTTCGGCAGCCTTTTGGCCGGCGCACTGGCGCATCGGATCGGGGCGCCGTATACCGTGATGATCTTGGGAGCGTTCTGCGTGGCGGGGTCGCTGTGGTTCACGGGGGAGCGGCCGAAAATTCGCGAGATGATGCGCCCGATTTATCAGGAGAAGGGTTTGCTGCCTGTGCGCGACACGCCGCCACCGCTCGCTTAGTGGAAAGTTCAACGAAAGGACAACAGAAGGGGAAAATATGCCGCTCACAAAACTCGATACGAACGCAGCCTTGATCGTGATTGACCTGCAGAAAGGCGTGGTCGCCATGCCCACCGCGCAACCCATAGCCGAAATCATCGCTCGCACCGCACAGTTGGCGCGCGCTTTCCGCGAGCGAGGCTTACCGGTAGTTCTCGTCAACGTCACGGGCGTCGCCCCGGGCCGCACCGACGCGCCCAAGCCGAATCTCGCTTCATTTCCGCCCGATTGGACCGAGCTGGTTCCGGAATTGGAGCAGCAGCCAGGCGATCACGTCGTCAGCAAGCAACGCGTGGGCGCGTTTATTGGCACGGCGCTCGATGCTTACTTGCGGCAGCGCGGCGTCACGCAAATCTTCCTCACGGGCGTGGCAACGAGCGCGGGGGTGGAGTCAACGGCGCGCAACGCCTACGATCACGGTTACCACGTGGTGCTGATTGTGGATGCAATGACGGATCGCAGCGCGGATGCGCACCGTCACAGCGTCGAGCTGATTTTTCCGCGACTGGGCGAAACCGATACGACCGAAAACGTGTTGAAACACTTGAAGAACGCACACACTCGCTGAGCGGGAGTATAATGCGTCCATGAACATCCGTCTGCGGCCCGAAATCGAGGAATTGATCAAGCAGGACGTACAGCGCGGCGCCTACGAAACCGTGGATGAATTCGTCGAGCACGCGGTCTCGATGTTGCACGAACAAGAAGCGTGGCTCGCCGAAAATCGCGCAGAGATCAAGGCCAAGATTGCGGAAGGATATGCCGAAGCACAACGCGGCGAATTGATCGCGGCGGACGAGGTTCTTGCCAGTTTCGAAGAACACAAGCGCGCTTGGTTAGCCGAACGCCGCAAGGGATGAGGCAGTGGGAATTCACGCCCCGCGCCAAGCACGACCTCTTCGAAATCTGGGATTATATAGCGCAGAATAATCTGGAAGCCGCAAACGGCGTAGCGCACGCGATTTCTCTGGCCTGTGACCTACTTTCCCACTCTCCTCTTGCTGGTAAAGTGCGCAAGGAACTGGCACCGTCGCCACTGCGCTTTTGGCTCGTGCATCCTTACGTCAACTACTGCGTCGTTTACAATCCGGAAGCAAAGCCTCTGCAAATCATCCGCATCATTCATGGTGCGAGAGATTTACCCTCCAGCCTGCGCTAAAACGAACGCGGCCTACCGCACCGGAATGGCGCCAGGCGCGCTTAGGAAGATAACGCGGGACGAAAGAATCGCTGGAGGAGTGAACGCCGTTTGCGCGTCTCGGTGTGGCGCACGGCGGATCTGAACGCGAATCCGCGGCGAAGCTTGGCGAGTTCTATCCAGTGGAGGCGGCGGCGTTCGTGCTTCATCGCCTCAGAGGGCCGCGAAAATGTGGAAGCTGATTACGCCGAGCAGCGCGCCGATGGCGGAGCCGGCCAGCACGTCGCTGAGGAAATGCATTCCGAGAATGATGCGCGACGAGGCGATCAGCAGCGCGACGGCGAGCAGTGGGCCACTCAGTTCCGGGTAGAACATTCCAATGGAGATCGCGATGGCGAATGCCGTGATCGAATGGCCCGAAGGAAAAGAATACTTATCGGGCGGCAGGATGGACGACCAGCAGTGCGGCTCCACTTCGCAGGGGCGTTTGCGTTTGCTGGTGCGTTTCAGCGCGCGAAAGAGAACAATTCCGGCGACGGCGGCGGAAGCGGCGGCGCCGATCGCGAGAAAGCGATGTGCGCCGCCGAAGAAGAAAAGGATCAGGCCGATTGAATACCACAGCCAGCCGTCGCCCATGCGCGTCAGCAAGATCATCAGGATGCGAAACCAGCGCGGAGCGCGCCAGCGGTGCACGCGCCGCATCAAGCGGTGATCGTTCGATTGGATCTGGTTCCATACGCCTCGTGCGACCGTCATACCCACTCCTCTGCCGCGGACTGCGGCACCGAGATCCAGCGGGGATGTTTGCGGGCTTCGGGCTCGCCCAGAACTCGCGCCGCCCACTGGCGGGCGAAAGCGCGTTCGTCGCGATAATTCCAGAAAGTGATTGCAGGGATGAGCACGGCGAGCGGCGAGAGCAGAGTGGTCCAGGATTTTTCGCGCATCATTTCGCCGGCGATCAGAAAAACGTCGCGCGTTAATTTCGAGAAGCTGCCGGATTCGCCGCTGACGTGGCCCAGGCCCGCGCGGAGCCCATCGAAGAATTCTTCTTTATCGCGGGCGCCGGGAACTTCCGTGTACGCCGTGCCGGCGGAGGGCAGCGCATGCGCGTCGCTGCCGCCGATGCCGATCTTGCCCCAGTGCTTGGCGAGCTGCGCGGCTTGTTGATTGGCGCGCTCCAGCATGTGGCTATTGCGAATTTCCACCGCGGGAAAATATTCCTGGAACCAGGCGAAGTCTTCGAGTTCGCGGCGGCCGGTGACGCTGGAAAAAACGTGATTGATGCTGAAGAAAAGCCGGCGCTCGGTGAGGTACATCAGCAGCGAGACCAGGTCGTTGCGCCGCTGCTGCAGTTGCAGGTGCTGGCGCTCGCTGACGTCGTAAACGCCGATGTGCACTTCCGTGCCGCTGGGCATCCGGCAGGTGAGCTCCTCGCTCACAAAAAAATCCGGATGCTGGCGCAATTGCTCGGCGCCCTCGATGGAATCGTGATCAGTGAGCGTGAAGAGATTCATGCCGCGGCGCTGCAAGAGGTCATAAACTTTTTGCGGGTCGCTATAACTTTCGCGGCAAATCTTTCGGACAATAGGAGTCGTACATGGTCCGGAGAAGTACGAGTGAACATGCAGGTCGCATTTCACGTAAACAAAAATAAGCGACGCGTGTTACGCGCAGATGACACGCGCGCTAAATTTCTGAAAATGCAGATATTTAACTCTTTCGACACAGTCACGGAGTTTTAACATTACTTTAGCCGCGCGAAACTTTCTCAATGCGAGACTGCGCCCGCATGCAACGAATCGAGTTCTTTTTTTTTGATGCCGGAGGCGGCCACCGCGCCGCCGCGACGGCCCTGGAAATGTCCATTAAGGCGCAGGGACGTTCGTGGGACGTTCGCCTCACCAACCTGCAGGAACTTCTGGATGAGCTGGATATCCTCAAGAGATATGCGGGGATACGCATCGAGGATTACTACAACTGGATGCTGCGCAGCGGATGGACTTTGGGCAGCGTTCAATTGATGAAGGTGCTGCAGTTCGCGATACGCATGCGTCATGCTGCGACGGTGCGCGTGCTGGAGCGGCACTGGCGGGAAACGCAGCCGGACATGGTTGTGTCATTCGTGCCGCACTTCAATCGCGCGCTTTGTGAAAGTTTCAGAAACGCGTATCCAGGACGTCCATTCGTTACGGTACTTACGGACATCGCCGATTACCCTCCGCATTTCTGGATCGAGCGCCAGCAGCAATTTCTGGTGTGTGGGTCGGAGCGCGCGGTGGCGCAGGCGCGCGAGCATGGGCACGCGGACGAGCGCATATTTCGCGCGTCGGGGATGATCCTGCATCCGCGCTTTTACGAGCCGCCGATCGAGGATCCCGTGGCGGAGCGCGTGCGCCTGGGGCTGCGCCCGGATTTGCCCACCGCGATCGTGCTATTCGGCGGTTATGGCTCGAAAGTGATGTTGGATATCGCGGAAAAATTGGACGAATCGCAGCTCGAATTGCAATTGATCTACATTTGCGGCCGCAACGAAAAGCTGGCTGCTGCTTTGCGCGCGCGGCCCTCGCGTTTGCCGCGCTTCGTGGAAGGTTTCACGACCAAAGTGAATACGTACATGCAGCTCGCGGATTTCTTTATCGGCAAGCCGGGGCCGGGCAGCGTCAGCGAGGCGCTGGCGATGCGGCTGCCGGTGATCGTCGAATGCAATGCGTGGACGCTGCCGCAGGAGCGTTACAACGCCGTATGGGTGGTGGAAAAAGAGGTGGGGATCGTGCTGCACAGCTTTCGCGAAATCGTCGGCGCGGTGGAAAAGATGATCGCGCCCGGCACGTTGCAGCGATTTCACGCGAATGCGGCGGCTTTGCAGAACCGGGCGGTATTCGAAATTCCCGGGATGCTCGAGGAGATTCTGGAGCGCTCCGCAAGCGCCACAGCGGGAGCGCCGAACGGAAACACGGCGTTGGTTGACCGGCCGGTATAGCGCAGGTTTCCCATTTGAAAATCGTGGCTTCGTTTTGTAGCGGCTGTCTTCAGACCGCCATGGTTGCGTCGCGGATGAAGTTGCAGGAACGCCATCGTGTCTTGCCGCGAGAGCGATGGCGCCCTGACCCTTCGTAGCGTCACTCAGGGTAAAAGTGCGCCGCTACAACTTCCAATTCCGTCAGTCAGCGAGCTTCGTCTGCAACGACGCGAAGTCTTTTTGAAACGATTCCCACTGGGCAAGCGCGTCATTTAGCTGCTTGGTCGCTTCATCGAATGCCGCTTGCGATGTGGCCGTGGGCGCGCTGTCCGCGCTGCCCACCGAGACCACCAGCACTCCCAGAGAGCCGTCCACGCCGATCAGGCCGCCGGGAGTTTGCGGCCATTCCGCCTGCGGATTGCCTTGAATCGTCTCGGCGCGCTTATCCAGTTCATTGACTGTCTGCAGCAACGCTTTCGCGCCGGGCTTGGCGCCGAGGCTCGTCTGCAACGCCTTCAGTTGTTCGCGAATTTTCGCGATGGCCTCAGTGGTTTCCGTGGCTTTTGTGAGTGCGGCGTCAATTTTTTGTTCGAGATCGAACTGGCGGGCCAGATCTGCGCGCGGAACTTTCACGCGCGGGTCCATCTGTACCGTCACGGTGCTCTTGTAGGTTTGGCCGGCAACCTTCAGCGCGACTTCATATTCACCCGGGAGCACCAGCGGGCCTTCCGGCAGCAGCACCGTGCCGTCGCCGATAATCGCGGTCATGTCGTATTCATGGCGCATTGAAGCGGGTGGGGCATAACGCAAATCCCACATGAACCGGTGGACGCCCGCAGACTTCGGCAGCGGCGCGAATTTGGGCAGCCAGTATTTTTGGATTTCGGGCGCTTCGCTGACCGCTGGAGCTTTATCTTCGCTCGAATAGCGCCGCACGAGATTGCCTTGCCGGTCGTGGATTTCGAGAACCACTTCTCCCGCTGCCGATTTCAAGAAATAGTCGAAAATCGCCCCGGCCGGAGGATTTTGGCCGACGGGCGTTTCCAACGGTAGCGGGGTATCGTGACTCTCGCTGCGGCGGATGCGGATGGCGGGCGCGGGATGGAACAGATGCGCGTCCTGCGCCGCAATCGCCGCGGTCCATTCACGAAGCGGCGAAATGTCGTCGAGAATCCAGAAAGCGCGCCCGTGCGTAGCCACCACCAGGTCGTCGCCGTGTATTACCAGGTCGCGGACCGAACTGACCGGCAAATTATTTTGCAGCGGCTGCCAGCGGTCGCCATCATCGTACGAAACGTAAACGCCCAATTCCGTTCCCGCGAAAAGCAGTCCCTTGCGCCGGGGATCTTCCCGCACGGCATGGACGTAGGCACCCGGCGGCAAATCCTGCGTGATTTTCTGCCAGGTCTTGCCGGAATCGCGCGTGCGATAGATATAAGGATTCAAATCGTCCACTTGATGACGGTCCACAGCAGCATAGGCGACCGCGACGTCATGCGGGGAAGCTTCGATCAGGCTGATCTGGCTCCACTCGGCGACGTCCGGCGGCGTGACGTTGGACCAATGCGCGCCGTCATCGAGCGTCAGCTGAATCAGGCCGTTATCCGTGCCCGCCCAGATTTCGCCCGCGCGCAGCGGAGAAGCCGCGATGGTGTACACCACACCGCGCGCCTCTTCTTTTTTCGCCGCGTCACTTGATTTGGCGCTCGCTCCCGCGCTTTTCACCGTCAAATCCGGGCTGATGGCCTGCCAACTCTGCCCCCGGTCGCTGGAACGCAGCACAAACTGCGCCCCGAGATACAAAACGCGGGAATTTTGCGGCGAATCCACCAGTGGAGATGTCCAGGTGAAGCGCAATTTTTCATTGTGGAAACGAATCGCAGCCGGCGAAATATCAAACGACTGCCCGGTCACCCAATTAAACCGCCGCACCACGCCAAACGGCCCGCCGCCATATACGGTATCGGGGTCCGCGCGGTCCACCACGATGTAGCCGCTCTCTTCGCCGCCTACCGGCGACCAATCGCGAAACGTAATCTGCCCGTAATCGCTGCGGCTGCTGACGCCCGCCGTCCCGCTATCCTGCTGCGAGCCGTAGACGCGATATGGAAAGCGATTGTCGGTGACAACGTGATAGAACTGCGCGGTCGGCTGGTTGTACCAGGAACTCCAGGTGCCGGCGCCATCCACGCTGATGGCCGCGCCCTGGTCGCTGCCCAGGATAATGCGCTGCGGGTCATCGGGCGCGATCCACAACGAATGATAATCGTCGCCTCCCGGCGCGGCTTTGATCGCTTCGAAATGCTCTCCGCCATCCGTCGAGCGGTACATCGCCGTGTCCATCACGTAGACGATGTCCGGATTGCGCGGATCCACCGTGATACCGCCGAAATACCAGCCGCGTGACCATACGCGATGATCGGCGGATACGCGCCGCCAATTTTCGCCGGCGTCATCGGAGCGATAAATGCCGCCCTCGTGCGCGTCCACCACTGCGTAAACGCGCTTGCCGTTCTGCCCTGGCGCAATGGCGATGCCGATGCGGCCCAGCCCTTCGCTGGGAAATCCGTGGCCGGTGATTTGATTCCAGGTGACGCCCGAATCCGTGGATTTGTACAAGCCGCTGCCCGGACCGCTCGTTGGCGCGTAGACGCTCCACGGCGGGCGGCGCGTTTGCCACAGCGCCGCATAAATCACGCTGGTGTTCGCCGGGTCCCAGGACAAATCGATCGCGCCGGTGTCGTCATTTTTCGCAAGAACTTTCGTCCAGGTGGCGCCGCCGTCTGTGGAGCGGTAAACGCCACGCTCCGCATTCGGTCCGAAGGCGTGGCCGAGCGCAGCCGCGATGACGATATTGGGGTCGTGCGGGTCCACCAGGATGCGTCCGATATTTTGCGAATCGCGCAAGCCGATATTGCGCCAGCTGGCGCCGCCGTCGGTGGATTTGTAGATGCCGTCACCGTAGGAAATGTCCGAGCGCATGTCCGATTCGCCGGTGCCCACGTAAATGATTTGCGGGTCCGACGGAGCGATGGCGATCGCTCCGATCGAAGCGATCGGTTCGGCATCGAAAATCGGCTGCCAAGTGCGGCCACCGTTGACGGTCTTCCACACGCCGCCATCCACCGCGCCAAAAAGATATTCGTTGGGTTTGCCGGGAACTCCGGTGACGGGAATTACGCGCCCGCCGCGGAATGGCCCGATCATTCGCCAGTGCATTTCAGGGAAGGATGGCGAGGGTGGCTCTTGCGCGAAGCAGGGCAGTGCGGCGATCAGGGCGAGCAGCAGAATGGTGGGTATCTTGGGAAATGTCCTGAGGAAAAATGCGTCCGTCTCAGAGGCTCTCTCGATATTTTTCATTTTTTAGTCCGGTTGCGGAGTATACACCATTGCCTGCGGGCGGTTGCGCAGGGTCAGATAGGCGCAATGTGAGACCCTAACGAAGGCGTGGCCGATTCGCGGCCCGGGGCACCACGGTAAAGCGGCCGCTGCGAAATATTCCCTTGCCGCACTGCTCCAGCGTTTCGCAGTGGCAATTTTTCGTCATTTTTTTCAGCAAATGCCGCACCGTCTTCAGGCCTTCCATCAGGTCGTCAAGTTCCCTGAGCTTTTGTTGGGAGAGCTTCCGCCAGCGCTCGGAAGCCCTGGTGGGGCTGCGAAATCCGAAGAACAGCCGCCGGATGTCCTGCAACGCGAAACCGAGCTGTCGCGCGCGCTGAATGATCGCCAGGCGATGGAGCACAGTTGCCTCGTAGCGTCTCTGGCCCGTGACGCGCGGCGGCTGCGGAAGCAGCCCAATTTGCTCGTAGTAGCGAATCGCGGAAGGCCGCAGCCCCACCTGGCGCGCTACTTCGGAAATAGACATGGGAGGCATGGCCGCATTCTAAAGCAACGGGGTGGCAAGGGCTAAGGCGAAATTGGGTGGCAACGCCCGGAGCGCGATGTAGCCGGCGAAAAACGCTTGACTTAAAGTCAACTTGAAGTCGTACGGTTTCATGGGAAGGCCGGCGCGCAGGTAACGCCGGTTCCCGGGAGGAATGCACATGAAATCGTCACACTTGTTTTTGGGGGTTTTGCTTGTGTTGATCGCTGGCGGCGCGGCAAAAGCGCAAGATAAAAGGGCGGCGCAGGCGCCGGTTCGCACCGTCAGTCAGGCGCTCGATTTTTGGATTAGCAACACCGAGGAGCTGGTGGTGCCGGCCGCCGATGCCATGCCCGCTGAGAAGTATTCCTTTGCGCCCACGGCCGGCCAGTTCTCCGGCGTGCGCCCGTTCGCGCAGCAGATCAAACATCTGGCGGCCAATAATTACCGCATGGCTGCCTATATCCTTAATCGGACGCCCACTGCTGATGAACGATCCGAAACCGGGCCGGACGCAATCCAATCGAAGGAACAAATCATGGAATATCTCAAAGGCTCGTTCGCCCAGTTGCACCGGGCCGTGGCGGCCATCAACGAGGGAAATATGCTGGAACCTTTGGCCGCCTACCCTAGCCCTGCGCAGCAGACGCGCCTGCAGCTTGCAATAGATGTGGTGGCGCACTCCAGCAACCATTACGGGCAGATGGTGGAATATCTGCGGATGAACGGAATCGTGCCGCCTGCGAGCCGGCGATGAGGAGCGAGCCGGAGGATCTTCCGGTGGCTTGCAGTTTGCCGGATGCGGATTTGCGCGAGCGTGAAGCGACGCTATTAACGAAGTTCAGGTCCGCCGTGATTCGAACGGAGGAACTCGATGATGGATTTATTTATCGCCTTGCAACGAATGAGAATTCCATAGCATGTGCGGCAGCGCTGATCCTCGCAGAGCGCGAGTGTTGCCCGTTCTTGACGTTTGCGTTGACGGCTGCACCGCGCAGGGGGCCGGTGGATTTGCGTGTGACCGGCCCAGCCGGCACCAAGGAATTTCTGAGAACTATGCTGCACAGACCGGACTGAGCTCCTCGACGGCAATGCCTGCTGTGCGGCCGGGCGGCGGCGACACCGCCCGCTCGACCGTGGCGCGGCGTTGTGGCAACATTGAGATTCGGCATTCGGTAATATTTGCTGGGCGAGGAGAGTTGGATTATGGCTAAGGCAACTTTTGCGGCGGGATGTTTTTGGGGGGTGGAGGACGCCTTCCGGCAGATGGAAGGCGTTACTTCGACGACTGTGGGATATACCGGCGGGACTGCCAAGGGCCCTTCGTACAAAGACGTGTGCACGGGGCGCACTGGCCATGCCGAGGCGGTGGAAGTGGAGTTCGATCCGGCGAAGGTTTCTTATTTGCAGCTGCTGGCCACCTTCTGGAAGAGCCATGACCCGACCACGATGAACCGGCAGGGGCCGGACGTGGGCACGCAGTATCGTTCGGCGATTTTTTATCATGATGCGGAGCAGGAAGAAGAAGCGCGTGCGTCAAAGGCGGTGCTGGAGCGGGACCATGTTTTCAAGCGGCCGATCGTGACGGAGATTCTGCCAGCTGCTGAATTTTATCGCGCGGAGGATTACCACCAGCAGTACTTCGAGAAGCAGGGAATTCGCTCCTGCCATATCTAGCCGGACTGGGACCAAGCCGAAAATCCAACGTAGCGTGGCTCTAAGGGTGACTCGGGCTTTCGGTGAGGTGGTACCAGAGAGCGTATCCGGCGATGGCGCCGGCTCCCAACACGATCAGGTCGAATACCAGGTGGCGGCGGCGCGGATACTTTACGTTGCCAGTCGGTGCTCCCGCTGGCCCTTGGGGCTCCGCCGCGGCGGAATCGCCGGGTTGCAGGTCCATCGTCACGCGATAGGACTTGCCCTCCGGAATTGTGTGCAGCTCGCCGTCATTATCCAGAACCAGGGTGCCGCGATACGCGGAAATTACGATTTCCAGGGGACTGATGATGGTGACCTGTCCGTAGGAAGGTACGCCATCCGCGGCGCGCACAATCCCTTCTGGGATTTCCAGTGCAAGCTGGTCCGTGCCGTTGGAAGAAAAGCCGACGGTGCCGCGAGCGACGACGGCATGCACCACATTGGAACTTTGCGAAAGAGTGGCAGCGCTGGAAGAGAGCAGATAAATCTGGCTGCCACCGATTTTCAGGCGGGCGGTGCCGCCGACGTCCGTGGCGATTGTATCGCCGGGGTACACCGTGGTGCCGATAGCGACGATCGCATCGCCCAGATGAGCGTCCAGAGCTTGCGTGACCAGGCCGAGAGGCTTTTCGTCCGCGGCAAACGCCGGGAGATTGATCATCGCGGCAATTAGAATGGCTATAAGGCAGGACTTAGCGAGATATCGCATATCATCGCTCCTATGAGCACAGCAACAATCTAGGCGTAGAACTCGCCGGTGTCAATAGAGTTGAATAGCAATTAATCGGCCAAAGATGGCGAGGCTTGAGTGGCTTTTTGCTGGCCGCGGAGAAGCAGAGAAGCAAAGAGGCAAAGAAGTGGGGACGCAGATATACATCGGCTGCAAAGCTTCCGGGCCGCAGAGATTTCTGCGTTAGAATATTCTGCATCGCTGGGCGCAGGTGGGGAGGTGGCATGATTCATCGCTTCGTTTTTCATAATGACCGGCTGCAGCCGGTGGACGAGGTGCGGCTTTCGCCGGGACAAGCGGGGTTGCTGAATGGCTGGGGGCTTTTCACCACCGCGCGGATCTATGAAGGCATTCCGTTTGCGTTCGAGCGACATTGGCAGCGGTTGGAACGTGACGCGCAGCGGACGCATTGTCCGTTTCCCTTCCAGGAAAGCGTGGTGCGCGGCCAATTGCAGGAGCTCTTGCGCGCGAACAAGGTGAGCGAAGGCGCGGCGCGCGTGTACGTGGTCTACAACCAGGTGGGATTCTGGCGCAGCGATGAGAATTTTCCACGCGTGGATTTGATCCTGTGCTCCGCGGACCTGCCTGCGTATCGCGAACCGGCGCGCCTGGGGTTGCGCGAACATGGGCGGCACGCGGCGTCGCCACTGGCCGGCGTGAAGGTGCTCTCGTGGCTGGACAACGTCTGGAATTATTATGAGGCGCAGCAGGCGGGCTTCGATGAGGTGGTTCTGCTCAACGAGCGCGGAGAAGTGGCGGAATGTACTGCGGCGAATATTTTCTGTGTGAAGGCGGGGCGAGTGGCGACGCCCCCGGTGACAGCGGGATGCCTGCCGGGAATCACGCGCAGCGTGCTGCTGGAAATCGGGGCGGCGGCGGGCGCGCCGGTGGAAGAGCGGACTCTGCGGCCGGAGGATTTATACGCGGCCGACGAGGTTTTCATTACCTCGACGAACCGCAGCATGTTGGGAGTGAGCGAAATCAACGGCCAGCAGATCGCTTCGGCACCCGGGCCGGTGACTTTGAAACTGGAGAAGGCGTTTGGCTCCTTCGTGCGGCAATATCTGGAGGAGCATTCGGCGGCGTCGCGCCAGCGGTGATTCCGTAGACCGCAGACACGAGACGCCTTTGTAGCGGCGCACTTGAGTGCGCCATCGGTGTTGCCGCTACTGCCGACGGCGGTCCAAAGACCGCCGCTACAAAACCTTCTGCGCACCGAGTCCAGTCCCGCCGCAAAATCTGCGCTAATGAATCAGCAAGCCGGTCACGCCCAGCACGATGCCGGTAACCGCCAGCGCGATCCCGAAAAACCAGAAGAGTTTTTTGCGCGTGAGCAGCGTGATGGAGGAAATCACCAGTGCGGCTTCCAGCAGCACTTCCGCCAGATCGAAGCGATCCGCGCGAGCCTCTTCGACTTTCACTTCCGCCTCGGCCTTCTTAGCCTCGGCTTCGATGTCCTTCAGTTCGTCGGAATAGCGCGCGATTTCCTTCGTGTACTTTTGCTTGACCGCATCGACTTGCTTGGCGTCCTGCAGCGAGAAAATCGAAAGCTCGTCGAGAAAAAGCTCGTAATTGCGGCGGCGGATTTCCTTGGCCTGGTAATACGCCCATTGATCGGCCGAGCGCGTCTGCAGAATGATTTCCTCGGTGTGCGCGCGGTGTCCGAGCAAAGTGATGGCCGCCACCAGCACGGCCAGCACCGCCATGGTGATCGTTACCGGCGCCAGGCTCGGTTCGTGCTCCGCGCTTTCGGCGCGTTCTTTCAATTCGCTGATTTCGTCAGGCATTTTTATTCCTCACAAATTCGTGGATGAGCAGCCGCTGGCCCACTTTCGTGCGCAAGAGGATAGCAGAAGAGGTTCGAGAGTTATATCGCCAGATTGTGGGCGCTTCTTTTCCCGCGGTAACCTGGCGAGGGCCGGTTCTTGTAGAATTGGATGCGACAAGCAAATTCAGGAGGGCGAAAATCATGAGCGATCTGGCGAGCAAGACCTGCGTGCCGTGCAAGGGCGGAATTCCGCCGCTGGCCGGCAAGGAACTCGATAATCTCGCGCAGCAAGTCCCGCAATGGAAGGTGGTGGATGGGCATCACCTTGTGCGCGCGTTTACGTTTCCGGATTTTAAGCAGGCGCTGGCGTTTGTAAATAAGGTGGGGGCGATCGCGGAGGAGCAGGGGCATCATCCGGACATTTTGCTGGCGTGGGGGAAGGCGGAAGTCACCACCTGGACGCACAAGATCAACGGATTGACCGAAAGCGATTTTATTTTAGCGGCGAAAATAGACAAGATTTGAGCCCGTCGGCCGGGTAGCCGCAGGCTGTGTAGGGGCGGGTCTGAGACCCGCCCCTACTTCGCGAGATTCCGGCACGCTGGCGCCGGTGAGAGGCGCGTCTGCCGACAGGCAGGCAGGCGCTGCTGGGGCTTTTACGGTTCGTCATCACCCGCGTCGTTGGACTCGGGCTCCAGCGGCTTGTCCAGATTAATGGTTGGGAGCTTGGCGCGCAGCAGTTGATCGTTCAGCGACGGAATTGCGTGAGCGCGGATGTCGTCCCATGTGCCGGTCAAAGCCGCGAGCGCTTTCTGGCGATCCGCAAAAGCGTCTTGCGCGGTTTGCGTGGGCGCGGCGTCGGCGCCATCCACCACGTCGAGCAAGTGGCTGAACTGTCCATTCAATTGCGCGAAGCTATCCTGGCTGGAAGCCGGACCAAAGCGCTGCGCCGAGCCTTCCAGCGCCGCCGCTTTTTGATCCAGCGCCGCAATCGCATCCGCGACTTCGCCCTTCGGCGCCTGCCGCGCCAAATCCTTCAATTGCGCGCGCAAAGCGCGCACCATGCCCAGGTCGTAGTACGTGGTATTCATCGCCTCGCAGATGCGCGAACCCAGCTCGAATTGCTGCAGCAATTCGTCGCTGGGCGTATTTACGCGCGGATCCATTTTTACCACGAGCTTCTGCGTGTAACTCTGCCCGCCCACCTCCAGCTTCACCGTGTAATTTCCGGGCAAGATGGCGGGACCCACCGGATAGCGCGGCGTATCGTGCACGATCGCGGAAATCGGATATTCGTGATGCACCGAACCCGGCGGCGCAATCCGCAAGTCCCACACAAAGCGGTGCGTGCCTTCCGCCGCGGAAAGAATTTGCGGCGGACGAATCCAGTACAGCGGCACGTTCAATTCCTTCCCCAGTTGCTCGATGGCGACTTCCGGCTTGTCCGCGCTGGAAAACCTGCGCAGCACTTTGCCGCCACCATCAATAATCTGCAGCGTCACCGGCCCCGCCGCTTGCAGGTAGTAGTCGAATATCGCGCCATCGGGAGGGTTTTTGCCGGCAGGCTCTTCCGGCGGCAGCGGCGTATCGGTATTCACGTTGCGCCGCGCGCGATAGGCCACGCCGGGTGTGAACAGAAACGCGCTCGACGCAGTGACTGGCTCGCTGATCTGCCGCAGCGGCGTGATGTCGTCCAGAATCCAGAACGACCGGCCGTGCGTGCCCAGCACCACGTCGTCGCCATGAATCACCAGATCGCGCATCGAACTCGCCGGCAAATTCAGTTGCAGCGACTGCCAGGAATCGCCGTCGTTGAATGAAACGTACACCGCGTTCTCGGTGCCCGCAAAAAGCAATCCCTCGCGCACGGGATCCTCGCGCACCACGTTCACCGGAGAATCTTCCGGCAAACCGCTCGTAATTTTCTGCCAGGTTTGCCCGCCGTCGTGCGTCCGATAGATATAAGGATGCAAATCATCCAGGCGAAAACGATTCACGGCGGCGTACACGGTCTCCGGATCGAAATGCGAAGCATCCAATTGCGCGACTTTGCTCCAGGGCGTCAGCTCCGGAGGCGTGATGTCGCGCCAGTTCTGGCCAGCGTCGCGCGTGATCCAGATTAATCCGTCGTCGGTGCCGGCCCAAATCAGATTGGCGTCCAGCGGGGAAGGCGCCAGCGAATAAATCACGCCGCGGTGTTTGCCCTTCGCCGGGTCGTTCGCCGCCAGCTCGCCCAGGTTCGCAGGCACGCCGGGATCTTCGCGCGTCAGATCGGGACTCACGATTTGCCAGGTGTGTCCGGCATCGCTGGTTTTGAACAGCATATTCGAGCCGAGGTACAGCGTGTGGGGCGCGGCCGGTGAAAATATCAGCGGCGCGGTGCGATTGAAGCGGTATTTCCCCGTGCGCAAAATCACCGGCGAGACGTCCTGCGTTTGCCCCGTAATCATGTCGAAGCGCGTGACCTTCCCGCCGTAAATCAGATTCGGGTGCAAAGGATCCGGCGCCACGTACCCATATTCTTCGGTGCCCACCGGATGCCAATCGCGAAACGTGATTTCGCCCCAGTCGCTGCGGCTGGCCGTTCCCGCGGAGCCGCTTTCCTGCTGGCCGCCGTAAACCCAGTAGGGGAATTGATTGTCGGTGATCACGTGATAGAACTGCGCGGTGGGCTGGTTGTACCAGGAACTCCAGGTGTCGCCGCCGTTCACGCTGATGGTCGCGCCCTGATCGCTCGCCAGCAAAATGATCTGGGGATTTTCCGGATTGATCCAGACGGTGTGATAGTCATCGCCGCCGGGCGCGCCCTTGATTGCGGTAAACGTCACCCCGCCATCCATCGACCGGTACGTGGAAGTGTTGCAGATGTAAATTTCGTCGTGATTGTCCGGCGCCACGCGCACCCAGGCGAAATCGAAACCGCGTCCCCAGATGCGCTCTTCATGATTCACGCGTTGCCAGCTTTCGCCCGCGTCGTCCGAGCGATAGAGGCCGCCGAGATCCGGCTGCGCGTCCACCAGCGCATAAATCCGGTTCGCATCGTTGGGCGCGATGCCGATTCCAATGCGGCCAAGCCCTTGCTCGTTCGTGGGCAAGCCCTTGGTGAGCGGCTTCCAGGTGTCGCCGCCGTCCGTGGATTTGAAAAGCCCGCCGGTGTGGCCTTCGATCGGGCCACCGGTGGTCCAGGGCGGGCGGCGCGAATTCCACAAATCCGTGTAGAGGATTTGCGGGTTCGTGGGATCGAATGCCAAATCCGTCGCGCCGGTGTCCTCGTCCTTATAAAGGATTTTTTGCCACGTTTGCCCGCCGTCGGTGGAACGAAAAACTCCGCGCTCGGCGTTCGGCCCGTAAGGATGTCCCAGCACCGCGACGAACACGCGATTGGGATCGTGCGGGTCCACCAGAATGTTGGTGATTTGCTGGCCGTCGCGCAGGCCCAGGTGCGTCCAGGTGCTTCCGCCGTCCGCGGACCGGTAAATTCCATCGCCGGTGGAAAGATCCGGGCGCCGCAGACCTTCGCCGCTGCCCACATAAATGATGTCCGGATCGGTGGGAGCGACAGCCAGCGCCCCGATCGAGCCGGTGGGCTCTCCATCGAAGATTGGAACCCAAGTGCGGCCGGCGTCCGTGGTTTTCCACACGCCGCCATTATTTACGCCGATGTAAAAAAGATTGGGTTTGCCGGCGACGCCTGTGGCGGCCACCGTGCGTCCTCCGCGAAATGGGCCGATGCAGCGCCACTGCAAATCGTGAAACAGCCGCGGATTGAATTGCGGCTCGCTGGAACTGGGACTTGCGCTGGCGCTCGTCGAATTCGCCTGCGCGGGCGGCGTATTGCCGGCAAGCGCAAGCGCGCCAAACATCACGAAAAAGATGACGACCGAAATCGCGGCAGCAACGCGCCGGCAAGATGACATTGCAAGCCCTCCCCAGAACCAAAAACTATACTACTCGCGGCGGCGGTTGACGCGGGGAAAGAAAGGGGAAGAAAAAGTGGCAGCGGGGCAAAGCCGTAGAGAGCCAAGAGAGATCCCCGCCTGCGGCGGGCAGGCCTCACTTCGTTCCCTTCCTGCGTCAGGGCAAGCGGGATGACCTTGCTTTGTGATTCGCGAAAGGCAGCGCGATGCCTCGCGGCAACGATCGTGAACCCGTTGCATCGGTGAGCACGAAAATGGCGCGTCCGAAGGGCGCCGCAACAAAATCGCTTCGTATATATTTCGCCTAAAGTTCCACTACACGTCCACTACAACGTTAATTCCTACGTACCACCGCCCGCCTTGTGCGTTGACGCTTTTCGCCCTAGCGCCTACGTTCGATTCGTACCTCTCGGAGGACCCTTTGCGATTGATAGCACGCAGCTGCCTGGTCGTGGTGTTGGTGATTGGCCTGTTGGACATTCCTGTTTTTGCGGCGGATGTAAAGCCGCTGGGCCTGGTGCTGCAAGCGCAGGAAGCGCGCGTGGACAACGCCAAGCTGGCCGTGGGCACGACGGTGTATCCCGGCGATACGGTCGAGACCGACACCGGCGGAACGTTGCGTCTGAAGCTCGGCACGAACCAGCTATACTTGCTGGCGTCCAGCGCCGCAACCTTGGCCCAAAATTCCGCGGTGGTGCACGCGGTGGTCGGCCATGGGACGGTGGGGTTTTCTTCGAATGGCACCGATAAAATCGAACTCGAAATTCCCGAAGGCATTCTGCGCGCGGCCGATGGAGTGCCTTCCTACGGGCAAGTGACGATTACCAGTCCGCTGGAAGTGGTGATTTCCGCGTATCGCGGCACTCTCGTCCTCGATAACGAAGGCGAGTTGCACACGATTCCCGCCGGAAAATCCTATCGCGTGACCATGGATTTGGAACCTGCGGCTGCGGCCGAGCCCGCGGCATTGCCCGCGCAGGATAATAATAACGTTCAGCCCGTGCAGCGGAAGCGCCGCCGTCGCCGTCTGGCCTTCTACCTGATTTTCGCCGGAGCATTGGCCGGCATGAGTTACGCCGTGTGGGACGAACTCAACGAAAGCCCTTCCAAGACGAGTTACTAGAAGTCGTTCGCCAAGCCGAGAGAGTTTTTGGTTTTGCATTTGTAGCGGCGCACTCTAGCGCGCCGTCGGTGTTGCGGCGAGGATCGCCGGCGACCCCGCAACTTCCTCCAGGGCGCAAACAGCGCGTCTGCAGACTTCGGCTCGGATCCCGTAATATCTCCTTTGCAACCGTCGCGCCAAGGTGGGGCGCAGCAAGCAGCGCCCCTACAGTTGCTACAGTTGTTTTTTTCCGGATCAGGATTTTTTCTTGCGTTTCGCGGCCGTTGGCTTCTTCTTCGCGCGCGCCGCTTTGCGTTTTGGAGGCTTCGGTTTTTTCTTGCGCTTGCTGCCCCCACCTCCACTCCCTTTCGCGGGCTTTGGCGTCAGCGCCACCAGCGCCGCCAGCAACGCCGCTCCATTTGGCGTGCCCAGACCCGTGCACGGATCCCACCCCGGACCCGCCGAGTAGCTCCCGTTGTTACCCGTCGTGATGTCGTGCAGCGTCGTTTCGACGTTCGCGGCGTAAAGCGACGGATTCAGATAACCCACGCTGGTTCCGAGCGACTGATTGATGCGTGCCAATAGCCCGGCCCACAGCGGCGCGACGGCGCTAGTCCCGCCGATCACGGTTTGCTGCCCGTCCACCAGCACGTTGTAGCCGCTCTCCGGATCGGCATCGCCGGCCACGTCCGGGACGCCGCGTCCCACGAAACCATTGGGCGCCTTGGGCACGTTCGCGGATTGTTGAAAAGCCGGAAGCGCGAAAAATTCGCTGACGCCGCCGCCCGTGGCGCCTTCTCCGGCGGAAAGTTCGTTCCACGCTTGTTCGCTGGAAATTGCTCCGGCTGAAATCCCGAGGCGCGTGCCGCCGCAGCCAAGTACGAACGGGCTGGAGGCCGGAAAATCAACCGTAGCCGTGCCGCCGGTTGTGCCGTCGCTCGAGCCGTCATCGCCGGAAGCCGCCAGCACCGTGACGCCGATGGTGGAAGCGTCTTCGCAAGCGGAACTGAACGCGCTGAGGGCCTGCTGCGTCCAGGAACTTTCCGGGCCGCCCCAGCTGATGGAAACCACCGAAGGTTTCAGCGTGGTGTCGTGCACCGCGGTCGTCAGCGCGTCCAGAAAGCCCTGATCGGTATTGGGGGCGAAATACACGGCGATCTGCGCCGCCGGCGCGACGGCTCCGGCGACTTCGATATCCAGTTCCACCTCGCCGTCTGGCCCGCTCGCGCTGCCGGTCGGTGAATTCGCGCCGCCGTCCACGCCCACCGCCGTCACTTTCGGCGCGGTGATCCCGAGATTCTTGAAATAGCTGGTCAAATCGGCCGCGCGATATCCTCCCGCAAGCTCTAGGATTCCGATCGTCTGTCCCGTGCCATCCGTTCCGGCAGGGAAGTTGTAGGCCTGCGCCACTTGCAGCGCTGTGAAGGAACTTGCCGCCGCCGCGTGCGGGCTAACCGCGTCGGCGACGCTTTTCTTTATCCGGAAATGCGGCTTGGCCTGCGGCCGGTTGTCGAGGCCAAAGACTCCTTCCACGATTCCCGCGAGTTGCGAGGGAATCTGAATTGTGCCGGTACGCATGCGCGAGGTCCCGCCGTCATGTTGGTAGCGGTTCAGCTCCACGCCGAAGGCCCGCGAGAACGCATCTACCGTTCCGCTCAGTAACACCGAACGCCGCGCGGCGCTTTCTTCCGCGACTTTCAACCCATACTCTTTGGCGAACGCGCGAATCTTCTTGATGTCGCTCAGGCTCGCGCCGTGCGCCGCCGCGAATTGCGCCCGCGAAAGGCGTTGGCGTTGCTGCGGCGGAACTTTTTTCAGCGGAGCTCCCCGGCGCAAAAACACCGTCACCTGAATCTGCGTTTGCGGGTCCGCTGGTCCCACTTTGCTGGCCCCGGGCATGGCCGCGCGGGCGCTGCCCGGCAATGAGACGCGTTTTTCGTTTGTAGGCATGGATTCCTCCTGGCCATCGCTTGCGTGCGGATGCCGGCCGGCACCCGTGGTTGAGAAGTTATGTAGGCTGGGGTTGTAATGGCGCGCTCGCGCGCGACGTTAATGCAAAGTCTATTGTGCGCTCACGCAACCG
Source organism: uncultured Acidobacteriota bacterium (assembly GCA_963780035.1). Taxonomy (GTDB): domain Bacteria; phylum Acidobacteriota; class Terriglobia; order Acidiferrales; family UBA7541; genus Palsa-295. Next base: position 724,672 of record CAWAAG010000008.1, on the reverse strand, counting down.
CGAGACGCAAAGGCTATAAAAGTATAAACTCGGAGTGGATTGCATTGCCACTGCGTGCTTTAATTTCTGCAGAGCCTGCCCGAAGTGGATTCTGTCGCATCGCCAGGATTGCTTTTTCATGATTCGACGGCTGTTTTTACATTACATCGCGGAAGAAGCGCGCCCCATGATCCGCCTCGCGCTGCCGCTGGTCCTCGCCGAGCTGGGATGGATGACCATGGCCATCGTGGACACCATGATGGTCGGGCGCCAGGCCGATAGCGCCGTGGCCATCGGAGCCGTCAGCCTGGGCAGCATCCTTTTTAATTCCGCGGCGATTTTCGGCACGGGCCTGATGCTCGGTCTCGATACGCTCGTTTCCCATTCCTACGGCGCGGGCGACGTGGAAGATTGCCACCGCTCGCTGGTGAACGGTGTGTATCTCAGTTTTGCAATCACTCCTGTGCTGATGGGCGTGATCTGGCTGTTTGAGCCGCTTTTGCGCTCGCTCGATATTCAGGCGTCGGTTTTGCAGCAAGCGATCCCTTATTTGCGCGCGCTGAATTGGGGCACGTTGCCGCTGCTGCTTTATTTCGTTTTCCGGCGGTACTTGCAGGGCATGGATATGGCCAAGCCGGTGATGTTTGCGCTGGTTTCGGCGAACCTGGTGAACCTGGCGGGGAATTGGGCGCTGATTTACGGCCACCTCGGTTTCCGCGCGATGGGCACGGTGGGCTCGGGATGGTCCACGTGCTTCGCGCGCGCCTACATGATGGCGGTGCTGCTGGCTTATGCGCTGTATTACGACCACCGCAATAAAACTGGTTTGCGCAACGCCGCGCGCTTGCCGAATTTTCCGCGGGTGTGGAGGCTGGTATATCTGGGGCTGCCTGCCGCCACGCAATTCGGTCTTGAAGTCGGCGTCTTCGCCGTCGCCACCGCGCTTATCGGCCGGCTGGGCGCGGTGCCGCTTGCCAGCCACCAGGTCGCGCTCAATACCGTCAGCCTTACGTACATGGTGCCTCTGGGCATCAGCGCCGCGGCGGCGGTGCGCGTGGGCCAGGCGCTGGGGCGCAACGACGCGCACGGAGCGAGCCGCGCGGGCTGGACGGCCATGCTCCTGGGCACGAGTTTCATGGGATGCATGGCCATCGCCCTGTTTCTCATTCCGCGCCAGATTGTGCGTATCTACACTCCGGACCCGGCGCTGATTCCCGCCGCCAGCGCGCTGCTTTTCGTCGCCGCGTTCTTTCAACTTTTCGACGGCATGCAAACTGTCGCCACCGGCGCCTTGCGCGGCGCCGGCGATACGCGCACTCCGATGTTGTGCCATTTATTTTTCTACTGGCTGATCGGACTCCCGCTCGGCGCCTATCTGTGCTTCCGCGTGGGCTGGGGCGCGCCGGGTATGTGGGCAGGACTTTCCGTCGCGCTGATTTTGATCGGCAGCGCCCTGCTCTATTTCTGGCGGCGCAAGGAACGCTCGTTCGCGGCGGGGTACTTGCCGATTTTGGAGATCGCAACCGCAACACAGATGAACACGGATGAACACAGATAAAAGCGAGGAAGCTGAAAGAACGGAAACGACGAAAGCACCTCAAAGCACATTCTTCAGATTCGTTGCAGCGGCTGCGTTACAATCTTCCGCATCGTATCCAGGCGGCTGCACGCAGGAATCGTATGACTACCACGCCTAACGCCTTCATGGCTCGCGCTATTGCGCTCTCGCTGGAGAACGTGCGGCAGCGCGCGGGCGGCCCTTTCGCGGCGGTGGTGGTGAAGGACGGGAAAATCATCGCGGAAGGCGTGAACGCGGTGACGGCCATGAACGATCCCACCGCGCACGCCGAAGTCCTGGCCATCCGCGAAGCCTGCCGCAAACTGAACAGCTTCGATTTGCAGGGTTGCGAGATCTATACCAGCTGCGAACCGTGTCCGATGTGCCTGGGCGCGATTTACTGGGCGCGGCCGGCCCGCGTCTATTACGCGAATTCAGCGGCCGATGCTGCGCGCGCCGGCTTCGACGACGCCTTCATCTACCAGGAAATCGCCCGCCCGCATTCCGAGCGCCGCATTCCCATGCTCCAGTTCGCGCAGGATGGCGCCCTCGCCGCTTTTCGCGCCTGGCAGGAGAATGCAGACAAAATCCGCTACTAAGGCGGCTTCCGGTGGATACGCGCAGTATCGGAAAATCGATTCCTCGCAAGGAAGGGCGCGAAAAAGTAACAGGGTGTGCCCGCTACGTGGACGACCTCGTTTTTCCCGGCATGCTCCACGGCGTCACCGTGCGGAGTCCCGCGCCGCGCGGCCGCATCCGCGAAATTCGTTTCGCGGGCGATATTCCCTGGAACGAATTTACGATCGTCACCGCAAAAGACGTCTGCGGAAAAAATTGCGTCGCGCTCCTGATCGAAGACCAGCCCTGCCTCGCCGACGGCTTCGTCAACCATTGCGAAGAAGCGGTGGTCTTGCTGGCTCACCACAATAAATACCTGCTCGAAGAAGCCCGCCGCAATGTCCACATCGAAATCGATCCGCTGCCCGCGATCTTCTCGCTCGAAGATTCCCTCGCGCGCAAGGAAATCATCTGGGGCACGGACAATATTTTCAAATCCTTCCACGTGGAAAAAGGCAACGTGGACCAGGTGTGGGCCACCGCCGATTTCATCGTCGAAGGCGAATATCAGACCGGCGCGCAGGAGCAGCTCTACATCGAGCCGCAGGGCGTGATCGCGCAAGTCAACGACGCCGACGGCGTCACCGTCTGGGGCTCGCTGCAATGCCCCTACTACGTCCACAAGGCGCTGGTGACGTTGTTCGGCTTGCCCAAAGATCGCGTCCGCGTGATCCAGGCGGAAACCGGAGGCGGATTCGGCGGCAAGGAAGAATATCCCTCCATGATCGCCGCGCACGCCGCGCTTCTCGCGCAAAAATCCGGCCACCCCGTAAAAATAATCTACGACCGCGCCGAAGACATGGCCGCGACCACCAAGCGCCACCCTTCGAAGACGCGCCATCGCACGGCCGTCACCCGCGAAGGCAAATTCCTCGCCATGGATATTGATTTCACGATTGACGGCGGCGCGTACCAAACTCTTTCGCCCGTGGTGCTTTCGCGCGGCACGATTCACGCCGCCGGGCCGTATCAATGCCCGAACGTGCGCATTCACAGCCGCGCCATGGCCACCAACGCGCCGCCGCACGGCGCCTTCCGCGGCTTCGGCGCGCCGCAAAGTGTCTTCGCTCTCGAGCGCCACCTCGATCGCGTCGCCGCCGCCATCGGCATCGCCCCCGACGAATTGCGCCGGCGCAATTTCATTCAGCAGGGCGATACGCTGGCCGTCAGCCAGGTCGTAAAAGACAAAGTGGACATGACCGGCCTGTTGGATCGCGCGTTGGCGCTCAGCGATTACCACGCCAAGCGCCGGCGTTTTGCGCAAGAAAATTCCCGCCCGCGCGCCGCCATAAAAAAAGGCATCGGCTTCGCCTCTTTTCTACATGGCGCCGGATTCACCGGTTCCGGCGAAGAATATCTGGCGTCCGAAGTAGCGATGGAGGCGATGCGCGACGGCACCGTGCACGTCCTCGCGGGCAGCACCGAAATGGGTCAGGGCACCAACACAATTTTTTCGCAGATCGCCGCCGACGCGCTCGGCCTCCATTGCGATCAAATCAAAATTCTGCAACCCGACACCGCGCAGGTGCCCAATAGCGGCCCCACCGTCGCCTCGCGCACCGCCATGATCGTCGGCAAGCTCGTGGAATCCGCCGCGCTGCAAATCAGAAAAACTCTCCTCGATGCCGGCGCGCTGCAGCCCGCCGACACGGGCCGCGATAGCGCCGCCATCAACCCCGCGGATTTCGGCCAAGCCTGCGCCCAATACATCAGCGCCCACGGCCCCCTGAAATCCTTCAGCAAATATCAGCATCCCCGCGATCTGCACTGGGACGACGAGCACTATCGCGGCGACGCCTACGGCGCCTACGCCTGGGCCGTATACGTCGCCGAAGTTTCCGTGGACACGCGCACGGCCGAAGTTCGCGTCACGGATTTCGTCGCGGTGCAGGAAGTAGGCAAGGTGATCAATCCCGCGCTCGCCGCCGGACAAATCGAAGGCGGCGTCGCCCAGGGCATCGGCTTCGCGCTATACGAAAATATCGTGTGGCAGCAGGGCCGCATGGTCAATTCGCAGATGACCAATTACGTGATGCCCACCTCGATGGACTTGCCGCCGATTCGCGTGTTCTTCGAGGAGATTCCCTACGAGCGCGGCCCCGCCGGCGCCAAAGGTATCGGCGAATTGCCGCTCGATGGCACCGCTCCGGCCATCGCCAACGCGATCGCGCATGCCACCGGCGCGGACGTCCGGCAAATTCCCATCACGCCCGAAGCTCTGCTCGAAATGCTGGCCGCCGCGCCGCCCGAATCGCCCGCCGCGCAACCGGAAGGCGCGCATGTCTGAAGCCGCCGGCAAAATTTCCGTGACGTGCGAAGTGAACGGCGAGCGCGCCACATTCGAAGCGTATCCCATGGCGCGGCTGCTCGACGTGCTGCGCGAACAATTGCGGCTCACCGGAACAAAAGAAGGCTGCGGCGAAGGCGAATGTGGAGCGTGCGCGGTGGAAATGGACGGCGCGCTGGTAAATAGTTGCCTGATTCCAGCGCTGCAAGCGCAAGCCACAAAAATCCGCACCATCGAAGGCGTCGCCCCCGCCCCCGCCGGCGCCGGCGCGCTGCACGCTGTACAGCAGGCCTTCCTAACCTACGGCGGCGCGCAATGCGGAATTTGCACGCCTGGAATGATTCTCGCCGCCGTAAACCTTCTCGCGCGCCATCCCCAGCCCGATGACGCGCAGATTCGCGAAGGACTCGCCGGCAATCTCTGCCGCTGCACGGGCTACATGAAAATTTTCGAGTCCGTGGTCGCAGCGGTGCGCTCCGGCGGCGCCGAAACGCAATCGAGGAACGGCGCGTGAGGGCGTTTCTCCCGGGGTACCACATGGTGACGCCGCGCGATCTGGCTGCGGCGCTCGAGCGGATGAAGAAAGAGCCGGGCGTTTGGAGGCCGTTCGCCGGTGGCACGGACTTGATGGTCTTGCTGGAAGCGGGAAAGCTCGCGCAGAAAAATTTTCTGAACATCTGGAATTTGCCGGAATTGCGCGGAATCGTGGTGAGCGCCGATTACGTGGAACTGGGCGCGCTGACGACCTACACGGAAGTGCGCCGCCACCAAGTCCTCGCGCGTGAATTTCCCTTGCTGACGCGCGCCGCGGCGGAAACCGGCAGCATCGCCACGCAAAATCGCGGCACCCTGGGCGGCAACATCGCCAACGCTTCGCCCGCCGCCGATTCGCCGCCCGCGCTGCTCGTCTACGACGCGGAAATTGAAATCGTTTCCGCGAGCGGCCAGCGCTGGATCCCTTATCATGGCTTTCATTCCGGGTATAAACAAATGGATCTGCAGCCTTCCGAATTGATTCGCCGGATTCGCCTGCCGCGCAACAAAAACGGCTGGAAGCAATATTTTCGTAAAGTCGGCACGCGGCGCGCGCAGGCGATTTCAAAAATCTGTTTTGCGGCTGCCGCGCGCATGGACGCGCATAAAATCGCCGACGTGCGGATCGTTCTCGGCAGCGTCGCGCCGACGGTCCTTCGCGCGCTGCGTGCCGAGGAAGCGCTGCGCGGCCGGACGCCAGAGCGTGAAATTGTGAAGGCCGCGCAGGACGCGCTGGCCGGCGAAATTGCGCCGATTGACGATATTCGCTCGACCGTAAGCTATCGCCGCGCCGTGGCGCGCAATTTGTTCGCGGAATTCATCGAAAGTCTGGCACGCTGACCGCCGATGACGAAGACTCCGGACACTCTGCCCAATTCGCCGCTACCAGCAATCGCCACGGACGACCTCATCGTCCGCGGCAAGCGCGTGATCACGCCCGAAGGAGAACGAGCGGCAGCGATTCACGTTCGCGGCGGCGTAATCGCGGCCATCACCGAGTTCAACGACGTTCCCGGTGGCACCACAATCCACGAAGCCGGCGACCTCGTCGTCATGCCCGGCATCGTGGATACGCACGTGCACATCAACGAGCCCGGCCGCACCGAGTGGGAAGGTTTTTCGAGCGCGACGCGCGCCGCAGCCGCGGGCGGCGTCACCACCTTGATCGAAATGCCGCTCAACAGCATTCCGGCAACCACTTCCGCCGCGGCGTTCCGCGAAAAGCTGGCCGCCGCGGCGGGAAAACTTTGGGTGGACGCGGGGTTTTGGGGCGGCGTGGTTCCCGGAAATATAGCGGAGCTGCGCCCGCTGTGGGAAGCAGGCGTTTTCGGTTTCAAATGTTTCCTGGCGCCGAGCGGCGTCGCGGAATTCGAAAACGTGACCAAGGAACACTTGCGCGGCGCGCTGCCGGAACTCGCCGCGCTCGGCGCGCCTCTGCTGGCACACGCGGAGATGCCGGAGCCGATCGAAAAAGCCGCCGCGAATCTCGCGAAGAATGTTTCGGGCCGCCGCTATTCCACGTGGCTCGCGTCTCGCCCGCGCGATGCGGAAAACGAGGCGATCGCTCTGTTGCTGCGGCTGAGCCGCGAATTTGGCGCGCGCGTTCACATCGTGCACTTATCATCGTCCGATGCGCTTCCCGTACTGCAGCACGCACGAAACGAGGGCGCGCAAGTCAGCGTGGAGACTTGCCCGCACTATTTGATCTTCACCGCGGAAGAAATCCCCGATGGCGCCACGGAATTCAAATGCGCGCCGCCGATTCGCGAACGAGAGAACCGCGAACAATTGTGGGAAGGGCTCGCGAGCGGCACGATTGATTTCATCGCCAGCGATCATTCTCCGTGCCTGCCCGCCATGAGGCTCCCCGCCGAGGGCGATTTCCTGCGCGCCTGGGGAGGCATCGCATCCTTGCAACTCAGCTTGCCTGCCGTCTGGACGGAGGCGAGGTCGCGCGGCTATGCTGTCACGCAGATTGCCAAGTGGTTATGCCAGAGGCCAGCGCGTCTCGCGGGATTGGAGCGCAAGAAAGGATCCATCGCGGCGGGCTGCGATGCCGATTTCGTGATCTGGAAACTGGACGAGAAATTTCGCGTGGACCCGGCGCAATTGCTGCACCGGCACAAAATCACGCCGTATGCGGGGCGCGAACTGCAGGGAGTTGTCGCCGCCACGTTCTTGCGCGGGCGCAAGATCTTCGAGCGTGGAGAATTTTTCCCGAGCCCCATCGGTCACGTATTGCTACGAGGCGCGGCATGAATGATTTCACTGACTTCGTCGATCTGGCGGCCGAGCGGCTGGGCGGCCGCGTGCTTGCCGCCAATGACGAGTTTTTCGGGCCCAAAGAAAGTTTAGTGAGGCAGGCCAAGCCGATTTTCGTCGAAGGAAAGTTCACGGAGCGCGGGCACTGGATGGACGGCTGGGAGACGCGCCGCCGCCGCACGCCGGGATGCGATTGGTGCATTATTCGACTGGGTTCGCCGGGAGTTTTGCGTGGCGTGGTGGTGGATACCAGCTTCTTCACGGGAAATTATCCGGCGCGTTTTTCGCTGGAGGGCTGCGAGCTCAGCGGCGCGGCGCCCTACCAGGACGAATCGAAAAAACTGCAGGCCGCGACGGCAAAATGGACGGAACTATTGCCGGAGACCGAATTGAAAGGCGATTCGCAGAACCCGGCCGCCATCGCGCACGCCGGCCGCTTCACGCACGTGCGCTTCAAAATTTATCCCGACGGCGGCGTCGCGCGGCTGCGTCTCTATGGAGAAGTGATGCCGGACGCGGCGGGGCTCACCAAGGGTGAATTCGATCTGGCCGCGGTGCAAAATGGCGGGCGCCCGGTCGCCTCCAGTGACCAATTTTATAGTTCGCCGTTGAACCTGCTTTTGCCCGGCCGCGCAAAAAATATGGGCGATGGCTGGGAAACGCGTCGCCGGCGCGGGCCGGGCCACGATTGGGTGATCGTAAAATTGGCAATGGCCGGCACGATTCATCGGCTGGAAATTGACACCGCGCATTTCAAGGGCAATTTCCCGGATAGCTGTTCGGTGGAAGCCTGCTACGCGGAAGGCGGCAAAGCGGAAACCGCGCGCCTGACGTCGGCTTCCAACTCGGCCGCGCTTTGGCGGCAACTGCTCTCCCGGATTCCGCTGAAAGCGAATCATCGCCATGTTTTTCGCAAGCAGCTGCACGAAGTGGGCGAGGCCACTCACGTGCGCCTGAATATTTTCCCGGATGGCGGAGTGAGCCGTTTTCGCGTTTTCGGCCGTGCCGCGCAGGCTGCCGGCCGCCTCACGGGCATCGAACGATTGAACCATCTTTCGCGCGCGCAGGCCGCCAAAGCCCTGCTCGATTGCTGCGGCTCGAAAAAATGGGTCGAGCAAGTGTTGGCCCGCCGGCCCTTCAGCGATGCCGCCGGTCTCTACGACGCTTCCGACGACGCCTGGCCGGCGCTCCAGCGCAAAGACTGGCTCGCCGCGTTTCGCGCGCATCCCGCGATCGGTGGAAAGAAAGCCGCTGCCAAACAGACGGACACCGCGCGGCGCTGGTCAGCCGGCGAACAATCGGTAGCGCAAAAAGCTTCGCCGGATACGCTGGCGGTTCTCGCCGCCGCGAATCAGGCCTACCAAACGACGTTTGGCCACGTCTTCCTGATTTGCGCCGCGGACAAAACCAGCGAGGAAATTCTGCAGGCGCTGCGGGAACGCCTGGCCAACGCTCCGGAAGTGGAACTCCGCATCGCCGCGGAAGATCAGAAAAAGATCACCCGGCTGCGTTTGGAGAAACTCCTCGGGCTATGAGCCAAATTACCACGCACGTACTCGATACTTCTCTCGGGCGCCCCGCCGCGGGCGTGCAAGTCACGCTGGAAATTCAGAAGGGTCGAGGCTGGAAGGAAATCAGCCGCGGCGCCACGGACGCCGATGGCCGGCTGCGTCATCTGCTCGAGCCCGGAGCGCTGGTGGAAGGCATCTACCGCCTCACGTTTGAAACGCATGCTTATTTTCAGGAGCGCAAAATTCGCGGTCTTTACCCGCAAATCACCATCGCGTTCGAGGTTCAGGACAAGAAGCAGCATTACCATATTCCGCTGCTCCTCAGTCCGTACGGTTACTCCACATATCGCGGGAGCTGAGGGATGACGATCAAGCTCGCGGAAAATAGCTACGGCAAATCGCGCATTCGCTTGCTCCGCGTCGTGCGCGTGGATGGCCGCCACGATATTCGCGAATTGACGCTCGCGATTTCCTTCGAGGGCGATTTCGAAACCGCGCACACCAAGGGCGACAACTCGAAAATCCTGCCGACCGATACGATGAAGAATACCGTCTACGTGCTGGCGCGGCAATATCCGGTGGAAGCCGTGGAGGATTTCTGCCAACACTTAATCGAGCACTTTCTGACGTACAACCCGCAGGTCTCGCGCGTGGGCATTGAAGCCGCCGAGAACCTCTGGAGCCGCATCGTGATCGGCGGCAAGCCGCATGCTTCCGCGTTTCTGCGCGGGGGCGAAGAAAAGCGCACGGCCCGGCTGAGCGCCACGCGCGAAGGCACCGTGATTCGCTCGGGAATCGCGGATTTGATCGTGCTGAAAACCACGAAATCGGCGTTCGAAAAATTCCTGCGCGATCCCTACACCACGCTGAAAGAAGACCGCAACAGGATTCTCTCGACGTCCATCCAGGCCGATTGGCTCTATGCAGCCGGCGAGATCGAATTCAGCCAGCACTGGCACGGCATACGCCAAACGATGCTGGAAACTTTCGCGGAGCATGACAGCGAGTCGCTGCAACACACGTTGTACGCGATGGGCGAGGCGGTGCTGAAGAACTTTGAACCTCTCCGCGAAATTCGTCTCTCGCTGCCGAACAAACATTTCAACCTGGTGGATCTTTCTCCTTTCGGCATGGACAACCCCGCGCAGGTATTTCTGCCCACCGACGAGCCGCACGGGCTGATCGAAGCGACGCTGCGCAGGGAATAGCGCCGGCGCTTCCACCAGGCGCGATGCACCCAACGAACGCATCGTTTCGCGCCTCGCGGCAAGCTGCAACTCCAGGGTTGTCGGGAATTCGCGGACGCGATACATTTGTTAAATTGCGGAATGAAACCCATCCCACAGGTCTGATTGCCAATTGGCAACCCGGCACGTGCGGTCCGCGTCATAAAAAGCTCGCTAATCTGATTTCCCTTGGCCGGCTGGGAGCCTGAACGCGCTTTTATGCACGACAAGATTCTAATCGTAGATGACGAACCCGCCGCGCGCACGGCGCTCGGGCTGCTCCTGCGCCGCGAAGGATTCGACGTGCGCGAAGCCAGTGACGGCCCCACGGCGATTATCGAATGTGCGTCGTTTCGCCCCGATCTGATCCTGCTCGACATTCTCATGGCGGGGATGGACGGCTTCGAAGTGTGCCGGCATATCAAAGCGACGCCGGAGACGCGCTTGACTCCCGTCGTGCTGATTACCGGCCTTTCCGCAACGGAAGACCGCATCATGGGCATCAACGCCGGCGCGGACGATTTCCTCAGCAAGCCGATTGACCTGAACGAACTGCTCGCCCGCACGCGCTCGCTGCTGCGCTTGAAGCAATACACCGACGAGCTGGAAAACGCCGAAGCGGTGCTGCTCAGCCTCGCCTACAGCATCGAAGCGCGCGACCCCTACACGCACGGGCACTGCGAGCGGCTGGCGGAAATGTCCGCGCGCATGGGAGAAGTTCTCGGCGTCCCGGAAGAGCACATCAAGGCGCTGCGCCGTGCGGGCATCGTTCACGACATCGGCAAAGTTGTCGTGCCGGATTCGATTCTGCTCAAGCCCGGGCCTTTGACAGCGGAAGAAATCGCCGTGATGAAGAAACATCCCGTGGTGGGGGAGCGCATCTGCGCTCCTCTGAAGACTTTTCGGCTGGTGCTGCCGATCATTCGCCACCATCACGAGAAGCACGATGGCACGGGCTATCCCGACGGTTTGCACGGCGACGAAATCCCGCTCACCGCGCGCATCCTGCAGATATCCGACGTTTACGACGCGCTGACCACCGACCGCCCGTACAAGGTCGCCTTCTCCCCGCAAGTGGCGCTCGATCTGATGGAAGAAGAAGCAGGACGCGGCTGGTGGGACCCCGAACTTTTCGAGACCTTCCGCGAAATGATGCGGCAGCACCAGGAAGAACTCGCCCCGGAGAATTTTCGTAGGACGGTGAATTGAGGTTCGTAAGCCTGCGCACCGCAATCCGTGTGCAACATGCTAGGGCTGGGGACTTTTTAGCGGCGGACTTCAGTCCGCCATCGCCGCGAGTCAGCACACCGCTGGCAGGCGCATCACCATTGGGAGGCACGTCATCAATGGCGCACTGAACTGCGCCGCTACAAACGCATGACAAGCGTCACGCCCGTGATGCGATACGCTCTTCCCCCGAATAAATCACGAATCTTCTGCCGCGCAAAAATCCAATCAGTGTCAGCCGCAATTCACGCGCCAGTTGCACCGCCAGGCTCGAAGGCGCGGAAACGGACGCCACCACCGGCAGCCCCGCCACAATCGCTTTCTGCACAATCTCAAATCCACCGCGCCCGCTGACCAGCATCACGGAATCCGCGAGCGGCACGCGCCCCTCCAGCAGCGCCCACCCGATCACTTTGTCCACCGCGTTGTGCCGGCCGATATCCTCGCGCAAGACGAGCAATTCGCCGCGCGGATCGAACAACGCCGCAGCGTGCAGCCCGCCGGTGCGTTCAAACACATCCTGCGCCGCACGCAGTTTCTCCGGCAAACGCACCAGAATCTCCGCATCCAGCCGGAAATCCGGATTCGGCGGCGCGAGGGCGCGCGAACGGATGGCGTCAATGGAAGCCTTCCCGCAGATGCCGCAGCTGGACGCCGCAAAAAAATGCCGCCGCATTTTTTCCATATTCGGCGCAGCCTCGGGCGAAATGCGCGCCTCGATCACATTCCCATTCGCAGCGGCGGAAGCGCCCGCCGTCGCGTTCTTCGCCTCACCCTCCGTCCCATTCTCCCCCGTCGCGGCCGCCAGCCCCGTCAGCTGGCCGCGCGTCTGTATCATTCCCTCCGTAAACAGAAATCCCGCCGCCAGCTCCAGGTCGTGCCCCGGCGTGCGCATCGTCACGCTCAGCGGCTCCCCGCCCACCCGGATTTCCAGCGGCTCTTCGGCTGCAAGATAATCATCCTTGCGGCGCAATTCGCCGTCGTCCCATTCGGAAACCTGGGTGAGACCTACGCTGCGGGGTGTTCGCGCCAAGGCAGACCCTCCGGCGCGTCCATTATGCGCGAGCAGCAGGGAGAGTTGAAAGGTTGTCGTTCAGAGTTTGGCGCGCCGGTACGTGGAAGTGCGCGTAGAATGGCGGGCATGCGGACGACTGCGTGGATGGCGATTGGCGGAAGAATGGGATTGGCCTGCCTGGTTTTCTTGCTCGTGCACGGCAGCGTGCGAGCGCGGGAGCGCGCCCCGCGGGACGCTGCGGCGACGTCGCTCGCGACGATGCGCACGACGGCGACAGCGGGTCGCGCGACTCGACCGACGCCTACGCGCGACCGCGCCTTCCCGCGCTGGACCGAGGCCCAGGCGCGGAAATGGTACGCGAAGCAGCCGTGGCTGGTTGGCAGCAATTATTTGCCGGCTTATGCGGTGAACGAACTGGAGATGTGGCAGGCGGATACGTTTGACCCGAAGCGGATTGATTTGGAATTAGGTTGGGCGGAGTCGCTCGGCTTCAACACCATGCGCGTCTTTCTCCACGATCTGCTTTGGGAACAGGATGCAGACGGTTTCAAAAAGCGCATGGATACTTTCCTCGCGATTGCCGCGCGGCATCACATCCGTCCGATTTTCGTCCTGTTCGATTCGTGCTGGGATCCCAATCCGCAGCTCGGAAAGCAACCCGCGCCGCGCCCCGGAGTGCACAATTCACGCTGGGTGCAAAGCCCCGGCGCGAAAGCGTTGCTGGATTCCGCGCAGTATCCGCGCCTCGCAGCATACGTGCGGGGAGTGGTAGGGGCTTTTGCCAAAGATCCGCGCGTTCTGGCCTGGGACGTCTGGAACGAGCCGGACAACACCAACCAAGGAAGCTACGGTGATTTGGAGCCGAAGAACAAAGTGGCGCTGGTCCTAGCGCTGCTGCCGCAGGCCTTCGCGTGGGCCCGCGAAGCGCATCCCTCGCAGCCTTTGACCAGCGGCGTGTGGAAGGGCGGCTGGTCTTCTCCCGAAAAATTGGACGCGATGGAAAAAATACAGATTGCAATGTCCGACGTGGTTTCGTTTCACGGCTACAACAAGCCCGAGGAATTCGAGCAGCGCATCGTCTGGCTGCAACCTTACAACCGCCCGATTCTCTGCACCGAATACATGGCCCGCGGAGTAGGCAGCACGTTTCAAGGCTCGCTGCCCATCGCCAAGAAATATCACGTAGCCGCCATCAATTGGGGCCTGGTACAAGGCAAATCCCAAACCTATCTGCCCTGGGACTCCTGGCAACATCCCTACACCGACCGGCAACCGCAAGTATGGTTCCACGATATTTTCCACACCGATGGAACTCCCTACAACCAGGAAGCAGTGGATTTCATTCGCGGAATTATTGGCAAGAAATAGGACGAGCGCCCGAACATGGATATGTACCTGCTCGTGCGCGTGTTGTTTTCGATCATCCTGGGCCTGGGCATTTCGCGGCTCCTCACCGGAGTGGCCCGGATCGTTCAGCACCCGGAACGATTCCGCGTTTACTGGGTGCACCTGTCTATTCTGCGCGGCGGCGATCAAGATCAAGGACGAGCGATTTCACGCGGCCTTCGCGATTTTTGCCACAGCATTTGAAGTCGTGCTGATTCTGCGAAGTTATATGACCATTGGCTGACGCCGAGGCGGGGAAGATGAAAGCGAATATCCTCACACTGATTCTTGGTTTGGCGGCGATTGTCCTGCTGGCGATCCATTACAGCAATATGCCTTGGACCGCTGCGCGGATTGCCGGCGTGGTGATCGGACTGCCGTCGCTGGCTCTCTTCGTTTTGGCGCGAATCCAGCTCGGAGCCGCTTTTTCCGTGCGCGCGAAGGCTCAGACGCTGGTCACGCACGGCTTGTATTCGCGAGTCCGCAATCCCATTTACGTTTTCGGCGGCCTGGTCGTTGCCGCGTTCCTGCTTTACATCAATCAGCTGTGGGCCCTCTGCGTCTTCGCGGTGATGATTCCACTGCAGATTTATCGCGCGCACAACGAAGAGAAGGTGCTCGAAGCAAAATTCGGCGAGGAATACCGGCAATATAAGGCACGCACCTGGTTTTGACAGAGTCGGCCCAGCGACGGGCGCGTGGGAGCTAGCTGAAACGCAGCCAGCGGACGAGTTCGACAACGGTCGGCCGCTTGCCGTACATGAGCACGCCGACGCGATAGATTTTTGCGGATGCGTAAATCACGCCGACCGTGGTGATGACCAGCAGTGCCACCGACAGCGCGATCTGCCAAACGGGCGGCGTCTGCAGCGAAATCCGCAGCGCCATCAGCACCGGCGCGAAGAAGGGTATCTCCGAAAGTATCACCGCGGTGCGCGAGGTGGGGTCGTTGAGCACCACGCTATAGATGATCATGCAGAAAACCAGCGGCCCCATCGCCAGCCATTGCAAATGCTGCGCGTCCTGATCGCTCGAGCACGCCGAGCCAATCGCGGCGAACATCGCCGAATACAAAAAGTAGCCGCACACGAAAAACAGCGCCGCATAAAATACCAGTGACACCGGGACGTGCACTCCCGCGAGCGGCGAATTGCGAGTCATCCCCCACGTCGCCAGCACCCCGTAAGAAAAAAGCAGCGCGGTGGAAGTCATCCAGATGCCGAACTGGGTGAACGCCACGGCCGCCACGCCAAGAATTTTTCCGACCAGAAGCTCGAACGGCCGCACCGACGCGATCAAAACTTCCATCGTGCGCGTCGTCTTTTCCTCGATCACCGAGCGCATCGTAATAATTCCGTACATCAATAGCGCCGTATAAAGCAGCACCACCAACGCGATGGCTATCGCGATGCCCTGGCCCTTTTCCACCGATTCGCCCGTCTCGCTGACTTTCAGAAGCTTCAGATCGCTGGTCTTCAGGATGGCCTCAATGTCGTCGAGGTGCACGCCGCGCTCGCCGAGCCGGCCGGCGATCACGGATTGGTCCACGGCATTCGAGAGCGGCCCGATCAGTCCGAAATTATCGGGATTGCGCATGTGCAGTTCGGCGGGGTCGGCGGGATTCTGCGGCAGCCACAGATAGGCGTCCAATTTTTCCGCGTTGATGCGCGCGCGCAGCTCCTGCTGAAGGGCATCGGGAGACGCTGGGCGCGTCACCACTTGCTCGACTGTGAATTGCGGCTGCCCGTCGGCGAGCTTGCCGTCGAGCTGGCGCACAATCGCCGGCGCCAACGCGCCGGAATTATCCACGATCACCATGCGCAGGCTCTGGGTGGCAGTGTGTCCCACCAAAAAGACGACCAGCAAAATCGAGCCCAAGCCGATCAGCGGCACGATGATGGTGCCGATGATGAAGCCCTTGGTTTTCACGCGCGTCAGGTATTCGCGCTTGATGATCAGCCAGATTTTACGCACGGGTCGTCCTATCAATGAAAATTTCGCTGAGCGAGGGCTCCAGCAGCTCGAAACGAGTGATGCGCGTGCCGGCCAGCACCGCGGCTTTCAGAATCTCCTGCGGGTCGCTGCCGGGTTTCAGCTTGGCTTCGACGCCGGTGACGAGGCGCGTGACCTCGCCGATTCCGGGATGGCTCAAAAATGCGTCGCTGCCCGTGAATTCCACGTGCAAAGTGTTTTTGCCGTAGGACTGCTTGATAGCACGCAGCTCGCCATCGAGGACGTTGCGGCCTTTGTTGATAAGGCAGATGGAATCGCACAGGCGCTCGACCTGCTCCATGCGATGGGTGGAAAGGACGATCGTCGAGCCTTTGTCGCGCATATCCAGCATGATTTCCTGGATCGTCGCGGCGTTCACCGGATCAAGCCCGGAGAAAGGCTCATCGAGAATCACGACGGCCGGCCGGTGGATCACCGAAGTGATGAACTGCACCTTTTGCTGCATCCCTTTCGAGAGATCCACGAGCTTTTTGTCGGACCATTCGGTGAGGCCCAATCGCTCCAGCCATTCGTCGGCGCGCTTGCCGGCTTCGGCTTCGCTCAGGCCGTGCAGCGCGGCAAGGAAAATAATGATCTCGCGGACTTTCATGCGTGGATAAAGCCCGCGCTCTTCCGGCAGGTAGCCGATCTTGTCGCGCGTGGCGTCCGTCACCGGCTCGCCCAGCACGCGGATGGAACCTTCATCCGGGACCAGGATATTCATGATCATGCGGATGGTGGTGGTCTTACCGGCGCCGTTGGGTCCGAGCAGGCCGAGAATGGCTCCTGGTCGGACGTGCAGGCTGACGGCGTTGACGGCGATCACCGCTTCGTAGGATTTGGTGACGTTTTCGAGGGCGATGGCGTCCATGTGTTTGTCGGCAGTCGCTAATACTACGCAAAAGGAACGCACAATATATCAGACGTACGCAAGAATCAGCGCCTGGGACACATCCCGAAAGCGCCGGCTCGCGGCCGCACGCTTTTGTAGCGGAGCACTTTAGTGCGCCATCGGTGATGTGCCGCCCACCGTTCATGCATTTACCATCGATGCGCCGCCTCCCATCGATGGCGGACTGAAGTCCGCCGCTACCCTTCGGTCCGACACCGTCGGACCTCAGGCTGAATCGCCCTGTTGGGCGATTCACCAATTCAAATGCGCAGCGCCATCGGGGCATCACCAGTGCACGCGCGAACGCTGTGTTCGTTGACTTGACTGATAACGCCACCTAAGATGAGCACGCAATGGCAGATCTTCAATCGCTCCTCGGACAGACCGTCTCGCATTACCGCATCACCGAAAAGCTTGGCGGCGGAGGCATGGGTGTTGTCTACAAGGCCGAGGATACGCGGCTGCATCGCGCCGTCAGCTTGAAATTCCTGCCCGGCGAAATGTCCAGCGATCCCGCCGCTCTGGAGCGCTTCCGGCGGGAAGCGCAAGCGGCCTCCGCGCTGAACCATCCCAATATCTGCACGATTTACGACATCGGCGAACAGGACGGGCGCGAATTCATCGCCATGGAATTTCTGGAGGGGCAGACGCTGCGCCAGCGAATTTCCGGCAAGCCGCTGCCGCTGGAGCAAATCGTGGAGTTGGGGATTGAGATTGCGGACGCGCTGGACGCGGCCCACGCGAAAGGAATCGTCCACCGCGATATCAAACCCGCAAACATTTTTGTAACGGATCGCGGGCACGCCAAAATTCTCGATTTTGGATTGGCGAAGCGCGAGTCCGCGGGGGCGGCTCCCGGCGCTTCCACGCTGCCGACTGCGACCGCGGAGGAATTGCTGACCAGCCCCGGCAGCGCGGTCGGCACGGTCGCCTACATGTCACCGGAACAGGTGCGCGGCATGCCGCTGGATGCGCGCACGGACCTCTTCTCATTCGGTGTCGTGTTGTACGAGATGGCCACGGGAGCGCTGCCCTTTCGCGGAGATACGTCCGGCGTCATATTCGACGCCATCCTGAATCGCGAGCCGGCCGCTCCGGTTCGCCTGAATCCGGATTTGCCCGCGAAGCTGGAAGAAATCATTAATCGTGCGCTGGAGAAAGACCGCAACCTCCGCTACCAGCATGCCTCCGACCTGCGCGCGGAATTGCAGCGGATGAAACGCGACAGCAGTTCGGGGCGCGCGCAAACCCTTTCGTCGGGGCACTCGAAGCCAGCAGCGCTGGAATCGCAATCTGCAATTTCGGCGGTGCCGCCAGAACGTCATGGACGACGAACCTTTGTTTATGCAGCGGCTGCCATCGTGCTGCTGGCGGCTCTGGCCGGCGCGGCCTACCTATTCTTCTCGTCGCACAGCGGCCCGCCCGCGAGCAAAGATTGGCAGCAGCTTACTTTTTTCACGGACTCCGCCGTGTACCCGGCTCTCTCGCCGGATGGACGCATGCTCGCCTTCATCCGGGGGAGCAGTTCGTTCCTGGGACCGGGACAGATTTACGTGAAGTTTCTGCCGGACGGCCAGCCGGTCCAACTCACGCATGACTCGTCGGTAAAGTTGGCTCCGGCGTTCTCGCCCGACGGCTCGAACATCGCCTACAGCACGGTAGATCCCTGGGAGGTAGTGGAAGTGCCGGTCCTCGGCGGCGAGCCGCATACTCTTCTGCCGAACGCTTCCTCGCTCACATGGATCGCAGGCGGCAAGCGCCTGTTATTTTCTGAGATTAAAGAGGGACTCCACCTGGTTCTGGTCACGACGGACCAGGGCCGCGGAGATAGCCGCGATGTTTACGTTCCCGCCGGCGAGCGCAGCATGATCCACCATTCCTATCTTTCACCCGATGGCCAATGGGTGCTCGTCGTTCAGATGGATAGTCGCGGCGGTCTGCTGCCGTGCCGCGTCGTTCCGTTCAACGGCGGCGGCGCGATACGCGTCGTCGGACCTGCCGCCGGCAGCTGCCTCGCGGGCGCGTGGTCTCCCGACGGCAAATGGATGTACCTCACGGCGCAGAAGGACGGCCAATATCACATCTGGCGGCAGCGTTTTCCCGATGGCCAGCCCGAACAGTTGACGTTCGGTCCCACCTCGCAAGAGGGCATCGCGCTCGCGCCGGACGGCAAGTCGCTGATTACCGCCGTCGGATCGCAGGACAGCACCGTCTGGTTCCACGATAAAGACGGCGATCATCAGGTTTCTTCGGAAGGTTTTGCGCTGCAGCCGGCTTTCTCGTCCGACGGAAAAAATCTTTATTACCTGATGGGGAATAGCCAATCAGGGGGTCTCGAACTCCAGGTGAAGGATTTGGCAGGCGGGAACACGGAAAGCGTGCTGCCCGGTTATTTTATGCAGGACTACTCGGTCTCCAAGGATGGCAAGCAAGTCGTCTTCGCGGTGAACGATTCGAGCGGGCGTTCCAGCCTGTGGGTGGCGCCCACCGATCGCCGCACGTCGCCTGTGCGCATCTCGCCCGTCACGGCGATCGACGATTCCCCGTCCTTCCTGCCCGATGGGGATATTGTCTTCCGCGCGATCGAGGGCGACGCGAATTTTCTTTATCGCATGAAAGCGAACGGCGCCGATCGTCATAAGATATCCCCGCGGCGGGTGCTGGATGCCGCCGGGGCGTCGCCTGACGGCCGCTGGTTCGTAGCCGCTGCGCCCGCCCCCGATCAAGACCACGCGGCACAGGTGGTAGCATTCGCCGTGGATGGCAGCACGTCCGCAGTGCTGTGCGAAACTTATTGCTCGCTCACCTGGGACACCACGGGCAAATTCGTGTACTTGTCGTTCGCATTGATGCGCGAGGGCACTTACTTGCTCCCAGTGTTGCATGACACGGGACTGCCGAAATTGCCACGGGGCGGAATTGTCGTGAACGACGATTTGAAAAATGCCACAAGGGCCGCCGAGATTCCGCAAATCGTGGACTCCGCGGTAAGCCCCACGATGTACGCTTTCACCCGCCAGAGCACCCGCCGCAACCTGTACCGTATCCCGTTGCAGTAATTCCTCCATTGGCCGCAACTCGCGGCGCAGCGCGCGTTGACTTGACCGATGCCGCGACCTAATATGTGCTGCGCATGCCCGCCACCGACCCGCTGATTGAACAGACATTTTCGCACTACCGCATTGTGGAGCGCCTGGGCGGCGGTGGCATGGGCGTCGTCTACAAAGCCGAAGACACCCGGCTGCACCGTTTTGTGGCGCTGAAGTTCCTGCCTGACAACGTGGCCAAAGACGCGCAGGCCCTCGCGCGCTTTCAGCGAGAAGCGCAAGCCGCCTCCGCGCTGAATCACCCTAACATTTGCACGATTTACGACATCGGCGAAGCGGACGGAAAAGCGTTCATCGCCATGGAATTCCTGGACGGCCGCACGCTGAAACACGTGATCTCCGGGCCTTCGATGGAACTGGATAGCCTGCTGGATCTGGCGATCCAGGTGGCGGACGCGCTGGATGCCGCGCACAGCGAAGGCATCGTCCACCGCGACATCAAGCCGGCAAACATTTTCGTCACCAAGCGCGGGCACGTAAAAATTCTGGATTTCGGACTGGCGAAAGTGGCGAATCCGAAAGTGGCGAGCCATAGCGGAGCGTCCATGCTGACCGTGGGAGTGGACACCGCGCAACTGACCAGCCCGGGCACTTCGATGGGGACGGTCGCGTACATGTCTCCCGAGCAAGTGCTGGGCAAAGATCTGGATGCGCGCTCGGATCTGTTTTCGTTTGGAATTGTGCTCTACGAAATGGGCACGGGCGCATTGCCATTTCAGGGAGAAAGCTCTGGCGCGATTTTTGACGCGATCCTGCACAAGAATCCGGTCGCGCCGGTGCGGCTCAATAACAGCCTGCCCGTGGAATTCGAGCAAGTGATCACCAAAGCGATGGAGAAGGACCGCGACCTGCGCTACCAGAGCGCCGCGGAGATGCGCGCGGATTTGAAGCGCTTGAAGCGCGATACCAGTTCAGGGCGCGTGAGTTCGGCGAGCGGCTCGATCGCTTCGGCGCTGGAATCGGGGCCGAGCGCTTCAGTTCCGGCCTCTGGCGCTGTCGCAATCGGCGCGGGCGCGCAATCCGGTTCGGCCGCAACGCGGCCGGTGGCGCCGAAGCGGAAGCTAGCGATACCGATCTTAATCGCAGCGGTCGCGGTGCTGGCCGCTCTTGGCTTCGCCGGATACAAATTTCTCAACCGCGGCCACGCCCTGAATCTGCAAAACATGCAGATCACCAAATTGACCGACAGCGGCAAGGCGATCGGCGTCGCGATTTCGCCTGACGGGCGCTACATCGTTTACGTCCTGCGCGACGGCGAGCAGCAAAGCCTCTGGGTGCGCAACGTAGCCACCAAGAGCGACGTGCAGGTGCTCGCGCCGGACGTAGTGGCGTTCGCGGGACTGAGTTTTTCGCCGGACGGCAACTACGTTTATTTCGTGCGCTCGGACAAAAGCACCACAAATTTTCGTTACCTCTACTTGATGCCGGTGCTGGGCGGCACGCCGCGTCAACTGATCCGGGATATTGACAGCCCGGTGAGCTTCTCGCCCGACGGCAAGCAGTTCACCTATATGCGCGGCATTCCGGAACACAACGACGTGGAGTTGCGTGTCGCCAATGCCGACGGCAGCAGCGATCATGTCCTCGCCACCCTGCCGGACTATCCAGGCTTCATGTTTGGAGCGGCGTGGTCGCCGGACGGCAAGACGATTCTGGCGCCGGGGTTGGAATCGGGGAAGGAAACGAAGTGGGTGCTGACTGCCGTTAACGCGGCCGACGCGAGCACCAAGGATCTGATTTCGGGCACCGAGCAAATCGGACGGCCAGCATGGTTGCCCGACGGCAATTCGTTCCTCGTGCCGCTGGGGCTGGTGCCGGAGAATCGGGCCCAGTTGTTCGTAGTGTCCTATCCCGGAGGTGAAAAAAGCCGGTTTTCCAACGATTTGTTGGATTATGGCCAAACGTTGGAAATAACCCAGGACGGGAAAATGCTGGTGGCCCTCGAGAGCACGCAGAGTTCGCACATCTGGATCATGCCGGACGGCAAAACCGCGCAAGCGAAGGAAATCACCACGGGGGAAACTCCCGACGATGGCATTGCGCCCGGTCCCGATGGCAAGCTGCTGGTGCGCAGCCGGGGCAGCGATCTGTTCTTGATGAACCCCGACGGCAGCCAGCGCGACCAGCCGCGTCCCGGGTTGCGCAATTACATCTCCATGTCCAGTTGCGGCGACCGGTATTTAGTATTCGATTCCTACGAAGATAATAAGCTGCGACTGATGCGGACCGATGCGGACGGCTCAAACCCCACTAAGTTGAGCGACGATACTTTTAATTCTGAATGCTCTCCGGACGGAAAGTGGGTGCTCTTCAATTCGGCTCACAAGCTCTATCGCATTCCGATTGAGGGCGGAACTCCCGTCGAACTCTACACTTCCACCAACGGTGTGACCGGAGCAATTTCGCCGGACGGAAAGTGGGTCGCTTGCTCGTACCAGGAGATGAGCCCGACGCCCTCAGCCAAGATCGCGGTAATTCCCGCCGAAGGAGGCGCCGCGACCGCGACGTTTGTGCGGCCGATCGGCGCCGCTAGGCTGCACTGGGCCCCCGACGGCAAAGGCGTGCAATATCTTTTGACCCGGCGCGGCGCTACCAACGTGTGGGAACAGCCGCTGGCGGGCGGCGCGCCGCATCCCGTGACGGATTTTACTTCAGGCCAAATCTTCGATTTTGCATGGTCGCGCGATAGCAAGGAATTGCTGCTGGCCAAGGGCGAATCGACCAGCGACGTCGTGCTGATCAGCAACTTCCGGTAACTCGCCGCGATTTTCGCATGCCCCAAACGCAGGGTAAGCGCCCGCGTTTAGTCAATCCGGCGGACCACGGGAGCATCCTTGTGCCCCGGAGTTCGCGCGCCGTGATTGTGCAGGATGGCCGCGGCGCGCTTGGCGATTGGCTCACTCGACGCACGCACGATCATCGCGGCGGCGCCAGCCTTCACGTGCGTGGCGTAATATTCCTGATCACCGATGTAATTCGGCTGCTCGCCGGAGAGGTCGCGCACTTCGGGCTTATTGAGATCGCCTCCCGCGCCGAATAAGCGCGCCAGGCGGCTGTGATTCGGCTGGTGCGGCTTTGTCGAAGGTTCGCCGGGCGTGTCCGCGGTGCGCGCGTCCTCGTCAATATCGCTGATCACCTCCACTTGCCCTCCGGTAATGCCGGCCAATTCCAGATCCTGCACGGCGGACTCCGCATCGGCGTAACTATCCAGAATTCCCACCACGATGAATTGCATGATTTAGACCTCCCTGAAATAAGGTCGCACATAGTCTAGACTAATTTGCGGTGAGTTTTCGCGGGTCGCAACAATCTCGAGTAGGGAGGAGCGCATGAATCTTCCCGGTGCACCGGCAGCTCGGGAAGGATTTTATGCCACACATTTTTTCACCGTGAAGGATCAGAAGAAATCGCAGGATCTCTACGTGCGCATTCTTGGCGGGAAAGTCATCAAGCCGGAAAACCCCTGTTACGTGAATTACCAACCGCGATTATCGACCGGCCCGGTGCACGCAGGCGGCGCTCGAGCGCTTCCACCAGTGCGCCTCGTGAATTGCGCGCGCCGCTTTCACCGGCGCGCGTTGGAAAAACGCGATTCGGAAGCGTAGGATGGTGGTTCTGCTTCGCTTCCCTTAAGGCTGGTAATTATAGTGGCACAAACGATATCTTTGCCCGCGGGCGTTTCGACAAAACGGATTGGAATGGAGACGTGGATGAGCCGCGTCCTGGAGATGGCGGAAGCCGTCCAGGACGGGTGGAAATCCAAGGACGTGCATGATCTGCGCGTGGCTTTGCGGCGTTGCCGCACCATGGCGGACGCTTTGAGCGAGGTGAATCCCGACCGCGGTTGGCGAAAACTGAAGAAGGATAGCCGCGAATTATTCCGCGCTCTGGGAGCCCTGCGCGATACCCAGGTCGAGCAGGAGTGGCTGAGAGAACTTTCCACTGGGGACGATCCGGTGCGCAAGCATCTGCTGAAGACGCTGGCGCAAGCCGAAAGCAAACAGCGCAAAGAGGCGCAGAAGGCGCTGGAAAGTTTCGACCGCAAGAACTGGCGGAAGTGGTCGCAGAAGCTGGGGGAAAAAGCGCAATTCTTTCCGCTGGAGAGCGTGGTGTTCCAGCGGCTGGCCCTGACGCGATTGAACGAAGCGGCCGAGCTTTACCAGCGCGCGCGCAAAGGGCGCAGCCGCATCGCGTGGCACCGGCTGCGCATCGGATTGAAGGGCTTTCGCTACACGCTGGAGAATTTCATGCCGCAGCGCTATGAACCCTGGAGCAAGAATTTGAAGCGCATTCAGGATTTGCTGGGCGAAGTGCACGATATGGACGTCCTGCGCGGTGAAATCCGGCGGCAACGCGCAAAATTGCCGGAGCCGCTGGTGCTGCAGTGGTATCAAAAAATTGAGGAAGCCCGCAAGATCCGGCTGGACGAGGTTCGCTCACGAATTGCGGGCAACGGCGGCAACTCGGGAAATTCGGGCGGTGCGGGCAGCAACTCGGTCGTCCATACCAGCAGTCCGGGCAAGGAATCGCTGTGGCAGGTCTGGCGCGGAGGCTTCCAGGCCATCCGCATCGTACAAACTTCCGCGATCACCGCGGCGCAGAGGCTTCAATCCGCTAGTTGACGCAGCATCCGCGGCGTCAAAATCCACCGCAGGTCCCACTTTCCATGCGCCGCCGTGTATTCCAGGCAGGCGACTCCCGCTTTTTTCAGAGTGGTGAAGACGCCGCGAGAGCCGGCTACGTGCGCAATCGTCAAATCCAGCTGCGGCGCGTGGCCGAAGCACATCACTTCCTTGGCGCGCACGCGCAGCACTTCCTTGATGACGTCGGCCGGATTGCCCGCGGGCTTCAGCGCATCGTGCATGCGGATTTTTGCCAACGCGAATCCCAGAGTCTCAGCGAAGATTTCGGCCGTTTGCACCGCGCGCACGTACGGGCTGGTGATCAGCACGTCCGGCTTCACCTGCAGAATTTGCAGGCCCAGCGCGGCGGCGCGCGTTTTCTGGACGCCCTTGGCGGTGAGCGGCCGCTCGGCTTCGGCGGGAGCTTGCGGATCGTCGCGATTGACGGCGATCCCGTGGCGTACGAGATACA
Source organism: uncultured Acidobacteriota bacterium (assembly GCA_963780035.1). Taxonomy (GTDB): domain Bacteria; phylum Acidobacteriota; class Terriglobia; order Acidiferrales; family UBA7541; genus Palsa-295. Next base: position 699,984 of record CAWAAG010000008.1, on the reverse strand, counting down.
GGAGCATAGTTAGGCTACCTTTTCCTTGCCTTGAGCGCGCCGGAATTCCGCTTTGAGCTGGAATTCGCGCTCAAAGAGGGTGGATTTGCGTTCCAGGCCCATCAGATTGAGGCGCGTGCCATCCAGAGCGCGGATCACAAAAATGGCTTTGTGGCCGGAAATTTGCACGTCCACGCCGGAAATGCGCTGGGCGTGCTCGGATTCGAGTTTTTCGGCGATGCGCAGCAGGCTGGTGAGCAGGCGGGCGTGGCGCCGGCGCTCGCCATCCAGGGCCGCGTAGGAGGCGTGCTCGAGTTGCGGCTCCGATTTCGAATTGTGGTAACGCACCACGGCCGCCACCATGTCCCGCCGCCAACCGCGCAATCCGGGGATTTCGCCATTGCGAATCAGATATTCGCCATGGCGGTGATGCGATTTGCGGGAAACGAAATGGCCGACGTCATGCAGTAGCGCCGCAATTTCCAGCACCAGGCGCAGGTCCGCGCCCATTTCGTGGATGGGCCGCAATTGATCGAAAAGAGAAAGCGCCAGGCGCACCACTTGTTCGGCGTGCTGCGGGTTGTAATCGAGGCGGCGCGCGAACCAGCGGGCGCTGGCAAGCAGCTCGGAGGCGCGCCCTTTTTCTTCTTCCGACGTGATGCGCACGGAATATTGTTCAGACACGAGATCGAGCAGAATGCCTTCGCGGACGCCGACGCCAGGAACAAGCATCGTCCGCAAATCCAGCCACTTCGCGAGAGTATTGAAAATAATCGCGGCGATGCCGATCACTTCCGCGCGGTCTTTGCGCAAGTGGAAGACACGCATGCGGCCGGGAATATCGAGCGACAACATGCGCCAGGTCTGATCGCGCAGCAAACGCGTATTGATGGCGGGGATGCGTTCGACCGGCGGGCCTTGCGCGATGCGCACCAGGGCTTCGGCGTTTCCTCCGCAGGCCACCGCCAGGGAACGGCTCAAGCGCGGCGGCGAAGGCATGGCGCTGCGCAGCAGAGAGAGAACGTGGTGGCGCAGGCGATTGGCATGGTCTTCATCGATCGCGCCTTCGATCGAATAGGTTTCCATCAGGCGGATGGTGCCGAGCGGCAGACCGATGCGATGCTCCAGGATGCCGCGCTGGTAAAAATTCAGTTCCAGGCTGCCGCCGCCGAGATCGAAAATCAGGCGCGGCTGGACGCGATCGCCCAGAGCCCATTCGACGGCGGAGCAAACGAGCCGCGCTTCCTCCTCGCCGCTGATTACTTCCAGTTCGATGCCCGCTTTTCTGCGAATGCGCTCCATCAGGCGGCGATAATTGCGCGCTTCGCGCGCCGCTGCGGTGGCTACGGCGCGGTACGCGCCCACATTGTAATGATCCATGCGATCGCGGAAATGGCGAAAGGCGCGAGCCGCGCGCGCAATCGTGGCGCCGGCGATCACGCGTCGGGTGAAGGCGTTATGACCCAGGCGCACCGCGGCGCGTTCGCTATCCAGGATTTCGATGTTCTTGGGAGAAGTGGCGCGGGCGATCACCAAACGGATGGCGTTGGAGCCAGCGTCAATGGCTGCCAATTGAACGGGAGCGGCCACTCGTTATCGCCAGAGCTGCGCCAAAGCGTGCGAAGGCCGGTAGTGCGTGCTCCGGATGCCCAGGTGCAAGGCGATGCGTTTGCGCAACACCCTGTTCACCTCGGAGACGCTGCTTTCGCCGTCCATTTCGATGAAACCGTGGCGCTTGGAAAGATATTCGAATTCGCGTTTGATCATGGATTGGTAACGAATGAAGGACTGGAACAGGTCGTTCGAGAGTGACATATCGCGGCCCGATTCCCAGTAGCTGATGGTCTGCGATTTCTTGAATTCCCGATCGAACGCGACTTCCGGGCGTACGTTCAGCCAAAACGTCAGGTCCGGCCGCAATGCAGTTTCGTAGATGCCGTGCAAGTAGTCGCGGCCGATGCCGCGCACCGCCGCGCGCGCGATCAGCGTGAAAATGTAGCGGTCGGCCAGGACAATCAGGCCGGAACGCAGCGCGGGAAGAATGCGGCGCTCGAGCTGGTCGAAGAAATCGGTGCTGTACATCAGCGCCAGGGTCATGCGCGTCACGGCATTTTCGGCCAGCAAGCCGTCAATATCTTCGCCCACCAGATAGGAGCGGCGCAGGCCCATAGTCTGCACCGCGAAGCCTTCGGATTCCAGCCATTCGGTCAGCAGCGAAATTTGGGTCGAACGGCCGGAGCCGTCGGTGCCTTCAATCACGATGAGCGTGCCACTGAGTTCTTCCGGTTTTACGCCGGGCAGAGGAGTGCCATAAAAGCGCGAAGGGACTTCCACCGGCGCGCCTTTCTTTTTCCGGTGCGGGCGCCCGTTCGAGCCACTGGTTTTTGGCGAGGCTTTGCCGGAAGGTGTCATTTGTTTTTGGTGTTTTTGGGCGCAAATTGCTGCAGCGAGATGCGTTCCCCAACAATCTGCCGCATGAGTTTTTGCAGCTTGTTCACGCGCACGGTACCGTCCATCAGCACGAAATGATCGGCTTCGATCATCTGGTCGTAATTATTGAGGATGCGCTCCTGAAAGATGCGGAAACTTTCGGCGCGGTCCAGCGAAATCCCCAAGTCCATCCCGGCCTCGTAATATTTCAGCTTGGGACGGCCGGCGACGATGCGGTTCACGGCGACGTCCAGGGGCGCGCGGAAATAGAAGGTGATGTCCGGAGTGGGCGCGAAGCTGTAGAGATTTCGCAGCCAGTGCGGAGAGCAGCCGCGAGCGGAGTCCCGCGCGAAAGCCGTATAGATATAGCGGTCGGCGAGCACCAGGTAGCCCCCGTGCAGCAGCGGCATGATCTGGCGTTCGCAGCGATCCGCGAAATCTGCGGCGTGCAGCAGCGAAAATGTGGTGGGCGTCAACAGGCGGCGCTGCTTACCGCGCCGGGTGGCGGATTTCACCAGCGGCGAGGAGTTCCACTCGGTGAAATGGATGCGATAGCCGCCGATTTCCAGCCAGCGTTTCAGCAGGTAGAGCTGCGTGCTTTTGCCGGAGCCGTCAATTCCTTCCACCACGACCAGCGCGCCGGGATATTGGCGCTTCAGCGCCGGCTCTTTGATTGGGAGCGGCTCGATGGCGGCAGGAATTTCGGTCGTAAGTATCCCCATTTGGTGTGGAACCCGCTGACAGCCCTCTATGATATCGCGGAACTATAAGCCCAAATGTGAAAAAAGTGTTACAACCGAAGATTGCTGCAGTAGCGGCGTTGTGGGTTGGCTGTGAGAGCCATAGACAGGCGAAAGATTCAACGAAGAGTTCGCGAAGATCGGAACGCAGAGTGGGCAGAGGAATCAGATCGTGGCGCCGCCTGCGGGGCGAGGCTTTTGTAGCGGCGGTCTTCAGACCGCCATCGTTCCGTGCGGCTACATCGATGGCGCACTAAAGTGCGGTTCGAGGTCGGGAGGCAACGCGGCACATGGCTACGAATTTCACCAAAGAATTGATGGCGAAGCCGGGCAAAAAAGTGAAGCTCGCGAAGTTTGACGCGGACGAGACCCTCGGCTGGAACAAGAATCATGCGATGAAGGCGAGTCTGCATAAGGCCATCAAGAAGCTCGATCACTTGCAGTACGTTTTTAATGCCGACCGCAAACATGCTTTGCTGATTGTGCTGCAGGGGCTGGATACGGCTGGGAAAGATGGGACGGTGCGGCACGTGATGTCCGGAGTGAATCCGCAGGGCTGCAGCGTCACCTCTTTTAAGGCGCCCTCGCCGGAGGAAGCGGCGCACGATTATCTTTGGCGCGTGCACCGCGCGGTGCCGCAGTACGGCAATTTCGGGATTTTCAACCGCTCGCACTATGAGGACGTGCTGATCGTGCGTGTGCACAACCTGGTGCCGAAAGCGGCGTGGTCGCAGCGCTACGAGCAGATCAATCGCTTTGAAGAGTATCTCGACGCCAACAACGTGAAGATCCTGAAATTTTTCCTGCATATCAGCAAGGAAGAGCAGAAGAAACGGCTCATGGAGCGGCTGGACGATCCGGACAAGCGCTGGAAGATTTCGCAAGCGGATTTCAACGAGCGAAAATTCTGGGACGATTACACCGCGGCATATGAGGATGCGCTGGCGCGCTGCGGTACCAGGACCGCGCCGTGGTTCATTATTCCCGCCAATAAGAAATGGTTTCGCGATCTGGCAGTTTCGCACATCATCGTCGAGACGCTCGAGGAAATGAAGCTGAAATTTCCGGCTCCGGCGATGGACCTCAAGAAATTGCGGCAAAAGTAGGCGCGTGATTGCGCGAGCGGAATTTCTGCTAGAATCGCTCGTCTTTAGCGGCAGGCGCGAATCGCGCAGTGCGGGGCGCGCGCGAAGTCGGCGGTCATCCGGCGGCCAATGACGGACAAAGCGGTATTCCCACGAAGTTTTTTGAAAACGTATCCGCAGGCGGTGCGCGCGGAAGGATGCTTTATCCACACCGCGGAGGGCCGCCGTTACCTGGACGCCTCCGGCGGCGCGGCGGTCGTCACCATCGGGCACGGCGTGGAAGAAATCTCGCGCGCGATGGCCGAGCAGGCCTCGCGCGTGGCCTACGTACATTCCTCGCAATTTCAAACTGCCATTGCGGAAAAGCTGGCCGCGCGGATTCTCGCTCTCGCTCCGCGCGATATGCAGAAAGACGGGCGCGTCTATTTCACTTCCGGCGGCTCCGAAGCCACTGAGACCGCGCTGAAGCTGGCGCGGCAATATTGGCTCGAGCGCGGCGAGAAGAAACGCCATCGCGTGCTTTCGCGCCAGCAGAGTTATCACGGCAGCACGCTGGGCGCGCTTTCCGTTTCGGGCAATGTGCGCCGGCGCGAGCCATTCGAGCCGCTCCTGAAGGAATGGGGCCACATCCCGCCTTGCTATTGCTATCGCTGCCCGTTCGGGCTGCGTTATCCGGAATGTAATGTGGATTGCGCGGACGAGCTGGATCGCGTGCTGGAGCGCGATGGCTCGAAGGACGTTGCCGCGTTCATCTTCGAGCCGGTTTCCGGCGCCACCTTGGGCGCGGTGGCCCCGCCCGAAGGGTACGTCCAGCGCCTCGCGGAAATTTGCCACCGCCACGGAATTCTATTGATCGCCGACGAAGTGATGAGCGGCATGGGCCGCACCGGAAAACCCTTTGCCATCGAACACTGGGGCGTCTCGCCGGACATGATTCTGGTGGGCAAGGGGATCGCCAGCGGTTACGCGCCATTGGGAGCGGTGATCGCGGCGGGTCACGTGGTGGAAGCGATTGCGCGCGGCTCCGGCGCGTTTTTGCACGGATTTACTTATAACGCGCATCCCGTGGCTGTGGCGGCCGGCAACGCGGTGCTCGATTACATCGAGCATGAAAAACTTTTCGCACGCGTGCCGGTGGTGGGCGCCGAACTGCGCGAAGCGCTCGATCCACTCAAGAGATTTTCGGTGATCGGCGATATTCGCGGAATGGGCTTGCTCTTCGGCATCGAATTCGTGAATGACCCGAAGACGCGCGCGCCATTTCCGGCCGATGCGCGCGTGGCGGCGCGCATACAAGAGGACGCCTTCGACGCGGGCGTGATCGCCTATCCGATTCAGGGTTGCGTGGACGGCGTGCGCGGCGATCATATTCTGCTCGCTCCGCCTTTCACTTTCACGACAGGGATGATTCATATGTTGGTGAGCGCGCTGGAGCGCGCGATCGGCGAACTGGAGAGAACTCATCTCGCGGGGGCGGGAGGTACATCTGCGTCGTTCTGAAGGGCGTTTCCCATGGATGCGCATTGGCCGGCAGCGCGTTCCGTTGTCTGCGGCGGTAATCGCGCTTCTGCTTTTCGGCGCGGCCGCAGTGGCGCTGGCTTTGGCGGCCGCCGAGAAGGGCGTCGCGAAAATGCCGGGCTTTTCAGCGCAGGGCGCCGCCGCCGAAATCACCACCGAGCAAGCGTTCCGCGACGCTATCTCCGCAAGCGAGATCATGAAGTTTCATCGTTACCTGACGGCGGAGCCGCACCCGGCGGGTTCCGCGCGCAATAACGATCTGGCGAAGTGGATGGCCGAGCAGTGGCACGAGCAAGGCCTCGAAGACGTGACCATCCACGAATACGACGTGCTGAATTCCTCGCCGCGCGAAATCTCGTTGGAAATGATCAAGCCCAGGCACTTCCGCGCAAGCTTGCGCGAAGACGCTTACAAAGTGGACCCGGACACCAGCAATTCCAACGTGGACGGCGCCTATCTGGGATATTCGGCTTCCGGGGAAGTAACCGCGCCGGTGGTCTATGCCCACAGCGGCAATCCCGAAGATTACGAATACTTGCGGCAGCATGGAATTGATGTGCGCGGGAAAATCGTGCTGGTGCGTTATTCGCTGCCGTACAGCTATCGCGGATTCAAGGCCTACACGGCAGAGAAGCTGGGTGCGGCGGCGATCTTGATTTATTCCGATCCGGCGGAGGACGGCTATACCAAGGGCGCGGTCTATCCGGATGGCCCGTGGGGACCGGAGAGCCACATCCAGCGCGGCGCGATTACTTACGATTTTCTGGAGCCGGGCGATCCGCTGACGCCCGGTTACGCTTCGGTGCCGGGAGCGCCGCGCATTCCCATCGCACAAGCCAGGACGCTGCCGAAAATTATGGGTGTGCCGCTCTCCTGGCGCGACGCTAAGCCGCTGCTGGAAAAAATGGGTGGTCCCATGGCGCCGGCGGCGTGGCAAGGAGGCTTGCCGATCAAATACCGGATCGGCGGCGAGCGCGTGGTGGTGCATTTGAAAGTTGATATGGATACGCGCGTCCAGCCGTATTACGTCACGGAAGCGCGCATTCGCGGCAGCGAAGCTCCGGACGAATGGGTAATCCTCGGAAATCATCGCGACGCGTGGGTCTTTGGCGCCGTGGACCCCTCGAGCGGCACGGCCGCGATGCTGGAGATGACGCGCAGCCTCGGCAAATTGCTCCAGAAGGGAATTCGTACGAAGCGCACTCTCGTTTTTTGCAGCTGGGACGGCGAGGAGTACGCGCTGACGGGTTCGACGGAATGGGGCGAGCAGTACGCGGATGAATTGAAGAAAAAGGCCGTAGCTTACCTGAATGTGGACGAAGCGACGTCCGGCAAAAATTTTCAGGGCGACGCGGTGGGCTCGCTTGCGCCGCTGCTCGTCGAGGTGAGCCGCACGTTGCGTGCTCCTTCCGGCGGAACGCTGTACGACGAATGGAAAATCTCGCGGCAGGCGCAGCTCGCGGAAAAAGAGCCAGTGGCGGATTTCGATCTGGCGAACACCAGAATCGGAAGCGGTTCCGACCACACCGTGTTCCTCAATTACCTGGGAATTCCGGTGATGGGGCTGACGTTCGTGGGCCCCTACGGCGTCTATCATTCGCTCTATGATGATTTTTTCTGGATCAATCATTTCGGCGACCCGGAGTATCGCTATCACCGGCTGATGTCGCAATTGTGGGGCGTGCTGGCGCTGCGCCTGGCAAACGCGGAAACTGTGCCGTTCGATTTCGAGGTGTACGGGCAAAATATCCGCCAGTTCGTGGTGGACTTGAACCTCGCGAACCGCGTGAATGGTCATATAGACCTCGGCGCGCTGCAGCAGCATGTGGCCGATTTCGAAGCCGCGGGGCACGATCTGAATGTCGCGGTGGCCCAAGCGATTGCGAGCGGGCGCCTGGACGCGGCGCAGGCTGCGCGCGTGAATCAGGAATTGATGCAGGTCGAACGCAATTGGTGCAATCCGCAGGGGCTGCCGGGGCGACCGTGGTTCAAGCATTCTCTGTACGCCACGCGTTACACCTACGCCCATCTGGAATTGCCGGGATTGACCGAAGCGGCCGAGGCGGCCAATTGGCCGGTGGCCGTGCAACAGACGGCCATTCTGGAAGGCGAGCTGGAGAAAAACACCCAACTATTGCAGCAGATAAGCAAGGAATTGGAATCTATTTCGGGGGCAGCGAAACCATGATGCGTCTTGCACTTTTATTTTTTGCGGCGCTGACAACTGCGGGATCAGCTGCGATTGCGCATGCGCAGACCGAACAACCGCGCGCGCGGCAACTCGGTGTGCCGTTTGAGGGAACGCCGGGGCCGCTCGATGCGATCACCGACGTGAAGGGCGTCGAAGTAGGTTATCGCACGCTGATTTCCGGCGATGGCAAGCTGGTGGTAGGCAAGGGACCGGTGCGCACCGGCGTCACCGCGATTTTCCCGCGCGGGAAGGAAAGTCTGGACCCCGTTTTTGCCGGATGGTTTACGGAAAACGGCAATGGCGAAATGACCGGAACCACCTGGGTGCAGGAATCGGGCTTTTTGTACGGCCCGGTGATGATCACCAATACGCACAGCGTGGGCGTGGTGCGCGATGCGGTGATCGCCTGGCAATTGAAATATGGCACGTCGCTGCCGCTCGAGGATTGGTGGTCGCTGCCAGTGGTAGCCGAGACGTGGGACGGCTATTTGAACGACATCAACGGATTTCATGTGACGGCCGCGGACGCCGACGCCGCGATGCAGGACGCGCACGGCGGAGCGATCGCCGAGGGCAACGTCGGCGGCGGCACAGGGATGATTTGCTTCGAATTCAAGGGCGGCACCGGCACCGCGTCGCGAAAGTTGCCTGATACGCTCGGCGGTTATACCGTGGGAGTGCTGGTGCAATGCAATTTCGGCACCCGGCATCTGCTGCGCATCGCGGGCGTTCCGGTGGGATACGAAATCACCGGGAAGAAGATATGGGGCGATGATACGGGTTCAATCATCGTGGTGGTGGCGACAGACGCGCCGTTGCTGCCCAGCCAGATGCAGCGGATCGCCAAGCGCGTGACGCTGGGCCTCGGACGCCTCGGCAGCATTTCGGGCGACGGCTCCGGCGACATCTTCATCGCGTTTTCCACCGCGAATCCAGGGGTCGGGACGGAGCTGAAGAAAGTGGTGACCGTGCAGATGCTGCCGAACGATCGCATGGACGCGCTTTTTGAAGCGACCGTGCAAGCTACGGAAGAAGCGGTGGTGAATGCGCTGGTGGCCGCCCGGACCATGACGGGGGCGGACGGCCACAGCGTGGAAGCGTTGCCGCACCAGCGGCTGCGCGAAGTCCTCAAGAAATATAACCGGCTGGCGGAAAAATAATAACCGGTCGCGCCAGCGCGACATCTAAAATGGAGGGGGGGATTTCCTATGAGAGGTTTTCTGCTTGGAATCATATTCGCGGTGATCGTCATCATTGCGGGCGGGTACTATGCGTTGAAGCAGGGTTACGTGGATTTCAGCGCCGATCGTCAATCGTCGCATATGGAGACGCACTGGGCGATGGCCGCGGTGGACGCCTCCACGGACCGCAACGCGCCGCAGGTGAAGAATCCGCTCACCGCCAATGAAGAAACTCTGACCGAGGGCGCCAGGCTGTATGTGAACCACTGCGCCGGCTGCCACGGAGTGCCGTCCAATCCGGATAGCCAGTTTGGAAGATCGTTCAATCCTCCGGTGCCCCAATTTTTCAAGGAAGCGCCGGATATGCCGGAAAACCAGAATTTTTACATTATTCAGCACGGCGTCCGCTGGAGCGGGATGCCCACCTGGAATAACACCTTGAACGAGACGCAGATGTGGCAGTTGGTGACTTTTTTGAGCAACATTGAAAAGCTTCCGCCGCCGGCCCTGAAGGAGTTTGAGCCGCCCGCCAGCGCGGCGGCTGCGCCAGCGCCGCCCGCGGCCACCAAACGCTGAGCGGAAACGCGCATTCGCGGCGTGGAAAATCAAGGAGCCGCCGGGCGCGCAGTCCTGCTAGAATTTGATTATCGGCGCGGATTCGGATACGGTTTAGGTTTGCGCGGTGAGAAATATTGGCGCTGGGGCGGGGCGCGGATGACCCGCCCTGCGTAACGATTGGCAAGTTCTTCACCACCGGAGGGTATGTTCGATGTCTGATGCAGTTGCGGAGAAGGTGATCAGCACGCTGGCATCGGTGAAGCGCATACCGGCGGACACGATCACCCTGGAAACGAACCTGCAGGATCTGGGCATCGACTCCCTGGACGTCTTCACCCTGCTTTTCGAGTTGGAAAACGCTTTCAAGATTTCCATTCCGGACGACGACGTGCGCTCCCTGCGCACCGTCAACGACGTGGTGGACGGCATCAAGAAGCTGCTGGCCGCCGCGCCCTCCGATTCTTCGCTGGGTTCGGCCACTCCCGCGGATTGACGAATGGCGCCGCGCCGAGTCGTTGTCACCGGGCTGGGAATCATCTCTCCGCTGGGATTGAACGTCCAGGAATGCTGGATCTCTCTCAGCAAAGGTCTTTCCGGAATTGCCCCCATCAAGACCGTGGACTGCTCCGCATTGCGTTTTCAGAATGGCGCCGAAGTCCGCGGCTACGATCCCCTGAAGCATTTCGAAGGCGGCAAGGATGCTTACATAGACCGCTTCGCGCAATTTTCCGTGGTGGCGGCGCGCGAGGCTTTGCGCCATTCCGGCGTGGAATTAACCCCCGAGCTGCGCGAAAATTCGGCGATCGTCTGCGGTTCGGCCGTCGGCGGGCAGGCGGCCATCGAATCCGGCTTCGAGGACCTGTGGGTTCAGGGCCGCGGTCGCGTGCACCCCTTGACCATCCCCAAAACCATGGCCAACGCCGGCGCCAGCCACATCGCCATGGACATGGGCCTCAGCGGTCCCACCTACACCGTTTCCACGGCCTGTTCTTCGGCCAATCATGCCATCGGGCAAGCCTTCCGCCTGGTGCGTGACGGGCTGGCGGACCTAGCGATGACCGGCGGCAGTGAAGCCATGTTTACCATCGGAATGTTGAAGGCCTGGGAGGCCATGCGCGTGGTCGCTCCGGATACCTGCCGTCCTTTCAGCAAGGATCGCCGCGGCCTGATCCTCGGCGAAGGCGGCGCGATGATGGTTCTGGAGCCGATGGACGCGGCCAAGGCCCGTGGCGCGAAAATTTATGGCGAAATCTGCGGGTTCGGGATGACCGCCGACGCGCATCATCTGACGCAGCCCACTGTGCAAGGGCCGGCGCGCGCGATGCGCGGCGCGTTGCGCGAAGCGGGCCTCGCGCCCGAGGAAATCGGCTACATCAACGCCCACGGCACCGGCACGCCCGGCAACGATCCGGTGGAAAGCAGCGCAATCCGCGAAGTTTTCGGAGCGCACGCGGATAAGATCGGCGTGAGCTCCACGAAATCGCTGCACGGCCACGCCCTGGGCGCCGCCGGAGCGCTGGAGGCCGTCGCTACGCTGTTGGCGCTCTATCACGGCATCTTGCCGCCCACCGCGAATTACAACGAGCGCGATCCCGAGTGTGACTTGGATTACATTCCCAATCAGCCGCGCGCCTTGCGGGTGGGAGCCGCGCTATCGAACTCGTTCGCCTTCGGCGGCTTGAACGCCGTGATCGCCTTCCGCGCCGTCCCGCGCTAGTTTTTTCTCCAGCTATATTCTCAATCCCGTTGCAGCGGTGTCTGCCGCGGCAGTGTCACGCGTCGGTGCAGGGCCGGTCGGTGGCGCAAACAATATGGAGTGCGGCGGCTTGCCGCCGCTTTTTACGACGTAGCAACGAGCCACTACGTACGATCAGAAGCAACCAGCCCACGCGCTCAACTTGGTTGGAAGCAGATGCAGAGTGGCGCTCCGTTGCGTTACACTCACGCCGCGTCAGCCGAGAAAAAATCCGGAGGTGGACTCCATGGCCAATCTGGGCCTGCAGCAGCAACACGATATTGACGTTTCCGAAAAGGTATTTGCGAACGCGCCGAACATGCTGATGCTGTGCCTCACAGCCATCGGCCTGATCAAGATCTACACGCGCTTCGAAAAGATCACCACGCTGGCGGACAATTTTCTTTCCATCGTCTCGCTGGGATTTCTGGTCGCGACCATTCTCTCGTACATGGCGCTGCGCTCGGAAAGCCGCCCGCGCCGGATCAAGCTGGCGCGCGTGGCGGACCTGCTGTTTCTTTGGGCGCTGGGATGCGTGGGCGCGGTAGCGCTGTTCGTGACGTTTACTTTGGCAGGTTGAGGGCTGGACGGAGCAAGCTAGAGCCAGCCGCCCAGCAGCGGCACCATCGCGCCCCAGGCGCCCGCATTGGGCGTCCAGCCGCGCGTAAGCTCATCGGCTAGCGTCAGCGAAATCAGGATCGCCAGAAAGAAAAATCCCGCGACGATCACGATTTTCGTCAGCCCGCTGCTGTATTTCACGTGCATGAAGAAGAGGATGACCAGCAGCGCTTTCGCGACCGCGATTGCCAGGGCGACGATGGTGTTCAGTTCCTCGCCGAGGTTCACGAAGGCTGCCCCGGTGGTCAGCGCGGTAAGGATGAGCAGCGCGACGAATATCGCGAGATACACTTTCACCGGAACGACGTGTTCAGACATCAGTGGCCTCCCCCGATGGCGTAGCGCCCGCCGATCAAGTAAAGCAGCGGAAACAGGAAAATCCACACAATATCCACGAAGTGCCAGTACAGCCCGGTCATTTCCAGCGGCGCATAGTATTCGGAATTGAAGCGGTTGCGCCCTGCCATGAACATCAGCACGATCAGAATTCCGCAGCCGATGATCATGTGCAGGGCATGCAAGCCCGTCATGAAAAAGTAGAACAAGAAAAACATCGGAACGTGCTGCCCCGCCGCCCCCCACTCCGGGCGAATGATGAAGCCGAAGCCGGGAATCAGGTGCTCGGTGTAGTCCGCGCGCCATTCGAAATTGAATTTCAAGAACAAGAAGAGGACGCCCAGCACCAGCGTCAGCACCAGGAACAGGATTTGCTGCGATTTCTTCTTGCCGGATTGCGCCGCGTGGATCGCCAGAGCCATGGTCAAGCTGCTGGCGATCAGCACTGCTGTGTTGCTGGCGCCGAAGTCCACCTTGAGCAAGCGGCTGCCCTTTTCAAACGCGTCCAAATACATCGAGCGGTAAATGATATAAGTGGCGAAGAGGCCGCCGAAAAACATGATTTCGGTGACCAGGAACACCCACATGCCGAGGCTGCCGGCCTCGCGCTGTTGCTCCATGTCTTCGAATTGATGCGCGAACCCCGGGGGGTGCGCGCTATGTGCGGCCATATCAGCCACGATGCTCTCCAGTGGTTCCCGCGTAGTCGTAAGCTTCTTCGGTGACGATCGGAATCTCCTCGAAATTTTCCGTGGGCGGCGGCGAAGGCGTGGTCCATTCCAGCCCCTTGGCGCCCCAGGGATTCGGTCCCGCCACCGGCCCGTAACGGATGGACCAAATCAGGTAGATGAGCGGAATCAGGTAGCCGATGCCGAGAATCGAAGCGCCGGCGGAAGACATCACGTTCAGCACCTGGAATTCCGCGGGATAAACCGCATAGCGCCGCGGCATGCCCAGATATCCCAGCATGAATTGCGGAAAGAAAGTCAGGTTGAACCCGACGAAGATCACCAGCGCGGCAAAGCGCGCCCAGCCGTCCGGATACAAGCGCCCGGTAATTTTCGGCCACCAGAAATGGATGCCGCCCAGGTAAGCCATCACCGCGCCGCCCACCATGATGTAGTGAAAATGGGCGACGATGAAGTAAGTGCCGTTCAGGTGTACGTCCGTCGCGAGCGACGCCAGGAACAATCCCGTCAGGCCGCCCATGGTGAAGAGGCCGATAAAACCCAGCGCATAGAGCATCGGCGCGTCGTAGGAAATCGATCCTTTATAGAGCGTGGCCGTCCAGTTGAACACCTTCACGGCCGAAGGGATGGCCACCAGGAAGCTCAGGCAGGAAAAGATCAAGCCCGCATAGATGGATTGCCCGGTGACGAACATGTGATGTCCCCAGACCAGGAAGCTGATCACCGCGATCGCCAGGCTGGAGAACGCCACGAAGTTGTAGCCAAAAATGCGCTTGCGCGAAAAGCAGGTAATCAGCTCGCTCATCACGCCCATGCCGGGCAAAATCATGATGTACACGGCGGGGTGCGAATAGAACCAGAATAAGTGCTGGAACAGGATGGGATCGCCGCCGATGGCCGGATCGAAGATGCCGATGTGCAGCAGGCGTTCCAGGCCCAGCAGAAACAGGGTGATCGCGATTACCGGCGTGCCCAGGATGAAGATGATGCTGGTGGCGTACATCGCCCAGATGAAAAGCGGCAAGCGGAACCAGGTCAGCCCCGGCGCGCGCATTTTGTGGATGGTGACCACGAAATTCAAGCCGGTGAGGATCGAGGAAAATCCGGTGATGAATACGCCCGCCGCGGTGGGAATCACGCTGGTATGCGAAAAGCTGCTGCTATAGGGCGTGTAGAACGTCCAGCCCGTATCCACGCCGCCGGAAATGATGGCGTAGAGCGTGAAGGCCGCGCCGATGATGTAAATGTACCAGCTGATCAGGTTCAGGCGCGGGAAGGCCAGATCGCGCGCCCCGATCATCATGGGCACCAGGAAATTTCCCAGCGTGGCCGGAATCGAAGGCACCAGGAAGAAAAACACCATGATCACGCCGTGCATGGTGAAGAGCTTATTGTAGGTTTCCGGAGCCACCAGCGCGCCTTGCGGCTCGATCAGGTGCAGGCGCATCAGCACGGCGAAAAGGCCGCCGACAAAGAACATCAAAGTGATCGAGCCCAGATACAGCAGCGCGATGCGCTTGTGGTCCGTGGTGAAGAGCCAGGACTTCACGCCGTAGTTCGCGTTCAGGTAATTAACGCGCGAACCGGCCGGAACGTCTTGGCCAGGAGGTTCCGCAATCACGGTGGTGCTCATTTCGCGTTGGTCTTCCTTTCTTCCGGCCCCAGCGATTTCACGTAGGCGATCAGCTGCAGCACCTGCTCCTCGTTGATCTGCCCCTGGAAGGTGGGCATGATCGGCGGATAATTGGGCAATAGGATGGAATTCGGATTCACGATCGCTTGGCGAATGAGGGTTTCATCCACCACTCGGGTGTCGCCGCTGCGCAGCTTTTCCGGCTTGCCGTAGAGTCCCACCAGCGAGGGGCCGCGGCCGGTGCCCTCCGCCACGTGGCAGGTCACGCAGCCCAGCTGGGTGAAGAGCCGCTCGCCCGTCTGCGCCATGGATTCGTTCTTGGAGCCGCCCGAAAGCCACGCCGCGTAGTCCGGAGCGGACATCACGTACACCCAGCCGATCATTTCCGCGTGGTCCGCGCCGCAGTATTGCCCGCAGAAAATGTGGTAGGTGCCGATCTTGGTGGCCTGGAACCACAGCGAAGTGTAACGGCCCGGCACGGCATCTTTCTTGACGCGGAATGCCGGAATGTAGAAATCGTGAATCACGTCGTCGGACGTCAAGGTGATGCTAATGGGCACGTTCACCGGCACGTGCAACTCGTTGATTTCGCGCACCCCTTCGGGATGCTGGATGTGCCACATCCACTGCTTGCCGACGACGAAGATTTCAGTGGCGGCTTCCGGCGGCCGGGAATTTTCGAAGTACAAACTGGACGCCCACAGAAAAATGAAGACGGTGATGATCGTGGGGATGATCGTCCAGGTCAACTCCAGCGCCAGATGGGTCTTGGTGTCCGGCGGAATTTCGTCCGGAGAGCGGCGGCGGTACTTGATCATGAAAAAGAAAATGGTGCCGAAAATGAGAATCGTGAAAAACAGGGTGATCACCGTGAGGAAGAAATAGAGGTGATCCACGCCCTCGGCGATGGAGGAGGCCGCCGTGGGCTTCAGCGGAATCAGCGCGGCCGCCGCGGCCAGCGTATTCAAACTCGTTTGAATCAGACCGGTCATAATCTCTCTGTGTAAGCCTTTCGCGGACGAGCGGCCTTGCGCGCCGCGTCCGCGCTCATGCCTTTTTCCCCGGCGGCACCGCATAATGCTCGCCGCGGAAAAGCACCAGCACCAGCGCCCCCAGCACCAGCAAAGTAAACGCGCCGCCCGCCTGGATCACGTGCGAAATCAGCAGGCCGTATTTTCCGGTGTGCGGGTCGTAGTGATAGCAAAACAGCAAAATCGCATCCACCGGCGAGCCGATTTTTCCCTCGGAAGCTTCCACCAGCCCCAGGCGCAGATCGCGCGAAGGGAACTGGATGCCGTAAAGATAGCGCGAAATTTTTCCTTCCGGCGTCAGAATCATGATGGCGCTGGCATGCGCGAACTGCTTCGTATCCGGATCGTAGGCGTAGCGGAAGCCCACGGCGCTCGCCAGCTGCTTGATTTGCGGTTCATCGCCGGTCAGGAAATGCCATCCCTGCGCGGCGCCCGGCCGCCCGTACATTCCGGTGTACATCTCCTGCTTCACGTCGGCCAGCACGTGGCCCTCGCGGGGGTCAATACTCACGGTGACCACGTTGAACTGCTTGCCGATATCCATCGGCAGCTCTTTCAGCCCCGACTCCACGCCATTCAAGATTTGCGTGCACAGCATCGGGCAGTTGTAATAGACCAGCGTCAGGATCACCGGCTTCTGCCCGAAATATTGGCTGAGTTGCACGGTCTGGCCGTGCTCGTCGCGAAACGTCAGATTCAGCGGCACGGATTGATTCAGCTTCTGGTCAATGCCCACCTGCTTCAGCAGGTCCGGGCGGACTCCCACGCTTTGCATGGGGTCGGACGCCAGCTGCGCGGCGGCGCTGGAAGCCAGCGCAAGCGCCGCGAAGGCGACGGCCAGGGCGAAAGCCGCGCGCGTTTTATGTTTCAAGACGAATTTGGCTGACACAAACACTGTCTGCGTCCTCTCCGATACTGAACCGCTCGAAATCCGCAGCCGCTCCATGATCGCGCCGAACCGTGCGTCCCCAGCAGGCGACCACTAGCGCTTGGCTTCCTCGCTCATCTCGTGATCCAGGTCACGCTCGGTGACGAAGCCGCAGGGGCCCTGCGCGTCCTCGACTTGCGGCACAAAAGGCGCCGGATTGCTGACGCCCGCCGGAATGTCTCCCGGAGCGCGCGCCGGCAAACCTTGCTGCAAAATCAGGTCCATCGCGCGATTCACCGGGATGCGCACCACTCCGTTGTGCTGGTCCTCCCAGCCGTAACTATTCAGCGTGGCCAATTGCTGCACGCAATAGGCGTGCAAATCGGCACGCGGCTCCACTTGCAGGCGCGGGTGGGGGGGCAGCACGCGCGCGTTTTCAAAAGGCGAAGCCGGCCGGCCCAGGCTCTGTTCCTTGCCGAAGAAATCAAATAACCACCACATCGCCAGGAAGACCACCACCAATACAATCGCCAGAGTCACCGCCCACTTTGATAAGACCCGCGGATTCGCGTCGCTGCGCTCGTAGCCCTCGTTCGGCGCGCCGTGCGGCCCCTGCCCCGGCCCGTGTTTAGTCTCCATGCTCATGCTGGAGCTCTCCTTCAAAGCGCGGGTCGTGCAGCGGCAACAACGGCATTTTCTTCACTTCGCGCAGATACAGGCTCACCCAGATGATGCCAATCCCCGCGATGAACACGATATCCAGCAGCAAGGGGAAGAACTGCGGACTCTGCTTTTCGTAAGCCGGGACCACCAGCCAGTACACGTCCACCATGCTCAGGATCAGCATCATGCCCGCCACGCCCGCCAGGCGCTGCACCCGGCGCTTCACGTTGCGCTGCAACAGCAGCAAAAACGGCAGCGCGAAGTGCAGCACGATCAGAATCACGGCCACCACCGCCCAGCCGCCGAAAGCGCGCGACTTGTACCAGGTAATCTCGTCTTTGATATCGCCGGACCAGATGATCAAGAACTGCGAGAACGATAGGTAAGCCCACAACATCGTGAAAGCCAGCATCAGGTTGCCCAGGTCGTTGTATTGCCCGGGCGTGATCGTGTCCTTAAAAGGGGCTTCGCCGGACATCCGCCGCACCACAATAATCGTGAACGACATGGCGGTGAGCGCGCCCACGATCATGAAAATCATCCCGTAGATGGTCGAGAACCACGTCGGTTCGAGGGACATCACCCAGTCAATCATCGAAAAAGAAACCACGATGCCCCACAGAATCAAGCCGGGTCCGCTGAAGGCTTCCAGCTTCTTGGCCGTCTCGGGGTCGGCGGTACGGTCCTGCTCGCGCGACCATTTATTCAGGAAATAGGAAAGCATCAGCAGAATCAGGAAGTAAATCACCACGCGAATCACGAAAAATTGCGGATTCAGATAGGCGATTTTGAAGCGGAAGTTCGGGTCCCCGCCCATTTCGCCGTACGAAGTCACCCAAGGGTAGAGCGTCTTCATCGAAAGCAGGATGGGAACGAAAAGAACGGCCATCAGGCCAAAAGTGCGCGAAGCAGCTTCCAGCAAGCGCCGGATGGGATAGCCCCACCATCCGCCCGTAAGGTGATGCATCATCAAAATCGCGGTGCAGCCCAGCGGAATCATCAGCCAGTAGATGTAGCCGACGAGATAGGCACGCGCGAGTTCCCTGAACAAGCTCATTGCGATTGTCCTGGCGTTGCAGCAGTTGCCGGCTGCGTCAATTTGCGGCGCTGGGCTTCCGGCACGTCCTGCAGCGTGGCGTGCTGGCTCAATTGCAGCACGCGGATGTAGGCGGCGATGCGCCAGCGGTCTTCCGGCTCGATGCGTGAAGCGTAGCTATACATGGAGCCGAAGCCATTGGTCATCACGTCGAAGAAATGCCCGACCGGGGCCGCGCGCAGCCGGTCCATGTGATACGAGGGCGGCGGCGGAAACCCGCGCATGACGATCACGCCGCGGCCGCTGCCGGTGTAATCGTGGCAGGGCGTGCAATAGATGTTGTAGCGCTGGCGCCCGCGCTCGAGATCTTCGTGCGTGATGGGGAAGGGGAAGCGGTTCGATTCGACTCCGTTCTCCTTGCCGGTATAGAGCAATTCATCGAGGCGCAGATGGCCGCGCGCCACGGTGCCCGGGACGGGCTGGCGCTCCGAGCGCCCATCGTCGAAGAAAGTGGTGGGATCGTACGGCAGGTATTTCGGCTGGATGTGCATGTCCATGCGGCAGCCGGCAAAGAACAGGCCGCTCGCGGCCAGCAAAGCCACTCCGCAAAAGCGCCCGAGCGCGCCGCCACCGCACGCGAATTGTGAATTAGACTTCAACTTCAAACACTCCGTGCGGATGCAAGCTTTCCAGAAAAGTCTTGGTTCGCGCCAAATCGAATTTCTTGTCGCGCTTCTTCACCACCAGGAAAAAGCGGTCGTTCGAAGCCAGCGCGAAGCGCGCCACATTAAAAACCGGGTGATACGGCGTGGGCAGCCCGTTCATCGCCAGCAGTCCGAAGACGCAGAAAAGCGCCGCGCCCAGAATCGTCAATTCAAACGTGATCGGAATGAACGCCGGCCAGCTATTGTGCGGCTTGCCGGCAATGTTCAGCGGATAGCTGATGACGTTCGCGTACCACTGCATGAAAAATCCCGTACAACCGCCCAGCAAGCCGCCAATGAACACCACCACGGGAAGCACCGTGCCGTGGAACCCCACGGCTTCCGCCAAGCCCTCGATCGGCAGCGGCGAAAATGCGTCAATGCTCTTGTAGCCGGCGTCGTGCGTGCGTTGCGCGGCTGCCAGAAGCTCTTCCGGCGTCTCGAATTCGGCCAGCAATCCGTAAATGGGCTTGCGTTTCATAGCTCTACTCGTGAATCTCCGGATTCGGGTTGCGCACCCGCGCGAGGTACGTGGTGCGCGGGCGCGTGTTCAAATCGTCCAGCAAGCCGTAATTCCGCGTTTGCGCTTTCAGTTTCGCCACGCGGCTGTTGGGATCATTGATATTGCCGAAGACCAGCGCGTTCGCCGGGCAAGCCGACTGGCAGGCGGTGATGATTTCGCCGTCGCGCACGCTGCGGTTTTCTTCCTCGGAGGTGATTTTCGCGGCGTTGATGCGCTGCACGCAATACGTGCATTTTTCCATCACGCCGCGGCTGCGCACGGTGACGTTCGGATTGCGCATGCCGAAAAGGCTCGGCGTGGTGTAGTCCGAAAACAGCAGGAAATTGAAGCGCCGCACCTTGTACGGGCAGTTGTTCGAGCAATAGCGCGTGCCTACGCAGCGGTTATAAATCATTTCGTTCAGGCCCTCGGGGCTATGCACGGTGGCGCCCACCGGGCAGACCACTTCGCACGGCGCATTTTCGCAATGCATGCACAGCACCGGCTCGTAATAGGTTTCCGGAGCGTCTATATCGCCGCGGAAATAAGTGTCGATGCGGATCCAGTGCATCGCGCGGCCTCGCATCACCTGGTCCTTGCCGACCACCGGAATATTATTCTCCGCCTGGCAGGCCACCACGCAGGCGTTGCAGCCCACGCATTTATTCAGGTCCACGGACATGCCCCAGGCGTAGCCCTCGTACTTGTAGCCGGGGTAGAGCGAGAAATCCTTGGTGTGCAGCTCATGCGCAATCTGCGCGAAACTCGGGTCCTTGCGGTATTCGTCAAGGGTGCCGATGCGCACCAAATCGCGGCGCGCTTCTTCCACGGCTTCCTTCTCGAGCGCCGGGTGGCCGTCCTGGTCAATCACATATTGGTGCTGGAAGACCGCGAAATAATATTTGTCGCCGGTTTTTGCGATCTTCAGGCCCGCGGCGATCCAGGGCGTCGCGGAGGTGCGCAGGAAATTGGCGTTGAAGCCGGGTCCGGTTCCCACGTGCCCCGAGCGGCGGCGGCCGTAGCCCAGGTGCAGCGTGACGGAATCCTCCGCGTGGCCGGGGACGACAAAGACGCCGGCTTTGACTTCCCGCCCGGCCAGTTGCAGGGTCACATAATTGCCCGTTTCCAGGCCCAGGCGCTGCGCCGTGGCCGGACTGACCATCGCGGCATTGTCCCAGGTGAGGCGCGTATTCGGCTTGGGCAGTTCCTGCAGCCAGCCGTTGTTGGCGAAGCGTCCATCGAATGTGGTCGGATCCGCTTTGAAGACGATTTCCAGGCCCTCGCCTGCCGGTGCTTGCGGCGTTAGCTTCGCAAAATCCGGACGTGCCGAAACCGCAATCGCCGGCAATGCCGTGCCGGCCATCAGGCCGTCATGCAGCGAACGCTCCCAGAACACTTCGAAGGCTTTATCCTTCTCCGGGCGCTGGCTCGTCCAGTAATCGCGGATGATGTCGTGACCCGGCTTGCCCGCGTTCTTGGTCAGCACGGAAATAACTTCGTACGGAGAATGGCCGTCGTAAAGCGGTTGGATGAGCGGCTGGATCACGCCGAGGGTGCCGTCGTAGGCGCGCGCGTCTCCCCACATTTCCAGGAAATGCGCGGCCGGCACGTGCCAGTGGCAGAGTTCCGCGGTTTCGTCGTAATACAGCCCGGAATGCACGCGCGTCTGCACCTTCAGCAGCGCCGGCCCGAAATCGAAATCGGCTGGCGCGTCGTACACCGGGTTCCCGCCGCCCAGCATGAAGAGCAATTGCACTTTGCCGGCGTTGACGTCGTTCAGCAGGTCGCGCAGCGATTCCAGCTCGTTCACCGGGTTCGCTTCGATCGGCTCGGTGAAATAAACGGTCTTGCCGACGTTGCCCAGCGCTTCGTTCATCGCGTGCGCCAGGACGTGCACGATGGGCGGCTGCTCTTCTCCCGCAATCACCAGCGACGCTCCGCGATGCGCGGATAAATCCTTCGCCACCGCTTCCGTCCACTGCGCGGGGATTTTGCTCGCGGCTCCGCCGCTCGCGCCCGCGACGCCGACCTGCGCCGCCAGTTCGCGCGCAAACGCTTCCACGCCGGATGCCGGTATGGCCTTGCGATGATCGGCAATCGCGCCGGTGCTGGTGGTCATGCTTTCGACGACGTAGAGCCGGTTCAGAGTCGAAGAAGGGCCTTCCAGTGTGCGCCGCGAAGCGAAATCGTGCGCGTGGCGCACGTGGCCTGCCCCCGACGAAATGAAATCGGCGTCGAGCGAGACGATCACCTCGGCCTGCTCGAAGCGATACACCGGGTTCACGATCTTGCCGAACGCGAGGCGCGTGCCTTCGCGCGCGTTGTCGCGCCCGCACTGCTCGTATTGGTGCCACTTCGCTTGCGGAAATTCCGCCAGCACGGAGCGAATCTGCGCCGCGAGGCTCGGCGACGTCACCGTGTCGGTGAGAATGCGCAGCCCCGCGCCTCCTTCCGCGAGTTGCGATTTCGCATTGCCCATCGCCGTGACGAATGCGCCCCAGTCGCTGATGCGTCCCTGGTGCGCGACGGTTTGCGAGCGGTCCGGATCGTACATGCCCAGCGTGGCGGCCTGCGCGAAGACGTCCGTGCCGCCCAGGCTGCCGGGATGCTCGGAATTTCCTTCGATTTTCGTGGGGCGGCCCATGTGGCTTTCCACCAAGAGGCCGGCGGCCACTCCCGCGAGCGGCATGGAAGTGGCGTAGAAGAGCGGCTTGCCCGCCACGATTTCCTCGGGCGCCTTCACGTACGGCACAATTTTTTGCGTGGGCAGTTTGGTGCAGGCGCTCAGGCCGGCGAGCGCGGCCGAGGCCGCCGCGAGCTTCAGCACGTCGCGGCGGTTGATCCCTTCCGGATCTTTCGCCGGATCGTGCGGAAATTCATTTTCCAGGAACTCGCGGTATTCCTTCGTTTCGGCCAATTGCTCGAGGCTCTGCCAGAAACGCTTGCCGTCTTCCTGTGCCAGTTTCGCGCGGATGGCCGCCAGGTCTACTGCGTTTGAAAAATTCGGATTGGAGTCGGAGCTCATTTTTTTATTCAGTTCGCCTTCACCGGTGGCACGTGTAGCAATCTGTCAGGCTTTGAATTTTGTATTCCTTCACCAGGCGCCGGCCCAGTTCCATCTGGTTGGGCGGCGTCACGTAGCCGGGATCGAATACTTCGGACTTCGGACGCACGTACTTTTCCGGCTGGCGATGGCAGTCCAGGCACCATTCCATGTACAGCGTGTTGGCCTTCCACATCAGCGGCATCTCCGCCACCTGGCCGTGGCAGGTGGTGCAGCCGATGCCTTTGCTTACGTGGATGCTGTGATTGAAGTAGACGAATTCCGGCAGCGCATTCACCCGCGTCCAGGCGATGGATTTATCGTCCCGGTAGCTCGCGCGCACCGGCTCCAGCATCGGCGCGTTCGTCCAGATCTGCGAATGGCAGGTCATGCACGTCTGCGTCGGCGGAATACCCGCGAACGACGATTTCTCCACCGTGGTGTGGCAGTAGCGGCAATCAATCCCTAATTCACCGGCGTGGTGCTTGTGGCTGAAGGGCACCGGCTGTTCGCGGGCTTCGTTCACGCGCGTATAGAACGGCGACAACTCAATGCGGTACAGCACCGCACCCAGGATCGCCACAATGAATAGCGCGCCATAGATGCTCACCCGCGAAATGGTGTTCGTGCTGTGATGAAAAATTTGCGGCATCGAACTGTGCGCCCGCTCCTATTTCTTGGGATTCTCTCCGCTCGTTTCCTCCACCAGCGACCTCATTTCATAAATCGAGATCACCGGCAGGAAGCGGATGAAGAGGAACAGCAACGTCAGGAACAAACCAATCGTGCCCACGAACGCGGCCCAGTCCCAGCGCGTGGGGTAATACATGCCCCAGGACGAGGGCAGGTAATCGCGGTGCAGGCTGATCACCACGATCACAAAACGCTCCAGCCACATGCCCACGTTCACCACCAGCGAAATCACGAACAAAATCCCCACGTTGTTGCGCACCTTGCGCGACCACATGCATTGCGGGATCACGATGTTGCAGGCGATCAGCAGCCAGTAGAAGAACCAGTACGGCCCGGTCATGCGGTTGATGATCGCGTAGCGGTCGAATTGATTGCCGCTGTAGAACGCCATGAACGTTTCCATCATGTAGCCGTAGGCCACGATCAGCCCGGTCGCCAGCATCACCTTGGCCATATTGCCCAGGTGCCGCATGGTGATGAAATCTTCCAGGTGATAGAACTTGCGAATCGGAATTGCGAGGGTCATCACCATCGCAAAACCGGAATAGATCGCGCCGGCCACAAAGTACGGCGGGAAAATCGTGGTGTGCCAGCCGGCCAGTTGCGCCACCGAAAAGTCGAAGCTCACCACGGTGTGCACGGAAACCACCAGCGGCGTCGCCAGGCCCGCCAGCAAAATCGCGGCGGTCTCGTAGCGCGACCAGTGCACCGCCGACCCGCGCCAGCCCATCGCCAGCATTCCGTAGATGATTTGCGCCGGGCGGTTCTTGGCGCGGTCGCGCAGCGTGGCCAGGTCCGGAATGAGCCCCACAAACCAGAACAGCAGAGACACCGTGGCGTACGTGGATACCGCGAAGACGTCCCACACCAGCGGGCTGCGGAATTGCGGCCACAACCACATCGGATTCGGCAGGGGCATCAGCCAGTAGAAAAGCCACGGTCGCCCCATGTGCAGCAGGGGAAACATTCCGGCGCAAGCCACCGCGAATAGCGTCATCGCTTCCGCGAAACGGTTGATCGAGGTGCGCCACTGCTGCCGCAACAACAGCAAAATCGCGGAGATCAGCGTCCCGGCGTGGCCAATCCCGATCCACCAGACGAAATTGACGATCGCAAAGCCCCACCCGATGGGAATATTGATGCCCCAGATGCCCACACCCTTCACCAGCAGCAGTACCAGGGTGAGGTTCAGGAGCATGAACAGACAGAAGGAGATCGCGAAGCCGAAGACCCAGCCCTTCGACGTGCCGCGGCCCAGCACGATCGAGCTGATCTTGTCGGTTACCGATCCGAGCGTGTGCCCCGGCTCAATGATCGGATGAGCCGAGGTTGATTGGACTGGACTTTCAGCGCCCTCAGAATCCACGCAGCATCCCCAGGAAAATTAGAGATAGATACTCGCGAGCTCAGACAAGGGGCATGCAAATCTCGAAACCGCCGATGGCTCGACCCCGCGAGACCGGCGAGTTGCGGTGAATCGTTGCTAGGATTTGCAAATTAACGATTGCGCCTGCAATTGAATTGCCAGGCACTTGCACCAGGACACATCCAATTCAGCGCAAGTGCAAATTTACGACCGCTAGGATAAAACCTCAGGCCCCCGGACGCAAGGTGAAAGGGAAAAAAATTGCAGGGACGCCGCGAACTCAGAAGCGGAAAATTTTGCCACTCGCGAATCATTAGAAAATTTTCATCAAACCCGCTCGGGCCAGCGCTAGCCGCGCAACGGGCCCGGCGCCTCGCCTGGAAAAGTCCCAGAATCACTCAGCGCGGCGCACCTGCCCCCGATCGAACGCCTTTCCGCGGCAAATGAAAATCGGTTTACCAGTTTGCGGAAAAAGGCTGCTTTTTAGGGGGTCGGAGCTTTAGCTCCGACATAAAGCTCGCCCTCTCATCAGGGGCTTTAGAGTCTGTGTGAGAACCATGATTTTCGTCAGGGCACGGCGTTAGCCGTGCCGTAACTGGCGCAAAATCAAAGCGGCTTCAGCCGCTGAGGGAACGAATTTCGAGTTCTCACACAGTCTCTTCAGCCCCCGAGGCACGCTTTTGACTTTCTCCGCAAACTGTTACACCGCCCGCTGCGGCAGCGGGCTCGCGAATTGCCTGGAGCGTTCCGTGCCGGCTTTCCACGCCCTCGCCTGCGCGATGCAAATCACGTGCAAAATCGTAAAGAGCGGCACCAGGAACGTCGGTATCAAGCTCAATGGCAGCACCGTCATCGCGGCCATCGACACTCCGTGCGGGTCCAGCAGCCCCGCGGTAGTGCCCAGGCTGACGGCGGTCACCAAATCAAGAATTCCCAGCACTTGCCAGCCGATGAAAGCGTTACGCCGCTCGGGAACCGCCAGTTGCCACGCCGCGAAAAACGCCGTTGTTCCAATCAGCATGTCGCCATATCCAGCCGGCCACGCAAAAATTGCCGGAAGCACGCTATGCGCCTCCAGCAGCACGAAGATGAATCCGATAATTCTCCACACTTGCACGGAGGTCAGGATTCGCGGGTTCAACGACATTGTGAATTTTCGAAAGCTCTCCGACGCCGCGAACCACAACGAAAATACGATCAGCGGCACCGCCGCCGCGATCGCCACGGCCACTCCGATGCGATTCGCGTTATTTTCGAAAAGATGCGCCGCCCCAGCGAACAGCGCAAACAAGAACCACACGACGATAAGCCCAATGGTCAACTTCCCGTAATTCTTCATAGCGATCCTCCTTCAGTTGCCGCGATTTTTGCCACTTGCTTCGTAAGCTCCAGAAAATGATTCCAGTCCCGGTCTCCCAATTGGCGCCGCAGCCGCGCTTGCACCCTCTCCCACGCCGGCTCCACGCGCCGCAGCTGTGCTTTCCCCGCGGCGGCCAGGCACACCCAGCGCTCCCGCCGGTCTTCGCCGCGGCGATACTCGACCCAGCCGTGCCGCCGCATGATCGCCAGCGTGCGCGTCAGGCTGGTGCTGTCCATCGCCAGAATTTCGCCGAGTTTGCCCTGCGGCAGATCGCCGGCGCGCGCCAGCACCTGCAGGATCGTCAGTTGCGTCGCCCGCAGGCCCAGCGGCCGGATCGCCGCCTCGTAAAGCTGCGTCAGCGCCCGCGAGGCGCGCCGGAAATTGGCGCACATGCAAGGCAGCGTCGGTAGGGTTAGCCGGCTCATACTCAAACAGATGCATATACATCTATCTAGGTTGCAGGATTTTTCGCAGCAGGCACGCTTCGCCCCGGGCGTGCATCGCAGACGGAAATTCCCCGGATTATGGAACCGCGGCCGCTCAATCCTTGCGGCAGAGCAGCGTCAGGTAGGGATCAATCACAATATGCGCGGGACGCACCCGCGAGACGAATCGAAAATGAGTTTGCGGGCCCGTGGTGACCACGACGCCCAGCCGCTGCGGCTTCCCTCCGCCGGCCGAGCTCGCGTAGAGCGGCACCGGCGCCGTGAAGATATCCTCGACTCCGGCCTGCGCCAGATCGCCGGAAACGATATATTCGGGCCCGCGCGCCTTGGCGTCGAACTTCACCGCGTAGTGCGGCATGCCCGTGCCGCGCACCCACTGTTCGAAGAACCAGTCCATCTTGTGGTTGCCGTCCAGATCCATCGCCGGGGTCATGTGCTGCTCCACAGCGCGCTGAAAATCTGCCGTGGATAGCGGCTTAAAGCGGTACTCGCTCAGAACCGCCTGCAAAAATTCGCGGAAGCGCGCGTCGGGATCCTTGCTCGCGGGATCGCGCAGCATTTCGTGCAGCATGTGCATCACCCAGGCGCCTTTGCCGTAGATCAGCGTGTCGTAGGCATCCGGAATTTTCGCGGAGGTAAGCCGCGGCCCCAAAACCAGCGGCCCCACGTCTTCAATCTCGCGATCCGAGCCGGGAATCCGCGCGGAGAGTTCCTCGCGATAATGATTCAGCCATTTGCTCAGCAGGTGCTCGCCCGGCTTTTTGCTGTCCGCGTAGAGCAGCGCCAGGTAACCTGCCATGCCTTCCTGAATCCAAATGTCGCGGTAGCTGGCCGCGCCGGCGACGTTGCCCCACCATTGATGGGCCACTTCGTGGCAGGGCATCAGGTCGCGCGCAGCGCTCCGCGCCCAAGCGTTCAAGCCCGCCACCTCCGCCGTATCGGGAGGCAGAAACGCGAGCGTCGAAAGATACACCAGCTCCGGCCAGCCTTGCCCGAAGGAGCCGGGAATTTGCGTCACCTCCAGATGATTGAAAGGGAAATCGCCGTTCAATTTCGCGAGAAACCGAATTGAATCCGCCACCTCGCCGCTCACTTGCTTCAGCGCCGCGGAAGGACTGGGCTCGACTGGCGGCGGAGGCATCTGCTGCACGATCTGGCCCGGGCGGCTTTGATCAAAAATCGCGCCGGCCGATGGCTGGTTCGCGGCATTCACGCGGAGGCGCTGGAGAATCGCGTCTTCCAGTTGCTGGTTGGCGAAGACTTGCACCGGCGGCTGGCCCGTAGCGGCCGAAGTCTTGTATTCGCTCAAATTGAAACCGGCGATGGAGAAAGGAACGTCCGAGCGCCACCGCCCGGATTTCGCATCCGCGCTCTCACTCGCGTCGCTCTCGGTGCCGGTAGCCACCAGAGTCAAATGCTTGGGCCAGTGGAACCACAGATCGAACTGCGCGAAATACGTGCCGTCCACGTGCGCGTACCACGTGCCGCGTTCGCCCACGAATTCCACGCCGTTCCCCGCGTCGTCAATCACGTTTCCGTGATAGGAAACGTCCAGATGAAAATCCTGTCCCGCGGAATGCGGCGCAGGCAGCACCGCCAGGATGGAATCGTTGCCGCGGCGCACCACGTTGCGCCGGCTCAGCTCTTCATTTTGAAAGTAAGGCAGCGTCTGGCCGTCCTCCCCGCGAATCTCGCTCACGCTCAGGTTGCGCGACAATTCCAGCGGCACCACGCGCTCGCCCCCGCGCAGCGCCTTTAAATGCAGCGTGGTTTTCCCCGTGAGCGAGAGGTCTTCGCCAATCGTGGAATCCACTCGATAATCCAGCGGCGCGAACGCCGCGGGAGAAAACTTGCGCGCATCCTCCGTGGGAAAATGCGCCCAGACGTCGTACACCGGGCTGCCATTGTTCATGCGCACTTGCCCGATCAGCACCTGCTCGTCGCGGCGCTGGTCCACCGAAACCTCGAACGGCCCCGCGGAATCTCCATCCACCAGCGTGTAAAAGTAGGGCAAGGGATTGCTCGAAAGCAGGTCGGTCATCACCCGCAACGACTGCGAAGGCCCCAGCGCCGCAACTTCAGGCTCCCAGCGTTGCGCAAACGCCGGATCCGCGGCGGGTGCGCTGTCGCCCTGTTGCAATTGCCGTTCGATGTCCGCGGCCGTGTCGTCGGTGAACCTTATATAAGCGGCGGAAAAGCCCATATCCAGAATCGGTACTCCCAGGAACTGCGCCAGCGAACGTCGTTCGCCGCGCTCGTGCGGCGTGGCGATCACGTGGCCGCGCCCCGCGAACACCATTCCGGTCACGCGCCCGCCGAGCGGCTGTAGAAACGCGAGCTTGCCTTCCGAAAACGTGAAATTGATCACGTCACGCCGCAAATTCAAATCATGGATGGTGTAAACGCGGGTGCCGTCCGCGCGCAGCGCCGTCAGCGCCTGATACAAAGCGAGCGGGTCGCTGGGCATCGGCTGCGCGACGGGCGCGGCCGAAATGCTCGTCGCAGCGGAAGCCGCCGGCGCGCCCGGCGGATTCTGCGGCGGCTGCATCGCGCGCGCCACATGAGCAGGGCTGAGCACTTCCGCGCACACCAGGACCAGGAGAACGCTGGGCGAAAGTCGCAAAAATCTCAGCATCGCCCCGACTGTACCGCTTAGGGCATCGCTCAGCAAGGAGCGCGCGCGCCGCCCCAACCGTGCTTGGTAAAATCCAGGTGTGCGTTCCGTAGCGCTCATCTCGTCTTTGGTGCTGCTGCTCGTGTCTTCCGCGGCCGCGGATACCATTGTCCTCAAGAACGGCCGCCGCATCGTAGCTTCCAACGTCACCGAAGATAACGACCACGTCAGCTACGACACTCCCGCCGGGCAAATGTCCATTCCCAAATCCATCGTCGCGCGCATTGATCGCGACAGCTTTGGCTATTCCTCAGCCGCCCGCGCATCCTCCGCGCCGCCAGTCTCCGCGCCGGCTCTGGATCCCGTCCGAGGGTATGATGCCGTAGCACGCCTCGCCGTTCATGACGACGCCATCGATTTTGCTTACCTCGCGCAATTGGAAGTGAACGCGCGCTCCGGCGGCCCGAACGCGATTGACAGGGTGGCGGCAGCCCACTATGCCGCGGCGCAATTCCTGGTCGGCAAAGGCCAGATCGATCCCGCGATTGACCATTACCGCGAGGCGCTCAGTTTCGCTCCGGATAATCTGGGTCTGTTGCTGAATCTCGCGGTCCTTTATCTTCACCAAAGCCAATTCACCGCGGCCATGGACCCCCTCGAGCATGCCCGCAACCTCGCGCCCGATTCCGCGGTCGTCGCCAAGCTGACGGGCTGGGCCTACTACGGCGCGAACAAGATGGATCAGGCCGTCGCCGAGTGGCAGCGCGCCGAAAAATTGCACCCTGACCCGGAAGTGGAACGCGCCCTCGATAAAGCCGAACGCGACAAAGCCGAAGAGGAAAGTTACCGCGAAGGCGAAACCGCGCACTTTGTCTTGAAATATAACGGCAGCGCCACTCCCGATCTGGCGCGCGGAATCCTGCACGCGCTCGAGGATGATTTCAGCGACCTGGAATCGCAGCTGGATTTCACTCCGCCCGAGCCAATCGGCGTGATTCTGTACACCGATCAAGCCTTCGCGGATATTACCCGCGCGCCGAATTGGGTGGGCGCCTTGAATGATGGGCGCATCCGTATTCCTGTCCAGGGTCTTACCAGCGTGACGCCGGAGTTGGCGCACGAACTGAAGCACGAATTGACGCACAGCTTCATCGGGCAGAAAACCCACAATCGCGCGCCGACCTGGCTGCAAGAAGGAGTGGCGCAGTACATGGAAGGACGCCGCACCGTCGGTTCCGCCGGCGCATTGCTGAATGCGGCGAGCCAGGGCGCGCTGCCCACACTCGCGAGCCTGGAAGGATCGTGGATGGGGCTACCGGGCGACTCGGCCGCGCTGGCCTATGCCTGGTCGCTCGCCGTGGTCGAGTCCATCATTCAGAATGGCAGCATCGTGGACATCAGCCGCTTGCTGGACGCCATCAACACGTCGCCCGACACCGAACAAGCCCTGCGCGACACTCTCCACGACGACTACTCCGATTTGCAGCAGCAAGCCATCGTCTTCCTGCGCCATGAGGACGTGCAGTAGCCCGCTGATCGGTTCTTGGTTCTGCCAGATCCCCCGTGAATCGCGTGATCACTCCGTAGGGGCGCGTCTCAGACCCGCCCCTGCAACCCCAACGCAGCCGCCCGCCGTTTCTGGGAGTGCGGAAGCTTGCTTCCGCCTGTTACAAGACGAGGCTTGCCTCGCCGAAACCGCCCGCGCCACGCCCTCCAGCACGCGCCACCTGGTCGCGGAGTGCGGAAGCTCGCTTGTCCTAAACGCAGTGAAGGGCTCCCGCCCATGACAAGGCGAGGCTTGCCTCGCCGAAAGTTTGCCACACCGCAGCAGCCAGCCTTTGTAGCGGCGCACTTTTATCCTGAGTGACGCCATCAAGGCTCAGTGTGCCAGCGATGTTGACCCAACAATCGCTGGGCGCCTGGAGAGCGTCCGCAACCCTAGCGAGGTTTGGTAGGGGCGGGTCTCAGACCCGCCCGCTACATTGCCACGATTGAAATTTCAGCGATTCGTACGCGCAGTCCCACCGCTACAACGTCGCCAGCAACCCCGCAATCAGCGCTGCGCGCTCCGGCAACGCGCGCACGATCACGTGCTCGCGCGGGCTGTGCGCCCCATCGCCCACCGCGCCCAACCCATCGAGAGTCGGCACACCGAGCGCAGCCGTGAAGCTGCCGTCCGAGCCTCCTCCGGTGGAAGCTTCACCGAGCGACAAGCCCATCTCGCGCATTAACGATTGCGCGTGCGCGAATAATTTCCGCACCGCCGCCGTGCGCTCCAGCGGCGGACGATCTCCCGCGCGCCGTAGCTCCACGTCCGCCCCCTTCAGGATCGGCCGCACGCTGCGCAACTTCTTACTCAGCCGCGCCGCGTCCGCCTGGCGCGCATAACGAATATCCACCGACGCCTGCGCATGCTCCGGCACCACGTTCGTGAGCGTGCCGCCGCTCACCACCGTCGTTTGCACCGTGATTCCGCGCCGCGGATCGTTCAGCCGCATGAGCCGTTCGATCTGCAGCGCCAGCTCGTGCACTGCGTTCACGCCCTTTTCAGGATCAATCCCCGCATGCGCGGAACGCCCTGTAACGATAATCTCGGCCCCGCCAACACCCTTGCGCTGCGTTTTTAAACGCCCATCCGTCCCAAACGCCGGCTCCAGCACCAACACAGCGTCGCTCCGCCGCGCCTCCTGTTCGATCGCCCGCCGCGAACTCTCGCTGCCGATCTCTTCATCGGAAGTCCACAGAAAGACGAAGCGCTTCGCAACGGCGATGCGAGCCGCGCGCAAAGCGTCCACCGCAAAGAGCGCCAGCACCAACCCGCCTTTCATGTCAAAGGTTCCCGGCCCCCAAGCCCGCCCGCCAGCCAAGCGAAACGGCATCTTGGCAAGCGTCCCTAGCGGGTACACCGTGTCCAAGTGGCCCAGGACCATGACCTGTCCCGCGGCCTCCCCTCTGCCGAGCCAAATCTCCGCCCGCAAGTGATTCCCGCGCTCCCGCTGCCCCAGAATCCGCACGCCCGCCCCGCGCCGCTTCCATTCCCGCGCCACAAACTTCCCGCAGCGGTCCACAGCACCCTTATCGTGGCTGGGCGATTCGCAGCGCACAAATTCGCCCAGCAATTTCACCATCGCGCCCTGGCGCCTACGCAATTCGCGCAGCATTTGCTTCATCGTTGCGTTCTTTGAAGTCATCTCGTAATCCATCTGTCTTTCACCCGCCGCCATGCTAACAGAGCTGTCCAGCGGCGACGCATCATCAGCCGTAACTCCGTGGTTCTGCTATCGGGCACAAGCGGCCGGTTCAACGCCGGTTCAACGGCGATTCCCACCCGCCTCCGTTTCGTATAGAATTGTTCGATTCTGCGCCGCTGGATATGGGCGCCGGTGGCGATTAACATCGCTGGAGTGGGTGCGGTCATCCGCGCGGGACGCCAAAAATTACACCCGGCCGGGCACGACTCTATTCACAAGCAGTGCGTCCGCAGCGCACAAAAAAAGGCGCACGCGATTTCTATATTGCAAAAGATCAAAACGCACGCAGAGGCTAATACACGATGATCCTCGACAGTATCGGGATCCAGAAGATCCTGCCACATCGCTACCCATTTCTTTTGGTCGACGCCATCGAAGAAATGGAACCAAAGAAGCGCATTGTGGGAATCAAGAACGTCACCATCAACGAATATTTCTTTCAGGGACATTTTCCCGGCAAGCCGGTCATGCCCGGCGTCCTGATCATCGAATCCATGGCACAAATCGGAGGGCTTCTGTTGCTGCAGGAAGTCGAGGGCCGCGACCACAAAGTAATGTACATGGCCGCGATTGATGGCGCGCGCTTCCGCCGCCCCGTGGTGCCGGGCGATCAATTGCGTGTGGAAGTAAATGTAATCACCTTTCGCGGCCCGTTTTGCAAGGTGCAAGGCCAAGCCCGCGTAAACGGGGAACTCGCCGCCGAAGCCACTCTGATGTGCGCCATGGTGGATGTGGGGCCCGACGGCACTCCGGTGGATTCCACGAATTTCGGCGCGCGCACTCCGGTGAAGAAGCCCGGTGAGTGAACCGGCGAGTGAGCCCGATGAGCGAGCCCCATGAGCGAAATTGATCCGCGGGCCATCGTCTCCTCCACCGCGAAGCTCGGCAAAAACGTAAGAATCGGTGCCTTCGCAGTTGTCGGCGACGAAGTGGAATTGGGCGAAGCCTGCGTCTTGGAGCATCACGCCGTCGTGCACGGCCCGGCGCGCCTCGGCCGCCACAACCACGTTTACTCATTCGCCGTGGTGGGCGGCGACCCGCAGGATTTGACGTATAAGGGAGAGCAGGTGTCGCTCGAAGCGGGCGACCGCAACGAGTTCCGCGAATTCTCCACCGTCAATCGCGGCACGGTGAAGGGCGGCGGCGTCACCCGCCTGGGGAGCGATAACCTGATCATGTCCTACGCGCACATCGGCCACGATTGCCAGATTGGCGACGCCACGATTTTCGTGAATGGCGCCACTCTGGCCGGACACGTAACCGTGGAAGACCACGCGCAAATCGGCGCATTCTGCCCGGTGCACCAATTCTGCCGCATCGGCAAATATTCCTACATCGCGGCGCACACCGTCATCACCCAGGACGTGCCGCCCTTTTCCAAAATCGTCGCGCCCCGCGGCACGCGCTGCCTCGGCGTCAACCGTGTCGGCCTCGAACGCCAGGGCTTTTCTGCCGAGCGCATTCAATCCATCGAAAAAGCCTATCGCCTGCTGCTCCGCTCGAAATTGAACACTTCCCAGGCCGTGGAAAAAATGCGTGGAACCCTCGCGGACTCCCAGGACGTCATAACCTTAGTCCAATTCATCGAGTCGGCCTCGTCCGACCGCGGTCTGACGAAATAAGGTGATGGTGTCAGCGCAATCCAGCAACTCAGAAAATCTGCTCCATTCGGATTGGGGTTTGATCGCCGGCAACGGCGATTTCCCGTTTCTGGTGCTGGAGGGCGCGCGCAGCCGCGGCATCGAAATGGCGGTGATCGCCATCCGCGAAGAAGCTTCGCAGGGCTTGGAACGCGTCGCCAAGCGTTTGCACTGGGTGAGCCTCGGCGAACTCAGCAAGACCATCGAATTGCTGCACCAGGAAGGCGTAAAGCGCGCCGTAATGGCCGGGCAGGTGAAGCACAATAAAATTTTCAGCGCGATCCGGCCCGATTGGCGTCTCGCGAAATTGCTCCTGTCGTTGCCGGCCAAGAACACCGACTCGCTGATTGGCGCGGTCGCGCGCGTCCTGGAAGACGAAGGCATCGAGCTGGTGGATTCGACGAAATTTCTCGGCACTCTTTTGCCAGCTGCAGGCGTCCTCACTCGCCGCGCGCCGGATGAATCCGAAGCGCTGGACATCGCCTACGGCCTGCAAGTGGCCCGGCAGATCGCCGGAATGGACCTGGGCCAAATGGTCGTAGTGCGTGATCGCGCCTGCGTCGCCATTGAAGCCATGGAAGGCACGGACGAAACGATCGAGCGCGCCGCGCGCATCACCGGCGGGCAGCGCCTGGTCGTGGTGAAAGTCAGCAAGCCGCAGCAGGACATGCGTTTCGATGTCCCGGTGATCGGCCTTGCCACCATCACCGTGATGAAGCGCTCGAACGCCACGGCCCTCGCGATTGATGCGCGGCGGACGCTGCTCTTCGACCGCGACGAGCTCATCCGCGCGGCGGACGATGCCGGAATTGCGATCGAAGCATTCGCGCCAGAAACGGCCGGCGGTGCGGGCAGCGATTCGCAAAAAGCCGCGTCTAAAAGGAAATCGTGAACGAAAAGCCCATTCGAGTGGCAGTCGTCGGCGTCGGCGAGTTCGGGCGCAATCACGTGCGCGTGTTTGCGGAAATGCAAGGCGTCGAATTGATTGGCGTCGTGGACACCAACGCCTCGCGCGCGGCCCAGGTCGCCGCGGAATTCACCACCCGCGTGCTCCGCGATCTCGACTCGCTGAAAGTGGAAAAAATAGACGCCGTCAGCATTGCCGTCCCCACCAAAGAACATGCCCCGCTCGGCTGCCGCCTGCTCGATTGGGGCTTGGACGTCCTGGTCGAAAAACCCATGGCCGCCTCGGTAGGCGAAGCCAACGGCTTGATCGCTTCCGCGCAACGCGCCAATCGGATCCTGCAGGTCGGCCATCTCGAACGATTCAATCCTGCCGTCACCGCCGTGAAGAAGATCGTCGCGAACCCTATGTTTTTTGAAGTCCATCGTCTCGGCATCTTCAGCCCGCGCAGCCTGGATATCGATGTCGTGTACGACATCATGATCCACGACCTGGACATTCTGCTGTCGCTCATGGATTCGCCGGTCACCGACCTGAAAGCCGTCGGCATTCCGGTGATCACCGACAAGGTGGACATCGCCCACGCCCGCCTGGAATTTGCCACCGGCGCGGTGGCCAATCTCACCGCCAGCCGCGTCTCCACCGAACGCGTGCGCAAGATGCGCTTCTTCCAGGCGCACGAATACGTCTCCATTGATTTCACGCGCCAGGATTTGCTGCGCGTCCGCGTGGACCAGGCCTCCGGCCAGCCCAACGGCCAGCCTCCCCCGCTCCCGCAGATCAATTTTGAAAAAGTCCCCACGGTTCCCGAAGAGCCGCTGCGCGCCGAACTCCGCGCCTTCGTCCACGCCGTGCGCACCCGCCGGCCTCCCCGCGTGGATGGCGCCGCCGGACGCGCCGCTCTGGAACTCGCCGACCGCGTTATGGCAGGCATCCAGGAACACGCCCGCCGCGTCAAACTGGATGCTCGCAGTCCCCAGGAAACGAAATGATCCCCCGGACACTTGTGCCCACAGACGTGCGCCCGCTCGAAAACGGCGAGGCTCGCAAGCCGCCGCGCCGGCTGACGACCTACATGGACGATCGCACCGTCGTGCCTTCGGATTTGTCCGACGCTCCGCCGCTTACCGGCAAAACTACGATTCCCGAGCACCTCCCGCTGGGCGTGCTGGTGGACCGCACCCTGGTTCCGCGCGGCATGGCGCCCAAGCCCTTCGACAATGTTGAACCGTGGGGCGAGCATGTTCCCATCGCCATCCTGGATTCGCGTGTAGTGGTTCCGGCGTTCGTCGAACGGCCCGAGCAGCGCGAAATTGACAAGTTCGACCAGCCGCCGGAAATGACGGCGCGGCTGCGCGAAGTCGTCGAGCCGGACGTTTTCCTGACCGGCGAGGCCAATCTTCTCGTCGAAGGGGAAGACAAGCGCGACGCCAAGGAAAACGCCATCACCCGCGCCGCTTCCGTGCTCGCGCACATTGCCTTTGTCATTTTTCTGATATTTCTGCCGAAGATTTTTCCGCCGCACGTGCCCACGCAAAGCGAAATCGAACTGGCCAGCAAGGAATTGGGCGTCGTCTATTTGCCGCCCGATGCCGGCGCGCTCTCGCGCCGGCCTTCGCCGCCTCCCGGGCCGGTAGTGAAGATCAGCCCGAAAGTGCTGAATAAAGTGGCGCCGCCGCGCCCGGAAGAGCACGCCATCGAAGCCCCGCCCGCGCGCAATCCCGAACGGCCGCCTTCGGATTTGCCGTCCGCTCCCTCGCCGCAACCGAATCGCAACCAGCCCACAGCTGCCACGCCGCCGGTCAGCGCGCCGCCGTCAAAATCTCAGATTTTGCCTATCGCTCCGCAGCCCATTCCGGGGCATCTGAATCTCGGTTTGCCCAGTGCATCTCCGGGACGGGAGATGCAGGACCAATTGCAGGACGCGGTCAAGCACGCCGGCGGCGGCACGTATAGTTCCGGCAGCGGCCTCCCGGGCGGTAACGGTCGCGGTAGCGGACGCGGCGGGGCGCAAGTCGGCAACGGCGTAACGATATTGACCCCGACCGAAGGAGTTGATTTCAATAGCTACATCGCCCGGCTGGTAGCCAGAGTTCGCCAGAACTGGATGACCGTCATGCCGGAATCCGCTTACATGGGCGACAAGGGTGTCGTGGCCATCACCTTTCGCATCAATCGCGACGGTTCGTTCCCGGCGGAAAATTTCAATCTGGAGAGAACCTCGGGGAAAGATCCTCTTGATACCGCGGCGATGTCCGCGCTTCGCACAACGAATCCTTTCGATCCGCTGCCTGCGCAGTTCAAGGGGCCTTACATCGAACTGCGCTTCATCTTTTTCTATAATACTCCCATAGACACCGCGCAGTAATTTCGCCATGAAACTGAGCCGTGCACAGGTCGTGGGTGCCCTTCTGCTGGCTAGCCTGGTGTTGCTCATTTTGCTGCTGCGCTACTGGAAGTTTTCCGGATGACGGCGCTGCCGCGGCTCCTCGTGATTCTGGGGCCTACCGCCGCGGGCAAATCCGCTCTCGGTATTTCGCTCGCCGAGCGCCTCGGTGGCGAAATTCTGGTTTGCGATTCCACGCAAGTCTATCGCCGCTTCGATATCGGCACGGCGAAAGTTCCCGCCGCCGAGCAGCGCGGCATTGCGCATCATCTGGTGGATCTGGTCGAGCCGAATGAAGTGTTCACGGCCGGAGAATATCGCCGCCGCGCTCTCGAAGTCCTCGACGATCTGCGCCGTCACGACAAAGCCCCGGTTCTGACCGCCGGAACCGGGCTTTACCTGCGCGCGCTTCTCGAAGGCCTGGCCGAGGCGCCGCTACGTTCAGAGGAATTGCGCGAGCGATTGCGCGCGAAAGCCGAAAAGTACGGGCCGGAGCATCTACATCGCTTGCTCGCGCGTCTGGATGCCGAAGCCGCCGCCCGCATCGGCGCGCGCGACACTCAAAAAATCATCCGCGCCATCGAAATGCGTCTCGCCACCGGAAAATCCGTCGGCGAAATCCATCGCAGCGGCCGCGAGCCGCTTGCGGGCTACGAAGTGATCAAGATCGGCCTGCTGCCGCCGCGCGCGGCGCTCTACCAGCGAATTCACCAGCGCGTTGACGCCATGATTCGCGCCGGATGGATCGAAGAAGTGCGCCAGCTCGTCGCTGCTGGCGTTCCCGCGGACGCGAAACCCTTTCAATTCATCGGCTACGCCGAATGGCGTGATCACCTCGCGGGACGCCTCGCCAAAGACGAAGCGGTGCAGCGCATCCAGCAGGCCACGCGCAATTTCGCAAAACGCCAAATCACCTGGTTCCGCAAAGAATCCTCGGTCCACTGGCTGGAAGGTTTCGGCGACGACCCCGGAATTTTTTCCGCCGCGCTTGAGAAATGTTCGTGATTGTTCCGTACTTAATTGCGCAATTGGCGGCGGACGTGAGAGGTCGTAGACTGTGCGCAGGGAACGAGCGCGATTACTATGATCATATATCTCGACGAAACGTATGATTACCGCGGAGTATATTTTATTCTCGGCGCTCTTTTCGTGCTTCAAGATCACGACATCTTTCTTGATTCATTTAACAGCTTGAAACGCGAAGAGAACTTCTCGCGCCCCGATGGCACGCTTCGAGAACTGAAATACGTGAAAATCAAGCATGGTAAATATGAAAAAGCCGCGGTCAAGGCCATCCAGGCGTTCAAGGCCCACAACTGCTATTTTCGCGCCGTCATAGTTCCCTTGGCTCAGTTCGACCTGCGCTATTTCGGCAAATCGTATGAGCTTGAAAAGATCAAACGAGCGCGAGCCTACAAAAAGTTCGCTGAAATGCTTATTGAATACAACACTCCGGAAGTATCCCAGGGAGTTCTATTTGCAGACAATCTAACTCGCTGCAAGGGAGCGCTCGGGTGTGGTGATGAATTCGTGGAAGTCATGAGGGAGAGGTTTCAGCACGTCATCTACGATCACGATCTCGACGCCACACCCGCAAATCTAAAGCACGTCCAGGAGGTTCCTTCCGATGACGACCGCTATGCGCTTCTGCAGGTCTGTGACGTGCTGTTAGGTTCGACGCTAAACGGGATTCTCAAGACGTTCAAGGGTCCCAGGATGGTCCACAAGAACCGGGTGACCGAGAAAATGAAAGAAATCCTAGAACTGCCCAGTTTGGAGAAGGACTACTGGCAACCGCTCACAAAGCTCTACGCGCGGGAATATAAAACCAGAATCGCAATGGCGGATTACAAAAGGGCCACTACAAGTATCGGCTATGGTTTTGGCAGCCCCAATGAAAAAGGCCCAGAGATACGGTTTCATAGGTCTGAGTCCGCGCTCGAAAGCGCCCCCGAGATCTCCACCATATTCGGAGCCTCATCTATTGGACGCTAGTTTGCTCTGAAAATCAATAGGACTGGCGCTCTGATTCCCGCGAGCGGCGAGCCACAAAAGCAGGACCCTCGGTTGAACGTTTCGTTTTGCCGGGGGACGCCACTTTCGTGCTTTCCATCAAACTTGACGCGCCGTGCGCAGTCGAGTATCGTGCCGCCTCACGCATTCAACTACAGGCGACCTCTATGGCCAGCGCTACCGCACTAAAATCCTCACCACTGCAACCGGACGATTGGGTCCGCGCCGCCTTCGCCCGCCTCTCCACCGAAGGAATCGAATCGGTGCGCATCGAATTGCTCGCGCGCGACCTGGGCGTCAGCAAGGGCAGCTTCTACTGGCATTTTCAGGACCGCGAGGAATTGCTCGCGAAGATGCTCGATCGCTGGGAAAGCGATGAATCCGAATGGCTGGGCGCCACGCTGGTCACCCCGCGCGCCGCCGCGCGCTGGGCGCGCTTCATCGAACACTGCGCCGATCTTTCGCGCGCCCGCCTGGAAGCCGCTCTGCGCGCTTGGGCCCGCCGTGACGAACGCGTCGCTTCGCGCATCTCCGCCATCGAAAAGAAACGCGCCAAACACATTGCCAGCGTGCTGCGCGATATTGGATTCACGCCGGAGTTGGCCGAATCCTGGGCGGAAACTGCGCTACTCGTCTATCTCGGTTGGCTCGATCGCGCCACGCGCGACCTCGAATTTCAAGTCTCCGGCCGCAGCCTCAGCGAATCTCTTTCCGACCTGATTCTCGCTGCTTCCGATCGTTCCGCGCCCGCGACCAGCTAACGGGCCACCGGCCTCACACCAAGCTGTCAGATCCCGGCGTACCATGCATAACCAGCTTCCGGCTCCGCCGAGCCCAGCCCCTTGCCGAATTTCTTCATGCTGTCCGTCACCGTCAGGTGCGTGATGAATTTCACGCTCTTGTAACCCAGCTGCCGCGGCACCCGCATGCGCAGCGGCCCGCCAAGTCCGACGGGAAGATCACTGCCATTCACGCCATACGTGAGAAAAGTCTGCGGATGCAGCGCGTCCGCCATATCCATGCTTTCCCACCAGTCGGGCTGGATCGAGTAATAGACCACGTATCGCGCGTGCGGTTGGACGCCGGCAAGATCCAAAACGTGCGAGAGCGGCACGCCGTGCCACTCGGCGACATACGACCATCCTTCCTCGCACACCACTTCCGTGATCTGGTCCCGCGAAGGGTAGCTCTTAATCTGGTCCAGCGAAAACGCACCGGGCCGATCCACCAAGCCGTCCACAGGGAGCCGCCAGTCCGCGAATTTTCCGGCCTCCAGCCGCTTGAAGTCGTCGCCGAGAGGCGCCAATTCGTTCATGAGTGGACGCTTCGAAATCTGGCTGCGCGAAAATTCCCGCGCCAGCGAGTGTCGCGTCAGCAATCGCTGCGAAGCGTAAGTCAAAGTTTCCCCGACGCCGAAGATCCCGCCATGATCCGGCGGCACCAGTCCATACTTCTCCGCCAGGCGCGCCGCCACCCCCAGCCCCGCGACCCCCGCCGCGGCCGCGAGCCCGCCGATGATCAGTTTTCTGCGCGAGAGATCGCTCATGTGTCCTCCCCACGTCTATCGCCCCGGCCCGTCGTCACTCGTCCCGTAATCATCGCTCCCATCCGGCTCTTGAATCCCGCAAGAAAAATCATCACCACGTGCACAAGCAGGAAGAGTACCAGCGCGATCGAGACCAGAAAGTGAATCGTCCGCGCCGATTGCCGCCCGCCCAACGAAGTGACGGTCGCCGGAAACGCCGAATCAAACCCCGGCGACATCGCCAACCCCGTCCAGATCACCAGCGGAAACAGCACGAAGATCACGAACAGGTAGCTGAGCCGCTGCAGCGTGTTGTAAGACCACGCTTCCGCCTCGCCCGGCCGCGCAAAACGCAAATGGTTCACGATTTCGCGCGAAAGCGCCCGCCACGAAAGCTCCGTCCCGGCCGGCAGCAGGTTTCGCCGGAAGTGTCCGCTGAAAAATCCGTAGATCCCATACAGCAAGCCGGTCAAAACCGCCACCCACGCCGCCTCAAAATGCAGATACCGGCTCCAGCCGTTCTGGTCCGGCATCACGTAACCGTAGCCCGTCTGCACCAGGCTCCGCGAAGAAGGAATCGGCAGTTGAAAGAGCGCCTGAGTCAGCACATTGCCCGTCTCGCCCCAATAAAATCGCGGATGCGAAATCGTAATTTCAATTCCGGTGACGAGCAGAGCGATAAAACACAGTGTGGTAATCCAGTGCGTCACGCGGACGAGCGCGGAATGTCGCGAAGCTACCCTCGTGGCCAGCGCGGCTGCGGCAGAGCTCGCGACGCTAGCTCCCAGCCGCGCCTCCGCAGATCCCGTCGTCGCCATTTCTTTGCCCTCCTGGGGTTTCTCAGCCAGGCCCACCCGGGAATGGCTGCCATACTACCACGCCACCGTGCCCGATTCCGATGCGCACTCGACGCGCCCCCGCTCCATTCGCGCCTCAATCGCGTTCGGAGTATAATCACTCAAGAAATGGACAGGCGCCTCCTCGCGCAACACGGGACCAGCCTCAATCGAGCCGTATGAAGACTCCTCAACCCTTGGACAATCGCGAAAGTGTGCTGCTCGTAGGCGTCGGCCTGAAAAAGGCCATGCGTGGCTACGCGGGCGACCCTTCGGCCGCCGGCCGTGATTCGCTGCAGGAACTCGCGGAATTGGCGGAAAGCGCCGGCGCGAAAATTGCCGGCAGCGTCATGCAGGTGCGCGAAGCGCTGGATCCCGCCACGCTCGTTGGCCGCGGCAAGCTCGATGAAATTCGCGCCGAAGCCGAAGCCCGCCACGTGCCGCTCGTCATCGTGGACCACAACCTCACCCCCGTGCAGCTGCGCAACATGGAGAAGGGCATCGGCACGCGCGTCATTGACCGCACCCAGCTCATCCTCGATATTTTTGCCTGCCACGCCCGCACCCGCGAAGGCCAGCTGCAAGTGGAACTCGCGCAACTGAATTACCTGCTGCCGCGGCTCACCGGGCGCGGCGAAGAGCTTTCCCGCCTCGGCGGCGGCATCGGCACCCGCGGCCCTGGCGAACAAAAACTCGAAACCGACCGCCGCCGCATTCGCGACCGCGTCAGCAAAATCAAGCAAGCCATCGAAACAGTCCGCCGCCAGCGCACCACCCGCCGCCGCGCCCGCCAGGCCGTCCCGCTCGGCATGATCGCGCTAGTCGGCTACACCAACGCCGGAAAATCCACGCTCTTCAACGCGCTCACCCATTCCGACGTCCTCACCTCCTCGAAAATGTTCGCCACTCTCGACCCCACCGTGCGTGCCGTCCGCTTGCCTTCGCGCCGCCGCGCGCTGCTTTCAGACACCGTGGGTTTTCTGCGTGATCTGCCGCCCGATCTGATTGCCGCTTTCCGCGCCACTCTCGAAGAAGTCCAGGAAGCCGCGCTCATCGTCCAGGTCTGCGACATTTCGAATCCTCATCACGCCGAGCAGGACGCCGACGTCATGAAAGTTCTAGCCGATCTCGGCGTGCAAGACCGCCCGCGGCTGCAGGTCTTCAACAAGACCGACCGCCTCTCGCCCGAAGAACTCGCCTCGCTCCAGAAAGCCAACGGCAAAAACGGCAACAAAATTTTCACTTCCGCTGTCACTGGCGCCGGCCTCGAAGATTTGCTCGCCCGCATGGATGTCGCCCTTCCGGTAGATCCGCTGGTGCGCCTGGATTTGCGCATTCCTATCTCCGACGGCCGCCATCTCTCACTCGTCCACGCCTGCGGCCGCGTTTTGCACTCCGAAGTTCTCGATGGCCACATGCATCTGGAAGCGGAACTCCCGGAATCGCTCGCGCGCCGCCTGGAAGATTTCACCGTGCCGCGCGCGAGAGCCCTGGCAGCGCACGATGACGTTGCCAAATCCGTCAAGCCGTAATTTCTACGGGATGGCCTGCGGTTTTTGCGGATAATTTCGCCTCCTCCTGCGGCGTTTTCGTCTAAATCTGTCAGAAACAAAGAGTTTTGGCCGGCTCCGACTGTGGAAATCGTTGTGGAAAAGAACACCCCCGAACCAGCAGAAAAACCCGCAAGAAATGGCGAATCTGCTTCAGCCCGCTTTGGCGGCTCCCTGTAAGCCATTGTAAATGATATCTTTAACCTGGCCCACGGACTGTCCAACCGCTCGCCCTCAGCCCAAACAGCCTTTGTTACAGCCCCATGGAATTTGCACAGGTTTGCAGCACAGCGCTGGGTAAGCGTTACTAGCATAGGGATTTGCCTTTCTAAGCAATAAAGCGGCTTGACCCGCGGTTGCCGCCGGCATACCCCGAGTTTCCGGTACCGTTGACTCGCCTCATTTGCGGGACTATAGTGGCTTGACCCTTCGGGGAGCGCGTCAGCCCGCGCAGCGCGGGATTTTTCCCGGGAAATTCATGAATCTGCCGAACAGTTTGACGACCCTGCGGATCTTTTTCGTTCCGCTGCTCGTGGTTGTCCTCCTCACTCGTCAACCCAACTTCAATTTTCTCGGTTTGCCCATTCACTTCGAAGTATGGGGTGTGCTAATTCTGCTGGTGGCCGCTGCCACGGACGTGATGGACGGCTACCTGGCGCGGTCGCGCAAGGAAATCACCACGCTGGGAATCCTGCTCGATCCCATCGCGGACAAGCTTTTGATTTCCGCCGCGTTCATTTCGCTGGTGGAAATGGGATTGATGCAGGCCTGGATGGTGGTGATCATCATCGGACGCGAATTCATGGT
Source organism: uncultured Acidobacteriota bacterium (assembly GCA_963780035.1). Taxonomy (GTDB): domain Bacteria; phylum Acidobacteriota; class Terriglobia; order Acidiferrales; family UBA7541; genus Palsa-295. The sequence continues at coordinate 656,053 of CAWAAG010000008.1, read as the reverse complement.
GATGGGCCTGCGCGAAATCGCCTCGGTCGAGGGCTTGATCATCCCCGCTTCGCCGCTCGGCAAGATGAAAATGATTCTGCAAGTGATGGCCGGCTGCGCCGTAATTCTCACCGCCGATCATCCCGCCCTGAAACTTCTCGGGACGGTGCTGCTGTGGCTCGTGGTGATCAGCGCGGTGGCCTCGGCAGGCCATTATTTCCAGATGTTCTGGACGCAGATTAACTTCCGCGTGCAGCAGCGCCGCCGCGGCGCTATGCTCGTGAAACAGGAAGAAAAACCGCAGGATGTCCCCACTCGCTGAACGCGAGAAGCAGTTGCTGCTGGAATTAGCCCGCCGCGCCCTCACTGCCGGCGTGCAAAAGCGCGAACCGGTTCAGGATTTTCCAGACGATATCAATCTGCGGCAACCCGGCGGCGCTTTCGTCACCTTGCACCGCCGTGGGCGTTTGCGCGGCTGCGTCGGGCAATTGCCTTCCAAGGATCCGCTTGTGGAAGTGGTGGCGCACTGCGCAAAAGCTGCCGCGCTCGAAGACCCCCGTTTCCAGCCCGTTCCGGCCGAAGAACTCGCAGAAATCGAGATCGAGCTTTCCATTTTGTCGCCGCTGGAAGACGTTACCTTGGAGCGCATCGCGCCAGGGCGGCACGGTTTGGTCGTCAGTCGGGGAGGGCGTCGCGGCGTCCTGTTGCCGCAGGTAGCAATGGAATTCAACTGGCAGGCGACGCGGTTCCTAGAAGAAACGTGCCTGAAAGCGGGACTGGAACGGGAAGCCTGGAAGGATCCGCAAACGCGGGTCCAGGCCTTCACCGCCGAAGTTTTCAGCGAAGCTGCGCTCGCGCCGCGCGAGAATCCGCAGCGCTAAGAAGCTCGGTGCGAGGCTGCGCCGAACTACTCGAGCTCGACGTAATCTCCGACGTAGAATTCCCGCAGGCTGTAAGTCGTCAGTACGGTGGCTGAATTCGAACCCGTCCGCAGCACGATTCCTTCCCCGATCACTTCGCGCGGAGTATTGTCCCAGGTGTATTTCGCCGGGACGCTGCCAAATCCGTACACCCTGCCGACCTTGGATTCTTTATCGGCGTCGAATGCAAACCGCGAAGTCTGATAAGCCGTTTCATGCTGCGTGCCGGTGTAGCGGAAAATGCGGAAGTAGTCGCCCACCCGCACTCCCTGCTCGCTTCCCAGGTTCACGAAAAAAATGTCGTCGGTTCCCAATTGGATCTGGAACGTCTTTCCAATCATCACCATCGCGGTGGCCTTTCCGCTAAATGGCGCGAACCGGTCGAAATTCGCTTCGCTTTTCATCGGCGGAGCCAGCCGCTCTTTGAATGGCAGCACGATGTCTCCGCGCTGCACGTAATTGCAGGAATTTTCCACTTGTGCAATCGAAGTATTCGGCTGGGCCACTACCACTCTTACGCGGCCTTGATCCTCCCACCACGTTCCCAATTTCCGAATGATCTGCGACTGCCATTTGGACCAATCAATCTCGGTTGGGTCTTCCACCGGCCGGATCACTGAGAATTCGTCACCTACCTTCACACCCTGACTGGCGCCTTTGTTCAGGTAAACGTAGTCGCCTTCGTCGAATGTGATTTTGTAGTTCGAGCCTTCGCCCGTGATCACGTAGGTATCGCGTGGTATGGACTCATTGGTGATGGTCCCGGTGCAATACAAGTCTTTCTGTGTAGGGGCGGACGCTCCGACCTGCTGCGCCGACGCGACGACCCCCGAAAGGCTCAAAATCAGTCCGGCAAGGACAATTTTCCCACGCATAATGCATGCTCCTTTGAATATCGTGCGCCGCGCAACAGGCGCTCCCCAGAATCCTGACAATGTCCCGACTGTAATAGACGTACTGGAACCCGTCAAGACAATGGTCGCCGGGGCTTTACACATTGTGCACCACGTGGCGCAAGCCCAGCATCACCTGTACTATAGGACAGGATGCGCCTCACTTCGCCTGTGCTGGCACTTTCGGTATTTCTTCCTGCGTTCGCTCGCCATGGGCGGTTCGCATGATCGCCATGCACAACGTCTGCGCGGTGATTGCCGCAGCGGATGCGCGCTCCATGTGGGCCCAGGTTCGCCGCGCGCTCGCTGCCACGCGAACCATGGAACTGCGCCTCGATTGGTTATCCAACGACTCTGAAATTGCCAAATTTCTTGCGCGGTTGCGCTCAAGTCACGGCGCCCGCGCGCCGAGGGCCACATTCATCGCCACTTGTCGGCGCCGCGAGGCGGGCGGAAAGTTCACTGGAACGATTGCGCAGCAACTCATTCACCTCGCCGAAGCAATCAGCGCCGGTTGCGCCTGGTACGACCTCGAAATCGAAACCTCGTCACTGTGCCCGCCCGAACTGCTGGACGTGCTGCTCGGCGAGGGCCGCCAAATCGCCTCGGCGCACTTTTTTCGCCCCACCCGAAAAAATTTGCGGCACGTGGCGTCTGATTTGGCGCGCGCGCATCCTGCGCTTATCAAGATTGCGGTGCAGTGCGACTCATTGCGCGCGAGTTTGGACGTGCTGCGCTTGGCGCGCGGACGCCGCAACGTAATCGCCATACCCATGGGCGATGTGGCGCTGCCGGCGCGTGTTTTGGCCCTGCGCGAAGGCAGCGCGCTGGCCTACGCGCCCGTGGAAAACTCTACCGCTCCCGGCCAGGCAACTCTCGATGCCATGAGGCACCTGTACCGCGCCGACAAGCTCCGCCGCAAGTCGCGCGTCTACGGAGTCATCGGCGACCCCATTGGACATTCTCTTTCGCCGGTATTGCAAAACACGGGATTCCAGGCGCGCAAGATGGACGCGGTCTTCCTCCCGTTCCTGGTGCGCGACTTGCGCGACTTTCTCGCGGCCGTCAAGCCCCTGGGAATCGCCGGTTTCAGCGTCACCATTCCTCACAAGCAAAAAATATTGCGCTATCTCGATGATTGCGATCCGATGGCCGCCGCCATCGGTGCCGTGAATACCGTCGTCGTGCGCGGCGGAGGCAAACTTTACGGCTACAACACGGATTACGTCGGCGTGCTGCGCGCGCTCGAACGGCGCATTCCTCTCCGCGGCAGCCGCACGCTCATATTCGGTGCCGGCGGCGCCGCGCGCGCCGTGGCTTTCGCGCTGGCGGAATCCGGCGCGTCGGTATGCGTTTGCGCGCGGCGCATGGCGCAAGCCAAGGCTCTGGCCCGCGCCGTGGGCGGGGAAGCGGTCAAGCGCCCGCGCCTGCGCCGCGAATTTTTCGACGCGATCATCAACGCCACGCCCGTGGGTATGTATCCGCACGCCGCCAATTCGCCGCTCCGCGCTGCCGAACTGAATTGCCGCCTGGTATTTGACCTGATCTACCGCCCGCGCACTACGAGGCTCTTGCAGCTCGCCGCCCGCCGCGGCATTGAGACCGTCTCCGGCGTCGAAATGTTCGTCGCGCAGGGCACCTCGCAGTGGGAAATCTGGACCGGCGAACGCGCCCCGGAGCCCGCCATGCGCCGCGCGGTCTTGCGCGCCCTCTCGAACGAAGAGAAAATGGCTGCGCAATGATTCAGCCGGATTTCAGAACCTTCTCGAAGCTCGCGCGCCAGGGAAACCTTGTCCCAGTGTATGAAACCTTCACCGCGGACCTGCTCACCCCTGTTGGCGCGCATCTGCGCCTCGCCCACAACGCAAAATATTCCTTCCTCCTCGAAAGCGTCGAGGGCGGCGAGAACATCGCGCGTTACACTTTTGCCGGAGCAAATCCCGAAGAAATTTTCCGCTGCCGCGGGCGCCAGTGCAGCTTCGAATCCCGCGGCAAACGCAAAACTTTCACCGCCGACCCCATCGCCTACCTCCGCACCCTCACCGAACGCTATCACCCGGTGCGCGTCCCCGGCCTTCCCCCGCTCATCGGCGGTGCCATCGGCTATTTCGCGTACGACATGGTCCGCCTGATCGAGCGCATCCCCGCCACTGGCCGCGACGACTTGAACCTCGATGACTCCGTGATGATGTTCTACCTCGGCCTGGTGGCCTTCGACCACGTGCAGCACCGCGTCTGGGTCGTTCGCAACGTGTTTACCGACGCGAAAGGCAGCCTGCGCCAGAAATATGACGCCGCCGTCCGCGAAATTCGCCGCACCCGCCGCAAACTGGAAAGCCCGCTGCCTCGCCAGCGCCGCGCCCGCCGCCGCCCGCCTCTGCGCATCGAATCGAATTTCACGAAAGCGTGCTACGAAGCCGCGGTGCGCAAAGCGAAAAGCTACATCCGCGCCGGCGACATCTTCCAGGTAGTGCCCAGCCAGCGCTTTTCCGCGCAAACTGACGCCGACCCTTTTGAAATTTATCGCGCGCTGCGCGTAGTGAACCCCTCGCCCTATCTCTGCTATCTGAAAATAGACAACGTCTCGGTCGTAGCCAGCTCTCCCGAGATGCTGGTAAAAGTCCAGGGACGCAACGCCCACTACCGCCCCATCGCCGGCACGGTCCCGCGCGGCCGCAACGAAGCCGAAGACCGCGCCCTGGAAGCCAAGCTGCTCGCCGATCCCAAGGAACGCGCCGAACACATCATGCTGGTGGACCTCGGCCGCAACGACCTGGGCCGCGTCTGCGAATACGGCTCGGTAGCCGTCGAGCGCCTGATGTTCGTCGAGCGCTACTCGCACGTAATGCACCTGGTCTCCAGCCTGCGCGGCCAATTGCGCCCGGACGTGGATTGCTTCGACGCGCTGATGGCCTGTTTCCCGGCCGGCACTCTTTCCGGCGCGCCCAAAGTTCGCGCCATGCAAATCATTGACGAGCTCGAACCCACCCGCCGCGGCATCTACGCCGGCGCCATCCTCTACCTCGATTTTTCCGGCAATCTGGATTCCTGCATCGCCCTGCGCACGCTAGTAGCCAAGGGCGGCCGCGCCTACATTCAAGCCGGCGGCGGCGTAGTCGCCGATTCCGTCCCCGCGCGCGAATATCAGGAAACGGTCAATAAAGCCCGCGCGCTAATCACCGCCCTGGAAATCGCGCACCGCGGCGAAGTCGGCAGCCGCGCGGAATAAGTCCGTGCGTGCAGGTTTTCGTAGGGGCGGGTCTCAGACCCGCCCCGGTTTGCCGCGCTTGAGCTAAACTGGCAGTGCGTCGCGATCCCATTGTCATCCTGAGCGCAGCAAATCTGCGCTAAAATTGAGGCGCTGCGGGGAGATTTTGTTGTCATCCCGAGCAAAGCGAGGGACCTCTCTTTTTTTTTGCTTTAACTGGTCGCGTCCAATGATTCTGCTCCTCGATAACTACGACTCCTTCACCTACAACCTGGCGCAGTACCTCGGCCAACTAGGCCAAAAACTCGCCGTCCGCCGCAACGATCAAATCACCCTCGACGAAATCGAACAAATGCGCCCCGAACGCATCGTCGTTTCCCCCGGCCCGTGCACCCCCAAAGAAGCCGGCATCAGCGTCCCGCTGATTCAGCGGTTCGCGGGCAAGATTCCGATTCTCGGCGTCTGCCTCGGCCATCAAGCGATCGGCGCCGCTTTCGGCGGACGCGTCATTCGCGCCCCCAAACTCATGCACGGCAAGACCAGCGAAATCGAGCACGACGGCCGCACCATTTTTCACGGCCTCCCGAAACGCTTCATCGCCACGCGCTACCATTCCCTGATCGTCGAACGCAAATCGCTCCCGCGCGACCTGGAAATTTCCGCCGAGACCGCCGATCACACCATCATGGGCCTCCGCCACCGCAAACTTCGCGTCGAAGGCGTCCAATTCCATCCCGAATCGGTGCTCACCATCGCCGGTTTCGACCTCCTGAAGAATTTCCTAAGCATTTAACATCATGCGCCTCGCGCTGATCGTCGCCGCAATTTGCCTGGCTCCATTATTTTCCGCGCTGCAGCCGCCGAAGCAACAGCCGCCGCCGCAGCAGCAGCCGCCGCCGACTCGTCCGTTGTCGCCACCGAGCAGCCAATCAGACTCCACTCCGCCGCGCGCCTATCTCGGCTTTGACGCCAACGACTACCCCGGCGACGCCGCCCTGCCCGCCCTCCGCAAAACATTCTCCTTCGCCGGCTACTGGCTCAACCCGCCGCCCGGTGCCAAGACCAATTCCTGGACCGGCACGCGCCCCGCGCTACTCCAGAATAATTTTGGCTTCCTCGTGTTATTCAACGGCCGCATCGAGAGCCAGCTTCAGCCGCCGGTAGTTCCCGCGCAACTCGGCTCCGCTGATGCGGACCTCGCCATCCAAACCGCGCGCCGCGAAGGCTTCCCCGCCCACACGATCATCTATTTAGACCAGGAAGAAGGCGGCAGAATGTTGCCCGTGCAGATTGACTACCTCTATTCCTGGATCCAGCGACTAAATTCATCTGAATTCAGCGCGGGAGTTTACTGCTCGGGAATGAAAGCCAAGGAAGGGAAGGGGCAATTCATCATCACCGCCGACGACATTCACGAACGCACCGCAGCCAAATCATTTTTCGTCTACAACGACGCCTGCCCACCCTCGCCCGGCTGCGTATACCAGAAAAATCCGCCTCCGCCCGCGGCGAGCGGCGTCGCCTACGCCTCCGTCTGGCAATTCGCGCAATCGCCACGCCGCCACGAGTTCACAAAAAATTGCAGCAGCACGTACAACCGCGATGGCAATTGCTACCCGCCCGCCACTAGCGCGACCGCAGGCGCCAGCCTCAGCCCGATTCTTCTCGATCTCGACTCCGCCACGTCTCCCGATCCATCGCACGGGCGTCCCTAATCGCAAATTTCACGGCGCGGACTGGTGTCCCGCTTCCGCTTGCGAAAACGCCGAAAACGCATCAAGCTTCGCGCGCGCCGCCCCCGAATCAATGGATTCCCCCGCCAGCCGCACGCCATCCAGAAAATCCGTCGCACGACCCGCAGCCACCAGCGCCGCCGCCGCATTCGCCAGCACGATGTCGCGATGCGGCCCGTGCTCGTGCGGCGCCGCCGCGCTTCCCGCAACCGTGCGCCCGAGCACTTTATAAATGATCCCCGCGTTGTGCCGCGCATCCCCGCCGCGAATCGCCTCCAGCGGCGCGCGCCGCAAACCGAAATCCTCGGGTACCACGGTAAAGCTGCGCACCGTCCCCTCGCGCAGTTCCGCCACCGACGTTTCGCCGCTGATCGAAATTTCGTCCAGCCCATCCGCCCCATGCACCACAAACGCGCGCAGCACTCCCAATTCTCCCAGCGCCCGCGCTACCAATTCCGTCAAGCTCCCATCGTAAACGCCCACCACCTGCGCCGAAGCCCCCGCCGGATTCGTCAGCGGCCCCAGCAAATTAAACACAGTCCGCATGCGCAACTCCCGCCGCGCCGCCGTAGCGTGCCGCGTCGCCGAATGCATCGCCGGCGCGTACATAAATCCGATCCCGATTTCCTCGATCGCCTGCGCCACGCGCTCCGGCGCCATTTCCACTCGCACGCCCAGCGCTTCCAGCACGTCCGCCGATCCGCAGCGCGAACTCGTTGACCGGTTCCCATGCTTCGCCACGCGCACTCCCGCTCCCGCCACCACAAATGCCGCCGCCGTGGACACATTGAAAGTCCCGCGCCCGTCGCCGCCCGTCCCACAAGTATCCACGATCACTTCGTCCGGCCGCCGCGTGCCCGCCGCAAAAATCGGCACCGCGTGCCGCCGCATCGCCTTCGCAAAACCCACCACCTCGTCCACCGTCTCGCCCTTGAAACGCAACGCCGCCAGAAACGCCGCAATTCTCACGTCATCCGCGTTTCCGGAAAGAATGTCCTCCATTGCCGCTTCCGCATCTTTCCGCGACAAATCTTCTCCGCGCACCACCGTCATGGACGCCATCACCAGCCCCGCGCAGAATTTCGGATGCCCGAACTCGTACCCTTCAGCACGCCCTCCCTCAGACGCCTCAGCAGTCGTCCCGTGCTCCCTTCGGGCTTCATCCACGGCCGCCCGCTCCTCCGTGGTCATTCCCTTCATCGAAAGAGCCGTCCACAACGCCGCCATTTGGCTCGGCGTCACCTGCCCGGAATAAAATTCCTCCATCACGGCGCAGGTTTCCAGCCGCGAGAGGTCTTCGCCCCGTATCACCTTTTCGAGAGCTTCATGAATCATGGAATGATTGCGTGCCTCGGCAATTTCGCGGATTTATGCGGATTCCATCACCACGCCGCTCCTTGCCCGTGTTGCGCGTTCCAAGTAAACTAGGTCGCTTGATTCAATCGCAAATTTTAACACTATTATTCAAGGCGACCTTCAGGAAGCCGATGGAGCCAGCATGAAGATCCACGAACACCAGGCCAAAGCCATCCTTGCGAAATTTGGCGTTCCGGTTCCCCGCGGCGAAGTAGTCCACAAAAAAGACGAAGCCCGCGCCGCAGCCGAGCGCTTGGGCACAAAAATCGTAGTCGTGAAAGCGCAAATCCATGCCGGAGGCCGCGGCAAAGGCGGCGGCGTAAAACTCGCGAAATCCCCCGACGAAGCCGCCACTCTCGCCGGCGAAATCATGGGCATGACGCTCGTCACTCCGCAAACCGGCGAAGAAGGCCGCATCGTGCGCCGCCTGCTCATCGAAGAAGGTCTGGACATCAAGCGCGAACTCTACCTCGGCGTGCTGGTGGATCGCACCGTCGGCGCGCCCATCTTCATGGCCAGCGCTGCGGGCGGCATGGAAATCGAAGAAGTCGCCAAAGACCGCCCCGAAGCCATCCTGCGCGAAGTGATTGATCCCGCCACCGGTTTTCAGCCCTACCAGGCGCGCAAATTGGCCTTCGGTCTGGGTCTCACGCCCGAACAGGTCAACATCGCCGTGCCGTTTTTCCAGGCGCTCTATCGCGCCTTCGTCGAAACGGACGCTTCCATGCTCGAAATCAATCCCTGCGTCGTCACCGGCGATGGCAAACTCGTCGCGCTCGACGCCAAAGTAACTTTCGACGACAACGCGCTCTACCGCCACCCCGAATTCAAGGATCTCCGCGACCTCGACGAGGAAACTCCGCTCGAAGTGGAAGCCTCGAAATTCAAATTGAACTACATCAAGCTCGATGGCGATATCGCCTGCATGGTCAATGGCGCCGGCCTCGCCATGGCCACCATGGACATCATCAAGCTCAGCGGCGGCAGCCCCGCCAATTTTCTGGACGTAGGCGGCGGCGCTTCCGAAGAACAAGTAAAGAACGCGTTTCGCATCCTGCTCAGCGATCCGAACGTCAAAGCCGTCTTCGTAAATATTTTCGGCGGCATCCTGCGCTGCGACGTCCTCGCCAGCGGCGTAGTTAACGCCGCAAAAGAACTAAAATTCAAAGTCCCGGTAGTCGTGCGTATGGAAGGCACAAACGTCAAGCAAGGAAAGGAAATCTTGCAAAACTCAGGACTCAATTTCACCGTCGCCGAAGGAATGAAAGATGGTGCGGAGAAGGCCGTGGCACTGGCGGGAGGTGTGCGATGAGCGTGTTGGTTGATAAGAGCACGCGCTTGATCGTGCAGGGCATTACGGGCCGTGAAGGCGGTTTTCACGCGCAACAGATGATTGATTACGGCACGAAAGTCGTTGCTGGTGTCACGCCGGGCAAAGGTGGAACGAAACACCTCGGCGTTCCGGTTTTCAATACCGTGGCGGAAGCGGTGAAAGCGACGAAGGCAAACGCATCGGTGATTTTTGTGCCGCCGCCGTTTGCCGCCGACGCCATTCTCGAAGCGTTCGACGCGGGCCTGCCGCTGGTAATTTGCATTACCGAAGGCGTGCCCACGCTCGACATGGTCCGCGTCAACGCCGCGCTCAAAAATTCCAAATCGCGATTGATCGGCCCCAACTGCCCCGGCATCATTTCGCCCGGTAAATGCAAAATCGGCATCATGCCCGGCTCGATTCACAAGCAAGGCCACGTAGGAGTCGTCAGCCGCAGCGGCACGCTGACCTATGAAGCAGTTGACCAACTCACCCGCCTGGGCATCGGACAATCCACCTGCATCGGCATCGGCGGCGATCCCATCATCGGCACCAGTTTTCTCGATGCCATCAAGCTCTTTAATGAAGACCGCGACACCCACGCCATCGTGATGATCGGCGAAATCGGCGGTAACGCCGAAGAAGTCGCCGCCGCATACATCAAAAAACATGTAAAGAAGCCGGTGGTAGGATTCATAGCAGGGCAAACCGCTCCGCCAGGCCGCCGCATGGGCCACGCCGGCGCCATCATCAGCGGCGGTCAGGGCACAGCCGCCGAAAAATACAAAGCCATGCGCGCCGCCGGAATTCGCACCGTGCAAAGTCCCGCCGAAATCGGTCACACCATGGCCGCCGCGCTCGGAAAATCTAAGCCGAAAGCAAAACCGTCCGCAAAAAAGGGCACGACGAAAAAATCGAAGAAGCCGGCCAAGAAGAGAAAGTAGCTGAAAGGGTGTTAGGGCCAGAGTGCCCCGCAAATATTTTCACACTTGGGAGATCACCAGCATGGCGCTCGAAAGAACTTTAGCAATTGTGAAGCCGGACGCGGTCGGTCGTGGCCTTACCGCGGACATCATCAGCCGCATTCACGCCGCGAAATTTCAGATTGTCGCGATCAAATCGCTACGCTTGACGAAGAAACAGGCCGAGGGGTTTTACGCCGTTCACAGCGCGCGCTCTTTTTTCGGCGAGCTCACGGACTTCATGAGCTCCGGCAAAGCCGTAGCGATGGTCCTGGAAGCCGAAAACGCCATCGCCAAATGGCGCGACACCATGGGCGCCACCGACCCAGCCAAAGCCGCCCCCGGCACCATCCGCCGCGAGCTAGGCGAAAGCATCCAGTACAACTGCACCCACGGCTCGGACGCTCCGGATACCGCCGCGTTCGAAATCGCCTACTTCTTCTCCGGCGCAGAGCTTGTCTAGCAAGCTGCTGACGTGGCACCCGCGCCTTTGAATTGTGTAGCGGCCGGTCTGGCGAAGCCAGACCGGGCACGTCCAGTCACCGCACAATTCGATCCCGCTACGCAGCTCGAAGCTCAGCGCAAAACCATGTGGAGTGCGGCGGCGCGCCGCCGGCCGTGGCCGGCGCGCCGCCGCTTTTCCGGCGCGAAGCTAGCCCGCCACGGCGGGCTAGCTTCGCGTGCAGTAAATGAGCCCCAGCAAACCAACAAACCGCCGCGCCACCCTCTGGGAGTGCGGAAGCTTGCTCGTCCTGAACGCAGTGAAGGGCTTCCGCCTGTTACCAGGCGAGGCTTGCCTCGCCGCTCTCCTCCGCGCCGAGCAGTCAAATGGAAAGGAAGCGCCAGCCTCCGGCTCTCCAGCCCGAAGCTCGCATCGCGTGTTAGCCGGCCAGTGTCACAATGTCAATTCCGCATGTCATTGTTGTCATTTATGCCATCCAGCTTTGCTGCCGGGCCGCTATTGATCAGGTTCATCCGCAGCGCCAAGACGAACCTTCGGCGGTACAATGTCATCGGATATGGATCCGCTCCGCGAACTCGGCAAGGCCCTCCTGATTTTCGGGATCGTGCTGGCCTGCGCAGGCGCTTTTCTGCTGATCGGCGGAAAATTGCCGCTGCGCCTCGGGCGCTTGCCGGGAGACATCGCCTATCAGGGACGCAATGGCAGCTTTTATTTCCCTGTCGTGACGTGCCTCTTGCTCAGCGTCGGGCTGACGCTGCTATTCTGGGTCGTGAATTTATTCCGCCGCTGAAATCATGAGCCAAGCCTCTCTCTTCAACCTCATGCCGGAACGCCGCACCTGGAAAGTCAGCGAGCTGACGGCGCGCATCCGCGAACTGCTGGAATCCGCGCTGCCCGACGTCTGGGTCGAGGGCGAAGTCTCCAATTGCCACGCCGCCCAGTCCGGGCATTGCTATTTCACGCTGAAAGACGCCAAAGCCCAGATTCGCTGCGTCTGTTTCCGCGATCAAATGCGCACGCTGAAATTCAAACCGGAAGACGGGCTGCACATCACCGTGCGTGGCTCGCTGAGCGTCTACGACGCGCGCGGCGAATACCAGATTTACGTCACCAATATCGAGCCGGTAGGCCTCGGCGCGCTGCAACTGGCCTTCGAGCAACTGAAAAAGAAGCTGCACTCGGAAGGCTTGTTCGACCAGGCCCGCAAGAAGCCGCTTCCGGTGCTGCCGCGCTGCATCGGCGTGGTCACCTCGCCCACCGGCGCCGCCATTCGTGACATCTTGCGCGTCCTCAAGCGCCGCTTTCCCAACGCGCAGGTCAGCGTGTACCCCACCAAGGTGCAAGGGACCAGCGCGGCGGGTGAAATCGTGCAGGCGCTGGAATATTTCAATCGCGCAAAAACCGTGGACGTGCTCATCCTCGCGCGCGGCGGCGGCTCGCTCGAGGATTTGTGGGCCTTCAACGAGGAAATTCTCGCGCGCGCGATTTTTGCGTCGGAGATTCCGGTAATCACCGGCGTCGGACACGAGACCGATTTCACTATCGCCGATTTTGTCGCGGATTTGCGCGCGCCGACGCCTTCCGCCGCCGCGGAAATCGTCGTCAAGTCGCGCCAGGAATTCGAACAGCACATCGCCGAGCACCAGCGCCACCTGATTCAGCAGATGCGCTATCACTTTTCGCAATGGCGCCATCGCGTCCGCGATTTGCAGACCCATCGCGGCTTCCGTCAGCTGGACCTAATGTTGCGCAACCGCCGCCAGCAGCTCGATGAAATGTCCAACTCGCTAGCCATCGGCCTGCGCCTGCGCCTCGCGATGGCGCGCCAGCGCATCACCGAAGCCAACGCGCACGTAGCCTCGTTCGACCTCCGCGGCCGCGCCACGGTCTTGCGCCGCCGCATCGCTCAGCAGCGCAGCGAGCTGAGCTCCGCACTCGATCGCGTAGTAGCCCGCAAACATCGCCAGCTCGGCATAGTGCAGATGCGCTTCACCGCCCTCGATCTCCGCGCCCGCGTAGGCACACTGCGCCGAGGCTTGGAACGTGATTCCACGGACTTGCAGGTGCGAATTGATCGTTTGCTGATCGCGAAGCGGCGAATGTTGCAAGCTGCCGCGCTGACGCTCGATGAACGCAGCCCACTGAAGATTCTGGAGCGCGGCTACGCCATCGCCTACGACGCGACGGGAAAAGTCCTGCGCTCCCCCGACCAAGTAGCCCTAGGCGACGACATCTCCGTCCGAGTCGCCCAAGGCGAAATCGCCGCCACCGTCCAACGCAAAACTAAATCGTAGCCCCGGCCCGCTCACGCCCCCGCGCAGAATTTGTAGCGGCCGCTGTGTCCCGCAGTCCGGGACGCAGCGGGCAGCCGTTGCAGTAGGTTTGCGCTTTTTTATGGCGCAGCCAGCATCGGCACGATCAGCCTATTCCTCATCCACGCTCCCGCCAGCAACCTTCAGCACCGCCAAAAACGCCTCCTGCGGTATATCCACGCGCCCCACGCGCTTCATGCGCTTCTTGCCTTCCTTCTGCTTCTCCAAAAGTTTCCGTTTGCGCGAAATATCCCCGCCATAGCACTTGGCAATCACGTTCTTGCGAATCGCGCTGATCGTCTCCCGCGCAATCACCCGGCTGCCAATCGCCGCCTGCACCGCAATCTCAAACATCTGCCGCGGTATCAATTTCCGCAAACGCGTCACCAACTCCCGCCCGCGCTCATAAGATTGCTCGCGATGGCAAATCACAGTCAAAGCATCCACCGCCTCGCCGCCCACCAGCACATCCAGCTTCACCAAATCCGATTCGCGATACCCCGACAAGTGGTAATCCAAAGAAGCATACCCCCGCGAAACGCTCTTCAACCGGTCGTAAAAATCCAAAACGATTTCATTCAGTGGCATCTCATAAGTCAGCATGATCCGCGTAGGCGAAAGGTACTCGAATTTCTTCTGCACTCCGCGCTTCTCCTCGCACAATTGCAGCACGCCCCCCACCGACTCCTCCGACGTAATAATCATCGCCGTCAACATCGGCTCTTCGATCTTCTGTATCGCAGCCGGCGGCGGAAATTTCGTGGGATTATCCACTTCCATCACTTCGTTAGCAGTAGTAGTAATCCGGTACTGCACGCTGGGCGCCGTAGTAATCAGCCCAATATTAAATTCGCGCTCGAGCCTCTCCTGCACAATCTCCATATGCAGCAATCCCAAAAATCCGCAGCGAAACCCAAATCCCAAAGCCACGGAATTCTCCGGCTCATAAAAGAAAGCCGCATCATTCAACTGCAATTTCCCAAGCGCATCGCGCAACATCTCGTAATCGCTGGCATTCACCGGAAAAAGTCCCGCAAACACCATCGGCTTGATCGCCTCAAACCCCGGCAAAGGCGGCGCGGGATGCCCATCCTCGACGACCGTATCTCCCACCCGAGCATCCGCCACCCGCTTGATATTCGCGATGATGAACCCCACGTCCCCCGCCGAAAGCTCCTCCAGCACCACCGGCTTCGGCGTCAACACGCCCAGATTCTCCACCTCGTACGTCTCGTTGCTCGAAGTCAGCCGTATCTTCATGTGCGGCGCGATCCGCCCTTCCATCACGCGCACCAGCACCACCGCCCCGCGATACGAATCGAACCACGAATCGAATATCAACGCCCGCAGCGGCGCCTCCGCCGACCCCACCGGCGCCGGCACCAGCCGCACGATCGCTTCCAACACCTCCTCCACTCCCAACCCGCTTTTCGCGCTGATCGGCAAAGCCTCATCCGCCGGTATCGCCAGCACGTTTTCGATCTGTTCCTTCGCGAAATCCACCCGCGCCGCCGGCAAATCAATCTTGTTGATCACCGGAATAATCGTCAGATTGTGCCGCGACGCCAAAAACGCGTTCGCCACCGTCTGCGCTTCCACGCCCTGGCTCGCGTCCACCACCAGCAAAGCCCCTTCGCACGCCGAAAGCGCCCGCGAAACCTCATACGAAAAATCCACGTGCCCCGGCGTATCAATCAGATTCAACCGGTATTCGTGCCCGTCCCGCGCCGTGTAATGCAGACGAATGCTCTTCGCCTTGATCGTGATCCCGCGCTCGCGTTCCAAATCCATCGAGTCCAGCACCTGCGAATGCATCTCCCGCTGGCTCAAAGCCCCGGTAAGCTCCAGCAAACGGTCCGCCAGCGTAGACTTCCCGTGGTCAATATGCGCGATAATGCAAAAATTCCGGATGTACTGGGGATCCATGGCTCTCGCTGTGGAAGCAACTAACTCCCGAGTTTGCCACACAACCACAAAAATTCGAAATCGCAAATGGCAGAACGAGCGCGCTGAATCCGTCATCCTGCTTGTTTACACTGAACGCAGTGAACGTGCCCTGACGTAGGAAGGGAGCGAAGCGAAGGATCTCTCTTCGCCGTCGCCGTAGCAGTTGCACTTTCTTCGTAGGGGCGCTGCTTGTGAATCGCGCCACAGCGCGATTCATCCTGAGAACCGGCAGTGCCGGTTCGAAGGGCTAGCGCCCGCGTTTGACGTTGTTTCTGCGAATCGCGCTACAGCGCGTTTCGGCCTGATCGTTTACACTGAACGCAGTGAACGTGCCCTGAGTGCCGTCGCGAAGGGAGAGCCGCCAGTGCCGAATCGAAGGGTAGCGGCCGCCGTTTTACCAAGAGGAACGAAGGGCAGGTGGGCGCATTTGCCTCACCTGGGAACGCCAATCTCCCGATTGGCGCCTCTCGTCCTCCACTTCCTCCCCGTCCTTCACCTGCTCTTCATCCCCTCTGTGTCGCCCTCGCACAACTGCCACCCGCCACAAACCCAGCGCCAGTTTACCCAGAGAGTCCGCCTGCGGCGGACTCAAAGGGCGGCGCGGCATAAGTTAGCCCCGGGCGGAAGCCCGGGGAACCGTCGCAAAAATGTATCCGAGCGCCGGCTTGCCCTGAGTGCGGTAGCGAAGGGCGGCGCGACACAATCCGCAACGCCACGCCGCACCCCAAAACGGCCACCACTCCCCATCCTCCACGTCCTGAATTGTCCAAAGGACAATTCACCCTGCTAGCTCTGAGCGCCTTCGCGAAGGGAGAGTCGCCAGCGGCGGCCGCAAGGGTCTCTCCACCGGGCGCTGTTGACATTCCACATACTTTATCGATAGGCTACCCGCCAAACAGCTCTCCCAGCACGAAATCGCGGTCGCGAGGCGCTTAATCTATGACAGACATCCAGAAACAAATGATGGCTACCTTCCTAAGCTTGCGCGTCGGAGTAGGCGTTATCGGCATCATCCTTCCCCTGCTCCTCTGGTTCGGCGGAAACTTTGCTGGAATCCATCTCGCCGATTCGATGAGCGCCTACTATCACGCCAACCGCGCCTGCATCAACCCGCAGCACCCTGAAGCCAGCGCGCCATGTTCAACGATTCCTCTGCCCACAGGCGAAGGACCGATGCGCAATTGGTTCGTCGGAGCTCTTTTTGTAATCGGAGTCTGTTTGTATGTGATCAAAGGTTTCAGTAAATGGGAAAACCTGCTTCTGACCATCGCGGGAATATTGGCTGTGTGTGTGGCGATATTTCCTATGCCTTGGACAAGCGGAAAATTCGTTGGATTCCCGATACATTACGTCTCGGCTGTCACCTTTTTCGTTTTCATCGCGTTCGTTTGTATGTTCTGTTCAGGCAAGACGTTGAAGTTCATGCCCGATATTCCGAACCGCGAAAAGGTTATAGCCCGCTACAAATTCCTGTATCGGCTGCTTGCTGTCTTGATGGTTCTGTCCCCGGTTGCAGCGTATCTGTTCAATGATTCTACCGGTCAAAATAGCCGCGTCTTTTGGGCCGAAGCATTCGGCATCTGGGCCTTCGGCACATATTGGCTAGTCAAAACGAAGGAACTGAGTCTGAGCGACGTAGAACGCAGAGCGCTGAAGGGCGAACTCGAAATGAACACTTCAACCTTGCGCTAACTCCTCTCGGAGCCGCTGCCAATCGAAACCGGCGGGTGGCCAACCCTTGCAGCGCAGGCGAGCGACCGCCTTTAGGTTTTTGGGGGTGGCGCACCCCTTTGCGCATTCCGCAAAGGGTGCGTGGCAACACGTCAATGATGTCCGCGGCGACCGCATCGTCAAGGGTGGCAACGTCCACAAATGGTATTTGTATGGGCTGGGCTCCCAAGTGCCGAATGAATCCGACACCAGCGGGAATATTACCGACGAGTACGTTTACTTCGGCGCCCAGCGCGTCGCCTATCGCGTGGGCTCGCCGCGTTCATTCAGAGGCGTTCCGTAGCAGGCATCGATACGAAGCGGGTGAGGATCGATTCTTTGGGGCCAGACGTAAGGCTTGTGCCGAAGGGGTCGCTTGTCTCCGAGCATCAGATCGATGCTCCAGGAAGCAACGTTTTCAATCGACTGTATTGAACCATTATCTGAGAAACGCAGAGGGGGGCTCCAAAACTGAAGATCGTGTCCCTTAATGCCGTCTGCTCGAGAGCGCCAACGATCGCCGATCCAGATGAGTTGTGGCCCTTGGGCAGTCGGGATAGTAGCGATGTAGGCTTGCTGGGCCGCGACGATCGGCTTGCCACTGGCGTCGCGATTGATGTTGGCCATTTCTTTGTAAGGTCCAAGCGGGCTCGTAGCAATGAACACACGCGCACCTGTTCCGCCGCCGCAAAAACAGCATGCGAGACCGAATACGGCATAGTAATACTGGCCGCGGCGGAACAGTACAGGCGCTTCGCACTGCTCACCGAGAACAGAACTTGTTTTGCCGGTAGAGGAAAGATAATCCTCGGTCAAGCGCTCGACACGAATCGAGTGGTTTTGCCCGATAACGGTATAGATGAAATATGCCGTATCGTCATTGTCAACAAATAGGCTTCCGTCTCCGGGGCGATCTTTCGCTTGCGAAACCTGCACATGTGTGTTCTGAATCGTGAATGGCCCGATGGGCGTGTCGCTTGTGGCTACACCGATTTCGCCGTCCCAAAGCTTCTTGTACCAGTTGTACCAAAGAACGTATTTGTGGGTTCTCCTGTTGTAGATGACGTACGGGCGGTAGTAAACGCCGTCCGGCGGCGACTTCAGCAACTCGCCTTCGAATTTCCAATGCGTGAGATCAACTGAGCTGTACACGCGAAAGCGATTGTTGATCGTATATCCAGCGGTCTTTCCGTATGCTTCGCCGTACAGATAGTAACGGCCATCAAAGAAATGCAGACAGCCCCCGTGCGCATCGATAATGTTGCCGTCAACATCACGGCGCGGCTCTGTGTTGTCGATTGTAACGATGCGCGTTTTCAATGGCCGTTCTGCGTGCATAAGTGAACATGCACCTGCGAGAAAGAGCAGCATCACCAGCAGTGCGCGAAGGTGCCGCGATGGGGCGCCTCCTCGCGCCTGTTGTCGCAAAGCTGGTAGGCGCAGACGACGTGACGAAGACTTCTTCAAGTTGGAAAAGAGATGAAGACAAATGGTCGCAGTTCGCATATAAGTTGCGCGTCCTCTGTTTTTCGAGGGTGCGTGGCAATACGTCAGATTCTACCGCTCCGGCCCCCGGTTCGGCGCACAACGGTCCCGTTCGCTGGATGCGTGCGAGGATTCGTGCAGCAACGGATTCTAGACGGCAGCGCGAAAGCGGCCAGCTCGACTGCACAGGCCGCAAACTGATGCGAAATTATCGACTTGAGTCGACTTTGGCCTATGCGGACTGGCTGCGCTCTACTAAATACGGACCGCTGAAAATCCAACCGAACTTCGTCAATCACTTTGCAGAGCGAAATAAACCGTTGCCGATTGAGACGCGGCGCGAGGCCGTGCCAGTCAAAGTCGGACGGGATTTGTACGCTGAGAGAAATCCTAGACACAAGCACGAAAGATGACAGCCGGGTTGTCGCGGCCCGAACTAAAACCTAAATAACATATTGTTGACTTCGTTATTTCGAGGCATATAGTCGTGCGTCAGAGGGCAAACCGCATGGCATTCGATTTCAACTGCGTGATCAGGCGGGTGGCCGACCCTCGTAGCCAGGCAAGCGACCGCCTTTAGGTTTTTGGGGGTGCCGCACTCTCGCGGGTTCGCGGCCGAAGGCCGCAGGCGAGGGTGCGTGGCAATACGTCAGACCCTACCGCTCCGGTCCCAGATTCGGCGCACAACGATCCCGTTCGCCCCCACGCGCCCGAGCCCTTCGCTTGGCAGCACTCGCCCCTCACCCTGCCCTCACTTTTTCCCATTTCGGGACTGGTAATCATACAGTAAATATGATAAAATAGACCCGGGCCACTATTCCAGCCCACTGAGGACGCTACATGCACTCCGCCACAACGGCGACGGGCAGACCACTCCCACCCCCAGGGAAAACTCTACCCAAAAACCGCCCCGCGCCCCTCAGTTGTCGCGCCGCTCGCCAACTGGCCGCTCCAAAACCCCATGTAACATCCCAACTACAATGTTACATCCCCTCTCTAATCGACAATCGCCGCCGATCAACGCGCAAATTCAATCGCCAACCCGTGCGATTAGAAATCGCTATATCTCCTACAAAACAAACACCCGCGCCCCAATTCAATCGCCAACATTTCACTACTCCACGGATAACGGATCACCAGTCACAAATCACGATTCACGAATCACCTGGTGCGGTCGCGGGGTCGTTAACTCTGGCGGGAGTTGCGGGTAGTCGTGGATTGAATGGGAGGGGGGGATATCGTAGGCTGTACCGGGTTTTAATGATACATGGCGCGTGGCGGCGGGCTGGCGCGCAAGCCGCAAATGGGAGGCAATGGGAGGATGCCTGCTGGCGTGAACACACTTTTTCCAACCGCTGCGCCAACGAAGTCGCGACTGCCGAAGTTGATCGGCTACGGGCTGGCGATTGTGTGCCTGGTGTGGGTACTGCACGATTTTCACATCGTGCAGGCGATGCGCGAACTGGCGAAGGTGGATTGGACGTGGGTGCTGATCGGCATGTGTTTCGACGTATTGAGCTACGTCGTGCAGGGAGTGCGTTGGAAGTTGCTGCTGAGCCCGTTCGGCAAGGTGAAATTGACGCACGCGATCCGCGCGGTGTTTGCGGGACTTTTTGCGAACCTGATATTTCCGCTGCGGCCGGGAGAATTGCTGCGCTGCTATCTGGTATCGGATTCGGACGACATCACCATCGGGCGCGTGGCGGGATCGGTGGGAGTGGAGCGGCTGGTAGATCTGGTGATCGCGACGGCGTCGCTGGCGGTGGTGTCGCTGCTGGTGGATTTGCCGCGGAAATTCCGGCGGGTGGCGGACACCCTGGGAATCGTGACGCTGGTATTGCTGGGGATCGTGGTGATCGTGATTTACGTTCTGGAAGTGAAGCTGGCGAAGAACCCTGATTTTGGAAGCGGGCCGCGACGGTTGCCGGGGCGATTGATGGGAGCGCTTTTGGGATTGCACGCGATGGGGACGGCGCCGAGTTTTTATACGGCGGTGCTGGCGTCGCTGCTGATGCCTTTCTGCCAGGTGCTGGGGTTGTGGGCGATGATGCAGGCGTATGGATTGCAGCTGCCGTTTCTGGCGGCGATCGTGGTGCTGCTAGTGATTAACCTGGGCGTGTCGCTGCCGAATGCGCCGGCGAACGTGGGGTCCTACCAATTTTTCTGCGTGCTGGGCCTGAGCGTTTTCCAGGTGGAAAAGAATACGGCGACGAGCTTTTCGTTTTTCGCGTTTTTGGCGCTGACGGTGCCGTTCATATTTTTGGGATTTGCGGGGTTGGTGAGCAGCGGCCTGTCGCTGAAGTCCATGCGCGAGAAGGTGAAGGGCTTGCCGAACGAGATGCGAGCGGCGGGTTAGGGCGCATCGCGCCGCGATTCGTCCGGTATCCTGCACCGCAGACCGCCCGGCGGTTGAGCAGTCCACAGAGGTCCTTGGGCAGAAATCCCTGCATATTCCTGCGATGTATCGCCCAGATGGGCACGCGGGGTTGATTTCGTTTTGAGGGGGGCTTTGGGTCCGGTATATAGTGGTTGTTCGACCCGCGCGGAAAATCGGGGGCTCGTGACGGCGTGTTGACGAGGCTCGCGGGCGGACTTCCCCAGCAAGCCCGCAATTCCCGATAGACGCCCGGACTCCCATGGCTCAGGACATAACCAAGCATCTCGAACGGGCGCGCAAAAGCCTGGAAAAGAACAAGCTCCGCGAAGCGATAGCGGAATACCAGGCGGTATTCGAAGAAGCGCCGGCGAATCAGGAAGCGCTGCAGGCGCTGGCGGATATCTACACGCGGCTGAACGAGCCTTCGCAGGCCGCGGAGTTTTACGGGATTCAGTTCGACCGGCTGGTAGAGTCCGGGGACGGCGCCAAGGCCTCCGCAGTCTTCGTTCGTTTCCTCCGCAATTTTCCGCAGCCCGCCGACCGCTTGAATCGCTACGCGACCCTGCTGCAGAAGCAAAACCGCACGTCAGAAGCCATCGAACAATTCGGAATTGCCGCGGAGCTTTACGGAAAAGAGCAGAGAGATATCGAAGCACTGGCCTGCTACGAGAGCATGGCCATGCTGGATCCGGAAAATCCGCAGCGGCATATCGTGCTGGGTGAGCAGGCGGAGCGGCTGCGCCACGCGGACCTGGCGACGCGCAGCTATTTGCGCGCGGGGCAATTGACCCTGGCGGTGGGCGCGCTCGATGAGGCGCTGGAATATTTCGGGCGGGCGAACCACCTTTCGCCGCAAGACCGCTCGGGCGCGCTGCTTTTCGCGGACGCCAAGTTGCGGAAGGGCGACGCCGAAGGCGCGGTGATGCTGCTGGACCCGCTGGCGAGCAACGAATCGGATGCAACGTTCCTGGCGCTCTTCGGCGAAGGGTTATTGCACACGGGGCGATTGGACCGGGCGCGCGAGGTTTTCGAGGCTTACTACAAACAGAAGCCGGAGAATTTCACGAAATTGTTCGAGGTGGCGGGCGCGTACCTGCGCGCGGGCCAGGATGAAAAAGCCGCCGCGCTGCTGGTGCAAACGAAAACAACGATGCGCAGTTTGCGCAAGGACGTGGAACTGGCGGCGAACATTGACCGGCTGGCGGCGACGTATACGTCGTCGCTGCCACTGGCGCAGTTGGTGGCGAAGCTGTACGAGGAGCTGAATCGCGAGACGAAATATTTCGATGCGCTGATGAAACTCTTCGATCTGTATCTGGACGCGGGGCGCATGCGCGAGGCCTGCGATTCGCTGGACCGGCTGGTGGATATTGATCCGTACGACTACCGGAACCACGAGCGAATTTCCAAGCTGGAAGGGAAAGCGGATCCCGCTTTCTTGCAGAATATTCTGGCGCGCGCGGCGAAAGCAGCCACGGTTTCCACGCGCACGGATGGCTTCAGCGGGGCGGGACGGGAGCCCGCGCAAGGCGGCGCGGCCGTGCCGGAAGAACTGCGAGCGCAGCAGGCGCTGGAAGACCTGGTGGTGCAAGTGGAAATTTTTCTGCAGTATTCGCTGCAGAGCAAAGCCGTGGAGCGCCTGGAGCGCATCGCAGAACTTTTTCCCGGCGAGGAAGAAAAAAACGAGCGGTTGCGCGCGCTCTACGAACGCGCGAATTGGTGGCCGAAGGGAACGGCGCGGAAGGCGGCGCCGAAGCCGGCGGCGCCCGCGGCGATGGAAGCGCCGCCTCCGGCCGCTCCGCCGCAGACGTCAGCCCAACAACTGGAGAGTTATGGAACGGCGCCGGGGCCGACCGCGGCCGAAACGCATCGCGACCTGGCAGCGATCGCGGAAATCAACCGATTGATGTACCGGCAGCCGACGCCGCGCGAAGTGTTGGCCACCACGGCGGCGGAAATCGGGAAGCATCTGCACGCCAGCCGGTGTTTGGTGGCGGTGGGCGCGCCGGGTGAAGGAGCGCCGGCAACGGCGGAGTATTTCGCGCCGGGACTTTCCGGAGTAGGCGCGGGGAAAATCGCGACGATTACCGGCATGGTGACGAAGGTGGCGCCGGATTCGCTGGGCGGAGTGGAATTACAGGCGTCCACATTGCCTGCGTTGCGCGATCTGGGGCTGGAATCGGCACTGGGTGTGATGCTGACGGACAAGGAAACGCAGGCGCCTTCCGGTGCGCTATTGATTGGCGAGGTGAGAGCGCGGAAGTGGAAGCCGAACGAGAGTTTCTTTTTGCAGGCGGTGGGCGACCAGCTGGTGCTTTCGGTGAATCACACGCGGCTGCGGTCGCTAGTGCGATCGCTGGCGGTGGCGGATGAAAAGACCGGATTGCTGAGCCGGGGAGCTTATATTGATTGCCTGCTGGTGGAATCGAATCGCGCGCGGGCGCAAAACACACCCATTTCATTGATCGTGCTGCATGTGGATCGCGGCGGAGAGTTGCTGCGGCAACACGGAGACGCGGCGCTGGATCATTACATCGAGCAACTGGCGCGGGGGCTTTCAACGGCGATCCGGCAGACAGATGTGGCGGTGAAATACACGGCGTGGTCGCTGGTGTTCATTTTGCCGGATACTTCGCTGGAGCATGCGCGGGCGCTGGCGGAGAAGTTGCGCCAGACGGCGGCTTCGGTGCGGCCTTCGTGGGGAACCCCGGACCTGACGATCAGCGCGGTGGTGGCGGAAGCTTCTTCGCGGCCGGGGGATGAGACGGAAGATCGGGTTACGGAGTGGATCAATCGCGCGGATGCGGGGTTGGACGATGCGCGGCAGCGCGGCGGGAATACTTTGGTGGCGCTGGGGACACCCTAGATTCGCGGTCGGGCGCGCAAAGATTCCGCGACGGTTTCGCGGGCACGGCAAAGGCAAAGCAGGGCCTCTTCGGGTACCATACCAGTGGTAAAATTCCGGAATCTTATTACAGGGAAATTATGGCTTACGATAATTTGCTTTTTGAAGTGAAGGATCAGATCGCGCGGCTGACGTTCAACCGGCCGCAAGTGCTGAACGCCCTGAATTCCAAGACGCTGGATGAATTGGACGATTGCCTGAAGTCGGTGCGCGCGGATAACGGGATTCGCGTGCTGATCGTGACGGGCGCGGGGGAGAAGGCGTTTATCGCCGGCGCGGATATCAACGAGCTCGCGCAGCAGACGCCGGTGAGCGGCCGGGAATTTACTTTGCACGGGCAGGGAATCGTGCACGGCTTCGAGACGCTGGGAAAACCTTCGATTGCGGCGATCAATGGATTCGCGCTGGGCGGGGGATGCGAACTGGCGCTGGCGTGCACGATACGGATTGCCAGCCGTAATGCGAAGCTGGGCCAGCCGGAAGTGAAACTGGGACTGATTCCGGGCTTGGGAGGATCGCAGCGGCTGCCACGTTTGTGCGGCAAAGGCGTGGCGCACGAAATGATTTTGACCGCCGAAATGATAACGGCGGACGAGGCTTTGCGTATCGGCCTGGTCAATCGCGTGGTGGAACCCGCGGAGCTGCTGGCAGCGGCGGAATCCATCGCCAGGAAAATTATCGCGAACGCGCCGCTGGCGGTGCAGTTCGCGATGGAAGCCGTGGAGCGCGGAATGGAAATGACGCAGGAAGAAGGATTGTATCTGGAGGCGACGTTATTTGGATTGTGCTGCACCACGCACGATATGCATGAAGGCACGCGCGCGTTCATCGAGAAACGGCCTTCGAAGTTCGAGGGGCGCTGAGGGATGGCCGAAAAATTGAAGCGGGCAAATGCACGCGGCGAATTGAATGCGGCGGGGTTGCGATTCGGGATTGCGGTGAGCCAGTTCAATAGCTTTATTACCGACCGGCTGCTGGCGGGAGCGCTGGACGGGCTGGCGCAGTGCGGCGCGGACGAGAAACAGATCGAGATTGTGCGCGTGCCGGGATCGTTTGAGCTTCCGCTTACCGCGAAAAAACTGGCTGCGACCGGGCGATTCGATTCGATTATTTGCATTGGCTGCATTTTGCGCGGGGAGACTTCGCATTATGACGTGGTAGCGTCCGAGACGGCGCGCGGAATTCAACTGGCACAACTGGATACGGGAGTGCCGCTGATTTTTTGCGTGCTCACTTGCGATACTTTGGAGCAGGCGATTGATCGCGCGGGATTGAAATCGGGGAATAAGGGTTACGAGGCGGGTCTGGGAGCGGTGGAGATGGGGCAGTTGGTGCGCAAGATTGGGAAAAAACCCGCCGCGGGCGCTGCCGCTACGCGCGGCCGGGCGCGGCGCCGCTAGAATGACGCTCCGCCACAAATCACGTGAGTTTGCCTTGCAGATGCTTTTTGAGTGGGATATGACGCGGCGAAAGCCCGCGCTGGTGGAGCAGCATTTCTGGAAGCAGGCGCGCGCGGCGGATACTACGCGCAAGTTCGCGAATCAATTGTTTGAGGGAGCAGTGGCGGAGACGGAAGCGAGCGACAAGCTGGTGGAAAAACTTTCGGAGAATTGGCGGCTGGAGCGGCTGGCGGTGGTGGATCGCAGCATTTTGCGTTTGGCGATTTATGAATTGAGGTTTGGGACGGCACCGGCGAAGGTGGCGATCGACGAGGCGTTGGAATTGGCGAAGAAATTTTCTTCGGCGGAATCGCCGGCGTTTTTGAATGGGATTTTGGACGCGGCGTGGAAGAGTATTGAGGCGTAGCGGCGGGTTTCCGATCGGCATCGCAAGTCGCGTCGGATTCGAAACGGATTTGATTTATCGGCGCAAAGCATGTGCCGCACCTCCCTTCGACCCCGCCGCGGCGGGCTCTCAGGGCAAGCCGGCGCTGGATTTGCGTGACGGATGAACGGGCACGGCATGCCGTGCCCCTACGCACGCTCATTGTTGCGGCGATCGGGCGCTGGATCAGGCTTCGATGTGGCCTTCGAAGATGCGGACTGCGGAGCCGCTTACTTTGGGGGTTAGCTTGCCGCGTTCTTCTGTAACTTCCACTTGAATTTCGCTGGGGCGGCCCATCTCCACTCCTTGCGTGATCACCAGGGTTTCCGTGGGCTTCATGTGGCCGTGGTGGACCAGATACGCGCCGAGCGAGCCGCCCGCGGAGCCCGTGGCGGGATCTTCGATGATGCCCCAGGGAACCATGCCGCGGGCGTAGGCGCGGCCGCGGCCTCCGAGCGCGAAACAATACGCCATGGTGCCGTGCGGCGAAGTCAAATGCGCGAGCGCGCGCATGTTCATTTGGATTCTTGGGAGGACGGCGCGGCTTTTGAGCGGGACCATGAGATTGGAAATTCCGGTGGAAGCGAATTCCAGAGGAAGAGAGGGAGCGAGGTCGCTGGGCTTCAGGCCCAGGGCGGCGGCGAGCGCGGCGCGAGTGAATGGGGCGCGGGTGAAGCGCGCGGGCTTTTGAGTCATGGTGACGCGCACCGGGCGGCCATTGTGAAACGTGAATTCGACGGGAAGAATTCCGGCGCCGGTTTGCTGCAGGATGTGGACGCTGCCTTCGGAGGCCGGAACGACGCCGAGTTCGGCGAGCAGAAACCAAGTGCCGATGACGGGATGTCCGGCGAGGGGCAACTCGCGCGTGGTGGTGAAGATGCGCAGGCGGGCGAGGGCGCGATTATTGGTGGGGCGCTGGATGAAAACGGTTTCGGATAAATTCATTTCGCGGGCGATGGATTGCATTTTCGCGCTGGAAAGGCCGTCGCCGTCGGTGACCACGGCGAGCGGATTTCCGGCGAAGGGCTTGGTGGTGAAAACGTCGAGCGTGTAGAGGCGCCGCTGCATATTTTGTGCCTTGTGGCCCGCGTGGTGCCGGGCTGGATAATTGCGTTAGTAAAGTGTCGTGCCGGGCCCGGTGACCGTGTTTGCTGCGCGCTACAGGCGTTCCAGTTCGACGACGGTGCGTTCGTTGCGCACGTTGCCGGTGTTGAGAGTTGTTTTGGGTTCGATGAGTACCATGTGGACTTCTTCATCGGCGATGGGAAGATGCTCGACGCCCTTGGGGACGATGATGAATTCGCCGGGGTGCACGATGACTTCGCGATCGCGGAGTTTCATGCGCAGGCGGCCTTTGACGATGAAGAAAAGTTCGTCTTCTTCGTCGTGGTGGTGCCAGTGGAATTCGCCGTGGATCTTTACGACTTTTACGTAGGTGTCGTTGAGTTCGCCGATGATGCGGGGATTCCAGTGGTCGTTTATTTTCGAGAGCTTCTCGTTCAGGTTGATGGCTTCCATTGCGGTGCTCCTCCTGCGGGTCCTGTCACGACAAATTTCGATGTGTGGTCGTTTCTTGCCGCGACTTGCTTGGCGCACTGAAGTGCGCCGCTACAGAGTCAACGGCAACGTCAACTGCAAACAGCCGGCGCTACAGAGCGCGCACCAGCCTGGAAACTTCTTTGAGAACGCGGCTGGTTGTTTCCGGGCGCGACGTCTCGGAATAAATTCTTAGCATGGGCTCGGTGCCGGAGGCGCGCACCATGGCCCAGCCGATATCGCCGAGATAGATTTTAACGCCGTCGAGATTTTCGCGGCGGGTGACGGGCCAGTCGAGGAAGCGGCTGAGCTGGGGGTCGGCAAAATAGTGCAGCGCTTTTTCCTTCTGGCCGTTTTTCAGGGTCAAATCCACGCGGCTGTAATGATGTTCGCCGAATTCGGCGTGCAGCATGGCGACCAGTTCGCCGAGCGATTTGCGGTGCCAGGCCATCACTTCGGCGAGAAGTAATGCGTTGACGCTGGCATCACGCTCGGGCAGGTGGAGTTTGGTGCCGATGCCGCCGCTTTCTTCGCCGCCGAGCAGGATGTCACTTTCCAGCATGCGGTCGCAGACGTATTTGAAGCCCACCGGAGTTTCCCAGACTTTGCGGTTGAATTTCGCGCCGATTTTATCGATGAGCTTGGTGGTGGAGAAGGTTTTTACCACTTCGCCCGGAAGGTTGCGCGTGCCGGCGAGATGCCAGAGCAGGATGGAAAAAATCTGATGCGGCGTGACGAATGTTCCGTCGCGGTCAATGGCGCCGATGCGGTCGGCATCGCCATCGAGAGCGAAGCCCGCATCGAATTTGCCTTGGACGACCGCTTCGCGGAGAGCCGCGACGTGCGGTTCGATGGGTTCGGGATTCACTCCGCCGAAAAGCGGGTCGCGCGTGCCGCGGATCTCTTCGCAGGCGATTTCGTTGCGGCGGAAAAGGTCTCGGAGCAGGCCGCGTCCCGCGCCGTGCATGGGGTCAATGACGAAGCGGAATTTTGCGGCGCGCAGGCGGTCCCAATCGACGAGCTTGGCGAGGGCTTCGAGGTAGGGAGCGCGGACATCGAGAGAATGGATGAGATTTGGCTGCGGCGGTAGCGCTGGAACATTATCGCGAAGAACTTGCGCGAGTTCGGATTCGATCTGCGCGACGATGGCGGGCGAAGCGGAACTGCCGTAGCTGGCTTTGTACTTCACGCCGTTCCATTGATAGGGATTGTGGCTGGCTGTGATCTGGATTCCTCCGGCGGCGCCGCGCAATTTGACGAGCAGCGAGAGCGCGGGCGTGGGAGCGGCGTCGGCGGCTAGCCAGACGGGAATACCGGCGGCGGAGACGGTTTCGGCGGCGGCGCGCGCGAAGCGTTCGGAGCCGAAGCGGGTGTCGTAGCCGACCAGGAGGCCGGCGCCGGGTTTTTCGGCGCGGACTGCGTAACGGGAGATTGCCTGGGTCACCTTGCGGACGTTCTCGAAGGTGAAATCCTGGGCGATGATGGCGCGCCAGCCGTCGGTGCCGAAAGTGATGGGATGCACGAGGGAAAGTATAAGCGATGGATTTTGCGGTGGGAAGGTCGGTTGTGCTGTAGGGGGCGTTTCGGGTGCGCCAAATTGGAGGGTGCGGATTACGGCGAGTCAAAAGATTTAACGCGGAGGGCGCAGAGGCCGGAGCGCAGAGTTCGCAGAGAGAAGCTGAAGCAAGGTCAAGCGCGATAGTGGATCTCCGGCGGCGGGCACGGCATGCCGTGCCCCTACCGTCGCCGCTTCGCGTTATACGAGTTTCTTCAGTTTTTGCTGCTCGAGGTATTTCACGATTTTGCTTACGTCCTGGGAACGATCGCGGGGGCAGATGAGGATGGCGTCTTCGGTTTCGACGACTACGAGGTTGTCCACGCCGATGGCGGCTACGAATTTTTTTGGGCTCCAGAAATAGTTTCCGGTGGCGTCGAGGGCGAAGAGGGGGCTGGCGGAGACGTTGGCGCCGGGATGGGCGGCGAGCAATTCAAAGACGGCTTGCCAGGAGCCGATGTCGCTCCAGCCGATTTTTGCGGGGAGCACGAAGACGCAGGGCTTGCGGGCGTCGCGCGTGGCCGGCTCCATGACGGCGAAGTCCACGGAAATATTAGCGAGCTTTGGATAAATGCGGCGGAGGGCCGCTGCGTACTTGCGCGTGCCGATGGCTTTGGCGAGATCGGCGAGCGCCGCGTGGGTGGCGGGGAGAAAGCGCTGCAAATTTTCCAGAAACGTGGAGGCGCGCCAGAAAAACATTCCGGCGTTCCAGAAAAATCTTCCGGCGGAAAGATAACGGCGCGCGAGCGGCAGCGCAGGTTTTTCAGTGAAGCGGCGCACGGTGTAGGCGGCGAGGCCGCCGGGCTTTACGGAACTTGCGGCGCCTGCTTCGATGTAGCCGTAACCGGTTTCCGGGCGCGTGGGCGGGATGCCGAGGACGACGAGGTTTCCCGGCGTGCGGGCCAGGTCGAGCGCGGCGCGGACGAGGCGGCGATATTGGGCGACGTCCGAGACGTAGCTGTCTGACGGCAGGACGGCCATCAACGCGTCGCCGTGATCGTGCGCGAGGTGAATCGCGGCGAGTCCGATAGCGGCGGCGGTGTTCCGGCCAATGGGTTCCGCGAGAATGTGCGACGCGGGAATGGCGCGAAGTTGGCGGCGGACGGCGGCGGATTGTTCAATATTCGTGACCGCCCAGAAATTGCGCGGAGAGAAAAGCGGAGCGAGGCGCGAGATGGCCTGGCGCAGCATGGTTTCATCGCCGGTGATATTCAGAAGCTGTTTTGGCGTGCGCATGCGGCTGCGTGGCCAGAAGCGCGTGCCGCGTCCACCGGCGAGAAGGACGGCGCAGGCGGGAAGTTTTTCGCGATTCGATTTTGCGGATGCGGTCATGGATACACCAGACGCGACCAGGCGGATTCGCTGACGCCCTGATCGGCGAGTTTGCGCGCGAATTCGTCAATGCGGGTGGGAACGTAGGTGCGCAGGAGCGTGGTGCGCGCGCCGGGATTTAATTGATACGCGCCGAGAGCGGCGGGGACGAGCCAGGTTTGCGCGGGAGCGTATTCGGTAGATTCACCGCCCCAGCGAAGAGAGCCGTGGCCCTCGAGGAAGATGAGCAGATCGAAATGTTCGGGCGAGGTACTGGAGGTGATGCGCTCGGCGAATTCCCATTTTTCTGTAGCGAAATAGCGGCAGGCGACGAAATAGGTTTCGGTGACGGCGCCGCGGGTGATGCGCACGGGTTTAATCTTGCCGCCGCTCTGCTCGCCGAATTGAATTACCTGTAGGGCTTTTTCGATGTGCAGGTCGCGCAATTTGCCTTGCGCGTCGCGGCGATTGTAATCGAAGACGCGGTAGGTGATGTCCGAGTGCTGCTGGATTTCGCAGAGGACCAAGCCGCCGCCGATGGTGTGCGTGGTTCCGGCGGGAACGAAGATGGCGTCGCCCGCGCGCATGGGAACGTGTTCGAGGCAATCCTCGGCGGTGCCGCCCACGATGGCGCGCTTGAATTTTTCGGCAGTGACGCCGGGCTTGAGGCCGACCAGGACTTCGGCGCCATCGCGCGCGCGCATGGCGTACCACATTTCCGTCTTGCCGCGGCCGCCGGCGGCCGATTCGTGGCGGGCGGCGAATTCATCGCCGGGATGAACCTGCACGGAAAGTTTTTGTTCGGCAAAAATAAATTTTACGAGCAGCGGGAAACCTTTGGAGGAATCTGCTTGGGTTCCGGCCCAGTCCGGGGGCAGCTTGGGCCAAACGGCGCCTAATTTTTCGCCGGCAAAAGGGCCGGAGGCGAACTGACATTCGTTACCCGTCATCCAAGCCTCGCCCAGAGGCTCGGCCAAATTCGATTTGGCGGGGAAAAAAGGCGCAAGAGAAAGCGCGCCCCAGGGGCGCGTGCTGAATATGGGTTCGAGGCGCGCGGGACACAGATTCACGTCGGTGGCAGTCACTTTGCCTGGCCGAAGAAACGCGCCAGGCGGCGCAGTCCTTCGTCAATTCGCTCCGTGGAAGTGGCGTAAGAAAGACGCAAATGTCCTGGCGCACCGAAGGCTTCGCCGGGCGTTACGGCGACGTGTTCACGTTCGAGAAGCTGCTTGGCGACGGCGGTGGTATCGGGCATTTGCGGATGCAGATGAGCCGAGACGTTCGGGAAAACGTAAAACGCGCCGAGCGGGGGCGCGCAGCTTACGCCGGGAATCGCGCGCAGGCCCGCGAGAATGCGTTCGCGGCGGCGGGCGTATTCCGCCAGCATGGCGGCAACGGAATCCATCGAGCCGCGCATCGCTGCCAAGCCCGCATATTGGATGATCGAAGTGGGATTGGAAGTGGACTGGCTTTGCAGCTTGGCGATGGCGTCCACGAGCGGCTTGGGGGCGAGGATGTAGCCGAGGCGCAATCCGGTCATGGCGAAGGTTTTCGAAAACGAGCCGGCGACGATCAGGCGATGCTTGGGGCCGGGGACGCTGGCGACGGAGAAGGGCTTGGCATCCTTATAGACGAAGTGCGAATAACATTCGTCGGAGAGCAGCCAGATGTTGCGGCGGTTGCAGAGATCCTGCAAGCGCGCGAATTCGTTGGGAGGAATCACCGCGCCGGTGGGATTATTGGGGGAATTGGCGATGACGATTTTGGTCTTCGGGGTGATTGCTTCTTCCACTGCGGAAGCGCGCAGGATGAAGAAATCGTCGGCGCGAGTGGGCGCGAAGACCGGCGTTCCGCCGGCGTATTTCACCATGTCCGGATAGCTGACCCAGTAGGGCGCGCCGATGATTACTTCATCGCCGGGATTGATGAGCGAGCAGACGGCGTTGAAGATGGCGTGCTTGCCGCCGACATTCACGACGCACTCGGAAGGCTGGTAGGAAGATTCAAGATGGGCGGCGTGCCAGTCGCAAATGGCCTGGCGCAGCGCGGCAATGCCCGCGACGGGAGTGTACTTGGTGCGGTTCTCTTCGAGCGCCTGGACGATGGCGCGCTTGATGTGCTCGGGAGTGGGGAAATCGGGCTCGCCGGGACCGAAGTCGGCAACGTCCACGCCTTGCGCCTTCAACTTTTCGGCTTCCTGCAAGACGACCATGGTCGGCGAGACGTTGATGCGATTGACGCGATCGGCGAGCTGAAAGGTTTCTTCCATTTTCTTCTCGGTGGCCAGG
The DNA here is from genome assembly GCA_963780035.1 of uncultured Acidobacteriota bacterium. Classification (GTDB taxonomy): domain Bacteria; phylum Acidobacteriota; class Terriglobia; order Acidiferrales; family UBA7541; genus Palsa-295. The sequence continues at coordinate 623,977 of CAWAAG010000008.1, read as the reverse complement.
TCCATGGGACTCCTTCAAGTATCTCGGAGCGAAGAATAAGCAGATTGCAGAAAAATTCAAAATCGGTACTTCAGCGGCTGAAGCCGCACTGACTATTCCGCGTTTGTGCCGTAGCTAAAGCTACGGCCTACAAAGATTCCCGCGTTGTGAGGCACCCGCTAAAGCTGGCACCCCCTAAAAACCGGCTCGTTTTTGCCGGGCAAACACAGCGCGGCGGAGCGCTGCGCTGACGCCGCTACTTAAATTTTACACTGAGGCGCTCCTGCACGATTGGTGGAACGAATTCTTTTATGGGACCGCCCAGGCGCGCCAGTTCCTTGACCAAGCGGGAGCTCAGGTAACTATATTGTTCGGCCGGGAGCATGAAAACGGTTTCGACGTCCGCCTCAATCTTGCGATTCATCATGGCCATTTGCAGCTCGTATTCGTAATCGGAAACGGCGCGAATGCCGCGGACGATCACGTTGGCATTTTTGGCGCGCGCGTAATCCATGAGCAGGCCGTCGAAGACGTCAATCTCCACGTTGGTCCACTTGAAGGTGACGGTTTCGAGCATTTCGACGCGCTCTTTCTCCGTGAAGAGAGGATCTTTTTCGAGGTTGTGCGCGACGGCGACGATGAGCTTGTCAAAAATGTTGGAGGCGCGAGTGATGAGGTCCAGATGGCCGTTGGTGACCGGGTCGAACGAGCCGGGATAGATGGCGGTGACGCGTCTGGCGCTGGTGGAATCCATGCGATTTGCGATTCTAACCTAGAATCTCACAGGAACCGCGAGAAAATCGGCGGAAGAAGCCCCGGGGACCGGGCACTAATTCTTTTTTGCCGACGCGGGTGCGTCGGGGGCCGCGGTGGCCAGGACTTTCAAGCGGCGCTGCGCAAGCAGGTAGGTGGAACCCGGAATGTCAGCGGATTCTTTTGGCGCGGTGACTTTGTTGTAGTCGGTCACGGCGAGATCGCGTTCGCCAAATTGCTCGGCGATGCGGCCGAAGCCGTACCAGAACTGGAGATTGGGTTCATCGAGGCTATCGAGATCCATGGCCTGCAGAAAGACGTCGTGCGCTTCGCGGGTTTTACCGACTTCGGCATAGAGACAACCCAGGGTGTGCAGAATGTACCAGCTGTTCGGGCTCATCTGAGAGCTGCGAATGGCGGTTTGCACGTCCGCGTCGGTGACTTTTGCGGTGAAGAGGGAAATCCAGGCGATCGCATTCAGAGTGGAGCCGTCCGCCTTGCCAGAGGCTTGAATTTTTTGTTCGAAAGCGATGGCGGCGGGGTAATCGTCGCGCGCCTGCTCGAGGAATGAGAGAGCGACGTAGGCGTCAACATCGTCCGGAAGCCTTTTCAGGCGGTCGTTGGCGAGCGCGTCGGCTTCGTCAAATCGCCGCAAGTTCCGCAGCGCCTGGGAGCGATCGAGGAAAAGCAGCCGGGACTCCGGGTACTGCTTGGCCACGTCTGAGGTGACCGCATCCAACTTGTCGAAGGCCTCGAGATTTTCGTAGCCGCTGGCGAGCGCCAGTTGAATATTGAGCTTGGCCGCGTCGTTCGGAGCGGAAGCGAGGAGCGGCTCAAGAATGGCGACGCCTTGTTTCGCGGTGGGCTTGGTTTGCACCAGAATCGCGGCGCCGGCGATTTTCATTTGCTCGGCGGTGGCCTCCTGTCCCTTGGTCCAAATGCGTGGGAAAGCGGCACCGGCCAGCGGATCGTCACCTCCGGCGATGTGCTGGTCTTCGCGTTCCCAATCGAGAAGGACGCGAGCGCCGGTGAGGTCGCCGGACGCGACGCGATCGAGGATTTCGAGGCCGATGGAATTGGGTTTTTCGGAGGTGTCGAGGATTTTGTACTTGCCGTCCTCCTTGACGACGAACAATGTTTCGTTCTTGCCGCCGGGGATTTGCAGGCTGACGCGATAGCCGGTTGCGTCATTGCCTTCGACTTTCGGCTCGATCAACTGGCTGAGCAGGTCGAGGACCACATCTGGCGAGGCGCCCGAGCGAGCGAGGGAATGGCGAAATTTCTTGCCCTGATTGAGATTGTCTTTGATTTCATCGGGATCGTCATTATTGAAAACCACCAGGGCATTGCGGCTGAGAAAGCCGCGCACGGTTTCGATGGTGGGGTCGGAGGAAAGCGAAACGAAAAAGTAGTTCATCACGAAGCCGCCCGGGTCGTTGGCGTAGGTGATGGTTTCGTGCAGGCGAGCTTTGCGCAACATGGAAGCGCGCGCGGCGGTTTGCGCGGCATTGTCACCGGAAGCTCCGGCGTCCATCAGGTCGGCCGCTTGCGGGTACTTGCGGACGTTCATGAGCATGTCGCCGGCGGTGAGCGCGGTCTGCTTGAACTCCTGGTCGCTGCCGGAGAGTTTGCGGGCTTCGTCGAGGGCGGGCTGCGAGCCATCGAGGGCGGCTTCCGAAGCGACGAGAAGCGCTTTTGGGCTGGGGGTTCAGCGGCTCCGCGGCTTTTTTTGCATCGCTGAATTCGCCCGCGTAGAAGAGGGCAAAGGCGAGATTGTTTTTGAGGCCGACACTTTCGAGGTCCTCGGGAGTGAGGGTGCGGTACTCGGCGATGGCGCCCTTGAGGTCGGCGCCGCGGCCGTAGCGCGCGCCGTCGGAATTGTATTCCATGAGAATCGCGAGATCGGCAGGGATCATCTTGTCTTGCGGATCGAGCTTCTGCGCGGCACGATACGCGGCTTGGGCACCGACCAGGTCGCTGCCGGGGCGGAGTTTTCTGCCAACCAGATCATATTGCAGAACATCGGCGAGGGTTTTCTGAGCCAAGGCGGATTTGGGATCCAACTGCACCGCGAGGCGAGCCTCGCTGCGCGCCGCGTCCCCCAGGCCTTGCGACAGAAGCGCCAGGGACATGCGGAGATGGGGGATGGCGTCCTTGGGGCGAGCGGAGATGGCGTCGCGATAGAGATGAAAGGCTTCGGCAGCGCGGTCCTGATTGAGGAGGGCCTGGGCGGCAGGCTCGAAATAGATCAGGAGCGGTTCGGAGGCGCGGATCTCCGCGACCTTGTTGCGGAGTTCGGTGGCTTCGGCGATCGAAAAATCGCGTTTGGCGACTTCGAAGCGAATGACGGCGTGAACGACGCCATCGGGATCGGCGGAGAAATCCTGGGTGAGCGTGGCCGGGCCAAAGGTGAGCGCGGAATTTTTGGGAAGCGGCTTGGGCTGAAAACCGGCGGGCGGGACGATCTTATAGCGCCATTCGGTGACGAAGGCTTCGCCCAGCTGATAATCCGCGGTGCGTTTCTTTTTGGCGTCGGCGGAGGAACTGGCGTCGTCGCTTTTTGGTTCCTCGCGCTGCTGGAGAGAAGAGGGGAGCATGGAGAAAATAGATTCGAAGCGAATGGCTGCGACGGACGAGGTTAGATCGGTCTGGCCGCGTTTGGCGTGGTCGCTCTCGAGGACCAGTTCAAAGGGCTTGCTGAAGTCTTTAGGGTCGGAACGATCGAGGCGATCGAGCTTGTCGGCGAGGTACTGGGATTTGAAGTAGCTGGTGAGGTCGTCGCGAACTTTTTTGTCTTGCAGATTGGCGTAGTTGCGGCGGTAGCGCGGCTCGAATTCGCCATGGGGTTTGGAAGTTTCGACGATTTTGGCGGGCCCGTTGTCGGCGAGATAGATGTCACGCTCTTCGACCTGGATATTGTCGCGAGCCGAAATCACGGAGGTGCGCACGAGCGCGGCGGTGCCGGCCTTGGTCACCAGCGCGAGGCGTCCTTGATCGGGGCTGGGCAGCTGGCTGGCGCGGGAGTAATCGGCGGTGGCGTCAATCCACAAGTCGGGAGGGCCGGGAACGTAAACGATGGCGTGATCGAACATGCCGATTCCCGGGAGTTCCGCGGGAACGTCTTCTCTTTGCCCGGCGTTGAGCAGAGCCACGTAGGCAGGAATGTCCGCGGCGCGCAGCAGAGCCACGAGCAGCACGGCTTTATCCTTGCAGTCTCCATAACGGTGCTTGAGGGTGAGCGCCGGGGGATGAGGAATGATCGCGGATTCGTCAAACTCGATACCGGTGTAGCGGACCTGGTCATTGAGGTATTCAAAGAGCGCTTCAATTTTCTCGTCGCGGGTGTTCTTCCCAGCGATTAATTTGGCGGCGATGGCACTTATGTTCGGGTCGGCGACCTGCCCATCCACGATTTTTCCATAGGCATCCGCTAAGTTTTGCCAAGAAGCGCCGGTGGAGAAAGTGACGGCCGGATAGGCGGGCACGTCGCTGGGCAAGTCTTCATCGGCGTCGTCGACCGCAGGCAGCGAACCCTGTTCGAACGTGATCTTCAAGCGGCCATTCTGTTCTTCGCGTTTGGTATCGAGGTTGGGGAGCAATTGCGATTTGTAGTGAAGGACGAGGGAAGTGGGGGCGTCGAGGACCAGACGGCTGTGTTGTACGGGAACGGTGCGTCCGAAATAGTCGCGAGCGACAATCCCGGCATCGGGCAGAGGAGGGTTTTCGGTGGAGATTTCCTCTTCTTCGACGACTGAGCCGATGGCGACGGCGGGAAGCGGAGCGCGGACAACCCTGCTGTCGCCGTAGGTATCGGTGTCTTCATCGGCGGCGGGCGAATCGCTGATCGTTTTGGGATCGAGCGCATGAACTTCTCCATCGGCGCCGATCACTCGCGCGCGAATGGCGGGACGCTCGGCGCGCCAGGGTTCCCAGGAATAGGAGATGTGCGACCAACCGTCGATTCCTTCCTGGGTGAGAACTTTGAAGACGGCGTAGGTGGTGTGGACGGTTTTGCCCTGTGCGTCGAAGACATAGGTTTCGTCATCCAGCAGCACGACGACGTTGGTGCCGGCGGCAGGCGCGGTTTGCGAGGCTGCGGCGTAAAGAGCTTTTGCGTCCATCGAGAAATGCGGCGCATCAAAGACGTTCGAGGATGGACTGGCGGCCGACTGAGCGAAAGCACTGCCGGGAAACCAAAGAATTGCAGCGAGACACAAGGACGCTGACACGCGGGCTGGGAGAGTGCGCAACTCGCCTTCTATCCAACTGGGAACGAGGACGGAAGACTAACGCGAGTCGTATTGATTAGCAAGGTACCGATCGCGCCCTGGCTGGTGGGTGCGGTTGCGACGACGATTACGGATGAAGTTCGCGAGCGGGGGAGGCTGAGTGCGTGGCGCGGCGCGGTGGGTGGAATCGCGGGCTGCGGCGATCGAGCCGTTGGGAGGGTCGGGATCGCAGTTCGGGGGTGCATTCTTGCCGTTGGCTGCGGGTGGGTTGACCAAGTGGACTAAAATGGTCGTTGTTTAAGCTGTTGGTGCAATTGGAGTTGGAGGAGATCGATTGCTTGACAATTTCTGCTGTGCGAGCCTAGAATGTATATGCGACTGAATCAGTCGTACATACTCTAATGATGAAGCTATCGAAGAAGGCTGACTACGGTTTGATCGCGCTGAAGCATTTGGCGATGCATGGCGGGCGCGAGTCGTGCAGCGCGGGGGACATCGCGGAGATATATAAGATGTCCACGCCGCTGATGGCGAAAGTGCTGCAGAAACTGGCGAAGGGCGGGTTGGTGGCGGCGCGGCACGGATCGAGCGGCGGATATACCTTGGCACGGGACGCGTCTTTGATTACGGCTTTGGATGTGATTCGGGCGATTGACGGACCTCTTTTTATAACTTCGTGCGTTACTTCGCGCGGGGCTTGCGACGTGACTACTACTTGCTCGATTCGAGAGCCTTTGCGGCGGGTGAATGACTCGATTTTGGCGGTTTTGGGGAATGTGACGATTTCGCAGATGACGGATGAAGCGCCTATGTCGGAGATGGTGGAGTTGAGAGTTTGAGGTGCTGACACAGCTACAGATTTAGCACAGAGGGCACAGAGAAAAGCTGAGGACACGGAGACTTTGACGCAAAGCAATACCACGGCAGAGACGCAGAGGGCGCAGAGAACGGCGAAACCGAGATTGGGGCACGGGCACGGTTCTTGGGTTTGCGGGGTTTAAATTGAACGGGGTTGAGGAGATCTAGAATGGCAATCAAGCTTCCGATTTACTTTGACAATCACGCTACTACGCCGGTAGATCCGCGCGTGGTGGAGGCCATGCTGCCTTACTTTACGGAGAAATATGGCAATGCCGCGAGCCGCAATCATGAATATGGGTGGAAGGCGGAAGAGGCGGTGGAGAACGCGCGGGGGCAGATCGCGAAGTTGATCAATGCCACGCCGAAAGAGATTGTGTTTACCAGCGGGGCTACGGAATCCACGAACCTGGCGATCAAGGGCGTGGCGGAAATGTACCGCGAGAAGGGCAACCACATCATCACGCAGGTGACCGAGCACAAGGCGACGCTGGATACCTGCAAGCGCCTGGAGAAATACGGCTACGAAGTGACGTACTTGCCGGTGGCGAAAGATGGGCGAGTGGACCTGGACGAATTGCGCAAGGCCATCACGCCGAAAACGATTCTGATTTCAATCATGTACGCCAACAACGAAATCGGCGTGGTGCAGCCGATCGCGGAAATCGGCAAGATCGCCAAGGAAAAGGGTGTTTTCTTCCACGTGGACGGCGTGCAGGCGGTGGGCAAGATTCCGGTGGACGTGCAGAAGGATGGCATCGACCTGCTTTCGATTTCGGCGCACAAGCTGTATGGGCCGAAGGGCGTGGGCGCGTTGTACGTGCGGCGCAAGAATCCGCGCGTGCAGCTGGCCGCGATTATTGATGGCGGCGGGCACGAGCGCGGGATGCGCTCTGGAACGTTGAACGTGCCGGGCATCGTGGGGCTGGGCAAGGCTTGCGAACTGTGCCAGCAGGAAATGGCGACGGAGAGCGAGCGATTGAAGCGGCTGCGCGAGCGGTTGCGGGAATCGATCATGTCGCGGCTGGACGAGACGTTCATTAATGGTTCGATGGTGCATCGCCTGCCACACAACATCAATATCAGTTTCGCGTACGTGGAAGGCGAATCGCTGCTGATGGGGATCAATGATATTGCGGTGTCCAGCGGGTCGGCGTGCACTTCGGCGACGCTGGAACCGAGTTACGTGCTGAAGGCTTTGGGCGTGGGCGAGGACCTGGCGCACACGTCCATTCGTTTCGGGCTGGGCCGGTTCAACACGGAAGAGGAAGTGGATTACGTGGCGAACCGCGTGGTGGAGACGGTCCAGAGACTGCGCGAGCTTTCGCCGCTATACGAAATGGCGAAAGAGGGAGTGGACGTGAGCAAGATGAAATGGCAGGTGGCAACGGACTAGAAAGAAAATCCAACGTCGAGGAGGAAACGTGACCTACGAAGGCACAATCGGCGTACATCGAACGAGCAACGGCAGCGAAACCGTGTTTGATGTTTTCTTTGCACCCAACGCAGATGGAGCGGCGTGCAATTCGCGGCGTTTTCGGGAAATCGGGGAACTCGGGGATTTTCTGGAGTTTCTGCACCTTCGCGAGGAAGTGGTGGCCCGAACGCTGGAAGAACTTTGCGCGGGACGATCGGCTTCGATCGCGCCCGTCACTCTAACCGATGAAGTGATCTCTGGGGAAGGATTGGATAGCACCGTAACCATGAAGAGGAGAATCAACTAATGGCTTATAGCGACAAGGTGATCGAGCATTACAACAATCCGCGGAACGTCGGCTCGCTGGACAAGGCCGATCCGAACGTGGGCACGGGACTGGTGGGCGCACCGGAATGCGGCGACGTGATGAAGCTGCAGATGAAGGTGAACCCGGAAACTCGCGTGATCGAAGAGGCCAAGTTCAAGACGTTTGGCTGCGGTTCGGCGATTGCGAGTTCTTCGCTGGCCACCGAGTGGGTGAAGGGCAAGACGGTGGAAGAGGCGCTGGCGATCAAGAACACGGACATCGTCCGCGAACTGGCGCTGCCGCCTGTGAAGATCCACTGTTCGGTGCTGGCCGAAGATGCGATCAAGGCCGCGCTGGGCGACTGGAAGAAGAAGCAGGGCGAACCGTCGGCTGCTCCGGCCGAGACTGCCAGCGCGCATAACTAACTGCGATGCCGCGTTCGCGAGGCTTGGGGCGCGGCGGCCTGTGGTTTGCGTTGACCTGCCGCTTATTTTTTTGTGGGGGCAGTTTTGAGGATAACGGCAGTGGCTGGTGATTGGTGGCTAGTGGCTAGATGAGCGGCTGGCTGCGTTTGTTACAGGAGTTCTTTCGGGAATGATTCACGTATCGGAAAAAGCGGCGGAGAAAATCCGCGAATTGCTGCAGAAGGAAGGCGTACCGGCGGAGTCCGGCGGGTTGCGCGTGGGTGTGCAAGGCGGCGGGTGCTCTGGACTGAGTTATGCGATGCGGCTGGATACCGAAGCGCGCAATCGCGACAAGGTGTTCGAAGAGAATGGGGCACGAATTTTTGTGGATCCCAAGAGCTATCTGTACCTGCACGACACGACGCTCGATTATCACGAAGACCTGATGAAGCAGGGCTTCGTCTTCCAGAACCCCCAGGCGACGCGAAGTTGCGGGTGCGGAAGCTCGTTCACTGCCTAAGGCCGGGGCGCGGGGCAGCGCGCCGGCTGGATTAGGTCCACACGGATTTTCTTAAACCCAGTTAAGCGGCGCCGCGGTGGAGGCATGGGTGGAACTGTCGTTGAAGGAGCCCGGCGGACGGCTGCGTTGTACGAGGATCGATAAAGCATGAGCATCTCGCAACCCCAGAAAAAACGAGCGGAGGGAATGCCGGTCGCCAGCTGTTGGAACTGCAAGGGCGCGGTGAGCGGGGCGCATTTTTGCGCGGCTTGCGGAAAGATTCAGCCGCTGCCCGGAGGCTGGGATTATTTCCGGTTTTTTGGATTGCCGCAGAAATTGACGATTGATCCGGCGGAACTGGAAGGGCAATTCCATATCTTGAGCTGGAAGCTGCATCCGGATAATTTTGTGCGCGCGGGGGAATTCGAGCGAATCCTTTCGCTGGAGCGTTCTTCGGAACTGAACGATGCTTACCGGACTTTGCGGGAGCCGATTTCGCGCGTGGAATATTTGCTGGAGCACCTGGGCGTGCGCAAGGAAGGGACTACCAAGCAGCAGGCGCCGCCGGAATTGCTGGAGGAAGTTTTCGAATTGAACGAGTCGCTGGACGAATTGCGCGAGGCGCGGGCTGGCGGCGGAGACGTGGCGGGTTTGCGGGGGCGGTTGGATGCGGCGGCGGTGAATTTTCAGGAGAAGCTGGCAGCGGTGGATGCGGAATTAGCGAAGATCGGCGGTGAGTGGGATGGGGCGGTGGATGCTTATGCCGATGACGCGAAGCGTGGAGCGTTGCTCGCCAAGATGAACGAAGTTTTGAACCGACGCAGTTATATTCGGAATTTAGTGGCCGGCGTGCAGAAGGAATTGGCGGAAGCGTAGCGGCTTGGAAAAGCATATCCCCGCCTGCGGCAGGCAGTCCTCGCTACGCTCGGGATGACATGTTCTTTTAGATTGTGCGGAGAGAGTTATGGGACGCGTAGTGGGAATTGATTTGGGGACGACGTTCAGCCTGATTGCGTATATGGATGCGCAGACGGGGACGCCGAAGTGTATTGCGGGGCCGGGCGGTTCGACGTTGTGTCCTTCGGTGGTGAGCGTTGATAGCGACGGGAAGATTATTGTGGGCGCTGCCGCGCGGCAGCGTTTGTTGACGCAGCCCGACCGGACGATTTATTCGGTAAAGCGATTGATGGGGCGGGGCGTGGCGGACGTCCAGAGCGAGCTGAAGATTTTTCCATTCCGGATCGATCCGGACGGCGACAACGTGATTCGCGTGCGGCTGGGGGAACGAACTTTTACGCCGCCGGAAATTTCGGCATATATCCTGCGCGAACTGAAATCGTGGGTGGAAAAATATTTTGGCGAGCCGGTGGATCGCGCGGTGATCACCGTGCCGGCGTATTTCAACGACGCGCAGCGGCAGGCTACGAAGGATGCGGGGCGGCTCGCGGGGCTGGAAGTCTTGCGTTTGGTGAACGAGCCGACGGCCGCGGCGCTGGCATACGGTTTGCACAAACAAAAGCGCGGGCACGTGGCGGTTTACGATTTTGGCGGCGGGACATTCGATATTTCGGTGTTGAAGTTGATCAGCACGACGGAAGGCGACATTTACCAGGTGCTGGCGACGAACGGCGACACGCATCTGGGCGGCGACGATATTGATAACGCGTTGCTGGATCTGGCGCGGCGGGAAATCCAGGCGAAATTCGGCGTGGAGCTGGATCCGCGCGGCGAAGCGATTCAGACGCTGCGCAAGAGCCTGATCCGCGCGAAGCACGAGCTTTCTACGGCGGAGAAGACCGCGGTGCATTACCCGCTGGAAGGCCGCGGCATGTACGTGCGCGAAATCCGGCGCGCGGAGTTCGAAGAATTGATCCGGCCAATCGTGGCGCGCACCATGACGCCGGTGAAATTGGCGATGGCCGACGCGAAGCTCGCGGTGAAGCAGATTGACGAAGTGGTGCTGGTGGGCGGCTCGACGCGCATTCCGCTGGTGCGCAAGACGGTGGGCGATTATTTCGAGCGCGCGCCGCACTGCGAGCTGGACCCGGACGAAGTGGTGGCGCTGGGCGCGGCGGTGCAGGCAGACATTCTCGAGACAGGCGTCAAGACCATGCTGCTGCTGGACGTGACGCCGCTTTCGCTGGGGATTGAAACGATGGGCGGGGTGGTGGCGAAAATTATTCCGCGGAATTCGACGATTCCGGCAAGCGCGCAGGAGCTTTTTACCACGGGCGTCGAGAATCAGACCGCGATAGACGTGCACGTGCTGCAGGGCGAGCGCGAGTTGGCGAAAGACTGCCGGTCGCTCGCGCGATTCCAATTGAAAACCCCGCCGGGGCCGGCGGGCCTGGCGCGCATCGAGGTGAAATTCCTGATTGATGCGAACGGAATTCTGCAAGTGGCGGCGCGGGACATGCGCACAGGCGAGCAGCATACCGTGGAAGTGCAGCCCAGCTACGGGATTTCGGATACGGACATCGAGCGCATGCTCGAGGAATCCATCGAGTACGCCGAGCAGGATTTTGCGGACCGGCAATTGATTGAAGCGCGGACCGAGGCCGAGACGATCGTTGCCGCGACGGCGAAAGCGCTGGCGGATCCGCGCTCGCGGGAGATTGCGTCGGACGAGCGCATCGCGATTACAGAGTCGGAAGCGAAACTGCGCGCGGCGATGCTGGGAACGGATTACAGATTGATTCGCAGCGAGATTGATGAGCTGAACAAAGCGACCGAGCATCTGGCGGAAGTGCTGATGAATGGCGCGTTGCAGACGGCGTTTGAGGGGAAGCGGCTGGACGACGTGTAGGCGGGGAGTCGCGACGAGCGGGACGATCCCGCGGAGAAGTGATGTTGACGCGAGTGATGGCGCGAAGAATGGCGCGGCCAGAGGAGTGAGGGAGAATGGGCGGCAAGAATCCATATATTGAAGAGACAAAGTTCACGCCCGCGACGAAGAAGTATAAAGTCACGTTTGTGAAGGACGGCAAGCCGGTGGAAATTGATCCGGACAAAGTGCCCTACGGGCATGATGGATTGCCGGGCAGCCTGCTGGATATTTCGCAGGGGTTTCATAAGGGGCTGGATCATGCGTGCGGCGGAGTGTGCGCTTGTTCGACGTGCCACGTGATCGTGCATGAGGGCCTGGATAGCTGCAATGAGGCGACGGATGCGGAGCTGGACCAATTGGACGAAGCGCCGGGCGTGACGCCGAAGTCGCGGCTGGGCTGCCAGTGCGTGCCGGATGGGACGAAGGATATTGTGGTGGAGATTCCGGAGTGGAATAAGAATTACGCGAAGGAAGCGGAGCACTAAACTCCGGGACGCGCCTGCGCGTACCCACCCAGTAAGAGAGATCCCTCGCTACGCTCGGGATGACAAACGCGTTGTTTCGTTGTCCTACGCGCGGCGGTGTCAAGGCGCATGAGATGATAGAACGGAGACGGAATGCCGAACACATTTGATTGGGACAGCCCGGAAGAAATTGGGATTGAATTGGCGGAATCGCATCCGGGCGTGGACCCGCTGACGGTGCGCTTCACCGACTTGCTCAAGTACGTGACAGCACTGCCCGGATTTGTGGGCGACCCGAAGCTTTCGAATGAAGGAAAGCTGGAAGCGATCCAGATGGCATGGCACGAGGAATATCTCGATAACCAGGACTAACCGCAAATTCCACTCCCGCCGGCGCCTGCAGTCCAAAATGACTCTGGAATCTGTTTTTTGTTCGCGGCATCCAATCCGCGTATTCGAACCGGCTGGCTCTATCCCAATCGGCTACATTGGAACTTAGCAAGCGAGGAGCGTGTGCGATGGAAACGGATCTGCGGTATCCCATCGGAAAATTTCATCGTCCGGGAGCGCTGACAGACGCGCAGCGCGCGGAATTCATCTCGGCGATCGAGGAGACGCCGGCGAAAGTGCGCGCGGCGGTGAAGGGCTTGAACGAGCGGCAGTTGGACACGCCGTATCGTCCCGGCGGATGGACGGTGCGACAGGTGGTGCATCACGTCCCAGACAGCCACATGAACGCGTACGTGCGATTTAAACTGGGGCTGACGGAAGACGAACCGACGATCAAGCCCTACGAGGAAGCGAAGTGGGCGGAGCTGGCGGACGCGAAGACGTCGGCGATCGAACCTTCGCTCGCGTTGCTGGAGAATCTGCACATGCGCTGGGTGTTGTTGCTGCGATCGCTGGGTCCGGCGGAATGGGCGCGCAAGTTTCGCCATCCAGAGTATGAGAAGCCGATGGCGCTCGACGATCAGCTGGCGTTATACGCGTGGCACGGGCGGCATCACGTGGCGCATATTACGGCGTTGCGTGAGCGGGAGCAGTGGAAGTGAAACAGCGGAAAATGGAAGAGCGAAAAGTGATAACGGAAATGCGATTTGGTGCGCCGGCTTCCGTGTTGGCTGGAACAATGGCTTTATCGGGCTTGATCGCGGCGGCTGGCTATTTTCGATTTTCTCTTTTCTAATTTCCCTTTTCTTTCAATTAACGGGCGTTATGTCTGATAATCTAGATACGTTCCTACAGTACTTCCTCTGTGGCGCTATGGTGCAACGGTTAGCACGCGGCCCTTTCAAGGCTGAAATACGGGTTCGATTCCCGTTAGCGCTACCAAAGATTTATGTCGCATGAATCCGAATCCCTCAGCATCGTCGCGCTCCTCGCCAACCGTTGATCGGAAACTTGGTTACCTGGTTTTGCGCTTCCTCTTGGGCTTGAGCATTTTCATGCATGGACTCTCGCGTTTGCCGCATTTGCAGGAATTTGCCGACGGATTGGTGAAGATGTTCGCCGATACCATGCTGCCCGCCATGCTGGTGAGGGCGTTCGGGCTGGCGCTGGTTTTCGTCGAGACTGCTGTCGGGTTGCTTCTCCTGCTGGGGTTGTGGACGCAGGAGGCGCTGCTGGTCGGTTCGGCGACGATGGCCGCGTTGATTTTCGGCACGGCGCTGCGCTCGGACTGGAATATCGTCGCGATCCAACTGCTCTACGTCGTGATCTACGCCGCCCTGCTCGCCACGCGCGAGTACAACGCGTATTCGCTGGATGCGGTGCTGCGGCGTTAGGGGGCCGACTGATGGCGGATGAACTGGCGCTAACGGCGCGTTTCCATCGCGCGCTGGTGTACGCGGCGCGCTTGCACGCGCGGCAATTCCGCAAAGGCACTTCGCGTCCTTATATCGGGCATCTGCTGGGCGTGACGTCCATCGTGCTGACGCACGGCGGCGATGAAGACGAAGCCATCGCTGCGCTGTTGCATGACGCGGTGGAAGATCAAGGCGGGAAGCCGAGACTGCGCGAGATCCGGCGGAAATTCGGCGCGCGCGTGGCGCGCATCGTGGACGGCTGCACGGATTCGGACGTGGAGCCGAAACCTCCCTGGCTGGAACGCAAAACGGAATACCTGCGTCATTTGCGGCACGCGAATTCGTCGGTGCGCCTGGTTTCGGCGGCGGACAAGTTGTACAACGCGCGGGAAACACTGGAGGACCTGCGCAGGCACCGCGACGCGTTGTGGAAACGCTTCAAGGGCGGCAAGCAAGGAACTTTGTGGTATTACCGCGAAGTGGCAAAAATTCTGCGAGGCAGAGGTCCCAAAGCGCTGGCCGCGGAGCTGGATCGCGTGGTGCGGGAACTGACGCGCGCGGCAAAATCGCGGTCGAAATCCTAATACGCCGTCCTCTTGATTGCATCGTCCGCACGGATTGGCGCTCTCAAATCCTCCGTTATTGACCCAGTCGTACTGCGTAGCCTGCCGGCAAATCGGTAACGTAATTACCCCGCCCGCACCGAATTGAAAGCTGACATTTTTTGTAAATCGCCCTAATCCATTGAGCTACTTATGGTTAGTAGGTGGCAGGGGGTGGCCTGCCAAGTGCAATACATGAGTTGGAATACGAGGCCTGCCCGCCTTGCAAGGGGGCTTCGAGGGTTTAAGCGTGAAAGAGCAGGGAATGCGAAGCGGACGAGGAAGTGGCCGGGGGAAGCGGGAAGCCGGCGTCTCCTTGATCGAATTGCTGATTGTGGTGGCCATTATGTTTGTAATTGCCGGAATCGCGATCGTGAAATCGCAGCCCGCGCTGCAACAGAACCGCGCGTTCGCCGGCGCGATGCAGTTGAAGACAGCGCTGCGGCAGGGGCGTGAGACGGCCATTTCAGCGCGGCGCACCGTGCAAGTGCAATTCTTCACGGGATTGCCGTGCACCGCCGGATTCGCCTGCGTCGTGCTGACCAGGCTGGATCCCCCCGCGAACGTCCCGACGGTGATTCTCACGCTGCCGATCGAAAGTTCGGTTCAGTTCATGCAGTTTCCCGGGGAGCTCGACACCCCGGACGGATTCGGAAACGCGGCGCCGATCACCTTTGGCGGCGTGGGGGGCGGCCCGCTGGTTATGGAATTCCAAAGCGATGGAAGCTTCACGGACGGCAATGGCAACGTGATCAACGGGACCGCTTTTCTGGGAATTCCGAATTACCCGCAATCGCCGACGGCGGTAACGATTTTGGGCGGCACCGGCCGCGCGAAAGCATACAAGTACCGCGGCGGGAGTTGGGTGTACGGAGATATGTAAGAGCAGCGCCGAAGCGGGCGGAATGGCCACAGGGAGAACGCGGATGAGTCGCAGCAAAAGAAGCAAGGCGCAAGCAGGCTTTACGTTGATGGAAACGATGATCGCGCTGATCGTGATGGCGGTGGGCGTGCTGGCGCTGGCGGGAATGCTGGCGGACGGTTTGGCGTACATGTCCATGTCGCAGGACGAATACATCGCGGAACAGAAAGCGGCGGAGGCGGTCGAATCCATCTACACGGCGCGCGACGTCTCGCAGACGACCTGGGCCAACATCAACAACGTTTCGGCCGGCGGAATATTTGTGAATGGTCCGACGCAACTGTGCGATCCGGGCCTGGACGGAATCGAAGGGACTGCGGACGACAATTGCGCGATTTACGATTCCATATGGACGCCGGGACCGGACGGCAAACTGGGAACGGCGGACGATGTGAAGATGCCGCTGACGAATTTTACGCGGACCATCGTGATCGCCCCTGTGGCCGGACGCGCTGATTTGCGGCAAATCACGGTCACCATTACCTACACAGCGGCGAAATTCCGGCGGACTTATACGCTGGTGACGAATATCTCGCAATACTCGTAGAGAACCGCCAGGGAGAAGAAGAATGAAGCGCGAAGCCGGATTCAGCCTAATCGAATTGCTGGTGGCGGTGGCGGTACTGGTGGTGATTCTCGGCGGCACGATGGCCGCGCTGAACCAGGGACTGCAGGCCACCGAGGGCGTGACATTGATGGCCGACACCCAGGAAAATCTGCGCGCCGGACTGAACTACATGGTGCGCGACCTGGTGCAGGCCGGAGAGTCCATCCCGCAAGGCGGAATTCCTCTGCCCAATACGGTGGCGGGAGTGGTGAACATCAACGAGCCCAGCCCACCCACCAAAGCCTATAAATTTCCGGCCGGTTCCACGGTGCTGAACGCGATTACCCCGGGATTCGGGCTGGGATTGCAGACGGCGACTCCCAGTCCTGTGACTCCGTCGGTGACGATCTTCGGACCAAACAATACGGACATGATCACCATGATTTATGCGGATAACTCGCTGATTGATAACACCATTCCGGCGACTCCGCACACCCTCAACGAATTCCCGATTTTCCTGGCGCCTTCTGGCGGCAATCCCGGTTGCCCGGGCGGATCCATCTCCGCGAATGGCGGGACAGTGGTCTTTGACATTACCTGCATCAACATCAACACCGGGAATACGGGGCTGAAAGCGGGCGATCTGATCATGTTTCAAAACGCCAATGGCGTGAGCCTGCAGTGCATCACCGCCGTAGCCGGGCAGGTGGTGGCGTTTGCTGCCGGCGACCCTTACAAGCTGAACCAAACCGGCTTGCCGAATAACACGCTGCCGAGCACGGGAGCGGGCGGCTATCCGCCCACGACGGCCACGCGCATCTGGATGATTACTTATTACATTGACAGCAACACGAATCCGGCGCGACCGGTGCTGATGCGCCAGGTGAACTTCAACCCGCCCGTCGCGGTGGCGGAAGTTATCGAAAACCTGAACGTGACCTATGACATCGTTGATGCGCTGGCGACGGCGCCGGCCACGAACGCTCCGCAAATCATTGCGCCGGATACGCCGGCGCAGATCCGCAAAGTGAACCTGCTGCTGGCAGCGCGGTCCGAGGTGGCGTACGGCCAGGGCCGGCAATTGGGCTATTTCCGCAATAACCTGCAAACCGAAGTGAGCGTGCAAAGTTTGTCGTTTTTCAGCTTGTACCAGTAACCGGAAGCAGAAGATAAAGGAGAATTTCCGTGAAGAAGCAACGCGAACAGGGGATGGCGCTGGTGACAGCACTGCTGGTGTTGCTGCTGGTGTCTTCGATGATCGTGGGTCTGGCCTGGATGGTGATGAGCGACCAAAAGCTGGGGAGCAACAATTCCGACCGGCAGCGGGCGTTCTATGCGGCGGAGGCCGGCATGGAATCCATGACGGCGGCACTGGCGGCGCAATTCGCCGTCAGCCCAGTGGTCAGTGCGGCGGACGTTAACACCATCATGACCACGACTGCGCCGACGGACATGACCCTTAATGGGATTCAGTACACCTCCGACACGGCCAACGCGCTTTGCGGAACCAACGGCTATTGTATGACGTTTACCCCCGACGCCTTCGGCAATCCGTCGGCAACCACGCACACCATTCTCTCCGGGCAGAACGCCGGGCTGGTGGCGCTGCTGACGCCCTACACGCTGCAAGTGACGGCGCAGACTCCGATGGGTTCGGAAGTGAAGCTGCAGCGGCTGGTGCAGACGGCGGCGATCCCGATCTTTCAATTCGGAATGTTTTCGCAGACCGACCTGGATTTCTTCGCGGGGCCGGACTTTAACTTTGGCGGCCGGGTGCACACCAACAGCAATTTGTGGCTGGCGGAAGGCGGCACGCTGACGTTTTCCGACAAAGTGACGGCGGCGGGCGAAATCATCCGTTCGAACCTGGAAAACGGTTATTCGACGACAACCAACTATGCGGGAACGGTGAACATCACCACGAACCCCGGCTCGGGAAACTATACAAACCTGACGCTCAGCCAGGGCAGCATCGCGGGACCCAACACCTACGGAGGGCCTTACGGGTCGCTGTGGGAGCCCGGGTTCGGCAATCTGGCGTCGAGCGTGTACCACAACAACATCGGCGTAAAAGAGACCGGCATCGTGCCGCTGAACGTGGGAATCGCGACTCCTGCCATTGGCGGGCAGTCCATTGACCTGATTCGGTTGCCGCAGCCCGGCGAGAACGTCGCCAACCCGGCGAAGCTGTCCGAGCGATACTACGGCATGGGCGCCCCAGGACAGCAGGGTACGAGCTTGCGAATCCTGCTGGCTGATTACGGGCCGTCGGGAACCTGCGTGGATAGCGACATCGTCAATCTGCCGCTGATTTCCGCTGGCGTGCCGGTGAATCTGGCGACGCTGGCGACGCCTGCGGGACAGTACCCGATGCCGAAGTCCGGCGCGAAGAGCAACGCAGGATATACGGCCAATCCGTCTCCGACGGGCCCCGCACCTTATCCAAATGTGAGCGATGGATATTGGGCGACATCGCCCTCTCCGCTCATCACTGGATGCATCAAGATTGACTATCAAACCAAAGCGGGCGGCGCCTACGTGGACGTCACCAATGAAATCCTGAATCTGGGATTCACTGGAAGGAACCTGAATCCGAATTGGTACAACAACAGCATGAACGGCGCCACGCACAAGAATGCTTCACCGCTACTGTCGCCGCTGCGGCCGTACTTGCCGACCGTACAGGTTGCGGCCTCGGCCTGCCCGGACCCGAGCCCCAATGCCGTCATACGGCTGGCACGTCTGCGGGATAATCCTTCGAGTTCAACGCTGGGCACTGGGGTTTGCGGCGCACCCACGGCACTGGCAACGGATTATTGGCCGAACGTGCTGTATGACACACGCGAGGCCATTTTCCGCGACAACGCGCTGGCCGCAGGCAACGTCTTGAGCGTGAACGGCGAGGAACCTCTGGGCGGAGCGATGTACTACGTCGAACTCGACGCCAACAATCTTGCCCGATGGTTCACCGGAGCGATTGGAGCGAGCGGGGCCGCTGCGCTGAACATTTCCGGCTATACCGTTTACTTTTCCGACCGGCGGGGCGATCGTTTTGATAACAATCCGCCGGCTTCGGTTGGCGGAGCGCTCACAAAAACCGGAGGGTACGGCTACGACGATTTTGTGAATCCGGCGGATACCAACGGCTGCCCGAACAACGCTCTGGACCAGGGCGAGGACGTTGAGGGCGACTACAATGCTGCCGGCGTCGACACTGCGCCAGCGCCCCGAACCTACGGAGCGGCATTCACGGGGGCGAGTGCTCCGGTGTATGTCAACTCGCTCAGCCCTGGAGGCGTCAGCATCTTGCTGCCCAGCGTACTGCCGCAGCCGGTAGGCGCACAGCTTCTTGCTGCGGCTACAACTGGCGTTTCAGCCACGACTGTGTTCGCAAAAAACCCCTACCCGAACTGTAGCACCATTACATCGCTGTGGCCGGGCGCTGTCGCACAGGATCCGCGGGATATGCGCGAGAATTTCCCGCTGTTCTTCCGCCGCACGTTGAAAGTAGTGAACGGCGCCACGCTGAACCTGGGCGTTTGCGACGGAGTAAGCTGCGGGTTGACGATCGCTTCCGAGAACCCCGTG
The DNA here is from genome assembly GCA_963780035.1 of uncultured Acidobacteriota bacterium. Classification (GTDB taxonomy): domain Bacteria; phylum Acidobacteriota; class Terriglobia; order Acidiferrales; family UBA7541; genus Palsa-295. The sequence continues at coordinate 604,776 of CAWAAG010000008.1, read as the reverse complement.
TACCTGCAGGGCGATTTCAACGCGGGGCTGAACGGCAACTTCGGCGGAGCACACGTCGCCACCTCGATCCTGGCGGACGCAGTCACTCTGCTTTCCGACAGCTGGAATGACGTGAATTCGTTCGCCTTTCCGTATACGCTCGCCAACCGGCAGGCGGTGACCACGACCTACCGGGTCGCGGTCATGGGAGGCAAGGGCGTCCCATTCCCGCAACCCAGCGGGACCGGACAGGACTTCGGCACCGACGGCGGAGCGCATAACTTCCTGCGGTATATCGAAAACTGGGGAGGCCAGACGCTCTGGTATAAAGGCTCGATCGTGAGCCTCTTTTACAATCACCAGGCGGTGGGCAGCTTCAAGTGCTGCAATACGGTGTACAGCCCGCCGACCCGCGGCTACAACTTCGATACGGAATTTTTGACGCCGAGCTTGTTGCCGCCACTGACGCCCATGCTGCGGAGCATCAATACCATCAGCATGACGCAGATGAATCTTTCGACGCAGTAGAAATTTCACTACCCCCGCAAGACCCCGGCGGCTCCCGTGACTTGGGAGCCGCTTTTCTTTTGTGCCGGCGATTCTTGCATCAATCATTGCGAGGAAGACAGGACGCGGACATTGAAGTTCGCGTTCGCCGCAGGGGTTTGGCAGGTAGGTGTAACCGTGGCGGAGCAAAGGCCGGCGAGAGCGTCGCTGAAATCGGCGGGAAGCGCGAGGCCTACCAGCGGCTCAGCGTAGAGATTGTAATTGTGGCCCACGGGCAGGCGCTCGATGTCGAAAGAGCCATCGAAACGCGTGGGCGGATTGGCGGGATCGCAACTCCAGCCGCCGAGCGTGCCGGCGATAATACTGCCGGTGTCTGCATCCACGGCGACCACGTGCGCGCCCACGATGCCGGTGACCGACGCGCCGATGGAGGGCGCGGCGAAGATAGCCAGCGCGAAGGGATTGGCGGGAACGATGCGGCCGCGAATCGCGCCGACGTTGAGCGTGTCGTTCGGGTCGGGATATTGCGCGCGAATTCCGGTGCGGTCGTCATCTGCAAGAGGAGCATCCGGGACCGTGAAGATGGGCCGGTCGCCGAGAAATTGTCCGGGAGGCGGCGCGAAGGGAAACATGATCGCGCGGATGACGGCGGAATGATCGAGACCCAGCCAGTGGCCGAGCTCGTGGATTAGCAGAGATTCCAAGTCGTAGGCGCCCTGCCCCTGCGGCGAGGAGAGCGCGGCGGGCGTGGCGAAGGTGGCCTGGCCGTCGTTGCGAAAGAGCGTGTCGGCGTCCAGGATCTGGCCGGCGAAAGCTGCGGGTGCGGAGGAGCCGACCACCGCGCCGGGCACGTTGGCGGTGATAGTGCGCGTGAAGGCCAGCACGCCGCTGGTGAAAGCGATGCTGGATTGGTTGAAGCAGATGGTGTTGAGGCCGTCCACGTTGTCCTCGGCGTCATCCGAGCAGGAATTGGCAGCCGAGACTTGGCCGAGCGGCGCGAGCAAGCCTGGATACGCGGTGGAATTAAGCGTGGTGCCGGTGACGCCGGCCCACACGGCGAAGGAGTTTGTGATCGTTTGCTGGATTTCGGCGGTTGCCGCAGGAGAATTTTGCTGAGCGGCGGTGAGGATGGTGGGCGAGAGCAAAGTGGGTAGCGCGGTGCTCCAGCGGCGATTGAGCGGCGCACTGAGCGAAAGATTCCAGCGGTTCGGTTGCGGGCATCCGCCGAGCTGCGGCACGGTGGAGTCCACCGCGTAGGGCGGCGGCCCCGCCTCGGAAATTGCCGAGAAAGAGAATAGAAGAATCAGGAGCACGGCGCAGACTTGCTTCATTTTTTTTCACCTGTAGTGGCGCGGAGCGCGGATTGCACCTGAGCGCTGAAAGCCGCGACGGAAAGATTGCGAATGCCGGCGGATTCGAAGCGATGTGTGGCGGGATTGAAAGTGTCGAAGGCCGCGGTATCTTGCAGCACAATTTCGCCGCCCGTGCGCGGGTCACGATGAATGCGGAAGGTTCCCTGCACCCAGCTGACGATCGAGAAATCGCCGCGCGAGGTTGGTTCGAGGAACAAGATTAGTTCTTCGCCGGGATGGAAACGCGGAACTCCGGAGACCGTGGAAGTGAGGTTGCCCAGCGAACCGCCTAAGAGCCGCACGGTCAATTGCGCCGCGGCGCCGGGCGGAGCGCCTTTCCAGGTGTCTTCGATGGCGAAGGATGTGAAGGTCCAGATTTCCCCAGCGTCCCAGGCCGTGGAATTTGCCAGGCAACGGGCGCGGACGATGAGCGGAGCGGTCTGCGCCATTTTCGCGAGCGACATGCGCTCGAGGGTAGTTGCATTGGCAAGCGTGCCGGCGTGCAGCACCGCGATTGCGACCGCAGCCGCGGCTGCCGCGAATAGCGCTAGTTTGTGTATTCGCATTTCATTTCACCTCGAGCATTCCGGTGGCCGCCGCGCGATCGTTGTTCAGAGTGGTGATGAAGAGCGTGCGGACACCCGGAAGAGCTGTGCTGCTGAGTTGCAGGTCGAGTTCGACCATGTTGGGAAAAAGTCCGGTGATGGGGGAGGCTGTGACCGAAAGATCGCTACCGGCAGGCGCGCCGCCCGCGCCGCTGAACGAATACGTGAAAGTGGGATCGAGCCCGTTGCCGTGGATACAGAGACTGACGGTGGTGGTGCCGGAAGTTGGGCGGGTGACGGTGAGCGGAGAGCCCTGGATGCCGCAATTGTTCCCGCCAGTGAGCAGGCCGATGGTATCCACATTGATGGGCGCGGAAGCGGCGGCAGTAGTGGGCTCTGTTACCGTGACGACGACGGGGGTGGCGGAGGGCTGCGCGGAGCTGAGCGCGAGCACGCCCACGGACGCGTCGAACGGAACGATGACGAACGGGACGGGGTTGGAGAGCGCCGCATTGGGCGCGGGATTTTGGACTTGCAGCGTGAGCGTCGCGGCGCTTTGCACGTCCGATGGATTTAGAGCCGTCGCGCAGGTGATCGTGGTCGCGCAGGTGGTGCCCCGCGCGGTGCCATTGATCAAAATGGTGGACGCGGCGCCGCCGCTCCCGGCGACAAAATTCATTCCGTTGACGACGAGAGGAAAGCCTTCCACCGCGCCCGAGAAGACGCTGGACGGCAAAATCTGATTGATGAACACGCCGCTGCGGATGGCGACGGCTGCGCTGGCGAATTTGCTGGGATCGGCTTGGCTGGTGGCAATCACCGACACCGCGTTCGGCGAGGGCGCCGCGGACGGCGTGGTGTAAAGGCCGGAGTCGTTGATGAAACCGCAAGCCGCGCCGGAGCAGCCCTGGCCTGCGACGCCGCTTTGCACGGCCCAGGAAACATTTGAATTGGCCGAGCCGGTGACGGAAGCGAAGAACTGCTGCGTGGAAGGCGCGCCGCCGGTTGCCGCGATGAACAAATAGTTCGGGGAAATCGTGACGGCTACGGGACCGGCGATGCCGGTGACGGAAATTGCCGCGGAGCCGCTTTTCGAGGGATCGGCGTGGCTGGTAGCGGTCACGGTGACGGGGTTGGGCGCAGGGACCGTCGCCGGAGCCAGGTAATCAACGCTGGCGGAGCCGGGCGCGGACGGCGGCAGGCAGGGACTCGAGGCATGCTGGCAAATTTGGCCGGCCGCGGTGTTGCCATTGGCGCTTCCGTTTACGGTCCAGGTGACCGTGGTGTCGGAAGAGTTCGTCACAATGGGCGTAAGCGTGGCGCGCTGGCCGATGGCGATGGAGGCCGAGGGAGGCAGCACGCTGACGGTGACGCCGCTTGCGAAGGTGACAGTTGCGGATGCAACCAGCATGCCGGCGGTGGCGTGAATGACGGATGGATTGATGGCCGGAAGGTCCGCGGGAGCGGTGTAGGACGCAGTTGTGGCGCTGGTGACGGTGATGATGCCGCTCGCCGAGTTTCCACCGGGAATTCCGTTTACGTCCCACACAATCGTGGCGTTATTGGGCGCGCAGAAAGACGCAGTGAATGTTTGCGATTGTCCGAGCGCCAGCGTCGCGGCGGAGGGCGTGAGTAAGATCGGGTTCGCGCAGGTGATCGTCACCGCGGCGCTGCCCGATTTCGTGGAGTCCGCGGTGCTGGTGGCTGTGACGGTGACCGAGGCGGGGGAAGGAACCGCGGCGGGAGCCATATAGACCGCGCTGGTGGAGTTGTTGGCGACAATCGTGCCGAACGCCGCGCTGCCACCCGCGATGCCGTTGACGCTCCAGGTGACGGCGGAGGAAGCGAGGCCGGTGACCGTCACGGTGAAGACCTGCGCACCGCCCGTCGGAACGTTGGCCGTGAGAGGCGCAACGGTGACAGCCGTGTTGCTTTGCAACAAAGTCACAGTGGCAGACCCGCTCGCTTGCGGGCTAGCCTGGCTAACGGCAGTCACGGTGACGTTTGGCGGGCTGGGCATCGTGGCAGGTGCCGTGTAAAGACCCGCTGGGGACACCGTACCCGAAGCCGAATTTCCTCCAACGGTCCCGTTTACGGTCCAGGAGACTGCGTCGTTTGAAGTGCCGCTTACGGTGGCTTGGAATTGCTGCGATTGGCCGAGCACCACGTTCGCAGTCAGCGGTTGCACCGTGACGGTCACGTTATTTTGCGGCGGCGTGCCCGCGTAACCACATCCGCATAGCAAGAACGCCAGGAAGAGAAGCGTTTGCGGGCTCGCTAGCACGCCGTGGTACCGCACGACACGCTGCGGAACGCGACGGCGTGCAATGGGTGAGCGTGTGCTGCGCGTATTGGCGATCGCGCCGGTCCTCTTCATGGGCGCTGGTGATGAGGGCACGCGCTGTGCCATAGCGGAGCAGGATTCTGCGGTGCGCTGCAACTGCGATGGATCCGGGCGACGGCGTGAAATTATTCAGCAACGCCAGCAAGAGCAAACAGTTACGCGTGATGTGAAACGTGCGACTGGGTCTGCGGTGCAAGACGCACGTGGCTCGTCGGAATAGCTCAGCGCTTTCGAATCCCGCAATGGCACACCAATGCGGTGGGCGAATCCAAATTGGGAGCTGGCTCGGGCGCCGCACGCGGATCACCCGCCTGCATGCCAAGCCCGCTGAGCGGGTCGCCGGGATTGACACCGGTGCAGACCAGCCGAATAATGCCGCCATGTCCAAGCCCGAAACGGTGCGACGCATCAAGAGCTATTCGGCAGCGAGCGGCTACGTCTATCAATATCAATTTCAGGATGCGCATCCGGCGCAGCGCGACGCGGCGCACGGAAACGAGTTCGTTTACTACGTGTCCGCGGACCGCAAAACGATGTTTCCAATCCGCATCTTCGTGTTGCAGGAAGCGCTGGAGAAGTGGACGAAGCAAACCGGCCGCGCCCTGACCGGAACCGAAGAATACGCCATCGCGAAAATGCGGCTGTATCAAGCGCTGGATGACGTTGCGGATTTCGCGACCGCCCGGCCGGAGCTGACGGTAGACGACTCGAATCTGCAAGCGTTGATCGACCGCCTGGATCTCTAGCTGGCGCGGAAGAATCGCGAAGCGCGCGCCGGTGTCGGCGTACGGCCAGAACGCGGCATTACGGATTTAACAGGATGGTTTGCAACGCGGATCGCAGGGTTTCGTGGCGGAATTTGTAGCCGTTTGCGATGAGTTTTTCTGGTTGGACGCGTTGGCTTGCGAGCAGGAGCGCATCGGCCATTTGGCCCAGGGCCACTCGCAGGGCGAATGCGGGGGCCGGGAAAATCGCGGGGCGGTGCAGCGCGGCGGCGAGAACTCGCGTGAATTCCGCGTTCTGGACGGGCTGGGGCGCGACGACATTCACCGGTCCCTGCAACTTTTCATCGTCTATCGCCATGCGCAGGATCTGCACGGCATCTTCCAGCGCGATCCACGACATCCATTGTTTGCCGCTTCCGAGGCGACCACCGGCGCCGAGTTTGAATGGCGTCAGCATGCGCGGCAGCGCGCCACCTTGCGTGGCGAGAACTATTCCGAAACGAGCCATCACCGTGCGAATGCCGCGGGCTGCCGCGCGGGCGGCTTCACCTTCCCACGCGCGGCATAGAATCGAGAGAAAATCGTTGCCGTAGCCGCTCGATTCCGTGAGCAATTCATCGCCGCGATCGCCGTAAAAGCCAATTGCGGAGGCGCAAACAAATACGCGCGGAGGTTGCTTCAGGCGCTCGAGCGAATCCACTAGGACGCGGGTGGAATCCACGCGGCTGCTACGCAGGATGGCCTTGCGTTGCTCGGTCCAGCGGCCGTCTGAGATGCTGGCACCGCTCAAGTGGACGATGGCGTCGTAACCTTCCAGGGCCGGGACGTCCACCGTCGCTCGGGAAGGATCCCAGAGAACGTCGCCCGGAGTTGCCGCGCGTCCGGGGCGGACAAAATGAGAAACGGAGTGGCGATCGGCGCGCAGCGATTTGGTAAGCGCTGATCCGACCAGACCCGAGCCTCCCGAAATCAGCACTTTCATCGAATTCCCTCGTGAACTGGATAAGCGACCGTTGTGTCTAACTACCGTACGGCGCAGAGGAGAGGACGTCAAGGCGTCTCGGCGAGTCGCCAGCGGTCCAAGATGCAGCGAACGCTCCGCTAGTATAGAATTTGCAGTTTCGCAGCGAGGTGAGAATGGCTTATTCGAAGCTTCGGGCAGGCGCGGCGCTGGTGATGGCGGCCGGGATGCTTTTTCCGTCCGCGATCGCGGCCGGCGCGCAACAAGATCACGGTATCAGCGGTTTTGCGCCGGCGCACGTGCAAGCGGAAATCGCGCGGGAGCAGAAGCTGCGCGCGATCCCAGACGCGGCTCACGCCGAAAGCAATTTGCGCCACATCACCAGCGAACCGCACATGGCCGGGACGGAAGCTAGCCATCGCCTGGCCGAATGGCTCCGCGATCAGTACCGCAGCTACGGCTTCGACGCGGACATCGTGAGCTACAGTGTGTGGCTTCCACAGCCCCGCGAAGTGAGATTGGAGCTGACGGCGCCGAAGGCCATTGCACTGGCAACACCCGAGCAGCCCTACCCGATAGACCAAGATACTTACAACAAGAACGCGGTGATGGCGTTCAATGTGTACGCGCCGTCGGCGGACATAACTGCGCCGGTAATCTACGTGAATTACGGGACGCAGGAAGACTATCAGACCCTGGAAGCGATGGGGATCAGCGTGGAAGGAAAAATTGCCATCGCGCGCTACGGCCGCTGCTATCGCGGGATCAAGACAAAACTGGCGGAAGAACACAAAACTCTGGGATTGATCCTCTATTCCGATCCGCAAGACGACGGCTACTTTATGGGCGACGTGTTTCCGAACGGCCCGTGGCGGCCGATGAGCGGCATCCAGCGCGGCTCGGTGCAATACACGGAAATTTATCCCGGCGACCCGTTGACGCCGGGGGTGGCCGCAACGCCAAGCGCGAAACGTATCGCGCCCGCCGATGCGAAGAATCTGCCGCACATACCCACGATGCCGATCAATGCGCAGGACGCGCAGGTGATTCTGGGCGATCTCAAGGGCCCGCATGTTCCACGCGGCTGGCAGGGGGCGCTGCCGTTCACGTATCACGTGGGGCCAGGTGGCGCGGTGGCGCACATGAAGCTGGTGATGGATTATCAGCAGCGCCCGATTTACGACGTGATCGCCAAGCTGCATGGAACGGATGACGGCGAATGGGTTGTGCTTGGCAATCATCATGACGCGTGGGTTTATGGCGCAGTGGACCCCGGAAGCGGGACCGCGACGATGCTGGAGACGGCGCGCGCGCTGGGTGAACTGGTGCGAACCGGCTGGAAGCCGCGGCGCACGATTGTGATGTGCGAATGGGACGGCGAAGAGCCGGGATTGATTGGTTCCACGGAATGGGTAGAAGCGAACCTAGCGGAGCTGCAGGCCAAGGTGGTCGCGTACATCAACACGGACGTGGGAGTTGCCGGTCCGAATTTCACCGCGTCAGCGACGCCTTCGTTGAACGATGTGATCCGCGACGCAGCGCGGGCGGTGCCGGGGTCCGGCGGCACGGGCAGTGTGTACGATGCGTGGCTCGAACACGCCAAGCGCGGCGAAAAGCAGCTGAGCGGAATCGCGCGAACGCAGGCGACTCTGGAGAATCCGGGGCAGGCTCCCGTGGATGCGCTGGGCGCCGGGTCGGATTTTTGTCCATTTCTCGATTTCGCGGGAATCCCCTCCATTGATACCGGATTTGTGGGCGATTACGGCGTGTACCATTCGCTCTACGATGATTTCTTCTGGATGAAATCGTTCGGCGACCCCACCTTTGAGTATCACGCGACGCTCGCAAAGCTCCTGGGGACCATGGCCATGCGGCTGGATGAAGCAGATGTGCTGCCGTTTGATTATGCGGCTTACGCCGATGCAATTTCTCGCGCCACGAATGACCTGGTTTCGCGCGCGGATCAGCTGGGAATTCAAGGCTCCGCGACGCAAACAGTTGCGAACGCGTCCGCACGCTTGACGGCGTCTGCGACGCGCGCAACTCACGCTCTGCAACACGTGGACTACTCCTCGTTCGACGCTGCCAAGCAGCAGCAAATCAATCATGAGCTGGCGTCGGTGGAGCAAGCGCTACTCGCGCCCGAAGGCCTGGCCGGGCGCGCGTGGTACAAGCACACGATCTATGCCCCGGGAAGCTACGCGGGATACGCGGCGGAGGTTCTACCCGGCGTGAATGAAGCGCTGGACCGTGACGACGCGGCTATCTTCCAGCAGGAAGGGAATTCGCTCGCAGCAGCATTACTGCGCGCTGCGGCGCGGCTGGATGAAATCGCGCGGCTCGCGGAATCGAAGTAATCGCATGGATATTCCGCCAGGAACGAGTTTCGCGTTAGGGAGCGCGGGCGCGGTAGAATGACATGTATGCGTGTGCGCGTGCTCTTTTTTGGACAATTGAAAGAGATTGTGGGGCTGGCCCAGGAGGACGCCGAGCTTTCCGAGGGCGCCCGTGTGGAAGACCTCTTCGAACGGTATGGACGCCGTTTCCCGAAGCTCGCGGAATTCCGGCCTTCCGTGGCGGCTTCGCTGAACCAGGAATATGCCGAGTGGCGCGCGCCGCTCGCGGCCGGGGACGAAGTGGCGTTTTTGCCTCCGGTGAGTGGAGGCCAGCAAGCAGCCGTGGCGGAGGATATTTTTCTGCTGGTTCGCGAAGCGATCCAGCCGCGCGAACTAGTTGAGAGCCTGAAAGCGCCGGAAGATGGGGCGGTCGTGGTCTTCGACGGATTTGTCCGCAATAATTTCAAGGGCGGGCAGACGCTTTACCTGGAATATGAAGCATACGAGCCGATGGCTTACGCGAAAATGCGCGCGATCGGCGCGGAAATTCGCGCGAAATTCGCGGTTCACCGCGTCGCCATCGTTCATCGGCTGGGGCGGCTGGAAATCGGCGAAACCAGCATCCTGATCGCGGTCAGTTCAGCTCACCGGGCGGCTGCGTTTGACGCCTGCCGCTACGCCATTGACACCCTGAAGCGCAGCGTGCCCATCTGGAAGAAGGAATACTTCGCCGGCGGCGCGGTGTGGGCCGAAGGCGAAGTATTGCCGCAGAAAGCCATTTCCAGCCTGGATGAATCTACATCCTAGATGAAACGAGCGATGGTTACGCTTTGCGTTGTCATGCTGGCAGGCATGGCCGGGTTAGCCGATACCTCGGCGGATGGCCGGCCGCAGCAAGACAAGCAAAAGCAAAAAGGGACGATTCGGGTTCAGACGGATCTGGTCAGCATTCTGGCGAGCGTCACCGATGCCAAGGGCGAGCCGGTGATCGGGTTGGGGCAGAATGCGTTTCAGCTTTTTGAAGAGGGTGTGGAACAAAAAATTGTGCGCTTCGACCCGCAAACGAATCGTCCGCTCGATCTGGCGTTGATGGTGGATACCAGCGGGTCGGCGGCGATTGAATTGAAAATCGAGCGCGATGCTGCTGCTCATTTTGTGGACGAAGTAGTGCGGCCCGGAGACCGGTTGGCGGTGTTTTCTTTTACCAGCGACGTGATCCAGCTTAGCAATTTCTCGGGCGACCCGAAGGTCCTGGAGGCCGCTGTGCGGCGCGTGGACCTCGGCGCGGATATGGGGACTTCGCTCTACGATGCGGTGGTGCTGGGTTCGCAGTCGGTGAGGCGGCAGGGCGCGGACCGCCGCCGCGCCGTGGTGATCATCACCGACGCCGGCGAGACTACCAGCATTTCGAAATTCGATGATGCACGCCGTGCGGCGATTGCTTCCGATACGCTGCTTTACACCGTGGTGGTGCGGCCGATGAAATCCAATGGCGGCTGGAACACCGCGGGCGAGCATGCCATCGAGACGATCACGGACAGCACGGGCGGCGCAATGTACTATCCTACCGACCTCAGCGAATTGACCGGAATATTCGACCGGATCAATCAGGAACTGCGCACGCAGTACTTGCTGGGCTACTATCCTAATCCTACGCCGCCGCCGGGAAGTTCGCGGCACGTCGAGGTAAAAGTGAATACCGGAGACAACGTGCGATCCCGCACCGAATATATGACCGCCGGAGTGGCGCGCTAACCGCATGAACAAATTTCTGGAGGTGGCGCTGGCAGCGGCGCGCGAGGCGGGTGCGGTTTTGCTCACCGAGCACAGCCGGCCACAGAGAATATCGTATAAGGGTGAAGTGGACCTGGTGACGGAGACGGACAAGCGCTCCGAAGCCATCGTGGTGGGCCGCTTGCGGCGCGAATTTCCCGATCATCGGATTGTGGCGGAGGAAGGCTCGAGCGGCGCGGCGGGCGCTTCGCGTTATGAATGGCACGTGGATCCGCTGGACGGCACTACCAATTTTGCCCACGGCTATCCGTGCTTTGCCGTTTCGATCGCGCTGCTGGAGGATGGCGAGCCGCTGGTCGGAGTGGTTTTCAATCCCGTGAGCGATGAACTTTTTTCGGCGGCGCGGGGTGAAGGCGCTTTGCTGAACGGCAAACCGATTCATGTTTCGAAGATGGAGAAGCTGGCTACCAGTCTGGTTTCCACCGGATTTCCCACACACAATCGCGCGGCCAACTTGAATATCCACTATTACTGGCAATTTACGCTGCGATCGCACGGCGTGCGTCGCGATGGATCGGCGGCGCTGGATTTGTGTTCGGTCGCGTGCGGCCGGTTCGATGCTTTCTGGGAGTTTGGGTTGAATTCATGGGACACCGCGGCGGGGATTCTGGTGATCACCGAGGCCGGCGGGAAAGTGACGGATTTGCGCGGCGGGGCGTATCGCCCTGGCGGGCCGGATTTGTTGGTCAGCAACGGGCGCATCCATCACGAGATGCTGCAGATGATGGCGGAAGTGGCAGCAAACGCCACCAAGTTGTAGGGCGCTGCGATTCACCTCACACCCTCCATTCGCTTGTTATCCGCTCGATAAATTCTTTGGCACTTCGCGTGGCGCAGAATGATTGACGCCTGTGCAGCGCGATGCTAGCTTGGCCCATCTTTTTACATGCGTGCCGTTGACCTTATTCGCAAGAAACGCGACGCCGCGGAGCTATCCCGCGAAGAAATCGAATTCCTCATTGGCGGGACGACGCAGGATCGCATCCCCGATTACCAGATTGCCGCGTTTCTGATGGCCGTGGTGTGGCGCGGGATGACGCGCGCCGAGCTTGCGGCGTTGACCGAAGCGATGCTGCATTCGGGTTCGGTGCTCGATTGGTCCACATTGCCCGCAGCGAAAGTGGACAAGCACTCGACGGGCGGCGTCGGCGACAAAACTTCGCTGGTGCTCGCGCCGATCGTTGCGGCCGCCGGGCTCTACGTGCCGATGATCAGCGGGCGCGGGCTCGGCCACACCGGCGGCACGCTCGACAAACTGGAATCGATTCCCGGTTTCAACGTGAATTTGCGGCTGGACGAATTTCGCCGCGTGCTCGAAGCCTGCCGCTGCGCGTTGATCGGGCAAACGCCCGAAATTGCGCCGGCCGACAAGAAGCTATACGCGTTACGCGACGTGACGGCGACCGTCGAGAGCCCCTACCTGATCACCGCCTCCATCATGAGCAAGAAAATGGCTGAAGGAATTGATGCGCTGGTGTTGGACGTGAAAACCGGCGACGGCGCGTTCATGAAGAAGCAGAAAGACGCCGAATATCTGGCCGAACTGATGGTGGAAACCGGAACGCGCATGGGCAAAAAAGTGGTGGCGCTGATCACCGATATGGAACAGCCGCTCGGACGCAAGGTCGGAAACGCGCTGGAAGTGGAAGAATGCGTCGAAATTTTGAATGGGAAAGGGCCGGAGGACTTGCGGGAATTGTGCCTGGAGCTTTCGGCGTGGATGTTCCGGTTGGGTGGAAGCGTGAAATCCGTCGCGGAAGGGCGCAAACTGGCGGCGGAAATGATTGCTTCGGGGCGCGCGCGTGATACATTCCGCGAAGTCGTTCGTTTGCAGGGCGGCGACGCGCGAATCGTGGATGATCCGGGCCGCTTGCCGCGCGCACGGCACACGGCGCGAGTGGACGCGCCGCGCGCGGGTTACGTGACGGCGATTCACTGCGAAAAAGTGGGCGTCGCGAGCATGCTGCTGGGCGGCGGCAGAGAGAAGAAGGAAGATTCGGTGGACCCGAGCGTGGGCCTGGTGCTCGAAAAAAAGATCGGGGACGCTGTGCAGGCGGGCGAGAATCTCTGCACCGTTCACTACAACCTGGATTCGCGGCTGGTTCACGGCATGAGATTGCTGGCTGAAAGTTTCGAGATTGGAGAGCACGCGCCGCCGGCCGTGCCGCTGGTGCGCAAGATTATCGGTGCGGAAGAAATCGCGTGAGGCTGGTTCATCATTAAAGGAGGCTCCTTCGCATGCATCGCCTGGTAGGCGTCCTGGGAATGATTACGATGATGGCGCTCGCGTTTCTTTTTTCAACGAATCGCCGCGCGATTCGCGTGAAGACGGTGGCGTGGGGGCTCGGCCTGCAGATCGTTTTCGCGTTTCTGGTGATGCGCTGGGAATGGGGACGCCTTATTTTTCAGAAAGCCGGCGCGGGTGTGAATTGGGTTCTGGATTTCGCGTTTAAGGGATCGGAGTTTGTCTTTGGCGATTTGGGCAAGAAAGGCTCGCCCATGGGTTTCTACCTCGCGTTCCAGGTGCTCCCGACGATCATTTTCATCGCCGCCGTTTTCGCGCTGCTTTACTACCTGGGAGTGATGCAATTCATCATCAAGCAGGCTGCGAAGGTCATGACCGGGCTAATGGGCGCCAGCGGCGCCGAATCGCTGAATGTCGCCGCGAGCATTTTCATGGGGCAGACGGAAGCGCCGCTGACCATCCGGCCGTTTCTGCCGGAGGTGACGCAATCCGAATTGATGACGATCATGACCAGCGGCATGGCGCACGTTTCCGGCGGAATCATGGCGGCTTACATAGCGTACGGCATCGAAGCCAAACACTTGCTGGCGGCGGTGATCATGACCGCGCCTGGAACGATCTTACTTTCCAAGATGATGGTGCCCGAAACGGAAGTGCCGGTGACTTCCGGCAGGGTGGAGATGGCTCCGCTCGAACGCGATACGAATGCGCTCGGCGCGATTTCGCGCGGCACGATTGATGGATTGAATCTGGCGGTGAACGTTGGCGCGATGCTGATTACATTCATCGCGCTGATTTACCTGGTGGATGGCGTGTTCGGGTTGGTTCACAACGGCCTTGCGATGATCGGCGTCGGATGGTTTCCTTCGAGTGTGGAGCAAATCTTCGGCTGGCTTTTTTCACCGATCGCCTGGGTGATCGGCATTCCCTGGCAGGATTGCCACACGATTGGAAATCTGCTGGGCTTGCGCATGGTGACGAACGAGCTGGTGGCGTTCCAGCGCCTCGGGCCGATGAAAGCCGCGCTGGACCCGCGGTCATTTACCATCGCCACCTTTGCGCTGTGCGGCTTCGCTAACTTCAGCTCGATCGGCATCCAGATCGGCGGCATCGGCGCGCTGGCGCCGAACAAGAAAGCGGATCTGGCGCGGCTGGGGATTCGCGCGATGGCAGCAGGGACGATGGCCAATTTGATGTCGGCTTCGATCGTGGGGATCATGCTGCGATGACGGCTGCGCGCGCGAAGTCTGTTGTCCACTCGAAGTCTGGCGCCGGCGACACCGAATTTGCGCGTGCCGAGCGTGCCGCGAAGGTCATTCTCGCGAAGACGAAGCTGCGGCCCAAGATCGCGCTGGTGCTGGGTTCGGGCTTGGGCGGGTTTGCAGATGAACTGACGGACGCGACGCGCATCCCGTATGAAAAGATTCCGGGTTTTCCACGCTCCACCGCAATCGGGCACGCCGGGCGGCTGGTAATCGGCCAGGCTGGAAATGTGCCGGTCGCGGCGATGCAAGGCCGCGTGCATTTCTACGAGGGCTACAGCGCGCAGCAAGTCGTATTTCCGATGCGCGTATTTGGGCGCATGGGAATTCGCTCGGTGGTTCTGACCAACGCCGCCGGTGGCATCAATGTGGAATTCAAGCAGGGCGCGCTGGTGGTGATTCGGGACCACATTAATTTGCAGGGCAGCAATCCACTGATTGGGCCGAACGATGAGCGATTTGGTCCGCGCTTTCCGGATATGACCACGGCGTACTGGCAGCCCTATCGCGAAAATGCGCTGGCGGAAGCGAAACGGCTGGGGATCGAGGTTTCGGAAGGCGTGTATGCCGCGCTTTCCGGGCCGAGCTACGAAACGCCGGCGGAAATTCGTTATTTACGTACGATTGGAGCCGATTTGGTGGGGATGTCCACGGTGCCGGAGGTGATTGCGGCGCGGCATATGGGGATCCGCGTGCTGGGAATTTCCTGCGTGACGAATATGGCGGCGGGGATTCTGGACCAGCCAATCGATCATTCCGAAGTGCTGGAAACCGGCGAGCGGGTGAAGGCGCAGTTTATCGCGCTGCTGCGGGCGGTGTTGCCGCGCATCGCCGGCGACAAAAATTAAAGAAAGCGAAGGATTCTGTGAGCGAATACGACGCACTCATCACCGCCGCGAAGCAGGCGCGCGAAAACGCCCACGCCCCTTTTTCGAATTTTCGGGTGGGCGCGGCCGTGCGCGCGAAATCCGGGCGCATCTATACGGGCTGCAACGTGGAAAATGCCACGCTGGGCCTCACGTGCTGCGCGGAGCGCGTGGCAATTTTCAAGGCTGTCTCGGAAGGCGAGCGCGGTTTTGACGCGATTGCGGTGGTCACCGATGTGGATCGCTTGACTCCACCTTGTGGCGCGTGCCGCCAGATCATTTGGGAATTCTGCGGCGACGTGCCGGTAGTTCTGGCGAACCTCAAAGGTAAGGTAGAGGAAGAAACCGCGGGCGGGTTACTGGCGCGGCCGTTTGATTCATCGTTCCTATAGCAATTCAAAATCACCACAGATGAACACAGATAAACACAGATAATGTCAAGATATCGAAAATGGAAAAGCGAAAATAGAAAACGGAAAATTAGCGCCGGGGGTAGGGAAGCTTTCGAAGTTCACTGTCCGGATCTCTGAAAAGTGCCTCGTGGAGAAGTTACATTCAGAAAAGGAATCCTGAATTGAAATTCTCAGACCTGCGAACCCGCAATTCGTTATTCGCTTTTTCAATGAAGTGGTTTCATCTGTGTTTATCTGTCTTCATCTGTGGCGCCGTTTGCTTTCTGCTGCCGTCGACGGCGGGCGCGAAGGAGAAAGCCGATCTGCTGGTTACGGGCGGCACAGTGCTGACGATGGACGCGCAGCGTCGCGTGATCGAAGACGGAGCAGTAGCCATCGTCGGCGATTCTATAGTTGCCGTCGGCGCGTCCGCGGAACTGGAAAATCGCTACGAGGCGGCAAAAACAATTGATGCGCACGGCGCGATCGTGATGCCGGGGCTGATCAACGGGCACGCGCACGCCGCGATGAGCCTTTTTCGCGGCATTGCAGATGACCTGTCGCTGGAGGATTGGCTCCATAAATACATCTTTCCTGCCGAAGCGCGCAACGTCACCGAGGATTTTGTGGCCTGGGGCACCCGCCTGGGGATTTTGGAGATGTTGCGCGGCGGCATCACCACCTATGCGGACATGTATTACTTCGAGGATGCGGTGGCGCGCGTTACCAAGGAAGCAGGGATGCGCGGCGTGCTTGGCGAGACCATCATTGATTTTCCCGCGCCGGACAACAAATCGGTGCCGCAGGCGCTCGAGTACACGCAAAAGTACCTCGATCACTGGAGAGGAGATGCACTGATCGTCGCGGCTGTGGCGCCTCATTCGATCTACACATGTTCGGAGAAGACCCTGCAGGACGCGGCAGCGCTCGCGCGGCGCAATCACGCGCCGATTTTGATCCACATCGCCGAGGCGCCCTTCGAACTGGAGCAAAGCCGCAACAAGTACGGTTTGACGCCAGTGGCGTATCTGGCACGCGCGGGAGTCTTGGGTCCGGACGTGGTGGGCGCGCATTGTATCTGGGTGGATCATGCCGATATCGCGACGCTGACCCACTTCGGCGTGGGCTGCATTCACAACCCCTCGAGCAATATGAAGACGGCGGCGGGCGTGATGCCCGTCGTGGAAATGCTCGCCGCGGGTGAAGCAATCGGCCTCGCCACGGATGGCGCCGCCAGCAACAACGATCTGGACCTTTTCGAGGAAATGGATCTCGCCGCGAAGCTGCAAAAGATTTCGCGGATGGATTCGCGCGCGCTCCCCGCGGAGCAGGTGGTGGAGATGGCGACGATCACCGGCGCTCGCGCGCTGCACCTGGAAAAGCAAATCGGATCGCTGGAAACTGGCAAAAAGGCCGATGTGATCCTGGTGGATACCAGCGCGCCGCACGCCGTGCCGATGTACAACGTCTATTCGCAACTGGTGTATGCGTTGAAAGCGAGCGATGTGCGGACGGTAGTGATCGGCGGAAAAATCGTGATGCAAGACCGCCAGATGCTCACGCTCGACGAGAAAGAGATTTTGGCGAAAGCCCAGGAATACAAGAAGCAGATTGCCGCATCCCTCGCAAGGCCCACGGCGAACTAATTCCCCGCGGCATAGCGATGCACGCGATACGAGCGCTAACTGGAGGGCCGGGCGGCGTTGCGCTGCCGCACCAGTTTTTGCGCCGAACTGCGGAGCGTCTCGGGGACATTCTTATTGGTGCTGAGCTGTTTCAGGTCGGCAGGAATCAGCCGCGGCAGAAGATGCAGTGTAACGTCCAGGGGCGCCTTGGGATTCTTGGTGAGGTTTTTCGCCACCACGTAGCTCTTCATGAATACGCGGTTACCGGCGATCTGGCGCAGGACTTCCTGCGAAACGTTGGCCATGGCCGCGAAATTTTCGATCTCCAGATCAGTAAGCCTCGGCGATTGCAGCACGCCGCGCTGCACAATCTTGTTGGGGTCGCGGATGAGCAGCATGCGCTCCTCGCGGCCGCCTTTCACGGCGAGCTGAATGCGCTGCACGATATTCATCTGGGAGAGTCTTTGCAGCAGGGTTCTCCGCTTCTTGACGTCGGGCTCCGCCTCCGCCGCTGCATCCGCGATTTCTCTTTCTTCGAGCACCGCGTTGGTTTCAAATTCCGCGAGCAGTTCCTGCTGTTCAGGCGTGGCCGCCTCCGAATAGGCCAGCGCCGAGCTGAGAGGCGGATAGGAAGTGAGCCGGTCGAGATTATCGAGCAAGCTTTGAATTCCCGCGCTGGTCAATTGCGTGGAGACGCGGGTGACCAGCTCCGCCGGGCACGCCGCGTTGGCGGCCAGCGCATCGGCTACTTGCGGACGCTCGCCCAGGTTATCGGCGCAAAATTCAAAAAAGCGGTGGTCCGCATCGGGTCTTGCCAGTACGGCGAGGAACGATTCGATCGGCTGGCTCAGGATCGCGTGGTGGGCGCGTTCGGCGATCGCCGAGTCGGCGTCCGCCACCAGGATCGCCAGCAGCTCGGTGCGGTCTTCGCGGGCGATGGGGCTGCCGGCCGAGCAGACCGCCATTTTTTGTTCCGGCCGAGCGTGGCCGGAACGAATCGCGTCGCGCAGCTCGGCGCTAATGAGAGCCTCCGCGTGCCGGAGATTTCACAATCGGTGGTGGGTCCGAGACGAGGGACAAGTCCGCGTTGCCCGGGTGCGCTGCGGAGTTGGGTCCGGCGATGGTAGCCGGTGCGCCAGTGGACGCGCGCGCCGGCGCGGAATACGCCGGGTCACCCGAATGTTTATGCAGGCGGGCTGCGATCTTCGGTCCCAGGTAGTGAATCGCGAACCAGCCACAGGCAACGATCAGAATTGCGAGCACCACCAATACCGAAATCCGGGCCCACAAGCGGTCGGGATCGTCGGGCGGGTCCGCCACGACGCCGGGGTCCGGGCGGCCCTTGGTTTGCAGCGCGTATTCGGCGACTAGATTGTCTTCATCGAGGCCCAGATAGCGCGCGACGGAGCGAATAAAGCCGCGATTGAACACCCCACCGGGCAATTGCTCCCATTGCTCATTTTCCAGGGCTTCCAGGAAACGCGGCGCAATGCGAGTGGCGACTGAAATTTCTTCCAGTGAGACGCCCCGCATTTCCCGCTCGCGCTTGAGTTGTTCGCCGAAAGGTGTCGAAGACATCCGCAGGAACCCGCAACAACAGAAAATATAGGCGTCGGTGAAGAGTGTGTCAATGCTGGCCGGCAAGTCGGGCGAAAAAGCACCCTATTGGCGTTTCGTCAATCGCGCCGCGAAGTCCATTGCAGAGGGCCGAAAGCGTTCCCTATAATGTGAAGGTTGAGTAAAGAGACTCCAGAATCCACTGCGAGTACCCCTGTGGACGCCATGCGCAGAGCCACAGACACGAAGCCCTTTGAGGGCATTGAACGGCGTAGAACTCCGGGCGTTGGCCTGGATATCACGCCGGAATCCTCGAACGAAGTAACTGTGTTCCACGAGCTGGGCAAAGCGCTCACATCGTCGCTGCAACTCGACCAGGTGCTGCGCACGATCATGGAAAAGATCAATGAGGTGCTGCGCCCGGATACCTGGTCTTTGCTCCTGATGGATATGGACAAGAAGGAGCTTTACTTCCAGATTGCCACCGGGAAAGGCGCCGAATCGCTGAAGGACGTTCGAATCAAGGTTGGACAAGGATTGGCGGGGTGGGTGGCGGAGACGGGCGAGGCCGTGGTGGTGCCGGATACCAGCAAGGATTCGCGTTTCTTCGGCCAGGTGGATGAGCGGACGAAGATGGAGACGCGCTCGATTGTCGCCGTGCCGGTGCGTTTCCGCGAGCAGTGCCTCGGCGTCATCGAACTGATCAATAGCATCGGACCGGAAGGCTTCAGCGCCCGCGATTTGGCGCTGCTTGAAGCGCTGGCGGATTACGCGGCAATTGCCATCGAGAACGCGCGGCACGTGCAGCGGATCCACGAGCTGACCATCACCGACGATTGCACCAGCCTCTACAACGCGCGGCACCTGAATTTCATGCTGGATACCGAGATTTACCGCTCGCACCGCTACGCTTTCGAATTCTCGCTGATCTTCATTGACCTGGACCATTTCAAGAGCGTCAACGACACGCACGGGCATTTGATGGGTTCGAAGCTGCTCGCCGAAATCGGGCAGGCTATCAAGGATAAGTGCCGCCTGATTGATCTGGCCTTTCGCTACGGGGGCGACGAATTCGTGGTGCTGCTGCCGCAAACCTCCAAGGACAATGCGATGGGCGTGGCGCGCCGCCTGCATAAACTAATTCGCGAATCCGTCTGGCTGAAGGAATCGGGAATCAACGCGCTGGTGACGGCCAGCGTCGGTGTGGCCGCCTACCCCAGCGATTCGCGGACCAAAGCCGAACTGCTGCATCTTGCCGACGAGGCCATGTATCTGGTGAAAAACACCACGCGGGATAGCGTAGCCGCCTGCGGCGTCGGCATGCTCCCGCAAGGCAAGTAAGGACCTGCCGCTCGATTCCTCGTACATCTCTCGCACGCAGGATTGCTAAGCGGGAAACCCCTCGCCTATACTCGGATTCTAAGTCCGATAGAGCCTCGATTTGGATTAGGGAGATATTTCTCTGCGAAATCAGGAAGCAGCGCGATATGCACGCTGGGCCGCATGGGCAGCGGGCGCGATCGCTCTGATTGTCGCGGGTGTTTACACGCAGCGCGCCATCCGGGAAGCGCGGGCGCGCGGCGCGATAAAAGCGCTGGTGCCGGCGACCGTGGAGCAGCAGTCCAACGAGTTTTCATTTTCGAAGGTCGAGCAGGATCGCACCCTCTTTACCGTCCGCGCTTCACGAGCCACGCAATACAAAGACGAAAATCGCGCGTTGCTGCAGGACGTGTGGATCACCATTTACGGCCGCGAAGGTAAGCGCAACGACAACATTCACACCAGCGAATGCAGCTATGAGCCGAAATCCGGCAATGTGGTTTGCCAAGGCGCCGTGCAGATCGATTTGGCCAGCGCAGATGCTGCTCCGGGAAAGCCCACTGCCAAAGAGCTGCAGGTAACCACGAGGAATTTATCCTTCAATCGCGAAACCGGCGAGGCGTCCACCGCGGAGCCCGTGCAATTTCAGTTTGCCGGCGGACAGGGCCACGCCGTCGGAGTGAATTACAGTTCGCAGAAAGAGACCGTGCGGCTCAACCATGACGTTGAAATGGAGATGGCGCCGTCGCCCCGGACCGGTGACCTTCCTGTGACGGTGACGGGAAGCAGCCTGGAAATCCGGCGTAATGAGCGCATCGTCGAGCTGGATGCTCCGGCGGTCGTGCGGCAGGGCAGCCGCGAGCTATCCGCCGAGAAAATTTCGATCCAGCTGGATGCGGACTTCCACGCCCAGCACGCCATCGCGGAAGGACATCCCGCCATTCGTTCCACCGACGCGAAAGGCGCGTTCACGGCCACCGCGGACCGGTTTGAAGCGTCGCTTGATCCTGCCGGGTGGATCGAAACGATTGTTGCTGACGGAAACGTGACGGGAGAGCATCACACTGCCGATCGCGCCGATCATTTTTCGATGGTCCACGCGATATTCGCAATGGAGCCGCAGCATAACGTGCTTAAGACCATGACGGCGACCGGCGCCGTGGCGCTCGATTCGCAACAAGGGCCGGATTCGCGAAGCCTGAAAACCGAATCACTGCTGGTAAAATTTGCGCCCGGCAAAGATCCCAACCACACACGGATCGAAAGCGCGCAAACCGCCGCGCCGGGTACGATCACAAGTAAAAGCGGCAACGACACCACGGAACTGACCGCCAAAAGGTTCGTAACGCAATTCAGCAGCGCAGGCCGTCTCGACGAGCTCTTGGGACATTCCGGCGTTGTGATTCGCAGACAGATTGGCACGGCGCCGCCGCAAGTAGTTAAGGCAGCGGAACTCGTGGCGAAATTTTCGTCCGATGGTGAATGGCGGACGCTCGATGAAAGCGGCGACGTCCGCTTCGAGCAGGCGGACCGCTGCGCATCCGCCGCGCGCGCAAGTATCGTGCGCGCCACGGATATGATCACCTTGGACGGATCGCCGGTGCTTTCCGACGCTATGAGCCGCACGACCGCGGCAAAGGTGACCATCAATCAAAAATCCGGCGAGATTCACGCGGGGGGCGGAGTCGTTTCAAGCTACCTCGGCAATGGGGGCGGCAGCGCCGTGAACCTGGGGGCGGGTCCGGGCCATATTTCCGCGGATGCGCTCAGCGGTTCCACCACCGCTGGAGACGTAACGTATTCCGGCCACGCCCGCTTGTGGCAAGGCGAGTCCGTGCTGCAAGCGGGCCAGATCCAGATCTGGCGAGACGATAAGAAATTGCAAGCCAGAGAAAATGTGGTAGCCGTCTTCCCGCAGGCTTCTCCGACCATCAAAGCGTTCGCCACTCCCGGGTCGAATGCAGCCAGCTCGCCCTCCGGGCCGACGCTCTGGACGATCCATGCGCCGCTGCTGACGTATTGGAGCGACGCCGGGAAGGCCCACTTGGAAGGAGGCGTGACGGCCGATTCGCAGCAGGGGTCGATGCAATCAAGCACTCTCGACGTGTATCTGGAGCCCTCAACGCCCAAGCCATCAGTGGCGGGCGGATCGCCGGCGCGAGCCGCCTCTAAACAGCCTCAAGCTCGTCCAGCAGGTGCGCCCAACGGCCCAGCGGGCGCCGCCATGGCTGGGCAACAGCTCCAGCGGGCGCTGGCCCTGGGAGGGGTAACGGTACGGCAGGGTGACCGCGTAGGGACCGCAGAGCAGGCGGAATACACCGCATCCGACGGAAAATTCGTGCTTTCCGGCGGACATCCGACGATTATTGATGCGGCCAGCGACGCAACCACCGGCCATTCGTTGACCTTCTTTGTAGCGAATGATACGATTTTGATTGATTCCCAAGAAGGTTCGCGCACGCTGACCAAGCACCGGGTTGAGAAATGAACCGGCATGTTGAAACTCCAGGCCGCCGATCTAAGCAAGTCTTATCGCGGGCGTAAAGTTGTCGATAAAATAAGTCTGGAGATTCAGCAGGGCGAGGTGGTTGGGCTGCTCGGGCCGAACGGCGCGGGAAAGACTACGACGTTCTACATCCTGGTCGGCCTCGCGCGTCCGGACTACGGGCGTGTATTACTGGACGGCGAGGACATCACCGACCTACCCATGTACCTCCGGGCCCGCAGCGGCATCAGTTACCTACCCCAAGAGCCTTCTGTATTTCGGAAATTGACGGTGGAAGAGAACTTGCTTGCAGTTCTGGAGACGCTGCCGTTGACGTCTGAGCAGCGCCGCGACCGGGTGGAAGAGTTGCTGGCGCAGATGGGGCTGGAGGGCGTGCGATATAGCCGGGCCTACGTGCTATCGGGCGGCGAGCGACGCAGGCTGGAAATTGCGCGCTCTCTGGTGCTTTCGCCATCGTTTGTGCTGCTGGATGAGCCGTTTGCGGGCATTGACCCTTTGACGGTGGTGGACATCCAGAAGATCATCGCGGATTTGAGCGCTGCGGGAATTGGAGTGCTGGTGACCGATCACAACGTGCGCGACACGCTGGCCGTGACCAATCGCGCCTACATTATCAGCGAAGGCAAAATCCTTTTTGCCGGCACGCCGGGTGACCTTTCGACTAACGCGGAAGTGCGCCGTATCTACCTGGGAGAAGGATTCCGGTTAAACTGACGATATGAACTGGCTCGCGCCCAAACTCAGCCTTCGCGTCGCCCAAAAGCAGATTCTGACGCCGGGACTTGTCCAGATGGTCAGCGTTCTGGCGCTGAACCGCCTGGAGCTGCGCGAGATGATCAATCAGGAGATCATGGCGAACCCGGTGCTGGATGAAGCGGCCGAAGGGGACGCGGCCGCCCAGGACAGCTATACCGACGAGGCCTTTCTCAAAAAGGAAACTGAGAAAGTCCCGGAAAAGCCGGAAGCCAATCCCTTCGATGAATTCGATTTTGGCTCCTTCTTTTCGCAGTATCTCGATTCCGGAGCCGAGCGATCCGCCGGCAGTGAACGCGAAGACATTGAGCGCCCGTCCTTCGACAAGTTCCTTTCTTCCGCGCAAAATCTTGCGGACCATTTGACCTGGCAGCTCAGCGTCAGCATCTGCACGGAAACAGTGCGAAAAATCGCCGACGGGATTATCGGCAACCTCGACGAGAACGGCTACCTGACGGCGACGCTCGATGAACTGGCGGCGTCCGGCAACTATACGATGGACGACGTGGAAGAAGCGCTGGCCATGGTGCAGGAATTCGATCCGCCGGGTGTGGGCGCGCGCGACCTGCAGGAATGCTTGCTGCTGCAGCTGAAGCTGATTGATCCGCAAAATACCTTGGCGCAGCAGATCATCGCCGAGCATTTGAAGCTGCTGCAGAATAATCAGCTCAAGGAAGTCGCGCGGGCGTTGAACCGTCCGGTCGAATTGGTGAAGCGCGCCGTGGATGTAATCAAGCAGCTCGATCCCAAGCCGGGCCTGCGTTACAACCACACCGAACCGCGCCTGGTCGAGCCGGACGTGCAATTCCGCAAGGTTGACGGCGAGTGGCAAGCGCTGATGAATGAGGACGACCTGCCGCAGTTGCGCCTGAATCCGATGTACCGGCGCTTGCTGGCGCGGGACGCGGCCGATCGCGACGTCCGCAATTACGTGAAAGAGCGCTTCACCGCCGCGATCCAGTTGATGAAGAATATCGAGCAGCGCAAACACACCATCCAGCGCGTCTGCCAGTCCATCTTGCGGCGGCAGGGCGATTTTCTGGATTATGGCGCCGATCATCTGAAACCGATGATGATCAAGGAAGTGGCGGAGGAAGTGGGAGTGCATCCCTCCACTGTCAGCCGCGCGGTGGCCAATAAATACGTGCACACTCCGCAGGGCGTATTGGAGCTTCGCTATTTCTTCAGCGAATCGGTGAACGGCCCGCAGGGCAGCGAAATGTCTCTGCTCTCGCTGAAGCGGCGTGTGAAGAAAATGATCGAAGACGAAGACACCGCGCACCCGCTCACCGACGAACAGATTACCAAGCGGCTCAGCGAAGAAGGCATTCAAGTGACGCGCCGCACCGTAGCCAAATACCGCGAAGATTTGCGCATCCCCAGCACCCACCGCCGACGAGTGAAGGGTTAAAAGCCCGCCGTGCCGCGCCGCCAGCCTAGAATCAGAAATCGCGATGCTCGCCAGTTGGTTTTGCTTACCGGACTTTCCGGTTCCGGCAAAGGTTCGGTTCTGAACACCTTCGAAGACCTCGGATTTTATTGCATAGACAATCTGCCCGTCGGCCTGATTCCTAAATTCAGCGAACTCTACGTGGAAGGTGTGGGCGAAGTGGAGCGCGCCGCGCTGCTGGTGGACGCCCGCGAAGGCGAGCAGATCGAAAAGCTTCCCGGCATCTATCGCAAACTTGCCGCCGAGCATCCGGCCACTCTGGTGTTCGTGGAAGCGAGCGACGAGGCGCTAATGCGGCGGTTCAGCGAGACGCGCCGTCCGCATCCTCTCAGCCAAAATGGCTCCGTCGCCGAAGGAATTCGCTTGGAGCGGCGGCGCATGGCGCCCATCCGGCGCCTGGCAGACGTCGTTATTGACACCACCAAGTTCAACGTTCACGAGCTGCGCCAATTCATCATTGACCGGTTTCAGAATCCGGGAAGGCGTCCGCTGCTGGTCTCCGTCGTCAGCTTCGGATTTCGCTACGGCATTCCGGCGGATGCGGACCTAGTGTTTGACGTGCGTTTTCTACCCAACCCACATTTCATACCGCGCTTGCGCCCGTTTAGCGGCAAGGATAAGCGCGTGGTTCGCTATATTCGCTCGTTCCCGCAAACCGGGGAATTTTTGCGGAGAATAGAGAGCCTGTTGCTCTATCTGATTCCGCACTACATTCGCGAGGGGAAAAGCTATCTAACAGTGGCGCTGGGCTGCACCGGGGGGCGCCATCGCTCCGTTGCGCTCGCGGAAGTGATTCGGCGCGACCTGAAGCGCAAGAACTATTCGGCCAAAGTGGTGCATCGCGACATCGAAAAGTTGGTGTCTTGAAATCAGGCGGCCGCTTGGGCGGCGTCAAGGGCTGGCAGTTTGGATTCTGAAATAAAACAGGAAGCCACCAAGATGACGCAGGGCGAAGAGCTCCGGCGCCTGCTGCGCTGTCTTGCTCCGCATACTCCCGCTTTGGCCGCGGGGATTCTGCTGATGGCGGGAATGGGCGTGGCGGAGGGACTGGTGGCGTTTGCCATCAAGCCCGCGATTGACGTGGTGCTGAACCCGCAGTCGTCGCTGCAGAAATTGGTCCTCTTTCAGGTGCCCGGCACCGACCGCATCGTGTATATGAACGATTTCGTTCCCGCTCGCGTGCATCACGTTTGGTCGGTCTTTGCGCTGGCGCTTCTTTTCATCTTCCTGTTCCAGGCGTTCGCGGAATATTTCGGCAGCACTTTGATTCAGTACGTGGGTCTTGCCGGCATTACGGACCTGCGCAATCGCGTGTACGCCAAAGTAGTGCAGCAGCCGGTCGGATTCTTTCACGATAATCCGGTCGGCCGGGTCATGTCCGCTGTCGTCAGCGATATCGAGCAGGTGCGCAGCGCGTTCTCCGACTACCTGGCCGATTTCTTCCGGCAAATTTTCAGCCTGGTCATATTTGTCATCGTGCTCCTGGTGGTTGATTGGCGGATGGCGGTCGGAGCTGCCGTTCTCGTTCCACTCGTCGTTTGGCCCGTCGGGAAACTGACGCGCCGCATTCGCCGCTCGACGGAAAAGAGCCGCGCACGCCTGGCGGATCTCAGTCAAATACTCCAGGAAACGATCAGCGGCAACCGCGTCGTAAAAGCTTTCGGGATGGAAGGCTTCGAAATCCGGAAATTCGGCGATGCCGCGCGAAATCTGCTGCGCGAGAACATGCGCTGGATCCGCGCCATGGCCGCCACCGGGCCGATCATGGACGTGCTGGGGGCCGTGGTGGTGTCCATGATCCTTTTTTTCGCGCGCGGTGAAATCAAAGCGGACCGCATGACCATTGGCTCCTTCGGCGCCTTCACCTTCGCCCTTTTCAAAGCGTACGAACCCATCAAACGCATCGGGGGCATTTACCAGCTATTCGTGCAGGCGCTGGGAACCTCCGCGCAGGTTTTCAGGCTGCTGGACCTGCCGGAAGAAAAGCTGGATGACGCGGGAGCGAAGGCGCTGCCGCGTTTTTCGAATGGCGTGGAATTCGCTGACGCCACCTTCATGTACGAAGACGGCGAATCGGCGACGCTGAAAAATATCAGCCTGAAAGTGCCGGCGGGCGCCGTGGTCGCCATCGTGGGATCGAGCGGCGCCGGAAAAACTACCCTGGTCAACCTGCTGCCGCGCTTTTACACCGCGACTTCGGGCGTGGTTCGCATTGACGGACACGATGTGCGGGAAGTGACGCTGCGCTCGCTGCGCGAGCAGATGGCCATCGTCACGCAGGAAACCATCTTGTTCAACGACACCATCTGGAACAACCTCTGCTACGGCCGGCCGAATATGCCCACCGAAAAGGTGGTGGCCGCGGCCAAGGCGGCGATGGCGCACGATTTCATCACCCAACTTCCGAAGGGTTACCAAACATGGATCGGTGACCGCGGCCAGCGCCTTTCCGGCGGGCAGCGCCAGCGCCTGGCAATTGCGCGCGCTTTGCTGAAAGACGCGCCTATTCTAATCCTCGACGAAGCGACGTCCGAGCTCGACTCCGAATCCGAACTGCTGGTGCAGAGCGCGTTGAACAATCTGATGACCGGCCGCACGGTTTTTGTGATCGCGCACCGCCTCTCAACAATTCGCCGCGCCGACTTGATTGCCGTCCTGGAAGCAGGCACAATTCGCGAGCGTGGTACTCACGAGGAGTTGCTCGAGCGCCGCGGATTGTACGCCCGTTTGTACAATATGCAGTTTCAAGATGCGGAGCCGGCGTCACGTGCAGCCGAGCCCGTATAAACGCATGTCCAGCACAAGCTCAAAATCTATCGCCGTGAATCCTGCCAAGCCGCGCGCCGCGAGCTTGAAGTCCATGACCGGGTACGCGCAGGCGCGCGCCGTGGAGAATGGCTGGAGTTTGCGCGTCACTATTCGCGCCGTGAATCATCGCTTCCTCGATTTGCACCTGCGCATTCCGGAAGGATTCGAGCCGCTGGAGCCGCGGATTCGGCAACTCTTGCGTGAACGCGTGCGCCGCGGCCATCTGGATGTGACTTTATATTATGAATTGGCGGGGCCCGCGGCGGTGGGGGTGAACCACGACGTCGCCGCCGCTTACCTGAAAGCAGTCAATTCGCTGCGCAAGGAATTCGGCATTCAGACCGAGCCGGATCTCGCTTCGATTTTGCGATTGCCGGGAGTGATTGGCCCGGCGGCGGCTTCGCTCGAAGATGAACTCGAGCGCCTGGAAAAAGTGGTGATGGGCTGCTTGAACGAAGCGCTGGTGAAGCTCGATGCCATGCGCGAAGAAGAGGCTGGCCATCTTCGCGAAGAGATGTCCGCGCGATTGCAGGGCATCGCGGCCCTCAGCGCACAGGTGGAAATCCTGGCTGAAAACTCGCGTCCTGCTTTTGCGCGGCGGCTGCAAGCGCGCCTGCAAGAGCTTTTGGGCGAAGCGCAGCTCGATCCTACGCGGCTCGCTCAGGAAGCTTCCATCGCCGCCGAACGCAGCGATGTGTCCGAGGAACTGGCGCGATTGCGCAGTCACGTGCAACAATTCGAATCGCTGCTGGTGGGCGCGGCGGACGTCGGCAAGAAGCTCGATTTCCTGCTGCAGGAAATGCAGCGGGAATCCAACACGTTGCTTTCGAAATCGCCGGGGAACGACGGCGAAGGCCTGGAGATCACGCGCCTGGGCCTGGAAATAAAATCCGAGATCGAGAAATTGCGGGAACAGGTGCAGAACATCGAATGAGCCAAGCGGAACCGTTGGTGCTGATCGTCTCCGGCCCCTCGGGTTCCGGAAAATCCACGCTGGTGGAAAAAATTCTGGAGGTCCCCGGCACGCTGCTATCTGTTTCGTGCACCACGCGGGCGCCGCGCGGGACGGAGAGCGACGGCAAGTGGTACAATTTTGTTTCCGAGGCCGAATTCCAGCAAATGGTCGAGCGCGGCGAATTCCTGGAATACGCCCAGGTGTTCGGCAAGAACTGGTACGGCACGCCGCGGAAATGGCTGGAAGCGGCGCAGTCGCTGAAAAAAGATTTGGTCCTGGAAATTGACGTTCAGGGCGCTTTGCAGGTGAAGCAGAAACTTCCGGGCGCGGTTGCGGTGTTTGTGCTGCCGCCGTCGCGCGCGGAACTGGAACATCGGATCCGGGCTCGGGGGCAGGATTCAGAAGATGAGATTCGCCGGCGACTGGAGCGCGCGCGCCAGGAAATGCTGAACTACAGCAGCTACGATTTCGCCGTGATCAATGACGACGTCGAACGCGCGGGCAGGGAAGTGCAGGCCATCGCTCTGGGCTCGCGTTGCCGGGTGGCACGTAATGAAGAACGAATTCGCGAAATTTTGAAGTCTTTTGGAGGCTGATCTTCACATGGCCGTTCTCAGGGATGCACCAGAAAGCCAGTTTGCCTATGTGGTGGTGGTCGCGCGGCGCGCGCGGCAATTATTAATCGGGGGGCGGCCCATGGTGGACAATCCCCGCTCGCGCAAGACCACGCGCATCGCCGAGGAAGAATTGCAGAAGGGTCTGCTCGAATATGACGCGCCGCACCTCAACGAGGATGCCGAAGATAAGGAAGAGAAGCGGCGGAAGTCCTAGGCCCGCGGTGATGCGATGAAGATAGCGCTCGGTGTGACCGGTGGAGTGGCTGCCTACAAGGCCGCGGAACTGGTGCGCCGGTTGCAGCAGGAAAAATTGGACGTGCAGGTGGTGATGACGCGCTCGGCGCAGGAATTCATCACGCCGCTCACGTTTGCAGCGCTTACCGGACAAAAAGTCATCACCGATCTTTTCAGCGCCGCCGGCGCCGCGCCCGCGAATGTGGAAAGCGCTATCGAACACATCGCGGTGGCGCAACGCATCGACCTGCTGCTCGTGGCTCCCGCCACCGCCGATATCCTGGGCAAATTCGCGCACGGCATCGCCGAGGATTTCCTTTCCACGCTTTATCTGGCCACCAAGGCCCCTGTGGTCGTCGCTCCGGCCATGAACGTGAACATGTGGGAGCATCCGGCGACGCGGGAAAATCTGGCGGCTCTGCGCGCGCGCGGCGTGCATGTGGTGGAGCCCGATGAAGGTTATCTGGCCTGCGGCATGACGGGCGCCGGACGCCTGGCCGCGACCGAGAGCATCGCCAAAAAAGTCTGCGAAGTGCTGGGCCTGCGCCGCGATTTCGCGGGCCAGACGGTGCTGGTCAGCGCCGGGCCCACCTGCGAGGACATTGACCCGGTCCGGTTTCTCACCAATCGCTCCTCCGGCAAGATGGGTTACGCCTTGGCGGAAGCGGCGCAGCGCCGCGGCGCGCATGTGATTCTGGTGAGCGGTCCCACGGAGTTGAAAATTCCGGAGGGCGTGGACTGGGTTCCGGTGCGTGCCACCGAACAGATGCATGGCAGCGTGCTGGAACGCGCGCGGGAAGCGAATGTTGCGATCATGGCGGCGGCTGTTTCCGATTATCGTCCCGCCGCGGCGCAGGATACGAAAATCAAGCGCGGTTCAGGCGGATTCACGCTGGAGCTGGAACCCACGCCAGACATTCTCGCCGAGCTTGGCCGCGAAAAAGGCAATCGAG
Source organism: uncultured Acidobacteriota bacterium (assembly GCA_963780035.1). Taxonomy (GTDB): domain Bacteria; phylum Acidobacteriota; class Terriglobia; order Acidiferrales; family UBA7541; genus Palsa-295. The sequence goes on along the minus strand of CAWAAG010000008.1, from coordinate 574,690 downwards.
TGCTGGTCGGTTTTGCCGCGGAGACCGATCGCGTCGCGGAGAATGCTCGCGGCAAGCTCGCGCGAAAGGGCGCGGACATGATTGTCGCGAATGACGTGACGCAGGAAGGCGCCGGATTCGACACGGACACGAACATCGTCACTCTGTATCTGCGCGATGGCCGCGAGGTGCCGCTGCCGAAGATGAGCAAGCTCGAGGTCGCCGATCGCATCCTGGATCGAGTGCTGGAAATTCAGAAACATTCCAAGTAAGTTCTCAAGCGGGAGGATTCGATGGATCCGGCCAAGCGTGCAAGTGTGGGCACTCGCGTGGAAGAGCAGGTGAAGGATTGGCTGCGCTACGGCGAGGAACTCGGCCTGGGACCGTTCTATCGCGACCGCGCGCCATTGCAGCAGGCCTCTGAACCTCCATACACCGAGCCTACTGAATCGGCTCCGGCCGCGATGGCCGCAGCACTTGGTACCGCTCGCCGCTCGCCGGATGCTGCGCTTTCCGCCGCAGCCGCGCCGAAGTCCTCAGCATCAGTAAAACCCGTCGCGGCGCCGGCGCCAGCCGCTGTCGTCGCGCCCGCTTCGGTGCCATCGCTATTCGAATCGCTTGATCGCGTCGCGGACGACACGCTGCCCCGCATCCGCGAAGATATCGGCGATTGCACCCGCTGCAAACTGCACAAGGGCCGCACGAATATCGTCTATGGTGTGGGCAATCCGAAAGCCGAGCTGGTTTTCGTCGGCGAAGGGCCCGGCCACGATGAAGACATCAAGGGCGAGCCGTTCGTCGGGCGCGCCGGAAAATTATTGACGCAGATGATCGAAGCGATGAATTTGCGCCGCGGAGACGTGTACATCGCGAACGTGGTGAAATGCCGCCCGCCGGAAAACCGCCTCCCCGAAAAAGACGAAATTGCGACGTGCTCGCCGTACCTGCTGCGCCAGCTCGACGTGATCAAGCCGAAGGTGATCTGCGCGCTGGGCAGTTGCGCGGCGCAAACGCTGCTGCAAACCACGCAGGGAATCTCGAAATTTCGCGGCGAGTGGTTCGACTTCCGCGGCGCGAAATTGATCGCCACCTATCATCCAGCCTACCTGTTGCGCAATCCTCCCGCGAAAAGCGAAGTGTGGAAAGACCTGCAAAAAGTGATGGCGCTCCTCGGTCTGCAGCCCAGGAAACGATAACGTTTCCGCGCCATGAACGTTTCCCTCGCTATCATCCTGGGATTGACCGGCGCCGTCTCCTGGGGCGCGGCGGATTTTGCGGCGCGCTTTGCGTCGCGCCGCGTGGGGGCCTACCGCACGCTTTTCTTCATGCAGTTTTTTGGTTTCCTCGCGCTCAGCGCTTACTTGAAATGGACGATCGGTTTTTCGGGAGTTGCGCCGGGATGGCGTCCTTGGGCGTTGGCGATTTTTGCGGGCATCCTCAATATGGCCGCATCGCTAGCGCTCTATCACTCATTCGAGGTCGGCACGATGAGCATCGTCGCGCCGGTTTCGTCGAGCTATCCCGCGCTCACCGTCGCTCTCTCGCTGCTGAGCGGTGAACGCATTCACGCCCTGCGGGGCGCGGGCCTTGCCGTTACGCTCGTCGGCGTGATTCTCGCAGCGACTTCGTTTGCGCCGCAAGCCAGGAGCGGCACGACGGCGCCAGCGGCTCCGAACGCTTCGGCGACTCCGGCGGATGGAGAGACCGCGCACGCGCATTTATCCAAAGGCGTGGGCTGGGCAATTTTCGCGGCGGCGGGATTCGGCGTGATGTTCTGGTTTCTCGGGTTTTATGTTGTGCCGCTGGTGGGCAGCGCCGTTTCGGTCTGGGTGATGCGCTTGACCGCGCTCGTTTCGCTCGCGTTGGTGGCCGCTCCCGTGGGCCAATCAATCCGGCTTCCGCGCGGCGGCGTGTGGTGGCTGCTGCTCGCCGTCGGTGTGCTGGATACGGCGGCGTTCGTTGCGAATAATGCCGGCCTCGCAACGGGCCAGGTTTCGGTGGTCAGCGTGCTGGCCTCGCTCTATGGTGCGGTTACGGTCCTGCTTTCCTGGATTTTTCTGCGCGAGCGCCTGGAACGCACCCAGTGGCTCGGCATTGCCATGATCTTTGCGGGCATCGTTATGGTCAGCCTGTAAACCGGTTCACGATCTGGCGTGTGGACCACGCGCATTGACGTTCGGCGATGCCGACCGAGGCTGAACGGTTCTTCGACGCTGTTACACTATCCTGCGGAATCCATGACTCAACGTTACCTCGAAGTCGCGCTGCCCGTGCCGCTGCGCTCGGCATTCACTTACGCCGTGCCGGATTCATGCAAGGGCGAGGAATTGATCGGGCGCCGCGTGCTGGTGCCATTTCGCAATCGCCCGATGGTGGGCGTCGGGCTCGCCCTCACGGAACAAGCCCCCGAAACGAAGCAAATCAAGGAAATTGCCGAGCTGCTCGACCCTTTGCCCGCGCTGCCTCCGAAACTCATCGAACTGGGCCACTGGATTAGCCGCTATTACCTCGCGCCGATCGGCGAGACGTTTCGCGCGATGCTGCCGCCAGAAATCGAGCTGCGGCACGACCGCGAATACTGGCTCACCGCTGCCGGTCGCGCCTACCTGCAAACGCTCGCCGCGGAAAAGGAAAACACGGACGTAGAAAGGGCCGAGCTGGATTTTCTGCGAGTATTTAATTTGAACGCGCCGGGGGCAAAAGATCACACCGTGCGTTCCGCGCGTATCCGGCGCCTGCCCGGTGGTGAAGCCGCCGCCGAAAAATTTGTGCGCCGGGGTTATCTCGCCGCGCGCGAAGTCGCGCGACGCCGCAAAACCCGCGTACAGAAAATTGTCGCGTGGAACGCCGCGAATGCCACGCCGCCGGCCAATTCCGTCGAAGAGAAAATCCGCGAAGTCCTGACCGCCACGCGCGGGCCGCTGCCACTTAATCTCTTGCGCCAGCAGGCATCGCTGACCCGCACCGCGCTGCTGCGCTTGGAAAAGAGCGGGCGAGTGCTCACCTGGGACGAGGCGCTGACCGCTGACGAAGACGCCTGGGAGACCGATTTCACGCCGCCGGCGAATGTGCTGAACGCCGAGCAAAAACAGGTTCTCGGCGAGATCTGGCGCTGGATCGTGGCGGACGAATTCGCAGCAGCGCTTTTGCACGGCGTGACCGGTAGCGGGAAGACGGAAGTTTATATGGGGGCAATCGAAGCGACGCTTTCTCGCGGGAAGACGGCCATCGTCCTGGTGCCGGAAATCGCGCTGACGCTGTGGCTCGGGCGCCTGGTGCGCGCACGGTTCGGCGAAACGGTTGCGACGCTGCACAGCGGCTTGCCGGACGTCGAGCGCGCCCGCGAATGGTGGCGCGTGCGGCGCGGAGAAGCGCGCGTGGTGGTGGGCACGCGCTCCGCGGTTTTCGCGCCGCTCGAAAATTTGGGCCTGCTCATCGTGGATGAAGAGCAGGAATCCAGCTACAAACAGGAAGAAACGCCGCGCTATCACGGGCGCGACACGGCCGTCTATCGCGCGCGCCTGGAAGGGGCGGTGGCGCTGCTGGGCTCCGCAACTCCTTCGCTCGAGACGTATCACAACGCGCGCGGCGGAAAATATCATTTGCTCGAGCTGACCGCACGCGTCGCCAATCGCCCGCTGGCGGATGTGCGCGTGGTGGACTTGCGCGAAGAATTCCGCCGCGCGCACAAGGCCGCCCCCGTTTCCGAATCGCTGCGCGCCGCAATCGCCCTTCGCCTGGAAGAAAAAACGCAGGCGATGATCCTGATCAATCGGCGTGGCTATTCCTGGTCCAGCATGTGCCGCAGCTGCGGCGCGTTCGTGCAATGCGAAAATTGCAGCATTGCGCTCACCTATCACAAGAGCCGCCAGCGCCTGGAATGCCACTATTGCGGCTATTCGCTTCGCCCTCCCAAGCAGTGCCCGAAGTGCCGCGCCGAGTACATGTACTTCGTCGGCGACGGCGCCGAGCGCGTGGAAGAATATTTGCGCGAGCATTTTCCCAACGCGCGCATCGCTCGCCTCGATCGCGACACGGTGCGCACCAAGCGCGAATACCAGCAAGTGCTGGGCGCGTTCGCAGGCGGGGAATTGGATGTGCTGGTGGGCACGCAGATGGTCGCGAAAGGCCACGATTTTCAACGCGTCACGCTGGTGGGTGTGGTGGCCGCTGACCTGATGCTGGGCCTCGCCGATTTTCGCGCCGCGGAAAGGACGTTTCAGTTGTTGACGCAAGTCGCCGGCCGCGCCGGCCGCGGCGACCTTTCCGGCGAAGTCCTGGTGGAAACGCATTACCCCGAGCACTACGCCATCCAACTCGCGGCGAAGCAAGATTACGTTTCGTTCTACGAGAAGGAAGCGCATTTCCGGCGCATGTTGCATTACCCGCCGTTCACCGCGCTCGCCAGTATCCTGGTGCGCGACCGCAAAATCGAAAACGCGATTCGCTGGTCGCGCGCGCTCGCCGGCTATTTCGCGCCCTTCGAAGAGCGCGGCGTAAAGGTTCTGGGCCCGGCCGCGGCGCCGCTCGCGCGCCTGCGCATGGAATATCGCTATCAATTCCTGCTCAAATCACCGCAGCGCTCCGCGCTCTCCCAGGCGCTAAGCGGCGCCCTCGATTTCTGCGCGAAAAAGGAAATCCCCGAAACGAGCATCGTCGTGGACGTTGACCCCACCAGCCTTTCGTAGCGCAGCGAATTAAGGGGAGATGTCATAATGCAGCGTGTGAACACTCAGCCGCTGCGAATCGTATTGCCCGGCGGATCGGGCCAGGTAGGAAGTGTGCTGGCCCGGCACTTTCATTCGCAGGGCACGACATAGTCGTACTCGCGAGAACCGCGGGCCGCGCGCCGTGGCGGATTGTTCCCTGGAACGGCGAAACGCTAGGACCCTGGACCGAGGCGATTGACAACGCGGACCTCGTCATCAACCTTGCGGGTCGCAGTGTCAACTGCCGCTACAGTCAGTCCAATCGCCGCGCTATCAAGGAATCGCGCACTCGAACCGCTCGTCCGATTGGCGAAGCGATCAGCCGGGCGTCGCATCCTCCCCGAATCTGGATGAATGCCAGCACCGCCACAATTTACCGCGACGCGTATGACCGCGCGATGGACGAGGCCACCGGAGAAATAGGAGGCAAGGAAGCGAACGCGCCGTCAACGTGGTGCTTCAGCATTGACGTTGCTACCAGTTGGGAGGAGGCGTTTTTCTCATCGCCGACGCCCGGCACCCGCAAAATCGCTTTGCGCAGCGCGATGGTGATGAGCCCCGATCCGGAAGGCATCTTCGACACCTTGTTGCGGCTCGTGCGTTTCCGCTTGGGCGGCGCCTCGGGTTCCGGCAAGCAATTTGTATCGTGGATTCACGACCAGGACTTCCTGCGGTCGATCGATTACTTGATCGCCCACGAAGATCTGGATGGCGCGATTAATATAGCCTCGCCCAACCCGGTCCCAAACGCAGAATTTATGGCTGATCTGCGCAAGGCCTGGGGCACGCGCATCGGACTGCCCGCCAGCAAATGGATGTTGGAGATAGGCGCCGTCTTTCTGCGCACCGAAACCGAGCTGATCCTGAAGAGCCGGCGCGTCGTTCCCGGTCGGTTGCTCGGTCATGGCTTTCAATTCGATTTCCCGGAGTGGAGCGCTGCAGCGCACGACCTGGTGCAGCGTCGCGGCAAACGAATAACGCAGCCCGACGCGTGAGCATTCGGATCGCCGATCAGGTGAATTTGTAGCGCGTCGCGGTAAGGAACTGAAGGAAGGACGAGCTTCACCACGGATTATTCGTCGGCATAATCGTGAGGCACAACAGGAACATCGCCAGCGCCACCAACGCCAGCAATTTTCGTGATGCATCGAGCGGCTGCCAGCGATCGTATAGCGGCGGATGCCGCAGACGCAGCGACAGGACCAGCAGCACGATGCCCCAGAAAGCCCAGCCATACCAGTAGCGCACTCCCAAGCCCACCAGGCCCAGCGCCACAGCCAGCGAAATGCGCTGATGGCGTTCCGGCGTCAAGCTGTAGATGATGTGCCCGCCGTCAAGCTGCCAAATCGGAAGCAAATTCAGCGCCGTCGCCAGCAACCCGAACCACGCCGCGCGCGCCACCGGATGCAGCAGAAGCGAATACGGATCCGCTCCCGGATGAAACATCCCCACAAAAAATCGCATCAGCGGCGGGATCCCGAAAATAATCCCGGAATCGTCTTGCGCTCCGGGAACGACTCTGGAAATCGCAATGCCATAGGCGAGCAATGGCACGGCCACGATGAAGCCAAGAATTGGTCCGGAGATTCCAATATCGAATAGCGCCCGCCGCGTGGTGATCGGCGCGCGAATTTTGATCACCGCACCAAACGTGCCGAAAAGAAATGGCGACGGCAGAAAAAACGGGTAGCTGCAATCAATTCCGTAATATTTGCACGCAAGAAAATGGCCCATTTCGTGAGCCAGCAGAAAACCTAGCAGCGTCGCGGCAAACGGAATCCCCAGCAACAGCAAGTGCGGATGCTGGACCAGAAGCATAGGCAAAGTCAGCAGGCCTTCGTCGGCCACCGCGCGCGCCGAGTCGTTGGCGTAAGAAATGGCGAACACCGCGCCGGCCGCCAAGGTCGTCGCCAGAGTCAGCAGGAAGAGAATCAGCGCGGGCCAGAAAGGAGGGCGGCGGGCTGTCACCCGCGGCGGCGGAAGATCAATAACCTCGGCGAAACGCCGGTCGAGCACTTCCAATGGAGGGCGGCCATCGCCGTTGCCGGTGCTATTGCTCATGGGATTTGGATGCACCGCGCAAAAAAACGGGTTCCGCGCCGCTCGCAGCGGCGGCGAGCGCCATTTCGATCAGGGCTTTGGAGCTGGAGCCGTCGCTGGAAGCGCCTGCAATTCCTTGCCGGGCTTGAAGCGCACAGCTTTGCCGGGCGGGATGCTAACCTGCTGTCCCGTGCGAGGGTTGCGGCCGATGCCGGTCTTGCGGGGCTTCACATTGAATACGCCGAAGCGGCGGAGTTCGATGCGCTCTCCTCGCCCGAGGGCGTTTTTCATCGCCTCGAAGACGGTTTCCACCGCCTGTTCGGCTTTTGTGCGCGTAATGTTCGTTTTCTGTACGATGGCGTTGACGATGTCGAGCTTGATCACACGTGCCTCCCGCTGACCGGAAACCTATGCTAGACAGGGGGTTGCAGGTTGTCAAGCGCCGTGCGGTGTATTACACTGCCCGGCTTCCATGCGGCCCGGTGCTCGGTCCGAGCGCGCTGCCGCTCCGCAATCGGCGAGAAGCCAGCAAAAACAGCAAGAGTGGTATGACCAGGAGGATGTGATGTCGGTGAAGTCTGACAAGTGGATTACCAAGATGGCGCGCGAGCACCGCATGATCGAGCCGTTTGAAGGTCGTCAGGTGCGCGAGGGCGTTATCAGTTACGGCGTGTCGTCCTACGGCTACGACTTGCGCGTGGCGGACGAGTTCCGCATTTTTACCAACGTGAATTCCTCGATCGTGGATCCCAAGCACTTTGACCCGAAATCGTTCGTCGAGTTTAAGGGCGACATCTGCATTGTGCCGCCCAATTCGTTCGCGCTGGGCCGTTCGGTGGAATATTTCCGGATCCCGCGCAGTTGCCTGACGATCTGCGTCGGCAAATCCACCTATGCGCGCTGCGGAATCATCGTGAACGTCACGCCCTTCGAGCCCGAATGGGAAGGCTTCGTCACACTCGAAATCAGCAACACCACGCCCTTGCCGGCGCGTATTTACGCGAACGAAGGCTTGTGCCAGGTCATCTTCTTCGAGTCCGACGAGCAGTGCGAAATTTCGTACAAGGATAAGAAAGGCAAATACCAGTCACAGCAGGGAATCGTCCTGCCGAAGATCTAGTGGGGGCAGCATTGCCCCGCTGCGCTCGGGATGACAGTGGCTTCACTTTTAGCGCGAGCCGATCGATCAGCCGACGCGCTGACGTCACGACTTGCTGGCGACGATCGGCGAAACCTTTCCCCACTTTCCCGTGAACACAAACGAGTCGAGCGGCTTGCGCTCGCGCGGCGCCATTTCGCGCTGCCGCAATTGCTCGGAAAGGTCTTCCGGGTCGCCCGGGTAACCGATCGCGAGCCCGGCCACCGGCTCATAACCTTCCGGAATCTCAAAAAGTTCGCGCGCCTTCTCCGGCAGAATCCCGGCCATCTGATGCACAGCGAGGCCGAGCGCGTGCGCCTGGAGAGACAGATTCGCGGCCGCTTGTCCCACGTCGTGCAACGCATGGCGATTAGGCTCGCCGTTGTGATCGAATTTGAGCTTGGCCACGCTCAGCGCCAGCGCCGGCGCCCCCTTGGCCCAACCCTGGTTGAACTCGACGAACGAATCGAGAATCTTCTGGTAGTTCGCGCCGTGTTCCTTGGTGGCGACGATGAAATACCACGGCTGGCCGTTGTAAGACGAAGCCGCCCAGCGCGCGGCTTCGAATAGCGCACGCAACTTTTCCGGCTCCACGGGACGATTCGCGAATGCGCGAGGGCTCCAGCGCTCGCTGATCAAAGGGTGAATCGGAACACTGGTTTCGGCAGTCCTCTTCGGTACGCTCATGATTTCTCCTTATAGCCGCATGGGATGAATTGTCGTGCTCGTGCAAATCTCGCTAGGTGCAATCCGAGCGCGAGCCGTTCAGCCGCAACACCAGCCGACCGGGCCGCGCGCCCGGGCTTTCTGCGTCGATTCTAATTCTTCTTCGACAGCGCGGCGTCGGCCGAATTAGCACCGGCGCCGTTGACCGCGAGCACCAGCAACCCGCCCATAATGGCCACGTTCTTCAGGAAGTTGACCATCTGGGCTTGCTGCGCCGCGCCCTGTGCGGCCCAGAAGTTGTGGAAAAAGTAGGTCGTGGGAATCAGATAGAAGAAGAGCACCCACGCCGCGATGCGCGTCTTGAATCCTGCGAGAATCGCAAGGCCCAAAGCGAGTTCAATCAACGCCGCCAGCCAAATTGCCACGTTGGGCATGGGCAAACCGACGGCCGTTGCGTATCCCACCATTTGCGCGTGGCCCGCTACTTTAAAAAATCCACTGATCAGAAATATCACGCTCATCAAGATCCTGCCTGAGAGGGTAATCAAGCTTTCCGACGGTTTCATTCTCTCTTCTCCTGATTGAACTTGGTTTTATGCGAGGTCAAACAGCAGGACCTCGGATGCTTCATGGGCCTTTACCTGAACTTCGTCTTCCTTGGAAATCGCCGCGCCATCGCCGGCCTGCAATTCCTGGCCGTTGAGCGTGACGCCGCCCCGCGCGATCTGCACCCATGCGTGCCGATCCGCTTTCAAGTCGAGCTTGGCTTGGTCGCCCTTGTCCAGGCGAGCAATGTAAAGATTGGCGTCCTGGTGAATCGTCACCGGAGCCTGCGGCCCCGCGACGTGCAGGAATTTTCCGCGCAGATCCTTGTCCGGAAAAGCCAGTTGCTCGTATTCCGGCTTCAGATTCTTGCGCTCCGGCGTGATCCAGATCTGCAGCAGGTGCGTCGGGTCCTTCGGCGAAGGATTGAATTCGCTGTGCAGGACGCCCGAGCCGGCGGTCATATGCTGCAATTCGCCGGGACGGATCACCGCGCCGGTGCCCATGCTGTCGCGATGTTCCAGAGCGCCCTCGAGAATCCACGTGAGTATCTCCATATCCCGGTGCGGATGCATGCCAAATCCCTGGCCCGGGGCGATGGTGTCCTCATTCAATACGCGCAGCGAGCGGAATTGCATGTGTTGCGGATCGTAATATTGGTCGAACGAAAACGTGAAGTGCGTGTCCAGCCAGTTCAGCTGGTTGCGTCCGCGTTCGTCACTTGGTCGGATGCGAATCATGGTGTATCTCCTTCTTGAGCCTTTCGGCGCACAGTTCTTCGGCGCCGCGTCCCAGCTTGCGGGCAATGCGGCGCAAATCTTCCTGCTCCGCCGGAGTCAATTCACTCATCACCCGCGCGATGGCCCGGGCGTGCTCCGGAAATATCCGGCTGATCAAGCGCCTTCCTTTCGGCGTTAGATGAATTTGAACCATCCGGCGGTCTTTTTCCTGACGTTCCCGCTTCGCCCATCCTTGCTTCTCCAGGTTGTCCACCACCAGCGTCATGTTCCCGCCGCTACGCAAAAGCTTCTTGGCCAAGGCATGCTGGCACATCGGCCCGAGATGCAGCAGCGCTTCCAGGACCGCGAACTGGCCCGTGGTCACGCCCTCTGATTCCAGATGGACGGCGATCTTGGATAGCACCGAATCCGAGGCCCGCACCAGATTGATGTAAGCGTTCAGCGCCCGGACGGCGTCTTCGCCGCCTGCGAAATGGGTTGGCATTGTGTATTTTACTTTAAGCTCAAATCATTCGAGCTTAAAGGATTTGATGCGGCCGCTCTCGAAAGGATTCAGCAGGGATTTAGGGTTTCTGGGTCGGCCGCATAAGTACTTCACTGATAAAGCTTTGCGGCGCTTGCGTGACGATCATCTCCACGGCGTGCGCTATGTCGTCTGCTTGCAGCATCTTACTGGTATCTTTGCCGGTATGCGGCGAAAAGTCGGTAGCCACCGACCCTGGACAGATTGCGCTAACGCGGATGCCATACTGCCGCAAATCCTCCGCCATGCACTCCGTGAGGCCCAGCAAACCCCATTTCGAGGCGCAATAGATCCCGCCGCCGCGGAAAGCGTTCTTTCCCGCCAGCGAAGCGATGTTGATGATATGCCCATCCCGCCGTTCGATCATTCCAGGCGCAACGGCCTTGCTCATCAGGAACACGGATTTCAAATTGGTGTCTAACACCAAGTCCCAGTTCTGCTCGCTGGCTTCGTGGGTGGGGCCAAAGTAGCCGATTCCGGCGTTATTCACGAGGATTGCCACGGGGCCCATGTTTTTCTCAGTGTGGGCGACGAACGACGCGATCTGGTCGGCGTGAGTGACGTCCACGGGAGCCGCGAATACCGCGACGGCAGCGTGCCGCAAATCGTTCGCGGCTGCTTCCAGTTTTTGTGGATCCCGCGCGCAAATGCTGAGCTTCGCGCCCATCTTTGCAAGGCGCTGGGCGACCGCCAGCCCGATGCCACGGCTCGCGCCGGTTACGATTGCGACTTTTCCTGCGAGAGCTTTTGAATCGGACATTTGCGGAACTCCCCGGAGGCGACAAATCTCCGCCAGATGTCATCTTATCATTCAGGTGTGAACATCCAGAGAGCGCGTCTCGATGAAGAATTTGGTTTGCGGGCTGATTTCACCTTGCACGCATGGGTAGCTTTCCCTATAATCCCGTGGATTCCGTTTACTCCGTTGTTCTGCAGGGGTTGTGGTCCCAGGGCATGGCCGCCAATCCATTGTTAAACTAGTCCAGGAGGCAGCGAACAGATGATGCGAAAGTGCTTTCTCATAAAGGGACTCTTACTACTCGCGCTCTTACAGTTTGGTTTGCAGGCTTCGCCGGCGGCCGCGCGGCCCCAGCCGCAGGAGGCGAAGCCCACTTATACGATCCCGGAATACAATGCCTTCCAGGCGGCGCGCGCGGAGACCAACCCGCAAAACCGCGTCAAGCTTCTCGATGATTTTGTCACCAAGTTCCCGAACTCGACCTTGATGACTTACGTGGATCAGCTTTACCTGACCACGTATGGCGAGCTGAAGGACTATGCGAAAGTCATCTCCACCGCTGACAAAATCATCGCGATGGGCGACAAGGTGGATGCCGCTACGCGCCTGCAGGCCCTGCAAACGCGGGTGCAAGCGTTTCTTTCTACATTCAACCCCAAGGCGGCCGACGCACACGATCAGCTCACCAAGGAACGCGACTCCGCGCGAGAAGGCGCGGATTTGCTGACGAAGTACCCCAAGCCCGCAAAAGTAACGATGACGGATGAGCAGTTTGCGGAGCAGAAGAAGCCCGGCTTGGCGTTTTTTTATGCCTCGGCGGGATTTGCCGATTTGCAACTGAAAGACTTCCCGTCCGCGGTGGACGATTTCAAAAAGGCGCTGACGAATAACCCCAACGACGCTGTTAGCTACTATCGTCTGGGCCTGGCTTACCTGGCAATGACCCCGCCGCAATCCATCGATGGATTCTGGTCTCTCGCCCGAGCCATCAATCTGAAAGTTCCCGATGCGGACAAGATCAAGGATTATTTGCGCAAGGCGATTCTGGCCTACGAACAACCCGGGTGCGATAGCTCGGTGGATGCGCAGCTCAATGAGCTGATGACCCTGGCGGGCACCACGGGCGATCGTCCGGCTACCTACAGCATTCCAAGCGTCACCGACCTGCAAAAAATCGCGCAGGGCAGCACCATTCTGACGGTGATGACTGATCTTAGCGCCGGCGGCGACAAGGCCAAGATGACCTGGCTGGCCATTTGCAACGCGCAGTTTCCCGGCGTGGTCGGAAAGATTATCGAGGTCAAGCAGGGTGACGGTTTCGTGGACTTCATGGTGTTCACCGGCGCCACGGAAGACGAAGTTGACAAAGCCACCACGCCCAACATGGACGTGAAGGTCTGGATTACGGCTCCTCCGCCGGGAACCCCCGGAGCGGCCCAGGATACTCCACAACCGGACGTCGTTCGGCTTCAGAAGGACGACGGCATACGCTTCTCCGGCGCGATCGTCAGCTATGATCCAACTCCCTTCCTGCTGCATTGGGATCAGGTGAAAGTGGATCCGGCGGCGATTCCGGAAAAGGCGGAAGTTGGCAGGCATCACAAGATTCCGCCCAAGCAGTAGTAGCGGTCCAGATCAGGGAATTGGGGCCGGTCCAGAAATGGGCCGGCCTTTTTTTTCGGGATATGCGATTACTGCGAATCGCTCAGGAGAATTGCTATGCGCGTCTATTCCGCGCGTGGTCCAGCTTGTACTCGCCTACCTTGCGGCTCAGCGTGTTGCGGTGGATTCCCAGGGCTTTGGCGGCTCGCGATTGATTGCCGTCCAATCGTTCCAGAACGCGCTTGATGAATTTTTTCTCGAATTCCGTCACGGCCTCTTCCAGCAGAATTCCGCGTTCCACCATCATGCCCACGAGAGATTCCAATTGATCTTTCACGCTTGCACGCTCCGCACGCAATGATGAGGCCGGAGAAGGGGGCCGGTAACGTCAGTATCTTCGACTCCGCACGCGGAGGCAGCGAACCCGCCAGCGGCGCTCGGGCTAGTCCAGTGCGTTGCCTGTGACGCGTTGATAGGCGTCCCGGTATTTGTTTTGCGTGGCCGATACGATATCGGCGGGCAGAGCCGGACCAGGAGGCTGCTTGTTCCATCCAATCTTTTCCAGATAGTCGCGGACGTACTGCTTATCGAACGATAGCTGGGTGTGGCCGGGAACGTATTGATCCGCGGGCCAAAAACGCGACGAATCGGGCGTCAGCGCCTCGTCAATCCAGATCAGTTCGTTGCCGATCAGCCCGAATTCAAACTTCGTGTCGGCGATGATGATCCCGCGCGCGGCGGCATGTTCGGAAGCGCGCTGGTAAATGGTCAAGCTGACGTCGCGCAGCTTTTCCGCGAGCGGCCGGCCCACTTGCGCCACGGTTTCTTCAAATGAAATGTTTTCATCGTGACCGGAAGTCGCTTTGGTGGACGGAGTGAAGATCGGTTCCGGCAGTTTATCGGATTCACGCAATCCCGCAGGCAACGGAATGCCGCAAATCGCGCCGGTCTTTTGGTAGTCTTTCCAGCCGGAGCCGGAAATGTATCCGCGCACGACGCATTCGATCGGCGCGGGTTCAGTCTTGCGTACCAACATGGCGCGGCCGTTCAACGACCCCGCGTACGGCGCGAGCTCGCCGCTGAAATCTTTGGCCGCGATCACGTGGTTCGGCACGATGCCTGCCAGCTTATCGAACCAGAACAAAGAGATCTGCGTGAGAACTTTTCCCTTATCGGGGATGGGTGTCGGCAGCACGACATCGAACGCCGAAAGCCGGTCCGTGGCCACGATCAGCAATTGGTCGCCCAATTCGTAGATATCGCGCACTTTGCCGCGTCCCCGGAGCTTGAGCCCGGGAAAATTCGTTTCTGAAATCACTGGAGTCATTTGCGGAGATGCCAAGGGTTTTTACCTCGTTGCTAAGAGGCGGGTATTCTAGCGCAGCGAGATAAGTTGTCAACCGTTAAGACAGCGCCGCACGTGAATTTTTCACAGGGGTGAATGTTTCGAAAAAATTTCGCGCGCGCTAAGCGGCGTTCGATGCCGCCTTCGGCGCGGCGATCGCAGCGGTTTCTTCCCATTTCACCGAGACCAGTTTCGAAACGCCCGGCTCCTGCATGGTCACGCCATACAGGACCGAGCCCATCTCCATCGTTTTACGATTGTGGGTGACCACGATGAATTGAGTTTGCCCGCACATGTCCGCGAGCATCTTGTTGAAGCGTCCGACGTTGGCTTCGTCGAGCGGCGCGTCCACTTCATCCAGGATGCAGAAGGGGCTCGGCTGATATTTGAACACCGCAATCAGCAGCGCCAGCGCCGTCAGCGCCTTTTCGCCGCCCGATAGCAGCAAGATATTTTGCAGGCGTTTGCCGGGAGGCTGCGCGACGATATCAATGCCGGCTTCGCCGGAGCTGTCCGGCTCGCCCAGGCGCATTTCGCCGTGCCCGCCGCCGAAGAGCGACTGGAAGGCGATGGCGAAATGGGCGTTGATGAAATTGAAAGCTTCCTCGAATTTTTGCCGCGAAACCTGATCAAGTTCGGTGATGGTGAGCTGCGTATTCTGAATCGAAGTGACCAGGTCGTCGCGCTCGCGCCGCAGGAATGTGTCCCGCTCCTCGCACTCCTTGAATTCCTCCAGTGCCATCATATTCACGGGGCCCATGGCTTCCACGCGCGCCTTCATTTCGTTGTAGTTCGTTTCGGCGGCGATCAATTCTTCTCCGAGCAATAGCTGCGCCTGCTGCGCCATCAATTCCTCGGGCTGCGCGTTCAATTCCGCCACGCAAGCCTGCCGCAAATAGTCGCGGTCCGCGTCGTTGCGCGCTTTTTCGATTTGCCGCTGGTTGCGCTCGGCGCGCAGCTCATCCAGCGATTGCCTCTTGCCGCGCACCGTCTCATCCAGTTGTGTCGCGCGCGTGCGCGCCTGTTCCCATTCCGCTTCCAGCGCGGCCTTCAGCTCCTCGAGCCGTGACTTTTCTTTGCGTAGTTCTTCCACTTGCAAGCCGAGCTGCACACAGGAATTTTCCAGCTCGAACTTTTCCTGCCGCATCATTTCCTGTTGCTGGCTTAACGTTGCCACGCGCTCGCCGGCCTGCGCCAGTTCTTCGGTCAAGCGCTGTTCCGCGGATTCCGCCGTGGCTAGCCGTTCGGACATCATCGCCAGCTCTTCTCGCCGCGCCGCGGCCTGCTCCTGCAATGCTTGCAGGTCCTGCCGCATGCGCATCAGCTGCTCGGATACTTGCGTGCTTTTCGTTTCCGCCGCCTCCCGCGATTGCGAAGCTTCGGCGTGCTTGCGGCGGGCCTCCGCCGCGCGGCTGCGCGCGGATTCGGCGTCAGCGCGCAAGCGTGAAATCTCTTCGCGTTCGGCCGCGAATTGCTGCTCGATGCGCCGCAACTCGAAACGCGCCTGATCGCGCTCGTGCGTGGCCGCCACCAGCGATTTTTCCGCTTCCATTTGCCGCGCAATGGCGGAGGCAACCTGCCCTTCGCAGTCCGCGATCGCAGCTTCCAAGCGAGTCATTTCCGCTTGCTGCTCGTGCACCGTTTGTTCCAGCCGCAGCGCCTCCGCTTCATGCTGGCGCAATTCGCGCTTCAAAGCCAAAGGCCCGGCTTCGCCCGCGCGCCCGCCCGAAACCATCCGTCCGTGATAGCAGGTGCCATCCGGCGTCAAAAAATAGCTGTGCGGATTTTCGTTGGCCATCCGCTCGGCGAACGCGGCGGATTCCACCACGTACGCCGTCCGCAACTTGGTCAGAAAATGCTTCGCGGCGGGTCCCAGCGGCTCCCGGAAATCCACCAGGCGATCGAGCCTCCCCAGCACTCCCGCCGGCATCGGCAACGAGCCGTCGGCTTCCGGCGAGGGAAGATTCAGCTTGTTGAGCGAATCCACGAAAAATGTGGCGCGCCCGCCCATTTCGTCGCGCAGCAGGGAAATTCCGGCGCGCGCGTGATCGAACGATTCGACCACCACGTATTCCAGCTCGTCGCGCAAGAACTGCTCGATCGCGCCTTCATATTTTTCCTGCACTTCAGCGTAATCCGCGAGCAATCCGACCGCGTGGAATCCTCCGGCCGCTGCATCCGCGTTCGCTTCGCGCGTCACGTTGAAAAGCTTCTGCACCGCATCCGCGGTGTACGCGCGTTCGCTCAAAATCTGCTCGATCGAAGCGCGGCGCGCCCGCTCCGCGGAAAGCCCTTCGCGCATTACCTCGAGCCGCTGCCCGGTCTCTTGCTGGCTACGCCGCAATTCCACGAGCCTCGCCTGCGCGCCTCGTACCGTCGCGCCCAATTCCTGCGCGCTGGTTTCCGCTTGCGCGAATGTCTGTTCGGCCGCTGCGACTTTGTCGTTCAACGCACTACATTCCGTTTCAATCGCCCGCATTGCCGCGGCGCGCTGCTCTTCCGCCGCCGTATGCCGCGCCGCCGCTTCCTCGGCCTGCAACGATTCCGCCAGTTCTCGCGCCGATTCCTCCACCAGCCGCGCGGCAAGTTGGCGCAATTCTGCAATGCGCGCTTCCGTCTGGATTTGTTCCGCGGCAGTTGCGGAGGATCGCTCGGTCGTTTCGCGCAGCAGAGTTTCGAGGCCACTGGTCTGCTCGCGAAGAATCCCTACGGCCTCGCGATGCGCAGCCATGCGCGTGCCCAGATCGTTCACCTGCCGTTCCGCCACTTCCGTTTCCACCGCCAGACGCATCGCGCGCGATTCGATCTGCGCCGTTTGCTCGCGATTAAAAGTAATCCGGTTCTCCGCGCGATCGAGGTCCAGCACGGTTTGTCCAAGCAAATTCTGGATTTGCCGCAACTCTCCATCGAGTTCGTAGCTGCGATTGCTCAGCCGTTCCTGCTCGCCTTCCAGTTCATGCACGGAACTCGCTTCGCGCGCTTCCGCCGCGTCCATCTCGCGCAGCAGATTTTCCAGGCGCGCCGCTTCGATATCCAGGTGTTCCGCCTTGCTGGCCAGCACGCTCCGCAATAGTTCACGCATCTGCTCGCGAAGCTCGGCGTAACGCCGCGCCTTCGACGCCTGGCGCTTCAGCGAAGCCAGCTGCTTTTCCACCTCCACCAGAATGTCGTGCACGCGCGACAAATTCACTTTCGAAGCTTCCAACTTCGCTTCTGCTAGGCGACGCTTGGTCTTGTACATCGTGATCCCGGCGGCTTCTTCGATAATTGCGCGGCGATCCATCGGCTTCGAATTCAAAATTTGCCCGATGCGGCCCTGCTCGATGATGGCGTAGCTATCAGGACCGAGCCCCAGCCCCATGAAAAGCTCTTGCACGTCGCGCAAACGCGCCACGCGCCCATTGATCAAATATTCGCTTTGCCCCGAACGATAGAGCCGCCGCCCCACCACAACCTCTCCCGGCTTCAAAGCGATCGCCGGTTTTTCAGCGCCGCGTTTTTTCCATGGCTTGGCCTTGTCGGCCGCAACGGCTTCCGCGGCGGCGTTTTCTCCCGGCGCGGTTTCATCCGCAACCAGCTCAACGAATCCATCCACCACTTTTGTTTCGGGCTCCGGCGCGTCCTCCACGATCATCGGCCCGGCCGTTTCGCCCGTCGCCAGATTTTCCTCCGGCGCATCCAACACCTGCGCGACGGCGTTGGCCAAACCCGGGTCCACCAGCGTCAGGGTGACTTCCGACAATCCCATCGGCGGCCGCTTCGCCGTGCCATTGAAAATGCAGTCGGACATCCGTTCGGCGCGCAGCATTTTGTGGCTCTGCTCGCCCAGCACCCAGGAGATCGCATCCACGACGTTCGATTTGCCGCACCCGTTGGGACCCACAATGCAGGTGATCCCCGTGCCGCTGAACGTGATAGGAGTCTTCTCGCAGAAAGACTTAAACCCCAAAAGCTCGACTTTACGCAGTTTCAGCACCAGTTCCCTCGCACAGTTCGCTCCCTCAGCTTCACAACCTGAAGAAGCTTCAATTTATCGATCTTTCGTCGGAGGTGTTTCGAGACAAAAACGCTGGAGGGTCGACTCAATGGCCCTTCCGCCTGGCGCTGACCGGGACGGCGGTTACGGGAATAAAAAGTAGCATGGTGCGCCAGCAGTGTAAAGCAAGCATTTAGACCGTTTGCACATTCTGTTGCGGAAGCAGGGCGCAGAGGCCCACCCGGCGGTACGCGGCTTCCGTCGGCACAGAAGGCCTGCGCGACGCACCCGCGCCACCGAAATTTGGCCCCGTACCCCGCGGCTCTGATTCCAGTAACTGTTTCTTGCAGATTGACTTAAGGCCATCCTCAGCCTAGGATGGCGCGGAGTGGAGGGATGATTGCAGCAGGACGCTACCCAGAGCTCCGGCAGCATTTTGTCCGCGATTGCAGTTTTGGCCTTAGTCCTGTTCCTTTCCGTCGAAGGATTGCGCCCCCCTGCGCCTAAACCGGTCAACGCCAGCCCCACGGAATTTTCCGCTGGACGGGCCCAGGAGATCCTGAACCGCCTCGTGGGCGACGGCATCCCGCACCCTACCGGCAGTCCGCAGAACGACGTGGTGCGCGGCCGGGTCGTGGAGGAATTCACCAAGCTCGGATATCAGCCCTTTGTGCAACAAGGCTTCGCCTGCGACGAGTACGGCGACTGCGCCACCGTAAACAACGTTGTCGCGCGCCTGGACGGCTCCGAACCCGGTCAGGCCGTACTGGTCGCCGCGCATTATGATTCCGTCGCGGCTGGTCCCGGCGCGTTCGACGACGGCGCAGGAGTCGCCGCGGTCCTCGAAGCCGCCCGCGCCGTCAAGTCCTTGCC
This sequence comes from uncultured Acidobacteriota bacterium, assembly GCA_963780035.1. GTDB lineage: Bacteria > Acidobacteriota > Terriglobia > Acidiferrales > UBA7541 > Palsa-295. Next base: position 555,817 of record CAWAAG010000008.1, on the reverse strand, counting down.
ACAGCCTAAACATTCGGTCATTTTTCTGGTGGACGACGGAGAAGAAGCAGGCTTGCTCGGCGCGCGAGTTTTTGTCAGCCAGCATCCCTGGGCTAAAGAAGTTCGCGTGGCGGTGAATATAGACAGCCGCGGCACCACCGGCCCCAGCCTGATGTTTGAAACCGGCGACGCGAATGAGTGGGCGCTGCGCGCCTATGCCGCGCGCGCCAGCCGTCCGGAAACCAGCTCGATTTTTTACCAGGGGTACAAGCGCTTTCCCAGTGACACGGATTTCAGCGTCTTCAAAGCCGCCGGATATCAGGGCGTGAACTTCGCGAATATCGGCGGCGTGGTTCACCACCACACGCCGCTCGATAATTTCGCGAACGCGAATCCGGCTACGCTGCAGCATCAAGGTGACAACGCCCTCAGCTCGCTGGAGGCATTTGCCAACCGCGACATCTCCAATCCGCCGCGCACCTCCGCCGTCTATTTCGACCTCTTCGGCCGCTGGGTGATTTGGTGGCCCTCGACCTGGACCATGAAGATCGCTCTCTTCTCCGCGCTGCTGTTGTTCGCGGAAATCGCCTGGCTTATCTACCGGACGCGGCTTACGGGCCTCGAATTTCTCTGGGGCTTGATCGCGTGGTTTGTCACCATGCTGGCCGTCGGCGTCCTGGCGCTCGCGCTCAGCTTTATACTTCGCCGCGCCGGAGCGATTGCCAGTCCGTGGGTCGCGCACTCCATTCCAGCGCAGATTTCGTTCTGGTCGCTCGCGATTTTGATCGTCTCCGTGCTTGCCATCCGCTTCGCGGGACGCGCGGGCTTTCTGGGGCTATGGGCGGGCGTTTGGGCGTGGTGGGCCGTTTTTGCGGTCGCGATCGCTTCGCACTACCCGGCCGTTGGCTATATTCTGCAAGCGGCTACTTGCGCCGCGGCGCTCTTGGGATTGCTGCTCATATCCCGTCCCCAAAATTCGTCACGCGCCGCCACGATCGCGGTGGTTGTGCCTCTGGCCATCGGCGCGACGCTGGGACTGGTGCCCGCGCTATTGCTCTATCAAAGCTTCGGAAACCCCGCGCTGCCGGGCATTGCGCTGCTCGTTGGTCTGCTCTCTACTCCGATTGCTCCGCTGTGCGCCGACCGGAATCGCCCGCGAGGGGTACCCGTCGTGGCGCTGCCTTCGCTTGCCGCCGCCGCCACGGTACTCGCGGCATTTGCGGCCATCGTGGCCCCCGTATTTTCGGCAAAGTCGCCGGAGCATGTAAACCTGGAATACGTTCAGGAAGCAGATTCGGGCCGGTCGCAATGGGTCGTATATCCGGCGTCGGGTCGCCTGCCCGAGACTCTCGGCGACGCCACCAATTTTCGCCGCCAGGAAACCGGTCCCTATCCATGGATCGCGGAACCCTCGTTCCTCGCCAGTGCGCCGCATTTGGATTTACCTCCGCCCACGTTCACGATCCAGGAGCTTTCCGCCGTAACCGGAAAACGCATGTACCGCGCCTTACTGCGTTCGGAGCGCGGCGCGCCCGAAGCCCTGGTGCTATTCCCGCCGGATTCAGGAATTGAATCCGTGAGCGCGCAGGGGCAGCCTTTGCAACCGGAAACTGAAAAAATCCGCAGGGAAGTGAATGGCTGGTTTGTTTTTGACTTTTCCGCGATGCCTGCGAAGGGAATCGAACTTGGTTTCACGCTGCCGGCGGGCAGGGCCGTGGAAGTATATGCGCTGGACGCGACTTACTCGCTGCCGCTGGAAGGGCTCTTCCTGCTGAAGGCTCGTCCGCTTTCCGCGGTACCGTATGGCAGCGGCGATCGTACGATCATCAGCCGCCGCGTGGAATTGCTGCCCTGATTGGCGCGCCCGCGTGTTTCGAGCGCCGTTACTTCTGGGCTGGAGCGATCTCGAGCCTGCCCTGCGCATCTTCGTCGAGCTGGACCACGTTTGTGTCGTGCGACTTGCTGCGCCGCTCGCGCTCCAACCGCGCCGCTTCTGCCACCGAAATCGGCCGCGCAGCGGCCTGCAAGCGCGCCGTCGTCAGCCCGTCTTTGAAGGTAGTAAAAGTAGACGGCACGAACCCTTCGGGGTTCTTTGAATAAAGGTTCACGGTCGCATCCGGATTAGCAGGGCCCGGACCCAACAGCAGCGGCGCGTGATGCGTATTAATTTCGCGCCCCTGGCCGATCGAGCTGTCCACGTTGATGGATCCGCCTCCGAATTGCGCGTGGGCTGTTCCCGCAAATACCAGTACAATCGCTAGCAATATTACGGTTCTCATAAGCGTCCCCATTGTTTCCACGCTCCCGAATCCCGGCAGCGCGCCCTCCGTCCTGCCTGTAGACTAACTGAGCACATTCTTTTGAAAATGGTACTTTTGGCCTATGGGTACTAAGCGGCTGCTGTGCGGCCTTAAATGGTACCCGGTGCCGAACCTGCAAAAGAACTGCCCGGAACCTATTGCTCTGGTTGGCCTTTCGTCAGCAATTTCCATTGAGCCGTTTGCCGCTGGCCACCGCCTCGGATACAATCACCGTTTTGGGTTGCTGCGCGAATGCCTGACATATGCCTGCACAACACGCTCTCCAATCGCCTGGAGCCGCTCCAGCCGATCCATAAAGGCGAGGTCCGCATCTATACCTGCGGCCCCACCGTCTATGACTATGCCCATATCGGGAACTTCCGCACCTTCGTATTTCAAGACATCCTCCGTCGTTTCCTGCATTCCCGGGGCCTTTCCGTGCTGCAAGTGATGAACCTCACCGACGTGGACGACCGCATCATCCAGAACGCCGCCGCTGCCCACGAATCCATCCGCGATTACACCGAGAAATACATCCAGGCGTTTCTCGACGATATGAAATCGCTGAACCTCGAGATGCCCGAGGAAGTCGTGCGCGCCACCGATCACATCGAAGACATGGTGGACCTGATCGTGCGCCTGCAGGAAATGGGCATCACCTACGCAAGCGAAGGCTCGATCTATTACCGCATCTCGCAATTTCCCGGCTACGGCAAGCTCTCCAAAATCGATCTGGCCGGCATGAAATCCGGCGCCCGCGTGGATAACGACCGCTATGAAAAAGATGACGCCCGCGATTTCGCGCTATGGAAAGCGCCCAAACCGGGCGAGCATTTCTGGGAAACGCGTATCGGCCCCGGGCGTCCCGGTTGGCACATCGAATGTTCCGCGATGGCTATGAAGTATCTCGGCGAGACTCTGGACATTCACACCGGCGGCATAGACCTGGCGTTCCCTCATCACGAAAACGAAATCGCCGAAAGCGAGGCCGCCACGGGCCATCCCTTCGCCAATCTCTGGCTGCACGCCGAGCACCTGATCATTGACGGCGAGAAAATGTCGAAGTCGCTCGGAAACTTCTTCACCCTACGCGATCTTTTTGCCAAGGGCCAGAAGCCTTCGTCCATCCGCTACTTGCTGCTCTCCGTGCCCTATCGCCGCCAGCTCAATTTCACCGCGGACAGCCTGAAACAAGCCGAAAATTCCGTCGAAAGGCTGCGCAATTTCGTGTCGCGGCTGAAGACCGCGCAATTTCCCGGCGGCAGCAACGCGAAAATGGAAGAGCGCGCGCGTCAGGCCCTGGCCGATTTTGACGCCGGCCTCGCCGATGATCTGAATACGGCCGTCGCGCTGGCCTCCATCTTCGATTTGGTGCGCGATGTGAACACGGCCATGGACCGCGGTGAATTCCTCCAGCAGGACGCCCCGCCCATGGTCGCGGCCATGGAAAAATTCGACGCCATCCTGGCCGTGCTCACTGATAACGACGAAGAGAAGCTGCGTCTGCTCGGCTTCGGTTCTGAAAAACCGCGTTTGACCGCCGACGAGGTCGAAGCCCTAATCGCCGAGCGCAACGCCGCCAAAAAGCGCCGCGACTTCAAACGCTCCGATGAAATCCGGCACAAGCTCGCCGATTCTGGTATCATTGTGGAAGATACGCGTGACGGCAGTGTCCGTTGGAAGTACAAATGACCATCTCCGCAAAACACGATCTCTCGCTGCATAGCCAGCCTTCTCACGAGCGCCCCAATCTCTACGGCGTTGACTAAGTAAGCCCCTCCATCTTTGAGTTTTCAGCATGCCCCGGCGGAAACCGTGCGCGTGCCGAGCCCAAATTCATTTTCCGGAGGAAGCTATGCAAGCCGTAGACACGAAGACCGAAAAGAAAATTGGTAACAAGATCGAAGCCAAAGTTGCCGCCCGCGCCGCCACCCCCGCCACTGCGAAGTTGCCCCATCTCGTGACCGCGCTTCCCGGCCCGCAGGCCGCAGCCTTCGTGGCCCGCGATCACGCGATTCTCTCGCCGTCCTACACGCGCGATTATCCCTTGGTCGCCAAGACCGGCCGCGGCGCCATGGTAGAAGACGTGGACGGCAACCTATTCCTCGATTTCGCCGCCGGCATCGCCGTGGTTTCCACCGGCCATTGCCATCCCGAAGTCGTCGCCGCCATCCAGAAGCAAGCCGCCGAACTGATTCACATGTCCGGCACGGATTTTTACTATCCCAATCTGGTGGTGCTGGCGGAAAGGCTCGCTGCGCTCGCTCCCGGCAAGGAGGCCAAGCGCGTTTATTTCGGCAATTCCGGCGCCGAAGCCACCGAAGCCGCCATCAAGCTCGCGCGCTATCACACCAAGCGCGATAAACTGATCGCCTTCTACGGCAGCTTCCACGGACGCACCATGGGCGCCTTATCATTGACCGCCAGCAAAGCCGTCCAGCGCAAGCATTTTGGCCCGTTGCTCGCCGGCGTCTTTCACGCGCACTATCCCAATTCGTATCGCGGAACTTTTGGCAATAATCCCGCCAACACCGCCGCCGACTCGCTCGCCTACATCGAGAACGAGCTCTTTAAGCGCATCGTGGACCCCGAAGACGTCGCCGGCATCATCGTCGAACCGATTCAGGGCGAAGGCGGCTATCTCGCAGCCCCGGCGGAATTCTTGCAGGGCTTGCAAGTTCTCTGCCGCAATCACGGCATCCTGCTGATCGCGGACGAAGTCCAGTCCGGCATGGGCCGCACCGGCAAATGGTGGGCGTCCGATCACGCGGGCATCGAACCCGATATCATCTGCTCCGCGAAGGGTATCGCCTCCGGCATGCCGCTCAGCGCCATCATCACCCGCGCCAGCGTCATGAATTGGAAACCGGGCGCACACGCCTCCACCTTCGGCGGTAACCCTGTGGCCATCGCGGCTTCACTCGCCACGATTGATCTGCTCGAACGCCAGTACAACGCCAACGCAGCGCGCATGGGCGAACTGATTTTCTCGCTCACCGCCGATTGGCGCGAACGCCACAAAATCGTCGGCGAAGTTCGCGGCAAGGGCCTGATGATCGGCATCGAACTGGTGCGCGATCAGAAAACCAAAGAGAAGGCCCCCGAGCTGCGCAATCGCATCGTCGAAATGGCCTTCCACAAGGGCCTGCTGATTCTAGGCGCGGGCGAAAATTCGCTACGTCTCGCTCCGCCGCTGATGATTGACGAAGAGCAAGCCCGCTTCGCCGTCAGCACGCTCGATGCGTGCCTTAGCGAAGTCGAGCGCTCGCTATAATCGCCCTGGCACATTCGGTTTGACATTTGTAGCGGCGTCCGCCGCGGCGGACGCCATCGATGTTGCCGCGCGTACGATGGCGGTCTGAAGACGGCCGCCACAAAACCTCAAACCTTCGCAAATAGCACAGGCTTGCAACCGCAGGCCTGTGCTATTTTCTTTGGCGCGTACGCCGATTCGCGCGCCCGAATGATGCGAATCGCGTCTCAAACCCATTCGCACAGGAGGCGATTTGCCGCGCATTCTGGACGTCGGCTGCGGCCCCACAAAATATCCCGGCTCAATCGGCCTGGATATGAACCCTGCAACCGCCGCCAACGTGCTCTGCAATCTCGACCGCGGCGGCCTGCCGTTTCGCGACAATTCCTTCGATCAAGTGCGCGCCGAGCACCTCATCGAGCACGTTGCGGACGTCATAGTCACCATGGAGGAATTTCATCGCGTCACCAAGCCCGGCGGCACCATCTTTATCGTCACCCCGCACTACACCGATTTCAGCTCCTTCTGCGATCCCACTCACCGCTGGCACCTCAATACCGGCTCCTTCCGTTATTTTTATCCGGGCGGGACACACGGCCGCGATATGTGGTACACCAAGGTGCGCATGAGGCAGCAAAAGCTGGACGTGAAGCTTTTGAAGCTCTGGCGCGCGATGGGCTTCCAGTTTCTGGTCAATCGCAGCCGGCTGTTTCGCCAGTTCTGGGAGCACTACTTGAGTTTTGTGATTCGCGGCAAGCTGATGGAATTCACGTTGGAGGTCATCAAGTAAACGCGGCCATGTTAGCGCGATTAATGTTTTCCATCGTTAATTTTGGCGCGCGCAAGGGACTCAGCTCCTCGCCCGCTTCCGGCGCGCCCTCCGAAAAACAACTTTCCGCCAAGCAGCGCGCGCGGCAGACCGGCATCCGCGGGGAAACTTACGCCTACTGGTACCTGCGGCGCCACGGCTACACTCTTATCGCGCGCAATTTCACCGCTCCCGGGATAAAAGGCGAGATTGACATGGTCGGCTACGACGGCTCGGTCCTCGCCTTCGTCGAAGTGAAAACCCGCACGATCCCCGACTCCGTCGTCGCAAATTCATCGCAAACCATCCAGCGCATTCCCGAGGACGCCGTGAACTGGGAAAAGCGCCGCAACCTTTCGCGCATGGCCGGCCAATTTCTGCGTGCCCGCCACATCGAGAGCGCCCAATGCCGCTTCGACGTTCTGGCCATCGAAACCCGGCCGGGCACGAAACCGCGCGCGCGCCTGCACAAAGGCGCGTTCAACGGCGGCCGGAACTGAATCCCGCTCCGCAGTTCCGTGCGAAAAGGTCAGCACCGCGTCCATTCGCGCATTTCAGCCATCCATCGCCGTAGTAGAATAACTACAGCGAAAATACGCCATTTTCCGGCTCGCTTGCCCCATCACGGTGCAATTTGCGGGCCGAGGAGGAAAACGTTTGCCCGAACTTCGCAAGGATCCCATCACGGGCCGCTGGGTCATCATTTCCAGCGATCGCAGCAAGCGGCCCATGGATTTTGTGCGCGAGAGCGTGCAGATCAAAGGGACGCCGAATTGTCCCTTCTGCTCGGGCAACGAAGGCAAAACGCCTCCGGAAATTCTCGCGTATGGCCGCAACGGCAGCGGTAAGGACACGCCCGGCTGGACCGTCCGCGTCGTTCCAAACAAGTTTCCGGCGCTGGGCATCGAAGGCGGCCTGGATCGCGAAGGTGAAGGACTTTTCGACCGCATGAACGGGATTGGCGCGCACGAAGTGATCATCGAAACACCAGAGCACAAGAACACACTCGCCACCATGAATGAGAAAGGCGTGGAAGAAGTTCTATGGGCTTACCGCGATCGCATCCTGGACCTCAAAAACGACCGCCGCTTCCGTTACATCCTGCTTTTCAAAAATCACGGCGAACCGGCCGGCGCCTCGCTCGAACATACCCACTCGCAATTGATCGCGCTGCCCATCGTTCCCAAGCGCGTCCGCGAGGAAGTGGATAATTCCAAGCGCTACTACGACGAAAAAGAGCGCTGCATTTTCTGCGACATGATCCGCCAGGAAATCGAGACGAAATCCCGCATGATCCTGGAAAACGAACATTTCATCGCGCTCGCGCCTTACGCGCCGCGTTTCCCGTTCGAGACCTGGATTCTTCCCCGCCAGCACAGCTCGGCCTTTGAAAATATGCCCGCGCCGTATTACGCGAGCCTCGCGCGCGTCCTGCGCGATTTTCTCGGGCGCCTCGATTCCGCGCTGGCGTTTCCCTCCTACAACTACGTCATCCATACTTCGCCCATCGGCGAGGAGATCAACGACCACTATCATTGGCACATCGAAATGATGCCCAAGCTGACGAAAGTGGCGGGCTTCGAGTGGGGAACCGGCTTCTACATCAATCCCACGCCACCCGAGGAAGCCGCGCGCTTCCTGCGCGACGCAAAATAAAAGGTCGCATCCGGCTCGCACATCCCTACTGCGATCCCTGCGTTGTACTCATGGAAATCAAGGATAGATAAGTCTGCCGTTACAGGTTACACTCGGGCTTTTAGCCACCGAAAAGGAGACGATATGGCGGCCAACGACAGCAAGAAATGCGCGCACCCCATCTGTACCTGTCAGGTCACTTCGGAGAAGTATTGCAGTCCGCAGTGCGAAGCGATGGAAGAAACCCCCGACGTGGATTGCAAATGCCCGCACTCGACCTGCGCGGGTAGGACAGAATACGCGGCCCACGCCTAGTCGCACCTGACGCGAGGCCCGGCAGCATGCCGAGCCCCCGCGGTCCGGGTGTGCTCCGGCCACTAACTGGCTCGCCGGTAAAATCGCCCGTCGCAATCCTCGCAGCGAAAGGGGCGCAGCAGCACCGCACGAAATACCAGATCAATCACTCCGTGACGATGGGAACGGTGAACGTACTTGCTCCCACAGCGAGGGCACAGCTTCGGTACGCGCACAGCTTGAGAGGATGTTGAAATCAGCTCTTTCATACCGCACCTGCAATTTCTATTACGCCATGCGGCGAACGGCGTGATATATCACCAGCAGAACCACCGAGCCGACCACTGCTACCAGTAGGCTGTACAAATTCACTCCGGTGACTCCTGCAGCTCCGAAGCGGTTGAACAGCCATCCACCAACGACCGCCCCTACGATTCCCAGGACGATATCCAGCACGATGCCTTCGCCGCTCTTATTGACGATCTTGCTGCCGATGAACCCCGCAATCAATCCCAGGAAGATCCAGGCCAGAATGGACATGTCAGTTTTCCTCTCTTGAAATTAGGCCCGGCGAATCCGTATATCAAATACTCACTAACCGGATACGTACCGGGGACTATACGTGGGCAGAACTACCGAGAGCCATACAGCGAAGCCTGTAGGCCCGGCCGCGGCTCGCTGTACTGTGAGCCAGGCGTCGCAAACTCGAGCTTCGCCGCACATTCGTCGCGCGGCGCGACGCTCGCTACTGCACCACGAGCGTCAGGAAGTTGTTCAGCGTTTGGGTCTGGCCGTTTATGGTGGTCGTTAACGTGAGGCTGTAGGTGCCCGGCTGCGTAGCTCCGTTCGGGCCTTTCGCCAGGCTGCCGCACGCTGCCGTGCCCAGCGCCACCAGCATCAGCACCGCAAACGTCAGCGCCACGCGCCGATTCCGCTGCATCACCCACGCAATTCCGCCCATGATCAGAGCCAGCAGCAGCAAACCAATCCCGCCCGCCGGCCCGCCTCCCGGCGCTCCGGGAATCGAACCGGTATTCGTCGCGCCCGTGCAATACGTCTGAATTCCAAACGCCACTTCGATCGGTTTTCCGGTCAACACAATCGAGCTGGGAATTACCGTGCAACTGATGGTCGGCGAAGAGGGCGTGCAACCCAGCTGCACCGTGCCGGTCACCCCCGGCGCTCCGGTAATTTGCAATCCGAAATACGCGGTGCCTCCGGGCGTGGTGGTCCCGGTCGTGGAGCCTCCCGCGGGAATCGTAATGGTCACCGGCGAATTGTTGCCGGTACCGTTCAACGAAACGGTCTGCGGGCTCCCGGTAGCATTGTCCGCGATGCTGAGAATAGCAGTAAGCTCTCCCGTCACCGTCGGTGTGAACGTCACACCAATCGTGCAACTGGAATTTGCCGCCAAAGTTCCGGTGGGACTGCAAGCGCCCATTCCAGCGCTGGCGAGCGCAAAGCTGCTGCTGCCGGAGCCGGTGATCGAGAAACTGGTGAAATTAACAGGTCCTGTTCCGGTGTTCGTCACCGTCACGTTTTGCGCCGGGCTGGTGGTACTGATGGATTGCGAAGCAAACGTGAGCGTGGTGGGAGACACCGTCACGGTCGCCGGCCCGTTCACCGCGGTTCCCGTCAACGTCACCGTCTGCGGGCTGCCCGTCGCGTTGTCGGTGAAAGTAATCGCACCCGTACGCGTGCCCGCCGCAGTCGGCTTGAACGCAATCTGGAACGTGCAGTTTGTGGAATCCACGGCAATGCTGGGGCACTGCGCCGTCGTCGCGCCCGCAAAATCGCCGGTAGTCACGATGCTCGTGAAAGTGATGGCGACTCCGCCGGCGTTGGATACCGTCACCGTCTGCGTCGCGCTGGTCGTTCCCACCGTCTGGCTCGCGAAAGTCAGCATCGTCGGCGAAATCGTAATCGTGCCGAGCGGCGCCGTGCCGGTCCCGCTCAATGCCACGGTCTGCGCGGTGGCCGTCCCAGTAACCGGAATATTCAGAGTGGCGGTGCGCGTTCCCACCGCCGCCGGAGTGAACAGCACGCCAATCGTGCAATTCGCGCCGCCTGCCAGAGAACCCGACGGGCTGCACATGCCCGGTCCGTTGGGCAAAGGCACGCCAAAATCTCCCGCGTTCGTCCCGGTCACCGTGAAACCCGCGAAAGCAACCGTCGCCGTGCCGGTATTCGTCACCGTAACAGTTCGCGCCGCGCTGGTAGTCCCCACAGTCTGCGCAGTAAAAGTCAAACTCGTCGGCGCCACCGTCACTCCCGACATCACCTGCGCCGGAATGGACTGCGCCACAACCACGTGCGGATGCACGGAAGGCGCCGGGTCTGACGCCGGTCCGTTCGCATCCAGGAAAATTGCTTCGTATGGCGAAACCATGTACCCGGATAGGGTGCCCTGCGTGGCGCTCGTCGTCGTGAAATGCCCGGACGCGTTCACGGCATACGTGAAGCTGCCCAGGGATTGATCGAAGAAAAGATCGCCGCCCGGGTGCGTTTCGTCGTCCAGCGGGGTGAAGCTGCTCGAGGCTCCGATCATGGCAATGCCCGAAAATTCGCTCTCGGTGCCTGTCACCGGCTCCTGCGATCCAAGAAATAGATTGTCGTTCGCGAACGGCGTGGCAGAGAACGGTGCACCGGTTTGCGGCTGGAGCGGACCGAATGCAACGGTGCTGTCCGTCCCCATCACAAACCCGGTATCCGGTTGCGTCAGATAGATGATCAGATCGGTGTTAATGGTGCCCGGACTCATCGTTCCGCGCCCGTTCGCCGCGATAGACAATACCGCCGTCTGTGCCCGGCCGATCGACACGGTGCCTTGATCGTTCGTGTCCAGAGTAATATTCACGGTGGGAGAGGTTCCCGGTGTTACCGTCAAGAGTCCAATATTCGCCGAGGTTCCTCCTGCGCCGCCGCCCGCCGCGCTGAGTACGTCCGGCCCGGCCAGCGAAGTATTCGAGAACGATCCAGGGCTCACCTGCTTCACAGCCGTTCCGCTTAGCAGCGCATTGGTGGCGCGCGCGTCAATCGTCATGTAAACGACTTCATTGGCATTGACCTGGTATACGACGGTGTGGGATGGCGAGGTATTGAGCGTAAGCGAAAATGCACTGCGGCCGTTTGCGTCTGGAGTCGTGTACGTCCCAGTGATCGTAGTGATCGCGTTGAGGTGCCCGTCGTCGTTCGCGTCAGCGCTGCCGGATGTGACGGCGTTGGCGTTATTCAGCGTGGTGACGCCAAGTTCCGCCGCACGGTTGCCCAGTGGATCCTGACCGGTGCTGGCGTAGACATACGTTCCCGCAACCGCGGCGTTGTTGAACGAACTCGGGTCCTGCAACTGCAAAGTTCCAGCGTAAAGGTCACCCGTGCCATTATCGTCGATGAACGACGTGAGATATGCGCTGCTGGCCACGCCGTTGATGACCTGCCCCACGGAGAAAGTGAAAATACCGGGAGTCTGCCCAGCAGGGGTAACGCTCATCACCCCGCGGTTATCGCCCCCGATAACGTACACGCCGCTGGCACCGAGCGCTGTTTGAATCCCGTTTGTTGGAGAATTGCCGTCCAGTTCGCCCGTAGTTATATTGCCGGTGCCATCGAACGTCAGGCTGCCCACGATCGATTCTTCCAGGCCCGACACCTCATTGTAGCCACGCAGCAGCATCGCGTACTGGCCCTTGAGCAATCCTGGCTGCGTGTTCGCCGGCATCGCCGCAATCGTTAACGAAACCGTGGCACCACCCGTCAGCGGCGTCGGTGTGGTCGAGTCCTTCACGGTTACGTTGAACGTAAAGGTCCCAGCGGTTTGCGGAGCGTTGCTCAACACGTGCCCAGCCGCGGCATTCCCGTTCGCCGTTGCATCAATCGAAAAGCCGGCAGGCAATCCGGTCCCAGCAAAGGTGTACGGCGGCGTGCCGCCGCTGACTACTATGTCCGCGCCGTAAGGCACCGTGACCGCGCCCGCCGGCAGCGTCGTCGAAGCGAACGTAAGCCCGCCCGTCGCCGCAGCCACCGTCAGGCTGAACGTGGCCTGTGCGGTGTTCGGTGTCGGGCTCATCGAGTCCGTCACCTTCACCGTGAAAGTGTACGGCCCGGCGGTCGTGGGAGTTCCGCTGACGGTCCCAGTGGCTCCCACGGAAAGTCCCGGAGGCAGAGTTCCACTGACGTACGCCCATGTATAAGGAGGCGTCCCGCCGGTAGCCGCGAGCGTCGTGGAATACAACGCCCCAACGGTCCCGGCGGAAAGCGGCGAAGTGGTTGTAATTTGCAGCGGCGCCACTGCGGAGCCGCCCTGTAGCGTGATCGTGTGCGGCGTACCGGTCGCGCTGTCAGTTATTTGCAATGTAGCCGTCCGCAAGCCTGTTGCGATGGGCGTGAATACCACGCCAACCACGCACACGGCTTGCGCGTTCAACAATGTGGTGGACGAGCAGGCGGTATTCCCAGGACCGCTGAACGCGATCTGGAAATCTTCGAAATCGTTGCCGGTTATTTGCGGGATGCCGGTAATCGAGTCGGCGTACGGACCCGTGTTGTTCAAGTAGGCGTACTCGATCGCACTGGTCTGCCCCACCGAAATCGCCGGGAAAATCAGCGGGTTCGGCAAAAAGCTCACCGTCGTAGCCGGAATCCCGGTTCCGTTCAAACCCACCGTCTGCGGCGCGCCAGTCGCGGCACTGCTAATCGTAAGCGTGGCAAACAATGGGCCCGCCGCTGTCGGCGTGAAGGTCACGGTCACCGCGCAAGCTCCACCGGCTGGTATCGAGCCGCCGCAAGTGTTGGCGGCCGCGAACGCTCCCGGGTTCGTGCCGCTCAAAGGCGTGGTGAAAGTCAGAGTAGTGTTTCCGATGTTTTGCAAGGAGACGAATTGCGCGGTGCTTGTTGTACCTACCGTCTGTCGTCCGAACCCTAGAAATTTCGGCGAAACGGCCGCGAGCGTCGCCGTCGCGTTCAACCCTGTTCCAAAAAGGATCGCAGTCTGCGGTGAAGTCCCGGTGTCGCTGTCCGCCACCGATAGCTCGCCTTCGGCAAACCCCGCCGAAGTGGCGGTGAACGTGATGCTGATCGTGCAGCTCGCACCCGCAGCGAGTCCGCCGCCTACCGGACATGTAGTGGCGGAAATTGCGAAAGTCCCGCCGACGCTGAACGATATCGTCGGGCTAATCGCGGTCAAAGGCGTCGTGGTGGAGTTATTGGTCAGCGTCACCATCACGGCGCTGCTGGTCGTGTTCACCACTGTGTTTGGAAATTCCAGGAACGTCGGATTCAGCACCGCTATTTGCGGCGTGCCGGTGCCGGTCAGCGTCACGTTAACCGGACTGGTCGTAAACGTTCCCGTTATCGGCAGGGTCGCCGTCCGCGTACCGGTTCCCGACGGACTGAATACCACGCCGATCATGCAGTTGGTTCCAGCGGGCAGCGCAGTGCCCAGTTGGCACGTCGTGCCCGCTCCCACCGAAAAATCGCCGGCATTGGTGCCCGTAGCTTCCGGAAAATTCAGGGTCACCGGATTCGTGCCGGTGACATTCACCGTCAATAGTTGCGGCGTCGCGCTCGTGGTGCCTACTTCCTGGCTGCCAAACGTCAGGCTGCCTGGATTCACGGTGAGCGTGCCGGTCGGCGGCGTGGTGGACGTCCCTCCCGTCCCGCTCAACGCAAAAGTCTGCGTGCCGCTAGACTCCGTGACCGTCACCGTCGCGGTCTCTAGTCCCGTACTCGCGGGAGTAAACGTCACCGTGAACGTGCAAACCACCGTCGGCGGCACGGTCGCTCCGCACGTGCTGAAGTCGCTGAAATCCGCGGCGTCTGGCCCGCTCACTGCGATGCCGGTGATGTCCAGCGTGTTCGTGCCATTCGCCAGCGTCACCACTTCCGTGCTCGAACTTCCGGTCGGCACAGCCCCAAAATCCAGAGTGGCAGGGAACAGCTGCGGACCAGCGGGCGTCGCCGGCGCGATCTTCGCCACAAACGCATTGCCTTCTTGCGATTTCACCTGCGGCTGAAACGGAGTGACGGTCGGAAAGTCGAGCGCACCTGTCAGTCCCGCCACATAGATATTGGCGTTCGAATCCAGCGCGATTCCAAAACCTTCGTCGAGCGAATCAGGCCCAGTGGCGCCGAGATAGGTCGAGAAAATATAGTCGGAACCGTCGCCCTTGAATTCCGTCACGAACGCCCCTTGCGAACCGTTCAGCGTCGCCTGCAGCGGGATCCTCGTCGGGAAATCCAAGTCCACCGTTTCTCCGGTGATGTAAATGTTTCCGGCGCCGTCCAACGCGATGGCCGTCGCCTGCGAAGCGGTGCTGCCTCCGAAGAACGTCGAGAAATCCAGCGTTCCGCCGCCCGCTGCGACTTTTGCCACAAAAACATTTTGCGCGCCGGTGCCAACGGGTGCCTGCAGCGTGTTCACCACGGGAAAGTCCGGAGACGTCGTCGCACCGGTCAAGTAGGCATTTCCGGCGGAGTCCACCGCAATCCCAGTCACCTGGTCGGTCGCGCTTCCGCCGAGAAACGTTCCGTAAACCTCCATCGGTCCTACGGGAGCGCCGACTGCCGGAACGCTGATTTCAGCCACGAACGCGTTGCTTCCGGTGGGCCCTGAGTGGTTGCTCGTTTGAATCGCATTTTTGGTCGGAAACACGGTCGAAGTTGTCGAGCCGGCGATATAGACGTTCGGAGGATTGCTTCCATCGAGCGCGATGCTGGTGCTCGTGTCGGCGTGGTTGCCTCCGAAGTACGTCGAGAAAAGGATCGACGAGCCGTTTCCGGTAACCGCCGCGAGTTTGGTTACGAACGCATTTTGCGAGCCCGCCAGACTGTTTTGAATCGCATTCACCGTCGGGAAACTGGCGGACTCTGTCGAGCCCGCTATGTAAATGTCCTTCGCGCTATCCACGGCGATCCCGTTTGCAAAGTCCACCGCGCCGCCGCACAGATACGTGGAAAACGTCAGCGCGCCCGCGGACGAAAACGACGAGACAAACGGGCACTCTTCTCCCGCAATCGCGTTTTGGTTCGGCAAAGGCAGATGCAGCGGGAAATTAATGGACGTGGCCGACCCCGTCACATATGCGCTCCCCGCTGAGTCCACCGCGATCGCCGCTCCGGTGTCCCCGCGGCTCCCCCCCAGATACGTGGAGAAAACCAGTGATTTGCCGTCGGCGGCGAACTTTGTAACGAATGCATTTTCCCCGGTTCCGCCGAGCACCCCTTGCTCCGGGCCTTGCGTCGGGAAATCTGTCGAGGCCGTGAAACCAGTTACG
Source organism: uncultured Acidobacteriota bacterium (assembly GCA_963780035.1). Lineage (GTDB taxonomy): Bacteria > Acidobacteriota > Terriglobia > Acidiferrales > UBA7541 > Palsa-295. Next base: position 540,277 of record CAWAAG010000008.1, on the reverse strand, counting down.
TACGCTTCTCCGTTGGAATCCACCGCGACGGCATTCGCCTGATCCAAGGTGCTGCCGCCAAGGTATGTCGAAAAACTAAGGGTCGGATCGATGATGACTTTGTAGTTTCGGTCGTACGTGCCCAGCGCGATGCTCACCTCGTTCGCCGCCAGCAGCTTGTATCTGCTGGCAATCTCCCGGCGCACGCCGTGAATGATCTGGTACGCCACCGGCTGCTGCAATTTCACGCTGCCCGCATCGAACGCCATGATCAAATCGCCGCTCGCCGCGATTTGCACATTCTTCGCGCCGCCTACGCGCATGCGAATCTTGCCCGGGTCTCCTCCCGCGGCAACGACGAAATCCGATTCCAGCTGCCCTAGATTCCCGTAGTACGCCAGGTCAATGCCCGGATATGCGTTGCGATAAATCACTTTCCCGTAGTTCGGAATTCCGCTGCGCCATTTCGTAGGATCGTTGCCGATGTAGTAGTTCGATACGCCCGGCAAACGCTCCGCCGCCGAAACTCGTGCTTGCTCGTTCGCGCCTGCCAGATCGAATTCCAGCACACTCTGTGAATACTTCCGCGGCGCCTTCTGGTCTGGAACGGATTTTGCGTCGGCCGCTGGCGGGATCACCCGGCGCAGCGCGAGCACCTCTCGCGTCGGCGTCAGAAACAACGTATAGCCTTTCCCGCGCGCCAGATAGTTCACACGAGAATCCGTCTGCCCGCGATTCTCTTCAAAACTGAGCGGCACGTGGCCGTATGCTTTACTCGCCTGCGGCGCCGGCGTCGAAGTCGCGTCGTGACGTGGCGCAGTGGCGGCCTTGTGCGCTACCGCGCCAGCGGCAGCTTTGCTGCCGGACTGAGGCGCTTGCGCCGCAACGCTGAAGGTGCTCGCTAGAATTATGATTGTTAGGCTGACGGTCCGTCGCATCTTGACACTCCTGAATAGTTCGAGCCCGGCAGCTCCGACCGTTGGTCGGCACACACAATCACTACCAGGTTCCCATCCCCACACCGATTATTGACGGGGCGAAAAGTGCAAAAATTTGCGCACTTTCGCCGTTCGTCGCGCACTTAGCCCTGTCGTTCGTTATGCCAGTGCCCCGGGAAGCGTCCTATGGCGTGATAGTCTGCAAACCAGCGGCCAGACGCGCGGGGGCGCTTCCGGCGGGGTCCACGACCGCAGTTTGCCCAGACCATCTCCGCACTGAAAGTTGCGATTGATTGAGAAAAGGGGCCGAAATACACCGCGAAATGCCGGAATTCTGTACTTAGCGACAGGCGAAGTCAAGCCCGAACGCGCGTCGCGCCAGCCACGGCACATTCACCAAAGTCCGTGCGCTGGCGAAAGCAAATTCCTGCGAAGCGGGCCGCCATTTTCAGGAAAAACCCGGCCCTTATGAATGAGATACGAATGGAATATGATCAGCTATCTGCAAATGCACGGCGACAAGAGATAATATCCCTGCATGATCCTTCTGGTGATGGGCGTGACCGGGGCGGGGAAGACCACGGTCGGCAAACTTCTTGCCGATCGCTTGGCCTGGAAATTTCTGGACGCCGACGATTTTCATCCCCCCGAAAATATCGAGAAGATGAAGCGCGGAATTTCTCTCACCGATCCGGACCGCGAGCCATGGCTCGCTGCGATTCACAAGGCTCTCGTCACCTGCGCCGCGAAAGAGCAAGATGCCGTGCTGGCTTGTTCGGCGCTGAAGCAGAGTTACCGCGACCAGCTCGCCCAAGGAATAGACCTGCGCATCTGCTATCTTAAAGGTAGCTTCGAGGAAATCGGTGCGCGCCTCGAGCGCCGCAGCGGGCACTTCGCCGGCGAAGCAATCCTGTCAGGTCAGTTCGCGGACCTCCAAGAGCCGGCGAATGCCGTGGTTTTGCGCGCCGCCACGACACCCGAAAAAAATGTAAACGCAGCGCTCCGCAAACTGAATCTCAACGCGGCCCGCAAGGCATAAGTCGTAGCGCTTCGCCGATTTGCCGCGAATTTCGAGCACAGACGATGACACTTTATTGCGCACAAGGCGGCCCCGATCGCGAGCTTTCATCGAGCGAACTAAGAGAACTCTTGCTCACCGCCCTCGAAAAGCTCGGCCCTCGCAAAAATGTCCTGGCCGTCCCTCCGGATTACACCCGCCTCGCCTCCCGCGCCGGTGAACTCACGCGCTACGCCTGGGAATATTTCGGCGAACATCTGCGCGCGATACTCCCCGCCGTGGGAACGCATCACGCCATGTCATCCGAACAGATCGCCGCGATGTTCGGCGAAGTTCCGCGCGAAATTTTCCACACCCACAAATGGCGCGAAGACGTGGAAACGCTCGGCGCCGTCCCCGCCAAATTTATTTGCGAGCAATCGGAAGGGAAGCTGGACTACGAATGGCCGGCGCAGGTCAACCGCCTGATTCCCCGCGGCGGATTCGATCTGATTCTCTCCCTCGGCCAGGTCGTGCCGCACGAAGTGATCGGCATGGCCAATTACAATAAAAATATCCTGGTCGGCACCGGCGGCCCGGACAGCATCAATCGCAGCCACTACCTGGGCGCCGTCTACGGCATGGAACGCATCATGGGCCGCGCCGATAATCCCGTGCGCCGCGTGCTGAACTACGCCGCTTTTCATTTTCTGAATGACCTGCCTATCGTTTACGTCCTAACGGTTGTGGGACGCAATGCCTCCGGCGCGACGGTCGTGCGCGGCCTTTTCATCGGAGACGATATCGAGTGTTTCAACGCCGCTTCCGAATTAAGCCTCCGCGTGAACTTTACGATGATGCCCCAACCAATTGAAAAAGCCGTCGTCTATCTCGATCCCGGCGAATTTCACAGCACCTGGCTCGGCAACAAAGCGATTTACCGCACACGTATGGCCATGGCCGACGGCGGCGAGCTGCTCATCCTGGCTCCGGGTGTCCGCGCCTTCGGCGAAGACGACCGCATAGACAAATTGATCCGCAAATATGGCTATCACGGCACCGAGGCCACCCTGGCGATGGTGAAAGACAACCCGGACCTCGCCGCCGACCTCGGCGCGGCAGCGCACTTGATTCATGGCTCGTCTGAAGGCAGGTTCCGGATTACGTGGTCTCCCGGACATTTGACGCGGAAAGAAATCGAAGGAGTGGGCTTCGCGTACGCCGACCTAAACCACATGTTGAAACGTTACGTTCCTGCAAAACTAGAACAAGGTTGGAATCAGGTCGCCGGCGAGGAATTTTATTTCATCGAAAATCCTGGCTTAGGTCTCTGGGCGTACAAAGATCGTTTTTAGCCCGGCTCCGGCCCCAGTTCCGGCTCCGGCAGTCACAAGGAAACCATCATCGCAGCGTCGGCGGCGCCGTAGACTCGCGCACTACAAATTCCGGCTCGATGGCAATTTCCGCCACGTACTTCGAGCGCCCTTCGATGCGGTCCAGCAGCGTGCGCGCCGCGATCTCTCCCATCTTCTGCAGCGGCTGCCGCACCGTCGTAAGCGCCGGAGTCATGAAAGCCACGCTTTGAATATCGTCAAATCCCACCACCGATACATCCTGCGGCACTCGCAGCCCGGCTTCCTGGAACGCGCAGATCGAGCCAATCGCCGAAATGTCGTTGTACGCAAACAAAGCAGTGAACGGCTGCTTGCGCGCCAGCAATTGCTTCGCAAATGGATAGCCCAAATTCGGCGTGGGATCGTCGCCCTCGAGTTGCACGATCAATTCGGACCGCATGCAAATCCCCAATTGCCCGGCCACTTCGCAGATCGCGTTCCAGCGATCCTCGGAATCCACGCTCGCCGTCGAGCCCTTCATGAACGCGATCTTCTGGTGCCCCTGTTCCAGCAGGTGCTTCAGCGCCAGCAGCGCGGCGTGGCGGTGATCCAGCACGATATTCGTCACCCGGTTGATGTTGCGATGTCCGGCCACCGCCACGGTCGGCAGCGCCGGCTCTTCCGTCAGGAAAGTGTCTACGGTGATGAACCCTTCCACGCCGCGCTGCCGCAACATCTGTGAATACGTCGCCAGCAATCTCTTGTCGTGGCGGTGCGCTACCGTAAGAAAGAAAAAATTCTGCTCGCGCAGATATCGCTCAATCCCGCTGATCACCAGCGAACCGTACGCGTCGCCAATCTCTTCCAGAATCACTCCGATCGTGTAGGTGCGCTTCACCCGCAAAGTGCGCGCGAAAAAATTCGGCCGGTAGTTAAGCTCGCGGGCCGCCGCCAGAATGCGATTTTTGGTGCGCTGCGGAACGGAACGCGAAGCCGAGGAATTATTGAGCACCGCCGAAACGGTGCTGGCCGTGAGCCCCACGTGTTCGGCGACGGACCGCAAGGTCACGTCGCGCTTCTCAACGCGCTGGGTTCGCGATGTAGAGGATTTCATCGGCAGATCTCGTTGCTGGGCCTGCCTGCGGTGCCGCTGCGGCTGCTGATTTTCCCCGCGTATGGGGCGGGATTGTATCCTAGACCAGGCGCCGAATTGCAAGAATTTCCAGACATGCACTTTTCCTTTAAGAATATCGTTATTTTTAGCTTGACAAAGATTCGGCGGAGGCGCTAAATGTCCGCCAGCACGGGGTGGTGTTGTAAAGCTGGCTGGAATGCCAGTAGAACAACGATATTCTTAATCAGCTGCCAATGGGGTGCGATTGCCAGTAAAAGTGTGCCGTTGCCTAACGCCCTGGGGTTCCTTGGGTTCCGCTCATCCGGCGGACGTCTGCCTTTGCCCTGGGTCGCTAGCAGCGAAACCTTTTAACAACATAGCTTTACAGGGAAATCGCAGCTAAGGATCGCGTCCATACAACGACGCCTTCGAACTCGGAAAATAAACCCATCTCTGTAGATGGGCTCGACATTTTAGCTTGGGAGGAACTCCATGAAGAGTTTCATTCGCTGGGCGCTCGCCGTCTGTCTTCTGCTGGTCGTCTCCACACCGGCATTCCCGCAAAGTAGAAACACCGGTGAAATCCGAGGCACTGTCACAGACACCAGCGGCGCCATCGTAGCAGGCGCCTCCGTCACCCTCACCAATATAGATACCGGTGTAAGCAGGGATTTTGTCACCAACAAGGATGGCATCTACGACACCGTTTCGACGCCTGCCGGAAACTACAACATCACGGTAACCGCCAAGGGCTTCAAGAAATTTGTCCGCGGACCGATCACGCTGAACGTCGACACGATTACCGAGGATGCCGCCCTGGAAGTCGGCGCGATCTCGGAAACGGTCACGGTGGAAGCGAGTGGCGTGCCGCTTCTCGAAACGGAAACCGGCCATCGGGGCGCCATTCTTGAGAAGCAAACGATACAAAACCTCCCGCAAATCGGAGCCGGCATCACTGGCAACGACTGGGCCAACTTCAACGTCCTGCTCCCCGGCGCCGCCGGCTCGCCCACTGCGCCCGGGTCGGAAGGCAGCGGCTCTTACAACGCGGGTGACGCCATCTCGATCAATGGAAACCTGCCCAACTACGCGAACTACTTGCAGGACGGAGGCGTCGTCCAGCTGCCGGTGAGCAACAACGTGGACAACACCTTGTTTGAAGCCGTTTCGGAAGTTCAGGTCACCACATCGTCCTTCTCGGCGGAGTACGGCATTGGCGGTGCTGTGTTCAACCAGATCACCAAGGCCGGAACGAACAGCTTTCACGGTTCAGCTTACGAATATTGGCAGAACACGGTTCTCAACGCAGCGCCCTATTTCGGAATTCCAAATTCCGGCGGTGGCGTTACTCCTCAAAGCGCGCCTTATTTCCGCTACGACGAGTATGGTGGCTCGATCGGTGGACCGATCATCAAGAATAAGCTCTTCTTCTTCTTCGTCGTGGACAAGATCTACAACAACGGCGCCGCTAGCGCGAGCCTAGGTTCCACTCCGACATTGGCGGAAATAGGCATGGGAACAGCCCATCCGGGCGCTTACGATTTCAGCGCCGCGGGCCTGCCGACTCTCTATGACCCCCTCAGCTGCTCGACGCCCGGTTGTACCCGAACGTCCTTCGCGGCGGAGAATACCGGGTCGCTCGCCGGCGTGAACGCGATTCCTGCTGATCGCATCGATCCGGTGGCGGCAAAGGTTCTGGGTTTCTACCCAGCGCCTAACGCCGGTGCCCCGGGTGCCCTTAACAATAACTTCTCTACGATTCTTCCAACTCCCAACCCCAACCTCAGATTCTTTGGGCGCCTTGACTACGATATTAACCAGGATCACCGCCTCAGTTTCTCCATCAGCCAGAAAAATAATCCCGGCGTCAACAAGTACGGGCCGTTCCCTTGCCCGATCAATTGCTTTTCCGGCGATATCGACGGTTACAACGCCCAGGTCACCGAGACTTGGACCATTTCCCCTACCCTGGTCAATGAGTTCCGCATGGCCTACACCAAGCAGGGCAACTGGTTCGTGCCGGATACCATCGGCTTCGATGCTTCCTCTGCACTGGGCCTGCAATATTCCAAGGCCAACGTTTTCCCGCAAATCAATATCGGCGGCCCGGGCCTCTGCTGCTCGGGATTGGCTCCGGGTACCAACGCTATTTACATTGAGAACCTCTACGACCCCTCGGACACCTTGACCCTCGTGAAGGGCCGTCACATCCTCAAGTTCGGCGTCGAGGTCTTGATGGGCCAAGGCAACACCACGCCGTGGGGCAACATCACCTCCGGCAATTTCACTTTCACCGGGAATTACACCGCGCAAAACGGCGTCACACCGGGCACCACGGGCGCCGGCCTTGCCGACTTCATCCTCGGCGATGTCCAAAGCTGGGCCGCGACGAACCAGGGCGTTTCTTACGCCCGCTTGAAGAGCCCGCAGCTCTTTGTGCAGGATGATTTCAAGGTCAAGCCGAATTTCACCTTGAATCTCGGCTTGCGCTACGTCGCCACCACTGGATTCACCGAAATCAATAATTCCCTCGGCGGCTTCGACCCCAATATCCCGCTGATCTGCAGCGTCGATCAAAATGGCACTCCTTGCGGAGCGCTGAACGGCACGTTAGGGTCGTTGTGGTTTGCTCCCCAGGACAATCGCAATTCGTTGCAGAAGCCGATCTACAACATTTTCCTGCCTCGTGTGGGCTTTGCATGGTCCTTCATGCACGACACGGTCCTGCGCGGCGGCTTTGGAATGTACTCCTACAATTTCAGCCAAGATGATTACGGCAACGGCGTCGGTTTTGGCGCGCTCAACACCAGCTCCGGCAACGCCAGCGACGTGGATCACGGGACTGGTCCGCAACCGTTGATCTACCTCTCGTCTTCGGCAGCTACGGCCTCTTCGGTGTTGAATTATGTAACAGGGTCACCGAACGCCAAGAATGTCTCGCAATACCTCAACGTCACGTCACCATCGAACCAAACCTACGTTCCCTACAATGTTCCGGTGGGGCGCATCAACGAGTGGCAAGTGAGCGTCGAGCATCAGTTCGCCCACGACTATCTGGCCTCCATCGCCTATGTGGGCAGCCATGGCTCAAATCTGCAATTCGCAACCGACGTGAACCAGATTACGAGCGCCGCGGGCATCGCCGCTAGCTCGGCGAACCTCGGTGCCGTTCAGTCGGAGCGTCCTTATCCGGCCTGGGGCACGCTGCAAGGCTACAACTTCAACGCCCTTTCGAATTACAACGCCATGCAGCTGCAAATTACCAAGCGCTTTTCCAGCGGTCTGCTCTTCAGCTTCAATTACGTCTGGTCCCATTTCCTCGACGATCAGGATTCGGGCGGATGGGGCAGCCGCGGAGGCGCGCAATATTGGCAGGTCGGCAACGATCCCGCTGCCAATTACGGCAACTCGAACTTCGACATTCCCAATGCGTTCAAGGGATACGCTTCTTATGATTTGCCGTTCGGTCAGGGCAAGCACTTTCTTAGCGACAGTGGAACCCTCGTGAATGAAATCGTGGGTGGATGGCGAATTGCTGGAACGTTCGTGAAACAGAGTGGCACTCCCTTCACTGTGGTCGCCAACACCAACGCCAACTCCACAATTACCGGCTGCAACGTCGGCGGCACTGCCACCGGCGGCGACGTCAATAACGGCTGCAACTGGTATCTCAATGTCGTGGGTAAACCAGGCTCGGGCAGTTGCAGTCCCACCAGTTCGGGCGGGAACGGTGGCTCGGGACCGACCGGCACAACCAACTGCTGGTTCAACACCAGTGCTTTTACCACTCCGCCTGCGCCGACGACAGCGGACCCCACGCAGCTTTTTGAATTCGGCAACGAAGGCAGGAACTCGCTGCGAGGGCCCGGCTTAACTGTGATGAACCTGTCTCTGGCGAAGGGCTTTAGCTTCACGGAACGGGTGAAACTGGAGCTGCGCGCCGATTTCGTGAACGCTCTCAATCATCCCAGCTTCAATATCCCAGGCCAGCAACTCGGAGCGAGCAACTTTGGAGAGATCAACAACGCTACCTTGGGCAACGGTGTTGCTGTCGCCCCTCGCAGCGGTCAGCTCAGCGCACGCATCACGTTCTAAAGAGACGGCCCATCAGTGAGAGAGGACGGCCTTCACCCCGCCGTCCTCTCTTCTGCCTGCCGGTTCAGCGAGATTCGGATTCACCACTCGTCCGCCGTACAATCGTGACATGTGGACAAAAAAGCTCGTGCTTTCGTTGTGGACGGTTTTGTTCGCTGCGCTGCTGCCGTGCTTCTCCCAGTCGTCGCCCACGCGCCAGCAGCAGATCGCATCGCACGCGCATCAAGCAGCGGAGTACTTGAAGCAAAACCGGCCCGATCTCGCAGTTCCCGAATTTCGCGCGATCGTTGCCCTCGATCCGGACAACGTGGACGCCCGCGGCAATCTCGGTGTCCTCCTATATTTTCAGGGCGCATATTCAGATGCGACTCCGGAGCTGCGCGCCGCGCTGCAACAGCGGCCCACGCTATGGAAGATTCAGGCGCTGCTCGGCATCGCTGAAAAACGCACTGGCGATGTCGCCGCCGCGCGCAACGATTTGGAAAAAGCGTTTCCCAATGTGCAGGATGAGAAGGTCCGAATAGACACCGGCATGGAACTGATCGAACTCTATTCCGCTACGGGCGATCTGGATAAGGCCGCGGCCACCGTCAACGTCCTGCGCAAGCTCGCGCCCACCAACGAAGCGGTCCTCTACACCGCCTACCGCATTTATTCGGACCTCACCAACGAATCGCTGCTCAGCTTGTCCGTCGTCGCGCCCAATTCCGCGCGCATGCATCAAGCCCTGGCGCACGAACTCGCCAAGCGCGGCAAGACCGAAGAGGCCATTCAGAATTACCGCGAAGCTCTCAAGCTCGATCCGCAGCTCCCCGGCATTCACTTCGAACTCGCCGAGATGCTCAGCACTCTGGCGACTCCGGATAGCCTCGCCGAAGCCGAACGCGAATACCAAGCTGCACTCCAAGCCAATCCCGATGACGAACAGTCCGAATGTCGCCTCGGCGATATCGCTCTGCGCCGCAACGACGTGAAAGAAGCCTACGACCGCTACTCCAAAGCCGTCCAACTGCAACCCGGCGATCCCGATGCCAACATCGGCCTCGCCAAAGTGCTGATGACCATGAATCAGCCGCAAAAGGCCCTGCCCCTTCTCGAACACGCCATTCAGCTCGATCCTACCAGCGCCGTCGCCCACTTCCGCTTGAGCGCCGTCTATCGCCAACTCGGCCGCCCCGAGGATGCCAAGCACGAAATCGAGGCGTACCAGAAATACAAAGCCATGAAAGAGAAGCTGGAGGAAATTTACCGCGAGATGCGCCCCGACCAAATTGAGGATGAAAGTAACGGTGCCAGCCCTCCCAAGAATTAGCTGCGGAACGCGCGCCAACTCGGCTGTCAGCAGTTGAATTTGTAGCGGCGGCCTTCAGGCCGCCATCTTTGATTCAGATCCGCTGCGATGAACGTGGTTCGAAAGAATATCGCGATGATAAAAACGCTTCTCCTATCTGCCGCGCTGCTGTCGTCAACTCTTCCGGTACACGCGCAAACCTCCTACTACCCATCGCGCCTCGATGATCCCAAAGCAATCTACCTCACGCCCGAAAAATTCCCCGTAAAGGCCGATGGCGCCACCGACGATTCCGTCGCCCTGCAGCAAGCCATCAATAAAGTTCAGGAAACCACCAATCAAGGCATCCTCTTCATCCCCGCCGGCCGTTATCGCCTCAGCAAGACAATTTACGTCTGGCCGGGCATCCGCTTGATCGGCTATGGCGCCCAACGCCCCGCCTTCGTCCTTGCCGCCAACACGCCGGGTTTTCAGCAAGGTCCCACCTACATGATTTTCTTCGCCGGCGCGCGCCCGCATGGCAATGCTCCGCCGCCGGATGCTAACCCCGGCACGTTCTATTCAGCCATGAGCAACATTGACATCGAAATCCAGGACGGCAATCCCGGCGCCGTGGGAGTCCGCGCGCACTACGCCCAGCACTGTTTTCTCGCGCACATGGATTTCCGCATCGGTTCAGGGCTAGCAGGAATCAAAGATGGCGGCAACGTCGCGCAAGACGTCCACTTCTTCGGCGGCCAGTACGCCATCTGGACGCGCAAGCCCTCCCCCGGCTGGCAATTCACCATTATTGACGCCACCTTCGAAGGCCAGCGCGAAGCCGCCATCCGCGAACACGAAGCCGGCCTCACCCTCATTCGTCCGCAGTTCAAGAATGTCCCGACCGCCGTAGCGATTGACCCGCACTATTCCGACGAACTTTGGATCAAAGACGCTCGCATGGAAAACGTTTCCGGCCCCGCCGTCGTCATCAGCAACGAGTACAACGCGCACAACGAAATCAATATGGAAAACGTTGTCTGCAGCCACGTTCCGCTCCTCGCGCAGTATCGCGAAAGCGGGAGGCAGGTCGCAGGCCCCGCGGAAATGTACGCGGTGAGCACTTTTTCCCACGGCTTGCACTACGATGATCTCGACGCCACCGGCGCGATCACGGACGTCTTCCAAACCGCCGCGTTGCACGACCTGCCGCCACCCTTCAAATCGGACATCCTCCCGCTCCCGTCCATGGACACCTGGGTCAATATCCGCTCGCTCGGCGCCCGCGGCGATGGCATTGCCGACGACACCGCCGCGCTCCGCCAGGCCATCGCCGCTCACCGCACTATTTATTTTCCCTCCGGCCAGTATCGCGTCACGGATACGATCACGCTGAAGCCCGATACCGTTCTCATCGGCCTGCAACCCAGCATCACCCGCATCGTCCTCGCCGACGGCACTCCAGCTTTCCAGGGCGTCGGCAGTCCCAAGCCGCTCCTCGAAACTCCCAAGGACGGAACCAACATCGTCACCGGCATCGGCCTCTACACCAACGGCATCAATCCGCGCGCCGTCGCCGCCAAATGGATGGCCGGCACAAATTCCATGATGAACGACGTGCGCTTCCTCGGCGGCCACGGCACCGTGGATCCGAACGACACCGCCGCCGATGCTTCCAACAACTGGAAGCTGATTTACAACAACACGCACACCGCCGATCCCAATAGCAAGCGCCGCTGGGACGGCCAGTATCCCAGCCTGTGGGTCACCAACGGCGGTGGCGGCACTTTCGTCGGCCTCTGGACGCCCAGCACCTTCGCGCAAGCCGGCCTGTACATCTCAGACACCGCAACCTCCGGCCGCGTCTACGAACTTTCCAGCGAGCATCACGTGCGCAATGAAGTCGTCCTCAAAAACGCCTCCAATTGGCAAATCTACGCCCTGCAAACCGAAGAAGAGAGCGGCGAAGGAGCCTTCGCGCTCCCGCTCGATATCCGCGATTCCAGCAATATCACGATCGCGAATCTGCACATGTATCGCGTGGTCAGCGCCTATCAGCCGTTTCCCTACGCCATCAAAATCACCAATTCCAAAAACATAAATTTTCGCAACGTGCATTGCTACAGCGACAGCAAAGTTTCCTTCGACAACCTCCTCCACGACGAAACTCACAACTTCGACCTGCGCCAGCGCGAACTCGCCTGGCTCACAATCTCCGGCAACGCGCCGCAACCTCCTCCGCAGCAAACCTCCGCCGTCGTCGCCGGCGGCGCGCAAATCGAGAAGCTCACCACCGGCTTCTTCAATATCTCCGGGGGCGCGGTGGACAGTTCCGGCAACCTCTATTTCGTGGACGCGCACCGGCAGACCATCTATCGCTGGTCCGCCGCTACGCGCCAGCTATCGGTAGTGCGCGATAATCCCCTCGACCCCGTGCAACTCTTCTTCGATAAATCCGGCGACCTAATGGTGATCTCCTACGCTGGCGACGGCACGGTTTACAGTTTCAAGCCCGATGCGCCCGGCGACGACATCGCGCTCCTGAAACCCCAGCCCTCCGCCCCGCGCCCGGGGATGACGGCCATCCTCCCGGTCAGCTTCTGGCGCAACGAAAACGATTTTCTCGAAGCGATTCCGCAGAAAAAGCCTTACCAGTACGTTTCGCCCGATGGCAGCATTTTCCTTCCAGCCGGCGAGGATTTCGTCAGCGGCGAACTCTATTACGGTTCAAAACTAAATGACCTGCTGCGCGCCTTCGGCATGGGTGCGGCCGTCGCGGGCCAGCCGTTCTACGTTTCCGATGAGTCCGAAGAAAAAACCTACGTGGCCAAAATTGCGGATGACGGCGGCATCTCGAACCTGAAACTCTTCGTCGAGCAAGGCGGGGAAAGCCTCGCGACCGACGATCACGGCAACGTCTATATAGCCGCGGGCCAGATCTTCGTCTATAACCCGGCGGGAAATCTGATCGCCACAATCGAAGTCCCGGAGCGCCCCTCGCAGCTTCTATTCGGCGGCGCCGACCGCAGCACCCTGTTCATTCTCGCGCGCAGCTCGCTCTACGCGGTGCACTCGCGATTCAAAGGTCATTAAAGCGAGCGCACAGAACAACTGGAATTTGGTAGTACAGCGTGTTGAAAAAATTGAGGGTTTGTGGGTCGCGGCTTTACAGTTTGCGGAAAAAGTAAAGCGAGTGTCATCCCGAGCGTAGCGAGGGATCTGCTTTTCGTGGAAACACTGAGAAAAAAGCAAACTCCTCGGGCCAAATTCGCCCTCGGAATGACAATATGTGCGTTTCTCCGCAGCCTGTTTAGGCACCACATCAGGTCGGAACAAAAACCTGGGGCTTTAGCCTCTAAACTTCCCGCAAATGGGTTTTCAATGGGCCACTAAAGGAGACTAACGTGACGAACACACCCACACGCCGCGACTTTCTAGGAATTTCAGCGATCGGCCTGGCAGCAGGAATCGCTCCCAAAGAACTCGCCGCATCGCTAAGCAAATCATCCGGCCGCGAAATCACATCTCCCCCCGCAGGCTCGGAAATTTCCGTCTGGGTCACTTCCGGCGAAGAACGCTTCGCCTCCGCCCCAAAAACCGCCTGGGCTCCCGCATCCGCCCCGACCTCGACCGCCGCGGATCAGATCATGCTGAACCCCGCCGCCAGGTATCAGGACATTCTCGGATTCGGCGGCGCTTTCACGGACGCCACCTGCTACACCTTCAACCAGCTCGCCGCTCCCGCGCGCGAACAATTGTTCCACGAAATGTTTCATCCCTCCGAAATGGGCTTGAACGTCTGCCGCACCTGCATCGGCGCGAGCGACTACTCCACGAAAGTCTACAGTTTCGATGACGGCGACGCCGATCCCCAGCTCGCCCGCTTCTCGATTGACCATGACCGCGAATACATTCTTCCCATCCTGGGCCAGGCCCGCCAGGCGAATCCGGATCTCTTCCTGTTCTCCTCGCCCTGGAGCCCTCCCGGCTGGATGAAATTCAATAATTCCATGCTCGGCGGTTCCATGCGCCGCTTCTATCTGGAAACCTACGCGCACTATTTCCTGAAATTTCTGCAGGGTTACGCCGCTGCCGGCGTTCCCATCCAGGCCGTCACTTCGCAGAATGAAGTGGACACCGATCAGGACGGCCGCATGCCGGCCTGCAGTTGGCCGCAGGAATACGAAATTCAGTTCGTGCGCGATCATCTCGGCCCGCTGCTCGAAGCGAACGGCGTTCCCACCAAGATCTGGATCCTCGACCACAATTACAATTTGTGGGGACGCGTCGTCTGCTCCCTCGAGGATGAAAAGCTTCGCCGCTACTGCAACGCCGTCGCCTGGCACGGTTACGTCGGCACTCCGGACATGATGACCAGAGTGCAAGACGCCTTCCCCGAAGTCTCTATGCACTGGACCGAAGGCGGCCCGGACTACACCGACCCTGCCTACCTGACCGATTGGTGCAAATGGGGCGCCACTTTCACGGGCATCCTGCGCAATTGGTGCCGCTCCATCACCTCATGGAACCTGGCTCTCGATGAACACGGCAAGCCCAATCTCGGGCCTTTTCCCTGCGGCGGGGTGGTGACCATCAACTCGCAGACCAAAGCCATCACCAAGAGCGGCCAATACTGGGCGTTCGCGCACTATTCCCGGCTGATCCGCCGCGGCGCGCGCTGCTTCGATTCGCAAAGCGCCTCCCCGAATCTGCAGCACGTGGCGCTCGAAAATCCTGACGGCCAGCAAGTCCTGGTCGTCACCAATCCCGGCCCGGCGCGCACAATCGAGCTAAGCCTCGCGGGCATGGCCGCCACAGTCCCGCTCAAACCCGATTCGCTGACCACGCTACTCTGGAAGTAGCCGCATCAAGCATCGTGCCGCCGGCTCTTTGCCGTTGATGTTGCCTTTGTAGCGGCGCACTTCAGTGCGCCATCGGCGTTGCGGCTCGACCGATCGCTGCACAGAGATCGTACTTATGTCACCACATCTTGGTTTTGGCTCGGTAGCGGCGCTCATAATGCCAACGCCTTTGCCTCAGCGTTTCCGTAGCGTGCCGTAAGGGGAAGGGCGGGACATCAGTCCCGCCGTCTTAGCGTGGTATTGCCCTGGGCTTTAGCCCGGAAGCCACGCGTTGAAATCTTGGCGAGACGTTTACGACCCAACTTTTAGTAATCTCAAGACGTAAGAAAATCAATTCGCAATTGAAGGTGTCCAGAAATGCCTCAACTCGCAAAAATAATGTTTTTAGGCACAATCACCGCGCTATCGCTCGCGATCATAGCTCACCCAGCCGCGGCACAGGACGAAGTCAAAACCGAAAGTGGCATCGTCTCCGGCACTCTCAATTCCGACGGCACCGTGCGCATGTTCAAAGGCATCCCCTTCGCCGCGCCGCCCGTCGGCGAACTCCGCTGGAAACCGCCGCAGCCCCCGCTGCGCTGGCAGGGAATCCGCCCCGCCGATGAATTCGGCGCCGCCTGCCTGCAAACCGATGTGTACGGCGACATCCACTTTCGCGACGTTCAACCCAGCGAAGATTGCCTGAATCTCACCATCTGGATTCCCGCGCATCCCGCGCCAGCCCAGCTTCCCGTCATCGTCTGGTTCTATGGCGGCGGCTTCGTCGCCGGCGGCAATTCCGAAACTCGCTACGACGGTGAGAATCTCGCCAAAAAAGGCGTCATCATCGTCAGCCCCAATTATCGCCTCGGAGTCTTCGGCTTTCTCTCGCTTCCGGAACTGACCAAGGAATCCCCGCACCAAGCTTCCGGCAATTACGGCCTGCTCGATCAGGTCGCCGCGCTGCACTGGGTCCTGCGCAATATCTCCGCATTCGGCGGAGACCCGCACAACATCACCATCGCCGGCGAATCCGCGGGTTCTCTTTCCGTCAGCGCTCTGATGGCCTCACCACTCTCGAAAGGCCTGTTTCGAAGAGCCATCGGCGAAAGCGGCGCGTTCTTTCCCAGCCGGCCCACCGGCAACATGCACCTCGAGAAGGTCGCCACCACCGAGAAAACCGGACTGCAATTCGCCGACTCCGTGAACGCAAAGTCTCTCGCGCAATTGCGCGCCATGCCCGCCAACGATTTGCTCCTGGCCGCGGCCAAAATGAATCGCGGCTTTGACTTTCATCCCAATATTGACGGCTATTTTCTGCCCACCGATGTGCGCTCCATCTACGAAAAAGGCGCCGAGAGCCACGTGCCGCTTCTCGCGGGCTGGAACGCCAACGAAGTCGACATTTCCGTCCTGCTCGCTCCGCAAAAACCCACGCCGAAAAGTTTCGCCGAGCAGGCCGAGGCCCGCTTCGATGGCGATGCTCCCGAATTTCTGAAGCGCTATCCGGCCGCGACCGACCAGGAAGCCCTGCATTCCGCCGAAGCTCTCGCCAGTGATGACTTTATCGTCTACTCCACCTGGAAATGGACCGACATCCAGGCTAAAAAGTCACTCGCTCCCGTCTTCCAATATCGCTTCGAGCAGATCCCGGCCGTAAAGGCCGGCGCGATGATTGGCCCACTTCCAGCGAGCGCTGCAGGTGCCCGGCACGCGTGCGAAATCCAGTACGTTTTCGAAACTCTAAAGTCAGAAGAAGGCGTTCCCTGGACCGCCGCCGACTTCAAAGTTTCCGACGAGATGTCTTCCTACTGGACTAATTTCGCGAAGACTGGTGATCCCAACGGCGTCGCCTTGCCTGCCTGGCCGCCCTACGACCGCAAGGACGGCTATCAAATGATGCATTTGTCCGGCCAAGACAGTCACGCCGCACCGGACGGCCTGCGTGCACGCTACGTATTTCTCGACGCGCATTCCAGCAAATAGCAGCTCGCTCAAGAGGGAGCGCGCAGCGATTCGTAGCGCCGGCCTGCCTGCCGGTAGGCAGGCGTCTCGCCGGCTCTTCGAACTGGATTTTGTAGCCGCGGTCAGTAATAGGAGGCAAGCCCCGTGAAAAAACGAATGCCGCAACAGACCCTGCTCCTGTCAGCCCTGCTCGCCCTGGTGGCCATCGGCGCACCAGCAACCACAAACCATTTTCTCGCCACTTACAAAGGCAAGCCCTTCCAGGACAGCCGCTATCACGGCGGCGCGCAGAAAATTCCCGGACGCGTGGAGTGCGCCTATTACGACCTCGGCGGCGAAGACGTCGCCTATCACGATACCGATCGCCAGAACAATGGCAGCGGCGCGCTCAATCCCGCTGATGGCACTTATTTGAACCAATTCCGCATGAACGAAGGGGTGGACACTTCCTACACCAAGTTTCACGATGAGATCGACAATAGTAAATACGATCTCGTCCAACCTCCCGAAAATCAGCTCTACGTCGGCTGGACCCAGCCCGGCGAGTGGTTCAACATTACCGTGCAAGTCGCGCGCGCCGGCGTTTACGACGCCGCTCTGCTCTACACCTCCCAGATCGGTGCGCTCATTTCACTAGACGTGAATGGCCAGGACGCCACCGGCCCGCTCACCATCATCTCCACGTACAACGCCGCGGATCCCATCGCCTGGCGCCAGTGGCATCACTGGAATCTCGCACCTAAAATCCTGCACCTGACGCTCCCCAAGGGCAAAAGCGTCCTCACCGTCCACATTCTCACCCAAGGAAACGTGAATCTCGCCTACTTCGATTTCACCCCGGCCACATAGCCAGGAAGTGGCGCACCAAGGCAGGGGCGCGACGTAAGCGTCCGTGTCAGCGCCACGAAAATCCCTGTGGGTCGTGGCTTTAGAGTCTGTGTGAGAACATGAGAATCTTTGTAGGCCGTAGCTTTAGCTGCGGCATAAATGCAGCAATATCCGAGCGGCTTCAGCCGCTGAAGTAGAGGCTGTGCAGTTCTCACACAGACTTTTGGGCCGCGGGAGTTCCTCTTTGGCGGTTGGGATACAAATTCGTGCCCCCTCACGTACGCGTTGTCGTACTCGCCGCACGGCTCGAGACTTCCGCCACTGAAACGTCCCACGTCCGCTTCCCCCATCAACTATTTTTCTTTTGACGGAATCGCCTTTCGCATCTCTAATACCCATCGAGCCCTCGCCGGCTCATCCACCTTAGCCGGAGAGCAGGGAGGTTCCCAGTGAAGCCATCGCGCCTCTTCCAACGCGTTTGTTCCATGCCGCTGCTGATTGCACTAGCGCTGCTCCTGGTTCACGGAGATAGCTCGGCGGCTTCCGCGCCCCGCCAATCCACGTCTCCCTCCCAATCCGCCGCGCCCCCGCAGCAAATCAGCGCCGCGACCCAAGCCTGGCTCCGCACCACCATTCAATCGGGAAATCTTGCGGACCTGCGCTGGCCCGACTTCAGCGATTACTCCAAACTACTGCAGGAATTTTACGATTCGTACGGTTACGCGCTTCCGTGGGTGCGCGGCATGCAGCCGACCCCACAAGCGCAGCAAATCATTGCGGTGCTGTTTCAAGCGGATCAAAAGGGATTGTCTGCCGAAGATTACGACGCCTCTCGCTGGGCCGATCGCCTTGCAAAGCTCCGGCCCGCCACCGCGCAACCCACCGAAGCGGACGCGGCCCGCTTCGACGTCGCTCTCACCGTTTGCATCATGCGTTACATCTCGGACCTCCACATCGGCAAGGTCAATCCCAAGCATTTTGAGTTTGGCTTCGATGTCCAAGCCAAGAAATACGATCTGCCCCAATTCTTGAAGCAAGATATCGTGGACGCGGCGAATGTCGCGAACGTCCTCGCGCAGGTCGAACCGCCCTACCCGGGCTACCGCCGCACCATCCAGGCTCTGGACACCTACCTGGACCTCGCAAAGAAATACAACGGCAAGCCGCTTCCGCCCATTACGAAAACCATCGGCCCGGGGGATTCCTACGCCGGCGTTCCGCAATTAATCGTCCTGCTCAGGCTTTTGGGAGATCTTCCCGCGGACGCCAACGTTCCAGCCGATAGCCCCGTCTATCAGGGGCCGCTCGTGGACGCCGTCAAGAACTTTCAGAATCGCCACGGCCGCACTCCCGACGGGCGCATTGGCGCGCAAACTCTCGCCGACCTCAACGTCCCGCTGGCCACACGCGTTCGTCAAATGCAGTTGACTCTCGAACGCTGGCGCTGGCTGCCTCTCGCCTACAATTCCGCGCCGATCGTCGTGAACATCCCCGAATTCCGACTGCGCGCCTATGACGAAAGCTTCCGCATCGGTCTCACCATGAACGTCGTCGTCGGCAAGGCCTACGACCACAGCACTCCGGTATTTGAAGACAAGATGGCCTACGTCGTCTTCCGCCCCTATTGGAACGTCCCATACTCCATCGCGAAATCGGAAATGTTCCCGAAGATCGCTCGCGATCCCGAATATTTGACGAAAAAAGGTTTTGAAGTGGTCAATAGCCGGCAGCAGCCTGTCACGGCGGGCCCGGTGAGCGGTGACGTCCTGGAGCAGCTCCGTGCCGGGAAACTTTTCATCCGCCAGTTGCCCGGGCCGAAGAACTCCCTGGGCCTGGTGAAGTTCATTTTCCCCAACGATTACAGCGTTTACATGCACGATTCGCCGGAACAGCAATTGTTCTCGCGCACCCGCCGGGATTTCAGCCACGGCTGCATTCGCTTGGAAAGGCCAGCCGACCTCGCCGTCTGGGTCCTGCGCAATAATCCCGGCTGGACCGCGGAGAAAGTCCGCGCGGCTATGGCTAGCGGCCCCAACAACCAACAGGTAAATCTGACGCGCCCGGTTCCAGTGCTCATCGTCTACGGCACGGTGATCGTCACACTCGATGGCGCAGTCCATTTCTACGACGACATCTACGGCCACGACGCCGCCCTCGAGAAAGTCCTCGATAAGGGCTACCCCTATCCCGGCTAGAACAAGGTAGCGCCACTCGCTGGCTCTTAGACTTTGTGAATCGCCCTGCAGGGCGATTCACCCTGAGGTCCGACAGTGTCGGACCGAAGGGCCGCGGCGCACTTCAGTGCACCATCCATGTTGGGGCAATAAATGACGGCGGGCTAGACTGAAAATCGTTGCGGCTTCTAATCCCCGCTCATTAAATCGGCAGGGCACTCAAAACACCACTGGCGCACGCGCCCAGTGTCTACGTGGATAAAATCGGAATGAGGATAGTAACCAACGCCCCCGCGCCGCAACGCCAAAGCCGCTTCGCGCAATTTCAAAGTATTGACGCCCGGCATCCGCAGGTCAATCGCCTCCGCCTGTATGTGCAGGCTGTGCTTCGCAACTCCTGTAGTATGCGCGCGCAAAGCTTCATTCGTCGTAGGCGTGCGGTACCCGCATACAATCTCGACCTCGCCGCCCGGATGGCCCACCGCCGCCGTTAGATCGGAAAGAATATCGTACAGATGCGGATCAAAATGCCGCACGTCACCGGTAACGTGATCGCGCAAAAAATAATCCAGCTTCGCCAGCGCCGCGGGAATGTACTGGTCGCCGCGCCGGTAAACGATGTCAATCCGCTCAGATGTGTGCGTGTTGTAAAGCGACAAACGATGCTCCAAACCCTGCCGCACCACCGCCGCCTCGGACGACACCTCGCGCGATTGCGCAGACTGCGCCCCGAGAGCGTGCTCAGAGGCAACCGCCTGCGTCCGCGCCAGCACCGTGCCAGGAGCAAATAGCGGCAACGCCGCGCCCACAATCACAAGACTGCGCCATACCCTTTTCAGTGCGCCCATACGATTTATCCCAAATTAAATGTTAGCACAGCCCCCGTTTCCGCGAAGCCGCGCCATTCCAAACAGTCACCGCCCATCGCTATTCGCAGAAATTGATCTTGCTTAACGAAACGACTTGCACGTAAAATGTGTGGTACACGTATAACACGTGAAAGTCATGCCAAGCGCAAAGTCCAACCAGAAGCAAAACCTCACTGTGAGCCTGGATCGCAAAACGATCCAGAAAGCCAAGATTGTTGCCGCTAGGCGCTCCACCTCCATCAGCGGTCTCGTCGCTCATCAAATTGAGATCCTGGTCGGAGAAGAGGAGGCCTACGAACGCGCCGAACGACAGGCCTTGCAACTGCTAGAACAGGGCTTTCACCTCGGTGGCGTGATTCGCGCGAGCCGCGACGAACTCCATGAGCGCTAAAACGTTCGTGGACACCAATGTCCTGATCTACGCGCATGACGTGGATGCCGGCACGAAGCACCAAATAGCGAGCGCCGTGCTCCGCGAGCTGTGGGCCGAGCGCACAGGGGTGTTGAGCCTGCAAGTGCTCCAGGAATTCTACGTCAACGTCACGCGAAAGATTTCTACTCCGCTGTCGAAGGATTCGGCGCGGCCGCTCGTGAACAGCTACGCCATCTGGTGCACCGAAACCACTCCGGCGGAAATTTCTTCGGCTTTTCGGATCGAGGACGAATCGCGGATCGGTTTCTGGGATGCCCTAATCGTTGCCTGTGCGGCGCGAGGCGGCGCAACTCGCATTCTCTCCGAAGACTTGAGCGCGGGCCAGCGGATCGATGGCATCCTGATCGAAAATCCCTTCGCTGGCGCGCGCTGAGACGCTGTGTCGTTTCAGGTCGAGTTCTCCGCTATTTGCAGTCGTTGTGCAGGGGATTCGTCGGGTCCGCCGGCCCCTCCACGCAAGGAACCGCCTTCAAATATTCATAGACGGCGCGCAGGTCCCGGTCTGTCAGATTCTGATACTCCGGCCACGGCATGATCTGCAGCAGCGCTCCATCAAACGGAGGTGGCAGGCAATTCGCGGTTTCCATCGGCAGGCAATTAGGGTGCAGGTGGTCCATATCCACTCCCGTCCTCATGATCTGGAGAAATTGTTCAAACGTGTGCCCGCCCTCGGGTCGCCCCGTCTTGTCCGGCGTCAGGTTGCGCGAAATAATGTGCACAGTAAACGGCGAACCAGCCGCGAGCTGGCCGAAATCCCTGCCTCCTCCGAGGTACGTAGCCGGATTCACCTTTGCGGGCTGCCCAAAATAGGGGTTGCCACCCGGCGGGTACTGGCTCTGCGGCCCCGCCGAATGGCAATCGTTGCATCCGGCTTGCACGTTCACCAGGTAACTGCCCAATCCCACCAGCGCCCAATCTTTTCCGGCCAGATCCAGCCGCACCGGCGCTACGTCGTACCCGATGCGAATCTTCGATGCATCGTGGTCATCACGTTCGTCGCCAGGTGTAGCCTTCACGCGCGTGGGGCTGCTCAATAAGCCCATCAGCGCCACCGCCAGAAAAGCCGCAGCGCCTCCCACAAGACGCCCGCGCGTCATCGTGAAACTTCCAGAAAGTACCTTTCTCCAGCGTCTTGTGTTCATCTTCGTTGCTCCTCTTGGCCCGCCAATTCGTTCCGCGTCTTGGCTGCCGTGGCGGCCATCCTCTTCCCAAGGGCGGAGAAAGTCTTTAGAATCGTCATGAAAGTTTCTGAAATTTCCTGAAATCGCCAGCCTTACGCATGAGCGACGATTCCGCTATCTACGAATTCGGCCGCTTCCGAGTGGAGGTCGGCAAGCGCGTGCTCCTGCGTCAGGGAAGCCTCGTACCGCTCACTCCGAAGGTCTTCGACACCCTCGTGCACTTAGTCCAACACCAGGGCCAGCTCATCGAAAAAGATGAACTGATGAAAGCGATTTGGCCCGATACGGTGGTTGAGGAAAATAATCTCAACCAGAACATTTCCGTCCTGCGCCGTGTGCTAGGCGACGCGCGCGGCGAAAATCGCTTCATCGCCACGATTCCGGGCAAAGGCTATCGCTTCACCGCGTCCGTAGCCTCGATTGACGCCGGGAACGATCAGCATCCGCAGGAGGTTAGGCTTGCCGTCTTGCCATTCGAGAACCTCAGCGCCGATCCAGACCGCGACTACCTCGCCGATGGCCTCACCGAAGAAGTAATTGCCTCGCTCGGCCAGATTGATCCCGACCGTTTGAGCGTGATTGGCCGCACCACCGTGATGGCCTACAAACACACCGCGAAGACGCTCGCCGAAATCGGCCGCGAACTGAACGCCGCCTATCTCATCGAAAGCTCCATGCGTGCCGAAGGCGGACGCTTGCGCATCACCTCGAAACTCATTCGCGTCCGCGACCAGGTGCAAATCTGGTCCACGTCTTACGAGAGCGAACCCAACAGCATCCTGGAATTCCAGCGCGAGATCAGCTCCGCCATCGGCGAACAAATCCGCCTTAGACTTTCCCCCGAACGCCTTTCGGCCCTCTCCCGCCGGCAACCGCGCAACGCCGAAGCCTACGACCTCTATCTGCGCGGCCGCCATTTCTGGAATCAGCTCACCCCCGCTACCACCAAGCGCGCCATCGAATTCTTCGCCCGCGCCACCCAACTCGACCCGCGATACGCGCTCGCCTGGTCCGGCCTCAGCGACGCTTACTCCGGCAGCCCCATCAACGGCGACGCGCCTCCGCTCGCGGTGCTTGCTCCCGCGCGCGAAGCCGCCGCTCAAGCCACCGCGGCGGAGCCTGAACTCGCCGAAGTCCAGACTTCGCTGGGCTTCGTGAAATTTTGGCTGGACTGGGATTGGCAGGCCGCGGAAATCGCCTTTCGCAGAGCCGTCGCGCTCGATCCCAGCTGCTCCATGGCTCACCGAATGCTCGGCATTCTTTTTTCGCACCTCGGCCGGCACGAAGAAGCTGCACCAGAAACGCGCCGCGCTCGTGAACTCGATCCGCTTCTCCCAGTGCATCACGCGCTTTCCTCCCAGGTCGCCTTTGCAGCTCGCGACTACGAAGCAGCCGCGCAATTCGCGCGCCAAGCCATCGTTCTCGACCCGGAATTTTGGATCGGCCACATGCAGCTCGGCCAGGCCTGCGAACAACTGGGCGAGACGGAATTGGCCTTCGATGCCCTCAATCGCGCCAGCCGCTTCTCCGGCGGCAATAGCAAACCCGTCGGCCTTCGCGGCTATCTCTTTGCGAAGCAACGACGCATCGAGGAAGCCCGCGCCGTGCTGAGCACCCTCGACGCAATCTCCAGCGAACGCTACGTCCCGCCGTACGCCACGGCCCTCGTATATGCCGGGCTCGGTCAGCGCGATCTCGCCATCGAATGGCTCGAACGTGCGCTCGCAAAACGCGACGTCCATCTCGCTTTTCTTACCATGGATCCCAAGTGGGACCCGTTTCGCAATGATCCCGGATTCGTTTCCATTCTGAATCGCTGCGGCTTTGCGGGTTCGTGAACGCGAAAGAGAGTTTGGTCCAGCCGCTCCTCATTCGCTGAAGCAATTGGTGAGAGTTCGCCAACGGCACTACGGTAGAACCGCCGCGACGAATTGCATACGGGCCGTGACTCGGTGTACTTTATCGTTCGCTCAGTATCTCAATCGGGAATTCCCGCCTAAGAGGAGGTCTGTCGTGCGAAGCGTGGTGTATTGGACCCTAGTTGTGGCCCTGGCGATCTTGGCGGCCCTGGCTGCCGTGGCGCCCTCACTTTATAGCCAGGATCCGCGTTCTGAAATTCTAAAGCGTCTCAATTCCGAGTTCACGCGAACCAAGGTAACCACCGATCGCACCGATATCGTCACTGCCGGCGCCGTGCTCGTCCTCCATAAAGACGGTCTGCTCATGTGCGGCGTCGAAGCCATCGCTCCGCCCACCAGCACTTACAAGAACGGCACCATCTCGATGGGCTTCGGCGCCAATATAGCCTGGGGCATGGAACTCGCCCCGGCCAATCAGCAGCCCGCCAGTCTCGAGCAACGCAAATTCGTCGCCGGCGAAAAATTTTGGGTCACGGAATATCTCGTAAAGCCGGACGGAGTTTATCTGGTATTCGTCAGCGATCCCTATAACGACGTCCGTTACTACGGCCAGCTGAAATTTCCCTTCGCGAAAAACAGCACTCCCAATCCCGACGAAGTCACGAAGGCCATCGAGGAAGTCGTCACCGTGGACGCCCCCGCCGATCAACCCGCCGCCGATAATTCCGCCCCGCCGGCCCAGCAACCCGAACAACCTGCCCCAGCTCCAGCCGCCGCAGCCCCGGCCGCAGCCCCCGAGACCATCTCGCTGGGCCAAACTACGGATCAGGTAATCGCCATCCTCGGCCAACCGCAAAAAATCGTGAACCTGGGCGCCAAGCAAATGTACTTCTACCCAGACATGAAGGTAATCTTCACCAACGGCAAAGTCTCCGACGTCAAATAACCCCCGAGCGGCGAGCAGCTCCTGTCGCTTTCGAATTCAAGAGCTTACCCTGTGCAAGAGGCAAAAGCGGGATGGATCGGCCGCCCTCTAAACCCGTAGGTAGTGACTTCGGCGACCTGCGGAGGGGTGGGCGCCCGCCGGTGAAGATGGAAGTGCCGGCGCAATCGCCACTCATCAAATGATTTTCCTCGAAGTATAATACTGATATGAGCGAGTCTCCGACCGACGTCTGCGGAAAATGCGGCGCCGAGATTGACCCCACGCGAAGAGTGGATTTTACTTTGAAGGACGGAACAAGAGTTTGTGACTCTTGTTTCGTGAAGGAAACGCGGCGGCCCAAGAACGACTGGCCGAACTAAGCAAGCCGCGCACACTTTGGCTCCAAGTGGTGAGTACGGCCGCAGTCGATGCGGTATCCGCCCGGTCGTGAAACTCCCGCATATTCATGCCAAGAACCGCGGCGAGTCCCGCCAGGATTAGCAGTGCAAAACCTCCGGCAACGCCCATCCCGATAATCGCAATTGAAATCGGATTTCCGGGTTCGCTTCCGGTGGCGACCAGCAACGCAACCGTGAAAAAAGCCACGGCAGCCAGAGCCGAAACGGCCGCCCCGGCAATCACCACGGCCGCGATGATGGCGATATTCGTCGGACGTTTCATTCCAACCTCCTGGTGCCGGGCGATTTCGTTTTGGACATCCGTAGCATCATGATTAGAATCATATTTCACCGCAACTGCCCGCCATAGGCTAAAGCCTGTAAAAACCGCTGAAAAGCGCCCTTAGACCAGAGCGCGGCGTTTACGCTGGTGCCGTTCATCCGCGCATTATTCTCGCTGCGATGCCGAAGGACGATTCGGCGTAACACTCCTTGACTGCGCCCGTTACAGGGAATCCCCGATTAAAAATTCAGCAAACTTCCTACCGCGAAGCTCTTGACTTCGCAAGAAGACGTCGACTAAATGGTTGCCGACAGGTCGAAGCCCTACCGCCTAGGAGGGTGCGATGCAAGACTCCTATCCGATATCTTGGAAAGAGCTGTTCCTGGAGAGACTGCGAGAATCCTACCCAGTGAAAGCGACAGAATCGATGCTGTTCACAGAGCAAGTGGTGAACAGCCGCATTCGAGAACTATTCAACTCCTCAGATCATCACGAAGAACGCAGCGAGATGGCCGTAGCTAAAGCCGCGTTGCTTTCGATCAAGGTTTACAAACTCGGCTGGCACAAGCCTCCCACGCCCGGCAGCGCCCAGGTTTAGGCGGCTACGAATGCAGCAGGCTTTGCACACACTCCGCCAGTCGGCTCATGCCCTCCGCTTTCGCGATCACCGCGTCCACCGCAAGCCCGTGGTGGGGGAATGCTCTGGCGACCGCTTCGCTATACATGGTGAACAGAATGATCCGGATGTTCGGCATCATGTCTTTCAGCACGGAGGCTACAACGATGCCATTCGTCCGGGGCATCGCCACATCCAGCAGAATCAAATCGGGCTTGAGTTTCCGGGCCTTCTCGACAGCATCTTCGCCATCGACGGCTTCGCCGCAAACTTCAAAATCTCGCTGGGTGAGATATGCATGAACCACCCGGCGAACGGTGTCGCTGTCATCCGCCACTAGAATTCGCTTCGCCACTCTATGGACTCGCTGGAAGCCTGGATCCGTCTGTTGAGGAATGAGGCGCGCTAGCTCGTTTTCGCCGGCAATCCGCTTTTGCGCTCCCCCATTTGAGCGATCCCGATTGCCGGATACCCTACAGAAGGCCTGCGATTGCCCTCGGCTGCAATACAGGAAAAACCCTATTTCTGTGCGCTGCAACCGACGCTATCGTACTGAACGTACAGTGTCGGCGCATTCGTCACGGTGGGGCGGCATGTCCAATGGTATTTTAATCGCGGACGATAGCGCGACGACCCGAAAAGTCATTCGTGATTACCTCAGGCAGCGTAATTTTGATGTTTGCGGCGAGGCTATCGATGGCGTTGACGCTCTGGAAAAGGCCACGGAACTAGAACCAGCCTTGATTCTTCTAGACCTCCGGATGCCTCGCATGAACGGCGTGGAAGTAGCATCCGTGCTCAGGGGCCGCATGCCAAATCTGCGGATCGTGCTGCTTACGATGTACGACGAAGTCTTGGTGTACAAGCAGTTGATGTCGGCGATTGGTATCGACGCGATCGTATCCAAGCCGAATGGCTTCAGGAGCCTGGCAGGATGCGTTCGAGACTTACTCGGTTCAGCGCCCGTTCCGCCGGGCACATAACAAAAGCACTCACGATGGCAACCATATTCACTGAGGAACCGAGATAGCCCGGCAGCCAATGCTCGGAGTTCTAAGCGGCCCCAGTCTCTTTTGTCCCGATGCCAAAGACCATACTATTGGCCGACGACAGTCCGCTCGTCGGCCAGACGCTCTACAAGTTGCTCGCAACCGAAGGCGGCTGTGAACTCTGCGCACAGGCCGGTGACGGCCACGAGGCTATTTCTCTCGCCAAGCAGTGCAAACCAGATTTGGTGATTCTCGACCTCGCCATGCCAAAAATGAGCGGACTGGAAGCCGCACGTGAGCTCAAGAGGATCATGCCCACCGTTCCCATCATCCTTCTCACGCTGCATGCCAGCGCCGTCGAGGAATCGTTCGCCAAGGATTGGGGCGTGGACTGGGTGCTCCCCAAGGGGAATCTCCCACGTTTGATGGACCGCGTGCGGACATTGCTCTGCGCCCAGCCCGGCGAAGATGAGCCGGCGCCCCAAGGGGCAGATAACGCGTAAATTCACAATCAATCACGCAAAGCAAAACAGCAGAATCAAATCCAAGAAGTGCCGCGCCTTAGGAGGCGATCTTAAAACTGGATGCGGAGAATCGCGCTATTGCAAGATATATGACCATGGTATAATGTCCATGGTTGTATCGGAGTGGGCGATGAAGAAAATGGCGGCGGGTTCCTTTAAAACGAATTGCCTCGCGGTAATGGACGAAGTCCAGGCCAAGCGCGAAACGGTCGTCATCACCAAGCATGGCAAGCCAGTCGCCAAACTTGTCCCCGTCAATGCCGACGCAGATGACATTTACAATTTCCTGGCAGGCAAAGGCGCCGTCCACGGCGACGTTGTTTCGCCCGCCCTCGCATCGCAAGAATGGGGCGAGTTGCAGTGATTCTGCTCGATACCCACGTCGTGGTATGGCTGGCGTTCGACCCAAAACAAATCTCGCGTAAGGCTAGAACCGCAATTGACGACGCCCGCAAGAACGCCGGAGGCTTGGCCATTTCGGACATCACCCTTTTGGAATTGGCTACGCTGGCGGCCAAGGGCCGTATCGCTCTGCGCATCAGCCTCGAATCTTTCCTCCAGGAAGTCGAGTCTCGCTTCGTAGTTCTGCCGATCAACGGCCGGGCCTGCGCCCGCGCCATAAGCCTTCCATCCACTTATCCCAAGGACCCCGCCGACCGCATCATTGCGGCGACAGCGCTGGTTGAGGGAGTCGCACTTGTTACTGCCGACCGCGAAATTCAAAAATCGCGTGAAGTCCAAACAATTTGGTGATGGCCACGCTACGTTTCGTGTCTCGGCTGTGGAATGACGCGGCGCTAATGTCTGGCTGGCCGGCCAACCAACATTAAGGCCGGCCGTTCACCACTTACCGCCAGGTTTTCACGAATCACGATTCACAAGTCACGAATCACGCGAAGCAAAACTGCGGAGTCCAACCCACGAAGTGGCGCGCCCGGAGAGGTTCGAACTCCCGACCTTGTGCTCCGGAGGCACACGCTCTATCCATCTGAGCTACGGGCGCGCAGTCTGCATCCCGCGGAATTTCCCGGACTACTTTCGATGTGGCGATTCTCGCTCGCCCTCATGATTCGTTTCAACGACCGTCAGTGCGTTCATTTTACCTTGCTTCCACAACACTAGCAAAAACAATGCAGCGAAAACCTCTTCCACTGAAGTAAGAAATTAGCGTTCAGTTTCCCCGTGCCAGGTTCTTCACCTGCTTGGCAAGTTTCTCGATTTGCTCCGCCTTCTGCATCATCGGCAACGACAGCACGTTCGCCGAATCCGTTTTCTCCACTTCCTTCTTCAATTCGCTCGCCAAGTCGTAGAGTTTTTCCACGTCGTCGTGAATCTGTTGATTATTCTGCTTCAGGATTTTCTGCTCATCAATCTTGGGTCCATTGTCGGGGAAGGGTGGTTCGCTCGGATTACCGTGCAGCGGCGGCATGGGATTTTGCGGGTTCTGCTGCCCCGGCATTTGCGCGAACGCGCGAATACCCAGCAGCGCCAGTGGCGCCCCCAGGGCCCACGCCGTCACCTGCATGATAAAACTTCGCTTTTTCAGATCCATGATGGGTGCTCCCGTTCACAGCGTGCGGCCAAGCCTTTTGTTTCCACGGCGCTTGGTACCACACCCTCGGTGGTATAATCCGCTCGCTTTATCTTATGACTGATTCGTTCTCACGGTGGCTGGAAATTATCGGGAAGACCGGGCTGCGCCTCGGCGTCATCCTGCTCTTCGCTGTGTTCCTGGCGCGCCTGCTCAGGGCTTTCACCTCCCGCCTGGTACAAATCTCCAAAGCGCAATCACGCGCGGGACAAATGCGCGAGCAACAGACGCGCACCATGGCCGGCCTACTCTACAGCGTTGGCACCACCATCATCGCTATCGTCGCGATTTTGATGGGCCTCGAGGTGCTGAATTTTGACATCGCTCCGGCGCTCGCCACCGCCGGCCTCGCCAGCGTGGCGATCGCCTTCGGCGCGCAGAGCCTGCTGAAAGACGTGATCAACGGCTTCTTCATCGTCTTCGAGGATCAATACGTCGTCGGCGATCTGATTCAGGTGAATTCCGAAATCGGCCGCGTGGAACACCTGACGCTGCGCCGCACCGTGCTGCGCAATCCGGCCGGCGCCATCGTAACAGTGCCCAATAGCCTGGTCGGGCAAGTCGCCAATCTCAGCCGCGATTGGTCGCAAGCTTTTGTGGACGTCACCGTCCCCGCCGACGAAATGGTGGGCCGCGCCCTGGCCACGTTGGAAAAAATCGCCGGCGACTTCCGCAACGATTCCGATTGGACGCCGGCCATCGTGGACGGCCCGCGCGTGCTCGGCATCGAATCCCTCTCTCTCGACGGCACCGTGATCCGCCTGCAAGTCCGCACGATCCTGAATCGCAAGGACGACGTGGCGCGCGAACTGCGCCGCCGCATCAAAGTGGGGTTTGAACAATCCCGCATTCCGCTGAGCCACACGCACAAAGTCACGCTGCAAGGCCAATTGCCGCAGCCCGCGGAAACCCAGTAAATTCGGCCGCTGCATCCGGCCCGCCCGGGAGGAGCCTATGGGAGAAGTCACGCACGAGCAGGTGAACCTGATGCTTCGTCTCTACGACATTCGCCGCGAGCCGCGCTTGCGCGAAGCGCGCGATTGGTTCATTCGCGAGTTCAAACCCGCATCCGGCGAAGACGCCGCCAAGCTTGCGCCCACCAATTCGCAGGAAAATGCATTTATGCGCATGGTCCTGGGCTACTGGGATATGGTCGCCAACATCGTCAACCGCGGCCTGATTGACGAGGAATTTTTCTTCGAGAATACCAACGAGCAGTGGATCGTCTGGGAGCGCGCCAAACCGGTGATTCCCGCCTGGCGCGCGAGCATGAATAATCCCACCGTGTTCGGGGCACTGGAAGAGCACTGCAAACGCCTCGAAGCTTGGCGCGACAAACGCGCGCCCGGCAGCACCGCAGCGATGCGCCAGTTACTCGCGCAGACCCCGCAGACTTCGCAAAAAACCTGACCCGCCCGGGTTCGCGCCCTCGCCTGCGCCCGCTGCTCTGGACGCCCCATCCCTCCCGCTCGCGCGGAATTTTGCTAGGCGACTCTCGCAACTTGTGATAATTTTCTGCCCGATCCCGCAAGCCTCATCCAAAGGAATTTAGCGTCCTGGACAACTTCGGCCTGTGGCGAAGCGCCGCCGAAGTGACCGGGGAGGGAATATGCGAATGAACTCCCGCCATCCGTTTTTCTCTGTGCTCGCAATCCTGGTTTGTCTTCCCCTGTTGATTCCCGCGGATCTCGCGGCGCAAGCCACGCAGCCCCAGCACGCCGGCAAGATCACCGCGGTGCTGCCTATCGTCAATCTCATTCGCGGGCCGCGGCAAACTCCGGCTTCGACTTCCGAGGAAGTTTTTTGGGGTGATGTGATCAATACCGGGCATCTCGCCCGCGCGCGCGTCGCCCTGGACGACGGTTCGGTCCTGAACGTCGGCTCGGACACCAACCTCGCTGTCGCCCAGCATGACGCAACCAACCAACAGACGGATCTCGATCTGAACTACGGCCGCGTGCGTGCCACGGCCGCCGCGCTGGTAAAGCCCAATGCGCATTTTCGCGTGCGCACACCGGTTGGCGTCGCCGGCGTCGTCGGCACGATCATCGGCGTCTTCTTCGATCCTACCTCCGGTACCATGCAGGTCGTCTGCTTGGAAGGAACGTGCCAGGTCTGCGATCTCGCCGGGAATTGCGTGATCATGAAAGGCGGCCAGCAATCCTCCGTCCACGGCAATTCGGCGCCCTCGCAACCCGTTCCGGCAACTCCCATGAACGTCACCGATGCCGTCACTTCCACGAATGCCACTGGAGCTACGGGAGTCGCTGGCGGAGTGAGCGCGGCGGGAGCGACGGCCATCGGCATAGGCGCGGCGGTGGCGGTGACGGTCGCAACGGTGGTGGTGCGCTCGGTGAGCAAGACGCCCACGTGTCCCGCCCCCACGGCAGCCCAGGCCGCGCACGTGGCCCCGGAAGCAAGCTGCGCAGCGCGCAGCCAAGCCGCTATAGGCAGAGCCCCCGGCCAGCGCCCTTAAGTCCCGCTCGTCAATTGCGCCCGCGGCCTGCAACTGCCGGTGTAGCGGCGCATTTTAGTGAGCCACCCATATCGCGGCACGCACCGATGGCGGTCTGAACAATCCGTGGAAAAATCATGAAGTTGCTGTTGCTCTCGGCCCTATTGATCCGCGGACGACCCGCGGTTTCCATCAGTTCCGGCCAGTCATTATTCGCATAGACCGGTTGGGCCGGGCAGAAGCGCTCGCCTACAGCTAGTTTGAATACAAGCCCCAGGACGTTGAGGCGAAATACTTCCTTTCGCAGTTCTGTAAACTCTCTCATTCGCCGTGTTACAAAATCCGGGCTGGTTACGCCTAGCAAGCCATTTCGAAAAGTGATGGGTTGTACAGTTCCCGGCAAGGAGCCTTATAGGTGATGGGGAGACGCATAGGACACTACGCACCCTCGCAAATTTGATGTTTTGAAGCGGCGTCGTTAGTGGGAGAATGAAAATATCGAAATTTCAGATGCGAGAAGGGGGCTACGCTTTGCGGATTTTTCTGTCGTTACTGCTTATCTTGTTCGCGCCCCGCCTGTTTGCGCAGGAGCAGGGTTCGTCCTCGTCGCCGCTTGCATCGTCGCAGCCCGCTGAACTCAAGGAATCCGTTGAATCTGCGTCCCTACCTGCACAAACTCAGCAGAATCCGCAACCGCAGCAGTCCGGGCAATCGAGCAGTGCGAACAATTCCGGGTCGCCCGCCACGCAACCTCAACAAACCGCTCCTGTTGCGAATCAGAGTACCAATCAGAATCAGAGTTCGCAGCCAGCAGGGCAGCAGCCCAAGCGAATTCTGGGAATCATGCCGAATTTCCGTGCTGTCAGCGCTGGGGCAATCCCGCCGCCGCCTACGCCCAAGCAGGCCTTCCTGATTGCCACCAAGAACAGTTTCGACTACTCGTCTTTCATCTTCGTGGGCATCACCTCACTCATGGCTGAGGGAACAAATGCGCACCCTCAACTTGGAAAAGGCGTCGATGGGTACGGGCGATACTACTGGCGCGGCTTCGTTGACAAAGCAGATGGCAACTACATGGTCATCTTCGCGCTGCCGTCAATCTTCCATCAGGACGAGCGCTATTACACAATGGGTACGGGCGGTTTCTGGAAACGCGCCACCTATTCTGCCACTCGCATTTTTGTGACCCCGAACTATCACGGACACAACAGTTTTAATATTTCCGAGCTGCTAGGCAGGGGCATCGCACAAGGAATTTCGCTTGCGTATTACCCCAGCCAGACTCGAACCTTTGGCGGGTTCGCCTCAAAGTACGGCTACGCGATTGGGCGGGACGCGCTGACAAATGTGTTCCGCGAATTCTGGCCAGACATCGCGAAGCACGTGTTACATCGGAATCCGTGACGTTCCCTCAACAACCAGGACGGCGTCTGCGGATACGCTTCACGGCGGACGGCCCACCCGCCTCTTCAATTGCGCTCGTGATAACCGGCGAAGCGGTTAGTGCGTCTGCATCGTCAGCGAGCGGATGGAAGCCAGGCGCTCGTCCATCTCCGCGGCTTCTTTCGTGCGTCCCAGCGTCCGCAGTGTTTGCGCTTCCTTGTCCAAAGTCCCGGCCAGTTGCGGGCTGTTAGGTCCAAACTGCTTTTCGAGCACCGCGATCAGCTGGCGCTCGTAAGGCTCCAGTTTCTCCGGCATCAGCGCGCGGTACGTTGCATCCACGGCGAAGCTGAGGCCCCGCTCGCGGATATCCACCACGATGTTTTCAGGCAGGGCCGCGCCCGCCACCAGCGCCAATAATTCACTTTGTGTGAGTGGTCCGTGGGGCCCCTCCGCCCGCGCGCCACAAGAGCAAACCGAAAGGCAAAACGTGAGGACAGACAGCCACGCGGCAAGTCTTTTCATCGAGTCCCCCAAGATGACCGATGATTGCTTTTACCGCGTAGCTACTAAAAGTTTACTGGTGCGGAAGTACCAACAAGGAAGGAGTGTTGCCAAAGATGAACGCATCCGGGCCAGGGCATTGCAACAGCCTTTGTAGCGGCGCACTTCAGTGCGCCATCGTTGCGGCCGCACGCACGCGCACCTGTCCAAAATCGCCGCTACAAAATCACCTCACCCCAGCACCTGATCCAGCAATTGCCCCACGGCTCGTTGCGCTTCCAGAATCGAACTTCGGTGATCCATAATCCCCGCCAGGTCGGTATTCGCGAAGGCGATTCTCCCGAACGGCGCAGCTCGCAAGGCCTCCCTAGGGGCCGCCCTGCCGTCTCTCCCGAAGAAAAATCCCGGCTGCGGATTCAAATACGCGTGGCCCCAGCGATTCAATATAATCCCCGCGATGTCTCGCCGCGCGTCGAACCCCGCTCGCCCGAACATATCCGTGAACTGCTGCCGGATTTGCCGCTCGTAGTCGCGAAACGGCGTCGCCAGCATCTCTCCCCGCCCGCGATAACCCTGCTCCGCAATCGCCATTCCCGGATACGAGTAAAGAATTTTCAGGTTCAGCACCACGGGCGAATCGGGCCCAATGCCCGGCGAATCCGCTCCCATCAGCGCCGTTCGGCGCACCTCGGTGTAATTTCCGATTCCCTCAAACCACCGGCAACCGCTGATGCCCATCTTGTAAAGGAAACGCCAGTTGCGCAGTGCCACGTTCGCCATCAGGCACGGCGAGCGATAAAATTCACCATACGCGTCGCGTTGCGCTGCCGGCAGATCGCGCACGATATGTTTCGTCGTCCAGCAGCCACCCGCCATCACCGCCGTGCGCGCCTTCACCCGGTGCAATTGTTTTCCCTGCGCATAAATAATCGAAACGAATTCCGCTTTCGCCGGATCTCCCTCGTGTTCCACCCACACCGCCGTCGCGCTCAAGCGCACGCGCGCTGCCGCCCCTTGCCGGTCCAGCGCCGCAAAATTCACGCGTCCATTGCAGACTTCCTCCACCGTATCCGCGCCCGATATCGCCTCCGGAACCAGCGCCTTCATCATCAGCCGCGCGATATCGCCATTGCCCCGCGGCAGCATTTGATCGCCATCCTCGGTTTCGAGCGGGTGCAGCGTGTCCGCCGCATAGTCTGCATACGCCGACAAAGCGTCCGGCCCCAGCCCCGATCCGCCGCCTTCCACCGGCGATAGAAACGTGCGAATGGTCTCGCGGCTGATTCTGTAAAGCCGCATCATGTGTTCTTCCAGCGTGATTTTGTCCAGCTTCCGCGAGATTTCGTCGCCGTGATACTGCGGCCGCTTTTCGGGTAGCGCCGGCCCGCGTCGCCAGCGCAGCAAATCCGCGCGGGCCGCATCTGAAATGGGCGCGCCCTGCAGTTGTTTGCCCCACGGATCGATCAACCACACTCCCGCTCCGCCTCCGAATTTCGCGCCAAAGTAAAATCCGTAAGTTGCCGGCTCGCTGCCGACCATATCGTAGGGAGTCTTGCTGAGCGGAATCGCCGGCGAAGCTCCGGACCATGATTGATATTGCAGTTTCGGAGTCTTCAGCCCGATCGAATCGTAAAAGCGCGCGAGGAAACTGTGCGGATACTGCACGAAATACACCGCCGAGCCCTGATGCGCCAGCAAGCGGTGACCACCCACCAGAAATTCGTTGCCCTTCGCTTCGCCGCCGAAAATCGGATGGTTGTCGAGCACTAGGCACGTGCGCCCCGCGCCGGCCTGCCGCAAAAAGAAGAGCGCCGCCGCCAATCCGCTGATGCCGCCGCCCACCACCACGCAGTCGAAAATCTCTCCCGTATCGCTGGGCGTGGCGGGAATCTTTTCAAACTCGCCGTCGCGGATGCGGTGCCCAGCCTGCACGATTTCATACGTATTGCCGTTCGACCGGCTGTAGTCGCCCTCGCCTCCATAGCCGGTCCAATCGTCCTCGGAAAGCAACTGCAAGGGGGAAGCGGAGCCCATCAGCGCGCAACCCGAAGCCAGCAGCGTCGCATTCAGAAAATCGCGCCGCGATATCGGCTGTTCCATCCCCAGTATCTTGTCTGCAGGCTGCTTTCCGTCAGGCTTGGTTAAGTCAGTCATGCGGTGTGTAGCAGGTTACTCTCGATAGAGGAAAATCGCAGGCGGGAAATAAATGGAGGCGCGGGTGGGAATCGAACCAAGCCTCGTCGTTGATGAGGTGTAAGTTATTGAAAATGCGAAACGCCACATACGACACAACCTCTCGAAACCCTCAAGTGAGGTACGTAGAAGGTACACGAAACCAACGCACGTTGCATTCGAGCAGCATCGGGCAGTCTCGCTCGCTCCTGTCCGCCATCCCGTTCCTGCGCTGACGGGATGGCGGATAGTGGCGCGAAAAAGGGACCACCCTGCGCGTCGCTTCTTAACTGTGGCCGCTAATTTCAAAAAGTAGAAATTCGAGAGATCATGTGACATAGAAACCAGATCTCCGGTTACGGCGTTAATCAGGACTTGACTCTCAACTTGGCCCCATTCGTTGACTTACCTAAGACACGCAACTTAAGATGAGCGCCTGATGGCCGACTCCTTATCACTGATTGGCCAAACAATTTCGCATTACCGGATAGTCGAAAAGCTCGGCGGCGGCGGTATGGGTGTGGTCTATAAGGCGGAGGACACGGAGCTTGGTCGCTTCGTCGCCCTGAAGTTTTTGCCTGACGATCTGGCGCAGGATGCTCAAGCGTTGGAGAGATTTCGGAGGGAGGCTCGCGCCGCTTCTACTCTGAATCATCCCAGCATCTGCACAATCTACGAAATCGGCGAACAGGACGGCAAACGTTTCATTGCCATGGAATTTCTGGATGGCATGACGCTAACGCACCACATCGGCAGAAAGCCTATCGAGACAGATATCATGCTCCCTCTGGCGATTGAGATTGCCGACGCTCTGGATGCTGCCCATGCTAAAGAAATCGTTCACCGCGACATCAAACCTGCCAACATTTTTGTAACCGGACGCGGACACGCGAAGATTCTCGACTTCGGCCTGGCGAAGGTCAAGTTCACCGGATTTGGTGCTTCAGGAGCGACGGCTACAAGGGAGATCACGGAGGACGTGAGTGCAGAACATCTGACGAGTCCGGGCACTACGCTTGGCACGGTCGCTTACATGTCGCCAGAGCAGGTACTTGGCAAAGAGTTGGATGTGCGCACGGATTTGTTCTCGTTCGGAGTCGTCTTATACGAAATGGCAACAGGTACTTTGCCTTTTCGCGGAGTAAGTTCTGGGGCTATATTCAATGCCATACTGGAACGACAACCCGTTCCGACGCTGCGTCTGAACCCCGACCTGCCGCCGAAACTAGAAGACATCATCAATCGGGCCCTGGAAAAAGACCGAGAACTACGTTATCAGCATGCGTCAGAAATGCGTTCCGAACTCATGCGGCTGAAGCGAGATTCGGATTCGGATCGAGGATTGTCTTCATGGAGCAAGGCTGTTCACGATTCCGATGCAGAGCCTGCAACCGTCTCGACAGTGGCAGCGCCTCAGCCGTCTGAGCACCACACTCGAAAGCTTTACATTGCTTTGGCCGCTTGCGGCGCGCTACTTGTAGCATGCTTTCTGGCATATTACCTTTGGCCGCGAACGATGATTTCTAGCGGCCCCGCAAAGATTACGCAAATCAGCCAGTGGAACAAACCGCTGGACGACGCGAGGCTTTCACCCGATGGCCACGCCGTGGCGTTTGTTTCCCCGGTTAGCGGCATCGCACAAGTGTTCCTGATGCTCACTTCTGGCGGGGAGCCGCTGCAGCTCACGAATGACGAAGGCGACAAGGATATAGACAATTTTTCGCCCGACGGAAAAGAAATCTATTACCAGAAGAATCTCGGCCGCGACGAGACCTGGTC
This sequence comes from uncultured Acidobacteriota bacterium, assembly GCA_963780035.1. Lineage (GTDB taxonomy): Bacteria > Acidobacteriota > Terriglobia > Acidiferrales > UBA7541 > Palsa-295. Next base: position 502,784 of record CAWAAG010000008.1, on the reverse strand, counting down.
GGTGCCAATACTCGGCGGCAGTCCTCGGCTCTTGGTAGCTGCACGATGGATGGTTCCTTCTTCCGATGGTGCTTCCATTTTTTATGCGAAGTCGGAAGGCTCCGGAATATTTCGTGCAAGAAAATCCGGATTGGACGAAGAATTAGTTTACGACGCTAAGGGTACTGGCCTGTTCTTCATCCCGGTACTGCCGTTTCCCGGCGGCAAGGACCTGCTTGCAGGTGGTTTTCACGTGGCCTTTGAGTCCAAATTCCGCTTTTACAGAATAAACCTGACCAGCCATGCAGCTGTTGATCTAGGTGAGGTGTCCGCGAATGCGTTTGACGCCGTGTGGGCTGAGCCAGGGAAGACCGTGCTATTCGGTCGGGTGGTAAATGGACTGATGAACATCTGGAGTTACAACTTGAGCGACCGGAATCTGACGCAGATTACTTTCGGAACGGGGCCGGACTACGCTCCTATGCCGGATCCGGGAGGAAGAGGAATTTATTTTGTGAATGGCAAATCCTCCGGGTCCCTGACCGCGTACCACGTTCATTCGAAGGAATCCACGGACATAGCGGAGGACGCAACTGGGCCGAGCATCTCGCCGGATGGAAAGCGCGTGATTTACGTCACGTTTCCATCAACCCACGGGTCCCAACTCTGGGTGTCGGACCTCGATGGTGGCAACAAATTCAAGATCGCCACCGGAGAGGCTCTGTGGACTGGGTCTTGGGCGCCAGACAATTTTCACGTGACGTTTAGTGACTCAGGAGTCAGCGCAGAGGCCAAAGCTTACATCGTTGGGACCGATGGCAGCGGACTTCGTCAGCTGCCCCCAATGGGCGGTATCCCCGACAATCCGGTATGGAGTCCCGACCAGAAATCCCTTTACGTCAGTGTCGAGGAGAAGGCGACTTCGATATCGACCGTTTGGAAATGGATCATGGACGGTTCAAATCCGGAAAAGATCGTGGAGAACTGTACTTTGATTTCGGACATCGACCCCGGCGGCGAGTACTTGCTTGGCTTCGGAAGGTATGGGGAAAAGACTGGAATCTACGACGTGTCCACTTCCGATAAGAAATGCATCTCATTACTTCCCGGCGTGGCAACTTTCGGTGCAATTTTTGCTCGCGATGGCAAGTCCTTCTTGTATGCCGTGGCTTCCCGCGCCGAAGTCACGATTTACCGTCAACCTTGGAAAGACGGTAAAACCGTCGGGACTCCCCAGGTCGCTTTGAAGCTTCCCTTTACTTTTCCAATGAATTACGGCGGTGGCGCTTACGATTTTTCCAGAGACCTATCCACCATAGTCTATGCGCGCCCCGGCGGTCACGCGGACCTCTATCTTCTGAGTCAGAAATGAATCCACATAACAGAACAGAGTTCCGCTAAGGTTCTTATAAGTCCTGGTTAGTTCTATAAAAGGAGTCAAGAAAAAACAGTTCTCCTGTGGCCGGAGGTTTTCTTGGCTTCCAGCCCACCGCGTTGAGCAGGATTGTTCTAGCGTTCCGTTCCGCGATCTCGGGACGCTACGCACAGTGACGCAGCGAGTTTGGGTTTCTCTACCAGCGGTTTTCATCGCGTCGTCGCGACGAAGCCAGTCCGTTCTGAGACCAACAAGCAGCACGGTTGTCAGGTGCCAACCATGGTTCTATTTGGGACTCGTGGCCCATAGCTTTTTCGGGTTGTCCGAGGGGGACTAGGGTCGTGTGTGAGACTGAGGTGCCCGAGGCACGCAAAGCCTAACTAACCAGCTGAGACTCGCCCTCGAACCCGAGTGTCTCCAGAACCCGGCTAACCACCACCGAGAGGAATCCCAGGGATGGAACGGATTCGCTAGAGACACTCAAGCTGTTTGTGGTTTCAGATGTTGGGCGTCGAAGCGCTCTCCTTTCTTCCAGACGATCAACGTGATGGCTGCCATCTTGCGCGCCAGAGTCAGACGTGCCATCTCCGGCCGGATTCCCTTGGCCACCAGCGCCTCGTAAAACTCCTGGAACGGTCCTGGCTTAGCAGCGGCCACGGTTGCGGCACTCTTGAATAGATTCTTCAGATCGTGATTGTGATTTCGATTCAGCCCGCGAATCGAGGCCGGCTTCTTTGTGCGCTTCAGCTCTCCCTGGACACAGCGATGCTCGGCACTGCTGTAGGTCTCGATTCCAAAACCGCTGTACGTCCAGAGCTGTCGCTTGGTACGGAACCGGTGCGGTGTCTGGATCAAAGCGATCACCAGAGCCACCCGAATCGGGCCGAGGAACGGAATACTACGTAACAATTTCCGCGCGTCGTGCTTCCGAGCCTCAGCCAATAGCTCGCGCCGCACGTCCTGACGCAGTGGCCGCAGGGTGTCGAGTTGTTGGTAGTAGAACTCCGCTCGGCGGCGCACGCCGGCTTCCTGGATCTTGCCCAGCCACTCCGAGCGATACCGCGGTGCGTAGACCTGCTTTCCCACACAGGGGATCCCCCAGCTGCGGTAGATGGCCTTCACTCGACTCATCACCCGTCCCAGATCTTTGCTGATTGCCAGGTAACTGCGCCCCAGCTCCTTCAGGGTCCGTACACCATGCTCCCCGTGATAGACCGACCGGAGCATGTTCGATCGCAGCAGCTCGGCGAGTTTCCGCGCATCGATGCGGTCACTCTTGCTGCCTTCCTTCAGAAGAGCATTTCGGCGGGGATTGCATACCACCAGTTCAGTGACGTGCGGCTTGATGAGGTCATAGAGCCACGCGGCCCAGGTTCCTTCTTCGAAGGTCAGGTGCAGGCTCCCGCGCAGACCTTTCAAAAAATCCAGAATGGTGCTGGCTTTCGTTTCGATCGTCGATTCCATCACCAGCTTGCCAGAGGAGTTTAGAACCGCGATGGAGATCGCTTCCTTGTGAACATCCATCCCGATATACTTCACGCTATCCATTGAGGGCGCTCCTTTCTGAAGTGGGTTCGAGCCAAACACTCAAAACCCTACTCCAAGAGGGGCGCCCTTTTATATCGCGTTCTATAAAAGGCGAAGTCAAGAAAAAACACTTCTGCGCCGGCTGGAATTTTTCTTGCTTCGCAGCCCACGTAATGGAGCAGGATCTGTTCTGACCGCCCGCACCAAGTGCTCGGTTGCGGGGCACTATGGCCCAGCGGTTTGGGTTTTCTCTACCAGCGGTTTTCATCGCTTCTTCGCAACGAAGCCTGTCCGTTCCGAAACCAGCAAAGCAGCACGTGGTCAAATGTGGCGACCATGGTTCTATCCGGGACTCGTGGCCCATAGCTTTTTCTGGTTGTCCGAAAGGGCCTAGGGTCGCGTGTGAGACTCGGTGCCCGAAGCACGCAGTGCCTAACTAACCAGCTGAGACTCGCTCTCGAACCAGAGTGTCTCGAGAACCTGACGGCCACCGCCAGAGAAATCCCCAGAGATGGAGCGGAAGCGCTCAGAAACACTCAAGCTGTTTGTGGTTTCAGATATTGGGCGTCGAAGCTCACTCCTCTCTTCCACACGATCAACACGATGGTGGCAATCTTCCTGGCCAGGGTCAGACGCGCCATCTCCGGCCGGATGCCCTTGGCCAGTAAGGCTGTGTAGAACTCCTGCAACGGACCCGGTTTGCTGGAGGCCACGATGGCCGCGCCCTTAAACAGATTCTTCAGATCGTGATTGCAGTTGCGGTTCAGTCCGCGAATGGAGATCTGTCTCTTGGCTCGTTCGAGCTGTCCGTCGACCTTGCGGTGATCGGCGCTGCTTTGTGTCTCGATGCCCAATCCGCTGTAGGTCCACAGCGGCCGCTTGGTGCGGAAACGGTGCGGGGTCTGCAGAATGCCCAGCAGTACGGCTGCCCGGATCGGACCGATCGCAGGAATCTGGCAGAGCCGTTTCCAGGCCGGGTGTTTCTTGGCCTCCGCTAACAACTCCCGCCGCACTTCCCGGCGCAGGATCCGCAGCGCATCGAGTTGTTGGTAGTAAAACTCCGCCCGCCGGCGCACTCCCGGTTCCGTGATCTTTCCGAGCCACTCGGCGCGATGGCGTGGGGCATAGACCTGCTTGCCGCTACAAGGAATGGCCCCACTGCGATAGATGGCCTTCACCCGGGACATGACCCGTCCGAGATCTTTGGTGATGGTGAGATAACTGCGCACCAGTTCCTGCAGGCTGCGTAGGCCGTGTTCACCGTGATAGACGGGGCTGAGATGGTTCAGACGCAGCAGCTCGGCCAACCGGCGGGCGTCGATCTTGTCATTCTGGCTGCCTTCCCTCATAGAGGCATTCTTGCGCGGATCGCACACCACCAATTTCGTGACATGCGGTTTCAATAGGTCATACAACCAGGCGGCCGAGGTTCCTTCTTCAAACGTCACCTGCAAGTCTCCGTGCAGCCCAGCGATAAACTGCAGAATCATGCTGGCCTTGGTCTCGATGACACATTCCATCACCATCTTTCCTGCAGCATTCCTCACCGCAATCGAAATGCTTTCCTTGTGCACATCCATACCGATATACTTTTTGCTATCCATTGAGGGCGTTCCTTTCTGTAGGGATTGAGGCAAGCACCCAAACCCTACTCCAAAAGGGGCGCCCTTTTATATTGCGTCGCGTTGCCGGACATGTGGTCCTTGATCGGATTTCACTTGGTCCTTCATCGGATTTCACTTGATTGCATAACAATGTCGGCCCCCTCGACTCGAGTGGGCTGTTGTTGATACGCTCGGGAAGACGGAGCCGGAATTCGGTTCGCACGCGGGACAGCTCGGTACCGGACATGGCGTGAACTAGAACGCCGCGCACTTGAATGGGCATCCCGCTCCCTCACGGGAGGGAGTTCGAATAACTAATCATGGTCTGAAGTTTACGATCGAAGAGATGTATGGGTCGGACTGAAACCGACCGCTAGATTACGAACGAGCCGAAGTCGTCAAGGCCGGCAAGAAAGACCACCCAGCAAGCGGAAGAAAAAACTCTTTTAAGTGATTGGATAGGTCCGCTCAAAAATAGCTTGACAGGTCCGACATTGTTAGAGATGTCCGGTTAGGGCGTTTACCAGACTCAGCCGATTGATTCCGGTTTGCCGACCACCCGCCCGGAACTTAACAATCAGACAGGCGCTGGGCTCAATGAGCGCGTTGGCCTGTTCGTGACAATCCAAGGAATCGACTTTGAAACTTCCAGAGCATTGAAGGGCCAGCAGGACGTGGCACCGAATCTGACCTGAGCCGGTTTCCCCGGATGGACTGCCGGTCGAACTTGTGCACTTGCTATCTGAGTGTGGAATATACTTGCGGGACCGTTAGGTGAATGCTGCGGAATGGCACATTGATTCCGCCGAGAATGGTCTCTTGATGACTGAATCCGGATTCAGGTTCCCGGTGAAGGTGTACCTTCCTTGCGAGCCGATTTCGCACTATGTCTCGCACTACGGCCTGCGGCAGGGTAAGTCGGAAGATTGTGTGGCGCTGCGTCCAATCTACGCGCGCACTCAGCAGATTTTGGAGTTTTACCTCCTTGACCGCTACCAGATTCGCGCGCCGGAGGGGACATGGACAGCGCCCAGAGTCCTGCTCGCCGGACCGAGTACGAAGGTCAAAGGCGATTTGATTTATCCAAGGTTGGTACGAACGTTTACGATTCATTTCCACCCCGCAGGCCTGCATGCGCTCTTTCGCATTCCAATTCATCCACTAGCCGACAAGGCTCTGCCTGGGGAAAGCGTACTGGGCCGAGAAGTCTCTCATCTGTTGAACCGGCTGCAGAATGCCGTCGCGGTCCAGGAGCTTGCGGAAGCAGCAGATGAATTTCTGTTACGACAACTGCGGGGGACGGTCGAAATTTCACCGGTTGAGATGGCGGCCAGATGGATGCGCCGAAGGCATGGGAAGGTAGACTTGGCGCTGTTGGCCCGCCAATGCAATCTGAGCCTGCGACAGTTTGAAAGACAGTTTCGCGAATGTGTGGGAGTTGCGCCGAAGCTGTTTTCAAGGGTGGCGCGTCTTGAATTTGCCGTGCTGAGGAAGCAAACCAATCCGGGTCTTTCTTGGACGGAGGTTGCTTCAGACGCCGGCTACTTTGACCAGGCGCATCTGATCCGAGACACGCGGCTGCTGGCAGGCGCCGCTCCGCAGAAACTGCTCGTTTCGCTGCCGGATGTGGACTTTCATCCGATCGAGCCTGTTCATCGCGGTCAACTGGAGCGCCAATTTTCTGAAGTGTCGCATTTTTACAATTCTCCGCAGGAAACCTCCAATAGACTATGGCGGTGAAGGCGACTAGCTGAGCATGTCGAGGTGCCGCAGCCAGTTAAGCCGGCAGATTTGTGTCGCAGTGCGGTTCATACATCGGGAGATTTGTCGTGGACGATAAGGCGAAAATTGTAGCGCTCGTTCGATCTCTGGAGAATATCTGGAATCATCACCGGTTAGAGGATCTGGGCAAAATACTGGCCGAGGATGCGGATTGGGTGAATGTTGTCGGCATGTGGTGGCGGGGGCGCGAAGACATCGTCAAAGCTCATAAGGCGCTGCATGCAGGGATGTTCCGCGAAACCGCGATGGAGCAAAGCGATCCTGAGATTCGAATGATTTCAAATGATGTGGCCATTGCGACGTTGACTGTAAGGATGGGCGACTATGTGACGCCGGATGGACAACGCATGAGCGGAGTAGTCGACCGCCTGACTCTCGTTACCGTGAAAGGGGATGGCGAATGGCAGATTTCCAGCGGCCACAATACTGCGATCGATCCTCGCGCCGTTCCTCACGATCCGATCAGACGCACATAGCCCTGGCGATGGTACGGACGTCGTTCTCTGGAGGGATCTTATGAATACGCCCAGCACACTTGGCACTCAAAACCCCCAAATGCATCGAGAAAGCATGCGCGCAACAGCTGGTGGCTTGAAGAAAACCGCGTCCTGGGTGGTCTTTGGGTTGATGGCGTTGGTGGCATTCCTGTTCACCAGCATTCCGATGATGAGTCCGGTGCACCCGCTTCATAACCTGCTGTATTCGCAGCGTTGGCTTCTCTTCCCCCACATCGCCGCGGGATTGGTTGCGCTGGTGATAGGTCCCTTGCAGTTCTCTTCGCGCTTGAGGCAGAGAAATATTGCCCGGCACAGGTTGCTGGGCAAAACCTATCTCGGTGCGGTGCTCGTGACAGGCGTGTTGGGACCTGTTCTCGCCTGGCACTATCCCGCGTTTTTTCGGTGCAGCGCCACAACGCAGGCGGGCGCATGGATTCTTTGCACAGTTACCGCGGTGATTGCCGCACGCAGAGGTAAGGTTCAGCAGCATCGCCGGTGGATGGCCCGTGGTTATGCGGTTGGACCGGTGGTTTTTGTTATGATCCGAGCTCTCAGTCACCTTCCTGGTCTGGACCACTTGAGCGTTGAGGCAGGCAGCTATTCCGTGATTCTTTATGCGATGGTTTCGATTGTTTTTGCAGATCTGATAATCGATTGGAGAGAAATTGCGGCTGGTCGAGGTGTGCGGTTGGGCAAAGCAGTCTCTGTTGAAACTGCCGGCTGAACAAGATGGGGGGCTCGATTGTTGACTGTGCAGACCGTGCTCCGCATCATTCAAGGTTATCGTTCATACATGAAAGCACCACACATGAATCGACGAGATTTTGTCAGCACTGTATCTCTGGGTCTGGCGGCGGGTCTTCCAGTTTTTGCCGAAAACGGCTTAGCCGATGTCATGGCCGGTAGCCCCAACGCGAATGTTACTGGCCCAATCTCCAGCCGGACGACAAGTCCTACTGGCCGGCTGGAATTTGCCTCGGCGTTGGATGCTGCAGAGGCGATTCGCAAAAAGCACATTTCGTCTTTCGAGTTGACGCAACAAACTTTCGGGCGCATAGACAAATTCAATCCACAACTGAATGCGTTTGCATATCAGCTTCGCGAAGACGCGTTCGCGCGAGCGAAGAAAGCGGATGAAGCGCAGGCGGGCGGGAATTCGCTCGGCGTCCTTCACGGCGTGCCGGTTCACGTGAAGGAAAGTTATGGGGTGGCGGGGCATCCTTGTACTTGGGGAATTCCGGCTCTGAAAGACTCCAAGGCTCCGAGCGACTCGGAAGTGGTAACGCGGTTGCGGGACGCGGGGGCCGTGCTGATTGGTGCAACGAATGTTCCGATCGCGCTGGGCGATTGGCAAAGCTACAACCAGATTTATGGCACAACCAACAATCCGTGGGATGTGAAGCGAACGCCGGGAGGATCGTCGGGCGGGTCGGCCTCGGCGCTGGCGGCAGGGCTCGGATACCTAAGTGTCGGCAGCGACATCGGGGGATCAATCCGCGTGCCAGCGCATTTCTGCGGTGTGTACGCGCATAAACCGACCCTTGACCTAGTAGACATGCAGGGCCATTTGCCTGGCGGGCGCCACCAAGACCCAGGTTTCTCGACTTTGCTTGCCGTTGGCGGGCCACTGGCGCGCAGCGCGGAAGATTTACTCGCAGCGTTGCGCGTTCTGGGTGGTCCGGCAGACTACTCCGCGAAAGCGTGGAAATGGGAACTGCCCGCAGCGCGACACGAAAGTTTTCGGGAATTTCGGGTCGGCTACGTGCTTGACGATCCCTTTTGCCCCGTAACTCCGGAAATAAGAGCAGTACTGGAGAATACGATCCAGAAACTTGAGAGAGCGGGTGCCACGCTGAAACGCGGCTGGCCCGCAGGAGTCAAGATTGAAGAGCTGAACCAAAATTACAGGTTCCACCTGGGCGCATTCATGTTCAGCGTTGAGACCCCAGAGCAGCAAGAGGGGGAGCGGAAAGAGGCCGCGGCGAGCGGTAAAGCGATGCCGGGCCTGGCGAGCTTCGCCGACTGGCAACAACAAAACTTCCGGCGGCTGGGATATCGCGCGCAGTGGCAGAGTTATTTCGAAGAGGTCGACGTGTTCCTCTCACCCGTCGCCTTCACCACGGCGTTTGAGCATGACCACAGCGAACCGCAGGACAAGCGCAAAATTGCGACTGTACAAGGCCCGCGTGACTACGACGATATGTTGAGTTGGATAGCGCCCGCTACGCTGACTGGATGTCCGGCCACAATAGCACCGGTCGGGCGTGGTGAGGGTGGCTTGCCCATCGGCCTGCAAATCATGGGACCGTATTGGGAAGACGCCACGCCGATTACTTTTGCGAAACTGCTGGCACAGCTACTGGGTGGATTTGTAGTGCCTCCCGGTTACGAGGGGTAGGGCGCGGCAGCGATACACTACGCAGGCAAGTGGACTGAGACAGTCGCGATTTCCCACAACAGGCCTTCTTATTCGGAATAACTTAGCCCGTCGGTCGTCAATAACTAGACATGCTAGCGAGCCGAACCATGTCAACCCTAGACTCATGCTCGAACAAAGGGAATCTCCAAGCCCACTACTCGCCGCGCGTGCAGTCTAGTTCTTCAAAGCCATGCCGCGCAGAAGGCGTTGGAAACGGGGATCAGGACGGAGGTTGTCGAGGCGCAAGTCCGACGTCAGCAGGAAGGAAATGTCAAAAGACTTCTCCGCGCGGGCTTTCTCGAGGAACTCGAAAGCTTTGTCATTTTCGCCGAGGCCGGCGTAGATGGTGGCCATCGTGTATGGCGCGACGGAGGTCCCTGCTGATTTGCGCTGCAGGTCGCGAAGAATCTTGATGGCTTCCGCTTTTCTGCCTGCAGCGGAATAAGCATGTGCGAGCGCAACGGCGGCGCTTGGATCATCCCAGATCTTCATGGCCTTCTGGTACTCCGAAATCGCTTCCGGAAGTGCGCCGCTCGCTTCGTCACCGGCGCCGAGAAGGTAGTGCAGGAACCCATTCTGCGGGTCCAAGAGCAGAGCTCTCTTGCTTGCTGTGATCAACTCGCGATAATCCTTCAACTCATAATACGTAATTGCCTCGACGCCCGCCGAGCTCGCGCTGGAATCCAGTTGGTTGATTTTGGCGATTTCGGCAAGAGCTTCGTCGCGCTGGCCGGTAAATCCCAGAAACATGGCGCGGTCCTCATGTGCGCAGCTATAGCTCGGCGCCAGCGCGATAGCGCGGTTGAACTCTCGTCCGGCGGCCTCCCAGTCCCAGTCAAAGCGCCAGCTCAGCACGCCCAGGGTGTCGTGAGCTTCGCCGATGCTGTCGTCCAGTTGCACCGCTTTGGCTAGCGCCTCCTTGGCAGACCGGTAGGCGCTGTCCCGTGGAAGCACTCCGTCCAACGCTAGATAGACGTAGCTGTCGGCGAGCCCGGCGTAAGCAAGAGCGAAGTTTGGATCTTTTTGGATGGATTCTGCGAAGCTCTGCTGCGCCTTCTTCATGGAATCGGGATTGCTAACCTCGGCGGTGAAGTAAAGCCGCCCCTTGAGATAGGCATCGTATGCCGCGGGGTTCACCACGTGGGTTGAGCGCAGCTGAGCCTGCTGCTGCGGAGTCAGTTGCGCGCGGACCTGCCGTGCGATGGACTCCGCCACGTCACCCTGTAACTCCAGCACATCGCCGCGATCGCGGTCATACGTCTCCGCCCAGAGGTGCTGGTCCGTGGATGCCCGAACCAGTTGGGCAGTCACTCGCACTCGCTCGCCCGAACGAATCACCGAGCCTTCCACGATCGCGTCCACATTCAACTCTCGCGCAATTTCAGGCAAGGGCTTCTTGGTGCCCTTGTATTGCATCACGGAAGTTCGCGAGATCACCCGCAGCGACTGCACCTTTGCCAGGTCCGTGATCAACTGGTCCGTCATGCCATCCGCGAAGAATTCCTCCGACGGATCGCCGGACAAATTCTCCAGCGGCAGAACGGCTATGGAATTCAAGGGGCGAGCAGCGCTTATCGCCTGGGAGCCCGTGCGCGTCAGCCACACGATCAAAACTACGGCCAGCAAGCTCAGGAAGCCCACGGCCAGGAAAGCCCGAGGAGCGCGATGAACTGAGGCGACGGGGACTTCGCGGGGCCGCGCTGACTGCGCGGAATCAGAGGGATCCAGCGCCAATTCGCTTACCGCGGGGCTTTCCACCGAGCTTTCCACCGGCGCGATAAACCTGTATCCGCGGCGCGGTAGCGTTTCAATGTACCGCGGCGTTTCGGCGGAGTCGCCGAGCACTTCGCGCAGGCGCGCAATCGCATTGTGCAGGCTGTGGTCGAAATCTACGAACGTGTCGGCTGTCCAAATCTCCGCTCGCAGTTCCTCGCGAGTGACCATATCGCCGGCGTGACTCAATAAAACGGCCAGCACTTGCAACGGTTGGCCGTGCAGCCGCAGCCTTACACCGCGTTTACGCAGTTCACCCGCGCGAATATCCAGCTCAAAATCGTCGAAGCGCAATGGACGCGCGCGTGCTGCGAAGGTAGGCATATCAACGCCTGCAAGTGTAGCGGAGTCTATCACACTTCTGATTGCCCGCGGGCAGGGTTGCTTAAGCCACCGCGCGCCTTTGTCTCCAATAACTTGGCCATGGAGAAAACTTTGGGGATGTATGGAGGCCCCGAGGATTGCAGTCCACGCGGAAAAAAGCGAAAGTGCGCTGGTTTGGCGGGAGCTCACGAACCGGGAGCGCAACGTAGCGCCAAAGTCTACGTGAGCGATTTCCCGCCAGAACTCTAAGGAGAGCGAAAAACATGAAGAAGTTATCGCAACTGTCCGTGCTGTTGGCCGGGCTTCTGGCACTTTCCCCTTGTCTCTTGGCTCAGGAGACAGACACAGCGGAACAGGGAGAGCAGAGCAAGCTCGTCGAGATCGTGCGCAACGCCACCCAGCAGTTCCAGAACGTCAACAAAGCTACCGCGGCTGGATATAGTCCCGTCCTCGGCTGCGTAAGCGGCTCCGACCATGGCGCCATGGGCATCCACTACGTCAACACCACTCTGCTGAACGGCCCCCTGGACGCCACCAAACCGCAGGCTCTGATCTATGAGCCGGCCCCCAACGGTCAATACAAGCTGGTGGGCGTCGAGTTCATTATTCTCGCCAGCGCTCTCCCCCCCGACGCCGCTCCCGAGCTGGAGGGTCACCTGATGAACTACGTTGACGGTCCCTCTACCGCCAGGCCCAAGGCTCCCCCGAACCGTTACGGCCTGCCGGCGTTCTTCGAACTCCACGTTTGGGCATGGCGCGATAACCCCCAGGGCCCGTTCGTGGACTGGAATAACCATGTCACTTGCGCAGGAGACCCACAGTAGGCCCGGTACGGCGGCGCAATCGCAATTGCTCCCACTCTTGCAATTGTGTCGCCCGCCCCCGCGCGTGGAACTCGTCCTGTAACTCGAAGCGCGGGTAGGCGGCATGGCGGCGGCTGGGGCAGCGGAAGTCAGTAGATCAGATGAGACGCTTGGCTACGCTGTGCGTTCCCCTGTCTCGGACACCGAACGACATCATCGGTGCGTCGTGAGCACGCCGCAGGAGTAGTTGGAAGCGAGAAAGGGAAGGCTTCCTCGCGAACAACGCTAGGTAACCGCTTTCCCATTTGCTCACCCATCAAGCAAGTAAGAAGGAGAGGAGAAGGGCATCCCCGAGTACGTCATGGAGGGCGAGATTCAGGGGTACTGCGCCCGGTCTGTCGGCTATAAGGAAGTTATTTCAAAACCGCGTTCGAGGTAATAATGGAACGAACCGTCGCCACTTGGACGATTAACGCCCTTACCGTCCAAATAAAGTGTTACTTCACATCTCCGGTAACGCGACTATACGTCCAAGTGAAATTGCTCGGGGTATTCTTGCGCGCGGCGAAGTTGAATTTAATGCCGGGTCATGGTCCACAGTATATAGGTTAGCCCCAGCATTAGGCTGATGAAAACTACCAGTCGCAATGCGTTTCCGGTTCGAGTTAATTTCCTTTGACTCTGCAGCTCGCTCCTATTCCAGAGGAGCAGGCCGTACAAAATTCCTCCAGCCATGAATACTACGAACCGGCCAACGACCTGGTAGAAGGTCTCCGCGCGGTGAGTTATATACCGGTCGAGAAGGGTAGCTAGCAGGGCGGATGAACCGCCCCAAATGAGAACTCCCCATATGAAGACGAACAGCGCCTTTCTCGGTGGCTTTACTTGTTCCGTTGATTCCATTGAATAAGACTGTAACCCCGGGCGACGCTGCGGAGCAAGGTTGCCAATGTCCGGTAACGCGACGCAATATAAAAGGGCGCCCCGATTGGAGTAGGTTTTGAGTGTCGGCTCGAACCTACCTCAGAAAGGAGCGCCCTCTATGGATAACGTGAAGTATATCGGGATGGATGTGCACAAGGAAGCGATCTCCGTCGCGGTTCTAAACTCTTCGGGCAAGCTGGTGATGGAGTGCACGATCGAAACCAAGGCCAGCACCATTGTGGATTTTCTCAAAGGCCTGCGCGGAAGTTTGCACGTGACTTTCGAAGAAGGTACGTGGGCTGCTTGGTTGTATGACCTGATCAAGCCGCACGTCACTGAACTGGTGGTGTGTAATCCCCGCCGCAATGCTTTGCTCAAAGAAGGCAGCAAGAGCAGAAGCAGTTGAGGCCGACCCAGATGCGCCGCAGATGGATGTGCCACCGTCGTACTCTGCGTCAGTTTCAGCGACGCGAGTGCCAGCGCCGTTGTACACGATGCTTTTGCAAGGGAGGGTTTGCAACGTCGATATCGTCGCAGGGAATCCTGGCGTATTAAGAGGGAATCTAGGATCTGCCGGAAACGTCTGGAAGGTGTTTAGCGTTTCCCGCAGCAATGGGCCTGGCGAGCCTGCGCCGTAATCGTATTCGTTCTTCTGCGTGATCGCGCCGCCAAAGCCATACTGATAGCTGACCTCCGATTCTTCGCTATTTTCTAGAACGGTTGCCTGACTCAGCATATTGAACTGATCGGCCCACTGCTTGATGAGCGTCCGCAATGTACCGGAACCGACTGGCACGCCCCAGTTGTAATACTGGACGTACTGTTCAACGGCTATCAAGTTCGCATTGGTCCCCTGCCCCTGAAAACCGGGTATCGCGTTTTGACCGACTGGCGAATAAGTGTATACGGTTTGATTGGTGAGCCCTCGTACTGCGTCCGTCGTTTGCACCGTCGTCGTTTTCGTGGTCCAGTAATTGTCGGTCGAGCCTGTATTCCATTTCGTGTTGTACGTGAAGGTTTGTGTCAGAGCGACCGAGCTGCCGTTGAAGCTTACTTGGCGCGTGCTTACGACTGGCGTTTTGTACAGCATGTTGCAGCCTTGCTGGACCGGCAGATTGTTATAAAGCCCCGTGAAAATGGCGTCCTCGGAAAAAGTGTCACTCAGCTTCCAGGTGTATTTCACCCAGCCACCGTCCGGATACTGAATCTCGCTCAAGAGCCCATAAGTTGGATCGTAGGAAAAAATGTACTTCTGGTTGTTCGGTAGGCTTATCGTCTTTACGACCTCTGGGGCCGTCGCTGTTGGCAAAAAGCTGATGCCACAGGTTATCCCGGTGGGCACGGAGGTCGGCAGCTCCTCTTGCGATCCAACGAGCGAAAATGTCGGGGCTGGTTGAGTTTGGTACGTTAAATCGTAGGTGAGGCCGCCTGCTGTAATAACCGTGGGAGCGAAGACCAAGGCTCCCGGATTGGGGTTATTCATAGTCACGAGCGTCCGGCCAGCAGTGTCAGTGAGAGTTAGCCCGTTGGTGGCATTAAAGTTGACAGTGTTTCCGTTGCGGTCTTCCATTTTTGTGGCCCAAAAGGCATACGAGTCGGAGGAGCCAATCCAATTGGTGGGCATTATGCCGGACGAACCGAAATAATAGAGCGTCCCTGCCCCATCGAACACGTCCACTTCGGCTTGGGCACTGTTGCACGTCGTCGGCATCGCGACGAGCGTGTAGTTCGCTTGCGCGCAGGGCTCGGGGAAGGTAGCTTCGACTTGAGAGTCGCCGCCGCTGTTCTCTGGCGTAAATCCCGGAATCTGGCCGTCTGATTGAATATTCATCTGCCAGCAGTACCCGTTCGAGCCGATTATAAAGGGCGGGGGCGACATGGCTGCCAATTGGAGGGCGTGGCCACCCGAGGCGTCATAAAACATATATCCAGTCGTAAAGAAGCAGGTCTCTGCCGGTGATCCCGGCAGGCCGTCACCGTACGGAAAGTTGTAATGCGTGCTGGAGTAAGTCAAATACGGCAAAGAAGTGCCCCATCCGCCCGTGGGTGGGGTGACCTGCTCGGCGAATCCCGCCTGATCGGGTGCCCATGCAGCGAAGTGCAATGCCGCGCCAGAATTGTAGGTTAGTGAAAACGGAACAGAGATGCCGCGCCCTTTCGGTACGGGCAAGGCAATCTTCAGGCTTACCGTGCCATTCGCAGGATTCACGATCTCCGAAAGCATGTGGATGTAGTCGTGGCCCGCGCCGGGGATTGGAGGAATGGTGTCATCGGCCACGTCGGTGATTTGAGCGTGCGCGACTGAAGAGATTGATAGGGCCACTAGAATTACCGCACCTACAAAGATTCGGCGCATCATAATTCCTCCGGACACACGTAAACCCTAATCGCTCACGGCTTCAAAATTTCCGTTGCTGATCCGCGTGAAAGATTTGAGCCGTCGCCCAGCCAGAGGACGACCAAGCGACGGCGCTGGCATAACTTTCGGGCCTTCGCGTATCGGCCTCAAAGGGTGAGGCCCAGCCCGAACTTGCGAAAACTTGTACGCTTGTGCAACGTCACTATCAAGCGAAATCATTACATCTTCATAAATATTACCTATTGTAAAACCTAAGAGCGTACGAATGGCGAAGACGAAGCGGAGGTTCTACGCCCATTCCGCCTTCTGATATTCCGCAGTCTCCGCGATGATTCCGTGCGCGATCTTCAGGCGAACCGTGGTGAGTGCCTGGAATAACTTCGTCTCCGGTACGTCGCCTTCGCAGCTCTGATACAGCAAGCAGCACAGTGCCCGGTAGACCTGCGCGTCGCCGCCCGGCAATTCCGGCCGATACTCATATTCAAGCCGCCGCACCCGCGCGGGCTCGGCCGGGCCGTAGCGACGCACGACGGCGGAGACATTCATCGCGAACAAAGCGCGGCCCAGTAGCAGGCTGAAGTTCGGATGAGCGGGGTCTATGGATAGCGCTTCAGCGACGGCGAGACGGTAGGGGCTATCCACTTTTTCGTTTTGGTCGAACCAGGTCACGATGCGGTTGATGGTTGTGTCGCAGACTATGAAGCTGGAACTCATCTGCCCGCCCCGATTGCTTGGGATAGTCGAGACGCGATGGCGAGCGGGCTGGCGGAGCGAAGTTCAACGGCCAGCGTTGAGTGCTTCAGTAGTCCGGAAAGTGGAGCACAGAGAAGCAGGTCCGGTCGGATGCCGTAGCTTGGTTGAATGCCGACGAAGCGAACAGACGCAATGCGGCAGCTCCATTGACATCGGATTTCGGTCAGTTCGTTGGGATTGAGTGGGAGCGGGGCGAAGCCGCCTGGGGAGGCGTCCCCTTGCGAGGGCAAGCGGGATTCGTTAGGATTTGCGAAGCCCATGTTCGCCTCCCTTGAAGGCGGTGGGTCAGCATCGGGCAGGTGTTGATAGCACCTGCTCGGTGCGCTGCAACTTCGGAAGGCTACATCGAATGTCTGGCCATGTCAATACCTTACTTGGAGTGCTTCTTTATCGTCCAATCGACGCCGCGTCGAATCAAGATGCTCATCGGAATCCCTGTCTTCTTTGACGTGGCTTTAAGTGCTTCGAGTTGGTGGGCATCTAGCCACATGCTAACTTTTCTTTTGCGCCGCATCGAGCCCAGATTACAGGCGCGGCCGGTCACGGTCAATGTGAGCACGGACGTATGCACCGTGTGGGTTAACTGCTTTGGCGGGGAAGTGTAAGGCTAGGAAACTGCGAGGGATGGGGCAGTTCGGGGAGGCTTGACACGCTACTAGCGCGCTCGCTATGGTGGGGCGGGTATTGCATCTCTCAGACCGGGCAGGGGGCGCATCGAACGAAGCTAGCCAGAATGCTAGCGGATTGCACTTTCTGTCCGGTTTGGTTTTTGGCGGCGTCGATTGCGTAGGGCATGACCACGATACTTTCGAAAGCGTACCACGAATCAGGCCACTTCTTTATGATCTGGAAGCTTGGCTTCGCGCGGAAGCGGCTCGGACTCAGCGTGATTCCAGACGAGGATTCCGCAGGCCGCGCATGGCATAAAAAATCGCTTCGACGCGGCGATTTGGAATGGAGTGGTTCCGATGCTAGCCGCTTGCGAGCGGAGCGATTGGTAATGATTGCGCTGGCCGGTCCAGTCGCACAGCAATTGTACGCGCCTCGATCATGGCGGGCTTGGCACGGACGCTCTGACTTCGAAGAAGCTAGTCACGTCGTCTTGGCGCACAGTGGCAGTTCCGATGAGGCGTCTCTGTATCTCAAGCTGTTGAGGAAGAGAACGGAGCAGTGCCTTCGAAACCCTGCGGCGCGCGTAGCCGTCCGAGAGCTGGCGAATATCCTCGCGAAACGTAAAACCCTATCGGGCGACGAAGCCCAGAAAATCATTATGGACTCGATGGCAAAGGCTGGGCAACGGCGGGCGCGCTGACGGTATCGCGTGGTCTTACGTTATTGCCCACCGCGCATTCGTGCAAGATCAACGACGCGATTCTTAGTGATGTCGCCGTGAACTTTCTTGATGATTTTGACTTTGAGCGGGTCGTCGAGTGTGGCCCAGTTCGGATGAGCCACGAACCTAGCCAGTACAGTGTGCAGCTCCTGGCCTTCGCGCTGTAACAATTCTTGACTTTCATCTGGCGTAATCGCGAATAGGTGGCCTTTCGCGGAGACCTCTTTTATCGGCGCGGGGGTAGGAATTGAGAGGCGGGCGAGTTCATTGGTAGCTGGATCGTTTTCGGCTGGCGACACCGGGAAGGGATTGGCCCCTCCGAGTTCACTTACCGGACGCTGCATCGGCTTTCCAGTGACATCAATGAGCGCCGGAACCCGCTGCGTCATCCCCGGAATCTTGGACTCCGAGAATTCTGCGATGCTTGTCGGCCTGCGGATCGTTCTGTCTTGCGCTTGGGCTACGTTCCCGAGCGCCGATGGAATGAAGCCGGAAACCAGATGGCCAATGAACCGCTGAGCCATTGTCGTTGGATCGCCCTGAGTGAGCGCAGATAGATTTGAGAACGTCATCAGGAATGGAAAGTCGGAAACGTTGCGAGCGATGTGAGCGACCGCGTTGTCCGCCTTCGATTGCGTTATCTCTGGATCTTCTTTGGTGAATGCTCCATGCACCGCGTCGGCAGCCAAACTCAACGACAGACCTAGTGGTTCAGCGCGGTGATAAGAATCATATTTGCCACCGATCTTGATTGAGTACGGCTGCCAGCCGGTTGCCTCCAAAGTCTGGCGTTTTTTGGTGTCGATGGGGCCACCGCCCGTTACATATCCGTCGAGCGCAAGCTTCGCGATTCCCGCAGCGATGCTGCTGCCGATGAGTCCCTTGGCTTGCAGGTCCACATCACCTTTGAGCGTGCCTTTGAGGAAACCGTACGGAGAATACCCGAACGACTCTTTGATTAGGTTGATGGGCGTCTTGTAGAACGGGAACAAGAACCTTGCGATGCCGCTGGGTTCAATTGATGTAAACTTTCTCACTCACCGTGGTACAAAAACTCGGGCTGGTCAGTACCCGGTGATCACGAATCGTTTCCGTTGTATTGCGAGCAGGTCATCCGCCCGTAGAATGCGCGCTCGCTGCTTGTGGTTTGACCGCCGGGCGTTTACGCAGGGTTTGGATATATAGCTTTGGTACAGTCAGCATCTTTCGCAAGAGTCTGACGGTTATGATTTCCTGAGGTCCTGACAGGTTTGGGCGAGGACGCGGAGTTTGCTGCGAGTAATCTCCAGCGGCACATGTCCGAAACCGCACTCGCTGGTGAGCAAGAGGCGGTCGGGAGAGAAATACGCAAGCGCCGGAGCGACGCGTTCCCGGATGACTTCCGGGGTTTCCAGTGTATCGCTGCGCTGGTCAATCACGCCGAGCGCCAAGGCGCCGTTGAAATCCCATTGCTCCCAGAGCTCCATCAGATCATAGCCCAGCGTGCAGTGCTCGAGAGAGACTTCGTCTATCTTGATGGTGCGAAAGGCCGGCACGAGGTCGGTATATCTGGTGAAATAAATCCGTTTTCGCCTGGGATTTCCGCCGCAGACGTGCAGCCCGAAGGTGACGCGGGGCAGAGAGTCGATCAGTTCGTTCAGAATTTCCGCTGCCCATACGCTATCTTCAGGTGACTCGGTCCACATCGGTTCGTCGAACTGAATGTAGTCGCATCCTGCGGCAATGACCTCGCGCAGTTCTCCCGCCAAAACCTGGGAGAAAGCGCGGCAAAGAGCTTGCTCATCGGGGTATAAATCCGGGCGCTGATTGACGCTGAAGCGGGTCAGCACGTGCGGGCCCGTAACAGTCTGCTTGACGCGGCAGCGAGCTGGGGCCGCATCGCGCGCAAGTTTCCAGTTGCGAGCCAGTTCGAAGCGCGAGTTGGTGATCGGCCCGATCACGCGCGCGCACTCGATGCCAAACCCGGCAGTACCAAAAGATTGCGGGACCATTCCCTCGAAGGTGATTCCATCCAGCCGTTTTTGATAAAAATAGTACATGTTCTCGCGATACCCCTCGCCGTCGGTGATGACCTCGAGTCCAAGGTCCGCCTGATCGCGCGCCGCCCATTTGATGAGCTCGTCGGTTTCCGCCCGATTGAGCGAGGGTTTCTTCATCGTATCTTCCACGCTGGTATTTCGCGGGTAGCTGCCTACTACAGTGCTGACGAAGGGTGGCATAGGTCGTTGTCCGATCTGTTAGACAGCTGGTAGGTCCGAAGCTAGGCGAGCCTCGTTGATGTGCGCCCGCACTCCTTCTTCCAGCGGACGGGGCACAAAATCGATTTCGCGAATCAAGCGGGTACCGTCTTGATTGTCAATCAGTGGCGTTCCCCCTTCGCCGGCAAAGTCGAGCTGCGCGTCGGGGAGCCATTTCTTAACGATCGTCGCGAGTTGCGCAGCGGTGACGCAGTGTCCACCATTATTGTAAACGAAGTGGGAGGTCTGGGTCTTCAACGCAAGCCGCACGAGCTGTTCGGCACAATCATCTTTATAGATCCAGGTGTCGCGCGTTTGCGGGCCGAACGGCAATGTGACGGGTTCGCCGACGGCCGGTTTCGAGGCGAAATGCTCGGCCCACATGACCGCGCTGCGCTTGCGGCCGTGGCCGAAAACAACGGGCGGCCGCGTGCAGGCGATGCTCGCTCCATACTTCTGGACGTATCGCCGACCCATATGTTCGTTGAGAAGCTTCATGACCGCATAGGTGAAGGTGTGAGAAGCAGGATCGCAGAAATCGTTCTCGGTGACCGGGCGGTCCCCATAAGACTGCTGCGACGGACCGGACACGGTTTCGCTGCTCGTGAATACGAGGCGCGTGAGCTTATGCTGCACGGCCGCCTCAAACATGTGGGTCATGCCCAGAACGTTGACGCGAGTGGAGAGCGAGGTATTTTCGTCAACCAAAGGTCCCATCACATAGGCGAGATGAACTGTGTGCGTAATGCCGGGATGCTTGTGAAAGACGGCCATCACATCGCGGAAATCGCTTACGTCCAGGGGATTCGCAGCAAACTCGGTGCCGGTGCGGCCGGCGACGTGCTGCAAGACCGAGAGAGCAGCGGCATCCGACGATTGATCGGCGGCCACGGTGGGGATACCGCGCTCCAATAGATTGCGCACGACCGCCTGGCCGATGAACCCCAAGCCGCCCGTGACCAGGAATTTTGCACGCGCATTCATTTGCTAGTCCTGCGCTGGAACCAGAGTCGGCTTATAGCCGCTAAACGAAAAATACATCACGACCGCGTAACAGAAAAAGGGAACTGCGAATGCTGCCTGGATCGAACTGCGATCCGAAATGTAGCCCATGACGGCGGGCACGATGGCGCCGCCGATGATGGACATTACTAGCAGGGAAGAGCCGAGTTTGGTGTAAGCGCCGAGGTTCTTGATGCTCAACGCGAAAATCGTCGGAAACATGATGGAATCAAAGAAACCGATCAGGACGACAGCCCAGACGGCCGTAGTCCCGAGCATGAAAATCGCCGCGATCGTGCAAACCGCGGCCGCGACGGAGAAAAGGCCGAGCAGCTTGGGAGGCGCGACGCGTTTCATGATCGCGGAACCGGCGAAGCGGCCAATCATGAAGCCGAAGAGGTGCCACTTGAGGTAGTCGGCGGCGGTTTTTTCCGGGGTGCCCGGAAGGGCGTGCTGGGTGAAGCGAATCACGAAACTGGTGACGCCGACCTGGGCGCCCACGTAGAAAAATTCGGTGATCACGCCGCGAATCAAGTGTTTGTAGTGCCAGATGCCTTTATGGGTTTTTGGCGCCGCCTCCGGCGCCGACAACGCCTCGCCGCTTGACTCGCGGATTTCCGGCAGATGAGCAAAATAGATCAGGATGGCGACAAACAGGAAGATTCCTGCGATTACAAGATAGGTACCGCGGACTCGACTGGCCTCCGAAACCGAATAAGCCTGCCATTGCTGGGGAGTCATCGCGGCGACCGTGGCAGCGGAGTATTCGATTCCCGAAAGAATAAAAGCTCGGCCGATGAACGGAGTTACCCAGGCCCCTACGGCGTTAAAAGATTGCGAGAGGTTCAAGCGGCGTTCGGACGAGTCGGGAGGACCGAGAATCGTGACATAAGGATTGGCGGCGACTTCCAGAATACCCTGTCCGCAGGCCATCACGAACAATGCAAACAGGAAAAACCCGTAGACGCGAATCGAAGCGGCAGGGATGAATAACAGTGCTCCCAGGGCGCATGTTCCGAGCCCAATCAGAATGCCTCTGCGATATCCGATGCGCTCCATGATCCATCCCGCGGGCAACGCCGCGAGAAAGTAGCCACCAAAAAATGCAGTTTGAATCAGCGACGACTGAAAATCGGTGAGATTGAAAGTTTTTTTCAGGTGTGGAATCAGAATATCGTTCAGGTTCACCCCGAGAGCCCAAAGAAAAAACAGGCTGGTGACCAGCACGAAGGGAACCAGATACTTCCGGTCTGTAATCGGCGCAGAAGGTTTTCCCATGCGTCTCCATCACGTCAAGGCTCAGTCGAGATCCACGCGATCGCCTTCAATATCTAGATGTGGTCCGATGATCTGCGCCACTTGCGCGGAATTAAATACGAAAACGATCTGCGCAAAATTATCTGGGGCGAGCTACCCGCGGAGGTTGAAGAAACCTCCGTCGAGAGGGTAGTCCACGCCGGTCAGGAACGATGCCGCGTCGGAACACAGAAACAGAGCCAGAGATGCAACCTCGTGCGGTTCGGCCATTCTGCCGATGGGCTGCGAATGGGCAAGCTTAGCAAACATTTCTTCTTCACGGCCGGGATAGTGCTGGCGCAGGTAGCCGTCCACAAATGGCGTATGGACCCGAGCGGGCGAAATGCAATTGCAGCGGATATTGCAGGCGAGGTAATCCTTGGCCACCGAGTAGGTCATGGCAATCACGGCGCCCTTGCTGGTCGAATACGCAAAACGATCCGCCAGGCCGGAGGAGCCCGCGATGGAAGCCATATTGAGAATCACTCCGCCGCCGTTTAATTTCATATGCTCCACCGCGGCGCTCATGCAGTTGTAAATGCCTTTAACGTTCACCTGAAAAACGCGATCAAAATCCCGCTCGGTGGTAGCTTCGAGTTTGCCGATGTGAGAGATCCCTGCATTGTTTACCAAGGTGTGGACTGGGCTGCGCTTGGCGAGTGCTTGAAATACGGCGCGTACATCCTTGTGGTTGGTCACATCACATTCGTGGGCAGACGCATCGCCGCCGGCATCTCGAATTTCCCGGGCCGCATCTTCCGCGCCTTTTGCGTGAATATCGAGAACTTGCACACGCGCGCCACTAGACGCAAAAAGGAGGGCGATCGCACGGCCGATACCGCTCGCGCCTCCCGTGACGATTGCCGTTTTGCCGTCGAGGCGAAACCCGTTCGAATTCTGGACGGGACTTTTCAGAGAAACGCTCCTGCTTAAGGGAATTGGACTCAACCGAGTTCGTTCCGCTATGTTCAACGGCGACGGCCACTGGCCGCTTCGCGCGTTGTCCCAAGAATTGCTTCCTCCGCCAGGCGATCGTTACTTATCCGTCTCTGATTGGGCCCGCGAGTACATCGGCGATATCCATAGCCACGCATCCGCGGAGCCGCGAGAAGTCCCGCGAAAACTTCCAAAGTGGTGTCCAGCGATATAGCAAGGGCGGAGGGTATATTCAAGATAAAAAATTCATTTTTCACATTTCAAAATGTTCGATATATAGTGCTGGCATCGGAAACGGCCCGAGAGCCCGCTTCTCCAGCAGGCGAGCCGAGGTTCGACGACAGGGGGAAGGTATGATCCGAGCGCGTCAAGCGAAATCAGCTCCGGTGGGAGTCGTATCCAAGGTTCTGAGAGTGTTTGAAGCTTTGGGCGGTGCTCCGGAAGGCTTGGCGCTCAAGGACATTGCGCTGCGAACCGGAATTAACAAGAGCACGGCATACCGATTCCTCGCACATTTGGAATTCGAGGGATATTTGTTTCGAGACGATAGGGGATCTTATCTGGTTGGCCCAAAGCTGGTGCGGTTAGGCTCCGGAATCAGCTTTCAGACGTCTTTGAGAAAAATCAGCCGTCCGATGCTCCAGGAC
Organism: uncultured Acidobacteriota bacterium; assembly: GCA_963780035.1. Taxonomy (GTDB): domain Bacteria; phylum Acidobacteriota; class Terriglobia; order Acidiferrales; family UBA7541; genus Palsa-295. The sequence goes on along the minus strand of CAWAAG010000008.1, from coordinate 479,214 downwards.
TTGTGGAAAGTGACGGGCGAAACAGTCAATCTGGGAACGCTCGACGGACAGGACGTTTTCTATTTGGACGTGATCCAAAGCCCTCACCCTTTTCGGATGGCATCGCCCGTGGGGGCATGGCGGCCGCTCTACTGCACGGCGATGGGAAAGGCGCTGGCCGCGTACTTGCCGCCCGAAGAAAAAAAACACGTCCTCGATTCGCTCAAGTTTGAACGGCTCACGCCGCACACGATAACGCAACTGCAGCGCCTACGACGCGATCTGGAGAGCATCCGCCAGCGAGGCTATGGCCTTGATGACGAGGAAGCTACTCTGGGCGCGCGGTGCATCAGCGCTCCGGTGTTAATCGAGCCGGGAAAAGTGGTGGCGGCGATCAGCGTGGCGGGGCCGGTTACGCGGATCGGCCGGGACAAAATCCCGTTTCTTGCAAAGGCGGTGATGACGAGCGCGAAGGCCATCTCCGCCTGCTTGAATGCCTCGGCCGTCATGGAACTGGAATTTGCCGGTCAAGGTCAGCCGTAGGAACACACTCGTCAGCAGAGGTCGACACACTTCACGCTGCGCGGAACTTGATGAAACTCATCCGATTCGGTGATCACGGCAAAGAAAAGTCTGGACTTCTCCTGGAGGATGGCTCGCGCGTGGATGTTTCTAACGCCGCGCCCGCCTACAACGAGGAATTCTTCAGCGCGGGCGGAGTCGAAAGATTGCGCCAGTGGGTGGAGATGCATCGTGGATCGCTACCGCGAGTCGAGCCATCCGTGCGGCTGGGGCCTCCCATCTGCCGTCCGAGCAAAATTGTTTGCATCGGATTGAATTATCGGGACCACGCGGCAGAGACGGGACAGGAGGTTCCCAAGGAACCAGTGATTTTTTTCAAGGCGACGAGCTCCTTGTCGGGTCCGAATGATACGGTGGTGATACCTAAGGGCGCCTCGAAACTCGACTGGGAGGTAGAGCTTGCGTTCGTCATCGGAAAGGAAGCTCGCTACGTGGCGAAGCGCGACGCTCTCGATCACATCGCGGGCTACGTCTTGCACAACGACTACTCCGAGCGAAGCTTCCAACTCGAACGGGGCGGCCAATGGGTGAAGGGCAAGAGCGCGGACACTTTCGCGCCGCTGGGACCGTTTCTTGCAACCCCCGATGAAATTCCCGACCCGGGTCACCTGAGTTTGTGGCTAAAAGTGAACGGGGCGACGCGACAAAAGAGCAACACCGCCCAGATGGTTTTCGATGTTGCCGAACTGGTGAGCTACCTCAGCCAATTTATGACGCTGCTTCCAGGCGATGTGGTCAGCACCGGAACGCCGCCGGGGGTGGGACTGGGCATGAACCCGCCGACTTACTTGACGGCCGGTGATGTCGTCGCGCTCGGGATCGAACTCCTCGGAGAGTCGCAACAAAGGGTTGTGGCGCACCCGGGATGAGCTTTCGCATGCGGTGCTTCCGCTCGCGTCCGAGCGTTGTGCCGCCAGATCGGCTGCCAAACTCCAAAAGGGGCTGCATGAAAGGAACGGCTTTCCTTTTTTTGCTTTCAGCCGCAATTGTGGCCGGCAACCTCGCGAGCCTGGGTGCTGCACAATCCGCTCGGTCCACGCAACTGGCGCCGCCTGCCGCCGTGAAACCGGGCGCTGTGCATTTCGAAGACATTGCGAGGAGCGCTGGCATTGGTATGCAGAACTTTTACGGCAGCGACACGCACAAAGAATTCATCATTGAAACAACCGGGAACGGCAGTGTCGTTTTTGACTATGACAACGATGGTTGGCCGGATATTTTTCTTCCGAATGGGTCAACCATCGAGGGCTTCCCCAAAGGCAAGGAACCGACCGGACATTTGTATCACAACAACCATAACGGAACGTTTAGCGACGTCACCGAGAAGGCTGGAGTGGCACATGCCGGGTGGGGCCAGGGCGGCTGCGTTGGCGATTTCGATAACGATGGCAACCTCGACCTATTCGTCACCTATTGGGGCCAGAACGTTCTGTATCACAACAATGGCGATGGCACATTCACGGATGTAACCGAAAAAGCGGGGCTGCGCACCGGGAGCGACCAGTGGAACACGGGCTGCAGCTTTATTGACTACGACCGCGACGGAAAGGCGGACCTGTTTATTGCGCGGTATGTCGACTTCTCTTACGATTCAGTGCCGCGTCCAGGCGAGGGGCAATGGTGCCACTGGAAGGGTTTGAATGTAATGTGCGGGCCGCGCGGCCTGAAAATTCCAGTGAACGCGCTGTACCACAACAACGGCGACGGAACTTTTACCGACGTGTCTCAGAAATCGGGAATCACGGCGACCTCCGGCTGCTACGGATTTACATCGCTCACAGCGGATTTCGATCAAGACGGCTGGCCAGACATTTACGTGGCCTGCGACTCGACGCCCAGCTTGCTGTACCACAACAACCGCAACGGAACTTTCACGGAGATGGCCAAGGCTGCAGGCGTGGCATACAACGAGGATGGCACGCTGCAGGGGAGCATGGGCGTATCCGCCGACGACTTCACTCATTCGGGAATGCAAGACATCGCCAAAACAAATTTCAGCGACGATACGTCCACTCTTTATCTGAATCGCGGCAACAATTTGTTTGATGACGTTACCCAAGTGGCCGGGCTCGCCAAGATCACTCAGCTCCTCGGTTGGGGCGTGCAATTTTTCGACTTTGACAACACCGGCTGGCCGGGAATTCTGATCGCGAACGGGCACGTCTATCCCGAAGTAGATGGCAAGGGACTCGGCACCAGCTATCGCGAACCCAAGGTGGCCTACTACAATCTGCGCAACGGAAGGTTCGCGAATATTACTGCGGAGGCAGGCGCTGTGCTCAGCGAGAAGCATTCCGGACGGGGTATGGCCCTCGGCGATCTTTTCAACAACGGACGCCAGGAGGCGCTGGTGAACAACATGAACGAGACACCCTCGCTTTATTACAACACCGCGCCCGTCGGCAATTTCATCAGCCTGCAACTCATCGGCGTGAAGTCAAATCGTGCCGCGTTGGGAGCAGCGGTAACGCTGGAGCAAGGCACGGACAAGCGTGAACAGGAAGTTCGCAGCGGCGACGGCTATATTTCCCAGAGCGATCTGCGATTGCATTTCGGCCTGGGTGACGCCGCGAAAGCAGAGAAAATTGTGATCCGCTGGCCGAGCGGGCTGGTGGAAACGTTGAAAGATCTGCCCGCCAATCAATACTACGTCGTGCGAGAGGGCGGCGGAGTGGATGCGAAACGAACTCACGGATTGAGCACCGTTGCCGTCAGCAGCGCCGGCAGTGGAACGAACTGATTCGTTCAGGATGCGTTGCCAATCGAAATCAGTACGATGGCGAGGATTAGCACGCCCACTCCGGCCCAGCAATACGCGACCGCTCGGCGGCTCGCCTGTTTCCACTCGCCGGTAACCGCGCCCCAGAAAATTCCGGCGATAATATCGAGGGTCATGAACACCGGCCATCCCACGATTCCACCCAGCTTCCCCAGCGAAGCGGCGCCCATCCCGTAGGCCACCACGCCTCCGTACCAAAGCAGTCCGGTGAGACACCCGAGCAGCCAGTAGGTTGAGGGTTTTCCCTCGCGATATACGCTCCAACTTTTATTTTTGTTAAGAAGGTACACGCAGTACAGGAGATTCGAAAGAAATCCGCCGGTAACCGTCAGGGACCAGATCGGGTTCGCGGCCATTGAGCTGCTCGCTCCGGCGATGAGAGCCCGGATGCGAATTTCGTCGCCGAAAACAAAGCTGAAGTTGAGCATCGAAGAAAAAATTCCCGAAAAAATGCAGATGACCAGACCAAGCACAAATCCCGAGCGCGCAGTGCCACCCGCCCCGATGTCCCGTTCACGACGCTTGCCTGCGAACGCAAGGAACAGCAATCCTACGATCATCGTCGCGGTACCCACGATCAGCGCAGCGCCGCGCTGGGTATGCAACTCCTCGGGATGCAACACCGCGAGAGGAAACAGAGAACCAAAAGACGCTGTGATGCCAAGAATGATTGCAAACCCTAGCGCCATGCCGACACGGCTGATCCCAATTCCAAAAAGCGTCGAGCCTACGCCCCAGGCAATTCCGAAAAGCACGACTTTCTCTAACGTCGGCAACGAGGATTGCGAATAGATCTGGCCGACGTGTGGCACGGTCAAGAAAGTAATGATCCACGGGAAAATCACCAGGCCCGTGACGGCAAAAATCAGCCAGCTGTTTTCCCAACGCCAAGCCGGCATCCGTTTCATGGGCGCGGCAAAGCTGCCATTCAAAAGGCCGGCCAGGATGACCAGGCCGAGCCCCACCACGAGCTGTTCAGTCATCAGACCCCCTCGCGCACCGTGAACCTTGCGAATGCGGAAGCGCGCACAAAATGAGCCATGCGGAACTGAACGTCAAGGTAAAAACCAGAGCGTTTGGGGCCGTTTCAAGTTCTGAAATTCAGAGTTCATTGACGATGGCGTCGCGTTTCGCTAGATTTGCGTGGCATTGCGCGATAGTTCGTCAGGAAATCCAATGCCCGTTGGCGAGAATCCGGAGCATTCGTGCGCATAACATCCATCGAGATTCGCGTTTGCCAGAACACCCGCGCGGCCATGTCGGATTCAGAGATGCGCTCGGGCGGCAAGTCCACTTTCGATTTTCTGGTCATCACTATGACGACGGACGAAGGGATCGCCGGACATTCCTTCGGTTTTGCGGGCCGGGGCGCGGAAATGGCCGGGGCGATCGCGGCTTCGGCGCTGAAACCTTTTTTTCTTGGCAAGGATCCGCTGCTACGCGAAAAGCATTGGCAAGATTTTCGCACCTACGACCGCTGGTGGAATCACGTGCCGATTTACTCGTACGGTCCTTTTGACATTTGTTTGCACGATATCGCCGCGCAGAAGGCGGGCTTGCCGCTTTACGAGATGCTGGGCGCGTATCGGGACAAAGTTCCGATTTACGCCAGCTCATTTGTGCTCTCCAGTCCCGAGGAATATGCCAAGCAGGCGGCCGAGGTAAAAAAGCTCGGCTGGCACGCCTACAAACTTCATCCGCCGGGCAAGTTGGCCTTCGATCTGGAGGCATACCGCGCTTGTCGGGAGGTGGTGGGACCGGATTTCAAGCTGATGGCCGATCCGGTGGCTGCGTATTCCTATGAGGAAGCTTTGCGAGTGGGTCGCGAGCTGGAGAAGTTGAATTACTACTGGCTCGAGGAACCGTTATTCGATGTGGACTTCAGCGGCCTCCGCAAACTGACGGGGAAGCTCGATATTCCGATCTGCGGGACCGAAGTTCTGGCCGGCTCGCACTATTCGACCGCGGAGTGCATCGCCGGCCGCGTGGTGGACATCGTGCGGACCGACGTTTCCTGGAAGGGCGGCATAACCCCGGTGATGAAAACGGCGCATTTGGCGGAATCGTTCGGGGTGCACTGCGAATTACACACCACGATTTATCATCCGCTGGAAATCGTAAACTTGCACTGTTGCGCGGCGATTTCGAATTGCGAGTTCTTCGAAGTGCTCTATCCGCTTTCGTACATGGACTTCGGAATGAAAACGCCGATTCACGTTGATGCCGAAGGCTACGCGCACCCGCCGAAATCTCCGGGAATTGGCGTGGATTGGGACTGGAATTTCATCGAAAACTGTACCGCCAAGACTCTGTGAACGGAGGATCTCGCGGCAGCGATTCGAACGGGTGAGGAAATCATCTTGCGAGTCTCGGCCCTTCGGTCCAGGATGCAGGTCATGCGCAGCCGATTTTTACCGGCGATTCTCCTCGCGAATTTGTTGATTCCAAGCGCGCCCGCCGCGGCTCAAGATATAGATACCGTCGTCACCACTACGAGCCGCAACCCTTCCACCGTGGCGGATCAGATTGCCGATCCCGCTGAGAGAGCGGCATTCCTTCGCCTTTACCAGCACCGGGACCCTGGGGAAATGTTGCAAGCAGCGAAATCTTTCCTTCAGGACTTCCCGCAATCCGCATTCCTTGCACAAGCGTACGAGGTTGCAGCCGACAGCAGTTTCGATTTGCGCGATTACGCCGCAGGATTGGACTTTGCGAAAAAGTCTCTCACGTATCTGCCGGAGAACCCGCAATTGCTCGCGGCCGTAGCGGATGTTCAGGCAAGACAGCACCTCAACGACGACGCGATTACAAGCGCGCGAGCCGCACTCTATTATTTCGAACGAATCGGCCGTCCGGGAGCGATCGCGGAGGCTGAATGGCCGGCCACGAAACGCCGCTTGCAGGCTTCGGCTAATTTCGCGTTGGGACGGGCTCTGTTGCAGGAGGCGGTAAACGAACCGGCTGGGGAGCATAGAATCGCGTTGTTGCGGGGATCCGAGCAGGCGCTTTCTCAAGCACGGAACTTCAACCCCGGCGACGAAGAGATTCTGTACACCCTCGGCTTAGCGCGGCTCTCCGCGGGTGATTTTCCGGCGGCTGCAACTGCTTTTGCCAAGGTGTACCAGCAAAATGGCGATCTCGCGCCCAAAGCGCTGGAGCACTTGCGGACGATTTTTAAAACGCTTGCTGCGAATTCTCAAGAGGACTTCGAGTCGTTCGTGCGGCAGGCCGCCAGTGCGAAGACGACGGAACCAGAGCGGGCCTCGGCTGAAAAATCCGCCGCGACTCAGGAGATGCCAGCCTATGCGGGCTCGGAATCTTGCCGCACTTGCCACGGCGGGATCTACTTGAACTGGACTCACTCGGGCATGTCCAGGATGCTGCGTCCCTACGCGCCGGAGAACGTGATCGGCGATTTCACGCAGAACAATGAATTTTATGCAGGGGATGACGCGGAGTATCAGGACGGGAAACTAAGAATCGTTCGCGGCGCAAACCGTACACCGTTTGCCCGCATGATAATCAAGGGCGGTAAACACTACTTTGATATCCATGAAGCCGACGGACAGTGGCACAGCTATCCGGTGGACTATACGATCGGATCAAAGTGGCAACAAGCCTACGCGACAAAATTGCCGAGCGGAGAAATTCACGTCTTCCCCATTCAATACAACGGGCGCGAAAAGCAGTGGCTGAACTTCTGGAAAGTGATTGACGCAGCGGGAAGCGAGCGAGCCGATTTGCAGTCCTGGCAAAAGTTTGAGCCGGCAACCAGCTATTTGTCCGTTTGCGCGGTATGTCACACCGGCCAATTGCGAAACGTGAAAGGCGGCGGCTTCGGGACCGAGAATCTGGAATTTCGCGAGCCGGGAATTGATTGCGAAATGTGTCACGGGCCGTCTGCCCGGCACGTGGCCGCGATGAATAGTGGCGATGACTACGGGAAGGCGCCGCTCGATCCGCCGGTGGAGTTCGCGAAAATCGGCAACCGCGATTTTGTGGCGATCTGCTCGCAGTGCCACATGCAGTCGGCGATCCGCACGCCTGGACCCCACGGGGAATTGAACTACGCAACTACGTCCAGTTTCTTTATGCGCAATCCGATGATTCCGTTCAGTGAATTTTCGCGGAAAGGCTTCTACAAGGACGGCCGTTTCCGCCAGACCACGTTCATCGTGGAAGCGCTGGAGCGCTCAAAATGCTTCCAAGAAGGGCATGTCAGTTGCGGAACGTGCCACAATCCGCACATTCACAATGAATCTTCGAACCCCACGGCTCTGAAATTTCGCGATGATCCCAACCAGATGTGCACCGGCTGCCATACGCAGTTCCAAGACAAGTCCAAGCTCGCCGTCCATACGCATCATTCTCCAGGCTCGGAAGGCAGCCAGTGCGTCTCCTGCCATATGCCGCGCATCATGGAGGCGCTTTTGTTCCGCGCGCGTACACACAGGATTGACGATATTCCGAACGCGGATATGACCGAGAGGTTTGGGCAGTCCGAAAGCCCCAACGCGTGCCTCCTGTGCCACACGGAAAAAAGCGCTCAATGGGTGAAGCTACAAATCACAAGCTGGAAAGCGGCCAACTAACGTGCGCAGCGCGTACAGGAAGCAGGACAAACCAATTCCAAACCAGCGCAACACCGGCGCGCTCTGGACCGTGTATCTGTGCTTCCTGGTGCTTGTGCTGGCAGCTACCTCATTCTCGGGGAGCCTCGAAAATGTCGCGGGCAAGTCGGTGCAGGCGAGCCAACCGCGGACGGGTCAGGTCCACGCGGGAAGCGAACCCATCGGAAATGGTTACGTGGGTTCGCGGGTTTGCGCTCAGTGTCATGCTCCGATCTCGAACAAGTACTCGCGGACGGACATGGGCCGTTCCATGTCCGAGATTACACCTGCGCTGCTTGAGAAGATCCCTACTTCCACTTCGATCTTTGACGAGCGCACGAGTCGTCACTTTGATGTCCATGCTGAGGAAGGAAAACTTTTTCAAAGCGAGTACGAAATAGGAGAAGGCGGCAAGGAGGTGTTCCGCGAAACGCATGCGGTGGACTGGCTCATCGGATCGGGTGCCAATGGATTCGGTGCGCTCGTCAGACGCGGTGATTTTCTTTTTGAGACACCACTTTCCTTTTATTCGAAAACACAGAGCTGGGCACTATCGCCCGGATATGAGTTTGGCGACTACGGCTTTAACCGCCCGATTCTTCCCGGCTGCATCGCGTGCCACAGCGGGAGGCCGCAGGCGGTACTGGACGGAAACGGGAAATTTCTGGATCCGCCGTTCCTGGAACTCGCGATTGGCTGCGAAAACTGCCACGGGCCTGGAGAAGCCCATGTGCGCGAAATGCGCGAAGGTGATTCGAGCGAAGGGAGTGCGACGCATTCGATCGTGAACCCCGCAAAGCTGAAACCGTGGCTCGCCGATAACATTTGTATGTCGTGCCATCAGACAGGTGACGCGATGGTGCTGAGGCCCGGACGAGACTATCGCGATTTCACGCCCGGAACCCCCCTCGATAACACCCTGGCGATTTTCATGGTGCCCCCCCGGCGCGATTCACCGCAGACGGATCTTCTAGAACATTATTTTTCGATGACGCTCAGTAAGTGCTACCGGAGCAGCGGCGGACGTCTGAGCTGTATTACCTGCCACGACCCACACGTGGAACCTGCAAAGCTCGATGCGCCCGCCTACTACCGGCAGAAATGCCTCGCCTGTCACACGGAAAAAAGCTGTGCGCTCCCACTCGGAATCCGCCAGCGCAAGGCTCCTCCCGACGACTGTGCGGGCTGCCACATGCCGAAACGCGAGGTGCCGGTGATCGCACATGCGGTGTTGACGAACCATCGAATCGTCGCCGAAGCCGAAGAGCCTTATCCGGATGCCGCCTTTCACATGACTACACCTCAGCTGCCTGATTTGGTTCACTTGAGCGCAATCCCGAGCCAGCACGACGATTCCGTGTCGCCGACGGTGCTCCTCCAGGCCTACGGTCAATCCATGGCGGCACATCCGGAATATCGGGCGCGATATTTTGCTTTGGCCAAGCAGTTGGAGGCATCGGACGCGAACAACGTTGACGTGCTGGAGGCGCTAGCGGCTTTGGCGATCGAGCAAAACAACAACGAGGCGGCGATGCGATATCTTGATAGCGCCGTAAAACACAACACCGCTTCCCCGCAAACGTACGAGCAATTAGGGATTCTGATGGTCCGCGCAGGGCAATTTGAGAAAGCGCTACCCTTGCTAGAACGTGGCATACGGCAGATGCCCTACGATGCCATGCTTTACAGACTGCTGGGTTCAGCGTATCTCTCGCTGCACAAGAAATCCGAGGCTACCAAGTTACTTCAGCAAGCCGCGGACATTTTTCCGCAGGATTCCACACTGCGAAAACTTCTTGAAGATTCCCAAGCGGCGGTTCCGAACGCGAACGCACCGTGAGCAATGCTCAATGCACTGCCGGCGAGATTCTCTTGCCGAAGCGTAAGGATTCAGGAACTTACCGAATGAAGTTTCCGGGGCGCTTCGAGCACGGTCTGTTGTTGGTGAAATCCCATCGCGTTCGAAATGGCCTTGGCTGCCTGAACAACCGCCGCCGATAGGGCGCCGACCTGTTCCCGTCCGACTCTAGTGACGGGGCCGGAAACGCTGATAGCCCCGATCGCCTCACCGTCTGAACCCAGAACTGGTGCGCTGACGCAGCGCGCGCCAAGCGTGGTTTCCTCATCGTCAACCGCATAGCCTTGGCGCCGGACTTTCTCGAGCTCCTGGCGGAATTGCACCAAGTTCATGATCGTATTCGGTGTGAGCGGCTGGAAATTCAGTCCACTCAGGATTTGTTCGCGATGTTTTTCGTGCAGAAAAGCAGCGAGTGCCTTGCCCAGCCCAGTCGCGTGCAGCGAGCGCCGGCTGCCCACCCGTGAAGAAAGCCTGAATTCGTGCGGACTCTCGAGCACCTCGAGATACAGAACGCCGCCTTGATCCAGCGTCGCCAGATTCACCGTCTCGCGCGTTGATTTCCATAGCTCCGACAAGATCGGCCGCGCTACCGCTTGCAAAGTGGCGCGATGGTCGGCGCGCGCCCCCATTCGTGAGAGCTTTGGTCCAATCAGGTATCTGCCTCCGTCAGCACGAATCAGATATCCTTCCCGCTTGAGGTGTTTGAGAAATCGGTGCGCGGTGCTTTTGTTGAGGTGCGTTGCGTCGCAAATGGACTTAAGCCCGAGACCAGCAGGCGCCGCCTCAATCGCCTCGAGGATGCGAAACACCTTCGAAATCACTCCGACAGTCACGGCGCGTTGTCCTTTCCGGCAAGTATTCGACTATTGTACACAGCTGGCATGAAGTTTCAATAGTTGATACACGCTGCCGCCTGTGTACACGCGATTCGGCCTAATTCCCAAGCGCACCAACAGTCTGGGGTGAAAGTGACCACTCCACTCGTATCACAGGTTGAAACGGCGTTCAAAAGAATAAAAGTTTTTTATTGACAGCATCCAAAATTATTGCTAAGAGACGTGCGCATTGGGTGGTCTATCTTGCGTGAGACGGGGTACTGCCAGCCTATCTGAGCGTTTGTAGACTCGCGCTAATTCGACGAGTAGCAAGTGCCAGTAGGCCGGGCTTGTCTCACCTTCGGCGGGGGCAAACGATGAAGACGTCCAGCAGGGAACACCGAGTTTCGCAGTCTTGGTCTTGGCGATCGCTCTTTTTACTAGTCGCTGTTTTGGCTCTCTTGCTGCCCGGAATCGCCCGCGGGCAAGCGACCGCCACGGTCAACGGAACCGTGCGCGACGCCAGTGGTGGAGTCATCCCGGAAGCTAGCGTCACCCTGCGCAATCTCGGAACGAACCTGGATCGCACTGCGACCACGAACGGAGTTGGTTTCTACGCCTTTCCCGACATTCAGCCGGGGGAATACGACATCACCGTGAGCAAAGACGGCTTTAAGACGGCGGTCCGGTCCAACGTCCCGCTGGTTGTGAATCAGACGTCGGCCATCGACTTCACGCTCGATACCGGAACGGTCAACCAAAAAGTGACGGTGGAAGCGAATGCGGTGGCCCTGGAAACTTCGACTTCTGAATTAGGTGTGGCCATCGTCAGACAAGAAGTGAACAGCCTGCCGCTGAACGGTCGAAACTTCACTCAGTTGCTGGATCTGACGCCGGGCGTGAGTACCATCAACGTCTCGCAAAATGGCAGCCTCGGAGGGGTGTGGTCGAACCCGGTTGGGTCGTTCAGCTATCCAGCGGTTAACGGGCAGACCAATCGCAGCGATTTCTTCCTGCTCGACGGCGTGAACAATCAGGGATCATTCGGCAGCACTTATGCGGTCGCGCCAATTCTTGACGACATTCAAGAATTCAAGGTGCAATCCCACAACGATGACGCCTCGTTCGGCGGTTCCTTGGGTGGAGTCATCAACGTCGTCACGAAATCGGGAACGTCGCAATTTCACGGAGCGGGCTGGGAGTTCTACCGCGGCGCAGGGTCCACAGCTTTGCCTACGTTCCAGCCGGCCGGCGCCCCTTACCAATTCACGCAGAACCAATTTGGCGGCGCCGGCGGCGGACCTGTGATTATTCCGGGGCACAGCGACGGTGCACCCAAGACGTTTTTCTATGCTGCCTATGAGGGATATCGCTTTACCCAATCCGCCAACAACCTCTACAACACACCCAACGTTTCAGGCGAGCTGGGCGGCGACCTTTCGTCCTTTCCCAACCAGATTTACAACCCCTATAGCGCGGTTCCCAATGGCAGCAGCCCTTCGGGATTTTCCAACTCTCCCTTCTTGTGCACGGGAGGTGCCCCTTCGCCCTTGTTGCCGAACAATACCCAGGCATCTGGGACACCCTGTAACATGATTCCGTCGGCACTGATTAATCAAAATATGGTGAACTACGCTCAAACGATTTTTCCAACTCCCAACCTGACAGGAAACGCGAATTTCAACGGTGTGGACTCGACTCCTTCAAATGTCCGCCAGGATACCGGGTCACTGAGGATTGATCACCAGTTCAGCCAGAGCGATAATCTTTGGGCCCGCTACGTGGGTTTCTGGCAACCCGTTAGTGGCTCGGGCGGTTTCGTCGGGCTTCCGCACTCGCAAAAAACAGATGGCTTCAATATAGGTGTTGGATACAGCCACGCTTTCTCCAGCGGCAGTTTATTCGAAGCCAGATTCGGGCGGGTCGTTCTAGCGATCAATCAGAACTCCAACCCATCCGGCGCGCCCCCCAGTTACGGGCCCACTATTTTTAATCCCAATTTCGCCGGCGGTTTCAGAGGCGGAGCCGAAATGGTGCCGGATGTGGCGATTCTGGGCTTCATCGGCAACGCCAACGCCAGCGCGCACAACGCTGCGCAGGTTGACTACACCAAGGCGTCCAACATTTGGGAGGGCGGGGGTGCCTTCACCAAGACGTGGCAACGTCACACATTCAAGATGGGTGTGGACTTCGCAAGCAACAACGCTAACGCGATCTATCTGAACTCCGGTGTGGTTTTTTCGGCGGCGAACACGTCGGCGGCGGATACCGCGGACTTACCGGCGGGTACCGTCACTGGAAACGCTCTTGCCTCTTTCTTGCTCGGCATCCCCAATTCCGGAACGCGCCGAAACGTGGTCGAAACTGAGCACGGCGGCTGGGTGGACGGCGCCTATTTCATGGATCAATGGAAGGCCACCGACAAGTTGACCGTGAATTTGGGCCTTCGCTATGACCTGACGCTGATGCCGATCTACGGCAACAATGGCGCGGCCAATAATTTTGTGGGCGATTTGGATGCCCGCCACGGAATTTACTATATCGAACGAAACGCGCCAGCTTGCGACCCTCCCACCGTAGGGGCGCCCTGCATCCCGGGCGGAGCGCTTCCGGCGAACGTATCCCTGACTCCGCTCGGCAACGGAGCGATTTATCACAACGATTTGACCAATTTCCAGCCTCGCATCGGTCTCGCTTATCAGCTCCATCAAAACACAGTCATCCGGGCCGGGTACGGCAGGTTCTACGACAACTGGGCGGCCATTACCCAAACGGCGCAAAACTTCGAAGGGACCTGGCCCAGCCTTGACCAACTCGGTGCCAGCAACACGAACCCGATTACGGGCGTGCCAAATGTGTTCGCGTACGACCCGCTGAGCCAAGGGACAACACCGCCCGTCACGGGCCCCACACCGTTTAACCAGACGACCTGGTTTGCAGATCCTTACCTGAAGCGGCCCTATGCCGATCAATGGAACTTGGGAATTCAACAGCAGGTCGGCGCCCACTCGGTGCTGACGGTGAACTATGTTGGCTCTCACGGCGGGCGTCTCGATCTTGGTCCATATGCGAACACCGTGAATCCCGCGACGGGTGAAAAGCCCTTCTCATTTATCACTCCTACACCATGGGATTACAGCGGTGGCCGGAGTCACTACAATGCTTTGCAAATCTCTCTGAACGGAAACCAGTATAAAGGCCTGACTTACCTCATTTCCTACACCTGGTCGAAGAGCATTGATCTAGGCTGTTCCGGCTGGTATGGAGTCGAAGGTTGCGGCATCCAGAATCCCTACGACGTCAACGCGGACAAGGGGCCGTCCGCGATTGACTTGCCGCAGATATTTGTTGCCTCCTGGACATATCAGCTGCCCTTCGGAAGTGGGCACCAGCTTGCTTCGAGTAACAGCGTGGTGAATTATGTGATCGGAGGTTGGGCGCTTAATGGCATCCTGACTCTTACCTCGGGGCAGGTGTTTGACGTCGGCGAGGGAGGCGATCCAGCGCTCACGCAGAACTTCGGATGCTGTAACGGATACTATGACCGTTTAAATGTGGTGAGTGGCCAGCCTTTGTACGCTTCCCACAAAGGCCCCGCCGGGTGGCTCAATCCCGCTGCGTTTACTAGTCCACCGACGGCATTTGCCTCGTTCGGCGACTTGGGTCGCAACGCACTGCGCGGAGACAACTTCAAAAACATAGACTTGTCGTTGTTCAAACAGTTCCCCATCAAGGAGAGTTACCGATTTGAGTTCCGCTTCGAGATGTTTAACTCGTTCAATACTCCGACCTGGGGGCTGCCGGACCAAAACATTCTGGATCCTACGTTCAATATCATTTCAAACACCAGAAGCATGTCCAGGCAATTGCAGTTCGGCGTAAAGTTCTACTTTTAGCGCATCCAATAGCACTCGCGCCGGCAGCAATCGATTGCCGGCGCGAAATTCCGGGAGTGCCGTCGCTACTTCCACGTCGCGGCCACCCTATCGAACGCGCGTGAGGTCAACCCCCACCACCCCAGCGCCGTCACTCCCGGTGCCCATCCGTGCGAAACAATATCGCTTTACAACTGGAAGGAAGCGTCCCGCCCGCGGATGCAGCCAACCGAACTCGTCCGCCTCCGGGTTCGTTGCGCCGGCCTCGCCCGTTGCGTTGGCGTGGCGTTGCAACACGGAATATACTTGTGAAAAATTCAGGCGTGCGCGGGATCGTTTCACGGGAGCTCGAATGCTCGGTGGGGGAAGACATCGCTTCTCGCGTGCGCGTGTGGGAATCCTGGCGCTCGGCTTCGCGGTCGCGTTTGCAGAAGTACCGCCGGGCGTTGCGCAAACGTCCGCGCCCTCGCGCCGAGAAAGCTCAGCCGGCCATTCGGCCAGCGCGAGCGCCCTTCCGCAAACCTGCCTCTCGCCAGATCATGCTTCCGAACAGATCGCAAGCATGCTGGAAACAATAAAGGACCATCCTACCGCCGGCGCCTACAACACCCTGGGTGCGCTCTATGCAGCCGCCGGGCGGGTCCATTGTGCGATTCCAGCTTTCCAATTATCGCTGCGTATGGATAGCAAGAACTGGGAAGCCCATTACAACTTGGCGCTCGCGCTCCTCACCGTCGGGGACCCGGCGGGCGCAACTGCCGAATTGCGCGCCGCCATCGCCGAAAAGCCGGATTCGCCGAGTGCGCATTTCGCTCTCGGCACGCTGTTCTACAACCAAAAGAACTTGGCGACGGCGGCGACGGAATTTGACGCGGTGCTCAAGATTGATCGCGATTTCCCCGGTGCGGCCGTCAGCCTGGCACAGGTTCTGGTGGCACAGGGGAACCCCACAGCCGCTGTTACTTTGCTCGAAACGACGCTCGCGCAACCTCCACCCACCGAACAAATAGTGCCCGTCACAGTGGCCCTGGCACTGACATACTCACAAACCGGAGAGGTGGCCAAAGCCGCCGAGCTGATGCAACGACTCGTGACGGCCCATCCGGATTCTGCGGAAGCTCATGCGGGCCTGGGTCTTGTGGATGCGGAGGCACTGCCTGCGAATCT
Source organism: uncultured Acidobacteriota bacterium (assembly GCA_963780035.1). Taxonomy (GTDB): domain Bacteria; phylum Acidobacteriota; class Terriglobia; order Acidiferrales; family UBA7541; genus Palsa-295. The sequence goes on along the minus strand of CAWAAG010000008.1, from coordinate 463,549 downwards.
GGAAGCGGCGATCGCCGAGTTTCGCACTGCATTGCGGCTCGATCCTAATCAAGACCAAGCTAGGTTTGCGTTGGGGCGCGCGCTCATTTCGCAAAAGAAGTTTTTCGACGCGGTGGCTCCGCTACGGGAATACGTCAAGCGGGAACCTCGCGATTATCAGGGCTATTACGCTGCGGGCTTGGCCTACCAAGGCCTCAAGCAATGGGCACCCGCCATTGAATTGCTGGAAAGGGCCGCGCGGCTGAATCCTGCGAGCTACGAAGTCCACTACGAACTCGCGCGCACGCTCGCGGAAGACATCCAAAACGAACGCGCCATTCGCGAATTCAAAGCGGCGGAAAAAATCCGCCCATTTGCCTCCGAGGTACACGATCAACTGGCTCAATTGTTCGAGAAAACCGGTCAAAAAGACCTTGCCAAAAAGGAGCAAGCCGAATCCGCCGCGCTCGTTTCGCGCAGTGACTCGCGTGCGGAAGCCGATAAGTTTAACGAGCAGGGGAACCGGTTGCTGGCAGCGGGGAAAACTCGCGATGCGGCGGATGCATACCGGGAAGCGCTACGGGCCGACCCGAAAAATTCACAGCTGCGTTACAACCTGTCCATAGCTCTTGAGCAGCTCGGCGACCGTGCCGCGGAACGCCGCGAGCTCGAAAAAGCGATCCAGCTCGAACCGGACCTCGCCGTGGCCCACAATCAATTAGGAGTGTTGGCCTTGCGGAGTAACCAGCCAGCCGAGGCCGAGGAGGATTTCAAAAAAGCAATCGCGAGCGATCCGCGCGATGCGGAAGCGCAGAATAATCTTGGCGTCCTCTACAGCAGGGAGGGCAAGGATCAAGATGCCGCGACGCTCTACCAGCAAGCCATCGCCAGCGATCCGAAATATACGAAGGCGTATGTGAATTTGGGCTTGCTGCTCGCCCAGCACGGACAAGTGGCTCAAGCTGAGCAACAATTGCGCGCAGGCATTGAAATAAACCCCAGCGATCCCGGCGCGTACAAGGCGCTCGGAATGATCCAAGGTAAAACCGGGAGAGGTGGCGAGGCGGTGGAAAGCTTCCGCAAGGCCGTCGCGCTGGAGCCTGGTTCGGCAGACGCGCACTTGGACCTGGGTATTGCTCTGGTGGATCAGTACGATCGCACCGGCGGGTTCAAGGAGTTTCAAGAGGCGGCGCGTCTGGATCCTCGATCACCAGCCGTTCACTATAATCTGGGCCGCTTCTACTTCGAGACCGCGAATTATGAAGCCGCGCGCAAAGAGCTTGAGGAAGCGGTGCGCCTTGAACCCGATGATGCGCCTGCGCTTTACTTCCTGGCTCTGGAAGCGAAGCAGAATAACGATCTCGCCCGCTCCACCAAGCTCTTCGAAAAGGTGATCTCACTACAACCCGAAAATGCGGACGCGCAATTCCTTTTGGGACAGAATCTGGAACATGAGGGTAAGTCCAGCGAAGCGGTGGCCCATTGGAAATTGGCTCTGCAGGCTGATCCCAACTATTCGCAAGCTTTGTACAATCTGGCCCGCGCTTTGAAGCAGGCGAACGATCCCGAAGCGCAGAAGTATCAAGACCGCTATGACACGCTGCAGAAGGATCAGCAGATCTCCGACCGTGTGCAGCAGCTCGGCAATTTCGCCCTCGCGGCGTCCAACGCCCAGAACTGGCCGCAAGCCTTCACACAGATGCAAGAGGCCATTCAGCTTTGCGGGTCGTGCCCGGAGGCTGGGCATCTTCACAAGAATCTCGGATGGATGTACTTCCGCACTGGAAAATTGGCAGAAGCTGAAAAGGAGATGCGCATCGCGGTCAGTTCAAATCCGGGTGATGGCGAAGCCAAACAGGCTCTGGCCGCGATCGAGAAAGCCCTCTCTGGGAAGACCGAATGACTCCGTATCGCGGCGAGCCGACCGGAAGCGCCCCGGAGACGCATTTTCTCGAGCGGCATGATTCGACGCGCCGAATGGAACTCCAGCGAAAGAGGTGATTGCCATGACTGACGTGTTTCCGCATCTCGATTACAAACCAAAATTGCCGCGCAAGCTCGACCACGGAATTGGAATCATCGGGACGGGTGGGATCGTTAATTACGCTCATTTGCCGGCGTACAAGAAGGCTGGCTTCAAAGTCGTCGGGGTGACCGACAAGAACCACGCCCAGGCGGAGAAAACGGCGCGTGAACATGGCATTCCGAAAGTGTACGCAAGCACGGCGGAATTGCTGGCGGACCCGCACGTGGAGATCGTGGATGTCGCGGTATATCCAGACGTCCAAGCCGGGATCGTCGAGCAGGTTACCGCTGCGAAGCGGCCCTTGCTGTGCCAGAAGCCGTTCGCCGACGAATACGCGAAGGCGGTTCGCTGCGTTGAGCTGGCACAGAAGGCAAACGTCAAAATTGCAGTGAACCAACAGATGCGCTGGGACGCCGGAATTCGCTGCGCACGATTGCTGATCGATCAAGGCTGGCTTGGCACGCCTTTCTACGGAACGATTCAAGTTCATTGCAAGACCGATTGGAGCCTGTGGCCCTGGATCTATGCCGGCAAGCGCCTCGAAGTGATGTTTCACAGCATTCATTACATTGACTCGCTGCGTTATCTTTTGGGCCAGCCAAATCTCGTCTTTACGAGCGGTAGCCGGGCTCCCGGCGAAACAACTTCCGCGGAAACGAAGACTCTGACGGTTTGGGAGTACGACGCGGGCCTTCAAGTGCTTATTGACGTCTGCCATTCAACCTGGACGGACGACCCTTACGCGATTTTCAGAATCGAGGGAACCGAAGGCGTGGTTAAGGGAACGATAGGGTTGATGTATAACTATCCGACGGGACGCCCGGACACGCTGGAATTTATGTCTAAGCGTAACCCAGGTTATTGGTTTTCCGCGCGGCTGGACAGCATGTGGATACCCGATGCATTCGTGGGCCCCATGGCCTCGCTGATGCGTGCAGTCGAGGATGATTCCGAGCCCGAAACGAGCGGCCGAGACAACCTCCGTACGCTGCAGATCGTTTTCGCCGAATACAAGTCCATGCTGGAGCACAGGGCTGTGCGTCCCGAAGAAATCACCGCGTAATAATTTCTAGACGGGGAATCCATAGCGAGGCTCTTTGCGAGCGCCGATTTCTACGCCGCGCTCAGGGTTTCGTCAGCGGAGTGTAGCCGCGCCAGATTCTGGAGTGACGTGCTGCAGATCGGCTGAAGCCCCGGAACTTTGTGGCGTGACGTAGACACCATCGGCGACTCGCGCGGGATTGACGAAATGCTCCGCGAGGTGCGGAATGCACTCGAGAAACAAAGCCTCGTGTCCCATGGCGATGTGATTGAAGAGCACCAGATGCTGGTGAATCTGGCCCATATCGCCGACATGCGGCGCAACCTTCAACTCGAACTTGCGAGCCAAGAGGCTCACCGTAAGAAACTCGGAGACGCCGGCCAAGCGTGTGCAATCCGGCTGTACGATTTTAACGGCGCCGGCTTGCATGAAGTTCTTGAACATGATCCGGTTCGGGACGTGTTCACCGAGCGCGATAGCGACCGGCGCAATCGAATCGGCAAGGATCCGGTGAGCCCGTATGTCGTCCGGATGAGTCGGCTCCTCGACGAAATACGGAGACATGCCTCGCAATGATTGGCAGACGCTCAGCGCCGTCGGCAGATCCCATTGCTGGTTGGCGTCCAGCATCACCAGTGCGTCAGGACCCGCCAGTTCGCGCAGCATGTAGGCGCGACGAATGTCGCGATTGCGATCTGCTGAGCCCACCTTAAGCTTGAACGCGTGAAAGCCCTTGGCGATGGCTTGCCGCGCCAGTTCCGCCACTCGGGCGTCTTCATACTGAAACCAACCGACCGAAGTGTCGTAGCCGGGATAGCCGCGAGCGAGAATCGGTGCGCGATCACCTCTTGAAGCAAAATGATTGCTCAAGATCGCTTCGGCCTCGTCGCGCGTCAATACCTCTTCCAGATAGCTCAGGTCCAGAAGATTGATGAGCTGCCTGGGACTCAAATCAAGCAGCAGCTTCCATAAGGGAATTCCACGAGACTTTGCCCACAAATCAAAGCACGCGTTGGTGAGCGACGCGAGCGCCAGGTGGATCACGCCTTTGTGGGGGCCTAACCAGCGCAACTGGGGATGTTCCGCAAGCCGCCGCGAGAATACGCCGTAATCTGACATCAATTCTTCGATGTCGCGGCCAATAAGCGGCTTGCCCAACAATTCAATCGCAGCGCACACCAGTTCGTTGCCCTGGCCGAGCGTCAGGACAATTCCCGTACCGAAAATGCCTGCGTTCGTTCCTAGAAGAGTCGTGGCAAAACAATATTGCGCGTCTGAGTGAACCGCGTCCGTTCCGGCGCCAGGAGGCAGCGGGAACCGGACGTCAGGCATTTCGAGCGATGCAATTCGACATTCTGGCATTAGGTCCTGTGATCCTGTGCGAAGGACGAAGATGGCAGCGGTCTAAACGACTCGCAGTACAAAAACCGCGTTGTGAATATACTAGGCGCTGATTCGCGGGTTCAATCGATTTCACCTGTCAAAATCCCGAGGATTCTGCCGAGGGCTGCAATTCGCGGACGGAAAGGACCTAATTTTATGAAACGGTATGGCTCAGTCATCAAGGTAAGACCGGAAGCGATCGCGGAATACAAGCGATACCACGCGGCTGTATGGCCGGACATTCTCAACATGATTCGCAAGTGCAATATTCGAAACTATTCGATTTATCTCAAGGACGACTTTTTATTCGGTTATTTTGAATATCACGGGACCGACTACAAAACGGACATGGCCAGGATGGCCGCCGATCCGCGAACCCAGGAATGGTGGACCGTTATGATGCCGATGCAGCAGCCGTTGGATACGCGCAAGGAAGGAGAATGGTGGGCCGAAATGGAGGAAGTGTTTCACACGGATTAGATCGCCTTTGAGGCCGCGCGGCGTTAGGATCGCAACGTGCGCACCGGTCAGGCGTGGCAACCGGCGTCCAGCGCGGGCGTGTCCTGATGCTTGTACATGAGAAAATATTCGCGATGTCCCAGCACTTCCGGTTTGCTCGGCGTTCCGGAAGCGACCTCAGCCACCAGATCCGTCAATTCCCTCGCCGCGTCTTCCATGGTCCGTTCACCCAGTAATACGCGACCTGCGTTGAAATCCATGTCGTCGCGCATTCGTTCAAAAGTTCGGTAGTTTCCCGTTACTTTGATCAACGGCGCGATAGGACTGCCGATCACGCTTCCCCGGCCCGTGATAAAAAGAATGATCTGCGCGCCCGCCGAGATCAGATCCATGATGCCTTCGGTATCGTTCGGATTGCTGTAGCCAAACTGCATGAAGTGATCGTCGGGGACCGAATCGAGAATCCACAGACCGGCGTGCGGCGGCTGTTGAGCCACGCGGATGACTCCTTGAATCGGCCGCCGGCCGCCCTTCGCGAAGGCGCCCATGCTTTTTTCCTCGATGGTGGTTAACCCGCCCGCAAAATTTCCGGGCGCGATCGAAAATTGGCGGACGGACTGGCAATAGCGCACCGCCTTTTCGTACGTCGTCTGCAGCTGCTTCGCCGCTTCCGGAGACGCAGCGCGGGAGAGCATGATGTCCCGCAGTCCGATCATTTCGACGGTCTCTTCAAAGATGGCCCGGCCGCCGCAGTCCACGAGCGCGTCGTAAAACGCGCCGACGACCGGGTTGCCGGCAAGGCCCGAAGTGCCATCCGATCCGCCGCATTCCGCGCCGACCGTCAGGTCCGCCCAACCCATCGGGACGCGAACGGCAGAACGCCGAGCGTCTTCGCGCAATCTCGCGAGGTGGCGTTTTCCAAGGGCAATACTGTTTGGCGTCCCGCCTTTATCCTGGATGTAGAACCATTCCACGGGCCGTCCGGACTTGGCCACAACCTCTGAGATGCGTTTCGGCTGCGTGTACTCGCAGCCCAATCCGATCACCAAAACGGCGCCCACATTGGGATGCGTCGCCAGAGCCAGCATGAGACGAATCGCGTAGTCGTTGTCGTAGCACCCGGGAAATCCGAGCACGTGCGCGTCCTCTTCCCCGCTCGCAACCTCTTTGGCCACGTGGCTGGCGCATTCCACGGTGTAAATCACCAATACCACGTTGCGGACGCCTTTGCGGCCATCCGCTCGCAGGTAGCCAGTCCAGATGCGCTCACTCATAGCGGGTGTCCGTGGCTGCTCCGGAGTGAGGATCCATCGCGGCGGAGCGCAAATCCACTTGGCTGCGACAGTTCTGCAGATGGACCCATTCGCCTTTCACAATGTCACGGTCTGCCACACCGATGGGCACTCCGTATTTGACGACCGCTGCGCCGGCCTCTATGTCGCGCAGGGCCACCTTATGGCCCATCTTCACGGGTCCGCGCACATGCAAAGAAGCGCCCTGCCCGGCGCCCAGTATTTCCAGGATTTCGTTTTCGGCATCGTCGAGCAGCGTCGAAACGTTGTCGCTCTTGTCCACTTGGAAGCAGTGCTTCATTGAACGAAATCATACACTGGCGCGTCCGATGCAGCGCCAAAATCGCCGCATTTTGCGTATTGAAATGCAAAATTCGTCCAATTCAACGTGCGGACTTTGTTGACGACTCACCAGCATTTCGGTAGATTCAGCCGCGGCTTACCGGACCCTTCGACGAACCCATGAAAGTCGTGGATACGCACCAGCACCTCTGGGACAAGGACCTGTTCCACTATGCGTGGCTCCAACCGTTGCCGAGTCTCGACCGGTCGTTTCGGCTCAACGACTATGCCGAAGCGACTCGTGGACTGGAAATCGAGAAAACCGTGTTTGTCGAGTGCGATGTGGATGAGGCGCAGGTTCTGGACGAAGCCTTGCACGTCCTGCGCCTGGCGCATGACGCCCGCAACCGCATCGCGGGCGTCGTGGCCTCAGGGCGGCCCGAAAAAGATGGTTTCAAGGCCTATCTCGACAAAGTGAGCGGCCATCCGAAGCTGAAAGGAATTCGCCGAATTCTCCATACGCATCCTGACGAACTCGGCCAGCGAGAAATGTTCATCAAAAACGTGGCGAGGCTCGAAACGTACGGCCTCTCGTTCGACCTGTGCATTTTGGCACGCCAGCTTCCGATCGCGATCAACCTGGCGTCGAAATGCCCTGGTGTTGCATTTGTGCTCGACCACTGCGGAGTTCCGGAAGTGAAGGACCAGATCCTCGAACCGTGGCGCGAGCATATCCGCGAACTGGCGAAGCTTCCCAACGTTTCCTGCAAGATTTCCGGACTGGTTGCGTACGCCAACCCGGCCAATTGGAAAGCCGAGGATCTCCGGCCGTTCGTGGACCACGTGATTGAATCGTTCGGCTGGGATCGCGTGATGTTTGGAAGCGACTGGCCCGTTTGCAACCTCACTGCCAGTTACAAGCGCTGGGTGGAAACGCTGTTGTCACTCACAAGCGCCGCGGGCGAGACGAACCAGAGAAAATTATTTCACGATAACGCAATGCGAATCTACCGGCTGAACTGAAAGCGGCCGGCGAGAACGACGAAGGATCGCGAACCTTTATGAGCGAACAGAAAACAGCCGGACTTGTCGAGAGACTCTCCAAAATCCCTTACACCGGGGCTATCAGTGACATCCTGGACGAAATGGGATTCCATCATCAGGTGCTCCCCAAGGAAATCCAATCGCTTCACCCGGGCCACATTGTGGCCGGCAGGGCGTTGACGATCCTCGGCGAGCCCACCGACAGTGACGATCCCGAAGTGATTTTCATCCCATTCCTCAAGATGTTGGGGGACGTAAAACCCGGCGACGTGCTTGTTAATCAGCCCAATGACAATCTCGCGGCCCATCTGGGTGAACTATCGTCAGAGACAGCACAATATCGCGGCGCCCGCGGCGCGGTGATTGACGGAGGTGCTCGCGACACAGACTACATCTTGAAGTTGGGCTTCCCCGTGTTTGCGCGCTACAAGACTCCCGTGGATATCGTCGGTCGTTGGAGGCTGGTCGCTCACAATGTCCCGATTGATATCGGCCGCGTCCATGTCGAGCCGGGCGATTACATTCTGGGCGACCGCGATGGCGTGTTGGCGATTCCTCGATCCATCGCGGCAAACGTCATCACCAAGGCCGAAGCGGTCGTGCAAACCGAAAATCTAGTCCGTAAATCCATCCTCGAGGGCACGCATCCGGTCGAGGCGTTCCGGCAATTCGGAAGATTTTAGGCGCCGGCCTACAGCGCAAATTCCTGCGTGATCGCCTCGGTGTGTTCGCCGACTTTGGGAGCAAGCCTCTGGCTTTTTAATACCTGGTGATCTAAACGGAAGGGGCAGCGGGTCGTAAGAATTTCAAGTCCCTTACCATTCGCTAGCGTTTGCAGCATGTTGAGCTGCTGGAAGGCCTCGGTCCCGAGAAGCTTCGGCCAGTCGAGCACTTCCGAACACCAGATGTCCGCGGCGTCCAGAATGCCAAGCCAGTGCCCGGTCGTCTGTTCCCGCAGGCGGTCCGCAATCAAACGCTTCACGTCATCTCGCCGCTTGAACCCTTCTGCCGAATCCTTGATTTGCGTGAGTTCCGGGATACCCAGCAAGGAGCCGAGTGATGGAAGATGCGACATCGCCAGGGCCAGATGTCCGTTTTTCGTGTCATAGACCCCGTAAGGTGCAGCGAGATAGGTGTGCGCATTCCGAAACGCGCCGCGCCGCGGGGGCCGCCGGCCATCGTTCAAGTACGTAGTGAGAACTTCAAACTGAAAGTCCATCAACGACTCCAGTAGGCTGGTTTCGACAAGCCCACCTCGTCCCGTCACGCCCCGCCGCACCAGGCACGCCAGAATTCCCTGGCAAAGATTGTGTCCTGTGAGCATGTCCGCGATCGCGAGTGAGAATGGAGTCGGTGGATCGCCTTCGTTGCCGCTCAACCACATGATTCCTGATCGCGCTTGCGCCAGGAGATCCTGGCCTGGCCGGTCCCGCCATGCCCCGGCATCGCCGTAGCCGCTGATGGACCCGTAAACAATGCGTGGATTCAATTGCACCACGCTTTCGTAATCGAGTTTTAGCCGCTCGATTACGCCAGGGCGAAAATTTTGAACCATCACGTCCGCGCGGGCGATCAAGCGGCGCAGTTTTTCCATATCTCGAGGATTCTTGAGGTCCGCCGCCAGACTCTCCTTGTTGCGATTGATCGCATGGAACAGCGTGTTTTCGCCATTGATATCCGTGTCGCTCAAATAGAGCGTGCGCCCGAGATCGCCCTGTCCGGGCCGCTCCACCTTTATGACGCGCGCGCCTAGATCCGCGAGCCGCAGGGTCGCGAGCGGCCCCGAGAGAAATTGGCTGAAATCGAGGACCATCAGGCCGTGCAAGGGTTGATCGTTCGAGGAATCCATTGAGGATTGAATCGTCGTCATCTGCATAACCTCATCCTGGCGATTTTGCTGTCCTCGAGTATTGCATATATGAAATATCATTTTCATTAGAGAAATTGTGTTGTAGACTGCTTCTCGGTATGATCAGAACCACACGACTCCAGCGGAAACAAAGGAGCCCAACGCGCCCTCCCAGCGCCCGTTACACGGCTCCGGCTCTCGACAAGGGGCTGGATATCCTGGAGCTGTTCGCCTCCGAACCGGAGGGACTGACCACCAGCCAAGTGGCTCGTCGCCTGGGCCGGACGGTCGGCGAAATTTTCCGCATGCTCGTTTGCCTTGCCGAGCGCGGCTATATATCTCAGGTGTTGCCCGATGAGCGGTTCCAGCTCACGTTGAAGCTTTTCGAATTGGCCCATCGGCACCATCCGCTGCAACGAATTGTGGCGGAGGCGCGCCCGCTGATGGAGGAAGTCGCGCACCAAACGCGCCAATCGTGTCACCTCGCAATGCCCAGCGACGGGGAGGTAGTCGTTGTTGCGCAAGTGCATGCTCCCGGCAGTGCAGGCTTCGCGTTGAAACTTGGTGCGCGGATCGACTTGTTGAACACTGCCTCCGGGCACCTCATTTTGGCTTTTCAGCGGAATGAAATGAGGGCGCGCTCACTCGCAGCGTGGAGCCGGCAAACCGACCGGCCACTGCCACCCGATCTGAAGGTGCATTTGACGCGGATTCGCGAGCGTGGCTACGAAGAAATGGCCAGCTACCAGGTTGCAGGCGTGGTGAATGTGAGTTTTCCAGTTCTAAATCAGCATGGGGAAGCGATCGCGGCACTCTCCGTACCATTTTTGCCGCGCATCGGAGACCGAGTTGGTCCAGTTGAGGTGAAAGCGGCGCTACAGACGGCGAGTCAGTCGCTTTCTATCGCAATCGGTGGACGAAGAACCGCGGCGCTGAGCGCGGGAGACTGAGCGATGGTGAAAACAGAGTACTTCGAGGATTATATCGTCGGCGCACAGCGGAGTACTTCCGGTCGTACAATTACGGAAACCGACGTTGTGTTTCACGCCGGCCATTCCGGAGACTTCTTTCCGCATCATGTGGACGCCGAATTTGCGCGCCAAACTCCATTCGGTCAACGGATCGCCCACGGGACGATGACGTTTGCCATCGGAGTCGGACTGACGGCCAGCCAGATTAACCCGGTCGCCTTCACGTATGGATACGATAAATTGCGCTTCCCCAAGCCGGTTTTCATCGGCGATACGATTCACACGCGCGTCACGATCAAAGACAAGCAGCAGGACGTGAAGCGTCCTCATTCCGGCCGAGTGATCGAAGCCTGCGAGGTGATCAACCAACGCGGCGAAGTGGTCCTGTATTGCGAACACATTCTGATCGTGCAAAAGAAAGCGGCGTCGAGCAACGCGTGAAACGCCCGGCCGAGCTGTGCTCCTGAGGGAACTATGGGAATCACATTGCGAGGACTGACATGGGACCATCCCCGCGGCTACGCTCCGCTGATCGCAGGTGCTCCCGAATACACGAAATCTCATCCAGAAGTCGCGATCCGCTGGGATCGTCGGACGCTCCGCGAGTTTGGCGAAGCCCCCATCGAGCAATATCTTGATCTCTACGATCTGATCGTGATGGATCACCCGTTCGTCGGGTTTGCCGCCGCACACGGTGTGCTCGTGAATCTCGCGGCGTTTCTGAGCGCGGCAGAAAGCGCAGTGTTCGCGCGCGATTCCGTGGGACCCTCCTGGGAGTCCTATCGCTATGCCGGCGCCCTCTGGGCGTTGCCCATTGATGCGGCGACCCAGGTAGCTTCGTACCGGCCGGACCTCCTCGAACAACTCTCGTCGCGAACACCAAAAACATTCGACGAAGTCCTGAGCTTGGGACGTGAGGCGCGCGCGAACCACAAATTCATAATCGTTCCCGCGTGTCCGATTGATGCGATCAGTCTTTTTTTCTCGCTGACCGCGAATACGGGCCACGCCATCGCGGAAAATGCAGATCCATTCGTAGAATCGTCGGTTGCGGGCGAAGTCCTCGAGCGCCTGCACGCGCTCATCGCCATCGCCCATCCCAAATCCACCGACTGGAACCCGATTCAGGTGTACGACCACATGGTCGCGGAATCAGACGCCGTCTATTGCCCATGGGGCTACGGCTATTCCAACTATTCGCGCCGTGGGAATGCTGTCCCGTTAAAATTCACAAATCCTCCCGCTGCGGGCGAACTTGGATGCGCTGGAACTCAACTGGGCGGAACAGGCGTGGCGGTTAGCCAGTTCAGTTCTCATCGCGACGAAGCGGCGGCATATGCCAAGTGGCTCGCGAGCCCGGAGCACCAGCGCGGAACGTACGTGCGGGAAGGCGGGCAGCCTGCCAGCCTCTCAGCCTGGCGTGACCCGGGAATCGATGAGGCGGCCGGTGGCTTTTTCTCCGAGACGCTGGAATCCCTGCAAACCGCCTACGTGCGGCCACGCTTCGATGGATTCGTTCGATTCTTTGAGGCCGCTGGGGTCGAAATCAACCGCTGCTTGAAAAATGAGACCAGCGACGCGCAATTAGTCGGCTGGCTGAACAAGCGGTTTGCGGAACGTCTCGCCCTTGCGGCGACCCGCGCCTGAAAAAATTGGAATCTGCTGGACGGAAGGAATCCACGTGACCAACCCGAACCCGGACCCCGGAAAACACGAGCAAATTCGTATTTGGAATCAGGAAGACTGGCTGTATGAGGATTTTGAAGTCGGGCTCCGCGCCCGCTCGATCCGCAGGACCATCGCGGAGGGCGAGAGCATGGCATTCAATGCGCTCGTTCTCGATATGCACCCGTACGTTGCCGACGACATTTTTGCCAAAGAGCAAGGCATATTTGGGAAGCGCCTGGTGGCTGGCGCAATGGTTTTCAGCGTTGGACTCGGACTGATGGCGCACAATAACATTCACACCTTCAGCTATGGCTACGATAAGCTGCGTTTCATAAAACCGGTGTTCATCGGCGACACAATCTATACGATACGCACTAATCTCGAAAAACGACCGAAGTATCCGACGATGGGAATGGTCAAGGTATCTTACGAGGTTTTCAAGATGCCCGGCGAGCTGGTCTTATACTGCGAACATCTGCAGACCGTAAAGTACCGCGATCCAGCCCGTTTTGAAGGTCAATTCGAAAAGAAGTAATCGCAGCTTGCTCAGGGAGCCCCACGCTAATGAGCTTGGGAGGACGCGTCGTGCTTGTAACCGGCTCGGCTACCGGCATTGGCCGCGCCATCGCGGAGCGGTTTGCGCGCGACGGCGTCAAGGTCGCGGTGAACTACCGCCAGGCGCGCCAGGCGGCAGAAGGCCTGGCCTCGCAAATTCGTTCGACCGGTGGAACGGCGATTTCAATTCAAGCCGACGTTTCGAAGGATGCGGAAGTGCGCGGCATGATCGCGCAGATCGAGCGCGAATTTGGGCGCCTGGATTCACTCGTCAACAATGCAGGTTGGAGCACGCGTGTGCCGCACCGAAATCTAGATGAACTCACTGACGATATCTGGGACAAGACATTCGAGACCAATCTGCGAGGTGTTTTCTATTGTATTCGAGCTGCGGTGCCCCTCCTGCGGAAACAACCCGGGGCCTCCATCGTAAACGTTGCGTCCGTCGCGGGTTCCACCGGAGTAGGAAGTTCGATCGCGTATGCGGCCGCCAAAGCCGGCGTACTGACCATGACGAAATCGCTTGCGCGTGCGCTGGCGCCCGAGATTCGGGTTAACGCGATTTCGCCGGGCCTCATCCGCACTGAATTTGCCGGACGTCCTGATTCCGATTCCGCGTTTACCGCCGAAGAAGGCGCGACGCCGCTGAAAAGGCTGGCGACGGTTGCCGAATGCGCCGAAGTTGCATTTTTCCTGGCTTCCGGCGCCACCGCATGCACTGGCCAAACGATGCTTGTTGACGGTGGCTTGTATGCGTTGGGGCCTAATCGCTAGAAACGACGAGATCGAAATGCATTTCTTGGGTTTCGGGGAGAATCTGGCTCTTTCCCTTTTAGGCGTCTCGACATTATCGACTATATTCTCGCGCGTTTAGCAGCGAGGCTTGGCCCGCCAGTTTTCCGGTACCTCTACCAGCGACGAATTCAGATCCGCCACTGATGCGCAACCGAGCAGCCTTAGAGTACGCTCTACTTCGGCCCGCAGTATCTCGAGCGCTCGCGCGACTCCTGCGTACCCTGCGGCGCCGAGACCGTACGCGTATGCGCGCCCCACCAGCACGGTTCGCGCTCCCATGCAAATCGCTTTCACGATGTCGGAGCCGCGGCGGATGCCTCCATCCATCAGAATCTCCGCTTGTCCGTTGACCGCCGCAACAATTTCCGGCAGCGCTCGAAGTGAAGCCGCCACGCCATCGAGTTGCCGTCCTCCATGATTGGATACCACTACCGCGTCGGCGCCTTCGGCAATTGCCCGCCGCGCATCGTCGCCCGTCAGCACACCTTTCACTACGATCGGATCCCTCCACACCTTGCGCAACCAACGCAAATCTTCCCAGGTCACAACGGCCCTGGCCAGTGCAGCCGCCACGTCGGTCATCAGCATCGCGCCCTTGCCGGGCATCGTGACATTCTCGAGTTTCGGCACACCGCCATCCAACAGAAAAGCAGCTAGCCATCGAGGATGCGCGAGAAGTTCGGGAATGAATGGAATCTTTGCCAGCAGAGAGTTCCCCATCAACTCTTTCACGCCGCTACGCACGTCTCGCTCGCGCATTCCCGCCACCGGCGTATCAATCGTGATCACCAGGGCGGAAAATTCCGCGGCGCGAGCACGCTCGATCGCGGCCTCGGCCGCTTCGCGCCCTCCAACCAGATAGAGCTGATACCACACGGGGCCGTTGGACGCCGCCTTCACTTTCTCCATCTTGTGGCCGGAGATCGTCGAGAGAATGAATCCGGTCCCAAAGTCGCCGGCAGCGCGTGCCGCCGCCATTTCTCCGTCAGGATGCATTAGCCGGCTGTAACCAACGGGTGCGAGCATTGCAGGAAAAGATATCTCATGCCCGAGTACGCGTGTCCGCAGATCACACTTCTCGTGAGCCACCGCTTGTCGCGGCCGCAAAATAACTTCCTGAAATGCGTGGCAGTTTTCCCGCAGCGTCACTTCGTCCGCCGCGCCGCCGTCCAGGTAGTCGAACACCGCTTTTGGCAGCCGCCGACGCGCTAGCCGTCTCAGATCCTCGATATTGACCACATGCCGAGAACCCAACCTAGCCATCGCTCTCCTTGCTTTCCGCGTTCACGTAGCGCGCAGTCTAAACTCGCTCCGTGATCGGCTCTCAGCCTACCTGTAACCGTTCGACCAGCCGCTTGCGCGGGCCGGCACAGGCTACCACGGGCCGTCTAGGATTTGCACCCGTCTCGATTTTGGGGAAACCGAGTTCTCAGTATACCGTCATCGTACTTTCGATAGACCAGCTCCCCCAGTGGCAACGCATCTCCGTATTCTGAACTCGACGGTTTTCCAAGCCTCGCGAATCGGCTCGCTCCACTTCCGAATCCGCTACAATAGCTGTACGGCAATTGGCTCACACACGATCCCGCGGTTCTACCTGGAGCAGTTCGCAACTCCGACCCGTCTCGGGAAACCCGGACGGGTGTGGGTGTACGAAAAAGAGAGGCCACCTCAACTCCGATCAACGAGATCACAGGGGCGTGAGAACGGTTACTTTCAAATCATTCGCGACGACGGGAAGAAAGATGAGTTTACAGAAACGGCGTTGGCGGAGTTTGAGGACGAATGTCTAGGCGCCCTTGTCAGTGCGAAGTTTGCACTTTGTGACCTCGCGCTGGTTTACGTCAAGCTCGCTTCGTACGCGGGGATGATGTTTCAGCGGTCGACCGTCCGTCGAAAGTTTTCGGCTCGAAATTGGTCGAAATTGGAAGGACCGTATACGAGCCTCGCGTCGAACCAAGAATATTTACAGGATGTCGCGGTGCACTACACAGATCTCACAGGTCAGACCTTCACGAGCCAACAGATCGCCGAGCTGATTCTAAAGCAGTCGGCGATTTTCACGGACATAAACTATACCCGCAGCACGTTTGTAAAAGATTTGTGGATGCACATCGACATTTGCAAGCAAGAAATGCTGAAGAAGTCTTGGCAAGTATGGCACGCGCCGCAAGAAGTTGAGTTCGTGACATCGGACAATCCGGTTGTTACGTTTCTCCGCTTTTTTACTCAGCATCAGGAGATTTGGCATCCTGGATATGGATTCGGGACCAAGAATGTCCTCATCGCCTTCCCGCTGGCCCCGACGGCCTGTCTGATAATGACAGATGCCCCCTTCCGTTTTTCCAGAGCCAGCGTCAATGCGGAGACCGTCAGACAAGTGAATGAGATGTTGATTCGATCATGCGACCGATTTGTTTATTCTCTAACGCCATCTCCGGATGTCGAGGTAGCGGTCAATCACCTCAGCGGCACGTCGGTACCGGGGGAAAATGCCTTTCTCGGTAGGGCAATTGATCAGAAACTTGTGGAAGATCACCTTCGCAAAACGATGCAGATTCCAAAGCGCCAACGCGAACCCTCGACATCGCTCGAAACGGAATGACTCGCGATTGGTCGGCGAAATTCGCGGCTGCTGGCAAGACGACGTGAAGATCTGCGAAGTCCTTCTGACCAGGTCCTATTTGCCGACTTTTCCCAATTCGTGACCCACTGCTCGGTAGGCAGACGCGCGAGCGCGATGTAGTTAGTCCGTCTTGCCCTTTCCTATGTCTCGCATCGGTATCCTGCTTGGCGTTCGGCGCTGTTTGTTCCCAAGTGTCCCCAGCTTTTCCGACCGCACCTTTGATGAAACCGTTCGATGACCTATGAAGTGAGGGAGTTTGAGGTGGTATGGCCGGAGAGGTTCAAACTCCCGACGCTCTAGTTCGAAGCTAAAATCTAATTTGCTATCTCGTTGATTCGTCTTGGCTCTATGTAGCTGCTGCACCGCGGTTTTCGGCGGTGTTCGGGAGTTAGTGGACCTAAATTGGACTCAAATCGGGTTCGGCGCACGGAAATGTCTCAGGGCCACTTCTGTCGCGGGAATTCGATCCGGCCAGACGGGCACCTGCTTTGCAACGCGAAGCAGGTCGGTCGAATCGGCAATCTGTTTTGCTTTCCCATCACTCACTGGCTTCTGTCCTTGCTGACAGGGTTGCGCATGCAACCCTGCTAGGCCAGCGCCAATGAGCGGGAACTTCCGTCCAGCACCGGGACGAGGGGAGGGGGATCACCCGGCCTGCACAGAGCATCGCGGAGGAAGGTCGGGGACACCCCTCGGCCCGCGCTTCGCGTCCAGTGCTTGACGGAAGGGGGCGGCACGCCCCGCTTTCTCGCGTGAGGATTGTTACCGGATGGCCGAGACTAAAGGTTCGGGGGGAGTCGGCAGGGCGAGTAAGGCCCGGGCGGAGACACGTCGGGCACGCAACAAATGGCCCTTACATGGGTTCTGCAACACGGTGTAACAAAACGATATTATTGATTTTCGACGCCGTAGCCGTATTATTGCTATTTTTCGACCGTCCGTAGTTGATTTTCGACGACATACCAGTTATATTTTTTTTCTACGATATCGATTTGAGGTAGTCATTTTTCGACAGACGATATAAGGATTTCGACGATGAAGATTGCGAACGATGGGTTAAAGACATTTCAGGAGCTGGCCATCCCCGAAGAAACCCGGATCGCAGGATGGGCTGCGCTTGTTCAGGCATTCGGGGTCAAAGGCCCGGTGCGAAAGCCGGCGTCCGTCTCAGCCAAGCATGTCAGCGGAAGTATCCGCGATGGGGGAGACTGGCGCACCTTCGACAAACGGTACTGGCCCGGAGACACCTTCGGCGATCACCTCAATTTCGCGTTGCGGAATGAAAATCTTGACCTGCTCATTCTCAAACGGGTCTTCGATGCCGTCGACGCGAAGCTCGTCGAGGAATTTGTCAAAGCAACGCCAACGGGAATCCCCTCCCGTCGCGCCTGGTATCTCTACGAATTGCTGACGGGCCGCAAGCTCAACGTGCCCGACGATCCGGGCGTGCCGGCCGTGGATCTTCTCGACCCGGACGCGTACTTCACGGGCAAGCCGCGTCTCTCGAAGCGCCATCGGGTGCGCGACAACCTTCTTGGAACCGGGGGCTTCTACCCGGTCGTGCGGCGCACGAAACTGCTGACGGAATTTACGAACAAGGGGCTGGCGGGCAAGGCTGCCGAGACTGTCGGCCGCGTCGAGGGCCAGCTCGTCGCGCGCGCCGCGAGCTTCCTACTGCTGGCCGACAGCCGCGCGAGCTTCGAGATCGAGGGCGAGCGCCCGCCGCGCAACCGGCTTGAACGTTGGGGCCGGGCGGTGTTGCAAGCGGGCAAGAACAAACTGACCGTCGATGAAATGGTCCGCCTTCAGGGCGTGCTGATCGAAGACAACCGGTTCGTCCATGTCGGCCTGCGGCCCGACGGCGTGTTTCTTGGGGAGCGCGACCAAAACGGAGACCCGCTGCCCGAATTTATCGGCGCCCGCCCGCAGGACCTCAACAACCTTGTGAAGAGCCTGTTCGATGCGAACGATCGCATGAGCGAGGACGGCATCGATGCCGTCATACAGGCGGCCGCAACGGCGTTCGGCTTCGTCTACGTTCACCCGTTTCAGGACGGTAACGGACGCCTGCACCGCTGCCTCGTCCATCATGTTCTGGCCGAAAGGAAATTCACCCCGGCGGGCATGGTCTTCCCGGTTTCTTCGGTGATGTACGACCGAATCGAAGAATATCGAAAAACCCTGCGGGATCACTCAGGACCGCTGATGAATTTCATCGAGTGGCGGCCAACGCCGCAGCGGAACATCGAAGTGCTGAACGATACGGCGGACCTCTATCGCTACTTCGATGCGACGGAAGCTGCGGAGTTTCTGTATTCCTGCGTTCTGCGGACGGTCAAGCAGGACTTGCCGCGCGAAATCGACTATCTGCGCCGGCACGATGAAGCACTGAGCCGGATCATGAATACGGTCGAGATGCCCGACAGGCTTGCCGAGAACCTGCTGATGTTCATACGGCAGAACAAGGGAAAGCTGCCCAAGCGGCGACGCACAGGCGAATTCGAGAAACTGACGGACAAAGAGGTGACCGCGCTTGAAGCGGTCGTCAACGAGGCGTTTGAGGGTTTCAACGCACAGGGCACCGCGGCGGGCGAACTCCGTGACGGCGTCGAGCCGGAGGCCGCGCCCGAACTACGCTTCCCAGACCCGCGGGAGGCATTTATTTTTGATCGCGAGGTCGTCGTCTTCTGGGGACAGGACGGCGAAACCCGCGTCCAATGCGCCATCAGCCGAGAAGCGCTGGACGATCACTTCAAGGCTGACAACAAGGACAAGCTCGAAGTTTTCAGGACCAACAGGCAAGCGATTGAAGAAGAGGCGCGCAAGAAATATCTCGCCGGCGCCACAGAAACGGACGGGTCTGTGTTTATCCGCACACTCGATCTAGTAGGGTAAGGCGAGATAATCTTCGTGGTGTGCTGGGGCGCACGGTCTCGACAAAACGGAGATCGGCCGTATTGCGTCAGCGTTCGAGCACGAGGATTTAATGGCGGCGCGGCAAGGGTAAACACAAAGAAATTGCGCTGCGGGTGATGGAGACAGAGATGGCGTTCAGGGGACTGTTCATCGGAATCGACCGCTACGCCTCGGCGGCGATCAATTGGCTTAGCTGCGCGAACCGTGACGCTACAGCGCTTCACGCACTTTTTACGGACACGTTGGGCGGCGAGACGACGTTACTAACCGATGAGCAAGCGACCATTGCGGCCGTTGAAGAGCAGTTCGCGAAACTCGCCACGTGCAGCCCCGATGACGTCGTTGTCATCGCGTTCTCGGGGCACGGCACCGAGACGCATGAACTAGTCGGGTATGACAGCGATCCTTATGATCTTGCGAGAACGACGATTCCGCTGACGATGCTGGGCGAATGGTGTTCACGCATACCGTCGCGGCGGCTCTTGATCGTACTGGACTGCTGTTTTTCCGGAGGCATGGGCGCCAAGGCTCTTCACGTTGACAGTGTGCCGCGGGACATTCAATCGGTGGAAGGAAAACTAAATCAGATTAGCGGCGAAGGCCGCGTGGTTTTGACCGCTTCGGGTCCGACGGAAAGGGCTTGGGAGAGTTCGAAACTCGAACATGGTTTCTTGACGCTGCATCTGCTCGAAGCGCTGCGGGGGCCGGAGGAAATTCGCGAGGGCGACCGGGTCAGCGTCTTGCGTCTGCTTGACTACGTCGTCCGGCGTGTTATCGATGCCGCGCGGCAAATCCGTCGCGAACAGCATCCCGCAGTGAGGGGGGCTTTTGAAGGCGAATTCACCTGGCCCGTTTTGTCGCCGGGACCGGTCTACCGTGCAGCGTTTCCGGACCGGGGTCAACCCGTGGCAACTGCGGAAATTACCAGTCTTGCTGCGTTTGGATTCCCGCAAGCTGTTATCGAGGCCTGGGCCGGAGACATTCCGCGGCTCAACCAGTTGCAACTGGACGCTATCAACGAGTTTGGAATTCTGCGCGGCGAGCATGTGGTGGCTTCCGCGCCGACTTCGTCGGGCAAGACAATGCTCGGTGAACTCGCTGCAATTCGTGGCGCGCTCGACAGGCGGAGGGCGCTTTTTCTGATGCCACTGAAAGCGCTCGTCAACGACAAGCTTCGCCAATTTCAGCGCGTCTACGGGCCGTTTGGGATTCGCACGATTGAGGCAACCGGGGAAACGGCCGATATCACACCGCTGCTGCGCGGGCATTATGACATTGCGCTCCTCACGTACGAAAAGTTCGCGGCGATCGCATTGACGCATCCGCACGTGCTCGAACAGGTCGGCACGATTGTCATCGACGAAGTTCAGATGATCGCGGACGTGAGCCGTGGAGCGAACCTGGAATTCTTGCTCACTCTGCTGCGGATGCGGAGGCGGGATGGATCGGAACCGCAGCTCATCGCGCTCTCGGCGGTAATCGGAGACACGAACGGACTCGAGCGCTGGCTCGGGGGCCGATTGTTGCGCAGGGTCGAGCGACCAGTCCCTCTCGATGAAGGAGCTCTTTGCTACGACGGGCGGTTCCGGTATCTGGATGGCGACAGCGGACAAGAGCGCGCTGAACAAAGGTACATTCAGCCGCTCCACGGCGAAGGCAAACACCGTGACTGGGTCATTCCGCTCGTGCAGAAGCTGGTTCAGGAGGGCAAGCAGGTTATCGTATTCCGGGAAACCACGGGCGAGACGCGCCACGGCGCGCAATACCTCGCTGATGCGCTCGGGCTACCACCAGCCAACAGCACCTTGGCTGATCTTCCCGTGGGGGACCCTTCTCAGGCCTCCGGCAATCTGCGCCAGTTCTTGACGCGGGGCGTCGCGTTTCACAATTCTCACCTTAGTCCGGGCGAGCGCCGTGTCATCGAGGAGCATTTTCGGCGACGCGATACACAGTTGCGCGTGATCGTCGCCACAACGACGCTCGCGATGGGCGTCAACACTCCGGCCTCTGCGGTGGTGATTGTCGACCTCGAACATCCGGGACGAGAGGGACCGCAGCCATACAGCGTGGCCGAATACAAGAATCTGATCGGTCGTGCGGGGCGTCTCGGCTATGCGGAGCGCGGCGGGTCCTACCTCATTGCGACAAGTCCGCACGAAGAACATCATTATTGGCAACGTTATATCTCGGCGGCGCCGGAAGACCTGGTGTCGCGGTTCGTCAACGCTGATCCTCGGACACTGATTATCCGGGTCCTGGTCGCGGCAGGACGCTCCGGAACGGGCGTATCGGGAGACGAAATCATAGAATTTCTTGAGTCGAGTTTTGGCGTTTTCCAGATGCAACAGGCGGGCGGCGGAGGCTGGGATCGACACGGGCTCGAACGCGCACTCGATGATCTCGCAAGGCATAGTCTGGTCGAGCGTGGTGCCGATGGGCGTTTTCAACTCACTGTCCTTGGCAGACTCGCTGGGGAGAGCGCCGTCGAGGTAGAGACACTTATTCGTGCCGTCGATTGTCTGCGCGCCCTGCGTCCGGACGAGGTGACTGATCCGGCGCTCGTTGCCATAGCCCAAATCAGCGCGGAGCTGGATGGAGTTTATTTTCCGGTGAACAGGAGGAGCACACAGAAAGAGCCTCACCACTGGGCGCTTGAGTTACAACGCCAAGGAATCTCTCGCGGGGTCCTCGCCAGCATGCAACGCAACATAACGGACCGTGGGCAAGAGACGGCGCGGGCAAAAAAGGCAATCGCGTGCCTCTACTACATCTCCGGTGTCAGCATGGAAGAAATTGAGCGGGCGATGAGCCAGTTTGGAGGGGCATTCGATGGCTCGGCCGGCCCCATCCGTTCGGTTACCGCTCGCACGTGCGACGTTTTGCCAATGATTGCACGGGCGGCTCAGGTGATACATCAAGGTCTCGACCTGGAACAACGAATCGCACGCCTGTTGATTCGACTGGATATCGGAATTCAGGGACCCGCCGTTGATCTCGCACGCTACGCCGGGCAGGAACTGGACCGGGCGGACTATCGGCGCTTGTGCGATGTGCGATTGACGGAACGCGATTCTCTGGTGGCGGCCGACGACGCCACGCTTTTGCGAGCGCTCGGCAATGACGCGCGAAAAGTTGCGATTGTGCGCAACGCTTTGGAGAAGTGGCGTACGGCTCGGCCTGCGGGACCGCCGCCGGCAGTGCTGCCAGCTTACCGGGAATAGACTGGATTTCTGGTGTCTTCAAAATATCTACTTCGCGATGAACCAGTCCCTTGATGGTTGAAAACATTTACTGGCTCTGGAGAATTAAATCCTCAAAAACCCTGTTAACTCGCTGCGGTCCGCATCCCATCCGGGAGGCATGCCCCCATTCAGAGCGGCCCGGCTGAGCAAATTGTTCCCGGCGATGCATGTGACCTCGGGTGCCATGATGCAGGCCGGGCATGCGCCGCCGCGCTGATCGCATAAGGTTCCGCTGTCACACTTAAGAGTCCGGTCGGAAAGAAGTCGTTCAAAAATTCCGAGTGCCTGGTTCCGCCACATCGCGGACAGATTGCCCAAGTCTGGTGTCATTCCCTTGCGATAAACCAGAAACGCTAGGTCGGCTGGAAAGATGTATTCTCCGATCGAGCCATGTTCGAGCCCTGAAAACTCGACAACAGCTTGGGCGAAATGGTGCGCCATTGTGTGCAACAGGAGATATACATAGTTGGGAACTGATCGCGGCGTGCGTGGCGATGAGCGCTCGCGATAGTTCTCAAGGAACCGCCCAAAGTCCTGGTATTCCTCGATGAGCAATCCGCCAATCCGCATCCCATCCCGAGGCGGCAATCGGTCTCCGAGACCATTTTTTGTCAACCATTCGACAACACGGTTTTCGATGAGGTGTAGATAGAAACCCTCATTTTTCTGTTCAAGCAGATATATTGGGCGCTTATTTCGTTCTACATGGTCAAAGGCGCAAAGCTTGACGGGCATCTCCAAGTCTTTTTCCTTGGTAGAGGGGGTCGAGCTTACGCGTGTAAAGCCGAAGCTGAACTCGCAGATATCCAGTCCCCGAAGAAAAACAAGTTCGTCGAGCCCCAGGCGCCGCATGTACTTTTCTACGGCCGTGACGTATAACCGGCGTTCATCAGGCTGGGTTGGATCAATGTTGCAAACCTCAGGGTTCACAATTGAAATCGCCGGCAGATTTGGGTTCGTGCCCTCTCTTTTGACAACTTCGCTACAAAACGAGTCGTGCTCGACCGCGAGCCGCACAGGATTGTATCGTCTGGCCCATTCTTGATTCAGTTCTACCTGCGACGACAGCGCCGTTGATTGCTGATGCACAACGCGGATCAAACCTTGGTCTTCGTAGCCTTTTCTCTTTTTGCTTAGCTCAGCTTCTATCGCTGACTTCATGGCAGGCAATGGCAAAGCGTTGAGAACGTCGACCAATTGCTTGTAGGTGCTTGCTTCAGCGTTCCGTCCGTTCTCTTCGAGCTGTTTGACAACATCGTCGTGCGTTAGGGGAACTCCCGGAAAGTCATACAGCTTCATAAGCTTTTGAATGAGATCAGATCGGCGCGCTGCTGCCAGCAAGCCTGTAGCTTCCGCATCTTTGAAAAGAATGAAACTGTCCGTTTGAGGGTAGAACACGGAAGAGGCCCGGTAAGACACCGGGAGCATATTCCACTCTTTCGGAAGATTACCGTGGCCAGCATCCATCCGCGGTTTAAGAAGTTCAAGCGTTTGACGATCAGCCTGAACGACTTCCTTTGCTGTTGCGCATTGAACGCATTGAAAGCGCCAGTCGCTAAAGAACGGCGAGCCTTTTGTAACAAGCCTGTACTCGCCATGGCCGCAATTGGAGCATCGCTTGACCTTGTTAACGCGACCATCGGGGGCCATCAACCAACGGTGGGGGCTTAAGCCCGCATAGTTGCCGGACCAGTGTGCATAGATGACATCGATCTGTCGCCAATTGTGACGGCTGGGCGCACCGTGCGGGCAATCCGTGCGGCTTTCCGCCTGTGGCCATCGACGATAAAGATCCTCGACATCATCAAATTCCGTCAACAATCCACAATCGGAACATACAAAAACCAAGGGGTCGGGGACGAAACCAATTCGACTGGGCTGATTGAGCGTGAAGTTTCCGGGATCGACGGAAGGTTCATTTTGATGATTCAGGAAAGCGCCGTCGATGCATTGCTCGGGCAATACCTGAGGGACCTGCCGGCAATTCGCGGCGCGTTGAAACCAGCTCTCGACGTATTCGGAGAGATGTTCAAACATCTGCTTCTGGACTGCTGGTGATGACGGATTTACAGGGGTCGAAATTGCAACCGAGACACAACAGCCCAGGCCGCCTTCGTAGGTGAAGAGCGCGCCTGGCGCGTAAGATGTTGCTATCTGTGTGCGCGACCTTTGCACGGGCTATGGCTCCACGTCCTCGCCGTCGAGTTCACCGACACCGCTCCGCTGGCGTCTGACGATCCGGAGCGCATTGTTGATTAAAGATTTCTCGTCCATACCTCCTCGCGGGCGGGGACGGCCGAAAGACCGTGCCGGCACAAATCGTCCAGCTTCGTCGATATCCCGCAGCGAAGTCATTGGCTTCTGTCCTACGGGGGCATTCTCCCAATAATCGGCAAGCCTCGTTGTTGCGTTTTCGCTGCGAAACTCGTCTGTTAGCCGCTTGGCGAGATTGCGTATTCGGTCCTCGTAATAGGAAGGATGGGGAGCGGCGCCTAGATGGTTCTCACCGCGACCGCGAATGCCGAGTGCTCGTACGCAGAAATCCATGAAATCCTTAGCGGCATTTGGCACTTGAGTTCCTGTGAGAAGCCGGTTCACATCATTCACGGTGTCAAAGCGCATGGCTCGGGCCTTGTCGTCCTCTTGAATAAAAAGCTCTTGCTCGATCCATCCAGTCAACCAGGCCTGGAAGAGGCTTGTCAGAATGCGGTCGTGTGCGGTCGGAGCCCATCGCGTTATTGCGGGAGGAGCGATCATCCGTTCAAGGAATCTATGAAAAACGTCGTGACTCTCGACGATGTAACGGTCACGCCGAGCGTGCGGGGTAGGGATCAGCAGGCTGAAGCCGACATGCCTGCGGCCGATACGCGAGGAGGCCTGGATAAACTCCGCGAGAGCGCGTACATCATCGACTATCATCAAAGATGTTCGGTAGGAGCTGAACACGATGCTAACCGTCTATCGCAGACATCGCCGGCGATGCAAGCACCGCGAAAAAGGACGTGAGCATCGCCACTGTAACTGTCCGATTTGGATCGACGGATTTCTAGGCGGAAAGGAATTACGCCGATCAACGAAGGTGCGGAACTGGCAACGTGCCCAAGAATTGGTTCGGGAATGGGAAGTGGAAGATCGGGTTACGTCGACCGAACGAAAGACAATCGAGGATGCATGGCGGGATTTTATTGCGGACCTTGATAGCCGCCATCTACATCCATCGACAACTCGAAAGTATAAGCTTCTTAATCGCCAAATGAAGTCCTTCGCGCAATCGCATGGCTTCCGCTTTCTCGACGAGCTCGATCTGAACGCGCTCAGTCAATTTCGGACGACGTGGAAGGACGGGCCGCGCTCGAGTGCCAAGAAGCTTGAGAGACTTCGCAGTTTCCTCCGATTCGCGCAAAGGAGGAAATGGGTTTTAGAAAATCATGCAACAGACCTGAAAGCCCCCAAGGTTACGCTCCGCCCGACAATGCCCTACACTCATGAGGAAATGAAACGGATTCTCTCAGCCGTTGACGATTACCAAGGGGAAATGCCGAGCCGCGGCAAAGAGAATGCCAGGCGCATGCGTACCCTAGTTCTATTGCTTCGCTTCAGTGGATTGCGCATTAGTGACGCCGTCAATCTGAGCAACGATCAAGTCACCGGCAGCCGGCTATTTCTCTACACGCAAAAGACCGGTGTCCCGGTTAATTTGATTCTTCCCTACGTGGTAAGCGATGCCCTCCGGCGCACTCCGATGACGAGCAAGCGGTATTGGTTCTGGTCCGGCGCGGGTGAGCTTGAGACCGCTATTACGAACTGGCGAGCGCGACTGCACAGGCTCTTTGAGCTCGCGAAAGTGCCCGACGGGCACGCCCGCCGCTTTCGCGATACTTTTGCCGTCGAACTGCTCCTGGCCGGCGTGCCCATTGAAAGAGTGTCTGTGCTGCTCGGCCATCAATCGGTGAGAATCACCGAAAAGCACTACAGTCCGTGGGCCAAGTCGCGGCAGGAGCAACTCGAAGCGGACCTGCGAAAGGCGTGGGAAAATGATCCCCTAGCCCAGGAAACCGAGAACACAAGGTACACGGCGGGTACACAGAAACTTGAAGATGCCACAAGCCCTTATTTTATCGGGGGATTTGATGGAGGCGCGGGTGGGAATCGAACCCACGTATAAAGGTTTTGCAGACCTCTCCCTTACCACTTGGGTACCGCGCCTCGGTCTTACAGTATAACGAAACTCGTCCGCACTTTCAGCCTGTTCGCATCACCGGTAAAGGGCCAGTTTCCCGCCAGGCAACGAGTCTGGCACCGCTCCAATGAACTGCCGCGCGAGGTCAATTCCCAAGGTTAAGTTTTCGAACGGCCACGCTGGCGGATGCTCGTGAGCAGCGCCATTGATTGTCATGTTCGCGGTTTCGCAACAGGTCGGTAGCCGGCGCTTTAATCTGTGCGTGGCGTCGCGCTGGCGAGCGCGAGAATCGCTCCGCCAAAAAGAAGCGTATCCCCGAAGTAGTTGATCCCCTCAATCTTCACCGCGAGGCTCGGGTCCAAAAGGGAAGCGATCAGGATCGGGCCATAGACGAACACGACCAGCAGTACAATCCAGGCGCCGGAATAACCAGCCGCCAGCCGCGTCTTTTTGCCCAGCAACATGAATGCGCCGGCCACCAGCAGAATCGCGCCAGTGAGATAGCCGATCAGCAAACGCCCCGGAATCCACTCGGGCATCAGTTTTTGCAGGGGGACACCGGGGCGAGCCAGCGGGTGCAGAAAATGCTCAAAGCCATAAAATACCGCGGCGATCGCGATCAAGACGCGTCCCACCGTCACCAGCTTGCTTCCGCCTTTTCCGCCCATCGCGCCGCCCGCAAGAGCCCACGCTCCTCCCGCGAAGCACATTTCGCGGATGAGCAGCGTCCAGCCAAATCTGTCTCCCGGAGTGGCCAGAGCGCCCGGAACGTCGAGCATCGCTACAAAAAACAACCACATGATCCCCACGAGCAGGCCGGACCAGCGCACCTGAATTTTTGTGGCGATGCTCAAAGACGCAGCCAGCAGCGCCACCCCCACGAAATACGCCCAAAACACTCGCCACGGCATGTACGAGGGCACCAGGGGCGCGACGAAGTCCACGTTTGCCACATGCAGGGCGCCGAAAATCGCCAGGGGGACGGCGAAGCACAAATTGCTCAAGGCGACGAACTTGTCCAGCCCGCGAGCTTGCGCGATATCGGTCCTCCCAGCCCACAGCCCGATGACGAAAACCAAAATACCGGCGCCGCACATCGCCACTACCGTGCGGTCCATCCCAAGAATTGTAGCGAGAATTGTTGTCTGCATGTGGATGCGAAGCTAAACCTCGCGGTCTCCCTCTGGGGCACACTTTCCCGGTCAATAAGGCTTCAGACTGCACAACAAAGACTAGGTGAGCAACATTTTTGGAAAGGGGAACAGCCTCGTCGCCTGACGAATACCGCATTCGAAGACTGAGCTACTGGGGAATCACGACAGCGACGTAAATCTCACTTGCAGCAAAATTCAGAGCCCCGCCGCGCGCACGTCGCTTCTTGCGACGCGCTATCTCAGCTGCCGCTAACGAATGTGCAGTTCGTACGGCATGCGCGCCTGCACCGGCTCCATTTGGCTCACGATATGCCGCAGCACGGATTCCAGCGACGCCGATTCGCTCATATTGTTTTCTTTTTCGCGCTCGAGCAGTTGCTCGAAGAACGTTTTTTCCACTGGAAAGCGCACGATGCGCACCGATTCGCCGGCAGGAATGTTGGAAAGCTGCTTGGCGACTTCAATCGCTTTGTCCAGGCCGCCGAGTTCGTCAACCAGCCCCAATTGCTTCGCCTGTGCCCCGGACCACACGCGGCCCTTGGCAACTTTATCCACGGCCTCGACGGGCATCTTGCGGCCCGCGGCGACGCCCTTGGTGAAGTCCGCGTAAGTCTCGTTCAATGATTTTTCGATGTAGGCGCGCTGCGCGGGCGAAAAATTCTGCTGGTCGGAAAAAAGTGTGGCGTTGTCGCTGGTGGCGACGTAATCCGTGCTGATTCCCAGCAAATTGTAAAGCCCCGAAATATTCAGCTTGCCGATCAGCACTCCGATCGAGCCGGTGATCGTATTAGGGTCCGCGACGATCTTGCGCGCCGGCGCCGCGATCCAGTACCCGCCCGAAGCCGCCACGTCCGACATCGAAACCACCACCGGCTTCGCGTAATTCGCCAGTTCCACTTCGCGGCGAATCACTTCGCTGCCCACCACCGAGCCGCCGCCCGAATCCACGCGCAGCACGATCGCCCTGATGGCCGAATCCTGGCGCGCTTGGCGCAAGTCGGACGCCACCGAATCGCCGCCCATCACAAAACCCCCGCCCGGCGTGGTCCCGGAATCACCCGATACGATCAAGCCCGTCGCATGCACGACCGCGATCTCGGTGCTGCCGTCGTTCTTGATGAAGGGACGATAGCGGTTCAGCGAGATCGGATTCCAGCCCTTGTCCTCTTTCCGGAAATAACTTTGCACCTGGTCCCAGTATCCCAGGCGATCCACGATTTTGTTTGCCACAGCGTCTTTCGAGGAAAAAGGGCCCTGGTTCAAGAGCGCCTCGAACTGCGCCGGTTTCATTCCGCGCGCGCTGGAGGCGTCGTTCAAATATTGCTCGTAGATGCTGTGCAACAGGCCCTCGACCTCTTCTTTATGCGCCGGGGTGAATTTTTTCTCGGTGAACGTGTTGCCGGCCGTCTTGTATTCGGCGATGTGATAGAACTCCGGAACGATTTTCAATTTGTCGAGCGTTCCACGCAGGAAAAGCGCCTGCGCGATCATCCCGCGGATGCTCACCGGCGCGGTGGGCACCAGCCAGATTTGCTGGCAGGCGCTGGCCAGGTAATATTCCGGGTTGCCGATGCCGTCGTAGCCCAGGTAGCAGATGCTGGTCTTGCCGCTCTTGCGGAAGCGCAGCAGGTGCGTGCGAATCTCTTCGAGTTTGGCCCAGCCCGTTTCCAGCGGAGCGATCCGCACCACCAGGCCCGTAATCCGCGAATCGTTCGCCGCCGAATCAATGGCATCCACGTAATTGTGCAGCACTGGAACTGAGTTTCCGCTGAATGCGCTGAAGATGTCCGGAGCGCGCTGCTCATCAATCTGACCCATCAGGTCAATTACCAGCACCCCGCGGGATGGCAGCCGCAACTCCCCCGGCTTCGACGCCACCATGACCAGCACGACAAAGAACACCACCAGGATGATGATCACAATCGCGCGCCGCTTGGCCCAGGTCATTTTCGATCACCTCGTTGTGGATTCTTGCGCGGAGAACCGAGAAGCACCAAACTAACACCCTGCCGCCTAAAACTCCACCTCGGCGGCATCCCCGGTTGCGCTACGCCAAGCCGCGTGTCATTTTTCGTCGTCGTTGAATCGCAGCCCGATTTTTCGGGGAGTGCGGCGGCTTGCTTGTCCTGAACGAAGTGAAGGGCCGACGCCTGTTGCAAGGCGAGGCTTGCCTCGCCGCCCACGTCCACGGGCGGCAGTGCCGAACTTCCAGCCCGAAGTTGCGCCTGAATACCACGAATTACGCTGTAAAGTGGAAGCCTATGCCAG
The DNA here is from genome assembly GCA_963780035.1 of uncultured Acidobacteriota bacterium. Lineage (GTDB taxonomy): Bacteria > Acidobacteriota > Terriglobia > Acidiferrales > UBA7541 > Palsa-295. The sequence goes on along the minus strand of CAWAAG010000008.1, from coordinate 433,818 downwards.
CGACGCTCGACCAAGACGCCGCCACGCCACAGGTGCGCGCAAGGCAAACCCGGCCGAAAAAAGTGCATCCGCACGCCAAGCCGCTGATATTCGCGGGCGCAACCGTCCTTGCCATAATTCTCGTCGCGTACGTAACCACCGGATTGCGCTACGCCGCATATTCTCCACATCGCTCGGGCGCGTACCTCTGGTGCGCCTACCATGTCCACTCCACCTTCTCCGACGGCCTGCAATCTCCCGAGGAAATCGCCCAACAAGCCCGCGCCGCCGGCGTCACTCTCGTCCTCCTCACCGACCACGGCAGGCCCAACGTGGCCTCCTCCATTTTTCGCCAGACCATCGCCGGGGTGACGATCGTCGGCGGCTCGGAAGCCACCTTGCCCGACGGGCACTTCACTTTCTTCGGCGCACGCCAGGCGCCCGGATTTCGCGTCTCCTCGTTTCCGCCCGAAGCTATGCAAGACGCTCGAGGCTGGGGCGCTTTTCCCGTGCTCGCCTACCCGGACGATCGCCGCTATGGCTGGCACTATTGGAGCGCCGACTTGCGGCCCGGCGGCATCGAAATATTGAATTTGTTTACAAGCTTGCGCCGCATGTCGCTGGCCGAGCGCTTGCAACTCGCGATCTATTATCCTTTCTCGCGCTATTATTTTGTGAAAACCGTCTCGTTTTCCCCCGAGTCCATGCTTCATTGGGACAATTTTCTGCAGCACGACCGCACCTGGGGTTTCGTCGCCTCGGATGCTCACGGCGGATTTCACATCACGAAATTTCTCACAATAAGAGTGCCCTCGTACGCGGATACATTCTCGTTCGCGGCCATGGGCATAGACCACCGTTACAGCCGCATTCCCGAAGCAGCGATCCGCAGCGGAGATTTCTTCAATTGCATTCGCGGCGCCGCTGAACCGGACCAATTCGAATTTTCCGCGCAAAGTGGCGCCCAGAGCTTTCCCACGGGCAGCGACGCCCCAGCAAACGCGGACCTGCATGTGGCGGCAAAAGCAGGTAACCAGGCGATCCGCTTGGTCCTGAAGCAAAACGGCCGCGAAATCAGCGAAGCCGCAGCCGATCACCTCGACCTCCTCCGCGCCCCCGCTGGCGTGTATCGCGTGGAAGCTTACCTCCTGCATCATCCGTTGCTGCCAGCCGGCGTTCCCTGGATTGTCTCCAATCCCATTTTCGTCGGCGTCGCGCGCGAATCCGTGCCGCCCGGCTCCGCCACCACCCAATCCGCTCGCGCCGCATCGCCCAAACGCGCCGATGACTACAAACGCTAGCCCACGCGCGTACACGTCCTCTCTTCCGCGCCGCTCATCCACTTTTCGGGCAGCTCTCTGCTATAATCTTGCCCATCAACTATGGATTTCGATCACCTAACAACCTTTCTCGAGATAGCCAAATTAGGCAGTTTTTCTCGCGCCGGCCAAAAACTCTTCCGCTCCCAGCCGGCAGTCAGCGCTCAAATTCGCCAGCTCGAACAGGAATACGGCCAGAAACTCTTCGATCGCGTCGGCAAGACGGTTAAATTGACCGCGGCCGGCGAAGCTCTCATCGTCTACGCCAACCGGCTCCTGAATCTGAAGGAGGAATCGCTCCGCGCCGTCAGCGATCTCTCCAGCTCGCCTCGCGGCACCTTGCAAATCGGCGCGAACGAAGCCACCTGCCTCTACGTGCTGCCCGATCTTTTCGCCGCTTACCACCGCCTATACCCGGGCGTCCAGATCAGCATCTACCGCAACTTCAGCCGCAAGGTAATCGAGAAAATCGAAGATGGCTCGGTGGACGTCGGCATCGTCACTTTGCCGGTAAAATCTCCCAGCCTTAAAATCCATTCCATTTTCCGCGATCGCCTCATGCTGATGGTCGCCGCCAGCAATCCCCTCGCGCGCATGAAGAGCGTCACGCTCAGCGAAGTCGCCGACCAGCCACAGATCGTTCCGAAGACCGGCTACACCCGCCAGGTGTTCGACAAGCTCTTCCGCCCACATCGCGCGAAATTGCGCATCACCATGGAACTGGCCAGCGTCGGCATGATCAAACGCTTCGTCGCCGCCGGCTTGGGCGTTTCGATCATCAGCGAAAGCTTCGCCAAGGACGAAGTCCGCTCCGGCGAAGCCAAACTGATCGCCATCTCCGACGCGCCGCTCACGCGCGAACTGGGCCTGGTTTATCGTCGCGATCGCACGCTACCGCGCGCCGCGGCCGTGTTCGTCACGCTTCTTCGCCAGCAGCTTGCCCAGACCGACGGCGGTCATCACCCCGCGAAACACTGACGTTCCGCGTCCGCGTTCACGATTTTCCGCCGTCGTCGCGCATGCAATCCGCCCCGCGGCATAGCCCTCCGCCAATGCAATCCGTTGACGCCCATCCACAATTCCCGGCATCCAATATTTACTGGAGCGCGTAATATATATGCAGGATTTGTGCACCAGCGGAGCAGGGAAATGTTGACCAGGAAAGCGCCGGAGCTAAGCTACAAGGACGTCACTCCCAAGGGCCTGTACATGGGGCGCCGCAATTTTCTTTTCGGAATTGCCGCGACTTATGGCGCCGTTGTCGGCTACAAAAAATTGACGCGCCTGCTGGCTGGCCCCGCCACCGGCACCAGCCCCGCGAAGCTCACCGGCATCACCAAGTGGCCCTACAGCACCACGGAAAAAGAGACTCCCATTCAAGACGTCACTCACTACAACAATTTCTACGAATTCGGCACTGGAAAATCCGACCCCGCCGAGAACGCCCGGAATTTCATCACCACTCCCTGGAGCGTTTCGGTCGAAGGCGAAGTCGCCAAGCGCCGCAAGTTCACCATGGACGAGATCATGAAACTCGCGCCCTTGGAAGAACGCATCTACCGCCACCGCTGCGTCGAAGGCTGGTCCATCGTCGTCCCCTGGATCGGGTACTCTTTCAACACCCTGGTGAAATTGGTCGAGCCTACTCCCAAGGCCAAGTTTGTCGCCTTCGAAAGCTATTACAGCCCCACCCAGATGCCCGAAGGCGCCACCGCGGGTATCGAACTTCCTTATGTCGAAGGCTTGCGCCTCGATGAAGCCATGAACCCGCTCACGCTGCTCACCGTCGGCATGTACGACGAGACCCTGCCGAATCAGGATGGCGCGCCGGTCCGCATGGTCATTCCCTGGAAATACGGTTTCAAAAGCATCAAATCGATCGTGCGTATCCGCTTCGTGAAAGATCAGCCGCCCACTACTTGGAATATCGCCAATGCCCACGAATACGGTTTTTATTCCAACGTGAATCCCAACGTGGACCATCCCCGCTGGAGCCAGGCCACCGAACGCCGCCTCGGAGAGTTTCGCCGCCGCCCCACTCTGATGTTTAATGGCTACGGAGATCAGGTCGCCGGCATGTACGCCGGCATGGACCTGAAAAAATATTACTAACGGTGGGCTTCGCTTGAATTCCATTCTGACCAGCAAGTGGACCAAGGTCGTGGTGTTCCTGGCGTGCCTGATTCCACTCGACGTGCTGCTGTGGCGTGCATTTCATAATGGGTTTGCCGGTTTTCCCGACAATATTGATTTCGGGCCCAACCCTATCGAATTCATTACCCACGCCACCGGCGATTGGACGATTCGCTTCTTGGTCATCACCCTGGCGATCACGCCGCTGCGGAAGCTGCTGCGCCTTCCTCAACTGATTCGTTTTCGCCGTATGCTCGGCCTCTTCGCCTTCTTTTACGCTTTCCTGCATTTCAGCACGTGGATCGGCCTCGACCACTTTTTCGCCTGGTCCGAAATGTGGAAAGACATTCTGAAGCGCCGCTTCATCACCGTTGGTTTCACGGCTTTCGTGCTGATGATTCCGCTGGCAATCACTTCGACGGCCCGCATGATCCGCCGCCTGGGCGGCAAGCGCTGGCAGTTGCTGCATCGCGCCATCTACCTGAGCGCGATACTCGGCGTGATCCATTACTACTGGCTGGTGAAATCTGATGAACGCAAGCCGCTCTTCTACGCCTCGTTGGTAGCGATCTTGTTGGCGTATCGGCTCGCCGTCTGGCTCTATGGCCGGGGACGCACCGCAGCCGTCGGCAGCGCCCCTCGCCCTGAACCCTCCACGGCCGAAGGCGCTTAGGCCCACTTCCGGAACGGGCTCGGGCCTGGGGTCTCGAAGATTCTGGTCCAATTGGGGCGAAAATCCCGCCCGTCTCAGGTATTTTGCGGATGGAAGCCCGTATAGTATTGTTAGACATTGTCCCTCACCTGCACCTGCGCACAGGTGTTTCGAACGCGCACCTCAGGTAGACTTTAGGCAGTTGGATTGCTTACAGGATGTTGCCATTATCTGCGCGTGGCTGCTGGCATCGATCCGACGTGATATGGCAGTTTGCCGAGATTTCCGCGTTCTGAGATTTGTTCTTTGGAGTCCTCTTGAAGACGCTAAAGTGTCAGCTTTTTATCGTGCTAATGGCGTGCGTCGGTGTTCCCATGAGCGGTTGCGGATACGCCGGCACGCCGCCCGGTAACAAGCCAGTCCCCACGGTTCCGGCCATCGCGCAACAGCCCGCCAGTCAGACAGTTACAGCGGGTCAGCCGGCGATTTTTTCCGTCGTAGCCACCGGCACTGCTCCTTTAAGTTATCAGTGGTATATGAATGGCGCCGCAGTCGGAGCCGATTCCAGCACCTTCACCATTGCCCAAGCAGCCGCAAATCAATCCGGCGCGCAAATCTACGCCAACATCTCGAATTCCGTCGGCGCCACGAAAAGCAGCACCGTCTCGCTCACCGTCACGGCGGCGGCCACCGCACCCACCATTTCCCAGCAACCCGCCAACATAACCGTCATCGCCGGGCAAACCGCCGCTTTCTCCGTCACCGCTGCGGGCACCGCGCCTCTCACCTATCAGTGGTTCATGAACGGCGCTGCAGCCGGAACAAATTCCAGCACATTTTCGATTTCACAAACCACCACCGCGCAAACTGGCGCGCAGATTTACGTGAAGGCCGGCAATTCCGCCGGCAGCATCACCAGCAACACCGTCGTTCTCACCGTGAATCCGGCCCCGCCGACGGCTCCCACCATCACCCAGCAGCCTTCCAACGTCACTGTCACTGCTGGTCAGACGGCCAAATTTTCTCTCACTGCCGCCGGCACTGCACCGCTCACCTATCAATGGTTCCTCAACGGAAGTGCGGCGGGGACAAATTCAAACTCGTACGCAATTCCCCAGACCACGACTGCGCAAAATGGCGCGCAGATCTACGCGACGGTCACGAACGCCCAGGGCAGCGCCACCAGTAAAACCGTCACCTTGACGGTCAACGCGGTCCAGACCAGCACCGTAAACGTTTTGACTTACCACAACGACGCGCTGCGTACCGGCCAGAACCTCAACGAAACCACCCTCACTCCCGCCACCCTGAATTCCACCGCTTTCGGCAAAGTCGCGACTCTCTCGGTGGATGCCGGTGTGGACGCCGAACCGCTCTACGTTTCCAATCTCACGGTCGCCGGCAGCAATCACAACGTCGTTTTCGTCGTCACCGAGAACGATTCCGTCTATGCCTTCGACGCGGATACTTTTGCCCAACTCTGGCAGGTCTCCGTGCTGGGCGCGAACGAAACAGCCAGCGACAACCGCGGTTGCAGCCAGGTTTCGCCCATCATCGGAATCACTTCCACTCCGGTCATTGATACTCAAGCTGGTGCTCACGGCGAGATCTTCGTCGTGGCCATGTCCAAAGACAATGGCGGCAGCTATCACCAACGCCTGCACGCCCTGGACCTCACCACCGGCGCCGAGGAATCGGGCAGCCCGATTTCGATACAAGCCACGTTTCCAAATATCAATGGCACCACCACCTTCGATCCCAAGCAATATAAGGAACGCTCCGCGCTCCTGCTGCTCAACGGCGTGATTTACACCACCTGGGCTTCGCACTGCGATGACGGCCCGTACACCGGATGGGTCATAGGCTACAACGAAGCCACGCTCGCGCAAACCAGCGTGCTGGACGTCATTCCGAATGGCGGCGACGGAGCCATCTGGATGGCTGGCGACGGCCCCGCTGCCGATTCCTCCGGCAACATCTATTTCTTGGACGCCAACGGAACGTTCGACGACACGCTCGATACCAACGGCTTTCCGGAACACGGCGATTACGGCAACGCGTTCATCAAGGTTTCCACCACCGCCGGCAATCTCAGCGTCGCGGACTATTTCACGATGTACAACACCACTTCCGAATCGAACGCCGACGAAGACCTCGGCTCCGGCGGAGAGATGCTGCTGCCCGATTTGCAGGACAACCAGCACAATACTTGGCAACTGGGAGTGGGCGCCGGCAAGGACGGCCACATCTACGTCATCAACCGCAATCTGATGGGCAAATTCAACACAAGCAACGACAGCGGCATCTACCAGGAGATTGATTCCAACGGATTGAGCGGCGGTGTCTTTTCCTCGCCCGCGTATTTCAATAACACGGTGTATTACGCAGCTGTCGGCGACGTGCTGCGAGCATTTTCAATCTCAAACGCGAAATTGGTCGCTCCCGCCGGTTCGCAAAGCTCCGTCAGCTACCCCTACCCGGGCGGCACACCAAGCATTTCCGCAAATGGCGCAACGAACGGAATCGTTTGGGTCGTGCAGAATAGCGGCGGAGGCGTTCTCCGCGCCTACGACGCCACCAATCTCGCCACCGAACTCTACAACAGCAATCAGGCCGCGAATAGCCGCGATCATTTCGCCGACAATAAGTTCATCACGCCCATGATTGCGAATGGCAAAGTCTTCGTCGGCACTCCCAATAGTGTCGTGGTCTTCGGAATGTTGCAGTAACACGCTGGCCGATCGGTCACGACGGCGGCCGCGCCTACTTCACTCGTCGTCCGGATGAATTCCCAGCCGATCGTTTAATTCTCCCGCAGCGAGCGCGCGAATGCATAATTCCGTTCCGCTCGCGCTGCACTGATACACCTGGTACACCGGCAAATCCTCAGGCTGCACTTCGTACGTTCCGTCTTCTGTGTCCGAAGTGCGCTCATAGCTGAACATCGCGCGCGGGTTTCCCGGAGTCGTGCGTACCCGGAATTGCGCGCAGGCCGGTTCATAATTCCCATAACTGAAGCAATGCCCGATGCACGCCTGGTCCAGCATGTGCTGGATCAGGATGCGCGAATCGGGAAATGGCTTGATGGTGCCCAGCACTCGCTGATTCGGCGGCAGCGTGCGCACCAGCCGCTCCACTTGCGCTTCCATTCGATTCACCTTCCCGGTGTCATGGTACAAGAACGCAAAAAACACCGCCGCAATCGCGCCGCTAGCAGCCAGGTGCCACCTCCGCGGACGCATCGCCCCCAGCACGCAGCACAATATCGCCGCGGATACCGACGTCAGCCGCTCCGTCAGCAGCGCCAGCGCGGACGGCGTGTTCGGAAAGCGTATCCCTTCAGGCAGCAGAATCACGCCCAGGCAAACAATCACGTAAAGCTGCAGCGAAACCGCGTAGTCCTCCCACCGGAACTGCCCCCACGGCCGGCTGAAGAAATCCGCGCCAAGCGCCGCAAATATGAAAATGAGCAAGGCGAATTCAGGGATCGCATAGCGCGATCCAAAGAGGACCAACTGGTCCGCTCCATTGAAGAAGTAAACCGGCCCGGCTTGCGCCTCCACGATATCGTGGTGCCAGAAATAGTAATGCGCGCCAAAAAGAGCCGCGCCGCCCGCCGCGAGCAAAAATATCTGATAACGCCGCGGAATCCTCTCCGCGATCACGACGTACGCTGAGCCGCCCACCAGCCACGCAAATCCCAAGGGATGCGCCAGAATGATGAACGGCGCCAGCGCCACGGGAACCAGGCGCTCCCACTCTTTCCCACGCCAAAAAATCGCCATCCCCCAAAACGCCAGTCCCAGCGACACGTAAAAATTCATGAAGCCCATGTGAAACGTGTAGCCATACGTGAACATGGCGATGCACGGGCACAAATACCACGGCGCGCGCCGCGTCGCCGCGCACACCAAGGCAAAAATGCCCCAGAAAAAAATCAGCACGGCCGCCGAAACCGCGATCTTTTCCGCCACCGCTAGCGAAAAGATCCGTCCCAGTCCATCCAGCCAATAGTCAAACAGCACATTGTTCCAGCGCCACGCCAGCCAAAACCCCGGCGCCTGCCCGCGCTCGATCAGATGCGCCAGCCAAGCGTTATAAAGGTGGCTGCCCAAATCGCCTGCCGCGATCATGCGGTGCCAGAAAACCGGCGCCAGCACCGCCGCGGAAATCGCCATTAATTTCCACAAATTCCCGCGCACAAACGTGAGTGATTGCGCCAGAACTGGCGCGCGAGACGCAGCCTGCAACTGCGGCAGTCCTCCGTCGCTCAGCTCACTCCTGTCAGAATGGTCGGACGTGCCGCTGCCAAGTCCCTGCGTACGGAAGGGAAAATGAATCGTGTCGAGTCTTTTCATTCGCTCGTGCAAACATACCACGGGACCATTCGCGCTTCGGTCCGCAAATGCTGGCCGTGGAACACGCCTGCCGTCGCACTCGCTTTCGTCAGCCATTTAGCGTCAGCGCACCCTAACAGTGGTATAAGGGGTTGCGGCAGCGCAACCTGCCCAGGAGGCGGGCGATGAGCGATCCCCCAGCTATCAAAATGTCGGACGTTGCAAGGAAAGCAGTCGGCTGGTCCATCTTCGTCAGCATCGTAATGATTGTAGCGGGCCTGCTGGCGATTGCCATGCCGCTGGAGGCCGGCATCGCCGTGAATATCTTCGTCGGCTGGATGCTGATATTTGCAGCCCTCGCGCATTTCGTCTTCGCGTGGTTCACGCGACGAACCGGCAGCGTGCTGCTGAAAGTTCTGCTGGGGATTCTCTATTTGTGCGTCGCGATTTACCTGCTCGATCATCCCGCCCGCGGCCTCGCGACGCTCACTCTAGCTCTGGCTTTCTACCTCCTCATCGAAGGCATCGCCGAGATTGTGCTCTATTTTCAGCACCGCCCGGCGGGCGGATCAGGCTGGTTCTTGGTTGACGGAATCATCACCCTGATCCTCGGCGTCATGATCTGGCGATTGTGGCCGTCCAGCTCGGAATGGGTGTTAGGCACAATCGTGGGCATCAGCATTTTCTTCAGCGGCGTCACGCGCCTGATGATTTCGCTGGCGGCGCGACGCGTCGTCACGAAAATCGCCTAGCCCGCGAACACACCAGCGCAACCCGCGCGATGCCGCAAATCCCACTAACAATATTAATTATTTGAAAAGAAACGAAGCGCAACGCAACCAGCGCCGCTAAGCGTCCTGATCATCCTTCTTAGGCGCGTAGGGATACTTCGGAGGTTTCTGCATGTGCGAAGTTCGATAAGCTTCCAGCTCCGCATCCGTCAGATGGAAGTGCGTCTTGGCCGGATGGTTCTCGGTAGCCGCTAATTCCACGTGCAAGCGGTGCGAACAAATGTCCGGCGCATCCTGAAAACGCACGCGGCGGGTGTTGAACGCTTCATTGGGGATCGTCAGCGTAAATTCGCGCGGCTCGGTGGCGGTTTCGCGCACCGTAAAGGTATATTCGCGCCCCTGCAACTTCGCCTCGAAACCGACGAACTGCACGATAACGTTGTTATTGCTCATGCTCATTTTCCCGCCGGAGCAGCGGCGGCAACCGCCACCGGCGCCACACCTACAGCCTTCTTGGCGCGCTTGGCGCGCTTGCGCTTCGGGGGGGTACCTTCGGCGATCTCCACCACCATGATGCTGGTGACGAACTTCTTCATCCCATGCAGATCGAAGTCGATCGAGGTGCGGTCGTTGTCGGATTCCGTGATGACGCCCAAGCCGTACTGGAAGTGCTTGATGTACTGCCCTTCGGGGAGTGCTTTCAACGGGGCTCCTATAATTTCGTCCGAGGTGCAAAAAAAAGGGGCGAACCGGGGTAACCGGCTCGCCCTTTACGACTAGAGGCTAGTGACGTTCGCTGCCTGCAGGCCTTTGGGGCCGCGGGTAACTTCGAACTCAACCGCCTGGCCTTCGTTCAGCGACTTGTAACCTTCCGCCTGAATGGCCGAAAAGTGTACAAATACGTCCTCGCCGGACTGGCGCTGGATGAATCCAAAACCCTTGCTGGCATTGAACCACTTCACTGTTCCTTGTTCTCTCACTGATTTACTTCCTTCTTTTTTAAGCTATTTGTTTGCTTCTCGACCGCCTCCAGCCGTAAAGCAAAAGAGGCCGCAAGTGTGAACTTGCAGCCCCTTCATCGAATCTAAAGGTGTTACAAGAGCAACAAACGCAGCACAAACATACCACGCTTTCGGCTGGAGACCTAGGGAATTCGGAGGGGCGGGTGAGGCGTGATCGGTGATTGGTGAGTAGTGATTGGTGAGCTTCCGTCCGGCGCCGTGCCAATCGTGATTCGCGGCACGCGGTTGTGGGGTGGAATTTTTGGCAATTTAATAACGCATTTTTGTGTCGATTAGAACGTGGTGCGATCGTTTGTTTTGAGAGGTTTACGGTGATTTCTAATATCTGCCATTGTCGATTAGAAAGGCTGTGAGTGGTGACCCGCCTGCCGGCGAGGCAGGTTGCTGAATAGTGAATGGTGATGCGCATTCCAGCGAGACACGTTGCGGTTTGTATCGAATAAGAATTGGCGCGATCGTTTGTTTTGAGCGAGTTACGCGAATTATTGTTCCGGCGAAAGTGTCCATTTGTATCGAGAAGTGACGCTGCGATCTGCGACCCGGGAGCGGTGATTTGGCAGTGACTCGTGGCAGGTGGCGAGTGACGAGTGAACGGCGGAGCGGGAATGTAACATTGTAGTTGGGATGTTACATGAGGTTTTGGGGCGGCCAGTTGATGAGCGGCGCGACAACTGAGGGGCGCGGGGCGGTTTTTGGGTAGAGTTTGCCTTGGGGATGGGATTGGTCTGCCCGTCGCCGTTGTGGCGGAGTGCATGTAGCGTCCTCAGTGGGCTGGAATAGTGGCCCGATTCTATTTTATCACATTTACTGTATGATTACCAGTCCCAAAATGGAAATACGCGGGGCTGGGGTGAGGGCGGGAACGGCAAAGCGAAAGGCTCGGGCGCGTGGGCGCGAACGGGATCGTTGTGCGCCGGACCGGGTGCCGGAACTGTGGGGGCTGACGTGTTGCTGCGCACCCTCGCCTGCGGCCTTCGGCCGCGAACCCGCGAGAGTGCGGCACCCCTAAAAACCTAAAGGCGGTCGTTGCCTGCGGCACAAGAGTCGGCCACCCGCCCGTAGTTGTACCTCCTTTGATCGTAAGCCTATTCACGCTTTTGTTGGCGCGCTCGTGCCTCTGCAATTCGGTCCGCGCTAGGTTTGAGTTCGACGACGAACTGTTCCTTTTGCCATTCCTTTTTCATTTGGCACAACTGATCGTCGCCCATGTAAACCGTTAGGTACGACGGCTGTGTCGGAGGGAAGCGGTCTCGCAACTTGCCGTAGACGATGGCAAGTCCGTCGCTGCGGATGGAGAACAATCTATAGACCTCGCCATATGGCATCAGTTTGTAGATGACCCAGCCGACTTGGTCGCTGTTCAGAGTAGGCTTGAAGTACGCATTCAGTTGATACGCGGAGCCCGAAATTGGTTTTCCGGCGTCAAACCCTGACCCCTGCAGGTTGTTGACGTACATTTCGTCTAAGATCGCCTGAATCACGCTGCCTTTGTCGGTCGCAGACAACGGCCGGGCACTATCGCTCTTTTCATCGGTGTTTGCTTTGCGTTCCTGGCCAACGCTCTGCGACAGTGCAAGGAACACCAGTGCCAAAGTGAAGGGGATGATCCGTTTCATTGCTGGTCCTCCGGATGAACGATGATGATCTTCACGACCGCGCCTTTTGGAACGTCCCCTCCGCCAGCGGCATTCTTGAACGGCCCGTACGTGGTCGTTTCCTTGCCTGCTGCCCAGCTTGGGGCTTTCTCGCCGTAGTCCAGATAGAAGTGTTTGGAGCTTCCGGTCACATCAGGAGAGCGGGCCGCCTGAGCAGCAGCCTGTTGCGCGTCTTTGTACTGGGAAGTATTGCGTTCTTTCGAGCTGACTTTGTCGGAGGCAACTCCACCATTGACGCCAGACTTTTCCCGATTCTTGACTACATCGGAAATGGCGACCTTAGCATTGTGAAGGTCTTGGGAGCTTCCTGAGCCTTCCTTTGCTTCCGGCCTAAGCCCTCCGGTTTCGTTGTGAACGATATTGCCGACCTGATGGCTATTGGCCGTGTTTTGCGCCTGAGCGGATTCTTGTGCGTCTTTCTTAATTTGTGCAGAGCAAGCTGCCGAACCTGCATCGGAACAGGCGCCCTGGTTTGAATTACTCTCCGCGTAGGTCTCGTGGCCATCGAGGTCGGCGAAGGTTTCGGGGTTGTCGCTGACCATGGCGTAGAGGTTGAGGGTTTGGGGATTGGTGAGGTTGGCGTAGGGGACGGGCGCGGGGATGGCGGACCAATCGGCAGAGAGAAAGCGGCCGTAGGCGGAGGAGTAGTAACGGGCGTCATAGTCGTCGTTTCCGGTTTCGGCATCGCGTTCCTTGCCGGTGAATTTGTAATTTTGTGGGCAAGAGTTGGTGAATTGGTGCTCGCCGCCGAAGGGATAGAAGTCGGCGTCATAGCGGAGCGAGCCGGTGGAGGTGGTCAGGGAACGCGAGCTGCCCAGCATATCTTCGGCATAGTAGTAGAAGCTGGTGCCGGTGACAACGTGATGGGCGGGTTTTAGGATTCTACGTATTGGCTGGCGAGCGGGTTCGGGGTTCGCACGGGACCATGCGGGTCGCGCCGAGGTGTGGCGGGGAAACTCGAAAACTTCGCGGGAACGGCGCCGCGAAAGGAATGGCGCTGCGCGCCGCCTTCTTATGTCGTGGCTTCCCGACAGAAGGCTCGGGACGCAAAAAGCGCGGAAGCCACGACCCACAAAGATTTGCGTCGCGAGATGAAGAGCTGTGCGGCGAACCGGGGGCCGGAACCGTGCGGTCTGACGTGTTGCCACGCACCCTCGCCTGCGGCCTTAGGGCGCGAACCCGCGAGACGGCACCCCTAAAAACCTAAAGGCGGTCGGTTGCCTGCACTACAACGGCGGGCCACCAGCCCAGCCCGCTGGGCGAATCGCGGTGCGGAGTGATTGGAGACGGCAGAGGCAGGCGAGGCAAGCCTCGCCCAACACCAAGGCGGCGGCAAGCCGCCGCACTCCCTGAACCGCCGTCGGGAGCCTGCTGAAGTTGGCGCAGCGCGCCGACGCGAGCATCGCTGAGCGCCAAGGCGGTCGCTTGCCCGTGCCGCAAGGGTCGGCTACCGGCCATATTCGTAGAAGCACTGAGTGGCTCAGCAGAGAGGAAATGAGCCTGAGGCCCCCAAGTGATTATTTGGCAGCATTCATTCCTAAATGTGAAAATTCTCTTTCGAGTTCAAGCGAAAGAGGATGCGAGCATGTCGCGTAATCGATGATTTCGTCGTTTGAGGTGAGAACTTGATAGGTTTGATCGCGGCCAAAAATGCGCGCGTCCCAAAGAAAATAAAACACCATGCCTAAAATGCTTGCCATCTCTTCGATCTCGTCGGGCGAGAAGCGATGAACGGACGCTTCAACTAGCTCCCGCGCCTCACCGCGACCCTTTCTGTAGCCGTAAAACATTTCGAGGTTGGAATCACTGTCAGAATTCCAACAGGTAATTTGGAGCCAGCTTTCTCCGCGAGCGAGGAGCGCGCGGCTCAGTCTGCGAGCGAGTATTGTCTGAGCCTTGGACAGTAGGGGTAAGAGATAAGACTTCGCGACTAAACTGCCGTCGACGCAGTGAACTTCGAACGCACGATCCAGGTTTTCAAATTGCAACTCGGCAGCTGCCTGGGCAGCGGTTGTGACACGCATGTGATCGGATGCTCCTTAAAATGTGAGCGCGGCATCCCTAAAAACTTGAAGGCGGTCGCTTGCCTGCGCTCAAAGGATGGTCCGCCCGCCCGCTTTTCGCCGACCTAGCGCGTCGTTCATCGTTTTGCAGAAGCAGCGCTCATCAACTCAGGCACGGCGGTTCGGAATCTGATCATCCATTGCACGAGCTTGTCCTGGGGATCATCCTTGAACGGCCCCACGACTTTGTAGTGAACGGATTCTTGCCCGCTGTTGCACCAGAACTCGTACTCGGAGTATTTATCGACAGCTACCCGGCTCGTCAGCAGTGGCGATATTCGAATAGCCTTCAGATCGTCAACGAAGCGGCTCAAGGCTTCGTAGCTGATGGGAGAACGCTTAATTTCCACTTTCAACTTGGCCGCGATTTCCTGGTCGGTAACACTTGGATTTTGAGCGGCCGTTTTTGAGATGAACTGCGTGAGGTTGTCGCTGCCCATCCCAGTGACCGTGTAGCTGATGACCTCTGCTTGTCCCCCAGGATGGACGGGAAAAACGGGATAGGTCAGCACCACTAATTGAGAATCGGAGTCACCATATCGGAGAGTCATTTTCGAGAGAAAGGGCGACGTGACGGCATCTGACCGAAAAAGAAGATCAAGAACACGATCTTTCATTTCCGCAGGGACACCTCCGCCGGATTGTCCAACTGCACTCGGCACCAACAGAAAAGGGAGAAGTAGGGCACGTCCCAAGCGCGTTCTGAAAATCATCGTCGTACACCTCCGCATCTGCCTCGCTGTCCTTTAAGAGGGAACGCGAGGTGCCGAGCATGTCTTGGGCATAGTAGTAGATGCTATTGCCGGTCACAACGTGAAGGGCGGGATTTAGGATTGGAGGTTGTGCCACGCACCCTTTGCCAACTGCGCAATGCGGTGCGGCCCCCCGAAAAACCGAAAGGCGGTCCTTGCTTGCGCTGAATGGGTCGGCCACTGGCTACCCCCAAAAACCTGAGGGCGCTCGCTTGCCAGAGCTGTGGTTGGGCCAGCGAACCGACGTGGGCGCCAGGCGGGAGTGGCGCATGGGGAATTTATTTTGCGCGGGGCCAGCGGAATACTATGCCGGCGGCTACTAGCAGATTGTTCTGGTGGTTGTTGGTGGCGTTCACGGAATGCGTTAGGTAGTAATCAATCTGGATTAGGCGAAGCGAGAAGCGCGAATTCATTGGAAGGTCGAGGCCGCCGCCGATACGCGTGGCGAAGGAGTATGCGCCATCACCGGTGCCGGCGATGCCACCGCCGGCATGGACGGCTCCCAGAAGGACCTGTGCGAAGGGCTGAGGCGAATGCGTGCCGCTGGGCCACGGTTGCGGAAGCCAGTAACGCGCACCCGCCAAATAGGAAACGAGCGTGAGCGATTTCTTTGTGGCGAGAGCGCCGGTGGCATTCTCGGCGCTAATTTCGGCGACCGCGGCGAAGCGCGGATGAAATTCCCAGGAGCCGGAAAGGCCGCCGCCATTCAGATCAAAGCATCCGCACTCTCCGGCCGAGGTGTTGGAGCGCACCCAATGATAGGTCAAGGCTGCGTCGCCGCCGTGAGAGTCCTGGGCCAGCGCGGCGGGAACTGCCGCGAGCAGCAGGAGCGTGGTTAGGACAAGCAATCGCATTCGGAATTCTCCTCGTGCGCGGTGGCGGAGCTTCATGGCGCGGATACCGTAGCCGTCAGGCTTTGGATGACGGTCTCCTCATAGGAGCCGCCGGTCGAAGCGGTGATATAGAGATACGCTACCGGCGGGACCGTGACGTTTCCAGAAAAGACCTGCGTGCCGTCCATGGTGACGGTCATTTTTCCTTGCACGATGGTCACGACGTAGCTGTGCGTTTCCGTCATGGTATCGCTGGCGAGCAGAGGGATATTGGTGTTGACGTTGAGCCAGGGATTTTCCCAGAGCGCCGTTTCGCCGCGGCCCACTCCGAGATACGGAACCGGCGGGTCGCCGACGTTTTCATAGGTGTCAAACCCCAGCACGAAGCCAGGGATGCCTTCAGCTCCCAGGCCGCCCCCTGTAGCGCCAGCGCTGGTGGGCAGAGCTCCGAGCGAAGGATCGCCGAGAACCATGGCGAAACCGTCCGCTGGCGGATTGCTGGTATTACTGACGGTAATGGTGAAGCTCAATTCGATATTGGCAGTGGAAATCAGCGTGGGCCAGACGATCTCGCCATATTCGCCGCCTTCTGCCGCGGTCAATTCGTAGGCACAGTTGGAACCGGAACCGGTGGGGCCGGTGGTGCTGCCTTCCTTCATCCATCCGCTGCCGGTGCAGAAATTGTTGATGCCGGATAGCGCGCCGACAAAAAGCGCGGCAGTGCTGCTGGTGACGGGGCTGGTGAGTCCTCCGTTGCTGACGACGACGCGGAACACCGAACCGGTTTCGGCGGTGGTGGTGCTGGCAATGGTGTAGCTGGCGCTGGTGGCTGCGGAGATGGCGGTGAAAGTGGAGCTGCCGGGAGGAGCTTCATACCATTGATAGGTTAATGAAGGGGCGGCGGAAGTGGCGGTGATCTGAAACGTCGCGGAGTCGCCCTGGTTGACGTATTGCGTGACGGGCTGGTTCGTGATTTGAATCAGAATGCCGTTGCCCACGGCGAGGGTGGCGTCTTGCGAGACAGCCTGACCGTAGCTGTTGCTGACTTTTACATAATACCGGTCCTGATCGTTCGCCGCGGCGGCGCTCCCGCCGGGCACGTTGTAGGTGGCGGCGGTGGCGCCGACGATCGCCGTGCCCGAAACGCTGCCAGCGGGTATGCGGTACCACTGATAAGTGAGCGCTGGGGGTGAGGTTCCGGACGCGACTACGGTGAACGAGGCGGTGGTGCCGTTGACCGCGACAGAGATGCCTTGAGGCTGCGTGATGATAGTGGGTGGGACGTTGTTATTGGTGACCATCAACGTGGCGAAATCGCTGGTGAGGACGGTGCCGCAAGCGTCGGTGGCGGTGACATTGTATTGGAAGTAGTTGTAGGTATTGTCCACCGGCGGCGTGGTGTAAGAGCTGGAAGTAGCGCCGGAAATCGGGCCGGTGGAGGGGTCGGGTTCCGTGGCGTACCACTGATATTGGAAAGGAGATTGGCCGGTGACGGAGACCGAGAAAGTGGCCGTTTGAGTGGCGTTGACGGTGAGGCTGGCGGGCTGCGCGGTGATTGAGGAGCCCACGACGACTTGCGCGGAGTTGGAGGTCGTGGTGCCCGCGGCATTAGAGGCGGCGACGGTGTAAGTGCCGGCATTGGCGGAAGTCGGATTGGAAACGCTGTAGGTGGAATTGGTGGCGCCGAGGATCGGAGTGCCGTTTAAATTCCATTGGTAAGCAGTGGCGTAGCTGGCGGCTGCGGAGAGCAGTAGGGTGCCGTTGCCGCAGGCGTTTTGACTGGCGGGTTGCGCGGTGATGACCGGACGGCTGATGGTCATCAGGACGGAGGCGAACACGGTTGGTTCTTCGACGCTGGTAGCGGTGATCGTGTAAGTGCCCGCCGTATTCGAGCTGGTCCATACATTCCCGGTGAAACTTCCGCCGCCGGAGCTGACGCTCCAGGCGACAGCATTCGAAACGCCGCCGGTGACAACCGCAGTGAACGATTGCTGGCCGGGACCCATGGTTTGTCCGGATGGCGAAATGCTGGAGATGCTCACGTTGGTGGGAGTGGCCGAGCAGGCGGGTGGAGGCGGTGTTTCCTCCCGTACCGGTAACGGTGAGCGTGTAGGTTTTTGCGGAGGTCAGCGGCGGCGTGGGGTAAGAGCTGGCGCTGACCGCCGACTCGGTAATATCCGAACTATTCAGGCCGGTGGGACCGATGACGGCGGTTCCTCCCGAAAATGTCGGGACAAGATTTATCGGAGAGCCGTAGGGGGGCGCGGTGGAACTGCACAGGAGGCTTGTGGCGATGGGTGTGGAATTGATGACGGTCAAGAGATCCGCGGGGCTGACGATGGCGCCGAGCGTGGCGGTGATCTGCGACGTTCCGGTGGTGACGGCGGTCGCCAAGCCGGTGGCCGCGCCGATGGTCGCAACCGCGGTGGTTCCCGAGGCCCAGGTGACGCTCGCCGTGAGATTTTGCGTGCTGCTGTCGCTATAGGTTCCGGTGGCGGTGAATTGCTGCGTGGTTCCTTTGTCTATGGAGGGGATTGCCGGCGTGACCGCGATGGATTGCAGGGTGGGAGCGGTGACGGTGAGCGTGTCCGGCGGGCTGACGATGGCGCCTTGCGTCGCGGTGATTTGGGAGCTGCCGATTCCAGCGCCGGTTGCGAGGCCGGTGCCTGGTCCGATGGTGGCGACCGCGGGGGAGGCGGAGGCCCAGGTAACGGTGGTGGTGATGTCCTGCGTGCTGCTGTCGGTGTAAGTTCCGGTCGCGGTGAATTGTTGGGTTTTGCCCTTGGCGACCGAGGGGCTGGCAGGCGTCACGGCGATGGATTGCAGCGCGGCCGCGGTGACGGTCAAGACAGCGGAAAGACTGGTGACGGCGCCGGCTTGGTTGGTGACGGTGACGGTGAAGATTGCGCCGTTATCGGCCAGCACGGTGGGAGTGGAGTAGGAACTTGAATTCGCGCCGCTGATGGCGACGGCACCTTGGTACCACTGATAAGCGAAAGGCCCGGTTCCGGAAACCGTGACGGAGAAGGTAACGCTGAGACCAGCGGCGACGGACTGGCTGACGGGCTGAACGACGATGGCTGGCGGAACATGGCTGGAAGCAGCCCAGCCTCCCGAACATCCCGTCATTATTAAGATGGCGAGCACGCAGGCCAAGGCGGAAAGCATGGAGGGAACAAAGCGAAGAGGGTTTATCGAAGCTGTACTGTGAAAAAAGGAGGGAGGAATGGGGGTCGCGCGCACTGAGGGAGCGCTGCGCCGAAAATCGCAGAGAGAATTGATTTGCGGGTGAGCGCTGACGCGAGAGCTAGAGCGAGCGCCGCGATTTTGCTGTGCCATAGGCGAAAAGCTCCTTGTGTAGCGCAAACGGGGTCCCAAAAAAATTTCCGCGCAAACAGATTGCACTTCGCAAGCGCGACGAATTGAACTTCCGCTGGCGCAGCCAAGGGCGAGTTGGTGGCTGGCGCAAGCCACGCCGCATGCGGAAGCAAAGGGAATCCGAGGCGCTTCGCGAACGCTCGGGCCGAGAACGGATTGCGCCTTCGGGCAAGAACGCATGGAGCCACAGGCACGCGCGATTCCACGGCCGCAGGATTGCAATGAGACTTTCCTTATGCGCCGCGATGCGGGGGGTAGCGCCGCGAATTGCGGGTTGGCACGTTTTGCGATGGTGCGGATCGCTGCAGTTTACTGATTGCAAGACAGTTGGAGAATCGCTGACACGCGCGCGGCTCGGCTGCTTGCGAGACTGACGTTGAATCACGCTCGAAACCAACAAGCAGCGGGGAATTTTATGATTGCGTTCTAGAGCTTCGGCCTGGGAGTTGTCCCAATTTGGCAGGATGCCGGGTGGAATGCACCATCTTGAAAATCGCACGGAGGAATTGGCGGTACGGAAACGCACGCGAGTTGCGAATTGGGAATTGGTTTTCGAGAGGCGCGGCGGTTTGTGAAGCGGTTGGCTGGTTGACTGTGTAACTGCGCCAATCGGGAGATTGGCGTTCCCAGGGGCTAGACGCTGGCTTGGTGGATTGGCGCGGATGTGGCGGCGGAGCTGGGTTTGGCTTGCATGGCGATGGCGTTAAGGATGGTGTCGGTGGCGGTGTCTTCGCCGATTGTGGAATTGATCATTAGGTGGAAGCGCTGGCGGTCGGGCCAATCTACGCCGAAATATTGTTTGATGAAGGCGGCGCGGTCGCGGTCCACGGAGTCGGCGAGCTGCATGGCTTCTTTTTCGGATTTGCCCTGGGAGCGCAGGCGGCGGATTTTGTCGGCGTAGGGCGCGTAGACGAAGACGTGGAAGGCGTCGGGGCGATTTTGCAGATAGTAGGCGGAACCGCGGCCGACGATGACGCACTGGCCGGCGTCGGCGGCGCTGGTGACGACGCGCTCGGCGACCTGGCGGATGCAGTCAGTGTCCGCGATATTCGCGTTGGGAGCGTGCACGCTGCCTTCGTAACTGCCGCGCATGAAGCCTTTGAGGAGGCGGTAGTAGAGGGGATCTTTTTTTTCTTCGTGCTGCTCGACGACGCTGCAATCGCATTCCATGAAGCGGGCGATTTCGTTGGTGAGGAGCTGGTCCCAGAGTTTCCAGTTGAGGCGTTGGGCGAGTTTTTGGGCGATGTCGACGCCGCCACTGCCGTATTCGCGTTCGATGGTGAGGATGCGGATCATGGGTGTTTCACCTTCAAGTGAGAGATAAAAAACTTGCCTCACGGGCTAAAAAGTCTGTGCGAGAAACGCAATATCGGTACTTCAGCGGCTAAACAGTTTGCGGAAAAAGTCAAAAGCGTGGCTTCAGGGTCTAAATCCCCGGGTGACGGGGCGAGCTTTATGTCGGAGCTAAAGCTCCGACCCCCTAAAAAACCGACTTCTTCCGCAAGCTGTAAAGCCGCAGCGAGATTTCTTTGCGCGTGCCGTAGCTGAAGCTACGGCCTACAAAGATTCCGGGGTCGTCGAAAGGCCCCTGAAACCGAACTATAGCGCAAATCAGGCTACTCCATCACTACCGGGCGGCCGGCGGGATCGTTGCGGCGCAGGGCGAAGGAGAGGACAAACATGACGCCCGCGAAGGCCGACAGAACGACGAAAGTGTCTACGTAGGCGAGGGTATTGGCTTGCGCGAGGAGCATTTGATAGACGAGGGCGTAGGCGACTTTCACGGCGCGTTGGGCTTGCACACCGGAGGCTACCAGGCGGGCGGCGAGGGCGGCGGCGGTGCCGTTGAAGATGGGCTGGCCGGGGGAGATATTGGCGACCAGGCGCGCCTGATGGAACTGGGCGCGGCGCGCGATGATGGTGGTGACCATGGAGGTGCCGACGCTGCTGCCGATATTGCGCATGAAATTGACCAGGCCGGCGACGCTATTACTTTTTTCCGGGGGCATGCCGACATAGGAAACCAGGTTGATGGGGACGAAAAGGAAACCGAGGCCGAAGACTTGAATCAGGCGCAGCATGCTGGCGCTGACGAAGCTGATTTGCAGATCGAGGCGTTGGCTGGAAATGTACATACCGATGGAGAGAGTGGCCCAGCCGAAGGCGACGATGTAGCGCGCCTGCACTTTGGAGGAGAGTACGCCGGCGACGGGCATCAGGAATAGGAGAAGGAGGCCGCCGCCGGAGAGGACCAGGCCGGCGGACTCGGCGGTATAGCCCATCAAGGATTGCAGGTACAGCGGCATCATGACCAGGCTGGCAAACAGCAGGATGCCGAGGAAGAACATCATGCCGTTGGCGGTGAGGAAATTGAGATTTTCGAAGAGATGCACGTCCACGATGGGCGTTTTGTAGAACCATTCCCAGAGGACGAAGCAAAGCAGGCCGACGGCAGCGAGGATGGCGAGAGTGAGAATGAAATGCGAGCCGAACCAATCGTCTTCCTGGCCTTTATCGAGCATGACCTGGAGCGCGCCGACACCGAGGGTGAGAAGGCCGAAGCCGATGTAATCGAAGCGGATGCCCGCGCCGGACGCTTTTTTTACCCAGGGGGGATCTTCGACGAGGCGATAGACCAGAAACAACGTCATGATACCGATCGGAAGATTGATGAAGAAAATCCAGCGCCAGGAATAATTGTCGGTAATCCAGCCGCCGAGGGTGGGGCCGATGGTGGGAGCAATGATGGCAGTGACGCCGTAGAGCGCGAAAGCCAAGCCGCGTTGATGAGGCGGGATGACGTCGGCGAGGATGGCCTGGGCCATGGGTTGCAGGCCGCCGCCTCCGGCGCCTTGCAAGATGCGGAAGATGATGATGGCGGCGAGGCTGGGAGCGATGCCGCAGAGCAGGGAACTGAGAGTGAAAATTACCAGGCACGTCATGAAAAAGCGCTTGCGGCCGAGGACGCTGGCGAACCAGCCGCTGATGGGGAGGACGATGGCGTTGGAGACGAGATAGGAGGTGAGGACCCAGGTGCTTTGGTCGTTGCTGGCGCCGAGGCTGCCGGCCATGTAGGGGAGAGCGACGTTGGCGATGCTGGTGTCGAGAACTTCCATGAAGGCGGCGAGGGCTACGACGACGGCGATCAGCCAGGGATTGAATTTGGGACGCCAGACGGGAGCGGGCGGCGCCGCGGCGGCGGCATTGGCGCTGGGGCCGGTTGGTTTTGTGGCGCTCGTTTCGGGTGCGTCTGCCATGGCCTCGACACTTTTATCTTGAGATGAACCGCCCTAGCCAGGGGCTGGAGTGTCTCTGGGCTCGGATTGCAATCACGGGCGCGTACGGTTCTTAGAAGCCGCGCGACGTTGGATGATTTTTGTCGCGGCTTTGTGTCGAGAATTCGAGAAGGGTTTTTGGTCGGGGCTGGGCCGATGGACCCTTCGTTTGCGCAGCCAAGTTGCGGCTGCCGTTCATTGCGAATCGTGCGAGACGGGCGACGCGTGATGCTTGACGCGGACGAATCATATCATCGAGACCGTAGCCGGTGAAGATGGGTGCGAGATGTGCAGCGGACTGGGGCGTGGCCGATGTACGGAGGGAAAGGCTGGTTGATTGCGAGGGCGTTAGCGGTGATTGGCGGCGCTGGGGACTGCGTAGAAGGCGAGTTGATTTCCCTGCAGTACGGCTAATTGCGCGCCGTCGGGGGAAAGCGCGAAAGTCTGCACGCTGGGAGTGGGCGACGGGATGGTGACGGCGAGCATTCTTTCGCCGTTGCTGGCTTGATAGACAGCGATATGTTCGAGCTCGAGATCAGAGGTGAAGAAAGCGGAATCGGCGGCGATGGATTTGGAGGCTTGGGCCATGGCGATGGCAAAATCGCTGCCAGCGGGAATGCCGCTGGCGGTCTGCTGCGGATCGGCCGAGGCGGACCAGCCCTTCAGCACGGGTTTTCCATCGGAGCCAAGAACGCGGAACCACTTGCCGGTAGTTTCGCGGTCGCAGCCGACGACGAAGAACAAATCGGGCGGCAAGGGGGTGACGTTTGGGGAGCAAGTGGAATTCAGAGTGGCGAGCGTGCGTCTTTGCTCGTCCCAGGCGATTTCCACGATTTGCCAGCGGGACTTGGTGAGTCTTCGCAGGCGGATTTCGCCATGGTCCGAGAGAACGGGCGGGGCGGCGCGCGAAGAGCGCAGGACGGTGGCGAGAACGTGAAAATCAGCGTCGAGGATTTTGATTTCGACGTCTTCTTCCGGTTCGCGACCTTCGGCTTCCTGCAATTGGCGGTGCACGATGGCGGAATGGCGTTCTTGAAGCTGTCCGATGGCAAAGTACGTGGATGAGGGAGAGGCGCGCACGAACGCCAGAGGCCCATTGAGCGAAATGCGCTGCTGGAGTTTCAGGCCGGGGCCGTACAAGCGCAGCTCGCGGCCGACGTGGACGAGAACGCGGTCGTTGCTGACGGGCCATTGATATTGGCGCGCGTCGGTGACTTTCCAATCCACCGTCTTTTCGACTTTTTTCTCCTGAACATTGACCAAGACAGCGCGAATGATGCGGAGGTCGGACAGATTGGATTCCGCGACCGTGCGTTGGATCAAGATATGCGGGTCGAAGCTGAACAAGACCTGGTGCGGGCCGAGATAGGAGATAGCCGAGCTGTAGTCGAAGGAGAACATTTCGTGATCGGGGCGAGCGGGCGTGTAGCCCAAATCATTGAGAGCGAGAGTGGTGGAGGCGGCAGCGACGCGGACGTCGGATTCGTTTGGCGTGAGCGCGATGCTACAGTTCGGCGGCGAGCAGACTTCGGTTTCGTCTTCCTCTGGGGAATCTGTGGCGGCCGCGGCTGCAGACGCAACGGGAGGAGCAGCGGCGGATGGCGAGACTGCGGGAGTGGTTGGCGCGGTAGCGGCGGGCATTGCGGAAACGGATGGCGATGCGGCTTTCAGGTTGGGAACGAGGACGAGTTGAGAGCCGGATTCGAGGTGAACGTTGTGTCCGGAAGTCGAAAGGATCGAACTGCCTTCGGGGCCGCCGCCGACGTCCAGCTTTACGCCTTTGATGCCGAGGACCTGGCCGGGCATGACGGAAGTGGGGCCGACGTACTCGGTGGGAGAAAGCTCGACGGTGGCTGCCGCAGCGGAGACGCTGCGGAGGCCTCCGGAAGCGACGCCGCGGAGGCTGGCACCAGAAGGACCGCCGACCAGACCGCCAACGCTGAGGCCGACCGCGTCGCTGAGCGGCCGGCTCTTATATTGATCGTCCTTCTCAAAAGGGTTGAAAGCGAGAACGGCGGCGACGGTGAGAGGCAGCGGCTTCATATCGCGGCCATTGCACTGGCCGGTGTCGAAAAGCAGAGCGATCTGCGAGGTATGAGTGGCTTTGGAGTGCGGGGCGGCGGCAACGATGCGGCCCTGAAGGACGGCGCCTTCGCGCAGATTGCATTGGGGGCTTTGCCACTTCTTGGATACTTTGGCGAAGACAGTGTCGCCGACCTGGGAACGGGCGGAATCTATGGAGCGAACGATCTCGACCTGGATGGGGATGCGGGCCTGGTCCTGGGCGAGAGTGAGGGCCGGGCAAAGCAATAGCGGGGCCGCGAGAAGAAAACGGGACGCGAGAAAACGTTTACTCACTGTACCCCACTAAGCCGCGGGCGACTTTACCATAGGTGGATACCGGAAGTCTTGGGGGCGTGTCTCGCAACCGCAAAATCGGTACTTCCGCGGACAGAAGACGTCTCAAAGGTAATCCGCCAGGTACGAAACTCGTGGCTTCAGGAGCTGAAGCCCCTTTTGGGGGGCGTTAAACGGCGAGGCTGAAGAGTCTGTGTGAGAAGTGCAAAACCTGTGCTTCAGCGGCTAAAGCCGCTCTGATTTCGCTGGTTTTATGCCGTAGCTAAAGCTACGGCCTACAAAGATTCTCATGTTCCCACACAGACTGTGAAGCCGCTCTGATTCTGCGTCGATTACGGCACGGCTAAAGCCGTGCCCTGACGAAAATCATGATTCTCACACAGACTCTAAAGGGACGACCTACAACGATTGCCGAGTTGCGACGCAAGCTTTGGGGCGCTAGCGCGCGGGGACGGGGGCGGGATCGCTGGGGGATTCGTGCATGCTGAGGATGTACCAGTGATTATCGGATTTGCGGCAGAGCATCATGCCGCGGCCGGTGGCGTGGATGTAGGGAGAATCGATGGTGTAGTCGTAGAGGCTCCAAACGACGTCGCCGACGGCGCGCTGGTCATTGATGGTCATGGAAAGGTGGGCGCGCGGAGTGAGATGAAAATATTGCTGGCGGAAATGGTTGGTGGCCTGCTCGCGGCCGCGAAGTTCGCCGGCGGGAGAGCTCAGGACGAAATCGGGATCGAAGCAGGCGGCGAGCTTATCGGAGTCGGCGTTATTGAAAGCTTCGGAGCATGAATGCATGGCCTTTTGCATTTCGGCGATGAGCGATTCTTCGGAGGAACTGGGCGGTGCGATGGCGAGGCGGGCGACGCTGCGCTGCAGGTCAATGGTGACGCCGAGGCGCTCGAGGAGATCCACGCCGAGGATGCCATCGAGCGGGCCGCCGCAGGCTTTGGCGATGGAGGTGAGATCAATGGCGGGGAGGCTGATATTTCGCAGGATGTGATTGCCGAGGGAAAGTTCGGCGATGGAAACTTCGCGGGCTTTCAGCGGAGTGACTTCATTCCAGGACTGGACGCGCAGTTCCTTGGCATGGCCTTGCGAGAAGGATTTCTCGTTGAGCATGGAGGTGGCGGCAGTGTCTATGAGGAAGCGCTTGTCTTGTTTATTTATCTGGAGGACTACGACCGGGAGGGTATCGCAGCGCTGCAGGGGAATTTCCGAGGGATTCGGCGAGGCCTGCGCTCGCGCGGCGCGGACGGCCAGCGTTAGGAGCAAGCCAGCACCGGCGCAAGCGCAGGCGAACCCTCGCAGACCTATTGGCATCACTTCCTCGATCGTGCCGTGGTGGTGACTTCGTCAATGCGCCGCAAAATGGCGCCGCCCGCGGAACGGAAGGCGCGCGGATCGCGGAACAGGCGCGAACTCCAATTGGCGCCCATGGCGAGCGCCTGAATTTCGAAGGCGAGCTGGCGGACGTCCACATCTTTGCGGATTTCGCCGGCGGATTGCGCGTCGCGGGCGGCGTGTTCCAGACTTCCCAGCCACTTCTTCATGAGCCCGACGATGCGATCGTGGACGCGCCCGGGGCGGTCATCGAATTCGAGCGAGGCGGCGGAAAAGAAGCAGCCGCCGGGGAAGGTTCTGCCTTCGCCGTAGGCGAGCCAATTTTGGCAAAGGGCGCGAAGGAGTTTTACGCCTTGGAGTTTGGCGGCGGGCAGGACGACGCGTTCGACGAAGATGTCGCGGGCTTCGTCCACGACGGCGCATTGCAGATCTTCCTTGGAGCCGAAGTGGGCGAAGAGGCCGCTTTTGCTGATACGGAGGGTGGCGGCGAGTTTGCCGATGGTGAGGGCTTCGAGTCCTTGGAGGGAAGCGATATTGACGGCTTTGCGGAGGATGGCATGGCGGGTTTTGAGGCCGCGGGGGCGGCGGGAGGGGGAAGGCTGGGCTTTGGTGGCGTGCGATTGGATATGGGCTTTCGTTTTCACGGCTTGATAATAGCACGATCGTTCGTTCTATTACAAGCGCTACCGATGGAGAGGCAGGGACGTGGAGGAGGCGGACGGGGCTGGCTGGCTTTTTACTGCAAAGATTTAACACAGAGGGCGCCCTTCGAACCGGCACTGCCGGTTCTCAGGGTGAATCGCCCTGTTGGGCGATTCACTGAGAAAAGCGGAGGGCACGGAGAGTTCGTGGAACGCGGACGCGGGGAGGCAAGACTGCGAGACTGCAAAACCGCGAAATTGCAAAACAGCAAAACTGCAACGCGGCAACGCGGATGAGGATGCTTTTTGCCTGGCGAGGCTTGCCTCGCCTGCATCGTCTTTTGCGGCTGTGGCGTTGGGAGAAAGCGGCGGCTTGCCACCGCACTCCACAGGAGCTCGCTGGACAGCGGACGGTGGGCGCGGATCGTTCGGCGCCGGGGAGCGTTTTTGGGGAACGTTGTTGCGATCCGCGCTGCGGAATGCTTTCCGGGAATTCTTGCGATCCCGGCTGTTTACGGTTGGTTGTAGGCTTGTTGCAGCGTGGGGATGTCGATTTTTTTCATTTGCAGCATGGCCTGGCGGACGCGTTCGGCTTTTTGGGCGTCGTGGTCTTGCAGCATTTGGGGGAGCACTTTGGGGACGATTTGCCAGACGAGGCCGAATTTGTCTTTGATCCAGCCGCAGTTGAGCGGTTCGCCGCCGGGGGCGAGTTTGTTCCAGAGGTCGTCTACTTCTTGTTGAGTTTCGCAATCAACCAGGAAGGATACGGCGGGATTGAAGGTGTAGTGCGGGCCGCCATTGAGCGCGCGGAATTCCTGGCCATCGAGAATGAAGGAGGCGATGAGAATTTCGCCGCCGGGAAGCTGGCCGGGTTTTCCTAGGCGCTGGACGCCGAGGGCTTTCGAATTTTTGAAGATTGAAACGTAGAAGTGCATGGCTTCTTCGGCTTGATCGTTAAACCACAAAAACGGGGTAATTTTCGGCATTTTCTTCTCCTATTCGTTTTTTTCGGCGAGCAATTCCGCGAGGTGGTCGTAGCTTTGCGCGGCGCCGTGCTCCATGCCGGTCTTCAGAGCGGCATCGCGCGCGGCGCGTGAGGAATAGAGGACGGTCTGAGTCAGGGTGGTTTTGCCGTCATGTTCGGCGAAAGTGATGGTGACGAGGGTTTCGCCGCCGGTCCAGTCATCGTCCCAGACTTCGGTGAAAACCAGGCGAGCGGGCGGCGCGATTTCGCGATAGACGCCGCTGAATCCCATGTGATTTCCATCCTGGTGGCGCCATTCGAAGCGCAAGGCGCCGCCGGGGCGGAGGTCTATCGCGCAGTGCGCGAGCTTCCAGTCCTCGGGGCCGTACAGCCAGCGCTTGAGAAGCTCGGGTTTGGTCCAGGCTTCGAAGACGAGTCGGCGTGGAGCATCGAAGACGCGGATCATGGAGATTTCGCGTTCGGAGGGAGTGGAGACTTGCAGCGATGCGGTGTTGGGCATGGTCTAGCTCCTGGTGCGTTTTGCGCGCGGGCGATTTTTCTTTTTGGATTGCAGTTCGTCGAGCAGGGAATCGAGGCGCTGGAAATTGCGCTCCCAGATCTGGCGGTAACGCGCGAGCCAGACGTCGAGCTGCTTTAGAGGGGCGGGCTCGAGGGCATAGATGCGGCGCTGGGCATCAACGCGGGCGGCGACCAGGCCAGCGTCGCTGAGAACGCGGAGATGTTTCGAGACTTGGGGTTGCGGGAGCTGGAGGCGGTGGACGAGGTCATTGACGGGGAGGGGGCCGTCGCGGAGGAATTCGACGATATGGAGGCGATTGGGTTCGGCGAGGGCTTTGAAGGTTTGCAGCATGGCGGGTTTTAATATGCCTCAATTAGCATATACGTGTCAAGGAATATGTGAAGCAAAGAAGCAAAGAGGCGGATCGTTTTGCGTGGCGGGCGTTCGTGGGTATATGGTTGCGATTTTCGCTGCGTGAGGTGCTGGCAGCTTGGCAGCTTGGGTTTGGCGAATCGCCGGGGCGCGGAGTATGATGGCGCTCTCCATGGGCTGCGGTTGGGCGTTGTGTCTTTGAAATTTTCTTCTGCGGGAGGCTCACCATGAAAAGAAAACCCCTTCTTATTATCGGCGGCATCATCGTGGCGCTGTTTTTGATCATTCTGGCGTTGCCGCTTTTTATTAATGTGAACCAATTCAAGCCGACCTTGGAGACGAAGCTGGGCGTGGCGCTGGGGCGCAAGGTGGGGATCGGCGACATCGGTCTTTCGATCATTACGGGATCGGTGACGGTGAAGGATGTTTCGGTGGCGGACGATCCGGCGTACAGCAACGGGGCGTTTTTGACGGCGAAATCACTGGACGTGGGGGTGGCGATGATGCCGCTGATATTTTCGCGGCAATTGAACGTGAGTTCCTTCACCATCGAAGAACCCGAGATCACTTTGCTGCGCAACGCGAACGGGACTTGGAATTATTCGACGCTGGGAGCGGCGGGCCAGTCAAAGAGCAGCGCGCCGACGGCAACCGCACCGGGATTCAGCGTGGACAAATTGAAGATTGCGAACGGCAAAATGATCGTGGGGGCGGTGGGAGCGAAGAGCAAGCCGAGCGTCTATTCGAACGTCAATCTGGAGGCTTCGGATCTTTCATACACCACGCAGTTTCCCTTCAAGCTGACGGCTACCGGGCCGAGCGGATCGGATTTGAAAGTGGAAGGGAAAGCGGGGCCGATCAACGCGACGGATACATCGGCGACGCCGTTGAATGCGACGGTGAGCGTGGGGCACATGGATCTGGCGAAGACGGGATTCATTGACCCGTCGTCGGGGATTGCGGGGATCGTGGATTTCAACGGCGACCTGAACTCCGATGGAAAGACGATGAGCTCGAAAGGATCGATAAAGACGAACAAGATCAAGGTGATGCCGGCGGGAGCGCCTTCGAGCGTGCCATTGAATGTGGATTACGCGACGGACTACATGCTGAAGGAGCAATCCGGCGTGCTGAAGCAGGGAGACATTCACATCGGAAACGCGCTGGCGCATTTGACCGGAACATACAGTACTGCCGGTGACGCAGCGAAGGTGCAAATGAAGCTGAACGCGCAAGGAATGCCGCTGGGCGACTTGGAAGGATTTTTGCCGGCGGTGGGCGTGGTGCTGCCGCCGGGATCGAAGCTGCAGGGCGGGACGCTGACGGCGAACCTGGCACTGAGCGGGCCGGTGGACAAGTTGGTGGTGACGGGTCCGGTGAATATGCAGAACGCGAAGCTGGCGGGATTCAGTTTGAAATCGAAGCTGGGGGCGCTGTCGTCGTTTACGGGGTTGGGAGGCGGACCGGGATCGTCTTCGGACACCGAGATTCAGACGCTTAGCGCGACGGTGCGATACGATCCGGCGGGCACGAAGGTTGACGATTTGAATTTGGTGGTGCCGACGATTGGAACCGTCACCGGGGCGGGAACGATGAGCGCGGCGGGACAGCTGGATTTCAAGATGGTGGCGAAGTTGGCGGGAGGAGTTGGCGCGGGGATTACGCAGGTGGCCGGAGGAGCGGGCAAGCTCGGTTCCGTGATGGGCGGCGGGAAGGGGAATTCGGGCGGGGGGATACCGTTCAAGGTGGAGGGTACGACGGCGGATCCGAAGATCATTCCGGATATTGGCGGGGCGGCGGGGAGTTTGGTGAAGGGCGGAGTTGCGGGGGTGGGGGACGCGGGGAAAGCACCGGGAGCGGCGGCTGGAGCGATTGGTGGTTTGTTTGGGAAGAAGAAGAAACCGTAGGGAGTGGAGTGATCGCGTGGGTGGCGAGGTGGGGCGTGAGAGGCTGCGTCAGAACTGCAAAACCTGTACTTCAGCGGCCCTTCGGCTCCGATTCCATCGGAGCCTCAGGATAAACTAAAGCCGCTCTGATTTTGCTGCGTTTATGCCTTAGCTAAAGCTACGGCCTACAAAGATTCTCATATTCTCACGCAGACTCGTTAGCCCTTGGAACCGGCGCTGCGGGTTCTCCCTTCGCCAATTCACTCAGGGCGAGCGGGGTGAATCGCGCTGTGGCGCGATTCACAAGCAGCGACCCTACGGAACCGCACTAGGATTTGGGTGGCGTCGCGGTTAGGACGTTTTCTGCGTCGCTGAATAAACTGCTTAGGGCGCGGAGTACGAAGCGCAGCAGGACTGCGATTACGCCTAGGGCTACGGCGACGATTGTTGACGCGATGTAAGGGTGTTGCGTCACGATCCACATCAGAAATACCACCAGGGCGTCTTCGCCCAGGCTCAACGCGAAATTCGAAAATGGCTCGGGGGAGGAGGTGACCGCGGCGCGGGCGGCGGTCTTGCCGCCGTGTGCGGCGAGGGCGATCAAACCTCCGGCGAAGGTGGCAGCGATTTGTTCCCATTGCGGAAGCTGCGAGGTGGCGGCGTAGGCGAGGTAGGCCGCGACGGGAACGCGCACGAAAGTGTGCGCGGCGTTCCAGAGCAGGTCGAAAACTGGAATTTTATCGCCGACGAATGCGAGCAGGAAGAGCACGGCGCAGATGGCGATTACCTTCCAGTCCTGCAGCAGGTGCAGCGAAGCGGGCAGCTGCAGGACGTGGTACCTACCCAGCAATCCCAACATTCCGACGGTGGCGTAGACGTTGAGTCCGGCGGAGAAGCTGACGACGACGAGGATGGCGGTGAGTTCGCGGCCTTGAGGGATGAGCGGGGATAGTAGCGTCAGGGTCATGGATGGGATTGGAGCGCCGCGGGGCGAGCGGTTTGGGCTCACCACGCGGGAGCGCCGATTGCGTAAGACGGGTGAGTTCGTGTGAGAATTGCAACGCCTGTACTGCAGCGGCTAAACAGTTTGCGGAAAAAGTCAAAAGCGTGGCTTCAGGGGCTAAAGCCCCAAAAGAAAAGACCCGACTTACGGCGGGGCTGAAGCCCCGCCCTTCCGTTTTTCCGCAAGCTGAGAAGCCTCTGCGATTTTGTTTCGTTTGTGCCGTAGCTAAAGCTACGGCCTACAAAGATTCTCGTGACGTCACACGGACTCCTATGGCCCGCGAAATTTTACTTCGCGGGCTGCTTGGCGATGACGAGGTCTTTGATTTTGTTGTAAGTCGCCTGCGGGATGATTTTCTTTTTGACCAAGTCGGTTTTCGCGTGGTAGGGGCGGCCGTCAATGATTTTTTGGGAGTAGGCGGCGCCGATGCCGGGCAAGGCGTCGAGTTGCGCTTTGGTGGCGCTATTGAGATCCACGAGATTGCTGCTGGCCGGAGCTGCGGACTTGGTGGCCTGGGGAGTGACGGAATGGTTGTGCGCCAAAACCGGGATGGACAAGAAGAACAGCAGCGATCCGGCAAGGACTACGAGCGAAAATTTGAATCTGAGCTTCATGCGAACACTCCTTTTGAGGATGGGAGTAACAAGTTCGGGCCGCGGTACGGGCTGGGAGCCCACCGCGAATGAGACGCCGCAGCATACGATACCACCGGGAGCGGGCCGGATTCTAGAGATTCAGAGGGCGAGGCGCTAAAGGTCCGGACCGGAGTGAGCCACCATTTTTTGCGGCTCGAAGGTAACTTTCAGTTCCTTTTCGCCAACTTTGCAGGTGAACTCGATATCCTTTTCGTCGGGAAGAACTAAGGGCTGACCGCCGGGAAGCTTCTTGGCGAAATAAAAGATGGCGGCGACGACAGATTTGCCGGCGGCGTCGCGCCGGAATTCGACGCGCTCGGGCGCGACCTTCTCTTTGGTTTTCTTGAGTTGCAGCGAGGAGTTGGCCTGAAAGAATTTTTCCCCGGAGCGGAGAAATGGGGTCATATCCACACCCTGAATGAGGACGGCGTAATCCGGCTGCGGCTCGCTGGCGCGCTTTTCCGCCTCAGCGGGAGATTGGCCGAGGTGCAGCACGGAGCGTTGCGCCAAAGCTTCCTGGATGGTTTTCGAGGAGAGCCAGTAAACGTAGAATTTCGCCAGCGGGTATTCGGCGCGGTCCGTGCCAACGGCAGCGTCCTGCATGGTGCCACCGCCGGAGGCCGGCATCGAGCCGCCCGGATTTCCGGCGGGCGGAACCGAACCCTGTTGCAAACCGTAGGTATCGCGGTCCCCGGGAATTTGCCAAGTAGCACTGGCGGTGGCGAGGTGCGACCATGGCGAGTCATAGAGGATGCGATGAATGTCGTTATCGTCCCACTGCTGGTAAGGTTTGGATTTCCAGGGCGCGTCGCCGGCGCAGGCGATGACAGCGAAGAAGAGGAAAGCGAGCGAAACATGGAGGATTTTGCGATCTACAGGAAAGAAATCGGCTTGCCGTTGCGTTCGATTCATGATTTTTCCGTTGGCGTACGCGGATAAGGAAGCGGGTTTTATCTCGCGGCGCCCGTTTGGGCATTTTATCTCGCAGAGAGCATGCGAATCCTAGATTTTTTGGCTCGGGCGTCTTTCGGCGCGCTCTTTGGGTCGCACCGACTGAGATAGCTCGTTGCAGGGGAATTTGCAAGGTCCGAGGTGTGATTCGTCTGGCGGAGTTGGGCGTGCAGGGCCGGTCGGTCGGACATGCAACGGTTGCAGCGCTTTCGCTAGTATAGTGTTCGACGGTAGGGGTGTGATCCTTGGGTGAGCCGAGGCGTGGGTTGGAGCGAGCAGGCCGAAGTTTGCCGTCGCTTGCCGGATGGAGACGGGGGCATCGCGCACAGGTTACCTGCGTAGTGTGCGTGGGTGTGCTGTTGGTGGCGCTGGGGCCGTTGCTCGCTCAAGAGATTTCTACGCGACAATCTGCGACGAAAACTGCATGGAATGCGGCTGAGCTGGTGCGTTTGCGCGCGGAGTGGTTTTTCCGGCAGCGGGCGTCAGCGAACGGACACGTGCCGGGCGCGCTGCTGCTGCGGGCTTTTGAGAAAAACAAAAACATGATCGCGGCGGAGGGGACTTTTGCGGAACGGCTCAGCGCGCGCGATGGAGTGGCGCTGGCGCAGGGATCGTGGACGCCGCTGGGACCGCAGCCGACGGCGAAGACGATGTTCTACGGAAATGTGTCGGGGCGGGTGACGGCGCTGGCCGTGGATCCCTGCGACGCGACGGGAAATACGGTGTATGCCGGAGGGGCGGACGGCGGAGTGTGGGTGAGCTTCAACGCGTTGAGCGGTGCGCCGGTGACTTGGCAGCCGCTGACGGACGAGCAGGCGTCGCTGGCTACGGGAGCTTTGGCGCTGGTTTCGGGGAGCTGCCAGATGGTCGGTGGGCACATGCAAAGCTCCGAAATTCTGGTGGGTACGGGGGAATCGAATTACGCGCTGGACAACATATATGGCGCGGGGGTGTTGCGTTCGACTGACGGAGGACAAACCTGGACGCAGGATGCGACGTTTGCTGCGAGCGCGTCACAGGGGCCGGGCGCGAGCGGGCCGTACATTGCGGCGCTGGCGGTGCAACCGCATCAGGCAAATCCCGTGATTCTGGCGGCGGTGCAGGGAACGGATTTTGCGGCGGGAGGAGCGCTGCTTTCGGGGGTGTGGCGTTCGACGGACGGGGGCGATCACTGGAGCCGGGTGCAGCCAGCTGGAGGCGGAGCGACGGGCGCGCCATTCAATCCCGCGACGGATGTGAAGTTTGATCCCAGCGATTCCGCGGGCGATACGGTGTACGCGGCGCTGGGCGATCCCAACGGGAATTCGCAGGCGGGGCCGGCTTCGTGCGCGGCGGTCGCGTGTAATGGTGTTTTTGTTTCGCACGATGCCGGAGCGACATGGAATCGCGTGGCGGGGCTGGATAGCGCGGCGACGGCAGTAAGCTTCGGAAGCATTTCGCTGGCGATCGCTCCGGGCAGCGCGCCGGCGAATTCGACGCTGTGGGTCGCGATTGCGGATGCCGGAACGAATTCCGATAACCTGCTGGGCGTATTGAAGGGGACGGGAATTCAGAGCAATGGGGCGGGACCGACATTCACGGCGATTTATCCAAACGCTTCGAATTTGCCGGATTTTTGTCTGCCGCAATGCTTTTACGACATGAAGTTGGCGGTGGCGCCGGGGACTTCCGGTGCGATCGTTTTCGCGGGAGGCTCGGCACAGCCGCCACTGGCGAAAAATGCGTATGGAACATCGTCAATTTATCGCTCGCTGGATGGAGGAAGTACGTGGGGCGACGTGAGCGCGGATGGCAGCGGCAACGGGACTTCGGTACACGTGGATGTGCACTCGTTGAAATTTGCGGTGGGGGCGGGGGCGCACGCGCTGGCGATGTTCGTGGGGAACGACGGCGGGGTGTGGGCTTCGCAGGACGTTTTTGATGCGAGCGTGGCACCGGGAAACCAGCACTGGGCGGATTTGAATACGGAAACGGGGAATCCGAATACGTCGCTGAACTTGACGCAGTTCTATCCAGGAGTTTCGATTCATCCGAGCACGGACAAGACGATATTTGGGGGCACGCAGGGAAACGACATCCAGCAATACAGCGGGACGCTGGACTGGAGCGGGTCGCTGACTTGTCCTTATGATGGCGGATACACGGCGATTGATCCGCAGACGCCGAGCACGATTTATGCGGCATGCGCCTACCTGGGCGGGCCGGGAACGTTGAATAAGAACACGATGAATGGAGTGCCGGGAACGGACGGAATCAACTGGGCGGCGATCGACAACAACAACGGAATCAACTTCAACGACAACGCCGATTTGATTCCGCCGCTGGTGCTGGACTCGAAGCACAGCCAGAATCTTTATTTTGGGACTTACCGGCTGTATCAGACGACGAATGCGGGCGGGAGCTGGTCTGCGATTACCAGCGACCTGACGACGGACGGCAGCAAGAATTTTGTGACGACGATTGCGGTGGCGCCGAGCGATTCGAACACGATTTACGCGGGGACTTCGGACGGGCAGCTGTGGGAATCGTCGGAAGCGCTGCAGGGCGCGCCGGACATTGAGAAAGTGAATCAGGGGAGCCAGCCGGCGCGCAGCGTTACGGCGATAGCGGTGGATGCCGCGAATCCGCAGGCGGCTTTTGTGAGCTACTCCGGATTTTCCTGCCCGGGGGTCAGCGGATGCGACGGGCTGGGACATATTTTCTACACGAATGATGCGGGCGCGGCGTGGATTCAGGTGGATAGCAATCTGCCGGATGTGCCGGTGAACGATATCGTGATTGATCCGACGGACGCGACGGACAATACGGTTTATATCGCGACGGATGCGGGCGTGTATGCGAGCGCGAACGCGACGGCCGGTAGCGCGACGACGTGGAGCGTGCTGGAAACGGGATTGCCGAATTCGCAAGTGATGTCGCTGAAATTGCGCAGCGCTTCGCGGC
The DNA here is from genome assembly GCA_963780035.1 of uncultured Acidobacteriota bacterium. Lineage (GTDB taxonomy): Bacteria > Acidobacteriota > Terriglobia > Acidiferrales > UBA7541 > Palsa-295. The sequence continues at coordinate 398,075 of CAWAAG010000008.1, read as the reverse complement.
TGCTGGTGGCGGCGACGCACGGGCGCGGAGCCTGGAGCACGGTGCTGCCGGCGTTGCCGGGATTCGTGCTGACGGGATTGAATCCGGCGTCGGCTGCCTACGGGGCCGGATCATTTTTGCTGACGGCGACGGGGGACTCGTTCACGGCAAATTCGGTGATTCATTTCAATGGAGCGCCGCTGGCGACGACTTTCGTGAGCGCGACGACGCTGACGGCAACGGCTTCGAGTGTGGGCGCGCCGTGCGGCGGGGCAGTGCCGGTGGACGTTTCCGATGCGATGCTGGGGACGACGAATACTTTGATGTTCAGCGTGACTGGAGCGCCGTGCGATTTTTCGTTTGGCGGAGTGACGCCGGCGAGCGCGACGGTCAGCCCGGGCGGGACGGCGAATTATCAGCTGACGCTGCAACCTGTGGGCACGACTGGCGGCGCGGTGCAGCTCAGTTGCACGATTCCGCTGGCAGGGGCGAGTTGCCGGTTCACTCCGAATCCGGCGACGCCGGTGGTGGGGGGAACGATCGTCGCGATGGCGGTTTCGGTGCCGGTGACGGCGAGCATGCGCGATTTTTACGAAGTGGGGCGGTTCGAGTTGTCGTCGCGAAGCGCGGCGCGGGGTTGGGAATGGTGGATCGCGGCGGCGATGATTCTGGCGATTTTTGGAATGACGGCCGCGATGAATTTTGAGAAGCGGCGGCGCGCGATGATTGGAATTTGCTGCGTGGGAGTGGTGGTGCTTTTGAATATGATGGCGGCTTGCGGCGGAGGAGGCGGTGGCGGAGGGGGCGGGCAGCCGCAGACCTACGAGATCAGCATCACCGGGACGAGCGGAAATTATCAACACTTGACCTCGGTGCAGGTCGTGGTAGATTAGCGCTGTTGGAGACCCCCAGCCGCGCGCGACCGGCCGAATAAGTTCATTCTTCGGGAGGTACACCGCCATGACCTGCCCGCAATGCCAGAAGCACATTCCCGCAAAAGCGGTTTGGAACACGTCAGGATTGTCCGGAGTAGTGTGTCCGGAATGCCACGCGAGTCTTTGCCCTACGCCGATTTCAGCGATTATTGTGTTCGCACTATCATTTGGATTGGGAGATTTGGCGCTGGTGCTTTTGCGGCATCGGGGCGCGGATTTTCTGGTGGCGTTCGCGGGATTTTTTGTGGTGTGCGCCGTGGTGTTTGCGTTGGCGGCACCGGTGATTTTAAGGATGCGATTGAAGGATCAGGCGGGGCCGCATCTTTCGGGGAATAGGGCATAGACCTGGAGAAACTGATTTCAGAGGCAAGGGGTTTGCAGCACACTCGCACGAGAGGGAACTTCAGCGGCTCTTCGGCTCTGATTCCATCGAAGCCTCAGGATAAACCAAAGCCACGTAGCCTTCACCGGAATTTATGTCGCGGCTAAACAGTTTGCCGAAAAAGTCAAAAGCGAGGCTTCAGGGGCTAAAGCCCCAAAAGAAAAGGCACGACTTACGGCGGGGCTGAAGCCCCGCCCTTCCTGTTTTTCCGCAAACTGTAAAGCCGCGACCCACAAACCCTCGACGCATGAAGCACACTTGAGCGCCAACACCTGAAAGACATCGTCCATCTTTCCGCAGTAAGTCGGCGCCTATTTTATTTGCCTTGCGGCGCGGCTGACGCCGTGCCGGGGAACGACGGCGGCCTGAAGGCCGCCGCTACAAAGGCTTTCCTCAGGGGCTAAAGCCCCTAATTCTGCGCGAGCTTTATGTCGGAGCTAAAGCTCCGACCCCCTAAAAAACCTGCGGTATTTGGCGTTGCGCCAGGCTCCGATCCGCTCAGAAGCCGGTGATGTTTTGTGCGGCGCCACCACTACAGCATTTGACGCAGGACGTATTGCAGGATCCCGCCGTGTTGGTAGTAGGCCACCTCGAATGGTGTATCTACCCTGGCGATTGCGGTGAAGGATGTTTCCTTGCCGTCTGCGTGGCGCGCGCGAACTTTCATTTTCTTGCGCGGCTCGAAATTGTGGGCTAATCCTTCGACATCGAAAATTTCAAGGCCGGTGAGGCCGAGCGAATTCAGGGTTTCGCCGGGGAGAAATTCCAGCGGGAGCACGCCCATGCCGACCAGGTTGCTGCGGTGAATGCGCTCGAAACTCTCCGCTAGCACCGCGCGGACTCCTAGCAAGATGGTGCCTTTGGCGGCCCAATCGCGGGAGGAGCCGGAGCCGTATTCTTTTCCGGCGAAAATGATGAGCGGGACGCGTTCGTCGCGATATTTCATGGCGGCATCGTAGATGGACATTTTTTCGCCGCCGGGTTGATGCAGGGTCCAGCCGCCTTCGGTGCCGGGGGCGAGCATATTGCGCAGGCGGATATTCGCGAAGGTGCCGCGCATCATTACTTCGTGGTTGCCGCGACGGGCGCCGTAGGAATTGAAGTCTTTGGGTTGGACGCCGCGTTCGATCAGATATTTTCCGGCGGGAGAATCCGGTTGAATGGAGCCGGCGGGCGAGATGTGGTCGGTGGTGACGCTGTCTCCCAGGACGGCGAGCGCGCGCATGCCGTGCAGATCGCCGAGGGCGACGGGTTTCAGCGGCATGTTTTCGAAATAGGGCGGATGCTTGATGTAGGTGGATTTTTCGTCCCAGGCGTAGAGATCGCCTTCGGGGATGGGCAGGGCGCGCCAGTGTTCGTCGCCGGTGAAAACGTCGGCATATTCCTTGCGGAACATTTCGCTGGTAACGGAAGAGCGCATGGTTTTTTCGACTTCGTCGGGCGTGGGCCAGATATCGCGGAGATAAACGGGCTGGCCGGATTTGTCGTTGCCGAGAGATTCGTTGACGATGTCGAAATCCATGCGACCGGCGAGGGCGTAGGCGACGACCAGCGGAGGCGAGGCGAGATAATTCGCGCGGCAGAGCGGATTGATGCGGCCTTCGAAATTGCGATTGCCGCTGAGGACCGAGACGGCGACGAGATTATTTTCCTTGATGGCTTTGCCGATGGGTTCGGAGAGCGGGCCGCTATTGCCGATGCAGGTGGTGCAGCCGTAACCGACGAGATTGAAGCGGAGAGTATTGAGAAAGGGCCACAGGCCGGCTTTTTCGATGTAATCGGTGACGACTTTGGAGCCGGGCGCGAAGCTGGTTTTGACCCAGGGCTTGGTTTGCAGGCCGCGCTCGACGGCTTTTTTGGCGAGCAGGCCGGCGCCGAGCATCAGGGAAGGATTCGAAGTGTTGGTGCAGCTGGTGATGGCGGCGATGACTACCGAGCCGTCGAAGAGATCGAACTTGTCGCCATTATTTTGCACGCTGATGTGTTTGGGGGCGGCGGTGAGCGTTTTTTCGAAGGATGATTTGGCTTGAGTGAGCGGGACGCTATCTTGCGGGCGCTTGGGGCCGGCCATGGTGGGGACGACGGTCGAGAGATCGAGGTCGAGGCGGTCGGAGAAAATCGGGTCGGGAGTGTGGTCGGTGCGGAACAGGCCTTGCTCTTTGGTGTAGGCCTCGACCAGGCGGACTTGATCTTCGTGGCGCGCGGTGAAGCGAAGATACGCGAGAGTTTCGGAGTCCACGGGGAAGAAGCCCATGGTGGCGCCGTATTCGGGAGCCATGTTGGCGATGGTGGCGCGGTCGGGAAGAGTGAGACTGGAAAGTCCGGTGCCGTAAAATTCGACGAATTTTCCGACGACGCCTTTTTTGCGCAGCATTTGCGTGACGGTGAGAACTAGATCGGTGGCCGTGGCGCCTTCGGGCAAGCGGCCGTGCAATTTGAAGCCGACGACGGCGGGAATGAGCATGGAGAGCGGCTGGCCGAGCATGGCGGCTTCCGCTTCAATGCCGCCGACGCCCCAGCCGAAGACTCCGAGGCCGTTGACCATGGTGGTGTGGGAATCGGTGCCGACGAGCGAATCGGGGAAGGCGACGGCGCGGCCGTCTTGCTTTTCACTGAAGACGACGCGGGCCAGGTATTCGAGATTGACCTGGTGGCAGATGCCAGTGTCCGGCGGAACTACTTTGAAATTTTGAAAGCCTTTTTGGCCCCAGCGCAGGAAGGCGTAGCGCTCGATATTGCGCTGCATTTCGAGGTCGGCGTTGAAGGCGAAGGCGCCGGTGACGCCGAATTTGTCCACCTGGACGGAGTGGTCAATTACCAGCTCGGCGGGGAGCAGGGGATTGATTTTTTTCGGTTGGCCGCCCAATTGGCGCATGGCTTCGCGCATGGCGGCGAGGTCCACTACGGCGGGAACGCCGGTGAAATCCTGGAGCAGGACGCGGGCGGGCATGAAGGAGATTTCTTTTTCGGAGGCGCCCTGGGCGCTCGTGGGGTCCCAGGCGGCTAGCGCGCGGACGTCTTCATCGAAAACGAAGCGGGCGTCTTCGTGGCGGAGCAGATTTTCGAGGAGGACTTTCAGGGAGAAGGGAAGGCGGGTGACGTTGCCGATGCCGGCGCGTTCGAGGGCGGCGAAGTGGTAGATATCGAAGGAATCGTTGCCGACGAGGAGCTTGCTGCGCGTGCCGAAGGTGTTCTTGGATTGGGGGCTCATGCGAGAGTGGCTGCTCCTTTGATTTGAACAGCCTATTTTAGCGCACTCGTTGTGGGGACTTGCGGGATTTTCGGGCGGGTTGAGGGCCGCGAGGCGCGGGCGGGCGGCGAAAGGCAAAAGATTTAACACAGAGGTCACCGAGAAAGGCTGGAGGACACGGAGACGACGGGGAGGAGATTACCGCAGAGGCGCTGGAGGGCGCTGGCTCTTATTCGTAATGTGGGAGGGCGATGCGATCGGCGAGATCGCGACCGACGGCTAGATGCGCGATCCAGGGGATATCCATCAGGCGAAAGATTTGATTGCGAAGGAAGAGGCCGAACTTCGATTTTGGGGCGAAGGCAGCGGCGAAGCGCAGGGCCGCTTTCTGCTTACGGAGAACGAACGGAGCGAACTGCTCCTGGTAGCGGGCGAATGCCGTGGGATAGTCGCCCGCCGCGCGGTGCAGTTCGCCGGCCAGGATATACGCGGCAATCATGGCCAACGCGGAACCTTGTCCGGCGAGAAGCGAAACGCAAGAAGCCGCGTCGCCGAGCAAAGTGACGCGCCCTTTCGTCCATAAACCGTGGGCTGGATTCATGAGAATTTGGCTGACGCGATCGAAATAGAGTTCGTGTGCGGAGTCGAGCGCGTCCAGAATTTGGGGACATTCCCAGCCGGAATTTCCGAAGCGTTGGCGCAACAGGGCCTTTTGCGCAGAAAGGTCAGGGGGAATTGCGGGGTTGTCGTCCGCGAAGATGAACAGGAACATGGTGCGGTCATCGCCGATGGCGTAGCGCCCGACCTGCTGGCCGACTTGCGTGTAGGTCATGTAGACGAGTTCGTCTCTGGGGCGGTAGCCGTGGACCGCGAAGGAGGCGACTTTGTAACCGAGATACTTTTCAAACTGATTTTCCGGGCCAAAGACAAGTTCGCGGACTTGCGAGTGCAGGCCGTCGGCTCCAACGACGAGATCGAAATCGCGGGGGGAGCTGTGCGCGAAAGTGACGCGGACGATTTCGCCAGACGGTTCGATGCGATTGATGCTATCGCCGAAGATCGTTTCGACGTTGCCGGGGAGCGCGCCGAAGATGATTGCGGAGAGTTCGCTGCGGGGCAGACTGATGTAACGGCCGTGCGTCATGCGGGAGAATGCGTCAACTTGAAAGCCCGAGACGCGATGGCCGGCGGAATTGACGGCGCGCAGCTCGCGGAAGACGAAACCTTTGCGCTTAATTTCGGGCAATAGGCCCATGCGCTCGGCGATGTCGTAGCCGGCGCCCCAGAAGTCTATGAGGTATCCGCCGGTGCGCAGATGGGGAGCTGCTTCGACGATCGTGGGCGAAAAACCGTAGTGGGCGAACCAGTAGGCGAGAGTGGGTCCAGCAATTCCGGCGCCGGAGATCAAAACGCGCATCATTAATAGATTACGGCAGGCGGCGAGTGTGCGGCGAGGGATTTTGCGCGTGCGAAAAACCGGGAGGTTGACTCGAGCCGGGCGCAAAAGGCAAAAGATTTAACACAGAGTTCGCCCTTCGAACCGGCACTGCCGGTTCTCAGGGTGAATCGTCCCGTGGGGCGATTCACAGAGAAAAGACGGACGGCACGGAGACGGCGAAGCGAGATTCACCGCTGAGACGCAGAGTACGCAGAGAAAAGAAGGAGAGTACGGCGATAACGGAAAATGAATCAACGCCGAGACGGCCCTAAGCAGTCATCACGAATGCCGTGACTTCAGGGGCTGAAGCCCGACGGGTTGCTGGAGCTTACGGCGGGACTAAAGTCCCGCCCTTCCAGATCGCGCAATCATTACTTTGGCGCTAGTGCTTGGGCGGGACGTAGCTATCTGGGAGTTTGGCGCCTTCCCCGAAGAAATAGGTTTCCATTTGCTCTTCCATGATTTGCTGGGATTTCGGGTCCAGGGGGTTGAGGCGGAATTCGTTCATGAGCATTTTGGAGTGCTCGACCCAGAGCTTCCAGGCTTCCTTGGAGACGTTGTCGTAGATGCGCTGGCCGATAGGGCCTTTCCAGGGAGCGCGGTCGAGTCCAGGCATTTCGCGGCCGAATTTGACGCACTTGACCATGCGCACGGATTGGGTTGCCGGCTGCGCGGAAGCGGCGGCAGCGGAATTGCCAGAGTTTTTCTCGTCGGCCATGAAGGCGTCTCCTTGGAAAGGGGGTGCAATTCAAGATACTGCATTGGGGGAGGAAATTCCAGTTGGGGTGGAGCGACGCTCGGTGAGGACGCTGAAAGTGCCGCACCTACGGCACTCCTCGTATTTTGGGCGGGTACCCAGCGCTCATGCGCTGGGCTAATTTCTGCCGCGCCGCTGGCGCTGGATCGCGACGAATCGGCTGGCTCGAGCGACGGAGGCATCGACTTTCTCCGAACTGCTCTTTACCGCGAACGAGAGTCAACCCGGAGACGCCGCGAGCAAGTTGGGTAAACGCCGAGGGCAGAGAACAGCTGAGCCTATCCAGCAGTTGCCGCTTGTGAAGTGACACACAAGCCGTTTGGGTTCGGGTGGTGCTGGACGGCGGGGTTGTCACCGGGGGGTGGAGGAGTTGTGATAGGCTCTTGTGGACCAAAGTTTTAATAAAACTGTAGAATTGCTGCTGGGAAGTTACCGCCGAGACCTGGGAGAACTTCAATGAATACACGAGCCGTGGACACTGCCGAAGCCGCGCAGAGCGGCGCGTACTATTGCGAGGTACCGAGCGAGCCGTGCGCGATTGTGATGTTTGGAGCGTCGGGAGACCTGGCGCGGCGCAAGTTGCTGCCGGCGCTTTATGATCTTTCCTACCACTCGTGCCTGGCGCCACGTTTTCGGCTGGTAGGTTTTGCGCGCACGCAGATGAGCGATGAAGATTTCCGGCAAAAGGCGGCGGAAGGGCTGCCGAAAGCGAACGAAGAAGGCGGGGACGAGAACAAGAAGGCCGAGTTTCTGAAGCATCTGCAATATTTCAGCGGTGATTACGACGATCCCGAAGCGTTTCGAAGATTGGCGCAGCGGCTGGAGGAGGTGGACCGGGAAGGGCCGCTGGGGGGCAATCGCCTCTTTTATCTGGCGACGCCGCCGGAAGTCTATATGCACGTGATCGAGCAACTGAAGAACGCGGGGCTGACGAAACCGAAGACGGATAAATCGTGGACGCGGATCATCATCGAGAAGCCGTTTGGGCGCGACGAAGCTTCGGCGCGGGAATTGAACAGCAAAGTGCTGGGGGCATTCGACGAATCGCAGGTCTACCGGATTGATCATTACCTGGGAAAAGAGACAGTGCAGAACATGCTGGTGTTCCGGTTCGGCAACGGGATATTCGAGCCGCTGTGGAACCGGAATTATATTGATAGCGTGCAGATCACCGCTTCGGAATCGCTGGGAGTGGAGCGGCGGGCGGCGTTCTACGAGACGGCGGGTGCGTTGCGGGACATGATCCAGAGCCACGTGCTGCAATTGACCTCGCTGGTAGCGATGGAAGCGCCGGCGAGATTTGATGCGACGTCGGTGCGCAACGAAAAGATGAAGGTGTTGCAGTCCATGCGGCCGTTCACGAAGGAAACGATCTGGAAATCGGTGGTGCGCGGGCAGTACGGGCCCGGGCAAGTGGGCGGAAAGCAAGTTCCGGGATATCGCCAGGAGCCGGGAGTGAAGGCGGATTCGGCGACGGAAACTTTTGTGGCGCTGAAGCTGTATGTGGATAACTGGCGCTGGAGCGGCGTGCCGTTTTATTTGCGTTCGGGTAAGCGGCTGTCACGGCCGCTGACGGAAGTGGCGATCCAGTTCAAGAGCGCGCCGCACCTGGTTTTCCGGGGCGAAGACCGCGAAACGAATTCACTGATTTTGAACATTCAGCCGGACGAAGGAATTTCGCTTTCGTTTGGAGCGAAATCGCCCGGAGCGCAGATGCATATCCGGCCGGTGACGATGGATTTCAAGTATAAGGACTCGTTTGGCGCGAGTACACGGCCGGCGTACGCGACGCTGATCAACGATTGCATACGCGGAGATGCGACGCTTTTTGACCGCGCGGACAGCGTGGAAACAGCGTGGGGGCTGGTGGATCCGATACTGGAAGCGTGGCAGGGAGCGACGCCGCCGCCATTCCCGAATTATCCGGCGGGAAGCCAAGGGCCGCGGGCCGCCGAAGATTTGACGGTGGAAGACGGGCGGCAGTGGCGGCCGCTGTAAGGCGGTCCGAGATGCTTTGCAGGTCATTATTGCTGACCATGGGCGGGATTCAGCTGCGGAGGGTGCGATGATTTTGGCGGGCGACTTGGGAGGGACCAAGTCCAATCTCGGTCTATTCGACGTGAAGGCGGGCAAGCTGGTGCGCGTGACCGAGAAACGTTACGCGACGCAGAAACATTCCGGGCTGGAAGAAATCACGAGCGATTTTTTGAATGGCGCGAAGGCGCAGGTGACGGCGGCGTCCTTTGGAATAGCCGGGCCGGTGGTGAACAACCGGGTGCACGCGACGAACTTTCCGTGGATTGTGGACGGGGCAGCGGTGGCGGCGCATCTACACGTGCCGCATGTTCGATTGATCAATGATGTGGAAGCGGCGGCTTATGGAATCGCGGTGCTGGAGCCGAACGAACTGGAAACGATTCATGCGGGCGTGCCTTCGCCGCAATCCACGCAAATCGTAATCGCGGCAGGCACGGGGCTGGGTGAAGGCGTACTTTACTGGGATGGGAAGCGCCACATACCGATGGCGACAGAAGCGGGGCACGCCGATTTTGCGCCGAATACGAAACAACAGGCGGACCTGTGGAAGTTTCTGAACGGGCGGCTGGAATTCGTGAGCACGGAAACCATTTTGTCGGGAGGGGGATTTCAGCGGCTGCACGAATTTCTGGATCCTACGGTGCGGCATCCGGGATTTGACGACGGCACGATTGATCCGGCGCCGGAAATCACGCGGATGGGGCTATCGGGGGAATGCGCGGTGTGCGCCAGCACGCTGGATTTGTGGGTGGAGATTTACGGCTCGGAAGCGGGGAACCTGGCGCTGCGCGCGGTGGCGCGAGGCGGGATTTATATTGCGGGGGGGATTGCGGTGAAAGTGCTGCCGAAACTGAAGAACGGGAGGTTTACGGCGGCGGTGAAGCACAAAGAGAAGCTGGAGCAATTTCTTTCGCAGATCCCGATCAGCGTGGTGTTGAATGAGGATTGCCCGCTTTTGGGGGCGGCTTGCGTGGCTTGGAAGAACCTCTAGAAGTCTCCTTCCTGAAAGAATTAACACAGAGTACAGAGAGAAAGGCTTGAGCGCACGGAGACGCGCGGGTGGAATCGTGTCCCCATTTGAGTGCGCGGCGGGATTTACAGCGCGGGCACGGCATGCCGTGCCCCTACGGACTCGAGGCGGGGCGTACGTCCGGGCAAGCTGGGGCGCAGCGAGCAGCGCCCCTACGAACCCGATTCTTAAATTTTGCTTGAGCGCGGGCGGGCGTTGGCTACTGGGCTGAGCGGGCGACTCGGTGTTGTTCAGGCTGCGCCTGTCCGGCATTGCTGGAGTCTGGGCGAAAGACCTGGCCGTTGAGGACAGTGGTTACGGCGCGGACGAGGTCCTGGGCGGTTTGCGATTTCAGGAGGCAGCCATCGGCGCCGGCGGAGAAAATTTCGTGGATGATGCGCTCGGAATCGTGGACGGTGAGGACCAAAATCTTGGCGCGGGGACTTTGCGCGACGATTTCGCGGAGGGCCGCGAGACCGTCGAGGACCGGCATATTCAAATCGAGGATCACCAGATTCGGGCTTAACTGAAAAGTTTTTTCGACGGCTTCCCGGCCGTTGACTGCCTCGCCACAGATTTCCCAGTTCAACTCCCCGGCCAGCAGACTGCGGACGCCCTGGCGCATGATTTCGTGATCATCGGCGATGAGCACGCGTACTTTCTTTTCGGTGGGAGAGCGGACGGCGGAGTCCTGGTCTCCGGCGGGAGTTTCTTCCGCGGCGGCATCGGTTGCGGCGAGAGTTTGCTCGCGCTGGACCCCTTCGATGGGAAGAGTGGCAACGACGCGCGTGCCGCGATTGAGGATCGAGACGATCTCCAGACGCCCGGAAAGCTGCCGCATGCGCTCGCGCATGCCTTGAATTCCGACGCCGGGGCGTTCCGCGCTGAAGGTTTCGGGAGCGTCGGAACTGACTTCCATGCCGATGCCGTGGTCAATAATTTCCAGAGTCATTTCTTCAGCGTCCGCATTCACGCGGATGATCGCGGTGGGGCTATTGGCGTAGCGATGAATATTGGTAAGGCTCTCCTGCACGACGCGGAAGAGGGTGACTTCGGTTTCGGGCGAGAGGCGCATCAGATCCGAGGGAACTTCCACGGTGACGCGGATTCCCGTGCGGCTTTCAAAACCTTGCGCGTACCAATGAAGCGCGGAGGCTAGGCCGAGTTCGTCAAGCAAGGGCGGATGCAACAGATAGGAAAGAGTTCTGATCTCACTGGAGATCTGGTCCGTGAGGGACTGGCACTCGCGCGCAATCGCCAGGACGGCCGGATTATCGTGCAATTTGCGCAGCATCTGCGCGAGATTCATGGATTGCAGGGCGAGTTTCTGGCCGGTGATGTCGTGCAGGTCGCGGGCGATACGGCGGCGTTCGTCGTCTTGGACGCGCATGGAGTAAGTGGAGAGGCGGCGCAGGGCTTCGGTTTGGCGTTTTTTCTCGGAAATGTCGTCGATGGCCAACAGGATCAAATATTCGCCGTGGTGAGGCTCGATGCGACGAGCGTTGATGCACATGGTGCGAGTGCCGAGATGGGGAAAGTCGTGACAGACTTCGAAATCGTCGGCGCGCTGATTGTGCTGGATGATGTGGTCGAGCAAGGTGCGGAGGGCGGGAATGTCCCACTGCTTTTCGCCGAGATCGTAAACGAGCTTTCCTTCCGTGTCCTTCGCGGAAATCTGGAACAGGCGGCAAAAGGCGGAATTAGCGAGGGTGACGCGGAGATCGCGATCGAGAATGAGCAGGGCTTCGCGGGCGTTTTCGATGAGGGCGTCGGCGAAGACGCGGGTCTGGTCGAGATTGCGCTTGAGGATGTCAATGTCGTGGAAGCTGAAGACCGCGCCGTCGACGAGATTGCGCGAGTTGCGGTAGGGGCGGACGCGGACGGAATACCATTTTCCGACGCGAGTTTCGCGCAGCTCGCAATCGCAGGTGGCCATGTGCTGCAAGGTGTCGCGCGCGAGCTCTTCGAAATCAGCGGATTCCAGATTGGGGCGGATTTCGCGCAAGGGGCGGCCCACGTCGCCGGGCTGAAGATTCAAGAGTTTTTGGGCGGGAGGAGTGAAACGGCGAATGCGGAGGTCGCGGTCCACGATCATCAGGGGGATATTGACGCTATCCAGCACGCTGGCGAGATCCTGATTGGCCTCGAGCAACTCCGAATTGCGGTGATGGAGGCGATCGTTGAGGACGCGGAGTTCCTCATTGCCGGACTGCAATCCAGCCTTGGCGGATTCCATCTCTTCGTTGGAGGTTTGCAGCTCTTCGGCGGCGGCCTGGTATTCCTCCGAAGTGATTTGATAGGTATGGGTGAGGGACTGCAGTTTGTCGGTGAGCTGTGCGACTTGTTGCACGAGGAGCCTATTTTCGCGAAGCACCGCGGCCACTTCGGCGGGTTTGAGGCGCGTGGTTTTCGCTTCGCGCGGAGGCGGCGGTACTTGCAAATCTTCCTGAAACACGATCAGAAAAACCTGCTTGCCGGACGCGGGGACCGGGACGGCGGTGATTTCCAAATTGACAGAGCGCACGCCGGTGGGGCCTTGGACCGGGACTTTCTGTCTACGGACAGGCTTATTATCTTGTTTCACGCGCGGTAGCGTGGCACGGATGGAATCCAAAAGGGAGTGGCCGGCAATTTTTGCGAGATCGAAAGTAGGGGCACCGGGGGCAGGCTCGAGATATTGGCCGAGGTGGCCCCAGATGCGGAGGATTTCGAGGTGTTCATTGATGACGACGCTGGCGGGCAGGTAGCGCGAGATGAGGAGGTTCTCGGCTTGCTGGAACTCCAGCGGATCGGTGGAACGCGGGGCGGTGGCGCGAGCGCCGCGCGCGGGAGCGAACTCGGCAACATCCTTGGGAAAATAGGGCACTAAGGTGGAGGCCCGGGCTTTCTTGCGCAAAATATTTTCGCTGCGATCGGACGGGGCGAAATAGTTGAAGAGCTGGTTGACGTTTTCGGATTCACCGAGGATCAGGCAGCCAGCCGGATTGAGGGAGTAGTGGAGCTGCGCGATGACGCGCTTTTGCGAGAGGGGATGCAAGCGGCGCAAATAATGGCGGCAACAGACCAAGTCCATGCGCGCGAAGGGAGGATCATTGGCCAGATCCTGGCGGGCAAAAATGCAAAGGTCGCGGATGGACTTGGAGATGAGGAATCCGGGTCCGGAGGGATGGAAGAAATTCTTGAGGCGCTGCGGGGAGACGTTGGCGAGGCGAGCCAGGTCGTAGACGCCGGCGCGGGCGGTCTCCAGCGCGGCTTCGTTGGTATCGGTGGCGAAGATTTGGATTTGCGGCTCGGCGAATTCGCCATTGTGAGACGTGCTAGGGCGAGAGTTGGCCAGGAGCTCCGATAAAATAATGGCGAGCGAATAGGCATCCTCGCCCGAGGAACAGCCCGGAATCCAAATGCGAATGGGGGCGCCTACGGATTTGCGATCGGCCAGGAGCGCCGGGAAAATACGCTGGCTGAGGGCTTCGGAGGGCAAGTCATGATCGAAGAAGGGAGTAAAGGAAGACGAGAGGTCGCGAGAGAGGGCGCGAAGTTCGCTGGGTTTTTCGTTGACGTGGCGCAGGTATTCGTTGAGGGTCGCTATGTTAGTTAACGTCATGCGGCGATGGATGCCGCGATGCAGCAAGGGATGAGAATAGTGGCCGAAATTAATTCCGGTGACCTCCTGAAGGCAAGCGAGCACCAGGTGATGTTCATCACGAAGGCCGGAAGGGGACGAGGCGCGAGAGAGGCGGGCGGCGATTTCGGCGATTTTTGGAGCAACGGCCTGGGGAGGCAGGACGAAGTCAATACATCCGGCTTCGACGGCGCTGTGCTGCGTGCGCGACGAGGCGGAAGAGGGGGGCTCGGCGGCAATGGTGATGCCTCCGGCGGATTGAATCGCGGCGCAGCCCTGAATGCCGTCCAAGCCGTCGCCGGAGAGGACCACGGCAACGGCGTGGTTCTGGCGATCCGCCGCGAGAGAGCGAAAAAAATGATCGAGCGGACGGACGCCGACCGCAGGGCGAGCGGGACGAGATGGGTGAAGAACGCCGCCAGCGATGGTGAGGAGCGCTTGCGGAGGGCCGATATAGATATGGTCCGGGCGGAGGTGGGTGGCTTTGCGGAATTTTTTAACGGGAATGCTTGCTTGGGAGGAGAGATTGTCCGCAAGAGATTGAGAATGGTTGGAGCCGGCGTACGGGAGCAAAACGAAGGCCGTGCCGGACTGGGCGGGGAGCGCCGACAGCAAGTGGGAAAGTGCCGGGATGCCGGATTCTGAGAATCCCAAACCTACAATCGGAAAATTGGTCTTAGGCGTTGCCATAACTAACTGTTAAACCTAAGCAAAGACACGTCAGCCGAGTGCTAGAACTGGGAAACTCATCCTACTCCGGGAGCCGCCCGTAAATCAATTAATCTTGCAACAACCCGGCGAAGCAATCTGTCGGGCATCCGACAGAGCTGGCTAATTTCGCGGGCGCTCGGAGGAGTGCCGGGGGCTACTGGAGTCTGTGTGAGAGCGCGAAAATCGTTCCCTCAGCGGCCCTTCAGCCCCGATTTTATCGGGGCCTCAGGATAAACTGAAGCCGCTCTGATTCTGCGTCGGTTACGGCACGGCTAAAGCCGTGCCCTGACGAAAATCATGGTTCGCACACAGACTCTACTGGCGGCGGGACTCTTCGAGAGTAAGGCGGATAGCGTCTATATCGAGGAAGGTGATGACGGCGCCTTCGATCTTGTTGTTCCAGGTTTTGTAAGGGCGGACGCGCATGAGGTAGCGGTCGTGTTCGCCTTGGACTTCCTGTTCGTGCGGCGTGCCGGATTCGATGGTGTTGTGGACGATGCTATCGAGGTCCACGCCGACAAGATTGGGACGGATTTCGGCGAGGCGGCGGCCGATATCCGTGGCACAGAAATTGAGGAGCTTTTCGGCGAGCGGGGTGAAGCGCCGGATGCGCAAATCGTCACCAACCATGACGACGGGGAGGCTGACGTTGCTGAGAAGGTTGACCATATCGTTGTTGCTCATGCTCAATTCGGCGTTGCGGTTCTGCAACTCTTCGTTGAGGGTGATGAGTTCCTCGTTGGTGGATTGCAATTCCTCTTTGGCGGTTTCCAGCTCTTCGTTGGTGCTTTGCAGCTCTTCGTTGGCAGAGAGAACTTCCTCGTTGGAAGATTTGTATTCTTCCAGAGTGGTTTCGTGATCCTCGATGAGGGCCTGCAATTGTTCGCGGAGGTGCGAGATTTCGCGGTCGGAGCGGTCGCGTTCCGAGGCCGCGGAGTTTCGTTTCTCGGGCCGCTTCTTGGCGCCGCGTTTGGAGCGGGGGGCGCCGTCGTTGAGAGCCTCCTGGAAAACGATGACATAGAAATTCTCGGAGGAGGATTCGCCGCGAACGGGGATGACTTCCAGGTCAATTTCGCGGGTGCCGGCGTCGGACTTGATGCGCACGCCCTGCTTGCGAACGGGCTGGTGCGCTTTCTTGGCGTGAATCAGGGCTTCGCGAAGGTCGATCAATAGGCCCTCACGAGCCATTTTTGAAAGGCTGAAAGTGGGCTGACCGGCGGCGGGTTCGAGGTAGGCGCCGGTCTTGCCGCGGAATTGGATGATTTCGAGTGCGTCATTGACGACCACGCTGGCCGGCACGAAACGGTTGACGAGAAGCCGGTCAACTTCCTTTTCAATGGGAAGGCCTGACTGGGCTGGTTTGGACACCTGTGCTCCTCCGACTTTGTGGAAATCATAGGGCTGGGGCGCAAAGAAGGTTGCAAAACGGGTAGCAGTGAGTTTTTTGCGGTAAATTCTGGATTTCTTATCCACCACGCTGAACTGATCCGCAAACGCCCCCAAGGTTTCCGAGCCCCCCAGCATCAAGTAGCCGTTGGGACGCAAGGCGTAGTGCAGGGCAGGGATGACGCGCCTTTGCAGAACGGGTCCGAGGTAGATCAACAAATTGCGGCAACTGACGAGGTCAAGATTGGAGAAGGGCGGATCCTTGGCGACATTTTGCTTGGCAAAAATGCACATTTCGCGAACGGCTTTGCTGACTTGAAAACCGTTGCTCTGCTTGAGAAAGAAACGCTTGATGCGCTCGGGCGAGACTTCGGCAACGGCTGCTTCGGGATAGAGGCCAATGCGGGCACGGTCCAGGGCGGTATCGCTGATGTCGGTGGCAAATATTTGGACACCATTGGCGGAGGCCGAGGATTTGGGGGCGTGATCCCACAGGTATTCCGTGAGAACGATAGCGATGGAATAGGCTTCCTCGCCGGTGGAGCAGCCCGGGACCCAGAAGCGCAGGGCGCCATCCGCGGAGGCATGAGTTTGCAGAATGGAGGGAAATACGAGGTTGCTGAGGGAGTCGAAAGTTTCGGGATCGCGGAAAAAGCCGGTGACGTTGATGAGCACGTCGCGGTAAAGCTCGTCGAGTTCTCCGGGGTGTTGCTTGACGTAGGCAAGATAGTCGCGGAGGGTTTCGAGGTGGTGCAAGACGATACGGCGCTTAATGCGGCGCTGGAGCGTGGACTGTTTATATTCGGTGAAGTCCACGCCGGTGACCCCGTGCAGCATTACGAGAAGCGAATGCACGGTCTCATCGCCGGCCGCGGAAGCGTTTTCCAAATCGGGGGCCGGGCGCGCGACATAGGGATGGCGGGCGATTCTGACCAATTCCTGGGCAATGCCTTTGGGAGGGAGCACGAAGTCTATGCAACCGGAGTAGACCGCGCTGTGGGGCATGCCGCCGTACTTCGCGGATTTTTCGTCCTGGGCAAAGGTGATTCCGCCGGCGGTCTTCACGGCGGCACAACCCAGAGTGCCGTCGGTGGCGGTGCCGGAGAGAACGACGGCGATGGCTTGTTCGCCGCGGCTTTCGGCCAGAGAGCGGAAGAAATGATCTATGGGCATATTGCGGCCGCGGACCGCTTCGCGCGGGACGAGGCGCAGGGCGCCGCCTTCGATAATCATGTTGGCGTTGGCAGGAATGACGTAGACATGATCGCGGAGAATGAGCTCGCCGTCCTTGACCTCGGTGACGGGGATTTTGGTGGAGCGAGCCAGAATTTCCTGGAGGACGCTACCGTGGGTGGGGTCGAGGTGCTGCACGAGAACGAAAGCCATGCCGGTGTTTTCCGGGAGGTAACGGAGCAATTCGGTGAAGGCTTCCAGGCCGCCGGCGGAAGCGCCGATGCCGACGACCGGGAAAGTGGTGGATTCCGGCGTGGCGGAGCGTTGAGCGTCGTGCGATTTTTCGGCGGCCGGTTTGGGGTGGGCGTTCCCTTTGGAGTTCTTCATTGCAGAATTCCTTGGCGCAGGGAAAGGAGTGGCGGACACTCCGCGAAAGGCCGAGGGCCGGCATGCGGGCCGGGGCGCAATCCGATACTAGACCCGCCAATGGGAAGCGTCAATGATTCTGGCGAGCAGTGGGGCGGAGCAACGGTTCAGACCGGAACTGTGCGGCTGCAGATAGATGCGAGACTCCGACGAGGATAGGGAAGACGGGAGAAGCGAGCCGGTAATGATCCATGGCATCGGGTATCTCCCTAAGGGGTCCTACAGCGAATACTGTAGGGATTATGGGGAAAGATTTGTGTTATCACTTTGCGATTTCATACAACTCTTCCTTTGGATTTGCACAACTTACAATGAAGCGGCTGCGTTGCGGCGGAGATCTTCGATGGAGCGCTATCGGCAGCCGATTGGGCAGATGACTGCGTACGGACCGGTAATGGATAGTTTCGCCTGAGCTTTCGCCTGGAGAGGTATATGAAGAGAAGCGAGCACGGAACAGCAACCGCAAGTCCCGGTGGCGACGTCAAAAGCAGTGTGAAAAGCAACGGGCGAACTGCGGCGCAAGCGCACGGCGAGGCGATGCCGGCGGATTTGAGCGTGATCCTGGCAAGTTTGCGCGCAATGCGCGATGGGGACTTCTCCGCGCGGTTGCCGGGGCATTGGACGGGGCTGGCGGGAAAAGTGGCGGACACGTTCAACGATATCGCGGCGACGAACCAGCAGATGGCGCGGGAATTGAAGCGCGTGGGGCAAGTGGTGGGAAAAGAAGGGCGAACGCGGGAGCGCGTGCGGTTTCACCAGTCGAAAGCGGCGTGGGGCGAGATTGAGGTATCTGTGAATACGCTGGTGGACGACTTGCTGCGGCCGACGACCGAGGTGACGCGCGCGATTGCAGCCGTGGCGAAAGGCAATTTGACGCAAACGGTGCAGCTGGATGTGGATGGACGTCCGCTGGAAGGCGAATTTCTGCGGTCGGCGGCGATCGTGAACACGATGATTCAGCAATTGGGCGTGTTTACGGCGGAAGTGACGCGCGTGGCGCGCGAAGTGGGTACGGACGGGAAGCTGGGAGGGCAGGCGCAGGTGCCGGGCGTGGCGGGAACGTGGAAAGACTTGACGGATTCCGTGAACTCGATGGCGAGCAATCTGACGGGGCAGGTGCGCAACATCGCGGAAGTGGCGACGGCGGTGGCGAGTGGAGATTTGTCGCGCAAGATTACGGTGGACGTGCGCGGCGAGATTCTGCAGTTGAAAGAAGCGATCAACACGATGGTGGACCAGTTGCGGTCGTTCGCTTCGGAAGTGACGCGCGTGGCGCGCGAAGTGGGCAGCGAAGGGCGGTTGGGGGGGCAGGCGGTGGTGCCGGGCGTGGCGGGGACTTGGAAGGATTTGACGGATTCGGTGAACGCGATGGCGGGGAACCTGACGGCGCAGGTGAGAAATATTGCGGAAGTGACGACGGCTGTCGCGAGAGGCGACCTATCGCGCAAGATCACGGTGGACGTGAAGGGCGAGATTCTGGAATTGAAGAACACGATCAACACGATGGTGGACCAACTGAACGCGTTCGCCGGTGAAGTGACGCGCGTGGCGCGCGAGGTGGGAACGGAAGGGAAGTTGGGAGGGCAGGCGCAGGTGCCGGGGGTGGCGGGGACGTGGAAGGATTTGACGGACAACGTGAACTTCATGGCCAGCAACCTGACGGGGCAGGTGAGAAATATTGCGGAAGTGGCGACGGCGATTGCGAGCGGGGATTTGTCGCGCAAGATCACGGTGGACGTGCGCGGTGAGATTCTGCAGTTGAAAGAAACGCTGAACACGATGGTGGACCAGCTGAACCGGTTTGCCGGTGAAGTGACGCGCGTGGCGCGGGAGGTAGGCAGCGAAGGGCGGTTGGGCGGGCAGGCGAACGTGCCGGGCGTGGCGGGAACGTGGAAGGACTTGACGGATTCGGTGAATTCGATGGCCGGGAATTTGACCGACCAGGTGAGAAACATCGCGGAAGTGACGACGGCGGTGGCGAGAGGAGACTTGTCACGCAAGATCACGGTGGACGTGAAGGGCGAGATTCTGGAGTTGAAGAACACGATTAACACGATGGTGGACCAGCTGAACGCGTTTGCTGGAGAAGTGACGCGCGTGGCGCGCGAGGTGGGAACGGAAGGGAAGCTGGGAGGACAGGCGCAGGTGCCGGGCGCGGGCACGTGGAAAGATTTGACGGATAACGTGAACTTCATGGCCAGCAACCTGACGGGCCAGGTGAGGAACATTGCGGAAGTGGCGACGGCGGTGGCGAGAGGCGACCTCTCGCGCAAGATCACTGTGGACGTGAAGGGCGAAATTCTGGAGTTGAAAGATACGCTGAACACGATGGTGGACCAACTGCGGTCTTTTGCTTCGGAAGTGACGCGCGTGGCGCGCGAAGTGGGGACGGACGGAAAACTCGGCGGGCAGGCCTTGGTGCCGGGCGTCGCGGGAACGTGGAAGGACTTGACCGACTCGGTGAACTCGATGGCCAGCAACCTGACGGGGCAGGTGCGCAACATCGCGGAAGTTTCGACGGCGATTGCGAGCGGCGACCTTTCGAAGAAGATTACGGTGAACGTCAGCGGCGAAATTCTTTTGCTGAAGGAAACGATTAACACGACGGTGGATCAGCTGAACGCGTTCGCGGGAGAAGTGACGCGCGTGGCACGCGAGGTGGGCAGCGAAGGGCGGTTGGGCGGGCAAGCCAATGTGCCGGGGGTCGCGGGGACTTGGAAGGATTTGACGGACTCGGTGAACTCGATGGCCGGGAACTTGACGGCGCAGGTTCGGAACATTGCTGAAGTGACTACGGCTGTGGCGCGAGGAGATTTGTCGCGCAAGATCACGGTGGACGTGAAGGGCGAGATTCTGGAATTGAAGAACACGATCAACACGATGGTGGACCAGCTGAATGCGTTTGCGGGCGAGGTGACGCGCGTGGCGCGCGAGGTGGGAACGGAAGGGAAGTTGGGCGGGCAGGCGCAGGTGCCGGGCGTTGGCGGAACATGGAAGGATTTGACGGATAACGTGAACTTCATGGCCAGCAACCTGACGGGCCAGGTGCGGAACATCGCGGAAGTGGCGACGGCGATTGCGAGCGGAGATTTGTCACGCAAGATTACAGTGGACGTGCGCGGCGAAATTTTGCAGTTGAAAGAAACGCTGAACACGATGGTGGAGCAGCTGCGGTCGTTTGCCGCGGAAGTGACGCGCGTGGCGCGCGAGGTGGGCAGCGAGGGAAGGTTGGGCGGGCAAGCCAATGTGCCGGGCGTGGCGGGGACGTGGAAGGACCTGACGGACTCGGTGAACGCGATGGCCGGGAATTTGACCGCGCAGGTGCGCAATATTGCCGAGGTGACGACGGCTGTGGCGCGCGGAGACTTGTCACGCAAGATCACAGTGGACGTGAAGGGCGAGATTCTGGAATTGAAGAACACGATCAACACGATGGTGGACCAGCTGAATGCGTTTGCCGCGGAAGTGACGCGCGTGGCGCGCGAGGTGGGAACGGATGGAAAGCTGGGTGGGCAGGCCAAGGTGCCGGGCGTGGCGGGAACGTGGAAGGACTTGACGGATAACGTGAACGTAATGGCAGCTAACCTGACGGAGCAGGTGCGCGGAATTGTAAAGGTGGTGACGGCCGTGGCGGACGGCGAATTGACCAAGAAATTGACGGTGAACGCGAAGGGCGAAGTGGCGGCGCTGGCCGAGACGATCAACAACATGACGGACACGCTGGCAACTTTTGCGGACCAGGTGACGACCGTGGCGCGCGAAGTGGGGGTGGAAGGGCGGCTGGGCGGGCAGGCGAACGTGCCGGGCGCGGCCGGGACGTGGAAAGATTTGACCGGCAACGTGAACTTGCTCGCGGACAACTTGACGAACCAGGTGCGTGCGATTGCGGAAGTGACTACGGCGGTGACGAAGGGCGATTTGACGCGGTCTATTCAGGTGGAAGCGAGCGGAGAAGTGGCGGAGCTGAAAGATTACATCAACACGATGATTGACAACCTGCGGCTGACGACGGACCGCAACAACGAGCAGGACTGGCTGAAGACGAACCTAGCGCGGTTGACCGGCATGTTGCAGGGGCAACGGGATTTGACGACGGTAGGACGGATGCTGCTATCGGAACTGGCGCCGCTGGTGAACGCGCAGCAGGGTGTTATTTATCAAATGATGGAGGAAGAATCGGACGAGCTGGTGCTGCTATCGGCGTTTGCGAACAACGGGCAAGACGGGCATCCGGATCATTTGCGCCTGGGACACGGCCTGGTGGGTCAATGCGCGGCGGAAAAGCGGCGATTGCTGATTACGGAAGTGCCGCTGGATGCGGTGCCGATCCGTTCGGGATTATTCCAGGCGGTGCCGCGGAACATCATTGTGCTGCCGGTGCTTTTCGAGGATCACGTAAAAGCGGTGATCGAGCTGGCTTCGCTGAACGCGTTTACGGCGTCGCATCTGGCATTTTTGGAGCAACTGACGGCCAGCATCGGGATTGTGTTGAACAGTATTGAGGCGACGATGCAGACCGAAGGATTGCTGAAGCAATCGCAGCAGCTGGCGAAGGAACTGCAGACGCAGCAGACCGAATTGCAACAGACCAACGAGCAACTCGCGCAAAAGGCGCAGCAACTCGCGGAACAGAACGTGGAAGTGGAGCGCAAGAACCAGGAAATCGAGCAGGCGCGGCGCGCGGTAGAAGAGAAAGCCAAGGAGCTGGCGCTGACGTCAAAGTACAAGTCGGAATTTCTGGCGAACATGTCGCACGAATTGCGGACGCCGCTGAACAGCATTTTGGTGCTGGGGCAACAGCTGACCGACAATCCGGACGGGAACTTGACGCCGAAGCAGGTGGAATTTGCGCGGACGATACACGGCGCAGGGACGGACTTGCTGAATCTGATCACGGACATTCTGGACCTATCGAAGATCGAGTCCGGGACCGTGTCGGTGCAGGCGGAAGAAGTGTTCTATGCGAGCTTGCTGGATATGATTGCGCGCCCCTTCCGGCACGAAGCGGAGAACCGGCGACTGAGTTTCGAAATCGAGGCGGATCCCAGGTTGGCGCGGAGCCTGGTGACGGACTCGAAGCGTTTGCAACAAGTGCTGAAGAACCTGCTCTCGAATGCGTTCAAGTTCACGGAGCAGGGAAGCGTGCGGCTTTCGGTATTTATCGCCGAGGGCGGCTGGAGCGGCGGGCATCCGGTGCTGGAGCGCTCGGCTTCGGTGGTGGCGTTCGAAGTTTCCGACACGGGCATCGGAATTCCGCCGGAGAAGCAGCGGATCATTTTCGAGGCTTTCCAACAAGCGGATGCGGGCACGAGCCGCAAATATGGCGGCACGGGATTGGGCCTGGCGATCAGCCGCGAACTGGCGAACTTGCTGGGAGGCGAAATCCAATTGCGGAGCGCCCCCGGAAGAGGGAGCACGTTCACGCTTTATTTGCCGCAAACGTACGTGGGACCGTCCACGGGGGTGGCGGTGGTGGATCGCAAAACGACCGCGGCACCGACGCCGCTGCAGCTTTCCGCAGGCGCGGTTCCAGATCGCTGGTTCGAGAAAGTTCCCGACGACCGCGAAACGCTCCAGCCCGACGATGCCGTGCTATTGATCGTAGAGGACGATCCGCATTATGCGCGGGTGCTTTGCGATCTGGCGCATGACAAGGGATTCAAGATACTCACGGCGGCACGCGGCTCGGAGGCGCTGGCGCTGGCGAGAGAGTTCCATCCGGCGGCGATATCTTTGGATGTTTTCCTGCCGGACATGCTGGGTTGGACAGTGCTCAACCATTTGAAGCAGGACCCGACGACGCGGCACATTCCCGTGCAGATGCTGACGCAGGATGAAGAGCGGCATCACGGATTGTCGCGCGGCGCGTTCGCATTTGTGACCAAGCCGACGACGACGGAAGCGCTGGATAGCGCGTTTGCGCGGATCAAGGAGTATGCGACCCCGCGGCGGAAGCGGTTGCTGGTGGTGGAGGATAATCCCGACGAGCAATTCACGATCCGGGAGCTGCTGGGTTACGACGATATAGATGTTTCGGTGGCGTCCACGGGGAACGAGGCGCTGAGCGTGATGAGCGCAGAAGCGTTCGATTGCGTGGTGCTGGATCTGCGGTTGCCGGATATGTCCGGCTTCGATTTGCTGGAGCGCTTCAGCGAGACGCCGGGATTGAGCGATCTGCCGGTGGTGGTTTTCACCGGGAAGGATCTTTCGTCGGAGGAGGATGCGCGGCTACGGGTGCTGGCACGCAGCGTGGTGGTGAAGGGCGTGGAGTCGCCGGAGCGCTTGCTGGATGAGACGGCGCTGTTCCTGCATCGCGTGGTGGCCGATCTGCCGCCGGAAAAACAGAAGATGCTGGAGCGGCTGCACCACTCGGATGAAGCACTGGTGGGGAAGAAAGTGCTGGTAGTGGATGACGATGTGCGGAATATTTTCGCGTTGAGCAGCGTGCTGGAGCGGCGCGGAATGACGGTGCTGACGGCGGGAACAGGGCGCGAGGCGATCAAGACGCTGGAATCGACTCCTGACGTGGCGATCGTGCTGATGGACATCATGATGCCGGAGATGGATGGCTACGAGACCATGCAGGTGATCCGGCAGAATAGTTCGTTCCGGAGATTGCCGATCGTGGCGTTGACGGCCAAAGCGATGAAGGGAGACCGGGAGAAATGCCTGGAGGCGGGGGCGTCGGAATATTTGGCAAAACCTGTAAATACGGAGCAGCTGCTTTCGGCTCTAAGGATGTGGCTGCACAGGTAAGGATGGGTGCAAGGTGCCGGCGGATTTAATTCCAGAACGCAATACAGCCAGCGAAGTCATCGAGCGCGGAGGAAGCAGAATGACGGAGCAGGGAAAAGTGAACATTCTGATGGTGGATGATCAGCCGGGAAAGCTGCTGAGTTACGAAGTTATTCTGGGAGAACTGGGCGAAAACCTGATCAAAGCGCACTCGGGCAGGGAAGCACTGGATATCCTGTTGAAGACCGATGTGGCCGTGGTGCTGATGGACGTGAGCATGCCGGAGCTGGATGGATTTGAGCTGGCGGATTTGATCCGGCAGCATCCGCGCTTTCAAGAAACGGCGATTATTTTCATTTCCGCGGTGCACCTGACGGACCTGGACCGGTTGAAAGCGTATCAACGCGGGGCGGTCGATTACATTTCGGTGCCGATCGTGCCGGAGCTTTTGCGAGCGAAGGTGAGCGTGTTTGCCGATTTGCATCGCAAGACGCGGCAGCTGGAACAATTGAATCGCGAATTGCGCGCGCTTTCGGCGCGGCTGATCACCATGCAGGACGAAGAGCGCCGGCGCATCGCCCGGGACTTGCACGACAGCGTGGGACAGTTTGTGGCGGCGATGTCCATGAATAATGGAATGGCGCTGAGACAAGCGGACAAACTGAGCCGAGAAGCGGCCGACGCCTTGCAGCAAAATTCGCAGCTGGTGGAACAACTCTCGAAGGAAATCCGGACGATTTCGCATTTGCTGCATCCGCCGCTATTGGATGAAGTGGGATTGATGCCGGCGATCCGGTCGTATGCGGACGGAGTTACGGAGCGCAGCAACGTGAAGGTGACGGTGGAGCTCTCGCCGGAAATCGGGCGGCTGGCGCCGAATCTGGAGATTTCGGTTTTCCGGATTGTGCAAGAATGCCTGACGAACGTCTACCGCCACTCCGGAAGTGAAACGGCGCACATTAAAATATGGCCGTCGGAGAAGTTGTTGACGGTGCAGGTCGCTGACGCGGGGAAGGGAATCCCGCCGGAGAAGCGAATTTCCATGTTCCTGGGAGCGAATCAGGGAGTGGGGCTCAGCGGGATGCGGGAACGGGTGCGCGAGCTTGGCGGAACGCTGGAGATTCAGTCGAGCGAGAGCGGGACCTCGATCACGGCGGCGCTGCCGCTGGTTAGCGCGGTGGCAATCGGCGCATCAGACTAAGAACACGGTTGATGGCATTTTCCGGTATGGGGACGAAGGTGTTATACACTACGCGACTATTCATCATCACTTTCGAGCTTACTAGGGGCCGCCGGCGCTCGACGCTTCCTGCTGCGGCGGCCGTTCATGTTCCAGTGGAAGCTGCGAAGGGTAGGCGATGCGCACTCGATTTCTAATCGTGGACGATAGCGAGTTGGTGAGACAGGGGCTGCGGACGGTACTGCAGGCTAATCCCGACTGGGAAATCGCCGGGGAGGCCGCGGATGGCATGACGGCCGTGGAAATGTTCAAGAACGTGCGGCCGAATGTGGTGATCGTTGATTTCCAGATGCCCGGAATCAATGGGCTGGAAACGGCGCGACGATTGCGGGAAATTGCGCCGGCGGTGCCGGTGGTGATGTTTACGCAGCACGCGAGCGCGGATTTGGAGAAGCACGCGCGAGATGTTGGGATTCGATCGGTGGTATCGAAGACGGACGCGTTTCCGATGGTCGGCGTGATAGAGGCTTTGCTGGGTAGCGATGATCCGCGTACGGACGACGCGGAAAATGCCGGTCACGATGGGAATGCCGGACGTGACGGGAACGCCCGACGCGCAGAGCCGGAAAAGCGCTGAGCCAGCTTTGTCGCACATCCCGCATTTGATTGAACTCGCAAGATAACAGCCCCGCATGCCTCGGCTCTCCGAGCAGGCTGCGACCTCACCAGCGGTAGATTTCCTCGAAAATCCGGACCTGTCTCGCGACTTATTTCCGCGTGGGTTGACGCGAGTGCCTATTGCTGCAGGAGTTGGGCAAACTGCTCGAGTTCCGCAGAATTCAAGTCGGAAGCGGCGCAGAAGTTCATGCTGTCGCGCTGCCAGAAAACCAGATTGTAGCCGCGGATGGTTTGGGTTTCGGGGACCTTCGTCGTTATTACCTCGCTTGGCCAGACAAATACGTTGATGAAATGTTTTTGGCGCCGGTAGACGAGCGCGGCGACGTCGCGATGATCCAGATAGTCGAGGCGGCCGCCGACGAGCGGGAAGCCTTTACTTGCGAGATCTGTGACTGGAGGCGCGAAATCGAGTTTGCCATCGAACCAGGGCTTCACGGTGTGCTGGTCCGTGGATTCGACGTCGTACAAGTGTCCGGGCTGAAGCGAGCGAATATGATCTGCAACGATTTGTTCGGATAGCAGATCGCTTTGCCGGCGGCCGCCGACATTTCGGACAATTCTTGCGCCGAGCACGATCGCGATAAGGATGGCGGCGGCGACCACGAGCCATTCGATCGCGGTGCGGCGTCCCGTGGAAACTGGCTGCGCCTGCATTTCGCGCGGAATTTGGGCGCGGATTTTATTCTTCAGGCTCTGCGGCGCCCGCTGGTAAAGATTCGCGGCATGGAGCGATTTCCGCAGGGCCTGCTGGCCGGCAAAATCCCGGGAACATTCGGGGCAGGATTTCAGATGGTCCTCGAACTCGATAGTGCGCACGAGGTCGAGCTCGCCATCGAAGTAGGCGTGGAGCAGACGCTGGTTGTCGTTACACGCCACGATGTTCCTCCCGCTCTTTCACTCGCAACAGATCTTTTTTCAGCTGGGCACGGGCGCGCGCGAGGCCGGACATTACCGTGCCGATGGGAACTTCGGTGGTCGCGGCAATCTCCTTGTAAGACATCCCTTCGAGCTCGCGCAAAATTACAATCTCGCGAAAATGTACCGGCAATCTTTCGAGAGCTTCGCGGACCGCGCGGCTATCGGCCGCCTGCAAGAGCGCAGCTTCGGCGTCCGGTGGCGCGGTATCGGGCGTATGAAGCGTTTCGTCGAATTCAACTCCGAGGTCGGCGGGGCGGTTCGTTTGCAAAAATGAATAGCTGGTATTGCGCACGATTTTCAGCAGCCAGGCGCGAGCGTTGCCGCCCTGGTATCCGCCGAAAAATTTGAACGCGCGCAGATAAGCCTCCTGGACGATGTCCTCGGCGTCGTGGCTATTGCGGACGAGCCAGTGCGCGAGGTTGTAGGCCGCATCGAGGTGCGGCAAGACAACCTGTTCAAAGCTGCCGGCGTTGCCGGAAGTGCGCGATTCGTCCGCCATGCCGGAATAACACTCTCAAGTTACCAGACCGGAATTCAACCTAATTTATTCCCGCGAATTGTTTTGGGCTGCTGACTGCAAAAACACGGCAGAAAAGCGGCCGGCGAGTGGGTGTGCGGGAATAAAAGAGTGAACGATCGAGTCTAGTAAGCGAACGGAGCATTCAGCAGGCGAGGCCCGGGGAGGTTATTCCTGCCAAACACGCCCTCCCCCGGCCCCCCTTTTTGAGGGAATTTTCGGAGACGAGCGAGAGGAGGAAGAGAGCATGTCGAAATACATCGAAAAGAATGTGGATCTGGACGGAGTAGACCGGAGGGGCTTTTTGAAGTGCATGGCGTGGGCCGGGACGGGCGCGCTGTGCGTGATGCAAGGAGGGGTGCTGAAATCGTTCGCGCTGACGGATGTGTTGCAGCAGAAAGTTGGACATTTGAAGGGCGACTTGAGCTTTGTGCAGATCAGCGACAGTCACATTGGTTTCAGCAAGCCGGCCAATCCCGATGTGACCGGGACTTTACGCGAAGCGATCGCAAAAATAAATGCGTTGCCGACGCCGCCGGCGTTTGTGCTGCACACCGGAGACCTGACGCACCTTTCCAAGCCGGTAGAATTCGACACGCTGGCGGAATCGCTGAAGAGTTTGAAAACGGAGCGGATCTTTTACGTTCCCGGCGAACACGACGTACTCAACGACAACGGGGAAGCGTTTCACGAACGTTTTGGCAAGGACGCGCAAGGGGAGGGGTGGTACAGCTTCGACCGGGAAGGCGTGCACTTCATGGGATTGGTCAACGTGTTGAATCTGAAAGCGGGTGGGCTGGGAAATTTGGGCGCGGCGCAGCTGGAATGGATTGAAAAAGACGTCGCGCGGTTGAAATCGAGCACGCCGATTGTGGTGTTCGCGCACATTCCGCTGTGGTCGGTGTATCCGCAGTGGGGATGGGGCACGGATGACAGCGCGCAGGCGCTTTCGTATTTGAAGAGGTTCGGCTCGGTGACGGTGCTGAACGGGCACATTCACCAAACGATGCAGAAAGTGGAGGGGAATGTGGCGTTCCACACGGCGTGTTCAACGGCGTTTCCGCAGCCGCAGCCGGGACAGGCGGATTCGCCGGGGCCGATGAAAGTGCCTGCGGAAAAGCTGCGCAGCTTGCTGGGAATTACCGACGTGAATTTCGTGCGGGGCCAGCACACGCTGGCGGTGGTGGATACACAACTTCAAGGTTAAGGAGAGAGAAATGAGAATCGAGAACAGGGAATTATGGACAAGCGAGCGGGTGTGCCGGCCGCGGAAGTTGGGCGTTGGTTTAGTCGCTTCGCTGGCGATCTTGCTGCTGAGCGGCGGTATTGGGGGGCCTTTTTACACAGCGGCGCAGCAGCAGCCTGCGGCGAAGGAAGTTACCATCGACAATTTCAGCTTTGGGCCGATGGAACTAACCATTCCCGCAGGCACGCAGGTAACCTGGATCAATAAGGACGACGTGCCGCATGTGGTGATGAGCGTGGACCAGAAATTCAAATCGAAAGCACTCGACACCGACGACAAGTTTTCGTTTACGTTCCAGACTCCCGGGACGTACGAGTATTTTTGTTCGGTTCATCCGAAAATGACCGGCAAGATCATCGTGAAGTGAGTGAGCGAATGAACGTAAACCCATTTGATATCAGGCAAGCGCTGCTGGAGAAACACGCGCAGCACGTGGTGCTGATCCATTTTCCGATCGCGCTATTTACGGCCGGCGTCGGATTTGATTTTGCCGCGCAGTGGAGGAAGAGCCGAATGCTTGCTGCCGCCGCCTATTACAATTTCGCCGTGGCGGCGGCTGCGGCGGTGCCGGTGGTTGCGAGCGGACTGCTGGCGTGGCAGTTGCAGCTGGGCGGTGGAAAACTCAAGGGGATATTGCTGCTGCACCTGGTGCTGGGAATCGTTTCGAGCGCGATGATTGGAGTGATTTGGTTCGTGCACTTTCGTTCGCGGCTGTCGCTGGAGCTGGTGTTGCCCGCCTATCGCGTGCCACTGGAGTTATTGGGCGTTGCGGTTATTGCGCTGACGGCGCATCTGGGCGGTTTTCTGAGCGGGGTCAACATTCCGAGCTGAATGGTTTCCCGGCGAAACGCGGCGACTGGTCATCGCTTAGTTGTTGGGTTGGGGACCAGCCGCCGCGTTGCGTGGGTTTTGGTTTGCGTCTTCGGTTATGCGCACTTGCGCGTGAGCGCGTGGATTAGAGGTCCCGAACGATCTCGGACAAAAACCAGACGCGGCGTTCGGTCTGATCGATCCAAACCTCAATCAAGCTGGCAGTGGCGACATCGTTGTGCTTCTCGCACAGTTCATGCGCCGCACGCAGGTAGCGCGTCAGTTGCTGATTATCCGTGGAGAGTTCCGCAAGCATGTCTTTCGGCGTGACGACTTCTGCGTTGTTATCTTTCAGGCGCTGATGTTCGGAAATATCGCTAATCGAACGGAGAGTGGCTCCGCCGATTTTGCGGCCGCGCTCGGCGATTTCGTCGGTCATGGCGAAAATCTGGTCGGCGTGCTCGTCGAGGAGCAGGTGGTAATCGCGGAAGTTGCGGCCGGTCATGTGCCAGTGAAAATTCTTGGTCTTGACGTAGAGCGCGAAAACATCGGCGAGCATTTGACGCAGGGACGCGGAGATTTCGGCTACACCGCTGGGGGTAAGGTCGGTCGGAATTTCGAGCGGGGTCCGTTCGTGTTCTTTTGCGGGAGCTACCGCAGTTTTTGCCATCGCTGGTCTCCTTGTTTTGTGGTGCGAAGATTGTTGGAGCTATTCCCGGGCTTGACGCGTGTCGCTGGGCGCCGATCACGTGCAGGCAGCGGAATCGGGCTATCGCCGTACTGTGAGGTCGGCCATCTTCACTGGTGCGAGGCTAACCCTTTCGAGCGCGGTGAAACTATTGTTAGGCGCGGTATTGGATGCTGTCAAGCGTTGGGAGGCTGCGAGAAATTTGCGACCGGCAGGACCGGCGGCAAATCTGATGATGTGCGTCATGGCGCTCTGGTTTGATACCGGACGCGGTTCTGGCAAGAGGGGCGGAGGCGAGCGCGATGGCGAGTCTTTGATCGGCGGCGGCGAGCAGACCCTGGAGGAATCTGATGGAAACGAAAGCGATCAGCGTAAACAGAATTAGCGTGACGTCGGCGAAGCCGTTTGACGAAGTGGTGAAAACGCTGGAAGCGAGCGTAGGTCGGCCGGAGATCAGCAGTTTCATGAAAGAAGTTAGTGCAGCGCGAACGGAAGCGGAACTCGAGCAGATTGTCGCGCGGGCTACGGGACCTGCGGAGCTGATGGTGTTCATGCGGCTGGACATGGGCGGAGTGCTGCAAAAGGAATTGGGAAATCGCGCGAAGAAAAGCTATCGCTTCCTTATTGGAAATCCTCTGACGATGAAAAAGATGTTGAAGCACGTCGCCGATGCCGCGTCGTACGCGCCAATTACGATCCTGGTGGACGAGAGGGAGGATGGAGTGCACCTTTCGTACGATAGGATGGCAAGTTTTCTGGCTTCTTACGGGAATGAAGATGCATTGAAAGTGGCGCGGGAGCTGGACGCGAAAGTGGAAAAGCTGATGGCGCGAGCGGCAGGCTAAGCGCCGCGCTGACGACGAGACGCAGCGGCTAGAAGTCGTCTGGCTCTGTTGACATCCTCGAAAAAAGGTAGCGATGCCTCAGGCGATACAGATTGAAACTCAGTCCAAGGAGCAGGGCCTGGCGCTTCTGGGTGCGCAGGGAACGACCGGGCGCGCGAGCCGAGAGCTTGCGCTTCACCGAACTGAACAGACTCTCGATCAGAGCGCGGCGCCGGTAGACTTGTCGTGGGAATGCTCGACGCATCTGGGCACGCACTCCGTGGATGCGCCAGGTTTTCTTGCCGCGCTTGGCTGGAATCACGCTCTGCGCCCCGAGCTGCTGTCGGATGTAAGTATGATTTCTCTCACTGTCGAATTCGGCGTCGGCCAGCACCAGCCCGATGCGCGTTTGCGGGGAAGCCGCTTGGACCACCGCGGGCAAATTCGCGCAATCGTTCCACGGGCCACGGCGCGCGATCTGCGACAGCAGGAACTGTTGATCCAGATCCGCCACCACCACCCACTTCAGCCAATGTCTCCACGGCAGCGGTTTTTGCCCGTGATGATGCATGCGCCGCACAAAAAACGTGCTGACCGCGCCCTGCGCCAGGCCCGTCGCATCGACCGCCACGCGGGCGCGCCGCCGTCCTTGTTTGCGCGTGCCACGCAAGCGGCGCACCGTCTCGCCGACCGCGCGGTCGATGGTCACATCGTCCCGACGTTGCAGAAAGCGATACAGAGTCGTGAAGTCGGGCACGCTCCCCAGTCCCAGCGCTTGGCGCAATTCGCGATGCTCGCCAAGCCGCACTTCGGCCTCGCGAAAGGTCCAGTCTTCGTAGCGCATCAGGCAAAGAACAGCCAACAACTGCGGTTGATTGAATTGGTGCTTGCTGAATCGGCTGCGGTAACGCGGCAGCACCGCCTTGGCGACCTGCAAGGCGATGCGAGCAAAGGGCAGGAGTCCAACTTCGGCCATCGTGCCTCCTGCCTCGGTAGCAAACAACAAATGCACGGTGCCAGCCATCTCGAATTTTCATCGTCGTAGCGAGGATGTCAACAGAGCCAGATAGGTTCTAAGCTCTCGCGACGGGTTTCGAGACGAAATGATTGGGCGGGCTAGGCGCGGGCGTGTTTCTTTTTTGGAGTGAGCGCCAGTTCCGCGATTACCTCGGGGCCGAACTTCCGCAGGTCTTCGCAGAGCGCAGCGTCCGAGAGATCAATCGGGCGCGAATGTTTCCAGTCGTGTTCGATCACATGGCGAAAGCGATGGACGATTTTGCGATCGCCCACTTCGATGGCGAGCTCGCGGCGCTCGTCGAAGCTGCCGGGCGCGAGATTGATGGAACCGACGATGGCGCGTTTGCCATCGGCGAGAACGAGCTTGGCGTGGAGCTTGAGCTTGTGCAGTTTGTGCACTTTGATGCCGACATCGTCGAGGATTCGCAAGCCGGCGACGCCTTCGAGGAGCTTCTTTTCTTTCAGGGTGTGCGGCGCGCGAGCCATGACGCGGACGTCCACGCCGCGCATTTTCGCGCGGACGAGACGTTCGAGGATGACGGGGTCCTGGTAGCGCTCGTGCTGGAGCCAGAGGGTGTGCTTGGCTCCATCAATGAATTCGGCGATGCGCTCGCGGGCGTTTCCGACGCACCAGATCAAGCGCGCGTCGCTGCCGGGATCAAAATGCTGGCGGTGCCAATCGGCTTCGAAGCAGTCCACAATCTCGCCGACTTCGCTGGCGTGGCGGGTAACGATGGCGTAATCCCGTGTCTTTTGCAGATTTTCGGTATCCCAATTCAGCGAATTCACGAAGGCGGCCTTGGAATCCACGACCATGGATTTTTCATGGGTGACGGGGAATTTCGGATTGCTATCCATCACTTCGACGCCAGCGGTTTTGAGCATTTTGCGGGTTCCGGCATTTTCGCCGGTTCCATCGCGACGCACGGGATTCAACATCACCCGGACTTTCACGCCGCGCTTGTGCGCGCCGATCACGGCTTTGAGCAGCGAGGGATCGGAGAATAAAAACATTTTGATGCGCAAGGATTCACGAGCGCCGGCGATGCTATCGAGAAACGCTTGCGGCGAATCGTTGGGAAGTACGATTAAGTCCCGGGACATGACTGCATCCTCCTAATCATTCGCGGCAGTAGCCGCGGGCATTGTGTTCGCGCGCCCGCCTGCCGGCGCGGCAGGCGGCGCATCCCGCAGCGAAGCGTCGGTGAACTGCGTGCGGTGCAACTCCGCATACAAACCGTTGCGGGCGATCAGCTCGTCGTGCGAGCCCTGCTCGGCTACGACACCATCGTTGAGGACGATAATCTGGTCCGCGTCGCGAATCGTTGAAAGGCGGTGCGCGATCATGATCACCGTGCGATTTTTCATCAGGCGCTCGAGGGCCTCGATGACGGTGCGTTCGGATTCGCTATCGAGCGCGGCGGTGGGTTCATCGAGCAGCAAGATCGGGCTATCGCGCAGCATCACGCGCGCGATGCCGATGCGCTGGCGCTGGCCGCCGGAGAGCAACTGCGCGCCTTCGCCGACCATGGTGTCATAGCCGGCACTCATTTGGCAGATGAACTCGTCGGCGTTGGCGGCCTTGGCCGCGGCTATTACTTGTTCGCGGGTGGCGCCGTTGCGGCCGAAGGCGATGTTATCGGCGACGCTGCCGCGAAAGAGCACGGTGTCTTGCAGGACGTAGCCGATGCGGTCGCGGAAAGGCTGAAGCTTCAATTCACAGATATTGATTCCGCTGATTTGAATTGTGCCGGCGGTGGGATCGTAGAAACGCGGAATGAGGCTCATGACCGTGGACTTTCCGCTGCCGGTGGGCCCGACGATGCCAACCATCTGGCCGGCTTTCGCGGTGAACGAGACGTCTTTAAGCACGGGCTGATCTTTTTGATAGTGGAACGCGACGCGATTGAAAGCAATTTCGCCGGTGAGCGGCGGCGGGTCAAGGGCATCGGCGCGTTCGGGCGTGGTCATATCGGTATCGAGCAAGGCCTGGACTCTTTCGACGCCGACCGCCGCTTGCGCGAGAGTGTTGGACATTTTTGCAAGGTCCTGGACGGGTTTAAAGAAGCGCGTGAGGTAGGCGAGAAAGACGGTGAGTTCGCCGATGGTCATGGCGCCGCGGAGAATGAGCGCAGCGCCGCGAGCGATCACGATGGCGGTGCAGGCGGCGACGCCGACGTTGACGACGGGCGAGAGGGAAGCCTTGATGCGGCGCGCGCGGAGGGCCGCTTGCACGGATGCTTTGCTTACCACTTCTAATTGCTGCTGTTCGAGATCCTCGCGGCCGAACGCTTGCACGACGCGCATGGATTCGAGGCCTTGTTGAACGGCCGAGACGATGTTGCTTTGCTTTTTGCGAACTTCGTGAGTGGCGCTCTTCACGGCGCGCTTGAAACGGAAAACGAAAAGCAGAAAGAACGGCGTCAGGGCCAAAGCGATCAGAGCAAAATCCCAGTTGAGCCAGAACATGAGGCCGACCATGCAAACGATGGTGAGGAGATCTACGGCGATGCCGAGAGTGGCGGAGCTGGCGAACTGCTGGATGGTGTCCACGTCGTCGGTGATGGTGCTGAGCATGGAGCCGGTCTGGTGCGTGTCGTAGAAAGCGAGAGAGAGGCGCTGCAAATGGTGGTAGGTGCGCATGCGCAGGTCATGGGCGATCCACTGGCCCACGCTTTCCGTGTAGTAATTCTGGATGTAGGAGGCGAGCGCTCCGATGGCGGCAATCACCACCAGCGCGATGGCGGAAATGGTGGCGAGGTGCATTCGATCATCGTGGGCCAGGAAAGGCGCCAGAGCGTGTGCGAGCCAGTGCGGCAGCGGGCGATGGCCCACGACGGAGTCGAGAATCACTTTCAGCGGCCAGGGGGCGGCTAGCGTGGCGGCGGTCTGCACCAGCATGGCGACGAACACCAACGCCAGCGCGATGCGATACGGCCTGACGAGTTCGCGAATCAAGCGCAGCAAGAAAGCCCTCACGCAGTAGAGTGGGCCGAATCGTACGGCTCAATCGAGTGGAAAAGCTGGAAACGAATCTTGCATACAATACTCGCGATTGGGCTGTTTTCTCAATGTCTGCTTCATGGCCGCTGGTGCGCCGCGTCAATTGCCGAGAAATTCGGCGCCCCCGCCGATATATCGCGTTTTCGCTGACGATTTCGTAATCGTAACGGGTAGCGGCAAGTCTTACACCAAAGCGGATTTTCCCGAGGCGCCGCGGAGCGCGCGGATAGTCCACGAGCATCAAGGCGATAGCGTGTCGACGGTTCGCGTTTAGCGCGATGCGGCGGTTATCCTCGCTAACCCATCGCCCAGCGTATGGCATGGGCTGGAGACAAAACGAGATAGCAATTGCCCGATGAACTGCCCCCGCTGTTTATTGCGCCTTCACCCAGGCGTCTGAGCCGGTCACCTTCACGGCCACGTCCGTAATCCAAAGGTGCAGCGGCTTGCCATCGGCGGTGCCACGGTGCTCCGTGGAGATATCGAGACCACCAGCCTTCTTGTACCCTGTCCATGTCGCGATTACGACGCTCGGTTTCACAGGCCCGCCGCGATGATAGACAAATTGCACGATGCGGTTGTCTTTACCGATATAGAGGTCCCAGGTGTCGCCAGGCGTATAACCACCACCGCCGGTATATTTCACCGGGACCAGCGTGGCCGAGCCGCTGCCGATCGGCAGTTTTTTCATCCCTTCATTAGTGACGGTGGCACCCGTGTCCCAGTAAGCATGCAAGGGGAATAGAAGCCAATAGTTGTCGTTGTTGAAAGCGGGATCGATGTCCTTCTGGACGTTCTCAGGCTGGCTGCTGAGCTGAGAACGCAGGTAGGTGGCCGTCACCGGCTTACCGTCTTTATCCTTCCCCTCATAAGAAACCTTGTTGGTCTTGGGCTCCCAAGTCCAGGTGCGGGAGACATCCACCCCAGGAAACTGTACATGCCATGTGTAACGGATCGCCGTGATGTTGTCCCACGAATCGAGGCCGTATGCTTTGGCAACCTGTTCGAGAATTGGCGGGCGGGTCTGAGCCCTGGAAGTTGCGGCGAGGATTAGCGCGCCGAAAAGGAGAATAAGGACTTTCGTTACGCGACTCGTATTATTCATAGCGTTGGCTCCTTTATAAGTGGAACAGATGCAGTGTTTGATGACGGGCAGAAGCCGGGCACACGGCAAAAAATGTCAGAAGAACAATGTTCGCCCACGCCAGCTATGCGCACAGCTGCCCCGCTCGGTCGCGCATTATATATCACACTGCGGTGATCGTTGTATCGCGTGCAGTTTCGGCCGCGCCCGGTACGACTTGCAAGCTTGCAGGCCGCACTGGCAGAAGGAACTTAGTCCGATGAGCATTCCGTTACTGCCGGCCGCGTGAAACGCCGAAACGCGACGATCGCACCGGCCGCTGCCACGGATCCGAATTCCAGAAACATAATCCAGTTCGGAACAAACCACTGACCGCCAACCGTGCGCAAATGCCAAACGTAGAAAGTCGGGATAATGCTGACGGTCCAGATTATGAGCGGCACCGTCGAGACTGAGCGCACGAAGGGCAGGAGCCAGAGGAGATACCACGGATAGACGACGGGTGCACATAGAAGCGATGCGGCCATGGGCCATGCAAACGTATGCGACGAGTATTCATCTTGCCGCCTTCGCAGCCACAGCGACGTGGCTAGCCCGACCAACACAGCCAAACCGGCCACGACTTGAGGGCTGACGATTCGCTCGAGCGTGGCGAAGACTGGGTCATTAAAGCGAAACCTCTGCACGAACACACCGAGCGATCCTAGTGGAACCGACCCACCCCGGAGAAAAGGCGCGTATAGCAGCGCGACGGTGAGAACCGCCAGCAACCCGTCGCGCACCCGCACACGACGCCAATAAAGCGGCGTCAGCACGATCGGCAGAAACTTCACGGCGATGGCCAGAGCAAATGCGATCGCGGCAACGGTCCGCCAACGGCGTTGCAACGCCGCGGCGGAAAGCAGCAGAAGCAAAACTCCGAGGATGTCAATGTGGCCGCTCTGAGCCACGCATGTGACCAGCAGAGGATTCCAAGCGTATGCGAGAACCCAATGTTCCCCCTGCCCAAGGCGGCGCAACTCGGCGAGCAGCAAGGGAACAATCGCCAATTCGCACGCTGCGAACGCAACTTTGAACGCAAAGAGCGATTCGTGGATCGTCGTTACCACCCGGAAGAAAAGCTGAGCGCCCGCTGGATAGGGGCTGGGTACCTCCGGGTTATTCAGTGTGCGGGTCTCGGGAGTGTGCAACCCAGCGAGCGCAGGGTCACTAGGAACAACAATGTAAGGATTATAGCCGAGCCGCTGCACGCGGCCATCCCACACATAGCGATGAACATCATCATCTGAACCCGGCGGCTGCAATAGAGATGGAATTTGCCACAGAGCAGCAAACACGAGACCGATGACGATGACGTGCCGCGGGAATTTCGGCGTGGAGAAAAACTCGCGAATGGCGAGCAGATACGCGATGCCGGCAACGGCCATTAAAACGAGGTAAGGAGGCGCTCCAACTTCGCCCGGAATTCGGGCACACGCTACGAGCGCCACAAACATGACGGCCGCAATCCCATAGAGCCGGTGCGATGCGGTGATCGTCATCGGTCTCCGCCGCTTTGGTCCGGCCGCGCGGCCCGGCCCCAGTCCGCGAGCCACTCCGCCGTTCTCGGTGCTCTGGCGGGGACACGTTGCAGTTCGCCGGCAAGCTGGCGGAGGTCTCCTGCCACGTCAATGTCGTAGAACGGCTCCGTCAGACGCACCGAAAGACCCAGCGCGCGAGTCCGCGCCAGGAGCGCGTCAAATGCATTCGTCGTTCCAAGCCCATCGCCTGAGAAGAGACCCTGATGAGGCGCCTTCGCGCCGACGAGGTAGTAACCTCCGTCGTGGGTCGGGCCAACCACGACGTCACACTCGACGAGCGCTTGGTACGCGCTCTTAAGTACGGCCACCGGAAGATGCGGGCTATCGCTATTGAACGCTATGATGCGCCGGTGACCCGCCGCCGCGAAATGAGCGAACACCGAAGTGAGGCCCGCAGCAAGCCCGTCGCCCGATTGCGCCACGACAGGAGCCGTGACGATCGCTTCACGCGATAGCAGTTCGACGTCGGACGCCGGGCACATGACAGCGACGTCCACATGGTCCAGCGACCTTGCCAAGGCCATCGTATCTGCCAGTAGGCAGCGATATAACTCGACGACGGCGGCGGGAGGAAGGCTTTGAGCCAATCGCGTCTTTGCGGTGCCGGGCCTCGGTGCCTTGGCCATAATGACGAGCGCGCAATCATGATTGGTTGAACCCGTCATCAGCTTGCCGTCGGAGGGCCCGCCGAAAAGCCCGAATGAGCCGTCACGCGGACTCCTGCGTTCGTGCTTGTCGCGCGCGGAAATAGTAGCGCAGAATGCGACTGAAAATGAACCACGCCGCGCCGAACGTACCGCTGATCGTGCCGCTAATCTTCGATTTTCCGATCCGCGGATGATAGCTGACGGGAACCTCGGCGATCCGAAAGCCGCCGAGAGCGCCTTTCAAGATCATTTCGACTGCCCAGCCGTAAGTGGTTTCTTCGAGTGCGAGTGAACGGAGGGCATCGGCGCGCGCGGCGCGAAAAGGCCCGAGATCAGTGATCCTTTGTTGAAACAAAAGCGAGATCAAGCCCGCGGCGAGACGGTTGCCGAATGCCGAGTGCCATGGAAGCGCCCCGGGCCTGCGCGGTCCCGCCAGGCGGGAGCCTAGCGTAATGTCCGCCCGTCCGTGAGCGATGGGAGCGACAAGGAGCGGGAGTTCAGCCGGTCTGTCGCTGTAGTCGCCATCGAGGAATACGACCACATCGGGTGCATTGGCGGAGGCGAGACCGGTGAGGCAGGCTCGACCATAGCCGCGGCGGTTTTCAGAAACGACTCGAGCGCCCATTCGATCAGCGATTTCAGGCGTGCCGTCGGTCGAATTGCTGTCAACGACAATGACCTCGGTCACGAGGTCGGTGGCGAGATCCGCGAGGACGAGACCGATAGCCCGCGCCTCGTTATGCGTGGGAATGATGACTGAGACCCGCACCCCGTCTCCGTTTAATTCACCACCAATGTGATGATGGCCAGCGACGCGCCAAGAACGCGTCAAGTCCCCAGGTACGGCCCGCGCATCCGATCGCCAGCGCAAGCGATGCAAGAACCGGAACCAGCAGCTCCCAAATCCACGCCGTGCCCCACTCAGATACCCAAAGGCTGCTGAGATACAAAAACGCCACGAAGGCGGCCGGGCGGGTCAGCAGACCGAGCACGAGCAGGATCCCGAGGCCGATTTCGGTGATCGCCTGCATCGGAGCCGCCATCGCGGCATGACTCGCCGCAGCGGCCATGACGGCTTTCCATATGGCCGGAGCGTGGCCATGTTGAATGTAATAGTTGATCAATCCGGCGTAGCCGCGGGGCGTGTACAGACCTTTCCCTAAATTCTCGAAGAAGACCCACACCAACATCGCCCCAATCGTCAATCGAACGATGGCCAGCCCGTTTCGCGCCGAAGGTTGGTCGGACATTCAGGAATTCCTCAGTTGCGATTCGTTTGCGTTCATCGCGATCGCCATTGCGGCAATCGTTCTAAAGCAGATCGGCAAGCGACGTCGCGGGTTTGGTTGCGGACCATACGAGCGGCATTATACAGGCGGGAGCCGTCATGTTCCAGTCGAGGCGCCGCTCGCGTGTAGGCAGCGCAAGTAAGCCGCGCCGGGTTTTCGCGCGTGTCTGCCAATAGCTAGACCGTACTCTAATCGCGCGAGATCACTATCGTAGTACATGCGCTTTCCGCCTTGGGAAGTTCGCGCGCCGCAGCCATGCGGATTTGCAACTTTTCAAGTTGTCCTCTGACGACGGGACAATAGAAGTCCGGCTGGTCCAGTGCACTCTGCAGGCGGCGCCTACCGGCACATCCGCCGTAGCAACTCTCAAGAAATGCGCACGAGCGGCAGGCCTCAGGCACAGTGCGCGCCTCTACAAAATTCGACGTTTCCACGACTGCCGAACCCCAGGAGCACAAAAGTGAAAGGGGCTCTCCGGCTCCCGGCCAGTACACGCATGGCTGAGTGGTGGCCCGAGGCGTAATCCGCACAGTGCTCACTCCGCAGCCGCCGGTTCGCGGGGGTAGACCGGCCATGGCGCGAACCAACGGTTCGCCAATGGCGATCACGTCGGTCTCCGCAAACAACGCTCGAAAACCTTGCCAATATTCGTCATAGCTCAAGGCATACACGTCGGAGCGGACCGCTTGATAAACGTTGACGCGCAACGGAGCGCCATAACGCTTGGCGACGCGGGCCACGCTCGCCAATCCCAGATAGTTGGCCTTCATCATTACCGCAATGAACGTGACGGGGATTCCTAACCGGACGCAGCGTGCTGCTTGCCCATGGATCAATGCCCAATTGCCGCTGCCCCGCTGGGCGTCCTGCTCAGGCTCGGTGGGATAATCCAGAGAGAACTCGATATCGTGAAACGCACGGAGCTCGTCATCAGCGAGCACGGCGGCGCTGTGGCCATTCGACGTGATGGTGAGCTTCACCGGCAAAGTACGGAGATAGGACAAAATCTCACGGAATTGCGGGTGCATTCCGTTCTCGCCCGTTCCCAGATTCACGGAACGGACGGGGAGGCTTTCCATCACCGATCTTACTTGCTCGAGGCTAAGCCGGTCCGTCCGCGCCGGGTCGCGATAGCAGAATGAACAAGCCAAGTT
Organism: uncultured Acidobacteriota bacterium; assembly: GCA_963780035.1. Taxonomy (GTDB): domain Bacteria; phylum Acidobacteriota; class Terriglobia; order Acidiferrales; family UBA7541; genus Palsa-295. The sequence continues at coordinate 357,660 of CAWAAG010000008.1, read as the reverse complement.
GCACTCGTTGGTTAGTCCAAGTCCCAGAGCAAATTTTCCCGTCACCGAGGGACGAACCATAGGAGAGTCTAAAGTGGAAGGAGGGCTTGGCGGCGTCATGATCCTGTCACCTCGCTGGCTGACGCGCGAGAACGGCGAGCGATCAGCTGAATGTAGCGCGCAATCGCGAAAAACTCTGGGCGCGCTCCCAGCGTCGATTCCAACTCGAAGATTTGAGAGTACGTCGCGTCCGGCGGGGCCTCCAGGTCCAAGTAATCGGAAAACACGCGGACGCCATGTTCAGCGACAACTTCCAATCCGCCTCGCGCAAGCATTTCCTGCAAGTCCGTTGGGACAAATAACCGCATGCGGTTCCCATAGAGGGTATCCACGACCGTATCCGCGGTGAGATCGGCGGTTGCAAGTTTCCAGTCACGCGATTTAACGGCATCCTTCAATACTTCGCCAGCTCGATTGCGCACCAGCACAGAAAGCACGCCACTCATGCGCAGTACGCGCGCGATATCACAAACAGTCGTGGCAGGATCCTCAGAATACTCGAGCAGGTTGTGGCAAACGACGACGTCAAAAGACTCCGCAGCGAAGAGTTCACGAAGTTGCCCGGTCTCGGCGTGACAAAAGGAAATTCGCGGAGTCACCCCGCAGGCTTCCGCTTGCTGGCGCGCAATTCGGAGCATTTGTTCGGAAGAGTCAAGCAACACGACCTCATAACCCATTCGCGCGAGCTCCACACTCGCAGACCCCGTGCCACCGCCCAGATCGAGCGCCCGGCGCTTCGACGCATCCAGCGGCAGGAAGCGTCGCAAGTTCTTCCAGGCCAGCTCGGAGCGCAGCCTGCCGGCCGGCGTCTTCAAATACGCCGCATATTTTTCTGCGTCTTGGAACTGCAAGGTATCTGGTATTCCGATCTCAGACTCCGACGATGCGCCCCGTATGTAACCAGCCGAGCGAGTCGAGTGTACGCCATCCGTCGGGCGGCGAGTAAGAGCAGAATTCCTGGAGCGAGGGATTAGAGTATGAACCGGCGCGATTTTCTGAGAGCCACGGGGGTTTTTTCAGCAGGCCTCGCGTTTGCGAAACCCGGGCGAATTTTCGCGGACGACGACGCCGTCGTCGAAAGTTGGCGCGCGTTCGACGTCACAAAGCGCGTCGAAGTATTGAAACTTTCGGAGACGACACGTATTTGGCTGCCGACCGCTCTCATCAGCGAAACGACCTTCCAGAAAACGCTCTCGAAGACGTTCCAACCTGCGGGCGGCACAGCGAAAATGATCGAAAACAAGCCCGATGCGCCATTTTGGCGGTTGCCAAATGTTTCGTCGGTTTCGTATGACGTGGTCGCGCCAGAATTTCCTTCCTGCGGACATGGAGCGATTCTGGCTTGGACACGCTGACCGAACCGTTGGTGACGACTGCTCGATCCTCAATAACAGAGTAAAGTTTCGCAGACAAACCGCGGATAAACTCGGCGTCGGGTCTGACTTGCCGAACTCGATCGTCGCCGCTGGTGTGCCGAATGTACCGAAAAAGACAGTTATGAAAGCACGGCAGGCAGTAGCGTGAGTGCTAGTAGTGTGAGAGATTAGGGAGAGAGCGCCCGTAGCTCAGTTGGAAAGAGCGTCTGCCTTCTAAGCAGAGGGTCGGGGGTTCGAATCCCTCCGGGCGCGCCACTTTTCGCTTGGCTCGCTGGAGCATGCGAGCCGCGCACCCCTTGCGCCTGGCGCAAAGGGAAGCGGCACCGCGAACTGCAACCGATTTGCAAGCCCAAGAGACGATGAGCATCACGGCGAACTGCAACCGCAATTGCAAGCCCATGCGATGATGAGCATCACCCTCAACTGCCGCAGCGGTATCATTCGTTTGGTGAAACATCACCAGACCGGAGCGCGGTAGAAAGATGGACGCGACAGCGTTTCCCATCTGCAGAAATCGCTTGTTCGCTATCAAATTTCGCGAAAGGTTCGCCTGTTCCAAGAAGTTACGGTATGCTTGCGCGGCTAGGTTCCTTTCTATAGGCCTTTCGCTGATCGAAAATTCGCTGCTCGATGGGGCCACATGAAACTCCACGGCTCGCTGGATGGATTGAAAATGGAAATCGCGCGGTCGGCCAGAAAGCCTGGGCGCTCCAGGTTTGTTTACATGCGTGGATGGGCCGCCAGCCTTCTGCTGCTCATCGCGTGCGTGACCACTTTGGGCCGAACGCCCGGGGGAAAAGAAGACTACGTCCGCCAATCGGCGCCCGAACCGCTGACATTCGACGAATTGGTACAGCTGGAAAAGACGGACGATCCAAGTCCGCAGCTCGCCGCTCGTTTGGATCAGCTTCTGCACACTCCCTTTCTCAGCAACGAAGCTTTCTACGCCGGCGCCAAACCGAATCGTCCGTTTTCTGAAGCACTGGGTCCCTTCCTGCGCGCCACGATGTGGAACATTGAAAGAGGAAACCAGTTTGACGGGATCCGCACCAGTCTCACGGAGCCTGATAAGTTTGAAGCCTACATTCAGGAGAAGAAGGATCCCAAATCAAAGCCGCTCTCGGCGGAGGCACTGGCGGTCGTCAAGAATCAACTGGAGATCCTGAAACCTACCGACCTCTTCATTCTGAATGAGGTGGATAACGGCGTTACTCGGACGGATTATCGCAACGTCGCGGGCGAACTCGCGCAAGCACTCAAGATGAATTACGCCTACGCCGTCGAGTTCCTGGAGATTGACCCGCTGAATCTGGGCCTGGAAACAGTGAAGATGGACGACAAGGCCGCGCAAGCGGACATTCAGAAGTCCTTCGAACCCGACAAGAGCCGATACCTCGGGATGCACGGAACCGCGGTTTTGAGCCGCTATCCGATTCTCAAGGCGACCATCCGTTCTCTGCCGGTCTGCTATGACTGGTTCCTCGGTGAAAAGAAGGCTATTTCTAAACTGGAATCGGGCAAGCGATCGGGCGCCAATCTAGTTTTCATGGAGAGAATCACGCGCGAGGTTCGCCGCGGCGGCCGCATGACGCTCTTCGTGGAACTCGCGGTTCCGGAATCTCCGACGGGAGCGGTGACGGTGGTTGCGCCGCACCTGGAAACGAAATGCAAACCCGAGTGCCGCCGAAAACAAATGGCAGCGATTCTGGGCTGGATAAAAGCCGAGAAAAATCCGGTGATTCTCGCGGGGGACTTTAATACGTCCGGGACCGATACGTCTCCGACTTCAGTCTCCAAAGTGATCGCCAACCGCCTGAAAGACCCCGACAAATGGGCGGTCACTGCGGTCAAGTGGTCTACCGGCGCGCCCACCATCCTGCTCACACCTGTGAACATGATGCGCAACAAGAATGACCCAACGGGTTTTGACCTGCCGTTGCTTTCGCGCAAGAAAGAAGCAAAACTTTTCGGCGATCTGAACGGCTTCCGTTTCGATGACGGCAAAACGTTCGACTTTCGCGGCGAAGATTCACGCAGCGCCGATGGCAGAGGTGGAACACTCAGCGATTCCAACCAGCGAGCCACGAAGGGCTTTCGGTACACATTCGCTCTGGCGCGCACCTACGGCGGGCTCGTCGGAGAATACAAACTCGACTGGTTTTTTGTTAAAGGTTACGCCACCGACTCTTCCAAGCCCGGAGGAAACTATCAGTTTTCCCCTAATTTTGGCCGAACGCTTCAGGAAGTAAATGAAGCACCTGACGATTCACTGTCCGATCATTTTCCTATCACGGTTGATATTCCTCTCACCGAGCAGCCTCTGAAGGCAGAACGCCCCTGACGCATTGTGGCGTATGCCGGAGGCCGAGATTGATGCGCCGGGCCGATTGAGGCGATTGCGGGGAAGCTAGCGGTCGCAGAGTTGACATTCCGTGGGATCTCGGCAGCCGGTCGTTCGTAAGTTCAGAACTCTGAGACGGGGAGTGCAAGATTTTATGCGGTGCTCGGCCCCGATCGTGTGCTTGCAAAGGAGTTCGCAAGACCCTTATTTACTTCTCACTGCAGCCCTCACTTCAATCTTAATTTCAGATCCAACTTCGCTACTTACCTCACGCTAAATTCGGCTTGATCGTCTATCAACGGAACGGGGGCTTTGACCCTGGGGCGCGGGGGCGGAGTTCGTTTGAAGGGACGGCGTGGCGAGAGTGGATAGGCGCTATACTTTTTGTGCTGCCAACGGAGTTAGAGTGTGGTGTTGAAAAGCAAAACTACAGATGCGGGCGAATTTGCAGTTGAATTTCTGCTGCGATCCCCGACCGTTACCATCCGGGACGTGTACTGCCGTGGCAGCTGCCGGCTCCCGAGTGCGGAGGAGTTTGCGACGGCCGCGGAAATGGTGTTTGCATATCGCGGCGTCTATGTGCGCCATCTGGGCCACGATCAGGCCGTGGCTGAGGCGAACCAAGTTTTATTTTTCAACGCCGGCGAGGCCTACCGGATCGGCCATCCTGTGCCGGGCGGTGATGCCAGTCTTTCGCTGGCCATCAGTGAACCGCTCTTGCGTGAACTAGCGCCACGTAGTTTTCTGCGCGATGGAGCGGCGCTCGCGTTTCGGCGGCAGCGTCTACGCGTTGACGCGCGGACTCAAGCGCTGGCGGCGTTGCTGCGGCACAGCCTGCGTCAGAATATCGCGGAACCACTGGAAGCGGAGAGCCTGGCCTTGACGCTGGTGCAGCGGGCGCTGGGACCACGCACCACGCACGCTGCGGAGGCGAGCGTGGGAATGCAGCGGCTGGTGGACCGAGTGAAGCTGGTGCTGACGAGCGATCTGGCGCGACGCTGGACGTTGGCCGAGATCGCCGCCGAAGTGCGCGGTTCCCCGGTCTATCTCACGCAGGTTTTTCAACAAGTGGAGGGCCTGCCGTTGTATCGCTACCAATTGCGACTACGGCTGGCGCGGGCGCTTGATCTGCTCGCGCAATATGACGACCTGACCGCGCTAAGCCTTGACCTGGGCTTCTCCAGCCACAGCCATTTCAGCGCCGCGTTTCGCGAGACTTACGGGCGCTCGCCCTCCGAGTTTAGACAGTCGGCGCTGCATCGTTAAGCCGCGTCGCCCTTCCTGCAAATCGCTAAAGATTCTGACAGCAGCGCTCCTGCCCCGCGTGGCCTACTCTTCTCACCCGGAGTTCGGGCATTGGAGAGCGATGCAATGATTGCGACAACTTGCGCGGCTTGCGACTGCAAGCTGGATACGAATGCGATCAGGGTGAAGATCGGCGGCAAGACGGTTGAGGTGTGCTGTGACGAGTGTGCAGACAAGCTGAAGGAAGCACATCGTTCCGCGACAGCGGCGAGGAGGGGTTAAGTTATGGAGGGCAATAAACCATCCGCGATGCAGCGTAGCGTGCAGACCGCGTCGGGCCGCATCAGCTACATAGAACAAGGCACAGGACCGGTGGCGTTGTTCGTGCACGGCGTGCTACTGAACGGATATCTATGGCGTCATCAAATGGCGGGATTGTCGGACATCCGGCGCTGTATCGCTGTGGACTTGCTAGCGCATGGCGAGACCGAAATTGCGCCGGGTCAGGACGTATCCGTGACGGCCAATGCGAAGATGCTCGCGGAATTTCTCGATGCCTTGAAGATTGAACAGGCAGATCTCATCGGCAACGACAGCGGAGGCGGGATTGCGCAGATTTTCGCGGCGTTGTATCCGGAGCGCGTCCGCAGCCTGACGCTTACCGACTGCGACGCTCACGACAACTGGCCGCCGGAGGCGTTCAAACCCTTCCTGGCGATGGCGGCAGCAGGCGGATTAACTGGAACCCTAAAGGCCATATTGGCGGACAAAAGCATTTATCGGTCACCACAAGCGCTGGGGCCGGCGTATGAACACCCGGAGAGCGTGAGTGACGAGACCATTGAAAAATATCTGGGACCGTTGGCCCGGAGCGAGCAGCGTACGCGAGACCTACAACGCTTCCTTGCGGCTTTCGATAACAAACACACGCTTACCATAGAAGCGCGGCTGAAGACGCTGAACGCACCGACGTTGATCGTTTGGGGAACGGATGATGTTTATTTCGACGTGAAATGGTCGCGTTGGCTGGCCGACAACATTCCAGGCACTCGGCGGCGCATCGAATTGGAGGGCGCGAGAATTTTCTTCCCGGAGGAACGCTGGGAAGAATTCAACAAAGAGCTGCGCGCACACTGGCAGACGGCACAACAAAAGGCGGCGTCATGACCGCCACAAATACTTCGCTTTCGCAGGTCTATCCGGAGAAAAGAATGACCGATCAGAAGCGTAAGGCTGAGCAATTCCGGGCGTTGCATATTCCCGGAAAACCGCTCGTCCTCTTCAACATCTGGGACGCGGGTAGCGCGAAAGCCGTCGCGGTGGGTGGGGCCAAAGCGATCGCGACGGGCAGTTGGTCGGTGGCGAATGCAAACGGCTTCGCTGATGGGGAGCGCTTGCCGCTCAGCCTGGCGATCGAAAATCTGCGCCGAATCGCCGGCGCGACAGATCTACCGGTGACAATCGACCTGGAAAGCGGCTATGGAGATGCGCCGGAGATAGTTGGTGAAACGATCCGGCTGGCGATTGATGCGGGGGCTATAGGCTGCAACCTGGAGGACAGTTTCCCGGCGAATGGAAATCTGCGCGAGATAGGCGATCAGGTCAACCGGATCCGATGCGCGCGACAGACGGCCGATGCGGCGAACATTCGATTCTTCATTAACGCTCGTACGGATATATTTTTCCAGCGGTCGCCTGAACAGCATGACGATAGTATGGTCGCCGCGGCGATGGAGCGAGCGTGCGCGTATGCGGAAGCTGGCGCGGACGGACTGTTCGCGCCGGGACTGGCGGATATTACGCTGATCGCGCGCTTGGCCAAAGGATCGCCCTTGGCTCTTAATATTATGGTTGGCGAAGCCACGCCGCCATTGCATGCACTGGCAGAGCACGGCGTCGCGAGGGTGAGCCATGGGCCGGGTCCTTATCTCATGGTGATGAAAGCGCTGGAAGAGGCGTCGCGCGCGGCGAGCGCGTAACGCGCCGGGGCCGGCGGAAACGGAGTATCGTGACGCAGCGAACGTATGCTGCGCGGCAGGCTTCGATTGCACGGGGCCAATTTGAGTTGGAGATCGAGAGGTTCGGATGAGCGAGGCGCTGTCGCTGCTGATCGACCGATTTGACACGCCGATCGGCGAGATGCTGATCGTTGCGGACCGCGAAGGAAATCTGCGTTCCGTGGGTTGGGTAGACCTGGAGACAGGCATGCGCCGGATTCTGCGCCGTCATTACGGCGAAAACGGATTCAGGCTCGAAACGGCTCGCAATCCGAATGGGTTAACGCACGCGCTGAGCAGGTACTTCGAGGGCGAGTTAACGGCAATTGACGAGTTGCCAGTGCAAACAGCGGGCACTCCTTTTCAGCGCGAGGTGTGGCGTGCTTTGAGAAAGATCCCGTGCGGGACGACCGTTTCTTACGCGAAACTTGCCGAGCGAATTGGCCGACCAGCGGCTGTGCGGGCTGTGGGCCTGGCTAATGGTGCAAACCCGATTGGAGTCGTGGTGCCTTGTCATCGGGTGATCGGCGCCGATGGGTCGCTGACGGGGTATGGCGGCGGTATCGAGCGTAAACGCTGGCTGCTGGAGCATGAAGCCGTGGCGGCGACGACGAAGCGGAAGCAGGAAGCTCTATTCCGATAGCTGTGAGTTTTTTGATGCGCCGCAGCAATTCGCGGTGATTCGCAGTTCGGGAATGCTCGAGATCGCTCAGCGTTGCTCCTTCAGAAAATGCTCTGCGACGATGGAAGGTTGCTCGACGATTCGTTTTTCCTGGGAACAGACTACCAATCGGATGAACTGCGCCATGCTCCAGGCGAGCGGTGTGGCGCTGCCGGTGCCTTCGCCGAATACGAAATGAGACTGGGTGGGCTCAGCGCGATCCCAAATTTGCTCGGGAATCATGCCGCCGGCGTTGGCGAAGTGCAGCATCGCATTGAGATAGAGGGAAGCGTCGCGGCCGCGCGCGATTTCGTATTCGCCTCTTTCGCCGGTGAAGATTGGCCAGATCCTGCCGATGCCGTCGCCGAGCCAAGGGCCGCCAAAGTAAGTTTCGCCGTAGCCGTCGTGATTATAGCGATAGAAGCTGGGGCCGTTGGGCGTTTCGACGCGAATGGTGGAGTCAATGATTGCAACAGAACGCGCGACGGTGGGATCGTTGGCTGGACGGATTCCGAGGCGGACGAATTCCAGGAAGCCGGCGTCAACGACGTCGCGTTCGTCCCACACGCCGCCGCCGTTGCGAACGTCGAGCTGATAGCCATCGTTGGGGTCCGTGTTGTTGTCCATGCGGATGTAATAGCCCTTGGAGGCGAGAGGGCCGCCGAGATGGCCGGTGGTGGTGACTAGTATTTTTTCGATGTTGGCAGCCCAATCGTCGGCGGTCCTGGTGTAACGTGCGGCGTCGTCGTTTGCGCCATTTTTCCGGGCGATGTCTGCGGCGCAGATCAGGCCCGCGATTTCGGCGGCCATGGTGGAAGGAGAATATCCGGCAATTTCCTCCCAGCGCTCTTCTTGGGTCATTGGTCCGTGGCTGACGACGAATTCCGCCGCCGGGCGAATATGTTTCTGCCAGGTATCGGCGTCGGTCTTGCCCAGCTGCCAGGCGAGGATCATCGGGTAGGCCACTTCGTCCATTTGAAGAGAAGGCCAATAAGGTTTTCCATCCAGCCAGCTATTTTGAGGAAAACTGCCGTCGGGTCTCTGTTGCACGGTCAAGAGGTAATTGAGCGCGCGTTCGGCGGCGGGGCGATCGCCCGCGGCGAGCAAACCTGTGGCAATTTCATAGAGGTCGCGCGCCCAGATAAGATGGTAACCACCGACAGTGGGAACATCCGCTTTCACTGCGAAGCCCCAGGGGATACTCATCGAAGCGATCATCGCGCCGCGAAATGTTTTATCTTCGTGAGCCTTCAGCACCATCGCGGCCAGGCGGAACTCGCGGGCGTACGGCCCGGTCACCGGGCGCAGGGTGTGAACGTATTCGCTCCAGCCGGCTGCGTAGCTGGCGCTCACGGATGCGAAGCCGTTTTGCAGGCTGGCGTTTGCGCTCGCGATCGCGCTTGCAGGTGTCGTGCCGAAGCCTAGAGCCAGGGTGAAATGCTGCGCGTCTGGTACTTTTGCGGTTTGGACTACGTTGCCGTTTTCGGCGCGTGCGTACGACCAATCCAGCCTTTGGTGCAGGAGCAGATCGGTGTAGCCGTCGCTCACGCCGGCAAAGCCGCTGGTCATTTGCTGAAATGGAGCGCTGCTGATGAGCGCGGAGGCTACGCCGGGCTTTTCGGTGACTAGCGCGCCATCTTGGGTGTAACCAGTGTCGCCCATGCCGGAATTTTTGAGCGCTGGGTCGTAGAGCACGTAGAGCGTGAAACCATCCGGCGCAGAAAAGGTGACGTCAATTAAAAGAGTGTCGCGTGCGGGGTCTGTTGCGTACGTTTTAGAAATTGTGAATCGTCCGGCAGGGTCGCGGCTGGTTTGGCGATAGATAAGGGCGTCGTCGCTGACGCGCTCGATGGAATGCTGCATGTCCTTTGATTCGAGCCAGACGGCTTTGCCGTTGCTGACGGTAAATTCGAGGGTGCGAACATCCGCGGTGTCGAGGCGCGGGTAGTAAACTTCGCTGAGAATTCCGCCCTGCAACGTGTACCAGACGTGTGAGTCCGTGGATGTGCTGGTGCCCACGCCCTCTTTGCTTCCCGGCGTCCATGTGGGCATGATTCCCGGCGCGCCGGGAGCGGATTGATTTTGGGACTGGGCGGCAGTCGCTGCCGGAAACGAGAGCAAAAGCAGAATAAGTGTGAGAACGAACAACCCGGCTCGCTTCGAATGCATTTCGATCACCCTCTTGGTTTGGCCGCTAACAATTCTGAGCAATATTTAAATGACTGAAATCACTCAATTGAAAAAATCTCCAGATCATCAGGAGCGAGCGTCAAATCCGCAACGTCGCTGCTAATTTTTACGCTGTGTTTGCCCAATAGCGGCGTGAGTTTGTGTGCGCCTTGCAGCGGCGTGGAGGCAAATGAGAGATGCATTGTTTGCGCGCCGGGGCCGCTATTGAATACGATCAGGAGGCGTTCTTCGCTGGTGGTGCGCGCGAAAGCGTAGGACGACTGGTCCCAGGAGATGTGCCAGAGTTGGCCGCGGCGAAGAGCTGGGTGCTGGTTGCGCAGGCGCAGCAGCTTTTGTACGTGGGAGAAAATTTCCTGTTGTTCGGGGGTGCGGCCGGATCGAGTGAAGGCGTCTTGTTTGTCGCCGGGGAAGCCGCCGGGGAAATCGCGGCGATTATCGGGATCGTCGCCGCCGGTCATGCCGATTTCGTCGCCGTAATACAGTTCGGGCGTGCCGCGCGTGGTGAGGACCACTGAATAGGCGAGTTTGATTTTGGCGAGCGAGATACTTGGCGCGCTGGCGAGGCGCGAAACATCGTGATTGCCGGCGAAAACCCAAAGCAATTCGGGATGCGGGTAGAGATGGTCCTGGCTGAGTATATTCACGATGCGCGCCGGCGAATTATTTTCGAGCAGGCCCTCGCGCAGGGCGTAGTAGAAGGGATAGTCGAATACGGTGGTGACGCCGGAATCAATTCCATCGTTTTGCGGGCGGCCGCCGGCGAAAAAAGAGGTGATGACGGGATCGCCGTTCATCACTTCGCCGACAGTGGTCATGCGTGGGTACACCTGGCGCAGCGCGTGGTGCCATTCGGACCAAAACTCGCGGGACACGTAGGGAAAGGTGTCCAGACGATAGCCGTCAATGCCGGTTTCTTCGGCCCACCACAGCGCGTTCTCGATGAAGTATCGGGCGACGTCCGGGTTTTCCTGATTCATGTCCGGCAGCACGTTGGCAAACCAGCCGTCCACGACGTTGCGCCAATATTTCGATGGCGCGTGCGGGTCGGTGAGGAATTGAAAATCGCCGGAGGCCACAAGGTGATGCTCTTTCGTGCCGTGAAACCAGTCGGGTTCAGGGGGCGCAGCGACCCAGGGATGCTTGGGGCCGACGTGATTGGGGACGAAATCGAAAATCATCTTAATGCCTTTGGCGTGGGCGGCGGCGACGAGGTTCTGGAGGTCTTTTTGCGTGCCGAAATGTTCTTCGACGGTATATTCAGCAACGGCGCCGTAGCCGTGATAGTCCTGCGGCGAGGAATTGTCGTTGTCCACGATCGGGGTGAGCCAGATGGCAGTGACGCCGAGGTCGCGCAGATAATCGAGGTGGCCTTCGATGCCGCGGAAATCTCCGCCGTGGTAGGCGCGTGGTTTGGAACGGTCGTCGGTTCCGGGATCGCCGGGCGGCGGGTCGTTGGTTAGATCTCCGTCGGCGAAACGATCGGGCATGATGAGGTAGATGGCGTCGTCTGGCGAAAATCCCTGAAATTTTCCTTTTGAGGATTCGCGCTCGAGAAGCGGGAAATTCACGGAAGTCCGGCCTGAAGGCGTGGCAATTTGGATCTTGGCGTCGCCAGCGCGGGCGCCGGGAGCGATATCCAGCCACAAGAATAGATATTTGCCGCCAGCGGTTACTTTCGAGCGCGTGAGACGCACCGCTTTGCCAGCGCACGCCACCGTGGCGCCTTCCAGGTTCTCTCCAGTCGCAAGGATCATAACGTTGGGTGTGAATTCAACCCACCAGTTTGGCGGGTCCATCTTTGTAATCTTCGGAGCGGCGCTTTCTGGCAGCGAGGCGTGCGTCGCGGCGGGAACAGGCGACGCGTGCGGCGATGAACAGTGGGGAATTAGAGTGGCGGCGGCAGCGAAAATGAATAGACGGAGCTGCGACACGCGAAGCCAGCGGTGTGATGGTGGATTGCGCACAGTGGATCCTAACCGGGTGGAGGCAGAGGAGGGAAGCGGACGCGCGCCCGCCTCCCTCTGCCGAACTAGAACGTCACCCTAAGGGCCAGTTCACCCTGCCGATTACTGGACGGCAGGACCGAATTGATCAGCCCGAACTGTGAGTTCTGGTTAAATACGCCCGAGCTATCGTAGGTTCCGAACTGGCCGTTGGGTTGCCCGAAGTGTGGGGTATTCGTGGCGTTGAAGAACTGCGCCCGGAACGAGACGTTGATCCTCTCTGTGACGTGGAAGTTCTTCAAGATCGCCAGGTCAATATTCGAGAGCCCCGGTCCGATCATGATGTTGCGGCCCGCCGTGCCGGCCCGGTCAAATACCACGCTGCCATCGGAATAGAGCGTTGCCGGAGGCGCCGCGAACGCCGAAGGATTGATATAGGTTGTGATATTGCCCGGATTCACCTTCGGCCGTGACAGCAAGTCCGGACGTTCGGTGCCGCCCACGTTGGTGTCGAATGGCAGACCGGATTGCAGAGTGTAGATTCCGGTAAACTCCCAACCGCCGAGAGCGATTTCCATGGGGCGACTCCAGTTGTTGCCCCAACGGCGGCCGCGGCCGAAGGGCAGATCGTAAAGAGCGCTGATGACGAAGCGGTAGGGCACATCCAAGTTCGACAGGCCCTCTTCCAGGGGAAGATTCCGGAAATCCTGCGGGCCCTGGCAATCGTAGGCGCCGCAAGTATCGTCGGTATCTTTTTCCCAGGTGAAAGAGCTGGTCACCTGCAAGCCGTTGGTGAAGCGCCGTTCAAATTGAGCCTGCAGGGAATGGTAATTGGACTTTCCGTAGGTGTTGTAGGTGCTGATGGAACCCAAGCTGGGATATAGCCGCGAGCCGGGACTGTTTTGTGCCTGATCGAATTCGTATTGGTTCGAGTCGTAGTAGCCCGGCATGTGCGCGCCGTGATCGCCGACGTATCCCAGGCTGACGGACATGTTTGTGCCGACCTGACGCTGCAGTTGTAGGTTCCACTCGGTCACTTGCGGGGTTACGTTGGAGGTCAAATACGAAATGACGCTGACGTTTTGCGGGTCGCTCAAGTTCAACGCCGCGATTGCGGCGGCTCCCGTTGGTACCGGAGCCGTTGCCTGCGTAGAGTCCAGTTGCGACTGCGTGCAGTTGGGCGAGCAGGGGAGCGAACCGGACAGGGCGATGCGATAGCCGTTGGTGTACTGGAATGACGCGGAGCCGCTGAACGGCGGATTTTGCGCCAATTGATTGCTGATGCCGCCGCGATCCACGAAGTAGAAGACGCCGATGCCGCCGCGGACCACGGTCTTTCCGTCATCCGTCAATTGGTAAGCGAAACCTGCTCGCGGTCCGAAGTTGTTCCAATCGTTCGGAAGCAACCCGCGAGAAGCGCCATTGCTGCCGGCGACGACGATGGCGCCGCTGGTAATGTCGAAATTGGCTTGACGGTTGGCGACTTCTACGGGAGATGTGAAAATGTCCCAGCGCATGCCCAGATTCAAAGTCAAACGCTTGGTGACGCGCCAGTCATCCTGGACGAACGCCCCATTCTCCCAGCTGCGCGTGCCGACGATGCCATAGGGAACGCCATCTTGATATGTACAAACGAAGCCGGCGAGCAAATCTGATACTTCGTAACCGGTGGCGCTGTTTGAGCCGCCATTGCCGCACAGGTCAAAGTAGCCTTTTCCTGTCGTCGGACGGTACAGATTCAACTGCCGGCGGATAATGTTGCCGCCCAGTTTGATGGTATGGTTGCCTTTGACCCAGGAGAGCGCGTCGTTCCAGATGAAGCTGGTTTGCGGGACCAGGTAGGGACCGTAATCGCCCGTGTACTCGATCTGGGTGTTGTATCCGCCGATCAGGGCAATGCCACCCAGATTCGAACTGTTGTTGCAGTTGGGTATGCCCAGCTGCGTGCAAATCGGGGTGTTCGCAAATGGGGGAGTGTAGCCGTAAGTTGTGCGCACATAGCCGTAGTGCATTTCGTTGATGATGGTGGGCGAAAAGTCGTGGGTCCAGCCGATGGAAGCTCCATTCGGGTGATTAAAGGTGGTGCCGGTGCCGAATCCAGAGGGCAGCGTGATCAGAAATGGAGCTTCCACGTTGTCGTCTTTGCCCCAGCTAAACCGCGCGAAGATTTGATCTTTGTCGCCAAACACGTAGTCGCCGCGCACGTCGAAATCGTTCCACTCCTCCACCAGGTTCGACGAATTAACGAAGTTGTTATAAATCGTGCCGCAGCGGGAATCCACCGTGGGCGAGCAATTCGGCTCCGGGAACGCTTTCAGATAATTAAGGCCGACGCTGTTTTGGCGATCCGTGGGAATCACGTTTGGCTGTGAGCCATTGCCCTCAAACTGCAGGCCGGTGAGAGGGTCGATAATCTTCACAGGAGTTGTTAGGCCACCCGTGGTGCCGGGGCATGTGGCCGCGCCACCGCAAAGCAATTCTGAAAAATCTCCCATGCGCATCAGGTCGGTTGGGACGGTCCCGACGCCGGATCCCTGCGGCTCGTTCAGGCGTAATCCCTGGTAATCCACAAAGAAGAACAGCTTGTTCTTTATGATCGCGCCGCCGAAAGTGCCGCCGAACTGGTTCTTGAGGAAAACAGGTTTGGCCCCCGGGTCGAAAAAGAACTTCGAATCCAGATTGTTGTCGCGGCGGAACCAGAACGCGCTGCCGTGAAAGTCGTTTGAGCCGGAATGCAACGCGGAGGTGACGATGCCACCGCCGGCGCGGCCGAATTCAGCCGGCGCGACGTTCGTAATCACCTTAAACTCCTGCAACGCATCCGGATTTGTGAAAAAGATGATGGTGTTGACGAGAGTTTCATTGTTGTCGATTCCGTCGAAAAGAAAATTGTTCGCCTGAGGAGGCAGACCATTTACTGACAAGGAGCCGCCGCCGCTCTCCGAGTACCTGAATGTTTCACTATTATTTTGGGTGCCGGTTGCCGCGCCGGTCGGAATACCACGGTTCACTCCGGGCGTCAGCACGGCGAACTGCGTGAAATTACGTCCATTTAACGGTAGTTCAGTAATTTGACGGCCCTCAATGACGGTGCCCACCGAAGAGTCCACCGCGTCGATTACGGGCGAGCCGCCCGAGACGGTCACCGACTCGGTGATGGCGCCGATGGTTAACTGAAAATCTACTTCGGCGATTTGGGACACCTGCAATTCGAAAGCACGACTGACTTTCTCGAAGCCCTTTTGGCTGACTTCTTCGTGATACTGGCCCGGCGGGAGCGCGGGGATGACGTAGTAGCCCTGTTCGTTGGTCTGCGCCGTCGAAATCTGTCCCGTACCGGTGTTGGTTGCGCTGACGGTGGCGCCGACGACGGCGGCACCGCCTGGGTCCGTGATTGTCCCTTGGAGTCGAGCGGTCACCGTCTGGGCGGAGCAGATGCCTGCCATCGCGACTGCGAGCGACAAAACGAACAGCTGAAAGAGCTTTCTCATCGTCGTCATCTCCCTGACTTACGTGCCGAACTCACGGCCTTGGTGCCGATGCTGGAACACCGGCCGCTCGGCGGTTTTGCCGCCGGATTTAGACACCGATCAAATCTGAATGCTTCAAGAACCTTGGGGTGGTAAGTGCGAGGCAGAGTGCCGCGGAGACAAAGCGGGAGCCGCGTGGTGCCTCGCGAGGATCGAGCGTGCCATGTGCCAGTTTGAAACAGACCCCACCCCAAAAATATGGCGCATTTTGAAACTGTATTGTTCGGATAGAAAGTTTCAATCGGTCTGATACTGTTACATCCGGAAGTCGTTCAGTTGCAGCGAGTTTGAGAAGTTGTTACTTCATGTCACAATCATGTAACATACCCTCAAATGGCGGAACGCGAACACAACCTTCGCCAAATTGACAGACTTGCGGCTAGCCATGCCCTCCACGGCTCCGAATCCCTGTGCAAGCTGCTCCGATATCTGGCGGCACATGCCTTGGATCACCCAGGCAGTCCTGTAAAGGAATACCAGATCGCAACTGAGGTATTCGGACGTCCGGCGGACTTCGACCCACAGGTGGATTCGACGACGCGCGTGCAGGCTGGGCGGCTGCGCACCAAGCTGGCGGAATACTATTCCTCGGAGGGGAGTGAGGATCCCATCGTGGTGGAGCTGTCCAAAGGCTCCTACCTCCTCGCGTTTCACCACCGCGCGACGTCGGGCCAGCGCAGCCACGGGTCCAGTCCACATCACGTTGTGGAATACGATGACTCCGGACTGCGCCAAACAGCGCGAAACCGCCTGGCGGTGATCGTCACCTTGGCGGCCTTGCTCGGCGCGGCGGTACTGGTGATCGCGGCGATGTTGGCGGCGCGTAAGGCGCCGGACACGACCCACGCGAGTGAAATGGCAGCGGCCCCTGAGGCATTTCAAGTCTTTTGGAAACCGTTCATCACGAGCCCGGAAAATCCATGGGTAATTTTCAGCAACGCGGCGTTTACGGGAAGGCCGGAGACGGGCTTGCGCTATTACAATCCGGCCAGAGATTCGCGGGATGCGATTTTCGACCACTACACGGGCGTGGGCGAGGTTTTGGCGGTGCACGACCTGGATCAAGTGTTTGGATTATTGCATCATCAGATTCGCGTGAAGCGGGGGAGCCTGTTTTCGCTGGACGACGCGAAGAATAATGATCTGATCTTCGTCGGTTCGCCTTCTGAAAACCTGACGCTGCTGGAAATTCCGGGCGCGCAAGAATTCGTTTTTCAGCGCGTGCCGGCAGGGCCGCGCGCGGGCGATTTGTCCATCGTGAATGTGCACCCGCAGCCGGACGAGCAGAAGGTATTTTTGGCGACGCCATCGAAGCAGCCGCTCGCCGACGATTACGCCGTGATCGTGTTGATGCGCGGATTGAATCCATCGCGCTCGGCGATGATCCTGGCGGGCACCACGACATTTGGAACGCAGGGCGCGGTGGAGTTCGTCTGCCGGCAGAACTCGGTGGCGGACCTATTGCTGCGCCTTTCGCTGGCGTCCACCGGCGAGCCGAGGCCTTTCGAGGCGGTGCTGCACGTGAAGGTGGAGCACGGCGTGCCGGTGGACACGCAATTGGTGGCGCTGCGCGAAAGAACGCCGTAGAGCGGAGTTCGGCGAGCTGGGCCGGCCTTGCGCGCACTTCCTTGCGCGACTTTTTCCGAGTGCAACGTCTGTTCGCTCAGCAGAGTTAGCGATAACTTGATCTTCTCGAAACATAGGCCGATATTCTTGCAGCAAATCGGCACGCAATCGCATCTACTATTCAGTGAGAATTAACCCGCTGCGAAAGTGGCGGGGTACGAGTCCTCGGCCGTGACGCCGCGCTAAACCTGAACTAAAATGCTTGGTTAGCACCCATTGGAAAATCGAGCGCCGTAAGATTAGTTGAAAGCCGGAGGTTTATTACTTTTATGAACGACAACACACTGAAATCCTATTTATTCGTCAGCGATTTTGACCAAACCTTGACATTCAACGATTCCGGATACGTTTTGAGCGAGATCGTAGGAATCCCCACGGCGGAATTCGAGCGCAAGGCCGCGGGCATGGCGAAAATCAACCTGGTGCAGCAGGGCGCCGAACTGGCCTACCTATTGCTGCACGATCCGGAATTTCGTTCGCGTGTGCGCAAGGAGCATTTGATACAGGTGGGCAAACAGATTCGCCTGAAGGCGAATATCGGTTTGCTGAACGAAATTCTGGACCACGGAATTGAAGGGTATCGCTTCGATTTTTACGTGTTGTCGGCGGCGCCGGTGGAAGTGATCCAATCGGCGCTGGAAGGCATTTTGCCCATCGATCATATACACGGGACGGAATTCAAGTACAAAAGCACCGGCGAGATCGACACGATCGTGCGCGCGACGGCGGGTTACGGCAAGGTCGCGTTTCTGGATGAGCTGCAGGCGGCCATGAAAATCGGGCCGGATCACGTGATCTATGCGGGGGACGGCAGTTCGGACATCCACGTAATGCTGCACGTGAATGCGCGCGACGGATTCACGATTGCGGTTTCGGAAACGAAGCACGTCTCGCAGATCGCGCAGCGGACAATTTTGAGTCCGAGCGCGCTGGGAGTACTGGTGCCGATCCTGGAGAAAATAGTGGGGAAAAACCGCACGCAAATTCGCGCGTTTCTGGAGTCCTACGGCTTTCTGATTCAGGAATGGGACAAAGTTCGCACCGATTGGCTGACACTCAAACCCGCGGGACCGGCTCACGCGGAAGAGCGACTCGCGCTGGGTGGACCTCGCAATGATTAATTGGATCGGTTGGGTGGCCACCGGCGTTTTTGCGGTCTCTTATTTTTGCCGCCAGCCGAAGATGCTGCGCATGGTGCAGGCGATCGGCGCGCTGATGTGGGTGACTTACGGATTTCTCATCGGCGCGATGCCGGTGGTGGTGGCGAACGTGATCGTGGCTCTCGCCGCGGTGTATTCGTCGTTCGCACCGGCGCGGAGCTCGCCAACAACGTAGTGCCATCCGCAAGGGTATGGGCTACCATGCTGCCGTACGGGTGGAATCGTTTGCTTTGTGCCGCGGGTGGTCACGTATGGCAGCACTGGAACTTGCCGCAGGTTGCGAATAACTAAGTTCGCGCGTGCTGGCGGCAAGCAGAGAATTAATCCTGGAATATTCAGAAGTTCCTCACGCCAGGACCGCGACATTCCCTATCCATGCTTCACTGTATAGCTAATCCTTGCGCGCAGGTGCACACTGGAGCGCATTACGGTCGCCCCAAACACGCGTACAAGGTAACCCGACGCCTGGTGTTACTCTACAAGCTGTGGACCCAGCGCAGGCTTTCCTCGCGACTCACGCTGGTCGGGCTACCGACTATTCAAAGCTAAAAAATGCCGCCGCACATCAGAGAAGACAGGCCAGTCAACCGTAACGGCCGGACCGGCTTCTAACAGGAATAGCCAAATGGATCGTCAAGACACGTCCCGGGATGTAGCGCGCCTGCTCGGAGTGGTGGTCGCGGTGGTAGTGGTGGCGACTTTGTATTTCGCGAAGGTCGTGCTAATCCCGTTTGCGCTGGCCCTGTTGCTGACGTTCGTGCTGACGCCGCTGGTAAAAGTGCTGGAGCGGATCTGGCTGGGACGAGTGGTCTCCACGCTCCTGGTCGTGCTTCTGGCGGTTGTGGCGGTGAGCGCGCTGGGATGGACGGTGGGCCAGCAATTCAGCCAGGTGATGAACGAACTGCCGCACTACCGCACGAACATCAAAAACAAGATTGACTCGCTGCATTGGAACAGGAATCAGACGATCAACAATGCTTCCAATACGATGAGCGAAATCGGTAAAGAACTGGCAGCGCCGCCGGCGCACGGTGCTCCGGGAGAAGATCGAGCGGCGTACGAAGCTTCCCGGCAGCGGCCGCTGCCCGTGGAAATCGTGAAACCGCCCAGTCTGCCGCTGGAATCAGTGCAAAGCATACTGGGATTGGTAGCCAGTTTCGGCATCGTGGTGGTGTTCACATTTTTCATGCTGGTGCGGCGAGAGAATCTGCGCAATCGATTTATTTCTCTGGCCGGGCAAGGGCACCTGCATGCCATGACGCAAGCGATGGATGAAGCGGCGGCGCGCGTGAGCCGCTACTTGCGATTGCAGTTGGTCGTGAATATCTGCTACGGAGTGTTTATCGGGACGTGCCTGCATTTCATTGGAGTGCCGGGCGCGCTGTTGTGGGGAGTGCTGGTCGGCATTCTGCGATTCCTGCCGTATATCGGGCCGCCGTTGGGAGGGATTCTGCCGCTATTACTTTCATTGGCGGTGTTTAACGGATGGGAACGGCCGCTGCTGACGCTGGGGCTATTCGTCATCACGGAAATAATAGTGTCGAATTTAATCGAGCCAGCGTTGTATGGGGCTTATACGGGCATCTCGTCACTCGCCATTCTTGTGGCGGCGATCTTTTGGACGGCGATCTGGGGGCCCATTGGTCTGCTGCTTTCCACGCCGCTGACTCTTTGCGTGGTGGTTATCGGCCGCTACGTGCCACGCTTGAGTTTTCTGCCGGTGTTGCTCGGCGACGATCCGGTGCTGTCACCCGACTCACGATTTTATCAGCGACTGCTGGCGCTGGATCGCGACGAGGCGCGGATCATCCTGGTCGAGCATTTGAAGGATAAATCGTTGGAGGTCCTATACGATTCCGTGCTTATACCTGCGTTGAATCTGGCGGAGAGAGACCGCCATAGAAACCGGATTGACGATGACACCGAAAAGTTCATCACGCAGAATACCAAGGAGTTGATCCAGGAATTATATGAAATAGACAAGGCGCGGGCCCGCGAAGCGGCGGTCGCGGAACAATCTTCGCCGTCAACGGACGCAGCGCCCTCCGGTGGCCTGGAACTCCGGATTCCGCCGCCGCAAGATGCCGCCAAGATCATTTGTGTTCCGGCGAGGGACGAAGCGGATGAGATTGCCGGCACGATGCTTACGCAGCTTCTGGAGAAGGCGGGCCTGCGGGCGTCCTGCGTGCCGCTACAACGAACCGCCGACATGGCGTCGCGCGCGATGCAGACACGACCGGACGTCGTGTGCATCTCCGCGCTGCCTCCCTTTGCGCTCGCGCACGCCAGGTCGCTTTACAATAAGCTTCGCGCGCAATCGCCCGGTGTGAGGGTGATTATCGGGTTGTGGAACTATCCTGGAGATATCGAACGGATCGCGGCGCGCCTCCAGCTCGCCGAAGGCAGCCGGATGGCGATTACGCTTTCAGAAGTGATTAATGAATTGACGGGTCCGGTGGAGGCGCCGCCGAGGGTACTTGCTGAATCCAGAGTTTCACTGGGTGCGGCAGCCCTAGAGTGAAATCCATCCAGCAGAAATCAGCCACAACGAAGTGGTTGCCACTACAATCCACAGAAAGACTCCTTGCAACATCGGACGCACGCCGACCTGCTTGACGGTGGCGCGGGAAATTCCGGTGCCTATCAAGTATAGAGTCGCGGTTAAGCCGAGTTTTCCGATCGTGCTCATCACATGCCAAACCGCGGAGAACCGGCCGACGTAGGTGTTCACCACGGCGGCAAGACAAAACAGCGCAATAAACCACGGCCATTGAATGCGGGTGTTGGAGCGCTTGATCATCGCGGCGCTGATGGAAACAGGCACGATCCACAGCGCGCGCGTCAGCTTCACCGTGGTCCCGACGACGAGCGCGACCGCTCCGTAGCGAGCTGCGGCCCCTACCACGGAGCTGGTGTCATGAATCGCGAGCGCCGCCCAAAGGCCGAATTGCTGTTGCGAGAGGTGCAGCAGCGCGCCCAAAGGCGGAAAGATCAAGAGCGCGATGGAATTGAGGATGAAGATCGTGCCGAGCGAAACCGCGGTCTCCTCTTGATCCGCGTGAATGATCGGTGCGACGGCAGCGATGGCGCTGCCTCCACAGATGGCGGTGCCCACGGTGATCAGGGCAGAGGCGGTTTTGTTGACGCCCAGGAAACGTCCGGCGAGCAACCCGATCGTCATTGCGAACGCAATACTAAGCGCGGTGTAGACGAAGCCGCTGCGTCCCGCGCGAAGCACCTGGTGTAAATTCATCCCAAAACCAAGGCCGACCACGGACGCTTGCAGCAGAAATTTCGTGGCCGTGCGGCTTTCTGAGTGAAAAGGGTGCACGAAGGCGAATCCATAAAGCAGGCCCAAGGCGAGGGCAAAAGGAGGAGAAACCAGGCCCGTCGCACACAATACAAAACCCAGCACAAAGGCAACCTTCAGAGCCACGAATTGTCCTTAGCTGGATTCGCGCGATCAGGAGCGATTCGGCAGGGCACTACTAATGATTACACGAGTGACGGGAAGCGGCCAAGCGGCTCGAAGTGAGAATGTGGCGCATAGCTTTCGTCGAAACGTGATTTTTGCGTGGGGTGTGCCAAAGCGGTACGAATTCTACGCTGTGGAACGCTAAAACACTCGGGAAGCGGTGCCGGTGCAAACACATTCTGAGTACTCCCAGCGAATTTGCAGTGGACACGGGTACCCCTTCTCGGTCAAATTATGGGGGTAGCATTGGCTGTTTTTTTCGCCTTTTTGGGGGATACACGTTATGCGACACATCGCACTCTTACTGGGGCTGGTCTTTTTGATAGCTGTAGGTACCGGCGCACAGACAAGTATCTCCAATTCGCAGTTGCTTCCGAATTCCTATTTCGCCTTGCCTGCCCCGGCGGATGGATCCGCAGGCGGTACGACGCTGATGGCTTCGCCGTTTGTGGCATCCGCAAACACCGCGGCGGCGCTGCCGGCGTCCACGCCATTGTCTCTGACGCCCGCGGCTGCTGCGCCACCGCAGGATGTGGCCAGCGTGTTCGAAACCTATGATTGGGAAGCGTACGGTGGGTATACGTTCTACCGCTTTTACGAGCTGCCACATATTACCCAGAACATGAATGGGTTCGACTACGGCATGGTCTATTACTTCAATAATTGGGTGGGCGCGGAGGGCGAGTTTGCGGCAACGCATGGGAATCAATCGGGATTCAGTTCCTGGTTCGTGGCCGGGTATGGCGGCGGGCGAGTGCGGTGGTCCGCGCGGCGAGGAATCGAGCTCTGGGCTCACGCGTTGATCGGTTACTCGCATTTCACGCCGCAGACCGCGAATGGCCCTCAGCACGCTTTGGCGTACGAGTTCGGCGGAGGAGCCGATCTCCCTTTTCATCCGCGGTGGGCGATTCGCGTCGGCGCGGACGCGGTGGGGACGCGTTACTTTAGTACCTATCAATTCAGCCCGAAAGGCGAGGTCGGAGTGGTCTTCAGGTTCTAACTGCAAATTTAGCAATGCAATTGTGATCGTGAGTTGTCCCGGTCAGGTTGCGGGTGGCCGCAGCAACTTCGTTTTTTGATGCTCCGTTGCCGCAGTGTGCAGTACTTGCGCGATGACCTCCTGCGTGGTAAACCGTTAACCGCGGGAATGTGCGATGAGTTCTCCGGCACAATCCGTCAAGACCGGTGAAGCACAGACACCTTTCGGGCCCGCTTCGGTCCCCGTCCAAGAATTTGGTCTGGTGGATGAAGCCTCCGCGGAATCCTTTCCGGCCAGCGGTCCACCCGCATGGCAATTCAAGATCACGAAAGCTTCGCTGAAGCACGCGCCCCGGCAATAAACGCTGCCACTTTTCACGTCCACGGGTCATCCAATTCGCGGTGTCCATCGCGGCGTGGTGTACCGCCGTCTTTTTCGCCGGCAGGCAGGGAGGAAAAATGAAAGAAGACCACAATGAAACGAAAATTGTGTTGCAGGTAGGCAGCGAAGTGCGGATTCAGAACAACGGCGACATTGTGATTGATAACCCCGAACTGGAACTCCTCGGGGAAGATCGCGCGGCCGACGCGGTGCTGATCTATCGTTTTGATTCGCAAAACGGAGTTCATTCGCTGCGATTAGTGGATCCGGTGGCCGACCACCGGCACGTAGAGAATCACAGGCGGAATGATTAGCGCATTTTGCAGGCGTGGCTCACTTTTCCCTGCGTGAGCCGGGGGAGAAATTCTTGAGTAGCTTATTCGATGAATTGCAAATTCGTGATGTGCTGCTGCGAAACCGGATCGTAGTGTCTCCCATGTGCCAGTATTCCAGCACAGACGGCTTCGCCAACGATTGGCACCTTGTGCATCTTGGCAGCCGTGCAGTTGGCGGGGCGTCTTTGGCTTTTACGGAAGCGTGCGCGGTGACTGCCGAGGGGCGCATCAGCCCTCAAGATCTTGGGATTTGGAAGGATGAACACATTCCGGAACTGGCGCGTATCACGCGATTCCTTCGCGCGCAGGGCACCGTGCCGGGAATCCAGCTTGCGCACGCGGGGCGGAAAGCCAGCACACCTCCACCGTGGGCGCATTCCGGGTTCATTCCCGAATCGAAGGGCGGCTGGAAACCCGTCGCGCCAAGCGCTGTGGCTTTCTCAGAGACGTATGCGCTGCCGGCCGCGCTCGATGAAACGGGGATTCAAGGCGTGATCGAAGCCTTCGCGGATGCCGCTGGCCGGGCACTGCGAGCGAGTTTCGAAGTGATCGAGATTCATTCCGCACACGGCTATCTGCTGCATGAATTTCTTTCGCCATTGGCGAATAAGCGCACGGATTCCTACGGCGGGTCGTTTGAAAATCGCACGCGATTGCTGCGCGAAGTTGTCGCCGCGGTTCGGCGCGTCTGGCCGGAACGCTCGCCGCTCTTCGTGCGCATCTCCGCCACTGATTGGGTCCCCGGCGCGTGGGACATCGAGCAATCCGTGGCCCTCGCTGAACGGTTGATACCGCTGGGAGTGGACTTGATTGATTGCTCGTCGGGTGGGATCGTGCCGGGCGTGCAGATTCCGGCGCGGCCGGGCTACCAGGTTCCTTTCGCCGATCAAATCCGGCAGCGGACGGGAATCATGACGGGCGCGGTGGGCATGATTACGTCGGCGACCCAGGCCGATAACATTCTGGGCGAAGGGAAAGCGGACATCGTTTTGCTCGCGCGCGAATTTTTGCGACAGCCCTATTGGCCGCTCATGGTGGGCAAGGAAGTGGGTTTTCCTATAAGCTGGCCGATCCAATATCTGCGCGCCGCGCCGGACGGCACATCGCCGCGGGAAGGCATTGCCGCGGCTGAGGGTGAATCGGCGCTGGCGGAGCACGACGCCAACCTCGAATAGGAGCGTCGCGCGCGGTGCGCCTTTCGCAGCATAGAACGCGACACTGGAATTATTCCCAGCGTTGGGCCGGAAGCTCCGCGTCGGAAACTGCTTCCGCAAACCTACTAGTCCGCACCCGCCAAACCATCTACCATGTCGTGCGTGACGACCGAGCACCTGAACCGCCGCATAGCCGCCGCGACGGGAATCGTGATGACCAGCGTGCTGCTCAGCCGCATCCTGGGATTTTTCCGCGACTGGACGGTGGCGCATCAGATCGGCGCCAACGCCTCCACCAGCGCGTACTACACCGCGTTCACCCTTCCCGATTTCTTGAATTACCTGATTGCCGGAGGCTCGCTGAGCGTGACGTTCATTCCAGTATTCGCGAAATACGTGACTGAGAAGCGCGAAGACGAAGGCTGGCGGGTTTTCTCCACGGTGGTTACGGTGATGGGATTCGCGCTGGTGACGCTGGTGATACTGGGCGAAATATTTGCGGCGCACCTGGTGAAATACATCGCGCCGGGCTTCAAACCCGCGGAGCTGCAGCAGACGATATTTCTGACGCGGCTGATGCTGCCGGCGCAGATTTGCTTTTATGAGGGCAGCATATTGAGCGCGGTGCAATATGCGAAAGGCCATTTCGTGATCCCCTCGCTGGCGCCGCTGGTATACAACATCGGAATCATTATCGGCGGCGTGCTGCTCTCGTCGCGCATCGGGATCACGGGTTTTGCGGTGGGCGTGCTGGGAGGCGCGATCGCCGGCAATTTGCTACTGCAAATTTATGGCGCGCATCGCGTGGGCGCGATTTACTTCCCGAATTTCAACGTCCGGCATCCGGGCTTCTGGATGTTCTTGAAACTTTCGGTGCCCATCATGCTGGCGCTTTCGTTATCGTTTGTGGACGATTGGATCATTCGCTGGTTCGGTTCCTACCTGCAGCCGGCTTCGATTACCTGGCTGAGTTACGGAAAGACGCTGATGCGCGTGCCGCTCGGACTGGTGGGGCAGGCGATCGGGGTTGCGTCCTTTCCGATTCTCGCGCAGCTATATTCGGAAAAGAAGATGGACGATCTGAATCGCATCCTGAATTCCACTTTCAAGGCTCTGATCTTTTTATTGCTGCCGATTTCGGCATTGATCATCGCGCAGAGCGAGCCTTTGGTGTATTTGGCTTTTTCGCGCACGCGGCTGCATGGCCCCGATCTTACGGCGACCGCTTCAGCACTGGCTTTTTTCTCGTTGGGGTTATTCGCGTGGGGCGCGCAGAATATTCTGGCACGGGGCTTTTATGCGACGCGCGACACGATTACGCCCGCCGTGGTCGGCACGGTGACCACCCTTCTGAGTCTTCCCGTATATTGGGTGCTGGTGCGCCGGCTGGATTTTCGCGGCTTGGCACTCGCGAGCACGATTGGAATTATTGTCTATACTATTATTTTGTTCGCGCTGCTGGGGCGGCGCACGCGGAATCCCGAAGAGGCAAGCCTGGTCGTGTTTTTTCTGAAAGTTGCGGTTGCCTCCTGCATCGTGGGTTACGCGTGCTACCGATTGGCAGGGCGGCTGGAAAATTTCATCGCCTGGCAACATATTGGCGGCGCATTGATTTTATTGGTACTGGTGACGGCGGCGGGCGTGCTGCTGCTCGGCGTGCTGCTGAAGCTTTTTCGAGTTCCGGAACTTGACGCGTATCTGCGCAGGGCGTATTCCTTCGCCGGCCGTTCATGATTGATTGGTTCACTTCTTGTAGTCCGCGAAAGGTGCGAATCACGTATGAATGGAAGAAAAACGATTATGGTGCTGACGCTGGCGATTCTTGGCGTTGCGGGCTTCCTAGCTTGGGCATCAGCGGCGCCGGCACAAAATGATTCCGCGCTCGCCGCGCGTATCCGCGAAATCACCGGCCGCCCCGAATACAAACATGCCAGCTTCGGGATTGAGGTTTATTCGCTGGACGACGACAAGGTCATGTACGCGCTGAACGGCCAGCAGCTCTTCACTCCAGCGTCTACCACAAAACTTTTGACGGAGGGCACAGCTCTCGAGCTACTCGGCGCGGACTATCGTTTTCACACGCGGGTGTATCGTACCGGCGCCATTGCACCCGATGGAACGTTGAACGGCGATCTGATTCTGGTCGCTTCGGGCGATCCGAACCTTTCGGGCCGCATCCAGCCCGATGGGACACTATCGTTCCAGAACGAGGACCATTCCTACGACGCGAGCCCGGATACTAAGGCCGTCGCGGGCGATCCGTTGCTGGTGATGCGAGAACTTGCCGCGCAGGTGGCTGCGAAGGGAGTGAAACGAGTTGCAGGGCGTGTGCTGGTGGATGCGACACTTTTTCCGGAGGGTGGCCACGAAGACGGCACGCAAACGGTGATCTCGCCCATTTGCCTGAACGACAACATTGTGGACGTCACCGTGTCACCCGGCAGCGCGGAAGGTGCGCCGGTCGGGATCAGCGTTTCACCAGCGACGAGTTACGTTACTTTTGTGAATCGCGCGGTCACGGGGTCGGCAAATTCCAAGCCGGATATTCAGCCGCCGAGCGAAATGCCGAATCCAGACGGTTCTTACACCGTAGCGATTACGGGTACGTTTCCCTTGGGGAAGGCTCCCATCCTGTACGCGTATGCTGTTCCAGCACCGAGCCGGTTCGCGCAGGTCGCGTTCGCCGAGGTTCTGCGCGAGAAGGGCATCACAGTTACTGTGCCGCCGCCCAGCGAGAAAGTGAATTTCAGCGCTCTTTCCGCGGCTTACACGGCCGAGAATGTGGTCGCCGAGCATATATCGCCGCCGCTATCGGAAGATATCAAGGTCACGCTGAAGGTCAGCCAGAACCTGCACGCCACGATGACGCCATTTATTCTGGGCGAAGTCCTGGCGCACAAGACGAAGGATATTGACCAAGCCGGATTCGATCTTGAGCGAGATTTTCTATCTAAGGCTGGGCTAGATCTGACCGGAGCCTCGCAAGGCGACGGCGCGGGAGGCGCGCAGTCGGCATATTTCACGCCGGATTTCATGGTGCATTATCTGGCGTACATGTCGCGGCAGAGGGATTTTTCGATCTTCGAAAGCGCACTGCCGGTTCTGGGGCGCGACGGGACGTTGTGGAATATTCAGGTGAATTCGCCGGCGGCCGGGCACGTATTCGCGAAGACCGGGACTTTCGATGCATACGATAATTTGAATCGAAGATTGATGCTTACCGGCAAGGGCCTGGCCGGTTACACCACCACTCCTGAAGGGCGGCGTTTGGCGTTCGCGATTTACGTCAATCGCGTTTCGCTTCCGGGGGACGATCCGGATGCGCCGCAAAAAATCACTGGCCAAGCGCTGGGAGAGATTGCAGCAGCGATCTATCTGACGCCTGCGGAAGAGAAAGCGCCATTCGACGTAATTATCAAGAACGGGCACATTCTCGATGGCGCGGGCGGGCCCTGGTATGCGGCTGACATCGGAATTCGCGGCGATCGCATCGCGGCCATCGGCAACCTGCGGGACGCGAAAGCCACGAAAGTGATTGACGCGACGGGCCGGATCGTTTCGCCTGGATTCATTGACATGTTGGGGCAATCGGAAACTGCGCTATTGATTGATAACCGCTCGCTGAGCAAGCTTTCGCAGGGAATCACGACGGAAATTACGGGTGAAGGGGGCTCGATTTCGCCGCAAAACGAGAAAACGCTGGCGCCGCTGAAACCCTTTCTCGAGCACTATCACTTGACGATTGATTGGACGACCCTCGATGGGTATTTCCGGCGGCTTGAGAAAGATGGTACGCCGATCAACCTGGGAACTTACGTAGGCGCGGCGCAAGTGCGTGAAGCCGTGATTGGCGACGATGATCGCGCGCCGACGCCGGCGGAACTCGAGCAGATGAAAACGCTGGTGGCGCAGGCAATGAAAGACGGCGCGCTGGGAATTTCAACGGCGCTGATTTATCCGCCGGGACATTTCGCCAAGACCGACGAATTGATCGCGCTTTCGAAAGTGGCCGCGCAGTATGGCGGGATTTATGCCACGCACATGCGCAGCGAAGGCGCGAGCGAAACGGAAGCGCTTGCTGAGGCGATCCGCATCGGCCGCGAAGCGGGGCTGCCCGTCGAGATTTTTCACCTTAAGGTGAGCGGCAAATCGCGGTGGGGCTCAATGCCGCTTGTGGTGGCGAAAATCCAGGCCGCGCGGGACTCGGGACTAGACATTCGCGCGGATCAGTATCCATATGTTGCGGGAGCGACGGCGCTGGCATCGTCTCTGCCACCGTGGGTCGCCGACGGCGGAACGGACAAGCTGCTCGAACGGTTGCGCGATCCTGCCATGCGGGCGCGCGTCAAGCGCGAGATGGCGGCCGACCACAAGGATTGGGAGAACCTCTACCTTGACAGCGGCGGCGGCTCTGGCGTTTTAATTTCAGGTGTCTTCAATCCTGCGCTGAAGAAATATGATGGCAAGACCGTGGCGCAAATGGCGAAAGCGGAAGGGAAACCGGAATATGACGCGCTCTTCGATTTCATCCTGGCGGACAACGCGCAAACCGGCGCGCTCTATTTTATGGCCAGTGAGCAGGACATGCTCTACGCACTGAAGCAGCCCTGGACTTCGATTGGGCTGGATGCGAACGAGCTTTCGCTGGATGGGCCGCTCTTCGAACCGCACACGCATCCGCGCGCTTTCGGCTCGATGCCGCGATTTCTGGGACGTTATGTCCGGGATGAGAAATTGTTGCCGCTCGACCAAGCCATACGCAAGATCACGTCGATGCCGGCGCAGCGAGAGCACCTCACGGGGCGCGGCTTGATCAAGGCCGGATATTTTGCGGACATTACGGTGTTTGATCCGGCAACGATCATTGACCAGGCGACGTACACGGAGCCTACCAAGCTTTCGCGAGGAGTGGATTACGTGCTGGTGAACGGGCAGGTGGAATACGAGCACGGCGCGCTAACCGGCGCAAAGGCCGGCCGCGCGCTGCGCGGTCCGGGCTATCAAGCGCCCGCGCAATAGCGACGCGGATTTTCGATTTGTCGAACACGCAGGCTGCTAGCGACACGCAAAGATTAAGATCAGGGCGATTGGTCCAGTACCGGGTGGAGCGTCAAGACACTGTCGGTCGTGACATTGAGTTCGCGTTGCCAACTTCTTTTCCCGCTCGCCTTCAATTCCACGCGGTGCGAGCCGCTCGGCAGATGGATGGTCGAGGGAGTCTGTCCTACGAAGCTTCCGTCCACGTAGATTTCCGCGCCTGTGGGATCTGAGGAGATCGCCACGCTTCCGCTTCCGGCTCCGCGCGGTTTGTCCGTGTCCTGCACGAGCGATGCGGCGACGTTCCGCGGGTGGATGGGGCCAACTCTCTCGTCTCCGGGCCACGTTTCGCTGCTGGTTACTCCCGCCGGCTGCAGCTTTAGCTGAAAGTGATCGGATTTGAGCAGGAAGTAATTCCCGTGATGGCGGCCGCTGACGGCGACCCACTCGAACGGTCCTTCGGTTAGCGGAATCTGCTGCGTGGAATAGCCGTCCTTGGAAATTCGCAGAGTCATCGAATGGTCCAGGCGTGCACTGAAGACCAGATGAGTCTTGTGGAAGTAGCCGCCGGGATAGTCGGCATGAAAGGGGGTGGTGCCGACCAGGACGCCATTAATTTCCACGTTCGCACCGGAGGGGGAACTTGTGACGCTCAGCGATTCGGCGCCACTGCGCGGAGCGAGAGACACCATTGCGACGAGGGCGCAAAGGCCCACACGCATCCATGCTTTCATTGGAAGCCTCGCAAGCCGGAGGGTGCGTGGACGATGTCACTCATGAGCGCGCCTGTCAATCCGCACAAGTACGCACGAGAGAAATGGCGGATGGGTGAAAGAGGCCGGAGCGGCCGGTCGCACAACTGCAATGGAATCAGGCGTTTACGATTTATAAAAAGGGAAACCATCGTCGGAACCGGCGCATCTTTCAAGTAGGGAGTTTTGCGCGCGTTTTTGCGCGATGGGACTCCCGCCAGCGGGAAGATCGAGGCTGGAACGCTCGATTTTTTTGGGCAACCTGCAAAGTTGGATTGGAGGAGAAATGGCAATTCGTACGAAAAGCTATCTCGCAGCGATTGCGGTGCTGGGTATCTCGCTGCCGCTCTGGGCGCACACGGATTCCGTGCCTTTTCAAGTCGATCATACCCTTACGATCGGAACCCAGCAGTTGGAACCAGGCAACTATAACCTGAAGTCGAAAGTTGGAGAAAATCAGCTGCGGATCGTCCGGGACAGTGACGGCAAGACGATCGCCACTGTGCCGTGCACGTGGATTGACCTTTCGCAGAAAGCAGATCAATCGGAAGTCGTCACGAATGAAAATCGCGTTGTGGAAGTGGAATTCGACGGTAAGAACAAAGCCATCGAATTCCGCTGATTGGGTGCAGAACCGCGATGCAGTGCCGAGAGGCGGAGTCGTTATCCGCCTCTTAGTTTTTCGGGCGCGCGCTAGTGCAAATACTGGGCCAGCCAGCCGAGAAACTCGTGATACCACAACTGGCTGTTTTGAGGCTTCAAAACCCAGTGGCCTTCGTCCGGGAAGATCAGCAGCTTTGACGGCACGCCCTGGACTTGCAGCGCGGTGAAAAATTCCAAGTCCTGATTGTAGGGGACGCGGAAGTCCAGTTCGCCGCCGATCACTAAAGTTGGCGTTTTGAATTTTCCCAACTGCGCCGCGTATTCATTGGGCGACCATTTTTTGTACAGCTCCGGACGCTCCCACGGCGGACCGCCGAATTCCCAGTCCGTGAACCATAGCTCTTCCGTCGCGCCGTACATACTTACTTCATCGTACGGGCCTGCATGGCTGATCAAGCATTTGAAGCGGTCCGTGTGCGTCGCGATCCAATCAATCATGTAACCGCCGTACGAGCCTCCCGCGGCGCAAACGTCTGACCCATCAATGAAAGGGTATTTCGCGATCGCTGCATCCGTGCCTTTCATCAAATCTTCGTAGGCGCGGCCACCCCAATCGCGGCTAATCTCCGCAGTGAACTTCTGGCCGTATCCAGTGGAGCCGCGCGGATTGATCATCACCACCACGTAGCCTGGAGCGGCCATCACTTGCTGGTTCCAGCGATAACCCCAGGCGTCGTCCCAGGCGCCCTGCGGGCCGCCGTGAATCAGCAGCAGCGCCGGATATTTTTTCGTGGGATAGAAATGCGGGGGACGCAGGAGCAAGCCCTCCACCTGTGTTTTTTCCGCGCCCTCGAACCAGAACGGCTCGGCCGGCGGCAGATCCAGCGGCGCCAGCAGCGCATCGTTCTGGTGGGTTATCTGCTGCAATCCGGTTCCGTCCGCGTTGGCTGTGAAAATTTCCGCGGGCATGGTCAGACTGGTGCGGGCGAGTGCCAGGGTTTGTCCGTCGCGGCTCAGATCGAAATCGGAGTTGAAGCCGCTGGCGACGATCAACTTCGGCGTGCTTCCCGGCGCTGCGGCGATCGAATAAATCGGCATCTCCGTTTTCGTTTCTGATTGGAAGTAAATGCTCTGGCTGTCCGGAGTCCAGGCGTAGGATTCGACGCTCTGATCGAAATCGTCGGTGAGATTGACGTGTTTGGCTGCGCTGCGGTCATAGAGCATCAAGCGCCAGCGGTCTGATTCATAGCCAGGCTGCATTTGCGCACGATAGGCGATCCATTTTCCGTCCGGCGAATAAGTGGGACCCCAGTCGTTGGCGGGATTCGTGGTGATTCTTCGCGGCGCGGCCGCGCCGGAGACCGGCACGGTAAAGAGGTCACCGTTGGTGCTGCGCGCTTCGTCCTTGTCGGTATTGGCGGTGAAACACAATTCGCTGCCGTCCGGAGAAAACGCTATCGCTTTGGGAGCTTCCAGATTGAAGGGTGGCACGTCGTAGGTCGCGCCCGGAGTGAGATCGCGCGGCGCGCCGCCGCTTGCGGGCGTGACGAAGAGATGGCTGCG
This sequence comes from uncultured Acidobacteriota bacterium, assembly GCA_963780035.1. Taxonomy (GTDB): domain Bacteria; phylum Acidobacteriota; class Terriglobia; order Acidiferrales; family UBA7541; genus Palsa-295. The sequence goes on along the minus strand of CAWAAG010000008.1, from coordinate 325,273 downwards.
CTTGCCATCCCACCATCCGGTCCAATGGCGATAGAGCATTTTGTCGTAAATCCGAGCGTGCACTTTATTTTGCGCTTTTGCGGAGTCTCGTTGCGCGTTGCAGACGTCATCTTTACAGGCCGGATACACCGAGGAAACGAACACGATTGTTTTGCCGTCCGGCGACCACAATTCGTTGTCGGCGCCGGTGGAAAGAAAAGTGACGCGCGTGGCTTCGCCGCCTTCCAGAGGCACGTAGTAGACCTGGGGCGTGCCATCACGTTCGGAAATAAAGGCCAGCTTCTTGCCATCAGGTGACCAGCGGGGCCGCATATCGCTTCTGCCGCGCGTCAATTGCCGTGCGTCGCCACCGGCAGCTGGGACCAGCCAGATGTCGCGTATCGAATGGTTCGTCTCCAGATCGGGAGTTGCGACGCCGTAGGCGATCCATTTGCCGTCCGGGGAAATTTGCGGATCGCTGAGACGATGCAAGGCGATCAAGTCGTGGAAAGTGATCGAACGTTTCGGCGTTGTCTGCGCGTGCAGAGCAAAACCAGCGACGAACAGCGTCAGTGCCAGTCCAGAAACGCGCGTCTTGCAACTCATAAGCCCTCCACGTCTATAAGGATGTCAACGTCTGTCGCCGCTGTCACCAAAACGTGTGATGATCACACTTCCAGTTTTTAATTCCAAGGGTTAACCTAGCGCCACCGAAAATCTGGTTGCTGCTTCGGCGCGGCGGGGTCTTTGCCCCGGAGGCCAGTCCCCGCCAATGGCTGGTTTTCGCGGGCATGCAGGACGCGCCGGAAAAGAGGTGCCATGGAAGATGCCTTGGTCGTACATCGTCTGCAATTCGCTTTTACCATCACGTTTCATTACATCTTCCCGCAGCTCACCATGGGGCTCGCACTTCTGATTCTTATATTGAAGAGCATCGCGCTGCGTACCGGGGATGAAAACTGGAATCAGGCCGCGAGATTCTGGGCCAGAATATTCGGGATCAGCTTTGCGCTTGGGGTGGTTACCGGCATTCCCATGGAATTTCAGTTCGGGACGAACTGGTCGCAATTTTCTCGGGCGGCTGGAGGGGTGATCGGACAGACTCTGGCGATGGAAGGAGTATTTTCATTTTTCCTGGAATCATCCTTCCTGGGACTTTTTCTCTTCGGCGAAAAGCGGCTTGGCCCGCGCCTGCATTGGGTTTCTTCGCTGATGATGTTTCTTGGTTCGTGGCTCTCCGGCTACCTGATCGTGCTCACCGACGCGTGGATGCAGCACCCGGTGGGATATCACCTCGGTGGGAACGGTTCATTCGAGTTGCAAAGCTACTGGGCGCTGCTCTTGAATCCCTGGGGCGTGTGGCAGTACGCGCACACGATGCTGGGCGCGGTGCAAACCGGGTGCTTCGTCATGGCGGCGATCGGAGCCTATTACATCCTTTCGAAGCAGCACGAAAACTTCGGCAAGAGCTTTGTCCGGGTCGCTGTGACGGTTGGCGTGATTGCCGCTCTCTTGCAGCTCTACCCTACTGGCGACGGCCAGGGCAAGATGATCGCGCAAGATCAGCAACCAACCTTAGCGGCGATGGAGGGTTTGTTTCACACGCAGGCCGGCGCCCCGATCGCGATTCTGGGCCAGCCGGATGTCCCGAACCAGCGCCTCGACAACCCCCTGACGGTTCCGCGGATGCTGAGTTTTCTGACCTATCAGAATTGGACGGGAACCGTGAAAGGCCTTGGCGAATTTCCACGATCCGATTGGCCGGATAATATCGCTTTGCTTTATTTCAGCTATCACATCATGGTCGGTCTGGGCACGATCTTTATCGCCATTCTGGCGCTGGCGGCGTGGAAGCTTTTTCGCGGCACACTTTTTAAGTCGCGGGTAATGCTATGGACGCTGATGCTGGCGCTGCCGCTGCCTTTCATCGCCAATACCGCGGGCTGGATCACGGCCGAGGTGGGACGCCAGCCGTGGCTGATATATGGAATGATGCGCACGCGCGCTGGAGTGTCGCCGATGGTGGCTGCGGGCAACGTGTGGTTCACGCTTCTCGGGTTTCTGGGCATGTACTCGATTCTCGCGATACTTTTCTTGTTTCTGGTCTATCGCGAGATTGAACATGGACCCGGTCCGGGCGATGCCGAGGAAGAGCAGATGGTCGCAGGGACCGCAGCGGACTGAGGAAGGTCGCCGATGGGAACGATTTGGTTTTGCCTGATCGCGGTGATGATTGCGGGCTACGTGGTGCTGGATGGATTCGACATCGGCGTGGGAGTGCTGCATCTTTGGCTCGCCCACAACGACGAGGAACGGCGCGTCCTGATCCAGTCGATTGGTCCAGTCTGGGACGGCAATGAAGTGTGGCTGATCGCGGCCGGCGGCACACTTTATTTCGCGTTTCCTGCGCTTTACGCCGCGAGCTTCAGCGGATTTTATCTTCCGCTGATGATGGTTCTGTGGCTGCTGATTCTGCGCGGAGTGTCACTCGAATTTCGCAGCCACGTGGGCGGGCATCTTTGGTCTGTGTTTTGGGACGCGGTTTTTGCGCTGGCCAGCACTTTGCTCGCGATATTCTTTGGCGCAGCACTGGGAAACGTGGCGCGCGGCGTGCCGCTCGATGCGGCAGGCAATTTTTTCGAGCCGCTGTGGACGAATTTTCAGCCGACTGGCCAGACGGGCATTCTCGATTGGTACACGATTCTGGTGGGCGTGGTAGCACTCGCAGTTTTGACGCTTCACGGAGCGTTGTGGCTAGCGTGGCGGACCGCTGGTGAGTTGAACGATCGCGCGCACGCCGCCGCTTCGCTGCTGTGGTGGTTGGTGGCGGCATTGACGGTGGTGGTGACGTTTACCAGTTTTCGCCTGATGCCGATTGGACTGAGCAGTTTTCGCGTGCATCCATTCGGCTTTTTGTTTCCGTTGTTGGCGATCGCCGGATTGCTCGGCGTGAAATTATTCCTGCGCGCGAAGCTAGAGGCGGCTGCCTTTGCAGCTTCCGCTGCGTATATCATCGGAATGTTGACCAGCGTCACGTTCACTCTCTACCCCAACGTGCTCCCTGCCACCACCGGGATTGCCAATAATTTGACAGTCGCAAATGCCAAAGCGGCCGACTATGGGCTGAAAATCGGGCTGATCTGGTGGGTTATAGGAATGGCACTGGCGGTGGGCTATACGATTTTCAGTTATAGGAATTTTGCCGGGAAAATTCACGCGGGGCAGACTGATCGGCATGGGCACTACTGAAATCGCTCGCCTTGCTTAGCCGGATTCGCCGTGCAGACACTGTGCCGCTAGCGCCGTCCCAATCGCCCAGGTGTAGCCATCAGGATCGGCGATGATTACATCGCGCCATCCGTGCGGCATATCTTGCGACGGTTGCAGGATCGTCGCGCCAAACTCTTTTGCACGCGATTCGATCAGATCCGGGTCGGTCTGAAATAGCCGCAGTTCCGCGCCTAGCCCGCGTCGTTCTCCCCGGGCGAGATCCGCAGACCACGCGTGATGATCGTAGGCGTGGTCTGCGTGGAGCATGAATTCGAGTTCCTTTACCTTGAGGGCGGCAAAATCCGCATCGGAATATGTGACCGCTGCTCCGAGCACATCACGATAGAACGCAACAGACTGCTGCAAATCCCGCACGAGCAGGTTCACCGTGAAATACGGAAGCGAGCGGCCGAAGTCATCTGCCGCCTTCCATGACTCACCTGTGCGTTTCATCGTCATGGGCATCCCCACGAGTGGAATTTCCGGTGCATGCTTCCACGCGGCAGGGCAGAGAACGGTTAGCCCTTGGAGCGCACCCGGCAAACGAGAAATATCTGCGCCGCGCCGGCGAAAATCAGCAATGCGGAGAAAGGCTTCGGAAACCCGACAATCCGGCGCGTTTCGATTATCGCTTTCCCGTTGCCAACCTGGATTTCTTCCGTCTTGGCGGGCATGCTGATCTGCGGATGAATGAGCGCGGCGATACCGGCGGCCGCCAGCAGTACGCCCACAATCGCAATGGGGTGAAATCTCATGTGCCCAATCCCGCGCCGGACCAGTTGCTGCAACCGCCGCCACTACCGCCACCGCTATTGCGCGAGCGCGTGAGTAATCTCGCTAAGATAATCAGGACGAGTGGAATCGCGCACGATATGCGGGTAATGCAGCCCGCCGTGATAATCCACCGATACCGCCTTGAATTGTGCGCCATTCGCCACCAGCAGCTGAATTGGCACCGTGGCCGATTTTGCGGCGTCAATGGCGGCGCGCATCCCGTCGGGAGTGTACTGCGCCCCGTTCACCGCCACAATTTTCATTCCGGGACCGATGCCGGCGTTGTACGAGGGGCCACCGTGGATCACGTCACCGACCATGCCGTCGTCGGAGACCGTCATTCCCACGGTGAAAGTGAAATCGGCGCGCCGCGCGAGGCCCTCGAACACCGCCACAACGTCGTTGGGCTGCTCGGTGTAAATCAGCTTCCAGCCGCTGTTGGTAACCGCTTCCTCGGGCGTCTTTGTCGAAACGCCGTCGAGGCGCGAACGCAAAAATCCGGCCCAGTCGTAAGGCGCGAGGCCATTCAGAGTCGCGACGATATCGTCGAAGTTGTAGGTCTTGAGCGCGGGCTCGCCGCCGGGGCCGCCGTGAAAAATGCGGCAGAAATCGTTCATGGATTTCTTGTCATTCGTAAGTGCGCGGAGCGTGGTGTCCACGTCGAGCCACAGGAGCTCACCTTCATCGTAGAAATCCGTCCCGCGGCGCCAGTTGGACCAATCGTTGCTGGCGTTGTAGAGAAACGGAGCGGCATCCGCAGTGTCTTGCAGGGGACGCCAATCGCGGCCGGGGCGATGCTCGTAGTTTGCAACCAGGTAGGCGAATTCATCCCGCCATTGCTCGGGAGTTTCCAGGCCGCTGCGACCTGTAAGAACTACGCCGAGATATTCCGTCAAACCTTCGTAGACCCACAGTAGATCGTCCTTCATCGGCTGCTGGTAGTCAGGGGTAGCCAAGTCCGCGGGGCGGCGATATTTTCCATTCCAGGAGTGCACGAATTCGTGCGGCAGTAGCGACGCAAACTCCAAGCGTTCGGCGTCGTCAATCAAGCTGCGTTCTGAAGTACGGTCGTCGCTGGATTCGTGATGTTCCAGGCCGAAGTGCGCGACGTCGTCGCTGAGAGTCAACAGAAAATGATAATCGCGATAGTGACGCGAGCCGAAAAGCGCGCCTGCCTCCATCACCAGATTGTGCAGCGCAAGCTCGGTATCGGGAGTGATCGCGAGGGCCGCGGGACTATCGGCGGCGATATCCAGCTCGTGCGGAGGATTTTGGCCGGGCGTAAGCTGAATCGCGCGGAAATAGCGGCCCGCGAGCACCGGTGAATCCACCAGAGTGGTCAGCGAGGCTGGCGCGAATTGGATGGTATCGCCATCTTGCTTCGCGATGGGCAGCGCGGTGCCGAATTTCCATCCGTCCGGCAGCTTGAGGCTCGCGACGAAGGTGTAATCCTTGGCCGGCAAGCCTTCGGGATAGAGCAGCACCTGGTTCCAGCTCAGGACGTCAAGATTCGCCGTCGCCGAGCCGCCCGCGGAGAATCCAGTGGAGGCCGCGGCGAGCAGAAAGTCAAAATCCGCGTCGAGCGTAGTGACGCCGGGCGGAACGTCGAGGTGGATCGAGTACATTTCGACCAAATCGCGCCGCCACGGGATCGATTTGCCGTCGGCCGTGAATTTCATTCCGGCAACTTCGATGATCGGCCCATCGGGCATGTGTTCACCCGGAATCCATTCCGGGTAGTACAAAGTGAGCGGCCCCGGCTTCACGGGTATCTCCAGATGCGTATGCAAGATTTTTTGCGGGGCCTGCGTGGCGTCTACGGCCAACTTGATGGGACCTGGCGAGGGTTGCGCGCGCGCTAGCGGCGCCGCAGCGCACGCTATCGCAACAGCCACGAAAAGAGTCAGAATTGCTCGATACATTATTTCGGCCTCCGAGAGATTTGGAATGAAACGATCAATCTAAATTATTACCGCCAACCTGCCAGAGGAGAAACGCCAGCACTTGCGTATCTTCCTCGATAATTTTGCTCACGGGCCGCCCTTCACTATGGCCCAGTTTGGTGTCATACAGCAGTAAAATCGGCTTTTCTCCGCCTTGCGCGGCCTGCATTTCCGCGGTCATTTTTCGCGCGTGCAGCGGAGCCACGCGCGTGTCGCTGTCACCCGTGATGAAGAGAACCGCCGGATACTTACGGCCCTTCACCACATGATGGTAAGGCGAATACGCGTAGAGGAAAGGGAACTGGCTGGCGTCGTCGGAGGAGCCGTACTCGGGCACCCAGAAACGCGCTACCAGGAATTTCTGGTAGCGCAGCATGTCCAGCAGCGGATACCCGCACACAATCGCGCCGAAAAGATCGGGACGCTGCGTCATCGCGGCGCCCATCAGCAAGCCGCCGTTGCTGCGGCCGGTGATGGCCAATTTGTCGGGCCGGGTGTAATGATTGGCGATGAGCCATTCCGCCGCGGCAAAAAAATCATCGAAGACGTTCTGCTTTTTCTCGAGCATTCCGGCGTGATGCCAGTCCTCGCCAAACTCGCCGCCTCCGCGCAAATTGGGCAGCGCAAAGACGCCGCCGCGCTCCACCCACAGCACGGCATCGTCGCGGAAGGCGGGCGTTTCACTCACATCGAATCCGCCGTACGCGGTCATCAACGTGGGATTCGCGCCATTCAGTTTCAGCCCCTTCTTGTAGAAGAGAAACATTGGAACGCGCGTCTTATCTTTGGATTCGTACCAAACTTGCTTCACCTCAAAAGAGTTCGCATCAATCGGCACATTGGGCTTCGCCCAGGTGTCGATTTTCCGCGTGGCCAGATCGTACTGAAGAATTGTGGTGGGAACGGCGAACGATTGAAAGGAAACGAGGACTTCGCTGCTTTTCCAACGTCCGGTGATTCCTGCCACGGTACCCAATTGCGGCAGAGCGATGCCGCCCGCCGCGGCGCCGTCGGGGTCGAATATTTTCAGTTCCGAAGCGGCATTGTGCGAGTACTGAGCGACAATTTTCCCGCCCGCCAGACGAAAATCTTCGAGGCGCGATTCGCCCTCCGGAATAATTTCTTTCCAATGGTCCTGCGAGGGCGTGGCCAACGGCACCGCCAACACGCGCCACTTGGGGGCTTTCCAATTCGTCTCCAGATATAGTGTGTTGTCCGCAATATCGCCCTGAAAACATCCTTCTACCGTATTCACAATCGGCACAATCGGGCCGCCGGTTTTCAAATCCTGAACGTACACTTCGGATTTGTCGCAGGCCGAGCCATAGAAGACGGTGAAGATCGCGTAGCGGCCGTCTTGCGAAACGCCGACGCCAAGAATCTTGTCCGGACCGTAGCCATCGCCGAAAATCTTCGGGTCTTGCGCGGGGGCGGCGCCCATCGCGTGGTAATACGCACGCGGCCCGTCAGCGGTGAGCTTCGAATAAAAAATTCCGCTCTTGTCGTACTTGAACGAAACGCCGGAAAGGTAGCGGGCCCGGGGCAGCACATCGGGCAGCTCCTTGCGTGTGTCGCTATCGAGGAAGTGGATGGCGACTTCGTCCTCGCCGCCTTTGCGCACCCCGTAAGCCACCAGCGAACCGTCATCCGAAAATCCCTCGAAGGTGACGCTGGTGGTGTGGTCCGCGCTCATGCTTGAGGGATCCACCAACACTTCTTCGGCGCCGTGCGCGCCGTGCCGCACGTAAAGAACAAATAGATCCGCTCCGGCGGCGCGCCTGGAATAAAAATATCGGCCGCCGCGTTCGGTCGGCAAATTGATCGTGTCCACCTTGATCAATTCGCCCAACTGCCTGGCGATGGCGTCTTGTCCCGGGAGAGGGCCGAGGACGGACTGGGTGCAGGCGTTTTCCGCGTCGATCCAGGCGCGTGTCTCGGGGCTGTTTTGATCCTCTAGCCAGCGATAGGGATCGCTTACGACCGTGCCGTGAATCGTTTCTTTCACGTCATCCACACGCGCTGGCGGCGGGCACTTCGGCTTGGCGTCTTGTGCATTCACAGCAGTCACGCTCGCAGTCAGAAAAATTAGCGGCAGCAAAAATCGCAGCGGGTTCACGGTCGCATGGGCGATGCCGTTGGCACAGTCCGCTGCCGCGCCAGATGCTGCAACGCACTGGCTCATCGAAGCGGGCCTCCAAATTTAGTCGGGATTTTCACGTTACCGGCGTGGCCATCTTTCTGGGCGGATTGAAAAACGGCAATTCTTTGGCCGTCGCTCTCACCTTGTGACGTACGGCTTCGACGGTCAGTTCCATTTGCAGTTCTGTGCCGGCTGCGGCGTGCTCGCGGGTTATGCTCGCCAGCGCAATCATTTTTTTTAGAGTGGGCGACCATGTTGTGGAAGTGGCTTTGCCCACCTGTAAGCCGCCACGATACACGGGAACCGCGCTGCGCGAAGCGGTACTCGGAACCTGCGGGCCGAGGCCCACTGCGTCGTAAAGGCGCTCGACGTCTTCCCAATGGACGTCCAGCCCCATCAAAAGGCGTTTTGGGCCACGATGATGTTCGGCGGTGAGCGCTTCGCGTCCGATGAAATATTCCTTCTTCAAATCCACCATGCGCCCCAAGCCGATTTCATAGGGCGAGTATTTTTGCGAATCAATCAGCGCACGTTTGCTGCTGAAATAGTCTACTTCGATCAGGATTAGTCCCGCCTCGATGCGCGCCACATCCAGCGCCAGCATTCCCGCGGGATGCAGGTCGAACTGGCGGCCTTTCTCCATCAGCGCGTCCCAAACGCGCGGCGCGTCATTCCACGGAATCCAGATTTCGTAGCCGAGGTCGCCGGTATATCCCGTGCGCGAAATGTCCACTTCCACGCCCGCAATTTTCCCGTGCGTGAAGCGGAAATATTTCAGGTTGGCGATGTCCGCCTCAGCGATTTGTTTCAGCAAGCGGCCGGAGGTAGGTCCTTGCAGTGCCAGGGCTGCGAGTTCGGTGGATATATCTTCGATTTGCACGTCGAGGCCGAGCGCGTTCTGGTGAAACCAGCGAATGCTGGGGTCGGCGGCGGTCCAGCGGTAAGAATTTTCGCCGAGCCGCGAAATCGTGCCGTCATCAATCACTTTTCCTTGCTCGTCGCACCAACAGCAATAAATCACCTGGCCGATCGCGACTTTATTGATGTCGCGCGTGATGACGCGGTTCACGAATTTCGTCGCGTCTTTGCCGGTGATGCGGTATTTGTAGAGCGGCGTGACGTCAATCAGGGCGCAGGCATTGCGGATCGCGTTGTACTCGTGGTCGTGATGCATCTCGTAGACGCTGACCGCGTAGTACCCGGACCACTCGCGATAGTTCATGCTCTCGCAAAGCTTTGAAGTTCTATCGTGAACCGCGGTTCCAATCGGCACAATCGCCCCCAACGCTAGGTGAAATCCAAAATTCCCGGCGCGCGATTATAGTTCTCGTCTCGCGCGCACCGCAAGCCAACTTCTCGCGTTCTGGCTCGTGCCGTTCCGTCGTCGCGTCGGCGAGAACTCTCTGGCATTGTCGGTCGCCCGGAGCGTGCTTGTCTTTGACTCGAGGTCAGCGACCTTGCGCTTCCTTCTTGTGGCTCCGCGCACCTACCTTGTAGAATGCTTCGGCCTCGCCGTTCATTCAGCGAACTGCCGAGTCACCCGAAAATATCCATGGCAAAGAAATACGACGTGATTGTAATCGGCGGCGGCCACAATGGCCTGGTGAACGCGGCGTACCTCGCGAAAGCAGGCAAAAAAGTCCTGGTGCTCGAGCGCCGTTACGTTTTGGGTGGCGCGGCCGTTACCGAAGAAATCATTCCCGGCTTCAAATTTTCGGTTTTTTCCTATGTCGTGTCGCTGCTGCGACCCGAAATCATTCGCGACCTGGATCTCCCGCGGCACGGCCTGGAAATTTTGCCGCTCGACGGCACGATTACGCCGATGCCCAACGGCGATTACCTCTGGCGCCAGAACGATCACGGCAAAACGCGCCGCGAACTCGAGCGGCACTCCAAACTCGATGCCGAGGCGTACGAAGAATTCGGCAAATCCATGGTAGCGATGTGCCGATTCGTGAAGCCGATTCTGGGAATGATTCCACCGGATCCGACTTCGCTTGATCCGCGTGACCTGAAGAAACTCGCGTTTCTGGGCAAGCGCTTCCAGGACCTGGAAGCGGAAGATAAATACAATCTCGTGCAGCTGATGACCATGAGCGCAGCGGATTTTCTTGACCAGTGGTTTGAAACGGACGTTTTGAAGGCTACGATGTCCGCATCGGGCATCATTGGAACTTTTCTGGGAATTCGTTCACCCGGCACGGCGTACGTCTTGCTGCACCACTACATGGGCGAAATTGACGGCGCGTTTCGCTCCTGGGGCTTCAGCCGCGGCGGTACCGGCGCGATTTCAAATGCCATTGGCGACGCGGCGCTCGAAGCAGGCGTTGAAATCCGCAAGGAAGCGGCGGTCTCGAAGATTCTGATCAAGAATGGGGTTGCGAACGGCGTGGTGCTGGAAGGCGGCGAGGAAATTCACGCGGACATTATTTCCTCGAGCGTGGATCCCAATCTCACTTTCTTGAAATTCATCGAAGCGCGCGAATTGCCGGGCGATTTCCTCGAGGATGTGCGCCGTTACAAATATCGCGGCTCGTCTGGGAAAGTGAATCTGGCGCTCGATGGCCTCCCGGACTTTACGTGCCTGCCCGGACCGGGCCATCACCTGCGTGGCGCGATTTCCATTTCGCCTTCGATGGAATATATGGAGCGGGCGTACGACCAAGCCAAGTACGGCGAATTTTCGCGCCGTCCTTACATAGACATGGTGATTCCGTCGCTCACCGATCCTTCCGTCGCGCCTCCCGGAAAGCACATCCTTTCCTGCTTCGTGCAGTACGCGCCGTACAAATTGAGCCAGGGCAGCTGGGACGAGCAGCGCGAGGCCTTCGGGAACACGGTGATTGACACGATTTCGCAGTACGCGCCCAACCTGAAAAATCTGATCATCGGGAAACAAGTGATCACACCGCTCGATATCGAGCGGCAGACCGGACTGACCGAAGGGAATATTTTTCAGGGTGAACTTTCGCTGGAGCAGCTTTTCTTCCTGCGTCCCGCCGCCGGTTGGGCGCGCTATCGCACGCCGATCAAGAAGCTTTATATGTGCGGCTCGGCTACGCATCCGGGCGGCGGCATCATGGGTGCGCCGGGGCGGCTGGCAGCGCTGGAAATTCTGAAGGATACGGGGAAAAACTGAAAGTGGCGGCGCAACGCGATGTCGTAATTCTCGGCGGCGGACATAATGCGCTGGTAACGGCCTTTTATCTCGCCAAAAAGGGCCACAGGCCGCTCATTCTGGAGCGACGCAATATTGTGGGCGGCGCGGCGGTCACTGAAGAATTCCATCCGGGATTCAAATGTTCAACGGTTGCACATGCCGGCGGCCCGCCGCTCGCTGATGTCGTCAAGGATATGCAGCTGGCGCGGCACGGCTTGCAGAAACTCGAATCGCCGGTCAGGATTTTCGCTCCGGCGCGTGACGGCCGGGCACTGACGCTTTACAGCGACGCGAAAAGCTCCGCCGAGGAAGTCCGCAAGTTTTCGGCGAAAGACGCGGCGCAATACGTTGAGTTTCAAGAAAGCCTTGCGCGCGTGGCTGGAATCGCCGCGCAGTTGCTGGAACTTACTCCGCCGGTCATCGAGAAGCCTTCGAAGGAAGATATTTGGAAGCTGCTGAAAATCGGACGCAAGGTTCGCGGGCTCGGCAAGAAAGAAATGATGCGTCTGATTCGCTGGGGTCCGATGGCCGCCGCGGATTTTGTGGCTGAATTTTTCGAAACGGACCTGCTGCGAGCGGCCATCGCGGCACGGGGAATTTTTGGCGCGGCGCTTGGCCCGTGGTCCGCCGGTTCCACGGCGCTGCTGCTGCTGCGCGCGGCAGCGGACCCATATCCGGTAGGGAACTCGGCTTATCCGCGCGGAGGCATGGGCGCGCTCACTGCCGCCATGGCTGCCGCAGCTAAAGAAGCGGGAGCGGAAATTCGTACAAGCGCGGAAGTCGCGCAGATTCTGGTGAAGCACGGACAAGTGACCGGCGTAGCACTTGAGAGCGGCGAGGAAATCCCGGCGAAGGCCGTAGTCTCTGGCGCCGATCCGCAACGCACTTTGCTCGGCCTGCTCGATCCCGTGCATCTGCCGCCCAGCTTTGTGGTGAAGATGCGGAATTACCGCTGTAGCGGAACCGCCGCGAAAGTGAATATCGCGTTGGATGCGCTGCCGGTCTTCACCGCATTGAAAAATTCGAGCGACGCCAAAGCCGCTCTGGCGGGCCGCATCCACATCGGTCCCGGAATCGATTATCTCGAGCGCGCTTTTGACGACTCGAAGTACGGCGAATTTTCCCGCGCGCCGTATCTCGATATATCGGTCCCGTCGATTCTGGATAATTCGCTGGCGCCCGCGGGGAAGCACGTCATGTCCATTTACATGCAATTTGCGCCGTACAAATTAAGGACCGGCGACTGGACGCAACAGCGCGATTCCTTGCGCGATACTGTGATCAACACGCTTTCGGAATACGCGCCGGATCTGCCGTCGAAAATTCTCGCGGTGCAAACTCTGACGCCGCTCGACCTGGAAAACACCTACGGCCTCACCGGTGGCCATCCATTTCATGGCGAACTGGCGCTCGATCAGATTTTCACGATGCGCCCGATCCTGGGCTGGGCGCGTTACGCCACACCGGTCAAGGGTCTCTACCTCTGCGGCAACGGAACGCATCCCGGCAATGGCGTAACGGGCGCCTCAGGCCACAATGCTGCCCGCGAAATCCTGAAGCACCTGCGCTAGTCTGCGATCGAAGTTACTTCAGCGACCAGGAGCTTCGCGCATGAGCACCCCCAGCAGAGGCCAGCACGACACAGTGAATCGCTCTCGCTTGCACGCGCTGATGTCGCGCGAGGAGCAGGCTTTCGTTGGGGCGCATCCGAAATCCGCGGCGCTCTATGCCCGCGCGCAGCAATCGTTGCTGGGCGGCGTGCCCATGAACTGGATGAAGAAGTGGGCTGGCAAGTTTCCGGTGTTCGTCGCAGAAGCGCACGGCGCGCATTTCGAGGATGTGGACGGGCACGAGTACGTGGACCTCTGCCTGGGTGATACCGGCGCGATGACCGGCCACTCGCCATCCGCGGCCACCGCGGCGATCGCGCGCCAGGCGAATCACGGCATCACACTAATGCTGCCGACGGAAGATGCCGCGTGGGTCGGCGAAGAACTCGCTCGGCGCTTTGGACTGCCGTACTGGCAATTCACGCTCACGGCTACCGATGCCAACCGCTTCGCCATTCGCATCGCGCGCGAAATCACCGGGCGTCCGAAAATTCTGGTTTACAACTACTGCTATCACGGCACCGTGGACGAAACTTATATTTCAATTCACGACGGCGTGCCCGGCGCGCGCCGGGGCAATATCGGGCCGCCCGTGGATCCCACCGTCACCACCCGCGTGGTCGAATTCAACGATCTGGCGGCGCTCGAACGGGAACTGGCCCATCGTGATGTTGCCTGCATTCTCGCCGAGCCTGTGCTGACGAACGTCGGAATCGTGCATCCCGAACCCGGTTACTGGGAAAAGGCCACAGAGATTGCGGGAAATTACGGCACGCTGCTGATCATCGACGAGACGCACACCATCTGCACCGGCCCTGGCGGCTATACCCGCGCGCACGCACTGAGGCCCGACCTTTTTGTGATTGGCAAACCCATCGCAAGCGGCGTGCCGGCTGCAACGTACGGCTGCACGGCGGACGTTGCGGAAAAAATCACAGCCCGCATTCAACTGGAAGACTGCGACACCGGAGGCATTGGTGGCACGCTGGCGGGCAATGCGCTTTCGCTCGCGGCGATTCGTGCGACGCTGGAGCACGTCCTTACACCCGCCGCATTCGCGCACATGATACCGCTGGCTGAACGATTCGCTGACGGAGTTGCGAATGCCATCGCCAAGGTGGCGCTGCCGTGGCACGTCGCGCGCCTCGGCTGCCGCGCCGAATATCTGTTTCGTCCGAATGCGCCACGCAACGGCGGAGAAGCCGCGGCGGCCATGGACTTCGAGCTCGAGCGTTTCATGCATTTGTACGCGCTGCATCGCGGCATACTGCTCACTCCGTTTCACAATATGGCGCTGATGTGTCCCGCGACCAGTGAGGCGGACATCGACCAGCACACGAAGATCTTCGAAGCGGCTGTGCGCGAATTAACGCAGTAGAGCGCCGGGCTTCGTGCGACCGCCGCCGCCGCAGGAAAATGAAAATGGCAAAGCCAACGTCCAATCGAGCCCGCGCGCGCGAATTGGCGGCGGAATTCAACCGCAAGGGCGACCCGCTCGGCTGGTTTGAGGCGCTCTATTGCGAGGCGGAGGCGGGCGCCGCGGAAGTTCCGTGGGCCGATCTGCACCCGAATTCCAACTTGCTGGATTTTTGGCGATTGCATCCTCAGGAAACGCACGGAATACAGGCGCTGGTCATCGGCAGCGGCCTGGGCGACGACGCGGAACAACTGGCCGATTGGGGATTTCAGACCACAGGCTTCGACTTGTCGCCCACGGCAATCGACGCTACTCGGAAGCGCTTTCCGGCGAGTTCTGTGGACTATGGCGTCGCGGATCTGCTGTCCCCGCCGGACTCCTGGCGGCGAGCATTCGATTTTGTACTGGAGATTTATACGTTGCAGGTCCTTCCTGCTGCGCTGCGGGCAAAAGCGATGCGCAACATCACGGAATTTCTGCGGCAGGGTGCCAAGCTGCTGGTGATTGCGAGAGGCCGCGATGCCGGCGATCCCGAGGGCCAGATGCCCTGGCCGCTGACGCGCGAGGAATTTGCAGAATTTATTCGCGCGGGCCTGGAGGAAGTTTCTTTCGAAGACTATTTCGATCCGGAAGAGCCGGCGGTGCGAAGATTTCGCGGCGTCTATACGCGTCCGTAGCCCCTACTCGAGTTTAGTGTCGCCGATTTCGTATCCGTGTTTCAATTCTTCGATGCGGTGGTTGGTGGTCTCCGTCATGCACTCCATAAACATCATCGGGCTTATCGTTCCGCCCTCGTATTGCGCTCGGACGGCGGCGCAGTGCAGGTCGCGATAGTGAATCCACTGCCGTTGCGCGGCTTTCAAGCTCACAACCGCAGGAGTTTCCGGTTTGCGCTGCTCACCGCCGCTTTGTTGTTGCGCGTGCCCGGCGTCGTTTTGCAGCAGGCGCAACAGGTTTGTGTACACGATGTTTAAATGGGCGTCGGCTTTTTTATATTGCTCGGCACTGCACTCATTCATTGCAATCTGCGTGTTTGCTGCGTCGCAGGGATTTGCTGGCGCGGCCTGAGCAGCCGTTTTCGCAGGCTGCTGCGCGGAACCGGCGCCTGCAACGACCACCAGCAACATAAGTGCAAAAAGCGATTTCAGCATCGCGCGCACCCCCCGGTTCGCCATCGCCTAGCCTTGCGTCGGCGCGAAACCGTTAATTTATCAAATGGCTCGACGCGCCGCCAACCAAGTACACTGGAAGCTCGTATTTGCAACGGCTGTTTGCCCGCCGGGTGCCGCTGCGCGATTGGGACCATCGCATGAATTCGGGCCGCAGAAAATTCCTGAAAACCCTGGCCGCTTCGGGCGCAGCCGCGTTTCTGCCCAATGCGCCTTGGCTCGGCGATGCCGCAGCCGAACGCAAACCCGCCGACTCTTTCGATTTCGTTTTTTTCACGGATACGCACATCCAGCCGGAATTGGACGCCGCGCACGGCTGCGCCATGGCTTTCGCGAAAATCGCGGCAGCGCAGCCGGATTTTGCAATCTGCGGCGGCGATCTGGTGTTTGACGCCATGGGAGTCGGCGGTTCCCGCGCCGATATGCTGTTCGATTTGTATCGGCGCACCGAGGACAACCTGAAAATTCCGCTGCACCACGCCATTGGCAATCACGATCTCTTCGGCGTCCTTAGCAAAAGCGGAGTTGCGCCGAGCGACCCCGGCTACGGCAAGAAAATGTACGAGGATCGCATCGGCGCGCGCACGTACTATTCGTTCGATCACAAGGGATACCACTTTATTGTGCTGGATTCGATTTGGCCCACGCCGGACCGGCTCTGGGAAGGTCGCATTGACGACGCGCAACTGCACTGGCTTGGCGACGATCTCGGCCGCAGCGAGCCTGGTGCGCCTATGGTTGTCGTCACCCACGTTCCGCTGCTAAGCGGCTACCTTGCTTACGGACCCAAGCCCAACGGCACGCCGCGCTATGACACCGTGTCCGTCGCGAATGCCTCCGATGTGATTGCACTCTTGGAAGGTCGCAACGTCCTGGCCGTGCTGCAGGGCCATCTCCACATCAACGAGCTGGTGAACTACAAAAATTGCCAATACGTTTGCTGCGGCGCTGTGTGCGGAAACTGGTGGCATGGGCCTCATCTTGCTTTTCCGGAAGGCTATACGGTCGTGAGCCTGCGGGACGGGAAGATATCGTGGCAATATGAAACCTACGGCTTCCGGAGTGTAGATCCACGCGAAAAATTTTAGCGCGGCTCCGTCAAGAAAGGTACGCAGGGTGAGGTCTGATTTCAATTCAGCGGAAATGTTGCAAGCGATGGAAGCGATTGAGAATCGTCGCTATTCGGACCCTTTGGAACTGTTGCTCCCTCTCGCAGCAGCCGGCAATCCCAAAGCGCAATTGAACCTCGCGACTCTTTACCATGTTGGCTGGGGTGTGGAAGCGCACGGCCGCAAGGCCGTTGCTCTCTACACCGCGGCAGCTGAACAAAAGATCTCAGAGGAGCACGTGTCTTCGCTGGCTTACCATAATTTGTCCACGTTATACATCTGCGGGTGCCCTGGCGTTGCGCCTAATTGCGAACTGGTACTGAAGTATCGTCAGCTGGCCAAGGACTTGGGGTTTGAGATGTAAGGCTCTCTAGCGAGAGATTCCGACTGAAGCCCGGACATCCTCGCGCGTTTTCCGCAGTGCGTGCTAATATCGCGGCGTCGCCATGAAAACTCTACGCTCTCTCGCAATTTTCACGCTGCTGCTTTTCACGGGCGCGCCGCTTCTTGCGCAAACAACCCAAACACAATCCACACAATCCTCGCCGGCCATCGTGCTCCACGCCGCGCGGTTGCTCGACGTCGAAACCGGGCACGTCACGGCGCCGGGTGAAATCCTGGTGGAGGGCGGCCTGATAACGGAAGTCGGCGCGAGGGTCACGCACCCGGCAGGCGCCGAAGTCATTGATCTCGGCGACACCACTTTGCTCCCCGGACTGATTGATGCGCACGTGCATTTGTTCCTGCATCCAGGCGCCGAGGACCTCCAGACGATCGAAGAATCGGTGCCGCAGCGGACGATCACAGCCACCCTGGCCGCGCGCGCCGACTTGATGGCGGGATTCACCTCCGAACGCGACATGGGCACCGAAGGCGCAGGCTCGGCCGATTCCGCCGTGCGCGACGCCATTGATTCGGGCCGAATTCCCGGGCCGCGCCTGCGCATTAGCGGCAATGCCATCAATATTCTCGGCGGCCACGAAGACGCCATCGGCTACAACCCCGAGCAGCACGTGCTGCCCAACGCAACCTACGCCAATAATGCCGACGAACTGATCGATGTGATTCGCGAACAGTTGAAAGAAGGCGCGAGCTTCATCAAGATTTACGAAACCGGCCCGGACACGGTCGTCAACGGGCGGCTGATAACGCCCTACCAGTACAGCGAGGAGCAACTTGCCGCGGCCGTTCACGAAGCGGCACGCACCGGCCACCGTGTGGCGGTGCACGCCACGGGCGAACCGGGAGCTCTCTACGCCGCCCGCGCGGGTGTGGAGTCAGTCGACCATGCTTTTCAGCTCAGCGACGAAACCATGCGCATCATGCACGACAAGGAAATTTTCGCCGTCCCCACGTTTACCATCTCCGAATATTTCGCGGAGCATGCCGCAACCCCTGAAGCCGCCGCCCGCGAACAAGCCGTGCTCGACCTGCATGCTGCTAATTTTAAAAAGCAGCTCGCCGCCGGCGTGCCCATTGCCATGGGCTCGGACGTTGGACCGTTCCCTCACGGCACGCAAGCGCGCGAATTTGTGCTGATGGTGAAATTCGGGATGCCGCCGCTGGCGGCGATTCAGGCTGGCACGCTCAACGGCGCAAAATTGCTGGGATGGCAGGGCCAGATCGGCGCGCTCAAGTCCGGATACGCGGCGGATGTCGTCGCGGTTCCCGGCAACCCGCTCGACGACATCAGCGCGCTGCAGAAGGTCTCATTTGTGATGAAAAACGGAACTGTATACCGCAAGCCGTAAGTGGACTTGTGGTGCCGCCAGCCACTCATCGCCTGGCGCAATGAAAACGACGGGCGATGAAAAAGTCAACACGAGTTGATTTTTTCAACGCGCGCGGAATGTCGTGCAAAACACCTTCGTCAAGCAGGAGAATGAATTACAAGGGGATACGCCGCGCGGGTCCGCTAAGCAGGTTTGGCGCGCTGTTTGCATGTACTGACGCAGAAGCAAGAGGGCCCCGGGGCCAAATTGAAGTTGGGACAAGGAACTCTGTAAGGCAGGAAAGAAAGGCCAAGTACCTACAAGCCGCTGAGGAAACAGAAGTCGAAGGAATTCTCGTCGTCATCGAGAGCGTTTGCATTCCCCCAGCCGATCCCATTCTCCTCGCAGACTCGCTTTTCCCACAGAATCCGAGCAACCCAACTGCCGTCGCTGCCGCCTTGTGCCGACGTCGCACCCGGCGCTAAAATAGAATGCTCTCAAACGCTTGCAATTTTCGCAAAGAGGTATGACTCATGACATCCACGGCGACAACCGGCACGAGCTATCCATCCGTTGATCTGCACCGCGGAGAATTCCGCAACGAGCCGTTTATTGATTTCTCCCAGCCAGATAACCGCAAGGCGATGGAAGAAGCGCTGGCGCAGGTCCAACGTATGTTCGGCCGGGAATACCCGCTGACGATCGGCGGACAGCGCATCACGACCACCGAGAAAATCCAGTCGCACAATCCCTCGCATCCGGACCAGGTGGTCGGCATATTTCAGAAAGCCTCCGTCGAAATGGCCAATAAGGCGGTGGAAAAGGCGCACGCGGCGTTCGAGCGCTGGAAGCGCGTGCCGGTGGAAGAGCGTGTCTCGTGCGTCTATCGCACCGCGGATATTCTGCGCAAGCGCCGCTATGAACTGAACGCGTGGCTGTCCCACGAGATCGGCAAGACCTGGCCAGAAGCCGACGCGGATATCGCCGAATTGATTGATTTCTGCGAATACTATGGGCGTGAAGCGCTGCGCCTGGGCGCGCCGCAGAAACTAACTCCGATGCGCGGCGAGAAGAATTATTTGAGATATATTCCATTGGGAGTGGGCATCGTGATTCCGCCCTGGAATTTCGCCGCGGCTATCATGGGCGGCATGACTTTGGCTGCGATCGTCACCGGCAACACCGTGGTGGTAAAGCCGTCGAGCGATTCACCGACGATCGCCGCGCTCTTTGTGGATATTTTGTACCAAGCCGGCGTTCCTGGCGACGTAGTCAGTTTCTTCACCGGTCCCGGCAGCACGGCGGGCGAAGCGCTGGTGACGCATCCCAAGACGCGGTTCATCGCCTTCACTGGTTCGAAAGAAGCGGGGCTGCGCATCGCCGCGCAAGCCACTAAGACGCAACCGGGCCAGGTGTGGATCAAGCGCACCGTGCTGGAAATGGGAGGTAAGGACGCGATTGTCGTGGATGACGAAGCCGATGTGGACGCTGCCGTGGAGGGTGTGGCGCTTTCCGCGTTTGGATTTCAGGGCCAGAAATGTTCGGCCTGTTCGCGCGCGATTGTGGCTGAAAAAGTTTACGACGAATTCCTGGGCAAGCTGGTCGAGCGCGTGAAGAAGATCAAGGTCGGGCCGGTGGAAGATCCGGCGAACTACATGGGTCCGGTGATCAACAAGGCAGCCATGACTTCCATTCTCGGTTACATTGACCACGGCAAGAAGGAAGGACGACTCGTCGCGGGCGGCAAACGCGCTCCCGGCGAAGGATATTTCATCGAGCCGACGGTGATCGCGGATGTGGATCGCAAGGCGCGCATCTTCCAGGAAGAAATTTTCGGGCCCGTGCTGGCGGTGACCAAAGCAAAGGATTTCGACGAAGCGCTTTCCATGGCCAATGACAGCGAGTTCGGCCTGACCGGCGCCGTGTATTCGCAGAATCCCAAGAAAATCGAACGCGCCGAAGAGGAATTTCACGTCGGGAATCTTTATATGAACCGCAAATGCACCGGAGCGATGGTCGGCGCGCACCCTTTCGGCGGATTCAATATGTCCGGGACGGATTCAAAATCGGGTGGCCAGGATTATTTGCTGCTGTTCCTGCAAGCCAAGACCGTTTCGGAGAAGATCGGCGCGACAAAGTGAGTGCCTGTCTGAGTTTGTCCGGGCGCGATTAGGAAATCCCAAAGATCTAACACAGAGGACACAGAGGTAGGAAAAAAGAGAGGGCACGGAGATGATACGGTAATGAGATCGGTCCCGCCCTCGGCTTCGCCGGGTCCGGTGTGTATTCTCTGTGCGCTCCGACTTTCTCAGTGAACTCTGTGTTAAAGCAATTGATTTCCTAAGCATTGGGTGCAATCTCGGCCGAGGGCTTCATACCCAGGCCGTAACGCAAAATTACGTACGCTATGGGGCCTGACGCCAGCAGCCAAGGCGCATACTTCCACACGTAATCCTCGCTTTGCGCGACTTTTAGCGCGCACAGAACCACCGGGAAAATCAGCACGTACGCAATACCAATGGCGCCGCCGGGAATACGGAAACTGCGCGGGGCGTCCGGAGCTTTGCGCCGCATTTGCCACGCGGCGAAGAGCGTCAGCAGGGTTGTGGCGATGCGCGTCCAGATGTAAATGTTGACGAGGTCTTCCACGTCGTATTTTGCCAGCACGCAATAGACGACCGTGGAAAGCGCAATGGCGTGCACCGGCGTTCCGAACCGCGGATGTATTTTTCCCAGCCACGCGGGAAGATAGCCGTCTTCCGCCATGGTCGCGGGCACGCGCGTGGTGTACAGAATCGTGCTGTTCGAAAGCGAGAGCGTGCCAATCATCGCGGCGATCAGCATCGCCGCTCCCAGCGCGGGGCCACCGATTAGCCGCGACGCAGTGACGATGTAATCCGTTCTCCACTCCTGCCAGTTGCCGAGCACGGCGAGCGCCAGGGTGGTGGGAAGGATGTAGGTGAGGATGTTCATCGGCGTGTTCCAGGCCAGAATGCGCACGAACATCTTCTGCGGCTCTTTCATCTCGCCGGTGGAACTGGAAAGCTGCTCATATCCGGCGTAGTTCCACATTGCCAGCGCCAGACCTCTGCCGAAGACGCTGCCGAAAGGCGCTCCCGGCGGCACGAACGGCACGACCGGGTTGTAATGCAGGTGAAAGAGCGAGACGGCGCATAGCCATGAGACCGGCACAAGCACCGCAAGCAGCAGCGCCACGGAAAGCCACCCCGCGACCTGGATTCCGCGGGCGTTGAGGCAAGCGAGCACTATCAGAACGAGGCACGCGCCGGCCCATTTCCCGTAGCCCGTAATCGAGGGAAAATAAATGCTCAGGTAGTCCATCACCAGCACGCCGTACAAGCTATTAAGCAAGAACGTGCCGGCCCAATTCCACCAGCCGCACTGAAATCCCCAGAAGTCGCCGAAGGCCGCACGGCTCCAGCGATAAAAGCCGCCCTGCACGGGCAGGATGCTGTTTAGCTCCGCGGATGCGAGCGAAATCGGGATACTCCAGAAGACGGGAACGAACGTGAGGAAGACCAGCGCCATGCCGGGCCCCGAATCGCGGAAGATAGCTTCGTAGCCGAACGGGCCGCCCGCCGTGTAGCCGTAGAAAATCGCCAAAAGCGGAAGAAAACCAATTTGACGCAGGTGGGAGCCGTCGGGAGGAAGCGGTTGCCCGGTTTCGGGGGAAGCTTTTGGCATTAAGCCGTTGCACTGCGAGGTGCGAAGCGCGGCATCATAGTGAACTACTCCGGCATTTTCAATGGCAAAGAAAAGGCTGCGCTTGGCTACGGCTCGCGATCGCGTCCCAGCTCTACCGTCATTCAGCCTGAGATCGGCTTCACGATGCGACGGTGATATCGAACAGATGGGCCTGAAAGCCGTCGCGACGAATGAACAGCCCCACTTTGTGAAGCTCTTCGCCGCTTCGCGGATATCTCACGCGATTCAGCTCATCGTAAAAGATGTATTGTTGCGCGGAGGAGACTCGATCCCCTAAGCGCAGCCGGCCCTGCGACGTATTTCCCGTCAGGTTTACCGCAATTATTTTCCAGGCATTCGCCGAACGCCATTCGTAAACGATCAGGCCATACGGCGAAGGGTCGCCTTCCGGGACGAGTTCGAGGAGAGTCCACTCACCTTCATGAAACACGTCTTGTTGCGTGATCTGCAGTATATTCTCAAAAAACGCCTTGCTCACGGGATCCGGGGGCACATCCGCAGCGATTCGCAGCGCGATCGGCAAATGAATCCTGCGCCCTTCCAGCTCGCCTTGGTGATAGAAGCGCATGCCCGGCAGCGTGCCGAGCAAGGTCCCGTCTGCGGCGAGGCGCTCGTTGCCAAATATTTCGGGGCGGCGTGGCTCATCGTGATTTTCCATAAAGCGTGCAAAATGGCGCTGCTCGTCGCGATTGGCGGCGAGCCGGCCGCGCACTTCTGGAATGTTGATGTCGCGTACTGCGTCGTAAAGCGTCTTGTCGTACGCGAAAGAAAACCCGAGATCGAGCAGACGCTGTTCTGTGCCCCAGTACGCTTCCGCCAGCAACACCAGGTTCGGCACCGTGTCGCGCACTTCGGTCCAGAATTCCTGCGCGGGAGGCGGCGTGCTGCCGAGCAGGTGCCGCCAGTTATTGGCGAATATGTCGTTGAGCTGCAGCATGGCCATGTCGCAGCGAACGCCATCACATTGACTCGCGATGGTGCGTAAATCGGCAAGCTGTGCGGCGCGCGTGGCGGGATTGAAATGGTTTAACTGGGCGACGTCTCTCCAGGGTGGGTAGTAAGGATCCTTTGCGAGGGCGATGAAACGCGTCCCTTGCGAAGTCTGCACAGAATAGTACGCCGACGGATCTCGCTGGAATTCCTCTTGCCCGGCTTGCACGTAGAATTCCGGATGCTCGCGCACCCATCGGTGATCGAGCGCCGTGTGATTGCCGACAAAATCCAGAAAGAGCGCCATGCCCCGCGCGCGCATTTTTTCGCGGGCGGCAGCGAGCGCTTCCCACCCGCCGATGCGAGCGTCGGGGACGTATCCCGCTACGGCGTACGGGGAACTAATAACGTCGCCGGGCTTCCAGCCGGGCAAGGCGCGTTCAAACTGAGGAAAATTAGCCGGATTTTCCAGCATAATGCGGCGCGATTCCTCGCTACGCTTCCACACGCCCATCAGCCAGATGATGTTGAAGCCCAGTTTCGCCAGCGCATCCCATTTCGAGTCCGGCACCTTCGCCAGGGTTATATTCTTCTTCTGTTGCGCGGAAAGCCCTTCAAGCCAGGCCCACGTGTTAATTTCATAAAGATGTGGATGGGAACGAATTTGAAAACCCGCGGACGCAACATTTGAGGGTGCCATTCAACCGAGACTACTGGCCGCTCACGAGCGTGTCAATGGAGCATGAAGTAATTTACGTCTTGGCCGCCGCGCAGTAGAATTGCGGCACTCGCATCTTTGTTCTGAATCAGGAGCTGCCATGGTTGCTCGCGTAACGCACTATCGGATTCGCCCCGGGAAACTCGAGGAATTTTCCGCGACGGTAGCGCCTCTTATCGCGGCGATGGATAAACTCGCGGGATTTCGCGTCCTGCTGGTCTTGCGGGGGGAAACTGATGACAGCCGGGACGCGATGGCAATTTCGGTTTGGGATTCGGCCGCGGACCTGAAGAACAGCGACAATGATGCCTTCTATTACGAAGTATTGGCGCGGCTGCTGAGCTGTTGCGAAAGCTTCTCTCCGATGCACCAGCAGGAAGTCTTGGTCAGCAAATTCGCGAATTGCTAACCAATGCGAGCCGTTGCCGACCTGCTGCTATCCACGCCTGCCGGTAGTTGATCCGGTCCCGTCGATCCTGGCACGGGCCCATTGTCTGTCGACCGGTATCGCGTGATGGACAGTCGCCAGGGGACCAGGTGTTCTATGGACAAACGCGAAGGATAGTGACAGATTGTTTGCGGTTTGGGTTTAGGCGGCCACTGGGGCGGTGAGCTCGCTCCCAACGCTGAGGAGGAATCGATCATGGCAAAACGATTGATGCTGGTGGCCGTTGCGGTGCTCTGCGCCGTAGGGCTGTCGGCGGCGCGGCAAGACAGTGCTAAAGCGCGTTCGTGGTCCGGTGTGATCACCAATAATATGTGCGGGGCCAGAGACGCCACTGCCGCCAAGGCCGAGTGCACGACGAAGTGCGTGAAGTCTCATGGCGCGAAATATGCTCTGTACGATTCTACGGACCAGAAAGTTTATATTCTGGAGCCGCAGGATAAGGCCGACGGCCATGCCGGACATGACGTGACAGTGACCGGCACGTTGGATGGCGACACCATCCATGTGACGTCGCTCACGATGAATCCTGCGAAAGGATCATAAGACCGGGAGGCTTTGCGATTTTTACTGAGGCAGACCAACCCATCTCCGCAAATTGCAGCCGCGTATAACCAGGGGCAGGGCCGACGGCCCTGTCCCTTTTTTCTTTTGTGAACGCCAGGTATGGATATTTTGGCGAACTCACTCTTTGTGGGCGTTCTGTTATACTGCCCGGCCGCTCGGAGTGAATTGGATGGGAAAGGCTCTACACATGAATCTTCGCAATAGATTCTTGGTACTCCTCCTGATCGTCACAGCCACAGGGGTCGCCTGGGCGCAGTTTCCTTCTGGCAGCGGTGCTCTGGCCGGCGCGCCGGCGCCCGGCAAACGTACCCTGACGGTGGACGATTATTTTCGAATTAAGGAAGTCGGGGACCCCCAGCTGAGTCCGGACGGGAAATGGGTGGCGTACACGGTGAAGACCGCGAATCTGAAAGAGGATAAGAATTACGAGCGTCTATGGATGGTGCCGGTATCCGGCGGGACCGCGATTCCCCTGACGGCGGACGAGGTAACGTCTTCGCATCCGCGCTGGAGCCCGGATGGGAAATTTCTGGCGTTCATTTCGGCGCGCGGCGGGACCGGCGACGACGATGATGCGGAGAAGAAGCAGGTGTGGCTGCTCAATCGCGACGGTGGCGAAGCGCAGAAGCTGACGGATACGATCCAGGACGTGCAGAGTTTCGTGTGGTCGCCCTCGAGCGACCGGCTGGTGCTCCTGCTGCAGGATCCTTCGCCGGAGGAAATTGAAGCTGCGCGCGACAAAGCGAAAGGCGCGAAAGCCAAGCCGAAGCCGCGGCCCTGGGTCATTGACCGGTTGCACTTCAAGGAAGATGAACTGGGTTATCTCGACCGGCGGCGCACACACCTGTACGTTTTCAATATCGCCGATCACAAGCAAACGCAGATTACTTCCGGGGATTACGATGACTCCGATCCTTCGTGGTCGCCCGATGGTTCCACCATCGCCTTTGCCAGCAATCGCACCGTGGAACCTGACCTGAATTACAACACGGACATCTGGACGGTGAGCGCCAGCAACACCGATGCAGGCAAATCGCTCGTACACGTCACGACTGGGCCTGGAGCAGAGGCGGCGCCGGCTTGGTCTCCCGACGGAAAGTGGATCGCATTCACCACGCAGTTGGACGCCAAGCTTTTTCAGTACGCGACGGTTCAGATTGCGGTGGCCCCGGCGACGGGAGGCGAAGCGAAGGTATTGACGCTGGCGCTGGATCGGAACTCCACCGTGCCGCGATTCTCCGCCGACGGCAAATGGATCTATTTCATCGCCGATGATGACGGCACGCAGAACTTATTGCGCGTTCCGGCAAGCGGCGGCCCAACTCAGCGGCCTATCGGCGGACGAAAAATGGTCGAGTCCTATACCATAGGCAAGGATGGAGCTGTGGCGGCGGTGATTGGGGAGCTGACAGATCCTGCCGAAGTGTATTATCTGCCTGCGGAAGGCGATCTGCGGAAGCTGACGACGACGAATGATGCGTTGATGGCCGAACTGCGGCTGCCAGACGTCGAGTACGTGCATTTCAAGAGCAAAGACGGCACCACGATCGCGGGCTATTTGTACAAGCCTCCCGACTACCAGCCTGGGGTACGATATCCCACAATTTTAAAGCCGCACGGCGGTCCGGTGTGGGCGTACTACGCAGAATTCAACTTCGATCCGCAATTATTCGCGGCAAACGGGTATGTGGTGCTCACTCCCAATCCGCGCGGCTCATCGGGCTACGGACAGGACTACTGCAAGGCGATTTTTGCGGATTGGGGCAACAAGGATTTCGCCGACGATATGGCCATGGTGGATTACGCCGTGGCGCAGGGAATCGCGGACCCGAATAAGCTGGGCGTGGGAGGATGGTCTTACGGCGGAATCTCCACAAATTTTATTATTACCCAGACCACACGATTCAAAGCCGCGATTTCCGGAGCCGGCGAGTTCCTCTACATCACCAATTGGGGTCACGATTTGTATTCGCGCGACTGGGAATATGAGCTCGGGTTGCCTTGGGAAAACCGCGCGCTGTGGGAAAAATTGTCCCCCTTCAACCGCGTGACCAAGATTACGACGCCCACTCTGATTATGGGTGGTGACGTGGATTCGAACGTCCCGTTGATTAATGGCGAGCAAATGTATCAAAGCCTGCGGCGCCTGGGCGTGCCGACTCTGCTGGTTGTTTATCCCGGCCAATTCCACGAATTTACACGGCCCTCGTTCATCAAGGACCGCTACGAACGCTTTCTGGATTGGTATGGACACTACGTGAACGGCGAAGGGCCGGCGGTTCCGCCGGAGATCATTCCCGCGGATTAGCCAATCGTAGCGGCAGGAAGGCAGTGGCAGCCCTCGTCCGCTGGAGCGCGGACGAGGGCAACGAGTTCTCAGAATCTGCCTTTTTATTTTGAGGAGCCGTCAATAAACGCGCCGATGTTGGACTTCAGTTTCGTGAGATCTTCATCGTGCAAGTACATCATGTGCCCCGCATCGTAATATTTCAGTTCGATGTTGCTGCGCAGAGTCCCCGGCAGGAATAGATGGTCCATGGTGTACTCCGTCGCGAAAAACGGCGTAGCCATGTCGTAAAATCCGTTTTCCACTTGCACGTGCAGATGAGGATTCGTCATGAGCGCTTGAATCAGATCGCCCGCGACGTCTGCCGAGCCGGGAAAGTATCCGGATGAGCCGGGGCCGTGATGCTTCCAGTCCCAGTTGCCGCCGACTTCGCCGCTCAGCACTTCGTAGGAGCGCTCGATCGTCACTTTCAGTTCTTCGCGCGTATAAGCGTTGAACGCGGCGGTGAAAGCTCCGCGCACCGCAACGTAGGACGGATCGTCTTCCGCATATTCGGAAAGCAGATCGTAGGTGGGCATGGTGTAGCGCGAATCGTAGCGCCCGGTAGTCAGTCCATGGCTGCGTTCCAATTCCACGTTGAATTGCGGCAGGCTGACGCGCAGGTCGGCCTTCAGCAGATAATCCTCGCTGAGGCCGGTAAAGTGCGAGAGCTTCTTGGCGACGTCCGCTTTCTCCGCCGGGGTGATATTCGATCCTTGCATCAGCGCGTCGGCGTACTCGGTGGCGGCGAATTTGCGCGCCTCGGCGAGAAACGCGTTCAAATCCGCGGGAGGCTCGGGCAGCGCCTTGTGATACGCGGCGGCGGCCGCGTAGCTGGGAAGATACAGAATATACGGCGTGTCATCGCCCGGGTTGAACGAAATTGTACCTAGATTCAGCACAGACGATATCAGCACGATTCCGTTGATGTACATTCCGTCGTGGGATTGCAGATAATTTCCCAGCGCCACCGAGCGGAAAGTGCCATAGCTTTCACCGATTAGAAATTTCGGAGAATTCCAGCGATTGTTGCGACTCGTGTAAATGCTGATGAATTGCGCGAACATTTTTACGTCCTGGTCCACGCCCCAGAAATCCTTGTTCTGCGCCTTTCCGACGGCATGGCTGAAACCGGTGCCCACAGGATCGATGAATACCAGGTCGGCCTTATCCAGCAGGGAATTCGCGTTGTCTTCGAGCTTGTATGGCGCCGGTGGCGTGAATCCGGCATTGGTATTTACAACGCGGCGCGGACCGAAAGCGCCCATATGCAGCCAGATCGAGGAGGAACCGGGGCCGCCGTTATAAACGAACGCGATGGGGCGCTGGCTGAAATCCTTCACGTCGCTCTTGGTATAAGCAGTGGAATAAATCAGCGCAGTAGGCTCGCCCTTGTCGTCTTTCAGAAGCGTCATCGAGGCGGTGGCCTTGTAGGCGATTGTTTGTCCGCCGATGCGAATGCTGTGGTCGGTGACGAACGATTCTTCCTTGGGCGGATTGGCCTCCGAGGATTTCGCTTCTCCGGCCTTCGCGTCCGCCGCCGGCTTGGTATCTTTGCTGGGTTCCTGCGCTGCCACGCGCGCGGCTTGGCCACATAAGAGCAGCGCCACCGCACACATTCCGAAAATCCTTTTCATTTGAGCTCCGATCGATTGAATTGCCGCCCCAATTATCGCGGGAGGATTTTACGCAGCCATGGAACAGCAAGTCAAACACGTGTGAAACAATCGATCGCTAATTGCAAGGTGGGCTGACGAAGTTTAAGGTGACCTCGCCAGCGGCCTCGTCGGCGCCATCCACGGTCTGCGCGTCCGAGACGATCCGCGCCGGAATCGTACAACTCGTATCGCCGCGGCGCTGGCTTAGGCGTTGAGGGTCGAGATCTTCCCATGCGGAAATGATATAGCGCGTTGATTCGAGCAGCGTAAATTCGTAGACGTCGTCGCCCAGGTATCTCGCGGCGGGATTATCGCCCTGTTCCGCTTTGGCCATGATGGTCACCTCGCCCGGCGGGCGCCCGTCTTGCCACCTGAGGTGGACTTTGACCACGCGCGTCGGGAAGGCCTCTTTCAGTTTGATATTCGCATTCAGCAATTGCTGCCCGTCTTTCATTTTTATGATTTTGGCGTCGGTTTGATCTGGCGTGCCGGGATAAAATGTGCGCGGGAACGGCGTATTGGGATCCAGGCGATTCATGCGATTGAAAACGAGCAGATATTCGCCCGGACCAATGTGGTCGAACTCGAATTTGCCGTTCTCGCCCTGGAAACTCCAGAGGCCGGGACGCGATGCTTCGAAACGGTCCGCGCGGTAGAGTTCGACGGACGCAAGCTTGAGCGGTTTGCCATTCGGCCCCAGCACGCTGCCGTGAATTTTTCCAGTCGGCAGCGCATCCACGTTGTACTCGTAGCACGCGCCATTGGGAATTTTGAACGGAGGCAGCCCGCCCTTCAGCGTCTTTTGCGTGAATTCAAACCGCGCCGGCAGTTCAGCCGTATAGCGATACTCGCCTGCATGCACATCGTAGAAGGAATAAACTCCGTCTGGGCCAGTGCTGGTCGCAAAGCGGTCGTCTTTGGATCGTAGCTTCAGCTTGATGTGCGGGAGGGGATCCTCGGGGTCGTCGGTGGGGGCCAGAAGTGGAGGGTCGGCGCGGCGCAGCACACCGAAGACGGAAGCTACCTGCTCGTGGTCGCGCATGGCGCGCAATTGCGGCAGCAGCGCGCGCCCGTCGCTGGCCGGCCGGGTACTGCTGCAGATTACGGCGAAGAGCCGGCCCTCGGTCTCCTGCTGCGTGAAGACGATGTACTGATCGCCTTTCGTGAAATTGTAGGCGCAATCGCCATCATCGCCACCGGAAAAAACGTCAATGTCCGGGGCGTCCGGGCCAGCGAATTTTTCGTCAATGTGAAATCGAAAGCGGGTGACGGGAGCGCTGCTTTGCGTGCCAGCCGCATTGCCAGTATCGCTTGCCGAACTGTCGGCGGGCGCGGGCGGGACGTTCGCGACATCGGTCACGGTCCCGAGGAACACCACATCGTCCGACTGCAGCCCGGGGCATTTGCCCGGCGGCTCTTTTGAGCAGGTGCAAGCCCAGAGGCCCGAGGGCACCAAAAACAACAGAAAGACCGCTGCAAGAAACGATCGTTGGATCATCGCTAGATATCCTACATGGTGAGGCGCGGAAAAATCGAGGGCGACGCCGATAATTTTGCAACGCGCGAAGTTGCGGAAGCAGTGCCGGGTTTTTGGTACACTCTTGCCCAAACTAGGGAAACCATGAGCTGGACGGAAGACAGGCTGGATCCCGTCGGTGAAAAATCGGGAAGCGATGCTGATATTTTCTGCGGAGGAGCGATTAGGGCCATGAAAAAGGCATCTTTCATTGTGAGTGTGGCATGTTTGATTTTCGGCGCAGGTGCCCGCGCGCAGCAGCCCGCGGCCGCACCGCAGCCAGACCAATCCATCTATCACGTCACGATGGTGGGGAAGACCGTCACCGCGATCAGCTATCAGCATCGTAGCGGCTCGACCATGGTTGATTTTCGCGGCACACCGTTGATGCCGCTGGCAAAGGGCGATGCCAAGGTGGATAGCAAGCAAGGCTCGATTATCGTGAGCGCGAATTTCCGGAACATGCAGCCCGCGCAAACGTTCGGGAACGAATATTTGACGTACGTACTTTGGGCAATCACGCCGGAGGGCAAACCGAATAACCTGGGCGAAGTGCTCCTCGATGGCAACAAGAGCAAGCTGACGGCCACCACCAACTTGCAATCCTTCGGGATGATTGTGACGGCGGAGCCTTATTTCGCGGTGAACATGCCGAGCGATGTGGTGGTGATGGAAAATGTGGTTCGGCCGGACACCACTGGAACGTTCGAACAAGTGACGGCGAATTACGAACTGCTGCAGCGCGGGCAGTACACCTACGACATGTCCAAGGCGCGGGAATCCGTTACGAATCTCTCTCCGAACGTGCCGCTGGAGGTTTACGAGGCGCGCAATGCCGTGGGCATCGCGCAAAGCGGCGGAGCGGATACGCTCGCGCCGGAGGCTTATCAGAAAGCCGTAGCGTCTCTGAATCAAGCAGAAGCCTTGCTAAATCGCAAAGCCAATAGGAAAGAAGTGATCGCCGCGGCTCGCGATGCCGTGCAAACGGCCGCAGACGCCCGAACGATCGCTCTGAAGCGCGCCGCGGACCAGACAGCGGCGGCGGAACGCGCGGCGCAACAAGCTGCCACCGACGCGGCGAAGGCGAGGCAGAAGGAAGAAGAAGCCGCGCGCCAGCAGGCCGAATTGCAGAAGCTGCAGGCAGAGCGCGATGCGGCTCGCGAAGCCCAAGCCCGCGCCGAAGCGGACGCTGCTCGCGCGCAAGCGGACGCAGCAAAATCCCAGGCCGATGCGGCGGCGCTGGCGGCTCAGCAACAGGCCAATGCCGCTCAGCAGCAAGCCAAGGCGGCGCAAGATGCCGCGGCGAAGGCCGAAGCGGATAAGCAAGCCCTCCGGGCTGCCTTGCTCGCCCAATTCAATCGCATCTTGCCGACCACCGATACGCCGCGCGGTTTGCAGGTGAACATGGCCGACGTGCTATTTGCGTTCGGGAAGTATGAGTTGCAGCAGTCCGCGCGTGAAGCCTTGGCGAAATTCTCTGGCATCGTGCTGGCTCACCCGGGTTTGCATCTATCGGTGGAGGGCTACACGGATAGCGTCGGCAGCGATGCGTTCAATCAGACCCTTTCCGAGCAGCGCGCCGGCGCCGTGCGAGATTATTTGGTCCAACAAGGCCTCGATCCCACATCAATCACCGCAACCGGCTTCGGCAAGTCGAATCCCGTTGCGAGCAACGATACCGCGATGGGCAGGCAGCAGAACCGCCGAGTGGAAATCATTATTTCCGGCGAAGTGATCGGTACGAAAATCGGCGGGCCAAGCGTCCCGCAGCAATAGCGAACGGTACCGCGGTTCTTTCCCTGTTCAGCGCTGGCGGAGCGACGGGCCTAGTCGCTCGGCAACTTCGACTTCGATTCATGAGGCGTGCCGGCGGAGCCGCCGGTGCTTTGCCAGATGCGGAAGCCGCCCAGAAACGCATTTTCGTTGCTGCCCATGCGAGCACCGGGCGGCAACGTTTTCAGTTTTTTGACGTTTCCGCCGCCCAGCACCACGTAATCCGCCTCCAGGGCGACTTTGAGCTTTTCCACGATCTTGAAAACGTGGCGGCGCCATTTTTTCTTCCCCGATTTTTCCAGGCCGCGTATACCGAGGTAGTCTTCGTAGGTCTTTCCGTGCTTATACGAAAGATGCGCCAATTCCATAGGCTCCAGCACGCCATCAACAATCATCGCCGAACCTAATCCGGTTCCCAGGCCCAGGAATAGCATGCGTCCGCCTTTGTAGCTGCCGAGCGCCTGCATACTGGCGTCATTGATGATCTTGATGGGGCAACCAAAGGCCTTGCGAAAGTCGTATCCCATCCACCCGCCGCCCAGATTGTGCGGCTCGCGCAGGGGGTGGCCGTTGATGACCGGACCCGGGTAGCCCACCGAAACACAGTCGTATTGCCAACCGCGGGTGGCTTGTTTCACCAGGCGAACAACCTTGCTGGCCGTCATGCTCGGACCGGACGGGACTTTTACCGGCTCTTTTTGCCCGGTCATCAGCATTTTGATGTGTGTCCCGCCTACATCAATCACCAGCACCTTGTGTGATTTCGCGGCGACAGCCTTGGTTTTCATCGACACTCCTTTCATGACTGGATCGAACTTATATCCCGGGGTACCCGTCAGTCAAACCGGAACATCCGTGGGCGTCGAGGTTCTCCGGGCATTATGGAACTACGAATCGTCGGGGAAAAGTTGAAATGATCAGTTCCGCGAAGTACAATCCCGCCGATTCAGGGGCCTCGCGGCAAAATCCTTGCGAGGTGACGCACGTCTCGCTCGCGGAGCGGCAACACCCTCTAAACTTACGGAGCCGCCACACCAGCCCGCGGCTTCCCAAGGAACGCGTCTGCCCGTGTCCATCAGCCGGGGGCGCCTTGCGAAAACGCGATTCCAATAGGGAGAACGATCATGAAAAAACTCTGGCTGAGGGCGGCAGCATCCTTGTCGTGGCTGGCAGTGGCGGCGATGGTGTTGTTCGCCACGCCTTTGAAGGCACAGGATCAACAATCGGATGCAAGCAGTAACGGCAGCACCACCGCGAAGAAGAAATCCAAGAAGACCTCCGCGAGTTCCGACGCCGGCGGGAAAGACAGCTCCACCGGCACCGCCGAGAGTAAGTCCAAGAAGAAGACGGCATCGGCGGACGCTTCTTCGAAGGACACCGCAGATTCGAACAGCGGAGCCTCGGCCAGCAAAGCGAAGAAGTCCAAGTCCTCCAAGTCCGCGGCGACCGATACTTCGGCGAAGTCCGAGTCGGCGGCTGACTCGGCCGGCACCGAGAAGTCGCGATCTTCCAAGTCATCGAAAGCCTCTTCTAGCGACGCGGCCACGGCGTCCACAGCCACTGCGGACACATCCACGGGCCCGAAGAAATCGCGGTCGAAGAAAACTTCGGCGGACGCCAGCGCAAAGCCTGCGTCGACGGATTCCTCCAAGGCGCCGGCGACCGAGGAGTCCTCAACCACGCCGGCGAAGAAGAGCCGCAGCAAGAAGACGAGCACGACTGCGTCCACTTCGAGCGAGAGTTCGAAGTCCACTTCGGCGCCGGCCTCAGCTGAAGCAACTCCTCCTCCCGCAGCTAGTTCCACCGCGCCCGCGCCAGCCGCCGCTCCAGCGAAGCCTGCTAAGTCGGCGAAGACCTCCAGCGCCTCGAAGACCCCGCCGCCCGCGGGCAGTGGAATGGTTTGGGTGAACACGGATTCAGGCGTGTATCACAAAGAGGGAACCCGGTATTACGGAAAAACAAAGAGCAGCAAGTACATGTCTGAAGCAGATGCGATGAAGGCCGGCTTTCACGCCGCAAAGAACGATCAGTAAAGGCGGCCGATGGCACCCGGACAATTTTCTTCCGCAATCTGGCCTGACGAACTGACGCGGATGCACGTTTTCTAACTCGGAGGAGTGAACGGAATGAGTGTGCGCTGGATCTATGTCCTGTCGGTTGCAGTTCTTTTCGTATTGGCCATGCCGCAGCGCTGCTCAGCGCAAAATACGATCACCTGCGCCTCGAACGATGGAGGGCGGCAATACTGCCCAGCGGACACGCGTGGCGGCGTCACACTGTTGCGCCAAAATAGCCAATCCCCGTGCGTGCAAAATCAAAGCTGGGGATTCGATGGCCGAAACGTCTGGGTGGACCACGGCTGCCGCGCCGTCTTTCAACTGGGCTACGCCGGACCCGTTGGACCGGGGCCAGCTCCGGGCTCGTACGTCGTGACCTGTGAATCCAACAAGAACCACCGGCGCTACTGCGAAATCAAAGACCCGCGCTCGCAAGTGAGTCTGCTTCAGCAATTGAGCAGCAATCCTTGCACACGCGGCTTGACCTGGGGAAATGATGGCTACGGGATATGGGTGGAACGCGGATGCCGCGCCCGTTTTAGCGTCACTCTTTACAACGGGACTCCCGCGTGGTGGTGGAATTCCGGCGGGCACCATCGCCCCACGGACGAGCCGCGAATAGGCGCGTGTTTCTTTCGGCAAGCGCATCACAACGGAGATTATTTCTGCCAGGAGAAGGGCACCAGTCTCAATGTTCCGCCCGGATTCAACGATCAGATTTCCTCGATTCAAATCTATGGAAATACCACGGTCACGTTTTACAACGATGCGAACTTCGGCGGCGCCAACGCTTCCACTCGCAAGAGCATCTCGGACTTGCGCGATTGGAGCCTGGGCCCCTACACCAACAAGAACTGGAACAACCGGATCAGCTCGATTCGCATTTTTTAGCGGCCCGGCAGGCGGCGCGCGTCTCGCAGGGCACTCGCAATCCGAGGCCGCCCGTATCGCGGTCAATCTTCCGGCGAACGCTGCTATGATACGGCATGGTTCGTATTTCTTGCGGTGGGGTTCTTTTTGATTTGGATGGTGTGTTGGCAGATTCCACTCCGGCAGTAGCTCGCGTGTGGACCTACTGGGCGCGCAAGCACGGATTTGATCCCGGCGAGGTTGTGCACAAGGCGCACGGCCGTCCCAGCATCACGACCGTTCGCGAATACCTGCCCGAGGGCGACGCCGAAGCAGAAAACCGCGAAATCGAGCGGCGCGAAATCGAGGATGTGAGCGATATCAAGGCGCTGCCGGGCGCCGTCGAGTTGCTGCAAGCGCTGCCGCCCGAGCGCTGGACCATCGTCACCTCCTGTACACGTCCGCTTGCCGTGGTGCGCATCCGCGCCGCCGGGCTGCCTATGCCAAAATACCTGGTTACATCGAGCGACATCACGCGCGGCAAGCCTGACCCCGAACCTTACCTCAAAGGAGCAGCGAAGCTCGGCCTTGCTGCTACCGACTGCGTCGTGATCGAGGATGCCGGAGCAGGTGTGCGTTCCGGCAAGGCCGCCGGCGCGCTCGTCATCGCTCTGCGAACGTCGCACTCCGAAGCCGAACTGCGCGTAGCGGGCGCCGATTGGATCGTCGACAACTGCGCCAGTATTTCCGTCGATCAAGCGCTCGGACCAGATCCGTTGGTACTGCGCCTGAAGGACGACGCGAGTGGACGCAGCTGACCTAGCGCGATTCGATTGCCGCAATTTAGAATGTTGGGGTGAGCGATGGGATTTGAACCCACGACCCTCGGTGCCACAGACCGATGCTCTACCAGCTGAGCTACGCTCACCACTGTGGATTTTCACTAGTTTACACCATCTGCTCTGGCTGGCAACTGCATCCGCGATCCGTGGACGGTAGCCATGACCCCTAACCCACGATTCCGCCGCGCCAAAATAAAGATTAGGAAACGTTTTCCCCCTCTCGCTACGTCTAAAACGGGAGGGCTATAGCCGTCGCTGCGCAGCCGCAACGCGCGGGCTACAATCGTTGTTCCGTATTTTCAAGGAATCGTGCGGGCGGTAGCTAAAGAGCCGGCAATTTTTCGGGAGAGTTCGATGAGTTTCACGAAGCGCGGTGTAATCAGTTCGATTGTGGCTATCGCGCTAGCGGTGATTGGCGGCCCGGCGGCGGTCGCGGCAGCGCAGAGCCAGAGCGCGCTGACGCAGCAAGTGGGCACGGTGAAAGCCATCAACGGCAACACGCTCACGTTGACCACGGACGCGGGAGCGGAACTTACCGTCACCGTGCAGGACAACACAAAAATCGTGCAAGTTGCTCCCGGATCGAAAGACTTGAAATCCGCCGTCGCGATTCATCTAGCGGATTTGCAGCCTGGCGACCGTATCCTGGTGCGCAGTAGGCCTGGGCCCGATGCGAAATCCGCTCTGGCGGTGGGCATCATTGCCATGAAGGCCACGGACGTCGCCGCGAAACAGACGCTGGAGCAGGAAGACTGGCAGAAGCGCGGGATTGGCGGCCTGGTGAGCGCGGTTGATCCGGCCACCGGCATCATCAGTATTTCAACGGGCTCCGGTCCCACAGCGAAAACGATCGCGATTCACACCAGTAAGAACACCGCCTTGCGCCGTTATGCGCCAGACTCGGTGAAATTCGATGACGCCAAGGCCGCGCCTCTCGATCAAATCAAGCCGGGAGATCAGCTTCGCGCACGCGGTACCAAAAGTGCCGATGGCGCCGAATTTCAAGCGGATGAAATTGTTTGGGGAACTTTTCGAAATATTGCAGGAATCATTACTTCAGTGGACGCCGGCACCAACAGCATTACTTTGACGGATCTGATCACGAAGAAACCGGTCGTTGTGAAAATCACGGAGCAATCCCAGCTCCGCAAACTTCCAGAACGGATGGCGCAGTTCATTGCTTTCCGCCTGAAAGGAGCTGGAGGAGGTGCGCCGGGAGGTACACCAAACTCATCCGCGGCACCACAACACGAGGGCGCCGCTGGGGCAGGCAATGGCGCTCCGAATGGTGGCCAGCGCGCCGGCGGCATGGGTGGAGGACGCGCCGACTTCCAGCAGATCGTGAACCGGCTGCCCGCCGCCACGCTCAGCGATTTTCAGAAGGGCGATGCCATTATGGTTGTTTCCACGCAGGGAACAGATTCCGGCGGCGTCACCGCCATCACTTTGCTGGGAGGCGTCGAGCCAATTCTGGCCGCGGCGCCCGCCGGCAACGCGAGCCAGGCGATGGCGCTTTCGCCGTGGAGCCTGGGCGCACCCACGGGTGAAGCCGCAGGTGGCACGCAGTAACTCGCGCTGAAGAAGCCGATTCCTATTTTGCTCAGGAGACTGGATGAGAACCCGGGCCTTATCATTCGCCATAAGCTTAGCCATAGCCATTTTTCTCGTTTTCGGCGTCGCCGGCGTGTCGCTCGCGCAGTCCGCCGTGGGCACGATCCGCGGCCAGGTCACCGATCCCTCAGCCGCAGCCGTGGTTGGAGCATCCATTCTCGTGACGACGCCCGACGGAAAGTCCTTGGCTGCCACCACCAGTCGCGACGGCGTTTTCGAATTGAAGGGGCTCGTGCCAGGAACGTACACGGTGGAAGTGATCGCCAAAGGCTTCGCGCTATACAAGAACGAATCTGCGCAGGTCGCCGCCGGGCAGGTGCAAGAGCTGAAAATCTCTCTGACTATCGAAGAGGAACAGCAGCAAGTGACTGTCACCGAGCAGCCGGGCGCTGTGGACGTCAGTCCGACGAACAATGCCGGTGCGATCGTGCTGAACGGCGCGGCGCTCGATGCTTTGCCTGACGATCCCGACGAATTGCAGACGGATTTGAGCGCGCTCGCGGGACCGTCCGCGGGACCGAACGGCGGCCAGTTCTATATTGACGGCTTTACCGCGGGCCAGCTTCCTCCAAAATCTGCTATCCGCGAGATCCGCATCAATCAAAATCCGTTTTCAGCCGAGTATGACAAGGTCGGCTATGGACGCATCGAGATTTTCACCAAACCGGGCTCGGATAAATGGCATGGGGGCGTTTCGGTGAACGCCAATGATTCCGCGTTCAACTCCAAGAATCCCTTTTTCAATTCGCAAGCAGCTGCCGGCACGCCCTATCCCGGATATTATTCGACGCAATATAGCGGAAACCTGGGCGGGCCGCTCAGCAAGAAGGCGTCTTTCTTTTTCACCACGGATATTCGCGACATCCACGACCTGGGCATCGTGAACGCGCAGATCGTGGACCCCACCACGTTCGCCGTCGAGCCATTCAGCGCGGCAGTCGCCCATCCCAGGACGCGCTACAACATCGGTCCGCGCCTGGATTATGCCCTGACGAAAAACAACACGCTCACGGTGCGCTATCAATATTATCGGAACCAGGAAACCAACGATGGGATCAACGGATTCTCGCTTCCTTCGCAAGGCTACAATTCACTGGAGACCGAACAAACCGTGCAAGTCGGCGATACGCAGGTCATTGGAACAAGGGTCGTCAACGAAACGCACTTTCAGTATCTCCGCGACGAAAGCAGCCAGACTCCCAACAGCACCGCGCCCAGCGTCATTGTTCCCTTGGCGTTCACTGGCGGCGGCTATAGCGGCGGGCTGGTGAACGACAATACCAATCAATACGAGTTTCAAAATTATACGTCCATTCAATTCACCAAACATTTTGTGAAATTCGGCGCGCGCTTGCGGGGCGAAACCGACGGGAACAATTCCACAGACGGCTTCAATGGCACGTATGTGTTTCCATCGCTCGACGCTTATATAGCCACGCTGCAAGGCACGCCATCGGCCAATCAGTACACCGTCACGGCAAATCCATCCAACACCACGCTTACGGCGAATCCCTTCGTGCACGTCTCGCAGGTTGACGTCGGCTTGTACGTGGAAGACGACTGGCGCGTCCGCCCGAACATCACCCTGAGCTATGGCCTACGATTTGAGTCGCAGAACAATATCAATAACCACGCCGATTGGGCGCCCCGACTCGGTTTTGCCTGGGGAATCGGAGGCGGCGGAACGGCCGCTCCCAAGACCGTCTTGCGGGCTGGATTCGGTGTTTTCTACGACCGTTTCCAGGCGGATTACGTATTGGAGCAGGATCGGTTGAGCGGGCTAAACTTGGCGGAGTACGTTGTTCCGAGTCCGGACTTTTTCAATCCGAATCCCTCGGCTCCTCCTCTTCTGACGCCCACTCCGACGTCGCTGCTCACGATCTATCAGCCGAACTCGCATTTGCACGCGCCGTACATAGCGCAAACCGCGGTCAGCCTGGAGAGACAGATTAACAGGGTCACAAATTTGAGCGTGTCATACCTGAACTCGGTCGGGAACGATCAATTCCTCACCAATAACATCAACGCGCCGACCAACGCGAATGACTTTTATCCCTATTATCTGAATCCCGCGGCAGCGGTGCGGCCCATTGCGAACGAAAATATTTACGAATACCAGTCGAACGCGATCTTTCGCCAGAATCAGTTGTTCGTGCAAAGCCGCGTTATGGCCGGCTCCAAGGTGACCTTGTTCGCTTACTACGTGCTGAATTATGCGAAGAGCGATACATCCGGCGCGAACAGTTTCCCTTCGAATCCGTTCAATATCATGCAGGACTACGGCCGCGCGTCGTTCGATGCGCGCAATCGTTTCTTCCTCGGAGGATCGATTGCGCTGCCGTGGGGATTACGCTTCAGTCCATTCATGATCGCCAGTGCCGGATCACCCTACAACGTAACCTTGAGCCAGGATTTAATTGGCAGCTCGCAATTGAACCAGCGCCCGTCGTTTTCCAGCGCGGCGGCGGGTGGTCCGATTGTTACCGTGCCGGGATTCGCCACCTACAACACGCTGCCTGGGGTGAACGCCACTCCCATTCCAGTTAATGACTTCACGGGCCCCAGCCGTTTCGTACTGAATGTGCGGCTGGCGAAGACGTTCAATTTCGGGCCGGAAAGCAAAGGCCCCAGCGGCGGTCCGCAGGGCGGCGGTGGACATCACGGCGGAGGGCATGGCGGCGGGGCGAATCCGTTTGGCGGCGGGATGATGTTCGGCGGAAACGGCTCGTCGAAACGCTACAGCGTCACGCTCAGCGTCAACGCCCGCAACGTTTTCAACGATGTGAACCTTTCGAATCCTAGTGCGGTCCTGAATCCGCCGCCGATTGCGGGCGCGAATGCCTCATACAACACGACATTTTTTGGCGTGTCGAACGAGTTGGCCGGAGGTCCATTTTCTTCAAACGCCGCGAACCGCCAGATCTATTTGCAAGCCGGGTTTTCATTCTGAGGCGCTTGGCCCGGCTGGTTCAAGGCTTCGCTGTGGGCATTACGAGCCTTTCGACGACCGGCACCGGAAGCGGCCCCTCGTCGAGAACCAGGTCGTGAAACTTGAGCAGATTAAAATTCTTGCCCGCGGCTGCCTGATATTTCTGGCGTAGCGCGAACCACTCGCGAATGCCGACGTAGTAGGTGGGTAGCTGCGTCGAACTCAGCTTCACGCGCTGCAATTTTCCTTCTGCCTCCGCCTGCGTTTGAAATGATTCCTTGGTCATCAGGTCCAGCGCCTGTTGGTCGGTCATGCCCATGGTGTGCATCTTGACGTCCAAAATGGCGTTGGAAATCACGCGCAGGCGAATCTTGCGCATCACCATGCGGAAGCGCGGATCGTTGTTCAGGAAACCTTCGTCCATCATCACCTGCGCGATGTACTCGGCCCAGCCCTCCACATAAGCGCCATTGGCGTAGAGAGATCGCAGCAGCCGCCGCCGCTCCGGCTGAATATTGTTGAGGTGTTCGAACTGGATGTAATGTCCCGGCAGCGCTTCGTGAATGCTGAGCCACTGTAAGGTGAAATCATTGTATTCGCGCAGCTTCGATTCAGCCTTGGCTTCCGGCATTTTGGGGTCAATCGGCGTCACCCAGTATTCCGCTTCGGCCTGCGGCTCCAGCGGCGGCGCGCTGTGGAATCCGGCCACGGAATAAATCCCGCGCTCGAAGGGCGGCGTCGGAATCACTTTCAGGTTATCGCGCGAGCTGAGCGAAACAATTTTCTTCTCGCGAATAAACTGCGTGATGCCCGCGAGATCGGCCTCGATGGTCTGCTGCAATTGATCGGGGCGTGGATGGTTGTCCGATATTCTCTGCAGCACCTCGCCGATAATCAGATTCTCGCGATCATGCGCGCTCAACTCTGCATGATCGCCATGCCCCGGATACATCTGTGCGTGTAGCGGCAGCGCAATCTGCAGCATTTCCGCGCGCACCGATTTCATATCGCGCTCCGCATCGGCCAGCACTTCCTCCGGCGTGACCGGAGTTTCCATCACCAGCTTGAATTTTTGATCGTAGAGATCTTTTCCGAGGCGCCAAGTCAGCTTCGACGGACGTTTCGCCAAATCGCTCTGCAGCCAATGCGAAAAATCATTCAACGCGGCAATCGCGGGAGGCGCAACTTCATCAAATTGTGCTCTCAGCGGCGAGCCGGCGGGTATTTCCTGCGCCAAGGTGTTTTCGATCAGATCAATATTCCCGGCGTTTTCCTCTACAGCCGTGCTGACCCAGATGGGATCGGAGTCCGAGAGGTAAGGCCTCACTTGATTCAATAAATTGGGAATCTGCCGCACGCGTGAAAGCACGTGGCCAACTCGTACGTCGTGCGGCGCGTAGGTTTGCGTGAGCGGTAGGAAGAGGGCGTTGCCGATCAATTCCACTACCACCGTCGGGTTGTGCCGGTAACTCTGAATCTTGTCGAATTCCAGCAGATTGAGGCCGATCTGATCGTCAATGAGCTGCCAATCGGCAGCATCTTCCGCGTCCAGCTCCTCGCGCGGCGTCTCCTTGCGAAAGCGCTCGCGCCACGTCGCATAGAACGCACGTTGCTGTGCGATCGCCTCCAGGCTCAGATCATCGAGCAGCGCGTCAAGTTCGATGTTCTTGCCTGTGGCGGGGTCGTGATGCACGTGGTATCCGGCCGCCGATGCGCCGGTGGGAGAAAGCGCGAGCGATCCCTTCGTGAATTGGTCGCTCAGCGTGGCGAATTTCTGCGCAGTCGCGCTGCGGGATGCGTCCGCCGATGAATTTGGCCGCTGAGATTTCGCGGGCAGAGCCGTCATAAGCACCCACAGAATAACGCCTGCACAGACCAACCATCGCAATGGCATCGGAAATCCTTTCCAGGCTGCAGCGGAAATCAACTTGGACGGCGAAAGGGAATGGGCGCTGTCCGTTTGCGCTTGCCGGAGGATTGCCGCAGCCGCGCGCGAGCCTGTTCGGCCCACGGACCGCTCGGCGCATAGCGCAAATAGAGTACCCAGTGCTCATGTGCAGCGCGGTGTTCGCCACGCTTTTCGTAAGCGAGCGCGAGATTGAAATGCACGTCGGGATGCGCGGGCATGGCGCGGGCCGCGCGACGCAAGTGGTCAATCGCCTCGTCGAGCTCGCCCAGTTCTTCGAGAGTGCAGCCCAGGTTGTAGCGCGAGATGCCGTTCAGCGGATCGATCTGCACCGCGGTGAGGAAAGCGTCACGTGCGTCGGAAAGCTGCCCCAATTGGTAGTAAGCGACGCCGAGATTGATGTGCGCTTCGATCCAGTTCGGCGCGAGTTCCACCACGCGCTGGTAATTTTCGATGGCTTCCGGCAGCGTCTCGCTGCGCGATTCGCAATCCAGCGCAGACTGGAAAAAATCCTCGGGCGTGGGCCCCGTCATCGCGTGCAATTTCGCGGGCTGCGCTGGCACATCAAATGGGAAAGCCCACTGCCGCAAAAAGGGGTTGAAAGGAGTTTCCGACCCCGGGGGCACCACGTGCACATCGCTGCCCAGTTTCACAAGACGCAGCTCTTGCACCGGCCGCCCCTGGTCGCCAAATTGTTTTTCGATTAGCGCGATGGCGCGCCGGACCCGGCGCGCGGGAACACGATGTTGCGTCAAGCTCTGGATGGACCGCACGGCAACCAGGTCGCCGAAGCTGTAAAAACGCTCGCCCCAGCGCGTTTGCGGCCGGACCAGTCGCAATCTTTCCCAGTAACGAAGACGGCTCGGCTCCAGCCCCAGAATGCGCCCAACTTCACCTCGCGTATAGCGCTGCGCCAAGCCGAAGAACCCCCAAGCGGTGCCAATCGGTACAAGCGATTATGCACCTGTTGTCAACTCCCGCACATGGTACTCGCCTGTGGAAAACTGCTCGAAAGTCAAAATCACCACAGATGAACACTGATGAACACAGATGAAGGCAAACGAAAAGAGGTGAAGAACCAAACGACCAAAGGACCGAAGAGCCAAGGAGGCAACGAGGGGATGTCGTACCTGAAAAGTTCGAAGCTCACATCGCTTCTATCCGTCGAACCGCCGCCGATCAGCGTTAATCCGCGGTTCCAATCCTTCGCCTTTATCTGTGTTCATCAGTGTTCATCTGTGGTGATTTTGACCTCCAGCCAGTTCCAGCACAACGATAACCAGAAGAGGACACGCGGTTGCGCCTTGCCAACGGCTTGCTAGACTTTTAGAGGCAGTCGCCCCGCCACAATGCCTCTCGATAGCGCCGAACGCCTGTATTTGGACCGCCAGGTGACCCTGGCTCGAGCCATTCTTGTGGCTCTTGCGCTGGTGGACCTGCTCGAAATGTCGC
The DNA here is from genome assembly GCA_963780035.1 of uncultured Acidobacteriota bacterium. Classification (GTDB taxonomy): domain Bacteria; phylum Acidobacteriota; class Terriglobia; order Acidiferrales; family UBA7541; genus Palsa-295. Next base: position 281,685 of record CAWAAG010000008.1, on the reverse strand, counting down.
CGGCAGGCTCGCGCACGGCCGCCGCCATCTTTCTTGCCGTGTATCTGGTGGTCGCGCTGGCGATCTGGCTCTATGAACGCCTCTCCAGCGAGATGAACTTCGGCATCCCGTTGGTCGCGGACTTCGTGGCGCTGGCGGTATTTCTCTTCCTTACTCCTTCGATTTCGGCGTGGTGGTTTCTCTTCTTGTTCGTCGTTTTTGCCCTGGCTACCCAGGGCAGTTCGCGCGCGATGCTGGCTTTCGTGAGCGTAGCTGCAGTCGGCATGATCCTGCGGCTGGCCGCCAGCGATTCGTTTGGCTGGCACGGCGTGGGGCACTGGCTCTCGATCGGACTGGGCACGGTAATCTCCGGGTTGGGCATGGGCTTTCTGGGCGCACGGGAGCGCGAACACCTGGAGCGCCGCCAATTTCTGGAAAAAGTAACGCGCCTGCTGCAATTCGACCGGGGATTGACCGAATCAGTTCGCCAAGCCCTGGGCGAAATTGCCCTGGCATTTGAATGCGAGCAGGCTTGCCTGGCGATTCGCGACGAGGAACTCGAACGCCTGTTCGTCTGGAAGATTCATCCAAGCCAACATGAGCCGGGAGGCCCGGAGACGCTTTCGCTCTCCCGTTCCGATACTTTTCTCACGGATGCCTTCGAGGTTTCCTTTTGTTGGGAGTTCAAGAACGGCAATGGCACCGGCAACGGCTTTGGCTGGGACCGCCGCAGCGGGCAGCCTTTCCACGAACTTCACGCGCCGCCCGATTCCACGCGCGAGGAGTTCGGCGCGCGTACCATGCTAGCGGTGACTATTGAGGCCGGCGGACGCCCTGCAGGACGGGTGCTCCTGATTAACCCCCAGGAATCGCACCGCAAATTCACCAGCGGCGATTTGCGCTGGCTGGAGCAGATTGTCCGGCACGTGGGGCCGCCGCTGGAAAACGTGTTTCTGATGCGGCATTTGCGCGCTCGCGCGGTTGAATCCGAGCGCAGTCGTATCTCCCGCGACCTTCACGACGGTATCCTGCAAACCTTGCTGAGCCTCAATATCCAGCTGGACGTCCTGCGCCACAAGTTTCCCTGGACCCCCGAGCAGGCAGGTCAAGAGTTGGAAACTTTGCAAAAAACGATTCAGCAGGAGAGCGAAGAATTGCGTAGGATGGTTACAGACCTTCGGCCGTTGCGGGTCGAAAGCGCCGATATGCGCGAACTGATGCTGGGTTTCGCCGAGCGCTTCCGCAACGATTCGGGCCTGGCGGTGGATTTGTTCATCGAAGACCGCAATTTGCGGTTGCCCGATCGTCTATGCAGGGAACTGTTCCAGATATATCGTGAGTCACTGAATAACATAAAAAAACATGCGAAGGCCAGTCACGTCGTGGTAAAACTAGGGCAAGATGAAGCGAAAGTATCGCTCGTCGTCGATGACAACGGGCGTGGATTCAGCTTTTCAGGGCGTTACAGCAGCGAAGAATTGGATCGGCTGCGACTCGGGCCAATTTCGATCAAAGAAAGAACACGGGGCGTGGGCGGGACGCTGACGGTGGAATCGAATCCCGGGCACGGGGCGCGTCTGACGGTAGAAATCCCACTGAATTGAAATGACGAAAGCCAAACAGGTGATTCGCATCCTGGTTGCGGACGACCACGCCATTTTCCGCGACGGTCTCCGCAAGCTGCTGGAGGCTGCCGACGAGATTCAGATTGTCGGCGAGGCTTCCAACGGCACCGAATGCGTCAAAATGCTCTCCAAGCTGAAGCCGGACATCCTGCTGCTCGATCTGCGCATGCCGGAGAAGGATGGCTTGGGCGTGCTCGAAGAGGTCAATTTTGATTCGCTGCCGACCCGCGTGATCGTGCTCACCGCCGCCGAAGACGATCGCGACGTGGTCCGCGCCATGCGCCTGGGCGCTCGCGGCGTCGTGTTGAAACAATCCGCCAGCGACTTGCTGGTGAAAAGCATCCGTAAGGTTTCCGACGGCGAAATCTGGCTGGATAATCGCATGACTGCGGAAGTGATTGACGCCTTCAAAAAATCAGCGGAGTCCGGCCAGCGCCGCGAAAAGCCGCTGCTGAGCGACCGCGAAAAGGAAATCGTCCAGCTGGTGGCTCAGGGTTTCCGCAACCGCGAAATCGGCGAAAAGCTTTTCATCAGCGAACAAACCGTGAAAAACCACCTGCACAATATTTTCGATAAACTCGGAGTTTCCGACCGCCTGGAACTCGCTCTCTACGCCATCCACCACCGCCTCATCGACCAGACGTAGGGTCTTGCGTACCGTGTTTGGATTTTTTTCAACCGGTTCTTTCCGCAGCGAAAGCTTCTAGAGTATTCTTTAGTCTGCGAAATTCGGCATGAGCGCAAATACCAACGCCAGTCTCACGGAGGATTCCCCGCGAATTTATTCGCGCGAACTTGTCTTTCTGCTCTGCGTGCTCGCGCTCCTGGTAATGGTCATTGTCACCGCCTTTTGCTCGCGCCTGTATCACAAGCAGGTCCACACCCTCGCCGATGGATGGTTTGCGCAGGGCGAGCGGGACCTGCAAGCCGGAAACGTCAATGCGGCGCTCACGGACTATCGCAACTCTCTCGTTTACAATCCTTCGAACACCCGCTTTCAATTTTCCCTGGCCAAAGCACTGGCCGCCGCCGGCCATGGTGACGAAGCTCGCGCTTATCTGCTGAATCTCCTTTCGGAATCGCCGGGCAAAGGAGACGTGAATCTGGAGCTCGCCCGCATCGCCGCGCACAACAATTCGATTCAGGATGCGGTGCGCTACTATCAGGGCGCGATTTATGGCGAATGGGATGCCGATCCCATCGCCACACGCTGGCAAATTCGCCGGGAGCTTTGCGAATACCTGCTGGATCGCGGACTGGTGAAGCAAGCCACGCCGGAAGTGATCGCGCTGGTGGATAATACGCCGTCGGGCGATACGCAGCGGCTGAAAGTGGTCGGCCAGTTGCTCCTCAGGACGCAGCAGTGGACTCGCGCCCAGGATCTCTACCGCGACTTGCTCGCTGTCGACCGTTACGACGAAGAAGCCCTGGCGGGCGCTGCCAAAGCGGCCTTCGAGCTCGGCCAATATACCGACGCCTTGCAATATTTCGACCGCTTGCCTCGTGACCGCCGCGAAGCTGCGGATCTCGCCGGGCCCTACCAGATGTCGCGCCGAGTTCTGGCCGTGGATCCGTTTGTCTCGGGGCTTCCCGCGAAAGCCAAGGCGCAACGCGCGACGGACGCGCTGACGCTCGCACAGACTCGCCTGCAGGATTGCGCCCGCGAAAACGGAGAATCTCTGCTGGAGACTCCGCCGCGCACCGATCTCCAGATTTTGGCGGCGCAACTTTCGCGCATGCAAGTAGACTGGGGACCGCGCGACCTCGCGCGCTTTCCGGAACGCTTGGATGCCTCGATGGAGTTTGTATTTGGCGTTGAGAACGCCACCGCAAATGCCTGCGGCGAACCCCAAGGCGATAATCGCGCGCTTTGGCTGCTCGGACGCAGCACCTCGGTGGTGAACCGGTGAGTCAAATCCCCCCGCCCGTCTCTGTTACGGTCCCTGCAACACCCCAAGCGACGCCCGAAGCCAGCCCGTTTCCGACTCGGCGAAACTTCCGAACCCGCTGGGAAGCCTGGACTTCCGCCGTGTTCATCATGCGGGAGGACAGGCTATTCCTGCTGCTGGCCGTGCTTATCGGGATTTTCTCGGGCCTGGCCGTCGTTTGTTTCCGTCTCGCGATTGATTGGACGCAAATGGCGCTGTTGGGGCCTACCTTAAACCCGTCGTTCCCCCGAGTGGTCCTGGCGCCGGCGCTGGCCGGCATAGTGGTTGCGGTGCTGGCGATCCATGTATTTCCGGGCGTGCGCGGAAGCGGCGTGAACCACACCAAAGCCGCCGTGTACATTTCCAATGGCTACGTGCCGTTCATGACGGTCATCGGAAAGTTTGTAACCTGCGCCGTCGCGATCGGCAGCGGCCAATCTTTGGGGCCTGAAGATCCCTCGCTGCAAATGGGCGCAGGTATCGCCTCATTGATCGGCCGCAGCCTTCGTTTATCAACGGAAAAGTTGCGCCTTATCGCTCCGGTGGGCGCGGCAGCCGGACTGGCCGCAGCCTTCAACGCCCCCATCTCGGCCGTGCTCTTCGTTATCGAGGAGGTCATCGGAAATTGGAGCGCGGGCGCGCTGGGCGCGATTGTGCTGGCGGCGGTGTCCAGCGTGGTGACCATGCGCGCGTTCCTCGGATCGGAATCGCTCTTTCGCGTGCCGCCATTTCGTGTAGCCGGTCCGGCGGAAATGCTCGCTTACGCCGTCCTGGGCGTCGCCGGCGGGGGCGCATCCTTGTTACTCCTCAAATGGATCGTCTACGCCCGTCCGAAGCTTCAGGCGCTCCCCAGCTGGACACAGTACTTCCAACCGGCGGCGGCGGGGCTGCTGATCGGTCTTATTGGCATCCGCTTGCCCCAGGTAATGGGCGCCGGTTACGCGATTGTGGACCAGGCCATGCACGGCCAATTTACCTGGAAATTGCTGCTGCTCCTGGCTGCGCTGAAAATGCTCGCGACTGGCTTTTCTTTCCTAAGCGGCACGCCCGGCGGCACCTTCGCCCCAACGCTATTCATCGGCGCGATGCTGGGAGGGGCTATCGGGGCCGTGGAGCACCACTTTTTCCCTATTCTCACTGGAACCGTCGGCACCTTTGCCCTGGTGGGAATCGGCACGCTTTTCGCCGGTTTCCTGCGCACCCCGATCACTTCCGTCTTCATGGTCGTTGAGCTTTCTGGAAATTACACCGCCATCCTTCCGGTCATCATTTCCACCATGATCGCCTACGTCATCTCGCGCGCGTATCAGAAGGTCCCGCTCTTCGATTTGCTCGCCCGTCAGGAGGGTCTGGTGCTTCCTTCGATCGAAGAACGCCGCGAAATGATGGCCTTGGCGGTGGAAGACGCGATGCGCGCGGACGGTGTTATCATCTGCGAGCCTGCTGACCAGCTCGCCGACCTCGCGCGCCGCGCCGAAGCTAATCCCGAAGCGGCTCTTTTGCTTCGCGTTCGGCCGGGCGAGTGGTGGTTGCTCGATGCCGACGAACTAATGCGCCGCGCTCCCGATGCTTCTCCCACCACCACCGCCATCCACGTGAAGTCCAAGGGTCCTCTGCCGTATCTTTTCCGCGATCAAACGCTGGAGGAAGCTCTGCAAGTGATTGGCGATTGGCCTTTGCTCCCGGTGGCCAGCCGCGCCAACCTGGGAAAGCTCGAAGGCGTGCTCACTTTGGCAGACACCCTTCGCGCGTTTCGCAAGCCCCACGCCGAAGAATAAGAATTCTCTATTCCCCGCAAATCCTGTGTTTTCTGTAATTTTCCCAAGCCTACGTATAGTACCCCTGTACCAAAATAGGGCTACGTAATTGAGGCTTTAGCTCTATTGGTTCTGCGGAGCCCTGACCCTACTCTAGGCGCGTACTTAGGGAGGTAGTGTCCTGTGGCTCTAAAAGAGCGACGTGCAACCCGCCGTTTTCTCATGCGGCTGCCGCTTACTGTTCGCTGGACGGACGAAAGCGTCGTCGGTGAAGCTGCAACAGAATCGCGCGAAGTCAGTTCCCGTGGCCTTTATTTTCACTTGCCCCAAGGGTTGAGGAGCGGTGCACCGGTCGAGATCGTCATGACCTTGCCCCACGAGCTTACTCAAGCAGGCCCCGTACGCGTCCGCTGCCTGGGCCGCGTCTTGCGGACCAGTCCCGAAAATTCGGGTGAAGTGGGAGTAGCAGCAGCGATCGAACGCTACGAGTTCATGCGCAGCGGCGAATCCGCCGCTTAAAAGTTTCTTACCCAGACCCTGCGGAGATGGGTGAGAAAGCCGGGAGGCTCGGGTCCCTCAGCCTAGCTTCCCGGCTGTTTTTATATTTGCCGTCGCTGTGCCGGCACAAGACGCTTTGTAGGCCGTAGCTTCAGCTACGGCGTAAGCGCAACAAAACCGGTGCGACTTCAGAGTTTGCGGAAAAAGTAAAGCGAGTGTCATCCCGAGCGCAGCGAGGGATCTGCTTTTTGCCGAAACGCTGAGATAAATGCAAACTCCTCGGGCCAAAGTCGCCCTCGGAATGCCAATCTGTGCGTTTTTCCGCAGCGTGTTCAGCCGCTGAAGTACCCATTTTGCCCTCCCGTATAGACTCTTTAGAAGCGACAGCTCCGGCTGTCCGCCTTTCGTCCTGGTGGTTTACAATCACCCCAGAATGACGCTCGAAGAAACGCTCGTCTCGGTCTGGCGGCAAATCCTGCTGGATCGCGCCGCCGCCGCGGAAATTGCGGGCGTGAAATACCCCGCCACGCGCACTGCCACGAACCGCTTGTGGCAAGTGGATTTTAATTTCGAGGGTCATCCGCTGCGCGGCATCGAGCAGAATCCCAAGACAAAATCACGTTGGGCTCAGCTAGCCCGCTCCGGCAAGCGCGTCATGCAATTCCTCGATGGGGGCCGCTACCTCGCAGTCGTAGTGAACGGCAAGGTCACGCTCTACGGCAAGCCGAAAACCGCAAAGTGACATTCGCCGAATAATTCATCGCACTTTCCCTCGCTGGCAACCTCACATTGACTGTCTCCGCGGTCGCAGCCTATCATGGCGCGATTCTGTGGCTCAGGAGACGCTCGTGAAATTCAGCCGCTTGGCATTCATTCTGGTGTGCGCGGTCGTTGTGTTTGCTTCGGACTCGCCGGACACGCGCGAGATCACTGACCCCAAGACGATTGCGTCGCTGCCGGCGCTGGGAGCGGCGCCGATTCCGGTGGACGACCTTTTCTACACCCGATCGATCGGCGACGGCTCCTGGTCGCCCGACGGGAAGGAAGTCGTCTTCACCACCAACCTCACCGGGCGCAACAACATCTGGAAAGTGAGCGCCGCGGGCGGATGGCCCATCCAATTGAGCCAGTCCGATGATCGCCAGACCGGCGCGGCCTGGTCGCCGGACGGCAAATGGCTCGTCTTCCAATCGGACCATGGCGGCGCTGAAATTTACGACCTCTTCGCGATTCCCAGCAATGGCGGTGAGGTAGTGAACCTGACTAACACGCCGGAAATCTCCGAAACCAGCGCGGAGTGGTCGCCGAACGGAAAGTGGCTCGCGATTCAGTACAAGCCGAAGACCTCGCCCTCGACGGACATCGCCGTCATGGATTGGGCCACGCGCGCGGTCCGCAATGTGACCAATGAGAAATCCCAGGACCACTTGTGGAACGCCGGCCTGTGGAATCCCGACGGAAAATATCTCTACTCCACGCGCTTCAACGCGGGGTTCACAGACACGGATGTATATCGCATTGACGTTGCTACCGGCGAAAAAGAAAAATTGACGCCGCACGAGGGCGACCGCCGCACCATCGCGTCTTCCGTGTCGCCGGACGGCCGCACCTTGCTGGTTTCCGCGGACCGGCCCGGCGGCTTCTTGAACGTGGCGGAGATCGACGTGGCCACCAAGAAGCTCACCTGGGTGACCGATCTGAAATGGGAGGCGAATGCAGGGGACTTTTCTCCGGACGGCAAGCAATTCACGTACACCGTGAACGAAGACGGCCGCGTGGACGCCTATCTCGCGGACACCGCCACAAGCCGCGGAAGCAAAATCAATCTGGCGCCCGGCTTGAACAGCTATTCTGGGAACCCCGCGCCTTTCCCGCGCTCCGGCGGACGACTCCTCGTCGAGCATCAAAGTTCCACCCAACCCGCCGATTTGTGGGTGTACGACGTCGCCAAGCGCGAGTCGCGCCAGCTTACCTTTTCCGCGATCGCCAGCCTCACCGCCGCGAAAATCCCCCCTTCACATTTGGTGCACTATCGCAGCTTCGACGGCAAAATCATCAGCGCCTTCGTGTGGGTGCCGTTCAATTTGAAGCGCGACGGCTCGAACCCCGCCATCGTGCTGCCGCACGGAGGCCCCACCGGCCAAACCACCGATTATTTCAACCGTACGGTGATTGCGTTGGTGACGCGCGGTTACATCTGCATCGCGCCCAACGTGCGCGGGTCCACCGGTTACGGTATGGATTTTCAGCAAGCCAACGTGAAGGACCTCGGCGGCGGCGATTTGCAGGATGAAGTGTATGGCGCGAAATTCCTCGAGGCCACCGGCTATGTGGATCCGAAGAAAATCGGAATTACTGGCGGTTCCTACGGCGGTTACATGACGCTGATGGCTATCGGCAAGACTCCCGACGTGTGGGCCGCTGCCGTCGAGGAGTACGGCATCATCAACTGGCTCACCATGCTGCAGCATGAAGATCCTTTCCTGCAGCAATACGAAAAATCACTGCTGGGCGATCCTGAAAAAGACCGCGCCATTTACGACGCCGATTCTCCACTCACCTACATCAAGAACGCCAAAGCGCCGCTGCTGGTGCTGCAGGGCGATAACGACATCCGCGTCCCGAAAGAGGAAGCCGAGCAAGTGGTGAAGACGCTGCAGGAAGCCGGCAAGACCGTGGAAGCACATTATTACTCGAATGAAGGTCACGGGTTCGCGAAACGCGAAAACCAGATTGACGCGATTCGCCGCACCGTTGATTGGTTCGATCGCTACCTGAAGGGCGCGAAGTAATTTCGCCGATGGCGGCTCGCCGGTGTGGCCGGTGCGGCATTGTGGGAGTTCGCTCGCTGGGATGCGTGCAGGATCGCGGTAACTAGTTGGCGCGGGCGGACTGGGCGCGGCTTTCCCAGGCGTCGCTGAGGCGACGAATCGTTTCGCGCAACCGCACGGCGAGGTCCACCACGGTTTGCAGCCGTTGCATATCCATTGCGGGCAGGCGCGCGCCGTGCGCCAGCAGCAGTTCGGCATTGCCCAGAATCCCTGTGAGCGGATTATTGATTTCGTGGCGGAAAATTTCGGCTACCTCTTCCGGCATTCCCGCCCAAGGCGGACCTGTTGTGGATTCGGAGGCCGCGGCCCAGCGCAAGCGCCGCTCGACCAGGCAGGCTGCCAGCGGAATAAAATCCCCCGCGCGAGACACGAACTCAACGTCGCCATCGGCAACCAGACGGCTGATTTCCGCCTGGCGCTCCGGCGCCGCTAATAGAACGACCGAAACGCTTTCCGCCAACTGCCGAACCAGTTCCATCAAGGGCGCCCCTTGCACCAAGTCGTCGTCGAGCAGAATCACGCGGGGCGAGTGCTGCTCCATCAGATCTACCAGTTGCGACAGGTTGCGCGCGATGTGCACGGACCCATCGGGACTGCCTCGTTCGATTTCGTGAGAGACGCGCGCGGCAAGGCCGGCCTCGCCGATTCCGACAAGCGTCCGGCACGGCGCCGTGCCCTTCCTCTCTTGAACGTTTGTGGGCATGGTGTTCAGGATCTCCGGCTCGGGGCGCGACTGTTATGCGCGCCGGTCGTTCCGACAGATCGCGCGGCGTTGCGGTTGCGTTCGAGGCGCCGGCTCACCGCCAGCTTCAGTTCCTCGACGAGAAAGGGCTTGGACAAATAGGGCAGGCCGCTCTTTTCGAGGAATTGCAGCGTGCGGGGCGCGAGCGTATCACCGGTCACGAACATAATGCGGTGTTGCGCCGAACTGCCGGCGCGCACCAGTGCGTCATAGAAAGCCGGACCATCCAGTCGCGGCATGCGCAGATCGCAGATGACCAAGTCGTAGCGCGCGCGCGAAAGACGTGTGAGTCCTTCCTGACTGTCGAGAACGGCTTCGGTCTGGTGGCCCTCTTCGCGCAGGACATCCACGATGAGCTGCGCCACGGTCGGCTCGTCTTCGACCACGAGAATGCGGCCTTTGGACGCAGGCATGGCTATGTTCTCAATTTCCGGAATCGCCGCCTGCCGTTTCCCGGCAGGAACTGCAATTACCGGCAGTTCGACGATGAACTTAGCACCCGCGCCGGTCTGGTTATCCAGCGTCACTTCTCCTTCGTGCTGTTTCACGATTCCGTATACGATCGAAAGGCCCAGTCCGGTGCCCACGCCGGAAGGCTTGGTGGTGAAAAAAGGATCGAAAATGCGCGAGGCAATTTCGCGCGGAATGCCCGGGCCGTCATCGGACACCTCCAACGCAATGCGATTTTCGCCCGCAGCCCTGGTGCGAATTCTCACGTGACCTTGGCCCCGATCCTGCAGCAACGCCTGCTCGGCGTTCACGAGCAGGTTCAGGACCACCTGCTGCAACTGGTAGGGGTCAGCCATGGTCTCGGGCAGATCCGCCGCCAAGTCGCATTCCACCAGGATATTCTCGACTCTAAGTTCGTAGCTGCGCAGCGCCAGTGTGCGCTCCACGATTTCGTTCAGGTCCACGCGCGTTCGTTCGGGCTGATTCTCCCGCGCGAAGTACAAAAGGTTTTTGACGATGCGGCGCGCGCGTCCGGCTTCCTGGAAAATCTTGTTCGCCTCGGAAAACTGCGCCGGAGAAAGGCCGTGACCAAGCAATAATTGTCCGTAACCCATGATCGCAGTGAGTGGATTATTTAATTCGTGCGCGATGCCGGATACCAGCTGTCCGACGGCCGCCATTTTTTCCGTCTGCAGAAGTTTGGATTGAATCTGGCGCTCTCCGGTAACGTCGCTGTAAAGCTCCAGCCAGCCGATGGCGCGCCCTTTCTTATCCAGAACCGGGCGCGCAAAGCGCTCCAATACGCGGCGAGTCGGACGCGCCATTTCCAATTCGTCATGCCCGGGATTACCGTGGCCGGCGGCAAACTCTCGCCAGGGCGCCGCGAAATTGTCCGGAGCGCGAAATCGCGGCGCGATCAGGGCCTGCAGATTTTCGACGGTTTCGAGTTGCTGCACCAGCCGGGGATCCATTCCGAAATATTGGTTGAAGCGCGCGTTTATGAAACGAATACGGCCCGCAGGATCCAGCAAGATGGCGCCCGCCTGCACCGAATCAAGAGTCGTCGTCAATTCCGCTTCGAACTGGCGCCACTTTCCCTCGGCACGTTGCACTAATGACCCTTCTTCCAGGCATAGCAGCAAATCCCCCGATCCCGGCAGGGTGGCGCGAAAATTGATGCGCACCGCAAAGCCGCTGGAAAGCAATCCATCCACGCTGGGGGGAGCGTTTGGTTCGCTGCGCGACGCGCACCAGCGCGAAAAATCATTCCGCGATGCTTGTGTCAGATACTCTCCGAGCGGCAGCGCCGCCAGACCGCCGCGTTTGCATCGCAGCATTTCGCAGACCCGCGGATTGGCTCGCCGCACGATACCTTCACTGTTTACCACCAATAGTGCTTCGGCGCTGGATTCGAAGACCGCCTGAAACGCGGCGTCACCGTCCGGCTGGAAGTTCTCGGCGGCGGCGCCCGGCGGGTTTGGCTGGGATTCTTCCGAATGGCCAGTTGCAGGCAGATTCTGGCTCGCTCGCGTTAGGCGACCTTTGAGCTGCGTCATCGTCGCGCTCGTTTTTCGCGACGGCAGGCTCGGGCGCTTGAAAGAAGGGATAGGTTCCTTGGCACGACGTGCGTCAATGCGCGTCGCAGATTCTTCATTTGTGTGCGGCCTCCGCATGCATTGGGAAGTGGAGCACGCAGCGTTCCATTGCACTAGTCTGACCAAGTGCGGCGGGGTTCAACCCGTTCGCTTTCAATAGGGTGGAGATAGCCTGGGGGGCACAGGAGAACAATTTCCCAGTTCGAGACAGATGTTCCCTTATAGGTACTTCTAATTCTGGATAATTTCGGTCCAGCCCTCCCGCCGCCGCGGACGGCCGAATGAGAATCGGCCCTATGTTCTAGACGGGCTGGGACTGCGATTCGTATTGCTTTAGTTTGCGATACAGTGTGGTCTTACCGATGCCCAGCATGCGCGCTGCGGCCAGCTTGTCGCCGCCGGCCTCGCGCAGCGCGCGCAGAATCGCGCGCCTTTCCAGTTCCTCCAGAGGCAGGAGCTCGTCGTTCTGGGGCAGCCGGTCACCGGTGCCGTACTGCAGGCTCGTCGGAAGATCGCCGGCATGAAGGAGCGGCCCGGAGCCGAGTGCGACGGCCCGCTCGATGGCATTCTCGAGTTCGCGGACGTTGCCGGGCCAGTCATAAGCCATCAGGCGCGCGATGGCATCCTCGGAAATGGTGCGAGTCTTGCCGTTCGCTTCGCTGAATTTTTCCAGAAACGAATTCACCAGGATCGGAATGTCGGTCTTCCGCTCGCGCAACGGCGGAATCTTGATTTGTACAACGTTCAGCCGGAAGAAAAGATCCTGCCGGAACGTTCCTTGTCGCACCGAGGCGTCCAGGTCGCGATTGGTGGCGGCGATGATGCGCGCGGAAAGCGGCACGCGTTCCGTGGAGCCCACCGGACGAACTTCCTTCTCCTGCAACGCGCGCAGCAGCTTGGCCTGCATATCGAAAGGAAGGTCGCCAATTTCGTCGAGGAAAAGCGTGCCGTTATCGGCAATCTCCATCAGGCCTTGCTTGGTGTGAACGGCGCCGGTGAAGGCGCCCTTTACGTACCCGAATAGTTCGGCTTCGATCAAGGTGGGCACCAGCGATGAGCAGTCCACCGGGATGAAGGGTTTGTTCCGGCGGACTCCGGAAAAATGCACCGAACGCGCCACCAGCTCTTTGCCGGTGCCGCTCTCACCCAGGATCAGCACGGGATAGTTATGCTGGCTCACCTTTTCAATCAAGCGGTACACGCGCTGCATCTTGAGCGAAACGCCGATCAAATCCGCGAATCCAGGCCGCGTGCGCAGAGTTTCCCGAAGTACACGATTCTCCTGGTCCACGTTGAGCACGCGCACCATGCGATCCAGCTTGCCGCGCAACTCAGGAATGTGGAACGGTTTGGTGATGTAGTCCGCGGCCCCCAGGCGAGTCGCTTCCACGGCACTTTCAATCGTACCGTATTGCGTGAGCACCAACACCGCCGTCTGCGGGTAGCTTTCGCGAACGTGTTTCAGCAGCTCCAGACCGCCAATCTGCGGCACGCGCAAATCCGTAATCAGTATGTCCACGGGCATTTGTTCCAGGATTTCCAGAGCCTGCTCGGTGGTCGAGGCCATGCGCGTCCGCAGGCCCGAGTCGGTGACCACGTCATTACACAAATTCCGTGTCGCATCCTCGTCGTCCACAATCAGAACAGTCGCCGAGATGGGGCGCGTCGTCGTTTGGACTGTGCCGCTGGCCATGATATTTGTTCCCCTTTCAGGTCCGTTTTCCGGACTTAAATGCAAAACGGGCACCAAATGGGAACAATTCCAGATTTGCTGGAACTAGAGCCATTAGGGTGTCAATGTGGCGCGGAGTGTAGAATCAAAACGGGAAGGTTAACAAGCTCGCAAAAGTACGTAGTCGTATAAGTCTAATTGCTAGTGAGTACTGCAAGTTTGGGACGCCAGAAGTTTCAAATGCGGAAGGTTTGTGACGTCAGTCGAACGCTTGATTCGCAGCAGCGACCAGGCAGTCAGCTATTGTTTGGCTTGCACAGTCACAGTTGCGGAGCAGCTGGCGGTTTTGCCCGCACCATCGTCCACGCGCGAGGTGAGAGTGTAGGTTCCAGCCGAGAGGCCCGCGTGATCCCAGCGAACGTACGGCCCGATCCCGCTGATCTTGCCCCCCGTGGCGGTCCAGAGGTACGTCAAGGGGTGGCCGTTCCTGTCTGTGGCGCTTGCACTGGCGGTGACGTATTCGCCAGAACCTTCGATCACCGAAGGTTTATCAACAGAGCAGGAGGAAGTGAGACTGTCCGGAGGCAGCGGCTTTCCGGGCCAACTCGCGGCACCCAGCTTGATTACGAACCCGTTGCGGTCGCGATGATTGGTGAGATCCAGGGAGTAGCGGTAGCCCAGGTCCAAAGCGCCGCCCTTCCACGCGTAAATCCGAATACCTGTGATGTTGTCCACCGGATCGCGCGCGCCAAAAGAAGTGTTCTGAATCCCCTTGCCGATGTAAATCGTGCCGCTATATTCCGTCATGATCTGGAATCGTTTGTCGGGAAAGATCAAGAAACCGCCGCCGACTTGCATCTGGTCCGCGAGATTCAGCACAACGGTCTCAGGAGTGCCGCCGACGGACGTGTTGTAACTGGAATCGCGCGTAAAACGATACGACCAGTTCAACGTGGCGGTCATGCTGCGATGCATAATCGTCTTGCTGGCTTCCACGCCGATTCCGTAATTGAACTTGCCGTATTGGACCTGGTTGGCCAGTAGATCCGACAACCCAGTCTTCGTCGGAATGTAGAAATCGTTGCGAATCGAAAGGCTGATTGGCTTGCCGCGGCGCTCCGATAGCAGCCCCAGCTTGAAACCGAGGTCCAGCTCGCCGACGCCACTGCCATTGTGTGACGCGAAAGGAGCGTCCTCCACATAGGCGGGCGGGAAGCCCGTCGAAGGGATCACCGAAGGGTAGATCGTGTTCAGGTATTGAGGATTGGCGGAGTTGACCGAGGCCAGGCTCAAAAGACTTGGCGTTCCAACGTGAATGTAATCCCGGGCATTGATTTGAAAAAACAGCGAAAACCAGTTGGAGACGCCGTAGGCGGCGGAAGGGACCAGTTGGAGCGAGGTGATGTCGCCAGGCATGCGCGAAAATTTATTCAGCGCCACGCCCACTGAAAAACTGCGTTTGGGCAGCGTCTCACCCGTCTCCAGCGTGAATAGGCCCGGGTTGCCGTCAAGCGCGGGCATCGGCGTCCACTTGGGACTACCCGTTTCCTCGGGCGAATCGAACGATTGAGGTGGAGCGGCAGGAACGGCCGCTGCCGAACTCGGCTGTGCAGTCGTTAGAGCACCGCTCGGCCCCTGTGTGACAACGGGAAGTACGGGCGTGGTCGCCGGCTGAGAAGAAGATGCGGCTGTGGCTTTCACGCTGGAAGCTGCGGACGAAGCAGTCGCAGCAGGATTGGCGGAGTCCTTACTGGGCTGCGAATTCTTATCATCGGCAAAGTTGGGCAATGCCAAAAAACCTATCGCCGCGGAGAGAATCGCCGCCCGCACCAGAAATCGCATGTCCGCCTCCTGAAAAAAGCTCCTGCCGCACGTGGCCGCGCAACGCACCCATTCGCGGCGTCACCATACCCCGCGGCAGGCGGGAAAACTGCCGAGCTCAGAACTCGATGGAAACCCAAAAGGGAGTAGGGAGCGTGTCCCAAAGAAATCTGGCGGATTATAGTTCAGGCGTGGCTATTCCAGAACAGTTTTTTATAGATGTTCGCCACGGAGGGGTCTTAGGAAGCTGGTTGGCGACAGCGGGCCACTGTGTCGCATTCCGTCGGCCGAGCGACCTAACCACGACCCCTGGCGGGCGGCGGCTGCGTACGCTGAAGAGCTAAATCACAACTGTTTTTGCGACTGGGTTCGCAAGTGGCAGGCCGCGTCCGAATTCGTGGCCGATCTCTTCCGCGGCTTGTGTCGCAACGCGCCCAACCACGATGATCGCGGGCGCGGCGAGCGTGGCCTCGGCGGCCAAGTCCACCAGGTGCGTCGAGCGAATCGCCTGATTCGGACGGCTGGCATGCGAAATGATCGCGCAGGGCATATCCAGCGGCCACCCAGCGTCGCGCAATTGCTCGGCTACATGGCTGTAATCGGGCCCGGGCATATAGATCACCAGCGTCGTGGTGCTGGAAATTCCCGCCCATTGGATAGCCCGATTCGGAGTGTCGCGCTGCATCGTCGTGAAAAGTACCTGTGATGCGTAGCGCCGGTCCGTGAGCGATATTCCCGCGGCCGCGGCGGCGCCGAGGCCTGCCGTGATGCCCGGAACAATTTCAAATTCGACGTTGGCTGCTCGCAAGGCTGCCATTTCCTCGCCGGCCCGGCCAAAAATTAGCGGGTCGCCTCCCTTCAGCCGCACGACCACTTCGTGCGACTCGGCGTAAGATACCAGCAGCGAATTAATTTCTTCCTGGGTGAGCAATTTCCGCCCGGCTCGTTTGCCGACATCAATCAATTCAGCCGAGGGAGCGATCAGCGCGAGCACTTCGCGGCTTACCAGCGCGTCGTGCAGCACGATATTCGCGCGGCCCAGGATTTTCACGGCCTTCACGGTGAGCAGTTCGGGATCGCCCGGTCCGCCGCCCACCAGATACACTTTGCCCTTCATCGGTTGCTCCCGTTGCCGCCCGCGCTCCCGGTTTCCTGCAAAAATTTGTGGAACATTTCCGGACTGGCCAGCTGATGCAGCAGTTGCCGGGTTTCCTCCGGATCGTCCTTCTTGGCGCGCAGGAATTTGCGCGCGGCTCCCAGCCAATCCAGCCACGGGCCGTATTCAGGGCCGAACTGGTCTTCGAGCTCACGGCGCAGACGCTGCGCAAGCGCCGGGCTCAATCCCTCGGTCGAAATCGCGATTTGCAAAGCGCCCCGGCGCACCACCGACGGATAATAAAAGTGGCAGTAGTCCGGATCGTCCACGGCGTTGCAGAGAATTCCGCGCCGCTCGGCTTCGCGGAAAATCTGGTGATTCACTTCGATATCCGACGTGGCCGCAACCACCAGATACGCGCCGTCCAAATCAGCTGGTTCGAACTTCTTGCGCAGCCATTCCACCTGGCCTTCGCGCGCTCGCGCCGCGAGCGATTCGGTCACCTCCGGCGCGATGATCCGGATTTTCGCTTCCGCGGCCAGCAATCCCGGAATCTTCGCTTCTGCGATTTGGCCGCCACCCACGACGACGCAGAGCCGGTCGCGCAGCTTCACGAACATGGGAAATAACGCCATGCGCTAACCCTCGACCCCATGCGGCACCGGCCCGGCAACCGCATCGCGTTCCACAGGCTCGGCCCAATCACCCGCGAGCAAAGCGCGGATTTCGTCATTCGAGTGCCGCGCAAAGAATTGCCGCAGATTTTCCCCGTCGGCGCACTCCTGATCAAACGCCTTCAGCAAGCGTTCGATGGCATCGGGCACTTCCGCAGCAGCGCAGCGGTATCCGATCGGCCGTGCAATCGCGGCAAAGCGTCCGACGGCGCCTCCGACGCAGAAGTAGTAAGCGTCCACCATGCGCCCGTCGATTTTGATTTTCTTGCCCTCCAGGCCGATGTCCGCGATCCAGTGCTGGCCGCAGCTATTGGGGCATCCCGCGATGTGCAACTTCAGCTGCTGGTCGAAGCCCGGAATCCGGTCCTCCAGCGCCTCGACGAGCCATCGCGCGAACCCTTTCGTTTCGGTCAAAGCGAGTTTGCAGAATTCCGAGCCCGTGCAAGCGATGGTGCCGCGCGCAAACACAGAAGCCGCCACCGGCAAGCCCGCGGCTTCCAGCCCGCGTGCCACTTTTGCGGCGTTCTCGTTGCGCACGTTGACGAGCACCAGATTCTGCATGATGGTCGTGCGAATTTCGCCGTCCGCGAAATGGTCCGCAAGTTCCGCCGCTGATTTCAATTGATCGGCGCTGATTCGCCCGCGCAGCACCGAAGCACCCACGTAGGAATAACCTGGCTGCTTCTGCGCGTGCACTCCCACGTGGTCGCGATAAGCGTCCTCGGGAACTTGCTCGGGCTCCGCGCGATCCAGCGTAAATCCGATGCGCCGGTGCAATTCGCTTAGGAAGGATTCCGCGGTCCAGCCATGATTCAGGAAGAGAAACTTCAAGCGCGCCCGCTCGCGGCTTTGCCGAAGCACTTCGCTCTCGCGGAAGATTTCCGCCACGCCCCGCACCACTTGCACGGCTTGCTCCGGCGCCACAAACGCGTTCAAGCGAACGGCGAGGTGGGGATCAGTGGAAAGGCCGCCGGCCACGCGCAGCGAGAATCCCGTCTCAATAGAGCCGTTCCGCCTGCGCGTAGTCGCCGTAAGCGCGACGTCATTGATTTCCGGATAGGAGCACCACAGATGGCAACCCGTGATGGAAACCTTGAATTTGCGCGGCAGATTGTAAAACTCGGAATTTCCGCCGAGTTGGCGCGTCAGTTCAAGCGCAATTGGCGACGCGTCGCACATCTCATCGGCATCGAGGCCCGCCAGAGGGCAGCCGGTGATGTTGCGTACCACGTCGCCGCAGGCGCCCGTCGTCGTGAGTCCCACGGAGTGGAGACGATCCAGGATTTCCG
Source organism: uncultured Acidobacteriota bacterium (assembly GCA_963780035.1). GTDB lineage: Bacteria > Acidobacteriota > Terriglobia > Acidiferrales > UBA7541 > Palsa-295. The sequence goes on along the minus strand of CAWAAG010000008.1, from coordinate 263,728 downwards.
GCAACGCTTCGATCGTCACCCAATGCAGTTGGATATTCTGCCGGACGGTTATGTCGGCCACGCCGCGCGCGTGCCGCTCGGCAATATCCGCGACGGCGCGCACTTGTGCGCTGCGCAAAATACCGTTGGGAATTCGGATGCGAACCATGAAATACGGCGTCGCCTTTCCTTCGCCGCCAGCGCCGCCGATTACCCCATTACCATCGCCCTGGGTGTAAATGCCCCAGGACCGAAAATACGTTCCGAGCCATTCAGGAGGTATGGAGGCGTGGCCCTGCCGCGCGAATTCGCGTATCTCGCCGAGGCAGTCCCAGGCGTTCTTGGCCCGCTTCAACCGTTCCACCCGCTGTGCTTTGGTTTCTTTGATCTCGGTCATGATTTTTCGGCCCCAAAAACAAAAAACCCACCAACCAGGTCATCCGGCGGTGGGCTTGGAAAACTAAAGTTGGATTGCGACTTAGGTTCCGAGACTCCTCTCGCCAGAAATGTGCGCCATACAACACGCGCAACATGCGCATGGACAGCAGTTCATCTGGCAAGTATTCAACATTACCCCTCCAACCTACTCGACTTAATGTGATGCGTCAATCCAAAAAAAGAATCTGTCTCATTTACGCAATGAATGTGTCACTTATGAAGCCCCGATTACGTCTCACCCGGTGATGGTGATGTCTGGAGGATTCGCACCCTTGCCGGGGACACAAAACAATCGGATCGCGCACCAAGCCGCCGAGCGCACGCACCCTGCTTGGCCGGGCAAAGTGCCTCTAATCATGGGACTTGCCCTGCGCTGCGCTCGTAGAACAAATAGTTGTCACACCCTCATCCATGGAGTTATGCTTCTGCGCGATGACCCGGGTTACTTGCCGGGCTTGGAAACCAACCCAGTCCCAGACTAACAATCCAACCCGTTCCAATCCATTACCCGCGGGGCGAGCGTAGTAGAAGAAGGTGCGGTTGAAGTCCAAATCCTACAGGAGGTAATTCGGGAACATGACAAAGTCAAAGAAGGCTCTCGTCGCTGGGGCAGCGCTGGCAGGTTTGCTCGCAGGGACCGGCATCACGGTTCAGGCGTCCAATCTTCTCTCCGGCACGCACTTTGCGGCACAGTCGGACCAGAAGCCGGCCGACTCTAAGGTGAAGGAAAAGCACGCTTGCAAGGGTCAGAACTCCTGCAAGGGCAAGGGCGGATGTAAATCGAGCGACAACGGTTGCAAAGGCAAGAACTCTTGCAAGGGCAAGGGCGGCTGCGCAACTGACGGCTCGAAGATGCCGAAGTAAGACGCTACCCAGCGTCAGTTCACTCCAAACCGAAGTATCTGGTGGGGAGGGCCGGATGCGAAAACACCGGCCCTCCACACCTTTACCACAAGCAAGCGGAGCAAGGAATGCCAGCCAACCGGTTTAACAGCCACACGGATTACGGAATAGGGATCGGTTTGCGCGCCCCACATTACCACCACATTCTTACGCGCAAGCCTGTGGTGGATTGGTTTGAAATTATATCCGAAAATTTCATGATTGACGGCGGACGCCCGCTGCGCATCCTCGACCAGATACTGGACCAGTACAAAGTGGTGCAGCACGGCGTCTCGATGTACTTCGGCTCCGCGGAAAAGCCGAATCGCGAGCATCTGCGCCGGCTGAAGGACTTGGTGAAGCGCACCAAGACTCCTTGGCTTTCCGACCATTTGTGCTGGGGCAGCGTGGATGGCCGCTACACGCACGACCTGCTTCCGATGCCGTATACGTTTGAAGCGGCGCGAATCACCGCGCAGAAGATTCGCGAAGTGCGCGACTTCCTGGAAGTTCCGGTGGTCGCCGAGAACGTCAGCAGCTACGCCGAGTTCCACGTCTCCGAAATGACGGAATGGCAATTTCTGAACGAAGTGGTGGAGCGCGCGGACTGCGGAATACTTCTGGATGTGAATAACATCTACGTTTCGTCGCAGAACCACAGCTTCGATCCCTTCACCTACGTCAATAGCGTTCCCGCGGAGCGCGTGGCGCAGATCCACATCGCCGGACATTCGAAATATCGCAAGTACATTCTCGATACGCACGATCATCCGGTGATTGACCCGGTTTGGAAGCTCTACGCGCGCGCGATCGAGCGCGTGGGCCACACAGCGACGTTGCTGGAATGGGACGACAGCATTCCTTCGTTTGACGAAGTGCACGACGAAGCCTTGAAGGCCAACCGCTTCCTGGCCAGCGCGTCTTTGGCGGCCGCCGTATGAAGCTGCTGAGCCTGCAACGCAGGATGGCGCGCGCGGTGATGACTCCGCTGACGAACTCGGAGCGCATGCGCACGGTCGCCCCGAACGGCCGCTCGATGCGCGCGGTCGCTTCCCAGATAATCAAACCCAATGACCGGCTCACGTCCTTCGAGCGCCTGGAAATCTATAACCGTCAGTATTGGTTTCGCATCCTTTCCGGCTTCGCCGAAGATTTTCCGGGATTGCGCGCCGTGCTGGGCGGGCGACGGTTTGACGCGATGGCCAAGGCGTACCTGACGGATTGTCCTTCGCAGTCCTTCACCCTGCGCAATCTGGGTTCGCGGCTGGAAGTCTGGTTGCGCAAGCATCCGGGCTGGGCTGGCGAGCGCCAGAATCTGGCGCTGGATATGGCCCGGCTGGAATGGGCCGATATCGAGGCGTTTGACGGAAAAAGAGAACCGTCGCTGAAGCCGGAAGATTTAGCCGGCGCGAACCCCGCGAAGCTGCGTTTGCGATTGCAACCGTACATCAGCCTGCTCGATCTGCGTTATCCGGTGGATGATTTGCTGCTGGAAGTACGCAAAGACTCGGACAACCTGGACGTGGCCAGCAACGCGTTCAGCGAGCGGCATAAGCAGAAACGTGTCGCAGCGGTGGCGAAACTAAAGCCTGGCCCGATATTTTTGGCGGTGCATCGCCTGGACGAAGACGTTTATTTCCGGCGCCTGGTGCGCGAGGAATTCCTGATCTTATCGGCGCTGCATGCGGGAAAATCGTTGCATGCCGCGATTGACGCCGCTCTGCGCCAAAGCGCGATGGCCGCGGAAGAACGGGCGGCGCAAGTAGAGGCCTGGTTCCGCACTTGGTCGGCGCTCGGCTGGTTTTGCCGCCTGGTAAAATCCCCCGAAAATAAAAAGGCCGCCGCGCGTTAGCCGCCGGTGGAAAGAGAGCCCTGCACCCCATGAGCACTTTGCAAAACCAGATACTGCGTCTGTACGATGGATTCTTGCGGGTAGTTTCGAGCCTGCAATCCCCGTTTTTGCTGGCCGTCCGTGTGTACTGGGGATGGCAGCTTTCGCAAAACGGCTGGGGCAAGCTGCACAATCTGCCCCGCGTGACCGAATTCTTTGCCAGCCTCGGATTGCCCGCGCCCGGCGCGACGGCTGCGTTTGTATCCAGCTTTGAATTCGTCGGCGGGATTCTGCTGGCAATCGGACTGCTCTCGCGCATCACCGCGCTGGGAGTTTTTATTGATATGACCACGGCGTACTGGACGGCGGATCGCGACTCTTTTCTGGCGTTCTTCTCCAATCCCAATAAATTCGCAATCGCCGATCCGTTTGTGTTCTGGTTTGTGGCGCTGCTGATTTTGATCATTGGTCCGGGCAAGTGGTCACTGGATACTTTATTGCGCCGGCGTTTGCGAAAAGACGATCCACGGGCTGGCTCCTCGACGGTTTGATGATCGCTGGCTTGCCAGGTCGAGGATGTGGGCACGCGGTAAAAGAGAAATCTGCCGCACAGGCGCGGAGACCGCAGAGGCAAGCAACGCAAGCGTGGGCGTGGCATCATAGGTAGTGGGTCCCATGCGCGCGAGTTCGAGCCGGCTCACATCCGCGGGTAAGATCGGTTGGGCAGTTCTGGCAATATTCTGCGCCGTCTTTATTGGCGTACGCACCCACGCGGCTAACGACGAAATGACCTCCACGATCCTCATCGGGAATTCTCGCATTGACGTGGTTGTTGAGCAGGGCGATCTGCAGGTTTCCAAAGAAGATTTGATGAAGTGGGTGCATTGGGCCGCTGAATCGGTCACCGATTACTACGGCCGCTTTCCGGTGCCACATTTGCTGCTGCGGATTATCCCGACCGATGGACGGGGTGTGCGCGGCGGGCGGACGTTTGGCCGGGATGACGGCGGATACATCGCGATTCACGTGGGCAGCCAGACGGACTTTGCTTATCTCGCGAGCGACTGGATGCTGACGCACGAGATGGTGCATTTGTCGTTCCCTTCGATGCCGGACAACCACCACTGGATCGAAGAAGGCATCGCGACGTACGTAGAACCGATCGCGCGCGTGCGCGCGAAGCACTTTGACGCGAATGAGATGTGGTTTGAAGTGGTGCGCGACATGCACCAGGGTTTGCCGGCGGCGGGAGACGAGGGCCTCGACAATACTCACACTTGGGGCCGGACGTATTGGGGCGGGGCGCTGTTCTGCATGTTGGCTGACGTGGAGATTCATCGCGAAACGGGAAACAAAAAAGGGTTGGAAGATGCGCTGCGCGGGATCCTGGATGCGGGTGGCGATATACGCTACGACTGGCCGATCGAGAAGGCGCTGAAGACCGGCGATCAGGCTGTGGGTGTTCCGGTGCTCGAGAACCTGTACGCCAAGATGAAGGATCAGCCTTACAACGTGGATCTTTCGGCGTTGTGGGAGCAGCTGGGGATTGATCGCGAAGGCGACAAAGTCGTTTTTGATGATACCGCGACGCTGGCGAAAGTGCGCGAGGCGATTACGTACGGAACGGCGGGCGCGTCGCTGAAGCCTGCCGCGACGGATTCGAGAAATGCCGCGATTTTTGCGGGGCGTACGGCTGCGTTTTTCCCACCTGAAAAAACCCACGATTGAACTGGCGGCAACCTGCCGCGGATATAACTCGTACACCTTGCCAAGCTGGGGCGTAGCAAGCAGCGCCCCTACCAACCCCAGCCGACCATGATTTGCGATATGCACGTTCCATCATTCCTGTGTGGCGCGGGCGCCGTTGCGGAATTGGGTCAGGGCTTCGAGGATTTGCAGGCCGTATAGTTCGGTCTTGCGTTCGCCGAAGCCGGAGACGGTGCGGAGTTCGGCTAGCGAGCGCGGATGGACGCGGCAGAGGGAATCGAGGGACGTGTCGTGCATGATGATGAAGGCGGCGATGTTCAGATTTTTAGAGGTGCGGCGGCGCCATTCGCGCATGTAGGCGCGCAGTTCGGGGTCAACTCCGTCTGTGGCGGATTGGTAGGCACTGATCAGCGATTGCTTGCGAGGGGCATCGCCGGTGCGAGAGAGGCTATTAATTTCCACGGGCGCGTTGGGATGAGCGCCGGTGCGTTTTGCGCCCCACCAATTCGAACTCGCGGCGCCGGCGGATTGCGGCGGCGCGAATTCCGGCGCGTTTTCGGCGGAGGAGCGCGGGCCGCGGGTGAACGTGATGGACGCGGCAGCGGCAGCAGCTGCGACAGCGGATGCTCTTGCTGTGGCGGCCAGTTTCTCGCGGCGGCGCTTGGGGCGCGGCGCGGCGACCGGCTCAGTCAACCACTTGATCTCGCAGCCGCAGACGTCGCAAGCGCCGCAGGATTGCCATTTGGGGCTTTCGCCGAAATGTACGCAGATCTGGCGGTGGCGGCAACCTTTTGATTCGACGAAATCGCGAATGATGTGATAGCGCTGCCAGCCGCGCTCGCGCTCGGCCGGATCGCTGACCTGTTCGATGAAATGGGCGAGTAATCCGGCATCTTTTTTGCGCCAGAGCAGGACGCAATCGGCGGGAAGGCCGTCGCGACCCGCGCGTCCCGCTTCCTGGTAATACTGCTCGATGGACTTCGGCAGGGAGAGATGGATTACGGCGCGGACGGCGGCTTTATTGATGCCCAGGCCGAAGGCGATGGTGCCGACAAGGACGGGAACTTCGTCGGACATCCACTTTTCCTGATTGCGGCGGCGGGTGGCGTTGTCCATTTTGCCGTGATAGCCGATGGCGTCGATCCCCGCTTCGGCGAGAAGCATGACGGTCTCTTCCACGCGCGCGATGGTGGGGGCGTAGACGATCACATTTTCTCCGGCGTAGGTGCGCAAAGCCCTGACAAGTAGAGTGGCCTGGGTGCGCGCATCACATTCCTTTACGACGTAACGGAGATTGGGGCGGTGGAAGCTGGCGATGTATTTGTGGGGCTGGCGCAGGGCGAGCTGCTCGAGAATGTCGTGCCGAACTTGCCGGGTGGCGCTGGCAGTGAAGGCGGCGATGGTGCGATCGGGAAAGTGCTTGCGTAGGGAACTGAGCTGGCGGTATTCGGGGCGAAATTCGTGGCCCCATTCGGAGATGCAATGGGCTTCGTCAATCGCGAAGAAAGAAACGGGAACGCGTTGCAGCCATGCGATGGTATCGGCGCGGGCGAGACGTTCGGGGGAAAGATACAGCAGACGGTAATGACCTTTGATGGCCTGGCTGACGATGGCGGACTGTTCGGCTGCGGCGATCGTGCTGTTCAATAGGGCAGCGGGAATGCCCATCTGGGTGAGTTGGGCGACTTGATCCTGCATCAGGGCGATCAAGGGCGAGACCACGATGACGGTGCGGTCGGCGAGCAGCGCGGCGGGCAACTGATAGCAGAGCGATTTGCCGCCGCCGGTGGGCATGACCACGCAGGTATCCTGGCCGCCCAGCAGGCTGCGCACGATGCGCTCCTGCATGGGGCGAAACGAGTCGTAGCCCCAGTAGCGGCGGAGCGCGCCGAGAAGTTCGGTGGCCGATGGCATTGCTGCAAGTATAGGTTCACCGGCGCGGCTCGGTCTATCGTTGAACGCGCGGGGGAGGAGGGGAGTGGCTATGCGGCGCGGGAGGAGTTGGCTTACAATCGCGTGATTATGAGACCTAACATCACGGAGAAAGTTGCTGGTCCCGATCATGAATGGCTGCGGCATGCGCTGGCTACCCTCGCCTATCGCGGCGGGAAGACATTGCGCGGGGCGCCGCCGGGGTTTGCGGAGTTCCGCGTGGGGGAAAGGACGCGGACGCCGGGGCAGATCCTGGCGCACCTGGTGGATCTGGTGCATTGGGCGTTGACGCAGGCGAAGGGCAAGCCGGCCTGGCACAATTCCGCGGCGCTTTCGTGGGAGGAAGGAAGCACGCAGTTCTTCGCGGCTTTGCAGGAGCTGGACGAGTATCTGGCGTCGAATGAGACGATTGGGTGTACACCGCAAAAGATGTTTCAGGGGGCAATTGCGGATGCTCTGACGCATGTGGGGCAACTGGCGATGTTGCGGGGTATGGCCGGGGCGCCGGTGCGGGGTGAGAATTACGCACAGGCAGATATTGTGGTGGGACGGGTGGGCGCGGAGCAGAGCGCGCCGCGGAGAGAGTTCGATTGAGTGGAATGCGGTAGCGCGCGATTCGTGCGGCTGCCGCGCGTCCGGGACACAACCAACGCGTTTCTGTGGCGATTAGGACGGCTGAAAATGGCGTTTTTATTGGGTTTTTCGCAATTTCTAATATCTGCCATTGTCGATTAGAAACGGCGTTGGTGGCGACTTGCGGCGGGCGAGCCGTGGCTGCGATTCGGCGTTGGCGGCTTGGGGAAACCTGTGAAAAATGACGATTAGAACGTGTGCCGAGTGATTGTTTTCTAGGACATATAGCGTTTTCTAATCGCACGTTGTGTCGATTGGAAAGGCTGAGGCCTGCGGTGATGCACTTTGCAGCGAGAAGCCTCTCCGTTTGTATCGAATAAGAATTGACGCGATCGTTTGTTTTGAACGAGTTGCGCGAATTATTGTTCCGGCGAAAGCGTCCATTTGTATCGAGAAGTGCGGTCGCGATTCGCGGCGCGCTGTGTTCCGCGACGAGCGAGCAGTGGTTCGCGAAGCAGCTGGTCCCGCAAAGAACGCCGGATGCAAAGTGCGCAATTGTTGGCGATTGAATCGGGGCGCGGGTGTTTGTTTTGTAGGAGATATAACGATTTCTAATCGCACGGGTTGGCGATTGGATTTACAGTGACGAGTGATGAGTGACCCTTCGCAGAACGCGCTCTGGGTAAACGAGTGACCCTTCGCAGAACGCGCTCTGGGTAAACGAGTGACTGCGGGAGCGGGGATGTAACATTGTAGTTGGGGTGTTACATGCGGATTTGGGGCGGCGGGGTGACGCGGGGCGCGTGCGGTGAGGGGCGCGGGGCGGCTTTTGGGTAGAGTTTTCCGTGAGGGTGGGTGTGGTCTGCCCGTCGCCGTTGTGGCGGAGTGCATGTAGCGTCCTCAGTGGGCTGGAAAAATGGCCCGAGTCTATTTTATCATATTTACTGTATGATTACCAGTCCCGAAATGGGAAAGGTTGAGGGCTGAGGTGGGGGGCGAGTGAGACGCCAGATTGCCTGGTGCCGCACCCTCCATGCGAGAAGGTGCGTTGAATTATTCAACGCTGGTTGACTTTTCCAAGGGGGCAACGTGGCGGGCGAGGCGCGGCGCAGGGTCCCGAACCAGAATCGAAAGGGCTTAGCGCGCGCGTTGCGAGGCTGTGGACATTGGAACGGTTCTTGCATATAAGAGCCGTGACCGCCCACGGGGGCAATCCCAAGCGAGGAGAAAAAACATGGCCACGAGCAAAGGAAAAAAAGGAACGAAGAAGGCGGCGAAAATGGCGAAGGGAAAGGCGCTGCAGTCGGTGAAGCCGCTGCAGGAAGCGGTCACTTTCAACTACGGCAAATTGGAGCTCGCGTATAAGCAGCAGTAGTTCTGCTGTGCACGCCAAGTCAGCAGGAGATGGATTCCGCGGGCTGCGATGACATTGGCTGAGAGGGCATTTCACACGGCGCGGCTGTGAACCACTGTCTCTCATGCGGAGGGGTGACAGGCATTCGGTGCCATTTGCTTTGAGGGCGGTATGCCGTGAGTGGAGCGCCTTCGCGGAGGGCTAACAGCGGGCCCGGCATCGCGCTATGCGTTGTCGTGATGCTCATTTGTTTGCCAGCGACACCTTATGGCGCGCTTTGGACTTTGGCTCGAATCGTTCCTGCAAGCTTTGCTCGTTCATTTCCTCATGTGCCAGCGTTAAAGAATTTCTTCGGGTTGTGCTGGTTCGTCGTGGTATTGGCCGGTCGTCCGTTGTGCGTGGTTGCTTTGGTGTTGGACGCTGGATTGGTTTTATGGCGTAAAGCGCCGGTATGGCCAAAGCTGGTGGCGTCTATGTTCGTTGTTTGCGCGGTGCTGGGGACTTTGCTGGTGGAATCACAGGCAAGGGCAGTCCGGCACTGATTTCTCGAGAGAGATCCCCATTTCATCCCACACTTTATCCATCCAGGCTTTGCGGTTCTCCGAAATATTCTTGGAGAAGACTATCGTGCGTCGGCTCTCGCGCGGCGGAGGAAGGCGCGCGCGGAATCGCGGTTCGTTCAGTCGGCGGAGGTGTGCGCTTCGGCTTCTTTGCCAACCAGCAGGCTGACGTCGCGGAGATTTTGATAGATCTCGCGATAGGACTGGAGCAGCGAGGTTTCGTAGTAGGGAACACCGCGGGAGCGGCAGTACGAGCGGACGACTTCTTGAACCTGGCGCAGTTTGTTGGTGGGCATGGTGGGGAAGAGGTGGTGTTCGATCTGGCAGGAGAGGCCGCCCATGCAGTAATCCACGCCGGGATGTTTTTTGATGTTGCGGCTGGTGATCACTTGTTCGCGGAGGAAGTTCACGGCGGTGCCGCCTTCCTGGAGGGGCATGCCTTGATGATTGGGAGCGAAGATCAAGGCCAAGTACAGGCCGAGGAAGGCCTGCTGGGCGATGACGAAGAGAATGGCGTGCTGCCAGCCGAGCAGGTAAGTGAGCAGTCCGAGGAACCAAATCGCGTGCAGGATGAGGAACCCGACCTCGATCACGGGATGCGCAACCTTGTGGCGCGCGAGGAAGCGCACGCTATCGTATTTCAGGAAAAAGGCTTCGAGCAGCGACAACGGGAAAAAAGAGAAATGCTGGTATTTGACGGAGAGGCGCGCGAGGCCGCGCTTGGTGGCAGCCTGGCCCTCGGAAAATGCGAAGGGAAGTATGTCGACGTCAGGATCCCCGGTGACGTGGTTCGGCGAACAATGATGGTGATTGTGTTTGTGCAGCCACCAACTGTAGCTGAAACCGAGCAGGAGATTGGAATGAAGCAGGCCGAGGGCCTCGTTGCCCGCGGGCTTGCTGAAAATTTCCTGGTGGCCGGCGTCGTGGACGATGAAACCAAGTTGCGCGAAGACGAAGGCGAGGAAAGCGGCGTTGCAGATTTCCAGCCAGGGATTCTGGAACCATTTGATCAGCAGGAAAGCGCCGACGAAGAGGAGCAGGTTGATAATTATTTTACGGAGGTAATAGGCCGGTTGCTTGGCTAATAGGCCGCTTTGGCGTACGAGAGTCAATAAGTCGCGAAATTCGTCGCCCGCTGTTGCTGGCATCTTCCCCCTCGATCCCCAAGATCACACGCGAGCCATAGATCCAGCGCAGCACAGTGTGTGGACGCGCAAACGAGATCGACCGCGGCGGAAGCGGAGTGCGCACAGAGCTTCCGCATTGCCTGGCGATGACTCGTTGCAGCACTTATCATGGCAAAAAAAATTTATTGCAGCTGTTTGATTAAATTTGAGAGTACCACGCAGGCAGCGCGTGGCGTGAGAAGAATATGGGCGTGGTGCTAAAAGTTTTGCGGCGGTACGTGCCAAAAGTGAACAGGCGGCGGGTGGGTTGCGGCGGGCGGCAACGTCAAAGTCAAAAAATTTACCACACAGGACACTGAGGAAAAGCGGAGGGCACGGAGAATGGGGGCATCGGGGCGGATCCTGCCGCCTTCGGTTAGGCCGCGGGACGGGGTGAATTATGGGCTCGCGATCCGCAGGATTATTCCGGGATTTCCGCGAGGCATTGGTTGGAGCTGGCTAGTTCGTCGCAGGCGAGGCGAAAATTTTCGTACCAGGTTTCGGTGAAGCTGGTGACGAGCTGTTCGACGGTGCGGCCGGCGATTTTCAGGCTGGGGCGCACGATTTCGCCCCAAGTGTGGATGCGGGTACGATGGCCGGGTTCCTGTTCGAAGGTGACCCACTGGCCGATGACGATGCCCATGGCGTGGTCAATCCAGCCGACTTTTTGCGCGGGAACGCAGTGGGTGATGACGTGGTTGATGACGGTATTGACCGGGCGCAGGACTTCGATTTCCATGCAACTGCCGGGTTCCCAGGGAGCGCCTTCGCGCCAGCGGAGCTGGCCGTAGATATTGGCGAACTGATTCCAGCGATGCCAGTTGGAGAAAACGTCCCAGGCGACATTCTTGCAGGCGCGGGTGGTGACCGAGTATTGAAAATGGATCATGGTGCCAAGCAACTCCTAAAGGGCTTTTCCGAACTGAACGATTGATCCAGCAGGATAAGCAGGTAGAATGGGGGCCTGGATTATTTATACGCTGTTACTTTAACGCTGTCAAGATTATTATGGAGGGCAGGGCGCGTCCCGGGAGGGACGTACAGCGATGCCACGCAAAGCCGAAGTTGGGTTGGAAGGGCGGATATTGGATGCGGCGTATAAATTGTGGAGCGAGCGGGGCGAGCACGCGTTGACGATGCGCGCGGTGGCCCAGGCGGCGGGGACGACGACGCCGACTTTGTACGAGCGGTTTCGCGACAAGCACGATTTGCTGGAACTGCTGCGCAGCCGGGCGCGGCAGAATTTGTATGCGGCAATCCGCGCGGCGGATTCGGCGGCGGATGTTTGCCGGCGGGCGCTGGAGTTCACGGCGCGGCACGGGCATGAATACGAGTTACTGACCGATGGTTGGGCCGCGCGGCTGGGGCGGAAGGAACCGATGCCTTCGGTGGAGTTGATGAAGCAGCGGCTGGCGGAGGAGTTGGGCGGCGGGCCGGAGGACTATAGCGATTTGTCGCTCGCATTGGTGGCTTTGGTGCATGGGACGGCGCTGCTGCTTTTGGCCGAGGGAGTGCAGGAGGATGTGGCGCGGCAATTGCGGCGGAGTTGTATTGTGGCTTGCGAGGCTTTGATACGCGAGGCGGGGCGGGGAGTGGCTGGGCGCAAGAGGCGGGCGGGGTGAGCAACGGCAACAGCAACAGCAACAGCAACAGCAACGGCAAAAGATTTGACACAGAGGGCACAGAGGAAAAGCGGAGGGCACGGAGAATTGCAGGGGCGACAGCAACTTCAAAAGATTTAACGCAGAGGACGCAGAGTACGCGCAGAGGTCGCAGAGAGAGGCGGGGGCAACTTCGGAGGCGACCGCAAAAGATTTAACACAGAGTGCGCCCTTCGAACCGGCACTGCCGGTTCTCCCTTCGCCAATGCGCTCAGGGCAAGCAGGGTGAATCGCCCTGTGGGGCGATTCACGGAGACTGCCGCGCGGGTGTTACTTCGTGATTGTGGTGATGGCTGGAGTATTTTTGAGGACTAGGACGAGGATGCGGCCGTCGGAGTGGAAGGTGCCGCCTGTGGCGGTTTTGGCTTCGGTGAGGGCGTCGGGTGGGGTGATGTGGGTGCGCTCGGTTACCAGGCCGGTGCTGGACAGTGTGTCGTTGACGTATTCGCGCTCGCCGTCAATGGCGGGATCGATTTTGTGGGTGACGCCGTTATTGCGCTGGTCGCGTTCGAAGCCGACGTCGTGGGTGGCGGCGACGCACCAGAGCGGGCGGCCTTCTATTTGGTAGGGCGATTTCCAGACGCGCAGGTGATTGCGGGACATGGCGACGCGCACGGGTTCGGCGTGGGCGAAGCCATAATCCTGGGGGCGATGGAATAGAAACAGAGTGCTCATCGGCATGGTCAGATAATCTTTTTTTTCGAGCGAGTCGGTGATGGCGTTGATAACGGTATCCTGCACGGAAGTATCCACGTGGACCCAGCCTGCCGCTGCAAAAACTTTCAGGATTTGATCTTTGGTGCCGACGATGAGGATGTTGACCATGTCGCCGGGATTGCCTTGGGGATCGGAAACGCGGCGGGGAATTTCGGCTAGCAGCGCGGGAGTGATGGCGGGAATGGGAGTTTCGGGCGGGCCGCCGACGGCTGTTGTGCTGAGTCCGGGATTTATTACCGTGATTTTTACCCGGAAGTTGCCCTTGGCGGCCTCGGCGTCTTTCAAACTTTGATTGATACCGAGAAAGAGGCGGCCGGCGACGGGAGCTTCGTAATCGGAAGCGGGGCCGACGGCGAAGGGCTGCGCGGCGTCGCCATCGCCGAGGCGGCCGACGAGCGCACCGTGTCCGGCATTGGGGACGGGGTATTCGTGGAGGAGGTCTTCGAAGCCGCGCGGGAGTCCGTCGGGGCCGAAGGTGCGTCCATCGGGATGTTTTTTATCGGCGGGATAGGTGATGGCGCCGGCGGCGGTGAAGCGGATTTTTTCGCTGGAGCGGAGCGTGATTTTGGTGTCGAGCCATTGTGTGGCGGCGTCGAGGTCGAGTTGGTAGGAGGTGACGGCGGCCGGGGTGGATTGCGGGCGGGAAGTTTGGGCGAAGATGGGCGGTGCCGTTGCAAGAAAGAGAACGGCGCAAAGCAGGAGTTGTGGATTCGTGTGTTTCGTACGCATCGGTCTCTGGTTTTGCAAGCGGCGCGAAGCTTGTGCCGCGCCTCCGGCGCTGGTGATTTTTTCGTGAGCATTCCCGGCCCTTCCGGGCCGAGCTAACTTATGCCGCGCCTCCGGCGCTGAATTTTCTCCGCAGTGCGAGCTCCCCTGAAAGCGCAGCATCGCGGCTCGCTCCTGAACCCCACGATCCGTTTGAAAACCCGTTTTTTCGCTCGCGTGTTGAATCATTGCAACGAATTTGTACGGCGCGACACTAATTCTTGTAACAGCGGTACTTGTAGCGTCATCGTTTTGTGTCGCGACGCTGATGGCGCGCTGACCCTTCGCAAGGTCACTCAGGGTAAAAGCGCGCCGCGAGAAAGATGAAGGCACCGGAGGCCACGTTGCCTTGCCTGCCTGAGCAGCCGCAGTGAATTATACGTCGCAACAGGCGGGAGCAAGCTCCCGCACTCCCAGATGGCGCTCGGCGCAGAATTTTGCTACTCCGGATCGTTTTGTGCCGCGACACCGATGGCGCACTAAAGTGCGCCGCTACCCTTCGGTCCGACACCGTCGGACCTCAGGGTGAATCGCCCTGTGGGGCGATTCACAAAGTCAAAATCACGGAGCCGGCGGGACGCTGCTGCGCCGGGCTCTTCTTTTGTGCGTTGTCACTGCGTGCGTTCTGGTGCTCATTGATGAGATGGCGCTAATCACCGGCTAGGTTTTTCGGGGAGCGTTCGTTCAGGGTAGCGATCAGGAGCTTGGCGCAGGCGGGCGGCGAGACTTTGCCGCGCAGGACTACGTCCTTGGCGTCAATGGCTTTGCCGTAGAGGCCGGTGTTGGCGCTATTGTCTGGGCGCAGAGTGGAGCCGACGAGCGAGATACCAGCGAAAAGGCCGCGGGCGCGAGAGTAGGAAAGAACCTGGGCGCGGAGAGTGATATCGGTCTCGGCGGAAGTGTTGCGGCCGACGGGGCCGGCTGCGGCGGAGGCGTCGCCGCCTAATTTCACTTTGCTGGTGAGGATGCTATCCGCGGCGCGTTCGTTCATTAGGAGTAGTACGAAATCGGTGGCTTGCCCGCCGAGTTGCAGGCCGAAGCTGCCGCCTTCGAGGGCCATCATGGTGGGAGCGCCCCAGGGACCGCGGAAATCGGGGCCACTGCGGCAGGTCATCACGCCGCGGCCATAGCTGGCGCCGAAGACGAAGGCGAGTTTGAGGACGGAGGGAAGAACGACGACGCAGTAGGCCTTGTCGATGACGGTTTGCGGGATATCGTCGGGGATATCCATAATTTCTTTCATGACGTAGCCGGCGTTGTCCACGCGGTCGCACTCTTTGGTGCCGGCGGGCAGCGGTACGGCGATCGAAGCAATTAGTGCCAAGGCGATAAAGGCTCGACGGATCGAACTGTTCATTCAGTCTCCTAGAGTTTTTGGGTGCGCTGGAACGTCGGCAACTTGTGAGCGGAGCGGCGCAAGCCGCGAGATGTACGAGAAAGTGACGTTCAGCAGCCCCCGGCGAATTTTACACGGGAGGATAGGCGAGGGCAACCGGCGCGGTGAAAGGGCGAGAGAAAGGAGGGCAGCTATTTACTTCGGGCGCGAGTTTACCTACCATGTGCGGTGCCAGCGAAGCGGTTCCTGGGCGAGGTCGCGCTTTGCTGTCTCACGAGTAAAAAAACCATAACCGATGCCACGCGCTCCAAGATTAGTCGTTATTGAACCGAACGGCGTACGCCGGGAGGTTTCCATCAGCAGCACTCCGTTCCGCATAGGGCGGCAGGCGGGCAACGAATTGACGTTGCGCGACAGCCGCATCAGCCGGCAGCAGGCGCAGATCCTCGCGGTGAACGGGACGTATGTGCTGGAGGACATGGGCAGCCGACACGGCACGTACGTGAACGGCGAGAAGACGCTGAAGCACGAATTGCAGCCGAAGGACCGCGTGGATTTCGGGATGGCGGATTCCTACAAGCTGCTTTTTCTGGGCGAAGGCGCGACGATCGAGGAATTGGTGGAGCGAGTGGAAGCGCCGGCGCCGCAACATGCGGGTTCGCGCGAGCTGTACCACCTGGGCGTGTTGCTGGAAGTGGCGCGGACGTTGGGCACGGGATTATCGCTGGAGGATGTGTTGACGGCGGTGGTGGACGCGGCGATCCAGGTGACGCGCACCGAGCGCGGCGTGCTGCTGCTGGCCAACGAGCATCAGGAATTGCAGATGATCGTGGCGCGGGACGCGCAGCGCGGGACGTTGCGTCCGGACCAGCTGCAGGTGTCGCAATCGGTGGTGAAGCGGGTGGCGCAAACGCGGCGGGAATTGATTGTGAGCGACACGGGCGAAGACGGCGGGATGAGCCAGCAGGAAAGCGTGGCGCGGCTGGAATTGCACACGGTGATTGCGATTCCGGTGGACAAGCTGCCGGTGATCGAAACGCTGGATGCGACAATTTCGACGCGGCAGGGCGAGTTGCTGGGCGTGCTGTACCTGGATAGCCACGTGCCGTCGAGCGCGTTTTCGGATCTGGACCGCGAAGTATTGCGGACGCTAGCGCGCGAAGCGGCGACGGTGGTGGAAAATGCGCGGCTTTTTGCGGCGTCGCGCGCGAAGCAGCGGCTGGACCATGAAATCGAGATCGCCAGCCAGATCCAGAAGCAGCTTTTGCCGAAGACGCTGCCGAATTTGCCGGATGTGGCGGTGGCGGGCTCGACTTTGTCGTGCCATTCGGTGGGCGGCGACTGCTACGACGTGATCGGGCTGGGGGGCGGACGGCACGGATTTTTCGTGGGTGACGTTTCCGGGAAGGGAATTTCGGCGGCGTTGCTGGCTACTTTGCTGCAGGGAGTATTTTTCACGACGGCGGCGATGGATATTTCGCTGCCCGGCGTTTTTTCGCGCGTGAATCAATATTTGTGCGAGCGCAGCGGAGAAGACCGGTACGCGACGGTTTTTTACGGAATTTTGGACAAGATGGGGCGGTTTGAGTATGTGAACGCGGGGCACGTGCCGCCGCTGCTGAAGAGGAAGGCGGGCGGCCTGGAAGGGCTGGGCTCGGCGAATTTCCCGGTGGGGATGTTTCAGGAAGCGGAGTATCAAAGCTCACGCGTGCAAGTGGAGCCCGGCGATTTTCTGGTGATCTATACGGACGGAGTTTCGGAAGCGTGCAATACGCAAAATGAATTATTCGAAGAGGCGCGGTTGCGCAAGATCATCGAGGATTTCAGCGGAGAGACGGTGACGCAACTGGGCGACGCGATTCGCGAAGGGATGCGGGCGTTCATCGAGGGTGCGGCGCAATCCGACGACATCACGATATTGGTGATCGAATACAAGGGCAACGTAGGATGAAACGGAAAGCAACACCACGCGCGCGCGCCGGCATGCCGCTCGAGACGCTGGAGCAGGTGGTGGCGACGCTCAATCCCGAGACGGAGCCCGGCGAACTGGCGGCGCAAATGGTGTGCGTGCTGGCGGCGCCGGGGCGGCTGGAAGGGGCGCGGCTGTGGCGCGTGGTGAATGGAGCGCCGACGGTGTGGCAGGAAAGCGGCGAGCTGCCGGCGCCCGATCCGGTACAGATCGAAAGAATCCTGCACGGAAAAAATCCGCACGCGAACGGGCAGAAGTCCACATGGGTGCTGGGGCGCGGGGCGAATCCGGTGGGTGTGCTGGAAGCGTGTCCGAAGGGCGAATTGGATTCGAAGACGCGAGGATGGCTGGAGCTTTTCCGGCGTTACGCGGAAGTGGCCCTGGAGAGCAGCGAGCGGCGCCACGCGGTGATCGAGCTTTCGACGATTGTGGAGGCTACCAAGCGGCTGAATTCGACGCTGGATCTGGCGGAATTGCTGAACATTATTCTGCAGTTGACGACGCGGCACACGGGAGCGGAGCGCGGGACGGTGTTTCTGGTGGACAGCGAGCGGGACGAGATCTGGTCGCTGGTGGGATTGGGGCTCGATCAGCATGAGATCCGTTTGCCGGTCAGCCGCGGGATTGCGGGATGGGTGGCGGCGCATGGCGAGACGGTGAATCTGCCGGATGCTTACGCGGACCCGCGGTTTGAATCGGAAGTGGATTTGCGGCTGGGATTTCGGACGAAGTCGCTGCTGTGTTTGCCGATTCGCAGCAAGAGCGACGAGACGATTGGCGTGCTGCAATTGCTGAACAAGAAAACCGGGGCGTTCACCAGCGCGGACGAAAATTTATTGCGCGCGATTTCCGATCACGTGGCGCTGGCGCTGGAGAATGCGCAACTGCATCGAGATTTATTGCACAAACAGCGGATGGAACGCGATCTGGCGCTGGCGCGCAGCATTCAACTGGGATTGCTGCCGGAGCGTCCGCCGACGCTCGAGGGATTCGATATCGGCGTTTCGCACCGGCCGTCGCTGGAAGTGGGCGGAGATTATTACGATTTTATTCCGCTGGCGCCGGACACGATCTTGACGGTGGTGGCGGACGTGGAAGGCAAGGGCGTGGGTTCGGCGATGGTGATGGCGAACCTGCAGGCGACTTTGCACGCGCTGCTGGCGCATTTGCATTCTTTGGAAAGGCTTGTTGAGTCGCTGAACGACATGATGCTGGCGGATACGCGCGGGCAGAAGTTCATGACCATGTTTTTGGGATTGCTCGACCAGCCGCACCGGACTTTACATTACGTGAATGCGGGGCACGTGCAGCCGGCGGTGGTGCGCGTGAATGGGGAAGTGGAATATTTGACCGAAGGCGGAATGGTAGTGGGGCTTTTTGCGGGCGTGCGCTACGAGCGCGGGCACGTGAAATTGCATCGCGGCGACGTGGTGGTTTTTTGCACCGATGGGATTACGGAAGCGAATAATTCGTCGGAAGAGGAATACGGTTCGCAGCGATTGGTGGAGTTGGTGGCGAGGGAGCGGGAGTTGCCGGCGCAGGAGATTGTGCAGAAGGTTTTGACGGACGTGGATTTGTTTTCGCGCGGCGGGACGCATGAGGATGACCGGGTGATTTTGGTTTTGAAGGTGGTGTGGTGAATTTGCGGTGGCGAGTGCGCGAAGTGTGTTGCGCGCACGGGCGTATTGTCGATCTTCGATGGCCATAAAAGATGTGCCGCACCTCGCCTGCTCTAGTGCCGGAAGCGCATAACTCTCTGCACGCGAAGCAGCGCTTCGCGCTAAAACGATAAGGCTGCGCCGACAAGCCGGCCGCTTTCGCCAATCGATATCGCTGCGCCGACTGATCGCGCTTGCCTACCTTGTGGGATATTTTTCAAAAAAGCTGACTACGCGGGTTTCGTATTCGGCGGGGGCTTGGCCTAGGGCCATCGCGTGGCCTGCGCCTGGCACGATCCACAATTCTTTCGGACCGGTTGCGGCGTCGTAGATTGCTAGCGTGGCGGCAGGGGATGCGATGGTCGTTGGTGCCGCAGATCAGGAGGATGGGGAACGGGCGTTGGGTTACGGCTTTTTCCGGGGAGACATCGTCGGGATCGAAGCCTCCGGCTTGTGCCATGGCTTTTAGCGCGAAGATTGTGGCGGGGCGGAAAAGAGTTTTGCCTAGCAGCGGGCTTAGGTCGAGGCCGGCGTAGTCGTAGCTTACTTCGCGCAGGTTGGCGAAGGGATCTTCGGCTGCGACTGCGGCGATGCGCGGTTCGACGGCGGCGGACTGCAGAGCGATGGCCGCGCCCATGGAGACGCCGAGGGCGTAGAGGTGGCGGACATTTTCGGATTGGTAGAGCGCGTCGGTGATTGAGATCGTGTCGTGACGTTCATGCCAGCCGTAGGTGGCACATCGCGCCGCCGCTTTCGCCGTGGGCGCGGGAATCCATCATTTCGACGCTGTAATTGTGGCGGAGGAGGAATTCGGCGTGGCCGAGGACGCCGGTGCGATTGTCCGCGACACCGTGGAAGAGAAGGACCCAGTCGCCGTTCGGGGATGCGGGCGCGATTTTCCAGCCGCGGAGGGTGGTGCCGTCGTTGGCGCGGACGGTGAAATCGGTTTTGTGCGCGCCGGTGCGGGCTAGCATCTGGTTTGTTTCGGCGAGGCGTTGCGGATTCAGGTTCGCGGGATGGAGGATGCCGGGGCCGATGGAGTTGCCGATGATGGCGGCGGCTATGGGAAGGAGCGCGATGATGAGGATTGCGGTGTAG
Organism: uncultured Acidobacteriota bacterium; assembly: GCA_963780035.1. Classification (GTDB taxonomy): domain Bacteria; phylum Acidobacteriota; class Terriglobia; order Acidiferrales; family UBA7541; genus Palsa-295. The sequence goes on along the minus strand of CAWAAG010000008.1, from coordinate 244,102 downwards.
GCGAGGCGTTTCATGTGGGTCTATACGAGTGTTACGAGATTGGGAGGGGAAGTGTTTCAGTGCGTGTGCTGCCGTTGGGTGGGTTGATATTTGGTCCCGGCGCGAGTTGCACTGGCGAGGCTTTTGGCCTGGCACCGCGAAGCAAGCTTCGCTGCGAAAAGGCGAGAGCAAGCTCTCGCACTCCCAGATGGCGCTGCGGATTTAGGAGCCGGTGGAGGAGTAGTGGCGGGTGCCGAAATTCCAGAGGCTGATGGCTGCGGTCAGGAAGACTACGGCTACTACTGGGACTAGTGGGGCGTATTCGGGGTGGACTGTGCGGCCTAGCATGCGGACGCTGGGGTAGAAGGAGGCGAGGCCGAAGGGAACGATCCAGCAGAGGAAGAATTGGACTACGCCGCTATAGATCGAGAGCGGGTAGCGGCCGAAGGCGATTACGTTCCAGATGGGAGGGTGGACGCCGATGCGGTCTTCGAACCAGAAGGAGACGGTGCTGAGGATGAGGAAGACGGCTATATAGATGATGCCGGCGCAGGCGCCGAAGAAAAAGAGCATGGCGAATTTGGCGGGCGTCCAGTGCAGGCCGAGATGGCGGGTGGCGTAGACCATGCAGAAGATGCCGGTGGCGATTTCCTGGAAGGATTCGATGCGGAAAGTTTCGAAGAGGACCTGGAAGAGCGAGGAGATGGGGCGGAGCAGGACGCGGTCGAATTTTCCTTCGATGATGAAATTGTTGCCGAAGTCGTAGAGGTTGAGGCTGACGACGTTGAAGATGCCGTAGGGGATGAGGGAGAAACCGTAGAGGAACAGGACTTCCTCGAAGCGCCATCCGGCGAGTTGCGGGACTTTCTGGAAGAGAACGACGACGAAGCAGAGCGCGAAGATGGTGGCGGCGAAGCTGGTGCCGAGGCTGATGAAGAAATCGCCGCGGTAGCTGACGCGGACTTTGGCGTATTGCGAGAAGTAGTCGAAGAAGAGGAGGAAGTGGCGGTGGATTTCGGCCGGAAGGGCGGCGAGGCCGCGTTTTTCTTCGGTCGGAGTGGATTGTGGATAGGGGGTCATTGTTTTGTTATCGGTGGCGCTTGGTTTGTAGCGCGGCGACTTTTACTTCATAGCGCCTCAATGACGATCGAAAAAACATGGCTTCAGGGGCTAAAGCCCCTTCTCTCCTGTAACGCGTAACGGCGGGGCTGAAGCCCGCCCTTCCGAGCCGCGCAGCGCGTGATTCGAATTACCCTGCCAAATTAAAACAATGGCAAAGACTAAGAGCCGGCGGGACGCCCTTCCTTCGTCAGGACAAGGCGGCTCTACTAACCTCCGTGGATAGTGATTTTTTTTGCGGCGCGCTCCCACCAGAGGTGCGCCAGGAACAGGAGCGCTATTACCCAGAGCCATTGGATGCCTAGGGCGCGGAGGGCGGCGTGGCGATCGAGTTTGCCGAGGTAGATTTGCAGCGGCGTGTAGGCGATGTGCTCGAAGGGGAGCCACGCGAGAAATCTTTGAACCTTGTCCGGGAAGAAGGTCATGGGGATCAGCAGGCCGGAGAGGAGTTCGATTAGCCAGTATTTCGCGCGGATCAGCGCGAGGATGGATTTCAGGGGGATGGCGCAGGTGCCGATCATGAAATTGATGGCGGCCATCAGGAAGAAGGCGCCGAGGACGGCGAGCAGGAAGAGCGCGAAATTTTCGCGGGAGGAAGGGCGTTGCGACGGGGAAGACCAGGGCGACGACTACGGCTGTGGGTAGCGTGAGCAGGCCGAGGCGGAAGGCGGATTCGCCGATGGCGCGGGAGATCCACATCCATTGGACGGAGACGGGCTTGATCAGGTCCATGGCGATTTTGCCTTCGATCACTTCGTAGGCCATTTCCTGGTCAATCGTATTCCAGTAAAAGGAGCGGATCATCCAACCGACGCTGACGTAGGTGATCATCTGGCCGAGGTTGTAGCCGGCGATGGAGTGGCCGCCGCTGTAAACGGCGCTCCAGATGAAGTAGTAGACCGTGACGTTGAGGAAGTAGGTGATGATGCCGGTGAAGTAGCGCAGGCGGAAGGCGAGGATATTGACGAAGCCGACGCGGGAGAATTCGGCGTAGGGGACGAGGGATTGGACCCAGCTGCTCATTCCGATTTGGCCTTGGGGCGTTGCGACATGGCGCAAATTGCCTCGCGCGCTGAAAAGTGCGTGGCATTGCCAGCCCGCGGGAACTTCAGGGGCTGAAGCCCCTTGGCAGCGGCGTTGTTAATGTCGTGGCTAAAGCCACGACCCACAAAGACCTTCGAATCGTCACCCACGTTCCGAACCCCTTCTTCTCGGACCTTGTATCCTGAAGCTTCCCTACACGGAGCGTCGCGTCGCAGAAATCGCGAAAGCTCCGACCCCCTGAAATGCACGTCCATCATACGGCGACCTCGAGGTGGGCTTCGCCGGCGTAGATGCGTTTTATGATTTCTTCGATGGGCTCGTCTTCGATCAGGAGGTCGCGGACTTCTACGGCGGCTAGGATTTGGCGGATCAGGTCGGAGGTGGAGACTTTGACGCGGTCGAAGCGGATGCGATAGGTGAGTTCGTCCACTTGATCCACTTCGAGGCCGTCGCGGGTGAAGGCGTCGAGGCATGCGGCTTGGGCGCGGTCTTTGAGTACGAATTTAATTTGCTTGGTGCGCAGGAGTTGCTGCTTGAGTTGGGCGAGATGGCCGTCGTAGAGGACTTTGCCGTGGTCGATGATCATGATGCGGCGGCAGAGTTCTTCGATGTCGTCGAGATCGTGGGTAGTGAGCAGGACCGTGGTGCGAAATTCGCGATTGATGGCGCGCAGAAAATGGCGGATGTGGTCTTTGGCGACGACGTCGAGGCCGATGGTGGGCTCGTCGAGGAAGAGCAGCGGAGGATTGTGCAGGAGCGCGGCGGCGAGGTCGCAGCGCATGCGTTCGCCGAGGGAAAGTTTGCGGACGGGAGTGTGGAGATAATCGCGGATATTGAGAATGGCGTCGAAATGCTCCATGCGCGCGTCGAAGTCGTGTTGCGAGACGTCGTAGATGCGGCGGAGAAGCTTGAAGGATTCGATGACGGCGATGTCCCACCAGAGCTGGGTGCGTTGGCCGAAGACGACGCCGATGGTTTTTACGTATTGGCGGCGCTGGCGGTAGGGAACGTAACCGTTGATGCGGATTTCGCCGCTGGTGGGAACCAGGATGCCGGTGAGCATTTTGATGGTGGTGGATTTTCCGGCGCCGTTGGGGCCGATGTAACCGACCATTTCGCCGCGTTCGATCGAGAAGCCGACGCGGTCCACGGCGGCGACGGTGCGGTAATCGCGGACGAAAAGATTCTGGATGGAGCCCCAGACGCCTTCGCGGCGTTTGAATGTGCGGAAGTGCTTGCAGAGTTCGTGAACGTGAATGAGTGAATCAGCGCTCATCGGTGCATGAATTCTAGCATTTACGGAGTGGCGGCGCAGGTGCGGCGCGGACATCGCGCGCGCTGACGGGCGTTTATTGCCGCTTCGCGCTACGCGCTCGCTGGGGCGTTCTACACCTTGCCTCCATCTGGCTGCTTAGACGCGATGGAACGGGTTTGGGTTCGCGAAGTTTTCTGGCGGTGGCGCTGGCGGTCGGTGGGGGTGGGGCTAGCCTTTGTGGCAGACGGAGCAGTGCTTGGCTTCGTAATTTTCCATGGTGACTTCGAACATGTTGTTGCAGCCGATGCAGACGCGGTGGATCTTGGCGGGGGGATTCGCGCCGGGTTTGGTTTCGGCGGCGTGGGCGGAGTGGCCGGTGGGTTGCGGTTCGGTCATGGGCGGATTTTAGCATGGAGAGCGTGCGGCGGATTTGGGTTTGAGAGGGCGTGCGGCGGCAGTGATGGCAAGAAGCGGGGCGGGTCTGAGACCCGCCCCTACGACACCATCTGTGCGTAGTCCCATGCGTTAAGTGCGCGGGCACGGCATGCTGTGCCTACGCTCCGAAATGATTTCATGGAAATTTTGAGCATGCGGCGGGGGGATCAGGCGGGGTGGCCAGATTTAAGGAGTTCGAGGACGCGGGTGGTGATTTCGCCGATGGATACGGGGCGGTAGAAGACGGCTGTTGCTGGAGGCAGCGGGACAGTTTCGGTGCGCGAGGCGATCAGGATAGTGGGAACGCGCTTTACGAGCGATTGAATTGCGGGGTCGGCGGCGAATTCGGCGGTGGCGTCGAGGACGACTGCGGCGGGGAATTGGCCTTCGGTGAAGGCGCGGGCGGCGTCTGCGGCGGAATCCATGCCGAGGGCGTCAATGCCGCGTTCGCGGAGTTCGGCGCGGAGGCCGGCGCGTAACTGCCAATCGCGCGCGATGATGAAGACGAGCGGCATCTCGTCGAGAAATTATAGCATCGGGGAAGAGGCGGGCAGGGGGCGGTTGGGGGCGTTTGCTTAGGCACGGCGCGGAGGGGTCTGCTACAATTTTGTGGTTTCGGGGGAACGCTGCGGCGAAGGCGTGCGCGGCGATACATGGCGGAAAATCGCAGACGAAAATGGATGATTTGGGGAGTGGCCGCCATTTTAGTTGTGGTGGTGGTGGCCGTGTTGGCGCTGCGCGAGCCGGCGGCGGCGGTGCGGGTGGTCAGCGTCACGAGCGGGGATCTGAGTTCGACGATCACCAGCAATGGGAAAGTGGAGCCGATCGCGCCGTTCGTGGCGCGGGCGCAGTTTCCAGCGTTTGTGGCGGAGGTGAAGGCCGCGGAAGGGCAGGCGGTGCATCGCGGGGAGTTGATTTTGCGGCTGGATGATTCGGATATTCGCGCGCAGCTATCGCAGGCGCGAGCGGATTTGCTGGCGGCGGAAACGGATTTGCGGAACGCGCGAGCGGGCGGGCCGCCGGATGAAGTGGCGCAGATGCAGGGAAGCCTGCAGAACGCGGAGACACAAGTCGCGAGCCTGGAGCGAACGCAGAAGGCGCTGGAACAACTGGTGGCGAAACAAGCCGCCACGCAGGTGGAAGTGGGGCAGAACCAGGTAGCGCTGGCGACGGCGCGGGCGAACTTGAAGACTTTGCAGGAAAAAAAGGCGGCGCTCGAGCAACGCGCGCTGGTGACGGTGCAGAGCGCGAGTTTGCGGGCGCAACAGGCGAAAGACCAGGTGGCGGCGCTCGAGCAAAAAGTGCGGTCGGCGACGGTGACTGCGCCGGTGGATGGGACTCTTTATTCTTTGCCGGTGCGCGCGGGCGATTTCGTGAAACTGGGAGACGTGCTGGCGGAAATGGCGGACCTGCGGCAGGTGCGCGTGCGCGCGTTCGTGGATGAGCCGGACCTGGGGGCGCTAAAGGCGAATCAGGACGTGGTGGTGAAATGGGATGCGATGCCCACGCGGACATGGACGGGAAAGATCGAGCAACTGCCCAAGCAAGTGGTGGCGCGGGGAGCGCGCAGCGTGGGAGAAGTGCTGTGTTCGATTGAGAACGACAAGATCGAGTTGCTGCCCAATGTGAACGTGGAAGTGCGGATCCTGGTGCACGAGGAGCATGGAGCGCTGGTGGTGCCGCGCGCCGCGGTGGGCGACGAAAAAGGCCAACACTACGTGTTCGTTTATAGCGGCGAGGAGATACACCGCCGGGATATCCAGGTGGGGATTGCCAGCGACAGCAACTATGCGGTGGTCTCCGGGTTGGCTGCCGGAGACAAAGTGGCGGTGCCGACCGATGTGGATTTGAAGGACGGAATGAAGGTGCGAGTTCTGGAGGCGAAATGAGAATGCCGGGGGCGAGAACGGCAGGGATCTTCCTCGCAGGTTTTGTGGGAGTGGGATTGATGTTGGGCGCTTCGCTCACGGCGGGTGCAGCGGGGCCGGCGGGCTGGGCCGGCGCGACTGGCGAATTTTCCGGGGCGGCGGCGGATGCTACGGCGCAGATACAAAACGCGCAGAGACAATTCAACGCCGGGAATTATTCGGGGGCCATCGCGACGTTGCAGACAGCGACGTCGCAGAATCCGAACAGCGGAGAGGCGTATTACTGGCTGGGGCGCAGTTACTACGAGATTCGCGATTATGACAACGCGATCACAGCGGCGGAAAAGTCGGTGGCGATTGACGCGAAAAATTCGGTTTACCATCAGTGGCTGGGACGGATCTACGGCGGGAAGGCGGACCGCGATCGCAGCTTTACGTACGCGCGGAAAGTGAAGAAGGAATTCGAAGAAGCGGTGCAACTGAATCCTTCGAATATCGCGGCGCGGCGCGACCTGGAGGAGTACTGCTTGCAGGCGCCGTGGGTGGTCGGCGGAAACAAGGACGAAGCGAAGGCGCAGGTGGAGGCGATTGCGGCGCTGGACCCGATCGAGGGGCACCTGGCGCGGGCGGTGTACGATCTGGACGGGCAGAAGAAGCCGGAACAGGCGGAGCAGGAGTATCGCGCGGTATTGGCGGCGAAGCCTGGGAAGATGGACCCCTACTTCGAAGTGATTTCTTTTTTCCAGCATCAAAATAAGCCGGCGGACATGCAGACCGCGATTCAGGCGGCGGCGCAAGTGAGCGCGAACGATCCGCGGCTGGGATATGCGCGGGGGGTGGCGCTGGTACTTTCCAATACGAACCTCTCCGATGCGGAACAGGATTTGAAGGCTTATCTGGCAAGCACGCCGGACCGGAGCGACTGGCCGTCGCACGCGGCGGCGCGCGGATGGCTGGGGCGGCTGTACGAAGCGGAAGGAAAGCGGGGGGACGCGGCGGAACAATACCGGGCGGCGTTGCAGCTGGATCCCGAGGACAAGGACGCCAAGACGCGGCTGGAGCATTTAGAGAAGGGCTCGCACTAAGCGGCTGGCGGAAAGAGGTGAAAAGCGTGGCTTCAGGGGCTAAAGCCCCAAAGACGAGGCGTGAATTACGGCGGGGCTGAAGCCCCGCCCTTCCGTTTTTCCGCAAACCGTGACAACCGTGAAAGAAACGCTAGAAACTCGCAAGCCGCGAAGCGCATCCGATTCTGTTGTGCCACCTCCTTTAGCAGCTCCGAAAAGCAGCCCGATTCTGTGGACGGAGACGTGGAGCCTGGCGATGCAGGCGTTGCGCGCGAATAAAGTGCGCGCGATGCTGACGATGCTGGGGGTAATCATTGGGAGCGCGTGCATCGTGCTGGTGGTGACGGTAGCGCTGGCGGGGAAGCGTTACATCCTCGAGCAGATCGAAGGAGTGGGCTCGAACCTGATTTACGGCGAGCTGATTCATACGGGCGATACACACACGACGCTGGGCGACGAAGTTACGGTGGAGGATATGGCGGCGCTGAAGGCGGCGCTGCCGCACGTGGCGGAAGCGGCCGGTACGCACGACATGCCCATGACCGTGGTGGTGAACGGCGTGAGCCGTCCGGTGGGCATGGTGGGGGTGACGGATGGCTTCGAGGAAATCCGGCGGCTGGTGGTGCTGCGCGGACGGTATTTCGACCAAGACGACATGATTTCGCACAGCAAGGTGTGTTTGCTGACGCAGCATCTGGCGAACCTGGTTTTCCCGGATACGGATCCGGTGGGCAAGGAAATACGGCTCGGGGAACTTTACTTCACGGTGATTGGAGTGTTTCGCGAGCGAACGGCGACGTTTGGCGAGACGGAAATTACGCTGGATTCGGTGCTTGTGCCGATCGGATTGATCAAGTACTACACCGGAGAAGATTATCTGCGGACTTTTTACGTGCAGGCGGATCGCCCGGAAGAAGTGCCGGAGCTGACGACGGCGGTGGAGCAGTTTCTGAAGAGCCGGCACCGGCCGGGTGCGCAGTACCGAGTGGAGAATCTGGGTTCGCTGCTGGATTCGGCGCGCAAGATAGCGCTGGCGCTGACGGTGATTTTGATCGTGATCGCGATGATCGCGCTGACCATCAGCGGAATTGGAATCATGAACATCATGCTGGTGACGGTGACGGAGCGAACCCGCGAGATCGGGATTCGCAAGGCGATTGGGGCGCCGCGCGACGCGATTCTGTATCAATTTCTGATGGAAGCGCTGCTGATCAGCGGAACGGGAGCGCTGCTGGGGATTGCGATCGCGGTGGCGATACCGGCGGTATTGAATTTCGTGATCAGCTTGTTTCCGGAGGTGGCGGGAGTGCACGTTCCGGTGTCGTGGATCTCGGTGGTGCTGGCGTTTTTGGTATCGTGTTCGACGGGGTTGCTGTTCGGTTATCTGCCGGCGAACCGTGCGGCGCGGCTGCATCCGACGGAGTCTTTGCGCTATGAATAGAACGGCGATCGGAAAATGCGGGCGGGGAGTGGTGGTGGCCTTCAGCGCCGTGGCGATGGCATTGGTAGTGGCGCTGAGCGCGACGACGGCGCGCGCGCAGGACGAGCGGAAATTGACGATGCGCGAAGCGGTGGGCCTGGCGCTGGAGAACAGCCGCGACCTGGCCTTGGCGCGCGTGCAATATAAGGTGGCGCTGGATGCGGCGGGCCTGGACCACGCGGCATTCCTGCCGAATATTTACACCGGCTCGGGCGCGGCGTACACGTACGGGTTTCCGTCGCTGAATGGATCGCCGCCGGCGGTTTTCCAGGTGAATTACAACCAGGCGCTATTCGATCCGATATTGAAGGCGCAGCAGCGGTCGGCGGAGGAACACGCGAAAAGCATGAAACTGGAAATTGACCGGACGCGCGACGACGTGATCGTGCGAGCGGCTACGTCGTACCTGGAACTGGCGAAGGTGCGTCATTCGCTGGAATTGCTGCGCAGCGAGCAGGCCAGCGCGGAAAAAGTGCTGGAAGTGACGCGCGAGCGGGTACAGGCGAACCAGGAGCTGCCGATTGAAGTGACGCGCAGCGAATTGACAGCGGCGCGAGTGCAAGAGCGGATCATCAAGCTGGAAGGCCGCGATGAAGCTCTGACGCAGCAGATTCGTGATTTGACGGGGATACCGGACACGCAATCGGTGGAAGTGGAAACGGGCGAGCCTTCGTTTTCGACGGATTTGCCGGACACGGAGCTGGCGAACCTGGCGTTGCAGAGCGATCGCGGGATTCAGGAAGCGGAAAATGACCGGAAAGCGCGTCAGGATCTGCTGCACGGGGCGAAACTGAATTATTGGCCGACGATCAGTTTCGTGGGGCAGTACAGCGTGCTGGGGTCGTTCAACAATTACAAAAAGTATTACAACGGGCAGTATCAGGCGAACAATTTCCAGGGCGGCGTGCAGATCACGATTCCGCTGTTTGCGGCGAAGACGCGAGCTACCGTGGCGCTGGCGAAGAGCCAATTGCAGGAGTCCGAGCTGGCGCTGGGGAATAAGCGGCAGGCCGTGCGCTCGGATGTGCAGCAGAAGGCGCGCAACGTGCGCGAATTGGATGCGACGCGCGAGGTGGCGCGGCTGGATTTGAAATTGGCGCAGGAAACCGTGGAGATGATGCAGGCGAAGTTCGACGAGGGACGAGCGAACTTGCGGGATATTGAGCAGGCTCGACTGGATGAAAGCGACAAATGGGTGGCTTTCCTGGATGCGGATTTTGCGCGAGAGCAGGGCCAGTTAAGTCTATTGCAGGCAACGGGGCAGCTGGCGAAGGTGTTCCAGTAGCAAACGCGCGTGGAAAGCATGGCTTGGGCTGAGTGGCGAAATCGGTTAAAATAAGTGCTGTGGATGTGTGGGATTTTACGTCTTACTGGCAGTTCTGAGGGGGTAATAGTACATGCCGTCTGTAATGAAGACATTGTTATTGAATCCGCCGAGTTTTGAGAAGTTTGATGGCGGCGCGGGGTCCCGTTGGCCCGCGACACGCGAGATTGAGTCCTACTGGTACCCGGTGTGGCTGACGTATCCCGCAGGAATGCTGGAAGGCAGCCGATTGCTGGACGCGCCGCCGCATGGCATTACTCCCCAGGAAGTAATCCAGATTGCGCAGGACTACGAATTCGTGGTTTTGTTCACGTCCACAGTTGGTTTCTACAGCGATTTGCGGATGGCGCGGGCGATGAAGGAGAAAAAGCCCGGAATCAAGATCGCGTTTGTGGGGCCGCAGGTGCAAATCAAGCCGGCGGAGAGTTTGCTGGCGAGCCCGGACATTGATTTCGTGGTGCGCGGCGAGTTTGACCACTCGGTGGTGGAGTATGCGCAGGGGAAACCGCTCGCGGACATTTTGAGCGTGAGTTATATCAAGGATGGGAAGGTAGTACACAATCCGCAGCGGCCGATGCTGCAGACGGCGGAGTTGGACGCTCTGCCTTTCGCGACGGACGTGTATCAGAACAATCTGACGATTGAAAAATACAATGTACCGTTCCTGCTGAATCCGTACGTTTCGTTTTACACGGCGCGCGGATGTCCGGCGCTTTGTACCTTCTGCTTGTGGCCGCAGACACTTTCGGGGCACGCGTGGCGGGTGCGCTCGGTGGAAAGCGTGGCGCGGGAATTCAAGCAGGCGCACAAGATGTTCCCGCAGGCGAAGGAATTTTTCTTCGACGACGACACGTTCAATATTCGCAAGGACCGCGTGCTGGCGTTGTGCAAGGAATTCAAGCCGGTGGGGTTCCGGTGGTCCTGCACGGCGCGGGTGCACAGCGATTACGAGACGCTGAAGGCGATGGCGGATGCCGGAGCGCGCTTGCTGATCGTGGGCTTCGAATCGGGCGACCCGCAAATTCTGAAGAACATCAAGAAGGGCCAGACGATCGAGATGGGGCGCACGTTCGTGCAGAACTGCAAGAAAGTGGGAATTCACGTACACGGCGACTTCATAATCGGATTGCCGGGCGAAACCAAGCAGACCATCGAGAAGACGATCAATTACGCGAAAGAGCTGGACTGCGAGACGATCCAGGTTTCGATGGCGCACGCGTATCCCGGCACGGCGCTTTACGATCAGGGCATGAAGGAAGGGTTCCTGGCGGGCGAAGCAATCACGGATGACATGGGACACCAGCTGCCGCACCTGGAGTATCCCGACCTTTCGCGCGAATACATGGTGGAGTCCGTGAACCGCTTCTACGACGAATATTATTTCCGTCCGCGCGTGGCCTGGCGGATCGTGCGCGATGCGTTGTGGGATTCGCACGAGCGCAAACGCCTGTTCCACGAAGCGGTGTCGTTCATGAAGCTGCGCCACGACCGCCGCAAGGTGGCCAAGAAGGGCGTGCAGACAAAAGCGATGGTGCAAGTGCCGCCATCGGTCGGAGTGGCGGGCGAATCACAGGGCGCATGACGTCTTCGGAAGGCCTGCACGTCAAAACCTACATTTTTCTTTTAATCATGGTCACGTTCGGCCCGTTGGGCGACGTGTTTCTGGGCAAAGGCATGAAAGCCGTGGGCGCGGCGGGAGAGTGGGCGCCGGCGGACATCGTGCATTTTTTTGCGCGGGCGTTTACTTCCGGAACGGTGTGGTTGGGAATCGGGCTGCTCATCGCGTTTTTCATCTCGTACACTTTGGTGCTTTCCTGGGCGGATTTCAGCTTCGTGCAGCCGGCTTCCTCGATTTCGTATGTGTTTGTGGCGCTGCTCGGACATTTTTTGCTGGGTGAGATGGTGAGCGCCACGCGCTGGGCGGGGATTCTGGTGATTTGCGCGGGAGTGCTGTTGGTGGGAAATACTCCGCCGCGCACGACGGAGCGCGTATGATGCTGCGCGTCGCCGTGTTGCTGCTTTTTGTGGTGTGCTGCAGCACCGCGGGCGAATTGTGCATTACGCGGGCGATGAAGGCGGCCGGAGAAGTGCAGAGTTTTCATCCGCGCGAGCTTTTGCGCGCTTTCGGGCGGGCGGCGCGCATCGGCTGGATGTGGGCGGGGCTGATGCTGATGATGGTGAGCTTCTTCGCGATGCTGGCGGTGCTCTCGATGGCGAACGTGAGCTTTGTGGTGCCGGCGACGGCGCTCAGTTATGCGGCGGGGGCTTACGGCAGCCGTGTGTTTCTCGGCGAGCGGGTCACGCATCTGCGCTGGGTGGGAGTCTTGCTGGTGTGCGTGGGCGTGGCCCTGGTGTGGCAGGGCAAAGGCTAGCGCGCGATGTGGTGGGCCGTGATACGCGACGGGCTGGTGCTACTGGCGCTAGCATCTTTCGCGTATTACGTGGTGGCGATTATTGCCGCGCTGCGATTTTTTGGCGGGCGGCGCGGGCCGGATGCGGTTCCTTCCGATTTCACTCCTCCTCTTAGCATTCTGAAGCCGATCTATGGACTGGATCGCGAAACATACGAGAACTACGCGAGTTTCTGCCTGCAGGATTATCCGGAGTACGAGATTTTATTTTGCGTGAGCGACGAGCAGGATCCGGCGATTGCGGTGATCGCGGAACTGGCGCGGAAATTTCCCGAGCGGGCGATTCGGCTGATTGTGGGCGCGGAGCCGCTGGGCGTGAGCGACAAGGTGAACAAGCTTTGCCGCATGGTGCGGGAGGCGGCGCACGAGATCGTGGTGGTGAGTGACAGCGACGTGCGCGTGGGGCCGGATTATTTGCGGGCGATTGCGGCGCCGTTTCACGATCCCAAGGTGGGCGCGGTCACGTGCCTTTATCGCGGGCTTACGGATGGATCGCTGGCGGCGAATCTGGAGGCGGTGGGGAACAGCACGGATTTTACGGCGGGAGTGCTGGTGGCGTGGCTTTTGGGCGACGTGAATTTCACCTTGGGCGCGACGATGGCGACGACCAAGACGCGGCTTGCGGAAATTGGCGGGTTCGAAGCTCTGGTGGATCATTTTTCGGACGATTACGAATTGGGGAATCGCATTGCGACGTGCGGGCATCGCGTGGTGCTGAGTAATTTTCCGGTTGCGATTGTGTATCCGCAGCAGACATTGGGCGATGCGTTCCGGCACCAATTGCGCTGGAATTTGAGTATTCGGTATTCGCGTCCGGCGGGGCACTCGGGATTGATTTTCACGCAGGGGTTGCCGTTGGCTTTGCTGGCGGCGGTGGCGGCGCCTTCGGCGGCGTGGAGCGTGGCGTTGGTGATTGGTTATTTGATTTTGCGCGGGGCTTCGGCGTGGGTGATCGGGGTTTGGGGGATGGGCGACGGATTATTGCGGCGGAAGATGGAATTGCTGCCTTTGCGTGATTTGTTTGCGTTTGTGGTTTGGGTGGTTAGTTTTTTTCCGCAGAGGATCCTTTGGAGGGGAAGGGAATTTTACGTGCGGGAGAAGAAGTTGGTGGCTGCGGGGGGGCGGGAGCGGTAGGTCTTGCGGCGTACATTTTCTTGGGCGAGGCAAGCCTCGCCTGGTGGAGTTCGGAGTAATACATTCGTTGGGTACGGCGGCGGCAAGCCGCCGCACTCCCAGATGGTTGGGCGGCGCGCTTTCAAACGCGCCGGGTCTATCGGTTCTTGCCGCGGGTAACGCAGAGCCTTCTATCTTTCTTTTTTCAGAGCTTTGTAAATCTCGTTGGCGGTGGTGAATTCCTGCTCTAGTTGTTTCGAGGTTAGATTGGTGCGGAGGTATTCGATGGCTTGTTCGAGGCGGGTCAGGGCGCGGGAGATGTTTTCGGTGTTGGTGAGGGCGATGTCGCGCCAGAGGGCGTAGGGGCTGCCTGCTAGGCGGAGCATATCTTGCAGGCCGGGGCCGGAGAGAGTTCCGGGGAGGCCGGTCTCGTCGGTTTCGTCTTGCACTACGCGCGCGAGGGCGACGGACAGAAGTTGCGGCAAGTGCGAGACGACGCCAACGGCCCAATCGTGCGTGGCGGCGTCGCACCAGACGGGTTCCGCGACGAGCGCGCCGAGGAGCGCGGCGAATCCCCGGACGCGCGGGTCGGTGTCGTCCGCGGAGCCGATGAGCGCGTAACGCGTATTGCGAAATAGATCGGCGTCGGCTTGTGCGATGCCGCTCGATTCCCTGCCGGACATGGGATGGCCGCCGAGAAAGCGGGCGTTTTTTTGGAAGGCGCGCTGGGCGGCGCGGCAGATGGCGACTTTGGTGCTGCCGGAATCTGTTACGAGAGCGTCGGATTTTGCGGCGGCGGCGATCGCGGGCAGGGCGTCGATCGTTGCGCCGATGGGCAGGGCGATGTAAATGAGGTCGGCGCCGCGAATCGCTTTCGAAATGTCTTTGGCAGTCTCTTCCACGGCTTCGCGCGCGCAGGCGGCGGCCAGCACGTCCGGGCGATCAAACCCTACTACTTCGATATGCGGGAATTCTTTGCGCACGGCGAGGCCGAAGGAGCCGCCGATCAGGCCGGTTCCGAGGATGGCTACGCGCAGGAAGGGAACTTCGTCGGTGGCGTCAGGCACGGCGCTAGTTTAATGCAAAAGTGCGAGTTTCGTGAGCGAGCGGGGCTTGGGGTGGCTTGGATTTACTCGGCATATTTTGGCGATTACGGCGGTGGCTAGTGATCAGTGGCTAGAAATATCGCGCTTCGTGATTTCTTTATACGGCTCTGGCGGCGTGCTCCGATTTCGACGGCCCCAGAATTTCCACCTGCGAGACGTCTTCCAGCTTTTCAATTTGGCGGACCAGGGTGTGTTCGGCGCGATCGGCTTTCACGGTCATTTTAACGTCGAGGTAGTTGCCGTCCTCGGTGGCGCTGGCCGTGAGATGCAGGAGATCGAAGCGGCGGCGGCGCGTGACGCCCAGAACGCGGACGAGCGCGCCCTCGCTTTGCTTCACGCGGAGTTGCAGGGTGAAAGTCGTCACCGGGTGACCTCATCGAGCATTTCGGAATTGGATTTGCCGGGGCCGACAATTGGCCAGACGTTGGCTTCTTGGTGAATCAGGACGTGAGCGAGCACCGGGCCGGGTTCGGCGAGCAAGCGATCGATGGCGGAGCTAACGTCGCGGCGATCTTCGACGCGGAACGAGGGGATGCCCATGGATTCGGCGACGCGCACGAAATCGGGATTGTCGGAGAGGTCCACTTCGCTGTAGCGCTTGTCGTGGAAAAGTTCCTGCCACTGGCGGACCATGCCGAGGGCGCGGTTATCGAAGAGCACGATCTTGACGGGCAGATCGTAGCGGCGGAGCGTGGCGAGTTCCTGCAGGTTCATCATGATGGAGCCGTCGCCGGAAACGTTGATGACGCAGGCATCGGGAAAGGCGAATTGCGCGCCGATGGCGGCGGGCAAGCCGAAGCCCATGGTGCCCAGACCGCCGCTGCTGAGATGCTGCGCGGGATTATTGAAATGAAAATGCTGGGCGACCCACATCTGGTGCTGCCCGACGTCGCAGGCGACGATGCAGTGCTTGCCGGCGCGATCAGAAAGAGTCTTGAGGAAGCCGGGAGCGTAGACTTCGGAGCCGGGCGCGTCGTAATCCCAGGCATGAGTTTCTTTGGCGGCGAGACATTCGCGGCGCCACGGCTCGATATCGAGCGGGCAGGCGAGCGCCGTGAGAGTCTGGCGGAGGTTGCCGATGAGCGGAACGTCGGCGCGGCGGAGCTTGCTGACTTCCGCGGGGTCCACGTCCAGATGAATGACTTTGGCGTCGGGAGCGAAAGCGTTGAGGCGTCCGGTGGCGCGATCATCGAAGCGGGCGCCGACGCAAATCAGAAGATCGCAAGCCTGCACGGCGTGGTTCGCGGCTTTGGTGCCGTGCATGCCCATCATGCCGAGCGCGAGTTCGTGGGTGGTGGGGATGGAGCCGAGACCTTTTAGAGTGGCGACGACGGGGATGCGCGTCGCGTCTATGAATTTTCTGAATTCGGCGAGCGCGCCGGCCATGCCGATGCCGCCACCGGCGTAAACGACCGGGGAACGGCTTTCGCGCATGAGTTCGAGGGCCTGCGCGATGGAAGGATCGTGCAATTCGGGCGCAGCGGAAGCTTCCGTTGTGTCGTGAAATTCGAAATCGGCGATGGTGTTGGCGATGTCCTTGGGCAGGTCGATCAAAACAGGGCCGGGACGGCCGGAGCGCGCGATGCGAAACGCTTCGTGCACGATGCGCGGAAGCTCGGCGGCGGTATTGACCAGGAAGCTGTGCTTCACGACGGGCAAGGTGAT
This sequence comes from uncultured Acidobacteriota bacterium, assembly GCA_963780035.1. Taxonomy (GTDB): domain Bacteria; phylum Acidobacteriota; class Terriglobia; order Acidiferrales; family UBA7541; genus Palsa-295. The sequence continues at coordinate 228,239 of CAWAAG010000008.1, read as the reverse complement.
GCCGAAGATGTCCACTTCCTGGAAAGCGTCGGTGCCCATCAAATGGGTGGCCACCTGGCCGGTGATGGCGACCATGGGGACGGAGTCCAGGTAGGCGTTGGCGATGCCGGTGACGAGATTGGTGGCGCCGGGGCCGGAGGTGGCCATGCAGACGCCGACTTTGCCGGTGGCGCGCGCGTAGCCATCGGCGGCGAGAGCGGCGGCCTGTTCGTGGCGGACCAGAATATGGCGGATTTTGGAATCGAGCAGCGCGTCGTAGACCGGCATGATCGCGCCGCCGGGATAGCCGAAGATGATTTCGACGCCCTCGCGTTCGAGGGCTTTGACGAGAAATTGTGCGCCTTTCATTTGAGACCCCTTGCGGCCGTGGCCGTTTCCGGCTTCAGCCAGGACATTTGAGCGCGAAGTTCCTTGCCAACTGCTTCGATCGGGTGATTTTTGTCTTTTTCCAGGAGCTTGGTGTATTGCGGACGCCCGGTCTGATTTTCGAGGATCCATTCCTTGGCGAAAGCGCCGGACTGAATTTCTTCGAGAATCTTTTTCATGCTTTCGCGGACGTGGGAATCAATGACGCGGGAGCCGCGGGTGATGTCGCCGTACTTGGCGGTTTCGCTGACGAACTGATGCATTTTGGCGATGCCGCCTTCGTAGATGAGGTCCACGATGAGTTTCAGTTCGTGCAGGCATTCGAAATAGGCGGCTTCGGGCTGATATCCGGCTTGCACCAGAGTTTCCCAGCCGGCTTGAATCAATTCACGGGCGCCGCCGCAGAGGACGGCTTGTTCGCCGAAGAGGTCGGTTTCCGTCTCTTCCGCGAAGGTGGTCTGGATTACTCCGGCGCGGGTGCCGCCGATGGCGCGGGCGTAGGCCAGAGTGCGATCGAAGGCGTGGCCGGAAGCGTCTTGATGGATTGCGAGCAAGCAGGGAACCCCGCGGCCTTCTTCGTAAGTGCGGCGGACGAGGTTGCCGGGACCTTTGGGCGCGATCATCGTCACGTCTACATTTTTCGGCGGAGTGATCTGGCCGTAGTGGATATTGAAGCCGTGGGAGAAAAGCAGCATGGCGCCGTCTTTGAGGTTGGGCGCGACTTCATTCTGGTAGAGAGCCGGCTGGGCCATGTCCGGCGCGAGCATGACGATCACATCCGCGCCTTCGACGGCTTCGGACGGTCCGGTGAGCGCCCAACCATCCTGCTCGGCTTGTTTCCAGGAAGGACCGCCGCGGCGGAGACCGACGACGACGTTGAGTTTGCTATCGCGGAGGTTTAGAGCGTGCGCGCGGCCCTGGCTGCCATAGCCGAGCACCGCGATGCGCTTGACTTCGAGAGCGCGGGGATTTGCATCGTTTTCCCAAAACATTTTCGCCATGGTGATTCTCCTTGTGGCTGCAATTTCTAGAGGGCGCTGGTTACGGCGCCCTGCGATGCCGATGAAACGAGCTTTGCGTATTTCGCCATCACGCCCGTGGTGTAATTGGGAGCGGGCGGCTTCCATTGCGCGCGGCGCTCCTCGAGATTGGCTTTGACGTCGAGGCGGCGGGCGCGGACGTCGAGCGTGATGATGTCGCCATCGCGCAAGAGAGCGATGGGGCCGCCGGCGGCGGCTTCGGGAGCGACGTGGCCGACCATCAGGCCGTGCGTGGCGCCGCTGAAGCGGCCGTCGGTGATGAGCGCGATTTCTTCGTCAATGCCCTGACCGACGAGCGCGCCGGTGACGGCCAGCATTTCGCGCATGCCCGGGCCGCCTTTGGGGCCTTCGTAACGGATGACGATGACGTCTCCAGGATTAATCGTGCGGCTCTGCACGGCTTCGAAGGCGGCTTCTTCGGAATCGAAGACGCGCGCGGGGCCGCTGTGCAGGACGCGCTCGTGGCCGGCAAGTTTCACGACGCAGCCTTCCGGGGCTAGCGAGCCGTACAAAATCGCCAGGCCGCCATTGGGCTTGAGCGGGTTCAGCAGCGGGCGGACCACTTCCTGGCCGGCGGTTTCGCTGGCTTCGCGAATTTCGTCGAACAAATTGCGCCCGGAGGCGGTGATGCCGTCGTACAGACGCCCATCTTCCATCAGGCGCTGGCCCAAGAGGCGCATGCCGCCGGCGCGGAACATGTCCGGGGCGTTGAAGCGGCCACCGGGCTTGAGGTCGGCGAGCAGAGGAGTCTTGGCGGAGATTTCGTCGAATTCTTTGAGGGTGAGCGGGACGCCGGCATCGGAGGCGATGGCGAGAAGATGAAGGACGGCGTTGGTGGAACCGCCGGAAGCCGCGACGGAAGTGATGGCGTTGTACAGCGATTCGCGGGTGATGATTTGTTTCGGGCGAATGTCTTCCTTCAGCAGGCGCATGACGAGCTTGCCGCAATCGAAGGCGACTTTGCCCTTGCGCGGATCGGTGGCGGGGACTTCGTTTGCACCCATCGGCGAAATTCCGAGGAAAGTGATGGCGGTGGCCATGGTGTTGGCGGTGAATTGGCCGCCGCAAGCGCCGGCACCGGGACAGGCTTTGTCTTCGAGTTCGCCGAGCTGCTTGATGGTCATTTTTCCTGCAGCGCAGGCGCCGACGGCTTCGAAGACGTCGAGAATGGTGACTTCGTGGCCGTTGTAATGTCCGGCGAGGATGGAGCCGCCGTAGAGCGAAAGGGAAGGGATATTCAGGCGCGCGAGAGCCATTACGGTGCCAGGGATGGTCTTGTCGCAGCCGCAGATGGCGACGACGGCGTCGAAGGCGTGGGCGCGGACGAAGAGTTCGATGGAATCGGCGATCACTTCGCGGGAGACCAGCGAAGCCTTCATGCCTTCGGTGCCCATGGTGATGCCGTCGGAAATGGTGATGGTGTCAAACTCGATGGGAGTGCCGCCGGCGGCGCGAATGCCGGCTTTCACACGCTCGGCGAGTTGGCGCAGATGGAAATTGCATGGAGTGACTTCGGTCCAGGTGTTGGCGACGGCGACGAGGGGACGGGCGAGGTCTTCGTCGGTGAGGCCGGTGGCTTTGAGCATGGCCCTGGCGGGGGCGCGCGCGAAGCCTTTCTTAATGACATCACTCTGCATAATGACCTGGGGTCTCCCGTAGTGCGTATAAATCAAAAAAGCCCCGACACCGTTGATGCGGTGCGGGGCGCAGCGCCTAGAAGCAGTCTAGGCGGGTGGCCCGCACCCGATAATTACTACCAGAAGGATATTGAATGCTTTTTTCATGGGTGCGCGCTGCCTTAAATTTCGCTGCGTTTCCTTCTTCCGTCTGGATCAGGGCCGGACCCTCGACAGCGTAAACGGAGACGCTGTAAGGGCCAGTAGGCGCCCGGGGCGAAGATAAGTCAAATTTGTATTTCTTGGATTGGACATAAATATGGCTTATGAGCACGGGACGCGCGAAGGCGCTTGACGGGCCTGGAACCGTTCCGTATAGTAGCGTTTCGCTGCCGGTAAGTGGCGGCGAGAAGTAGGAATTGCAATCGCGTGAGCAGGAAGTTTTATTACCGTTTCGCTTTTACTTACCGCTTCTCCTATACGGAGGAGCGGGCCGGCGAGACGCGCGCGGAGCACGCAAGAAATAGCAGCTAAAAACCGCACAAAGTCTGAAGCGCCGGCCGCGAACCTCCCAAGGGAACGCGGCCTTTTTTGTTTTTGGGCGGAAATCGGGAGGCGGGGATGAGCCAAATCAAGATCGGCGACTGGCGGGCGAAAATTGACGCGATTGACACCACGCTGCTGCACCTATTGAACGTGCGCGCCGGTTTTGCGCTGGAGGTGGGGCGTCTGAAGGGGGCGAGCGGCATCGCGCTGCGCGTGCCGGCGCGCGAGCGGGAGATTCTGGCGCGCATGAAGAGTCTGAATCCAGGGCCGCTGGATAGCGAGGCGGTGGGGAAGATCTACGGTCTGATTCTGCACGAGTCCATACGGATACAGGAAGCGCACGGGCTGGGGAAACTGGTGCTTCCCAAGCGGGGCAAGACGCGGAGGGCGAGCAGGTCCGCGAAATCGGCGAAGGTGGCGGCGGCATGAAAGACGCGCGCCATGCGCGAATCGCGTTCCAGGGCGAGCGCGGAGCGTTCAGCGAAGAAGCCGCGCTGAAATTGCTGGGCGCGGGCATCGCGCTGGTGCCGTGTGGAACTTTTGATATGACGTTTGCGGCGATTCGAGACGGGCGCGCGGATTATGTGCTGGCGCCGATGGAAAACAGCCTGGCGGGATCGGTGCACCGTTCGTTTGACCTGCTGGTGGAGAGCGGGCTGCAGATCGTGGGCGAGGTGATTATTCCGATCGTGCACAACCTGATTGCGCGGCCGGGAGTGGCGTTCGAGGAACTGGAGTCGGTGGCGTCACATCCGGTGGCGCTGGCGCAGTGCGAACGATTTTTCGCGGCGCATCCGGCGCTAAAGCGGATCGCGGCGGAAGATACGGCTGGAAGCGCGCGGGAGATGATGCTCGCGGGCGACAAGAAGCGCGCTGCGATCGCGAGCAAGCGAGCGGCGGAAATTTATGGCGCGGCGATTCTCCGCGAGCATCTCGAAGACGATCGCGAAAACTACACGCGATTTTTTCTGCTGGCGGCCACGGCCGAAGCGCCGGCGCCCGCTGCGAAGGATGCGGCAAAGCCGGACAAGATTTCGCTGGTGTTCCAACTGGCGCATATTCCCGGGGCGCTGCTGCACGCGCTCGAGCCATTTGCGCGGCGCAACATCAACATGATGAAGATCGAAAGCCGGCCGGTGCACGGACGTCCGTGGCAGTACCGATTTTATCTGGACTTGCAGGCGGCGGCGAACGACGCGGAAATCATCGAGGCGCTCGGTGAATTGGAGAAGGTGGTGGTGGAGTTGAAGGTGCTGGGGTCGTACAAGTCGGGGGCGGACGTTGCGGCGCCGGCGCAGGAAACAGGGGAGAAGGCAGGAAGGAAGGCAGCAATTCAGGAGAGTTCACAATGATCGTCAACATGGCGGCACGGGCAACGGAAGAAGAGATCAATCACGTGGTAACGCGCATCAAGGAGTGCGGCTACCAGGCGCACTTAATTCAGGGCGAGGAGAGAACCGTGATCGGAGTCGTGGGCAAGAGCGACCATCACCGCAGCGAACTGGAAGCGTTGCGGGCGGCGCCGGGAGTGGAAGAGATCATCGCGATCGCACATTCGTTCAAGCTGGCGTCGCGCAGCGTGCGGCCGGAAGGCTCAATCGTCGAGGTTGGCAAGGGCGTGAGCATCGGCGGGCCGGAAATTGTGGCGGCGGCCGGGCCATGCGCCGTGGAATCAGCGGCGCAAATCGGCGAGATAGCCGAGCGGGTGGCGCGCGCGGGCGCAAAAATGCTGCGCGGCGGGGCGTTCAAGCCGCGGTCGTCGCCGTACTCGTTCCAGGGACTGGGCGAGGAGGGATTGAAACTTATGCGCGCGGCGGCGGACCGCAACGGGCTGCTGGTAATCAGCGAAGTGATGGATCCTTCGCAGATCGAGGTGATGTTGCCTTACGTGGACGTGCTGCAGGTGGGCGCGCGGAACATGCAGAATTATTTTCTGCTGCGCGCATTGGGCGAAATTCAGAAGCCAGTGCTGCTGAAGCGCGGGATGTCCGCGACGATCGAGGAATTGCTGCTGAGCGCGGAGTACATCATGGCCGGCGGGAATTACAACGTGATTCTGTGCGAGCGGGGCATCCGGACGTTTGATACATACATGCGCAATACGATGGATATCGCGGCGATTCCGGTGATCAAGCAGCTTTCGCATTTGCCGGTGGTGGCCGATCCTTCGCACGGAACGGGTCGGAGAGACAAGGTGGGGGCGCTGGCGCGGGCTTCGGTGGCGGCGGGCGCGGATGGATTGTTGATCGAAGTACACCAGGATCCGGAGCGGGCGCTATCGGATGGCGCGCAGTCGCTCTATCCCGATCAGTTTGCGCAATTGATGACGGAAGTGCGCATGATCGCGCCGGCGGTGGGGCGGCGGATTGCGGAGGAAGTTCCGCAGGAACGCGCGGCGAAGAATTAGTGGGTGCTGAAAGAAACGCGCACCCAACTCTCGTCCTGGTGGTTTCACAGATGGGGCAGGCCGAGTGCGTGGAGCCGAACGTCCAACAATCGCTGTTCGATATAACTATGCGCCAGCAATAGCTGAAAGACGGCGCGAAGGTCGGCAACATGACCCTGGAGATAGAGGGTTTCGAGCAGGCCCAGGCTGCCGCGGACGAGCAGGCCTTCCGACCGCGCTAATTTTCGCGCGTTGTAATCGTCCAGCAGCACCACATTTGCCGGAATCTCTTTTCCGAGAAGAATCGTGCTTAGTTCTCCGACACCCAGAGAGTATTTTTCTTGGGCCGCCAGCAATCCCGCCTGATTTTCGAGTTGTTTCACTTCTATCCACGGCGCGTTCGCGACTTCCGTTGCGCCTGGAAGGCCGGCTCCAGAGACAACCACTTCGCTGCGAACTTCAGGCGTAATGTACAGGAGTGGAAAGAGCCGATTGATCAGGTCGAAGCAGCCGACCTTCGCCAAAATAATTAGCGGCGATGAATCGGCTACGACGATCACGCTTTGTGATGGTCGGTGGACTTTCGTTCTTCTTCCAAGTCCTCGTACGTGTAGCGTAGCGGAGGGACGCCATGCTTGGCGGCGAAATCCATAAATGCGGCGAGCGGCGTCTGGCAGAGCGCAGCGGCGCGCTCCAGAGAAATCTTATCTTCACGATAGAGTTCGAGCGCAAGCAAACGTGCGGCTTCCTGCGAGAGGTTGCTGTTTTCCTCGAGGTTCGCCGCCTTCAAAAGGGCGGAAGGTAGTTCGACGCGCACGGTTTCCATGCCTCAAAATTACTGTATTCGTAAAGAATTGTCATGCCATTTCCCCTTGGTGGATGGTCGCGCCGCGCCTTGGTACAGATGTGCGGTTGACAGCGCATTGGCGCCGGTTTGGCGATGCTGGTCGAAGCGGCGCAAGGCGGCCTCGCGAGAAATCAGGATTGAGTTTTCCGCCACTGGGCGTCCGCCAGGACCACGGAGGTTTCGATTTGGCGTTCGGGGATCTCCCAATATTTTTTGAGCAGGCGGTCTATTTCCTCGGGACTGACCATTTTGAAGCCGTTCGCTTCGTAGAAGCGGATGGCCCACACGGCGGCGGCCCACGTGCCGATTAGAATCGGACGGCTCGAGAGTCCCAGCAGATGCGACAGCAGGCGTCCGCCAATTCCGCGCTTCTGGCTGCCGGTCCGCACGTAGGCGTGGCGGATGAGAGTGACGTCCTGCACGTCTTGAATGCCCATCACTCCGGCGAGCGTTCCGGAGTCGTCGCCCCAGAAAACCACGCCGTCGTTGATTTCGTGCTGGAGTTTCTCGCGGGACATGTAAGGCTCGGTCCAGCGGTCCGCGGGGATGATTCCTTTGTAGGCATGCGCGCCATCATTGATGATGGCCCAAATCTGCTCGAAGTCCTGCGGCTGGCAGCGGCGGATCATGTGTCACCAGGCTCCTCGCGCGGAACGGCGTACTGAGCGCAGGTAATTTGACGTTTGCCGCCTTCGGGGGTTTTGTGAAATTTTATGATGCGCGCCAATTTGGACAGCGATTTACAGATCGCTGGAGGGCGCGGGACGGGTGAACCCGCCAAGACTTGTGCTAGCTTTGATCGCCTACTTCATTGGAGGAGCGACATGGCGAAAACACATCACTATGCCGTGACGGTGAAATGGACTGGCAATACTGGGACGGGGACTTCCGGGTATAAGAGTTTCGAGCGGCGTTACGAGATTCTGGGTGAGGGACAGAAGCCGCCGATTCCGGGATCTTCCGACCCGGCGTTTCGCGGGGATGCGACGCGTTGGAATCCCGAGGAACTGCTGGTTGCGGCGTTGTCCGCATGCCACAAACTCTGGTATCTGCATTTATGCGCCGTCGCGGGGGTGGTGGTGGTGGAGTACGTTGACCATGCAGAAGGATTTATGGAGGAGACGCCTGATGGATCCGGGCGTTTCGTGCGCGCGATTTTGCGGCCGGAAGTCATCGTCAAAGCCGGCAGCGATATGGCGAAGGCGCGCGAATTGCATGGGGAAGCTCATGCCAAGTGTTTTATCGCAAACTCGGTGAACTTTCCGGTGGAGCACGAGCCGCTGGTACGAACCGCTTAGTTGGCCGGGAAGAATGGCTTTCCGTACGAACGTTTCAGGGGGGAATCCCATGCCGTGTGACCGGCGAACTTTCATGCAGCAGTCTCTGGGGTTAGCGGGAGCTTTGATGGTGGGCGAGCGGGCCGCTCGGGCGATGCCGCATTTGCCGGTGCCGCCTGCGCTATCAGCGGGAAGCGGCGAGCTCTTCAAGCGGATGAAGTGGCTGAACGAGCCCGCGTCGGCGCGGCAGGATGGCGACAGATTGATCGTGCAGAGCCGGGCGAAGACGGATTTCTGGAGGAAGACGACTTACGGTTACATCACCGACAACGGGCATTTCTTCCACCTGCTGGCGGAAGGGGATTTCACGTTCCAAGCGTGCATCAGCGGGAAGTACGCGGCTTTATACGACCAGGCGGGACTGATGGTGCGATTCGGCGCGGAGAACTGGATGAAGTGCGGGACGGAATTTTTCGACGGGCGGCGGCACGCGAGCGTCGTCATTACGAGGGACTATTCGGATTGGTCCACGATGCCAGATCTTTCGGATACGGCGCCGGTATGGTGGCGCGTCGTGCGGCGGAAATATTCGCTGCAGATTGCGTGTTCGTTGGACGGCCATAATTTCACTTCGGTGCGAGAAGGATTCTTTCCGCCGAGGGCGGAGGTGCAGGTGGGAATCATGTGCGCGGCGCCGGAGGGTCCGGGATTCGAAGCCACGTTCAGCGATTTGAAACTGCAGGGCGGCTAATTTTTCGTGACGCAGGCGGGCAGCGCTGATTTGGGAAACGCGGAGACGAGCAGGATCGAAATGATGGCGGCGAGAGTAGTGAGCAAGCCGGCACGCAGACTGCCGAGTAGATTGGAAATGAAACCGACCAGCCAGGGGAGCGCTCCTCCCCCCAGGCCGGCGAGCGCCAGGATCAGGCCGGCAAATTGCAGCTTGGAGGTGCCGCAATATTCCGAGAGCCAAGACATGGTGATAGGGAAGACTCCGGCAAGTCCGACGCCGGCGATGGCGCAGCCCGCCGCCACTCCGGGAATATTTGGCGATGCGAGCAGCACAGCACAGCCGATCGCGCCGAGCGCGAGGCCCGAGCGCAGCAAACGCAACTCGGAAACCCCGCGAAGGACGGCTGGGAGAGTCAGGCGCCCCAGAAGGATGCCGCCCCAAAAACAGGTAGGCATGAGCGCCCAAGCGTCATTGTGAAGCGATTGCAGGCGATGAGCGTAGGTGGCAACCCATCCGGAAAGGCAGTTTTCCGTGCCTACATACATAAAAAAGATCAGCGCGAATGCGGGCGCGAAAGGGTCGCGAAGAGATTTGGCGAAGGATGAATTCAGGGCGACCGGCGCGGTGGATTCGTTGCCTGACGGTACGGCGACTGCGAAGTGGGACGCGGCGAAAGCCAGCGCGAGCAATGCGGCCACGACCGCCAGAGCGTCCAGGACCAAGCTCATGCGACGAAGGTGATCGCCGAGAGCGACCAGTGACGGAGACGCGAGAGCGCCGATGGTCCAAGTGAAATTCACCAGGCTCAGCGCGCCGGCGCGACTCGCGGGGTTGGCTTCGCCGATCCACAAATTCGTCGCGCTGATGCTGAGGCCGAGGCCGGAGCCATAGAGAAAAACGGATGCCAGGCCGAGCGTCCAAGGCCCACGGCCGAGGAGCAAAGTCCCGAGGGCAATCAATGCGAAGGCGAAGACGAAGCAGAAGCGGAAGCCGCGCAGCGGAATCAAGTGTCCGCAGAGAATGGCGAAGAGGAACGAGCCGATGAACTGGGCCAGAAAAAGATCTCCGGAGTGCGCGTCGTTCAGGGACCAGTGGGCGGCGAGCGAGGGAAGCAGCGGGCCGAGGATGGTGGTCATGACGCCGGTGAGAGCGAAACCTGCGTGCACCAGCGGCACCAGCGCGCGGGACGCGGGGGATGCGGAAGCTACGGGTTCAAGAGCCATAACGGATGGCGTGCATTGTTGAGGGAAGGATTCTGAAAGGCGGCGGTGTGAATGTCAATTTTTCCGCGGGTTGGCGAGCGGAGCGGGTGGCGAGGAGGGCGTGTGAGAGCGGAAGGGCGCGAGGGCGGAGTTAATTTTTAGGTGGCGAGGCGGAGCGCGGTGACGCAGGAAATATCGGCGATGTGGAGCGGCTGTTGACGAAAATCCGTTCCGTCGGTAAAGTAGTTCAGGGTCGTGCCAACGGCCCTTTTTTGTTGCCTGCCCTCCGCTGGGAGGTCGTACAATTGGCAGTACATCAGATTCTGGATCTGATTATCCTGGTTCGAGTCCAGGCCTCCCAGCCAAATCTAATCAACTGGTTAGAGCGCTTCCCAATCCACCGGACAAAAAAGCAATCGCCGCCAGGTCTCACTCAAAGGCCATGGCGAAGCCGATACCGTTTACAATTCTGAACGGCGCCGATGGCAACTTAAGCGGCAACAATTCACCGGGCGCGGCGGCGCCGGCGAAGGGAGCAGATGCGCGAGGAGAATCCCAGCGAAGAACGCGAGGCTGGCGGCAGCGCCATGGCATCGGCGACGACGCTTACTGGAAAGCGGAGAGCCGGCATTCTTTCCGGGCATTTCCGGTGGGTAATATGCGCGCTTTTATTTTTCGGTGTAACCAAGAATTACATGGATCGCCAGGTGCTTGGCGTGCTGAAAGGCACGCTGCAGCACGATCTCGGTTGGAACGATATTGACTACGGGAATCTGGTGTTCGCGTTTCAAGCCGCGTACGCGATAGGGATGATTTTTGTGGGGCGCTTGATTGACCGGCTGGGGACGCGAGTCGGTTATGCGGTGGCCATGGTTTTTTGGAGCGTGGCGTCCATGGCGCACGCTCTCGCGAATTCGCTTACGGGCTTCATGATCGCGCGATGTGCCTTGGGATTCGGCGAAGCCGGAGTATTTCCGGCCAGCATCAAGTGCGTGGCGGAATGGTTTCCGAAGAAAGAGCGGGCGCTGGCGACGGGAATATTCAACGCGGGAACGAATATCGGGGCAATTATTCCGGCGCTGGTGGTGCCCTGGATCGTGATGCATTGGGGATGGCGTTGGGCGTTTGTGTGCACCGGAGGTCTAGGTTTTGTGTGGTTGATTGTATGGCTGCTGCTTTACCGTAAACCGCAGGAGCATTCGCTGTGCAGCGAGCGCGAACGCGAATATATACAGAGCGACGCCGAACTCTCGCACGGGAAAATCCAGTGGGCGCAGCTCCTGCCGCACAAGCAAACCTGGGCGATTGCCGCTGGGAAATTCATGGTTGACCCGATCTGGTGGTTCTATCTTTTTTGGATTCCGGATTATTTGCAGCGCGAACATGGCTTGCACCTGGCGCAGATCGGCCTGCCCATCCTGGTGATTTACGTGATTTCCGACGTGGGAAGTGTGGCGGGCGGGTGGCTTTCATCGAGCTTGATCCGGCGAGGGTTCTCCGTGAATGCCGCGAGGAAAAGCGCGATGTTCGTGTGCGCGCTCTGCGTCGTGCCGATCGCGATCGTTTATCGAATCTCGGGATTGTGGCCGGCCACCTTGGTGATTGGATTAGCCGCCGCAGGGCATCAGGGATTTTCGGCTAATTTGTTCACTTTGGCGTCGGACTTGTTCCCGTCGCGGGCCGTTGCATCCGTGGTGGGAATTGGAGGGATGGCCGGAGCGATTGGGGGCATGTTGATCGCGGAGATTGTGGGTCACGTGCTGCAGTGGACCGGCAGCTACATGGTTCCTTTTTTCATCGCGGCATCGGCATACCTGATTGCGTTATTGATTATTCAGCTTCTGAGCCCCGCGCTCGCGCCGGCGCCGATCGGAGCGGCGTGAAGCGCTGAGCGCTGAATCGTTCCGGCTGAATCGCGCAAACGTAGTGGTGGCCGGCTTGCCTTGAGCGAGGCGCGGCGGTGGAACGGATGTACGCGATAGATACTTTCGATTGGACGTAACGCGGCCGCTCTGCGACATTTGTATTGCCAGTTCACAGCTTCGCAGCGGTGAATTGGCACGAACCCCGAGGTTCCCTCCTTAGCCTTGCTGCTCCTTTTTTTCGAACCGCGGACTCCGCCGTCTGCAAACGCAATAACCAGACGCAAGCAATTCGCGTTGGGCAAGACAGCTCGCGATTCCCAATCAGGAGGATTCCATGAAAGTATTACGGAGTTACACGCACGTCGCAGTGCTTCTGCTCGGTTTGCTCAGTTCGACGGTCGTTCCCATGGCCGCGCACGCCGATAATGTAACCGGCAGGTTCACGCTCACGTCGGAGGCGCACTGGGGCCGGACGATATTGCCGCCGGGTGAGTACACCTACAGCGTCTCGGCGGAAGATGTGATGCCAATCGTGATCGTCCGTTCGGCGCGCGGCAACCTCGGGGCGTTCGTTTTTCCGACCAGCGTCTCGGAGAATCCCGGCGGGGAAGCGGACAAGTTGGTGCTGGAAAAGACCAACGGCGGAATGGTCGTCACGTCTCTATATGTGAAGGATCGGGGAGTGATTCTTCATTACCGCGTTCCGAAGGAGCTGATCGAGACTGCGGCCAAGGCGCCGGAGCCGAGGCTGGCAGCGTCCTTGCAAGCGAAGTAATTCGCGAAGAAAGCGCGCGGGCGAGTTGACACTTGCCCGCGCTTTTTTTTCGATCTGAACAGAGTAAGCCGCCTGCTGGAGACGGTCTGGAGAGCCAGCTACGGAACGGATGTGGACGGCTACTGGGTTGTGGACTTCCCGACGGTTTCCTGGCGCGAGCCCCGCTTCAATTCTTCGGATAGCACCACGGCCTCGGCAATCAGCTTCATGGATTTGCGCGTTTGGCGGCTCTGCTGCTGGAGTGCGAGGTAGGCCTTTTCCTCATCGAGGCCCAAATCGCGTTGCAAAATTCCCTTGGCGCGCTCGACGAGCTTGCGAGTTTCCAGTCGTTCGGAGAGCTGTTCGTTTTCCGTTTCGAGACGGGCCATTTCGATTTCCGCGCCGACCAGAAAACCGACGGTGGAGATCAGGCGAATGTCGCGCTGGCGATAGACGTGCGGTTGAATGTGCTGGAGATTGATGACGCCCACCAGCCTGCCGCGGCACATCAGCGGAACGGACAGGAAAGCCTGGTAACGGTCCTCGGGCAATTCGTTGAAGAATTGGAAGCGAGAATCTCTCGAGGCGTTTTGCGAGATGGCAACGGCGGTGCGGTGCGCGGCGACCCATCCGGTGATGCCCTGGCCGACGCGCAGCTTCAGGCGGTCCACTTCCCCGGCGTGGGGGTTCTTGGAAGCGCGCAGGATCAGATCCTGGCCTTCCAGGACGTACACGAAGCACGAATCGCACTTCACCAAAGATACTGCGCAGGTGACCACCTGCTCGAGGACTTCGTGAAAAGGATCGGCGGCGGCCATACGGCTGCCAATTTCGTGGAGAAAATCTACCTCTGGGCTGCTATATACCGCGTGCATATTGTCCATATTAAAACTTATCGGCAATAGGCGGGTGCCGTCCAATCGCAATTTTCGATGTGAAGAATAGTCACAAATGCGGGAAAGTGGAAAAGAGCGGAGATATTGCGATTTTAGTTGCTGCTGTTCCTAAGTGGAACGTATTGTGAGAGTTCTGGCTGATTGAGAATGCCGCGCATCGGCGTTCGATCCTTCGTGGGCAAGATTTGTTGGGTACATCGAGGTTACCGGAATGAAAACGGAACGTGACTATGCGGCGATGCTCGAGGTTGCTGTGGCGCAGGCGCGGGCGGGACTGGCTGAAGGCGGCATCCCGATCGGCGCGGCGATTTTCGACACGCAGGGCAAGCTTATGGGGGCCGGGCACAACCGCCGGGTGCAGCAGGGAGACCCTTCGGTGCACGGGGAGACGGATGCGTTCCGCAATGCAGGGCGGCAGCGCAGCTATCGAGAGCTGACCATGGTCACTACGCTGGCGCCGTGCTGGTATTGCAGCGGATTGGTGCGGCAGTTTGGATTCCGCACGTTGGTGGTGGGGGAAAGCCGCAATTTCCAGGGCGGGGTGGAATGGTTGCGTTCGTTTGGCGTGGAAGTGATTGATCTGGATTCGCAGGAGTGTGCCGAGTTGCTGGCGAAGTACATCGCCGCGCATCCGGAAGTGTGGAACGAAGACATCGGCGAAGTTCCCGGGGAATGAGGGCGGGAGGGACAAGCGAGAATGGCGGAACGGGGCCGCCACTCTCGCTTGGGGGTTTGCACTAGAAGAGGATGCTCAGCGACATCTGGATTTGCCGTGGGCTGCCGATGGTCTTGTTGGTGATTCCCAAACCGCTCAAGGAAGGGCAGACGTACAAGGCGGTGTAGGAGGTGTCGCACGGACTGGTGGTGGCCGGCTGGCCCTGGTATGGGAAATCGTTGAAGCTGGCGTTTTGCGAGACGTTGTCCACCGGGATATCGAAGCTGGCGGTGTTGGTGAGATTGAAAATGTCGAACGAATATCTCATGGTGAAGCGCTCGGTCAATTTGGTGGTTTTCACGATGGAAATGTCCGCGCGGCGCTGCCAGGGCTGGCGAAAAATGTTGCGCTGGCCTTTACTGATGAAATCAGTCTCGTAGGGATCGTTCGAGGGAATTGCGCCATTTAGATCGCCCGGAGCCAGCAACGGCAAGGCGAAGCAAGATGCGTCGAGCGCGGGGGGGCCGTTGGGATTCGCGCCGCTGTGGCCGGTGAGCGCGGATTTCGGAGTGCAGCCGGAAGCGAGCGGCACGATCGGGTTGGTGATGCCGTCGGAGGTGCCGTAGAAAATGCTGCCTACGGCGCCCGAGTAGTCAATGACGCTGTAGGGTTGGCCGCTCTGCAGAACGGTGAGGCCTTCGACGGCCCAACCGTTCGCGAATTTTCCGAGAAGCGAAGATTCAGTCGAGATTTTCGGGAATTGGTAGAGGTAGGTGAAGTTGATGACGTGGGTGCGGTCGAAATCGGAATTGCCGTACCCGGAGCGCAGATTGAGCGGATTGTTACCGTTGTAGAAGAGGCCCAAAGCGCTTTGTTCGTCGGTGGAATGCGAATACGTGTATGAGAAGCCCACCTGCAAGCCGTGGCTCAATCTTTTTTCCACGTGGACCTGTAGCGCGTTGTAGGCCGAAATGCCCGCCGCGGTATAGGACTCCGATTCCGCCGAATAACCGATGTACGGAACGCGCAGGTCAATGTTCCCGCCCTCGAAAGTCTCCTGATAAAACTGATTCTGCGGCGCCGGCGGGGGCGGATTCGGCAGGGCGATGGTGTTGAACGAGCCTTGGCTATCCACGATGGAGTAGCCGTAGGTGTAGTCCTGTTCAAAGGGAGTGCCGGGACGGATGGGATGCGACGGCGAGGCGATTTGCGCCTGGTTGAATGGGAGCGGAACGATTTCATGGCGGCCGAGATTGCCGACGTAACCGATGTCAATGGCGAGGTCGTTGCGGGGCTGCCACTGGATGTCGAGAGTCTGATTCATCGTGTAAGGCAACTTGTTGCCGCGGTTGTAATCAGCAAAAGAAAAGAGCGGAAGGCCGGTGGAGATCGCGGCGGCGTTGGGAATCACGAGATCGGCGGGGTTGCCGCTCGGCGGGGGACCGAGCGTCGGACCCCACGGATTTGAAAAACCGCCGGTGCAGACGGTGTAGGCGTACGGGCTGCAGGCCTGGGAATTGACGTAGGGAGGAGACTGCGCCACACCGAACGGGCCGCCGGCAATTACGCCGGACGCAAAACCTGGAGAAAGGTAAGTGAAAAGTTCGCCGCGGTCGTAGTAGAGGCCCCAGCCGGCACGGACGACGACTTTGCTATTGAATCGCTTCGGGCTCCAGGCGACACCCAGGCGCGGAGCGAGCCCCCATTGGCGGCCGGTGAGCGTGGAATTGCTGACGCCCTTGGAGGGAAAGTCCTTGTTATTGCCGGCGATGATGAAGCCGTTGGAGACGATCGTGTCGGTGGACGCGTCGTAGTCGTAGAGAGACGGATCGAAATTGTACAGGCGGCCCTCCTTTTCGGTGAGCCCGCCGTGATAGTCGAAGCGCAGACCGAAGGTGAGGCTGAGGTTGGAGCGGATCTGGAATTTGTCCTGGCCGTACCAGCCGGTGTCGTTGGCGCGATAGTGGCGGTTGGCATCGCCCTGCAAGAAGGAGGAGGTGATGAAACCGTCGGCGGTATAAGTAGTGTTGTTGCCTTGCAAGAAACTCGCGAAGTCGGAGAAGCCGATGGTGCCGTAGTTGGTGCGCTGGTCGCGAACGTTGAGTTGGGTATAGGCGAAGCTGCCGCCGAACGTGAGCGTGTGGCGCCCGTGGGTCCATACGGCGTCGGCGGAGGGCGTCCAGCGGTTCTGGAATATGCCGGTGAAGGCGCCCTGAGAGTTCGCGCCGCTGCCGATATTGGTGCCGGCGCCAAAAACGAAGTTCGGATTGTAGAGATTGCCGGTGTTGGGATCATTGAAGCCGTCAACGTTGTTGCCGAAGTCGTCCACCATGGAAATTCCGGGAAAGCGGGTCGCGCCGAAGGTATTGATGGTGGCATCGGCGGGGGCAGCGCCGGTGAGATTTTCGACGTAGGTGGCGAGACCTGCCGGGTTGAAAGGCTGGCCGATGGTGCTGTAGAGTTTTTCGCGAATGAAGCCGAAAACTTCGACGACGCTGAGGTTCGGCGAGAGCGTCTGCGTATTGTTGATGGAGGCGACCTGGCTGCCGGCGTCAAGGCGCTGGGTGAAGCCCGTCATGCCGGAGTAGGCGTAGGGCGCGATGCTGGGATCGTGCTGGTAGTAATACTTCAGGGCGAGAGTGTCTTTGGGGTTGACGATGTAATCGAGATTCGAGACGGCCTGGTCCGAAAGGAAGTAGGCGGTGCCGGGTGTGAAAGTGTTTTCGGGAAAGCTGTAGGTGGGAGCAATGCCGTCGGCGGAAGGAATTAGGAATTGGCCGTTGGGGAGTTTGTAATTCAGCAATCCGTAAGCGATGGGATTGATCTGTCCTGCCCCGGTGCCGATCGTCGCGGGCAAGGCGATGGCAGAACCAAAATAGGAGCAGGGAGGCGCGGTGCAGCCGACCGTGGCAGTGGTGTTTTCAACGGCGTTCGCCAAACCGGCGGGGCTGCGATCGTCGGTGAGGTTGGCGGGGACGGCGACGCGGGAGCTGCCGATTTCCTGATCGGAAGCGTGCACGTGCTGGTAAGACAAGAAACCGAAAAGCTTGTTTTTGATAAGCGGGCCGCCGATGGTGCCGCCGGGAACTTCGCGGTGAAGTTGCGGAACCTTGTCGGCGAGCGGAATATTCGGGTCCTGCTTGTAAAAATACGGCGCGGCGTTCAGCCAATCCGTGCCGCGGTGAATGTAACCCTGCCCGTGAATGGAGTTGGTGCCTGAGGCGGTGCTCATATCAATGTGCGCGCCGCTGGTGGAGCCTTGTTGCGCGTCATACATCGAAGTGGTGACGCGAAGTTCCTGGATGGTTTCCGGGGCGGGAGTCGGCAGGGCTTCACCGACGGCGAGATAGGGAGACGCCGTGACCTGAATCGGCTCGGCGGGCGTGCTGTTCAAGCTGGCGGCGCCGCCGATTCCGGTGTTGTTTACGACGCGCGCGGAAGCGACCTGGCTGGTGCTCTTGCCGTTGAAGAGATTGCTGGCGTCCACGCCATTCAACAAGAATGTGTTGCTGGTATCGCGCTGGCCGTTGGCCCAGATGGGAGCATTGCCGAGGCCGCTATTGGCGCCGGTGCCGCTGGAAAGTTCGGCGTTTACGCCGGGAGAGAGAATCGCGAGGCCCGTGAAGCTGCCGGTGGGGAGCGGGATCGCTTCGAGTTGCGCTTTATCCAGCACGTAGCCGTTGGTGGTATCCACGGCGTTCAGGAGGGGAGTTTCTTCGACCGTGATGGTGGTGCCTACCGAGCCGACTTTCAGGGAGGCGTTGACGGTGGCGGTGCGGTCGGCCTGCACCAGAATCGAGGGGATTTTCTGGGTTTGAAACCCGTCGTGACTGAAGGTGAGGGTGTAGGCTCCGATGGGAAGGTTTACAAACTCGTAGGAGCCGATGGCGCTGGATTTCTGAGTGCGCGTGAGGGTGGTCTGATCGCCGACGAGTGTTATCAGCGCGTCCGCGAGCACGCCGCCCGAACTGTCTGTCACCGTGCCGGTGATCCCGCCGAGCGTTTGCTGGGCCTGCACGGAGAGCGCGAAGAACAAAATAATCCAGGCGAAAAACGCCAGCACGAAGATAGAGAGACGAACTCTCTGAATCATTCAGTCCTCCCAAGAATGTGGAGATACACCCAGGCGCAACCGCCGTTCGACGCAGCTCAAGTTTCTTTCAGATTGTTGCGCGAACATGGCGGTGTCGCCGGTTTCCGTAGCCATCACCCCAAATGAAGATGAGGGAAGGTACGCCACCAGGCTGTGGAAAAGTGAGCGTATTCTTTGGATAGCCTCTATCAGGTTTTTTTATTGTGCGCCGCACGGGAATTTTGCGCTCGCGGTGAAAGCCAACCTATCTTCGGATAGACTGGCGCGGCTGCAATGGCGGCGCGGGCGCGCAGTAGAGTGACGATGTGGCGCGGGTATGCAGGATTTCTTACAAGCGCCGCGCGCTTTTTCGATGGAGGAGGGAAACGATGACGCTGCGGGTAGCCAAGGTGTCGCTGGTCTTCGCGGTGGGCCTGTACTATGCGTTCGTCGTTCTCAACAACACGACCGACTACGATTCGAACTTTCAGTTCGTGCGCCACGTGCTGATGATGGATACGACTTTTCCCGGCAATCACGGAATGTGGCGGGCGCTGAACCAGCCGCTCTGGCACACGCTGTTCTTTCTTTCGATCATTGCGTGGGAAATCGCGGCGATGATTTTGTGCTGGTGGGGTGGGTGGCGCCTGACTCGCGTGCTGCGCGCGAATGCGACGGCATTTAATCGCGGCAAGCGCTTAGCGATCATCGGGCTCACGCTGGGACTGCTGATGTGGCTGGTAGCGTTCCTGAGCGTGGGCGGCGAGTGGTTTCTGATGTGGCAATCGAAGACGTGGAATGGGCAAGAGGCGGCCTTTCGCATGTTCACGGTGATCGGAGTCGTCTTGCTGCTGGTGGCGCTGCCGGATACTGACGAGCAGGCCTAATTATTTGCGGGCGCGGCATTCTTATTGCGGCTTTGCCATAGAAACCACAGCAGACCCGCGGCGAGGTAGAAAAGATAAACGTAGGGCAGCTTGCCGTACGGTCCTTCGGGAACCGGATAAAGATTGCCGACGAGCGCCAGCAGCATGGCCAGTCCCGCGAGCGCGGAAATAATTCGTGCGCCGGAACGCAGGACTCCGTGATTGCGCATGTAGCCCGGAAGCGCGATGCAAACGAGGCCGTACGCGACGATGAATCCGTAAGTCGCGAGCGAACCGAGCCAGCCGTACACATCCAGGCCCGTCGCGCCGCGCAAGGCCAGCACAACGACCGGCAACACGGCGGCGATACCGGTGGCGGCGACTGCGAAACTGGGAGTTTCATTGCGCGCGTGCGTGGTGCGCAGCGAACCGTGCGCCAGGCCGTTGTGCGCCATCAGCAGTAGCACGCGCGCGGCCGCCGTGATACAGGCGAGCGTGCCGGCGAACATGCTTACCAGCGCGCCGATATCAATCAGCAATCCGAGCACGGGCACGCCGGCCACTCCGGCGATCACATGCATCGGTGCCGGACTGCTTCCCAAATCTTGTCCGGCGGTGCGGAATCCAAGAACTTCGGTGTACGCGCAGACAGTGAAAAACGCGCCGCCCAGCACGGCGCTTTGAATCACCGCGCGGGGAATCGTCTTCAGCGGATTGCGAGCCTCCGCGCCGAGAGTGGTAGCGCTTTCAAAGCCGACGAAACTAAAGAGAGCGAGGACCAAGCCGAGGCGCAGTCCGCTGCCGGTCATGCCTTGCAATTTCAGTTGTGCGAGATCCGGGTGCCAGCCGTGGCGCATGAGCACGAGCAGCACTACGATGACGATGACGGTAACGGACGCGGCTTCCATCCACAGCATCAGCCGCGCGGAAATTTTCACGTCGCGCCAGGCGATCCACACGGAAACTCCCGTGACCAGCACGGCCAGCAGCGCCGTCGACGCGCCGTGGCCGGTGGCATCCCGCAGCAGCAGATTCGCGAAATGATAAAAGCCGCCAATGACGCTCGAGCCGGTGGCGACGTAGGCGAGCAGCAGGCTCCAGGCGGCGGTGGCGCCGAGCCACGGCGGCAGAATCATCGAGGCGTAGCTGTAGAGCGAACCGGGCGAGGCCGAATAGCGCGCGAAACGCGCGATGCACAGCGCCACCAGGAATATCGCGACGGTCGCCAGCGCATAGGCGAGCCATGTGCCATTGCCGGCGAGCGCGCAGACCAGCGGGATCGTTGCAGCCGGAGTGGTGGTGGGGGCAATGGTGGAAACCGATTGCGCGAGAGTTTCCAGCGAAGAAAGCGCTGCGCGGCGCAATCCATATTCGGCGACGGGAGGATTTTGCGAAGCGGTTTGCGCGAGAGAGGGCGGCTCCGGTGTTCCAGCCAAATTCCCGGGCGCGACCATGACGTACCATACAGATGCAGCGCCTATCGCGCAAGCGTCGAATCATGCGGCGGGCGGAAAAATATTGAAACTCCGTGCGCGGCCTGCGGGAATTGTTTGCGGACGCGAACCTAGGAGCTTGCTCCCGATGCTTTCTCCGATCCGAAGACGGTGCGTTTTGCGGCAAGTTCGGAAGCCCACAGCAAGATGTCGAACAGCCGCGCGCGCTCCAGATTGTCCAATCCGCGGATGGGATGAACGAGGCTGACGGCCTGTTGCGCGCAAGAGTGCAGGAAGCGATCAATGGAAACGGATTCTGCTGCACCGGGATCGGCGAATGGACTGGAGTTGCACTGGCTCAAGCGCTCGTAGCACTGCGCGATAAAATGGTCCACGCAAAAACGCCGTAGTTCGAGCGAGCACATGGCCGGGCGTCCACAATGTCCCACATCGCAATGCGCGGGTTTCTCCGGCGCGGACGGGCGGTTCTGTTTCTCATCGTGCGATGGATAGAAATCTTCTGACATTTGACTTTGGCCCTCGGCACGTTGATGTGCTCTTGCCATATAGCCGGCGGCGATATTCGTGGCAAATTGGTTTTGCGTTGCTCCTTTCAGTGGCCACGCCTGCTTGGCCATTGAATCGGGGATCAGCACGTGGGCACGCTGGACGTCTGCAGAATTGTCTCAAGCGATTCGGGTAGCGCCGCCTCGTAGGAGTGAACTTTCCCGCACAGGTCTACTAAAGGCGAAATCAGCCTGCGCACCGACGGCAAATCCTCCCAGTGGTTCTCGGTCGCTTGACCCGCGGTGTCCCAGAAACTCAGCACCTGGACCAGACGCGGCTCTTTGTGGGAAGTGAGCACGAGCATTCCCGCGAAACCGATCTGTTGCTTCAAGAGTTCAGGGATTTCCTGGCGCATGCAATTTCGTAGATGCTGCACGCGGCCGGGCTTAGCGATAAATTCCACTGAGCGGGCATTCAGGGCGGCGGACTCTGTGCCAACGTGGTAGTCCAAAAGCATCCTCGTCATCAGAGAATCAAAGTTCACGCGCGCTTCTTCGAGCACTTCCACTTCCAGATTTGCTGAGAGACTCATTGCGAATGTTCCTTGGCCTTTGGTCCGAAAATAAACGACCTACAGATGGGGGAGGCGCACCCCGGTGGGGTTCCCTGACCGGCAGGGCCGGAGTGCGCCTAGGGGATGGGAGACCAGCGCTGCACCATCACCCGGATTGGGCCACCTGCATTCCCAATCCGATGTCAGTACAACTACGCAGAAGTAGTGCCGGGAGAGCGCGAAGCGTTTCACTGTGGGAAAAATATTTTGCGATGCAAGAATTTGCACACATGAGATGTGGAGATCCGGAAGCAGAAGCAAAAAGGGGGCCGCTGAAAGCGTAACGGGCTTGGATTGCGTTAGTTATGGGGGCCGAGATATACTCGCGGCTTCCTTTCGAGGCGCGCGTGGAATTTTTTTCCTTCGATGAGGCCTACCTAAAACGCCTCCGTGACCGGGATTTCCCGACGGAGCAGCATTTCGTTGCGTACTTTCGACAACTGCTAATGATCAAATTAAGGTCGAGACTCCGGTCGTCACAAGCGGTGGACGACATCGCGCAGGAGACTTTCTTGCGTGTTTTCAAGGCGATGCAGGCGGAGGGTGGGATCCGGCAGCCGGAGCGCCTGGGAGCGTTCGTTAACTCCGTTTGCAACAACGTGTTACAGGAGTTCTACCGATCATCGGACCATGGGACTCCTATAAATGACGACGCGCCGGAACCAGTGGATAAGGTAATAGACCTGGAAGGGTTCCTGGTGAGCAAGCAGACGCGCGAGCAGGTGCGAAAGGTGCTGGAGCAGCTGGGCGAGAAAGACCGCCAGCTCCTTCGCTCTATCTTCTTGGAAGAAAAGGAGAAAGACGAGGTTTGCCGGGAATTCGGCGTGGACCGTGACTACCTGCGTGTCCTGCTGCACAGGGCCAAACAGAGTTTCCGGGTCTTCTACGAGAAAAGCCAGGCGGACGGGTTGCGACCGCAGAAACAATGATGCGGGGAGATGAAACGCTTGGGCGTTCCAGGTCACTACTGAGGTGACGAATACTATGGAACATACTGAAGCAGTCCAACTGAGAGCAGCCGAGCGCTACGTCCTCGGAGAACTGGCCGGTGACCTGCGCACACAATATGAGGACCATTACTTTGGTTGCGCGCAGTGTGCCGAGGACTTGAGGCTGGCCGCGATCTTTGTGGAGAATACGCGCGCGGAACTGGAGTCCGAGCCTGTGAGAGTGCCGGCGCGGGCGCCGGCTGCTGGAGCGCGCGGCGCTGCTTCGGGCGGCTGGTTTGCCGGGTTGCTGCGTCCGAGTCTGGTTGTGCCGGTTTTCGCGATCCTCTTGCTATTTGCCGGTTACCAAAATTTGATTGTGATTCCGCATTTGAAGACGACGGCGCCGGCCATCGCGCCGCAAACTCTGCCGTCGTTTTCCATGATCACCGCGGATTCGCGCGGCGGAGAGCCGCTGGCGATTACGGTGCCGGCGGGGAAGCCGTTCAGTTTGTACATTGACATTCCTCCCGAAAAGAAGTTTCCTCTGTATGTTTGCGAAGTGGTGAATGCCTCGGGCGCGCGGGAATACACCTTGAACATTTCCGGGCAAGAGGCGCAGAATTCCGTGCAGTTGCTGATACCGCCGGCGACGCTGCAACCCGGGAACTACACGTTGGTTGTACGCGGCCTCGCGACGCCGCAAGGCGCGGCCAGCAACGGCACCGACGTAGCTCGCTATCCATTCACGCTCACATACTCGAAGTAAACAATAGACAAGACATCCCACCCGCAGGAGGGCGATTTCCATGGCGACCGACCCCATCAAGAAGATTTATATCTACAACGCGCACGCTTATGGCTTCAGCGGCGCGATTGACCGTCCCTTCGCGCATTCGAAGGAGGTCCATGCCGGATCAGCGCTGCCGACGACGGGCGGGTTCGAGCAAGCGCGGGCCGAGAATTTTCGTCTGCAAGAATGTCTATCGTATACAGCGTCCCATTCGCTCGTGAGTGGAAACAAGAACGAAAAGGATGGCAGTTATAACGCCCTGGCTACCGCAACACTCGAAGGTTTGAACATTCTGGACATGGTCACGGCGGATCGCATTGTCTTCCGCGTGTCCTCCAAGCAGTACATGGACGAACCCGAGCCGACCCTGCTTACGCTAGGGACCCGAATTGAAAACCTGCGCATTGCCGGTTGCCCGGTTCAGGTGGAGTTCGATAATGCACTGTTCCAGCGGCTCGCCACTTTTACAACCTTCATGGGGGAGTACAACGGGAATCAGCAGACGAGGGAAATGCTGCAGTCGCGTCTGCTCGGCAGCAAGCCCAAATCCGAGGTACCGGAATTTCTCCACGAGCGGTATAACTGGTTCGACAAAGACAAGTTTGCGTCGAAAGGGATCGTGCTGTGCACTCTGGTCAAGGAAATCAAGACCAACTGCCCGGAACTTCAGATCTACGGGAACGTCGTGGTCGTTCCGCAATTCGGCAAGATTTATTTTGGCGAGGTGCAGTTGCAGAGAAACCAGCGAGAGGTGTCCACCATCCGAGTGGAGCTGGGTTCGGCCGTCGGCGGTTCGACGAACGGTCCCGGCGGTTCTGGAGGTGGGTCCACTTATCCCTGAGCTGTTTTCTCCTGCTCCTTACGTCGTCCGGATTCAGCGGATGCAACCGGACCACCGCTGGATCCCCCGCCGAACAATACACGCATGCTGAAGCGGAATTCGAGGGAGGCGACTATGTGCGAGCCGCAACGGATGCGGAGAACTCCTATCGCCAATTCGCGAACAGCGAGTCAGAGTGGGCTTGGCGTTTTCGCGTTCTTGAAGCAGAAGCACTCGTTTCGCGCGGACTGAGCACGGACTCTCTTACGCTCCTTCAGGTTCCCATCCCTGCAAACCTTGCTCATAGCGACATTGCGGTCCGGAAAGAGTTGTTCGACGGGCTCGCTAATTGCTTCTTGCGGAAGTTCGATGAAGCCAATCGACACATATCACAGGCTGAGCAGCTTGCGGAGACCGATCAACCAAGTCTTCTGGGAGAGGTGCTTGTGGGCCGTGGGACGCTCGCGTTCATGCGAGGCAATTTAGCAGGCGCGCGAGCCGACTTCCACCACGCACTCGATTTCGCCCGTCAAAGTCACCAGACCTTCCTTGAGGCTAGGGCCTTGGGAAGTCTGGGGCTCGTCGCGCAACAACAAGAGCATTACGACGAATCCATCGATTGGTATACACAGTCGATTAGCCTTTCTCGCACGCTCGGCGCTCGAGCAATCACTGCAAAAACCCTAGGAAATATGGGCTGGAGCTACTACCGAATGGGGGATGGTGACGAAGCCCTAGCACTTTCCGTGGAGGCCAAGAATGCCGCAGTAGAACTTGGCGTGGACAAGGACGAGATGCTTTGGCTCAGGAATATTGGCACTATCGAAGGCGGACGACGGTCCTACACTGCAGCAGCGCACGATTATCTTTTGGCGTTGAAACTTGCGAATAAATTGGAGAACAAAGCGGTCGCTGGGGAATGCCTGCATGATCTTGCGATAGTCGAGTTCGAGGATGGAAATTATGACGACGCTGAACGACATGTCCGTCAAGCGCTTGAATTGGAGAACGCCAGCCATGACCGTCCCATGGAACTTTATTCAATCATGACGAGGGGATATATCGAGGCAGGCATCAAGGATTATTCACGGGCCGTGTCGGACTTTAACGAAGTGATCGACGACGAAAGTTCCGATACTTACGTGCGCTGGCAGGCCGAGGTCGGCCTCGCAAAAGTGTACGTCGATGAAAAACGTCCGGCGAAATCCGAGGAGTATTTTCGAAGAGCGATGGCTACGATTGAAGCCGCGAGGTCTTCGATTAAGCGCGAGGAATTCCGATTGTCTTATATGTCGGGCGTCGTAGGTTCTTATGATGATTACATCGGTTTCCTGGCTTCACAACAAAAGTTGATCGAAGCGCTGGAGGTGGCCGAAGTCAGTCGCGCCCAGACTTTGACCGAGGGCCTTGGTGTGGCCTCATCTCCTCCCCTCAATCGCTCCATAAAGGGATTCAATCCGCGGGACATCGCAAAGACTTCGAAATCGATCGTCCTTGATTATTGGCTTGGCACCGACCACTCCTACTTATGGGTGATTACGCCGGAGCGGGTGGAGATTTTTACTTTGCCTCCTGCGGCGGAGATTGATCCTTTGGTGCAGTCTTACCGGCAGGCTTTGCTGGGTTCGCGGGATGTGCTGGAGACGCAGAATGCCGCGGGGCAGAAACTTTATGATTTGCTGGTTGCGCCGGCCGCTAAATTGATCCCCAAGGGTTCGCGGGTCACGATATTGCCGGATGGCAGCCTTTACAGCTTGAATTTTGAAACTTTGCTGGCGCCTGCGCCGCAATTGCATTATTGGATCGAGGATGTGGATGTTTCGTACGCCAATTCTTTGACGTTGCTTGCGGCTGGGGCTGCGCGCCATGCGTCGCCGGCGAAGACGCTGTTGCTGGTGGGCGATCCAGTCTCGCCGGATGCGGAATTCCCGAAATTGCCGCAGGCGGCGGCGGAAATGAGCGGGATCGAAAATTATTTTCCCGCGCCGGAGCGGAAAGTTTTTTCGGGCGCGGCGGCGACGCCGGATTCATACCTCGATAGCCAGCCGCAGGATTTTGCGTACATTCATTTCGTGGCGCACGGCACCGCCAGCCGCACCAGTCCGCTCGATTCGGCGGTGATCCTCAGCAAGAAGGGCGACAATTACAAGCTCTATGCCCGCGACATAATTCAGCATCCGCTGCACGCGGACCTGGTGACGATCTCCGCCTGCCACGGCGAGGGCGTGCGCACCTACTCGGGTGAAGGCCTGGTCGGCCTATCGTGGGCGTTCTTGCGCGCCGGCGCGCACGGCGTGATCGCCGCGCTCTGGGAAGTGAATGACAATTCCACGCCGCAGCTGATGGATCATTTATATTCCGAGATCAGCAAAGGCGTGCCGCCGGCGGTGGCTCTACGCGACGCAAAACTCGCGCTGCTGCACTCCGGCACCGTGTACCGCCGTCCATTCTACTGGGCGCCCTTCCAATTTTATCGCGGCGCGTGAGCGCGAAAGGGCAGCAAGCTTTATACTCTTGCGATGCCAAAAGTGGCGCTTTTCATTCCCTGCTTTGTGGACCAGTTGAGCCCGCAGATCGGCATGGACATGGCGCGGGTGTTGCGCCGCATCGGCTGCGAGCTGGATTTTCCCGTGGAGCAAACCTGCTGCGGGCAACCTGCGTTCAATACCGGTTATTGGAACGATGCGCGGCCGCTCGCGGAGCGTTTCGTGCGGGTTTTCCGCGCGGCGGATGCGATTGTATGTCCATCCGGTTCCTGCACCACGATGGTGCGCAATTTTTATCCGGAACTACTCGCGGGCAGTCCTGTGCACGATGAGGCCGTGCAACTGGGGCGGCGCGTGTACGAATTTTCCGAGTACCTGGTGAAAGTGGCGCGCGTGGGCGACGTGGGCGCCGCGTTTCCGCACCGCGTTGCTTACCATGATGCTTGCCACGCATTGCGCGAATTGCGCTTGAAGCAGGAGCCGCGCGAATTGTTGCGGCACGTGCGCGGAATCGAACTGGTGGAGATGCCTTACAGCGAGGAATGCTGCGGGTTCGGCGGAACGTTCGCGACGAAATTTCACATGATTTCCGCGGCGATGGGCGACACCAAGGCGGGGAACGCGGAAAAATCGGGCGCGGAGTATGTGACGTCCACCGATCCCAGCTGCCTGATGCAGGTGGAAGGAATTTTGCGGCGGCGGAACTCGCCGCTGCGCACGATTCATCTGGCCAGCATTCTGGCGCAGACCGGCGACGCCAAGCAGAATCCGCCGAGCGCGGAGGCTGGCTCGTGACCGCCGCGCAGGATTTTCTGCGGAGCGCGGCGGTGAAGTCCGCCGACCTGGTCCATCGCCAGATCCTGCGGCGGGGAATCGATCATTACGACGCCGCAGTCGCGAAGGGCCGCGCGAGGTTTCTCGATTGGCCGGCGGCGCGCGAGAAATGCCAGAGCATCAAGCGCGAGGCCATCAATCATCTCGATCGCTACCTCGAAGAATTTGAGCGGCGCGTGCAGGAACGCGGCGGGCACGTATTCTGGGCTGAGAACGCGGAGGAAGCGCGGCGTTATATTCTGGATCTTGCTGCGAGTCGCGGCGTGCGCACCATCGTGAAATCGAAATCCATGGTGGCGGAGGAAATTCATCTTGCGCCCGCGCTGGAAAAGCAGGGCATCCGGGTGTTCGAGACCGACCTCGGCGAATTCATCGTGCAGCTGCGCAACGAACCGCCTTACCACATCGTCACGCCGGCAATGCATTTGACGCGACAGGATATCGCGGCGCTATTCAAGGAAAAACTGGGCGGGATTGACACGGACGATCCGCAGCAACTCGTGGCCGCTGCGCGGCAGGCGTTGCGCCGCGCCTTTTTCACCGCGGAGATGGGTATCACCGGCGCGAATTTTCTGGTGGCGGATTCCGGAATGGTGGCCATCACGACGAACGAAGGCAACGCGGATCTGGGGATTAGCCTTCCGAAGATTCACGTGGTGCTTTCGGGGATCGAAAAAATTATTCCGCGCATGGACGATCTGGCGATTCTTCTGCCAGTCCTGGCGAGTTCCGGGACCGGCCAGCCGATCACTTGTTACAACACGATGGTGGGCGGAGCGCGCGCGGCGAATGAATTGAGCGGCCCGGACGAATTTCATGTGGTCTTGCTCGATAACGGGCGCACGGAACTGCTGGCCGATCCGGAACAGCGTGAAGTGCTGCATTGCATCCGCTGCGGGGCGTGCCTGAACGCCTGCCCCATTTATCGCAACGTCGGCGGGCACGCCTATGCGACCACCTATCAAGGGCCGATTGGGAGCGTGCTGACGCCGCATCTGCGCGGGCTGGATGAATTTCAGCATTTGTCGCAGGCCTCCTCGCTGTGCGGCGCGTGCACGGAAGCGTGTCCGGTGAAGATTGATTTGCATCATCATCTGCTGCACAACCGGCGAAATGCCGTGGAACGGGCGCACCGGCTCTGGCGGGAGCGCGTGGCGTTCAAAGTGTGGCGCTGGAGCATGGCCGGCGCGGGGCGCTTTCGATTTCTGGGTGCCGTGGGACGCCGCACGTTGCGATTGCTGTACGGTCTTGGGCTGGAGAGAACGCCGCTCGATCCTTTGCGCGCGTGGACTGCGGATCGCGCCGCGCCGCCGATTCCAACGGCGTCGTTTCGCGCTCTGTGGAAGGAGCGCGATGGCGCAGACTGAAAATCCCGGGCGCGAGCGAATTCTCGGGCGCATTAAAGAGGCGCTGAAGACGCCCGTGCCTCCGCGGTTGCATGCCGAGACCGAAGATACACGGAGCTTGCAGCCAATCTTCGCGCCGATTCCGGATGCGCTGGAGCGATTCCGGCGGGAGTGCGCGGGGAACAACACGGAGCTGATCGTGACGGAGGATGCGCGCGCGACCGGCGCAGCGCTCGAATCCGTGCTGGCTTCTTTGCCCGCAGGAGAGATATTCGCGCAGGACGCGCGGGAGCTGCGCGAGATGCCGGGTGCGCTGCGGGATCGCAAAGATGTGCGCTGGTCGAGCGAAGGCGGTCCGCATGAGAATTCGCAGGCGACGATTACTTTGGCGGAAGTGCTTGTCGCGCAGACGGGATCGGTGATGGTCTCGGCGGCGTGTGGCGGGCGCGGCGCGTCCATTGTGGCGCCGGTGCACATTGTGGTGGCGAAGGCCGGCCAGTTGGCAGCGACGCTCGAGGAAGGATTCGCGCGTATCCGCGAGCGGGAGACCGCCGCGAAAAATTCTTATCTTTGCCTGATCACCGGTTCCAGTCGCACGGCGGACATCGAGAAAATCCTGGTGATGGGCGCGCACGGCCCCAGGCGCCTGGTAGTGATCCTCGAACTTGCCTCGAATTAAGGTTTGCCTACGTCCTCATTCATCGAGGGAATCGCCAGATCAACGCAAAGGCAAGCAGCGCGATGGCGAACGCGAGTGAGATCAGGCCTCCCGCGATTCGGTCCCAGGTGTTGCGAAACCTCACATTCACCAGGTGGGCGCCGGCAGGCAGCGCGATGAGTATTTCGCCGGTCTTTGGAGCGGATTGTGCGCGAATGGTGTTGCCGTCCACCTGAACTTGCCAGCCGGGATAATTGAGCAGGCGCAGGGCGAGAGTTGTGGGTGCGCTTGCTTCCACCGCGAAGGTGCGCTGATCCGCGATCCAGCGCTGGACGTGAAAAGTGAGCGCGGCCGAAGGCGCGGCGCCGGTGGATGTTACGGCGAACTGGCGAATGCGCGGCGCCGGCGATTGCGCGATCAATTCGCCATTGGCGTCGGTGCCGGGCAAATCGTAACGATCGCTGCCGAGCGGCTGGTACTCGTCGGTCCCTTCGTAGCCGAGGCCCGCGTGAATTCCATTAGCCAGAAAGGGGACGTCCTCGCTGTCCCACCAGGCGTCTTTGGCGATCGCGGTGCCGAGCGATCCCAGAGAAATGACGATCAGCGCCCAGCAAATCCATTGGCGCTTCACGCTTCCGATGGCTGCGGCAAGAAAGAACGCGAGCACGAAATCCAGAGCTCCGAGCCAGCGCCACGGGAACTGCAGGAATTGCAGTTTGGGGAGCAACCGCCAGAAAATCGCGCTGGCCGGGAACATCAGGAAAATTGCGGCGGCGCCGAGCGCGAGAAGCATCCACCACAGATCCGGAATTTCGCGGCGGCGGCGCGAAACGAAAACGGCGGCGATCGCGACGGCAAGGATCACCACCAACGCGACCGCCGAAACTTTCCAGTTGAAGAAAACAAATTCCGGATCGCCGCCCTGCGCGAAAAGAAAATTCTGCGTGGGATGCAGCGCGTCGGCGATGGCCTGATGGATTTGCACCCAGCGCTGTTCCCAGGCGGCGGGCAGAATATAAAACGCAGCGAGGCCGAAACCCGCGCCCATTCCCAAGGCGCCAGTGAGCAAGGGCCGCGCACTGCGGCGCGCGACCGCGAGCGCCAGGAAGATCAGGGCGAGAGAATAAGTGGCGATCACGCCGGCTGGAGCATTCGAAAGCCAGACCGCGGCGAAAGGCAGCGCAAGCCACGGCCAGCCGCGCCAGCCTTCGCGCAGCAGCCGCAGCGCCCCGTACAGCACCAGAGGAAATAGGGCGCTCGCGAGCAGCTCGGCGAAATCGCTGCGCAGGTAGACGATGACGAGGTGATATGGATTTACAGCGTAGACCACCGCGGCCAAGATGGCTTCGCGGCGAGTAAGCCATTCGCGGGCGAAGTACCACATGGAAATTCCGGCGAGAACCAGCGCCAGCCAGATAAAGGTACCAGGCACCATCCGCCACGGCAGGATCAAACCGAGGGTGGCGCCCATGATCCAGGAAACGGGAGGATAAAAAATAAAACGCGGCTCGCCGAAACCCCAGTTGGCCCATTCCGCCCAGCGCGGGAAGATGATGCCTTCGCGCCATTGCTGGGCTACATCCATCCAGGAAGCCACATGAAACTGGATATCGTGGCCGGAGGCGTTGGACAAAAATAGCATGGGTGCGACGACGGCCGTCGCGGCGATCGCCACTAGCAACAGGACGGTCCGTGTGGAGCCTGCGGCCATGCGCCGTTGCGCAGGCGATGCGGTTGCGACCGAGGCGGGTGAATGAATGACGCTCAATTTTTCACGGCGTGCACTGAATCTTCGATATTCGGCTCTGAGAGAATACAGAATAGGGCGCAGTTTGCGCCACTCGCGAATGGACTCCCCACGGGTGATGAACTGATGTGAACACTCCCGTGGCAGCGCCTTGCCAACCCGCTGCCGCAGCGGGTAAAGTGTTTTGGAGCCGCATGAGGCTCCTCCGCACCATCCCAACATGCCACCCGGTCAGAGCCAAGAAGCCGGCAATCACGCGCGTTCCGGGTTCTGTCGATAAGCGAGATACATGACGCCCTTGATGACCGCCGAAGACCAGAGGTTGCTGGCCAGCAGCGAGCGCGCAATTCATTGGAAGCGCTGGGGGCCCTATCTCTCGGAGCGGCAATGGGGCACGGTCCGGGAAGATTACAGCGCGAACGGCGACGCCTGGAATTATCTGCCGCACGACCACTCGCGCTCGCGCACCTATCGCTGGGGCGAAGATGGCATCGCCGGATTCTGCGACCGGCACCAGCACATCTGCTTTGCTCTGGCGCTGTGGAACGAAAACGATCCGATTCTGAAGGAACGCCTCTTCGGCTTGACGAACCGGGAAGGGAATCACGGCGAAGACGTCAAAGAGTATTACTACTACCTGGACGCGACGCCGACCAGTTCGTACCTGCAATATCTCTATAAGTACCCGCAGGCGTGCTACCCGTATGAGCAGCTGGTGGCCGAAAATGGCCGGCGCACGCGCCGCGATCCGGAATATGAGCTGATTGATACGGGAATTTTTGCGGAGAACCGCTACTTCGACGTGTTCGTGGAATATGCCAAAGCCACGTCGGAGGACATTCTGATTCAAATCACGGCCTGGAACCGCGGGCCGCAGACGGCGCCTCTGCACCTGCTGCCCACTTTGTGGTTTCGCAATCGCTGGGACTGGGGAGATCCGTACGATCCGCCGGAAGTGAAACGCCTGAAGCCGCCTGCGGGCGGTGAGCTATTTGAATTGGACGAATTTCACTACGGAAAGCGCTGGCTGCTGATTGAGGGCGCGCCGGAAGTGCTCTTCACCGCAAACGAAACGAACATGGAGCGCCTGTTCGGCCAGCAAAGCAAGAGTCGCTACGTGAAGGATGCTTTCCACCGTTATGTGGTGAATGGCGAGCGCGACGCAGTGAATCCGGCGATGACCGGAACGAAATCCGGCGCGCACTTCAGCGCGCGGATTGCGCCCGGCCAGAGCTGGACGATCCGGCTGCGCCTCACCGACCAGGACCTTTCGCAGGCGCCAGCGCCGGTGAAGAATTCGTTTGGACCGTCGTTTAACGAGGTTTTCGAGAAGCGCAAAAAAGAGGCGGACGAATTCTACGAAAAGCGCATTGATGCCAATATCAGCGACGACGCGCGCCGCGTGCAGCGCCAGGCCTTTGCCGGCCTGCTGTGGTGCAAGCAAACCTATCACTATGATGTGCGCCGCTGGCTCGAAGGCGATTCCACCCAACCGAAGCCCGATCCCAGCCGCAAGGACGGGCGCAATCACGAATGGACGCATCTCTACAATTCCGATGTGATTTCCATGCCGGACAAGTGGGAATACCCCTGGTATGCGTCATGGGATCTGGCGTTTCATTGCGTTTCAATGGCACTGATCGATCCCGAATACGCCAAGCAACAGCTGATTCTTTTCCATCGCGAGTGGTACATGAACCCCAGCGGGCAGGTTCCCGCTTACGAATGGAATTTTTCCGACGTGAACCCGCCGGTGTTGGCCTGGGCGGTCTGGCGCGTTTATAAAATCGCGGGACGCGTGGAAGGGAAGGAAGACCGCAATTTCCTGGTGCGGCTGTTCCACAAACTCCTGCTGAATTTTACGTGGTGGGTGAACCGCAAGGACCCGGAAGGGAAGAACGTATTCGAAGGCGGTTTCCTCGGTCTGGATAATATCGGCGTCTTCGACCGCTCCTCGCCGCTGGGCCCCGGAAATTTCATCGAGCAATCGGACGGCACCAGTTGGATGGCCATGTTCTGCCTGGACATGCTGGCCATGTCCATGGAACTGGCGCACGACGACCCGGCCTACGAAGACGTGGCCAGCAAGTTTTTCGAACACTTCGTCTATATCGCGCAAGCCATGAACGACATCGGCGGCGAAGGAATCGGTTTGTGGGACGACAAGGACGGTTTCTACTACGACGTGCTGCATCTCGGAAAGACCACGCACCTGCCGATGAAGGTCCGCTCCATGGTCGGACTGATTCCGCTTTTCGCGGTGGAAACGATTGAGCCGGAGGACCTGGCGCGGCTGCCCGGCTTTGTCAAACGCATGGAATGGTTTCTGAAGCACAATCCGGACGTCTCCGAGCACGTGGACATGAGCCAAAAAACAGACAAAGGCTCGCGCGTGCTGCTCTCCATCGCCAATCGGAAGAAGCTCGAGCGCATTTACAAGTATGTGTTCGATGAGAGCGAATTCCTCTCGCCGCATGGCATTCGCGCGCTTTCGAAATTTCACAAGGATCACCCCTTCGTGCTGAATGTGAACGGGCATCCCCAAGCGGTTGACTACGAACCGGCCGAATCCACGGGCGACCTCTTTGGCGGGAATTCCAATTGGCGTGGGCCGGTGTGGTTCCCCATGAATTTCCTGATGATCGAATCGTTGCAGCGCTTTCATTACTACTACGGCCAAGATTTCAAGGTGGAATATCCCACCGGCTCGGGGCAGCAGATGACGCTGTGGGAGGTGGCGCGCCAAATTTCCCGCCGGCTTTCCCATCTGTTTCTGCAGCGCGACGGGCACCGCGCCGTGTATGGGACGACGGATCTTTTTCAGGAAGATCCGTACTGGCGCGACCTGATTTTATTCTACGAATATTTCAACGGGGACACCGGCGCGGGGCTGGGCGCCAACCATCAGACCGGCTGGACGGCTCTGGTGGCGAAGCTGCTGGAGCAGAGCGGCGAGTAAGAGTGGTAGATGCGGTAAAAAAACGCGCGGACGCTTTGTAGCGGCGCACTTTAGTGCGCCATCGGTGTCACCGCTACAAACCATGGCGGTCTGAAGGCCGCCGCTTCAAAATCGATGCCGTTCGGGATAGTCGCAGCAGCGATCGCGCACCACCGCGCTTAAAAGTCGGTGACTAGCCCCAACCCCAGCGAAACGCGATTGATATAGTTGAAGTACGACACGGTCAGGACGGTTTCGCGGACCGCGGCTTCATCCCATCCGGCTTTCTTGAGCGCGTCCGTGTCCTCTTCGCCGATGTCGTCCGGATGCCGCGTCAATTTGTCGGCGAACCGGAAGAGCTCTTTGACCTTGGGTTCCACGGGCGCGCTTTCATAGTCCGCGGTGAGCTTCCGTGCCAGATTCTTCTCCACTCCAAAGCGCCGCAGCAACTCCATGTGAAACATGATGCAGTACGTCGAGGAGTTGATGCCGCTGACGACGAGGCCAATCTGTTCTTTCAGCAGCATGGGCAGCGCGCCGTCAGACATGACTGCGGGATTCAATTGCAGCTGCGCTTCGATTACGGCTGGTTTTGCGCCCAATGCCTTGAAGTAGTGCGGCAGAAAGCCCAGGGTCTGTTCGATCTTTCCGTAAATCTCGCGCAGGTGATTGTCTGCCTGTGATTCTTCGATTTCATTTACGAATGGCATTGCCGGACTCCTCGGATGATATGAATGCGAAAAACGTGAACCGCGGCAGCCCCTGGAGCAAAGTGTAACACGGCTAAATGAATGCGAGGTTAAATCCGGCTCTTCCGGCCGATGCCGCGCGACGCGAGGAGTTCGTGCCGTTCGCGGGACGCGCCTATGCGTCCGCTTCCACCAGCTCGATTAGCACTTTTTGTGCGTCGGGAGTGGCGGCGAGAAAGAAATTCACGCGTGTGCCATCAGCGCCCGCGCGAGTGACCGGATAAATCGGCGCGAGTCCGAACCGCGCGCGCAGGATGGCGGTGGCGCGGTCCACGTCGCGCACGTAAATCTCCACTTGTTGGATGCCCTCGCCGAATTTTTGCAGAAAGCGCGCGATCGCGCCGCTAGCGCCCTGCGCGCGGGTCGTCAATATGTCGAAATTGATCGCATCTTCCAGGTGCAGTTCGAACTCCTGCGCGTCCTGGTCCGGCGGGACATCCGCGAGGCGCGGAGAATCGTTCGCGGCGCGGATTTTCTGAAACGTGTCGGGATGTACCGCAATTCCCACAATAATGGTGGACGGCGGGAAATGCGGGAACGAATTTGAAGTTGTAGGGGCGGGTCTAAGACCCGCCCCTACGGCCTCATCACGGTTGATTGGTAATGTCAGTTCACGAAATTCCGGATCGCCGACCCATTGGCTGAGCAGCGGCATGCAAAGATTCACCCCGGCGAGGTAGAGCTGCATCCCGGATTCGGCCTTTTGCCTGGCGTCGGAAGCGGCGAGATGCTGAATCCATCGCGCGATGTCGGCGGGTTCGGTCATGTGCAGCGCACGGCGTTACTGCATGCTGGCGTGTTCGTCGGGGGCGGCGTTCACGTTTGAGAGCGTAAGGAAGGTGGGTCCGCCCGGACGCACGGTCACCGGCACGTCCCAGCGTTCGCGCGCGTCGCCGGCAATGGCGTCAATATCCAGCGTGCTCAGCCAGTAATTGCCGGGTCGCAGGCCGCGGATATATCCCTGGCCCTGCAAATCGGTGTCCGCGCGAGCTACCAAATATTTGGCCTTCGCCAATTCCTTCGTTTCGCGGCTGGTATCCGTCTGGCCCCTGGCTTTCAACATGTCCCACTTGTGTCCGGGGTTTACGTCTTCCAGACTCAAGTCAATCCCGTCGGTGGAGGTGGGATTCAGCACCAGGAAAGCTCGCACCGCATCCAAGTATTGTTTTCTGAGGCGGGCATATTTTTCCGGATCCTTGGTTTTGTCCTCGGGCTTGTATTTCGGCGTGGGAAACACCACGGTGGAATCGCCAATCATTCTTTCCACGTAGGCGGCGAAGAATTCCGGCACGTTCATGACGTCGTCCGGTTTCAATTTCTTCACGAAGTCCTCGCCGGAAAGGTTCACCCATTGATTGGCCTTCATCCAGGCTTTCAGTTCTTTAGAGACTTCCAGGGAGGCGATGAAGGCATTCTTATTGGCGCCGGGGGCCGTCACGGCCGCTTCCTTCTGTATATCCGCGTAGCTTTTGCTCAGCAGGTAGAAGGGAAACGAGCGGACGGGCTCGTCAACGCCGCCCGATGGGGTGATGCGCGCCACAAATTGCAAGGAGCCGTTCTGCGCCGCGGCGCGGGGCGCGAAAAGAATCGCGCCAAGCAACATGCAGACAATGACTCGAGAGAGGATTTTCATATGGCACATCGTAGCAGATGCCTGGCGGCGCAGACACGCAGTGGTCGTTAAGGTAAACGCCGGGTCCAGCGGCACAGCACCGGTTGGCCGGAAGCACCGGCCGAGCGTGAGCAGGATCAGTACAGGTGGAAGGTGACTTCGATGGTCTGGCGCACTGGTGCCGGCCTGCCGTTCGGTCCCGCAGCCGGGCGGAATCTCCAGGTGCGCACGGCTTCGATGGCTTTTTCATCGAGACCGAGGCCCAGGCCCTTCACCACTTTAATGTCGGTGGCTTTGCCGTCCGGCGTGATGATGGCGACCAACAATACCGTGCCTTGATACTTCGCCTTTACCGCTTCATCGGAATATTGCGCTTGCGGACAGTAAATGCATGCCGGGTACCCGTAGCCGCCCGTCCCGGCATTGAAGGGGCCCCCGCCCGTGCCGCCGCCTTCTCCGGGTCCAACTCCTCCACCGCTACCGCTGCCGACGCCCGTGCCGTTGCCGGAGCCGATACCATTGCCGCTGCCGGGACCGTTCGAGTCATTCAGAACTTTCGCGAGCGGATCGCCCCAGTTGTTCATGTTAGGGCTGGGCAATTTCAGCTCTGGCGGACCGAGGACCGTGGGAGTCATGGCCAATCTTGCATTCGGATTCGTGACCACCTTGGGAGGGGTGAACTGCGTCATCGAAAATTTGGGCAGTTTGCCGCGGCTGGCGGGAAGAACGTCATGGGAGCCGCCACCGCCTCCACCGCCGGCTTTCTTCGCGCCGGCAGGAAGCTTGGGCAGGAAAGGCGAAATCGCAATCACGTCAACTTTGGAGTTCGCTTTGGTCGTCGCCGGCGAGAGCAGCTCGGGAAGCAGCGGCACGATAATCAGCACCAGGATGACCACGTGAAAGGCCAGCGACAATGCTTGCACGCGCGTGAACTGCGTATTTTTCGACCATATTTCTTTCACGGCTACGGGCTTGCTGGTCGTTTGCAGCGGCGGCAGTTTCGGCGGCGAAATCATGTCGCGCAGGTTCTGCCAGAAACCGCCGAACCCGGCGTTCCAATTCACCAGCAGGTCGGATTTCACGGCCCCGCGGGGCGCCGAACGGAAAAGCTCTTTCAGGTTGGAGCCGGTGCTGTCTCCAAAAACCTGCGGCACAAACACGACGGGCTGGCCGCCTTTCAATTTGATGCGGCGTTCGGTAAGGAAATCCTTCAGGTTGGAGATGAAATTCTTCAGCTCGGACTGCTGGTGCGGCGATTGGAAGCGTCCAATCGGGAGGCCAGGTTGAGCCGTGCTGCGGCCGGGATCGTCAACTCTCGTCGTGAAGTCTGCCATTTGAACTGCCTGGAATCCCCCGTGCAGTCTTATCTAACCTTAGACGCACAGCCACGGAAAAGGATGTCCGGCCGGGCACGGCTGACACCATTCAAAAAGCATTGTAACATACGAGTTGCAACTTGGGTTGGCCGGCAATTCGTACCCGTGTTTCCAGACCACGCCGGTCCGCTGGCGCGCCGGAGCTGCGGCGCATTATTCCACAACGCGAAATAGAAAGGTATTCGAGCCCCTCGAGATGGCCAAATTCATGGACCTGAAAAGCACTCTGAACCTGCCGAAGACGGATTTCCCGATGAAGGCCAAGCTGCCCGAGCGCGAGCCGGAGCAATTGGCCGCCTGGGAAGCCATGGGGCTTTACTACCGGATTCTGGAATCGCGCGCCGCTGCGCCGCTTTTTGTGCTGCACGATGGGCCGCCCTATCCGACGGGAGAAATCCATCTGGGCACCGGCCTGAACAAGGTGCTGAAAGATTTGATTGTGAAATCGAAAACGATGGCCGGGTTTCGTTCGCCGTACATCCCCGGTTGGGATTGCCACGGGCTACCGATCGAGACGAAAGTCGAGAAGGAATTGGGCGGAAAGACCAACAAAGTTCCCGCCGCGCAATTTCGCCGCATGTGCCGCGAATTTGCGGCAGGTTTCGTCGAGAAGCATAAAGTTGAATTCAAGCGCCTGGGTGTGTTTGGCCAATGGGATAAGCCGTACCTGACGATGGATCCGCGCGACGAAGCTTCGATCGCCGGGGCGTTCATTGATTTCTTCGAGAAAGGTTATGTCTATCGCGGCTTGAAGCCGGTTTACTGGTGCATCTTCGACCGCACCGCGCTGGCCGAAGCCGAAGTGGAATACGAGGACCACGCCAGCCCTTCGATCTGGGTGAAATTTCCAGTGATCGCGGGCGAGCAAGCGAAGAAGCTGGGTTTGGGCGACGACGTTTCCGCGCTGATCTGGACGACCACGCCTTGGACGTTGCCCGCCAACCGCGCGCTCGCGTTTCATCCGGATTTCGCCTACGTGGTGGCGGATGCCAACGCGGGAAAACTGCTGCTGGCGAAAGAGCGCGTGAACGCTCTGCAGTCCGAGCTGAATCTGGAAATTCACGGAGTGCACGGCAATTGGAAAGGCGCGGATTTCGAAGGCGTTTTGTTCCAGCATCCTTTTCTGGAGCGGCAGTCGCCGGGCGTCCTCGCGGATTATGTGACGCTCGATCAGGGCAGCGGCATAGTGCATACCGCTCCTGGGCATGGCGCGGACGACTTCCGCACCGGGCAGAAATATAATCTGGACGCTTACGCGCCGCAGGATGACGAAGGTCGCTTCGTCGAAGGCTTGCCGGAATACAAAGGCAAAAACGTTTTCGAGGCCAACCCGATCGTCATTGAACTGCTGAAAAAGCGCGGCATGCTGGTCGGCGAACGAAAAATCACGCACAGCTATCCGCATTGCTGGCGCTGCCACAATCCGGTGATCTTCAGGGCGACCGAGCAGTGGTTCATTCACATGGATGCGGGCACGCCCGCGATTCCCGCGCCGAAAGCGCCGCCGCTGCGCGAGCGCGCGCTGGAAGAAATCAATAAAGTGAAGTGGCTGCCGGCGTGGGGACACGACCGCATGCACGAAATGGTCGCGGGACGCCCCGATTGGTGCATCTCCCGCCAGCGCTTCTGGGGTGTGCCGCTGATCGTTTTTTATTGCGACGCGTGCGGCAAGCAATTGAAGGATGCGGCGGCGCTGCGCCACGTGCTGCCGTTTTTCGAGCGCGAAGGCGCCGACGCCTGGTTCACGCACAGCGCCGAAGAACTGCTGCCGCCGGGAACGAAGTGTTCCTGTGGCGAGGCGAAGTGGCGGAAGGAATCGGACATTCTGGATGTGTGGTTCGATTCCGGCTCCACTCATCTTGCCGTGCTCACGCGCGACAATCAGCGCTGGCCGGCCGACGTGTATCTCGAAGGCCCGGACCAATATCGCGGTTGGTTCCAGAGCTCATTGCTGGTGGGCATCGGGACGCGCGGGGCCGCTCCTTACAAGCAAGTGGTGACGCACGGCTGGACTTTGGATGAAAAAGGCGCGCCGATGTCCAAGTCGCTCGGCAACGCCATTTATCCCGCGGAAATCTGCGCGAAGTGGGGCGCCGATCTCCTGCGCGTGTGGGTCGTCTCGCAGGATTACACCGCGGACGTGCGCATCTCCGAAGCGATGATGACGCAGCTCGCCGAAGCCTATCGCAAGATCCGCAACACGTTTCGCTTCGCGCTCAGCAACCTGAACGATTTCGATCCGGCGCGCGATTCCGTGCCCGACGCCGATTTGTGGGAGATGGACGCGTGGATGCTGCGTCGCACGGGTGCACTGGTGCGGCAGTGCCGGGAGTGGTACGACAATTTCGAGTTCCATCGCGTCTACCACGCGCTGCACGATTTCTGCACGGTAGAGCTGAGCGCGTTTTACTTCGACGTGCTCAAAGACCGCCTGTACACCTTCGCGCCCAATAATCGCGGGCGGCGTTCCGCGCAGACGGCCGTCTATCGCATTGCCAGCGCGCTGGTGCGGTTGATCGCGCCGATTCTGGCGTTTACCAGCGAAGAAGTTTGGAAGCATATGCCGCGCGGCAAAGGCGATCCGGAAAGCGTGCACATGGCCGCGTTCCCGGCTGCCGAAGAATTCGAAAGCGCGCTGGATGATGCGCGCGCGAAGAACTGGGATCGCTTGCTGGTGGTCCGCGAGGAAGTGCTGAAAGCTCTGGAGCCCGCGCGCGCGGCGAAGACCATCACTTCGGGCCTCGAAGCGCGCGTGACTCTGGCGGCTGGGAGTGAACTCGCGCATTTGCTCGAGAAGTACGCGAGCAATTTACCGGGGCTCTTCATCGTGTCCCAGGTCGAAATCGCAAATAGGAACGGTCAAAATCCGGCCACAAGTAACGCCGACGGCTTGGAAATTCCCGTGGAGCGCGCCAAGGGAGCGAAATGCGAGCGCTGCTGGAACTATTCCACGCACGTCGGTGAAAACAACGATTACCATCCCGCCATCTGCGAGCGCTGCGTCGCGGCGATTGCTGAAATTGATCGCGACGGCGGCCTGGCGGATCGGAGCGCGCAGTCTTGATGACTGACGCCTCGCGTCCGAACCTGGTTGGGCTGAGTTTGCTTTCGCTGGGCGCACTGGCCGCGGACCAATTGAGCAAGCACGCGGTGGAACGATACACGGCTCCGGGTTCGCTGCGCGTGCTGATCCCGGGACTTCTGAATCTGGTGCACACCACGAACCCCGGAGTTGCTTTCGGCTTGTTCGCTGATTCCGAAAACGCCTGGAGAGCCCCGCTGCTGATTATTTTTTCCGTCGCGGTGATCGTGATGCTGGTGTGCCTGCTGGCGACGGGCCGCGCCGGGGGGCGCGCCGGCGAGTGCGGCATCGCGCTGATACTGGGAGGAGCGGTGGGGAACGTCCTCGACCGTTTTTTGCATCACAGCGTGACGGACTTCATTGATTTTCACATCGGCAGCCATCACTGGTACACGTTCAATATCGCCGATTCTGCCATCGTGATTGGCGCGGCGCTCGTCGTGCTGGAACTCTTTCGCGACGCGCGGCATCCTAGTCAGGAGCGCGCTTAATCATGCATCCGATCCTTTTCAAATTCGCGGGTATTCCGATTTACACCTACGGCGTGCTGGTCGCTACGGGTGTACTGATCAGTTTGTGGTACGGGCGGCGTCAGGCGCCGCGCGCCGGCGTGGACCCCGACAAACTCTGGAACATGGGCATTTATTTCGTACTGGTGGCGCTGATCGTCGCGAAAATCTGGCTGATTTTCAGCGCCTGGGATTATTACATGGCGAATCCGCGCGAGATTTTCAGTATCGCCACGTTTCAGTCCGGCGGCACGTTCTACGGCGGCGTCGTAGGTGGCGTGCTCACGATTCTGCTTTACACCCATTTCCAGAAAATGGCGCTCTTGCCCACGCTCGATACTTGCGCCGCGGCCTTGCCCATTGGCCACGCCATCGGGCGCATGGGATGCTTTTTCGCCGGATGCTGCTACGGGAAACCGACCACGGAGCCTTGGGGCGTTACATTTACAAATCCCACCGCGGCAGACTTGGCCGGAACTCCGTTGGGAGTTCATCTGCATCCCACGCAGCTCTATGAAGCGTTCATGGAATTTCTGAATTTTCTATTTTTGATGTGGCTCGGTAAGCGGCAACGATTCGTCGGCCAGATTTTCGGCGCGTATTTGATGCTTTACGGCACCGAGCGCGGCATCATCGAATTCTTCCGCGGCGATCCGGGGCGCTCGATGATGTTTCACGATAGCGTTTCGCTGATGCAGCTCGTGAGCGTCGGGCTGATCTTCACCGGCGCATTTTTGTGGTGGCGCGGGCTGCGGGGAAAAGCGCCCATTCGACCGCCTGCGATTACGAGCGTCGCCGCCGGCGATTAGCGCTCATCGGATAGGTTGCCGGCGCGG
Organism: uncultured Acidobacteriota bacterium; assembly: GCA_963780035.1. GTDB lineage: Bacteria > Acidobacteriota > Terriglobia > Acidiferrales > UBA7541 > Palsa-295. The sequence continues at coordinate 185,853 of CAWAAG010000008.1, read as the reverse complement.
TCGCGCGAGCCAGGCTGGAATCTGTAGGGGCGGGTCTAAGACCCGCCCCTACCAGAGCAAAATCCTGCGCGAATCTATATTGCGCCGGGCTGTGGCGTGCGCAATCGTGTCTACGATTCCTTCATGCACGATTACTCTGAAACCGACGACAATTTCGAACTGAACGACGACGGCGCGGCCCGCCGCAGCGAATTCACGATCGCTGAAGACCAGGCCGGCCAGCGCCTGGACCGTTTTCTCGCCGCGCAATTCCCAGCCATGAGCCGCACTCACGTGCAGACGCTCATTGACGAAGGGCGCGTGCTGGTAAGCGGCATTGCGAAAAAGCCGTCGCATCACGTGGAATCCGGCGAGCAAATCACGGTGGAAATTCCCGCGCCGCCGCTGCCCGGAGTCGCAGCGGAAAATATCCCCCTGACGCTCCTTTACGAAGACGCGGACATCGCCGTGGTGAATAAGCCCGCGGGAATCATCGTGCATCCCGGCGCGGGAGCGGACAGCGGGACGCTCGTCGCCGCGCTCTTGTATCAGTTCGGCGCGAGCGGGCTCTCCACGGTCGGCGGTCCCCTACGGCCGGGCATTGTGCATCGCCTGGACAAAGGAACTTCCGGGGCCATTGTGATCGCGCGCAACGACGCCGCACATTTGAAATTGATCGAGGAATTTCGCGAGCGTCGCGTGCAAAAAACGTACCTCGCGCTGCTGCACGGCGTGGTGAAAGGCACGAAAGGGACAATCGAGCTGCCCGTCGCGCGCGATCTGAATCGCCGTTCACGCATGACCAGCCGCCGCAGCGAAGGCCGGGAAGCGCGCACGGATTGGCGGCTGCGCCTGCGTATCGGCAATTTCTCGTTCATCGAAGCGGACTTGCACACCGGCCGCACCCATCAGATTCGCGTGCATTTCTCCGCGCTGGGATTTCCGGTGGTGGGCGACACGCTGTACGGCGCGCCGCATCAGGAGCGCATTGCACGCGAGTTGCTGCCGCCGCTCGGGCGCAACTATCTGCATGCGGCGCGCATCGCATTTGCACACCCACGCACGGGCGAGCGGATGGAATTTCGCGCGCCGTTGCCGGAAGAGCTGGTGAAGTACATTCGCGCGCTCGGCGAAATAGTGAAATCAGCGGCGGGTGAGGCCGTGGCCGCGCACGATAGTTCAATTGACGCTGCCTTGAAGGATTACCTATGATGGTTGGCGTGAAAGCGCCGCGTTACGTTTGCGTGCTGGTCGCGCTGCTCTTCGTATTTGGCGGCCGTGCGCAGGCTCAGCAGAATCCTCCCCCTCCGCCTCCGGACGCTGCTGCGTCGCAGTCCGGCGGCGAGGCCACCCAGAACGAAGCCCCCGGCGATGCGGCTCAGAATCCGCAGCAGAGCAAGACGCCTCCCATCGTTTCGACCACCGGACTCGTCCACCTGGTGGCCACCGTGATGGATCGCCATCGCAATTTCGTCACCGACCTGGATGAGAGCGATTTCAAAATTCTGGAAGACGGCGCGCCGCAGCAGATCCGCTACTTTGGACGCGATACGGATCTGCCCTTGCGCATTGGCATCCTGCTGGATACTTCCAATAGCATCCGTCCGCGGCTGGAATTCGAGAAAGACGCCGCCATGGATTTTCTGCAGCACGTCATCCGCAGAAATCGCGACGAAGCCTTCCTGATGACTTTCGACAACGAGCCTGAAGTGATTCAGGATTACACCGGCGACCTGGCCTTGCTCACCGATGCCATCCGCAAGCAGCGCGCCGGCGGCGGCACCGCGCTGAACGACGCGATTTACCTGGCCGCGGATAAACTTTCCAATCCTCCTCTGCCCAAGGGTCCGAACCCCGAAGTGCGCCGCGTGCTGGTGGTGATCAGCGACGGCGACGACAACCTGAGCGATCATGCCTTGAGCGAATCCGTGGAAGCGGCCATTCGCGCCGAGGCCGCCATCTATTGCATCAGCACCAATACCGACTGGCTGGCGATTGACGGCGACACGCCGCACAAAATGCACATCGAAGGCGGCGACAAAGTTCTGGAGGAATTTGCGGACCAGAGCGGCGGGCGCGTTTTTTATCCCTACAAGGTGGACGACCTGGCGCAATCTTTCGTGGATATTGGAACCGAGCTGCGCAGCCAGTACTTCATCGCCTATTCGCCGGCGAGCGTGCAATCCACCGGGCAATACCACAAGATTGACGTGCAGACGGACCGCAAAGGCCTCAGCGTGCGAACGCGCAAAGGCTATTACGCGACAGCGCCGTCATCGCCCCTCGCTCCCAGCAAGTAAGTATTTTTTGGTTTTCTGTGCGTACTCTGCGTCTCTGCGGTGGAATCTAAGGGCCTAGCAGCAGCGAGCTTTCCGCGAAGATCCCAAGGTTATCGGTAAGGCGCGTAGTAGCCGCGTCGCGCCAGCAACTTCACGTCGGGCCTCGTCACCGTCACTTGAATCTTGCGAAAGGTTCCATCGCGCTTCAGGTTGGTGGGATAGTAGCCCAGCACGTATTGCGAACGCAGCTCTTCGGAAATCTCATCGAATGCTTTTTCCAGTGATTTCTCGTTGTGCACGTCAATCACGCGTCCGCCGGTATCTTCCGCCATCTTCCGCGCAACGCCCGGGCCGGTGCCAAACGTGGCCATGCGGTCCGTAATCAGAAGTATGTGGATCACGGCGTCGGCGCGCTGCGCTGCCTCAATCGCATCCTGCAATCGCAACTTGCTGCCGGTATCTTCCGCGTCCGTCAGGATAATCACCCCTTTGCGCCCGGCTTCGTTCGCCAGTTCGTCGTGGCATGCTAGATAGATCGCGTCGTACAGGTTGGTGCCGCCGCCCTGGCCTTGCGGAATCGTGCCGGGCGTGACCACGCCGCCGCCGCCCACCGAATTCACGCGCGCGCGGCGAATGGCGCTGGCCAGCACGGAAGTGTCCTGCGTGAAATCGGCCAGCAGGTCCACGTCGAAATCAAACGTGATCACCATGGCCTCGTCCTTGGGGCGCATCACTTCTCGCAAAAACCGCGAAGCGGCATCCTGCTCGGCGTCAATCATGCGGTCCATGCTGGCGCTGGTATCAATCAGCAGCCCCAGCGTGATGGGCATATCCACTTCCTTGGAAAAAAAAGCCACTTTCTGCTCGACGCCATCCTCGGAAACCTTGAAGTCATCCTTCGTCAGGTCGGTCACAATGGCGTGGTGTTTATCGCGCGCCGTGGCGAAAACGTTGACGATGGTCGTCTGCACCTGCAGAGGCTGCTGGACCTGCGGCGCCTGCTGCTGTTGATCCGATTGCGAACGCACCATCGGCTGCGCAGGCGCGCTGGCCGCGTGGTTCGCGGGCGAACCTGGATGCGCTGGAGAAAGCAACGCTTGGGAGGTTGCTGAGTCTTGCGGTCCCGCTCCTTTCGCAAGCGGTACGGTCGTCGTGCCCACATATCCGAGTATGGCCACCGCAAAAATGCCCGCCGCGAGGCTGGTCAGCCGCATTGTATAATCTCCCTGAGGTCGAACGCGTTTGATACGATGCGTCTGGCGCGCCAGCGGATGTTCGGCAATGGCGGTCCGGTTCGCAGTATGAGCGCAAAAAACGCAGCCGTGCCGTTGGGCACGAAACGAGAAATCTCGATGACGCGATCCATCCTGACGCTGGGTATTGTATTACTTTTTGCCGGCAATGCCGCGTGGGCTCAGCTGCCGCCCTCGCCGACTCCGCAACAGCAAAATAAGCCTCCCGCGCAGCCGGGGCAACTGCCGCCGCCGGTGCAACCCGGCACGCCGGCGCCGAATTCGCAAGTGCCGGCCACGCAAACGCCGCAGCCGCAAACCGGCCAATCGCAGGGGACGAACACGCGGTCCAAGATTGTCAGCCGTACCACGCTGGTGATCGTCCCGGTCACCGTGAAAAATCGCGACGGCGCATTGATCGGCGACCTGCAACAGAGTGAGTTTCGCGTCTTTTGCGACAACGTGGAACAGCAAATCGTTTATTTCACTTCCGACCCGTATCCGCTTTCCGCCGTGGTGCTGATAGACAATCACCTTTCGATCAAGTCCGCCGAGCAAGTGCAAAAAAGCCTCACCGCGATTTCGAGCGGCTTTGGACCCAACGACGAAGTGGCGCTGGTGACCTACGACCAGTTTCCCAACACCGTCGCGGATTTTTCGTTCAATAACGACCAGCTCTATACAAAATTGAAGCGCATGGAACTCGCCTACCGCTATCCCGGCTCTCCTCTCGGCGGTCCATTGACTTCCGGCGCCACCGCCAACGGACGTTCGCTGGAGACCGGCGCGCCGACCACCGGCGGTGTGCAGCAAGAAAAGGAAACTACCGATTTGGACGACGCGGTCTACGGTGCAGGCGAAATGCTCAGGGGACGCGGGCGCGACCGCCGCAAGATCATCTTCCTGGTTTCCGACGGAAATAATTCCCACGACAACGAACACAGCCTGGACCAGACCATGCAGTTGTTGCTGAAATACGATATCTCGGTGTATTCCATTTCCGTTGGCCACGCGCTACTCCAAAAGCAAAGCACCCGGCTCGAAAGATATGCCACCGCCACGGGCGGCGACACTTTTTATGCGAGCAGCGACCGCGGCTTGGAAGGTCTCTACGCTTCGGTCACCGAACAAGCGCGCAACCAGTACACGCTCACGTTTCAACCGCAAGACACCGATCGTGGCAAGGATTATCACACCATCGAAGTGCGCGTGCGGCGTCCGGATCTTGACGTGACGGCGCGGCAGGGCTACTACCAAAGCGGTTTGCGTTAAATTTTGCGTGCCGCGTGTTCCGCGCGCCGCAAGATGTCTTACAAAACGCGCGCACCAAAAAGTTTTTCTTCTTGACTTCACTGGCGCGCGCCTTTATAGATTGACGGAGCGATTCGAGCGCGCTTGCAAAGTTACGGCGCCGCTGAATCGCGGGGAGAAAGTTCCAGAGTAGTTCATGCGCGGAACCATCCCGGGTTTCGTTTCACCGCGAAGCCCGCTACGGAAATAAAAACGGGGCGTCCAGTTTACTGGACGCCCCGTTTTTTTCGTAGGACCCGCCTCTGCTCGAGAACGTACACCTTCGTGCCGCTACTCTGCTTCTTCCTTTGAATCCTGCACGCCTCGCCGCGGCTTGATCGCAATCAATTGTTCGTGCGCGGGGCAGAGCGGCTTGTAATCGCAGAAGCCGCAGCCAAATCCGGGCTTCGCGGAAAATTCCCGCGCGCGAATCTGGTCGGCTACTTCCGCGATTTTTTCCTTGGTTTCTTTCAGCGCCTTGGCGTCGCGCGTGGCAGCGACGGCTTCGTTGGTCATCAGGTTGTAAAACACCAGGCGCACCGGGTCGAGATCCAGGACTTCGCGCGCCGCCAGCGCATACACGCCCAGCTGCAAATCTTTTGCGGCGGCCTTTTCGTCTTTCGGCTTGCCCGTCTTGTAATCAATGATCTCGACCTTATCGCCGGCGATGCGATTCACCTGGTCCATGCGCCCGGTGACGATCACGTCGTGCTCCAGCGGCAACTCGAATGTTTTTTCCTGGTACAGCACGTCCGCCGGCGCGGCCGTGTAGGTTTGATGGAACGCGGCGAGCTGTTCGCGGCCGGCTTTGCGGTATTCCTCTTCGTGATAATCGTCAATGTAACCCGCGGCGGACCATTCGCGGTCATAGATCGCCGCCACATCGGCGAAGGAAATTTTTCTGCGCTTGCTCATTTCGCCGACCAATTCCTTGATCGTGGTGTGCATCACGTTGCCGAAGGTCGCCATCGCGTGCGGGCCGCCGCGAATGCTCCACACGTACTGAAACATGTAACGCAGCGGGCAGCGATCGTAGGCGTCAATCGCCGACGCGCTCAATTGCAGCGGTTCCGGGCGCGGCGGATGAAAAGCTTTGGCCCACAGAGCCACGCGCGAGTACGCGCGCGTGGGTTCGCTGCCCGCCGGGAATAATTGCGCGGGGTCGGCGGAATCTGCTTCCGGCCCCGTGGTTTCCAGCAGCAGGGGAACCTGCACCTTGGGCTCCAGCTGCTTCGTATCGAATTTATTGATCTTCGGATTCGCCAGGAAATTTTCCAGGAAGGGCGACGGCTTCTTGCGCTTGTTGACCAGCGTCGAAAGCGTCAGTTGCTGGCGCGCGCGCGTGAGCGCCACATAAAACAGGCGGCGCTCCTCCTGGATCTGGAAGTCGCCCTGCGGTTTTTCTTCCTTCATCATTTCCGGCGGAAATTCGAAGACCACTTTGCGCGCGCCGGAAGGGAAGTCGTTGCGCGAAAGCCGCAAAATAAAAACGTGCGGAAACTCCAGGCCTTTGGCGGCGTGCACCGTCATCAATTGCACGGCATCGTCGGTGATTTCTTCCTCCAGGCACACGTCGCCGCCCGCTTCATGGAAATAGGCGAGGTATTCGATGAAATCGCGGAGCTGCTTTTTCTCGCTCTTGCGCTCCCAGCCTTGCACGAACGCGACGAAGCGATCGAGGTAGTAGCGGTCCTGGTCGGATGGCAACGGCGCGACGCCCAGGCCGGCGATCAGTTCTTCCACCACTTCCGTAGCGGGGGCGCGCCGCGCGGTTTGCCGCAAGCGCGCGAGCAAGGCCACCAGTTCCTTGAGGTTTACGCCGGGGCGATCGAAGGGAGCTTCGTTCTGCGCGGTTTCCAGTTCGTCGCTGAGCGGACGCCGGTGATTTTTGTCGGCGCGCTCCGCCAGTCGCACCAGGTCCCGGGGCTCCAGTCCCCAATACGGCGCGGCCAGCACGCGCGCGCAAGCCACGTTGTCCCCCGGAACCACGATCAGGTGCAGCCATGCAAACAAATCGCGCACCAGCGTGCTTTCCAGAATCGAAAGCTTGCGGATCACGAAAGGAATTTCGTGGCGGCGCAAGGAATCCACCAGCTTCTCGCGGTGGGTGTGCTTGCGGTAGAGCACCGCAAAATCGCGCCAGCGCGCTCCGGCATCGTGCAGGCGCGCGATCTCGGAGGTTACCCAGTGCGCTTCCTCCTCCGGCATACCGAATTCCGCGACGCGAATTTTCTCGCCCTCGCGATTTTCCGTGGTCAACTCTTTAAGCGGGAGCAGCGGGGATTTTTCGTTGTGCGAGATCACTTCTCCGGCCACGCGCAGAATCCGCTGCGTCGAGCGGTAATTCTGTGAAAGCGAAACCAGGAATTTCTTCGCCGCGGGACCCAGCTTCGCGTCGCTGACGCCGCAAAAGCGCTTCAGAAAAATCGTGAAGCTGCCGAAGGACGCGCCGCGAAAGCGGTAAATCGCCTGATCGTCGTCGCCGACTGCGACAATGTTGCGCCGCTCGCCCGCCAGCAGCCACAGCAACTCAAGCTGCGCGATATTGGTATCCTGAAATTCATCCACCAGGATGTAGCGATACTGCTCGTGCATGCGCCGGCGCAGCGCTTCGTCATCGCGCAACAATTGCACCGCGTGCATTAATTGCGCGCCGAAGGTCAGCAGCTTGCGTTCGCGCAGCAGCCGCTCGCTGATGCGATAGACGCGCGCGAGTTCTTCCTGCCGCGCGATTTCGTCCTCGGCGATTTCCAGAGCGTCGGATTCCAGTGATTTTTTCTGGCCGTCGTGTTTTCGGCGCAGCCCTTCCACGTAGCGCTGGTAATCGTCCGGCGTCACCAGCTCATCCTGGCAGCGCGAAAAAAACTTCACGAAGTCGCTGATGAATTCGCCGGGATCCTGCAGGCGCCGGAAATGTTTCAGGCCGAGTTCGCCGATATGCCGGCGCAGCAGAATTTTGTGGTCAATGTCATCAAGCGGTTGGGTATCGGGATTTACGGACTGCAAAACGCGCTCGATGCAAAACTTGTGGAAGGTGCTCAGCCACACGCCCTCGGCGCGCTCGCCAATCGCTTTCACCACGCGCGATTTCATCTGCCCGGCGGCTTTATCGGTGAAGGTAAGCCCCAGAATGTTTTCGCCGGCAAGCTCCGGATTGGTTTCCAGCAGATTGCCGATCCGCTCGACGATCACGCGTGTCTTGCCGGTCCCCGCGCCGGCGATCACCAGCAGCGGCCCGTCGCCGTGCTCCACAGCCGCCCGCTGCGCGGCGTTCAGTCCGGAATTGCGCGCCGCCGTATTTTCTTTTTGGCTCATGCCTCAGGATTCCCGCACGTCTATCTTAGCAGAGTTTGCGTGGGCGAATAGAAGGCGAAGAACGCGATGCCTCGCGACCTTGCTGTCCCACTCCGCCATTCGCTATCATTCCTTGCATGGAACCGTGGTTTCCCATCGAGACCGAACGCCTCCAACTGCGCGAAATCCGCGCGACAGATGAGGACGACATCCACGAGTACGCGTCCGACCCGGAAGTTGTGCGCCTGATGATCTGGGGCCCGAATACGCGCGAGGCCACGCGCGAGTTCCTCGACCGCGCTCTCCACACGCAAGCAAAATGGCCGCGTAACGATGTCGGCCTGGCGATCGAGCTGAAGAGCGAGCGCCGCATGATCGGCTCGATCGCGCTGCGCATCCAGGACGACAAAAACCTTACCGCCGATTTCGGCTACGTCCTCAACCGCAAGTATTGGGGCCACGGCTATATGACCGAAAGCGCCAGCGCCGTTCTCAGCGTCGCGTTCAACAAGCTAAAACTGCATCGCGTCTGGGCCACCTGCCACGCGCAAAATCACGCGTCCTACCGCGTGATGGAAAAGCTCGGCATGCGCCGCGAGGCCTTCTTCCTGAAAAACGCGCTGGAGAAGGGCGCATGGCGCGACACCTATCTCTACGCGATTCTCGCGGAAGAGTGGAGCGCGATTCCAGCCAATCGTCGCTTCGAAAATTAGGCTCAGATATGTTCAGTCCAGGCTCACGCATCTCGCCAAAGCACGGCCTGCTGCTCCAATTCCGTGCCCGCTGCAGCCAGAACATCGCGCCTAAATTGACCGCCCCGCGCGCCGCGTCTATACTGTAATTTCCGATTTTGTGGCGCAGACACGCCGTCCGCGCCTTACTGCCAAGGAGCAATCGAAATGGCAATTCCCGGCACTGAACAACCCGTCATCTTGAGCGCCGTCCGCACGCCCATCGGCAAATTCATGGGCGGACTCTCGCCGCTCGCGGCCACCGAACTCGGCGCAAAAGCCATCGCGGAAGCCGTGCACCGCGCCGGCATCGACCCCAACCTTGTAGACGAAGCCATCATGGGCAACGTCGTCCAAGCTGGCCTCGGCCAGAATCCCGCGCGCCAGGCCGCCCTGCGCGGCGGACTCGATGCGCGCGTCGCCGCGATGACCATCAATAAGGTTTGCGGCTCCGGCCTCAAAGCCGTCGCGCTCGCGGCGCAGGCGGTGCAGCTCGGAGAATCCGAAATCGTCGCCGCGGGCGGCATGGAGTCCATGTCCAATTGCCCGTATCTATTGAAAGGCGCCCGCACTGGCTACCGCCTCGGCAATCAGGAAATGTTCGATTCCATGATCACCGATGGCCTGTGGGACGTGTACGAGAACTATCACATGGGCGTCACCGGCGAGCTGGTCGCCGAAAAATACGGCATCTCGCGCCAGGAACAGGATCAGTTCGCGCTCGAAAGCCACCAGAAAGCCATCCGCGCCATAAAATCCTGCTTCTTCAGCGCGCAAATCGTCCCAGTCGAAATCCCGCAGAAAAAGGGCGATCCCGTCATCATCAAGACCGACGAATCGCCGCGCGAAGACACCTCACTCGAAGCGCTGGCTAAATTGAAGCCCGCATTCAAGAAAGATGGCACGGTGACGGCAGGGAACGCGCCGGGAACGAACGACGGCGCGGCCGCGTTGATCATCACCGGCGAAAAAAATGCCGCGCGCCTGGGCAGACAGCCCATGGCGCGCATCGTCGCGCAAGCCGTCAGCGGCGTCGAGCCGAAATGGGTGATGATGGCGCCGGTGGACGCGGTGGAAAAGCTGCTGAAAAAAACCGGCTGGGACCGCGACAAGGACGTGGACCTCTACGAACTCAACGAAGCCTTCGCCGTCGCGGCCATCGCCGTCACCCGCGTGCTGAAACTCAACCCCGAAAAAGTGAACGTCAACGGCGGCGCCGTCGCGCTGGGCCATCCCATCGGCGCATCCGGCGCGCGCGTACTGATCACGCTGCTCTACGAAATGCAGCGCCGCAACCTCAAGCGCGGCATAGCAGCCCTCTGCCTAGGCGGCGGCAACGCCGTAGCGCTCGCCATCGAACGTCAGTAGCGCCCGCGTCCCGCAAACTCTTTGCCTGTGTGAAGGACGGCGCCCACAAGAGCCGTTGTCATCCCGAGGAGCGCAGCGACGAGGGATCTCTCTTCGATTTTCGCTCGACTCGCGACCGCCAGTGCCCGTCCAGCGCACCCTTGACGTTCCTCTCCCTCCTGTGCTTCCTTTACCTCCTCTACCTCATTTTCACTCGTGGAGCACTCAATGAAAGCCGCGGCCCTAGGGTTCCGCTCTCACTCCGGCTGGACGGCGCTCGTCGCGCTCTCCCTTACCAAGGGTGTTCCTGCCGTGCTGGCGCGCCAGCGCGTCCATCTGGTCGAGACCTTCACCTACCGCTTCCGCCAGCCATATCACACAGCGGAAAAAATGCCCCTCGAAGAGGCGCAAGCTTTCATCTCGCGCATCGAGACCGAAGCCGGCGCGCTCGCTGAACGCGCGATTCGCGCGCTGCAGGAAAGTCTTCTAGCGCAGGGCTACGCGCTAAAGCGCTCCGGCGTGGTTCTCGCCTCTGGAAGAGCGTTGCCTCCCCTGCAGCAGATCTTGGCATCGCACGCGCTAATTCACACCGCCGATGGCGAACTCTTCCGCCGCGCGATTCTGCAGGCGAGCGCCCGCAGCGGCCTCGCAAGTGCGACGGCGAAGGAGCGCGAGCTTCTGAGCGAAGCGTCGCGCGTCCTGCGCGTCAAGCCCGACGTCCTCACGCGCCGCATCGCCGGCCTGGGCCGCCCGCTCGGTCCCCCGTGGTCGCAGGACGAAAAACTCTCGTCACTGGTCGCGTGGCTCGCGCTTGCTTCCAGATCTTTGTCCCGCACTCCCGCTGCCAATCGCGTCGCGTGACGCTTTCCTTGCCTCGTGCGATTCCGATATCATGGGCGTCGCCTTGAAGAATCGGTGACGAAAAATCTATCCAAATGTTTTGTCCAAGCTGCAAGACGGAATACCGCGACGGTTTCACGCGTTGCTCGGATTGCGGCGCGAATCTCGTCGCGCGCCTCAAAGACGCGCCAGTACCTTCCAATCGTCCTGCTCCCGCCGACGGGCCCGAACTTCTGTGGACGGGAATCGACGCGGGGCTGGCGACTCACATCGAAAGCGCGCTCGATTCCGCAAAAATTTCTCATCACCAGCGCACGCGAGAGAGCGGTCCGCTGCCTGGATTGTCGGAGCCGGTCTACGCGATTTTCATACACGCGCGAGATCACCAAGCGGCGCACGCGGCGCTCGACGACGTCATCCGCCGCTTTGCAAGCAACCCGGACGAAGGGGACGATGAGCCGGACGATTCCGATGCGTCCGCGGCAATACCGCCAGACGCTGACGACGGTGACGATGCGTCGGACGTCCCGCAGGATTACGTTCCGGACGATTTCGATCCGGCCGAAGCGACGGTGGAAGTCTGGACGGGTGAAGACCGCGCCATGCGAGACAATCTGGTTACTTTCCTCGGCGCGATCGGCATCGGTTCTGCAACGGACGATTCCGCGGGAAAGCTGAGAATTCGCGTGACACCATCATCGCAGAAGCGCGCACTCGGAATGATCCGCCAGGTAATGGATGCGTCTTGAATGAAATTGCCGCGAAGCGAGCGAGTCGGGCCTGCACACATGAACGGTGAATGTTTCCATCGAAGCTTGGGCGTGAGCTGTTGCATCGTCGCGCTCATGCTGTGCTGCGCCGTAAGCCCGCTGCGCGCACAAACTCCGGACCGCTCGCTTCCGCACATTGTTGAAAAGGACGGCCGCTACGCGCTCTTCGTGGATGGCGAGCCCTACCTGATGTTGGGCGCGCAGCCCAACAACTCCAGCGCGTGGCCCGCGACGCTGTCGAAAGTGTGGCCGGCCATCGAATATTTGCACGCCAACACGGTCGAGATGCCCGTCTATTGGGAGCAATTCGAGCCGGAGCAGGGTCGCTTCGACTACACGCTGTTGGATACGCTGCTGGCGCAGGCGCGCGAACATCACGTTCATCTGGTGCTTTTGTGGTTCGGCACGTGGAAGAACGGCAGTTCCCACTACCTGCCTTTGTGGATGAAGCGCTCGCCCGAGCTTTATCCGCGCATGATCGACGCAAACGGGCGGCCGGTGGATTCGCCTTCGCCCTTCGCCGCCGCCACGCTCCACGCGGACATCGCCGCCTTCAGCGCGCTGATGCGCCATCTAAAAGCGGCGGACGGGCAGCACACCGTCTTGATGGTCCAGGTGGAAAACGAGCCCGGTACCTGGGGCTGCGTTCGCGATTACTCCCCCGCCGCGCAAAAAGTGTTCGAGGCTCCCGTGCCCGCGGAGTTGCTCACGGCATTGCACCAGCAGGTGAGCACGGCATCCGCGAATTGGCAGCAGGTTTTTGGGGACGATGCCGAAGAGTTCTTCCATGCGTGGGCGATCGCGCGTTACATCAATCAGGTTGCCGCGGCGGGGAAGGCGATTTACCCATTGCCGCTGTACGTCAACGCGGCGCTGCGCAATCCATTCCATCCCGGGCGGCCGCCAAACTACGAGAGCGGTGGCGCCACCGACAACGTCATCCCCATATGGAAGGCGACTGCTCCGGCGATTGACTTGCTCGGCCCGGACATTTATATGGAAGGCAGCGCGGAATATTTGAAGGTCCTGGACTATTATCATCGCCCGGACAATGCCATGTTCGTGCCGGAGACCGGCCACAGCACGGCGTACGCGCGCTATTTCTTCGCCGCTCTCGGCCACCAGGCCATAGGCTTTTCTCCCTTTGGAATGGACTACACCCGCTACGTCGATTCTCCGCTGGGCGCGTCGCGGATCACCGAAGAATCGCTCGCGCCTTTTGCGCTGAACTACAAATTGCTCGAGCCGATGGACCGCGAAATTGCGCGCCTCAACTTCGAAGGCAAGCTGCAAGCCGTAGTGGAAGAGAAGGGAAAGCCTACGAGCTCGCTGGATTTTGGACCGTGGAAAGTGGTCGTCTCGTACGGTGTGGGAGATTTCGGCCCGGGCGCGAATCCGCCCGGCAATCCTGAACCGATTGGCCGCGCGCTGGTGGCGCAGCTTGGAGAAAACGAGTTTCTGGTGGCGGGATTTTTCTGCCGTGTGGATTTCCAGGTGAGCGACGCCGCTTCCGGCAAGCAGCGCCAATTCCTGCGGGTCGAAGAGGGAATTTACGATAAAGGCGAATTCAAGCCGCTTCGCATCTGGAACGGCGATCAGACCGATTGGGGATTGAATTTTGCCTCGGTGCCGCAAGTTTTGCGCGTCTCGCTGGGCACTTACTAAATTTCGAGGCGACGGCGAGCGCCCGGTGGGCTTGCTGCGCTCGACGGTTCTCCCACAGGTGTGTTTTCTTGGGCTACTCTACATTCGTTTGATTTCGGAGGTGTGATGTCCCCTCGCGGCGTAAGGTCCAAATCCCCGGGGAAGAAGAAGCCAAAGAAAGCCCGCCGCGCAGCGGACGCGGCGGTGACCTTCGACGCGGTGCGGCAAATTTCTTTGTCGTTGGATCACGCCGAAGAGGGCACTTCTTACGGCACGCCGGCATTCAAGGTCCGCGGCGCGTTGTTTGTCCGCCTGCATCAGGATTTGGAGTCCACGATCGTCGTCCGCACCGATTTTGAGCAGCGCGACGAATTGCTCGCAGCCGATCCCGAGACGTACTACATCACCGATCACTATCGCAATTACGAGTGGGTGCTCGTGCGGCTCTCGCGCATTCACGCCGAAGCGCTGCGCGATCTCCTGCGCATGGCGCATAGGCTCGCGTCATCAAGCAAGCGCCGCTCCTCTCGTGACTAAAACCTATCTGGCTCTGTTGACATCCTCGAAAAAAGGTAGCGATGCCTCAGGCGATACAGATTGAAACTCAGTCCAAGGAGCAGGGCCTGGCGCTTCTGGGTGCGCAGGGAACGACCGGGCGCGCGAGCCGAGAGCTTGCGCTTCACCGAACTGAACAGACTCTCGATCAGAGCGCGGCGCCGGTAGACTTGTCGTGGGAATGCTCGACGCATCTGGGCACGCACTCCGTGGATGCGCCAGGTTTTCTTGCCGCGCTTGGCTGGAATCACGCTCTGCGCCCCGAGCTGCTGTCGGATGTAAGTATGATTTCTCTCACTGTCGAATTCGGCGTCGGCCAGCACCAGCCCGATGCGCGTTTGCGCGGAAGCCGCTTGGACCACCGCGGGCAAATTCGCGCAATCGTTCCACGGGCCACGGCGCGCGATCTGCGACAGCAGGAACTGTTGATCCAGATCCGCCACCACCACCCACTTCAGCCAATGTCTCCACGGCAGCGGTTTTTGCCCGTGATGATGCATGCGCCGCACAAAAAACGTGCTGACCGCGCCCTGCGCCAGGCCCGTCGCATCGACCGCCACGCGGGCGCGCCGCCGTCCTTGTTTGCGCGTGCCACGCAAGCGGCGCACCGTCTCGCCGACCGCGCGGTCGATGGTCACATCGTCCCGACGTTGCAGAAAGCGACACAGAGTCGTGAAGTCGGGCACGCTCCCCAGTCCCAGCGCTTGGCGCAATTCGCGATGCTCGCCAAGCCGCACTTCGGCCTCGCGAAAGGTCCAGTCTTCGTAGCGCATCAGGCAAAGAACAGCCAACAACTGCGGTTGATTGAATTGGTGCTTGCTGAATCGGCTGCGGTAACGCGGCAGCACCGCCTTGGCGACCTGCAAGGCGATGCGAGCAAAGGGCAGGAGTCCAACTTCGGCCATCGTGCCTCCAGCCTCGGTAGCAAACAACAAATGCACGGTGCCAGCCATCTCGAATTTTCATCGTCGTAGCGAGGATGTCAACAGAGCCAGATGGCTTCTAGTCAAAAGGGGCCCGCTCGAATCCCGCGCCGCGAACACCTCCTCTACCTCCTATACATCCGCTACTTCCTCCACATCCCTCTCAGCGCCGCTTGACGTTCCTCTCCCTCCTATGCATCCTTGATTTCCTCTACTTCTTTTTTATTCGGAGGCTGCATGTCGGTGGACGCCATCAAGACGGTCGCCGTGCTCGGCGCCGGAACCATGGGCAACGGAATCGCGCACGTCTTTGCGCGCTCGGGCTACAAAGTGATTCTGCGCGACGTCGAGAAACGCTTCCTCGATCGCGGCCTGGAAACCATCGCCAAGAATCTCGAACGCGAAGTGAAGAAGGGCAAGATTACGGAAGCCGAAAGCCCGCGGGTTCTCGCGCGCATCCAGCCCACCACGGAAACCGCCGCGCTCGCCGCCGCCGATTTCGCCGTCGAAGCTGTCCCCGAACAGCTCGATCTGAAAGTCCGCCTCCTGAAAGATGTGGACGCCGTATTGAAGCCAGGCGTAATCCTCGCCAGTAACACGTCCTCGATTTCGATCACGCAACTCGCCGCGCAAACCAGCCGCCCCGAACGCTTCATCGGCATGCACTTCATGAATCCCGTTCCACTGATGGCGCTGGTGGAGGTAATCCGCGGCCTCGCCACCAGCGACGACACCTTCAGCACCACCATGTCGCTCTGCGAAAAACTCGAAAAGAAGCCCGTCGCCGTAAACGACGCTCCGGGCTTCGTTTCCAATCGCGTCCTGATGCCGTTGATCAATGAAGCCGCCTTCGCGGTGATGGAAGGCGTCGCCACTCCTGAAGCCGTGGACGCCGTAATGAAAATGGGCATGAACCATCCCATGGGCCCGCTCGAACTGGCGGACTTCATCGGCCTGGACGTCTGCGTCAATATCCTCGAAGTCCTGCAAACCGGCTTCGGCGATCCCAAATACCGCGCCTGCCCGCTGCTCCGCAAATACGTAGCCGCCGGCTGGCTAGGCCGCAAGTCCGGCCGCGGCTTCTACAAATATTGACCCGCCAAACCTCCGCGGCGTGCCCCACAGCAACGCCTGATGCGCACGCCTACCCCAAAATACCTTTTGCTTTTTCTTCGCCTTGTGCTAATCTGCCTTCCAGAAAGGCTAGGTCGGGACCTCGGCACTCTGGTACACTGCTCCCGCCTCGGTCTCCAGCTAAGACCAAAAATGAAAGCCCTCTAGAGGTGGCACTGTGAACGACGAAAAGACAAAAAACCTGGATTTGGCTATATCCCAGATTGAAAAGCAGTACGGCAAGGGCTCCATCATGCGCCTGGGGAACAAAGACGTGCTCGTCCCGGTAAACGTGATCCCCACCGGTTCGATCTCGATTGACGCAGCTCTCGGCGTGGGCGGTTTCCCGCGCGGCCGCGTGATCGAAGTGTACGGCCCGGAATCAGGCGGCAAGACCACACTCACCCTGCACGTGATTGCCGAAGCCCAAAAGCTGGGCGGCCAGGCCGCCTTCATTGACGCCGAACACGCGCTGGACCCTTCCTACGCGCGCAAGCTGGGCGTGGACGTTGATAACCTCCTGGTTTCGCAGCCGGATAACGGCGAACAGGCCCTCGAAATCGCCGAAGCGCTAATTCGCTCGAACGCCGTGGACATCATCGTGGTGGACTCAGTCGCCGCCCTGGTTCCGCGCGCCGAACTCGAAGGCGATATGGGTGACGCGCAGATGGGCTTGCAGGCGCGCCTGATGTCGCAGGCGCTGCGCAAGCTGACCGCGATCGTCTCCAAGTCGAAAACCTGCCTGATTTTCATCAACCAGATCCGCGAGAAGATCGGCGTGATGTTCGGCAACCCGGAAACCACCACCGGCGGCCGCGCGCTGAAGTTTTATTCTTCGATCCGCGTGGATATCCGCCGCATTCAGGCCATCAAGGAAGGCGACCGCGTGGTCGGCTCGCGCACCCGCGCAAAGATCGTTAAGAACAAAGTCGCCGCGCCGTTCCGCGAAGCCGAATTCGACATCATCTACGGCGAAGGCGTCTCCCGCGAAGGCGATCTGATTGACGTGGGCGTCACCAAAGGCCTGCTCGAAAAATCCGGCACCTGGATTTCGTACAAGAACGAACGCCTCGGCCAGGGGCGCGAAAATGCGCGGGTTTTCCTGAAGGAAAACACCGACATTCGCGGCAAGATCGAACACGAACTGCGCAAACAGCTCGGTTTGCTGCCGAATCCCGCCGCAGCAGCGGAAGGAAACGGCAAGCCGTCGCCCGAAGCGCAGAAGCTCGCCGCCGCCGAAGCCGCCAAGCAACCGCCCAAGGCCGCAGCCGCCGCCCAAGGCCGCGCCACCCGCTAGCAATTTTCGGAAAAAAGTGCGGGTCTCAAGGGGCCGAAGTCTTCGGCCCCGAACCTTTTCTTGCTAATTGGAAATTGGGTTGGTACGAGTCGTGTCGAGCGGAAGCTCATATCCAGCGCCGTAGGCGCGGCATAAGTTAGCCCGGTGCGTAAGCGCCGGGTGTTCGGCGCAGAGAACAACCAGCGCCGTAGGTGCGGCACAAGCTTTCGCCGCTTCGATTCAAGACAAGCCATCGTCGTAGGGTGTGCCGCGCCGATAACTCTCCGTGCTCTCTCGCGTGGTTCTCTGTGCCAAATCTCTAGTCGTAAGCTCCTGCCACACACCTCGCTTCTTACGCCTTATTTCACTCCCATTCCCGCTTCCCGCGCATCTGTACCATGGTCCAGCGGTGCCGATCAGGAAAACTGTTCGCCTTTCCAGTTGCGTCCACCTGTAATATTTCCGTAAACTGAAAGTTCTTCGGCTGAAGCCCTCGGTTTTCAGGCCGATAAAGAACTCAATGCGACATAGCCCAGCCCTAAAAGAAATTGTGCCGGTCCTTTCCCTGCTTCTTGCAGGCGCGTTCGCGGCCGCTTCCGGCGCGACGCTTCCCAAATCCAGCACCGCGCCCAGCTCGCCCACCCGCACTCACCATCGCAGTCGCGGCGTTTCCGCGTGGGGCGATCCCACGAAAGACGACCACGCCGACTACGACGACCCGGTCATCCGGCAAGTTGCCGTGGACGCGCTGGGCCACGCCAACGGCTCGGTCCTCGCCATGGATCCATCCACCGGCCGGATTTTGACGATCGTCAATCAGAAGATGGCGTTTTCTTCGGGCTTCGAGCCGTGCTCCACAATCAAGCCGGTCATCGCCCTCGCCGGATTGCAAGAGGGCGTGATCACCCGCGACACCATGATCAAGATCGGCCATCGCCGCTACATGGACCTCACCGAAGCGATGGCGCATTCCAACAACGTCTACTTCCAGGAAGTCGGCACGCGCCTGGGTTTCGCGCGCGTTCATCAATACGCCCACCTGCTCGGTTTGGGTGAACGCGCCGGCTACGACATTTCCGAGGAGCAGCCCGGTTTTCTGCCGGGGTCTCCGCCGGTGTACGGCGGCGTCGCGCGCATGTCCAGCTTTGGAGAAGGGATCCGCTTGACGCCCTTGCAACTCGCTTCGCTGGTCTCGACTCTGGCGAATGGCGGCACGCAATATTTCCTGCAATACCCGCGCACCGAAGCAGCGCGCGCCAATTTCCAGCCGCGCGTGCGCCAGCAACTGGATATCGCGCCGCTCCTGCCGGATATCCGTGAAGGCATGTTGGCCGCGGTGATGTACGGCACGGCCAAGCAAAGCTACGATCCCGACGGCGAGCAGGCTCTGGGCAAGACCGGAACCTGCAACGATGAAGCGCTCGGCGGCCGCCTCGGCTGGTTTGTCTCCTATGCCGATCAGGCCCACCCGAAAATCGTGCTGGTGGTTTTGATTCGCGGCGGCAGCCGCTCGGTAAGCGGCCCGCATGCTTCGGAAATCGCCGGCCGCATCTACCACGGCCTGCGCGAACGAAATTATTTCGCCGATATCCAGCGGCGCCAGCAGTACGCCGCCGCCGGCGCCTCCCACTAATAGTCCTAACGCCGGCCCGTCGTCGCCGCTGATTTTGTAGCGGCGGTCTTCAGACCGCCATCGCTGTGACGGCAAGATCGACGGCCAACCTAAAGCTAGGTGATTTCAGCTCAGGTTTTTCTCTGCATCCTCTGCGTCTCTCCGGTTCGTCCCAGCCGTTACTCCCAAGAAAAATATCGCGCATTTTTCTTTTCGCTGGTCCGCACGCTGCGCTATGCTCTTTTTTCTGAATGTGCAGCGCGGTAGACGATTATGAATAAAATCTGGAAGGCTGCTCTCTGCGTCATAGTGCTCGCCGCTGCTGCGGCGTGCCTCGCCGTCAGTTACAACGCGCGGAGCTCCGCCGAGAATGACGTTGCGATGCGCGCCTCCTTCGCGCGCGAAGAAGCCCGGCACATTCAGCAGCAGTTGGTCCTCTTCACGGACGCCGCGGTGCCTGCGCGCCTGCCTTTCCAGGTCTTCCTGCAGGGGCTGGGCATCGCGCCGGACGTTGCCGCGCGTCTGATTGCTTCGGCGCAGTCGGTTTTCGATTTTCGCCACGTGCGCGCGGGCAATCGCATCACCGTGGGGCGCTCGATTCTGGGCGACCTCCAGGAAGTGCGCTATCGCATTGACGCCGATCGCGTTCTGAACATCGCGCCGCAGGGCCGCGACTTCCGTTCCGAGATACAAACGATCCCTTCGCAAACCAAAACAGTGAGCGTGACCGGCGAAATCCGCGGCTCACTTTTCAACGCGGTCACGGACGCGGGAGAAAAGCCGGAACTGGCCATGCGCCTGGCGGATATTTTCGGCTGGGACCTGGACTTCTACACCGATCCGCGCCCCGGCGATACTTTCCGCGTGGTCGTCGAAAAGAAAATGCTCGCGAATGGCGAGCTTTCCTCTTATGGACGCATTCTCGCCGCGGAATACGTCAATGGCAATCATCCCTACCGCGCCGTGCTGTTTCACGGTCCCAACGGCCTGCCCGCGTATTACACGCCCGACGGCAAATCCATGAAGAAGGCGTTTCTGCATTCGCCGCTCAAATTCGCCGCGGTGATCACCTCGCATTTCAGCGAGCATCGCTTCCATCCCATCTTGAAAGAATACCGCCCGCATCTGGGGATTGATTACGCCGCGCCCACCGGCACTCCCGTGCAAACAATCGGCGATGGACGCGTGATTTTCGCGGGGATGAAAGGCGGCGCAGGGAACTTGATCGAAGTGCAGCACTCCAACGGCTACACCACGTATTACATGCACCTTTCGCGCGTCCTGGTGCGCCAGGGCCAGCGCGTCGAGCAGGGCCAGCGCATCGGCCTGGTAGGCATGACGGGCCTCGCCACGGGCCCGCATCTCGATTTCCGCATCCAGCGCGGCAAACAATTCCTCAATTTCGAGCGCCTCCCCCTGCCGCCCTCCGATCCAGTCTCGAAGCGCGAATGGAGCCAGTTCGCCGCCGCCCGCGATCAAGCCATGGCGCTCATGCCGCCCCTTCCATCGCAACAGGCCACCGCGCTAGCGAAGAATGCAACGCCAGGATCCTTGCCCCGAGTGCCCGTAGGCTCGCTTCCCGCCGATCAATAGTTTCACTTAGTAAAGGTTCGCCCCCTCCGCTGCACGGGTGAATCCGCCAATGCTACATTTTTCTCTTCCCTGAGCACAAAATCACGGGTACTTTTTACCCTGATGATTAGTGACGCTGACGATACCGAATTGCGCGATGTGATGCGCGAAGAGAAGAGCCGTGGCAAACGCAAGGTGGATATCGCGGAGCAGAAGAAAAGACGGCAACTGGAAAATGCAGCGATGAAGGCTATCGGTTCAGGCGATTTGCATGCCTTCGTCAGGATGTTGCACGAAGCCGGGATGAAGGACGGGACGCCCGAGTACGCGAACGCTTTGAAGATTTTCCACGCTTCCGCGCGCCGGCGCTGAGCGCGATCTTTTGGATGGCTTTCAGGCGCTTATCCTGTTCAACGTGCGAGAATTGGGATAGCGATGCCGCCATCATTTCAGCCACTTGACCTGCGGCCTGCCGCACGGACTTTGTAGTTCTTGCCATAACGAGAGTTTGCGCCATGTAAGAGGTGCGTTCAAGCTGTTTTCATTCAGCCGATTCCTCTAGAAAATCCTGCCACCCGCACGTTTTTGGGTCTAGTAATCAGAAGGTAAATGTGATATGGTAAATCGGGGCTCGTTTCCGGCCCCACCGAGGACGCGACATGCGCTCCGCAACACCGGCGACGGGCAGAGTAACCCCACCCCGAAGGAAAACTGTCGCCAGCATGACTGCGGCGCTTCCGCCCGCCGCATTTTCCCCCATTTCTAACCGCAACAAGACCGCATTCAAAAATCCCTGCAACCCCATGAAAATAAAAGCCGCGCCACTTTCTAATCGCAACACGAATCCAGATTCCGCGCATCCGCCGCAATCCGCAGCACCTGCGTTCGCAGAGTGCTCCGCTCTCGCAACCGGTGGATTTACGAGCTACGCGTCGCGGATCACGGGTTACGAGTCGCACCCACGAGTCACGAATCGCGCTTTCTGCGTCCCGGTCGGTTCCGCGGGACACGAGTCACGAATCACGGAAGTCGCCGTTTCTAATCGTCACAGCTCGCGATTAGAAATCGTTATATGTCATTCAAAACAAAGGACGGCGCTCGGTTCTAATCGTCATTTTTTTGCAGGTTGGCTGGCGCATTTTGGTTCGTGGAATTCACTGTCCTTCGGGCCGAAATCCGGACCGTCAGCAATTCGCGGAAGTCGGCGGCTAGGGCTCGTACGATACGCGCCAGATCACGTTTTGGCCGTCGTCGGACACGAGGAGCGAGCCGTCTGCAGCCACGGCTACGCCGACCATCCGGCCGTAGACGTGCGTGCCGGCGGGATCGGGCGCGAATCCCGAGAAAAATGGCGCCGGCGGCCCGCTGGGGACCCCGTTGCGAAAGGGAACGAAGACAACTTGATATCCGCTGAGCATCCGGCGATTCCAGGAGCCATGCTCGGCGATGAAAGCGCCACCGCGATACTCGGCCGGGAACTCTTGTTTGTCGTAGAACGCAAATTGCAGCGGGGCAACGTGAGCCCCCAACAGCACATCGGGCGCAATCGTTTTTGCGACCATGTCCGGCCGGGAGGAGACGCGATTATCCACGTGCTGCCCAAGATAGGCATACGGCCAGCCATAGAAGCCGCCGGGAATGACGTGCGTAAAATAATCGGAGGGCACGTCATCGCCGAGATCATCGCGCTCGTTCACGGCGGCCCACAGTTCGCCAGACGAAGGATCGAAGGCGATGCCCACTGCATTGCGCAAGCCGCTGGCATAGACCCGCATGTCGCGCCCATCCGGATCCACCGCGAGAATCGCCGCCCGCCGCGGGTCCTTTTCGATTCCGACGTTGCTGCGCGAGCCCACCGAAACGAAAAGTTTCGTGCCGTCCGGGCTGAATGCCAGCGAGCGAGTCCAGTGCTGGCGGTAGCCGCCGCCCGGCAAATCGAGGATGGGCTCGGCCTGCGAAAGCCGTTGCGAGGTTTTAGGATCGAAGCGAAAGCGCACCACTTGCGCGGAATTGGCGACGTAGACGTAATCATCGTGAAAGGCGATGCCAAAGGGCAGGCTTAAATGGTCGGCAAAAATCTCGCGCGACGCGCCGCCCAGCGATGGCGCAGAACGCAAGACGATTACTTCGCCGGCACCGGAATCGGCGACGAACACATCGCCATTGGGAGCCACGGCAAGCCAGCGCGGCTCTGCGAAGCCGCTCGCAAAAATGGACGCCTGGAACCCGGGCGGCACGCGGGGCTGAAAATTCGCCGGCGGAGCGACGACGACCGGCAAATTGTAGACCCTGCCAAACACCGCGGCGACGCGCGCCCGCCAGCCTCCTACGTTGAGCGCAAGGAACAGCGCACCGGCTACCGCAGCCAGCGCGAAAAGCGCGATCATCGTTCTCCAGAAAGCCTTCCAAGACGGCATGCCTTTATCTCCCGCCGCGTCGCTTTTCATTTATATTGCAAACGCGCGCGAGCAACCAGTTTTAATCGCGGTGAAGAAACACCGCGCGGCGTGGACATTGACTTGGCTTTCCGGCGCGGCCTAAGATGCTCGCTTCGGCGGATTCCTACCCTTGAGCGAGCAGACCGTCTCCCATTACCGAATCGTCGAGAAGGTCGGTGCAGGCGGGATGGGCGTGGTTTACCGCGCGCACGACGACCGCTTGAACCGCGACGTGGCCCTGAAGTTCCTCCCCGCGGAACTGGACAAGGACGAGAACGCACGCCTGCTCTTGATCCGCGAAGCGCGCACCGCCTCCGCACTGAATCATCCCAACATTTGCACGATATACGACGTGGGCGAAGCCGACGGCAAGAGCTATATCGTGATGGAATTTGTGCACGGACGCTCGCTCGCGGAACAAATCCCGGAGAGCGGGCTGCCTACCGAGACAGTGATTCGTTACGGCGAGCAGATCGCGGATGCCATGGCGCATGCGCACGAACACGGCGTGATCCATCGCGACCTGAAGACGCCCAACGTGATCATCATGCCGGGAGGGCGCGTCAAAGTCCTCGATTTCGGCTTGGCCAAGCACATGACTCCCGGCGAAATCACGCTGAAGACGCAGTCCATCAGCACGCTGACCTCGGAAGGCGCGATCGTGGGCACCATGCACTACATGGCGCCGGAATTATTTCGCGGCGAGCCAGCGGACGCGCGCAGCGATATATGGGCGCTGGGAGTAGTGCTTTACGAGATGGCCAATGGCAAGCGGCCGTTTCGCGGAAGAACTTCCTACGAGCTGAGCTCGATGATCCTGCACGATACCGCGCCGGCGCTGCGCGAAAATGTGCCGGCGGGATTGCGGGCGGTGATCGAGCATTGCCTGGCGAAGGAGCCGGCGCAGCGTTACCAGCACGCGAGCGAGGTGCGCGCCGCGCTGGAAGCGCTGCGTACGAACTCGGCGGTGATTCCGGCGAGCGCCCTGCAGGCTTCGGCGGTACTGCCCGCCGCTGGGACACGGCGTCCGCTGCTACGCAATGCGATTTTGGCATTATTAGCGGGGGTAGCGCTGCTGGTGATTGCGGCGCTGGTATGGAAACTGGTGGAGGTGAAGTGGCGCGGGCCGCGGCCCGTGGGTGCAGCGTCCATTCAATCGCTGGCGGTGCTGCCGCTGGAAAATCTTACGGGCGACCCCCAACAGGATTATTTCGCGGACGGAATGTGCGACGCGCTGATCACGGAACTTTCGCAGATCAAGAAACTGCGGGTGATCTCGCGCACCTCGGTGATGCAGTACAAGGACAAGCACGAAAGCCCCGCGCAGATCGCGCAGGAACTGGGCGTGGACGCGCTGGTGGAAGGCTCAGTGCTGCGGTCAGACGACCGTGTGCGGATTTCCGCGGAGCTGGTGCAGCCGCAAACAGGCCAGAATCTCTGGGCGCACAGCTACGAGCGCACCGTGACGGACATTCTGGCGCTGCAGAGCGACGTAGCGCGCGACATCGTCACCCAAATTCAGATTCAATTGACGCAGCCGGAGCAGGAGCGCCTGGCGAAAACTCGGACGGTGGTGCCGGCCGCATATGATGCGTACTTGCAAGGAAATTACTACGCGAACAAACGCACGGGTGAGGCGATGACCCAGGCCGTGGCGGATTACCGGCAAGCGATCCAGCTGGATCCTACTTATGCGCCCTCCTACGCGGGGCTGGCCGGGGCTCTGACGCTGGCGGCGGATTATAAGGATGTGCCGTCGTCGCAAGTGTTGCCGGAAGCCGAAGCGGCGGCGGTGAAGGCGCTGCAATTGGACGATACGCTCGCATCCGCGCACACGGTGCTGGGACAAATTCGCGCGTACAGCCTGGAATTTCCGGGGGTTCTGGACGAATTTCGGAGCGCGATTCAATTGAATCCGGGCGACGCCAATGCTCACCACTGGTATGCGCTCTCGCTGGCGGCCGCGGGGAAAAGCGACGAAGCGATTTCGGAAATGAAGCTGGCGCAGGAACTCGATCCGCGTTCGTTGATCATCAATGCGAATCTGTCGTGGGTGCTGTATCTGGCGGGCAAGGACGACGAAGCGATTGCGCAGGCCAGGAAGACCGTGGCGATGGACCCGAGCTTCGCGGTGGCCCACGGCTACCTGGGGCAAGCGTATCTCGCGAAGGGTGAATACGACAAGGCGCTGACGGAATTGCAGCAGGCGCTGGCGCTATCCGGGAATGAGACTTCGTTCAAGGCGGAACTGGGGAATGCGTACGCGGTCGCGGGGAAAAAATCGGAGGCGCTGGCGATTCTGCACGAGTTGTTGCAGATGTCGTCGCGGCAGTATGTGGCGCCCTACAACATTGCGCTGGTGTACGTGGGGCTGGGAGAAAAGGACGAAGCGTTTCAATGGCTGGATAAGGCGTACGACGAGCGCTCGGTGCGCCTGATCAATATCGCGGTGCATCCACGATTCGCGGCCTTACGGAACGATCCGAGGTTTGCGGCGCTGGTGCAGAAAATCGGGCTGCCGATGCCGCAGGTAAATGGGCTGTCCAATTGATAGTTGGATTGACGGGGCGGTTACGGGCGATAGCGAGTAATCTTTCTTGACGCTGTGTGGCGGCTCAACTACACTCACGCCGGTCTGGCGCCCACGGCAGGAAATCGGCGGACATTTTCCAGGAAAATAGGACTGGGGCGCGCCGGGTGGGGGAGAGCAGCATGGCTAAGATCCATTTCACGCTTAAGAACGTCACCAAGGAAATCGCCAAGGCACAGAAAAAGCTTCGCGCGATTCGCGGCAAAGTCAGCAAGGCCGACCAGAAAAAGATTGCTTTGAATCTGCGGGCGCTCAAGAAGTCCTATGGGATTATCGGAATCGTGTGCAGGCCGCCCACAATGTTCGGGCAAACCTTCACGACCAAGTCCAAGTAGGGATGCGCGCCGGGGAGAACTGCCGAGAACCGGAAACACCCCGCGCCTCCAGAAGTTGAAGTGTTTCCGGGAGGGAGTCTCGAGTGGCCAAGATAAAATTTTCGCTGCACGGCATAGCATCGGATATTCGCAAAGCGCAGAAGAAATTGCGCGCGCTGCGCGCCAAGGTGACTGAAGCCGATCAGAAGAAAATCGATTTGAATTTGCGCGTACTGGAAAAGTCCTACCGCTTGATCGAAATGCCGTGTCCACGCCGCATCGTGCATGCCGGAGTGCCATTCGGGCAATGGTTCACGACAAAAGGCAAATGACGCGGACAGCAAGGCTCGCGGGCTTCGCACGCGGCAGTTCGATCAAATCTATTCCGCATGGCTAAAGCGAAGCAGGCGCTCTTCCGGCGGTCTCCTTTCTTGATTTCCTATTGGAACGCCGGAAAGCTGATCTTCGAGAACTACGCGACCGGAAAGGGTGTCACGGCCGCTCCCCTGGCAACCGAGGTACTGGATTTCTTCAGCCGCTGGCGTTCGGCCGACGCGATTTTCCGCAAGCTTCCGCGATATTCACCTTCCTCCTTGCGCGCCGCGATTCGAGGTTTGGCGCGCCATACGCTTTTGCAACGCTCCGACCGCAAACCACACCCTATGGAACGCGCGATGGCGGCCTGGTCGCATTGGAATCCCGCCGCGGGTTTCTTTCATTTCACCGGCCGCGATCTACCCTTCACCGCGGATCTGCTACGAACCGGTCGCTATATGGAAGAGTTGACGCGCGAGAAGGCGATGCCGGTTCCGGTGAAACGCTATCCGGGAGCGGAGCAGACGAGGCTGCTGCCGGCGCACGAGAACGGCGAATTTCCGCGGGTGCTGACAGCGCGGAGGACCTGGCGGCGATTCGCGTTGGGAAAACTGTCGTTTGCGGACCTGAGCACGCTACTGGGGCTGACATTCGGCGTGCGCGAGTGGGTGGCAGTGCCGCCATTGGGACGATTTGCAGTGAAGACGTCTCCTTCCGGCGGAGCATTGCACCCGATCGAGGCATACGTAGTGGCGCGGGACGTGGAGGGAATTTCTCCGGGAATTTATCACTACGACGCGAGCAGGCACCGGCTGGAATTGCTGCGGCCAGGGATGACGCGCGACCGCATGTCCGATTACGTGATCGGGCAGCGGTGGTTTTCGGATGCCTGCGCATTTGTAGTGATGACGGCAGTGTTCACGCGGACGCAGTGGAAATACAGGTATCCGCGAGCCTATCGGGTGGTGCTGGCGGAGTGCGGACATCTGTGCCAGACGTTTTGCCTGACCGCGACGTGGCTAGGGCTGGCGCCTTTTTGCACGATGGCGCTGGCGGATTCGAAGATTGATCGCGATTTGGGACTGGACGGAGTGACGGAGGGCGCGCTGTACGTCGCGGGCGTGGGGCAAGTTCCGAAGGGCGTGGATTGGAAGACGGCTTCGCTGCCGGTGGTTCCTACGGGGAAAAAGAAGCGCCGGAGGAAATAGGCGCGCGGCAGTCCACGTCAGCAGAACCGCCAGCTGGTCCTTGGATTTCGCAGGTCTTCAAGACGCAAGAGAGCCGGCGCGACGCCCTTCATCCTTCAGGACAAGCCGGCGCTACGCTTTCAGTTCCCAGGTGTCGCCTGCGCGCAGGAGCTTGGCCAGATCGCCTTTGCCTTTTTTGGCTTGCACGTCGCGGATCTGTTGCGTGATCAGGTCTTCGTAGCGCGGCACGTGGTTCCAGGCGCGCAGTACGCCGATGGGAACTGGAAATCCTTCGCGATGCTCCATGTGCGCGAGCAGGAAGGCGTACGCGGCGCGAGGATGCTGTTCGTCGTGCACGAGCAGATCTTTTTCGGTGACGCCGTTGCCGAGTTCGACGACTTCCAGGTCGAATCCGTTCATGCGGATGCCCTTGTCGCGCTTCTTGCCGAAGATCAGCGGCTTGCCGTGCTCGAGCTGGACGACGTGCTCGCTGCGCGCGTCTTTCTCGGTGACGTTCTCCCACGCGAGGTCGTTGAAGATATTGCAATTCTGCAGAATCTCCACATAGGCCGCGCCTTTATGGGCAGCCGCTTTGCGCAGAGTTTCCTTCAGATGCTGCTGGAAAACATCCACGGAACGGGCGACGAAAGTGGCTTCCGAGCCGATCGCGAGGGAAATGGGATTGAAGGGGCGGTCGGTAGTGCCGTAGGGCGTGGATTTGGTTTTCTTTCCGATTTCGGAGGTCGGCGAGTATTGGCCTTTGGTGAGGCCGTAAATTTTGTTGTTGAACATGAGGACTTTCAGGCCGACGTTGCGGCGGAGCATGTGGATGGTGTGGTTGCCGCCGATGGAAAGCGAGTCGCCATCGCCGGTGGCGACCCAGACGTCGAGGTCGGGACGAACGAGTTTTATGCCGGTGGCGACGGCCGGTGCGCGGCCGTGGATCGTGTGGAAACCGAACGTGTTCATGTAGTACGGGAAGCGGCTGGAGCAGCCGATGCCGGAAATGAAGACGAATTTTTCGCGAGGAATGCCGAGCTCGGCGAAGACCATTTGCACGGCGGAGAGGATGGCGTAGTCACCGCAGCCGGGGCACCAGCGGATTTCCTGGTCCGTTTGGAAGTCTTTCTTGGTATAGACGGGAAGCGTATCGGTTGCCAATTTAGATCTCCTTCGAAGCTGGGGCGGACGACGAACGTCTGCCACGGAGGCACAGAGACACAGAGAAAACGTCAGGGATTTCTAATTCAAATTCTCGGGTGCGGAGCTGGGAATTCCCGCAGAGAGGCAGAGAAAAGCAGATTGCTCGCTGCGCTCGGAATGCCTTCGTCTTGTGAGTGGTTGGAGGCATTAGCTTGGATCAGTCCAGCAGCTCCTCGATTTTGGCTTCGATTTCGGATTGCTTGAAGGGTTTGCCCTGGATTTTTCCGTAGCTTTGCGCGTCCACCAGGAATTTTGCGCGCAGGAGCATTACGAGCTGGCCCATATTCATTTCAGGGACCAAGACTTTCTTGTAGCGCTTCAGCAAATCGCCCAGATTTTTTGGAAGCGGATTTAGATAGCGCAGATGGACGTGGCCGATGCGATGTCCTTTGGCGCGCATTGTTTTCATGGCGGCGGTGATGGGGCCATGGGTGGAACCCCAGGCGACAATCAAAACGTCTCCGGAAGGATCGCCTTCGGCGACGGCGTCCGGAATATCCTGGGCGATGCCTTCGACTTTTTCCGCGCGGGTGCGAACCATGTGCTCGTGGTTGAGTGGTTCGTAGTTCACGTTGCCGGTGACGTCCTGTTTTTCGATGCCGCCGACACGGTGTTCGAGACCCGGCGTGCCGGGGATGGCCCAGGGGCGCGCGAGAGTTTCGGGATCGCGCTTGTAGGGTTGGAAGCCTTCCGGATTGGTTTCGAAATGCACGGGGATCGCCGGGAGATCTTCCACCGTGGGAACTTTCCAAGGCTCGGAACCGTTCGCGAGGTAGCCGTCCGAAAGAATAATGACGGGAACCATGTATTTGATGGCGATGCGGCTGGCTTCCAGGGCGATCCAGAAGCAATCGCCGGGAGTGGAGGGAGCGAGCACCGGAACGGGAGCTTCGGAATTGCGGCCGAAGAGAGCTTGCAACAGATCGGCCTGTTCGGTTTTTGTGGGAAGGCCGGTGGAGGGGCCGCCGCGCTGGATGTCGCAGATAACCAGCGGCAGTTCGACCATGACGGCGAGGCCGAGGGCTTCGGTTTTCAGCGCCATGCCTGGGCCAGATGTGGAGGTGATGGCCAGAGCGCCGGCATAGGAGGCGCCAATCGCGGAAGTGATAGCCGCAATTTCGTCTTCGGCCTGAAAAGTGGTGACGCCGAAATCCTTGTACATGGAAAGCTCGTGAAGAATGTCCGAAGCCGGAGTGATGGGATAGGAGCCGAGGAAAAGGGTAAGGCCCGCTTGTTGCGAAGCGGCGACAAATCCCAAAGCCAACGCTGCGTTGCCGCTGATATTGCGGTAGACGCCAGGCTGCAATTTTGCGGGCGGGATTTCGTAGCTGATCTGAAACGCTTCGGTGGCTTCGCAGTAACTGTAGCCGGCCTGCATGGCGAGCTTATTGGCTTGCACGAGCTGCGGCTTGTTCTTGAATTTGTCTTCGAGCCAGCGGAGCGTGGGCTCCATGGAGCGGTTGTAGAGCCAGTAGCACATGCCGAGGGCGAAAAAATTCTTGCAGCGGTCCATGCTCTTGGCGTCGAGACCCAAATCTTTCAGGGCAGCGCGCGTAAGCTTGGTAAGCTCGACGGCGAACAGGCGGTAACCATCGAGGGAGTGGTCTTCCAGAGGGTTCTGCGCGATCTGAGCTTTGCGCAGATCGGTTTCCTTGAAGCTATCGAGATTGACGATGAGAATGCCATTGGTCTTGAGGTCCGCCAGGTTCATTTTCAGGGCGGCGGGATTCATGGCGATGAGCGCATCCACGGAATCGCCGGGGGTGTAAACGTCACTCGACGAGAAGTGCACCTGGAAGCCGCTGACGCCGGGCAGCGTGCCGGCCGGGGCGCGAATCTCGGCGGGGAAGTCGGGCAGCGTGGCGAGATCGTTGCCGTAGAGGGCCACGGTGTTCGTGAACTGGCTGCCGGTGATCTGCATGCCGTCGCCGGAGTCACCGCAAAAGCGGATGACCGCCTTTTCTATGGTTTCTTTCTTGCGGCCCGAGATTTCGACGAATGTGCTGGACATGACGATTCAAGACCTCGATTCAAAATTGGCAGAAAACCGCGAGGGGTGATCCGCGTACGCCCCCACCTCTTTGACGCGCCGGGCCCGATTTTTATTCAGCGGAACGCTAGCACACTGCGAGGCTGTATGGGGATGACAAACGCAGTAGCGAGCGACGGGTGAAGAGCGACTACAACGAGCAACGACAGCCGATGATGAGTCGGGTGGTGAGCAATAGCGCGGCGCTGAAGACAATGAAAAAGCAGGAGATTCGCCGTGCTGAGGAGCGCGGCGCGGCCTTGCGCCCGGCTTTTCTTCTTCCCGCATAACGCCGAATATAGGCTAGCACACCGTGCGCATTTTTGCCCGATGTGCGCGTAGAATGTGTCGTTTTCGCCTCGGTCGCGGAACCGACATTCGGCGTCCAGCGTCGAACGAAATTGATGAGGAACGGCGTGCAAGCTGCGATGAGATTCGCACTCGCTAAATTCGTGCTGACGGCGCCCTCGAAGGCGCACGCGGTGCGGCATTGGCTATTTACGCTGGGCGGCCCGGGACTAATCCTGCTGGGCCTGATCGATAGCTCGGTGGTGCCCGTGCCGGGCAGCATGGATGCGATGACGATTGTGCTGGCGGGGCACGATCGCGAATGGTGGCCGTACTACGCGGTGATGGCGACGGCAGGCTCGGTGATTGGGGCGTATCTGACGTACCGGATCGCGCGTAATGGCGGCGAAAAGGCGCTGAGGGACAGGCTCTCGCCGCGCAACGTAAAGAAGGTGACGCAGGCGTTCGAGCGCTGGGGATTTGGCGCCATCATCATTCCCGCTTTGCTGCCGCCGCCGATGCCGATGGTGCCCTTTGTGATCGCGGCGGGCGCGCTGCAATATTCTAGCAAGAGGTTCCTGGCGGCGATCACGGCGGGACGCCTGGTGCGTTACTGCATTTTGGCGTACCTGGGCGCGACGTACGGGCGGAAGATTTTCAAGGTGATTCTGGCGCATGCGGAAGCGGCGTGGATCGTGACGATTGCTGTGGTGCTGGCCGGGGCGCTTGCGGTGGTTCTGCTTTACTTGCGGCGAAAGCGTGGCGCGGTGGCGAAGGCGCGCTGAGCAGACAGGCGGAAGGAGCGGCGGATCTGCTGGTTCAAAGCGCCGAGAGCCGGACAGAGGGCCGCGCTACTGAAGCGAGCCGCTACCTTTACCTTTTCGCACAATCCCGCGAGCTGCAGCGGCCTGCGGTACTGCGGAATGCTAACGTTGAAGTTTCCCCCGGAGCAGGTTGTGACCGACTCTCCCCGATCCCACGAACCCGGAGCCGAGAAGCGCCGCAGTACGCGGCTTGCGAAAGCCGTGCCAATTAAGATTAATGGGACAGATGCCCTCGGCCAGCCCTTCCAGGAATCCACACTCACGGTGATGATCGACTGCTATGGGTGCAAGTATCAGTCCACGCATTACGCACCCAAGGATTCCACTGTCAGCGTGGAGATCCGTCGCTTAGAACCGCCGAGGCCGTCACGAGTGGTCCAGGCGCGCGTGGTGTGGGTGCAGCGCCCGAAGACCTACCGGGAGGTCTATCATGTGGCGTTGGCGTTCGAGGTTCCCGGAAACGTGTGGGGAATTCCCTGGCCGCCGAGCGATTGGTTTCCTTGCCCTGGCGAGGAAGAAACTCCAGTGGCGGAAGAGCTGACCGCTCCGGACCCGGTGGCTACCGCCCTTGCACCCGCAGCGGTGGCGGGCACGAGCCGCGGCTTGGCCGCGCAGTTGGCGGTGGCCGACGAGGTAGTCTTAGATTGCACGGTCGAGATGATGTCCGAGCTGGAGAAAAGCAGAATCCGCGCGCGGGGAGCGAGCGAAGCCGAAGCGCGGCTCGCGGCGGTACGGCAGGTGGTTCGGTTGGCTACCGCCGAAGCGCTCGCCGAACAATCGACTGTGATGCGCCAGGAACTCGACGCGGCGATGAGATATGTGGTGGAGCAGAACGCGGAACGAGTGGGCGCGCTGCTGGAGGCGACACGGAAAGAATTGGAGGCGCTGCGCGAAGCGCTGAACGCGCAACCGGCGCGGCGGGCCAAGAGTCCCTCGGCCTCCGGGAAGCGCCGGACGAAGCAGCCGGCGCCCGTCCCCGAATGAAACATGGCCGGCCAGAATTGGTCGGCGACGGCGGTAAGTTACTGAAAAAGGCCAGCCTGTCCGCAAGTACCATTGACTTTCGCTTTTAATTCGCCTACACTCCAAACTTCAAACTTGGGTCCGAGGGGTGTGAAATGGCGCTGACGAAGAGACAGAAGGAAGTCCTGAATTATCTGGTGGGATTTCTGAACAAGAACGGCTATTCGCCGAGTTTTGAAGAGATTGCACACGCGCTGAAGCTGACTTCGCTGGCGACGGTGCACAAGCATCTCTCGACGCTGGAGAAGAAAGGGTTTATTCGCCGCGGGTACAACCAGAGCCGGTCCATTGAAGTCGTGCAGTTGCCGAAGCCGATTCGCGAACAGGTGCTGGACCGTCACGTGGTGGAATTGCCTTTGGCGGGACGAATTGCGGCGGGGCAGCCGCTGGAAGCCGTCGAACAGAACGAGACAATTTCGCTGGCGGATTTTGCGCGCGGACAGGGAACGTTCGTGCTGCAGGTGAAGGGCGAATCCATGCGCGAGGATCACATTCTGGACGGCGACTATATTGTGGTGGAGCAGACGCAGGTGGCGAACCCGGGCGAGATTGTGGTGGCGCTGGTGGGCGAGGACGACGCCACGGTGAAAAGATTCTATCGCGAGCCGGGCGGGAAAGTGCGTTTGCAGCCGGCGAATTCGGCGATGTCTCCGATTGTGGTGCAGGGCAGCGACGTGAAGATTCAGGGAAGAGTTGTCGGCGTTCTTCGCAAGTATTAGGATTAGGCTGAGGCGAAGGAACGATGAGCGTGCCGGGACGCGATGAGGCGGCGCCGTATTACTTCACTTACATAGACCGGATCGCGAGTGAAGACGTCGTAGGCGTGCTGGAAACTCAGTTGCAGGAAGTTCCCGCGTTTTTGAGCAGTATCTCCGAAGAAAAATCGCTTTACCGTTATGCGCCAGAGAAGTGGAGTATCCGCGAAGTTTTGAATCACGTGAGCGACACGGAGCGAGCGTTTACTTTTCGTGCGCTGTGGTTTGGGCGCGGATTCAGCGACCCGCTGGCGAGTTTCGATCAGAACGTTGCCGCGGGCGGCGCTCGGGCCGATGATTATTCCTGGGCCAGCCACGCCACGGACTTTCGGAACGTGCGTCGCGCGACGCTGTCATTTTTTCAGAACCTGCCGGCGGAAGCGTGGTCGCGCAAGGGTGTGGCCAGCGGGAATCTGGTGACGGTTCGAGCGCTGGCGTACATCATCGCGGGGCATCTTGCTCACCATCTGGCGATCTTGCGGGAGCGTTACTTGTGAGGTCAACAGCCCGCGCGATCATCGGGATACACTGCGGGCAGGTCTGAAACCCGCCCCTACTGAGCTCCAGCAAGAATAGCGCTTGCACTCAGCGGGCGTGAAGACATAGGATGCGGTTCCCCAGCTTCTAGCAGGTGTAGCGTTACCTCACCGGACACATGTGTACCATTTTGGATTTGGCAGGCATTCGGCGCGGGACTACATTCAAAGACCCGGACCTCATATTGATCTGGCTTGCGATTCTGACGAAACTCGGGCCCAAGGAGGGTAAATGTGGGGAGACAAGAAACCGGACGCTCCGGCTAAGAATCCGCTCCCGCAACAAGGGCATCAAGCGCAGCAAGTACGGCCAAATATTCCGAGTGCAAACGCACCGGCAATTCCTGGGGAGGCAAAAACAATGGCACCGATTGATTCCACGTATCCAAGCACGAGTTCGGGTGGCACGGCCCGGCTGGGTTCCAGCCTGCATGTAAAGGGTGAGATCACCGGCAACGAAGACCTGCTGATTGACGGCAGCGTCGAGGGGTTGGTGCAGCTGGAAGACCGCAAGTTGACCGTGGGCGCAAGCGCCAAGGTGACGGCGGACGTGATTGCGCGCGAAGTGGTGGTTTACGGAAACGTGAAGGGCAATCTGCGGGCGCGCGACCGGATCGAGATCAAGAAGGATGGCTCGGTGGTCGGCGATTTGACCACGGCGCGGATTTCGATTGAGGACGGGGCGTACTTCAAAGGCTCAATCGAAATTGACAAGACCGGCGACGCAAGCGACGACAGCTCGAAGGCGGCGTTTGCGCGCACGAACCGCAGCACCGCGGCAGCTACTTCGTAGTCGGTTTCGTTTCAGCGATTTGTTTCTGCCTCCCAATCACGGCGGGCCGCTGCAGGGTGGCCCGCTCGTGAATCCGCCGTGTTACGTCCCCAGCCGCGCTTTTCATGCGCTTTTCATGCGTTGACATAAGCAGGAAGCTACTTTAGAATCAGGGTTTGTCTTTACTGGGAAAGGTGTGACTGAGCAGATGGCGACGTATGTTCCAAGAGGCCGCGAGGCCGAAGAATTGATGGTGGGGAAGGACTGGTTCGTGATTGACGCCGAGGGAGTGGTGCTCGGGCGGCTGGCGACGCGCGTGGCGCGGCTGCTGATCGGCAAGGACAAGCCGACGTACACGCCGCATCTGGATTGCGGCGATCACGTGGTGGTCGTGAACGCGGAAAAGATCAAGCTGACGGGCAATAAGATTGATCAGAAACTGTATCGTCATCACAGCGGCTGGCCGGGCGGATTGAAGGAAGTGCCGATCCGCACGCTATTGCAACGGCGGCCGGAAGAGGTTGTGCGCGAAGCGGTGCTGGGAATGCTGCCGAAGAACAAGCTCCGCGCGCGAAGAGCAAAGAAGCTGCGTGTTTATGCCGGAAGTGAAGGCCTCGCCCGCCACACCGGACAAAAGCCTCAGCCACTCTCGCTATAGCCTCGCGACACACAGGGATTAAAAACTTTTCGTTTGGCGGATACATCCGTCAGGGCCTTTTTCGGTCGGCCCGTGCAGGCGGGGTAATCTCCCCGCAGCAGGACGCGGTGGGCACATAGGAGGAACTTTGAGTTCAGGTGCGAGTTCATTGGAAGGGAAGGCCAAGCAGTTTTACGGCACCGGGCGCCGGCGGGAATCGATCGCGCGCGTGTATATCAAGCAGGGCGCGGCGCGATTCACCGTGAACGGCCGGCCAGTGGACGAATATTTTCGCAATGTGGCGTGGAACACCGCGGCGGTGGAGCCGCTGAAGTTCACGCAGATGCTGGACCAGGTGGAAGTGAAGGCGATTGTGAAGGGCGGCGGCGTGGGCGGACAGTCGGGAGCGGTGCGCATGGGTCTTTCGCGCGCGCTTTCCAGGCTGAACCCGGAATTGCGGCCGGCGCTGCGCAAGAACGGTTTTCTGACGCGCGATCCGCGCATGAAGGAGCGCAAGAAGTACGGTCAGAAGGGCGCGCGGCGTAGATTCCAGTTCAGCAAGCGGTAGTTTGTGGTCGGGCGGCGCGGGATTGAAGAGCAAAGGCGGGCGGGTCTGAGACCCGCCCCCACCGAGATACGGTGGTTTTTGTAGTTGAGTAGAAATTCGGCTGCGAGGGATCGGAGCCGGATCAAATCACGGCCGGTGCGGAACCGGCAGAAAAGGATGCTGCTCCGAAGAATGGAGTCACAAGCGTCCCTTCAAACAAGGAGGCACTTTGGGAGTTGAAATAACGATGAAAGAGTTGCTGGAGGCTGGAGTTCACTTCGGCCACCAGACGCGGCGTTGGAACCCGAAGATGAAGGAATACATTTTCGGGGAGCGCAACGGAATCCACATCATTGACTTGCAAAAGACCTTGAAGATGTTCCGCGACGCGGCTCGCTACGTTGCCGAGCTGGCCGGACAAGGCAAACGAATTCTTTTTCTGGGCACCAAGCGCCAGGCGCAGGAAGCCATCGCCGAAGAGGCGAACCGCTGCGGCATGTTCTACGTGAATCACCGCTGGCTGGGCGGCACGATGACGAACTGGGTGACCCTGCAGAAATCCATCAAGCGCCTGAAACTATTGAAGGGGATGGTGGAAGACGGGCGCATGGCGCAGTTTTCGAAGAAGGAAGCGGCGCGCCTGGAACGCGAACTGAAGCACTTGCAGCAGAATTTTTCCGGCGTGGAGAACATGACCACGCTGCCGGACGCCATGTTCGTGATTGATCCCAACGCGGAATTGATCGCGGTGCACGAAGCGCGGCGCATGGGAATTCCGGTGGTGGCGATTGTGGATACGAATTGCGATCCGGATCTGGTGGATTGGGTGATTCCCGGCAACGACGACGCCTTGCGCGCGATTCGTTTGTTTACCTCCAAGATTTCCGACGCCGTGATCGTGGGACATCAGTCGTACGAGCAGACGCAGATCGCGGATCAGAAAGCGGTGGAAGGCGGCGGCGAAGAAGGCGTGGATTACGTGGACACCAGCGCTTACGAAGTCTACGAGAAGCAGGAAGGCGATTTCGTGGAAGGCGAGCCGGGTGAATTGGTCGCGACCGAAGAAGCCGCAGCTGCGGCCATCCCGACCGAAGACGAAACCCATCAGCATGCTAAGTAGGGCGGCGTCACCGTTGGTGTGAGCCGCCTCCCGGCAAATCAGCAGGCCGGCCGAATCGGTAGTGAGTTCCGAATTCATTCAAAGGAATTGAGTACATCTATGGCAACTCCAGATGGGAAACCGAATGTATCCGCGCAGCAGGTGAAGGAGCTGCGCGACCGCACGGGTGTGGGTTTCGCGGCGTGCCGCGAGGCCTTGGTGGAAACCGGCGGGGACATCGAGCGGGCGATTGATATTCTCCGCAAGAAGGGGCAGGCGACCGCGGCCAAGAAGGCGCAGCGCGCGACTTCCGAGGGCTTGGTGAGCTGTTACATCCACGCCGGCGGGAAAATCGGCGTGCTGGTGGAAGTGAATTGCGAGAGCGATTTCGTGGCGCGTACCGAGGATTTTCAGCGCTTGTGCCACGACGTGGCGATGCATATTGCCGCGCTGGATCCGCGTTTTCTACGGCGCGAGGAAGTGACGCAGGAGACGCTCGATCGTGAGCGCGAAATCTACAAGGAACAGGCGAAGGCCACCGGCAAGCCGGAAAACGTGATTGAGAAGATCGTGAACGGCAAGATGGAGAAGTTCTACGAGGAAAATTGCCTGTACGAGCAGCACTTCATCAAGGATGAAGGCATGACGGTGAAGGAACTGATTGACCACACCATCGCGAAGATCGGGGAGAATATCGCGGTGCGGCG
The DNA here is from genome assembly GCA_963780035.1 of uncultured Acidobacteriota bacterium. Classification (GTDB taxonomy): domain Bacteria; phylum Acidobacteriota; class Terriglobia; order Acidiferrales; family UBA7541; genus Palsa-295. The sequence continues at coordinate 148,132 of CAWAAG010000008.1, read as the reverse complement.
TTTTTCGCGGTTCAAGGTGGGCGAGATGGATGGTGCCGGTGGGCAACGAGCGGCGACGGAGGCTGAACCCGAAGGTCCGGTACCGGTGCCGATACCTTAACGGGCGCAGGTGCAAATTGGTTTCGTTTCGAGTCCGCCGCGTTTGCGGCGGATTTTTTTTGCGCGGATGAGGGCGCGGGGTGAGCCAAAAAGCGGGTGGGTCTGCGAGCCGCCCCTACGGGTTCTGCCGCAGTGAACTGGCAGAATTCCTGCGGACGGGGCGCTGCCGCGGCGTTCTGCGGCGCGCAACGGCGAAATCTTTGCTAAAATGCACGCGGCCAGGGGGCTGGCCCATCCGCGATGACCAAAGCCGCGACAACGAAAGTGCAAACGGCAGTGCGCACCAGCGCAGCGAACGATTCCGTGCCGAAAGGCGGGCCCGTTTACGAGAGGCTGGTGCTGAAACTCTCCGGAGAATCGCTTTCCGGGCCGAACGAGTCCGGGATTCACGCTGAAACGATTCAGGGCATCGCGCGCGAAGTGCAGGAAGTGCGCCGCCTGGGCGTGGATGTGGCGATCGTGGTGGGCGGCGGGAATTTTTTTCGCGGGACGAGGCAGAAAGAGCTAAACATTGATCGCGCGACCGGCGATTACATGGGCATGCTGGCCACGGTGATCAACGGCTTGGCGATGGTGGACGCGCTGGAAAAGGTCGGGTGCCATACGCGGCTGCTGAGCGCGATCGAGATGCATCAGGTAGCGGAGCCGTTTATCCGGCGGCGCGCGACGCGTCACCTGGAAAAGGGCCGCGTGGTAATTTTTGCGGCGGGCACCGGGAACCCTTATTTTTCGACGGACACGGCGGCGGCGTTGCGCGCGATGGAAATCAAGGCGCAGGTGATTTTGAAGGCGACGCGAGTGGACGGCGTGTATGACGCGGACCCGGAAAAAGTGAAGGGCGCGAAACGGTTCGAGAAAATCACTTATCTGGACGTGCTGAAGAAGGGGTTGATGGTGATGGATTCGACGGCCATATCGCTGTGCATGGATAACAAAATGCCGATCGTGGTGTTTAATATGACCGTTCCGGGAAATTTGAAGCGCGTGGTATTGGGCGAGCAGGTTGGCTCAATCGTTACTGCGGCATGAAATTGGATCGGCGGAGGCAATTTCTTCGATGAGCACGATTGCTACGAGCAAAGACGCGCTGGCGCAGGCGAAGACGCGGATGGAAAAGGCCGTGGAGGATTTTCGCAAGGAGCTGGGCAGCGTGCGCACGGGGCGCGCGAACGTGGCGCTGCTGGATCACGTGCGCGTGGATTATCACGGTACGCCGATGCCCATCAATCAATTGGGCACCTTGAACGTGCCGGACGCCGCGACGATCGTGATTTCGCCGTGGGATCCTGGAGCGGTGGCGTTGATTGACAAGGCCATACGGACGACCGATCTGGGATTGAACCCGACGAATGACGGGAAAGTGGTGCGCGTGCCGATTCCGGCGCTGACCGAAGACCGGCGCAAAGATATGGTGAAGCACATTCACAAAGTGCTGGAAAACCACCGCACGGCCATCCGGAATATCCGCCGCGATATCAAGGAAGGCGTCGAGAAGCTGGAGAAGGAAAAGAAGATCAGCGAAGACGACAAGAAACGCTCGCTGGATGAACTGGAAAAACTGACGCATTCCGAAACCAAGAAAATCGAAGATCTATCCGCGGCGAAAGAAAAGGAAGTGCTCGAAATCAAGTAGGCACTGATGCGCTCCCGGCGAGTTGGCAGAAGTCCCCGCTGATCCCATCGTTTTTCACGAAGGCCGAATTCCCTGCGGTTGAATGTTCTGAAACCTGTGCGCGACTGACCGCATCTTCTCAAGCGTGAGAGACGCACGTCCCAGCACCACCGCACTACGCGTGGCGATGCGCCGCGCGGCTCACCAGCTTTTCGACAGCCCGAAAGTTCTTGATGATCCGATCGCCGTGCCAATCCTCGGAGAAAAGGCGCAGGCGCAGATGCGTTTGGAGGGGCGGAAGATTTACGCGCGCGCGGCGCGATATGTGCGGGCGTTCATGGTGGTGCGCAGCCGGTTCGCGGAAGATGAGCTGGCGGCGGCCATTGCGCGTGGCGCGAGCCAGTTCGTCATTTTGGGAGCAGGGCTGGATACGTTCGCATATCGCAATCCTTATGAAGAGGGCCGGCTGCGCGTTTTCGAGGTGGATCATCCGGCGACGCAGAAGTGGAAGCGGGAAAGGCTCGCGGCTGGGAAAATTCAAATACCGGCGTCGGTGACATTTGCGCCGGTGGACTTCGAAAAGCAAGCGCTGAAGGATGGCTTGGCGGCCGCGGGGTTTGAGGCACAGAAGATCACGTTTTTTTCGTGGCTGGGGGTGACGCCGTATCTCACGCGCGCAGCCATGAATAGCACGCTGGAGTTCATTGCGGCGATGCCGGTAGGAAGCGGCGTGGTTTTCGATTATGCGCTTCCTCGTGCTTCGTTGAACTGGTTCGGGCGGCTGGCGTTCGACGCGATGGCGCGGCGCGTGGCCAAAGCGGGCGAGCCGTTCCAATTATTTTTCGAGCCGGCGGAATTGACGAACGAGCTGCGGCGCTTAGGATTCAACAAAATTGAAGACTGGGGTAAGGAGCAACTGAATGAGCGGTACTTCAAGGATCGCGCGGATAAATTGCGAGTCGTCGGAAGGCTGGGCCGATTGATGAGCGCGAGCATCTAGCTGGCGGCGGCTACTTCGGCTTACCGGCGGAGAGATTTTAGTTCAGCGTACGGACGTCTTCGGGAAGAATCAGCGTGAAACTGCAATTACCCGTGGCGGCAGAACACGCGAGGGTGCCGCGGCGGACGAGTTTTGCCGGGGAATCGTCCGGAAACATGGCGCCGAAGTCCACGGCACGAAGCTGCTCTGCAAATGGGCGCAGGTCCTGGCTGCCGCTGATGAATCGCACCGAATCCACTCTGGGAGATTTTGCGCCGGGCGAGAGCAAGACGAAAAAATCGGCCTGCGCGTTCTCGCCGAGGAGTTTGCCCATAGAGAATGTCCGGATCCGGGCGAGGCTGAGTTTCGCATGGACTGCCAGGGCATCTGTTTTCGCGTCGTTGCCGACCAGCGAGACCAGGCGCGTGCGCGTTTCCGGCACGGAATGCGCGGCGGCGATGGCTTCGGCGTACATGCGCTCGGCCAGTTCTTTTTCGCCGCGCTTTTCATAAATCTGCGCCAGATGATCGCCGACCTCGCCGTGCTGGTTCAGCAGCCAGGAGGCGCGCACGTAGCGCTGGGCTTTATCGAGATCGCCCTTCTGAAAATAGATCCAACCGAGTGTGTCCCAGTAGACGCCGATGCTGGAGACCTGGTTCAGCTCGTCGAGCGATAGGTGGGCAAGCTCGATATTGCGCAGACTTGCCGCGGTAGCCGAGACGGCGGATTCGGCATACTGCGCAGCCTTATCGAGCTCGATGTGGTGTTGCGCGAGATTGTAAGCAACATTGTTCCAAACCACCGGGGTCTGCTTCAGTTCCACGCCTTTTTCGAAAGCTTCGAGCGCTTTGTCCTTTTGTCCCGTGTTTAGAAACGCCTGTCCCAGACTTACTTCCAGCTCTGCATTATCCGGCGTCAGCACGGTGGCTTTATCCAGCTCCGGCACGGCTTCCGCGTACTTGTGCTGTTCCAGGAAGAGCGCACCGAGCGCGGCGTGGGCGACGGGATCGAGCGGATTTATATCGAGCTGTTTACGGAACGCGACGGCTGCTTCATCGAATTTTTGCTGTTGTTGCAGCGTGAGACCGAGATAATTGTAAACGTGCTCGTCGTAGGGATTCACTTCCACTTGTTTGCGAAACGCCGCGGCAGCGTCGCTGAATTCGCCGAGGCGCAGATAGGCGAGACCCAGATCGTTCCACCCTTGCTTGCTTTTAGGGTCAAGCTGGTTGGCGCGTTCGAGAAGAGGAATTGCTTCGCGCGGATTGCCGGAATTCAGCGAGGCGATGCCTGCTTCGAGCAGTTCGGCGGCGCTAGCTGTTGTGGGGATGGCGGGCGCGCCGGTGGTGGAATTTTCGACGACGAGGATTTGGGTTTCGTCCGAATCCACGGCGCGGGCAAACGCGAGATAATCGCCGAGGCGCGACGCCGGAAGGTCGCGCATTTTGAAATTCAGCGTGCGTTCGGCGGTGAGCACGTGGTCCGCGAAATGGTAGGAGGATTTGAATTCAGCGTAGTCGCGGTCAACCGAAACGGCGACAGGGGCGCGCGCGATGAAATTCGCCGGCAACGTCATTTTCAAATTCATGGTGACGTCGAGCGGACTGCCGAGGTGAATGGGGCCGGTGGAATCCGGTGAAACGTCCGGCATGCCGATAGCCAGCAACGGCACACCGACCTTCGATTTCTTGGTGGACCAATCAAGATAATTCGCCTGGGAAAATTGCAGCTCGAGCTCAAACGGTTTGGCGGTGTCCGTGGGGTCGCTGGGCTTCACGCCGGTCACGTCGCCTTTAATGCCGTCAAGCGCGGCGATGGTCTGGCCCAGCTCCTGCCACTGCGTTTGCGGTGTGCGGCGAAACGCCACGCGCAGGGCGTATTCATTATCGCCGCGGAGGTAGTAGCGCAAAGTGGCAGTGAGCTTCCCGAGGTCGCTCACCTGCGCGTCAATATCCACGCGCTGGGTGGAAAGAAACGGCGGATCAATGGGAGTTTCGACGATTTTGCCGACGCCGTCGGGCTCCACCAGGAGCGCCGATTTATTGCGCAGTGGCGCGGAGAGCAGGCGGAAAGGTGCAACTTCGGCGGTCGAGTCCATCCAGATAAGTTCCGTGCCGATGGGCACGGCGGTGATCAAGTGATCGAATTGCGATGGCGAGGGGACCGAGGTATCCAGGGCTCGCGCAAAGGGAATGAGCACGGCGTCGGAAGGGATGTCCGCGGCCGCGAGCATGGCGGCGAGCAGAGCGTGCTTATCCTTACAATCGCCATATTGATTTTTGAAAACGTCCGCAGCGGAATGCGGCTGGTAGCGGCCGAGGCCGAAGGAGAGGCTGACGTAACGGATGTTCTGTGCAACGTAGGTGTAGAGCGCTTGAAGCTTTTCCAGTTCCGTGGCGCGGCCCTGGATCAGCTGCTGCGTTTTGGCGCGTATTTCCGGGGTCGGGTCGCTGCGGCCTTTTTCGAGACCGGCGTACCAGGCTGCGACTTCGTCCCAGTTTTTGAAGGTGGTGAACTGCACGTCCGGCGGCTTGGAGTGCGGCTTCGCGGGCTTGGCGCTCGAATCGTCGTCGGGGGGATGCGTGAGGTTCGCGTGTTTCCAGCGATAGATGGTGCGGCCGTTCGCGTCATGTTTTGAAAACGGCGAGTTGTCGTCGTCCACTCCATCGCCATTCGGCGTGAGCTTTACTTTGCGGACTTCCTGTCCGCTGGCGTTGGAGTAGTCCTGCGAATCAATGATCAGCGCGCGGCCTTGCGGGACGTTTACTTCGAGGCGTTCGTCGAGAACGATGGCGCTCGCAAGAAAATTCTGTTCGTACCAGAATTCGTTGGGAGCGAGCGCTTTGACGATGCGCGTGACGATTTCATATTCAATGGTGTCGCCTGCGTGGAGCGACGGGACCGTGATGTGCTTTTCTTTGTAGTCGGTGTATTCGGGAGCGTCGCGCGCGACGCCGGCGGTCATTTCCTTGATGGCGTCGGGCGCGGCGTTCACCACGGAGCCATCGGATTTGTGCACGCGCATGATGCGCACGTCCATTTGCTCATTGCCGGAGCTGTAGCCGAAGACGAGTTCCCCCAGCTGTTGGACGCCGGCGTCGCTTTGCACGCGGATGCGCGCGGAAACGTCGCGTTCCCCGGTGCCATCATTTTCAAATCGGACAGAGGTGTAATATTTTTCGACGACGAATGGTTCCTGCGAATAGTCGGCTGGCTGCGATTTTTGTTCCGCGGGTTTCGTGGTTGATTGCGGCGCGGCAGGTGCGGCGTTTTTCTGTTGGCCCGCGGCGGCGGATGAAATTGCGAACGCGCAGAGGGCGGCGATCCAGAAACTCTTCATTCCTACTCCCGCTTGAAATTAGACGGGACTAGTGTAGGGGCGTTGGCGTACTGGGTAAAGCAGTACGAGTGCAACGGTTGAGCAATTGCGAAACGTCAAGCTTGGGAGTTCAGGAGTTGAGCCGAGGTCCGGAGCCGTGGTAGGGTGGCGTTCAAACCAGGTCGCCGCTGTGAAGAGTTTATGTAAGTGACGCATAATCTGCATGTTACAGGTTAGCGGTCTCCGGTTCCAAAATGGGTCTGAAGACGCCCATTTCTCGATGAATCTGACGGTCGACGGCCCCAAAAGTCGGTATCGGAGGGTCACCCAGAAGGTCGGCGATTTCGCGGGCGGCGAGGTGGTTCACAAGAGCACGGCGCAAACCAATCGGCGGAATTATTTTCCAAAGGGAATCGAGTTGACAAGACCTGTTGATTCTCCTATACTTCTGCGGTTGTCTTAGGGCCGATGGGCCCAGTGGTGATTAGGGAAGTCTTTCGTATCCCGGAACAAAGAACGACGGAACGGGGTAAGAAAGAGCGGCCGAAATGGGGCGCCAGCCCCGCAAAGCCGTGTGAGCCTCTCCGCAGATCAGTAGAAGATGCAGTTCACTCCTTGGGGTGAAGCGTTTTCGCGGAGTACCTGGTAATTCCTTCGGGTGTGGCGACCTTTTCTGTTCATTCACTCGCCGAATTTTGCGCGGGTTAATTTGCCTTGCGCGGAGATGTGCGCGCGGAGATTTTTGCGCGCGAGAGTTTCGCAGCGAGTTTTTCGAAATAGGGGGCAAGCGTGCCGACGTTTTCACAGCTCGTGCGTCATGGCCGGGACAAGATCCGGGTAAAGACTAAGTCACCTGCGCTGGAAGGCTGTCCTGAAAAGCGCGGCGTGTGCGTCCGTGTTTATACGCAGACCCCCAAGAAGCCCAATTCGGCACTGCGCAAGGTGGCGCGCGCGCGACTGACGAACAGCGCGGAAGTGACCACCTACATTCCCGGCATTGGCCACAATTTGCAGGAGCACTCGATCGTGCTGGTGCGCGGCGGCCGCGTGAAGGACTTGCCCGGCGTGCGTTACCACATTATTCGCGGCACTTTGGATGCAGCAGGCGTTGAAAATCGAAAACAAGCGCGCTCGAAGTATGGCGCCAAGCGGCCCAAAGCCGCGCAGAAGTAGGAGAGCGGAAAGATGCCACGCAAAGGATGGGTTCTCCGGCGGAAGATTCCGGGAGATCCGGTGTACGGAAGCGATCTGGTGCAGAAGTTCATTTCCAGCATGATGTACGACGGCAAGCGCGCCACGGCGCAGGCCATTTTCTACAACGCGATGGACCAGGTAGCCAAGAAGTCCAACGACGATGCGTTCAAGCTCTTCAAGAAGGCCGTGGAGAACTGCAAGCCGGTGCTGGAAGTGAAATCGCGGCGCGTGGGCGGCGCCAACTACCAGGTTCCCGTGGAAGTAAATCCGTTCCGCAAGCAGTCTCTGGCGATTCACTGGCTGGTGCTGTATTCACGGACGCGCAGCGGCAAGACCATGACGGACAAGCTCGCCGAAGAAATCATCGACGCGGCCAACGGCCGCGGCGGAGCAGTGAAGAAGAAGGAGGACGTGCACCGCATGGCGGAAGCCAACAAGGCTTTCGCGCATTATCGCTGGTAGCACCAGGGACCGATTCAAATGGCACGCCAGGTACAAATCGATCAGACCCGCAACATTGGGATCATGGCGCACATTGACGCGGGCAAGACCACGTCAACGGAGCGGATCCTTTTCTATACGGGTGTGACTTATAAGATCGGCGAGGTGCACGAAGGCACCACGGTGATGGACTGGATGGAGCAGGAGCGCGAGCGAGGAATTACGATCACTTCCGCGGCGACCACTGCTTCCTGGGTACGCTTCGGCAAGAAATACCGCATCAACATTATTGACACGCCGGGCCACGTGGATTTCACAGTGGAAGTGGAGCGTTCGCTGCGCGTGCTGGATGGCGCCGTCGCGATTTTTGACGCCGTGGCGGGCGTGCAGCCGCAGTCGGAAACGGTGTGGCGCCAGGCGGACAAGTATCGCGTCCCGCGCATTGCGTTCATAAACAAGATGGACCGCATCGGCGCGGATTTCGACCATTCGATTCGTTCCATGCGCCAGCGTCTTTCAGCCCACCCTGTTCCCCTGCAATACCCCATTGGAAGAGAAGATAATTTCCTTGGCGTGATTGATTTCATCGAAGAGCGCGCGATCGTCTGGAAGGATGAAACGCTGGGCGCGGAATACGAAACTTTGCCGCTGGAAAATCTTTGGGACGCCGAGTATTTGAAGGCGCATCCGGCGCTGGAAACCGCGGTGAAGGCCTCAGCGCTGACGCCGGAATTCTACAAGGAACATCGCGAAAAGGTTGTTGAATACATCGCGGAGCACGACGACGCCATTCTGACCAAGTATCTCGAGCAGCATAAGCTGGAACCGGCCGAGCTGCGCGCTTCGATTCGCCGTTCGACGATCGGCTTGAAACTGGTGCCGGTGCTGGCGGGTTCGGCGTTCAAGAATAAGGGCATTCAGCCGCTGCTGGACGCGGTGGTGGATTATCTGCCGTCGCCGGGCGATGTGCCGCCGGTCGAAGGCACCGATCCCAACGGCGACGAAGCCATTTTGCGGCGCGCTTCGGACGACCAACCGTTTGCGGCGCTGGCTTTCAAGATCATGACCGACCCATTCGTCGGACACGTGACCTACATTCGCGTATATTCCGGCGTGCTAAAGGCCGGGCAAAACGTTTACAACTCGACGCGCAAAACGCGCGAGCGCATTGGGCGCCTGCTGCGCATGCACGCAAACAAGCGCGAAGAGATTGAGTCCATCGAGGCGGGCGACATCGCTGCGTGCGTCGGACTGAAGAACGTAACCACGGGCGACACCTTGTGCGATGAAGAAAAGCCGGTGCTGCTGGAAAACATCGATTTCCCGGCGCCCGTGATTTCCGTGGCGATCGAGCCGAAGACCAAGGCGGACCAGGAAAAAATGGGCACCGCGCTGGGCAAGCTGGCGCAGGAAGATCCCACTTTCCGCGTGCATACCGACGACGACACCAACCAGACGTTGATTTCCGGAATGGGCGAACTGCACCTGGAAATTATCGTGGACCGCATGATGCGGGAATTCGGCGTGCAGGCCAACGTGGGCCGTCCGCAGGTGGCGTATCGCGAAACGATTTTGAAGGCGGCGGAAGGTGAAGGAAAGTACATCAAGCAGACCGGCGGGCGCGGGCAGTATGGGCACGCGGTGCTGAGTGTGCATCCTCTTGCGAATTCGAATTTCGAAGACATGCACGAGATGTCCACCGACGAAATCGACGAACTGGCCAAGAAGGTGGCGGGCGGCAAGGGCGGCAAGTGGCATTTCGACAAAGAACACCGCCTGTTGTTCGTGGATAAGGTTGTGGGCGGAGCGATTCCCAAGGAATTCATCGCGCCGATCGAAGCCGGAGTGCGCGAAGCTATGGAAACGGGAGTCCTCGCGGGCTACGAGATGGTGGACGCCGCGGTGGTCTTGACCGACGGCAGCTACCACGACGTGGACAGCTCGGAAATGGCGTTCAAGATTGCGGGGTCCATGGCGTTCAAGGACGCTTGCAAGCGGGCGAATCCCAAGCTGCTTGAGCCAATCATGCGCGTGGAAGTGGTGGTGCCGGAAGATTACATGGGGCCGGTGATTGCAGACCTGAATTCACGCCGCGGACAGATGCAGGGACGCGAATCGCGCGGCGGGACAGAGATTATCAACGTGCGTGTGCCGCTCGCGGCGATGTTCGGCTATGCCACGGAAATTCGCAGCCGCACACAAGGGCGCGGCAGCTTTACGATGCACTTCTCGCATTACGAGCAGGTTCCGGGAAACATCGCGGAAGAGATCATTGGCGGCGTTAACGGCGACAAGCTCAAGAAGTAGGCGCTGTCACGATTTTAGCAGCATGAACAGTACGATTTGAGGAGCGGATAGAGAAATGGCGAAAGAGAAATTCGAGCGGAATAAGCCGCATGTGAATATCGGGACGATCGGTCACATTGACCACGGCAAGACGACTTCGACGGCGGCGATCACGAAGGTTTTGTCGAAGAACAATCCGAAGGTGGCGTTCCGGGCGTTTGATTCGATTGACAACGCGCCGGAAGAGCGCGAGCGCGGAATCACGATCGCGGTGTCGCACGTGGAGTACGAGACGGCGAACCGGCACTACGCGCACATTGATTGCCCGGGCCACGCGGATTACGTGAAGAACATGATCACCGGAGCGGCGCAGATGGACGGCGCGATTCTGGTGGTGGCGGCGACGGATGGACCGATGCCGCAGACGCGCGAGCATATTCTGCTGGCGCGGCAGGTGGGCGTGCCGTACATCGTGGTGTTTTTGAACAAGTGCGACATGGTGGACGATCCGGAACTGCTCGAGCTGGTGGAGCTGGAAGTGCGCGAGCTTTTGAAGAGCTATCAGTATCCTGGGGATACGCTGCCGGTAATTCGCGGTTCGGCGCTGAAGGCGCTGGAAGGCGATGCGAAGTGGGAGAAGTCGATACTGGAATTGATGGAAGCGGTGGACAAGAACATTCCGCAGCCGGTGCGGGATATTGATAAGCCGTTCGCGATGCCGATCGAAGATATATTTTCGATTTCCGGCAGAGGCACGGTGGTGACGGGGCGCATCGAGCGCGGCAAGGTGAAGGTGGGCGAAGAAGTAGAGATTGTGGGCTTCCGTCCGACAATGAAGAAGACGGTGACGGGCATCGAGATGTTCCGCAAGTTGCTGGATGAGGGCTTGGCGGGCGACAACGTCGGGCTGCTACTGCGCGGCACGGAGAAGGATGAAGTGGAGCGCGGGCAGGTGCTGGCGAAGCCGGGATCGATCACGCCGCACACGAAGTTCAAGGCGGAAGCGTACGTGTTGACGAAGGAAGAAGGCGGGCGGCACACGCCGTTTTTCACGGGGTACCGGCCGCAATTTTATTTTCGCACGACGGACGTGACCGGGGATGTGAAGTTGCCGCAGGGAGTGGAGATGGTGATGCCGGGCGATAACATATCGTGCGAGATCACGCTGATCACTCCGGTGGCGCTCGAGAAGGGCTTGCGCTTCGCGATTCGCGAAGGCGGGCACACGGTCGGAGCCGGCGCAGTCGCCGAGATCATCGAGTAAACATGGCCAACGGAGAAAAAATTCGGATTCGTTTGAAAGCGTACGATCACCGCATTCTCGATCAATCCACCAAGGAAATCGTGGACACCGCGAAACGCACCGGCGCGGACGTGGCCGGGCCGATTCCACTGCCTACGGTGATCAACCGCTGGACGGTGCTGCGTTCGCCGCACGTGGACAAGAAATCGCGCGAGCAGTTTGAAATGCGCACGCACAAGAGGCTGATTGACATACTCGAGCCGACGCCGGATACGGTGGACGCGCTGATGAAGCTGGATCTGCCTCCGGGCGTGGACGTCGAGATCAAGGCTTTCGGGCGGGAACACACGACGAAGTAGGGGCCGCTGCGGTTTGCTGAACGCAGACAGTGGCTAGTGATTAGCGGCGAGTGGCTAGAATCAAACCCGCCTTCGCAAGTGGAAGACGGAAGGAAAGAGCGGACGAAATGGCAGTCAACGGCATACTCGGAATCAAGCTGGGGATGACCCAGGTTTTTGCGGACGACGGCACGGCGGTACCGTGCACCGTGCTGCAGGCGGGACCTTGCGTGGTGGTGCAGCGCCGCACGAAGGATAAGGACGGCTACGAAGCGGTGCAACTCGGCCTGGTGGAATTCATCAAGCCGCAACGCGTCAACAAGGCGCGCACCGGGCACTTCAAGAAGGCCAACGTGGCGCCATTGCGTTATCTGAAAGAGATACGCATCGAGGATGCCAAGGATGAAAGCAAGTCCGGCGACCGGGTGCTGGTGGAAAATTTCAAAGTCGGCGAGGTTGTGGATGTCACCGGCGTCAGCAAGGGCAAGGGATTTCAGGGCGGCGTGAAGCGCTGGCACTACCGCGGCGGCGACGCGAGCCACGGCTCGATGTTTCACCGGGCGCCGGGCGGAATTGGAGCCAGTTCATTCCCTTCGCGCGTGTGGAAGGGGCAGCATTTTCCGGGACATATGGGGAACGAGCGCAAGACCTGCAAGAATTTGCGCGTGGTGAAAGTGGATTCCGAAGAGAACTTGTTGCTGGTACGCGGCGCGGTGCCGGGACCTTCGGGCAGCTACATTTTTATTCGCAAGGCGAAAGCGCATCTATAGCCGGAATTTAGCTTCGCCGTTTGTTATGAGCATGGAATCACAAGGCCGAAAAGGCCGGTAAAGAGACGACGACAATGCCTGTTGTGGACGTGATGAATCTGGAAGGAAAGAAAGTCGGGCAGATCGAGCTGGCCGACGACGTGTTTGCCGCCAAGGTAAACCAGAACCTGCTGCATGAGGCCGTGCGGCACCATCTGGCAGGCGAGCGCGCCGGAACGCATAAAACGAAGGACAAGAGCGAAGTGTCCGGCTCGGGCAAGAAACTCTGGAAGCAGAAGGGCACGGGACGCGCGCGCGTGGGTTCGATTCGCTCGCCGCTCTGGCGCCACGGCGGCACGGTACACGGCCCCACGCCGCGCAGTTACGATTACGCGCTGCCGAAGAAAATGATTCTGGGCGCGCTGCGCTCGGCGCTTTCGGCGAAGTTCGCGGAGCAGAAATTGACGGTGGTGGACGGCTGGAAGCTGGACTCGCACAAGACCAAAGCGTTCCGGCAGGCGCTCGGCAAATTAAATGGCGAGACGAGTTCGTTCTTGCTGGTCGAGAGCGGCGCGAACGTGAACCTCGAGCGTGCCAGCCGGAACATCGCGGGGGTCACGCTGGTTCCTCCGACCGGTCTGGAACCTTACGATTTGCTGCGGCACGAGCACGTAATGCTCTCGCGCGAAGCGGTGGCGAAATTGAGCCGTTCGCTTTCCGCCACCCGGCCGGAGACGCCGGTACAGATCGAGCCGGCCGCTCCCGCGCCTGCGAAGAAGGCGGCTGCGGAAAAGAGCGCGGAACCAAAAGCTTCGGCCAAGCCCGCGGCGAAGGCGGAGGCCGCGCACAAGGCCGCAAAAAAGCCGGCGGCCAAGAAAGAGCAGAAGTCCAAAGCCAAGCCCAAGGCGAAGAAGGATTAAGCGATGGAGAACAGGGTCTATCAGATTATCCGGCGTCCCATCATCACCGAGAAAGGCCTCGGGGTGAAGGAAACGCAGCACACGGTGGTTTTTGAAGTCGCGAAAGACGCCACCAAGACCGAAATCAAGGAAGCCGTGCAGCGCGTGTTCAAGGTGAAAGTGGACCACGTGCGCACCGCGATTTTTCACGGCAAGTTTCGCCGCCGCGGACGCGCCGAAGGTTTTCGCAGCGACTGGAAGAAGGCGTACGTGCGATTGGCAGAAGGCGAAAAGATGATCGAGTACGCCGAGAATATTTAGTCCGGCGAAACGGCGCGGCGCAATCGGCGGTTCGCAACCTTGATCAAGTAAGACGGGCAAGCAATAGGCAATCCAGTTTAGAGGCAATAATGGCACTGAAAACATTTAAACCATACACGCCGTCAAGACGCTTTCTGACCATGCTCGATAAGAGCGAGATCACCAAGCAAACGCCGGAAAAATCGCTGGTGGAAACCAAGAAACGCACTGGTGGGCGCAATTCCCACGGTGAGATTACCTCCTGGCACCGCGGCGGCGGCCACCAGAAGAAATATCGCAGCGTGGATTTCCGCCGCGACAAGACGGGAATTCCGGCGAAGGTGGCGGCGATCGAATACGACCCGAACCGCTCGGCGCGGATTGCGCTGCTGCACTACGCGGACGGCGAGAAGCGCTACATCCTGCAACCAGTGGGCCTGGAAGTGGGCATGACGGTGCAGAACGGAGCAGGCGCCGAAATCCTGCCTGGAAATGCGCTGGCGATCCAGCACATTCCTCCCGGCACGATGATTCATAACCTGGAACTGCATCCCGGAAAAGGCGGGCAGGTGGTGCGTTCGGCGGGCGGAGCGGCGCAGCTGATGAGCAAGGAAGGCGATTTCGCGCTGGTGAAGCTGCCTTCGGGCGAAGTGCGCAAGTTCAGCGTGGATTGCATGGCCACGGTGGGCCAGCTGGGAAACCTGGATCATGAGAATGTGACCTACGGCAAGGCGGGACGCACGCGCTGGCACGGCAAGCGTCCCACGGTGCGCGGCGTGGCGATGAACCCGGTGGACCACCCGCACGGCGGCGGTGAAGGCCGCGTGAAGGGCAACCACCCGCAAACGCCTTGGGGATTTCCGACTTTGGGCGCGAAGACGCGGAAGAAGCGCCCGAGCGACCGGATGATCGTGGAGCGGCGCAAGTAGCAGTGAATAGAAGTTCCCTTCGGTTTCCGAAGGTGGAAACGAAGGAGCAAGGCAGAGCATGAACCCGGCGCGGCGGGGAATTAGGAGTCCTATGATGACAGCCACACGAACGTCTCGGCGCTCACCCAGGCGCGCGACGCGTGCGCGGAAAGCAGCTCCGCGGCGTGCTGCGAAGCCCGTGGTGAAGAGCGCTTCGAAACTGGTGCCCCCGCCCCAGATTCAGTTCCGCCTGTGCCGGGCAGGATGGGCCGTGATTGTGGAAAAGATTCCCAACGCGCAGGGGACGCGGTTTGTGTGTCCTTTCTGCCCGCTTTCGCACCGGGTACCCGGGCCGGTGCGCGGATTTAAACGAGTACGACGCGCGCAGTGGGTGAAACTGCGCCGCGTGGAGGAATAGGAAAGCCGATGGCGCGATCGCTCAAGAAGGGACCGTTCGTTGACGGCCACCTGCATAAAAAGGTGGAGGCGCTGAACGCGCGCAACGAGAAGAAAGTTTTGAAGACATGGTCGCGGCGTTCCACGATTTTGCCGGACATGATCGGGCACACGCTGGCGGTGCATAACGGCAAGAAGTTCATTCCCGTGTACATCACCGAGCAGATGGTGGGACACAAGCTGGGCGAATTCGCGCCCACGCGCACGTTCAAAGGTCACGCCGTGAAAGCGGCTCTGGAAAGGGCGGCAGCAGCGGCAGGCGCGCCGGCGGCAGGAGCGGCTCCAGCGGGCGGCAGCGGCGCGGCGCCGGCAGCCAAGTCCTAAAAGGGGTCTTAAAGGGAAGGTACGATGGCAACAGCACTGCCGGGTTCGACACAAGTTTCAACGCAGATTGAAGGCATCGCCAAGGCGCGCTATACGCGCGTATCGCCGCAAAAGGCGCGGCTGGTGATTGACCTGATTCGCGGACAGCGCGCGGAAGACGCGCTGCATACGCTGCGGTTCACCAAGAAGCGCGTGGCCAAGGAAATCGAAAAGACGCTGCGCAGCGCGATCGCCAACGCCGAGCGCAAGGCGGAAGATTCCGGCGAGTCGCTCGACGTGGATGAGCTTTTCGTGACGCGCTGTTACGTCAACGAAGGGCCGCGCTGGAAGCGCATGCGTCCCGCTCCGATGGGCCGCGGTTTCCGTTACCAGAAGCGCACCAGTCACATTGTGGTGGAGGTTTCCGAGCATCACCGCGCCGCGGCCGATCGCGTGGCGGCAGCCGCGGCGGAAGCGCAAGCATCCAAGGGCGTGAAGGGCGCGGTACGCAAGGCTCGCAAGGCTCTGGAACAGCGCAACAAGCAAGCCCAGAAAAAGAAGAAGTAGGCAAGAGCGGCAAAAGAGGAAGCAGGAGGACAGTTTGGGGCAGAAAACACATCCGTACGGTTTTCGGCTGGGCTACAACAAGCCTTGGAAGTCGCGGTGGTTCGCCAAGCGCGATTACGCCGACCTGTTGCACGAAGACGTGCAGCTGCGCAAGACCCTGAAAGAAAAGCTAAAGTCGGCGGGCATCAACGGGATTGACGTCGAGCGCGCCGCCAACAAGCTGGTGATCCGGATTTATACCGCGCGGCCGGGAATCATCATCGGACGCAAAGGCTCGGAAATTGACAAGCTGAAGGCCGACGTGCAGAAGCGCACCAAGCGCGAAGTGCACATTGACATTCAAGAAGTGCACCGCCCGGAACTGGATGCGCAATTGGTGGCGGAATCCATCGCGCTGCAGCTGGAAAAGCGCGTGGCCTTCCGGCGGGCGATGCGCAAGGCAGTGGACTCGGCTCTGCGATTCGGATGCAAGGGCATCAAGGTGCGCGTGGCGGGACGCTTAAACGGCGCCGAAATCGCGCGGAAAGAATGGTATTTGCAGGGGCGGTTGCCGTTGCAGACATTGCGCGCGGACATTGATTTCGGCACGGCCGAAGCGCATACGACCTACGGCGTGATTGGCGTGAAGTGCTGGATTTATCAGGGCGAGAAAATTCCGCAGCGCGGCACAAAAACAGGCATCACGCCGGCGGCATAGAGTTACGAGTTCAGAGCTTAAGGACACGGGCAAACGATCATGTTGATGCCGAAAAAAGTAAAGTACCGCAAGCAGCAGCGCGGGCGGCGCACGGGCAAGGCCTGGCGCGGCGGGTCGCTGGCGTTTGGCGAGTACGGGCTGAAGGCCCTCGAGCCGGCCTGGATCACCGACCGGCAGATTGAAGCGGCGCGCGTTGCGATTACGCGATTCATCAAGCGCGGCGGAAAATTGTGGATCCGCATTTTTCCGGACAAGCCCTACACCAAGAAGCCGGCCGAAACGCGCATGGGCAAAGGCAAAGGTCCACCGGAAAAGTGGGTGGCGGTGGTGAAGCCCGGGCGAGTGATGTTTGAGATGGCCGGCGTGGATTTGGCGGCGGCTACCGAAGCCATGAAACTCGCGGCGCACAAGCTGCCGATCCTGACGAAGTTTGTATCACGGGCGGAGGAACTGTAATGGCAGAACGTGCGGTGAGCCGCATCGAAAAATACCGCGATATGACCAAGGAAGAGCTCGAAACGCAGCAAAGCGAACTGGCCGAGCAGATTTTTCGCCTGCGTTTCCAGCTTTCCACCGGACAGGCGGAAGGCCTGCGGAAATTGCGGGTAGCCAAGCGCGACTTCGCGCGGGTGAAGACTTTGCTGCGCGAAAGCGAATTGAGGAAAGCGTAATGGCCAACGAAACGACAGCAGCAGCCGTGCAGCAAGCGACGCGCGAGCGCGGCGTGCGGCAAGAACTGACGGGCATCGTCACCTCCACGAAGATGCAGAAGACCATCGTGGTGAAGGTGACGCGCGCGGTGCAGCATCCGCTTTATCAGCGGGTGGTGCGCTATGCGAAGAAGTACTACGCGCACGACGAAACGGGCGATGCGCGCGTGGGTGATACAGTGCAGATTGTTTCCACCCGGCCGCTATCGAAACTGAAGCGGTGGCGGCTGAAGGAAGTTTTGCAGCGCTCGACACGCGTGGCGTAGGCGCCCAGCGCGGCAACGAATCAACGGGGGAGCACGACGATGGTACAGATGCGAACATGGCTGACGGTGGCCGATAATTCCGGCGCGCGGCAGCTGACCTGCATTCTTCCGATTGGGGGAGACGCGGGGTTGACGGCGGGGCTGGGCGACGTGATTACGGCGGCGGTGAAGGAAGCGCAGCCGGACAGCCAGGTGAAAAAAGGGAAAGTGGTGAAAGCGGTGATTGTGCGCACCAGAAAAGAGCAACGGCGCAAGGATGGGACGTACATCCGGTTTGACGATAACGCCGCCGTGCTGATCAATGATGCGAACGAGCCGATCGGCACGCGCGTCTTCGGGCCGGTAGCCCGCGAATTGCGCGATAAGAAGTTCACCAAGATCATCTCGCTTGCTCCGGAAGTGTGGTAACCATGAGAAAAATAGTCGAAAAACCAGCGGCATTCAGCATCCGGCACGGCGACACCGTGAAAATCATGTCCGGGCGTTCCAAGGGCAAGACCGGAAAAGTGCTGGCCGTAAATCCGTGGAAAACGACGGTGACAGTCGAGCACGCTAACATCATCAAGAAGCACACACGGCCCAATCCGTCGAAGAACATCAAGGGCGGAATTTTGGAGAAGGAAGGCCCGGTACACGTCTCGAACGTGATGCTGGTTTGCCCCGGATGCGGCAAGCATACGCGCGCGGGACACACCACGCTGCCGGACGGGACCAAAGTCAGAAGTTGCCGGCGCTGCAATACGACTTTTGAGAACTAACGATTCCAGAGGTAAGGGCGAGAAATGATTACGCGTTTGCATGAAAAATATCGCAATGAGACGGTCCCGGCGCTCGCGAAGCGTTTCGGGTTTAAGAACACCATGGCCGTGCCGCGAGTGAAGAAGATCACCGTGAACATCGGCATGGGCGAAGCCAGCGCGAACGTGAAATTGCTGGACACCGCGGCGGTGGAACTTGGGCAGATTACCGGGCAAAAGCCGGTCATTACGCGGGCCAAGAAGTCCATCGCTAATTTCAAGATTCGCAAAGGCATGGCCATCGGCTGCATGGTGACGTTGCGCGGCGAGCGGATGTACGAATTTCTCGACCGGCTTTCCGCCATCGTGCTGCCTCGCGTGCGCGACTTCAAGGGCTTGCCGCCGAATTCGTTCGACGGGCGCGGCAATTACACGCTGGGCTTGAAGGACCAGCTGGTGTTTCCGGAGATTGACTACACGCGCGTGGACAAAATCAAGGGCATGAACATCACGATTACCACGTCTGCGCGCAACGACGAAGAAGGGCGCGAGCTGCTGAAGCTGCTCGGCGTGCCGTTTCGCGCTTAGGCGCGAAGCGTAAGGAGAGAGGGCGAGTATGGGACGTACCGCGCAGTTCGCGAAGCAAAGGAAAAAACTGAAATTCAAGGTCCGCCGGCGCAACCGCTGCCGGATCTGCGGGCGCCCGCGCGCTTTTCTGCGCAAGTTCGAGATGTGCCGTATCTGTTTCCGGGGCCTGGCGCTCAAGGGCGAGATTCCCGGCGTGACCAAGGCTAGCTGGTAAGTTTCAAGCAGGAATCAAGGACAAGGACGAATGACGACTGATCCGATTGCCGATTTGTTGACGCGAATTCGCAACGCGTCGCGCGCGAAACACTCGCGCGTGGACCTGCCTTCTTCGAAGCTGAAGGTGGAGCTGGCGCGCATTTTGAAAGAGGAAGGCTATCTGGCGAATTTCAAGGTGGTGGAAGAGCAGAAGCCCAAGAAGACTTTGCGTCTGTTCTTGCGCTACACCCCGGACCGCCGCAGCGTGATCACGGACCTGAAGCGCGTTTCGCGCCCCGGTTCGCGGCGCTATGTGGGCAAGACGGACATTCGCCAGGTGGTGGGCGGAATGGGAATTTCGATCGTGTCCACGCCCAAGGGATTGATGACCGGCCAGTCGGCGCGCAAAGCGGGCATCGGCGGCGAAATCATGTGCGAGGTCTGGTAATGTCGCGAATTGGAAACAAGATTATTCCGCTGCCGTCCGGCGTGAAGATTCAGATCAAGGACAGCTTCATTGAAGTGCAGGGGCCCAAGGGCAAGATGCAAGTGGCCGTACCGCGCGGCATCAATTTCGAGCAGAAGGACGGCACGCTGACTGCGAAGCGCGAGTCCGATGACCACCGCGCGCTGCACGGCCTGGCGCGCGCGCTGGTCGCCAACGCCGTGACAGGCGTGACGGCCGGCTTCAAGAAAGATTTGGACATTGTGGGCGTCGGCTACCGCGCCGAAGTGAAGGGCAAGATCGTCGTGCTGGCGCTGGGATATTCGCACCCGATCGAGTTTCCGATTCCCGAAGGAATCACGATCACGGTGGAGAAGCAGACGCACATGGTGGTTTCCGGCGCGGACAAGAATCAGGTCGGCCAGGTGGCGGCGAATTTGCGCAGGTTGCGTCCGCCCGACCCATACAAGCAGAAGGGCGTACGCATTACCGGCGAGCGCCTGAAGAAGAAGGCCGGTAAGGCCGGCGCGAAGTCGGCGGCCGCCTAGGCGCCGGGAGGAGAACGAACGTGGCAGCACCGGTTCGGAGATTATCGAGTGAAGCGCATCGCCGCCGCATTCACGTGCGGATGCGCAAGACATTGGCAGGGACGGCGGAGCGCCCGCGGCTGTGCGTGCATCGTTCCTCGAAGCATATACGGGCGCAAGTGGTGGACGATTCAAGCAATCGCACCATCGTTTCAGCCAGCTCGCTCGATGGCGAAGTGCGCAAGACGATCAAGGGCGGCGGAAACATCGCTGCCGCGAAGGTCGTGGGCAAGGTGATCGCGGAGCGCGCCCAGGCGAAGGGCGTGGATAAGGTGGTGTACGACCGCGGTGGATATCAATATCACGGGCGCGTGAAGGCGCTCGCGGAAGCGGCCCGGGAGGCGGGCCTGAAGTTCTGAAAATTATGTCGAAACAAGAGCTCAAAGACTCGCTAGCCGTTCGCCGTCCGGTGGAAACCAACCAGGCGAACCTGAAGGACCAGGTAGTTTCGATCAACCGTTGTACGAAAGTGGTGAAGGGCGGAAAAAATCTCAGCTTCTCGGCGCTGGTGGTCGTGGGCGATCAGGGCGGCCATGCCGGCTTCGGCATGGGCAAGGCTCGCGAAGTCCCCATGGCGATTCGCAAGGCGATCGAAGCCGCCAAGAAGAACATGGTGAAGCTGAATATGAAGGGCACCACCATTCCGCACCAGGTGCTGGGCCGTTACGGCTCCGGCCAGGTGCTGCTGAAGCCCGCTCCGGAAGGGACGGGAATCATCGCCGGCGGCGCGGTGCGCGCGGTGATGGAGGTGGCGGGAATTCAAAACGTGCTGACGAAATCGCTGGGCACTTCGAACCCGCACAATGTGATCAAGGCGACGTTTGACGCGCTGATGCATTTGAAAGACGCGGCCAAAGTGGCGGAAGGCCGCGGCAGGGTGGCGGAGGAAGCGACGGCATCCTAGCTGCGCGCGCAACGACTATGACCACGACAAAGAAAAAGCCGGGAACACTAAAAATCAAATGGGTGCGCAGCTTCATTGGCTGCCCGCGGGACATGCGCCAGACCGTTCGCGGGCTGGGCTTCCGGCGCATGCAGCAAGTGCTGGAAGTGCAAGACACACCATCGATCCGCGGCATGATCGCGCGCGTGCACCATCTTGTGGTGATTGAGGGCTGAGAATGGCACAGAAACCGACACTATCGAATTTGAAACCGCCGCGCGGCTCGCGTCACCGCAAGGTGCGCGTGGGACGCGGCATGGGCTCGAAGATGGGCAAGACCGCCGGCGCGGGCAATAAGGGGCAGCAGTCCCGCCGCGGCTACTCACGGCGTCCGGGATTCGAAGGCGGCCAGATGCCGCTGCACCGGCGATTGCCGAAGCGCGGATTTTCGGCGCCGGATTCGAAGACCTACGCGGTGATCAACGTGGAGAGCCTGAACGTTTTTTCCGCGGGCGACACGATTTCGCCCGAGCTGCTGTACGGCCTGGGCGTGCTGCGCGTAAAGCGGGAAAGCTTGAAGATTTTGGGCGACGGTGAATTGAAGGTGGCGCTGACGGTGCAGGCGCATGCGTTCAGCAAGTCGGCGGAGCAGAAAATTGCGGCCGCCGGAGGCAAGGTCGAAGTCCTGAGATGAACAAGCTGGTTCAGGCATTCCGGAACATATTCAGCACGCCGGATCTGCGCAATCGCGTGATGTTTACGCTGGCCCTGCTGGCGGTATACCGGCTGGGCGGGCACATTCCGACGCCGGGTATCAATACGGAATTGCTGCAACAGCTGTTTCAGCAGGGGCAGGGATCAGTTCTCGGACTGATTGACCTATTTAGCGGCGGCAACCTGCGCCGGCTGACGATTTTTGCGCTGGGCATCATGCCGTATATCACGGCGTCCATCATTTTGCAGTTGATGGTGGTGGTGTGGCCTTACCTGGAGCGTTTGCAGAAGGAAGGCGAGCTGGGCCGCCGGAAGATCACGCAATACACACGCTATTTGACGATCATCCTGAGCTTGTTCCAGTCTTTCACGATTGCCGAGACCTTGACGCGTCAGAGCATGAGCGGCCAGTCGCTGGTCTATCATCCGGGGCTGCGGTTCATCCTGATGACCATGCTGACGCTGACCACCGGTTCGGCGTTCATCATGTGGCTGGGCGAGCAGATCAGCGAGCGCGGCATCGGCAACGGTATGTCGCTGATCATTTTCGCGGGAATCGTGGTGGGTTTGCCGACCGCGGTGCGCGACCTGTACCTGAAGGCCACGACGCAGCAGTGGGGCTCGTTCACGCCGATCGCGATCGTGGGCCTGATCGTGCTGATGTTTGCGGTGGTGGCGTTCATCGTATTCGTGGAAGGCGGCCAGCGCCGCATTCCGGTGCAGTATGCCAAGCGCGTGATGGGGCGCAAGGTGATGGGCGGGCAGATGACCTATCTCCCGCTGCGCGTGAATTCCGGCGGCGTGATTCCGCCGATTTTCGCCAGTTCCTTGCTCACGTTTCCGCAGACGCTGGCGCTGTTTTTCCAGAACAAGTCGCCATTTTTTACCAAGTTCGCGAACCAGATCAAATGGGGCGAACCGCTGTATACGCTGATTTATGTGACGCTGATCATATTTTTCGCGTTTTTCTACGTGGGCATTATTTTCAATCCCACGGAGCTGGCGGACAACATGCGGAAGTACGGCGGCTTCGTTCCGGGAATTCGTCCGGGGCGGAACACTTCCGAGTACATCAACCGCATTTTGACGCGGCTGACGTTCGTAGGCGGCGTGTACCTGGCGGTGGTTTGCTTGCTGCCGGAATGGATGATTTCCGGCATTCACCTGCAGCATTTGTGGCTGGTCGGAAACTGGTTCGATACGCACATGTGGCGTTTCGTGCTGGACGGCTTGAACGTGCAGTTTTATTTCGGCGGCACTTCGCTGCTGATCGTAGTGGGTGTGGCGATGGACACGGTGCAGCAGCTCGAAGCGCAACTGGTGATGAGGAATTACGACGGGTTTGTGCGCAAGGGCCGGGTCCGGGGTCGCCGCAGTTAATGACGATATTTCGGCGGTGAGGATGGCGCTCAAACGGGCGTTGATTTTCTTAGGGCCGCCGGGAGCCGGGAAGGGCACCCAGGCTAAGCGCATGGCGCAGCAGCTGGGTGTACCGCATCTTTCCACGGGCGACATGCTGCGCGATGCAGTGGCGCGCAGCACAGCGCCGGGGCTGCTCGCTAAACCGATCATGGAGCGCGGCGACCTGGTGCCGGACGAGATCGTGCTGGGCATGGTAGAAGAGCGGCTGTCGCACCGGGACTGCGCGAATGGATTCATCTTCGACGGGTTTCCGCGGACGCTGCCGCAGGCAGCAGAGCTGAACGCGATTCTGCAGCGGCGCGGGCTGGGATTACCGCTGGTGATCGAGTTTAGGGTGAGCCCGGAGACGCTGGTGCGGCGCGTGGCTGGGCGCTGGACCTGCACGGTGGGCGGCGAGACGTACAACGTTTTCGAGCGGCCGCCGAGGGTGCCGGGAGTTTGCGATAACGACGGCGGTAGGCTGGTGCAGCGCGATGACGACCGTCCAGAGATCGTCAAAGAGCGCTTTGCGGCATACGAGCGGCAAACCAAGCCGCTGGCGGATTACTACCGGACGCACGGCGTGCTGGAAGTCGTGAACGGTGATGCGGACGTCGAGGAAGTGACCCGTGCGCTGAACGAAATTCTCAAGCGCGCGGAAGGACGCGATGGTTATCTGTAAGTCGCCTGCTGAGCTGGAGAAGATGTATCGCGCGGGACAGATCGTCTGGACGGCGCTGGCCAAGATGCGCACGATGATCCGGCCGGGCATCTCGACGAAAGAGCTCGATGAATTCGCCGAGAACTACACGGCGAAGCAAGGCGCGCGGCCGGCGTTCAAGGGCTATCGCGGGTATCCGGGCTCGGTGTGCACCTCGATCAATCAGGAAGTGGTGCACGGGATCCCTTCTCCGGCGCGGAAGTTGCGCGAGGGAGACATCCTCTCGATGGATTTCGGAGTCGAGTTGGAGGGCTACTTCGGCGACGCGGCGCTGACGGTTCCGGTGGGCAAGATCACGCCGGAGCGCGAGAAACTTTTGCGCGTGACGCGCGAATCGCTCGAGCATGCGATTGATAAAGTCCGTCCGGGAAACCGGTTGGGCGATGTCTCGGCGGCAGTGCAGCAGTGGGTCGAGAAGAACGGCTACTCGGTAGTCCGCGAGTTTGTGGGGCACGGGATCGGTACCAAGATGCACGAAGACCCGCAGCTTCCGAATTACGGTACGCCTGGGCAGGGTCCCAGGCTGCAAGAGGGCATGGTGCTGGCGATCGAGCCGATGGTCAATACGGGCGGCCCGGGCGTGCGAGTGCTGGAAGACGAGTGGACGGCGGTGACGGCGGACGGCAGTGATTCGGCGCACTTCGAGCACACCGTCGCGGTGACCAAGAACGGCCCGTGGATTCTGACGCGGCCGAAAGAAGCGGCGGGGCCGGTTTGGTAGAGATCGTGAAGCGGGAAATTGCGGTAGCAGCAGACAGGAGCGCATGAAACCAAGGCCAGAGCAGGACAAGAAGAAACCGGGCGAAGGTAGCGGGAAAGAGGACGCCATCGAAGTGATGGCGACGGTGATCGAGCCTCTTCCCAATGCCATGTTTCGCGTGGAGCTGGAAAATAAGCACCAGGTGCTGGCTCATATTTCCGGAAAGATGCGCAAGAATTTTATTCGCATCCTGTCGGGAGATCGCGTGGCGGTGGAGCTTTCGCCGTATGATTTGACGCGTGGCAGGATCGTTTACAGATACAAGTAGGGCAAAGCAGTAACAGGAAACAGGGGAACGGAGTCGAACATGAAGGTACGTGCATCGGTGAAGAAAATCTGCATGAAGTGCAAGATCGTGCATCGGCGCGGCGTGGTGCGGGTGATTTGCGTAAACGCCAAGCACCGCCAGCGCCAGGGATAAGGGGAAAACTTTATGGCTCGCATCGCAGGTGTGGATCTACCGCCGAATAAGCGGCTTTGGATTGGGCTCACGTCCATCTACGGCATCGGGCAGGCGCGCGCCAAGGTGCTCGCCGAAAAAGCCAAGGTGGATTTCGCCAAGAAGATCAAGGACCTGACCGAAGACGAAGTGACGCGCCTGCGCGCGGCCATCGAATCCGAAGGCGGCATCGAAGGCGACCTGCGCAAGGAAATGCAGATGAACATCCGGCGCCTGATTGAAATTCAGGCCTACCGGGGACTGCGGCACCGGCGCAATCTGCCGGTGCGCGGCCAGCGTACGCACACCAACGCGCGCACGCGCAAAGGTCCGCGCAAGGGCGCCGTCGCGGCGAAGAAGATCGCGCCGCGCAAGTAATAAAGTCTGCTAAAGAATTGAACGGTTAAGTACGACAGGAGAGAGACGAGCGTGGCAAAAGAACCGAAAGACGCAGCGGCAGCACCGGGAGCAGCGCCGGCAGCAGGGGCGAAATCCACCAAGCGGAAGAAGGAATTTCGCAAGAAGCGCGAGAAGCGCGTGGTGCCGCACGGCGTGGTGTGCATCCAGGCGACGTTCAATAACACGATCGTGACGCTCACCGACCCCGACGGCCGCGCCGTGAGCTGGTCTTCGGCCGGCTCGGTGGGCTTCAAAGGCTCGCGCAAGGGTACGCCGTACGCGGCGCAGCAAGCGGCCGCGACGGCGGCAGGCGTGGCGCGCGACCAATATGGAATGAAATCAGTGGAAGTGCGCGTGAAGGGCCCCGGCGCGGGACGCGAATCGGCGGTCCGCGCGCTGGCTTCTTCCGGCTTGCACATCAATGCCATCAAGGACGTGACGCCGGTGCCGCATAACGGTTGCCGTCCGCCCAAGCGCCGCCGCGTATAACCGGCGCGCGCCGAAATTTTCGGAGTTGAACCAAAGGAGAGAAGGACTTGGCAAGACATCGTGAAGCAGTCTGCCGGCTGTGCCGAAGAGAAGGGCAAAAACTCTTCTTGAAAGGCCTGCGGTGTTTTACAGAAAAATGCGCGATCGAGAAGCGCAATTTTGTTCCCGGGCAGCACGGGCAGGCCCGGCGGGCGAAGATGGTGGGCTACGGCGTGCAGTTGCGCGAAAAGCAGAAGGTGAAGCGCACCTACGGCCTGCTCGAACGGCAATTCCGCAACTATTTCGAGAAGGCGGTGCGCACCAAGGGACCGACCGGCTCGAACCTGATGGTGATGCTGGAGCGCCGTCTCGATAACGTGATCTATCGCATGGGAATCGCCGGCTCGCGTTCGCAGGCGCGGCAGCTCGTGCTGCACGGCCACATTCGCGTCAAAGGCCAAAAGGTCAACATCCCCAGCTATCTGGTCAACGTGGGCGACGAAATCGCGCTGAAGGACAATATGCACGAGAACGCCATGATCCTGGAAGCACGCAACCTGGCGAAAAGCCAGGGCGTGGCCCCGTGGCTGGATATTGACCCGGCGAATTTCAAAGCGCGGGTCGTGGCTATGCCGCGTCGCGAAGACGTGCAGACGCCGCCGATGAACGAACAGCTCATCGTCGAACTTTACTCGAAGTAGCGCCTGGAAATTATCAACGTTAATTGGTCTGTGGGTCCGCCGCGGGCGGGCCAGGAGGAATGTCGAAGATGTGGAAGGGCTTCCAGAAACCAAAGCGGTTGGCAGCAGAACCGGAAACACTGACGGATAAGTTCGGGAAATTCTCAGCGCAGCCTTTCGAGCGCGGCTGGGGAACCACCGTCGGTAATTCACTGCGGCGCGCGCTATTGAGCTCGATTGAAGGCGCGGCTATCACCGCGGTGAAAATCGAAGGAGTGCTGCACGAATTTTCACCGATTCCGGGCGTAGTAGAAGACGCTACGGACATCATCCTGAACCTGAAGCAGGTTCCGCTGAAGCTGAACACCGACCAGCCGAAGACCATCACTCTGGTGGTGGATACGCCGGGTCCGGTGACGTCCGCGAAAATCGAGGAAGATGCGGACATCGCGGTGCTCGATAAGAACGTGTATATCGCCACCGTCAGCGAAGGCGGCAAGCTCGAACTCGAACTGCGCGTCAAGAACGGCCGCGGCTACGTGGCCGCCGACCGCAACTTCGATGAAGACCTGCCAATCGGTTACATTCCGATCGATTCGGTGCACTCACCGGTGCGCAAGGTGAACTACGCAGTGGAAGCGGCTCGCTTGGGACAGATGACGGACTACGAAAAGCTCACGCTCGAAGTCTGGACCAACGCCGCGATCACTCCGCAGGATGCCATTGGCCTCGCGTCGAAGCTGGTGAAAGACCACATGAGCATCTTCATCAACTTCGAAGAGACGCCGGACCTGCCGGAAGAAGTGATCGAAAACTACAGTGATCCGCGCCTGGAGTACCTCGACCGGTCGGTGGAAGAGCTGGAGCTTTCGGTGCGCTCCTACAATTGCTTGAAGAACGCCAACATCCAGAACCTGCGGGAGCTGGTGCAGAAGACCGAATCCGAAATGCTCAAAACGAAAAATTTCGGACGCAAGTCGCTGAACGAGATCAAGGACATCTTGCACAAGATGGGCTTGAGCCTGGGCATGAAGTTCGATGAGCACGGCCGCATCATCTGGCCGCCGCTGCCCAGCCAGACCGCGCCTCCGCCTTCCGAGGGGGATGCCACGGCTCTGTAACCCCGTCGCAACGGGCGGGAGCGGGAGCCAAGGGTAGCGACTATGAGACACCTTAAGTCAGGATCGAAACTGGGGAAGCAGCCGGCGCATCGTCGCGCCGTCCTGCGCAACCTGGTGACGAACCTTATCGAAAAAGAACGCATCCACACGACCATCCTTCGCGCCAAGGCCACGCGCCGACTGGCGGAGAAGATGATCACGCTCGGAAAGCGCGATTCGCTGCACGCGCGGCGGCAGGCGGCTGCTTTTCTGACGACGCCGGCTGCGACCGATAAACTCTTCGACGAGCTCGCTCCGCGGTTCGCGGAACGTCCCGGTGGCTACACGCGCATCATCCGCGCCGGCTGGCGGCTGGGAGACGGAGCGGACCTCGCGATTCTGGAGTTCATCGGCTCGGAGCTCAAAAAGAAGGAAAAGAAGCCGCGCCGGAAAGAGGAAGTTGAGGCACCGGAAGAAGACAAGGAAGCGGTAGCGTCAACGAAGTAACATTCAAACCACTTCACGACTGAAAATGGCCCGTTTCGAGCGATCGAAGCGGGCCTTTTTTGTTTTACCCAGGCCAATGTGGAGTGTGGCGGCGCACCGCCGCACTCCACAAGCGCTTGCCTCACGAAAATAGTGTGGAAGGACGCCAGTCCTTCGCTATGGCTTGATTCGCAGCCACGAATCGTAGATGGCCTTCTGCTGATCCGTGGGATGTTCCATCGGCTTGAGCGTATAAGTAGGATAGGGATTGGCGACGAGCGTCACCGGAAATTCCTTGAATTCGCCGAGGCGCAGGACGGTCATCTTCACCGTGTCTCCGGGTTTTCGCGCGGCGATTTCCTTCGTGAACGCGTCGGAATCCATGGCGTGGCTGTCCACGGCATAGATGACGTCGTCGCTCTCCAGTCCGGCGGTTTCCGCCGGGCTGCCGGGAACGATGTTGCGAATCTTGGCGCGATCGTCACCTTCGTTCTTGGTGGTCTCAATGCCGCTCCAGGACTTGCTCGAGTCAAGTTTCTTCTCCACCATAATTCCGGCGTAGCCGAAATATTCGTCGTAGGGGATTGGTTCTTTCCCGGAGATATAACGGCTAAAAAAATCGCTGACGTCGTTCAGGCTCTTGCCCGAAACCTCGGAAGCGGCCTGGATCGCGTCGTCGGGCTTGAAACCCGGTTTTGGCAGAGCGTAACGCGAATAGAGCAGGCGCATCCAGTCGTCCAGCGATTTCTGGTCGCCGGTGTCCTGGCGGATGGCGAAATCCATGATGTGACCCATGATCTGGCCGCCGTCATAATACGAATACCACGTGTTCAAGAGGTTGTTGGCTTGCTGAATTGTTCCCCCGCGCGGAAACCAGGTATCCCAACTGGTGTCTTCGATGCTGCGCTCGGTACGGCCTGGCTTTTGTTCGAACTTGGTGATGAGCAGGGCGATGCCGTCAAGATATTGCTGCGGAGCGATCAACCCGGCGCGCTCCAGAGACAACGCGCCGTAATAGCTGGTCAGGCCTTCCGAGATCCACAAAGATGGTGTGTGGACCATCTGGGCGTAGTCAAACGGGCCAAGCGGCAGCGGACGCAGGCGCTTCACGTTCCACGCGTGGAAAAATTCGTGCGCGGCGACGAAGAGTTTCAGATTGTATTGCGTGCCGTAGCCGGGAACTGGCTCGGTCGAGTCCCAGTCCGTGGAAAAATCAATTTGCGTGGAATTCAGATGCTCCAGGCCGCCGCCCGTCTTCGGCCAAACGTGAAAAATGAAATAGTAATCGGCAAACGGTGCCGCCTGCGTAGAGGTACCGGCCACGGGCTGAAACATCGGAACGATCGTCGCGACAGCCTTTTGTAAATCGTCCACGAATTTCGTGAAATCCTTGTGGCCCATCACGTCGTGCACGATCACGTGATACTTGGTGCCCAAAACTTCGAAGTCTTTCTCCGCGAAGTCTGAAATCTCCAGTGGGCAATCCGCGAAGGTATCGTAATTGCGGGCTTGAAACGTGTCCGCGGAGGTGTGGCTCATCCCGGTGGCCACGCGCCAGCCAGCCGGCACGGCGATGGAAAGCGTCGCCGGGCGTTCCTTCGCGCCGACTACGTACATCCATAGGGAAGGGCCGCCGATAAAGGCGTGCCGCTCGTTGTACTGCGCGATGTTGTTTTGCAGCGTGTTGGCGAATACCTGGTATTCCACCGTCACTGCCTTGGCGCCGGCCAGCTCAATGCGCCACGTCTGGCTGTCCGTCTTGCGCCAGGAGAGTTCCTGGCCCGCCAGCGTATGCGCGCGGAAACGCTGCACGTTGGCCGCATAATTTTCGATGTAATAAGAGCCGGGCGCCCAATCAGGCATTGCGAAATCCACGGACGCGCCGGATAGAGAATCGGCGTGGATGGTGACATCGAGAAGATGAGTATTAGGACGCTCGAATTTCAACTCGTAAGCGATCGGATCCGCGGATGAGGCGGCCGCGGCAGGCGCACCCGAAACACAAACGGCGGCGACCAGGAATACCGTGAGGAGCAAGCGACGTGACATGAGGATGTCCTTTCGAGTTTTGCGGAAACCGAAACTTAATGCGTTTCCGGCGAAGTGGTTTCGACGGCCGCCGGTTCACTCTGCCGCCGTCTTGTACGAGCCGTGCCCAAAAGCACCCACAACGACGCGACGATTTGCGCCGTCGCGCCGCCGGACGTGTCAATCAGAACGTCGGTCACGGCCGGAGTGCGCCCCGGAACGAACGACTGATGATACTCATCAAGCGCCGCATAGCCCGCGACGATCAAGATGGTAATCAGAGCCCAGCGCAGATGCGTGCCTTTTTCGCCGGCGCGAATTCCGCGCAAGATCAGCAAGCTGAAAATGAAATATTCGGTGAAGTGCGCGCATTTGCGAATGATATGGTGCATGAACGCTAATTGTTCCGGGGAAGCGCGCCGAAAAAGAAAATGCAGTATGGGAATGATGACGCGGCTGGTGTTGGCTGCCGTAAACGCTCCGGTGGAAAAACCGGAAATCACGAGCGCCCAGACGATGGCCGGCCACCAGCGCTTGAGCCAGGGCATGCTACAAAGACCGCCCGGCGCGAAGTGGCGTTGATGCCGTGGAATTTTTCAAGTGGTGGCTCTATTCCAACCGGTAGTTCGGCGCTTCGCGCGTGATGATCACGTCGTGAACGTGGCTCTCGCGCAAGCCCGCGGAGGAAATGCGGATGAATTTGCTGCGTTCCTGAAGCTCGGTGAGATTCGCGGCGCCGCAGTAGCCCATGCCGCTGCGCAGGCCGCCGACGAGCTGGTCCACAAGTCCCGATAGCGGGCCCTTATAGGGCACCTGCCCTTCGATGCCTTCGGGAACAGACTTGCCGCGCGGCGCGCCTTCCTGCGCGTAGCGGTCGGCCGAGCCCGCTTCCATAGCGCCGAGCGAGCCCATGCCGCGGTAGGATTTAAAGGTGCGGCCCTGGTAGAGAATCGTTTCGCCGGGAGATTCTTCGGTCCCGGCAAAGAGTCCGCCGATCATCACGGAATTCGCACCCGCCGCGATGGCTTTGGTGATGTCACCTGAAAATTTAATGCCGCCGTCGGCGATAATCGGCACGCCGGTGCCTTTCGCGGCGCGCGACGCCTCCATAATCGCCGTAATCTGCGGCACGCCGGCGCCGGTGACGACGCGCGTGGTGCAAATCGAGCCGGGTCCGATGCCGACCTTCAGCCCGTCGATTCCGAGGGAAATCAAGTCGCGCGCGCCTTCAGCGGTGGCCACGTTGCCCGCGACGATCTGAATCTCCGGAAACTTCTTGCGTACCTCGCGAACCGCCTCCATCACGCGCGTGCTGTGCCCGTGCGCCGTGTCAATCGCGAGGACGTCCACTTTTTCTCGCGCCATTTCTTCGGCGCGTTCCAGGTAATCGCCCGTGGCGCCGATGGCGGCGCCCACGCGCAGGCGCCCGTGCTCATCTTTCGTCGCATTGGGAAACTCGATTTTTTTCTGGATGTCTTTTACGGTGATCAGGCCCTTGAGGTTGAAATCGGCGTCCACCACGAGGAGCTTTTCAATACGATGGCGTTGCAGCAGGCGCTCGGATTCCTCGAGCGTGGTGCCTACCGGCACGGTGACGAGATTGTCCTTGGTCATCACTGCGCTGACCGGCTGATCGAGGTTGCGCTCGAAACGCAAATCGCGATTGGTCAAAATGCCCACCAGCCGCGAGCCGCGCGTTACCGGCAAGCCGGACACCCGGTACTTGGTCATGATGTCCAGCGCCTGGCGCACCGAAAGTTCTGGCGAAATGGTGACGGGGTCCACGATCATGCCGCTTTCCGAGCGCTTCACGCGGTCGATTTCTTCGGCCTGGCGGTCAATCGTCATATTACGATGGACGAAGCCGATGCCGCCCTGGCGCGCGATGGCAATGGCCAGCCGCGCATCAGTGACGGTGTCCATGGCCGCCGCCACGATCGGAATGTCCAGCGAGATTTTTCGCGAAAGGCAGGTGCGCGTGTCCGCCTGCGTCGGCAAAATTGCAGATTTCCCCGGCAAGAGCAGCACGTCATCGAACGTAAGCCCTTCGGGGATGGATCCTTCAATCATTTCCTCTCCAGTGAGTGCGAAACGCCCCCAGATACACCGAAGCCCAGCACGGTGCGCTGGGCTCGTGGGAAATTCATCTGTAGCGGCAAACCCTCATTATTGAACTTTCATTTTATGTGCATCAGCGAATGAAATCAAGCAGGCTCGACAACACTTCCGCGCGTGCTAGAATAATTCATTCCACTCAGGAGGTCTGTCATGCGAACCACCCATCACGAAGACCAATCCTGCTTTCGAGCGCAGCAGTAAACGCCGCAAGGGCTATCCGTCCGAAAAGCAGGTCAAGCGAGGCTCCCGAATCGTTCACGCTGAAAAGGAACTTGTGGAGAAGCTCGGCCGAAACGATCTATTTCCGTGCGATTCCGGCCGCCGGTTTCAAGCGCTGTTGCATGAAACGAGGCAAGCATGACGGCTCGAACCGCGAATACTTCTTTTAGACAATGACAACTACTCGGGCGCACAGAGCGGTACTGCCTGCTCTGTGCGCTTCCTTTTTCCGCACATAACCGCCGCGGCGCGACGAGGCGTACCGGCCGAAATTCCAGGAGCGGCTCATTTCATTGTTGCGATATTTTGAAGTCTCCGCTACGACTCTAACGTGAACACTTCGCGAATTCATATTCGCCAATTGGCTCCCTCCGAGGCGTCCGCGTACCGCGAGATTCGCTTGGAAGCGCAGCGCGAGAGCCCGGAAGCGTTTGGCAGCACGTTCGAAGCGGAAAGCGCGCGGCCGCTTGAGCGATTTACGGAACGCTTGACGAATTGTCCTGTCTTTGGCGCCTTTCGGAATGGAGCGTTGGTAGGCATTGCGGGCTTCATGGGCCGCGAAGGCGCAAAAGATGCACATAAGGGATACCTCTGGGGAATGTACGTTCGGCCGGACTCGCGCAACGCCGGCCTCGGGCGGCGCCTCGCCGAGGCCGTGATTGAATTTGCGCGCCCGCGAGTCGAATTGATTCAGCTAGCGGTGGTCAGCGATAACGTAACGGCGCGGCGGCTTTATGCCGGCCTGGGCTTCGCGGAATACGGGATCGAACGGAACGCGTTGAAGCAAGACGGGCGCTACTATGACGAGGTCCTGATGGCCAAGGATCTCAAGTCTGAATCGAAATAAATATTCAACGAAGCACCGGGGATAGTTGCGCGAAATGTCCGGACTGCCTACCATGTAAGCGGTGAAAGAATTCATCCCACTCGGCCTGCTGCGCAATCCTCATGCCATGACCATCGCGGCTAATTTCTGGCCGCGTCCCGTGCCGATGCTGAGCAGGAGCGTGCCGCGTTCGTTTGAAACCGAGCCCGGCACGCAGGTGCGCGGCGAATGCCACTGGCAGCGGAACCCCGGCGAACATCCGACCCTAGTGCTGTTGCACGGGCTGGAGGGATCCTGCGAATCGAATTACATGCGCGGAACCGGGGAAAAGGCCTGGATTGCGGGTTTCAACGTCGTGCGATTGAATCAGCGCAATTGCGGCGGCACGGAACAATTGACGCCCACGCTGTACCACTCCGGCCTGAGCAGCGATATCCGCGCTGTGGTTTACGAACTGATCGGGCGGGACGGGTTGCCGGAAATTTTCGCCGCGGGCTTTTCGATGGGCGGAAATCTGGTGCTGAAGATGGCGGGAGAAATGGGCGCCGCGGCTCCTCGCGAGCTACGCGCGGTGGTGGCGGTGGCTCCCGCGCTCGATCTCGCCTCTTGCGCGGATGCGCTGGCTGCGCCGCGAAATTTTATTTACGAGCACCATTTCGTCACGCGGCTCAAGCGGCACATGCGTCACAAAGCGAGTTTGTTTCCGGAGCTTTATAAGCTTCGCGGCGTGCCTGGTTTTCGGCGGATTCGAACAGTGCGGGATTTCGACGATGTGATCACGGCGCGCTATTGCGGTTTTGCGGACGCGAGCGATTACTACGCGCGCTCGAGCGCCGCGCGCGTCGTTTCCGAAATTCGCGTTCCCACCCTCATCATCACCTCGAAAGACGATCCTTTCGTGCCATTCGACCCGTTTGAAAATCCAGCAATTCAAGGCAACGCTCGAATCACGCTGATTGCCACGGAACATGGTGGACACTGCGCGTTCATTTCCCAAGAAGATGGCGGCGAGCGGTTTTGGGCTGAAGCGAGAATAGTGGAGTACTGCAAGAGCAGGTCGGAACTCAACGGCACGCTGAAACAGCAAGACGCAGTCCAGATCGAAGAGCAGCCCACCGCTTAGGCCGGGCGCGCTTGAGCCCGCGAATTGCCACTGTCGATGCTATGCGATCGGGACTTCGAGAGAAGGCTGGAAGCCGCGCGTCAGAAGCTGCGCCGCGCCGGACTCCGAAATAACCATATCGTCTTCGCAGCGCATCCCGTAATCGCCGACCACATAGATTCCCGGCTCATTTGAAAAAGTCATCCCGGGCTTCAGGATGGTGCGATTTCCGCGCACCAGGTAAGGCCATTCGTGCCCGTCCATCCCAATGCCGTGGCCCAGGCGATGCGAAAAATACTTGTAGCCCGGACCAAATCCAGCATCCGTAATTACATTGCGCGCGGCATCGTCCACCGAGCCGCATTCACGCCCGGCAATAGCGGCCGCCAGTGCGGAATTTTGCGCGTGGCGGACGATTTCAAACGCACGCTGCAGCTTTTCGGGAGGCTTGCCCAGAACACCCATGCGCGTGACATCAGATTGGTAGCCTTCCACGGTGGTGCCGTCGTCAATCATCACGCCCACACCTTCGCGCAGAATTTGCTCTTCGCGCGACCCGTGAGGAAGCGCAGAAGACGGTCCGAAAAATACGGACGCTTCTCCGCGCAGGCCCATTTGGGCATAGCCGCGCGCCACCAGGTTGGAGACCTGCCGCTGGGTCATGCCTTCGCGCAGCGAAGCAAAGGTGGCCTTGTACACGTCGAAAGTTGCCGAGCAGGCCAAGCGCATCAGCTCCAGTTCGTGAGCGCTTTTCTGCGCGCGGCAGCCGACAGTAATGGGATCGCCGCTCGTGTAGTCCAGTGAACCGGCAGCATGGCGCAGGCCGTCGAAGAAAACGTATCGTGTGGTTTCTTCGACACCGACTTGTCCGGTGCGGATGCCTCGCTCCCCAAACCATCTGCCAATAATCGCGTAAGGGCTTTCGTCTTCCTGCCAAACGCGAATTTCCATCGGCCAGCGCATCTGCTCGCGCAAACGGCCCTCTTCGAATGCGGGAGACACAAGCAGGGGATCGCCGTGGCGGGGAATCAGCAACGCCAGAATCCGTTCGCTGGGCCACCAATGAATTGCAGTGTAATAGACGAGCGTGGTGCTGGGTGTGACGTAGAGGGCCTCAAAACGCGGCTTCGCGTCCGTCATCAATTGCTGCGCGTGGACGACTCGTGCTTGCAGCTCTTCGGTAGTAATAGGCTTGACGCGATCACCGAGGGGCTTCGAGGAACCGAATGCGGGTGGGAGCGGCTGTCCAGCTTCTTCCCCGGTCGGGCGTTGCGCCGAAGCTGTACTGCCGAATGCCGTTCCGAGCGCGACGCCACCCAACCCTAGCGAAGCGCTCTTGCACACGTCACGCCGCGAAATCTTCATTCAGGTCTCCGCAGAAAAATCAGTGGAAATGCGAAATCAGGACGGCGTCGGTGACGTGACGGCCGTGCGCGTAGACGATCTGCTTGCCGTCGGGAGATAAGGTATAGGCGCCCCATTGGAAATCCGAACCCAGGTTCATCACCTGTTTTGGCGCGGCGGGCGCGTTCCCTTGCGGGCCAACGGGCTGGGCCCACAACGTTACAACGCCGTCGGTTGTGACAGGATACAAAATCGCGCGGCCGTCCTTGGTCCAATCGAGTTTCTGGCCGCCGTCGCCATTGATGCCCGCCAGCGCGTCCGCCGACAGGTTGTACACGTTGCGTACTTCTCCGCCCGCCAGTCCGACGACGGCCAGATTCGGGCGCTTCGCGGGATCGGGCTGGTAAAGAACTGCTGCGGATGCGCCGTCGGGTGAGATGGCCGGGCTGAAAGCTTGGGCCTTGGAAATCTCGGTTGCCGCACCGCCGTCAATGCCGATTTTCATCAGCCGAACAGCATTACCCGAGACGCTCACATAAACCACGAACTTTCCGTCCGGCGAGCAATCAGGATGGATTGCTATTCCGGTAGAACTGAGTTGCGTGAGGTTGGAACCATCCGCGTCGGCGCGCCAAATCGCGCTGCTTTCTTTGCCGCGGCCCATGGTGAATACGAAGTGCTTCCCGTCTCCGCAGCCTGAAAGCCAGCTAGGAGAGAAGACGCCAGGCGCGATATCGTGAACATCGGAGCCGTCGAGCGAGGCGCTGGCCAGTTGAATGGATCCGGACGTGTAGTACGAGTAGGTGATCTTGCCGTCTGGCGTCCAAATGATTCCGGAAATTCCATCGGCGCGGCTGATACCGCTGGTGATCTCACGTGGAGGCGAAAAAGACGCGGAGCTGCCAAAGCCCGCGACCCATAGGTTGCCCGTCAGAGTTACCTGAACGGTAGCGAGATCGGAGCCGTCGGACGTGATGCTGGTTCCGCTGTAGAAGTTCAGGTCGTTCGTGATGCGTCGAACTTCGGCGCCCGGATAACTCAGCCCATAAAGCTGGGCGTTCAGGGTAGTCTTAGCCACGCGCGCGTTAAAGAGGATCGCGGAGCCATCTGGAAGCCAGGCCATTTGATCCGGATCGATCCAGTTGGCGGAGCCGACGCGCGTTTTAGCCTTCGTCGCGACATCCACTACCTCAATGGCGGATTGATCGAATTCCCCCGTGGGATTGTCCGCCACTGCGATGCGCTTGCCGTCGGGAGACCATGCCGGCCCTTCACTGGAAAATTGCGGCGGGTTCGTCAGCGTTTCCAGGAGCTGTTCTCCCGTCCCGTCCGCGTTCGCGATAATCAGGTTCGAAGTCTTGGCCTTACTGACCTGTCTCACGAACACAAACCGCTTGCCTTCCGGCGAAAAACTGATGGGGCTGTCAACATCGACCATAATTTGCCGCGGCGCGCCGCCCAAGGAAGGGACTTGTAAAAGGGTTCCCACGCCCACGGCTTCGTCGCGCTTGACGAAATACAGATAGTTGCTATCCGGCGAAAAACTGAGACCTTCGATCTCGCCCGGAGAACCCAGTTCCACCTGCGCCGTGCTGCCCGTGGCGACCTGGCGAATCCAGATGCCGTGGCTGCCTTTCACGTCCGCGACGTAAGCCACCCACTTGCCGTCCGCGGAAATCGTGGCCGAGTGGATATTGCCTGTGGAAGTGAGCGGGGAAATCACCATCTGCGAAAAGGATGAAGTCGCCGTGTGCTGCTGTGGCGAAGTGCGCAGGTGCAGCACGAGCGCAACAAAAGCCGCTATGACAATCGCCGCCCCGACAACTTTCATCCATGGAAACGCTCTCCGCAGCGGGATGGCCGCCGTCGTGGCCATGGGGCCTTCCACCGGGCCTTGCCCCGAAACCGATCGGGGGGAAGCCGAGGGCGAAGCATTCGTTGAAGCACCGCTCGCAGCGGGCCTCGCCGCGGTCCACGAGGTCGTCGAGCCGCTGGCAACCCGTCCGGAATCGGTGTCACGCCTCAGGCGCTTTAAATCGCCGCGCAGTTCGGCGGCCGTCTGAAAGCGGTAGTCGCGATCCTTTTCCAGAGCCTTGCCGATGAGATCTTCGAGCTTTGGCGGAATATTGGGATTGATGGATGAGGGCGAGGCTGGCGTCCGATTCAAAATTGCGTCGAAAACCACCGCCGAAGTATTCCCGTTGAACGCTGCCTGTCCGGTGGCCATTTCATAGAGCACGGCGCCGAGGCTGAAGAGATCGGTGCGCGCGTCGAGCTCTTCGCCGCGCGCTTGTTCCGGAGACATGTAAGCCACGGTACCGATCGCCGAACCTGGGCTGGTAAGAAATAGATTGTCCGTGGTCGGCTGCGTAACGGAATTGCCGGCGCCGACGGCTTCGCCCACGCGGCGCGCCGCGGCCTGCTTGGCCAAACCGAAATCGAGAATCTTCGCCTGCCCACGCGACGAAATGAAGATATTGGCTGGCTTGATGTCGCGATGAATGATGCCCCGGGTGTGCGCGGCATCCAGCGCATCGGCGATTTGCGCGCC
Source organism: uncultured Acidobacteriota bacterium (assembly GCA_963780035.1). GTDB lineage: Bacteria > Acidobacteriota > Terriglobia > Acidiferrales > UBA7541 > Palsa-295. The sequence goes on along the minus strand of CAWAAG010000008.1, from coordinate 109,975 downwards.
GATATCCAGCAGGGCGTCGATGGCCATGGGACGACCGGCGATGCGCTCGCGAAGCGTCTGGCCTTCGAGGACCTCCATCACCAGATAAGGTCGGCCACCGTGCTCGCCGACGTCGTAGATCGTGCAAATCCCGGGATGATTCAGCGAAGACGCCGCGCGGGCTTCGCGCTGGAATCGTTCCAGAGAGGCGGGGTCGCGCGTAAGCTCCGCCGAGAGGAATTTGAGCGCAACTTGGCGTCCGAGCCGCGTGTCTTCGGCACGAAATACCTGGCCCATGCCCCCGCTACCGAGCGGTTCCAGGATTCGGTAATGTGAAATTGTTTCGCCGATCATTCGTTACATTCGCGCCATAACGTCCGGAAGCAATCGTAAACAACTGCACGCTGGGGTGCAAGGCAGGAACGGCAATTTGGTTTCCGGGGTTTCGCCATTTTTAAGCGGAGGCGGCGCGAGGAAATCTCGACAGCATCGCCTAACGCGAAGTCGACCGTCCGCTCGCCGTGGGTTCACTCCACCGGAGCGTCGGAACGCGGTAGCACGGTGATCGTTACGGGCTGCGAAAGCTGAAAATCCAGCTTCGTTTCGGATGGAATTTTCACCTGCTTGCCCTTGGTCGCCCCTTGGTAGACGGCGCCCCCGCCAGCACCTACGCCCGCTCCAATCGCCGCGCCCCTCCCGCCGCCGAGCAGCCCGCCGAGGAGCGCGCCCGCAATCGCGCCGCCGCCCACTTTTTTGGCCGTGCTTGCGCTGCGCGAGCTGCCAACTTCCGTGTAGGTGTCGCTCGCGAGGTCATAAGAACGCCCTTGAAAATCCATTTTCAGCAGTTCCAGGTGCAGTTCGCTTTTTCCCTTCAGGTGTCCCGCGGAGCTCGCGGACGCGAGCCGGACGTAAACATCCGTGCCTCTGGGAACCACGACGCTATCGCCAACGACCAGCGGGGCGTCGAGTGTTGCGTGGAAAATCTCGCCCGCATGGTTCACTGCGGAGTCCACTCCATCAATCATGCGAATCGAGACGGTGGACGACGCAGCGATCACGACGTTTTTGGGTTGCGGCGCAGGGGGCGCCGGAGCTGGCGGCGCAACCGGTACGACGCTTGACGGCGAAGCTGGCTGCGCCGAGTTCGCTTCGATCGCGGTGGGGGGTGGTGGCACGCTCTCCGCAGTTCGTGTTGGCTCTTGCGGCGGAACGTCCGCCGGGACAGTTGGAGCGGTTCGCGATAGGGAAGCCGCTTTTGCCTTCCGCGCGGGCGCGGCAGCCGGCGCGTGATCATGTTCCGTTAGCTTGGCCGCGGGCGCAGAGTCACTGGCGATGCTCGGCGCTTGTGCGGGCCCCACACTCATCTGGTCGTTGACCTTCGTAACGCCGGCCGTCTGTGAGGCGAGCTGGTAGGCATCCAGGCGCGCCGCAGCGCTTGGCACGGTGCCGCTGAGCGTGACTTCTCCCTTCGCCGAAGTCACTTTCAGGTCCGAATTCTTTAGTTGCGGGTCGGAAAACATTTGCGACTGGATATTGCTGATTATCGCTGCGTCGTCGGCCTTCTTGGCGCAGCCAGTGGCGAAGAAAATGGAAAGCACCGCGACCGCGAGCACAAGCCTATTGCCCATGACACTCCCCCCGTAATCGAATCGGCGCTCGCGCAGCGCACACCCCGCACACGTCAGGATAGTTCCACAGCGGTACTAGCTAGTCTACTACGATGCGCGGCGCTGCTTAAGTGCTGCATCAGCAATGTGCTGAAGCACGGCAGGAGCGCTGCACACGCGCATTCATTTTCCGGCTGGGAAAGCTCTGAATTTCTTGCAACTTTTCCACATCGTATGGGTTTCACTCCCAAGCAGAAGTTTGGGGCCTGGCCCCTGGTAATTATCAGTTCTTAATAAAAGGAGAAATTCAATGGGGATTCCTAAAGGCATGGGTGTGTTCGCAGCGTTTTTTGTTGCGTTGGTACTTTCCAGTTGCGGCGGGGGAGCCGGCTCCAGTGGAGTAACGTCCCAAGATCAAGCTTCGATTTACACGGTGGGAACCGATGCTCCTCTTCCCAGCGTGATTTCCTGCGAGGTGACCGTAAGCGGAATTACGCTGAACAATGGCGGGACGAACGTGAGCGTGCTGTCTCAGCCGCAGGTTGTGGATTTCGCCCAGTTGAGCGGTTTGCACCAATTGCTGGATCTCACGGCGGTGCCGACCGGCACTTATTCTTCAGCCACTATTACCATCGCCTCTCCCATAATCGGATACATCGATACGACAAACAATCCGCCGACGATCAGCACCATCAACGGCACTTTAACGCAATCCAGCGTCACGGTAAGTTTCGCGCAGCCCGTGGTGGTCTCCAATGCGGATCTTTTCGGATTGCGCATGGAGTTTGACTTGCGTAAATCGCTGCAAACCGATGGCAACGGCCAAGTGACCGGAGTCGTCGATCCGATGTTCGAAGTCAAGCTGCTGAATTCCACCGACGCGCAGGTTTCCATTGATGATTTTCACGGCGGCGTGGTGGGAGTGACCGGAGCCAACACTTTCACGATTCAAGGGCCGCATGGGCGTCAATGGATGGTCACGACGGACGGCAGCACGGTGCTTGACGATCCCAGCACCGCAATCAGCTCTTTCACCACCAACACGATTGTGGAAGTATCCGGCACGCTGGACCCCGTGACGCACAGCATCGATGCGTCGGAAGTGGAAGTCGTTTCGAACGATGATTTCTTCATGGGCGGACTCTTCACCAGCATTCGGCCGCCCACGGGCCCCGCAACAGCTGCCGACCTCTACGTGCGTGAGCTACTGCCGGCAGTGAACGGCGTCTCGGACGGCCAGATCGAAACGCTCGCTCTGACTGGTTCGGAAAAATACATGATCGAGCACATCAACCTTCCGTTGACCACTCTGCTGTTCAACAATTCAGAGTTAGCTCCGGGCCAGCGAGTGGGAATCGGCGGCGAGCTAACCACCACGAACGGCACATCCACTTTGACCGTTCACCGCGTTGTGCTGCGCCGGCAAGGGCAAGCTGGCACCTGGGTTCCCGGCAGCACCGTGATTCAAAGCGGCAATGCCGGCACCTTCCAATTGAACGACAATTGGACGGCGGGCGTTCTATTGCCCAGTCCGCTGACCGTGATGACCACCAACGATACCAACTTCATCAACTTGAGCGGCTTGTCTGCCTTGCAAGGGACTCAGCCAATCTCGATCCGCGTGGTGGGGTTCATTCTGATCAATCAGGCCACGGGTCAGCCGGTGATGGTGGCGCGCTCGGTGGAGGAACTTTCCTCATAGTCATTTATAAAAGTCATACCACGTCATAACCGTCGCGGAGAATTCCCGGCGACGGCGCCACTGTCCTGCCCCGCGAGGAGCGGGACAGTGGCATTTTTGCGTCAGCTGGCGGCGCGGCGCGGCGCGCGTCTAGCGCGAGAAGCGATGGGCTTGGCGCGCATCGGACGGCGATGCGCCGGCGCTCCGGACTTCGCGAGGCTCTTCTTTAGCGCGGCCATCATGTCTATCACGGGGGCGCGCTTCGGGTGCGGAATCGCCGCGACTTCGCGGCCCTTTTGTTTTGCGGCAATCAGGGCGCGAAGGCGAGTTTCAAACTCGTCGTGATATTTCTTGATGCCGAATTCCTCCGACAAACTTTCCACGAGTTGCTCTGCCAGCTTGATCTCCTTCGGATTTAGCTTTGTTCCGTCGGTCTTTCCGTAGCCGGGCGCTTCGCGGATTTCGTTCGCGAAATACATGGTGTGGATCGCGATGCCGTGATCGTAGGGCCGCAGAAAAACGGTGTACTCGCGTTGGTGCATCGTGACCTTTGCGATCCCCACCTTGTGCGTGTCTTCCAGTGTCCTCACCAGCAGCTGATAGGGTTTCTTGCCGGCGTCTTCCGGAACCAGAAAATAGGACGAATCGAAAAAGATCGGGTCGATCTCAGACATCTTCACGAACGCCAGAATTTCCATGGCGCGTCCGGAGTCGGGCGTAATCTTCTTTATTTCTTCCGGCTCGATGAGGACGTATTTCCCGTCTTCATTCTCGTAGCCCTTCACCACTTCGGAGCGGTCCACCATCCGGTTGCAGGTGGGGCAGAAAAGCGGCTGGCGGAGCCGCGTGTGGCACACGCTATGCAGCTGGTGGAGCGCCACTCGCGAGGAGCGCGCCGCCGGAAACATGCGCACCGGGAACGAAATCAATCCGAATGACACAAATCCGCGCCAGGCAGACGGCATAAGCCTCTCCCTCCGACTACAGATTCCGCCTATCTTACGGGCGCGCAAGCGGCCGCGCCATCCAGTCAACGCTGTACTTCCATACCTACCACAAAACGGGCTTTGCTCGCGGTGAATGCCCGCAGGGCGACGCGTCTCTCCGCCAATTGAGCGCCCCAACTTCCTGGTGTGCGCGCCTTGACGCGAGGGCTACAATGCGCAGCATGGAAGAGCCGCGGAGTTTCCCTCAATTCTGGACATTCTATGTGCTGGCGCACCGCCAGCCGCTTACGCGGAACCTGCACACGGTGGGCACGCTGGTGGGGTGGCTGTTGCTGGCCACGGCCATCGTGCTTCGTAGGCCATGGTTAGTGCTGGCCGCGTTCGTGGTGCCTTATGCGTTTGCGTGGTTTTCGCACTTCTTCGTCGAGCACAATCGTCCCGCGACGTTTGGCCACCCGCTGTGGTCCTGGCTCGCGGACCAGAAAATGGTGGCGATGGTGCTGGCCGGGAAAATGAATGGAGAAGTGCAGCGCTGCGCGGCGTTGGAGAGCGCCGGAGCGGGTAGTTAGAGGCGGTTGGCGAAGTCGTTCCCGTGTTCGCGTCGCCGCGCGTTACGGTTCGATGCGAGTCGCCACAATTTCCCTGCCGCGCACTCTTACCTCGATCGCAATAGGGGGGCGTATACCTTCGCCTTTGACGATGGCGCCACGGACGACGCCGTTGGGTCCCGTACCATACCGCGTGAGGTCATACACGGTGTGGCCGCACGAATCGACGACCATGGGATGATCGGTCGTCAGTTGATACTCGCTGGCTAGCTTTTGCAGATCGGTCACATACTCCAAATCGCAAGTGCCGAAAGGCGCGCGCGTCGAGATGGCCCACAGAACGCCCCCTGGAAGCTTCACCACCAGGCCCGGAACATCCTGCGCCGTTTGCGGAGCGCGAAATAAAAATCGCTTTGAGGACCAGGTCTTGCTCAACTCCGCTGTGGTCGCAATGGGACCGGGTCCGAGCGGCAGAGCGGCGGTCGGTTGCGCGGGCTTGCGCGGCGGAAGGTCTGCCGGATCTGCAATCGGAGCGGTTGGTGATTCGTTCGCGGAGGCGGCGGGCTTTCTCGAATACATTGCGAAGACGACCAGCACGATCACGATTGCGCCGGCCGCCATCCACACGCGTGGCGAGACTACGCTAAACATGCTGGGCTTGACGGTGGTGCGAGATTGCGGCAAGACCACGCGCGGCTGCTGGGGAGCCGCTTTGACCCGAGCCGGATTACCCGTGACTCCGGGTATGGTCGGGTCGGTCGCTTTAAATGGATTGTGTTCCTTGGGCTCGTCAGACACGGTGTATTTCCGCGAAAATCGGGAACCTTCAGCTTGAGTCGGTTTACGGGATTTTGCAAGCAGGCGATGCCTTAGAGGTTAACGCCCCCGCTCGGGCGGAGTGCCACAAACATCGATAAATTTTGGAGGTAACGAAGTCGCGGATGCCGCGTCACCGCTAATTCAAGCAGGACGTTCGACCCGCACGGAATGGTGGGCGACATATTCGTGAAGATTCGCGAGGATCAGCAATAATTCGAGCATCCGATCGCGCTGCTCCGGCTGCGGCTCGTCGGCGCTCTCCTCGAGATTTTTTACGGTGGCCAGCGCGTCCGAAAGCAGCCATTCCAGACTATCCTTCGTCAACGTGGCGCCTTCGCGGCAGCGGGTGAGGGCCTGATCCGTGCGCAGGAAAGCTTCGTCGAGAAAATGATCGAGGCACAGTCGAGTGCTGGCGAGCGCGGAAGGAGCCAGATTTGCACACCCGGGCCGCTGGCAATTGGCAGAACCGGCGGCTGGCATCTCGCACCCCCTGTTTTCTGGGTCACCACGACCCCGATGTTGTGGAGAGAGTAGCGCACACCTTTTTCGTATGCAAGTTGAGGTGAGTGGTAAAGGTCAACATGATCGCGATTGCTTCGCCGGGCTGGCGCTGGACCGTGCGCACGGAAAAATGCACGAGGCAGCGCATCGCCGCCTCGTGCATCTCTGCACAAAAATACGTTTAACGGATTTGAATGCTGCCAGAGCTGGTGCTCAGGTCCACGGTGGGCCCGCCGCCTCCTACTTTTCCTTGCAGTTCGCGCGGGCTCAGCTTGCCTTGCACGGCAATTTCACGGCTGGTGTCTATGCTGCCGGAACTGGTGCGCGCCACCAGATTAAACGCGGCCTGCTGCGGCAGTTCCACGCTAACGTCGCCCGAACCAGTGTGTAATCGCCAATCGCCGGCGGGCTCGCCTTGTGCGGTGATACTTCCGCTGCCGGTTTGCACCTTCACCGCGCCCTTGGCACCCTTGATTTCCACGTCGCCCGAACCCGTGCCGATTTCCACGTCGCCCGCGGCCGTCTGCTCCAGTTTCACGCTGCCGCTGCCGCTCGAAGCCGTCAGACCTCCCGCAATGCCGATAGCGCGGATTCCACCGCTGCCTGCCGAAGCGCGCGCCGGTCCGTGGATCGCGTTGAGTTCTATGTCTCCCGAGCCGGTACGGGCGTGCGTTTCTCCGCCGATATTCGAAAGCCGCACGTTGCCCGAGCCGCTGCTGGCATCCGCCGGGCCGCTGATTCCTTCCACGATCTGATCGCCGGAGCCGGATTCTGAGCGCAGCTTCGTTTGCGCCGGAACGACGAGCTCGTAGCTGATCGAAATATTGTTTTTCCAGTCGCGGTTTTCGATATGTCCCACTCGGATGGTGTTGCCGCTCTGCTCGATCGGCGGATTCGCCTCAATTTCGTGGATGTGCTGCTCGATGTCGCCGCCGAGCCATCCATGGTTCGCGTGAATGCGTCCATGAACTTCCACCTTCGTGGAATCTCCGACGCGTATCGTAATTTCGCCCGAGCCTGTTTGTACGTCCAGATCCACGGGGCCGTTCACCGCGAGCGTACGGTCAAAATGGCCTTCATCGCTCGCCAATGCCGGCCTGGATGCCGCCATCGCGGCCAGTGACACTGCCAGTGCTAACAGAGCAGGGAACGCGCGTGCACGAATTCTCATCTTCTCTCCTCCTATCCGAGTTGGGAGCCCATTCAAGCAGGAGATACGCAAAGAGCGGCGGAAAAGTTCAATGGATTGGAGCGAGTTGCCAGCGTGGATGCGGCGGCGTCAGGCCGCTTGCCCGTGGCACTTCTTGTATTTCTTGCCGGAGCCGCAAGGGCAAGGGTCGTTGCGGCCAACTTTCGCGCCGGAGCGCACGGGTTTGGGTGCTTCCACCGGAGCCGCGCCCGCTTGAAATTGCAGTTGCTGCTGCTGGCGGCGCTGGCGCCGCTCCATTTCTTCCGGCGAGTATTGCGCAAGGCCGCGCGGAGCCAGCGGCTTCGGCCCTGACGGGGCCGGCTGAGCGGATCCCGCCGCCGGCTGCTCCGCGGGCCGGACCAGAAACAAGAAGCGCACCGCCTCGGTGTCAATGCGATTCATCAGATCGTCGAAAAGTACGAAAGCTTCCTTTTTGAACTCGACCAGCGGATCCATCTGCCCGTATCCGCGCAGGCCGATGCCTTCTTTCAAGTGATCGAGCGTCAATAGGTGGTCTTTCCACTGGCCGTCCACCACATCGAGAAGGATATGCCGCTCGAGCCAGCGCAGCGTCTGCGCGCCGAAGAGTTTTTCCTTCTCTTCGTAGCGCGCGCGCACCTTTTCGATCAGCGTTTCGCCGACGGTCTCATAATTCAGCGTCGCGAAATCCATGCCCACGGCTTTGGGATCGAAACCAAACTGGTTCAACACCTCGTTCGAAAACTGCGTGACATTCCATTGGTCCGGATGCTGCTCGCGCGGGCAATACGTCTCCACCAGTTCGTTGGCGATGGCGTCGGCGCGCTCCAGCACGAATTCCTTCTGGTCGCGGCCTTCCAGGAACGAGCGGCGCAAATTGTAAATCGTCTCGCGCTGCTTATTCATCACGTCGTCGTATTCCAGCAGGTGTTTGCGGGCTTCGAAGTTTTGCGCTTCCACGGCTTCCTGCGCGCCTTCGATGCGTTTGCTGATCAGGCGCGATTCGATGGGAACGCCTTCCGTCATACCAAGCCAATGCATCATGGCCTTGACCTTCTCGCCGCCGAAAATGCGCAGCAAGTCGTCTTCCAGCGAAAGGAAAAATCGCGATGAGCCGGGGTCGCCCTGGCGTCCGGCGCGCCCGCGCAATTGATTGTCAATGCGCCGCGCTTCGTGGCGTTCGGTGCCCAGAATGTGCAGGCCGCCCAGCGCCACCACTTCGTCGTGCTCGGCTTTGCATTGTTCAGCGAACTGATCGTAGATCGGTTTCCACTGCTCCAGCGGCACCTGGAAGATTTTGCCTTCGATCTGGAAGAGCACCATCGCGGGGCTGCTTCCGCCGTTGGAAGAGGTGCCGTCCGCGCCGTTGCTTCCGGCGGCGATCGCTGCATCCGCCTGCCCGGGAGTCTCCGAGCCGGGCAATGCGCCGATCACGCTGCTGGCCGGCGCGTAAGGCAACGCCAGCTTATTTTTCAGGCAGTAGTCGCGCGTCATCGCTTCGGGATTGCCGCCGAGCAGGATGTCCGTGCCGCGCCCGGCCATGTTCGTGGATACGGTCACGGTGCTCTTGCGGCCCGCTTGCGAGATGATGATCGCTTCGCGTTCGTGCTGCTTGGCGTTCAAGACCTGGTGCGGGATGCCCGCCTTCTTCAAATGCGCCGCGATTTTTTCCGATTTTTCGATCGAGATGCTGCCGACCAGCACCGGCTGGCCGCTTTCGTAATACTGGCGCACGCCGCCCGCGTACGTTCCGTCTTCCTGCAGAATGCCGTTTACCGCCGCTTCGAATTTCTCCGCTTCGGTGCGATAGACGACGTCAGAGAACTCTTTGCGGATCAGAGTCTTGTTCGTCGGAATGGCGACGACTTCCAGCTTGTAAATCTTGTCGAATTCGGGCGCCTCGGTCTCGGCGGTTCCGGTCATGCCCGCGAGCTTTTTGTACATGCGGAAATAATTCTGGAACGTGACGGTAGCCAGCGTTTGATTTTCGCGCTCGATTTTCACGCCTTCCTTGGCTTCCACCGCCTGGTGCAGGCCGTCGGACCAGCGCCGGCCCGGCATCTGGCGTCCGGTGAATTCATCCACGATCACCACTTCGCCGTCTTTTACGACGTAATCCACGTCCTTAGTGAAAAGCGTGTGTGCGCGCAAGCCCTGATAGACGTGGTGAATGATCTCCATGTGCGCGGGATCGTAAAGATTACCAAGACTCAGAAGCTGTTCGCATTTGCCCACGCCTTCTTCGGTCAGCGTCGCCGTGCGATGCTTCTCATCGAGCGTGTAATCAATATCCAGAATCAGCTTCGGGATGATTTTGTCGATGCGGTAATACTTGTCGGTGGATTCCTCGGCCGGCCCGGAAATGATCAGCGGGGTGCGCGCTTCGTCAATCAGGATCGAGTCCACTTCGTCCACGATGGCGAAGTGATGGCCGCGCTGCACGCACTGCGCGAGATCGTACTTCATGTTGTCGCGCAGGTAATCGAAGCCAAACTCGTTGTTCGTGCCGTAAGTGATGTCCGCGGCATAGGCGGCTCGGCGCTGCACGTCGTCCAGGTCGTGAACGATCACGCCCACCGAAAGCCCCAGCATCTTGAATATCGGGCCCATCCACTCGGCGTCGCGGCGCGCCAGATAATCGTTTACCGTGACGATGTGCACGCCCTTGCTAGTGAGCGCGTTCAAATAGGCGGGTAACGTGGCGACGAGCGTCTTGCCTTCGCCCGTCTTCATCTCCGAAATTTTGCCTTCGTGCAGCACGATGCCGCCGATCAGCTGCACGTCGAAATGGCGCATGCCCAGCGTGCGGCGCCCCGCTTCGCGCGCCAGAGCAAAAGCCGGCACCAGCGCCGGCTGCAGCGCTTCTTGCAGGCGTCGCTTGTAATCGAGGTCGTCGTTCTCCAGGCCTTCCATGCGCGCCTGTACTTCGGCCTTCAGCTCCGCGGTCTTGGCGGTAATCTCCGCGTCGGAAAGCTTCCGCATCTCCGGCTCGAGGGCGTTGATCTCCTCGACCACGGGCTGCAAAGCCTTGACGTCGCGCTCGTGCTTGGTGCCGATGAAGCGCGCTACGACGCTATTGATGATCTTTTCAACGTCCATATTGTCGGATTAGCCGCATGCGAGCCCGCAACAGGGGCGAGAATGCTATTTCAGCTCCCATGACTAGGGAAGCCCGGCCTGCAGGTGTGGCGGCTGCGAGGATCGCGCGTCTCCCTGCACACTATTGTAGCCGCTTGCGCGCTTTCCTGCAAAGCGCGACTGCGCGTACTTTTTCCGCCGCGTTGCTAGGATTTCATTTTGAGCGCGGTGGGATGCCGCGCCTGGTAGAGACCCATTTCACCGCCCCCCGGGACCTTGATCGCCGTAACCAAGCTCCAGCCTTCGTCCTTGACCTCACCAGCGAATTCCACTTTCTTGGCCTTCAATTCCTTCATCGTTGCCTGGATATCGTCACACATCAGATAGAACTCGTGATGCGGCTTGTCTTCGGTGGGGTGTATCCCCAACTCCGCCGGCGGCAGCGCGAAGATCAGCCAACCGTGGCCCGCATCCACCGAACCGAGCTTAAGCACATCCTTAAAGAAGCCGCGAACCTTGTCTGCATCCTTGGCGTAAAAAAGCGCATGGACCCCGTTGATCATGATCAATCTCCTTCGCGGGTAAGCCGCGCAAAATACCGGTTTGGCCGACAGCGGGGCCATCCTAGGTTTTTCGAGGCGCCGGCGCAACATCCCGCTTTCACTGGTGCGAAAAGCGGAAGTCGCCTTGCCGCCAGCCGCCCGGCAGTCTATGATTTAACTCGATCATACGCGTTGGCTAGCGTTGCCTCATATGGCTTCTGCCGAAAGGAATCGCATGCCTCCCGGACACGGACCTGGACCTGCTGTTGAAAAGAGAGCGCCCATTCCGGGCGTGAAGAATCTGGTGGCCGTCGCCAGCGGCAAAGGCGGCGTCGGCAAGACCACCGTCGCCGTAAATTTGGCGATTGCCCTCAAAAAACTCGGCTCCACGGTCGGCTTGCTCGATGCCGACGTTTACGGTCCCAACGTGCCGGTGATGCTCGGCACCAATGAACAGCCGCGCGCGATGGACGAAAAAACCATCATCCCCGTGGAAGCCTACGGCGTGAAGATGATTTCCATGGGGCTGCTGAATCCCGGCGATAAGCCGCTGGTCTGGCGCGGGCCTATGCTGCACAGCGTGATGCAGCAATTTCTGCGCAGCGTGCAATGGGGCGTGCTCGATTATCTGGTCGTTGACCTGCCGCCCGGTACCGGCGATGTGCAGCTATCGCTGATTCAGAGCGTGTCGGTGACGGGCGCGGTAGTCGTCACCACGCCCTCGATCGTCGCGCTGGCCGATGTGCGCAAGGCCATCGAAATGTTTCGCCAGGTCAACGTCGAAATTCTCGGTGTCGTGGAGAACATGAGCTATTTCAGTTGTCCTCACTGCGATGGACGCATTGACGTTTTCGGCCACGGCGAAGGCCAGCATATGGCCAAGACCTTCGGCGTGCCGTTCCTCGGCGAGATCGAAATTGACCCGCAAATCCGCATCGGCGGCGATACTGGCAAGCCCGTCGCCTCGCTCGGTGAAGACGCGCCTGGCGGCAAGAGCATGTATGCTGTCGCGCGTAACGTCGCCGCGCGGCTCGACGTGGTGAATTCCTCGGCCGGCGCGCCGGTGGTGCAGATTCTGTGATGGCGTGCACGCACTGCACCGCCGCAATTCAGGAGCTTCTCCTTGATTCGTAGTTATCGTGGGCACGTGCCCCAGATCGCGCCGAGCGCTTACATTGACCCGCAAGCCGTCATCATCGGCGACGTTGTGATCGGCGAAGATTCCAGCGTGTGGCCCTGCGCGGTGGTGCGCGGCGACGTCCATTACATCCGTATCGGCGCGCGCACCAATATTCAGGATGGCTCGGTGCTGCACGTCATGCGCGATACCAATCCGCTGGTCCTGGGCGATGATGTCACCGTCGGCCACAGCGTCACGCTCCACGGCTGCACCATCGAGTCCCGCTGCCTGATCGGCATGGGCTGCATCATTCTGAACGGCGCGGTAATTGGCACCGGCTCGATCATTGCGGCGGGGACGCTCGTGCCGGAGCGCACCATCGTTCCACCCGGCAGCCTCATGATGGGCCAGCCCGCCAAACAACGGCGCACGCTCACCGCCGAAGATCTCGATTCGATTCACGCCTACGCCCGCCGCTACGTCGAGTATAAAGAGACGTATCGCAGCGAGGCCGGTTGAAGAAAAGGGGCAGTGGCGAGTGACAAGTGGCGAGTGGCTAGACAAGAGCGCCGATGCCTGAATTGGAGAAACCGCGACACTACAAGGAATTGATCGTCTGGCAAAGAGGAATGGAGCTTGCCAAATCAGTGTATCGCCTGACGGCGACATATCCCGGCGAAGAAAAGTACGGCCTCGCGACGCAAATGCGCCGTGCGGCAGTGGCGATTCCTTCGAACATCGCGGAAGGCCAGGCGCGTTACGGCACCCGCGACTTTATTCATTTTTTGTCGAAAGCGAGTGGCTCGCTGGCCGAATTGGAAACCCAGCTATTGCTGAGCGCAGATTTAGGTTATTGCAAGCCGGCAGAGATTTCGGACATTGCACAGGAGATTGGCGAACTGCAAAAAATGCTAGCGGCGATCCGGCGCAAACTCCCGCCCGTCTAGCCACTAGCCACTAATCACTAGCCACTGACTTTATGCCCGAAAAAAAGCAGTTTCGCGCCATCAAAGGCACACGCGATATCCTCCCGCCCGATTCCGCGCTCTGGAATTGGTTTGAAAATGCGGCTCGCGAAGTCTTCGAATCGTATAATTTCCGCGAAATCCGTCTGCCGATTTTCGAGCAGACGGATCTCTTTGCTCGTTCTATTGGCGAAGAAACCGACGTCGTCTCGAAAGAAATGTATACATTCGAGGACTATGAATTGTCCGAACTGGTAGGGCAACGCGGTTTCATCCTCACTTGGCAGTATTCGCCCCGCGACCGCGATTCATTTTATTCGTTTGCCCGTCGAGGAGGGCGTTTGGCGGAATTGGGTAAGAAAGCGTTCGCGGCCGGAGAAATGCCCAAGAGCCCTGAGAATTCGCGCGTACTCCAAATGATCGCAGATCAAAGCACCGCTTTCGCGTCTCTAGTTGATCAAGATCATCGAGAAATTGACGCTGCCGCTTCGCAGATCAAGAATTCTGTCCGGGGACTCAAGCTTGGAGACTCGCTCACGCTGCGGCCGGAGGCGACGGCCAGCACGATGCGCGCTTACATCGAGCACAACATGCAGGCGCTGCCCGGTAACGTGAAGCTCTATTGTATCGGGCCGATGTTTCGGCGCGAGCGCCCACAGAAGGGCCGTTACCGCCAGTTCTACCAAGTCAACGCGGAAATCCTGGGGCAGTCTGACGCCCCAGCGATCGACGCCGAACTGCTCGAAATGTTGCTCGTCTTCCTTAAGCGAATTGGCCTGACGCGCACGACGCTCTACATTAATTCTATCGGCGACAGAAATTGCCGCCCGCAGTACGTGGAATTGTTGCGCGAAGAACTGCGCAAAGTGAAGGACCAGCTCGGACCGGACAGCCAGCGCCGCATCGAGACGAATCCGCTGCGCGTCCTCGATTCGAAATTGCCCCACGAGCAGGAAATCATCACCAAATTGCCCCGCATTTCGGACCATCTCTGCGCCGACTGCCGCGAGCACTTTGCCAAATTGAAAGACGAGCTCAAGCTGCGCGGCATCACCTACGAGGAAAACTGGCGCCTCGTCCGCGGCCTCGATTACTACACGCGCACCACATTCGAAGTCACCGCCGAAGGCCTTGGTTCGCAAAATGCCGTCTGCGGCGGCGGGCGCTACGACGGTCTTGTCGAATTGCTCGGTGGTCCTCCGACCAAAGGCATCGGCTTTGCCATCGGCAGCGACCGCGCCATTCTCTCCATTCAGGAATCGGGAAATTTGCCCCAGCTTTCTGGGCTGGACGTTTTCGTCGCTTGGATGGACCAGTCAACCTATGCCACTGCGGTAGCGATCGCCCGAAAACTACGCGGGGAAGAGCTGTCAGTCGAGCTCCCTGGCGAAGAAATGAAATTCAAGAAGTCGCTCAATCTGGCTGATAAACTTGGCGCGCGCTACGCGCTGATCATTGGCAGTGACGAAGTGGCCTCCGGCACGTTTACATTGAAGCGCCTCGCCGACGGCGAACAGAAGAAGCTTTCGGAATACGACCTGCTAGAATATCTGGAATCCGAAAAGCGCGGGACGCGGGGCTGAATTACGGCTTCGCCAGCCGGGAATTCCAGCGGGAAGCGCACGCGAACGGAAGGGAACTCAATCTTGCTCGATATGCTCGGAAACCTGAAACGCACCAACTATTGCGGCGATCTGCGCGCCCCCGACGCCGATAAAGGCGTCGTCCTGATGGGCTGGGTGCATCGCCGCCGCGATCTGGGCCAATTGATTTTCATTGATCTGCGCGACCGCGCCGGAATCGCCCAAATCGTCTTCAATAAAGAGCTGCATCCCGAGGCGCACAAGAAGGCCGAAGAGCTGCGCTCGGAATTTGTCGTCGCCGTCGAAGGGAAAGTGCTGCGCAGGCAGAAGTCGAATCCGGAAATTCCCTCCGGCGAAGTGGAGGTGATGGCCGCGCGCCTGCACATCCTCAACAATTCGAAGACGCCGCCCTTCCAGATCGAAGACGAAGTCACCGCCAGCGAAGAAACGCGCCTGCGCCATCGCTATCTCGATCTGCGCCGCCCGCGCCCGCATCGCAATATCGAATTGCGCCACCGCATTCTCTTCGAAATGCGCAAAACGCTGAACGAGCTTGGCTTTTTCGAAATCGAAACGCCGATGCTCACGCGTTCGACGCCCGAGGGCGCGCGCGACTACCTGGTGCCCAGCCGCGTGCATCACGGCCAGTTCTACGCGCTGCCGCAATCGCCGCAAATCTTCAAGCAAATCCTGATGATTTCGGGCATGGACCGTTATTTCCAGATCGTGCGCTGCTTCCGCGACGAGGATTTGCGCGCCGACCGCCAGCCCGAATTCACGCAGTTGGACCTCGAGATGTCGTTCGCGCGGCAGCAGGATATTTTCGAGGTGATCGAACGCGTCATGATTCGCGCCCTGGAAGTGGTCGGAGCGAGCGTGCAGGGGCCGTTCCGCCACCTGGATTACAACGACGCGCTGCGCCGCTACGGCTCCGACAGGCCCGATCTGCGCTTCGGGATGGAACTGCACAACGTCACGGAATTCTTCGAGCCTGCGCGCGCCACGATTCATTTTGAAGGTAACGTGCAAGCGGTCGTCGCGCCCGGCGCCGCCACGTGGTCGCGCAAACAGCTCGACGAACTCGGCGAAATCGGAAAGTCCGCGGGAGCGCGCGGGGTCTATACCGTGAAGGTCACGGCAGAGGGCATCAGCTCGCCGCTCGAAAAAACGCTAGGCGCCGAAGGACTGAAAAAGCTCGCCGAAGCGGTCGGCGCCAAACCTGGCGACTTGATTGTCGCCGTCGCGGCCAAAGAACAAATCGCGCACAACGACACCTCCTTGGGCGTCGCCGGCCAGCTTCGCCTCTATCTTGGCGATAAGCTCAACCTGATTGACCGCAGCAAATGGGAATTCGTCTGGATCACCGGCTTCGCGCTTTTTGAATGGAGCGAAAACGAAAAACGCTGGGTCAGCGCCCAGCACCCTTTCACCGGAATCTTCGAAGAAGATCTCGACAAACTCGAAACCGCGCCGTGGGAGTGCCGCTCGAAGGGTTACGACCTGGTGCTCAACGGCGTCGAACTCGGTTCCGGAAGCATACGAATTCATCGCCAGGACGTGCAGGCCCGCATGTTCAAAACTCTCGGCCTCAGCGACGAACAGGCCCGCCAGCGTTTCGGTTTCTTTCTCGATGCGCTCACCTATGGCACGCCGCCGCACGGAGGCATCGCGCTGGGCCTCGACCGCGTCGTGATGCTGCTGGCCGGCGAAAAATCCATTCGCGAAGTAATCGCATTCCCCAAGACGACAGCCGCCCAGGACCTCATGGCCGAATCGCCGTCGGAAGTCGGCACCGACCAGTTAAACGATCTGGGAATTGCGATTAAAGAGACGGTCACGGGAGCGTCGTCGAAGAAGGGAGCATGAATTCGTTTCTATCGCTGATCGGCATCGCGATTGCCGCGCTCGTGTGTGTGTTCCTGCTGGTGCGCAGCATGCACAAGGTCAGCTTGCGCGTGCAATTCATGGTTTTGCTTGGAATGGGCGTCACCATCGGCTTTATTTTTCTGGTGATGGTGCAGATGCCTTCGTTTCCCATGTGGTTTGGAGTGTCGCTCATCGTGTTAGTGTTCGTCGCCAGCCAGTTTGGCACGCGCATTTTTTTGCGCAGCATGGCCCAGGAAGATAAAAAGACGGAAGACGACGCTCGCGCGGAGTATCTCTCCAGCCATCCCGATCCTGATGCCGCGAATCCGCATTCAGCGGGACATACTTCGTGAGCCGCATCCGCATCCTGGCCGAAAATGTAGCTAATAAAATCGCGGCCGGTGAAGTAGTCGAGCGGCCCGCGTCGGTAGTGAAAGAGCTGCTCGAGAATGCGTTGGACGCCGGCGCGCGCTCGATTCGCATCGAAACGGAATCCGGCGGCAAACGCCTGATCCGCGTGATTGACGATGGTTGCGGGATGAATCACGACGACGCGCTGCTGGCCTTCGAGCGCCACGCGACCTCGAAATTGCGCACTGCCGACGATCTGCTCTCCATCGCCACGCTGGGCTTTCGCGGCGAAGCTTTGCCTTCGATCGCCGCGATTTCGCGGCTGCTCCTGGAAACCCGCGATGCGGAAGAGAACGAAGGCACGCGCATCGAGTTCGCGGGCGGAAAGCTCCTCAGTGTGAAACCGGCCGGCGTGCCCGTGGGAACTTCCATCAGCGTCGCGGACATCTTCTACGCGGTCCCGGCGCGGCGCAAATTTCTGAAATCGGAAACCACCGAGCTGGGACACATCGCCTCGCTGGTCACGCACTATGCGCTCGCGCATCCCGACCGCCAGTTTCTGCTGAAGACGCCTTCGCAGGAAATTCTGAGTTGCGCGCCGGTGGAAAAGCTGGCGGACCGCGTCTACCAGATCTTCGGCCGCCAGGCGCTCGACGAACTCACCGAAATTCCCGCCGCCGAGTCTCCGGTCCGCGGCGCCATCACCGAACCGCCGCTCGAAGCCGGCGAACGCGAAGCCACCCTGCGCGTCAGCGGGTTCACTTCGCGCCCGGAAGTGCAGCGCAGCAATCGCAATGGTATCTACATTTTCGTGAACCGGCGCCTCGTCCGCGACCGGCTGCTGCTGCACGCCATCAGCGAGGCCTATCGCAACATCGTGCCGCCAGGAGTTTTTCCGGTGGTGCTGCTCTTCCTCGACATGCCTTACGAGGAAGTGGACGTGAACGTGCATCCCGCGAAGATCGAAGTGCGCTTCCGGCATCCGCAATTCATCCACGATTTCACGCGCGATACGCTGCGCCAGGCGCTCTCCGCGGCGCGGCCGATTCCCGGATTTCCCGCCGCGCGCGCAGCCACCGCCACGGCGGTGGCATCGCCGAACGGCGGCACTACCGCGTTCCTCGCGGGAACCGCAGCAATCGATCCCGCCTTCCTTGCGTCCGCCGCTCCCGCTGCGCAACCCGGTTTCCCGCAAGGGCCGCCGCGCGCCGTGATTCCCACATCCTTTGGCGACGTCACCGGCATCGCTGAACACTTCGAATTGAGCGGCGCGCCGGATCGCCCAATTTCGCAGCGCCTGCAATTCGATCCTTCCAGCGCGTCGGATTTTTCCTTCGGCACTCCGGGAAACACGCCGCCGATCATGGACGTGACCACCGAAGCCGCCGAAGTGAGCGCTGCCACCGCGCCCGGAACTCTGCCGAGCGTCGAAGACATCGCCGACCTGAAGCCGCTGGGGCAAGTGAGCAGCAGCTTCATCGTCGCCGTGAATAGCGAAGGCCTGTGGATCATTGACCAGCACGTGGCGCATGAGCGCGTTCTTTTCGAACAGCACTTGCGCGCGCGACGCGAGGGGGAATTGGGCGGACAGCGGATGCTCGTGCCGCTGATCGTCGAACTGAACCCGCGGCAGCTGGCAATTTTCGAGCAGATCGCCGAGGAGCTGCGCGCCAACGGCTTCGAAGCCGAGCTGATGGGCGCGCGCAGCGTCGCCATCCAGGCTGCGCCCGCGGGAATCACGAGCGGCGACGCCGAAAAGCTGCTCTACGAAATTCTCGATGGAATCGCGCGCGAAAATCAGGCTATCTCCATAGATTCGCTGCAAGCCAAGATCGCCGCCTCCACTTCCTGCCACGCGGCCATCAAGGTGAATACGCCGCTGGACTCCACAAAAATGGAGTGGCTGCTGAGCGAACTAGCCAAGACCGAATACCCCATGAGCTGTCCGCACGGGCGCCCCGTCGTCCTGCGTTATTCCGTGCGCGAAATCGAAAAGGCGTTCAAGCGAATATGAAATTGCCAAAATGCCGGCAGGCGGCTTCTTGCGAAAATTAATTATTGCGATTGATGGCCCAGTGGGTTCGGGCAAAAGCACTCTGGCGCGGCGCGTGGCCCAGATGATGGACTACGTATACGTGGACACAGGCGCGATGTACCGCGCGCTGGCGCTCAAGGCGTTGCGGAGCGGGGTGACGCTGGATGGCAACGATGAAAATCTCGTAGCCCTGGCTCGCGACACCCGCATTGATTTGCGCGCGGAAGACGGCACGCAGCGCGTCTTCCTGGACCACGAAGACGTGACCACCGCGATCCGCACGCCGGACGTATCGCAAGCGGCTTCGAAGATTGCGGTCAACGCCGGTGTGCGCCACGTGCTGGTCGCCGAACAGCGCCGTGCGGGCGGACAGGGCGGAGTAGTGATGGAAGGCCGCGACATCGGCAGCGTGGTCTTTCCGGACGCGCAGTTGAAAATTTTCCTCACAGCCTCGCCCGAAACGCGCGCGGAGCGCCGCTGGCGCGAACATCAGCAGAAGGGCGACTCGATCGACCTGCAGCGCACCCTGGAAGAAATTCACGAACGCGACCGGCGGGACCAAGGCCGCGCGACTTCGCCCCTGGTCCGCGCAGCCGACGCCGTGGTGGTGGATAGCACCGCCATGGACCCGGAGGAAGTCGCCCGCCTGGTGGTGATGCTAGCGCAACGCCAAGCCGGAGCCGGCGCTAGATCCGCGTAGCAGGCGCGCCCGCTTTGCCGCATCCGCCGGACTGCGGCGGTCCCTAGGCCGGATTCAATTCCGTCACGCCGTGCCCCGATAAGACTTGCTGCGCCCAACCCACCGATTCCACATAAAGCGAAGTAATTACTTCTTCGCTGATTCTTAGGTTCGCGGCCGCTCCGCTGACTTCTTCCCAATTGCCGCGCTCGTAGTTCAATACCAGGTCCAGGATCTTGCGCGGCCCGTTGGATTTTCCGAGCAACGCGGTGCGGATGTCCTCGCCGATCGCAATTTCCTTCAGCACGTCGGACATGGTCATGTCCAGAATTGCATCCATCGCCGACAAAAGTCCGAGCAGAAATAGGTCGTTCGCGGACTCCGGGTGTCCGGCGCGCTCGCCTAGAAGCTCGCAGAACCGCGCGCGCATCAGCGGCAGCGCCACCAGTTCGGTCGGCTTACCTTCGGCCATGCAAGCCACCGCAATCATGGAAACCCATTTACGTATGCCCCGCTCGCCGAGCAAAGAAAGAGCGTGCGGAATGGAGTGCACCTCCACGATCAATGGAAACGCAGGTGAATTTAGATAGCGCAGCAGGCGGAAACTGAGCGATGCCTCCGCTTTGATTCGCTCGCTCACATCCTGAAGGTCCATTTGCTCGCGATTGACGGCTTGCAAGACCAGCAAATAGTTCAATTTATTGGAAGGAATGTCCCGCCGCGAGAGCATTTCCGGCCGGCTGAAGAAAAAACCTTGGAAATAGGTGTAGCCGCATTGTTGGGTGCGATGGAAATCTTCGTACGTCTCCACCTTTTCCGCCAGCATGCGGATACGCAAGGGCGCATACTCCCGCGCCAGACGCATCTGATCCTCGGGCGAGGTCGCCAGCAAATCCACTTTTATGAAATCCGCCAGAGCCACCAGGGGTTTCCAAGCCGGCTGGTCCAGGAAGTCGTCAAGGGCCAGCAGATAGCCGATTTGTTTCAGGCGCCTGCAGGCTGCCAACACTTCATCATCAACCTGAATCGTCTCCAGCATTTCCAGCACCACGCGGTCCTTGGGAAGCATGGTGGCGAAATCACGGACCAGGAAGTCGCGTGTGCAGTTGACGAAGGACCGGCATCCGGGAGTCAGCCGGTCGATTCCGAAAAGCAGCAGGCTGTCGACCGTGGAGGCCGACGCCATTTCCACGCTCGGTGCGTCGTAGCGGTTTTCGGCTCCGGAACGGTACAGGAGTTCGTAGCCGTACACGGCGCGTTCGCAATTGAAAATTGGCTGGCGGGCGAGAAATCGTTTCAAGTGTGCTTCTCCTTCCCGCTCGAGGCGGGTGCATCAACGCGGGAAGGGGATAGCCAGGGGCGCGCGCCCCGTGAAACATTTGTCGTTAGGAGCTACGCCGGGCTGGACATCGAGGCCAGGAATTCGCCGTTCGTCTTGGTCTTCGAGAGGCGCCCCAGCAGCAGTTCCATCGCTTCCACAGTCGAGAGTGGGCTCAGCACCTTGCGCAATACCCAGATGCGGTTCAGTTCGTCCGCCGGCAACAGCAATTCGTCCTTGCGCGTTCCGGAACGGTTGATATCAATCGTGGGGAATACCCGCTTATCCACCAGCCGGCGGTCCAGGTTGATTTCCATGTTGCCGGTGCCTTTGAACTCCTCGAAAATTACGTCGTCCATGCGGCTCCCGGTATCAATCAACGCGGTGGCGATGATCGTAAGCGACCCGCCCTCTTCCACGTTTCGCGCGGCAGCGAAGAAGCGGCGCGGGCGCTGCAATGCGTTCGCGTCAATACCGCCGGAGAGAACTTTGCCGGAAGGCGGCGTGACCGCGTTGTAAGCGCGTCCCAGGCGCGTCAGCGAGTCCAGCAAGATGACCACGTCGCGCTTGTGCTCCACCAGCCTCTTGGCCTTTTCCAGCACCATTTCCGCCACCTGAATGTGCCGTTGCGGCGGCTCGTCGAACGTCGAGCTGATCACTTCGCCTTTCACCGTGCGCTGCATGTCCGTGACTTCTTCGGGACGCTCGTCGATCAGAAGCACGATTAGGGCCACTTCCGAGTGGTTCGTGGTAACGGAATTGGCGATGGACTGCAGCATCATCGTCTTGCCAGTACGCGGGGGCGCGACGATCAGCCCGCGCTGGCCCTTGCCGATGGGACAAAGCATGTCCAGCACCCGGCCGGTCAGATTTTCCTTGGTCGTCTCCAGCCGTATCCGCTCCTGCGGGTACAGTGGCGTCAGGTTGTCGAAGAAAATCTTGTTGCGCGCAACTTCAGGATCCTCGAAGTTAACCGCTTCCACCTTGATCAGCGCGAAATAACGCTCGCCATCTTTCGGCGGACGCACTTGGCCGGACACGGTATCGCCGGTGCGCAGATCGAACTTGCGGATTTGCGATGGCGATACATAGATATCGTCCGGGCCCGGCAAATAGTTGTATTCCGGCGCGCGCAGGAACCCGAAGCCGTCCGGCAGGCATTCCAGCACCCCTTCCGAGAAGATTAATCCGTTCTTTTCCGTCTGGGCGCGGAGGATCTGGAAGATCAGCTCCTGCTTGCGCATGCCCGAGGCGCCGGGGATGTTCAATTCCTTGGCAACTTTCGCCAGGTCCGTAATATTCTTGTCTTTCAGTTCTGCAAGGCTAATGCTCATCGAGTTCGTTCCTTCTCAAGCCTGGTTTTCAGGCAGATTGACTTCTGAATGGTCCACGGGCGGGCGCAAAATCGAACCAGCCGCACTCTCTAAATCAAAAAACGGGAAAACCACAGACAATCGCAATCCCCTGGCCGCGGACCGAGCCTGCTGATCAGTATGTGGAAGGACCAGAGGGTTTCAATTGGTTAGTTCGTTGTCCGGCGCGACGTCCGCGCCGAACTTGGGTTCGACTCCTGCAACCGGCGGGTGGCCGGGAATCGGCAGTGGATGCTCCAGCGCAATCTGCAACACCTCGTCCATGGATTCCACAAAGTGAATGGACATTTGCGCCTGGATTTCCTGCGGAATATCCGCAAGATCTTTTTCATTGTCCTTCGGCAGAATAATGGTGCGCAAGCCCAGACGATGCGCCGCCAGCAGCTTTTCCTTCACGCCGCCGATGGGCAGCACCTTGCCGCGCAAGGTGATTTCGCCGGTCATGGCGATGTCGCAGCGCACCGGGATCCCGGTCAACGCGCTGACGATCGAAGTGCAAATCGTGATTCCGGCGGACGGACCGTCTTTCGGAATCGCTCCCTCCGGCACGTGCATGTGAATATCAATGTGCCGGTAGAAATCCTTGGGCAGGCTGAACAGATGGCTGCGCGAGCGCACGTAGCTCATGGCCGCTTGCGCGGACTCCTGCATCACGTCGCCCAGTTTCCCGGTGAGCGTGAGCCGCCCCTTGCCCTGCATGATCGTGGCTTCGGTGGATAGCACTTCGCCGCCCACCTCGGTCCAGGCCAGGCCGGTGGTCAGGCCAATTTCGTTCTTTTTCTCGGCGAAGAAATCGCGGAATTTCAGGATTCCCAGGAAATCGTTCAAATTCGTGGGGGTCACTTCCACGGCGACGTTTTTGCCTTCCGTCACTACCTTGCGCGCCACTTTGCGCGAAATATTGGCAAGCTCGCGATTCAGGTTGCGCACGCCTGCTTCGCGCGTGTAATGGCGAATGGTGTTCTTGATCGCGTCATCGCTGAACTTCAGTTGTTCCTTGGCCAGTCCCGTCGCTTCCAGCTGCTTGGGAATCAGGTAGCGCGTCGCGATCTGATGCTTTTCCTGCTCGGTGTAGCCCGGGATGCGCAGCACTTCCATGCGGTCCTGCAGCGGCTGCGGGATGGTGTGCAGCACGTTGGCCGTGCACACGAACATCACCTTCGAAAGATCGTATTCGACGTCCAGATAATGGTCGGTGAAGGCGTGGTTCAGTTCCGGGTCCAGCACTTCCATCAGCGCCGCCGACGGGTCGCCGCGAAAATCCATGGACATCTTGTCCACTTCATCCAGCACGAACACAGGGTTGATCGTTCCGGCCTTACGCATCATCTGAATAATCTGGCCGGGGAGGGCGCCAATGTAGGTGCGCCGGTGGCCGCGGATTTCGGCTTCGTCGCGCACTCCGCCCAGGGAAACGCGCACGAATTTTCGCCCGGTGGCGCGTCCGATGGACATCGCCAGTGAAGTCTTGCCCACGCCAGGAGGCCCGAGGAAGCACAATATCGAGCCTTTCGGGTTCTTCACCAGCTGGCGAACCGCGAGATATTCCAGAATGCGGTCCTTGATCTTTTCCAGGCCGTAGTGGTCTTCCGAAAGAATCTGCTCGGCGCGCTTGATGTCGCGAATTTCCTTGGAGCGCTTCTTCCATGGCACCGCCAGCAGCCAATCCAGGTAATTCCGCGACACGGTGGATTCCGCCGACATCGGGGGCATCATTTCGAGGCGCTTCAGTTCCTGCATGGCCTTTTCCTGCGGCCCTTCGGGCATCCCGGATGTTTCGATCTTCTTCTTCAGTTGCTCGATTTCGTTAGCTTCGCCGCGCCCCAGTTCCTTCTGGATGGCCTTCAGCTTCTCGTTGAGGTAGTACTCTTTCTGCGCGCGCTCCATCTGGCGCTTCACGCGCGTATTGATCGAGCGATCCACGTTCAGCTTTTCGATTTCCACTTCCAGAATGTCCGCGATGCGGTTCAGCCGCTCCAGCGGCTCAAAAAGCTCCAGCAATTCCTGCTTCTCTTCCACCGGAATCTGCAGGTTCGCGGAAATCGCGTCGGAAAGCTTGCCCGCGTCTTCCACACGCACCGCCGCGATCATGGTGTCGTAATTCAGGCTCTGCGAGAGCTTCACATACTGCTCAAAAAGCCCGGTAACGCGCTCGGAAGCCTGCTGCAGTTGCGGGGAGGGTTCGGTCTTGGACGTCACCACGCGGATCGAAGCGCGGAAGAATCCTTCTTCGCTGGTGATCTGCACGATCTTGGCGCGCTCGGTGCCCTCCACGAGCACCTTGATGTTGCCGTCGGGCAGTTTCACGCTCTGCACGATATTTGCAAGCGTCCCTACCTGGTAGATCTCTTCCGGTTTGGGATCGTCCACCGACGCGTCATGCTGCGTCACCAGAAAGATCTTCTTGTCGCCCGCCAGCGCGTCTTCCAGCGCGCGCACCGAAGCTTCGCGCCCCACGATGAAGGGGTGCATCATCTCCGGGAAAATGACCATTTCCCGCACCGGCATCATCGGCACGCGTTTGATTTCGGATTTTTCCCGGTTGAACATCAAGTCCCCTTAGAACTTCTGAAAGTTTCCTCTGCGAGTTACCTCTAAAAGTTAGCCAGCCTTTTCCAGCAAACTCCAATTGATCTCGCGTCCCTTCACCATATCCGCCGTCACCACAAAATCACGCAGTTTTCGCTGGGCCGGCAGGTGATACATCATTTCCAGCATCAGATCTTCCAGGATCATGCGCAAACCGCGCGCGCCCACTTTGCGCTGCAGCGCCAGCTCCGCCACGGTATCCAGCGCATCGTCCGTAAATCGCAGCCGCACGTTCTCGAATTCGAATAGCCGCTGATATTGCCGCACCAGCGCGTTCTTCGGCTCGGTGAGGATGCGTACCAGCGCCGATTTATCCAGATCGCTCAGCACGCCCACCACCGGCAAGCGGCCCACAAATTCCGGGATCAGGCCGTAACGGATCAAATCGGTCGGCTGCGCCTGTTCCAGCATTTCGATGTTCCGCCGGGAAGTAGTCGTCACCTGCGCGTCCGCCTGGAACCCGAGTGACTTGTGCCCCACCCGCCGCTCGATGATTTTCTCCAGCCCCACGAAAGCCCCGCCGCAGATGAACAGGATGTTGGTCGTGTCCACCGGCGTGAATTCCTGGTGCGGATGCTTGCGGCCACCTTGCGGCGGCACGTTGGCGACGGTCCCTTCCAGAATCTTCAGCAGCGCTTGCTGCACACCTTCCCCGGAAACGTCGCGGGTAATCGAAGGGTTTTCGTCTTTCTTCGAGATCTTGTCAATTTCGTCTATATATATGATGCCTTGCTGAGCCTTTTGGACGTCTCCATCAGCGGCTTGCAGCAACTTTAAAATGATGTTTTCGACGTCTTCGCCGACGTAGCCCGCTTCAGTCAGCGTGGTCGCGTCCACAATCGCGAAGGGCACGTCCAGCATGCGCGAGAGCGTCTGCGCCATCAGCGTCTTGCCGGTGCCCGTAGGACCTACCAGCAAAATGTTCGACTTCGCCAGCTCCACGTCGCCCGGCTGCTTGTTTAGGAAAATGCGCTTGTAGTGGTTGTAAACCGCCACCGCCAGCTTCTTCTTAGTCTTATCCTGCCCGATCACGTAACCGTCGAGGAATGCCTTGATCTCCGGAGGACGCGGCAGCCGGCGATTCGCCGGGCTGGACTGCTCGCGCTTCTCGTCTTCCAGGATTTGCTGGCAGACGCCCACGCACTCGTTGCAAATGTACGAGCGCGGGTACTCCGATGGAGAACTGATCAGCTTCTCCACCTGCTCCTGCGTCTTATGGCAGAAGGAACAGCGTAACGGCTCTTCTGGTGTGAACCGTTTCACTGATTAGGCTCCCTTGTATCGGATTGCACCACACCCCTGACGAAACTATCTACTATTGTAAAACGGAATGCAGGCCAGGGGCAGGGAATCATCGGCTTCGATACTAACCCTTTGGAACGCGATTATCTGTGCTTCGTAATGATTTCGTCCACGATGCCGTAGGCCTTGGCCTGCTCCGCCGTCATGATGAAATCGCGCTCCACGTCCCGCTCAATTTTCTCCATCGGCTGGCCCGTATGGCCGGCGAGCAGCTTATTGAGCGCTTCCCGCGTCCGGATGATCTCTTTCGCGTGAATATCAATGTCCGTGGCTTGCCCAGAGAGGCCAGACATCCACGGCTGGTGAATCAAAACGCGGGAATTCGGCAGCGCATAGCGCTTTTTGGGGGTCCCGGACGCCAGCAACACGGCGGCGATGGAAGCCGACTGGCCGATGCAGTACGTCACCACGTCCGGCCGCACAAACTGCATGGTGTCGTAGATCGCCATGCCCGCCGAAATCGACCCGCCCGGCGAATTGATGTACACCGAGATATCCTTTTCGGGATCCTCGGAGGCCAGGAACAAGAGCTGGGCCGTCACCAGGTTAGCCACATGGTCGTCAATCGGTGTGCCGATGAAGATGATGTGATCCTTCAGCAGCCGTGAATAAATATCATAGGCTCGCTCGCCCCGATTGGTCTGCTCAACCACCATCGGAACCAGCGTTGTGGCACGCGGAGTCGTGTCGTCTGTATATTTCATTGGAAGTTTCTTTGTGCGCTGAGGAACCCGAACCAGGTATTACGCTTCACGTTTGGCTGTCGTCTCGATTCGGGTATTGCGGTAGAGCCACTCGATTGTTTTGTCGCTGCGTAACTTCGATTTCATCCTATCGAGCGCTCCTTGCTTTGTCAAGCGAGCCCGCAACGCCGTTGCCGATTCGCCACTGCGTTCCGCCAGCGCACTGATCTCTTTCTCGACGTCCTCGTCGCTTGCTTCGATTTTTTCCACATCCGCGATGCGGTCCAGGAGCAATTCCGCCTTCACGTCATCCACCGCCCGGTCATGCTGGCGCCGCCGCAACGACACCCAATCCACGTTTACCGCCCGCGGATCCACCCCTTGCGCCGTCAACGACCGCACCGTGCGTTCCAGTCGCACGTCCATCTGATGCTCCACCAAAGCTTCTGGGACCGGGAAATCGTGCTTCTTCACCAGGGCTTCCAGGATCTTTTCGCGCCCCTGCGACGATTGCTGCTCTTCCTTGGCCGCTTCCAGGTTTTCCAGGATCTTCTTGCGCAGTTCGGCGACGGTCGTCACCCCGCCCGCCTCTCCCGCGGCATCCTTCGCGAACTCATCATTCACTTCCGGAAGCTTCTTTTCCTTGATAGCCCGCACTTCCACGGAGTAGTCGTACGTTTTACCCGCGAGCTTTTGATCGGGATAGTCGTCCGGATATTTCGACTGGAACTTTTTGGTCTCGCCCGGATTTGCTCCGCGCAAGTTTTCCGTGAAGCTCTCGAGCGTCTCTTCGGCGCCGATGTGGCACATGATGTTGTCGGCTTCCACCGGCTCGCCGCCGCCTTCCGGCATCCCGGAAAGTTTGATCAGCGCGAAATCACCGTCCTTCGCCGCGCGCCCTTCCACTGGGACAAACGTCGCCGCGCGCTCGCGCATCTCTTCCACCACTTTGTCCACCTGCGCTTCGCCCGCTTCCACCGCGTCCACTTGTACTTCCAGGCCCTTGTATTCGCCCAGTTCGAACTCCGGCAGTACCTCGAACACCGCGCGGAATTTCAGCGGCTCGCCTTCCTTGAATTCCACCTTATCCACTTCCGGCCGCGTCACCGGCACCAGCTTCTGCTCGTCGAGCGCCTTCTCAAGGTATTCCGGCACCAGCGATTGCAGCACTTCGCCCTGAATGTCGTCCGCAAAGCGGCGGCGAATCAAAGTCACCGGCGCCTTCCCTGGACGGAATCCCGGAATCCGCGCTACCCGCGCGAGATCGCGCGCTACTTTCTCGGTAGCCTTCGATACGTTCTCGGCTGGAATTTCCAGCTCGATCTCACGCTTGCAAGTTGTCTCTGTCATGGGATCTCTTCAGGGGAGCACTGCGGTACACCCTGGTTCCAATCTGCCTTTCACCGGTTCGTAGTTCGCGAGCGAGGATGGCAGGGAAGTGCGGCGAGAAACCGCCGCAAGTGAAACTCAAGTATAAGGAAAGTATCCTCGCGCGTCAACTTCGATCCCGCGTATTCGCAGTCGCAGAGATTCCCATTCGTCCGCACGCAAATTCGTGAACTCATGAAGAAGTTTGCACGAGCACGAACCGGTTTGTGTAGCGGCCGCTGTGTCCCGCGATTTCCGCGGGACACAGCGGGCAGCCTTACCGGTTTTGGGTTTTGATTCTAAGCGGCTGGCCCGAAAGTGCCCCCGCGTCGCGCGAATCCTTCCCATACCGCCTCGTCTGCCGGTTCACGCCACCCGCGCTATACTCTCCACCAGGAGAAAATGATGCCGGACGAAAAAGACGAATCCACAGAGCGACTGCTTCGTGAGCACGAGGCCATGACCAACAAACTCGCGGCGCTGCGCGAACAAGCCCGCAAACTAGGCCACGAAGTCGAAGAGAAATTGAAGCCGGAAATACTGGAAGTCGAGGTAGAACTCACCCGCCTCAGCGGCATGCTAGGTAAAATCGGTCTGTAAATAACAAGCGAGCACCGTGCGCGCCACACCGCGATTCAAAAGTGCGGAAGAAGGGACTCGAACCCCTACGGCCTTTCGGCCACCAGCTCCTAAGGCTGGCGCGTCTGCCAATTCCGCCACTTCCGCAGCGAAACCACAGTATAACATCGGGCCAAAATTCCCAGGCGCTCGAAGACCACGTCTGCCACGGCTCCGGCGGAATGCCGCAAACTTGTTTGCGCTTGCCGCTTCGCTGTTGTTTTGCTAGTCTCCGCGCACATGGCCACTTGGTGTAACCACCCCTTGGGAGGAACTCGATGCCACATTGCACAAAATGCGGGGCCGCCGTCGCGGACAACGCCGGATTCTGTCCTAGCTGCGGAGCGCCACAAGCAGTCCCAGGATCTGGCGCATCCGGAGCGGTCGTGAACTCCACTCCGTCCGCCGCATCAGGGATGGCTGAAAATGTAGCGGGGCTGCTTTGCTACGTGCTCGGCTGGGTTACGGGCCTGATCTTCTTCTTCATAGACAAGCGCCCGTTCGTTCGATTTCACGCCGCGCAATCCATCGTGGTGTTCGGTGGCCTGATGATCGTGCAAATCGCCTTGACCATGGTTTTCCTCTCAGGCGGCGTTGTCTTGGGATTCGGTCTCAGGGCATTGGTCTCCATCCTCGGTTTCGTTCTTTGGATTTTGCTGATGATCAAGGCCTACCAGGGCGAAAGATACCGCCTTCCGATCGCCGCGGATCTGGCTGACCAGCTGTTTGGCAAATCCTGACATTTTCAGCGACATCCGTGAAGCGCGATTGCGCCTCGCCCCTTAGCTATTGACAACTGCGGACTGAACGTCCATCTTTATTGGCTTTCCCGCATGCGGGATTCGTTTCCGCGGCGGATTCGCCAGGAGAGGGCATTGAAAGTCCGGGTTTGTTTCCACGATAAATGCTTCGACGGAGCTTCCTCCGCCGCCATCTTCTCTCGTTTCTACAAGGAGCGCATCAATCCCGCCGCCGAATTTTTCTACACCGGGATGACCCATAAAGCCTCGCAACCCTTCGAAGACGGCACCTTTGACGGCGACGAAAACGCCATCGTGGATTTCAAATATTCCAGCTCCCCGCAGCTCACCTGGTGGTTCGACCACCACCAAAGCGCTTTCCTGAAGCCCGAAGACGCCGAGCATTTCCGCCACGATCACTCCGGCAAAAAGTTCTACGATCCCGCTTACAAGTCCTGCACCAAGTTTCTGGCCACCATCGCTTCCGAGAAATTCGGATTTGACGCCAAGCCGCTCGCTGAGCTCATTCACTGGGGCGACATTATTGACGGCGCGCAATTCGCCTCGCCCGAAGCGGCCGTCGGCCTCGCCGATCCCGCCACGAAACTTGCGCTGGTAATCGAAGCCGCGCCCGAAGCCGATCTGGTGCCGAAATTGATCCCACATTTGGCGTACCTGTCGCTGCCGGAAATGATCGAATTGCCGGCCGTGCAGAAATATTTACCCAGTCTGCTCGAACGCCATCGACGATCCATTGATGTGTTTCGCGAGCGCGCCGATTTCCGCGATGGCGTGATTTATTTCGACGTCAGCGATCTGGACCTCGAGGGCTACAACAAGTTTGTCCCTTATTTTCTCTTTCCCGACGCTCTCTACTCCGTGGGTGTAAGCGCCTCCCCGACGCGCGCGAAAGTTTCGGTGGGAACCAATCCGTGGAAAGAGGCCTCCGCCGACGTGAATCTAGCCTCGCTCTGTGAAAAATACGGCGGTGGCGGGCACGCCCGTGTGGCAGCAATCTCCTTCGGCCCCGGCGACCTGGTCCGTGCGCGCCAGGCCGCGCAGGAAATTGCCTCCACTCTTCGCCGCCATCCGTAGGGCTCTTCCGCTCCGTGCGCCCGCGCGTTACCTGATCCACCTCGTCGGAATCCCCATCACCAAAACTTCCGTAAACCCGGCCCGCAGCATCGGCCCCCGCGCGCGAATGCGCAGCAATGCGCCGCTCTGAAGCAGCAAGACTCCGTTGGGCGCATCCGCTGCTCGTGTTACAATCTACGGCTCGTGGGCCGGTAGCTCAATGGTAGAGCAGCTGCCTCTTAAGCAGCGGGTTGGAGGTTCGAGTCCTCCCCGGCTCACCACTCCTCGAAAATCCGTTTTTCGCCGCTGTGCCGGATTTTTTCAGCGCGGAATTCCCTGTAGAAGGGCCTGGAATCGAAGGGTATTGCCAGAACCCCGCTAAAACGACGAAAATTGGGCGGGACGATCTTTATCCGTCCACGCCGTCCCAGTTCGGAGTGGACGACATTCCTCGGCGCCCCAGCCAACGCCGGGTTATCGAACGCTGGGGCATTTCGTTCTGTAAACTTTCATTCTAGGGTTTCAGCGCCATTGAAACGGGGCATTGTTGCCGGCCCTTTCGTTTCTCACTCGGTGTAGCCATTCGGAATTGCGCATAATAGATGCCGGCCAGCGCGCATTGCGCCCCAGGAGAACCAGAACCGCTAAAACATGACTAGTTCGACGCAAATTCCGGCGCCGATTTTTACCGAACCAGAAAAGCCGATTCGCTCCGAGCTTTTCAGCGTCGAGCGGCTGGAGCAGCACGCGGAAAGCCTGGCGGCCGCGCAGACCGTCGTCAGCGGAACCGAAGAAGGCCGCCCGCTTATTCCGCGCGTCATGGAGAACGGCCGCATCCTGCTGGAATATTACCGCGCCATCGCGCGCGCGATTCAGCACGAGCAATCCATCATCCCCGCCGCCGAATGGCTGGTTGATAATTTTTATATTGTAGAAGAACAACTCCGCGAAATTCGCGACGACCTTCCGCCCGGCTTTTACCGCAAACTCCCCAAACTCGCATCCGGCCATCTCGAGGGTTTCCCGCGCGTCTTCGGCGTCGCTTGGGCTTTTGTCGCGCACACCGATAGCCGTTTTGATCCCGAGGTATTGCGCCGCTTCGTCACCGCCTACCAACGCGTGCAACCGCTCACCATCGGAGAACTCTGGGCTGTCGCCATCACCCTGCGCATTGTGCTGGTGGAAAATCTGCGCCGGCTCGCCGAACGCATGGTCCTCAGCCGCAACGCGCGCCTCGATGCCGATATTCTCGCCGATCGCGTGCTGGGCACCGGCGGCCAGGTGGCGGTCTCCCCCGAATCCATTCTCCGCCGCTTTGAGAATAAGCCGCTCGACCGCGCTTTCGCCGTGCAACTCGTGCAACGCCTGCGCGACCTCGATCCCAAGGTCGGACCCATTCTCGTCTGGCTGGATGAAAGGCTCGCGGCGCAAGGCACCACCGCCGACGAAATCGTCCGCGCCGAGCATCAAGAGCAAGCCGCCATGACCGTCACGGTGCGCAACATCATCACCAGCATGCGGCTGATGTCCGCCTTCGGTTGGGAAGACTTTTTCGAAAGCGTCAGTATGGTGGATGAAATTCTGAGCAACGGCAGCAACTTTGCCGAAATGGATTTCGCCACCCGCGATTACTACCGCCACGCGGTCGAAGATCTTTCACGGGGTTCCAGCCACACGGAGATCGATGTCGCCAGGCGCGCCATTGACCGCGCCAAACGCGCCCGCGCCGAATTGCACACCGATGGACAGCCGAGCGCGGACCGCAAGGCGGATCCCGGCTACTACTTGATCTCCCAGGGGCGCCTGGATTTCGAACGCGAACTGGGATTCAGCATCCCCTGGAGACGCGGTTTGCTGCGCCTCTACGTGCGTGCGGCCGTTCCGGGCTATTTGGGCACCATCGCCGTCTTGACCGCCATAATTCTGGCGCTGCCTCTCACCCACGCGCACACGCTCGGCGTCAGAACGCCTTATTTGGTCCTGCTTGGCCTGCTAGCATCCGTCCCCGCGTCGGACCTCGCCATCGCGCTCATCAATCGCGCCGTCACCGACTTGCTGGGCCCGCGCGCGCTGCCGCGCCTGGAACTGCGCGACGGCGTGCCCTCCGAGTTGCGCACCGTCGTTGTCGTCCCCACTCTGCTCACTTCGATTCACGCGATCAAGGAACTCGTCGAGCGCCTCGAAATCCACTACCTCGCCAACCCCGAAGGCGACCTGCGCTTCGCGCTGCTTACCGACTGGGTGGATGCGCCCACCGAATCACTACCGCAAGACGAAGAACTCCTGAGCGCCGCCATCAATGGCATCGCTAACCTGAACGCCGCTCACGGGCACGCACCGGGAGGCGGCGACCGCTTTTTCTTGTTTCATCGCCGCCGCGTATGGAACGAACGCGAGCGCAAGTGGATGGGCTGGGAGCGCAAACGCGGAAAGCTGCACGAGCTGAATCAATTGCTGCGCGGCGCGAGCAACACCACGTTTCTGCCCATCGCCGGCGCGCCGCCGCAAGCAATCCCCGGCGTTCGTTACGTCATCACTCTCGATGCCGATACGCGCCTTTCGCGCGGCACGGCGGCTCGCTTGGTCGGCACCATGGCGCACGCGCTGAACCGGCCGAAGTTCAGCGAAGCGCTCGGCCGCGTCGTGGACGGCTATGGCGTCGTGCAGCCCCGCATCACTCCCTCGCTGCCCAGCGATCGCGAAGGTTCGCTTTTCCAGCGGATTTTCTCTGGTCCCAGCGGTATTGATCCTTACGCCGCGGCGGTGTCTGACGTTTACCAGGATTTGTTTCACGAAGGTTCCTACACCGGCAAAGGAATTTACGATCTCGATGCTTTTGAAGCCGCCCTGGCCGGCAAAGTAAAAGAGAACACGCTGCTCAGCCACGACTTATTCGAAGGCGTCTTCGCACGCGCTGCGCTGGCCACGGACATCGTGCTCTTCGACGAATTTCCCTCGCACTATGAGGTCGCCGCCGCCCGCCAGCATCGCTGGGCGCGCGGAGACTGGCAGCTTCTCCCCTGGATTTTCGGCCGCGGCAGTCTTTCCAGAGATCCTCGCCGGCGCATTTCGATTCCCGCCATTAGCCGCTGGAAGATGTTTGACAATCTGCGCCGCACGCTCTCGGCTCCGTGCATGTTTCTCACCATGCTCATCGGCTGGCTCCTGCCGCACGTCTCTCCCTGGATGTGGACCAGATTCGTCCTGGCGATGATCGCGATTCCGGCGCTCATCCCGTTTCTGGTTGGTCTGAATCCCCGCTTTGGCGGCATCTCCAAACGCAGCCACCTGCGCGACCTGCTCTCCGATCTCGCGCTCGGCCTTTCTCAAATCAGCCTGATGGTGACGTTCATGGCCTATCAGGCCTGGCTGATGTCGGATGCGATCCTCCGCACGCTGGCACGTCTGCTGATCACCCGCAGAAATCTGCTGCAGTGGACCACTGCGGCCCAGGCCAAGCACGCGGTGGATCTGAACCCTTGGGGCATGTACTTGCGCATGATCGGCAGCGTCATCCTGGCAATCGCTGCGCTTTTCGCGGTGATTCATGTGCGCCATCACGCTCTAGGTGCGGCCATCCCTTTCGTGGTGCTCTGGATCGCAGCGCCCGCCGTCGCTCGCTGGATCAGCGTTCCTCCTCCCATCGAGGACGTCAAACCTCTTTCGCCGGCCGATACCCGCACCATGCGTTTGATCGCTCGCCGCACTTGGCGCTTTTTCGATCGCTTTGTCACCGCCGAAGATCACTACTTGCCGCCCGACAATTTCCAGGTGGATCCAAAACCGCGCGTTGCCCATCGCACCTCCGCCACGAATATGGGCCTGTACCTCCTCACGGTTCTCGCCGCGCGTGATTTCGGGTGGCTCGGCACGCAAGAAGCGGCAGAACGCGTCGACGCGACGCTGCACACCTTCAGCCAACTCGAGCTATATCGCGGCCACTTTTTCAATTGGTACGACACGCTGAGTCTCAAACCCCTCGACCCCAAATACATTTCCAGCGTGGATAGCGGCAATCTGGCCGGAGACCTGCTCGTCCTCACCAGCGGATGTCGCGGCCTGATTCACGGACCATTCGTCGAATCGCGAATGTTTGCGGGCGTGGGCGACGCGCTACAGCTTCTGCGCGAAGTGCTCGGCAAGATTACCGACGCCCGCCGCACCCAGACCGTCACGCGCAAGCAGCTCAGCAACGCCGTCGAATCCCTGGCCGCCTTGGTTGACCCGATTCCCAGGGATGCCAGGGAATGGGCGGCGCGCTTTGTGGAATTGCGCGAATTCGCCAAGACGGCTGCGGATATCGCCGAAGCTCTTGCTCAGGAACTCGACGAGCCGGCCGATTCCGAATTGCGCGCGTGGTCGGAAGCCGTCCGGAACTCGGTCGAAAGCAATCTGCGCGATGCCCGCATCATTATTCCGTGGCTGCGTCTGGACGTGAAGGAAGTCGTCGCCATGGCGGGACGGTCGCAGGAAGAATCCCCCGAATGGGTTGCGATTGAATCTCGTTTCCGCACTCTTCCCACTCTCGCGGATGCTCCGGAACGCTTCGCATCCGCCATTCGCGACCTCGCCCCCGTGCGCGAGAAATTCGCTGCTCCATCGGCGTCCAATCGTGAGGTTATCACGCGCATTGATGCGCTGGTGGACGCCCTGAAATCTTCCGCCAAGGAAGCTTCCGCGCTCGCCCGGCGCCTCGACGAGATTGCGGCCACGTCCCAAAAGATGTTCGACGCGATGGACTTCAGTTTCCTCTTCGACAACTCACGCAAACTCTTTTCGATCGGAATGCGCGCCGCGGACGGCACTTTGGACGAAAGTTGTTACGATTTGCTGGCCTCGGAAGCGCGCCTCACCAGTTTCCTCGCGATCGCCAAAGGCGATGTCCCGGCGTCGCACTGGTTTCATCTCGGCCGCGCCCTCACCCCGATTGGGCGAGGTTCGGCGCTGATTTCCTGGTCCGGCTCGATGTTCGAATACTTGATGCCCGCGATTATCATGCGTTCTCCCGCCAACAGCATGTTGAGCCAGACCTACGAGCAAGTCGTCCTGCGCCAAATCGAATATGGCAACGAGAGAGGCATCCCTTGGGGAATTTCGGAATCGGCTTTCAACGCGCGCGACATTGACTTCACCTATCAATACTCAGGCTTTGGCGTTCCGGGCTTGGGCCTCAAACGCGGCCTCAGCGAAGATCTGGTAATCGCGCCATACGCCACCGCGCTCGCCGCGATGATCGAACCCGTTGCCGCCCTGCAAAATTTCGCGCGCATCGCGCAGGCGGGCGGCGAAGGCGCCTATGGCTTCTATGAATCGCTCGATTACACGCCCAGTCGCCTGCCCGAAGGCAAGGACGTAGCGGTCGTTTACACCTTCATGGCTCACCACCAAGCCATGTCGTTGATGGCCTTCGTGGATGTCTTGATTGCCGGGGTGATGCGCAACCGTTTTCACGCGGAACCGATTGTGCGCGCCACCGAACTGCTTCTCCAGGAACGCACCCCGCGAGACGTGTTGGTCGCCCGGCCCCGCGCCGAGGAAGTGTCCGCGAGTGCGAGAGTCCGCGAACTGATTCCTCCCGTCGTTCGCCGCTTTACCACGCCGCACGATGCAACTCCGCGGACGCAGTTGCTTTCCAACGGACGCTACTCCGTGATGCTTACGTCGGCTGGCTCGGGCTTCAGCCGCTGGCGGGGTATCGCTGTCACAAGATGGCGCGAAGACCTTACGCGCGATTGCTGGGGCCAATACATCTATCTGCGCGACGAACAAACCGGCAACGTGTGGTCCGCGGGTTTTCAGCCCGCCGGCGTTGAGCCCGACGCCTACGAGGCCGTTTTCTTTGAAGATCATGCCGAAATTGTTCGCCGTGATCGCTCGGTCACTACCACGCTGGAAGTCGTCGTTTCCTCCGAAGACGATGCGGAAGTTCGTCGCGTTTCGCTCACCAACCTGGGCGTTCGCGCGCGTGATATCCAAGTCACTTCCTACGCGGAGCTCTCGCTCGCCACGCAAGCAGCCGATATCGCCCATCCAGCATTTGCAAAACTATTCGTCGAGACGGAATACGAGGCGGACGCCGGCGCGCTGTTGGCCACTCGGCGGAAACGCGCGGATGACGAGAGCTCGGTTTGGGTCGCGCATGTCCTGGTCGTGACCGGCGAAACCGTCGGTGATCTGCAATTCGAAACGGACCGCGCGCGCTTTGTCGGGCGCACGCGCGATCTGCGCAATCCCGTCTCGGTTATGGATGGCCGCCCGCTCTCCGGCACGGTCGGCTGCGTGCTCGATCCGATCATGAGCCTGCGGCGGACGGTTCGCGTTCCGGCGGGCGGCACCGTGCATCTGATTTTTTCCACCGTAGCGGCTTCCACGCGCGAAGAAGCTCTCGATCTTGCCGACAAATATCGCGATCTCAGAACCTTTGAACGCACTTTGACGCTCGCTTGGACGCAGGCGCAAGTTCAACTTCATCATCTCGGCATCAGTTCCGAAGAAGCCTTGCTGTTTCAGCGCCTGGCCAACGCCGTCCTGTACGTGGATTCCTCCCTGCGCCCGGCAGCCGATGTGCTGGCGCGCACGCCTCTGGACATCTCCACGTTGTGGGCTCACGGCATTTCCGGCGATCTCCCCATCATTCTGGCGCGCATTGACGATTCGGACGATGTGGAGATCATTCGCCAGTTATTGCGCGCGCACGAATACTGGCGCATGAAGCAACTTCAGGCGGACGTCGTCATCATCAACGAAAAAGCCGCCTCCTATGTGCAGGAGCTTCACGATTCTCTCGAAGCTCTGGTGCGCGGCAGCAAGCTGAGACTCTCTCCCGATTCCGGCGGTCAGAGCGGCAGGATATTTCTGGTTCGCGGCGATCTGCTCTCCGACGCGGCGCGGGCGCAGTTGCAGTCCATCGCGCGCGCGGTTCTCCTGAGCCGCCGCGGCACGCTCGCCGAGCAGATCGTGCGTTCGCAGACCACCGAAACGGAGGC
Source organism: uncultured Acidobacteriota bacterium (assembly GCA_963780035.1). Lineage (GTDB taxonomy): Bacteria > Acidobacteriota > Terriglobia > Acidiferrales > UBA7541 > Palsa-295. The sequence continues at coordinate 72,455 of CAWAAG010000008.1, read as the reverse complement.
GCCTGCACTGCTGCGCCCTCCCCGCGCGCCCAAGCGTCAGGACTTGCCCATCGTCGAGCGCCCCTCGCAGTTCTTCAATGGCTTAGGCGGATTCGTGGAAAATGGCCGCGAATACGTGATTGTTCTCAGTGAAGGCCTGCGCACGCCCGAGCCGTGGGTCAACGTCATCGCCAATCCGGATTTCGGATTCTTGGTCTCGGAATCGGGCGCAGGTTTCACTTGGTCGCTCAATAGCCATGAAAATCAACTCACGCCCTGGTCCAACGATCACGTTTTCGATACTCCCGGCGAAGCCATCTACCTCCGCGACGAATCTTCCGGCGAAGTTTGGACTCCGACGGCTTTGCCCATCCGCGATGAAGACGCCACCTACGTTGCCCGCCATGGCCAGGGATACTCGCGCTTCCAGCACGGTTCGCGGGGCCTGCTTTTGGACCTCGTGCAGTTTGTGCCTCCGGAAGATCCTATAAAGATCTCGCGCCTCACGTTACAAAACGCCTCGGGCCGCACCCGCCGCATCTCGGTGACGGCCTATGCCGAATGGGTGCTGGGGAGTTCGCGCGGCGCTTCCGCTCCATACCTGATTACCGAGCACGATCCGCAATCACGCGCCCTATTCGCGCGCAGCGCGTGGAACGGCGAGTTTGGCGGCCGCATCGCGTTTGCGGATTTGGCCGGACGCCAAACTTCTCTGACCGGCGACCGCACGGAGTTTTTCGGCCGTAATGGAACACCCGAACATCCCGCAGCCCTCGAACGAGGGGCGTCACTCTCGGGGAAGGTGGGAGCGGGGCTCGATCCCTGTGCCGCGCTGCAAACGGTACTGGAACTGCGACCGGGAGCCAGCGCCGAAGTCGTATTTTTCCTGGGCCAGACGGCGGATAGGGAACGGGCGCGCGAGTTGCTGACCAGGTATCGAGCTGCCGATCTCGACAAGGTTTTTGCCACCGTCACGCGGCACTGGGATGACGTCTTGGGAACCGTGCAAATCTCGACTCCCGATCCCAGCATGGACATCCTGCTGAATCGCTGGCTGCTCTACCAGACTCTCTCTTGCCGAATTTGGGGGCGCGCCGCATTTTACCAATTGAGCGGCGCGTACGGCTTCCGCGATCAATTGCAGGACGGCATGGCGCTCACCGTCTCCAAACGAGCGGTTACACGCGAACATTTGCTCCGTGCGGCGGGGCGTCAATTCCTGCAAGGTGATGTCCAGCACTGGTGGCACCCTCCCTCGGGCCGCGGCATCCGCAGTCGTATTTCAGATGATCCGCCGTGGCTGGTTTATTCCGTCATCCAGTTCATCGAAGCGACGGGCGATCGCAGCGTGCTTGAAGAGTCCGTGGCGTTCCTGGAGGGCGATGAACTGGCTGAAGGCCAGAAAGAAGCGTACTTTCAGCCGCGCATTTCGGAGACTCGCGGCTCCTTGTTCGAGCATTGCGCACGAGCGCTCGATCGCAGCCTGGAACTCGGCGCCCACGGGTTGCCTTTAATGGGTACGGGTGACTGGAACGACGGGATGAACCGCGTCGGCCAGGACGGTAAAGGCGAGAGCGTGTGGCTGGGATGGTTTCTACACACGGTGCTGTGGGAGTTCGCGAAGCTTGCGGACACCCGCGGCGAGCACGAGCGCGCCGAAAAGTGGCGGATTCACGTCAGCGGACTCAAGGCCGCGTTGGAGCGCGAGGGTTGGGATGGCGAGTGGTATCGCCGTGCTTACTTTGACGATGGCACTCCCTTGGGTTCGGCGGAGAACGCGGAGTGCCGGATTGATGCGATTGCGCAATCCTGGAGCATCATGTCCGGCGCGGCGGAGCGTGGACGCAGCCAGCGGGCCATGGCGGCGGTTGATCAGCAACTGATTCGCCGCCCGGAGGGACTGATTTTGTTGCTGGCGCCGCCTTTTAGTCACCCGGTGCATGACCCGGGCTATATCAAGGGTTATCCCCCGGGCATTCGCGAGAACGGCGGACAGTACTCGCACGCCTCCACTTGGAGTTTGATTGCATTTGCCGAGCTCGGCGACGGGGAGAAAGCGGCCGAACTCTTCCGCATGATGAATCCTATCAATCGCTCGAATTCACGAGCAAACGTGCAACGCTACAAGGTTGAGCCGTATGCCGTCGCGGGCGACATTTATGCCGAACCGCCGCACGTAGCGCGGGGAGGCTGGACCTGGTACACGGGTTCGGCAGGGTGGCTCTATCGAGCCGGTATTGAGTGGATTCTGGGCTTCCGGTTGCGTGGAATGGCGCTCCATATGGACCCCTGCATTCCACGAGACTGGCCCGGTTATAGCATCGAGTTTCGCTACCACTCTTCCACCTACAAGATCAGGGTGGAGAATCCCTCGGGCGTTACGCGCGGAGTGGCGCTGACCGAACTGGACGGAACGCTGTTGGCTGGCTCCGCCGATATTCACCTGGTAGATGACGGCGGCGTGCATCAGATTCGCATCGTGCTAGGCTGATGGTGCGCGATCAGGGCCGCTGAAGCGCCCCCAGCCACAGGTTGCGGGCAGGCCGTACGGTTCATAACCGCAAGCCCTTTCCGTCTTCGAAACACTCAATACATTGGTGGGTTCGGCGGTTTTATTCGCCCCCAGCATCGTCTAACATTGTGTTGTGCTTGGAGAAAGGCCTATGCGCAGGCGGCTCTCGCGCCGCGAAATGCTCAGGCAGCTTGCTGTTGCCTCTGCGTATAGCATCCCGCTGCTCGGAGGAGTGCCACTTATTGGCACACAGGCTTCGGCGCAGCAGGTGGTGCCTTCGCCGACCGAGCTTCCACCTCCTTCGTATCTGACCCCCCGGGACGATGCCTTCCTGGAAGAGCTGGAGAAGGCTATTTTTCAGTATTTCTGGGACCAGACGAACCCCACCACCGGGCTCACGCGGGATCGCTGCAACGTGCGCTCTTCAGACAACGGCATCCTGGGGAGTATCGCGGCTACGGGATTTGGCCTCACGGCGCTGTGCATTGGAGAGAAGCGCGGGTACGTGTCTTTTACGCAGGCGCGCGAGCGCGTTATCAATTGTCTTCGTTTCCTGTGGAAGAAATTGCCCAACGAGCATGGGTTCTTCTATCACTGGGCCAACATCAATACGGGCGAGCGGCTGTGGCAGGCGGAGTTTTCGTCCATTGATACTTCGATCTTGCTCTGCGGGATTCTGATGTGCCGGGAGCATTTCCAGCACTCGGAGATCAGCCAGTTGGCGCACGAGGTGTTTAACCGGGTGGACTGGAACTGGCTTTCGGAAGATACGCGCATTCTGCCGCACGGGTGGACGCCGGAGACGGGTTTCCTGCAGTACCGGTGGGATAGCTACAGCGAAATGATGATGATGTACTTGCTGGGGCTGGGGTCTTCTTCGCATGCGCTGCCGCCGGCGACGTGGGATGCCTGGAAGCGGACGACGTTCGAGTTTGACGGGATCAAGTTCATCGGGTCTTACGCGCCGTTGTTCGTGCACCAGTATTCGCAGGCGTGGTTTGATTTCCGCGGGAAGCGCGACAAGTATGCCGACTATTTCCAGAACTCGATTGTCGCAACGGACGTGCACCGGCGGTTTTGCCTGAGCCTGGCGAACAAATTTCCGGACTACAGCGACGACCTGTGGGGTATTACGGCGTCGGATTCCATCAAGGGTTACGAAGTGTGGGGCGGGCCGCCGGAGACGGGGCCGATTGATGGGACGGTGGTGCCGTGCGCGGCGGCGGGGTCGCTGCCGTTCATGCCGGGGCCGGCGATGCGGGTATTGCGAACGATTGACAATCGTTACGGGGCGGGGACGTGGAGCCGGTACGGGTTTGTGGACGCATTCAATCCGCTGATCAATTGGTACGACAGCGACGTGGTGGGAATTGATTCGGGAATTACGATTGTGATGGCGGAAAATGCGCGGACGGCGTTTGTGTGGGACACGTTCATGAAGAATCCGGAAGCACAGCGCGGGATGGAACGCGCGGGATTCAAGGCGTATCAGCCGCTGGCGCCGCAGGAAACGGTGGAACTGCATTTACGGTCGGGGGCCGGCTCGGCGAGCGAAGGACCGAAGTAGCATCCGTCGCAAGCAGCGAGCGGGTTTAAGCGAAAAGCAGATCCCTCGCTACGCTCGGGATGACACTCACTTCTACTTTTTGCAGACTGTTACACCGCGTGAACAACTCTCATCAGCCGCAGCGATCAGCGGTAGTTTGCAGCCTGGAGTTCGAACAGCTCGGCGTAGTGTCCGCCGTGCTTGAGGAGTTGATCGTGCGGACCCTGCTCGGCGATTTCTCCATCCTTCAGCACGAGAATGCGATTGGACATTTTCACCGTGGAGAAGCGGTGGGAAATCAGCAGGGACATTTTTCCGGCGGTCAATTCCGAGAAGCGCTGAAAGACTTCGTGCTCGGAGCGCGCGTCGAGAGCGGCGGTAGGCTCGTCGAGGATGAGCAGTTGGGCGTCGCGCAAGTAGGCGCGCGCGATGGCGATTTTCTGCCATTCGCCGCCGGAGAGATCCATGGCGCCTTCAAAACGCGAGCCGAGAACCTGATCGAAGCCCTTGGGGAGCCTGCGGATGGTTTGTTCCGCCTGGCTTTTATTGGCGGCGGCGCGGATCTGGAAGGGATTGTGGCGTTCCTCGATGCGGCCGACGGCGATATTGGCGGAGGCGGTCATCTCGTAGCGCACGAAGTCCTGGAAAATTACGCCAATCTGCTTCCAAAGACTTTCGAGGTCGTAGTCGCGGAGGTCGCGTCCATCCAGAAGGATCTGCCCTTCGGTGGGATCGTACAAGCGGGTGAGCAGCTTGACGATGGTGGTCTTGCCCTGGCCGTTTTCTCCGACGATGGCGATGCGCTCGGAGGGAGCGAGTTTGAAATTGACGTTCTTCAGGACCAGCCGGGAACTGCCGGGATAGCTGAACGAAACATTTTTGAATTCGAAGCCCTGCTGAATGTGTTTGGGGGCGGGAAGCGCGTTGGGCTTGGAGACGATTTTGGGCTTCACGGCGAAGAATTCCAGCAGGTCGGTCATGAATAAGGCTTGGTTCGCGATTTCGGAGAAAGTGGTAAAGACCGCTTGAATGTTGCTGCTGGCGCCGCCGATGGCGCCGGTGAGCAAGATCATTTCGCCGATCGTGAGACCGCCAAAAAGGGTGCGGTAGATGACGAAAGCGTAGGTGCCGTAGTATCCGGTGACTCCCAGGAGGCCGAGGAGCGAGCCGACAGTGAGCTTGCGGCGGGCGACGCCGACGGTCTGATCGCAGAGCTTTTCGGCGACGTCGGAATAGCGGCCGACGAGGAAGGGCGCAAGGCCAAACAGCTTTACTTCTTTGGCGCCTTCCTTGGTGCCGCTGACGGCGCGCAAGTAGTCCAGTTCACGGCGCGCGGGGGTCTGCTGGAAACTCATGGAGTAGCCGAGGAAAGCGAAATGGGTCTCGCCGAGGAAGGCCGGGACGACGCAGACGATCAGCGCGAGAAGCAGAAGGGGAGAGTAAAAGAGAATGCCGGCCGCCAAGCTGACGGTGGTGATGACTTCCTGAATCAAGCGCCCGGCGATTTTGATGGTCTGGACGCGATCGGTGCTTTGCACGCGGGCGCGCTCGAGTTTGTCGTAGAAGACGGGGTCTTCGTAGGACAGCAGGTCGAGATTGGCGGCGTGCTTCATCAGGGTAATGCTGATGTGGCGCATGAAGCGCTCGGCCAGAGTGACATCGCAAAAATCAATCAGACGAATCAGGACAGCCGAGAGGCCGGCGAGAGCGAATTCGACGGCAACCAGCCACCAGAAGTAGTGAGGTAGAGCGGTTTGGTGCGCTTTATAGCGTTCGATCGAATCCACGATGCTGCGGGTGACGAGAAGAACGGAAAGCGGAACCAGAGCGACAGCCACGCGCGAGATGATCTCTCCGACGACCACGCCGGGAGCGGCTTCCCAAACAAACTTCATAACCTGGGGAATGTTTTTAAGGGCGCGAAGGCGTTCGCCCCATCGCGGACTGGGGATATCCTCGGGAGGTTTCACGTCACTGGCTGGCTGGCTACCGACTAATGCTCTAGCGCTCACGACTGGGCTCCGATCCTAGTAAGGCGGTATGAATCTCAGCGTTATAAATTGCGGCTGCTGCAGTGCCGCCAGTATGCATGAGGGCACGCTGCCTGCCAATCGAAAATCGGGCGTAAGTCGCTAAGAAGTAAAGACCTACGGAATTGGAGAGGAAGCGGTGAATCTGTTGTTTTTTCGCACTGGCCGTAAGAAGTACGTGATAGGCCGTGACTTGTGATTCGTGGAAAGGCTGTGAGTGGTGAGTGGTGATCGGTGAGTAGTGATTGGTGATTTGTGGCTCGATGGTGCGCGGCGCGATTCTGGAGGTGACGCTGTTGGCTGCTCACGGTGGGCAATCGAACGGCGGACATTTGTTTGATGCTGTCGTGATTTGGTGAGCGCGAAAAGCGATTTTGGGAACTAGTGAAAAGTCGGCGATTGAATTGGGGCGCGGGTGTTTGTTTTGTAGGAGATATAGCGATTTCTAATCGCACGGGTTGGCGATTGAATTGGCGGGATCCTGTGGAGATGTAACAGTGTGACATGCGGTGGAGGCTGGCAAGGGAAGCCGGACGGGGGGCGTTGGCGAGACTTTTCCCTCGCGTTTGGGTGATTCGGCTCGCCGTCGCAGTTGCCTGCTGCAAGTTGCGTCCTCCATGGGGTTGGACAATACCCCGACTCACGTTAACACACTTTGGCTCTATTTACCACTACTAAAACAGAATTTTATGTTAACTGACTGATAATAGGGAACCTAGAGGATGTGTGTTGGTGTGTGCGGCGGGGCAGTGGGCCGCCTGCGAAGGTGATCGCTACCTTTCAAGACTGGAGGATGCGACGGTGCGATGGTCCGGCGGCGATGAGTGCGCAGTGTTGATGGACGGCTCGCGGTTGGAGCGGGTGGGCCCGCGGCTGGAATTAGGAGAAAGTACGCGAGGGAGAAGGGGCACTCGGTTGTAACCGAATGATTGGTAAGGAGATGGAGGTGCGAAGGAGGGAAGGGATAAAAAGGTGAAAAAAGGGCTTGCGATAGATATGGTGTTGTAGTTAACTATAACACTGAAGTTGGTTCGCGGCGGCTGGTGCTTCGATTGACGAGGAAAAAACGCAGGGACGGCGGCCACGACCAAAAAATCGGTAAGGAGGAAGAACGATGAAATATCTACGATTGGTGTTGCCGATGTGCATGTTGATGGGGCTGACGGTGCCGGCGTTCGGACAGTCGGACGCGCAGAAGTCGTTCGACATAATGAAAGCTCTGGCGGGGAACTGGGAAGGCCCGGTGACCGTCAACCCGCCGCAAGCGGACATGGACATGAGCAAGCCGGTGCACGTGTCGCTGCGGGTGACGTCGCGGGGAAACGCGCTGGTGCACGAAATGCAGGAAGCGGGAACACCGCTGGACCCGAAGAAGTACGACCATCCGGTTACGATGATTTATATGGATAACGGCCAGCTCACGCTGGTGCATTATTGCGACGCCGGAAACCGCCCGCGGATGGTGGGCAAGGCATCGCCGGACGGAAAGACGGTGGAGTTCGCGTTTGAAGATCTTTCCGGCGGGAATGAATATGGGCACATGTACCACGCGGTGTTCACGGTGATTGATGCGAACCACCACACCGAGGACTGGACTTACATGACGCCCGGGGACAAGCCGATGCACGCGCACTTCGATTTACAGCGGAGCAATTGACGGTGCGGCCTGCTTGCAAGGCGAGCAAGGACTCCTGATGGACCGTGAATGGAACGACAATCAGCCGATTTACCGCCAGATCCGCGACCGGGTGGTGGCGCTGATCCTGGACGGAGCGCTGAAGGAAGGGGATCCGCTGCCTTCGGTGCGGAATGTGGCGGCGGACTACCGGGTAAATCCGCTCACGGTCCTGAAGGGCTACCAGCAATTGGTTGACGAGCAACTGGTGGAGACCCGGAGAGGCCTGGGGATGTTCGTCGTGGCGGGCGCGCGGAAGGTGCTGCTGGAAGGCGAGCGGCAGAGGTTTCTGGGAGAAGAGTGGCCGCGGGTGTGCACGACGATCGTGCGGCTGGGATTGCAGGCCGAGGAACTAATGGACGCGATCAAGCGCCAGCAGACGAAGGATGGCGAAAAGCCTAAGACGAAGAAGCCCGATTCCGCGGAGAAGGAGCGCTGAAGCCATGACATGCATAGAGGCACGGGGTCTGCGTAAGACGTTTGGCGCGACGGTGGCGCTGGACGGCGTCAACCTGCGGGTGCAAGAAGGACGCATCTTGGGATTGATTGGGCCGAACGGGGCGGGGAAGACGACCGCGTTGAACGCGATACTGGGGCTGACGCCGTATCAAGGCGAGCTACGGGTGCTGGGGCGGGATCCGTGGAAGGAGCGCGAGCAGTTGATGCGGGACGTATGTTTTATCGCGGACGTGGCGGTGCTGCCGCGGTGGATCAAGGTCACGCAGCTGCTGGAATTTGTGGCGGCAGTGCATCCGCGATTCGACCGCGCGAAGGCGGAAAGATTTCTGGCGAAGACGGACATACGGAACACGAGCCGGGTGCGGGAATTATCGAAGGGGATGGTGGCGCAACTGCATTTGGCGGTGGTGATGGCGATTGACGCGCGGTTGCTGGTGCTGGATGAGCCGACGCTGGGGCTGGATATTCTTTATAGGAAGCAATTCTACGATTCGCTGTTGAATGATTACTTCGATCGCAGCAGGACGATCGTGGTGACGACGCACCAGGTGGAAGAGGTGCAGAACGTCCTGACCGATCTGATGTTCATCAATCACGGGCGGATCGCGCTGGAGTGCAGCATGGAAGAATTCGAGGCGCGTTACGTGGAAGTGATGGTGAATCCGGAGCAATTGGCGGCAGCGCGGGCGCTGAAGCCGATTTACGAGCGGCAGGTGTTCGGCCGCAGCATTTTGCTCTTCGAGCGCGTGGAGCGCGAAAAACTCGCGGCATTGGGCGAGGTGCATACGCCGAGTATTGCGGACGTGTTTGTGGCGGTGATGGGCGGTGCGAACGGCGTGGGACAAGGAGCGGCGAGATGAGCAGCCAATCGAACGCGATGTCGGAATCGTTGCAGGCGCAGAGCGTCGCGCCCGCGGCTATTCCGGCGAGCCGAGTATTCTACTGGGCGGTGCGGCGCGAATTGTGGGAGAACCGGTCGATATACCTTGCGCCGCTGGCCGTCGCGGGGGTGGCTTTGTTGGCGTTTTTGCTGAGCGCGATGGGGGGCGTGTGGCAACGGCATCTACGAGTTGGTCCGGAACCAGCGCGCGAAGCGGTGGTGATGCCGTTCGACATGGTGGCGGCGCTCTTGATGCTGACGTGCATATTGGTGAGCTTTTTTTATTGTCTGGACGCTTTGCACGGGGAGCGGCGCGATCGCAGCATTTTGTTCTGGAAGTCGCTGCCAGTGTCGGATGTGACGACGGTGCTGGCGAAGGCAAGCGTCGTGCTGGTTGTGCTGCCGCTGCTGACGTTTGCGATTATCGAGGTTACGCAGTGGATCATGCTGATGGTGGGCAGCGCGATATTGCTGGGGAGCGGAGTGAGCGTGGGGGTGCTTTGGACGGAGGTGGGGTTCGGGCGGATGTCGCTGCTTTTGCTTTACCACCTTTTGACGGCGCACGCGCTGTGGCCTTTCCCGGTTTATTGCTGGCTGCTGCTGGTATCGGGATGGGCGCGACGGGCGACGTTTTTGTGGGCGGCGCTGCCGGTGATTGCGATTTCCGCGGCGGAGGCAATCGTGTTTCGCACGTTCCATTTCGCGGCGTTGGTGGGATCGCGATTGATCGGAGCTTCGCCCGCTATGGCTACGACGCCGGACGGTGTGTTTCCATCGGGGCCGATGACGCATGTGACGGCGGGTGCGTTTTTTAGTAGCGCGGGATTGTGGGCGGGGTTGGCGTTGGCGGCGGGGTTTTTGGCGTTGGCGGTGCAGGTGCGGAGGTACCGGGAGCCGATTTGAGTTGGGGGTCGGCGCGGCGCGGGAGAAGACGAAGAGAGATCCCTCGCTGCGCTCGGGATGACAAATGAAAACCACAGCGGCGCCGAGGAGATTTTGACGGCCGGGCAAGAACGGGCACGGCATGCCGTGCCCCTACCGTGCCGGTTGATTTTATTGCAGCTTCGCGTATTCGGATTTGGCTTGGAGCAGGATGGGGATTTTGGGGTCGGCGTCTTTCCAGAGGGCGAAGAAGTCCTGGTAGGCTACGCGGGCTTTGGCGTTGTCGCCCTGGAGGGCGTAGGCGCGGGCTAGGCCGAATTTGGCTAGGGCGCCGGTGATGAAGTTCAGCACTACGCCGGGATGATCGATGATCTTTTGAAATTCAGCGGCGGCTTCGGGGCCTTTGTGGAGGGCGAGATAGGCGCGGCCGCGTGTATAGGTGCTGAGCATGGCGCGAACGTTGGCGAGATCGTATTGCTCGACGGGCTGAAGGAGTTCGATGGCCTTGGCTGGATTATTGTGGGCGATTTCGATGGTGGCGCGGATGGTGGGGAGATCGAAACCGTTGAGCAGCGTGTTCGCGGGATAATTTTTGGCAAGTTCGGCGGCGATGGATTCGGCGCGGGAGTCGTCGCCGGAGCGCGCGAAGGCGTAAGCGGCTTCGCTGCGCACGCGCAGGGACGCGGAATTCAAGGCGAGCGCTGCGGCGGCGTCGCGGCGGGCGCCGGCGTCATCACCGACGTCCGCTTCGGCGCCGGAGAAAGTGGCGAGCCATTGGGCGGCGGGTTCGCTTTGGTGCAGAGCCTGAAAGGCAGCTTGGGCGCGTTCGGTAGTGGCGCGGGCTTTTTCGAAGTGGCCGGCGTAGGCGTCGGTGTTCGCGGCGATGGCGAGGGAGAGCGCGGCGGATTCGGGGCCTTTGGATGCGAGAAGCGCGAGTTCGCGGTCCATGGCGGACGAATCGTTTTGGATAAAGGCGAGGATGTAGGCCGCGCGATGAACGTTGGCGACGTCGAGTTTTTTGGCGAGGGCGTCATTGAGCGTAGCCTTGGCTTCGTCGAAGCGGCCTAGGCCAAGGTAGGTGCTGGCGAGGGCGACGTAGGAGATGCTGTCGCCTGGGTCGAGTAGATTGGACTGGTGCGCGAGCGGTAGAGCTTTCTCCCACTGGCCCATGAGGGCGTAGGAGACGCCGAGGTTGTTGAAGGGAATTGCGTCGCGGGGATAGGTCTGCGTCCAGAGCTCGTAGACCTGGTTGCCTTTTTGCAGATCGCCTTCGACGTTTTCGAAGTAGTGGGAGTCAATGTAGAAGCGTTCGGCTTCGCTGGCGCGGTCGCGGAGGGCGTAGGCTTTTTTGGTGTATTCGGCGCCGAGGGCGGCTTGTCCGAGATTGGATTCGACCTGGCCGAGAGTGGCGAAGGCCATAGCGAAATTGGGATCGAGGGCGACAGCTTGTTGGAAGAAGGGAGCGGCGGCTTCCTCACCTTTATTGGCGCGGGCCTGCATGCCGAGGCTGTAGGCTTTGAGGGCTTCGAGGGAGGAGGTGGTGGCTTCGTTGATGGGCGTATTGAATTTCTGGATGGAGGCGAGGGATTCGCCGAGTTTGCCGCGAACGTCTTCGGCGGCCTGGCCGAGGGCGGCGAGGACGTGATCTTTATCTTGCGCTTCGGCGGTGGAGCTGGCTAGCGGTTCGCCGGTGGAGCAATTGACGGCGTTGAGAACGAGATTGTAGGTGTTGCCGATTTGCGCGATGGAGCCTTCCATGACGGCGGCGGATTGGGTGCGCTGGCAAATTTGGCGTGCGAGTTCGTTGGTGACGCGGGCGGTGGAGGGTTGTCCCATGTATTGCAGGGTCTGCTGCATTTGGCGGTCGGAGAGAATGTGGAGGAAGGGAGATTGCGCGAGTTGAGCGGCCAGGCCCTGGCGGAGAGCGCCGTCGAAAACCGCATCGCCGGTGGTGTTGGTGAAATCGGCTAGGACGATGGAGCGTTGTCCGCCGAGTTTGGGGCCGCGATGGGTGAAGATGTAGCCGGTGACAGCGAGGACGGCGACGATGACGGCTGCTGCGGCGATGAAGGGCCAGCGCGAGCGCGGCGTGCGCATGGGAGACGTCGGCAAAGGCGGGGGCGCGGCAACGGATGTTGCAGTGGGAGTGGATGTGGCCGAGGAGCCTGCGGCGCCGAAGGGCGCGGGTTGCGCGGTGCTGACCGGCGCGGAACTGGTGCCGCCCGACGGCGTCATTGCGGCGATCGCGTGGCCGCTTGAGGGAGTGGGTTGCGCGGCGGTTTCCGCGTGCGGGTATGCGCCGGAAGTTTGCGGCGACGTTTGCGCGGAGGGGACTGCGCCGGAAAGGCGGCTGGAGCCGCTATCGCGTTTGAGGCGGGCGAGATCGGTGCGGAGTTCGGAGGCGTGTTGATAGCGCATGCGGCGATCTTTTTCGAGCGCTTTGGAAATGGCTTCTTCCAGGCGCGGAGGAATATCGGGATTCAGGCGCACGGCGGGGACCGGCGGTTTTTCGAGGATGGCGTTGAAGACGACGGCGGTGGTATTGCCGCGGAAGGGAACCGCGCCGGTGGCCATCTCGTAGAGCACCGAGCCGAAACTGAAAAGATCGCTGCGAACGTCGAGAGTTTCGCCGCGAGCTTGCTCGGGCGACATGTAGGCGACGGTGCCGACGGCGGTGCCGGCGCTGGTGAGATCGGCTTCGCTGATGGCGGGGCGATCGAGAGTGGCGGAGGAGGGGCTGGAGGCGCGGGTTTCGTCGCTCGTGGCGAGAATTTGCTTGGCGAGGCCGAAATCGAGAATTTTGGCGTGGCCGCGATCGGTGACGAAAAGATTGGCGGGCTTGATATCGCGATGGACTATGCCTTTGGAGTGCGCGGCGTCGAGCGCATCGGCGATTTCGATGCCGAGGTCGAGGAGCGATTCCATATCGAGGGGCCGGCCGGAAATGCGGTGCTTCAGCGTCATGCCGTCGAGAAATTCCATGACGATGAAAGGGCGTCCCTCGTGCTGGCCGATTTCGTAGATGGTGCAGATATTGGGATGATTCAGCGCGGAAGCGGCGCGGGCTTCGCGGCGGAAACGTTCGAGCGCCTGGGGATCGCGGACGAGATCTTCGGGGAGGAATTTAAGGGCGACGAAGCGGCCGAGTTCGGTGTCCTCGGCTTTATAGACGACACCCATGCCTCCGCCGCCGAGTTTTTCGACGATGCGGTAATGGGAGACGGCGCGGCCGATCGGGGACTGGGAGTCCGGCATGCGCGGACATAGTAGCGTGATTAGTGATTGGTGAGTAGTGATTAGTGAACGGCGGGTGGGGCGGGAATCGTGATTCGTGACTCGTGATTTGTGGACGGCGGGTGATGCGTGGGTTCAATGCGGCGCCGAGGAGAGGTGAACGCCCGGGCAAGCTGGGGCGCAGCTAGCAGCGCGCCCACCTACGTGATTGAGGGTCCGGACTTGGACCATGTGGTGGCACGATCGAGTTGGTGGCGATGTGCTTGGCTGTGGGGGCTGGCGCGGCTAGACTGTTGAGCGAATCGCGTGTTGGGATCTTGGAATCCAACGGGGGATGCCCATTGAGAGTGCGGGTGCTGGATCATTTCAGGGTGAAACGGCGGATCGTTTTCGTGGTCGCGTTGCTTTTTGGCGTGATGATCGGGCCGTTCGTGGCTCGTGGACAGAATATGGGCGGCAATAGCGGGTCGTGGTCGGGGATTGTGGTTTCCAGCGCTTGCGATGCGGATGAAGCGTTTAATGAGTCGCCGGAATGCACCAAGCAAGTGCCGGGGGCGACTTTGGCGCTTTACGATGATACGAACCGGGTGATGTATGGACTGGAGCCGCAGTCATTGGTGACGGCGCAGTTGGGCGATGCGGTGACGGTGAGCGGGACACTCGAGGGAGAGACGATTCGAGTGAGCCGGGTGGCGGCAATGGAGATTGGGCTGGCGGTGGGACAGAAGGCTCCGAACTTTTCTTTGCGGGATCAATTCGGGCGGGTGGAGACATTGGAGAGTTTGAAGGGAGCGAACGGGACGGTTTTGCTGTTTTTCCGTTCGGCGGATTGGTGACCCTTCTGCAAGGGGCAGCTGGTCGAGCTGCAAAACGCGTATGCGCGATTCGAAAAGCAGGGAGTGAAGCTGGCAGCGATCAGTTATGACTCGGATGAGATTTTGAAATTTTTCGCGGAGCGGCACAAGATCGAGTATCCGCTCTTGGGTGATGCGGATTCGAAAATCATCGCGGAGTACGGGGTGTTGAATCGAGAAGCCAGCGGAATGCAGAAGGGATTTGCGCGGCCGGGATATTTCTTTATTGATGGGAAGGGGATTATTCGCGAGAAATATTTTGATCCGCGATACCGGGAGCGTTTGACGGGAAATAGTTTGATCGGGAAGCTTTTTCCGGAGTTGGGGCAAGAGGTGACGGGGACGGTGGAAGCGCCGCATCTGACGGTGGCGCTGGAGCAGTCGGACACTACGGGTGTTCCGGGGACGCGAGTGACATTGGCGGCGGAGGTGCGATTGCCGGCGGATGTGCACGTGTATGCGCCGGGGACGCGCGGATATAAGCCGATCCAGTTGGTGCTGGACCCGATTGCGGGAATGAAATTCGAGCCGGTGGTTTATCCGGCGTCGCAGACGCTTTATTTGCCGGCGATCAAGGAGCAGGTGCCGGTGTTTGAGGGAGCGTTTCGGATCAGCCAGGATGTGCAGGTGAGTACGGGAGCGGCGTTCTGGGGAGCGCTGGGCGAGGGCGGGAAAACTTTTACGATTACGGGGAAGCTGGAGTACCAGGCTTGCGACAAGACGATTTGTTATTTGCCGGCGGCGGTGCCGGTGAAGTGGGAATTACAGGTGCTGCCTTTGGACCGGACGCGGGCGCCGGTGGAGATTCGGCATAAGTAGGGAGCGGGGGCGTGCGAGTGGCGCGCCGAGCGAGCACGGCAACTCGGAAACATCGCGGTAACTGCACCGCGAAAGGTGCGGCGCTGCGCGCCGACTTTTCCCGGCGCTTCCGCGCCGGGCTAATTTATGCCGCGCCTCCCTGCGGCCCCGCGGCAGGCGGACCCTCAGGGCGAGTCGGCGCTGGTTGGTTGCGGGGAGTTCGTTCGGATCGCTGGAGCGACTGCAACGTCCGCCAATCAGGAGATTGGCGTTCCCAGCGGCGCCTCGTGGCGTCGCGAACGAGATGCGCGGGCGGGGCACGCTGCCGCGTCCTTGACGCGCGGGGGCGGGTCGCGCTGCCGCGTCCTTGACGCGGGGGGCGGGTCTGAGACCCGCCCCTACTGGAGTACATCGCTATGATCGCGAGGGGGTTTGAACGCCGGCGGAGGGCGCTGCTGCGTCTGCGCGGCTTACTCGACGGCGATTTTGGTGCCTTGGCGCGTGGATTTGGAGACGCGCTCGATGCGGGCGTCAATTACTTCGCGGATGGCTTTGAGGAATTCGAGCCGCGAGTTATTTAGATGCTCTTTGGCGGCGGGTGGGACGCCGAAGGCGTCCTTGAGGTGATCGAAGACTTCGTTGCAGACGCAGCGTTCGCCGTGGACGCCGGTGGCGCGCTGGTTCGATTCGCGCTCGGTTTGATGATTTGCGCGTTGTTGCTTGCTCATACTGCCTCCTTCATTTCAACGGTCAGGACACGATTTTCAAGTTTGGCACGGCCCGGCTCGAGCGCGGCCATGGAGCGGGGAAGGCCGATATGGCGGCGGAAAGTGCCCACTTCGACGACGAGTTCATCGCCCTTCTTGAATAAACCAATCTCACCCTTGGTTGCAAACGGAAGATTTACGCGGACCTCGTAGAAGCCATTCTTTTTTCCGAAATGATAAGGGCGTTCGGTGCGGGTGACGGCGGAGGGATCGTCGTCGCCGGGGTAGAGGACGCGGGCGAGATCTTCGAGGCGCTTTTTGCCGAGAACTTCGTGAGCGAAGAGCGGCACGCGCTTGACGGGAACGGGAGCGAAGTATTCCTCGATTTCGTTGAGGACTTTGTCCTGAGATTTGTGCCACTCGGCGAACCAGGCGTCCTTGACGTCGGGGGGGAGGACGCGATTGACGATCACGGAATCCACGGTGAGGCCGTGCAGGGAGAAATATACGAAGGCGCGCTGGGTTTCGCGCAGAACCATTTTTTCTGGATTGGTGACGAGGCGGACGCTGGTGATTTTAGGGTCTTCGAGGAGGTCGTCCACGCCTTCGAGTTTGCCGAAGAGAGTGCGGATATTGACGAAGTAGCTGTCCGTGGGCAGATCGAAGGGCGCAACGCGATTGGCGATGGGGCGGACGGCTTTCAGGAGATTCCGCTGGAAAGGAAAAATGTGCTTCATGTACCAATCGAGAGTGGTGGGCATGCTGATGAAACGGAGGGATTCGGCGGTGGGGGCGGCGTCGAGGACGATGACGTCGTAGCGTTTCTCGCGGCGGTACTGGTTGATGTACATCATGGCGCTAAGCTCTTCCATGCCGGGAAGGATGGCGAGTTCTTCGGCTTCAACGCCGCTGATGCCGGTGGTGCGCAGGACGGAGCTGACGTAAGAAGAGATTTCCTGCCAGTGGCGTTTGATTTCTTTCTGGATATTGAGTTCGAGGATCGAGAGGCGGTCATTGATGGGGAGCGGGTCGGAGGTTTCGTCGTGAAAGAGCTGCGTATCGAGGTCGAAAGAATCGGCGAGGCTGTGCGCGGGGTCAATGCTCATCACCAGGGTGCGGTGCTTGAGCGCGGCGAGTTTCACGCCGGTGGCCGCGGCGAGGCTGGTCTTGCCCACGCCGCCTTTGCCGCTGAAGAGAAGAATCCTCATAGGGACATTATATCGCCGATGGGGAATTCGATGGAGGGGTTCTAATCCGAGGCGATTCGGGCGGCGAGGCCGGAAAAGATTGCGGCAGCGGCGGCGATTTCGCGGCGGGCTTTGGGAAAAAAGGAATGGCGGCCCGAGTGCGAGCCGCCTTTTTTTGTGCGCGTCCGTTTGCTGTGTGCGGATACGTCGCTTCGTTGCTACTGCTTGTCGTAGACCTGGACGTCGTGCGCTTTATTGCCGGCGGCGTCGGTGCCGGTGGAATCCACGACGGTAACCTTGCCGCTTTTCGAAACCGCGACTTTGGACGTGCCGACTACTTTGCCGTCTTTTTTCAGGGTGGCGACGAAGTGATGGGAATCGGTGCGCTTGGCGGAGATCGTGTCCGCGCCGCTGGGCATGGAGCCGGAGATGGGATTGTCTTTGCCGTCGAATTTGATGGAGAAGCCATAGGCGGCGGGCTTGCCATCGGCGGCGACGCCTTCAAAGGAATATTTCACGCCGTCACCATCAGCTTCGACCGTGCGGGTGAGGCTCTTCGGTCCTGGACCGGGCTCAAATTTCGATTTTGCGGTGTTCAGCTTCCAGGTGCCGACGAGAGGGTTGGTTTGTGCACGCAGAGTGGAGGAACCGGCGACTGCGAGCAGAGCAATCGCGGCAACTTGTACGAAACGCTTCATGGGTGACCCTCCTTGGGTCGTATGGTGCGTGATTCTAGAGCCGGACTTTTTTGATTGGAAATTTCTTGGGAAAACCGACCGTGGGAAATGACCGTGGGCAACGATAGGCCGCTTCGTGGGGCAAGTCAACCGTGAAACTGGTGCTTGCCGCGATGCGGACGGATGGGGCGCCGCACATGGCGATTTGCGGGAAAATTCGAAATCGTGGCTTCAGGGGCTGAAGAGTCTGTCTGAGAACTGCAAAACCTGTACTTCAGCGGCTGAAGCCGCTTTGGTTTTGTTGCGTTTATGCCGTAGCTGAAGCTACGGCCTACAAGAATTCCTTGTTCTCACACAGACGCTGAAGCCCCGCCCTTCCGTTGGATTTTCCGTTGATCCGTAGGGCGCAAAACCGGAACAACTGCCGCTACACAAACCTTTCGTCGTGCCGACCGCCGGGCTAAGGTTTAGTTGGTTGAGTTTGGAGCGTTGACTTTTGCGAGCATGGCGCTGGCGCGGGCTTCCAGCGGTTCAGCTTCGGCGGGGCGATTCATTTTCCGAAGCAGTTGCGCGTAGTTCGTGAGGGTCTCGGCGTCGTCGGCGTTTTCCGGGTAGACGGCCTTCGCCCAGACGTCCAGCGAGCGTTTGTAGAGAGCTTCGGCTTCCGGGTATTTTCCCTGGTCGCGAAGCAAGGTGGCGTAGTTGCTGAGCATTTGAGCGAGTTTGGGATGGCCCGGGGCCAAGTGCATTTGTTGGGTCATTTCCAGGGATTGCTGGAAGAGAGGCTCGGCGGCGGCGCTATCGCCTTTTTCGCGATAGATTTCAGCGAGTTCGATTTGGGCGAGCCAGACCCAAACGGAAGAAGTGCCCGACAGGCCCTTAAATTTGCCGAATTTTGAATTTTCGATCTCGTCGTCAATTGCGGCGGTACGTTTCATTGTTTCCAGGGCGTCGTCATAGCGGTGTTCGGCGAGATAGACGCCGGCTAGGCCGCGCAGATCGTCGGCCATAGACATGTCTTGCAGGACTTTCTCCTGCTTGGTGTCCGACTCCTCTGTGGAAATAATCTGCTTGTACAATTCCTCCGCCTCGGTATTTTTGCGGGCGCCGGCATATCCTTGCGCCAGCTCCTGGTTGAGATGCAGGGCATCGGACGCGTTGAAGCGCTTGTCGATTTTCGATTCGTGTTCCGGGGCGGGCTTCGCTTGCGCCACTTGCTGGCTGTGCTGCAAGAGAGGCAGCGCGGCCGCGAACTTGCCTTCCGCGAGGTAGAGCTTGGCCAGCGCTTCCTGGTCGCCGGCGGTCTTGACGTCATCCGGACCGAATAACTTCTTGTCCAATTCGAGGATGCGGAGGTAGTCCTGTTCGGCGTCTGCACCGCGTTGGGTTTGCGCCAGGCGGCCGAGTTCCAACCTTAGATCCGTGACCGAGACGCCCGTGGATTCCGTGAGATCGAGAATGTACTGGTAGATCTGCGCGCTCGCGGCGGCGTGATACATCCTTATAAAGCCGGCCTGGAATTTCAGATTGGATATTTCCTGGGGGTCTGAGCCTCCGCTATTTC
Source organism: uncultured Acidobacteriota bacterium (assembly GCA_963780035.1). Lineage (GTDB taxonomy): Bacteria > Acidobacteriota > Terriglobia > Acidiferrales > UBA7541 > Palsa-295. Next base: position 53,471 of record CAWAAG010000008.1, on the reverse strand, counting down.
TAAGGATGGAAAGGGAGCGGGCATAGAGCGGGGCAGCCTGCTCGGTCTTGCCTTGTGAATCGTAGATCAACGCCATGTGCACGAGGGCGTAGCCGAGGCGGGGATCGTCGGGTTTTGCGGAGGCGTCCATCAGAGCGATAGCCTGCGTGCCGCGAGTTTCGGCGTCGGCGAATTTGCCTTCTTCCATATATACGGTGGCGAGGGCGCCCAGAGTCCGCGCTTTGCTCATGTCACCGGCGGGGAAAGTATCGGCTTGCGCCAGAGCAGCCAAAAATTCTTGCTCGGCCTTCGCAAACTGAGGGTTTGGGGCGGCGTTGCCCCATCCGTGAAAATATTTTTGCTTCATGCCGTCGTCGTAGGCTTTGGTGCCGGATTTCATGTGCTTTTCCCATTGATCGGCTTGGGCGTGGAGCGACGGGGCGAGGTAAAGCAGAACGAATAGAAGAGCGAGCAGGAGCGGAGGTTGAACGGCTGGAGTGCGGGTCATCAGGGCGATTCCTCCTCCCGTGAGATCGGGTGGTCTTAGTCAGGAAAAATGGCCTGGGAAATAAACGCCGGGAATCGTTAATGGGAAATTGCGTGTCGCGTTTCCCGTTGTAGAAAGACTAGGCCGGGACTTTGTTGGTGTCAATCGCGGGAGGTCGTGACCGGGGGCTTAATCCAAATCGGTGGAATAACGATAGAAGTTAAAGAGGGAGTAGGTCCCTGTGTGGAATCGGGACAGGGCCGGGCAAGAATTGCCGCGTTGCTAGAGATGCGGTGGCCTTGCCGTCGCTATGGCCCGTCTTCTGCTTGGAGAATGTAGGACGATCGGCGGCAAATCCAGCCAATGAAACCTGTGCGCATATTCGTGGTGGACGATTCGATGGTGGTTCGCAAGATCGTTTGCGACACGCTGGCGGAGGACCCGGCGCTAGAGATCGCGGGGACGACCAGCGACGGGCGGTCGGCGCTGGCGAAGCTGCCGCTGATGAATGCGGACCTGGTGACGCTGGACATCGAGATGGAGGGGATGAGCGGCCTGGAGACGCTGGCGGAAATTCGCAAGATTTATCCGAAGTTGCCGGTGTTTATGTACAGCACGCTGACGGAGCGGGGCGCGTCGGCGACGCTGGAGGCGCTGTCGCTGGGAGCTTCGGATTACGCGACCAAGCCGGAGCATGCCACGAGTCCCGCGGAAGCACGGGAAAATATTCGGGCGGAGTTAATACCGAAGATAAAGTCATTGTGCCGGGTGGGCGTGGAACGGCGGGTGGCGCCGAGAGCCAGCGTGCCGAGCTTATCGGGGAAAATTGTGAGGCCGAGCCGGCGGCGGATTGAAATCGTGGCGATCGGAACGTCCACGGGCGGCCCGAAGGCGCTGTCGGAGGTGCTGCCCTCATTCCCCCAGGATTTTCCGGTGCCGATCGTGATCGTGCAGCACATGCCGCCGGTGTTTACCCGGCAGCTGGCGGAGCGATTGTCGTCGCGGAGCGCGATTGCGATCTCCGAGGGCACAGAAGGTGTGGCGCTGCAAAGCGGGCACGCCTGGATTGCGCCGGGAAATTTTCACATGACCGTGGGGCGTTCGGAAAACCGCAACCTGCTGTATTTGAATCAAGGGCCGCAGGAAAATTCGTGCCGTCCTTCGGTGGACGTGCTGTTTCGGTCGGTGGCGCAGCTGTATGGGCCGGGGGCGTTGGCGGTGGTGATGACGGGAATGGGGAGCGACGGGGCGCGGGGGGCGGAGCAGATTCGCAATGCCGGCGGAGAAGTGATTGTGCAGGATGAGGCGACGTCCGTGGTGTGGGGGATGCCGGGGATTATTTATGCGGCGGGGAATGCGGATGGAGTCTATCCGCTGAACCAATTGGAGCGGGAGGTTACGCGGCGGGTGGTGGAAAGCCGGGGGCGGCGGGTGGTGGCGGGGAGCGAGAATGCGCATGCGGTGGAGAATGTGCGGAAGTGAACGGGGAGAAAAATTCGGCAACGGCAACGGCAAAAGATTTAACACAGAGGACACGGAGTAAAAGCGGAGAACACAGAGGAGGCAACGGCTAAGGCAAAAGACTAACGCAGAGGGCGCAGAGGAAGCAACGGCAACAGCGGCCGCAGCTGCCGCAGCAACGGCGGCACTGCTATTTGCGCGATTCGTGGCGTTAGATCGATGGCGCACTGACCCTTCGTACCGCCGCTCAGGGTAAAAGTGCGCCGCTACAAAAGCGAGAGTCAGAGGCGTTCGATGATGGTGGCTATGCCTTGCCCCACGCCTATGCACATGGTGCAGAGGGCGTAGCGCGTCTTGGTTGATTGCAGTTGGTACATCGCGGTGGCGATTAGCCGCGCGCCGCTGGCGCCCAGCGGGTGGCCGATGGCTATGGCGCCGCCGTTGGGATTCACGTGCTCGGCGTCGTCCGGGAGGCCTAGGTCGCGCGTCACCGCCAGCGCCTGCGCCGCAAAAGCCTCATTCAGTTCGATCACATCCATTTGCGAAATTTGCAGGCCGGTTTTTTGCAGGATCTTTTTTGTAGCGGGGGCGGGGGCGAAGCCCATGATGCGCGGGGCTACTCCTACCGCGGCGGTGGCGAGGAGGCGGGCGCGCGGAGTGAGGTTGCATTTTTTTACAGCTGATTCGGAGGCGAGGAGCAGGGCACAGGCGCCGTCGTTGATGCCGGAGGCGTTGCCGGCGGTGACTGTGCCGTTGGGTTTGACGATGGGTTTGAGTTTGGCGAGGCCGTCGAGGGTGGTGTCCGGCCGGGGATGCTCGTCGGTGTCGAAAATTTTGGCGTCGCCTTTTTTCTGCGGGACCGCGACGGGGACGATTTCGTTTTTGAAGAATCCGGCGGCGTGGGCGCGCGCCCAGCGCTGCTGGGTGCGGAAAGCGAAGGCGTCTTGATCGGCGCGGCCGACGTGAAATTCTTCCGCGACGTTTTCGGCGGTTTCGGGCATGGAGTCCACGCCGTACTTGCATTTCATCGCGGGGTTCACGAAGCGCCAGCCGATGGTGGTGTCGAAAGTTTCGGCGTTGCGGCTGAAGGCCGTATCGGATTTGGCGGTGACGAAGGGAGCGCGCGTCATGCTTTCGACTCCGCCGGCGATCACTAAATCTGTTTCGCCGGAGCGGATCGCGCGGGCGGCGATGCCGGCTGCGTCCATGCTCGAGCCGCAGAGGCGATTGATGGTGGCGCCGGGGACTTCTTTCGGAAGGCCCGCGAGGAGCAGGGCCATGCGGGCGACGTTGCGATTGTCTTCGCCGGCTTGATTGGCGCAGCCGTAGATGACGTCATCGAGCGCGGCCCAATCTACCGTGGGATTGCGCGCGATCAGCGCGCGGATGGGAATGGCGGCGAGATCGTCGGTGCGAATGGTGGAGAGAGCGCCGCCGTAACGGCCGAAGGGGGTGCGGATGGCGTCGCAGAGGAAGACTTCGTTCATTTGACAAGTATAGCCGAGCGCTGAGTGTTGGGAGCGCGCGGTGAAAGAACGTGTGCGATTAGCGAGCAAGGCGGTTTGAGCATGGCCGGCGCGGGCGTTTGGGAGAAGGACTTGAGTTCACGGCTCGCGGGAAATGCGCCGCGAGCGGAAGGCGCTGCGCGCCTGGCTTTTTGTCGGAGCTAAAGCTCCGACCCCCTAAGAGGCATCAGCGCCCGAGGTGGGTGCGAGTCGAGGTTGGATTCGGGCGTGGGGATTTCGGGTAAGATAGATGCATGAGCGAAAAAATACGGAAGAGCGATGCGGAATGGCGGTCGAAGCTGGATGACAACGAATATTATGTGACGCGGCAGAAAGGCACGGAGCCGCCTTTTACCGGCGAGTATGAGGATACCGAGACGCCGGGGACGTATGTGTGCGTTTGCTGCGGGCAGCCGCTATTTGCGTCGGAGGCGAAATATCATTCGGGGTCGGGGTGGCCGAGTTATTACCAGCCGGTGGCGGCGGAGAACGTGGAGATGAAACGGGATGCAAGCCACGGGATGACGCGTACGGAGGCGATTTGCAGTAAGTGCGATGCGCATTTGGGGCACGTGTTTGAGGATGGGCCGGAGCCTACGGGATTGCGATTTTGCATTAATTCGGCGGCTTTGAAATTGGTGGAGAAGGAAGAAGAGGAGAAGTAGGGCCGGGGAGTTGGGGATTTTGTGCGGCCGGCGAATTGAAGCTTAGAAGCTTGTGTCGCACCTACGGCGCTCGGGATTTTTTGCTGCGATGTACCCGCCGCTTCCGCGGCGAGCTAAGGTATGCCGTGCCTACGGCACTGGGTGTCGGCGGCATTGTTACTTCGAGTTTCGAGTGAAGCAACCTCAACGCCGGGATGAGGGTGAGGGGGAGAGGCTGCGCGCTGACATCGCGCGTGCGTTTCGCAGCGGCTTCACGAGCGTCGCCGAGAGCTAACGGCGCCAATCAGGAGATTGGCGTTCCCAGGAAGGCGGGCCGGAGTTGGCGGTGCGGCAAAAATCCAGCGAGGCACGCCTCGCCGAAGAGAAAGCGGCGGCGCGCCGGCCACGGCCGGCAGGTCGCCGCACTCCGTATTGATCGTGCCGTGGCGAAATCATAATCATGCGGCTGCGCGCTGATATCCGCGTACATTTTGCAGCGGCGAGGCAAGCCTCGCCTTGTCACAGGCGGGAGCCCTTCGTTCCTCAGGGTAAACAAGCTCCCGCACTCCCACATGGCGGGGCGGGCGGCTTGCGTAGTGGCGGGGCGAGATTGCTGGTGGCTAGTGCGGCGGCTGGGAGAAGTCGGCTGAGCCTAGTTGGATTATTGTGTGGGCCATTTTGAGGCCGGAATATTGCTCGGGGCGTTCGACGTTTTGTGAGTTCTCCGCGTTTTCCCCGTTCGTGAGCTTGGACTTCGATTGAGATTTTGGCTGGGGCTTGGCCGGTGAGGCTTGGCGCCCGGTCCAGACTGCGTAGACCTTTCCTTGCAGGGCTGCTATTCCGCTGTAGTCACCTATAAAATTTCCTTCGGGGTCGAATGGCTGGGTGGTCCAGGCGTAGTTCGCGAAGGATTGGCCGCCGTCGGTGGAGCGGGCGAGAACTACGCTCAAGGCGCGATTTTCGGGGTCGCTGCGGCGGTCGTAGAAGACGACGTTGGCGGAGCCATCGGTGGGATCTACCGCGAGCCATTGGAAGAATTGGTCGGCGCCATTGTGGATGGGATCGTTATTGACGCGGGTGGCGGGAGTCCAGGTGGCGCCGCGATCGGTGGAGGTGGAGCAGAAGACGTCCACGTCGCCATTGCGGTAATCGCTGAAAGTGAGGAAGAGGCGATTCGATTTGGGAGCGATGCCGAGCTGCGGGAAGCCGTTGGCACGTTCGACGGCTTCGACGGTGTAGTAGGAGGGGGCGGTATCGAGGACCGGGCGGGAGGGAGTGAAGGTGAGGCCGCCGTCTTTGGAGATGGCCATGGCGATGGTGCTGCCGTCGGCCCAGGCGGCGTAGAGAGTGCCGTCGGCGGCAGCGGCGGCGGTGAAACCTTCGACGGCGCCGGTGTCGTCACGGGGAAGTCCTTCATGCGTGCTGATTTCTTTTGGCGTGGACCAGGTGAGGCCGCCGTCGGTGGAGCGCGAAAAGAGGATTACGGTTTTATCGAGCGTGAATTCGGTCCAGCCGATGTAGAGATTCCCCGCGTAGGGCGATTGGGGATTGGTGTCGGCGACGACGTAGGGCTTGTCTTCGAACGGCATGATTTTGCGGGTGGGTTGTTCGTCTACCGAGATGGCATTTGATTCCCAGGTTTTGCCGCCGTCGAGCGAGCGGCGGATGAAGATGCCGTTGCGGGTGGCGTTGTGCGCCCAGTATTGCGAGGTGCCGAGTTTATCGAAGGCGATGTAACAGAGGATGGCGTGGCCGCGGGAATCGTAGGTGATGGAAACGTCGCCGGAGATGGCGTAATTTTCGGGAGCGGTGTGTTTGGCGATTTGCCAGCTGGCGCCGCGATCTTCGGAGAAGGCGATGCTGGCGGGGACTTGGAAGGCGGCGGAGACTTGATTGGGATTTTTGGGGTTGATGGCGATGCTGGGTTCGGTGTAGCGGCCGGGGGTGGGAGTTAGTGCTAGGACTTTTGAATTGGGAGGAGGCTGGAGAGATTTTTGGGCTTGGGCGTTGGGAGTGAGGAGGATGGTTAGGGCTGCGGCTATTGTGATGGCTGGAAATTTTGGTTTGGTGGGCATTGGAGTTTGACGCGTTGAGTTTAGCGGAGGTTTGGTTGCGCGGGAAGGGCTTGCGGAGTTTGCAATTGGAGGGCGGGACTGAGTCCCGCCCCTACGGGATTCATTTTGTTGGGGGCGTTTGAAACGGCAACTGCCGGCGAGGCGCGCCTCGCCGGAGAGAAAGCGGCGGCGCGGCAGGCGCAGCGAAGTGCGGCGGTACAAAGGTGGATTCGCGGTGCGGCTGACAAGCGGCGAGGCAAGCCTCGCCTTGCAACAAGCGGCAGCAAGCTGCCGCACTCCCAGATGTTTAGTGGTCTAGGTAGAAGACTAGCGGATGGGCGTTGCCTGGGTTGGAGTCGGTGGAGATGGCGCGGAAGCTGGAGGGGGAGGCCACGTAAATGACCAGATTGGTGGGGAAGCCGGCTGCGGAGTTCGTGGTCATGGTGCCGCGGCCCGTTGTGGTACCGGTGAGGGCGTAGGTGCTGCCGGCGATGGATTTATTCGTGGTGGCATTCCCCAAATTGTCCACTGAGTCCACGACGCCCGCGATGCTGCCGGTGCCGTTTGGTGAGAGCCACTGGCCGAGGAAATTCAGGGTGGTGGGGTCGAGCGAGGCGGGGGCGCTGAGAGTGTAGCCGCCCTCGATGGAGGCGGAGTTGAAGGGGGGGACGATGGTTTGGGCGTCGAGGCGGCCGTAGGTGACGGCGGCGTCGGAGCCGATGAGGATTCCTTGATTGGGAGCGGTGAGATAGGCGGCGGCGATGCGCGAGCCGAGGCCGGAGAAAGCGAAGCGTCCGTTGGCGGTGGGGTCGGCGGTGAAAGAGCCGGAGGCGGAATTATTAAGGGTGACGGCGCCGCCATCGTTCTGATCGAAGGTGAGAGCTGCGGCGCTGACGCCATTGCCGGTGAGCAATCCGGCGAAGACGCTGGAGTTTGTGCCGTCCAGGCCGGTGCCGGTGGCGACGCTGATGGAGCCGAGAGCGTCCGCGGTGAAAGCGGCGGTGGGATCCTGCAGGATGAGTTCGCCGGCGAGGCGCGGATGCGTGGTATCGGTGGGATCAATCGCGATACAGAAAATATCCGAGGAAGAAACGAAGTAGAAAGTGTATTCGAGCTGGACTTGGGCGCTGTTGGGGAGCTGGAAGGTGAGGGACATGACGCCTTTGTTGTTGGAGGAGCTGACGGCGAAGGTGCCGGAAAGGGCGAGGGCGGGAGTGTAGGCACCGGCGTCGTTGATATCCATGGCGCCAGGGCTGAGCGTGGAAGCATTATCGGCGTGAACGACGCCTACGATGACTTCGGGTTTATTGGCGACGTCCTGGCCGTCGAGTTCGAGGACGTAATTGCCGCTGAAGTTTGCGGCGCTGAGAGTTCCTCCGATGACGGGCTTGATGGTGCCGGAGCCGTGAGATTGCGGAGTGCCGAGGGTATCGTTCTCAATCATGGCGACGGAGGTGTCGGAATACAGGACGAGCAGAAAATTAAAGGTGGCGATGGCGCCTTTGCTATTGGTGACGATGAGTTGCATGGTGCCGCGGCCGTCGCTGCCAACGGTGTAAGTTCCGGTGAAGGTGGAGCCGGTGAAGACGCCGAGAGTGCCGCTGGTGCGATTGCTATCGAGCTGACCGCCGGAGATATTGCCGGAACCATCGGAATTGAAATTACCGGCCATGGTGACGTTGCCGTTGGCGTCGAAGCCGTGGAAAAGGAAACTGTAGGGGCCATTGAACAGGGAATTGGTGTTGGCGGTGCCGACGGCGATGGTGAGAGTGAGCGCCTGGGGGGCGGAGACGGTGGAATTGGCGTCACGGACGGCGACGGCGAAATTCGCGGTAGTGGCGATTATGGGGGTCCCGGAGATCACGCCGGTGGCGGCGTCGAGATGCAAACCGGAGGGAAGCTGTCCGGTAGCGATGCTCCAGGTGTAAGGCTGGAGGCCGCCGGAGGCTTTGAGAGTGCCGGTGTAGGCGACGGCGACAGAGCCGGAGGGCAGCGGCGGAGTGACGGACTGCAGCGCCGGAACGGTGGTGACGGTGATGGTGACGCCGGTGGCCGAAATGGCGGTCTGCGGGGGAATCGCGGAGTCCAAGACCTTGGGGAAAAATTGATAGACGCCGGCGGTGGTGGGCACGCCGCTGATGACGCCGCTGGAATTATTCAGAGTCAGGCCAGGCGGCAGGGCGCCGGACGCGATACTCCAGGTGTAGGGCGGAACACCGCCGGGACCAGCGGGAACAATCGCGGCGTTGTAGCTGGTGTTGACGAGACCGCCGGGAAGAGTGGTGGTGGGGATGGCCAAGGGAGGAGCCGGGTTGATGGTGATGGTGTAGGTGGGCGAGGTGACGACGAGATTGGGAGTCTTGCCGACGTTATCCGTGACATTGATCGTGAATGTAGAAGTTCCGTGAGAAGTGGGAGTTCCTAGAATCGTGCCGGCGGTGTTCAAGGCGAGGCCGGGCGGGAGGCTGCCGGAGGCGAGAGTATATTGGACGGGTTGAACTCCGCCGGTGGTGGTGATGGTTGTGCTGTACTGGACGCCATTGGCGCCGTTGGGCCAGACGAAGGAAGTTGGGAATGCGGCGGGGAGCACGATGGAAATCGTGACGGTCTGCGTGGTGCTTTTGTGGGCGTTGACCATCGCTTCCAAAGTAGTGCTGAGCCCGGTGGTGAGGCCGGCGGGGGCGGTGTAGGTGACGGAAGTGGTGGTGACGTTGGATAGTGTGCCGCAGCCGTTGCCGGCGCAACCGGTGCCGGTCAAGGTCCAGGTGACGCCGAGATTCTGAGTGTCATTGCCCAGAGTGGCGACGAAAAGCAGGGACTGGCCTTCGTCCAAGGAGACGATGGTGGGAGTGACTTCCAGGGTGATGGCGGTGCCGCCGCCACCGCAGCCGGAAATGAAAGCGAGGCAAAAAACGGCCAGGAGGGCAAGGGCCAAGGAGGCGGCGCGATTGGCGCGGTTGCCATCCATCACGTTGTTTCCGGCACCCAACCACAAGCAGTCCTTCATGCGGGCATACGCCTTCGATATTTTCATGGCACCTTGGATTGCTTTTCGGATCCGCCCGGCCGGAGGGAGTCGCTCCCACGTCGAACCATTGGCTTGAATAGCGAAACTAGTTGAATAACAAAAGCGCCGCAGCGTGTCAACGCACATCTCCGGCTACCCCTGGCGAGGGGCGGGCGTCAAAGGGGTGTACTACGGGATTATGATTTGGGATAATTCGCCCCATCGTTCAGCCATGTGGATGCAAACAAGACGGCGGCCGTTGCCCGGCGGTTACGCGCTGCTGGTGGGGCTGGCGGTGTGCGCGTGCGGGATGCACATAACGCGGGCGCAGAATCCGCGCGGGACGTTGCGCGGGGTGGTGCAGGACGCGAGCGGCGGGGTGATCCCGAACGCGGCGGTGACGATGCGGGCCAACGAGTCGTCCATCGAACGGACGGCGGTGAGCGGGGCGCGGGGCGAATTTCGCCTGGAGGATCTGCTGCCGGGGGAATACTCGCTGGAGGTGAAGGCGCCGGGGTTTGCGGAGGCGGGGGCGGACGTGAATATTGTGGTGGCGCAGGCGCGCGACGTGACGATTACGATGCGGCCGAGCGCGGTGACGCAATCGGTGCAGGTGAAGGCGGCGCCAGCGGGCGCGTCCATCACCACGCAAATCATTGATATGACCAGCGCGGTGCAGCAGGGGGCGGTGTCTGCGGAGGATCTGGAGAATTTTCCCTTGGCGCACCGGAGTTTTGCGAACGTGGCGTTTCTGGTGCCGGGGACGGAGCCGGTGGAGCCTTCGGATCCGACCAAGGCGCGGATTACGGCGGTATCGTTCGGCGGGAGTTCCGGATTGAACGTGGAGCTTTCGGTGGACGGCGGAGACAATTCGGACGATTACATTGGCGGATTTCTGCAGAATTATTCGCCGGACGCGATTCAGGAATTCGTGGTGCGCACGGCGCAGGAAGATGCGGATACGGGGCGCACGACGGGCGGTTCGCTGGTGATTACGACCAAGCGCGGCACGGATGACTGGCACGGGGACGCGGCGTTTTACGAGCGGGCGGCGGCGCTGAACGCGCGGCTGCCGATTGATAATCCGGCGCCGGAGCCGAAGCAGCCGTTTTCGCGGCAGAATTATATCGGGACGCTGGGCGGGCCGGTGAAGAGTGGGAAGGTGTGGTTTTTCTCGTCGCTGGAGTACGTGCATGAGGACGCGAGCATTGCTTACAGCCCGAGCAGCATCAGCGAATTCAGTGCGCTGGGGCAACTGGCGTCCGAGGGGCTGGTGCCGGGAGTGAATGCAATCGCGGCGCCGACGAACGCGCCGGTGCCCTTTGACGATTACCTGGCGACGACGCGGTTTGATTGGGCGCAGTCGGCGCGGTCGCAATGGTTTTTACGCGCGGCGGTGGACCGTTACACGACGAATAACGATTTGGTGCAGCAGGCGACGCTGCCTTCGACGGGAGCGACTTCGCGATCGAATTACATGAATTTGGCGGTGGGGCAGAGTTTTACGTTCAGCCCTACGTGGGTGGGAACGCTGACGCTGGAGGGCAGCGGGCTGCATCGCACGGAGACGCGCAACGCGAATTTGGGATTTGCGCTGGCGTTTCCTTTTAGTTCGACGGACAGCACGATTTCGGGGTTTGAAACTTTCGGAGATAACCAGTTTGTGACGCCGATAACGGCGTTTCCGGTGCTGCGCAACCAGGAAAAATATCAATTTAGATATGACGTGAGCCACAGCAGCGGGAATCATGCGCCGCGGGTGGGGATTAATTTCATTCACGAGCCGGTATTGAGCGGGGCGCTGGCGGGGACGGCGGAGACGCTGATTCAGTATCCGAACAATCCGAGTTATTACGCGGCGAATCCGGCGCAGTTTTACAACGACCTTACTTGCACGCAGCCGCAGCCGGCGGGGGTGGGATGCACGGCGACGCCGGCGGCGAATGGGAGTTTTACGCAGAATGTGCAGCGGCTGGGAGTGTATGCGGAGGATTCGTGGCGGGTGACGCCGCGGCTGACGGTGAATTATGGATTGCGCTACGACACGACGTTTGGATTGTTCAGGGCGTCGGGCGAGAGCCAACTGGAGAATCCGGCGTATTTGACGCTGAAGGCTTTGGGCGTGCCGCTGGTGAGCGGAGCGCCGCATGATTACCGGCACGCGTTTGCACCGCGACTGGGAATTGCGTATTCGCCGGGAGAATCGAACAAGACGGTTTTGCGCGCTGGATTTGGACTATATTACAACGATTTGGCGCAGAACGGGTGGGTGACGGCGTTTCAGGCGGTGAACGAGCCGGCGGGGATTTGCGTTGTGCCGACGGATCCGGGATGTCTGCCGGCGGGAGCGCAGGGAGCGTTGATTGATGGAAGGTACCGGACGCCTTATGCGATACATGCGACGGCGGGGTTTGAGCATGCGTTCAATGCGCAGTGGCTGGTGAGCGCGGATTACACGCACGAGCAGGGCAATCACGGTTACCGGCGATACGACTACACCGGCGGAGTGAATCTGCCGGCGGATGCGCCGGACATTGCGCTCTTCAAGAGCGACAACCGGTCGAGTTACAACGGGCTTTCGATCCATTTGCAAGGAAACGTGTCGCGGCGATTCAATTTGATCGCGAATTACACATTGGCGAAGGCGCAGACGTGGGGCTGCGTGCTGGGCGAGTTATTTGATTATGTGAATGGCGTGTGCGATCCGCTGAATCCTTTTGCGCGCGGGGATTATGGGCCTTCGGGCGAGGATGTGCGGCACCGGTTTGTGCTGGCGGGATTGTGGAGGTTGCCGGGCGGGTTCGAGTTGACGACTTTATCGCAGGCGGAGAGCGCGCGGCCATTTACGATTACTACCGCGGATGGGACGGACCGGATTTTTGTGAATGGGGCGAAGACTGCTTTGGATCAATTTCGCGGGACGCCGTATATTCAGGTGGATTTGCGGGTGAGCCGGCCGATTACTTTTCGGGAGAGATTTACGGCTACTCCGTTTATTGAGTTTTTTAATTTGTTCAACCGGAATAATCCGGGGGCGAATTTTGTGACGAATGTGGCGGCTTTGCCGGATTTGGGTTCGATATGCGCGAACCCGCCGGTTTGTTCGCAGGTGGCGGTGAGTAACGTGAACCAATTGCGATTTCCGGCTGGGGCGCTGGGGGATTTCTTTGGGCCGGGGACTACTGTGGGAGTGCCATTTGCTGCGCAGATTGGGGGGAGATTTACGTTTTGAAGCTGGTTTTTCATCTAAACCTTGGAACCTTAACACAGAGGGCGCCCTGCGAACCGGCACTGCCGGTTCTCCCTTCGCCGATTCGCTCAGGGCAAGCAGGGTGAATCGCCCTGTGGGGCGATTCACAGAGAAAACCTTGGGAGTTATATCGGCATCCGATAGAATTACTGCGGTTTTCATTTTGCGGCGATTTTTAGTATAAGTGTTGGTTCGGGAATGCCTGGCGCGGTCCTGTTCGGCCCCTTTTATTTTTGGCTGGCAATTATTTTTGGAGGTGGCATTGATAGAAGTACAGGACTTGACGAAGACGTACGGTGCGGTCACCGCGGTTGATCACGTTTCCTTCACAGTAAATAAAGGCGAGATACTTGGTTTTCTGGGGCCCAATGGGGCGGGGAAAACCACGACCATGCGAATTTTGACCGGCTATATGCCGGCGACGTCGGGGACCGCCCGGATCGCGGGCTTCGACGTGTTTGGGGATTCGCTGGAAGTGCGGAAGCATATCGGTTACCTGCCGGAAACGCCGCCGGTTTATCCCGACATGAGCGTGGAAGGCTATCTCGAATTTGTGGCGCGCATCAAGAATGTGCCGGCGGAGAAGCGCGCCGAGCGCATTACCGATGCGATACGGAAAACCAGCCTGGAAGATCGCCGGCACGAACTGATCAAGCGGCTATCGCGCGGGTACAAGCAGCGGGTGGGGATCGCGCAGGCGCTGGTACATGATCCGGACGTAATTATTCTGGATGAGCCCACCGTGGGATTGGATCCCAAGCAGATCATCGAAGTGCGACATTTGATCAAGAGCCTGGCGGGAAGCCATACGATTATTTTGTCCACGCACATTTTGCCGGAAGTGAGCATGACCTGCGACCGCGTGGTGATCATCAACAAGGGGAAAATCGCCGCGGTGGATACGCCGCAGAATCTGACATCGCAATTGAAGGGCGGGCAGAAAATTCGCGTGGAAGTGGAAGCGCCGGAGAAGGAATTGCGGGAGGCGCTGGCGCAGGTGCCGGGAGCGACGCGCGTGCAGGTGGAGGCGATGCCGGCGGCGGGGCATGTGGCGGCGACGATTGAAACGGCGCAGGGCGCGGACATCCGCAGCGCGATTGCGGCGAAAGTGGTGCAGAGCGGGTGGCCGCTGTTTGAGTTGCGCGGAGTGAGTTTGAGCCTGGAGGATATTTTCCTGGAATTGACGACGGATGATGCGGCGCATGCGCAGGCGGCGGGGAGTTGAGTCCGGGTCTGTGTGGGAATTGCGTGCGAGGGTGGTTCAGCGGTGAAACATTTTGCGGAAAAGTCAAAACTGCGGCTTCAGGGGCTAAAGCCCCAAAGCAAAGGCGCGACTTTCGGCGGGGCTGAAGCCCCGCCCTTCCGGGCAACTCATTTATGAGATAGGTTCGAGTGAAACGTTGGCGGGGAGTTGAGGGGCGAGTTTCGTGGCGGATTTCGCAGAGTGATTGATGATTGCCACGACAGCGATGGCGCACTGAAGTGCGCCGCTACAAAAGATTAATGCGAGGAGACGATGCGTAATTTCTACGCTATTTATCGCAAGGAGATGGGACATTACTTTGTTTCGCCGATTGCTTATGTGTTTATCGGGATTTTTTTGTTTTTGAGCGCGTTTTTCTTCAATTTTTTCCTTTCGGCGGTGATGCAGCAATCCATGCAGATGGAAATGCAGAGCATGCAGTTCGGGATGCCACCGCAATTCGACGTGCCGAGCGAAGTGATGCGGGCGTTCTTCGGATTGCTTTCGACGCTGATTTTGTTTTTCACACCGATCCTGACGATGGGAGTCTTCGCGGAAGAGCGCAAGCGCGGCACGATGGAATTGCTGATGACTTCGCCGATTTCCGAGACGCAGATCGTGCTGGGGAAATTTTTCGCCTCGCTGACGCTATACGCAATCATGCTACTGCCGACGGCGAGTTATCTGGTTTTCATGTATTTGCACAGCGATCCGATGCCGCCTTGGCGGATGTTGCTGGCGGGGTACGCGGGGATTCTGCTGCTGGGCGGGTCGCTGCTGGCGCTGGGGGAATTTATTTCGTCGCTGACGGAGAATCAGCTGATTGCGGCGGTGGTGACGTTCGCGGCGTTTTTGTTTGTGTGGGTGCTGGATCTGGGGCGAAACGCGAGCGGCGGAGTGGGCGCGGTGCTGCAATATCTTTCGGTGATCCGGCACTATGACGATTTCACGCGGGGGATCGTGGATACTTCGAGCCTGATTTATTACGCGAGCTTTATGGTGTTTTTTATTTTTCTGACGGTGAGGTCGGTTGATTCGATGCGGTGGCGGAGGGCTTAGAGAGGCGGGAGGCAAGGAAGCAGAGAGGCAAGGAAGCAGAGAGTAAAGGAAGCAGGGAGGCGGAGAGGCTGGTTGGTGGGTTCGCGCGAGGCTTGGAGTTTATGGAGGAAATTGCAGGATGAAATGGGATCGGGAGGAGACGGCACGATTTATTGGGACGCTGGGCGTGGCGATGCTGATCGCCGGGTACCTGCGTTATTCGATTCAGGGCGAGTTTTTGAATTTCAGCAAGGGGCTTTTGATTGCGGGCGGCGTGTTTGTGCTGGCGGCAATCGTGATTGGGATTCGCGGGATCGTGCGGTATTTCTCGAAGCGCGGGACGCAGCAGGGGACGAATACGACGGTGCTGGTGCTGGCGGTGCTGGTGATTCTGGGCTTGCTGAATTTTGTGGGTTACCGGCACCAGAGGCGATTCGATCTGACCACGGAAAAACTTTATACGCTATCGGACCAGACGCGGAATATTGTGCGCGGGCTAAAGCAAGACGTGACGGTGGCGCGCTTCGACAAGACGCCGAGTGCGGCGTTTGACGATCTGATGGCGGAGTACAAGCACCTTTCGGGGCATTTCAAATTCGAGAACGTGGACCCGAATCAGAAGCCGGAAGTGGCGCAGGAGTTCGGCGCGACGCACATGGGTGACGTGATCGTGGCGTCCGGGACGCATAAGGAGCACGTGCAGACCGGGACGCAGGGCGAGGTGGGCGAGCAGGACGTGACCGGCGCGATATTGAAGGCAACCAGCGACAAGGTGAAGACGGTTTGCTTTGTGACGGGACACGGCGAAAAGGCTCCGGGCGACGACGGGCAGGACGGCTACAGCCAGGCGGACGCGGGATTGAAAAAGGAAAACTACGCGACGAAGACAGTGAATCTGATCACGGAAGCGAGCGTGCCGGCGGATTGCAGCGTGCTGGTGATTGCCGGGCCGAAGCAGTCTTACTACCCGCAGGAAACGGCGGAGATCGGGAAATATCTGGATGGCGGCGGGGAAGCGTTGATCATGGAGGATCCGGCGACGGACCCGAAGCTGGACGATATTTATAATTCGTGGAACATCGCGGTGGGCAGCAACGTGGTGGTGGATGCCAGCGGGATGGGGCGGCTATTCGGCGGCGGACCGATTATTCCGCTGGTGGCGGATTTTGGGTTAAGCCCGATCACCAAGGGATTTCAGGGATCGGTGACCTTTTTTCCGCTGGCGCGGACGGTTGCGATCGCGGACAAGAGCAAATCCATCCCGCAGGCGGTGGAATTGCTGAAGACGTCCGAGCGGAGCTTTACGATTCCGGGATTAAAGCCGGGCGAAAAGAAAATTTCCTACGATCCGAAGACGGATACGCTGGGGCCGCTTTCGCTGGGAGTGGCCGCGAACCGGAAAGTAGGGGATAAGGACGCGCGGCTGGTGGTGATCGGGAACTCGCAATTCGCGGCGAATCCCGCGATCGGGCAAGTACGAAACGCTGATTTATTCTTCAATACGATTGACTGGCTGACGCAAGACGAGGCTTTGATTTCGATCCGGCCGAAGGCGCCCACGAACCGGCGCGTGACGCTGACCGAAGGGCAGAGCACGGCGCTGCGTTGGCTGGACCTGGCGCTGCTGCCGGGGCTGGTGTTCTTCTCCGGGATATTCATCTGGTGGAAGCGGCGTTAATTCCAGAAAGCCATGATTGACCGATGATAAAAAAATCCACGCTAATCGTTTTGCTGGTGGCCATCCTGGGCGGCGCGGCCGTTTATTATTTTGACTGGCAACGCGGGCAAAAAGAGGCGGCGAAGACCGCAGAGGATACGAGCAAGCCGGTTTTTGCGTTGCAATCGGGAGACATCACCGCGCTGAACATTTCGTACCCGTCCGATCCGAAAGCGCAAGCGATCCATATCGAGAAGCGCGGCGACTCGTGGGAGATCACCGCGCCGCTGGAGACGGGGGCGGACGACGCGTCGGTGGAAGGGATCGTGGAGGAGCTGGCGACGGCGCGCGTGAGCCAAAGCGAACCGGGGACGCCGGACCGCCTGAAGGCTTATGGGCTGGAGCCTGCGGCGGTGCAGCTGGATTTTCAGATGAAGAATGGCGCGAAACATTCGCTGAAATTGGGGAAAAAGGATTTCACCGGGGTTTCGGTGTATGCGGTGGCGGATAACGCGAAGGAGGCGGCGCTGCTGCCGGAATCGCTGCTGGTGAGCGCGGACAAGCCTTTGCAGGAATTGCGCGACCGCGCGGTGGTGCATCTCGCGAGCGAGCAGGTGAATTCGTTCGAGCTGAAAAATGCAGCGGGGGAAGTGGCGGCAGCCAAGGACAAGGACGGCATCTGGCGATTCAGCAAGCCGGCGAATGCGGCGGGCGATGCGGACGCGATATCGTCGCTGCTGACGACGGTGACGAACGCGAAGATGGTGACGATCGCGAGCGAGACGGCGGAGAAGCTGGGGCAGTACGGGCTGACGAATCCGGCGGTAACATTCACGGCGACGGACGCGAAAGGGAAGAGCGCTACTTTGCTGGTGGGGAAGAAAGAAGGCGATGAGTACTTTGCGCGGGACACCTCGCGGCCCACGATTTTCCGGATCAACCAGGAGCTTTACAAGAAATTGGCGGAGAATTACGGCGAGCTGCGCAGCAAGAAGATCGTGGAATTCGATCCGCTGAACATCACGCATGTGGAAATCCACAACGCGAACGGCACGATCGCGCTGAGCCGCAAGAACGATACGGAATGGACGTTCGATGAGCCGGCCGCGGAGAAGGGAAAATCGGCTAATGCGGATAAGGTGTTTTCGCCGTTGCAAGTGGGGCGGGCGGAGGAGATTTTCGATCGTCCCGCGGGGGACGTGGCGGCGAAGCTGAGCAAGCCGGCGTTTGAGGCGACGCTGACGGACAAGGGCGGGAAGAAGATTACCGTGCAGATTTCGAAGGAAGTGGGCGGGTTTGTGTACGCGCGGTCGAGCGAAGGGCCGGCGGTTTATAAGTTGAAGGCGCAGATTTTGACGGATTTGGATTTTAAGGCTGCGGATATGGTGATTTAGGGGCGCGGGATGGTTGCGTGCGGTGATTTGTGGTGGGTGTAGAGGAAAAAGCAGATTCCTTGGGCGCTGGGTGGCTTCGAATCGCGCTTGTTGGGTAGTTGTTGACAGCTTCGTTCTTGCAGTTACCGCGATTTAGGCCTGTGGTTTCTAAGCCGTAACCGCACGACTGGTACTTCAGCGGCTGAAGCCGCTTTGATTTCGGGAGATTCATGTCGTCGCTGAAGCGACGACCTACAAAGAGCTCTGCGATCTGATATTGTCGCTGACGAGACGGAGTACGGCTTCGCGGCGCGGGGTGAATAACCCACCGATGGCGCACTGAAGTGCGCCGCTACAACGGCAAGTCAAAAGCGGGCGCAGCAAGCAGCGCCCCTACAAAGTGAAATGCGTGGAGGTGGCGGGACGCACGCTGCTCCTCGCAAGCCGGAGGTGCAGCGCAGATACGGGCTTATTTATGCGGCGTGATGGGCTGCTTCCAGCACGTTTTCGCTGGGCCAGGTGGCCAGGAGCAGAATCTTCCCGGTATTGGGGGAAATGTGGACGTAATAGACGCGGTTATCGCTTTCGATTTCGTAGAAACCCGGGTGATTGGGGTCAGGATTGGTGTGGGCGCCGCGGGTGAGTAGCGTCCGCAGGCGCATGACGAGTTCGGCAGGATGATTTCGCAAGTCTTCGATCTGCACTTCCGGTTCCCAGCGCATTACCATAATACCCTCCGGCCCTTTGTTTCGCCCTGCACTTACTATTACGGTTGGACGCCGTCAAATGTTCCAGGACTCATGAAATTTCAAATAAAATTGGGGCTATGTTCCTATATAGTCTAGGGATTGCAGCGCGCGGTACCAGGATAGTATAGGAACGTTAACCCCTAACTTGTTACTTGCGCGATGGCCCCGAAATTGCGATAGTCGCGCATCCTCGAGGGGACTACCTAAAGTGAAAAAATCGAAGCTCAAGAAGACCAGCCGCATGCGCCATGACAAGAGGCGCAAGCACCATCATTGGCAAGTGACTGTTTATTACGCGGACGGCGAGAAATTCGCGCGCGTGTATATCGATCGCGAACGCGCGCAGAAATTCGCGGACCGGCAGAAGAAGTCGCCGGTGGTGAAGACGGCGCGGATCATGGAAGTGGACTAGCAGGGTTTTGGGCGGCTTGGGATGCGCGCCGCGGTGGGCCGAGGCGGCGCGAAGAAAGCTCGTTGATTCCATCGTCAAGACCTGCGCGCGGGGCCTTGTCCGCCGGCAGGCGCCATGCTATAAATAAAACGCTGGCCGCAGTCTTCCGTAACGCGGGATTCGTATAGTGGTAGTACGCGACCTTGCCAAAGTGACCGCTGCCGTTGACTGCCATTGAACATCTTTGTTTACAATAATCGTGTGTTGAGAACCGTTGGCGAAGTGCGGGGAAAATTGGGGTCAATAAGTGAACAAGCATGGTAGTTTCCCCGCATAGGTCGCGTCTTACTCCGTTCAGCGGCTCGCCATCTTGCTTGCTATCGCCACAAGCAACGCCCGGTCTTCCTTGCTGATTCGTTGGAGCAGCCGCGCGAAGCGCTGCATCATTCGCGCATCGCGGCCTTTGAATCCGAATTCGCGGGCAGAGACGGTTGGAAGTTTCGCCGCGACTGGAGGCTGCTCGCCATCGTAGAAAATTTGGTACATGGGAACTTCCATTGCGTGCGCCATCTTTTCCAGAGTCTCAATCGCGGGAACGGTGTGGCCATTTTCAACGCGGCTGATATAGCAGCGCAAGAGTCCGGTGCGCTTCTCGATGTCTCCCTGCGACATCTTCTTCACTTCTCGCAACTGCTTCAAGCGCTCCCCGATGACCATTTTGTTGCCTCCGATTAGATGGTTACGGGCATTTATTTCGCGGCCCCTGCGCGCACCATTCGTTGGGCCAAAATCCTACGAGCGGCGAGGCGCACGAGAGAGCACCACCAATCTATCTCCTGCTCTGCATGGCGGCGAGCCAATCGTTGCATCCTGCGTTCGCGCGCAACACCAGCCAATGTAAACCATAGCGGGTAGATGCCGCGTTATCATCACTGAGAAAGCGGGAAAATTGGGTACAAAGTAGAAGGAGCCGACACGGTGAAACCCAGAGCCAACAAGCCAAAGACGGAATCACAACTACGGTCGGAAGCCATGAAAATGCAGTGCCTCGATGCTCTCAGGCGCGACCATCCCGAAGTCATCATCAACGAAAGCAACATGAGATTCTCTTACTCAACCGGGTCGTGGAACAACGGAAAGCCGCACTCTGCGGCTCTGCCGTCTCTTTCCCTCTCACTGAGCGAAGGCGAAGCACGCATGATTGACAACAGCAAAGAACTACCCGCCGTATTCGTCAAGAAGAACGACGTTGATGGCCTCGTAGGTCAGCCGAACGGTCTGCTGTTCATCCAATTTGGAATTGACGACGCTCTTGCCTTCACTTCGATTCCAACGGAGATTGCCTATCGGGTGACAAAGTTTGGCAAATATGCTGTGCCCGTGAAAGACCTGCGATTCCTGACAACATTCGTAGACCCAACAACCGAGATGGTAAAAGCACGCCGCGAAAAGCAGCAAGCAGAAGTGAAGGAACGATTCCGAAGGATAGAGGAAGCAATCGAGAACAACAAACTGAAAATCGGCGACGAGGTTCTCTGGACAGAATCCTCGACTGGGGAAGTTGTCAATTACTGCGGAAACCTAACGACGAACGATGGGCGCGATTTGGTGGTTGTGCAATCGAAGCCGCGAAAGGCAACCTACTACATCGGTGACCCAGTAAAAACAAACTGCCTGAGACGAAGCGCATGCACGAACGCCCCGGGGAAATCCGCGCTGCTCGCCAGCAAGAACTGAACCCCGCTTGAAGCGTGGCGCATGTCCGAACTTACAGAACAACAGCGGAAAGAATTTGAACAATACGACAACGCTCTCGGAATGACAGCAACCGTCATCCCGCTCGTCGCGGCGTTACACGAAAACGAACCAAGGAAAACAGTTCTACTAGCATTGCTGCAAGCGACTGCCCGAGAGTGTCAGAGGCTCAAGACTGGACTAATCGAAAGCGACCAAGCGTTGCTGGCTTGGGCGTGCCGCAATTTGCTCGAACTGAGCATATTTGTTGTGTACGTCCTTCAATCCGAGGCGAACGCTCTTACCTTTCAGAAAGATAGTATTGTTGACCTTCACGAAATGATGCGCGTTGTGCAGAGGTTTCAGAAGCGGGAGCAACCCGAGCGGGATGACGAAGTAGCTCAAGTGATGAAAATGGCTGACGCCTTCAAGGAACTTGCCGGAATCACGACCGATAGATATCTTCGTGCGAGCGCGCTCGCGCCAACGGCAGGCAAAGCAGCGGAGTACGAAACCATTCACAAAATTTGTTCCAAGTATGTTCACCCGACCGCGTTTTCTATCTTGGCCGCATACGAAGCCGGGGTCTTGAACGCTTTGAATTTGCAGTTTTTCCAGAGAGGCACACTTTACAACGCCGAGATTTGCAATTACATCACACTCTATACCACCGCAAAAACGCCGCCCGCCAACGGAGAATAGATTTCTGTGGAGGTCGCTGTGGCTAAGGTTTCGCGTCAGAGGTTGGATGGGTCAGCGTTCTTCATGAGAGAAAACTGCTAAGCTGCGCCATGCTCACAAGCTTCTTATCAGACCCAACGCAAGTTTTAGTTACGTGTGCAGCTGCAAGGGGCAGTTGGCTCACCAGCGTGGGTGTTCCAGTGCTCACTTCTGCCCTAGCGGCAGTTATAGCGCTGATTATAGTGTTCAAGAGCGCGCGACTGACCGACGAAAGTGCTCGACGAGCCGAAGAACGACAGAGAGTCCGAGACACCGACGTTCTTGCAGCATCGCTGTTTGCGGAAGTTCGGAGTTTGATGCATCGGTATCAGACTACGGTAGGCCACTATATTGACGAAGCAAAGACGCCAGCGGAATTGCGATTTGGTTTCAGAGCGCCACGGTTTAATTACTTCGTCGTGTTCGAGACGAATGCTTCAAAAATCGGTTTGCCGGATAGTGAGGAAGCAGCCAACGTGGTTAAGTTCTATGTCGTAGTTAAGGCCCATTTCGAGGATTTGATTACTTGGGTTTCTCAGGACCGTCATGCACTCGACACAGAGAGTCAGCAAACGATGTTCAATATCATCAAACAAGCTCACGGCGACCTATTGACCCTGAAAAGCGACATTCTAGGCAAGCTCGGAAAATACTCAGAATACGTGCGGCAGCAAGAAAAAGATTGGAACGACGCGGCTAGCGCCCGTTCAAATTAGGTTCGGTGTACCGTTTGCTTTTCGATTTGCCGGACGCAGCCGAATTCCAAGCCAGTCGGACACCCTCGGAGGCAGCGAGCGCTTAATTCAGGAAAGCCAAAAGTTCATCTAGCTTGGACCTCGTCGCCCGAAGGTCATCCTTCATTCCAAGGCCCATTTGCGCGCCAATATGAGTTAGCACACTTCCGGCCCTTCGTCCTTCTTGTCCGGCAGTGTTCCTACACCATGGATTCCACTTTGAGGACGCAAAGGATTCGGGCCATAAACCTCTTCAACAAGTTTCAGATGTTCAGGGGTTACGGAGTCTCGTATCTCTGTCAGGTAGCGGATGAAGTCCGCGCCTGAGTTCAAGGAGAACACCCGACAAGGGTACGGAAGTTCAAATTTCTTCGGAATGTCCTGCAATAGCGCTCTCGTTTTATTGTCAACAAACATCGCGTCGCAGTACGGAAGCAGCATCGACACCAGCTTGATATCTGTTGCGGTGCCTTGGTTGGGAAGCTCCTTTTGCCCCGCCGCAGCTTTCACGGCAAGCGAAGCAAACATTGCAGCGGCGATATTGCTGACGGGCGCTTCATCCATCGCCTGAGATTCGAGAAATTCACGAAGCTTTGGAAGCGCCTCCTGCGGTCCGACTTCTAATTCAAAAAGAAACTGTAAGCTCTGCATTTGGTTTTCTGCCCAAGTCGGCAGGACATCGTTCAAAGGAGGCATCTCGCCTCTAACTAGCATAGCTACCATCTCGGTTCTCTTTCGGAGTGCGGCTGCGTACTCGTGGATGAGCTGTCTCCTGAGACCCGCTTTCTCGAAGCAATATACTTCAGCAAATGACTTCTTATCTTTTTGCCATTCGGTGAAAACGGCTTGAAGTAGCTCGTGATTTCTACTTCGCGACGAACGTAGGTTCTCAAGCGTTCCCGGTAGCAACCCATCAACCGTAACGTAGATGCGACGGCCCCATGCGTGAAGCTTCTCGGACGAAATTGCTTCAGCATCCAAGTCGAAGACGACAGGTTCAGCCTTAATCCAGCAGCGGGCCGTTCGGCCTACTTGATGCATGCGCACCGACTCATAATCCTCGAAGCTTGTACCTGCGGAAAAATGTTCGTACGTTTGTTTGAGGGCCTGATAAAAGGGAGACGCCAACGATTCGTGCTGGTGTTCTCGGGAGTCTGGACACGCAACCAGTTGCAGATGGCAGACGACGCTGAGTATTTCAAATAATTCAGTCCAGAAAGGTTCAGAGGCCGCTCGTTCGTGTCCTTTTTCTTTGGGACTTAGAACTTTCATGATGTTGCTGAACGCGGATTGGTCGATATAGACAATCTTTTTCCGAATCTTTGGCAAGTATTGCGTTGCGGTGTGCCAGCAGTCGCGGCAGCGCCGTTCGCATCTAGTGTCGGAAACGCTCAAGACTCCGTACGCATCTTTGCCGCACTTGGGACAAGGTAGGTATGGCGTCATTATGAAATCGCGCGGGTCGATTCGCATTTAGTTACGACAGTACCGTACGGATTTCGGATTTCACGGAGGAAAAGTTCATGCCTGTCGCTGCAACAGTACCAACGTATGCCGACTCCGTCAATCAACCGACCCTCTAACACAATGGCTATCAGCACAGAAGAATTCTGGTGGAGGTTGAGACGTACTCAAAGATTTTCATGCTAGCATCGGACCATGGTGAAGAAACTTTCGGTTGAGCATGATGGCTTCGGCGATTGGAGAATTGCGGTCGTTACAACGCTGACATCGGACGTTCCAGCGGCCTACCCTGGAGGCCCGTCGCACAAAGCCGGTGCTCCGGTATATGTGTCATCGTTATCTTCTGACCGCGAGCACAACGCTATAGGATTTATTACCCCTAGCCCTGCGGCGATGGCATTGAATGCGTCTATCAAGGCCGCAGTTCGAGCGACAGACCTCCGAAAAACTCTAGCGTTAACTGACACGGTGACGCCGATTGGAAGCGGCAAGAGCGTCGCGAATGAAAACCTTCCTCACCTCTACGATTTTTTTGAACACAGCATGACTTCTGTTATTTGCTGCTTTCAGGCACTGGAGATGTTCAGTAATGAAATGATTGCACGTCATTGTCCGATGCCCTACCACTTAAAACGCGGCGATAGGACTATGGTGTTGGACGGCGAAAAGCTGGAGCGTATAGCTTCGACGGACGAGAAAATCGGCGATATTTTGCCTCACCTTCTCACCGTGAAGACGCCAAAGGGTACGGAACTGTGGAAGCGTTTTTTGAATGTCAAAGCAGCTAGGGATTCAACGGTCCACTGCAAATCGAAAGAGTCACGGAGTCGGGTAGGCGAACTTGACACGCAGTCATTGTTTTTTCAGTTCTTCCGTCGAAAGCCGATGGAATATCCTGTAGTGGCGTTTGACATCATCAAACATTTCCATCCAAAGGGTGATTTGCCCCGATGGGCAATCGAAATTGAAAACAGAATTGCGGATGCGCTGGACTGAGAAATTCTTCATTTCAGTTGCTCATTAGCGCGATTCTCATCCTGTCGTCAGTTGCCGCAACCAATTTTATAAGGGCTGACGGACGGTCTGACCCAAAATTGGCAGTTTTTGCCAAGCAATATCTATGACCGCTTCCGCACTGGTTATGAATTCATCTGGATTTCGCTTCACCACGAGTACCCCGAGTTTGCAAAGCCCAAGAAGGTAGAGTCGGCCTGCGCAGACCGTTCGTAATTTGCTGTGTCAGGCTATGGCGCGGGGAGCAGTTCAGGTCAAGTGCTACGGGAAACGCACTCCGAGCGGAAAATCCGGGCGACCGACATTTGACACCCAAAGTTCACCGTCGCCAGAAGGCGGAACCGGGTAATCCGTGTCGCGAAACATGACATGCAACTCAAAGTCTTCCTTGCCATTTCCCATCAGAAGGATTCTCTTAACTCTGCGCTTCGGATTAGATTTCGGTCGGAAAAAGATGCTGTGGACAGCGCACTCTTTGCCGCCCATAACAAGCCGCTTCAATCCGATTTCCATTCGCAACTGCGTGGTATTAGCAATCGTCAGCAAGCCATAAACGTCCGTCCACGGCCCCTGAACCGAATGTTGCCTGCCGCCCATCTTTATAGGCTCCAGCGTACCGTCAATATTGCAAAACTCCGGGCGGGGTTCTGGAGTCGCGTTACTCTTGTCGTTTTCGCGGGACTCTCTATCTCTTACAAAGTCGCGGTTGATTTCCTCAACTTGATTCATCAGGTCGTGCGGGAACAACTCAGTAGCAATTCCCGCCTTACGCAACGTCCGTTGGCCTCGCCCGCTTATCCTGTCGTCCGGGTCGAGCATTCCAATCACAACCCGACCGACCTTCCTTTCAGCCAATCGAATTGCACAAGGAACCTTGGGATGATTGCGTGCCGTGCATGGTTCCAAAGTTGTGTAAACGGTTGCGCCCGAAAGCGACACATCCGTTAGCTTTTTCTCCAGCGCAATGTATTCCGCATGGCACTCGGGTATCTCGCCTCGGTGGGCTGACGCGAGAATGTCCCCGTCCTTGACGACCAACACGCCTACTCTCGGGTGGACGCGGCCATCCTCGGGGATGCTCCGTCGCGCTTCCTCGATGGCCACTTGTGCGAATCTCCGGTCGCCGTCCACAAGTTGCGAAGGTTTTGGTTGCGCAACCCCAGCCTCGTTGATGATTGATTCTAGCGTGGCGGAGAAAACCTGAATGTGTGCTTCCCAAGAGGTTTTCAAATCAACCGTGACGATGCGCTCCGCTATCACCATCCATTCAAGGTCGAACAGCTTGGGGCGAGGCTGACCCGGCGCGGGACCGTAACCATCCAGAACTGCGAACTCGGTGACGAAATGAAGTCCACGCTCAACCACTTCGGGCACGGTTTTCCCCAGAATGTGGTCTACCTCCCGTTGCACATCATTACGTGTTATTTGTTTTCTGGCGGGAGTGACATCGTAAATATTTTGAAGGGCTTGCAATACGATTTCGAGAGCCGCTTTCGCTCGCGTCACAGAATCCGGGTCTTCTGAGTACTCCACCCCGAGCGCCGAAGGAGCCAAATTCCCTTCGTTATCAAGCACCCGCAGAACGCCGACATTAATCAAACGGTCCACGGACTGAGGCGACTTGAATTTGGTCACCAAGTCTTTGCGCTTGGTGGATTCTTTCAAGTTCATAAAGTTGCCAACGACAACCAGCGTCATTGCTCTTTCAATATCGCTCAGCGGCATTTCGGAATACTACCATCAGAGGCGACGAGACGGGGGATAGCGGGCAGAACCGGAACGGGGCGTATCAGCAAAGTTGAGTCACACACCAAGCCAAAACCTTGTGGTAAATTCTGCAACACCCTAAGTCATGTACCCCACTCTCCCAGCAGTATTCCATTGGCTGCGAACCAATGAGCAATCCATCGCCATCTGGCTAGAAGGACTCGCGCTCGTCGCGATTTTCGGGCTGGAGTTGGCGGAATACAAGAGACAGGGACGCGAACGGAAAGCCCAGCACGAAGAATCCGTCACTCAGATGCAGGTCGCCCGAGACGCGGCTACCGCCGCCCGAGATGCGGCGACTGCCTCCAAAGCCAGCGCCGACGCTCTCCTCAACAGCGAGCGGGCTTGGATTGAAATCAGTTTGGAACCGCCGGAAAAAGACCCATGGGATACGGAAGAGGACGAAGAGAACGAAAATAATGTCTTTTTTGTGTGTTCGATTCAAATCAAAAACCACGGCAGGACACTTGCACGTGTCGAGAGCGTCCAAATCGGCGTGGATAGGCGCATGTCCTGATCGCAGAACCGATCTGTTTCGGTGTGGAAGAACTGCCTACTCCCGATCAAGCACGCCTGCCAGCACAGAGGGAAAAACAACAGCGTTTCGGGATCGCGCAATGCAGCCAGAATATCCGAGTGCGTGCCCTCGGCTACGAACGGAACTTCCGTCGCAACAAACGGAAGCCTCGGCGAATCGCAGTAGCGTACCGCCCAATTCAGTTCAGCAAGCCACGCCGCCCCCTTTGCGATTTCATTCCGCATGTTCGCAATCGTCCAGTTTTTGATGAATGACTCGGGAAGCGGTTCGGGAGTCATCGACCGAACCTTTACACTCATGCGGTCGGGACTCACCTCCTCGACGACCAGCGCCCGCAGATTTCGTCCCTCTTTCTGCTGGTTCTCGAAAAACAGCAGTGATCTGGCACGCATCATCTGCGCGAAACGCAACAAGAAGTCGAGGTGATCTCTCCAGTTCTTGAACTGCTCTCGGACTAGTTCTTTGCGGACGTTCGGAAAGTTGCGCTCCAACTCGGCGAATGCCTGATCTGCTGTTTGGGTTCCCATTTCGGCTACAGAGTAATCATAGAACCCATAGCGATACCCGATTTCGCTCGGGCTGCGTTTTGACCATGTGCCGTTTGGCTTATCAAAATACCAAAGTGGCTGCGGCTGGTTTCTTCGTTCGGGGTCGGTAAAGCCACGAAGGTAGCCTTGCGGAATGTAGTGGTCGCGCCTGTTCTGAGCGACAGTGGTGCTGGGTCTCTCCATTTGAGAATCGTATCACCAGCACGGTGTTAGCCGGGCAAGCTGGTTCCTGCCACGGTCGGTGTCATGATGTGCCGTTGAGCAGAGCGTGACAGGCTAGGCAGGTTCGGCTTTCAAGCGACATACATTCTAGCGGCGGCTGCCAAGTCGCTAAAAGGACTGTAGGAACCGTTCTCTGTGGGTAAATTTGTGGGTAAGACTTGCGCCTATTTGAGACGGGTGACTGAGTTGTTTTTCTCGCAGGAAGAAACATACGCGGCGGCTACTACCCACGCTACGCGCTTTGGGTCATGGGCATAGAAAGCCAGCAGGTATGGTCGGCTGACAACGACCATGTAGGTTTCGCGTTTGTCGGCTGGCTTCCATTCATACACATGTCGCCCTTGGGCTTTGCGCGTTTCTATCAGGGCGACGGAGCTTCCTTCCACATTCGCGAACCGGGCGATGGCTTCGGATGCGACTCGCTGCGGGTTGTCGAAGTCCCAATCCCGCTGCCCAGCGTCAGCTTCCCGTTGCGCTTTGATCAAATCGACGGTCGGATCAATCGGCACGAGGTCACGGTAGCCGCATCCTACCTTCTCGATTTCAGGCTGGTCGGAAGCTGCACCATAGTCAAGGTCATCGCGATTCTGAGCGTCAAAGGATTTGACTTCCTGAATCGCAAGCAGTGTACAGCAGCCCATGTGCCCGTAGCCGCCCCAGAAGGTTGCTTTCGGATACTTGATCAGCCGCCCGGAGAAAAATCGCCCCACCAATGTCGCATGCACAATCGAGCCATGAACTCCGGAGCGGAACGGCGGCTGGATGAGTTTGTCGAATTCGCGGAATTGATCGTTATCGATTAGCGGGATTGAGATGTCCTCAACCCTCAGTTCCTTCGGACGGCGCCTATCAGCCGTGACCCCACAGCAGTACATTGTTCCTGACTTCGCCTTTCCACCGTATTCAAGCCAAACGCCCGGCCATGATGGGCAGGTCGGATCGAACACCGTGAAATCTTCGAAGGCGTGCGACACGAACCCGGTGACTTCCACCAGTTTGTGGTTGTATGCCGCTGGGTCACTCTTAAGCTGGCAAATTGTCACCGCCGCAGGCTGCTCCTCAACGGCAGCCTCTCCGGGAACTGGTGTCTGGGCGCTCGCAAGTGCACCGAGCACCAGCATCATGGATGCGCACCCTAATAGCTTCATGTACATTAGCCCCTAATCGTAACGCGGCTTGTTGTAGAAACATACACCCGTTCCCAAACCTCTAGGCATTCGCGGTCGGTGAAGGTGACACTAGCATGGATCGGACAAGTTCGTTTCCGAAAGAAGACTTCGAGGGCATTGTCTGCGAAATCTGGTCAGGGTTGGACATCTGCCTTTACCACGCGGCGTATGTAAGAACTTACGCCGACTCGACCGCGATGCGCTTAGCAGGTAGTAGGCGTCGTGAAGCAATCTTGCAGCAGAAGTCTCAGACTGACCGCGACTTTCTTCAGGAAGATGTGATTGTATTTCGTGCGCACTTTGCAGGCGTCCTTTGGCAGCTTAACCACCTTTCTGATGAACTCGTTCGATTGGCGTATAAACGCTGCTATCAAGAGGACATCGTAACGAAGGAACGGTACGATGCGCTTGCCTCCACGCGGATTGCGTGTTGCGCAGGCGGCAGAGTACGCAGGAATCACTGTGAACTTGATGTGCACGCTCATTTCGAGCCGGGAGGAGTGGATGCGAAGACACCCGAAGAAATCTGAATCCGCAGACCAACAGGGCGGCGGTATAATCGCCACGTGTTGAAACCAGCCGACGGTCGGTGAACAAAATGAAAAAGACAGTTGCTGTACTGGCTCTCATTGTCCTTAGTGCAATGGCAGGCGCTCTGGCCGAAGAAAAATGGTCGGCAAACGCATTGAAGTGGCGTCAGCTTACGCCGGACGAGCGCGTGTTCTATGTGTATGGGTTTACCTTGGGCATCGGCTACGAGAGACTTGCGAACAAATTGGGCGAACCGCCGATGACTTTCGCCGACTCGACCAGACCTGCGGACATTGCTGCCGCTATGGATGCTTTTTATGCTAAACCCGAGAACGCTCTGGTTTGCTGGACGTATGCCGTCGAAATCACGAACGCGGCCATGAACGGAACCCCGAAATCCGACGCGGAAATCAATCTCATTAGAAAAGCCAACGCTCAAGCCGGATGTACTTGGTAGGCTTCCTCCCATGGCAACAGTTCATCGCTGCTAGAGCGCTGCCGTCGGTGTGAACTCCAGTGCCAACCTTCGCTTTCCGTTCCCCTTGACAAGCCGCCCGTGTTGTAATACGCTGTCGTACATGGCTGCGACCAACCTCGAAGCGAAACCAACTCAAGTTCGGCTCCGGCCCGACCAGCGACCGAAGCTGGAAGCCATCATTAAGAAGGAAGACCGTGACCTGTCATGGGTCATTCGCAAAGCATTAGACGAATACATCGAGCGCTACAGCAAGAAGAAGTAAGCGGGCCACCACCCCCGGCAAGGGGCGATGACCCTAACTCACACATCGGAGGCACCCGACATGCAAGCTGGCAAGAAAGTACAGCAACAGAATCCACGCAGCAAGCACCTCGACATTCAGTTCGAGTTCCACGGCTCCATCGTTCTGATTCGCGGCCTATCTGGCGCTGGGCAGGCATGGCTGGATGAAAATGTTGGCGACGATGATACACAGTATTTCGGCCACGCAATCGCAGCAGAACCGCGTTACTGCCTCGCAATTTTCCAAGGTGCTGTTGCGGCGCGACTGGCGGTGCGCGGATGAGACTGCGAACCGACACACTTGCCGTATCCGTTTACGCGCGACACGGGGATTGCTGTTCACTCGCACCACACTGCAAGTCCTTGGGCTGTGCTTCTGGTTTCGGTCCAGACGACTACGTTCTGTCCGCAAGGTTTGCGTACTTGCAGGAATCCATCGACTACTGCCAGCAGGTAGCAGCACGCGGGGTCAGCACACGGCTGGTTTCCAAGATTACGGACACGCCATTCGTCTCTGATTACCCAAAACGAGAGGCACGATGAACGTCATTCCCCCAACGTACGTCACCGACTTTATGACAGGCAAACTGGTGCGCGGATTCATCGAAGACCCCGCCCACCCGGGCAAATATTTGTGCAACTATGGCGACTGCCGCAGGCCGACAGGTCACCACAACTATGCCGTGTGCTGGGAGCATACGTCGGAAGTTTTTCGCGAGCATCGCGTGGAAACGGAGCAGCGCGACCTGTTTGACCGTGAGTTTATGACCGCGTTGAAAATATGCGACCCGCCGCCAGTGTCTAGCAGCCGTGTCAGGATTGTGATTGAGATGCAGGGCGAGGTTGTGCGGAAAGCACGCAGAAAACACGCTTTGAGAAAGCGTAGGGGTGATGTAACGAGGCCGTGCGGCCATTACGACCTTGGGGAGTTTGCGGTATGAATAGCGGTCAACAGATTGTGCTTCACATCCGTGACAAGCAGCGCGTTGAAAATGCAGAAACCGCCATCGTGCCCGACATCGAAAGTTCCACCATCAGAATCGTGTGGGAGTGGTGGCGTATCGCACAGTCGGAATATCACAGTCGGGAAACTGGAGAAGTAGACTTGGGTGACCTTGGAGAAATTTCGTGACCCACGACATCGTGTTGGATGCAATGAAGAAGAACAACATCCCGCTGACTCGCTAGCCTTATACTCGAAATTCGCAGCCGGTCTAGAGGCAAATCCTAGGGTGACTTTATGTCCGACATTCAGATGCCGACATGGTTGAAGTATTCGCTAGCCTTGGCTCTGGCTGTGCTCGTTGGAACGATTTCGGAAATTCCCGATTTCGCGTTGCCCTCGCCTCAGGAATCCGGATGGAACCCACTAGTTGCGCTCGTTCACGCGGTCGTCGTCGGAGCAGCGTTTAGCTTGCTCTTGGTCACCGTGAGCCTGTTGCTAAACCGGTCCCAAGGTAACGTACGGCAAAGCAATCTCCGCAGGGGGGCGTTTGTGTTCCTGCTGTTTGCTGGAGGCGACTTCGCCGTGGAACTTTTGTCGCGCCCATTTTTTTCGGGGCTTTCTGGCCATGCGGAACTGCAAAACGCGCTCGCTCGTCTTGTGCAGGCAGGCGGGGGTTGGCTGCTTCCCGTGATATTCTTAGCAGCGTTCACCGCCGTCATACTCTTAAGACATCGTCGAGCATAGCCAAGGTCCTTAACGGCTGGAGTGCTGGTATGAGGTGGATTGGATACGCAGTGGGGGCGCTGGCTGCGGCTTACCTGTTAAATCTTGTTGCATTCTTCATGCTGCTGTACGGATTGGAGTACCACGCCAGTTCCTTTCGTCACGCGGTTGCTGATGTCGGGGTAGTCATACTGTACCCCGGCACCGCGCTTTCCCGAGACAAGATAAACCCACTCGTTACGGGTACCTTTGCTTGGGGAGTTGTTATATTCGCCTTCCTCGCATTCCGCGAACGCAAGGCCAGCCGACGCCGACTCGCCCAGCGGGACGCGTCATTGTCGCGTAATCGGACATTGAGAGCAAGTTTCCGGTAACCGCGTTTACCAGGACATGACGGACGAATCGACTACGGAATTCTCAGTGGTGCTTGCTTTTGGGCCGACGCATTGGCTAAAGGTTCTGCTTGAGCAATACGTTCAGATAGGGTCGGGTGTTCCTTGGAAGGCGGCTCCGGCTGACCTTTGCTGAGAGCTTTGAATGTCTCCAGCAGCGTCAGCATTCCCGCGGGTGAGTAGCCCGCCCTAGCTGCCAGTTTCTGTCCGTTCAGGTCGCAGGCAAGTTCCTCTTGCTTCGTATAACCCGGGAAAAACTCGCTGACTCTAAGGTTCTTGACGTCTTTTTGTTTCGTCAACTCGGTCTCACGTCGGCTCACCTGACCAAGTTCCACGTGTTCGATTTCGTGCGCCAGTGCGTTGGCGAGTTCGTCCTCGGTTTGCGTCAGGGCCAGTAAGCCGCCGCCCACAATGATGTAGCGGCCAGGAAGCGCGAAAGCACTCTTGAAACCAGGATTCGGATCAAAGATGAAGTGATACTGCGGGCGCGCTGGAAGCGCTCTCGCGACTCGATTTCCCACGCTGCTTATGTAAGTGGAAATGCTTTCCAATTGAGGTGTATGTCCGAGACCTGCCTGCTCTTCGTACTCATGAGCGAGCCTGTCACCCAAGGTCAATTCGGCTGACACTTGCGAGTGGCCGATGGCAGGAATCAGAACAAGGAATATGGCCGCGCAGAGATTCCGATAGCAGGGATTCGTCGGTCGCCGAGTCTGTGTGGCCATGTTGCTATGGTGGATATTGAAGCCTCGCTCTGTCAATGGCAACGAATAATCGTCAGAGAACTGCTGTAACTCCCGGTTAGTCGCGAATCGGACAATGGGAGTCAGTTTCCGATTACGGCGTTACTCAGGCATGTCGAGTGTTTCGGAGCACGCCAGAGCGACGGGAGTTAGAGAACCCGTTATTCTTGGCTAAATCGTAAGCGAATACCGCTCCGTTGCACAATCCAACCGAAGAATGCAACTGCGGTCACCAGTAAGAGAGCCGCGAGAGCGCCGTCGTACGTGGCCATGATGAATGTGTAAATCGGCAGAATCGAAAGCAAAATTGCAATCATCACTCCGCCAGCAGGACCCTTGAATCCGCCACCTCCAAAAGTTGCGCTAATCGTCATGAACAGTCCGCCAAAAATCCACACCCCGGCGATTAACGATGGGATAATCTGCGACCTTGGCGTCGTTTTGTTCGCCCACTTCACAACGAAGAAAGTGACCAAAAGGGCCACGGGAGATGCAATCGTAACGATTCTCACGTCCCGCCCATCGAAGTTATAACCTCGCAAGGCGTGGAGTACTACATCCGGCAGCCAAAAACCGATTGCCCCCAGCAGCATTAGCGCAATTAAACGCGACCACTTCACCGGTGATGAACCCATAGCAATATAATATCGCAAAGAATATCAGGCGGTGAGCTATCAACTCCTGATATGTTACCGGACATTGACGATTGGAACATTGCGCCAACTTGACGCACCTTACGGGGACAAACGGCACGGAGAAGCTTGAAAGCCGACACCGGCTCTCTTACACTGCACGATTGAGGAGCACATGCACTTAATTCGCGCGATGATTCTCACCGGAATTATTCTTTCCGCGGCTGCTTACGCGGCAGCGCAGAAAGCTACTCCCCCTGAGCCCGATGCCGCGAATGGCGGCGGTGCGGTCTACTCCAACGAGTGCCTTGCGCTCACGTATCGTCTGCCCGACGGATGGAAGTTCCGCAAAATTGCTGCACCGTCGCCAGGTCAATCCAAGCAGCAGATGGTCCTGTTCAAAGCAAAACCAGCCTCTGCCGATGCGTCCAACGAATGGCTTGAAATGGACCTACTCCAGACGCCGCTCAAACATCCAATCTTGGTGCGATTCAACACCTTGATGGAGCTGACCTTCGTTAAGGGGGACCCCGACCACAACGAAGTCACGCGGGAAGCGTACCCGGTCACCATTGCAGGTCGAGACTTTGCCCGTAGCGATTTCCGCAGCCGCTACGGCGTGCTCGCGCTGTTTTCGACCTGGTATCGGGGCTACGTCCTGATGGCCTGGACCTCCGCAGATTCGCCGCAAAACCTCGAAGACGTCGCCAAAGCCCTCAATACTCTTTCTTTTGGAGAAGACAAGCGAACCGCTGAGTGTTTCGATTCCCCGAATTAGGGTCATCCATGCGGAACACGTTGTTTGACCGACTCAGAGGACGTTCCCCGCTACTTTGGGTTTTCATCCTTCTGGTGCTCAGCTTAAATTTTTGGTTCGATTATTACCATCCGCGCGGATTCGTGTTTGATGTCATTGTGGTGTTGATCTTGTTTATTAAGTATTTGAGGCATTAGGGAATTTGGCGGGCAGATACCCAACCTCGCGGTCTAGTGCCTGATTTGTCGCGTTACCGGAGATGTGAAGTAGCACTTCACTTGTCCGAGTAGGGCGTTACTCAGGAGTTGAGGCGAGACTCGCTGCAATGATCGCCTGCGTGAGAGGCTTGGCAGGGATGCTCGTCCCCCGACACAAGTTACTTTGGTGGCTTATTCCACACGAGGTAGCCCTCTCCGTCGTAAGCCGAGACGAATACGGACTGGACAGTCCTGGCAAAAGCAGTAAGCTGTCCCTTGGGGATGGTCTTCTCCGACGTGATGTAGGCCGAGGCTTCGTCGTCCATGTTTCCAAATGCTCCAATCGACGTTGGGAGATAATGCCACTCGCGGATTGCAACCTCGATCTTGTCCTTATCGCGGCGGTCTAAGCTAAATAGCGCGTGGTAGACCTCGTTTCCGTTAGTGACTATCCGCGACTTGGCTCTCTCCAGCCAACCGTCATGCGCTTCCGCCAGAAAGTTCTCTAAAAAGCAAACGCTTTGCAGATTTCCCAAGGCGTCGTAGATCATCGCGGCGTAAGTTGCTGATTTGCGTTTGGCGTAGGGACAGCAAGATGGGTCCTGTCTCCGAACTTAATGCGCTCCGGTTTCACATGCGTCTGCGGCGTGTGTCCCGAATCGAACTGGATGGTCTCCGTCGAACTGAGAGGAGTGGGGCTTAAAGCGATTATATCCCCTTCCCCGAAATCGACAGTTTCAAGCAATGTTTTCGCTAGAGACTTTCCTTGCCCCAACTGCCCCCTCATGTATTGGACGGCGGATGCACGAACGTTCTTTTCTTTGACGTAGCTCATTGTTTTGGTATCGGCGTCATTTTAACTCCCGATTAGTTACCGGACATGTCCCGTCCTAGTACTCGACGTCGAAAACGGGGCGTTTTGTGCGCGTGCGCTGTCCCATCATCCAGTGCCTTCCACCGATTTCTCGCGCGGACGTAAACTCAACCAAGCCATATACGAGTATCTTTAATCGTCTTGTTGCCTTGACCCAAGTTCGGATTCCCAGCGCGAACCCACGCCGTGATGACGCGGTCAACAGCGGCACGAACTTCTGCACCTTTAGAAGCAGCGGATTCCAACTGGCCTTTTGCATTCGTCGTGACCCGAGTCAGGGTGTTGCTCCAGCAACGTGTTCAAACGCTCCATTTCTGTAATGTGTCGGCGCAACACTTCTTGAACGCAGGCGAATTTACGGGCAGTTGGGGATATGCCTGATGGACCGCCCGCCAGCAATCGCGGTCCACATCGGATAGTCCCACTGGCGGCTGATTGGCGACATCTGCAACTTGCTGTCGGCGCATGGCCAATATTCTTTCGTGGCTGTAGGGCTGCACGACTTGCAAATCGCCGTCCATGCCGCGAGTGAGCGTGCGTGCATCGCGAAAACAGCCTGCGGCCTTCAATTCACGATACGCCGTTGCTAGATTTGCTGGCGTGCTGGGAAGGTTTCCTTCATCAAGCAGGTACTGCGCGATGATTTTTACATTCTGGTCACCGAACGGCGGCTGGAATATCTCGCCATGCTCGCGCTGGAAGTCAGGCCACGCGGCCAGTTGCTCGATGATGCTGACGGGCTGTTGCGCTTGCGCGGCGGGCGCTGCGGCTTGCGTAGGACGCGGACGCGGCGGCACACCCAGCTTGGCGCATGCGTTGCGATAGGATTGCGCGCTTACGGTTAGGTCAACTCGCATGGCTTCAAGTGCCTTCGCATCCGCAAAACTTAGTTCTCGGCCACCATTCTGGGTGCGAACTTCCGCTGGAGCGGTGCGGGACTTGGGTTTTTGTTTGTACAATTGGCACGCACTGATGTACGCCTTGTCACCGGTTTGCGGGTCAATCACGAAGCGCTTCGAGCATCTCACTAGTCTTGTCGGCCAGTGTTTCGACTGGCGCAGCGGGTGCCGTGTTCACTTGCCCGATGAAGCGAACTGTAGAATCCAGACGCAAGAGCGCCGACTTCATAGCCGATTCATCCAGCGTGGTCAACGACGCGACGCCAGAATATCCTTTTTTCCAAGTTACTGTGGCGCACCATGTTCGACCTTTGCAAAAATACTTGGCCGTAAGTTGCTTCCCGTCGCCAACGTACTCGCTTCGAGCCGCATCGAACTTCGTTGGACTGAAACGATTCTGATTAAATTCACTCATTGTATTTTCCTTGTGGCGGGGTTGCCGCGAATTAACTTCTCAATCTGGCTAGTTCGGCAGCATAGAGCCTGCTGAACTCGGCGGAATTTCTATCCTTGATTTCGGGATGGGCTAGTGCAACTGTCGCACGTGCTTGCGCTTCCTGACTGACGGGAAACTTCGACCCCATCAGCGGACGCGACTCAAGGCGCAATGTGCGTGTTGGCAACTCATTGCGGTTGCGCTGATTTCGGAAAATGGCGTTCTGCTGAGAGACTTCCGCACCCAACTGTGCGAGCGGGATGGTTTTGGCGCGCGCAATCTTATCAGCCTCAACCTTGGCAGCGTAATCCGCTCGGACACGTTGCTGGGTGTCGCGCTCACGAACAACGTCCGGGTCTTCCGGCTCCGGTTCTTCCTCGGGACGCGGATAAAGCATGTCTTGAGAATTCAGATACTCAAACGCTACCTCGAATTGGTCCAAATGGATTGGATAGGGCCACTCCTCGACCTGCATTCCAAGTTGGGTCGCGAGAAAATCCATGATTCGCTGCGAATTGATTTCGGAAGGCCAGTAATCATTCACATGCCGCGCCTTGAACAAGTGGGCATTCTGGTCGGTGATTCGGACCTTTTCTTCTACTGTGATTGTTGATGGCTGCATTTGAAAACTCCTAGACCCTACGAGTGTGGCCCGGTTGATTTGTTTTTACGGCGGTGCTTGCGCTTGCCGCTGTCGTGATATTTACCGCTCAAAATTTTTCCAGCCACTTCGTGCCCGCGACGCAACATTTCAAGCCGCAGCGCGAGGTCGCTGGCGTCTTTCAACTTCTCCGACATCGGTCTTGCATCGGCCCACGACACCTGCGCCATTGGTACGGGCTTCGGCTTGGCAATGTCTTGGCGCTCGTAGTCGTCGCGAGTCACGCCGAGAAGTTCGATGAACGATTGCGCTTCGGATTCGTCCTGAAAACGAGTGGTGCCGGAGGCGGGATTGCTGGAAATAGCCTCGCGCATTTACTTTCGAGAGCGCGGTTCCGCAGTGGCCGAAACAACTTTCATTCCACCAAGGGTGTTGACCGTGTGCTGGCCGTCCGAGAATGGCGTGGCGTCCGGCTCCTCAAGTGACGATGGGCCAGCGTAAATCACGCGCTTGACGTTGACGCCCAAATGACGTTTCTCTTCACTCGTTGCGACCTGCACACGCTGCTTCGCGGCTTCAATGTGCTCGCTCAGCGCGACCAGCACGTTTTCAATTCCTTGCGCCATCGTCGCGTGATACGTTCTGTGGTCTTGTGTCGCCTTTGCTGACTTGCCTTCCGCAACATATTTGTTCATCAGGTCTTCGGCTATCGCGCGGAAAACCTGAAACGAATCGGACTGCGAACCTTCCACGACGGAAACAGCATCACCAAACGGAATAGCGTCTGGTACAGCACGGTCTTCGTCGGCGGTTTTATCTTGGTCGCCGGATACTTCGTCTATGAATTGCGCCGCCTCATCTTCACTTTGGATGGAGTGGATATCGAAGTCGCGGGCGCTGGCTGCTATCTCATCCATAACGCTTCTAGCCATAAAATCTCCTTTGGAACTAGTGTGCTGCAAAAACTGGATTATCGTCTTCCCACATTGATGGGTCAGGTCGCGGCTTCGCGGGCGGCTGCGGCACAATAACTTTGGGCGGTGTCACGGCAGATTTGCCATTTACGAATTCCCGCAACCACTCAACAGCTTCGTTGAATTCGCGCATCGCGTCGTTACTTCCGCCCTCGACATCAGGGTGCCGCTTGAGAGCTAGGGCACGCAGTCCTGCCGTTATGATTTCATTTGCTACTTTCTGGCGCGGCGTCACGACATATTCCAGACGTACGTTCCGCGAAGAAGCGCAGCCTCTCGCTCAGCTTGCTGACGACGTTCGCGCATTGTGCGTTCCCAGACCGTCTCTGCGGGACGATTCATGCGCTCCAACTGAATCGCATTGGGTGGTGGCTCAACGGCCACTGAATCCGCGACGACATGCTGCAAAGGCGGCAGCACGGCGGGCGGCGTATCGCTCCATTCGACACTGCTGGCCGCTGCGACCTGCGCAGGTGTCCACCAACCACCATATTTGAAGACCGTGTGCTCGGGACTTGCTGGTGGTTCGGCATCTTTGAATACGATGGGCGTTGCCTTACCCCACGGGGAAGCATTATCCGTACGCTTAAAACTTCCATCGGGCTGCTGTTCATGAATACCCGTGCTGCCTTCCGGTACCCATTTCCATTTCGGGTAACCCTCGGCGTCACAATCCATCGGGTCTTGAATCAGCTCCTTTTTCACTGGCGACGCGGTGTCTTCAATCTCTGCACCCATGGGTGAAGGATTCAAAACCCAACCTAGTCGCGCATCTTTGATTATCTCGGCATGCTGCACGTCGCCGCCGTGGCGGACTTCGCGGCCATTGGGCCACATGAGCACCGTGCCCGCATCCGTGGACACACGCCACACGACCACATCCTGCGTTACCTTGCGGGGTTTCAAGGCTTCCAGCGCACGACGTGTGTATTCTTCAGGATTTTCGCGCTTTAATTTCCGCGCAGCATCGCGCGCCATTCGCGCCAGCGGACCGTCGTCTTTCGTCTGCAAAACAAGGCTTTTCGATTCGAGTTCATAGCGCTTCGGGTCTTTTTCTTTTAGGTCGGACCAATATTGCTGTCTGTCACGCTCCGCCTGCTCCAGCCATTCCTGCGCAGCGTTGGCTTGGTCAA
Source organism: uncultured Acidobacteriota bacterium (assembly GCA_963780035.1). GTDB lineage: Bacteria > Acidobacteriota > Terriglobia > Acidiferrales > UBA7541 > Palsa-295. Next base: position 14,125 of record CAWAAG010000008.1, on the reverse strand, counting down.
TTCGGCTCTCGACGTTCGCAAGCGTGTCCGTTTCGGCTGCGGGCTGGGTTCCCGCATAGAGCATCCGCGCCATTTTGTCGAATTCTTTTGCTAGGCCAAAAGCCACAAGAGACTTTTGCGCACCCGTCTCGTCTTTCTCCGTGGACTTGGTCGCCACATCTTGCGCGGCGCGCTTCATCTTCCACAGTTGCATGCGTAGAGCATTTCTTGCCGATGCGGTCTTGGCCGCACGAATCAGCGGCAGGTAAGTATCATGAATCTGCCCGACCGCACGTTGCGTGGCACGACCGTTCGCCGTTTCCTGTTCTTGTTGGGCAAGAAACGCTTCGCGCTCTGCGGCATTAGCAAGCATTTTTTCCAGTGCCTGAATGCTGGTTTGCAAATATGCGCAGGCAGCATCGTCGGCGGGACCATTCAAAGTCTCCAATGCTGCTTTGAGTCTCGCTAGCTGCGCGGGACGTTCGGAAACGGGCAACAAGGTTCCATCCCCCGCGAACAGTTCGCTGCCCAAAGTGCGAACGCGGGCAAGGGACGGACCCGCCGCGAGCACCTTTCGCGCATCCTCTTCGGCTCTGTGCGCTTCCTGAATCTTCGCTTGCAACTTGGCGCGCTTCTTCTCATCGCCATTCACAATTTGATTCATCTTGTGCAATTCGCCCGGCGTCAACGCCTCGGGATGCGCCAATCGCATTTTGGCTTGGGCAACGATGCGGTCGTGATTTTTCAGGTTCTTTACATCGCGCACTTTCGCTACGCTGCGGTTATCGTTGAAGCAAACGCGGCACACACGGCGGTACCCGGTGGGGCTATCAGCCTTGACCCCGTAAAATTCACTCGTCAGCGGATGACTTGCGCCGCATTGGCGACAGGCTTGGGTTATAACTTCATCTGCCATTTGATTCCTTTAGGCCGCGACTTCCGTTTTCGATTCTGATTCCAGCGCCAACTTCTTTTTGGCGAGGCGTTTTGCTTCGCGCGCCTTCTGACGGGCAAGAGAACCACGCATGATGCTGGCCTGACGCTCGCTGGTGATGATGTAATCGTTGCCGACCAGATGGACGCGGCTACGGCGAATCCAGAACTCACCATTGTCGTCTTCGACTTTTACCAGCGGGCTGATGCCGTTGTTTTCCAACACCCGAACTTTTCGCAAATCGTTCTCCATCTTGCTTCCTCCAAAATGAAATTGGTGTGGCTTACTTCGATTCCAGCCTCTTGGCCTCCTCATATCCAACTTCCACAAGTTTGGGAGGAGCATCTTGCTTCGGCTCTGGCGCGGGCGGTGCAATCTTGCAGTGCTCGTGGCCTTCGATTGCATCGAAACGCCCGAAATGTCTTGCGTGCTCCATGAGTTCTTCGTATGGCGATTTCATATGCGGCTTAGCCCTGTTTTGCGAAGACGGGTGACGGGGCGGCTTTCAATCGGGTCGTCAAACTCTGTGCTGGCGTTTGCGATTTTCGCGGTGGCTTTGAGGGTGCGCGAATTGGTTTTCTTCAACGGCTTGACTGGTGCGGCTGAACTATTGCTGGCCATGTTGGGCCTCCTTTGAAAATTACGCGGACGGGAGCGGTGGCCCGCCCGCTTTATCCGTTGGCGTGATGCCACTCACACCCCACGGAATCTCGATTGCGTTCTAAAAATTCGCAATGGCGTGCCGCTGTGGCCTCGGATGGCTCCCAGTGCCAGAAACAGAGGCTCGACGCGGAAAATGGCGTTTGGTGCTTTGCTACCCCTCGTTTTTATTGAGGTTTCCAACAGCATCGGGCCTGAATTCGGATTGCTGAAACGGTCTAGGCCGCACTCGTCCGGCAACTGGCGTCACAGTACAAAACGTTGCCTCGGGCACCTGCGGGCAGGAAGTGATAATCCCCAGCGGATGTGTCGGCGCAGAAACGGCGGCGCGTAATCGCGTCACCTCGACGATAGGCTCGAATCGCCGCCATGCGGTCGCAGCCTGTTTCCACCTGAATGGCGCGGATGATTCGCTGTGCTTCCTCGGTCCACGCGTTGGGAGACTCAGGCAGGTTATGATTCAGGTCTCGGGTGATGCTACCGTTTGAAATCATGTAGCCTCGCGGCGGCAAGGCTCCGATTCTCGCGCCGGGTGTGCTTCCTGATTCGCAGCACTGGGCGCATTGTGGGTCTTGGCAACAACCGGGCGTGTAGCTGGCCCCGGCGTACTGCTTTGTCTGGTCGTGCTGAACGTTTTGCGTGTCCATTCGATTCCTCCTCAAATCCGCCCGCGCTCAAACTGCGGGTCGGGTTATTGCTGTCCACAAAGTGATAAAAAAATTGCTGCCCGATGACTCCCCGAATCCGCGCGGATGGTACCTAATTCCATAAAATGACCCACGGGGTGGCTCTACCTCCCCAGTGATTCTCGGCGATTCTTTGCCCGGGATGCCTCTTTACCCGTGGCGCGCGATTCGCGACGATAAAACGTCATCTAAGTGCCCCGCTACTTCGGGCAGGAAATCGTCCTGCGCTGTCACCGTCTGCCACGTGACCGCGATACGGTGCGGAGCAGGTCGGAACACCCTTGCGGAACAATGAAGCACGGTGCGCGAACATACCGTGCAAATTTTCTCTATGCGGCCTGCGGCCCCATACGTGGACAGTATGGGTACCCTTAATTAAATCCCGTGTTTCTATTGCATTACCTCCTCCAGCGGTGCACTAAAGTACCGATTGCGAAGGCGTCGGGATGTTCACACCAAAAACTGAAACGTGACTCCCACCCTTGGGGTGGAGCGCGGCGGATACGTTATCTATACCTATGAAAAAATTCCCAGAGCGAAAAACAAAATAAAGTACGCTACTGCATACAGTTACAGAGAATTTCCCGAGACCATTTTCGCAGCCAAAGTAATCCGATGGTGCGCGATGGTGGGGCGGAGGTTTGAACCGACCATCCCGGCGCACTGTGCGAGCGCGGGGCATGCTCGTAAGTGCTGTGTTTTGTACTATCTCGAATGCATCATTTCTGTGGGATGCACCATTTCGGCTTCGCTTTTTCGTTGCCATGTGCGCGGCGGGAAAAAATGTCGGGGCCATTTTTCGAGAATTTCCACTTCGTGTCGGAGATTCAAGGCGTACGCTGTACCGAACCGATTTCACACACCCAACATCTTCGCCTTTAATTCGCTACTCACACGAAAATCACTTCGGGACCGATTTGGCGTTTCCGACCAATATACCGCTCCCCTACTTATTAAAATCAATGGTTGTCAATTGTACGAAATGCATCTCTGCTTGATTATTAAGCGTCCTGTTGAAAATCAGGACTAACCATTGCATCCCTAATTGTTGTCCCACTTCTTCAGCAGGACGCATGAAAGGCCCTGTTTATGCGGGTTCCAACAATTACGAACCATTAGAAATAGGCCCTTACGGGTAACGGAGGCTATTCTGCCGCTTCCCAGACTTCGGGCGGCTCGGCATGCTCCAAATCACCCAGTTCTGGTCCGCCGTCAGGGTCAATATTCACCCCATCTTCGGGACGCCATGGCGTGATTTCCACGGGCAAACCACCCTGCCGCGCTTCGATACCCTTCTGGCTGACGGCCTTTGCTGCCGGGGAACCTTTCTTGAGTCCACGCTTTTGCTTGGGACGCCACATAAGCGTGCCCACCATGGACGTGTCCATGACGGTTTCCTCAACCAGACCGACTTCGACGCGGGCACGTATCAGATGCTCACGGCTGTGCCCCTCTTCGTCGCCCACGGTGATGACGTTCTCCATCTTCATCGGGTGCATCACGTAGCCCAGCAGCCAGACCTTGGCATCTTGAAGTGCCAGATGCTGACGTTCCTCGGAGACGATTTCGCTGGTCATCTCGCTGGACAGATTCAAGTGGTAGAGTCCATCCGATTCCAGAGCCAGGTACGCTTTGGCCCGCAGTTCGTTCAAGTGACGGTATGCGTTGCTTCGGGCGCAATTCATATCCTTAGCCGCCTCGTGCAGCGACAGCCATGTTCCCCGGTCACCGCGAGCCATGTGCATGGCCAGCGCAGCCTTTCGCGCACCCTTGGTCAGTTCACGGACAAGCGTGCGAGCATACTTGTCATTCGCTGCCTCGAATTTCAGCAGCGGCGATTCCATGTTCTGGCGACTGTAGAACTGGAAGTGGATGGCCTGCGATTCGATTTCGTTGTCGGCATCCTTCTTGACGCAACGGTCCAAACAGATGACGAGAGTTGCTTCCTTCAGCAGCACCTTGCCGCCGAACGATTGTTCGCTGAAGTTGAGGGCACCCAATCGTTCCAGCGACAGTGACTCAACCTTTTTCAAGTCATCGTTCGATAGACTGCGGCTATGATGCAGCATGACAACCGTGCGCCCCGGCCCCATGGAATTCACGCGATAGCGTAGGACGCCCATCACTTCGCGCAGACCCACGTTGTCATACGGCTCTTTATCGTGGAACAGGTATAAACAGTCGAGGAAATGAACTTCGCAGTCACGCGTCTGGGATGCGTAGAAATCCCACCATGCATCGTTCAGGTAGTCCAGCGAGTTACCCGCGAGTTCATATTCGCGACCACTAATCATCACCAAATTCTGACGAATCAAAACCTGCTCGGAAGGTGTAAATTCTTGAAGCATTTCCTTCCAGCGTTCCAGCATGATGGTCAAACCATTTTCACCGTCCAGATAGGCAACCTTGCGCGGCTTGGCGCAGGCGAACCCGCACCAGGATTTACCGCAGGCAATGTGCATCGCCAGACGTTCACCAAATAGGGACTTCTCTGCCTTTTTTGCGCCGACCACCAACGCAGAGTCACCAACGACCATGAAGTCTTTGAACACGTCTTCATGCGTGCGGATTTCCGCATCGGGGTTGAACACTGCCGAATTGATATCGAATAGACGTGCAGCCTCGCGGGCTTTCTGAAGCACAGACGAGGTGGGTTGTTTCTCGCCCGTCTTCGTGTAGTCGGGTTTCTGTGCCCATGTCTTGAGAGCAGCAGTGATGCTCGACTTGCGATAATCTTCGCGGCTCGTCCACTTCTCGCGCTGACCGCGTACCGATGTGTTGAAGTACGTTTCCATGAGCGCGGCATTTCCGTTGGTCAGTTCGGCCAACATGCACAGCAGAGCGAAATCCGCTTTGCTGTCATCGTTGCCTTGCGCGGTGATATCACCCAGCCACAACTTCTTGAACGGCTCGTTCGTCAGGCGAGTGCATAGCGCATAGGCTGCGTCCAAATTCTGGAGCACAGGAATACCGTGGCCGCTGACGTGATTCCCTGTGACGGTCAAAATCTTGTTCGTGTGGCTGCCGCTGAATATCTCGACGGCACGGTCTTTGTCTTTGGCGGCGACAGTACCGGGCAGTTTCGGGCCGTCATAACGTACAAACGCACGCAAACCCGATTCAGAAGGCGACAACTCGCAGTAGGGGTCGCGCAGCGCACGCAAGACGACCTGCACGAATGGCTCGACTACTCCATCCTTCACAATGCCGTCGAAATCGAAGCCGACATATCCGGCGGGCACCGCGATTCCCGCGCCATCAAATTCTCCGGTCAACGAATCACACTTTTTCAGTGCAACATCGAAACTTGACCACGTCGCAGAGTTGTCGGATTGCGCGTTTCCACCCGTGCGCAGATTTAAGGGCTTGCGATTTTCACCGTTCCAGCCCGTCCAGTTGGGAAAGGCTTTTAGTTCATCGGGGAGATTTTGCAGGCTCACAACGTGCCCCCGATGACTTCTACATCAACTGCTCTCACGGGGTGTTTTGTGCCAGTGTTGGGTTGCGCGGAAAACTCGACACGCATACCCGCACTTATCGTGCTCTGGGGATTTCTGAGAAATGAAAAATGAAAGAAAACGCTCGTGCTCAGATGCAGTTCGTATGCGTCATCCACTTCAATCAGGCCGAAGCCCTTTGTGGGATGGTAGAAAATGACCGTGCCGAGCAGGCGGACACCAGCGTCAAAATATTTTTTCATTGGTATGTCCAGTTTCGTTAGATTTGCCCTGCTGCGGACTGCTGGTGGGGCGTTCGTACACCTGTCGCTGGCTATTGACCGCGTTCGTCGTCAACGCTGCTTCGATGGTGCAGCGCGTACCAAAAACTGGACTGCGAAAACTTTATTCGCTGCGAACTCCTGCGAGGATTCCGCTCGCACTCGATGTTAAGTCGCTGCCGGTTCCATATGGCGCGACTGCACTCGTACTAACTCTCTGCCACGGTGCGGTCGCTAAATTTCGGGTGGGTTCGCTTTCGGTGGCTCGAATCTCAGTCAACTTAGCGAGCGCAATGCGTACGTTATCGGCGTCGTTAAGCGCGATCTTGGCGACGGTGCTGTTGCACAGGTCTTCGACCTGTTTCAACACAGCTAGCAGTCTTTCAATTTTGCTTGCGCTAACGACTTCGCCGTCGAGCCAGTGTGAAATGTCCGGCTGGTGAATCTTAGACTCCGGCGTCGAGGCCAATCGGCCCCATACCTTAAACGGCAGGCCAATGTTCTGTGCCCGGGTTCTGATTGATTTCAAGTCGTCCATCTGACGTATTCTCCACTAAGTGACCGCCGATTACGGCGGATGATGTCTTGCAAGTACCTGATTCCGTGACCCTTATAACACCTGCATTATCAACATTTTGCAGACGATTCCCTTTGAAAACCTGCTCGGAATTAGAGCAGGTGAGTGTTGATTCTAAAGGATTTGAAGGGGAGGACTCGATAGACACAGAAATTCGAGCCACAGACATTCTACCACATCACGAGACGAATGTCAAGCCTTAAATTCGATTTATCTTGCATTCCTCCTAAAACTATGAATGACTTTCCACAAAGTAAATTCCCTGCGTCCCTTCTCGGGCAACGACGTAGTTACAGAACTCGCTCGCAACGGGCAGGTCATGCCTTCGATGGGTCTAGCCAAATACGATGCGCATCTTCCAGATTCTTCCATGCTCCCAGCACCAACATCCGTTGTTTCTGAATCGCATCCTCTGTGCCTTCTGTCCGGTAGCGCATTGGATTCGCTTCAAGGGTCTTGAGCGCAAGTGCGGCTTTCGCCAGTGCCTCGGCGCGCTTCACGATGTTTCCAAGATAATCCGTGGACTCGTTCGCCATTTCACCCTCTCCTGCCGCGATTTGTGACAGGTCTAGCGTATCGCGAGTTCCCGGTGCCGTGTCCATTCAACGATGCAACGGATAACGCAGTTGTTACTATCCGCCCATTTGTTCTCCTCGTTTCAAGTGAATCTAATCAACAAAATATTTCGTTGTGCCATCGTCACATCGGGCCATACCAATAAGCCCACGGTTCAGAATTTCGTTCCAACCTTGCGCCGCGCTCGGATTCCCTTCCATCTATCGCCGTAGGTTTCACGATAATGAGCAAGCATGAGTTCCGAGCCGTTCTCACAGAAAAGTTGGAGACGACCAACTTTCCTTGTTTTGCCGTTTTTGAGTACCTCTGTAATTAACGGGGTACTTGCATGTGTCATGTACGCTTCAACGACCATTGGTCGTTTCATTGAATGTTTCCTCCCTTTGCCCGCGTCGGTTTCACCGATTGCGCAGTGCTGCTATGCCACTCTGTTCGCCAGTTCCAACCAAATTTGTGCATGACATCGGTCCCGTTCGTGTGGTCGGCACCAGCACAGTAGGTTTTTCCCGCGCAGAGATTCCAGTTGCGCGCGAAACGCTGCGTCCTTCATCTTGTCTGTCGCGTAGGCGCGAAACGCATCCCCGGTTAATTTCTTGTAGTTCCCGAACGGCGTGGCAGGCCAAGTCACTTTCCCCGTGCGTCGGTCCCGAACTTCACGGCCAACATAAACCGCATCGGGTGGATAGCTCTGTCCGGCGTGGCTGTCGTAGACACGCGGTGCCGATAATGGTCTGGCCACGATGCCGTTCTCCATTCGCGCGATAAAGTCTTCGAGCGATTCGTCTGTAGGCAAGCACTTGGTGTTGAATGAAACGCGCAATCCTTTTGGTGATTTGTCATCAAGCACTGCGTGTTCGTGTGTCCAATTGCAGTCACTAGGAAGGGTGATGAGCGAACCATGCGCGGGTTGCAAAAGAATCCATCTGGCGCGGTCCTTCGTAATGGGACAGCGTTCTTTATGCTGCTTAGACCACGCGCAGTCGTCGCAGTGTCGGTCGTCTCCGTCGCACGCTGCTTCATTGCAAGCCACGCAGACTCGGCAATCAGGACAAATTTCGCGTAGGCCAAAGGTGCGTGTTTCACCGAGCGATATGATGAACACCCGCGCATCACGAGCGCGGTCTTCGCCATGTTGATGCCAATTGATGTGGTCACGTTCATTTTCATAGCCGATGACGGAGATATAGTTGACGGGTTTACTCGCCAAGAGAGACAGTTTGACGGCCACACTTTTGATTTCCCACGGCGCAGCATCCATCGTTGGCCGTGTCTTTTTCTGGCTGGGTTGGGGAATACCGCGCCCGTGGTGGGAAGACGGCGTGAACAAGGGCCCGAAGCGCCGCGCCGGCTTCATCGCGCACGCGCACATCGCAACATCTACGACTTCGGCGTCTCGTGGAACGACGACGTCCCCAACGGCGGCGTCGTCGTGAGCCCGGAGATCGATCTCGTCATCGACGCGGAGGCCGTCCGCGAAAGCTAGGGCGGTTTCAGTTGGAAGCGCAGCGTGACGATGGCGCCGATGGCGCTGCAGCGCTTTACGGCGTTTTGATACGTCGATGCCTGCGCCGATTGCAGCGCGTAACCGTCGGCGAGGGCGTTGCTCGACGACTCCGCGATCGCCGCACCGAGGAGCGTTCCGTCGTCGCCGACCAGGACTAAGACCGCGACTTGCGCGCCGCCGACCCCATACTGGCGGGATACTTCGGATAGCGCGCCGAGCGATGGTCGCGGCCGCGTCGGGGGCGCACGGCGGCGCCGGTTCGGCAACGGGAGCGGGCGCGGATGCGGGGCGCGTCTGCCACCGCGGCCGCGAGATCGCTCGGCTGGGGCCGGAAGTGGGCGAACGCTGAGGGGTTCAGGACCGTGAACGGCGCGCACGTGTTGCCGTTGATCTGCGTCAGTAGCCCACGGACGATCGCCACGTCTTCGGGGAACCGTACGACGATCGCGGGTGCAACGGCCGTCGACGTCAGCCCGGCGGCGACGGCGCCCGAAAACGACACATCGTACCGCGCCGACGCTGTGTGCAACGATAGGACTCCGGAGACCGTACGTTGCTGCACGTCCGTCGAGCGCAGCAGCAGCGCGTAGAAGTTCGTCTTGTCGGCGCCGCTCGCATAGAGGGGAGCGATGTTCACGAGCACCGCTGCGCATGGGGCCTGGGCCGACGCTTGCGCGGCCGGCGTCGACAGCACCGCGGGTCTGCGGCCGGTTGGGCCTCGACCGGCGCCCGCGCCGAGCACACCGTCAGCGCCGCTCCTACGAGTGCCGCGAGCGGCCGCCTTGGCATCGTGCGAATCATCGAGTGCGCCTCACGAACCCTTCAGCGTACCATGGAAAAGATAGATGCCACCGGTGGCGCGACACCGTAGGATGCCCGGCGCGTAGGTGCTGTCGCGCGCTTGGGCGAGGACGATCAGGTCGAAGGCCGCGACCCCCGACGACCGGTAGATCGTCGCGCCGCCTACGCTTCCATCGTCGTCGATGACGATCGCGACGTTGACATTCAGGTCGCGGCTCCACGCATAGCCGGGACCACCTACGTGCGCGGGCTGAATCACGGTTGGCGGCGCGTCGGTCCCGGCACATCGTTGCGCCGATATGGGTGTGCCGGCCGAGGCTTGCAGCAGCATCGCATTAACCGAGGTCGTCGCAATCCGTTGGGCGTTGGGCTCGTCCCCTGCGTACTGCGGTGGGTTCCACGCAGTAAAGGGCGCGCACGCGCCGCCGTTCGGCCCGCTGAGACTGACGACCGTAGCGCGCTCGATGCGGACGGGCTCGGAAAACTCAACGACGAGCGGGGTTCGCGCAGCGTGGCTTCCCGGCGACAGCGCCTTTGCGTCCTGGAAGGAGACGTTGTAGCGTTTGGCTGCGCTAAACAAAGCGATCGCGCCCGAAGCGGTCGCGGTGTCCGAGTCCGCGGCGTAGAGCGCGAGGCCGTATCGGCTCGAGGCGCCGCTACCGTCGGGGTCGATCGGTTCGATCAGCCCGACAACGACGTCGCACAGGACCGCGGCCGGCGTTGTCGGCGCCGGGGAAGGCAACGGTTCTGCTTTCGCCGCCAACGGCGGGACGAACGATAAGACGGCTGCTGCCAATGCAGCGGCCGGCAATGACCAACGCATCGTTCGGCGGCGATTCCGGCGGCGCGGCTAGGGTCCTGCAGTAGTTTGGGGATTGGCGCCGTAGTCGACGCCAAGTGGACAACGCGAGCCGGCCGCTGGGGCCAAAGTCATCGACCAGAGTCGCTGCATCGGCTGCCACGCCTGCACGACGGCGTGCAAGTCGGAGAACGAAGTCCCGCTCTCGGTGACCCGTACCTACGTCAAGTCCGTCGACGTCGGCGTGTTCCCACAGGCGCGCCGTGCCTTTCAGGTGACGCGCTGCAACCAGTGTGAGACGGCGCCCTGCGCGACGGCGTGTCCCACGCAGGCGATGTACGTCCGGCCCGACGGCATCGTCGACTTCGACAAGTCGATCTGCATCGGATGCAAGGCCTGCATGGCGGCCTGTCCCTACGACGCGATCTTCATCAATCCCGAAGACCACTCGGCGGAGAAGTGTAACTTCTGCGCGCACCGGCTCGACGTTGGGCTCGAACCGGCGTGCGTCGTCGTGTGTCCGGTCGAGGCGCTGCTCGTCGGCGATATGCGCGACCCGAACTCCAAGGTCGCGAAGATCATCGGCCGCGAGCCCGTCGCGGTGCGGCGACCGGAGAAGGGCACGCGTCCGAAGGTCTTCTACAAGGGCGCGCATCAAGCGACGCTCGATCCGCTCGCCGCGCGGCGACCCGAGGGCGGTCTCTACGCGTGGAACGAACAGCCGGCCGGCGCCGGCGAGATCGGCTCGGGTCACGAGGGGCGCTGGAACTCGTCGGCCGCGGCGCTGCTTTCCTATGACGTTTCGCACACGGCGCCGTGGGATTGGCGCGTCAGCCTGTATACCTGGACGAAGGGCGTCGCCGCGGGCGCCTATCTGGTCGCGCTGCTCCTGGTCGTCTTCGGCGGCGCGACCTGGAGCGGTCCCTCTGGACGTGGGTCGCGCCGGTCGTGAGCGGCGCGTTCCTCGCGATCACCGGCGGCCTGTTGACCTGGGACCTCGAGCATCCCGAACGCTTCTACCTGATCTTCACGCGCCCGCACTGGCGCAGTTGGCTCGTGCGCGGCGCGTTCATCATAGCGGCCTACTCGCTCGTGCTGCTGGTACACTTCGTCGCGTCGCTGCTGGGTGCGACGGACATCTCGCGCGCGCTCGCGTTTCCCGGGGTGCCGCTCGCCGCGATGACCGCGATCTATACCGGCTACCTGTTCGCGCAGGCGAAGGCGCGCGACCTTTGGCAGAACCCGCTGCTGCCGCCGCACCTGCTGATCGACGCACTGCTCGCGGGGTCCGCGGTTCTGGTGCCGTTCGCGGCCTGGCTCGAACCGAGCGCGCTGCAGGCCGCGCTGATCACCCTCGGCGTCTCGTGCGTCGCGCACGTGCTGTTCGTGCTGGGCGAGGTGACGCTGAGCCACGTCACCGCGCACGCGCAGGTCGCGGCCGCGGCGCTGACGCGCGGCCGCTACGCGAAGCTGTTCTGGGGCGGACTCGCGCTCGTCGCGCTCGCGGCGCTCGCGTGCGTCGTTCCGGTCGCGGCACTCGCGTTCGCCGCGACGCCGCTCGCCCTCGCCGGACTGCTCGCGTACGAGCACGCCTACGTGCAGGCCGGCCAGTCGGTGCCGCTCGCGTGACGGAACGCGAGCGCATCCGCGCGCTCGATGCGCGCGTCAGCGCTGCGCGGCGCGACGCCGAGGCGCGCGGCGAGACGTTCTATCCCGGCGCGAGCGGCACCGACTTGGCGGCGTTTCCGCCGAAGGAGCGCTGGGACGATTGGGTCGAGCTCGACTCGCGCGCCTGGCCCGAGCGCAAAGAGAAGCGCTACATGCTCGTGCCGACGACCTGCTTCAACTGCGAGTCGGCCTGCGGACTGCTCGCCTACGTCGACAAGGAGACGCTGACCGTCCGCAAGTTCGAGGGAAATCCGGAGCACCCGGGATCGCGCGGGCGCAACTGCGCGAAAGGGCCGGCGACGATCAATCAGGTCACCGACCCCGATCGCATTCTGTATCCGCTCAAACGCGCCGGGGAGCGCGGCGCGGGGAAGTGGGTGCGGACGACCTGGGACGAGGCGCTCGACGACATCGCCGGTCGCATCCGGACGGCGCTCGTCGAAGGCCGTCCCAACGACATCATGTACCACGTCGGCCGGCCGGGCGAGGACGGCTACACCGAGCGCGTCCTCGCGGCGTGGGGCGTCGACGGTCACAATTCACACACGAACATCTGCTCGTCGGGCGGCCGCGTCGGATACGCGTTGTGGATGGGCCTCGACCGCCCGAGCGCCGACCACGCAAACGCCGACGTCATCTTCCTGATCAGCGCGCACCTCGAGTCGGGGCACTATTTCAATCCGCACGCGCAGCGCATCATCGAGGGCAAGCACGCCGGCGCGAAGCTCATCGTCGTCGACGTGCGGCTCTCGAACACGGCGACGCACGCCGACTACTGGCTCGCGCCGCGGCCCGGCAGCGAGGCCGCGATCCTGCTCGCGATCGCGAACCACCTGATCCAGCAGCGACGCTACGACCGCGAGTTCGTCCGCCGCTGGTGGAATTGGCAAGAGTTCCTGAATGCGGAGAAGCCGGGCGCCGCTGGCTCTTCGAGGCGTTCGAGAACCGCGTCTGCAGGATCTGTACGCGGGCTACCCGTTCGAATTCGCGGCGGCGGAGTCGGGTGTCGACGCGGGCACGATCCGCGAGGTCGCGGAGGTCGTCGCGGGCGCCGGCACTCGCTTCTCGTCGCACAACTGGCGCTCCGCGGCCGCGGGGAACCTCGGCGGTTGGCAGGTCGCGCGCTGCCTCTTCTTGCTGAACGCGCTGCTCGGCGCGGTCGCGACCGAGGGCGGCGTGTACCCGAACGCCTGGAACAAGTTCGTCCCGCAAGCCGATCTACACGCCGCCGCACCCGAAGACGTGGAACGACCTGACGTGGCCGGGCGAGTATCCGCTCGCGATGCACGAGATGTCGATCCTGCTGCCGCACCTGCTTGCGGAGAAGCGCGGCAAACTCGACGTCTACTTCTCGCGCGTCTACAATCCGGTCTGGACGAACCCCAACGGCTTCGCGTGGATCGAGGCCCTCACGATTCCGGCGAAGGTCGGGCTGCACGCGGCGCTGACGCCGACCTGGAACGAGTCGGCCTTCTTCGCGGATTACGTGCTGCCGATGGGACTCGGCTCCGAACGCCACGATCTCCACTCGTACGAGACGCACGACGCGCAATGGCTGGGTTTCCGCCAGAGCGTGCTGCGTGCGGCGCGCGAGCGGCTCGGCACGACCGCCGCCGATTCGCGCGACGACAATCCCGGCGAGGTGTGGGAAGAGAACGAGTTCTGGATCGCGCTGTCGTGGCGCATCGACCCCGACGGCACACTCGGGATCAGGCAATACTTCGAATCGCGCGAGCGGCCCGGCGAGCAACTGACCGTCGACGAGTATTACGGCTATATCTTCGACCACTCCGTGCCCGGTCTCCCCGAGCGAGCGCAGGCGGAAGGCTTGACGCCGCTCGGGTTCATGCGGCGCTACGGCGCCTTCGAGGTGCGCCGAAGATCGGGCAGTTGCACGAGGAACCGGTCGCGCAGGACGAGTTGGTCGACACGAGCGTCGATCGCTTCGGCCGCGCCTACGCGCGCAGCGAAAAGCCCCCGACGCCGAACGTCGTCCCGATCCCTTCGCCGGCGGGCGATGCGGAGGGACGGCGCGCCGTCGGGGTGCGCGTCGACGGCGAGTTCCTGCGCGGCTTCCCGACGCCGAGCGGCCGGCTCGAGTTCTACTCGCCGACGCTCGTCGAGTGGGGCTGGCCGGAATACGCGCTGCCGACGTACATCAAGAGTCACGTGCACCCCGACAATCTGGAACCGGGACAGATGGTGTTGATCCCGACGTTCCGG
>CAWAAG010000007.1:0-23458 GCA_963780035.1 uncultured Acidobacteriota bacterium | reverse complement strand
CATCTATTGAAACCGCGCGGCGTTCCCGTGCTCAGCGAAATGCAAAACGCACGAGTGCGCGTATTGCCATCAAGAGTAAGATTATTTCAACTGCGAGGCGCCGATATGCTCCGACCACTTCATCAGTGTCATTGGCGAATTTGATTAGCTTTTTCTTGAACGATGGTCTTATCGGCACCGCATCAGCAAATCACAGGATATATGCGCGTGGAAGCATTGTTTTGTGGTTCCTTCAATCGAGCCTCGGAATCAGGATACTAGCCGGGGCGTGGTAGAATCCGCCGTAAAATGAGACGCGCGATTCTACTTGTTCTGGCAGTCGGACTTTCGAGTTCGCCCATCATTGGTAAGCAAGCCAGCCCTAGCGGATGGCAACGCCAGGAAAAGTCGGATCCTCTTCACGAGGTCAATTACACGGAATTTCGGCTTGAGGGCAAATACCTCATTCCTCCCAAAGGTTCCCATCCGCTCCGTCCTTTCCTCGTTGCGCGGTGCAAGGCAGGCGTCCACAAGTATAGGGGCACAGGCGGAGTGGCTAACGGTGAATTCCTGGAGGGATATCTTGTGGTTGATGCGGTCTTAGACTTTCATGAAGGACGCGTCCCCGTTGAATTTCGCTTAGATGACGGCAAATTACGGCAAACCGCATGGGCGAGCAGCACAAATGGAGCTGGTGCTTTTTTCACGTCAGCGGATTTCAATAATTTGCTTTACGGCCATTTGCTTCCGCACAAGGAAAGCACGGGCGGTGCAATTCGTAAAGTTATCTTAGGCGTACCCGAGTACTTGGGCGGAGAAATCGAAGCGGCGTTCGAGATGCCTGAGCCCGGCGACGTTGCAGACGTGTGTGGCGTAATAGCCCACAAATAAGAAGCAAATGGCCGACAGTATTGGGGCATCAATGGCTTTGACGATTGTCTTAACGTTGCTGGCAGGGGTGTTCGGCTTGGTCGGAGTATGGACGGGGCATCACCTTAGTAAGGGTGCCCAACATGAGCAGTTTGTACGAGACAGCAAGAAGGAGGAATATCGAAGCCTAGTAAGCGTCGTCCGGAGGCCGTGTTGACGCAGAGCAGTATTTGTTAGGCAGCGTCAGGGGAGTTTTCGACGAGTTCTAAAGCAAGATTCCAAGGGAGCAAGTCTTCGATGCGGTTGATCGGGTGGTCAGCGATGCGGGACAGGACGTTACGCAGATAGCTTTCCGGGTTAAGCCCGTTTAGTTTTGCTGTTCCGATCAGGCTGTAGATTGCTGCCGCGCTTTGGCCGCCACCATCGGAACCTGCAAACAGGAAATTCTTTCTGCCCAGAGCCACGACACGCAAGGCTCGTTCGGCCGCGTTGTTGTCGATCTCGAGCGCGCCATCGTCACAGTACCGCACCAGCGCTTCCCAACGCCCCAGTGCGTAGCGAACCGCCATCGCTGTATCTGATTTCCTCGAGAGCTTGTCCAAGGTTTCTTCCAGCCATTGCTTGAGCGATTCCAGCAATGGCCGGCTGCGCAGGTTGCGGATCTCGCGCCGCTCTTCACAGGGACGTCCGCGGATTTCCTTTTCGACGGCGTATAACTCAGCGATTCGCTCCAGAGCCGTGGTTGCGGTCTGCGATTTGTGCGCCTCGACCAGATCGTAGAACTTTCTGCGCACGTGCGCCCAGCACGCTGCTTCCTTGATGCGCCCCGTTTCGTAGATCTGATCGAACCCTGCGTAACCATCGGCCTGCAGCGTCCCTGTAAACGAACTCAAGTGCTGCTTCGGATGCTCGCCTTTACGATCGGCTGAGTAGCAGAACCATACCGCCGGCGGCGCCAGACCTGCTGCCGGCCGGTCATCGCGTACATACGTCCACAACCGTCCCGTTTTGGTCTTTCCCAACCCGGGCGCGAGCACCGGAACCGGCGTGTCGTCGGCGTGCAGCTTCTGTCCCGATAGAACGTGGCGGCGCAACGCCTCCACCAGGGGCGCGAGCAGTCGGCTCGTTCCGCCTACCCACTCGGCCAATGTCGAGCGATCTATTTCCACGCCTTCGCGCTCGTAAATCTCCGATTGGCGATACAGCGGAAGATGATCGCTATACTTCGAGACCAGCACATGGGCCAGAAGTCCCGGGCCTGCGATACTCCGCTCGATCGGCCGGCTGGGCGCTGGGGCTTGTACGATGCGGTCGCAGCCGGCACAGGCCAGCTTCGGTCGAACCTGACGAATCACTTTGATTCTCTCGGGCACATACTCCAGGATTTCCGAAACATCTTCGCCCAGATGCTTCAGCTCTCCGCCACAGTCGGGGCAAGCTTTCTGTTGCGGCAGGTAGGTTTGCACTTCACGCCGCAGATGCGCGGGTAGCGGTCGCCGCGCCGGTCGGGCCACGGCAGTCTCCGCGGCGCTCGGCTTCGGCGATTCCGCTTCGAGCGCTCGGCTCTGTTCCAGTTCTCCCAGCCGCAGCTCCAGCTGCTCGATCTGGCGATGCACCTTTTCCGATGAACGTCCGAAGTACAGGCGACGAAGCTTGGCCAGCAGCAGCTTGAGATGTTCGATTTCCGCATCGCGCGAGACCAGCTGCTCGCCCTGCGAAAGGATTCTTTCTTCCTGCGTGGTGAGTTGTTTGTACTGCTCGACGATCAGAGCTTTCAGCTCACTGGGATTGAGTGCTTCGAGGTTGGGGAGAACGCCAGCCGCGTGATTCATCGCAGCAGAATATACTGCAGTTGTTTTACAGCCTGATTAAAATTCCACCGAAAAGAATAAAATATTTTGCACTCACACTGCGATTTGCGGATCGTAACTCCGCACCGGGCGCCGCCAGTCGATTCCTTCCAGCAACATCGACAGCTGTGCCTGCGTCAGCGACACCGTTCCGTTCGCCGCTTGCGGCCAGATGAATCTTCCTCGTTCCAGCCTTTTCGCGAACAAGCACAACCCATCGCCACTCCACCAAAGAACTTTGAGCAAGTCGCCGCGCTTGCCGCGAAACACGAACACGTGACCGGAAAAAGGATTTTCCTCCAGCGCCGTCTGGACCATTCCGCTCAAGCCCGTGAATCCACGCCGGAGATCCGTCACTCCTGCGACGATCCAGATGCGCGTTCCTGCCGGCATCCCGATCATCCCAGCAAACACTCCAGCGCAGTTCGTAAAACCACCAGGTCTACGCGGCCCGCAATCCGCAGAGTTCCTTTGGGAAGTTCGATCTGCAGAGTCCCGGCCGTCGCCTGACAAGACCTGCTACCAGGGTTTGCTGCTCTTACTGCCACTTCCTTCGAGACGGTCACCGGAAGCAGATTGATCGAGGTGCTGTTTTCCAGGCGTCCTTCGCGATACTTCTTCCGCCACTGGAAAATCTGATTGGCGTTCACCGCATACTTCTGTGACAGCTGCGCTACGGAGACGTTTCCCTCGAAGCTCTCTTCTGCGATCCTGCGCTTGACCTCGACCGTCCAACTTCGCCGTCGCTTACCGGAAGTGTCCACTTATCCCTCGTGGGCACTTCTCTAGTGCCCACGATCACCATCACTCATCCGCCCACACTTCGTCCAGACGGTTCAAAACAGACGCTTACGAAGCCTACTCGATGTGCTTGGGACATCCGTTCGACAGGTCAAGGAGTTAAAGAATTACGTCTTTGCTCCCAGTGGTCCTGTGTTTGGTACAGAGGCGTTGTTGCACGAAAGCAGACAACGAAGCGCTGAAATGACATCTATCAACCAGCAGGTTACGTCGGCTCTCCTTACCGCCTCACAAGCACTTGACGACAGGCTCTTCATCAACGAAGCCCTTACCAAGCACAATGTGCGCCGCGACTGGATAAAGATTGAGGAAATGGCGCATCGTCCCGGCGCTGGGCAGCAATCCGCACAGCAAACAGTCTTCAGCACAACCGAATTCGCGACTGCCTGGCTGGAATTGGCGAAGAAGCTCCGCGAGATCGCGGCAAAGGACTTATAGGAAATATGCTAGCGCCGTCCTCGTAAGTCTCTTCTTCAGGCGCCGACGCTCCTCGGGCTAAGCTGGCTGGTCAACTTGAACCGCTTTTTCTGCCGCGATTTTCCGGCGTCTGACTTATGAGCAGCGGCGCTTTTAGCCACTATATCGCTCCTCTTTGAACGGGTCGCCGTACATGTTGTATCCATTCTGCTCCCAAAATCCCGGCGCATCCTTGGCCATGAATTCCAGACCGCGCACCCACTTCACGCTCTTCCACGCATAAAGATGCGGCACCACCAGGCGCACGGGATAGCCGTGCTCGGCAGGGAGCGGTTCGCCATTGTGCTTCAGCGCAAAAAGCGTGGTCGGCCTCAGCAAATCGGCAAGCGGTACGTTCGACGTGTATCCCTGCTCCGCCAGCACCATCACGTACTTCGCTTCCGGCTTCGCCGAAATCAGCTTCACTACGTCGCTGAACAGCACACCCTCCCAGCGCACATCAAACCGGCTCCAGCGCGTGACGCAGTGCATATCCGCGGTCACGGCGGTCATCGGCAGATGCGAGAATTCGTCCCAACTCAGTCGCAGCGGCTTTTCCAACAGCCCCGTCACCCGAAAATCCCATGTCGTCGGGTCGAATCGTGGCACGCTGCCCTCATGCAATACCGGCCATTTCAAGGTCAGCGACTGCCCCGGCGGCAATCGCCCGGCATCGCGCATGGCGCGCTCCAGTTGCTTCCGTTCGTTGCCCTCGCCAAATATCATTTCGCTCGCTCCTCCCAGCAATCTTTCCATCCATTCTAAGCCAGTTCTGCAAGCCGCTCGCAGCACCGGCGTTCCCAGACAGTCTCACGCCGTATTTTGCTGTGCTATCATGACGGCTCGCAACATTTCGACGCAACACCGGGAGTTTATCTTGGCTGCACGCATTCTCAGTGGCAACGCAATCCGCGATGAAATTTACGCCGACCTTACCGGCGAAATTTCCGCGCTGGCCGCCGCCGGAATCCGCCCCGGGCTCGCCGCGGTCCTGGTCGGCGAAAATCCCGCATCGAAGGTCTACGTAAAAAGCAAAATCGCCGCCTGCGAAAAACTCGGCCTGGCCAGCATCCAAATCACGCCGCCCGCCACCATCACCACCGCCGAATTGCTCGCAGTCGTCCACGACCTGAATCGCCGCGACGACGTGGACGGCATCCTCGTCCAGCTTCCTCTTCCGCCGCAAGTGGATGCCAAGAAAATCCTTGACGCCGTGGATCCCGCGAAGGATGTGGACGGCTTTCACCCCCTCAACGTCGGCTACCTGGTCGCCGGCCGCCCCACGCTCGTCGCCTGCACGCCTCTCGGCGTGATGGAAATCTTCAAGCGCAGCAACATTCCGCTCGAAGGCGCGAACGCCGTCGTGCTCGGCCGCAGCGACATCGTCGGCAAGCCCATGGCGCTGCTGCTGATGCACGCCAATGCCACGGTTACCGTCTGCCACTCGAAAACTCATGATTTGCCCAGCGTCGTCCGCCGTGCCGATATCGTTGTCGCTGCGCTGGGCCGCGCGGGCATGGTCACGCCGGACTTCATCAAGCCGGGTGCGACGGTGATAGATGTCGGGATCAATCGCATCACAGACGCCGCTCAGGCCGAAGCATTCTTCGCCCATGTTCCCGAGCGCCTCGCAGCCTTCCGCGAAAAAGGCACAGCTCTCGTCGGTGATGTCCACCCGGACGTCGCCGGCGTCGCCGGCGCCATCACTCCCGTTCCCGGCGGAGTCGGCCCGCTCACCATCGCGATGCTCATGAGCAACACGGTTCGCGCCGCCACGCGCCGTCGTGGCGCGCAGACGCAAGTCCCGGCTGCCGCAGCGGTGCGCCGCTGATGCTCCGCGTCGGCCTCACCGGAGGAATCGCGTCCGGCAAATCCACGGTCGCCTCCCTGCTGCGTGACATGGATTGCCCCGTGCTCGACGCCGACCCGCTCGGCCACGAATTGCTCGAACAGGGGCAGGCGGCATACGACGAAGTCGTCCAGGAATTTGGCAAGGGTGTTCTGGATAGCTACGGCAACGTGGACCGCAGCAAACTCGGCAAGATCGTCTTCGCGGACGCTCAGAAACGCGCGCGCCTGAATCAAATCCTGCATCCGCGCATCCTGGACGTGATCCGCAAGTGGTTTGCGGCGCTGGACCAGCTGGGCGGCCCTGAACTCGCCATCGTCGAGGCGGCACTGATCATTGAAGCGGGCTATCACAAAGAGCTAGATAAACTGATCGTTTGCTGGTGCCGGCCCGAGCAGCAAATCGAGCGCCTCAAAGAGCGCGGCCTCACCGACGAGCAGGCGCAAATGCGCATCTCGGCGCAGATGCCCATGGAAGAGAAGCGTCAATTAGCCGACGAACCCATTGACTGCACCGGTTCGATCGAAGAAACCGAGCGCCAGGTGGCCGAGGCCGTCAAGCGCCTGATGCAGGCCGCCACCTCCGGCAAGAAAGCGTAGAAACATTTTTTGATGGCGCGACGTATTACCTGACGGGGCGAAGAATCAATCAGTGCGACGCCCGCGTGAAAACGCCCTGCCAGGAAGGATAGCGATTTTGTGATGGCACTCACGGCGAACCCAGGACGCGCGGTGCGGCTGCTGGCGATTGGCCTGATCATCGGCTTGGCCGCGTACTGGGCCGGCACCCGTTTCGGCGAACGCAATCCTGACTCGGTGGCGGCATTGCACGGTGTGCTGCCGGCGCCAAGCGCTGCCGGTTCGCTCGATCCCACCGAAGCGGAAAACGTGCGCATCTATCGCCTCGCTTCTCCCGCAGTGGCGAATATCGTCACGCGCACCGTCGAGTACGACTTCTTCTACAATCCCGTCCCGGTGGAAGGGGCCGGTTCCGGTTTTCTGATTGATACCGACGGGCACATTCTCACGAATTACCACGTCGTGCAGGGCGCGCAAACCATCGAAGTCACTCTCGGCGATTTGTCGCGCTACAAAGCGAAGCTCATCGGCGAAGACGCTCGCAACGATATCGCGCTCATCCAGATTGACACCAAGGGCCGCAAGCTCACGCCGTTGCCGCTCGGCGATTCGCGCAATCTCCTCGTCGGCCAGCGCGCTCTCGCCATTGGCAATCCCTTCGGATTCTCCAGCACCCTCACCACCGGGATCGTCAGCGCGCTGGGCCGCACCGTGCAAACCAGCGAGAACACTTTCATAGACGAAGCCATCCAGACCGACGCTGCCATCAACCGCGGAAATTCCGGCGGGCCGCTGCTTGATTCGCACGGCCAGGTGATTGGAATCAATAGCGCAATCTATGCGCCCACGGGCACCACGGCAGGCATCGGCTTCGCCATTCCCATTAACACCGCGCGCCGCGTGGCTGAAGACCTGATCAAGTACGGCCGCGTGCGTCGCGCCACACTCGGCGCGGAAGGCCGCGCGCTCTGGCCCGGCCTTGCGGACGCGCTGAATCTCAGCGTGCAGCAGGGAATCCTGATCGAGCGCGTGGATGCCGGCGGCCCTGCCGCAAAGGCCGGCATTCGCGGCGGCAATAAGTCCATGCTGGCGGGCTTGCAGGAATTGCGCATCGGCGGAGACGTGCTGATCGCCGTGGACGGCAAGGCGGTTACCAGCCAAATGGACCTGAATCTCCTGCTGAATCGTTCGCAGCCGGGTGACACCGTCACGCTTACGATCGTGCGCAACGGCCAGAAGATGAATATCCCGGTCAAATTGGGCGAAGGCTAAATTCTCGACGCACGTTGCGGTGCCAGCCCCTTCACTTCCATTTGCTCCACTCTTCCCGCAGTCCGTCCTGCTCGCGCGGCGTAAATCGAAACCACGATTCCGCCGCATCGCGAACTCGTTCCAGCGCAGCTTGCATTTCCGCTTGCTTGGTGTGCAGGACGTCGCTGCCCGCATCCACGGGAACACGAATCGGCGGAGCCACGAACATCACCGCGCGCGAAAACGGGAGCGGAACCTGGAACAGGTCCCACGACTTCTTGAATGTGAACGCCCGCTTCAGGCCAACGTGAAAGACGGAAATCGGGCTGCCCGCGCGCCGCGCCAGAATCACCGGCCCGGGCTTCGCCACGTACCGCGGCCCGCGCGGCCCGTCAATCGTGAACGCCACGTGCTTCCCTTCCGCCAGCCGCTTGCCCATTACCGTGAGCCCTTCAATCGCGCCGCGCGACGAACTTCCCTGCGCCGTCCCGAATCCAAGCCGCTCGATGACGCGCCGCGTCCATTGCCCGTCGAAATTCACAGTGTTCATCACCACCACTCCGCGGTTGCGCCAAATCCACACAGCCGGAAAGATGCAGCGATGCCAAAAAGCCCCGATGGCCGGCTCGCCGCTGCTGCGAATCTGAATCGCGTTTTCAATGCCGACAAACTCCGTGCGCAAGGTCGGGCCGATCAGGCGAATCGCCCAGTACACCAGCCATGCGATCACTGGAATCTGCATGCGCCGCCAGCGCGAAAGAGTTGGCCCGCTCAAATCGTACGGCGATTTGCTGCTTTCGCCGCCGGATGGTGCGGCTGATTTCGTGTCGGTATTCACTGCGGTATAGTATAGGCGACCTCGCACGGGTCTCGATGTCCTCCCTGACCAAATCCGCTAGCGCGCGCACCAACTTCTTGCAGCGTGGCGGCGCATCGTCGTGTGCGCTACCGCTGCTGCTGCTTCTCGGGGCCGCGCTCGCTTGTCCATCGCTGCGCGCGCAAGCGGCGCCGCCGGGGGCGATTGGCCGTCTGGAAGGCAACGACGTATCAATTGATGTGGGAGCAGGAACGGGCGCGGCCACGGTAAGTTCGTCAGCCGGCGGGTATGTGTTCAACGGCAGCGTGGTGACGGTGCATGATGGCAAGGCGCGGTTGACGCTTGAGGTTGGCGGCGAAGTGGATGTTTGCGGCCCCGCGAAACTGACGCTGCTGCAGTCCGGCGGAGCGATCACCCTGGCGCTGGACTTCGGGCGTATCCACTTGCAGCTGCTCCGCGGCACATCCCTGCGCATATTTACTCCCACCATCATTGCGACGCCGCTCGATATCAGCGGAGAGACGCGCGACATTACCGCGGGCCTGGATATGAATGATTCCCTCTGCGTGCTCGCGACCAGTGGCGCCATCCGGCTGGAGCAGCAATTCACCGGCGAAGGAATCATTGTGCCGCAGGCGGGAGAGTTCTTTCTGAACGCCGGGAAACTGGTACCGATCGCCGGAACGCCCGGAAGTTGCGCGTGCACCGCGATGCACGCGCAATCGGCACCGCCGCCGCAGATCCCGCTGTTGGGGGTGTCATCTTCGGCGAGCTTAGCTCCGGCGCCCGTGGAGCCGGCTGCAACGGCCGCGCAGCCGGCGTCGAAGGCTCCCGAACCCGCCGCGGAGCCGAATGTGCAGTTGCGTGTGCTGGCCCAAGCGGATGACGTCCATCCGACCGCTCCGCCGGCGAAAGATGCGGCGCCACCGCCTCCGCCGGATGCCATGCCGGAGTACAAGATCATCATGCCGCCGCTGGGATTTTCGGCTTCATCGCCGACGCCGCCATCGGAGCCGCCGATGGATGCGGTGTTGCTGGTGCGCACAGTGCACGTGGAGCCGGAATACGAATTTACCGGGCACGTGGAACCGCCGCCGATGGATGCGGCGGAGCGGGACGATGCTGCAGCCGCGACGCGGCAGTCGGCGAAGAACGCGAAGTCAGTCGGAAACAAGAAGGAAGGATTTTGGGCGCGGCTGAAGAGGGCGTTCGGCGGGTCGTGACGACGCGACGCCAGAAATACATTCCGCCACTGCGTCACATGCCTTCGTAGTTGGGGCCACCGCCACCCTCCGGCGGGACCCAGTTGATGATTTGGTAGGGGTCGGCGATATCGCACGTTTTGCAGTGAACGCAATTGGAGGCGTTGATTTTCAGTTTTGGCACGCCTTTTTCCGTGACCATTTCGTAGACCGCCGCGGGGCAAAAATACTGGCAGGGATTTCCGTACTCGCGCACGCAGCGGTCACCGCAAATATTCGGATCGAGCACGATCAGGTGGCAGGGCTGATCTTCCTCGTGACGCGTGCCGGAATGATAGACGTCCGTAAGGCGATCGAAAGTGAGCTTGCCATCGCCTTTGAATCGCGTGGATTGGTCCACCAAGGTGTTCGCGCGATTTAGCTGGGAATATTCCTCGTATCCGGGCTTGCTGCGCAGCGGATCGCTGAGCCCGCGGCCGCCCGTGGCGAATTGCAGTCCCGCATTCACCAAGCCCGAATACAAACCGCCGTGGAACCCCTGGTGAAAATTCCTAACTTCCCACAATTCTTTTTTGATCCAGCTTTGTTCGATCTTTTGCGGATACGCCGCAAGAGTTTTGGCGGAGGTGTCTCCCGCGCAGAGCGCTTCATAGATAGTTTCCGCCGCCAGCATGCCGCTTTTGATCGCGGTGTGAATGCCCTTCAGCCGCTGCGAATTCAGCAGGCTCGCGGAATCGCCGATGATCAGTCCGCCGTCCACGTAACTGCGCGGCATGGAATACCAGCCGCCGTACGGCACTGTTTTCGCTCCGTAACGTACCAGCTTGCCGCCTTCCAGAATTTTTTTCACGAAAGGATGCGTCTTGTATTTCTGAAATGCCTCATGTGGATCGAAAAGCGGGTCCTTATATTCGAGCGCGACGACCATGCCCAGCGACACGCGATTATTCTGCAAGCCGTACACCCAGCCGCCGCCGTATAGATCGGAACTAAGCGGCCAGCCAAGCGTGTGGGCGACGTAGCCGGTGTCAATGCGCCCCGGTTGCACGTCCCACAATTCCTTGATGCCGATTCCATAGACTTGCGGGTTCAAGCCGTCGAGTTTCAGTTTGTTGACCAGCTCCTTGGTGAGCGAGCCGCGCGGTCCTTCAGCCAGCACGGTGACTTTCGCGCGCAATTCGTATCCGGGCGTGAAGTTGTCCTTGGGCTTGCCGTTTTTGTCCACGCCTTTGTCTTCGGTGAGCACTCCAGCGATTCCGTTTTTGTCGTAAAGCAGTTCCCTGCCCGCAAATTGCGTGAAAACGTTGATGCCTTTTTTTTCGACCAGCCCGCCGAGCCATTTCACCAGCCTGTTCAGCGAGACGACGTAATTCCCGTGATTTTGCAGGGGCGGCGGGGTGATCGGCAATTTGTAGCTGCTGGCTTCGGTGAAGTAGTAGGCGGCGTCGCCGGTGACCGGAGTATCGAGCGGGGCGGTTTTCTCAAAGTCCGGGACGAGTTCGCGCAGGCCGCGCGGGTCCATGATCGCGCCGGAAAGCTGGTGAGCGCCGATTTCGCGTCCTTTTTCGAGGACGTAGATATTTTCCGCGGAAAGCGGGGACGATTTCTTCGCTTCGGTATGTTTTTCGATCAGGTTCGCGAGATGCAGCGCGCAGGCCAGTCCGCCGGGGCCGGCTCCGATGATGAGAACGTCCGCTTCCAGCTGCTCGCGCTCCGGAGGAGTGCTATCGGTCATCCCGCCATATTACCAAAACGGATGCTGTGGGCTTAGCGCGGAAGCTTCGGGCGTTTTCCAGGACGGATCCGGGGCAGAGGCGCGCCTTTAGTCACTGATCAACGCCGATCCCGCAGCCGCAATTTGGCGCCGGGATTTCACTCGTAGCGCAGGGCAACCATGGGATCCACGCGCATGGCGCGGCGCGCCGGAACATAGGCGGCGAGGAACGCGACCGCGCCGAGCACAACGGCGACAACCGCGAAGGTGAGCGGGTCGGTGGGCTTTACGTCGAATAGCACGCTGGACATCCAGCGCGTGACGAGGAGCGCTCCGGCGATGCCGATCGCCATGCCCAGCAAAACGAGGCGCAGGCCGTGGCCCACGATGACGCGCAGAACATCCCGCGGATGCGCGCCGAGGGCCATGCGCAATCCGATTTCGCGCGTGCGCTGCGTCACCAAATAGGAAAGAACGCCGAAAATTCCCGCAGCGGTAAGAAGCAAGGCGATGGCGGCAAAAGCGCCGAGCAACAGCGCATTGAAGCGGTCGGATGCGGCGGAGCTTGAGACGACATCGCCCATCGTGCGGAACGTGGAAGTGGCCTCATCGGGATCGATCGCATGGATGGATTGGCGCACGACGGTCGTTAGCAATGCCGGATCGGCAGCCCCGCGGACGACGATGTTCATTCTGGTGAACGATCCCGGCTTGAACATTTCGGGGCGTAGCGATTCCTGCAGGGCGAAATGCTTGTTGCCCCCTACGACCCCCACAATCTCGCGCTCCACGAATTCGGGTTTCCCTTCGAACATCTTCAAATGCTTTCCGAGCGGGTTCTCATTCGGGAAGAATTTTTTGACGAGAGGCTCGTTGACGATCACAACTTTGCGGGCTTCGGCGGAGTCCTCCCGGTCGAAGGAGCGCCCGGCCAGGAGCGGAATTCGCATCGCCGCGAAATAGTCTCCGTCTATGTTCCGAAAATCAGCGTCGTTGTTGTCGTTGGGATTTTCCGGCGGGTGTTCGACGATGGTGAAAAACGTGTCATTCGCTTCGCCGCTGAGAGGCAATTCAGAAATAAACCCGGCGTTTTTAACTCCCGGGGTGGATTGGAGGCGATCCTGAAGCTCGTGGAAAAAGGATTCGCGGCGCTGCTCGTCGTCATACCTGGGAGTGGCCAGCGAGATTTCGGTGGTGAGGACGTTCGCCGGATCGAAGCCGAGGGGAGCGCGCAGCAAGCGCCAGAAGCTATTGAGCAAAAGGCCGGAAGCGATCAGGACCACAAGTGAGAGCGCCACTTCCGCAACGACAAGTACGTTGTGCGCGCGATGCTTCGCGCGCGAATCGCCGGAAGAGCCGCCTTCTTTCAGGCTCTGCGTGAGATCGCGGCGGCTGGCTTTCATGGCCGGCCCCAGGCCGAAGAGAATTCCGGTGACCACCGCGATGGCCAAGGTGAAAGCCAGCACGACACCGTTCACGCCGACTTCATCGAGGCGCGGCAGGCTTTCCGGACCGAGCTGCTTTAAAAATTCCACGCCGGCGTTCGCGAGCAAGATTCCGGCGGCGCCTCCTGCGAGCGCGAGCACCAGACTCTCCGTCAGCAATTGCCGGATGAGGCGAGAACGGCCCGCGCCTATCGCGGTGCGGATGGCGATCTCGCGTTGCCGCGTTGTATTGCGCGCGAGAATGAGGCTGGCAATATTGGCGCAGGTAATCAGGAGAACCAGAGCAACGGCGGCGATGAGAACCATGAATGCGGGACCCACATCGCCAATCAGCACGTTGTGCAGAGGTTCGAGCTTGGCGCTGAATCCCGCGTTCGTCGCAGGATATTGGCTGCCGAGGCGAGCGGCGATGACGTCCAGTTCCGATTGCGCCTGAGACATGGTGACGCCGGGTTTGAGAAGACCGATAGGACGGAGGAAGTGCGAGCGGCGGCTTTGCATTCTTTCGTTTTCAAAAGGAGCGGGAAACCACAGATCGGCTCGCGTGAGCAGCGTGATGTCGCTGGCGAGGACGCCGACAATCGTGCGCGTCTTGCCGTCGAGAGCAATGGATTTGCCGATGACCTTGGGATCGCTGCCGAAATTTTCCTGCCACAGGTGATGACTGAGGATTACGGATTCCGGGTCCGTGGTTTTTTCGTCGGCGACGTTGAAGACGCGGCCGTAACGGGGGCGAATTCCCAGCGCATCGAAGAATCCCGCGGTGACCATCGACCCTTTGATCTGCATGGGCTTGTCGTTGCCGGTGAGGTTGAAGAGCGAATCACCTCCGGCCATCGCGCCGTAGTACTCGAAGGAGTGATTTTGCGCGCGATACTCCAGAAAATCGGCTGGTGAAACAGCGGCTTGATCACAGAGCGAACAATTGCCCCAGGTCCAGACGAGCCGCGACGGGTTTTGGAAGGGCAAGGGACGGAGGAGCACGGCGTCCACGACGGAGAAGAGCGCGGTATTGGCGCCGATGCCGAGGGCGAGCGTGAGTACCGCGATGGCGGTGAAGGCGGGGGATTTCGCGAGAGTGCGGATACTGTAGCGAATGTCTTGCAGCAGAGTTCCCATTCCTACCTCCGACGGACGGCAATCATACTTTGCGAACTACGCGCTGCTATTCGTAGCGCAGCGCGACCATGGGATCCACGCGCATGGCGCGGCGGGCCGGGATGTAACATGCGAGCAGCGCGACTGCCGCCAGCAGGATCGCGGTGGCGGCGAAAGTCACAGGGTCGGCCGGGCTCACGCCATAGAGAAGACTCGCGAGCACGCGAGTGAAGAGTAGCGCGAATATCACGCCGCCAACGATGCCCGCGGCAATCAAGCGTCCGCTTTGGATAATCAGCATGGTCAAGACGTCGCGGGGCTGCGCGCCCAGGGCCATGCGGATGCCGATTTCCTGAATGCGCTGCGTGACGTTGTAACGCACCAGGCCGAACAAGCCGATTGCGGCGAGCGTGAGGGCCATGGCCGCGAACACGGTCAGGAGCGCGACGGCTGCGCGGCGCGGACCCAAGGAAAGCGCGATGCGCTCGTCCATCGTTTTCAAATCGGAGACGGGCTGAGCGGGGTCCACGGAGTGAACGGCTGCGCGAATCGTTTCCGCCATGGCCGCGGGATTTCCATTGGTGCGCACGATAAAAAACATGGCGGGGGCTTCGGTCTGATACATCGGGAAATAATAGACGCCCTTGCCGGAGCCTTCGGTCATATTCCCGGACGATTCCTCGCCGACGACCTGCGAATGGCGCACCGGCGCGACGATCCCGACGATCGTGGACCAGGGATCTTTATCGCCGTTCTTCAGATGTTTGCCGAGCGCGTCGCCGTCTGGCCAATAGAGGCGCGCGAGATTTTCGTCAATGACGACGACGCGCTGGGCGCCCAGGCGATCATCAGCAGTGAACGTGCGGCCCTGGATCAGCGGGATGCCCATGGCCTCGAAATAATCGGGACTGACCTCGCGGACGTTGCCGTGCGGGCCGGGATCGCCAGGCAGCGCGGCGCGGCCTTCGATTTCAAAGGACGCCGAGCCGTTGAAACCGCTGAAAGGCAGCGGAACTCCTGCAGCCGCGGAAACCACACCGGGAGAATGCGCAATCCGCTCGAGCGTCGCATTGACGAAGGCAATTTGTTTCGCGGGCGAATCGTAGGGATGCTCGGGCAAGGCCGCCGCGGCAGTCATCAGGCCGTGAGGACGGAAGCCGACACTGGCATCCTGCATCTTGGAAAGGCTCTTCAGAAAAACTCCCGCGCCGGCAAGAAGCACCAGGGCGAGCGCCAGTTGACCGACCACCAGCACATCACGAAAGCGATGATGGGCGCGTCCGGCGCTGCCCGCGCCGCGGCCTTCGCGCAGATTGTCCTGCGGGTCAGTGCGGGAGGTCTGCAGGGCCGGGACAACTCCGAAGACGATCGCGGAGAGGCCCGCGAGCGCAGCGGTGAAGAGAAGCACGCGCGCGTCCATGGAGACTACCAGTCCCTCCGAAAGATTATGGGCGGCGAGTGCAAGCAGCGCGGAAATTGCGCCGCGCGCGACGAACAGGCCGGCGGCCATGCCCAGCGCTGCGAGAATCACGCTTTCCGTCAGAGTTTGCCGCGCCAGCCGCCACTGAGAGGCGCCGAGGGCGGTGCGAACCGCGAATTCGCGAGTGCGCCCGGAAGCGCGCGCGAGCAAGAGGCCGGCGACGTTGGCGCAGGCGATCAGCAGGACGAAGCCGACCGCACCGAGAAGAATCAGCAGTGGGGTGCGCACATCGCCATAGACAAACTCGGTTAAGGGCACGGAAAACATTCCCCAGCCGGAACTTTTTGGAAATTGCGACCGCGGATCATTGACGACACGCTGCGTCACGACATTCAGGTACGCGGCGGCCTGTTGCGCGCTGACTCCGGGCTGCATGCGCGCGACGGCAAAATAGCTCTCGTTGAAGATATTGTCGATGGCGAAATCCGCGGCGGGAAGCGCGAGCGGAGACCACAGATCGGTCTGGTCCGGCCAGCGGAAATCGGGGCGCATCACGCCGATCACGGTGTAGGGCTGCTGGTTGAGCTGAATGGAGCGGCCGATGATGGATTTGTCGGCGCCGAACAGAGTTTTCCAGGTGTTGTACGAGAGGATGACTTCGTGGTCGGCGTGCGGCTGGTCTTCTTCAGGGGTAAAGACGCGGCCGAGCAGCGGCCTGGCGCCGAAAACTTCGAACCATTGCGACGAAACTTTCGCGCCACGCAAGCGCTGCGGCCAATCACCCGCGCTATAGTTGAAATCAGCGGACATATCCAGCGCGGCGGAGGCAAAAACGTTTTTGTTTTCGCGCGCCAAGTTGAAATCGGGCGCGGAGATTTCGATGCTTTTCAGATTTAGCGTTTCATAGTGGACGCGCACGGCGAGGAGGCGCTCGGGATGATCCACGCCTGTGGGATGGAGGAGCAGCCCGTTGACGACGCTGAAGATGGCGGTATTGGCGCCGATTCCGAGGGCCAGCGTCAGCACGGCGATCGCGGTGAACGCGGGCGATTTCGCCAGCAGCCGCAGCGCGAATTTCAGGTCCTGGAAAATTGTGCTCATTGAGATCATCCCTCCCGCAAGCCCGGTTCGCAGTCGCCTCGCGAATCGAACACTCTTGCGATTGCGCCCCTCGATCGCAGGCCGCCAATCCTCAATCCATTCATACGAACAGCCGCCTGCGAATGTTCCTATTCATGCCGCAAGGCGACGACGCGATCAACCGGCGCTTGCGCGATTGAATTGATACACACGGGTGTACGAGGATTTGCACCTGGGATGCCATGGGAAACTGAACGTAAGCGACTTAGTTTCAATGAGATTGGGAGTGGATCCGCGTGGCGCGGCGTGGGGACTGCCCGGTAGCGGGATGGGGCGTCACGAAATTGGACAATCGTTTAACTGGATTTGGATTTTTCCAGCTCTTCGATCAGGGCTGGGACGATTTCGAAGAGGTCACCTACTACGCCGTAGTCGGCAACTTCGAAGATCGGCGCGTTCTGATCTTTGTTGATGGCGGCGATGGTGCGCGCGCCTTTCATGCCCACTACGTGCTGGATGGCGCCGCTGATTCCCAGCGCGAGATAGAGCTTGGGCGCGACGGTCTGGCCGGAGCTGCCGATCTGGCGGTCCATGGGGAGCCAGCCTTCGTCGCAGATGGGACGGCTGGCACAGATTTCGCCGCCGATGAGCTTCGCGAGTTTTTCGGCCATGGCGATATTTTCCGGAGCTTTGATGCCGCGGCCGACGGAAACCAGGATCGGCGCCTCCGTCAGGTCCACGGCTTGTTTCGCTTCGCGGAAAAGCTCGAGCGGCTTGGTGCGGATTTGATCGGGTTGCAGATTTACGGTGACGGATTTTATTGGCGCTTTGCCCGAGGCGTGCTTCGCGGCAAGGTCGGCGCGAAAGGCGCTGGATTGGAAGGAGGCGATCCAGGGCGGGTCGCCGGCGAAGACGACGTCTGCGGCGGTGCGCCCTTGAAACATCTGCCGGACGAAAATGAGTTTGCCGTTTTCGTAGCGGTAGCCGGTGCAATCGCCGATCATGCCTTTATTCATCGAGGCGGCGAGCTTGGGCGCGAAATCGCGGACCTGATAGGTGTGCGGAAGCAGGACCAGATCGGGTTTCGTGGATTCGATCACCTGGCGGAGTGCCAGCGCGTAGGCGTCGGGCGTGTATTTTTCGAGCAGGTCGTGTTCGACGGCGAGGACTTCGTCGAGCTGGTAGGCCGCTAGTTCGCCGGCCAGCGCGGAGATCGCTTTGCCGATTACCACGCCGGTTAGCGTGCCCTTCGTTTGTTGGACGATTTGCTGCGCGGCGGCGAGCGTTTCGAAGCTGACTTTGTTCCATTGCGCGTCGCGTTGTTCAGTGATCAGGAGAATTTTCATTTTTTATCCGTATGCGAGTTGTGGCCGCTGCACATTCGATGGCGAAGAGCCAGCGAGACGCCGGCACTACAGGACCCGCGCTTCGTGTTTCAGTTTTTCCAGGAGCTTGGCGGCGATTTCCTTGGGCTGGCCGGTGATGAATTCCGTTTTTTTGGTTTTTTGCGGCACGTAGATGCGTTCCACGTGCTGCGTAGGCGCATCCGCGACGCCCAGCGTCGCGCGTTCGATTGTCGTGATTTCTTTTTTCTTGGCGGCCATGATGCCTTTCAGGGTGGCGTAGCGCGGCTTATTGATGCCGGACTGAATCGAAAGCACCGCCGGCAGCGGCAATTCCACGTGCTGGAACCAGCCGGCTTCCAGTTCGCGCTTCAGCTTCATGTGATTTTCCACCACTTCGATAGCCATGATGATGGTCGCGTGCGGGCGACCGAGCAATTCGGCGAGCAGGACGCCGGTCTGGCCGAAACCCTGGTCGTCGCTTTGCAGTCCCGTGAGAATCAGGTCGAAATTTTCGGATTGGATGGCCGCGGCGAGCGAGCGCGCGGAAGAGAGCGGGTCGAGTTTAAAGAATTGCGCGTCGGAGACGTGAATGCCGCGGTCGGCGCCTTTGGCGAGCGCTTCCTTGATGGTTTGCTTAGCGCGATCGGGGCCCATGGAAATCGCTACCACTTCGCCGCCGTGTTTTTCCTTCAGGCGCAGCGCTTCTTCGAGCGCGAAGCTATCGGGCTCATTGGTTTCGAAGCCGATATCGGATTCGCGAATCCAAGCGCCGCCTTCGATGATGGCGAGAGGCGCGTCCTTCGCGGGAACCTGTTTTACGCAGACTGCGATTTTCAACGATGCCTCCGAATCATGGGTGATGCAGACAATCTGATAGTTTCTATCAGAATTTCAGAGTTGCGGCAACCGGGCAGATCCGCGCCAAACGTTGCATCAAGTCAACGGCCGGCGAGGCAAGCCTCGCCGAAGAGACGGCGGCACCAAGCTGCCGCACTCCCAGAAACGGCGTGATGCCGCCGGCATCTCGGCGGGATCGGATCGGCAAAGCCACAATTCCAGCAAGGGTTGGTAGGGGCGCTGCTTGCTGCGCCCGCCTTTGAATTGCATTAGTCGCCACTCAGGCACGGCATGCCGTGCCCCTACGGCCGAATTCAACTGCGGGCGGGTCTGAGACCCGTCCCTACGAAAATCGAAGAGCATAGCCTGAAGGTTGTGCCACACCTACTCCATCCAGCGCTTGAAGAGCAGCGAGGCGTTAGTGCCGCCGAAGCCGAAAGAATTCGAGAGCACGTAAGTAACTTCCGCTTTGCGCGCGTGATTCGGAATGTAATCGAGATCGCAAGCGGGGTCGGGCTTCTCGTAATTTATGGTGGGCGGCAGAATCTGGTCGCGCAAGGCGAGGACGCTGATGCCCGCTTCGAGGCCGCCGGCGCCGCCGAGCAAATGCCCGGTCATGGATTTTGTCGAGCTGATGGGAACTTTTTTGGCGCGCGCGCCGAAAACGCGCTTGAGCGCTTCGGTTTCGATGGCATCGCCGATGGGCGTCGAGGTGCCGTGCGCGTTGACGTAGCTGACGTCATCCGGAGAAATCCCCGCATCTTTCAAGGCGGCGAGTGAAACGCGGTAGCCGCCATCGCCGTGCTCGGCCGGCTGCGTGATGTGGTACGCGTCGCCGGACATGCCGTAGCCGGTGATTTCCGCCAGGATTTTTGCGCCGCGCTTCTGCGCGATTTCCAGCGCTTCCAGAATCACCATGCCGGAGCCTTCGCCGACGATGAAGCCGTCGCGGTCGGCGTCGAACGGGCGGCTGGCGCGTTGCGGTTCGTCATTGCGCGTGGAAAGCGCGCGCATCGCGGCGAATCCGCCCACGCTCATCGGAGTGATGGCGGCTTCGGTGCCGCCGGTGATCATCACGTCAGCAGCGCCGCGCTGAATAATTTTGAACGCGTCGCCGATGGCGTGCGCGGAAGCCGAGCAGGCCGTGGCCGTGGCGGAGTTGGGTCCTTTCGCGCCGTAGCGAATGGAAACGTGGCCGGAGGCGAGGTTGACGATGGTGGCGGGAATGAAAAAGGGAGAAATTTTTCCCGGGCCGCCGGCGAGATACTTCGAATGTTCGCGCTCGATCACGTCGAACCCGCCGATGCCGGAACCGATGTAAACGCCGGTGGAATCCGCGATATCCGGAGTGACTTGCAGCCCGGACATTTGCATGGCGAAATCCGCGGCGGCGAGCGCCAGCTGAATGAAGCGGCCGGTCTTCTTGATTTCTTTTTTCTCGAGCCAATTCAGCGGGTCAAAATTGCGGACTTCTCCGGCGATGCGGCAGTCAAAAGCGGCGGGATCGAAATGCGTGATCGGACCGATGCCGCTCTTCCCTGCCAGCAGATTGCGCCAGACTTCTTCGGTGCCGATACCGCATCCGCAGACCAAACCAACGCCCGTAACGACAACTCGGCGGTTCAAAGGGAATTTCTCCTGTACGGAATGGGACGAGGGGAGGGCGGTCTACTTGCCCTTGGCGTGCTTTTCGATGTAGTCCACGGCATCTTTGACCGTGGCAATTTTTTCGGCATCCTCGTCCGGGATCTCGATGCCGAAATTTTCTTCGAATGCCATCACCAGCTCGACGGTGTCGAGCGAGTCCGCGCCCAAGTCGTCCACAAAGGAGGCGGTCGGAGTGACTTCGCCTTCATCCACACCGAGCTGCTCGACAATAATCGTCTTTACGCGTTCTTCGACGCTGGCCATTCTGATTGTTCCTCCACTTTCAGCGAACTTGAATTTTCGGGCCGCACCGCAGGCAAGTATAGCGTCCCCAAGACAACCTTGCCATTCTATGCGGGGCTTGCTGCGGGGTCAACCTCAGACAGGGCGGCGCTGAGCCGGTTTCGGCGCGACGCGTGCGACGCGTGCACCGCCAGGTGCCGGCAGCTGGCCCGGGCTACTGCGCTGACAACCGCGTTGCATCCACGAAAGGCGGCATCGTAGGATGATCGATCAGCGGGTGCGGGTCGGAGACTCCCGCTGCATTTTCGGACGGCTTTGAGTTTGCGATGTGAAGCAGCGCAATGCCGCCGTGCACTTGTCCGCAGTCGAAGCCGAGTGATTTTCCTGGAGAGAGGTGACGATGCTCGACGAAACATCTATCGCGGCGCTGCGCTCCAGCTTGCGCGGCGAATTGATCGAACCGCACGACGCGAAATACGACGCAGCGCGCAAAGTGTACAATGCGATGATTGACCGGCGGCCGCGACTGATCGCGCGTTGTGCCGACGTCGCGGACGTTATCTCCGCGGTGAAATTCGGCCGCGAACAGAAGATGCTGGTGGCCATCCGCGGCGGCGGGCATAACGCCGGCGGATTGGGAATATGCGATGACGGACTCGTGATCGATCTTTCGCCGATGAACTACGTTCGCGTGGACCCGAAGAAAAAGACGGCGCTCGCCGGAGGCGGCGCGCTCTGGCGCGACGTGGACCATGCCACGCATGCATTCGGCCTGGCAGTTCCGGGCGGCGTCATTTCGACGACCGGTGTGGCCGGACTGACGCTGGGTGGCGGGATTGGTTACTTGACGCGGCGCTACGGCCTCACGGTTGACAATCTGCTCGCCGTCGAAATGGTGCTGGCCGACGGGCGCTTCGTCACCGCGAACGCCAGGGAAAATGCCGATCTATTTTGGGCGGTGCGCGGCGGGGGCGGCAACTTCGGCGTGGTGACGTCGTTCTTGTTCAAGGCGCACCCTGTGGATATGGACTACGGCGGGCCGATGCTGTGGCCGCTGGAAGATGCCCCGGAGTTAATGCGCTGGTACCGCAGCTTCACCGTGAAAGCGCCCGATGACGTTTACGGGTTCTTTGGTTTTTTTACCGTGGCCCCGGCGCCGCCCTTTCCCGAACATTTGCACAACAAAAAAATGTGCGGCGTCGTGTGGTGCTGTACGGGAGCGCCGAAGAAAGCGGAGAAAGCGTTGCAGGCGATCCGAAGCTTCAAGGCTCCGGCGCTCGACTTGGCCGGTCCGATCCCGCATCCCGCGCTGCAGAGCCTGTTCGATGGCCTCTATCCGCCGGGGCTGCAATGGTATTGGAAGGCCGATTTCGTGCGCACGCTCCCGGACGAAGCCATCGCGTTGCACGTGAAAAACGCGGCGAATTTGCCATCGCTGCATTCCACCATGCATATGTACCCCGTCAACGGAGCGGCGAGCCGCGTAAAAGGCAGCGCCACGCCCTGGGACTTTCGCGACGCAACCTGGGCTGTGGTGATGGTCGGCGTGGATCCCGACCCCGCCAACATGGATAGGGTTTCCGCGTGGGCGAAGGAGTATTGGCGCGAACTTCATCCCTACTCCGCCGGCGGCGGCTACGTGAACTTCATGATGGAAGAGGGCGACGAGCGTATCCGCGTGACGTACGGCAGGAATTACCAGCGCCTGGCGAAGATCAAGAAGCGTTACGACCCGACCAACTTTTTCCGCGTAAATCAGAACATCAAACCGAAGTGATCGAGACAAGCACCGGCCGCTGCGCACTCTGACAGCCAAAGGCGTTCTTGCGCGCGACCGATGACCAAGGCAGAGGATTTAACGCACAAGTCGCAGAAGGTGTCTCCGGGGAATCCACTTGCCGATGAGCAGGGACGCGGATAGACTGCCGCGCATGAAGATAACTTCCCTGCTATTCACGCTTGTCTTACTCTGCGCGATTCCGGCTTTCGGGCAAACTCCGGACGCGCGACCCGCGTCCGATGCGGATTTTAAAATCGCTCTGCCCATCCATCCCGGACAACTGAGTTGGCGAGCGGACGGATTCAAGATCGTTGAACTTTCGGCCAAATCGAAAGGACAAGAGATTGGACTGCGCGGAACGAACGATTCCGACCGGCTGACGTTTCTGGGATTTTTATTTCTTGTTCCCGAGCAGGCGCCGTTGACGAGCGAAAAATGCCGCGCCGGAATTCTGGAAGAACAAAAAAAGAATCCCACGCTGAAAATGCTGATGACCGCAGAGGAAAAAAGCTCGGGCACGATTCCCGTAGCCATTGCCACCTATTCGACGCACGGCAAAAACGGCAAGACGTGGTACTCGGTTCGCGGATTTGTGGCGGAAGGCGACATCTGCGGCGACCTGGAAATCTATAGCCAGGATGCGATTAACGCAGACGACCCGGAGCTGAATAAAATATTTGGGAGCTATCAGCTCGATCCGGGCTACGTGCCGGTATTCAACGACATGCTTTTGTACGCACAGATTCTTTACCGGCACCAGATGTACAAAGCGGCGGGTCCTATTTTTGAAGCGGCCTTGGCAAAGCTTGGCGATGATCCAGCACAGCAAACCATGCGGCGGGTGACCACCGATCAGGCCGGGATGTCCTATGGGATTGCCGGAGATATTCCGAAGGCGCGGGCCATCTTTGTGTCCGCGATTGCCAAGGACCCTGATTACCCGCTGTATTACTACAATCTTGCGTGCGCTGACGCGGAAGAGAAGAAACTTGGTGATGCGCGAGTGCATCTGCAGCAAGCGTTTGCCCGCAAACAGAACATGATTCCCGGTGAGACTTTTCCGGATCCCACCAAGGATGGTTCTTTTCTTCCTTACAAGAACGACAAGGATTTCTGGACGTTTGTGGAACAGCTGCACTGAAACGTTGACCCCACCTTCGCGTTTAGCCCATGTGCAGGCCGCCGTTTACGTCCA
>CAWAAG010000006.1:0-189083 GCA_963780035.1 uncultured Acidobacteriota bacterium | reverse complement strand
GCCATCGCCGGCCCCTGGATGATCACTCATGCAGAAGACCGACACCGCGCGTGGAGTAAATTCGCCTTTCCACATTGCGCTACTCTCGAGCAAAAAATTTGCGGTTTACTACGCCATGCGAGACTTGAAACTCGCATAACATAGTGCCAGCTTCCTTCAGTTGTCAAAGAACTTCAATCCTATCAACAACTTCCGATGGGATTGTCTCCCCTCCCGGGGGAGCGCTGTGCCGGTTTGGAGCCGGAGCAGCGAGTGCAGATTGCAGACAATAAAAAACCCGGCAACGAGCGCCGGGCGGATCCGCCGAACCTGCGGGCCAGACTACGCGGCCTCTAGGGCGGACGTGCTCGAAGCTCGATTTATTTCTACCCGGTGTTTGTAACCAAACTCACCTCTGGATGAGAAGGCAGAAACCGGTCCGTCAGCACAGAAATCGCCTTCGCAGGCCTGTGCCGACATCAGGAGAGTATAGCAACTTTCCAAAATTCGTCAAGTATTTATGATTTATTTTTTGGGTGTTCTTCTGTGGATTTCACCGCATACTGTGGAAATTCGAGCCGCCGCGGGAAGCAAGTTGGGTCCTCCGCGGGCCGGCGGTTCGGTTACTTGTTGTGCTTGAAGAATTCGACCTGGCGCAGGCGCTTTTCTGCTTCTTCACGCGTTTTGTACGGGCCGCCGAGATTCTTGCCCTTCTTTTCCGAAACCACTTTGTAACCGCCTTTTACTTTTTTGATCATGCGCTATCCTCCTGCGCCAATTCTGCCCCAACGCACGTCGGCGTCAATACCGTCGCTGCTGTATCCACGCTCGCCAAGGGCTCGTTTCTGCGGTAATTTGCACGCGACACGGAGGGGATCGTCATGACTGCAACCAGGCTGCAGCGCACCGGACGAGTGGCATTGATCACCGGCGGGACGGACGGATTGGGCCGCGCGGCGGCGGTGCTGCTGGCGGAGCGCGGTTACCGCGTTTTTGCCAGCGGCCGCAACGCCGAACGGATCGCCGCGCTGCAGCAATTTGCGGACGAGCGCAAACTGCCCCTTCACGCGATGGCCATGGACGTATGCGATGACGAATCGGTGGAGCGCGGGATCGCGGAGATCGAGCGCAACGCGGGTCCGGTGGAAGTGCTGGTAAACAACGCCGGAATTGCCATCATTGGAGTGATGGAAGAAATCACGCTGGCGGATTTACGGAAACAATTCGAGACCAACTATTTCGGGCTGGTGCGCGTGACGCAGCGCGTCCTTCCCGCGATGCGCAGCGCGCTGCGGGGGCGCATCATTAATATGAGTTCGATTGCCGGAAAAATGACCATGCCGCTTTTCGGGCCCTACAGTTCGAGCAAACATGCCGTGGAAGCCGCGAGCGATGCCCTGCGCCTGGAGCTCTATCCTTTTGGAATTCACGTGGCGCTGATCGAGCCGGGTTACATTCCTACAAACATCAATCGCAACGCGGCGGAGTTGTCGTCGGCGTACGCGAAAAATACAGAACGCAGTCCCTACGCTCCGCTGTACCGGAAATTTTTCGGCGCTTGGGAAAAGACTACCAAGTCATCGCGCTACACGCCGGAGGATTGCGCGCGTGTGATCGTTCGCGCAATTGAGGAAACACGCCCGCGAGCGCGCTATCCGGTCACGCGCGGCGCGAAACTTGGGATCCTCCTGCGCCGGTTGCTGCCGGACGAGATGTTGGATCGTCATTCCCGAAAAATGTTCGGCCTGGATGAATTTCGCGCGGCGCTGGCGAAGCGCTCAGAGAAATGATGCAAAAGCGTCGCGGACCCAAGAGCTTCTAAGGGTTGGTGACTTGTATCGAGACGCTGGCTTCGCGCAGCGGAACGTATTCCAGTTCCCACTTGGCATGAATCGGACTTTCGGCATAGGCGTCGGCGGCGGCGCGGTCGCGAAATTCGATCGCGTAGGCGGCATTGAAGTCGCGCGGCTGCATGCGCTCGCCCTTGATCCATATGTTCTTGATGCCGGGAATTTTTGTGGCCATCTCCTTGATGCCTTCGATGGCGCGCTGCTTATCGGCGTCGGTGGCGGTGGGGTTCCATTTCAGTTCCACCACGTGCAGGATCGTTTTCGGCTGGCCGAAGCGGTTTTGTCCGGCCAGGTAGCCGCTGGCGAATAATGCCAGAGCGAAAAGAGCGCCGCCCAGAATTCTTGCCGGTGTCGAAAAGCGAATGAGCATTTGGATTCTCCCGCTTGCTTTGACGAACGAACTCTTCGAGTGTAAGCGAGGCGGCAAGAACCGCGCAATACACGCTTGCAGGCGCCCGTTGCGCGGCATAGCGCCGGAGATTTGCATGTTGACCCGCTGGTTTGGCCTTGGTTACGATGCGCAGCAACATCTTGGGTTTCGCGGTCCTGGCGCGGCCATGAGGAGGCGCGATGTACTGTTCAAAATGCGGAGCCAATGTTCCTGATGGCGCGGCCTTTTGCAACGCTTGCGGGCAGTCCACTGCGGGCGTGGCAGCCGGCCAACCCGGCGCAGGCACTCCGGCGCCGCCGGTCGCGGGCGCACCCGTTTACGCGCCGCCAGTGCAGGCGGGTTGGCAAGCGCCCGCAGCGCGCCCCGCGGCGGCTTACGCTGGATTTTGGCTGCGCTTCGTCGCGATCATCATCGACTTCATCGTGCTGGGATTTGTGCGCTGGATCGTCTTCCTGCCGTTCGCCGCGTCCATGGGCTTAGGGATGCACGGCATTTTCATGGGACGCCATCCATCCAGGCCCGAAGACTTTTTCCCGATGTTCGGAATGCTTTTCCGGCTCTGGACGGTCCTTACGGTTTTGAACTGGCTTTATTTCTCCTTGTTAGAGAGCTCGAGTTGGCAAGCCACGCTGGGGAAAAAAGCGTTGGGACTGGAAGTGACGGACCTGGCCGGGCGGCGTATCAGCTTCGGCCGCGCCACCGGCCGTTTTTTTGGGAAATACATCTCCGCCGTCATTTTGTTCATTGGATTCATCATGGCTGGAATCACCGAGAAAAAGCAGGCGCTGCACGATATTCTGGCCGGGACGCTGGTTATCCGTAAGCTGTAGGAAGGAATTCCCCGCGGCTTTCGGCGCAAATAGGAGCGATATGTTCTGTTCGAAATGCGGGACGCAGGTGGCGGAAGGAACGGCGTTTTGCGGAGCGTGTGGGCAGCCCACTGGCGGTGTGCCGCAGGCCTCCGCTCCGCCGACCGTCGCGGTAGGTGGCGCCGGTGGGAGTACCGTCGCGGTGTACGGCAGTCCCGGTTCGGCGAGTCCCTACGCGCCCGCCGCTGTTCCGGTTGTCCTGCCGTCGCCGTACGCGGGATTCTGGTTGCGGCTGCTCGCCTATTTAATTGACGGGATCGTGGTTGGCGTGATGTTCGGGATATTCGCTTTGATGGTGCTGGCGATTGTGGGGATCGGCTATTTCCGGACGATGTTAGAAGGGATGAACAGCGAAGACCCCACAATTCCCGCGGCGTTCATATCCATAATCGTGCTCGTGACGGCTCTGTCGTTGGTGGCCAATTGGCTTTACTTCGCTTGGATGGAGAGTTCGCAATATCAGGGAACGCTCGGAAAGATGGCGCTGGGACTGACGGTCACCGATCTGTCCGGACGACGGGTCACGTTTGCGCGGGCCAGCGGCAGATTTTTTGCGAAGTTAATCACGGGAATGATTCCGCTCGGGATCGGTTACATCATGGCGGGATTCACGGAAAAGAAGCAGGCGCTGCACGACATGATCGCGAGTTGCCTGGTCCTCAGGAAAACCTGAAGCTGCGCCGGATTAGACGCCCCAGCCGTACCGCTCGGAATGGACTAATGCGTCGTGCAATTCGGCGCGAATGTGTTCGACGAATTCCGAGCTGCGCAGGACGCGCGCGCCCGTCTCCGTAATATCAATTGTGCGATAGCCGTGATCGAGCACGCGATCAATCGCGCCTTCAATCCACTGCGCTTCCAGGTCCAATCCAAACGATTCGCGCAGCAGCAGGACCGCGGAGAAAATCGCGCCGAGCGGACAGGCCACGTCTTTTCCGGCGAGCGACGGCGCGGAGCCGTGAATCGGTTCGTAGAGCGCGGGCTGACCTTCGGCGCCGCGACTCATCGAGGGAATCAGTCCGATGGAACCGGCGAGCGCGGCGGCTTCGTCGCTCAAAATGTCGCCGAAGAGATTTCCGGTGAGGATCACGTCAAACTGCATGGGACGCAGCAGCAGTTGCATCGCGGCGTTGTCCACGTAGAGATGTTCGAGCGTCACGTCCGGATAATTGCGGCCAACGCGCTCGACGGTTTGGCGCCACAGCGCGGAAGTCGCCAGGACGTTGGCTTTATCCACGCTGGTGACGCGCCGGCTGCGCGTGGTAGCTCGCTCGAAGGCGTACTTGGCGATGCGTTCGATTTCGGCGGCCGTGTATTCGGCGACGTCACGGGCGCGCGCGTTACTGCCTTCGCCGGTTATTTCGTGCGCGCCGAAATAGATGTCCCCGGCCAGCTCGCGCACGATTTCAAAATCGCAATCGTTGATGCGCTCGCGCCGCAGCGGAGACATCCCGCGCAGCGCCGGACGCAGATGAATCGGCCGCAAATTGATGTAGAGGCCCAGCGCCTTGCGTAATCCGAGCAATCCGGCTTCGGGCCGCTTTTCCAGCGGCAGCGAGTCCCATTGCGGCCCGCCAATAGCGCCGAGCAAAATTGCATCCGCCGCACGGCAACCGGCCAGCGTCTCAGCGGGCAGCGGAGTGCCGAAGCGGTCAATGGCCACGCCACCGAAAGCAAATTCGCGGAATTCAAATTTGTGTTCGAAGGATTTCGCGCAATCTTCCAGAACTTGCACAGCGGCGCGCGTGACTTCCGGGCCGATCCCATCGCCCGGCAGCACCGCGATCGTCTTCCTGACCCCAGTCATGGCTCGTCTCCCGTTACGTTATCAATTTTGCGCCCGTCAGCGAGTAGCAGCGGCGCTGGCGGTTGGTCCTGCGGGCGCGTGCCCCTGGCCGCGCCGGACCTTGTGAATGATGGAAAGCAAGTCGCGATCCGTTACTTGTTTGGCCGCATCCGCGCGCGCCGTAGCCAGCGCGTAGCAGTCGGAAAGTTCCGCGTCCGTGGTTTTGTATCCCAGCTCTTCCAGGCGCGCGCGCAGCGCGTTGCGCCCGGAATGTTTGCCAAGGACGAGCCGCCGCGCCGGAACTCCCACTTTTTCCGGCAGGATAATTTCGTAGGTCAGCGGATTCTTCAAAATGCCGTCCTGATGAATGCCGGCCTCATGCGCAAAAGCGTTCGCGCCGACCACTGCTTTATTGGGAGGCACGTTGATGCTGGTGATCGAAGAGAGCATGCGGCTCGTGGCATAAATCTTTTCCAGTGAGATGCGCGTGCCCACCGAATAGTGGCCCTTGCGCACATGCAGCGCCACCGCGACTTCCTCGAGCGAAGCGTTTCCGGCGCGCTCGCCGATGCCGTTGATGGTGCATTCCACCTGCCGCGCGCCCGCGGCGATGGCCGCGAGTGAATTGGCAACGGCAAGGCCCAGAT
Organism: uncultured Acidobacteriota bacterium; assembly: GCA_963780035.1. GTDB lineage: Bacteria > Acidobacteriota > Terriglobia > Acidiferrales > UBA7541 > Palsa-295. The sequence continues at coordinate 183,561 of CAWAAG010000006.1, read as the reverse complement.
CGTTGTGGCAATGCGCGCTATAAATGATTTTGGGATAGGCGGCCAGATGCTTGCGCGCTCGGCGGAACATCTCGCCGTATTCTTCAGGCGTCGTGTAGCCGACCGTATCGGGCATATTGATGATGGTGGCGCCGGCCGCGGCGGCGGCTTCGATTACTTCCAGCAGAAAATCCATATCGGTGCGGCTGGCGTCTTCGGCCGAGAATTCCACCTCTTCGCAGTTCTGGACGCCGTAGCGAACCATTGTCGAGATCTGTTCCAGCGCCTCGCTGCGCGAAATACGCAGTTTGTGCTTGAGGTGCAGGTCTGAGCTGGCCAGAAAAATGTGCAGGCGAGGCTTTGCGGCGGGTTCGATGGCGCGCAGGGCCGCGTCCACGTCTTCCTGGCGCGCCCGCGCCAATGCCGCCACCCGGCAGGCCTTGATTTCGCCGGCTACGGCGCGAACGGCTTCCAGATCTCCGGGCGAAGCAATGGGAAACCCCGCTTCGATCACGTCCACGCCAAGTTCCTCCAACTGATGCGCCAATTGGAGCTTTTCCTCCCGGTTCATCGAGAATCCGGGAGACTGCTCCCCGTCGCGCAGCGTGGTGTCGAATATGTGGACGTGCTCCATGAAGGCTCCTTTGAGCAATACCAGTGTTTCGCGGCTGGGGCAAGGAGTCCAATTTATAATTGTTGCATGTACGATAAATCTCTCTTATACAATTATATACAGGCAATTTGCGCCCGGAGGTGAATACCGTGGATTTGGCGGCTTTGCAGGTGTTCCAGATGGTGGCTAACGAGCGCAGCTATTCGCGCGCGGCGGAAAAGCTCTTTCGGACGCAGCCGGCGGTGAGCATCGCCATGCGCAAGCTGGAGGATTGGGTCGGCCAGCCCCTTTTCGTGCGGGGCTCGGGCGCCCGGACCCTGACGGACGCGGGGGTGCTGCTGCTGGAATACGCGGACCGGATGTTGGGAATGCGCGAGGAGATTCGCAAGGGGCTGCGCGAACTGCGCGGGCTCGAACGCGGCCAGGTGTCGCTGGGCGTCAACGAAAGCTCGATCCATGCCTTGCTGCCGTCGCTCGACCGATTTCGCCGCCTGCATCCCGGGGTGCAAATTCGGGTGCACCGGGTGTTTTCGCGCGACGTGCCGCGGGAGCTTTTGAACCACCAGCTCGATATCGGAGTGATTTCGTACGTGCCGGAAGAGCGCGAACTGACCACGGCGGAATTCTACCGCGACGCTTTGGTACTGGTGGTCTGGCCGGGGCACCGGCTGGCCAAGCGTCATGATGTGGACGTCACGGCGCTGGGCGAGGAGACTTTTGTGGCGCACATCGTGGAATCGCCCTATCGCCAGCGCGTGGTGCAAATGTTTGCCAAGCACAAGACGCCGTTGCGCATGGACGTGGAGCTTCCCACGATCGAGAGCATCAAGCGCTTCGTGGAAATGAAGAAGGGCGTGGCGATCGTGCCGCGCATGTGCGTGGAAGGCGAGCTGGCGCGCGGCGATTTGCGCGAACTGAGCATCCGGCAGATGCGCATCGAACGGAAACTCTACCTTGTATACAGGCAGGACCGGCCGCTGACGGGCGCGGCGCAGGCGCTGGTGGACATTATTCTTGCGCGCAAGAAAGCGCCGGCCAGAAGAAAAGCTGCGCAGCCCGAAAGTTAGTGTTTGGCGGCGAGCTCGTCGAGCGCAGCGCCGACGCGCGCAAGCCCTTCGCGAACGTCTTCGGTCTTCCCGCCCACGCCGATGCGGAAATGCTCGGGCGCCTCGAAGAAGCGGCCGGGAACCACGCTGGTGTCGTATTTTTCGCGCAGCAATTGGCAGAAAGCGTCCGCGTGGCCGCTGATGAGTTGCGGAAAGGCGATGGTGCCGGCATCGGGCCAGATGGCCAGCAGGTCTTTGCGCGAATTGAAAAATTCCTTCAGCAAGGAGCGATTGGTATCGAGCAGTTGCTTCGCCCGCGCGGCAATCTGCGGCAAATTCTCGAGAGCCAGCACGCTGAGCAATTCCGCGGGATGCGGAGGCATTACTCCGAAGAGGTCATTGAGCCGCCACATGCGCTCCGCCAGCGGTTTCGCCGCGAAAATCCAGCCGCAACGCAATCCAGATAAGCCGTAGGCTTTCGTCAAGCTGCTGGTGACCACGAAATTGGGACCCAGCAGATAGGCGCTCTGCCACGGCGAATCGAAACTTGTCTCCAGATACACTTCATCCACCAGGACGTGCGCGCCCATGCTGCGCCCGATTTCGCCCACCATGCGCAGCTTGGCATCCGCGGAGCGCACGCCCGTGGGATTGTTCAGATTGGTGATCACAATCAGCCGCGTGCGCGGAGAAATATTTCGTTCGACTTCGCGCGGGTCGAGCTGGAAACCTGCTTCGAATTTTCGCGGGAAGCGCCGGACCTTTGCCCCTAAATATTGCGCAGCGGAAACAATGGCTTCGTAGGAAGGCTCTTCGATCAGAACTTCATCGCCCGGCTCGAGCAGTGCGGCCATGGCCAGGTGATTGGCCATCGAGGTGCCTTGCGCTTGCACGATGCTTTCCACGGGAACACCGGATTTCTCGGAAAGTTTTTCGAGCAATGGCGCATAGCCGTAGCCGCCGGGCCCGGCTAGTTGGAAATTCTCGATGTGCGGATGAAGATCGGCGAGCGGCAGCGCGAGCAAGTCACTGGCGGCAAGATTGTAACGAGCCTTGGAACGCAGCTTGGCCCATTCAATATAGCCAGAACGAATTTCGCGTCGTTGCGGACTCATTGCTTACTTATATTGAATCGGAGCCACGCCGGCGTTTCGCCCGCCAGCGGAAAAGAAAATAGACGGGAACCCCAGCGAAAAGGATACACACTGCGGCCCCGGCATTGCGCGGATATTTGTAAATTGTGTTCAGAACAACTAACGCGGCGACGGTGACGAAAACGCCGGTGGTCCAGGGGTGTCCCGGAACGCGATATCCGCCGCGGCTTTCGGATTCGGCATCGCGCAGGTTTGGCGGGCGGTGGGCGTCGCGCCAGCGAAAGACGAAAAGGCAGCTGGCCGAAAGCCCGAAGAAGAGCCAGTCCATCACCACTACGTAGCTGAGGATTTGTTCGTAGGTTCCCAGCAGCACGGCGGCGCTGGTGATCGCCCCTTGCAGGGCGATCGCGGCAATGGGCGCGCGGCTGCGCGGATCCAGGCGCGCGAAAATCCTCGGCAGCACGCCGTCTTGCGCCATCGCAAACGCGACGCGAGGATTCACTAGCATCGCCTGGCTCAAAAACCCCAGTGTGGAAATTGCGATGGCCACGGCAATGAGCAAGCCGCCGAGCGAGCCGAGCGCACGGCGCATCACTTCGGACGCCGGCGTGGAAGTGGCGGCGAGCCCCGCGGGAGACAGGGCCTCCACATAAATGAAGTTGGCGGCAACGTAGAGTGCGATCACTCCCGCCACTCCGAGCAGCAACGCTCGCGGCAAATTCTTGCGCGGTTCGCGAATTTCGCTGGCGATGTAATTCGACGTCTGGAATCCGCCGTAAGCGAAAAGGACCGGAATCATCGCGGCGCCGAAGACGCTCAATAGATTGAAGGAAACCGGGCGGTCGAGGAGCGGCCGCCACGCCGGGTGGGCGGCAGCCGCGGGATCCTCGAAAATCAGCCACGCGCCGCAGGCCACGATCATGGCAATCGCCAGAATGCGCAGCACCATAAAGAGGCTCTGCACGCCGCTCCCCGCGCGCACGCCGAGGCAATTGATCACCGTCAGAATCACCACGACGGTGATCGCCGCAAATTTTTCCGGAATCGCGCCGTGGGAAAACGCGCGGGTGTATTCCGCAAAGGTTACGGCGACGGCCGCGGTGCCGCCGGCATTGATGACCAGCAAGCTCACCCAGCCATAAAGAAAACCGAGCAGCGGATGGAACGCCTCCCGAATGTAAGCGTATTGGCCTCCGACCTGCGGCATGCGCGCCGCGAGTTCGGCGTAAATGAAAGCGCCGAGCAGCGCGATGGCGCCTCCAGCGACCCACGCGCCCAGAATCAGGGCGGGAGTGTGGACCAGCTCCGCGACGACGTAGGGATTGATGAAAATTCCGGAGCCGACGATGCCGCCCATCACCACCATGGTCGCGTCGAATAGCCCGAGCTGCGCGGCGAGCGCGGGACGCGCCAGAGCGTTGGGAACCGCTGTTTCGGTTTCGCGGGATGGGGTGCGATTCGGCACGAATTTCGCAACGATGAAGCGCTTGGCCGCGGTGGCCTCGTCGTCCAGCGGACCGCACGCGGCGCGAATTTATCATTGTTGGAAAGCCTGGCCAAGCGCGCGGCGAAAAGGCTTGCGAGCGTGCGCGCAAGAGCGCATATCTTTAGTTGGGGGTGCGTGTGGGCTTGGGAGATTTTTTCGCCGGACTCTTCGGGCGGCGCAGCGGCCGCTTTGGGCGCAACGGGCACAAGCATGCCATCGGCTCATTGCACGATCAGCGTCGCGCGCAGCGCCTGCCGATCAGCATGCCCGTGCTGGTTTACGGCAGGCTTGGCGAGGAGCCTTTTTTCGAGCCTACCGAAACAATCAACGTGAGCGCGCGCGGCGGCCTGATTCCGATTTCGGCGAGCGTAGCGCGCGAGCAGGAATTGATTCTCACCAACATGCAAACGGAAGAGGAGCTGCTCTGTCGCGTGGCGCGCCTGATTCGATCGGAGCGGGGCCAAATGCTCGCCGGTCTGGAATTCATTCAGTCGGCTCCGAGCTTTTGGCGCGCCGCGCCATCGAGCAGCGATTAGCCGCTCGAGCCACGGCGACGCAATACCGCAAGGGATGTCCGTTTCCGGGACGGCGGGTCTCGGAAACGCTCAAGAAGTCCCCAGTATTGGGCCTACTCGGACGCTAACTTACTGATTGTAAAACACATAATTGGAACCTGCTTGTGGGTCGGCGTGTGCTCTACTATCATCACGGACCGAGAGGGGCTACCTTCATGGGCACACTTTGGCAGGACGTTCGTTACGCCTTCAGGATGCTGGGCAAGTCGCCGATGCTCACCTTGATTTTGGTCCTTACACTTTCGCTGGGCATTGGGGCCAATACGGCAATCTTCGGAATGGTGAACGGATTGTTCCTGCGTCCCCTGCCGGTGAAATCGCCTGAACAACTCATGATGCTGGCGGGCCGGATGCAAGGCGACACGCTCGGAATTTTCACGCTTTCCTATCCGCAGTTGGTGGATCTACGAAAACAGGCAAATGTATTTTCCGACATTCTCGCCTCGCAGATAGACATTGGCGGGCTGAGCGTAGACGGCAAAGCCAATCAATTCGTGTACTGCGATGTTACGGGAAATTATTTCTCCGGCCTCGGTGTGCAGCCGGCGATTGGCCGCTTGTTGCTGCCATCGGAGGGCGAAGCGGGCGGACGGGATCCGTATATTGTGCTGGGCTATTCCTACTGGCAGAAGACGTTCGGCGGTGATGCCAGCGTTGTGGGCAAGCAGGCACTGATTGACGGGCAAGAGGCGACGATCATCGGAGTGGCGGCGAAAGGATTTCACGGCGCGGACTTCGGGATGGACATGGACGGCTACGTTCCGCTGAACATGATGCTGCCATCCGACGCCGCGAAATTCTGGCACAACCGCAACGGTCGGACCCTGAATGTGCTGGCGCGCTTGGCGCCGAACGTGAGCCTGAGCCAGGCGCAGAGTTCCGTGAATGTGGTGGCGAAGCGCCTAGAGGAAACTTATCCGGCGACGGACAAGGGCGTGACCATTCGGGTGATTCCAGAAAGATTGTCGCGTCCGGAGCCATTTTCGAGCAATGTCGTTCCTTTGGTAGCCGGGATTTTTTTGGCGCTGGCCGCACTGGTACTGCTGCTGGCGTGCATGAACGTCGCAAATATTTTGCTGGTGCGCGCGACGATGCGGCAACGCGAGATGGCGATTCGCGCGGCGCTGGGGGCAGGCCGCGGGCGCCTGATGCGGCAACTGCTCACCGAAAGCCTGCTGTTGGCGTTGCTGGGTGGAGCGGGCGGACTTCTGATAGGCGTGTGGTCCAATGGGGCGATCGCCGCGCTTCTGCCGGATCTAAAACTTCCGGTGCAGCTGAATTTCGGCTTTGACTGGCGCGTATTTGCTTACGCAATGGGCGCTGCTCTCATCACCGGGCTCGGAGTGGGCTTGTGGCCGGCATGGCGCGCCGGCCGCACTGATCTGAATAGTGTGCTGCACGGCGCCGGGAGAAGCGACACGGCGGGAGTGGGCCGCCATCGCGTGCGTAGCGCTTTGGTGGTGGCTCAAGTGGCGGGATCGCTGGTGCTCTTGATCGTCGCCGGTTTGTTTGTACGCAGCCTACTGGGCTTGCAACGGACTTATATGGGATTTGATCCGGACCACGTGCTGAATGTTGTGCTGGACCCGAAAGAAGTGGGATACGACGAAGTCCGCACCAACACTTTTTACCGGGAGCTCGAGGAGAAGGTTCGGGCGCTTCCGGGAGTGGAAAATGTGAGCCTGGCCTACTGCGTTCCGATGGGTACGGTGAACGACGCGACCCCGGTTTACATCGATGGGCACCCACTGCCGATCGGGCAACAGCCGCCGGTGGTGGCGAACAACCGGGTGGACGAACACTATTTCGATACCATGCGGGTGCCGTTGCTGCGCGGCCGCACATTCCGGCGGAGCGACGATGAGAAGGCGCCGCTCGTCGCGATCGTGAACGAGTCGATGGCGCGGACATTCTGGCCGAACGAGGATCCGCTCGGCAAGCGCTTCAGCGTGAAGAGCGCGACGGGACCCTTCATCGAAATCGTGGGAGTGGCGAAGGATGGGAAGTACTTGTTTATGGGCTTTAGCCATGAGCGATATTTTTATGTTCCAGTGGCGCAGCATTTCACTTCTTACCGCACCTTGCAGCTGCGTTCGTCGGTGCCCCCGGAAAGCCTGATAACCCAAGTGCAGAACACCGTGCGCTCGGTGGATCCGAACATGCCGATCATGGTGGTGCAGACGATGAAAGAATCGCTCGCCGGGCCGCAAGGGTCCTGGATATTTCGGGTCGGCGCGATACTGGCTCTGGCGATGGGGATTCTGGGGCTGACGCTGGCGGCAGTAGGAGTGTACGGAGTGGTTTCCTTCGCCGCGAGCCAGCGCACGCACGAGATTGGGATCCGGATGGCGCTCGGTGCGGGGCGCCGGGACATCCTGCGGCTGGTGCTCGGGCAGGGATTGATGCTGGTGATCGCAGGCGTGCTCTCAGGAATGCTGGTGGCGTGGGCGCTGACGCGCTCGATGGCGACACTGCTGATCGGAGTGAGCGCCACCGATGCATTCACATTCGTGACGGCGACGCTCTTACTGGGAGGGATCGGACTATGGGCCTGCTACGCCCCCGCGCGCCGCGCGATGCAACTGGATCCAATGGTGGCGCTGCGGTACGAATAGAGTGATGGTAGTGGAACTCGATGGATGACAACTTGCAAAGCTGTGGCGCGGGCCGGCCGAAAGCATGGCTTGCGTGGAGCAGCGGAAAAGATAGCGCGTGGGCGCTGCATACGGTGCGCCAGAGCTGCATGGGGTTCGGCGCCGAGGAATTCGCGTACGAAGTGGTGGCTCTGCTAACCACTGTGAACCACACGCACCAGCGCGTCGCGATGCACGCGGTGCGCGAAAGCTTGCTTGAAATGCAAGCCGCGGCCGCCGGCCTGCCGCTGGTGAAGGTGCCGATCCCTTCGCCGTGCCCGAACGAAATTTACGAACAAGCGATGAGCGAGGCGATGACGCGTGCGCGTGCCGAAGGAATTCATCACGTGATTTTCGGCGATCTTTTTCTGGCGGATATTCGAGCGTATCGTGAACGCCAGCTCGCTCGGTGCGAAATGACTCCCGTGTTTCCGCTGTGGGGGCGCGACACGCGCCAACTCGCCGAAGAAATGATTGCCGGTGGCCTGTCCGCGTACTTAACGTGCGTTGATCCGCGCCAGTTGGACCGAGCATTCGCGGGACGCCGCTTCGACCGCGATCTTCTCGCTGGTCTTCCTGGCCGCGTGGACCCTTGCGGCGAAAATGGAGAGTTCCACAGCTTCGCGAACGCAGGGCCGATGTTCCGCGCGGAAATACCCGTCGTGGTGGGCGAGATTGTGGAGCGAGATGGATTTGTTTTTGCCGATCTGTTGCCGCGGAGTTCGGCGGTTGCTGCGAGCTAAACCCCTGCCAGCCTGATTTTCGGTTTCGCAGCTCAGAGCTGCGAAAAGTATGCGGCGAGCGAAGGCGATTGCGGGTGGCGTCCGCTCGCGCGAAGCGAATTCCCAAAAGCGCGCAATGTGATTCGCATGGTAATGCGCGAAGCGGGCGTGCTGGTAGTGATTGGCCTCGCTGCGGGGACCGTGCTCGGCCTGCTGGCCGCCAAGGGAGCGGCTTCCCTGCTCTTTGGCCTCAAGCCGCGCGATCCTCTGACCTTTGTCGTATCCATCGCCGCGCTCGCCGCCGTCGCTTCCCTCGCCGGATTCGTGCCGGCACGCCGCGCCGCCGCGCTCGATCCCTGGACCGCCCTCCGCGACGAATAATCCAACACGCGTCTGTGCGTGCCGCGGGTGGTCAGAGAAGCATCGGCTACGGTTCCGCCGCCCCAGGGCCGCAGTTCGGGATCCCTCGCGTCCATTTTTCCGCGATTTAGTGCTGGTAACCAGATGATAAATATGTTAACGTGGGTCGGGGCGATTTTTCGCTCCACCGGGGGCGCTACATGCTGGCGGGTTGGCCACTCCGCAGGAGTGTGGTCAAGGCGCGGGTTTCGCTCGCCGCTTGCCGCCCATCACTCGTCATTCATCGGCGCCGTTCTAACCGCAACAAGACTTCATTCAAAAACGCCTGCAACTCGAACAAAACAAACGGCAAAGATACTTCTAATCGCAACACGAAGGGGCTCTTCTCCTGTAATATTCCTGGTCGCCATCTTGGAGCCAGCATGTCTCGACCAATGACATTGATATTGATAATGATAGTGACCCTGACTTCCTTCGCGTTTTTGGGTGACGCCGCCGCCGTGGCGCAGTCCGGATCGCCTGCCGATCGGACCGCGAAATACCTGGAATCGGTGCGCGAGAATCCCGCGGCTTTGATGGATTTTCTGGATCGCCTACCCAAGGGCGGCGATTTGCACAATCACCTTACCGGCGCCGTCTATGCAGAAAGCTATATTGATTACGCGGTGGAGGAAAGCTTGTGTATTGACCGCGTCGCAGCGACACTCTCGCAACCCCCGTGCGATCCGGCGCAAGGCCGCGTCCCCGCGGAGCAGGCGTTGACGGATTTTCCTTTGCGCAATCACGTGATTGATAGCTGGTCCATCCGCAATTTTGTTCCCAGCCCCGACGATCGCGACGTGCGGCACCATTTTTTTGCGGCGTTCGGGAAATTCGGCCCGGTGACGAATGGGCATTGGGGTGAAATGTTCGCGGAGGTAGTTCATCGCGCGGGCGCGCAGCACGAGATTTATCTGGAGACGATGCTCACGCCCGATCAGGGCGAAGCGGTGAAGCTGGGGCGCGAGCTTGGGTGGAACGACGATTTCGCGTTGATGCGCCAGCGGCTGCTGGCGGGTGGTATGGCGGAGGTTGTTGCCGATGGCCGCAAGAACCTGGATGCCGGCGAAAGCAAAATGCGGGAGATTCTGAAATGCGGGACGGCGACGCCCGACGTGGGCTGCGGCGTGACCTTGCGTTTTCAGAATCAGGTGCTGCGCGCGTTCCTCAAGGAAGAAGTTTTTGCGCAATTGGTTGCGGGGTTCGAAATCGCGAGCGCCGACCCGCGCGTCGTCGCCGTGAACCTGGTGCAATCACAGGACGAATATCGCGCGCTGCACGATTTCGATTTGCACATGCGCATGCTGGATTACCTGCACGGAGTTTATCCGCACGTGCACATTTCCTTGCACGCCGGCGAACTCACTCCCGGCGAAGTGAAGCCCGAAGAGCTGCTGGCCTCGCACATTCGCGAATCCATCGAGCTAGGACACGCCGAGCGCATTGGCCACGGCCTGGACATTTTGTACGAGAAGGATGTTCCCGGGCTGCTGGCCGAAATGAAAGAGCGGCACATTTTGGTGGAAGACTGCGTTTACAGCCACGAGGTAGTGCGCGGGATGACTGGCGCGGATAACGTGCTGCCGATTTATTTGCGCGCGGGCGTGCCAGTGGCGATTGCGACGGACGATGAAGGGATCGTGCGCTCCGAATTGACCTGGTATTTCAAGCGCGCGGTGGTGGGTTATCACGTGGATTATCCGACGCTGAAGCGCATGGTGCGCGACAGCCTGGATCATGCGTTTGTTCCGGGCGCGAGTTTGTGGACGGCGCCGGAGAATTTCACGATGGTGGCGGCTTGCGCGAACGATGGCTTGAAGCCCGAACCTTCATCTGCGGGCTGCCGCGAGTTGCAGGCTGGAAGCGGACGCGCGCGGCTGGAGTGGCAAGAGGAAGTGGAATTCGCGCGCTTCGAGGCTGGATTCTAATGACGGCCGCGATTACTCGTAGCGGAGGGCAACCATCGGGTCCACGCGCATCGCGCGGCGCGCGGGAATGTAGCAGGCAACCAGCGTGACAGCTAGAAGGAGCAGCGCTACTCCGGCGAAGATCAGCGGATCATTGGGCTTCACTTCGAAAAGCAGGGAGGCCAGCAGGCGCGTCAGCGCGAAGGACGCAACCAGGCCCAGCACGATGCCGATGAGCGCCATGCGGCCGCCTTGGCCGACGATGAGGCGGAGAATATTTTTCGGTTGCGCGCCGAGGGCCATGCGAATGCCGATTTCGTGGGTGCGCCGCGCGGTGGTGTAAGCGATCACGCTGTAAACGCCGATGGTGACGAGAATCAATCCGATTCCGGCAAAAATTGCCATCAACAAAAATCCGAAGCGCGGCTGCGAATACGAAAACGAATTGATGTAGCTTTCCATCGTGCCGGTCATGGTGAGCGCGACGCCGCGGTCGGTGGCCCAGATTTCGTCGCGCACCGCTTTCATCATCATCATCGGGTCGCCGGCGGTACGGACCAGGATGCCGCGGCGCGCGGCGCCCGTCATCGTGTAGGGAATCCACACTTCGGGAAGGGTCGGCTGCTGCAGGCCTTGATTTTTCACGTCGGCGACTACACCGACGATTTCAAACCACGCGTCGTGCACGGGGTCGGCGAAGGTTTCCAAGCCGAGGAGATGGACGCGCTGCCCGATCGGATTGTCGCTGCCCAGATATTTCCTCGCGAACTCCTGATTCACCACCGCGAGCTTGCGCGCGCCGTTCACTTCCGATTCGGTGAATGGGCGACCTTGCAGGAACGAAATTCCCAAAGTGGGGAAATATCCTTCGCTGCAAAGTTGGAAGAGCGCGGACCATTTTTCCTGGTGCACTTTGCCGGGGACTTCAACGTCGCTGGGAATCCCACCGTAAGGAGGCAGCGTGCTGGTTTCGGTGGCGTCCACCACGCCCGGCAGGGATTTCAGCCGCAACAGAAGCGGACGGAAGAACGCGGTGACCTGTTCGGCAGTTTTGTAGCGGTCTTCGGGAAGCGGGAGACGGATGACCAACACGTGATCGGGGCGCAATCCGAGATGGACCTGGCGCAGCATGAGAAAGCTCTTCATGAGCAAGCCCGCACTGATGAGCAGAGTGAGCGACAATGCCACTTCCAGAGCGACGACGGCATTACGCACGCCTCCGTGACGAAAACCGCCGCTGACGCCCTTGCCGGTGTCGCGCAGCGGGTCATTCAGGTCGCGCCGGGAAATCTGCAACGCCGGAGCGAGCCCGAAAATGAAGGCGGTCATCACGGCGACGGCGAGCGCGAAGAGAAGCACCGGCGCGTTCATGCGGATCACGGCCTCCGCGGGTATGGTGTCCGGAGGGATTACGGCGATCAAGGCTTGCAGGCCGGCCCAGGCGATCAAGCAGCCAAATATCGCGCCGCCGATGGCAAGCAGAAAGCTTTCGATCAGAAGCTGGCGCACGATTCTCAAGCGGCTGGCGCCCAGGGCCGCGCGAATGGCGAACTCCTTTTCGCGAGTGGTGGCGCGCGCGAGCAGCAGGCTGGCGACATTGCCGCAGCCAATCAGCAGAAGCAGTCCCACCGCGGCGAGCACGATGAAGAGCGTGGAGCGAAATTGACCAACGACGCTATCAGCGAGCGAAACCACGTGGACGTTGAAATGCTTGGGATAATCCTTCGGATAAACTTTCGACAGGCGTTGCGCTACGAGCGTGAGATCCGCTTCGGCCTGCGGGATGGAGACGCCGGGCTTCAGACGGGTGAGCAGCCACCAATAGATCGGAAACTGGCTGTCGTTTGCTTTGGATGAGCGGTCCAGGGGATCGGGCATCCAGAGATCCGCATCGCCGAAGGCAAAGCGCGGCGGCATGACGCCGACGAGAGTGCGCTGCGTGCCATTCAGCACGAAGGTCCGGTTCAGAATTTTCGGATCGGAACTGAAACGCGCGGCCCAGGTTTTGTAACGCATGACAAAGACAGGCGGCGCGCCAGGTTTGTAGTCGTCGGGTTGCAGCGCGCGGCCAAGAAGTGGCGGAACGCCGAGAAATTCGAAAGTACCGGGAGTGGAGCGATGACCGTTGAAGCGTTCAGTTCCTTCGCTCGTGGTGTAGAGCACGTCGGCATTGCTGTCGCCGATGACGCCGTCGAAGACGTGACTTTGCTCGGCATAGTCCAAAAACTCGGGAGTCGTAAATCCGCCGCGGCCGCCGGGATCGCTTTGGTCGGTGTCGTGAATTTCGATGGTCATCAACCGATTCGCGTCTTTGTAGGGAAAGGGTTCTAGGAGGACGTGGTCAATGACACTGAAGATTGCGGCGGAGGCGCCGATGCCGAGGGCTAAGGTGAAAATGGCAATCGTGGCAAAGCCGGGGCTCTTCCTGAGCATGCGACCGGCGTAGGAGAAATCCTGCCAGAGTGTTCCCACCGATACACCTCCAGCCCCGGCTGAATGTACGCAAATCGGTTGAGGTAAGTTCCCCGGCTAATCGCGCTCGTGCCAGAGCATGCCGCTGGGCGCGCCGGCGGAATCGGAGTCGTTGCTGGTTTTGTCCCACTGCTCGCGCGAGAGGGGCTGAACGGGTTCTATTTTTTTCTTCTTCAGGGAGGTATTCGTCGCGTTGAGGTCTTTGGCGACGAAGGCTTCGAATTCCTTGGAAACGTCGTCGAGATCGTGTGTGAGGGAATCTATTCGCGCCAATTGATAGGCGGCCGGGCGGCCTTCATAGTTGTTCAAATCGCCGTAGAGCTCGGTGGTGTGCTCGCGGATGCGCTCTTCTCCGGTGATTGCGCCGCCTTCGGTGGTGGCGACAATCTTTTTGCGCATTTCTTCGCACTTGGCGGCGAGTGCTTCGAGCTGCTTGCGCAGAGGATCGCTGGCCGGGAGCTTGGCGGCGCGCGCGGCGAGTTCATCGCGGACGCCATTGATGCGTTCCACGTCGAAGGTCATATCGCCGAGGAGGTTGTAGACGCGCATGATTGCGTCGAAATTTTCCTTGCGGTCCGCAACGCTGAATTTGGCGCGGGCGTCGAGGTTCACGACGAGCGGGGTGGTGTAGGTTTCGGTGCCGCGTGTCATCTTCACCGTGTAGGTGCCGGGCAAAACGCGCGGGCCGGTGGCGGCTTCGAATGCGGCGGTGGCAGCCGGCGGCACGCGAGGAGCTTTCAAGCGCATGGACCATTCCACGCGGCTTAGTCCACGGCGGCTATTGGCTGGAACCGTGTCCACGAGCTTGCCTTGCGCGTCGAAAATTTCGATTTTCATTTTGCCGTAGATGTGGCGCTTCTTCTGGAAGTAGTAGATCAAGGCGCCATCGGGCGGATTGGGACCGATGAATACGGCGCTGCCGTCGGGCCAGCCGCCATTGGCGTTCAAGCGCTGCTGCACGGGCTTGCCGGGAACGAAGGCGGCGTCCTGAGCCATCACTTCGGGAGTGAGTTTACGCAGAGGCGTGATGTCGTCAACGATCCAGATGCCTCGGCCGTGCGTGGCGACTACGAGTGAGGATTCGCGCGGTTGAATGGCGATATCGCGGACGGGAACATCTGGAAATTCGTTGCCCTTGTATTGCGCCCACTGCTTGCCGCCGTCCGGTGAAACCCACAAACCAAATTCAGTGCCGAGGAAAAGCAGGTTGGGCGATTCGGTGTCTTCCTTGATTACGTGCGCGAAGCCGCGCACGCCGCTATCTTGCGCGACGATCGAGCTCCAGGTCTTGCCGTAATCCGTGGTTTTGTAAGCGTGCGGAGCCATGTCGCCGAAGGTGTGGCGGTCGAAAGTGACGTAGGCCGTGGCGGGATCGAAGCGGCTGGCCTCCACCCATGAGACCCAAGAGAATTTCGGCAAATCCCGGACGTTGGCGACGACGTTGGTCCAGGTTTTGCCGCCGTCGCGAGTGAGTTGCACATTGCCGTCGTCGGTGCCGACCCAGATGGTTTGGCCATCGCGCGGAGATTCGCTGATGGAATAGATGGTGGTGTGCATTTCGGCGTAGGAATTATCCACGGTGACGCCGCCGGATTCTTCCTGCTTTTGTTTTTCCGGATCATTGGTGGTGAGGTCGGGAGAAATGCGGTCCCAGGTCTGACCGTGATCGCGCGAGCGGAAAAGGAATTGCGCGCCGATATAGATGGTGCCCTTTTCGTTGGGGCTCATGTGAATCGGTGTATTCCAATTGAAACGCAGCTTGCCTTCGCCGTAATTGGGCTGCGGCTTGATGCTGCGGGAAGAAAGCGTGACGCGATTCACACGCGAGACATCGCCGCCCTGCGCTTCGGCGTAGACATAGTTGGGGTCGGCGGGATCGGAAAATACGAAGAAGCCATCGCCGCCGTACAGATTTTCCCAGCGCTGGTTGGTAATTCCGCCGGGATACGCGGAATCGCCGATCCAATCGCTATTGTCCTGCAGGCCGCCGAAAACGTGGAAGGGGTCAGCATCATCCAGACTGACGTGATAGAACTGCGATATTGGCAGGTTGCCAGCCTTCCACCAAGTGTTGCCGCTGTCGTAGGAATACCAGACGCCGCCGTCGTCGCCGGCGATCAAGTGATTGGTATTGTCGGGGTCCACCCACACGTCGTGAAAATCGCCATGAGCGCTGCCGCCGATGGAGCTGAAACTTTTGCCGCCGTCGTCGCTCATGATCAGGGTGAGATCGGGTTTATAGACTTTATTTTCGTTCTTAGGGTCTACGATGAGGTTCGCGAAATAAAAGGGACGCCAGACCATCCACTGGCTGCGGTCGCGCTCTTGCCAGGTTTTCCCTCCGTCGTCGGAACGAAAGAGCGCGCTGCGCGTGGATTCGATAAGAGCGTACACGACATTCGGTTTGGAAGGCGCGATGGTAACTGCAACGCGGCCCCAGGGCTTGGCGGGCAGGCCGTTGGCGCTTTTTTCATCGAGGTCTGTCCAGGTTTTGCCGCCGTCGGTGGTCATAAAGAGGCCGCTGCCGCTGGGCGCCGTGGGGCCGTCGCCGCCGGAGCGGAACGTCCAGCCTTTGCGCCGAAAATCCCACAGACCGGCGAAAATTACTCTTGGATCGGCGGAGCTCATGGACAGCATCGAGCAGCCGGTGGAGAGATTTGGGCCTTTGAGGATTTTGTTCCAAGTCTTGCCGCCGTCGGTGGTCTTGTAGACGCCGCGGTCATCGCTATCGCTCCATAGTTTTCCGGGGACGCAGGCATAGACCGTGTTGCCGTCTTTAGGGTCGATCAGGATCTTCGAGATGCGCTCGGAATCCTTCAAGCCCATGTTGGTCCAGTTTTCGCCGCCGTCGGTGGATTTGTAGATGCCGTCGCCGATGGAGACGCTATTGCGCGTCCAGGATTCGCCGGTACCCACCCAGATGGTTTTTGCCGCTTGCGGGTCTATGGCGACGGCGCCGATGGATTGCGAGGTCTCTTTATCGAATACGGGCTTGAAGGTGGTGCCGCCATTGACGGACTTCCAGACGCCTCCGCTGGCGGCGCCGATGTAAACGGTCAGGCGGCCGTCTTCTTTCACAGCGGAGAGCGCCGCAACACGACCGCTCATTTCGGCGGAGCCGATATTGCGGGCGCCCAGGCCGGAGATCGTATCGGAGTCAAATTTCGGGGTGGACTTAGCGTCCTGGGCGCGGGAGCTCAGCGGAAACGCGAGGGCAGCGACCAGTATCAAGAAACCGAAATACCGTGGCGAGGATTTAGGCATCTTGTTCGAGAGATCCTTGTGAGCGATTTGAACGACGGCGACGGGCGCTTGGAATTCATACACGGCATTTGCTGCTGCGCGGGAGCTCACTGAGCACCCCCGGGAGCCTTGGCTGCGGGTTTGGCTGCTGGCGCGGCGGGCATGGTGAAGAGGGAATCTGCGAGCGGAATATTGATTTCAATTTTATCGACGGTGAATTTGACGCGATCCGCGGAGCCTTTTTGGCCCTGCTCGAACTCGAACGGATAGTAGATACCGTTGACTTGCTCGTAATCGCCGTAGAACATTTCGGTGTATTGCACGGTACCGCGGATGTTCGATTGGATTTCAACTTTCAGTTCGAGAAAAGAGTCTGCGTCGAGGTAATAAATGCGCACGTCGCCATTTTTGAGAGTCAGCTTCACCTTGTAGCAGTCGGTGCCCTCGACCGAATCGTGGCCCATGAGTTCGGCGGTGTGACCTTTTTGCTTGTAGTCCACCAGAGGGCCGTCAATATCCGCGTCTTCCTGCAAGCTCTTCAAATCGTCCGCGGAGAGCAGTTCGGCATCGCGGCGTCCCTGAAAGGGATTCACCTGCCATCCGGTCTTTCCGTCGTAACCCTGAACCTGGGCGAGTCCTTGAATGATGGTTTCTTCGCGCACTTTGTCGGGGCGCTTATTTTCCTGGAGAAAGCCGGCGCGAAACTGTCCGGCGGTCAATTTTCCGGTGGTGCGGATGGTCTCGACCGACTTCAGTTTATCCATGCCGCCGTGCGCCTGGATGTTCTTGGCGACTACTTCATCCACGGTCTGGGCGGAGCCAGGCGCGGGGAGCAAGCAGGCGGCTAACAGCACAGCGAAACCGGGCAGAAGGGTTCGCAGCGCGCTCTTGAGAGGGAAGTTCCGACGTGGTTTTTTACGACCGTTCATGGTTGCCCCCGAAGACCTTTTGGGATCACTCGCACAGATTCTTATATTAAAGGATGGCAGTGGGTGGTTCGCGTTCCTTCAGACGGATTTTAAGGGCCTTTGTTAGCACATTTTGGCATGCAATTCGACGGGAATTGGAGCACTGGCGAAAGGTTTGCGCTCAGATTTTGGCGGCGGGACCGGGGCTTGTGCGCCGAACTTCCGAGGAGAAGGCATCCGCGTGCGCCGTCTGCCCCACGCGCCCCGCGGAACTGCAAATTGGCGCGAATGAATGGTGACCGAAGCCCGCTGCGACGGAGGGTGTTTGGGAGCGAGGCGAACTCTCCCACGACGAGATTCCTGTGGAATTCGGCCGGTTTCAGAGCGAAACAATGGAACATTCAGGATCCATGACCCAAGCTAACCAATTGAAACAATAGATGTTACTGTGACACCGAAGAAATCCTCCAGGGGCGGTAGAAATTCACAGGGGTGGATGTGGATTCCGCGAAATTGAGCTACCTTCGGGGTTGACCGCGCTGTAGAATACGCTTTCCTGGTTGAGCTTTACATTTATCCATCCCGAGGTGCAATGATGACGGAAGCGACTGCCGAGCGGCACTATGCCGGTGTGCGGTGCCACTCCTGCGGTGAAGCGATTCCGGTGCCGAAGAGAATCGCCAAGATGGCGACAGAGCTCGACGCCGAAGGATCCGAAACCGCCCGAGAGATCAATCCGACGGTCTTCAATCTACGCTGCAAAGTCTGCGAGAAGGAAAATTTCTACGGCGCCAAAGACATCACGGAAATGCACGGCGAGCCGCGGGTAACGAGGCCGCGGGCGCGAGCGGCAGGTTCGCTTTTGCGGCCGTCCATTAAGCTGGCCCGAACGGCGAATGCTTAAGGGTTTTCGCCTTTGATTCATTGGACGGGGTGTTGAAGCCTTGGTCCATCGGCCGCGCTGTTTCCCCTTTTACAACGAAGAGCTGAGCGCATGGCGTGTAAGCTATGGGTTTTCGCTAGACGTGAACGACCAGGCATAGAAAGATGGGGTCGCCATCGTATGCGAGCGCGAATAAGCATCCCACACTCGGCTCCGGCGTCTGCATTTCGTAATCTTCTCCGGAAATGACGGTGGGAACCGAAAGAACGCAATGGTCGGCCAGGGACTGAACTTTCGCCTTGAAATTGCCGGCTACCATGTTGCAGAGCTCTCCCATAGCGTCGGCAACCATGGAGGAATTCGAGGTCGCGTCGTCTCCCAACATATGTGCCGCTAGCTTGGCGGCGGTTGCGCTTGAACAACGAATCGAGGCCATCCCGCAAAGCGCTCCCGCCAGCCCGACCATGGCGGTCTGCTCCCCGCGAGGTTCTGCGTCAGGGGTGGCGGGAGCGGACAGCCGAACGCCAGCCATCATCTCGAAGACCTCGATGGTGGCGGATTCGAGGATGGCTTTCCAGGCCGTATCGTATGGAACTTGCGTTTGCGACGCGTGGTCCATCATTGGTGTCACTGTATTCCTCCGCGGAGTTCTTTCACTCCCTGTCTTATATTCGGCCCGCGCCGGCTAATTGCAAGGCGACGGATCTGCCAGGTAGCGGAACCGGCTGCGAGAGTTCTCGTCATTTGCCGTGCCCTGCGAGGATGGAGTCCACCAGCTCCTGCACTTCAACGCAGTGCGCATCCAGTTCAAAGGTGAATCGCGCCATATCCATCTGTGCCGCGGCGGGGTACCGCTCCGCGAGTGTTCGCCACGGGGCTTGCGAACCCAAGTCGAATTCGCGGGCCTCATAGTAGCCGTAGCCCAACCCCCGGAGGCGGCAGAGAAGGTCAGCCAAATAGACGATCGCGGTCAATTCGACGTCGTCGCCCTCTGTCGGGGGAAAGTGGTGAAATTCGATGACCGCGGATATCGAGGGCGGCAGTTTCCAGATGTCGGCTAGGATGCGGCCGCTCTCACAATGGCTGAACCCGAGGACTTCCTGTTCCACTTCGCAGAGAGGAGTTTCGCTGGAAGACGCGGTACGCAGGATCTCTGCGAATTCGGGAGGGAAAAGCAGCGCGTTTACCAGGATGCCGATGTCGTGGAGTAACCCGGCCAGGTAAAGCTTGTCCTGACATGCCACGGCGAGGCGTTGGCCGAGATGCTGGCTGATGAGCGCGGTGCCCAAAGCATGACGCCAAAATGTTGCTGGGGCCATGCCTTGTTTATTGCCGATAAATAACTGAGGAAGGCTGCAGGAATAGACGATGTCGCGCACGCGGCCCAGGCCCAGCGCCATGACGGCATCGTTCACGGAATGAATCTCCGAATAACGATGGAAGAGCGCGGAATTGGCCATGCGCAGACATTGCGCGGCGAGCGACTTGTCGTAGGAGATCAGCTCGACAACCCGGTGGATATTGATTCTTGCCGGATCCTGGGAAAAATGCTCGGTCAGCGAATTGAGCACCGACGGCATGGCGGGCAAGTTGCCGAGCTCGCTGACTTTTTTAGACAGAATTTCGCTGGTGGCAGAGTTCATTGCGCGCCTCCCGCGACTTCTCCGGGGACCGGCTTCCAATAGGCCGTGGCGTTCGGGAAGTGCACCAGCCGGAACTGCTCGTTAATCCCGTAGAGCGAATCGGAATGCCCGAGAAAGAAATGCCCACCGGGAAGCAGGCCGCTGTGGAAGTGTTCCACGGTCCTCTTCTTGGAGGCCGTGTCGAAGTAAATCAGGACGTTGCAGCAGAAAATGATATCGAAGCCTTTCATGAAAAGGATCTTGGACTGGTCCTGAAGATTCAGGCGGTCGAATTTGATGTTCGCGCGAATTTCGTCACGAACCCGGAAAAGATCGCCTTGTGGCGTAAAGAATTTGTCACGCAGCTGAGCGGAGGTGTTACGGAGAGCGTAGTCCGTGTACAGGCCTTCGCGGCATTTCACGAGTGAATTATCGTTCAAATCGGTAGCGACGATTTCGAAAGTCCAGCCCTTGAGCTTTTGCGCGATCTGTTCGGACATGAGCAGTGCCAGGGTATAGGGCTCTTCACCGGTGGAGCAGCCCGCGCTCCACATACGAATTTTCTTATAAGCCAGCTTGGATTTCTGGGTGACGAGCTTGGGAAGAATGACCTTGGTGACTGCGTCAATCTGGGGCTGATTGCGAAAGAAACAGGTTTCTCCGATGGTGATCTCGTTGAGGAGGCTGCGCATTTCGGCGTCGCGGCTGGTGCGAGAATTCAGCTGATCGAGATAATCGGCGAAAGAGCCTGAGCCCAGCACTTTCATGCGGCGCTGGCAGCGATTGGCGAGCAGGTAAAATTTGTTTTCAGGCTGGAAGATCCCCGAAGTGCGGTAGATGAGGTCGCGGATCTTCGCCAGCGCGGGATCGCGAAGATCTTCCGCACTGCCAGTTTGCTCGCGAGCCGGAACGCTTTCTGTGGGCACAGGGTTTAGCTCCCTTGATTCATGCGCTCTTCGATCAGTTGAATAATCCCGGCCGGGTCCACGATCAGGCGAACTTCGCCGTCTCCGCTGATCGTGGCACCGGAAAGACCCTGGATATGCCGCAGGTGGCTGCTGATCGGCTTGATGACCGTTTCTTCCTGGCCGACCAGTTGGTCGACGACCAGGCCGACTCGCTTCTCGCCCGCCGCCAAGACGACGACACGGAGAAGCTGATGCTCGGTGCGAGATTTCGGCGGAAGCCCGACCGCCTGCTGCAACCAGCAAACCGGAAGGACGCGGTCGCGAAGCCGCAGCATATCCACGTGGTTGGCGCGATGAATGTCGCCGGCGTTCACGCGAATGGTCTCGACGACCGAGCGCAGCGGCAACGCATAGGTTTCACGGTCCACGGCCACCAGGAGCACCGGCAAGATCGCCAGAGTGAGCGGCAGACGGAGGCGGACGAGAGAACCGCGGCCTAGCTCGCTTTCCAGGTCCACGGTGCCATTCAGTTTTTTCATATTGGAGCGCACGACGTCCATTCCCACACCGCGGCCGGAGACGTCGCTGACTTGCTCGGCCATGCTGAAGCCCGGAAGGAAGATGAGGTCCAGAATCTCGCGCGGACTCATGGCCGCGAGCTGATCCTGGGTGATCAGGCCTTTTTCGAGGGCTTTCTTGGCGAGCCGGGTGCGGTCCATGCCGGCGCCATCGTCAGCGATTTCGATAATGATATTGTCGCCTTCCTGGCGGGCCTCCACGCGGACCGTGCCTTGGGGCGGTTTGCCGCGTTCGACGCGGACTTGCGGCCGCTCGATTCCATAATCGAGCGAATTGCGCAGCAAGTGGATCAGAGGATCGGCGATTTCTTCGGCGACGGTCTTGTCCAGTTCGGTATCCTCGCCACGGATGACAAGTTCAATCTGCTTGCCTAGAGTGGCGGCCAGGTCGCGAACCATGCGAGGGAATCGGCGAAAGATGGCTTCCACGGAAACCATCCGGGTGCTCAGGCCGGCCGTCTGCAGTTCATCGGTGATGAAACTGAGGCGCCCGGTGGACTGCAGGAAGGCAGACTCGAAATCATCCAAGGAGGCTTGGCGCTCGGAAAACGTGCGGCTGAGATGCTGCAACCGGTTGCGCTCGAGGACTAACTCACCGACCAGATTGATCAGCTCATCGAGCTTGGCGACATCCACGCGGATCGTTCGAGCCATCTCGACGGCGGCAGCAGGGCGACGGGCGGGAACCTCACTGGGGAGCGCGGAAGCGGCGGACGCGGACGGCAGCTCATCCTTTTTATGAACCATGCCGGTGCCGGCAGGCTTGGTAGAAAGGTTCGCCGCAGCGGGCGGAGCAGCCGGCGTAACCGGAGGTTCTGAGGCATCTTCGGAAATGGCGCTGTGCAGGTCGTGGAGGAGATGCTCGATATCGTAAGTGTGAGGTTCGCCGCCGCGCACGTCGTCGACCATTTCGCGAAGCTGATCCAGAGTGGCGAGCAGAGCGTCCATGGTGGGACGCGTGACCTGGCACTCTCCCTTGCGCAGAACGTTCAGAACGTCTTCGGCGTGGTGAGTCAATTCCACGATGTGCGTGAACCCCAGAAAGCCCGAAGTGCCCTTCACGGTGTGAAAGGCGCGAAAGATGCTGTTGAGCAGTTCTTTGTCTTCCGGCGACGACTCCAGCGCAACCAAATCGCGATCAAGGTTCTGCATCAACTCCTCACACTCGGTGAGGTAATCCTGCAGAAGCGAAGCGTCTTGTTCGAGTTCTTGAGTCATTCGATTCTCTGTGAAAACTTGAGACCCGGATGAGGATTAGTGGGCGCGGTAAGATCGCCCGCATCGCTCGCCGGATTGTTGGGGCCTTTTTGGTTTAGCGGCTGGCCAGTACCAGCGATTCATCCTGCTCCGTCGCAGCGGGCAAAGCTGCTTGCGTTACCATATCGACCGTCTCTTCCTCGGTCATTACGCGCTCAATGTCCAAAAGTATGAGCAGCCGGCCTTCGAGCTTGACCACACCGGCAATAAATTCCTGGTTGACGTTTCCGAGGCGTGGGGCGGGTTCAATCGCCGTCGAAGGGATGCGGAGCACTTCGGAAACCGAATCGACGACGAACCCGATGATGGCGCCGGAAACCTCGGCGACCACAATGGGCGTCTGACGCCCGTGAGCTTGCGGGGGGAGGCCGAATCTTTTCCGCAGGGCAACGACCGGGATCACTTTGCCGCGCAGATTGATAACGCCTTCGACGAAGGGCGGTGAATTGGGGACGCGCGTGAGGCCCTGCATGCGGATGATTTCCTGAACCTTCAAGATCTGGAGGCCGTATTCCTCTTCAGCCACATTGAAGCTCACCAGCTGAAGGAGTTCCTCGCCGTGGGCCGCGCGATGGTCATGCTTTGCTAATGCGGTTTCGGATGAATTCATAGTAGGCGGCTCCTGTGTTGAACTTTTGGGACGTCTAAACCTCGACCACTTCCTCGGCGTACTGTTCTTGCTCCTCGGCACTTTGACCGAAATCATCATCCTGCGCTTGCGGGTTGGGCGTGGCAGCAGCCTTCGCCTTCACCTTGAATTTGCCGACGAGCGCGTGAAGATGGGTGGCCAGGTTGGAAAGTTCGCCAACGGCTTTGGCGGATTCCTGCGTCCCGGCGGCACTCTCTTCGGTGATTTTGGCGATTTGCTCGATGCTCGAATTGATTTCCTCGGTGGCGCTGGATTGCTCGGTGGCGGCAGTGGCAATCAGCAAGATCATGTCGCCGACTTGCTCGGAGGTCTTGATGATCTCGTGGAGGGAGGAACCAGCCTGGGTGGTGGATTCGACGCCGAGCGCGACTTGCTTGGTGCCGGATTCCATGGCTTCGACGGCGCTCTTGGTTTCGGTCTGGATGTTTTGAATCATAGCCGTGATTTCTTTGGTGGCTTTGGAGGTGCGCTCGGCGAGTTTGCGGACTTCGTCGGCGACGACGGCAAAGCCGCGGCCTTGCTCGCCTGCGCGGGCGGCTTCGATGGCGGCGTTGAGGGCGAGGAGGTTGGTCTGGTCGGCGATGTCGTCAATGACGCCGATGATCTCGCCGATCTGGTTGCTGCTCTTGCCGAGTTCCTGGACTTTTTGGGCGGTTTGGCCGACGGAATCGGCGATGGCGCGCATTTTGGAGAGAGCGTCCTCGACGATTCGACCGCCCAGCCGCGCGGTATCGGCGGCTTTGCGCGAGGCTTCGGAGGCTTTATTGGAATTTTCCGCGACTTGACCGACGGTGGAGGACATCTCCTGCATGGAGGCGGCCACCTGATGAGTCTGATCTTTCTGAGATGCCGCACCCTGCGCTTGCTCGGCGGCCGTGGCCGAAAGCTCCTCGCTGGCGGCCGCGATTCGTTCGGCGCCGGCGGAAACGGATCCGATCATCTCGCGCAAGCTTTGCTGCATGCCGTTGGCCGATTGCGCCATGTCGCCCAGTTCATCGTCGGTGGTGATCTCGAGGTCTTCGCCGGAGAGGTCGCCCTGAACAATTCTGTGCATCGCGGCCACCACGGTGGAGATTGGCCTGGTGATCCGCCGCGTCGTAACCACGCTGATGATGCCGCCCACAATGATGCCGGCCAGCACGGACGCGAACAGGATCCAGAGCGTACGCTTGTTGATGTCCTGGGCCATTTTTTTGCGGTCCTGCATTCGCGATACGTGCTCGGCATCCTCTACTGACAGAGTGTCTTCCATGCGGGCGACGGCATTCCGGTAAGGGTCCATCCCGGCATTCGCGTCTGCCAGGTTCTTGATCTTGCCGGAATGGATCTTAGAGACCAGGTCGCCGAAGCCGTCCTCGTAGACCTTTAGCGTGCCGTTGATTACCACGAGAGCGTCGGTGTCTTCCGAATCCACGGCGACTTTTGTGAGGGATGCAATGTGCTCATGATAGCGGTCATCGGTGGATTTCCATTTGTCCAGCGCATCGTCTTGATCGCTCTGGTTGCCCATGTCCAAAACGAAATTTTTCTCGTAGCGGCGCATATCCAGCGCATTGATTCGTGCGGCGGAGAACAACTGCTGAAGCTCGGCATCGGTTTGCAGCATGTCGATCATTGCGCCGGAGAGCTTGTGGGTGCCCCAATAACCGGCGGCAGCCACCACCAGCATGGGCAAGAACAACAGGCTAAAGCTTCCGGCAATCTTTTGTCCCAACGTGAATTTCATGAGATTTCCTGAATGCAAGAATGTTCGTGCGGCTCCCGGACGTATGCAGCGCGTTTGATCACTAGACTCCCGCCATTTCGTGTTCGTACTCTTCTTCCTGGATGCGGGCTTTGACGCCGTTGCGCGGGCGGGCGGCCGGTTTGCTGCGGCGACCGCTGGGCCTGCCGCTGTGGTCTCCGGTCTTGAATTTGCTGACCAAACTCTGCAGATCGGTGGCCAGGTTGGAGAGTTCGTGAATGGCTTTGGCCGATTCGCCCGCACCCGCCGCGGTTTCCTGGGTGATCTTGGCAATCTGCTCGATGTTGCCGTTGATTTCATCCGAGGCGCTGGCCTGTTCGGTGGCGGCGGTGGCGATGAGCATGACCATGTCGCCGACCTGTTCGGAGGTCTTGATGATTTCGTGGAGGGAAGTCCCGGCCTGGGTGGTGGATTCGACGCCCAGTTCGACTTGTTTGGTGCCGGACTCCATGGCTTCGACGGCGCTTTTGGTTTCGGTCTGAATGCTTTGGATCATCTGGGTGATTTCTTTGGTGGCTTTGGAAGTGCGCTCGGCGAGTTTGCGGACTTCATCGGCGACGACGGCAAAGCCGCGGCCTTGCTCGCCGGCGCGGGCGGCTTCGATGGCGGCGTTGAGTGCGAGAAGATTGGTCTGGTCGGCGATGTCGTCAATGACGCCGATGATTTCGCCGATCTGGTTGCTGCTCTTGCCGAGTTCCTGAACTTTTTTGGCGGTTTGGCCGACGGAATCGGCGATGGCGCGCATTTTGGCTAGAGTGTCTTCGACGATGGAGCCGCCCTGGCGGGCGGTGTCGGCGGCCTTGCGGGAAGCCTCGGAAGCTTTATTGGAGTTTTCGGAGACTTGCTGGACGGTGGAAGACATTTCCTGCATGGCGGTGGCAACCTGGTGGGTCTGGTCTTTTTGCGTTTCGGCGCCGGCAGCTTGCTGGCTGGCGGAAGCGGAGAGTTCTTCGCTGGCGGTGGCGATGCGTTCGGCGCCGCTGGAAACGGAAGTGATGGTTTCGCGCAAACTGTTCTGCATGCCGTTGATGGCGCGAGCTAGATCGCCTAACTCGTCGTTTGAGCTGGTAGGCAGATCTTGTCCCGTAAGGTCTCCGTCACTGATGGCTTGCGCGCGCGCGAGTACCTGGGAGGTGGATGAGGAAATGGCGCGGCTGATCCAAAAGGCCACAAGAGAGCCGATGGCCAGGCCCAGAAGCGTCGTGATTCCCATGGTGAGATTCAGAGAGCTGTGCGCGCTGGCTAGTTCCTTCTCCTGCCCGTCAAGCACTGCATCCACGCCATTCATGAGGTCTCCCAAAACCTTGGTGGTGGCATCAACCACCGGCGTAACCTTGTCGGCGTACTCATTACCGCCTTGAATCACGGCATCGCGCGCTCCGCTTTCGGCGGTGCTGATGGTGTGCTGCATGGCGTTGCGTATATCCGGCAAACCTTGCTTGACCTGCGTGAACCGGTCGCGGTTTTCCGGCGCCATCTGCGGCGCGAGTTCGTCCAGTTTGGCGATCTCGTTATCTATGCTGGCCCAGCCTTTATCGTAGGACCGCTGGGCAACTTCTCTTCTTTCGGGTTCGGTGCCCGCGAGAATCGTGTGGCGAGTCTTGTTTCCCACATAATCAAGACGATCGGCGAGGATTCCGAGGTGTTGAATTGTGGGAATGCGGACTGTGAGTATCTCCGTTTCGATATCTTTGATCCGCGATGATTTTTGGTAGGCAAGGACCGCGCTGATTATCATAAGCGCGAGAACCGCGGCGAAGCCCATTCCCAGCTTTTTTCCGAGAGTCAATTTCATGTTCATGGTGACGTCCTCCAAGACGGAACTGCCGGACACTGCGCCCTGCTGTCTACGTCAAAGCGTGCACGTTTTGTGTGCTAGACGCCTACGAGTCGGTCGAGCAGAGTTGCATCGCCCGAGCGTTCGAGCATCGGACGCGATGGTTCAAAGTGAAATGGACGCGGCCAATTTCGAGATCCGAGGCACTCTCCATTTCTGGAATTTACCGGCCCGCGCAAGCTGACTGCACCTCGCGCTCCAATGTCTGGAGAAATTCCGCGCCGCAACTATCTGCTCCATTTGAATCGGCATAGCACATCGTTTCTTGAACGAGGTAAGGCGCAGGAGCGGGGAATGGCACGCTGGAGGGTTGTGGGATGTCCGTGCGACCGACTCGTACTGAGGACGCCGCGCTCCAAAATGGGAACGACGTACCAAATGTGCCGCGCTAAGCGGAGGCCAACAGAGCGCCCGGAGCGCTTCCGGAGATAACGGCGTCGCGGCTAGTGAATTTCGATGACGAGGAGCGCTTTGGGGGCGAGATGCAATGGGAGGCGGGCGTTGTGAATGGTGATTGATTCGGGCGCGGGCAATTGGGCGGCCTCTTGGAGCGATTTAATCTGCGCAGGCGTGGGGAAGGCGGGACTGCTCATGGCAACGTATGCCTTGGTGAGCGAGCCGTGGTCCGCATCCAGGCGATACACGGTGGCGGCATGATTCCCCGCGAGCGAGTCGAATTGGAGATTGACGTCTTTTGGTTCGCCGGTTACTTCCGGCGCTGACATATTCCACACGGCGATCACCAGGGAGCCATTTTTGCGGCGCGTGACCAAAATATCGTCGGCGCTTTCGGGGATGCGTACGTCGCCCAGATGATGGAGCATTTTGAAGGCGTTGAAAGCGGGTTTGGGCAAGCCGTCTTCGGCGATCAACCCGTACCCGCCGTAAAAAGGACGCTTGACGACGCCCTGTTCCTCGAACACGTCGGAAAATGTCCAGTAGCTCATCATGTCCGTGAGGCCGTCGCATTGGCGGATGGTGTCCGCCATCCAAGGGCCCATATAAATGGAGTCGGTGACATCGGTTTCGTTCATGTAGCTGGCGTTGTATTCGGTCCAGATCAGTGGCAGCCGCGGAAGGGCGGAAGCGGCGATCTGGTCGTGGACCTTCTTTACGGCACGGCAGACCATTTGAGAGCGCGGAATTTCTTCTTCGGTGCCGAAGACGTCTTTGGACTTGTCGTTGCCGTAGACGTGGCTGGAAACAAAATCCACCGGAACGTGATTCTCGGCGGCGTGCTGGATGAAGGAATCGGCCCAGGCGGCTTGCGCGGTAGCTGGTCCGCCGACGCGGAGGCGCGGGCTGACATTTTTCAGGGCGCGCGCGGCAGCGTCGTAGAGTTGAAAGTAAGTTTGCTGTTTGGGGACGCCGGCCCAGAAATCGAGGTTGGGTTCGTTCCAGACTTCGAAATACCATTGCGAGACTTCTTCGATTCCGTAGCGAGCGACCAGATGTTTCGCGAATTGCTCGACCAATTCGCCCCAGAGATTGTAATCCTTCGGCGCCGATACATTCGGATGGTACCAAAACGCTTGCAGGTCGTTTGCGGCGGCGAGTTTCTTGGGCATGAAGCTTAGCTCGACGAAGGGGCGGACGCCATTCTTGAGTAAGGCGTCGTAGATTTGATCCACGTAGGAAAAATTGTAAATTGGCTTGCCCGCGGCATCTTCGTCGTACACGCCGACATCGTCATTGAGAATGGCGTGAAAGCGCACGTACTTGAGTTCGGTGACGTCTTTCACGGTGCGCAGATCCGCCTGATAATTTTCGCGCAGGGCGAGGATGGCGCGGCCGGAGCCGAACATTTGTTCCCAGAAATGCGGGAACGGCTCGCCTTTCGCGCGCAAGTTCACCTGGATGGTTTCGGTTGCAGGATGCTCTTGAGGAAGCGCGCGGGCCGGAAGGACCGATAGAAGCAGCAGAACAGCGCATAACAAGGTTGCTGGTAGTGAACTTCGCTTCATCGGGTGTGACCTCGCCGAACGAGTGGAACCGCGCGGATACCTTAGCATGTGGACGGTGCTCGCTGGAGCGCACTTTTCACGGGGATGGCCGCGTGTTCTTTAGTGCTTAATTGATTAAATAAAGGACAGTACCTCTTACCATTGCCGGTGGACCGCGTCAACATTCGCAATCTCCCTGACGGCGCTTCGAGGCGTGCGGAATCTCTTCGGGTCGCTCAACGCTACGGCGAAGCTGCGGCGGAATTCCAGCGCCTTCTTGAGCATCGTGCGGTATGTCCGGTATCTCCTTACTTGGCGTTGGCGCATTTGGGAATCGCGCGAGCGAGGCAGGCCGCCGGCGAAACCGAGCTTGCCCGCAGGGAATACCAGGAATTTTTCACGGAGTGGAAAGACGCAGATGCGGACATTCCGGTGTTGCGTGAGGCACGCGCCGAGTTCTCCCGCCTCCCTACTGCGGCGCACGCTCGCTAAACCCGGCTCGAGCGGTGAGGCAAGCCGGTTGCTATTAATGGTCCGACTCTCGTCATATACTTGCCGTTTCGAAGCTCGCTGCACAATGCGCAGCCAGCGCGCCGAGGGATTCCCGTGAAACGGTGGGTAAAAGTTCTGCTGGCAGTCGGCGGCGTGGTGGTCCTGGTGGCGGTGGCAATTCCGCTTTTTGTAAACGCCAACACATTTCGGCCGGTGATCCAGAAACAGCTGAGCGCGACGCTGGGCCGCGAAGTGCAATTCGGCGAACTTAGGCTTTCGGTTTTTTCCGGCAGCTTGATCGCGCGGGACCTCAGCGTCGCTGACGACCCCGCGTTTAGCACAGTGCCATTTCTTACAGCCAAGGAACTGCGTATTGGCGTCTCGCTGCGGCCGCTGATTTTCGCGCACCAGGTGAACTTGCGAAGTTTTCGGATTGAATCGCCGCAAATCAACGTAATTCGCGCTGCGAACGGCACCTGGAATTGTTCGAGCATAGGACACGGCGCAGCAAACGGCGCGTCGGCGGGCGCCGCAGGCGCGACCTTGGGAACTCCAAGAGTTGGGTCGCCGCGGCTCCCTGATTTTTCCATCGGGCTTATCGTTATCGAAGATGGCCGCGTGGTGATCGGCAGCCAGCCCACGCGCGACCAGCCCAGCGTCTACGAGAACGTGAATCTTACCGCGCATGATTTTTCGTTCGCCTCGCGATTTCCCTTCGAACTCGATGCAGACTTGCCCGCCGGCGGCACTATCAGCGTCACGGGCCACCTGGGCCCAATCAATCGCGACGATGCGGCAACCAGCCCGGCCGAAGCGCAAATCTCCGTGAAGGGTCTGGACCCGGTCGCCGCAGGTTTTCTTGATGCCGACGCCGGCGTATCGCTCCTCGCGGATCTTGACGCGCACGTTTCGTTTGACGGGCAGACGCTGACCAGTAGTGGCACGGCGCGCATCGAAAATCTGAAACTCCGCAAAGGAGCCACCGCCGCTCCGAAGGCGCTGGACCTAAGTTACAGCGTCGCGCATCGCCTGAAAGAAAATGCAGGCCAGATCAACGACGCCACCGTGCAAATCGGCGGCGCGGCAATCCACGTGAACGGTAGCTATCAGCCCGTGACGCCCGACGTGCGGGACCCGATGCTGAGTTTGAAGCTTTCGGGGCAGAGCTTGCCGATCGATGAACTGCAGTCATTGATGACTGCAGCCGCGGTTCGATTGCCGAATGGCTCGGTTCTGAAAGGCGGTACGGTCTCGATGAACCTTTCGATCACCGGACTGACAAAAGCACTGGTCATTACCGGACCGATCGCGCTCGACAATGTCCGGCTGGTAGGCTTCGACATCGGTTCAAAAATTCACGGAATTGCGGCGCTGAGCGGAGTGAAAACAGGAGACGCGACGGATTTTCAAAAGTTACGCGTAAACGTCCGCATCACGAACGCCGGAGTGGTGGCCAACGGGATTGACGCCGTAATTCCGGCGATGGGTGAACTCACCGGCAGCGGCACAGTGTCACCTTCCAATCAACTGGACTTCAATCTTATCGTGAAGGTTGCGTCGGCAAACGGCGTCGGCAAAATCGGCGTAGGGCTGCTGACTGCGCTGCACGGTTCGGGCGGCTCAGGAAAAGGTTCCGGAGTGCCAATGCGCGTCACGGGCACGCCTGAAGAGCCTTATATCACCGCGGACGTCGGCGGCATCGTGACGAAGCGAGCCAAATCCATCGCCTCGATCTTCGGCAAAAAGAACTAAAACGCGCGATGCGCTGGAAGCGCCCGCCGACGCCGCTCGCTTTCTATCGAGCTTGCGGTTGCGCAGCCAGAGCGTGCACGATCCACGGGATAATCACTTCCTTAAACATCAGCGGATCGGGCCACACACCTTTTTGGCGTCCCAAATGGCCGCCGTGCGGATTGATCCACGCGGTCTTGGGGACGTCTCCGGCGCTGAGCAGACGATAAATGTCCGAAATCGGCACTTGCGTATCGAGGACGCCGGCCATCACCAGCATGGGCGCGGTGGGCTTTCCGATGAGGCCTTGCGTAACGAGCGACATCTTCGGGAAAATCTCCAGCAGTTCATCGAGGTTGTTCACGTGGTCGAAGATGGACATCATCGCCGGCAATTGATCGAATAAATATTCACGATTGCCCTGCAGGCTATTTAATACGAAATCTTTCTGAAACATGTCGTGAATGGGCGGGGATTGCACGCTGACGGCCTTCAGGCGGTCTTTTTCAAGGATGGCCATCTTGGTGCCCCAGTATGCGCCCCAACTGACGCCGTGAAATTCCACCCTGGTTTTGTCAACTTCCGGGCGGCTATCCACGTAATCAATCACGCGCGAGAGCATGCGATCCGCGGTGGGGCTGGCTTTGATCGGCGCCTGACCGGTGCCGGGGCCGTCCACGGCGATGTAACCGATTCCGAACGGCAAAATCGCGGAGAAACGATCGGCGAGATCTTCTTTGCGGCTGTCGAGGCCGTTGATGGCAATTACGATCGGGACCGGGCCGGTCCTATTTTTTGGAAAGCGCAAGTAGCCGATGACCTCCTTGCCTTCGAAGGGGATGTGGACGATTTCCATCGGGGGATCCCAGAACTTTGTGTGAGCGCGAAACGCGACTAGGGCTCTTTCGTAGGCGCGCTGCTTGCCCGGAGACGAGGGAACGGGCCAGCGGCCGAAAGAATAAATGTGCCAGGCGCGGATGTAGGCCGCGTCGGCCTTGGCGGGATCGGTTTTTTCGAGAGAGTCGCCTTCGGCCATGTAACGGTCGCCGACGGCGATGAAGGCAGCGGCCCATTCGTCGCGGTCGCGGGTCTTGATATGCGCGAAAGCTTCCTTAAGATCCTCGGGATGGAGGCCGATGCAAGGATACTGGTCGTTTTCGGCGCGAGAGATCGCTTCGGTTTTGATTTCGTCGATCGTGCGTTCGGGCCGCAATTGCTGTGCGTGCATTGTGGGTACAAGAAAGCAAAACGAAAATAACAAGGTTACCGCGAAAATTGTTGCAATAAGGAAAGTCTTCGAACGTGGCATTCGACTGGGCCCCTTTCTGGATTCACAACTTTGCGTTTTACATTCAGAACGATTGCTCCTAATTCTCGAAGTTTGCGGCAACGCACAAGATTTGGTCCTGACCTCTGCGTGACTCGCAGTTTCCGTAGCGGCGAACCAGTACGCAGGCTCCCGTTTGCAATCTGAAGCCCTCGTGACCTAGAAACTAAGCTTCAAGCCCAGCTGGATGGCGCGGCTGCCGCCGGAACCGATCACCGGGTTCGAAGCCGCCACATCTGGCGTGGCGCAACCGCAACCGAACGATTGCGTGGATGGGTCGTTGTGCGCCCAGCCATTCTGGCCGCCGAATGGATTGGCGATATTGGGGTGGTTGAGAATGTTGAAAAACTCGGCGCGGAATTGGACGCCAAAACGTTCGCGAAACTTCCACATCTTCGCGACCGAGAAGTCCCAGTTGCGGAATCCCGTGTCGCGGAAAATGTTGCGGCCCATGGTGCCGAATGTTCCCAATGCCGGAGGCAGCATGATTGAACTGCCGTTGGCGTAGCACCCGAATGCGCCGAGCGCGGTGCTATTCAAGCCGGTGGGATCGCCGCCATCGAGCGAAAGCGCCTGTGCAACACACGCGGGATTCGACTGGCTGGGAAAATACGGAATTCCCACAGCGGAAGACGTGAAATCAGAAGGCTTGCCGAAGAAATTCCAACGGTCGTTCAGAGCACCGGAGCCGCTGATATCCGTGCCGGCGTCCATCGCACCGTAGGGCTGCGGGCTATACAGGCTGACGATCGAAGTGAGCTCCCAGCCTTTGAGCATTTGCGCATAGCCTTCGGGCCCCGGAATTGCGTAGGTCACAGTGAGCGTGCCGCGATGGCGGATATCGAAATCGCTGCTGGCATATTCGAGATTGGGATGAGTGCTGTCGGATGGCAGCCCCAGTCCGGCGCCGAAATCCCAGTTTGCGCCGACATCGTCGAGAGAATGCGAGTAGGTGTAGCCTGCGACAAAAGTAAAGTGGTGATAATCGCGGCCGGTGAGAGTCGCCTGCAAACCGTTGTAATTCGATTTGTAGCCGTTGCTCATTTGATAGATGTTCGAGAGGAATGGGAACGCGGCATTGAAGGGCCGGGCGGCCTGCTCGGCACCACCATCTGTGCCGCAATTATCGAAGGCCGGCGCGGAAGCCTGGCAATTCGAAATTGCGAGTGGTGTCCAACCGGAGCCCTCGGCAGCTTGGTTAAGGTCGCGAATACTTATGAGGTTGTCTCCATGGTTTCCGACGTAGGCAACTTCGAGCGAAAGGTTATTGGTGAAAGCGTGCTGGACGTTGAGCGTCCAGTTATAGACCCAGGGAGTTCGCAGGTTGGGATCAATACCCAAAATCGAGCACGGGTTCGCGCCGCAATCAAGGCCTTGGTTCGGGAAAACAGTTCCGGGACCATTCCAGTTCAGACTCGCGCCGTCCAAATTGATGGTTCCCACGTCGATCGATCCACCGCCTGGGGTGACTCCCGCAGCGCCGGTGGGGATCGTGGCGATGCCCAAAGAATTGTTCAACGCGAGGAAAGATTCCCAGTTGATCGTCTCGTAAATCATCCCGAAGCCCGCGCGGATGACGGTTTTTCCGTCCGAGAATGGATCCCAGGCGACACCCAGGCGAGGAGCGAAGTTGTTGTGGTCGCCGTGGTAAGGAGCGTGAATCTGCTGGCCGACCTGCTCGAGGCCAATCGTGGGGCTGAAATTGCCCAGCAGGTTGTGGTCTTCTTTTACGACGGTATTCACTTCGTAGCGCAGTCCCAGATTAAAAGTAAGGTTCCGCGTGGCGCGCCAGTCGTCTTGCACAAAGCCGGCGTAGCCCCAATTGTGGATGTGGCGGGTGGGGTCGCCGATCAGAATGCTGCCGGAGGAAGGATCGCCCGCGAAGTAGCTCTCGAGCGATGAGGCCCCCATGAATGGGACCGCGTTCGGGTCGAACCCAAACTTGATTCTGCCGCGGACTCCGCCGTACGCGCCGCCGGAGAAAGCGTCGCGGTGAATTTCACCACCGAACTTGAGGGCATGTTTGCCGAAAATTCGCGAGATGTGATCGACGAATTGAACGCGCGTGTCCGGCCCTTGGACTTTCGGCCAGTTAAATCCGCCCAATTCCTGAGGGAAAATATAGAACGGGGCGATGTTGATGCGCGGAAGTCCGCCGTAGAGCGGATTGGTTACACCGGTATCCAAGCCGTAATCCGTCACGGGAGTATTGTGATCGGCGGTGAAAGTGGGTTGGTAAAGACGGTTGTAACCGAAGCGCGCTTCGTTCACCCATTGTGAATTGGGCACGTACGTCCAATTGACACCAGCGACTTGCGCGCGAGTATGGATTTGCGTCAGCCATTTGGTTTGCAACTGGCTTGCGTCGCTTACCGTGCCGCTGTTGTTTCCGAAGAAATACCGGCCGCTAATCGTGTGGCGCTCGTTTACGTGATAGTCCACCTTGCCGATTGCATTGTCGGAGCTGACGCTGTTGGGTAGTCCGAAGTTGATGGTGGTGGTGCCCGCAGGATTCGTGCCCGGATTCGTCGGGAAGCCGGTGCCATTACAGGTTACCGGGGGACCCAACGTGCAGCCGCCAATCTGCAGGCTGGCAGCGCTGACCGGAACGCCTCCTGCTTGAAGATCTTGAATCGCGTTAACGAGGCTATTGGCGCAATCTCCCGAGGCAATGTAAGTGCAACCGGAACCTCCTGGCGGCGTCGCCAATCCGACCGTCGCCGGCGTTTGAATCGTGCCAACATTGCCGACCGTGTACCGCTGACCTTCATAGCCGCCGAAAAAGAATAATTTGTCTTTGATGATGGGGCCGCCAACTGTGGCGCCAAACTGCTCGAGGTTTCTGGGCTGTTTGGGCTGATCGCTGGTATTGAAGAAGTTGCGCGCATCCAGCGGAGTATCGCGGCCGAAAGCAAAAGCGGTGCCGTGCAGTCCGTTGGTGCCGGATTTCAAACCTACGTTGACGATCGCGCCGGGTTTCCAGCCATATTCCGCCGGGGGATTTTCGATCAGGTTGAATTCCTGGATCGCATCGATCGGAAGAATCGTCGCGGAATCGCCCGCGATGCCGGCGCCGTTGATAATGCTTTGACCTGAAAAAGGCTCGCTATTGAATAGTCCGTCCACGAGGTAAACATTGTCTTCGGCACGCAGTCCATCGGTGCTGGTGGTGGAAAATCCGCCCCCGGGATAGCGCACGACACCCGGGCGCAACTGCAGCAGGTTTTCGTAGTTGCGTCCATCGAGCGGCAAATCATTGATTTCTTGATTGCTGAGGGTGCCGCCGAGCGTGGAAGAAGTCGCATTGAGCAGCGGAACTTCTTCGTTCACGATCACCGTCTGCGTGGTGTCTCCCGGCTGCAGCACCACGTCCACGCGCACATCGGTGGCGACCTGCAGTTGAACATTCGTTCGCTCGAAGCTCTTGAAGCCGGACTTCGTCACGGTGATCTTGTAAATTCCCGGATCAAGGTTTGGCGCCAGATATTCACCCGCGCCGTCGGTCACCAGGCTGCGCGAGACGCCTCGCTGCACGTCGGTGATTTCGACGGTGGCCCCGACGATGGCGGCGTCGCTCTGGTCGCGCACGTCGCCTAAAATTCGACCTGCGGAAGATTGCGCGTGAAGCGGGAGCGACAACAAAAGCAGGCTCATGGCACACACCAGCGTACGAGCCGACTTGCGGCATATCCGGTGCCAATTCGCGGCTGTGCAAAGAGATTCGATTCCCATACCCCCCCCTCAAAGAGCAAGAAAGTCGCAAAGAGCGCGGCTGTGGTATGACAGCCCTACCACCTTACGATTTGTGAAGTCAAGGTTTTTCTTATTGGAATGATTGATAAATCGGTGGTATGATGGCTATACCAAATGGCCGCTGATACTTATTCCGTCTTTGAAAGGCCCCATCCATGGGCTTTTCTTGCTCTTTCACCGATCTCCGCTCTTGCCATAGAATCCTTACGACGGAACGCGCGGAACAACCGGAGGAGCGAGTAATGGCGATTGCAACGATCAACCCGGCGACGGGCGAAGTACTAAAAACTTTCGAGCCGATCTCCGATGCGCAGCTCGAAGACAAACTGCAGGGCGCGACGAATGCTTTCGGTGATTTTCGTAAAACGAACTTCTCCTGCCGCGCGGCAATGATGGTGAAAGCGGCCGAGATCTTGGAATCGGACAAGGAAAAATTCGGTCGAATCATGACGACCGAGATGGGCAAAACGTATCGCTCCGCCGTCGACGAAGCGGCGAAGTGCGCCTGGGTCTGCCGGTATTACGCCGAACACGCGGAAAAATTTCTGGCCGACGAAATGGCAGACGTGGCGGGAAGCAGGAGTTTCGTGCGGTACCAACCGGTGGGACCGATCCTCGCCGTGATGCCTTGGAATTATCCCTTCTGGCAGGTCTTTCGTTTTATTGCGCCATCGCTGATGGCCGGAAATGTGGGGCTGCTGAAGCACGCCTCGAACGTGCCGCAATCGGCGCTGCAGATCGAAGACGTACTGCTGAGAGCGGGCTTTCCTGAGGGCGTGTTCCAAACTCTCTTAATTGGCGCGAGCAAGGTTGGGAAGATTCTTGCCGACCCGCGCGTAAAGGCTGCGACGCTGACTGGGAGCGAGGGAGCCGGCGTCCAGGTGGGCATCGCCGCCGCGACGGACATCAAGAAAGTGGTGCTCGAACTGGGTGGCAGCGATCCCTTCATCGTGATGAAGAGCGCGAATTTGGAACAGGCCGTGACGGTCGGCGTGAAAGCACGAGTGCTGAACAACGGGCAGTCTTGCATCGCGGCAAAAAGGTTTATCGTCGCGGAAGAAATTGCCGATGAATTCGAGAGGCTATTCGTAAAGAAGATGGAAGCGCTCAAAGTTGGGGACCCATTTGACGCGAGTACGGACGTGGGCCCGCTGGCGACTGCGGACGGATTGAAGGAGCTCGATGCCGACGTGCAGAAAACAATTCACGCGGGCGCGAGGCTGCTGACTGGCGGGAGACGCTTGCATCAACCCGGAAATTATTATCTGCCAACGGTGCTTACGAACATTCCCGAAGGTTCGCCGGCAGCCTGCGGCGAATTGTTCGGCCCGGTGGCATCGCTTTTTCGAGCGAAGAACGCGGAAGACGCGATCCGCATCGCGAACGCCAGCCCGTTTGGCCTGGGAGCAAGCGCATGGACAAACGACAGCGCGGAGCGTGAGAAATTCATCAATGGCCTGGAATCGGGAATGGTGTTTATCAATCGCATGGTGGCTTCGGATCCGCGATTGCCATTCGGCGGCGTGAAGCGCTCCGGTCACGGCCGTGAATTAGCCATTTTTGGAATCCGCGAGTTCATGAATATCAAGACCGTATCAATCGAAGGGACGTAAAGAACTGAAACGCTGCATGCCGGTCCGACGACGGGAACGTTCGGGGTCGGAAGGTGGGGGCTCATGTACAAAGTGGTTCGCAGTTCGCGTCTCTACGAGCAGATCGTCCAGCAAATTGAAGATTCCATTCTCAAGGGCACGCTCAAGTCCGGCGATCAGCTGCCCTCCGAACGGGAGTTGGCATTGAAGTTTGGCGTGAGCCGCACGGCCGTCCGGGAGGCCGTGAAAGCGCTTCATGAGAAGGGGTTGGTGGAGGCGTATTCGGGGCGCGGGACGTTCATCACGAATGGTACGTCCGAGGCCGTCCGGCAGTCGATCAATTTGATGATGCGTATCGATCAGACGGACGGCTCGGAAAATCTAGCCGAGGTGCGGCAGATTCTGGAGCCCGAAATCGCGGCGCTGGCCGCGACGCGCATCCAGGCGGCCCAAATTGCGCTGATGCGCGAGGCGTTTTCAGTGATGAACCACGCGCTGAAGGATCCCGACGCCTATATCGAAGCGGACCTGGATTTCCATTTGGCGCTCGCCGAAGCCGCAGAAAATCCATTGATCCTGTCGCTGCTCGATTCGATCGTAGGATTGTTGCGCGAGCAGCGCATCAAAATATTTTTTGAAGAAGGCGGGCCGGAACGCGGCCAGTACCACCACGCGCGAATACTTGCGGCCATCGAAAAACGCGACCCCGAAGCATCGCGCGCGGCGATGCGCGATCATTTGCAGCAAGTTCGCGAAGATTCCCGCCCGCAGAAGGGCCACGGCAGAGTTTCAGATTCAGACTCGTAACAGGGGCGGTGGAGCGCATGGCAAATCTAGGATTTGTGGGATTGGGCGTGATGGGCAGCGAGATGGTAAGCCGCCTGGTGAGCAAGGGCCACACCGTAACAGGATATAACCGCACGCGCGCGAAAGCCGAGCGCTTGATCCAAAAAGGAATGAAGTGGGGCGAGACGCCGCGCGCGGTGTGTGCCGCAGCGGACGTAACGTTTTCGATGGTGACGAACGAAAAGGCCCTCGGAGCAGTGATGGAAGGGCCGGACGGAATTCTCAGCGCCGTTGCGGCCGGAAAATATTTGGTGGACATGAGCACCGTCAGCCCGGGCTACAGCCGCGCGGTGGCCGCCAAGGCCCGCGAAAAAGGCGGCGACATGATTGACGCGCCGGTTTCGGGCAGCGTGATCACTCTGCGGGAAGGAAAGCTGTCCGTAATGGTTGGCGGACGGCGCGCCACGTTCGATCGCTTGAAACCCATCCTTGACGACATCGGACCGAAGGTGACTTACGTGGGAGACAACGGCCTGGCGCTTTCGATGAAAATCGCGACGAACCTAAGCTTGGCGGTGCAAATGATGGCCTTCAGCGAAGGAGTTTTGCTCGCGGAAAAAAGCGGAATCGCGCGCGAAGTAGCGGTGGACGTGCTGACGAACAGCGCTATCGCTTCGCCGATGATCAAGTATCGCGGCCCGTTTGTGCTGACGATGCCGGAAGAAGCGTGGTTCGACGTGAACATGATGCAGAAAGACATGATGCTGGCGCTCGATATGGGCCGCGCGCTGGACATTCCCTTGCCGACGACGGCGGTGTCGAATGAATTTCTCACCGCAGCTCGCGGAATGGGATTCGCGAAGAAGGATTTTGCGGTGGTTTTCGATGTATTGGCGAGAATGTCGGGAGTGGGGAAATGAAGACGGTCTCTGATCCAACGAAAACCACCGTTGGGGTTGGCGTGGAAAAGTGGCTGCGCATGTACCGGCAGATGATGGCGATCCGCCTCTTCGAGGAAAGCGTGAACGAACTGTATACGCGGGCGCTAATGCCGGGCTTGGCGCACCTGTATATCGGGGAAGAAGCGATTGCGGTGGGGGTTTGCGAAGCGCTGCGCAAGGACGATTACATAACCAGCACCCATCGCGGACACGGCCATTGCCTGGCGAAAGGAGCCGCGCCGGAATTGATGTTCGCCGAACTGCTTGGGAAAGAAGCGGGATACTGCCGGGGGAAAGGCGGCTCCATGCATATCGCCGATCCTGCGACCGGGAATCTGGGCGCGAACGCCATTGTCGCAGGAAGCGTTGGGATTGCCACCGGTGCGGCGTTCTCTGCGAAGACCTTGAAAACGGGGCAAGTCGCCGTTTGCTTTTTTGGCGAGGGCGCGCTCGGCCAGGGCGTGGTCTATGAGTGCTTCAATCTTGCGGCGCTGTGGAAGTTGCCCGTGATTTACGTCTGCGAAAATAATATGTACACGGAATACACGCATTTTTCGGAAACCACCGCTGGAGATATTCCGATGCGCGCGACGGCATTCGGAGTGCGCGCCGAAACGGTGGACGGGCAGGACGTACGGGCGGTGCATGCTGCCGCGACAGGCCTGGCGGAGCGTGCGCGGCGCGGCGAAGGTCCAGGATTTCTGCTGTGCAATACCTATCGCTATCGCGGGCATCACGTCGGCGATATCAATCGTGAATATTACCGCTCGAAAAAAGAAGAACAGCAATGGCTCGCCGAAAGCGATCCCATCAAGAATTTCGCCGCATGGCTGAAGGCAGAGAAGCACGCCGATGCTTCGGCGCTCAACACTATCGATTCCGAGTTGAAAGCGGAAATGGATAAGGCGATGAAATTCGCGATCGCCGCGCCATATCCGGGCGCGGACGAGGTAGACCAGGACATTTATGCTTGAGCCGGGAACTCGCGAAATCACTTTCGCCGAAGCGATTCGCGAAGCGCTTGCGGAGGAAATGCGGCGCGACTCGCGCGTTTTCATCATGGGCGAAGACGTGGCGGAAGCCGGCACGCCATTCAAGGTGCTTTCGGGGCTGGTGGAGGAATTTGGCACCGCGCGTGTGGTAGACA
The DNA here is from genome assembly GCA_963780035.1 of uncultured Acidobacteriota bacterium. Classification (GTDB taxonomy): domain Bacteria; phylum Acidobacteriota; class Terriglobia; order Acidiferrales; family UBA7541; genus Palsa-295. The sequence goes on along the minus strand of CAWAAG010000006.1, from coordinate 143,294 downwards.
CGCCGATTTCGGAGGCTGGATTCACCGGAGTGGGAGTGGGCGCGGCGATGACGGGCCTGCGGCCCGTGGTGGACATCATGTTCGGTGATTTCATCACGCTGACCATGGACCAAATGGCCAATCAAGCGGCGAAAGTGCATTACATGTCCGGCGGCAAATGGAAAGTTCCGATGGTGATGCGCACCACGCTGGGAGCGGCACGGCGATCCGCGGCGCAACATTCCCAGTCACTGCACGCCTGGTTCAGCCACGTCCCGGGATTGAAAGTGGTGCTGCCTTCGACGCCTTATGATGCCAAGGGGCTGCTGAAGACTGCAATTCGCGACGATAATCCCATCATTTTTTTTGAAGATAAGATGAGCTACAAGTTGAAGGGTCCGGTGCCATTCGAGGAATATACGATTCCGCTGGGAGTGGCGGCCATCAAGCGGGCGGGGACGGACATCACTCTGGTGGGCACCAGCAGCATGGTGCAAGTGGCGCTGGAAGCCGCTGTATTACTCGAAGAAGCGGGAATCAGCGCCGAAGTGGTGGACCCGCGAACGACGTGGCCGCTCGATGAAAACACTTTGATCGAGTCGGTGAAGAAAACATCACGCGCAATCGTGATCGACGAAGGTTACGGCCGGTACGGAGTTGCGGCGGAACTTGCGGCGACCATCGCGGAAGGCGCATTTCATTATCTGGATGGCCCGGTGAGGCGCATGGGAGCGATGCATGTGCCGATTCCCTTCTCGCCGCCGTTGGAGGACCTGACGGTGCCGACGGGAAAGACCGTTTTTGAAACTGCGATGAAATTGTGCGGCCGGAGTTGATTGCTTAGTTTCAGGAGGATGCCATGGCGCTACCGACACATGGAACGATGGCGGTGGATTGGGAGCAGCGAATCAATTTTGAGCGGCTGCGCACGGAGCGGCTGCAGCGAGTAAAAGATCTCCTTGCGAAATCCGAGATGGGTGCGATTCTCTGCTTCGACATGAACAATGTGCGTTACATCACATCCACGCACATTGGGTCGTGGGCGCAGGACAAAATGAGCCGTTTCACTCTGCTCACGCGGAAGAGCGAACCGATCCTGTGGGATTTCGGTTCGGCGGCCAAGCATCACCAACTGCATTGTCCTTGGCTCGGCGAACGCTCGCGAGCGGGCATTCCGCTGCTGCGCGGCGCGATGTCCCCGGAAATGGGCCGCGCAGAAGACGTCGCGAAAAAGATCCGAATTGAGCTGGAAGAACACGGATTGCTTCACGAGCCTTTGGGCATAGATATCGTGGAGCCGCCGATTCTATTCGCACTACAGCGCGAAGGAATCAAGATTGTGGACGGCCAGCAACTGATGTCCGACGCTCGCGTGATCAAGACGCAAGACGAAATTGCGCTGCTCAACACCTCCGCAATGATGGTGGATGCGGCGTACGACGAACTGTACCGCGCGATGAAGCCCGGCATGCGGGAAAATGAGGCGGTCGGGCTGGTGAGCAAGGTGCTGTATGACCTGGGCTCGGAATACGTCGAAGCCGTGAATGCGATTTCCGGCGAACGCTGCAACCCCCACCCGCACGTATTCTCAGACCGCGTGTTGCGGCCGGGCGATCCCGTATACTACGACATTCTGCATTCCTACATGGGATATCGGACCTGTTACTACCGCTGCTTCACGATTGGCTACGCATCGCACGCGATGATTGATGCTTACAAACGCTGCCGCGAGTATCTGGACGCGGCGATATCGCTGGTGCGTCCGGGGCGCACCACGGGGGAAATTGCCGCGTTGTGGCCGAAGGCGCAGGAATTCGGATTTCCCAACGAAGAAGCGGCGTTCGCGCTGCAGTACGGACATGGCATCGGGCTGGCGATTTGGGAAAAACCGGTCATCAGCCGGCTGGTGTCTCTGGATCATCCGTACGAGATCAAACCAGGAATGGTGTTCGCGCTGGAAACATTCTGGCCTTCGACGGACGGCTGGGCTGCGGCGCGAATCGAGGAAGAAATTGTGGTCACGGAGACGGGCCACGAAGTCATCACGCGCTTCCCAGCCGAGGAATTGCTGGTTGCGGGCGCGCATTACTTCACCGTGAACGGCCCGCTTTCGACGACGCGCGAGACGGAAGCGGCGCCAAACAAGCGCGTGAAAGAAATGGTGGAAGCGAGCGCCAAAACCGAGCGCGTCGGCGTTACGGATTAGCAATTCACTTTTCTTCCCTGAGGAATTATGGCTATCAGTGTTGTTATGCCCGCGCTCGAACTGACGCAGGAAACCGGCAAGCTGGTTTCCTGGCGTAAAAAAGAAGGCGAAGCCGTCGTCAAGGGCGATACGCTGCTCGAAATTGAGACGGATAAGGCTGTTGTGGAAGTGGAAGCGCTTGCCGACGGATTTTTGGCGGGGGTGAAGGCGAAGGAAGGTGATGTGATTCCCGTGGGCCGGACGATTGCCTGGATTGTCGATAAGGGCGAATCGGCTCCCGCGGAGGAAGAATCTGTTGCCGCCGCGAGTTCTACGGCCATCGCTGTCGCCGCCGCAACCCGCGGCGAAGCGAAGAATGCGTCAGCTGATGCCGCGGCTTCCGGTGCGAAGGCTAAAATTTCACCAAAGGCGCGGCGGCTCGCGAGCGAACTGCACGTGAGCCTCGACAACGTGCGCGGGTCGGGGCCGGGTGGAGAAATTCTCGCGTTGGACATCGAGGCCGCGGCGAAATCAGTGGCGCCAAGCTCTGTTACGCCAGCCACCGCCGGCTCTGGAGATAAAACCGAATCACTGACGGCCATTGGCCGCCTAATGGCGGAACGCACGACGCAGAGCTGGACCACTGTGCCGCATTTCTTCCTGGTTCGAGAAGTTGACGCGAGCGCGCTGAACAGCACACGCGAAATGCTGGTGGCTGGCGCGAGCACAAGCGCGACGGTGAAAATCACTCACACGGATTTCCTGATTGCGCTGGTGGCTCGCGTGTTGCTGCGCCATCCGCGCCTGAATGCCAGCTGGACGCCTGACGGTATTCGTCTCCACGCGGACGTGAACATAGGCATCGCCATCGCCGTGAATGACGGCGTGATCGCCGCGGTGATCCGCAACGCGCACACCGCGAGCATCGCGGAAATCGCGGCGCAACGCCGAGACCTCGCAGAACGCGCGAAAGCTGGAAAGTCGCGACCGCAGGATTTGACGGGCGCAACATTTACGATCAGCAATCTAGGTATGTTCCAAATCGATTCGTTCACCGCAATCATCCCTCCGCCGCAAGCGGCCATCCTGGCGGTGGGCGCGATTGCGGATCGCGTGGTGGCGATAGACGGCAAGCCCGCAGTTCGCAGCATGATGACGCTCACGCTTTCCTGCGATCATCGCGTGGTGGATGGCGCGCACGGCGCGCAATTCCTGAATGATTTGGCAAGAGCAATCGCCGAACCCCAAAAGTGTATTGGCTGAGCAAGCCCGCGCGTTATCTGCGTCAAACTCTTCATCAACCCTGGCTGCACGCTGCCACTATTGGCTCGGTTCTCGCCTAACGCGACGGCAACTATATACAATTGAGAGTCACCACCCCTGTGCTTACTGAATGAACTACGACCGGCCAGCGCAGCCACCGCACTCGATCGCGCGCCATTCTTCGCTCACACTGTGAAGCTCCACATTTAGCACTCCCGCTCAGAATCAGTTTCCTGGCAACCTGTTCTTAGTTCGAGCCGCCGCTCATAGATTTCAATTGGGGTAAGGCACGCGCAGCAGAGTGCCTGAGGTTGACGGCAAAACGTAGCGGACGCCGGCGTAGACCATGCTGAGGTGCGCATTCCTGGGATTATCGGGAGCCACAAACCAGGGAGCGCGACTTAGATAGGAATACTGTGTGTAGTACTGCAGCGCGCCAAATTTCTGGCTCTTCCAGAAGGTCAGAAGCCAATCGAACGTGATCTGTTGGATGAAGCGATTATTTGTATTGGGCGAACCGGGACCGCCATAACCGATAATCGTGCCGGGATTTGTAGTGTTCGTCGTGTCGGGGAAGAAATTGCGTCCGTAATAGTCTGCGCCGTAATAAATCGCGAATGCCTCCTTTTCGCTCGCTCTCCACTCGAAACCGGCGGAACCCGCTCCAGCATGGACCATGGAAAGAGCGACGTCGGTACCGGCAAAGTTAGGGCGAATCACGAGTTGCGGTCCCGTTCCGACCAAGTAGTGAGCACCGCCATCACTCCAAAAAGCGTTCGCAAGGAAAACGAGTTTGTTGGGCAACAATTCGTAGTTTCCGGCGACCGCACCTCCTCCGCCAAACGCGGCGCGCGACCTGAAATCTGTCGATCCAGCCGGCAGCACCGAGGCATGTGCTCCGGTAAAAAAGCCGGTGGCTTCCACATGAAAGTGCCTGTCGAAGAGATTTGTGTCGTAGGTGGTTTTGGCGAGAATATCCGGCATAAGATTCGCCGCTCCCGCGTTGGCATTGTTATCGAACTGCGAACCGATCGAGCTGAAGCCCGCCGGAAGAGCGACGTAGCTGCCGATATATTGGTTGGGGTTTTCGATTCCGACGCCCAAGGCCCAATGCTCATTGACGTGATAGGCGACGCGAAACTCGGCCGCCCGCGTGTAAGGCACTCCGACGCCGAGGTTCTGATCCTCGTTGTAGGTGAGGGCCAAATCGGAGGGGATGGGGCCAATGCCACTGCGATTGGGCGTCAGCCAGCTCCACGTTTGTCCGCCTAAGACTTCCAAATTGCCGCGCTTTGCGTAACCAAAGTAAAGCCGCAATCGATTCGTAAGACCGTTCACGCTTTGATACACGTTGGGAGCGCTGTTCCCGCTGAAATCACCCTCGACGTAGCCCAGGAAGTCAGCGTTTCTGAAATGGTCCTCGATCTTGAAGTTGAGGCGAGAGAACTGCGCCGTACTGCGGAATTCAGTGATACGTCCTTGAGGACTGTTGCTAAAAGGTATGCCGGCGAAATTGGTGGCGATGTTGCTCTGCGTGTTGGTGGTGCGAAATACATTCTCAAAATCGACGAAACCACCGGGGGTCAGAATAGCGTCGCCGATTTTGATGGAGCCTACCGGAGATTGCTGTTCACCCCGCTGCGTCTGCTGACGCACAGATGGGGTCACGGCGTCGGCAACGCCATTGTGGCTACCAGGAGAAAAGTTTGATGGATTCGCATGGGGCAGCGTTGGACTTGGAGAAACGGCCTCGATCGCTGCGGTTTGGCCGCCTTTCGATTGCGCCTTCAGTATTTCGATTTCCTGCTGTTGCGCGGCCACCTGCTGCTGGGTTCGCAAGAGATCTTCGCGGAGAGCCTTGATGTCAGCGCTAACGTCCGAGGGTTCGGACGAAGAATCGGCCTGCTGCGCGGCAGCCTGGCCATATGCAAGGCCGGGTACCATCAAAAGGAGACATAAGCTTGGTAAGAGAGTTCGCATCGTAAGCCTCAGTGTGATTGAGGTGGGTGACAATCGCCCGAAGTCGTCACCCACACCAATCTAACAGGAGTTGCGGTTCGATGAAGATTGCCCCAGCAAAAGCGGCCTCTACCATTTCGAATATCGGCCTAGAGCGACTCCAACGACTCGCCGACATGTCGAACATTGCCCTCGATCGTGGCCACCACTTCCTCGATGTTGCCAGAAAGCACCATCTTTCCCATGGCCAGCGCGAAGCCCACCGCTTGCTCCCGATCGGCGTGAGAAGGTATCGAAAGAGCATTTGGATCGGTCACCACATCAATGAGCGCGGGCCCGGAATACTCCAGCGCCTTCTTGAGGCCCGAAGTCAAATCAGCGGGGTTTTCGATTCTTACGCCCATCATGCCGATGGCTTCGGCAAGCTTCGCGAAGTTTGGATTCTTGAGGTCCGTTTGAAAGTCAGGAAATCCCCCGGTTTCCATCTCGAGTTTCACCATCCCTAGAGCGCTGTTGTCGAACACCAGTACCTTAATAGGGAGGTCGTACTGTGTGATCGTCAACAAGTCCCCCAGAAGCATGGCCAGACCGCCATCTCCCGACATGGAAATCACCTGTCGTCCGGGATAGGCACATTGAGCCCCGATGGCTTGGGGGAGAGCGTTGGCCATGGACCCATGGTTAAAGGAACCGATGATCCGCCGGTCTCTGGTCGCCTTGATATACCGGGCAGACCAGACGTTGCACATGCCGGTGTCCGCTGTGAAAATTGCGTCGGGTGCCGCGACTTCACTTAGGGCCGCTGCCACGGGCTCCGGGTGCATGGGCCTGCGTTTTCCCACGTGGTCAACGTACACATTCATTTTTCGAAGCTTCTCTTTGTGTTTACTGACCATGTTAACCAGGAATTCGCGGTCCAGCTTTGTATCCAACATGGGCAGCAACGCTTGCAGCGTCTCGCGCACGTCGCCCCAAATTCCGAGATCGAGTCTGCTGCGCCGTCCCAAACGGTCAACCCGGATATCGATTTGTGCGATCTTGGCATTTGTCGGCAGAAATTTGTCATACGGAAAATCAGTGCCCAGGAGCAACAGAAGGTCGCATTCGTGGATCGCTTCGTAGCACGTCCCGAAACCAATCATGCCGGTCATTCCCACGTCAAAAGGATTGTCGTATTCGACGAACGGCTTTCCTCGGTAGGAATGCCCCACCGGAGATTTCACTTTCTCCGCGAGAGCGACCACCTCATCGTGAGCGTTTTCGCATCCTATGCCGCAGAAGAGCGCAACTTTCTTGCTGGAATTTATCAAGTCTGCCAAGCGCGCCAGGTCCTTTTCACCGGGACGGATGCTCGGCCGGCGACCGACCAAGGAACGGGGTGCGCCTTCGGGAGGAAAATCCGCGCCACCCACGTCGCCGGGCAGCACGATCACGCTCACTCCGCCCTTTCCAATCGCGCTTTGCATCGCGATGTGCAGGACGCGCTCGAACTGCTTGGGATTCGAGATCATCTCGCAATAGTGGCTGCATTCCTTGAACAGGTTATCCGGGTGGGTCTCCTGAAAATATCCCGTGCCGATCTCACTGGTGGGAATATGCGAAGCGATTGCAAGCACCGGCGCATTGCTGCGATGAGCGTCAAAAAGGCCGTTGATCAGGTGGAGGTTGCCGGGGCCGCAGCTCCCTCCGCAGGCCGCGAGCTTGCCGGTGAGCTGTGCCTCGGCCCCGGCAGCAAACGCGCCGGCCTCTTCGTTGCGCACATGGATCCATTTAACTTTGTTGTTCAGCCGTAGCGCGTCCGTCAGCGGATTCAAGCTGTCGCCCACTACACCGTAAATCCTTTCCACGCCCGCTTCGGCAAGCCTGCGAACCAATTCATCTGCAATTCTGTGTGGCATTTTTTGCGCCTCCCTTATTTGTCCCCTGCACTCTTGAAACGAGATGAACTCGACTTAGAGCGGCAAAGTTGTCTGCGAGCCGCGCCGCAATTTGCAACTACTTCGATTGCACACGCGCATGCACGGCTGGTCCCGTCTCCCGAAGGAAAAAGCTCACGACGATCGCGGCGGCACAGCATACAATCCAGAAAAATGCGCCCTTCTGAAAATGCAAGTGCAGGTTCAGCGAGTTTCCGATTCCTTTGCCGATATGCTTTGCATAAACCGGACCGAGGAATGCGGTAATCCCGAAGACCAGGAAATTAATCCCGCCAGTCGCGCTGCCCTTCACATTGTCTGGATTGACTTCCTTGATGACGCTGTAAGGAATCATCGCTGCGCCCGATGCCACGCCGAATACGAACATCGCGACGTGCACTGGAATTGGCAAGGGCTTGAGCGCGAGCTGGAGGGCAGCCAAAATCATCACCGCCGCGCTCCCGATGATCACCGGCTTTCGCCTTCCAATGCGGTCCGAGAGCCATCCAACCAGCGGGCATCCAAAAACCCATCCGAGAGGGACCATCGAGGCGATCAGTACAGCGTTGTGATAGGAAACCTGCATATCTTTCTGAAATGAGGCGACGCCCCAAATCATGTCTCCAATCGTGGTTGGTGCGAACAACAGCCCGGCGACTATTCCGCAGAGATACGATTGCGGATTCGAGAAGACAATCTTGTAGGGTTTCAGGAGCGAACCAATGCCTCCTTCTTGCGTGTGGGGTCCGAACTGCTCCTTAGGAGTCGCCAAGTACAAGCACACTGCGACCGCCAGGATGATGATCCCCAAACCGACCCAGATTGTGTGCACCTCCACTCCATGCTCGATCATGGGCCCGACGGCAAACTGTCCGGCCGATCCGCCCAGCATTCCAACACACTGCGTCACGCCAATTGCCGTTGCGAGGTAGCGTGCGGAGAATCCGTGCGCGGCGAGGTAAACGGCGCCCGTGAATGCAAAGGCCGAGCCGGCTCCCTGAAGCAGTCGCCCGACGTCGCCTGCCGATGAGGCTGCTCCGATAAAGAAAAGGCATCCGATGCCCAAAATGGCGGCGCCGACGGGAACCGTCCGTTTGGCTCCCAAATGATCAAGCGCCGCGCCGGCGACCAGGCTCATCGTGGAATAGGTGTAGTAGTAGGCCCCGAGAATCGCGCTGATGCCGAGCGCCGTGGTATGAAATGACGCTTCCAACTGTGGAATCATCACGGCCGGGCAAGACCTTACGGCATACTCAAGGAAGTAGAAAACGACCGTGAAAGCCCAAGCAACGACGAATGCACGTGTTTGGGCCCCCGTCTGATTTCGCTCTATCGCAATTGTGCTCATAGTTCTCTGCACCTCTGCGCCACATGAAGAAAAGATCCCATCCGGTGGCGAAATGCGCCCTCCTTCCCTTGACGCCTGGCAATCAGGACGAAGGAGCCAGACACACAGACAACTGGCATTTCGTCTTCCAGTCGGCCATTCGTTCCGAGTGATGAATAAGCGTGGTTTACGTCGCTGGCACGAAGTGGAGGCTCGATGTTGCTGTCAGCGTGCTCGCAAGTGCTTATTTACTGACACTCTTCCGGAGCCTCCGTGCGGAGTAAAAAAACGCGAGCCGTAATCTCGCCGTTGCCAGCGGCAGGAAAGAATTAATGGGCTTGAAATGAAGGCCGACAAGTGGGTCAGTGGGTCGAGCGAAGAACGAACTGGGCGCCGGGCGCTCGCAGGACTCGTCGCCATTCAGGAGCGGAGGTCGAGAGCTCGAAAAAAAGGTCTCTTCTGCAGTTTCGATGGCCCTATCTCCATTCGTCTGCCACACGCGGTTGCCGAAATCGGGTCATCGTTAGCCCGATACAGTGCATGAAGGTACGCAGATCAAACTGCCCATCGTACTCATAGATGGCCACGCATCGAATCGAGTTCCGCGCGACAGGTCTCGCTGAACTGCTTCAGGGGATCGCTGCCGTTCAAGGCTCTGGATCGGATTTGCTCTGGCGTCAGGTTCGGCTCGCTGTAGTCTTTGACGATCCGCCTTACCACTCTCTCTGCGCTCGCGAACACCTCTTCAGAAGCAGTAAGTCGAATGCGGTTCAACAGAGCGTACGCAGGTATAAGTTTGTTGGGATCCTGGAAATTGTTTTCCAGTGCGTCCACCAAGACACGGGTGCTTTCGGTGATGAATTCGGAATACAACTGTACGCGATAGAAAATCCTTCTCGCGACCAAGTCGCGCTGGTCTGCATGTCGCTGCGTAATCCAGGTGCTGACACTGGAGACCAGCGCGCCTACGAGCGAACCCAAAAGAGCGGCTATGGCTGGACTCAATGTCACGACTGGCGTCGGCGTCATTTCTTATCGAACACCAGCAGAGTGGCGGCAATGGTCAGGTCATCTCCGTTTTCGCGGTCTTTATCATCGGCAACGATGACCATCCTGCCGGCGCGTATCGCCGCAATCGCCTCTTCGATCCGCGCGAATGATCTCTGGCGATCGGCCGAACCGTTCACAATTTGAAGTGGCTGCGTCAAAGTGCCTTCCTCCCGAATGCTCGACGTGTGTTTCGGTTCTTGGAAATTATTCGGGTGTGGCTCCCAGCGCCTGAATCAGTTCATCTTCCGCCTGGACATAGCTGAGTTGTGATTGCAGAAGCGATGTCCGGGCATCGAATTCCTGAGCCACGGCGGAGTCAGATTGTGATTGAAGAGCTTCGCCTTTGAGCAACTGCTGCGCGGTGACGCGACTGGATTCCTCGCGAAGCGCCAGGACTTGTTGCGAGAGGTTTACCATTTCCCGCGTGCGGTTCAGCCGGTTCAAGGCGGTTTCGACGCCGAGTTCCACCTGGTCGGTGACACGCGCCAGATTCTCCTTCGCTTGCGCGAGCTGGGATTGGCTCTCGCTCACAGCTGCGCGCCTGCGTCCCCCGTCAAAGAGGTCAAAGGTGAACACCGCTCCGAAAGACCCAAAATTTCGCGCCAAGAAGGGGACACCGCTTGCATAGCTGTAGCGGGCGAAAGCAGAGATATCCGGGACGTAGTCTGCTTTCGCCAACCTTATGCCGGCGGAAGCCTTTTCAACCTCGGCGCGGGCGGCCACGATCTCCGGATGCGAGGTCAGCGCCGTCTTGACGCACTGCTCAGGCTGACACGAGTCCGTGACGGGAGGCACAGTCGCGTCCAGAACGAGCTTCGTCGTAACGGGCTCTCCCATCACGTCATCGAGCCGCATGGTGAGGTCGGAAATCTGCAGCTCCGTGGTAAGCAGGTCCTGTTTGGCTTCCAGAGATTGGGCTTTGCTCTCAATCAGCTGTTCATCCAGCGCGCTTCCAAACTTCACCTGCTGTACACGTTCGCTTTCCAGGTCCTGATCGGCACGAATTTTGGCTTGGGTGGCGCTGCGATGGAGTTGTGCAATCAAGACTTGGTAGTAGATTTCGTGAACCTTCAGTGCGACCTCGTTCATCGTCTCCTGGGCGTTTGCGCGAGAGGCGTTCAAATCGGCCCGCGCGGCATCATTGGCCGGCCTGACTCTTGTAAATAGCTGTGTAAGCGGCTGCACTAAGCCGGTCCCGCTGGTCGCGATGGTGCGAGAGCCCTGGTTGAGCGTGACGGATTGTTCGGGAATCGGAGTGTTCGTCACCGTCCCCAGCGAACCTGCCGCAATTTGGATGAACTGAGTATCTGTCACTTTTACAATGGTGCTTTCATTGGTCACATGCGGGAAATAACCGCTTCTGGCGGCTTCTTTTGCGTGCTGCTTTTCATCAATCTGATAGCCCGCGATGCGCACCATGTGATTGTGCTTCAGCGCCAACTGAACGGCTTCCGAGAGAGTGATATGAAGAGGAGGCGCGGCTTCGCCCGCGCCCTGGGCCGAAGCGAGGGAGGCGGAAATGGCCGCCGCCAGCAATAGCCAGAGTGCCTTGCGGTTCATGCTTTCGACTCCTTCCCAGGAACTGGCATCTGCTGTACGGTGCGCAGATCGCCGTAGTCCAACGGCGATCTGCGCAAGAGCGCTGTAAGGACAAGCGCCAACGCGCAGCTCCAAGCAATCAATAGAAATCCATCGTTAATGCTCAAGGCGTACGCCTGAAGGCGCAATCGGGCCCCAATCAAATCGGCTGCGCGCGCCCCCGCGGCTGCCAGACCCGAAGATTGGGCATAGAGTCCTGCCGCCATTCCGCGAATATTCAAATCGGTGATCCAATTGCCGGCGCTGACGTGCAGTCCCAAAAGATTCGAGTGCAGCTTTTCGCGCTCGGCAAGAAAGTGGCCCATATAAATGGCGCCCGTGGTTCCGCCGAACAAACGGACGGTGTGAAAGAAAGCCGAAAAAGTCAGAATCCACTCAGGTTTAGCCAGGCCGCCGCTAAAGATGGCTTGCAGAACGATGCAGCCGACTAGTCCGATGAAGGCAAAAGCTTGTCCGACGCCAACGAGCAACTCGGTGCGGTAGAAATTCTGGGCCGACCAAGCGGTGGTGTAGTGGGAGTTCAACCAGGCAGCCAGGGCGGTACATGTAAGGCCGATGGCGAAGAGCAAGCGCGGATCGAACTTGCGCAGTAACAGAAACCCAGCGGCGAATGCGATGGGCAGCAGAGGAAGGGCGCTCCAAATGATCGCCGGACCGATCTGGTCCGCCTCGAAACCGCGGATGGCCAGCGACCCCGGGATTAAGATAATGGTTGTGCAGAGAGTGAAACGGAACCAGAAGAGCAGGATGCCCAACAGTACGGTGTTCCATTGGAACAAATAAGGCAGAGCCACTAGGGGATTGGGACCCATTAATCTCCGTACGAGCGAGCACATCAGGAAGAAGAATCCGGTCCAAAACAAGGCGTTGAAGACGCCGGAGCGCCACCAGTCGAGCCGCTCGCCTTGCTGAAGAGCGACAAAAATCAGAGCGACGCCGAGGCTCAGGTATAGAAATCCTGCGAAGCTTGGTGCGTGAGCGCCTTTCTTGCGCGGCGGCATTGCCGGAATGCCCAGATAGATGCAGAGAATCATTACCGGCGCAATCGCGGCGGAATTCCAGAACATCCAGTGCCAGGACAGATGATCTCGATACCAACCGTAGAGCGAGGGCGCGATGTTCACCGCTCCATCCACAAACGTGGCGTAGAGGGCAATGGTGTACGGCAAGTATCGGATGGGAATGTTGCGCAGCGCGAAGGTTAGCGTTAGGGGATAGAAAGTCCCTGACGTTAGACCGGTAATAACAAGAACGATTGCGAGCAAGGCGTAACCGTGGATGAATGGAAGGAAGAGGCAAGTTAGAGTGAAAACGCCGGCGGAAAACAGCAGTGTACGTCGCGCTCCAAGCAGCCCTCCCACGTAGACGCTGAATGGCCCAATGAACATGAGCGCGCCGTTGTAGGCGCTGTCGAGCCAGGCACCAGCGTCGTAACTTATACCGACGTGGCCTTTCAGATCAGCCAGACCGAGGCTGAGCATGCGGGCGGTCAGAGTGACAAGTCCGGCGCCGAGCACGACTCCCAGAATCCCCAGCAACGGGCGCTGCGAGACCTGCGCCGGCATAGCCGAGGCGGCAGCACGGGCGATGTCTAGGTCGGACAGGCGACCTGCTATGTTCGAAGCGCTCATGTGTTTTCGGCTACCGTCCGGTTCGGACGGTGGCAGTGACTGAAAGGCCGGGACGCAAGCTTTCGGCAAAGTCCGAATTTTCCAGCGCTATCTTTATCGGGATCCTTTGGACCACTTTCGTGAAGTTGCCGGTGGCATTGTCTGGGGGCAAAAGCGTGAATTGTGATCCGCTGGCGGGCGCGATCTCGATCACTTTCCCTTGCACGACGCGGCCAGGAAATTCATCAATGCGGATTTCCGCCGGATCGCCCACTTTCATATTGGTCAGCTGTGTCTCCCGATAGTTCGCCTGAACCCATTTGATTAGCGGAACGAAAGAGACCACCTGGGTTCCCGGTGATACCAACTGCCCCGGATGAACTTGCAGTTGGCCAACGGTGCCGTCGCCGGGCGCGCAGATTTTTGTGTAGCCTAGATCCACTTGCGCGACTGTGAGGCCAGCCTCTTTCACGTGGACACCGGCCACCAGCTGCGCCTCCTGCGATTCAAGAACTGACTTGGCGCGTCGTTCGGCCTCCACTGCCAGCTCGCTACTGCGGAGGAGAGCGTTCGCTTGATCGAGATCCGCCCTTCGGCTCGCCAACTGCGCCGAAAATCGTTCCTGGTCGGCCACCGCTTGCTCTACTTTTTGCGGCGTCGTGGAACGAGTCTCAAGCAGGCCTTCTTGCCGCTGGCGTTCGTCCTGCGTACGCACCACATCCGCTTGAGCCGCCTCAATTCCTGCCTGCGCTGCGATGACTTCGGCCTTGGCTTGGTTAACGCCCGCAAGCGCCCGATCTATACGCGCATCCTGCAGCTGTCTTTCGCGGTAGTTATCTTCGATGGCGGCCCTGGCGGCTTCGACGGCGGCACTCGCCTCGGCAGCTTGAGCTTTGTAGTCGCTATCATCCAATTGCACGAGCAACTGTCCTGCTTTCACCTTTTGATAGTCGGAGATGCTGACGTCCCGGACGATGCCTGCCACCTTGGTGCTTAGCGGCGTGATATCACCGTGGACATAGGCATCATCCGTGGTTTGGTTGATTCGCCCGCCCTCCCATGAATTCCAGTCCCAGGTAATCGTCAACAGAACCGCTGCCGCCAGAAGCACGACAACGGCTGGAACTACGAACTTCTGCCATTTCGGCTTGGAGACTGGTTGCATCGGGACGTGCTCGGGCTCCGGGGTTCGGGCTGGAACTGGCGTATTCGCGGCCATTTCTGACGTACCTCGCGTGTATTACTCGTCCATTCGAGATAAGGCAGTTCGACTGCCACGGAGAACGTCGCCGAACTTCCTGAAAAACAAGACGTTTATTCACGACAGCCGTGAAACCGGTGTCACTATCCCCCCAACTGCCCACATGTTGACACCCTCCCCCAAATGCGACGAGCGCCCAGATCCTCTCGTGCCTGACGCTGTTAACCTGCTCCGTTGGATTACGAATATCGGCGGTGTATGATTCAGGCCATGGCCTCGGCGGGACACCAACCCGAGACATTGAATATCCAGCTTCTCGTGGACTCGATCCCTGCGCTGATACATACCTCCAGGCCCGACGGCTACCTCGATTACTTCAATAGACCTTGGCTGGATTACCTGGGCGCCACCTTGGACAAAGTCGCCGGTTGGAATTGGACGTCTTTCATTCACCCTGAAGACCTTGATGGAATTGTGGCCAAGTGGCGGGCTAGTCTCGCGAGCGGAGAAATCTTCGAATACGAAACGCGCGTCCGCAGCGCCAACGGCGAATACCGCTGGATGTTCCACCGCAAAGTCCCACTTCGGGACGCGGACGGCAATATCGTCAAGTGGTACGGATCGAGCCTGGATATTCACGAGCGTAAAACTGCGGAAGAACAGCTCCGTAGAAATACCCACAGGCTGCAAAGAAACGAGTTCTATCTTGCCGAAGGGCAGCGTCTGGGCCACCTGGGAAGCTGGGCTTTCGACGCTGGTGGATTCGACTACTGGTCTCCTGAATTGTTTCGGATGCATGGACTTGATCCGGCCAGCAAGCCGCCTAGCGTTCAGGAATATTTAGGTTTAGTCCACCCGCAGGACCGGCAGTCCATGACGGATCTGATCGACCGGCTCGTGACGGAAGCTACGCCTTTCGACGCCACCAAGCGCATCGTGCGACCCGATGGCGAAGTCCGGTACATTCGTTGCGTCGGAGTTCCTTTCGCTGGCAGCCAAGCCGTCAAAAAGTACGTCGGCAGCGCCATAGACGTCACCGAGCACGAACTGCTGACCCAGGAACTCCGGCGGCGCGAAGCTTACTTGGCAGAAGCCCAAAGACTCAGCCACACCGGCAGCTTCGGGTGGAGACCTGACAACGGAAAGATTGTCTGGTCAGACGAAACCTACCGCATCTTCGACTACGATAGCGCCCACAAGCCGACCTTGGATATGCTCTCGCAGCGCATACATCCCCACGACAGGGCGCTTGTACAACAGGTCATCGAGCGCGCGTCCAAGACCAGCACGGACTTCGACCATGAGTATCGTCTGCTTCTGCCGAGCGGGGTAATCAAGCACGTCCGCGCGCTTGCCCAGGCATTTCAGGATGCATCGGGCAATCTCGAATTTGTAGGGGCGGTTACAGACGTCACAAAGGCAAAGCAAGCGGAAGAAAACGTCCGGCAAAGCGAAAGAGAACTCAGGCAAATCCTCGATTTCGCACCGTGGCACGTGGCAGTCCTAGGTGCGGATGGCAAAGCTACGTATCTCAACAAGACAGGACTTGACTATCACGGTCTTACGCCTGAGGCGTTTCCAGATTATGACCCACGCAGGTCATTTCACCCGGATGATCGTGACCGTATCGTGACCAGTGAGGGTCGAGCTAAGCTTCTCAGCGACCAGCCCTACGAAATCGAGGCCCGCTTGGCGGGAAAAGACGTGAAGTACCGTTGGTTTCTTTTCCGATTTAACCCGCTTCGAGACGGGGAAGGACGCATCACGCGCTGGTTCGTCACTGCAACCGACATCGAGGATCGCAAACAGACAGAAGAGAGACTTCAACACGAAAACGTTGCCCTGCGAGAAGAAATCGACAAGGCATCGATGTTCGAAGAGATTGTTGGAACGTCTCCAGCTTTGCAAGCCGTGCTTTCACGCGTTTCGAAAGTTGCGAGAAGCGACTCTACCGTTCTCATCACGGGCGAAACTGGAACGGGGAAGGAGCTTGTCGCTCGCGCCATCCACCGACGGTCGGACCGCGCCTCGCGCGCATTCGTGAGCGTGAACTGTGCGGCCATCCCGCGTGACCTGCTCGCTTCGGAGTTGTTCGGCCATGAGAAGGGCGCCTTCACGGGCGCAACTCAGCAGCGCCTGGGTCGGTTTGAACTAGCAAATGGAGGCACGCTCTTCCTCGACGAAGTGGGAGAACTGCCGGCCGAGACTCAGATTGCTCTGCTCCGTGTTTTGCAGGAGCACGAATTCGAGCGAGTCGGCGGCACGCGTCGAATCCGCGTTGACGTTCGGGTGATCGCAGCCACCAATCGTGACTTGCAAGCCGCCATCAGCGCTGGGTCCTTTCGCAGCGATTTGTTTTATCGGCTGAATGTGTTCCCGATCGAGATACCTTCGCTTCGCGAACGGCGCGTGGACATTCCTCTGCTGGTTGAATACTTTATTGATCGCTACGCGCGGAAAGCTGGCAAGAACATAAAACGTGTCAACAAGAAGACCCTGGAATTGCTGCAGTCCTATCCTTGGCCGGGAAACATTCGCGAACTGCAAAACGTCATCGAGCGTTCGGTGATACTTTGCGAAACGGATATTTTCTCGATTGACGAAAACTGGTTACCGCAGTCGCCGCCTCTCATACCAGAATCGAAACAGCAAGCTGAGCTCCCTCGGACACTCCTCGTACAAGAGAAAAATATGATCGAGGCGGCACTGAAAGATACCCGTGGCCGTGTGTCGGGACCGACAGGCGCTGCGGTCAAGTTAGGGATACCAAGGTCTACGCTGGAATCGAAGATTCGGTCGCTAGAGATCAACAAGAATCGCTTCAGGGCTATCCCGGGAACTTGAGGGCTCCCGCCTCCCTGAAATTACCCTTAGAGGGGGCCAACATATTTCAGGCCGGCAGGTGGATCGTTTTCAAAAGCCCGGCATATCGCGGGTCGTTGTGCAGGATCTTCAGTCGGGGGTTCACTTTTGCTTAGATCGAACCGTCATCACGCTTGTGGAATTCATTTTCGAAGCTTGGCGTACTCGGTTTTGGCTTGCTGGTAGATGGGAATATCGGGATCGGCATTCTTCCACAAATCCAAGAAAGTCTCGTAGGACTTCCGTGCGGTGGCTTCATCGCCCATCATCTTCTGGGCGCGGCCAAGCTGGAGCCAGGCCAAGGGTCCCGTGACATGTCGTACGGCAAAACCGGGATTGTCGATCATCTTTTGGAACTGAGCCGCGGCCGACCGGCCATCGCCGAGCTCCAGATACGCCAGTCCGCGAATGTAGGCGGGGTACAAATAGACGGTTCCCGTAAACGCGAGATCGTACTTGACGGCGCCGCGGAGCAGATCGATAGCTGCCGCGGGATCGTGTTGCTGCAGCTTGATCGCAGCCCGAATCGCGGGAGCGAAGTAATGCTGCACGAGCGTGTCCTCGGGCCTTTCCGCGCTGACTTGGTCCGCGAGTCTACCGGCTTCCGTTGCTCGTCCGGACCGTGCGAGCGCGAGGGCCAGCGCGAACTTGCCATTCCGATCGAGCGGGCTTCCAGCCGCTTTGCTTTCATCGCTTCGGGCTTGCGCGTCCTTCCCGACTTCGACATCCTCCAGGGCCGAGACGATCACCCACCAGTCCGCATTGCTGGCCTGGGAAGTTGGCCCCAAAGCTTGCAGACGCAGACGCTCGGCGGAGTGAAAGCGACCCTGCTGAATTTCGATCACCGAATGCTCAAGCAGGAAGTCTGCTCGATACTTGCCCTGCTCCTGCTCCTTGAGGATCTTTTCGACGTTGTCCGAGTCGCTTGTAGCGAATGCAACAATTAATCTCTCCCGCCGGATTAGTAAATTGTCGAATTTAAGGGCGTCCGCTTTGGCGAGCCATGATTTTGCCTCATTGAATCTGCTGGCGAACCTGATGGACTGTATCGCGCTACCCAAATAATAGGCGCTTTGCCGCAACCGTGCGACCTCGGCCGCTTCGTCTGCGGCCCGGTCGGGCTGGCCGAGATGCACAAATGCTTCCCTGAGGTTGGCATGAGCGAACACATCCCGAGGAAATATTTCCAAGAAACGGAGCACGGAAGAATATTCTTTCTCCCAGTCGCCGATCACATTGCTGTAATAGGTGATTTCGGCCCCCAACCGGTCTTTTTCGGTCAATCGGTCGCGGAGTTGGTACGCACGCGTGTACGCGGCCTCCGACAACTCAGTGTTACCCAGGAAAAGATAGGCCGCGCCAATGCGCCCATACCCTAGGGCAAGTTTTGGATCCAGTTCGACAGCTCGCTGAAAGAGTTTGAGCGCCCCCTCAGCGTCGCCGGCTAGGTAGAGTTTGCCCCCTTGAGTGGCGGCCTGTAGTGCCTCGAGCGATGCGCTGAGCGCCTTATCCAGCGGCTGATTGAAGCGCGCCAGCGAATCTGCGGGCTCTCCCAGCTTCGCGCGAAGGGCTGCGGCTGTGACTCCCAATTCGTGTACTACCTGATTCCGCTCACCGATGTCCGCCTGCTCCTTGGCCAAGGTTGCTCCCGACCCGCAGTCGAGCGCCCGCATCTGCAAATGGTAGCGATTCCCGGCATCGCCGATCGATTGGAAGATCACCAGCTTGCTGTTGGTACGAAGGCAGACCTGGCGGGCGACCTCGGGCGTTAGCTTTGCAGTCGACGGGAGCTTGAGTTCCGCAAGGCTCCCGAGGATCTTATCTCTGCCCAGAATGTTCAGATAGGGCGTCTGCTCCATTTCGTAACGCAAAGCTGTGTCTAATGCGTCATCGAACACCGGATCGCTGGTCTCGTTTTTGACATCGGCAAGAACAATAGTGTCCGTGGCGGAGAGTTTCACTCGGCGGCGGTAACTCCAGTACCACCAGAAGGCCGCAGCGATAACGGCCAACAACGCGGCGGCCGCGAACAATTTGCGCAAGTGGAGACGAGATGGAGATGATTCGGTAACCCTCTTTATGGCTGGAAACTCCGTGTTTCGCGCATCGACTTTTTCGGTTTCGGTCGCAGCAGCCGGAAGCGTGGCATGTTTTGCGATGTCAGCTCCGTCGGCGACAGTGACACGCACCGTGAACTGGTAGCCCTTTCGAGCGATGGTCACGATCAAGCGCGTGTCTTCCGAGTTGTCTCCAAGGGCCTTGCGCAAATGCGAGATGTATTGCGTCAGATTCCCTTCTTCTACGAACGTGTCGCCCCACACGGCTCCCAGCAATTCTTCTTTGGTGACCAGACGATTGGGGTTTTGCGCTAGAAAGAGCAGCACATCGAAAGCTTTAGGGGTCAGAGGGACACGTAAATCCGCGCGAGACAGCGTGCGCCTGCCCGGATCTAGCACAAACTGCCCGAAACAATACAAGTCGCTCATAGAAACCCGGTTAGCGTACACGCTATTCAGAGTTTTTCACCCTTTTTCAGAGTTTTCTGAAGGACTATCCAAAGCCTCGCTTGAGAATATGTGCCGTCGGGGATTTAGATTCTTGCATTGCAGGCCCTTTTGGCCGAGAAATGAGCGACGAGCAGGACCAAATGTCAGATGGGAACAAACATGTCCAGAACCGCACGTCGCTTCCGAAATAGCAACTTGGAGTCCATGGGGCGGTTACCGATGTCAGCGAGCAGCCCGAAGCAAAAAGCGGCTTGCCAGTGAACTCCATCAGCGGATTGCGGATTGGGGCGCAGAATTTGCCAAGGCTAGCGATGAAATCAGGAGGGAAATTGGTGATCGCAGGCAGATTGAGCCGCATTTGCGGAAGATCGCCGTGGCCCTTCGTTCCAGTCCGCTGCCCGCGGCAAACCGAATGAAAGCAAAACTCGCAGAGCCGGCAAGCAGGCGAACGAATATTGTGCGAAGTTTCGCCAATTGGCGAGATCTCGCCAGTCAATGCGGCATTAAGTGTGGAAGAATCAGCTTCTTAGGATGGGGCCTTTGACTGCTAATGATCGTGGGCAGCCTGCACTCTTGAAGGGATTTGGAATGCTGAAGATCCAGAGAAAAGCGAATGGGAAGGTCACTTTCACTCTAAGTGGTCGAATCGAGGCGGCGGACATTGACGAATTGCTCAGGCTCCTGGAGTTGGAAGGGGCCGCCAGCCCAGTCGCCTTCGATTTAAAAGACGTAACACTCGTAGATCGCGATGCGATCAAATTTCTGGTTGATTGCGAAGCGGACAGCATCAAGCTCCAGAATTGTCCGCCTTACGTCCGCGAATGGATTGGGCGAGAAGGTCGGCAGGCGAGGCGGAGAAAACAATGAACGTTTGCACGGACGGACTGCAAACAAGGGAGCAAGGCAATGGGATTCAATAGTCTTACTTATCCTCTGCAATACGAGGACCTGAGGCCTAAGAGCGATCCGAAGATCGCGCTTGTTATCGACGGAATCGACGAATCGATAAACGCGGAGAGCGGTTTCGAAGAGATCATTGGCAGAAGTTCGGGTCTTCGTCGTGTGCTGCAGATGGTCGAAACCGTGGCCTGGGGAGATTCGACTGTGCTCTTACTTGGCGAGACCGGCACGGGTAAAGAGCTTATCGCGCGCGCCATTCACGGTCACAGCCCTCGCGTGGATCGACAATTCGTCAAGCTCAACTGTGCCGCCATCCCTACCGGGCTGCTCGAAAGCGAACTCTTTGGGCATGAGCGGGGATCGTTCACCGGCGCCATCGCACAGAAGATTGGCCGGCTCGAGCTTGCGCATCAAGGTTCGCTGTTCCTGGATGAAATTGGCGATATCCCGCTGGAGCTCCAGCCGAAGCTTCTGCGTGTCTTGCAGGAGCGGGAGTTTGAGCGGCTGGGAAGCACTCGGACGCAAAAAGTCGACGTGCGCATTGTGGCCGCGACTCATCGCGACCTGGAAGGAATGATTCTGGAAAAACAATTTCGCAGCGACCTCTACTATCGAGTGAATGTCTTTCCCATTCATGTTCCTCCCTTGCGGGAACGTCCCGAGGATATTCCGCTGTTGGCGCAACATTTTGTACAACAAGCCACACGACGAATGCGCAAGACGATCGATACGATACCGTCGGAAATCATGGAGGGGCTGATTCAGTACCGGTGGCCTGGCAACATCCGGGAGTTGGAAAACGTAATTGAACGCGCGGTGATACTAAGCCCCGGTCCTGTGTTGCGGCTCTCTCTCCGGGACTTGAAATCTCGGGTCACGCCCGGTCAAAACACAGATCGCCATCAAACTCTGGAAGAGGTCGAGCGCAACCATATCCTAAGGACGCTTAAGGAGACCAACTGGGTCCTCTCCGGACGCAGTGGTGCCGCAGCCCGCTTGGGACTGAACCGCTCGACCTTGTACTTCCGGATGAAGAAGCTCGGTATCGTGCGAAGCGTGGATGCGACCTTCGAGTCGTAGGAGTTCGCGATACACGCGTTCCATTGGCATTTTCTACTCGCAGACGGGCGCTACATGTGGCGCTCCCAAATCGCCGAACCCTCAACATCCCGCTGACAAGACGCCTGCTCGCGGTTGTGCTCGCGAAAGCCTATGTCGCACGCTGAGTCCTCGTGGTTTTCGCCTGCCCCAGCCTTCTGTGAAGGCCCGCGCGCGAATTCCCGTCAAGCCTTCGTCTGCTCTGGACTCTGCCACGGCGACTGATTGGTTGTTGGCTGCCACCTGACAACCTGCTGACATGCATGCGCCGTCCTCGAAATTCGACCGCTTCCCCGTTGCCCGAAACCATTGCGAGGAAGCCACTTGCCGGACCGGCACGGGCGTGCACTTCGGCAAGTGGATTGCATTCCATGAAGCGTTTTTGGTTTAGCGGGAATTCAGAAGCAATGAGCGCCCTACAACATCTAGCCAGCTCTCAGACGATGGCTGGTCCGCCATTTGCGATCAAGAAGAGTCCGGCTCGAAAGCCCACTCATCTTGGCCCGCCGCCGTCGACAGGTGAGCGACCCGGTCCAGCCGCATCCGCTGAAGACCTGGAGTTGATTCAGCGAGCCGTCGCGGGGGAATCGGAAGCTCAGACGCGACTCTTCGCGACACACACGCCCATGCTGTATCGAGTAGCGCTTCGCGTATTACGGAACAAAGAGGATGCCGAAGACGCCGTACAGGATACCTGGCACAGAGCCTATGCGAGACTTGACACATTTGAGGGTCGCTCGTCGATTTCGACATGGCTTACGCGAATTTCCATCAATTCAGCCCTGATGATTCGTCGCAAGAACAAACGCCGCTTTGAGGTTTCGCTGCAGGAGACGCCCGACGATGAAGGCTCGCCGCCACACGCTGTGGACAATGCACCGACGCCCGAAGAGTCTTGCAGGCATACAGAATTGCGCCACTTGCTCGCACAACAGATTCATCGGCTGCCGTCGTTGATTCGAACGGCGTTTCTGCTTCGCCATGTGAATGGATTTAGTACCGCGGAATCGCTCCAGAGACTTGGCATCAACAGCAGCGCGCTAAAGTCTCGAGTCCAGCGCGCCCGCCGGAAGCTCGCGCAAAATATGCTGCCACTGCTCAGCGAAGACCAGCTGCGGAACTCTTTGTTGTCGATTGGTTTTGACTCAGAGCACGAGAGTTCTGGCGGAGGATGAAATGATCGAGCTGATTGGAAAAACCGAAAAAGGCCGATGATCCAAAAAATTCTCTTCCCCGTAGATTTCTCTCCCGCGTGCGCGGCGATGGCGGGCTATGCGCGCAGGGCTGCCACGATCTTTCAGGCTAGAGTGGCACTGCTTCATGTGGCGAATCTCGCGAGCCACAATGGATATGAGATGTACGTGCGCCCTGTTCCCGAAATAGAAGACGAGCAGCGAGGCCTCGCCCAGGAGAGGCTGAATTCCTTCCTCCAGGCGGAGTTCCCGAGCTCTGAATCCGAGCGATTTCTTGCGTTCGGCGACGTGGCAGACGAGATCACACACATGGCCAATGCCGGTGCCTTTGATCTCATCATGATGCCCACGCATGCAGGCCGCTTCCGTCGCATGTTGCTTGGTTCCACCACGGCCAAAGTGCTCATTGATGCGGACTGTCCCGTACTGACGAGCGAACATGCCGAAACGATGGTTCCGAAACCGCTCGAACCTCGCAGGTGGCTCTGTGCCATTAGCCTGAATGACGATTCAGGGCGAGTGCTTCGCGCGGCTTCCGAGGCAGCCCAAGCCACCGGTGCGCGGCTTTCCGTGGTTCACGCGATTCAGGTGAGCGCTCTTGGCCTCCCCAAGGAATTGCGTCGGGAGGATGAGTTGGATCTTTTGGAAGCGCGGGAAGCACGGCATCGCGTCGAACAACTTCAGCGCACGGTTGGTTCGGACGCGCCCTTCCAGATCATGGCCGGTCCGTCTGTCAAAGAAGCTCTGGTCGAAGCCGTGCGGCGCTCCCGCACCGACGTGTTCATCGTCGGACGAAGGGAACAGCACGATCTCGCGTATCAGATTGTTCGCGATTCGCCCGCAACGGTTTTGAGCATATAGAAAAAGTCACGCCGTCGCCGAACCCGGGAAAGTAGGCAGGAATCCAAATGCAGATCGAAGTCGAAAAGCCAAAATGGCTGGCCGAAATGGAGGGAATCGTCCCGGACACCGACGGCCTTACGGACGTCTTCAATCAGCACGGAGAAATGCTTGGCGTGGAAGGCTTGCAAGCCGTCATTGAAGAGGCTTCTTACCTTCCATTCACCGAAATGAAAAAAAGGATCGTTGACCGCGTAGCGGCCTGGCGCGATGGACCCGCCACCGACGATGCGTCTCTTGTCTTGATTGACGTTCCTTGAGCGTGAGGTGAGAAGCCGGCAAAACCATTTTCTATTTGCCTAACACTTCCTCTGGAGGACTGAATTGATGCAGTATTGCGAGAACCGGGGCGCAAGCGCGGGCGCGCCGCGCGGATTCAGAGCTGGGTCGAGTGCTAAATCGAAAGGAGATCATATGAAGCCCATACAAGTAGTCTGCGACAAATGCCAAAAGACAGTGGACGCAAAACCATTGCTCAGCGAAAACGAGCTTTGGGAGGCGCTCAATAAAGGCGACGAAATCGAAGTGATGCACCTTGCCGATGATGTCCACCACACCTGGAAGCTCACCGGACAAGACAAAGATAAATTGCGCAAGGCGCGGGCCGCCGGCGCGGCCTAACCCCTTGGGTGACGGGACCAGGAGTGTCATCGCTATGCCGACCGGCCCACAGGCAGTGCGGCTGCCGGCTCCTGGACAGCTCGCCCCGTACACTAAACTTGGCCGTTTTCGGCTTGGTGTGCGCAGCGTCTCGCGGCTCACCGGTAACAAAGGGTAGGAAAATGGATAGCTTCATCGCAAAAAAACGCATGGCGGAAAGCAACCGGATGGTCAACGCGGCGCGAGGCCGTGGCTTGCGATTCGGTCTTCTACTCGCCGCGATCATTCTCTCGCTCCAGCTGCCCCTGTTTTCGCTGTACGCGCGGCAGGAGTCCGCGGTCGCCCGAAGCGCGGAGCCGGACAAGTTCTATCGCGAATATGTCGGGCTCACCGACGATCAGATCGCCTCGATCCACAGCGGCAAAGCCATTGCCAAAATAATTGACTCGCCCACCCCGGACGACGTCTTCGTCTTCGGGTCCGTCTACATTAATTCCACTCCGGAGAGCTACCTCAAGTTTGCCTCGGATATTGACCAGCTCCGCAAGCTGCCCGGTTATCTCGCAATCCGCAAATTCAGCGACCCGCCGCGCCTCTCCGATCTCGAGGGTTTCACGCTCACTGACGAAGACATCAAGCAATTGAAGAACTGCAAGCCGGGCAACTGCGAGGTCCAGCTTCCCGCCGAGTCCATGGATGAATTTCAGAAACAAGTGAACTGGTCCGCTCCCGATGCCGCGGACCAGGTAAATCGTCTCGGCCAGCAAATGGCTCTCGAAGCTCTTCAGCAATACATCGCCGGCGGCAACGGAGCCCTCGGCACTTATCGCGATAAGAAACATCCCACGGCCGTCGCCGATGCGTTTGCGTCCTTGCTCAACCGGTCGAAGGCGCTCCCGGTATATCTGCCGGAACTGGATCGCTACCTGCTCGATTACCCTGCCGCGCCCTCGGGCAAAATCCAGACCCAGTTTTTTTGGGAAAAGATCAATTTCGGCTTGAAGCCCACTCTTCGCATCGTGCAAGCCATCGTTTTTCACGGCATGGGGCCCACGGAGCCTGCCTACGCGGTCGCCGTCAAGCAGCTCTACGCCAGCCATTATTTTGAAACCGCGCTGGATCTCACCGTCTGCGTCCGGGCCGCGGATTCTCCGGATCCACACGGCTTCTATCTGATCACGATCAAAGGTTCGCAGCAGGCCGGTCTCACGGGATTTAAGGGAAGCATCGTCCGCAAGGTTGCCGTCGATAAGACCCGCTCCTCTCTCGAGCGGGCGCTGGCGTCAATCAAGCAGAAGCTGGAGAGCGGTACGCAGACGCAGTAGCGTCGGGGCCGTCATTTCGTTCGGGAGGAACATGGCATTCCCTGATCGCCGCACAATCAACGTACTCTGCACGGTTCTGCTGTTCGCCGCCGTGCTCGCGATCCTCTATGTCGCCCGTGGCGTGCTGGTGATCTTTACCTTTGCGATTCTCTTCGCCTATCTCATCGATCCCGTCGTCCGGTTTTTGCAGCGCCACTCCCTTATTTTCAAAAACCTCCGGGGCCCTCACGTGGCAGAGGCCTATCTCTGCCTGCTGATTCTCATGCCCCTCGTTATCCATTTCGTCGCGCCCGGCTCGCTCGGAAAGACGACGAAAATCGCGAAGCAAGTACCCGCATTCGTTGCCGGCATTTCGACCGGCGAAATCGCGACGCAAATCGGCGGAAAATACGGCTGGAGCGAGCCTCAACAGCAACGCCTCAAGTCGCTTCTCGTGCAGCACCAGGCGAGCATCGAGAGCATCTCCAGAGGATTGGAGCGGTCTGCTTTTTCCGTCCTCGCTGGCCTGGTCGTGATACCCATTCTGGCTATCTTCTTCCTCAGCGATGGCGCAAATATGGCCGATTCGCTGATTCGCATGGCTGCCACCAAAGACAGTCTCGAGGAGCTGCAGTCTCTTGCCCGCGATTTGAATTCCATGCTGCATCACTACATCCGGGCAAAAGTGACGCTGGCCGTACTCTCGCTCGTCTTCTTCTCTCTCGCTACTCTGTTGCTGAATTTCCCTCATTTCCTCGCCCTCGGCCTCCTCGCCGGGCTTCTTGAGTTTGTCCCCGTCGCCGGCTGGATGGCTTCGGCCGTAGCGATAATCAGTATCGGCGCGATGACGCACGCGCACTGGATTTGGATGGCCGCCCTCGTAGGTCTTTGGCGAATGCTCATGGACTATTGGATTTCGCCTCACGTCATGGGCCACGCGCTCGAAATCCATCCGCTGCTGGCAATCTTTGCCGTGATGGTGGGCGGCGCGATCGGTGGCATCGTGGGGATTTATCTTTCGGTGCCGCTCGTCGCCACGTTGCGCGTCATCTACCAAAAGTTTGCATCGCCTCCGGTGGATACGCCATCCTTGTGCAGCGTTGTTCGCAGTTCGGACCCAAGGGGCGAGGAATCCGTCGTGACCTGAGTCCGAGTCCTCACGTGGACTCTGAATCGAAAGCCTGCATTCCTTGACCCTGTTTTCCCAACTGCGAAAAGTGTGGCTGCGGTTCGTGCGTACCCTGCGGCGCAAGAATGCACAAGGTGACCATAACGGCCGGCACGAGCAGGATGATGGTGACAGAAACCCACATCAACGCGGAAGCGCATTGCTGATCATCGAGAGGCGACCAGGCGAAGAGCCGTGGCGCGGTAAGATAAGACGAATAGACCACGCGATTGCAGAAGGCGAGAAATGCAGAGAGTGCATCGCATGGTAAGGTGGCAGCGAAGAGGTACAACGGGATGGACCAGCGCGGCCAGCGCGCGACGCTTGGCCACGGCTGAATTACCGGCCACCAGAAAAGAAGTCCTGCGGTTAAGAAGGAAGCGTGCTCCAGTTCGTGTAGCCAGTCCCAGCGCAAAGCCAGCTCGAAGATGGCGGGTACGTGCCACGCGACCAGACCGAACGTTGCAGCGAGCCAGCAGAATGCGGGATTAGCGACGATATGCCCGAGCCACTTCACCGGGCCGCTGCGGAGAACCGGGCTGACGATGTTGCGAGCGAGTGGTTGCGGGAGCCCATGAAGGAGCGGCAACTGCGGCGCGCCCAGTAGAATCAAGGGAGGCGCGACGGACATCAGCAAAAGGTGCTGAATCATGTGGACCGTTAGCGATAAATCATCCAACGCACTGAGCGGCGACCCGATCGCGATCCACACGAAAATGATTCCCGTGAGAAAAGCGGCAAGACGCCACACTGGAATCAAGCTCGGAAACGCGGAGCGCAGGCGAAGCCACCCTCGCGCGTAGATCAGAGCACCGACACACAGAGCCAGATCAGCCCCGACCGGACTCGACCATGCTTGCAAGACGGCTCGCACGTCAACGTTCATAACTGTTCCTTACAACTCTATGGATGACCCGAGGCCGGGGCTGATGTGTTCGAGCCTAGCGCGATTGTGCGCGCGGCGTCGCGTGCCGGAGCTTGCCCTGCTGGATGGAGTGTCTCGAGAAATGACACGAGAGCCGTTGTCTCCGCCGGGCTCAGGTTCTTGCCGTACGCGGGCATGTTGCCGCCACCCTGGATCACCTGCCGGATCAATTGATCCTGGGTCAAACGCACCGCAACTGCGTCCAAAGCGGGCCCACGCTTCCCGCCTTCGTCACCGAGGGAGTGGCAGTTATGGCACTGCTTTACCTGGAAAACGAGGGCTCCTTGCCGCTCGAGTGCAGAACGGTTGTGAAGAAATTCCGCGGGAATCGGGTCGCCACTCCAGGCATCCATGACGGGGCTCCAAGGCGTATGTTCAGCGAGGTGGGTGAATGTCCCCAACGAAATCGCCACTAGCAATATTGTGAGTACCGCTACCGGCCTGCGCCGCCAGCTCTTCTCGCCTTCACCGAAAAGAAATGGCAAGAGAAGCAGCGCGAGAATTCCAACCACAGGTCCGATGAGCAAAGCAGGAGTTTCCATGGACGGCGGCAAGAACGAGAGCACTGCATAAAGCCACAGGAAGAAGAAGTCCGGGCGCGGCGCTGTTTGGATGATGGTGGGATCCGGCGGCCCTGACGGACCGAACGGACCATAGTAAGCGGCGCACAAAGCGATCGAGAGCAAAATGAAAGCGGCAAAAAACATGTCCTTCCAGATGGCGCCTGGCACGAAAGGGATCCCGTCGGTCTTCGTGAGCTCGTGGTACTCCTTAATATAAGTGGCCTTGCGGACCAGGCGCCCAGGCACAGGCCACTCGTTGATTCCGAGTTTCAAAACCATCAGAAGATGAATGGACACAAACGCGATGAGGAGTCCGGGAACCGCAAACACATGTAAGGCGAAGAATCGCGAAAGAGTCGCGCCGGCGATGATCGGGCCGCCCAGCATCAGGTGGACGACCCAGGGCCCGATCAGCGGCACACGACTTGCGATCGAAGCTCCAATTCCGAGGCCCCAGTAGGCGTCCTGATCGAACCTTAACACTTGACCTGTGAAGGCCATCCCGAGCGTGACGATCAGAAGAAACACGCCGACGATCCAGGTGAGTTCGCGCGGGTATTTGTATGCGCCAAAGAGGAAGACCTGCACCATGTGGATCAGCACAATCGCCACCATAAAATCCGAGCCCCAACCGTGAAGGGCGCGAATGTACCAGCCGAGCGCGACGCTGTGATTGAGCGTCTGGAGGCTATTCCACGCTTCTCCGGCGGAGGGCACATAAACGAACGCCAGCATGATGCCCGTGACGATTTGCAGCATGAACACGACGAATGCCGCGCTGCCGAAAACGTAAAACCAACTGGCAGTTTCACGCGGGACGGGATGCTCCATGGTCTCGCGGAGGGGCGTGCCGAGCTGGAGGCGCGCGTCGAGCCACTCGCCGATGGATTCGATCAGGCGCATGGCCGTATCTCCGTAACGACATTGGAGGCCACCGGATTGCCTGGCGTGGGCATCTGGCCGGCATCAATCAGGAGGTTTCCGTTTTCAATCTTGTAGTGGTATTCGAATAATCCGCGCTCCGGAGGTCCTGAAGCGCGGGAGCCGTCCTGGTAGTAGGCGCCGCCATGGCACGGGCACATGAAGAGGTTCGATTGCGGGAACCAGCGAACCGGACAACCCAGGTGCGCGCAGTTGATTGCAAAAACCTGGAACGTTTGCCCATCCACATTGCGAACCCAGCAGGCGATATCGGCCGTAGCCCCGTCGGTTGCGTTCACCACGGGATTGCGATAGGTGGTGAGGCGAGTCTGACCAGCCGGAAATTCCTTGAGGTTGCCGAGCGTAATCCAAGACTGGTACGCGCCTTTTTGCCCGCGAGCAACGGGAGACAGGAGATAGCGAACGACCGGCACAGCGAGAACTACCGCGACAACGCCATTCAGGAAGATTCCGATCTTCATTAAAAGGTCGCGCCTCGTCAGGCCGCTTGGTAGGGTCATCGAAGTTCTCCCGTAGATTTCGCAGTATTCGGATAGGGCTGCCCGGGGAATTTTGACCGCTGAGCGGCGAGCCAGGCCACGACGTCTGAAACATCCTGCGCTGACATCGGCTGTCCCGGGACGTTGTTGCGCCAATCCGGAGCACCTAGCCCAGGACGTCCGACAATCACGATCGTGCGCAGTTCCTGATCGTTGAGCAGGGCAAGAAAAGATCCATCCACGATGGAGCTGGCTCTCTCTCCGCCGCGGCCTCCGGCTCCATGGCAGGAGGAACAATATTTCGCGTAGGCTTCCGCTCCGCGCGCAAGATCGCCGGGCGCGGACGAAGAATACGGAGGTGGATTCGCGCCGCGCAAAACATCGGGCTGCGACCAGCGTTCGCGAATTCCAGCGACGAGCTCGTCAATCTGCTTATCGGTGAGCATGCCGCCGGCGCTTTGCGCGAAAGCGGGCATGGACGTTCCGGCGATTCCCTCCGCGGTTGCGCGACGCACGACGGCGTCATCGGCGACCGCCAAGTACACAGGATCGGCGAGCGAGATTGCAGCCCCACCCTTGCCATTTTCGCCGTGGCATCCCGCGCAATTCTGGCCGTAGAGCACGTTGAAATCCGTGATTTCGCTGGGATTGATTGGGATATCGGCGGGCGTCGGGCGCCCCGGTGAGTTAGCGCATCCCCACAATGCAAAGAGGGAGATCCCGGCGGTTCCGAGAATGAGTAAGTGGAACTTCATCGCGATTCGTCCGTGTCGCGCCGTTCTCTCATCATGCCAGGAGCTTCAACACCAGCGCGCATCATAAACGGCACGAGCTGCTGCGTGCGCACCTGCTCCTGTTGTACTACGACGAGTCCGGCGACAATGCCGAAACCAAATTGCGAAGCGACGAACCATGGCCAACTGATTAGTTGGTTCAGCAATGGGTTGAGAAGCCCCAGAATGCTGTGCAGAATCCCCGTCCACAGTATCGGCGCGATAATCCCACCCAGAAGAATCGGGCGGCGCGGAATCATCGGCAGCATGGCGCCGTACAGAAGCCCAACCAAAAGCGACGTAAGCAAATGGATCGCGCCCGCCAGTAAGAAACTAACCAGATGAAACGATGTCAGCGAAGTCGTCGCAAAGAGATGGGATTGACTGTAGACCGTGGCGGCCAACAGATTGATCGGATACCAGATGCTGCCGTGCCCGATAAGGCCGTACAGGCAGGCGAGTACGGCCATGGCCACGCTGCCGGCGAGACCGCCCTTGATTCCCGCCGAGACGGGATACGTTTCGAGCGGAAGCAGGGCGCGCGGCAGATCGGGCGCGACTGGAAGTCTTTCGACTTGGCGGCGGGCGGTGGTAACCGGCGCCACTTCCACTTTTGCTTCAATCGTCTCTTCCTTCTCTTGCGGGAGAACGTCCCGGAACCAGCCGACGCATCCAGACACGAACAGGATTGCACCCAGAATGCTCAGCGAAAAATTGGTGACGAGGCCAGCCAAAAGCAGCGTAACCCCGAACGCCAGAGTGACGGGCCACGCCGTCGGCGCCGGCAGATGTATGGTCGCGCGCGTGGCGTCTGTGGCTTGCGATCGTGATTCAGCTGGAACCATATGATCCTGTTTTTCCTTAGCGGCCGATGATGTAAACCACGGTGAACACAACCACCCAGACCACATCCACGAAATGCCAATACAACGAAAAAACCTCGGCGCGCTCGCTGTGTTCGGGCTTCACCTTGCCTAGAAGCGTGAAAATCATGGTGAGAGCGATCAAGAGCAGGCCCACCGTGACGTGAAACGCATGCAGGCCTACGAGCGAGTAGTAAGTGGTGCCGAAGAGGTTCGTGCTGACGGTCAAACCTTTGTCGTAAATCAGGTGGTGCCACTCACGGCCCGTGCCCACCAGAAAAATCGTGCCGAGCGCCAAGGTTACAAACCACCACAGCCCAAACGCGCCAACCTTGGCGTGGCCCAACGCCCGTACCGCTAGATGGATCGTCAGGCTGCTCGAGAGCAGGCAGATCGTGATGAAGATTGGAAGCTCCAGCACGTCCTTGGGCATCGGGCCGGAAGCGCTTTTCCCGATATAAAAAATGTAGGCGACGACGAAAATTGTGAAGACCGCGGACTCCGCGGCAATCAGAGAGAACATTCCCACGCGCCCACGCGACGGTAGGACCCATTCGGATTCCGCGCTACCACGTGTAATCGTCACGCTACTCAATGCAATTCTCCCGTCTATTCATATTTCCAATCCGGATCTTCAGGGTGCTTCAAGTCCCAAAGCGGGCGCCGGCTTCGGACCACGGGCGTCACTGCAAAGTCGTAGTCGGGCGGAGGCGAACTGGTGGACCATTCGAGCGTCCACGCGTCCCAGGGATCATTTCCCGCAGGTTCACCCTTCCAAAGCGACCAGAGAAGATTGAATACGAACACAAGCACACCTGCGGCTTGAACGAATGCGCCGATGGTGACGATCAAGTTCCAGATTTCCCATCCGCGGCCCGGCTCGTAGGTGTAAATCCGGCGCGGCATTCCCAAAAGGCCGGGAATGTGCATGAAATCAAACGTGAGATGGAATCCGATTACAAATAGCCAGAAATGCCATTTCCCGAGCGTCTCGTTGTACATCCTTCCACTCATTTTCGGATACCAGTAGTAGAACGCCCCGAAGAGTGCAAAAACGATTCCCCCAACGATGACGTAATGAAAATGCGCAACCACAAAATAGGAGCCGCTGAGCTGCCAGTTGAAGGGCGCCGTCCCCAACATGATTCCCGTCAAGCCCGCGATCAGGAATTGGAACAAGAAGCCAATACAGAAAAGCATTGGAACCCGGAGCTGAATTTTCCCGCCCCACATCGTCCCTAGCCAATTGAATATCTTGATCCCCGTTGGAACAGCGATGGCCACGGTCGTGAGAACGAAGAAACTGTTCCCGTAAGAGCTCATTCCCACCGTGAACATGTGATGAGCCCAGACGCTAAAGCTGATAAACCCGATGGCGATTGTCGCCGCCACCATGACGGGATACCCGAAGATCGGTTTGCGAGAGAAAACTGGGACAATTTCGGATACGAAAGCGAAGGCCGGAACTACCAGGATGTAAACTTCCGGGTGGCCGAAAATCCAGAAGAAATGCATCCAAAGAACTGCGGAACCCCCTGCCTGGGTATCAAAAAAGTGTCCGCCAAGATAGCGATCGATGCAGAGCATGATCTGTGCCGCGGTGAGAGGCGATATGCCAAAGATAACCATCCCGCCCACCACGAGATTTAGCCACGCCAGCAAGGGCATTTTCCCGAGAGTCATACCGGGGCAGCGCATGCAGAGGATTGTTGCAATGAAGTTGACTCCAGTTCCGATACTGCCGATACCCGTCGCGAGCACGGCAAGAGTCCAGAAATCGGTGCTGTGCCCGACTGAGAATGCGTGCGAAGTAAGTGGTGCATAGGCCCACCACCCAACGTCGGGAGCAGTCCCGGCACCGTAAAGCCCATTGCCGCCGATGAAGCTGAAGTAAAGAAGCACCCCTCCAAAAGCAGTCATCCAAAAACCGAAGGCGTTCAGCCGTGGAAAGGCCATGTCCCTGGCGCCAATCATCAAGGGAATCAGATAGGTGCCGAATCCAAAAAGGATGGGCATGACCATGAAGAAAATCATCGTGGTGCCATGCATCGTCATCATGCGGTTGAAAACCTGCGGAGAAACGAAATGATTGTGAGGAACGATCAGCTGGATGCGCATGATGAGGGCTTCGATACCGCCAACGACGAAAAAGAAAAGCGCATAGAGGATGTACATAATCCCCAGCCTCTTGTGATCGACGGTGACAATCCAGTCGTGGAGCCGCTCGCCGAGCGGCCGAGCGGCCTGGTCAAGTGCGCCGAGTGCGATTGTGTCTGACGACATCGCTGTAACCTTGTCCTTATCGCAGCGTCAAGAGATACGCTGTAAGCGCGTCCATATCTTTTTCATTTAACTGCATCGCAGGCATCAACGAACCGGGCTTGATCGAATCCGGATTCTGTATCCAGGCGCGCAAATTCTCGGGTGTGTTGGTCGCGGCGCCGGACGCGATCGTGTCGCGGCTCATCAGATGCGTGAGATCGGGACCGAAACGACCGTTGGCCACAGTTCCTGCGATGGCGTGGCAGTTCATGCACGCCGTAGTCTCGAAGATGCGGCGGCCTTCCGCGACGGCATCATTATTAACCGCGGGCCTCCGCTGTTCTTGAACCCAACGGCTAAACGCTTCCGGCGAGTCCACATAAACCCGCAAAAGCATCTTGGCGTGCTGGACGCCGCAGTACTGAGCGCACTGGCCAAGATATACACCTGTCTCCTGAGGATCGATCCAGGTGTGATTCGGGTGGTTAGGGATCAAGTCCGTCTTCCCGGCCAGGCGCGGCACCCAAAAACTGTGGTCGGTATCAGCGGAAAGCAAAGTGAGAAACGTAGGCGTTGAATTCGCAGGATTGCTGACTGGCACATGTAGCTCGTTCGCGGTGACCACGCCGAGAGCGGGATAACGAAATTCCCACCAGAATTGATGGCCGATGGCGATTACTTCAATCGCTCCGGGAGGCTTCGGGGCATCCTGGATCGAACGAATTACGCGCGCGGTGGCGAGGAACAAGACCAGCACGATGAGAGTGGGAATCACGGTCCAGGCGAGTTCCACCTGGTTGCTGCCATAAACTTGCGGCGGCTCGCGGCCATCGTCGTCATCACGTTTCCGGAATTTCACGACGGCGTACGCCAGCAAACTGAAAACGACCGCAAAAATAAGGCCAGTAATCGCCAGAACCAAAAGCGACAGATGAAAGATTGAATTTGCAGGCGTGGACTGCGGGCTGAAAATGCTTGGAATCTGCGAAGGATCCGCCGGAGCGCCGAAGCACAGGGTCGCGGCGAGCAGGCCCCCCACCAGTAGGATGGCGATGCCGGCTAGCCGGCCCAGGAGCGTACGAGTTTGGTCGCTGCATCTCATTTTTTGGAGCCCGTGCTTTCCTGCCGCTTGCTGCAGCAGTCATTCTTCACGTTCGGCGCGTGACCTCATTCTCGAAGCTTGCGTCGACACCGACCCGCGCTATGTTGCGAAGAAATCGTCGGCCGAAAAAATGATCGCTCGCATATGTCTGATCTATTGCAAGCGACCCCGATCACCGGGCACTTCTTCAGCCAAATGCAACTTCAGTCAGATCCGTGAAAGAACGCGTCTTATCCACCTCCCACAGCGTTATGTTCACCGGGCGGTGTCAATATACGCACAACTGCACAGATGTTGACGCCAGGCTGCCCCTGCATTGGCGAAACGTGCGCCACCTGCCAGTTGAGACCGCTTAGGTCCAAGCAGCTGAGCGCGTATGCCAGTCAAACACCGCACGGCGGGAAAGGCAAGTCGGAGAGTGTTATTCCCAAGAGCTAGCTCGATGCGAACCGGAATCGGGTATTGAGGTCCAACGTTGCAGTAACGGCCGTAGCGCTTCTCCGGCAGTAGTGATCAACTTCCGTTCGCGGTTCCGGGTGGGACGGCTGGACGTAGCAAAATGGAAATCCGAGGATACGAGGCCCATCCCGGGGCTGCGCCATGCCTAACTTCGTCCACGCGAACGCGAGCAAAAATCCAACAATCACGTGATCACAAATGAATGCGTGTCAGGCGTGGCGCGACTTGTCCGTTCGCTAGACTCAATTCTCTTGAGCCTACGTTCTTCCGCCGCCTGCCGTGGCTGCTTGAGCTGCCTTGTCGCCCTGGGCGCGCGTGGCCAGCAATTCCAGCAGCACGACTGCACTGTTGATTGTAAAATGGCGGTTTGGTCCTGACCGGTGCGAAGCTATCGGGTTGAGACTAGAGCGGTCGTCACGGCTTTGCCCGTCTCGCCACTTCAGGAAACGAGGAGTTGATTGCCCAAACACTGGACGCGCGGATAGCTGAGGCCTGTCTCTGGCCCGCGGGCGATTGTGAACGTTCCGCTCCGCTGCCCGGAATTGGCAATGCGCTCTCCGACAATCGAGGTTCCTGAATCCTGATGACGCGACCAGATGTCAATGGCACTGCCATCGTCGAGAAGCGTAACGGCAACGTGGCCAACGGGACGATTCTCTCCGTTGGACGTATCTAACGTAATTGGCGGCTGAAATGTTGAGCCCTGATCTTCGGATATTGCGTACTTCACCTCAGGCTTATCGTCAGCCCCGGTAAACGATATGATCGCGACGCGCTTGCCGTTGCTCGCGAGCGTCGGTCCGTTCACGGGACAGCCGTTGATCTTCCATTCATCATGATGGACTGTGTGCGGAGCCGGCCAACTGCCATCTGCTAGACGCGCAACTTTGATGTCCCGAATTTCTTCCGGGTTGTGGCCGCGATAGGCAGCCACTGCGCCGGCGGTTGTTTTCACGAAGGCTGTGGGACAGCACGTGCAGGTGTCCTCGTCCACCGTTTTCTCGTTCGAGACTGTTCCCTCCGAATCGATCACCGCGGACATCAGTGTACGGAATGGCGATCCTCGTCGAACCAGACGGCGGATACCGTGCGGCGCTGTACATTTTTCCCAGCGCGGCGGTAGTTCTTGGAATCCTGCTCCTCGTCACGTTTTTGCAGCGCTCGGACAGATCGCCCCGCTACAACACGACGGAGTTCTTGCGCGCGCAGCCCCGAGCAGTTGCAAGTTCGCGAAAAGGAGAATCAAAACGCAAATCACGGATTGCAGCCGTCGGTATATTTCAGACACAAAGCATAGCAACTTCACAGTTGCAAAATCATATGCGCGTTGAAGATCAATTTTCAGCGACGCTAAAGCCTGGTCGAACCATCAACCTCATAGTTGAATGGACTGACTCGGCCTTCTCTCGTCGAAACTGAATGACCAATTACGTAGAACCGGCCGGCTGTCCGCAAGCATGGCCTGGGGATGCCGCGAGCCATTTATTGTGATACCTCTTCCAGTATGAACCGGCTTCATCGAACCCGCTCTGGACAGATGTATCGTCCCCGTCACATGCTTTTCCCGGACGCGACGGTCGATCGGCATCGTTGTTTCACTGAGCCCTACTATCTGTTTGGCCTCAGAGTCGTCTCTAGATTTTGCTAGCCCGATTCAATCTTGCAACCCTTCCGTCTGGGCTTCCCTGGCGATCCATTCGCGGATATAAAGTGGGCAGTTGCGAAGCCGAGTGCCGTTGGCTTCGCAACCCGCCAGAAAGCCGATGACGTGCCGGTCCACCAGCTTCACATCTTTGAGGTCCAACTCCACTCTCTGCTGGTCTGCTTTTTCGGAGGACAAGACTTTTTGTAACTCCCCCAATTCGTCGGCTTCAATTCTGCCGCTGATGCTCAGCACCCTGCTGCCGCCGTCGTCCACTTTCCGAATCTTCCACATGAATTCTCTACCCCCAGAATTTAGAACGATAAGAATTGGCCCATGGCAATGCGCGAGCGCGCCACAATGGGTCCGACTGACGCTTGAAAACACCATTCCCGGAGCCACGCCTGCTATTGCAAGAGAGTCACCAATCGTAATCTGAAGAAACCGAAGCGTTTAACTCCGGAAGCATTCACACACGGATTCGGGAATTCTCGAAACTTCGTGAAAAGTAGGGACCGGGGCGTCTCAGCCGGCTTGGAAGCGCCGCTTGTTGATGTTCAGCGATTTGATCTTTGAATCAAGCGTGGACGCGGGTATGCCCAGCTTTGCGGCTGCGCCGGCGGGGCCGGAAACACGTCCTTTGGTTTCGGCCAGCGTGGCCTCTATGCGATCCTTTTCCTGAGCGGCCAGATCGTCCTGCAGCGGCCGGCTCGCGCTGGCTCGCGGGGACAGCCAGCTCTCGTCCACCGAAAATTCATCGGTTTCGCACACGATCACCGAGCGCTCGATGACGTTCTGCAGCTCGCGAATATTCCCCGGCCACCGATAGGATTGCAGCAGCGCCAAGCTTTTCTTATCTATGCTGCTGATCTTCTTTCCCAACTTGTCCGAGTAACGGTCAATAAAGTACTCAACCAGCAGACGAATGTCTTCTTTGCGCTCGCGTAACGGAGGAACCTGAACTGGAAACACATTGACCCTGTAGAACAGGTCGCTGCGAAAAGCCCCGGCCTCGACCTCGGCGGGCAAGTCTCGATGGGTGGCGGCGACGACGCGTACGTCGGCCCGAATGGGACGCACGCCGCCGACACGGTCGAACTCGCGTTCCTGCAAAACGCGCAGCAAGGCGACTTGCGTCTCCGCCGTCAGTTCCCCGATCTCATCCAGGAAGATCGTGCCGCCTTCGGCCAGTTCGAAGCGCCCCAATCTGCGTTGCAGCGCTCCCGTAAACGCCCCTTTTTCGTGGCCGAACAATTCCGACGCAATCAAGTCTCGCGGGATGGCTGCACAGTTCACGCTCACAAACGCCCGGGAAGCCCGCGGCGAGTGTTTGTGAATGGCGCGAGCAACGAGCTCTTTGCCGGTGCCCGTTTCTCCCGTAATTAATACGGTGGAGTCGCTGGCAGCAACTTTGGCGACGCGAGCCAGCACCGTCCGTAGCGCTGGCGACGTTCCGACGATTTCTTCAAACATCGAGGCTTTGTCAACTTCTTCACGGAGGATCAGATTTTCCTGTTGCGTGCGGTCCTGGTTCCGCTTGCGCGCGTCAATATCCGTCCGCACTCCGCACCAGCGAAAGATTTCTCCCTGCTCGTCGCGAATCGGAACGAGAGTCTCCAGAAACCAGCGATACTCGCCTTGGCGGCCTCGCAGTCGAATCTCCACGCTGAAAGCCTCTCCCGCTTCCCTTCCTCTCACGAAGGCTTGCCACATGTTCTCGCTATCGTCCGGATGCACGAATCTGGAAATGAATTCGCGCGGACCCAATTCACCGTAAGGCTCGAAATAATCCAGACACGCGCGGTTCGAGCTTGCAGCGCTGCCATCAGGATAGATCGTGAACATGTGTTGCGGCACGGCATCCATCACTTGCTGCAATTGGCTGAAGTGTTCCCGGAGAGCCATGAATTCCCTCTCCGTTTTCTCGGTAGCTCGCTTGCGATCATCAATATCGGTTCGTGTGCCGCACCACCGCGCAATCGAGCCGTCCTCGTTTCGCAACGGGTAAAGCTGATAAAGAAACCAGCGATACTCGCCGTCGTGCCGGCGCATGCGTAGTTCCGCCTCAATTGGCTCTCCGCGCGGGATTCCGGTCTCGATCGCCCTTTTGATCCGTGGAAAATCGTCGGGATGGGCCACCCTCTGCAGGAATTCGAGCGGAGGCAGCCGAGGGATCTCGCCGAAATACTCATGCGAGGCTCGGTTGCCATAAGACACATTTCCATCGGCTTCCCAGATGAACATGTGCTGCGGAGCGACGTCGATTACCTGTCGCAACTGCTCGGCGTGTTTCGCCAAACCTGCCTTGGCGGATTCCAAGCTCGCCTCCGTGAGATTCGGGGATTCTACATCCTTCACAAAACGGTTTCTCCCGAAATCTCGTGAATTCTCGAAGTCCCAATACCGAGGCGCGGGATAAGTCCTCTTTTATCAGTTCTTTGGTTTGGCACGCCTAATGCCTTTACTAAGGCGAAGCGACGGAAATAAAAACCAGTCGCAATCGCTTAACGGAGGACGTCATGAAGAAAATCATCACGAAGTTCAAACTGGCCGGCCTGGTTCTTCTGTCGCTGATGCTAGGCAATACTGTGTTCGCGCAGCAGCCACCGGACAACGTCGAAGGCAGCTGGATCGTTTACGCAGCTAACGCCGACAACGGAGAGGTCGTCGTCAAGCACATTCAGCTCGTGCAGTATGGCAATCGAATTACCGGGCACTTTGACGGGCCGAACCAGGAGGGCCCGATTGAAGGCGAGGTAAACGCGCATCGGATCCGGTTCAGCACCGTTACCAAGAACGTGCTTCACTTTGGCGGCGAGATATTCGGGAACACGATGAACGGTTCGGTCGGAATCCGTGGCAAGCACGCCGCTTGGGAGGCGATTCGAACGACGGCGGCTAATCAAGATTATCCGACGGGGACAGTCGTCAGCGGCATGCCTATGTTTGCGCCCCCGCAGCCTCCACCGGCTCCGGCTCCATCGCCCGCTCCTCAGTATTCGGCTCCGGCACCTGCGTCGGTAGTTGCACAGCCAGCTCCCGAGCAGAGCGCGCAAACGGAACCGGCGGAGGCGCCGGCGGCAAGCAATGTGGCGCCGACTGCGGCGGCATTGTCAGCGGACCAATTGGATGCGCTGGTGGCGCCGATCGCGTTGTATCCGGATGCGCTTGTCGCGCAAATTCTGGCGGCTGCGACGTTCCCCGATCAAGTTGCGATCGCAGACTACTGGCTTACCCAAAATTCGAACCTCACCGGCACGGCTCTTACGCAAGCGGTGGACCAGCAATCGTGGGACGCGAGCGTCAAGGCTTTGACCCAGTTCCCTACTGTCCTCAATAACCTGGCCAAGAATCTCTCCTGGACCTCCAGTCTGGGGCAGGCTTTCAGCAATCAACAATCGGACGTTATGGCGGCCGTGCAAGTGATGCGCGCAAAAGCGCAAGCCGCCGGAACGCTGCAGTCTTCCTCGCAGATCACCGTGACGCAGCCTTCGTCCAACGTCATCGTGATCCAGCCGGCGAATCCGCAGGTTGTTTATGTGCCGCAATACAATCCGACGATCGTGTACGGGGCGCCGCTCGTAGTGCCCATGTACACGCCGCCGGTGGCATTCGTTTCCGCGGGATTGTCGTTTGGTTCTGGAATTTCAATTGGCGCGGTATTTGGCGGAGGCGGCGGCGGATTTGTAGCCGGCGGTGGTTTCGGTTGGGGCTTTAACGCTTGGGCCTGCAATTGGGGCGGCGGTGGCGGCAGCACGATCATCTACAACCACAATACCTACATCACGAACAACACCTGGCGGAACAACAACTATAACGGCTATCACCCTTGGGGACCGCGCAATGCCAGCTACCGTCCAGGTACTGACACGCACTATGGCCCCAATGGCGCCTACCACCCGAACGGATATTACGGACCCAACGGAGCCTTTCATCACGATGTTCCGGGCACCAATCCGAACGAACAGCCGAACGGCGGGCACAACGGCGATCACGGACTAATCGGCGGCAACGGTGGTGTTGAACACGGCCCCAACGGTGGCCCGAATGGCGATCATGGGCTCATCGGCGGCAATGGCGGTGTTGAGCATGGCCCCAACGGTGGCCGCAATGGCGATGGCGGTCTGATCGGCGGCAATGGTGGCGTCCGCGACAGAAATGCCGGCATGAATGGGCCGGGTGTGGCACCCAGCGGCGGCTATCACGACCGCAACGAAAACCGCGTAGCCAGCAATAACCGCTCGCGCATGAGCGGCAATGGCGCCGCGAATCGAGCCGAGAGCGAACGCGGCCGCGGCAGCATGGCGGGACGGCGCCCCCAGGCACACGTGGCACGGACACACGCACCAGTCGAACATCATTCTTCCGGCGGTGGCGCACACCGTCGCTAAGAGTCTGACTCGAATTGAAATGACAAATTCCAAAAACCCACAGGAAATCTAGAAGGAGATTGAAAATGAAAAAGAGTGGAAATAAGAGAAGCAAGTGGAAGGGAGTTGCAGTTATCGGAGTGCTGGTTTTGGCCCTCGCGGGCGTAGCGAGTCGAAAGGTCGAGTCCAGTAATTCGGCACCAACGAGCAACGCCGCCCCGATCACCTTTCAGTCGCCGGCCGAAGCCAGCGTGGCTCTCGAAAGCGCCGCCAAGACGGGCGATCAAACCGCACTGGCTAAAAATCTGGGTCCCGACACCATATCGCTATTGATGTCCAAGGACGCGGAATCCAACAAAGCAGCGATGAACGACTTTGCGGCCAAGTATCAGCAGATGAATCGCTGGGTGGAGATGTCTGACGGCAGCCGCGTGCTTTACATCGGCGCTGACAATTTTGCTTTTCCGGTGCCGCTCGCCAAGAATTCATCCGGTCAGTGGTACTTTGACGCCGTAGCCGGCGCCGAAGAAGTGAGGGCCCGTGAGATCGGCAGAAACGAGCTTCTAGCTATAGGCGCGTGCTACGCGCTCGCCAATGCCGAAAAGATGTTCCACGACGGCGGCTCTTCACGGCAGTACACGCAGCGAATCGTCAGCAGTGAGGGCAAGCAGGACGGTCTGTATTGGCCTGCCGGCGGCACGGAACTGTCCAGCCCCCTCGGAGACCTCCGTCAATTTCCGAAGTCCTCGCTTTCGTCGTATTCCGCGGACGAACCTCTGGTGATTGACGGATACACCTTGCGGATTCTTACGGCTCAGGGTAATGACGCGGAAGGCGGCGCGCAGAGCTACATTGTTGACGGGAATATGACGCGCGGTTTTGCCATCCTGGCTGTTCCGGTGAAGTACGGCGAAACCGGAATCATGACGTTCATGCTGAGCCGCGAAGGGATCGTGTATGAACAAGACCAGGGTCCAGACACGGTGAAGATTGCGGTCTCCATTCAACAATACAACCCCGACGGGAATTGGTCGCCGGTCGAGTAATCATCGCTCCAACTCGAAGGCGGGAAACGCCAAGGGAATGCTTTTCCCGCTCCGCTGTTTCGCACAGCAATTCACGTTTGGTCTGGGGAACGTGGGCTCACTCTCGTCACCAACTCTTTGGTCGTGGAAGACCCGCAGCACTGCTTGTCCACTCCATGAGTCAGTCGCGTGGCGCGCTAGAAGGAACCATGGATGATTTCTCAACGAACAGATTCGGCGGTGAGGTCAGGAGTCAAATCGGTTGTTGAAACAGGGGAACTAATGGAGATGGTCTCTGCGAATCCAAACAGCGCTCGACTCAGCACAATCCCATCCGGGATCTTGAGACGGGCATTGGCCTGGTTCGCATACATCGATCCTGGCGCCCATCGGCGCATCAAAGGTTTGCGTCTCGTCACCGCATATGGAATCGCCGCGATGCTCGGCACTCTGCTCGGCGGTTCCCACGGTTTGTTGAGCGGCGCGCTACTCGGGCCCCTCGCAGGCGGTTGCGCACTGTGGGCCAGTGTTTTTGAAGGCCAAGCGACCCGGGCATCTTCCAGCCGCGATCTCACTTTAATGTGCGTCGCAGCAGTCGTCGGCGCTGTCACTATGATCGGTTTCTCCTCCGTACTGGATCGCACGGGCTGGCCCGGCGCCGAACTCACGCTTGTCACCGGAGCTTTCCTCGTCGGATATTTGAAACGTTACGGAGTTCTCGGCGCGGGCCTCGGTTCGCAAATTTATATCGGGCAGCTTCTGGCGTACGGTGCGGGCCTGCAACGCGCGGATCTTCCGACGGCAGTGGTCGCAGGTGTAATCGCGGCGGCAGGGGCTGTTGTCCCGCGTTTGCTTAGCGGCCCAGCTGAACATCCGGTCCTGGCGCAGCCACTAAACTCTATTGTCGCGGCCAATAGCGGCGCATCTCGCGAACTTCGCATGGGCTTGCAAGCTGCTATCGCCGCCCTCGTCATCGTTTTGTTGAATCACTTGATTCGCCTCGAAGAACCGGCCTGGGCGATCACCGCTTGTACTTACGTGATCGCCGGTACCACCTTCGGTACGATCGATCGCGTTCGCCGCCGCATCATCGGTACCATGATAGGTGTTCCGCTCGGTCTCGGCTGTCTGCCCATAGCGTTGCACGCGCCAATCGTGGCCTGGGCATTAGCTGCCCTCGCGATGATCATTTACTCGATGGCGCTTCCCGAACGGTACGATGTTGCCTGTGGCGCCTACGCGTTCACTCTCGTCCTGACGCTCGCGGTAAGAGGAGAGAGCTCGGCACTCGTATTAGCTTCGCGAGCGTGGGAAACGCTGATCGGAGGCGCGCTGGGTCTCGCCACCGCCTTGGTGGTGTTGCCACTTAAGACTTCCGGCCCCGCAGGCCAGCAACTACTCGGATCGTGCCAGACCAATGCAAGTGAAGTCCGCTGACCTGCAGGATTTTTCATCTGCGGTCGGTGCCTCCGGCGTGATCAGATCGTTTCCCGA
Source organism: uncultured Acidobacteriota bacterium (assembly GCA_963780035.1). Classification (GTDB taxonomy): domain Bacteria; phylum Acidobacteriota; class Terriglobia; order Acidiferrales; family UBA7541; genus Palsa-295. The sequence goes on along the minus strand of CAWAAG010000006.1, from coordinate 99,774 downwards.
GGGATGACGGCTAACAGGCGGCAGCTTTCCCGCGAACGGGCTCGCTTAACATCAATCAGCCGCGGGAGCACAGAATGCCAAGCAGCTCAACGCAAGAGGTCAGGCGAGATTCCCCCCGCGACGCAGAACTAGCAACGGCACAAGCCGATCTGTAGTAGTTGCGAGCGAAAACCGACGTAGTTAGTCAGCAACGCGATGTGGCCTGGCAGCGGTTGCCTTCTCGAGGCTTTCCTCTTTCCGCGTGGCCAATTGCCTTGATACGGCCGAAGCTGTTCGAGCTTCCTTACCGCAGACGACCCGGCAGGGATGTATTCAAGAAATATTCACAGATGAAGTTGGAGTTGAAACGTGAAGCCCTCGCGCAGCTAAACCGCCGAGCCAACGAAATGACGGTTGGCAAGGCGCAAACGAACTCGGTTTACGGGGGTTTTGGTACAGTTTTGGTACAGTGATGACCGAAAAGCGAAGGAATGGATTTTGACGCGCGCAGAAATGCTTTAGAATGAAGGTCACTCCTACTGTGGGCGTGTAGCTCAGCTGGGAGAGCACCTGCTTTGCAAGAAAGCAGGCGAAATCACACAAGTGCCGCATCTGGTGTCGCTTACACGGACTCACGCGGTGCAATCAACCTCATTGAATTGGACTGAAGTTGGACCGAAAGCAGTGGGGTGACCCCCTAAGACGGCACAAATTATTTGGACACAGTTTCCGCGTTTGAGTGAAAACGTGGTGATCCACAGATGTGCGGTGCGCGTACGGCGTCCCAGGGAACATCAGCATGGTGCCCACATCCGGTATCGTCTGGCACGTCCTATTCGGGGTGATTGAAATCCAATAGAACCTTGCCACCACGCTCGGAGTATTCGATTGCTTCTTTGATTTGCGACGGTTTGTAGGTTGCGGTGACTGGGAGATTTAACTTGCCGGAGGCGACTACTTGTGTTGCCTCAGCGAGTGCCGCCCGTATTTGGGGCAGATACTCTTCGTAATACATCCAGAAGCCGTGGATATTCAACCTCTTGCCAATGAGATCGACCTGCGGCACGTGAATCGGCAAACCACTGAGCCACGCATAGCTAACGAGATGAGCCCCCGGAGAGAGCATGCTTGCCAACGTCGCTGTCGCTGGGCCACCTACGGCATCAAGACCCAGGGATATTGGCATCCCGCCGATTGCAGTCTGAATTTGCTTTGACAGTTCTGGCGATTCGACGCCAACGAAATCAACATTCAGTTTTTCAATATCCGGGATAAGCTCGGGCCGTCTCACAATACCTATAACCTTTAGGTCGCGCGATTTCGCAACTGCGATGATGCATCGCGCAACTTGGGAATTTGCCGCGTTGAGCACAATCCAGTCTTTGGACTTCAGCTTCACAAATCCGTCTAAGAGAAGGACTGCGGTTGTCGGATTGATGTTTAACATCGAGGCTGTCTTGGCATCGACTGAAGAAGGAACCACGAAAAGACTGTCGGCTGGAGCAAGGACTTTTTCAGCCCAGGTAAATGTTCGAAAAGGAATCGTAACCCGGTCGCCTACCTTGACGCTGGTGACTCCCGGCCCGATGACCTCGACGATTCCCGCGCCTTCACCCCCGATCACAGAAGGGAGCTGCGGATTTAGAAAGTACACTCCATTCGCTAAAAGGAGGTCGCTGTAATCAACAGGCGCATACTCCATGCGCACAAGAGCTTCGCCCTCAGAGGGTGCGTTTGGCTCCGGTACTTCGACCATCTGAAGGTTCTGAGCTGGATTGCCGTAGGCCGTGAGATGAATGGCTTTCATCTATGACGTTCTCCTTCCTCCAACAAATTTCGCCCTGCGAGAGGACCGCCGGCTTGCTGGATCAACCCACCATCGCGGAGGCTTCCAAGATTGATGACTGAATAGCCGAAACCTGCGAGTAAGGCTTCAACTTCCTTTTTGGCGCCTTCGTCGTCTGCGGAGATAAACGCGACTCTTCTCGCCCCGTTGACGAGAGGGTCCGCTTCCAAGTTGGGAACAATCATAGTGTTCAGCGCTTTAACCACTCGAGCACCAGGGGCGAGCGCCGCAATAAACTGGCTAGTGGACAGGTTTCCGACATCGGCGAGTGTGAATTTGCCGGCCTTGCCGTGGAAAGGATTAGTTCCATCGATCAGAATCTGATTGTTCCACTTGGGAAGGTTCGCGAGCGTTTCGGGCACGTTGTCCCAAGGAACCGCGAGCAGTACCATTTCGCAAGCTGCAGCCTCCTCCTTGGAGGCAGCCATCGCTCCCGGCCCAAGTTGATGGATAATCTCTCGTAGGCTGTTCGGACCGTGTTGGTTGCTAAGCTTAACCTTGTGGCCCGCCTTCAATGCCCGTTTCGCGAACGCTTGTGCGAAAGCTCCCGCTCCGATAGTTCCGATTTCCATACGTCATCCTTCCTAAGGTTCGCTTTTCAGTAAGACAATCCCAATCTTTCCCGGACGAGAGACGTGTTGAATGGCTCTTTGAAAGGCGTCGAACTCATATTCATGGGCGACCTCGAAGAGCTGCGGGTGATTTGTTGCGAGGGTGAGAGCGAGCTCGAAATCTTGCCGTTTCTCATCCTCCGGCAGGCGAAACCAACTCATGATCGACACGCTTTTGAGAGAGAGGTTATTGGGCGCGAGCGCATAAATATTCGTGCCCAGATTGCTCTCCAATGAGCCGAAGTTGATTATGGTTCCACCTTCATCGAGGAGTTCCGCAAGATCGTCGGTCGCTTTCCCGCCCACGGCATCGAAAGCCACTTCGAGTTTGTGCCCTCCCAGGGCTTCGCGAACCTGTGCCTTCCACTTGCTCTCGATCGTCGAATAGACCGGTGGACCGGGAAGAGCTAATCGGAGCCGTTCGGCGGATTGATTCGACCGCACGAGGCGAATTGGGCGGACGCCGCGATCTAAAGCAACTTGAGTCAGCAAACGCCCAACGCCAGATGCCGCCGCATTTTGAAGGATGTAAACGGGAAGTGTAATCGGAGCTTTGAGTGAATTGTGACCGGCTTTGATGAGTACGGATGCTGTGATCGTATTGATGAGCATCTGAGCCGCAATCTGATCGGGAATCTCGTCCGGAACGGGCAAGAGAGAGTTGTATTGAACAACCACGTATTCCGCCCAAGAGCCTATCGCCGGAAAGAACGCGACGCGCTGGCCTTTGCTAAATTTTTTCGTCAACTCGGGGTTTGTTCCGAGCCCGACGATCGTACCGACGCCCTCAAGCCCAGGTACTCTTAGAGTTCCCTTCGGAATGGGCATGACCGGCCCTCCTTGAGGTAGAGCTGAAAGAATCTGGATATCACCGGGATGGACTGGTCGAGCGCTGACCTTTACGAGGACGTCATCCTCTCCGAGCTCTTCGCTCTTGAACTGACGTTCCGCTATTCTTAGTACTTTTTCCGGAGCGCCATACTCGCTCTGAACGATTGCTCTGAATTCAATTGGCATTGGAAACCCCACTCAGGATTTCGCGAATGTCGGCTCAAGCCGCCGCCTCTAGCAAGAGGGCTTCGACTTTCTTGTCGAGATTCTGCGCGACTGCAAGCGCGTCGGAATTCCCATACGGAGCCAAGAAACTAGCCATCCTGTCATACGACAGATACACGCCGTCAGAACGTTCGTCGACGAGCACGGTGACGGGAGCATAAGAGCCGGCTTCCGGAACATGTTTCGCCATTTCTTTCATAATCAGCGGATTCCCGATGATGAAACGGATGATCCTAGGTGTGTCGCGGCCTGTCCCTTTGCGCACGATCGCGCCGTGATCAATTTCCGCAAACAACATCAGCCCTGCTTTCCCCAACGCTTTCTGAACAGCGTCCTCCAGTTCGGCGATGGTGTGGGTCTCATGGGTTAACCTCCAGAATTCAGCAATATCGGGATGGCCGATTGCAGCATTGACAGCGGCAACTACCTGATTAAACGACTTAGGTGAGGTGAGACTGAATCGCTCGATCTCGACTTTCCTTATCATCTACTCTCCTTCTCTCGGAAAGTTGTCGCCAAACATGGGCCGTCCACTCTTTGACTGCTCTTTGGTGGCTTCGTCCTGGATTACATCCCAATGCTCAAGAAAAACGCCGTCCTTGATGCGAAGAATGTCAGCAGCAATCCAGCTCACGGACTGAAAACCTGAGAATCGTCCGTGGACAATAACGAAGTCACCATCGGCCACAATCGTCCCTGGCTCGTACTTGAGTGTTGGCGGAAGGGATTTGACCAGCTGGAAGAGTCCTTCGCGGCCCGGCGCAATGTGAGCGCTGTGCTGGATGTAATCCGGCGACCAACACTTCTCCGCAGCCGCGTAATCTCGCCGGTTAAATAGCGTGTCGAACGCTTCGAGCACAAAAGCCTTGTTCTTGTTTTCCAAAGTCTTTTCCATAAATCTGTCTCCCGCCTCTCTTTCGAGATGCCATGGTCAGAAAGCGTGGCACCTTAAAAGACGACAAGCTCCACTCGCCCTCGCGCGATAAACCCTAGTAATCGAACCATTGATTGAGTGCCTGCACTTTTTCTTTGGTGTAGGGCGGGAACAGGTGATCGATCGCTACGTCCGACGGAGATATCAGGATTGATTTTGCGTGCGTCAGGGAATCGTAGCCGTACTTTCCGTAGTAGTTTCCGATGCCCGAAGTTCCTACTCCTCCGTACGGCATGGATTCAATGAACAGGAAAACATTGGTCTGATTCACGGCGCCGCCGCCAAAAGAAAGAGATTCCATGATCTGATCGATCGCCTGCTGATTTCGGCTGAACACGTAGCCGGCAAGCGGTTTGGGCAGAGACTTGATCTTTGCGAGTAGCGTTCCAAGGTCGGAGTAGGTGAGAATAGGCAAAAGTGGCCCGAAGATTTCGTCTTCCATGATTTTGTCGGGCCAGGAAATCGGGTAGAGGATGGTGGGGTCGAGATAACGCGCCGCAACGTCGGACTTTCCGCCGTAAACGACCTTTTGCGGATCGATCAGCGACGCAAGCCTTGCAACCGCGGCGGGACTAATGACCCGGGAGTAGTCCGGGTTGCTCTTGGGGTCCGCGCCGTAAAGTTCCACGACAACCTTTTTACATTCGGCTACGAACTCACCCGCGACGGACTCATGTACGACAGCATAGCCCGGTGAGGTGCACCACTGTCCTCCCCAGGCCATTGCGCCCCAAACTATTTTCTTGGCGGCATCGGGAATGTTGGCGGTCTCATCAACGATTGCGGGGTTCTGTCCGCCCAACTCAAGCAGGACGGGAGTGAGATGTTCGGCAGCCGCACGCATCACTACTTTTCCTACACCAACGCTCCCGGTGAGGATTATGAAATCAAAGGGAAGGGTCAGGAGTTTCGTAACTACTTCCTTCCCACCAACAACGGCACTAAAAGATTCCGGCTCGAAATACTTTGGGATCAATTCCAAGAGCAACTCGTCAGTCGCCGGCAGTGCTTCGGAGAGCTTCAAGATGCAAGGGTTGCCCGCCGAAAGAGCTGCCACCGCAGGACGCAATGAAAGCAGGAGTGGTCCATTGAATGGGCAAATCACTAATGTAACGCCGTAGGGCTCACGGTACACGACTCCCTTGTGCCCTGATGCGGCGAGGAACTTCGGAAGAGGAGCTTCGACGGGCTTCATCCACTCCTTAAGCTGCGACTTCGCAAATTCGCTGGTAGCGATGGACGCCGATACCTCGAAGACATTCTCTTGGGATGCTGTCTTGAAGTCATTGCACGAGGCGTCGCAAAAGCGCTTGTAGTTATCCTTGAGCATGCGAATGAGACGATCGAGTTGGTCGATTCTCCACGCGTAGGATTTGGTGGCATCAGAAGCAAAGTAAGCCTTCTGTTTGTTGAACAAATCTTCGGCTCGGGCTTCTTCGTTCGTGAATTGAGCGGATGCTGCTTGAAATACCCCTGTCTTAGGTTTCGACGACATCTTGATCTCCTTTCGCCTTTACCATTCCGGTTGTTTCCGAAATTTCACTCTTTTTCCCGATCAACTCTCTCCGCAAGCTGAATGCTTCACTTCGCCGGCCAGTTTGACTATTGGCCGTTTTTTGTAACGAGTACCATCCGAAATCGTGCCTTGCCGGCCATCATCTTCGCGTATGCGGCAGCAGCGTCCTCGAGTGGGACGGTCTCGATCATGGCCGACACGCCACTGAGCGCACTGAAACGAAGCGTTGCGTCGCCGGTTGCAGGGTTTCCCGTCAGCGAACCTGCCGCTTTTCGCTCTCCGAAGATGAGATCCATGCTCGAGATCTCGATCGGTTCTGGTCCGACGCCGACGTCAATCGAGACACCGCCTGGACGCAAGCCCTTGAAAGTCGTGGCGACCGTGGTGCCGCCCGAAGCCGTTATCAAAATGACTTTTGCCCCGCCAAGCGCCTGGAGCGCTGCGGCAGGATCGGAACCGGCACTGTCGATGTAGTGGTGCGCCCCGAGTTTCTTCGCCAACTCCGCGGATTCACTCCCGCGACCGATCGCTGCAACCTCGAATCCCATGCGCCTCGCATATTGCAGCCCCAGATGACCAAGGCCGCCGATGCCGAGTATCGCCACCAGGTCACCGGCCTTTGCTGGTGAATTTCGCAGCGCGTTGAACGTCGTCAGTCCCGCGCACAGTAGCGGTGCTGCATCCGCCGACGACATGCTGTCAGGAATCGAAACGAGTCCGCTCGCTTTTGCGATCATCACTTCGGCGTATCCGCCGTCATGATGAATGCCGGTGTATTCCTGGTTCTGGCAGTTCACGAGATCGCCACTTCGGCAAAACTGGCAATACCCACACGAGCCGCCGAGAAACCCCACTCCGACTCGCTGACCAGCCTTCCATCCCTGAACGCCGGGGCCAATGGCGTCGATCCGCCCGACCGCTTCATGGCCAGGGACACGCGGCCAGGCGATCGGGAACAAGCCCTCCACCGTGCCGGAATCCGAGTGGCAAACCCCACACGCCTCTACGCGAATACGTACGCGGTTGGGACCGGGATCAAGAAGTGGCTTTCTCACTTCCGAGAACTTTCCCGGTCCCGAAAGCTCCATGGCCGTATATGTTGAGTTCATAGCGCCTCCGTTTGATCTCGATGAAGTGCGACACTAGGCCGCGAACTGTTTCAGGTGATAATCGATGTGGATTTGAAGAAGCTTTCCCATTCGGACAACGTCATTTTTCTGAACACGAGGTGCGTTCTCCAATCATTGAGTGATCTTGCATGCCCCGCGGGATCCAAAATCTTTGGCAGTGCCCCTTTTCGACGTCGAAGTCAAATCGAGCGCTGTGGGCAATCTTGAAACCTTTAGGCAATCGTTGGCCGAAGGCACTCCAGTAATCCGACACGACTGGAGCGTCCGCCAGTTATCGCAATTGGCGATTGAGAAAGGCGTATGTCCGCTCGTGGGCGAGTGCTGCAGCCTCAGCGTTGTAATGTGCCCCACCATGCCGAGAGAAGGCATGATTCTGACCCGGATAGCTGTAGACTGTCGCATTTGGTTTCTTAGCAAGTACCGCTCTAATCTGAGCTTGCGCAGGCTTGGAAATGAACTCATCCTCCTCGGCCAGGTGCATCAGCATGGGCGCATGAAGCCCGTCGACCTCGCCCAGATATTTCTCAGTGTCACCGCCGTGATAAGCGACCGCTGCGTCCATGCCGTAGCGCACGGCCGTCAGAAAGACCATCAGCGCTCCGAGGCAATAGCCGAGGACGGCAACCCTGCCGGTGCACCCTGGCAGCTTGGCCACAGCATTGACTGTGTCCGTGACGTCCTTCGCGCCCGCGTCTCGGTCATAAGCCCCGTACAGACGAAGGCCGTGTTGCCAGTCGGCCTCGGAGGTGACATTACTAAGGTCAACGCCCGGCTCCTGCCGCCAGAACAGGTCGGGCGCGACCGCAAGGAAACCTTGTTCCGCTAGCTCGTCGCAGGTCTTGCGGATATCGGCGTTCACACCGAAGAGTTCTTGCAAAACGACGACGGCGGGAGCCGTCGAGGTTTTCGGTCGCGCGACATAGGCACCAAACGCGCCGTCCCGGCCTTCTATGGTGATGCGATCCTCCATCATTGTGCTCTGCTGAGACATTGTGTCCTCCTCAGACGACGTTCATCCGGGCCTCCGTCGATCCTGACGACGTCGGCGGAGGCCCCACTCCTGGAGCGAGGCTGGTTCAGTCGGCGGTCACGCGCTGGGCTACGGGCACAGAGGTGGCAGCCTCTTCGATGAGCTTGGCTGTTTCCTTGGGGTGAGACATGTAGGCCACGTGGCTGGACTTCACTTCGACAGTCTTGGCCTTGGCGCGCTTGGCCATCATGCGCTCTTGGTCCGGATTGATCGAGCGGTCTGCGGTGGCCACCATGTACCAGGTCGGCTTGTTCTTCCAGGCGGGATTGGTGACCTTATGGGTGAAGGAATCGGTGGAGATCGGTACCTGCGATATCGCCATGAAGGCCGCCTTCTCCGGCGGAATGTCCGCTGCGAAGTCAGCCGCGAAATGCGCCTGGTCTATCCACCAGTTGCCATTGGCGTCCGGCGTGAAAGCATTAGATGCTTGCGGCAGGCCCTGTTCAATCGACGCGCAACTCTCGCCCTCGTCGAGAGCAAATGCGGCGATATAAACTAGCGCCGCGACGTTTGGATGATTGCCGGCCTCGGTGATGATGGAGCCGCCGTAGCTGTGGCCGACCAGGACCACCGGCCCACCGATGGCGTCGATTGCGGCCTTCGTGTACTTTTGGTCGTCGGCGTAAGAGGTCTCGGGGGGCTGCGCTACCGACACCTTATACCCATCATTCTTGAGGATGTTCGCGACGGCTTCCCAACCGGAGCCGTCGGCGAAAGCACCATGCACCAGAACCACGTTCTTGATCGCCATTGTTGTTCTCCTTTTTTCCTTTCAGTGTTGTTCACACGCGCCAGCTCGGGTAAGCCAGCGCCGTTCGTGCGACATAACCGCCCTTACACGCGTCCCGGGTGGTCTTTGGGTCGGCTTCTCTCCTGTAGCATCCATTCCCTGATGTATCGCGAACACCGAACGACCGAGATGCCCCCAGACTCACATTCGTTCAGAAACCGAACGGCTTCGACATCCACGAGGTTCAATTCCTCCAAATCCAAAAGCGCTGGTGATTCGCAAAGCTCGATTTCGGCCTTAACTTGATCCAGCTGTTCAGAGCGAAACTCTCCGGTCAGCCGAATCCGCGATCGGATCCGTTCAATCTTGAGCGTCATGAAATCGCGGCTCCGGAGTGCGCAAATGCTAATGCAACACAAGGTCCGGTCGGAACCCGCTGAAAAGATGGGACTTAGAATCGTAGGCGATGCTCGTTTTTGAGCAAACGCTGGTTAATGAGCAAATGTAATGGGATTTTACGTTGTCAGGGCAGGAGTCAGCTGGACCGTTGGACCTTGAACCGATATTTGTCGATTCCCAATCGCTTGATTCTTGCGTCTAGAGTTGGTCGTGGAATCCCCAATTTGGTTGCCGCGCCATCTGGGCCGGAGACGAGGCCCCGAGTTTCTTCCAGGGCGGCCTCAATCATTTCTTTTTCCTGCCGTTGCAGCACGCTATTAAGTGCGACTGCCGGACTAGTGAACTGTGGCGCTTGCCGTTTGAGCCACGTTTCGTCCACGCAAAAAATGTCGCCGTCGCTCAGGATCACAGCTCTTTCAATCACGTTTTGTAATTCGCGAACGTTGCCCGGCCATTCGTAGGATTCGAACAGTTCGACTGTGTGTTTCTCAATAGTTCTGAACTTCTTTCCAGCCTTTTTCCCGAAACGACCAACAAAGTAGTCCACAAGCAAAGGAATATCATCCGTGCGCTCGCGTAACGAAGGCACCTGGATAGGCACGACACTTAGTCTGTAAAGAAGGTCTCGGCGAAACTTTCCTTCGGCGACGAGCGTGTCCAGATCGTGATGCGTCGCGGCCAGCACTCTTACGTCCACGGGAATGGCTTTGTTGCTTCCGACGCGTTCGATTTCACGTTCTTGCAGTACTCGTAACAACGCGATTTGAATTTCGGGGGGCAAGTCGCCCACTTCATCGAGAAAAATCGTCCCACCATTCGCCGATTCAAAACGGCCCAGGCGTCGTTGCGTTGCGCCGGTAAACGCGCCCTTCTCGTGACCGAAGAGTTCGGAAGCAATCAGGGAGGGTGGGATTGCGGCACAATTTATGCCGATAAACGCGCGCTCCGCGCGGTTGGATCGCTTATGGATGGCGCGCGCTATCAATTCCTTTCCGGTACCGGTGTCGCCCAGAATCAAAACCGTGGAATCGGAAGGTGCCACCTTTGCAACCTGGCGTAGCACTCTACGCAGCGCTTCCGAGGATCCGACAATATCTTCGAACATCGAATCGCGATCGATTTGCTCTCGCAAGGCTAGATTTTCGTTGCGTGTCCTCTCTTCGGCCCTGACACGGTCATCGATGTCAGTTCCCGTCGCGTACCAGCGAATCACCTGCCCCCGCTCATTTCGGAACGGGTTGTATCGAATCAGAAACCAATGGTACTGGCCATCCCTCCCAAGGGCTCGTTGTTCGATCTCGAACGGAAGCCCCTGTGCCAACGCAGCCTTTCGCTCGTCCCGTAATCTTTCCAAGTCGTCCGGATGGAAGATTCGTTCTCGGAAGCCCGGACTAACGATATCGTCGAGCGTGAGCCCCGTATAATCGAGCGTCGCTTGGTTTGCGTAGAGCGGAATGCCGCTCGGATCCTGAACCACGATCGCCTGCGGGATTACGTCGGTAATCCTGCGAAGCTCGCATTCATCTTCGCGCAGCTTCTCTTCCGTCTGCTTGAGAACTTCAATGTCAGTGCTTGTTCCGTACCATCGGATGATCTTGCCGGTTTCATCGCGGAACGGCTCAACGCGAATCAGAAAACATCGATAGACCCCATCCCGCCGGCGAAGACGGGCCTCGATCTCACCTGGTTCTCCCGAGACCAACAGCTCCCGCCATTTTTCCATTACCGACGGCAAGTCCTCCGGATGGAACCCAGCTTGCCAGCCCCAGCCATGCGACTCTTCGGGAGAAAGCCCTGTGTACTCATGCCATCGTTTGTTGAGGAACTCGTTTGGACCATCCGCCAGATTGCACCAGGCCAGTGTGGGAATCGTATCAATCACCTGCCGAAGTTTGGTTTCTGATGTGCGGATCTCGTCTAGGGCGCTTGTGAGAGTTTCCTGTGATCGTTGACGCTCGACGGTAATGCTTGCGATGTGTGTGAACTGGTCGATTATGGCCTGGTCCAGTGGTGTGGGCACTTTGGGTTCCGGATAATAGATCGCGAACGCGCCTAGGACGTTCCCCGCCGAGGACGAGATCGGCGTTGACCAACATGCTCGTACCCCGTGCGCCAAAGCCATAGGGCACCACTCGTCCGCTGCCCATCGTGTCTCCGTCGTGAGGTCAGCCGCAATAACTTGTTCGTTTAAGTACGCGGCCATCGCGCACGGACCCGAATCGGCGTTTAGCGGTCTGCCAACAATGGAGGTGACGAAGCTGTCCGGAAGGCTCGGAGCCGCTCCGTGTTCAAGACGCGTGCCGCCCGGATCGACCAACACTACGCTGCAGTAACACCCACTGCTCATGCTTTCGACAAACTGACAGAGCGCTTCGAGTATTCCCTGCATCGAATGGCCGCTCGTCACCATTTCCAGGAGCCGCTTCTCGCCAGCCGCCAAGTCCTCTGCGCGTTTGCGATCTTCGATGTCGGTCGCCGTCCCATACCACCTGACAACTTCGCGGGTTTCGTCGCGGAGCGGTTCGACCCGGAACAGGAACGAACGAAAGACGCCGTCAGAGCGCCGCAATCGCACTTCGCACTCCCCCGGATTATCAGCCTCGCGGAGCGCCTCCCATTTTTGCATCAGCATGGGGAGATCCTCGGGATGAATCGCGGCCTTCCATCCCCAGCCGTGCGTCTCTTCCGGGGAGAGACCCGTGTAGGCATGCCATCGTTGATTAACGAAATCTACGGAACCGTCCGAATGACTCGACCATGCCAACGCGGGCATAGCGTCGAACGCAAGACGAATGTCTAGCGCCTTTTCAGGTCGTGAGGACCCATCCGTTGCTGATGCCATCTTTGGATTATACTCGAACCAATCTTGCGGGAATCCACCGATCAGAATGACGGCAGGCCCTTTCTCTGCCCACGCTGTTTCGGTCTTCACGGTCTCGCCGACTTTTCATCTTCCTATCGTGGACGAAGTTGGGAAGTCTTTTTGCAAACAGGTTTTGAGGTTACGTGGTCTTTGGGCTAGGGGCGTTGACCCAATCGGCTATCAGCTGCTTGAACTGGTCAGGTTGGTCGGCCCGAGGCGAAAAAGGCTTGCATCCTAATTGTGCTGTTCAACATCACATATTGTGGAGGGTTCTGATGCCCGCGACGAGCGTTCAATTCACGGTTGCAGCGCACATTATGGCAGCGCTTGATTTTTTTCACGGCAGGGAGATCTCTTCGGCAACCCTCGCAGAAAGTGTGAATGCAGACCGCACTTTCGTGAGGAAATCGCTCTCGAAACTCTCCAAGGCTGGCCTGATCGCCACAACTCGCGGTAAGAACGCCGCGAGCACCCTTACGCGCTCCGCTAAACAAATAACGCTTCTGGACATTTATCGAGCGAGCGCGGCGCCACCGACATTCGCGATTCATCACTATCCTGTAGAGAAGAGATGCCCGATTAGCTGCAACATTAAGGGGTGTATGTCGTCGGTGCTAAAAAAAGCGCAGAACAGCTTCGAGAACAGTCTCGATCGAATAACCCTCGCCGATGTAGTTCGTGAAATCCGAGCGAGCCAGTGATTTTTTGTGCACTTATATGTGCTTCTTAACATCACATATCACGGCATGGGCACCCGCGTTGCGAATGGAGCGGATCGGTGAACTTAAAAAAGGGGGAAACGACTATGAACAGCCTTAAAGACGCGGTGGCCGTCGCAACGGATGCCATGCATGTGATTTTGGGGGCGAGCGGGAACACCGGCTCGATCATTGCCAGGTCTCTGCTATCGAAGGGCAAGAAGGTGCGCGTCGTGGGTCGCGACGCGGGGCGACTGGAGCGCTTTGTGCGCCTAGGGGCGGAAGCATTCACGGCCAACATGAGCGACGCGGCGGCGCTCACCAAAGCCTTCCGCGGCGCGCGCGCGGCATATTTGATGTTGCCACCAGCGAAATCCCCGGAGGACCAGGAGCGAGATAGCGATGGGATCGCGAAGGCTGTGAGGGAATCCGGCCTCCGCTATGCGGTGCATTTGAGCAGCTACGGCGCGCAGGTTCCGGAAGGCACCGGGCCAGTGGCGGGGCTGCATTCTTCGGAACAAAAACTGAACGCGATAAGTGATTTGAACGTTCTGCACCTGCGCGCCGCGTATTTCATAGAGAACAACCTGGCGGGGATCGACATGATTCGTGGGATGGGAATCTTCGGAAATGCGCTACTACCCGACCTGAAGCTGCCCATGGCAGCAACGGGCGACGTTGGTGACTACGCCGCACAGCGCCTCCTGGACCTGGATTTTTCCGGCAAACAAACCCGAGAGCTGCTTGGCGAACGCGACCTTTCGATGACGGAAGTTACCGCGGTGATTGCGCGCGGCATTGGCAAACCGGATCTGCGTTACCAGCAGTTTCCCTATGACCAGGTGCAGCGGGTATTGACGCAAATGGGTGTTCCGCCGAAGGGAGCCGCGTTGTACATCGAGATGTATAAGGCCATCAACGCAGGAGTCCTCATTCCGCAGGAGCCGCGTTCGCGGGAGAACAGCACCCCGACTTCGTTTGAAAAATTTGTGCAGGACGTCTTTGCACCTGCATATCACGGGAAGGCTTCCGCCGCTTAAGCTCGGAGGAACTCGTTGCGCCTGTTTGCTGGCGAGAAATCCCAGAAACAGCTTCTGAAATTGCCCGATGCGGAGATCGAGTCATGAATGGAACGGCCTCTAAGAAAAGCGAGTTGTCTACGCACGGCAAGAAACAGAGGACTTACCGTCGCATCGTCACGGGAGACGTAAACGGGAAGGCCGTCGTTCAAAGCGACGAATCGTTGCGGGCCTATCAGTTCAAGACCGTTCCCGGTTACGAGCACACGCTCATCTGGGTCAATCCGACGACCCCAGATCTCAGCCAGGAGCAGAGGTTTGACAGCTATCCCGACTCCGTCGTTCCAGGGCCCGGGGGTACCAGTCTGCACTTCGTGACCTTTCCGCCCGGTTCGGTGCTTGCGGATCCGTCCTTCGATGGCCAGGCCGCACAAAAAGAAGCGTTGGTTCGTTTGCCAGGATTAGCCGATCAATTCGAAAAAGAAGATCCGGGGATGCACAAAACGAACACAGTCGACTATTCAGTCGTCTACGACGGAGAGATTTGGCTCGAGCTGGACGACGGCGAGACTCTGCATTTGAAGCGTGGCGATGTGGTCGTGCAAAACGGCACGCGCCATGCGTGGCGAAATAAAGCCACCAAGCCCGTCACGATCCTCTTTTTCCTGAACGGCGCGAGAGAACGACAATGACCAACAAGCTCGAAGGCAAGACCGCCGTCATTACCGGCGGGACTGAAGGGATTGGGTTGGCTACGGCGAAGCTTTTCGCCAAAGAGGGCGCCTATGTCTTCATCACGGGCCGTCGCCGGAAGGAACTCGACGAGGCCGTGAAGGCAATCGGCGCAAACGTTTCTGGAGTTCAGGGTGACATTGCCCAAATGGCTGATCTTGATCGTCTTTACGAGACAGTCGCTAAGGTGAAGCGGCGAATCGACATTGTATTCGCCAACGCGGGTATTGGCGAATTTGTTCCCTTTGGGGCCGTCACCGAAGAGCATTTCGACAAACTATTCAACATCAATGTGAGGGGAACGCTGTTCACCGTGCAAAAGGCCTTACCGCTACTGAATGATGGTGGCTCGATCATTCTCAACGGCTCGGTCGCGAGTGTTAAGGGCACTGCCGCCTTCGGCGTCTACGCCGCGAGTAAGGCCGCGATCCGCTCTTTCGTGCGGACCTGGACGACAGATCTTAAGGACCGTCGTATCCGCTCCAATGTTGTGAGTCCGGGTCCGATCAATACGCTGCTAACAAGCCGGCAATCTGCAGATGTGATTGCGCGGATTGTGTCCACCGTCCCGATGGGACGCATGGGGGAACCCGGGGAAGTTGCCAAGGTCGCGTTGTTTCTGGCGTCAGACGGCTCCAGTTTCGTCACCGGTATCGAGCTGTTCGTTGACGGCGGCAGGGCCCAGATCTAACCATCAGGACGGGGAAAGCGGCCGAAGACATCCGATTCGTGCAAATGGAAGGAAGGTAAAGATGACTACAGAGAAGTCGCTGATCGACTCCGCACTCCGCGGGTGGAAGTTCAACGTGGAACGAGCGGACAAACTGTTTGGGGACTTGTCGCCGGGACAACTTGAGCAAGAGGTTGCTCCAGGGAAAAACCGTCTCATCTATCTCTGGGGCCACCTTGCGGCGGTGAACGATAGGCTTTTGCCATTGCTCGGGATTGGAGAAAGACTTCATCCCGAGTTCGACGGAATGTTCGTCTCGAACCCAGACAAGTCCGTTCAGCTGACTGTCTCCGGACAATCGCTCAAAGCCGCATGGCAGGAAATCAACGAGAAGCTCTGGGAGGGCTTCTCGAAGTTCTCGAACTCGGATTGGACCCGGCGGCATACCGCCGTGTCGGAAGAGGATTTCGAGCGGGAACCGCATCGGAATCGATTCGGAGTGTTGCTCGGAAGAACCGCGCACCTTGCCTATCACTTGGGGCAAGCGACCTTGGCGCGGCCAAAAGCGTAGTTGACCGCTTCAAACACCGCAGCGGCCTAAAGCAATTGGATCCGAAGAAATCCACATCGCAATATCCGTCAGTTCTCAAGGGGAAAGGCAACGAGTCCGAAGGAGTCTCAGAAAGCAAATTTGGCTATCGAACTGAGAGCGGGAAAGAGGCGGCTCGAAAACGCGCTTCACGGCTTGAGTGAAGAACAGTGCGAGAGCGCTGGATCCACGCGGTCCGGTTCGGTAGTCGATCTTCTTTCCGAAATTGTGACTAAGGAGTTTTCGGCACTGACAGAAGTTTCCGACCGCTTGACGAGCTTGCCGATGAATCTCTTGGCCAACGCGGACGGCCAAACGCCGACTGTTTCTGCAACGGACGAAGCCACTCCAGTTAAGTCCGTCAAAGACCTCCTGGCTGAATTCGAGGTGCTGCGTTCGGCGGTCATTCGCCGAGTCGAGGACGCCAGATCAGGTGGCCCGAAATTTGATGCAATATATGCCTGTGTCGATGATCTCTGCGTCACAAGGTTCAACGAGCAAATGGACGAGGTCGAGCGTTGGCGCAGTTCGCAAATCGTGGGATTCAGTGCCGCGCGTCTCCGCGCGGAAGCGCGCGAAGCGGAGCTCAATCAGGCCGTTGAGGACTTGAGTCGCGAGGACTTCCTGGCTGGGAATTTCGATTTGAGGTCCCTTTTCTCGGCGCTGTTTGAACGATTCTACAGCGAAGATTTCGCCTTGTGGGTAGGCACCCAAGAGGCGAACGGAAGAACTGCCGCGTTCCAGCGCATGGCAGATCTACTCGAACCGATCAATACGCTGCTTGAGATGGGGCTGGCCTACATCGCATTTGTTCGCCCAACTGCGAGCGCACAGGACGCCGAAGGGAACTTCACCACCGACTGGGAGACCGTTTTTGGAGGAACGTATTCGACAGGCATGGCGGTTCGTTGGCGCACGGTTCGAGCGTGGAAGAATCGCAAGGTCATCGCGGAACGCGTCGAGAATCTGCCATCACCGAAGCCATGAGTCAAGGGTGGACAAATATTTATGCGTGCAATGAGAGCAGAAGGATTCAGCGGTTACAAGGATTTGAAGCTGGCGGACATTCCAAAACCGGCAGTCTCGGATGGACGAGTACTGGTAAGGATCACGGCGGCCGGGGTCACGCCACTCGACCACACCATTCTGTCGGGCGGATATCCGCGCGCGAAAGCACTACTGGTCTTGGGAAACGAGGGGGCTGGCGTCGTCGAGGAGGAGGGGGAACTGCGTGTCCTAATGGTTCACGCGTGATCTTTACCGGGCCGTATGGCGTTTCAGAGAACGGAAGCTACAGCGAGTGGGTTGCTGTCCGAAAAGAGAACCTTTGCTTGATTCCCGACAACATTGGGGATGTTTCGGCGGCTGGCCTTCCCGTGGCCTATCTCACTGCTCAAATGACGCTGAGCCTCTCCGAATTTGCGAAGGGCAAGACGGTGTTGTCACCCGCGATTGGAGGGTCGGTCGGAAACGCCGTCACTCAGCTCGCGCGGGCGCAAGGAGCAAAACATGCGATATCAACAACGACCAGTCACGCGAAGGCGCAACAAGCGCGATCTCTGGGTTTCGACGAGGTGATCGACGTTTCTGCAGAGAAGCTCAGCGACGGCGTTCGTCGGATCACAGAAGGTTATGGCGCCGACATCGTGATCGACGCAATCGGCGGAGAAGTACTGGCAGAGGCGCTCGGCACTCTCGCGATGGGCGGAAGTCCGACTACATTGGGCTACGCCGCAGGTCGCAAGGCAACTATCGACGTCACGGATCTGATCTGGAAGCGTGCGAGCATGAAGAGCTTCTCCCTGTTCGCACAACCTGCGGCGGCGTGGAGCGCCGCATGGAGCGTCATTATTCCATTGCTTCAATCCGGCGCGGTCAAGCCCATCGTGGCAAAGACGTTCCCGCTGGCCGAAGCGGCGGATGCTCTTCGTTACCTGGTTGAGGGCCGCCCCTTCGGCAGGGTCGTCCTCACAATCTGAAAGCTTCTAAGGAGACCAACCATGAAAGAGACATTGGGCAATCTGGCTGAGATCTCTAAGGCCTCACGCCGAAAGTGTGATTCGCCTGCATGTCCATCTCACTGGGTCACACGAAGGAGGAATACATGGCCAAGCTTGAAGGAAAAATCGCACTCGTTACGGGCGGCAATAGCGCCATCGGCCTTGCGACCGCGAAGCGCTTTGTCCGCGAAGGCGCCTACGTTTTCATCACCGGACGTCGGAAGGCGGAGCTGGACGCTGCCGCAAAGGAGATCGGAAGAAATGTCACCGGCGTGCAGGGAGACGTGGTCGAAGCTCGCCGACCTCGATCGCCTCTTCGACCAAATCAAGCGGGAGAAGGGCAAGCTCGACATCGTGTTTGCGAATGCCGGTGTCGCCCGCTATGCCGCCTTGGGCGCTATCAGCGAGGAGTTTTTTGATTCGATTTTCGACACCAACGTCAAAGGCCTGCTTTTTACGGTTCAGAAGGCGCTTCCGCTCTTGCCGAACGGCGCCTCGATCATCCTGAATGCATCTATGGTTGGGAGCAAAGGGCTTGCTACGTATAGCGTCTATAGCGCCACGAAAGCCGCCGTGCGCTCGTTCGCGCGGACCTGGACGACCGACTTAAAGGAACGTCGCATCCGAGTAAACGCAGTGAGCCCAGGCTCCATCGACACGCCCGCGGCGCGTAGCTTACTGGCTTCTTCAGACGTAGGCGAGGAACGCAAGAAGATGATCGCCGACAGCGTCCCGCTCGGAAGATTCGGAACGCCCGATGAGACTGCCAAAGCCGTGGTGTTCCTGGCATCGGACGACAGCAGCTACGTTACGGGAACGGAATTGTTTGTAGACGGGGGCTTTGCACAAGTTTAGGCCTCGGCTAGTCGGAGAGGATTCGGGGTCAGGCCGCTGTCCTTTCGAAGGTCACACCCACAAGCGAAGCTGGGGATTATGAATCGCCCGCAGTTCGGTCAACCTGACGCGCTGATCTTCGATATGGACGGCGCCGGGAAAGCCGTTCGGCATCCTCATGCGAGTCATGGCGATCTGAATATTTGGGTCAGGTCGGAGCAACAGCGACGAGGATCTCGGTAGAGAGAAATGCCGCGCCAATCTTTGCCCAAAGATACCCTGGAGCATGCGATTCAACCCGGGCCGAATTGTACTTCAACACGGTCTTGATTCCACGCCCTGCCGCGAGGTGCTAGATAAGACTATAATTCCGACGAACGGAGACAAATGTTCGCAATTACTGGAATTACCGGCAATGTAGGCGGCGAGGTCGCTCGCAACCTGCTGGCTGCGGGGCAGCCTGTGCGGGCCGTGGTTCGAGATCTGACCAAAGGGGAAACGTGGAGCAAGAGCGGCTGCAGCCTCGCCGCCGCCGACATCGACGACGCTGTAGCGATGACCGCCGCGTTCAAAGGGTCCGAAGGCGTGTTCGTCGTCGTGCCGCCTACCTTCGACCCGTTACCTGACTTTACCGAAGCACGAAAAAGGGCCGAAACTTTGAGTTCCGCGCTTAACGCGGCCCGCCCCGGAAAAGTCGTCTATCTGTCGACGATCGGTGCGCAAGCAAGCCGCTCGAACCTGCTGACCCAACACACGATCATCGAGCAAGCGCTCAGAACGGTGCCATGGCCGATCACTTTCCTTAGGCCGGGATGGTTTATGGAGAACTCTTCGTGGGACCTCGCTCCGGCGACGAGCAAGGGCGTTATTCCAAGCTTCCTGCAGCCTCTCGACAAACCAGTGCCGATGGTTGCCATAGCCGACATCGGGCGTCTCGCCGCCCAGTTGCTCCAGGAAACGTGGAGTGGTCAGAGGATTGTCGAGTTGGAGGGACCCCATCGAGTCACTCCCAACGAGATCGCAGCTACTTTTACAAGACTGCTCGGCCGCCCAGTAAAAGTTGAAGCCGTGCCGCGCGAGACCTGGGAATCGTTATTCAAATCACAAGGCATGAAGAACCCGGCGCCCCGCATTCAGATGCTCGATGGCTTCAACGAAGGGTGGATCGAGTTCGAGGCTGGTCAAGCCGGCTCCCGCAAAGGAAATGTGGCAATGGAAACTGTGTTGCGAATGCTCATCGAACGCGGACGTAACTTGTGAGGGTTCTCCCGATTGAGAGTGCCGCCCGTACGGCTTGAAGTAGCTGGGACTCAGCAGGCTCCAACCCCTCTCGAAACCAGTTGGAAACAGGAGGAAGAATGTCGCAAGTGTGGTTAGTTACGGGTAGTTCTCGCGGTCTGGGTCGCGCCATTGTCGAGGCCAGCCTTGCAGCCGGTAATAAGGTCATGGCGACAGCCCGAAACACCGAATCACTTAACGATCTGTCGGACCGCCACGGTAATCAGGTGAAGCTATTTGCCTTGGATGTGACCGACGAGTCCGCCGCGACAGCTGCCGTGAAGACAGCTATCGATACGTTTGGGTCGCTGGACGTTGTTGTCAACAACGCGGGATACGGCAATCTCTCGTCTGTCGAAGACACACCCATGTCGGATTTTCGCGCGCAAATCGAAACGAACCTCTTCGGGACGATCATTGTGACAAAGGCAGCCCTTCCGTATTTCCGCGAAAGGAAGGGCGGTCATTTTGTTCAATTTTCATCGATGGGAGGAAGGATCGGACCTCCGGGTCGCGGACCCTACTCGGCTGCGAAATGGGGCGTTGAAGGTTTCTCCGAAGTGTTGTCGCGCGAAGCATCTCCGCTGGGCGTTAAGGTCACCATTGTCGAACCAGGTGGCTTCCGCACCGACTTTGCGGGAAGTTCTACAATGCTAAGCGAAGGGCGTCTCGAATACGATTCGACAGTTGGCGCGACCGCCAGGTTTCAGCGTGACTACAATGGAAAGCAGCCGGGCGATCCGAAAAAGGCTGCTAAAGCAATCGTTCGTCTGACTCAGGAGCAAAATCCACCGTTGCGGCTTTTACTCGGCAGTGACGCGTACAATGGCGCAGAAAAGAACGACCTTGCGCGGTTGGAAGAAGCCAGAAGATGGAAAGAGCTCAGCTTGTCGACTGATTTCTAGTTTCGTCTGCATCTTCGGAGAGATCAAATGGGACTGCTCGAAATCCTCGACCATCGTAGCGAAGTCCTATAAGGCTGTCTCGTCAGAATCTTTTTGCTTGCGATGTTGTTTTTCGTCTCAAAGGAGGGCCTCGTGTCACAAAGCTGCTCCAAGGCGCCTTCCTGGAGGGACCGGGATGGGAAGCCGTCTACAACGCACTGAAGAAGAGCGAATAGAGCAGAGCCTGTGTTCACCAGACAGACGCTCATGGCTGTTACTTCGCTCCGTCGCTGGTAATCCCGATGGTTTAAGGGCGCTCGACTTCCACAGGCCCAAGTCATCACAACGGTATCCATACTCTCATCGCTCAGCGGTAACGGCTCTTCGGCTCCTTCTAAGAGAAACTCGACTGTGAACGGCCGCTCGTTTGCGTACGATGCGCTGCAATTCCAGCGACGGGTCCAAACCGTACGCGCCTGCCTTGGGCGCGTGACCGCCGATTCCAAGGCGACCATAGTCACTTTGCTTTCTCTGTGGTTTTCACTAACTTGGGGAATCTGCTCTTCGCTCGGAGCTAACCTCAATGCCTTGAAAACATCGCGGTTTGGCACACTTGCGACACAGCGGAACGTCTGCTTTTGCTTAGGCTGCGGTTCTCGCAGCTCTTTACGTGGATTTCGCTTTCTGAGACACGGCTTCACTCTTTGCTTGCATTGATTTCACGAGGTCGGCCGACGATGCTCCTTCGAGCGACAAACCATAGCCGACTTCCCGTACAATGCGCTCCTTCAGCGGTTGAATAAAGTGGATGCGCGTGTTGCGGCGCGTCACTTCGGGAGCTTTCAGGTACAACTCGGCGAGTTCGCGCGCCCGGCTGAGCGCCTTGCCGGTCGGCACAACTTCGGCAACTACTCCCCATTCGTACGCGGTGCGCGCCGGGAGCGGCTGTGGATTCAGCAGGAAGGCCTCTGCTCGGCCTGCGCCAGCGCGATAACTCCAGGTGGTAAAGATTCCGTCACCGGGCGCAACGCCAGCGGAGAAGTGCGCCACGTCCTGGAAGGTCGCGCCATCTCCCGCGACAATTACACTGGCAAGCAGCGCGTAGTCTGAATGCACGTGCGCGCGTCCCTCGATAGCCGCGATCACTGGCACGCGTATGTTGGCTATGTTCTCCAAAACCTGAACGCCTTCGTCGTGAACCTGGCTCCAAATGCCGGGATCCGAGGCGTCGCCGAAAGATGGCCAATCAACATTAGTAATGAACTCCCCGCCCGCGCCCGTCAGGATTACGATCTTGTTCGCGCGATCTTGCGCAATCCGGTAGAAGGCCTCGACGAATTCCGTGTGAGATTGCGCGGTCATGATGAACGGTCCGCCGTTGGTGTGAAATCCAGCAACCAGCACACCTTTGTCATCGCGTGTCAGTTTTAGGTTGTGATACGCAGAAAGGTAGTCATTTTGAAGCGGCATCCTATTCTCCTCTCCTCGGTCTAATTCCAACATGCGGGCAGAAGTGCTCCCTGCCGGAAGAGCCTAGGCTGGTTGTTGCATAGCTTTTGCAGGCACGCCCGCCAGCAGATAGACTAAGTCTTTGGAGATGGCTGAGGCAATCGTCTTTTTGGCGACCGATCGCTTCAGTTTTATTCAAGGCGCGAAGCTCGCCGTCGACGGAGGACGCAGCGCCATCTGAAATGTCGCAGAGATTCCGGGCGTGTGAGAGGACTCGCAATGCCCCTTCTCGTTACAAGCGCATCGGGTGCCAATGGGGACGGCTTTGGCGCGCTGCTCACCTTTGAATTGGACGGCACGCTGCGCGGAAAATTTAATGATGATGATCGCATTGTCGATCCGCGTGGTCTTGCCGTTGATCCAAAGGAAAACTTGCTGTTTCTAAACAGTGGGGCCGATCGCGTGTTGGCAATCTCCCCGGAGGGGCGCATCGTTCGCGATACTGGCCGCATTGAAGGCCTGAATCCGGGCGGTGGCAATTTTGGTCCGGATGGCCGTTATTTCGTCGGCTCGCGCCGCGCACGGACAATCGTTGCCTTGTCGAGCAGTCTTGACGCTACCGCCGAGGATCTGTTGCCGCCCGGGGTCGTACCGTTTCCTCGAGGATTCGCTTTCGGTCATGATGGCCGGCTGTTCCTCGCCTCAGGAATCGGCCCGAACGGGCAAGGCGATAACACGGTCATGGCCTTTACCCTGGGCACGCCTACGCAGCCCGCCCGGCTGGTCGCGGATCCCGAACTGAGTCCGCTCGATCTCGCAATCGCGCCCAACGGCAATATCGTCGTCGCTAGCGAGCGTCCGTTCGGCGCGGCAGACGCGGTGACGAGCGTTCGCGAATATGATGCGACGGACGGACACCTCGTCCGAGTTTTCTCTCCAAATGGGAAGGCTGAATTCCGCAAACCGCGCGGCTTGCGCTTTGGTCCCGGTGGACTGCTCTGCTGTGTCGCCCGCGATGAGGTTGTTGGCTTCGACTTCGCGAGTGGCGAATGCCTGGGGGCTATCGCTCGATTGCCGCGGCTAAATGGGCAAGCGTTGGCGTTTTTCCCGTAGAGAACCGACTACTATAATCTGAGCGTGTTGTAAGAGTTTTTGTCCCGTTGTGTCTGGATGACGGGCAACCCGGAAGTCATCTTCTCGTTTAGTCATCGGCGGTCTATTTTGCTCACCACCGTTCAAACTCGAAAATTGTCAATTCGGATGGTTGCGGGGTTCGCGGAAGTAGTTGAAGGAAAAGATTTATCGGTTGGAGGGGCCTGCAACCATCCGAATTGGTTAGCCCTGCCGTTCAGGATGGAGCTGGTTCGGCTTGCAGTGTAGTCCGCGTGGCGGTCCTTGAGATTCCCGGTTGCTTCCGGGTTGCTGACAATCCGCCCGGAATCGTCGCTGGCGGGCGCGATAGACAGAGACTGAATTGGCATGCGATCTACTCGGCTTTGGCCGGAATCAATAGCCAGGCGACCGCGCCACTTGCGAGGCATAAACCAGCGCAGATGATCATTTCGATTCGGAATCCAAAGACAAACGCACGGGAAATCGACGCGCGGATCGCCATTGTCGTGTCGGCGTTTATGCCGGAGGGTAAATCAAGGCCGGCGAGTTTGATGGCGTTTGATTGAAGATACTGGAAGATGCCGGGAGGAAGCGTCCGCCTGCCGAGACTGCGGTCCAAGCCAACTCTGAACATTCTGACCATCACGATACCCAGGATTGCGATAGCAAGCACACTCGCCACCCTGGCGACTGCGTTATTTATTCCGGAGGCGGCGCCGGCACGATCCTGGCCTACCGAGTTCATAACGACGGTGGTGAGCGGGGCTACGCTGATCGCCATTCCGAAACCGAGCACAACAAACGCAGCGAAAAATGACTTCCAGTAACCAGCTCCCACAGAAGGCACGGCGAAAAGAAGGAAGCCTGCCGCCGCGATCAGCGGTCCGATGACGAGTGGAGCCCGCGGGCCGTAGCGTCTGACGAGTCCGCCAGACCAACGGGAAAGAAAGAACATCAGCAGAATGAACGGGAGCGCGGCGGCGCCGGCCGCTGTTGTGGAGTACCCTTGCACCTGGATAAAGTTCAACGGAAACAAGAAAAAGAAAATTCCAACGGCGGCGTAGAGAAACAGAGTTAGAACATTCGCGCCGCTGAAACTGCGCGACACAAAAAGCGCACGTGGGACGATGGGCGAACTTACCTTGGCCTCGAGGAATACGAAAACAAGCAAGCACCCGAAGCCAGCAATCAGACTTCCGAAAACCAGGGGATCATTCCAACCGAGATTTGTGGACTCAATGAACCCGTAGACCACACCGCCTAATCCGACGGTGGCCACCAGAGCTCCCAGCCAATCGACGGGCCCGGCGCTGGCGTTACGGCTCTCAGGAATGTGGCGCAGCGAAATTACGATCACCGCGATGGCCACAGGAACATTGATGAAAAATGCCCAGCGCCAGGAGGCATGCTCAATGAGCCAGCCGCCCAGAACTGGTCCGACGGCTGCGGTGATGGCGGTAAATCCGGACCAAGTACCGATCGCTTGTCCGCGAGTTTCCTCGTCGAAACACGAGCTGATGATAGAAAGACTCCCGGGCACGAGAAAGGCGGCTCCGACACCTTGCACGCACCTGGCCATGACCAGCTGTCGAATCGTCGAGCTTAGTCCGCACGCGATGGAAGCTGCCGCGAAAATCGCCACGCCAACCAAGAACATCCGCCGGCGGCCAAGCAAATCGCCGAGAGAGCCACCCACCAGAATCAGAGCTGCCAAAAACAGCCCGTAAGACTCGATCACCCATTGCACACCTACGATGGTTGCGTGGAGGTTTGCCTGGAGCGCCGGTAAAGCTATGTTGACGACGGTGCTATCGATGAAGGCCATGCCAGAACCCAGAATTGTGGCAGCGAGGATCCAACGCCTCGCCTGTGCCGTGCATGGAACGTCAGCGTTCGTCGAACGGATTACAGCCTCGTCGCATGGCGGCTTCATGGCAGTTATCGATTCATTCGAGTGGATTCGGATTGGGCCTTGCGTCAAGAATACGTCAGTTCCTCAAAAAGCGGTTCCGAAGAGTCCCCGACGTGAGACGATTTGTCGTGGTTTTTTAAAAAATTGAGGAGACGAGCCATGTCCTACAGCATATCGGACTTAATGATCCGGAATCTACGCGACGTGTTCGGTGAAAACGATCCCGCGCGTCGGCGTGCGGCCATCGACGAGCTCTGGGCCGAAGATGGCGTGTTCTACGATCCGAACAAGGGCGCCATCCGTGGCCGCGACGCGATCGATCGCATCGCCGGCGCGGTCAAGGCGACTCATCCTGACTTCCGATATCAAATGACTGCCGCTCCTCAGGAATATTGCGATGCAGGGATGGTTCCATGGATATCGGGACGCCCTGGTGAAGTACCGGCTTACTCCGGGAGGGACTTCGTCATCGCGCGGGACGGCCGCATCGTAGCGCTTTATATGTTTTTCGACAAGCGGCCCTGAGCTCCAGCCTACCGTCCGAGGGTCATCATCTGGTGCTAATGCGCCGGCGTTATGGCGAGGATGTCGCGATATTCGAAAACCGGGACTCGGCGCTCTCCTCTTCCTCCCACGACGGCAATCGCAACGAAGCGGCAGCCTATCGGGGGTAGATGCTTGAGTATCTGCTCGCCAGGCAGGCGCTTCTACCTCTGACTCTCCGCTTGGGGTCGCACAATTCGGATGGTTGCGGGGTGCGCCGAAGTTCTTTAGGCGGAAGAAGTTTAGTTGCGGGGGCCTGCAACCATCCGAATTGTTTAGTACTGCCTTTTAGCGTGGAACTGATTCGGCTCGCCGCGTAGGCGGCACCGCGAAGGTCAACCGTCATAAGCGGGCGACTCCGTGCAACCGACCAGTCCGAACTTGGCCATGCCAGGCAATACAAGGGCGTTTTTCACGACTGATGTCTAATGCCGGCTCAAAACCCTTGCTCGACGAGTGCATTGGCCTGTTTTCTTCAGTTGGGAACGCCTGGTCAGGCAGCCCATTCATCGAATCGGCGCATGATCTCCATGAGCTTGCATCCCAACAGGATGAGAGAGCCCCACAATATGAAGGGGACGCCATAGAGTAGGAGATGCTTGCGCGAACGGGCTAAGTCAAACACCCGCATCTTCACGATGGCGTATACGTTCGCTGAGAGATAAGCAACCGCCAAGCAGTTCACTACCAAGTTATGCATCTTGTTGCTCCTCCTTTTACCGTGGGAGTTCCGCGCCGGTCGTGATAGTCGCGCCGAACACGATGTTTCCTCTTGGGAGGAGCGCGCAGTGGCGACGACCGAGCCGCCGCCACTGGGTTCGCTATTGCATCAGGCGCGCAATGGGATGCGAGTCATTGAAGACCGTTCTCGATACGAGCTTACCCTCCCGGACGGTCCACACCTTAGAGTTGAGACCATCCTCCGTCTACCGGAAGTTCGGCGCCGGTCGTGAAGGTTGCGTCGAACGCGAGGAAGAGGACGGCCTTCGCGATTTCCTCCGACGTCCCCCAGCGCTTCAAGGGAACCATGCCGATCATCTTCTCCCTAAGCTGGGCGGCCACGTCTTTATCGGGAAACATCTTGCCCAAGATCGGCGTGTCGATGGGGCCGGGCGTCACCGCGTTGACGCGAATCTCGCGAGGAAGCAACTCGGCGGCGAGCGTCCGAGCGAATGATCGCAGCGCAGCCTTGGCGGCTCCGTATGTGGCGTTGCCGGGCATTCCCTTGACGTTGGCGATCGAGGTCGTGAAGACGATAGAGCCTCCCCGGTTTATTAGCGGCGCGAGCTTCTGCACCGCGAAAAACGGTCCCTTGGTGTTCAAGTTGAACATCTCGTCATAGACAGCCTCGGTCATGCTCTCAAGAGGCGCTCGGATGCTGAACCCGGCGTTGACGAAGAGCAGGCCGAAGGTGTCGAACTCCGCCTTCACCCGAGAGGCGAGGGCGTCGATTTCCGTCAACGACCGCGCGTCGCTTGAAACCACGATGGCGTCCTTTCCAAGCTCTTTCTGCGCCGATTCCAGTCCGGCCTTCGAGCGACCTGTCACCAGAACACGCGCACCCCCATCGAGGAGCATCTTCGCCGTCGCGAGCCCCATGCCGCTCGTGCCGCCGATAATCACCACCTTTTTACCTTCGTACCGTTCCATGTGTATTCTCCTCCCGAGCTTAGGTTGCCTTGTTGATTTTGAACTGTTTGGTATGATAATCAGGCGCGGAGGCTGCGGTCAAGGGATTTTTGAACTAGTTATTTCACAATACCGTAAGATCCCGTGAACGAGCACGCGGCGGCGCAATCGCGAACTGATTCTGGTTACCGGAATCAGTTCAGCCGCGACCGGCGCTCCTTCAGGACGCCGCGCTCAAGGATGCTGCGGAAGAGAAATCCACGCCGGAGACCTTGACGACGGCCTGCCAGGCGGCTTCCTGGCTGGCGCGATCGTGGAGGTGTGGGTGGCGCTGCGCCTCAATTGGGCCTGTGAACTTCCCTTGAGCCGAGGCGAAGAATTGCCCTGAGACGTCGGTTCCGAACTCCGACGCCTGGAGGTACCGACGGGCCGCGGTCTCCGGCGTCTGATTCATGCCGGGAATGAGGTTCACGATTGGGATGAACAGATACTTCAACGCCGGGCCAGCGTTTCGCACCACCTTGGTGTCGGTCGCCGCACCGGGCGAGACAGCGTACACGGCCATGCCGGAGGGTAGCCGGCGCGCCAGCGCCGCGACCCACCAAGCGATAATGAGCTTCGCGTCGGCATACGCATTGTTGGGCACGTACTTCACGTTCGGCCCGTTACGCACCAAGGCTTCAATAGCGGCGGTTCGGTCGCCCTGGTGGTATTTGGCCGCGAAGGCTGGCACGTCGGTGTAGCTGAACAGGGGTACGCCCCCACGAGCAGGTTCCGCGCCGGCGATAACAATCCGCGCGTTGGGGCTCAGCAGGCCGGCGCGGAGCAACCCGACAGACAGTTGATGGTGGCCGATTAGCGGGGCCTGAGAAGCCTCGACGCCCGCCGCAGTGAGCACGCGCTTCTTACCCGGGACCATCCCTGCATTGAGCAGCAGGAAATCGATCGGCTGACCCCGCTTGACCAGGTCGGCGAGCGCGGACTGAACGCTAGACGGCGTGTCCAGATCCAGCTCCAGCGGCGTGAAAATCTTTTTCTTGGTCTCAGCCGCGAGCTGAGCGGCCGTTTCTTGAGCCCGGTTCAGGCTGCGGCCGGTGACGATGACCTGGCGGTAGCCCTTGATGGCGAGCAAGCGGGCTGCAGCATAACCGAGCCCGGAGGTGGTGCCGGTGACGAGTGCGATCGAATGTTCCATGGGCGTCTCCGTGGTGAAGGTCGAGTCGTGAGGCCCCGCGAGGCCAGCTTGCTAATTTCGAACTATTCGGTTATATATTGGTGTGATGGAAACTGTCAAGGAGTTTTGAACTAAATGTTTCAAAATGCCGCTAGGTCGCGTGGACGGCCGCGCAGCTTCGACGAGAGGGACGCGCTGGAAAAGGCGACTCAGGTGTTCTGGTCGAAAGGCTACGACGGAGTGACGATTGACGATCTCGTCGCCGGGATGGGTGTGGGACGGCCGAGCCTGTATGCCGTCTTTGGGGACAAGCGGGCGATATTCTTGCGCGTCATTAAGGCGTACGCAGAACGGAAGGGCGCATCAGCCGCGAAGGCACTCCTCTCGCCACAGAGTCTTCGCGACTCGATCGCGGGCTTTCTGAGGTACGCCGTCGAAAGTGCGACCGAGAAAGGGTCCGCCCGGGGCTGCCTTATGGTGTGCGTCGCGCCGCTTGTGAACGACGCTGAGGTTCAGCGGTTCCTGCAGAGCACGGTCGCGGGCGGCGCGGCGCTGGTGGAGCGCCGTTTCCGGGACGGGATCAGTGCGGGAGACATCCCGCCTGATTTTCCGGTAGCCGTGCGCGCGATCCAAGTCACGGATTTTGCTCGTGGCCTGACCATGCGTGCGCGGATAGGCACGCCGCGCAAGACGCTCCTCAAAGATGCTGAGGAAGCGGCCGACTTGGTGCTCCTGCCGCGGCGCTGGGACAGTCGGAGCGAGTAACGGAGATCTGTTCGTATGTCCGAAGGGCCTCACCACAGCCAAGACACATCCTCTGAGGCGATCGCGGCGTACGAAGCCGAGATGTTTGCCCGCATGCGGCACATGACGGAAGACACGATGGTGAATACAGAGATGCTCTACGCACCAGATGCCTCCGATCGCGTTGTGGCTCTCTTTCGCAGCTTTGGCGCAGCCGAGGCGGTTCCGCCAGCCGCAGAAGCTTGATACGAGCCGTTCATCTCAGAAGGCGGCACTTCAACAAGTTCTTGAGCGAGGCCAAACGCGATGCTCGCTTTTGCAGCGGAGTTTGTAGGAAGTGATCGATTGCATGGGACTGCGTCTAGGCTCGCGACATCGAGATGTTGCGGCGGGCGACTGTCAATTCGGATGGTTGCAAGGTGTTCGGAACCTATTGCGGCAGAATAGTTTCTGGTTGCAGAGGCTTGATTTGAACCAACGATTTCGCTAACGCCGACGGAGCCTCTGCTCACGAGGGACACGCTCATCTGATAGTGGGATTCGCCAACCCACTGTGGGTGGAGCACCTGCCGAAAGAGCAGGTCATCATTCGCACCCGTCCACTCATCAAAAAATCCAGCACTCCGGCAGCCGCACGGTTAGCCTCGCAGAGAGCGTGCTTTGCGAGCACGCCTTCATCTCACCTAAGTCGTTGAATCGGCGTCTTTTCACGACGCCTACCCGTGGGCGCCAATTCCAAAAGGTATGTGGTTATCCGTTCCTCTCCCT
Source organism: uncultured Acidobacteriota bacterium (assembly GCA_963780035.1). GTDB lineage: Bacteria > Acidobacteriota > Terriglobia > Acidiferrales > UBA7541 > Palsa-295. The sequence continues at coordinate 69,644 of CAWAAG010000006.1, read as the reverse complement.
GCGGGTGTGCCCTAGACCATCAGCACGCGCCAGACACGTTTTGATCATGACCTGGTACAAAACCCACCCACTGTTGCGTAGACCTCGTGAGAGCGTGATGCCAGATCACGGCACCGAGACCACTAATGACCATCCGTGGAACGTCCGGCAGGCGGCTCGATTTCTCGGCGTGAGTCCGCAGACCGTCTATCTTTGGGTCGAGCGCAAGCAGATTCCGCATCTTCGCGTGATGGGTCGCAATATCCGGTTTCTCCGAACCGACCTCGAGCGTTTCCGGGCGTCTTTCCGGCAGGAACCCGAACTGCTGTGAAAAATTCTAGAATGAGCCGGTTTGGCGTCTTCGCGCCAAATCACAAATTCCGCTGGAATCGAAATCCTCATCTGTCTTCCGACTTCCAGACCCCTGTCGCTTTCGTGACTTCTCCGACCACAACAACAATCGGGGAATCTGCTTTCGCTCAAAAGCTAGCTCCGACCGGAGACACCGACAGGGGTTTGGAAAACTAGGACACCCAGGTTTCTTGGGAGAAAGAAATGGCGAATATCTGGTTCACTGCTGATTTTCATCTCGATCATTCCAATATATTGCGCTACTGCAACCGCCCTTTTCCGAATGTAGAAGAGATGAATCAGGGGATCCTCGGCCAAATCAATACGTGGGTGAAGACGAACGATATCCTCTACTTCCTCGGCGACTTCTGCATAGGTTCAAAGGCCCGAGCCGCGGAATTTCGTAGACAGATCCACTGCAAAACGATTTTCGCCCTACCCGGCAATCACGACAAACAGGTACGCAAGCTCACTCAGGAATTCCGTTGGCTGGCCAACCTTTCCGAAATCTCAATCAGCAGGCAGCGGATCGTACTCTGCCACTACGCCATGCGTGTATGGAATCACTCTTCCCATGGCGCGTGGCACTTGTACGGCCACTCGCATGGCCGCCTGCCCGACGTTTCGTCTTCCTGCTCCATGGACGTTGGCGTGGACACTCATAACTTCTGTCCCTGGCATTTTGACGAGATCAAATCTCAGATGGGAGCGAAGATCTTATCCGGCCAATGAATCACGTAGCGCACATGCTTTGGGCCAGTCATCACGTTGGTGAACAACCTGAGTCGAATTATGACCAATTGAGGAGTCGCTTACGCAGTTCGCTTGTTCCGTCAGCGTCGAGTTCGCGTAGCGAAATGCGCCGTACTGGATGGTCAGGCCATCCATAAAAGAGTTTATTCCGCTTAACGTCTACGAACAAAAGGAAAGTCGGAATATTTGAGAAGGTCAGCGACTTATGCAAATGACTGTCAACCACGAGCGACTTCGGAACTTCCGACTCCGTTCCCTTCACCTCGACACCGAATGTGTTTATACCACCCTTCTTGTTTTTGAACGTCACGAGCAAATCGTATCCGAAGTCATCCGTCGGCCGAGCAACCGCCACGGGACTGAGCTGTTGAAGGAATAGTTCCGCCATCAGTTCACTTCTTCGTTGTATAAAGACTGTTCGATATGTAGGTTTCATGCGAATACCGAATTGCTGGGTTTGTCGTCATCGCCTTGCCAAAATTGAAGCACTTCAGTGTGTAACGCTCGCAAGTTTTGTGGTGTCAATTCGTGAGTTATCGGAATCCTTGTTATCGACTTGTGCGGAGTGCCTCGGTGGACAGAGCGGATAAATACGCGCTGAGAGGGTTCATGCACTCCAAAAATATACGTTGGTCCCGGGATCCGCAGGAGGCGCTGTATGTCCCGCTTTTTTGCCGAAATACGCAGCGACGACTTCAAGAGCGGAGTTTGGGTGGATTTGGCCTGTCCGAAAAAGTACGGTGTCTTGTTGCGCACGGTTAGCAGCTCGACGTAGAAATCGATGGCAGGCCACTTGTCGCCGAGAAATCCGGGACGGAACAATGGCGTTGCGAAGGACTTGTAGTTCGTCAAACAGACTTCTACGAAGATCTCCCCGCGAGTTCCGACCACATCAAGAATGACATGTTTCATTTAGGTGAATCCCGCAAATAAGCCGCCAGCTCTGTTTAGCTTCACGCCCGGCGATAGTATAGCCTCTCCGCTATTTATTGGCTTGACTCGTTAAACGAGCGCATGGGCCTTCTTACAGGATGCGGCCAGCGAATTTCTTCATTGCTGCAAGAATTTCGTCTCGATTGCGGATCGTGACCTTGGCAGGCGGATCGGCATCCAGAAAGACGACGATGTTTGAACCACTGCCCGCGACCGAGGGAAAGATGGCGGCATCCATTCCTTTTTCCATCAGATAGGTACCAACTTCCTGGGAAGGTCCAACATCGTTGGGATCGCCCGCAGCCGCGAGGATATCTTCTAGCACAGTGTTATTTCCGGCGTTCCGAAAGTCCACGCACCTCTTCGCTTGGATGGCGACCACGTAGGTAAGACGCGGATAATCCTTCAGTGAAATAATCGCCCGTCCGCCGAGCCGGGCTTTCCGAGCGGTAACCTCTCGGGTGGCCGTTTCCTCGTCAAGCGACCCATACACCGCCCGAGTTCCCTTAGCCGCAAAACGCCCGCCCTTCAACCGAGTGCCTTCACCACTTATAACATCGTCCGGATAAGCCCATACGAGTTCGACGGACCGAAAACAAGAATCGTCGAACGGCTCGGCCGAGGCGCACAAGAGGTCAAGCGCCGCGCGCCAGCCGTCCGGCAATTTCACACCGGCTCGCCGGTCTGCAGCCGTCCAAACTCGAGAATCAGATCCCGCGTTTTACCTTCACGAATCAGCTCACGTGGCGTGCGCTTCTGGAAGGCGTCGCTCGGACTGTCCATCCAAGCGGCGACCTCACTGCGACGGATATATTTCGCGAGCAGATCGTCTAGCTCTTTCAGGTCCCGGTACCGCCGTTCTGGAACGCGTCCGCGGCTCTCCCAGTTCTGAACTGTTCGAGGCGTCACGTCGAGAGCAGCGGCCACGTCAACTTGCGTCAGACCCAGCTCCTTTCGCAATGTGGCGAAAGTCTCGCGCGGGCCGCGGTTTTCCGCCGGCACGAAACCAATACGCACCTGAAAAAACTGTTCCACTTCGTCGTCGGCAAAACACATGTACGTTCGGTGCGGTCTTAGCTCTCCAACGATTTTTCCAAGCTCGGCCGCCTGATGGTCGCTGTCGGGGTGAGAATAGACAACAACATCAAGCCCACGGTCATTCGATACGTGCCGAAGACAACTCCGGAGTGTCGCCCGAGGTTCGGTTCCCATCAGGTACACGAACATGACTTTTGTTTTTTCTGCCTTCCCACGCCACCGCTTGAGTCTGTTCACAGAACAGATTTGGGGATGAGCACCCCACTGCGAGACAAAGCGCGTCGCTTCCTCGCGGGTTTCGGGTTCGGCGCACACCAGCACGTCGGACATAGAAGTTGATCCTCGAAAAACAGTGTAGCTGAACTATTTCGTGTTGTAAACACGAATATATTCGCTATCGACGTAAGTGGTTTATTATAGGCATCTTATTGGCAGGCGGGCTTGCAATCGGCTCTATTTCGCGGCTACAAAATAGTCTCGATCCCCGGGCCAGCCAGCATAGAAGGTGATCCCGCGCAAAGCTTGCGCCGACACGATTCGCTTCGCAGGCTCGCCGGTGATGGGGCAAGGCCGAACTCTGCTACAATGCGTCGCACGCTCGTAAAAGTGTCTCGGCATAAGTAAAAGCGGCGGTGTGCGCGCTGGACTTAGTGAAGAAGACGAGCCAAGCGACAATCATTACCCCCGAAACTATCAAAGAGGCGGTTGCGGCCTCCGGCATTCGCGAAAACGCCGCCGTGTCGATAAATCTGTGATTAAGACTGAAAAGAAATCCTTCGATCGCCAAGACCCACAACAGGGAGCCCACTGACACGGCCAGGCCAAGGGGCTTCACGCCGAGCGCGTTGCGCCGAAACCCGTAAGCCACGTTTTCTTTGAAGATCAAGTCAAACTTCTTGTTGTCCTCTGGACGAGTGTGGTTTAGGAGCCACCGGACGCCAGACTGATAGACTTCGTCTGCTGCTGCCGGATTTTTCACTTCCTCGTCTTGGTCGGGAAAGGGCACGTTAATTTTGCTTGCCAGGAACGCATGATACCCGTCTTGAGTTGTGTATTCGCGCACCCAATTGAAAAGTTTGCAGTCGTCTTCGCTTGGATTTGCTGAATGTCCGTCGGGATGCGAATGCCACTCTCCAACGTACTGTAATTGTCCACCCGTTTCCGCCACTCCACGGCTGACCTCGGCCTCCAAACCCTGGCAGCCACGAATGTAACTCGTGGGCCGCTCTTCGCTATCATCGGGTGATGGAATCATGGCGACGACATAGACGATTCCTCTTTGCAAATCCCAAGTTCCCAGCAGTACGCCTCCTGTCTCTCGCGGCAATTTCCTTTGCCGTTCTGCGCGCACGGCGCTGAGAAATAACTCGTCGGTAATGACTAGTGCGTTTCCGCCCGCCCGCTCTATCAAGCGCGCTGGCGACCGCTGAAACAGTCGCGTATTAAACTGTTGGTCGGTCCTCCAAATATAAATTCGCGCATCGTCCTGATTGAGTGCCATCCGAAATCCGCGACTCGCAACCGACGCGTGGTGACTCACGATGTCTCCAGGGAGAACGGCGCTCACATCGCGGCACGACCTAGCCGTTCGGACTTTGCCTTCAGGGGGTCGGAAGTGCCCTGAGAGTTGCGGTTCCTCCAGAAGCATTCGGTAGTATTGCATCTCAACAGCATCGAGTCGCGTCTGCCGGGACGCATCTTCCGCCAAGACGACCAGGTCCGCACCACTCGGATTCATGAACGCCGACACACACCGCGCGGACCCTTCGAAGTCACGAGCCAAATATCGCGCCACGGCCTGACTCGCGGAGAAGTAGGCAATTACTTCTGCCCCTCGGAGAGCGTTCTCCACAGCTTCACGTTGATCGCCGGGATCTAACAAATTCGCGACAATACCAGCCTCTGCCACGGGTTCCGCAAGAATCGAGTTTACCCATTGCGTGAGCGCTGTAACTTTCGTTCGCCCCACTGCGGAATGGGGCAATTCATGTCGGGCCGCGTTGTGGGGAAGGAACATGTCCTCGTCGATGAATTTCCATTGCCCGTAGCAACCTGGGTCGTCAGACACTTAAAGAGTTCCAAAATTTTCGCACCCCCCAGGAGCAACGACTATTCACCGAGCTTTACAACGTCCAGCATCTTCAATCCAACAAGCTGGACAAGGTCAGCAAGGTCTGCATCTCCACAATTCAGCGTCTGTACTCCATGCTCCAAGGGCAAGAGGAGCTTGACGGACGCCTATTCCAAGCTGACAGGCGATGCTGAGTTTCGCAAGCAAGTGACCGAGAAGGTTGGCTTGGGTTTTGAACTTCCGCTCGAAAATGCCCCAATTGGACGGAGTGGACGGAAAACTCAGGTTGGAGCTGTGGAAGAATTGGCTGTAAGCTATTGAGGGTATACTGGTTGCACCGTATGGGCGTGTAGCTCAGCTGGGAGAGCACCTGCTTTGCAAGCAGGGGGTCACCGGTTCGATCCCGGTCACGTCCACCAACATCTTCCTGCTTTTCAGTCAGTTACTAATTTGGCCGTTGGCCGGCTTCGCCGGATTTGGGAACATCTGGGAACAATAAGGATTCCAACTGGTCCACGGCCTGCCTCTGAGCGCTTCCGCTGGCATGGGTGTAAATCTGGAGCGTGGTCGTCATATGCGAATGGCCGAGCTGCGCTTGCGCCACTCGCAAAGGAGTGCCTTGCTCGTGCAGCAACGTTCCATGTGTGTGCCGCAGAGAATGCCAATCAAGCAATCCGAGTCCCGCTTGTTGAGAGGCTGGATGGAGTTGGCGTCTACGCAGATTCTTGGCGTCAAGTGGCGTGCCTTGCCGCGTTGAAAAAACCAATCCTTCATCTGCGATGTCTCTGCAACTAACGCGGTGTGACTGTAATGCCTGAACGACCGCCCGTGTCAGTGGAACTTCCCTGCGGCTGGCGCGAGTTTTCGGAGTACCGAAAGTTCCTTTGTAGCAGGTCTCCTCAACACGCAATGTCCCCGCTCCAAGGTTGATTCGTCCCCACCGCAGCGCCAGAATTTCCCCAATACGCAAACCCGTCATAACCGCGACAAGCACGATCGTGCGCAGAGGTTCTTCTGAAGCAGCGAGCAGTCGCCGCACTTCATCCAGAGAAAGGAATCGATGCGGACGCTTGAGCGAGCGTTCGGGCATTTTTGTACCACGCACTCGGTTATCGGACAGAAAGTTCCAGTCGACCGCGGTCCCTATGACCTTACTTAAGAGACTGCGGAGGTGGTGTGTCGTCTCCCATGCGTAGCCGTTTTTCAGTTTTCCGATCAGGAACGGTTGAACCTCCGCGCGGGTGATGTCGCACAGGCGACAATCACGAAAGCGCGGGAGCAGGTGCTTGCGCAGAAGAAACGAATAGATCTCCTGCGTAGCGGGTTTGAGTGTTGGCAAAGCAACGGGCTCGAAGTGCTCAGTCACAAAGGCTCCAAACGACATTGTGGCCTGAGCCCGGCGTTGTCCTGAATTGAGCGTAGCAAGACGGCTTTGCAAAAGGATCCGGGCATCGCGCCGGCTTGGTATACCGCTGACCGACCCGAGGACCTCGGAACGCAAAATCCTCTCAACCGTGCCATCGGGTTGAATCACGTCCTCCCTCCAGCGTGCGACCCACATCTTCCGTTTCTTGCCGCGTGTAAACAGATATCCATCTTGGTACCGACAGCGAACCATTCTTGTCCTCTCTTTCGAGTGGTTGGTTCGTCTGCCTTTCCCTATGTCGCTTACGATTGTACTCCGAGCGTCAAGTTGCATTCGAGCGTTCACGTTGCGAGTCGACCCACGCCAGGACTTCGCCTTGGCGGAATCGCCAGTATTTGCCCAAGCGAATTCCCGGGAGTCGATCAAGCGATCGTTTGCGCGTTCGGTCATAGACCCACGAAACGGGCACGCGAAGAAGTTCGGCAACTTCTTTGACCGTGAGCAACTCGTTCCGTTCCTGGGCCGAGGCAAACTGCTCTTTCCCTAGCAGCTTATCGAAAGGCGGAGTGACGATCTGGTTTGAAGCGAGCATTAGACCTCCCTGGAAGACATTGAATTCGACGGGGCACGGTCTTCCGGCAGACGTTCGGATTTTTGCTGGGCGGAAGACGTCGCGGGACTCTGGACGGTAATTTGCGACTGTGCCTTGCTGACGGTCAGCTGGGCGTAGTAATTCGGATCCGCTTTGTCATCGGCGCGGTAGTCCGCTATGCGGCGAATGATTTCCTCGGGTGCGTCACCGCGGGCGAGTGCGCGTTTGGCATAAGCCCAATCTGCTTCGGATTGGCTTTTGTGGTCACCGGGCATCGTTCGGCTTCGTTTTTGGGCGTCATCAAAGTGCCGGGAAACCTCGAGCGAATCTTCCTCAATCGTGAAGTCGCGTAGCGTATAGATTGCATCGCTCTCTTGTCGCGCCTGGGCGATAAATTCCTCGGGAAGTTTGTGGTTCGCGAATCCCGGCAAGCGCAGCACGCGCGTCGAATCGGTTGCAGCCAGATCGCCGCCGAATTTATTTGCGAGGCTGTGCAGTAGAGATTCCGCCTCATCCTGACTGAATCCGCTCACTTTCCATACGACCTGGTGCTTGCCGGGCGAGGTATCGAGGACAAAGTTTGGCGCTGGCACTGAAGCCGAATTTCGAATCGCTTCGAGAGCCTCGTCACCATTTCTGTCGAGGTCGAGATAGACGTGGCGGATATCCTTTATGCTTCCCTTCGTCCGGCTGTGAGCGCCGTCTTTGATGGGATTCATTCCCATGAAGACGTCGGAACCGCTGGCATTCTGATTGGCGAGCCAAGTTTGAAAGTTGGGGCTCGCGATGGTCTCGGCCTTCGAGATAATTTGAACGGTGTGGCCTGTCGAGCGATTGCGCACTAGGATCGCGGCATTATCCTCAGCCCCGAATAGCTCCCGGACATACTCGGAGGCAGTGAGAGAACGCGGGGCGAAGTTGCTATCGCCAGTCATAGGTGGTCCTGTTTGGCAAGGAACACGGCCCCGTAGTCGAACAGGTCCGCATCCGGGTCGTAGCTGTTGACGAGAAGAACTTCGGAAATGTATCGGCGGCCAGGCCGGCGCTCGACATGGATGACGACGTTGAGCGAATCGGCGATGTTTGTCTTCACGGCGCGGAAAGGCAGCTCCACGCCGCTTTGCAACACGCAACTGGTGAAGCGCGCGAGGCCCTGCTGCGCAGAACTTGCATGAATGGTGGATAGCGTTCCCGAATGTCCCGTGTTTAGGAGCTGCAGGAGATCGAACGCCTCGCTTCCTCGGACCTCTCCCAAAATCAACCGATCCGGGCGGGGAGGGGCAAGTCATCGGCACCCTAAGTTCAGGCGAAGACATTACCGACCGCCGCGCGAGCGAAAAACCCCTTCGGGAGTTATCGGGCAAGCTTCTGCACGCACAAGACGAAGAACGACGCCGGATCGCCCGGGACGTGCATGATGGCATCGGTCAGTATGTCGCGGGCTTGAGCCTTGCAATCGGGAAGTTGCGATCTTGCATCAACCAAACCGATCTCGATTCGCGGGAAGCCCTGGCGTGTTGCCGCGCACTGATTCGGGATGCCAGTCGGGAGATCCGCACGGTTTCCTACCTTCTGCACCCTCCCATGATTGATGAATTGGGTCTGAAGTCCGCGCTCGAGTGGCTGGTTCGAGGCTACCGGGAGCGTAGCGGAATACGGGTGTCCCTCGAAATCTCTCCCCGTCTGACGAGATTGACACCCGAAGTAGAAATTGTATTGTTTCGGGTAGCACAAGAATCGTTAAGCAACGTTTACCGACACTCGGAGAGCCCCACGGCAGCCGTTCGACTCGTGCTCGAATTAGACACGGTGATGCTGGAAGTCGAGGATCACGGGAAGGGATTAGTCCCGAGGCCACGCGGCTCCAAATTTAGCGCTGGCGTAGGTATACCCGGAATGCAAGAACGAGCAAAGGAACTGCGAGGGCGATTCACTCTGGAAAGCTCGCCGGAACGGGGAGTTAAGGTTCAGGTGATATTACCGTTGACGTCCGATCGGTAGACGGGGGCTGACGACGAACTGTCGCGGCTCAGCCACGGAACAGCGACCTTGGGGCGCGATATCTTGAGATATTCCTGCGGAGGCGATTCGATGAAACAGGATGGTAACCCGCAAGGCGCCTACCGCATTTTAATTGCAGACGATCATCCAATTATCCGCGACGGGCTCCGCGCGCTGCTCGGGAACCAATCGGGGATCGAGGTGTGCGGCGAGGCGTCAAACGGGCAGGAAGTTCTGGAAGCGATGAAAAAGGTCATGCCACATATGGTTTTGATGGATTTGACGATGCCAGAAATGGACGGCCTCGAAGCGACACGGGTCATCCGCGAGACTTATCCGGGGACAGCAATTCTGGCGTTGACGATGCACTGCACGGACGTTTATGTTCGCGAAATGGTGCAAGCAGGAGTTGACGGTTACATTCTGAAGTCCGACGCCGACGTCGAGCTTCTGGACGGGATTGCGCGTGTCCGTCAGGGGGGACGAGCTTTCAGTACGCGGATCACCGAGGCAATAACGCGCAGCTTTGTCCGAGCCAAGGAGGGGGCAGAGAACGGAACGCTCCGCGATAGCCGCCTCACGCAACGTGAGATCGAGGTTGTAAGGTTGCTTGCCGCCGGGAAGACCACCAAGGAAGTCGCTGCCGCCCTCTCTCTTTCCAGCAGGACCGCTGAAGCTCACCGGAATCACGTAATGCGTAAATTGCAGTTCTCCAGCTTTAGCCAGTTGGTGCGTTTCGCAGTGCGAAATGGTTTGGTCAATCCCTAGAATTCTGGACCGCGCCCCGCACCCTGAAAACTCGTCACCAATTCGTCACCACAATCCAGTCATTTAGGGGTGTTTTTAGGCTGGTCAGAAACGGAAAAGCAAGACAAGCAAAGGGATTTAGCTTTCTGGCCACACAATGACACGCTGGAGGTCTGCGGTTCGATCCATGACTTCGCCGACCTCATCAGGCAGGAAACCGAAAACTTAGCGCCGCCGAGCCAATGAAAAAGCAGTCACGCTGAGCTTGCGGGCTTGGGATGAAACTTCTGAAATCGGGGAGTGGCCTGCGCTTCCGTGCTCTCTTGCGGAGAAAGATGTTCGAGGCGTCGGTCGAATGAGGTCGAACCCTCCCAGTTAGGATTTTATGAACCAATTACTAACTTAAGATAAGTTCTGCAACGTGGCAACGAGGCGGCCGAGGTCAAACAGGGGTTTGTTGGTGATTCTTTGCATGACTTGATTTCTCCTTTTCGGGATTTGGCCGTTGCTTCCCAGAGGCGCGGCGGAGAGCCGCGCACTCGAAAGCAAATGCCCTTCATGGCGGGGGAACGCGCCTGTCCGCCCGCGCTGTCAAGGCCGCGGGGTGGGCGCGGGGTGGGCGTTCATCGGAGCGCACCGGAGAGCCTTGACAGAAGAAGCGGGCGGATCAGGCGCAGGCTTTGGCCAGGAAGGGCAGGCGAAAGCGCTTCCTGTCGAGTTGCAAAGCGGAAGCTGTGAATTCGAGTTCAGCGAGTGCGCTACGCGGCCACGCTAGGGATCAGTATGGTGTCGGGGAGCGCGGATCAGCGGAGTGATTTACGAATGCGAGGGCAGATGTTCACTCCGCGCGGAACGTTTGAGGATGAGGGTGAACCGTCATGATCGAGCGCAGCAGCCCGAAGCGCGAGAGGTGTGATCCAGCGTGTTCGTGTACGAAAGTAGGAAGGCTGGCAGTGAGGGGACAAGCCTAAACGGTCTGCGCACTGCGGACATCCACGCTTCCCCAAAGCATTGAGCGGTCTCGTGTGGCATAGTTCGTTGTGAGGCCCGGAGGCGGCTCCGCGAAGCTTCGCGACACGACGACGGCCTCCTCGGCGGCGGCGCGACGGACCGCTTGCAAAAGCATTTCGCGGTAACCAAGCTCCGCGCCGTCTAGAATGTTCGAAAGCGCGAAGGCATCAAAGCTCCCGGCAGGACATGATTCGAGCCACGAAGCCGCATCCGCCAGAACGAATCGGATGTTGCGCGGCGTGGATTGAGTCGTTTCACCATTTTCGCCGAGCAGGAGCGCCCGCACGTAGGGATTCGAAGCATTCGGATGCCGGGCCAATCCCGTCTCCAGTCGTTCTCGCAATACCGAGCCGAAGCGCGGCGGCACGGAAGCGAGCAGTTGTGGTGCATAGACGGCACGCAAGATGGCAGGAGATAGTAGCGCGTCGAACGCCGCGCGGAAGCGACGGGTGTCGAGATGCTTTCTCCAAAAGGCTGTTTGTTCAGCGACATCGGAGAGAGCGAGGAAGGCGCGTACCGTTCCCGTCCTCCAGCCCATCAGTGGCATGAAAACGCGCGCGAAATTCATCGCGCGCTCGGCGTCTCCCCGCTCGACGGGTCCCGCAGCCGCGCGGCGTTCGGCATAGGCAAGTTGGGCGGGGTTAATGTCACATGCAACGACTTCGTGCTCGGCGGCGAGGCGGAGCGCTGTGGAACCGGCCGACGCGATGCAAAACACGCGATTCTTGCCCTGAAAGGCCGCGTGCTCAATCTCCGCGTCTTCGTACATGGTTCCGAATAGGAGCCGGCGGGGGCCGCGCGAAGCATCGAGGCGCCCGGCCTGCCAGACTGTTGCCGAGTTCAGATGCGTCCTCCCGGAACCGCGCCGCATATCCAGATCAACATCAGGAAGGCGATGTTCTTGACGATCATGCCCGCGGGCTCGTGGATGATGTGGCGGGCCCACAGCAGACCGTTCGTATTGAGAGCAATGAGCAAGACAGCCTGCAGAATCGCGCAGACGCCCGGGGCGATTCCGACGATTACCCACGCGGCAAGCGCGACCTCCACAACGCCGAGCGCCTTGAGGAATGCCGCTCCGAACCGCGGGCCAAGGCGCGGAACCGCCGTAACCACCTCGACTTGTGACGGCACGCGACCCAGAAGCTTGCACCACAGCCCCTCGTAGAGCCAAACAGCCGCGACGCTGGCACGTAAAATTGTTAACGGCGGGAACGCGATGGCGACGCTGTGCATGCCAGATCTCCGGTAGGGACGTAGGGCGAAGGGAACGACTCCGCAACGAACGGGCGCATGATTGGGTCTTGACGAAGAGACATGGCGCCGACGCCACGGAGGATGTGCGAGTGGAGCTGGTGCATTAAGAATGCTTCAAGAGGACGCCACAGGTAACGAGGCCGCAGGTATGCCTGATAATTCGTCATGATGGTCACCTCGGTCATCGGCCCACGGGCAGAAAGTCTGTAGGAACCGCCCAGCGTGAGAATGCAACTCTCAATTCCCAAGCGTTGTTCGAGGACGTCGAACTGCAGGAGATGCAGTGGTTCGACATGAGTGATGCGCTTCACCAAGTGGCCTCCGCGGTAAGTGCAGCGCACCGTCGCGCCCACGCGCGTCTTCACACCTTCCGTTCGGACCGGATGAGGCAACAAAACTTGAAGGGGGAACGGCGGGCGTCCGGGAACTTCCTCGTAAAACAAGAGGTGATTCCAGACAGTCTCCGGATTACCGTCGAGGCGAATCCGTGTCGCGACGGCTTCCTTGAGCGGACGGCGGGCGAAGAGCCGGCTCACGAGCCGGTACCCTGATACGCCAGGCTTGTTGAGCGGCGGTGTCCTCAGCACGGGAATTGTGGGCGCGGGGGTCGTTTTTTGATCACGAATCATGTGTGTTCCTTGGTCGAAGGTTTGGGACAGGCTGACCCATCCCATTCGAGGCAGTACGAATAGCCGAAGTGCACCTCCGCAATCAGGCTGTAGCGCGTGATTGCGGTTTTTTGGAGTGCCGCTCGCTCCGCCACCGTCCGGTGGCCACGCGTCGAGAACCTATGGCGAGTGGAACTCGGATACAGCCTAGGAGGATGACGTTCCGCGTGGCGCCGCGACTCCGGCGAGCACCTTCGCGTTGAACGTTCCGCAGAACGCCCCTGTCAAAGCCCCTAGGAAGGCGGGAACGACATAAATATTGCCGAACAGGGCGCCGTCAAACCAATGGCCCAAGACGGCGGGGCCAAGCCATGCGCCGAGCCAGGCGACCACCCATTGGCCGAGAAAACCATCGATTCCTTGGAACAAGCGATAGCGGAAGCCCCAATGCACAATCGCCGCCGCAATCGCGCTGAGGATCAGCAGGACGACAAAAGAAGGAAAAGACATGCCGATTAATGGAGCGCTCACTTGAACCTCCCTTGTATGCTTCTGTGCTGCATGCTGGATTTTTCGTTAGTTCGAGGCGGACTGCGAGGAAGCGGCGGTTCGAGCGGAGGCTGCCCACGCGATGGCGCTCTCGAGTTCGCTATACGCGAAACTTTTAATTTCAGCCTGAACAAAATGTTCGGCGATCGCGGGCACCACGCTGGCGAGCTGACTGTCCACGGCGAGCGCAATCTTCTTTACCTTGCGTTCGTGATCGCGCACGAACCGCACGTGCCGAAAGAAACTTCCCAGATTCTCCCAGCCGGGAAATTCGCGAGCATGGATCACGAGTCCTTGCAATTCTCCGTGCGCTTCGATCCATGCGTCCGCCGTGAGCGCCAGCGCCTCGAAATCCTGTGCCCGCAGGGGCTGTTTGACTTCGACCACGATCACCCCCGATTCAGGCAAGAGACGATGTGAGACGGCGGCGCCTTCGGGGAGTGACTGCAGCCACGCGACGGCTTGCGCGAAGGCTTTATTCCCGAATACCTGCGCCGGGCAGGGCATGAAAAAACCGGCGAGACGTGTAACTTCGCGGATCCAAGCAAGGTCCGTGACCACGGCGCAGCCGTCGAAAAGCCGCATCGAGTGCAGGCCGATCTTGGCGTCTTCCCACGCTGCACCTGGGCTAAAGCCCCGAAATTCGGGGCCAAACTGATAAAGAAACCGGATGTGGCGTCCGTCCCTTCGCGCTTGCTCGAGGATTGGGACGAACACCTGCTCGTAATCTTCCTTCGTTATTGTCCCTATGGCCTTCGCGCCATCGATCCCTATAGGTAAATCCTTGAGCCTCTCAATCACGGGATCGTCCCTTTCCTTTGCTTTTTTTGGCGAGTGCCATGACTCCTTCTCGATCCAGCAGGTTTCGCCAGTCAACCGCCATTGCCAGTCGGGGATTTCGCAACGAAGACGAGCGACGTCAAGTAGACCAGAATCCCCAGACCGATGAGCGAGGCAGCGACGAAGGCAAACAGCACGAACGACAGGGGATGGAACCACAGCAGACTGATGATCTCCAGGCCCAAACCTAAAATGACCAGAACACTCGCGATTCGGAGCAACCGCTGGATTCCAATGTGGCTGAGTTTCATTGCCCGGGACTCCACATTTTCAGATGATCTACTTGGGACGCGTCGTGCGCCGAATCGTGGCAACCGCTCGAAATGCAAGACAACTGGTTCGAGGTCAGCGTGCTCATCATCGCCGAGTGGATGGGGTTTTCCTCAAAGTCCCGGGCGCCGGCATGGCAGTGCAGGCACTGGCCGTTCTTGAATCCGCCCGGTATGGTAATCGGGTTCGGTGGGGTGCTCACATACTGCAAGTAAATGCGGGTCAGGCCCTTGAGCTTATCCTTAAGCGGGCCATAGATCGTGTAGTCGGTGTGGCAGGAATAGCAGGCCATGTCCGGCGGCACGCGATGGTTCTGGAAATGTTGCGCGGGAATGTATTTGGGATCGTTCAGGTACAGGCTCTTTCCGTAGTTTTCCATGGCGTGGCACGAAGTGCAGAACTTGGTTTGTTCGGAGCGCTGCATGTGCGTATTCATCCCGCCCACGATGCACAGAGCCGGAAGCACGCACAAGCCGATGAAAGCCACGATCTTCCACGCCGTGCCAGTCGTCAGGGAAGGTCGAATCAAGAAGACCGAGGCCAACACGATGCTCAGGACAATCTGACAGATGAGAATCCCGATCACGAGTCCTCCGGGTCATGCAATCGCACGAGTCCGAGCCGTGTCGTGGGGCTCGGACCGCCAAGACTTTACTTCTTCTTGGCGAGTTCGCGTATGTAGGAGACGAGCCCCTTGATCTGATCATTCGTCAGCTTGCCCTTGTAGGCCGGCATCTTGTTCTTGCCGTTCGTTAGAATCTCGGTGAGCTGCGCATCGGTTTCACTCTGCACTTCGGGGGATGCGAAATCCCGCGCCTTCAAAGCCTTTCCGGCAGGTGTATTTCCAGATCCGTCCGCGGCGTGGCACATCTCACACTTCGCCTTATAAACGGTGGCCGAATCATCGGCCCGAGTGGATATGGATAAAACAAACGTGAGCGCACATGCGAGGAACAGCATCTGGCCAATTTGAATCCTTGAACCTTTCATCTAACTTTCCTCCTCTTGCTAACCAGGAACGCCGCCGCGCTCTCTGCATTTCCGTTGCGGCTTAGAACGAATATAGGAACGAGAATGTGGCGTTGCTGCCGTTGAAGTCCTGCAACGGAATGGTGGCCAGTCCAAAGGGGTTCTGGTTTCCGGTTTCGTTGTAGCCGTAATAATTCCACGCCATTTTATAGCTGAACCCGCGATAGACCTGCACCAAAACCGAAGCGTATGGCCGTTGATAGTTGAAATCAAGCGTCCCCGATGGCGTCAGCGGATTCAGGAAAATCGTATTGCCGCGCACAAAACTGCCGCCGTATCCCACCATCGCCGTCACCCGCTTCACGGGCTTCCAGATCACGCCGGCGTGTGCGAAGTGATCCGTACTGCTATAGGTGGATAGCGCTCCCAGCGGCGAAGGCGACCCGGTAATCGGGCACGCGGGTCCAGTCGAGAGCTCCGGCACTCCCGGCGGAAACGCGGACGCCGTAATATTCGTGGGTGGCGGCGCCGGATTCGCCGAAGTCGTCGAGTACGCAAAGCAGACCAGCGATTGCGTGTACATGTCCCAGTAGTTGTACCCGAAATCCACCGACAAGCGCCGATTGCCCATGAACATCGCGGAGAAGCTGTACGAGCGGTCGTGCTCCAGGTTGTCCACCGTCGTGATGTTGTCGCGGTTCTCGTGAATCTCGACGGCGCCGTCCAGATGGGCCCACGGCTTCGGCTTGTAATTCGCCTGGATTTTGTAAGACTGCACCTGACGCGGGTCAATCCGCGTAAACGATTGGTCGTTGTAACCAAACTCGAGGTCCGCGGTAATTCGCAACGTATCCATCGGCCGCATCACCGCGCCCAGCAGCAGGGCATTCTCATTGATCGACGTAATGTTGCGTGAGGTGTCGTTGCCTGCTTCCGGAATCGGGTTGCCCGGCGAGCCTTCCACGATCGCGCCGGCCAGTGGTCCCGTCGTTACCAGCGTGCACCCGGCGGGCAGCGCACCGCCCACCAGCGCGCAATCTCCCCGCGCCGCTAGATAAAAGTTCGCGGCCGTTCCGGTGGCCCCGCCCGGAAAATAATATTCTCCGGTATCAAACGCCGCGTCCATGCTGGCAATCTTCCGGTTGGTGTAGAGGTAGCCGATGTGCGCGCTGAACCGCCGGTTAAAATCGTATTCAAATTCCAGCGTGTTGGACTTGATGTTCTGCCCCAGGAATTGCGAAGCGATTTCGTTGGTCAGGTCGGCGGCGGAACTGGAAGTGTGCTGCGGGCAACTGGCTTGGTTGTACGGCGCCGCCGGGCAATTCGTCGCGTTAAACGTGGCAGGCGCCAGCAACAGGCCAACCACTCCGGGACCCGGCGAAGGAGTCCCGAATACGTTGGTCTCCGCCGTATCCCACACTCCTGGAATGCGCCAGTTGTCGTACCGGAACATATCCACAATGCGGAACTTGTCGGTCACTGCGTACGCTCCGGACCAATCCGCATTCACCGAAACTCGCTTGGTTTTGATCGGCCCGCCCGCCGTGCTCCCGCGCACCGCGCTTCGTGCCGTCCAGCCGTTCACGATCTCCGCAAGATCCGAGAAATGATAGTCGCTGGTGCTGTAACCCACCGAGCCGGACGTCTCGAAGTTCTTGAAATAGTTCGATTGGAAACGCAAACGCTCGGTGGGCATGAAGTTCCGCGGATCGCCCACTTGGCTGTAAGAAAGAAACCCGTTGCAGGTCGGCGTGGCCGTGTTGGTCGTGCCGGTCACGATCGGCGTGGCGCACGGCAGCGCTTCCGACGGCGTTTGCGTGCTCCAGATGTTTCCCAGGTCCACCGGAGTGCCGGCCGGCGTGCCTTGGCCCGCCACCGTTCCCAGCACAAATCCGTAATTCCCGGGATTCACCGCCGGGTTATCGCTGATCACGTTGTCCTGCCGGAAGTAGCTTAGGAATTCATCGAAGGAAATCGTGGTGCGCGGCAGCACCCGGAAATCCACTCCCGCGCGATATGCATTCGTCGTATAGCTATTGGCTTGATTGAACGCCGAGATCGTGCCCGAATCCGTGGTGAAGAGGCTGGGACCTTCGTCGCGATTGCGCGAATACCCCAGCCGAAAGCGAATCCGCGAGAGCGGCAGCAAAGTCACATCGTAATCCTGCATGCGGCGCACCAGGTCCAGCGAGTGCATCGAATTCGTTTGCGCCACCGCCGGGTTCGAGCAGTAAGACGGCGCGCCCTGTGGAAAAGCCGCCGTAGGCGCACCCACGTAGCAACCCGTCGTCAGCGAGCCGGGTGGATTCAGCGCCGCCGGGTTCAGCGGATTCGCATAGAGATTGTAATCCCAGAAATTCTTGTCGCGGCGGAACATCATCCGGAAGTCGTACCACTTGTTTTTTTCGATGCGCAGCCGCGTCACGTCGTTGGGATCGCCGCCATATCCGAAGTTGCTGAAGGTCAGGTTATCGAAAAGCAGTCCCTGGTGGTCGAGTGAGCGCATTTCCAGTGTGAAATCGAAAAGCCGCAGGCCTGAACCGAGATTTTCAAACGTGTCGTAGGTATCCTTATTGCCGTTGATCTCGCTGGCCCGGTAGCCGAATTCGATGCTCTGGTGGATGTTGTAGCCGCCCGAGTTGATCCCCGGCGACGCCTCGGAATTGTCTTGCGCGTGCGCAGCGGTCGAGAAGAAACAGGCCGCGATAAAGACGACGGAAGCAATTGGATGAACCCCCAGGCGACCTTTCATGGCTTTTTTCTCCGCATTCCGCACTCTCGTTGCGGCTGAACGTCTGTTCCCTTTGTGCGTCTTCTCCATTACCGAAAAATGAGGTCCTGGAGCCCTCTACTTGAAAAACGTGGCATCAAAGTTCGAGCCATGAATGGCCGAGTGGCACAGCACGCAAGACTGGAAAAAGCTCGCCTGGTTGTGGAAGGAAGGCGCTCCCGGCGCTCCGCTGAAGCTCGACGCGGTATGGCACTCCAGGCACAGCAGGTTCACGTTGCTCAGTTTCAGCATGTGCGGATTCGGGCCGCCGTGCACCAGGTGGCAGGATTCACAGCCATCCACCTTTACCGGTTGGTGCTCGAACACAAAGGGTCCTTGCTTGTCCGTGTGGCACTTGAAGCAAACCTCATCTTGCGCCGCGGACGTTCGCACTTGGTGCGGCCTCACCGTGCCATGCGGATTGTGGCAGTCGGTGCACTGCACCAGCCCTTCATTCACGCGATGGTGGAAGGGCATATCGAATTCCGCCTTCTTCGCCAGATGGCACGTGTAGCAAAGTTCCGGCTGAGCCTTCACCAGCAAAAAATTGGACTCATTGCCGTGATGCGGGGAATGGCAGGCGATGCAACTTACTCCGTTCTTGCCGTGCACCGAATTGATGGCGTTCATGTGCTGCGTGCCGCCCGCGTGGCACTCCAAGCAGCGCGCGTCAATCTCTTTGGCCGACGCGTTCTTGAAGAGGAATAGCTTGGAAGTGTCGGTCGGGTCCGAGACGTGGCTGGCGGCAGCCCCGTGGCAATCCTCGCAGCCGTGCTTCGCGATCCCGCCCTCTTTGTACGTCTGCTGCCAGTGCGCGCTCGTCTCCCAGCTGCTGTAGATTTCCTTATGGCAGTCCTTGCACGACTCCGCACCGGCATACTGAGCCTGCTGCGCTTCAACCGAAGCGGATGCGGCCGGTGCTGCAGCGGAAGTGCTTTTAGCGTTTTGTTTCTCTTGCGCGTGGGCAAGACCCTGCTGAAGGCCAAGAAGAGTGAGAGCTGCAATTGCCGCCAAGCGGAAGACTCTAAAGCGCGCCATTGTTCTTCCTCAGTAACTTTCAGAGAGCCGAACGAACGATCTCCGATAAGTCGGTCGGTTCTTACTATATCGATGAGGTACTTGACTGTGACCGGAGTCACAATTCCAATTATTTTTCTGTGCTGCGGGAGGACGCCAGGCGCTCATGAGGCATGTCTGGAAGAATTGAATGGGGGGGCCGATGCTCTGAACGTGTCGGTTTCCGAGCTCTCGCAGCAACTGGCAGTCAAGGATGAGGGCCGCTTTCGTCACCTTTCTTTTCTTCAGTCCGACCACAGCGCTTCCAGCCGTGCTTTCAGCTTTCCATTTACCGCAAACACATAGGCGTCTTCGAAGTCCGCGTGCTCCGAAAATCGAGCAGTGCATTCGGATGCAGGCAAGCATCGATTGGATGACCCGGCCTTTCAATGCAGCAGTCCCCTCTTGCAGCGTTGTTCAGGCCTTGCCCGTGATTCGAAACACGGTTTTGAGCAACCGGAATCCGTCAGTTTGTTGAACCCGGACGCAACTCGCCACGGGTCGAAGGGGCTCTCCGTGCGGCAACATCTCTGGCGAAGCTGGTGCCTGTCTCTGAGAAGTCGGCGAGTCTTTCGAGCGCCTTTCGATTTTGAACGACGAGCCCCGAACGTTTCCAATCAACGATGTGCTTCGTCCGGAAGCGAGACATCAGCCGAGTCACGGTTTCTCGAGAAAGTCCAATCATCTGCGCGATGGTTTCCTGACTCAGATCCAGTTGCGGAGCTGCTTCACCGCCGGAACCTGCATTATGAGCGAGCAACCCCAGCAGGCACCGTGCAAGCCTTTGCCCGGTGGATTCGGAGAGCTCGACGTCCCTCATCTTCGTCAAGATGAAATAGCAGGCCTCGCTCACGAGTTCCGCGGCATGCCGAGCTGCCATCGCATCGCCCTGCATTTCTCTCACCAGTTCCTTGCGAGACACAAACAGGACCTTGGTCGGAATCATGATCTCCGCGGTGGCCGCATGGATGCGTCCCAAGATGGCAGAAGCCACTCCCAAGATCGTGCCGGGGCCGAAGAAGCCAAGAAGCAGCGTCTTGCCGCGCGAGGAATTGATGGTAAGTTTGGCGCGTCCTTCCAAGACAACATACACACCGCTGGGCTTGTCTCCCTCTTCGTAAAGAATCGCGCCCTTGGAATATGATTTCCCGACGTTCGACGCCTTCAGTCTCGCGACGTACGCCTCGTTCAAACGAGCGGGAAACGGGTAACGGGAGCTCAGGTGACCGAGCGGCTCCACAACCGGTTCCCCGAACAGTCCTCCTGCCTCTCGAGGGCTAGCGTGCCAATTCTTAGAGCGTCTCGGCATGGCGTCCACCTCCGCGACCAAGCTGTCACGTTAAACCTAGAATCGCCATACTGTCCATCACGACTGAGTGTGACGTGCGTCACAGACTGGTCAAAGCTGAGGGGCCATACTGCCGAGCCGTTAGGGGCCTTTTGGGGAGAGCAGAGCGCGGAGGAATTCGAGGGGTGCACGCGCTGAATTCGCCGTTCGCGCGGGATTCGGTCATTGCGGGGGAACATCAATGCATACACCGAGAGCAAGTCTACCGGCGGCGCTTGAGGCGCGCGGGGTTTCGCGGCGCGAATTCGTGCAGTTCTGCAGCTCGATGGTGGCCACGCTCGCGTTGCCTCCGCGATATCTCGGCGCGGTGATGAAGGCGCTGACTCAGGCAAGCCGTCCGATTCTGGTTTGGCTCGAGTTTCAAGATTGTGCAGGCAATACGGAATCCATGCTGCGCAGCAGCAACCCACCGGTTGCGGAATTTGTTCTCGATCTGCTGTCTTGGGAGTATCACGAAACGTTGATGGCTGGTGCGGGGAAGCAGGCGGAGGACGCGCTGGAACGTGTTGTTCGTGACCATGCGGGCGAGTACATCGCCGTGGTGGAGGGCGCGATTCCGACGGCCGACGGCGGTGTGTACTGCACGATCGGCGGAAAGACCGCGCTGGATATCGCCAAACACGTTTGCAGCAAAGCCGCCGCCAATATTGCTGTCGGTGCGTGCGCCTGGGACGGCGGGCTAGTTCGCTCGAATCCCAACCCGACCGGCGCTCTGGGATTGCATGAAGCGGTTCCGGGGTTGAAGAACCTGATCAATCTGGGCGGTTGTCCGCACAATCCCGCGAACACCGCCGCGGTGCTGGTGCATTATCTGACTTTCCACGATCTGCCCGCGCTCGATGAATACAACCGTCCGCTTTTTGCTTACGGAGACATCATTCACGACCAATGCGAGCGCCGCGCGCATTACGATGCGGGGCGTTTTGTCGAGGAGTGGGGCGACGAAGGCCATCGCAAGGGGTATTGCCTTTACAAGATGGGGTGCAAAGGCCCGGAAGCGACGTACAACTGTCCCACAGTCCGGTGGAATGACGGCACGAGTTGGCCGGTGAAGTCCGGCCACGGATGCATCGCCTGTGCTTCGCACCGTTTTTGGGACACGAAATCACCTTTTTATAAGCGGTTACCCTCGGTGCCCGGGTTCGGAGTCGATGTGACGGCGGCCGAGATTGGGTGGGTTGCCACGGCGGCAGTGGGTGCGGCGATGGTCGCGCAAGTCGCCGGCAACGTCGTGCGCGACAAACTTCGGCCGAAGAAGACGGCAGAAGAAACAAAAGAACCGCCGGAGTCTCGCGGGGCGTAGGAGGAATCCATGGCGCGGATTGTGGTGGATCCGGTCACGCGAATTGAGGGGCATCTCCGCATCGAAGCGCAAGTCGAAGGCGGAACGATCTCGGACGCCTGGAGTTCCGGCACGATGTTCCGTGGCATAGAACTCATTTTGCGGGGCCGCGACCCGCGCGAAGCCTGGATCTGGGCGCAGCGCATCTGCGGAGTTTGTACTATGGTTCACGCGCTGGCTTCGGTCAACGCGGTCGAGGACGCGCTGGGCATCGAAATTCCGGACAACGCGCGCCTGGTGCGCAACATCATCGCCGCGACGCAGACGATCCAGGATCACGTCATCCATTTCTATCATCTTCACGCCTTGGACTGGGTGGACATCGTCTCCGCATTGAAAGCGGACCCGGCAAAGACAGCGCAGCTGGCGCAATCGATTTCCGATTGGCCGATTTCGAGTGAGAAGTACTTCAAGGGTGTACAAGACCGCGTCAGCGCACTGGTCGCGAGCAAGCAGCTCAGTCTCTTTGGCGCCGGATATTGGGGGCATCCCGCCTATCGTCTGCCGCCCGAAGCGAACTTGATGGCCGTCGCGCACTACCTGGAAGCGCTGCAGTTCCAGAAAGAGTTCATTCGAATTCATGCAGTTCTCGGTGGGAAAAATCCTCACTTGCAGACATTTCTGGTCGGTGGGATGGCCACCGCCATGGATCCGAACGAGCCGGGTGCGACAATCAACCCCGAACGAATGGATTTTCTGGCGCAGGTGGCCAAGTCGGCGATCGGGTTTGTGAATCAGGTGTACATTCCCGACGTTCTTGCGGTGGCTGGGTTCTACCCCGAGTGGTTCAAACTCGGCGCGGGCGTTGGGAATTACATGTGCTATGGCGGTTATCCCCAAGGTTCCATCAAGGATCCTGCGGACTTCTTTCTTCCCAGGGGGATCATCCTGGACCGCGACCTTTCGAAGGTCCACCCAGTCGATCCCGCAAATGTCACGGAATATGTGGCCCGTTCTTGGTACGAATATTCGGGCGGAGACCAGGTTGCCAAGCATCCGTATGCAGGAGAGACCAACCCGAAATATTCGGGACCGAAGCCGCCTTATGAATTCCTCGAGGTGAATGAAAAATATTCCTGGCTGAAGGCTCCGCGGTACCAAGACCAAGTGATGGAAGTCGGCCCGCTCGCACGGTTGCTCGTGGCCTACGCCTCGGGCCAGCCGGACGTTAAAGCTTTAGTGGATGCCACCCTAGCCAAGCTCAAGGCTCCGCCCGCCGCATTATTTTCTACGCTGGGGCGCGTGGCGGCGCGCGCTCTTGAAACGCAACTGCTCGCGAGCCGTCTGGTGGGCTGGATCGAACAGCTTGGAGATAATTTGGCGAGCGGGAATGTGCGCATTCACAATGGGGAAAAGTGGAACCCGAACTCGTGGCCGAAGTCCGCGCAGGGTTTCGGCTTCTTCGAGGCGCCGCGCGGATCGCTCGGGCACTGGGTGGAGATCGAAGACCAGGCCATCAAGAATTATCAAGCGGTGGTTCCGTCCACCTGGAACGCCGGCCCGCGAGATGCGCGAGGACAGCGGGGACCGTATGAATCGGCGCTCCTCAAGACTCCGGTCGCGGATCCGGAACGTCCGCTCGAAATTCTGCGCACGGTTCACTCCTTCGACCCTTGCCTGGCTTGCGCCGTTCACGTGGTTGACGCTCGCGGGCATGTGCTCGCGCGCGCAGAAGCCTGATCGGGCAGAGGGCTGCGTATGAAAAAGACACGAAGGCGACACGGCCAAGAGGCGGAATGGAAGCGGCCGGCGCACGGACAAGTGAGAGTGTATGTGTGGGAATGGCCCGTGCGTTTTGCGCACTGGATCATTTTCACGACGATCATTTCTCTGTCCATCACCGGCTATTACATGCATTCCCCTTTTATCGTTCCGCAGGGAAGAACCGCGTACGTCATGGGTACGATGCGGTTCATCCATCTGCTCTCCGGCTTCGCATTTCTGGCGGCGGTCCTCATACGAATTGTCTGGATGTTTATCGGCAACCGCTGGTCGCACTGGGATCAGTTCATCCCTGTGACTAAAAAACGCCTGAAGGATATTGCCGAGACTGGGAAGTATTACGGGTTCATGGCGTGGTCGCCGACCCCACACATCGGTCATAACGCACTGGCCGGCGCTTCCTACGCCGTGATCTATGGACTGGCAATAATCGAGATACTGACCGGACTGGCCCTTTACTCAAGGATTTTGGGAAACTCGGTCATGAACTTCTTCTTCGGATGGATACCGCGCCTGATTGACGTTCAATGGCTCCGGGAAACGCATTTCCTGGTGATGTTCGTCTTTTGGATGTTCTTCATCCACCATCTCTACACCGCCATCCTGGTTTCGATCGAAGAGGAGAATGGCGTGATGGAGAGTATCTTCAGCGGTTACAAATTCGTTCCCGAGCATGAACTGCAAGAGGCCATGGTTGATGAGAGCCAGGAGGACGACGAGGGTCTCCCGGAAGCAGTCCCGGCGAGGGTGGCTGCTGAACAAAATTCCCAAACCGGAGCGTGACATGGAAGACTTCCGGTCTTCGGGCCCAGTAGTGATAGGGGTGGGCAACACGATCTTGTCCGACGAGGGTGTTGGCGTGCATGCGGCAAGGCTGCTCGAGAGGGATCCGCGAGTACCGGCGGGTGTGACGATTCTGGATGGCGGCACGCTCGGTCTCGAGCTGGTTCCGTATGCTTCGGATGCCTCCCGGATACTGATCCTAGACGCCATGAACTCGGGCACAGTACCCGGAACCCTCGCCCGAATGACTGGAAAAGATTTGCTGGGCACGACGGCGGGAAGAAACGTTCATCAGCTGGGAGTAGCCGATTTGATTGCCGCTCTCTTCCTGATGTCGAGCGGACCTCAGGAGATACTTGTGTTAGGAGTGCAGCCGGCCAACACGGATTGGGGCACAAGTTTATCTTCGGAAGTCGAGGCTTCTCTTGTGCCTCTGGTGGACGCAGCGGTGGCGCAGTTATATCTCTGGAAGGAATCACGGGATCGCGGTTTGGAGTTCCAACCATCAGCCTTGCCGCCCGGCCAACCATCGGACCGGACCGTTTCCGAGCCTTGCGAAAAAGGAAGCACCTAACGTGTGCCTCGCCATCCCTGGGAAGATCGTCAGTAGCGAGCTGCAGAACGGAATTCGCGTGGGACGCGTGCAGTTTGGCGGAATCACGCGGGAGACCTGCCTCGACTTTGTTCCGGAAGCGTCGATCGGAGATTACGTGATTGTGCACGTAGGATTCGCCATTAGTCTTGTGGACCGGGAAGAGGCGGAGCGGAGTTATGAGGCGCTCGAATCCATGGGATTGCTCAAGAGCGAACTGGAGTCGGAGCTGGAAGAGTCGTAAGCAAGCCCTTGAGGCAACGCTGATGAAGTTCCGCAGGAGCACATGAAGTATTTGGACGAATACCGGGATGAGAAGATCGCGCGGGGAATTGTGGCCGAGCTGGGCCGTCGCGCTACGCGGCCGTGGGTGCTCATGGAGATTTGCGGCGGGCAAACCCACACGCTGATGCGTTATGGCATCGATGAGATCCTGCCCGCCGGGATTGAACTGGTTCATGGGCCGGGATGTCCCGTGTGCGTGACGTCGCTGGAAACGATCGATAAGGCCATTGAGATCGCTTCTCGTCCTGACGTGACCCTGATTTCTTATGGCGACATGCTGCGGGTACCGGGCTCCCGCACCGATTTATTTCATGTGAAAGCGCAGGGCGGAGACGTTCGCGTGGTCTATTCTCCGACCGAAGCTCTCAAGTTCGCCCGCGCCAATCCCGCGCGCAAAGTGGTTTTCTTTGCCGTCGGCTTTGAGACGACCGCTCCCGCGAACGCCATGGCTGTTTGGCAAGCCAAGCGAGAAGGGCTTGGTAATTTTTCGATGCTGGCGTCCCACGTCCTGGTGCCTCCCGCGATTCGAGCGCTGTTGGGTTCGCGGCGCAATCGAGTGCAAGGCTTCATAGGTCCGGGTCACGTTTGTACGGTCATGGGCTATCGCGAATACGAGGATCTGATCCGGGAGTTCCATGTGCCGATTGTTGTGGGCGGATTCGAGCCTCTTGATCTGCTGGAAGCGATCCTGATGCTCGTGACGCAGCTTGAAGAAGGGCGCGCAGAAGTCGAAAACCAGTACGTCCGTTCCGTGACTTACGAGGGCAACCTGCTCGCTCAAAAGGTATTGGGTGAAGTGTTCGCGGTGTGTGACCGGAAATGGCGCGGGATCGGGGGAATTCCGGAGAGCGGTTTCAGTCTCCGGGAGGAATATGCTGAATTTGACGCGGATCACATTTTTGGCACAGAAGGTGTCACCGCGGACGAGCCTGCAGAGTGCATTAGTGCGGAAGTGCTCCAGGGCCTCAAGAAACCAACGGATTGTTCCGCATTCGGCACGCGCTGCACACCAGAGAATCCTTTGGGCGCTCCGATGGTGTCCTCCGAAGGTGCCTGCGCGGCTTATTACCGATATCGGCGACATGCGCTAACGGCGAAGGCGAATCGCTGATGCGGCAAGACACGAAATTCGAAATTGCTTTGAATTGTCCGGTTCCGATCGCGGCAACGGAGTCGATTCTGCTGGGCCACGGAAGCGGCGGCCGAATGAGCGCGAAGCTCCTGCGCGAGATCCTTCTTCCGGCTCTGCAAAATCCCGTCCTCGATCGCCTGGACGACCAGGCCGTTGTAGATGTCGGAGGGTCGCGAATTGCGTTTTCGACGGACACCTTTGTCGTGAAGCCGCTATTTTTCCCCGGCGGTGATATCGGAACGCTGGGGGTGAACGGCACCGTAAATGATCTAGCGATGGGCGGCGCGAAACCCCTTTTCCTGAGTCTCGCACTCATCCTTGAAGAAGGACTACCATTCGATACTCTGCGGCGTGTCATGGAATCCATTGGCGTTGCCTCTGCCTTGGCGGGCGTCGTTGTCGTCACCGGAGACACGAAGGTAGTCGAAAAAGGGAGCGGCGATGGATTGTTTGTGAATACGTCGGGAATCGGAGTGGTCCCGTCGGGCGTGAGCCTTTCGGCTGATCGGGCACGCCCCGGAGATCTCGTGCTGTTGAGCGGGACCATCGGAGATCACGGGATCACCATTCTGTCCCAGCGGGAAGGCCTCGAATTCGAAAGCGCGGTTCACAGCGATACGGCGGCGCTGCACGGTCTGGTAGCAGATATGCTTCGGGCGAGTGGCTCGATCCGCTGCATGCGGGATCCGACGCGGGGCGGTCTGTCCAGTTCGCTGAATGAAATTGCAGAGCGATCCAGCGTGGGCATCGAGTTGCAGGAAAGTGCAATTCCGATCCGCGACGAGGTCCGAGGCGCCTGCGAGATGCTGGGTCTCGATCCTCTGTATGTGGCAAACGAAGGAAAGCTGGTGGCGGTGGTCGAGCCCCCTGCTGCGGAATCCATTCTCGAAACCATGCACCGGCATCCGTTGGGCCATGACGCCAAGATCATTGGAACGGTGACGGACTCCCATCGAGGGATGGTCACGCTGCGCACGCGGCTGGGTACATCGCGGATCGTCGATCTGCTCTCCGGCGATCAATTGCCAAGAATCTGTTGAGGGCCGGTTGATGCACGAGATAGGTATTGCCAATTCGGTGCTGGATGCGGTTCGCGCGGAAAGTCGGCGCTTCCTGGCCGGCCACATCTACAAGGTCGGCGTGCGGATCGGCGAACTCGCGGGAGTGGACCCGGACGCGCTGAGCTTTTGTTTTGAAGCTCTGGTGCGTGGGACGGAACTTGAGCCGCTGGCACTCGAAATTGAATACTGCGCGTGCCGTTATGAGTGTCGATCCTGTGGGCGATCCTATGCAGCAGCGAAGCAAAATTTGGCGTGTCCGGAGTGCGGCGCGTGGGAATCTCAATTCTTGGGAGGCGACGAATTGGAGCTCGCCTTTCTGGAGGTCGAAGATGGAGCGCGTGCCGCCACTCGAACGTAAAGTCTTGAGCGAGAATGACCGCATTGCCGCCGGTTTGAGGGCGCGCTTTGCAGCAGCGGATATTCTGTGCCTGAACTTGATTAGTTCGCCGGGGTCGGGGAAGACCAGCCTGCTCGAACGCACTCTGGAAAGCTTCGACCGTTGCGAACGAGTGGCTGTTCTTACCGGGGACATTCAGACGGAAAACGACGCGAAACGGTTGGCCCGATCTGGTTTTGCGGTGAAGCAAATTACAACCGGCGGGACATGCCATCTGGACGCCCGGATGATCGAACGGGCGCTGCTCGATTGGCGTTTGGAAGATATCGACTTGCTATTGATCGAAAACGTTGGAAACCTGGTGTGTCCTTCGAGCTATGATCTGGGCGAAGCGGCGAAAATCGTCCTTCTCAGCGTGACCGAGGGAGAAGACAAGCCGCTCAAATATCCCTCGATCTTTCATAAGTCGGAACTGCTGATCCTGAACAAGATCGACCTTCTGCCCTACGTGCCGTTCGATGTGGCTGCCGCCGAAGCGAACGCGAGGAGTATCCACCGCGATATGGACATCGTTCGAGTGTCCTGCGAGACGCGCGAGGGAATGACGGAATGGCTCTGTTGGCTGGATGGCAAGCGGAAAATCTCGCGCGCTGCGGCCGCCGCATCTTGAAACATCATGCAAGTCCGGAAGTTAATCCAAATCACCGGTATCGTGCAAGGAGTCGGGTTCCGGCCGTATGTCTATCGTCTTGCGACCGATCGCAACCTCGGCGGAAACATCTGCAATACTGCGGCAGGAGTTTTGATCGAAATTCAGGGCCCGCGGCACTTAGTTGAGGATTTCGTCTCGCGCCTCCCGAAGGATGCGCCGGCGCTAGCACAGATTACCCAGCTATCCGTTCGCGAGACGGCGTGCCGGCCGGATCGGGGTTTTGAAATAAGGTCCAGCCATACCGGCCAGCACGTGAGCGCGCTGATCTCTCCGGACGTGGCAACGTGCGAAGACTGTCTTCGGGAGCTATTCGACCTTCACGACCGCCGGTATCACTATCCTTTCATCAACTGCACAAATTGCGGACCACGCTTCACAATCCTGCGGGATGTACCTTACGACCGGCCGCGCACTTCGATGTCAGGGTTCCCGATGTGCGAGCAATGCCGCGCGGAATATGCGGACCCGGAAGACCGACGTTTCCACGCGCAGCCGAATGCCTGCTGGAAATGCGGCCCGCAGCTCGAATTCTGGAGCGGCCAGGGAGAGGCGATCCGGGGTGACGATCCCATTGAAGGGGCGGTGGAACACCTTCGATTGGGCGAGGTAGTCGCGGTTAAGGGGCTCGGGGGATTTCACCTCGCGGCAGATGCCGGGAACCCGGCCGCCGTGGAACGGCTGCGCGAGCGCAAACGGCGCGTTGCGAAACCGTTTGCCGTGATGCTGCGGAATCTGGAAGCTGCGGCACGATTTTGCAAGATCGATGCTGAAGCGCGAAGGCTTCTGACCAGCCGGCAGCGCCCCATCGTGCTGTTGCCCAAAATTGAAGGCGCCACGATTGCTGAAAGCGTAGCGCCCAACCAACACGACCTAGGGATTTTCCTGCCGTATACCCCGATTCACCATCTGCTCATGGCAGCAGGCAAATTTGCGGCGTTGGTCATGACCAGCGGAAACCTGAGTGAAGAACCGATTGCGATCGGCAACCGCGAGGCGGTGGATCGGCTAGGGCGCATCGCCGATTTCTTTCTTGTGCACGACTTCGAAATTCTTCTCCGGTGTGACGATTCCGTGGTTCGCCATTCGGCTGGCAGGTTGCGACAAGTAAGGAGATCGCGGGGCTACGTGCCGGCTCCGGTTCGACTGCACAAAGAACTCCCGCAAATTCTTGCGGTCGGCGGGGAAATGAAGAATACGATCTGCCTGACGCGCGGTAACCTCGCGTTCCTGAGCCAGCATATCGGCGATCTGGAAAACGTCGACAGTCTCGATTTCTTCCACGATGCCGCCTCCCATCTTTCGAGAATCCTCGAAATCGAACCGGAAATCATCGCACACGATCTTCACCCCGATTATTTGTCAACGAAATGGGCTCTCGGGCAGAAAGGCGTCCGAGTCGTGGGTGTTCAGCATCACCATGCGCACATCGCATCCTGCCTTGCGGAAAATGGAGTCGAGGGGCGGGTCATCGGACTCGTGCTCGATGGTACAGGCTACGGGACGGACGGCAATATCTGGGGCGGCGAAGCGCTTATTGCCGAATGCGGACGCTTTGAACGGGCCGCTCATCTCGCGTACGTGCCGATGCCCGGGGGTGCCGCAGCGATCCGTGAACCGTGGCGGATGGCGGTGAGTTATTTGGCGCAGGCTTTTGGCGAGGATTTCTTGGGCCTGGACATTCCTTTCGTTGAGCGACTTGAGCGCGGGAAGGCCGAGTTGATTCTGCGCATGATGGACCAGCGGGTGAATTCTCCCTTGACCTCGAGTTGCGGACGTTTGTTCGATGCCGTCGCGGCGTTGATCGGGATTCGGCATGAAGTGAGTTACGAAGCGCAGGCCGCGCTGGAACTGGAAATGTCGGGACGGTCGTCGCACGCGACCGATGGTTATCCCCTGGAAATCTGTCGTCAGGACGAGTGCTGGCAGATTGACCCCTCCCCATTATTCGGCGCGATTGTCGCAGATCTCCGCCGGAAAGTGTCGACGGAAACAATCAGTCGGCGATTCCACAACGGGCTGGTCAAAACTCTCGTGAGCCTCGCGTGCTTGCTGCGTCAGGAATCCTCACTTAATCGGATCTGCTTGAGCGGCGGCACATTCAACAACGTGCGCGTGCTCGAAAATTTAATTCGCGAACTACAATTCCTTCATTTTGAGGTTTTTAGTCATTCCGAGGTTCCCACGGGCGACGGTGGTTTGAGCTTGGGACAGGCGCTCGTGGCAGCCCACACCGTCCCAGCTGAAATCTAACACTCCCGATGGGAGATAGCCCGAAGTGATGCTTTGCGGCAAATTCAGCTAGTTCCGATGTCGACTTGCCCGACGCTCGAAGAACCTTCACGGCAGTCCTTTACTACGCGCTTGGCCATCGGCTCGACCTCGCGTCTTGTGTGCTATAACCGAATCCATAACATATCAATCGAACTTAGATGTACAAGAGCTCGCAATAAGCCCTCGGAGGCTGGGGATGTTGATTCAGGAAATCAGTCACGAAGACGCTCTAAACCTGCTCGCGCACCTGCGTCTCGGCAGAGTCGCATGTGCGGAAGGGGCTCAACCGTATGTGGTCCCATTCTATTTCGCCTATCGCGACGGCTACCTCTACAGCTTTTCAACCGTTGGTCAAAAGATCAGATGGATGCGGGCCAATCCGCTGGTCTGCGTCGAGGTCGATGAGATCGTGAGCTCGGAGGAGTGGGTAAGTATTGTTGTCTTTGGCAGCTATCAGGAGTTGACAGACACGCCGGAGCTGAAAGCGGAACGCAATTTGGCGTACACGCTGCTCCAACAAAAAGCAATCTGGTGGGAGCCAGGCTATGCCAAGACCATCATCGAACGAACCGCACGAGCTCTGCTACCGGTCTATTTCCGAATTCAGATCGCGCGGATAACAGGTCGCCATAGTGCGCCGGACTCTGTCGAAGGGGTTAACGTAAAACCATTGCCGAACGAACAAGCGAGCAAACACTCCGTGCAAGGCATTCTCGCCGCGCTCCGAGCGAAACTGTCTTCGAAGTAAGCGTGGATCACGTCGGCGAGGCCCACGTGCATCGCGCTTCGTTTCTTGCACTTTCCTCAATCGAACAACTTGCTCGATTTCTGGCCGCACGGGCTAACTGACCTGTCTGGACCTGGTGCCGGAGGCAGCGGTCGGAGATTACGTGCTCGTGCGTGTAGGATTCTCGATGAGTTGCGTGGACCGGGAAGAAGCGGAGCGAACCTATGCGCTTCTCGAATCCATGGGACTACTCCAAGGGGAACTGGAGCCGGAGCTGGGAGAACTGCAAGCAGGCCAGTAGGAATTCGGAACGAGCGCACTAAGTATTTGCATGAATATCCGGACGAACAGATCGCGCGAAATTCTCGGCGAACCTTGCCGTCGTGCCACGCAAGTGGCTGCCTGTGATCGATCTACGCCTTCACGCCAATCTTGTGAAGGATGGCCATCATAGGGCACCAGTCCGTAAAGGCTGATTGCAGCAGGTTCAAGGCCACGAAGGCCGTGAAAAGAAACCAGTACGGGCTCACCCAATAGCCCAGTGCGAGCGAGGCCAGCACGAAGCCTCCCGCGAACATTCTAAGGTAGCGATCTACGGTCATGGTATTGCCTCCCTTTCAATCCGCGGCTGGCTCGGGACGGTCGCTGAGGCGTACCGCAATTCCCTCGCCGTTCCGCTGACTGAGGTAATAAAGGACTGGCACTGTCATTCGCGAGAGCACCGTCGAAGCGACTTCCCCTGCCATCAGCGAAATCGCGAGGCCCTGAAAAATCGGGTCGAACAAAATGACGCTCGCGCCGACGACCACAGCCGCCGCCGTTAGCAGCATGGGACGGAAGCGCACCGCGCCGGCATCGACCACGGCTTGCTCCAGTGACATTCCGTGCCCGCGCCGCAGTTCGATGAAATCTACGAGAATGATTGAATTTCGAACGATGATTCCCGCGCCCGCGATGAAGCCGATCATTGAAGTGGCCGTGAAAAATGCCCCCATCAGAGCGTGAGCCGGCAAGATGCCGACCAGCGTCAAGGGAATCGGCGCCATGATGACCAGAGGCGTCTTGAAAGACTTGAACCAGCTGACTACCAACACGTAAATCAGCACCAGCACGGCCGCAAACGCGAAACCGAGGTCACGGAAGACTTGCACGGTGATTTGCCATTCCCCGTTCCACTTCATCGAGTAGCGGTTGGTGCGGTCCGGCAGCGTCGTGCCGAAGTATTGCTTCACGTGATAGCCGTCCGGCAATTGGATCTGGTTGATGGCATCCTTCATTCTGAGGATCGCGTACACGGGACTCTCGATTTCGCCGGCAACGTCGCCCGTGACGTAAACCACTGGACGCAGGTTCTTGCGATAAACGCTTTGATCAATCCTCGTTTCCCGAGTGTTGGTCACCTCGCGAAGAGAAACCTGTCCGCCGGATGGAGTGGGAAGCTTCAGATTTTCCAGAGCCTCGATGCCGGATCGGTCTGGGCGCGACAAACGCACTTCAATTGGAATGTCTTCTCGCGACAGGGGATCGTGCAGCAGCCCCGCGGAGGCTCCACGCAGACCGATTTGCACCGTTCGCGCGACTTCGGCCGCGGAAACTCCTAGCAAAGCAGCCTTATCAAGATCCACCGTCATGTCGAACTTCTTCTGCGGATCTTCGACATACCAGTCGACGTCCACCACACCCGCAGTCTGCTGGAAAATCCCCTTGATCTTGGCCGCCAGCTCGGTTTGACCTCGGTAATCCGGCCCATAAATTTCGGCTACCAGCGTCTCCAGCACCGGAGGGCCGGGCGGTACTTCCGCGACTTTGATCCGAGCATTGAATGGTGCGGCGATTTTGTCCAACTCGGGTCGCAGCCTGCGCGCGATTTCGTGACTCTGCTCATTGCGATCATGTCGGGACAGCAGGTTGACCTGAATATCGGCTTGATTGGGTTGGTTGCGCAGAAAATAATGCCGCACCAAGCCGTTGAAGTTGTAGGGGCCCGAGGTGCCGGAATAAATCTGATAATTGATTACCTCCGGCTGCGCGCCAAGGAAGTTTCCCAACGCCTGCGCGACGCGAGTGGTCTGTTCCAGCGGCGTGCCGTTGGGCATATCAATGATGACTTGAAATTCGCTCTTGTTGTCGAAGGGGAGCATTTTGACCTGGACCCACTTCAGCGGGATGAAAGCCAGGGCGATCAGGAGCAGGACAATTATGCCGCCAAGAAAAAGCCACCGTCTTGTTGGGTTTTGGATCAACGGATTCATCAGCCGGCGATAGAAGCGGGTGGTCCAGCCTTCGGCTTCATGTCCGGATCCACGGCGATCGGCATAGTGGCGCAGCATCCGCAACGCGGCCCAAGGCGAAACTACAAATGCTACGATCAAGGAAAACAGCATGGCCGAAGACGCACCTATGGGGATGGGGCGCATGTACGGTCCCATCAAGCCGCGCACAAAAGCCATCGGGAGGATCGCGGCGATGACCGCAAAAGTCGCCAGGATCGTGGGATTGCCGACTTCATCCACCGCCTCCACCGCAACAGCGGCGAGGGAGCGTCCGCGGTTATCGGGCAGGCGGAAATGCCGGACAATGTTCTCCACCACCACGATGGCGTCGTCCACCAAAATGCCGATAGAAAAAATCAGCGCGAAGAGCGTGACGCGGTTCAGCGTGTAACCGTACAGGTAAAAAATCGCCAGCGTCAGAGCCAGGGTTACTGGTATGGCCAGCAACACCACGCCGGATTCACGCCAGCCTAACGCCAGACCAATCAAAAAACTGACGGAAAGCGTGGCGAGCAACAGATGCTCGAGTAGTTCGTTCGATTTGTCCTTGGCCGTCTCGCCGTAATTGCGTGTGACCGTGAGCTGCAAATCTGCGGGCAGCATGTTCCCGCGAAGCGAGGCGACCTTGCGCAGGATATTTTCGGCGGTCACCGTGGCGTTCGCACCTTTTCTTTTGGCGATGGTAATGGTCACGGCAGGGTGCTCGGGATTAGCCGTGTTCCCGGATGTTCCTTTCGCATTCGCGAAGAGAACGTATGAGTTGGGATCGGCTGGCCCATCGACGATGTTTTCGGCGACGTCGCGCAAATAGACCGGCCGTCCGGAATGGACTCCTACGACGACTCGTTGCAGTTCGTCCGGACGCGTGAAGAAGTTGCCGGCGTCGACCTGAAACTCCTGGTTATCAAGCGCGAAACCGCCTGCTTGGACGCGCGAGTTTGCGCCACCCAGGTCGGCGACGATGGCGCCGGGGGTAAGTCCGTAAGCCGCAAGGCGCCCGGTGTCCAGCACTACGCGGACTGCACGGGGCTGTCCGCCGATAATTGCGGTTTCTGACACGTGATCCAACTGCGTCAAGGAATCTTCGAGCTCCGCTGCGATCAAGCGCAATTGGTACGCGTCATAGTTCTTGCCCCACAGCGTGAGAGCGAGAATCGGCACGTCATCAATCGAACGCACTTTGATTATTGGCCGCGAGACTCCCTGAGGGATGCGGTCGAGGTTCGCATAAAGCTTGTTGTACGTCTTGACGATCGCGTCTTCCTCTTTGGTACCCACATAAAAGCGGACGATCACCATGCTCAGGCCCGGGTGGCTGATCGAGTAGACGTACTCGACTCCCGGAATTTGGCGCAGGAGTTTTTCCACGGGCACGGTTGCGCGCTGGATTACTTCTTGCGCCGAGGCCCCTGGCATCTGTACGAACACGTCCAACAGGGGGACGACAATCTGTGGCTCTTCTTCGCGCGGAGTTTTCCATATGCTGAAGGCACCCAGAAGAAGCGCTGCCACGATGATGAGAGGCGTTAGCTTGGACTGAATGAAGGCTTGGGCGATGTGGCCCGCGAGCCGCAGCGCGTGGCCAGCCTTCTCCGATTTGGGGGACGTAGCGCTCATGGAGCCGATACGATTCGCTTGCCGCTGAAGTCCCGGTCTCCTGGCTCGGCAACGAGCTTTTCTCCGGCTTGCAGGCCAGAGAGAACTTCGACTTGTTCTGCGACATTATTTCCGAGGGTCACGTAACGCAGTTCCGCGATCTGATTCGTTCCGACCACGTAAATTCCCCGAAGCTGCCCACGTGCCACCAGCGCGGCTCGTGGAATTAGAAGGGCTGGCCGCGCTCCGCGCGCGAACGCCGCGCGGCCGAACAACCCCGAGCGCAGATGGCCATCAACGGGCAAGCCAATCTTCACGAGAAAGCTGCGGCTGGCGGGATCAGCCGCCGGGACAATTTGCACGACCCTGCCCGGGAGGTTGCGGTCGCCTAAGGCATCAATGGTTACCGCGGCAGGTTCTCTTGCATGTATGAGGCGGATGTCACTTTCGTCCACTGGTATCTCGAGCCGGTAATTCTGCGTGTTTTCGATGGTGAAGATGGGCATGCCGGGAGATGCCAGCGCGCCTGCCTGGGCGCTTTTTTCGGTGACGATACCGGCAAACGGCGCGCGAATCTGCGTGTAACCGAGCGTCGTCCGAGCTTGCACCAGCGCGGCATTGGCCTGCTGCTGTTGCGCTTGTGCCATAGCGCGCCGGGCCGCCGCAGACTGGTAGCGCGCCTTGACCTCATCGAATTCCTGCGGGCTGACCGACTTCTTGTCATACAGCTGCTGGTAGCGCTTTAGCGTCGCTCCGGCGAGAACTAACATCGAATCGGCGGCGGATACTTCTTCCCTCGCGGCATCCAGCGCGGCCAGGGCTTGGTTCACTGCCGAGCCAGGTTGCGCATCGTCAATCGTCGCCAGCACCTGACCCCGTCGCACACGGTCGCCGTCCTGAGCGCGAATTTCGATGATGGTGCCCATCATTTGGCTGGAAACTTGGCTCGTCTGTGTAGCGCGCACCGTTCCTACGACCTGTAGCCAGTCGGGCACCGTCGTCTTTTGCGCCACGATCACCGAAATGCCGTTAAGCGTTTCCGGCGAAGCGCTCTCTGCACGCCGTCGGTCCCCGCAGCCGGGCAACACTCCGCTGACCACCATCATCAGCACGTAGAACAGTGTGATGTTGTGATTGTTGCGATTCATGGCGTCACGACCGGAGAATGAGGATTCAACGTTCCGCTGGCCAACTCCAGGCTCGCGTAGCCGATGTGGTAGCGATAAACTGCTTCCCAGTAATCAGTCTCACTGCGCTGGGCCGCTTCCTCGGCGGCCAGCAGATCGGTAATGGTCGAAAGGCCGGAGTCATAGCGGTTCTGGTTAATCCGCAGACTTTCCTTGGCATCGGCGATGCTCGCCCGAGCCACTTCTATTTGTTGGCGGGCCGCATCCAGATCATAGTAGGCGCGGCGGATTTCGAGGCGAATGGCGTCACTGGCCGCCTCCCTGACCGCCGCGGCTCTTGCTTCCACGGCACGCTCGCGAGCAAGCCGTGCGCGCTTCGCTCCGCCGTCGAAGAGATCGATCTTCACTTCGATTCCAGCCAGCCAGTTATTCCCGCCTCCTCCCGCGACGAAAGTTGGATTGTCGGCCTCCCAACCAGCAAAAGCATTTACTTGGGGGCCGAACGCGGATTTTGCGATCGCCACATTCTGTTGCTGCGCGGCCTCCTGCGACTGAATCTGTTTCAGATCCGGACGTGACTCCAGCGCGCTGCGTTCCGCGTCTGCAAGCTTCATGACCGGCAGATCTTCTTCGCTGAGCACTTCGGTTGGTATGAATTCATGTTCCGCGGAGATGCCCATGGACGTGCTCAACTGCGCCTGGGCCAATTCCAGGTTGTCTTGGGCTCGGACGAGGGTTTGCTTTCTCGACGCGATTCGTACGCGAGCGCTTAGTAGATCGGATTCCACAGCTATGCCGCTTTCGAAGCGATTCTTACTAAGATCGAGAATCGCCTGCGCCGTCTTCCTGCTGTCCTCAGCGATTTCGAGCTGTTTCTTCGCGAGCAGCGCCCCGTAGTAGGAGTTCACAACGTGGAAAATGATTTCCTGACCGGTGCGTTCCAGCTGATGAGTTGCAGATTCCTTGACGCGTTCCGCGCGGCTCACGGCGTGCCAACTGCCGAAAGAATCGAAAAGGTTCCAGGTGCCCCCGAAGCCCGTCGCAAAATTGCCGTAGGGAGTGGGCGTGTTCAGGACATTCAACTCAAAGTCCGCCGTGGTGAATCGTTGCTGCCGCAATTTGCTGCCAAACACGTACACTGGATCATTGCCACGAGTTGCAGTCTCTGAAAACGCTACGTCCGGCAACAGAGCAGCCCGGGCTTCACTCACACCGGCGGAAGCCGCTTTGGCGTCTGCGAGTGCCGCTTTTCGCTCTGGGTTTTTCTCCAGCGCGATATTCACCGCTTGTTGCAGTGTCAGCGGTGAAGGTTGAGTTGATGCCTGCGCGCGCAGGAGAGCCGGGGTGCCGAATATTAAGAGCGAACCGATGGCTAGGGCTCTCAGACCTCTTAGGCTGATGTGCAATTTCATCGCAGCCACCTTCTCCATCAGAAACTGTTGCCATACTTTGACTATCGTCATCGGAGGCGAAATCTCAACGTGCACAAGCCGTCCGTTTCAGCTGTTCCAATTCGGCACCTTTGCTTAGCGCTCGACTGCCGTAGGAGACGCGCTCAGCCATTCCGTTTTCTCTTGAATGATCTCGTAGGAGGTATGCAAACTCGCCGTGTGCTTCACCATGGCGCCCACCGAGCAATACTTATGCTCGGAAAGCCGGATGGCTTCCTCGATTGCCGAGGGATCTATTTCAAGACCAGAAACCACATGGTGGATGCGCACCGACGTGAACACTTGTGGCGGGCGCTCCACCTGGTCGGCTTCGACGCGGACCTCGTAGCCCGTCACCTTTTGGTGGAATTTCTGCCGCAGAACTGTGATCACGTCGAATGCGGTGCAGCCGGCCAATCCCACCGCCACCAGCTCAATGGGTTTGGGGCCGGTAGCCCCGACGGCATCGTCCAGTAGCAAGTGGTGTTCGCTGCCGGTGGTTGCGGCAAACTGCCTTTCCGTCTTAAGTGGCTGCGTCAGCACAACCTTAGCGTTAATCATTTGGACCCCCCAGCGGCTCCGGTGAACCAGAACCACATAAAGAAATGCAAGGAAGTAAAATTTGTTACAGGAAAATGCGGAGGCAATTGGAGAAGACTTGAGGTAGTTTAGCCGCGATTTGCCGGGTGCGGATCTTGTTTGGCTAGTTTTTTCATAAGCGCTTGATATTCCGACATCGTTTGCCGCCTGAGCCGCGCAGCGACGCGTAAGTCCGGGGATCCATTTGGTGCCATGCGGCACTGCTGGATTGACTGCTCCAGGCTCGCAAGGAATGCCTTGCAAGGCTCGCAGCCGTTCATGTGCTTTTCCAGTTCCGCGCATAACGAATCATCCAGTTCGTCATCGAGATAGTTGGAGAGTTCGGCGAACATTTCGCGGCAGCTCCTTTGATGCGGCTGCGCGTGGACCTCTATTGCGGGAATGGGCTGGGTCATTCGCCGGCACCCGCGGCGCTGCTCCTGTTGCGCGAGCTCCTTTCTTACGAAAAGCCGCGCCCGGTGCAATCGCACGCGAACGGTCCCTTGGCGCAGGCCGGTGATTTCGGCGACATCCGCGTCGGACAGGTCCTCCATGTCGTGCAGAAT
Organism: uncultured Acidobacteriota bacterium; assembly: GCA_963780035.1. Taxonomy (GTDB): domain Bacteria; phylum Acidobacteriota; class Terriglobia; order Acidiferrales; family UBA7541; genus Palsa-295. The sequence goes on along the minus strand of CAWAAG010000006.1, from coordinate 30,600 downwards.
TAGAATGACGCGGTATTCCGGGGGAAGCGTCTGTACCGCCTCGCGCAGGCGCTTCGCAGTCTCCTTGCGCAATAACGAAGTCTCCGGAGTTCCTTCGGGGGCGCCCGAAAGCCGTTGGAGTTCGCGACGGTCAGGCATCAATTCTTCCAGCGAAAGATCTTTCCTAGGAGCAAATTTGCTTTTGCGCCGGCTCATCAGGCAGCGGTTCTTGGCGACCTTGTAAAGCCACACCAGGAGAGCCCTGGGACTATCGAATTTAGGCAAGTTGGGAAGCGATTTAAGCAACACTTCCTGCATGGTGTCTTCGGCGTCTTGCCGCTGGCCGCACACCTTCATGCTGAAGGAAAAGACAGTTTTCTGTAAAAGAGCGAGCGCCTGCTCCAGGGACTTAGGGTCGTTGCGGTGGATCAGTTGAATGACTTGCTCGATTTCTGGCCGCACGGGCTAACTGTAGACGATTCGGATCGGTTTCGGCGAATTGAAATTGCATCCTCCATCGAGAATTCGCGTCTCGCTTTGCCGCCATTGTCTTGACGTTCGGGAAGAGAGAGAATCGCGGCGGCCGCCACCCTCATGGGCAACACTCTGATCCAATTCGTCCCCAAGCAAGGCGCACAGATTGTTCTGGTGCTTTTCCTTTCATTTTTGATCGGCCTTGAGCGTGAAGAGGAAAAGGCGACCTCCGAGCAATACCGCTTTGGCGGAGTCCGCACATTTCCGCTGCTGGGCCTGCTCGGCTATGCCTTGTGCCTTTTTTCGGAAGGAAATCTCCTGGTACCGGCGGCGGGCTTCGTAGTAGTCGGCGCCTTTCTTTGGCAATCCTACCGGCACAAGCTGGAGCGAGTCGCGCTGGCCGGGATGACGACGGAACTTTCGGGCTTGCTGACCTACGTAATCGGATCTCTCGTCTGGCGTGGGCAATATTGGATGGCAGTGACGGTTTCGGTCCTGGCCGTCGCGTTGCTGGAACTCAAAACGGTACTTGAAAACCTCGCCAAGCGAATGCCCGACGACGAGATCCTGACTTTTGCGAAGTTTCTGTTGCTGGCGGCGGTGATCCTTCCCGTTGTGCCGAATCAGACGTTTGGGAGCTTTGGCTTCAATCCCTTCAAAACCTGGCTGGTGGTTGTGGTGGTTAGCGCCATCTCATACGGCAGCTATCTCTTGCAAATCTGGACGCAGGGACGCGGCGGCGTGCTGCTGGCAGCGCTGCTGGGCGGCGCGTACTCCTCGACGCTCACAACCGTCGTGCTCGCCAAACGATCGCATGACGAGCTGCGCCCGCATCTGTATTCCGGCTCGATACTCGTTGGTTCCGGTGTGATGTACTTGCGCCTGCTCGCGCTGCTGGGAATTTTCAACCATCAACTGCTGTATCGGCTCGGACTTTCCTTCCTGCTGCTTGCGGCCGTCGCCCTTGTGGGCGGATGGCTGTGGACGCGTGTGCCGGATCACGACGGCGCGACACCTAAGCATACCTTTCAACCCAAGAACCCGCTGGAGTTGCGGGCGGCGTTCCTGTTCGCAGGACTTTTCGTGGGAATGTTGTTCATCACGCATGTTGCGCTTCTGCACTTGGGCCGCGGAGGACTTTTCGCGGTGGCTGGAGTGATGGGAGTTACCGACGTGGATCCGTTTATATTGAGCCTGGCGGCGCCCAGCTCGACGGTGACACCGGTAACGCTCGCCGGCGGAGCGATCGTCATCGCCGCGGCAAGCAACAACTTCATTAAGGGAGTTTATGCATACGCGTTCGGGGACCGCCGCACCCGAGTGCAGGCGCTCCTCCTGCTCGGGTTCTTGGCACTGCTCGGGCTGTTACCGCTGTTCCTCTGAACTACCGCTACCACGAACGCCCCAACGAATGGTCGCAAAATCAGTAGTGGCTACGGCATTTTCTCCCGGGGCACTCAAACGTTGCCTTTCTGCAAAATTTGGACGGGCATGTGGCTCAACTTGGCGTAGGTGCGGCTTCGTCGCCGCAGCGGCCACCAATCGTACAGGTAGATCTGCATCGGCCGCCACATGGCCACCCAGCCAGCAATCGTCAGGCTCTCGCGTGCGACGGCAGCCCAGGTGCCCGCCTCACCACCCAACAATTTGCCGAGAACAAGACAGGCGGATAAGAACAACAGCCCGATGAATAAGCTCGTACGGCCTTGGCGCAGCAGGCGCCTGAACTCCAAGTCGGTAATCTTGGCGCGGTGAGCAAAATGATTATGGACGGCCTCCGCGATCAGTTCTTTGGGATCTTCGGCCGGCCACTGATCCAGGTAGATGCGCAACCGGACTTGCGCTTTAGGCGGAAATTCCTGAGCCCAGCTTACGATGAATTCTTCCGCTTTGTCGTCGAGGTCCTTTTCAATGAACGGAGAAGGGTCCATTGAATTGAAGAGCTGACTCATGTCGTGCAGCTTCAGGCTGATAGTGTGCCGGTGTCCATGACCCCTGGCCGAGATGTCTGAAGAGGATGCCGGTAAATCTCTGCCGTCGCCAGTGTCAACGCTGCTGCCGCCGTGGCCCGAAGCCGGATCGCGATTTTGCTTCGCGAAGCTCAGCCGCTTGCGCGGTGGATCCTTGGGTTCGCCATCGGAAAGTAAGGCCATCAGTGTTTCCATGGCCATTCTAACAAGCCAATCGCGGGAACATGTCAGATTCCCGCGAGTGGAAAAATCCGGAAATCAATCCACGAAAGCACATTCAGTACTGCAGCCATTGTTGATAGCGGACGAGCATCATGCCGCGTTCCTCGACACGCCCGTGATTGTCTTCTTCCGCGAAATCGAGCAGGAGACCCGCAGGGGACGCCCAAATCAGAAATGGAGTATGAAGAGGAACTGTCAGCTTGAATTTGTCGGCGGACCATTTCCTGCCGGCGACCGTAATATTTTCGCGGCCCAGGTATGCCAAGTGACCTTCCAGCACGCTGGCGTTCACGGGATCTTCCGCGCTGGGCTCTTCCAGGCTGAGCATCTGCACTGGAATCACGGTCGCGCGCGCGTGGCTCACAAACCGAGTGATATGGCTCAAGGAAAATGCGGAAATGGGCCACAGGAATCCATAGGCATCTTGTAAGGGCACATCCAGGCTGACATTCTTCTGCGGCTCGCGTTGGATGCACCGATGCAGAACTATCTATAGAGTGCTGGCTCTCCTCAGTACCGCCCCCGGTTCGTCCGGCTTTCAGAGTGCTCGCCCATTGCTCGACGTGCAAAGTTATTCGGTCTTTCGTAAGATTCGCGTGGCTCGGCAACCATCTGGAAACGAGAGGCCCGTACCCATGAAATCCCGAACTGCTCTTGAATGTTTCTTTGCTCCGAAGACGGTCGCGGTGATCGGTGCCACCGCACATGAAGGCAGCGTTGGGCGCACTGTGCTGGTCAACCTGCGCAACGGAAAGTTTCCGGGAGAGGTGTTCGCGGTAAATCCGAAGCGCTCCGCGGTCCTTGGTCTTCCTTGCCTTCCGAGCGTCAGCGCCGTTCCGGAAAAAATAGATTTGGCAGTCGTGGTCACGCCCGCGCAGACCGTTCCGGCCGTCATTCGGGAATGCGTTGATGCCGGCGTACGCTCCGCGATTGTGATTTCTGCGGGCTTCAAGGAACGCGGCTCTGAAGGCTCGAAGCTCGAGCAGCAGATACAAGCGGAGCTTCGCCGCGGAACGATGCGCCTGCTCGGACCGAACTGCCTTGGCATGATGAATCCTGGGTTAGGGCTCAACGCCACGTTCGCGGAAGAAATCGCGCGCCCCGGAAATGTAGCTTTTCTTAGCCAAAGCGGGGCGCTACTCACAGCCATCCTGGATTGGAGTTTCAAGGAAGAGGTCGGATTTAGCGCAATCGTCTCCACGGGTTCGATGCTGGACATGGGTTGGGGAGATTTGATTTCCTTTTTCGGAGAAGACCCTCAAACGCATAGCATCCTCCTTTACATGGAATCCGTCGGCGGCGCGCGCGCCTTTCTCTCCGCGGCGCGAGAGGTTGCGCTCAGCAAGCCCATCATCGTGATCAAAGCGGGGCGTTCGGAAGCGGCGTCGCATGCCGCCAGCTCACACACCGGCGCGCTGACGGGTAGCGATGAAGTTTTCGACGCCGCCTTCCGGCGTTGCGGCGCGCTGCGCGTGCAAAATATTTCGGACTTGTTTCACATGGCCGAAGTTCTGGGCAAGCAGCCTCATCCGCGCGGGCCGCGCCTCACAATTCTAACGAATGCGGGCGGGCCCGGGGTTCTGGCCACCGACGCACTGATTGCAACGGATGGAGAACTTGCGCCGCTATCGCAGCCAACGGTGGACGCACTGGACGCATTCCTCCCGCCGCATTGGAGCCACAGCAATCCCATCGATATTCTCGGGGACGCCGATCCGGAGCGATATGAGCGTGCGATCAAGATCGCGATCGAAGATCCGAATAGTGATGGCTTGCTGGTAATCCTGGCTCCTCAAGGGATGACCAACCCCGCCCAGGTGGCGGAGCGGTTGAAGCCCTACTCACGGAGCACGAGAAAACCGGTGCTGGCCAGCTGGATGGGCGGAAAACACGTCGCAGAGGGCGAATCAATTCTGAACAAAGCGGGAATTCCGACCTTTGCTTATCCCGATACCGCAGCTCGCGCGTTCAATTATATGTGGCGCTACAGCTACAACATTCGAGGACTTTACGAGACTCCCACTGCCTTTCGCGAACCGCAATCTGGCGAGCCGATTCGCTGCAAAGTGGAAGCTATTTTTCAATCTGTGCTGAACGCGGGGCGCTCCCTGCTCACGGAAATCGAATCGAAAGAAGTATTGGCGCTGTACGAGATACCGACGGTCCGTACCAGTCTGGCGCACAACGAGGAAGAAGCCGTTGCCTTGGCCCGAGCAATCGGCTTCCCTGTCGTCCTGAAGCTCCATTCGAAGACCGTAACGCACAAGACCGATGTGGGCGGCGTGAAGCTCAATCTTGGGAACACGGAGGCCGTCGGCGCAGCGTTTCGCGGGATCCAATCATCCGTCACCGCAAAAGCCGGCGCAGGAGCATTCCTGGGAGTCACCGTGCAGCCCATGGTGCGGCTTGACGGATATGAATTGATCCTGGGCAGCACGATAGACGCGCAGTTTGGTCCGGTGATTCTGTTCGGATCGGGTGGCCAATTGGTTGAAGTGTATCGCGACCGCGCACTGGCGCTGCCGCCGCTAAACACAACGCTAGCGCAACGCTTAATGGAGCAAACTAAGATTTTTAAGGCGCTGCAAGGGGTGCGCGGCCGCGTTGCCGTGAATATAGCCCTCCTCGAGCAAGTAGTGGTGCGCTTTAGCCAGTTGGTCGTCGAACAGCCACGAATGATGGAACTGGACATCAACCCGTTGCTCGTTTCCCCGCGGGGCGCACTGGCGCTCGACGCAAGAATTGTGCTGCACGGGCAGAATGTCGCGGATAAAGACCTGCCATCTCCAGCGATCACACCCTACCCTTCCCAGTACATATCGAACTGGAATACGAACGGAGGGCTGCAAATTCTCTTCCGGCCCATTCGTCCGGAAGATGAACCGATGATGGTTAAATTCCACGAAACTCTTTCTGATGAAAGCGTCTACCTCCGATTCTTCCACATGGAACAACTCAGTTCCCGCGTCGCCCACGAACGCTTGATACGAAAATGTTTCATAGACTATGACCAGGAAATGGCTCTGGTCGCCGAACGCACCGACCCCAACACGGGGCAGCGCGAAATCATCGCGGTGGGCCGTTTAAGCAGGGCGCGCTCGGCGAACGAAGCGGAAGTCGCCGTGCTGGTGAGCGATCGCTATCAGCGTCACGGACTCGGCACGGAACTTGTGCGCCGTCTCATCCAGGTCGCGAGCGACCAGAATGTTCGGCAAATCGTCGCCAACATCCTTCCGGAAAATCTTGGTATGCGCGCGCTCGCAGACCGCTTCGGCTTCAAAATCCACGCAAGCAACGACCCTACCATGGTGGCTGCGGTCTTGACTCTTTAGCCGGGACGCGGCGCGGGCACGCGAGTGACTTCGGTTACATCTTGTGGTGACAAGCTGCACATTTTGTATATCTCCGACGAGTGTAGTCGTACGAGGCCATTATGAAGAGTCTCCAGACACGCCGAAATATTCCGAGCAAAGATAGCGTGCGCAAGCTCTCCTGGAGAACATGAGGTCGTTGTGGTGGCAAACAGGATTCGCTGCCGTTCAAACTCGCGAGCGCTTCGATCGAGACATTACCATTTTCTATTGCATTCACATTGATGAAGTCACCGGCCGTCGCGCTTCGCCGGACCCGGTAGAACAACACAGATAGCCCGAATCAGGAAGCTACAGTTCGTCCAAGCCCACGAGCTACGGTGCCCGAGTGTGCCGTTCACAATCGGGTCGACAGGACAGAACACCGTAAACTGACGTCGGTCCTGGGGCAGTTGCGTGCCCCTCGCATCGCACTGGAATGTGACGTCTGTCACATGCTGAAGTGACCCGTGCCGCCGCATCTCAGGTAGGCCCAGCGGTACAAATGGATTGGAAGGTGTTACGAAGAACTCCTTTTCGACCGAGGAGGTACGCGCCATGGTTACCCACTCGCTGCCAGTCCCCGTCGCCCATTCGCAAGAAGCCCGCAACGCATTGCGCTTCGAGCAACCGCTTGGGAGACAAGCAGCCGCGGATACATTCATGAAAGCGCTGCTCGAACTTCCGTCGGAATACGAGTCCCGGAATCCGTTGGAGTGGGCCTGTTCTGTTCTGCTGCACTTTATTGTCATCGCGTCCCTGATTGTTGTACCGCTATATTTCACCGACGCAATCAACCCGAAAGATTTTCAGAATGCCTGGATAGCCGCGCCAGCCCCTCCTGGGCCACCGCCTCCGCCGGCCGCTGCTCCTCGAGTGCCCCGCGTGGCGTCGTCTGTGACCCGCTTGATCCAGGGAGGCCAGATGATGGCACCCAGCGTGATCCCTAAGAAGATTGCGATCTTCAAGGAAAATGCGCTTCCGCCCGAACCGAGCGGCGGAGTGGTGGGTGGAGTGCCCGGCGGAGTTCCGGGCGGCACACTCGGCGGAGTGCTGGGCGGCATCATTGGAGGCGCCGCCAGCCCGATGACTGCGGTGGGTCCTCCACCTCCTCCGATGAAGCGCATCATTCGTGTGGGCGGCAAGGTTGACCCGCCCAAGCAAATTTATGCACCCGAAGTGAAATATCCAGCCATTGCTAAGGCGGCGAAGGTCGAAGGCGCCGTCGTGATTGACGCCATCATCGACGAACAGGGAAACGTTGTGCAGGCGCACGTGGTGAGTGGCCCCGGTTTGCTGATTGGAGCGGCGCTGCAGTCTGTTCAGCAGTGGAGATACGAACCGACTCGCTTGAATGGTGAGCCGGTTTCGGTCGAGATGCACGTAGAAGTTCATTTCGCGCTGCAGTGACGTGCGTGTTTTGAGCAAACGCGATCAAAACGTGGACCTCAACGAACCTGGGGGCTCCGGGGGAGCGGCGATGACAGCAACCACAACTATTCTCGACGGAAATGAGGCTGCAGCATCTGTCGCCTATCGCCTCAACGAAGTGATCGCGATCTATCCGATTACGCCCTCTTCGGCTATGGGCGAGTGGGCCGACCAATGGCAGCACGAGGGAAGAAAAAACATTTGGGGAGTAAGTCCGACGGTCGTCGAGATGCAGAGCGAAGGTGGCGCCGCGGGAGCGCTTCACGGAGCGCTCCAAGCAGGAGCCCTCGGAACCACGTTCACCGCATCGCAGGGTTTGCTGCTTATGATTCCCAATATGTACAAGATCGCCGGAGAACTCACTCCTGCGGTGATTCACGTCGCGGCTCGCACAGTAGCCACGCACGCGCTATCGATATTTGGCGATCACAGCGATGTGATGGGCACCCGCGCTACCGGCTTTGCCATGCTCGCTTCCAATTCCGTGCAGGAAGCTTCCGATTTTGCGCTCATCGCGCAAGCCGCCACCTTGGAATCGCGCATTCCCTTCTTGCACTTCTTCGACGGATTTCGCACTTCGCACGAGGTGAACAAAATCAGCTCATTGAGCGACGAGGACCTGCGCGCTTTGATTGACGAGAAATACATTCTCGCTCACCGCGAACGCGCGCTCTCGCCCGACCGCCCCGTCCTCCGCGGAACCGCGCAGAACCCCGATGTCTTTTTCCAGGCGCGGGAGGCCAGCAACCCTTTCTATCGCTCTTGCCCCACGATCGTGCAGGATGCAATGAACCGCTTTGCGGCGCGAACCGGAAGAAGGTACCACCTCTTCGATTACGTCGGAGCCGCTGACGCCGAGCGGGTGATCGTCTTGATGGGATCCGGCGCTGGCGCCGTGGAGGAAACGGTTGAACGCCTTGTTCAACGCAACGAGAAGGTGGGCCTGCTCAAAGTCCGACTGTTCCGGCCGTTCGATGCCGCCGCCTTTATGGTCGCCTTGCCAAAAACCGCGGCTGCTGTCGCAGTCCTCGACCGCACCAAAGAACCAGGCAGCTTGGGGGAGCCGCTCTACATGGACGTGTTAACTGCTCTGAACGAACAAAGGCCGGCCGAAACGCAACGGATTCCGAGCGTGGTCGGCGGGCGCTACGGCCTTTCGTCTAAGGAATTCACGCCCGCGATGGCAAAAGCAGTTTTCGACGAGCTGAAACAAGCTGCTCCCCGGAATCACTTCACAATCGGAATTCGCGACGACGTAACGCACACCAGTCTGGAATACGATCGCGATTTTTCTACCGAGGATCCGCAAACCGTGCGGGCCCTCTTCTACGGGCTCGGCTCGGATGGCACCGTTGGTGCCAACAAGAATTCAATCAAGATCATCGGGAAAAACACTGACAATTTCGCTCAGGGCTACTTCGTGTACGACTCAAAGAAAGCTGGCTCGGTCACCGTTTCGCATCTTCGTTTCGGACCTCGTCCAATCCGCTCCTCGTACTTGATCAGCAAAGCTAATTTCGTGGCCTGCCACCAGTTCCAGTTTCTGGAGCGCATGGACGTTCTCGCCGCGGCGGAGCCCGGCGCGACACTTCTGCTGAACTCACCCTTTGGGCCGAACGACGTGTGGAATCACCTGCCGCGAGCGGTGCAGCAAACAATCATCGAAAAACAACTGAAGTTTTTTGTGATTGACGGTTACGCGGTGGCTCGCGATACGGGAATGGGCAACCGCATCAACACGATCATGCAGACCTGCTTTTTTGCGATCAGCGGAGTGCTGCCACGCGAACACGCAATCAACGAGATCAAGAAGGCAATCCGCAAAACCTACGGCAAGCGCGGAGAAGCACTCATCGAAGAGAATTTTGCAGCGGTGGACCACGCCCTGGCGCATTTACATCCCGTCACGGTCCCGCAGCAGGTCAGCAGTGAGTTCGATGTACTCCCGGCAGTGCCGGCGCGTGCTCCGCGGTTCGTGCGCGACGTTCTCGGCCAGATCATCGCCGGCCATGGAGATGAATTGCCGGTCAGCGCGCTGCCTGTGGACGGGACGTTCCCGACAGCGACAGCGCAGTGGGAAAAACGCAATATCGCACAACAAATTCCTGTGTGGGACAAAGAGCTTTGCATTCAATGCGGAAAATGCGTGCTGGTCTGCCCGCACGCCGTGATTCGTGCGAAAGTGTACGATTCCTTGCTGCTTTCTAGTTCGCCCCAAAATTTCAAGTCCTCAAAGCCGCGATGGCGCGAGTTCGAAACTTTGCGCTACACCCTCCAAGTTTCGCCCGAGGACTGCACGGGTTGCCGCCTTTGTGTGGAAGCGTGCCCCGCCAAGAGCAAAAGTGAATCCAAGCACAAGGCGATCAACATGCAACCGCAGGCGCCGCTGCGCAAGGCCGAAAGCGCCAATTGGAACTTCTTTCTCAAGTTGCCGGAATTTGATCGCGACCCCCTCTCGCACGGCCAAGCGAAAGATGTGCAACTGCTGGAACCCCTCTTCGAATTTTCCGGCGCGTGTTCCGGCTGCGGCGAAACACCCTATATCAAGCTGCTCACGCAACTTTTCGGCGATCGCCTTCTGATTGCCAATGCCACGGGGTGCTCTTCGATTTACGGCGGCAATTTGCCAACGACACCGTACGCGGTGAATCCAGAAGGGCGCGGGCCGGCTTGGTGCAATTCGCTCTTCGAAGACAATGCCGAGTTCGGGCTCGGGCTGCGCCTCGCGGTGGATAAAAAAGCGGAGTATGCCCGCGAACTCGTTCACCAACTCGCGCCGCAACTGGAAGAAGCCGTGGTTAGCGGATTGCTGGTCCCCAGTCAAACTACCGAGCGCGAAATTATGGAGCAGCGCGGCCGCGTAGCCGACCTCAAAACCCGGCTCGCGAAGCTACACTCGCCCCTGGCGCTTGATCTGTTGGCAATCGCAGACGCACTTGTGCGAAAAAGCGTTTGGATGGTCGGCGGTGACGGCTGGGCCTACGACATCGGATTCGGCGGCCTCGACCACGTCCTTAGCTCCGGCGCGAACGTAAATATTTTGGTGCTCGATACTGAAGTTTACTCGAACACCGGTGGCCAGATGTCCAAAGCCACTCCGCGTGCCGCCATTGCCAAGTTCGCGACGGGTGGAAAGCGGACTTCGAAAAAAGATCTAGCCATGGAAGCCATAAGCTATGGATCTGTTTACGTTGCTCGCGTAGCGATGGGCGGCGGCGATACTCACACCATCAAGGCGTTCCTCGAAGCCGAAGCTTATGACGGGCCCTCACTTATCATCGCCTACAGCCATTGCATCGCCCATGGCTACGATATGGCATTCGGCCTGGAACAGCAGAAGGCCGCCGTGAATTCAGGTTACTGGCCGCTGCTTCGTTATAATCCCGCGTTGCGTTCGCAAGGTAAGAATCCATTCCAATTGGATTCCAAGGCTCCGCAGATTCCTCTGAAGCAATACATCTCGCAGGAAGCCCGTTACACCATGCTCACACGCAGCAATCCCGAAGTCGCAAAGGATCTCCTGAAATTGGCGCAGGACGATGTGGACCGGCAATGGAGAGTTTATTCCAGCCGCGCCTCCATGCCCGGGACCGCTGTACCAGAGGCCAAGACGGAAGCCGAGCCTAAAGCCGATGCGTCACCAACCGTCGTGGAAGGAGCCGCACAATGATAGACCTCTCGACTCGCTATCTTGGATTAGATCTGAATTCGCCGATTGTCGCTTCCGCTTCGCCTCTCTGCGAGTCAGTGGATAACCTGCGGCGGATGGAAGATTCCGGCATTGCCGCCGTCGTCCTCCCTTCACTTTTCGAAGAGCAGTTGCAACTGGACAGCCTATCGCTGGATGAGGATCTCTCACGAGGGAACGAAAGCTTCGCCGAATCGCCGAACTATTTTCCCTCCATGCAATCGTACAACCTGGGACCTGACGGTTACCTCGAACTCATTCGCCGCGCGAAGCGAGCTCTGGCGATCCCCGTAATCGCCAGCCTCAACGGCGTTTCCGATGGCGGCTGGGTCCACTATGCCAGGCTGATGCAGGAAGCGGGAGCGGATGCCATCGAGCTAAATCTCTACGGACTTGTCACGGACCCGCGGGTCAGCAGCTCTCAAGTGGAGCAAAATTATTGCGAACTGCTCAGCCGGGTCAAGGCCAGCGTCACGATTCCGGTTGCCGTCAAACTCTCCCAATTCTTCACCGCGCTTCCCTATGTCGCGCAGCGCCTGGACGAGTCCGGCGCTGACGCCCTCGTCTTGTTCAATCGTTTTTATCAGCCGGAATTCGATCTCGAGTCATTAGAGGTTGTGCCGTGCCTGACGCTCAGCAATTCGCAGGAATTATTGCTGCGCCTCCATTGGATCGCGGTTCTTTGCGGACGAGTCAAGTGCAGCCTCGCGGTCACTGGCGGAGTTCACAACGCCGGAGACGTGCTGAAGTCCATCATGGCCGGAGCGAACGTGGCGATGATGACGTCCGCGCTTTTGCGTTATGGAATCGAACACGTCCAACTGGTGCTCGGCGATCTAAAAAAGTGGATGACAGAGCACGACTATCAGTCTATCCGCCAGATGCGCGGCAGCATGAGCCATCGGTCTGCCGCCCGTCCCGATGTTTTCGAGCGCGTCAACTATATGAAAGTTTTGAGCTCCTACACTCTGCGTTGACCTCGCCGCTTAATCTCGTTCCCCGTGCAATGTGATTGCAAACACGGCGCACTGTGACCGCAGTCACTGCTTTCTTGACACATTAAGACTAAACAGTAGCTGAAGGATCGAGAGGCCACCATGGAAGCGAGCCCCCAAAGCTATCCGGCAAGCAGCCGGAGAAAGTTCCGGACTCCTCCTCTCCTGCCCGAAGACTTCGAACAACTGGGGATAGACCTTGCGGCCTCCTTTCCTTCCTTCCGCGGCAACGGCTCGACGCTGAGCTTCAAAAAGAGAAGCCATTTGGCAATGGCTGCGACCCGCTCGGGTCAGAAGAGTTCCGCGTCGGCCGCTGCCCGGCAAGTATCCAAGGTTTTAGGCCGGAAAAACTACCGGCATGAGGGAGAATTGCAATGACAAAATTGATGCTTCGCGACAATTTCTACAGCGATCTCTTTGAATTCCGTCGTGATTTCGACGAGATCTTCAATCAGATGCTCACCTTCAAGCCTTTTGTGACCGAGCAACTTCCACTTGAGAGAGCGTTTAATCTCGTCCCATTCGTCCCGGCTGTCGAGGCGTATGTGGACACCGAAGCAAGGAAGTACGTTTGCCGAGTTTCCTTGCCCGGCATCGAACCAAAGGAAATCGAGATCAATCTGCAGGGTAATCTGCTCACCATCAAGGGCGAAAAGAGAACCGCAGAGACCTTGAAGGAAGCGGAAGTGAAGCACTCCGAATTTCTGTACGGCGCTTTCGAGCGGACATTGACGCTACCCGAGGGCATCGCAGCGGAGAAGCTCGTTGCTGAGTTCCGCAACGGCGTGCTGGAAATTACGGCGCCCGTGGCCGTCGCGGCCCTGCCGCGCAAAATCGAAGTCAAGGAAGTCAAGACTGCTCCTATCGCCAAGCAAGTGGCGGCGTAGGTATGCATCTCCTGGGCCCGGGGCTGAATCAGCTCCGGGTCTTTCTTATTAACGTTGCATCGGAGCCCAAATCAACAAGCCGAACCAGGAGGACTGCCATGTCGCGGATAATTTGCAGTTTGGCAATCTCGCTTGTAGCTGTGTTACTGATCGCCGGTCTCGCAACTGCCCAGGAAAAGCAAATCAAGCGAGCGCCGATTCAATCGTCCAATGCCTCCTCCGGAGCAGAGATGTACAAACAATACTGCGCAGCCTGCCACGGAAAAGATGGCAAGGGAGATGGGCCCGCGGCTTCCGAACTGAAGACCGCTCCTGCCGACCTCGCCACTTTGGCGAAGCGAAACGGTGGCGCCTTTCCCACTGAACACGTGATGGACGTCCTGCGCAATGGCGTGAAAGCTCCCGCGCACGGAACTTCGGACATGCCGACGTGGGGCCCGCTGTTCCAAACCGTCAGTTCCCATGATCAGGCCATCGTCAACATGCGGATTTCGAACCTGACGAACTACCTCAAATCGCTTCAGGAAAAATAGCAGCGACGCTGGGCGAAGATACAGCCATCCGTCAGGGCGCAGCCACGGCTGCGTTTGACGTCCTCCGTTGCTGCGATTGAGTTCGTGACTCGTAATCGCGTGTAAATGTCCCGGGAGGCGCGGCCAAGCCGGCTTCCACGCGGAGTCACGATATTAATTGAAGTAAAAGGGGTGCCTGGAATTCTGCCTGTGAGCGCACTTTCGTCTGCGTCAGGAAATTCTACTCTGTCTATTTTCCCTGCATGGACTTGATATAAGCCACCAGGTTCGCGATTCGGATATTCACGAGCGCGGCATCCGTTCCGCGAATCGATGCGAAGAGCGGCCCCCATATGGGCATGTCCGAATCTCCATGAGCGGGCGTTTTCACGCCACTCCGCAGTACCTCCTCCACGTACGACTCTGGAAACTGTCCTCCGTGGCGTTGCGCGAGTGTGGTCAGGTCCGCCGGAATTGTCTTGAGCTCAATCGCGAGCGGGCCGTGGCCCTTCAAATCGATTCCGTGGCACACCGCGCAATACTGTTTGTACAGCCGCGCGCCGGAAACCGGACTCGAACCCGGTAAGTGTGCCGCTTTCTGGTCTTGGGCCGCGGCGGTCGTAGCGAAGGTAAAAGCCGAAAACATTATCACGCACAGCAGGACTTGGCGCGTGAGTTGGATGATCATTGGGGGTTCTCCTCCACAAGATTCTATACGTTTAGCCTCGTGGAGCGCATAGCCGAGCGAAAACTGTGACGAGGCCAATCGTGTCGCCGCCGCCGAAAGCCCATTTACTGGCCCATACATCAAGGCCGAGGAGTGGTCGTCTGGCTCTGCTCGCGGAATGGCAGCTTGAATTTGCGGGCAATTTCCGGCCAATACTCACGCAGGATATCGAAACCCACATCCCAGCTCACCGATGCTGCCACCCGTCGAACCACGGGACGCACTCCTCGCTCGCGATCCGGGTGGTAGGCATTGGCTAGTACTATGGCGCTGGTGGTTCCCAGCCACTCCGAAAAATTGAACATGCGCGTGCCGTCTTCGCGATTCGCAATGACGGAATGTTCGACCGCATGCAGCAGGCGCCTGCGCGTGCTACCTTGCCCGAGTCGGTAATAGCGCGGGTCCTCCGCAAAGATCACCGGGTACGCAAAGCTTTTGAAGAATTGTGATTGTGCTTGATCAAGAAAATACGCCCCGAAACGATTTCCAAAGCCCGCCGCACCCTGCCCGTATCTCGGGTCGGAATCCTGCGCCTGTCCAATTCCGGCATTAAAGGCCACACTCACAAAAGTGACCGGATCAAACGTGTTCGCAAGGAACAACTTGAATTTGTCCTTCAACTTCAGAGTGCACAAGACGACGCCTGGCTTGTAGTGCGGCTCGCCAACCGATTGCCGCTCCAGTCTGCGTCCGAATGCGCCGACTGTCTTCTGGAATGGGCCCTGATAGTCTTGCCAGCGGACCAAGGGAGCGGGCTGGATGCATGGCTGTGGTCCGTTCTGCTGTACCACCACGCCCGCCGCAATCGGTGAATGGAATGGAGAAGACGCAGTAGCACGCGGTCGAGCAGCCGGCGCCTCCTGTCCCCATGCTGCAGCTGTCGCAGCCACCGCAGCCAGCAATTCAATTGCAGCGAGCGCGTGGCTGGCTGATGTCGACATTTTTTTCAGGTCCGATCGTGAGGCCGAATTGCAAAGCATAACACTGCGAGCGCGCTCCGAATCGCGTGCAGCGTTTTTCGGGACGAGCCCGCGAATCATCACGGCGGAATCTTCCCTCGAAAGCAGGAAGGAAACTTTTATCTGGAAGTGTTCTCGGTAGCGACGTTCGCAGCGGCGCGGCTCCTGTGAATTGCCAGCTTGGAACCAATGAACGGCGGCAACCGCTCGCGCTCTTTGGGCGCCTAGAGACGAAGCTACGGTGGCCGCCTAGGCGCGCACCGTGAGTACCGGACATGGCGCGTGAGCGACAATCTTATGTGCCGTGGCTCGCTCCAGATGAGTGGCCGCGCCGATACCTCTGGCAGCGCTACGAACAGCAATTACGATCAAATCGGCGCCGCGCTGCCTGGCGACCTCCACGATTCGGTCCGCAGGCTCCCCATATTCAACAGCTGCTTCCGGAGGGAATTCGAGTTTGGCATCTGCGGGGACTATTTCGTGGAGGCGATGTAGGGCTTCGGCGACTGACATCTCGAAGACTTTCTTGTCACCTTCGCTAGCGACCGACGGCGTGTGCATGACCAGCAGCAAGAGGAGTCGAGCCCGGTGTTGCTGCGCCAGAGTGACGGCGTAGGGCGCTCCCGCCAAGGACTCTGGCGTAAAATCCGTGGCGAACAGCACGCGACGGTACCGCCCGCCATTGTGCACACTACCGCGCACGCCGGGGCCGATGGTAAGCACTGGGACGGGCGAGCGGCGAAATATCTCCTCGGCGACGGACCCGAGCAGCAACTTCTGCGCGCCAGTGCGGCCGTGGGTGCCCAGTACAATTAGGTCAATATCGTCATCTTCGACCGCTCGCCGCACGGCGGGCCAGATTTCGATTCCTCTTTCCACCAAGGTCTTGTTTTCCAAACCAGCCAGCCGAGACTGGACTATTTGCATTTCCGCCTGCGCGTTTTCCTCGTCGGCTGCGATCGTTGCGGCTATCAATCCAGGGCTCATGTAGGCATAGGGTACCGGCAGCAACACGTGCAGCGCGTAAACTTTGGCGCCGTATGCCCGCGCGAGCGTGGTTGCGAACGGAAGCGCTGCTTCGGAGGACTCTGAAAAATCGGTGAGATAAAGAATGTTTCTTACTCTTACCGGCGCGCCAATCGCGGTGGTTCGCATATTAATTCTCCTAGGCCAGAAGATGAGCCAAGCGAGGTCGACACGCGGTGACTCCCGACACTATGGAAGGTGACGACCATCACAGCAGCACGAAGCGCCGGGAGGTACACGTAAATGCGAGAGGTGTTCCATGAAAACCCTTGAAACCTGGACTCGAGTTGAGATTGCGAGCGTGCTTTTCTTGACGGATTTTTCGCCAGCGGCGGACGGCGCAATCCCCTATGTGAAAGAGATTGTGCGGCGCTTCGGTGCGAGATTGTATGCCTTGCACGTGAGGCCGCCGGTCATCAATCCCATGACCGAGCCGGCCATCTGGCCTGCGTTTGAAAGAGCTGCAACGGCCGAAGCAAATGCTCAGAGACTGGCATTGCTCGCGGCTTTCCCAGGATTCAAGCCGGAAGTAATGATCGAAGAAGGCGACTTCTGGAAAATTTTGAAATCCACCGTCGAGAAACAAAGCATCGATTTGATCGTGCTCGGCACCAGGGGCCGGTCCGGCGCGGCGAAATTTTTCCTGGGCTCCAGGGCTGAGGAAATCTTCCGCGAGGTGCCGTGTGCGGTATTGACGATCGGCCCGCATTCGCACACGAGGCCCCTGCAAGGCGAGTATACCGAGATCCTTTACGCTACCGATTTCAGTCCCGTTTCAGCGGAGGCGGCAGTATACGCAATTTCCCTGGCGCAAGAGTTTCAGGCGCGTATGACGGTCTTGCATGTGATCGCCGAGGAAAAGCCTGGTGATCTCGTCCGCGCGGCGGAGCTCGTGGGATCCGGGGAGCGCTTGTTGCGTCAGCTTGTCCCGGCCGAAGCCGAAATGTGGTGCGAGCCGGATTTCGTCGTGGAACGCGGGCCAGCGGCCGAGAAGATTTTGGAAGTCGCCGAGCAGAGAAAAGCCGACCTCATCGTGCTGGGTGTGCGTCGTTCGAGCGGTTTCCCGGGCGCGGCAACGCATCTGCTTATATCGATGGCGCACCAAGTGGTCAGGCACGCGGAGTGCCCGGTTCTTACAGTGCGCGGCTAAGCCTTGCGGGAATTCGGACAGGAGGGTGAAAAAAATAAGCGCCTGCTCCCAGCTCTCTGGACACCCACAGGCTGTCGACGCGCGAATTGCAATTTACGGGGGTGCGGTCGCGGGAGATTGCGCGTTCTTCGCTCGATCGCACCGCTCCACAGACCGGCCAGCACGAAATTCTTGCGGTCGGACGGCTCAACAGACTGCCAACCGGCCAACAAGCGGCAGTGCTGGTGAGCGACCGTTGTCAACATCCGGGACTGCGCGCGGAGGTCGTTCGACGACTGATCAAGGTTGCTCGTCACGAACAATTGCAAGAAGTCGTAGCATTTATCCTTCCTGAAAATCTTCGTATGCGCGCGTTGGCGAACCAATTTAACTTCAAGATCCGGCCAAGCGAGGATCCCACGAAGCTGTCCGAAGTCCTGGATCTTTCACGCTCGGACACCGTGGAAGGTCTCAACGCCTCGCAAGGATTGGCCTATAACTGGTGCTGGCATTCACGCGCGGAAACGAGCCGGAATAACTCGCTCCCGCGATATCTGTTGACTATGCGACTTACATAGAAGCTTTGCGGCTGCTTCTTGTGAGCTCGGGCGAGCGGCAGTTCGGGCCACAGCAAGTGGAGCATGATTCCATGCTGTGGCTGGCAGGTCGGTGTAAAAATGTGGGAGCAGCGTTCGGAGACCCAGAAATGCTTCACGCCGTGCAAGTTCCCCGTGACGTTCTGCGTGCAACGATCCGTGACTTCGCCGACCTCATCGGGCCGGGAACGAAAAGCCTACCGCCGCCGAGCCAATGAAAAGCAGTCGCGCACGCTGGGCTTGTGGGCTTGGGATGAAACTTCTGAAATCGCGGAGTGGCCTGCGCTTCCGCGCCCTCTTGCGCAGAAAGATGTCGAGGCGTGCGTCCAATGAGGTCGAACCCTCCCAGTTAGGATTTTATGAACCAATTACTAACTCAAGATAAGTTCTGCAACGATTGACGTGGCCGACCATTCGGTCATTACCGGAATGCTCGCCTGTCACGAAACTGTAACGGTAGTCGCGGGAAATGGTGAAGAAGTGCGAACAAAAGGTGAATAAAGACGAGAAATTGACTCATCGAGTTTCATCGCAACTTGCTGATTCGCTTCGGAAAACTCCCGCTCCGGCAAATCGTAATTAAGTTACTCAAGTGGCTGTTAACCGAAGGGTTGCTAGTTCGAATCTAGCCCGGGGAGCCATCTTCTCCTTCTCTCTCAGTTGCTTACAAAACCTCCTTTCTCAGCTTTTGTCTTTGGACTGCGCTGGTGTCATACAGGTGTCATGAAGACGCCTAATTGACCGAAGCGCTTTCGCCGTACACCTGTTGATTCGCTTTCTCCATCGCTTCGCGAACCTGTTCGACCATGCCGAGCTGATACCGGCGCTTTGTCTCGGGGCTTGTACATTCACCATTGTTCATGCTCGCTACCTGGCGTCGAAGGTTGCAGCCGACATGCATCTGTGTGCGCAATACTACGGCAGGCCCTCGGAACAGGAAATCCGTGAATATGCGGAAGAACTGGCGCAATACCTGAACGCGGGCTACGTCAAAGAATACGAATTCGGTTTTAAGAAGGATGAAAAGCGCATCATCAGCTGGCGCCATAAAGTTGATACGAACGGCAATCTCACGACGGATGACCGGCCCGGAAAAGTCGTGGCTTATGTCGAAATAGGTAGCGCAAGATTCTTTAACTTCTTAACGCAGAATTCCGACTTCTTCGAACTTTCTTCGGACCAGCGGGGGCGATTTAAGGCCGAACTTCCGGTGCAAAGGACCAATGGCGAACCGCCATCCGACGGAGCTGGATACTGGTCCTCGGATCGCAACTACTACTCGACTGGATGCGCGTTGAACCGCCAGACCTTTCAACCGCTCATATGATAGACAGCAAGGTAGGCATCTTCGAAGAAGTGCGAGAATTCCCGGACCCGGCTGCGGCGAGGCGATTTGGTGCGCTCGTGGGCCTGGACGAAATGAAGGATCGCCTCCTGAAAGAGGCCCGCCTGTTGCTAGACCCCGAAAGTCTTACTGCGTGGAGCACGAAGCACCATCACAAGAAGGTCAAGATTATCGAATTGTTTCGCGACCGCCCTCCCCTTTTCATTTTTGCGGGCGATGTCGGAACGGGAAAGACGATACTGGCCGAAACATTTGGCGACGCCATCGCGCGGGAAGCGGAAATTGGGGTAATGCTTTATGCGCTGAGCCTCAACGCGCGCGGAACTGGCGCCGTTGGTGAAATGACCGGTCTCCTCTCCGCCGCATTCGCTGAAGTCAAGCAAGCGGCCAAGAAAGGCGGCGGGCCCGGCGGCAAGCGTCGTTCCGGGATTATCCTGTTGATTGACGAGGCCGACGCGCTAGCCCAGTCTCGTGAACTTGGGCAGATGCATCACGAAGACCGCGCCGGCGTGAACGCCTTAATTCGCGGTGTGGACGATCTCGCAACGGGCAACCTCTCTGCTGTCGTCGTTATGTGTACCAATAGACTTGATGCCCTTGACCCCGCTGTTCGACGCCGCGCTGCTGTAACGTTCACTTTCAATCGCCCAAACGAAGCACAACGAATGGCCTTTCTCAAACCGGTGCTAGAAGAATTGGGCTTCAGTTCGCAGCAAATTCACTCCCTCGTCGCCTCGACGGGAGCCACGCATGGACGGTCATACGGGTACACCTATTCGGACCTCGCGCAACGGCTTCTTCCGGGTCTTTTACTCGCGGCCTATTCGTCGAATCCAATCACCTTTGATTTAGCTAAAGAGGTCATTGAGCGTCATCCTCCAACTCCGCCTTTCAAGGAATCCGCAAAAGGGACGGCGCGATGAGGGAATGGTCTCTTTCTCAATTGCTGGCCGGACTTCATGACGACATTGAACAACGTCTGTCCATCGCCCGCAAATCGTTCAGCCATCCCGGAACGAAGGGAAATGCTAGCGAGCATGTCTGGCTTGAACTTCTCCAAAATTACCTGCCCCAACGCTACCAGGCAGCGACCGCTCACGTCGTGGACAGCCTCGGACAATTTAGCGATCAGATTGACGTCGTTATTTTTGACCGGCAGTATTCGCCGTTTATTTTCGAGTTTGAAGGCCAGGTGATCGTACCTGCCGAAAGTGTATATGGAGTCTTCGAAGCCAAACAGGTTATCGATGCCGAGCAAGTCAAATACGCGCAGGACAAGGCCGAAAGCGTCAGGAAACTCACGAGAACAAGTTTACCGATCCCGCATGCGGGCGGGATATTTCCGCCAAAGCCTCTACCGTATATCCTCGCAGGACTGATGACATTCGAAAGCGGCTGGAATCCGCCGATGGGCCAGCCATTGTTAAACTCGCTTATTTCGGAACCCGAATCGCGGCTCGATCTGGGCTGCGTTGCTGCGCATGGAGTTTTCGGATTCGACGAGGTCGGGAGCTACAGTCTGCGGCCAAAGGGAAAACCCGCCACGGCGTTTCTACTGGAGCTGATCGCTCTTCTGCAAAACAGCGGTACCGTGCCGATGATTGATGTCCGAGCCTATGCTCGTTGGTTGGCGAGTTAACTAGGCAATAGTATTCCCTTGCCATCTTTCCGCGTAGTTGCCTCCATGTCGCTTGCGTTGGCCTCGGCGGTGGAACGGAAAAGACTAGCTTGATGGCGAGATTGTGGCGAGAATATGATAGAATTGTGGCGAGATTGACGGCGAGAATATGGCGAGAACATATATACACGAACTTCGTGATTGGCCCGGATTCACATGGGATTCGAAGGCGCTTGCCCCTTTGCTCTCCGAAGTCCGACTACATCAGGGATTGTTGGTCGGGAAGATGCGTAGCTATGGCCTCGCTTCCCGATGGACCGCGACGCTAAAAGTTCTTACGGAAGAAACAATCAAATCGAGCGCAATTGAAGGCGTGGTGCTTGACCCAGAAAACGTCCGGTCGTCCCTCGCTCGGCGGCTTGGGCTGGAGGTCGGTGGGCTCACAGCGCACAAGGATCGAAACGTCGATGGCGTTGTTGAAATGATGCTGGACGCGACGCAGAAATTCAGCCAGCCGCTGACAAGGGAACGGTTGTTTGACTGGCACGCCGATCTCTTTCCGCGCGTCCGCACGACCCGCGATAAATTTCGCGTGGGCGCATGGCGGAATGACAGCCAGGGTCCAATGCAAGTTGTGTCCGGGCCAGTTGGTCGCCACAGAGTTCATTACGAAGCACCTGCGGCTGATCGCGTCGAAAGCGAGATGAGGAAATTTCTTGCGTGGTTCGACGGCACGGAACAAGAAGATCCTCTCTTGAAAGCCGCAATCGCGCATTTGTGGTTCGTTACGATCCATCCATTTGAAGATGGCAACGGAAGAATCGGAAGAGCAATCGCTGAAATGTGTTTGGCCAGATCGGACGGAAGTACTCAGCGTTTCTACAGCATGTCGTCGCAAATCCTTGAAGAGCGAAAGGAGTATTACGAAGTTCTTGAGAAGACGCAGGCGGGATCGTTGGACATCACCAAGTGGCTAACTTGGTTTCTCGGATGCCTGGATAGAGCCATCGAACAATCGAATCAAATCACAAGCAGTGCTCTGGAAAAGGAACTGTTCTGGAAAAGCTTAAAGCAACGGAAGGTCTCTCTGAATGATCGGCAGACAAAAGTTCTGAACAAACTATTCAGCGGATTCGAAGGGAAGCTGACGAGAGACAAATGGATGAAAATGACGAAAGCTTCCTCCCGCACTGCTCTTCGAGACATCGAAGAGCTAATCGCTATAGGGGTCATCGAACAAGAAGAGGCCGGAGGAAGAAGCACCTCCTACAGGCTAAAACCAGCCCGGTGATCTCCAAGGCCGACCTATCGGAACCGAAAAACTCGCCTCAGGGAACATCAAAAAGAGAACTCCGCTCCCACAATCGCGCCCTGCTGGGTCAATCGTAGCCCAATTCGGTTTGCGCTCGCGTCATTGTTAACTAGCAGGCGGGAGCCAAGCTGATAGCCAGCATTGAGGCTGATGTGCTTAGTCAACGTCAATCCTATGGCATCTGTCGTCGACAAAAAGTTGCCGTAGCCGAAGAAGTACATCCCGTAGAACGCACCTTCGACGAAAAGCCGCGGTGAGTTCGTCAAATAAACCCGAAATTCGGGACCTGCAGCCGGGATGGGCGCCAAAAGCGACCCGCTCGCCGAAAGCGCTCCACTTCCGCCGCCCGACATCACCGCCGCACGTATTTTCGCGGTGGTATTAAAAAGATCCACTTGTATGCCAAGTCCAAGGTGACCACGTTTCCGCCGGATAATGTCGTATTGGTAGCCAGGAGCGACCAGGAAAGCGTGCAGATAGCTATTGACGGTAGACCCCGCGTCAAATGTCTGGCCTTGGAACGTAATGTCTCGAGCAAGTACGGTCTGTCGGGAGGTATCAAAACGGCTTAGCGCAACTAGAAATGATTTTTGCGAGTAAATTTCCAGTCGACCTTTACCGTGAAAGTGGAGTAAGTGTTAAAGCCTAAGTCCTTCTGAAAATCGATGGGAACTGTGTCACTGTTGCCCTGAATTGATCTCGATGGATCTGAGTAAAACCAGAACGTATCAACACGGAGTTTGTACTGATCGAAGTCCTCGCGCTGGGCATGCACGATCGCGGGGTAAGCTAGAAACAGAAAACAGGCGATCAGAATTGGTTTGCGAAAATGTTTGAATGCCAACTCTTTGATGTCAATGGAAGACACAGCGTTTTTCCCCCTCTTGTGAACATAAAACTGGACTTTGCGCGTGTCGATTCGCTTGGATCAATTCAGTTATCAATGTGCGGCCACGCTCTCTGCATGACAGAGAAAAGAAAAGCAGTCGTCAGACCAAATAAAATCCGTTCAGTGATTCGAGGGCGCCCATCAGCTGCCATCGCGGCTCCAGGATAAGACCGCCGTGGCCGTAACTCGTCATTGCATTCAATGAGTGCAGCATCGCGGATTTGTTATCTCCCCTGGCGCCAAGAAAACGGTACGCGCTGGCCCAGATGAATCCCTCAAATCCGTGCAAAATTGCTGCCGAAAGGGCGGTTGCTCCCATGACGAAGATTGAAGCCCACGAGAAATTCCGGAGACCTCCTCCATGACCGAGCATCGATGAGACTTCATAATTGATGCGTCGAAGCCCATACGAATGGATGACCACGGTCAATGCGATGAGCGGCAAGCCCACGCCCAATCCAAGCCCCCAAATTATTCGTGAGAATTTCCGGGTCCATATTAGGCTCCAACTAAATTGCTGGAACCCAGCCATCGCCTGGGTTGTATTCCGGCATGGCAGCGGCTAGGTCAACGGTCTTTTCCCCCAAATCTTTTTGGTACACGGTGCCATCCTTGCCGATGACGAAGGTCATGATTCCGGAATTCCTGTAGTCTGCTGGATAAGCAAGAATCGCAAACCCGCCGGTCATTTTTCCGTTTTGGATGAACTCCTTCGCACCTCCTGGAGCTTTGTCTCCTTGTTTGGTGAGAATTCGGAAATAGTAACCGTTGAACGGCTGAGGTTTGTCGCCGGAATTGGTGTACCCTGCGGCCTTGGCAAAATCACCAAGCTGGCCGAGTGGGCTCGGGGTCTGACCTTCCGGCACATGCCAATACAATCCGTTTTGCTTTCCTTCGTCAGCGACAAACTTCTGCGCGAACTGGTGTGCCGTGTCACCGTCGTGAGTCTGGCTGAAATATTGTTGCTGTGCGTCGGCGATAGCATCGCAGGCAGCGATCACGGTCAACTCGCCGTTGCCGACGCGGCGCGCAATGATCTCGTCCTCTCCGGCAGCAGTGTCGAAATACCATTGGCCGCTGGAGTTCTGCTTCAGCGGAATAGGAAACGGATAATTGTCTGCCCCAACATAGAGCATCTGTCCGCCTATTTTAAGTTTGACCCAGCGATTCATTTGGTTGTAGGCAGCAACAAAGTCTTGCGCGGTATCCTTGTCCTTTACGGCGTCGCCAGAGAACAGGACATCCTTAGACTCTGGGCCAAAGGTGGCGAGCCACGCGGCCTGATCGCCGGACTTGGCGGCGTCCAGAACTGCGGCTCCTGCCTCGGCTGGCGAGGCAAATGTCTTTTGGGCGACTTTGGTGTCCGATGCTTTGTTGCAGGACGCCAACGAAGTGATCACTGCGAAAAAAAACAAAAATCCCCAAACACGTTTAGACGGAATCTTTTGGTTCGAAATTAAGCGCTGCATGTGCCCTCTCCCTATCTTTAAAATCTGCGGTCCTTGTGTCGTCACCAGGCGGCTCAGCGCCGACCGCCGCCGCGAAATCCGCCGCCACGAAATCCACCGCCGCCGGCACTACCCCAGCCGCGACTGCTATCGGCTCGCGACGACCAGCCAGCACCGCCGGAATCACCAAATCCACCGGAGTGCCCGCTCATGCCGCTGAACGCATTCGATCTCCCACTGCTGTCGCCGGAATGCTGCGACCATGAATTCGAGCCCGAAGAATGATTGGAATTAAAGCTCTGGGCATTTTGCTTGTTCACGTTAACCGTGTTTCCGCTTACGTTTTTGTTATATGTGTTGCTGCTATTTTTGTAATTGCTGTTGTAGTTTGAGTGGTTGTAATTGTTGTAGTTATTGTGGTTGTAGGAGTTGTTGTAGCCATAGCCGTTGTGATAGCCGCCGTTGTAATAGCCGCCGTGCCAAGCAGAGTTTCCGTAGTAAGCGCCGCCGTGATACACCACTGCAGTACCATGCCAGCCACAATTCCAACTGCTATATCCCCAGCCGCAGCATCCGCCGCTCATCATGGCGCCCACCGCGATTCCGGCTCCGAATCCGATGATTCCTGCGGCAACCACCGCGCCCGGGGTATAGGTGTAGGCCGGAACTACATACGGGTAACCGTAGACAATTGCAGGGTTGTACTCCGGAACGTAGACGACTTGAGGGTTGGCTGGTTGGATGACGATTACCTGAGGCGACTGTTGAACCACCGTAACTTGCGGCGTTGTTTTTAGATTGCCCTTCGCCTTGGCTTGCGCGCGCAACGTCTGGACCGCTGCCATCACTTCAGCTTGCTGGTTGTGAAAGGCCTGCCCCAGAGATGAAGTCCAACTGAGATTTTTCGCCATGTTATCGAGCACGGAAGGAAATTGTGTGAGCGCTTTCACACTTGCATCCCAAGATTGTTTGTCAACCGCTTGCATTAAAGCACTTCCCGTCAAACTCTTGTTCTGCTGTACCCAGTAATCGGCAATCGCAACCTGATCCGGAAAAGTAGCGGCGCTGAGAATCTGGGCCACCAATGAATCCGGGTACAGCGCAATTGGCGCCACTAACGATTGAAGCTCGGTCGCGGCTAAAGGAGCAGCTTCACTCGGGCTTCCATTGTCGTCAGCCGGAGGTGGCGTTAGGCTCTGGTAACCGTAAGCCATCTGTGATGATGACGTAACAAAAGCCAAACCGAGAACTACTGAAAATATCTTCTTCAAATTTTTCGAGATCATTAGAACCGCTCCCTTGATGTGACTGCCCCTCTAACGACACCGGCGTTCGAGTCGTTCGCTCAAACGGCCGCTCCGTTCACGGATGCGATTGCTTTAGCGCGGCGAGGGCGGCCTTGCGAGCCGCCCTCCGGCGTTAGTTAGCCGCCGCCAGGGACCGCCTTCGGCATTTTATTGGGATCCAGCGCGGGCACCGGGTTTTCCGGATGCTGAAGATTCGGTATCAAGTCGTTCGAGGCACCGCCTGGGGAGCGCTTGATGCTCGGATACTTCATGATGGACTTGTCGAAGTCGACTAGCACCGGCGCATACAGCGCTCCGGCCCAGGAGTTTTCTTCGCCGGAATACCTTCCCGGGGAAGTGGTAATTCCACGGGTTGGCACGGCCCCATTCATGACCATGTCGTATCTCTCATAGGGATCCATGGTGAGGTTATAGAACGCAGGTAAACTCAGGTTTTGATCGGGTCCCAGCCAGGACTCCTTCGCCGTCCACATGAATTTCCAGGCGACGTTCACCCACGGCTCTTTGGGATCTCCGGCGAGGTCAACGCGGAGAGCATTGAGATTTTCGCCATCGATAAAGACCCACGACCGACGTGCGGAGTGTTGTGCCTTGCCTAGAATGTAGGCGCTGTTGTCAATACTGTCGAAGTAGATGGGTTTGCCGGTGTTGTCCTGCCATTCGCCATGGGGCGGCGGCGTGAGGCCAACCATCCTGGCCAGCGTTGACCAGCAGTCAATGTGCGACATCATTTCGTGGTATTGCACCCCGGCGGGGATGTTGTTCGGCCACCACATAATGGCCGGGACACGCCAACCGCCTTCAAACGCGGTGCCTTTTTCGCCACGGAAGGGCTGGGTTCCGGCGTCGGGATAGGCGTCCAGCCACGCGCCGTTGTCGGCTGTCAGGATGACGATCGTGTTGGGCGCATCCTTGCGGATTTCATCCATGACTTTGCCGATGTCAGCATCCATCTCCATGAGCGAATCGGAGTAGTCACCGAGATGCGACTTGCCGGCAAAATCCGGCGCCGCATGGGTCGGGTTATGCATTTTGATCCAGTTAATGTCCATGAAGAACGGCTTGCCGCCATTCGCGTGCTGCTTGATATAATCCACGGCATAGTCGGCCTGCCGTTCGTCCATTGTCGCCATGTAGGCGTAGTCAATCGTGGCGACCCGTTTTGCGGGCTGGCCGGCCACACCTTCCCACTCGCTCAAGTTCACAATGTCATCAAACATCGCGTTGAATTCCGGGTTATAGGACGGGAACCACGGATGAAACCACTTCGAGGTGTCTTCCCAGGTGTAAGCGCCCGCATAGTAGGCGGCGAACTCTTTCATCTCGTCGAAGCCGTGCTCGATCGGGTAGGAGCTCGCTTTGTCACCCAGATGCCATTTGCCCGAGAAGTAGGTCGAGTAGCCGTTCTTCTGGAAGAACTCGGCGATGGTCGGCGTTTCCTTTCGGAGGTAGTTCTCGTCACCCGGAACCACCACGACGGAGAGCGCCGTGCGGATGGGAATGCGCCCGGTCATGAACGAAGCCCGGCCCGCCGTGCAGCTGGCCTGGCCGTACCAGCTCGTGAACACGGCGCCCTCCTTGGCGATGCGGTCGACGTTTGGAGTCGGATGGCCCAAGGCCGCGCCTCCCCCGTAGGCTCCGAAGTCGCCCCAGCCGGTGTCGTCGGTCATAAGCACAACGATGTTGGGTTTTTGTTGTGCCGCTACGCGGGGCAACGCGGCAAAGCCCCCGATCAGAAATACTCCGAGGACGAAAGCTGCCCTTTTGATGTTTTTCATCGACTGTCTCCTTTTCATTTACGGCATAAATTAGTTCATACCAACTTGGCAGTGAATGGCGACGTTCGGCGTAGCGCTCTCCGGTTATCCACAGAGCCGGAGAGGGCGAGCGACCATTTACAGCTGTTCGTTCAAGCCGGTGTTAACAAGAACCTTCACATCGACCCTACGGTTCAGCGCGCGTCCTTGTGCATCGGTGTTTTCAGCCGCGGGGTGCGAAGCTCCGTACCCAGCCGGGACAACAATCCGCCACATCGGTACGTTCTTCACGTTACGCAGATAATCCGTAACCGCAGTCGCCCGAGCGTCATTTAGTCTCTGGTTCTGTTCTTTGGTGCCGGTACTGGACGCATACCCTGCAATCTCAATCATGTAACCACTGGTGGTCTTGGCGACATCGGCCAGATTGCTAAGGTCCGCTTTGGCCGCATCGTCGAGGGTAGACTTGTCCGGATCATAGTAAATTCCAGCCTCCGCCACAACGGTATAGTCGGCGAGATCCGATACCCGCTGATTTACCTTCGAGATGGCGGCCGCATCCATTACTCCAATGGCGCCAGCCGTTCCAGCAGCCGCTTGGTTGGCCGATACCTGAGCCTGATTTGCCGAGGACTGGGCCTGATTGGCGGACGACTGTGCGGCCTGAGCTCCCGACACTCCTTGATTAGCAGTAGACTGAGCCTTCTGCGCGGCGGCCTGATTGGCAAGGATCTGCTGCTCTTCCGCTACTTCAATGGCGAAATCATCGGGGCTAAACGTAATCTTGCTGGCAACGAGTCGTCCCTTCGCATCTCCAACTCCTTCTGCCTCAATTCCCAAGCCCGGCACCATGGCCGTGACGTCCATGTCGGATTTCCGAAACTTAAACGAGGCATACCGCGTAGCACAAAACTTGCACGGCATTTCGTAAGTTGAATTTCATGGGAGCCTCCTTGGCGTTCTTTCTATGTTTTCTCGCTGCGCGTGGCTATTGTTAAAAGTGACAGCCCATGTTACTTTCTCGTGCCACGTGCCTTGCAGGAACTAAAAGAGAGAGCGCCAAGCATCGCCTTGTCGAAAACTATTCCTGCAACACGTGCCAGATTTTGCGTGACGTCATATTTTGGAATCTGGCCGGGTCAGAATTATTTGGGGATCGACGGCCTGGAATTGAGTCGGGCCGCGCTCCGTTAATTCGAATGATTCTTTAGCGTCGTGGAGATCGACAACCGCAGTCGGTTCCGGTTACAGCGTGGAGGTCGCTATGTTGTTACGTGCTGTTATTTAGTTACGACGATTTCCGCTTCCTTGGAGTCGCACATCCCGTAGATGGCTCCCGCGACGCAAGCCCCTACTGAATAGTTAAAACACCCTGGCCGCCTTGCCACCACCGAAATAGAACGATCGGAGCCGCCGATGATCACTCCGTCCGGTGTGTCAAACGGTGAAGAATCTCCGAAATCCAGGACGAAGCCGGTTTTCTTTGACGTGCTTTGCCACGTAACAGTTGTGCTACGTTGTGCTGGCTGTTGCGAATGGTTCGCTGACGGCGAGCGGTCCCCTCGAAATTCCCGAATTCGGCATCAACGCGGGAGGGTTTGGTTTTGCGGATATGTACGTCCAGCCTGTGAATTTTGGTTGGCATCTGAAGCGCGCTGACATAAACGCAGGATATGGCTTCACCGCCCCGACGGGCCGGTACTCTTCCGCTCCCGGAACCACGAACAACATCGGCTCAGGCTACTGGGGCAATGACATAACGAGCGACACCACTTTCTATGTGACGAAGAATAAGGGAACCAGCGCTAACCTAGCTACTATCTGGGAAATTCACGGGCAAAAACCGATCACAAACGCTGTCTCGGGTGCACCCCTCAAAAAGACTCCAGGTCAGGCTTTCACTATTGAGTGGGGACTTGGGCAGGTTCTTCCACTGAAGAAGGATTTCAGCAGGCTCTTCCAAATTGGGCTGGTCGGATATGACCAATGGCAGGTTTCCGATAGCAGCGGCTCGACCATTCTCGGCACCCCCGCGAGCGCGCTTCCTTTCTATTCGGCTCATGCCATTGGTTTTCAGACTAATTTCATTCTGCCGCCTAAGGCGTTGAATTTCTTTTTCAAGTTCTACGACGAGTACCGCGCCTTGGCCCGTCCGGAAGGACGCACGATCGTGTTCGGTGGTTCGTGGACGTTGCGCATTCCGAAGCCGAAAGCTGCCGCAAAGTCTTAACCGCGCACTTTCCCAGACTAAGGAGAGTTGCGCATGGCAATTTCAATCACGCCGCCGAGAGTCAAGCGATTGTTGGCGCAATCGTGATGAGCAGATGCTTCGATAGCAGACCCCCTACGACTGCGAGACGCAACGAGCTCGGGTTGAGCACTGGAGTCGGCTGGTCGTTCTGGAAACATAAAGCTAATCATGAGTTGAGATTTCCAGCATCTCGGGAACGAGTAGTGGCGGATAGATTGGCGTTTGATCATACATCGCCAAGTCAAACGCAGGAGAGGCACTTCTTAAGGCGATTGAGGCGGAGCTGTTGGAGTCGGACAGTGCGCGCCCAAGGAAGGGGAGTCTGACGTTCGAGCCCAGCGGTGTCATGCCAGTGTTATGCGAATTGTGATGAGTTGCGCTAAAAAGCGAATAAAAACTGAAGAGAGAAGGTGAATCTGATTTGTCCGGTTTTCTCAAAACTTGCTGAATCCCTTCGATTTGTCTCGGCTCCGGCAAATTGTGATTAATTTGGTTTCAAGGCTGTTAACCGAAGGGTTGTGAAGAGGAGGGTGCCCTGTTCTGGGCACCCGCGAGCGGCACGAAGTGAGACGGCCCGGATACTCTCGCGAGCATCCAGGCCATCGTGCTTCATCGAATCACAAAATACCCGTACTTTCTGTAGCCCAATTAGTAGCCCAACTTGCAGAGGGATTTGCACTGTGAAAAGACGCCGATTCAACGACTTAGGTGAGATGAAGGCGTGCTTG
>CAWAAG010000005.1:0-241692 GCA_963780035.1 uncultured Acidobacteriota bacterium | reverse complement strand
CACTCCCAGAAAAGGCGCGGCACGGCGAGCATCTCGCCCAGGTTATTGGGATGCCACAGCATCGTTAGCGCTTGATTGGTGGCAACGAAACATGATGCCGGGGCGGGCGTGTACATCTTGGCGGGATTCTCATAAAATATTGGGCCTACCATGAAACATACAATTACTTTGATTCCCGGCGACGGGATTGGTCCGGAAGTATCCAGCGCGGTTCGGCAAATATTGCAGGCGGCGGGCGTGGAGATTCAGTGGGAGGAGATGGCTGCGCGGGCGGAAGCGGAGCGGCGCGGGATTGATTTCATCCAGGCGGGGGTGCTGGAATCGATCCACAAGAACAAAGTGGCGCTGAAGGGGCCGATGGCGACGGCGGTGGCGGGAGGCGCGCCGAGCATCAATGTGGCGTTGCGCAAGGCGCTGGAGCTTTATGCGAATGTGCGTCCGGTGAAAAACCTGGAGGGCGTGCAGGCGCGGTATTCGGGCGTGGATCTGGTGCTGGTCCGGGAGAACACCGAGGATCTTTATTCGGGGCTGGAGCATACGGTGATACCGGGCGTGGTGGAGAGCCTGAAGATCATTACGGAGAAGGCTTCGACGCGGGTGGCGAAGTTCGCGTTTGAGTTTGCGCGGAAATTCGGGCGCAAGAAGATTCACGCCATTCATAAGGCGAACATCATGAAGCTTTCCGATGGGTTGTTTCTGACGTCGGTGCGCAAGGTGGCGGAGAATTATCCGGACATCGAGTACAAGGAATTGATTGTGGATAATGCGTGCATGCAAATGGTTTTGAATCCGAACCAATTTGACATGCTGCTTTTGACGAACTTGTACGGCGACATCATGAGCGACCTCGCGGCCGGACTGATCGGCGGATTGGGATTTGCGCCGAGCGGGAACATGGGCGAGACGATTGCGGTGTTTGAGGCGGTGCACGGGACGGCGCCGGACATCGCGGGAAAGGGTCTGGCGAATCCTACGGCGCTACTGATGAGCGCGATTTTGATGTTGCGGCATATCCAGGAGATGGCGGCGGCTAAGAAAGTGGAAGACGCGCTGCATAAGGTGTATCGCGAGGGCAAGCATTTGACGCGTGATGTGGGAGGTACGGCCTCGACTGCGGAGTTTACGGATGCGGTGATTCGCGCGTTCGCGTAATCGTACGCACACTCCGTAGTTTCCGCAGAGCGCGAGCGGCGCTGCGTATTATTCCGGATCGTTCGCTGGCGGCGGCTTGCTGGAGAGCCGCGCGGCCTGGGCGAGTAAGTAGTTTTGCTCAGGGAGGCTCCCTGTTTTTGCGGCGGCCGCCTGGTAGTGCCTAACGGCACCACTCTCATCCCCCGCGAGTTCCAAGAGATGCGCGCGAACCGCGTCCAAGCGGTGATTTCCGGCGATGCGCGGATCGTCCTTCAGCTCATCCAAAAGCTCCAAGCCCTTGATTGCGCCATGGACCATGGCCTCGGCAATGGCGCGATTCAGCGCGACCATGGGATTGTCGGACATATTCTTGAGCAGATTGTAAAGGGCGAGGATCTGCGGCCAATCGGTGGCGTCGGGCGTGGCGGCTTCGTCGTGGACGGCAGCAATGGCGGCTTGCAATTGATACGGGCCGACGGCGCCTTTGGGCAACGTGGCGGAGAGCAGCGCGACACCTTCGGAGATCTGCTGGCGATCCCAGAGCGTGCGATTTTGCTGGGCGAGGGGGATCAACTCCCCGCCGTCGCCGGTGCGCGCGAGACGGCGGGCGTCGGTGAGCAACATGAGGGCGAGCAATCCGGCGACTTCGGTGTCCTGCGGCTGAAGCCGGTGCACGATGCGGGCGAGACGCACGGCTTCCTGCGAGAGATCGGCGCGGCGGAGATGGGGTCCGGCGGTGCTGGTGTAGCCCTCGTTGAAAATCAGGTAGAGCACGTGCAGGACCGCATGCAGGCGCTGTACTCGTTCTTCGCTGGTGGGAAGCTGGAACGGAATGCTCGAATCCTTGATGCTTTGCTTGGCGCGGCTGATGCGCTGGGCCATGGTCGGCTCGGGAACAAGAAAAGCGTGCGCGATTTCCGCGGTGGTCAAGCCGCCGACCGCGCGCAGGGTCAGCGCTATGGCGGATGCCGGAGTCAGTGCGGGGTGGCAACACATGAAAAGCAGGATGAGGGTGTCGTCTTCATCCGATTCGCTGGCGGGGGCGGCGGGCGGAGCGAGTTGTTCCATCTCGAGGGCGGCTTCACTTTCGCGGCGACGACGGGCGGATTCGCTGCGGATGTGGTCGGTGACGCGACGGTAGGCGACTTGGGTGAGCCAGGCGCGCGGATTTTCCGGCAGGCCATCGCGCGGCCATTGCGTGGCGGCGGCGAGCGAGGCTTCCTGTACGGCGTCCTCGGCCGCGGCAAAATCGCGGAATCTGCGGACCACGGTGCCGAGCACCTGCGGCGTCAGTTCGCGCAGCAGGCGCTCGATGGAAGGTTGTGAAGAGCGTGTGGTCAACGTGCGTTTCCCTTCCCCGCTGTCAGAGTCCCAGATCAGAATGATTGCTGAGGACTTGACGCACCTCAATGGGCATATTGCCAGGAACGCCGCCGGGGCCGGGAGCGCCCGAAGCGCGCGCGGCGATCTGGTAGGCCTGCTCGGGGCTCTCGACGTCAACGATCCAGTATCCGGCGAGAAACTCCTTGGATTCCGGAAAGACTCCATCGGTGATTGGGGCGTTGTCCTTCCCGGCGCGAACGAGCTTGGCCTGGTGGGGCCAGCCCAGGCCTTCGGTGGCGACGAACACGCCCTCGTCCTTGAGTTGCTTACTGAAAGCGCGCATGAAAGCGACGTTCGCTTCGATATCCTGTTTCGACCATTTGGCGTAGTCGGCAAAATTGGACTTGGTGCCATTCATCATCAGAATGTACTTCATTTTTTTTCTCCTCTCGATTCTTGCGCGGTGTTGAGCGCGTGCGCATGATGAGTCCGATCAGATCGTGCACGCCGGAATTCCGCTCCGTGCAACGCTATGATTTAGCGGGAGGCGGGCCGCTCATTACTGGGCGCACCTCGATCGGCATGTTCATGGGTGCACCGCCAGGTCCGGGCGCCGCTGACGCACGTGCGGCGATCGCGTAGGCTCGTTCTGGCGTGGCAACATCAACGAGCCAGTAGCCGGCGAGAAATTCCTTGCTCTCGGGAAAGACGCCGTCGGTAATCGGTATCCCATCCTTGCCAGCACGCACCAGCTTGGCCTGATCCGGAAAGGTGAGGCCTTCGGCGGCCAGCAGCTCCCCGGATTTGCCGAGGTCGTTAGCCATGCCAATCATGTGGGCAATGTGCGCCTGGAAGTCCTTCTTGTCCCAGCCGGGGAAGCCGTGGGAACCGGCCCTCATCGTGTTCATCATCAACATATATTTCATGTTTATCCCTCCTTTCGTGTTCG
This sequence comes from uncultured Acidobacteriota bacterium, assembly GCA_963780035.1. Classification (GTDB taxonomy): domain Bacteria; phylum Acidobacteriota; class Terriglobia; order Acidiferrales; family UBA7541; genus Palsa-295. The sequence continues at coordinate 238,289 of CAWAAG010000005.1, read as the reverse complement.
CGCTGCTTACGAGCCGTCGTTGAGTAGTCGGAGCACGCAGAGCGTTCTCGACATGCGGCTAGGACGATTTCTCGGGACGGTCCATGATCTGGCGGACTTCGATGGGCATGTTGGTGGGGACGCCGCCGGGACCTGCCGCGGCGGAAATGCGGCCGGCGATGGCGAGGGCGCGTTCGCGAGTGCTGACGTCAACAATCCAGTAGCCGAGCAGAAACTCCTTGGATTCGGGGAAGATGCCGTCGGTGACGGGCATGCCGTCTTTCTCGCCGCGGACGAGCGTGGCCTGGTCCGGGCCCGCCAGACCGTGGGTAGTCACAAATTCCCCGGATTCAGTCAGTTCCTTACTGATGTTCCTGAGAATTGCCATGTGGGCGTCGGCGTCTGCCTTGGTCCAGGCACGATAGGTGTTCACACCTGGTTTTGTGCCGGTCATTAACAGTATGTATTTCATGATCTTAATCCTCCTGGGATTTTCGCGCTTGATGCCGCGCTTTCAAAGAGTAGTCGGAGCGGGCGAGCAGTCCTCTACATGGCGCGAGAGAAAAAGTTTTGGCGAAAACAGCGCCTGCCGGGTGTCGAATTCCCTCTTCAAAAATCGACAATGCTATAGAGGTGCGAAGATGACGAGCGATGCGCAGGTTTTGGATGTGAGTTGGGACTGGATGACCGCCTGCGACGTGCAGGAGCGGTTCATGCGGCAGGCCGGCCCGACGATCGGCACGCTGAGTTACAGTGCGCGTTGCCGGCAGATGCGGGCGCTGGGCGGGGACTTCTACGATTTCATGCCTTTGGCGCATGAGCGGCTGGCGTTCGCGATTGGAGACGCGTCCGGGAAAGGGCTCGCCGCCGCGTTGATGATTTCGAATGTGCAATCCTCGCTGCGTACGGCGGCGACTTTCATCGGAGACGACGGGCCGGCGGTGCTCGAGGCGGTGAATCGCCAGGTGCACGCAGCATCGCTCGACGATCGCTACGCCACGCTATTCTACGGCGTTTTCGACGGAGCGACGCGCACGCTGGAATATGTTAATGCAGGGCACAATCCCCCGATGGTGGTGCGAGGAGACCGCGCAATCTTCCCGTTGGGAGCGGGTGGAGTGCCACTGGGAATATTTTCCGATTCGACTTACGCGCGAGAAACAGTTCAGCTGAATTCTGGCGACTTGATCCTGGCGTACACGGACGGAGTGATTGAAGCGGTGAATGCGGCGGGCGAAGAGTGGGGAGTCGAGGGGCTACGCAAGTGTGTGGGCGAGAGCGCCGCGCTGTGCGCCGAAGATATCGTTCGCGCGGTGTTCGGAGCGGTGGATGATTTTTCGGGAGGAGAGCAGAGGGATGACGCCACGGTGGCCGTGGTGTGTGTGTACTGAGCGCATCATCTTTGGCCCGAACCGATTTGTCGAAAGGGATTTCGGGGCGCGCGCGGCTGGCGCTATCAAACGAGCGGAGACCGGTGGCTAAAAATACCGGGGTGGTATCAGAAGGCGTCGCCTACCTCCTCTTATCAGCCGCTCGATCAGGACAGCGTTGAGGTTCGTGATGGATGCTCGCTGGGATGTCCTGACCAGATACGGGAGGTTGATTGAACGAAAAAGGCCGTAGGGGGTGAACCGGAGTGAAACGATCTGTTGCGCTGCTGCACTATCTAACACCAGGCGCGAGAAGCTGGATTCGCCGGTTGGGCGGCGCGAGGAGGTCACACCCGTGAACAAGAAGAAATCAGGTATGAGCGAGAAGAATGCAAAGGAAAAGCCGCTGCGCGGCATCGCGCGTAGGGCGAAGACGAAAGCGGCGGAGGCTGGCGGAGACGAAACGTTCTCACCGGATTACACGGTGACGAGTACCACGGACGGAGGCGGAAAGGTTCTGACCGACGTGGAGGTGATCCTGATCTTCTGGGGCAGCTTCTGGACGACATCGCCCGCGCCGACGCCTTCGAGTGACACCTACAAGACGGCGATTGAAGGCATCTTGACAGGTCCGTTCATGAGCGGCCTGCGGCAGTACCGCGGAGTTGGACAAGGCAGCCTAGTCTATACAGAGGTGTACACGGGAAGCGACCCGAGCGACCTGTACACGGACTCCGACGTCGTCAATCTGATCAAGGACCGGCTGAACAATACCAGCATGCCGGCGCCGACATCCGGGATCAACCGGTTCTACGCGGTGATAGCGCCGCAGGGCATCCGCAACTCAAATACGGGATTCGCCGGCCAGCATCAGAGCTTCACCTATAACGGAGCGACGGGATATTACGCGTGGGTGGACAACACCGGGTCACTGACGGGCCACGACTGCACGACCAAGGTGTTCTCGCACGAGCTAGTGGAGGCGTGCACGAACCCCGACGTGGATACGTCGAACAACGGAATTCTGGTGGACGGCAAGGATTCGAGCGGGAACACGATCACGGATGACGAGATCGGGGATACCTGCAACGACCAGTTTTTCACGCTGGACATGAACGGGATGCAGTGCTCGGTGCAGGCATATTGGAGCAAGGCGGACACTATCTGCCTGCTGCCGACGGGGTCGGCGACGTTCTGGATGGATAAGAACACGTTTGGCTGGGACGAAGTTCAGGACATCATCAGCAACAGCGGCGGTTTAGTCTCGAAGGCTTTCTGGCTGGTGGTGGAGGGATTCAGCGAGGACTCGTTCACTGCGCTGAGCGCGGGTGTGGCGCTGCCGACCGGGGCATTCGCGTCACTGCAAGGCGTGATGATCGCACAGAATCCGGCGATTGACTTCGAGAACGGCGCGGATTCCTCGGCGCAGCAGCGCATCCGGATCCCGTTCGACATTACCTTTACAAATCCGAGGCAGAGCGATTTCGACGGAGCGACGTACCCGCTCAATTCCTGGCTGACACTCAACGGAAACAAAGTGCCGAGCACGGACGCCGCGACGGAATTCGAGCTGCTGGCAGGGGCCGATCCGTACTTTTCGAACATTGATCCGACGCAAAATAATGTGTTCTACCTGAGCCAGGACTTGCGCGTGTTCACGGCCACTCCCCAGCTGACGCCCGTCCCGGTTCCCGGAGGACCAACATTTGCAGGCAACAGTCCGGGCGCGGCGTACGCGTATGTGCAGTCGCTGCTGAGTTGGCTGAACACGAACTTCAACGACCCGAACGGGACCGATCCGTTCAGCAGCGTGCTGCCGGCACAGGGCGGGGCGTATTCGGCGGATTCGTCGGTGACGCCTTTCACGATCCAGCTCTCGGGAGTCTTCCCGCCGATGCTGCAGATATATAACAATTACAACTTCGCGATTGCGCGGGTGCGCATGCGCGGAACGGCCGGGGCAGCGGGCGAGGCCGACAACGTCCGCGTGTTCTTCCGGCTGTGGACAAGCCAGACGGCGGACACGGATTATCAGCCGACGACTACTTACTCCAGCACACCAGACGCGGCAGGCGATCCCGGTTCGCCGAACGTGGGCGCGGGGCAGACAACGATACCCTTCTTCGCGACGGGAGACCTTGGTACGAACACGGACTACGCCGCGGGAGGGGTGAATAACCAGGCGATTGAGATTCCGACGAATCCGCCCGGACGGGACACAATTTGGGCGTATTACGGCTGTTTCCTGAACCTGTACGATCCGAATAACACGGTGGCGGGGCAGCAGGTGCAGGCGTGGCTGACCGGGACGCATCACTGCCTGGTGGCGCAGATAGCCTACGATGACTCGCCATTATTCACGGGAGAGACGCCGGAAGCGTCGGACCGGCTAGCGCAGCGCAACCTGCAGGTGACGCACTCGGACAACCCGGGACCGGCCGCGACGCACCGGATTCCGCAGACGTTCAACATTCGGCCCACGGCAACCGGGCAGAGCGCCGTGGACGAATTGATGATTGATTGGGGAGCGGTTCCGAAGGGCAGCACCGCAGCGATCTACTGGCCGCAGGTGAATGCCGCAGACGTGATGGCGCTGGCTACCGCGATGTATCCGGCGAACACGCTGACGGCGGCGGACGCGCACACGATTCAGTGCAAGGTAACCGGCGGGGTCAGTTACATTCCGATTCCAAAAGGAAGCGGACAGGACTTCGCGGGATTATTTACGATCGATCTTCCGACGACAGTGGTTACCGGACAGGAATTCAATGTTGTGGTTCGTCGGGTGGGCCGGGCGCAGGCGGAAACGATTCAGATCGAGTTGAAGGCGCGCGGCAAGAAAGCAGATGCGCCGCCGGTGAACGCCGAATGGCGGTACATCATCGGCACGTTCCAAGTGAAGGTGCCGGTGACGACGGCGGCGGTGATGCTGAGGCCGGAAGAGGATACGCTGGCGATCCTGAAGTGGCGGCTGCAGCAGATGTCGCCGGCGAACCGCTGGTATCCGGTAATGCAGCGGTACATCGAGTATGTGGCGGACAGGGTGGCTGGGCTGGGCGGTGATCCGAGCGCGATTCCGCCGTCGCTGACCGGCGCGCCGCTTAAGAAGAACGATCCGTGCGAGGACGTGGTGCACTTCGAAGGCAAGGTGGAGGAGGTGCTCTTTAACTGCTGCGGAGAGCTGGTGGGATTCGTACTGGCGGACTGCTGCGAGCGGCACAGGCTGATTTCACACGAAGCTGCGATCGGTGAAATCGCGGTGAGGGCGCTGAGGGAAAGGTTGACGCTGGCGGTGGACGCGCTGCGGAGCGATGCGGCGAGGATCAAGCGGCTTTCGATTGTCGCTTGAAGGAGGGGAAAGCGGAAATCGGTTCGCTGGAGGCGGTTGACTTCCCTGCTGCTTGCGAAGAGAATGTGGCTAGTTTTGGAAGTGGTTTCGGATGTGGGAGGGTGCATTGGCTGAACTTACCGTGGATGTGGCGAAATTTGTGAACGGGCAAGTTGAAAAGTGCCATCCGATTTCCGAAGGGACTACGACCCGCCGGAAGCGCAAGCCGCATATTGTTGCAGTGATTAATGAGATGTGTACGGGTTGTTCGGGGTCACCGGCTTGCGTGGAGTATTGTCCGGTGGCGGATTGCATGTTCTGGGTGCCGGATTCGGAGCATCCGCCTTTTGGCAAGATTCTCGTCGATCCGCTGCTCTGTATCGGCTGCAAATTGTGTACTAGCAAGGGGCCGGACGGGGCGTTTTTGGAAGGATGTCCTTGGGATGCGATTGACATGGTGCCTTTGGCAGAGTTTGAGAGTACGTATGGGGCGATGCCGTTTTAGGGCGCGTTTGAGAGAGTCTTGATAGAGTGTTGAAGTCTGGGTTGTAACCTCGCTGAAGCTTCAGGACACAGAGAGATTCCTCACTTCGTTCGGAATGACAAAACTAAGTTTGAGCATGCGGCTTCGCGATCGTGGTGCGCTGCGCGACTAGCGGCGAGGCAAGCCTCGCCTTGCACAAGCGGCAGCCCTTCGTGCCTCAGGGTAAACAACCTGCCGCACTCCCAGAAAAGGCGGTGCGCCTGAGCGTGGGGAAATTATTGTTTGCGGCAGTCGGCGCAGAGGCCGCCTACTTCTGTGCGGGAGACGGAGATTTCTATGCCGCAATCGCGGGCGATCTGACTTTTTAGTTGTTCGTAGAGCTCGCTTTCGAATTCGCGGACTTTGCCGCAGCGCAGGCAAGCCACGTGGATGTGATCGCGCGGGCCGTGGCTTTCGTAGAAGTGGCGATCGCCGCGGAGGTGGAGGAGGTCGAGTTCGTCAATCAGGCCGTGGCGTTTCAGGAGATCAATGGTGCGGTAGACGGTGACCTGGGTTACGCGGGAATCCAGTTTGCGGGCGCGTTCGAGAATTTCGCCGGCATCGAGATGGCGGCGGGCGGATTCCATGACCTGCAGCAGGACACGGCGTTGGCGGGTGAGGCGGATGCCGCGGGCGCCTAGTTCGCGTTGCAGGCGTCCGGGGGCTTCGTGATTGATGCGTTCGCCGGTGGAGACGCGATGTGCGGGGGTGGCGGACATGGGATATAGGGAGATTATAGCAAAACGCGCGCGCGATGGTTCCAGGTTCGGTAGGGCGGAAATGAAATCGGGCGGGGCCGAGCCTCGCCCCTACGGAGCACATATCGCAACGCTGCCACGCGCGAAGTCGAAACGACGGGCGACGGGGAGGCGTTGCGTTGATTTTTGGACCGCCGGCGTTGCGCGACGTAACAGAGATGGCGCACTGACCCTTCGTAACGAGACTCAGGGTAAAAGTGCGCCGCTACAAAGTCAAATGCAAGGAGCTCGCGGGCTTGGCGCAGAGAGGGCGGGGCTGAGCCCCGCCCCTACCGAGCAAATACCAAGGCGAAGAGCCGGCGGTACGAGATGCGAAGAGCACAGCCGAGAGTGGCTATGCCACAAAAGCTAGTGGCTTTGGACTAGTTTGAAGATGTCGCTGTACATTACGAAGGCGAAGATGCCGAGGAGGAAGACCAGGCCGACCTGGACGAAGCGTTCTTTTACGGCGAGGCTTAGGTCGCGGCGGAGGACGCCTTCGATGGTGAGCATCAGGACGTGGCCGCCGTCGAGAATGGGGATGGGGAGAAGGTTGAGCAAGCCGAGATTGAGGCTGATCATGGCCATGAGTTCGATCAGGTCCAAGGGGCCGCGCTTGGCGGCGCGTCCCGATTCGCGGGCGATGCCTACGACGCTGCTCAGCTGACGAATTTTAACTTTGCCCGTGAAGAGGCCGCCGAGGACCATCCCGATCTGCTTGATGCCGACCGCGGATTGAATGGTTGCGGATTTGCCGGCGGCGAGGAAAGTCTGACGTTCGAAGTTTTCCTGTGCTTTGCGCGTGATGCCGATCTGCCAGACCATGTTGCCGTCAGGACCCATGGTGCGCATGGGAGAGATGTCGAAGGAAACATCCTTGCCGTCGCGTTGCACGGTGAACTGAAGAGGATGTCCGTCGGAGTGCATGACGCCATCAACCAACTGCAGCCAGGTAATGATGGGTTTGCCGCCGATCGCGACGATCACGTCGCCCTCTTTCATGCCGGCGTGTTCGGCGGGCGAGCCGATAGCGATTTCATCGGCAACCGGCGGCAGCAAGGGGTACCCGAGCACCGAATCAATCGATTCCGGAGGCGCGGGGATTTTGCCAGCCAGCTTTTTTTGCACGGCACCTTGCTGGACGGTGAAGGTGAAGGAAGCGTTCGGTTGCTCGTCCTTCAATTGATCGAAAACGGATTCCCAGGTGGGGGTGGCGCGGCCGTTGACGTCCACGATGCGGTCGCCGCTCTCGACGCCGGAGGCGGGAGCAGCGTCCTGCGGAACGGCGACGACTTGCGCGGGCTGGCGGAGGTAATCATCGGAGGGAAGCCCGACGAGCCAGAAAATTCCCCAGAAGATCAGGAAGGCGAAGATGATGTTCATGGCCGGGCCGGCGCAGGCGATGAGGACGCGGATCCAGCGGGGCTTGGAGAGAAATTCGTAGGCGGCGCCGGTGCGTTCTTCGATGGGATTATCACCGGCCATGCGGACGTAGCCGCCGAAAGGGAGGGCGCTGAGGCGGTAGTCGGTGTCGCCGCGCTTGACGCCGAACAGGCGGGGGCCGAAGCCGAAGGAAAAGACCTCGACTTTCACGCCGGAAAGCTTGGCGGCGATGAAATGACCCCATTCGTGGACGAAAATCATGACGCCGAGAACTACGGTGACGGATAGGATTGCGATGACTGCGCTTTGAAATTCTGCCATGAGACCTCAGAGAGTATTTTAATTCTTCCGGCGCTCGACTTCCAGGCGAGCGAGCCGGCGCGCTTCGGCGTCGGATTCCAGGACATCCGCGATGTCGCGCATGGGCGTGCGCGGCATCTTCTCCAGTACGCGTTCAATGACGGCGGCGATGCCGAGAAACGGCAGCTTCTTTTCCAGGAAGGCCGCCACCGCGATTTCGTCGGCTGCGTTTAAGGCGCAGGGCAACGGCCCGCCTTGACGGAGCGCTTCCTGGGCCAGCCGCAAGCACGGAAACTTTTTCGCCGGGACGTCCTCGAAATCCAGCCGGCGCATGGCAGACCAATCGAGGGCACATCCATTCGACGGAATCCGCTCGGGATAGGTTAGCGCATATTGGATGGGCATGCGCATATCGGTTGGGCCGAGTTGTGCCAGGATTGAACCATCCACGAATTCGACCATGGAATGGATGGTGGATTGGGGATGGATGACGACTTGAATCTTCGCGAGATCCATGCCGAAAAGCCATTTGGCCTCAATCACTTCGAAGCCCTTGTTCATGAGCGTGGCGGAGTCAATGGTGATGCGCTGGCCCATCTTCCAATTGGGATGCGCGAGGGCTTGTTTTGGCGTGATCTTTTTGAATTGCGAGATGGGAGTTTTGCGGAAAGGGCCTCCGGAGGCGGTTAAGACTAGGCGTTTGACTTCGCGATGTTCGCCGGCGCGGAGGCATTGGTGGATGGCGTTGTGTTCGCTGTCTACGGGGAGGAGGGCTACGCCTGCACGTTTCACGGCGGCGGTGACGACTTCGCCTGCTGCGACCATCACTTCTTTATTGGCTAGCGCGATGTGTTTGCCTTGCTCGATGGCTTTGTAGGTGGCGGGGAGGCCGACTATTCCTACGGCGGCGGAGAGGACCATTTCGGCGTCGGGGTGGGTGGCTACGCGGTCCATGCCTTCGGGGCCGAAGACGATCTCTGGTTGGGGCGTGGATTTGGCGTTGGCGTTGCCGGTGCGGGATTTTTTGAGCGCGTCGCAGAGTTCGCGGGCGGCGGATTCGGTGGCGACGGAGACGAGTTGCGGCTGGTATTTTGCGGCTTGTTCCGCGGCTAGGCGGACGTTGGAGCCGGCGGCGATGGCGACTACTTGAAATTTTCCGGGATGCGCGCTGACGACGTCGAGGCATTGGCGGCCGATCGAACCGGTGCTGCCCAAGATAGAGATGCGTTTCATAGGGGCTGGCTTCTATTTTATAGGCGTTTTGGGGATTATGCGAACGGAGGTTTTGTGGTTCGCGGGGAGCGTGACAACTCGCGGGAAAGGCAAATGCCGGAAAGGAATTAATTCACCGCAGAGGCGCAGAGGACGCAGAGAAAAGCAAAGTCTAGCTAGCGGGGTTGGCCTAGCCATTGATAGAGGGCCCAGACTACTGGGGCGGCGAGGATCAGGCTGTCAATGCGGTCCAGCATGCCGCCGTGGCCTGGGAGTAGGGCGCCGGAGTCTTTTACGGAGGCGCCGCGTTTATAGGCGGATTCGATCAGGTCGCCGGCTTGTCCGGCGATATTGGCTACGGCGGCGATGAGCAGCGGGACTAGAAGATCCATCCGCATCCAGTGGGCGAAGACCACTGCAACCAGCATTGAGGCGACTACATTGCCGATCGCGCCCTCCCAGGTTTTCTTGGGGCTTAGGGCTGGGGCCATGGGGAGGCGGCCGAGGCCTTTGCCTACGAAATAGGCGAGCATGTCTCCGGCCCAGACCAAGACCAGCGTGAAGATTACGAGTTGCCTGCCGACTTGATCAATTTCATTGAGGCGGACGATGTAGCTGAAAGGGAGCGCGATGAAAAATATTCCGGCGGAGCTGATGGCGATGGCGGGCAGGACTTCGTGGAGCGGGCGGCGAGTGAAGAGGCCGAGCGACACACAGCCGAAGATGAAGACGAGCAGCGCGGCTTCGATGGAGAGCGCGCCGCCGGCGGCGTCGCGGACGATGGAGATGCCTTCGGCGAAGGAATGCTTGATGAGGAAGCCGGCGGAATATTGCGCGTAGAAAATCAGCGCGGTGCAGAAGTACGTCCACTTTTTGAAGGCGCGCAGGCCGACGCGGCCGCCTAGTTCGAAGAATTCGAAGAGCGCGAGAATCGCGACGAGGGCGGCGAGGACGGCGACGACGGCGGGCGGACTCCACCAGACGAGCGCGACGACGATGGGGATGAGGACGGCAGCGGTGGCGATGCGCAGGAGCATGCGGCGTCAGCTCCGGCCGGACTTGCCGGATGCGGCGGCCAGTCCCTTGGCGCGTTCACGGGCAGCGCCGAGGCCGCCGTAACGGCGTTCGCGATTTTGAAAATCAACCAGGGCTTCGAGAAGTCTGGCGCGGGAAAAATCCGGCCAGAGAGTTTCGGTGACGTAAATTTCAGCGTAGGCGATCTGCCAGAGGAGGAAGTTGCTGACACGCATTTCGCCGCTGGTGCGGACGAGCAGGTCGGGATCGGGGAGGCCGGCGGTATAGAGATGCTCGGAGATGGTTTGTTCATCGGCCTGGAAGGCGGCCATGCCGTTCTGGCGGACTTGATCGAGCAGGGCGTTGAAGGCGTCTACCAGTTCAGCGCGGCCGCCGTAATTGAGGGCGACGACGAGTTTCATGCCGGTGTTTTTTGCTGTGAGGCGCATACCTGCTTCGATGTCATTGCGGACGGCTTCGGGGAGTTGTTCGGAGCGGCCGATGACGAGGAGGCGAATATTATTTTTGTGGATGGCCGGGAGTTCGCGTTTTAGATATTCGCGGAGGAGGCGCATGAGGAAGTCAACTTCTGCTTGGGGACGGCGCCAATTTTCGAGCGAGAAGGCGTAGAGCGTGAGGCACGGAAGCTTCAGGCGAGCGCAGGATTCGATGATCTCGCGGGCGGCTTTTACTCCGGCGCGGTGTCCTGCGACGCGCGGGAGATGGCGGCGCTGGGCCCAGCGGCCGTTGCCGTCCATGATGACGGCGAGGTGCTCGGGGAGGCGTTGGAGGTCAAGTTTATCGAGAAGGTCCGCTTCCTGGCGGTTGGCGGCTTTGAGAAGTTCGCTGGCTTTCACTCAGTTTGGCTCGAGGACAGACAGTGAGGAAAGCTAGCATAGGCGGTCGGGGCAAGCAAGGCGGATGGCTTGGTGATGGGTGAGGCTATGAAGATGTTTAGGATCGCGAGCGGCTTGAAGAACGCCGGCGAGGCGCGCCTGGCCGAAGAGAAAGCGGCGGCGCGCCGCCGCACTCCACATGGATTTTGCCGACGAGCGGTGCTGCCAGGCGGAATGTGTTGCGTGAGACGAGCCGTGCCCGCTACAGGTTCAAGGGTGACGGCAAATTCAAATACAAAGGCTGGCGCACTGACCCTTCGCAGGGTCACTCAGCGCAAGAGTGCGCCACTACAAGTTCAGCCGCGCGCTCGAGAAGTGCGAGTTGGAGTGGTTATTGACGCAAACGCGATGGCGCGCAAAGTCGGCGAGGCAAGCCTCGCCTTGTCACAGGCGGCAGCAAGCTGCCGCACTCCCAGATGGTGCTTGCTTGGCTTGCAGGGTTGCCAGCGCGGGGAGGTGATGCTAGCGGTCGTGTTTCGACCACGAGCGCGGGGCGAAGAAGTTGACATCGTGGCGAGCTGGGGCGCAGCGAGCAGCGCCCCTACCTATGTATTAGCGAGCGTGACTTGGCGGAGGCGGGCACGGCATGCAGTGCCCCTACGATCGCGGAGCAAATATTGTCGGCGTTGCGAAAGTGGCGGATCGACTATTGAGCGAGTTTGTGAAACCAGATGTTACGGGAAATGGAGCAGGTTGGCGCCGAGGCCTGCGCTGGCTGGTTGGAAGATGCTGGCGTAGACGAGGACTATGGTGAGGATGATCATGATGATGCTTACGGACCAGGCTACTACGTTGAATGCCCAGGTGTTGGTGTGGTCGCCCATCAGGTCGCGGCGATTGATCAGGAGGAGGATGAAGATGAGGACTACCGGGAGCCAGACGCCGTTAGCGACCTGAGAGAGGACCAGGATTTTGAAGAGCGGGGCTTTGGGGATGAGGATGATGCCGCCGCCGGCGACGATCAGGCCGGTGTAGAGACCGTAGAAGGCGGGGGCTTCTTTGACTCTGCGGTCAATGCCGGCTTCGAAGCCGAGGCCTTCGCAGATTACGTGGGCTGTCGAGAGCGGGAGGATGGAGGCGGCGAAAAGAGAAGCGTTGAGCAGGCCGAAGGCAAAAAGGTAGGCGGCCCACTTCCCTGCCAGCGGAGCGAGGGCGGCGGCGGCTTGGGCGGCGTCGGTGATGTTGGTCATGCCATTTTTATTGAGGGTGGCGGCGCAGCAGACGATGATGAAGAAAACGATGGCCATGCAGGAGATGCTGCCGACGAGGACGTCGAGGCGGGCGTGTTTGTATTGCTTGGGGCCGACGCGCTTTTCGACGAAGCCGGCTTGCAGGTAGAAAAATTGCCAGGGGGCGATGGTGGTGCCGACGAGCGCGGTGAGCATCAGCAGGTAGTTGGTGCTGAAATGGAGCGTGGGCGTGACGGTTTCTTTGGCGGCGAGGAGCCAATCGGGTTTGGCGAGGAAAGCCGAGGCGACGTAGGTGAGATAGAAGCCGCAGGCTACCAGAAATATTTTTTCGACCTGGCGGTAACTTCCCTTCACTACCAGCAGCCAGACGGCGATACCCGCGAGCGGCACGGAAATGTATTTGCTGACGCCGAAAATCTGCATGGAGGCGGCGACGCCGGCGAATTCGGCGACGGTATTGCCGAGGTCCACGGCGAGGGCCGCGATCATGACGAAGAAAGTGGAGCGGAAGCCGAATTCTTCGCGGATGAGATCGGAGAGGCCTTTGCCGGTGACGACGCCCATGCGGGCGCACATTTCTTCGGAGACGTAGAGGGCGATGGTCATGGGGATGAGGGACCAGAGGAGGGTGTAGCCGAATTGGGCGCCGGAGGTGGTGTAGGTGGTGATGCCGCCGGCGTCGTTGTCAACGTTGGAGGTGATGAGGCCCGGGCCGATCACGGCGAGGAGGACGGCAAGGCGGCGGCGGGTCATGCGGGTGCGGCGCATGAAGTCAGAGCCGCGGGCTTTCCAGGCGGCGAGGGTGGTGGTCGGGTTGGAGGGTTGGTCGGACATTTTCGGTTCGTGCACGAACGCGAATCGCGATGCGGGCGGCGGCGAAGAGACGGCGTTCCGTGCGCCTGTCACGCGTGGCGATCAAATGCAACTGCTGGCGGTCTGAAGACCGCCGCTACAAATTCAACGGCAACGGCAAAGAGCCGGCGAGACGCCTGCCTACCGGCAGGCAGGCCGGCGCTACGCTTTAGAGCTTGGCGCGCATGCGGCTTACTACGTCGTCTACTGTTATGGTGCCGATCGGGTGATTATCGCCGTCTACTACTGTTAAGCCTCGCAAATTATATTTGTCGAAGAGCTCGAAGACTTCTTTATCGTGCGCATTGGGCGTTACGGAGAGCAGGGGTTCGAAGGCCATCTCGGACATGCGCTGGTCCGAGGAGGAGAGCAGGAGGCGCGCGATGGGAACGGTGCCGGAGAGCGTGGCGTCTTTGTTGATGAGGATGACGTTGTCGAGCTGGTCGGGGGAGATTTCGTGGAAGCGGATGTAGTCCACAACTTCGCCGCGGGTGGCTTCCTCGCCAACGACGACGACTTCGGTGTTCATCATGCCACCGGCAGTATTTTGATCGAATTTCAGGAGCTGCTCGACATCGTGAGCTTCGCGGTGTTCCATTTCGCCGAGAACTTCCTGCGAAGTTTCGCTGTCGAGGCTGGCAAGGAGATCGGCGGCGGCGTCGGGGCTCATTTCTTCGATGATGTCCGCGGCGCGTTCGGGATCGAGTTTTTCGACGACCTGGGTTTGCAGGCGCTTATCGAGCTCGGTGATGGTCTCGGCGGCGGATTCTTCGTCGAGGGAGGAGATGATGCCCTGGCGCTCATCGGGGGAAAGCTCTTCCATGATGTCGGCGAGGTCGGCGGGGTGGAGAGCGGCGAGTTTTTCGCTGGTCATGCGGAGCTTGACGCGGCGGAGGGGGTCGGGTTCGATGAGATTGACGAATTCCCAGAGAATTTTGCGGGGAGGCAATTTTTTCTGGATGCGGCGAATGGCCATGGGCGGGACGATTCCCTGGAGGAGGCGGCGGACGGCGCCGGGGAGGCCGACATCTACTTGCGTGATGCGGAGTTCGGTGTTGCCGTTGGTGCGTTGGTCGGAGAGGTCAATGTCATTTACGCGGACTACCTTGCGGCCATTGGTGTCAATAATTTGCTGGTCGAGGAGGTCTTTGCCGACGGCTAGCCAGGCTTCGTTGGGGTGGTAAAGCTCGAGCGCGGATTCGTCGGTGGTGAGATTGATGCGGCCGGGAGCGACGGAGCCGATTTGGTCGTAGCGGGCGAGCAGGGGGCGGTATTGGCCGCGGCCGAGGAGGAGTTTGGCGACGCGATTGGGCTGGTCGGCAGGTTCGACGAACATTTCTTTGACGCGGCCGACGTAGTTGCCGTGCGAGTCGTAGGTTTCGGCGCCGATGACTTCGGTGGCGTGCAGCATGGTGACTCCTTCAGGTGTCCGGCACGTCGCGATGGTGGCGAGGTGTGGGACAGAGGGCGGGTCTGAGACCCGCCCCTACGGACCAATGCGATCTGAAACTCGGGATGACAACACGCAATGCGCGCCGCTTAAGCAGGGCAAAAAAAATGCCCGAGACCGGCGATGGCGACCGGCCTCGGGCATGTGGAATTTGCCCTACGTTTACCGCAGGCCGGGCCTCGCCTCCCTGTCCCCGCGTCCCTCGCAGGTCCAGCGAACCGATACAGCATGGGAAGTTCCCTGCCCTGAACGAGAATCAAGAGCGAGCGTGGGGAGGCAGCTACTTCCCGGTTCCGATTTGGACGGCAGCTCCATTGCGATGCGCTAATGTCCGAATTGACTAGTAAATGCAGACGTAAAGTTTGTCAAGCAGAGAGTGGGGTTTGAAGCGATTTATTTTTTGGAAAATACCATATTCCTGGGCTCGCGACCACGGCGGCGGCAATCGGCGGAGTAGAGGTCCCAATAGGTGCCGCGAATGTAGGCGGAGGGAGTGTAGCCAAGGGCGCTTGCGACGCGGTCGATTGCGGCGGGGCGGCCCTCGAGTTCGAGGAATGTGCCGACGGGTGTTTCATCCAGGTCCAGATGCAGGGCGCCGAGGCGAAAACTGGAGCGATATTTGTGGTAGCAGAAGCTAGGTTGGAGGCCGAGGCGGCGGAGGGCGGCGGGCCAGCTGCGCGTGGTGTGGCGGGCGGCTACTTCGCGTTCGGCGCGCTCTTTGTAGCGGGATTTCATTTTGGAACCGCGTTGCTGCGGTGGAGGCGGGGCTTTCGAGGTGAGGACGACCTGTTGGGCGCGGGGGCGGTCGTGAGGATGGCGGCGATTGCGGATGGTTTGGGGCGCGGCGGATTCGATGCGGACGCGGAGGAGGCGGCCGCGGGAGCGGAGGTCGGCGTGGGGCGTGTCGTAGAGGGTGTTGGCTTCGAAGACGCGGCCGTGGAACGAGGCGCCTAGCGCTTTTATGGCGCGTTTCGTGGTGTGGAGGTCGCTTACGGCGAGCTTGATCTCGACTTCGCGGTTTGTTTTTCGGGGTGGGGGCACAGGGCAGTATAAAGCAAGCGGCGCGGACGGCGGAGCGCGCGGAGTTGCCAAAGGCGCGCGCGAGCCAGCATAATCGGCAGGGCTGAAGAGTGCGTGTGAGAACTCAAAAAACCCGACTTCAGCGGCTAAAGCCGCTCTCGTTTTGCCACGCTTATGCCGTAGCTAAAGCTACGGCCTACAAAGATTCTCGTGTTCTCACACAGACTCTAGAGCCCCTTGTTATTCGGCGCTTTCTGGCGGGTCGGAAGCCCCGAGCTTCCGGGTGCGCGACTTATGAGCGAGACGAGCGCGAGGTGTGCAGGGAGCGTGGAACGGGATTTGCAGCGGGCGGTTTTCGTGCATGACTGAACCTACAACCCCATTGATGCAGCAGTATCATGCGGTGAAGAAGCAGCATCCGGCGGCCTTGCTGCTTTTCCGCCTGGGGGATTTCTACGAGCTTTTCTACGATGACGCGGTGGTGGCGTCGAAGATTTTGCAGATCACTTTGACCGCGCGGAACAAGGAAAAGGGGCAGGCGGTGCCGATGTGCGGGGTGCCTTATCACGCGGCGGAGAATTATATCGCGCGGCTGATTCGTGCGGGGCACAAGGTGGCGATCTGCGAGCAGATGGAAGTGCCGGGGCCGGGCAAGAAGATTGTGCGGCGAGAAGTGATCCGCGTGATTACGCCGGGGACGGCTGGCGGGGCGGGGCTGGTTGACGCCAAGGAAAATAATTATTTGGCGGCGGTGGCGCGGGGCGCGGCGGTGGGCGCTGCTGCCGGGGCGGGCGCTGGCGGAGCGGGGCGAGGTGGGGGGCGCGCTGGGGATGGCGCGATCGGACTTGCGTTCGTGGATCTCTCGACCGGCGAGTTTCGCGCTACGGAATTTTCTGGTGATAAGGTGGAAGCACGTTTGCGGGATGAATTGGGGATTTTGCGGCCGCGGGAGGTGCTCTTGGCGCGGCCGGCGACGCTTTTCCCCGTGAAGGTGCCGGCGGAGATGGACGGGTTGGGGGCGGTCGAGACACGTTTGGATGATTGGGTGTTCGAGGCGAATTACGCGGCGCGGATTCTGGAGGAACATTTTCGCGTGGCGGCTTTGGAAGGATTTGGGCTGGTGGGACACACGCAGGCGACCGCGGCGGCTGGGGCACTGGTGCATTATTTGCGGGAGACGTCGGCGATCGGGGCGCGTTCGCCGGAAGATTCGGCGGTGATTCCGTCGCTGCGTCCGGCGGGAGCGGGGCTGGAGCATCTGGATCGTATCGCTTATTACGAGCAGCAGGAGGCGATGATTCTGGATGCGGTGACGGCGCGGAACCTCGAATTGGTAGAGGCGGCGACGGGCGACGACGCTTCGGCGACGTTGTTGCGTGCGATTGACGATACGGCCACGGGGATGGGAGCGCGTTTGCTGCGGGGCTGGATTTTGCGTCCGGAGATTGCGCTGGAGGAGATCGAGGCGCGGCTGGATGCCGTGGCGGAATTGCGGTTGCAAACGGTGGCGCGGGAGGAAATTCACCGGACGCTCGAGGGGATTCTGGATCTGGAGCGGCTGACCAGCCGCGTGACCTTGGGAGCGGCTACGCCGCGCGATTTGCTGGCGCTGCGAGGATCGTTGGAGCGGATTCCGGCGCTGCGGCAATTGCTGGAGACGTTGATTTCTGCGGCGGATGCGGGCCGCGCTGCTGCCGCGGAGTCCTCTTCCCTTTCGGCGGGCGCCGCTGGCGGGTCGCGGCTCGGTTTGCTGCGCGAACAATTGGATGAGATGGCGGATGTGCGGGGCACGATCGCGCGCGGGATTGCGGATGATCCGCCGGCGATGGCGGGCGATCCGGGCGTGATCCGGCGCGGCTACGACGCGGAATTGGATGAATTGCACGACATTACCAAGAAGGGGCGGCAGATTATTGCGGCGATGGAAGAGCGGGAGCGGAAGCGGACCGGGATTGCTTCGCTGAAGATTCGCTACAACCAGGTTTTTGGATTTTACATTGAGATTTCGAAAGCGAATCTGCATCTGGCTCCGGCGGATTACGAGCGCAAGCAGACTTTGGTGAACGCGGAGCGATTTACTTCGGGGGAATTGAAGCAGCACGAGCAGAAAGTGCTGAGCGCCGAGGAGCGGGTGCTGGCGATCGAGCGGCGGCTCTATGCGGAGATTCGCGAGGGCATCGCGCGGGAGGCGGCGCGTTTGCGGCGGACGGCGGCGGCGATTGCACAACTGGATGTGCTGGTGAATTTTGCGCGGATTGCGGCGACGCGGAATTACACGCGTCCGGAATTCACGGATAAAGCGCTCGCGAAAAAAGGCAAGCGCGGCGTGTTGATGATTGCGGGCGGGCGGCATCCGGTGATAGAGAAGCTTTTGGAGGAGCGCGGCGAAAGGTTTGTGCCGAACGATTTGTACCTGGACGATGAAGCGCAATTTCTATTGCTGATTACCGGGCCGAACATGGGCGGGAAATCCACTTATTTGCGGCAGGCGGCGTTGATTGTGATTTTGGCGCAGATGGGATCGTTTGTGCCGGCGGTGCAGGCGAAATTGCCTTTGCTGGATCGCATTTTTACGCGGATTGGGGCTTCGGATAATTTGGCGCGCGGGCGGTCTACATTTTTGGTGGAGATGAGCGAGGTGGCGGCGATTTTGAATACGGCGACGGCGGCGAGCCTGGTGTTGCTGGATGAAGTGGGGCGCGGGACGGCGACGTTTGACGGGCTTTCGATCGCGTGGGCAGTGGTGGAGGCGCTGCATTCGGGGGCGCGGCCGCGGACTTTATTCGCGACGCATTATCATGAATTGACGGAACTGGAGCAATTATTGCCGGGCGTCCGGAACGTGCACGTCTCGGTACAAGAGGCGGGCAACGAGATTATTTTTCTGCGGAGGGTGGAGCCGGGGAGCGCGAATAAGAGTTATGGGATTGAGGTGGCGCGTTTGGCGGGATTGCCGGGCGATGTGATCGCGCGGGCGCGGGAGATTTTGCGGAGGCACGAGCAGAGCGAGGAGAAATTGACGCAGGAGCTTTCGCCGGGGGCAGCGGCGGGACGCGGGGTGGTGGTGCCGATGGTGGCGCGGCAGACGAGTTTTACGGCGATTGATGAGTCGGTGCTGGATTCGATTCGCGGGGCGGATTTGGATAAGTTGACGCCGCTGGAGGCGATGAATTTATTGGCGGCTTTGCAGAAGCAGTTGTCGTAGGACGGGTGGGCGCGTTCTGGCCTCGGTTTTTAGCCCGTGATTTTTCCGCGCCGCGACAATGATGGCGCACTGAAGTGCGCCCCTACAAAGGCCGGCAAGACTTTGCCGCTGAATTGCGGAATGCAACGGCTTGCTCGCAACGGCGAGGTCGAGGCGCGCCTCGCCCAAGAGAAAGCGGCGGCGCGCCGCCGCACTCCATATTGAGCTCGCCGCTTGGATCGGGAGTCGATCGCCATGGATTTGTGGCCTTGCAGCGATGCCTGCCCTTCGCTCCGACGCTGTCGGACCTCAGGGCGAATCGCGCTGTGGCGCGATTCGCTGAAGTGCGCCGCTACAAAAACCGGCTTCGAAGTGCTGGCGGTGGCGATGAGTGAACTTTGGGGGAATTCGGGGTTGTCAATGCTGGCGGGTGGCTTCTAGACTCGACTCACCGATGCTGGTACTGGGAATGATGTCCGGGACATCCGCCGACGGCATTGATGCCGCTTTGGTGCGCATTTCCGGGGCGCCGCCATCCCTTGCGGCAAAACTCGAAGGACATTATCACGCGCGATTTCCTGCCCGGGTGCGACGGGCGATTTTGCGGCTGGCGAACGGCGGGGCGACCACGACTGGCGAGTTGAGCCAGCTTAATTTTTTATTGGGCGAGGAATTGGCGGGGGCGGCTATTGCGGCGTGCAAACACTGGCGCGTGCCGCTGGAAAAGCTGGGGCTGATCGGGTCACACGGGCAGACGGTTTACCATCAGGGAGTGGGGACGCGATTTCTGGGGACGCGGCGAATCGCTTCGACTTTGCAGATCGGCGAGCCTGCGATTATTGCCGCGCGGACCGGAGTGACGACGATCGGGGATTTTCGTCCGGCGGATATGGCGGCTGGAGGACAGGGCGCGCCGCTGGTACCGTTCGTGGATTATTTGCTGTATCGCCATCGCAAGTTGGGGCGAGTGGCGCTGAATATTGGAGGGATCGCGAACGTTACTTTGATTCCGGCGGGGGCGCGGGTGGATGACGTGCTGGCGTTCGATACCGGGCCGGGGAATATGGTGATGGACGCGTTGGTGAGCAACATTTCGGGTGGGCGGAAAGCTTACGACGCGGGTGCGCGGATCGGATTGCGTGGACGGGTGATACGTCCTTTGCTGGAGGAGATGCTGCGGCATCCTTATTTGCGGATGGCGCCGCCGAAGACGGCGGGGCGGGAGCAATTCGGGCAGGAGTACGCGCGGAAATTATTGGAGTGGGCGAAGAAGCGGCGGGAGCGACCGGAGGACCTGGTGCGGACGGCGACGATCTTTACGGCGCTTTCGATTGCGGACGGTTTTCGGCGATTTATTTTTCCGCGCGCACATGTGAATGAATTGATAGTGGCGGGAGGTGGGACGAAGAACCCGCTTTTGATGGCGCAACTGGGGGCGGCGCTGCCGGGAATTGAAATTGTGAGTTCGCGGCGGCTGGGAGTTGCGGCGGAAGCAAAAGAGGCGTTTGCGTTTGCGATTTTGGCTTACGAATCGTTTCACGGGCGGGCGAATAATTTGCCCGCGGCTACGGGAGCGACGCGTCCCGCGATTCTGGGAAAATTGGTGCATGGTTACGCGCGCTAGTCAGTTGGCGGGAACAGCCAGCATCTTGCCTTGGGAGCATCCCGACGCAATGCTTCGGGCCGCTCAAACCGCGAAGGCTTCTGCTGATAAAGCGCGATTTTCGTCGGAGCTGAAGCTCCGACTCCCTGAAACGCCGGCTCTAACCGCAGACTACAGAATGAAGGCGAGAGGCTGGCGCGAGACGTTTTGCCAAACGCTGCGCAGCGGCGAGGCAAGCCTCGCCTTGCACAGGCGGAAGCGAGCTTCCGCACTTTCAGAAAAGACGTCGCGACGCCGACGGTGCGCCGTTTTGCCGCTGATTATCGCGGCGCTGTTTTCCGCGGGGTGTGCTTCGTCGCGAAGCTCCGCGAATTCGAGCACTGTAAATTTTCTAATAGAAGCGGCTCCTACCAATCTGGACCCGCGCATTGGGGCTGACGGGTATTCGGAACATATTGATGGACTGATATTTTCGAGTTTGGTGGGGCACGACGAGAAGATGAAGGTGGTGCCGGATTTAGCGGAATCGTGGGAGACGCCAGATCCGCGGACGTATGTGTTTCATTTGCGGCACGGGGTGAAATTTCACGACGGACGGCCGCTCACTGCGGCCGACGTGAAGTACACGTTCGATTCGATACTTTCCGGCGCTGTGAAAACGACCAAGCGCGGATCGTTCAAATTGGTGACGTCGGTGGAGGCGCCGGATGATTCCACGGTGATATTTCATCTGAGCGAGCCGTATGCGTCTCTGCTGTGGAACTTGACGGCGCCAGGGGTGGGCATCGTGCCGCGCGGGGCTGGCGCGGAGATGTCTGAGCATCCGATCGGGACGGGGCCGTTCAAATTTGTGAGCGCGACGACGGATGAGGAAATCGTGCTGGCGCGCAATGAGGATTACTTTGGCGGGGCGCCGAAGATTGCGAGCTTGCGTTTGAAGATTGTGCCGGATGCTTTGGTGCGGGCGCTGGAACTGCGCAAGGGGTCGGCGGATGCGACGATCAATTCCTTGACGCCGGATATGGCTGCGACTCTGGGGAAAGAGCGCGGGTTGGTGGTGGACGAGCAGCCGGGGACGAGCATGGCATATCTTGCGTTTAATTTCGCGGATCCGATCCTGCGGAAGCGCGACGTGCGGCAGGCTTTGGCGTACGCAACCGATCGCGCGACGATTATCAAATATTTGCTGAGGGGGCAAGGGCGGCCGGCTGCGAGTTTATTGCCGCCCAGCCATTGGGCTTATGAGCCGAACGTGCAGCAGTATGACTTCGATCCTTCGCGCGCCGAAAAGCTGCTGGATGCGGCGGGATATCCGCGCGGAGCGGACGGCGTGCGGATGCGCTTGACGCTGAAGACTTCGACGGATGAATCCACGCGATTGCTGAGCGAGGCGATTGCGGACCAGTGGAAGCGGGTGGGGGTGGTGCTGGAGCTGCGGCCTTTGGAATTTGCGACTTTTTATTCGGATATTACGCGCGGAAGTTTTCAGATTTATTCGTTGCGATGGGTGGGAGCGAACAACGATCCGGACATTTTCGAGTATGTTTTCAGTTCGAAGAAGATGCCGCCGGATGGGGCGAACCGCGGGCATTACCGGAATGCGCAACTCGATGCCCTGCTGGATGAGGCGCGGGTGGAGATGGATCAGGAGAAGCGCAGGGCTTTGCTATCGCAGATACAGAAGATTGTGGCGGTGGACGAGCCGTACATCAATCTTTGGTATGTGGATAACGTTTGCGTGCACCGGGAGAGGTTGGCGGGGATCGTGCTGGCGCCTAGCGGAGATTACGATTTTCTGGATACGGCATATTTGAAGTAGGAGGCGCGGCGGTGCGCGGTTTGTTTGGGCGTCGGATGGAGACGCCAAAGATTTAACACAGAGGGCACTGAGAAGGGCAAAGACAGAGGGCACCGAGATCCGGCGGCAGCGCGTAATTCGCAATCGGCGGCGCGATTAAAATCGAAGAGAGATCCCTCACTTCGTTCGGGATAACAGCAACTTCACTTTTTGTTAATTGCCTAGGGCTTTGTGAATTTCTGCTTCGGGGATTACGCCTTCGCGGACGATGGTCCAATTGTCGCCATCGAGGCGAACGATGGTGGAGGCGAGGACGCCGCCGGTATCGCCTGAATCCAGAATCAGCGGAAGCCTGTCTCCTAATTGCTTCACGATTTGCGCGGCGCTGGTGCACGACGGGAAACCGGAGAGATTGGCGCTGGTGCCGGTGATGGGGCCGCCGACTGCTTCGATGATTGCGGAGGGGACTTTGGAATTGGCCCAGCGAAGGGCGACGCGTCCGGTATTACCGGTGACTTTCAGCGGCAGGCGATGAGTGGCTTCGACGACCAGAGTGAGGCCGCCGGGCCAGAATTTATTCGCGAGGGCGAGGAAACAATCGGGGACATCGCGGACGAGGGTTACGGCTTGTTCGATGGAGTTGACGAGGATCGGGAGAGCTTTGGTTTCGGGGCGGCCCTTGGCGCGAAAGACGGCTTCGATCGAGGCGAGGTTGAAGGGATCGACGGAGAGGCCGTAGAAAGTGTCGGTGGGAATGCCGACGACTTTGCCGCGCTTGATGAAACTGGCGGCGTACTGCACCAAATGATCTTCCGGTGAATCGGCAGAAATTTTTAGGACTTCGACGGGCAAGTGATCACTCTCGGCGGGTTGCGCCCCAGGTCCGCTTGGCAAGCTACCATAAGCTACAGGATAGAAGCAAGTTGCAGCGGCGAGGTGTGTGAGATGACTCGACGGCGGGGGATGCGTTTGTTAGGCTTGCAAGATGGTGGAGCACTTGACTGCGGATATTATTACGAGCCGCGAGAATAAGTGGCTGAAAATATTTCGCGCGGGGCTGCGCGGGACGGGGCCGACGGGCGATGAAGCGCTGGCGGTGGAGGGGCGCAAGCTTGTCGAGGATTCGTTGCGGTCGGGGCTGGAGGCTGTGGCGCTTTTGGTGAGTGAGTCTGGCGAGCGGGAGCTGGAACATATTTTGCGGGCGGCGAGCGAGAGCGTGGCGGGGATTCCGCGGGCGCGGGTTTTGCGGACTACGGATAAATTGTTTGAGAGTGTTGCGGGGACGGAGGCGCCGCAGGGCGTGGCGGCTTTGTTTCGGCAGCCTGTGTGGCAGTTTGAGGATGTGTTGCGCGGGGCGACTTCGGCGGATGGAGCGTTTCATGCTGGGGCCCCGCTTTTGGTGGTGCTGGCCGCGGTACAGGATCCGGGGAACGTGGGGACGATGGTGCGTTCGGCGGAGGCGTTTGGGGCGACGGGGGCGGTGACCACGCGCGGGAGTGCTGATCCTTGGTCGCCGAAGGCGATTAGGGCGTCGGCGGGATCGGCTTTGCGATTGCCTGTGCTGCGGGGGATGGCGATTCCGGTGTTGATTGCGCAATTGCGAGTGGCTGAGGTGAAGATTGTGGCGGCTAGTTCGCGGGTGACGGCTGATGGAGGCGAGTTGGCGGGCGTCGGGGCGGATTTGCGCGAGGCGGTGGCAATTTTTATAGGGAATGAGGGTGCGGGGTTGCCGCCGGAAGTGGAGCGTGCGGCCGATGCGCGAATTTCGATACCGATCGCGGAGAGTGTGGAATCGTTGAACGCGGGGATTGCGGGGGCGATTGTTTTGTATGAGGCGGCGAAACAGAGAAAAATCACCACAGATGAACACAGATGAAGGCAAAGGATTTCAAAAATGTGGATTGTTTTTATCTGTGTTCATCCGTGTTTATCTGTGGTGATTTTGAAGTGAGCTGAGGCGATGGGATTATTTCAAACTGTGCAGCCGGATGAAGACGCGGTGGCGGGGCGGCCTTTGGCCGACCGGATGCGGCCGCAGACTTTGGATGAGTTTATCGGGCAGGAGGAATTGCTCGGGCCGGGGAAACCTTTGCGAGTGCAGATCGAGCGCGACGATCTGACTTCCCTGCTCTTGTGGGGACCTCCTGGGTGCGGAAAGACTACGCTTGCGCGAATCATTGCGCGGGTGACGAAATCGGAATCTATCCCTTTCAGCGCGGTGCTTGCGGGGATCAAGGAAATCAAGGAGGTGATGGCCAAAGCGGAGGCGGTGCGGCGATATGGGCGGCGGACGATTGTGTTTGTGGACGAAGTGCATCGGTTCAATCGCGCGCAGCAGGACGCTTTCTTGCCGCATGTGGAAGCGGGAAACATTTTGCTGATTGGAGCGACGACGGAGAACCCGTCGTTCGAGGTGATTGCGCCGCTGCTTTCACGGATGAAAGTGTACGTGCTGAAGGCGCACACGCCGGAGCAGATCGTGATGTTGCTGGAGCGTGCGTTGGGCGATGCGGTGCGCGGGCTGGGGCGGGAAAACGTGCAGGCATCCGCGGAGATTCTGGAGCGCATCGCAATCCTTGCGAACGGAGATGCGCGCGCGGCGTACAACACCCTGGAGGCGCTGGCGATGGGCACGGCGCCGGACGCCGCGGGGCGGCGGGTGCTGACGCAGTCGCTGCTGGAGGACGTGCTGCAGCGAAAGCTGCTGCCGTACGACAAGTCCGGCGAAGAACATTTCAATTTAATTTCAGCGCTGCATAAGTCGGTGCGTAATTCGGATCCGGACGCGGCGATTTACTGGCTGGCGCGGATGATCGAATCGGGCGAAGACGCTTTGTACATTGCGCGGCGGCTGGTGCGGATGGCAAGCGAGGATATCGGGCTGGCGGAGCCGCACGCGGTGCAAGTGACAATCGCGGCGATGCAGGCTTTTGAATTGCTCGGGCCGCCGGAGGGTCATCTGGCGCTGGCGCAGGCGGCGGTGTATTTGTCGCTCGCGCCGAAATCGAACGCCGTGTATAAGGCTTACGGCGCGGTGCGGGATGATTTGCAGAGCACGATGGCGGAGCCGGTTCCCTTGCACATTCGCAATGCGGTGACCAGGTTGATGAAGAATATCGGTTACGGAAAAGGCTATCAGTACGCGCACGACGCGGAAGAGAAGCTGACGGACATGACTTGCCTGCCGGAGAGTTTGGCGGGGCGAATATATTACAATCCGACGGAGCAGGGGTTTGAGGCGCGGATTCGTCAGAGACTGGAAGAGATTCGACGCATTCAGAAAAAGGGCGCGGGAGGAAGCTGAGAAGGCTGCGGACAATTCAAAAGACGGCTCAGATGCAGGAGGAGTTTTGCGAGGACCGCAACTGCGTACTTCAGCGGCTAAAGCCGCGGCGATTGTGCTGCAGCTACGCCGTAGCTGAAGCTACGGCCTACAAAGCCCTCGTTGCTGCAGGCCAGCATGTTTTCGCAGACAGCTACGGCACATTGATGAAACAGGAAAACAACCCAGTCCAGGCGGGGCGCGGCGAGATGCGCCGCTCTCCGTGGAGTCTGATCGCTTTGCTGGCTTTGATGGCCGCGCCTTTGATCGGGCTGGCGGAGATGAAGCCGGTTGCGACGTTTGATCAGGACGTGCAGGCGTTTGCGATTTCGCAGGACAACCAGATTGTTTACGCCGTGCAGCGGATGAAGCGGGTGAAGAAGATCATCGTGGAGCACGACGATTTCTGGGTGGGGAATATTGATGGGAAACGGAAAAAGATAATTGATGGAGATAAATTCAATCCGACGCCGGGGGCGGACGAAGATTTGCCGCCACCCGAGCCGGATGATGAGGACACCAGCGGCAAGAAGGGGAAAAAGCATACGCCGGTTCCTCCGCAACATAGTTACCAGGTGGATTCGCTGACGTGGTCGCCGGACGGGCGGCGTATTGCGGTGAAGATGGATACTTCGATGATGGCGCAGCCGCAAGGGACCGTGGTGCAACAGCTCGATGAACAGCAGACGGTGCGGCCGAACACGCTGCTTTATTTGATGGATGCGGACGGACGGCAGATACAGATTCAGGGGTCGAAGACTTCGACGCTTTCGGATGCGTTCAACCCCGATTGGCTGGCGGACGGCGCGACGCTGGTTTATTTATCGAAAACGAGCGGAAATTTTTCGCAGATCAACGCGCTGCGGCCGTCGGATGGACATGCACACGTGCTATTCGAAGGGCACACTTTTACGGCGGTTTCCTGGGATACCAAGCGGAACCAGGCGTTTGCGATCGAAGAAAGCACTACTTCGATCACGCCGCCGAAAATCGCGCAGCTGGATTTGGTTGGCGGAAAGCTCAAGGAGCTTGCGCCGCTGGAGGAGTACGCGGGATTTTTGACGATTTCGCCTTCGGCTAGCAAGATTGCTTATTTCCGGAACGGCGACACCTTGGAAGTGCGGGAGGTAGCGAATCCCGCGAAGCCGGTGCAGGTGCGCGTGGCGATCGGGCAATTTCAGTGGGATCGCAGCGAGACGCGGATTTTGTTGAAGCGTGGGGAGCCACAGAAATCGGGGGACTTGGTGTGGGTGGGTTTGTACGATGGGCGGTTTGATCCGTTTTTTCATGGATTGGAATTTCATAATTTTGCGATCGCGCCGGATGGCGGGACGGTGGCGGTGACCGAGCCGGGAAAGAGGGAGTTGGTGATTTATCAGTTTTAGTCGCGGGGGAGACGGAAGCGCTTGATGTGTTCTTTTAGGATGCAGTTGTCCATCACTACGGCGATTCCTGCGCGGCGGGCTTTTTCGGCGGCTTCTGGATGGATTACGCCTTCCTGCATCCAGATGGCGCTCGCCTTGATGCGGATCGCTGATTCGACTATTGCGGGGACATGTTCGGAACGGCGGAAGATGTCTACGATGTCGATTGTTTCGGGAATGTCTTCGAGTTTCGCGTAGGATTTCTCGCCTAGCACTTCCCTTTCGTGCGGATTCACCGGAATGATGCGGTATCCCGCTGATTGCAGATATTCGGCGACGCCGTGGCTGGGGCGGAATTTCCGGCTGGAGAGGCCGACGACGGCGATGGTGCGGCTGGATTTCAGGATTTCGCTGATGGGATCGCCGGCGGTGGCGTTGGTTTGGCGGCTGGCGTCGAGATTGGCGTGGCTGACGGAGTTTTCCGGGTCTTGAGTGGTCATATCGGCCAAGAGCCTGTAAGAGGACTGCAAAACCTGTACTTCAGCGGCTAAAGCCGCAATGATTTCGTTGCGCTTGTGCCGCAGCTAAAGCTGCAGCCTACAAAGACTACCGTAATCTCACACAGACTTGCCGGAGTTTTCTTCGAGGTGTTTGGCTGATTTCGGCGTCGACGAGTGGGGCGGCGCTTTGCTTGCGGATTCCAGGGCGGCTAGAAATTTGTCGTTTTCTTCGCGGGTGCCCACCGTGACGCGGATGGTGGTGGGCAGTCCCATCCAGCGCATGGGGCGGACGACTATGCCGCGGCTGAGAAGATCTTCGCTGATGGGTTCGGCGTCGCGGTGGAGTTCGACGAGAACGAAATTGGCGAAGGACGGGACGAATGGGATGTTGAGGGCTTGGAAGCCTGCCGCTAGCTGAGCGTGGCCCGCGCGATTCGATTCGACCGAGCGGCGGACGTGTTCGGCATCGTCGAGAGCCGCGAGAGCGGCGGCTTGCGCGACGCCGGAAGTATTGAAGGGGCCGCGGAGATCGTTCATTTTTTCGAGCAAGTTTGCGGGGCCGATGCCGTAGCCGATGCGCAGGCCGGCGAGGCCGTAGATTTTGGAAAATGTGCGCAGGACGATGACGTTGGGGCGCGCGAGGGCGACGGCGATGGAGCGGGAATAATCCGGGCGCTGGACATATTCGAAGTAGGCTTCGTCAATTACGATAAGAACGGTGTGCGGGACGCGGGCGAGGAGCGCGTCGAATTCATCGGCGGTGAACATGGTGCCGGTGGGATTATTGGGATTGGCGAGATAGACGATTTTGGCTTCGGGCGGGAGATTGCGGGCGATCGCGTCGAGGTCATAGGAGTAATTGCGCAAGGGGATTTCGAGCGGGCGTCCGCGCGCGGCGCGAATCGCGATTGCATAGAGCAGGAATGATCCGTGGGAGGTGACGCCGCAATCGCCGGGACGGAGGGTGATGCGGGCGGCGAGGTCGATCAATTCTGTGGAGCCGGCGCCGAGGATGATGTTGGCGGCGGGCACAGCGTGTTTTTTTGCCAGCGCTTCGCGGAGCGGAAGGCCGCTTGAGTCAGGATAGCGATGCGATTCGGCGAGGGCTTTTTGCGCGGCGGCCATCGCGAGCGGCGAAGGGCCGAGGGGATTTTCGTTAGAACCGAGTTGGATGGGGTGCATCTTCAGTTGGGGCGCCGCGGATTAGCTTCTGCCTTTCGGGCCTGTGAATTTTCCGCGATTTGGTTTCTGACCTCGCGGACCTCCGCGTTTCGGCGCGCCCGATTTTATGCCGGAGGCGCGGCCGGGCTTGAAATTACTTTTGGAACGGCCGAAGGCGCCGGGCTCGCTGGGGCGATGTTTCGATTTCCAGGGCGCGCCAGATTTTGTCTCGGGAGAGCCGCTGCCTGGCCGGAAATTTTTATCGCGACGGCCAAAGGCTCCCGGTTCGGAGGGACGTTCGCTGGAACGCCACGGGGATGCGGATTTCGGGCCGTGCGGCGGGCGGTTTTTTGATGGGAAGCCGGGGCGGCCGGAGGCTGCTGGGCGCGAATCGTTGTAAGGGCGTTTTGGCGCGAAGGGCTTCTTGCCGGTTGCGCTAGGCCTGTCGGATTTGAAGGAGTGGTCTGGGCGCGAGCTTCTGGCGTAGGGCGGAGCCTGGCTTGGGCGCGCGGGCGGCCGGAAATTTTGGCCGAGTTGCGAACTGTCCGTGCGAGGAGCGTCGTAGGGCGGCCGCGGGCTTTGCCCCGGTTTTGGTTTCGGTTGGAATGGACGGCGTTTTACGAACGGGCGGCGCGGCGGCGGGATCGAGGGTCGCGCGCCTGTCGCGGCTGAAGTTGCGGCGCGGAATTGCAGCGGTGGCTTCGCTTGCTGATTTTCTGACGGCGCGAAGGCGATGGCCGGCTGGGCAGCTACCGGCTGAACCAACTTGCGCAACGTGGTGACTTCGGCGTCTGAGAGCGGACGATGGTGCGCCGTCGAAAGAGATTCCATGGCGAGGTTGCCGATTTTTACGCGCTTGATTTTTTCCACCGGGTGGCCGGTCTGGAAGAGGCGATTGCGGAGTGCGTCGCGGCGCGCTTCGGAGAGCGTGACTTCGTACCAGGGCGCGTCTTTGCCTTTCAGGCGTGTGATTTGCGCGCCGGTGGTGCGCGAGAGGTCGGCGATTTCTTCGAAGGTGAGGAGATTTTTTAGTTTTAGGTGATAGGTCTGCTGGAGCTGATGAGCTTTCAGCATGAGGTTGGCGAGTTCGCCGTCATTGGTGAGGAAGACGAGGCCCATGGAGTGATATTCGAGACGGCCGACCGGGAAAACGCGCTGCGAGACGCCGTAGAGAAGATCGGTGAGAGTGCGGCGGCCTTCGGGGTCAATCATGGTGGAGACGACTTCGGGAGGTTTATTGAGGAGGAGGTAGACGCGTTCGGTTTGCGGGCGGAGGAGTTTGCCTTGCACCTTGATGTGGTCGGAGGATTCGTCGGCTTTGCTGCCTAGTTCGGTGATGGTCTGGCCGTTGACGGTGACCAGGCCGGATTTGATTAGTTCTTCGGCGTGGCGGCGGGAGGCGATGCCGGCGCGGGCGATAATTTTTTGCAGGCGTTCGAGCATGGGTTGCGTGGTTTCCTTTTGTGAGTTTACAGCTTAACGGAAAAAGGGCTGGGAGGCGAATGGGTCTATGCGTGGGGTACTGCTTGAGGGCGTCGGCCGGGCGCGCATGGTCAGCGCTCGGGCGACGAAGCGGAAAATCGGAGAGAGATCCCTGCCTGCGGCGGGAAGGCCTCGCTGCGCCTCGCGCTTTTCCCACGCTTTTCAGGACGCCATCGTTCCGCGCGATAACACCGATGGCGCACTGAAGTGCGCCGCTACAAAGGCAAAACCCCAGGCGGAAGGTTCGTTGGTTTGTCTCGGGCTGCTGCTGGCGGCGCGCCGCTGCCCATCGGTGCGACACTGTCGGACCTCAGGGTGAATCGCGCTGTAGCGCGATTCACTGAAGTGCGCCGCTACAACTTCAAAATCTTAGGCGGATGGATCCGAGGATGGGGTACCGCTGCTGGCTGCGGCGGCGCGGGATTTGTCGGAGTCTTCGGCGGGTGCTGGACTCTCGGCTGGGCTAGATGAGGCGGACGGTTCGACGTCATCTCCAGTGGTGGCGGGTGCTTGCGCCCCTTCCGTACTGGTTGAGTCGGAGTATGCGCCTTCATTCAGCGCGGCTTCTTCGGGCGAGATTTCGGCGATGCCTTCGTCGGAGCCCAGGGCTGCTTGGGCCAGGGCTTCGAATTCTTTCAGGCTGGGGAGCTCGTCCAGGTCGGAGAGGCCGAAGCGCATCATGAATTGTTTGGAGGTGCGGTAGAGGATGGGGCGGCCGATTACTTCCTTGCGGCCGGCGGTGGTGATCAGGCGCTTCTCGAGAAGAGTCTTTATGACGCCGCCTACATGGACGCCGCGAATTTCGTTGATCTCCGGGACTGTGGCTGGTTGTTTGTAGGCGATGACCGCTAGAGTTTCCAGCGCGGGCATGGTTAGGCGCAGCGGAGGTTGCAGGCTCTTGATGAATTTGCGGACTACGTCGTGGTGCTGGGCTTTGGTGTAGAACTTCCAGCCGCCGGCGACTTTGCGGACTTCGATGCCGCGGTCTTCGGTTTGGTAGGCCGCGGTTAATTGCTCAAGCGCGGCGCGGGCTTCGGGTTTTTCGATCCCGAGGGCTTTCGCGATTTGGTCGAGAGTAGCGGGCTCGTCGGCGGCGTAGATGATGGCTTCGAGTGCGGCTTGGATTTCCTGTGGGGTCATGGTTTTTTGCCTTTGATTACGCGGCGGGCACGGCATGCCGTGCCCCTGCGACATCCGCATCGCTCGATTCCCGGAAGCTTTGAAGAAAGCTACAAATCCGGGCTTCAGGGGCTAAAGCCCCTTGGAAACTGGCACGGCTGACGGCGGGGCTGAAGCCCCGCCCTTCCGCTTTGCACGAGCCCACAGCGCTGTTTGTCACAGGTATTGCTCCTCGATTTGGGACATGGCGTCTGGGCCGGCGAAGACGGCGTCGAACATTTTGTGTTTGCGGAGACGGATGTCTTCGAACAAGTCGGATTGGACGAGCAGGACGGCTTGCATGCGGACCATTTCGAGAACGGCGAGCAGGGCGACGATCATGGCGTTTTTGGTTTCGCAGGTTTCGAAGAATTCGATCAGCGAGATGGGATCGTCGGTCGCGACCAGGCGATGGCGGAGGCGGTCCATCATTTGCGCGATGGAGACTTGATCGTGCTTCAGCTCGAATTTGGGGACTTCTTTGCGGCGTTCGAGGACTTGCTGGAAAGTTTTTACCAGGTCCACCAGGGAGACGACTAGTTCGCCCTGGACTTCGTCGCCACCGTAGAGAGATTTATCGGGGTGGGACCAGACGTGGTCTTCGACCTGTTGCTTCTGGTAGAGAAGCTGGGCGGCGTTCTTGAATTTTTCGTGTTCGAGGAGGCGGTGGACCAGTTCGTCGCGCGGATCTTGCGGCTCATCGCCGGCGAGGAGCGGGTCAACCGGGAGGAGCATTTTGGATTTGATGTGGATCAGGGTGGCGGCCATGTAGATGAAGTCCGCGGAGACGTCTATATCGAGTATTTCGATTTGGTGGAGGTAATCGAGGTATTGCTCGGTGATTTTGGCGATGGGGATATTGTGGATGTCGAACTCCTGCTTGCGGATGAGGTCAAGGAGGACATCGAGCGGGCCTTCGTACACTGGCAAGTTGATGCGATAGGGTGATGCCATGCTACGGGTTAGCCTCCTGCGAATGCTGTAGTGCTCTTAAGGCTGAAAAACGTGAGAAAAAGCCCTCTCTACGCGGCGAAAGCTGCAAGAGAGATCCCTCACTGCGCCGCGCGCCTTTCGCTGCGTGAAAGTAAAGGATAACAGCGCGCGGCTTCGTTCGGGATGACAGTGTTGCCCTCCACCGGCTTTGTTGCATGCCCGCGATGCGTGCCGTTGGATCGAACGGGCACGGCATGCCCCTACGACCCTATTTGTACATTTGGCTTGCGCGCGGATGCTTTGCGCGCTTCGTCCCATTGAAAGATGGCGTTGCGGACGCGTTTCATCGTCTTACGCGCGGCCTTTTGGGCTTGCTTGGAACCGGTGTCGAGGATATCCCAAACTTGCTGTGGATGGGACTCAAATTCTTGGCGGCGTGTTTGGATGGGTTCGATCCATTTGACAAGGTTATCTCCCATTTTCGTTTTGCAATCGACGCAGCCGATGCCGGCGGTGCGGCAGCCTTGGTCAGCCCAGGCGATTGTTTCGGGCGGGGAGAATAATTTGTGCCAGGCGAAGACCGGGCAGACTTCGGGGCGGCCGGCGTCGGTGCGGCGAACACGTTGCGGGTCGGTGAGCATGTTACGGACTTTGGTGCGGATTTCGCCGGGGGGATCGCTGAGCCAGATGGCATTGTTGTAGGACTTGGCCATGCGGCGGCCGTCGAGGCCGGGGAGGCGGGGGGTTTCGGTCGGCAGGTAGGCAGGCTCGCGAAGGACCGCTTCCATTCTTACGAGCTGCCGTGTAGTCGCACCAAGGTCCAACCTGTTTATGAAATTCTCATATCCGATCTCGGCGATGCGCCTGGTGAGGGTCCCCTCGAAAAGTCTTCGAAAATCTTCGGAAAACATGAGGGGCTGGGCCGTTAGACCGAGCTCCTGATACAACCCCGCGAAAAGCTCCTTATATGCTGGCTCGTACAGCTTCGAGCTTACATTGAGTCCGAAATGAACATTGAATCGCCTTACGACTTCGCGCGTTAGTTCTACGTGCGGCGCTTGGTCTTCGCCTACCGGCACCAGCAGGTCGCGGCGCGGTTCGCCGTACATTACGATGTCGGCGGATTGGAGGAGCGGATAGCCCAGGAAGCCGTAGGTGCCGAGGTCGCGGCCTTTGAGGTTTTCGATTTGTTCTTTGTAGGTGGGAACGCGTTCGAGCCAGCTTAGTGGGGTGATCATGGAGAGGAGGACGTGGAGCTCGGCGTGTTCTAGGACCTGGGATTGGACGAAGAGCGTGGATTTCTGGGGATCGAGGCCGACGGCTAGCCAGTCGGTGGCTACCTGGCGCGTGTTTTCGGCGATGGAGGCGCTGTCTTCGTAGTGTGTGGTTAGGGCGTGCCAATCGGCTACGAAATAGAAGCAATCGTATTCGTCCTGGAGTTTCAGCCAGTTTTGCAGGGCGCCGAAATAGTGGCCTAGATGAAGGCGCCCGGTAGGGCGCATGCCGCTGAGGACTCGTTTGCGTTTTGTCACGCTGAGAATGGTCTCCGTGGTGCGAGATATCGTGTGCCGAGCGCTCGACTTGGCTATTGCCACGCCAGCGATCTTGCCGCAACTTCGATGGCGCACCCTTCGTCCCGACCCTGTCGGGCCTCAGGGTGAATCGCGCTGTAGCGCGATTCACTAAAGTCCGCCGCTACAAAACCGTCTTGGGCTCACGCGCGCAGCAGGTCGCGGGCGATTACCGTTCTTTGCATTTCGCTGGTGCCTTCGTAAATTGTCAGGACGCGGGCATCGCGATAGTAGCGCTCGACGTCGGTTTCACGCGAGTAGCCTGAGCTGCCGTGGATCTGGACGGCTTTATAGGCTACGCGATTGGCCATTTCGCTGGCATAGAGCTTGGCGCGCGAGGAATGCGCGCCGCGTGCGGCGCTATTATCGCGCATCCATGCGGCGTAGTGGGTGAGCGCGCGGGCTGCTGCGATTTCGGTTTGCATATCAGCGAGCATCCACTGGATGGCCTGATAATCGGCGATGGGCTTGCCGAAAGTTTTGCGCTCCTTGGCGTAGCGGACGGCAGCTTCGAGCGCTCCTTGCGCGAGGCCGAGAGATTGCGCGGCGATGCCAACGCGGCCGCCATCGAGCGACTCGAGCGCGATTTTCAGGCCCTGGCCTTCTTCGCCGAGGCGGTTTTCGGCGGGGACGCGGCAATCCTGCAGCGAAATTTCCGCAGAGCGCGAAAGTTTCAGTCCCATTTTATCTTCGTAGCGGCTGATGCGAAATCCGGGAAAACCGGGTTCGACGAGGAAGGCGGTGACGCCGCGGCTGCCTGCGGTGGGGTCGGTCTTGGCGAAAACGATGTAGAGGCCGGAGACTCCGCCGTTGGTTACCCAAGCTTTGGTGCCGTTGAGGACGTAGTGATTGCCGTCGCGGACGGCACGTGACTGGATTCCGGCGGCGTCAGAGCCGGCTTGCGGCTCGGTGAGGCAGAAAGCGCCGAGAATTTCGCCGCGCGAGAGGCGGGCGAGATATTTTTTCTTTTGGGCTTCGCTGCCGGCTTTCCAGAGCGGAACGGCGACTACGGAATTCGTGACGCTGAGGGCGACGGCGGTGGAGGCGTCCACGCGGGCGACTTCTTCGAGCATGAGGGCGTAGCTGACCGTGTCCGTGCCGGCGCCGCCCCATTCTTCGGGGACGAGCATGCCGCAGCAGCCGAGTTCGCCGAGTTTTTTGAGCTGCTCGGCGGGAAATTTTTCGGCGCGCTCGTACTCGCGGAGGATGGGGCGCATTTCCGTTTCCATGAACTGGCGGACGGTGTCGCGGATGAGGATTTGGTCGCTGGTGAGTGAAAAATCCATGGGGAAAGTGTAGTGAGGATGCTAGCACAGCGGGCGGGGAAAGAGAAAAGGGGGCATGGCGTTGGAGGCGCGGGGCGGATGCGAAAAGCAGATTCCTCGGGCGAAATTCGCCCTCGGAATCACAGTTGGGCGCGTTTTTCGAGGGCGGTTTGGGCCGGGATCGATATTGCCGCGGCAATGTCAACGGCAACTTCAACAGCGGGCGGCTCTGAGAGCCGCCCGTACGGATTGTTGCTACAGTTTTCGCGAGCAGCGGTGTTTCGCGCCTTCGCGGCAGTTGAGCGCCTAGTCGTTGTTGTTGTCGTCCTTGGCCTTGGGCTCGCTTGGAAGTTTCAGGTGCACATTCACATTGGTTTTGTGGGCGGCTTTGACGTTGATTGTTTCGGTTTTCGAAATGAGGCCTTTGGCGTCGAAGTGGATCGAATAGCGCCCGGGCTTGACGCCTTCGAAACGGAATTC
The DNA here is from genome assembly GCA_963780035.1 of uncultured Acidobacteriota bacterium. GTDB lineage: Bacteria > Acidobacteriota > Terriglobia > Acidiferrales > UBA7541 > Palsa-295. The sequence goes on along the minus strand of CAWAAG010000005.1, from coordinate 203,214 downwards.
GCCGGTGCCGTCGGTGGAAGCGTCCATGGACTGGCTGTTGGCCTGTTTGGAGTTTTCGGGGATTAGAGTGACTTTCGCGCCGGCCAGAGGGGTGCCGTGTTCGTCATTCACATTTCCGACGATCGTGCCGGTGTCTTTCTGCGCGAAGGAGAACGCGGGCGAGAGCAGGAGCACGGCAATTGCGACGACGAGGCTGCGTGCGAATTTAGTGTGATGCATAGTCCCCCGAGTTTAATTTCGTCGCGCGGAGCGCGCGCAATCTTTCGATGATCCGCAAGTAAGTACGAATATCAAATTGCGAAAAGCGTTTCCTCAGGGGCTAAAGCCCCAGGGGAAAGGCAGAGCTAATGTCGGAGCTAAAGCTCCGACTCCCTAAAAACCAATGAACTTCCGCAACGCGCTATAGCTTGAGCAGTTCGCGCAGGCGCTTGGTCTGGGCGCGGGAGACGGGAATTTCGCTGGCGCGCTTGTCGTTCATTTTCAGCATATAGCTGGATTTGAACCAGGGGACGACTTCTTTGATGTGATTGATATTGATCAGGTACGAGCGGTGGGCGCGCCAGAAACGGTCAGCATCGAGGGAGGCGGCCAGTTCCTCGATGGTGCGGTAATTGGAGACGCCTTCGAAGTCGCGGGTGAAGATGGTGATGGTGCCATCCTGGATGGAGGCGTAGATCATGTCGTCGGCGTCCACCAGAAACATGCGGGCTTGCGATTTGACCAGGAGCTTGACGGGTTGCGCGGAGCGCGCGGCTGCGGCGGGAATGGCGAGCTGGCCCATCAGGGTTTCGAGGCGGTCCACGGGAGAAGTGTGCGCTTCGACCATTTTTTTCGCGCGTTGCAGGGCTTTGGCGATGCGCGTCTTGTCGAAAGGTTTGAGGATGTAATCAACCGCGTTTACGTCGAAGGCCTGGATGGCGTAATTATCGAAGGCGGTGGCGAAGACGATCTGCGGAACACGCTGTTTGCGTTCGAAGAGTTTTTTGATTACGCCGAAACCGTCGAGGCCAGGCATCTGAACGTCGAGGAAGACGAGATCGGGATCGTGTTCCTTGATGAGGGCGAGGGCTTCGAGGCCGTTTTTACCCTGGGCGATCACGTTTACTTCGGGGAAGGCTTTGAGCAAGTAGAGGAGTTCGTCCCGGGCGGGACGCTCGTCGTCAACGATGACGGTGTTCATGGGCATGGGGCGGCGCGCAGCCAGTATATGCAAGCGGGGTGGTGGCGGCAAGAAAAGCGAGGATTTGCGGGGCGATGGCGCGGCGGGCGGCGAGGTGCGCTAAAATTGGCGCGCCAATCTGGCTGGGGGGATCGCGTGGCGACCAAGAAGATTACGAAGACGTTGGGGAAGGTTTTGAGTAGCGAAGTGGTTTTCAGCAGCAAGGTTTTTGACGTGCGGCGGGAGCTGGTGGCCGAGCCGCAGGGCGTGAAGGCGACGCGCGATTTTATCGAGCATCCGGGATCGGTGGTGGTGCTGCCGGTATTTCCGGATGGGCGGATCCTGATGATTCGGCAATACCGGCACAGCGTGGGGCAGTATCTTTGGGAGTTGGTGGCAGGGCGGCGGGATGGGGAGGAGACGTTTGCGCGCGGGGCGCATCGCGAGTTGCAGGAGGAGACGGGGTACACGGCGCGGAAGATGCGACAGCTAGTGGGGCTTTATCCGAGTCCGGGATTTTTGCGCGAGAAGATGGTGATTTTTCTTGCGGAGGGGTTACAGGCTGGGCCGGCGAATCCGGAGGTGGACGAGAAAATTGCGCCGCGGATTTTTTCCTTGCGCGAGGCGCTGGAGTGGATTCGGCGGGGGAAGATTTGCGACGGGAAGTCGATTGCGGGGATTTTGTATTACGCGAGGTTTGTGGCGAAGAGGTAGATTTGCGACCAGGCGCCTTGCGGTGCGACTGCCGGACGGGCATCGTTCCGCCTTGCGACAGCGAACCGGGCGGCTCTGAGAGCCGCCCCTACGTCCTGTTGTGACAGTTTTCGCGATCACGAGCGTTTCACGTCTTCACGGCAATGGCGCACTTCAGTGCGCCGCTACAAATTCAAAATCAAAGGCGAAGAGCCGGCCTTGCGAAGGGCGCTTGGCGTGAAGGTGTGCCTGTCCATTGGTTCAATGGGCGATTGGGCACGGCGGTGGGCTGCGCGACGGGCGTTGCGTCCGTGGCTGCTAGACTTGATGCTAGTACAGGAGTTGCCGCCATGCCTGTTGCGCCGATTTACAAGACACTTTACAAGATTTTGAGTTGGTCGAGTTTGGCGGGATTGATCGTGGTGATGGTTTTGGTGCTGCGGAAATCGCCGGCGCCTAGCGTGCCGTATGATCCGGGGGCGGCGGCGCGGGCTGAAAAGAAATTCGCGGCGGCGGATGCGGCCAAGGCTGCGGGACAGCCTGGGCAGGTGGCGCTGGATCGCACGGAATTGAATTCGTATCTTGCGCAGAATTTGCAGTTGGCACCGCAGGCGGCCGGCGGCGCGGTGGCGACGGGCGCGGCATCGGCTCCAGTTGCGTCGAGTGGAGTTGCGGCGTCGCAGACGGCGGACGGGAGTGCGAGCGGCGATCCGGCAGCGGGGATTGCGGGTGCGGATCAGCCTACGCTGGACCAGGTGCAGTCGTCCGTGAAGGACGTGAAGGTGGATATGGACGGCGACATCGTGAAGGCGTACGTGATTTTCGATTTTCACGGGAAGGATTTGTCGCTGGAGCTGGATGGGCATTTGACGGCGGATAACGGGTACGTGAAATTCGTGCCGGTGAGCGGGAAGTTGGGGTCGTTGCCGTTGCCGCAGTCCACGCTGGACGCGGCGGTGGAAAAGATGATGGCGTCGCCGGAGAATCGCGAGAAATTCCGGCTGCCGGATGATATCAGCGACATCAAGATTGTGGATGGGCAGGCGGTGGTTCAGTACAAGCAGTGACAGTCCCCTCCCGACAGGACGGACAGGTTCTGCACGAACCAACAAATTCCGCGCTCGGACGCCAGCGCTTTACGAACAACAGTTTGATTGATCCGGACGATTTCTGCCGATGTGATAATCTTTTCGAAATATGGCGATGAATTGGGCATGCAAGACCGGCTTAGCGGCTCTCATTCTTTGCGGACCTGCGGCGTCGGCGCAGACTACGTCTTGCCTGGAACGGACAATCCCGGCCGGTGTGGCGGATGAACACGGCTTGCGCGTCGGCGGTCTCTCTGCGGCAGACTATCGCCTTAAGATTGGCGGAAAGGAGTCTCCGATTGTTTCTCTCTCAAGAGCGCCGGCACCGCATCGAATTCTGATCCTTATGGACGCCAGGGGCAACATGCAGGGACCGGACGGGAAGCGATGGAAGACCGCCGTTTCGGTGGCCGAGGGCCTCGCGCAATCAAAGCAGCCGGACGTCACCCTGGCGCTCTTTGTCTTTGGGAAGAAAGCGAATGAACGAGTTGGGTTCTCGGCTGGCAACCAGGCGGTGCGCGCAAAGCTAGATCAAATCGGAAATAACCAGAAGTATTACGCGGAACATGTCCGGGGCCCGTCGGTCCTCTACGATGCCATCCGTGAGGCCTTGCGGTCCTTCGGACCTATGAGCCCGGGCGATTCAATCTTCGCAATCACTTCCGACGGCCATGACGAGAGTCAAACGAGCACGCGATCGGCGACGGAGAGCTTGGACTCGGGAGGGCTGCGACTGTTCGTCATGATTTTCTCTTTGGGATACCTGGAAGCTACTAACGTCGCCGTGCGTGACCTAGCAAATAACACAGGCGGGTTAGTTCTCCAGTATCCCGGGGGACCCGATGACCCAATTGGAACCAACGTCGGGACGGAACCCGACGTGATCTCGGCATTTGATGCGGCGTTGCCTACGTTTTACAGCTTGATGGCGCAAAGCGATCTGCTGCAAATCGAACTTACGAGCCCCCTCAAGAAGAGCACGGATTTGAAGCTCACTTTATCGAAGGAAACATCCCGCCGACTCAAGAACGCGAACATCTTCTACCAACACAGACTGGAACCGTGCACACCCGCACGGCCTTAGCGACGACGCAAGAAACCACGACTAGCGGGCTTCACGGGTGTGGATGGCTTCGGCTGTGGCTTGTGCTTGGACGCCTACCTGGGGGGACATTCCGTCGGTGCCGCGGACGAAGTGCTCTACGTCTGGGAGGTCGGCAGGCGTGCCGGTGAGATAGAGGGCGCGGAGAGCTTCCCAGGCCATGCTTTCGTTGGGAGCTAGCGAGAGGAGCGGTTGGCCGGCGGTTACTGTGGCGCCGTTCGAGACCAGCCAGCGGTCCACCGTGCCGGGGACTTGGGCACGAACTTCATTGCTCTTCCCTCCAGCTTTGATGTGAGCCAGCAACGTTCCGGGATTGACGATGTCTTGGGATTTCAGACGGGTGGTGATGACGCCTGCGAGCGGTGAATTCATTATGTAGGGGCGCAGCATGGAGACGATCAGGGCGTGGCCGGAATCGTCGTGGAAGCGGACGAGCGAGAGCGCGGCGTTGCGTTGGACCATGGGATTCGGGTCGTTGAGCATGGCTAGCAGCGCGGTGTGAAATTCGGGCGAGGTGTTGTCCTGGCCCATGACCCAGGCGTCGGTGACGCGGATTTCGTCAATCGGGTCTTTTGCGAGCAGGACCATTTGCGGATACCAGCGGCGGACGGAGGTATCGCCTTTTTCGATGCGCGTTTCGAATTGCGAAAGGACGTGCTGGATTTCGCGGGGATGCGAACGGTCGGCTAGCGCGCGGGCGATTTGATTATCGGTGATGGGGCGGCCGAACCAGGTGGCGTTCCAGAAAAGAAAAGGCATGAGGACGAAGAGCAGCGCGAGGACGAGGATTCCCAGAGCCCAGCGCCCGCCGAAGGATTTTTGTGGTTGGGGGTCGGGAATCATGCGCTGATTATTGGATGCCGCGATTCAGGGACGCGAGCGGAATGGCGGTGGTGAAAGGCGAAGGCATGGCGCCGGATTATTTCGTGGACGGCGTGGTGGACGGAACCGGCGGCGTGGTTTTCTGCGCGGGCGCAGGCGCCGCAGCGGTTGCAGCTGGAGCGGCAGCGACCGCGGATGCCGGGGCGGCCGACTTGGCGGCAGCTGCGGGCTTTGCCGGGGCTGCGTCTTTCCCTTCCTTGGACTGGAAGATCGGAATCAGACCGGCCTGCCAAAGCATAAATACGGCCATCAGACTGAAAATGCCGCCGGTCATCAAGCAGATCGCGAAGAGCATGATGCCGTCAATGCCGCTGGTGAGCAGGCCGCTGGAGATGTCCCAAACGATGCCCCAGATCGAAAGAATAATCAGCAGCGCGCATAGAGCGCTCATTTCAATCCAGTTCGATTTAGGCGTCATCCGCGATTCCCTTCCCGCTGCCGCAGCCGCCGTCATCGGCCCAACTTATCGAGAATCATCCACCCGAGGAGCAGTGGAATGTGCGCGACGGTGGCGTGCATCAGCCACTTGGCGCGGACGTTGGTGCGGGAGCGATTGGCCCAGGAAGAAACCTGGAGCAGAAGCAGGCCCAGAATAAGAGCGCCGTAAAAATAATGAATGCCGGCCATGCCCATGACGGCGGGAAGCAGGCTGACGGGTATCAGAATGGCGGAGGTGGCGATGATGAGGCGGAATGTCTTATCGCCGGCGCGATCGACGACCGGAAGCATCAGGATACCGGCGCGGCCGTAATCTTCGCGGTACATCCAGGCGATGGCCATGAAATGCGGGAACTGCCAGACGAACAGGATGGCAAAGAGAACCCAAGCGCCGAGGGAGAGCGAGCCATGAGCGGCGGCCCACCCGATCAGCGGAGGCAGCGCACCAGGAACGGCGCCGACGGCGGTGGCGAAGGTTGTGCGCGTCTTCAGCGGAGTGTAGGCAGCCAGGTAGGAGACGCTGGTGGCGAGGGCGAGAAACGCGGCGAGAGCGTTGACGGCGAGCATGAGCCAGACGGTGCCGCCGATGATGGTGGCGACGCCGAAAATCAGAACTTCTTTCGGTTGCAAGATGCCGGCGGGGAGCGGGCGCGAAGCGGTACGGCGCATGACGCTATCCATGTGGCGTTCGATGTATTGATTCAGGGCTGCCGTGCCGCCGGCGACGAGCAAGGTGCCGCAGAGCGTATTTATCAAGCGTATCCAATCAAGCGGGCCGGTGGAAGCGAGATAGAAACCGGCGACCGTGGTGATGACAACGAGAAAGGTGACGTCCGGCTTGGTAAGGACGACGTAAGCCCACGGCCTTTCGTATGCGGGGATGGCTTCGACGCGTCCGTTGCTCATCGCTCGTTGTCCCCCATTTTCATGCCCGGGAACTCTCTGCGCTGGAATTGGCAATTGGCTGGGTGTCTGTCGCGTCGGCGGCAGCGGTAGCGGCTGCGTCGCCGCGTATCAGGCGGACGCTGGCAAGAGTGAGCAGGACGCTGGCGGCCAGCGTCAGCGCGCCTACCAGAACGTGCGCGACCGTGAGGACGACGTAAGTCAGAGTTGGCTGAGCGCTGGTGATTTCCTGGACGACCGCCCAGTAGGCGGCGATGCCGAGGAGGATTTGCGTGCCCAGGAAGGCTTGCAGCAGGACGCCCCAGCGGCGCAAGTCGCGGACGGAACCGAAACGCTTGCGGACAGTGCGGCCGGTCCAGATCACCAGGAACAGGACGACCGCCGCGCCAATCATGTGCGGCAGGATGCCGAACGCGCCGTGACGGAAGCCCGCGCCCAGGATCAATTGGACGAAGATCGCAGCCGTGGTGATGAGCGCCAGGTTGCGGACGGAGGGCGAGCCGGGGTCATCGAGTTCGGTGAGGCCGCTATTCCACCAGGCGCTGGTGAATAGCGCGAGGCTTACCACGGTGACGAAGAAAATTTGCGCGAGGATGGCGTGGATGGTGGCGGTTAGCGCGGGATCGTGAAACAGGACGCGCAGACCGCCGAGAATTGCTTGCGCGATTACGAGGCCGAGAGCCGTCCAGCCGAGATTGCGCAGGAAACGCGAACCTTTACGCGCCAGCCAGATCGCAAGAATTGCGGTGAGGATTGCGACGGTGCCGGCCATCACGCGATGAGTGAATTCGTAGCGAATGCCGCCAACCATGGGAGGGATGATTTTGCCGTAGGCGAGCGGCCAATCGGGGACGGAGTCGGCGGCGTCATTGCTGGTGACGAGAGCGCCGGCCATCAGTAGCAGAACGGTACAGGAGGCGGTGGCGACGGCGAAGCGATGGAGACTTTTAGGAACGTTGGAGATAGGCATCCGGTTATTCGCTGGTTCGGACATGGTTTCCAGAAAAGTACCCTACCACATTATTGGCCGTAATTCATGCGCCGGAAACAGCAATTGGCGGCGTGCATGGTGCGAGCAATTGGCGCGCCATAAACTTGTGAGCGTGGCAAGCTGGTGCGCAGTCCTCCTGCGGTGGATCTTCGACAAGCAACGCCCCACCCTACTTCGTCTTGCGGTCGCTGCCAGCGCGACAGTTGATGCCCCTGCCCTGCGTTGACCTCGCAAACGGCGACGACCGCGGGGCGGGTCTGAGACCCGCCCCTACATTGCAGGCGTAACTTCACTAATCGGCGGGCGGGGCTGCCGGGGCTGCGGCGTCGAATTTGAAGTCTACTGTCTTGGACTCCTTCGGGCCGATCGTCACGGTTTGGTCTTTCACGCCGTACTTTTCCTGCCAGGCCTCGATGGTGTAGGTGCCGGGAGGCAGGTTCTTGAGTTCGAAGGTGCCGTCTTTCGAGGTGATGGCGTAATAGGGATTCTTGAAGACGAAAATGTAGCTCTTCATCCAGGGATGCACGTTGCACTTGACCGGGATGGCGATTTCGGGACGTGCGAAAGATTCGTCAATGGGCGAGGTGCCGGGAGCTTGCGATTTGTTCCACTCGCGATTGTCCTTGGGCATGGGGTGAATGTTGTGGGTGGTCTGGTCGTCGTTTTTCACTTCGAGGGTCTGGCCGGCCATCAGCGCGATGATGGCAGGATCGTACATGCAGCCCTTTTGCGCGAGCGGCACGGAGTCTTTCGGGGTGTCGAAGACATAGTCGCCCAGGCCGTCTTTTACGAAGACGACGACGTCACTGAGATCGCCTTTGTCATTGACGACTACGGTGGGCGGATACACCGGAGAGGAATGTGCTTTCTGGCAGTAGGGCTCGGCGCTCATATTGATGGCTTTTTCTTTGGGGGCTTTGCCATCGAGGGTTACTTTGCCGGTGACGGAGCCGGCGGTGGCGGCGTCTACCGTCTTGCCGGCGGGGGCGGTGGTGGCCGCGGGCTGCTCGGCGGTTTCGGTGCTTTCTTTTTTGCCGCAGCCGGTGATAGCGATGGCCAGGACGGCTGCTAGCGCGAGATGGAAGTATCTATTGCTCATTGCGGGAAAAACCTCCTTGGGTGCAACTGAGTATTCTAACAAGTTCGGGTGGTGCTGATGCTGAATTCTGTTTCCGCGCACGGTGCGCGCCGCCGCTGCGATCGAAGAGCGTGTCCGAAAAGGCGACATTCCTGCGCCTCTCGCGATCGGCGATTTAATCGACTTCAAAGGCTGGCGGTCTGAAGACCGCCGCTGCCCTTCGATTCGGCACCGCCGAACCTCAGGGTGAATCGCCCTGTAGGGCGATTCACAAAGTCAAAAGCTAAGAGCCGGCGAGACGCCGGCGCTACTCTACTTGCCGCCTGACGATTTTGTTGCGCCGCTGCTGGCTGCCGGCGTGCGGCCTAGCAGGGCTGCTTGCTCCTGGGGCGTTAACGAGAACATGTAGCGGACCAGGAGTTGGGCTTGATCGCCGTGATATTGGGCCATGGCACTTGGCACCGGGCCTGAGAATACCCAGTTGTCGCCATCCTTGTGGAACAGACCCGAAGGCATGGCGGTACCCGGAATTATTTTGGCTGGGTCGGTGATCCAGCGGGCGGTCCAGGCCGGCTGCAGGCGCTCGCGGGCCAGCAGGAAATTCGGCGCGGAGGCGTTTTTATCGTGCGCTTCATTGCCGGTCATGTGGCACTTCAGGCATGGCGCGGCCGGACTGGTGAACAAGCCACGCGCTGCGGCACGCTCGGCATCCGTGAGCGGTTCAACCTTGGGCGGAATGAAGGGGTCGGGCTGGGCCGACATGGCTTCGAAGAACAGGGTGAGCTTGCGGATTTCGTCGTCGGACAAATAAAAAGTGGGCATGCGGACTTGCAGATACTGGCGTACTCCGTTGCGGTTGGTGTCCGTGGTGCTGAGCGCGGGATTGGCGAGGAATTGGCGGAGCCAATCGGGATTGACGCGCGCGCCTTCGGTGGTGAGGACCGGGGGCAAGTTGGATTTGTTCTCGCCCTGGTACATCGGGAGAGTCATGAGGACGGATTTTTGGCCGACATCAATCTGATGGCAGCCGATGCAATTATATTTTGTGACGATCCACCAGCCGTCTTGAATGTAGCGGCGGCGGTCCTGCGGCCGGTACATATATTCGGGCGGGAGAGTGGGATCGGTGCTGCCGAGGAGCATGGTGACGAGCGCTTCGACTTCGGCCTGGGACTGAAGGTTAGGCTTGGGCATGCGCAGCGTATCCATGGGATTGGCGTGATATTTTCCCTGGTCGTACACGGCGGGATTCTTCATTTTTTCTTCGAAGAAGCCTTTGGAATCGAACCAGGCGAACTGCTTGCCCTGGCGGATGTTGGGCTTGCCGTCGGGCAGAACGCCGCGCTTGGCGTCTTCGGTCCACAGCGCAAAATCGAGGCGCTCGATGGGCTTGCTGCCTTCGTTGGTTAGTTCGGTGCCGATGCGGCCTTCGTCTTCGAGGCCGCTGATTTCGTGACAGCCGGCGCAGCCGAAATGGCGGACGAGTTCCTTGCCTTGCGCGGCGAGCTTGGGATCGTCCATGTAGTTCGCAGCGGCGTAGGTGGCGTCCGCGTGTTTCTGGGTCATCAAGTAGCTGGCGATATCGCGCGAATCTTCGATGGTGAGGCGGAGGCTGGGCATGATGGTGGGCTGCTGGACGACGAGTTCGTGGCCGTCGTTGGGGCAGCGCGAGTGGTCGAGGTCGAAGACGTACGGGAGGTTGTGCTTGGCATAGTCTTCGGGACCGAGATCTTTTTTCTCGTACGGGCAATAGGGCGCTGAGCGCTGGCGCGGGTTGTGCACCCAGCGGACCAGGTAATCGTAATTTTCTTTTTCGCCGACGCGGCTGAGATTGGCCGCGAAGGTGCCGCCGACGGCGTTTGCGCCTTCGCCGATGGCGTGGCAGGCGAGGCAGCCGCGCGATTCGAGGAGAACCTTTCCGTGGTCGGCGTTTCCGGCCGGTTGTTTCTCAAGAGCCGGACCGGAGAGCGAATCCTGCCAGATGAAAGCGGCGATGGCGCTGATCTGGTCCTGGGTGAGTTTGAACTGCGGCATTTTGGTGGTCGGCCGGAATTCAGTAGTGTGCCCGATCCAGTACGGAATCCATTCCTTGCGGAGTTTCTGGCGGGCTTCTTTCAGATCGGGGCCGACCTTTTTAATTTCTTGTAAGAGATCGTGGCTGTGAACTTCGAGCGATTGGCTTTGCGCGTCCATGCGGCTGATTTCGACGGTGATGTTGGTAGCCTGCGCGTAGTATTTGTCGGCGGTGGCATTATCCGCAGCGGTGTCGCCGAGCTTCTGCAGGCGCGGGATTTCCAGTTCGTCGTCGGCTTTGGTTTTGGCGAGCTGCAGGATGGTTTGGCGCGCGTTGACGAGTTGTTCATCCTGATTATCGAAGCCCTGAAAGCGGTGGCAGCCGATGCAGCCCTTCTGGCGGTAGAGCTGCTTGCCTTCGTTCAAGACGGGAGCGTGCTCGGTGACCATGTCCGCGGAGTGGCACTGCTGGCAGCCGGCGTCGTAATTTTCCGGATAGTAGAGCGGCCAGAGCCAGTGCGGATAGCGGCCGTGGGCGTGATCCACGGCGTTAATGGCGCGGCCATTGCCGCCATGGCACGGTGAGCAGCCGAATTTTTCCAGCGGATGCCAGTCAATGAGTTGGAGGTCGGGATGGCTGGTGAAAGGGGCGTCGTCGCTTTTAGCCAGGCCGAGGTCGGCCTTGGTGAGCGTGAGCAGCGGCGGAACGTATTTGGGGTCGGTGCCGACGTGGCAGGATTGGCAGCGGTCCACCAGGCCGGCGCCGCCGAGATTATTGAGCGACGCGCCGGAGGGATTCACGTTGATCTGAATGATGTTCGCGTCGAAATCCGACATGGAGTGCTGCAGACTTTCGAGAGAGGTGGAACTGAGACCGGGCAAATGTTCCGAAGTGTATTGCGCGAGGTCCGCGCGGGCGTCTTTGGCGGGCTTATCAATTTCGCCGCGCTGGGCGACGAGGGCGGCGCGCTGGGCCATGATGCTGGTAAAGGTGTCATTGAGTTGATCGCCGGTGAAGGTCTTGTTTTTCTGAATTTTGCCGTCGGCGAGGGGCCAGTCAACTTTCCAGATGGTGCCCTTGCCGGTTTCGGCGTCTTCCAGTTCTTTCTTGCGCGCGGCTTTGGTTTCTTTTTCGGAATCGGGGACGATTTCGTACTGATAGACGAGCGAGCCGATTTTGCCGCGTGCGTCCTTGAAGGCGTCGCCCATGGCGGCGCGCTGGTCGTCGAGGAGAGCAATTTGTTTGGCGATATCGGCGTCCTGGGCTTTGGTGGTTTTTTCCGCGGCGTCTACCTTGGCGAGGAGGGCTTTGTAATCGGGGGAGGAGTAGACGGCGTCCTCGCTCTTTTTGCGATTCTTGACGGCTTTCTCGAGGTACGTGGAATAGGAGTTGGCGAAGCGGCTTTGATATCCGCGCCAGGGTTGCAGGCCATAGAATTCGACGTAGAAGGACCACGCCACGGTGATCATCAACAGGATTGAGGCGATCAATAATGGGAGCGCGAAGGAATTGCTCTTGATTGGATCGTCAGGGCCGGTTTCGGGAGAACGATCAGGCACCAAGAACCTCCTGCAGAGAAATCAGAACCGTGGCGGCTCTATTCGCGCGCCACGGCAAAGGAGCGACCGCAGGGCCGGGTCTGAGACCCGCCCCTACAAGATCAAAATCGTGATGCGTGCCAAAGTCGCGGCGTGAAATCGTCATATGCTGAACCACGGGGTCACCCAGATGTATTTGATCGTGAAAATCAGGCGCAGCAGGATTTTCACCGGCAGCGAAAACATGAAAATCAGGAACGTGTACATGGTGACGAGCTGCAGCAGGCTCATGCGCTTGTAAATTTTGCGGCTGAATTCGGTGCGCATGCAGATCCAGTGCACCAGGTAACCCGCCAGGATGAAAAACAAGATGAGCGGGAAAATTCCGAAGACGACGCGGGCCCAGATGGCGCCCTGGTCTTTGGTGGTGTGGAAAATGGAGGCGAACCAGGAGCCGTCTATGCCGACAACCTGGTCGAGGTTGCGGTTCACCGCGTAATCCACTCTTTCGGCGTCCCAGGTTTTACCGGGCCAGAACCACATCCATCCAGGGCCGCGGATGAAAGTGCCGATGGTGATCATCGTTATCCACAGGCCGATGAAGCCGAAGAGGAAGGTCCAGATGGCGAAGCGGCGCTGTTTGTAGGTGTAGTAGCCGTTGCCGAGCGGATTCGCGTCAATGTACGGGATGACCATCAGGCCGATGATTACGAGCGTGGGCATCACGACGCCGGCGATCCAAGGATCGAAATAAACGAGCATTTCCTGGAGGCCGAGGAAATACCAAGGGGCCTTGGCAGGATTCATGGTGACGTTGGGATTGGAAGGCTCTTCGAGCGGCGCGTTGAGGGTGAGAGACCAGGCCATCAGCAGGACAGTGACGATGATGGCGACCAGAAATTCCATGCGCATCAGGTAGGGCCAGGTGTGGACTTCGCGATCCCACTTGGGATTCCATTCCTGGGTCTTGCGATATTTCGTTTTGGCGAGTTGCGGATCGGATTCGAGGATGGCGATCAGTTTATCGTTTTCAATTCCCTGCTTGAGGGCGTACCAGAGATAGAACGGAATGAAGAAGAGCAAGGCAACGATGGGGACGTTGTCGGGAGCCGAGGCAATTTCCCAGAGTTGGTGCCAATCCATTCCGTCAGTCTCCTGCTGATTACAAATCGTGGCTTCAGGGGCTAAAGCCCCTTTTTCGCTCACGGGCCTCACGGCGGGGCTGAAGCCCCGCCCTTCCACGCGTGTGCCGCAACCGCAAAACCTGTACTTCAGCGGCTAAAGCCGCACGGTGCTTGCTTCTTTTAGGCCGTAGCTAAAGCTACGGCCTACAAAGATTCCCGGATTAGAAATTCGGACGCGCGTTACAACGGGCACGGCATGCCGTGCCCCTACTGTCGCGTTGTGTTGTGCGTGCCTCGTCATTTATCGTGCAGGCCCATGCCGCTGGGCCGTAGGACTACCGGCCGCGGGTTGCGTTCTTCTTTGATTTCGCTTTCGAGCATCACGGGGGCTGGGCCCGAGATGCCGCCATCTTTGCGGACGCGCCAGAAATGCACTCCCATGAAAATCGCGACGATCAGTGGAATGGCGATGCAGTGCCAGATGTAGGCGCGCAAGAGCGCGTTGGCATCCACGATGGAGCCGCCTAACAATGCGAAGCGGACGTCGTTGTACGGCGTCATACCGAGGAGCGCGCCAAACGGCCCCTCGTGACCTAAGAGTGGAGTGGCGCGGGCCATATTGGTGCCGACGGTGACGGCCCAGAATCCCAACTGATCATCCGGCAGCAAGTATCCGGTGAAGCTGAGGAGCATAGTCAAGACCATGAGCAGAACGCCGACGCACCAATTGAACTCGCGCGGGCGTTTGTAGGAGCCGGTCATGAAGACGCGGAACATGTGCAGCCAGACGGCGATAATCATCAGGTGCGCGGCCCAGCGGTGCATATTGCGCAGGAGCTTGCCGAAGGGGACGTCGTTTTCGAGATAGAGAATGTCGCGGAAAGCCTGCACCTTGGTGGGGTGGTAGTAGAACATCAGCAGGACGCCGGTGAAAGTGAGGACGATGAAGAGGTAAAAAGTGATGCCGCCCATGCCCCAGGTGAAATTGTACTTGGTGGCGTCGCGATTGACTTTGGCGGGATGCAGATGAAAAAAGACGTTGGAGAGGACGCTGAGAGCGCGATTGCGCGGTTCCTCGTCGTGCTTGACGCGGAAGATGGAGCGATAGAGCTGGGTCTTCTCCGGCTCTTTCAGGCCTTCCGCTTGTTCTTTAGCTTTGCCGACCAGCGTCTCGCGAAGAGCGGTTGCGCTGTCCTGAACTTTTTCCAGGACGCCGGTTTTCGGCTTACCGTCTCCGTTTTCTTCGGGCATTCGGTATTGACCCCTTGCGAACCCAAATCTACTTGGCCTGACGTGCGTGAAACTTCATCGGCCCCGACGGCGGACTGCGCCGCTTAGAGAAGACCCCAAACTTTCCTCAGAGGCTAAAGCCCGTGATTCACTGGGCTGGCTCTATGTCGGAGCTGAAGCTCCGACCCCCTAAAGGAATTTTTCCCGCTGCGTCGTTACTTACACATCGTTCTTGCCGCGACAGCGATGGAGCACTGAAGTGCGCCGCTACAAAACCCTCTGCGGCGGCACGCGTGCACTGCGGTTTGTGCACTATACGTTCAAAAACGCCCCCACATCGTTGAAATGGTTGACGCCGGCGCGCGGATCGTCCACGAACAGGCGGCTGGTATCCACGGTGATTTGACCGGTGGGATCGAGCGTAACGTCGGCGCGATCCATGGGACGAGGGGCGGGGCCCTCGAAATTGACTCCTTCGCTGTCGTAACCGCTGCCGTGGCAGGGGCACTTGAATTTATTTTCCGCGGGCTTCCATTCGGGCGTGCAGCCGAGATGGGTGCAGCGGGCGAAGATGACGAAGAGGCGGTCCGGCTCACGGACGACCCAGACGCGATTGGTCATCAGGAAGCGCTGGTCAATGCCGAGCGCGAAATCCGTGGGAAAGCCGATATTGAAAGTGGTATTGGGTTCGTACAAGGCGCGGGGAAAGAAAAAGCGGAGGAACATCAGGAAATTGACGCCGAGATAGCCCCAAATACAGGCCCAAACAATTCTGCGGCGGCCGGTATTGACCGCCTTGGCGGCGGCTTGCGCTTCCGGCGTTTTAGACGGGCTCGCTTCCGCCGCTACAGGCGGGGATGCGGGTTGTCCCGGCTTCCCTTCGGAAATTTCTGCCATAGGCCCGTTGAGATTGCTATCCCACAAACCAAAAACTAAAAATCTAAAATGGCCGATTCAGTCCGAAGAAATGAACAGTGCGTTATATGATTTGGGAGAGGCCGTGTCAAGACATTCTGAAGGGAAATTTCGCGGAGTGTTTTTCGCGGATGGCGGGCGCTAAAGGACTATGCGAAGCGGCCCGGCGGGGAGAGGATCGCCGGGGGCCTACGTGGTGAGGGAGGCGACGCCGCTGCGCATGCCCACGGAGCGGAGGACGAGATCAGCGAGCGCGCGGACGAGGAGCGGCGAATCGTTGAGCGCGGGCATCATGTGAAATTCAGTGACGCCGAGGGATTCAGCCTGTTCGCGGGCTTCGATATTAATTTCGTGCAGAGTTTCGATGTGGTCGGTGAGAAAGGCGATGGGGATCACCAGCATGCGCGTGATTCCGCTCTTGGCCATGCGCTCGATGGTGGCGGTGAGCGAAGGTTGCAGCCACTTCTGGGGGCCGACTTTGCTCTGGTAGCAGAGGACGTAGGGATTTTCCCAGGAGCCGAGTTCGCGAACGAGCTGGACGGTTTCTTCGATCTGCTTGGGGTAAGGATCGCCCTTTTCGACCAGAGCCAAAGGCAGTCCGTGGGCGCTGAAGACGAGATGGACGTCGTCGGGATGATCGAGGGTGGAGAGGACGGCGTTGATGCGTTCGACGATGGCGGCGATGTAATCGGGGTGGTCGTGGAAATGGTCGATGACTTTGACGGGCGTGCGCGGCTTGTACTGGCGATTCCACTCATTGAGGCTGCTGCGGGTGGTGGCGAAGGAATAGTGCGGATAGAGCGGGAGCAGCACGAGCTCGTCGTAGGATTCGCGATCGAGCGCGGCGATGGCCTCGGAGGTATCGGGATGCCAGTAGCGCATGGCCACGACGGTGCGGGCGGGGATATGCAGCTTGAGAGCTTTTTCCAGAGCGCGGGCTTGCTGTTCGGTGAGGCGGCGAATGGGCGAGCCTCCGCCAATTTGAGCGTAGTGTTCTCTAACGACTTTCGAGCGGGTGGTGGAAATGAGCTTGGCGAGCGCCTTGCGGGCGAGGAATGCGCCGGGGAAATTGATGATGTCCGGATCGCAGAACAGATTATAGAGAAAGGGTTCGACCGCGGCCTGGCTATCCGGCCCGCCGAGTTGAAACAGCACTACCGCAATTCTTTTGGCCCCAGCCATGAAACACCCCTGGCAAACTCAGCCTTGCCCTTGCCGCAATTGCTGCTTGAGCCGCTCGATTTCCCGGCGCACTTGTGAGAGGCGCCGGGCCACGCTGACTTCATAGACGAAGAAGACCGCCCAGACCACCATCCACGCGGTAAAGAGAAAATCAAAGTTTTTCATCGTCCGGCCTTTCCCAGCGCGGCTTCTCCTGCATTGGCTGCATCCGAAGCGCGCGATTCGATTTCAAAGCGAAGTTCGGCACATTCATTGCGCAGCGTTTCCAGCCGGTAGCGGTCCACCAGCACCAATATCATTACGCAAAAGACGGCAATAACGCAAAGCAACAAAACTTTGGCGATCATGGGAGCGAGACCGGAGTTCGGGCCGCCCAAGATGACGGGTTGCGGATGCTGCGTGCGCCAGAGACGGTTGGAGAGGTACACGAGGGGAATATCGAGCGAGGCGAAGATTCCGAAGATGGCGGAGAGCGCCGCTTTCTTTTCGGGATCTTCGAGCAGGCCGCGCAGCAAGAGGTAGGAGATGAACAGCAGCCAGAGGATGAAGGTGGAGGTGAGGCGCGCGTCCCAGGTCCACCAGATGCCCCATACGGGGCGCGCCCACAACGGGCCAGTGATCAGGCCGATGGTGCAGCACATGACGCCGACTTCAACACCGGAGACGGCCAGCGCGTCCCACTTGCGCGTGCGAGTGATGAGATAGGCGACGTTGGCGTAGAAAACGACGGAGAACGCCGAAAACATGGCGATCCAGGCGGGAAGGTGGAAATAAAAGATGCGCTGGATGGCGTGCATGGTCTTTTCATCGGGCGCGATGAAAAGAGCAGCGTAGCCCGCGAAGAAGATCAGCAGGGCGGTGAGAATTGTCAGGGGTAAGCGCGCCTTCATTCGTTATGAGTCCTCATTCTTCCGTCACGGTTCCGTTGGGCTTCCATCAGTCTTCCATCAGATAGTCGCACAGAAGCCAGGATGCCGTAAGGAACACAATATCAAATCCGGCGAGGAAAGCGACCCAAGTGCGGTCGATTGTGGGTTGATCGGCGAAGAGCGCGGCGGTGGATTCTACCGCGGCGATCAGGAGCGGGGTGAGGATCGGGAGCAGGAGCAGCGGGAGCAGGAGTTCGCGCATGCGGGCGTGGGCGGAGATGGCGGAAAAGACCGTGCCGGTGACGGTGAGGCCCAGGGTGCCCAACGCGAGGACGAGGGCGAGGCGGCCGACGATGCCCGCCAGGGAAACGTTGTAGAGCACCGCGAAGATCGGGACGAGGATGAGTTCGGCGAGCGACATGAAAATGAAGTTGGCGAGAATTTTGCCGAGCAGGATCGCGAAGCTGGAGACTGGAGCCATGCGGAGGGCGTCGAGGGTTTCATTGGATTGCTCGCGGGAAAAGGACGGGTTGAGCATGAGCGAGCCGGCGAAGAGGAACGCGATCCAGAGCAGGCCGGGACCGTAACGGCGGGATTCGGCGGGGGTGGGATCGAAGGCAAAGCTGAAGAGGACGACGACGACGAGGGCAAAGACGATGGTGGCGGTGAGGAGCTCGCGCGTGCGGAATTCGAGGCGGAGTTCCTTGCCTAAGATGATGGAGGCAGTTTTTAAGGTGGTCAAAAGCAGATCCCTCGTCCCGCGAAACCGAGCGGGACGCAAAATGCGCGCTGCGCTCGGGATGACGACGCGTCATTACAGATCGTCGGGGATGACAGCACGCACTGCCGGGCGCGCGCGACTTCGAGTTCGCCTGAGCGCAACGATTTGGGAAAGGTCGTCAATCTAGGCCTCCGCTCGCAGCGCTGCCAGCAACGGGGCGGGGTCGCCGGCTGAGCCGCTGTCGTGCTGGACTCGGCCGCCTGCTAGAGCTATGGCGCGGGTGGCGAGGTCTAGCGATTCGTTGCGCGCGTGGGTGCTCATCAGCACGGTGCAGCCGTCTTGTTTTAGGCGGGCTAGCCTGGCGCTGAACCATTCGAGCCCCTGGCGGTCGAGGCCCGCGGCGGGTTCATCGAGGAGGAGCAGGCTCGGACCGTGCAGCAACGCGCGGGCGATTGCCAGACGCTGGCGCATGCCTCTGGAAAAAGTGCGCACGAGGCTGCCGGCGCGCGCGCCGAGGCCGCAATCTTCCAGCGCGGCGTTGACGCGGCGCTGGGTGTCGTTAAGGCCGTAGAGTTGGGCGAAAAACGTGAGATTTTCGGCGGCCGTTAGATCGTCGTAGAGCAGCGTACTGTGGCTTACCAGGCCGATGGCGCGTTGCGGCCTGAGCAGATCGGACTGGGCGCGCGCCGGACCGTTGATAGTGGCAGATCCGGGTGCGAAGCGCACGGCGCCGCGGCTGGGATTGGACAATCGAGCGGCAATTCGCAACAGCGTGGTCTTCCCTGCTCCGTTCGGGCCTAGGAGCGCGACGAATTCGCCAGGAAGAATTTCGAGCGTTACATCGCGGAGAGCGGCGAAGGGGCCGAAGCGCTTTTCAACGGATTGAAACGCGATGCCTAACGGTGCGGCGGCTTGCGGCGAAGAGACGCTAGGCGCAGCCAATGCGTTGCGCCTAGCCGCGCACGAAGCCGCGGAGAGTCTTTTCGACGCTTTCGCGCTGGCGCAGGTAGTCTTCTTCGCTGATGGTGCCGGCCTGACGGCGGAGTTCGAGGCGGAAGATGCTGTCTTTCAGTTCCTCGAGGGTGCCGCGGATTTCGTGGTCAATTGCGGCGGCGGCATCGGAGGATTGCGGGCGAGCGGAGGAGGAAGCGGGCGGTTCGGCGACGCCTGCGGCGGAGTTCGCGCGTGCCGCGGATTTTTTTGAGTTGCGAGGCTTGGCGACCGCGACTTCGGAAATTTCCGCGCCATTCGAAGCGATGGCGGGGCGAGGCTTGAGCCAGAGGTAGGCGAAGCCGAGGACGAAGAGCGATGCGAAACCGCCGGTGAGAATCCATTTCAGGCCGTCGAGGCGGGCGGGGATCGTGGTGGCGCTGACGGACTGCGCTTCGGCGCCGCTGCCGGCATCGGAAGCGCGGGAATTCACGGAGGGATTCTGCGAATCGTCGGGCGCGACTCCGGCACCCGCGGCTCCGTTTTGACCGGAGGGCGGCGGCGGAGCGGTGCCCGAGACGGTAACGTCAATCGGGGAGTTCGCCGCGACGTTGTCGCGCATGTAAACGTTGAAACCCTGATCCTGGCCCGCCGGGGAAATTCCGCTGCCGGAGATTTGCACCGTAGGCGGAGCGACGATGATGAGGCGCTCGGTGGAGTAGGGCGAGACGTTGCGCAGCATCAGATGATTTCCGGCATAGGGCATTTTGTAGGAGAGGCGCACGCCGCTTTCGCCGGGACGAAATGGAAAGGCGATGGCCAATTTGTTCTTGCCTTTGTCGATGGTGCCCTGCACGACCGGCATGCCCGAACTGCCCCAGGCGGAGGCTTGATTGAAGTCCGCGCCATCGGGAAGATTGAAATTGAAGGAGCCATCCTCGCGGAAGTAGGCGACGGGGGGCTGCGTTTTGTTGGCGATCATGTACTCTTCGCCGACCATGAGGTTGGAGCCGTTGGGCTGTAGGATGATGGCGTGATTGGAGACGGTGAAGGCGTCGGGCTTGTCGGTGGGTTCGAAGACTTCGACGTCCGCGGTGGTTTTGCCGGGCGTGATAGGCTCGTGGTAATTCACGCCTTTGTAGACGACGCGGAGAAGCATGGGGCCGGTACCGAGTTGCGGATTATCGAAGTGATAGTGGCCGTGCGCGTCGGTTTTGGTGTTGGCGACGGGCTGCATGCCGCCTTGCAATTGGATCAGGATCACGTCGGTGCCGACGCTCAGCTTTCCATTGGTGCCATTCTTTACGGTGCCGTCGAGAGTGCCGGCGAAGGTGATATTCGCGGTGAGTGCCAGCGTGCACAGTAACAGCAGCAAGATCGTGGCGCGGGGGGCGGCGGGCACGGCATGCCGTGCCCCTACGCGTAAATTGTCGTGTGCTTGCTTAGACATTTGGTTGGTTCGCCTAACGTTCATGAATTTCTTAGCTTCTCCGTGGCTGCTAGTTCCGCAGGGGTTTGACGCATCGAAGCCTGGCGTGTGGCGGGCGTGGGCGTGCCGCCGGTCAGCTGATCCATGTCGGCGAGGACGCGGGCGGCTTCGACTTCGAGCGATTGCTTGATCTCCTCAAAATCGTGTTCAGAGAATTTTCCGGCGCGAAATTCGAAGCGGAGGTCGCGCAGATTTTCGTAGATGGCGTCGCGACGCTCCATGAGCTGATCCAATTTGGTGCGATGGGGCGCGGAATCGGACTCTTCCACCTTGACGTTGAAGATAAAAAATATGGCCGCGGCGGAAAGTAGCGCGCAGGCCACGGCAATGTCCACGCTACTCATCGCGGTCCTTAGCCGGTTCCCTGCCCACTTCGCGCTGGACGCGGGCTAGAAATTGAGCGTCGAGCGGCGGTCCGCCGGCGGGCGCGAGGGCGGCTTTTTGTTTCCAGCGGCGGACTACTTGCCAGACGAGGACGAGCGCGATCAGCGGCAAGAGCACCGGCATAATCCACGCGAGCAGATCGAAGCCTTTTTTCGGAGGCTCGACCAGGACTGTGGGACCGTATTGCTCGACGTAGGCCGTGAGAATCGCGTCGTCGGATTCGTTGCGGGCTACGCGGGCGTCCAGATCTTTCTGCATACCGCGGGCGGTATCGCAAGGGCCGGAGAACGTGCCGCCGGGATGGCTGCAGAGGCCCGCGGAATCTTCGCAGCCGCCGCACATGCACATCACTCGCTTGGCTAGAGCCTTCGCGCGGGGCAATTGCTGGGCGCTGGCTGGAAGCGATCCGACCGCCAGCATTAGGAGTGCGAGCGCAGTTGAGCGCAGGCAAAAGCTTACCGCAGAGGACGCGGAGAAAGGCCGCAGAGAACGCGGAGAACTCCGAGCGCATTGGTAACCGAGAGCACGCAAAAGATCAGTCATGGCCTTCTGCTCTCCGTACGACGGCGCTGATTGGTTGGGTTGAGTCGGCGATGGCGTCGGCCCAGGATCTTTCGGTGACGGGACGGAGGACCAGCGCCGTGCGGCGATTGGGAATCATGGCGAGGATCGTTCCGAGGACGACCACGATGCCGCCGAACCAGATCCATTTCACGAGCGGCAGCAAATAGGCGTGCACGGAAGGACGGCCGCTTTCGGGGCTGCGTCCGGCGTAAACGACGTAGAGGTCGCGCAGCGGCGAGGATTGCACGGCGACCATGGTTTCGGTGATCTGGCTGGCGAGGAAGAAACGGCGCTCGGGATAGAGCATCATGTCTGACTTGCCGTTCTTGAAGACTTCCAGAGTGGCGCGGTCGGATTGGTAATTGTTGTTGGCGACCTGATCGAAATTCTGGCAGAGGATGGTGTAAGGGCCGATGGTCATGGTGTCGCCGATGCCGAGGTCTTTTTGAATGTCCTTGTTGAAGGGAGTGCCGGCGATGCCGATCAACACCAGGACCATCCCGAAGTGGACGATGTAGCCGCCGTAGCGGCGGGTGTTGCGCATAGTGAGTTCGCCGACGGAGGTGAGCAGGTTCGTGCCATCGCGCGCGGAAATCACGCGAGCGCCGCGGAAGAATTCAGATGCGATGGTGAGCGTGACGAAGACGCTCAAAATCAGGCACATCAGCGAGTAGATATCGCGGAAGCCGAAAATGAAGGCGATGACTCCGGCGAGGAGGCCGCCGCCGAGAGGCCACGCAAAATTGCGCTTTAGCGCATCGAAGGAGGTCTTGCGCCACGCGAGCAGAGGGCCGACGCCCGTCAGCAGAATTAAAAATAGGGCGATGGGGACCATGACTTTATTGAAAAACGGCGGGCCGACGCTGATTTTGCTGCCTTCGACCCATTCGGAAAGAACCGGGAAGAGCGTGCCCCAGAGGACCGCGAAGCAGGCGGCGAGGAGAATGAGATTATTGAAAAGGAAACTGGATTCGCGCGAGACC
This sequence comes from uncultured Acidobacteriota bacterium, assembly GCA_963780035.1. GTDB lineage: Bacteria > Acidobacteriota > Terriglobia > Acidiferrales > UBA7541 > Palsa-295. Next base: position 180,937 of record CAWAAG010000005.1, on the reverse strand, counting down.
AGAGAGTCGAGCTGGTTGTCGCTGCGCAGGTAATCGCGATTCTTCCAGTACGCCGCGAAGCAGACTACAAAAACGATTATCAGGAAACCCACGAACCAGCTGCCGATGGAGGATTGCGCAAAGGCGTGCACGGAGCTGACTACGCCGGAGCGCGTGAGAAGCGTACCGAGAATGCATAACATGAAGGTGGTGAAGACAAGCCAGACGTTCCACACCTTCATCATGCCGCGCTTTTCCTGCATCATTACGGAGTGCAGGAAAGCGGTGCCGGTGATCCACGGGAGGAGCGAAGCGTTTTCGACCGGATCCCACGCCCAATAGCCGCCCCAGCCGAGCACGGCGTAGGCCCAGTGCGCGCCGAGCAGAATGCCGATGCTCTGGAAGCACCAGGCAATCATGGTCCAGCGGCGGGTGATGTGAATCCATTTTTCTCCGGGATACCTTCCCAAGAGCGCGCCGAGCGCAAACGCGAAAGGGATGGTGAAACCGGTGTACCCGAGATACAGCATCGGGGGATGAATCACCATTTCGGGATATTGCAGCAGCGGATTGAGGCCGCGGCCTTCGGAGAGCCTTGCGAGGTGCATGACGCCCGCGCCGTCTGCTCCGGCGATCACTTGAAACGGCGTCGCCACGAAATTATTGAGCGTGAGGAAAAAGGTTTGCACGCCGGCCATGACGACACCGGCGTAGGGCATCAGTTCGGGATGGCGCTTGCGATTCAGGAACAGGACGAAAAAGGCGTAGCCGGAGAGCAGCCAGGTCCACAGAAGGAGTGAGCCTTCCTGGCCGGCCCAGAGCGCGGCAAATTTGTAGTAAGGCGGCAGGGCGGTGTTGCTATGTTCCGCCACATAAGCGAGCGAAAAATTATTGGTGAAGAAGAAGTATTCGAGGCAGGCGACCGCGATGGTGACGAGAACGAAGACGGCCATGCCGGCGTTGCGGGCGCTTTTGGTGAGGAGAATGCGGCGGGTGAGGATCCCGACGATGCCCGCGACGACAGCGTAGACGGCCGCCAGAAAGGCGAGGAGCAGTGCTAACGAGCCTAGAATATCCACAGATTTCCCCCGCGCTGATTTGCTCTAGTCGTGAGAGTCGCTAGTTTCCCGAAGGCCGCGCGTAGGAGCCCGTCGAGGATTGTCCCGGTTGCGGAGACGCCGCTTTCGGTGCAATCGGCGAAACCTCGTACTTCGAAGCGCACTTGGCCTGCACTTGTTCGGCCTGGAAGCGATTGTCCGGCATCAGCTTGCCTTCCACGAGAGCCTGCGCGCCATCTTTGAACGTATCGGGCAGCGGATCGCGTCCGATGTAGCTTACCGGCAGGTTTTTGCCCTGTTCGGTGAGCACGAAATCCACGCGGTCGCCGAGATGTTCGATGGTGCCGGCCTGAACGTTGCCAGAGACGCGCATGCGCTGGTGCAGGGCGGCCCCATTGAGCGACGAAAGCTCGGTGATGGTGTGGTAATAGGTCTTGCTTTGAGTGAAGCCCACGTAGGCTAGCGCCATCAGGGTGATAACGATGATGGCCGAGCCGACCAGGAACTTGCTTCGGGCATTCATGTGCGGCACTCCCGCTTGTTCTTCAATGGAACGGTTGATTCTAGCATAACGCTTGTATGCACTCGAAAGGCTATTCTTAACAAATCTTTACGCCGGCGCGAATGGCGGGCGAAGGTGAAGTTGCAGGCTCGTCCGCTGCCCGAGCGGCTGCGTAATATCGTGCGCAGCGACGCAGCGAATCGTGGAACAGGATTCTCAGGATTGAAGGTGGAGGGCTTTGATCAGGCGGTCGCCGAGCGAGGTGCCGAATTCGGCCTGCGCCTGAGGGTCGCCGAGGAAGGGGTCGTCGAAGGGCTCGCCATTATTCAGAACCATTTTCTCGTTCCATCCCTTGAGCTGCAACAGCGGGAGCAACGCGTGGAGGTCGCGCGAAATCGGCACCAGGGACTTCGGTTTGTAGGACGAATTCATACGAAGCACCACCGTGGAAGACATCCGGTCGATCGCTTCCGTGAGTTGCTCCGGTGATTCGACGGGACATTCGACGGCGTAGGCCAGGAAGAAGCCGTGCTTTTGAAAATCGGCGAGGGTGGCTTCTTCCGGCGCATGGGTGGGCCGGGCTTGACCGGCGCACTTGGCGAGCTCATCGAAGAACATGCGCGCCACCGGGGAGCGGTCGCTCGGGTCCGCGGCCGGACGATAGAAATAATCTTCGAGTTTCGCGGGCGGTGCGGCATCCAGGAGCAGAACTTGAATATGGATCGGGCGGAAACGTGTGGCGAGTTCCAGGCGCTCGATGCGCCGGCGGATATGGGCTTCGTCAACTGGAGCGCCGCATCCATCGCAAATGGGCAATTCCTGCCTCGTGAGGTGATTTTGTTGCTTCGCGCAACACTTCAAAATAACACAGAGGCGGGGCTCGCGTGCAACGCGAGTGAGAGGCGCGAGACAAGATTGCGAATGCTCAGCTGGTTTTGCTGGGTGGCACTCGGCGCGTACCGCGGCCTACTTGTGGTCGCTCTCGGCTTTCTCGTCAATCGGGGCGGTGCTGGACGCGGCGCTGGGGGCCGACGGCTGGGGATTATTCTGAGCAGCGGCGCCTAATTTGGCGCGCAGGCAGCCTACTAGTTCGGGCGCCATTTCGGAGATTTGCATGCCCTCGGAGACCAAAAATTTGCAGCTGAGGATCGGGCGCGCCTGGTCGTCGTCAGAGAGCTGGCAATTGACTTTGCAATACTGACATTCCTGATTCCAGCAGAAACGGCCGTAGGGGACGGTTTCCGGGCTGATGAACTGGAAGGCGCGTAACAAGGAATTCCGCTCGGGAACGAGGAAGGTCTTTCCCAGGATGGTGATTTCCACCAACTTCTCATAAGGACGAAAAAGATCGGACATAAGTGGCGCGCTCGTGTCTGCCATTGGAATGGGGCCCCTGCTAAGCACGCTAAAGCACCGCGACACGCAGGGCAACGAAAACGCGATTGGACGGTGTTCAATGCTCCACTGGGGAAGGAATTACGAAGCGAAATCTCTCCGCAATTGCTTTCCGCGCCGTAGCGGCGCTGACGCGGCGTGTGAGCGTGTGCGCGAGAACGGCGAAAGCCGTACTTCAGCGGCTACAGCCGCTCTGATTTGACTGCGCTCAAGCCGCAGCGAAAGCTGCGGCCTAAAAAGATTGTTGCATTTTCACAGCTACGCTGCAGCGTTGCGAGATTCGGTTCGCGACAGGAAGGCGAGCGTGAAGGCGCCGAGGGCGATGCCCAGCGGACCGTTGGTGAGGCCGAAGAACGCGGCGATGTAGGCGAGCTTGCGCGCGCTTGCGGCACCCGACATCAGATTCAGGCCGGCGACGATGCAGACCACTCCCGTCACGATTCCCAGGATGATCACGAAAACCAGGAAGAGGTGGAAGAAGTCCATCAGGGCGTAAGGGTTCGGGACTCGGGAAAGCAACGCGCCCCACATCAGGGTGAACGTGGCGCTATACATGAATACGCCGAGGGCGCCGATCAGGCGTAGCAGACCGTACAAGATCCACAGTATTCCGAAGTTGCGCATTCGTGAGGCTCCTTGAGGTGCGTGGGGTGATTCAACAGCCGAATGGAACGAAAAGCAATACAGGATGTTAGGCAGGCGTGACGGTCTGCGAGCTAGGCACCGAGCGGAATTCCTGGGAACGTCGGTCCGGACAGGGTGTGCTTTTTCGATGTTGACGCATCAGCCAAAGGACACAGAATCGCATCCGGCAAGCGTATAATGTGGAGACGATTACTCGGGAAGGCCTCCATGACGTTTGAACAACAGGTCCTCGAAAAACTGCGCGATTTGCCGCCTGAGAAGCAGAAGGAAGTCCTGGACTTTGTCGCCTTTCTGAAAGAAAAAAACGGGACCAAGACGCCGCTGCGCAGCCTTCGCGGACTTTGGAAGAATTTGAATTTTGAAGTCACAGAAGAAGACATCGCCGAAGCTCGTCGCGAGATGTGGGGTAATTTCCCGCGAGACATCTCCTGATGCCGGCGGTGCTTGATACTCATGCAGCAATCTGGTATCTGCTCGATTCGGCGAAGCTGTCGGAATCGGTCTACGCACTGATCGACGGCGCTGCCGGCAATGGCACGCCCACATTCATCTCGGCAGTCTCGCTCGTTGAAGTGGTGTACTTAGTGGAACGCGGGCGAATTGCGGCCGACGCGTTCGATCGATTCGCAAGAGAGTTAGGGAGCGAAAATCCCGCCTTCACGATTGCTCCACTCGATGCCAACGTTGCTACTGCATTGAAACGCATACCGCGAAATGCCGCTCCAGACATGCCCGACCGCATCATCGCTGCAACTGCGCTCCATCTGGGTCTGCCCCTCGTGACTCGCGACCGGCGACTACAATCCGCTGGAATTCAGACAATCTGGTAGGTGAGCGGACCATTGCTGCCTTTGCGAAGCGAGAAGGCTAGGCGAAGAACTGGCCCATGCGGCGAAATTTCTCGTAGCGCTGGTCGATCAGCTGGCGGGGGGAAAGGGCGGATAGCTCGTCCAGCGCGCGAACGAGGTACGGTTCGAGGAGTTTGGCGGCGGCGGGATGGTCGTAGTGCGCGCCGCCTTCTGGTTCTGGAACGATTTCGTCAATCAGGTTCAGTTCTAACAGGTCGGGTGCGGTGATCTTCAAAGCTTGCGCAGCGATTTCAGCTTTGCTGGCGTCGCGCCACATTATGGAAGCGCAGCCTTCCGGTGAAATGACGGAGTACACGGAATTTTCCAGCATGTAGACGCGGTCGCCGACGGCAACGGCCAGAGCGCCGCCCGAGCCGCCTTCTCCGGTGATGGTGATCAGAATGGGCACGGGGAGGCGGGACATTTCGCGCAAGTTGTAGGCGATGGCTTCGGCCTGGCCGCGCTCTTCAGCGTCCACACCGGGATAAGCGCCGGGGGTATCCACGAAGACGAAGACGGGCCGGGCGAATTTCGCGGCGAGTTGCATGGCGCGGAGAGCTTTGCGATAGCCTTCGGGCTTGGCCTGGCCGAAATTGCGCGCGAGGCGCTGCTTGGTGTCGCGGCCTTTCTGGCTGCCGACGATCATGACGGGCTTGCCGTGAAATTTGGCCATGCCGGTGATGAGCGCGGGGTCGTCGGCGAAATTGCGGTCGCCATGGATTTCGGAGAAGTCGTCGAATAAGAGGCGGATGAAATCGTCGGTGTAGGGACGCTGGGGATGGCGGGCGAGCAGGAGGCGCTGCCAGGCGCCGAGATGAGTGTAGAGGTCGCGCTTGAGCTCGTCCACTTCGCGACGGATGCGTTCGATTTCGCCGGACTGGTCGCCACTGGGGGCGGAAAGGAGGCTGAGTTCGGCGACGTCGCGTTCGAGGGCGTCAATTACGCGCTGTTTCTGCTTGTCTTGTTCGCCGCGGGAGGCTGGGGCTGGATTTTCGGGACTTGCTTGTTTGAGTGCGCGGGATTTCGCGGCGGTGTGAGAATTATTTTTTTCTTTTGCGGCGGTTTTAGTGGCCGTGCGGCCGTCGTTGCGGAGTTCCGGCGCGGATAGTTTCGCGGCAGCTTCGCGAGCGGCGCGGCGGGCGGCTTTGATGGCGCGGAACTTCTTCATGCGCGCTTTGCGTTCCTGGCGCTTGCGAAGTTTTTCCGCGAGAATCTGTTGCTTGGTCACTCAGTCACCTTTGCTGGACTCTGAAGCCGACCTTACATTGCCGGCGTCTTGCCGTAGCTAAAGCTACGTACTGCAAATGCTAGCTCTATTGAACTAAAGCCACGGAATCTGTACCACAGATCTCGCGGACGCGCTCGACCAGTTCGCGATCGGCCAGGACCGCGCTGCCGGCTTCGAGAGTTGCTTCCGTGCCGTCGTTTTGCACCAGATCGAAGGTGACGCGGCAGCGGCCCGGGCGGCTGGAGAATAGCTGCTGCAGACGGTCGAGAGCGCCGGTATCCACGGTGCTCAGATCCACGCGCACTCGCAACTGGCTGGGGGGGCGGTCGGCGACCTGATCGAGCAAGCGCGCGTCGGAGACGATCAGGCGCGTGCCGACGTCTTCCACGGCCACGCGGCCCTTGACGAGCAGCGGCGTATTGGATTTCAGGATCGGCTCCAATTTGGCGAACGCTTCTGGGAACGCCAGCGCCTCTATCACGCCGGTGCGATCCTGCAAGGTGAGAATCGCCCAGCGAGCGCCGCGGCGCGAACGCATCGGACGGATCTGCACGATGATGCCGGCGACGACGAGGTCTTCGTTGTTCTTGCGGCCTTCCACGCTGGCGAGTTCCGCGGCGCTTAGATCCTTCAGGCGGCCGGCATATTTATCGAGAGGATGGCCGGAGATGTAGAAGCCGAGGACGGAATATTCTCCCGCGAGGCGCTGTTCCTCGGACCAGTCATCGGCCTCGGGCAATTCGGCTTCCTGCCAGGGTTGCTGTTGCGGCTGGGCGGACCGACCGAAAAACAGGCCGCCCTGCCCTACCGTTTTTTCCTGATGTTTTTTCTGGCCGCGGGAGATGGCCTGATCGATGGCGGCAAAAAGGCGGCCGCGCGAGCCACCGCCGACGCAATCGAGCGCGCCGGCTTTCACCAGGCTTTCAAGGACGCGCTTATTCAGGAATTTGGGTTCGATGGATTCGCAGAAACTAAAAAGGCTGTGGAAACGTCCAGCGGTGACGCGGGTTTCGCAGATGGCTTTGGCGGTGTTTTCGCCGACGTTCTTGATGGCGGCGAGACCGAAGCGGATGTCGTCGCCGACGGGAGTGAAGTACAGGCCGCTTTCGTGGGCGTCGGGCGCGAGGACGCGGATGCCCATGCCGCGCGCTTCGTTGATGTACTTCACCACTTTTTCAGTGTTGCCGGCTTCAGAGCTGAGCATGGCGGCCATGAATTCCACCGGGAAGTGGACTTTCAGGTAGGCCGTCTGATACGCGAGCAGCGCATAGGCGCAGGCGTGGGCTTTCGGGAAACCGTAGCGGCCAAATTCTTCCATCAGGTCGAAGAGTTTTTCGGCTTTTTTGGCCGGGACTTTGCGCGCGGCGCAGCCCGCCAGGAATTTTTCGCGCTGCGCGGCCATGACTTCCACTTTCTTTTTGCCCATGGCGCTGCGGAGGATGTCGCCATCGCCGAGGGAGAAGCCCGCCAGGCGATTGGCGATTTTCATCACCTGTTCCTGGAAGACGATGACGCCCCAGGTTTCCGAGAGGATTTCCTCGAGTTCCGGAAGGTCGTAGGTGACTTTCTTCTTGCCCTGCTTGCGTGCGATGAATTCGTCAATCATGCCGCCCTGGATGGGGCCGGGGCGATAGAGGGCGTTGAGGGCGGTGAGGTCTTCGATCTGGGTGGGCTGGTAGCGCTTCAAAATGTCGCGCATGCCGTGGGATTCAAATTGGAAGATGCCGGTGGTATCGCCACGCGCGAAGAGCGCATAGGTGGGCGCGTCTTCGAGCGGAAGAGCCGTGAGGTCCAAGTCCACGCCGCGATTCGCTTTGATCATGCCCACCGAATCTTCGAGGATGGTGAGCGTGGTCAGTCCGAGGAAATCCATTTTCAGGAGGCCGATGCGGCCGAGCGCGTTCATGTCGTACTGCGTGGTGATTTCTTCCTTGTTCGACTTGTAGAGCGGAACGATCTCGGTGAGAGGGCGCGGAGATATTACGACGCCTGCGGCGTGCGTGGAGGCGTGGCGGGCCAAACCTTCCAAGCGCATGGCGACTTCGATTAATTCCTTGCCGGGACCTTCCCGGCAGGCGGCTGCGAGCTGCGGGGACTGCTTGAGGGCTTCCTCGAGAGAAATATTCAGCGTGAGCGGAATCATTTTCGCCAGGCGGTCCACGTCGCCATAGGGCATATCGAGGGCGCGGCCAGCGTCTTTCAGCACGGCTTTCGCGGCCATGGTGCCGAAGGTGATGATTTGCGCGACGCTTTCGGCGCCGTATTTCTGGCGGACGTATTCGATCACTTCGCCCCGGCGGCGCATGCAGAAATCAATGTCAATATCAGGCATGGAGACGCGCTCGGGATTCAGGAAGCGCTCGAAGATGAGATCGTACTGCATGGGATCAACGTCGGTGATGCGCAGCGAATAGCTGACGAGGCTTCCGGCGGCGGAACCGCGGCCGGGGCCTACCGGAACATTCTGGGCGCGGGCATAGTGGATGAAATCCCAGACGATCAAGAAGTAGCCGGCGAAGCGCATGGTCTTGATCATTTCGATTTCGGAGGTGAGGCGGGATTCGTAGTCCGGAAGCGGGCGGCGGAGCTTGCCGTCTTTTTGAAGGCGCTCGATCTGTGGCATGCGGGAAGCGAAACCTTCGCGCACGACTTTTTCGAAATAGGAGTCGGTGGTGTGGCCTTCGGGAACTTTGAACTCCGGGAAAGGATTGCTGACGCGCTGGATTTTCACGTTGCAGCGCTCGGCGATGGTCATCGTGCGAGTGACGGCATCGGGCAGTTCGCGGAAAACCTGAGCCATTTCGGCGGCGGACTTGAAATAAAACTGGTCGGTGGCGAATTTCATGCGCTGGCCGTCGCTCATGGTCTTGCCAGTCTGAATGCACATGAGGACTTCCTGGGCGTGGGAATCGGCTTGCGTGAGGTAGTGGCAATCGTTGGTGGCAACGAGGGGGATGCCGGACTCCTTGGAGAGGCGGACGAGGTCGCGGTTGACGCGCGTGTCTTGCTCGAGGCCCTGGTCCTGGACTTCGAGGAAGAAATTGCCTTTGCCGAAAATATCGCGCAGACGGTAGGCGCTCGTTTGGGCCTGATCGTACTTTTCGGAGAGGAGGGCGTCGGCGACTTCGCCGCGCAGACAGGCGGAGAGCGCGATCAGTCCTTCGCTGTGTTTGGCGAGGAGCTCATGGTCCACGCGCGGCTTGTAATAAAAGCCGTTGAGATAGCCGGTGGAGACGAGCTTGATCAGGTTCTGGTAGCCCTTTTCGTTTTCGCAGAGCAGAACCAGGTGATTGGAGCGTTCCGCGCCGGCGCCGCGATTTTTGTGATTGTCAGGCGCGACGTACATTTCGCAGCCGATGATGGGTTTGACGCCGTGGGTGGTGGCTTGATGGTAAAAATTGGCGGCGGCAAAAAGATTGCCGTGGTCGGTGACGGCTACGGCGGGCATGCCGCGGCGCGCGGCCTCGGCCGTCAGCTCGCCGATTTCGCAGGCGCCATCCAGAAGAGAGTAATCCGTGTGCAGATGTAGGTGGACAAAGTTCGGGGAATCCATGCGAGAGCTATTTTAAACCAGCTTGAAGGATTCGGGTACGGGCAATGTGGCGGCGCGCGGGAAATTTAGGCGCGGAGGGAGCGCGAAACGCGAACAGCGCAGAGATTCGAAGAAAAAGCAGATTCCTCGGGCGCAATACGCCCTCGGAATGACGGTTCCGCGTTTTTCCTGAGGCACTTAACGACCCCGTTGTTTCCTGCCAGGACGGCGACGGCGGAGTGGAGTGCGCTGCAGCGGTTTCGACCGAGTTTTCGCGGCAAAGTTTGAGGCGGCGAGGCAAGCCTCGCCTCGAAACAAGCGGCGGCAAGCCGCCGCACTCCCAGAAAAGGCGTCGCGGCATCGTTGCTTGCCGCGATAGCAATGGCGCACTGAAGTGCGCCGCTACAAAGGCAATACCCGGCGGTACGCGGTGGATTAGCGGCGCGCCTTCTTTGGAGGCGCGGATTTCTTGCGTGCTTTGGCGCGCTTTTTGTCGGCGGCCTTGGTGTCGTGCTCGGCTTTATCGTGCTTGGCTTGGGCTCTGGCGCCGATGGCGGCTGCCGCGGAATGGGACGCGTTTGCGGCAGCCGCGGATTTCGTTGCCGCGGCAGATTTTCCCGGAGCGGGAGGAGCCGCTGCAGCCTTCGCGTCTGGCGGCTGGGCTTTCGATTTTTCGCGGCCTTTGGCGTCGACGGGAGCGGCGGCTTCTTTCTCGCCCTTGCGCTTCTTTTCTTTCTTTTCCGGCTTTTTGGGTTCGTCCTTGATGCCGGCGAGATTTTTGAGGATCTTGGTGCGGTCTTCGGGGGTCTTACCTTTCCCGCGCAATTGCAATTCAAAGAACTGCTCGATGATTTTATCGAATTTAGGACCGCGTTCGACGCCCAGCGCTTCGAGTTCGCCGGCGGGCGAGGCCATGCGCAGCGGCCGCCACTTTTGTAAATAGTTGCGGATTTTGGATAGGGCGCGCGGATTGGGCATTTCTACTTCTATGAAGGCGAGAGTTTCGGCCGGCAAGGAAGCGAGGTAGTAGTAGGCGTCCTTGGCGGAATTGGTCTTGGCGCTCTTGAGCATTTTCACGACTTTTTGCGTTTCGGGAACCAAATCGGCGAGCTCTTCGATTTCAGCGGAGCGGAATTCGAGGTTGCGCAGCGCCGCGGCGGACTCGCGCGATTTCAAGCGGCCGAGCGTGTAATACGCGACGGCGAGATGGAGCCGGGGCCGCAGTCCCGCGCCGTAGAGGTTCGAGCGAACGCGCGCCAGCTTATTCAGGCTGTCGTAGTCCGGTTTGCGTTTCTGAAGTGAGGGGTGGATAAGCGCGAGCAGGCCGTGCGATTCCCAGAGCTTGAGGGTGGCGACGGGATTATCCTCGCGGGCGAGGCCGCGGAGTTCATGGCCGACGTCAACGCTTTCGATGCGGTCGGTGAGCTTGCGCTCCATGGCCAGATCGAACCATTCCTGGGTGCGGGTTTCCATTTTGAAGCCCATGCGGGCGACGTAGCGGAGGATGCGCATCAGGCGGATCGGTTGATTGGTGAAGGCGTGGATGGAGAGCGCGCGGACGTCCTGCTTTTCAAGGTCGGCGAGACCGTTCATGGGATCGAGCAACAGGCCGCGGGATTGCGTGTTGAGCGAAATGGCGATGGCGTTGATGCCGAAATCGCGGCGGCGCAGATCTTCCATCACGCTGGAGAAGCGGTACTCGGGCTTGACGCCGGGGCGCTCGTAGTAGTCTTCGCGGGCGGCGGACACGGAGCCATCCACGTCGCCAGCGAAAATCATTTCGTGATGGCGGATCTTTTCACTTTCCCAGACGACGCGGGCACCGCCCTTTTCCAGTTCGCGAACCATTTTGACGGGATTGCCTTCGACGGTGAAATCCAGATCGCGAATGGGCATGCCGGAGATCAGGTCGCGCACGGCGCCACCGGTGAGGTAGACGTTCACGTCCTGCGTGCGGGAGAGTTCCTGTACGCGCTCCATGACGGCGCGCTGCTCGGGAGAAAGCCGGCTTTCCAAAAGGTACATGTAATCGGGCATGAAGTTTCCGCCTTACTCGAGATTCCCCGCAAACCGCATCAGGCGCGAGGGTGGTGCGCCCTATAAACTTGCTTTAATCTCTCTTCGACGACATGGGTATAAATCTGGGTGGTAGCAATGTCCGCATGGCCCAGCATCATTTGCACGGAACGAAGATCCGCGCCGCGGTCCAGCAAATGCGTGGCGAAGCTGTGCCGCAGCATATGTGGAGAAAGCGTCTTACGCAATCCCGCTTTTCGGCCGTAGGCGCCGAGAACCTTCCAGAAGACGATGCGGTTCATGGCGGAGCCGGTGCGGCTGGCGAAAAGGTAGGGCGAAGTACGTTCGCCCAAGATTCCCGGCCGGGATTTATTCAGGTATTCCTGAACAGTTTCGAGAGCGCGGCGGCCGACCGGGACCAAGCGCTCTTTATTGCCCTTGCCGATGCAGCGCAAGCAGCCAGACTCAATTTGCAAGTCGGCGGTCTTGAGTCCGCAGAGTTCGGATACGCGAAGGCCTGTGGAGTACAGAAGTTCAATCATGGCCTTATCGCGGAGGCCGGCGGTGGTGTTGACGTCGGGCTGGGCGAGCAAGCTATCCACTTCCTGCACGCTGAGAAATTCCGGGAGGGCCTGGCGGAATTTAGGAGACTGGATATTGATGGCCGGGTCGTCCTGGATGATGCCTTCGGTGAAAGCGAAGCGGAAAAAGTGGCGCAGGGTCACCAGGTGGCGGGCGACCGAGCGGCTGTCCAACTTGCGAAGGTAGAGAGTGCGCAGGAAGTCCACCACATGGCTGCGGACGATCTGGCTGGTCTGGAGCTTCTGCTTGGCGGCAAATTCCGAGAATTTGGCCATGTCGCGGCGATAGGCATGAATGGTATTGGGCGAGAGGCCTTTCTCCACTCGCAAGTAGTTCAAGAACGATCGGATGTGCGCTTCCAAATCAGTGCCCCCAGTTCGCGGCTTTACCAGGCTTTGCAAAATGCGTTACTACACATCGAGTCCAGTGGCCGCAACTTCCGGCTCGGCTCTTCTGAGCAACAAGAACAACTCCGGCAATTCCTGGCAGCGCAGCAGCCAGGCCAGGCCGAAATAAATGGCTGCGCAGGCCGCGATCATGGCGAAAAGCAACGCGGCGCGAGCCAGAAGATGCTCCACGGTTGCAAAATGCAAATACTTCAAAGCTACGGAGCAAGCCGCAGCCATGGCCAGCGCGCAGGCGATGGATTTGGCCAGAGAACCCAGGATGGTGCGGGTGCCGAGTTTGCCGTAGCGTCCGCGAAAAATCCAAAACAGCGCGCCAAAGTAAAAATAGGCGGCGAGAGAGCTGGCGAGCGCCGGGCTGGAGTTCCACAAGAACCGCCCGAAGGCGAAGAGCAGAACAATATTGAGCAGCACGTGCAGCGCGACGGCGTAGGCGCCTACTTTCGCCGGAGTCAGAGTATCTTGCGTCGAGTAGTACATGGGCGTAATCAATTTAATGGCGGCAAAGGCCGGCAATCCCAGCGAATAAAAGAGCAGCGCATGCGCCGTAAGCGCGGTGGACTCGGCCATGAACGCGCCATGCTGGAAAAGTACCTGGGTTATCGGTACGCGCAAGAGCACGAGACCGACGGCCGCAGGAATCGTGATGAAAGACACGATACGCAGCGCGAAGCCGAAGGTGCGCTTCATCTCGTCGTGCTTTCCTCCGGCCACCTGATGAGACATGGTCGGCAGAATGACGGTGGAAATGGCGATGGCGTAAACGCCCAGGACCAACTCCATCATGCGGTCCGCCACGTAGAGCGAAGTGACGCTCCCGGCGGGCATGCGCGACGATGTGGCAAAAATCCTGTCCACGAAAAAATTCACCTGAAATACTCCAGCGCCCAGAAGAGCCGGCACCATCAGCTTGCCCACCTTCTTGACGGCGGGATCGTCGAAGGTAAGTTCCGGCCGAAAGCGCATACCCAGTCGAGCCAGCGCAGGAAGCTGAATCGCCAACTGCAAGACGGAACCCACCAGAACGCCGGCCGCGAGCGCCACCGCCGGGCTGCGGTAGGCTGCCGGAGCCCAGTGCATGACGGGCCGGTAAATCACCGCGAAAGAAAACGCAATGAACACCAAATTGGAAAAGATGGACGTCGAAGCCGGAAGCCCGAAGTGATGAAAACTGTTCAGAATCGCCGACGCCAGCGCCGCAAGCCCCAGGAAGAACACACAGGGGAAAATGATCTTGTTCAGGTAAATCGCCAGATCCCAGCGCAAGTGGCGCACGCCGAGCATGGTGAGAATGCCGATCACCTGCCTGGAAAACAGGCACCCGAGAACAGCTACGACCGCCAGAATTGCGGCAAGATCCCAAAAGGTCCGTTGCGCGAACGACCATCCTTCCCCGCGAGATTTTCCGCGCAAGTGGCCGGTAAACACCGGGATGAACGCGGCGCCCAAGGCGCCTTGCCCGGTTACGCGGCGAATCATATTGGGAATGCCAAAAACCAGGATAAACGAGTCGGCAGCCGGCGAGGTGCCGAGCAAAAGAGCTACCCGCTGATCGCGTAAGTATCCGCAAATGCGGCTGATAACGGTGGCTAGGGCTACCACGGAGGCAGATTTTAGGATCTTGCCCTTTTCGGTCAACCGGCGGCAGCTCCGATGCTAACCCTTTAAGCACCAATAACTTGACAAAAGCACGCGCAAGAATAACATAACGCCTTAGAGCATGGCAAGAATCTCCCTACCAAAAGGCTCAAATTCTGTGAAAGAGCGAGTTACAGCCTCCACGCGGAAGAAGGTGGTGGTGTTGCTGATGGACCGGACGCCGCTGCAGGGGTACCTGAATGCCGCGAGCCTGGGGAGAGCGGAGACGATTGACCTGCTGACGCCGGACGGTGAGCACGTGGAGGTAGCCGCCGAGAAGGTGAAGTCGGTGTACTTTGTGCGGGAGTTTCCGGATGCGTTTGAGCCGGAGCGAAAGGTGTTCCTTAGCCGGCCGAAGCTGGATGGTTTATGGGTGCGCTTGCGATTTCGCGACCAGGACGTGATGGAAGGCATTGTCGCGAACGACTTGCTGGAATTGCTGGATAACGGCGTGCAACTGACGCCGCCGGATATTCATGGGAATAATTTGCGGCTTTTTATTCCGCGGACGGCGATTGCGGAGATGAAGGTGCTGGGAGTTGTGGGAGCCGCGCGGCAGACGCGACGGGATTCGAGCGCGGTGCCTAGTTCGCAGACCAAGCTCTTCAACGAATAAGTTGTTCTGGCTGTTCCCTCCTTTGCTTGGCGTTGGCGCGGGGCGTAGTGCGCCCTGGACGCCTTATCATCCTTCAGCGCTCTGTTGTACATTGAGCTTGTCGAAAAGCAGACCCCAAGAGCCGGCGCGACGCTTGCCTTCAGGCAGGCCGGCGCTAACAATTGCGGTGTGAGGAGAAGTGCCGATGAAGCTTGGCGAGATCGCGAGGCAGCTGGAGTGCGAGGTGGACGGAGACGCTGGACTGGAAATCAACGGCGTGGCGGGGATTGAAGAAGCGCGGCCGGGGGACTTGACGTTTTTCGTGAATCGCAAGTACCGGGCGGCGCTGGATACGACACAGGCGTCGGCGGTTTTTGTGGCGAAGGATGCGGGGCCGATGCGGATCGCGGCGCTGCGGTCGGCGAATCCATACCTGGATTTTGCGCGCGCGATCGAGATCTTTCATCCGGCGCCGCGGTACACGATGGGGATTCACCCGACGGCGATTGTTGCGGAGACCGCGAAGATTGCGCCGGGGGCGCATATTGGTCCTTACTGTTTTGTGGACGAAGAAGTGGAGATCGGGCGGAACGCGGTGCTGCATAGTTTCGTGACGGTTTACAGCGGGGCGAAGATCGGCGACGACTTCTTCGCGCATTCGCGGGTTACGGTGCGGGAGAACTGCCGGATCGGCAATCGCGTGCTGCTGCAGAACGGGGTGACGATCGGCAGCGACGGATTTGGATTTGCGCGGCAACAGGACGGCTCGTGGCACAAAATCCGGCAATCGGGGATTGCGGTGATCGAGGATGACGTGGAAATTCAGGCGCACAGCGCGATTGATCGCGCTACCGTGGGCGAAACGCGCATCGGACGCGGGGCGAAGATCGATAACCTGGTGCAAGTGGGGCACGCCTGCAAAGTTGGTGAGGACACGCTTTTGTGCGGGCAGGTTGGTTTGGCGGGGACTACCAAGGTGGGCAATCGCTGCATTCTTGCGGGGCAAGTGGGCGCCGCGGGGCATTTGACGATTGGCGACGGGGCGATGTTGACGGCGCAGACCGGCGTGCCGACCGATGTGCCGGCGGGCGCGATTTATTCGGGATATCCGGCGATGGACAATCTGGAGTGGCGGAAGTCGGTCGCAGTATTTAATCGTCTGCCCGAACTGCAGAAGGAATTGCGCGAGTTGCGTGATGCCGTGGCGCGATTGAGCGCGACGTGAGTCTGTGGCATGCGGCTTTTTGGAATCGCCGCGAGGTTAGTTTTCCGGCGCGGGCTTTTGGTCTCCCGGCAGACCCGCGGCGACTAAATCCTGGACGCGCTGGCGGAGTTCATCGCGCTGATCGGGGGAATATTTTGCGGCGTCAATTGCGGGGCCGAAGCGCACTACAACTTCTCCGGGGTGAATGGTCCAATCGCCTTTGCGCATGAGGCGCTGAGTTCCGGCGAGCGATATCGGGACTACGCTGACGCCGGCGCGAATGGCCATGACGAAAGTTCCCTTCTTGAACTGCATGAGATGGCCATCACGGCTGCGCGTGCCCTCGGGATAAACCAAGAACGACAGGCCTTCCTTCAGATATTTGATCGCGGTGTCCACGCTTTCGGCGGCGGCTTCTTTATCGGCGCGGTCTACCGGAATCAAATTCGCAAGGTGCAGGGCTTTCGAGAGGATGGGGACGCGGAAGACTTCCTTTTTGGCAAGCAGAGCGACGCGCCGGGGAATGTGCGGGACCAGCGCGACGGGATCGATGTTTGAAGCGTGGTTCGACGCGAAAATGCAGACTCCCGGGGGGATATTTTCTGTTCCTTCGGCGCGGATGTGAATTCCGGCGACGCGCATGGTGACGCGCAACGCGCCGATGAAGGTCCAATACATGAAGTTCGCGTCCTGGGTGATGAGCGTCCAGAGAATCAGCAGCGGGAGCACGAATATCAGGGCCGGTACAACGAAGGCGTACACGGCGATTGTGCGGATCATGGAATCACGGACGCGGAGGAGTCGAGGAGCGTTCCAGGCAAATTGGGCGTCCCTTCAGTGCGTTGTTCTTTCAGTTTGTGGTTCCCTTCAGCCAGCCTTCGCGGATGCGGCGCTGTTTTTCGCTGATGGACGGCATTTCGGCGATCCAGAATTTGTTCGAGTCGTTGGCGCCGAGCGCGAATTTGATTTCGAGATCCTTATTGTCGCGATGGACGTGCAGCGAAATTTTTTCGCCCGGAGTTTGATCGTGCAACCATCCGGGCAAATAGGGCGGAACCGGCTGGCCGTTGAGCGCGAGCAGGATGTCTCCGGATTTCAGTCCGGCGGCTTCCGCGGGGGTGCCGGGGACGACCTGGGAAACCTGCACCGGGGCGCCTGGTGCATGGCCTACCGTCCAGAATCCGAGATCCGCGCTCTTGTGCATCTCAACTTTGAGTTCGAGGCCCGCGGCGTTGAAAAAATCCTGGTACGGGATGTCGTCCGTTCCGGCGATGTAGCGGCGAAAGAAATCGTCGAATTTCACGCCAGCCACTTCTTCGGCCGCAGCTTCAACGCCTTGCGAATCGTCATAGAAGCGCCCGTGCTGGGCATAGACTTCGTACATGCGGCGCATTACGTCGTCGAGAGACTTGTGGTTGTCGGTGGCGTCGCGGATGGCGAGGTCGAGCAGTACGCCGGCGATCTGGCCTTTGTTGTAATACGAAATGCTGCGATCGGGCTGGCGGTAATCGTCGTATTTCTCTAGCCAGGCATCGAGGCTGGATTCTTCGACGCTTTGCCAGGTGTGGGCTGGTCGCGAATCGAGTTCGCTGATCTGTCCTGCGAGGTCATTGTAGAACTGGTCCTTGGTCCACAGGCCGGTGCGTTCGAGGGTGTAGGCGCCGTAGGTGCTGGTGACGCCTTCGGCGAACCACAGAGCGCGCGTGTACATTTCTTTGGTGTAGTCCACCGGCTCGAGCGTCCGCGGGCGGATCCGCTTGACGTTCCAGGCGTGAAAAAATTCGTGCGCGGCGATGGCGGTGGCGCTTTCGATGGAGGACGCCGCGATGGCGGTGCAGTTGGAATGCTCCATTCCTCCGCCGCCTACTTCGGGATACGGTCCGAAATGAAAGAAGAAGGTGTACTCGCTGAACGGCGGGCCGCCCATTAACCGCGTTTCGTATTTGGTGATGCGCTGCAAATTGGTTTGCAGGCGATCGCGGCGCCAGCCGTTGCCATCCACGACCACGCGGAAATGCGCGCCGGACTCGTCGTAGGCGAATTCGTCGAATTTGCCGATTTCGGCGGGAGCGTCCACGAGTTTGTCGTAACTGGGGGCTGTGAATGAATTGGGCGCCGGGCCTGGGGGCAATTCGGCGACGGCGCGCCAGGCGTCGGGAACATCGTCGAATTGAACGGTGGTGTCTTCGACGCGGCGGCTGGGCACGTACAGCAGGACTTCCGCGAAATTCACGAAGGCGTGATGATCGTCGAGTTGGGAGTTGAAGGGTCCGGGATCGTCCCACTCGATTGTGTAACTGATTTGCGTCGTGGGCGACGAATTTTGCGGCAAGGAAATTGTCCAGGTTTGCTTATCGAGTTTCTCCACGTGCAGAACGTTCGACGGGGCGGTTGATTCGCTGGCGCGCAGATCGCGCAGGCGATAGGCAAAGTCGCGGACCTGGTACAAGGCATTCCAGGCTGGAAGGGCGACAGTGATTTCGTGGTCTGACGCGCTGACGGGAATCTGCATGGAAACCTGGAACTCATGCTGTTCCGGATTTTTGAGCGAGATGTGATAGCCGATGGTCGCGGCGGCGGGCCGCGCGAAAAGCAACAGGACGAAGGTGAGAACGAACCGCTGGGCCGCTTTCATTTCCGGGCTCCCTCGAGAGATTTCAATTTTTCCAGCAATTTGCCGCTGAGGCCGTCGAAGCTGCCGTTGGACATGACCATGACCATGTCGCCGGAGCGAGCCTGGGAGGCGAGATAATCCGCGATGGCCGCGGCAGAATCGAAGGCCTGGGCCGGGCGGTTGCGCGCGTGCAATGATTTTGCGATGGATTCGGGCGAGAGGCGCTCGCCCTCTTCCAGCAATTGGGCGCGGCTCACCGGGCCAATCACGATCTCATCGGCGATGGCCAAGGCGTCCGGCAGGACGTCCTGAAAAATTTTGCGGCGCATGGTGTTGGAGCGCGGCTCGACGGCGGCGAAAATCTTGCGCCCGGGCCAGCGGGTGCGCGTGGCTTCCAGGGTCATGCGGATGGCGGTGGGATGATGGGCGAAATCCTCGACGACCAAGACGCCCCGCTCTTCGCCTTTGATCTCCATGCGCTTGCGGACGCTGACGAAAGTGGCCATGGCGCGCTCGATGGCTTCGCACTCGACGCCGCGGCCGTAGGCGATGGCAATGGCCGCGAGTGCGTCGAGAACGTTGTGCTTTCCGGCGACCGGCGTGCGAATTCTGGTGACTTCCCTGCCGCGAAAGGCCACGCGAAATTCGGTGGCGTCGTCGTGCCATTGAATATCGCCGGCGCACCAATCACATTCGGCGGTAAGGCCGAAGGTTTCGACGGGACAAAACGCTTTTGCGACGGCTTCCTTAAGCTCTGCGCTCTCGCCCCAGATCAAGACTTTGCCGCGGCGCGGAACGAGATTGACGAGGCGGCGAAATTGCAGGGCGATGGAAGCGAGGTCGGGATAAATGTCGGCGTGGTCATATTCGAGCGAGGTGAGGATCAGCTCGTCGGGATGATAGTGGAGAAATTTCGGGCCGCGGTCGAAGAAGGCGGTTTCGTACTCGTCGCCCTCGATGATGAATTCCTGGCCGCCGCCGAGGCCGTAGCTGCGTTCGCCGAAATTCGGGGCGACTCCGCCGATCAGGAAGTCGGGCTTGCGCCCGGCGACATGAAAGATCCAGGAGAGCATGGCGGTGGTGGTGGTTTTGCCGTGGGTGCCGGCGATGACGATGGAGGTGTGATTGGGAATGAAAAATTCCTCGAGAAGCTGCGGCATGGAGCAGTAGGGCAATTTTTCGTCGAGGATGTATTCGATTTCGGGGTTGCCGCGGGCGATGACGTTGCCGACGACGCAGAGGTCGGGCGCGGGCTGCAGATTTTCCTGGCGGAAACCTTCGTTCCAGCGGATGCCGAGAGAATCGAGAAGCGTGGAGGCGGGCGGATAGACATTGACGTCTGAGCCGGTGACGTGAAAGCCGCGCTCTTTCAACATTCCGGCGACGGGCGCCATGGCGGCTCCGGCGATGCCGAGCAGATGCACGTGTTCGATCATCCTGTTGGTCTTGGTGGCGATGTCCCTACTCCTCTTTGTCACGAACTGCCCACGATGAAGCTGTGACGCTGCCACGACGCGGGCACCGCACACTTTTTACGCGCGGCAGGCCGGCTCCAGAATTTCCAATTGCGAGACTTCGTCTGCTTTCAAGCGCGCGCGCACGCCCAGCGGAAGCGTGAGCATGGCGCGCTTGGTGTGACCGATGGCTGCGCCCCAGACGATGGGAAATCCCAGCGTTCCCAAAATGCGGCGGGCGACGTCCCGCACTGTTTCCGTGGCCGCAGGCCCTTCACATTCGGGAAATTCGCCGAGTAGGACGCCGGAGACGCCGCGGAATTTCCCGGCTTGTTTCAGGTGCATGAGAGCCCGGTCCACTTGCCAGGGTTTCATGCCGCGATCTTCGAGAACCAGGATGGCGCCGTGCGTGTCGAGTTCCCAGGGCGTTCCCAGAGCGGTTTCGATCAGCGTGAGGCAGCCGCCCAGCAGAGTGCCGTCCGCGGAACCGGGCATGATGACCTCGGTGCCGGGCAACGGAACCGGCCAACCCTGCCTAGTTTCGGTGAGCGCGTGAATGAAGCTATCTGAATCGTAACCCTCTGGCGCGCCTGGGGCTTTGTCCAGGCCGGCGGCGACCATGGGGCCGTATAAAGTGATCCAGCGAAATTTCTGCCAGAGAAAAATTTGCAGCGACGTCACATCGCTGTATCCGAGGAGAATTTTTGGCATGGCGAGAGCGACGCTGAGGCCTTCGAGCAAGTAATTCGAACCGTAGCCGCCGCGCGAACAGAAAATGGCGCTGGTATCGGTCTCCGTGAGAGCTTCTTTCAGCGCGGCGCTGCGTTCGGCGGTAGAACCCGCAAAAAATCCGCCGCGGGCGAGGGCGCGTTCGCGATCGATTTTCGCCCGGTAGCCGAGGCGAGCGATTTCTTTCAGGCCGGAGTCGAGGCGGGATTCGTCCACGGGACTGGCGAGGGAGAGGACGCGCACCGAAGCGTCGGAGGTAAGCGGTGCAGGCTTGAGAGTTTGCGGCATGTGCCGCAGAGGAGAATAAGGAATTTCTGGCGACGAGTCCACAGGTGCTCGCGCGCGTGTTTACATCCGAGCAGGAGCAGCTGCCGGCTCTGATGAATGTGACCGTGCGCTACGCGTTGCCCTGCCGTGGAGCAAATGGCATTCGCTCCGGTAGGAGTTATGCCTACTGCACGCGAAGCGAGCTTCGCGCCGGGAAAGCGGCGGCGCGCCGCCGCACTCCATATTGTTTTGCGGCGTCGACCGACGGTGCGTCATTGCGCGAACTGTCGTGAATTACTGGAACGGGGTGATGGTGAGATAGACGTCGCCGATACCGCTTGCTGGCTGCGCGGCGACGGTATCGGGCGCGTAGAAGGCCGCGAAACGGCCGTCGGCGCTGATGGGGGCGGGGCTGAACTTGTCCACAATCAATGGCGAAGCTTTCGGCGAATTAGCGGTGCTGAAAGTTGCGAGCGCTGCGTGCGGGCCTGCCAGCGCGGCAGGCGTAGAAGGTACCAGGTAAGTGCGCGGAGTGCATGGGCCAGCCGCGGCAAAGCAGGTGTCGCGGACCAGCAGGGAGCCTTCGGTGGCCACTTCACCGGCTGGAGAATTGGAGACGATTCCGGACACGAACGAAACGTAACGTCCCGAGGCGCTGACTGCGGGCGAAAAACTTTGCGATTTTGCGGACGAGGTGCTGGCGTCGGTGGCGATCAAGATCGTAGACGGAGTGCAGCCGTCTGGCGCGGTGGGACCGGCGCAGGTATCGCGTAGAAATGCCTTACTGGTGCTGCTAGTGGCCGTGTTTGCGTTTGCGGATTCCGGGGGTTGCGATTCGAAGGCGACGAAACGGCCGTCAGAATTGACCGATGGCGAAATATTGGCGCCAGCGAGGACCGAACCATCGGTGCCGTAGGAAATTCTTTCCGCGGAGGCGCTGCAAACGACGGGGACCTCAACACCGAGACAGGTGTCGGCCAGAACGATCTGCGAAGTGCTGACGGCCGTCTGCGCCGCAGACGGCGTGGCCCACATTTCGTATGCGACGTACCTGCCGTCGGCGGAAATTGCCGGGCGTCCGGCTTGCGCGCCGGTGAGCTGGTCCTGTGCATCGACCGGAACGGCCAGGGTCGAGGGGAGGCACGATTTGGTTCCGGTGGGGCCTTCGCAGGTATCGCGAACATAAACTTGGGGGCCGGACGCCAGGGCGGCGCTGGCGCCAAGGTTGGTGGCCGCGGAGACGAAGGCGACGTAGCGACCGTCTCCGCTGATGGACGGGCTGGCGCTGGGTGCATTCGCGGCGCTGCCATCATCACCCACGGAAACCATCCTCGTGCCCGGAACGCATCCGGACGGCACGTTCACGCCGGCGCACATGTCGCGCACGTACAGCTCCCAGTATCCGGGCGAGGCGGAAGCGCCAGCGGCGGTCAGGTTGGTGGCGCGGGAAATGAAGCCGACGAAGCGGCCGTCGGCGCTGATGGCGACTTGCCTGCCGGTTTTTCCGTTGGGGGCGCTGCCGTCGGGCGCGACGTCCACGGCGAGAGTCCTGGGAGTGCAGGTGGCGGCGCCCACGCAGGTATCGCGGACAAAAATATTGCCGGCGGTTTGCGGCGTCACCAAATTTTTCGCCTGCGAATAAAACGCCACGTAGCGGCCATCGCCGCTGATTGCTGGGGCCTCGCTCGGCCCGTTGGCGGGGCCGCCGGCCGCGCTGACGGAAATAACTTGCGGGAATCTGGCCGTCGCGCTGGAAGCTGGGTTAATGGTGAAGTCCAGCGGGGCGGAAGTAGCGACTCCGCCATTGGCGCCGAAGCTGACGACGGTGATCTCGGCGGTGCCGGCAGTGGCGATGTCAGTGGCTTGAATGGAGGCTTGCAAGGAAGTTGCGCTTTGATATGTGGTGGCGCGCGCGCCGCCGTTCCAATCAACCACCGAGGCCGGAATGAAATTGGTTCCGGTGACCTGCAGAGTGAACGCGATGCCACCCGCGGTGGCGCTGGCGGGCATGACGGAAGTGATCGTGGGCGTGGTGGGCGGGGTGGGCGAAATTACGAAGTCTACGGGAGCAGACGCGCCGCCTCCGCCGCCCGAACCAGAAACAGTGACGGCCGCGGTTCCAGCCTTGGCAACGTCAGTGGAAGTGATCTGAGCTTGCAGCGCGTTGGCGCTGACGAACGTGGTGGTGCGGGATTTGCCGTTCCAATTGACGGTGGAACTCGACGAGTAGCCCGCACCTAGCACTGAGAGAGTGAAGGCATCTGCTCCAGCAACCACACTCGCGGGAGAAATCGAACAAATCACCGGAGTGCCGGAAGATGCGACGGTAAAGCTGACCGAAGGCGAGTACACGACGTTGCCACCGCCGCCGTAGGTGAACACGCTGATGTTGTCACAGCCGGCCGTCACAATATCGGTGGCAAGAATTTGCGCGGTCAGCTGGGTCGAGCTTACAAAAGTGGTGCAGCGCGGGCTGCCATTCCAGGAAACCACTGAGCCGGTATAGGGAGGCATAGGGGGCATGTTGCCGCAGAGGCTGTCTGCATTGCCCGCAGAAAAATTTGCGCCGGTGACGGTGACGGTAAACGCGGCGCCCTTAGGAGCAGCACTGGCGGGACTGATGCTGGAAATTTGCGGGGCGTTCGGCGACGCAGGATAAATCTGGAACGTGGCGGCATTCTGGCTGACTCCGCCGCCGGGGATGGGGTTTGAAACCGTGACGGCGGCGCTGCCCGAGGAGGCAACGTCGGAGGCGAGGACGGTGATCGCGATTTCATTGGTATTGAGATTCACGGTGGAGGCGCGCGGCGAGCCGTTCCAATAAGCCGTGG
The DNA here is from genome assembly GCA_963780035.1 of uncultured Acidobacteriota bacterium. Classification (GTDB taxonomy): domain Bacteria; phylum Acidobacteriota; class Terriglobia; order Acidiferrales; family UBA7541; genus Palsa-295. Next base: position 157,416 of record CAWAAG010000005.1, on the reverse strand, counting down.
AAGTGCCGGAGGAGCCGCTGATAAATCCCGTGCCGGCGATAAAGAGCGTGAAGGATTGGCTGCCGGCAGTGATGCTGGCGGGATAGAGAGCGGAGATGATGGGAGTGGGGTTGGGCTGCACGGAGGAACTGCTCGAGGAGCAACTGGAGGCGACCATGACCATGAACACCAGCATCGCGAGCGCGGTCCACCGCAAGAGCATCAAGCCGTTCCTCCTGTAATTTTCAACTGTAGAGATCGCGAAAACTTGCGCGCCCATCGTCACCGGCGCCGGGATAGCGGAACGAGGAAAGCGAACAAACCGCCAGCAAGTCCCTTAAATATGAGTCAAGAATTGATAGCATCCCGGCGAACAACCGTCAACTCGGATTCCCGGAGACGGTGTTTGGTTGGCCGCAGGGCGCGCTTTACCGCCGTGCGGAGCGAACGGTGGCGCGGGCGGCAAAGGCGATGCCTCAGGTCCGCGCCGGATGGACTTCCACTTTCGCGTTGAGGGCGCCGAATTTCGTGAGCAGCTCGCGCTCCTGCGGATAGGTGATTTCAGCATCGAAGTCCACAACCAGAGCGACATCGGTTTTGTGGGTTTGCCAGCGCCGAGCCTGAACCTTGGCGTCCTCCACGATGCGATGCGCGGAGACGAGCAGATCGGAGTGGGCGATGGCAGTGGTCAATTGAAAGGTCATCAATTCCGTGTGCAAGCCCAGGCGATCTTCGAGAATGCCGAGAGCCACTAACGCCACGAGTACCAGCAGGGTGGCGAAAATCGCGGTTCCCAGCATTCCGGCGCCGACAGCCATGCCGATGCTGGCCATGACGAAGATGGTGGCGGCGCTGGTGATGCCGAGGACCGCTCCGCGCTCGCGGATCACGACACCGGCGCCGATGAATCCGATCCCGGGAATGATTTGCGCGGCGATGCGGGTGTGGTCGCCGGTGACTTCGCCGGCCATCACGTAGGAAATGATGGTGAACAGAGCGGCGCCGAAACAGATGAGCATGTTGGTACGGATACCGGCAGGCTTGTGGCGAAGCTGGCGCTCGAGGCCGATCACGCCGCCGAGGAAGGCGGCCAGAATCAGGCGCAACAGGATGTAGGAATTCAGGTCGTGCAGCATGACACCCCCGTGCCTTGCGCAGGCCCGATTCTACCGGAACCTGGGGCGGGAGTTAAGTGGGAGGCACTTAATTCTGGTTGATCGAATGCGAAAATTGATGGTGCAGTAGTGTGGTAGTCATTCGGTCGCCCGTCGACTCTTGGCTTCCGGGGCTGAAGCCCGACCTTCCGTATTTCCTGCGCACTGCGATGCCGCGCGATCGGGCCGATTGAAGCGCAAGCCCCGTACTTCGGCCGCCGCTGAATTTATCGGTTGCGGCGAGGATCACCGCGCACTTCGCTTTGGAAGAGGCATGACGCGGCGTCACACGCGTGGGGCGAGGGCCGGATCAGAGTGTAAAGGATGTGAGCTTCGAGAAAAGGCGCGCGCGGGCGGTGATTTCGCGGCGAGTGAGTTTCGTGAGACGTTCCACGCCGAATTTTTCAACGGCAAAACTTCCGAGTACCGAGCCATACACCATGGCGTTGCGCAGCGTGTGCTCGGTGATTTTGCCCACCCCTGCGAGATAACCCATGAAACCGCCGGCAAAGCTATCACCGGCGCCGGTGGGATCGAATACCGAGTCGAGCGGGTAGGCCGGGACCGAGAACAGGAATTTATCATGAACCATCAGCGCGCCGTGCTCGCCGCGCTTGATGACCAGCGTTTTCGGTCCCAGCTTGAAAATCTCTTTGGCGGCGCGGGTGAGGTTGTGTTCGCAGGTCAACTGGCGCGTTTCATCGTCGTTGATGACGAGGACCTGGATGTGTTTCAGCGTTTCCTTCAGTTCGGCGGGAGTGCGCTCGATCCAGTAGTTCATGGTGTCCATGCCGACGAGTTTCGGTTTGCGCTGGACTTGCTTTAATACGGAGTGCTGCAGGGTGGGGTCGATGTTGCCAAGGAAAATGAAGGGCGAATCGGCGTAGGACACCGGCAAAGTCGGATTGAAATTCGCGAAGACGTTGAGATCGGTGACGAGCGTGGTGCGCTCATTCATGTTCTGGTTGTAGCGGCCGGCCCAATAGAAGGTCTTGCCGCTGGCGCGTTCGACGCCAGTGAGATCAATGTGGCGGTGTTTGAAGACGGCCATGTCCTTTTCGCTGAAGTCGTCGCCAACGATGGCGACCATGCGCACCGGGGCGAAATGGCAGGCGGAGAGAGCGATGTAACTCGCGGCGCCGCCGAGCAAACGATCTTTTTTGCCGTGCGGCGTTTCGACGCCATCGAACGCCACCGATCCGACCACTAGTAAGGACATATTGTCTCCCTTGCGTCTGGATAAAAAGCCGTTTGGCAGGCCGCGGGCGCATACCTGGCGGTTGTTGTGAGTGAACGCAGCAGCTTTCGCTCAGTCAACGTATTTCCCAATGATAGGCGCCAGGCGCTTTTTCGTTGCCGCCGGAATTTTGGCGCGATCCGTGAGAATCGCGTGGGCCAGAGCATTCGCGCACTTGCAGCCGCGTTCGTCGGGCAATTCGCGGACGGCCTGGTGCAGCACGGTTTGCACGTTCGCGGTGTTGCGCGTCAAATTTTCGATAATTTCGGCTACGGTGACGGCGTCGTGCTGTGGATGCCAGCAATCGTAATCGGTAATCATGGCGATGGTGGCGTAACAGATTTCCGCTTCGCGGGCGAGTTTGGCTTCGGTGAGATTGGTCATGCCGATCACGTCGAAGCGCAGTTGGCGGTAGGTTTGCGATTCCGCGAGAGTGGAAAATTGCGGGCCCTCCATGCAGACGTAGGTGCCGCCGCGATGGACCTTGACGCCGGCATGGTCGCAGGCTTCGGCGACGTGTGCGGAAAGATGCGTGCACGTGGGCTTGTCGAAGCCGACGTGGGCGACAATGCCGCCGCCGAAAAAGGTGGAGGCACGTCCCTTGGTTCGATCGAAAAATTGATCGGGGACGAGGAAATCCATGGGAGGCAAATCGTCACGCAGGGATCCCACCGCACTGACGGAAATGATGCGTTCGACGCCGAGCATTTTTAAGGCGAAGATGTTGGCCTGGTAATTGATTTCGCTGGGGGAGTAAATGTGGCCGCGGCCGTGGCGCGCGAGAAAGGCGACGCGTTTATTTTCGAGCGTTCCGATGACGATGGCGTCAGAAGGAGTGCCGAAAGGAGTCTTCACGCGTACTTCGCGGGCGTCGGCGAGGCCAGCCATCTGATAGAGGCCGCTGCCGCCGATGATGGCGATCTTGACGGATTCGCTCTTTGGTTTATTCGTGGTCTTTTTGCGTTGCTTCGCGGTCTTAGCCATTTTCAATCCACCTTGATGGGTTCCACTTCCCAAACGCCGTCGCGTTCGCGCAAATACCCCGCCGGAGTTTTGGCGTCATGGGCGAACAGCGCGATCCAACCTTCCGCGATCGCCTGCGGAATCCAGCGCTTTTTGTTTTCGAGGGTGGTCATGGGATACAGATCGAAGCCCATGATCCAGGGCAGAGGCAGGTGCGCGGTAGTGGGTACCAGATCGGCGAAGAAAAACGCCGTCTGGCCGCCGCCGGTGAGTTTCACGCACTGCATATTTGCGGTGTGGCCTGGCACGCGAATTAATTCCACTCCAGGGGCGATCGCGCGATCCGCTTCGAGCTGCGCCAGCTTGCCTGCCGCTTCGAGAGGCATATAGTTTTCCGGGAAATAGCTGGCGCGGTCGCGTTCGGTGGGATGCTTGGCGTGTTCCAATTCGCCGCGCTGGACGACGTACTTGGCGCTGGGAAACGTGGCGACGATTTTATCTTTTTCCACGCGGGTATTTCCGCCGCAGTGATCGAAGTGCAAGTGAGTGTTGATGACGATATCGATTTCCGTGCGGTCCAGGCCGTGATCGCGCAAACGATCCTGGAGGAACGGACCTTCGAGGCCGTAGATATCGCGCAGCTTCGGACTCATCTTGGCGCCCGCGCCCGTTTCGACGAGGATGGTCTTCCCTCCGGCAAAGACCAGCAAGCAATTCATGGCCAGTTGAATGCGGTTGCGCGCATCGGGGGAGATTTTTTTCTCCCAGAGCGGCTTGGGTATCACGCCGAACATCGCGCCGCCATCCAAGTACACGTATCCATCCACTAAAACGTGGAATTCCAGGTTCCCAAGTTTCAAAGCTTCTCCCCAAGTCCCGCGCGCGCAAGGATCTCGTTCACGGCGCCGTACGGGTCAATTTTTCTTTCGGCAACCTGAGCGGCGAGCGCGTCGAGCTGCTTTTCGCTGAGATGGCTCTTCGCGACCCGCTCCATCAGGCGCGTTTCCAGCAATTGCAGAATCCATTCCTTCCAGTGCGCGATTTCGCGCGCCTTGCGTTCGCGGGCTTTTTCGAAATGCTGGCGAAAAAGCGCGATCTGCGTTTCCAATTCCTCGATGCCCTTGCCTTCGGTGGCGACCGTCCGGACTACCGGAGGCTTCCAGCCGTCACGTTCTGGGACGAGTTGCAAGATAGCCTTCAACTGCTGCTCGAAACGGTCGGCGCCTTCGCGGTCTGATTTATTCAGGACGAAAATGTCGCCGATTTCCATCAGGCCCGCTTTCAGGCTTTGCACGTCGTCGCCCATGCCGGGCATCAAGACAACGAGCGTGCAATCGGCCAAACGCACGATTTCAATTTCGCCCTGACCCACGCCCACCGTTTCGACCAGAATGATATCTTTTCCGGCGGCGTCGAGGAGCAGCGTCGTGTCTCTGGTAGCTTGCGATAATCCGCCGAGAAATCCGCGCGTGGCCATGGAACGGATGAAGACGCCCGCGTCGGTGGCGTGGCCTTGCATGCGGACGCGGTCGCCGAGGATCGAGCCGCCGGTGAACGGGCTGGAGGGATCCACGGCGATGATGCCGACAGACTTTTTGTCGAAGCGATAGCGTCCGGCGAGACGGTCCACCAGCGTGCTCTTGCCGGTTCCCGGCGCGCCGGTGATGCCGATCCGGTATGCATGGCCGGTGTGCGGAAAAAGCTGGCGCAAGATTTCTTCGGCTTGCGGCTCGCGATTTTCGATGGCCGATACCGCGCGCGAAATCGCGCGGACGTCTCCTGCGCGCACTTGCTCGGCCCAGTTTTCGACAGACACGGTCATAGCGATGTGAAATACGGCTTGGGAATGGTAACACTGGAAGCGATTTTTACGGATGCAGACGAGCGTAAGCGGGAAAGGATTTTTTGACCCTGTTGCCAACGAGGGTGCCACCGGCGCGGACCGCGAGGCGGTTCGTTTGCGGCGCTCGCAGCTACTTTTTGCCTAAAATCTGGCGAGCGATCACCATGCGCTGGATTTCGCTGGTGCCTTCGCCGATGGTGCAGAGTTTTACGTCGCGATAAAATTTTTCCGCTGGGTAATCCTTGATGAAACCGTAGCCGCCGTGGATTTGCACGGCTTCGTTGGCGACGCGCACGGCGACTTCGCCGGCGTAGAGCTTGGCCATGCTGGATTCCTGGGTGATGCGGGCGTCATAGTTCCCTGCCGCGATGGCCTGGTCGGCGAGCCAGGCGGCTTGATACGTGAGCAAGCGAGCCGCTTCGATTTGCGTAGCCATATCGGCGAGCTTGAACTGGATGGCTTGAAATTCGGCGATGGCTTTGCCGAATTGCTTGCGTTGCTTCGCGTAACGCACTGAACATTCGTAGGCGCCTTGCGCCATTCCGAGGCCGAGAGAGGCGATGGAAATCCGGCCGCCATCCAGAATCTGCAGGCTATTGACGAAGCCTTCGCCTTCCTTGCCCAACAGATTTTCCGCAGGCACTTTGCAATCGGTGAAGACGACTTCGCTGGTGTCGCTAGCACGCAGCCCGAGTTTATTTTCTTTCTTGCCGGGCTTGAAGCCGGGAGTGCCCTTCTCGATGATGAACGCGGAAATTCCGTGGCTTTTCTTGGAAGCATCGGTGACGGCCATGCCCACGCAGACGTCCGCGTAATGCCCGTTGGTGGTGAAGGTCTTCGAGCCGTTGATGACCCAGCTGCCGTCTTTTTTCACCGCGGTGGTGCGGGTGCCGCCGGCGTCGGAGCCGGCTTCGGGTTCGGTGAGCGACCAGCAGCCCAATTTTTTGCCTTGTGCCAGCGGCACAACGTATTTCTTCTTTTGCTCTTCGCTGCCGAATTTATAGATGTGATTGGTGCAGAGCGAATTGTGCGCGGCCACGATGATGCCGATGGAGCCATCCACGCGGGAGAGTTCCTCGATGATGATGGCGTATTCCGCGTAGCCCATGCCCGCGCCGCCGTATTTTTCGGGGAAAATCACGCCGAGGAAGCCCATCTCGGCCAGCTTGGGAATCAACTCGGAAGGAAACTTCGAGACCTCGTCCCACTCCATCACGTGCGGGAGGATTTCGCCTTCGGCGAACTCGCGGACGGTGCGCCGGAGCTGCTTTTGTTCATCGGTGAGTGCAAATTCCACGGTGCCTCGCGCATAACGAAAAGTTATCGTGCAGGTCGCTTTTCATTTATAACATATGCGCGGTACGGACGGTATTTGGCGCGTTTCTTGTTTTTAAGGAACGGCAACAACCTGATCCGGCGAGCCAGAATGGATTTCCGCGTGACAGGGAAGAGTGCGTGACTTAAACTCAATCAAACAACCGAGGTAGCGCATGACGTTGGACGTGAAACCCGAAATCGCCGCGGCACTGGAAGCCCTAGCGTCAGCCAGAGGGCTATCGGTCGAAGACTACCTGGAACAACTCCTGCAGCGAGAGAGCCGGCCCACGGTGGAAGCTAACGATTCGCTGGAAGGCAGCGGCATGGTCTGGGAAAACGGCTTATTCGTGTATCGCACGGGCAAACCGTTGCCTTCGGACTTACTCGATGCCGCTATTCGCGAAGTCCGGGAAGAAAGATCGCGTCGCCTTCTAGGCAACAATTCTTGAAGCTGTTTTTCGATAGCTCGGTTCTGGTTGCCGTCTTTTACGGTGACCATCCCCATCATAGTTCCAGCGCAAAGGTTTTCCTCGAAGCGGATCAAACGGACTTTTGTGCACTGCACACGATCGGTGAGGTCTATTCCGCGCTCACGGGTCTGCCGGTACGGCCCCGCATCACCGCGCTAGACGGCATTCGAATCGTGAAGCAGATACGCGAGCGGCTCAGCTTGATCACCCTTAGCGAGCAAGAATATGTCTCCGTCCTCGAGCAAGCTTCCGCCGGGTCCATCGTCGGCGGGGCCGCCTACGACGCACTCATAGCGCGGTGCGCTTTGAATGCCGGCGCGAAGACTTTGCTGACCTGGAACGTCCGCGATTTTACGAGGCTGGGATCCGCTGTGGCCGAACTTGTGAAAACACCGCTGGGAATATAGCTAGAGCGCTAAAACTCTCCAACATTCAGTCACTCGCCGCCCGATTGCCGCGAATGTCTTTATTTACGGCAGCGTATAAGCCACGATGGCGTCACTTTGCTTCTCTTCATTCACGTGGGAGTGGCCGCCAGCGGCGATTACCAGGTACTGCTTGCCATTTGCGTGCAGCTGATAGGTCATGGGCGTGGCGCCGCCGACGGCGGGAAGCTCGGCCTGCCAAATCTGTTTGCCAGTCTCGACGTCGAACGCGCGGATCGAGGGATCCATCAGGGTTCCAGCGATGAAGACGAGTCCACCCGCGGTGACGATCGGTCCACCCAGGCTCGGCGCGCCTGCCGGCACGAGCGGCTTACTCGGCGCGAGCGAGCCGAGGGGAACCTGCCAGCGGATCGTGCCCTTGGTCAAATCGACGGCGGTGAGCGTGCCCCAGGGCGGTGGGACGCAGGGCAAGCGATGCGCCTTGGCAAAGAGAAACGTGCGAAACATGCCGTAGGGCGCGCCGCGCTGCTGTGTGTATTCCAGATCGCTGGTGTTGTTGTCCACCGCGTCCCAATACTTGTCCGCGGCGATCACTCCCATGACGGAGGCAAGGTTATTCGAATTCACCAGAAGCAGGCCGAGGTGCGGGTCATAAGCCGAACCGCTCCAATTGATGCCGCCGACGTTGCCGGGAATGGAGAGCGAGCCCTTTGTGCTGGGAGGAGTGAACAGACCGTCGTTGCGTAGCGCCTTGATCCGATCGTGGCAGTAGTCGCGATCTGCTGGAGTGATGCCCCAGGCGTCGTCGGCAGTGAGGTTCTGCGGGCTGACGGCGGGCGGCGCGGAGGGAAAGGGCTGCGTGGGAGACGTTACTTCGCCGGGAACATCCGTCTGCGGTACCGGGCGCTCTGTCACGGGAAAAATCGGCTCGCCGGTATCGCGATTCAGGATGTAAAGGAAGCCGGTTTTATTTCCCTGAACTACTGCGGGCACATCCTTTCCATCGTGTTTGATGGTCGCGAGCAACGGAGGTGAGGCGGTGTCGTAATCCCAGAGATCGTGATGGACCAGCTGGAATCCCCAGGCCATCTCTCCGGTCTTGGCGTGCAGCGCGACGATGGAGTCAGCCCACTTGTCGTCGCCGGGGCGCATGCCGCCGTAGTAATCGGGGCTAGGGCTGCCGGTAGGTATGAAAACCAGGTCGCGCTGCTGATCTACGGCCATTACGGACCACGCGTTGCCGGCGCCGGTGCGCCAGGTCGAGGTATTCGGAGGCTGCGCGGACTTGTCGGGTTCCGCGTTCGGCGGAAGCGGCTCCCATTTCCAGCGGAGCTTTCCGGTGCGGGCGTCGAAAGCGCGGACGACGCCGGTGGACATATCCACACGCGCATTGTCATCAATTGCCGAGCCTACGATCACGACGTCGTCAATCACGGCGGGCGGGGAAGTCATGTGATATTCGAACGGGATATACCGCGCGACGTCGCGCAGGCTGATTTGGCCGCGATTGCCGAAGGCTATGCAGGGCGCACCGGTGGCGGCATCGAGCGCGATCAGGCGGGCGTCGAGCGTGGTTTCGAAGATTGTGCGGCGGCAGGTCTTCCCTTTCGGGCGCCCCGGGTCCAGCCAGGTGGCGACGCCGCGATTGATCAAGCCGTCGCCGTAGTCTCCGGCGATGTCAATCATGGGGTCGTAGGCCCAGCGCTGCTTTCCGGTTTCCGGATCCAGCGCGATCACGCGATTGAAGGCGGTGGTGAGGTAGAGCGTGGCGTCAACGAGGAGCGGAGTGGTTTCCAGCCCGCTGCGTTTTTTGCCGCCGCTGCCATCGGAAATGTCGCCGACGTGGAAGGTCCAGACGACTTTCAGCTTCGCGACGTTCTCGCGATTGATCTGCTTCAGCGGCGAGTAGCGCATGCCGCCAGCGTCGTGGCCGTAGTAGGGCCAGTCGGCGCCCGATTCGTTCGCGCGGTGCGCGGCTTGCGCGTGCGCACGCGGTGGGTTCACGCAAGCGAGTAGCGCGATGATGCCAATCGCCGCGATGCTGGGAAACTCGCGCATCAAATCCTCCCGAAGAGATCTCGCTAAACTCGTGCAGTTCCAGTTGCCATCGCCACGCTGAGCTTCGGCACCGGCAATGGCTTTTGTTGAAGCAATGTCGCGACCGCAGAACCTGTGCTTCAGCGGCTAAAGCCGCTCAAATTTTGCGAGATTTAGGTCGCTGCTGAAGCGACGCTCTACAAAGATCTCCCGGTTGTGACAAAGATTCCATGGCGCTGAACTAGTGAGCGGTGGCCGGCGCGCGCTGAGCCAGGACTGCGCTGGTTGCGGCGACGGCGCGGTCGACGCCGTCGCGGTCCACGTCGCAATGCGTGACCATGCGAATAGCGTGCTTGGCTGTGGGGCCGCACAATATATTTTTGCGCGCCAGGTCGTCGCAGATTTCGGCCGCGGTGCGACCTGTGCCGCGCACATCGAAAATCACGATATTGGTGGCTACGCGCTTGGGATCGATCTGGATGCCGCGAACGCTTGAGAGGCCCTTGGCGAGATGTTGAGCGTTTTCGTGGTCACGCGGCAGTTTCTGCGGCGATTCTTCGAGAGCCCGCAGGCCAGCGGCCGCCAGCACGCCTGCCTGACGCATTCCGCCTCCGAGCATCTTGCGATTGATGTGCGCCTGCTTGATGAATTCGCGGGGGCCCAGGAGCATCGAGCCTACCGGCGCGCCTAGACCTTTTGACAAGCAGAACATTACCGAGTCGAATTTGCGGGTGATCTGCTTGACCGACTGGCCCAGCGCGGCAGCGGCATTGAAGATGCGCGCGCCATCGAGGTGGATGCGCAGGCCCGCCGCATGTGCTTGCTCGCAAATATCTTCCGCGACGGTTGTGGGGTAGACCGTGCCGCCGTGCATGTTGTGAGTGTTCTCGAGAGTGACCAGGGCGGTTTGCGAGTCGTAATAGATTTTTTCGCGGATGGCCGGCTCGATTAAATCCCAGGTCAAGATTCCTTCGGGTGCGGGAACTGGGCGCGGCGTTACGCCCGCAATTGCGGACATCGACGCGAGTTCGTACAAGTTCACGTGGGCGCGCTGCTCGCAGATCACTTCGTTGCTGCGGCGCGTCCAGCCCATGATCGCGAGCAGGTTGCCCATGCAGCCGGTGGGGACGAAGAGAGCGGCCTCGCGTCCGAAAATTTCGGCGGCGCGATCTTGCAGACGATTTACGGTGGGGTCTTCGCCGTAAACGTCGTCGCCAACTTCGGCAGCGGCCATGGCCGCGCGCATCGCGGGCGTGGGGCGCGTCACGGTGTCGCTGCGCAAATCAACAATGCCATCGCCGTTTGTTGCGTTTTCCGATTCCCTAGGCACGCTCGACTCCCTGTCCCAGCAATTCGACAAATACTTCGTTTGAAACCGTCAGCCGGTCCGGCGCTAATCGTAATTGCGTGCCCTCGAGTTCCACGAGGCCGTCGCGGCGGAGCGGGGCGATGCGCTCGCGCAGATTTACGTCGTAACGGCGCTCGATTCGCGCCAAGTCGATTCCGTCGAGTTGGCGAAGACCCAGGAATAATTCTTCTTCCAGCGCTGCTTGCGGCGTGACGGGCTCGATATGCTCGCGCGGGGAAATGCCCTGCTCGATCACCGCGACATACTTTGCGGAATCATGGAGATTCGACCAGCGCCGCGCGCCATCGAAGGAGTGCGCGCCGGCGCCGAATCCGATATACGGTTCGCGGCGCCAATATTTCAGATTGTGGCGCGAACGGAAGCCCGGGAGTCCCCAGTTGGAGATTTCATAGTGCTCGTAGCCTGCGGCGGCGAGGCGCGTGCAGGCAGCGTCGTAAAATTCCGCCATTGCGTCGTCGCTGGGAATTGCTTTGGCGCTGTAGCGGCTGCCTCCGGCTAGCGATTCGCTGCCCAGATGGCTGCCTTCGTCAATTTCGAGCAGGTAAATGGAGATGTGCTCGGGGCGGATACCGAGGAGGCGCGCGACGGATTCGTCCCAGGATTCGCGGACTTGATGCGCGAGGCCAGCGATCAGGTCCATGCTGATATTGCGAAAACCTGCGTCGCGCAAAACTTGCGCTGCCGCGAAAATGTCGGCGCGGCGATGCATGCGTCCGGCAGCTTGCAGTTCGCGGTCGTCGAAGGATTGCGCGCCGAGGCTGATGCGATTGAAACCCGCACCGCGCCATGCGTGCGCTTTTTCGGGCGTGATGGTTTCGGGATCGGCTTCCAGAGTGATTTCGGGTTCGATCGCGGACGCAGGCGCCGGATGCGCGGCAAGCGCAAAGTGGGTGCGCAGCGAATCCAGAATGTTGGCCAGGGCGGCAGGCTCCAGCAGACTCGGCGTGCCGCCTCCGAAATAGGCCGTGTCAATTGTGGCGTCGCGCAGCGCGAGCAAATCTTGAGACCGTGCGAGCGTGGAGATTTCGCGGCACACCGCAGCCGCGTAGGGTTGGTAGCGGTCGCGCGCCACGACTCCGGTGTGAAAATTACAGTAGGTGCACTTGGTCTGGCAGAAGGGCACCTGAATGTATGCGCCGAGGTTCATCGGGGCTTGGCGACCACGTCAAATTCGTCGGAGACGGCCTGTTTCATGGACTTGGGATCGTCGATCGCTTCGCAATGGAAGCCGACGCCTTCGACGCTCACGTCCTTATAAGGAAGCCGCAGGCGGTAGGTGCCCGGCTCGAGAAGCTTGATCTTGAATTCCTCGACTTCTTCGCCGTGGATGATGCGGGAGGCGACGCTGTCTCCGGTGTCGCAGCGCCACAACTGAATATCCCAGCGTTTGCGGCTGCGTTTCTGGATGGTGAAGGCGGGGATTTTCGCGGTGGTTTCGGCGTCGATCAATTTGCCGCACATGGTCATGCAATAGGTGAGACGCTTCTCGCCGTTATTGCGGATGCGCACGACGAAGGGTTTGCCGGCGATATGCTGGTCTCCTAATATTTCGATGGACAGGCTGTCCTCGCTCGCGGAAATTCCAAAATTGACGAGGAAAACCAGAAGGGAAATTGCCGCGGCGGCCTGTAGCAGGCGTCTCATGGAGAAAGAGTTTACAGCCAAACGCAGACGACTTCACGCCAAAGCATCGGGGACGACCTTAACGTGTAATTCCCTGCTGCGCGGGCCATCAAACTCGGCAAAGAAAATTGCCTGCCAGCGCCCGAGCGCCAGTTTCGCGTCCACGATCCAAATGGTCTCCGAAGAGCCCACCAGGGCCGTTTTGATGTGCGAATCGGAGTTCCCTTCCGCGTGCGTCGAGTTCGCGACGCGCGGAACGAGGTGGTCGAAGGCTGCTTCGAGATCGCGCGCTACGGCGGGGTCGTAGCCTTCGTTGATGATCACGCCGGCGGTGGTGTGCGGGACGTAGAGGTGGCAAATACCGCTACTGCAACCGGAATCGCGCACGGCCGCCGCAATCTTTTCCGTGACGTCCTGCAACTCGGTGCGGCGCGTGGTACGTATGGTCAGGACGCGCGGCTTGCTGGCGCCACCTTGGCTCGGGGTTGCTTTCATGGGCTGCGCGTATTGGTGTGGTGTTCTCCTATTTGGGATTGCTGCGTTGCGCTTGCTCACTGGCGAGAGCGCGTTCGCCCGCCGGCGTTGTAATCACGGTGTCGGGCAGGCGAATCGCCGCATAGGCGAAGGCCGCCAGGGCTGCGCCAATTAGCGGCGCGACGATGAAGAGCCACAATTGTTCGAGCGCCCAGCCTTGGACGAATAGCGCGGGTCCGATGCTGCGGGCCGGGTTTACGGAAGTATTGGTGATAGGGATTCCGACGAGGTGAATCAGGGTCAAGACGAGGCCGATAGCGAGACCGGCGAAGCCGACTGGCGCCTTGACGTCGGTTGCGCCAAGGACGGTGACGACGAGAAACATCGTAAGGATGACTTCCGCGACGAAGGCGGCCGGCATCGAGTAGAGGCCGGGAGAGTGCGCGCCGTAGCCGTTGGCGCCGAGGCCGCCGGCGGCGAAATTGTATCCGCCTTGGACGCCGCTGGCGATGAAGAGGATCAAGGCGGAGGCCACGATGGCGCCGAAAATTTGGGCGACGACGTACATGATCGCGTCCTTCGAGCCGATTCTTTTGGCGAGCAGTACGCCGAGTGTGACTGCAGGATTGACGTGACAACCGGAAATCGGGCCGATGGTGTAGACCATCGCCAGCAGCGACAGACCAAAGGCGAAGGCAACTCCCACATAGCCGATGTGACTGCCGGCGAGCACGGCGCTGCCCACTCCGCCGAACACCAGCACAAAGGTCCCCAGGAATTCCGCAAGATATTTTCGCACGGCAAGGCCTCCTTCCTCTGAGAGTGGCGGGAGTATACACCAGGGCCGCTTGACACAGCAGAATTGGCATCGATGCTGCAGCGGCGAAGGCCGGACAACGCCCGGTGGAATTTTAGAGGCGCACAGTTTAGCTGGGCGCGTGCAGGTGTGCTTGAATCCTAACAATGAAAACCAGGACGCCGATGCGGCGAAAGCGCTGATCGAGAAATGGGCGCGTCTGCACGCGGCGCGCACATTTGCGAGTGTGCTGGGCTTTCTGGTGCTGCTTTGGGCGTGCATCGCGGCGCGCTAGGTTTTCGCCGCGGCGATTTGCAGGCTCCTTCCCGGATACAGTAAACTGACGGATTCGCTTTCATCCAGGGGGCTCTACATGCTGGTGGTAATGCGGTCACACGCAACCGACGCGGAAGTGCGGGCGGTCTGCGAGCGCATCGAGACTTTGGGTTACAAGGCGCACCCGATTCCGGGAGCGGGCCGGACCGCGATCGGCATCACGGGCAACAGCGGAGCGGTGGACATCGGCTCGCTGGAATCCATGCCGGGCGTGGTGGAATGCATTCCCGTCAGCAAGCCCTATAAACTGGTCAGCCGCGACGTTAAAAACGAAAACACGATCGTGCGGATCCCGACGCCGCTCGGTGACGTACTTTTCGGCGGAGTGGACGTCGCCATGGTGGGAGGGCCCTGCGCGATTGAGACGCGCGAGCAGGCCTTCACCGTCGCCAAGCACGTGAAAGCCGCGGGCGCGCGACTTTTCCGCGGTGGGGCTTACAAACCGCGCACCTCGCCTTACAGCTTTCAGGGGCTGGGTGAGGCCGGGCTGCAGATTATGGCGGAAGTTCGCAAGGAATTTGGCTTGGGGATCATCACGGAGGCGATTGACAACGAGTCACTCGAATTGGTGGAAAAATATGCGGACGTGATCCAGATCGGCGCGCGCAACATGCAGAACTTTTCGCTGTTAAAGCGCGCGGGACGATCGAAGAAGCCGGTGCTGCTGAAGCGCGGGATGTCCGCGACGCTGGACGAATTTCTGATGGCGGGCGAATATCTGATGTCCGAGGGAAATTACAACGTGATCCTGTGCGAGCGCGGCGTGCGCACGTTTTCCGATTTCACGCGCAACACTTTGGATTTGAGCGTGGTCCCCGCCGTGCAGAAGCGCAGCCACCTTCCGATCGTAGTGGATCCATCGCATGGCACGGGGCGGCGCAACAAAGTGCTGCCGCTCTCGCGGGCGGCTGTGGCCGTGGGAGCTGACGGACTGCTTGTGGAAGTTCACCACGATCCCGACCGCGCGCTCTCGGATGGGCCGCAGTCCATTCTGCCGGAAGAATTCGAGCAACTGATTCGCGAAGTGCGCCAGATTGCCGCCGTCCTGGGCCGCACCATCAATTGAAACCGCGCGTTAATTATCGTCTGGTCTTTCTGCTTCTGATTCTGCTGGTGCTGGCGATCCGCGAAGTCGCGGTGGAACTTCGGCCATCGTTTCTGCGTCCCGGCTTGCACCTGCTCGCTTACGTCGGAAATACGGCGGACGGCACGGTCTCCGTGATCGATCTCGTGAAACTTTCCGCAGTGGCCACAGTTTCCATCGGTCCGGGGCCGAGCGGATTGCGCGCGCATCCCACACGGCCGGAAATCTGGGGGCTGAGTTCGGTTGGCGGTTACGTGTGGGTTCTGGATGTGCGATCGAATCAGATTGTTGCCCGCATTCCGGTGGGAGCGGCGCCCTACGCGCTTGATTTTTCGCCGGACGGCCGACGCGCTTATGTTGCGGCTTCGGGTCCGGGAACGGTCTGCGCGATCGACACCGCCACACGGCAGATCGTGGCACGCGGGCACGCCGGGCGCCGACCCTGGATTGCGCGCGCGGCGCCGAACGGGAAAACCGTGCTGGTCTCCAACCGCGAAGACGCGACGGTTTCGGTGCTTGACAGCGATTCGCTCGCGCCACTGGGCGTGATTCCCACCGCGCCCGATCCGGAACAGATCGTAATTCTTCCGGATAGTTCCAAGGCGTTCGTGACTTCCGGCTCGTCGAATCAAATCTCCGTGCTGGACTTGAAGAGAGAGGTTCTGCTGACGAATCTGGCACTCGGCGGCACGCCGGATGACCTGACGCTGAAACCCGACGGGGGCGAACTTTATATTTCGTCAAGCTCCGCGCACGGACTTGTGATCGTAAATACCGGGAGCAACGAAGTTGGCGATTTTTTGCTGCTGGGAATGTCGCCGACGTCCGCGACGTTTGCAGCTGGAAGCGAGACATTGTACGTCTCAGATTCCGCGGCGGGGCATATTGTGCCGGTCTCCGTGGAAACCCGGGTAGTCGGCCGGCCCATTCAGGTGGGACAGTACCCTTCGACGTCGCGATTGACGCCGGGTGGAGATATTCTGCTGGTAGTGGATACGGGCTCGAACGATCTGGCCGTGGTGCGCACGAAAACGATCGCTGTTGGCCAGCCCGAGCTGGCGCCGCCGCGGCCGCCCACGGCGTTGATACCGGTGGGAGCGCAGCCGCGCGATTTGGCGATAAAGGTTTTCTGATTCTTCTCCGCGGGCCTTACTGCACGACCAACGTCAACGGAATGGTTCGAGTGGTGCTGCCGGAAGTGGCGGTGATCGTGAGTGTGTATGTACCGGACAGCGTTCCGGTGGCGGTTGAGGTTCCGCTTGCACCGCCAAAACACGCCGCCAGACTGATCGCCAGCAGCGCCGTCATAGCCAAGCTCTGCGCGAATTGCGGCTTTCGCCGCGAGCTGTGTGCAGAAACGGAGATCCCGAGCGCGATAAGCAGCAGCAACGCGAGCGGTAATTGGACCGGCGCCGGAGCGATCGGCCGGTCGCGTTGCGCCGTCGAGGGACCAGCGACGATGGCGGTTGATGCCGCCGTAGTCGTTACCGTCACCTGAATCGGGACCGGCGAGCTCGAAAGGCTCGCGGACACCGGCTGAACCGTGCAAACGCTTGCGACTGCGGGGTCGGTGCACGCGAGCGCGACGGCTCCCGTGAAACCGGTAAAAGAAACCAAGTCCACCGTATACGTCGCGGAGGTTCCGGCAGTGACCGTTTGCGACGTAAGGCCCGGAGGATCCACGCAAAAATCTGTGGCGGAACCGGTTAAAGCGATGGTCTGCGGGCTGCCCGGCACATTATCGTTGATGGAAAGCGTGGTATTTTTCGCACCGGACGTGGAACCGCAAGTACCGGTGGCGGGCGCTGGCGCCGGATTAAACGTTACAGACAAAGTGCATGAGCCTGCGGCTGGAATCATCGCGGTGCAATCATTTGTGACTGCGAAGTCAGCCGGGTCTCCTACGCTGGCACCGCTCACTTTGAGCACGGCAGGACTGGTCCCCGTGTTTTTCACGGTCAGCACCGAGGGGGCCGACGTTGTGCCGGCGAGCTGGGCGCCGAAAGGGATTGGTCCCGGTGGAGCAAGCGAGGCGGAGACGGATACGGACGTGCCGCTCAGCGAAATCGCCTGCGGACTTTCCACGGCGTCATCGGTCAGCAGGATTGTCGCCGTCCAACTTCCGGCCTGTTGCGCGTTGAACGTGGCGTTAATCAGGCAGCTGGCCTTGGGCCCGAGAGTGGCGGCACAATTATTGGTCTGGGCGAATTGCACGGCGCTGGCGGGCGAGACGGCAATACCGTTCTTGCTGAAGGTCATCACGGAATTGCCGGTGTTCGTCAAATTGATTCCTACTGGCGCAGTGGTCAAGCCTACTGTTTGCGTTCCGAAAGCCACGCTATCGGGAGTTACGGAGACTTCGGTGGCGGCGATGCCGGTTCCGGAAAGTGCGACCGTTTGCGGGCTTCCGCTGGCGTTGTCCGAGAAGTTGAAGGTGGCGGTTACCGCGCCGTTCCCCTGCGGAATGAACTCCACCAGAATGGTGCAGGCCGCGCCAGCGGCGACGGTGCCGCTCGGCAATGGGCAAGCGTTGGACCCTCCCGCGTAATAGCCGAAGCTGGCGGCGTTGCTTCCCGTGATGGCCAGGTTCGTCAGATTCAACGGGGCGCTTCCCGCGTTCGTCAGAGTTACGGGCTGAGTGCCACTTGTGGTTCCGACCGGCTGAGTCGCGAAGGTTAGCGAAGGCGGGCTGACGCTGGCGATAGGCGCGGCAGGCACGGCGGTACCGGCCACGTTGACGACTTGATTTACGCCGGCGATCCCTTGCGAATTGTCCGTGATGATGATTTGCGCCTGAAATGATCCAGTCGCCACAGGTATGAACTGAACGAAGATGGAACAAGTTGCGTTGGGCTGCATGCCACCATTGGTTCCGCCCGTGACCGTGCAGATAGGCGGGCTGGTGCCGTTGCCACTGCCGGGATGAAAGATGGAGGCGCCCGAAATCAGGATGCTGGAAATCAGGAGCGGTTGATTACCGGCATCGGTGAGCGTGACGTAGAGTTCAGGCGAGGTGCCAATCGGGACATTGCCAAAATCGAGGGTAGCGGGCGAAAACGTACCCAGCGGTCCGCTGCCCGCTCCGACGACCTCAAGAGCCTGGGAGCCGTTCCCCGCGTTGTCCGTCAGCGTTAAATGCACGCCTTCCGGTCCCACGAGCGACGGGACGAAGGAAACTTCGAGGGAACAGATACTTCCCGGTGCGATTGGCGCGTTGGTGCACGAGAGTGAATTTGCGACGGAGAAATCGTTGCTGTTCGTTCCGGTGAGCGTCACGCTGGAAATGCTCAAGGGGGCGTCTCCGGTGTTCTTAACGGCGACGGCTTGCGGAGGGACTCCGGAGGAGCCCACCGGCTGGGTGCCGAAATTCAATTTTCCTGCGTTGAACGATACGCTGGGCATGGCCGTCGCGCTGGGAGCAATTTCGACGAGAAATGCATCGGCGAGTGGCGGGGATTGCTGGCAACTGGCGCAAGTTAATTGCACGCCGGTGCCAAAGGCAGCGGCGGAAGGAAAATCGGCGGCCGTAGTGGCGCCGGCGACGTAGATGTTCCCCGCTGAATCCACGGCGATTCCGTTTGCCGCCGCGGTCGCCTTCACGCCGGGCGGCGAGGTGCCGCCGAGCGGCGTGGATACAATCAGTGACGCGCTTCCCGCGGACGAAGGGTCGAGTTCCGCGACGAATGCGTCGGTGTCTCCGGTGAACGGCTGAAAATTGAACTGCCATGGAAAATCCCAGGACGTGGTGCTGCCTGCGAGATACACGCGATCGGGAGCCGCGAGCCATACCGCCAGCCCCGCGTCGGATTGCGTTCCTCCGAGGAAGGTCGAATAAGCGAGCCGCGTCACGCGCGTGGATGGATCCTGCAGGATTACGGCCAGGAAGGCGTTGGCTGTGCCGTTGAGAGTGGCTTGGTAGGCTGCAACTGTGCCGAGCGTGCCGTTGGTGACCGGGAAATTTTGCGACTGCGTGGTTCCGGTGACGTACACGGTGCCGGGCAAATCGGTGCCCACCGTGATCGCGAGAGCTTTGTCCGAACCTCCACCCCCTAGATACGTGCCGTAGGACAAATCTTCGGAGCCATAGCCAGAAGGCAACAACTTCATCACGAAGGCATCGTAGGGGTCGCCGGCGTAGGTAGTCTGAAACCCATTGGTGGTGAGGAGTGTTCCATTGGGATTCGAGGTGTAACCGGCGATGTAGGCGTTCCCTACGGAATCCACGGCTACGCCGGTGACGGTTGCTTGCGCGTTGATGCCGAGGTAAGTGCAGTATTGCAAGCTGGGCGCGGTTGCCGGGGCAACCCGGCGAAAAATTGCGAGGAAGCCATCGCTGATTCCGCCGCCATAGGTGGACTGAAATGGTCCGGAGGATGTGCCTGATGTGGTGGATACGGCGGGCGTGACGGTGAGATTCGTGGATTGCGTGTCCATCGCCACGAAAATATTGCCGGAGGAATCCATGGCGATTCCGCCGGGGCTGAGAGTGGCTTCATTGCCGTTTCCGCCGAACAGTGTGGAGTAGACCATCGTCGCGCCTTGGTCGATTTCTGTAATTGCTGCGTCGTTTACGGGCGTGCCATTGGCGGAAGAGGTCAGGGTG
This sequence comes from uncultured Acidobacteriota bacterium, assembly GCA_963780035.1. GTDB lineage: Bacteria > Acidobacteriota > Terriglobia > Acidiferrales > UBA7541 > Palsa-295. The sequence continues at coordinate 137,745 of CAWAAG010000005.1, read as the reverse complement.
CTGCCGTCGGTAACCGGATAGTCGGGCGAAGTTGTGGTTCCGGCAATTGCTACCCTGCCGGTCGTGTCCACGACGATTTCGCCGCCTTCTTCGTCGCCGCTGCCGCCGATGAACGTCAAGTATTTCAGCGAATTGAGGCCGCTGGCGGAGGGGTCGAACTTGGCAATGAAGTAGTCGGAGGGGCCACCGGCTGAGCCGATGCTGGTTCCGCTGGTTTCGACGAACGTCGTGGCGGAGGTCGTTGTTCCGCCAATGTAAATCTTCCCGCTCGAGTCAATGGCGATGCTGTTGGCTGCGTCGGTGCCTGTTCCGCCGAGGAAGGTCGAATAGGCCACCGACAGAGACGGGTCTATCACGAGGGTGGCAGCCGGGTCGTGCGCGGCTACTGCGAATCGCACGGTGCCGTCTGCTGCAAGCTCGTAACGTCCGTTGAGTATCTCGCGCGCCGGTTCAGGCGAACCTGCGCGGCGCCATTCTTCGTAAATGAGGGGCTTCCTCATACGCGCCTCGCGGCCGGCGATGGTCATCACCAGGTCGCCCGCTGAATCAATGCGCTTGGCTTCGGCTCCGGAGATTTTCAAGCGGAGATTGGTGATGTCCGCGCCGGGCGCGACACGCAAATCGTACTCGAGGGCTGCTTCGTTGCCATAGGCGATCAAGCTGACCCCTGGCGCCACTTCCGGCGCTTCGGCGCGCGCGAAATGAGGCACGTGCGTTCGCCACAAGGCCGGGTTGTTCCCCAGAAGATAATTCGTTTCTCCGCCAAGCTTGGCGAATGCTTGCCACGTTAGGTTCGGCGCGCCTTGGCTCGGAATTCGCTGCAGGCTGCTCGGTGCTTGTTCTCTCGGTGGCTTCGATTCGCGGGGCACTCGCGGCCGGCGGGGCCGGTCGGTATGCAGCCCGTAGCGTTGGCGCGCGGGCAAACCGCCGCGTCGCGATTGACGTCTGCCGGTGCGTCTGTGAGCGTGCGAGCCGGACGATGCGCCTCGGCGCGTCTTTCGACGCGGATGCGCGGACGATTGAGATGCGCCGGAGCGAAACGCTACGGCGGCTACTTTCTCACTGGCGGCCTGATTCGTGAACTGCAATTTCAGAACTGAAAAAACACTGCTGGAGCGCCCGGCACCCAGGAGTTCGATGCCGTCGGCACCCAAGAGTACAGTCATGTTCGTTCCACGGCCTACGTATTGCACGGATGCGTCTGCTTGTCCGACATTCGGCTCGAAAGTTATTGGGAATGATATTGCAGCAGCGCCGCGATGCGCGGGGGGCGCGGCGAAATTGCCGGGCAAAGCTTCGATGGGAGCGTTGGGCGGAGCGAGTGCCGAAGTCCGATCCGTTTGCCTTACGCGTTCACGGGCCGTATCAACAGTGAGGGAAATTGCCGCGATCAGGATGAAGCAGAAAAGGCAGATGAAATAGGCGTTTGCGCGCACGCGGCCCTCGGAGGAACACACTTCCAGTTCCAGCTTGGGCGGCTCCAACACCGCAAACGCACTTACCCTGATTGTGAGATCCCAAGAGACTGCCGAAAGGGGGTGGGGAAAATATCTGCCGAATGAATGTGAATGTCAATACGCTTTATTTGGCGGAACGACTCGTGCCAGTCGGTCAAAATACGCGACGCAAGAAGAAATTCAGCTTCCGCTACGATTTCAGTTCCGGCTCGATTTTCCAGGCGAAATTCTCCTCGCCCAGGGCCAGTTGCAACATTCCATCCACCGGAAGAACTTCGATCGGCAATCCACCTTCCCACAGCGCGACGCTCATCAACAGCGCGCGCCTTCCTCGCAGATCGAAGAGTTCACGTGCCATACCCACTTCGATAATTTTTCCTGACGCGGCGGTCACCAGGGACTCGGGGTGCAGGAGGCAGACGCCGGCCTGTTCCAGAATACAGCGAGAGATTTTCCTCTGCGCCACGCGCACGGTAATGCGGGTCTCGCGCGAGTCCCAGATCGTGAGCCGCAACTGGAAGTCGGGAATTTCGGCGATGGCTTCCGGCACGGGATCCACACGCAAATAAAAATGGCTTTCGCTGAAGCCGTAGCGCAGCTCGGCGACCACGCAGCCGCGCCCGTGCATCGTCCCGCCGCGGGAATCGGTGACGTACAGCCCGGCGCCCAGCCATTCGAAATAGCTGGTTTCCCGGCCGTCCACGGTGACATCCAGATAGGATTCCGGCGGCTCGCGGCGTCCACGCTCCGGCGCTTTCTTGATCGGATGCGCCAGCGCTTCGGGAACTTGCTCGCCGAGCGCGGCGTAAATCTCGGTGAGATGCTTGCGGTAAAGTTCGTCAAACTCAGCGTCATTGACCGAGCCGTGCTCCGGGCCGTACCACCAGTTCCAGTCACTGCCTTCGGCGGCCAAAATCGCTTCATACGCGCGCTGCAATTTTTCCGTGCCGGCTTTGCCGCCGCCCGCGAGGCGTTCCACGTTGCGGGCGTACACTTCGCGCGCATCGCGCAAGAGATCCCAGGCGCGGACGTCTTCGGCATGGCCAATCCACACGTCGAAATTGGCGTTGATCCAGGAGGCGGGGAAAATTCCCTCCATGGCCGGCGCGGCGGCGTTGGCTTCCACCGCTTCGCTGACGGTGAGCGCGCGGATTTCGGGATCGTCCTGGACTCGGCGATAAAATTCGCGCAGGAATTGGCGCCCGTTCTCCGGGTAATATTCCCAGGCATTTTCGCCGTCGAGAATTACGCTGACGGTGGCGGTGCGGCCCTGCGGTTCACGATCGCCAATGGCACGGATGCGGCGGTGCAGATCCTCGGCGGCAGCAACGGCGCCCATGCGGCTGTAGACGAAGCCGACCAAGTCCGACACATAGTGATCGCGGAAAAATCCGAAGATCTCCTTGCCGGCGCGCTGCAATTTCCAGGGCGTGTATAAGTCCGCGCCGTTTTCGGGGTAGCCCTCGGCGTCACGCCAAAAGCCGATATTGCGCGTGCGTCCAAGTACGCCCTCGTCCGTCGCAAACCACTTGAAACCCAAGTCCATGGCGATCTCGAGCGCCTCATCGGACACCGAACCTTCCGAGGGCCACAGCCCGGCGGGCGGTTTACCAAAGACTCGCTCGTGGTACGCCCTGGCACGCGCGAGTTGCTCGCGGGCGTCTTCGGGATGTCGAAAAGGCGGCTGTGGCAAGGGGGTGTGGGGGTTCGAAACGCGGGCGACGTCCGTGTCGCAGAGCAGCGGCAAGATCGGATGGTAATAAGGAGTGGTGGAAATTTCGATTTGTCCGCTTTCGGCGGCGATGCGGTATTCCGGGAGGACCTTTCCGAGCAACTCGAGCTGTTTTTCTTTCAGCAAGCCCTTATCTCGCTCGGTGAAGTCCTTCCCTTTCGCCAACAGAACGCTCACTACGGGATCATTGGCGAGGTATTGCTCATCCATCCACACCAGCTGCGAAAGCAATTGCAGGTCGCGCCAGTCGCGTTCGCTGAAATTAGCGACGCAGGCCTCGGCGCCGCCGGAACGCAGTTGTGCCTGCAATTCGGCGAAGCGCGGCCAGCGCTGGACGTAAATTTCGTTGACCTGAAAGGCGCGGTCCAGGACTTCCCTTTTCTGGGCGGGATCGAGTTTGCCGGCCCCAGTGAAGGCTATCTCGAACCAAGGCTCGCGGAATTTGCCGCCGGCGTACTCTTCGATCTGTTCGGCGAGCAACGGGACGAAATTGAAGGTGGCGTGCACGCCGGGAAATTCGCCGAGCACTTTCACCATCCCCCAGTAGTCTTTGAGCGCGTGCTGGCGGGTCCACGGGAGCAGGTAACGCCCGGTCGAGGGGTCGCGGTACTGCGGTTGATGCATATGCCAGACTAAAACCAGGTTTACGCGGCTCAATGGGCAGGCTCTCGGGTTGGTATGGTCAGTGTGCCGCGATTCGTAGGCTGCGGCATCCGGCGCGAGCAATGAGGCGCGACGGCGCGCGAACGGCAATCCCGCGTGCGCACCGTGCTAGAATCTTTTCGCGCACCCATGCGCCTGCTCGATAAATATATCGGACGTGAAGTCGGCTCGCATGCCGCGCTCGGCCTCGCTGTTTTCACTTTCGTATTCTTCGTTCCCCAACTGGTCCGCTTGATGGATTTGATCGTGCGCCATTCCGGCGGCATCGGAATGGTGCTGCTGATTTTCCTCTGCTCGCTGATTCCCGTGCTGGCCTTCACGATTCCCATGGCGGTCCTGGTAGGCGTGTTGATCGGCCTGGGACGGCTTTCCGCGGACAGCGAAATCGTGGCGCTGCATGCTTCCGGAATCAGCCTGCGGCGCCTGCTGGTGCCGATCGGAGTCGTGGCTCTGGCCTGCGGACTGGGCACGCTGGTTCTGACGTTTTGGCTTAGCCCCTTGTCCGTACGGACCCTGCGGGGCCTCGAAGCTCGCCTGCTGGCCTCGCAAGCGCCTTACGCCATCCAGCCGCGCGTCTTCGACGAACGCTTTCCGCACCTCGTATTATACGTACAAGATGTGGAAGCTGCAGCGACCCGATGGCGGGGAGTGTTCCTGGCGTCCACGGGGCCTGCGGGGACCACCGACGTGACCATCGCGGAGGGCGCGCAGGTGGTGGCCGGCGCCGACAACAACGAGATCGAACTGCACCTGGGCAGCGGGAGTACGCACGAGTACGACCCGCGCGACCCGCGGCGCTACAACGTGACGACCTTTGGCGAGAGTGAAATTCCGGTGGAGCTTTCCAATCCGGTGACGGGGCCGAAGACGGTGGCGTTGAGCGACGCGGAACGTTCAGTTTCTCAGTTACTGGCGGAGAGCGGCCCCAACTGGCGCGAAGCGCGCGTTGAATTCCAACGGCGCATCGCCTTTCCCGCGGCGTGCGTGGTGTTCGCGCTGCTAGGTGTCCCGATTGGCGTGCGACCTCGCCGCGGTGGGCGCGCCGCCGGGCTGATTCTGACGCTGGTGCTGATCGGCGGCTATTATTTCCTCTTCGTTACCGGCGCGCACATGGCGCAGCAAGGGTCCATCGCGCCGTGGGCCGGAATATGGGCGGCAAATATCGGAGCTACGATCCTCGGACTGATTTTTCTGCGCCGTATCGAATCCATTCGCAGACCCAGCCACATTGTGGCCTGGTTCGATTCGCTTTGGCACCGGGCGCGTCCGGCTCAGCGGCGTGAAGCGGATGCAGCCCCGATACCCGCCGCGAATGGAGCGGAGCTCAACGGGGCAGCCGCGAAGCCTGCTCTGGCCGCGCGCCACGCTTTGCCGGCGGGCGATCCGGTGGCGTTTCCGATGCTTATAGATGTTTACCTGCTGCAGCGCTTTTTCTACTACTTCCTGGTGCTGCTGGCGGGGTTCGTGATGATTTTTGACGCTTTCACGCTTTTCGATTTGCTGGGCGATATTTCGAAGAATCACGTCCCGGTCTCGATGGTATTGAACTATTTCCGTTATTTGGTGCCGCTGATGGTGTATCAGCTGGCGCCGCTGGCGACGCTGGTGGCCACTCTGGTGACGCTGGCGGTGATGGCGAAAAATAACGAGGTGATCGCGTTCAAGGCCAGCGGCATCAGCCTCTACCGCCTGGTGCTGCCGCTGACGCTGGCGGGTTGCGTGGTGGCGGGCTCGATGTTTTTGCTGGACGATACGTTTCTGCCATACGCCAACCAGCGGCAGGATGCGCTGCGCAACCAGATCAAAGGACGCCCGCCGCAGACTTATTTTCAGCCCGCGCACCAATGGATATTTGGCGAGGACACCAAGGTCTATAACTACGAATTCTTCGATTCCGACCAGCAGCTATTCGGAGGGCTCAACGTATTCGAACTGAGCCCCGGGACGTTTCAGATCCGGCGCCGCGTGTTTGCGACGCGCGCGACGTGGGAAGCTTCCGAAAATACGTGGGTATTGACGGGAGGCTGGATCCGCGATTTCGACGGCGGCAAAGTCACGCGCTACAAGCCGTTCAAGGTGGATTCCCTTCCAGAGATTTCCGAACCGCCCAGCTATTTCCGGCGGGAAGTGCGCCAGTCTTATCAAATGAATTGGCGGCAGTTGGGCGAGTACATTCTGAATCTGCGCCATGCGGGGTTCGATACTTCGCGGCTTTCCGTGCAGTGGCAGAAAAAATTCGCGTTTCCTCTGATTGCGGCGATCATCGTTTTCCTCGGCGCTCCGTTTGCGTTCCTGGTGGGGACGCGCGGAGCCGTCGGCGGGCTGGCGCTGGCCGTGGGAATTGCGATTGTTTATTGGGCGGCCGCGGCGCTGTTTGAAGCCATGGGATCGGTGGGACAGCTTCCGCCTTTATTGGCAGCCTGGGCTCCGGACGCCATTTTTGGCTTTCTGGCGGTGTATTTCTTCCTTAAGATGCCCACGTGAAAACCGGCCGCCACCGCGCAATTCCCGGCGGGCACCCTCACTGCATCATTACCAACCCGTCACAAGTACTATTGGCGAAAATCTGATTCGCGGCAAACATAGAATCCGCACGGTTGTGCCGTGAACTTCAGGACGCGGATGCCGCTGGGCCGCGTGCCAACCTCCGGGGCTTAATATGAAACTTCGACTTCTGGTTCTGATTCTGGCGCTCTCCGCGGCTGGAGTGGCGCGCGCCGACTCTGCCGGTTACGCCTATTGCGGGAACTTCGACGCTTACGTCTTACTATATAAATCCACGGATCAGGTCGAAGAACTCGGAAAGCTGCGCTGCGACGAGAAAGTGGATGTTGTGACTCGCTGGATGAAATTTTTTCAGGTGCGCACCGCGGACGGCCGACTGGGCTGGGTGCGATCCGTGGATATTTCCGGAACGCCGGCTTCGGCGCGGCGGCAAGGCACGCCGTTCGGGCTGACGGCTCCATCCGCGGACCCGCCCGAAGAAACCGGCCTTCCCCTGAACAACCGAAGCATCCTGAACATGCGCGGAATGCGCCTGAGCGACAGCGTCATCATCATGAAGATCAAATCGGCGAAGTGCGATTTCGATACGTCACCGCCCGCGCTGCAGCAGCTCCGCTTGGCCGGGCTGCCGGACCAGGTGATTCTGGCGATGATTCAAGCGCCGCGCGCGTCGGAGATGCCCGTAGAGAAGCCCACTGATTTTGTGGACGTGAAGATTCCGGATGGGACACCGATCGAGGTGGTGTTGAAGGCGGACGTTTCGTCGGAAGCAGTGCAGGAAGGCACGATCGTCGCGATGACTGTGGCGCGCGATGTGGTGGCGAATGGTCTGATTGTGGTGCAGCACGGTTCGGAAGCGCGCGCGCGGGTGATCGCCATCAGCGAGCCGGGGCGGATGGGACGTCCAGGCGAAGTCTCGTGGGCCATGCAGGACGTGGCCGCCACGAACGGCGATCTGGCACCAATCGACTTCGCATCCGGGCAAAGGGGCGTGAACTCCTCCGGCGGTGTGGATGGCGCGATCGCGCCCTCGTGGGAATTTCGCAAGAACAAACCGACGATCATGACCGCAGGACGTCGCTTCCAGGCGGTGGTTCACGGGAATGTGGTGCTGAAGCTTACTCCGGAACTGGCGAAGAGCTTGGCTGCGCCGGAGCCTGCCGCACAACCGCCCGCCAGCGCGGCTGTTGCGACGGGGTCCAATCAGTAGTCACTCGCTGTTTTCATTTTTGTGTTCCCTCGCCGCCGTGAATCGCGCGGTGATGCGGGATGCGGCGGCTCCAGGTACGCCCAGCGCTCGACGATCTGTTTCGCGGCAATCCGCCAGATCACGATGCCGCGAAACTCCAGGCGCTTCCCATTTTGTGAATCCGTTGCGGTCCAGTGATTGCGCACGACCACCTTGTCGTCTTCGGCGATCATATCTTCAATCTGCACACGCGGATCAGGAAAGCGCTTCAGTGCGCCGCTGACGTACTGGATAGCACCGGCGGGTCCGGGAGGAGCGCCGGGCGGGACGTCGGCGCCATGATCCACGAAGTTCGCGGCGAGATTCACGTTGCCGACGTCCACGTTTTTGCGGTTGATAAAATCCTCGAAATGGTTGCGGATAAATTCCTTGGCTTGCGAATGCGTGAATCCGGTTTTAGCGTTGGTCGCTTCCATGCGTGCGCCCCTTACGCCTTCGCCGTCTGGGGCCGGAACTCGCTGGCGACTTCCACAAGGAATTGATCCATTTTGATGGGAGGCCTGCCGAGCAATCGCTTGAGCAGTTCGTCCAGCGAGCCGCCCCGGCCGCCGGTATAGTATTTTTGCAGATCGAGCAGCGCAGTCACCTGCCATTCGGGCATTCCTTGATCGAGCATCGCTTTGCGTTGTGCGTCTTCGGGAATATCCACGTAGCGGACCGGGATTCCGGCGTGTCGCGAGATTTTTTCGGCGATGTCAGAGGAGGTGAGCGCTTCCGGACCGTTTAGTTCATAAATTTTCCCGTCGTGCTGGCCGCCTTGGAGCGCTTTGGCAACCACCGTCGCGATATCGCGCACGTCCACGTAGCTGATGCGCGCGTCGCCCAGGGTGCCGTAAAATGCGCCCTGCTGGCGGATGCTCGGAGCATTGTAGGTCACGACGTTCTGTATGAAACTATTTGGCCGAATGATGCAGCGCGCCAGCTTCGTCGAGTTCAGCTTGTCTTCTACCTTGCGGTGCCAGCTCGGAAACGACTTTCCGTAATCGGCGGCGCCCAGCGAGGAATTCAGCACGATACGACGCACTCCGGCTGCGACACAGGCGTCAATCGCGTTGCCTTCCAACTCGACCAGCTCGCGCACCGGCGAACAGACCAGGTACACGCTTTCGACTCCTTGTAGAGCGGCGGCGAGGCTGGCCTTGTCCGCAAAATCGGCAATCGTCGTGTCCGTGCCTGCCGGCGCGTTTGCCGCATCCGCCTTCGAACGATACATCGCGCGATGCCGGGCGCCACTTCGCGCGACTTCCGCCAACACTGGCTTCCCTACTGTCCCACTTGCTCCGGTGACCAATATCATTCGCTAATCTCCCGTTTTGTGCTCGCGGCGGAATGGAAAATTGCGGCCGCCCCTTGCCGCTGCGCGTCATATTCCGCCGAGCCAATTCTCCGAAATGATATAACCGTGCCAGGCGAGCCGGAAGTACGCACAAATAAGTAAGCGGCGGAGGAGCGGTGAAAAATCATTTCGGTTGTCCCGTGCAGGCGACGATCAACGTGGTAAGCGGAAAATGGAAAGTGGTGACGATCTGGCATCTGGGGTTTAGCGCGAGGCGCTTTGCGGCGCTGCGCGACCTGCTCCCCGGGATCAGCGAGAAGGTGCTGGCCGCGCAGTTGCGCCAGATGGAAGCCGACGGAATCGTGCAGCGCGAAATCAAGCATGCCTCGCCGCCGCAAGTCACCTATTCGCTGACGGCAGCCGGGGAACAATTGATCGAGCCGCTGAGCGGGCTTTGCTCTTGGGGCACCCGGCACCTTGGCGTGCCACCGAACCTACAGCGTTACCCCAAGAAGCCGACCAAAAGAAAGCGTTGAACGCGCGACAAGATTAATTCCGGTGGTTGCGGCAAGTGCGATCGGTGGAATCTTCAGAAGCTCATAGTTCAAGTTTTTGTTTAAGCGTGATTTTCGTAGCGCGCCAGACATCTAGCCTCGCCTTCCGTGCTGCTGCGTTTGCTCAGATTAGTTTCGGGGAGTTCACACGCGACTGGAAATGTCGGCTGGCCGCCAACCAGCTGACATGATGAATTACTTGAATTGTGGAATACTTGCGCGCGAACCATAGGCGCTGCGGACAGGCTGTACTTTTCTGGATCGCCAGCTGTTTCAAAGTACCATTGCGACCCCAAGCGAACTTGCCAAAAATGGCCTAACGCATGTCCGGGGGCGTCTTTCGTGCAGTCATCCCTGGGGCGGCTTGGGAACTTGGGATGAAATACCTCTCTCTGGTGATCGGAGCGTTTTTCCTCGTCGCGCTACCCGCGCGCGCAAGCAGCGTGGCATACGCGCACTGCGGCACCTACGACTCGTACATCCTGCTCTATAAATCCACACAGAAATTTGAAGAATTGGGAAAGCTGCGTTGCGGCGAGCAAGTGGAGGTTGTCGCGGCGAATGATGACTACACCGAGGTGCGCACCGAGGATGGCCGCGTCGGCTGGGTGATGAATGGCGATATTTCTGCCAGCGCGCCCGCTCCGCGAGAGGTCTTCACTTTTGGATTGACCGAAAAGCGCAAGGCTGAGCCGGTGGCGCAGGCGGGAGTCCCCCATGAGCAGCTGGTCACGGGGCCCGTGGCCGTGGCGTCGCCAGTGGATTCGGCTCCGCTCATTACCAATGTAAACGTGATGAAAATGCAGGGCGATCGTTCCGGTCCTGATGAGATCATCGCCAGGATTAATTCCTCGCGCTGCGATTTCGATACCACTCCGGCGGGCATTCACAGGTTGAAGTTAGCGGGCGTTTCCGATCGAATCGTCCTGGCGATGCTCCACGCGCCAGCCGCGTTTCCGATGGTATCTCCCGACGGATCGGCAGCTACGGAGATGACCATCCCCAACGGCACCTCCGTGGAGGTCGCGGTGAGCAGCGACGTGGCTGCAAGCGGCTTGCAAGAAGGCTCGGTGGTCGAAATGTCCGCGGTTCAGGATGTGACGATCGGCGGCGTCACGGTATTCCGCAGAGGCACCGCGGCGCGAGCGCGAATCATGGCGGTTCGGCGCGCAGGGCTGGGAAGCTCGGGCGAGGTGGTATGGTTTATGGAGGACGTCCAGGCCGCATCGGGCGATCGCGTTCCGGCAAATTTTGCGCCGGCGCAAGACGCCAAGATTTCCGTCGGCAACTTCGTCGGTTATCCCTTCTTCATCTCCGAGTTTCGTAAAAACGGGCCGGCCATCGCCGCTGCGGGCGACCATTTCACGGCGATCGTCGCCGGCAACATCGCGGTTCGCATTCCGCAACAGCCTCGGGGGAATCAAGTCGCGGCGAAAGCAAAGGCTCAAGCGGTACCTCAATTTGTTCCGACGGCGGGCCCACCGCCTAATTTCCCCGTAGTGGTCGAAGCACCTGAGCAACAAGCTGCAGTCAAGCCGTAGAACGCGGACGCAACATCGCCTCCTGCACGATCCGCCAAGAAAATCACGAGATTCAAGTGTTGGTTTAGTTCGCGATTGGACGCGAGGAAACTAACATATCGGGAGAGATGTCGGCAGACCGACCGCTTCGCGTCGAGATGAAATCGCGCGGGATTGAAGGTACACGCTAAATAGTTCGCGCGGTGCGCTACGCCACTCGCGGGCCACGCAAAATGCGGCCTGGCAAGAACAATATGCCGCGCAATAGTTCGAAGACGCCATCCACCGCAATGCCAACGATACGGAATGGCAGCAAGAGCAGCCAGACGATCGGATAGAGCACCAGGGCCAGCAGCGCCAGCGGCCAGCACAGTACCAGCAAAATGCACCAGAGTAGAAATTTCAACATAGCCTCCCCCGTCGCTACCGCCACTACTCATTGATACGTTCGGATGCCTGCACTTGTTCCACGGTCCGGCGGAAAACTCTGGCGGCTTATTGCCGGACTAGCGAGCGAATCTTCTGGATCACCAGGTCAATGCCCACGTCATTGTATCCGCCTTCGGGAATGATCACGTCCGCGTAGCGTTTGGAGGGCTCGACGAATTCCATGTGCATGGGGCGCACCGTATTCATGTACTGTTCGATGACCATATCCATCGTGCGGCCGCGCTCGCGAATGTCGCGCACCAGCCTGCGAATGAAACGCAGGTCCGCGTCGGTATCCACGAAAATTTTGATGTCCATAAGTTCGCGCAGCTGCTTGTTTTCGAATATCAGAATACCTTCGACGATTATCGCGGGCAGCGGCTCGATGCGCACAGTGCCCTTCAGCCGCCGAAAATTCGCGAAATCGTAGGTGGGCCGCTCGATCGTGTGCCCCGCGCGGAGCCGCCGCACATCTTCGGCGAGCAAGGGCGTATCCATCGAATCCGGATGATCGAAATTTACTTTGACGCGATCTTCGAAGGATAGTTCGGGATAATCGCGGTAGTAATTGTCCTGCTGCAGAACGACCACGCTGGTTTCCGTCAAGGCTTCGATGATCCGGCGAGTGATGGTGGTCTTCCCCGAGCCCGTGCCGCCGCAGATTCCGATGATCAGCGGGCGGCTATCGAGCGGGCGAAGATTCGGAGATTGAATGGTGCGCTCCTTCGAAGCGCTACTTGTGCTTCGCCTTACCACCGTGTTTCTTTTCTTCAATTTCCGCCTGAGCCGCGGCGAGGCGCGCGATGGCCACGCGGAAGGGCGAAGCGCTCACGTAGTTCATGCCCACGCGATGGCAGAACTTCACGCTTTCGGAGTCGCCACCATGTTCCCCGCAGATTCCGATCTTCAGCTTGGGACGGGTTTTGCGGCCGCGCTCGATGGCCCATTCAATGAGCATCCCCACGCCGGCAACGTCCAGAGTCTGGAAGGGGTCGGCCGGGAAGATTGCAGCTTTCCTTTCATCCACGTAGTCCGGCAAGAAACGGCCGGCGTCATCGCGGGAGAGGCCCATGGTGGTTTGCGTGAGGTCGTTGGTGCCGAAGGAAAAGAATTCGGCGACTTCCGCGATCTGGTCCGCGAGCAGAGCGGCGCGCGGCAGTTCGATCATGGTGCCCACGAGATATTCGAGTTTTACTTTAGATCGCGAAATAATTTCATCGGCGACTTTGCGGGTTTGCTCGTCCAAAATTTTCAGTTCTTTCTTGTCCATTACGAGCGGGTGCATGATTTCAGGAAACACTTTAATTCCCCGCTTCTGGCAATCAATCGCCGCTTCAACGATCGCGCGAACTTGCATGTCCAGGATTTCCGGATACGTGATGCACAGACGGCAACCGCGGTGCCCGAGCATGGGATTGGCTTCGTGCAATTGGTCCACGCGGCGCGCCACCGCTTCGGCGGAGATGCCGATCTTCTTCGCCAGTTCGGCTTGTTTCGCGGGATCGTGCGGGACGAACTCATGGAGCGGCGGGTCAACCAGGCGAACGGTTACAGGGTATCCATCCATCGCTTCAAAAATACCGATGAAATCACGCCGCTGAAATGGCAGCAATTTCGCAAGGGCCTTCCGGCGCGCGTCGGGCGTCTCTGCGAGGATCATTTCTTGGATCGCCTGCTGGCGCTCGACGCTCTTTTCCGGCTGTTCAAAATCCTTGAAGAACATGTGCTCGGTGCGGCAGAGGCCGATGCCTTCGGCACCCATGGCGCGGGCTACTTTCGCATCGTGAGGAGTATCGGCGTTGGTGCGCACGCCGAGGCGGCGCGATTTATCGGCCCACTTCATCAAGGTGTCGAATGCTTTGGGCGGTTCGGGACGCACTAGGTCGATTTGTCCGGTATAAACCGAGCCGTCGCCGCCATCGAGGGTGATCCATTCGCCCTCGCGGATGGCGTGGCCGTTGGAGCTCATCGCCTTTTTGGCGAGGTTGATATCGAGTTTCTCGGCGCCGACGATGCAGCATTTGCCCCAGCCGCGCGCGACGACCGCGGCGTGACTGGTCTTGCCGCCCGTGGCGGTGAGAATGCCCTGCGCCACGTACATGCCGCCAACGTCTTCCGGGCTGGTCTCATGCCGGACGAGAATCACTTTCTCACCGCGCGCGGCCCACTCTTCGGCTTCCTGCGCGGTGAAGACCGCTTTGCCGACCGCTGCGCCCGGCACGGCGTTATTTCCAGTGACGATCAAGCGATTCGACAATTCACTGCGCGAGAGCTTGGGACTGAGCACGGGATAGAAGAGACGCTCGACGTCTTCAGGTTTGATGCGTTCAAGTGCTTCTTCAACTTTGATGAGCTTCTCGTTGACCATGTCCACGGCGATCTGGAATGCAGCGGAAGGCGAGCGCTTTCCGGTGCGCGTCTGCAACATGTAGAGCTTGCCTTGCTCAACGGTGAATTCCAGGTCCTGCATGTCGCAGTAATGCTTCTCGAGAGTCTGGCGCACGCGTTCGAGTTGCGCGTAGACCTTGGGCATGCGCTTGGCCATTTCCTGCAAGTGCATGGGCGTGCGAATTCCGGCGACTACGTCTTCTCCCTGCGCGTTGAGCAAGAAGTCCCCGAAGAAAGTCTTCTCGCCGGTGGAAGGGTCGCGCGTGAAACAGACGCCCGTGCCGGAATCATCGCCAGTGTTGCCGAAAACCATCTGCACGACGTTCACCGCGGTTCCCAGCAGCCCGGTGATTTTCTCGACGCGCCGGTATGTTTGCGCCTTTTCGCCCATCCAGGATTCGAACACGGCCCCAATCGCGCCCCAAAGCTGTTCTTCGGGATCTTCCGGAAACGCAGTGCCGGTGTTTTCCTTGTAATAGGCCTTATACTCGCCGACGAGCCTGCGCCAGCCCTCGGCGCTCACGTCCGTATCATCCTTTACGCCGAGCGACTGCTTCATAGCGCGCAGCTTGTGCTCCAGCTCTTCCTTGGGCAGCCCGATCACGACGGATGAATACATCTGCACAAAGCGGCGGTAGGCATCGTAGGCAAATCGCTCGTTTTTGGTGGTGCGCGCGAGGCCCTGAACCGCTTTATCGTTCAGGCCTAGGTTAAGGATGGTTTCCATCATGCCGGGCATGGAGCGAGCGGAGCCGGAGCGGACGCTTACTAGCAGCGGGTCCTTAGAGTCGCCGAGTTTCTTATGCGTGAGTTTTTCTAGGCGCGCGAGACTCTTGGCGACCTCCGCGCGGAGCTCCTTGGGATATTTGCGGCCATGCTTGAAGAAGTAGTCGCAGGTTTCCGTGGTGATGGTAAATCCGGCTGGCACCGGGAGCCCGATGCGAGTCATCTCCGCCAGGCCGGCTCCCTTGCCGCCGAGCAGCTCGCGCATGTCGCCCGTGCCGTCCGCCTTGCCCGCTCCAAAAAAATAAACGTATTTCATTTTTGACCTCAAGAAAGAATTTAGATTCTAAGAATGCGCGCCAGCCAGGGCTGGCGACTTATTTCATGCAATCGTTGAAGCGAATTTGTCGGCGCACCGACAACTCAACTGTCACTTTACGGACTCTTCGGAACCCAGTTCCGAAAAATCCGCGATCGTAGAAAACTCTTTAAGTAAGCTCCCGAGCAATGCCAGGCGATTCCTGCGGACGTTCTGGTCCTCAACCATCACTAGAACCTTATCGAAGAACAAATCCACCGATGGCCGAAGCTCAGAGATTGCTTCAAGGGCTTCACGATACTTGCGCGCCTTCTTCTTGCGCGTCGCTTCTTCACCGATACGTTGCGCCGCGGCGTGAAGTTCGCGTTCAGCCGGCTCCCAGAGCAGATCGGCTTGCACCACCAATTGGGCTTTGTCCGCTCCGACGGCCGATTTTGCCAGGATGTTGCGGATGCGCTTGAAGGAGGCGGCCAACGGGACGAAATTCTTGGTGTCGCGGATCGCTTTCACGGCCGCGACGCGGTCCGCCGCGTCCACCAGGTCATCGGCTCCGGCGGCAAACGCCGCGTTAATCTCGTCCGCGGCGAAACCGCGGCGTTCGCGAAGAATGTGGCGGGCGCGGTCGAGCAGGAAATCAAGCACCTGCTTCTGCACGGCATCCGAAGCTTCGATCTTCGGAGTTTGCTCGCGCAGCGCCTTGGCTGCGGCCGAGATTGCCGCTGAAATCGAAAGCGGCAATTTCTTTTCGAGGATTATCTTCACAATCCCCAGCGCCGCGCGGCGCAACGCGAAGGGATCGCTGGAGCCGGTGGGCACGGCCCCCACGGCGAAGCAAGCGACTAGCGAATCGAGCTTATCGGCCAGAGCCACCGCACAACCGGTGAGGTTGCGCGGCAAGGGATCATCCAGGCCGGCAGGCTTGTAATGATCGTAAACGGCCCAGGAAATTTCTTCCGGCTCGCCCTGCGCGCGCGCGTACAGCCCGCCGACGATTCCCTGCAGCTCCGGGAACTCGCCTACCATTCCAGTTACGAGGTCGCATTTGGCAAGCTCCGCCGCGCGATCGGAGCCGGCGACATCCGCTTGCGATACGCCGCCGCTGAACCACTGCTCGGCGAGCCAGCGCGCCAGCGCGCGCATGCGTTCGACTTTATTGCCGTAACTACCGAGCCGCGATTCATAAGTCACGGCCGCGAGCTTCGGCAAATAATCGCCGAGCTTGATTTTCTGGTCGGTTTCCCAGAAGAACTGCGCGTCGGCGAAGCGCGCGCGCAGCACGCGCTCGTGCCCTGCGCGAACCAGGCCCTTGGGATCCTTGGGCAGGTTGATGACGGCGAGAAAATGCGGCGCCAGGTCGCCGTTCTTCGCTTCCAGCGCGAAATACTTCTGATGATCGCGCATCACGGTGATCAGAATTTCGTCAGGCAAAGCCAGGTAGGCCGGGTCAAAATCACCGATGATCACGCTGGGGTATTCGTTCAGATAGGTGACCGATTCCAGAAGCGCCGCGTCTTCATGAGCGCGCAGCCATTTGCGAGTGGTAAGCGCGCGAATCTCCGCGTCAATCTTTCTGTGGCGCGCGTTGGGCCGGCACAATACAAAGTTTTTCTTTAATTTTGATTCGTAGTCCGTCGGCCCTTGAACCAGAATGCGTTTCTTGCCGAGAAAGCGGTGGCCGTCGGTGTGACTGCCCGCTTGTACACTGGCGAAGGAAAACGCCACCACTTTGCCATCGAGCAGCGCGACAATCCAGCGAATCGGGCGAATGAAGCGGGGGCCCTGCGCACCGGTCCAATACATCGAGCGCGGCCAGGAAATCTCCTGAATCACTTGCGGCAGAGTTTCTTCCAGAATTTTCGCGGCGGACCTGCCCATGATGACCTGCTTGGCCGCAAGGTATTCGCCCTTCGGCGTGTTCACGATGGTTAATTTTGAAACGGGAATTCCCTGCTTCTCCGCGAAGCTCATGGCCGCGCGCGTCGGCTCGCCGACACTATCGTAGGCAACGGATTTCGGCGGTCCCGTGGTTTCGCGAGTGACATCTTCCTGACGCAAGCGCACGCCGCGGGCAATCGCCACGAGCCTGCGCGGCGCGCCAAAAGTTTCAATTGAATCTTGCGCGAGCGTTCCTTCGAGCAGCCCGTGCGCGAGAAAATATTTCTGAAGCAATGCTTTAAGTTCCTGCGAAGCTTTCACGATCATCCCTGCGGGAATCTCTTCGCACCCGATTTCAAATAAAAAATCGCCCGTCGGCTTCGCGCTCGCCTTCACGTTTTTCTTTAAGGACTGCTTCATGCGCGCGCCCCAGTCAATTCCGGCGCGGAGGTGACACCTGACTTCTGCCGCAGCCATAGTTCGGCGACGCGCACCGCCAACCTACGTACGCGCCCGATCAATGCAGCGCGCTCGGTGACGGATATCGCTCCGCGCGCATCGAGTAGATTGAAGAGATGGGAGCAACGCAACGTGAGGTCATACGCCGCGAGCAAAGGAAAGCGCTCGACATTCACCCCAGGCGCTTTCGGCCAGGCGTCCAGGATGTGTTTCGCCTCGGCTTCGTTCAAATCGAATTGTTTGCGGATGGAAACCGCGTCGGCGTAATCGAAACTATAGGCTGAAAATTGCCGTTCTTCGGCCAGGCGCACCTGGCGGTAGGTCACAGTCTCGGACCAGCGGACGTCGAAGACGTTGTCCACGCCTTGCAAATATGACGCGATGCGATCCAGTCCGTACGTCAGTTCTACCGAGATGGGATCGAGATTTTGCCCGCCGCTCTGTTGGAAATAAGTGAACTGGGTGATCTCCTGCCCGTCGAGAAGCACTTGCCAGCCAATTCCCCACGCGCCGAGCGTCGGCGATTCCCAATTATCTTCTTCGAATCGAATGTCATGCTCTTTCAAATTGATTCCGACGGCGGCAAGACTTTCGAGATAAAGATCCTGCACGTCCACAGGCGCAGGTTTGAGTATTACTTGAAGCTGCGTGTGCTTGTAGAGGCGGTTGGGATTTTCGCCGTAGCGGCCGTCGGCCGGGCGGCGGCTCGGTTGCGTGTACACCACGCGATACGGTTCGGCCCCGAGCACTCGCAAGAAAGTTTCGGGATGCATGGTGCCGGCGCCGACTTCCACGTCGTAGGGTTGCTGCAAAATGCAATCGCGGCGAGTCCAGTATTCTTCAAGTCTTAGTAGAAGATCCTGAAAGCTCAACCCTTGGGGTTTCGCTACTGGCTTCTTGTGCTTGCCATGATGTGCTTTCGTCTTCAAACCGGTGACTCCAGAAGTTCCCGCGAAGCGAGCTTGCGGTCAATTTGATGTTCGATCACGTCGAGCATAACATCGCTCAGTTCGCGCGCGGTGCGCGGCGGAATCATTTCTTCGGTGAGCTTATCGAGCCGCTCGGCCAGCATCCTGCGAGCGGCAGCGAGCCCCGTTGGTGAAAGCATGCGCATGCCGGGCCTGCGGCACTTACCGCAGGAGATGGCCGAAGCGCTCGGGGAAAAATAAGCCGCTTCCTTGGGCTCCAGTGCCCTGCCGCAGCGCGCGCAGGAATCGAGCGAGGGCAGCCAGCCGCCCAGGCGCACGGTCCACAGCGCAAAATAAGCGAGAGGCAGTTCCGATTTGCCGGTCTTCTTGATCGTTTGCGCGGTCAATAACAATAGACGGAAATTTGCGTCGGCCGGTTCGTGATCGGGCAGCACTGTTTCGGTTACTTCGCTTAAAACGGCCAGGGCCACTCCCGAAGCGTAGTCGCGGAAGGCATCGAGAAACGATTCCACCAGTTCGCACTGATTGATGCGCACCAGTTCGCGATTCTGGCGCTCGTAGAACCAGATATGGATGTGCGAAAGGCGCTCGAGCGTGGAGCCGAACTTGCTTTTGGTGCGGCGCGCTCCGGAAGCCACCCCGCGGACGCGACCCATGGAGCGAGAGAGGAAGCTGACCAGGCGGTCGGCTTCGCCGAGCGGATAGGTTTGCAGGACGATGGCCTCGGATTCGTGGGTTGGCATCAGGGTGTCGGCGCGCCGGCGACTACGGAATGCGATGTGTCTTGAAGATTCCAGACGTACGGATTCAAGTGACCGCTTCAGCGCATGCGAAACAAATTTTTCTATCACAGCACGGCATCCAGCGCAATCGCTAAACGAGATTGCGGCGGATGGTCAAGTTCAAGATTTGCGCGCTCAGCTCAGCTGCGAATCATGATTGCGCTTGAAAATCGCACGCTCTCGGATAGAGTTTCTTTGCGTCCAAGTACACCTTCGAAAGCAGCGAGCGCAGAGGAATCCAGAATTGATCCCATTAAAGGACCTGACGCCCCGGCGTTCCTTCCCTATCGTCACGCTGCTGCTGATTCTCGCGAACGTGATTGTCTTCCTGCATCAGGTGACTCTCCCGCCGCGCGCGGCCGAGGCATTCATCATGACATACGCCGCGGTGCCCGCCAAAATCCAGCTGGCGCTGGCGGGGCGGCACTACACCATGGCGCAAGCGCTGGTTCCGCTTTTCACTTGCATGTTCCTGCACGGCGGATGGCTGCACATCATCGGCAACATGTGGTTCCTGTGGATCTTCGGCGCGAACGTGGAGGACCGCATGGGGCCGATTCCCTACCTGCTTTTCTACCTGATCTGCGGCGTGGGCTCCAGCATCGCGCAGACGATATTTTCGTGGGGCTCGCAGATTCCGGCGTTGGGCGCGAGCGGCGCGATTTCCGGAGTGCTAGGTGCGTATCTGATATTTTTGCCGGGTTCGCAGATTCTGACGCTGGTGACGCTCTTCATCATCTGGTTTCGCGCGCGTATTCCGGCGATCGTGTTTATTGTGTTGTGGTTCTTGATTCAATTCTTGAGCGCTGTCGGATCGCTGGGGGCCTCCAGCACGCACGCGGGCGGAGGAGTGGCTTGGTGGGCGCACGTTGGAGGATTTGTACTGGGGATGCTCCTGGCGAAAGTTTTCTCACCTAATGCTCGAAGGGCTGTTTATGAGTGAAAGGCGTCGCCACGCCGACAATTCGAGGAGGAGTTTAAGGCCGCGCGCCAAAAGGTTGAAGTCAATCATCAGCCAGCGAGGCTGGTTCGACAATTTGCGATTCTTCATGTTTCACTTGAATGCCAGGCGAGAGCGATTCACTGCGGCAATTAATGGCATCCCGCAAACGACGCGCGTTGAAACGCTGGTGTGACTTCCGGCATTCTCGCGCGTTCTAACAAGTGAGTAGAACTGTGGCCGCATCTTTTTGAATTTGGTTTTCTCGGCCACCGGCGGTCGCGAGACCGACGCAGACTCGGTCCATAACAAGCCGGCGGCGTCATGGCAGCTGGCCCCAGTCGCGATACAATGGAGCCACGAAGAAGGCAGTTCCGCGGGCCGGTAATTTTCGTAATCGCCCTGCGTAATATAGACTTGGGCAGCAAATTTTCAGGAAGTAGGAGCGCTCACTGTACATGTCCACATCTCCCAATCCCGCGAAGCCGGATCTGAGCTCGCTGCGTATCGGCGAAGGCCAACGCACGGGCCGCAAAGCCGGCAAACGGCTGGGAATTTTTGCGGCGTTACTCGGCGTATTAGTGATCGTCACCGGGGCAGTTTTTGCTTTCCGCGACCAGAAACCGGTGGTGGAAGTGACCACCGCGCAAAAGCCGTCAACCGGCCGGCCTGCCCTGCTGAACGCCAGCGGATACGTAACTCCGCGGCGGCGCGCAACCGTAGCAGCCAAGATCACGGGACGCGTCACGGGCGTCTTTTTCGATGAAGGGATGCACGTGAAGAAAGGCCAAATCTTGGCGACGCTCGACGATTCCGATGTAAGGCGCGCGCTGGATTCGGCGGTGGCAGACCGCAATTCCACGCAAGCCCAGATCACCGATTACCAGGTGCAGCTCAAAAATGCGGAACTCGAACTGCACCGCGCGAACGAACTGCTCGCGGCGGGCGTACAGAGCCAGGAGACACTCGACAACGCGCGAACTTCGGCGGACAGCCTGAAGGCCAAAATCGCGCTCACGAAGGAGCAAGTCCTGGCTTCGGATGCGCGCATCAATGAGGCGCAACAGGCCGTGGATAATTGCGTGATCCGCGCGCCTTTTGAAGGAATCATCGTTTCCAAGGACGCGCAAGTGGGCGAGATGATCTCGCCGATTTCGGCGGGCGGCGGATTCACGCGCACCGGGGTTGCCACCATCGTGGACATGAATTCAAACGAGATTGAAGTGGATGTGAACGAAGCTTACATCGCGCGCGTGGAGCCCGGCCAGCCGGTCACTGCGGTTCTCGATGCGTATCCCGACTGGCAAATTCCGTCGAGAGTCCGCACGGTGATTCCCACGGCCGACCGGCAGAAAGCTACGGTAAAGGTTCGAATTTCTTTTTTAAAGTTGGATCCGCGGATTCTGCCGGACATGGGCATCAAGGTGACATTCCTGGGCGACGCGCCCGACAAGAAAAACGGGCCTGAACCGACCGCGACGGTGCCGTCCGGAGCCTTGCGCGATGAAAACGGCAAGAAAATTGTGTTTCTGGTGAAGGACGATAAGCTCGAGCGCCGCGCCGTGACCGTAGGCAACAGCAACGGCGGCGACGCTGAAATTTTGGCGGGCCTGGTGGCAGGCGACACCGTCGTGCTGAAGGGTCCGGCCGATTTGCACGACGGCGAAGCGGTTGAGATCAAGAGGTAGCACGATCGCGTGACAGGAGAGTGACATGGTTCGTGTGGACGCAACCGGCAAAGATGGCAGCCTGATACAAATTCGTGGCGTGGAGAAGACCTACAAACGCGCCGGCGAGGAAATTCACGTGCTGCAGGGGCTGAATCTCGACGTGGACAAGGGCGAATTTGTCGCTTTCATGGGCCCCAGCGGCTCCGGCAAGACGACCCTGCTCAATCTGCTGGGTGGGCTGGACGTGCCGACGCGCGGCAGCATCACCGTCGCGGGCGATGAGATCACCAACATGTCCGGCGGCAAACTGACCGAGTGGCGCGCGCGCCACGTCGGATTCATTTTTCAGATGTACAACTTGATCCCCGTGCTGGACGCGTTTCAAAACGTGGAATTGCCGCTGCTGCTCACCAAGCTTTCGAAGCCCGAGCGGCGCAAGCACGTGGAAGCAGCGCTGAGCATCGTGGGCCTGGCCGACCGCATGAAGCACTATCCCCGGCAGCTTTCCGGCGGACAAGAACAGCGCGTGGCAATTGCTCGCGCCATCGTGGCCGATCCCACGTTCCTGCTGTGCGACGAGCCGACCGGCGACCTGGACCGCAAGAGTGCTGATGAAATACTTGAACTATTGCAGCGCTTCTGCAAGGAACACAACAAGACCATCCTGATGGTGACGCACGATCCCATGGCCGCGGAGCGCGCGGAAGCCACGTTGCACTTGAACAAGGGTGTGCTGGTGGAGGCTTCGAGGGTGGCTGCTGGAGGTGTTGCATGAAGTATGGCCATCTTATCTTCGCGAACTTGAGGCGAAAGAAGCTCCGCACGATCCTGACCGTCGGCTCTTTCGCCGTGGCTGTGTTCTTGTTTGGCTTCCTGGCGATCATCCGCGGCGCATTCAGCGGAGACATGGGCGTGATCGGCGTGGACCGGCTGATGGTGATCAACAAGGTCTCGATCATCCAGCCGCTGCCGATCTCCTACGAGGCGCAGATTCAACGCATTCCGGGCGTAAAGTACGTTACGCCGCAAACCTGGTTTGGCGGCATCTACCAGGATCCGAAGAATTTCTTCGCGAGTTTTGCGATTGACCCGGACACGCAACGAGAGGTGTTTCCCGAGCTGGCCGTTCCAGACGACGAGTGGGAGAAGTTCGTGGGCGACCGCGAGGGCGCCATTGTGGGGGCTCGCACGGCAAAGCGTTTCGGCTGGAAAGTCGGTGACCGGATTCCGCTGCAGGCGCCGATTTACGGCGGAACATGGGAGTTCAACATCGACGGCATTTACAACAATCCGAAAGCCGGTGTGGATCTCACGCAATTCTGGCTGCACGACAAATATCTAGATGAACGGCGCACATTCGGCAAGGGCCAGATCGGCTGGTACACCGTGAAGCTCGACTCCGCGGATGATGCGCCGCGCATCATTAAAGCGATCGACGATCAGTTCGCCAATTCCCCGTTTGAAACCAAGAGCGAGACGCTGGCGGCGATGACCGCGTCGTGGGTGAAACAGGCCGGCAACATTGAATTTTTGATCATGGCGATCGGCGGCGTGGTGTTTTTCACGCTGCTGCTGGTTACGGGCAATACGATGGCGCTTTCCGTGCGCGAACGCATGGGTGAACTCGCGGTGATGAAGGCAGTGGGCTTTTCCGACCGCTTCGTGCTGTTCATCGTGCTGGCCGAATCACTCACGATCGCGCTGATCGGCGGTGTCCTCGGGATTCTTCTGGCGAAATTGATGACCCTCGGCGGAGATCCTACCGGCGGGGTTCTCTATAGCTTTCTCCTGCCGGTCTCGGCGATGTTGCTGGGGCTGGTGGCCGCAATCACGATAGGAACGCTAGCAGGAATCATACCGGCGACAAATGCAATGCGTCTGCGCGTGGTTGACGCGCTGCGGAGGGCTTAGCTCATGGCGGTACCTATCATCTATAACCTGCGCAGCATGAAGGTTCGCTGGCTGACGGCTGTCGCGGCCGTGCTCGGGATTGCCGGTACGGTTGGCGTGTTTGTGGCGATGCTGGCGCTGGCGCACGGTTTTCGCGCCACGCTGGTGAACTCCGGCTCGCCGGACAACGTGCTCATTCGCAGAGCTGGGTCTTCCGCCGAGCTGGATGGTTCGGTGGCGCTCGACCAGGTGCAGGCGATTGAAGACGAGCCGGGCGTGGCGCACGACAATGGCAAGCCGCTGGTGAGTCCCGAAGCCGTGCTGATTGCGGGGTTCAACTTGAAGGCGACCGGCACGAACGCGAACGTGCAGATTCGCGGCGTCTCGCCGATTGTCTTGAAGGTTCGCCCGAACATCAAGATCATCGAAGGCCGGTTCTTCGAACCGGGCCTGGCCGAACTCGTGATCGGCAAGAACGTGACTTCAACGTATGAGGGACTCGAGCTGGGTAACACGATCCCGTTCGGCGGACAAACCTGGAAGGTTGTGGGAGTGTTTGACGCGGGCGGCAGCTCCTTTGACTCCGAAGTCTGGGCCGACAGCCGCGTGCTAAACCAGGTGTATAAGCGGCCGGAGAGTCTCTATCAGTCGGTGACGGTGCATCTGACTTCGCCGGCAGCCTTCCAAAAGTTCAAGGATGCGGTGACTTCCGATCCGAAGCTCACAGTTCAAGTGGATCATGAAGTGGAATATTATGCGCGGCAGTCGCAGGTGCTGACGACGTTGATCAACGTACTCGGCGGTCTGGTGGTGCTTATCATGGGCGTCGGCGCCGTGATCGGCGCGCTCAACACCATGTACGCGATGGTGTCCGAACGCTCGCGCGAAATCGGCACGATGCGCGCCATCGGCTTTTCGCAGTTTAGCATCGTGCTTTCGTTCGTCTTCGAAGCGCTGTTGATCGCGTTCATCGGCGGAGTGATTGGCTGCCTGGCCGTGCTGAAGCTCAACGGGTACACCACCGGCACTATGAATATGCAGACCTTCTCGCACGTGGCGTTCGCGTTTCAGATCACGCCCATCCTGCTGGCAGTGGGAATTCTTTTCGCGCTGCTGATGGGCCTGGTCGGCGGCGTGCCGCCGGCGGTGCGCGCGGCGCGGCGACCCGTCGCGCTGGCGTTGCGCGAACTGTAGCGCGAGAGCGGCACGGCAGACGTTCCTGCGCTGCGGGCGCGCCGACACTTCATGCGGTTATTGAATCGCTGGAGCCTCTTGATCGGCAATAAGACGTAAAGTGATTCCTCTAGTTCTCAAAAATAATCTCCCGAGCGCGCACAAAAGGCGTTCCCATCTCTGTGAACGAGACTAAAATAAGGCTGGGCCCGCCCATCGTTGTTTTGAGGAGCAATTTCAACGCTTTTGCGGAGGGGGAACGAGAATGTCCAGCAACCTAAGTTCAAGGGGGACCGTCCGGGCTCTGGCGCAGTGGCTTGGTTTCGCAGCGATTCTGGTGGCAAATCTGCTTCCAGGGGCATCGGCGTCGCCAGGCCAGCAGACCGCAACCACGCCAAATCAGGTGATGGGGCAGGTCGAGTTCGAAGGTAAAACCAAGTCTGAAAAAACCGCTGGAGTGTGGGTGGATGGACAGTACGTCGGGTACGTGAATGAATTGAAGGGCGACAAGAAAGTGCTGCTGCTGCCGGGCCAACACGCGATTTCCGTGCGCCAGACGGGTTACCTCAACTTCGACCAGCAAATCGTCACCGAGCCGGGGAAGAAAACGATTCTCACGGTGACGCTGGAAAAAGATCCCAAGGCCGTGTATTCGGTCTCCAACGCCCAAGTTAAATTGAAGGTGACGCCGGAACGCGCTGCCGTGTTTGTGGACGGCAAATTTGCCGGGACGGCCAACCAGTTTCAGGGCATGGGGCGCGCCATGCTGATCGCTCCGGGCCAGCATCACATCAAGATCGGGCTGGCGGGCTATCAGCCATTCGAGACCGACGTGAATTTGGTGGCCAATCAGAAGATGACCATCAAGACCGATTTACTCGAGGGCAGCATCGAGCAGTCCGGTCCGGCGATAAAGAACAACTGAGACAACTGTTGAACTGTCGCTGCGCCGACGTCTGTTGTGATTGTTGAACGAAGATCAGGCTCGATGATGAAATATGCTTCGTGCGATGCTTTAAGTTTCGCTGCCTGCAGGCCGTTGTCAGAATATCGATGATGCGTCTGGGTCGCGGTAGGTGCTAGTGCAGTTAAAGCTGAACTTGAGGTAGAGCCCCTGCGCATCTGCGACAGAGGCCGTGCGGTTTCGCGTGGTGGGCCGAATTCTGGCGCTCGGCTCGCTGCCGCTTAGCTCGCTACTCCGGATTTCGCAACGAGGTTTTCTACCCAATCGCCGACCTCGCGGGTGCCGAGCGTGCCGCCGAGTTCGGCGGGCGTCTTTCCGTCTTTCAGTGCGGCGCGGACGGCGAGGTTAATCGCGTACGCTTCGCGCTCCCAGCCGAAATACTCGAGCATCATTCCCACCGTGAGGATCGAGCCAAGGGGGTTAGCAATCCCCTTCCCGGCGATATTTGGCGCGGAGCCATGTACCGGCTCGAAGAGCGAGACCTGCCCCGGATGAATATTGCCGGAAGGCGCCAGGCCCAGGCCGCCGGCCAATTGCGCACCCAAGTCGCTGGCGATATCGCCGAAAAGATTGGAAGTGACGATCACCTGGAATTGCGAAGGATCGCGCACCATTTGCATCAGCAGGTTGTCAATATACTGGTGCGAAGATTCAATTTCGGGATATTCGCCGCGCACCTGCTTAAAGACGCGTTGCCAGAGGTCGTGGCCAAAGGTGAGCGCGTTGGATTTGTCGCTCATGCACACGCGCTGCAAGCCGCGCCGCCGCGCGAAATCAAAGGCATACCGAATGATGCGCTCGACGCCTTTGCGTGTGTTCAAATCTTCCTGGATAGCGATTTCGTCGGCAGTCCCCTTCTTGAAATTGCCGCCCATCTGAACGTACAGGCCTTCGGTGTTCTCGCGGAAGACGATGAAATTGACGTCCTTTTCCGTGCGGTCTTTCAGCGGGGTGAAGCGTTTATCGAAAAGCACGCAGGGGCGCGCGTTCACGTACAGATCGAGCTTGAAACGCAGGCCCAGCAGGATATCTGCAGCATGGACGTTTGTGGGGACGCGCGGATCGCCCATGGCGCCGAGCAGGATTGCGTCAAAATCGCGCTGAAACATTTCCACGGCGTCGGCCGGAAGCGTGACTCCATCGCGCAAGTAGCGATCCGCGCCCCAATCGAAATTCGTAAGCACGATTTCGCGGCCGCCTGCAGCCGCGGCCGCCTGCAACACTTTCACGGCCTCGGGGATCACTTCCTTGCCGATGCCATCGCCGGGAATTACCGCAATACGTTTGCGTGACGAAACCGAGGGTTCGCTCATGGCCGAGCCGGAAGCTAACATGGTGTACGGAGCCGCGCAACCAAAGATGCGCGGGCGAAGACAGCGCAAAGGAAAACATTCCGTAGAATTGCGGATATCCGGCGCGGCAAAATGAAAGCGAACGTGGTTTTCGCTGGGCCGGAGTACTATTGTCCGCCAGCGCAAACGGGGTTACTTTATTCAGGGCCCAGTTCATCCCTCTCTGCGAGGCACACGCAATGGCCAATCAGCGCCGCAGCAAGCGCCTGCCCTTGAATATTCCAGTTAGAGTTTACGGACGCACCACCGACGACCAGCCGTTCCGGGAAATAACCACCACCAATGCAGTAAGCGCTCACGGAGGATTGCTTTCGTTAGCTCCGCGAGTGAAGCAGGGCCAGACGGTCCTGCTGGTAAATAGCATCACCCAGGAAGAACGGAAGTGCCGGGTGGTCTACGTGAAGCCGCAACTTTGGGGCAAGAACAAGGTGGCGGTGGAATTCGGTGATAAATCGAAGGGCGACTTCTGGCACGTCTATAGCCCAATCGTCGCGCCGAAACTGCACGACGCCGCCGACTAGGCGAAGTTTCCAGGTTGAATTCCCGACGCGAAGATATGCTGTGGGCGAAGCCCGCTTCGGCAATCCTTCCTCTACTGATAGCGAAGCGCGACCATCGGATCCACGCGCATGGCGCGGCGCGCGGGGATGTAGCAAGCCAGCAGCGCGACGGCGGTGAGCAGCAGCGCAACCGCGGTGAACGTGAACGCGTCGGTGGCGCCCACACCAAAGAGGATCGTGCGCAGAAATCGCGTGAGCAGCAGCGAAAGCGCGAGTCCGATCGCCAAGCCCGCCGCAATCAGACGCACCCCATTGCCCAGCACGAGGCGGAATACGTCCGCGGAGCGCGCACCCAAAGCCATGCGGATACCGATTTCGCGAGTGCGTTGGCGCGTGGTGTAAGCAATCACGCCGTAGATTCCCACCGCGGCCAGCACCAGCGCGAGCAATCCGAACGCGCCTACAAACGTGCCGGCGATGCGCTGTCCGGTGCTGGCGACGAGCACGCGCGATTGCAGGGTCGTCTCATCGTAAACCGGCATATTGGCATTCAGATCGTGAATCGTTTTTTCCACCGCCGCTGCGTAGCTAAGCGGATTGCCGGTCACGCGCAGGTGCACCGTCGCTGAAGTGGAATAGTCCTGCAGCATCGCTTCGTAGATGAACGGCAACGAGGCGTCGCGTAGCGAGTAGTAGCTGCCGTTGCGGGTGACTCCAACGATGGTGGCCCACTCGCCGTCCACATGAACGCGCCTCCCCAGTCCATCCTGGTTCGGCCAGTAACGGTTCACGAAGGCTTCGTTCACGATCACCACGCGTTGGGAAGTTTTGGTGTCCTGCTCGGTGAAATCCCGACCGGCGACCAGAGGAATCTGCATGGTGCGCAGATAATTCGGACCTACGTCGGCGTCGGAGATATCCATGGATTCGTGCGGCTGCGGCACGTAGCCCTCGGGATTCACCGTGGTGGCGTCGGAGGTGTAGCCGAGGGGAACCCAATCCGCGAGCGAAACGGATTCGACGCCGGGCAATGCTTGCAGCTTGGCGAGAAGCTGGCGATGAAATTCGGTGCCGGTGT
This sequence comes from uncultured Acidobacteriota bacterium, assembly GCA_963780035.1. Lineage (GTDB taxonomy): Bacteria > Acidobacteriota > Terriglobia > Acidiferrales > UBA7541 > Palsa-295. The sequence goes on along the minus strand of CAWAAG010000005.1, from coordinate 109,318 downwards.
CCGAGTCATAGCCCGCGGGAAAAAGACTGTAGGAAGCGAGGAACACGTGGTCTGGATTGAAGCCGGGATCCATCTTCTGCGCGGCGCGGAAGCTGCGAATGAAAAGTCCGGCGCAAACCAGCAGGAAGAGTGAAAGCGCAATCTGCGCGACCACCAGCACGCTGGCAAGATGCGCTTTGCGAACTCCACCGGACGCGGTGCCGGCTTCTTCCTTCAGTACCGCGGCCGGCGCGAGATTTGAAGCGCGCAGGGCCGGCAGTGCGCCGAAAACCACTCCAGTGAGAATCGAAATCAACATGGTGGCGAGCAACACGACGCCGTCCACGTGAACATCCAGCGCGATCGGCAAATTCGTGGGTGGAATGAACTGAGAAAATGTTCCGGCAGTCCAGAACGTCAGCAGGATCGCGATGCCTCCGCCGGCCAGCGCCAGAATGAGGCTCTCAATCAGAAGTTGGCGAACCACGCGCCAGCGGCTGGCGCCAATCGAAAGGCGAATGGCGATTTCACGACGGCGCGCGACGGAACGAACCAGCAAGAGGTTCGCGACGTTGGCGCACGCCAGCAGAAGCACAGCTCCGGCGATGGCCATCAGCATTGGAAGAAGAATATAGAGGTAGCCATTCGCGCCGAACGGGGCGCGCCACAAAGGATAGACCGTAACGACATTCTCGCCCTGGTGGTCCTTGGGATATTGGTCCACCAATTCCTTCATGCGGATGTTCATTTCTGCTTGTGCCTGGCCGGCGCTGACTCCGGGATTGAGCCGGCCCAGAACGTCGACCCAGGTGTCGCTGCGCTCGTGCAGGCGATCGCGGCTGGAAACGATCTGCTGGACCATCACAATCGGAATCCAGAGTTCACTGCGCAGGCTGGTCTGCGTGCCCTGGAAAACGGGAGGCGCGACTCCGACGATCGTGTAGGGATGATCGTTAATCTGGATGGTGCGGCCGATTACCGAGGATTCGCCGCCGTAGCGAAGTTTCCAGAGCCGGTAGCTGATGACGACGACCGGCGCGCCGCCGGGTTTATCGTCTTCCGAGCGCAGAAAGCCGCGGCCGAGGATCGGATGCACGCCGAGAAAATCGAAATAGTTCGCGGAGGCGAGAGTGCCCCAGGTGCGTTCGGGCTTGGCTTTGCCGGTGAGATTCAGCGGATAGATTGATGCGCCTGCCAGCGCAGAGAAACTCGTGGTGCGCTTTTGCAAGTCCACAAAGTCCGGGTAAGAAAACGGGACCGGCACGCGCGAATTCCCGCCTGAGGTGAAAGATAGAATGTTGCCGGTGTTCACGGCCCCAGGAATCGGATTGAGCAGCGTGGAATTGATCCAGCTGAAGATGGTGCTATTGGCGCCGATGCCGAGCGCGAGAGTGAGGACGGCGAGCGCGAAGAAGCCCGGCGATTTCAGAAGCACGCGAAAGGCGTAGCGCACGTCTTGCCAAAGCGAACCCATCAAGCCCTCCCTTGGGCGATTCCGCAAGTAATAGTGCAATCCGCGCGCCAAGAACGACAAGGACAAAATCTCACAAAGCAGGGGTTAACAACCGGGAGAGTGTGGCGAACGCCCAGGCGTGTTCGATCGTGGGAAGCATCGGCCAAAAACGAACGCCGTCGCCCGATGAGCGCCCACCTGTCCGCGCGTACAGTTTACGAAGGGACACCGCTGCAAGGAATTGCCGTTGCTCGACCTGCGGGCCACGCATACATTAATTCCAGCATCCTGCGCTACGCAGCGACGACTTGGGACCTAAAACCGGAGGGGAAAATGTGGAGCAACAATAAGCAATCCGATTATCCAGGCGCAGCCCCGGCACAGCCCGCGGCTCATGCGCCATCGCAGTCCAGCAGCAGCTTTGGTTCGAACGCAGCTCCGGCTGCCTCCGCACCGATCCGGTCCAGCGTTCCGTCGGCGCGCAATCTGGCCACTCTGGGACCGGGACTCACGGTGAAGGGACAGATTTCAGGCGAAGAGGATCTGCAAATTGACGGCAAGGTGGAAGGGCCGATCGCGCTGAAGGGCCAGCGCCTGACCGTCGGACAGAACGGCGAAATCGTTTCAGATGTGCACGCGCGCGAAGTGATCGTGTACGGCAAAGTGCGCGGAAATCTGCACGCGGAAGATCGCGTGGAGGTGAAGAAGGACGGCTCGGTCATCGGCAACATCACGGGCGGCCGCGTCCTGATCGAGGACGGCGCTTACCTGAAGGGCCAGATCGAGATCGAACGTGGCAAGTCGAAGCAGCACGCCGAAGAAGAGCTGGAAGCAGTCGGCGCTGGCAAGGCCTCGAACTAAGATTCATTTTCCAACCCCGGCTGCAGACGGCGGGTTGAGCGTGCCGTGGCGGAGCGGGCTGAAATCGGAATGGCGCTGCAACGAAATGGTTGCGGCGCCATTTTTATTTTGGGCTTGAGGCTCAGGGCACCAGCGGGACGATGAGCGCCGAAGGATGCGTCTTGTCGTGATAGATCACGTTGGAGGCTTTGAGCATGCGCGTAGCGCGGGCCTGGTCTTCACCGGTATTCAGATTGCGATCGAAGCGCGGGAAATTGCTACTGGAAACTTCGAGGCGCAGCTTATGTCCTGCTAAAAACACGTTGCTGGTGGACCAGAGGTCGAGCGTGATGTGATAGGTCTCGCCGGGATTGGCGAGCTCCGGCTTTTCCTGCGAATCGCGATAACGCAGGCGCAAAATTCCTTCCGTCAAATTTTGCGCGAAACCATTGGGCCAGACGTCCACGAGTTTTCCGGTGAAGTCGGTGTCCACCGCGGAGGTGCTGACGTAGAGATCGAGCGAAACCGGACCGGTCACCTCCGTGTCCTTCGTGAAGGCAGGCGTCGAGTAAACCAGCACGTCGCTGCGCGAGTCCGCGGGGCGCTGGTCCTGAGGACCGATTCCCGTTGGAAGCCGTTCACAGCAGAGCGGGCCGCCGATGGTGGGAACCGGGTCGCCAGGATCGTAGACGAACTGATCGGACTTCTCGGCTGCGGGCGCCGTGACGCTGAGGGTTCCGTCGCTGGCGACGCCATTGGCCGCGCCGCTCGAGTGCAGGAAATACTTCGTGCTTTTCGCGCGGGCCAGCGGCCAATCGTCTTCCTCGCGCCATTCATTTTTGCCCATCACGAAAATCTTCACGGGCTTTTCCTGCGCGACGCCGTTGGCGTCGCCCTTGAGCAGCCAGTCGTACCAGCGCAGCGTGGCTTCGTCGAGATCGAGGGGCGCTTTGTCGCCGAATTCGACGGCGCCGACTTTCTTCTGTTGCGGGCCGCCGGCGTGCCCACCGATGTAGACGAGAAGCCGCTGGCCTTTTCGCGACGCTTCACTGCCCGCTTCGGTTTTCAGGTGGATGTAATTGTGCAGGGAGCCACCCTGAAAAATGTCGTACCACGCGCTTTGGGTGAAGACGGGCACTTGAATATCCGCGTAGTGATCCTGGATAGACCACTGCTTCCAGTAATCGTCAAAACTGGGATGCGCGAGCCAGTCCAGGAAATAAGGCGCCAGGCCGGCGGCGCCGGGCGCGCCAAGAACAGGATAGTCGTCGAGCGGGAGGGTCTTGGTCCCGGCAAGCGGATCGAATGTTTTGTCCACGCGGCGGTGCATGGTGTTTTCGGCGAGCTGGCTAGTCCACGACTCATCGAACCACTGTTCGAAGGCGCCGCCCTGATACGTCCAGTTCGAATGGTAATTCGAGGCGGTGACGTTCGGGCAAATTCCGGAGAGATGCGGCGGGTGCGCGATGGCCGCGAGGAATTGCGTGGCGCCAACGTAGGAACCGCCGAACATTCCTACTTTGCCGTTCGAGTATGGCAGCGCGGCAGCCCATTCGACGGTGTCGTAGCCGTCCTGCGATTCGTGTTTGAAGGGATACCATTCGCCTTCGGACTCAAAGCGGCCGCGGGTATCCTGGGCGATCACGACATACCCGCGCGGAACTGCTTTCAGCGCGAATTCGACCTGCCACTGCTTGTCGTAAGGCGTGCGCGTGAGCAGCACGGGAAACTTCCCTTCCGCTTTGGGGCGGTAGACGTCCGCGCGGAGGATGGCGCGGTCGCGCATGGTGGCCGGAACGTTGCGCTCGACGGTGACTTGGTAGGTTTGAGCGGCTGTGACCTGCGCGGACAAAAGAAAAGCTATAAAGAGTGTGGCGAAAAGGTAGAACGCGAAAATCTTTGACGAGCTACGTGAATTAAGATTTGGATTGTGCATTGATTGGCAACGCCCCCTGGTTGCTGTGCGGCCCACGAGTCTATCGCAAAAGTTAGGGATGGTGGGTAAGGTAACGGGGCTAAGCGATCCGGCAAGGTTTGGTCGACCGGTGATAGTGCGGACTCGCTCCGCCCGGGCGATTTTGTAGGGGCGGGTCTGAGACCCGCCCCTACGGCGACTTGGGCACTTGTAATGGGAGCAGCTATTCGTAACGCAGAGAGACGATGGGATCTACGCGCATGGCGCGGCGGGCGGGGACGTAGCAGGCGATCAGGGCTACCGCGGTTAGCAGCACCGCGACGCCGAGGAAGGTGAGCGGGTCGGCGGGATGGACGGCGAAGAGCAAGCTGGAAAGATATCTGGTGACGCCCAGGGCGACGAGGATGCCCACAGCGAGGCCCACCAGAACCAGGCGCGCCGATTCGGTGAGGACCAGGCGCAAAATCGCGCGGGGAGTTGCGCCCAGCGCCATGCGAATGCCGATTTCGTGTGTGCGGCGCGCGACCGAGTAGGACAACACACCGAAAATTCCCACCGCCGCCAGCAGCAGAGCAATCACGCCAAAAAGCCCGAGCAAGAGCGTGCGAAATCTTGGTTGGGCGACGGAAACGCTGAGGGCTTCGGGAAGCGTTTCGATGTCTGTAACTGGCAAATCTTTATCAATGTCATGAGTGGCTTTGCGGATCGAGGCCGCGACGCTTGCAGGGCTTAGCGTGCTGCGGACGATCACCTGGGCGCCCCAAAAAGGGGCCTGCGCGAAGGGGACGTACATCATCGGACCGGGAGCTTCGCTGAGGGAGTCGTCGCGGACATCGCCGACGATGCCGACGATCTCACGAGGAGCATTGCCGTCCGGCGGAAAACCGAAATTGAGCTCCTTGCCCATGGGATCCTGATTCGGGAAATATCGCCGGGCGAGAGTTTCGCTAATCACCGTAACGCGCGGCGTAGCGGTGGAGTCGTGTTCATTGAACACGCGGCCCCGCAGTAGAGGGATGCTCATCACACGAAAATAGTCCGGGCTGACGGAAGTGAAGTCGGCGGTGATGGCCGTTCCGGGCGGCAGCGGCGGATCGCCAACGATCTCGAAGCCGAGGTTGACGGTGCCCTCATCAAGCGGCAGCGGGACCACTACCGCGGAATCCTGCAAACCGGGCTGCGCGTGAAGTCGTTCGAGGAATTCGTTTGAAAAAGCGGTCCATTGCTGCGGCGTGGAGTATTGAAATTGCGGCAAAGAGATATCGGCCTTCACAACGTGCGCGGGGTTAAATCCCGGATTCACCGCAGTGAGCATGCTGAAACTGCGCAAAAGCAATCCGGCGGCGACGAGCAGCACCATAGCGAGTGCGATTTCAGCGATCGCGAGAACGTTGTGGATGCCGCGCTGGCGAGCGCCCTCACCCGAGCGGCTGGAGGATTCGCGGAGGCCGGTCTGCAAGCCGGAATCGGCGGCGAAGAGCGCTGGAGCCAAACCGAAAAGAAAGCTCGCAGCGACGGCAAGGAGTAACGCGAAGGCAAGCACGCCGCCGTCCACGCGGATGGTGTCTGCGCGCGGCAAATCCGGCGGCAGAAACGAGATGAGCGCGTGCACTCCCCAATAGGCGAGGAGTATTCCCGCGATGCCGCCGAGCAAACCGAGAACGCCGCTCTCGGTGAGCAATTGCCGGACGATGCGCTTGCGCCCGGCACCGAGCGCGATGCGCACGGCAACTTCCCTGGCCCGGGAGGACGCCCGCGAGAGCAGAAGATTGGCGATATTGACGCAGGCGATCAGAAGCACGAGTCCAACCGCACCCAGTAAAATTAGCAAGGCCGGCCGCGAATCACCGACGACCTGCTCCTGCAGAGGGTCCACACGGATTTGCCATCCGGTATTGTTGGCGGGATCGTCTTTGGCGAGCGCCGCGCTCATCGCGTCCGCTTCCGCTCGCGCCTCAGCCAGGGATATGCCGGGTTTCAGGCGTCCGGTGACGAGGAGCCAGTGTCCACCGAAGCGGGACATCCACGGTCCGAACATCGGGTCCTGCGCGATGGGGATCCAGATATCTTCGCGGGTCGCGATCAGCGGAAACTGGAAGCTCGCAGGCATGATGCCGACGACAGTGAACAAGCGTTTATCCAGGCTGATGGAGCGGCCCAGGAGATTGGGGTCCGAGCCGAAGCGGCTGCGCCAGAGGTTTTCGCTGAGAATGACGACGGGAGGCGCGCCGCGTTTGCCGTCTTCGGGGAGTAACGTACGTCCCAGGAGCGGTGGCACCGCTAAAACTGAAAAAATCTCCGGGGTGACGTCGGCGGTACGGAGCACGGAGGGGTCACCCACGCCGGTAAGCGTTAGCTCATGCCGGGTGTTGCTGGCCAGCCCAGAGAAGACGCTGCTGTGATCGCGAAGCTTCTCGAAATTTACATAGGACATCCCGTCGAAGGGCACCTGGTCATGCGGATTCGCCTGAAAAACGAGGACCAATTGGTCCGGGTGCGGATACGGCAGCGGGCGGAGGAGCACGGCGTAGACCACGCTGAAGATAGCGGTGTTTGCGCCGATTCCGAGCGCGAGCGTGAGGACGGCGATGGCGGTGAAGCCGGGAGATTTGCGCAGCATGCGCAGGGCGTAGCGGACATCCTGCCAGAACTGCTCGAGCCAGACGAAACTCCAGACTTCGCGCGCTTCTTCCTGCACGCGAGTGACGTTGCCAAATTTGCGTAGAGCGGCGAAGCGAGCTTCTTCGGGGGACAGGCCGCGGGCGATGTTGTCCTGGGTCTCGATTTCGATGTGCTGGCGAATATCTTCTTCGAGGCCCTGCAACATGCGCTCGCGCCGCTTCACGGTTTGCCCTCCTGCTCTGCCGGGCGAAGGATGCGGGCGATGGCGCCGGCAAGTTTGTCCCACTTGCTGGTTTCGACCGCGAGCTGCTTGCGACCCAGCGGGGTGAGGCGGTAGAACTTGGCGCGGCGGTTGTTTTCGGAAGTGCCATCTTCGACGGAAATCCATCCGCGCTTGATCAGGCGGTGCAATGCCGGATAGAGCGAGCCCTGCTCGACCTGCAGGACTTCGTCGGAATCGAATTCGATGGCTTTGGCGATGGCGTGGCCGTGGACCGGTCCGCGGAGCAGGGTGCGGAGAATGAGGAGGTCGAGAGTGCCCTGGAGAAGCTCGATGCGTTGTTTTTGTTCTTTAGTAGACATACTAGGTGACGATACGGCTCTTCGAGTAGAATGTCAAGGTGAAGAAGTTGGAAATCAATTCAGCACCTGGAAGCGCAGGCGGTGAGTTGGCCGCCGCGGAAGGCGGTCGTCGAGGACAAAGAGGTTGGGAATCATGCAGCGATCGGGTGTCATTTGGCGACTTACGCGAATTTCAAGGGCGCGATTGCGACTTGGGATGCGGGCACGAAGACGATCCGGGGCTTGTCGCAACGCGCATTGGATGTGCGCGGAACGGCGCAGAAAGCCGATTTTAGAAATGTCGAATTGTTGGCGATTGAATGGGGGCTCGGTCGTTTGTTTTCTATGAGATATAGCGATTTCTAATCGCGGGGGTTGGCGATTGAAAAGGCGTGATTGGTGAGTAGTGAGTGGTGACCCGCCTGCCGGCGAGGCAGGTTGGTGAACTGCGGGAGGGGCTTGTAACATTGTTACATTGGCGGGGGAAGGTGCGTGAGTGGTGCTTAGTGAGTGGTGACTGGTGAAGAGCCACAGGTGTCCGGCTAAAAGCTGAACATTTGCAATTGTTTAGCGGCATCGGGGCTCTCCGATGTTGCTGCGTTTTGCGTAAGTACTTGCAGCAAAGGGATTTTTTCGAAAAGGGAGACGCTCAGAATTTGCAGCATGGCATGCAGTTCCAAGTCCAGGCGCAAGCGTTTGCGCACGATGGCCGCCAGCACATAGATGGCGATGGCCGTCCAGATTTGCGTCTTCACGGCGTTCTCGGAGAGGCCATAGAAGGCTTTGATGCGCAGGTGCTGCTTGATCCATTTGAAGAATAGTTCGACTTGCCAGCGGCATTTGTAGAGTTGCGGAATGCTGAGCGTGGGCAAGGAAAAATTGTTGGTGAGAAAGATCAGCTGGCGGGCATTCTCCTGGTCGCAGTAGCGGATGCGGCGCAGCGCCTCCGGATAACCTTTCAAGGTATAGAAACTCTCCAAGCGGATCGTTTGGTCGCAGCGCAAGCCGGTGCTCTTGTCCACGGCCCGCGAAGTCACGCAGCGAAAGCGAAAATCTTTTCGCGCGCGAATGATGAAAAATGCCAAGCATTGCGTCAAGTGGTACAGCCGCGCGAAGTCCAAGTACCCGCGATCGAGAAGATAAAAAGCGCCCGGTTCCGGCAGCAGTTGATCGAAGACGCGAATTTCGTGGATTTTGGCTGGTTTTATGTCGATTCCCACCGGAATGCTGCCGCGCAGATCCAGCAGCGTGTGCATCTTGACGGCGGCGTTCAGCCGTCGGTAGCGCGCCCAGGGAAACAACGAAAGACACAGATCGATGGTCGTGCAGTCCAAAGCGTAGGCGGTTTCTTCCAGCTCCACCGCCAAAGGCTCGCCCGCATACAAAGGCCGCGCCATGGCGATGAGCACGCGCGCCAAATCGGCGAAGATGCGCCAGTCGCGGCTCTCGTTGGCGTCGGCCAGCGTGCTGCGCGAAACCTGACCGCGAATCCCCACATGGTACAGCTTTCCGCCGAGCGCCCGCAGGCACGTTTCGATGTCGCGCAAACTCTCGCGATACGTGAGTTGCGCGAAGGCCATGGCGAGGAACTGGTCCCAACAAGAAAAACTGCGCACGCGATACTGCCCGCGGTAACGCGCCACGCAACGCCGGAATTCGTACGTAGGAATGAAATCCATCAACTGCGCAAACACCGTCTTGCCGGAGTTCATCTCGCATCCCTCCCCGTGTCCCAGGAGCGAGAATGAGGCCTTTGCAATTCAAATCGAAAACTACTCTTTTCGCCGATAAATTCATATGCGTCAATAGCTTCCCAACCTTCTCGAAACGCTCAACCGGACAGTAGTGGTGAAGAGCATGTGGTGAGTCGCGATCCGTGGCACGTGGGCCGTGTAAAGGCAGTGGGTAGTGGTTAGTGACCCTTCGCAAAATGCGCTCAGGGTAAACGAGTGGCTAGAAGCCTTTTTGGGAATGGAGAGTGCTGCACGCGCGTTTGAGCGGAAATGCGCGCGACGGGGCGTTTGGGCGATGCCGGCTGCGCCGTGATGCACCATGTCCGCTCCTCCATGGGGCGAAATAGTAGCCCTGAGCTATGTTATCATATTAGTTAACGGAAAGCAAGCCGGTACACACGGGGGGTAGCGTCAAGGGCCGGACGAACGCCGGCCCCTTTTGCGAATGACTTAGATCGTTTGCGAGGTGGTTTCGGTTTGCGATTGCGGCGTCACGCTGGGAGCGGGCGCTGGAGCGGTTGCCGGAGCGGCTTGGTTGTACTGGTTCGGCCGCGCCGATTGATTAGTGGGCGCCGCCGAGGATTCACCGTTCGGGGTGGGCGGCGGATTCGCGCGATTCGGACGCGGCTTGAGCGAGAAAGTAACGCCGCGCCGGGCGTTTTCGTCAACGGTGCGCTGCAAGTCCACGTCGTCCATATCGAGCGTGCTTTCGCCTGCGTAACTTACAACGTAGTGCAGTTGCCCGTCCGCGAGCCAGTAATCGGTGGCGGCGTAGGTGGTGCCATCCTTGAGATAGATCAAGACGGTGGGCGTGGAAGCAGCCACGTTGCCGGTATCGGGATTATCGTCAGGCGAGCCCTGCGGCTCGATTGCTGCCACGGAATTATCCGCTGAGCTGGGGTTCGTGGCGGTGCCCGAGTCGTAACTGCCGGAATCATTACCGTAAGAGCCGGAGCCGTAGTCGGGGCTCAGGTTCGAGCTGGAGTCGTCTGGATTGCCGTACGTGATGCCGTAACCCGGATCGCCGTATCCATAGCCGTAGCCGGGCCAGCCCCAATAGGGGTTATACCAAAACGGGTTGTAGTAGCCGACGTAACCCGGCCATCCCCAACCCCAGCCGAGACCCCAGCCAGGTCCCCACCAACCGCCCCAGCCCCATCCCCAACCGTAGCCGCAACCCCAGCATCCGCCCCAGCCACCGCGCCAACCATAGCCACCCCAGCCGCCATGCCAGCCGTTGCCGCCCCAGCCACCGTGGTAGCCGTGCCCGCCGTAAATGCCGGAACTATGGAAGCTGCTGGAAGTGCCGGCGAAGGAATGGCCGCCGGTAAACGAGGAACTGCCGTGCACGTTGAGCGGACCGCCGAGATGGGCGGAACTCATGCCAGCAGAGGAGCCGAAATGCGAACTGCTGAGAGTGGCGTTACTGAAGCGCGATCCGGAACCGGAAGTGGCGCCGCGCGAACTGAACGAGGAGGAGTTGCCGAAGTGCGAGCTTTCGATGTTAGAAACGGCGCGGTTCGTCGAGACGGCCGATGCCGAGCCGCGCGAGGCGGCGTAGAGCGAATTGCTTTGCGCGCCGCGGCTGCTTACGGAAGGCGATGTGGAGGCGCCGCGAGAATTTGCCGCGAAATTCGAGGATGTGCCGGAACGAGAGCCGGCATAGGCATTGGAAGTTGCGCCACGATTCCCCGCGTACGCGTTGGAGGTGGCGCCGCGATTACCGGCGTAGGCGTTGGAAGTCGCGCCGCGTGCTCCGGAGGCTGACGCGGGACCGCCGCTACGGCCGAAGTACGGCATGGAGCCGCTGCGGCCGAAGGAATCAGGCGCAGTGGTGGCGTTGCGACTGCCGGTTACGCCATTGCGCGCCGAGTAGGAATTGCCACGATTCGCGGAGTTGTAACCGCGGTTGCCCGCATAGCCGCGATTCGCGGATGAGTTATAGGAATTGCCGGAACGTCCCGCGGAATAAGAACGGTTGGGGGACATGGAATAGTGGTTTCCGCTGGACGAGCCGCCGCGATATCCGCCGCTGTAGCCGCCGCGATAGCCTCCGCCATAGCTGCCGCCGCGAGGAGCGCTGTAGTGAGCGCCGCCGCCACCGCCGTAGCTGCCGCCACCACCGTGGAAGCCCCCACCTCCGCCGTGGAAACCACCGCCGCCACCGCCGCCGTGACCACCGCCTCCGCGCTGCGCGAATGCCGAGGGCGCGCACAGGAGTGCTATGGACGCGACTGCCGCGAAAAGAAACTTAAGAGAGGTGGACTTCATATTGTTCCCTCCAGCTTACAAATGCTCCAGCCGGAACGACCTTGTGCTGATTCTACACCCTTAGATTCGAAGCGAGAGCGCTTGGTTGCAGTTTCTTCCCGTAGGTGCGGTAAGGCCTCGAGAATTCAGCAGTTGAGCCATTGCCAGAGAATGCCCCGGTAAGTAGAACACGGACGGTTCGAAAAAGTTTCGTTTGGACTTCGTGACAGGGGCGGGATTGGCCGTTTGCGCGAAATCGGTTAGGAGTCTGTGTCGCGTCTGTGTCGCCCCTCCGGGGCTGGGGACTGGTTTAGCGGCCTTTCCCGGACCTCCCGGTCCGGGCTAACATTGTGCCGCGCCGCCCGCGCTGCCGCCAAGGGTTCGCGGAGCGGATTTGGGCACGCGGAGAGCGAACCGGGCACTTCCCTGACACTTTAGACCGGGGACATTCCTGACACTTCGGCTGACGGACGGGAACGGGGAGACATTTTAAGAGTCTGTGTGAACGCTGCAATACCTGCACTTCAGCGGCTAAACAACTTGCGGAGCAAATCAAAAGCGAGGCTTCAGGGGCTAAAGCCCCATGAGAAAAGACACGACTTATGGCGGGGCTGAAGCCCCGCCCTTCCGGTTTTTCCGTCTACCGTAAAGCCGCGCTAATTTGGCCGTGTTTATGCCGAAGCTAACGCTACGCCCTGCAAAGATTCCCCACTTCTCACACAGACTCTTAGGCCTTGCAAGGAGGACTCCGTGGCGAACGGTTAGGCTTTGCCGCGTTCGGCGAGGAAAACTCCTACTAGGACCAGGGCTGTGCCTTCGAGGAGGTTGCGTGAGGGGTGTTCGCCCAAGAAGGCGATCGAGAGCAGGATTACGACTACCGGTTGGAAATAGCTCATGGCGCCTACGCGGGAGGCGGTCATGTAGCGCAGCGCCCAGTACATGATGGTGTAGGCGGCGACGGAGCTGCCGACGGCCATGTAAATCATGCCGAGCCAGCCGCTGGGCGCGACGGTGTGCCAATTGAGGTGGAGGGCTTGGCGGACGGTCAGAGGCAAAAGCATGATGGCGGCGGCGACGCAGTTGAAAGTGTTCATGGAGATGGCGTCGTATTGGGCGGCGACGCGTTTGCCGAGAACCGTGTAGGCGGCGAAGCCGATTACACCGCCGAAAGTGATGATGTCTCCCAGGAGGAAGGGTGAATGGGCGGGCGAGCCTTGCTCGGTTTCAAGGAGGTAGACGCCAGCGAAGGAAATGGCCATGCCGACGATTTTGCCGACGGTGAAAGCTTCGAGTTTCATGGCGCGGGCGAGGAAAAGGATGATGATGGGCCCGACGGCGATGATCACCGCGGAGTGGTCGGAGGTGGTGTAGTTCAGGCCGACGGTGAACAGGCCCTGATTGATGATGGCGCCGAAGAAGCCGAGGTAGGCGAAGGGCCAGACGTCGCGGAGGCGGAGAGGGGTGCGGTTGCGTTGCGCGAAATAAATCGGGAGCATGACCAGAGCAGCGAGTTCCAGGCGGAAGCAGGCGAGCGAGAGGGGGTCGAGCGTGCGCAGCGCGATTTTTCCGGCAATGTAATTGAATGACCAGAGCAGGAGCATCACTACTAGCCAGAACAGCAGCGTGAGCTTGCTGGGCGTGGGCGAGGATGCGGGGGCGGGGGTGAGGGCGGCGGGCGAGGTCAAAATTTTGCTCGGAAGTTGCGCACGGTTCGATTGTTGAACGATAGCAGAGGAGTGTCCTCAGGGGCTAAAGCCCCGTGCGAATCAAGCGCGTATTGTCGGAGCTAAAGCTCCGACCCCCTAAAAACCGTCACCGGTAAATCAATCCTAAAGAGCCGGCGAGACGCCGGCCTGCCGGCAGGCAGGCGCTACGAACCGCGCGCGCGGTTTTCATTCGAGGACTTCGCGGCGCTTGGTTAATTGCTCGATGCGCTCGAGGCGTGGAGCGTAGCCGATGCCTGGCGCGGTGGGGACGCGGATGGTGCCTTTGGGCGTGACTTCTACTTCTGGGTCGATGATGTCTTCGGTCCAGTAGCGGCGGCTGGCGGAGACGTCGCCGGGCAGCGTGAAATTCGGCAGCGTGGACATGGCGATATTGTGCGCGCGGCCGATGCCGGATTCGAGCATCCCTCCGCACCAGACCGGGACTGACTTCGACTGGCAGAGATCGTGGATGCGGCGGGCTTCGGTGTGGCCGCCGACGCGGCCGAGTTTCATATTGATGATTTTGCAGGCGCCGATTGCGATGGCGGCGCGGGCGTGTTCGATGTCGTGGATGCATTCGTCGAGGCAGATGGGGGTTTCGAGCTGGCGCTGCAGGGCGGCGTGGGAGTAGATGTCGTCGTAGCCGAGCGGCTGCTCGATCATGATGAGGAAGAATTGGTCGAGTTGTTTGAGGAGCGGCGCGTCTTCGAGGCGGTAGGCGGAGTTCGCGTCCACCATCAAGCGGATGCGCGGGAAGCGCTGGCGCAGGGCCCGGGCGGGCTCGACGTCATTGCCCGGCTTGATTTTAATTTTGATGCGCTGGTAACCGCCTGCGAGTTCCTTTTCGACCTTGGCGACTAGCGCTTCGATGGAGGGTTGAATGCCGATGGAGACGCCGGCGGAGATCTCATCGCGGACGCCGCCGAGCAATTTCGCCAGCGGGAGGTTTTTTTGCTTGGCTTCGGCGTCCCAGAGGGCGGTTTCGACGGCGGCTTTGGCCATGTTGTGACCGCGGATTTGCCCGAGGAGATCGGAGACGTCCGATGCGGAATTGAGTTCCCTGCCCTTGAGGATGGGCCAGAGAAAATCGCTGATGATGTGGCGGGCGGTTTCGACGGTTTCATAAGAATAGTAAGGATCTTCTCCGGCGGTGGATTCGCCCCAGCCGGAGACGCCGTCCACGTCGGCTTCGACGAGGAGGATGCGGCGGAGCGTGGTGGTGCCGAAGCTGGTCTGAAAGGGCGCGATCAGCGGGATGTGGATTTCGCGCAGATTGATTTTGCGAAGGCGCATTGGGGCTGGGGACCTTTGGGCTTCAGTCTTCGAATTCTTCCGGGCGATATTCTGGCAGACGCAGGCCGGCTACGGAAGCGGCAGGTTCCAGAATGTAATCGGTGGTTGAGCCGCGGGGCTCGAGACCGGTGGCGATGTAGCCCTGATGAAACAGCTTCTGGAATTCGGTGCGGGCGTGAGTTTGCACGCTGGCGGCTTCGGCGCGGTTTTGCGTTTTGATTTTTGTTAGGTCGGCGGGCAGCGAAATGGATTGAATGTCAGCGGCTGCCGGGAGCGAATTATCGGCGAGGATATTTTTCACGCGATCGGAATCAATCCACCATTCGGCGACGAGTCGATCGGTGGGCAGGCCGGCGTGCAACGGACTTTCGGTGACGCCGTAGCAATTCGGGATGTAGCGGCGGGCGATGGCGCCGAGACGCACAAAATTGAAATGCGCGTTTTTCAGTTCGAGCGGATCGAAGGTCCATTCGATCAGGCGAATCTCGCGTTTCAGCGCGTCGTGGCGCTGGAAAAGCTTCAGGCGGCGGCCAACGCCCTGGTTCTGGTATTCGGGCAGAACGGCGGTCATGTGGGAATGCAGGAACGGTTTGGCGGAGCGCGTGCCGACCAGGGCGAGCGTGAAGCCGACCATTTTATCGCCGTCGAAGGCACCGAGGATTTGGCCGCCGGTGTGATGCGCGACGACGAAGATGGGCGAGGGGACGGCGATTTGTTCGCCCCAAACCTGGAATTGCAGGCGGACGCAGGTTTCGTATTCCGCGAGAGAATCGCAATGGCGGACTTCGATTTCGCGTGGCTCGAGTGTGGGCTTTTCGGGAGATGAGCTCATTTGGCGTTGGCTGCCTTGCGTGCGGGTTCTTGTGATTTGGAAAGATCCCAGAGTTCTTCCATGCGCGGGCGCGGGAGGTCGGCGAGGCGATGGCCTTCGGCTGCGGCGGTGGATTCCATCCACTGGAAGCGGGTTTGGAATTTACGATTGGCTTTTTTCAGAGCGATTTCGGGGTCGGCGCCGAGGAAGCGGGCTACGTTTACGGCGGCGAAGAGGAGGTCGCCGACTTCTTCTTCGAGGTGGGGGTTTGCGGTTGAGGTGCGTGCCGGGGTTGACGCGGGCACGGCATGCCTTGCCCCTACGAACCCCTCGCGACTGGCGGATTGCAGGGTGGCGACAATTTCGCGCTTTTCTTCTTCGAGTTTGGCGAAGATGCCATCGAGATTGTCCCAATCGAAGCCGATGTGGGCTGCTCGGCGGGTTAGCTGGTAGGCTTCGAGGACTCCTGGGAGGCTGCGGGGGACGCCGGCTAGGATTGATTCCGCGTTGGCCGCGGCGTCGCGTGCTGGTTCGCTCTTACTTCCCTTCCCTTTGGCTTCTTTGCGTTCTTCTGCTTTGATTTGTTCCCAATTTTTCAGGACTGCCGCGGAGTCTTTGGCTTTGGCGTTGCCGAAAACGTGCGGGTGGCGGCGGACCATTTTGCTGTGGATGGATTCGATGACGTCGGAAATGGTGAACGCGCCGGTTTCTTCGGCGAGGATGGAGTGGAAGACGACCTGAAGGAGCAGATCGCCTAGTTCGGAGGCGAATTTGCGCGGGTCGTCCGCGGAGTCCATGGCATCGAGGACTTCGTAGGTTTCCTCGATGAGAAATTTGCGGAGGGACTGGTGGGTTTGCTCGTGGTCCCAGGGGCAGCCGTTCGGGCCGCGCAGGCGGGATTGCAAAGCGACTAGCTTCGCGAACCAGTGGCCGGCTTGTTTGTCGCGGCGGGTTAGGAGAATGCGCGGCGACACGGCGCGTTGCCTGCGCGGGCCTTTCGCGATTTTGCGTGGTGCGCGTTTTTTCATAAGCGATAGAACAATTTACAGGGAAGGTGCAGCGCAGACAAGGGCGCACGTGTCCCATAGTGGACCAGTTTCCAGCGGTCGGACATCTGCATCCACACGCGGGGTAACGCGACTCGTAAGGTCAAGGTTTCTTCGCCGTGAGTCGGCTAAAAACCACAAAATATCCACTGACTGCTGCGATCGTGCATCCGAATGCAGCCACGAACGGGATACCCTCTACGGCGTCGTGAGTCCAAATTCCCAGCGCAATGGCCGAGTAGGTCGTAGCAATTGTGACGAGGAAACAAAAAACAGAAAGCGCGCAGGCGAACCAAATTGCGCACTTTTTAGGCCTATCGAAATGACGCCTGGCATTAAGAATGAGCGGCACAATTACAATGCCGGGGATGAGGAATAGAACGAAAGGAAGCAAAAGTCTTCTAAGGGGCACGGAAAAAACGACGGCAACTAAGACGGTAGTCAAAGCCTCAAGGACGAAGTATGCGGCGATAGTTTTTGTCGCCGTAGTAATAGTCCTCATCACCTCACTGGGCATGTGCCGAAAGCCTCGCGGAGTCAGTGGGATTGCGGGAACCCAGGAAGTATATGCCCATCTGCTGAGTAGCAAAACACGGCTGCATCGCCATCGCCCATGGAGTCGCTCCCAGGTGCGTGATTAACGCTGCGGGTTTAATAGGTCGCCGCGACAGCTAGTTGCTGGCGGCGTGGGCTGTGGTTGGGCGGATTACGGATTCGGAGAAGCGCTCCATTTCTTCGGCTTGGGGGCTGAATTGGAGGAGGAGAAGGTCTACGCCGGCTTGTTCGAATTCGCCGATGCGGTCGGCTACCTGTTGGGGAGTGCCTACCAGGCCGGAGCGCAGGCCGCGGTTGGAGACGGAATATTCTTCGAGCGAGACGCGCTGCTCGAGCTGGGTGTTGGCCAGCCATTGCTGGTAATTCTGGTAGCCGGCGGCGTTTTGTTGGACGTCGGTGATGCGGGCTTGTTCTTTCTCGGCCTCTTGTTCGGTTTCGCGGACGATCGCGTAGGCGGCTACGCCGAATTGCATGCGCGGAAGATTCTTGCGGGCGCGGCGCTCGGACATGTCCTTGATTTTTTCTCCGACACGGGCTGGCGAATCGCCGTGCATCACGAAGGCGTCGCACTTCTGCGAGATCAGCTCCTTGGCGGCTTCCGATTCTCCGCCGGCGTAGATCGTCGGGCGCGGCTTTGAGACGGGCTTGGGCTGCAGCACTAAATCCTGCACCGAATGATATTTTCCGGAATACGAGAAGTGGTCTTGCTTCCAGGCGGCGTCCACGATATCGAGCCATTCGGAGGTGCGGGCGTAGCGGTCGTCATGTTGATCGAATTGCACGCCGTATTTTTTGGCTTCTTCGGCCCACCAGGACGAGACGACGTTGAGCGAAACGCGGCCTCTGCTGATTTGGTCTATGTTGGCGGCTTGTTTGGCGAGCAGCGCGGGAAGATGGAAGGTGGGGCGAACGGCGACCATCAATTCGAGGGATTCGGTGACGGCGGCGAGAGCGGCGGCGGTGGACCAGGCGTCGAGGGAAGGAGCGTCCACGCCTTTGATGTCGTTCAGGTTCAGTTCGGCGATGAGCGTGAGGTCGTAGCCGATTTTTTCGCTGCGGCGGGCGAGGCGCGAGACGTAATCCCAGGTGGGTTGCATGTGCTCGTCCTGCACATTGCGCAGCCATCCGCCAAAAACCGGGAGCCAGTAGCCGTAACGCATCAGCGCGCCTCCTTGACCAGGTAATCCACCAGGCGCGCGAAAGGATCGAAGCCGACGATGCGCGGGCCGTCGGAAACGAAATTCGAGAGCGCGTTGACGTCGTAGTAGTAGAGCTGGCCGTCGCGGTCGTCAATGATGTATTCCAGGCCGCCGACTTCGATCTGCGCTTCTTTGAAAATGCGCTCGACGGCTTTGATCACTTGCGGCGGCGGGCGATACCCTTCCACGCGCAGGCCGGTCTTGGCGCCTTCGACCACGCAGGCGGTTTTGATTTCGGCGCCGTCGGTGGTTTTGCAGATGTCCATGGGGCAGAGGTCGAAGGTTTCGCCGGAGGTGAAGACTTTAATGCCGTAGAGATACTTGTAGCCGAGCGTTTCGACGCGGGTGATGTGTCCGCCGCGCGCGGGGATGAATTCCTGGACGATGCCGGTGGAATCGAGGCCGAGCTGGATCGCGTCGTTGCGGACGGCGGCTTCGAGTTGCTCGAGCGAATCGAAGCGGACGATGCCGACGCCGCTGCCGCCGATATTGGGCTTGATGACGATGGGGAAACGCAGATCGCGCGCGGCGGCTGATGCTTGCGACGGATGATTGATGACGGCCGAGCGCGGATGCGGCAGGCCTAGCGAATGGAGCAGAGAGAGTTGCAGGGCTTTGGAAGTTTCGACGCGGAAGGCGTGGCTGCCATTGACGACGCGGACGCCGGATTTTTCCAGGTGCGCGAGATAGCTGAGCGTATAGAAGATGGCGTGGGCATTGCCGCGCGTCCAGGCCGAGGGGCTCATGCGATTGAAAAGCAGGCTGTATTTTTGATCACCGTTGGGGGAGAAGTCGAAATGGTGATGGGCGGCGTCTAGGCGGATGTACGGGATTTTGCGGCGATCGAGTTCGGCGAAGACTGGTTGGAACCAGCGCGGATGTTCGTGGTAGATGGCGATGGGGCGGGAGGTTTTCGCGTCGGGCGCGGGGTGCACGGGGTTCCGCGATTTCTTTGGCACTCGGGGGTGCGGGGGGCGCGCTTTTCGGGTTTTGACCGCGCTACGGGGCATGGCGTTCCTTGATGAAATCTCGTGAAGGATCTTGGATGCACCAGACTAACGCACGTTGCGGGAATTTGCGAGAGAGTGGAAGCGCGAAAAGCGGTTCACGGCAGAGACGCCCCGACTCGTCGGGGTAAACGCCGGGCGCAGAGAAAACCTGAGATGCTGTGGTACGGCTTAGCTGCGGTGCGATGCCCGCTCCGTCCCGAACGGCACGGGACAGAGCGGCCGCTACAAAGGCAACTGCAAAGGCGGGCGGGTCCCGCAACGGCATCCGGGACGCAAACTACGCGTCTTAGACCCGCCCCTACTGCCACTAACTACGAGCCCGGGCAGGTCCTGCGCTGACAGCAGTACTATTCAGGCTTGGCGAGGCCTTGGGTTACTGCTTGATCGAGGAGTTGTTTCATTTGCTGCGACGCTTTCTTGCTCGCTTCTTCTTGCTGGCGACCTAGCTCGCCTTGTTGCTCGCCGAGTTTGCCCTGCTCTTCGCCTAGTTTGCCTTGCTGCTCGCCTAGGGCGCCTTGTTTTTCGCCTAGCCGGGATTGTTGGTCGCCGGCTTGCGATTGCAGCTCACCTAGGCGGTTCTGGATTTCGCCGATCTTATCCTGGATGCGGCCGAGGTCTTCCTGCGTTCCGCTGTCGCCGAGTTGTTTCAATTCGGCTTCGAGTTTCTGAAGTTCGGCGGTCATGTCCGGAATCTTGATGCGGACTTTCTCCATCTGGTCGCCCAGAGCGTCCTGCTGCTTGCCGAGAGCGTCTTGTTGAACGCCCAAGGCATCCTGCTGCTTGCCGAGTTCGTCCTGTTTGCGGCCGAGGTCCTGAACCGGGGCGAAAAATTCCATGGCGCGTTTGACGGTGGCGGAATCAGTGATCACGTAGGCCTTGCCATCGCGCAGGAACCAGATGAAATCGCCGGAAACATTGTGCCGCAACGAGTTGACGAAATTGGATTCGCCATCGGAGTTCATGGAAAAGCCGTTGCCGGTGACAACGACAGATGAGTTGCCGGAGGAGATCACGAATTGCTGGCCGTCATCGTCTTCGCCAGTGATCAAAGTGTTCGAATGGCCTGACTGAGGCGACCGTTGCGCTTGCGGTGGAATGACGACGATGTGTGGCCACGAGATCATAGGCATCACGGCCACAGCAGGCGCGATCGAGGTCAGGGGCTTCACGACTACGTTCGTCGCAACGTGGACGTCAGGCTTGACGATAATGTGCATCGTCGAGACGTTTTCCTTGGAAATGACCGGCGCCACCGGAGGAATCACGACATGCGTATCTACGTGCATGGATGGAATGACGGACACGTGGACCCTAGGCTCGGGAATTGCTAACGGAGCGGGAGCCGGGGCTGGGAGTTGATCGGCCGATGCGGGCGGCTCGGGTGCAGCGGCGGGTTCCGGCGCGACAGCAGGCCGCGCCGTGGGGGCCGGCGCTGGAGGCTGGGTTGATTGAGCCTGCGGCGCCCGGGAATTCTCAATGGTGGGGCGGAAAGCGGCGGTGAGACCGACGACTGGAATCGCGAGAAGTGCTACGGCGATGATGACGGGCTTTTTGAGCTGCATGGCGACGCTCCCTTTCCATTCGAGAATGCGATCCAGGCGTTTTTCGGCGTGACCGGCGCTGGCCATGGCGACGCCTTGCCACCAGACGCGGCCGGGCGCGGCTTCGAGCGCGGCGAAAAATCCGAGAACTGTTTCGGCGTAACGAGTGCGGTCGGCGCCGGCGGCGAGGGCGGCGTCGTCACTGGCTTCTTCAGCGAGTTCGGCAAGACGGTGATCGAGCCACCAAGCGAGGGGGCTGAACCAAAAAATGGCGCGATGGAGGAGCGAGAGACGTTCGGTGAGCGCGTCGCGCCGGGCGACGTGCGAGATTTCGTGCGCAAGGACGGCGTCGAGTTCGAGCGGTTCCCATTCGCGCCAGGTGGCGGGAAGCAGGATGGACGGCTGCCGGATGCCAAAGGTTACCGGGACCGCGAGGAGCTCCGATTCGGCGAGGCGCGGGACGGTAGGCACGTTCGCGGAGCGGGCAAAGAAATGCAGGCGCGCGAGCGCGTGCGAATCGTCAATGGCGTGCGAGTGGCGATCGAGGCGGCGGCCAAAGCTGATACCCAGGAGCAAGCGCGCGAGAAAGAAGATTGCAACTGTGGCATAGAGGCCGGCGGCGATGGCCATGCGGGAGAGCGGCGTGCCACGAGATACGAGCGCGGCGGAGAGCGTGGCGGCCGGCGCTCGCCGGGAATAATTGCGCGAGGAAGCGGATGTGTAGTTGAAGGCCGGGATAGCGGCTGCGGGCGCTGCTAGTGCGGAATTTGCCGCTGTGGCTGCGGTGGGTGCGAGCGCCGTGCGCGGGACGTCGGTTTCATTTATCGCCGAGGCTTGCAGGCTGCTGAATCTTTCCGCGAACGGGACAGAGACTGGCAAGGGCGGCATCAGTAGCGCGAGAAATGGCATGGCGAGCGCGACTGCGAGAATGGAGCGCCACACGCTGAGGCGCACGCCGACGTTTTTCGCGCGACAGAGCGCTAAGGCGCCGCCGGCGATGCAGGCGAGCGCGAGCGAGCGGATGGCGGGATCCACGAGGTGGCCGAGGAAGCCCGCAGACGCGTCGAGAACGGTGGCGATGTTCATGACTTCCCTTCCTTGCGCTGGACGGCCTTGCGCGCCGCAATTTTTTGCGCGAGGCGTTCGAGTTGTTTGCGGTCGAGGACGGCGTTATCCACCATGCCGATGACGAGCTGTTCGGCGGAGCCGCCGCAGAAGCTGTCAATGATGTGTTTGACGGCGCGGACGGCGACATTCTGGCGAGGTTCCGCGGCGCGATAGATAAAGGTGCGGCCGCTGATCTCGTGGGTGACGTAGCCTTTTTCTTCCAGGCGGCGCAGGACGGTGCGGATGGTGGATTCTTTCATGGGGCGCCGGGCGGCGAGGGCTTCGCGGCAGGCTTCGGAGGAAACCGGGCCGTGGGACCAGACGTGGTCCATGACGAGTTGTTCGACTTCGCCGAGGTTGCGGGGACGGGTTGTTTGTGTGCGAGCCATTGTAACGCTACAGGTTGTAACAGATGGCGCGAAGGCGTGTCAAGCAGAAATATTCTTGGGCGTCGAGGAGCCATTATTGGACGCGGGCTGGCAACGAAAAATGGGCGCGACAAATTCAGGAGCAACAGCGGGCGGGTCTGAGACCCGCCCCTACGAGAACGACCAGGCGAGCGCGGTGGCGCTTCGTGGTTGCGCTTTGTTGAGCGGCACCGCGCGGAGCACGGCGCACAGCCAAGGGTGGCTGTGCCACGCGCGCTTGTGGGGGAATGGAAGCGGATGTTAGACTTCGGTGTAACTCTTACGAGCGAGTCCTGAGGATACCAGCCGTGGCTGATGCGAAACCTGAAGAAACATTCAAGGTGATCGACCGCCGCCTATTTGGCGAGGATGGCGAAATACGCAAGGACGTGGTGGAGCAGGAGCGGCGCGACGACGAGGCGGCGGAGAAGAAGGCCGCCAGCCAGGCTCAGCAGAAGGCCAACGCCGCGGCAGCGGCCGCCGCGACGAAGGCTCCGGCTCACGCGAATGCGCCCGCGTCAGCAAGCGCCGCGGGGCCGGCGGGCCGCGGTGCGGAAGGACACGGGTTGGCGGCGCCGGATGCCTCGCAGGAATTGGTTGGGGACGAAGCCGGCGACGGCCCGGCGGGCGGCGAGGAACAGACGACTTCGCGGAGTTTTCAGATGCTGGTGGATTTTCTGACGCGCAACGCGGCGGCGATGCTGGGTGGAATGGCGGACCCGCGGACCGGGCAAGCGTTTGTGGACCTCGAGGGTGCGCGCGAAGTGATTGACATGCTGGATGCGCTGCGCGAAAAGACGCGCGGGAATTTGTCGAAGGATGATGACAATTTGTTGATTGAGGTGCTGGGGAGCTTGAAGCTCACGTTTATGGAGATTTCCAAGGCCGCGGCGGAGCAGATGGCGAAGAAGGCGAAGGGGAAATAGCTTTTGCCGGTGATCGAGGGCGGGTCTGAGACCCGCCCCTACCCGACGGCATTTTGGTATCGGCTATCGCGGCTTGTTGGGATATGTCGCGGCGCGGCGGGCGGCGAGGCAAGCCGCCGCACTCCCAGATGGTGCTTTACTGAAATCGCGGCGCGGCGTTGTTTTCTTTTGTGCATGAAGCGAAGGCAATTTTTGCGGCATCCCACCTATCGATGAGTTCCCTGCTCTTAACCGTCTTGGGGTCCGGCACATCCATGGGTGTGCCGACGCTGGGGTGCCACTGCGCGGTTTGCGAATCGCAGGATCCGCACGACAAGCGCACGCGGCCTTCGGTGCTGCTCTCGTATGGCGGCCAGAATGTGGTGATTGATACGACGCCCGATTTTCGCGCGCAGGCGATGCGCGAACGAATTGACCGGCTGGATGCGGTGATTTACACGCACGCGCACGCCGACCATATTCTGGGGCTGGATGACATTCGCCCTTACAATTTAAAACAACGCGGCGTGGTGCCGATTTACGCGTCGGAAGATGCGCAGCAAACGCTGCGGCGGCAATTCGCTTATGTGTTTGACGAGGCGCCGACGGAGAGTTCCGTGCCAGCCGTGGAAATGCATACGATCGACGGACCGTTCGAGCTTTTCGGATTGCGCATCGTGCCAGTGGCGGCGAAACACGGGCCGCAGCCTGTTTTGGGGTTTCGCTTCGGAAGGGCCGCTTATTTGACGGATTTCAGCGCGGTGCCGGAAAGTTCGAAGAGGCTGCTGGAGGGGCTGGATGACTTCATTCTCGATGCCTTGCGCTATACCGCGCATCCGATGCATTCCAACGTGGAGCAGTCACTGACGCTAGTTAGCGAGCTGAAGCCCAAGCGCGCGTGGTTCACGCATATCTGCCACGATCTGGGGCACGACGCAGCCAATGCGAAGCTGCCCGCGAACGTGCGGCTGGCTTACGACGGACTGAAATTCGAGGTGGCCATCTAGTGGCGATCACGATTTTGAATTCGCCCGCGGAATGGATCGCGCATTTTGGAGAGGCGCGCAAGCCGACGGCGGTGACCATCGGCAATTTCGACGGCGTGCATGTGGGACATCAGAAGATTTTGCGCGGAGTGATCGAGCGCGCGCGGGCGATGGACGGTGTAAGCGCGGTGTTGACGTTCTTCCCGCATCCGGCGCGGGTATTGCGGCCCGATGCAGCACCGCCGCTGCTGGAAACATTGCCGCAACGCTTGGCCGAATTTGCCGCGCTGGGGATAGACGCGGCTTTGGTACTAAAATTCGACAGCGAGCTGGCGCAGGCCAGCGCGGAAGAGTTTGTGGCGAGATTTCTGGTGGAGACGCTGCGGGCGCGCGTGGTGCTGGTGGGGGCTAATTTCCGCTTCGGGCACAAACAAGCGGGGGACGTGAAGCTACTCGCGGAATTGGGACGCAAGAGTGGTTTCGAGGTCGAGATCGTCGCACCCGTCTCGCTGGACGGGATCTTGGTGTCCAGTTCTGCGGTACGCCAGGCGGTGCGCGAAGGCCGGGTGGAAGAAGCGCGGCGAATGCTGGGGCGGCCCTTTGCGCTCGGGGGCGAAATTCGCACGGGGACGGGACTGGGCCACAAGCTGATTGTTCCAACGCTGAATCTTGCGACCGAGCAGGAGACGTTGCCGAAATATGGCGTCTATGTGACGGAGGCGGTGCTCGAAGGAAAAAGCTATCACGCCGTGACGAACGTGGGAGTGCGGCCGACGTTCGACGGGCAGCGACTGGCGATTGAATCACACTTATTTGATTTCGCAGAGACGGTCGAGTCGGGAGAGCTGACGGTGAAATTTCTGGCGCGGCTGCGGGACGAGCAGAAATTTTCCGGGCCCGATGCCTTGCGCGTGCAAGTCTTGAAGGATATCGAACAGGCGCGCGCGCTTTTTGCGAAGCCGTGAAGCGGCGCTAAAATCGCGCCGGGATTGATCCAGTTCCGGCGAACTGGTGCGGGGACGAACGGAACGAAACGACGAGGAAGTCACATGGAAAACAGAGAAGTGGCGCGAATATTGCGCGAGACAGCGCAACTGCTGGAGATTGACGGCGCGATCATCGGGCGCTACCGCAGCTATGAAAAGGTGGCGGAGCTTTTGTACAGCATGCACGAACGCATCGAGGACGTGGCCAAGGACGAGAAGAAATTGAAGGAGCTGCCGGGGATCGGCGACGGAATGGCGGCGCACATCCGCGAGATATTGGATACCGGGGATTACAGCCTGCGCGAGAAATTGCTGAAGAAGTATCCGCTGACGCTGCTGGATTTGCTGCATTTGCAATCCATGGGGCCGAAGAAAGTGGCGCTGCTGTGGAAGAAATTCAAGGTCGCGACGGTAGAGGGCATCGAGAAGCTGGCGCAAGAAGGAAAGTTGCGCGACCTGGAAGGATTTGGCGAGAAGAGCGAGCAGAATATTCTGAAGGCGACGGCGCTGGCGAAGCGCTCGTCGGGGCGTTTCAAGCTGGATGATGCCGATGAAGCGGCGCAGAAGCTGGTGGCTTATATCGGGCAGATGGAAAAGATCGTGGAGTCGGTGACGCCGGCGGGATCTTTGCGGCGCGGGAAAGAGACGATCGGGGATCTGGATTTGCTGGTGACCATGCGTCCGGGTCACGACAAGCAGAAGGATGTGGACGCGGTGGCGGCGCACATTCTGAAATATCCAGGGATCGATCAGACTTTGGCGCACGGCGAGAACAAGGTGAGCGTCGTCCTGGGAAACGGATTGCAGGTGGACGTGCGTTTACTGGAAAAGGACAGCTTTGGCGCGGCGCTTTTATATTTTACGGGGTCGAAGGAGCACAACGTGGTGCTGCGCGGGCGCGCGCGGGATATGGGCTGGACTTTGAATGAGTACGCGCTGACGACGCTAAAGGGCGGCAGGTTCGTTGCCGGAAAGACCGAGAAGGATATTTACGACAAGCTGCGACTGGATTACATCGAGCCGGAACTGCGCGAAAACACCGGGGAGATTGACGCGGCGGAAAATCACCGGCTGCCCGGTTTGTTGCGGCTGGAAGATATTCGCGGCGATTTGCAGATGCACACTACGGCTTCCGACGGGCGCAATTCCATCGAAGAAATGGGAAGGGCGGCGGCGGAACTGGGGTACGAATACATCGCGCTGACGGACCATTCCAAGGCCGTCACGGTGGCGAACGGGATGGACGAGAAGCGCACGCTGGAACAAATCAAGAAAATCCGCGCGGCGCAAGCGCGCGTGCCGGAGATTCGTTTGCTGGCGGGGATTGAGGTGGACATCCTGAAGAACGGCAAGCTGGATTTGGACGACGAAGTATTGGCACAGCTCGACGTGGTGGTGGCGTCGGTGCATTCGTACATGAACCAGGGGCGCGAGGAAATGACCGAGCGCTTGCTCGCGGCGATCGAAAATCCTTATACGCAGATTATCGCGCACCCGACCGGGCGATTGGTGCTGCGGCGCGATCCTTTTGATTACGAGATGGAGAAAGTGCTGGAGGCGGCCAAAGAGCACGGTGTGGCGATGGAGTGCAATGCTTATCCGGACCGGCTGGATTTGAAGGATGTCCATTTGCGCATGGCGAAGGAACGCGGGGTGAAGCTCGTGATTTCCACGGATTCGCACACCGCGGCGAATTTAAAGTTTATGAAGTATGGAGTGATTACGGCGCGGCGGGGTTGGATCGAGAAGAGCGAGGTGATTAACACTTTGCCGACGGCGGAGTTTTTGGCGGCTTTGCGTGCGAAGCCTGGCGCGGGTAAGAGCGCGAAGAGGAAGTCGGCTTAGGGGCTGCCTCGACGGAAAGGATTTAACACAGAGGACACGGAGAAAGGCGGAGAGCACGGAGGCGGCTAAAGCTAATCTACCGCAGAGACGCAGAGGACGCAGAGAAAACCGGCGCCGCGCACGAAGCTGTACATACGGGGAACATTTTGCGAGCGGGTTGCGTATCTGATGGTGAGACCGGGAAGGGCGCTGCACTTGGCACAACTGGCGGCGCGCCGGTGCGACGAGATTGAAGATTTTGCGGGCACGTACGCGATTCTTCGTGCTACGGAGCGGACGATGAAGCCAGTGACGAATTTTTGGGCGGCGGTAGTGGTGGCGGGGATCGCTTTCGGCGCTGCCGCGGCGCCGGCGCGGGCGGATGATTGGTCGAAGACGTACCAGGTGAACGGGCACTCGGACGTGCGCGTGATCACCAGCGACGGCGACGTCTCCGTCACCGGCGCAAACCAGAACCAGATTGACGCGCATGTGACCACCCAGGGCTGGAAGATTGGGCCGAATGACGTGCAAATCATCGAGAGCCAGAACGGCAACAGCGTCTCGATCGAAGTGCGGGTGCCGCACTGGAACTTTTCGTTCTTTGGCGGAAGCCATAACCGCTCGGTGCACGTTGATTTGCGCGTCCCGCAAGGATTGGATTTGGACGTGCGCACCAGCGACGGCAATGTGGTGGCGCAGGGAGTTTCCGGCAAGATTCAGATCGATACGGGCGACGGCAACGTCACCGCGAACAACGTCCGTGGCGATATACGGATGCACACGGGCGACGGGCACATCGAGGGGCACAGCTTCGACGGGTCGCTCGACGCGGACACGGGCGACGGCAACTTGCGGATTGACGGCCGCTTCGATGCGTTGGCCCTGAAGACGGGCGATGGCAGCATCGAGGCGCAAGTGGGCACCGGATCGAAGGTGGCGAACGGCTGGAATTTACATTCCGGCGATGGACACATTACTTTGCGGCTGCCCGGCGATTTGAACGCTTACCTTGATGCGCACACCGGCGACGGGAGCATCACTCTGGATGTTCCGATTCAGGTGTCCGGCTCGCTGAGCCATTCGGCCGTGCGCGGAAAATTGAACGCGGGGGGCGGGACTTTGGCGATCACTTCGGGGGACGGGTCGATCCACATCGAGAAGTTGTAGCGCTCTCGCAAGGGCGCTGAATTGCCGGGGGCTTAGCGCTGCTTCAGGTATCGGCCGACCTGCAAGGAAATACCACCAACGTGTCGTCGGAAGACCACATTTGTCTCAGAGTTCCCACGATATCGGCTGCGGGCTGCGATTTCGGGGCTGGGAGGATTGCAGTTACGTGAGACACGAGATTGGCACGTTGCATGCAGTTTGTCGCGGGTGGTAGGCGGCGATGAGAGGAGTTTATGGTTCCCTTCTTGATGCTCGGAGTTCTCGCAGTACTAGTATTTCTTTCTGTATCGGACGGAATCGCCGCTAGCCTCCGCCGCAAGTAACGCTAGAAGTCGTCTCGTAAATAATTCGCCAAGCTTTAGACTCGTGGCTTCAGGGGCTGAAGCCCCTTTCTGTGGGCGCTTAACAGCGGGGCTGAAGCCTCGCCCTTCCGGGCGATTCATTTATGAGATAGCCTCTCGTAGCCTGCTCTCTTCATTCGACTGTGCACCTCGTTGTGAATTCGCTGCTGTCTCTAATGCTGCCGCTGCGACTTGCCTCGCCCTTCGACCTTTCAACATGCCTTGATTTTCGTCCGGCGCGAGCGATGGGGCTTGCCGGGAATCAATTTGCAAATCTTTACCGGTTGCCGCATCATAAATCGTTTGTTCCGAGCCGTTCGCCGCGCTGTGACGGTTAGTTCACGAACAATTAGAGACGGATCGTTTCGCGGTGAGATCCGCGGCGAGATCAGCGTGGGCTCGCGCAGCGTCTTCGGGGGCAGTGCGCGGCGCGGCATGGGAACTTCTGCTTTACAACTTCGAAAGGAACTGGGGGAAATCGAATGCGCAGGCCTGTGAGTGTTACTCCGCCAAAGGGAAAATTGGGAGTGCTGACGCCGGGAATGGGCGCGGTGAGCACGACTTTCATGGCGGGGGTGGAATTGGTGCGGCGGGGGCAGGCGGTGCCGGTGGGGTCGCTCACGCAAATGGGCACAATCCGGCTGGGGAAGCGCACGGACGCGCGCACGCCGAAGATCAAGGATTTCGTGCAACTGGCGAAGCTGGACGACCTGGTTTTTGGGGGCTGGGATGTATTTGGCGACAACGCGTTTCAGGCGGCGACGAAGGCCGGGGTGCTGGACTCCAAGGACCTGGCGAAGGCGGAGAAATTCCTGAAGGGCATCAAGCCGATGAAGGCGGTGTTTGACCAGAACTACGTGAAGAATTTGCACGGACCAAACGTGAAGAAGGGCAAGACGAAAATGGATCTTGCCGAGCAATTGCGCGAGGACATCCGCGGATTCAAGAAGAAAAACAAGCTGGACCGGCTGGTGATGGTGTGGTGCGGCTCGACGGAAGTGTTTTTGAAGCCGGAAGAGGTGCATAAGAATCTGGCGTCGTTCGAGAAGGCGATGAAGGCAAACCATCCGGCGATTGCGCCGTCCATGCTGTATGCGTATGCGGCGATCAGCGAGGGAGTGCCGTTTGCGAACGGCGCGCCGAACTTGACGGTGGATATTCCGGCGCTGGAGGAATACGCGAAATCGAAGAACGTACCCATCGGCGGGAAGGATTTCAAGACCGGGCAGACTTTGATGAAGACCGTGCTGGCGCCGGGATTCAAGGCGCGCATGCTGGGATTGAATGGATGGTTTTCGACGAACATTCTGGGCAATCGCGACGGCGAAGTGCTGGACGATCCGGGGTCGTTCAAAACCAAGGAAGAATCGAAGCTGGGCGCTCTGGAATATATTCTGCAGCCGAGTCTGTATCCGGAGCTTTACGGCAAGATTCATCACAAGGTGAGGATCAATTACTATCCTCCACGCGGAGACAACAAAGAGGGTTGGGACAACATCGATATTTTCGGCTGGCTCGGTTATCCGATGCAGATCAAAGTGGATTTCCTGTGCCGCGATTCGATTCTGGCGGCGCCGATCGTGCTGGATTTGGCCATCTTCTTTGATTTGGCGCAGCGAGCGGGGATGCGCGGGATACAGGAGTGGCTCAGCTTCTATTTCAAGTCACCGATGTGCGCGAAAGAGCTTTATCCCGAGCATGATTTGTTTATTCAGCTGATGAAGCTGAAGAACACTTTGCGCTGGATGATGGGCGAGGAACTCATCACGCATTTGGGAGCGGAGTATTACGATTAGGAGGCATCACATAAATATCAAGCCGAAACCCGAGAACGGGCTTCAGGGGCTAAAGCCCCTGATTTTTGGGCGCTTTGCGGCGGGGCTGAAGCCCCGCCCTTCCGGTCACGCAATTTATGAAGTGGGTTTCAGTCGCTGAAAAGAGCGGCTGGCGCCGCAGGCGCAAAATCAAACGGCGGAGAGAGTGAGTGCTCTCTCCGCCGTTTTGCTTTAGTGCGGATCGTTAGAACTGGTTCCAGAGGTACTGGTTGTAAACCTCGTGGTGATATTGGACCTCGGCGGCTTTGACGACCGTGCCAAGAAGGCGGGCGCAACGGTCGGCGGAGGCTTGCTTCAGGTCGGCGTAGCGGGCCTTCACATCCGCGCCCAGGAGTTTGGTGGTCCAGGCCGCGTTGCGGAAATCGTCTATGGCGGTGTAGATGTTGTCCGGCAGGTAGCGTTCGGCCTGGCGCAGGTTTTTGATCTTCGCGGTTTCGCCTTCCAAACCCGAGCGGAAAATCGAATACATGACCATGTAAGGATTCGCGTCCGGCGAAACGGAACGAACCTCGACGCGCATGCTCTTTTCGTTGCCGATGGGAATACGAATCATCGAGCCGCGATCCACGGGCGAGGCTTTGATCTGGTTGGGCGCTTCGAAGTGCGGATCGAGGCGGCGATAGGCGTTGACGCTGGCGTTGAGCATCAGGCAGATGTCGTTGGCGTGAGTGAGAATGCGATCGAGGAAGGCCCAGCCAACTTTGCTGAGTTTTTCATCGCCTTTGGGATCCCAGAAAAGATTCTTGCCGCCTTTGCTGACGGAAACGTTGGTGTGCATGCCGCTGCCGTTGACCCCGACGACGGGCTTGGGCATGAAGCTGGCGGTGAGGCCCATGTGGGTGGCGACCTGGCGGCAGATCAGTTTGTAGAGCTGAATCTGATCGGCGGCGGCGACCACTTCGCCATAGCCGTAATTGATTTCAAATTGCGATGGAGCGACTTCGGGGTGGTCTTTCTCGTTCTGGAAACCCATGGCGCGCTGGACTTCGGCGGTGGTGTCAATAAAGGTGCGCAGCGGATCGCCGGGGAGCGAGTGATAGTAGCCGCCGGTATTGACGTACTCGAATTTGCCGGTTTCGGAGTAGTGGCGCTCGGCGTCGGGGCCTTTGAAGAGAAAGCCTTCAATTTCGTTGGCGGCGTTCAGGGTGTAGCCTTCCTCCTTGAATTGCCTTGCCGCAAAGCCCTTCAGGGCGCCGCGAATGTCCGCGCTGTACGGTGAACCGTCTTTGTCAATCACTTCGCCGAAGATGAGCACTTTGCCGGAGCCGAAGACGTCCGCCGGGCCCCAATAAAAGGCGCTCCAATCCATGGCCAGGCGCAGGTCGCTTTCGCGCTGCGCGGTGAAACCGCGGATCGAGGAGCCGTCGAAGGTGAGGTTGTCCCAGCTCTTTACGAGAAATTTCTTGTCGTAATCGAGCATGTGCAGACGGCCTTCCAGGTCGCTGAACAGGACGGTGACGGCCTTGATGCGCTTTTCATCGGCGAGATATTTGATGCGCTCTTCCTGAATTTTGTGCGGCGCCACGCGATTCCTGCGCTGCTCCTTGGCTTTCAGGTTGAGCTCTTCGAGTTCTTCGTAGGGGATTGCCAAAAAATTGCGAAGTTCGGTGGCCATGAGTCTCCTTCAGGTGGAATGCGGTCCGCGCCAAAGGCGCGTGCGTCGCCGTTTCAAAACAACGTAGAGTATCGTGAGGCGCGCGGAAGGGTCAAATCCCAAAATGGTGAAGCAGCCACGAAATCGCTTATCGAACCGATAAATGAAACTTTGGGGTGGGCGCGTTGGCTGCGAAACGGATTTACCGCCGAGACGCAGAGGACGCAGAGAAAAGCCTGACTGGCGTTCCGCTTTGAAAATCACCTAATGCCCGAAGCGGCCGATCAGCTGCGCTTTGCCCAGGATGTGGTCTTTCATGGCTTGTTCGAGCTGCGGCTTGGTGGCTTTGGGTTTGAGTGTGGTCACCTCATCCAGTGCGTATAGCTTGAAAAAATAGTGGTGGACGGCACCGTGCGGCGGGCACGGACCGCTGTAGCCGATCTTGCCGTGGTCGTTCTTGCCCTGGAGCGATCCGTCGCGAAGCTTCTTGTCCCTGGGGACGGCTTCCTGCAGCCCGCGGCTGTCTGGCGGGATGTTGTAGATGACCCAGTGGACGACGGTGCGGTTCGGTGCGTCCGGATCGTCCACGATGAGGGCCAAACTTTTGGTGGCGGGCGGAGGGTCGTTCCACAGCAGAGCGGGGGAAACGTCCGCGCCATCACAGGTGTATTTTGCGGGAATGGCGGCGTCTGCTTCAAATGACGAACTGCTGAGTTGCAGCGTGTCGGCGGACTGCTTCAGAGTGTCTTGCGTCGCGAGAGGGCGATCGGCGGCGCCGAGCGGAGCGAAAGGCCGGACGACCGCGAGCACGGCGACGATTATCGATAGCGGAATGAAGGTTGTTGAGAGACTCATATGCCCATGCTACGGGGCACCGAGTGGTTGCGTCAAGGCGATGGCGGCGGGGCGGCTGCGTCATTTTATCGCACGCGCTGCATCGCGCTTGACATTTCATCGCTTGCCGCCGTGATTGTTACCGTGGTACATTGGTACCACAATGCGAACAACGCGACATCAAAAGACATTTGTGGTGGAGCGGGTGCAGACAGGCGTGCGCATGGAGAAGCGGCTACTGAAGGTGCTGAAGGCGCTGGCCGAATTTCACGATTTGACTTTGGGGGACCTGCTGGAAGGCATCGTGCTGCACGCCTTTGACGGCAAGGCGCCATTTCAAGAGGCGTCGCGCCAGCGCATCAAGCAATTGAAGAAGTTCTACGGGCTGGATCTGGATGCACGCGCCAGTCACCGGCTGACGGAAGTGCGTGAAGTGCCGCAGAAGCGCAGGCCACGCGCCGCCGCGAAGAAAAGAGCGAAGCGGCCCGGGCCGGCGAAGTCATCGTCCGCGGGCGCCAAGAGGGAGCGTGCCGGACGGACGATTCGCCCCCTGGCGCGGCGCAAGGGCAAAAGGGGAGGAGATTCGCGATGAGCACGAGTGCACATGGTAAGGCGGTTCAGGTGCTGCGTTGGGTTCTGGGCGTGGTGGTGTTGTGGGAGTCCTGCCTATTCCTGCGCCGGACGATTTTCGAAGTTCAAAGTTCGGGCCACCTGGGTGTGCACGCTTGGATATTTCTGGTGCTGGCGAGCGCCGAGATTATTGCAGCGGCGATGTTCCTGCTGCCGGTGGTGAGGGTTGCGGGAGGTTATTTGTTGCTCGCGGTTTTCTTTTTTGCGGCGGCGTTTCACATTTTGCATGGCGAATTCAACGTGGTGGGCGGCCTGGCGATCTATGCGGCGGCGGTGGTGGTTTGCTTGACGTGCGGAGCAGGCTCGCGCGAGGCTCGGCCATGACTGCCGTGGGCGCCGCTGCGGAAGAGGATATTCTGATCGCGCGCTTTGAGGACGCTTCCCTTCCCCTGGAGAGTTTTCGTCACAGCGTGCACGTGCAGATCGTGTTTCTCTATCTGCGCAAGTATTCGCTGTTGGAGGTACTCGCGAAATTTCCAGCGGCTTTGACGAGGTACGCGGACGCGCATGGAAAGAGCGGCTTGTACCACGCGACGATCACCTGGGCTTACATTCTACTGATACACGAACGCATGCGGCGGGCGAATGGGACGCTGCGTTGGGCGGACTTCCGGGCGCAGAATCCGGACTTGCTGACGTGGAAGGATAGCGTCCTGAAGAAATACTATCGCGCGGAGACGCTTTCGTCGGAGTTTGCGAGGGCTACGTTTGTATTTCCTGACGCTATTTTCTCTTTCCCGGCGAATCCGCAGTAAGACTTCGGGAGTATCTCGCCGCTTCAATGCAGCCGCTGCAAGATCCGGCCACTTGAAAGCCCTGCGAACGGCGATCTTCAGACACCGGTCTTGCGGCAACATCGTTGGCGCACTGAAGTGCGCCGCTACAAAGGCCAGCCCGAAAGCCGCCGCCGGCGAAATTTGGCCGTTCCCGAGCCGTACGCTTGATACCAACGTAATGTCTGGGCGGCGGAGATTGTGCTAAGGTTATTGATTTGGAAATGGGCTTCGCCGCGCGGGCGAGGGTGTGCGAAAGGGCCGGGAGAACTTTAAGACCATGAAGAATGCTTACAACGGGGTGGCGGTGCCGTCGGCTGGCAAAGCGATTGATTTTGCCGGCGGCGGATTCCACGTGCCGGACCATCCGGTGATTCCTTTTATCGAGGGTGACGGGACCGGGCGCGACATCTGGAAGGCTTCGCGGCGGGTTTTTGATGCGGCGGTGGAGAAGGCCTATGGCGGGAAGCGCAAGATCGAGTGGCTGGAAGTCTTCGCGGGGGAAAAAGCGTACCGGCAATTCAAGGAATGGCTGCCGCAGGATACGGTGGACGCGATTCGCAATTTTCGCGTGGCGATCAAGGGCCCGCTGACGACTCCGGTGGGCGGCGGCATTCGTTCCTTGAACGTGACGCTGCGGCAGGTGCTGGATCTTTATGCCTGTGTGCGGCCGGTGCGTTATTTCACCGGGGTGCCTTCTCCGGTGCGCGAACCGGAGCGGATGAACGTGGTGATCTTCCGGGAAAACACCGAGGACGTGTACGCGGGGATCGAATGGCGGTCCGGCTCGATGGAAGTGAAGAAGCTGATTGATTTTCTGAATACCGAGATGCTGAAAGGGTCCGCCAAGAAAATACGCGAAGATTCCGGCGTGGGAATCAAACCGATGTCTCCGATGGGAACCAAGCGGCTGGTGCGGCGGGCGATCGTCCACGCGCTGGAAAACAAGCGCAAAGTGGTGACGCTGGTGCACAAGGGCAACATTCAGAAATTTACAGAGGGAGCGTTTCGCGATTGGGGCTACGAGCTGGCCACGCAGGAATTTCGCGAGTACGTGGTGACCGAGCGCGAGAGCTGGATCCTGGACAATAAGGATAAGAACCCGAACATCACCGTGGAGCAGAACGCCGCGTCCATCGAGCCGGGCCTCGAGGAAGCCACCGACGACTTCAGGAAGCATCTGTACGAAGAAGTGCGGCACACGCTGGACGGGATCTACGGTTCGCACGGGAACGGCAAGTGGAAACAGAAGATTTTGATCAATGACCGGATCGCCGATTCCGTGTTTCAGCAGGTGCTGACGCGCGCGGACGAGTACCAGGTGTTCGCGACGCCGAATTTGAATGGAGATTATCTGTCGGATGCTTGCGCGGCGCAGGTGGGCGGGCTGGGGATGGCTCCGGGGGCGAATATCGGCGACGGCTTCGGAGTATTTGAGGCGACCCATGGAACTGCGCCGAAATATGCCGATAAGGATGTTATCAACCCGAGTTCGGTGATGCTTTCGGGCGCGATGATGTTCGAATTTATGGGTTGGAAGGAAGTCGCGCGATTGATTGAGGATGGCATTGCGCGGACGATCCAGCAGAAGCGCGTGACGTACGATCTGGAGAGATTGATGCCGGGGGCGAAGAAGCTGAAGACGTCCGAGTATGCCGCGGCGATTATCGAGAATATGCAGGCGGCGGTGGGGGCGATGGACTAATTCGGGGCGCTCGCAGCGGTGGCCGTTGGACCGCCAGCAATCTGCGCGGTAACGTCGGTGGCGCACTAAAGTGCGCCGCTACAAATGCCAATCCTGCGCGGCGAATGGAACGGGATTTTCAACTGTGGCAAAGAGAATTTAATCGAACGAGGAGACGGAATGCGGAAGAAGGTGACGGTGGTGGGAGGCGGGTTTGTAGGCTCGACGACGGCGCAGCGGATTCATGACGCGGGCCTTGCGGACGTCGTCCTGACGGACATTTTGGAGGGAGTGCCGGCCGGAAAAGCTCTGGATATGGCGGAGTCCGGGCCGATTCTGGGGGCGGATGTGCATGCGTCGGGAATTTCGACGGCCAGCGGCGACTATTCCGGTACGGAAAACAGCGACATCATCGTGATTACGGCGGGTTTTCCGCGCAAGCCGGGGATGAGCCGCGACGATTTATTGAAAGCGAATTACGATGTGATCAAGGGCGTGGTGGAAGCGGTGGTGAAGCTTTCGCCGAACGCGATATTGATCATCGTGACGAACCCGCTGGATGCGATGGCGCAGGCGGCTTTCAAGATCAGCAAATTGCCGAAGGGGCGAGTGATTGGAATGGCCGGCGTGCTGGATTCGGCGCGCATGAGCACGTTTGTGGCGCGGGAGCTGGGAGTGTCGGTCGAGAACGTACATTCCTTTGTGCTCGGCGGGCACGGCGACGACATGGTGCCGCTGACTCGTTATTCGACCGTGGCGGGAATTCCCCTCCCTGAATTGATTCCGGCGGAGAAGCTGGAAGCGATTGTGACGCGTACGCGCAAGGGCGGCGCGGAGATTGTGAACCTGCTGAAGACCGGGTCGGCTTACTACGCGCCGTCGGCGGCAGTGGTGGAAATGGTGGAAGCGATTCTGCAGGACAAGAAGAAGATTTTGCCTTGCGCGGCTTATCTGGAAGGGGAGTACGGGATCAGTGGACTTTTTGTGGGCGTGCCGGTGAAGCTGGGAGCTAAGGGCATCGAGCAGATTATCGAGATTAAGTTGCAGCCTGAAGAGAAGGCGGCATTGGATAAGTCGGCGGCTTCGGTGCGGGAATTGGTGAACGTGCTGGGGGTGTAGAGCGCGGCTGCGACCGCTGCGCACCTCGGAATCAGGCCTAGGCGCGTTCCCAGGTTAGGCAGGCGTCGCGGGCCTGACCGTCGTCAACCGGTGTGAGGGCCAGGCGATTGCCGGAGATTTCGTAGGCGCGGGTGAAATATTTGCCCACGTCGCCGGGGCGCAGGCTTCCTTCCAGGTGGTGCGTGATGGTTCTCTTCTCCCAGTTCACGTCGTAGGTGCCGTAGTACGCGTAATAGCCCTTATAGGCGATCTGCACTTCTTTCGGGCTGGGAAAGCCCGGGCCCGAGGACATGTCCGGCCTTGGATTGCGCATGATTTGCACGGCGACGTGGCCCTCGGCGTCATAAATCAAAATTCCGATGGGCCGCTCGCCGAAGAGGCGCGACTCGGAAGAAGCAATCGAAACCAGCCGCCAGGTTCCGACGAAGGGATTCGAGTCAGACTGCTTGGAGCCGTAAAGCGAAGCGCTGTGGCTGTGGCTGCGGCTTTCGCGCGCAGGCTGATTCTGGCGCTGGGTGGTGGTCATGGCAGGGAGCCTTTCAGCAAACCGGCCCTGATGTTCTGTACCGCTCGATTCATGCGACGCGTCAACCCGGGCTGAAATTTATACTCTTAGGAAGCAAATATATATCCGCGCTGACGCGAGGGCAAGTGACCAATCGGCGAAGGTCTGGCGCAGATTTCCAATGCAGCAACGTGGCCTCTGGTAACATTGTGGTGGGAGTCATTCGCCGGCATGAAGTTTTTTGGACCAGGAAAAGAGAGAAATTCGAAAGCGAAAGGCAACGGCGCGGGCGGCAAGGCGCGGAGGCGCGCGTCTGAACGACCGAATACGCAGGGCGGCGCGCCCGCCTTGGTGGCTCACCGCCTGACCAAAGACCTGGCCCGGGCTGAACAGTTGGCGGCGATGCTGGCGCACAGCCGGGCGGCTGGGGTGGTGGAAGTCGCCGATTTGCTTGCGGGCATGTACATTTACGATTGGGAGCGGTTGTCAAAATATTGGCCCGAACAAGACGCCATTGAGGAGTATTTGCAGCAGATCTGCAGAATCAGCCCGCAACGCTGGCATCACTGGATTCAGTTTTACGACCAGCAGCGGCGCGGCGACGAAAACCAGGGGAAATGGAAGTGGCTGCGGCCGGGGACGGCCGCTGGGGCTGCCGCGGAGACGGACGGCAAGGCGCTGGGGCGTTCGGCGGAATTGAACGCGCTGCTGAGGAGCGCGGAAGAGATTGCGCCGGCGCTGGATGAAGTGGATGGGCGGCTGGTTCCGATATTGACGTGCGAAGCCGTGCTGTTTGCGATTGCCAAGCGCACGGATTCGGAGATTGGGCATCGCCTGGTGGCGTCTGGTCTGAACGTGATGGAGCTCGAGCAGGCGGCGCGAAATCCGCGGCATGCGCCG
Organism: uncultured Acidobacteriota bacterium; assembly: GCA_963780035.1. GTDB lineage: Bacteria > Acidobacteriota > Terriglobia > Acidiferrales > UBA7541 > Palsa-295. The sequence continues at coordinate 71,204 of CAWAAG010000005.1, read as the reverse complement.
TTGCACTAGGTCGTCGCCGCAGCAATCCACCGCGCTGTGAATCCCACCGATGCAAAATCGCTCAAATAATCAATTTGAAGTGGGGCCAGAGGACTGCAAGCGGAGCGCTGGGCTTGCGGCAGAGATAGACGTGGACGTTTTGCTCGGCGAGGGCGGCGTGCGGCGCGGAGATCGTGGCGACCAGATTTACTTCGCCGAAATATTGTTTGTACAGGTCGGCGCGCTCGCCGAAGAGTATGACGCATGAGCCGGTGTAAGCGCGCGGCCCCCAGTAGTAATAGCTGTTGTGGCCGCTGATGGCTTTGGGCAGGCCTAATTGCGGACCGTAGTGGTCAATCGCTCCGGCTTCCCCGTAGTTCCCCGCCAGGATGGCGCAGTCCGGTTGTTCCGCGGGCGGCAAATCGTGATAGACGCGCGCGATTTGCTGCGCCATGTTTTCCCAGCCGAACATGTCTGCGTAGAGCTGCGGCAAAGTAGTAGTGGAGTCGCGCTCGGTTTTAACGTCGCGGGAGTAGGGGAACATATTCGAATATTTCAGAAAGGTGTCTACCGGGAGAAGCGGAACACCAAAGGGAACCGTCAGTAAGCCTGCGATTACGAGAAGGGCCGGATAGGCCACCGTGAGCCAACGCCGCCGAGGCGCGGCGAACAGTTTTTCCAGGGCAACGCCGCCCGCAGCCATTAAAACCGGATAGACCGGGAGCGCGTAATAGGATTTTCCGTCAAAGCCGATGAAAATGGCCAACACGGCCAGATAAGCCCAGCCCAAAAAGCGAAAGCGCTTCCCTTCCGGCGACGCGAAATACCAGATGAGGCCCGCGAGCCAGACCGGCAAAGCCAGGGGCTGAAGGAAGAGAACCTGTTCGAAGAGAAATTGCGCGGGACCGATCTGAACGTTCTTGAATTCCTGAGCGTTGCGCACGACCTGAATCTGGGGCCAGCCGTGGCGCGCTTCCCAGAGCAAGTTCGGCAGGAAGATCGCGAAGGCGATGGCGGCGCCGATCCAAATCCACTTGGAGCGGAAGAGATGGGCCTGGCCGGAAAGCAGCAATCCCACTACGAGAGCGAAACCGAAGACCAGCATACTGTGCTTATTTTCCAGGCCGATGCCGGCGACGGCGCCAAATACCATCCACAGCTTGGGGGACGCGCCTTTGACGATGAGGATGGCGATCCAGGCGCACACCAGCCAAAAAAGCGGCTCGAACGCGTTCATGGAGAAAAAGCTATCGAACGCAAGATAGGCCGGCGCCAACAGAATCGCCGTGGCTGCCAAGAATTGCGCGAAAAGGCCGCCGCCGAGGTCGCGGGCGACTCGGCCGGTGAGGTACACGACCGCCGCGCCAGTAATGGCAGGGCGCAGGCGCAGCGCGAAGAGCGTGTACCCGGCAGAATGTTGAACGATCCAGGCGATCAGGGCGATCAGCGGTGGCTGGTCCACGTAGCCCCAGGCGAGATGTTCGCCGCAGGCCATGTAATACAGCTCGTCGCGAAAAAAGCCGTAATGATTGATGCCCGCGAACTGGATCAGCAGTTTGCCGAGGGCCAGCGCCAGCAGCAGATATGTGGACTTATGGTTCGATTGCGGCACGTCTTCAACTAATGGTTGCCGACGTGATGCGGTCGAGCTTCGGGAAATTCTTGTCGAGATAAGGCTTGCCGAGGGCGGTGATGGAGCCCTGGTCGGGAGATTCGCCGTAGCCGCTGTGAATTTTCTTCACCACGTCCATGCCGGAAGTAACTTGGCCGAAGGGAGCGAAACCCATGCGGTCGAGCTGGGCGTTATTGCCGGTGTTGATGAAGAGCTGGGTGGTGCGCGTGTTCGGACCGGCGGTAGCGAAGGTGATGAAGCCGGGCTTATTGCTTTGGGTGACGGGATCGTCTTTGAAGTTGGATTTGCGCCAGACGTTGTTGACGTTGGGGTCGGCGCTCAGGCCGAATTGCACGACGAAGCCGGGGATGACGCGAAAGAAAGCGGCTTCGTCGTAGTAGCCGTGCTTGACGAGGTTGTAGAAGCGGTCCGCGCCGAGCGGCGCCCAGGCGCGGGTGACTTGCACGACGAAATCGCCGGCGGTGCTTTTGAAGTTTACGTTGTACGTTTCTGGCGCTGTTTCCTTCAGATTTGCGGGGTCGAGCAATGATGGCTGCGTGGTCATAATCTTTCTCCCAAGGAACCGTGCCTGCACGGTTCATGCTGATGTTGAAGTTGTGTATCCGAGAGCCTTTGTAGCGGCGGCCTTTAGGCCGCCATCGGTTATCGCCGCGGCGCAAATGGCGCACTAAAGTGCGCCGCTACAAATGCGAAACAAGCCCGACGGGCCCGCATGCTACGGATTCTTGGCGGGCGGCGCCGCGGTTTTGTGAGCCGGCATGGTGTGAACGGCCGGCGCGGGTGAAGTGATCGTTGCCGAGATGATGTGATCGAGCTTCGGGAAATTTTTGTCGAGATACGCTTTGCCTTCGGTGGTGATCGCGCCTTGGTCAGGTGATTCGCCGTAACCACTGTAGATTTTCTGGACCACGTCCATGCCGGAGGTGACCTGCCCGAAGGGAGCGAAGTGATCGGGCCGGCTGTCCAGGCTGCTGCCGTTGTCGCCAAGATTGATAAAGATCTGCGTGGTGCGGGTGTTCGGGCCCGCCGCGGCGTAACTGAGGAAACCTGGCTTGTTACTCTGAGTGACCATATCGTCCTTGATTGGCGCTTTATCCCAAACCTTGTTGAGCGCGGGGTTCGCATTCAGACCGAATTGGACGATGAATCCGGGCACGACGCGGAAGAAGGCGGCGTCGGTGAAGTATCCGTGTTTCACGAGATTGTAAAAGCGATCGGCGCCCTGGGGAGCCCAGGCGCGCGTCACTTGCACCACGAAATCGCCCGCGGTGGTTTTGAAGGTGGCTTCGAACTGCTCGGGAGCTTTGGCCGTGAGCGCGGCGGGATGGAACAGCGCCGGATCGGTGTGATGCACGGCGGAGTGCGCGTGTGTATGGGTTGCAGTCGCCGAAGAAGATGGCGCGGTGGACTGAGCTTGAGCCGATAGCGCGGCCGGTGACAGCCCGGCGATCAAGAAAACAAACAACCAGGGGACGAAACTTTTCACGACTTCCCTCCTAAGTTTGGATTGCGTTGAGAACTATTTTTGCGCTGCAGCTTCCACATCCTGCATCAAGCGCAAGGTGTTGCCACCTAGAATCTTGCGAATATCGCTCGCGGAGTAACCTTTGGCGAGCAACGCGTTGGTGATTTGCGGCAGATGGGAGGCGTCTTCCATGCCGTAGGGCATATCCGCGCCATCGAAATCGGAGCCGAGACCGACGTGGTCCGGGCCGACGAGTTTTACGGCGTGGTCAATGTGATTGATGATTTCGGTCCAGTCCACGCGCGGGAATTTTCCTTGCGCGACCATGTCGCGCACGATTTTATCCGCTTCGATCAACTGGCAGGCTTCATCATTGCCGCAGCGCTTTTTGGATTCCGCCTCGATTTCCTTGCCCAGCGCCGGATTATTCTTTTGCGCGTCCTGGAATTTCTGGTCCAGGAAGCCTACATGATAATTGATCTGAATCACGCCGCCCTTGGCGGCCAGGGCCTTGATCATCGCGTCGGTCATATTGCGCGGAGCATTGCAAAGCGCGCGGCAGGAAGAATGGGAGGCGATTACCGGGGCGGTGCTGGTGGCCAGCACGTCGTAGAAAGTTTTGTCCGAGACGTGCGAGACGTCCACCATCATCCCCAGGCGATTCATTTCGCGCACGACTTGCTTGCCGAAATCGCCGAGGCCGTTGTGCGCGGGCTTATCCGTGGAGGAATCGGCCCAATCGGTATTGACCATGTGCGTGAGGGTCATATAGCGCACGCCGAGGGCGTAGAACTTGTCGAGGTTGGCCAGCGAATCATTGATCATGTGGCCGCCTTCCACACCCATCAAGACGGCGATTTTATTGTGCGCCTTGGCGGCGCGAATTTCGGCGGCCGTGGTGCACAGGACGAGGTCGTTCGGATGGCGGGCGACGGCTTCGCGAACCGCGCCGATTTGCACGAGGGCGCGCTCGAACGCCGTGGGTCCGGTGATCGTGCCGGGAATATAAATCGAAAAGAAAATGGCGCTGAGGCCGCCTTCGCGCATGCGCGGGATATCAATGCCGCCGTCCGTGTGCCGGGCGCCGAGGTCGAATTTCGGATCGAGCAGGCGCTGGGTGGTGTCGTCGTGCGTGTCAATTACAATCGAGCTGAAATGAAGTTCACGGGCTTGCGGCGAAATGCTGGATTCCGATTGGCCGGTTACGGCTGCGAGCGGCAAAAGTCCTCCGAGTAAACAGCAAAATACCAGCAACCACATACGAACCATGCATCCCCCGAAATTCCCTTGGAATTCTACGACACGTTGCCGGGAAACTAAAACGCGGAATCGGGATGAGCGTGCGAACTCGCTCGACCGGAAAAACTTAACACAGAGTGCACAGAGAAAGGCTTGAGGGCACGGAGAGTGCTTGCCTGGGGCCCATTTAGTCTTTGCCGGTGAAGAACGTTTTCACGGCGTGGAGCAGGACCTGGCCATTCACGGCGGCCAGCGATTCCGTCAGCGGAATGCCTTTGGGGCAGACTTTCACGCAGTTCTGGGCGTTGTCGCAATCTTCGATGCCGCCCGGGCCCATGAGCGCTTCCAGGCGCGCGCCAGCGTGCATTTCACCGGTGGGATGCATATTGAAGAGGCGCACCTGGCTGACGATGGCCGCGCCGACGAAGTGCGAGTTTTCGTTGACCTTCGGGCAAATTTCCAGGCAATTGCCGCAGGTGATGCAGCGCGAAAGCGGGTAGCCGATTTCCTGCCTTTCCGGCGCCATGCGCGGGCCGGGGCCGAGGTCGTAGGTGCCGTCAATCGGAATCCAGCACTTCGTGCGCTTCAGGTTCTCGAACATCGAACTGCGATCCACTTGCAGATCGCGGATCAGCGGAAATTTAACGAGCGGCTCGAGGCGAATCGGTTTTTCCAGATCATCCACCAACGCGGAGCAGGCCTGGCGAGGCTTGCCGTTGATGACCATGGCGCACGCGCCGCAAATTTCCTCCAGGCAATTGGCGTCGTAACTTACCGGCGTGGATTCGCTGCCGTTGCGGGTGAAGGGCTTTTCGGCGATGTCGCGCAGGCAGGTGATCACGTTCATGTGCGGCCGGTGACGCAGTTCGAACTCTTCCCAGCGCACCGATTCGTCGGGTCGCTGCTGGCGCTTGATGCGCACGATGAAAGTTTTATCGGCCATGATGCCTCACTTTACTCAGACCCTAGAACGCCGCAAAACCTGTACTTCAACTGCTGAACAGTTTGCGGAAGAAGCCAAGACCCTAGCTTCAGGGGCTAAAGCCCCCTCAAGAAGGAGCCCGACTTACGGCGGGGCTGAAGCCCCGCCCTTCCGTCTTCCCGCAAACTGCAAGACCGCGCCATCTTTCGCGCGAACTTGTCGTGGCGGAAGCCACGAAGTACAAACACTCTTAAACGCCAAAACCGTGCGCGCTACTTCGCCGCCGTGTATTTGCGTTCACGCAGCGGGAGCAGCGAAATGTCCACCGCTTGATATTCGAGTTTGATGTTTCCGGCGTTATAGCTGGCTATGGTGGTTTTCAGCCAATTGACGTCGTCGCGATTCGGAAATTCGGGTTTGTAGTGCGCGCCACGCGTTTCATTGCGGGCGAGAGCTCCCAGAGTAATCACTTTCGCGAGGATGAGCATATTGCCCAGCTCGCGGACGAAATTGAGGGTTTGGTTCGCCCACTGGGTACGGTCCTGCAAATTGATATGCTTGAAGCGCTCGCTGAGCTCGTCGAGCTTGACGAGCGTTTTCTGCAGCGCGGCGTTGTAACGGATCACGGTGACGTTTTCGGTCATGATGTCGCCCATTTCGCGCCAAATCACGAGCGGATTTTCCGTGCCGGTGTGCTGATTGAGCAGCGCGTCGGAAATGTCCTGCTGGCGAACCCGTTCGCGTTCGAACACGGCGGGCGCGGTGGATTCACAACCTTGTTCCAGACTGCGCGCGTAACGCACCGCGGCGGGACCGGCGATGCCTCCGCCATAAATGCAGGAGACCAGCGAATTCGCGCCGAGGCGATTCGCGCCGTGATACTGGTATTCACATTCACCCGCGGCGTAAATGCCCGGGACGTTGGTGGCTTGATTTTCGTTGTCCACCCACAGGCCGCCCATCGTGTAATGCATCGCCGGGAAAACTTTCATCGGCTCGGTGTAGGGATCCGTGCCCACGAATTTTTGATAGATTTCGAGGATACCTTCGAGCTTGCGTTCGAGGACTTCGCGTGGGATGTGCGTGACGTCCAGATAGACCGCGGGCTCGCCGGCCAGTCCCATTTTCATTTCGTAGACGACTTTGTGAATGGCGCGCGTGGCGACGTCACGCGGAACCAGATTGCCGTACTTCGGGTACCATTCTTCGAGGAAGTAGAAGCGCTCGTTTTCGGGAATTTGCTTCGCGGGGCGCGGGTCCTGCGGCGTTTTCGGAACCCATACGCGTCCGCCCTCGCCGCGCGCCGATTCGCTCATCAGGCGGCATTTGTCTTCGCCGGGGATTGCGGTGGGATGGACCTGGATGAATTCGCCGTTGGCGTAATAAACGCCCTGTTGGAAGAGCGCGGATTGCGCGGAGCCGGTGCAGACGACCGAGTTGGTGGAACGTCCGAAAACCGCGCCGATGCCGCCGGTGCAGAAGATCGCGGCGTCGCAAGGAAAGGTTTTGATCTCCATCGTCTTCAGATCCATGGCGCAGATGCCGCGGCAGACGCCGGCATCGTCGAGGACGGCGGAAAGAAACGTCCAGCCCTCGAATTTTTTCACTTTGTCTTCGGCTTCGTAGCGGCGGACCTGTTCATCGAGCGCGTAGAGCAATTGCTGGCCGGTGGTGGCGCCGGCAAACGCGGTGCGGTGGAAAAGCGTGCCGCCGAAGCGGCGGAAATCGAGCAGGCCCTCGGGCGTGCGATTGAACATCACGCCCATGCGATCGAGCAGGTCAATGATCGCCGGAGCGGCTTCGCACATGCCCTTCACGAGGCCTTGATTGGCGAGGAAATCGCCGCCGTAGATGGTGTCGTCGAAATGCTTCCAGGTGGAATCGCCTTCGCCTTTCAGATTCTTGGCGGCGTTGATGCCGCCCTGGGCGCACACGGAGTGGGAGCGCTTTACCGGCACGATGGAAAACAAATCAACCGGCACGCCCGATTCGGCCACGCGAATGGCGGCCATCAGCCCGGCAAGTCCTCCGCCGACGATGATGATTTTGGGCTGCCTCATTGCACGTAACCTCCGAGCGGGAACATCCCGTAATGGAGGCCGATGACGATGGCGAGGCCCACAAACGTGAACGTGACGGCGACCGCAGCGCCGAACCATCCGGCGGCGCGCTGCGCTCGAACGCTGACCGCGATGCCCCACTTGCAGGCGAAATTCCACAGGCCGTTGCCCAGGTGGAAGGAGGCGCAGATCACGCCGATCGCGTAGAACGTGACATACCAGGGATTTTGCATGCTGTGCTGCAAGTCGGCGTAGGCCGTCATGCCATGGCCGAGGAATCTTTCGGTGTAAACGTGCCAGCCGATGAAAATGAACGCGACGATTCCCGACCAGCGCTGCAGCACGTACAGCCAATTCGCCATCCAGGGATGGCCGAGCACGTTGGACTTCCCGCGCCACCAGATGTAGATGCCGTAGAAGCCGTGGAACAAGATCGGCAGCCACAGGACGGCGGCTTCGACGAAGATGCGCCAAGGAATCAGCTGCAGTTCGCTGGAGACTTCGTTGTACTTGGCGACGCTGACCAGGGCGTAACTATTGGACCAGAAATGTTCGGCCAGGAAAGCTCCAATTGGTATTACGCCGCTGAGGGACTGCAGTTTGTCGAGGATGTAACTTGTTCTGGAATCAACCGCTGCGACCGGCATGCACTCTCCGAGCTTGATTCACGCAAACCGACGGAAGTTTCAGTATAAGCATGGGAACAAAAGTTTGCAAGCTGGCGCGATCCGGTACTTCGCAAATGCGACGCAATCCGTGCGCGTCATTTCGGCAAGCAGTTTTCGTCAAACGTGACGAAGCGATACCGAGCCGCGCTCCCGCTACGTGCGCTTGAAATCGTCGGCGCGCTCTTCGCCGCGCCAGAATTCGGGAGAGGGGTAGATGAATTCGACTCCCACTTGCGTCTTCCCCATGAAATTCTGGCCCAGAGACGTGACGCGGCAGAGCAGCTCTTCTTTAGTGGTCGAATTTTCCACGCGGATGATCTGATTCACGCTGACCGCGGCCGCGAGCAGAATCAACGCGCCGTGCGAATTCACAATGATGGTGTGCGTAAGCTCCGAGACGGACTGTTTGTTAGAATCCTGCAGCCGGACCTGGATCGGCACACGCATTTTTACGCGCTTGCTGCGGCGGCGGCTGCGCGGGTCGTTGCTGGATGGCATCGGCACCGCGCAACCCTATCAAATCTCCCCTGTATTCACAACGTGCGAGGCGTGGGGTAGTTCGCACGCCAAGTGACGGAGATTCTGTGCTTTGCGGACGGGAGTGGCCGTCGTAGAGGCGCCGGCAGCTACCCTTTTGGAAACAGTTGAATCTTTGAGCAGATAGACGCTTTTCGGGCCCATGCTAGACTCCGTTGAAAGAGAATCACCTTCATGTCCAGCGATCAGATAAATGATTTGAAGAAGTGGGTAGGAGAGGTCGTCCGCGAAAGCGCGGACGGCGATTTCGTGGGACTCAACCGCGTGGTGGATCTGGTGAGTAAGAATTTCGGAGTCCAGGCGCACGAAGTGGCGATCATGGTGATCACGGCGGACGACCGGTTTCTGCGGTTCGTGGTGCCGGAAAAGCTGCGGGAAATGGGGCAGATTCCTTTGACCAGCACGAATTCGCTGGCGGCGCGCACCGCGCGCGATAAAAAGCCCGAGGTTATCAATCATTTTGCGGTGGTGCCGCATTCTTCGGTGTTTGAAGCCGTGCCGATCGTGGAGGAGCAACGCGGCGAAGCGATCCAGAAGATCATGAGCGCGCCCATCCTGCAGGAGCGAAAAATTGCAGGAGTGATTCAGATTTCTCGCAAAGGCCGAACAGCCGCCGACGCCGGACCGGATTTCACGCATCCCCAATTGCGCGAGTTGAAGACCGTCGCTGACTTGCTCGGCCCGTGCATTCCTCTGCTCGCCCGCGCGTAGCGGCGCGTCCATCCAGGCATCGTTCTCGAACGTTAAGCATTCTTTAGCCCAGGAAATAAACCCGAAACTTTTCCGGCCATCATGGGTTATATGTTGCCGAGGACAACTCTGCCCCGGGAAATCTTCGTCCGCCGCTGTTGGCGTGAAAGTACGGACTGAGCAACACAAACCGGGCAGCCATTTTCGGAGTTGCGCATCGAATTATTTATGCTAGGAACGAAGATGGAGGCAAATTTCATGAATCCCAAGACTCACAGAATTTGGAACCGCAGGGCGATTGGCGCTCTGGCGCTGGGAGTGCTGCTGAGCGGCGCTCCCCTGCTCGCGCAGCAGGATCCGCAGTCGCAGCCCTCACCTCCCGACCAGTCAGCCGCTCCCGCACAACAGGATCAGCAAGGTCCGCCGGCGGCGCCGCAGCAGCAGCAAGATCAGCAGATGCCACCGCAGCAGCCGGATCAGCAAGCCGGGCCCCAAGATCAAGCGCCTCCGCCGCAGCCACCTCCGCCCCAAGCCAATGCTCCCGCAGAGCGACCCGAAGTTCCAGACGCGCTCACGCTGCCCGCCGGCACCGTGATTCAGATTCGCACCAGTGATTGGCTATCCAGCGACCGCAGCCACAAGGGCGACCAATTCATTGCCACGCTGGCCCAGCCGATCATCGCGAATGGCTGGGTGGTGATGCGGCGAGGACAGACCGTGATCGGCCAAGTGACCGACGCGCAAAAGGCCGGGCGCGTGAAGGGCGTCTCCAAGCTGCAGCTGGATTTGAGCCAACTGACGCTGGTAGATGGACAACTATTGCCGGTGCAAACGACGCTGTTGAACGCTTCCGCGGGTACTTCCAACGGACGCGATGCCGCGGCGGTGGGCCTGACGACCGGCGGTGGCGCCGCAATTGGCGCGGCGGCCGCTGGCGGCCCCGGAGCGGCGATCGGAGCGGGCGCTGGATTTGTGGCTAGCATCGCAGGAGTTTTGCTCACCCGTGGAAAACCGACCATCATTCCGCCGGAAGATGTCCTGACGTTTCGGCTGGAGAATCCAGTGACGATTTCAACCACACGCGGGCAGATGGCGTTTCGCCCCGTGACGCAACAGGATTATGCGCAGACGCAGCGGCCGGCGAATCGTCCGCGCCTTGCGCGGCCATATCCTCCGCCGTACGGGTATTACCCGTATCCGTATCCGTGCTGCGGGTACTATCCGTATCCGGCTTACGGGTTTTATTACGGGCGCAGGTGGGGATGGTAATCGTGGCGGTTCTAATCACGGCGTAGGACTGCACTAATTGCAGCAGTCGTAATGGGGACTCGATATCGCGGGTCCCCATTTTTGTGTTTGCTGCCACCGCGAGTTGAAATAGCACGGAGCGAGCCGCGATTTCGGCGATGCAATTCGCCGGAGAGGGCCGCCCCATCAACGATTTTAATCAAACTGTAATAAAGCGCCGCACTCGCGCGTTTGCAGCGCAACTAGTTACGTTACAACGCTGAAATAGATTGACATCGGTGCGTGTGCTTGTTAATTTTCGTTGCGCCCTGAATTTTTTTCGTGGGCCCAGTGGAGGCACCGCAGCTCGGTACTGCTCATGGCGTTCGTCGCGAAGAAAATTTTCCTCACCAAGGGAGTCGGTAAACATCGCGAGCGCTTATCGAGCTTTGAGCTCGCGTTGCGTAACGCCGGGATCGCCGCCTGTAACATCGTTCGCGTCTCCTCGATTTTCCCTCCGTATTGCAAGCTCATCTCGCGCAGCGAAGGATTGAAGCACATCAAGCCGGGACAAGTCGCGTTCACGGTGATCAGCGAGAATCAGACGCGCGAGCCGCACCGCTTGATCGCGGCGGGCGTGGGGCTGGCGCTGCCCGCCGACAAATCCATGTTCGGGTATTTGTCCGAGCATCATTCATTTGGCGAGAGCGAGGAAATTGCGGGCGAATACACCGAAGAACTTGCCGCCGAAATGCTGGCGACCACTTTGAACGTGGAATTCGATCCGGATTTGTCGTGGGACGAGAAAAAAGAGGTTTACCGGATTTCGAACAAGATTGTGCGGACGATGAATATCACGCAGTCCGCCGTGGGCGATAAGCGCGGGCTGTGGACCACGGTGCTGGCGGCCGCGATTCTAATCGGCGAAGACGATTAGGCGAAGTTCCCTCGAACGGAAGTTCCCGTCTCGTACAGCTCTAAATAAAGCGCGAGTTACTTGCAGTGCGGCGGCGTGCGGGCGGTGGCTGGCGTGCGCTGCTTTTGCGACTTCCGCCGCAGCTTCATCTAAACCCGGCGAGGCACGCCTCGCCGAAGAGAAAGCGGCGGCGTGCCGCCGCACTCCATATTGATCTTGCGCACTTGCTCGACATCAGCGGTGCTGTGGGGGCGGGTCTGAGACCCGCCCCTACGGCAGCCTGCCAAATTTGTGGAATTATTTCCCGCGAGCGGGCTTGGTCTTTTTAGGCTGGGATCCATCGCCGTGTCGATAGCCGAGGCGTTCGAGAACCGCGCCGACGATCAGCGGGAGGGCCACGGTCGCGTCATCGAGGACTTCGGCGAAGCGTCCGCCCTCTTCGAGTGGCACGAACTTGCCCCACGAGACTGCTTCGGTGTAGGTGCTGCCCGATAGCCCGCCCCAGTTCACCGGCTCGGGACAGATGCGCAGGCCGTAGTTGTAGCGCTTGAGGGGAATTTTTTCGTAGCCGCGGCGCGCGAGCAGTTCGGCATACACGCCAAATTGCTGCGCCCAATTGCGCGGCACTCCGCCGCCGATGGTGACGATGCCCATGCGTTTGGTGGCGAGCATTGTGGAAGCGTAATGTTCGAAGTCCAGAAAGGGATCGAAGCGCAACGGCGGCTTCCCTTCCTTCTTGCGCTGGCGCTGATAGAGAGCGAAATCAATTCCCAGCTCGGAATCGGTGAAAGCCGGAACAAAAACGGGGACATTCTTTTCGACGCAAGACTTCAGAATGCCGCGGCCCTTGGCGTGACGCGCAAGATATTCGCCGATGCGCTGGTTCAGCTTCCAGCTGCTGACAACTTCCCCGTCAGGCCAACGCACCAGCACGTGATCAACTACTTCTTCGACCGCGTCGAGATTTACCTCTGGCTCGAGCGAATCATAAACACGATTGTAGCCGGCAAGAAACAGCTCGTTGTCGTCCATTTTCGCGTCGTAGCGGAAGTGGGAGCGGCCGGTGGCTTCCACCAGGCCATGAGCCATCAGCGCGCCGGTGGATACGATCGCTTTCACGATGCCGGAATCCACCAGGTCGCAGAAAACCAATCCCATTTTGCCGACGGTGAGCGCGCCCGAAAGCGTGAGGACGATGAAGCAATCCTTATCGCGAGCCATCGCTTCCAGCACGTCGGCGGCGTCGCCGATCTGCCGCGCGGTGTAAGCGGTTTGGCCCATGGCGCGAACCATGTCGTCAATCGTGCGGATGCGTGAAAGATCGAGCGGATAGATGGGAGTGAGACGATCTTCGACGGGATCGTGCAAGATACGCCCCGTAGCGCCCTTTTTCTTTGCCATTCAGCGTCCTCGCAGGTAATGTATGTCTCCCAAGAGGCCCGGGAGCACGGAATCGCGCGCGTGCGCGCATCATTGATAGTACAAATGCGCGAGCGGCGAAAGAAAAATTTCTGCTGGAATTCAGGAGCTCGAACCAAAAATGTCGCGATATACGCCCATGCCGCCGCAGAATTTCGGCGGACTACCCGAGGAATTCTCGAAGTATGAAACCGCGCGCGCGGTAATTTTTCCCGTGCCGCTGGAGCGCACGGCAACATATGAACGCGGGACGCGCAATGGCCCCTCGGCGATTCTGGAAGCCAGCCGCCACATGGAATTGTACGACGAAGAGCTGGAGCTCGATCCCAGCCAGCACATCGGAATCGCCACCTGGCCGCCGATTGATACGATGGACGGCACGTTTGAGGAAGTGCTGAGCGAGCTTTACACCGCGCAACTGGAATTGCTGGACGCCGGAAAATTTCCCGTGGCGCTGGGCGGCGAACATTCGCTCACTCCCCCGCTGGTTTCCGCCACGGTGAAGAAATTCAAGGATCTTTGCGTGCTGCATATCGGCGCGCACGCCGAAATGCGCAATGAATTCCAGGGCAATCCCGGCAGCCATGTGTGCACCATGAGGCGCGTGGTGGAAATGTGCCCGGCCGTGCAGGTGGGCGTGCGTTCGCTTTCCGAAGAAGAATCGAAAGTGCTGCCGAAATTGCCGACGAAAGTTTACTGGTCGAAGGATATCGTGCGCGCTCCGGTGAAAGCGTGGATCGCGAAAGTGCTGGAGGATCTGGGGCCGCGCGTCTACCTCACCGTGAACGTGGACGGGTTCGATTCCTCGATTGTGTCTTCCACCGGGGCGCCGGAACCGGGCGGGCTCGATTGGTATCAGGTGACTTCGCTGATCCGCGCCGTCGCGGACCACAAGAAAATCGTGGCCATGGACGTGGCCGAGCTTTCGCCGCGCCCGCGCGACCACGCCTCGGATTTCCTCGCCGCCAAGCTAATTTACAAAACTTTAGGGTATATTTTCTGTCAGGCCTAGCTCCGGAGGATGGACTGAGATGATTTATATGACGGCCGCTTTGTATCAACACATTCCTGAGACCGAGCATGGCTGGATTGTGTACGTGGAAACGCACGGAATTTTCTGGTGGATCCTGATCGGCTTGATCGCCGGATGGCTGGCGGGGACGATTGCGCGCGGCCGGGGGTTTGGCTGCATCACGGACGTGATTCTTGGACTCGTCGGCGCGGTGATCGGCGGCTGGATTTTTTCGCGGCTGGGAATTGCGACATTTGGATTTTTGGGCAGCCTGGCTGCCGCGACGGTGGGCGCCGTGCTGCTGGTGGCCGTCGCGCGACTCTTCGCCGGCGGTGGCAGGGAGTAATTGCGCTCATCGGCTGGGATTTTGTAGCGGCGGTCTTCAGACCGCCATCGGTCTTGCGGCACCACCGATGGCGCACTAAAGTGCGCCGCTACAAAATCTGCCGTCACTGAACGACTGGGCGCGATTTGTATGGAGTGCGGCGGCGTGCCGCCGCTTTTGCGATCTCGACGGAGGCAAAGGCTACTGCCGGCGAGGCGCGCCTCGCCGAAGAGAAAGCGGGAGCGCGCTCCCGCACTCGACATGAATTTGCGCGCGTTGACGATTTCCCTCCGCAGCGTCCCTCACCGGTGCCACCAGCGCGTCGCGATTATGATACGATTACGCGAGCATGAAGCACCGAGACACTGCGTAACATATTCGTTGGCCGACCTCCATTGCGGGCACTGCGGTAGCTGCAGGTAACACCATTGGATGAGCTGAGCGAGAAAGCCGGAAGCATAAATTGAGTCAAACATCGTTGTGGGCCATTCCGCTGGGCGGACTGGGCGAGTTCGGTATGAACATGCTCGCGCTGCGCTCGGGCGACGACATTATTGTGATTGATGCGGGCTTGATGTTCCCCGAGCAGGAACTGCTGGGCGTGGACATCGTCATCCCGGATATCACCTACCTGAAGCAGAACAAGCGCATGGTGCGTGCGATTGTGCTTACGCACGCGCACGAAGATCACATCGGCGCGATTCCCTACATCCTGGGCGAACTGAATGTGCCGATCTACGGCACGGAATTCACGCTGGCCATCGTGCGCAAGAAACTTGAAGAGCACGCGCTTCTCGACAAGGCAAAACTGAACGAAGTGAAGGCCGGGCAGACCACCGTGCTCGGTCCTTTTTCGATTGAATACCTGCACGTGACGCACAGCACGATTGACTGCGTGGCGCTCGCGGTCCGCACGCCGGTCGGCGTGATCATCCACACCGGCGATTTTAAGATTGACCACACGCCGGTGGACGGCAAGCCTTTTGACATGCACGCCTTCGGGCGTTACGGCCAGGAAGGCGTATTGGCGCTCTTCAGCGACAGCACCAACGTCGAGCGGCCGGGATTTACGCCATCGGAGCGCGCGGTGGTGGTGCGCCTGGAAGAATTATTTCGCGCGGCGCCGGGAAAAGTGGTGGTTTCGTGCTTTTCCAGCTCCGTCCATCGCGTGCAGCAGGTGATTGATATCGCACGTATGGTGGGGCGCAAGATCGGCTTCGTTGGGCGCAGCATGGTGGATAACGTTGAAATCGCGCACGGACTGGGCAAGCTGCGCGTGCCGGACGGCAGCGTGGTGCGGCCGCAGGACATTCGCACGTTCGACCCGCAAAAATTGGTGGTGCTGGCGAGCGGCACGCAGGCCGAGCCGCTTTCGGCGCTTTCGCGCATTGCCGTGGATAATCACCGCCTGATGAGCATCGCGGAAAACGATACGGTGATTTTGTCGTCGCGCATCATTCCCGGAAACGAAAAAGCCATTTTCCGGATGATTGACCATTTTTTCCGCCGGCGAGTGCTGGTGTATTACGAAGGCGGGCGTTCGGCGCCGATTCACGTCTCCGGGCACGCCAGCCAGGAAGAAATGAAAATCCTGCTGCAACTGGTGCGGCCGAAATATTTCATTCCGATTCACGGCGAATACCGGCAGCTGTTTCGCCATTCGGCGCTCGCGGAGCAACTGGGCGCGGTGGGCAGCCAGATATTTTTGCTGGAGAGCGGCCAGCCTGTCGAGTTCACCGCGGATGGGGGCGCGCATCGCCGCGAGCCGGTGACGGCAGGCCGCGTACTGGTGGATTCCGGGTCGCTGGAGGAAATCGAAGAGGTAGTGATCCGCGACCGGCGGCATCTATCGGAAGATGGCGTGGTGGTGCCGATTATGGTCATCAACAAGCATTCCGGGCGGATGGAAACCCCGCCGGAAATCGTGACGCGCGGATTTTTGCCGTCCGAGGATGGCGCGGAGATTATAAATTCCGCGCGCGAGATTATTTTGCGCACAATCGAGCAGTCCACGCAGGAAGAAAAAACGGATTGGAGCGTGATCAAGGAAAAAGTTCGCGCCGACCTGAAACGTTTCCTCAACAAGCAAACCGCCAAGCGCCCGCTGATTCTGCCGGTGATCCTGGAAGTATAGACCTGCGGCTGTGAACATCACGCTCCGGAACAATACGCCCGAGGACTTCGACACGCTCCACGAGATTGATCAGCTTTGCTACGAGGATGAAGTGGCGTACTCGAAGCGCGAGCTGCGCGCGTATTTGCGCTTTCGGGGGTCGGAATGCGTGGTGGCCGAAGCGGACGGCGCGATTGCGGGATTTTGCATCAGCGCGCGGCAGGGAGAACGCGGCTACATCGTGACGATCGATGTATTGCCGCAATTCCGGCGCGCGCATGTGGGCACCGCGTTGCTCGAAGAGATCGAACGCAGGCTCGCGGTGAACGGCGTGCGCGAAGTAGCGCTGGAGACGGCAACCGACAACGAATCGGCGGTTGCCTTCTGGAAGAAGCATGGATATCGTAGCCGCGGCATTCGCGAGGGCTATTATCCGAATGGGCGTGACGCGTTTTCGATGGTGAAAGCGCTTGGTTGATGCCGCGCGGCAGGGCGTGACGCACGAATTGAAATTGACCGCGGATTTATTGCATTCATGAAAGCGGGGTACCCACGATGTGGCTTTTGCATGTGATTCTTCTGGCGATTGTGCAGGGCCTGGCGGAACTGCTGCCGGTCTCCAGCTCCGCGCACGTGATCGTCGCCGAAAAGTTGATGGGCATGGACGCGACCACGCCGGCGGCCACCGTTCTTTTGGTGATGCTCCACACTGGCACGATGTTCGCGGTGATCGTGTATTTCTGGGCGCGCTGGCGGCGAGCTTTCCTTGAAAGTACGGCTGATTTCAAACAGTTCGTTATCGCGCTGATTTTAGCCACGGCAGTGACCGGGGTCATCGGCTACGGACTGATCAAAGCGATCGAAAAATTCGCGTTCCCGGGCAAGCCGCATGCATGGGTAGAAGAGCTTCTCTTCGGACGCCTCGACTTAATTGCGGCAGCGCTAGCGGCGGTGGGGGTTCTGATCTTGATCGCTGCACTGACGGAAAAGAGCGCTGGCTCGGTGCAGACCTCGACGACTCAAGTGAACAACAAACAGGCTCTCTGGATCGGCGCGTTGCAAGGATTGTGCCTGCCATTTCGAGGATTCTCGCGCTCGGGAGCGACGATTTCAACGGGCATGCTCGCAGGCGTTCAGAAGGCGCGGGCTGAAGATTTCAGCTTTGCGCTGGCGGTGATTCTTACTCCCCCTGCGATTGCGCGCGAACTCTGGCGATTGCACCAGACGCAGCACGCGGGAATTGTCATGGTGAACTTAGCACCGGGCCTGGTTGGTGCAGTGTTCGCCTTTCTGGCCGGTCTGCTGGCGTTGAAATGGCTGAGCCGTTGGCTCGAGACGGGGCGCTGGTATCTATTCGGGATCTACTGCCTGCTTGCGGCTGTCGCGGTGGCGTTTCTCTTCCACGCGGGGTACTGAGCCCAGGCCAGCCTAGAGCGCTCTCCGCACTGCTTTTTGCCTCATTGCAGCTATCCCACGCGACTCGCAACCACCCGCGGCAGAGCGTCAACTTCGCCTGTTGTTTGTGCCGCACCCCCGCAAAAATATTCCGTCTTCGCTGGCACCCTTTGATATAGTCTTTGCGTTGCTCGCGTTCCTCCCCCTGGGCTCCGCGTGATAGCGCCGGCGCGACCCAGGTTCTACGCGGCGGCCTTCCCCTATTTGTATCTGCCGAGCCTTGCGGACGCCACGTAGCGAGTCCCGGGCGATTTCTATCGTGATCAGCCGGGACTCAGTGCAGGTCCATCGCATCGCGCATGGGTGCATTGTCCGCGCGGTACGAGATTAAGGGGAGATAGCCTTGCGCATTTTGACGCCAACCGAAAACAAACGCATCAACGAGCTAATCGGGTTCGTTGGATTAAGCCTCGCGATCCTGCTCACGCTCAGCCTGCTTTCCTATTCGCCGCATGACGCGTCGTTCAACGTGTCCGCGCCGGCGCCCGGTTCGGGGCCTGCGCGGAACTGGATCGGACCGGTGGGCGCGCACTTGGCCGACCTCTTTTTCCAATTTTGCGGCTTCGCGGCGTTCCTTTTTCCGATCGGGATGTTTTTAGTGGCGATGAAGTGGTTCCGCAGCCAGTTGCTGGAAGCTCCGGTTACGAAAGTGATTGGCTTCACCATGCTGCTGGCTTCCCTGTCGTCCGAGTTGGTTCTGGTTCACGTGATGCCGGAAGTTCGCGGCGCATTGCCGCCTGGCGGGCTGCTGGGCACGATTCTGGCGGGGGGGTTGCGCGCGGCATTCGGTCCGATCGGCGCAAATCTGGTTTCCCTTGTGACCCTGTTTACGGCGTTGTTTCTCACCACCAGCTTTTCTTTCCGCACCGCTGGGCACTGGCTGAAGAAGCCGATGGCCAGCGACGGCTACGTCGGCCAATTGATGGCGCGCTGGAAAGATTGGCGCGAAGCGCGGGAATCGGACCGCCTGCGCAAGCGCGTCGAGGAGATCAAGATTGCCGGCCGGCCTCCGGTGCAGCAGCAGCGCGTTTCCACAAAGGAACTGGCACGCGAAGAGGATGAGGTCGAAGAGGAAAACGAGGACGAGGAAGATTCGAAGGTCGAGGCGCGCCGCGGTGCGTCGGCGGTCATCAAGTTCCACGAGAATGAGCCGGCAGCGACGCCGTCCGCGAAGAAACGTGGTCCGGAGCCCAAGATTTCGCTCGGCAAGACGAATTACAAGCTGCCTTCGCCTTCCCTGCTCACCGGAGCGGAGCGCGGCGAGAAGATGGACGAGTCTGAGTTGAAGGAACGCGCGCGAGCGATCGAACAGAAGTGCATGGAATTCGATATCGGCGGGCACATCACGCAGATCAATCCGGGCCCGGTGGTCACCACTTTCGAATTCAAGCCCGAGGCGGGCATCAAGTACAGCCGCATCACGGGACTGGGCGACGATCTGTGCCTCGCGCTGCAGGCGGAATCCATTCTGATCGAGCGCATCCCCGGCAAGTCCACGGTGGGCATCGAAGTTCCCAACGTGCATCGCGAAACGATTGCTTTGCGCGACGTGGTGGAATCGCCGGAATTCAGCCATTCGCCCTCCAAGCTCACGTTGCCTTTCGGCAAGGACCTCATCGGACGCATCCGCGCGGGCGATCTGACGCAGATGCCGCACTTGCTGATCGCCGGATCCACCGGCACTGGCAAGAGCGTCTTCATCAATTCCCTGCTGATGGGCATGCTGTTCAAATCCACGCCGGAAGAATTGAAATTGGTGCTGATTGATCCGAAGCAGCTCGAACTGGGGCTGTATGCGGATATTCCGCACTTGTTCACCCCGGTAGTCACCAATCCGAAAGTCGCTGCCAACGTGATGCGCAACGCCACTCGCGAAATGGAGCGGCGCCTCAAGCTGCTGGCGGCGCGCGGCGTGCGCAATATTGAACAGTACAATCGCACGTTCGAAAAGGGGCAATCGCTTTCGCTTTTCGACGGCGCCGAGGAAGAGGAGCACAAGCCGTTGCCTTACCTGGTGATCGTCATTGACGAATTGGCCGACCTGATGATGGTGGATACCAATGGCGTCGAAGAATCCATCACGCGCCTGGCGCAAATGGCGCGCGCGGTGGGCATCCATTTGATATTGGCGACGCAAAGGCCGTCGGTGGACGTGATCACCGGGCTGATCAAGGCCAATTTCCCGGCGCGCATTTCTTTCCGCGTCGCGAGCAAAGTGGACTCGCGCACGATTCTCGACGCTAACGGCTCGGAATCGCTGCTCGGCAAGGGCGACATGCTCTATCTACCGGCTGGCTCTTCGCGGCTGCATCGCATCCACGGCCCCTACGTCAATGAACGCGAAGTGGAAGCCGTCTGCGATTTCTGGCGCGACCAGGCACAGGCCATTTACAACGAGGAAATGCTGAAGCCTCCGAAAGACGAGAACGCCGTTGGCGAAGGCGTCGCGGGTAGCGGAGGAGGAGCCGAGGGCGGCGACGAAGTGGATGACGAGCTGTACCAGGACGCGGTGCGCGTGGTCTGCGACATGGGCCGCGCCTCCACCTCGACCCTGCAGCGCCGCTTGCGCATTGGCTACGGGCGCGCCGCGCGCTTGATTGATTTGATGGAGAAGGACGGCATCGTCGGGCCGGCCGATGGCTCGAAGGCCCGCGAAGTCCTGAAAAACAGGAATTGGATGAAAGAGTACGACGATTCGGTGAAGTAACCACGACCCTGGGAGTTCGCCGCGGTGAACGAGATACGGATCCGGGCAGCCGCAAGCTCGGATGTGCCGCGCCTGACTGAGATTTACAACCACTACGTCGTCAATACGCCCGTCACGTTTGACCTGGTGCCGCATCTTCCGGAAAATCGCATGGCTTGGTTCGCGCAGTTCGCCGCGACGGGACGGCATCTCTTGCTCGTCGCCGAGGAAAATGGCCTCGTGCTCGGATATGTGGGGACCACGAAGTTCCGCCCGAAAGCCGCCTACGATACGACCGTCGAGACGACGATTTATTGCGCGCAGGAAGCGCTCGGCAAAGGGATTGGCAGCCGCCTCTACGCCGCGCTATTTCAGGCCCTCGCGCAGGAAGACATCAACCGCTTCGTCGCGGGCTACACCCTGCCCAACGCTGCGTCCGCCGCGTTGCACCAGCGCTTCGGGTTCAAAGCGGTGGGCATTTACAGCGAAGTGGGCCGGAAATTCGGGCGTTACTGGGATGTGGCCTGGACGGAACGTCCGCTGCGCTTGCCGGGTGAAGATGTGACAACGCGTCGATCTCTGTAGGTCGTCGCTTTAGCGACGACGTAAATCTCGCGAGGTCAGTGCGGCTTCAGCCGCCGAAGTAGCGATCTTGCAGTTTTCGCGCAGGTTGTCGATCCAGGCGTTTCACCCAGTTGCAAGACGCATTTCCGACTGAAATTAAGGCGCTTCGACGACCGTTTTCGTTTGTCACACCGCGCGAATTTCCGTAGAATTATTCGACCCACCGGTGCCGAGGTAGCTCACCGGTAGAGCGCGGCCCTGAAAAGGCCGGCGTAGCCAGTCCGATTCTGGCCCTCGGCACCACTTCTTTTCCGCCCTCCCACAGCCGCGACGCTACCGGCTTCGGATAAGCTTGCAAAAATCTTGGTTAGCGGCGGGTGTTCCCCCCACGACATAGACGCGCGGATGCTCGGCGCGTCGCTGAATCGAGAAATCGCTGCCGCAAGAAGGGCTTATCGGGCGGTCTTGGCGTTGGGATCGTCGCGCAGGCGCAGCAGGCGCGCTTTTCCCGGCTGGGTGTATTCGGTGGCGTCAAACGTGGTTACGATGGGGCGGTCGCCGCTGGGACAGGGCCTGCCTTCGTGGCCGACCAGCAGGTGTTTCAGCAACTCGTCAATTTTCCGGTGATCGTCGCGGCTGAGCTCGGAATCGCGATAGAACGACAAATCTTCGTTCCAGCGAATCCTCCGCGATTCGAGAATCGCCGTCACAGCCTCCTGCCTCAGTCTATTGTGCTCTTCGCACACGACCTTCGACCCCATGGCGCGCAATTTTATACCTGCCATAAAATCAGGCAACGGTACTTTCGTACTACCGCCTCTAGCCCGTGAACGTTTCGCAGTGTTTCGATTTTCGTTTGCTCCGCTCCCCTGGCGTTGCGCGCAAGCGAAGGCTCCTGTGGCGTTGAGATCCCCGAGAACTCCTCCCGCAGGTTCGCCGCAAATCAGAGTTATGATTCAAGACTCGCGAAAGAGAGGGCAAATTGAAATCACGGATCTTTCGGCACGCTGCGGTTTGTTTCTGCATTTGCTTCACGGCTGCGCTAGCGGTACGAACTGGCGATGCGAAAGCCGCTCCCGCGCAAAACAGCTCGGAAGGGGGCGCCCATTCAGAGACGCCGGCGGCGCATGAGACAGCGATCAAGGCCGGGCGCCTGGTGGACGTGGATGCCGGAACGGTGTTGACCGACCAAGTGATTTTGATCCGCGGCAATCGCATTACCGCCGTGGGCAAGGCCTTGGCTATTCCTGCGGGCGCCAACGTGATTGACCTCTCGAACATGACCGTGCTGCCCGGCTTGATTGATTGCCACACGCACCTGGCCGACGGCGCGCGCGATCCCAGCGGCGATCCGCTCTCGTACCTGAAGAAAACCGCGGCGGAAGTCGCGCTGGAATCGGTGCCGAACGCAAAGGTTACTTTGCTATCGGGATTCACCACGGTGCGTGACGTGGGCGTCTACCGCGCGCTCACCGATATCGCGCTCCGCGACGCCATTGCCCGCGGAGACATTCCTGGCCCGCGCATGTATGTCGCGGGCGCCTACGTCACCATCACCGGCGGCGCCGGCGCTTTGACGGGCGCGGCGCCGGACATTCAATTACCCTGGGACTTGCACTACGGCCAGGCCGACGGCCCCTGGCAAGTCCGCGCCGTGATTCGCAAGCTTGCGAACGACGGGGTGGATCACATCAAGGTCCTTTCCTCCGGCGCGGTGCTGGAGCACGGCAGCAATCCGAATTCGCAGGAATTCACGCTGGAGGAATTGCAAGCCGCCGTGGAAGAAGCGCATGCCTTCGGCCTGCGCGTCGAGGCGCACGCCCATTCCGCGCAAGGCATCAAAAATGCGATTCGCGCGGGAGTGGCATCCGTCGAGCACGCCACCATGATTGACGATGAGGGCATCGCGCTAGCCAAAGAGCACGGAACCTATCTGGACATGGATATTTACGACGAAGAATGCATCGAGGCGGACGCGCGCGCCGGCAAAATTCCCGCGGATTTCGTGGAGCACGACGCGGCGCTCGGCCAAATTCAGCGCGATAATTTTCGTAAGGCCGCAAAAGCGGGAGTGAAGCTGTCGTTCGGCACCGACGCGGGCGTTTGCCCCTACGGCGTGGCCGCGCGGCAATTCGCGTTCATGGTGAAATACGGGATGACGCCGATGCAGGCGATCCAGGCGGCCACCAGCTCCGCGGCAGACTTGCTGGGCCATAGCGACGTGCTCGGTTCGATCAAGGCCGGCAAGTACGCCGACGTCATCGCGGTCGCCGGCGACCCGTTGCAGAATATTCGGACGCTCGAGAGCGTGAGCTTCGTGATGCAAGATGGGAAGGTTTTCAAACGGGACGGCTTGCCTCAGTGATTCAACGCGTCACGACGCGGATGCATCTTAGAAAAGGCGAGCGGAGTCCGTCGTCTTGCGAAGCCGGCGTCAGCGCCGCACCGCCGCCAGGGCCCGCGTAAGGACGGAAGCGACACACCATGAACGTTTTCAATCTCAGCGCGACAATTCCAAGACGCCTGATTCTGCTGTGCGTCGCGCTGTCTTGCGCCGGACCCGCAGCGGTCCGCTCGACGGCAGCGCAGGATTCCATCCCGGACGGTACGATTCTGCCGGTTCGCTTGAGCACTTCCCTATCGTCGCGCAAATCCATCGCGGGCCAGGCGATTGTGGGCCGCATCATGCAGGACGTACCGCTCGGAGCGGGTGTCGTAATTCACAGAGGAGCGCGAGTGACCGGACACGTGGTCAGCGTGACACGCGCCGCTGCCGGGAGGCCGGCTGAAATTTCGTTCCAGTTCGATGCGCTTCATATCCGTGATTCCACCTTACCGGTCATCACAGATCTTCGCGCCGTCGCCTCACCGCTGGAAATTGACGGCGCGCAACTTTCGATGAACGGGGGAGATCGCGGCACGCCCCCGACTGCTTACACCACCGTGCAGGTCGGCGGCGATGTGGTATATCGCGGCGGCGGCCCCGTGATGCAAGGAGAACGAGTGGTGGGAGAGCCGGTCGCCGGAGGCGTGCTGGTGACGGTCCGCGCGACCGAGGGAATGCCCTGCAGAGGCTCGCTTGACGGTAATGCGCTGCCGCAAGCTATGTGGCTATTTTCGTCCGATGCCTGCGGCGTTTATGGCTATTCGCAGATGGCTATCGCGCACGCCGGGCGCACCAAGCCGCTGGGCCAGATCGTTCTTGCTTCCACCGAAGCGCGGGATTTGAGCATCCGGGCAGGCAGCGGAATGCTTTTGCGCGTGGACGCCCGCTGAAGATTCACAATTCAGACGAATGACTCTGCTCTGGCGACGAGAGAGAAGTTGCAATTCGATTAGCGCGTGGCCCGAAACTACAGTAACGCCGCGAGCGCCTTACTGATCCGATCGCCGAAGCCGGTGCCAAACGTCGCTTGTTTGTGCGGATCGCCGAGGTAAGGATCCACGAACGGGGCAGTCTTATCCAGAATCAGGCGATCTCCCCAGCCAATCAATCCGAAAAGCCGAATCAATTCCTTCGTGGCATCACCGAGCGGGACGATGTAATTCGGTTTCAGCGAATATTGCACGCGTTTCAGCGCCGTCGGCGCCAGGCGGCGCAGCGCGGCGTGCAGTTCCCCTTCGGACTCGAACGGGCATTCCACCGCGTAGCTCAAAAAAAACCCGCGACGGCGAAAATCGGCCAGGGCGGCTTCATCCTGCGCAGCTGTCCCGGCAGTCACGCCCGCGGCTTTCACCAGCTGGTCGAAATAGGAGCGCGAGGCGAGCGAGCGCGTCGAACGGTCCTTCGCCGGCTGGTAGAAAAAATCCTCGGCGCGCGCCGGCGGGGCGCCATCCAGAAAAAGCACTCGAATTTCAACGGGACGCTGCCGCGCGGCCAGTTCGATTCGTTCCGCGCGCCTTTGAATGTGGACGTCGTCCGTGCGCGTTCCGCAGCCTTCGCAAACCGGCATTCCGTGGCCCTCCGCTAAGACTCGTGCAGTTGCAAAAGAATGGCATGGAGA
This sequence comes from uncultured Acidobacteriota bacterium, assembly GCA_963780035.1. GTDB lineage: Bacteria > Acidobacteriota > Terriglobia > Acidiferrales > UBA7541 > Palsa-295. Next base: position 46,290 of record CAWAAG010000005.1, on the reverse strand, counting down.
ATCAATTCGAGCAAGCCCGAGGTAGAAGGGGGTAGCGAATCATATTCGAAAAGAACGTATCCGGAAACGAGCCGTATCGAGGTGCGCCTGGGGCGGCGGACTCGCTTACCTTCGCGAGGCGTGCACTGAGAGCAGTATCTCAGCGGGCTCAGGGTGCCTGCCGATCCCCAGCGCCGGAAGATAGTCCTCGATGAAATGTTGCAGCGGACGGCTCCATGGGTCGGCGGCATCCACGTGCCCTCGGACAAGGCCCGCGCAGGGAGCGCCAGAACCTTCGTGCACAACTTCGAAATGCAGTGATGGCGCGCCCTTGCTGCGAAACCAGGCAGACTTCCCCGCCAGACCGCGGCCGCGCCGGAACGAACGCTTGCCGGCACCATTCCACAATTTAGAAATTAGTTTTTCGGGATCAGTGAGGGACGGGTGGAGACGGAAAGCCCAGGAAATCCAGTCGCCGGCGCCCACCGAAACATCCAGGCTATTTCCGCGGACGAGTTGCACCAAATCGGTTTCGCGCAGCAGGAGTTGTACCACTTCCCGCGCGATAAGGTCCGGCTCTTGCGGACGGCAATCAGCGGACGATCGCTCGCGAGGGTGCGCAAACCCGGGGAAAGGACTCCCCGGCTGAAAAGCGTCGCGGGCGTAGTTTTCAAATGCGGCGGGGCCGATCAATTGGCGGTGCTCAATCGCGCGCGCGCCGGCAGGTTCAATACTTTCGCATCAGGCAAGCTGCGCGCCCGCACGTTGCGATGGCGATCGAGAAAATGTTTCTGCGCGCGGCGTCCCCACGAGCGCACGAAGTAATAATTCAAGGTGCCGCCGAATCCTGAGCTGAGCAAGGGGATCAGCCGTCCCGACCACTTTTCGGCCACTTCCGCGCCGACGCGCACGGCGATGCGGTCAATAATGCGCGGAACGATGCGCTCCACCGCCTGCTTCTCGATGAAATCGCGGCCCAGATCCAGCCCGGCAGCGCTGGCGGCCGCGAACCATAGCTCGGTGACTTCGTCTTCGGTTTGATATTCGAATCCGTAAATCAGGCTGAGCTTTTGCAGCATGCGCACAGTGATTGCGGAAAGAATCCCCGCGTCGGGCAAGATCGTCAACATTCCGCCGAGGCCAAATCCGGCGCCCTCGAACGCTGCCGTGCGCGTGGAGGACTTGATCACGCGGTCGGCGTGGCGATTGACCACCGATTCCTCGATGTGGAACATGTCCGACCAGGTCTGGATCGGCAACCGGTGGGCTTTGCGGAATTGCTGCAGATATTTCTGCGGGTCCACCTGCACGCCATTGTAAGCGCGGCGAAATCCCGAGCGAATGGATGCCTGGAAGACGTTGGAAAGCAGGTTCGATTTTGGTCGTCGCGGCATTAGCGATTAGATGCGCCGGGCCGTCGAACGGATTGCAGCACTGGCCCCGCTCACGTTTGAGCATAGCAGGATAAAGCGCCCAACGCTCGCCCCACGATGGCGAGAACGACCCAGCGAGCAACAGAGGAGCTAACAAGTCAGTGTGAGAACCCGAGAATCTTTGTAGGCCGTAGCTTTAGCTACGGCATAAACGCAGCAAAATCAGTGCGGCTTCACGGTTTGCGGAAAAACGCGAAGGGCGGGGCTTCAGCCCCGCCGTGAGTCGTGCCTTCTCTTTTGGGGCTTCAGCCCCTGAAGCCTCGCATTTGACAATTTCCGCAAACTGTTCGGCCGCTGAGGTACAGGTTTTGCAGTTCTCACACTTACTCTAACGCCGTCCGGCATTCGTCCTCGATACCACTTTCCTCCTTCCCGGCGCTCACTATTTGGCGCCCTGCGAGGCCGCATGCAGGCGTTTCGGCCCGCTCACAAACGGATTGCCGCGCTCAAAAAAACGCAGCGGCCGATGCGCTTCCTTGGTGATTCCGATCCTCACGCTCACGCCGATTCGCCCCGTCGCGCCGGCCGCACTTCCCAGCCAAAGCTCCCCTTGGCCGCACAAGTCCGCTCCATCGAGTTTGCGCGTGATACGAAAGGCTTCCGCCAGCCGGCCGGGCCCGCGCGCCAGATCGAGCAGCCGCGCGGTGTGGCGATAACGCTCCATGCGTTCAATGCCCTCCAGCGGTTCAACGGCGCGCAGGAGCACGCCTTCTCCAATACCCGCGCGCGCGCCGGAGACATTGAGCATGAAATGATTGCCGTAGATGAAATACACATAGGCGTGGCCACGCTCGAGGAAGAGCGCGCCATTGCGCGCGGTACGGCCGCGAAAAGAATGCGCCGCTGCGTCTCCGACGATATATGCTTCGGTTTCGACGATGCGGCCTGCCAGCCGCGCGCCGGGCAGTTCATGCACCAGCGTCTTGCCAATCAAAAACCGCGCGAGCTTCACGGTGGCGATCGGCAGTTCATCGCGAGAGAGGCGCCTCACGCGTGCAAGGTCGATGCGGTCGTACGGAGCAATACGCTGAGTGTGTGAGATAGGCACTCGAAGTCGCATTCACGAATCTTTAATCGCAGATTCTCTGGCGCAAGGCCGAACTTTCTGTAGAATGGGCATCCTGCGCGAATTTTACGGGAGCCACATATCGTGAACAACCCCAGCGATCCACGCGAGCCGCTCTGGCCGGCGCTACCCTTGCAGGCGTGGAACGATACGCGCGCGACGCTGCATATGTGGACGCAAATCGTCGGCAAAGTTCGCCTAGCGCTGACGCCGTACGTGAATCACTGGTGGGAAGTGCCGCTGTACGTTACCGCCAGCGGCCTGACCACTTCCCCGATCCCCTACGCCGGCGGAATCTTTGAAATCAGCTTCGATTTTATTGACCACAAGCTGGACATCGCCACCAGCGACGGCCAGCATCGCACCGTGTCACTTTACCATCGCACGGTAGCGGGATTTTACCGCGAGTTTATGGAGCTGCTGCGCTCGCTGAACATCCGCGTGAAGATCTGGCCGATGCCCGTGGAAATTCAGAATCCCATTCGCTTCGATCAGGACGTCACGCATTGCGCCTACGATCCCGCCTACGCGCACCGCTTCTGGCGCATCCTTACCACGCTCGACCCGATCTTCAAGGAATTTCGCGGCCGCTTCATCGGCAAATCCAGCCCAGTACATTTCTTCTGGGGCAGCTTTGACTTTGCGGTCACGCGCTTTTCCGGCCGCCGCGCCCCGGAACGCCCCGGGGCCGACAAAATCACCAAGGAAGCTTATTCGCACGAAGTCTCGAGCGTGGGTTGGTGGCCGGGCGCGGGTGACGTCGCCACGCCGATGTTTTACGCCTATGCGGCGCCGGAGCCGCCCGGGTTCAAGGAAAGCAAGGTGCTTCCGGCGGGCGCATTCTACAGCGCGCAAATGAACGAATACCTGCTCTCCTACGACGATGTGCGTTCAGCCGCCGACCCCAAGGCCGCAGTCCTCGCCTTCTGCCAAAGCACGTACGAAGCTGCGGCCATTAATGGCAAATGGGACCGCCAAGCGCTCGAACACACGCCGCCCTCCCCTTAAGGCGCGGCTTTCCGCAGTTTGCGAGTTCGTGGAATGCCCATCGCGCCCGAGCGTCGCGAGTACCCGCGGACTCCCATCACCTGGCGTTGCTCATCTCGCGGAGGCAGCCGCGCTTCGCGCGCCTGTGAACGGCGCATCGGAGCGAGCGACTTTCTCCATCTGCCGGATCACCGCGGAAAAGTCTTCATCCGTGTCGTTCGCCGATTCCGCGACGTTAACCTGAAAAGCGGCAGCGGTGGCGGGCAGAGGCACCTGGGCCGCAGCGGCAGTCTCGAGGATGAGGCGAAAATCTTTGTGCATCAGCCGCAGGGGAAACTGGGGGCTGTAGTCGTTGCGCGAAACTCGTTCGAATTTACCGATCAGCGCCGGCGGAATCACCGCAGTCTGCGAAAGGACTTCGAGAAATCGCTCACGGTCCAAACCGGCTTTGTGGCCGAACGCCACGGCCTCAGCGATCGCCTGCATGCCCAAACCGAGTATCAGATTCACGGCAAGCTTCATCGTCGCGCCCGCACCGCTCGGACCAAGGTAAAAATACTTTCGCGCAAACGCCTGAAAGAGCGGCTCGGCGGCATGGAAAGCTTCCTCATCGCCGCCCCCGAAAAGCGTAACCGTCCCTTGTTCAACCGCCGGAGTACTGCCGGAGATCGTGACATCCAGAAAGCTGGCGCCGCGCTGCGCGGCGATTCGCTGCAAGTCTCGTGGCGTGTCCGGACTCACGGTGCTCATTTCGATGATGATGCAACCGCTGCGCACTTGAGAAAGCAAGCCCTCCGTTCCGCCATACACATCCCGAACAGCGCCGTCGTCCGTGAGCGAGGAAAGCACCACGTCCGCGCTCGCGGCTATTTCGGCGAGATTCGCCGCGGGCGACGCTCCGCTCTCGATCAGCTCCTCCACTTTCGCGCGATTCCGGTCGTAGGCGATTATCTGGTAACCGTGGCTGAGCAATCGCTGGGCGATGCGGAGACCCATCAGTCCGAGTCCGATACAGCCGATCCTGGTCTTCCCTGGCGCGACGGGATTCATTTGCGACCTCCTATAGGGTGTGAGATCACAGGCTTGAAATCCTACTTTCCAACGCGTGCTCGCAGGACGATTCGGTCCACCAACTGGCTTCGTTCCAGTCGTTCGTGCGATTTCGGGGCCTGCTCCAGAGAATATACCCCTACAATCGGTACGCGCAACTTCGCCTCTTTCACTGCACGAGCAAGCGTCGCGAATGCGTGCGGCACCAGAGATCGGATTTTGTCATTGCTCCGGCTTTTCGACACCGCCGCCGCAAGGATCGAAAAAATGAACCGCCTGCGCGCCCCTTCATTGACTTGCCGCGCCGGGCATCCTACTATTTGCGCCTCCGCACAATTGCGTAGTTCGGTTCTAATCATCGGGAGGAGCACCGTGGAAGATTGGCAGTACGCGCAAGCCGACCGTACCGAGGAACTGGCGCAGCTTCATCATTTCACCATGACCAAGCACCAGGACGGTCGCGAGATTCCGTTTGCCGTTACCGTGAAGGAATTTGCCGTGGCCCCCAAAGGGCAGCATCTGCGCTTCTTCGCCGAAGCGGATAAGCAAGTGAATCAGGGCACTGCGGGATTTGTCCCGTCCGGCTGGGGCGACTCGGTGCTGAAAGCGCTGGCGGATTGCATGCGCTTGATTCGGCAATTTCCGTTCGAGGGATAACGCCAATGATGCTCTCCAAAAAGCAAATCAAGCCGGGCGTGTGGGTCCTGGAGTTGAGCGGCCGCGTGCAAATGGGCCCCGACTGCAAGCGCATTGATCAAGAAGTGAACCATCACCTGGACCAGCACGAAAATTCCATCATTCTGGACATGGCGGGCGTGGACCACATTGACAGCGCCGTGATCGGCCAGATCGTGAAATCGTTCAGCAGAGTGAAGAAATCCGGCGGCACCTTGCGGCTCGCGGCGCTTACTCCCATGGTCGAGGGCGTCCTGAAAATGACGCAGGTGAACCGGGTGATCTCCATTTATCCCACCGCCGCGGACGCTTCCGCCGATCTTCCCGAAAAGAAGTAAAAGCCGGGAGTCACGCATGGGCGTGAAGAAAGCTTCATCACCCAAGCCGCTTGCGAAGGATTTCCCCGGCGCTTTCGTTGGCCTGAGAAAGATCCTGCAACCCTACGCGGCGAACCTGCGGGCGAAAGACGACACGCGCGACAGCTATTATCTCGAAACGCGCACCTCTGACCCGCGCGGCAAACCCTTCTTTTTCGCCGCCGCGAAAATCAATAAGAATTACGTCAGCTTCCATCTGATGGCCGCCTACTGCTTTCCCGAGCTTTTGCGGGGCATGTCTCCCGAGCTGAAGAAGCATCTGCAGGGAAAAGCCTGCTTCAATTTCAGCGCACCCAACCCAGAGCTTTTCGCGCAACTCGCGGCCTTAACTGCCGCCGGAGCGCGCAAGTTCCGCGCGCAAAAAACGCCCTAGAACTACGCCTGCGCGCCCGGCGCGTTTTCGCTGAAAACAAAGCGCTTAGAGCGCTTTCACCATCCCGAATTGCTCCAGTCGTGAACTTCCGTAGGTACCCGGTAGTACTGCCGTTCTATAGGCATCCGTGCGCCCGCCCCCTACAGTTGAGTCAGCGGCAAGGACCGCAATTTGCCGCCGGAGGACGTCCATGGCAAGTGCAGTGCGAACACCACACGCTACAGCCCACTTCGCGGCGCGCGCGAGGGCCTCGAAAGACGGTCGCCGACGCGAGCGCTTGAAGCTTTCGCTGCCCCTCGAAGTCCGGCCGTTTGACGCGCGCTTTACGGAAATCGTGGACGTCGGCGAGGTGGTGGACTTCACGAGGGACGGCCTGTATTTCGCCACTTGCATGCCGCACTACTTCGTGGGAATGCGCTTGTTGGTGACGTTTCCTTTCGGCGAAAAAATATCGGCCCACAAGAAATTTCTGGGCAGCATCGTACGGATGGAAGATCGGCCCGATGGCAGCGCGGGAGTTGCCGTGCGCTTTTTGCTCTGACGGGATTGAGATATCGCCGTAGCACGACTTCAAAAACGGGGGAACCAAAGCCCGAAAGTTTGTAGCAGCCTGCGCTCCGGCTCCGCAAAAGATCGCGACCGGGCTTCGCGGGCTGCAAAAAAGGACACCATAATGCAGAGTACGTCGAATCGTAAGATCGTCCATACGCTGGGGAAGTCCGTCGAGGTGAAAGAGACGGAACGCCGCATCGCCGAGCGCCATATGTTTACGGCGTCGGCCGAAGTGGTGGAACTGCTCTCTGGAGCGCGCTTTTCCACGCGCACCACCGACCTCGGTCCCGGCGGTTGCTTCGTGGACACCACCGTGCCGTTCCCGGTCGGCTCCCAGCTGCGCATCGCCCTGCAAAAGGGCAAGAACACGTTTCAGACCGGCGGAACCGTGGTCTATTCCCAGATGGGCCTGGGCATGGGCATCGCCTTCGATGCGCATGACGCCGACCAGCGCCTCGCTCTGGCTGAGTGGCTGGCAGACATTACCGGCGATCGGAAAATCATTCACGACATCGTGCGCCTGCCGCAGCCGCTCGTGGCTACCACGCAGCACGGGCACGGTCCCGAGTGGACTTCCCTGGTCCGGCTGATCCGCTTGATGATTGGCAAAGGCATCCTTACCGAAGCCGAAGGTAACTCGGTTCTGCACGACCCGGTCCTGTAAGTCTAAATTTGTGACTGATTTTCGGGCTGGTAGCGGGAACCGTACGGTACCGTACTGGCATGGAGCTATTTCCCTAACCAGGAAAAAATTGCAATATGGTTGTAACTTTAGCTGGTACTCCTGCCAGGTAAGCTCTTTCGTTTCAATAAAACAATCATAAATCCCTCATGGCACGCCACTTGCACTCGCCTTTCGGGGGTGCATTATGGGTGAACGCAGGAAAGCAAGACGCTATGAGGTGTACCTGCCTGTGCAGGTCTGCATGTCTAAGCAGCGCCCGCTTGAATACCACACCGGGCAGCTCCGCGATGTTTCGCGCACCGGCATTTTCTTCCATTCTCAGGTTCCGATTGATTCGGGCACCGGCCTGGAACTGACCTTTTCCCTGCCAGCCGAGAGGGATCGCGGCACGTCCGTCCTGGTCCGCGCCAGCGCCAAGACCATCCGCACTTCGCAATTGGATGGCGAAATTACGCCGGTCTACGGCATTGCGGCGGCCATTGACCGCATCGACTTCGTGCGCCCAGTGGTATCCACCGCGGCATAATTTCAGCGGCTACGGGGGCCCTTCCTGGGGGCCCCCTTTTTTTGCTTCCGTTCCTCGCTTCAGCCTGATTCCCTCTCACGGTCGCAGCGCGCATCCCTTTACAATACCCTCGCGGGTTCGCGTGAAACCGCGTGGGGTCAATGCCTACTTCCGACAAATCGCTCAGGGTTAGCGAGCTTGAGCTCGAGATCCTCCGCAAGCTTTGCGACCCGCACGCAACGGCCGCGGCGGAGCAGCAGACCTATGCTCGCGCGCACCACAGGATTTTGTCCGAGCTGCAGGCTCACAAGTGGCAAGACGCGGAGCACCGCATCGTTTTCGAGGCCATGGCGCGATTACCGGGACGAAATGCGGATGAACTGCGCCGTCAACTACCCGCGCAAGCGACGCGGATGGGATTTCCGGACGTACAGTGGGAAACATATTTTACGGGCGACTTAGCAAACAAAGCCGGTCGCGCAGACCCCGTATCGCGAACGCTTGAAGCGCTCATCGCCCAATTGCGCGCACTATCGCCGGAAACCGCATCATGAACGCGCGCGCGCTTCGCTGGCTATCACTCGCGGACGTGACGCTGCTGCCAGCGTTCATTCTCTGGTTCATCTGGCAATTGCAATTCACGGCGCGCTGGACGTGGATTATCTTCATCGTCTGGCTGGTCACGAGCTTCTTGCTGCATCGCGACACGCCGAAAACGCTGGGCTGGCGGGCGGATAATCTGCTGCCGGCCGCGAAACTGGCGGTTATCGTGATGGGCGCGATGGCTGCGGGAGTGATCGCCGTCGGCTGCGGACTTCGTTTCGAGCTCGGTTCCGCATTCGCGGTATCACCGCGGCTGCCGCCTAATCTAATCTCCTGGCACCGTCTGTGGGGATATTTCGCTTTTTGCCTGCTGCAGCAGGTCGCGCTGAATTCGCTGGTGCACAACCGCATGATGTCCCTGGTGCGAAACGAATGGACCAGCGCCGCGCTCACCGGCGTGGTTTTCGCGGCGTGCCATTGGCCAAACCCCGTGCTGGTTCCCCTCACGTTTGTCGGCGGCACGGTCATGGCGTGGCTTTTTGGCCGCCATCGCAACATCATTCCGCTGGCGATCGGCCAAGCGATCCTCGGCTCGCTGATTTTCTGGGCGTTTCCGGTGGCGTGGCACCACCACTTGCGGGTAGGCCCGGGCTTCTACGCCGGATGAATTACGCCGGTGTGTGGCGACCGCCACAACATGGTGGGGGTGCGATTTCAGGCGCCTTGCAGAGCATCAAGGTGTATCGGTGAGCGCGTACTCGAAGTCGTAGGAATGTTTCCCGTCGGCGATGATGATCGCCATTTTACCGCTGAGGCCAACCAGCTCACCTGTGCCAGAGTCCGGCACCACCGTAATCGAAAGTTGAAAAGCGCCGCGGTTCATGGTGCCGCTGTGCTGCAGCACGAAACTCCCCTTGCGCCCGTTCAACGCGCCGGTGATCCTTTCCATCGCGACGTATCCCGCGGAACCTTTCACGTCCGTGCCGGCGGTCAGCATCTGGCCGCTGGAGGTTCCTTCCAAATCGCCGTGTATTTGCTTCGCGAGGGAGAAGCGGCCTAGCGTGGTGCCCTCGGCCTTGTCCTCCGGCGGCTCAGGAGTCGCCTTCACTTCGAAAATTCCAGTCGCGTGTTTTGTCATCACTGTCCCTTTTTGCGCTGTGGTGGCGCCTGCTGATTGTATCCGCGCGTGCGCCAACGAGCCAGCCAGCGCTAAACAAACTACGAGGACAAACACAAGAACGATGCCGCAGTGAAAACATGATCGCACCGCCATAGTTTCTCCTTGTGAAGCGTACGCGATTCTCACCGTCGCGAGGCCGCCAGTGAAGCGCTTCCGATCGGGGCGCTCGCTTCGTGCTGTACCGCCAATCGGTTCAAGCGACCCGGGTTCGCTACCACTCGCTCGGCTAGTTCCCTGCCGAGGCGAGCCCGAACGCGCGCGAATGAAACGCCAGCGACGCAGGAAGATGCTCGGCGAAATAGCTCCAGTCGTGTCCACCGGGGTAGAGGTGAAATTCGTTGGGGATATCGCGGGCATCGAGCAAATTGTGAAATTGTTGCGCGCCCCGGTTGAAGCCGAAGTCGTCCTCGGTCCCGCAATCGAAATAAATCTGCAGCCCAACGGGGCGTGGCCCTGTACGGACGATCGTAAAAGGGCTTTCCCTTTCCCAGAAGGCCGGATCGATCGGCGAACCAAACGCCCCGCCCAGAATCATCGCCACGGTAGCGGCCTGTTCGTCGGTTCCCTGCATCTTGGGCAGTTTCTCGATCAGCGCCGGACTATGCGCGCTTACCGCGCCAAAAAGATTCGGATGGCGCAACGCCAGATGCAGCGCGCCGTAGCCCCCCATGGAGACTCCGGTGATACCGCGAGTTTTGCGCCCCACGCGGATGCGATAGTGGCTCTCAATGTATGGAATGAACTCGCGGATGAAGAAATCCTCGTAGCGGACTTTTCCGTCGCGCGAATTGATGTAAAAGGTTCGCCCACCGTTGGGCGCAACGACCAAAAACTCTCCGATCTTCTTCTGGGCGCGCAGATCCTCGATTAAGTCCATGCCGCCGGAATTCAGCAGCAACTGCTCATTTCCTCCGAGGCCATGCAGAAAGTAGAGCACCGGATATTCCGCGGTCTTATCGGTGTCGTAGTTTGAAGGGAGGATGACGCAATACGCGACGGGATGGCCCAGAATTTTGCTAGGCGCCGAGCGGCACTCGGCGCGTCCCGGCCCGGCGGCGCGTGCCGGGCCAGCGATCAGTGCGAGTGTAAGCAACGCGCAAAAGAAGCTGAGCGCCCGGAGGCGGGCTTCACTCATACCTGAGCGCCTCAACCGGATTGAGCCGCGCCGCGCGCGCCGCCGGATAGATTCCCGCGGCCAGGCTCACCACAAACGAAAACGCGATAGCCGCGCCAACCATCCACAACGGCACCGAAGATAAATCAATCGGCGGAAGTTGCTGCCGCGCCAAATAGGCATTCGTACCAATCGTCACCGCGCGCCCAATTACCCAGCCGAGGAAAACACCAAAAACTCCTCCGACCAATCCCATCGCGCCTGCTTCAGCGAAGAAGAGGCGGCGCACATCGCGGTCCCCCGCGCCCAGGGCTTTCAGGATGCCAATCTCGCGGCGGCGCTCGAGGATGGCCATCACCAGCGTATTGATAATTCCCAAGGACGATACCGTCAACGCGAGGCTGCCGAAGATCGCCAGCAGCGAGTCGAACACCGTAAAAAACAGCTGCAGGTTTTTCGTCGCGTCTAAAATTGAAAATGTGCCGAAGCCCATCTGCTTGATCGCGTCTTCCACGCCCTGCACGGCTTTGGGGCTGGTCACGCGCACGGTCAAGCTTTCGTAGGCGGGCTTCGCGTCGCTCCCGCGCAACATTTCGCGCAGGTCGGTGGGCTGCGCGATGCGCAGTTTTTGCGCGATTTGCTGCGGGATCAGCAAACGTCCCCGGCCGATGCCGCCAAATCCCGCGGCAGGCTCGGTCTCGACGATGCCGATGATTCGCAGCTTCAGTTCCCGCGGAATAATCGAGAAGCCGGGAGAAAACTCAGCGGTATCGGCGGCAGGCGCCTTCGCAGCGGATTTGCCCGTCGTTGCAGGCGCGGCTTCGGGCCCGGACGTAGATGCGGCCTCCGCCGGCAGTGATTCCCGCTCCGCATAACGCAGCGTGATTTCCTTGCCGATCAGCGAATCGGGCGCCTTCGAAAGATCCTTCGCCAATTCGATCTGCAAAATCGCTTCCTCGGCGTCTGGCCTGGAGAAAAACGAGCCCTTCATCCCGTCGAACGAGCCGTCCGCGCGCGCCGACGCCGGAATGCCGGCGACCACGGTGGGATACGGCTTGCCATCGAATTGAATTTCGGTGGGAAAGCGAACTTCGGGATAAACCTCCACAACATTTTTGATTTTTTCCAGCTCGTGCCGCGCGTCGTCATCCAACCGCCGCGCAGGCTCGTTGGATCCTTCCTCCGATTGCCGGCGCCCACCGAAAGCCCGCTGATTTGCCCGGGACATCACGAAGATGGCGTCAAAGAGTCCCGTCTTTGAAAGCCGCGTGCTGGCCAGCTGCTGCAGGCCGACGCCCAGCGAGAGCAGCGCCACCAGCGAGGCCACGCCCACGGCGATGCCCAGGGTCGTAAGCGAATTGCGCAAAAGCGCCTCGCGCAGATTGCGCGCGGCCAGTTCGCTGAGGTCACGCAACTTCATGCGCGGCTCTCCTCGCCGCTTGGCTTCAGGTCTCTGCCCTGACCGTCAAGCACTTTTCCGTCGCCCATGGTGATGATGCGATGCGCGAAACGCTCGGCGCGGGCGCGGTCGTGCGTCACCATCACGATGGTCATGCCCAGCGATACATTGATTTCCTGCAGCAAGTGCATGATGGCGTCCCCGGTCGTGCTATCGAGGTTGCCGGTGGGTTCATCGGCGAGCAAAATCGTCGGCCGATTCACCAGCGCACGCGCCAGCGACGCGCGCTGCTGTTCGCCGCCGGAAAGCTCGCCGGGCCGATGCGTCAGCCGCGCCGCCAGCTTCACCCGCTCGACGGCTTCGCGGACGCGCGCCGGACGCTCGGTTCGATCTACCTCCGCCAGACGCAGCGGCAGCTCGACGTTTTCCTCCAGCGTCATGCGGGGCAACAGGTTAAAAGCCTGGAACACCATACCCACGGTGTGGCTGCGATGGTCGGCAAGCTGTTCGGGGCTCATCGCCGCGAGGTTCTTTTCGTGCGCGTAAATTGCGCCGGAGGTGGGACGGTCAAGACCCGCAAGCAAATTTAGCAACGTGGATTTGCCCGAGCCGGAGCTGCCGAGGAGAGCCACAAATTCTCCGGGCAGAATCGAAATCGAAACGTCATCCACCGCGCGCACCAACGCGTCGCCCATTTGATAGTGCCGGGAGACTCGGTCAGTACGGATGGCAAAACCATTGGAGGGGCCGGTCATGTCTTCCACAATGGTATTACGGATGGCGCAAGCGGTGAGTTACATTCCACATTCGATTTTTTGTTCGGCGCGATTCGCGGCCCGCACCGTCGCGCGTGTGGAGCGCGGCGGCGCGCCGCCGCTTTTTGGATTGGAGCCGACCCACAGAAGGAGCCAGGCGAGGCGCGCCTCGCCCGGCTGACGCGTGCGCACCGCGTACATTGCGAAAGCGGCGGCGCGCCGCCGCACTCCACATGAACCGAGGCACGGGGGAATTTGAGCAGCTTCGCGATACAAGCACGAGAGGCGCGGCGAAGACTTTCGTGGCACGCTTCGCCGCATTCACCGTTAGAGGTTCAAGTCAGAATACTTTGACGCCGCCGTGCTCACGGCGCGCTCGTACAACCTCGCCGGCGTCTTGCCATGGGGATTTGACCAGCGCCCCGGAATCTCCACCCCGCAGTTCGGGCAATGGCCGTCTTTCAGGCGATTCTGCTGCACGTCGTGCCAGGAACGCTTCACCAGGAGCGTCTGGCACGCAGGGCAAGAAGTGTGCGCGCCGTCGCTGAAAATATTGCCTTCATAAACGTAATGGAGCCCCACTTCCAGCGCGATGCGCCGCGCGGCGTGCAGAGTTTCCGGCGGGGTGCGCGGTTTATCCTGCAATTTGAAGTCAGGATGAAAAGCGGTGAAATGCAGCGGCACGTCGGGACCGAGATTTTCCAGAATCCACTCGGCCAACTCGCGCGATTCGGATTCCGCGTCATTCAAGGTGGGAATAATCAGGTTGGTGATCTCGAACCAAACGTTCGTTTCGTTTTTCAGCCACTTCAGCGTGTCCAGCACCGGCTGCAAATGGGTCAGCGTGATTTTCCCGTAGAAATTCTCGGTGAACGCTTTCAAGTCAATATTGGCCGCGTCCACGTGATCGTAAATAGCGTGGAACGCGTCGTAGGTGATGTAGCCATTCGAAACCATCACCGTATTCAAGCCCGCCTCCTTCGCGGCGTGGCAAATATCAATCACGTACTCGCCCCAGATCGTCGGCTCGTTGTAGGTGAATGCGATCGAAACGCAGTGATTGCGAATTGCCACCAGCACCACGTCTTCCGGCGGCACAAAGGACGAGCCTACTTGATCCGCTCGCGACTTCGAAATGTCCCAATTCTGGCAGAAGAAGCAGCCCATGTTGCAGCCGGCAGTTCCCATCGAAAAAATCCGCGTGCCGGGCAGGAAGTGGTTCAGTGGTTTTTTCTCAATGGGATCAATCTGCATCGCGGCGGGATGCGCATATCCGAGGCTGTAGAGCTTCCCGCCCTCGTTCGCGCGAATGAAGCAAAATCCCGCCTGCCCATCACCGATATGGCAATGCCGCGGGCAAAGATAGCAATGTACCTTGCCGCCCGCCTCAGGCTCCCACCAGCGGGCTTCATACAGCTTCTCGGATTTCTGGAGGATTTTCAGGCCTTGCACGGGATTCGTCCTTCAAGCCAATTATACGCCCGAACTCCGCCAGCCGTCGTGATGCGCACCCCCACGCCACGGGGCTGTTGCGAGCGCGCCGGAACACAGATATCGTGGCAAGGTGGCAACATGGTGTGTGTTCCTGGCTTTGCGAGCCGCTCGCCCGCGATGAGAAATTCCAGACGAATCCAATGCGTTGTCGCCGCGTGCTGCCTGCTCTGCGGCACCGCGGCGATGGCGCAGTCATCCGAAGGCAACGCCGGGAAAATCCACGAATACAAGGACGACGTGGCTCTTTCCACGGGACAGATTCGCCGCGGCGATGTGTGCGTGAATTTAATTCCCGTGCTGCAGTCCGGCGATTTCTTCGACGGGCTGGAGCGCATTGACACTTCGCAGAACTCGGAGTTCCGCAAGAATTCCCGCAGCGTTACGAATTTCCCGGACTACATGACGGTGGAGATGAACGTGCGCATCGAAGAGTGCGATACCGACGTTTACACTCCCGCGCCTACCCCGGAGTTCGTGAAAGGAATGCATTTTCGCGTGCAATGGAAACGCGGCGTGTATTTGCGGCCGGTGGCCAACGTGGTGATCGCAAGAAAGCCGGTGCGGATGGACGAAGGCGATAATCGCATGCTGTTCGTGATGACCATTCGCGATCACAACGTGCCGCTTACCGATCACTTGATCATTTCGGTGATCGGGCCGGATGGCAAGCTGATGTCGCGGATGTCCGCCCGCTTGTAACCAGGCGCACGGCTCTAAAGCCGCTGCTCACGGCGGCGCTCCGCGACCCACTCGAGAAAGCGCTCCATGCGGATGCGCTCGCGCCACATCAGCCGCATAAATTTCCCCATGGTAAGGCCCGCCGCTTCCCTGCCGAAAAATGTTTCCAGCCGCCACTGAATATACGGCGACGCCCACGGGCGCAAACGATAGCCCTTGGCGATGATCCAGAAATAGCGCAGAGCGTTCAGCATCGCCAAAATCCTACATCGGGGCATGGCCGCCGCCTCACGAGCGTTGTCATCCCGCTTGCCCTGACGCAGGAAGGGAGCGCAGCGAGGGATCTCTCGTCGTTCGCGTGACCGGTGCGCGTCATCGTAAACGCCCGTGCGCTAACCCGGGGAGCTGCGAATGGTGTAGTCCAAGGAGATGCTAGAATGCCAGCGTGAGTAACGCCCCCGATAAAACCGCGGAAGACTATTATTACGCGGGAATTGATCTCTTCGGCGAAGGGAAACTGCCGGAAGCCATTGCGGAATACACGCGGGCGCTCGAACTCCATCCCCAATTTAGCGACGCGCTGCATGGCCTGGCGCAAGCCTATCACGCCCAACAGGATTTTGACCGCACGATTGAAACCGCGCGCCGCATCCTGGCGCTGGATCCCGAAGACATTCTCGCCTGGACCACCATTTCCCGCGCCTACCAGCGCAAAGGCATGGTTCCCGAAGCCGAAGAAGCCGGCAACAAAGCGCGCATTCTCGGGTGGAAGCAACAATTGCGGGAGCAAAAGGCCAGTTCAGGCAAACCTTAATCGTGACGATTTCGCTGGATTCAGCTCGCGATTTTCAAACGCGCCGCGCGCTTAACAGCTTCCGAGACCAGCGCGCCGTTGCTGGCGGCGTGGCTGCTGTCAGGCAAAGTGAGTACATCTTCGAAGCCGATGCGCGTGTCGTAGCCGCGCTTTGCCGCCTCGTCAATCAACTGCCAGGCGGTGCTGTTCAGGCCGTGCAGCAAGCGCGGAATTCTCACGCCGCCGCGATCCAGCATTTTCTCCAGGCGGTCCACGCCATCGAGTGCGGCCTGCAAGTCTTGCTGCTCCGGCTCAAACATTACCCGCAGGCAGCGATCGGCCAGCCCGCTCGCAATCAGCGCCTCGACAGCCTGCGGGCTGCCCACTCCCGCTTCGATGCCGACGCCGCGCGAAAGCAGCAGTTCCGCCAGCGCGATTCCGCCTTCCTCATTGAAATTGATGGACGCAAACGGCGGCAGCACTTTCCACGCCGCCACTTTTTCGTAGCGCGTCTTCACGTCAGGGACAATCCAAGCCCCGGTGCTCACACCAAACGGCGTCGCCGGAATTGCGGCGCGCACGGCCTCGACGGCCCGAGCGACATCCTCGCCATCCAGGCTCTCGCGCCCGTCAGGCCCGCGCACGTGAAAATGCGCGGCGCCAGCGCCCGCGGCAACCGCGTCACGCGCCGAATCAGCCAATTCCTCAGGCGAACACGGCACCAGCGGATGCTCCGCCCGCGACCGTCCCCCGTTCAAAGCGCATTCGATCAACACGCAAACTCCTGTGGAGTGCGGCGGCGCGTTTACCCTGAGACATGAAGGGCCGCCGCTTTCTCTTGCGCGAGGCATGCCTCGCGCTGAGCAAGCCACCAAATCCTCGATGAAGAAAAATCTCAGTACGGGCACAAATAAGTAGGGGCGGGTCTCAGACCCGCCCCTACGGTCGTCATATTCGAGACAACGCAAACGCCAAGCAACAGAACTAACGCGTTACAGCGCCGAGCAGACCGCTTTGACCTCGGTATAGTGTTCGAGCACTTCGTGCCCCATCTCGCGGCCCCAACCCGATTGCTTGTAGCCGCCGAAAGGAAGCGCTGCGTCGAAAATGTTGTAACAATTGATCCACACGGTTCCGGCTCGGAGTTTAGACGCGAGAGCGTGAGCCTTCTTGATATCACGCGTCCAGATTCCGGCGGCCAGGCCGTAGATCGTGTCGTTGGCGGTCTTGGCGATTTCGTCGATGCTGCTGAAGGGCGTCGCCGTCACCACCGGTCCGAAAATTTCTTCCCGCACCACTTTCATCGTGTCGTTGGTGTTCACCAGCACCGTGGGCTTCACGAAGTAGCCCTTGGTGCCTTCGCGCGTGCCGCCGGTAACCGCCTTGGCGCCTTCTTTCTTGCCGGAATCCATGTATCCGACCACGCGATTGAGCTGCTCTTCGGAGACCAGCGGGCCCATGTCGCAATCCGGATCGAAGCCCGGACGCACGCGGATTTTCTCCGCACTCGCCGCCACGCCTTCCACGACCTTGTCGAAGATTTTCTTATCGACGTACAGCCGCGAACCCGCGCAGCAGCACTGACCGTGATTGAAGAAGATCGCGCTGGAGGCTCCGGGAATGGTGGAATCCAGATCGGCGTCATCCAGAACGATGTTGGGCGACTTGCCTCCCAATTCCAGCGAGACTTTCTTCAGATTGCCCGCCGCCGCGTGGATGATCAGCTTCCCCACTTCGGTGGAACCGGTGAACGCGACTTTATCAACGTCGTCGTGGGCGGCAAGCGCGGCTCCGGCCGTTTCGCCGTAGCCTGGAACGATATTCACCACGCCGTCGGGAAATCCGGCTTCCTGGATCAATTCACCCAGACGCAGGGCCGTGAGCGGAGTCTGCTCCGCGGGCTTCAATATGATCGTGCAGCCCACCGCCAGTGCCGGACCCAGTTTCCAGGCGGCCATCAGCAGCGGGAAGTTCCAGGGAATGATCTGGCCGACCACGCCCACCGGCTCGCGCACGGTGTACGCAAAAAATGAGCCCTGGCTCGCGCGGGTCATCGGAATCGTGTTCCCCTCGATCTTGGTGGCCCAGCCCGCGTAGTAGCGGAAATGTTCGGCGGCGAGCGGCACGTCAGCCACTCGCGCAATCTTGAGCGGCTTGCCGTTGTCCAGCGATTCCAGTTGCGCGAATTCCTCGCGATGCTGGTCAATCAGGTCTGCGAGTCTCCACATCATCTTGCCGCGCTCGGCAGGCGAAATCTTCGACCACGGTCCGGAGTCAAAAGCGGCACGAGCGGCTTTGACCGCGCGGTTGATGTCTTCCTTGTCGCCTTCCGCGATATTTGCAAGCACTTCGCCGGTTGCGGGGTTGTAGGTAGGAAAGGTCTTGCCGGAAGCGGCATCCACCCACTTGCCGTTGATAAGCATCTTGCGGGGTTTGGTCACAAATCCGGTAACGTTCTCATCTTGCTTCACAGATACGGTTGCAGTTGCCATTTCACACTCCTCCTTCGCCTCGTTTCGCTGGAACTCAGATCCGCTCCGCGTAATGCGCGTTGCGGGCGGTTCTTCGGATAGTTGTAGCCCTCGCGGCTGAAGCGGGGGCAGCCGTCTGCTGTGCCGGGCCGGACGATTCGTAAAGGTACGCCAGCCATCTGCGACCTTCCGGGCACCAGATAACTCGGGCGGACAGCCTCATCATAGTCGCCCGAGGCGGGCGGTTGCAATAGGCCAAGCAAATGGCTCGGATTAGATTTTTCTATGCTGGCAGGTCGCGTACCCAGACGCGCTGGGTGGCCGGTTTGCCCAGGTGGATGCGGGAAGAAGCGTGCCCGGCCACCGTCAGCGCCATGGTTTCATCGTATTCGCGCTGGTGAACGCGCACACGCGCTCCCGGGCGCAACCGCAGGCCGGAGACGAAGTCCAGAAACTTGGGATCTTTTTCGTATATGCGCAGGATTTCGTAAGTTCGCCCCACTTCGGCATCCGACAAGCGCACGGCGCCGAATTTACGCCGCAGTTTCGCCATGCCGCCAAGCAGCGGCACTCCATGCGGGCAGCGGCTGTCGCGCCCGAAGCGCTTCAGCAGCAGGTCGGCGACTTCCGGTGAAATTCCGTGCTCCAGGCGCTCGGCTTCTTCGTGGGCACGCGACCATTCCAGGCCAATCACGTCCGTGAGCAGCTTTTCGGCCAGCCGGTGACGCAGCACTAAATGTTGCGCGATGGATTCGCCCTTCGCGGTCAGCTCGATTCCGCCATCGCGGCGAACGTGCAGATACCCGCCGCGTGTCATGCGTTTGAGCGCGGCAGTGACGGCCGGCGGCGTGACTCCCAAATCCTCCGCCAGCCGCGCGCTGATGGGCTCCTGCTCTTCCTGCACAAGCTCCCAGATCGCTTTCAGGTAATCCTCTTGCGAGACGCTGGTTTTTTCACGGCGCATAATTCAATGCCCTGGACGTCTCTCCCATGGCTCGATACGTCTCACCGGGCGCCTTTCCCCAATCAACCCTAACTCGCGCTTTCGGCCTCGGTGCGCAAGCGCGCCGCCAGCAGCGTCACGCGCGCTTCGATATCATCGCAGATCACGCGATGCGTGGCCATGTCCTCGCCAAAGGGATCGCGCACTTTCCATTCTTCCACGTGATGTTCGGGAAATAACGACTTGCTGTGAATGCCGGACATATTGATCACCAGGTCCGGCTTCTTCAGCGAGTGGCTGTGCAATCCTTTGGAGAATTGCCCGTCGGTGGTGATGCCGCGCTCGAGCAGCACCGCTTGCGCCGTCTTGTCAATGAACCCGAGCGGCGAGACTCCCGCGCTTTCCGCCGCGATAATGTCCGCGCAGCAATGCCGCGCGATCGCTTCGGCCATCTGGCTGCGCACGCAGTTCCCGACGCACACAAAAAGCACTTTAACGTGATTAGCCATGCGGTTTACAGAATCTCACAACTGCCCGGTGGATTGAAATGTGAACGCAGCCTGCGGCAAAACGCGGCTCAGTTCGCGATCTCGCAGCGGCGCCCGCTTCAGCGGTACAAAACAATCCGCCCAAGCGTCAAGCGGAAGCGTGGCTCGCGCTCGCCGCCGCGCGAAGCGCGCTAGTCGGCCAAAGCAGCGGCGGAACTCGCGCCGTAGAAGCTGTACCACGGCTTCGCCGCCGCGAGTTTCGAGTTCACGTTGTTGATATTCTTCACGCCCTGGTCGCCTAGCCAGTCTTCCAGGGCCCTGCCGCCTTGTTTCGCATACACCGGGATGCCTTCTTTCCAGGTGGCGCGGCCGCACAGCACGCCGGAGAATTCCACTCCCGATTCGGCAGCCAGCTCCAATGTTTCAGCGAAGACATCGTTATTCACACCCGCCGAAAGGTAAATGAAGGGCTTTTTCGCCGCTGTAGCCGCCAGCCGGAAATGTTCCTTGGCTTGGTCACGCGTATAGGCGGCGTTAGCCGTTTCGCCCTTGTTCGCTTTCGACCCGGCCACGAACGCCATGTTGACCGGCACCTCCACTTTAAGCACGTCCACACCGTATTGCGGCTTGGAAAATTCCGCCATGCTCTTGGTGACGATTTCCGGCTTCTTCTTCGCATACTCGATGCCCTTCTCGTCGCCGTTCTCCACATACCCGACGAACTCCAGAAAGAAAGGCACGTCCGCAGCGGTGCATTCGCCCCCAATCCTCTCCACCCAGGCGTGCTTGATGTCGTTAACCTCCGGCGGATCGAACGGCGTGTAATACAGCAATATTTTGATGGCATCCGCGCCTGCCGCCACCAGGCGGCGCACCGACCAGATGTCCAGCAGATCGGGCAGCCGGCCGGGACGAGTGTTGTCGTAGCCGCTATTTTCGTACGCCAGCAGCAAGCCGGCATTTGAGGACCGTGCTCTCGCGGCGGGCAGGCCATATTCCGGGTCCAGCAGAATCGCGCTGGCATGCGGCGTTAAGACGCGCGTCACGATCGTCTTGAATTCTTCCAGCATCTGCGCGGGCACATCCTTCTTGTCAATCCCCTTCTCTTTCGCGATCGCGCTTCGCAATGAGCCGCGCTGGTCCATGGCGGCCGCGGCAATCACGCCGCGTGAATCGGACACCGCTTTCAGGCCTTTCTGTTTGCCTGGAGTGATTTTCATGTAAGCCCTCCGCAAAATACCAAATAAAGAAGCTCGCAGTTTAGCACGGGAGCCCGCGTGCGCCGCAATGGCCCGCGGCACAGCCGATGGAAAGAGATAAACACGGTTGCATCGAACCGAAACGCCGCGCATCGCTCGTGGTACAGCCCGTTCGCGCCAGATGGCCAGCCACCATCGCGCAAAATCACGAGTTCGTCCAACTTCAACGCAGCCTTCACGAGATTTTAACCCAAGCGTAAATCGGCAGTCCTGACGGTGTGGGATGGTTCCAAGCGCCTAGGAGGGCTAACTACGTGAAGAAAGCCTTAATTCCAGCAGCGCTCATCGTTGTTACAACGCTAGTGCTTGCAACCGGAACGTTCGTACACAAAGTCGCGGCCGCAAACGGCGATCAAGACGGTCCCGGCCGATTCCGTTTCGTGCCCGATACTTTAGTGCTCAGCCGCAGCGTGTATGCAGGCAGAGCTTCCACCGTCACGCTCGGCGAGGCTCTGCCACTGGCATGCGCCGGAGGGCCGAACGGGAGTTATGACGTCACAGTGCCGACCACCACGCCCGGGACCACCACCGACGTTACTGTTCCCTGCGGAATCGCCAGCGACAACGGAGAGTTTCCGAATCTGTTCGATTCGCACAACGTCTGGAACAATGCCAACTCCGACGGAAGTTTCGGCGTCACCTCACCCATTTTCCTCGACGACATGACCTCCGACGGTTGGCTGCTGGGCAGCCTCCCGATCCCGAGCAACCAGATCGTCACCAGTTTCAGCTCGAAATCAGAGCTGGCCCTGAATCGTTCGATTGACGGCAAATCCATCACCTTCATGGCTTACCACGGCGGCCCCGGCTGCGGCGGTTTCCCGGTTTCGCCCACCGCGCCGAACTTGCTGGATGTCTCGGCTTCCAACACGCCTGGCGTATGCGACCCGACCAATCCGGTCACCACGACCTATGAGAATGGTTCGAACGTTCCCACGTCATATTACCGTGCCGTGGTGGAAGTGGATGGCGACGGCCACATCGGCATCACCGACGGCAACGCCTACAGCGGCGATAACGGCCGCGCGGCCATCAAGGGCGGAAACGGCCTGTACTACATGGTGGGTAACGACAACAGCGGCAATCTCTCCAAGAAGCAAATTCCGATCACCCCTGACGGCATCAATCTCTTCAATGCGACCGGCGCCGAGTTGCTCGTCCCCGACGGAACCCCGCCCGTGCCACCCAACATCGCCATGATCGGGCGCGTCGAATTCGGCACCGACAAACTGGGCAAAGACACCAATTTCCGCGGCCTGACGATCTTCAACAACACGCTCTACATCACCAAGGGCAGCGGCAGCAATGGCGTGAACACCGTCTATCAGGTGGGCACGGCTGGCACTCTTCCAACGGGCACCGCAGCAGAACTGGCCGGGGTGCCGATCGCGATTCTCCCCGGCTTCCCCAGCACCGCGGCGAGCACCTCCACCGCGTTTCCCTTCGGGATTTGGTTCGCCGACGCGAACACCCTCTACGTCTGCGACGAGGGAGATGGAACGTACGTGACTCCTCCGGTGAATGGAAACGTGGCGGATCCCCAGTCAGTGACCACTGCCGGCCTACAGAAATGGAGCCTCGTCAATGGCACGTGGACCATGCTCTACGTTCTACAGGACGGCCTGAACATCGGCGTGCCCTATAGCGTTCGCAATTACCCCACGGCGCTCGACCCCGCGACCGGCGGTTGCCGCAACATTACCGGCCGCCACAATTACGACGGCACCGTCACAATCTACGCGATTACTTCCACGATCAGCGCCAATGGCGACACCGGCGCTGATCCCAACAAGCTGGTCAAGGTTACCGATAAGGTGTCCGACACGACCCTACCGGCGGGTGATGGCGACAACGATCGCGACGACGCCATCGGACATTTCGTCACCATCCGCTCCGCGCAGGCCGGAGAAGTTTTTCGTGGAGTAGCCTTCGCGCCGCAGAGCGGTGGCGAGAGGGACGATCACTAGAACCTAACTGGCTCTGTTGACATCCTCGCTACGACGATGAAAATTCGAGATGGCTGGCACCGTGCATTTGTTGTTTGCTACCGAGGCAGGAGGCACGATGGCCGAAGTTGGACTCCTGCCCTTTGCTCGCATCGCCTTGCAGGTCGCCAAGGCGGTGCTGCCGCGTTACCGCAGCCGATTCAGCAAGCACCAATTCAATCAACCGCAGTTGTTGGCTGTTCTTTGCCTGATGCGCTACGAAGACTGGACCTTTCGCGAGGCCGAAGTGCGGCTTGGCGAGCATCGCGAATTGCGCCAAGCGCTGGGACTGGGGAGCGTGCCCGACTTCACGACTCTGTATCGCTTTCTGCAACGTCGGGACGATGTGACCATCGACCGCGCGGTCGGCGAGACGGTGCGCCGCTTGCGTGGCACGCGCAAACAAGGACGGCGGCGCGCCCGCGTGGCGGTCGATGCGACGGGCCTGGCGCAGGGCGCGGTCAGCACGTTTTTTGTGCGGCGCATGCATCATCACGGGCAAAAACCGCTGCCGTGGAGACATTGGCTGAAGTGGGTGGTGGTGGCGGATCTGGATCAACAGTTCCTGCTGTCGCAGATCGCGCGCCGTGGCCCGTGGAACGATTGCGCGAATTTGCCCGCGGTGGTCCAAGCGGCTTCCGCGCAAACGCGCATCGGGCTGGTGCTGGCCGACGCCGAATTCGACAGTGAGAGAAATCATACTTACATCCGACAGCAGCTCGGGGCGCAGAGCGTGATTCCAGCCAAGCGCGGCAAGAAAACCTGGCGCATCCACGGAGTGCGTGCCCAGATGCGTCGAGCATTCCCACGACAAGTCTACCGGCGCCGCGCTCTGATCGAGAGTCTGTTCAGTTCGGTGAAGCGCAAGCTCTCGGCTCGCGCGCCCGGTCGTTCCCTGCGCACCCAGAAGCGCCAGGCCCTGCTCCTTGGACTGAGTTTCAATCTGTATCGCCTGAGGCATCGCTACCTTTTTTCGAGGATGTCAACAGAGCCAGATGGCTCCTAGACCGGTCAGCTCACGCTTCACGGCGTGACGCCACCGCAAGCAAACACAATCGGCCAAGTCCCAAATTGAAACTGGGAGGGCGGCGCGCCGCTCTCCCGGTTTCACCCGCGCACATACCATCCGAAATTTCTCCGCTGCTCACGGCTCCGCTCGAATAACTCCTTGCATTGCCTTCGAATCGGCATATAGTTTCGCCTCATATCACACATTCCTTAGCAGCCGCTCCGTTCCGGGTCTTCGTCCGGCTTGGCGTGCTGCCCCCACGATTTGTGATAGGGCCCGGCAGTCTCCACCAAATCTAAAATTCGACGACGCTCGAGGAAAGGGAGAGTAAATGATTGCGAAAAAATTGTTGTGCGTGGCGGCAGTGATGCTCGCCGCCGCGGTTGCAGGTTATGCCCAGGAACAACCCAACACCGTTGCCGCCATTGAATTCCAGACGCCAAAAAACGGCATGGTGAAGCAGTACGAAGAAGGCCGCAAGCAGAAGGTGGAATGGCACAAACAGCAGAAGGACACCCAGGGGCTATACGTATTCCAAACGCTCACTGGCGACGACACCGGAACCTATCTCATCGCCCGCTTCGGCCAGCACTGGCCGGATTTCGATAAGCCTTCGGTGCCGGATGCCGCTGATCTCGAACAATATGAAAAGCTGATCGGCGGAGCGGTCGAGAAGCTCACCGCCTCCTACTACGAGGACTTGGCGAAGTACAGCAACCCCGCGCCGGAGATGAACGCCAAATACACGGAGGTCATCACCTTCCACATCCGCTACGGAAGAGGCGACGATTTCCGCAGCGCCATCATGCGTATCCATGAGGCCCGCGAGAAGATGAAGTCTCCCTGGCATTACTCCTGGCATCGCCTGGTCGATGGCGGCCCCGGCGGCATCTTTGTCCTCACGATTGACCACGCCGATTGGGCCTCCTTCGGCGACGACCCCGCAATCAAGCCGTTGCGCGAGGATCTGCGCGCGGCCTTCGGTGAACAGGAAGCTACAAGTGTGATCGAGCGGCTCAACGCTTCGATCGAGAGCACCTATAGCTCGATCATCCAGTTCCGCCCGGACTTGAGCTACATTCCGGCGAAATAGCCGCGTCGTAAACAAGCAAGCGATCACATAAAAGAGCACACGTGAAGCGGGTCATAAGAGCGGTTGCCGCTGCGGCGACCCGCTCTACGTGAACAAGACGTGATGCTGATGAGCGCAAGGCGTGGGGTTCGCGGAGCGTTTATCCGCGGACTCCGCGCCGGAAACGCCAACCGCGGATAGTTCCGCGATATCGTCGAGGAACTCAGGACCATAAGCCGCCAGCCACGGCAGCGCCGAAAGTGTCCGCTCTTGCAGGCCGCGATGCGGATAGAGCGCATCAATCAGCATTCGCTCGTGGCGGTCCAGCACTCCCGTGCGGAAATTCTCGGCGCGGCCCGCCTTGCGCTTCAAATTCAGGAATTGATGCAGCATCTTGCGCTCGGAAAGCGCCAGAGCGCCTTTGAGCGTGCCGTCCAGCCGCTCCAATGGTTTGCGATACGCTTCCAGAAGCTTGCGCAACGATTTTTCATCCTTCTCAAAGCGGCTACCGAGCCCGCGCGGCAGCGACTGCACTTCCATCCGCGCGCGCAAATACTGCCGCCCGCGCAGCATATCGCGAAAATTCAATCCGTATTTTTTCAGCAAGCGTGCGATCGGCTGTTCGATGATCGTGAAACTGGCGCGCGGCAGCATCGCCGGCATGCGCCCCAGCAGCTGCTGATACACCAGCTGCGCCTGCGCCATGTAGGCGATTTCCGCGGGGCCTCCGATGTACGCAGCGGTGGGCAGCAAAGTGTCCTGCACCACGGGGCGCAGCAAGACGTTGGGAGTGAACGCCTCGGGCGCCCTCTCGATCGCCGCGCGCAATTCCTCTGCCGTGAACGTCGCGCTGCCCGCGAAGAATTTGCCGTTGCGCTGGCGCAGCGGCTGCCGCAGGCCATCCACGTTGTAAAAAAGCAGCGTGGATTCGCGCGCCACTTTCACTTGCGCGTGAAAGCCGCCCCGTTCGAGTTCTTTCGAACGCGCCAGCAGCGCGTCACGCAGCGAATCCGCCTCATCCAGCGCGCGGCGATAGACTCCCGCCGCAAAACGGTGCAGCCGCGCGTCCAGCGGGTCGAGCAAAATGATTCCCCGCCCTGCTACCAGCCGCGCCACCAATTTCGCGTAAGCCGAACCGTACGTTTCATCCGGCGTATACGATTCGCGCAACGCGCGCGCCACGTCTCCCGCGTACGGCCCTTCCAGCGTGTCCACCGCCGTCACCACCGGCGCGGCGATCGCCGCTCCCAGCGTGATTTCTCCCACGCGCCGGCCCTCTTCGCCTTCCCCGACGGGCATCGCGAATTCCGCCAGTCCCGTGCGCGTGGTCCAGGCCGCGTGATTGATTTCCGCCAGGTCGTGATCTTCGGTCGCCACCCAGAAAACCGGCACCGCCTCGATTCCCTGCCGCGTGAGTTCCTGCGCGTACGCTGCGGCGGTCATTGCTTTGTAGAAACTATAAGCAGGCGCCGTGAAAAGCCCCACCTGCTGGCCGGTGACAATCGCCACCGCGCCATTCGCCAGGCGCTCCAGATTTCGCGCCGTTTCCGGGTCCAGCTCGGCGGTCCCGCCGAAGCGCAGATTTTGTTCGCGCAGAACCTCCACCACGCCCCGCCGCACCTCTGGATCGAGCCGAACTTCCTTGGCCGCCGCGGCTACGCCGGCAATCGAGGGAAGGTGGCCGTAATACCGCGCCACGCGGCCAAAATCTTCCAGGAACGTGGCGAACAGCTTCGTGGTCTGGGGAATCTCGCGGAAGGAGATGCAGTGCGTCTCCATAAGGGTGGTCATGATACAAGCGGCCCGGAAAGGCGGCAATGAGCGTGGGACGCGCGCGGCAACCGAAGGTTAGCAAGCGATGAATGGCCACAACAGGAAAGCGCGCGCGTCGCGTGACAATGGCCCGTTGGCAGGCTCGCGAGCGCGGATCGAAAACGTGGGTTCCGGCAATTCGTCAGAATGACGTCCTCCCAGCGCGCACGAATCGTCTGGAAACGGCTTCTACAAAAGATGCGCCGGCTGGGACATAAGATTCGCCAACATCGCGTCAATTTCCTGCTTGGCTGGGTCGCTGGGCGGCAGCAGTGGAAGGCGCGGCGGCCCGCCGTAGTAGCCCAGGCGGTCGAGCGCATATTTCAACCCCGCGATGCCGTATTGCGCGCCGAGCATTTTTGATGGAACGAGCAATTTTTGCGCGAGCGCGGCTGCCTTTGCCCGCTCACCGGCGCGCGCCGACTCGTAAATCTCCGAGCACAGGTCCGGAAATGCGTCCGCCAGCGCCAGGATCGCGCCCACCGCTCCCACTTCCAGTGATTCGTAGAGCGTCGCGGCGGAGCCGACCAAAGTCTGAAAATGCTTCGGCGCGGCCGCGATGATCGCGGCCACTCCCTCGACGTTTCCGGAGCTGTCTTTGATGCCGACGATATTCGGATGATGCGCCACGCGCGCGATCAGCGGCGCTTCCACGGTCACGTGTGTGAAAATCGGCACCGAGTACACCATCACCGGAATGCTGGCCGCGTCCGCGACGCGCAGGTAGTGCTCCGCCAGCGTGTGCTCGTTCATCGCCGGCTTGTAGAAGCTCGGCGTGCGCACCAAAGCCGCGGCGTACCCAATTTTCGCGGCCCGATGTGTGTGTTCGATTGTCTCGGCGGTGGACTCCGCGCCCGTCCCGGCGATCAGGATTTTTTCCGGCGCCGCGGAATCCCGCACCGTCTCCCAAACGTGGTACACCTCTTCCCATTTCAGCAGGACGGATTCGCTCGTCGAGCCGTTCGCAACGTAACCCGCCAGCCCCGTCTTGTTGTAGAGGCCCACATTTTCCCGCAAACGAGTAGGCGCCAGGCTGCCATTCGCCTCGAAAGGAGTTGTCAGCGGAGCGAAAACGCCATGAAGTTTCATCGCGTTATTTTACATCACACAGCCGTGCAGCGACAGGTGCGCGGGCCGGCCAAAGGAGGGACACCTATTCACAAAGTCCAAACGAGCACGTTAGGACGCGGAACTCGTGGAGTGCGGAAGCTTGCTTCCGCCGTCCCTTCGGCGAGGCTTGCCTCGCCGGCCTTTCTATAGTTTTGCCATGCAGCAGACCAGATCGGAGCAACCGTATTCCAGGCGACCTTACTTCTCCGCCGGCGCAGGCGCCGAGGCGGCGGATTTGCGCTGATGCAAATCCTGCAGCGCCGCCACATCCACCGCATGCCCCGCCATCGCCCGCATCCCGCGCGCCGCCGCGCTCGCAGCTGAAAGCGTGGTAATGCAAGGAATGTTGTAACGCACCGCCGCCCGGCGAATGGATTTCTCGTCGTAAAAGGATTCGCGCCCGAGCGGCGTATTAATCACCAAATCCACCTTCGCCGTCTTGATCAGGTCCACAATATTCGGCCGCCCTTCATTCACTTTGTACACGGTTTCCACTTCGATCCCTGCGCTCGCAAGTGCCGCCGCAGTCCCACGCGTAGCCACCACTTTCAAGCCCGCCGCCAGCAAATCCTGCACCACAAATGCGACGTGCCGCTTATCGTGATCGTTCACGCTCAAAAACACCGTCCCGCGCTGCGGCAAGCGCTGCCCCGCGGCCAGCTGCGCCTTCGCAAAGGCCAGTCCGAAGGTTGACGAAATCCCCATCACTTCCCCGGTCGAGCGCATCTCCGGCCCCAGAATCGTATCCACCCCGCGAAACTTGTTGAACGGAAACACCGGCGACTTGACGGCATAAAAATTGCGTACGGTCAGCTCCTTGATCCCGTTCGTCTCCGTATACGGCAAGTGCAAATCGCGCAATTTGCGCCCGGTCATCAGCCGCGCGGCCACTTTCGCCAGCGGCACGCCCGTAGCTTTGCTGACGTACGGAATCGTCCGCGAAGCCCGCGGATTAACTTCCAGCACGTACACCGTGTCCCGCTGGATCGCGTACTGCACGTTCATCAAGCCCACCACTTTCAGCGCGCGCGCGAGCCGGGTAGTGTAATCGCGTATGCGCTCCAGCACGGAAGGCTTCAGAGTCACCGACGGCAGCACGCAGGAAGAATCGCCGGAATGAATGCCGGCTTCCTCGATGTGCTCCATGATTCCGGCAATCAGCACATCCTCGCCATCCGCCAGCGCGTCCACGTCCACTTCCGTCGCGTCTTCCAGGAATTGGTCAATCAGAATCGGGCGCTTCGGATCGGTCCCCGAGCCAATCAACGCGGCCTGCGCCACGTATTCTTCTACTGTCTTCAAATCGTAAGCGATCACCATCGCGCGCCCACCCAGCACGTAACTGGGCCGCACCAGCACCGGCAAACCAATTTCCGTCGCCAGCTGCACAGCCTCTTGCGGTGCGAACGCCGTGCCGTTCCGCGGCTGCGGGATTTTCAGCTCGTCGAGCAGCGCGCCAAATCTCCGCCGGTCTTCCGCCAGGTCAATAGACTCCGGCGCGGTGCCGATAATCTTCGCGCCGTTCTGTTTCAGTTCGAGCGCCAGGTTCAGCGGCGTCTGCCCGCCGAATTGCACGATCACGCCCTGCGGCTTTTCGCGGTCCAGTATCGCCAGCACGTCTTCCAGAGTGAGAGGCTCGAAATACAGCCGGTCCGAAGTGTCGTAATCCGTCGAAACCGTTTCCGGATTGCAGTTCACCATCACCGTTTCGTAGCCATCTTCCTTCAACGCAAACGCCGCGTGGCAGCAGCAATAATCAAACTCGATTCCTTGCCCGATGCGATTCGGCCCGCTGCCCAGAATCACGACCTTGGACCTTTCCACGGCGCCCGATTCGTCTTCTTCCTCGTATGTCGAATACAAGTACGGCGTGAACGACTCAAACTCCGCCGCGCAAGTATCCACGCGCTTGAAAACGGGCTGAATGCCCAACTCTTTGCGGCGCGCGCGCACGCTCGCAGCCTTCACATTCCACAATTTCGCGATTTCCTCGTCGCTCGCGCCTGAACGCTTCGATTCCAGGAACAATTCCGGCGGGCATTTCCCCAGCGACGTCGCGGCGACGCGCTTATCCACGGCCAGCATTTCCTGAAGCTGGCGTATAAACCACGGGTCAATCTTGGTGAGGTCGCAAACCTCTTCGGCGGACATCCCGCGCTCGAGCGCTTCGAAGAGCCAATGCAACCGGTCCGGGCCCGGTACATGCAATTTCTCGCGCAGCAGCACCGTGGTGACTTCCGCCGGCGGCCGCCACGCCGTACTGGGCTCCAGCGAACGAATCGCCTTGCAGATGGCTTCCTGAAACGTGCGACCGATGGCCATCACTTCCCCGACCGACTTCATTTGCGTGGTCAAAGTGCTGTCGCTGCCGGGAAACTTCTCGAATTGCCACTTGGGAATTTTCGCGACCACGTAGTCAATCGTCGGCTCAAAGGAACACGGCGTTTTCTTGGTGATGTCGTTGGGAATTTCGTCCAGGGTCATGCCCACAGCAAGCTTTGCCGCGATTTTCGCGATGGGAAACCCGGTCGCCTTGCTCGCCAGCGCCGAGCTGCGCGAAACGCGCGGATTCATTTCGATCACCGTCATGCGTCCGGACGCCGGATCAACCGCAAACTGGATATTCGAGCCGCCGGTTTCGACGCCCACCGCGCGAATAATCGCCGCCGCCGCGTCGCGCATCCGCTGGTATTCCTTGTCCGTAAGAGTCTGCGCCGGAGCGACCGTGATGGAATCGCCAGTATGAATCCCCATCGGGTCGAAATTTTCGATCGAGCAAATCACCACGAAATTGTCGCGGTGGTCGCGCATCACTTCCAGCTCGAATTCCTTCCAGCCCAGCACCGATTCTTCGATCAAAGCCTGGTGCACCGGGCTGGCATCCAGCGCGCGCGCAATCAAATCCGCGAATTCTTCGTGGTTGTAAGCGATCGAGCCGCCGGTACCGCCCAAAGTAAAAGACGGGCGAATCACTACGGGATAGCCCAGCTGATCCGCAAGCCGCACCGCATCCGGAACGGTGGTGACCACTTCCGATGCCGGAACCTCCAAACCGATCTTTCGGCAGACGTCCTTGAAGAGCAGCCGGTCTTCGGCAACCTTGATGGCGTTCAGAGAAGCGCCGATCAGCTTCACTTTATATTTTTCGAGGATGCCCGCTTCGGCAAGCTCCACTGCCAGATTCAGCCCGGTCTGTCCTCCAACGGTAGGCAGCAAAGCGTCCGGCCGCTCCACTGCAATAATTGCCTCGAGATATTCCTTCGAAAGCGGCTCGATATAAGTCCGGTCCGCAATCTCCGGATCCGTCATAATCGTCGCTGGATTCGAATTCACCAGGACGACTTCGTATCCCTCCGAGCGCAAAGCCTTGCAAGCCTGCGTCCCGGAATAGTCGAATTCGCAGGCCTGCCCGATCACAATCGGCCCAGACCCGATGATCATAATTTTCTTGATGTCAGTCCGTTTCGGCATTGTCTCTCAAATGACTCGGTCGCATCGTTCACTTCGCGACGGCAACCACATGTCGTAACGCCACAACTTTTCACATTTCGCAAAACACAGCGAATGTCATCCCGCAGGCCGATTTTAGGCCGGAGGGATCTGCTTTTCCCTCGATGCCAAAATGCCAATTCTCCGCACCTGTCTGCTCAAAGCACGGCCGTTCAAGTTTTGCCTCCGCCGCTTTCAGTAGGGGCAACGGAAGGGCGGGGCTTCAGCCCCGCCGTTACGCCGCTCGTTAAAGAAGGGGCTTTAGCCCCTGAAGCCACCGGCCACGGATCGAGCGCATACTTGCCCGCCGCAGATCCCCAGGGATACTCCGCCGAATTCTCTGCGAGGCGCGTCTTCACGGGATTTTCATCAATGTACTTCACGTGCGAATCAAAAACCTGCTGACCGCGGATTTGATGCTCTGTAAAACCCGCGTGCCAAACTGGAAACCGCATCCCGTCTCGCTTTCCGATTTCGCGCGACGAACCACCCTTGATCAGTTGCACGGATTTTTCTAGCGTCGTCGAATTGCCAGGCGTCACGATTAAGTGCAAATGATCGGGCATAACGACGTGGCGATGGACAAGATAATTGCCTTGATCGCGATAATGAAAAATTGTGTCTTCCACAATCGCGGCAATTGCGGGCGTTCGGAACAGACTTCGTCGTTGCCACGTGTCGGTCGTGACGAAATAAGTCGCGCCGGGTTGCGTGCGATGCTTCGGTCGAGCCACTTGGCTTCAGGGGCTAAAGCCCCCCTCCCGTCATAACTCTACGGTGGGGCTGAAGCCCCGCCCTTCCGTCTAAGTGCCGATTTCACCGCTCATCGTCGCGGCAGCCAAGCTCATGATCGCCGCCAGCTTCACCGCGCCGCCTTATCCATCAGCGCGATGAAGTCATCGAACAAATACCGCGCGTCGTGCGGGCCTGGCGATGCTTCGGGATGATATTGCACGCTGAAAAGCGGCAACGAGCGGTGCCGCATGCCCTCGTTCGTGTGATCATTCAAATTCACATGCGTGATCTCGACGTCGCTCGATGGCAACGACTCCGGGTCCACGCAAAACCCATGATTCTGCGCGGTAATCTCCACCTTCTCCGTCTGCAAATTCTTCACCGGATGATTCGAGCCGTGATGCCCGAATTTCAATTTGAAAGTCCGGCCGCCGAGCGCCAAACCGCAAAGCTGATGGCCAAGACAAATCCCAAAAATAGGCACGCGCCCTAAAAGCTTCCGGATATTTTCCACCGCATAACCGATCGGCTCGGGATCCCCAGGACCATTCGAGAGAAACACGCCATCCGGCTTGAGTTCCAGAACGTCCGAAGCAGAGGTCCGTGCCGGCACCACGGTAACGTCGCAATTGTGATCCACCAGCAACCGCAAAATATTCTGCTTGATCCCGAAATCGTAGGCGACGACTCGATGCCGCGCCACGCCCTCACCGCCAGAAGCCGTGCCGCCACGCCGTGCAGCCGTCTCCGAAGTCCCCGCGCCGCTCGCGGCAGACTTCCCTGCCGCCGACGCACCCGCCGCAGCCGCCACAGAAATCGGCGCCGCCAAATCAATCGAGCCTTTGGTCCACTCGTACTGCCGCGCCGTCGTCACGCGCCCCGCCAGTTCCTGACCAGCCATGGTGGGCAGCGCTCGCGCTTCCGCAATCAATTGTTCAGCAGCAGTGCCGTCGGTTGCGACCACTCCCCGCAACGCGCCCACGTCCCGCAGATGCCGCACCAGCGCACGGGTATCCAAATCCCAGATGACCGGCACGCCATGCCGCTCCAAATATTGCTGCGCCGATTCGCTGGACCGCCAGTTGGAAGCCAGCGACGAAAATTCGCGCACCACGAGAGCTTCGATGTACGGCTTCGGGGATTCTTCGTCATCCAGATTCGCGCCGACGTTCCCGATATGCGGATACGTGAGGCAGACGATCTGGCCGGAATAGCTGGGATCGGTGAAAACTTCCTGGTAACCGGTGAGGCTGGTGTTGAAAACAACTTCTCCGCCGCGGCGCGTCCGAGCGCCGGCCGCGCGGCCGTTAAATACTCTTCCGTCTTCCAGCGCGAGTGTCGCGCGACCTGCGGCCTGCTGCGTCAGTGTGTCCTCCAACAAATTTCATCGCGATGCCGCATTTACCGTGGACGAATAAGTGAGCGAACCAAAATGATCCACCGGCCAGTAAGCGAAAACCGCTTTGCCGTAGATGTACGGGCGGCTGACCGGGCCAAAAACCCGCGAATCGTTCGAGCTGTCGCGGTGATCGCCCATCACAAAATAATTTCCCGCCGGAATCTTCATCGGGCCGTAACTGGAACCGTCCAGA
The DNA here is from genome assembly GCA_963780035.1 of uncultured Acidobacteriota bacterium. Taxonomy (GTDB): domain Bacteria; phylum Acidobacteriota; class Terriglobia; order Acidiferrales; family UBA7541; genus Palsa-295. The sequence continues at coordinate 12,687 of CAWAAG010000005.1, read as the reverse complement.
TAGCTCGCCGGCACGTACGGCTCGGTCAGCTCCTTGCCGTCCACATACACGCGCCCCCCGCGCAGCTCGATCGTCTCTCCGGGCAAACCAATCACGCGCTTGATGAACGATTTCGAATGGTCGAGAGGATACCAGAAGACGACCACGTCGCCGCGGTCAATCGGTTCGAAGCGATACACGAATTTGTTGATGAAAATGCGCTCCTGATCGCTCAAGAGCGGCGCCATGCTGGTGCCTTCCACTTTTACGGGTTGATACAGGAAGATGATGATGACCAGCGCCAGCCCCAGCGCCACGGCCAGGTCGCGCGTCCAACTGCGCAGCTCGCGCCGCAATTGAGGCAAAGAAGCGGCGTTATTAGGACTCGGCGGGTTCGGCTGGGAGATATCCAACATTCTTCGCTCAAATATTTATATCACGGCAAGACGGCGCGCGCCAAGTACTCGCATCCGCCGAGGCCACGCGTTCGTCGCCCTCGCTCAGCTTCGAAAAATCACCACAGATGAACACAGATAAACACAGATGAAACCGTATTGAAAAACGCCCGCGCCGGGTGTTGGCTTGCAATCTCCGTGACCTCACGGTTTTCTCTGCGGACTCTGTGTCAAGTCTTTGCCTTTCTCTGTGAATCGCCCCACAGGGCGATTCATCCTGAGAACCGGCGGTGCCGGTTCGAAGGGCCCCTCTGCGTCGCTGCGGTGAATCTCAATCATCCAGCGCAAAGTGCAAAATCGCCAGCGAAGCCAGCACCGCCGTCTCGGTGCGCAGAACAAGGTGCCCCAGCGAAGCCTCAGCAAACCCGGTTGATCGCGCCAAGCTGAGCTCGCCCTCGGTCCACCCGCCCTCCGGACCGATCGAGACGGCTGCCGACCGCGCGCTCGAATTCAGCAATACGTCATGAATCGCCGGCGCATCGCTCCGCTCGGAGAGCAAGAGTTTGCAGTCCGCATTGCAAACCGGATAGGCGTCTTCCGGCGTCTCCGCCTGCGCCAACTTCGGGGGCCGCAACCGCCGCGACTGCTGCGCCGACTCCAGCAAGATCCTTTCCCAGCGCGCGTGCCGTTTACCCGACGCGCTCACCAATATCTTGTCGGTGCGCGTCGCGATGAGAGGAGTGATTTCGCTCACTCCGAGCTCCGTCGCTTTTTCCAGGCACCACTCGAACCGGTCGAATTTCACAAGTGCGATCAACAGGTGCAGATGCAGCGAAGGTTCCTGCACCGCGATGGGTTCCACCAACGAGAACTCCACGCGATTATCGCCGCGTTTCAATAATCCCACGCTTTCCACACGCCCCAGCCACACCCGTTCGCCGTCGCTAAGCTCATAGAGCTGACCAGGCTCCGCGCGCAACACGCGCCCCAGATGCTCGGCCGCATCGCCGCGCAAGGTCGCAGTCCCATCCTCAAAATGTTCAACGAAAAATCGCCGTCGCATCAGTCAGATTGTACCCTGCGGAATGAAAACCGACGAGCGAGGTGAACTGCCACGGCTCAGCAATCGAGTCATGCATGGCGGGGACAATATGGAGTGCGGCGGCCTGCCGGCCGTGGCCGGCGCGCCGCCGCTTTGCGGATGCGACCGCGCCGACCGCCGTCCTCTCCGCGACTTGACCGCGGCGATTCCCGCCTTCATAATCCCCGCATTGAGGCGTTCCATGCGCCGCGCATCCAGTTCCGCCAGAACGATCACACCATCTCAATCACTCTTCCTCGCCGTACTGCTTTGCTCCGTCGGCGTAATCGGCTGCGATAACTCCTGCGTGGTATTCGTGTCCAACCCTGGCGGAGGCGGAGGCACGATATCGGGCAACCTGAATTCTTGTCCGCTGAACCAGGCGAAGGGCGGCGTTCGGACGACTGTGGCGTCATCCTTCTCCGTGCCCACGAACGACGCGACCAATCGGGTCAGCCATATTTACATGACCATCCGCGGCATCGAGGCCAATCCTAGCGCAACCGCCGCAGACGATTCACCCGACTGGCAGGAGCTGGCGCCGAAGCTGCTAGCGCAGCCGGTGCAACTCGACTTGCTCGCGCCGCGCGGCGATTCACACGCTCTCGATACTCTCGAGTACGTCGCCGTCCCTGCCGACGCGTATCGCCAAATTCGCCTGCGTCTCGCTCCCGATCAACCGGACTCAAGCGACTCGATTCCGCAACAAAACTCCTGTGGAAGTGCCGGCGCGAACTGCATTGTGACGTCCGACGAAATCGTCCGGCCCGTCGTTCTGGACACCGGCCTAACGCAAATACAAATTTCGTCAGACCACATTGCCGGCGGATTTTTTCGCATACTTCCTGAAGCGCGCGTCACTCTTCAAATCGAATTCAAACCTCAGTCGTCGCTCTTCCTATTCGCGGACGCAGCGGTACGGCTCGTTCCCGTCTTTTCCGTGGACACACGAAGCGCCGGCGACGCCGCGGTCAATACAACTCAGTAGTGGGTTGGAGTTCCCTACCCGAAGATGTCTTTCACTTTGTCGAAGAACGTCGAGTTTCGTTCCGCGGGCCGGTTTTCCACTTTCAATGATTGCCCCAACTGCTCGAGCATCCGGCGCTGCTCGCGCGAAACCTTCGCCGGAATCACCACGCGGATGCTGATGTAAAGGTCGCCGCGCCCGCCGTGCGGATTCGGCAAGCCTTTGCCCTTCTTGCGGAAAATCTGCCCGGACTGCGTGCCCTCGGGAATATCGAGTTCTTCCTCGCCCTTCAGCGTCGGCACTTTGATTTTCTCGCCCAGCGCCGCCTGCGAGAAACTGATGGGAATTTCGCAAATCAAATCCGAGCCGCGCCGCTCGAAAAACGCGTGCTCTTTCACTTCCAGGAAAATGTAGAGGTCGCCCGCAGGTCCGCCATTCGTTCCCGGCTCGCCTTGCCCGGCCATGCGCAAACGCGTCCCGGAATCCACACCCGCCGGCACTCCCACTTCCAGAATCCGCTCGCGCTCGATCCGTCCTTGGCCGCGGCAGGTGATGCAAGCGTCCTTGATCGTCTGCCCCGCGCCCTGGCACGCCGGGCAAGTGCGCGTAATCGAGAAAAATCCCTGCGAGTACGACATCTGCCCGCGTCCGCCGCAGGTGCGGCAGGTGGACATGCCCGTCCCGGGCTTCGCGCCAGTTCCTTTGCAGGTCTCGCACAGCTCGTGGCGCGAAAGCCTGATCTTGCTGGTAACACCGGTCGCCGCTTCCTCGAAACTGAGCGACATATCGTAACGAAGATCGGCGCCGCGCTGGCCCCGCGCCCCGCCCCGGCCGCTGCGCCGCCGTCCGCCGCCCAGAACTTCGTCGAAGCCGAAGAGGTCGCCGAGAATATCCTGGAATTCGTCGAAGATCGTGGAATTGAAGCCCGCGTCGAAACCGCGATTGCCCAGGCCCGCCGCGCCAAAGCGGTCATAGACGGACCGCTTCTGTGCATCGGAAAGCACCGCGTACGCTTCCGAAGCCGCGCGAAAATTGTGCTCGGCCTCTTCCTTATTGCCGGGATTCCGGTCGGGGTGCCACTGCAGCGCCGCCTTGCGGTAAGCGGACTTGATCTGCTCGGGCGAAGCGTCGCGCGCCACGCCCAATACTTCGTAAAAATCACTGGTATTGCTAGCCGCCATATGTCCCTATTCTCCTGGATTAAAGAAAAATAGCTGTCCCGTGCAAGTAAGCATATCGGCCCGAGAATCTTTGTAGGCCGTAGCTTCAGCTACGGCATCAGCACAGCCCCAATAAAGCGGCTTTAGCCGCTGAAGTACGGCCTTTGCGGTGTTCGAACCACTCATGCCGCAATTCCGTACGGGCTCGCGTCCAGCTGATGCCTGCCGGAAGCCGAAGAGAGCAGATATTCTTCGGGCTTCGTGGCCAGTCGCGCCACGATCGGATTCTCGCGGATATAGTCGAGTCGCGCTTCATATTCTTCCGCGTTCCGAATCCAGCGATCGTGGAATCCTTTTTGCCACACAGGCGATAAGTAATTCAGCGCTTGCTTGATCGTCCTGGACGAACCGCCTTTGATCATCTGCATCGCAGTCTCAAGACTTACGGTCACTGCCGGCGTCAAAAGCGCGTGAAAATGATCCGGCATAACCACAAACGCGTGTAATTTGTAAAAACCTCGTGCTCGACAATCGAGAAGCTGCTTCACCAACAGCCCTGCTGCTTCCGGCTTCCGAAACAGTGGACGGCTTCCCATGTGCGGCTCGACACGAAATAGACGCCCGCTTGCCTTACGCGTCTCACGATGTGTGCCATTCTCGAATCTCGCGCCGACGTGTCGTTCTGTGCCGCACAACAGCGAAAAACCTGTACTTCAGCGGCTAAAGCCGCGCTTGTCGCAAAACGTCAATGTCGTGGCTAAAGCCACGACCTACAAGGATCGCTGTTGCGGCCACTCCAGCCCTCAATTCGCCGCCGCCGCAGACACCCGAACCATCGCTGGACGCAATACCCGGCCGTGAAACACGTAGCCCGGTTGCATCTCCCCCAGCACCACGCCTTCCGCGTGCTCTGCCGTCTCGACGCTCTCAATCGCGTGATGCAAGTTCGGATCGAATTCCTTCCCCACGGATTGGATGCGCTCCAAACCCTGCTTCGCCAGCGCGCTCCACAATTGCCCGCGGATCATCTCGAATCCTTTGCGATAATCCGCGTTGGCGGGATCGTCGTGCCCCACCAGCGCCCGGTCAAACGCGTCCAGCACCGGCAAAAGCTGCTCGATGAGCCCTTCCACCCCGCGATGCCGGTCCTGATTCCGTTCCCTCTCCACGCGCTTGCGGTAATTCTCAAAGTCCGCCTGCCGACGGACCAGCGTGTTCATCAATTCCTGCTTCTCGGCCAGGAGCTTCTGCAATTGCTCCGCAATCGAGCCATCCCCCGCGGATCCGGAATTGCCGCCGGATGGCGGATCGCCCACGGTTTGATTCTCCGCGGAATCCTCCGCGCGTCCCGCAGCCGCCGCGAAACCTGCCTTGGGCTCTTCTTTGTCCTTATGATTCTTATGTGCTGCCAAGGAAATTAGCTCCCCTCTTGCTCTTCCGAAAAAAATTGCGCCATGAATGCCACAGCGGTGATCACGCGCTCGTAGTGCATGCGCATGGGCGCCAGAATTCCCAGCGTCCCCTGCACCTGATCCTTAGATGAATAGGAAGCCGAAACGATGGCAAGATGTTTTCCGGCGTTCGAGATCTTGTCCAGCCCCAGCTCCACGTGCACCGGCTCCGGCGATTCGATGCAGCCACTCAAAAGCGCGATCAAGCGGTCCTTCTCTTCGATCGCCTCCAGCAACTCGCGCAACTGCTCCGGGTTCGTGAAATCCGGCGAAGAAGCGATCTGCGCCGCGCCGTCCACGTAAATCTTGCGCTCGCCAACGTCGCCGAGGATGCTGGGATCGCACAAAAGCAGCGCGTCGCCGGCCAACCGGCCATATTGCTCGCGATCCTGCTCCACCTGCTTGCGCAAATCGGCGCGCATGGCTTCCAACGTCCAGCCGATGTAATGCCGGTTCAGATGTTCCGCGGTGCGATCGAGATCCTCTTGCCTGAAGGGACGCTCGGGACGAATCAATTTGTCGCGCGTCACCCCGCCGCCCGAAATTAAAATCACCAGGACGCGCCCATCGGGCAGCAACAGGAACCGCAGATGTTCCACCACGCTGCGCGACAACGGCGGCGCAATGAAAATTCCCAGCCCGCGCGAAACCGCCGCGAGAACGTGGCTGGCGCGCTCCATCACCGCTTCCGGCGTCTGCGCCGCCGCCAACTCGCGGCGAATCCACAGCCGGTCCTCGGGACTAGCCGTTGCCTGCGCCGCCACCTGCTCCACGAAAAAGCGATAAGCCGCGGCTGTCGGAACGCGTCCTGCGGATGTATGCGGCTGATACAACAGGCCCGCTTCTTCCAGATCGGCCATCACGTTACGAACGGTGGCGGAACTCAGCGCCTCGACGTGGCGCGTGGCGATGCTGCGCGAAGAAACCGGCTCGCCCGTCTCGATGTACTCGCGCACCAAGTCCGTCAAAATCTGCTGGTGGCGCTTCTGTTGTAGGATCGTTGAAGTCACCGAAATCCGTAAGCCCTGAACTCGGCCCGCCTGTGCGGGGCCGGTTAAACTACTGCAATAATTCAAGTTTAGACGGTGTAACGCGTAGCGTCAACTCGGCGCCCCTAGCGAGGTCGCCGACTGGACAACCGCGTCGCGCGTCGCCTCGCGAATCCCTACCGCCGCGTCGGCCCTCCGCTCCCCGCGCATGGCCTCAATAATTTTTCACGCGAAACTTGCGCGCAGCGGCAACGTATCATATTGTGTACCCGTTTTTCAGGCCCCCGCGGATATTCCCTGAAATATGCTGTGCGGCATGGAGGCAGGATGCACTTAGCACGAGTGTTGGTGATCTCCACCATTGCGTTGTTCTTCGGCACGCCGGTTTTTTCGCAAACCGCCGCGCAGAAAGCGGAAGCGAAGCCGGCGCCTGAATCGAGCGACGCTGCAAAGAAGCCGCTTTCCACGCGCGTGGTGGCCTACGATATTGCCGCGAAGCTCGACCCCACCAAGCACACCATCGCCGCCACCGAAACCCTCACCTATCACAACCTCACCGGCAAGCCGCAGCAAACTTTCCCCTTCCATCTGTACCTCAACGCCTTCCAGCCGCAATCCACTTTCATGACCGAAGTTCGCCTCGCCGGCACGCGCGGCAATGGCCCTGATTCCGAATGGGATCCAAAACATTACGGCTCGATAAATGTGGACAAATTCGAAGTGGACGGCGTGGGCGACCTCACCGGCAAAATGGAATTCATCCAGCCCGATGACCACAACACCAACGACCGCACCGTATTTCAAGTCACCTTGCCGCAGCCCATCGCCCCCGGCGCTTCCGTCACGTTTCAGATGACCTTCCACGACCAGCTTCCCAAAGTTGTCGAACGCACCGGCTACGCCCACGATTTCGATATGGTCGGCCAATGGTTCCCCAAGGTCGGCGTGTGGTGGAAAGATGCCTGGAATTGCCACCAGTTTCACGCCAGCACGGAATTTTTCGCCGACTTCGGCACCTTCGACGTGAAGATCACGCTGCCGCAAAATGAAATCGTCGGCGCGGGCGGTGACCTGGTTTCCAGCGTCAACAATCCCGACGGCACCAAAACCCTCACCTACCACTCCGAAGACGTCCACGACTTCTCCTGGACCGCCAGCCCCAGCTTCACCGACGTCGAAGATTCCTGGACCGGCAGCCAGGGCCCCGTAAAGATTCATCTGCTGATGTCGCCCGGGCATATGCCCTCGGCGCCTCGTTACATCAAAGTCTTGAAAGGCACCATGGGGCTTTTTGACCAGTGGTACGGGCCGTATCCCTACGACCGCATCACCGTCGTGGATCCGCCGCATGGCGGAAGTGACGCCGGCGGAATGGAATATCCCACGTTGATTACCGCGGGCACCGCCTGGTGGGTGCCGGACGGCCTGCTCGCGCCGGAAGTCGTCACCGAGCACGAATTCGGTCACCAGTATTGGTACGGCATGGTGGCCACCAACGAATTCGAAGACGCCTGGCTCGATGAAGGCATCAATAGCTACTCCGAAGTGAAAGTGCTGGACGCGCTCTACGGCAAGGAAACCTCCGTCATGAATTTTCCGTTCGCGCACATGGGAGAGACCGAACTGCAGCGCGTTTCCTATCTCAGCGAGCCGGACATGGATCCCATTTCGCGCTTCGCCTGGCAATTCATCGGCAGCAATTCCTACGGCGGCATCACTTACGGCAAGACGGCCACCATGCTCATCACCCTGGAAAAAGTAATCGGCGAAGACACGCTGCGCAATGCCCTGCACACCTACTTCATGCGTTACCGCTTCACCCATCCCACCGGCGAGGATTTCCTGAAAACCATCGAGGAAGTTTCCGGCAAGGACCTGCGCTGGTATTTCAATCAAGCCGTTTACGGCACCAACGTCCTCGACTACGAAGTCGGCGACGCGCACTCGGACCCGCTGAAATGGTGGGAGAAGCACTCCGCATTCGGCAGCGATAAAAATAAGGACGAGGTGTACCGCACCTACGTCACCCTGCAGCGCAAGGGCGAGTTCACTTTTCCCGTAGACCTGGTAGTCAAATTCGACGACGGCTACACCGCCACCGAACACTGGGACGGCCAGGATCGCTGGGTGCGCTACCAGTACGACCGTAAAGCCAAGATCGTTTCCGCGGAAATTGACCCGCAATCCCAAATCACTTTGGACCGCGATTTTTTCAATAACAGCTATGTCAAGAAATCCAACGCCTTCGCCCTCTACAAGCTCCGCAATATGTGGCTCTTCTCCAGCGAATGGCTGTCGCAATTGCTCGCGTGGTTGACGTAACCGGATTTCCGTACGATTTCGAAGGAGCGAGACGCATGTCTGCAACGAGGCCGAAAACGTTTTTGTCCGGAGCGGGGCTGGTCTGGAAGTGGCAGCGCCTGGTGTGGTGGATTTTCGCCGTTACCCTGATTTTTGGATTTTTCGCCACGCAGGGCATGGTGGATCGCGCCGCCGGCACTTTGAACCACAGCCTCGCCTCGCAGCGCCTGGTGAATGGCTGGGACGTCTCCGCTCTGATGGAGTTGGGCGAACTGCAGAACCATCCCATCGAGTTTCAAGGGCCGGCGGTCATTCATTTCTCCATGGTGTTCGCCATCTTTATGCTGTTCGTCACCGGCGGCATCCTGGCCACCTACTTGCGCGATGAAAAACCCCGCACCGCTCCGTTCTTCGAATCCTGCGGCCAATATTTCTGGCGTTTTTTCCGGCTGCTGATCTACTTTGCGATTGTGCTGCTTCCCATCGGAGCCATCGGCGCCGGCGTCGGCGCGCTCTACGATAAAATTGAGGCCGACTCCATCTCGCCCTTCCCCGGCGTGTATTTCTTCGTGGCCGCGGCCGTGGTGATTCTGCTGCTGCTCGCGATCGTGCGCCTATGGTTTGACATGGCAGAAGTGATCGCCGTCGCCGATGACGAACGGCGCATGCACAAAGCACTGCGTCACGCCGCCCGCGTCCTCTGGCACAATTGCCTTTCCCTGCTCTGGCTTTACCTCAGCATCGCCATCATCGGCTTAGTGCTCTTCTTCTTTGGCCTGCGCCTGTGGATGACGTTCCTCAGCCCGCAATCCAACATCCTCGCCTTCCTCCTCAGCCAGCTGATGATCCTGCTGTGGATCGGCACGCGCCTCTGGCAAAGAGCCAGCGAAGCGCTCTGGTATCGCGAATACGCCCAAACCAGCGTGCAAGAACCAGTCTGGACCCCGAGTCCATCGCCGGTGACGCAATCAGTAGCAACAAACCCAGAATCCTAGATTATTTCAAGTTGCGGCAGGCCTCGTCTGGGAGTGCGGCAGCTTGCTGCCGCCTTTTTCTAAGCGAGGCTTGCCTCGCGTGCGCCACACGAATTTCCGCGGGAGCCCTTTACCAATCGAAGTCAATCTTCGACTCAGGTCGCTTCACCAGATTCTGCAGCGCAGCGCCTCCGGCCTCACCATCGCCGAATTCGCGCTGCATCCCCACGCCTTCGCAAACGCCGGCGTATTCGAAAGCGGCGCGTTCGCGCGGAATCTGTTCAAGGGATGCGGATTCGTCGCCACGATCATCCGCGCATACTCAGCCCGTTCGCTCCCGGACCATATCTGCGCAAACGCCAAAAAGAAGCGCTGCTCCGGCGTGAAACCGTCAATCGCGGCCGGCGCGGGCTTCCCTTCCAGCGATTTCTCCAGCGCCGCATAAGCAATCGTCAAACCGCCCAGGTCCGCGATGCTCTCTCCCTCCACCAGCTTGCCGTTTTCGTGCAGCCCGGGCTCAACTTCGAACCCGTCGAATTGCTTCGCGATGCAATCGCCGCGCGCTTTGAAATTCGCCAGGTCCTCGGGCGTCCACCAGTTCTTCAGATTGCCCTGCGCGTCGAATTTGGCGCCCTGGTCGTCGAAGCCGTGCGTCATTTCGTGCCCGATCACCACGCCAATCCCGCCGTAGTTCATCGCGTCATCCCGCTGGGCGTCGTAGAAGGGCGGCTGCAAGATTCCCGCCGGAAAAACAATTTCGTTCATCGAAGAATTGTAATAAGCGTTCACCGTCGGCGGCGTCATGCCCCATTCGGTGCGGTCCACCGGCTTGCCGATTTCAGACATATCGTGCGCTACGGCAAACCCGCTGCCGCGCCGCACGTTTTCAATGTACGGCCCGCGGTCCACGCGGTACGCGGAATAATCCCGCCATTTGTCGGGGTAACCGATCTTGATCATGATGGCGTCCAGCTTCGCTGTGGCCCGCTGCCGCGTCTCCGGACTCATCCAATCGAGCGTGGCCAGATCGTCGCGCAGCGCGGCCATCAGGTTCTTCACCATCTCCACGGCTCTGGCCTTCGCTTCCGGCGGAAAAGCGCGCTGCACGTAGAACTGCCCGAGCGCTTCGCCCAATTGCTGGTCCGTGGATTGCACGCAGCGGCGCCAGCGCGGCAGAATTTCCTTGGTCCCTTGCAGCGTGCGCCCGAAGAAATCGAAATTCTCGTCCACGAATTTCGCCGATAGCGCCGGAGCCGCGCTATGAATCACGTGCCAGCGCAAATAGGTTTTCCAATTGTCCAGCGGGATGGAAACCAGGGCGGCGTCCATCTCCTTGAAGAAATCCGGCTCCGCGATATTCAGCGCGGAAACGCGCGGCGAACCCACACCGTCCAGAAAAGAGGCCCAGGCGAAATGCGGCGTCAACGTGGATAGGTCCGCAAGCGCCATCTTGTGATAGGTGTTATCGGGATTGCGCGTCTCCACCCGGGTCAGCGACGCTTTCGCCAGCGCGGTTTCAATATCCAGCACCGTTTTCGCTTCGGCCGCCGCCGCAGCGTCGCTATCGCCCACCAGCTTGAACATGTTGGTCACATGCTGCAGATACTCGGCGCGAAGTTGCTTCGATTTATCGTCGTCCTTTGTGTAGTAGTCGCGATCCGGCAACCCCAGGCCGCCCTGGCGAGCCACCGCAATCACCTGCGTGCTGTCCTTGTAGTCCTGCGCGGAATCGAATCGGAAAAGGGCGCGCACACCCACGCGTTGCAGGCGCGCGATCTCTCTCTGCAAATCTTCGGAGTTCTTCAAATCCGCTATACGCTGCAATTCGCCATCCAGCGGCTTCGCGCCCGCGGCCTCGATCCCTGCTTCGTCCATGCAGCTAGCGTAGAAATCGCCGATCTTCTGCAAATTCGAGCCCGGCGCCGCCGTCTTGTCCTTGGCCGCTTCCTCCAGGATTTGCCGCAGAATATCTTCGTTGTTGTCGCGCAATTGATCGAAAGCCGCCCAACGCGGATACGCCGGCGGTATGGGATGCGTCTTATTCCAGCCGCCGTCCGCAAATTGGAAGAAATCGTCACAGGGCGAAACCGAGCGGTCCAGGTCCGCGAGATCAAGTCCGTGGACGGCCTGCTCGTCCGCACTGGCGCTTCCATTGGCCGCGCAACCATTGCCAATGGCATCCACGGCGACCGCGGCGTGGCTCGCGTCATCCGTTTGCGACGACAAGCTCAACGGGAACAGCAACACAACGCTCGCCCACATTGCGAACCAAACGAATCGAATCTTCAAAGTGACCTCATTCATCGGAGAGTGCGAGCGTAACCGCCCGGCGCTTCCCTGCCTGATTTTCCACCGCAATTCCCGCCGCAGTGACCCCGCGGCAGCGCGATTATTCTGCTGACCCGCCACAACTCTGTCAACGCCGCTGACAGGAAGCGGCTGTTCAGCGTATATTGACGCGCGAGAAGCCCAGGGGGTTTGCATCATGCGCCGTTCACGGATCACTCCAGCGATTCTCTCGCACACCTTTTGCATGATGATTCTTGTGCTGTTGCTCCCGTTCGCGCGCGCGAGATCGCAGACACCCGCGCCAGCAGCACCGGGCAGCTTCCTGGATGTGGATGGTTCGAAAATCTATTACGAAGAGTGCGGCAAGGGTCCCGAAGCGGTCGTGCTGATTCACGACGGGATCGCGCACTCGGTGGTGTGGGACCCCGTGTGGCCTAGCTTCTGCCAACAGTATCATACGATTCGTTACGACCGGCGCGGCTACGGCCGCACTCCCGCCGCCAAGCAGTGGTATTACGAGACCGACGACCTGCAGGCGCTGCTGCGCCACCTGCAAGTGAAGCACGCGATGCTCGTCGGCAGCTCGCACGGCGGCGAACTCGCCATTGACTTCACGCTCCAGCATCCCGATCTGGTGGAGCAATTGGTGCTGGTCGGCGCCGTCGTCAGCGGATACGGCTTTTCGGACCAATTCATTGACCGCGGGATCAAGAACTACGTTCCGTATGAGAAGAAGGACGTGGCCGGACTGGTGGCCAACTGGGCCAACGACAAATATTTGCTTGCTGAAGATCACACGGACGCGAAGAAAGTGCTGCTGCAGATCTTGACCGCCAGCCCGCAGGACCTGACGCACGACGACATGGCCCGGCCCACCCGCCCGGCCGTCGGACGTCTCGGCGAGATTCGCGTCCCCACGCTGATACTGGTCGGCGACCAGGACATTCCCGACGTGCATGCGCATGCGGGCGTCATTGAGAATGGCATTCCTAACTCGCGCCGCTTCGTCGTGGAGGATGCTGGGCACTTGATGTACCTGGAAAAGTCGTACGAGTTCAGCCACCTGGTGATTGCGTTTCTGCAGGCGAACCATAACTGACG
>CAWAAG010000004.1:0-234252 GCA_963780035.1 uncultured Acidobacteriota bacterium | reverse complement strand
GCGCCGGAGATGGGGCGTCCACGGCAAGAGGCTCTGGCTGCAGCGCGGCGCGCGCGGCTGATTTTTGCGGGTTTTGCGCCGTGGATTCCACCACCCAGTACAATTTGTCCATGTGCACGGGCTTCGCGAGACAGGCGTCCATGCCCGCCTCGCGGAAGCGGGCTTCATCTTCATCCGTGGCGTGACCACTGAGACCGATAATGATCTGGTGCTTGCCGGAGGCGGCCTCGCGCAGGCGAATGGCGCGGGTGGCTTCGAGGCCGGTCATGCGCGGCATTTCCTCATCCATGAGGACGACGTCGAAGGCGCGGCGGTCGAGTGCGGCGAGGGCGGCGCGGCCGTCGGCGACGCCTTCGGCGGAATGCCCGCGCTTGTGAAGCAGTTCGATGACGAGATCGCGATTAAGCTCGGCGTCGTCGGCGACTAGGATGCGCAGAGGTTTTTCGGCTTTGCGTTTTTCGCGCGGTTTTTCTTTTCTGGAGGATTTTTCGGCCGGCGGGTGGCCGGAAGCTTGCGTTGCGGGCTTGGCCGCGCGTGGCAGACGGAACCAGAACCTGGAGCCGCGTGGTTGAAGCGTTTGCGCGCCGATGGTGCCGCCCCAGCGCTCGACGGTGATCTTGCAGAAATAGAGTCCGAGGCCGGCTTTGCCCGCGTGTGTGGTTCCCTTGGAGAAGAGCGCAAAGAGCTGATCCACGCGCTGGCCGGGCGGCAGGCCGGGGCCTTCGTCATCCACAAAGGCGAGCACGAAATCGCCGTGATCTTCCAGGCCGATGGTGACGGTGGAGGTTTTCGGGGCGTAGCGCATGGCGTTTTCGAGCAGATTGCCGAAGATGCGATCGAGGCGGGAGGCGTCGCCGGCGACGAACCAGTCGCGCGAGAGGTCCGTGCGCGGATGGAGGCGTAAATGGATGCCGCGCTCATGAAAGGCGGTGGAGAATTCCTGGATGGCTTGTTTTGCGCAGGCGAGCAAGTCCGGCGGTTCCGCTGCGGTGGCATCCTTGGCTTGCTGAGCGGCGAGGTCGCTGGAGAATGCTTCGAGGATGCCGCGGATCATCAGTTCCTGGCGCTGCGACTCGCGTTCGCCGGTGGTCACATATTTCTTCAGCGCCGCGGGCAAGGCTTGGCGCTGGAGAAGAGAGAAGACGCCGTAGATGGCGCTGAGCGGCTGAGTGAGATCGTGAACGATGCAGTGCAGAAGAATTTCCTTCTTCTGGATTTCCTTGAGGAGCTTTTCGTGTTCAAGGAGGGAATCGCGGGCGGTCTGGAGCAAGGCCTGCTGCTGACCGAACGTATCTGACAGATTGCGGAGGATGAGGATTTGCTTTCCTTCGAGCAAGTGTGCGGAGGCTTCGAGAGGGACGTCTTTCGCGGAAGCGCCGCGCTCGAGCCAATTGCCGGAATTGAGCGATCCCGGCGCTTTGGAGTTCCAGAAATCCGCGGCTTCGAAGAGGAAATTCTCGAGGAATGGGGATTTATCGCCCAGGCGGATCGGCCGTTCGCCGAGCGGTGGCGCGCCCCAGATGTCCGCGCACCAGGACGGCCAGCCAGCGACGAGGCGGAAATTGCCGTCGCCGAGATATTCGAAGAGCGCGTAGCCCTGCGCGGCGAAAAACGGTTCAATGATGGAGGTCGAGTACATTTATCCGGCCAGCATTGCTTGCCCGAGGTGAAGGAAAACGTTTTCGACCGCAGCACCGGTTTTGGCGCTGGTACGGAGCACCGTCCAGCCGTTTGCAGCGAGCGCCGCTTCCTGGGCGCCGTCAATTTCCCATTGGTCCCGGAGGTCATCTTTATTGAGGACCAGGACGGCCGGCAGCTTTCCGAATTCCTGGACGATGCGCTCGTGCAGGGCGAGGGCGTCCGCGAGAGTCTGGCGGCGAGTGCCATCGACGACTAGCAAGTAGCCAGCCATGCCGCGAAGATAGGACATGCGCATTTTCTGGAAGACGTCTTCTCCGTAGATGTCCCAGAGCATGAAGGTGATGGCGTTGCCGTTCACGCTGACGATTTTCTTGTCCACTTTGACGCCGATGGTGGTGTGATAGGTTTCATCGAACAAGCTTTCGACGAAACGGCGGACGAGGCTGGTCTTGCCGACGGAGAAAGAGCCGAGCATGCAGACTTTCTTTTGCAGCATGGCGACTCCCGCTCAATATTCCGGAGCCGCGGCGGCGGAGGCACTGCCGGTTGCGGCACTGAAATAGATCTTGAAGGTGACGCTGCGATTGAGGCGGCGGCCATCTTCGGTTTCTTCGCTGCGCAGAGGTTCGGTGGTGCCGACGCCGCGCGGGCGCAGATTCACTTCCTTGATGCCGTTGCGAAGGAGACTGCCGCGAATCTGGTCGGCGCGCTGCTGACTGAGCGGGAGGTTGGTGGCCTCGACGCCGGTGCTATCGGTGTGGCCGATCAAATCAACGCTGACGGCCTCACCGAGGCGGGCTGCTTGCGCGACCAGGTTGCGAATGTTCTTTTCGGCTTGGGCGAGAACGGCTTCTTGGCCGGGTTCGAGTTCGGCGCGGCCGAGCGGGAAGAGCAGAGCGATTGATTCAATGGCGGCCTTCTGTGAATTCAATTCCTGTACGGTGGAATTCTGCAAGTGGGATTCATCCAGCTTGCTGACGCCGGCAATCCACGGGCCTCTTTCTTCGAAGCGAGTGATCCATTGCTGCGGAGCTGCGCCGGCGGCATCGAGCTCTCCGTCTTTGGCGGTGAGTTTCACGCTCGCAGGTGGATGCAGGAGCGCGGTGGCGCGTTTGGCGACGATGGCGTCGTCCAGCGAATAGTAGGGAGCCAATTGCAGGTCGGCATGCGCGGGATCAAGGCCGGCTTGCGAGATGAGTTTTCTGGGATCTTCGGCTAAGGGGTCGCGGAATCCCTGGATGTGGAAGGTGCGGCCGTCTTTGGAGTAGGAAACCACGACGATGCCGGGTTGGCGGCGCAGTTGGTGCAGGAAGCTCGACCATTCGATCAGCAGATATGTGGAGTAGATGCCCCACGTGAGAAGAATCGCCGCCACCACGGCGCCGGCGACTATGGCGGCGCGCGGCCTTTGTTTTTCCGCGGGCTTCTCGCGGTATTGCGTTTCGAGCAGTTTCGCGAGGCGATCTTCGGCGGAGCGGAACGGGGCGGCATCGCCTTTGAAATTCGCGAGGGCGGAACTGTAGAAGCGCTGGATGTCTTCGAGCGCTTCGTCCATGGCGATGCTGTAGCTTTCGGGGGCATGGCCGCGAATGGCTGCGGCGATCACGGCGCCGGGACCGGTGACGACGCGAATTTGCAGTTCCTCGAAGGTCATGTTTCCGAGGGTTTCGGTCTTTTCGGGAGTAAACGAGTCGCGAGCGAATTGCTGAATGGCGGAGAGCAGCCCCGCGACCATGTCCGCATCCTGCGAGACAGCGGTGTGAGCGACAACGTGACCGAGGACCAAGCCGGTTTCGCGATGAATCAGGAAGACCTGTTCGACGCGATAAAGCAGACTGTGCATCATCACGATTTCGGCGAAGGGCCTGCCGGTGCGGAAGGATTCGATGCGCCACCGCAGGCCTTGCCAGGAGAGACTGTGCTCGAGGGCTTCGTTGAATGATTCGAGCATGGAGCGCAGAGTTTCGCTGATGGATTTGCGAATGGCGGGGCCCATGACGGGGAAGAGGGCGTCGGCGAGAACCTGCGGATCGCGGCGGACGGACTCGCGGAGAGTTTCCTGGATGGTGGGAGCGAGAGCTTCGGCGAGAGCTGCGTCGTCGCCCTTCTCGCGGCGCATCTGGATGGCTTCGGCGACGACGGAGCTGACGTCTTGCGTGCGCTTCTCGAGATTTTCGAGGCGGTCCTGGATCGCCGCGATGCCTTCCTGCTCGGGCTTGACGATCAGCTCGCGCAGTTCTTCGTAGGCGTGGTTATTATCCGTCGGTGTGTCCGGAGCCTGCGCCACAGGGGCGCGGCGTTGCGCTTGCTCGGCCATGTTGGAAGGAAGGTCCCGGCCCGGCGGGTTCACGGCGCGCCTCCCGCAGAGTTCCGCGATTCCTTATTCACTCGCTGGCTATTCTTCCGGCAGCTCGAATTTATTCTTCAGACGCAGGGAGAACTCGTTGAACAGGTCGGCGAGGCCGGCGCGGTCGGTCTTTTCATCGCGCAGAACTTCGACTTCACGATTCAACGCAGCAGCGGTGTCGCGGCGCAGCTTATCAATTTCGGCGGAGACGGATTTGGAGTGCTCGAGCAATTTGGAGCGCAATTCGCTTTGGCCGTCCGCCATCTGCTCTTCGAGTTGCGACAGCTTCTTCTCGATGACCTTGGCGCCGTCCTTGATCTCGCGCGAGATGTCCTTGATGCCTTCGGCGCGCTCGGACTTTTCAGCTTTGAGGCGCTGGCTGAGCGAGTCCACTTCTTCCTTCATGAAGTTGCTCAGGGTATCGAGGCGCTTGGTCATGTCTTCGCGCAGAGTTTCGACGGCTTTGGTTACGGTGTCTTCCAGACGAGCAAAGCGCTTTTCGTAGTCGCGCATCTGCGAGCCGAATAGAATGTCGCGGATCTTGTCTACGTTGGCGCCTTCCGCGCTTTCCTTGCCGGATGAATTGGGGATTTTTGCGTCCGCCGGGGATGCCATTTTCCTACCTCTCCTTTGAATGCCCTTCACGCCATGCCGGGGGGACCGTCGGGTGGTAGGGCGGGGCATGGCGGGGACAGTACTACGAAAAGGGGGTGGTCGCAATATACAGGTGGTTAACAGACGGAAATCGGAAGTAGTAGAAGTTCTGGAACTCGATTCCAGACTCAATATGAGACCGCTGGGATTGTGGGGCTGCTATTTATCGAGAAAGGCGCGGAGGCGGGCGTAACCGGCGCGGCTGACGGGGAGTTGCGCGCCGCCGTTGAGTATGGCGATGTGGCTGTCTTTGGCGTACGGCTCGACTCTGGCGACGCGCTCTAGATTGACGATGTAGGACCTGTGGATGCGCATAAAGCGCGAGGGGTCGAGAGCGGACTCCAGGCTGGAGATCGTTTGTTGCTTCAAGTGCTTCTTGCCATCGGCGGCGAGGGCGACGTAATCGTCCTGAGCTTCGGCGTAATCGAGCTTGGCGACGGGAATGATGAAGACGCGGGTGCCGTCGCGCACGGCGATGCGATCGAGATATTGCGCTGGAGGACGGGCGGCGGCGGCCAAATCGGCGGGGGGAGGCGCCGTTTCGGGGAGTTTGCCGCCGAGGCGTTGTTTGGCGCGGCCGAGGGCGGCTTCGAAGCGATCGGCGCCGAAGGGCTTAAGGAGATAGTCAACGGCGTGGACTTCGAAGGCTTTGATGGCGTAGCTATCGTAGGCGGTGACGAAAACTACCGCGGTGTCTTTGCCGATCAGCTCGAGGACTTCGAAACCGTCGAGTTTGGGCATTTGAATATCGAGGAACATCAGATCGGGCTTTTGTTCGGCGACGATTTTGACGGCTTCGAAACCGTTGGCACATTCGGCGATGAGTTCGATTTCGGGATGGGCGGCGATGAATTCGCGCAGGACCTGGCGGGCGAGTTCTTCGTCGTCCACGACGACGGCGCGGATTTTTTTGGCGGGTTCGCGGGTCATGATGGTTGTGTTTCGCTTTCCGCGGGGAGCGTGAGGGCGACGCGATAGCGGTCGCCTTCGGTCTGGACGCCGAAGGTGGCGCGATTGCCGTAGCGAGCCTGGAGGCGTTGGCGAACGTTGACGAGGCCGACGCCGCTTTTGCGGCGCGGGGGAGCTTCGGGGTCGAAGCTATTTTCTACCGTGATCGCGAGATCGCCATTATGCGAGTGGACGTCCAAGCGAATCCAGCCACCTTCGACGAGGTTGGCGATTCCGTGCACGACCGCGTTTTCCACCAGCGGCTGCAAGAGCAGGGGAGGCACGGGGACGCTGAGAGCGGCCTTATCAATATTTTCTTCCATTTGGATGCGCGCGCCGAAGCGAACTTTTTCGACCGCGAGGAAGGCGCGGATCAGAGAGAGTTCTTCTTCGAGCGGGATGGCGGCTTTTTCGCCCAGGCCGAGGGTGCGGCGCAGGAAATCGCCGAGCAGGATGCACATTTCGCGGGCTTTGGAGGCGTCGGAACTGGTGAGGGCGCTGATGGAATTGAGGCTGTTGAAAAGGAAATGCGGATTGACCTGCGCTTTCAGGGCGCGCAATTCGGCGTCGCGCGCCAGGACGCTGGCTTTCATGACGCGAGCTTCGGCGTCGCGCGAAGCTTCGACGCCGATGATGACGTAGTACAGCGCGACCCACAGCAGATAGAGCAGCAGTCCAGTGACGATCATCACCGGGATTTCCGGGCGGAAGCGCCTGCTGAGGCCGTCAAAGGATGGAAGCCGGGACAGCGCGCTGGCAAGACCTACTGCCGCGAAAGCCCAGATGATGGCGGAAACGAGGGCGGCGGTGAGATGAGTGCTCAGCAGGCGACCGAGACTGTATTTATCGAGAGGATTGCCGCGGCAGGAATACCAGGAGGAAAGGCAGACGAGCGCGTGCAGGAAGCAGAGCGGAACTGCAAGGGCTAGGGCCTCGACGTCACTAATCTCGTGAAAAACCGTGAGGAGATAAGCCAGAAGGCCCGTGATCGGAATCCAGGCGAAGAGGTAAATGACGATGCGCCGAGGGCTGCTGAGAATAGGGTGCATTTATGCGCTTAGTTCTTGACGACGATGCCGCCCATGATGGCGGCTCCCTTCACGATCAATCGTTTTCGCGCGGTGCCGGGTGGCGGCGGGGTCTGATCCGTTTCGTCAACGTATCCGCCCATGAAGCCGATGCCTTCCATCACCACGTCCCAGTTGTAAGGCACTTTGATTTCGCCGCCGCCCATCAAAGAGATGGCTTCGACCGCGGCAGAGTCGCCTTCGATATCGGCTTGGCGGAGGTCAATTTGAAAGCCGCCGAAAATGGCGAGGATCTTGCCACCTTTAAAGTTTTTGGAAGTCGTGCGCCGCTTAAAACCGCTGAAGATAGCTACGTGATTGAATTCGGCGCCGGAATCGGAACTCCCGACGCGAAAATAGTCCCACCAATCTCGCCCGGGCGTGCCGGAGGCGGGAGGGCCGATCGCACGCCAAATCATCAAGAGACCGACTCCAATGACGATGAGAGGCCAAAACGTATCAAAGCGGATATGAGCGATGCCGAGACTATCCAGCAAAAGAACGACGCCGACGGTGACGAACACGAAGCCCGTGACGCCGCGACCACCGCGGCCGCGGCAATCCAGCAGCATAAACGCGCCGCCCACAATGAAGACGACGGGCCAGAAAAAATTGAATACGCGGTCAGCATTGATCAGTCCTTGCTGATCGAGAAGGAGCACCACGCCGGCCGCGACGATAAGCGCGCCGAACGTGAAGCTCCAGCTGAACCGCCGGATATCATTGGCCATGCCGATTTCCCCTGCGCGCACGAAGCGAGCGGTTTTCGTGCGTCGCGAGCAAGATAGCAAGTCCCAGGCCCACCAGAGCCAGCGGCCAGTAGCGCAGCAGTTCAGCGAGGGCCGGAACATTGAGCCGCAACGAGAGGATATTCCAAATGTCCGTCAACATCGTGGAAAAGAACCACAAGTTGCCGGATTGGAGATGGCCATAGCCGAGTTCGCCCAATTGAAAGACGATGCCGAGCAGGATCAGCAGGGTCGCTCCTGCTTCAGGGACCCGCACGCCCTCGATAGCTGTTGCCACCGACTGCCGACCATTCGCGTTTGTCATGTTCTCTTCTCCCGCCCGAACCTTGTTGCGATCTGTGTTGCCGTTCATGAGGCGAGAATAGAGGGCTCGGCGAGGGACGTCGCGTGGTATTCGGCGAATGGCGGTTGGCTACCGGCGAATGGCGGCGTTTGGGCGCGGCCTACGAAGTCTTGGATTGCCACGGAGGCACAGAGACACAGAGAAATGAGGGACAGAGAGGTCAAAGCGGCTCGGGAGACGGAGGAGGGTGCGGCGCCGCTGCCCGCAGAAATCGCCTTACGTGCTTGCTACGGCCTACCGGAATGCCGCTACCTGCGGACAAATGCCTTCGGCAACCAGAGACCAGGCCTACGAGATGGTCATGCCAATCCAGAAGGCGGCGGTTAGTATGCCCGTCAGGATGAGCATTAGGCGGAGGCGCTTTTTGCGGACTGCGACAATGATTACGCCCATGGCGCAGAGGAGAAAGCCGAGCTCGGGCCAGAACAATTGCGAATTGAACGGGCTGGTGGAAGCGCTCGGCGAGTCCTGAAGCCAAAATGAGGCGAACGAACTCGCGGCTGTGAGGGAAGCAGCGACAGCGCCCGCAAGCGCCACGCCCTTCGCCCACTCCGGCACAACCCAATCTTTTTTGGCATCGCGCCAGTCAAACCAAGTCTGGGCGACCACTAATCCCACCACCACCAGAACGAACAGCGCCATGTCCCCGCTCCCCAAGCACGTAACGCCCCTGCCGACGAAAGTGCGATTGCCTTACGCCGAGCCGGAGCGGCACGAGGGCCGCTGCCGTCGAATCACATCCTCAGTACGCGGCCGCTCTTGTCGAGAGCGGCTTTGTTGCGTCGACTGACCCCATTGCCTTTTCTTTCTTGTACTGCTCTTCTTCCTGCGCCAGGCGCTTCAGCATTGCCTGAATTACGCCGCTGCCTTTTGGTGCCATTCCCAAGTCCCCTTAAACTACTCTTAGAAAATACACGTGCAATTTCATTCCGGCGCCTAAGACGGATTGAACTCGCCGGTCACAATCATGCGTTCGCTTAAGACTCGCGCCTGAGTAAAGCATACGATTGCCTCGGGCGGCGCGCCTGGCGGTAGCTCACGCACGATACGCGCCAGCTCTTCATCGAAAAGGCGCGTCACGAAATCGGGAGTATGAGCCACCGGGTTGCCGTTGTCATCGAGAATGTGAACGACATCGCGATGGCGCACGCGTTGCGCGATCATCAGGCGATAGATGCGGTCCGTGGCAAGATCTTCCATGTAGCCATCGAGCAGGCTGGCTCCGCGCCCGCTGAGCACGCCATGGCGATAGCGAATCACGGTGCGAATTGCGGCGCGCGTGCCGTTGAGGCTGTGTTTGCCGACGCCCCGCGGAACGGGGCGCAGATCGGGATGCGCATTGTGATTGGCGGGCCGCGCGTGCAGCTGGTTCGGCGCGGGGAACTGGCTGACCGCGATTTCGTTCTGATCGGGATGCCCGGTCCAGGCGCCATCCATCAAGGACATAGCTTCGTTCTTCTTGTCTTTTTCGAGCGCCGCCAGAGCGCGCGCGTTCAGATCGGCGTCATCGCGGCTGGGATAGAGCGCCGTCATGCCGCCGATGGCCAGCAAACCGTGTTTGTGGCAAGTCTCGGGAATGGTGGTGCGCAAGTTCTGGAAGAAGGCGACGTCGTGCGGAATGGTATTGCGATCCGGGAGGACCCAGTGGGGATCGCGCAAGTTGAAATGGATCAGGCTGGCCATGTAATCCCAGCGGCCGAGATTCAGGGCCAGGATGTGGTCGCGGAGATTGTAGGCGAACTCTTCCATCTGGTAGGCGAGGGGGTGAGATTCGACCAGCGCCATACACTTGATGTAATGCTGCGGCCAACCCTTGGCGCGGGCGATCGAGCGGAAGAGGTCGCGCCACCATAGCGCTTCTTCGGCGGATTCGGACTTCGGAATGTAGAAGGTTAGAGGATGCTTCAGTTCTTCTGGTTTGACCTGGAAGGCGATCAGCGCGACGTCGAAGAGCGAGGCAGGCAGGGCTTCGCCGTTCAGGACGCCCGTTTGGCGAAGATGGAGCCCGCGCGGACGCAGGGAGATAACCGTCTTGTCCGGTTCAATGTTGACGGCGCGGTTGCGCTTCTTATCGAAATAGCTGAGCTCGCCGCGCAGGGCCGAGAGAATATTCGCTACGCCTTGGGTCAGGTGCGGCCAAGTGTTGGCCATCGAGTCTTCGAGATCAAGCATCACGCCCGGGGCGCCGGAGTTGAGCATCTTGACAACCAGCTCGGCGTCGTCGGCCGGGCCGGTCATTTGATTGCGTTGATCCTGGCACCAATCCGGCAGCTCGATATGCCAGGCGTCGTGAGTGGCGTGCGACGGGTGCAGATAGTTGGGGAGGTGGCCCTGATGAGCGGCTTGGAGGACAGATTCGCGTCGGCCGAGCAGGTCGCGCTGGCGCGGCGTGAATGCGCGGTGAAATGGCAGCAAAAATTCGATGAATCCCTTGGGAAGTTCGCGAGCAGGATCGAAGCCGGCCGGAGCGGCGTTCACTGCTTGAACGGGCTCGGGTGAGAGGTTCAATTGAGATCTCGTGCTGGCCATAGATGCAAAAACTACGCCTCCGGACTCAATTAAGGGCGATGCAACTTTCGTCGGTACTTGTTTCAACTGGGCCGCCGGGCAACAGGCTGCGCTGGAGCAGATCGTGAAATTTCAGCGGTTCGCCGCTGGGGGGCGAAAGTGAGGGGCAATCCGGATTCCAAACGGATGTTACAAAACAATTCGACGCGGGTCGCCTACGTTATAGTAATTATTAGAGATACATCGTGCATGCCCTGCGGGATGCGCCGAAGGCACATTTGGCCGTGGCCTGGCACTGATGAAGCGTTCTCGAGGGGCAACGAGTTGTCCTAATTAGGCAACGATTTGCACCAGACAGTGTGCCGCGGAAGCAGCGATGCGGCGGCGTGGCAGGTTGGAGATCGCGAGGGCCAAGCCAGTAAATGTCGCTATGGGTGTGGAACGAACAACGGAGTGCGGTTTGCATCACTCTCGTCGTACGCGGTAGGCGGCGGGCTGGATTTCTCTGCTAGGATAGCCGTGGCCATGGGAAAACCTTGGGTAATTGCGCATCGCGGAGCGTCCGGGCACGCCCCGGAAAACACGCTGGCGGCCTACCAGCGGGCGGTGGAATTGGGGGCGGGATTCATCGAGACGGACCTGCACTTGACGCGCGACGCACGGTTCGTGGCCATCCATGATGCGACGCTGGAGCGGACCAGCAACGGCCGCGGGAACGTTCACGAATTCACGCTGGCGGAACTGCGCAAGCTGGACGCGGGAATGTGGTTTGACCGCGAGTTCATGGGCCAGCGGATACCCACGCTGGAAGAGATTTTGGAGTTCGCGGCCAAGCACGATGTGATTTTCTATCTCGAAGTGAAGTACGACGCGGCTTGGGGGATGCATCATTCGCTGGCGGGTGCGCTGCAAAAAGCGCAGAGCGCGGCGCGCACGATCGTGATTTCTTTCGACGAATCCACGCTTACCGCGCTGCGGCAAGTGGACCCGACGATGATGCTGGGCCTGCTGGTAAAAGAGCCGCGGCAGGACCACGCCAAAGCCGCCATTGAACTGGGAGTGCGGCAGTTGTGTCCGCGAGCCAATCTGGTGACGCCGGAATTGGTGGAGCAGGCACACCGGCTGGATTTGCAGGTGGCGACCTGGACGGTGGACGACACGGAAGCGATGCGCGCGATGGTGGCAGCGGGCGTGGACGGCATCATGACGAATTATCCGGACCGGCTGCGGGCGGTGCTGGAAGACCGGCAAAGTTAGGCTAGGAGAGCCGGGAGAACAGCGCGGCGAATTGCGCGAGAGTGAGCTGTTCGGCGCGAGCGTCCGGGCGCAGGCCGACGGCGGCCAAGAGTTCGTGGATAACTTTGTCACCGGCGATTTCCAGCAAATTGTTGCGAAGCGTTTTTCGTTTCTGAGCGAAGCAAGCCTGCACGAATTCCAGGAAGCGTTTTTCGTCGCGCACGCCGAGGTGCGCGCGCTCGCCCGGTAGCGTCATACTGACGAGCGCGGACTTTACTTTTGGCGGCGGGCGAAACGCGCCGGGCGGAATTCGTAGCGCGATATGCGGCTTGGCGTAGAACTGGCACAGCGTGGAGAGGTAGCCGTAGTCGCGGACTCCTGGATTGGCAGCGACGCGCTGCGCCACTTCCCATTGGATCACGATGTGAATGGAAGAGATTTGGCCGGCCCAGCGAAAGAGATGGTGCAGGATCGGCGAAGTGATGTAGTAGGGCAAGTTTCCGTAGACGTGCACGGGCTGGGGCTCGGCGGTTAGGCTTCCGATGTCTGTGGCGAGCACGTCGCCGGAGACAATTTCAACGCCGGGCCATTGCGCGGGATGCGCGTCCGCGGATGCTCGAAGACCCTCGGCCAGTATCGGATCGGCTTCGATGGCGATGACGCGGCGGCCTGCGCCCGCCAGAAATTGAGTGAATTCGCCGTGGCCGGGGCCGATTTCGATCCACGTTTCGTTGGCGGCTAGGGGCAGAGTGGCGAGGATGCGTTTGCGCCATCCAGGATCGCCGAGAAAATGTTGGCCCAAACGTTGTCGCGCCATGGTGAGGCAGAGTGTAGCAATGCGGAGCGGCCGCGAACAAATTTCAACTGCTGCGGAGGCTGGTTTCGCAAACGGCGCGCAGCGCGCACCGGTGCGTAGCTCACTCTTGCGTGAGCTGAGAGTGTCCCGGAATTCCTTGACGAAGCAGGTGGCTTCCGCTACCGTTTTCGACTCAACCCGCGAGCCATGAAAATTCTATTCATATCATCGGAAGGGCTGCCTTACTCGAAAACGGGCGGCCTGGCGGACGTGGTGGAAGCACTGCCGAAGGCGCTGGCCGAAATGGGCCACGAAGTGGCAGTGCTGCTGCCGTGCTATCGCGGGAACAAGGTCACATCAACGCTGGTCTCGAGCGTGACGGTGACGCTGGGCGATCGTCTGCGGTTTCCAGCCATCGGAGAGGCGGCGCCTGTTGCAGGAGTGCGGTATTTCTTGGTGGGCGACCGGGGCTACTTCGACCGGGAACAGCTTTACGGAGAAAAAGGCGCGGACTATCCCGACAATGCGGAACGGTTCGCGGAGTTCGCGCGGGTGGGGATCGAATTCATGAAGCGGGTATGGCTGCCGGATGTGGTGCATTGCCATGACTGGCAAACGGCGCTGGTGCCCGTGCTGCTGCGCACGCAACATGCCGAGGATCCAGTGGTGCGCGGGTTGCCGGTGGTTTTTACGATTCACAATATCGGTTATCAGGGACTATTTCCGCAAAGCGCGATGCGCGCGATCGGTTTGCCGGACCGGTTGTTTACGATGAACGGACTGGAATTCTACGGCGGCGTGAATTTTCTGAAGGGAGCTTTGGTCTACGCGGATTTTCTTTCGACGGTGAGCCGGCGCTACGCGCAGGAAATTCAGACGGCGGAGTACGGGCATGGTCTGGAGGGAGTGATTCGCGCTCGCGCGGAGCGGCTGGTGGGGATTCTGAATGGCGTGGATTATGCGGTGTGGAGTCCCGAGGTGGACACCTATATCGCGCAGAATTATTCGGCGCACAATCTGGATGGGAAAAAAGTATGCAAGAAGGACATGCTGCAGCAGTTCAAGCTGCTGGGAGGCAAACCGGACAACCTGGAGCGGCCGGTGATTGGGATCGTTTCGCGATTTGTGGACCAGAAAGGGTTCGATTTGATCGCGCAAGTTGCTCCGGAGTTGCTGAAGGAAAATATTTCGCTGATCGCGCTGGGGACGGGCCAGCCGGAATATGAGGCGATGTTCAAGGCGCTGGCGGAAAAGCATCCGGGAAGAGTGGCCGTGAAGATCGGGTATGACAACGCGCTGGCGCACAAAATCGAGGCTGGGGCAGATATTTTCCTGATGCCTTCGCGGTACGAGCCGTGCGGGTTGAATCAGATATACAGCCTGCGGTATGGTACGGTTCCGGTGGTGCGGGCGACGGGGGGGTTGGACGACACGATCCAGAGTTTCGATGCCAAGACGCATAAGGGAACTGGGTTCAAGTTCGAGGCCTACGACGGGCACGCGTTGATGGAAAGCGTCCGGACGGCACTGAAATTTCACCGGGAGCCGAAGGCCTGGCAGACGCTGCAGAAGAACGGCATGGCCAAGGATTTTTCGTGGAAGGCTTCGGCAGCGGCGTATGTCACACTGTATGAAGCAGCTAAGAGGTCTCGAATCCCGCGCGTTTCCGGGACATCTAAAGGTTAGCGCCAAAGGCACTCGCTAGCACCGTGGGCAAGTGTGGGCGCAACAAGGGAAAAAAATGTCAGAAAATATCCAGGCGGTAAGTGACGCAAGCTTCGAAGCGGACGTGGTCGAAGCGAGCAAGACCCAGCCCGTGATGGTGGACTTCTGGGCGGATTGGTGCCGGCCGTGCCACATGTTGACGCCGACGGTGGAAGAAATCGCGAAGGAACACGCCGGGAAATTGAAAGTTGTAAAGCTGAACGTGGATGAAAACATCAACGCCGCGGGGAAGTTCAACATTCGCGGCATCCCCACTCTGCTGGTATTCAAGGGCGGGCAGGTAGCCGATCAGATCGTCGGCGCGGTGCCCAAAGAGCAGATCGAGAAAGTCCTCCAGCGCCACATTTCCTAGGCGCGATTCCCCGGCAGGACCATGGCTATCAGCGGCAGCAGGCCGAACGTGCGACCGGCTGGTGGTGGGCCGGAGCTGAAAGCGTGCGTGGCGTGCGGGGAGAAATTCTCGTGCGCGGCGCGGGCTACGGGGTGCTGGTGTGAAGAAGTGAAGCTGACGAAGCGGGAGTTGCTGGGGCTGCGCGGGCGTTATGCGGATTGTTTGTGTCCACGATGTCTTTCCGCCGCGGCCTTGGCGGCGGCTCTCCCAGCGAGAAACGCGCGATGAGTGAAACAGCCAACAGCGAGCAGCAGCGGCGTTGCCATTGGGCGCAAAAACCGCTGATGGTGGAATATCACGACAACGAGTGGGGAAGGCCCGTTCATGATGACCGAGTGCTTTTTGAGTTTCTGATTCTGGAAGGCGCGCAGGCTGGTTTGAGTTGGGAGACCATTCTCAATAAGCGCGAGAATTACCGGCGGGCGTTTGACAATTTCGATGCGGCGAAAATCGCGCGTTACGACGGACGGAAGGTCCGCAGGTTGTTGGCCGATGCCGGCATTGTGCGCAACCGGCTGAAAATCTCCTCTACGATTTCCAACGCGCAGGCGTTTCTTGCGGTGCAGAAGGAATTCGGCACGTTTGATAAGTACATCTGGCAGTTTGTGGGCGGGCGCCCGAAGAAAAACAATTGGAGTACTTCTCGTCAGGTACCGGCGCGCACGAGCGAATCGGATACGATGAGCAAGGACTTGAAGCGCCGCGGGTTTCGGTTTGTGGGGACGACGATCTGCTATGCGTTCATGCAGGCGGTGGGCATGGTTAACGATCACGCGCGGGATTGCTTCCGCTATGAACTCACTTCGTAATGTGCAGCTGCTGATCGGTGTACGGGGATCGGTGGCTCGCGAGTCCTCCAGAACGAAAGTCGCCTCAGAAGTCAGAAGCGCGAAAATCTGCGAGATGAACCGCTTGGATTTCCATTGCGATCCTATAGCGGCTGAAACGCGCAGGCGTTGCGATGCTGAAGCTCGTTCCCGGACAGACGATCGAAACGGCCTTGTCGCCACTGGGACTGATGGCAGCGCCGAAATTGATTTCAAAGGGTTGCACTGGAAACAAGCCGGCGCCGCCCTCAAAATCGGCGGTTGGGTTGCCATCGTTTCGCGGAAGCTGCAGGGACGGCCAAGCGCGGTCCGGCAAGGTGCAAGTAGTGCTTTTGGGATCCAGGTGTGCCGCAAACGCCGGTTCGTTGAGGGCGGATTTGCATTGCAGGGTAGCGGTCGCCCAGTAGCTCGTTTGCGCAGCGGCGGCGCAGATTCCAGCATCGGTTATCATGAAACTACCAGCCACGACCTTGATTTGTCTTGGTTTGCCTTCGCGGAATTCGGTCACCGCCAAACCAATTCGCATATCGGCCGCACTTCCCGCGACCGCAGAATAGAATTTACTGCTGACGTCGAATGCCTGCGTAAATCGAGTCGGTGCGGGCCACAAAGTGCGTCCTGAGCTAACCCAACCGGAGTTCCAAGCGAGTCCGCCCGGCGCATAAATCGTAAGGCGAGCAGCGTCGACCTCAACGAGTGAGCCTTGAACCAGCCCGCTCGTGTCGATCGGTACATAAAGAGTCACAGTCTTACCCCTTGGGCGACTGTTGTCAGGGCTGCCGCCACTGGTCTTCTCAATTATTACGCCAGCGGGAACCAAAGAGCCTAGCGGTAAATCGGGATAAGCATGCTCCACCAGGCGGCCGTAAGGTGCGGCGGTCAAGCCAATTGCGATCGCACAGAGGCTGCCGAGAAGGGTCCAGCGAGAAACCGCGGTATCTCTCCGGAAGTACTGCAAAACGAGCAAAGCCAGGCATGTGGCGGCAGCAAGTGTGAGCACCGCCGCACTTGGAATGTCGCCGCCGGCCGAGGAGCTTGGAATCAGCGCGACTAGCCAGGTCAGACCGCTTATGTACGCAACTACGCCGAAGAAAATGAGCAAGAACTGTACAGGCGATTCGGTGATGACGCTGATCGTCGCAACGGGCAGGACCAAGAATGCGGTTAGGAAGAGCTGCCCCCGGAGAAGTCCCGGCAAGTGATGCCACGGCGAAAAGCCCGCGCGCGCCAACAACGCAACGTCGAAAATAAAAACAGGAACATTTACAAACGCAATAATAAAAAGCGCTTTGGCGGCCATGAGCCAACGCCGCTGATACGGGCGCGTGAGCCAAAATTGACGATCTCCGACGAGAGACTCGCCCTGGATCACCCGCACGATGAGAAACCACCAGGAGAAGCAAAGAGAGATGCCGAGAAGGGCCAAGAGCCAACGCGCGACCCGTGGCTCTCCGAAAGGCGGCTCATCGCTCCAAAGTATCGGCATCTTCCAGGCGAAGCCCAAAAGGAGTAACAGAGAGACGATAATTTCGAGCCAATGCCTGCGGGCATCTTTACGGAAAATGTGAAGAACCTGATTCACAGGTTGTTCTCGCGCGTATTTCTCGCGATAGCGAGGAAAATGGAGCGCAGAGACATTGGCGTATAGGTTGCTTTGTTAGCGTCGCCAAATACCTGAAGGATATCGGACGGTGTCCGCTCTTGGTCATAGCGGCTTTCGATGAATCGCGCAGTCGAATTGGAGATGTCGAGATGCATCCAGCTTGCTGGGAGCGCGCCGCGTGGCAAAGGAGAGGCACCGAGTGCCAATTCAATCTGACGGAAGCGCGAGGCGAGGCTTTTCAATTCTTCGGAGAAGCGGAGTTGTCCGGCTTCGAGATATCCGATGTGGGTAGCGAAAGTCTCGATCTCGGCGAGGTCGTGCGAAGAGATCAGCACCGTGGCGCCCGCAGCCCCGTGCAGCAAGCATTCGATCAATTCGTCGCGAACTAGCGGATCGAGGCCACTGAAAGGTTCATCCATAACAATGAGGGGTGGGCGATACGCCAAAGAACTCGCGAGCGCTACTTTCATACGCATTCCGCGAGAAAGCATTTTCAATTTACGTTTCGCGGGCAGGTCGAATCGCTTGACCAGGTCGTTTTCGAGCTCGCGGTCCCAGGCAGGATAAAAGTTGCGAACGTAAGCGAGAAAATCCGTGACGCGCATCCATTCTGGAAGTTTTTGATTCTCGGAGACGTAGCCGATTGAACAAAAGGCGCTACCGGCGAGGTCTCGACTGTCCCAGCTTAGAACCTGCGCGCGACCGCTTGTCGCATGTAGGATATTCATAACGATCTTGATGGCGGTGGTTTTCCCGGCGCCGTTTGGCCCTACCAAGCCAAAGATTGAACCTTCCTGGACAGCCATGTTCAGCCCGTTCAGGGCAGTTACGTCGCGGAAACGCTTTGTCAAATCTTCAATCGCTATTGCATTCGCCATAAGATCACTAGGTATATATCACGAACTTGGAAATCAGGCGTGGACAAGTCGCATTCGCCCGACCTGAAGCGTTATAAGGGCTGGTGCACTTCTCGGCGAACGGGTGATTAACGGCGCGATCGGAAGCTTGAAACCGGACCGCCGTAGAAGCTGCCTGACTGTGCTTGCACGGGGGTCCCTCGAAGGGTAGGATTGTTTGTTGCTGTTGTGCGGTTTAGCCTGCCTGTAATGATTCTATTGTGACCGAGAACGGGCCGGGTGCGGCTTGACGGGTTGGGGGGGCGGCTAGGGTGACCGAGAAGTCGCGAACGAAGGCGATTTGTGTGGTGGGCGCGCAGTGGGGCGACGAAGGGAAGGGCAAGGTGGTGGACTATCTTGCTCAGTCGTTCGATTACACGGCGCGCTATGCGGGCGGCCACAACGCCGGGCACACCGTTATCTTCAACAATCATCGTTACGTCCTGCAGTTGATTCCCAGCGGAATATTGCGTCCGGAAAAGAAAGCGGTGATCGGAGCGGGAACCGTGGTGGATCCCGTGGCGCTGCTGGCCGAGCTTGATAACCTGAAAAGATCCAGCATTGACGTGCGCGGACGGTTGTTCCTCAGCGATCGCGCTCACCTGATATTTCCTTATCATCGCGAAATGGACAAGGCTGCGGAGTCGGCGCGCGGGGCTGCGGCGATTGGCACGACTTCGCGCGGGATCGGGCCAGCTTATGAGGATAAGATGGCGCGGCGCGGGATCCGCGTGATTGATTTGCTTGACCCGGACGGCTTCAAGGAGAAACTAGAGCGCGTGGTCGCGGAGAAAAATGCGATCAGCCGCGCGACGTACGGCCATGCGCTGGAAACGGCGGGCCTGCTGGAGCAATATCTGGAGATCGCGGCGCACATAAGGGGTCTGGTGACGGATACATGCGTGCTGCTGAATCGCGCGCTGGATAACGGCGAATCGGTGCTCTTTGAGGGCGCGCAGGGCACGATGCTGGATATAGATCATGGGACGTATCCATACGTCACGTCATCCAATGCTACGTCCGGGGGAGTGGCGACAGGCTTGGGAGTTGCGCCCAGTCGAATTTGCGGAGTCGTCGGCGTGACCAAGGCTTACACGACGCGGGTGGGCAGCGGGCCATTTCCGACGGAAATGCCGGATCTGGACGCTCAGGCGGTGCGCGAACGCGGGCAGGAATTTGGCGCGGTGACCGGACGTCCGCGGCGGTGCGGCTGGCTGGATCTGGTGGTCCTGAAATACGCGAAGATGCTGAACGGCATTGATTCCCTGGTGGTGACGAAGCTGGATGTGTTTGACACGCAGCCGGAGATTAAGGTCTGCACCGGTTACCGGTTGAAGGGCAAGCCGCTGGAAGATATGCCTGCGGACGTGGAGACGCTGACGAAAGTTGAAGCGGTGTACCGGACGCTGCCGGGCTGGCAGAAGCCGACGCCGGGAATTCGCGACGTGAAGGAATTGCCGGAAGCGGCGCGGAATTATCTGGATTTTATTTCGAACGAGCTACAGGTTGAGATTGGGATGATTTCCACGGGTCCGGAACGCGACGCTACGATCGTTCCGAAAGACACAAAACTCGCATCCTGGCTGTGATACGGCATGGTTTCCTACGAAGCAGCGCGCGCCAAGGTGATTGAAGTGATTTGCGCGCGGCGGTGCGCGCCTCCGCCTGCCACAGAGACGCTTGAATTCGCGCACAATCCCTCGCAGGTTCTGGGGCGCATTGTGGCTGAGAATGTGGCAGCCGACCGGAATTATCCTCCTTTCAATCGTTCGACACGGGATGGATTTGCCGTGCGTGCCGCGGACGCGGCGCACGCGGGGGCCAAGCTGCGGTTGATCGGCGAGAGCCGGGCGGGCGGACCGTTCGAAGGCGTGGTGGAGCCTGGAACTTGCGTGCAGATCATGACCGGCGCGCCGCTGCCGCGCGGAGCGAACTCGATCGTGATGAACGAGTACGCCCGGATTGAAGGCGAGCAGGTGATCATCGAGCAGGCGGCGCGCGAAGGCGCTCACTACGTGCTGGAGGGACAGGAAACCCGCGTGGGAGAGAGCGTGCTGACGCGCGGACAGCGGATCGGTTATGCGGAGCTCGCGATTGCGGCGCAGGTAGGGCGTTCGCGACTGGTGGTGGCCAAGAAGCCGCGCGTGGCGATTCTTTCGACGGGCGATGAGGTGATCGCGGTGGATCAGGCGCCCAAGAAATTCCAGATTCGCAACAGCAATAACGTTTCGCTGGCCGCGCAGGTGGCATTGGCGGGCGGGGAACCGGTGATGATGGGCGTGGTGCCGGACAATCTGGAAGAGTTGCGCGCCGGCATCCAGAAGGCGCTGGATGCGGACATCGTCGCGCTGACCGGCGGCGTTTCGGTAGGGAGGTACGATTTGGTGGAGCAGGTGCTGCGGGAACTCGGAACGGAATTTTATTTTGATACCGTGGCAATCCGGCCGGGCAAGCCCGCGGTTTTCGGCTTTTGCCACGGGAAGCCGGTGTTCGGCCTGCCGGGAAATCCCGTTTCAACGATGGTGACCTTCGAGCTGTTCGTGGTGCCGGCGATTGACCTGCTGAGCGGGCATACGCCGCATCCGCTGAAAGTGCTGAAGGCAAAACTGGCGCACCCGGTGAATGAAAAGCCGCCGCTGGCGCATTTCTTGCCGGCGCGGTTGAGCTGGCCGAACGGCGAGGCTACGGTCGAGATGATTCATTGGGAAGGTTCGGGGGACATCGGCTCGGTGGTGAAAGGGAATTGCTTTTTGGTGGTGCACGAAGCGAAGCTGAGTTTTGCAGCCGGCGAGATGGCGGACGTTTTGCCGCGCCGCGGTTTGTTCTAAGTGGTTCGCGTCAAGAGGGAGCGTCTGAGACGCGCCCCTACGTCCTCTTCCATGTCCACTAGGCGCATGCAAACGCTTTCGCATTACGACAAAAAGGGCAGAGTGCGGATGGTGGACGTGACGGCGAAGCCGGCGACGTCGCGCACGGCGGTGGCGCACGCGTTTATTCGGATGCGGCGGAAGACCGTGGATGGCATCCGGCGGCTGAAGTCCCCTAAGGGTAATCCGCTGGAAATCGCGCGAATCGCGGGAATCACGGCGGCCAAGCGGACTGCGGAGTTGATTCCACTTTGTCATCCCCTCTCTTTGACGCACGTAGATGTGAGCGCCAAGCTATGCCAGAATGGAATTGAGGTGACGTCCGAGGCGACGGCGACGGGGCCGACTGGCGTGGAGATGGAAGCGCTGGTGGCGGCGTCGGTGGCGGCGCTCACCATTTACGACATGTGCAAAGCACTCGAGCGCGGCATGGAAATCACTGAGCTGTATCTGGTAAAGAAGTCGGGCGGGCGAAGCGGGACTTATTTGAGACCGGGGAAGCGCGCGAAACGATGACTCCGATGAAGGACGTCAAGGTGCTGGTCGTGGATGATAATGCGTTGATCCTCGACCTGCTGATGAAGGGCTTGATGCCGCATTGCGACGCGCGGGCGGCGGCGGACGGAGCGGATGCGCTGCTGAAAAT
Source organism: uncultured Acidobacteriota bacterium (assembly GCA_963780035.1). Classification (GTDB taxonomy): domain Bacteria; phylum Acidobacteriota; class Terriglobia; order Acidiferrales; family UBA7541; genus Palsa-295. The sequence continues at coordinate 213,008 of CAWAAG010000004.1, read as the reverse complement.
CGTGGATGATCCGCCGGACCTGGTGGTGTGCGACTACCGCATGCCCGGGCTCGACGGGCGGCAGCTTTACGAGAAATTGCGCGGGCGGCAGCAGACGAAATCCATTCCGTTTATTTTCCTAGCCAGCCGCAGCGACATCGAAGAAAAATTGCGTCCCATCGTGGAGGGCGTGGAAGAGTTCATTCCCAAGCCATTTTTTTTGAAGGATCTGGTGCGGCGCGCGAAAAAAGTGGTGGACCGCCTGCAGCTGGAGAAATTGCAGAATCGCCAGGTGCGTCCGGGGGTGATTCAGGGGCGGCTGGAAGAGATGTCCATCATGGATTTGATGCAGTCGCTCGAGATGGGGCAGAAATCGTGCCAGCTTTCGGTGCGGCGCGGTGAAGAAAGCGGCGACCTCTTTTTTGCGTCGGGGCAATGCAAGGACGCGCGGCTGGGAGCGCTGGAGGGAGAAGCGGCCGTGTTTCAGGCGGTGCGCTGGCCGGATGGCGAGTTCGAGATTGATTTCAACCGGGCACCCACACGCGACACGATTTCGCGTACGACTACCGGCCTGTTAATGGAAGCGCTGCGATTGATGGATGAAGGGCAGCGCGACGGCGCGAACGAAGACGCCGAAGTGACCGAAGGATAGCGGTCGCGCGACACGGCCATGCGAGTTGCCATTCTCACCGCCAGTGATTCCGTAGCCAGCCAAAAACATGAGGATAGCTCGGGGCCCGCCGTGGCGCGGCGCTGCAGGGAGCTCGGCTGGGAGATTGTGCGGACCGCGGTCTTGCCCGACGATCAAGATGCCATCGCGGCGTTTCTGAAAGAGACTGCGGATTCGAAGCTGGCGGATTTGATCCTGACGACCGGTGGAACCGGCGTAGGTCCTCGCGACGTGACGCCCGAAGCGACGCTCGCGGTGGCGGAGCGGTTGATACCGGGATTCGCGGAACAGATGCGCGCCGAAGGTTTGAAGAAAACGCCGCGCGCGATTATGTCGCGGGCAGCCGCCGGAATTCGCGGCACGACGATTATCGTGAACCTGCCTGGAAGTCCGCGCGGAGCCGTGGAATCCCTGGATGCGATTGCCGCCTTGCTGCCGCACGCGATTGAAGTGTTGCACGGCGCCCGCCACTAACATTTCTTTACAATCGAGGATGTGTGCGACTTTCTGGCGCGAGCGGCGAATTCTGCCATGAACCGGATTTTGCACGGATGAAGCTAGCTGCGGCTTGAGCGCTGTGCTAGGATGCGCTGTTCATTTGAAGTTCTTTTGGCGATGCCGAGCCAATACATTCCGATTTTGATTTATGCCCTGCTCGCGGCGGCGTTCCCCGCAGTCACTCTCGCTATTTTCAAATACATCCGGCCGGATTCGAAGGCGACGGGCGCGAAGCTGGAGCCTTATGAATGCGGCGTGCCGCCGGAAGGCAGCGCGCGCGGGCGGTATTCGGTGCGGTTTTATATTGTGGCGATTTTGTTTGTGATTTTCGACGTGGAGACGATATTTCTTTTTCCCTGGGCGATCCGGTACAACCAGTTGGGATTGTATGGACTGGCCACGATGACCGTGTTTTTGGGGATCCTGCTGGCCGGCTATGTATGGTTGTATCGGAAGGGTGCGCTGGATTGGGTATAGACGCAGGCGCAATGGATTGCGTGGCGGCGGACGTGCGGCCGTGAGGATAGTGGAATTGACGTTGTTTTTTGGGGTGTGATAAAAAGGCGGGCTGCGAAGGAACTGCGTGAGGCAGGTGTTCGCGCCGGTTCAGGAACGGCAGCCGATCGGACCGATGGTCAACGACCCCTCGGAAAAGGATCCCGCCGCAAAGCCGCCGGAAAGCACGGCGGAAAGCGCTGCTATTCCCGCCAAGCCAGCCGCACCCGATGCTCCTTCGCAGGCAGCCGCAGCGGCGCCACCAGCCGCCGGCGCTCCTCCGGCCAAACCGGCTGCTCCCAGCGCCCCTGCCGCAGCGGTGCCGCCCAAAGCTCCTGCAGCAGCTCCCCCGAAAGAAGCTCCGCCAAAACCTGTCCCGCTCGACAACGAATTGGTGCAACGGCTCAAGGCGCGGTACGGCGAAGCTGTGCGCGAGGCCTCACTGGATCGCAAACAGGCGATCGTGCTGATCTCCGCGGAGCAACTGCGCGAAATTGCGCGCCATTGCCGGGACGAGGAACGGTTCGACATGCTGGTGGATTTGACGGCGGTGGATTGGCCGAAGCGCGAGAAACGATTCGACATCGTGCTGAATCTGTATTCGTTCGCGAAGAATGAGCGCTTGCGGCTAAAGGCGCATGCAGGCGAAAACGAGCCTGTTCCGAGCGTCTGCGCGGTTTGGCCCGCGGCGAATTGGCTGGAGCGCGAATGCTACGACATGTTCGGGATCGTGTTCGAAGGGCATCCGGACTTGAAGCGAATCCTGATGCCGGACGAGTGGCAAGGGCATCCGCTGCGCAAGGATTACGACATCCTGAAGCAGGATACGGAGTGGGTGCGCGAGAATCTGGGAATTGAAAGCGGGCAGTAGCGGCGGCCGAGCGACCTGGCAAATGAGCGAGCGACGCACAAACGAAATGAGCAACGTCAGCACCACGGTGCTGGGCGCGGACGAAATTATTCTGAACATGGGGCCGCAGCATCCCTCGACGCACGGCGTGCTGCGCGTGAAATTGAAACTCGATGGCGAGCGCGTGGTGGGGTCCGAATGCATCATCGGGTATCTGCATCGCGGCGTGGAGAAAATCGCGGAACACCGCAGCTACCAGCAATTCGCGCCTTACGTGGACCGCATGGATTATGTAGCAGCGGTTTCGAACGGCCTGGGCTACTGCGAGGCCGTGGAGAAATTGCTCGGCGCCGAGGCGCCGCCGCGCGCGCGGGTGGTGCGCACGATTCTGACGGAGCTGCAACGGATTGCGAGCCACTTATTGTGGCTGGGTACCCACGCGCTGGATATTGGCGCGTTGACGCCGGTTTTCTATTGTTTCCGCGAGCGCGAAGAGATTCTGAAGATTTTCGAGAAATATTGCGGGGCGCGGTTGACGACGCATGCGTTTCGCATTGGCGGACTGCAGTACGAGACGTATGACGGGTTCGAGCAGGACGTGAAGAGGTTTTGCGACGATTTCAGCACCAGGATCGATGAATACGAGACGCTGCTCACCGAAAACCGGATTTGGGTGGGGCGCACCAAGGGCGTCGGAATTCTGAGCGGGGAAGATGCCATTGCCATGGGGGTGACCGGGCCGGTGCTGCGCGCGAGCGGCGTGAAATGGGATTTGCGCAAAGCGCAGCCGTACGCCGCATACGACCAGTACGAATTCGAGATTCCCACGCGGGAGACCGGCGACACCTACGACCGTTACGTGGTGCGCATGGAGGAAATGCGGCAATCGCGGCGGATTTGCCTGCAGGCGATCGAAAATATTCCGGTGGGGCCGATCATGGCGCGCATCGGGAAAGTGCTGAAGCCGCCGCCGGGAGAGGTTTATCACTCGATTGAAGCGCCCAAGGGCGAGCTGGGCTATTACATCGTCAGCGACGGGACGACGCAGCCTTATCGCGTGCGGGTGCGGCCGCCGTCGTTCATCAATTTACAGGCCTTCGACAAAATGGCGCGGGGCGCGCTGATTGCGGACGTGGTGGCGATCATCGGGACGATTGACATCGTGCTGGGGGAGGTGGACCGCTAAGCGATGAGCCACTTGATTCCACATGCGATTCTGGTGCTGGTGCTGCCGGTGGTGTACGCGGTGGTGATCGTGATGGTGTTGCCGCTGCTGGCGGGCTACATCGTATTGATGGAACGCAAGGTGATGGCGGACATGCAGGCGCGGCTGGGTCCGATGCGCGTGGGGCCGCACGGTTTGCTGCAACCGATTGCAGATGCCGTGAAATTGCTATTGAAGGAGGACATCATTCCGGAGAAGGCCGACCGGCTGATGTTCTGGCTGGCGCCGCTGGTGAGCGTGACGATGGCCTTGCTGGCTTATTCGGCGCTGCCGATCGGACCGGCGTTTCAGATCGCCGACCTGAACATCGGATTGCTTTTTATTTTGGCAATCAGCTCGCTGGGGATTTACGGCATTGTGCTGGGCGGCTGGGCTTCGAACAGCCACTATTCCTTGCTGGGGGCTTTGCGCAGCGCGGCACAGCTGGTGAGCTACGAGACGGCGGCGGGGCTGGGGCTGGTGTCCGTGCTGCTGCTGGCCGGCTCGCTTTCGATGAAGGACATCGTGCAGGCGCAACTGGACCAGGGAGTATGGTTCATTTTTTCGGTGCCGTTCGGATTTTTCATTTATCTGGTTGGCTCGATCGCCGAAACCAATCGCGCGCCGTTCGATCTGCCGGAGGCGGAGTCGGAGCTGGTGGCCGGATACATGACCGAGTACAGCGGCTTTCGCTGGTCGCTCTACTTCCTGGCGGAATACGCGAACATGGTGATTGTGGCCGGCATCGCGACCACCGTATTTTTGGGTGGCTGGCTGCGGCCACTCGCGAGTTTCCACGAACATTTTCCGGGGACGTCCATCGAGTGGCTGGACGCGTTTCCTGCGCTGCTGACGTTCGGCGTGGCAATTTATTGCCTATCGCTCGCGCCAAAGCAGCCGGTGAAAATTCAGAAAATGGTGATGCTGGCGGTGGCGGTTCTGTGTTTCTTGCTGTCTGGGGCGCTGCTGGGCGCGCTATTTGCGCCAGCGGGCGTGATGCAGGGAATCCACGGAGCATTTTGGTTCCTGGCGAAGGTGTTTGCATATTTGTATACGTTCCTGTGGATCCGGTTTACATTTCCACGCTTTCGGTTCGATCAACTGATGAGGTTGGGATGGCGATTCTTGATTCCCCTGGCGCTGGTGAACGTGATCGGCGTGGCGGTAGCAATCGTGTTGCGGCAGCAGTGGGGCTGGAGTCCAGTGCTGTCGTTGATTCCCACGACTTTGGCCACGCTGGGCGTGGCTATATGGCTGGCCAAAGACGACGCGCCGGCAGCGGCGGTGCAGACGGCGGATGGTGAATAGATGTATGCGCTGAATACGATTCTATTTTGTTTTTTCAGCTTGCTGGCGGTGGGGTCCGCGATTTTGATGGTGACGCGGAGGAATATCGTGCATGCCGCGGTATTTCTGATTACGACGCTTTTGGCGACCGCGGGAATTTTCCTGCTATTGCAGGCGGAATTTCTTTTTATCGTGCAAGTGATCCTGTATGTGGGCGGGATCATGGTGCTGTTCGTTTTTGTGATCATGCTGGTGAATCTGGACGTTTCGATGCGCTTGGTGCAATTCAACCGGCAATGGCTGGTGGCGGGAGTGTTGTCGCTGGTGCTGGCCGCGCAGGTGCTGTTTGCGGTTTGGGCCGGGCGCGTGTCGGTGCGCTTGCCGGCGATGCAGGCGGATATCTCTCCGAAAAATACTGAAGCGGTGGCGGACGCACTTTTCAGCAAATACATGCTGCCGTTTGAAATTGCTTCGATATTGCTGCTGGTGGCCATGATCGGCGCAGTGGTGATGGCCAAGCGGAGGGCCTGATGATCCCGGTGCAGTATTACCTGTTTTTGAGCCTGGCGCTATTTACGATCGGCGTGATCGGAGTGCTGACGCGGCGCAACGTGATCATCATGCTGATGTCCATCGAACTGATTCTGAACGCGGTGAACATCAATTTGATGGCTTTTTCGCGGTTGTGGGGCACGGTGGATGGGCAGGTGTTTGCGATTTTCATTATCACCGACGCAGCGGCCGAGGCGGCGGTGGGGCTGGGCATTATTCTGGCGTACTTCCGAAATCGCGAGACAGTGCTTGCAGATGAGATGGACATCCTGAAATGGTGAGTGCCGCCGCATGAACGCGCCGCAGCCATATTTCCTCGAGCATATCTGGCTGATACCGATGTTTCCGCTGCTGACGGCGGCGCTGATGCTTTTCTACGGGCGGCGGCTGGAGAAGAAAATCATAGACGCGCTGTGCGTGGGCAGCGTCGGTCTTTCATTTCTATATTCCGCCGGCGCGTTTTTGCAGTTGATTGCACGGCCGGAAGGCGAGCGCCTGGCGACCACGATTCTCTTCGAATGGATTCCCGCCGGTCCGTATCACCTGCTAGACGGAAGGATGTCGCACTTCGTCGCCGACTGGGGATTTCAGATTGATGCGCTTTCGGCAGTGATGATTCTGGTGGTTACCGGAGTCGGGCTGCTGATTCACATCTATTCCACGGGATACATGGCGCACGAGGGCGGATATTACCGCTTCTTCGGCTATTTGAATTTGTTCATGTTCGCGATGCTGATACTGGTGCTGGCGAATAATCTGGTGCTGCTGTTCGTGGGTTGGGAAGGCGTGGGCACCTGCAGCTACTTGCTTATCGGGTTTTATTTTCACCGGAAGTCGGCTTCGGACGCGGGGAAGAAGGCGTTCATCGTCAATCGCGTGGGCGATGCAGGATTTCTGCTGGGAATTTTTCTGACGTCGGCGCTTTTGGGGACCGTGAAATTTACGGAGCTGGGGCCGGCGCTCGCGGCCGGACATTTCAAGATGGGCGATCCCTTGATTACGGCGATTGCGCTGCTATTTTTTGTGGGCGCGACCGGAAAATCGGCGCAAATTCCGCTGTACGTATGGTTGCCGGATGCGATGGAAGGTCCGACGCCAGTGAGCGCCCTGATACACGCGGCGACGATGGTGACGGCGGGCGTGTACATGGTGACGCGCACGAACGCGATTTATCAGCTGGCGCCGAAAGCGATGGCGGTAGTAGCCCTGGTTGGCGCTGTGACGGCGCTTTTTGCGGCTTCGATTGGCGTGGTGCAGAACGACATCAAGAAAGTTCTGGCATATTCCACAATTTCGCAGCTGGGGTACATGTTCCTGGCTTGCGGCGTGGGCGCCTTTTCGGCGGGAATTTTTCACCTGATGACGCACGCATTTTTCAAAGGGCTGCTATTTCTTGCGGCCGGCAGCGTGATTCACGCGCTATCCGGCGAACAGGACATGCGCAAGATGGGGGCGCTCTCGAAGAAAATTCCAGTGACATATTGGACGATGCTGATCGCGGCGCTGGCCATCGCCGGAATTTTTCCGTTTGCGGGGTTTTTGAGCAAGGACCTGATTTTAGGCAAGACCTACGAAAAAGACATTTTTCTATGGGCCATCGGATACTTCACGGCGGGCATGACGGCGTTTTACATGTTCCGGCTGATATTCATGACGTTTCACGGGACTTCGCGCGTGGAACACGAGGTGGAACATCACATTCACGAGTCTCCGAAATCCATGCTGGTGCCGCTGGTAATTTTAGCCGCGCTTTCTATTGTGGGCGGCTGGTTGAGCTGGCCGGAAATTCTGGGCGGGCACAGCCGGTTCGTTCATTTCCTGGAACCGATCGTCGGAGCGGCGCACGAATTACGGACGGAGCCCGTGCACGGTCCGGGCTCGCGGCTCGGCGAACTGAACCTCATGCTGCTGTCCGAAGGACTGGTGGTGCTGGGCATATTGTTCGCGTGGTATCTCTACATCAAGCGCACCGAATTGCCCGAGAAGATCGCCAAGAGCCTCGGCGGATTCTACAAGCTGGTTTACAACAAATACTATGTGGACCAGATTTACGATGCGCTGTTCGTGAACCGGGCGAAGGACCTGGGGCTGGCGCTGGGTTCATTCGATGCAAACGTGATTGACGGACTTGGCGTGAACGGCGCGGGTTGGTTGACGCGCGCCATTTCGCGGATTTCGATCTGGTGGGACACCTGGATCGTGGATGGCTCCGTAAAACTGGGCGCGCGGCTGGTGTGGGTGCTGAGTTTTCCGGTGCGGATGATGCAGGCGGGGCTGGTGCAGAGTTACATGCTTTTTATTGTGATCGGCTTGATCGGGTTCCTGGGGTATTACCTTTATCTGGCGCATCACGCGATGCATTGAGTTGAGTCAGTATGTCATTCCAATTCTGCTGGCGGCGAGAAATGCCTCTTCGATCGAATCGAGCTCGAGCATGACAGAAGAGAGAGCCCTCGTCGCCCGCTGCCGCGGGCTCTGTCGGGATGACAAAACGGTGGAATTTGCGAAAGATAGCTAAAAGGCGAGGGAACGGATGCTCTTTTCCGACAGCCACATATTAAGCACGATTCTTTTCACGCCGCTGGTGGGCGCGATCCTGATGCTTTTCATTCCGCGCGAGCGGGCCGATCTGCACCGCTGGATGGGCAACATTTGTGGCGCGCTCGGATTGCTGGTATCGCTTCCGCTGATTTTGAAATTCAATTCGGCCGCGACGGCTCCGCAATTCCAGTTTGTGGAGAATGCAGACTGGATTCCTTCCATTGGCGCGCATTTCACGCTGGGCATTGACGGCCTGAGCTTCCTGATGGTGATGCTGACGACGGTGCTGGGCGCGATTGCGATTTTGTCGTCATGGTCGGCCATTCACAAACGGGAGAAGGAATATTACATCCTGTTGCTGCTGCTGCAGACGGGGATGCTGGGCGTTTTCATGTCGCTGGATTTCGTGCTGTTCTACGTGTTCTGGGAAGTGATGCTGGTGCCGATGTATTTTCTGATCGGCGTGTGGGGCAGCGAGCGGCGGCTGTACGCGGCGATCAAATTCTTTTTGTACACGCTGGCCGGCTCGGTGCTGATGCTGCTGGCGGTGCTGGCGATTTACTCGAACCGGCACACATTCGACATACGGCAGATCATCGAGCATCCGTTTACGGCGCAGTCCGGCAGCCTGCAAAACTGGCTGTTCTGGGGATTTTTCTTCGCGTTCGCGATCAAGGTGCCGATGTTTCCATTCCACACGTGGCTGCCGGACGCGCATACCGAAGCACCGACGGCCGGTTCAGTCATATTGGCCGGCGTGCTGCTGAAAATGGGAACGTACGGCTTTCTGCGATTTTCGGTGCCGATGTTTCCCGAAGCGACGGTGAAATACCGTGGGATCATCATCGTGCTTTCGATCATCGGGATTATTTACGGCGCGCTGGTGTGCATGATGCAGAAGGACATGAAAAAGCTCATCGCGTATTCGTCGGTGAGCCATATGGGTTTCTGCACGCTGGGAATTTTCGCGCTGACGCCGCTGGGGCTTTCCGGCAGCATCATCCAGCAAGTGAATCACGGAATTTCGACGGGCGCGCTCTTCCTGATCGTGGGAGTGCTGTACGAGCGGCGGCACACGCGGTTGATTTCGGAATTCGGCGGGCTTGCAACGCCGATGCCGAATTTTGCGGCGGTTTATCTGATTGTTACGCTGAGTTCGCTGGGCATGCCGCTGCTGAATGGTTTCATCGGTGAATTCACGATTCTGCGGGGCGTGTTTGAGGTGCGCTGGCAATGGGCCGCTTGGGGCGTGCTGGGGGTGATTCTGGGGGCGGCGTATTTGCTGTGGTTGTACCAGCGCGTGATGTTTGGTAGCGTGACGAATCCGGCAAACGAGCATTTGCCGGACCTGAATGGACGCGAGTACGCGACGCTGATTCCCCTGGTGTTGCTGGCGTTCTGGATTGGAATTTATCCGAAGCCGCTCTTCACGGTGCTGGAGCCGACCGTGCACCGCCTGGTGGAAGTCGTGCATCCGGGTTATTTCGGTGTTCCGGAAGCGCCGCCTCCCGCGAGTGTGCCTTCAACGAGCAGCGTGAATCCGCAAAGTGCGCCGCCAAACTCTCCGGCGCCGGCCGCGCACGCTGAGGTCCGGTAATGACCTGGCAGTGGATCTTCGAACGGAGTCGCGGGGATTTCTTCCTGATATTGCCCGAGGCGATGCTGGTGTTTTTCGGGCTGGCGATTCTGCTGACCGATTTCCTGCTGACCAAGCGGCAGAAATCCTGGAATGCGCTTACCGCGCTGTTGGGAGTGGTGTTCAGCGGCGGCTCGCTGTACATGCTGCGGGCGTACGCCTCGCCGCCGATCGGTCCGGTGGTGGGATTCTTCAATTCGATCATGATCGATCCGTTTTTTATCTTCTTTGGGTTTCTGTTTCTGGCTTCCACGGCGCTGGTGATTTTGTTTTCGGTGCGCTACATGGAGATCGAAGAAGAGCAGCATGGCGAATATTATGCGCTGATGCTGTTCGCGACAGTGGGCATGATGTTTCTCGCGTGCGGGGACGATCTGGTGGTGCTTTTCCTCGCGCTGGAAACGATGGCGCTGAGCTTTTACGTGCTGAGCGGCTTTTTACGGCGTGAGCGGCGGTCCAACGAAGCCGCGATGAAATATATGCTGATGGGGGCCTTCAGCTCGGGGATATTGGCTTACGGCTTTTCGATTCTCTACGGCATCGCCGGGTCCACGAACCTGGAGGCGATCCTAATGGCGATGCGCCAGCGCCACGCGCAGTATCCGGGCACGGACTTTCTAACGTTCCTCGCGCTGGCAACGGTGGCCGCGGGTGTATTTTTCAAGATTGCGGCCGTGCCGTTTCATCAATGGGCACCGGATGTGTATGAGGGCGCGCCGACTTCGATTACGGCGTATGTGAGCGTGGCGTCGAAGGCGGCGAGCTTCGCGCTGCTGTTGCGGCTGTTCCTGACGATTTTCTTGCCGGTCGCTCTGGATTGGGTGACGATCATGGAGTGGGTCGGCGTGCTTTCCCTCACGATCGGCACCTTGGCCGCGATCACGCAGACGAATATCAAGCGCCTGCTGGCTTATTCCTCTATCGCGCAGGTTGGGTACATCCTGCTGGGCTTTGTGGCTTCGGTAAACGCGGATGGCACACTGCACGAGCGCGGCCTGCAGGCGATGACGTTCTATTTATTCGTTTATGCGTTCTTCAATACCGGGGCGTTTGCGGTGGTGATTTTGTTGCGGCGCAAAGGAGTGATCGGCGACGACGTGGACGACTTGAACGGGCTGATGCAGCGCAGTCCCGGTGCGGCGATTCTGATGCTGATCTTTCTGCTTTCGCTGGCGGGAATCCCGCCGACCGCCGGATTCGTCGCGAAATTGCTGATTTTCTGGGCGCTGATCGAGACCAAGCACACGGTGCTGGCGGTTCTGGCGGTGCTCTACATTCTTCCCGCGGTGTACTACTATTTCCGGATGGTGGCGGCGATGTGGGTGCGCGAGTCCAGCGATGCGGTGGCGCCGGTAATTTCCTGGGCGCAGAAATTTGCGCTGGGGGCGATGGTGATTGTGACGCTCGCGGCCGGAATTTTTCCGGAGCAGTTCCTGCGCCTCGCAACGTATTCCGTGCTCACCACGTTTGGGCAGTGAACGGTAACGCTTGATGGCCTCGCCGAATCCCTCGCCTCCCAAGCGGCCCAGCAGCGGTGCCACGCAAGTGGCGATGGCCATGGAGCTGCCGGTTATTATGATTGCGTCCGTGGTGATTGCGGGAGGCGCCGGCTATCTGCTCGACCGCTGGCTGCACACCTCGCCGCTTCTCACATTGATTCTGGGCTTCCTGGGATTTGGCGCGGGAGTGTGGGACATCATCCGGCGGCTGTCGCGCTCCGAGAAGGCCGATGGCGGCGGATGATGCGTTTTACGCTGCTGCTGAAAGGCGGATCGAGTACCTGGCACTGGGAATCGGAGCTGCCGGGACGGCGATCGCCTGGTTTGCGTGGGGCGGCAAGGCCACCGCTGGATTCGCTTCGGGCGCCGTGCTTTCCTGGATCAATTACCGCTGGATGAAGCAGGGTGTGGGCACCTTGGCGAGGCTTTCGGTGGCGCAGGCGGGGACGCAGCGAGCGCAGGTGCCTGTTAGCGTGTACTTTAAGTTCATCGGGCGCTACGCTTTGCTGATCGTAGCAGCGTATGCTATTCTGCGGAGCATTAAGCCCCCGGCCGCAAGCCTGCTGGCTGGGTTTTTCACTGTGATTGCCGCGGTTTTGCTGGAAATGGTAGGGCAGCTTTTCCGTACTGGCCCGCCTGGTCCGCACGCGGATTCCTGAAAGGGTGGAAATGGGAGAGGCATTATCCTGGGTGACGAAGCTGCTGAATCAGTGGCTGGGCAAGCCGGTGCTGGCGTTGCTGACCCTGCTGAACATTCACCCTGCGAATCGCAACGATCCGATTCCTAATCACATTGCATTCGAGATTATCGTCTTCGCGATCGCTGCGATTTTCTTTCTGTGGCTGAGGAGCCGGATCTCGGTGGACCGTCCTGGGGGGACGCAGCAGTGCATGGAAGCTTTGCTGACGAACTCGATGGGCGTGGGGATTCGCGACCTGCTGGACGATAACGTCGGGCATGACGGCGAGAAGTACACGGCGATGATCGGCAGCATCGGGATCTTTGTGCTCATCTGCAATCTGCTCGGGCTTTTTCCCACGTTTATGTCGCCGACGGCAACGGTGTCCGTGCCGCTGGGCTGCGCGGTTGTAGTTTTCCTTTACTACAACTGGGTCGGCATCGTGAAGCACGGCTTGCTCGGGCACGGTAAACACTTTTTGGGGCCCGATATGCAGATGCCGCCGCCGATCAGCTGGATCATCGCGCTACTTATGTTGCTGATCGAAACGGTAAGCAATCTGGCCAGATTGCTTTCACTCACTGTTCGTCTGTGGGTCAATATTTTAGTGAGCGAAATTCTGTATGTTTTGTTCCTCGGTTTGATGCTGGAGATGTATCTTTTTCTCGGCCACTTTGGGAAATTCGGATATGCGGGGGCGATTATTCCGCTGGTAGGTCCGGTGCCATTTATTTTGCTGCATATTTTTGTGGCGGTATTGCAGGCGTTTGTTTTTACGATCCTGCCCGTGATTTACGTGGCGGGTGCAGTGGGCGACGAGCACTAATACCGCGCGCTATTATTCGGCATGATCGCTCGCCAGTGTGATCCCGGCTGCTTGAGGATGACGGGAGCCACCTCCTGGCGGCAAATTCATAAAGAGGAGAACACGATGAGAAGGTACGCGTTGTTTCTGTTGGGAGCGGTTGCGGTGATTGCGTTCGCTCCGGCGGCGTTTGCGCAGGGAACGGCGGGAGAGGCTACCGCGACGAATTGGGTGGCGATTACTTCGGGATTTGCGATGGCGATTGCTTCGGCGGCGGGCGGTTACGCGCAAGCCAAGGCGACGGCGGCGGCTTGCGAAGGTCTGGCGCGCAATCCCGGAGCGGCTGCGGCGATTCGTTTCGCATTGATTTTGGCGCTGGTGCTGATTGAATCGATGGCGCTGTACACGTTTGCCATCGTGTTCCTCAAAGTGAAGTAGCAATCAAGCGGAAATTCGAGGCCCGGTGCTCGCGCAGGTGCGAGCTACCGGGCCTTTTTACTTGCAGGATGCTTTTTCGGGTCATCCGGTTCGGTGTTGACACAGGGGCGGGTCTGAGACCCGCCCCTACAACGTCCGAGTTCTCAGGTGCGCTAGTAGGTGAGCCCCGCGATTAATGCAATGCGAGGGAATCGGCGGCTGCTTTGGCGTAGTGCAGGACGCTGGAGGGCAGGACGCCGAGATACAAAGTGCCGATTGCCGCGATTGCAAGCGCGGCGACTAGCGCCAGCGGGACTTTCGTCGGAGTGTAGTCCTTGGACGGATCCCAGAAATACATGGCGATGATTACGCGCAGATAGTAATACGAGCCTACGACGCTGTTGATGGCGGCGATGATCACCAGCCACACGATGCGCGAATCGAGCGCGGCCTGGAAGGCGAAGAACTTCCCGAGAAAGCCGCCGGTGGCCGGCAGTCCCAGCAACGAAAACAGAAATAGGGTGAAACACGCCGCCAGCACGGGCTGTTTGGCGCCCAGTCCGGCGTAATCGGTGATCTCCAGGCGCTTTTCGTCGCGCTGGCCCAGGTGCGCGACGACTAGAAACGCTCCGACCTTCATGAAGGTGTAGACGGCAAGATAAAAGAGCACTGCAGCGACGCCGTAAACGGTGGAAGCGGCGAAGGCCACGAGAATGTAGCCGGCATGGGCGATGGAAGAATAGGCCAACATGCGCTTGACGTTGGTCTGCACGAGAGCCGCGAGGTTGCCGACAGACATCGTGAGCACGGCTGAGATCCAGACGACCCAGAACCAGAAATTGCCGGCCGTGCCGAAGGACACGTAGAAGATTCGCAGCATCAAGGCAAAAGTCGCGGCTTTGGGACCGGAGGCGAGCAGGGCGGTGACGGGCGTGGGAGCGCCTTCGTAAACGTCGGGGCCGTAGACGTGGAAAGGCGCCGCGACGACCTTGAATCCCAGTCCCACAAAAATGAGCGCGAGGCCGGCGATGGGAAGCGACGCCAGATGCCCCTGCGTGGCCATCATATTTTCCAGCGCGGTCTGGACCAGGTCAATGCGCGTGGTTCCGGTGGCGCCATAGGTCATGGCGATGCCATAAAGGAAAAACGCGGTGGCGAAGGAGCCGAGGATGAAGTATTTGAGGGCGGCCTCGTTGGATTTGACGGCGCGGCGGCGGAAGCCCGCGAGGATGTAGCTGGAGATCGAGCTCATCTCCAGGCCGACGAACGCCGTGACCAGCTCGTTCGCTCCGGCGAGAATGCCCATGCCGGCAGTGGCGAAAAGCACCAGCGAATAGTATTCGCCACGCTGGATGCCTTCGTCGTCCAAGTAATTGATCGAGCCGAGAATTGCGAGCGCCGCAGCGGTGATCACGACCAGGTGGACGAATACGCTGAAGGCGTCCGCGCGAATCACGTCGTTATACGCCATGCCCTGGTCGTGCGCCATAACGTACACGCCGCCCAGCGCTGCCAGCGTGCCGGTAAATCCGATCCATCCAAGAGCGCGCTGGCGGGCCGCGCCGAGGAAGGGGTCCACGACCATGATCAGGATGCCGAAGAAGCACAGGATAATTTCCGGCGCGAGGCGGTGGAGGTTCGCGATTTGGTCGGCAGGGAAGTGCATTACCGCGCCACCCGCCTTTCCGAGATGGTGGTGAGAGACGCGTCACGCTCGCGGGGAGACACGATTACGGCACGCTTCGCCGGAGGTGGCACCGGCAGCGGCGGTTGGGCGGCGTCTTGCGGGCGGCCGCCGAGCTGATGCACCAGATTGTTGGTGGAAGATTCCATGCGCCGGGTAAAGAGCGGAGAAGCTACGCCGAGAAACAGGATCGCGAGAGCGGTTGCCACCAGAATCACGCGCTCGCGACGGGAAGCGTCGGGCAGCGTGCGATTTTTCTCGACGGTGACTTCTCCGAGTGCGACGCGCTGGTAGGACCACAGCAAATAGATGGCGGAAAGTACGGCGCCGCTCGCAGCCCACGACGCCCACGCGTGGTGAAATTGGAATACGCCGATAAGAATCAGGAATTCACCGATGAAACCATTGAGCGGAGGCAGGGCCAGCGACGAAAGGCAAATGAAGAGGAAGAAAGACATCAGCACGGGCATCGGATTTATCAGGCCGCCGAATTCCTTGATTTCGTAGGTGTGGCGGCGGTCGTAAAGCATGCCGAGGCCGAGGAACAGCGCGCCGGTAGAGATGCCATGATTCACCATCTGGTAGATGGCGCCTTGAATAGAGATTGTGGTGAAGGAGAAAATCCCCAGCACCACGAAGCCGAGGTGGCTGACCGAGGTGTAGGCAATCAGGCGCTTGAAGTTGGGCTGGATGGTGGCCACCAGCGCGCCGTACACGATTCCGATGATCGCAAGGACTCCGATGTAAGGAGCGAATTGGTGCGCCGCATCGGGAAACAGCGGCAGGCAGAACCGCAGCATGCCGTAGCAGCCGAGCTTCAGCATCACTCCTGCAAGGATCACGGAACCGGCGGTGGGGGCTTCGGTGTGCGCGTCCGGCAGCCAGGTGTGCAGCGGGAAGAGCGGGACTTTGATGGCGAAAGCCAGGAAGAATGCCGCGAAGAGCCACAGCTCGGTGTGCGGCGGCAGATGGATATAGCCGGTCTGAATGCGCGCAGTGAGTTCCGGCAAATCGAAGGTGCGCGGCAAACCGGCAACGTCGCTCAGGTTGAAGAGCCACAGAATCGCCACCAGCATCAGGATCGAACCGAGCATGGTGTAGAGGATGAATTTCACCGCGGCGTAAATTCGGCGGCCATGTCCCCAGATGCCGATGAGGAAGTACATCGGAATCAGCGTCAATTCCCAGAAGACGAAGAACAAGAAAAGGTCGAGCGAGACGAAGACGCCGATCATGGCGGTCTCGATGACCAGCAGCGCGATGAAAAATCCCTTCACGTATTCGTGGATGGATTGCCAGGAACAGAGGATCGCGAGCGGGGTGAGAAAAGTGGTGAGCAGCACGAGGAAGAGGCTGATACCGTCCACGCCGAGGTGGTAATGGATGGCGTTGCCGATCCAGGGATGCATTTCCACGAACTGAAATCCGGGCGCTCCGGAATCGAAGCCCGGCAACAAAAAGAGGGAAACCGCAAATTCCGCGAGAGAGACGGCGAGCGCGATGCGGCGAATCCAGATGTGGTCTTCGGAGCGCAACAGGAGCAGAGCGGGCACTCCCAGCAGCGGGAGGAAAGTGATCACCGAAAGCAAATGAGATTGCATTTCCACGCTAGCGCCCCATTCCCCAGAGTCCCAGTCCCAACATCAACAGGGTGACGCCCACCGCGCCGATCACCACCCAACTGGCGTAGGTGCGCGCGTTACCCGATTGAATTTCGCGCAATTGCGAGCCGGATTCGCGCGCGACGCGGGCCGTGCCGTTCACCGTGCCATCAATCACGCCTTCGTCGATCACGTGCCAGAGCACGTTGGTTGAAATCCAGAGCAGCGGCTGGATGATCGCGGCGTTGTAGAGCTCGTCCACATAATATTTATGAAGAATCAGCGTGTACGGACCGCGCAGGCTTTGCGCCAGTTTTTTCGGCGTGTCCGGGCTCCTGATGTAGAACCACCAGGCAATGAGCAGTCCGAAGAGCGCCACGATGACGGGCGGCCCGGCGAGCGCGTTTAGCAACTCCGACGGGTGGGGCCCCGGATATACCGGTACCTCCTCCGGATGCAGGACGCGAATTTCCGGAGCACCCGCTTCTCGAAGGAGATGCCCGCGTTCAAGCTCGTTCGGCGCGTAGGCGGTGAATACCGGGTGCAGGAATTTCTCGAAGTAATCGGGGCCACCAACCAGGTGCGGCGCGGCGACCCATCCGCCAATCGTCGAAAGGATCGCGAGGAAGATCAGCGGCACGGTCATGGTCTTTGGCGATTCATGGACGTGAACTTTGTGCTCGTCGTAGCGAGGCTTGCCGAAGAACGTGAGGAAGATCAGCCGGAACATATAGAAGGAAGTAAGCCCCGCGCCAATTAATCCGAGTAGCCAGAGCCAGATATTCGCGTGGGGGCCGGAGCGCGCGGCGTCGAGGATTTCGTCCTTGCTGAAAAAGCCCGCGAAGCCGGGGATACCCGCGATTGCGAACGTGGCAATGAACATGGTCCAGAAAGTGATGGGAATTTTGCTGCGCAGGCCGCCCATGTGCGGCATTTCCTGGTCGCCGCCCATGGCATGGATCACGCTGCCGGCTGCGAGGAAGAGCAGGCCCTTGAAGAAGGCGTGAGTCATCAGGTGAAAGACGCCGGCAGCGTAGGAGCCGACGCCGAGGCCGAGGAACATATAGCCGAGCTGCGAGACTGTGGAGTAGGCGAGGACTTTCTTGATGTCCGTCTGCATCAGGCCGATGGTGGCGGCGTAAAACGCGGTGACGGCTCCGACGAGCGCGACGATGAACATCGCGAACGGCGCGCGGGAGAAGAGAGGGTTCATGCGCGCGACCATGTAGACGCCCGCAGTGACCATCGTCGCGGCGTGGATCAATGCGCTGACGGGCGTGGGGCCTTCCATGGCGTCCGGGAGCCAGACGTAGAGCGGCAATTGCGCGGATTTGCCGATGGCGCCGGTGAAGAGCAGGAGGCAGATGGCCGTCAAGACGCTGGTGGAAACCTCGGCGCCAGGTTGGGGGTTCACGAGATTCTTGAAGATGGCGAGGAAATCCACCGAATGGAACGTCCAGAAGAGCAGCAGGATGCCGATGGTGAAGCCGAAGTCGCCGATGCGCGTGGTGATGAAGGCTTTTTTGCCGGCGCTGATTGCGGATTGTTTCAAGAACCAGAAACCGATCAGCAAGTAGCTGCACAGGCCCACGCCTTCCCAGCCGACGAACATCAGGACGACGTTCGCGGCGAGAACCAGCGTGAGCATGAAAAAGACGAACAGGTTCAGGTAGGAGAAGAAGCGGTAGTAGCCTTCTTCATGGGCCATATAGCCGACCGAATAGATGTGCACGAGCAGGCTGACGAAGGTGACGACGAAGAGCATCACGATGGTGAGCTGATCAACCTGCAAGGCGAAATCCACTTTGAACTGGCCGGCGGTAATCCAGGTGAAATAGGTTTTGACCCAGGGGATTTGCGCGGCGGAAAGCTGCGCGAATTCGCGGACCATTTCGGCGACGGAAAGAAACGAGAGCGCCACCGAGCCGATGCCGACGGAATTGATGACCGTTTTCGAAAAATTCTTGCCCAGTAGGCCGTTGACGGCCGCACCCAGCAGGGGCAGCGCGAGAATGATCCAGAGATGATCGAGTATGAGCATTAGAATTTCAGCAGGTTAATCTGCTCGATATTGAGCGTGCGGCGGTTTTGGTAAACGGTGATGACGATGGCCAGACCCACGGCCGCTTCGGCCGCGGCGACGACAATCACGAAGAAAACGAAGACCAGGCCGTCGAGCTGGTTATGCGCTCGCGCGAAAGCTACGAACGCCAGATTCACGGCGTTGAGCATCAGTTCGATGGCCATAAAGATGGTGATGATGTTGCGCTTGAAAACGAACGCGACGATGCCCAAGCCAAAGAGGATCGCGCTCAGCACCAGATAGTAGGAAATGGGAACTACGCTCATTCGCCCTTCTTTGCGAGAACCAGCGCGCCGAGTATGGCGATTAAGATAAGGATGGATGTGGCTTCGAACGGGAACAGGTATTTCTGAAAAAGCTGGATGGAAAGGTCGCGGGTGGAGGCCGCGGTGTTGGCGGCTTCCGAGCCATTGGCAATCGTCCTGCCGATTGCGGAGTGCGCCATCCAGTGAGCCAGCTCGAGCAATAAGAACATTCCCAGCGGCAGGCCGGCATATTTCGCCACCTTGCTGAAATCGGTGCGGTCTTCATGGCCAGCATTCAGCAGCATGATGACGAAAACGAACAGGACCATGATGGCGCCGGCGTACACGATGACTTGTACGGCAGCGATGAATTCGGCGCCGAGCAGCAGGTAAAGGACCGCGAGGGAAATCATGACGAGCACGAGCGAGAGCGCGCTATGAATCGGCTCGCGCGCAAGGATCAACATGAGCGCGCCGCCCACGGCGATGAGGGCGCATACGAAGAAGACGATGAAGGGCAGGCTCATCCGTGGCTCACCAGCAGAGGCCAGACTTTTACCAGGGCCGTGATTACCAGGTTAGCGAGCGACACCGGCAGCAGGAATTTCCAGCCGAAGGACATCAGCTGGTCGTAACGCATGCGCGGCAGGGTTGCGCGCGTCCACACGTAGAAAAACATGATTAAGCCGACTTTCAGCAAAAACCAGAACGGCCCTTGAATGATGCCGAGCACGGCGGGAAGAAGGCAGGCGAGGCCGATCAGCAGGGCGCCGGTGGTGACGACGATCAATTGGATGCGAGCAATTCCGCGCGCGAGAACTACGGTGTCATACGCAAGATAAACCGCGAGCGCCAGCAAGCCCAGGGGCGGAAGGTATCGGATGAACGTCCACGATTCCGGGAAGGGCGAGAGCCAGCCGCCGAAAAAGAGGATGGTGGCGAGGCAGGATACGGTGATCATGTTGGCGTATTCGGCCATGAAGAACATGGCGAATTTGAAGCTGGAATATTCGGTGTGGAAACCCCCGACGAGTTCGGTTTCTCCTTCCGGAAGGTCGAAGGGAGCGCGATTGGTTTCGGCGACGGCGGACATGAAATAGCAGAGGAAGCCGATGATTTGTGGGAACGAGCCACGCCCCACGTAGAAAACATTCCAGTGCCAGAAAGGGCCATTCTGGTGCGCGATCATTTCGTTGAAATTCAGAGTACCGGCGAGCAATACGACGCCGACGACCGCGAGGGTGAGCGAAACTTCGTAGCTGATCATCTGCGCGGAGCTGCGCAGGCCGCCGAGCAGGGGATATTTGCTATTGGAGGACCAGCCGGCGAGCGCGATGCCGTACACACCCATGGAGGTGATGGCGAAGACGAACATCAGTCCGATGCTGCTATTCGCAATGATGAGAGTGGATTGCCCCAGCCACTGCACGCTGGGCGGCCCGAAGGGAATCAGGGCGAGCGTGGTCAAGGCGAGCGTAAGCGCGAGCACCGGCGCGAGAATGTAAACGAAGCGGTCGGCTCCCGGCGGCGTGAGGTCTTCCTTGAACAGGAACTTGACGCCGTCGGCGAGCGGCTGGAGCAGGCCATGGGCGCCAACGTAGTAAGGCCCCCATCGCGATTGAATATGCGCGATGACCTTACGCTCAAACCAGGACAGGTACGCCAGCGTCGTCATCAGCAAAAACATCAAACCGACGATCTTGACTAGCGATACCACCAGGACTGGATGCTGGGCGACGAAATCCACGGCGTATCTTTGGCCTCTTTGGTAGAAGTGAGTTTGGAACAGTAACGTCCCAGGGAGCCGCTGGTAAAGAGAAAATCGTTGGACGAAAAAATATTTCCGACCGGAACATCGTAGGCCGGTTCTTGCGAAGGAGCGGTGGCAGTGGAAACGGGCGCGCGGCCCGCGAGCAAATTGGCGACGGAAAGATCGTAACCCGGCACGTTCTGGCGAATTTCGTCGAAGGCAGCCTCGGGAGTGCGCAGGCGAATCGCAGCGCCGATTCCGAGCATGCTCAATTGATGAGAGAGGATGCGAATCAGGTCGAAATCGCTGCGTGGGCCTTGCGGATCGATCGAACGGTGAGTCATTTGCACTTCACCGGCGGTGTTGGTGAGCGTGCCATCTTTTTCGTAGGAAGATGCCGCGGGCAGAACGACGTCGGCACGCAGCGCGGTTTCCGTGAGGAACATTTCGTGGACGACGAGCAGTTCGAGACCGGCGAGTTTGTCCGGCTGGGCCACGCCGAAAGTTTTTAAGGGATTAGCGCCGAGCACATACAGAGCTTTAAGCTTTCCGTTCGTGGCGGCTTCCATCATCTGGCGCGCCGTCAAACCAGGGGCCGTGGGGAGTTCGACACCGCCCCAGATCTTTCCGAAGCGGGCGCGCTCGGATGCGTCACTGACTTGCGCGTACCCGGGCAAGCGATCGGGCAGGATGCCCATGTCCGCGGCGCCGCGGGAATTCGCATAATCGCCGAGGGCCATGAATCGGGTTTGGCCGCCCAGGCGCGCGGCGAATGAGACCAGGTCGCGAATCGCGGCACCCTGGATGTCCGCGCCGAAGAGAATCAGGACATCTTTTTCAGCTTCCAGCGCCGCTTTCAATTGCACGAGCGCTTCGGTGGTTGGCACATCAAACTGGCCCTCTTCATGGGTGAGCCAGCGCAAGGCGGCGCGTTCTCCGCCCTTCGGCACCTGGACGACCTTCGCCGCTTTACGATGAATCTTGCTTTCCTGGCCGTTGATTACGTAGAGGCGGGTGCCGTGGTGCCGAACGCCGGTGCGAATCTGCCAGGCGACCAGCGGGTTCTGATTGGTGACATCGTTGCCGATCAGCAGGATGGTCTGCGCGGTGTAAACGTCGCCCATCGTGGCGATCGAGTTCTTGTAATTCGGTCCGAGCGCGGCGGCGAGGCCGGCGTAATCCGCGGTGCGGTGGTGATCAATATTGTTGGTGCCGAGGGTGGCGCGCGCGAAGCGATTCAACAGGTAATTTTCTTCGTTGGTGGTGTGATTCGAGCCGATTACGCCTATGGCGTTCGCGCCGTGCTGGTCGCGAACCTGCTTGAGCCGCCTGGCGACTTCTTCTAGCGCATCTTCCCAACTTGCTGGTTCGAGTTTGCCGTTGCGGCGCAGCAGCGGCTGGCGGATGCGCTCGGCGTTGCTGGTGAAATCGAAACCGAAGCGGCCTTTGCCGCAGAGGAATTCGCCATTGATGCCTGATGCATCGCGGTTATTGGCGCGCAGGATTTCGTTGTTGCGCACGCTCAGTGTGGTTTTGCAGCCGTTCGAGCAATGCGTGCAGGGATTGGGAACGTATTGCATTTCCCAGGGCCGCGTCTGATAGCGATACGTCCCGCTGGTTAGCGCGCCGACCGGGCAGATGTCAATGCACATACCGCATTCCTCGCAGGCGAGCTGGCCGGGCTCGTTGGGAATGATCACGGAATGGACGCCGCGAGCGCCGACGCCCAGAGCCTTCACGTCCATGCCTTCATCGCAGACACGCACGCAGCGGAAACACATGATGCAGCGCGGCGCATCGTAATAAACCAGCGGCGACCACTTTTCCTCGGGATAGTGGAGCTTTTCTTCGGTGAAGCGGCTGTGGTCCAGGCCGTAGCGGAAAGTCATGTCCTGCAACTCGCACTCGCCGCCCTTGTCGCACACGGGGCAATCGAGCGGATGATTCGAAAGCAAGAATTCGAGCATGTCCTTGCGAGCTTTGTGGACTTGCGGAGTGTCGGACTTTACGACCATGCCTTCGGTGGCGACAAGCGTACAGGCCGTCTGCAACTTCGGCATCTTTTCGACTTCGACCAGGCACATGCGGCAGGCAGCCTGCAGCGACAGGCCGGGGTAATAGCAGAACGAAGGGACTTCAACGCCTTGGCGCTTGGCCGCTTCGATGACGAGCGTGCCGGCGGGCGTGGTGATCGGTTGCCCATTGAGGCTGAAGGTGACTTGCTTTTGTTCGGCCATGCGTTTCCTAGTGGGCTCCCAGAATCATCTCAGCGGGCTTGTGCGCGCACTTGCCGTGGAGATGATCTTCAAATTCACTGCGCCACTTGTTGACGATGCTGATGGTCGGCAGGGCGGCGGCATCGCCGAGCGGACAGAAGGTGCGCCCGAGCATATTCTTGGAGAGTTCGTCAATCAGCGGAATGTCTTCGGCGCGTCCACCGCCATCGTGGAAACGGTCGAGCATTTTGCGCAGCCAGGTAGTGCCTTCGCGGCAGGGAATGCACCAGCCGCAGGATTCGTGCGCGTAAAAATGCATGATGCGCCGGGCCAGGTCCACCATGCAGGTGTCTTCATCAATGATCACCGTGCCGCCGGAGCCGAGCATCGAGCCGATTTTCGCGACCGCGTCGTAGTCCAGGTTCACGTCAATTTCGTCGGCGCTGAGTAAGGGGCAAGAACTGCCGCCGGGGATTACGGCTTTCAGTTTCTTTCCGCCGCGAACGCCGCCGGCTACGTCTTCGATGAGCTTGCGCAGCGGAAAGCCGAGCGGCAATTCGTAAATGCCGGGCTTATTGACGTGGCCGGAAATGGAGTACAGGCGCGTGCCGCCATTTTTCGGCGTGCCCAGGCTGGCATACCATTCGCCGCCGCCGCGGATGATTGCGGGGACGGTGCTGAGCGTCTCGACATTGTTGATTACTGTGGGGCAGCCATACAGACCGACGACCGCCGGGAAGGGAGGTTTGATGCGCGGGTAGCCGCGCTTACCTTCCAGCGATTCCATCAGCGCGGATTCCTCGCCACATTCGTACGCTCCCGCGCCGGTATGAGCAGCGATGTCGAAATCGAAGCCGCTGCCGAGAATATTCTTGCCGAGATAGCCTTTGGCGTAGGCCTCGGCGATGGCCACTTCGATGATGTCAATGATGTAGCGATATTCGCCGCGAATGTAAACGTAGCCCTGATTCGAACCGATCGCGCGCCCGGCGATGACCATTCCCTCGATCAACTGGTGGGGATCCATTTCCATGAGCGGCCGGTCCTTGGAGGTGCCGGGCTCGCTCTCATCGCCATTCGCCAAAATGTATTTCGGCTTGGGAATGTCCTTGGGAACGAAGCTCCATTTCATGCCCGCCGGAAAACCCGCGCCGCCGCGTCCGCGCAGGTTCGATTTCTTCATTTCGTCAATGATCTGCTCGGGCGACATCGCGTTGAGCGCTTTGTCCATCGCCTGATAGCCTTCGTGCTTCAGGTAGACGTCAATGGAGCGCGAATTGGGGATGCCAAAGCGCTTGCTGATGACGGGAACTTCGTTGACGTTGCGCTCGTGCAGAGCGCCGGAAATCACGGGGACCGGCTTGGGTACTCTTCCGTCTTGCAGTTGTTCGAAAATTACGTCCACTTTTTCGGGATCGAGATTTTCGTAGTAATCGAAATTTACTTGCATGGCGGGGGCGCCAGTACACGCGCCGATGCATTCCACTTCTTCCAGCGAAAACGTGCCGCTGGGCGAGACTTCCTTATTGCCAATGCCCAGGCGCTTCTGGACGTGCGCGTACAGTTCGTTTCCGCCGCGCAACATGCAGGAGATATTGGTGCAGACCTGGATGTGATAGCGCCCTACCGGCTTGCGGCGCAGCATGGAATAGTAGGCGAGCGTTTCGGTGACCTGGGTCATGTTGAGGTCCAGGCGTTGCGCGATGTCCGTCAGGAGTTCGTCGCTGAGAAAGCCGAAATAGTCCTGCGCGTACATCATCATGGGAATCAGCGCGGAGCGCTTCACCGGATAACGGCCAAGCAAGGTGGTGAATTTTTCTTCGAGTGCCGGCGGCAGTTGCATAGTTCCCTTGTGCCCGCTCAACTCTAGCGGTCCACTTCCCCCAGAACGATGTCGGTTGTGCCGATGCAGGCGACCACGTCGGCGATCAGGCGCCCCTCGGCGAGACTCGGCAGACATTGCAAGTTGACGAACGAAGGTGTGCGAAACTTCACGCGATACGGCTTCGCCGAGCCGTCGCTCGAGACAAAGACCCCGAGCTCTCCGCGAGGAGACTCGATCGCCTGATAGACTTCGCCGGGCGGCGGCGCAAAACCTTCCGTGAATATCTTGAAGTGATAAATAAGGCCTTCGATCGAA
Organism: uncultured Acidobacteriota bacterium; assembly: GCA_963780035.1. GTDB lineage: Bacteria > Acidobacteriota > Terriglobia > Acidiferrales > UBA7541 > Palsa-295. The sequence goes on along the minus strand of CAWAAG010000004.1, from coordinate 188,176 downwards.
GTTTTCATTTCCTCGCGCGAGGGGGGAATAATTCCGGGGGCTTCCGTCCGGATCGGCCCCGTGGCGGGAACTTTTTCCATGGCCTGCTTCACGATTTTGATGCTCTCGCGGATTTCCGCGACGCGTACCTGGTAGCGCGCGTAGCAATCGCCCGCGGTTTGCGTCTGCACGTTGAAATCGAATTCGTCGTAACTCGAGTAGGGGAAGGCCTTGCGTACGTCATAGGCCACGCCGCTGCCGCGCAGCATGGGGCCGGAACAACCCATGGCGATCGCGTCGGTGGCGCTGATGAATCCAACGCCTTGGGTGCGGCCAAGCCAGATTTTATTTTTTGTGAGCAGGTCTTCATATTCGTCAATATGGCCTGGCAGGGAATCGGTGACCCGGCGAACGCGGTCCAGCCAGTCAGGAGGGGGTTCCAGGGCGAGACCCCCGACACGGAAATAACTGGTCATCATGCGCTGGCCGGACAGATATTCGAAGATCTTGAGAATTTCTTCACGCTCGCGGAAGGTGTATAGGAAAACGGTCATCGCGCCGAGGTCAATCGCGTGTGTTCCAAGCCACACCAGGTGGGAAGCGCAACGGGTCAATTCCGTGAGCAGCACACGGATGTACTGCGCGCGCTTGGGAACTTCGAGTCCCAGGATTTTTTCGACGGCGAGGCAGTAGCCCAGATTGTTGGAAAGCGGCGCGAGGTAATCAATGCGGTCGGTCAGGGTGATGGCCTGCGAATAAGTCTTCGCTTCGCAGGATTTTTCGATTCCGGTGTGCAAATAACCGATCACAGGTTCGGCTTTCACGACGGTTTCGCCGTTCAGTTCCAGGATCACGCGCAACACGCCGTGGGTAGAGGGGTGCTGCGGCCCCATGTTGAGGACCATGGTTTGAGCTTCGCCAGTGGGCGTTTCGACAGTGATGCTCATCGTGGCTCAAGCTCCTTTTGCGCGACTATCGAGCAGCGCTTCATCGGTATCCCTCGGTAGGATAGTCTTTGCGCAGTGGATGCCCTTCCCAATCATCCGGCATCAGAATACGGCGAAGGTCCGGATGGCCCTCGAAGCGAATGCCGAAAAGGTCGTAGGCTTCGCGCTCGTGCCAATTGGCGGTGGGCCAGATGGCGGTAACGGACGGGATTACGGGATCGTTGCCGGCCAACTTGATTTTCAGGCGGAGGCGGTCGCGGCGATCGATGGACAGGAGGTGATAATTTATCTCGAAGCGCGGTTCGATGGGGAAGCGGTCCACCGGCGTGATATCCGACAAGAACGAAAAGCGAAGAGAAGGCTCGGTGGCGAGGTAGTCCGCGACCCGTTTCAGGTGTTCGCGCGGGACAACTACAGTGATTTCGCCGCGAAATTCGAGCACTTCCGAGACAGCCTTGCCGTCCCACTCTTTGAGCTTATGCACTACCGGGCTTTTGTCGGCGTCCTGTGCTTGCACTATGAGTTCTTTTCCTGAGGGGCGGCCGCTCAATGACTCCAGTCGAGCGCGCCCTTCTTCCAGAGGTAAATGTAGCCGGCCAGTAAAATTATAATGTAAAGAAGCATCTCCACAAAGCCGAAGACCTGCAGATCACCGTAAACCAGGGCCCAGGGGTACAGAAAGATCGCCTCGATGTCGAACAAAATAAAGAGCAATCCCACCATGTAGAACTGGACGGAGAATGGCTCGCGCGCATCGCCGGTGGGCCGGATTCCGCATTCGTACGGCTGGTCTTTCTCGCGCGAGCGCTTATGCCTGCCGATCAGCGCGGACGCCACCACCAGCGCCCCCGCCAAACCGCAGGCGAGTGTAAACATCAGCAACAGGGGTCCATAGATGTCGAGGTAGTTGCTGTTCATTTTGGCGGCGCTGCTATAATAGCGGCCCGAGTGCAGCCGGTCAAATGAACTCTCGATTACATCGAATTTGTCATGTTCCGGATGGGCGTGCGCTGAACCGAGGGAATGCCTGGTAATGAGCTCCGGGTTCAACACGGACGTGAAGGTGGGCGAGCAAATCTTCCACGTTCAAACCGAAGATCGCGGGCCGAATCACCCGATCATAGACACCGCGGTGTACCAGAATGGCCGTATCCTCCATCGGCGCGCTTCCAATTACGAACAGGACGCTGGCGCAACACCCTACACTCCAGAAGAACTTCGCCGCCGCGTGGAAGAACAGCATCGCGCGGTGATCGAAGCGATTCGTTCCGGTGCACTGGACGCAGAGATCGCCTCGGCAGAGGCAGCCACGCAGGCCAACCGCCCCAGCGGTATCCAGGTGAATTTGCTCAATCCCGGCTCGTGGCTATCGGCGGGGAAGGTATCGCTGGAGCTGGAAGTTTCGCGTCGAGCGGATCGCCAGCCCCAAGTGGGCGCCCGAGTGAAAGCGGTGATCGAAGGAGCGCTGGACGGCGGCAGCTATAGCGGCACGAGCGACGAACAAGGTCGCGTGCACATCCATTTTCCGCTCCCCCCACTCGGCAAGGAAGATCTGGCGCTGGTGATCAACGCGCAAGCGGATGCGTGGAAGGATGAAATTCGCTTTGCGATGCGCACGCGCGCGAAGAATCCCAGCGCGGGCGCCGCGCAATGACGGTAACGATAAACGGTGAAGCTCGCGAAATCCCGGACGGTTTGAATGTCTACGGCATGCTGGAACACCTGGGCATGCCGCGCGACCGCGTGGCGATCGAGCGAAACCTGAATATCCTGCCGCGGGCCGATTGGAATGAAACGCAGTTGGAACCAAACGACACATTTGAGATCGTGCACTTCGTCGGCGGAGGTTAGTGAGTGGGTTTGGCCGGCGTGTTGGCGGACATGATTTTGCGTGCCGGGTCATTGTCGCAATAGACCCGCCATTCAGCTACCCGTCCTTCTCTTACGACGGCTCTCCACGCAGCGGGAATTTCCCAAAAATTGTCTCGCGGCAGCTTACCGTTGACGGCGAACGTGCCGCGAGCCTTGCCAAACATCGCGACGACGTCGCCCCGGCTGAATTCGTCGGTTACTTCGATGGAATAGTCGGGAAACAAAGCGAAATAGCCCTTCCAACCCTGGCGCATCTGCTCGGCACCGCGAAACGTGCTGCCCAGGGCATCCACGAAGACGTGGTCGCCGGTCATCAAGTCTACAAGTCCGTTTACGTCGTGGGAGTTGATCCTGGCCACGAATGCCAGTGCCACGTCCAGGGAGCCACGATCTTCCATCGCTGCGGGCCCTCCATTTGATGTACTTACTGAAGGCAAGAGAATATGCAAGACGCGCGGGAAGCGCTAGCGATTTGCTGGCGGACTCTCGCGCCGGAAGTTACAGGCCTGCCAGCAGGTGTCCGAGCTTATTTTTCTTGGTGCGCAAGTAGGAAGCCGAATGGCGGCTGGTGCGCGGCCGGCAGGGGACACGCTCCACCACGCGAACGCCGGCGCGCTGCAATTGATCCACTTTGTCGGGATTATTGGAGAGCAGGCGAACCGCGCGAATGCCGAGAGCTTTGAGCGCTTCGGCGGCAAATTCGTAATCGCGCGCGTCGTCCGCGAAGCCCAGGCGCCGATTGGCTTCCACGGTATCGAGGCCGGCATCTTGCAGTTCGTAAGCTTTTAATTTATTGATCAAGCCGATTCCCCGGCCTTCTTGCGGCAAGTACAAGAGGAGCCCAGCGGGTTCCTTGGCGATTTTGCGCAGCGAGAATTCCAACTGCGCGCGGCAATCGCAGCGCTGGGAGGTAAAGACGTCGCCGGTGAGGCATTGGGAATGGACGCGCACCAGCGGCGCTTTGCCGCCATTCGTCGCGCGTCCGGCGCGGGCGTTTAGAACGCCGTGCTGAATGGCGACGGCTTCTTCTCCGGGTTTGCGTCCGGCGATGCCGAAAATTCGGAACGCGCCAAAACCGGTGGGCAATTGCGCCTTCGCGACCACGCGAGCTTTGCTGGATCCGCCGGATTTGCCGCGACGCTTCATTGAATTCTTGATTATAGCAGGCTTGGCCGGATCGTCCGCGTTCTGGACCTCAGCAGGCGTTCTGGGAGCAATCGGTAACCGCACGCGTCATCGATGCTGGTTCTCTTTACATCGCTGCCTGCTTTGGCTAACGTAGCTCAGGGACGATTCTAGAAGCGCACGCTGCGGGCAAAATGAACACTCAGATTGGCACGCAAGAGTTGATGTTCGCGCTGGTGCTGAAGGTAGGGTTCGCAGCGTCTCTTGCGGCTTTGCTCGTGCGTTTTCGTTCATTTCGCAACCTGCTTTTCACCGAGATCCGCGACTCCGATCAGAAAGTGATGTTGTTGTTGTTTCTCACTCCACCGCTGGCGATTGGTGTGTTGCTGCGGCTGGTTGGCTACCGCTTTTTCGACCTCACGCTGGAAGGCTCGTTCTTAATGGGCCTCATCGGCGGACGAATCGTGGGGCTGCTGGGCGGTTCTTTGATCAGCCTGCCGGCGTTTGGAAATCACGAATGGCTTTCCAGTCCCTTGGCCGCGCTGGTGGGTTTACTGGCGGGGTTTGTGCGCGAGGCGATTCCCGAGAAAGAAGACGTGTGGCATTTCGGCCCATTTCTTTTTCTCAGCATCCCCGAATGGATTTGGAAGCTGGTGCGTTATCGCAAGAGGAACTGGGCGATGCTGCCGCTCTTTGCCTGCGTGGCGGTGACGGTGGGCGAAATTGAATTGGCGCAGACGGTGAAAGACCAGTGGCTGTTTTTCTATCGCCCGACCAACTGGGGATATGCGCTGCTAATCGTGATGTCCTCGATGATGTGCGTGGCGATGGCCATTAAGATCTGGAATAACACGCGCATCGAAATGAACCTGGAGCAGAATCAGCAACTGCTGCTCAAGGCGCGCATGGACGCGCTCACCAGCCAGATTAACCCGCACTTTCTTTTCAATACGCTGAACACGGTTTCCTCGCTGATTCGCTTCGATCCGGACATGGCGCGCGGGGTGGTGCTGAAACTATCGAATATTTTGCGGCGGCTCCTGCGCAAGCACGAAACCTTCGTGCCGCTGCGCGAAGAGCTCGAATTCATCGACAACTACCTGGATATCGAGGTGATTCGCTTTGGCCGCGATAAATTGCAGATCTTCAAGGAGATTGACGAGCAGACGCTGGAAACCTTCGTCCCCAGCATGCTGCTGCAACCGATGGTGGAAAACTCGATCAAGCACGGGCTAGCGCCCAAGCTCGAAGGCGGGCAGATTCACCTGCGCACCCGCCAGGTGGACGGGCGGTTGCTGATTGAAATCTCGGACAATGGCATGGGAATTCCCAGCGAGCGCTTGGCGGGCGTTTACGGGGGAGGAATTGGAATCAGCAACGTCCACGAGCGCCTGCGATTGCTGTATGGGGACCAGTTCAAGATGGACATACGCAGCCAGGAAGGGCAAGGCACGCAAATTCACATTGAAATTCCGGAATTGGCCACGGCGGAACCATTCGCGGGGCTCTGAACCCGGACGTTCAGGGACGCGCCAACGGCGGGTGCGCGTTTAAGCCGCACATTCATTTCGCTACGCAGCTGCCGCCGATGGCGTAGAATGTCGGCGCTCGATAAATCAGTCCAGGCGAACAGGTGGAATGAGCGAAGACTCGGAAAAAACTGGCGCGCGGTCGGCGATCATACTTTTGGTTTTAGTATTTGTGGTCGCCGGTTACAGCGTGAAGTATGGATTGCAAACGCTGACGTGGATCGAAGCGAAACTTTGGGCGTCCGATAATCCGTGGCTCGCAACAGTGCCGCAGCCTTTGCCGGCGCCGACCGCCCCGCCGAAAGGCTCGGTGCTGAAAGCTTACGATTACGAATTCGATTCTCCGTGGCCCGGAAATCCCAAGCCGGCTGGATCACTGACTTGCACCCAATTCCGTTACGATACTGGCCAGGTAATCGTCTTTTTTGATCCAGAATCGCAAGTGGATACGATGCGCGCGATCAAGGCCTCGAATCCCACCGAGTATCAAAAATTCGCAAACGTATTTGCGGACAAGCCGATTAACTCCAATTACGAGCTGTATCAAGCGGTTTACGGCAGTTCGCCGGCGCAGCTTTCGCCCTTGATGGACGCACGCGAGGCACTAAGGTTGAACGCGCTATTGCTGTGGAAGCTTTCCTTCGGATTTGATCTGCAGGCGGACGGCCAATTTTATTCTTTCGATGGGGGCAAAGTTCGAGGATTTCAGTTTGGGGACCCCGCGAAGCAGCGTCCGATTGCCCTGCGGGTGTTCGACGACCGCGACCGGCAGTATCGATTTATCGTCACGGTTGCAGCAGGTTCTGCCGGCAAGATCACGCAGGACGACGTTGACACGATCGTCCAGACCGTGCAGCCGGTGCCGATCGCGGAGCGCTGAAGGCTGGTCGCAGCGCCCTGCCTGCCGCGTCAACGCTGCGAGTCGCCCCTTCAGCATTCCCAACCGGATTCGTTAGCTCTTATCTACCTCGATACTTTTCACGAGAATCTCGTCCGCGCGGCCGTCCAAAGTTCCCGTGACTTCCACTTTCTTACCCAGGTACTTTCCAGCTTCCTGCTGATTATCGAGGTGATACCAGACCTCGTTGACGTCATCTCTGAGGATGTATCGTTCGCCGTTCATGGAAACGATGGTGCCGACGAAGGTCTGAGGCTGATCATTGGTATTTGCCGGCTGTGCGAGTAACAAATTCGGACCTGCTGACAGTGCAGAGGGTGTTGCCTTTGGACTTGCCGAAGGCACCGCCGCGCAGAAGGCGACTCCCAGGACGATAGCGACCGCGAATAGCTGCTTCATAGTCTCTCCGATGTCACCAAGCGGCTGGGCCACCAGCGGAGAGAGCACGAGCATTGCCAGAGGAGGCGAGCGATGTGCTTTTCTGTGAAGGATTTAGGGAGCTACAGCGATTACTGTAACGTAAATAATTTGCTCATATTCCGCAAAAAATTACATCCCGCCGGGAGCGGAGAGCCATGAGGCCCTGATCCGGGAGAGTTCAAAGCGCTGGCACCTGGCGGGCCGCGCCAGTCTGCTCGAGCACCTTCTCGTAGTATCTCTCATACTGCGGAATCACATCGTTGGCACAATACTTTGCCTTGGCATTGATTCGCGCTTGCCGGCCCATGCTACGTCCGCGGTCGGGGCGGGTCAGAATCTCCAGAGCGTAACGCGCTCCGGCTTCCACGTCGCGCGGCGGAATCAGATAGCCGTCCACGCCGTTGGTCACGACTTCGGGCAGGCCACCAACGTTGCTGGCGATCACCGGAACCTCGCAGGCCATGGCTTCCAGCGCGGCCAAGCCAAATGATTCTTCATCGCTAGGTAGCAGAAATAGATCGGCGAGACCGAGTTTTTCTTGCACACCGTCTTGCTTGCCCATGAAAAACACGTCTTTGGACATGTGCTTTTTTCGCACGAGATATTCCGCGGCGCCGCGATCGGGGCCGTCGCCCATCATGACCAGTTTCGCGGGAATTTTTTCACGAACCAGAGCGAATATCTCGACGACGTCGGTGATGCGCTTCACGGGGCGGAAGTTCGAGAGATGCATCAGGATCGGCTCGCCGTTCTTAGCCCACTGTTTGCGAGCAGTTTGGTCGTCACAGCGTTTGTAGAGATCGCAGTTCACGAAGTTGGGTATTACTTCGATGGGCCGCTTGATCTCAAATTCTCGATTGGTGCGCTCTCGGAGATACTGCGAAATGGACGTGACCCCGTCGCTTTGCTCAATGGAAAATCGCGTGATGGGAAGGTAGCTGCGATCGTTGCCCACGAGGGTGATATCCGTGCCGTGCAGGGTGGTAATAAACGGCAGCTTCTTTGGCTGTGCCATCAAGCGCGCGAGTAAGGCGCTCACCGAGTGGGGGATGGCATAGTGGACGTGCAGCAGGTCGAGCGACGCTTGCTCCGCTACCTCACTCATCTTCGTGGCCAGAGCCAGGGTGTAAGGAGGATGGTCAAATAGCGGATAAGAGGTAACTTCGACCTCGTGGAAGTGGATGCGTTCGTAGGTGGAGCTGAGCCGGATGGGCATCGCATAGCTGATGAAATGGATCTCGTGACCGCGCGCGGCGAGTTCGATTCCCAGCTCGGTGGCCACTACTCCTGAGCCGCCATATGTTGGATAGCACGTGATCCCAATTTTCATGTTTGTCCCTGGTGAGTCTAACAGCCGGTGCCCGCATGCCGCGAGAGCGAATCGCCACCCCGAAGCCGCGACTTGCTTGCACCGGGTGGCGCCCGGATGCTAGATTCGCGCCTTCCCGTGAGGAATTAGACGAGGCAGCGGGTATTCTCGATGCTACGACTTTCAGGCAAGGTAGCACTTATAACTGGTGGAGGTACGGGCATTGGGCGTGCCTGCGCGCTGGCATTTGGCCGGGAAGGGGCTAAAGTCGCCGTCGCCGGACGTCGGATGCAGCCCTTGGAAGCGGTGGCGCGCGAAATCGAGGCGGCGGGCGGCGCGGCCTTAGCGTTGAGCTGCGACGTCACCCAAACCGCTTCAGTGGCGGCGGCATTAACCCAAAGCGAGCAGCACTTCGGCCGGCTGAATACGATTGTGAATAACGCCGGAGCCGTGGTGGTGGCGACCGCGGAGCATACCTCGGACGAAGACTGGGAGAAGGTGATCGCGGCGAACCTGACTGGAACGTTCCTGGTCTCCCGAGGCGCGTTGCCGGCGCTTCGCAGACAGGGTGGCGGCTCGATCGTCAATATCGGTTCGGTATTGGGGCTGGTGGCGCGCAAAGAGCGCGCGGCGTATTGCGCCGCCAAGGCCGGCGTATCTGGCCTGACCAGAGCAATGGCGATCGATCACGCTGCAGACAAGATTCGCGTCAATTGCATCTGTCCCACAATTGTAGAGACGGAGCTAGGAATGCAATCGATACGCCAGGCCGCCAACGCCGAGGGCGAGATTCAAAGAAGGATCAAGGAAATACCCCTGGGGCGCATGGGTACGCCGGAGGATGTGGCCATGATGGCGGTATATTTGGCCTCGGACGAAGCATCCTGGGTTACCGGCGCATCCTTCCCGCTCGACGGAGGCGTAACCGCTTACTGACATGGCCCGAGCACGCACAGCTGAAGCACTGGAGCGAATGGCCGCCGAAGAGCTGCGCCGTCGTCTCGAGGAAAACAACACGGCGAAACAATTTGGATTTGTATTAGTGGAAGCGCGACGAGGAAAGGTGATCCTGCAGATGAACGTCAATGAGCAACATCTGCAGGTGCACGGAGTGGTTCACGGAGGTGTGCTGGCGGCACTGGCGGATACGGCAGGAGGGCTGGCTTCGTATATGGCGTGTCCACCCGGCACGCGGGTGGCGACGATCGAGATGAAGATCAATTATTTGGAGGCAGTGGAAGGAGGCAGCGTCACTGCCGAAGCGAACGTGGTGCGAATCGGCCGCCACATTGCGGTGGTGGATTGTGACGTCCGCGACGGGGCGCAGCGGTTGGTCGGAAAAGCGCTGATGACTTTCTTTGTGGGACCGTTCAGAAAAAACCGCAAGCGGCGTCACTCCTGACGCAAAGCAGTTCACATCCCTCCGTGCAGTCTATCCGGAACAAGTTCGCGTTTAGAAGTCGTCTCACAAGTAATTCGCCAAGAACGAAACCCGTGGCTTCAGGGCTGAAGCCCCTTCTTTTGGGCGCCTAACGGCGGGGCTGAAGCCCCGCCCTTCCGGGCGATTCATTTCTGGAATGGGTTCTAGTGTTCGTCCCCGTCGTGCGCTCCACCTGACCCGTTCGAGCCATTCGAACCGTTCGGTCCACCTTGTGCGGCGTCTTCGCCTTCTTTGTAGAGGTACTTGATGCAGTGTTTGTAAACGAGCAAGTTGGGGCTGCCGTAGCGCGTGAGCTTGATGCAATCCCGGTCGTACCATTCGACGCTGCCGCGCAGAATTTCGCCGTCCGTCAGCACCACCGCCACTGGAGTTCGCGACTGCATCTGCTTGACGTAGTAGAAATTTTCGGCGTGGGTCTGTTCCGGCGGCGCGGGTTTCTTGCGCTGCGGCCCCTGGGATGGAACGGGCTGGGGCGAGCGCGCCGGGAATTGATCCTTTACGTCCGTGAGAGTAGGGCGAAAAAGTTTACGATTTACCATTAGGACTCCTTCGAATCGCTACTTCCTTATGACTGTGCAATGAGCGTTTGGGTTGCAGTATTTTTACAAATTTATTATTCGCCCATCGAGCTCAGGGCGCGCTTAACGAAACCAGGAGCGCGTCAAGCCCCAACTGCCGGCTGACATTACGTTTCAGGCGGCTTTCCAGAAGATCCAGTCTTTGAGTCGCCCGCGAGACCCACTCGAAATTTACTTTCTTGCTGAGCGCTTCCAATTCACGGCGTAAGTCCGGGTTACGAGAGAGACTGTTCTTCGGACTTTGGGAAAGTTCGAGAAGGTCTGTAAGCAGACTATAAAACAGCGTGAGGATATTTTCAAACGATTCCTTCTCTTGCTTGGCGAGCTGCGCGGTCGCTGCGAAAAGTTCCGCGGACCTGCCGCCGTCAATCGCCTTCTCGAGCAGGGTCAAGACGGCGCGGCGCAGCCGAGTAGACTCATCCAAATTCCAGGCCAGCGCCACGCCGGGGCTGCCACTGGAAAGTTGCGCGGCGAGTTTCCGCTCGGCCAACTTTGCTTCGGTGCGCTCTTTTAGAAATTCTTCAATCTGCGCGGCTGGCACCGGCGCGAAGTGAAACTGCAGGCAGCGCGAGCGGATTGTCTGCAACAGGGAATCCGGGCTGGGCGCAAGCAGGATGAGGGTCGCGTACTCCGGGGGCTCCTCCAGAATTTTCAGGAACACGTCCGCATCATTCCAGCGCATGGTATGAGCGTCATCCAGAATGAATACCCGGCGACGGCCTTGCGGTTTGAAATACGCAGCGCGTTGCACCGCGCGCAATTGACCCACGCGGATCATCGGCCGCGCGACGGGCGCCAGCCGGCGGACTGGATCGGGCACCAGCAACCACACGTCCGGGTGAGTTTCGATGATCAGCGGCATGCGCTCGACTGCCGCTGCATCCGCGCTCTCGCCGCGCTCCGTCAATCCCGCGGCTATCAGCGGAGCCGGATTCGCGAGCGGCGCCATGCGCTTGCAGGAATCGCATTCCCCGCAAAAATCGTCCTTGAGTCGCTCGCAGTTCGCTGCTTGGGCGAACATCCGCGCGAGAGTGTATTTGCCGATGCCGCGCGGCCCGGTGAATAGCAACGCGCTCGGCGGACGTTCGCGGCGCAGCATCGCGCGCAGCGCGGTGACGATGCGTTCATTGCCGAGAAATGCGTCGAATCCCATGCTGTCAGAGGCTCGCAGGCGACACGGAAAAAACACGCGCCTCGATCGCGGCCAGAATCTCCTTGTGGATTTCTTCGGGAGAGCGCAGTGCGCGGGCGGCCACGTCGTAACATTCAATCTGTACCCAGTTGGATTGGCGCGCCAGTTCATCGTAAACCTCGGAAGCCGCTTGCAGGTGCGCCAGATTCGATTCCAGCAAATCCCGCCGAAGTTTGGTGTAGTCGCGCTGCGCTTTTTCGCCGACGAGCCGTTGCGCCTCGGCCGCCGGGACGCGAAGATATACGGCCAAATCCTCCACCGGGAGTCCGTAAACCTGATACTCAAGCTGCTTCAGCCACGCAAGGAATTCCTGGCGCTTATCGCGCGGCACCCGCGCTCCCTGGTGCGCCAGATTCGAGGCGATATAGCGGTCCGCCAGAAGGATGCGGCCCGCCGCGAGGTCAGTTTCCATGGCTGGGCGCGCCTCCCAGCGGTCTCCGGCATAGAGCAGCGCCGAGAAATGCGGATCCACGGCGTCGAGCGGGCCAAATTCGCCATTTAGAAAGCGCGCGACCAGTTTGCCGAAGAATCCATCGTAGCGAGGGAAGCTTACTTGCGTGAACGAAATTCCGCGCGAGGCAAAAGCCCGCGCGAGCATTTCCAGTTGCGTCCCTTTTCCGGAGCCGTCAATTCCCTCGAGGACGATGAATTTTCCACGCGCAGGCATTGAAGTGAGGACCAGTCTAGCACACGGCGGCTGACAGAAAACCGCGAGCGGAGGTTCCTGACGAGTCTGCGTGAGAACTGCAAGACCTGTACTTCAGCGGCCCTTCGGCTCCGACCCATCGGAGCCTCAGGATAAACTGAAGCCGCTCTGATTTTGCTGCATTTGCGCCGTAGCTAAAGCTACGGCCTACAAAGATACTCGTGTCCCCACACAGACTCTAACGCCGTAAATTGTCGCCTACGTCGCGCAGAGTCCGACGTCCGGAGTCCAACTTCCAACCTTCGGATTTCGTCGTGTTAGAATCGCAGCGATGGAAAATCACTCGCACACAATCGTCGCGAATTTAGCGAGGCTTCGCGAACGCGTAGCGAATGCCGCGCAGCGAGCCGGCCGTCGCGCGGAAGAAATCGCTTTGGTGGCGGTTTCCAAGACACATCCGGCGGAATCGATTCTGGCCGCGTACGAAGCGGGCGTGCGCCATTTCGGTGAAAATCGCGTGCAGGAGTGGGAAGCGAAGCAAACGAAAGTTGCCGATTTGGACGCGATCTGGCACCTCGTCGGGCACTTGCAGAGTAATAAAGCGCGCCGCGCCGCGCAACTTTTTCGCCGCGTGGATTCGCTGGACGATCTGGCGTTGGCGAAAAGGCTTCATGCCGCGGCGGATGCGGAAGGGAAGTGCCTTCCCGTCCTGATCGAAGTCCACTTAAGCGGCGAGGCGACAAAAAGCGGTGTGGCCGAGGCCGATTTGACGACGCTGGCCGTTAGCATCGCCCCGTTTGCGCATCTGGATTTCGCGGGACTGATGACCATTCCACCTTTTTTTGACGATCCCGAGCGTGTGCGGCCCTATTTTCGCAAGCTGCGGGAATTGCGCGACGGCCTAAGCCGCCAGCTTAGCCGCCCGCTGCCCATTCTTTCCATGGGCATGAGCCATGACTTCGAAATCGCCATCGAAGAAGGCGCGACGGAGATACGTATTGGCACAGCGCTGTTTGGCGCTCGCGCGCCGCAGGCGTGAGTCTCTCGTTGCGCTCAGCCGGCGGATCATTTCCGTTTTTTGCTCGATCGTGGATGTGAGGCGGATGAGACGTTCTTTCTTGACGTACGTACAGGTTTGGCCTTTTTACCGCGTTTTTTGGCTGAACTGGCGGTCGAGACGGTGTGCTTCCGCAAATCGAGCGTGAATTGATCGATCGTGGAAGCCGCGTCGGAGGTTTCATCCACACCTAGCGCCTGGAAGGAAATCGAAGTTGGATTCACGGTCAGGCGCAGGAACCCGTAGACCTGGTCATTGTATGCTTCCAATGTGACCTTGTTCCCCTTGCCATCGTTCCCGGCGACGCCTGTCTTTGGCAGTGCGCCATTCTTGCCGGTGCGCACGGCGCTTAAATTGAAATAACCTCCGTTACCTGCGACTACGTAGGGAATCGCTCGACCGTCGCTAGCCATCACCCGCGTGTATCGTTCGTATAAATGTGCGTGCCCCGAGAGCACCAGATCCGGCCAGATTCCAGCCTTTTTGCAGGCGCCGTCGATATCCTGCAGCATTTGCGGGCTGGGGAAATGTTGGCTGCTGATGGTGAAAGGCGGATGATGCACGGCAAAAATCAGCGCGAATGGATCGCCGCCGTTGGAAGCCCTTTGCGCCGCCGCGGCTTGCAATTGCGCCAGTAAAAAGCTCGCTTGTTGCGTCCCCGCAGCGCCGCCGTCGATGACGCCGGTGGTTTCGCTGGTGTTGGAATACAAGCCGATGATTTTCACGAAAGGCGCGTTGAGAGTGAAATAGACGCCCGGCTGCGTCATCGTGGTGCGCGCGAAGCCCTTGGCGGAAGGGTCCTTGGAGGGCTGCTTACTGCAGAAATTTTGATAAAACGGTTGCAGCGAGTACTGCACCGGCTCGCTGGCAAATAGGACGCCGTCGTGGTTTCCCGGAATCGCGAAGATGGGCCCCGCATAGTCGCGATAGGGGTCGTAAAACTGATCGTAGTAATAGCGTTCCTGCCCGAAATAATAGACAACGTCTCCGAGATGGAACATAAACGCGGCGCGGCCGCTGCCGTAATCCTTACCGTTGGAGTCAGCGCTCAACGCGTCGCCAACGGCAAATTGATGCGATGGTTCTTTGATCCCCCCGGTATCCCCTGCGGAATGAAATACGATCTCGCCCGATTTTTGAATTTGCTGGGTGATTGCCGAGCCGAGGACATCGGTGAGCGCCATCACTGGCGGGTTCTTCCACGGCGCGGGAATCGCCTCGGTGACCGGCGTGGTCTGGATACTGGAATCGGCGTAAACATCCTTTGGGTCGAAAGTGTTAAAGTCGTCGGGAGACGGTTGCGGATTGGCAAAGGCAAAACCGGTGGCGGACATGAAGTGCCCTCCCTTTTTGCGTGAGGATTCTCTTGCGTTGGAGCGGAGTATACGTGTCTGTTTCGTCTCTGCGAAGTCATATTTTTCGGGCTGCCTGCGGCCGCTGCGGCGCGACGCTTACTTGATGAAATGGAAATGACCGTGGATGGCAACGCAGTCCTTTTTCGCGTGCGCGTGCAACCGCGAGCGAATCGCGACGCGATCGAGGGCGAACACAGCGGCGCATTGAAAGTCCGGCTCACCGCGCCGCCAGTCGAAGGCCGTGCGAATGATTCTCTTAGGCGTCTTCTGGCCGAGCATTTGAACGTGCCAGTCTCGGCTGTTAGAATCGTTGCGGGCGAAAATAGCCGCAACAAGCGCGTTTCCATTGCAGGCATTACGCGCGCTCAGGTGCTGGCGCTCTGCTCGCCGGCCGTGAACACTAACGAGAAAGCCAGGGACTGACTCCATGCCGGACATCAAAGCAATCCAATCCGAACTGCGTGCGAATAAGATTGACGGCTGGCTGTTTTACGACCATCACCACCGCGACCCCATCGCTGGTCACATCCTCGGCCTCGACAGTCATGCGATGATCACCCGACGCTGGTTCTATTTCATTCCCGCAAAGGGCGAGCCGCGCAAACTGGTGCACAAGATCGAGCAAGGCTCTCTCGATTCGCTCGAAGGCAAGAAATTTCTCTACGCTGGATGGGAAGAACTGCACAAGACCTTGCCGAAACTGCTCTCCGGCAGCAAAAACATCGCGATGCAGTATTCGCCCGAGAACAATATCCCGTATATCGGCCTGGTGGATGCCGGCACCGTCGAACTCATCCGCAAGCTGAAGAAGAAAGTGGTTAGTTCCGCCGATCTGGTGCAGAAGTTCGAGGCTAGCTGGACAGCCGCGCAGTTGGAAAGCCATCTGGAGGCGGGCAAAATCGTAGACCGCGTAACTCGCGAAGCGTTCCAGCGTGCCGCTGCATTTGTGCGCGAAGGGAAGCCGCTGGCCGAAGCTGAATTACAGCAGTGGATTCTGGAACAATTTCGCGCGAGCGGGCTGACCACCGCCGAGCCTCCCATCGTCGCGGTGCAACCGAACAACGGAAATCCGCACTACGAACCGAAGGCCGGGGCTTCGCGTCCTATTCGCGCGGGCGATCTGCTGCTGCTGGACGTCTGGGCGAAGTTAGACCGCCCCGAGAGCGTCTACTACGACATCACCTGGGTGGGTTATCTGGGCGAGCGAGTGCCCGATTCTTACGCCAAGATTTTCCGAATCGTGAAAAGCGCGCGCAATGCCGCGATTGAATTCGTTAAGGGATCCGTGGCCAAGAAGCACTCGATTCACGGTTGGGAAGTGGACCGCGTGACGCGCGAGACGATCCGCAAAGCCGGCTACGGCAAGTATTTCGTCCATCGCACCGGACACAGTATCGGCCAGCAGGTTCACGGCAATGGCGCGAACATGGACGGCCTGGAAACGCGCGATGACCGCAGGATTGTGCCGCACACTTGTTTCTCGATCGAGCCGGGAATTTACATGCCGGAATTCGGAATCCGCAGCGAAGTGAACATGTACGTTGGGGAGCACGAAGCGCGCGTTACCGGCGCCATCCAGGAAGAAATTCTCCCGCTGCTGGCCTAGGTGACCGTGAACGAAGCTCCTGCCAACAACGCGCCACTCGACCTTCCCTCGGCGCCTTCACCTTCACCCTCAGCCTCGCCGGTCAGGAAGCGTGGTTCGCTCGCTCCGTTGGTGGCTATCGCTGGATGGCTCGTGCCGGGCTTGGGACACTTGCTCTTGGGCCGGTGGGGAAGAGCTCTTGGATTTTTCGTTTCGGTGGGGGGACTCGCGATCACTGGTTATCTTTTGCGCGGGAATGTGTTTCCTCCGCATTCGGGCGACCCGTTCGGCACTCTGGGATTTCTTGCGGATGCCGCTTCGGGCGTATTTTATTATCTCGCGCACATCGTCGAAGCCGCAGGCCCGGACGTATCCCGTGCGGCAGGAGACTACGGCACGCGATTTATTGCCGCGGCCGGGGTCGTGAACGTCCTGGCTGTGTTTGATGCAGTGGAAATCGCGGCTGGACGGAGGAACTGAGCATTGCTCGCGAGCTTCTTCGTGGTGGATTTATTGAGGCTCAGTCATTTTGGGGCCATGCTGCTGTTCGCGCTGCTCGTTTCGATGGCGCTGGCGTGCCTCACGCAGCGCACAGCAACCGGGTGGATCAAGTACACGCTTTGGTCGCTGACGCTTTTTGTGGTGATCAGCGTGGGAGTGGCCTGGCTGATGTATCCCATCTCGCGTTGAAGGTTGTTGGCGGCGGGCGTGTTCGGCGTGCCCGTGTCGTTTCTCGCGTCCCCGTTACGAAACTGATTCCGGCCAATGTTTGACAGGTTTTTCGCCGCGATGTTACATTCGATGCAGCGCCGAGGTAGCTCAGTTGGTAGAGCAGCCGATTCGTAATCGGCAGGTCCCCGGTTCAAGTCCGGGCCTCGGCTCCAGATTTCCTGGCTCAGTTTGCTGCGGTCAGTTTATTCCGATTCTTTGCCTAAACTTCCCACTAAAGCGATTGAATAAGCGGATGTTTCGGAGCCGGATCTCGTTCGATGCGGCACCGGCGGTGTGAAATAAACGGTCTCGCTTGCCGGATTAGGTGGATACTGTACAGGCAACAGGACAGTGAAATTAACGACGCCGGTTTCCATCTGTCCCGTTGTGCTTGCAACCTGTGGACGACGAGGAACATCTCTCAGGGAGCGGGAATTTAGCAATCGGGGCGATCTCGAATTGCGAAGCAATCGCGGATTCGGGCTCTTCTGCGATGGCTTGCACGAGTTGAAGCTTCCAACATTCCACATTTTCCTGTGGTCGGAAAAGGATCGCTAGCAGTGGAAACGATTCAAATCATTCGGGCGTGGGGAAAGATACTCAAGGGCGAAGCGCCGTCGCTTTCGATCGAGATCACGCGCGAGTGCCCTTTGAATTGTCCGGGCTGTTACGCCTACGACGCCGCTCATCTGGGTGGCGGACAGACCTTGCGAGATCTGAGCGATCGCAAAGGGCAGGCGCTCGTGGATGGAGTTCTGGAAGTGGTAGACCGGATGAAGCCCATGCACCTATCTATCGTGGGCGGCGACCCGTTGGTCCGATACCGTGAACTGGAGACTCTGGTCCCGTTGCTCCTGGGACGCGGAATCCATGTGCAGATAGTTACGAGTGCGTTTCGGGCAATGAGTGCTAGCTGGGCGGATTTGGAGCGCTTACACGTGGTGGTGTCCATCGACGGGTTACAACCGGAGCATGACGTACGCCGGGCGCCTGCCACCTACGAGCGCATTCTTAAGAACATCGCTGGTCAGAGAATCACGGTGCATTGCACGGTCACCGGACAAATGATGAAGCGGCGCGGATACTTGGCGGAATTCCTGGAATTCTGGACGGCGCGCCCCGAGGTGAAGAAGGTTTGGTTCAGCCTGTTCACGCCGCAAGTGGGAGATCGGATGCCGGAAATATTGACCTCCGCGGAGCGGGCGCAGGCCATTGTGGATATGACGCAGTTGCGCAAGCAATATCCGAAGTTGGATATGCCCGAAGTTGTGATTCAGCAATTTGCGTCGCCGCCGCACAGCCCCGAAGAATGCATTTTCGCGCTGACGACGCAGACGCTCTCCGCCGACCTGAAAACGATGATCACCCCGTGCCAGTTTGGCGGGAACCCTGATTGCGGATCCTGCGGATGCATGGCGTCCATGGGCCTCGCTTCCGTCGGCGCGCATAAATTGGGCGGAATGATCCGTGTCGGAACCATTTTCCAAGCTTCGCACAAGATCGGACAGCTTCGCGCCCGGGCCGTGCCAAAGGCGCCCACGCAATTCCCGGCCGTAAGCCCATTGCCCATTTTTCAGGAAAGAGACGGCAAGCACGGGGACTAGCAACAGCGGGGAATGGCCTGCGAAGAATGATCCGTTCCTGAAAGCCGCACGCTCAGCGTGCAGTGGTGTGTGAGTTTTTTGCGGCCACCAGCGCATCAACCTCCGCGCCCGCCATCAAGAACGCGCCGACTCCGTACACGTAACTGGCGCCTGGACCATAGGCTCCGGGCGCGGCTCCAATCGGCTGAATGCACCCGACGCGCCCGTCGGTATACACGTGGTTGGCCAGCCCTTTCCAGCCCGCGCGAATGACCGGCAAATATTCCTTGCGCGCGAGTACGCCGTGGCGAACCCCCCAGGCCAGCGCGTAGACGAAGAAGGCCGAGCCAGAAACCTCAGGTAGCGGGTATGCCTGCGCGTCGAGCAATCCGGGCCGCCAGAGTCCGTCTTTTCCTTGCAAGCTCGCGATGCGCGCCGCCATCTGCTGGAATTGCTCGATGAATTGCACACGTCGCGGATCGTTCGCCGGGAGAGCCTCGATCACGCTCGCCAGCCCGGCAAGAACCCAGCCATTCCCGCGCGACCAGTAAACTTTCTGACCATTGGCTTCGCGCCGACCCAGAAACGTCGCGTCGCGCGAGTACAGCCGATCCTGCGGGTCGTAGAGTAAGTTAGAGGTAATTCGCCATTGCTGGACCATGAAGTCCGCATAGGCGGGATTTCCTGTCGCATTTGATAATTCAACCCACGCGACCGGAGCCATGAAGAGCGCGTCGCACCACCACCACAGCGGCTTCGCCGGGTTCTCCGGCGCGGCCATCACTTGATCGAAAGCCGCCTCGGTGGGAGCGATCATCAGCGGGTCGTGCGACTGAAAATAAAAATATAAATAACTCTGAGCCACGGCCTCGTCGTCGGCAAGGGCAATCCGCGGCCCGAGCTTCCACTCGAATCTTTTAGAAGCTTCTCTAACGGCGTCCTCGTATTTGCTGTCGCCGGTGGCGCGCGACGCGGCGATCAGGCCGCGATAAAGGGCCGCATACGTCCAATCCTGATCGAAGTGGCCTTCGGCGCGTGACAATTGCCAATCGGCCACTTTGCGGACGATGTGGCGGATTGCGCGTTGATTCAGGGCGCCGGAGACGTCCTTGGCCAGTGGGCCCGGATCGGCTGGTGCGTCGCCCACATACGCTCCCTGGGGAGCTGTGTTGGTGTTTTGCGCGGTGACAACCGAATGGACATGGCTGGTGAGTAGAATTGCGAGGACTACCGCGACGAGCATGCGCATTTTCAGCGGCGCGCGGACCAGGTTTTGTCGTTGGCGCATGGAGCTAATCGGCCCAGCTCAGCTGCAACGGACGTTGCAAGTCCACGGAAAAATCCTTCAGATACTTTCGCCACGCGACCTGATCGCTTATGTCGCTTTTCGACCAGCCGGCCCCAGCATAATAGACGATCGGGAGATCGGGCTTAGCATTCAACACGAAGTACAAATTTCCGTCAGCCTCCCGCGTGGTGGCCGCTGCGCCCGCAGGCAGCACGATCCCGGTTCCTACCATACCGGCCGAGGGATCCGTCAGGGGCTCCCAAACTGACGCGATGCCGTCCTCGGCGCTGGCATTGGTTTCGGCATGGGGGTGGGCTGCCAGTCCTATGCCGGCCTCCACCGAAGGCGCTCCCTCGAACGAAAATGTAGATTGAATTTTGTTCATGTGCGCGCCCGCGTCCAGGGTGATGATTTTTTCTTCGCTCACCGCCAGGTCGCCCGCTTGCCACGCGGCGTACCGGAGACGAAATTGCAAGCGTATGGGACCATTTGCCAGGATTTCCGCTTGCGCGTAATTCCTGGAGACAAAGAACCTGCCGCCGCTCAAGATCGCTGTTCCTCCGCAGCCGCGCGTGGGCCCCACATCGTAGGAATCCAGCCCCTCGCCGGTATCCCTGTGATAGGTGAGCGCTGGATTTTTCGTTCGCTGGCCCTCCGCGTCCTTTGCATACCAGTCGTTGATAATCAAATCCGAAACTCGCTTGGACCAGACGTCAATTCCCGAACTGATCTCGCCTGTGCCCTGCAGCGCCGGTCCATAAACCCGGTAAGCAACTTTGTCGTTCTCCCACGCGAAATCATCCTTCCTCTCAGGGACCGCGCGTCCGTACACCAGCGGCTTCGGTGTGGAAGCAGCCTCGTCCAGGAAAAATCGCAGCTGAATTCTCTGCAAAGGTGCCAGGCTGACCAGTATCAACAACGTGTCGAGGGGGCCCCCTGGAACACTGCTAAAAAGCTGTGTCGGCAGTCCGTTGTGGCGGGGCAACGTCTCCGCGTGGACGTTCTTCGGATCGGAAGTGGGAAGACGTCGTAGTATCTCAGCGAGGGGGACAGCGATCACTTCCTTCCGCGCGATTGGCGCCGGATTCGTGATGTTCAGTACGATGTGTTTCCCGCGTCCCTGCGCCGCGTCGCCCGGGCTGCAAGCGAGAAAAAGAAGCGCCAGAATCGCCAATCCTCCCTGGCAATGCCTTCGCCGCCGGCTGCCACCCGAAAAATTGGTCATTCCGTGCCTTTCCTTGTCAGCGCCTCTGCAGCGAGTTATCGGCCCGTCCGAACGAGATATATTGGCCTTTTGGCGCTGGGGCTTGCAAGCACCGGATGGCTCTATTCTGTGACTCTCAGCGTTTGTTGCGCGAAGTCGCGATCTTGCAGCCGCTGTCGCGCGAATCAGATGCATAAGAGAAATTTACTTGACGCGTTAGCGCGTATCCGCATACTGGGTGCGAAGTTCGCACACTGAGGACGTCAGTATGGACGAAAAAAGTTCGCGCCGCGCTTTTCGAGTGGGCATCGCCGGGCCGGTCGGCTCTGGCAAGACGATGCTGGTTGACCGCCTCAGCCAGCGTCTGTGGCCGGCCTGCAATCTTGCCGTCGTGACCAACGACATATACACGAAGGAGGACGCGGAATACCTGTTGCGCCAGGGCACGTTGCCGGCCGAGCGCGTGCGCGGGGTCGAGACTGGCGCTTGCCCGCACTCGGCGATTCGCGAAGACGCATCCATGAATCTGCGCGCCATTGCGGAGCTGGAGGACGCGCTGCCCGGGCTCGAACTCATTTTTGTCGAGAGCGGCGGAGACAATCTGGGGGCGGCGTTCAGTCCCGAGCTGGTGGATATCTGGATCTACGTGATTGATGTGGCCGAGGGCGATAAGATCCCGCGCAAGGGCGGGCCCGGCATCATGCGCTCGGACTTGCTGGTGATCAACAAGATTGACCTGGCGCCGTACGTGGGGGCTTCCCTCGAAGTAATGGATCGCGATTCGCGCAAAATGCGCAGCGGGCGGCCATTTCTTTTCGCAAACTTGCGCGATTCCGTGGGGCTCGACGAGATCGTCGCCTGGCTGCGGGAACAAATCAAATTGCCCGCAGAAAGTGGCGACATGATCATTGATGCCCACGGTCCCTATACGGGCCGCGCTCATGTGCACGGCGACGAGCACGGCCACCACCATCACACTCAAGAGGAAGGGCATCACCATTGAGGAATTGCGATGGAGCCTGACCGAAGCCGCGCTGGCCATCCACACGAGAGTGACCTTTGCGATTTGCGCCTTCTGCACCTTGCGGACAGCGCTTTGCCCATCGGCGCGCTGGCACACTCGTTTGGGCTTGAATCCCTCACGTCGAGTGGAGCCCTACAGGTCGGACACCTGCCATCTTTTCTGCAAGGGTATCTTGAAGAAGCAGGTTTGATGGAAGCGGTCTTTTGTCGCGCGGCTTACCGGCTCGCGGGCTCGGGCGAACGATGGTTTCCAGTCGAGCGCTGGATTGAACTCAACGACTGGGTGAGCGCGCGCAAGCCGGCGCGCGAAAGTTGCGCGGGCAGCGCGGCGCTGGGGCTGAATTTTCTGGGAGCTGTTATCGCGCTGGGCGATTTTCCGGTACTGCGCAAAGCGCTGCTCGTAGTTGCCAAAAATCGTTCCGCGGATCGCGAGCAGCCGATGTCGGATGAGAATCGTCCAGTCGTGATTCATCACAGCACCGCATTCGGCCTCGCGAGTGGCATACTCCGCTTCGAAGAGGACCGCGCAGTGCTGGCCTTCCTTCACCAACTCGTCGCGAGTCTCGTCAGCGCGTGCCAGCGCTTGTTGCCGCTCGGTCAAACAGCGGCGACAAGGATTCTCTGGAATCTTAAGCCCACTCTGCTTCAGACGGCGCAGCGCAGCGCGGCGTGTTCGCTCGACGACGCCCGTTCGTTCATGCCGCTGCTGGATTGGGCCGCCATGGAGCATCCCGCGCTTTCGACTCGCTTGTTCGTTAGCTGACGATCGGTTGAAAACATGATTTCTGCCAGGGACGCTGACGCTGGTTGCGAAAATCGGGCGGCGGGCCTGCAGTCAGGCGGCGTTCACGCGGCGCTGAAACTTGATTTTGCGCTCGACCCCTTCACCGGACGCACAATTCTCAATGTCAGCCAGCAAGACCCTCCGCTCAAGGTCGTTCGCGCCTTCGCGCTGGCGGACGGCTCGGCGCTCGCTCACTTGCACAACGTATCCGGCGGTTTGCTAGGCGGCGACAAACTGGCGCTGTCCGTGCGGGTGGGCGCAGGCGCCAGGGTTCAACTGACCACCACCGGTGCTACGCGCGTTTACCGTCCACGCGAAGAAGCTTCGCCTGTCGCTCAGGTAAGCGACATCACCGTTGGCGAGAACGCTTTACTCGAGTACGTTCCCGACGCGATTGTCCCCTTCGCCGGCGCGCGTTATTTGCAGCGGACTACCGTTCACCTGGCCGCGGGCGCCGGCCTTTTTTGGTGGGAGATTCTGGCGCCGGGCAGGGAAGCGCGCGGTGAAATTTTCGAATACGAGTGCGTGGAGATGAAGACCGACGTGCTCGCGCTTGGGCGGCCCATCGCCGCCGAACGCGTTCGCCTGGAGCCGCAGCGGCGGAATCTCTCGGATCTTTCGCGGATGGGTTCTGCTCGCTATTGGGTGACTTTCTACATTTGCCGCGCTGGGATCGGATCCAGTACGTGGCTGGCAGCCGAGCGAAGGCTGCGCGAGGTCGCGCAAAGCTTGACGGCATCCGGCGAAATCGCAATCGGAATCAGCACGCTGGTGGCGCATGGCCTGGTGATCCGCTGCCTGGCTCGTCGCGGGCGTGGTGTGCTGCCTGCCTTGCACGAACTGTGGAACGCGGCTAAGTTGTTGCTCTACGGTCGCGAAGCGGTTGCGCCGCGCAAAGTGAATTGATCGAGGCGGCTAACGTACTGCGCGTCGTGCGTTCGTTTCATGGAATGGCAATTACGGCCTGGAGCAAATCGTGCATCTGACTCCGCGTGAACAGGAAAAATTGCTGATCGTTGTTGCCGCCGACCTGGCTCGCCGGCGTCAAGCGCGCGGCCTGAAGCTGAATTACGTTGAGGCTGTCGCCATTCTCTCCGCCGAAATCATGGAAGCGGCGCGCGACGGCAAGAGCGTCGCCGAGATCATGAGCGCCGGGACAAAAATTCTGACGCGCGACCAGGTGATGGAGGGCGTGCCGGAGATGATCCACGAAGTGCAAGTGGAAGCGACGTTTCCCGACGGTACGAAGCTTGTGACGGTCCACGATCCGATCCAATGAAGGGCTCGGGGGTTTCGTCCTGGGGCGCGCCTCATCAGGTGCGGGTTCTGCGCGTTCTATAGGCACTGAGGAGGAGCGATGACTCCGGGTGAATATCTGCTGGACGAAGCTGCCGGCGCGATCGAGGCGAATGCAGGGCGCCGCACCGTCCGCATCCTTGTCAAAAACACGGGCGATCGTCCGATCCAGGTCGGCAGTCACTACCATTTTTTTGAAGCGAATCGCTCGCTGGCGTTCGAACGCTCCACGGCATACGGCATGCGTCTGAATATTCCCGCCGGCACCGCCGTGCGATTCGAACCCGGCGATGAAAAGGAAGTGGCCCTCACGGAATTCGGCGGCCGGCGGGTGATCCATGGTGGAAACGGCCTGCTTGGCGGCGATGTAAATGCACCTGGCGCACGCGAAAGTGCGCTCGATCGCGCTCGCAAGGGCAATTTCCTGTTTGGCAGCGAGGAAAGAAAGAAATGAGTCTGAAAATCCCTCGCCGCACTTACGCGGATTTATTCGGCCCGACCAAGGGCGACCGTATTCGTCTCGCTGACACCGATCTCATCATCGAGATCGAAAAAGATTTCACGCACTACGGCGATGAAATCACGTTCGGAGGCGGGAAGGTAATACGGGATGGCATGGGCCAAAGCAGCACCGCGGTCCGCGAAGGCGAACGCGGCGCGCTCGATCTGGTCATCACGAACGCCGTGGTGCTCGATCACTGGGGCATCGTGAAAGGGGACATCGGCATAAAAAACGGCCGCATTGTGAAAGTCGGCAAAGCCGGCAATCCGGACACGATGGATGGAGTGGATCCGGAACTGGTCGTCGGCGCCGCGACCGAAGTCATCGCCGGGGAAAATCAGATCGTCACCGCCGGCGGCGTGGACAGCCATATTCACTTCATTTCTCCGCAACAAATCTACGAGGCAATCTCAAACGGCATCACTACGATGATCGGCGGAGGGACTGGTCCGGCGACGGGGACGGCGGCAACCACGTGCACGCCCGGCGCGTGGAACCTGGCGCGTATGCTGCAAGCGGCCGAAGCGTGGCCCATGAATTTTGGTTTTCTCGGCAAAGGCAACGCTTCCAGCGGTGCGCCCTTGGTCGAACAGATTGAAGCGGGCGCTTGCGGGCTGAAGCTACATGAAGATTGGGGCACGACGCCTGCCGCGATTGACGCCTGCTTGAAGGTTGCCGACGAGTACGACGTCCAGGTAGCAATTCATACCGACACGATCAACGAGGCTGGCTTTCTGGAGGCAACCGTCGACGCCATCAACGGCCGGACAATCCACACGTACCACACCGAAGGCGCTGGCGGAGGCCACGCTCCGGATATCATTCGTATCGCGTCATACCCAAACATTCTGCCTTCCTCTACAAATCCTACCCGGCCCTATACCGTGAACACGATTGCCGAACATCTCGACATGCTGATGGTTTGTCACCATCTGAATCCGCAGGTGCCCGAAGACGTGGCGTTCGCCGAAAGCCGCATTCGCCCGGAAACTATCGCGGCTGAAGACATTCTCCACGACCTCGGCGTGCTGAGCATGCTATCCAGCGACTCGCAGGCCATGGGAAGGATCGGCGAGGTGGTGACGCGCACCTGGCAGACGGCGCACAAGATGAAATCGCAGCGCGGCCCGCTGCCGCAGGATTCCAGCCGCAACGACAATGCGCGCGCGAAGCGCTACGTTGCCAAGTACACCATCAACCCCGCAATCACGCATGGCATGGCTCGAGAAATAGGCTCGATTGAGCCGGGCAAGCTCGCTGACCTGGTGTTATGGAAGCCCGCTTTCTTCGGCGTAAAGCCCGAAATGATCGTCAAGGGTGGCTTTATCGCCTGGAGCGTGATGGGGGATCCCAACGCGTCGATCCCCACCCCGCAGCCCGCCTTGTATCGGCCGATGTTCGGAGCGTTCGGCGGCGCCACCGCCGCCACCAGCATCACTTTCCTTTCGCAAGTGGCGCACGCCGCCGGGTTGGCCCAGCGGCTCGGACTCCGCAAAATCACCGCGCCGGTGCGGAATTGCCGACGTATTGGGAAGAAGGACATGATTCACAACTCCGCGACGCCAAATATCGACGTGGATCCGGAGACCTACGAGGTGCGCGTGGATGGTGAATTGATCACCTGCGAGCCCGCAGCGGTCCTTCCTTTGACCCAGCGGTATTTCTTGTTTTGACCTCCCCAACCACCGTGTTAACGCCTTTTTCGCTAGAGCTTGCGGCGGACAGCCGCCACGGTTTCGCTCCTCGAAAGTACTATTAACCACCTTGGCGCAAGCCCTGCCCCCGCGCGTTGACTCCCATAGTCCCTCTGGCAAAATCATTACACTGGCCGCCAAGTAATCATCAAAAGGAGTCCCTAATGAGTTTGTCTAAGCGCTGCACCACGATCGTATTGTGCTCTCTGCTCACTGCGTTGCCGGCGATGCCGCAACCCCAGACGGGTCAGCCTGCTGGCCAGATCAATGCGATGATCCCCGCGGCGACGCGGAACTCCACCCCGGCGAAAGTGAAAGAAGAGCTGGATTGGAACGATTTGCTGAAGACCGAGCATAGCGGCCGAGTCCGCGCCGGACTCAAGGACGGGTCCATCCTCAGCCTGGGCTCGAATAGCGAACTGCGAATCGTGCAGCACGACAGCGCGTCCCAGCAGACATCGCTTGAGATGGACTTCGGCAAAGTTCGCAGCCAGGTGATGAAGATCACCAAGCCCGGCGGAAAATTCGAGATGAAGACGCCGAATGCCGTAATCGGGGTAATCGGCACTGATTTTTACGTGTCGTTTGAATCGAACACGACGACCGTCATTTGCTACAAAGGACAAGTTACCGTGACGCCGCTCAACGGAGCGCACGCTGCAAACAATTCAGGGCAATCCAGCACGGCCTCAAATTCCGTCACCGTGAGCGCCGGGCAAATGGTGGAAATCACGTCCGAATTGCCGCCCTCGGGCTTCCAGAGCGCGGACACGCCTCCGGCGGTGTTGCAAGCCAGCCTCACGGCCACGGACATCCCCGTGGAAGCCGGTCTGCCGCACCAAGGCCACGGGCTGCGCTGGGCGATCATTGGTACGGCCGTTGCGGTAGGTTTGGGAGTCGGTATCGGTCTGGCGGTAACGAGTGGTGGCGGAACCAAGCAACTGCCGCCAACGAATGGTGGGAACCGGCAAATTCCGCCCAGCGCGCGGTGAGTCGCGGTTCCGAAGACCCTTGTCGCTAGGCGTCCAATCTCATTGCGGGCCTGGCCGTTCGTGTGGGCAGCAGACCGTCCGTTGACCTCTTATGAGCTCGCACGAAAAGCCATGGGCCCGCTTGCGGGATTTGTCAAAAAGCTTCGCACTCGACCATATTGATCTCGGCCTGGCCCTCCTCATCACACTGGTGGCGCTTGTCCTTTTCCGCTTCTCCGGAATCGGCGAACACGACTCGCGCGCCGGCTTCGCATTTCTGCAAAATATCGAGCAGAGCTCTCTGGATTTGCGCTTCGAAATGCGCGGCAAGCGCGCGCACGATGATCGAATCGTCATCGTCGGAATAGACGAAAAAACCCTGCAACAAATTGGCTCCTTTCCGCTGCCCAGAAAGAGCTATGCGGCGCTGGTGAACCAATTGAGCGCCGGCGGCGCGCGCGTGATCGCTTTTGACGTCACCTTTCCTGTGCCGGAGAGCAATTCCGCGGTAGAGGCGCTCCAGAAACTGAAGAATGATCTCGGAACTTCCGCTTCACCGGCTTTGCTGCAGCAATTGAACGCTCTGGAAGACGCCAGCGACCAGGATGCGACGTTTGCGGCCGCAATGAAGAAGAGCGGAAATGTGGTACTGGGCCACGTGTTTCTCGATTCGCAGCCCGATCCGAAACTGGCCGAGGAATATTTCAACATCGCCTGGGCGCACGTGATTCCGCAGGTCTTGCCGGTCGGATTCAAACGCGGTCAAAACGTGGACCTGGGCCAGGTGTGGGCCGAAAACCAGGGCACTACCAAGAAGGGCGTGGAAGCCAACATCACCAAGCTCGCGGATGCCGCAGCCTCCTTCGGATTCATCAATATCGTTCCCGATTCCGACGGCACGCTGCGCCACGCCTTGCTCATGATCCGCTATCAGGACCAGGATTTTTTTCCTTCTCTCGATTTGGAAGCGGTGCGTGCGTACGAGAAGATTCCGGATCAGGAAGTCGCAGCATACATTGCGCCAAATGGTCTGGAACGCATTCAGCTCGGAAGCCACACGTTGCGCCACGTGCGAGACGGCAGCGCGCTCCTGAATTACACCGGCCCCTACTTAACCTACGACCAATATTCGATGTGGGATGTGATGAGCGGGGCTGTGCCGCCCCAGACGTTTCGCGGCAAGATTGTGCTGGTAGGAGCAACGGCCCTGGCCATGGGCGATATCCGCAATACTCCCTTCCAAGGCGTTTACATGGGGGTGGAAGTTCACGCCAACATTATCGACAACCTGCTGCACAGCGAAGAGCCGGGCCGCGGATTTCTGACCCGCGGCTACAACGAAGAAATGACGGACCTGGGCTTCATACTGCTTTTTGGCCTCGTTTTTGGGTTCTGGTTCAGCCGCGTGACTCCGCTGTATTCGACGATCTCCGTGCTGTTGGCCCTCGCCGGTTTCGCCTGGTTTGTGTATTTCAGCTTCGCGCACAAAGGGCAGTGGCTCAGTTTTGTGATTCCCGCCGCCACGCTCGCCGCTAACTATGCCGCGATCACCAGCGTGCGCATGATCCGCGAGGAACGCGCCAAGCGAAAAATTCGCAAGAGTTTTTCGCAGTACCTTTCGCCCGGGGTGATCGAGCTGATCGAAAAGGACCCGGAAAAGTACATCCGGCCGGGTGGAGAGAGCAAGGAACTGTCGGTATTGTTCAGCGACATTCGCGGGTTCACGACGATCTCGGAGGGCTTGACGGCTGATCAGTTGGTCCACCTGCTCAACGAATACCTCTCGCAAATGACCGAGATTGTTTTCGCGACCGATGGGACGTTGGACAAATACATTGGCGACGCGATTATGGCTTTCTGGGGCTCGCCGTACCCACAAGAGGATCACGCGTTCCGCAGTTGCTCCTGCGCGCTGCAGATGGTGCGAGGCCTCGCGGCGCTCAATGCCAAATGGCAATCGGCCGGGCGGTCTCCCATATCCATTGGAATCGGTTTGAACACCGGCACGGTGAATGTGGGCAATATGGGCTCCGCGCGGCGATTGTCATGGACTGTGATGGGCGACAACGTCAACCTGGCATCGCGCCTGGAAGGCATCACCAAGCTGTACCACGTGCAGATCGTGATCAGCGAAGCGACCTATCGCCAAATCTCCAGCCAGTTCGTTTGCCGCGAACTCGACAAAATTCGCGTAAAAGGGAAGAGCCAGCCGGTGAACATTTATGAGCTGATGGATGTCGCCGCCGAAAAAGCAAAGTATGAAGCATTGATCGAGCGATTCGATGCGGCCATGAAATCTTACAAGGCCCGGAATTGGCGCGACGCAGCCGATCAATTTGCGGAAGTTCTTGCGAGCTGTCCGGACGACGGTCCCAGCCAGATTTTCCTCGAGCGCGCCATTGAGTTTTCGCAAAACGCCCCGCAAGGCGATTGGGATGGCGTGTACGTGATGACGACAAAGTGACGCGGGCGTGGGAATTGCCGTTGGCGGCAATGACTCATTCGAGAGGCCGACGCTCAGTTTCCGCGGACGGATGCTTGAAGCGTGAAAGTCCCCTTCACCGGCTTCTCTTTCTTCCAGTCGTGATACGTGTGACACTCGAAGCATCGTGATTCCGCCGCTTCCCGCCCGCCGCGGTGGCACGTCTCGCAAGTCTGTATTCCCGGCAACAGGACATCTGATGTCTCCCGGCTTTTCGCCGCTCCGGCATGGCACTCGACGCATTGCTGGAATTTGTGCGTATCGTGATTGAACACCGCGTGCTGGAACCATCGTTGCGTGATATTTGATTTCGCGACCGTCGGCAGCGTCGCATTTGCCGCGAAGCTTAACGCGTGGCACTGTGCGCAGGTCTTCCGCCAGAGCAATTCTTCCGATTCCGCCACGCGGAGCGCCACCCACTGCTGCGGCGTGAGCACGCGAACCTCCGGCGGAATCGGCTTCTGCGGGATATTCCGATGCGGCGCAATCACGCGAAGTTCCGCGGGATGATTGGGGATGTATTGCTGGAATTTTTGCACGAGAAACGCGTGGATCACCTCGGGAGTGTCGTGCGGCGCGCTTTCCTGGAAGCGCGCGTCGAACTGCAATCCATGGCAAGCGATGCAGTGTTGGGCGTACGTCACCGGAGACATATACGCGCGACCGGCGTCCATGGACGGCGGAATCCCGCTTTGCGCGACCGGTTCGTCGTGCGCCGCACTCGATCCAAACCTCCATCCGGCCGGCGGCCTCACAGTGCGATGGCAGTCTTCGCAATCGAGCTGGACCGGACCGTTTGGTCCGCGCAGATTGTGTTTCAAATGCACCGCGTGGTTCAGCTTGATCGTTCCGGGATCGCTCCCGCGATTGCGCAAGATCGCAAATTCAGGATGGCCGCCGTTGAACCGCGTGATCTCGGATGTGAACCGCGTCGGGGCCCCGACCGTGTGCAGGTCCGCATGGCATTGCGTGCAACTGATATCGGCAGTCACCGCGAGCCGCAAATGGCCACGGTGCTCCAGGTGGCACGAGGCGCAGATTGGCGTGAACGTCTGATTGGCGTGGTGAAATGGAGCATCGTGGCAGGAATCGCACGATTGATCGGTGGCCTTGGCGCTGAACGATTGCGCTTCCTGCACGTGGCACGAGCTACATTTCGCCGTCAATACCGCGTGGGCCGAGGACATTTTGCCTGCGCTATAGACTCGATTGTTGTGTGCCAACGCGTACCAGCCCAGCCACAGCAACGCAACCACTGGAATGGAGACGGAGAGTATGGAGCGCAGACGCCGGAAGGGATGCGGATGCTTGAAATAATCCAGGTCAATGCGTTGCGCCAGTTTTTTGGTTGTGAGCTTGGCTCGAGCCACGATAACTCGCTTTCAACCGCCGCGTCAGTAACGCAAAGCCATAATCGCGTGCGCGCATCCCAGCAGCAGAAGCGCCAGCGAAAGCGGAACGTGCAGCATCAGCCATCCGTGCAGCCAGTGGTGATAGCGAATCTGCCGCCGGAATTGCCGTTCCTCTTCGCACAATTCTTCCAGGTTACGGACGATGCTGTGCAGATCAGCGGGCAGCAGCGTGCGCAATCCTTCAAAAACGCCGGCTGCCTTGGCTCTGGCCGCCAGAGCCGGGTTCTGGAGGCTTTCGTTCTGCAAGAACGGGCGGACCTCGCGGCTGTAAAAATTGCATAAGGGGATTGCCGTGGTTGCGATTGTCGTCAACGTTGCCGCGCGTCCGCGCTTGTTCGCTGCAGGCTCGGCCTGTGGGGGATTCCGAGGGCCGCAGACTGGTTCCAGCAATTCATCGGCTTCCGCCACCAATTGCGCCCGCACACGATCGATTTGTTCGAAAATTGTTTCCATGGGGATTCGGGTAGTCATCACCGGCGGCATATAGTGCTGCAAGACGGCGCCGAATATTCCGCTAGCGACGACGATAATCAGGAGCACCATTAAAACGGTGGTGAGTAGCCCGCCAAACCGGAATCCGGCATGGAAGAAGATTATGGGAAGGCTCAGGAGTCCCAGCCACAAATGGCCGCGCATCCAGTCCTGCGCGCGCCCCAGCCTCCACACCGGCACTTTTTTCCGCGCCGCCAGCAATCCCGCAAAAATCATGAAGAGCGATCCGAGAACGCCGAAAAACAGGCCGATGCCGCTTCCACCGCTGGGGCCCGACGGCGCAGTTTGCGCATAGGCGAGATAAATCGCGGTTGCCACGCTCAGAATAATCAGCGAAGCAATCAGCCACGCCCGGTGTGTGCGGTCAATACGCATTCGTGCGAGACTCTCGCGATGAAATAAAAACTTCCTAGCCTTCTGGCGCCTTGGCCGTAGTTTGCTTCAGCAGATTTGCAAAAAATGTGCGCGGGTTTACGCGGTGCGCCGCGTCATGCGGACATGCATAAACACAGCTCGGCTCCGCGAATTCGGAGCACAGGTCGCAGGAGGTGGCCTTCTGCTTCACCATCGCTTTTTTCGCCCCCGGCATTCCCGCGACGTCCGTAAACACATTGAAAGGATGCATGTTGATGTTTCCGTACGGGCAATTTTCGGCGCACAGACCGCAGCCGATACACCAATCCTCGATGATGACTTCCAGTGAATTGCGCCGGCGGATTGATCCCACCGGGCATCCGACCATGCACAGCGGATCCAGGCATTGCCGGCAGGACGTGGCCACCAGGTAGTGATCGAAACGCAGCCCCTCGCGGACCAGCCGCGTGACCCCGTCGTGGGCGTCCGCGCAGGCCGTGACGCAGGCATCGCACCGCGTGCAAGCATCCAGGTCGAGCAGCAACAGACTTTGCGCTTCCATCAACCCCTGTTTCAGGAAGCTGTCCAGCGGTGTGCTGTTGATCACCGCCAGTCTTTCGTAATTCATTTTCACTCGTTCGTGTTCGACCTCTTCGAGCTTGCGGCGCACTCCCGGGAACTGCCTGGTCATGCTGCTGAAATCTTCCCCGCTGATCCGCACCACTTCCACGTGATCGAGAGCGGTGCAAGTGGCGGTACGCACGGTCCCTTCGAGGAGCGCGGTTTCTCCGAAGTACTCGCCGCGCGAAAGGTAAGCCAGCACCATCTCGCCGCCCGGATGCGTTTGCGATACTTTCACGAAGCCGATGCGCACCAGGTAAAAGCTGTCGGCGGCTTCGCCCTGCCGGCAAATCACCTGCCCCGGGGTAAATCGCAGTAGTTCCACTTTCTCTCGAAGGCCTTCGATGAATTCATCGGTCAATTCGGCAAACACCGGGACGGCGCGCAGATGGCTGTCCAGTGCGCGCTGGCGATATGATTGATCCAATTTCGCGCGAAACGTCTTATTGCGCTGCATGATGTCCAGCACATTGCGCAGCATTTCGAACGCCGTACAATCGGTCTCGGCGCGCACCGTAGCCGATCGTGGGTACAAGCTCATGCACGTCATTTCGCCGAAAAGGTCGCCGGGTCCGAGCATCGCGACCGGATTGTCGTAGTTCAAATCCATCGGCGCGTCGATGTGAATCCAATGCTGGGCGGTTTCCTCTTCGCGCTGATCGTTCTGGCGCTGGGTCAGCCGGCTGGAAAGCTTGCCCAGGAACTTGCGGACAGCACCCTTCGTTTTTACGTGTGCGATAGGGCTGGCGATGGAGACTCTGGCTTGTCCCTCCAGAAGGTAAAACGCCGTGGATCCGTATTCGCCCTCGCGGCAAATTATTTCACCGGGTTTGAAATGCCGGCGCACCACGGCGTTACGATTTAGGCTCAAGAATGTTCCGGAAACTCCCTCGAAAAACGGCAGGTCTTGTAGTTCGTCGAGTGGCACCGGTTCGGAATCAGGGGTCACGGCAATTTCAGTTTGCGTAACCAGGCGGTTCGTCAGCGCCCCGGTGGGACAGGAGACCATGCACTCGCCGCACGATACGCAGGAGGATTCGCCCATGGGCTCGTCATTGTCAAAAGCGATTCCGGTGAATGCTCCTTTGCCCATGCGGCCTAGAACGAAATTCTCGCGAATGTCGTTGCAGCCGCGGACGCAGCGGTCGCACAAAATACAGGCGTCGAAATCCACGGCAATGCTCATCGAGGAATTGTCCGGGCCGCGCCGTGCGGCGCGCGGCGCATAGCGCGCCTGCGTTATCTTTTCCTGTTTCGCCAGAGCTTCCAATTCGCAATCGCCGGATTGCCGTTCGCGAGCACACGGGCTGGGATGATCAGACATCAGCAGCTCGACCAGCGTATGTCGCGCGCGCTTCACGCCATCCGACTCGGTGTTGACGACCATTCCCGCTTCGACCGGACGGATGCACGATGCCGCGTACACCCTGGCGCCCACGTCCACTGCGCACACCCGGCAAACGCCAACGGGGGTCTCATTTTGCTGATTGCACAAGGTGGGAATTTCGATGTTGTTCATCCGTGCCGCGTCAAAGATGGTGGTTCCTGGCGGCACGGATACCTTTCGGCCATCAATCGTCAGTTCGATTGGCTGGCGCGCACTCATCCGCGCCTCACGCCGGCTCTGGGGGCGTCGCTAACGATTTTCTCGCATGGGCAAACCCCGGCAGGGCATTCGCGGTGCAAAATGTGCGATTCCACTTCTTCACGAAAATGTTTCAGCACCGAGGCAATCGGCGCCGGCACTACCTGGCCGAGTCCACAAATCGAAGTCTGCCGCAGCGCCGCTGAAAGTTCGTCGATCAATAGCAAGTCCGACGGCGAACCCATTCCCTCGGTCCAGCCCGTCAGCATCTCCACCAGTTTCTGCGAGCCAACACGGCACGGCACGCACTTCCCGCAAGATTCGTTGCGGAAGAATTGCGTGGCGTTCAATGCCATGTCCAGCATGCAGCGATCTTCCGCACACGCCACCAGCGCGCCGGATCCGAGCATCGAGCCGGCATCCGCCAGAGATTTGAAATCCAGGTGAACATCCGCCATGGACGCAGGCAAATATCCCGAGGAAGGTCCGGAGGGGGCAAACGCCTTCAGTTTTTTTCCATCTGTGATTCCGCCGCCGAATTTGAAAATGAGGTCGGAGACAGGCGTGCCCATGGGCACTTCGTAGACGCCCGGATGCACCACGTCGCCGCTCACGCCAATAAACTTCAGTCCCGCCGCGCCGTTTACGCCTTGCGACTTGTACCAATCGACGCCTCGGAACAAGATGATCGGCACATTCGCGAAGGTCTCGACGTTATTGATGACCGTGGGTTTATTCCACAGACCTTGCTGCACCGGAAAGGGCGGTTTATTGCGCGGTTCTGCTCGCTTGCCTTCGATGGCCTCCAGCAACGCTGTTTCTTCACCGCAAATATAGCCGCCGGGACTGACAAAAACTTCCAGCTCAAATGCAAACTCGCTGTCGAGCACGCGCGGTCCGAGCAGGCCATCGCGGCGGCAACGGCGAATCTCATCGTGCAGGATTTTCTCTTGTTCTTCGTATTCGTGACGGATGTAGAGGATGCCGTGTTGCGCGCCGGTGAGGACGCCGGCAAGGATCATTCCTTCGATCACCAAATGCGGCAGGTGCGTCAGAATGAAGCGGTCCTTGAAAGTGCCAGGCTCGCTTTCATCCGCGTTGCAGACAATATATTTCTCGGTGCCCGGGGCCTGGCGGACCAGTTGCCATTTCGATTCGGTGGGGAACCCGGCTCCGCCCAGCCCGCGAAGACCTGAAGATTTCAACGTTTCAAAAGTTCCGGCCCACTCCCTCGATTGCATCAGCCGCCTGAGCGCCTGATACTGTTCACCTTCGCCGTAAGGATCGGACGCGCAGTGTGCCCGGCGGTGTGATTGGGCAATTTCCGGCAATGCGCGGCCCACCAGAACGTCGCCCACGATCGCCGTGATCTGATTCTGCGAGAGCCCGGTGTAAATGTGTTCGTTGATAGCCACAGCCGGAGCCTCGTTGCACCGGCCTAGGCAAGAAACTCCGCTGACCTTCGCGTCCGCGTAACCGGACTGGCGGCAAGCTTCATCAAGACCCGCGCAAAACTCGCGCGCCCCCCGCAGATGGCAAGACATATCCTGGCAGACGCGCACATCCGCTTTGGGCGGCGGGGTCAGATGAAAGTGGGGATAAAAGCTGGCCACACCGTGCAAGCGATACAATGGCACATCAATTTTTTTGGCGAGCACTCGCAACTGATCGGCGGGCAAATAGCCGAACTGGCGTTGAATATCCCTCAGCTCGTTGAAAATCAACGGGAGACTTCCTCACCGGGGAGATTATTCATTCCCAGCTCCGAAAACAACTATCAGTCTTGAGCGGTGTTGCGTAATGGGACATTAACACGGGCTAGGCGCCGAAACTACGGTGGCGTTATTCTTGCGCGAAACGCGAGGAATAATTCGGTCCGTATCTCGTTGACTTCGATACTATCCGATAGTACAAGCAGACGGATTCACAATATTTGCGTCCGCCGCCGATCTGCAAGCGCGTTGCGCGGCTCTGCCAAAGTGAAAATGGAAAGCAAGCTCGCCGCTCAATTCCATCGCTCTGCGTCTTCGTGCATGCTCGTCGCGCTGTTCGCCGCGGCGCTGTTCGGATCTTGCTCGATCGTCTACGCACAGAGCTTGGTGATGCCGCGATTCGCGGATAGCGCCCAAGCCGGGCAGGCGCCGCAATATACAGGCCCTGGTTCATGTGCATCAACTACTTGCCACGGCAGCGTCACGCCACGAACGGATAATCGCGTCCTGCAGAACGAGTACAGCATCTGGATCGTGAAGGATAAGCATTCCAAAGCCTATGCATCGCTGCAGGGCAATATCGGCGAACGAATGGCGGCGATTCTCGGTATTGGCAAAGCGGAGTCTGCGCCGAAATGTCTGGCATGCCATGCGCTGGACGTTCCGGCCAGCCAGCGTGCTCATACGTTCGATCTCAGCGAAGGCGTGAGCTGCGAAAGCTGTCACGGGCCCGCCGCTGCCTGGCTGGGTCCGCACACCGAGCGCGACTGGTCGCATGAGAAATCGCTCGCGCTGGGAATGTATGACACACGCAACCTCACGAAGCGCACCGAGAAATGCCTGAGTTGTCATCTGGGCACCGACGAGAAATCGGTAGATCACGAAATGATCGCCGCCGGCCATCCCGATCTTTATTTTGAACTTGATTCCTTTTCCGCCGTGATGCCGCGCCACTGGAAAGAGCCGGGCGAGCCTGGGGAGCCGGAGAACAGCGATCCGTGGTACGACGTGCGCGAACTTACGACCGGCCAGGCCGTGCAACTCCAGCAATCGCTCCTGCGCCTGGCATCTCGCGCGCACGGCAAAGTGTGGCCCGAATTTTCTGAACTGCAATGCTATTCGTGCCATCACAGCCTCACGACTCCCGAAAATAGTTGGCGCCAAGCTCGCGGATATCCCGGGCGTCGCCCCGGCGATCCGCCCTGGAATCCTTCGAGATATACAATTTTCCATGAAGTGATTTTTCAGGCGGATGGTGAAAGCGCGGGAAAACTCGATTCCGATCTCGGAAGGCTCTCGCAACTGATGAGCCAATTGAACCCGGACCGCGACGCGGTCGCTGCGTCCGCGGCAGGGTGCGCGCAACTGGTTAGTGGCCTCTCTTCGAAGATCAATGCGATGCCCAACGATCCCGCGTCCACCCTGCAATTGCTGCGCAAGATTTTGGGCGACGCGGACACTATTTCGGCTCAAGGCGAACACGCGGCGGCCCAGGCGGCTATGGCCATCCAATCACTATTCGTGGCATACCAGCGGAACGTGAAATTGGAAGATTCCGCGGCAATTCGCACGGCCATCAGCGCGCTCTTCCAGGACCTTCAGGATCCTTCCGCATACGATCCCGCGCGGTTCGCCGGGAAGATGCGCGCCGTGAACGCCCTGCTGCGATAGGCTGCTATGCCGTGGAAAGTATTCCCGGGAATCCAGCAAAATTGCAAAGCCTGTGTGCGAAGGGCGGAGGAGGGTTTGCATGCAAAACTATGGCCTCATCGTGATCGGCTCCGGCCCGGCAGGTGAAAAAGGCGCTGCCCAAGCGGCCTACTTCGGCAAGCGTGTCGCTCTCATCGAATGCGGCGACACCGTGGGCGGTGCGTGCGTCAATACCGGAACGATTCCCAGCAAAATCCTCCGCGAATCCGCGCTGTATTTTTCGGGCATACGCCAGCGCGGTTTGTACGGCGTTGACTATTCATTAAAAGAAGGCCTGACGGTCAAGAATTTCATGCACCGCACGGACGTGCTGGTCGAAACGGAGCGCGAAAAGGTGGGTGAGAATCTTGCGGTTCATGACGTTGATCTCGTGCGTGGTCTGGCCTCGTTCGAAGATGCCGGCACGGTTCTCGTCACCACGGGGCCGGGTCAAACTTCGCTGCTGAAGGCAGAAGCCATCCTCATCGCGACCGGATCGGTGCCGTTCCGTGCACCGGAAATTCCGTTTGACGACGAAGTCATCTTCGATTCGGACTCGGTGCTTCAAATGGAGGCGATTCCGCGCACATTCGCGGTGGTCGGCGGCGGCGTGATCGGATGCGAGTACGCTTCCATCTTCACGGCGCTTGGCGTGGAGGTTTCGCTGGTGGATGGGCGCGACCGCCTGCTGCCGTTTCTCGACGCTGAAATTTCCGCATGTCTCCGCGAACGGCTGGAACATCTCGGTGTGCGTTTTCTCTTGAATGAACGCACCGCGAAAATCGAACGCATCCAGGCTGGGGTGCGCATAACGCTGCAGTCCGGCAAGACGATTGAAGCGGAAGCAGCGTTGTTCGCCGCGGGCCGCCGCGGAGCAATTGAAAAGCTGCACCTCGAAAAAGCCGGCGTAGCGCTGAACAAGCGCGGATACATCGAGGTGAACGAAAATTACCGCACGGCCGCGCAGGGCATCTATGCGGCCGGGGACGTGATCGGATTCCCCGCGCTAGCTTCCACTTCCATGGAGCAGGCACGCGTGGCCATTTGTCATGCCTTCGGATTTCAGTACAAACAGCGGCTGGCTTCCATGCTGCCGATGGGGATTTACACCATTCCCGAAATATCCGCCGTCGGCGAATCAGAAGAGACCTGCAAGGAGAAGGGAATCGAATATGCGGTCGGCCGGGCGCACTATGCCAACAACGTCCGCGGCCAGATTGTTGGCGATATCACTGGAATGTTGAAATTGATTTTTGCGAAATCCAACCGCCGCTTGCTCGGCGTACAGATCATTGGCGAAAACGCGACCGAATTGATTCACCTCGGAATGATGGCGCTCGAATCCGGCACGACGATTGATGTCTTCATCGAATTCGTCTTTAATTACCCGACGCTTTCGGAAATGTATAAATACGCCGCGTACGACGGTCTTGGAAATCTTTCCGGCCACAAACTCCGCGAAGGTTAGCCGCCAAGCTGCGGCACAATCGCCACCCTAAGAGCGGTGCTTTTTGTAGCGGCGCACTTTAGTGCGCCATCGATGAGGCGGCTCCGGACGATGGGAGTATAAAAACCGCCGCTACGATATTTTCTACTGCGTGGGGTTACGCGGGAACTTCAAGTAGGGAAGCCGGACTCCATCGATCACGATCTGGTCCGCGCGAATGGCGTCGGGAGCTTCGAACCCCACCGCGCCTCCGGCCGTAACATAATCGTCCTGATCCACGCCATCTCCGCTGACGCCCAGGCCACCCACCAACACCCCATTCAGATAAAGCGGTTCGGAACCAGGAAAAAACACGATCCCGCTCTGGTTAAATTGTGGCCACGCTGCGCTCGGGACTTGAAAACCTTGCGTGCATGCGTTTGCGACGTCCTGCGCGTACAAATTAAAGAATGGCCCGGGGGATGAAGCGTTGATCCCGGATGGGAAAAACGGTTGCGCGCCGAATCCGATCGTCCGGTTGGTGACGGCCGTGCCCATCGGGACTTCATTTAAATCCACGGCTTGGCGGGTCGTTCCGCCGAAGTAAATCACATTGCGCGCCTTGCTGGCCGCGACGTCAATGCTGAATACGGTCGCATCCGTCATGCGATAGAGGCCGATTAGCGTGCCGTCAAGATCGCTTACGGCAATCGCCATTTTCGCGCGAACTCCGATGGGCAGGCGAATCTGCGCGCGCGTTTGATTGGCCGTGGCGATCGCATTGTTTATGATTGTGGTTACCTGCGCAGCCGTGAGGCCGCCCAGCGGACCATCCGTCGCCGGTATCAGTTCGCCTTCGGGCGGTGGCCCTGGGCTGGCCACTGGGCCCACCGTAAAGTACGCGGCATCGAACGTGCCGGGCGTTACGCCACTGGGGGGCGTCGTCTGATTCACAAACGGAAGGGTGATTCCGTTGATGGAAACGATCGCCGGCGCCGGAAACGCCGGGAATCCAACTTCATCGGTTGCCGCACTCGGACCGTTCATCGCAATCATCCCGGCCGCCGCGAACGCCACATATTCCGCCGTGTTGGGGTCCATGGCCGCCACGCCAATTCCGCCCACCTCCTGCCCGTTCTTGAAAATCGGCACGCCGCCGGGATTCACGGCGGTGGGATCGGAATCGGCCAAGTCCGGCTTGCCTGTGGTGATTCCATATCCCGGAGACGTTCCGCCGATCGTTGTGGCTGGGGGTACGGTCGCGCTTAAGCTCGCCGCGAGATTGCACCCGCGATTTGTATTCTCGATGCCATATAGCGCTGCGCTCGCAGTATTCGCCACTCCCGGAGGAAAGTGCACGCCGCTGATAAAGCGAACGGTGCGGGAAGAGAGCGGCGCTTGATCGTTACTGAAAAATGCGCCGGTACGAGCGAGTGAGACGGCCAGTTCATCCGCAGGGATCATCGCGCCGAAATTCCCCGGCAGCGTTGCTGGTGTGGACGGCCCTTTGTATACGGCAAGAATGCGTCCCAGCCGGTCCACCACGGCGATCGCCATTGAGTCGGCGTCAGCAGCCGTTGCTGCGGCCTGCACCAGCATTTGGACGTCGGCTTGCGTCAGGCTGTCCGTCGCCGGCGGAGGCTGCGTGGTGGGAGCGCTGCCCCCTCCGCCGCAGGCGCCCAGTCCCACGGAATACGCAATCGTCAACAATAGGCAAAGACTGACGGAGATACCAGGCGGCTTCCACAGCCAGCCTCGAAGGCATCGCTTAGGGGCCAGGTCCATGCGGTTGAGTTATTGGTATCACAGCGGCACATCGTTCTCAATCATTCCTCAAATCAGATGTTCAATCGTGGTTGAATATGGCCAGAAATCCGGACACTGATCTTGCCCACGGAGCCGCCGGAAATTTCGTGCCGGTTCCGGAACAAACCATGATGGCAACACGCATCAACTTGTCGCATCTCGAACCTCGACGTTCAATCGAGGCCTGACAGAATGCGCGCTCCATCCCGCGTGTTTTTTGCGAAACCGGCGACTCTGGCTTGGCTCCTGTGCTGGTTATGGACTTTGCCCTTGAACGCAGCTAATGCCAGCCCTTACTCCACAGCGGCTTTCTATGTGAGTCATTCGTCGCCGCGACGCCATCGCTCCAGCACTTCCCACAAATCCGCAGCGCAACAGCGTTTGCCCGGACAAAAGCCTCCGAAGCAGGGTGCGTTACAAGGCTTGGTGCGTGGGGCGAACGGACGCGCGGTGGTCGGCGCCACTGTGACTTTGCGAAGCGTAACCTCGGGGCAAAACCTGCAAGAAATCAGCAATTCTCAAGGCGTCTTTCGCTTTATTGAGGTTCTTCCGGCGACCTATGACCTGAATGTTGTGGCGTCAGGTTTCAAGGACTTCACAAATCCCGGGCTCCAGCTGAAAGCCGGAGACAGCCTGGTGTGCGAAGTCACGTTGATCGCGATTCCGTCCACGGCCGCGGCGCCTCGTAAGTTTCCCCAACTCCCCGCCGGCACGACCAATCCGCAGGAAGGCTCTCAGCCCGTGCCTGCTGCGAATGCTCCGTCCACCGCGCTGCAGAACAAAAACCTCGAGCAGACCACGCCGACGCCTCTGCCGGAAGCTCTGCCTCCAGCCAATCAAGTTTTTCAACCAGAGCCCGACCGCTGGTCGGTGGCGATGCCCGATTGGGACCGTTACGGCATCGGCGGCGAGCACCCCTACGTAAGGGGCGGCAAGTGGGATCCTTTTGATAAAAATAAATTGAAGGGCGACGTGCCCATCATCGGCCAACAGACCTTTTTGAATTTCACCGCCACCAGCGATTCGTTTCTCGACGGGCGGCGTTTGCCTACGCCCACCGACGTCAGCTCCGCGCGTCCTGGAAGTCCGGGATTTTTTGGTCGCGGCGACCAGATTTTTTTCGATCAGACCTTCGCGTTCTCGTTTGATCTTTTTCATGGCGATACCTCCTTCCGTCCCATCGATTGGCGCATCCGGGTCACTCCCGTGGTCAGTTTGAATTATCTCGACGTGCAGGAAGTTGGGGTCGTCAACGTGGATGTGCGCAAGGGCACTTCGCGCCTGGATTCCCACG
The DNA here is from genome assembly GCA_963780035.1 of uncultured Acidobacteriota bacterium. Taxonomy (GTDB): domain Bacteria; phylum Acidobacteriota; class Terriglobia; order Acidiferrales; family UBA7541; genus Palsa-295. The sequence goes on along the minus strand of CAWAAG010000004.1, from coordinate 146,314 downwards.
TGGGCCTGCAAGAGGCGTTCGGCGAATTGAAACTGCACGACATTGGGCCCAATTTCGATTTCATATCCGTACGCGCGGGCATTCAGGCTTTTAACAGCGACTTTCGCGGCTTTCTCTTCGTGGAAGAGCAGCCGGGCCTGCGTCTTTTCGGTAACCTCGATTCGAACCGCTGGCAATACAACGTCGCATATTTCAATTTTCTGGAGAAAAATACAAATAGCGGCCTGAATTCCATGGCGCTGCGCAATCAGCAGGTCATCATCGCCAACGCTTATCGCCAGGACTTTTTGTTTCCCGGATATACAGCGCAGTTGAGCGTGCACTACAACAAGGATGACGCCACGGTTCATTATGACGATAACGGCTTCCTGGTGCGGCCATCGCCCATCGGCAGCGTGTTCTCGAGCGGGATGATCCGGCCGCACAGTGTCCATGCCGCTTATATCGGCTGGACCGGCGACGGCCACATCGGGCCCGTGAACTTGACGCACGCTTTCTATCAAGCTTTCGGCAACGACAGCTTCAACGCCATCGCCGGAAAGCCGGTCACGATCAATGCGCAATTGGCCGCCCTGGAACTTTCCTACGACAAGGATTGGTTCCGCATCAAGGGCTCTGTCTTTTATGCGTCGGGATCGCGGAATCCCTCCAGCAGCCGCGCGCGCGGCTTTGACTCGATTGACGATTTCCCCGAATTTGCCGGCGGAATTTTCAGTCTTTGGAATCGCGAAAGCATTCGTTTGACCGGTTCGGGGGTTGCGCTGAATCCCGGTAATAGCCTGCTTCCCGATTTGCGTTCGAACAAAGACGAAGGCCAAGCCAACTTCGTGAATCCCGGGATTCTGCTCACGAATCTGGGCGCGGAATTCGACATCACTCCCAAATTGCGCGGCTTCGCCAACGTGAACTATCTCCGGTTTGAGCACACCGAAGTACTCGAGCAGATACTATTCCAATCGCCGATCCGCCATGCGATCGGCGTGGATTCCAGCCTCGGCGTGCGCTATCGCCCGCCGCTCACGGAAAACATCGCAATCACGGCCGGTGCCGCGACGCTGGTCCCTGGGCAGGGCCTGCGAGACATCTACACGGGCAGAACTCTCTTTTCGCTTTTCACGGACGTGCGGTTCCAATTTTAAGGGAAGGAAATTGCTGAGGCGCTTCATCATCGGCTTGACGCACGAAGAAACACCGCGCGGGAGCGCTGCGCAGCGGCGATTCCTCGTCTTTTTCGCGGTCGCCACCTCGATTGTCGCTGGATTCCTGCTGGAGGCCCGTTCTCGCGCCCAATCGGCCGCGCAACAGACGAGCCTGCTGGGACAAAGCCAAGCCGATGTGGATCGCAAAAGCGCCGGCTGCGTTTCCTGCCACGTCAAAACGGACGAGCCCTCGATGCATCCCACGCGCACGGTGCGACTAGGCTGCGTGGATTGCCACGGCGGAGATGCCACAGCGATTCTCACGCCGGGCACAAGCAATAACACGGCGGAATACGAACAGCTAAAAAACCGCGCACACCCGCAACCCGACGATCCTGCATTAAAAGACGTTTCCGCCAATCCCCAGCGCCTGTACGCCCAATGGCTGCACGAGAATTACGCGTACGTCCGCTTCGTCAACCCCGGTGATTTGCGAGTTGCGTCGGAAACCTGCGGCACAGCGGGATGCCACGCCGCGGAAGTCTTGCGCGTGAAGACGAGCATGATGACCTACGGCGGCCTGCTGTGGGGAGCGGCGCTCTACAACAACGGCGCTTACCCGCTGAAGAACGAGCATTTCGGCGAGAGCTATTCTGCCGGAGGCCTGCCTCAAGCGATCCACACGGTGCCGGCTCCCACTCCCGAAGAAACACGCCTGAAGGGCGTCATCCCCGAGGTCACTCCGCTGGAACGCTGGGAAATTTCGCAACCCGGCAACGTCTTGCGCGTGTTCGAACGCGGCGCCGGAAAAAAGGGCGAAATCGGCAACCCGGACCGCGAAGAAGAATCCGGCCGCCCCGACGACAAACTCGGCGAGCGAGGCTTCGGCACCCTGCTGCGCACCGACCCGGTATTTCTCGGCCTCCAGAAAACGCGTTTGCTCGATCCCTTGCTTTCGTTGCCCGGCACCAATGACGAACCAGGCGACTATCGCGCCAGCGGCTGCACGGGATGCCACGTGGTGTACGCCAATGATCGCTCGCCGGAGCATGCCGGTCCTTATGCCCAATACGGCCATCTGGGTGAAAGCTTTTCGTCTGATCCGACGATTCCGAAGAACGAGTCTGGCCATCCGATTCGTCACACTTTCACGCGTGCCATTCCCTCCAGCCAATGCATGATCTGCCATGTTCACCCCGGCACGAACATGGAGACGACCTATTTCGGCTACACCTGGTGGGACAACGAAGCCGACGGCCAGAAGATGTATCCCGCCGAGCAGCACAATCCTTCTGAAGAAGAGCGTTACCAGGTCGCCGTGCGCAATCCGGAAGGCGCCGCGGCGCGCGGCCTGTGGGCCGATCCCGAATTTCTCGAAAAGGTGGGCAGCCCGGAGTTCAACTCAAAACTCCAGCAATCCCAATTTGCGGATTTTCACAGCCATGGCTGGATTTTCCGCGCGGTTTACAAACGAGATCGCAAGGGCAATCTGCTCGATGCCGACAACAAAATTGTCCCTCCCAGCGACCCGGATAAATTCAAGAAGGCGGTTCACCTCGCCGACATCCACATGGAAAAGGGTATGCACTGCGTGGACTGCCATTTCGAGCAAGACTCGCACGGAGACGGCAAACTCTACGCGGAACCGCGCGCCGCGATCGAACTCGATTGCGTGGATTGCCACGGCACCATCGACGCGCGCGCCACGCTGATTTCTTCCGGCCCCGCATCTCCTCCGGGCGGCACTCATTTCGACGTGTTACGTACTCCCTGGAACACGCGCCGCTTTGAATTCCGCGGCGGCAAACTTTTCCAGCGCTCGATGGTTGAGCCGGACAAAGAGTGGGAGGTCGTGCAAGTCCTGGATACGATCACGCCCGGCAACGCGCACTACAACGAAAAGTCACGCTGGGCGAAAACTATTCGCACCGACGGCAAGTCCTGGGGCGACGTCCCCGCCGATCCTGCGCTGCTGGCACACGCCAATAACCGCATGACGTGCTACGCCTGCCACACCTCCTGGGCCCCCAATTGTTTCGGCTGCCACCTCGCGATGATGGCCAATCAGCGCAAGCCCATGCTGCACAACGAGGGTCTGCTGACGCGTAACTGGACCGCCTACGATTTCCAGGTTCTCCGCGATGACGGCTTCATGCTCGGCATTGACGGCACGGTCACAGGACATCGCGTCGCCCCGGTGCGGTCGTCCTGCGCGGTCCTGGTGAGTTCGCAGAATCAGAATCGCGATTGGATTTATTACATGCAGCAGACCGTCTCCGCCGAAGGTTTTAGCGGCACTGCTTTCAGCACCTTTGTTCCGCACACGGTCCGCGCCAAGGAAACCAAAGCTTGCGACGATTGCCATATTTCCAATCGCAACGACAACAATGCCTGGATGGCCCAGGTGCTGCTGCAAGGCACCGACCTGCTGAATTTTATGGGCCGCTATATCTACGTCGCGGATGGCGCGAAAGGCTTCGACGCGGTAGCCGTCGCGGAACACGACGAGCCGCCCGCGATCATCGGCAGCGATCTGCAGCGCTTTGCGTACCCGCATGATTACCAGAAGCATGTGGCTCGCGGCCGTGAATTGCAGGAAGACTATCACCACATTGGCAACGTGCTCGATGTGCAGCTACGCGGCGAATATCTCTACGCGGCGACGGGTAAGGGCGGCTTCCGTGCCTACGACGTCGCCAACATTGACAACAAGAATTTTTCGGAACGCACCATCACGGCTCCCGTCTCGCCGCTGGGCCAGCGCTTTTACGTAAAGACGAAATACGCTGCCGCGGTCGCCAGCCCTTCCACCCAAGCCCTCGATCCCGCGCGTGCGCGCAATCCGATCAACGAAGAGCAAAGCATCCACCCGCTCTACGCCTATTTGTACGTCGCGGATAAATACGAAGGCTTAGTCGTCATCGGCGATTCCAATCCAAAAAGCAAAACGCCCGGCGTGAGCACGCTGCTCAACGGCGATCCCCGCGATAATTTCCTGAAGCGCGCGCTGGCTTTCAATCCGGATGGCGTTTTAAATGGCGCTCGGCGGATCGTCATCGCCGGAACATATGCCTATATGCTCTGCGACCGCGGTCTGGTGGTGGTCAATCTGAATGACCCGCTCAAACCGAGCGTCGCGGCAGTAATCGGCGCTCCCGAATTGCAAGACCCGCGCGGAATCGCCATCCAGTTCCGCTACGCTTTTGTGGTGGATCGCGAAGGGCTCAAGGTTCTCGACGTGTCTGATCTGGAACATCCGCGCATGGTTCCACAGTCCCTCGTTCCACTCGAAGACGCTCGCAACATCTACGTCGCGCGCACCTACGCCTACGTTGCCGGCGGCAAGCAAGGAGTAGCCATCGTTGACGTGGAGAGTCCTGAGCACGCGCGCCTCGATCAGACGTTCAGCGCCGACGGCAAGATGAACGATGTGCAGGACATCAAAATCGGAATGGTGGACGCCAGCGCGTTCGCCTTCGTCGCCGACGGGAAAAATGGTCTGCGCGTCCTGCAAGTCCTCTCGCCCGAGGACTCGCCGAATTCTTACGGTTTCAGCCCGCGCCCCACTCCCAAGCTAATCGCGTCGTATCGCACGGCTGGACCCGCGCTGGCCATTTCCAAGGGCATTGACCGCGATCGCGCAGTGGATGAGAGCGGCAACCAAATCGCCGTCTTCGGCCGACGCGGCGCGCGGCCCTTCAATCGCGAAGAAGCCTCGCGCCTTTACCTGCGCGATGGCAAGCCTTACACAGTTTCCGACGATCCGCCGGCCGCTGCGCGCGCTGTCACGGGAAGCGCAAAAGCCACGACCCGCACCTCGGCGCCCGGAAATCCGAACTAAGCGCAAACGCTGCCGGAAAGTTACGGATGAGGCGACGGCGGTGAATTCCCGCGTTGCGCGCTTGAATCGCCTAGTACAGCGCAGAACCGGCTACCGGTCCGGTCCGCACAACACAAGCGGGCTTCGTCTGCAGCGAGTCTGGTCAGTCAGCAATCGTTCCGTTGCGCCTCTACTTCGTCAAGCCTCGATTCTGGTATAGTTGCCGCCCTCTGGGAGAATCGTTCAGAGTCCTGTCGCAAAATACTTTGCTGCCGCGGCGCGATGACCAAGCCTCGGAGATCGGCGCACATGCCTGACCAACCGTACATCCCGCATCCGGTGGACACTTCTAAAGTAAGCCTCGCCGATATTCAGCCTTTGCTCGAAGACCTCGCGCGCAACGCCCACGAGATCTGGGCTCAGAAACGTATCCAGGATGGTTGGGTCTATGGTCCGCAGCGCGACGATGCCAAGCGCACGCATCCATGCCTGGTTCCATACGAACAGCTTCCAGAATCCGAAAAGGAATACGACCGCGTGCTCGTAAACGAAACTCTAAAAACGATTCTCGCCTTGGGATATCGCATCGCCAAGAGGTGACGAATGCCGGAACCTGCGAAAGCTCGTCCCTCAGTCCCACCTGTCTCGGGCGCCACGCTCGGCCGCCATCGAGTCCCGGCGGAAGACATGGACGACACAATTGAACTGGAGGAGTACAGCCAAAAAATAAACGCCGGTCAGACAAGATACGCGCCCCTTTATACCGCACTCTCGCTCTTGCAAGGAGCCATACACAAGTCATTCCGAAAGTGTGATCGAGACGCCATCCGCTATCAGAAATCCTATCAATGGGTGGCGATCTTTGCCGTCGGCTTTGGGGCGCTCACAATCCTTTGCGCAATCCTGGAATTCGTCGTAAGCCCCGACGTACACGCGATTTTGACGTGGGGTGAACCCGTGGCAGGTGGTCTTACGTTGCTACTCATCGGCTTCGGCAGCATTGGCAAATTCAAGGAAAAATGGCTGACGGCTCGTTATAAGGCGGAGAATCTTCGCCTGCTCAAGTTTCGCAAACTCACCGACGCTCGGCTTTGGTGCCCGCCGATTGATATGGCTCTATTGGCGGAAGAACTACAGGATGACGTGCGTAAGCTGGAGGCGCAGAACTACGAAGACGCCAAGGCGTGGTCGTCGCAGGGTTTGCATCCCTCCGTGTGCGGGCCGCCATGTGTCGATACTTGTGACGAAGCGCTGCACGAGTTAATCGAATACTATCGCCCCAAACGCTTGCACGTGCAGATGGCCTATCTCGATCGTAAATCCAGCGCCGATGAGCGGACGGGATCAACGACGGCAACAATCGTGCAAACAATATTCTTCGCGAGCTTCGCATTTGTCCTGGCTCACATTTTTGTTCACAAAGCTACCGAAGGGCAGCCCAGCAATGCCGATCACCATCTCTTGAAGCAGTGGCTGATCGGGGCGGCCGCGGGTCTTCCGGTCATCGCGGCAGCGTTGAGGACTTACCGTGCCTCCCGGGAGTTCGAACGAAATGCCCTGCGGCATCGCGCCACGCTCGATTCCTTGGAGGCGCTCGAACGGCAATTGCGCGAAACCAAGGATCTAGCCGGGAAATTTCGCGTTCTGGGTTTTTGCGAGATTGTGCTGGAAGCGGACTGCCGCGAATTTATGCGTCTTTTGTGCGAAGTCGAGTGGTACGGATAGGCTTATCCCAAAAACTTCAGCGTTGAGGTTGTGAAATTCGGCAGGTTCGGGAAAATTGTCGGCAAGTCCGAGCTCGCCACGCCGAACCATTGCGCCAGCGTCGCTCCATATTGATCCACGGAGGTGCTGGGTATCCAGCGTCCGTTCGTACCGACGTCGTCCGGTCCCCCCAGCGCCAGTTGTGGGAACGTTCCATACAAATCACCGCCGTGCACCGCGCCGCCCATCACGAGATGGTGGCTGCCCCAGGCGTGGTCCGTGCCGCCATTGGTGCCGGGCTGAAACGTTCGGCTGAAATCCGACAGCGTGAAAGAAGTGACCTGTTGCTGGATTCCCAATTCCACCGTCGCGTTGTAAAACGCGGACATGGCCGGATCCAGCTGCGAATAAAGGCCCTGCTGCGTGGGCAATTGCGCGGTGTGCGTATCGAATCCGCCCAGCGAGCAAAAGAAGATTTGCCTTTGCAGTCCCAGAGTTGACCTCGCCTGCATGATCTGCGCCACTTGCTGCAATTGGGGCCCCAGGCCCGTTGTCGGAAACTGTGTTTGCAGGCTCGGCAATCCCTTTAGTGCCGATGCCAAAATCTGGCTCTGCGCCAGTGATTGGCTCATCACCGCGCTGGAATCCTGGACCAAGGAGACGCCGCTGTCGAACGTGAGCATTTGTTGGAAGGAAACCAATCGCGCATTGTCCCGAGCCGATCCATAGAAGCCAGTCAAACCTGGCGAGGAACCCGGGATCAGCGCGTACGGTTCCGTCTGGGCTCCATTGCAGAGAATCGCTCCGCCCGCTACCGACGTGATCGGTGGATATTGCGCTCCGGCATTCAGCGGCTGCAGCACGTCGGCGGTACGCCCCGCCCATCCGGTCGGCGAATAGCCGTCAAACTGCGCCGTCTGCCACTGCCCTTGCTGGTCCGAGTGCGAAAATAAATTGACGGGCAGAGTCACGCTGCCTTGCTGATATTGCGATCGGGTGACTGGTTGGGCCAGTGTTCCCACGTTTGCCACCACGGCCAGTTGCCCGCCATTGAATAGCGCTTGCAGCCCCGGAAGTTGTGGATGCAATCCGTAAGGCACATTCCCGGTTTTCGTCACCACGGGAAGCAGGGAACTCTGCGCCAACGCCAGATTCGCTCGTATCGTCGCGTAGTTCTGGTAACCGGCTGAGTCGTCCGGAACAATCAAGTTGTTGCTGTCGTTTCCGCCAAAGAGAAAAATGCATACCAGCGCCTGGTAGCCACTCGTGGGGCCCGCCGCCAGGGCGTGAATCATATTCAAGCGGCCCAGTGCCGCCGTCATGCCGAAAGATGCGGCGGTGCAGCATCCCGCGCGCAAAAGCTCTCTGCGTGATATTCCTTTTCCCCGAGACATTGTCACGCTCCTGCGGCCGGGCCGCTGCGGTTTCAGTGCTGCACCTGATACTGCGAAGAAGCTGCGATTAGATAAATCGCGGTCTGTGCTTCCTGCGTCAATTGCTTGCTTCCCGCCGGAACGCTTTGCATCGCGCTGACGATGCTGTTCTTCATGTCCGGCGCCATCGATCCGTGCATCAGCAACCCGTTCAGCGTGTCCACCAGTGCTCCGGGGTTCGAGGCCTGCGCTGCGTAACTCGAAAAATCCACTATGTTTCCCGAGCCCATCGAGCCAAACACAAACGTGTTCACCCAATTCACGCGATTCAATGATGTCGCGGTGGTCAGCAACTGGAATTCCGGTCCAAACGACGTCGTTCCGGGAATCACGTAGTTCGGCGAATAAAAGTTGAATACGCTTGGCGAAAACAGCGGGTTCTGGCCCATCCCGCTGCTGTAGTAGGCCAGGTTGGACCCGTCGCTGGTGGCGTTGAACGCCCGCATCAATCCCGCAATCAGCAGTATCGGTTCCTGCAGGTGGCCGTCCGTGCCCACGGCGGTCGCAGGATCGTCTCCCCGCCGCGCTTCGGGATCCAGCAGAATCGCCGTGAGTACCGATTTCATGTCGCCACGCACGCCCGATCCGTTGTCGTTGAATACGCTCGTCACTCGCTGAATGTAGGCGGGGCTCGGATTGCTCGTCACGAGGTGCTGAATGAGCTCTCGACTAACGAATGGCCCGACATTCGGATGATTGAATACATTGTCGAGTGCGCCTTTCAGGTCCTGCGTAGACGTTTGGCCGCCGGGCAGCAGGCCGCCTCCCGCCGCTCCCGGATATACCAGCAACTGCTTGGGATCGGTATCGTGATTGGAATCCACCGCCACCATTGCGCCGGTCCAGTACGGAGGGTTATACGTTTGTTGCGTCATTCCCGGCGTCAGCGGATACGTCCACCCCGTGTACGCGCGGGCAAAAGCCTCCACCGTATCTTGCGTATAGGTCGGAATCTGGTTGCCGCTCCCGTCCAATTGGTAGGAGCCGTCCGGATTCAGTTGCGACGTGCCAATCGTGAAAAGCTGCATGAATTCCCGGGCGTAGTTTTCGTTGGCGTGGTCGCCCTGTGCGGTGTTGGGCTTGCCGTTATTCACCATATCCAGCCAATGCCCCATCGCCGGCGATAACGTGACGCCATTCATGATCTGCCGGTAATTCGTGAAGGAATCCGTTTCCAGCAACTGCAGATAGTTCGTGTATCCCGTGGGGTCGCTGACCTTGTCGCCGCCGATGACGAAGATTTGGCTCAGCGCGAACGCCACGCGCTGCCGCAATTGGTCCGGCGCGGTGAGTGCCTGCACAAAAAACCTTTGCTGCAGGGGCCCCAGGCTGGTGTCCTGCGCGGCGCTGGCATACGAAGTGACGGGCAATGCGTACTGCTGCGTCAGAAATCCTTGCAGGCCGCTGTACTGCAGCTGCGTGACGAGCTGTGTCGTGGGCCCAAACGTGGTTTGCTGCAAGAAGCGGTCCGCGGCGTTTGCCGCGATCGACATTGTGCCCACCACATCCGCGTTGATGCTGTTTGAACTGACCGAACCAGGATCCGGATTCGTCACCGTCACCGCCACCGACCCCACTTGCGCTCCCGTTGCGGTTCCGCTGGCAGTCAGTTGCGTGCTCGAGACAAAGGTCGTCGATAGGGTTGTGGAGCCGAAGGAAACTGTCGCGCCATTCACAAAATCGCCGCCGGTAATCGTCAGCGTGAATGTCCCTACGTTCACGGAAGATGGCGTCACACCCGAAACCTGGGGAATCGGGTTCAATAATGTGACTCCGCTGCTCGCGCTCACCGAGGATTTGGAGGTCTCGGCTGCCTCAATCGTGATCGTATTTGGCGAAGGCAACACGGCCGGAGCGGTGTAGTTTCCGCTCGCGTCAATCGCGCCGAGCGTCGCGCTTCCTCCCGCGATTCCGTTTACGGACCAGGTGAACGTTTTCCCTGCGAGCGATGGAGTGAACTGCTGAATTGAGCCTGCCCGCAGCGAAGCGCTGCTTGGTGAAAGCGTCAGAGACTCGGACGTTGGCGGCGTGAACCCCGCAGGTGCCAGCGCGCAGCTCGCCGTCATCAATGCCAGTGCCAGCACAACCGGTGCTAGAATCGCGCGACGCACTACCGCCTCTCAAAGTGGCTGGATTTCGTGATTAATCGGCTGGATGTCGCCACGCGTGAACACCGTGGCGAAACCTCGCTGCGTTCTCCGCACCGATTCCCAATGTGGTATGGCACCTTAGCAGTGGCAGGGAATGTTCGGAACTGACTGAAGGGCCTGATTCGGTGCCCTGTCCCGGGGTACTACGAAAGGCGGCAGGTGCGCCAAGAAGGGCTAATTCGAGGAGTGATTCTCAGAGAGAAACCAATTCGGAACAAATCTACTGCTCCTGCAAGACAACTTGCGCAACCCTTCAGTTTTGATCGGCCGCGTGCTTCTTGCTCATTTTTCGCCGTATGTCTGGCCAAAATTCCTTGATCACGATGGCGATTCCGTCGTAAGCAACCTGCGTGCCCCATACGCTCGCCGTGTTGCTCAGAGTTTTATCGTTCTCCGGATGGTAACCGTACGTCGAGATCGCCGCTGCGCTGGCTGAACCGAAAATCTCGGACGCGTTGAACTCGGCGCGCCCGGAATCAGATCGCGTGATGAATAGCCGGCTGAGGGCATACATCGTGCGGTGCGTGATCGTGCCCTTGCCCATTATGAAGTAACGGGGATCCTGCTTCAGCACCGACGGGAAGATCCCGCTCACCATGTAGCCTTCCACAGTTCCGTCCGCCATGGTGGTCGCGTAGCGCTTGCCGTACGCTCCCCAACCTTGGCCGTATGCGGACTCGCTGTTTTCGGCCTGCCCGATCCCGGAAATCAGGCCGTACCACACAAACTGCGCCGGATCGAAGGAGGACCTCGTAATCAGCTTGAACTTCTGCCCGACCGTTAATGGCGGCACGTTTCCGCTGTTTTCCAGAGTGTTGAAGTTCGGCAGCGCGAAAAACAGTCGGTCCTTCGACTGCGTTGCGCCATTTTGCGTCGGCTTCTGCCCGTCCTGGTCTTGCCCAGCTTTTTGCGTGGTAGCCGCCGGCTGAACTCTGTCTGAGGGTTCGCTGACGGGCTTTTGCCCCGGCGGTGGGCTCTGCTGCTGCGGTTGGGTTGCAGGTTGCGCCGCCGGCTGCTGCGCTTGCGGCTGCGCAGGGGGTTGCGCTAACGCCGCAGTCGGAAAAACGAGGAGGGCCACGAGCAAAGGAAACCCGAGCCAGTAGGCTCGCCGGGGGCTGATCATCACACGAGTGTATCGTCTACGCAGGCTTGGGTGCCATGTAAAAAGCCAACGAACGCGCGCTCCCATCGATGTCGCGAGGACACATGGATACGCACAACCCGAAGCCCATTCCCTCTGCCGATGGAGCTCGTAACCCAACCGCGCACGCCCGGCGGCCTCCCGGCAGTCTTTGCACCTGCAGAGCCTCTTGCCGTTTCGAGCAAAGGAGCTTTCCTGTAACATGTGGTGTGGCAGTTTCCGCTGCAATATCGCGATAAAATGAAAAAGTTTCTCGCATACCTCTTGTTTGCAACTTCTCTCCCCGCACAAAGCAACACGGGCGAATTGCGGCTGAAAGTAACCGATCCGTCAGGGTCGGCCGTCAAGACCTCCGTTGAGCTTGTCAGCGAAGCCAGCCAGTATCATGAGTCGTTTGAGACGGACGAAGCGGGCCGCGTTGCCGCGCGACGCCTCCCATTCGGCCTCTATGAAGTCCACGTTCAGGCGTCCGGGTTTGCGCCCTATTCCGCGACAATCGAAGTCCGCTCCATAATCCCCGCTGAGCGCACGATTCAGCTTCGTGTAGCTCCGATTGACGCCACCGTCAGCGTAAGCGGCCAGGACACGTTGGTGGACCCCGACCGCGCCGGCGCCGTCAGCCAGCTCGGACCGGATTTCCTGGAGAACCGCGTCGGTTCGCTCCCCGGCCGCTCTCTGCAGGATCTGGTGAACTCACAGCCCGGTTGGTTGTATGAGGGAAACGCGGTCTTGCACCCGCGCGGAGCGGAATATCAAACCCAGTTTGTGCTCGATGGCGTCCCGCTCACCGACAATCGTTCTCCCGGATTCGGCACCGAAATCGAGGCGGACGACGTGGACTCGATGACCATCTACACGGCCGGCTTTCCCGCCGAATACGGCAGAAAGATGGGCGGCGTCGTGGAAATCAATACACTCCAGGATACGCAGCCCGGTTTCCACGGACAGTTTGTTCTGTCCGGAGGCAGCTTTGACACCGCGGGCGCGTTCACAAAAGTTCAATACAGCTGGGGCAAAAACACGTTCGGTGTGAGCGCCAGCGGCGACGAAACCGGTCATTACCTCAATCCGGTTGTCCCGCAAAACTACACGAATTCAGGCACCACCGGTGATTTTTCAGCGATCTACGAACGCGATTTCACGCCCAATGACCGCCTCACCATGAGCGTCCGGCACAACCTGGCGCGCTATGAGATTCCCAATGAGCAGTTGCAACAGGCTAACGGCCAACTGCAAACCGCGGACAACTTCGAAACCATGGGAATGATTTCCTATTCCCACATCTTCTCCTCCAATGTCGTCGGCGATCTGCACGGCATGGTGCGGGATGACTCCAGCGACCTCGACTCCAATCCATTCTCCACGCCCATCATCGCTTTTCAGCACAATTCCTTCCGCGAAGGATATTTCAAGGGAACGATTTCAATTCATCACGGCAATCAGGAATGGAAAGCGGGCGTCGAGTCGGACGCGATGTTTTTGAACGAGAACTTTAGCGACGTTATTACCAATCCCTCGTATTTTGATCCCGGCACGCCCGCTACGTTCTCTTTTGCAGGCAATCGGCCTGACCTCGAGCAGTCCGCTTTCGTTCAGGACATGATTCGCCTTGGCAAATGGACCATCAGCGCCGGTCTGCGCTGGGACCACTACCAACTTGTTGCAAACCAGAATGCAGTGAGCCCTCGTGTTTCCGTCGCGCGATATTTTCAGCAGGCGGATCTGGTGGTTCACGCTTCCTACGACCGCATCTTTCAGACGCCATCCTTCGAAAATATTCTGCTGGCCAGCTCGCCAAGCGTAGTCGTATTGAACCCGGACGTTTTACGGCTCCCGTTGCAACCTTCGCACGGCGACTACTACGAAGCCGGCGCGAGCAAGGGTTTCTTCGGGCAGGTCCGGCTGGACGCCAACATTTTTCGCCGCTTCGCGCGAGATTACGCCGATGACGATCAACTGCTGAACACCGGCGTCAGCTTTCCGATCTCTTTCGACAAAGCCGTCATCTACGGCGCGGAAGGCAAAATCGAAATTCCGCACTGGAGGAATCTTTCCGGGTTTCTCAGCTATTCGTACATGGTCGGCAATGCGTGGTTCCCCGTAACGGGCGGATTGTTGCTTGGTGTTGATGCCACCAACGCCTCGACTCAGCTAACCGGCCACTTCCCGGACTCGCAAGATCAGCGCAACACCCTGCGCGCGCGCTTTCGTTATCAGTTGTGGCCGCGTCTGTGGCTGGCGGGAGGAGCCGACTACGGAAGCGGACTTCCGTTCGATTATGGCGGCACATATTCTGACGCGGTCGCGCAGTATGGCCAAGCCGTAGTGGATCGTCTGAGTTTCGATCGAGGTCGCGTCAAGCCTTCGCTGGCGGTTAGTGCGTCCGTCGGCGCCGATATCTACAAGAGCGAGCGCCTCACCATGCGCATCCAGGCAGACGGCCAGAATCTCAACAACCGCCTCAACGTGATTGATTTCGGCGGCCTTTTTTCCGGAAACGCGATTGCGCCCTCGCGAAGCTGGTTTCTGCGATTCTCCAGCAATTTCTGAGGTGTGATGACGGGCTGCCCGCGTTGCCGGATTCCGCGCACGCCTTGCCGCCGACCGAGGGATTTGAGTTTGCCCGCACGACGATGTAAAGTTTTTCGCGATGACCGCAGCTCCGATTCAAGATAACAACAAGCCTCGCGCTGGTCTCCGCGCCGTGCAATTCATTTTCATCGTCTGGCTTCTCTTCGTGAATATTTTCTATTATCTGCAGTTTCGTGACGTGTTTCTCGCCCGCTTTGCCGCCTGGATTCACCGGTGACGCTACTTTTCGCCGTCCTTCACCTTTCAGTGGTGCTGCTGATATTTCTGATCGCGACCGCCTGGGGCCTCCGGATCCTGCAACTCCTGGGATTTGCCACTCACAGTAATCTTGAGTCGCTGCTCTTTGCCGTCGGATTTTCTTTCGCGGCGCTCGAAATCGTTCTCTTTTTTCTAAGTATTGCAGGATGGTTGCGTTTCGCTACGGTCTTCGTCCTGCTCGCGCTCATGGCCGCCTCCGCAGGTCGCGCGTGGCGACAACTTTGGAGCACCTGGCGCGCGCTGTTCACTGAACTCCACCACTCATATCTAACTGCGTCCGAACGCCTGGTTCTACTCGCGATCCTCGGCTTCCTCGTGGTCGGCGCTCTCTCCGCGATGGCTCCACTTACTGGCTCTGACGCGATGCATTACCACTTCACCGCTCCGCTGCTGCAACAGGCCCGCCCGCTCGCACCCATCTATTGGATGGTTCACAGTTTTTTTATCGGCCAAGCTCATCTTCTGATTTCGCTTGGTCTGGCACTCGGCAGCGATCGCATTTCGCTCGGCCTGATTTACCTCGGCGGCGTGCTCGCGGCCGGCGCACTTTTCGCGGTCTCGCGGCAGCTCATGACGAAGCGCTGGGCCTCCATCGCCGTCCTGATTTTCCTGGCCACCCCGCTGGTCTTCTGGCAGATGAGCACTTCGGGATCGCCCGATATGTGGATGGCCTTCTACGTGGCGCTGGCGGCCCTCGCCGCAGCCCGTGCTGGGGCTAGCGATGCGACTCGTTGGCTCGTGCTCGCCGGTTTGTTCGCCGGCGCGACGGCGGGCGTGAAGTATACCGGCTGGATTATCCCCATCGCGCTGGTTGTCTACATCATGGTCGCGGCGCGGTCTTTCAAGATTGCTGTCGCAAGTGGCCTCGCGGCGCTATCGGCGGGCGTGTGGCCGCTCGCGCGGAATTTGTGTTGGACCGGAGATCCGGTATTCCCGTTCCTCACCAGAACGCTTACTCCGGATCGCGTGAACTCTTATGCTCTCGGCTGGATTTCCGCGGACACCGGCGCGGGCAGAGTGGTCCGTGACCTGCCCCACATTCTGGGTTATCCCTTCACAATGGTGCTCAAGGGCGCAGCTCACGGATTCGGCCAATACTTCGGGCCAATCATTCTTGCTTTTGCGCCTTTACTGCTCTTCGCTCGTTGGAAGAATCCGGTCGCCAAGGTCGCTGCCGCCTTTTGGGCGGCCATGTTCCTTTCGAACGTGTGGACTTCTCAAATGGGCCGTTTCCTCCTGCCCGTATACGCCCTCAGCTTGGCATTGGTGCTATCAGGAGTCTCCGCCATCGCCGAAAGAAGCTGGCGTGCCGCCTCTCTGGCATGCACCTTCACCGTTCTCGCCTTTCTTGCCTTTGCGGGAATTTCGGACGCAGTTTACGCGCGCGATTTCCTCCCCGCAGTTCTTGGAGTCCAGTCCGAAGCAGCGTTTCTCGATCGCATGGCCCCCGACTACCAAACCGTCGAGTTCATCAATCGCACGTTATCGCCAGAGATCAAAGGGTCAAACGACGGCAGCGTGATGGTTTTCTTCCGCCATCTTTACTACATCCGTGTTCCGTTTGTGGATGGCTCGCCGGAATATTCCTGGCTGATGGATCCGGCGCGCTACAACGACCCCGAGAAATTGCTCGCACATCTGCACGAGATGAACGTGCGCTGGGTCGTGAAATCGCCGGATTATCCGAAAGTGCTCGCTACTGCATTTAACGAGTTGGAGCGGGAAGGGAGATTAGTCGAGATCGCTTCCACCGACGTCGAAAATCTCACCGGCACCGGCCGAGTTTACGGGCAACGGCAAAAAATTCGAGTCGTCCTGCTGGAAGTTCGCGAGTAGAAGTTCTGCACGCGAATGGCCCTCTAAAAGCAGAAGGCCCGCTTTGGGCGGGCCTTCGAGGGGAGAAAGCTCCAAGGCCACTGCGCGGTAGGCCACAGAACCCTTTCCTCGACCGCAGTCTAGTACGAGCCACAGAAATCAGTCAAGCAGGAAAGACACTTTTTGACTCCGCCCTAACTGATTGATAATAAGTTGTTTAAAGGATATTCGTGCGATTTCCACTGTGTGGTCATTTCGAGTGTCTGCGCTCAATACCGTAGAAGTCCTCTGAATTGATGGGTTTACTGCCTAGCCCCAACTGCAGCACTTGCATCTGGCTGCTGCGATCAAAGACTTTATCCGGCAGCCATCGTTTGACCATCAGCCGAAATCCACCGAATGCCAACCCTGATATTAATGCAAAACAGCAGATGACGCCGGTTCCGATTATCGCACCGACGATCATCGTAGTGATTGGCGGTTCCTTGAATTGGAACGTCGGCTCGTTCCACGTCACTTCCGTCCCGGATTGAATCTGATCCAGCAATTTATTTGCTTCCCCTAGCGTGCGCGCACCGGAAACGATAGCGAGTAGAGTGATCTTGCGTCTCGCGAAGACGGGTGAGCCGGTCGGCTGCGCGCTGGGCGCGTTCACGTGGTAATCCTGCTGCAGTTGCGCCAACTTTTTTTGCGCGGTTTGCGGAGTGGGGAAGTCCGCCAACAGCAGATTCAGTTCGCGCCCATCCACGTGGTATCTCGCCACTTCGGCCTCGGCTCCGGTTCCAAATCCCAACCAATCGCTGGACGACACCGGAAAAAACTGGTTCAGCGCCACCGGTCCGAGAATGTACTTGTCGGAGCGTTCGATGAATCCCTTCGTCGGCAAATGTTCGGTAATCGTGGGAAGCGGCCCTTGATCGGCCTTCGGGTTGATTGCGGCTACCAGCGCGTTCAAATCCTTGCCAAATTTTTGCAAATCCGCGCCGTGAACATCCAGCACCAGGTTTCCATCCAGCACCAGCGCGCGTTCCCCCGACATCGCCGAGTGGTCCGTCACATCCGCGCGCGGCAGATCCGGCGATCGCAGGTACGAATACATCCCGAAGGCTCCGCTGGGGTCTTTCATGCGGTACAGCGCAACTTGCAAGGTGTCGCCGCCGCGCGAGTACGTCGCCTGCTCCCCTGAGACGAATTCATATTCCTGCCGTATCGCCGCCTGTTGGCCCGAGCCCATGTTTGCCGCGAAGTCTCCGTTGTAGATAACCGGCGTGGGAAGACCCGCTTGCGGGGTGCCGTTCCATCCCGCAAAAGAGAGTGGCAGAATGCTTTGCGCAGACGCAGGAATCGCGCACAGAAAGACAAGGATCGTGAGAGGGAATAGCGAACGACGCATGGATACCATCTTACATTAGACGCCGGAATTCTACTTGGGGTTCCCTTCGGCAGCCACAATTGCGGAGCCGCCGCCGGAGTCGCTGTGGTTGTCAGAGACCAGCTTGGACTTATCGTAGGAGAGGCTATTCAAGCTTTCCAGATACGAAGCAATGCCGCGATAGAGGCCGTCAGCGACGCGTTGGCGCTGATCGGTCTTCTTCAGCAGCCGTTCGTCGCTGGGGTTGCTGATGAAGGAAATCTCGGAGAGCACCGAGGGCATGTTGGCGCCAATCAGGACCACAAACGGCGCTTTCTTCACGCCGCGGTTCCGCTCATTCTGGCTTACCAGTTGCAGCCGGTGGGTGAGCGAGTCTTGAATGTCGCTGGCCAGTTCCTTGGACTCCTCGATTTTTTCGTTCCGCGCGATTTTCTTGATGATGTCCTGCAAGTCGTGGAGCGATTCCTGGGATAGCGCGTTCTCGCGCGCCGCCACTTCCATCGATTCTTCGGAAGTCGCAAAATTCAAATAGTAAGTTTCGATTCCGCGCGCCGCTTCATCGTGGCTGGAATTCGCATGGATCGAAATGAAGAGGTCCGCCTTGGCTTCGTTGGCGATCGCCGTGCGCTGCTCCAGCGGAACGAACGTGTCGTCCTTGCGCGTGTAGATCACTTCCGCGCCGGGAAGCTTTTCCTCGATTTCGTGTCCCAGCCGCAGCGCGACGTCCAGGCACAGATCTTTCTCCATCAGGCCATGCGGGCCGATGGTTCCAGTGTCATGGCCGCCGTGACCCGGATCAATCACGATGCGGCTGATCTTCAAGCCGAGCGCGCGAGTCAGCGAGCGCTGGCCGTCGCGAGTGGGCTTCGATTCGCTCGGCGGGAGCAGTGCGACAGCCTTGCCATTGTCGGTTTTGGTTTTCGCAGCGCCTTTCTTTGCTGCGCCCGCGGGCGTCGTTGTCTTCGCCGCGAAGGAAGTGTTATCTCCAGCGCGAGTCGCAGCAGTTTCACTGGCGACTTCCGACCTTGCCGCAGGATTTTCGGAAACTCCCTTTGCGGCATACACCACCGAAGGCGTGGGAATGGCCGGGGGCGGTGCAACGGCCGCTGCGGTCACCGGCGCCTGTGCTGCTGCCTTAGCGGTCATCACCGCGGGCTTGTTGCGCACCTCAATCACCAGCCGGTAGGGATTCGCCAGCAAATACGCCGAATAATCGCGCGCGCCGTCCACGTCCAGGACCACGCGGACGACCCCCTCCTTATTTTGCGCAATGCGCACCGATTTCAGCAGCCCGTCTTTTACGTCCAGATCCCTTTTCGCGACTGCGGGCGTGAGTTGCGCACGGTGCAGGTCGAAATAAACGCGGTCCGGCGACGCGATGCGCGATGCGTTGAACGCAATCGTGTCATCCAGCGTCACCACGATACGCACGGCGTTCGCCGCGTTCCACGTTTTGATATCCAGGACGCGCGGCGTCCCCTTGGCGCTCTCGCGCTGCTGCACAACCGTGCCTTTTAATTGAGGCAAAGCATCCGCGGCCGCCGTCGCGGCAGCAGCCGCAGCCATTGCCACAGCCTGCTCTTTGGCCTTCTCGCGCGTGGCGGCGATTTGCTGCAGCAGCGCGCGCGCTTCGTCGGAGTGTTGCGCCTTCGGGAAGTGTTTCAAGTAATCTTTCAGCGACGCCTCGGCCACATCCGGCTGATGCAACCCTTCCTTCTGGATTTCGCCGATGGCGTACATCGCCTGGCTGCGATAGCGGCTGCCGGGATACTGCTTCAGCAGGAACTGGTAGGTTTCGATTGCGGATTGGAAGTATTTCTCGTCGAACAGGCGGCCCATTTCGTCGTACAGCTCGGCTTCGGCAATGAGACTCGGTGTGACTTCCTCGGCTTGCGGAGTGATCAGATAAACTTTGTGGTAGGCGGTGAGCGCCTGGCGGTAATCAATCAGGGAACGCTGGTTATCCGGCGTGCCTTCGAGAGTGGTGCGCAGCTTGACAGCGTGCTCGAACTGATCGCGCGCCTGCATCTTCTTGTTGACGCCGGCACCGGCGGGCGCGGCAAGGGCAACGGCTAGCGCCAACGCTAGAAACAGCCAATTGGCCGAAAATTGAGCTCTGAGAGAAAACACGCGCGTCATTCGTTCGTGAAAATTACCCGGCCATTCGCTTCCACTTCCTTGCGTACTGGATTTCTTGGCGGAGTCCAGAGCGCCGGGTCGCGGCCGGAGCCGGGCCGAAAGTATGCGTCGGTTACCTTCTGTACGTATCTCTGCGTTTCCGGATACGCCGGAACGCCCCTGCTCAAATCCACGGCGTGCTCGCCGGCGTTATACGCCGCGAGCGTCTTGCTCAGGTCGCCGTTGTAACGATCGAGCAGCGCCTTCAGATACGACGTCCCGCCTTCCACATTTTGCGCGGGATCGAAAGGATTGCCGACACCAAAACGTTGCGCCGTCCCAGGTATCAACTGCATCAGTCCCACGGCTCCCTTGCGGGAAACCGCACGCGAATTCCATCCGGATTCCGTGCTGATGACGGCCTTAACCAGCGCGGGATCCACTTGGTGGCGTGCAGCTGCGTCACGCACGATGCGATCGAGCCGCCCGTCCGTGGCGCCCAGCGTCGAGGCCGTCTCTTCCGGCGAAAGAGCCGCCGAAGAGCCCCCAGCCCTCGAAGGAGAACTTATAGTACTCCCACGACGCGCTTTGGGGGAATCCCCATTCACAAAGACGAGCTTGCCGTGCTCGTCCACGGTCGTGGAGATCTGGGCGCGGCTGGCCGGAGCGAGCGCCAACAGCGCGCCCGCAACCAGCACTGCAACTGGGATGCAGTTTGTCTTCATAATGCTTTGCCGAAATCCGACTGCAAACGACATGGAGCACCGACAACTCGACTCGACAACAGGCCTGGGAAGGCAGAGCGCAAATTCGCGAACAAACGAGCGACACGCCTACACCCGAGAAGGAGGCTTCTCCGGCGTAAGCAACTGGCGCAACTGGAATTATAACAACCGGTCGAGGAGGGGGTAAACGTGGTCAAGGGCCTTTTGTATTGCCGATGTGTCTTTTCCGCCAGCCTCCGCCAAATCGGGCTTTCCGCCGCCGGAACCGCCGACAATTTTGGCGAGTTCCTGGACGATTTTACCGGCGTGAAGCTTGGGGATGAGGTCTTTGGTAACCCCTGTGATTAGAGCCACTTTGCCGCCTTCAGCGGAGGCCAGAACGACTACTCCGGAGCCGATTTTTTGGCGCAGAGCGTCCACCAACTGGCGCAGGGCTTCGCGATCCAGGCCGTCCACCTGGGCGGCAATCAGGCGAACATCCTTCACAGTGCAGCCTTGCGCGGCCAAATCGGCGGCGAGCGAACCTGCCGCTTTGCGTTTCATGGCTTCCAACTGCTTTTCCAGCTGCTTGGTGGCTTCGAACTGGCGTTCGAGAGCGGCGATGATTTCGTCTTCGCCGGCGTTCAACATTCCGGCGACGGCGCGGAGCGTGGCGAGCGATTTTTGGTACTCGGCGAGAGCGCGATCGCCGGAAATGGCTTCGATGCGGCGCACGCCAGCGGCGACGGATTGCTCGCCGACAATCTTGAAGACGCCGATGTCGCCGGTGCGGAGCACGTGCGTGCCGCCGCAAAGTTCCTTGCTATAGAAGCCGCGCGGCGTGGAGGCGTCCGGAATGGTCACCACACGGACATTGGCTTCGGGATATTTATCGCCGAAGAAGGCGAGGGCGCCGGAAGCGAGCGCGTCGTCAATATTCATGATGTCCGTGCGCATTTCGAGGTTCTTGCGGATTTCTTCGTTTACTTGCTGCTCGATTTCCGCGAGCTCGCTGGGATCCACGTGCGCGTAGTGCGAGAAATCAAAGCGCAAATGATCGGGGGCGACCAGCGAGCCGGCTTGCTTTACATGCGTGCCGAGAATATTGCGCAAGGCGGCATTCAGCAGGTGCGTTGCGGTGTGGTTGCGCATGTCGCGAACGCGGCGTGCGGGATCGGCGATGGTGGCGAGGCGATCGCCAACGTGCAGGTCTTCCTTCGCGACGATGCGATGGGCGATCAAGCCGGTGACGGGATAATAGGCGCCGCGCACTTCGGCGAGCTCGAGCGATTCGGAATTGTCGTAGAACGAGCCGGTGTCAGCTACCTGGCCGCCCGATTCGGAGTAGATCGAAGTGCGGTCGAGGACGACTTCGGCCTCGGTTCCAGCCTTAATTTCGTTTACAGGGCCGTCTTTAGTGACGATGGATTCGATGCGCGCGTCGCGCGTCTTGGTGCCAAAGTAAAAGTCCGGCTCAGTCTTGGATGTTTGCGCGAGTTTCGAATAAACGGGATTGGCCGTTTCCTTGTGCGCACCCTTCCAGGACGCTTTCGCGCGAGTGCGCTGCTCCTGCATCGCTTGATCGAAGCCGGCCCAGTCCACGATCAAGCCGTTATCCCGTGCGACATCCTCGATAAAGTCTCTTGGTAAACCGTAGGTGTCGTAAAACTTAAAGGCAATGTCGCCTTTCAGCACGGGACGATCAACGCCAAAGCCGCCTGGAGACTCTTTTGTCAAGCGACCAACGACCTGAGCTATCTGCTCCGTGCTCTCTTTGATTCCTTCTTCCAGCTTCTTAAGCCCGACTTCGACGGTGCGCGTGAAGCGGCGCTCTTCTTCGTCGAGGACGCGTGTGACACGGGCTGCGTGTTCTTCCAATTCGGGATACGCATCTTTCATTTCCAGGCGAACCGCGGCGGACATGAGCGACAAGAAAGGCACGGGAGCGTCAAGATCGTTGGCGTGAACCAAGGCTCGACGAATGATTTTTCGCAACACATAGCCGCGGCCTTCATTCGAGGGAATCACTCCGTCGGAGATCAGAAACGTCGCAGCACGAGAATGGTCCGCAATGATGCGAAGTGATGGCTGTGTTTTGTGGTCATGTATGTCGGCGTTTGCGAGCCGCGCGGCTTCTTTCATGAGTGGCTGAAACAGGTCGGTGTCGTAGTTGGAGACTACGTTTTCGAGGACGGCGGTCATGCGCTCGAGGCCCATGCCAGTATCTACTGACGGCTTGGGCAGGCGATTGAGGTTGCCGGTCGCGTCGCGATTGAACTGCATGAAAACGAG
Source organism: uncultured Acidobacteriota bacterium (assembly GCA_963780035.1). GTDB lineage: Bacteria > Acidobacteriota > Terriglobia > Acidiferrales > UBA7541 > Palsa-295. Next base: position 123,776 of record CAWAAG010000004.1, on the reverse strand, counting down.
GTTCCAGATTTCGACGTAGCGGCCGCAGTCACACGGGAACTGGCAGTCGGCGTGGCCTTCGTCGGAGGCTTCCGGGCCCATATCGTAGAAGATTTCCGAGCATGGGCCGCAGGGGCCGGTGTCACCCATGGCCCAGAAATTGTCTTTCAGGCCGGGAATGGCGACGATGCGGTCTTTGGGCGCGCCGGTATTGAGCCAGAGGACGGCGGCTTCGTCATCCTCATTGAGCGTTTTGCCGGGCGAGATTTCCGCGCCGCCGAAGACGGTGAAATAGAGCTTATCGAGCGGGACGCCGAACCAATCCTTGGAGGTGATCAGCTCCATGGCGAAGGCGATGGCGTCTTTTTTGAAGTAGTCGCCGAAGGAAAAATTGCCGAGCATTTCGAAAAAGGTGTGGTGGCGGTTGGTGAAGCCGACGTTTTCCAGGTCGTTGTGCTTGCCGCCGGCGCGGACGCATTTCTGGCAGGTGGTGGCGCGATTGTAATCGCGCTTTTCGAGGCCGAGGAAGACGTCCTTAAACTGGTTCATGCCGGCGTTGGTGAAGAGCAGGGTGGGATCGTTGTGCGGGACGAGCGAGGAGCTGCGCACGACGCGGTGGCCGCGCTCTGCGAAGAATCTAAGGAATGTCTGGCGGACCTGGTTGCCGGTCCACTTGGTAGTTGGCGCAGTACTGGTCACGGATTCCCTCGGTGGAGATGAAAACAGATCCCTCGGTCGCGTTGCTGGCGCGGGATGCCGATGCTCGCCGCATCGGCATTATTGCAGATGGATTCACTGGTCGCAACGGCTGCAATATCCTGGTTCGTGTTGCGATTAGAAATTGGTTCGGTTTGTATTTTCATGGAGTTACGGCTGATTTTGAATGCGGCGTTGTTGCGATTAGAAAGCACGTGGGTCGTGAATTGTGCCCCGCGAAGACTTCCGGGAGGCAAACAGCGCGATGGGTGGTTCGTGATGCGAAAGCCGCGGTCCATCCTACGCGATCCGCGCAGCGCGCAACCGGAGACAGGAAGAGCGCAATTCGCGGTGCGCAGAGTGCCCGAAAGTTGGCGATTGACTTGTTGCGCGGGTCTTTGTTTTGTGTGAGTTACGATGATTTCTAATCGCGCGGGTTGGCGATTGAAAATGCAGTGCCTCGTGGTTAGTGGCGAGTGGCCAGAGCACTGCGGACAAAACTTTGGGGCGACACTTTTCCGGCTTAGCCAGCGTGTTGGGCGTTTCGTCTGGGCTGCAGCGCTCATGGCTCATCCTTGGGGGCTGGGAAAAGTGCCCCGACGTATTTTATCACATTTACTGTGTGATTACTATGGCTGTGTGTATCCAGGCTAATCGTTCTTGCTGCGGCAGAGCATTGAGGAGAAAAGATTTAACACAGAGGGCAGGGAGGAAAGCGGAGGGCACGGAGATATAGCGCGAGCGGCCGTCCTACAGGCGGCGCAGCGGTGGGTGACGCTGGTGCGGGTGGCGAGATACGATGCGGGCAGACTGATGCGTACACGAACGCGGGGCGCAGCTAAATTGCAGAGCAAACGACAGGTGGATGGCGCTCGCCGGGTGATTGAGCGAGCTAGTGCGCTATTGCTGCACGGCAGCGGCCCCGCGGCGCTGCGGTTGCTGGAGCCGGTTCTGCGGCGCTATCCGGAGAATGGCGAGGTTGTGACGCGGTATGGCGATGCGCTGTATCTCGTGGAGAGTGTTGCGGAGGCACGAGAGGCTTACCAGCGGGCTTTGTCGCTGGACGGCGGAATCTTTCAAGCTTGGTATGGGCAGGGATGCGCGGAATTTTCGCTGGGAGCCTACGCCGCGGCGAGCGGAAGTTTTCAGCGCGCTGTAGAGATTGATGCCGGCGACGGCGACGCCCGCATGTATTTGGGCAAGTGCCTTTTCTACATGGGGCACGTAGATGAGGCGATCGCGGAGTATCGCGTTGTAGCCAGGGGCCACGACAGAGAGCTGCGCCACCGGGCGCTGGGGGAGATTGCGAAGATCGCGCCGGAAAGCCCGTCACTTGGAAACGCGGAAATCCTGAAAGCGCGCGTGGCATGGGCCAGAGCGGAGGCAAAGATTGAGCGGCCACGGGTGAAGCTGCGGACGCGAGCGCACGCTCGCGGGGATGGCGCTCGGAAGAAAATTCGCGTGGGCTACGTCTCCGCGTTTTTCGGCTGGCGGAACTGGATGAAGCCGGTGTGGGGTGTGATCAACGAGCACGACCGCGCGAGATTCGAGATTGTGCTATTCGCGGATCGCGAGAGGCCCAGCGCGCAGAGCGGCTACCGGCGGCATCGCGATGATGCGATCGAGGACATAACCGGACTATCGAACGAAGCCGCCGCGAAGCGAATCGCGCGCGCGGGGATTAACGTGCTGGTGGATTTGAACGGATACAGTTTTGCGAGCCGGCTGGGAATGTTCATGAGGAAACCGGCGCCGGTGGTGGTGGGATGGTTCGGCATGTACGCGACGACCGGGGTCGGAGCCTTCGATTACGTGGTGACGGATGAATCTGCCATGCCCGCGGCCGAAGAGCGCTTTTGCACCGAGCGAGTGCTGCGTGTTTCGGGGAGCTACCTCGGGTTTCGCGTACTTTATCCGGTTCCGGAGGTGGCGCCGCCGCCGTGTGCCGCGACGGGAGCGCTTACGTTTGGCTGTTTTGCACCGCAATACAAGATCACGGATGAAATGATCGCGACGTGGGCGCGGATTTTATTGGCGGTGCCGCACGGCCGGCTAGTCCTGAAGAATAATTGCCTGGATGAAGAATCCAATCGCAGCGCGGTGTGGGGGCGTTTCGCGCGGCACGGTGTGGCGCGGGAGCGCGTGATCTTGGAGCCTCCGGCGGAACATTACGAGTTTCTGAAAGCCTACGCGCGGGTGGACGTTGCGCTGGATACGTTCCCGTATAACGGTGGGACAACCACGATGGAGGCATTGTGGCAGGGCGTGCCGGTGCTCACGTTGAACGGGGACCGCTGGGTGAGCCGGACGAGCCGATCGCTGCTGCGGGCGGCGGGGTTGGGAGAGTGGGACATGGCATCGCGAGCGAGATACGTGGAGCGGGCTATCGAATTGGGGACTTCGCGAGAAACTCCGGCGCAGCTTGCGGCGCTACGGAAAGCGATGCGCGAGCGCGTAGGGTCGTCAGCGGCTTGCGATACGAAGAGGCTATGCGGAGAACTGGAGGGGCACTACGAAAGAATTTTCCGGCCGAGCGCCGCGCGCGAAGGCAGCTGAGGGCTGCGCCGCCGCAGGCCCGGCCGGAAGGCGAATCTATCGAGACTTCTAAGACGAAACGCGGAACGGGCGCCTAGTCGACCCAGCCGACTTTCCGGGTGATGGTCAAATTCTCCACTTTCTTGAGGGAGACTTTCTTCAACTTTTTGCCGCTGGATTTCCTGGACTTTTTGGCAGCCATGTGGTCCTCCGTGCGAATTTTGACTCCGCGTGATGCCGAATCGCGACGCACACGCATGGTGGTTCTATGCAAATGGCGCGCCAATGTCAATGGATGGCGGCGGGCGGGGGGATGGGCTTTGGAATGTAAGACCTAGGATAGGGAGAATGCCGCGGGGCGGCGGCGAGCGGGAGGCGTGGCGCTGTTGAATAACTAAACGCGGGTTGAAAAATTCAACGGAGTTATCGCGGAGCGTGCACGGCGGGCGTGAGCCGCGCAAGGGCGGGTACCGCTGCCCCATCGGACGCAAGAAGCGGGGCGGGTCTTAGACCCGCCCCTACAAAACCTCGCCCCAGTTCCGCGGTTCGAGCTTCGCTCGGCGACTGCTGCGTTTATTCCTTGGAGCCGGCGGCTTTCTTTGCGGCCGCTGCCGCTTGCGCTGCCGCGGTCCAGGGCGGGACGATGCCGTTGGCGCGGGCGTAGGCGATGGACTGGCCCAAGTGCTCGTGGAGGTCGGTGACGATCAGGTAGATGACATCGCCGTCGTTGGCCTGGGGGCCGAGCTTGGGCAGCGGCTTATTGAAATCGGCGTTGGTCATTTTTTCGATGGTGGCATGGGCGCTGTCGAAGGATTTGTTCAAAGCGTCAATGATTTGGGACTTGTCCGTGGTGGATTTGTCGAAGTTCTTCATTTCCATGTTGGCGGGGAGCGGCGTGCCGAGAAACTGCAGGAAAAAGTAGTTTGAGCCGGCGACGTGGAGGAAGACTTCGCTGAAGGAGCGAGCGCCATCGGATGGGCGCCAGGTGTATTTTTCCTGGGGTATGGCGGTGGCGAGGTCCACGTACTTTTTGTGCATGGCATCGAGATCGAGGAGCGATTGCGGCTTCATGTCGTAGCTGGGAGGAGTCTTGTCGGTGGACTGCGCGGCGGCTTGGGCTTGGCGCCGCGCGGCTGGCGCAGCTGCAGAATGCGAGGCAGCGCGGGCGACAGCGGGCTCGGCGGCGGACAGTAACGCGATTGTTAGAGCGGAAAGCAGCAGCTTCTTCATGGCGTATTTCTCCTTTGCGAGTTAGAAGCGTAGGGGCCGCTGATTCGGGGTCCGCGCGACTGTCCGAAATCAGAAAAAGGCGATGGTTAGTGTCCGGAGCTGGAGCGTATTCGGCTCGATTTCATTGGGGTTTCCGGCACTTCCGCTGTGGGGCTTAGACGCGGGAGGGGCGGAAAAATCTCTTTTGTGCGTGGAAATTTTGCGGGTGTGGACTGCACAGATTTAACACAGAGTGCAAGGAGAAAGGCGGAGGGCACGGAGGTTTTGGATGCCTGCGCCGGAGGTTAGGCGTCGTCTTGCGAGGCTTGGTCGTCGTCGGGGAGGTCGCCTTTGGTGATGCGTTTTAGTTCGGCGCGGATTATGTCTGCGGAGAAGCCGGCGGCCAGGAGATTGCGGTAGAGGGAGGCGATTTTTTTTTGGTCGAGCGGGGCGCTGGGTTCGCCGGACTTTTTGTTGAGCAGGGCCAGGCGGCGTTTGAGGCGGGCGCGGACTAGGGCTGGCTCGTCGGTTTCGGCGAAGACTTTGGCGATGGCTTCTTCGATGTAGCGGTCGGGGACGCCGCGGGCGCGGAGTTCGCGGGCGATGCGGAAGCGTCCTTGGCGGCGGATTTTTACGTGCTGGCTGGCGTAGTTCAGGGCGTATTTGGCGTCGTCGAGGTAATTCAGTTCGCGGAGGCGGGCAATGATGGCGGGAATCAATTCCTTGTCTTCAGCGCGGCGCTCGAGATGTTTTTTCATCTCGGAGATCGAATGCGGGCGGCGCATGAGAGCGCGTTGCGCGGACATGTAGAGCTGGGTTTCGGTTACGAGTTTGCGGCGAGGTTGCTGGCGCATGGGAGGAGGATAGTTCAGGCGGTGGAGGAAGGGAAGGAGGTTGAGGAGAGGAGAACGTCAGATTCACCACAGATGAACACTGATTAACACAGATGAGAAATAGAAAAACGGAAGTGTTAGTTATCGCCCGGGTAGGCGTGCGATCGAAGAGAGGTCCCTCGCTGCGCTCGGGATGACAACGAATAGATCGGCCGACGAAACGCAGGGGTTGCGGCCATTGGGTGATGCGCGATCTTAGCGGCCGCCGATGCGGTCGAATTCTGTCATGGCTCGTTCCATGTCTTCGCGGGCGGAATCGGCGGAGCTGCGGACGCCCTGGACTCGCAGGCGGAAATCGTCCGGGTTGCTGGCGCGCAGGATGGCTTCCTCGAAGGTGATGAGGTTGCGGGAATAGAGATCGAAGAGCGATTGATCGAAGGTTTGCATGCCGTACTGGCTGGTGCCGGCGGCGATGGCGTCGCGAATCATGCGCGTTTTGTCGGGGTTGATGATGCAATCGCGGATGTAGCCGGTGGAGATCATCACTTCGACGGCCGGGACGCGGCCGGAGCCATCGGCTTTGCGCACGAGGCGCTGGCTGACGACGGCTTTCAGAGTGCCGGCGAGCTGCAAGCGGATTTGTTTTTGCTCGGGCGGCGGAAAGACGGCGATGATGCGCTGAATGGTTTCGGTGGCGTCGAGGGTGTGCAGGGTGGAAAGCACCAAGTGGCCGGTCTCGGCGGCGAGAATGGCGGTGGAGATGGTTTCCAGGTCGCGCATTTCGCCGACCAGGACGACGTCCGGGTCCTGGCGAAGTGCGGCCCGCAACGCGGTGGAGAAGGACGCGGTGTCCACTTCCACTTCGCGCTGGTTGATGAAACCTTTTTTATCGCGATGCAGATATTCGATAGGGTCTTCGATGGTGATGATGTGCTCGGAGCGCAGGGAATTGATGCGGTCAATCATGGCGGCGAGCGTGGTGGATTTGCCGGAACCGGTGGTGCCGGTGGTGAGAATCAAGCCGCGCTGCTCTTCGCAGACGGTGGAAAGGATGCGCGGGAGTTCGAGTTCCTCGATGGTGCGAATTTTTGTGGGAATGACGCGGAGGACCATGCCGACGTTGCCGCGCTGCTGGAAGACGTTGACGCGGAAACGGCCGAGGCCGGCGACACCGTAAGCCATATCGAGTTCGGCGGTTTCCTTGAACTTTTGTTTCTGGCGATTGGTCATCATGCTGAAGGCCATGGAGAGCATTTCTTCCGGAGTGATGCGCGGCACGTCATTGAGCGGATTCAGGATACCGTCCACGCGGAGGTAGGGGTGATTGCCGACTTTCAGGTGCAAGTCGGAAGCGCGGCTTTCGACGGCGCGGCGCAGAAGATCGTCAACATTGATTGCCATGAAGAGTCCTTGAGCTCGATGAGCTTCTAGTCAAACTAGCATGGATTGCGGAGGCTGCAATGAATGCGGGCGGAGTTGGTGCGAATTGGACAACCTGAACTTTGGGACAGGTGGAAGGTCAAAGGCACCACAGATGAACACTGATTAACACAGATGAACCGATGGATAAGCAAGTTTGGCGCGATTTGCGTGAGTCGGTTTGGCTGTGACGATGAGCGATTTCATTCTTCGAACCCTTCGGCTGGGCCTTGCCGCAATCGAAGAGAGATCCCCGCCTCCGGCTGGCAGGCCTCGCTGCGCTCCCTTCGTGGCCTCAGGGTAAACGGGATGACAACGTTTCCGTGACGGTGCTTCAGAGTGGTGGTTGGTCGCGGAGGAAGATGCGGTCGTAGATTACGCCTGCCAGGACGCCGCCCAGGAGGGGGCCGAGCCAGAAGACGCCGTGGTTGGTCCAGTGATTGCGGGTGACGAGGGCGGGGCCGAAGGCGCGTGCGGGGTTTAGGGCGGCGCCGGTGAAGGGATAGCCGACGAGAACGTCCACGGTGACGGCGAGGCCGATGGCGAGGCCGGCAATTTTGTGGAAGGCGCCTTTGACGTCCACGGCGGTGGCGAAGAAAACGAAGACGAGGAAAAAGGTCAGCACGCCTTCGAGCAGCATCGCGTGGAGACGCGTGAAATCGGCGGAGAGAGCGGGATTGATGGCGCCGAGAGCTTCGGGGCGCCAGTTGGTATCGGGGATGATGACGGCGAGAAGGTAAGCGGCGGCGATGGCGCCGAGAAGTTGCGCGACGGCGTAGAGCAGGGATTGCAGGGTGCCGAGTCGGCGGGTGACCCAGAATCCGATGGTGACGGCGGGATTGAGATGTCCGCCGGAAATGTGTCCGATGGCGGTGACCATGATGCCGACGGCGAGGCCGTAGGCGAGAGCGAGGCCGAGGAGGGTGACGCTGCCTTGTCCGGTGGCGCGGAGATACTGGTCGGCGCATATGACACCGGCGGCGAAGAAGACGACGGCGAAAGTGCCGAAGAATTCAGCGAGCAATTTTTGGGTGAGGCTGTACACGCGTGCTCCCAGGAAAAGCGCGGCGGAAACCGGCGGCGCTTGAGCCGGGCGCGATTCTACTGGAGAGAGTTGAAAGTTAAAAGTTGAAAGTTAAAACAGGAGGATCACCGCAGAGAGACGCAGAGTACGCAGAGAAAACCCACGGCAAAGATTTAACACAGAGGACACGGAGAAAGGCGGGAGGGCACGGAGGCACGGCGATGATTATCAGAGACACGGCGAAGGGCGTGCACAGAAGCAGCGGATAAATCTCGTCGGGATTCGAGGTTGTAGGGGCGGGTCTGAGACCCGCCCCTACGGAGTTGGAACTTTTAATTGAAGTGTGGACTGTTCTGCGATCGCGGCGTTCCGCGGCGCTGACGCGATTTCTAGCGCGTTACTACGGTGGCGTTTGCTGTTACGCCCACGGGGAAGAGCCAGTTGTGGCGGTCGGGCTTTTTGCCTTCGGCGAGGGCGAAGAATTCGTCCTGGATGCGCTTGGTGATGGGGCCGCGGGAGCCGATGCCGATTTTAACGCGGTCAATCGAGCGAATGGGAGTGATCTCCACGGCGGTGCCGCAGAAGAAAACTTCGCTCGCGATATAGAGCATCTCGCGCGGAATAATCTGCTCGACGACGGGAATGCCGAGGTCCCGGCAGATGGTGATTACGGAGTGGCGCGTGATGCCGGGCAGCGCGGAATTCGCAAGCGGCGGAGTGACGACGGTGCCGTCCATCGCCAGAAAAATATTTTCGCCGGAACCTTCGCTGACGTAGCCGTGGGTATCGAGCGCGATGCCTTCAACGTAGCCATTGGCGCGGGCTTCCATGCGAATGAGCTGGGAATTCATGTAATTCGCGGCGCACTTGGCCATTTGCGGCAGAGTGTTGGGCGCGGGACGATTCCAGGAGCTGACGCCGACGTCCACACCGGCGCGCAGACCTTCTTCACCGAGATATTTTCCCCAGGGATAGCAGGCGAGATAGACCTCGATGGGGCAGCCTTGCGGGTCCACGCCTGCTTCGCCGTAACCGCGGAGGACGACCGGGCGGATGTAGCAGGCGCCGATTTTATTCACGCGCAGCAATTCCAGATTGGCTTCGCAGAGTTCTTCGAGGTTGTAGGGAACTTCCATGCGATAGATGTAGGCGGAATTCAGCAGGCGCTGCATGTGGTCTTTCAGGCGGAATACGGCGGGGCCCTGCGCGGTGTCGTAGCAGCGAATGCCTTCGAAGACGGCGGAGCCGTAGCTGACGACGTGGGAGAGGACGTGCAGTTTGGCGTCGTCCCAGTCGATAAATTTTCCGTTGTGCCAGATCTTTTCGGTCTTTGGGATGGGCATCGGATGCTCCGGTTTCGTGGCGGATAAGGTTGCAAAACCAGACTAGAGCAGGCGTTCGGTGGTGTCAATCGGTCGCGGGGTTTGTGTGTCGTGCGGGGATGTCCAATTTGGATGGGCGATCCAAATCAAGGATTACCGCAGAGGCGGAGAGGGCGCAGAGAAAGGCAAAGTCAAAAGATCTAACACAGAGTTCACCGAGAAAAACTTTGAGGGCACGGAGGCGCCGAGGAAAAGTTGGCGCCGCGATTTATTCTTCGCGGAGGGCGACTAACGGGTCGACGTGGGTGGCGCGGCGGGCCGGGATGTAGCAGGCGAATAGGGCTACGGCGGCCAGCAGAGCGGCGATGGAGGCGAATACTAGCGGGTCCGTGGAGGTTACGTTGAAAAGCAGGGTGCGCAGGAAGCGGGTGAGGATGACGGCGCCGAGCAGTCCCGCTGCCAGGCCGAACAGGACGAGTTGCATGCCTTCGCGCAGGACCATGCGGAGGATGTCGGCGCGTTGCGCGCCGAGGGCGACGCGGATGCCAATTTCGTGAATTCTGCGGCTGAAGCTATAGGACATCACACCGTAAATTCCGATGGCGGCTAGCAGCAGGGCGACGCAGGCGAAGACGCCGAGAATTTCCAGAGCGAAGCGGCGTTCGGCCATGGAGCGGGAAATGACTTCGTCCATGGTGCGCACGCTGAACAGAGGAAGATTCGAATCGATGGACTGCACTTCGGTGCGGATTTGATCGCCCAGATTTCCGGAGGTTCCGTGCGTGCGCAGAAAAACAACCGAGGCGTACGGCGGATTTTGATACACGGAAAGATAAATGTGGGGAGCGGTGGGAGCGTCGAAGCCGTCGGATTTTATGTCGCCGACCACGCCGACAATCGTCATCCAGGGATTCTGCGGGTTGAACTGGGTGAATTGAATGTGCTGGCCGAGGGGGCTTTGGCCGGGCCAGTAGCGACTGGCGACAGTCTGGTCAATGACGGCGACGCGCTGGGAATTGGTGTCGTCCGATTCCGCGAAGACGCGGCCCGAAATGAGCGGCGTGCCGAGAATGTCGAAGTAGGTGGGGCTTACGCTGGCAAACTCGGCGACGGGCACGCGTTCGGAGTCCGCCGGGCGTCCTTCGATGTTGAACGGGAAGCTATTGCGCGCGGCGCCGAGCGGCAGGCTGTTTGAACTGCCGATGGAGACGGCTTCGACCCCGGGAATGGTGCCGACGCGGCGGACGACTTCACGAAGGAATGCGGCGCGCTTGTCCGGAGGGCGATAGCGGTCGGTGCTGGGATCGTTGGGGACGGGCATCCAGATTTGCGCGGTGACCACTCCACGTGGATTGAAGCCGGGCTGAACTTGCAGCACGCGCCAGAAACTGCGGAGCAACAGGCCCGCGCCCACCAACAGAATCAAAGAGAGCGCGATTTCGGAGATTACCAGGACGCGCGATATGCGCGTGTGCGCGCGGCTGGAGCCGGAGCCGCGGCTGCCTTCGCGGAGACTGGAGACCTGACTGGCGCTGGAGGCCTGGAGCGCCGGAACAAGCCCGAACAATATTCCGGTGGCGATCGAGAGGAAGAACGCAAAGAGCAGAACGCCGCCGCTGACATGGACTTCGCTGAGGCGCGGCAGACTTGCGGGAGCGAGCCGCAGGAGCGAGGCCTTCATCCAAACCACGGTGAGGAGCGCGACGACGCCCGCGACGATCGCAAGGAATAAGCTTTCGGTGAGCATCTGAAGCATCAAGCGTGCGCGGCCTGCTCCGAGTGCCAGGCGTATGGCGATTTCGCGCTGGCGTCCGGCGGAGCGCGAGAGAAGCAAGTTCGCAAGATTTACGCAGCCGATCAAAAGTACGCAGCCCACTGCGCCGAACAGGATGAAAAGCTCCGTGCGAACTTTGCCGACCAAGTCCTCTTGCACGGAAACGAGGCGAGGAATCCAGCGAACGGCGGAGGGATAGTCGGTGGGATATTGCGCGGCCAATTGCGCGGAATAGGTTTCGAGCTTGCCTTGGGCTTCGGGGACGGTGAGTCCCGGCTTCAGGCGGGCGATTGCGCCGGGAAGCATTCGGAGGCTGCGCAGCGCGGGATGCGGGAAGGGATTGGCGTCGTAGCCTGCGGCGATCCAGGCGTCCACGTCAGTCTCCAGTGTGCGCCCGGGATGGCGGAAGTCCGGAGGCATGACTCCGAGAACGGTGTAGGGATCGTTATCGAGGCGAACTTTTTTGCCGAGGATGTGGGGATCGGCGCCAAATTGGCGGCGCCAGAAGCCGTCGCTGAGGATGACGCCGTCGAGGAAGCCCGGGACGGCATCCCGGTCGGTGTAAACGCGGCCGATGCGGGGTTGCACTCCGAGCAGCGTGAAATAGTTCGGGCTGGTGGCGAGGGCTTCGATTCGTTCGGGGCGGTCTCCGCCGGAGAGGTCGGCGCTGATGGGCCAGACTACGGAAATTTGGTCGAACACGCCGGAGCGCTGCTGGAAATCCCACAGCTCGGGGACGGACATGCCGACGTTCGGAACGTTGGAGCCGCGAAGATCGTCGAAGACGCGGACGAGTTGATCCTGGTGCGGAAACGGAAGCGGGCGAAGCAGGACGGCGTATACGATGCTGAAGGTGGCTACATTGGCGCCGATGCCGAGGGCCAGTGTGAGGATCGCGACTACCGTGAAGCCGGGACTTTTGACAAGCATCCGCCACGCGAAGCGGAGATCCCTGAGGAATGAGTCCATGCGGCCCTCCCGCGCGGAACATTTTACTGCTGATACAGACGACATGGGGGACAAGAGTGTTAGCAGAGTGGACGAAATAAAGGCGCGTTCGTTTGTGGGATGGGTGTGCGGATTTGATGCTGCCAAATTGGATGAGGAGCAAAAAGGGATTTACCGCAGACACGCAGAGAGCGCAGAGAACTGCAACTACTTAACACAGAGTTCACAGAGAAAGGCTTCGAGGACACGGAGACTGCGTGGCATGGCCGCGGCGCTTAGCGGCCTGCGGCTTTTTCGCCTCTTAGGACCATGCAGGTGGAGCTGGAGCGGGCTACGATCGCGCCGGCGGAGTTGGTGATTTCACATTCGGTCATGCCGACCGTTTTGCCGCGGCTGACTACTTTGCCGACGGCGCGCAGCTTTTCGTTCCAGACCGGGCGCAGGAAATTAATTTTCAGCTCGAGGGTGGTGAAGGATTCGCCGTCGTCGAGGGTGGAGGCGAAGGCGATGCCCATGGCGGCGTCGGCGACGTCGCAGAGGACGCCGCCGTGGAGAGTGCCCATAGGGTTAGCGTGTTTGTTGTCCGCTTCGAACTCGACGACGGCTTCGCCTTTTTGTACTTGGGTGAGGCGGAAGCCGATGAGGTGGGCGATGGGAGGCGGTTGCACTTCGCCGCGAATCATTTTTTCGAGTCGTTCGAGATGCATGGTCATGGAGTTCTCCGCCTGGAACGTGAGTCGCACGGTCAACGATGGCGGCCTGAAGGCCGCCGCTACAAAGTCAAAAGCCGGCGGGACGCCTGCCTACCGGCAGGCAGGCCGTCGCTACACGGCGCCTAAAAGTGATCATCCGCGTCGCTGGCGGCGTGGCGGTGCACGGAAATGCCGGAGATGCGGCCCCAGGCGCTGGTTTTCCAGTTGTCGGTGATTTCTTTCGACAGAATCCAGGGCGGCAGCTCGACGTAAAGGTAATGCGCCAGAGCGTGGAGATAAGGCTCGTACATGTCGCGCAGTTCCTGGAGCTTGCGATTCGAGACTTCGTCGTCGCGCAGGACGTAACCCGCGTGAGCGAGGCTCGAGCGCAGGCGCGCGAAGTCAGCGGGCGGTAGCCGCTCGTAGGGTGCGGTGCGCGGGTGCGCAGAAAAAACCTGCGCGAGATCGGCGATGGTGTGGCGGCACATCGCGAAGGTGAGGCGCGCCTGGCGCGAGCAGGGATTGTCGGAAGTCGAGATCAAAAGCGCGGTGGTATCGAGAATCGCGGCCAGGGCCGCGACCCAGGATTCGTTGGTGTGTTGCGAGCGAAAATAACTGACGACGGGATAGGAGATGTGGCTTTCGAGAAGTTCGGCGGACCAATGCTCCCAGTCGCGGAAAAGAACCTGCAGGGCGTCCAGGCCGTGGGGGCCGGTGTGGCGCAGCAGGAGTTCCGCGGCTGTGGGGGGCGAGCCGGCGCGGGCGTCGAGCAGGACGATGCTGACTTCGCGCTTCGAGAAGGCCTGATAGATGACCGGGAGGTAGCTGATGATCAGCGCGAGAAACCCGAAACCTAGGCCGCTTTCAAAAATGGCGAGGACGCGCTCGACGGAGGTGTGCGGGGTGACGTCGCCGAGGCCCAGAGTGAAGAAGGTGGTGCCGCTGAGGTAGAAGCAGGTCTGCAACGAGGGCCGGGTGGGATCGTGAGGCGTGTTGCCGTAGTACAGGAAGCCGAATCCCAGGATCAGGAGCGTCGCCCAGAGGGCAAAAAGGATCAGGAGCGAGAGCGGACCAAAGAAACTGAGAAACGTTTCGCGCTTTTTTGTGGAATGGATGTGGCGCGCGACGGCTTTGGTCGGAACCCACAGGGAAAGATAGAACGCACGAGTGAGGCGAAACCAGCGCGTGACGCGGCGCGGCAGGATGATGGTCTCAAACGCCTCAAGAAGAATGATGCCGATAATGAGCAGGCCGAAGACGGCCGGAAGAATCATGCAGCTTGCTCCAATTGGGTGGCGAGCGTGATTTCGGCTTTGAACAGGCGCGAAACCGGGCAATTGGCTTTGGCGCTGGCGGCGGCGGATTCGAAAGCCTCGCGGGAAATGCCGGGAACGCGCGCGGCCACGTCGAGGTGAATTTTGGAGATGGTCCATCCGGCGTCGAGCTTTTCCAGGGTGACGTTGGCGGTGGCGCGGATGCTTTGCGGGGTGAAATTCATGGTGCTGAGCTGCGCGGAGAGAGCCATGGCAAAGCAGCCGGCGTGCGCGGCGCCGATCAGTTCTTCGGGATTGGTGCCTTTGGCATTTTCAAAGCGGGTGAGGAAGCTGTAAGGCGCGTCGTTGAGGACGCCGCTGGGAGTGGAAATGTTGCCGCTGCCTTCTTTCAGAGTGCCGGTCCAGACTGCGGAAGCGCTGCGCTGCATGATGGTCTCCTTTGGCTGAGTGGAATGTGGGGTCTGAAACGCGAAGCCGTATCATATTGCGTTCGGGCGAAAAATAGAATCCTTTCGGGCGCTCGTGCCGGCTGCGCTTGCCCGGCCGTGGATTGGATGTAGGGAAAAGCTGCGCGGATGCGGAATGCTGGGGTGGCGCGGGAGGCCGCGAGTCAGTGGGTGTCCGGGGCGCTAGCTGCGGGCGGTTTCTCACTGGTGGAGAGCATTTGGAAATTGGTATTCACGCTGTGCAGACGGTTGCCGAAGGCGTTTTCGTACACTCCGAAGGCGATGAAGGGAATCATGGCCGCGAGAACCCACAGCTTGGCGCGGCCGGGGACTTTGGCTTCGGGCTCCCAGCGAAATAATTGGCGGGAGATTTCGAAGGCGACCAGGAGGCCGACCGCGAGAGCGATCACGTCAGTGAGGATTTCGCCGAAGGTGGCGAGATTGGTGGCGGCGAATTCGAGGCCGGTGGCGAGGTAAGTGGCGGGCATGAAGAGGGAAGCGCCCTGAATCCAGTGAGGGAATTTTGCCAGCGGGACGGTGGCGCCGGAGAGGAAAAGGAATGCGGTCCATATAATCTGGTTGATGACTTGGGTTTCCTGCATGGTGTTGGTGACGCTGGCGACGATCAGGCCGAACGCGGAAAAAGCGGCGGAGCCGAAGGTGACCAACAGGAAGATGGCCCAGAGGTTGCCCCACGACTGCATATGCAGGACCCACTTGGTGACCAGAATTTCGATGACCACGGACGGGATGACGAGCAAGTAATTCGCGAGGATGCTGGAAGCGAGCATGGGTCCGGCGCCGACGGGAGCGAGGCGGAAGCGGCGCAGAATGCCGGCTTCGCGAAACATCACCAGTTGGACGCTGAGGCCCCAGAAGCTGCCCATGACCGTCAAGGTGAGGATGGCGCCGAGGATGTAGGAGATCCACTGCGATTCGTGTTTGGCGAAGACCATCACGAAAAAGAACAGGAAGCCCAGAGGCATCAGGAGGCTGAAGAAGAGGAAGGTGCGGTTGCGCATGGCCAGGCGCACGCGGATTTTGGTGAGCGTCCAGGTGTTGCTGATCGGGTTCGGTGACATTTTGGTCCTTTGTTTCGATCGCGAGCGCACGATCCTGGCGTTTTCCGCTCCCACGACGACCGCAGGGAACTTCAGCGGCTAAAGCCGCACGCCGCGCCGCAAGATTAATGTCATGGCTAAAGCCATGACCTACAAAGCGGACTCAGCGCTCCCATCGCGTAATGCAAAATCTAATCGCGCAGGCGGCGGCCGGTTAGCTCGATGAAGACGTCTTCGAGCGACGGCGAAAACATTTCCAGGCTTTGCAGTTCGTTATTGTCGGCTTCCAGCTGCTTCACCAGCGCGACGATGGTGCGCGGCGGGCGCGTGGAATGGATCACGTAAGTGCCGTCAAATTCGCGCGAGTCCGCGACGCCTTCGAGGCCCGTGAGCACGCCATTGGTGAGCGGCTTGGCCACGCGGACTTCGATGCGCGTGGTGCCGGCGGAGCTGTGCTTCAGTTCGCGCGGCGTGCCGGTCTTGATGATGCGGCCGTGGTCCACGATGGCGACGCGGTCGCAGAGCCGCTCGGCTTCCTCGATGTAGTGGGTGGTGATGAGCACGGTTTTCTTGTCGCGCTTGAGTTCTTCGATGATGTCGTAGATTTCGCGGCGGACCTGCGGGTCGAGGCCGGCGGTGGGCTCATCGAGAAAGACGACTTGCGGGTTATTCACCAGAGCCATGGCCAGGGCGAGGCGCTGCTTTTGGCCTCCGGAGAGCTGGCTGTAGAAGGCCGTGCGTTTTTCTTCGAGCTGGAAACGCTTCAGCAGGAAGTCAGTGTCCGCGCGGTTATCGTAAAAATTGGCGAAGAGCTCGATGGCTTCCTTCACGCGGAGCTTGTCGGGCAGGGAAGTGGATTGCAGCACTGCGCCGATTCTTTGTTTGAAGGCGGTGCCGCTTTTTTCGGGGTCCAGGCCGCAGACGCGGGCCGTGCCGCGGTCGGGAGTGCGCATGCCTTCCAGGATTTCGACCGTGGTGGTTTTACCGGCGCCGTTGGGGCCGAGCAGGCCGAAAACTTCGCCTTCTTCGACGGCAAAGCTTAGGCCGCGGACGGCTTCCACCGCGCCATAACTTTTATAAAGACCTTCTACCTCGATGATTGTTTCGGCCAAGAGACGTTTCCCATGAAATGCGGAGCTATCTTTTGTATCACATTCGGATGGTCGGTGCGTAATGTGAGTGCCGGTGGGTGCGGACCAGCTTCCGATAGTACGACTCGTCAGGAGCTGGCTTCGACCAGATTTCGTCGGATATCATGTTACGATTCGCCGAGGGTTGAGCGGTACAATCGCCGCGAGCAGTTTCATGGGAAGACTTACGGAGAAATTGATTTTGTTCGTTCAGGTAGTCCTCGTGGGGGTCGGTATCCTTTCGCTTGTGTTCGGCGCATTCGCATTGGTTGGCACATGGCTTTCCCACGGTTCATAGCCGGATCGTCGGTTTCTGCCTGGTTGTGCGCCTCATCAAACCGGTAATCGGGAACTTGGAATTTCACTTCTCCGGAAACGCGGGTGATCTCAATGGGTCGACGCAACACTAAGCTCGAACCCACCTCGCATTGACAATAAACGCTAAAATCGCTCGCGAGGCTGAGACAAGCCGGAACGCTGCTCTGACTAGGTTTTGGCCGACTAGAGCCAAACAGATGGTTCTTGCGCGGGAGCATTATCGAATCAATGTGCTGGATGGTGTTGCATCCATCGGTTGAGCTGGCACGAACTAACCAGGAGTTGAGACTAAGACACGGACGCCGTCGGGGCCAAGACTGGTTGAGCCACCGTTGTTTCCTTGTCCAGGTCGGTTACGCCGCGTCCCAAGATAATCAGACGATGGAACAGAAATCCCATTGCAATCCTGTTCAACTCCGGCGTTCGAACATTCTGAAAAACAATCGCCGCCAGTTCTCGGGAGTGAATCAGCTTAAAGTAGGCGCAGTCCCCGCCGTAATATTCTCCGTTTTCTCCCATGAATTGGTAAGAAACCCGCCCAAATCGTCCAGCTCGTGTCGGATAGATGGAGAACGATCTCGCGCTGCACGCTTCGGCGTCCCGCATGACTCTTCGCTCCGCAATCCATTCCCACAGTAAGAGAAGAACCAACAGAGGCGGATACTGACAGACCAAGAACGCTAGATATGCCAGCCGCGACGTGAAGATCCAATTCAGGAAACTGAATTTCGTGGGACCACCGGTTGCAAAGAACACAAGAAAAGCCACCGCCAGAAAGGTAGGCGCAAACAGCAGCCATAGTCTAGCAACTTCAACTCTCACTGCCAGCAGGTCTTTCTCAATCGCTTGCCTTCGATCAGCGTCAATCAGTCGAACGCTCGTGCGCACGTAGAACACTTCCCTGCGCGGATGAATCGCGAAGCCCACCACAGCGGCCGCGAGGATGACGAGAGCGATAAGGCCTTCCAGGAAAGCCTCATACGGGGTGAACAGCAGTACTCCCGCAAGGATCGCGACAAAGAGCAGTACGGCTCTTAGGATTAGATCCATGGTTGATTTCGTTGGACATCGGATGATAACGGAAAAACGCTGTGGTAGTGCCGCTCTTTTGCCAGCGCCTGATAAACGCTGAATTAATCGGAAAATGACCCGCTACCTGCCGGTGCGTCCCGAAAGGCGCGGGAGGCACCGGCCGCGCCATAAACCGGTTGCGCGGTCAGTCTACGAGGGTGCCGAGCGGCTGCGATCGGATCCGAAAAATTTAGCGAGCGCGCGAGCGTTTGGAGCGGCGGGCGGAGTTGCGTTGCGGTTTGTGTTTCGGCTTGCGTTGCGACTTGCGCTTCGAATCATGCGAAGCGCTGCGCTGTTTTTTGGGTGCCCAGCCGTAGAGCTTCATGTTGATTTTGGCGCCGTCAACGGCGACGCCTTCGGAAGCGAGAAGTTTGCGCTGCAGGCTGGCGTGCGGTTCGGGCATGCGCGTGCGTCCGCCCGCGCCGATGACGCGATGCCAGGGAATGCCGCGTCCGTTGGGGCAGGCAGCCATCGCGTAGCCGACGGCGCGCGCGCCGCCGGGCAGGCGCAGAGCTCTGGCGACGGCCCCGTAGGTAGTAACACGGCCGCGCGGAATTCGTTGCACCAGGCGATAGACGGGATCCCAAGACATGCCCACATCTTACCTGATTTTACATATTCGTTTTTTGAATGGGAGTTGAGGTGGCGATGCCGCAGAATGACGCCAGAACGCCGGGAGAACGGGGGAAGTGCGGCGTTCGCGCGAGTGCCACAAGAGTAATGACCATTACGATACAAACTTTCACTAATTTAGCGCATCGTACCATTGACGGTGTAGTGGAGGGTCAATACACTACGCAGCAAGTTACAGGTTCCCGTCCGAAAAGGAGCTGTTTTGGCTTTCGTTCGGCGCAAAGGCAACACCTACTTTCTGGTGCACAATGTGCGCCGGCAAGGAAAAGTGCAGCAGTTGCACTTGGCGCGGCTGGGGGAACGGCCACGGATCACGGACGATGTGGTGCGCAAGGTATCGCGCAACCACCCGTTTCTGGATCTGGATTGGTCGCAGCTGCGGGAGCAGGTAAACGGGCGAGTGGAATTGTTCGATATCCGGTCGCCGTATGTGCAGAACCTGATGCATTCGTTACGCAACCTTAACCTGGACCTGGCCGATCTATCGCCGCCGCTCTTGCTTTTGGCCGATCGAGCCAATTCAAGCCGGGAACTGGTCACGCAATTACGTTTGCTGCGGTCAACGCTCGATGTGAAGCTGGACCAATTCGAGCGGACGGGGCCGAGCAATGCGGAAAGCGGCAGAAAGTTCCGGTAGGGGAGCAACCGTGGGCGCGCAAGGACTACAACTCGATCCAACCCAACGCAGCGTGGAATCACGCGATTTTGAGGCGGGGCTGCGGCGGAAGATTGTGGGGCAGGACGAAGCGGTGCAGGCGGTGGTGGATTTGTATCAGGTGTTTCGCGCGGGACTGAATTCGCCGGGGCGGCCGGTGGGGAATTTGCTGTTTTTGGGGCCGACCGGAGCGGGGAAGACGCGGGTGGTGGAAGCGACGGCGGAAGTGCTGTTTGGGGATCCGCGCGCGGTGATCAAGGTGGATTGCGCAGAGTTCCAGCACTCGCATGAAATCGCGAAATTAATTGGCTCGCCTCCAGGATATTTGGGGCATCGCGAGACGCATCCTTTGATCACGCAGGAAGCCCTCGCGCAATATCACACCGAGAAGCTGAAGATTTCGTTTTTGCTGTTTGATGAGATTGAGAAGGCCAGCGATGCGTTGTGGCAATTGCTGCTGGGAATTTTGGACAAGGCGACGCTGACTTTGGGCGACAACCGGCGGGTGGATTTGTCGCAGACGATGATTTTTATGACGTCGAATCTGGGCGGCGTGGAGATCACGGAATTGATGACCGGCGGGATGGGTTTTGCTCCGGTGCAGCGCGCGGACACGGTGGTGCGGTTGGACGAGAAGGTGGAGAAGACGGCGGCGGAAGCGGCGAAGAGGAAGTTCGCGCCGGAATTCATGAACCGGATCGACAAGACGGTGGTGTTTCATCCGTTGCGCGCGGAGCAGCTGGAACAGATTCTGGAGATCGAGCTGGGGATGGTGCAGCAGCGCGTGCTGGAAACCGCGAAAGGAAGATTTCTATTTCGTGTGACGCAGCCGGCGCGGGATTTTCTGCTGCGCGAAGGCACGGACATGAAGTACGGCGCGCGGCACTTGAAGCGGGCGATCGAGCGGCACGTGGTGTATCCGCTGGCGAGTTTGCTGGCGACCGAGCAGGTGTCCTTGGGCGACGTGATTTCGATTGACTGGCACAGCGGCGAACTGGGCTTGAAGTTCTTGAAGGAGGCCGAAGGCGCGCTGGTGCCGATGGCTTCACCGGCAACCGAAAAACTGGCGGATGCCGCGGCGGCGAGTACGGATGGCCGAACGGCTTTGTTTCCGGCGGCGACGGCCGCGGCGGACCTGACTTCGGCGAAGATTGTGGCGCCACCGACGGCGGCACGTGGTTTGCCGGTGGAAAAGGCCAAGAACGATAAGAAGTAGAAGTTGCTACAGCAGGTTCCTTCCTTTTGCGGCGGGCGCCGGGTACGTTTCCGGCGCTTTTGCCTGCTCTAACCTTGCCATTCGTCTCGCGAACGCCTTAGCGTTAGTCCCGGCTCGCAATTGTGCCCGAGAAGAGTGTCGCACCCACGGCGCTAGCAACCATTTTTGCAACTTTCCCGGCCCTTCCGGGCCGGGCTAACTTATGCCGCGCCTACGGCGCTAGTTTGGCGAAGATGGCGCATGCGTGCGGCGATCTTGGCGTGGTTTGCAAATTCTGGGGCGTTCGTCGCGGCGATTTGAAGCGGTCGGTGGCGCGACGCTTGTGCGACCCGTGTTGCGCGCCGATTTGGAAGCGATGCCGTTGGCCAGCGAGGCAAGCCTCGCTGCGAACAGGCGGGAGCAAGCTCCCGCACTCCCCAGATCTCCCCGCCGAGTCGATGGCTTGCGCGTTTTGGACCGCCATCGGTCGGTGGCCTGACACCGATGGCGCACTGACCCTTCGTAGCGTCACTCAGGGTAAAAGTGCGCCGCTACAAAGTCAGATTCAACATCAAATTCAAATGCTAAGAGCCGGCGAGACGGGCTTCGGCCGCGCCGCGGGCTCAGGCACGCCAGCGCTATGCGCTCTGGTTGAAAGTCACTTCGGGCGGAGGGTTATTCCTCGGACGGGGGAGCCATGGGCTCGTCGAAGCTGCCGCCGTAGATGTTGGGGACTTTGCCGCCCATTTGGCGGAGGTAGGCGCACAACTGGCCGCGATGATGGATGGCGTGGTGGAGCATGAACTGGAGGTAGAGCACCATCGGATTATTGTAGATACCGAAGAAGGGCACGGGCGTGGCCCAGGATTCGGGGGAAATTTTGGCTACTTTGGGAAGCTTGGATTCGAAGCCGTCTTCGTAGAGGAGGACGATGTCGTCGGTATTGCCGATGTCCGCGGGCATGGAGTCATCTTCCATTTCGAATTGGCCGGTGAGGAAGCCATCGAGGAACCAGATTTCGGAGGAAGCGATGTGCCAGGCGAGTTCCAGGGCGCTGCGGGAGTCGGGGTGGGGGCGGTAGGCGTCTTTGCCAACCGGGACGGCTTTGAGGACGCGGCGGGTGGTGCCGTATTCCTTTTGCAGCGACGGCAGAAAGATGTCGGCGAGAAATTTTGCTTGCTCGGGCGTCATTGTCAACCTTCCTTCGGGGCGCGTTGCTGGTCGAAACCTCAACTTCAGTTACGAAAGCCGCAGTCTATAAGATGCTGCTGCGGGCAAAGCGGTGCGGTGCTGCGACCTGCGAGTTGCGCGCGCCACTACCGAAGCGAGGCAGGCCTGCCACGAACTCGTCCCTACGCGGACTTCCAGCGCAGGATCGGCTTGCGCGCGGCGGCTACTTCGTCGAGGCGGCCGACGCGAGTTGAGTGCGGCGCGGTTTTCACCAGCTGCGGATTGGCCTCGACTTCAGCGGCGATGGAGCGCATCGCGTCAATGAACAAGTCACATTCCTGCTTGGATTCGGATTCCGTGGGTTCGATCATCATGGCGCCGGGCACGATGAGCGGGAACGCGGTGGTGTAGGGATGAAAGCCGTAGTCTATGAGGCGCTTGGCGATGTCCATGGTGTTGACGCCGCGAGCTTTCTGGCGCGCGTCGCTGAAAACCACCTCGTGCATGGACGGCAGATTGTACGGCAGATCGAAATAAGGCTCGAGATTTTTGCGAATGTAATTGGCGTTGACCACCGCGTCTTCGGTGGCCTGGCGAATGCCGGGGCCATAGGCCAGCGTGTAGGCGAGGGCGCGGAGCAGCACGCCAAAATTTCCGGCGAAGGCGCGCACGCGGCCGACGGATTTCGGGCGCTGGTGGTCGAGGGCGTAGGTGCCGTCCGGTTTCTGGACGACCACCGGAACCGGCAGGAACGGTTCCAGGATTTTTTTGACCATTACGGGGCCGGCGCCGGGACCGCCGCCGCCGTGCGGCGTCGAAAAGGTTTTGTGCAGATTCAGGTGCATGACGTCCACGCCGAAATCGCCGGGGCGCGTGACTCCGGCTAGAGCGTTCATATTGGCGCCGTCCATGTATAGGAGGGCGCCGCGTTCGTGGAGGATCGCGGCAATTTCGGCGATGCGCTCTTCGAAGACTCCCAGCGTGCTGGGGTTGGTGATCATCAGCGCGGCGACGTCGTCGGTGACGAATTCGCGGAGGTGATCGGTATCGAGCTGGCCGCGGCTATTGGATTTGATGTTCTGCACTTCGTAGCCGGCGATGATGACGGAGGCGGGATTGGTGCCGTGCGCGGAATCGGGGATCAGGACTTTGTGGCGCGCGTTGCCCTGGCTTTCGAGATAGGCGCGGATCATCAGCAGGCCGGTGAGTTCGCCCTGTGCGCCGGCTGCGGGCTGCAGCGTGGCGGCATCCATTCCTGTGATCGAGAGCAAGCATTTCTGCAAATCGTGCAGGATGCGCAGGCAGCCCTGGGAGACTTCGCCGGGCTGTTCGGGATGTTCGGTGGCGAGGCCTTCGAGGCGGGCGACGAATTCGTTGACGCGCGGATTGTATTTCATGGTGCAGGAGCCGAGCGGGTACATGCCCAGGTCAATCGCGTAATTCCAGGTGGAAAGGCGGGTGAAGTGGCGGATCACTTCGATTTCGCTGACTTCGGGGAAGCCTTCGATGGAATCGCGCGTGAAGGCGGCGCCGAGGGCGGTGGCGGGGTCAACCGCCGGGACGTCGAGCGGCGGGAGTTCCATGCCGCGCTTGCCGGGAGCGGATTGCTCGAAGATCAGGCCTTCGTTCTGGCTGACGTGAGCGCGCGCTTTGCCGACGTTTTTTGCGGGGGCTTCGAGATCGGTGAGTTTCGAGTTCAAAGTGGTGATGCTCCTTGGTGCTTTGCGCGAAGAACGATGGCGGACTGAAGTCCGCCGCTACAAAAGCAAAACCGACAAAACCGGCCCGGTTCGATAACCCTGAACCGGCCCCTCGGAAAGAAGGCTGGCGGACTAAAGTCCGCCGCTACAAGTTCAAAACCAGCGAAACCGGCCCGGTAACCCTGAACCGGCCCCTACAAAATCAACACCGGTTAGACCGGCTTTTCCAGGATGCGGCGGACGGCGGCCGCGAAGCGTTCGATTTCGGCGCGCGGGGTGGTTTCCGTGACGCAGATTACCGCGCGCTTGGTTAGGTCCGGGTAGTGCGTGCCTAGCGCGTACGGGCCGATGATTTTTTCCTTCAGCAAGTCGGCATTGATCATTTTCACTGAGCGCGGAAATTCGAGCGTGAACTCGTTGAACGTGGGGCCGCTGAAAACGCGGCGCACGCCGGGAATTTTTTCCAGCACAGTCCGGGCGAAGCGGGCTTTCGCCAGATTTTGCAGCGCTTGCTCGCGCAAACCTTCCTTGCCGATGAGGCAGAGATGGATCGTGGCGGCGAGGGCGTAGAGCGCTTCGTTGGTGCAAATGTTGGAAGTGGCTTTCTCGCGGCGGATGTGCTGTTCGCGCGTGGCGAGCGTGAGGACGAAACCGCGATTGCCGGCAGCGTCGGTGGTCTGGCCGGCCAGGCGGCCGGGCATCTGACGGACATTCTTATCGCTCGTGGCGATTACGCCGACGTACGGGCCGCCGTAACTGGGGGCGATGCCGAAGGCCTGGCCTTCCATGGCGACGATGTCGGCTTCGGCAGGCGGGCGCACGATGCCGAGCGAGACCGCTTCGGTGATGGTGGAGACGAGCAGAGAGCCTTGGGCATGCGCGATTTCGGCGAGCGCGGGAAGGTCTTCGAGGACGCCGAAGAAATTGGGAGACTGCACGACGACGGCTGCGGACATGGCGAGCGTTTGCGGCTTCAGCGCGGCGCGGTCAACCTGGCCGGACTCGGTGTAGCCGATTTCTTCGATTTCGAGGCCGAGATTTTTCGCATAGGTCTTGAGGACCTGGCGGTATTCGGGATGGACCGAGCGCGCGACGAGCACGTGGCGGCGGCTGGTGAGGCGTTCGGCCATCAGGACGGCTTCGGTGAGCGCGGTGGAACCGTCGTACATGGAAGCGTTGGCGACTTCCTGCCCCGTGAGCTGGCACATCAGCGTCTGAAATTCGAAGATCGCGGTAAGCGTGCCCTGCGCGAACTCGGCTTGATACGGGGTGTAGGAGGTGAGGAATTCGCCGCGCTGGATCAGCGCGTCGGCCGCAACGGAACGAAGATGCTGGTACACCCCGGCGCCGAGAAAGGACGTGTAGCCGCGGGCATTTTCCGCCGCGCGGGCCTGAAAATACTGAATGATTTCCGTTTCCGAGAGCGGCCCGGGGAGATTCAGCGGTTCGCGGAGGCGAAATTTTTCCGGGATGGACGTGAACAAGTCTTCCACGGAACGAACGCCGATGGCCGCGAGCATTTCCTGGCGTTCGGATGGGCTTTTAGGAAGATAGCGCATCAGGCGGAGTGTTCCTTTGCGGCTTCGGCGATGTAGGCCTGGTAGGCGGCGGCGTCCAGCAGGCCGGAGATTTCCCTGGGATCGGCGAGTTTCACTTTGATCAGCCACGCGGAGTTGTGAGGATCGGTATTGATTTTCTCGGGCGCATCCGCGAGCGCGGGATTGGTTTCGGTGACTTCGCCGGAGACCGGACTATAAATTTCGCTGACGGCTTTCACCGATTCCACGGTGCCGAAGGACGAGCCGGCGGCGATTTTCGCGCCGACTTTGGGCACTTCGACGAACACGACGTCACCGAGCTCACTCTGCGCGTAGTCGGTGATGCCGATCGTGGCGATATCGCCCTGAACTTTGACCCATTCATGCTGCTTGGTGTAGCGGTAGTCCGTTGGATACATTTTGCCTCTCTGATTTGATGCGCCAGCGTCGTCGAAGATGTTGGCGGCTGCGAAACCGTACTTCAGCGGCTAAAGCCGCGCTGAGCTTGCTTCGTTTACGGCGTGGCTGAAGCCACGCCCTACAAAGACTCCCGAGTTGCGCGCCAGTCGCCCACTATTGCGGTCGCTTATAAAAGGGTAATGGAACGATGCGCGCTGCCGCGGCCTGACCGCGAATGCTGATTTCGATGTCCGTCCCGACGGCGCTGGATTGCGGCGGGACGTAGGCCATGCCGATATTTTTCTTCAAAAATGGAGCAGGGCAGCCGCTGGTGACGCGGCCGGTTTCGCGCCCGGCGATCAGCACGGGGTAACCGTCGCGGCCGATGCGCTTATCGAGCATTTCGAAGCCGACCAGCTTGCGCGGCAAACCGGTCTGTTTTTGCTGCGCGAGGACCTCGCTGCCGAGAAATGGGGCTTTTTCCATTTTGCAGATCCAGCCGAGTCCGGCTTCCCAGGGCGTGGTGGTGTCGTCAATTTCATGGCCGTAAAGGCACATGCCGGCTTCCAGGCGCAGGGTATTGCGCGCGCCGAGGCCGCAGGGAATCATTTTGGCGGATTCACCGGCGTGCAGCAGGTCCTGCCACAATTTTTCGGAATGTTCCGGAGCGAAATAGATTTCGAAGCCGTCTTCGCCGGTGTAGCCGGTGCGCGCGATCAGGCAATCCACGTCGCTGACTTTGCCAAAGGCGAAATGATAATAGCGGATGGGATCGAGCGCTACAGGAGTGAGGAGTTGCAAGATTTCCTTTGCGCGCGGGCCTTGAATCGCCAGCTGCGAATAGCGCGGGCCGGCGTTTTCGACCTGTGCGTCAAATTTGTTGTGGGCGACGATGTGCGCGAAGTCGGCGTCCTGGTTGCTGGCATTGACGCACAGCAGGTAGTGCGTGTCCGAGATTTTGTGGACGAGCAGGTCGTCAACGAAAGTGCCGCGAGGGGTCATCAAGCCAGAATAATGGGCCTGGCCGACGGTGAGCTTCGCGGCATTGTTGCAGCTGACCCACTGGATGAGTGGCAGCGCGCCGGGACCGCGAATTTCGATTTCGCCCATGTGGCTCACGTCAAAGAGGCCGGCACGCGTGCGCACCGCTTCGTGCTCGGAGAGGATGCCGGAGTACTCCAGGGGCATGTCCCAGCCGCCAAAATTGACCATCTTGGCGCCGAGGCGGCGGTGGATGGAATTCAGGGCTGTTTTGCGCAATTCGACGGCGGCCGACGTGTTCACAGGGGATTTCTCATGAAAGTGGTTAAACATTGACGCTAGCATGCGAGTTTTTGAGTGTCAAGGAACGCGGGATGCGCGACGAGACGGCAGCAAAATCAAAGGCAAAAGATTTAACGCAGAGTACGCAGAGATAGGAGCGCAGAGTGCGCAGAGGAACCCTTCGCATCGACTAAGATCAATTTTGGACATTCGTGTACGGATTTAACACAGAAGGCACAGAGCCGGAAAACACGAGGGCATGAAGATATCGTGCGCGATTTGTGGGACTTGCTCCACGCATCCGCTCAGGCTCTCGGGCCGACGCGCCCTTCGATGGGCGCAAATTGACGGCATGTTGTTGAGGGAATCGCGGCGCGCAAGGCGCTTGTGGCTGCGTCGCGCTTGCCCTACTATTGGTCGAACGGAAACCTTGAGCGTTCCAGAGAGGCGCGAACCGTGATTACGCTCTGCTCGCAGTGCGACAAGCCGGAAACGCAATGCACCTGCGAGAAATTCTGCTGCTTCTGCCAGTCGCAATACAATATTCGACTGGCGGTGGACGGCATGTATTATTGTCCGGATTGCCGCGAAGCGTGCGACGTGCGGGTGGCGGACAAGGAAGAGCACTGAAGCGAAACTTGGCATCCCGTTGTGCGGCTACGGCCTTCACCCCTGAGAACTGACCGATGAGCAACGAGCCGGCGCGAACCGAACTCACCCTGCCGCACGACGAGCGGCTACTGGCCGCCATTTCCACCGTGGTGCAGCATGCTTCGCAGCGCTGCGGGCTCTCCGTGGAATCGCAGGAGGGGTTGGCCTCCGCGGCGATCGAAGCGGCCCGCGAGGCTTTTCCACTGATGGAAGGCCGCACGGCGGAAGAGCAGAAGGTGAAAGTGGTGGTTTCGGATTATCCAGACCGTGTGGAAGTAGCCATCGAACACACCGGAGAAGCGCTGCCTACGGCAGGACTCGATACTTTCGTGAAAGATGCGGTGGCGGGTTCCGACGCCGGATTGAGCATGGCGCTGCAGATGACCCAGGTGGATCGCGTGCAGTATGAAACGCGCGACGGGGTCTCGCGCATGACGCTGATCAAGTATTGCGATGGAAGCAAGAGCAAGGCTACCGTTTAGGTTTCCGAAGCTGCGTTTCTTTCCGCTGTTTCCTACCGGAGTTCATTCAAGACTTCGTTTTAGGTGGACGAGCTTCGCTCCGCTGTTAGAGGCTCGGCCAAGTCGCAAGGCAAGAAGCCGGCGAGACGCCCTTCGTGCCTCAGGACGAGCCGGCGCTACCGGCCTCGCCGCAGCGGGCGGGTCTGAGACCCGCCCCCACGAAAGGCAACTACCGAATCACATTGGGGCGGCGAAGGCTTTGGTTTGGATGAGCGACATTAATTGATCCTGGCTTACGGGGGCGTCTACTTTCAGGCGGTCGCCGCTGGGGGTGACGCGGACTTGATCGATGGTCTTGGCTAGCGCGGGATTGGTCTGCGCTTCCTGGTAGCGGCGGTACATCAGGCCGGCTTGCATTGCCGCGCTGAGCAGGTTGGCGTCGTCCACGGAATCGCAGACGGCCTGAAAGTGCGCGTCCACGCCGTCGTCGGCATTGATATTGATGATCATGGCGTGCATGCGTTCGATGATGGCCGCGGCCTGCGGAAATTGGCTGGCTTGCGGAACGAGCTGCTGCATTGCGAGATGCGTGTGGTCCTTATCGAGCACGGCCCAGATGATGCCGTTGCCGTTGGCTTCGGTGATCAGGGGAAAAAGCTTCCCGGTGAGCAGAGTTTCTTCGCCGCCCATGCGGACGTTGATCAAGTGTTCGAGGACGGAGCGATTGCCGAATGCCGCGGTATTCGCGTCGAAGAAGACGAACAGGATATCGCCGGCGGCCGCGCCGCTGCCGAAAGCGTAGAGGTGGAATCCTTGCACTTCGAATACGGGAACTTTTTGGGCCTTGAGCTTGGTCTCCGCGGCGGAGGGATCGAACTGGCCGAGCGCGATGCCGACAACGTCGTCGCCCTTCCCGCTGGTGATATTGGCCCAGGCGATTTCTTCCACCTGCGAATTCGGATCCACTCCCGAGGAGCCCAGGAACTGCTCGAATTGCTTGAAGCGCGGCGGAAGCACCTGGCTATTGAGCTGCGAGAACCAGGAGAATTTACGCGCGGACTTCAGGTCGGCGTAGGCAAATTCGCCGACGTTCTTCGGGAACATCGCGATGATGGCGGTGCTGAGCGTGCCGGCGCCGGTGCGCGTGGGCGAAATCGTGACGGTGGTCAAGACCAGACCTGCGGCCAGCACACCGGAAAGCGCGGAGCGTATGATTGAATGTTTCACAGGTTATCCCCTCAGTTCCTTGTTCTTCTTCGTTCTTAGAAACTCTAGCGCCCCACGATTACGGGGCTTTCCGCGACGCGCGCAGCCAGCGACGCAGACTCCGAGCGCAACCGGGAAGCGAACGCGCTGTCGGTGATGGATTCCAGATTGATGGCCACGTTTTCGAGCGCGCCACGCACGGCGGCGGCTGCCATCAAACGTCCCACGCGGATGTCTGAATACATAGACGGGCTGGAGATGGGTTCCAGTTGCCCGAGCCGGTCAAAAACGTCCGCGGCCTGGCGCGCGACTTCGAGCGGAACATCCGCGGCGCCGTGCAACGCCTGCTGGATCGCGGCGTCGCGATTCCTCTCCTGTTCAGACGTTTCTTTCGGCAGCTTGTAAGCAGCCATTACCTGCTCGAACGAGGCGGAGTCGCGATCAATCGCTTCGGCCAGCGCGCGGGAGGCGGCTTGAAAGCCTGCGAGAGCTTCGCTCAGCCGATCTACGTACGCGGCTTGCGACTTTTTCTTGCGCGAGAGGCCCGCAACCATCTGCCCCAGGCTTGCGCCGAGCGCGCCAGCCAGCGCCGCTACCGAGCCGCCTCCTGGAGTGGCCGTGGGCTCCGCGACGGCGTCCAGAAAAGGCTGCGCGAGCGAAGCCAGCTTGCCGGGACCGTCCGGCATAGCCGCGCCGGCCAGGGAAGCTTCGATACGATTCTCAAACACTTGCGCGGGTGAAAAGTTTTCCAATTGCAGATAGAAATCGGCGGTGAGTTCGATGGCGCGCTTGGGAATCAAGCCGACGATTTCGCTGCCGACGATGGAGACGCCGTAGCGTTCGGCTTCGCGCTTCACCATTTCGAAGACGCGGTGCAGCGGCGTCTGCTCGAAGTCCGTCATGTTGATGGAAACTTGCGCGAGATGGCGGGCGCGGAGGTCCACGCCCATGGCTTTCACGTAGCGCAGGCCGCCGTTCGAGAAGCGAATATTTTTGCCGATTTTTTTGGCGATTTCGATGTCGGGAGTGTTGAGGTTGATGTTGTAGGCGACGAGAAATTTGCGCGCGCCGACGACCGTGGCCCCGGCTGTGGGATGCAGGCGCGCATCGCCGACATCGGGAGCGCGCTCCGGATTTTTGGGCACCTCGGTGAGCAGGCCTTCGAACTGGCCTTTGCGGATGTTTTCGAGGTTGGCGCGCTCGGGACGCTGCGCGGCGGCTTCGTAAAAATAGACGGGAATTTTGTAGCGTTGCCAGATTTCGCGGCCGACTTTTTTTGCCAGGGCTACGCAGTCTTCGATGGATACGCCTTCGACGGGAATGAATGGGACGACGTCGGTGGCGCCCATGCGCGGATGCGCGCCGGAATGTTTGGTCAGGTCAATCAGCTCGGCCGCTTTGCCTACGCCGCGCAGAGCCGCTTCGGCGACGGCTTCCGGCTCGCCAGCAATGGTGATGACGCTGCGGTTATGGTCGGCATCGCTTTCGCGATCGAGCAGGTAGACGCCCGGCACTTCGCGCATGGCCGCGACGATGGCGTCAATTTTGGAGGCGTCGCGTCCTTCGGAAAAATTCGGAACACATTCGACGAGTCGTTTCATGAAGTCAGAGTCAGAGATTCTTCGAGTGGATGACGGCGCCGCGTTTCATGGTGAAGCTGCAAAGGTTCACACCAAAATAATACGGGATTTCGCGGTAGTCGGCCACGTCAAAGGCGGCGATGTCGGCATATTTGCCAACGTCGAGCGAGCCGACGCGGTCGTGCTGGCGAAGGGAATAGGCGGGGTTGATGGTGGCGGCGGCGATGGCTTCCGCGGGAGTCATGCGCATCTGCGTGCAGGCCAGGGAAAGAATCATGGACATGCTGAGCGTGGGACTGGTGCCGGGATTGAAATCGGTGGCGATGCCGACGATGGCTCCGGCATCAATCAGCGCACGCGCGGGGGCATATTGCTTCAGGCCGAGGTGGAAACAGCAGCCGGGAAGGAGCGTGCAGACGACATTGGAAAGCGCGAGCGCGCGGATATCGCTCCGATTGATTTTCTCGAGATGGTCGGCGCTGGCGGCTTGCAATTCGATGGCGAGGCGCGCGGCGCCGGTGTTGGCGATTTGTTCGGCGTGGATGCGCGGAACGAGGCCTCCGGCGCGTCCGGCGGCGAGGATGCGGCGGGACTGCGCCACGGTGAACGCGCCGCGATCGCAATAAACATCGCAGAATTCCGCGAGGCCGGCCATGGCGACCGTGGGAATCCAGCGCTTGACCAGCAAATCCACGTAGGCGTCCGGGCGTTTGCGAAATTCGTGCGGCACGACGTGCGCGCCGAGAAACGTGGCGCGAATATCCAGGGGATGGCGCTGATGAAGCTGCGCCAGAAGCTCGAGCATTTTCAGCTCGCTCTTCCAATCGAGGCCGTAGCCGCTCTTGGCTTCGATGGTGGTGGTGCCGTGCGCGGCGAATTCGTTGAGGTTGGCGATGGCGCGCGATTCCAGCTGGCTGGCCGGAGCGCGGCGCAGATGCGCGACCGTGGAGCGGATGCCGCCGCCTTTGCGCGCGATTTCCTCGTAGCTGGCGCCGGCGTTGCGTTGTTCGTATTCCGCGGCGCGGCTGGCGGGGAAGATCAAGTGCGTGTGCGAGTCCACGAAGCCGGGTAGAACCACGCGGCCGGCAAGATCGAGTTTTTCGGCGCGGCGCGCGGCGCGGAGTTTTTCGACGCGGCGGCTCGGGCCGATGGCAGCGATGCGGTCATCGTGAACCAGGATGGCGCCGTCGCGAATAATGCCGAGTTCACCGAGGGCTTTGCCGCGGCGGGGAACGGGCCCGCGCAGAGTAAGGAGCTGCGAGCAGCCGGTGATCAGCCAATCAGGCATGGGCGATTGGATACTAACGCCGGGAGGGAGCAAAAACCACTGCGATGCGGATTATCAACGCGCGGAGAGGGGTTTTTAGCGGCGGTCTTCAGACCGCCATCGGTTGTTGCGGCAACACCGATGGCGCACTAAAGTGCGCCGCTACAACTGCCACTGCGGCGCTACGCTTTTGCGGCTTGTGCCGAGTAGGCTGGAACGAAAACTTCGGTGACGAATGATTCGAGCGTCGTCGGAGTGGTGTTCTTCGCCGAGCGCTGCTCCTCGGGGGCGATGAGCCCGGCGTTACCGCCTTTCCACATTTCGATCAAGAGCGCTGCGGTTTTCTTGGGCAAGCCCATCTGCACGAGGGCTGGTTCCAGCATCATGAACGGCACTTGCATGTAAGATAGTTTCGGTTTGCCGATGGCATTGCCGACGATGGACGCAGCTTCTTTCATCGAGATGTCGCGCTGCCCGTGGAGTTCCTGCGTCCCACTGCCGGAAAAATCGCGAGCGGCGAGGCGCACGGCGGCGTACGCGCCGATATCCTTCGTAGCGATCCAGGGCATCGCCATATCGCCTTTCAAACCGCCTGGCAACATTCCCATCGAGCGCAACGGCGGCATACTCATCAAAAGATTTTCCATAAAGTAGCCCGGGCGCAGGTGGAGAACGTTGAGACCCGGGATGCGGTTGAGTTTTTGTTCCAGATTGTGCAGCCCGACGATGGGGCCCGTCTTTTCCGCGTGCTGCGCTCCGATGCTGCTGAGGCTTACGACGTAAGGCACGCGCGCATTCGCGATGGCGGCGGCGTAGCAATCGGAGACGCGCTCCTGATAGGCGCGCAGGTCCTCTTGGGAGATATCTTCGGGCACTAAAAGATAGGCCGCGGTAGCGCCGTCAAACGCTTTGGTCATGGAGGCGGCGTCCGCTACGTCGCCGATGAAGGCTTCCGCTCCCTTCTGCACAAGAGATTCGAGCTTTTTCGCGTCGCGTCCGACCACGCGCACTTTTTCGCCTTTCGCAAGCAACGCTTCCGCTGCGGGTCTTCCCGTGTGGCCTGTCGCGCCGGTAATGACGATCATTCTTTGCTCCTTATGAATGCAAGACTGAGGAGAGGTCCCTGCCCGCGGCAGGCGGGCTTTGCTGCGCTCAGGATGACGACGAATGGCGAGCGAGTGTTGGTTCGTCAGTCGCAAAAGGCGGCAGCAAGCTGCCGCACTCCCAGAAAAAGCTACGGCATCGGGATTTTCACTCCGGACTTTTTCGCGAACTGGATGGCTTCGTCGTAACCGGCGTCCACGTGGCGGGCCACGCCGATTCCCGGATCGTTCGTGAGCACGCGCTGGATGCGCTCGCCCATTTCTTTCGAGCCGTCGGCGACTGTTACTTGCCCCGCATGGAGCGAATAGCCGATGCCGACTCCGCCTCCGTTGTGGATGGAAACCCAACTGGCGCCACTGGCGGTATTGAGCAGGGCATTGAGCAGCGGCCAATCGGCCACGGCGTCCGAGCCGTCCTGCATTTTTTCCGTTTCGCGGTAAGGCGAGGCCACCGAGCCGCAATCGAGATGGTCGCGGCCGATGACGATGGGGCCTTTCAGTTCGCCGCGCGCGACCAGGTCATTGAGCGCGACGCCGAAGCGGTCGCGTTCGCCATAACCGAGCCAGCAGATGCGCGCCGGCAATCCCTGAAAACGCACGCGCTTTTGCGCGAGCTTGATCCAGCGCGAAAGAATTTCGTCGTGCGGGAACATTTCGAGCACGAGCTGGTCGGTGCGATGGATATCGGATGGCTCGCCGGAAAGCGCAGCCCAGCGGAAGGGGCCACGGCCCTCGCAGAAAAGCGGGCGGATGTAAGCGGGCACGAAGCCGGGAAAATCGTAGGCGTTCTTCACACCGTTCTGAAAAGCAAATGTACGGATATTGTTGCCGTAATCGAAAGTGACCGCGCCCATTTTTTGCAGCGCGAGCATGCCTTCCACATGGCGGGCCATCGAATCGAGCGAGCGCTTTTCGTAGGCTGCGGGATCGGATTTGCGCAGTTCAGCGGCCTGCTCCACAATCAGGCCTTGCGGGATGTAGCCGCCGATGGGATCGTGCGCGCTGGTTTGATCGGTGAGCAAGTCCGGAAGGATGCCGCGGCGGGCGAGTTCGGGAATCACGTCGGCGCAATTGCCGACCAGGCCGACGGAGGTAGCTTCTTTTTTGCGCACGGCGTTCTTCAGGATGCGCAGAGCTTCGTCCAGGTCGTTGACCATTACGTCGCAGTAGCCGGTTTTCACGCGGCGCTTGATGCGCTCGGGATCCACGTCAATTCCCAAGAAAGCCGCGCCGTTCAGCGTGGCGGCGAGTGGCTGCGCGCCACCCATGCCGCCCATGCCGCCGCTGACGACGAGTTTTCCGGCGAGATCGCCCGCAAAATGCTGGCGCGCGGCGGCGGCGAAAGTTTCGTAGGTGCCCTGCAGAATTCCTTGTGAGCCGATGTAAATCCAGCTGCCGGCGGTCATCTGGCCGTACATCATCAGGCCGGCGCGATCGAGCGCGTCAAAATTTTTCCAATCGCTCCAGTGGCCGACGAGATTGGAATTGGCGATCAGGACGCGAGGAGCGTAGGAGTGCGTGCGAAAGATTCCGACGGGCTTGCCGGACTGGACCAGGAGCGTTTCATCATTTTCCAGCGAGCGGAGCGAGGCCACGATGGCGTGATAGCAATTCCAGTTGCGAGCGGCTTTGCCGCGTCCGCCATAGACGATCAGGTCTTCCGGCTTTTCGGCGACCTCCGGGTCCAGGTTATTCATCAACATGCGCAGGGCCGCTTCCTGCTGCCAGCCCTTGCAGGAAAGCGTGGAGCCGCGCGGGGCGCGCACCGGTTGGTAGCCAGCGGCTTCTTCAGTGGCCAGCTTGGACATTTGCGTTTCTCCCGGGGATATCTTAGCGCAGACGGACAGAGCAGGCGAAGAATGAAACACGCAGATCACGGAGAACCGCGGTCCGCACGGAGAATGGCCAATCGCGTTGCGCGGTGCTTTCCTATACGTTAGAGTTGCAGTAGCGCACATGGACTACTCCTCGCTGAACAAACTTTTCCTGGAAGCAGTTGACCGGCACGCGAATCCGAAGGCGCAGATATACAAGACGGCCAGCGGCTGGGAGTCTGTTGCGGTGCAGGAGATGCTGCGACGGGTGGCGGGTTTGTCGAAGGCTCTCGCCGAACTGGGCATCAAGGCGGGCGACCGCGTGGGAGTGTTTGCTCCCAACTGCCCGGAATGGCATGTGGCGGATTTTGCGATCACCGGGCTGGGCGCGGCCAGCGTGCCGGTTTATTTCAATGAGTCGGTGGATCGCCTCGTTTACATCCTGAATGATTCGGGCGCGCGGATCGTAGTTACCGCCGGAGAAGCGCAAGCGCGGAAAATTGCGGAGGCGCGCGAGCGTATGCCGTCGCTCGAACACGTGATTGCGGTGGCGCCGTCCGCGGACATGCGCGGCGACATCCTGCGTTATGAAACACTGATTGCCACGGCCGGAGATGCCGATGTGGCGGAATACCGGCGGCGTTCGGCGGAGGTTGCGGGCGGCCAACTGGCGACAATTATTTACACTTCCGGGACAACCGGCGAGCCAAAAGGCGTGATGCTGAACCATTCGAACCTGAGTTCGAATGCGATTGATTCGATTAAGGCCTATGAGTTCTTTCCGGGAGACATCGCGCTGGAATTTTTGCCTTTGGCGCACGTGTACGAGCGGACGGTGGGTTACGCTTATCTTTTTCGCGGCGTTTCGATTGCTTACGTAGCGGCGATCGAGGAAGTAGCGCAGGCAATGCTCGAAGTGCATCCGACTACTTCCGCCGCGGTTCCGCGATTTTTCGAGAAGATGTACACAAACATCCTGGACAAAGGGCATCACGAGGCGGGATGGAAGCGCAAGATTTTCGATTGGGCGCTGCACGTGGCCGCGGAGGCTGTGCCATGGCGCGCTTATGGAAAAGACGCCTCGGCCGGTTTGAAATTGCGCTGGAGCATCGCGGACCGCCTGGTGTATTCGAAAATTCGCGCGGGGCTGGGCGGGCGGATTCGCTCGTTTTGTTCGGGCGGAGCGCCGCTGGCGCCGGAGCTCGCCGAATTTTTCTGGACGTTGAACGTGCCGGTGTATCAAGGCTACGGATTGACGGAGACGGCGCCGGTGCTTACGGCGAATGTCCCGGGTGCGAACAAGGTGGGAACGGTGGGGCGTCCGATCCCGCAGGTGCAGCTGCGCATCGCGGAGGATG
The DNA here is from genome assembly GCA_963780035.1 of uncultured Acidobacteriota bacterium. Classification (GTDB taxonomy): domain Bacteria; phylum Acidobacteriota; class Terriglobia; order Acidiferrales; family UBA7541; genus Palsa-295. Next base: position 88,052 of record CAWAAG010000004.1, on the reverse strand, counting down.
GCGAGATTTTGGCCAAAGGGCCGAACGTGATGCAGGGCTATTACCGCAAGCCCGACGCCACGCGCGAAGTCTTAAGCGAAGACGGCTGGTTCCGCACGGGCGACATCGGAAGAATTGATGAAGACGGCTATCTGATCATCACCGACCGCAAGAAAGAATTGTTGAAGACGGCGGCGGGGAAGTTCGTGGCGCCCGCGCCGATTGAAAATATGCTGAAGACATGCCCGTACATCACGAATGCAATCGTGGTGGGCGACCGGCGAAAGTTCGTCTCGGTGCTGATTGTGGTGAATTTTGTGGCGATTGAGGCTGAGGCGAAAAAACAGGGGCGCGACTTTGCGACTTCAGCGCAGACCATTGCCGATCCGTGGGTGCGCGATTTGATTTCGCGCGAAGTCGAGCGGTTGACGGCTCCGCTGGCGCAGTACGAGAAGCCCAAGCGGTTTGCTTTGCTGGAGCAGGATTTCACGTACGCGAACGGAGAGCTGACTTACACGCTGAAAAAGAAGCGGCGGGTGATCGAGCAGCGGTACCAGGATTTGATTGCGCGGCTGTATGCGGACGTGGAAGAGCCCCGGCCGCAGCATCTGACGTGAGCGCGGGCGCTGTCGTGAGAGCGCTGCGGCGTCGCTCTGCGGCGTTACAATGGATTTGGGGAGTCTTTTATGGCTGACCAATTGACGATTGCCGGACGGAGTTTCAATTCGCGGCTGATCGTGGGCACGGGCAAATACCGCAGCTTCGAGGAAATGCGGCGCGCGCACGAGGCTTCCGGCGCGGACATGGTGACCGTGGCGGTGCGGCGCGTGAACCTGACCGACAAATCGAAAGAATCGCTGCTCGATTACATTGACCGCAAGAATTTTTTCATTTTGCCGAATACCGCGGGATGCTACACGGCGGACGAAGCGGTGCGCACGGCGCGGCTGGGACGCGAGGTCGGTTTATCGGAGTGGGTGAAGCTGGAAGTGATCGGCGACCAGCAGACTTTGTTTCCGGATACGGAGCAATTGATCGCCGCTACGAAAACTTTGGTGGCGGAAGGGTTCGTCGTGTTGCCCTATACGAATGACGATTTGATTGCGGCGCGCAAATTGATTGATGCCGGGGCGGCGGCGGTGATGCCTTTGGGCGCGCCGATCGGTTCTGGGATGGGAATTCAGAATGTGGCTAACCTGCGGATTTTGCGCGAGCGGATTACGGAAGTTCCGTTGATCGTAGATGCGGGAGTGGGAACGGCTTCCGACGCGGCTCTGGCGATGGAATTGGGCGCGGACGGTGTGTTGATGAATACGGCGATTGCCGAGGCGCAGGATGCGGTGTTGATGGCTGAGGCGATGGGCTCGGCCGTGGATGCGGGGCGTAAGGCGTTTTTGGCTGGGCGCATCGAGAAGAAATTGTATGCCGCGGCTTCGAGCCCGCTGCATGGCGTGGTGAGGTAGTTTTTCTCTGTTGTCGGCCTGCTTGCCCACACTGCGACGTCGACGGTTTTGTAGCGGCGGTCTTTAGACCGCCAGCGGTTGTTGCCGCAGCACAAATGGCGCACTAAAGTGCGCCGCTACAAATTCAAATGCGGATGCAAAATCACTTAAATAATATGTGCCAGAGAATATCCACCAGTGCGTGGACGATTGCGGCTGGAAAGAGCGATTTCGTTTTCATCCAGGTGTGGCCGTAAACGAGGCCGGCGATCGTGGCTAGTGCGACATACTTCCAATTTGGATAGGGCGCGTGGAAGATGTGCGAGAGGCCGAAGATGATCGAGGCGAGGACCAGGCCAATCCACTGATTTTTGAACGTGCGTTGAAAAAGATTCTGCAGGATCCCGCGAAAGAGAAATTCCTCGGGCCACGCCGTGAAGAACAAAATCCCAATGATGGTGAGAGGCAGGGAACGCAGGCGCGTGGCCGATGGATCGTAGGTGAGGAAGCCGATGCGGACGCCGATGGCTACGGCGATCGCGGCGAAGATGGCGAAGTGGATGAGCACGTTGCCCCCGAAGCCGCGCCGCCATTCGATGGCGTAGCCGATTCCGTCCAGGCGGCGCAACAACACAAAGGCCGCGACGCCCGTGCTGAGTGCTAGCAAGATGGTGAGCGTGTGCGTCAATTGCGCGGGGTACGGGAAGAGGTGGTACATCCAGCGGAATTCGACCGGCAGCCACACGATAATTGCGGCGGCATAATCAGCCCACGTGCCGGGCGGTTTTCCGGCGCTGCTCGCGACCAGCAGGGCGGGCAACACTGTGTAGGCCGCTCCGATCAACGCCATTTTCCAACTGGCTGCGACGCCGATGGTGTAGATCAGCACGGCGAAGAGCGGAATCAGCGGCGCAAGAACACCGCCGTGTTCGCCGAGCGATTGGCGGGCCTGATCGAGAACGCCAGGCGCTGCGAGAAATAATTCGAACGCGAACAGCACCGCCGCAACGCCGAGCGCCAGCGCGAACGCGCGGCCGCCATAGCCGAGGCGCATCCCGGCGAAACCCGCGAGGATGACGATCGCGGCCCAAATGCCGGCCGCAGTCGGCAGATTCATTTGCCAGAATTTGGAGTTGGTCGCCACCGCGGAAGATTCTACTGAAGTGCGCGGGTGTTGAGCGAAGAACTTCGGAGGGAGTTCGCTTTGGATGCCCGCGCTGCGCAGGCAGAAAAATTGTCTCCAGGCGCGTGCTTCCCGCCATCAGCCTAGAGTGTCGGTAGGGTACCCTTTTCCAGCGACAGCTTTTAGTTGCTCCGCGAGTCGTTCCCGAACTGACAAAGGTATCGAATATTCCCTTCCCAGGCGAAGCCGAATCGTTGAAAAGACTGCAGACTTCTTCCCGACGGAGATTTCGCTCCACGGAATGAATAGTGGCGGATGGAAAAGTGGGAAAAAGCGGAGTGTCGCAAGGTACAGCCCCTCTGAATTTGCGCCGACTGTCAGGCAGTGTTGGTAGCCGCATAGCCAGCGCATCCGCCCGCTCTGCCACTGCCACCGCGAGCCGATGAATGTTGTCCGCAGGCGGAAGTGTCGGGCCAACACACCCCACCCTCCCCACCAGCTGATGACGAAGGAAACCGTGAGATACACGAACGCGAAATCGGAGACGGCGAACAGGATGGGATGCCGTTCGACCCATGGCTGCATTTGAGAGACCTTTCCGGAGAAAGCTTCTGAAACGTGATGGTCGCCCGCATTGTAACGGAATTTCCCTCACGCCGTGCCGTCCCTAGGCGCCGTCTCGCTCACTTATCTCAGCCTGAAGCTACATGAATATCGTTTTGGTGTTCCGGCGCGGTGGTACTTGTGCGATTCTGGTGCGGCTCAAAACTGCATGGCGGCGCCTTCCAAACAGGGACGACTGGCTTACATTGACTGGCTGCGCGGGCTGGCCTGCGTGGTGATGTTCGAGGTGCATTCGTATGACTCGTGGCTGCATGCCTCCGCGCGCCAGACGCATTTCTTCAAGTGGTCGCAGCTGAGTGGGACGCTTCCTGCGCCGCTCTTTCTTTTTCTGGCGGGGGTTTCCTGCGCGCTGGTGACGGACAAGTCGCGGAAGAAGGGAATCCCGCCGAACCAGATTGCGCGGACGATGATCCTGCGCGGCCTGGAAATTCTGGCGCTGGGCTACCTTTTCCGTTTGCAGGAATATTTGCTGGGGCTGCCCTGGGCGCCGTGGACCGACCTGCTGCGCGTGGACATTCTGAATACCATCGGGCTTTCGATCGTGCTGGTGGCGATTGTTTGCCGGCTGACGCAATCGCGGGCGGCTAGCATTGTGCTCGCGCTGGCTGCGACTGCGGTGATCGCCTCGGCTACTCCCGCGCTGTACACCACCTGGCGTCCATCGTGGCTGCCCTGGTACCTCGAGTCGTACATCAATGGAGTGCACACGTTCAAAACGCCGCAGCCATGGCTCTTTCCGGTTTTTCCATGGGCGGGATTCACGTTCGCGGGGTTGGCGCTGGGATTTTTTCTTTTTGGCGATTGGGCGACGAAAAATCAGGCGAAGGCAATTGCGCTCACGGGTGCGGTGGGCGTGGCGTTTTATTATCTTGCGGCCTGGCTGGATGCGCGGCCTGCGCAGATTTTTGCGGTCTACGATTACTGGCACACCAGCCCAAACTTTTTTCTCGCGCGCGTGGGCATCATGATGATTTTGTTTCCGCTGAGCTATTGGTGGTGCCGCTGGGTGGTGGCGCGGATTCCTTTCAGCCCGGTGGTGCAGCTGGGGCAGACTTCGCTGCTGGTTTACTGGGTGCACATCGAGTTTGTATACGGGCGGTTTTCGCTTTTGCAGAAAAATATGCAGACGATTGCGATGGCGACGCTTGGTTTTTTGATTATTACAGCGGCGATGGTTTTGTTGTCTGTGGCGCGAACGCGAGCGAAGGGGCATGGGGCGCAGATTCTGGCGTGGATTCGCGGTTGCTTGCAAAAGGGGAACTCAAAAGATTTAACACAGAGGGCGCCGAGTAAAGGCGGGGGACACGGAGAATTTTGCGGGCTTGCTTGGTTCGCGCTGTGGCTAACTGAGCGAACGGCGTGATGTGGGCGACGGTTGCTTGGCGAGGCGAGCCTCGCCGGGAATAATCGTGCCGCGGCCGGCTTGGGACGGCGGCAGCAAGCTGCCGCACTCCCAGATGATTCTTGCCGCGCTGCGAATTGTGCCTGCGCGATGGACCGCGTCGCGGGCGGCGGTACGGCTTGCGCTGAAATTATTGCGAGGAGCAGGGTTGTTGCTGTTGTTGCGGCGGCGTGGGATGCGCTGGGTCGGCGGCTCGCTGCTGGGTTTTGAAGATGTGTTCGCCGGGGCGGGCCAGGCCCATATCTTCGCGGGCGATACATTCGATGGTGGCGGGATCGGTCTTCAGGTCTTTCACGTGGTTCTGCAGTGCCTGATTTTCTTTATCGAGCTGATTGATTTCTTGCTGGATTTTGCGGGTTTCCACCTGCGAACGATGCATCGCCAGAACGCCGTGTGTGCCGAAGACGTCTTGTATGAGCAGCAGCGCAAACCCCGCGACCAGAAACCAGTTCATGTTGCGGCGGAAAAAGCTGTGCAATTGCTCGCTGAAACTTTCGCGTGGGTTCGCGGAGGCGGCTGAGGCGGCGGGGCGTGTGGCCGGCCGGGCTTTCGGTTGACGGGTTCTTGTGAGCCGCTTCTTCATTTCGTGATCCAGGCGCGCGCGTCCTCTGCCAATTTTTCCGCGGCCGCGGGCTTCGCCGCTTCCGTATAAATCCGCACCACCGGCTCGGTGCCCGAAGGACGCATCAGCAGCCACGAGCCGTCGTCGAATATCAATTGCAAGCCATCGGTGCGGTCGGTCTTCGCGACGTGCCGCCCCGCGAATTCGCTGAAATTCTCGCGCAGACGCTCCGGCAATTTCGCCTGCGCTTCCGCGGGAAGATGCAAATTCTTGCGGACGGGCCAGAATTCGCCGCCGACTTTGCGGAAAAGTTCGCGCAATTGCTCGCCGAGCGACGCGCCGCGCGCCGCAATCATTTCGGCTACCAGCAGGCAGGCGAGAATGCCGTCTTTTTCCGGGAGGTGGCCGCGGATGGTCATGCCCGCGCTCTCTTCGCCGCCGAGCGCAATCTTATCCTCGCGGAGCAGCGGACCGACATACTTAAAACCCACGGGCGTTTCGTAAACCTTAACGCCGTGCAGCCGGGCGACGGCGTCGAGCAAGTGCGTGGTGGCCACGCTGCGCTGCGCGCCGAGCTTCCCGCCGCGCGTTTCCAGCAAGTAATCGAACACCAGGCCGAGAATGTGGTTGGGCTGGAAGAACGAGCCGTCGCGATCGAGGATGCCGAAGCGGTCGGCATCGCCGTCGGTGGCCAGGCCCGCGAGCGCTTTCTTTTCCAGTACCAGTTTTTTTAGCGGCTTGAGGTTTTCTTCGGATGGGTCGGGGCCGGTACCGTCGAAAAGGACGTCGCGCTTGGTGCGAATAGATTCGACGGTCATGCCGTGGTCGGTGAGGACGCGATCGAGCCAGCCCGCGCCGCAGCCGTGCACGGCATCGTAGGCGAAATTGCCTTTGGCCTTCTCGAGCACGTCGAAGCGAATCATTTTTTCGAGTTGCGCGAAGTACGGCGCGCGAGGATCAAGCCGCTCGAAATCGTCGGCCATTTCCTGGAAGGGAGTCTCGTCTTCGGGCAGCGCGGCGGCGCGCTTTTCGATGTCCTTGGTGATTTCCGGCAGAGCCGGGCCGCCATCGGGGCCGGAAAATTTCAGGCCGTTGTATTCGGCGGGGTTGTGGCTGGCGGTGATGTTGACGCCGCCATCGAGTTTATTGTGGATGATGGCGTGAGCGAGGACTGGAGTCGGCGTCGGCTCGGGGCAGAAGACGATCCGGCAGCCGTTCTTGCGCAGTACCGTGGCAGCGGTGCGCGCGAACTCGGGAGAGAAAAACCGCGTGTCGTGCCCAACGATCAGCTTGGGCGATTTCTTGCCGGCACAGACGTGGCCCGCGACCGCCTTGGAAGCTCGGCGAACGCCGGAGAAAGTGAAATCGTCAGCGATGACGCCGCGCCAGCCGGAAGTGCCGAAATGGATCGTTTGTTTCGTCACGGTCGACTATTGTATCTTGGCCTCCGAATTAAACTTACGAAAGAACTGAGCGAGTCGCAAGAGTAAAGGAGCGCTGGCGGAGTGCGATGACCGATAAAATTGTGGTGTTGGTGACCTGTGGGTCGCGGAAAGAGGCGCGCAAGATCGCGCGGGGGCTGGTGGAGCGGCGATTGGCTGCTTGCGTGAATGAAATCGGCGCGCCGGTGCGGTCGATCTACCGCTGGAAGGGCAAGGTGGAGTCGGCGCAAGAGTTTTTGCTGGTGATCAAGACCACGAAGCGGCGGTTTGCGGCGTTGCGCGACGCGGTGCGCGAATTGCACAGCTACGGCGTGCCGGAGATTATTGCATTGCCGATCGTGGACGGCTCGCGCGCGTATCTGGATTGGATCGCGGAGTCTGTCGGGACGCCTTCGCGTTGATCAGATCCCGGCCAATGACCGGGATTTGCGCCCGGGTCGATGGCGCACTGAAGTGCGCCGCTACAACTTCAACCCCCAAAGCAATCCGTCAAATTTTGGCGAGGGCTTGATCGAGGTCGGCGATGAGATCTTCGACGTCTTCGATACCAACCGATAGTCGCACTAGGCCCTGCGTGATTCCGATTTGCATCTGGATGTCTGGCGGGATGGACGCGTGGGTCATCAGCGCGGGCAGGGAGATGAGGGTTTCGACGCCGCCGAGGCTTTCGGCCAGCGAGCAGAGTTTCACATGATTCAGGAAATTCTTGGCGGCGTCGAGTGACCCGAGGTCAAAAGAGATCATGGCGCCGAAGCCGCGCTGCTGGCGTTTGGCGATTTCGTGCTGCCGATGTGACGCCAGCCCGGGATAGATCACATATTTTACTTTGGGATGGCTTTCCAGGTGCTTGGCGACGGCCATGCCGTTGGAATTGTGGCGATCCATGCGGACCGCGAGCGTCTTCACGCCGCGCGAAACCAAAAAACAATCCATCGGCGCCAATCCCGCGCCTGCGGAACGCTGGATGAAATAGATTTTCTCGGCTTGCTCAGGCGTACTGACGATTACGGCGCCCCCGGTGCAGTCGCTGTGCCCGTTCAAAAACTTGGTCATGGAATGGACGACGATATCCGCGCCGAGCGCGAGGGGCTGCTGGAGGTAAGGGCTTAGGAATGTGTTGTCCACGACGAGCATCAGCTTCTCGCTGTGAGCGAGTTTCGCGGCCGCGGCGATATCTGTGACGATCATCGTAGGATTCGTGGGGGTCTCAACGTAAATCATGCGCGTGCTCGGCTTGATCGCTTGCGACACTTTGTCGAGCTGTGAAGTATCCACGTAGCTGAATTCGATGCCGAACTGGACCAGCAACTGGGTGGTCAGGCGGAAGACGCCGCCGTAAACCGCTTGCGACAGAATCACGTGGTCGCCGGGACGCAGCAGACGGAACACGGAATCAATCGCGGCCATGCCCGAAGTGAAAACGTAGGAGGCGTGGCCCCCTTCCAGTTTCGCGATGGTGCGCTCCAGGGCTTTGCGATTAGGATGGTTCGTGCGGGCATAATCGTAGCCCTTGCTCTTGCCCATGGCTTCGATCACGTAGGTGGACGTCTGATAGATCGGCGCGACGATCGCGCCGGTGAGCGCGTCCGGTTCCTGGCCCACGTGAATTGCGTCGGTGGAAAAGCCCATCTCGTTCCTCCTGAAATGTTTCGTGGCCGTGTTCGGGCCATTCACCGTGTCCATTCAAGGACAGCGGCGCGGCCAGTTGTGATAAATGCTGCAAAATTGTTCGCGCAGACGGGCAGTTGCTTCGATCCGCGTGTGCGCGCGGACGCGAAGTCTCATCATACGTCAGACGGCGGCGACTTCGACAGCGATCCAGGCTGCGAGCGACCAAAGATGCAAAATGGCAATCGGAAAAATTTCGGGGCAGCGCAGGCTGCGATGGGGAAGGCGACTACGAGAGTAGTTGCGCAAGTAGCGGAAGCCGCGCGGCCAAGCGCGGGGCTTGAGGGACGCGCAGGATTGGAGTAAAAGAGGAGTGCATGGATGCCGCCACCATCCGCCGGGAATTTAGCTCAGCGTGCGCGCTCTCTGCGTTCCTGGCAATCGGATTGCTTTGCGCCGGTCCCTGCCGCGCTCAGTCGAACAATTCGGACAAGCCTGCCGCGCAAAGCCAGCCTGCCCCGAAAGACGACAAGCCGAACGCGAAGGATGACAAGTCGGCAACACCGCGCACCACCAAGCTAAAAATCAACGTTACAAACAGTGAAGATAAACCAGTTGGGAACGCCAGCGTTTACGTGCGCTTCAACGAATCGGGCGGCTTCCTGCGCCACGACAAGCTGGCCGAACTCAGCTTCAAGACCAACGAAGACGGATCGGTGAAAGTTCCGGCAATACCCGCGGGCAAAATCTTGATTCAGGTGATCGCCAAAGGTTTGCATACATTTGGAAAGTGGTACGACATTGAAGACGACACCGCCACAATTGACATCAAGCTCGATCCGCCGCCGCATTGGTACTAAAGTCCGCCTCTAGAAATTTTTCCGTGCGTCCCGCCCTTTTTTTCCCCGCGATGGCTTCCTGCACTGCACTGAAATTGTGCAAAGCGGATGATCGCTGCGAAATACGGGGCGATTTTATTTTGCGGCGGACCTTTTCCACACGGTTTTCAACAGAACTGTTGAAAACTGTTACGAAGCATTCATATTTTTTATGCGGATTGTTGCTCAAGTGGTTTCAAAAATGCGTGCGCCGGATTTTGCTTCCGCTCACGTTCGGCGAAGCGTTCGCTGCATTTGGAAAAGGGTTTGCGGCGACGCGATTAACCCGGCTGGATGCACCGTGTTACGGCTGCGTGATAATATTTCGATGTCCTCCAGGAAATGTGCGCGGTTCCGATGAAAAAACTAATTCTCAACGCCGACGACTTTGGCATGACGCGTGGTGTGAACGAAGGGATTGTGCGCGCGCATCGCGAGGGAGTTCTGACCAGCACGACGTTGATGGCGAACGGCGAAGCGTTTGACGACGCGGTGGAGCGCGCCCGCGCGAACCCGGGGTTGGGAGTCGGTTGCCACCTGGTGCTCGTCGGCGGCAAATGCGTTGCGCCCCAGCAGAGCGTCGCTTCGCTTGCGGATGCCGACGGCAACCTACCGGACTCGCTGCCGCTTTTTGTTGCGCGGATCAGTTCGGGCATGATACGTGGAGAGGAAATCGAATGTGAGCTGCGCGCTCAAATTTACAAAATTCGCGCCGCGGGGATCGCGCCGACGCATTTGGACACCCACAAGCACACGCACGCTCATCCGCGCGTGATGGAAGCGTTGGGAAAAGTCGCCAAGGAATGTGGAATCACGCGAGTGCGCAAACCGGTCGAGAATCTTCGGGATTCCTGGGAGACCAGCCTGGCGGGCGGAAAAGGAATCTCCACCCAGATTTTGGCTGCGGGAGCCGTTCGCGCCGTGGCTTCGCGGTTCGAGGCAGCCTCCAGGAAATATGGCTTGGTTTCTCCGGATCATTTCCTGGGATTGGCTACCACCGGGCGGCTGGGACCGGCGGTGTTGCGTGGCATAATTGCCACAGTTGCGGACGGGTCCACCGAGATCATGTTGCATCCAGGAATTTGCGACGCGGATTTGGCGCGGTCAGGCTCGCGCCTTCTGAAGCACCGGGAGGACGAGTTGCAAGGGCTCCTGGACCCCGGAGTGCGAAGTGCAATTACGGAACGCGGTATTCGCTTAATCAGCTATCGGGAGTTAAACTGAACTTATGCGGGAGCACCCAGGCATGCCGCCGCGATATTCGGTGGTCGTACCTTTCCACGACGAACAAGAAAGCGTCCGCGAACTGCACAGCCAGTTGAGCGCGATCATGACCGGACGTTTTGACCCCGTTGAGTTTGTCTACGTGGACGATCAAAGTTCCGACGCAACTCCCCAGATCCTGGCGCAGATTGCCGCGGAAGATCCGCGCGTCGCCGTGCTGCGACTCAAAAGAAATTATGGGCAGACGACGGCGCTCGCCGCCGGATTCGATTACGCGTCGGGAGACGTCATCATCTCCATGGACGGTGACCTGCAGCACGATCCCGCGGATATTCCCAGGCTGCTGGAGACCATGGACTCGACCGGCTGCGACATCGTCAGCGGCTGGCGGCAGAAGCGCGTGGATAATTTCATTTTGCGGCGGCTGCCTTCGCGCGTGGCCAATTGGATGATGGCCAAGCTTTCTGGAGTGGACATCCACGATTTCGGGACTACTTTCAAAGTGTATCGCCGCGAGATCATCAAGGACGTTCCGCTGTACGGCGAAATGCACCGGTTCATTCCAGCGCTGGCGGCGTGGAATGGCGCGAAAATTGTAGAAGTTCCGATCCGCAATATCGTGCGGCCCGGTGGGAAATCGCATTATGGAATATCGCGCACGCTGCGCGTTTTCTTCGACATCATCACGATTCGCTTCCTGATGCGCTATATGACGCGGCCCTTGCATTTCTTCGGTCCGCCGGGGTTGCTGGGGATGTTTGTGGGCGGCGGAGTCCTGGCGTTTTTACTGCTGGATAAAATTATCTGGCAAGCGCCGATTATGGTACAGCACGGCCCGCTGCTGATTCTGGGAATGATGCTGTGCTTGTTCGGCGTGCAATTGCTGGCCGTGGGGCTGGTGGGAGAGCTGGTGATGCGCACGCACTTTGAATCGCGCGAGAATCCCATGTACCGGGTGGAAAGCGTGCTGGGGGCGTCGCGCGTGGAGGACGTCGCAGTACGGACGGAAGCGAAAGCGCTTGCTTCGGGGCAACGCGGCGGATAAAGTGGCGCCCGCATGGTTTGGGAGCGCTCGATGCGGAATGGGTTTAACCGGGAGATTGGATTAAGGCTCGCTGCCTGCGGCTTCTAAATTTTCGCGAGCTCGCAGGGACAAGGAGCGTTCATGAGGATATTGCGACGGTTCGGTATGAGCTGCCTGGTGGTTGCGGCGATGGCGCTGGGAGTGAGCGCGCAGATGGGCATGGGCATGCGCGGCGCCCCGCAATTGCGCGGCATATTGAACCCCGTGGTGGGATCGGGCGGGCAATACGAGATTACGACGGCGAAGGGCGAGAAGATGTCGATGGAGATGGTGATTGTGGGCAAGGAAACGGTGGACGGCAAGGCTGCCTACTGGTTCGAGAACACCATGACGAGTGAGCGGATGGGCGGCGAGATGGTCGTGAAGGCGCTCACCGTCGTGGATGGGCAGGACACGGTGGTCTCGCGCATGATCATGCAGATGCCGAACCATCCGCCCATGGAAATGCCCGCGCAGATGGTGCAGATGCACGGCCAAAAGCGCCCGACCGATATTCGCAGCGAAGCCGAAGACGTCGGAAGCGAATCCGTGACCACGCCCGCGGGAACGTTCGCGACCGAGCACTACAAAATGAAGGACGGTTCCGGCGACATGTGGATCGCCGCCAAGGCGGGACCGTACGGTCTGGTAAAATTTCAAGGCAAGGATTCGACGATGCTGCTGACCAAAGTGATCACCGACGGCAAAGATAAAATCACGGGGACGCCGCAGCCGTTTAACCCTATGATGTTCGGTCAGGACCAACAGCATCCGTAACGCAGTCCTCTAGTTCCAGTACGTGGAGGCGCTCCGGAGGTTTCGGAGCGCCTCTTATTTTTTTTTGTGGAGATGTTTCGGGCGGTAGCGGGCGCAACACCAACTTGGGAGTCCACGGATATGAGGCCAGCTGAAGATAAATTCTTTCGTGCGCGGATTACACATCGGGAAAACTTCGCGCCGGACCTTTGGAAGATCAAGCTGGACCCCGGAGGCGAATTCCAGTTTGCGGCGGGGCAATATGCGACGCTGGGCGTGGACACCGCGGAAAAAAGAATCGAGCGCGCTTATTCGATTGTGTCGTCGCCGTACGAACGCGAGATCGAAATTTTCCTCGAACTTGTCGAACAAGGCGAATTGACGCCTTTGCTGCATAAGCTCCAGGTGGGCGACGGAATGTCCATGCGGAAAATCGCCAAGGGGCGCTTCACGCTGGATTTGAAGAGCGGGCATCGCAACCATTTGCTGCTGGCTACCGTCACGGGGGTCGCACCGTACGTGTCTTATATCCGCACGCTGCACGCCGATTGGAAACAGAACCGACTGCCAGCCGATCTTCGGCTCTACGTGATTCAGGGCGCCAGCCGCGCCTGGGAATTCGGTTACCGCGACGAACTCGAACAAATTGCCTGCGAGGTGCCGTGGCTCAAATACGTTCCCACCGTCAGCCGTCCTTGGGAAGACGCGGCGTGGCACGGCGAAACCGGACGCGTGGAAGATTTGATCCGCAAGTACACCGATTTATGGGCGTTGGATCCGGCTGACACCACGGGCTATCTCTGCGGCCACCCACAGATGATCGAACTGGGATTCGGAATACTGCTGCGCCGTGGCCTGACGAAGCAAGCCTTACAGCAAGAAGTGTATTGGGTGCCGGCAAAGAATCCCTGATTCTGACGGGCGCTTGCGAGGGGCATCGCAGCGCCCGCCAGTGAGGGAATCCGCAGCGAGCTAATTAATTGACGGAGTCGTCGCTCGCCGCGGCAACTTGTTCGATGGTGCTGGAGATGGCGCGAATCGGCGCCGAGACGTGCACGGTGTCGTCCGGATCGGTGACGTCAACGATTACCGAACCGCCTCGCTTGCTGACCACGACGTGCTGGCCGGGTTCGCGGACGTCCACTAGCGTGACGTCGTCCGTCTCGCGTAGCTGATCCAGTGCCGCGCGGATGGTCGGCATCCACGGCCGCAGTTCGGCGGAGGCGTGCCCGAACTTGCGGCTGGGGATGAAGTGCGCCGCCATGGGAACCAGTGCGGCGGGCGCGAGCACGTAGACGTGGTGAGCTTCGGGTTGCTTTCCCACCACGTTCACTTCAATCAATCCCTCGCTGCAAAGCAAGCCGACTCCAGCGATGGCTACCCCCGCGACGCCGAGAACCACTTTTCCTAGCAGAATCATCGCGATCACCTCGTCCCGTCGGATTTCGAACTAGTCCTGTGTATTGCGTGAATCCACCCACACGCGCACGTGCTGGGTGGCATCCTGAACGGTAACCAGCAGCGCGTCGCCTTCATCGCTGAGCGCCTGCAGCGCGGCAGCCACGTCCAGTTCGTTTTGCTTCGCGGTGGAAAGCAGCGCGTCCACCACCTTCATGGGGACGGTGACGTCTACTTTTTCGCCGCCTTTGGCGTTATCGCGGACGTGGATGATGAGGTTCCCGTTCGACTTCGCCACGCGCACATCCTGATCTTTCTCTTTCACTGTCACGAATTCATTGTCCGGAGCCGTGCGGATGGCGTCCAGGATCGCGCGCACGTCTACGTCGTTCAGGTCGGCGTGGTTGATCGTGACGTGTCCATTGTGCAGCGCGCCTTTATTTACCGTGGGCAGGATTTTTTCCGCCATCGATAGAGGTACGTTGACGTTGACGCTCTCGCCTTTCGCCGCGTCCTCTACCCGCACGTGCAGATAGCGCTCCGCGGGAGCCGCCGGCAGCACGGTCGCCGTGCCCGCCACCATCGCCGCCGACAAACAAACCACCGCTAGTGATCGAAGACTTTTTCGCATTTTGGGGAAGCCTCCCGTGCTCTTCCTGCACGTAGGTACGGAGGCGCGCGGAGAAATGTTCCGTGAATTATCGGGCGGCGCGGGTTGCTCCTGCGGCCTGGCGCGCCACGCCGGCCGTGACCGGCGCGCGAGAGGTCTAGTCGCGCTGCGGCTTGAAGTAAACCGCCGCGAGCGGTGGCACACGCAGCTTGAGCGACCACGGGCGGCCGTTCCAGGGGATCGGTTCCGCGTTCACGCCGCCGGCGTTTCCGGCGTCGCTGCCCTCGTAGTAAGCCGAGTCGGTATTGAGGATCTCGCGGTAGTATCCGGCCGACGGCACGCCGACACGATAATCCTGGCGCAAAACCGGCGTGAAGTTACAGACGGACACGATGAAGTTTTCCGCGCTGCGGGCGTGACGGATAAAGGTGAGGATGCTCGCGGCGGCATCGTTGGCGTCAATCCATTCGAAGCCCGCCCATTCGAAGTCCACCTCGAAAAGGGCGCGTTCGGTGGCATGCAAGCGGTTCAGATCGGCGAGCAGGCGTTGAATGCCGTGGTGAGGAGGGGATTGTTCGAGCGACCACTCGACGCTGCTCTCTTCCCAGAATTCGGCGCGTTGCGCCAGCTCGCTGCCCATAAATAGAAGCTTCTTGCCGGGATGCGAGTACATGTAGCCGAGCAGCAGGCGGACGTTGGCGAATTTCTGCCAATCGTCGCCCGGCATTTTTTCCAGAAGCGTGCGCTTTCCGTGCACCACCTCATCGTGGGAAAGAGGCAGCACAAAATTTTCCTGGAACGCGTAAATCATCGAAAAGGTGAGTTCGTTGTGGTGGTATTGGCGATAGAGAGGGTCCAGCGCGAAATAGCGCAGCGTGTCGTTCATCCAGCCCATATTCCACTTCAAATCGAAGCCCAGGCCGCCCACGTAGGTGGGCCGCGAAACCGCCGGCCAGGACGTGGATTCTTCGGCGATCATCAGCGCGCCGGGATGCCTGCTGTGCAGCACTTCATTCAAGTGCTTCAGGAACGCGATGGCTTCCAGATTCTCGCGCCCTCCGAAGGGATTGGGGACCCACTCGCCCGGCTTGCGCGAATAATCCAAATAGAGCATGGAGGCGACGGCGTCCACGCGCAGCCCGTCGAGATGGTACTTATCCAGCCAGAAGAGTGCATTCGAGAGCAGAAAGTTTTGCACTTCGTTGCGGCCGTAGTTGAAGACCAGCGTGCCCCAGTCCGGATGCGCGCCGCGCCGCGGATCGGCGTGCTCATAGAGGTGCGTTCCGTCGAAAAATCCCAGGCCGTGCGCGTCGCGCGGGAAATGCGCAGGAGTCCAATCGAGGATCACGCCGATATCTTCCTGGTGGCAGCGGTCCACGAAATACATGAAATCCGCGGGCGTGCCGTAGCGGCTGGTCACCGCAAAATATCCCGCGGTTTGATAGCCCCACGAGGCGTCCAGGGGATGCTCCATGATCGGGAGCAGTTCGATGTGGGTGAAGCCCACGCGTTTGACGTAGGGAATCAGTTCTTCCGCGAGTTCGCGGTAGGTGAGCCAGCGATTTCCTTCCTCGGCCTTGCGCCGCCAGGAACCGGCGTGCAATTCGTAAACCGTCATCGGTGAGTGCAGCCAATCGCGCAGCGCGCGCGATTCCATCCAGGCGCGATCCTTCCACTGGTAGCCATCAATCGTGCGCACTACCGACGCGTTTTTCGGCCGCACTTCCCCCGCAAAGCCGTAGGGATCCGCTTTCAGGCCGAGATAGCCCTCGAAGCGCCCCAGAATCTCGAACTTGTATACTTCTCCCTCGTCCAGCCCGGGCAGGAAGATTTCCCAGATGCCGCTTTCGCCGCGATGGCGCATGGGGTGTACGCGGCCGTCCCAGAAATTGAAATTGCCCACGACGCTCACGCGTTTCGCGTTGGGCGCCCACACGCCGAAATGCACACCGCGAACTCCGGCCACTTCGCGGACGTGCGCTCCGAGCTTTTCGTATTTCAGGTAGTGCGTGCCTTCGCCGAAAAGATACAAATCGTATTCCGTTAGGACCGGAGGAAGTGCGTAGGGATCGAGCGTTTCCAGCACGTTGCCATCGCTAAATCGAATGCGCAGGCGATACGCGTTCGGCGGGACAGTTGCTCCCGGTGCGGTGCCGAAAGCGGCAGCGGCGGGAAGGACGGCTTCGAAAAGTCCCCCAGGGAGAATTTGCTTGGCCGCGAACGATTCCTTGTTTTTGCCGCTCACGATGGCTACTTCGGCGGCATTGGGGCGGAAGACGCGGATCGCCAGCGAACGGCTGCCGTCGGCGTCGATCCAGTGAGGCCCCAGAATTGCGAAAGGATCGGAATGTTCGCCGCGGACGATCAGCTCGAAGTCTGTGTACTGCTTTTCCTGGGGCGTTTCGGCGGCGCTGGTTAACTTCTCTTCGTTGGCCATGGGGTATGAGTCCTTATCCGGGCTGGACTCCATCTTACCAAGCTGCAGCCTCGCGCCAAACTCTCTTCGTCCGGCGCGCGCGTTCGGCGCTTACTGAGGAATTTGCGTAACTGCGCGGCATGCTAGCGGAATGCAAGTTGCTGGACTTGATTGGAAAAGCCCGGTAGGCTAGCCGCCGACCCTGGGGCGCACGGCGAGGGCAATTCACGAAGGAGACTGTTCATGAGATATGTCGTTCGCTCGATGTTTCTTCTCGCGCTACTGGTTCTCTCCGGCTCTGTGAGAATCGCCCGCGCCCAGGACGGCGCGCAACCGAAGACTCCCCCTACGCCTGTAAAAGCCGTTCTCGACAACTGGAATGATGTAGGCGGCCGGCTGATCACCATGGCGCAGGACTGGCCCGAAGATAAATATAGCTACAAATTGACTCCCCAGGTCCGCAGCTTTCAGCAGGTAATCCTGCACATCGCCGGGGCCAACTACGACATGATCAACCGCCTGACCGGCACGAAAGCCGGCGACGCCCGAAATGATCCACCCGTGGCCGAATATAAGACTAAGGCGGAAACGATAGCGTTTCTGAAGAAGTCGGTGGCGGACGGCGCGGCGCTCGCCGAGAAGGAAGGCGACGCTGGCGTAATCAAAAATCTGGAAGACTGGATCGGATATACCGAGCACATGGGCGAGCATTACGGATTGCTGGTGGCTTATTACCGCGCCAGTGGCGGCGTGCCGCCGGCGTCGCGTCCGAAGAAGTAAGGGCACTCGGACGCTCCGTCAGGATACTGTGAACTTAGTGGCTCGGATGCTGCGCAGCATTTTTCGCGGCGCCGAGCCATTTTTTTGCCGGTTGGGTGTTTTTTTGCGCCGCGCTTGAAATTTTGCCACTTCGCCCCACGATTCCGACGTGCTTCCATCAAGTCTCCCTGGAAAGATCGCGCGTTTTAGGCTGAGGGGAACGTCCATTGCAGCCCCTCGAAGCGGCGAATTTCGGCCATTACTGTCCGTGCATTTACTGCCGTTTTGAGCCGCTAAGTGTCGAGGAATGTGAGCATTTGGTACGAACGTACCATTGTCGCAAAAGTGCCGCCTCTTTATACCTGTACATGGGGTCAGTGGGCAGCAAGAGAGCCTTGCTCCGAACCTGACAAATGGCGAAAAACATCACTGCGTCTTCAGCAAACGGGGATGGTCTGGTGCGCTCGAAGGAGCGCAACAAGCCCGCTGCATCTCATTCGGCGCGGCCTGCCGCCGCCGGGGATCCTCCGGTGACCGATCAGAGCTTGCACCTTCTTTTCAGCAGTAATCCCCACGCGATGGTCGTTCTGGACCAAAACCGCCGGATTCAGATGTGCAATCCTGCGTTCGAAAATCTTTTCCAGTACCGGCAAGCAGAAATTCACGGCGCCGACCTGGACGGACTGCTGGCGCCCAGCGAACTCGTGTGCGAAGCGCAAGTGCTCACGGAACGCGCCGCCGCTGGAGAGCTGGTGCGTGCGAGCGCGCTGCGTCGCCGTCGCGATGGGTCTGCGGTCGAGGTGCAAATTACCTGTGTCCCGCTGGTGGAGAACCGGCAGATCGTCGGGAGCTTCGCGATCTACGAAGATATTACCGAACGCCGCGAGGCGCAGCGAGCGCAGCAGCAGGCGGAAGAAAAACTCAGTCAGTTATTTGAAAATGCGGTAGAGGGAATTTTCCGGGCGTCGGTAGATGGCCAGCTGCTGAGCGTGAACCCGGCGCTCGCGCGCATGTGCGGCTACGCGTCTGCCGAGGAAATGATTCTCAGTGTGAAAGACATGAGCCAGGACTTGTACGCGGATCCCCAGGCGCGCGTCGAGTTCAAGCGGAGGATGCTGGAGCACGGCTCGGTGGAAAGTTTTGAATACCAACTGCGCCGTAAGGACGGAGCGCGCATCTGGGTTTCCGAGAACGCCCGGGTGGTGCGTGTTTCCAATGGCGAGATCGTGGCCTACGAAGGCACGATGGAGGACATCACCGAGCGCAAGCGCTCCGAACTCGAGCGGCAGGTAACCTTTGAAATTATTCACGCCGTGAACGTGACCGACAACCTGGACGACCTGCTCTATCTGGTTCATCAAGCGCTGAAGAAAGTGGTCTACGCCGAAAATTGTTTTGTGGCTTTGTACGAACCTCCGTCGGGAATGTTTCACTTTCCGTTTTTTGTGGACCAATTTGACGAAGCGCCGCCGCCGCAGCAGGTCGGGCGGAGTTGCACCGCTTACGTCTATCGCACCGGCCGCGCGATGCTGAT
Organism: uncultured Acidobacteriota bacterium; assembly: GCA_963780035.1. GTDB lineage: Bacteria > Acidobacteriota > Terriglobia > Acidiferrales > UBA7541 > Palsa-295. Next base: position 69,232 of record CAWAAG010000004.1, on the reverse strand, counting down.
TCCGCAGCACGTCTTCGACGAACTGGCGGAGCAAGGCGAAGTGGAACTGGTCGGAACGCCCTCGCCGTCATGGCTGGGCGCGCCGTTGCGCACTCCGGCAGCCACCATCGGCGTTCTGGTGGTGCAGCATTACGAGAACGAAAGCGCCTACACCGAACGCGATTTGGAATTCCTGGTTTCCGTGGGCGGCCAGATTGCGCTGGCCATCGAGCGTAAACGCGCGGAAGAAAAAATTCGGGAAAGTGAAGCCCGTCTGCGCGTGCTGGTGGAGCAATTGCCGGCCGTGCTGTGGACCGTGGGAAAAGACCTGCGCTTTACCTCGGCCTTGGGCGCCGGCTTGGCGCGCCTGGGTTTGAAGCCCAATCAAATTGTGGGCGTGTCGTTGATGGACTACTTTGAAACCAACGATCAGACCTTTCTGCCTATCGCCGCGCACCGCCGCGCCACCAAGGGCGAGGCCGTCACCTTCCACGTCGAATGGAAAGGCGGATCCTACACCTGCCACGTGGAACCCTTGCGCACCGCCGAAGGCGATTTGCAGGGCGCCATCTGCATGGCCCTGGACATCACCGACCGCAAGCAGCTCGAAGAGCAGCTGCGCCAGGCGCAAAAAATGGAAGCCGTGGGCCGCTTGGCCGGCGGCATCGCGCACGATTTCAATAATTTGTTGATGGTCATTCAGGGCTATGCGGACTTGATGACGGAACGTCTCGCCGAAGGCGATCCTCTGCGCCGCAACGCCGAACAGATTCAAACCGCCTCGCAGCGCGCCACTTCTCTTACGCGCCAGTTGCTGGCCTTCAGCCGCAAACAAATGCTGGCGCCCAAGGTGATGAACATACAAAGCGTGGTCGGCGACATGGAAAAAATCCTGCGCCGCCTGATTGGCGAGGATATTCAGCTGGAGACCTCCAGCGCGCCGGACCTGGGATTGATCAAGGCCGATCGCAGCCAGATCGAGCAGGTGATCCTGAACCTCGCCGTGAACGCGCGCGACGCCATGCCCGAAGGCGGCCGCCTGACCATCGAAACCGGGAACGTCGAACTCGATAAGGCCGCCGCCCATCCGCCGGCCGTGCTATCGCCGGGGAAATACGTGATGCTCGCCGTCACCGACAACGGTTGCGGCATGGACGCCGATACCCAAGCGCACATTTTCGAACCCTTCTTCACCACCAAGGAGAAAGGGAAGGGCACCGGCCTCGGATTGGCCACCGTTTACGGAATCGTGAAGCAAAGCGGCGGCTACGTGTGGGTCTATAGCGAGCCGGGCCGCGGCACGAGTTTCAAGGTCTATCTGCCGCGCATTGAAGATGAGCCGGCCGTGCGAGGTCGCGATGGCAAGGACGAAGCCAAGGCGCTGCCGCGCGGGTCGGAAACCGTGCTTCTGGTGGAAGACGAAAAAGGCGTTCGCGAACTGGCCCGCGAGTATCTGGAATTGACCGGCTACACGGTGATCGAAGCCGAGGACGGCCACACCGCGCTGGAACTCGCGGCCATGCACGTGGGCCCGATACAGCTATTGATGACCGACGTGGTGATGCCCGGAATCAGCGGCCGCGAACTCGCGGGACGCGTCAAGGCCATCCGCCCGGAAATCAAAATACTCTTCATGTCCGGATACACGGACCAGGCGGTCGTTCATCACGGAATTTTGGACACCGACGCGGCGCTGCTGCAAAAGCCGTTCACGATGGCGGCGCTTGCGGCAAGACTGCGCGAGATTCTGAGTACCGAAATGGTGCAGTAGGCGTTGTCCCCGCCGCTTTTTTCAACTCCTTCGTAGCCAATCGCTTAACTGCGCTAGATCCCGCCGTGTTTCTCCTCGATACAGCTGCGCGGCTGCGAACCATCGCGCCGCCACCATTGCATCGCGTTTTTCATGCGAAGATGCGCGCGACGCCCCGGAAGTCTCTGAAATTAAACTGCTTCCAGATTGCGCCGATGAAGGGCGTCTTCGCCTCCCCTTTGGCGTCCAGGATGCTTCTAACAGTCTTGTGCGCCGGTCGAAACAGCCGGTAAGCAGCAAGGGGGAAAAATGGGAAGCATGGCCAGTCCGGTTTTCTTGGATACGCAGAGCGACGTGACGGAGGATTCAATCTCGGAGCGCCGGTTGTGGACGGCGGTGATAGTGCACGCGGTGGAAGATTGGCGCAACGGTACCCTGCGCGCGCGACGCGAGGCTCAGGAATTTTTGTTCGATCGCGACGTGGATTTCGAAATAGTTTGCGCCGGAGCAGGCTTGAACGCTGAAGATTTTCGCAGACGCTTGTTGAAGATCGGCCGCCGCATTGAGATGGAAGGGCCGCTGTCGCTGCCGCAAGCCGCCTGATTCGGGCGTGCGGCGCAGGCTACGGCTCGCGCATTCTCGCCGCATCAGTCTCGCCCTTATGGCGTAAGATTTCCTCGCCACGTCCTCGGCCGGGAAATGCATGAAGGCGAAAACCCAAGGTAGTCCATGCGTCGAAAAGCAGTTGCTGGCTTGTTGCGCGCGAACGCGTCTGACCCCCGCCGCCGCGCAAAGAGTCCGCGAGATTGCCGCCGCGCCGCTGGATTGGGAATACCTGCTGGCCGAAGCCGAAGCGAATTCGATCACGCCCTTAGTGGAACGCCACCTGACGGCGGTAGCGGCAGACGCGCTTCCCGAAGCCGCCTTGCAGCAACTGAAAAAGACCGCCCGCGCCAACACGGTTCGCTGCCTGTATCTAACCGCTGACTTGCTGCAAATTCTTAAGCTTTTTCGAGCCCAGGAAATTCCCGCGCTCCCTTACAAAGGTCCGGTTCTGGCGGTGCAGGCTTACGGAGATGTCGCGCTTCGCGAATTCGACGATCTGGATATCATTCTGCGCCAGCGCGACGTCCCGAAAGCGCACGAAATCATCCTTTCTCTCGGATACAAAGCGAAGTTCGACTGGATTCTTTCGCCGGGAGCGAGCGCAGCGCTCGTGCCCGGCGAATATAACTACCGCGACGAGCCGCGGCGCGCGATGGTCGAGCTCCATACCGAAATCACCTTGCGCCATTTTCCCGCGAAGCCCGATCTCGATTACTTTATCGCCAGGCGCGCACCGGTGCTACTCAGTGACCACGAAGTCCTCACCTTCACAGCCGAGGATTTGCTGCCGATGCTCTGCATTCACGGCTCGAAGGACTTTTGGGAGCGATTCTCGTGGGTCGCGGACGTCTCTGAATTGATCCAGTCTCATCCGCGGCTGAATTGGGATGATGTGATGCGCGTAACCGAATCTCTGGGTGCGCTACGAATGTTGTTTACGGGCCTGGCGCTCGCGAATCAGATGTTGCAGGCGCCATTGCCTGCCGAAATTCTGCGGCGCGTGCAGGCCGATCGGACTGCCTGCGAAATCGCAGCCGAAATGCAGCGGATGCTTATGAGCCGCCCCTCGCAGACGCTCGATGCCGCCGGAAGGCTGCGTTACCGGCGTCATATGCTCGCGGGTTTCTTCGCGGGATGGCGTTACGTGCTGCGCCTGGCGGTAGTCCCGGCGGAAGAAGATTGGGAGATGATGCGCCTGCCGCGCTCGCTCGCGCCGCTGTACATCGCGCTGCGGCCATTTCGGCTGCTACGCAAATACGGCTGGGCCAATCGCGAGGACCCCAAGCCCACGGCCTGATTCACCCAGCGTTGCGCGGATTATGAAGGGCGGTTGCGCAGCCGGACTACGTCCTGATGATCATCACTTCCGTGGATTTTATCAGTGCTGCCACGGTTTGACCCTTCTTCAGGCGCATTTCGCGCACCGCATCCGCCGTGATGATGGATGTGATGTGCTGTCCGCCGATGGATAGAGTCACTTGCGCCATCAGGCCGCTGGTCTTAACGTCCATCACGCGTCCAACCAGCTGATTCCGCCCGCTGATGCGCCGGAAATTGCTGCGGCGTTCCGGCACGGGAGCGCGCTCGCTCTTGCGATAGAGAAACTTGTCCACTTCTTTTTCCGGGACGCGGTGATGTCCGCCGGCGGTCTGCACCGTGCGAATCTGCTTCTTATAGATCCACTGCTTCAAAGTGGGATAGCTGATCCCCAGCACCTGCGCTGCTTCGCGTGGCGTATATAATTTGGCGGCAATCATAGCGGGCTCCGTAGGCGTATGGCTCGGATGCTAAACACCCGGCCGCAAAGTGTCAATGCAGCCAGGGCGCCTGGTAGGATGCTGTAATCCTCCTTCGCAGGTAGCCGATATCCTCAAGGAACACCGGGCCCACCCGGCCTAATTTGGCTTTTGCACGCTTCTCTCGTGATTCTGCGATAGAATCTTACTTCGGGGACCCCCTGGGAATGGACCTGGGCGGCGTCACCTGAAGCGCGCGTTTCAGAATGAAACGCAACTACGTGCCTGCTAAGTGCCCCCCTGGCGGCTTGGCGCGAGCAACTTTCAATATTGTTTTGGAGGAGACCCTTATGAGCACTACAGCAAAACCGACCTCATCGTCCGCCGTTGAAAATCCGCTGAAGGCGCTACTCAAATTTGGCCAATCCGTATGGCTTGATTACATCCGCCGGAACCTGCTCACCAGCGGCGAACTCAAGCGCCTGATCGAAGAAGATGGCCTGCGCGGAATGACTTCCAACCCCTCGATTTTCGAAAAGGCCATCACCGGCAGCACGGACTACACGCAAACATTGCAGGAGCTCGAAAAGCGCAAAGATCTGGACGCCAAGGGACGCTACGAAGAGCTGGCCATCAAGGACATTCAGGACGCCGCGGATTTCCTCCGCCCGGTATACGAAAAATCGAAAAAGCGCGATGGCTACGTCAGCCTGGAAGTTTCTCCCTACCTCGCGCACAAGACTCAGGAAACTCTGGACGAAGCGCGCCGCCTCTGGAAGCGCGTCGGCCGCGAAAACGTCATGATTAAGGTCCCCGGCACGCCCGAAGGCATTCCCGCCTATCAGCAACTCATCGGAGAAGGCATCAATATCAACGTGACGCTGCTCTTCGCGCTCGACGTGTACGTAAAAGTCGCGGAAGCCTACATCGCCGGCCTGGAGCAATTCGCCAAGGGTGGCGGCGACGTAAGCCGCATGGCCAGCGTGGCGAGCTTCTTCATCAGCCGCATTGACACGCTGGTGGATAGCGAGATCGACGAGAAGATCAAAGCCACTTCCAACGCCGGCGAGCAAGCCGCGCTGCGCAACCTGAAGGGCAAAGTCGCCATCGCCAACGGCAAGATCACCTATCAACGCTACAAGCAGATTTTCAGCGGTCCGCGGTGGAAGGCTTTAGCGGATCGCGGCGCGCAGACCCAGCGCGTCCTGTGGGCCAGCACCAGCACGAAAAATCCCGCTTACAGCGACGTGTACTACGTCGAAGAACTGATTGGGCCCGACACCGTGGACACCATCCCGCCCGCCACCTTTGACGCATTCCGCGATCACGGTAAGCCCCGCGCCAGCCTGGAAGAAAATGTTCAAGCCGCGCAAGACACCATGCAGGGATTGGAACGCGCCGGGATCTCCATGAAGGCCGCCACCGACAAGCTCACCGAAGACGGTGTGAAGCAGTTCGCGGACGCGTTTGACAAGCTTTTGGCGGCGGTGGAAAAACGCACCACGCAAGCCGCGGCTCCCACCATCAATAAACTCACTTACCAGTTGCCTGACGAATTGAACCAGGCCGTAAAAAAAAACCTTGAAGACTGGAAATCGGGCCAAAAAGTAAAGCGCCTGTGGGCCCGCGACGCTTCGCTCTGGACCAACCAGGACGAGAGCAAGTGGCTGGGCTGGTTGGCCGTCGCCGACGATCAGGTTTCGCAGGAAGCGCAATTCCAGAAGATTGCGGACGACATCGCCAAGGCCGGCTTTGCGCATGCCGTGCTTTTGGGCATGGGCGGCTCCAGCCTCTGTGTGGAAGTTTTCGAGAAGACTTATGGCAATATTCCCGGCCATCCGCAATTCCATGTTCTGGACTCGACCGATCCCGCGCAGATTCGCACGATTGACAAGAACATAGACATCGCCAAGACTATTTTCATCGTGGCCAGCAAGTCCGGCAGCACCCTGGAACCCAACATCTTCAAACAATTTTTCTATGAGCGCGTGAAACAGGCCGTAGGCGCCGCGGAAGCCGGCAAGCGCTTCATCGCCACCACCGATCCCGGTTCGCACATGCAGAAAGTGGCCGAGGCCGACGGCTTCCGGCACATATTTTTCGGCGTGCCCAGCATCGGCGGGCGCTATTCCGCGCTTTCGAACTTCGGTTTGATACCCGCGGCGATTCAGGGCGTGGACGTGACCAAATTCCTCGATCGCGTCGAGGAAATGGTGCACGCCTGCGCTTCGGCCGTACCCGCTGATGAAAATCCGGGCGCGATTCTGGGGGTGATTCTGGGCACCGCGCAGACCCTGGGCCGCGACAAGGTTACGATTTTCGCTTCGCCCGCAATTTCCGATCTCGGCGCGTGGCTCGAACAGCTTCTCGCGGAATCCACCGGCAAGGAAGGCAAGGGCCTGATTCCGGTGGATCTCGAAGCCGCCGGCGCGCCCGATGTCTACGGCAAAGACCGCGTGTTCGCGTATGTCAGTCTCGCAGGCGATAGCGACGCCAAGCAGGAAGCGGCCGTGAGCGCGCTGGAAAAAGCCGGCCAACCCGTGGTGCGCATCACGCTGCAAGACAAGTACGACCTCGGCCAGGAATTTTTCCGCTGGGAGATTGCCACTGCCGTGGCCGGCTCCATTATCGGCATCAACGCGTTCAACCAGCCGGACGTGGAAGCCAGCAAAATCGAAACGCGGAAATTGACCGACCAGTACGAAAAGACCGGCTCGTTGCCGCCGGAATCGCCGTTTTTCGAGGAGCAGGGCATCAAGCTCTACACGGATGAAAAAAATGCCGCTGCTCTGAAACAGGCGGTGCAGGGAACTCCGACTCTCGCAGGATTCCTGCGCGCGCATCTGAATCGCCTGAAGGCCAACGATTATTTCGCGCTGCTCGGCTATATCGAAAGAAACGCCGCGCATCAGACGCAGCTGCAGGCAATGCGTCACTCGGTCCGCGATAAGAAACACGTAGCCACCTGCCTGGGCTTCGGTCCGCGCTTCCTGCATTCCACCGGACAAGCCTACAAGGGCGGTCCGAATTCAGGCGTGTTCCTGCAGATAACCTGCGACGACGCGGCCGACCTGCCCGTGCCGGGGCAGAAATACACATTCGGCATTGTGAAGGCCGCGCAGGCTCGCGGAGATTTCCAGGTGCTTGCGGACCGCAACCGGCGCGCGCTGCGCGTGCATCTGGGCGCCGATCTCGCGGCCGGCTTGAACCAATTGCAGGCGGCGATGCAACAGGCGCTTGCATAGCGCGCTTCCAACCACATTCCCAAAATTAGAATGGTAAGCTGCTTCGTCACCATGATCCTTCGCAGGAATCCGGCTGGCGGATGAAGTCCCGCGCGCAAGCGCTGCAAAGCATCGCGGGGCAATCGTTCGACGTCTGCGTGATCGGCAGCGGCGCCACCGGCTCGGGCTGCGCGCTGGATTCGCAGCTCCGCGGTTTCCACACCGTGCAACTCGAGGCGGAGGATTTTGCTTCCGGCACGTCCAGCAACTCCACAAAAATGGCGCACGGAGGCGTGCGCTACCTCGAAGACGCGATTCGCCGGCTGGATCCCCGGGAATACCGCGTGCTCGAGCGCGCTCTCCATGAGCGCATTCACATGCTGCGCAACGCACCGTTTCTCACCCGCACTCGGGAATTCATTACTCCGTGTTTCAGTTGGGTCCAAGTAGCCTATTTCGAAATCGGGCTGAAACTTTACGATTGGATCGCGGGACGCGATGGGCTCGCGCCCAGCCGCTTTATTCCGCGCGCGGAAACTTTGCGTCTGATTCCAACTCTCGCCGCCGACCGCCTGGTCGGAAGCGTGGCATACACGGACGGCCAATTCGACGATGCGCGCTTCAACATCGCGTTGGTAAAAACCTTCGCTGCGGCTGGCGGCGAAACGCTGAATTACGCGCGCGTTGTTGCGTTCGAAAAAGCGCAAGACGGCAAGATCGCAGCGGCCGAAGTGGAGGATCAAATCAGCGGCCGGCGCTTCCCGGTCCGCGCGCGTGCTTTCATCAATGCTACGGGGCCACACGCGGACGTCCTGCGCAAGATGGCCAATCCCGCAGCGCCGCCACGCATGCGGCTCAGCAAAGGCATTCACGTATTGCTTCCGCTCGATGTGCTCGCGAGCGAAGACGCCTTGCTCGTTCCGAAAACCGAAGACGGCCGGGTGCTCTTTGCCATTCCCTGGCAAGGGCGCTTGCTGGTGGGCACCACGGATGATGAAACAAGCCTCGACGAGCCTCTTGAAGTAAACAAGGACGAAGTCGCCTACATCTTGCGCCAGTTGAACAAGTATCTCGCGCGTCCGGTGACGCCCGATCAAGTTGTCAGCGCGACGGCGGGCCTTCGGCCGCTCGTCAGTGCCGGAAAATCCGGCGACACCAAGCATCTCGCGCGTGACCATGAAGTTGAACGTGATGACGCAAGCGGCCTGATCAGCATCATGGGCGGCAAATGGACCACCTATCGCGCGATGGCGGAAGACACGCTGGATGCGGTCCAGAAACGCATCGGCGGCGGTGGCGAGTGCTCAACGCTGCAGCATCCGCTGCTCGGTTCGCAAGATTACACGCCCGAGCTTTGGCAGACGCTGATGAAGCAGTACGGCATAGCGGCACTAACCGCGCGGCATCTGGCTGGGAAATACGGCGCCTGCGCCGCCGATGTGTTGGAACTCGCGAAGAACGACCCGGATCTTGACCGGCCAATCATCGAAGGACTCGCGCCGATTCGCGCCGAGGTCGTTTTCGGTGTGCGCGACGAAATGGCGGCGACGATCGAAGACCTGCTCGCTCGGCGCATCGGCTTGCAGTTATACGGCTGGCGAGAGGCGCTGCGCGTGGCGCCCATCGTCGCGGAATTGCTGGCGCGCGAGCTTGCTTGGCCGGACGCCGCGCAGCGCGAAGCCGTGAATGAATACGGGGCGAAGATAAAAGCATGGATGCGGACTTCAGGAATCGCCGCCGCTGAATAAGCACGCTCCCGCCGCCGCTGAAACGCCTGCACCGCGTCGAGTAAAATCCGTTCCCACCTACAGTAACGTCCTGATGGCGTCCCCGAGCTTCCTATCCGATGCTGAGTCGTTCTGCTATTCGAAGGCACTGCGGCCGGAGGCGCCCATGGGCGGATTTGGAGGGGAAGTACGCGGAAGGTCGCAGAGCGAAGTCTGGCACAAGTTCGAGCAGTACATTCGACCGCAGGTCGTGGAGCAATATGGACTATTCCTCGAAGGACCGCTCAGCAAGGAAGATGCTTACCGAAGCATGCGCTACGATGCTCTGCATGGCACATGGGTGCTGGGTTTTTATTTCTCTAAGTAAGCCAGCAAGCGCCGGCCCTGCCGCCGCGCGGAGATAAGCGACGTGCTATGGCGGCCGGCGCGCGATTGAAGGTAAGCGGAAAGCGATTTGTGCAAAATCGCGGCAGGAGTTATATAGGTCTTAGACACCGCCGCTTATGCGCGTGCAAGGACTAGCGAATGACACTCAAGGAATACTCCAAAAAGCGCCACTTCAACGTGACGCCCGAACCTTCCGGCAAGAGCTCCGCAGGCAAAAAAGAATCGTCGCTCATCTTCGTCGTGCAAAAACATCGCGCCACCCAGCTGCATTACGATTTCCGGCTGGAATGGAAAGGCGTGCTGCTCTCCTGGGCCGTGCCCAAGGGGCCTTCGCCCGATCCCAGCGTCAAGCGACTGGCCATGCAGGTGGAAGATCATCCGCTGGACTACGCGAATTTCGAAGGCGTGATTCCGGAGAGCGAATACGGCGGCGGCACAGTGATGGTGTGGGACCAGGGGACTTGGACTCCCGAATCCGTATCCGAGGACGTGGACGCGGCGCTCGAGAGAGGAGATCTGAAATTCACCCTGCACGGAAAGAAATTGAAAGGTTCCTGGGTGCTGGTGCGTACGCGCGGCTTCGGCAGCAGCAAGCCGGGGAAATCGTGGCTGCTGATCAAGCATCGTGACGCGTACGCGTCCACCGCCGACCTCACGTTGGAAAAGCCGCGCTCGGTGATTAGCAATAAGCTTCTGGCGCAGATCGCGCAAGAAGGCGGCGGGGACATGGCCAAGGCCGCCACGGGCGATCCGAATCCAAAAACTTCGCGCCAAGCCAGCCAGCCGGCAGGCAAGAAACCGCCGGCCAAGAAACCGGCGGCGGCCAAATCCAGCGCAGCGGGCTCGCGCCGCCGTGCCAAAAAATCTTCCTAAGCAAATTCCGTTACAGAGCGAGTCGCATCCCATTGAAAAATGCAATTCCATTTCGTGTCCACCCCATGCTGGCGACGCTGGTGCGCAAGCCCTTCGACAAAAAAGGCTGGGTGTACGAAGAAAAGTACGACGGCTTCCGCATCCTTGCTTATAAAGAGGGCGATCGAGTCCGCCTGATGTCGCGCAACGATATCGATCGCGTCGCGCGCTTTCCGCAAATCGCCGCGGAAGTGAAGGCGCTCAAATCACACACGGTGCTGCTCGATGGCGAGGCCATAGTCGTCGATCGCAAAGGCGTCTCGCATTTTCAATTGTTGCAGCAAGGAAACAAAGACGCGATCTACGCAGTGTTTGATTGCCTCTACCGTGATGGCGAAGATCTGCGGAAGGAGACTCTTGCGGCCCGCCGTGCGGTGATGGACCAGACCATCGGTTCCGGCAAAATTCTCATCCCCTCGCACCGCCTCGCCGCGAACGGCCTCCGAGCGTACCAAGTGGCGCAAAAGAAAGGCTACGAAGGACTCGTTGCCAAGGACTTGTCGTCTCCGTATGTCGAATCGCGCTCCCAGTTTTGGCTGAAAGTGAAGGTCCATCAGGAAGACGAGTTCGTTATCGGCGGATTCACCGCGCCGGCGGGTTCACGAAAACATTTTGGCGCATTATTGCTGGGCGCTTACAGCGGCGGCAAACTTCACTTCGTCGGAAAAGTGGGCACGGGATTCGACGAAGAAACTCTCAGCGCTCTTTACAGGAAACTGCGTCCACTGGTTCGTGCGAAACCTGCATTCGTTGACCCGCCGCGCGCGAAGGGCGTCACGTTCGTCGAGCCGAAGCTCGTGGCGCAAATTTCGTATCAGGAAATCACAGACGATAAAAAACTCCGTCAGCCGGTTTACCTGGGCCTGCGCGACGACAAAAAATCGCGCGAAGTGTCCTTGCCCGAGGCTCAATCATGAAAAAGACCGCCAAGAAAGCCGCCGGCAAACTCCCGGTGGAAATCTCTCATCCCGACAAAGTTTTCTGGCCCAAGGAAGGTTACACCAAGCTCGATCTCGCCGAATATTACGCTGCTATCTTCGAAAAGCTTCAGCCCTATGTGAAGGATCGCATCCTCACGCTCGAGCGTTGCCCCGACGGCATGGGCGGCCAGTGCTTCTATCAGAAGGAAAAGCCCCAGAGCATGCCCGCGGATACGCGGACGATCTTGATCCAGCATTCGGATCCGGCGGACAAAGCCACGAATTACGTGATCGGCGGCACGCTAAAAACGCAACTCGCGCTGGTCAACCTCGGCTGTATCGCGGTGCACGTGATGGGCACGCGCGCGGCATCTTCCCACAAGCCGGATTGGGTGTGCTTCGATCTCGATCCGGGGTCGGGAAAGTTTGCCGACGCGGCGCGGGCCGCGCTCCAGGTGAAGCAGGGGCTGGACATCCTGAAACTGGATTCGTATGCGAAAACTTCGGGCAGCAGGGGAGTGCACGTTTTTGTTCCCATCCGCCCCGGACCAGATACCGACGAGGTTTTGCAATTCGCCCGCGCATTCGGCGCCATCGTCGCGCAGTCGAATCCCAAGGATTTCACCGTCGAACATTCCATTAAGGCGCGGGGCGAGCGCGTCTATCTCGACCCATTCCGCAATGGCTTTGGACAAACCGTGGTCGCGCCGTATTCTGTGCGTCGCCGGGACAAAGCGCCTTTCTCCATGCCCCTGGCTTGGTCCGAAGTGAAGCCCAATCTCGATCCCGCGGATTTCAATCTAGGGAATTTCCAGAAGCGCTTGAAAGGCAAAGATCCCTGGGCCGATTTCTTCGAAAATCGTCAGAATCTAAAAGATGCCGCCCGGGGATTGAAGAAAATCTGAACGCGCCCACCACCGTGAATGCACCGCAGCGCGGGTGGGCTCGGTTGGATGGGAGCTGCATCGACGCCGGCATCGGCGGCGCACCGCCCGACCGGCGTCCGCGCGCGCGATCTTCCCGTCCGCAACGAAATTCTGCTGGTATAAATCGGGGCTCCGCGCATTTTTTGTCATAGTGTAAGTCCAGTTGTTTCATCACGATAATGATTATTTACCGACTCGGGGAGTACTCCCGCACTTCGTAATTCACGCACATTTCACCTCCTTATAATTGTGTGAACTCGGGCGATTTTCCCAGGGGTCACCCCAAAATGGCGAGAAACCTTCTTCGCCAGGCGGTGTTAGATACGGTAAGGATTTGGCGCCGTCCGAAGTCGGGCGCGCGTTCGAAAAACTGAAAAATTGCCGGCCCAGAGAACCAAATCTAGGGAGGAATTTGCGATGCGTAAGCAGACGTTTGTTCGAGCACTCGTTCTTGGCCTTTTCCTGGCGGCAGGATCCTTTTCGCTGGCATCTCCTGCTTCCGCGCAAATTGCAGTGGGCATTTCCGTGCACGTAGGGCCGCCGGCATTGCCGGTGTATGAACAACCCTTGTGCCCCGTGGAAGGCTACCTCTGGACGCCAGGCTATTGGGCCTACGGTGACGCCGGCTATTACTGGGTTCCCGGCGTGTGGCTTGCGCCGCCGCGCGCGGGCCTGCTGTGGACTCCCGGCTACTGGGGCTATAGCGGCGGAGTGTACGCATTCCATCGCGGCTATTGGGGACCGCACGTCGGATTCTACGGCGGCGTGAATTACGGGTTCGGTTATGGCGGCGTCGGCTTCGTCGGCGGCGAGTGGCGCGGTGGACATTTCGCGTATAACACCGCGGTGGTCCACGTAAATACGGCCGTCGTTCACACCACGTACGTCGACCGCACCGTGGTGCATACCACGGTCGTGAACCGCACCAGCTTTAATGGTGGTCCGGGTGGCGTCGCGGCCAGACCGACAGCGTCAGAGCGTACGGCGATGAACGAGACGCACGTCGAACGGACGTCCGAGCAGGTGTCCCACGAACATACGGCCAGCACGGACCGCTCCAACTTCGCTTCGGAGAATCACGGCAAGCCCGCGAATCCGGCGATGAGCCGTGTGGGTGAACGCTCCGAAAATCAGCAGAAGCGCATTGGCAACGGCGTCGAGAGCGGCAAGATGACCGCCGGTGAAACCTCCCACGTTGAACACCAGGAGTCGGAGATCCATCACCAGGTCAAATCCGACCGCGAAGCCAACGGCGGCAAGCTGACGAACAAGGAAAAGAAGCAGGTAAACAAAGAACAGAACCACACCAGCAAGGAGATTGCCCACGACAAGCACAACGGTAAGAATCAAAAGTAAGAATCCGCGCTCGCACCGACTTGCAGCGGCTTTCTGCAGTGAGAGCGCCGGCGATTGAAACCGGGAGGCGAAGATGCCTCCCGGTTTTCTTTTTTGTAAGGCGCGCACTCGCTGGAATCCACCGCCCGTACCGGCGCCCGGCCGTGAATCTTGCTGAGTCGCGTGAATTCCCGCTCGGTGTTATTCTTGAGGTATCCGCTGGCCGTCCGTCGACGCCATCGTGCCTGCCGGAGCTTAGCCATGGACCCCGTAACCGCCGCAATCTCACCTGACGTGCATCCGCTGGCATGGGCCCACCCGCTCGTCCGGGAATGGTTCGTCAATAAATTCGCCACGCCCACGGAACCGCAGGAACTCGGCTGGCCGCACATTCTCGCGCAAAAAGACACGCTGATTTGCGCCCCCACTGGTTCCGGCAAGACCCTGGCGGCCTTTCTGGCCTGCATTGATACGCTGGTGCGCAAGGCCGTCGCCGGCGATCTGCTCGATCAAACCGAAGTTCTCTACGTCTCGCCGCTGAAAGCGCTCGGTAATGATATCCAACGCAATCTGGACGCGCCGCTCGGCGAAATTCTGCAATTGGCGCGCGATCGCGGCTACCTGATGCCGGAAATCCGCACGGCGGTGCGCAGCGGCGACACGCTGATGCCGGAGCGCCGCGCCATGCAGAAGCGCCCGCCGCACATTCTGGTCACGACGCCGGAATCGCTCTACATCCTGTTGACCGCCGGGAAGAGCCGCGAAAACCTGCGTACCGTGAAGACGCTGATCGTTGACGAAATCCACGCCGTCGCCGACGACAAGCGCGGCTCGCACCTCGCGCTTTCCATCGAACGCCTCGAAGCTCTCGTCGCGCAGCCGCTCACGCGGATTGGATTGTCCGCCACCCAGAAACCGATCGAACTGGTCGGCCAATTCCTTACCGGCAGCGCCCGGCCCGCCCCGGTGATCGTGCAAGTGGCGCAGCGCCGGCGACTGGACCTCGCCATCGAAGTACCTGCCGGCGAGCTGGGTCCCGTCGCTTCCAACGAGATGTGGGAAGAAATTTACAAGCGGATTGCGGAACTGGTGCAGCAGCATCGTTCCACGCTCATTTTTGTGAATACCCGGCGCCTGGCCGAACGCGTCGCCCACCACCTCCGCGCGATCCTGGGCGAGGACGCGGTTGCTTCGCATCACGGCAGCCTTTCGCGCCTACGCCGGCTCGCGGTGGAATCGAAGCTGAAGGCCGGCGAAATACGCGCGCTGGTGGCCACGGCTTCTCTCGAACTCGGAATTGATATCGGCACAGTGGACTTGGTTTGCCAGATTGGCTCGCCGCGCTCGATTGCCGTCGCCTTGCAGCGTGCCGGACGCGCCGGCCACTGGCGCGGCGCGGTTCCCAAGAGCCGGTTTTTCGCCACCACGCGCGATGAACTCCTGGAATGTGGCGCGCTGGTGCGCGCGATCCGTCAAGGAGAGCTGGACCGCATCGAAATTCCCGAGATGCCGCTCGATGTTCTCGCGCAGCAGGTAGTGGCCGCTTGCGCCGCCGAAGATTGGCAGGAAGACGACCTCTTCGCGCTGGTTCGCCGCGCATTCCCGTACCGCAATCTCGCGCGAAAAGACTTCGACGAAATTATTGCGATGCTTTCCGATGGAATTGCCGCGCGGCGCGGCCGTTACGGCGTGTATCTGCATCGCGATCAAGTGAATCATCGCTTGCACGGACGGCGCGGCAGCCGTTTGGCGGCCATCACCAGCGGTGGCGCGATTCCGGATAACGC
The DNA here is from genome assembly GCA_963780035.1 of uncultured Acidobacteriota bacterium. GTDB lineage: Bacteria > Acidobacteriota > Terriglobia > Acidiferrales > UBA7541 > Palsa-295. Next base: position 53,943 of record CAWAAG010000004.1, on the reverse strand, counting down.
GCTCTACACCGTCGTCGCCGAGCCGGAAGGAACCGTCATCGGCACCGTGGACGAAGACTTCGCGGTCGAAAGTTTGCGCGGAGACATCATCCTGCTCGGCAATACTTCCTGGCGCATTCGCCGCGTGCAGTCTGGCTCAGTCTCCGTGGAAGACGCCAAGGGCGCGCCGCCCAACGTTCCTTTCTGGCGCGGCGAAGCCCCCTCGCGCACGATGGAGCTTTCGCAAGAGGTCGCGCACGTACGCGAAAAAATCAGCGCGCTCACCGAAAACGCCGCGCCATCCGACGCGCTGATGAATTCACCGCAAGCCGCTGCCGCGATTCAATGGCTGCAGGACGAATGTGGCATGGATCGTCCCGGCGCGGAACAAGCCGTGGAATACATCGTGCAGGGCAGGGCCGTGCTGCGCGCCGTTCCCACGCAAGAAACGGTGATCGCTGAACGCTTCTTCGACGAAAGCGGCGGCATGCAGCTGGTGATTCACGCGCCGTTTGGCGGGCGCATCAATAAGGCCTGGGGCCTCGCGCTGCGCAAGCGTTTCTGCCGCTCGTTTAATTTCGAGCTGCAGGCCGCCGCCACCGATAATGGCCTGAATATTTCTTTGAGTGATCAGCACAGCTTTCCGCTGGCGGATGTATTTCATTTCCTGCACGGCGAAAGCGTGGAACCATTGCTCGAGCAAGCGGTGCTGGCTTCTCCGATTTTCACCACGCGCTGGCGCTGGGTGGCCGGACGTGCCCTGGCTTTGCTGCGCTTCATGGGCGGCAAAAGAGTTCCGCCGCAAATCCAGCGCATGCGTTCCGATGATTTATTGGCCGCCGTATTTCCCGAAGCCGCCGCCTGCCAGGAAAATATTTCCGGCGATATCGCGATTCCCGATCATCCGCTGGCGCGCGAAACGATGAAAGACGCGCTCACCGAAGCCATGGACGTCGCGGGCCTGAAGACCGTCCTCGCCGATATCGCGTCCGGCAAGATTCGTTGCATCGCCGTGGATACGCCCGTGCCGTCGCAATTTTCCCACGAGATTCTAAACGCGAATCCCTACGCCTACCTGGATGACGCTCCGCTGGAAGAGCGTCGCGCCCGCGCCGTCGAAATGCGGCGCATGTTGCCCGAAGCGGTCCTTTCGGAAATTGGGCGATTGGATCCCGCGGCGATCGCCGAAGTGCGCGAAGAAGCTTGGCCCGATGTGCGCGATGCCGACGAACTGCACGACGTGCTGCTGGAATTGGTGGCGATACCCGAATCCGCGGACGCGAACGGCGCTGAATTCATCCCCCAGTCGATTACTGCATGGTCGGATTATTTCGCTGAACTGGTTGCCGCTGGCCGGGCTGCGCGCGCGCGATTCGACAACCGCACTTACTGGGTCACTGCGGAAAAAGCACAGACCTTCGCGGCGCTTTTTCCGGCGGCGCAGTTTGATTCAGGTCTTGCCACTATCGAAACGCAAACGCCCTCGCGTGACGACGCGATTCTCGCCTCTGTGACCGGCTGGCTCGTGCATTTGGGACCGGTCACGGCGGCAGGCCTGGCCGCGCTATTGGGCATCCCGGTCTCCGACGTCGAAAAATGCTTCCTCCGGCTGGAAGCAGCCGGAACGATATTGCGCGGGCAATTCACCGATTCAGCCCACGGCTCGACCGAATGGTGCGAGCGCCGGTTGCTCGCGCGCATTCACCGCTTGACGCTCGGCTCCCTGCGCAAGCAGATTCAACCCGTTAACGCGGCGCAGTTCATGCGCTGGCTGTTGCGCTGGCAGCACCTCACGCCCGAAACCAAGCTTCTCGGCGAACGCGGCACTCTGGAAGCTCTCCAGCAATTGCAGGGGTTTGAAGCTCCCGCCAACGCCTGGGAGCAGCAAATCCTCGCGCGCCGAATCGCGAATTACGATCCTAAGATTCTCGACCATCTGTGCCTCACCGGCGCCGTCGGCTGGGGCCGCGTATCTCCGCACCCGGCGACCCTCGCGGAAAACGGCGGCGCGATTCGCCGCGTCGTCCCCACCAGCACCGCCCCGCTCACATTTTTTATTCGCGAAGACTCCGAATGGATGATTTCGCAGCATTCCGCCGCCGACCACGACTACAAGAACGCCCTAAGTCCGGCCGCCCGGGACGTGCTGGCGCACCTGCGGCAGCGCGGCGCCTCGTTTTTCGCGGACATCGTCCGCGGCACGGGAAAAATCAAAGCCGAAGTGGAAACAGCGTTGTGGGAATTGGTGACCGCGGGCATGATCACAGCGGATGGCTTTGACAATATTCGCGCGCTGATTGATCCCAAGCGCCGCGCGGGGCAGGGCAGAGGACACAACGCGCGCCCGCGCCACAGCGTCGGACGTTGGTCGCTGCTCTATGCGGGCGAGCCTGCGGAACGCTCGCGCGTGGTGGAATCCACTTGCTGGATGCTGCTGCGAAGATACGGCGTCGTTTTTCGCGAGACGATCGAGCGCGAAACGATCGTTCCACGCTGGCGCGAACTGCTCATCGCCTTTCGCCGGCTGGAGGACCAGGGCCAGATTCGCGGCGGGCGCTTCATCAGCGGTTTTCTCGGTGAACAGTTTGCTCTCCCCGTCGCGGTGGAATCTCTGCGGGCAATGAGCAAGCACTCCGCCGCGGGCGAAGTCGTCACGATCGCCGCGGCCGATCCATTGAATCTCGTCGGCGTCCTCGTGCCCGGCGACCGGGTGCCATCGAGTTCAGGCAAGACCGTGACATTTGTGGACGGCGTCGCGGTGGATGCGGACGAATCCGGCGCCAGATTCGCGGCCGCCGCGGCGGTTTGAGCCGTTATCGCCGGCGAAATTGCCGCTCGCCGGAAATATTGCAGCATCGCCGCAACGATACCTCGAAGATGTCGAATTCGCACAGGCGCCACCTGCGCGGCGCGCTTCGATTTATAATGGGAGTATGCAGAAGAAAATTTTCTGGACGGCCTTTACCATCCTCGGCCTGGTCGCCGATATGGTATTGCCTCTATGGTGGGCGGTGGCCGCCACGCTTCCCATCGGCTATCTAAGTTGGTGGGTTGCTTACCGCAGCGATTGGTTCTAGTTTCTACCGGCCGATTTTCCGCAGGTCACGCACTCTTGGCTTATAAAATAATCTGAGGAGAAGACCCCACAATTTGGCTCCGATTGTCAACGCGCAACGCCTTTCCAAACGCTATGGGATCGCGCCGCTCTTTCGCGATATTTCATTCACGATATCGCCGGGCGACCGCATCGGCCTGATCGGGCCGAATGGCTCGGGCAAATCCACGTTGCTCGAAATTCTGCACGGCCGTGTGCAGCCGGATAGCGGCGATGTGGCCATTCGTAAAGGCACCCGGCTGAGTTGCGTCTCGCAGATTTCCGAATTTGACGCGAAGCAGACCGTCCGCTCCGTGATCGAAGCGGCACTCGCGAAATCCGGGGTAGCGGAAACCGATCGCGGCTACCGCACCGAAGAAGCGCTGCATCGCGCCGGTTTCGAAGATCCGGAAATTCTCACCGCGGCCCTCTCTGGCGGATGGCGCAAGCGTCTGGCGATTGTCGAGGCGCTGGTTCAGGAGCCCGATATTCTGCTGCTCGACGAGCCCACGAATCATCTGGATCTTGCCGGCATTCAATGGCTCGAAACGCTGCTGCGCAACGCATCCTTCGCCTACGTGGTCGTCAGTCACGACCGCTATTTTCTGGAAAACGTCGCACACCAGACGGTCGAGCTGAATCGCACCTATGAAGACGGCTTCCTGCGCGTCAATGGAAACTACAGCAATTTTCTGGAAGCCAAGGAAGAATATCTGCACGCGCAGGGCAAGCGCCAGGACGCGCTGGCCAATCTGGTCCACACCGAAATTGAGTGGCTGCGCCGCGGCCCCAAGGCGCGCACCACCAAATCGAAATCGCGCATTGATAAAGCTCACCGGATGATCGGCGAACTCGCCGAACTCAACTCTCGTACGCGCTCGGAAGCCGCCGGAGTCGATTTCTCGGCCTCGCAGCGGCAAACCAAGCAACTCATCCGGCTGGACGGCGTCACCCAAATCCTCGGCGACCGCACGCTATTCCAGAACATTGATTTTGCGATCACGGCCGGAATGCGCGTGGGATTGGTCGGACCGAATGGCAGCGGCAAGACGACCTTGCTTCGCCTTCTGCGCGGCGACATCGAGCCCAGCGCGGGGAAAATACAAAAAGCGGATTCGCTGCGCATCGTGTACTTCGATCAGAATCGCCAGCTCGATCCGGACGTCAGCCTGCGCCGCGCTCTCGCGCCTGACAGCGACTCGGTGATTTATCAGGATCGCGTAATCCATGTCGCGTCATGGGCAGCGCGATTTCTCTTTGCGAATGAGGACTTGAATCGCCCCGTCGGAAAGCTCTCCGGTGGCGAACGCGCGCGTGTCTTGATTGCGCAGCTGATGCTTCAGCCCGCGGACGTCCTGCTGCTGGATGAACCGACCAATGACCTGGACATTCCCACGCTCGAAATTCTGGAAGAAAGCCTGCTGGAATATCGCGGCGCGCTGGTGCTGGTGACGCACGATCGTTACATGCTCGATCGTGTTTCCACCATCGTCCTCGGGCTGGACGGGCGCGGCGCCGCCGAGCGCTTTGCTGATTACTCGCAGTGGGACGACTGGCTGCGCTCGCAGCAAACGAAAACTCCGGCCCCGGCCGCGCCTCCGCGAGTGGCGCGCGAGCCTCGAAGCCCGGCCGCGAATCAAATCGTGCCTGCCGCGCAAAAGAAACAGCTCTCGCACGCCGAAAACCGCGAATTTGCGTCCATCGAAAAGCGCATCGCCAAAGCCGAACAGGATCTGCAGGTCAAACGCGCCGCGCTGGAAGCTCCGGAAATTTCGAGTGACGCAGCGCGCCTGCACGATGCCTACGCCCAGATGGAATCCGCGCAGAAAGCAGTGGACGAACTCTACGCGCGCTGGGCGGAACTGGAACGTCAAGGCGCTGCAGGAACTCGAAAAGTGCAGGCCGGAAGTTAGTGCCCCAGTGTGCGCGAAATCTCTTGCTACGCCGCGGGCGCAAATTCCGCTAAGAGCGCTTCGTGCAGGCGCACTTGATGCTCCAGCGGAAGCTTGGCGCCGCCAGTAGTGAGATAAAAGACGTCAATCGCCGTCTCACCCTCGGTCTCGATGATGGCGATTTCGATGTTGCACTTTTCGCGCGCAAAAACCGAGCTGATGCGGTGCAGCAACCCGGGTTGATCTTGCGCAATTATCTCCACGAGCGTGCTTTGCGCGGAACAGGTGTCGTCAAACTTCACGCGCGTTTCTACCTTGATCTTCGGCGGCCGGTTTTTCTCCGCGCGCAGCCGGTCCCGCAACATCCGGTCGAGATCCGCTTTGCCCGCCAGCACGTCGTGAATGCTGGTCTGAAAGCGCTCCCACTCCGGCAAATTCAGCTCCAGCGTGCGGAAGCGGTCGGTAAAATAAAGAGTATCAACGACGGTTCCAGCCTGATTCGAAAACGCGGCGGCCTTCACGATGTTCATTCCCCAGGCCGCCAGCACTCCCGCCATCGTCGCAAATAAAAACGCGCGGTCCTTGGTCACCAGAGTCAATTCATACCAATGCCGGCCGCGGCGCAGGTTAATCTGCACCGGATCCTTATCCAAACGAGCGGCCATTTCCAGATGCGCCAGCACATCGCCGGCGGCATGGGTAAGCAGATAGCGGCGGGGAAGTCCTTCGAGGAAATTATCCAGGCGGCTCCCCACCGTGAGCGCAAGAGTACCGAGATGCGCCATCACTTCGTCATGCGCGTCCACGTGCAAGCGCTCGTCCAGGCTGCGATTCAGGTGGTTGGCAGTGGCGATATAGAGCTGCCAGATATTTTCTGCCTTCCAGGGCGTGAGGGCTTCGGGATTCACCGCTTTGATGTCGCCATAGGTGAGCAGGCAAAGCATTTTCAGCCGCTCCGGCGTCTCCACTTTTTCGGCGAAAGCGCGCACCGTCTCGGGATCGAAAATGTCGCGGCGCAAGGCCGCGCTCATTTCCAGGTGGCGCTCAATCAGAAAGAGGACCGCTTCGCGATCCGGCTCGTCCAGATCCAGGCGGTCCAGCGCGCACTCGGCGATTTCCACGCTGGCGCGCACGTGCTCCGCTGTTTTCGCGCCCTTGCCTACGTCATGCAATAGCAAAGCGAGATAAAGCAGGTCCGGCTGTTCCACCTCGTCCAGGAGTTCGGCATACCGTTGGTCCCACTTGGATTGCGATTGCCGCAACGCGTGCAAGTTATCTATGGCCACGAAGGTGTGCTCGTCCACCGTGAAACGATGCGAGTAATCGCGCACTACCAGCGCGTCAATCCCCGCGAATTCGGGAAATAGCAAAGTCAGCAGGCGCAACGAGTGCATCGCGCGCAAAGCATCGGCGGCGTGCGGCGCCATCAGAATTTCCTGCAGCAGGTGCCACAACTCGGTCCCCTTCGGAGGCGCCTCGCTCAGCGCCGGAAGCATGCGTTCGATTTGATATTCGGTGCTCGAATTCAGCGTGAGCCCGTGCCGCGCCAGAAAGCGGAACGCGCGCAAGATCAGCTCCGGATCATTCAGCGCGGCAGGCTGGCGCAAAGTAAGCATCCCGTCTTCCACGGAAAACTCCGCATTCGAGAGCCGCGAGCGCAACTGCTGAAATTGGTTGTGCATCGAAAGGCGCGCCGCCGGGGTCTCTTCCAGCATTTGCACACAAACCCGGTAGATCGTGCGCGCGTGGCTGAAATAAATGCGCATCCAATCCGCGGCGGTCAAGGTTTCCGAATCCACTCCGTTGGAGGAATGTGGTAGCGGCGGCGATGAATTCCCAAGGCCGACCTTGTGTGCCGCGGCAGCGTCTTGCGCCTCCCAGGTCAGCGTGTTGTCATCGCGCTTGTGCCGGAAATGTAGGAAACAGCGCACGGACATCAGCGAACTCAATGCCGCATCGAACGGCTTCTGAATCGCTTCCGGAAGCACCGCATTTTCGCGCGGCCACACGTGATATTTTTCGATCGCCGTCAGCAGCGACAGCCAATTCACCACGTTGTAATCGCGCAGCCCTCCCGGCCCGTCCTTCATATTGGGTTCCAGGTGAAACACGGTGTTTCCGAATTTTCCGTGGCGCGTGCGGGTGAGGTCCGCGAGGCGTTTGATGATTTGCGCGGCATCGCGCGCGACGAGCTTCGGAATCACGTCATCGTGCAGGCGCGCAAAAAGCCCGCTATCCCCGGCAAGATACCGGCAATCCAGCAGCGATATCGCGAACTCCGCGTTTTCCGTATCGAAGCGGCTGCATTCGGCGAGACTGCGCGAGGCGGGGCTGAGCTTCAGTCCCAGGTCCCAGAGGTCCTGCGAAAATCTGCGGATCGCGTCTTTCAGTTGCGCTTCGCTGCCGCTTTTCGCGCTCAGAAACAGCATGTCAATATCCGAATAAGGAAAAAGCCAGCGCCGCCCGAATCCGCCCAGTGCCACCGCCGCAAAATCCGCTGGACCCTCGCCTTCGGGACAAATGTATTGCTTCCAAAGGCGCTGCACGATGGTTTCGATCAGCGCGGTGCGTCCCAGCAAAGCCGCGCGGCCATCGCCCGTCGCCACAAATCGTTCCTGAATGCGCGCGGATTCCTTCGCGGAAAAATCGCGCATCTCACTCGCGAGCGACGGTGTTGGAGGCATCGGTTTATTCAAGCCTGTTCAATCGTTTCTTGTTCGCTGTGCGCCAGTCTTTACACTCCTCGCTGCTGCGCCTGCGATCCCGCGGTCAGCATTTCCACGGCGTCCTCAGGGTACGCCAGCATTCCGAATTCCGGCACATCCAGGCCTGTAAGCTCCACTTCTTTCGAGACGCGCATCGAGCGCCACGCATTCACGGTCTTGAACACCACGAACGTCGCGCCGAAGGAATACGCCGCCAATAAAGTCGCTCCCCCCAGTTGCAACCAGAACTGCGAGAAATCTCCGTGGATCAATCCGGTGACGCCTTGGCCAGCCCTGCCAAGATATGACGCCACCCCCACGCCATTCCACCCGGCGCCGTAGGTGCCGTCGGCGAATATCCCCACCGCCACTGCTCCAAACCATCCGCAGTAGCCGTGCACCGAAATTGCGCCGCACGGATCATCAATCTTCAGCACTCGCTCATTAAACAGCACTCCCAAACATACGACAATCCCGGCGACGACGCCTATCATCACCGCACTTGTGGGCGATACGAACGCGCAGGGTGCAGTGATCGCCACCAGCCCGGCGAGCATGCCGTTGCACGCCATGGTGATGTCCGGCTTGCCAAATAAGCTGTACCACAGCAGCATCGCCGCGGCCGAACCCGCTACGGCAGCCAGGTTCGTGTTCACCGCCACCACCGCAATCCGCAGGTCCGTCGCGCCCAGTGTGGAACCGGGATTGAATCCCATCCAGCCAAAAAGCAGAACAAACGTTCCGGTCACCACAAACACGATATTCGAAGCAGGGAACGCCCGCGGTTTTCCGTCGGGCCCATATTTCCCGAGACGCGGGCCCAGAATCACCGCGAGCGCCATGGCGCAAAATCCTCCGACGGCGTGCACCACAGTTGACCCCGCGAAATCCACATACCCGTGGCCCATGTGCATCGTGGAACCCAGCTGCGACATCCATCCGCCACCCCAAACCCAGCAACCGGAAATCGGATAGAGCAGTCCGCCTACGAATAGCTCGCACAGCAAAAACGCCCAGAAAGTAATGCGCTCGCAAATCGCGCCGACGATGATGTATCCGGCCGTCTCCATGAACACCACTTCGAAAAGCGTCAGGCAATTGCTCCCCGCGTCGTACGCCGGACCAGTTAAAAAGAATCCCTTGCCGCCCAGGAAGCCCCATTGTCCGCTGCCGATCAAGAAATGGTTCAGCGTCGGAGTGCCTCCCAAATTGGTAGGCGCTGCATTCACGGCGACGGCCCCAAACTGGAACGCGTACCCAATCGCGTAGTAAGCAAGAAACGCAAAAACGTACGCCGCAAAATTCAGCATCATCAAGTGCGCAGCATTCTTTTTGCGCACGAGGCCGCACGTCAGCAAAGCGAAGCCCGCCTGCATGAAAAGCACCAGGTATCCGGTCAGCAGCGTCCACGAAAAGTTCGTCGCCAGCCGGACGTGCCCCACATCATCCGCCAGCTTCAGCGCCAGTGGTTCCTTCGCGGCCTGCGCCTGAAAGTTGTCGAAGTCTTGCTTGCTCTTCGCGTAATCGGGCGCGCTTTTGTCCGTCGGCTCGGCAACCACGAATGGATTGCCGGCGGCGTCAAACACCAGCGAGCGGTCGCCAGTTGCGGTTCCGGCAGGATCCGGCTGTGGCGATTGGTCCGCGAACGCGGCGCTAATCGAGCCAGCGAAAATTTGCGCGAAAACCAGGGCGAGCACCGCCGTAAGCATCCACTTTCTTCTGCGTCCCACAAATGCGCTTGGCATCACTTAATTCCTCCCTGATTGGGATAAACGCTGCGTTCCGTTCGCGGATGAGCCGAACTTTTCAGATCGCGCCGGGCCCTCGCTCTCCTGTCCGTATGCGTATCACTTCATCGAGTGAGGAAACGAAGATCTTGCCGTCTCCGATCACGCCCGTACGCGCGCCCTCGATGATCGCGTCCACCACCGGCTCCACCAGTTCTTCGGCCACCGCGATGCTCACAAAAATCTTCGGCAGAAAATCCACGGTATATTCCGACCCGCGGTAGGTTTCCGTGTGGCCTTTCTGCCTCCCGAATCCCCGCACCTCGGAAACCGTCAGTCCCGTTACGCCCAGGCCTGTGACGCGCTGTTTCACCTCCTCCAGCTGCGACGGCCTGATTACGGCATCAATACGCTTCATTTTCGATTGCTCCTTTCCGTCTGGAACCGAAAACACGCCGCCAGTAACAAGGTATGGAACCTAGGAGCGCACAATCAGTCAAATCCAAATCAGTGATTGGCCGCATCAGGTTCTCGATGGGCGCCATCCGGTCCAGTCGGACATATTGAGTTCAGCAAGATCGCATTCGCGAGCCAGGATTGCAACGTGCGCGAGTGGCCGCTGCACCAGGGCCACTCGCGTACGCGCGACTATAACCGAAATTGAATTCCGGACGAATGCGGAAGTTTGGGTTCCAGCGCCGCAAATGCGGGGCGCGGTTTAGTTGCCGACGAGCAGCACTTCGAAGGAATTTGCTTTTATGGGCGGCCGCCGCTGGCCCGGAGGCGTCACCGCCTCAAAATCAGCGACGGGGAGAAAGATATTGTGCGTCTTGAAATCAATGGCCATGGTGCGCGCGTATTTTTTCGTGTGCACGTCTTCCACCACTGTGAATTTTTCGGGCGAATCCTCGCGGACCACGGTAAGCGTCCCGGAACCGCCGTTGGAACTGAACGCCAGGTGCGTTTCGGGATCGAATCCCGCCGCGTCCGGATCGTCGCCAATCATGGGAGTTGCGATCACTTTCCCGGTATCCGCATTTACCACTGCCATCACGTTGTTGTCGCACACCGCGAATAGGCGTCGGTTCTTGGCATCCATCGCCAGGCCCGAGGGTGACTTGCACGGGGCCAGCGGCCAGCGATGCAGCACCGTCAGCTTTTGCGCGTCAATCTCGGCAAGCTCGGACTTGTCCTCGATGTTCACGAAGACGTGCCCGTCCCCCGCGCCAACCGCGAATTCAGGCTTGCCGCCGATCGGAAACATCGCCGCCACGCTTCCGTCCACGCCATTAATCGCCGTGACGCTTCCGCTGCGCCCATTGAATGCAAAGACGCGCTTGGACGCCGCGTCATAGAAAATCGCGTCCGGATTTTGCCCCCCGGTGCCCACGCTGGAAATCGTCTTTAACGTCTTGAGATCGAAAATCGTAACCGTGTTCGCGCGGCCGTCGCTCACAAATCCCCGCCCCAGATCGCGAGCCAGCGCGATCCCGTGCACCCCTTCCGTGTCCGGAATGTCCCCGACGATCGCATCGGTATCCGCATCCAGCACCACCACGTGCGTGGCGTGCGACACGTACACGCGCCGCGCTTCGCTATCCACGATGCAGTAATCCCACCCGCCATCCCCGCCGATGGGAATGCTTTTCACCACGTGATAGCCGGAAGGTCCCGGAACGATTGCATACCCTCGCAAGGCTCCGGCAACGAGTATGGCGGCCGCGAACAACGTCAGTCCTACGATTGCCATCGTGATCTTGCGAACCATAGTTGCGGACTCCTGCGATGTATAAGTTGCGGCGATAGATGCGCCGTTTACAGCCGGCTGAAAATATACCGCAACCCACTGGTATGGTGGTAGGACAACTTCGCTCTTTCGCTTCTTCCCGCTCGCTCGCCGGCTTTCACTCGCGGGCTTCCAGTTTCTCCGCGATTTCCAGCAGCTTTTTCACGCTGTTCCAGTTGCGGCCCGTTCCGGATGTTTTCAGGATCCGCTCGATCCTGGGCCACGACACTTTCGGCCGCGCCATCCCGTTCGGAAAATAAATGTAAACTTCGCGGCGCTCCATACGCAGTTCCTCCGGAGCGGTCTCAAGTTGCGCGGCTCTGTCGCGAGCTTCGGCGAGAGGTTCGCCCGTCAGGAACGTCACCAGAAGCCTGTTTGGCTCGACCTCGCGCCGCTTTGCGAAGGGATTGCGTCCGATTACCTCTCTCATTTCTGACGCTGTACGCAGCACGATGTCTGGACGAAACCCACATTTGTGCTCAATGGCGTTTTGCAGCCGCTTGGCCACCGATTCCAGGTCGCGCTCCTCGCTTCTGAATATCACGTTGCCGCTCTGTATAAAGGTGCAAGCGTCCCGCAATTTCAAAGCCTTGCAGAGCGCGCGCAGCTCCTCCATCTTGATCTTGTTGTGCCCGCCGACGTTGACGCCCCGCAGCATCGCGATGATCACGGCCATGCAGACTCCTCTCGCCATTCGCTCGCGGCTTCTTCGATGCCGAACACCCCGCGAGCGGTCGCTCGCCCGGAAGTTACGCGCTGGCCTTTTCAGCTTTCGTCCGCGCTTCCGGAAAAGCGCGCGTCCAGCGACCACGCTCCCGCGCCTACGATCAGCAGAAACACCAAGCCCATCAGCATGGAGTAGTCGGTTCGTGCTTCGGCCTCCATCGGCCAAAAACCGCTCTTCAGAAGGAGAGGGATTTTCGTTGTGGCGATGGCTACGGAGATGTCCACGACAAGCAGAAGTGCCGCAACACGGGTGAACAATCCGGCCAGCAGCAGGAGGCCGCCAACAATTTCCACCACTCCCACGAAGGGCCCCATGATTTGCGGCGCCGGGATGCCAATCCGCAGGAACCGGCCCGCGCCCCACTGCTCGGCAAAGAGAAATTTCTTGATGCCTTCCAGAAAAAAGACGCCGCCGACCAGCAGCCGGATTGCGATAACCGCTGCTGGCGCGTTCGTCGCGGCGAATTGTTTGAACAAGCTCATGGCCGGCGCGCTCTCATACGTAATCCAAAAGTGTCATAAATCCAAAATCCATGTGCAATTGCTGATGGCAGTGGAAGAGCGTCAATCCCGGATTATTCGCCGTGAAATCCACCTCCACTTCCTGGTATCCGCCGACCATCACCACGTCCTTCATCACGCCCGCCATCGGTATTCCCGCGATCCGGCTCAGTTCGAAACTGTGCCGGTGCAGATGGACCGGATGAATATCGTCGCTGGCATTGTGCATGCGCAGTCGGTAGCGCCGTCCTTCTCGCAAATGGAATGGAGCGGCGATGATTCCCTCGGTCATGGGGTAAGCGGCTCCGTTGATCGTCCAGCGGTTGAAGCCTCCTTCGGCGGCATTGTCCTTGGCAAACGTCATCGCCCACGTCTCGTCTGGCGCGGGCGCTGCCGCTGCTGCCCCGGCTTCCGCAAAGCGCCCATAGTTCCAGTGGAAAGGCTTAGGCGGAGACCACACCGGCTTGCCGTTGCTTCCGGCATATTCCACGACGATGCCCATTCCGTGCCCGCGGTCGTCGTCCGCCAGATCACCCATGATCCACACGCCCGGATGATTCATCTCCACAACTGCCGAGATCCGTTCGGCCGTTCCCAGCCACAGCACCGGAACTTCCGATGGCGTAGGCACCGCATTGCCGTCGAGCGCGACAACCGTAAAAGAATGTCCCGGAAGCGCCAGGCTACGAATTTCGGTCGCGCTGCCGTTCAGCACGTGAAACAGCACCCGTTCGCCCTGTTTCACGCGCACCGGTTCGCCGTGTCCGAGCATGCGGCCATTCACGGTGAAATAGCGGTAGCCCACCTCGTATCCGTGCGGCTTGCCCTTCGCGAGCGAAGCCTTCATCGCGGACTCGCCGGCTTCTTCCAGCTTCTTCACCCGCGAGGCCGGCGCCAGAAAATCCTGGGCCATGTCGCCGCCTTGGCTGAAACTCGGCTCAAATTCTTTCAGTACCAGAAATACTTCCCGGTCGTAATTCCCGGCCTCGTGCTGCGCCTCGATGTAAACGGGACCCACTTGGCCGCTGTATTGTCCCGCGTGCAGATCGGCGCCGGCCCGGTTATGCGAGTGATAAAAACGCAAGCCGGAGGGCCGCGGCGTGAACGTGATCCGCCGCATTCCGTGCGCCGGGATGTAAGGCGTTCCTTCTTCGGCGGCGCCGTCCACATCGGTCGAGACAAACTGTCCGTGCCAATGTAATTGCTCGGGTGTATCCGTATCGTTGTGGATTTCCACCGTCGCGGGCCGGCCTGCTTTGAATCGCAACAGCGGCCCCGGGAACGCGCCGTTATAGGTGATCGTGGAGATGATGATTTTGGGCGCGATCTCCACCGGCGTCGCGCCGATCCGGATCGTGTAGTCCGCCGAGCCGCCTTCCGATTGCGAAGCGGCGCGGCCCAAGTACGGAACTGCGAGTGCCGCCCGGCTGAGAGCTTTTGCGGCGCCCAAGAGTGCGGTGCCGGTCGCTGCTCCCGCGAGCTTTAGGAAGTTGCGGCGGGAGGGAACATCCTTGCTCACCACGCGCCTCCGGAGGCGAAATGCCCGGTGCCTTCCCGAATTGCCGGCCTTCCCGCTAACAATTCGCTCGTCACCGGCGACGGCAACTCATCATCGCGCCGTGAAACGCCTCATCGTGATTCTACGCCAGGGAGGTTCAAATTTCTGCGCGAACCGGAACGGCCGGCGTGGCCACCGTCGCTCGCTTGTACTTCTCCAGAAGTTCGTCCAATTCCTGCTGGCGGATTGGTTTCGTCAAGTAGCCGTCCATGCCAGCCGCGAGACACAGTTCCTGATCGCCCTTCATCGCGTGCGCCGTCAAGGCCACCACCGGTTGACGTCGTCCGGTCAGCTTTTCCATCTCGCGAAGTTTTGCGGTTGCCTCCATCCCGTCCATCTCCGGCATCTGCACATCCATCAACACCAGGTCATAGCTTTCTCTTTCCAGCGCTTCCAGCGCCTCGCGGCCGTTCGCCGCGACGGTCACGCGATGACCTCGTTTCTCCAGCAGCCGCGTGGCCAGCCGTTGATTCACGATGTTGTCCTCTGCCAGCAGTACGCGCAAGACTTCCGCGGGGTCCCGCGCATCCTGTAGCGAGTATCGCGTCAAAAGCGGTATCGCGCCTTCTTGCCGGTGTGCGCCCAGGACGCGCGCGATGGCCTCGCGCAATTCCGATTGCCGGATCGGCTTTAATAGATACGCGGAGACGCCCAATTCCTTACAGCGGTTTCCGTCACCGCGATGGCCTGCCGAAGTAAGCATCATGATGGTTGCGGTGGCTAGTTCTGGCGTCTGCCGGATGCGTTCCACCAGCGCGAAGCCGTCCATTCCGGGCATGTGCACGTCGGTGAGAATCAAGCGATACGCTCTGGCGGCTTCCCGACCGGCGGATAACTCCGCCAGCGCCTCCTCTCCAGTTTCGACGGACTTCACTTGCATCTCCCAGCGTCTGAGCATGCCTTCCAGGATTCGCCGGTTGGTGCGGTTGTCATCAACGACCAGCACCTTGACCCCCCGCAGAATTTCGGGCGGCGCAATCGTTCCGATTTGCGCTTTTTTCTCGGAGCATTGGAATCGCACCGTAAAGTGGAATTGCGTGCCTTTCCCCACTTGGCTTTCCAGCCAGATCTTCCCGCCCATCATGGCCACCAGGCGCGTCGAGATCGTCAGCCCCAGTCCCGTCCCGCCATATTTTCGCGTGGTAGAGATGTCCGCCTGGGAGAAGGGATCAAATATCAATTTTTGCTTTTCGGCGGGAATTCCGATTCCCGTGTCGGACACCGTGAATTGCAGCAGGCGATGCTCGCCGTCTTCGGCTTCCACCCCGACCCGTACCGCCACTTCGCCTTCATTCGTAAACTTGATGGCGTTACCCACCAGGTTGACTAGGATTTGACGGAGCCGGATGGTGTCGCCCCGCACCAGCTCCGGCACTTCCGGCGCGATCTCACAGAGAAGCTCCAGGCCCTTCTCGTCGCCCCGCAGCGCCAGTGTCTTGAGCGCTCCCTCCAGACAATCGCGCAGGTTGAAATCCACTGCTTCCAGATCGATTTTTCCCGCCTCGATCTTGGAAAAATCAAGAATGTCGTTAATCACCGTGAGCAGCGAGTCCGACGACATTTTTACCGTCTCCAGGTATTCCCGTTGCTCCCGGGTGAGCTCGGTGTCCAGTGCCAGGTCGGTCATGCCCATCACCCCGTTCAGCGGCGTGCGAATTTCATGGCTCATGTTGGCCAGAAACTCGCTCTTGGCACGGCTCGCTCGCTCCGCCAGGTCTCGCGCCGTCTCGAACTCTTGCGTGCGCTCTTGCACGCGGTGCTCGAGGTCGTCGTTAGCGGTCAGCAGCGCGCGGTCACGCTGCTGAATGCGCTCCAGCATGTGGTTAAAGGACTGAATCACTTTGCCGATCTCATCGAATCCGCGCGGCTTCACTCGCAGGTTGTAGTTTTCCTCCTGCGAAATCCTGCCGGCCACTTCGGCCAGCTGCAGCATGGGTTCCGTCACCGCCCGCAGAAACCGGAAGGCCATCAGATGGGTGGCGAAAATGGAAAACAGCAGCACCAGACTGGCGATTTTCGCGTATTCCCACATCTTCGCCCGGAATTCGCTGAGATCGGAAACGATCGCGATGTAACCCGTCTGTTCGCCATTGAGCGACACGCTGCTCACCAGCGTGAGAGACTCGGGCGCAAAGTGCGCTCCCTCGCTCTGCAATTCGGGCATCTTAAATTGGCTGTCTCGACCAGGCCTCTCGTACTTCGCGAAAATCTTGCCCTGGTTGTCGTACAGGTACGCGGCCAGAATGTAGGGCTCTGCGCGCAGCGCTCCCAGCATGTCGTGCGCCGTCTTCGGATCGTCGAAAGCCAGGGAAGCCGCGGTATTCTCGCCCAAGGTCCCGGCCAGAGTGGAAAGCTCTTCCGTGGCGCCGGCACGAAAGTTCGCTCGTTCGTAGATTCCGAAGCCCACCGAAGCCAGCACCAGCGCGAAGAGGCTGGAAGACAAAACCACCACTGCCAGTTTTGTTCGGATGGAACTGCGTACGAAAAGAAAGGTCATCATGGGCGCTACTCGTGATTTCCGATCACGCTTTTCGCCAATAGCAGCAGCCGTGCACTGATCTTCAGCTTGGCTTGCTCGGCCGCTTGCTCGTTGATTTCGAAACGAACCTTATTGTTTTCCACCAGGAAGCCGATCATCCCTCCCTGCTTCACGAAATCGTCCGTTTCGCCGACGCTGAGCACCTCGCCTTGCTTTAACCCCGCGATGATCTGCGGAATCTGCTCTCGCTCGCTGCTGCCGATGAATAGCACGCGGCATCCCTGAATCTCCTGGCCCGATTTCAGATGCTGTACGCGCAACGCGTGAGCTCCGATTTGTTTTCCCTGCAACGTAGTCTCCAGGTCGCCTTGAAACGGATCTTTGCCAACCGTGCACACGGTCAGCGGATTTTTGTCGTCTCCCAACGCGCCCTTCGGCCAATCCACCAATTGGATGAAGTGGAAAAGAAATGCCGCTTTCACGCGATACTCCTCTGCTTCCGCTTGCGCTCGAGCCTCGGGCGCGATGGCCACGCAGACGATCAGCAATGTGCCTGCCCAGCGCAGCAATCGCCCTGCCCGCGTTCGGCGCTTCCACAGCGCGCCAATGCCAGCGAAACCATTTCCAGTTTGTGCGCGGGCTAGCACCGGCAGACGATTCACAAATGCACCTTTGCTCAAAATCGCCAGGTCAATTTGGCGTAAGCGCTGCGTTTGATGTAATTCGTAAATCCCGTACCTTGCTCGTTGAGAAACTCGATGTGCTGATTGCGCACCAGGTTCTGTCCTACCAGGCTCGCCGATAGATGCTCTCTCAGGCTCCAGGTTAGTTGTGTATCGACTCTGCTATAGGAGGCCACGCTCGGGCTCGCCAGGCGCCCGACAAAATTTGCGCTGATGTCCCACGAGAAGCCGTGCGCCAGAGCTACGTGTGAATCCACGCGCGCCCATTGCCGCGGCGTGCTGCCCTGTGCCCCCGCCACCGTCGAGGTGTCCTGGCTCGCGGGATCCAGGTGCATATGGATTTCCTCGAAAGCGCAGGCCGGAGTCAGCGTCCAGCGGTCGCTGACCTTCCAGGTTCCGAAGATCTCCACTCCGTGCGTCTCTCCATGCATCAGGTTTTCGTATTCCAGCGGCATCACGACGTGCGCAGGCGGTGGCGTGGGCTCCAAAAATGAGGCCTCCGGCTCCGTGGTTTGCAGTTTGTCGTAGGAATTGTAGTAAGCAGCTAGGTCTAGCGAAACCCGCTCAGATACCTGTGCCCGGTAACCCGCTTCGTATGCTATCTCCCGCTCGTCCGCAAAATCCGGATTCCCGACGATGCGAATCACCACGGGCGGCCCGCCTGGAGGCACGAAACCGTTCACCGTAAGTTGTGACGCGGTATCGGTGCTGGAGGGAGTGCGCAAGGCCCGCGAGACCGAGCCCCAAATTGTTTGCCGCGAACTGAAGGTCCACGCGGCGCGGGCCGTGGGCATAATCCCAAATCCAGTGTAGTAGTTGTGCTCGATCTTGGTTCCCGCGGTCAGCGTCAGACGCTCGGGGATCAACGTGAGTTCGTCCTGGATAAACGCGCTGAAGAGCTGGGTGTCGAGAGCGGCTGGTTGCAAGGAGAACAGCAGGTCACCGTTGGTGGTGGATGAAGAGTAGCGGTACCCGGCTCCCCACACGATATCCTGCCGTTCGTTCCAGTGAAAATGATGTTCGAAATCGGCGTCCACCGTATTGCGCGTCTCCCGCAAGGCGTCGTTGCGGCGGTAGCGGTCGAATGAAATCTGCAGAGTGGTATCGGACCGCTCCGACTGTTGATGATGCCAGTCCGCTTGCGCGTACCCGCCGGTTGTATTTGTCTCCCCGAAAACGGTTTGCACGGCAGGCGAAGAAATAGACTGGACCTCGCCAATGAAGTCACCAGCACGGGAGCTGTACAAATCTCCCGTCACCGTCAAATCATCCTTGGGGGAGAGCTTGCTATCCGCGCGAAACCCGCCACGCAGCATGTGCCAGCCGTCGCCGCCGTCCAGGCCGTCAAGTCCCGGCAAATGATATTGATTGGAATACTGTGTGAAGACGCGGTAATCGGTATTCCGTCCGGCGCTGCCTCCGTACTGTGCTGTGCCGAAGCCTTGGTCGAGAGATCCTCCGCCTGCCACAACCATCCCGCCACGGGTCTCCGAAGCCTTCTTGGTAATAATGTTGATGACGCCATCCACAGCGTTCGCACCCCATGTGGCGCCGCCCGGCCCTCGGATCACCTCGATTCTCTCGATGTTTTCCAGCGGCAGGTTCAATACGTCCCAGAACGTTCCCGAAAACGTGGGGATGTACACGCTTCTGCCGTCCAACATCACCAGCAGCCTGTTGCTGAATTCTCCGTCGAATCCGCGCGCGCTGATGGCCCACACATTCGCATTGATCTGCGCCACGTTCAGGCCCGGCACCATGCGCAATAGGTCCGGAATGTTGTTTGCCCCCGAGCGCCGGATATCCTCCTGGGTGATCACGTAGATGGCGGCCGCCGTGTCGGAGACCTTCTGTTCCTTCTTCGAAACCGACGTCACCTCCACGTTCATCAGGTCTTCGACGCTCAGGTTTGAGAGGTCGTCAGCATGATTCTGCGCCGCCGTGGAGATAGGCAGCGGCGCAACCAGCAGGAGACCAAAACTGGCACGCAGCAGAAACCTGCGAATCCTGAACTCACCTGGCATCTGTCCAAAGCGTTCCATGCGATCGCTCCATGGGTCCCGGATTCCGGCTAGTTCGCCACTCCACCGGCGCCGAGCCGTTAGTTTCACCACGCATTCATTACGGCATGCTGTGCGGCCGCAGCCGCCGGCAAATGGACTAAGTGCCGCGGCGCGCTGCACAGATTCGTGTCTGCTCTGTGCGCGCAAACGGCTGCCAGACACGCGACCCGCGCGAACAGGCGTAGACACAGCTCTACTGCGGAAGGGGTTCAACGAGGGATGATCGAGCGCGGACTAATTGCGGCCAGCGCCCTGAATCGAGAGGGGATCCCAGGACTTGCTATTGCAAAGCTACTGCTTCGTTTCTATCACTTCCGGGAATCAGAGGATGCAGGAACTAACCGCGCGATGCCGAATGAGCCACGCCCCTCCCGGAATTTCCAGGTTTCTCTCTCGCGGGCGGCACAAATTTGGTTAGCCGAGTTGCGGCTGCTCGAAGAATTGCACGGCGATAGAGCGAGGCGCTCAGTCGCGGTTCCCGGCGGCGGCGGGAGCGGCGACGAATACCAGCGAAACCAGGTACACCAGGATGCCCAAGCCGATCAGCGCAGTTGCGAGGAACGCAAACAGCACGAATGACAGCGGGTGAAACCACAGAAGACTGACGATCTCCAGCAGCAGGCCCAGGATCACCAGGCCACTGGAGACTTGCAGAAGGCGCCGGATTCCGATTTCGCTCAGCTTCATGGGCCAGGCTTCCAGAATTTCACGTGGCTCAGATTGGCCACATCGTGCGCGGTGTCGTGGCAGCCGCTGGTCAGGCACGACGTTTGACCCGATTTCAGCGAATCCATCATCGCCGAATGGATGGCATCCTCTTCGAAGTCGCGCGCGCCCGAGTGGCAGTGTAGGCACTGATCGTTGTTGAATCCGCCGGGGATGCGAATGGCCGCCGGGTCCGGCGGCGTGCTCACGTACTGCACGTAAATCCGCTTCAAGCCTTGCATCTTGTCTTTCAGGGGACCGTAGATCGAATAGTCCGCGTGGCACGAATAACAGGCCATCTCCGGTGGCACCCGGTGATTCTGAAAATGTTGCGCGGGCAGATGGCTGGGGTCATCCACATACAAGCTCCGGCCATAGGGAACCATCACATGGCACGAAATGCAGAATTGCGTCTGCTCGGAGCGCTGGATGTGCGTGTTCATTCCGCCCACAATGCACAGGGCTGGAAGCACGCACAAGCCAATGAACGCCAGTATTTTCCAGCTGGCGCCATGTGTCAGGGAAGGTCGGATCAAGAAGACCGAGGCCAACACGATGCTCAGGACAATCTGACAGATGAGAATCCCGATCAACCAGTCTTCTCCTTCCGCCTCGTTCCTTTTAGGCGGCTCTTCCGCGCACTCTGCGACGCTCGCTACTTCTTTTTTGCAAGCTCACGAATGTAGGCGACGAGATCCTTGATTTGCGCCTCGCTGAACTTGCTTTTGTACGCGGGCATTTTCTTGCCCTTGCCGTTGCTGACGCTGTCATTTAATTGCGCATCCGTCTGCTTCTGCACTGCGTCGGAACGCAAATCGGGCGACTCCAGCTTTTTCCCCATGTCGCTGTCGCCGCTGCCATCCGCCGAATGGCATAGCGCGCACTTCGCCTTGTACAGGCTGGCCGCATCGTCGGCGCGAGTTGCAATGGACATCAGAAAAACAAGTGCGCATCCCGCGAACAACGTTTGGCCTATTCGAAGCATTGAACCATTCATCGATCCTATCCTCCTCCGCCAGTCAAGTACCGTGCTATCGTTCACGATCGCCGATCTCGTATCCGCTCAAAATGAATACAGGAACGAGAATGTGGCGTTGCTGCCGTTGAAGTCCTGCAACGGAATGGTGGCCAGTCCAAAGGGGTTCTGGTTTCCGGTTTCGTTGTAGCCGTAATAATTCCACGCCATTTTATAGCTGAACCCGCGATAGACCTGCACCAAAACCGAAGCGTATGGCCGTTGATAGTTGAAATCAAGCGTCCCCGATGGCGTCAGCGGATTCAGGAAAATCGTATTGCCGCGCACAAAACTGCCGCCGTATCCCACCATCGCCGTCACCCGCTTCACGGGCTTCCAGATCACGCCGGCGTGTGCGAAGTGATCCGTACTGCTATAGGTGGATAGCGCTCCCAGCGGCGAAGGCGACCCGGTAATCGGGCACGCGGGTCCAGTCGAGAGCTCCGGCACTCCCGGCGGAAACGCGGACGCCGTAATATTCGTGGGTGGCGGCGCCGGATTCGCCGAAGTCGTCGAGTACGCAAAGCAGACCAGCGATTGCGTGTACATGTCCCAGTAGTTGTACCCGAAATCCACCGACAAGCGCCGATTGCCCATGAACATCGCGGAGAAGCTGTACGAGCGGTCGTGCTCCAGGTTGTCCACCGTCGTGACGTTGTCGCGGTTCTCGTGAATCTCGACGGCGCCGTCCAGATTGGCCCACGGCTTCGGCTTGTAATTCGCCTGGATTTTGTAAGACTGCACCTGACGCGGGTCAATCCGCGTAAACGATTGGTCGTTGTAACCAAACTCGAGGTCCGCGGTGATTCGCAACGTATCCATCGGCCGCATCACCGCGCCCAGCAGCAGGGCATTCTCATTGATCGACGTAATGTTGCGTGAGGTGTCGTTGCCTGCTTCCGGAATCGGGTTGCCCGGCGAGCCTTCCACGATCGCGCCGGCCAGTGGTCCCGTCGTTACCAGCGTGCACCCGGCGGGCAGCGCACCGCCCACCAGCGCGCAATCTCCCCGCGCCGCTAGATAAAAGTTCGCGGCCGTTCCGGTGGCCCCGCCCGGAAAATAATATTCTCCGGTATCAAACGCCGCGTCCATGCTGGCAATCTTCCGGTTGGTGTAGAGGTAGCCGATGTGCGCGCTGAACCGCCGGTTAAAATCGTATTCAAATTCCAGCGTATTGGACTTGATGTTCTGCCCCAGGAATTGCGAAGCGATTTCGTTGGTCAGGTCGGCGGCGGAACTGGAAGTGTGCTGCGGGCAACTGGCTTGGTTGTACGGCGCCGCCGGGCAATTCGTCGCGTTAAACGTGGCAGGCGCCAGCAACAGGCCAACCACTCCGGGACCCGGCGAAGGAGTCCCGAATACGTTGGTCTCCGCCGTATCCCACACTCCTGGAATGCGCCAGTTGTCGTACCGGAACATATCCACAATGCGGAACTTGTCGGTCACTGCGTACGCTCCGGACCAATCCGCATTCACCGAAACTCGCTTGGTTTTGATCGGCCCGCCCGCCGTGCTCCCGCGCACCGCGCTTCGTGCCGTCCAGCCGTTCACGATCTCCGCAAGATCCGAGAAATGATAGTCGCTGGTGCTGTAACCCACCGAGCCGGACGTCTCGAAGTTCTTGAAATAGTTCGATTGGAAACGCAAACGCTCGGTGGGCATGAAGTTCCGCGGATCGCCCACTTGGCTGTAAGAAAGAAACCCGTTGCAGGTCGGCGTGGCCGTGTTGGTCGTGCCGGTCACGATCGGCGTCGCGCACGGCAGCGCTTCCGACGGCGTTTGCGTGCTCCAGATGTTTCCCAGGTCCACCGGAGTGCCGGCCGGCGTGCCTTGGCCCGCCACCGTTCCCAGCACAAATCCGAAATTCCCGGGATTCACCGCCGGGTTATCCGTGATCACGTTGTCCTGCCGGTAGTAGCTCAGAAATTCATCGAAGGAAATCGTGGTGCGCGGCAGCACCCGGAAATCCACTCCCGCGCGATACGCATTCGTCGTATAGCTATTGGCTTGATTGAACGCCGAGATCGTGCCCGAATCCGTGGTGAAGAGGCTGGGACCTTCGTCGCGATTGCGCGAATACCCCAGCCGAAAGCGAATCCGCGAGAGCGGCAGCAAAGTGACGTCGTAATCCTGCATGCGGCGCACCAGATCCAGCGAGTGCATCGAGTTCGTTTGCGCCACCGCCGGGTTCGAGCAGTAAGACGGCGCGCCCTGTGGAAAAGCCGCCGTGGGCGCACCCACGTAGCAACCCGTCGTCAGCGAGCCGGGTGGATTCAGCGCCGCCGGGTTCAGCGGATTCGCATAGAGATTGTAATCCCAGAAATTCTTGTCGCGGCGGAACATCATCCGGAAGTCGTACCACTTGTTTTTTTCGATGCGCAGCCGCGTCACGTCGTTGGGATCGCCGC
Source organism: uncultured Acidobacteriota bacterium (assembly GCA_963780035.1). Classification (GTDB taxonomy): domain Bacteria; phylum Acidobacteriota; class Terriglobia; order Acidiferrales; family UBA7541; genus Palsa-295. The sequence goes on along the minus strand of CAWAAG010000004.1, from coordinate 30,622 downwards.
CATATCCGAAGTTGCTGAAGGTCAGATTATCGAAAAGCAGTCCCTGGTGGTCGAGTGAGCGCATTTCCAGGCTGAAATCGAAAAGCCGCACGCCCGAACCCAGATTTTCAAACGTGTCGTAGGTATCCTTATTGCCGTTGATCTCGCTGGCCCGGTAGCCGAATTCGATGCTCTGGTGGATGTTGTAGCCGCCCGAGTTGATCCCCGGCGACGCCTCGGAATTGTCTTGCGCGTGCGCAGCGGTCGAGAAGAAACAGGCCGCGATAAAGACGACGGAAGCAATTGGATGAACCCCCAGGCGACCTTTCATGGCTTTTTTCTCCGCATTCCGCACTCTCGTTGCGGCTGAACGTCTGTTCCCTTTGTGCGTCTTCTCCATTACCGAAAAATGAGGTCCTGGAGCCCTCTACTTGAAAAACGTGGCATCAAAGTTCGAGCCATGAATGGCCGAGTGGCACAGCACGCAAGACTGGAAAAAGCTCGCCTGGTTGTGGAAGGAAGGCGCTCCCGGCGCTCCGCTGAAGCTCGACGCGGTATGGCACTCCAGGCACAGCAGGTTCACGTTGCTCAGTTTCAGCATGTGCGGATTCGGGCCGCCGTGCACCAGGTGGCAGGATTCACAGCCATCCACCTTTACCGGTTGGTGCTCGAACACAAAGGGTCCTTGCTTGTCCGTGTGGCACTTGAAGCAAACCTCATCTTGCGCCGCGGACGTTCGCACTTGGTGCGGCCTCACCGTGCCATGCGGATTGTGGCAGTCGGTGCACTGCACCAGCCCTTCATTCACGCGATGGTGGAAGGGCATATCGAATTCCGCCTTCTTCGCCAGATGGCACGTGTAGCAAAGTTCCGGCTGAGCCTTCACCAGCAAAAAATTGGACTCATTGCCGTGATGCGGGGAATGGCAGGCGATGCAACTTACTCCGTTCTTGCCGTGCACCGAATTGATGGCGTTCATGTGCTGCGTGCCGCCCGCGTGGCACTCCAAGCAGCGCGCGTCAATCTCTTTGGCCGACGCGTTCTTGAAGAGGAATAGCTTGGAAGTGTCGGTCGGGTCCGAGACGTGGCTGGCGGCAGCCCCGTGGCAATCCTCGCAGCCGTGCTTCGCGATCCCGCCCTCTTTGTACGTCTGCTGCCAGTGCGCGCTCGTCTCCCAGCTGCTGTAGATTTCCTTATGGCAGTCCTTGCAGGACTCCGCCCCCGCAAAGTCCGATGCGTGCGTATCAGTCGCCGGCGCTGGCTTCGACTCTTGTGAAGCGGGCGCGGCCTTGCCATTAGCGGAAGGAGCGCTTTGCGGCCGTGCCAAAACGGGAAGAGCCAACAGCCCCACAAAAATTAGAATTTCCGAGATTCTCAAAACCCCGAATCGCCGCATCGGGCCTCCCTCAGGCGCTTCCAAAACAAGCTGTCTAAATCGGCTACGCGAGAAGTTACATGAGCATCTGCGGCAACGTCGTGACAGCCATCACATTTGCTTGTGACCATTGTCACGATTCGTGTTTCGGCCCTTGATCGAGACTCCCATAGGCAATTCAATTGCCGTTTCAGCTCTCAAGAGGCTGCGTCGCAACCCGGGAATCTTTGTAGGTCGTCGCTTTAGCGACGACATAAATCTCCCAAAATCAGTGCGGCTTTAGCCGCTGAAGTGCTGGTTTTGCGGTTGCGACACAGACTCTCAAGAGCTGCTCCCTCGCCAGCCCTTCCCCTCTCTCTCCTCGATTGGGCGCAGCTCTCCTCTTGAACTTCGCGAAAAGTCTTTTGACCTTCTCAGGGGAAATTTCGATACCCAATGGGGATGGTGTAGAGGCACCCAAATCGGACCGCGTTTCTGGCTCGGGAGTGGTGGGAGCGGTTGCAGTCGCAACCGCGCGCCTTTCTTACGCTGCCGCCGTTGGCGGGATGGCTGGAACCACCTGGGTTTCCGCACGCGGCTTTGCGGAAATTGTCCGCAAGATGCCCACAGCCTCCAGAAGATGCGCTTCTGCCAGCAAAACTGGGGTGGCAGTGCCGCCTGCGCCCGTGTGGACAACACTACGGCGCAGCTCGCTCATCATCCGTACCAGCGCGTCTGCGGCGAAAAGAACCAGGCCAACGTCGTCCAGTGGCTCGGGATGGCCGCGTCGTGGGCGCAAGGGGCTTCCCATTAGCTGTCTCCTTCGTCATCCGCAGTAACGACGAATGCAAGGCTCCCATCGTCGTTAGTGCGCGGACTCAAGCGAAGAGAGGATCGCTGTCGGAACTTCGTTGCCGTCGAGGCTGGGTGAAGATTCGACGGGACTCGCTGGGGAACTCTTATGAAGTGTTAGTGATACTAGAACGATGCCCAATCCGTCAATTCGTAGTCACCGCAACCCCGCTCAGCACTAATACCTACTGCTGAGGCGCGCCGGGTCTTCATGGTTGCCAGACGTCGAACACCAGCTAAAGGTCAGCCTCGTTTTGCCGATTACATATTGTGCTTTCGCTGCTGTACGAGGACTGGCTATGCGTACTTCCGAACGCCGTATCTCCCAGCGCTTCAAGCTGCGCACCCCCATGGCTTTTCATCGACTGGGATCGCTTTTTGAGGGTGAGTGCCTGGTACGCTGTATCAACATTTCGTCGGAGGGCATTTTCTTTGCGACCCGTCTTCGGCTGACGGTCGGAGAACGTCTTGAGCTTACGCTCGAAGTGCCCAAGCGAATCACCGGAGCGCGTACCGCGCAGTATCGCCGCTTCACGGGCCGCGTCGCACGCGTCGTCTCAAACTTGCCGCAGGGATTCCTGGGGATTGGCGTGCAGCTGATCTGTTACGAGACGCCGCCCGAGGAACCTCCACTCTCCGAGGCGGCTTAATCGGCAGCATTCCGATTGCGGCTTGCCAGACTGTGCAGTGAACTGCAGGTAGGGTCTTGCCACGCGGGATCGGGTGTTTATTCCGGTTCGCCGGAATTGGGCTGGCAATTCCAAATCGGCGCCGCTATGCCCAATTCAACTGCCGGCCATGTTTTCCAGTCCGGCCTTGTTACGAACGATCAGAGTCGAACCCTTGATTTGCAGTAGGTCCTTCTTCTTGAAGTCGGCGAACAGCCGGGTGACGGTTTCGCGCGACGCTCCGATCATTTGGGCGATTTCCTCGTGCGTCAAGGTCAATGTAGCCCGGATCTCTGCTTTTCCCTCGCCGTGGCCCGCGCACCAATCCAGCAGAAACCGCGCCAGCTTTTCCGCCGCCGAATGCGCCAGCCCGATCGAGCGCATTTCCGCCACCGCCGCGTGATACGTTTCGCCCAATTGCTGCGCCACACGTAACGAGACTTCCCCGTGCTCCCGCAGAAAGTTCAAAAAATCCGTTCGCGAGATGTAATTTGCTTGCGTGGGTTCCAGCACATCCGCCGTCAGCTCGTAAGGACTGCCCGTCACCGTGGCCGGCAATCCCAGCACTTCTCCGGGCTCCGAAATTCTCACGATCAGAGTCCGCCCATCAATGGAAGTGGTCGAAAGTTTCACGCGCCCGGCGCACACAATAAAGACGCCCCGCGCCGCTTGCCCTTCCACGAAGAGCGTCGCTCCTTTGGGATAGGTAGCGGCTGCCGTGATCGTCGCCAGGCGTTGCACGGCTGCGGGCGGCAGATTGCAGAAGAGCCGGTCTTCCCGGTGTGGGCAAGTGACGCAGTTCTCAATGATCTCAAGGCCGTAGGGAGCGCGCATGTTTGCTCCAGGGGCGGAATTGTACCCCGAAAATCCGCGCGCGACAATTTTGAACCGGCTGGCCATATCTCCCGGGCTTGGGCTGTCTCTCCGCGCTTTCTGCCACCAGTGTGCCGCAAGTCCACCGCTCCGCATGTGATCGCCGTCACATGCGCGCGTGCTTGCCGTCACAGCGTCAATCGCCGCCATCGCGGATAGTTATGAAGAAGGAGGCCGCCATGCAAACTGACGAACGAGATCTGCTGGAGGTACTCAGGTTCGAACTGAATTTCCTGGAAAAGGGCGGCTATGGGCGCTCGCCGCGTGAAGCCTGGAGGCCGCAGTTCATCTTCGAGGATTCTCCCACCTGCATGAACTACGATTCCAAGGAAAACCCGGAGCCTTGCAGCCATTGCGTCCTCATGCAATTGGTTCCCCCCGGCTTCCGCTCCGCGAAGACTCCGTGCCGCCATATTCCGCTCAATGAAGCCGGAGAAAGCCTGGACTCGCTGTATCGCTACGATGACCAACCCGAAATCGAAGAGTCAGTAGGGAACTGGCTGCGAACGACCATCGCCACGCTGGAAGAATCACGCACGACGGCGCAGCTTGCTTCCCCTGGGCACGTCGCCGCGCCCGATAGCACTTCCGTGCCAGGCACTCCGCTGTTTCAGAAGTTTCACCCCAAGTGCGCGAACCCCGCGTGCCCCACAGCCTTCCACTGGCTCGGCGGCGGCAAATTCTTCCGCTTCCGCCCCGATGAGATTGACGAGCTGCCAGAGCTTTCCGCACACGATGCTTCGGGTAACCTGCACGGCGTGAAGCATTTTTGGCTGTGCGAACGCTGCTGCCACGTCTTTACTCTGGTGCACGACCCGCAGCACGGAATCGTAATTCAGCTATTGTGGCCGGAGCTGCCTCTCGCGGAAACCCACAAGCAATTGCCGGCGGCATCTCCCCTCTAACGAAGTTGGCGGCCGCCTGCACTAATACGATCACGCTGCCGAGCTTCGCGCCGGCGCTTGCGAACCGGCTGACTCCCTGCGCACCAGTAAAAGCGCAGGCGCAGCAGTCCAGCTAATGGCGCTTGCAAACTTCTCCGGCTAACTCCTGTTTTATTTTCGATGCACAGCACGGCCGATGCGCAGCAACGGCCGCCGCTATCATCAAGCGGCGTGAGCTGCCATGGCACGTTCACGATCAGAGAGATTGAGCGTCGCCGTTATTACCGCGGGATCGTCGCTTGCCAGGATCTTAAAGCCCAATCGAATCGCCAGCGCGCGAATTTCGAGATCTTCGGCGAGGATGTTCGCCACGATTTCTTGGACCTTTTCGTCGCGCGCCACCTGGATCAGTCGCCGCAGCAACTCCGCGCCCAAGCCCTGGCCCCTGTACGGATCGCCAACCACAACGGCCAACTCGGCTTTCTCGCCTGGCGTCTTCTTGCTCAACCGCCCCACCGCTAGAATCTCGTGCGCACCGGTTTCTGGCGCGGTTTGCTCGGCCACCAGGGTTAGCCCATCCACCGCATCAATCAGCACAGGTCGCTCCTGCGCCGCCGGCGCGGCCGGATTTTTCACGTGGGAGTAGCGCAATGAGCTGCCCTGGCCGCAATGCGTCGCGTAAAACTTCGCTAGCAAGTTCCCATCGTCGGGCCGAACCGGCCGCAATAGAATCTCCTTGCCGTTTTTCATCCTCCAACTCGCAACATATTGTGTTGGGTAAAAATGGATGGCCGGTCGCGGATGACGGTCAGCCGCCGCCGCTCGGCCATAAATTGCAATTCGCGCATCAAGCGCCGCAGGATGATCAATCAGATGTGAATAGGCGTGCATTTTTTTAGCCTCCCATCTCAATTCCCGCCGCGGTCAGCCGCGGACCGTCAGGACCGGGCACGTGGCCTCGCTCACGATCTTGTGCGCCGTGGACATCGGCAAATGGCTCGCCGCACCGGGGAAACCGCTCGGGCGGCGCGCTCCCAGTATGATCAGGTCCGCTTTCCTCTCTTTCGCAACAGCCAGTATCCGCTCCGCTGCTGGACCTTGTTCAACCCCAAACCGCGGTTCGCACCACAGGTCGGCTTCCCACGGTACTATTTTCTGCAATCGCCTCTCCGCCGCTCCCATTATATCGCCGGCATTCACCAACTCTCCTGCTTTTTCCGGCGCCACCACGCGCAAGAGCGTCAGATGCGCCTGAAATTCCTGTGCCAGAGACATCGCGTAGGGTGCGGCAGCTTCCGCTGCGGCGCTGAAGTCCGTTGCATAAAGGATCTCGGTGAATTCGCCCCCGCGCGGTGGTTCCCCATGCGCGTGAGGGCCCACGGTCAATACTGCGCACGGCGCTTGGCGGAAAATTTCCTCCGCCCTCGACCCCAGGAAAAACTTGCCGGCGCCGGATCGCCCGCGCGTGCCCAGTACGATCAAGTCAATCTTGTGCTTTTCGATGCTGGTTTTCAAGACGTCCCAGAAGTTGCCCTCTTCGATCATCACGTCCGTCTCGATTCCTGGAAAGGCGCTCAGCAGCAGCTGCCTTTGCGCAGCTGCTTCCTCCTGCGCAGCTCGCTCCAGCACAGGCCAGCTGGCGGGCTCGGTCATCGGATTGATAACCGGTGGCCGCACGTGCAAAGCGTGCAGCTTGGCGCCGAAGCGTCTTACGATCTCTGCTGCGTATGGAATTGCCGCATCACCGGCGGGAGAAAAATCCGTCGGAAACAGAACGTTCTTAATCTCCAGTCGCACTCCAGTGCCCATCGTTGTCATCCTCCGCCTCCTGTAATCGACTCCTCACACTTCTTAGTTAGCTCCCCAACTCCCTCGCCCGCCTGTGACCGCTGTCACATTCGATGGTGCCGTCCGTCACCGCGCCCTTGGGCCCGCCCGGTACATTCTCGGGCGAGGAGGATGACCATGCGAACCGCCGAGATCAGCACGCTGGTAAAAGTCAAAAACATTCTTTATCTCACGGATTTTTCTCAACCCTCCGATGCCGCGCTTCCCTTTGCGACCATGCTGGGTCGCGGCTACGGTGCCAGAGTTCATGCGCTGCACGTTTTGATACCCACCCCTTACGTCTACATGACGCCCGGGCTCACCACCGCAGCCATCGAGGCCGCCGAGGAAACGGCGCAGGCGGAAATGCAACGCGTGGAATCTCGCCTGGCTGGTTTGGACCACAAAACATTGGTCGAGCGAGGACTCGAGGTTTGGCCCGCCGTGCGGCGCGCGATCGAAGAGGACGATGTTGATCTGATCGTGCTCGGAACCCACGGCCGCACCGGAGCCGAGAAACTGCTTCTCGGCTCCGTCGCCGAGGAAATTTTCCGCCGTTCACTCGTGCCGGTGCTCACCATCGGCCCCGGCGTGCGCAGCAGTATCCACAACGCCGGTCGCTTCCGCCGCGTGCTCTTCGCCACCGATTTTTCGCCCGAATCGCTTGCAGCCGCGCCCTATGCCACCACCATCGCCGAGGAAAACCACGCCCGCCTGCTCTTGCTCGTCGTCATGCGCAGGCCCGATGCAGCCGATGAAAGTGACAAGCACCGCTTTGAGATGTCCGTCGCCGAAGCCATGCATCGCCTCTACGAAATCGTTCCGCAGGACGCCAAGCTCGAACTCCCCCCGGATGTCTCGGTCGAATATGGTGAGCCCGCCGAGCGCATCGTCGAAGTCGCCCGGCAGCGTGGCGCCGATCTGATTGTTATTGGCGTACGCGACGCCGCCGGACGCATGGGCGCGGCCACCCACCTCGAGCGCGCCACCGCGCACAAAATCGTCGCGCACGCGCCCTGCCCGGTCCTCACCGTCCGCGGCTAAAGAGTCTGTGTGAGAAACGTGATTTTCGTCAGGGCACGGCTTTAGAGTCTGTGTGAAGACACGGGAATCTTTGTAGGCCGTAGCTTTAGCTACGGCATAAATGCGGCAAAATCAGAGCGGCTTCACAGCTCGCGGAAAAAGTCGGTTTTTTAGGGGGTCGGAGCTTTAGCTCCGACATAAAGCTCGCCCTATCCCCAGGGGCTTCAGCCCCTGAGGCACGCTTTTGACTTTTTCCGCAAACTGTTCTGCCGCTGAGTGAACGAATTTCGAGTTCTCCCACAGACTCTAAAGGCAAGGCGATTGAGAAGGCGCGTTCGAGCGCAATGTCAACTGCGCATCCCCGCCCACGGCGCATCAAAAAACTGCCCCTAAAATGCATCAAGCGCTTCCGCCGCTCCCAGACTCTCCACGATTTTTGCGCTTGACAAACCATAACCAAACGGTTATGGTTTGGCTTGTGACGCCCGCCAATGCCAATCACGTCTTCCGCGCTCTCGCCGATCCCCGCCGCCGCGCCATTTTCGAGCACCTCACCCGCCGTGGCGAACAGACCGTCCACGCCCTAACTCTCTATGCCGGCATATCTCAGCCCGCTGTCTCCAAGCACCTCTCCGTGCTCAAGCGCGCTAAGCTTGTGCGCCATCGCCGCGCCGGCCGCGAAACTCACTATCGCGCGCAGTCCGACGCGCTAGCGCCCATCGCGGAGTGGCTTGATTTCTATGGCGCCTTCTGGCGCGAGCGTTTCGATCGTCTTGAATCTCTATTGCAAAGGATGGATCCATGACCAATGCCGCACCCAGTCGTACTCTCGTCATCGAACGCGAGATGCCGCATCCCCCGGAAAAAATCTGGCGCGCCCTCACGCAGGGAGCGTTGATCGAGCAGTGGTTGATGAAGAACGACTTTCAGCCGGTAGTGGGGCACCGCTTCAGCTTCCGTTCCACGCCCGTGCCCAACTGGGACGGGCTCATCGAAGCTGAAGTCCTCGTGGTCGAACCGAATTCACGCCTCTCGTACAGTTGGGCCACCATGGGCATGCAAAGCGTCGTCCTCTGGACCTTGACGCCCACCACCACCGGCACGCATCTCCGCATGGAGCACTCCGGTTTCCGTTCGGAAGAAGACGCCGCCTACAAGGGTGCGCGCTACGGATGGCAGAACTTCATCGGCAAGATGGAGCAAGTGGTTGGAGGTCTGGATTAACTATGAAAACGAAAAATATTACCTACTGGACGACTACCGGACTTGTGGCGTTTTTTATCGGAGGTGGAGGACTGGCACAATTATGGCAATATCGCGCCAACCCCCATGGCGTGGTGCCCGTGCTTGGCTACCCCGAATACTTCTTTGCCATCCTGGGATTTTGGAAGGTGCTGGGAGCCATCGCCATCCTCGCGCCGCGTTTTCCGCGCCTGAAGGAATGGGCGTATGCCGGCATTTTCTTCGACCTTACCGGCGCGGCCGTGTCTTGCGCCGCGGTCCGCGGTTACGGCGCTTACGGCTTTCACATCATCGCGCCGCTCGTGATTGCCGGGTTTACTGTCGCATCCTGGGCGCTGCGGCCGCCAAGCCGCACCATCGGCGTCCTCTTTCCCGCCGCAAACGCCAGCCCGGCATGAATACGAGAGCAGCGAACATCTGCTCACGGAAGCCGCAAAACAGGACGGCACGCGCCCGTCGTGCGCGCTCGCCTGCAGGCGTTTTCTATTTCTTTTTTGCTTTACCCCAAATCCGGCGAAGTCCTGCCGGCGCTTTCCCCTTCCGCCCGGCGCCATTGAAAGCCGCGCCCGCTCGGATCATATTTTTCAGCGCGCGCTCATTGATTTTGTCGCCCTCGTGCAAATCAATCGCGCGCCAGCGATTGCCTCCCAGACCGGCGTTGAAAATCTTCTCAGGATCGGGAAGGCTCGCGCCCTGCGCAAACGTCAGCTTCACTTTGTCCTTATGTGCGTTGCCCACGCAGATCAATCCATCATGCGACCAGCACGGACTCCCCATCCATTTCCATTCCTCAATAATCTCCGGGTCAGCGCCAAGAATGATTTTGCGAAGATTTCCAAGCGTCTTGCCGCGCCAGTCCGTAAGCCCCGCGATAAGCTCGTCAATCCGTTCCGATGCGTTTGCAATCGCCATGCGCATAGTATGCCTGAATTAATTTTCAAACTTAAGGTCCGCAGCAGTCTCTGTAGGTCGTCGCTTTAGCGGCGACACAAATCGCGCAAAATCGCTACGGCTTTAGCGCACGTGGACCGGTCTACGGTGTTGGTTCAAGGGAGTTGCAGGTCGAGGGAGTAAATCTCTTCGTTGCTGATGTCGCGAACCAGCAGGGGAGAGCCGTCCGGCGCAATGCCCGTCCAAGGGCCAAATGGGCCGTAGTAGCGGCGGATATCACCGATTTTGGCGATCGTATCCACGTGCAAGTCGGAGAGGCGCAGACGCAAGAAGGCGGGCTCGGGCACCATGAAAGTATCGAAGAGGATACTTTTGCCGCCGTCGGCCCATTCCATGTAGCCGATGGGCCCCAGGCCTTTGGCGATGACCGTCCACTTGCGGCTGGCAAATTCGTAGAGGAGCAGATCTTCGTAGTCCGCGTGCGAAGCGAGGAGATAGCGGCCATCGGGAGACCAGCGGGGACAACAGATTCCGTCACTGCCGGCGAGAGCGGTGCTGCGTCGCGAGGCCAGATCAAGCAACTGAATTGCTACGATTTGCTTGCCGCCTTCCACGCGCGTTTGTCCGTAGGCGATCGTCGAGCCGTCCGGCGCCCATGTGGGATCAAGATCGGAGACGGCGCCGGAGGTCAATTGCTCGGCGGGCCCGCCAGCGGCAGGAATCAGAAAGATATTCCAAGGACGGCCCGGACGAGAACCGGAAAAAGCAATGCGCGAGCCGTCCGGGGACCAATGCGCCAGCGTAGCGCGCAGAGAAGGTCCGGTGAGTTGCGCAGCCTCGGAGCCGTCGGCTTTGGAGCGCCACAGAGTTTGGTCCGGGTAACGGACGTGCGTGAGCATGCGGCCATCGCGTGAGGCTTCCACGTCGCCAGCCGAAATTCCGGAAAGAAATGGCACAAAATTGCTGGTCGAGGGATCGTAGCGCTCCAGCTCGGCGCGCGGCTCCGCGGCAGTGACAAAAAGTTTCTTTCCGTCCGCGCTCGGCGTCCCCATGTAGAAGTTAGGCGGAACCGTGGTCAGGGGAACCGGCGCAGGGCTCCTGGTCCAGAAGGAGCGTCGCTCCGGCAAAGCCCAAATCCTGCTCTGGCCATTGCGCTGGGTCTCGAAAAAGTAGTAGCGGCCGTCGGCTGACCACTCTCCACAACATTTTTCCGGGTATTCCGTCATCTCCGTCAGAATCGGATGAAGACCTGCGCCGTTTGCTCGTGCTTCCCAAATTGCGCTCTGGCCGCTCTTCCTATCCCCGACGGAGAAACGCACGTGTGCGCCATCTGGAGAGAAGCGTATACAAAAGACCGGACCCGGCGCGGAAAGAAGTTTGTGCTGATGGGACCCGTCTGGATCAGACAGGATCATATCTTGCCCCCTGACGCAGATGATTTTGCCGCCGGGCGCCCAGGAGAACTCATCACACTCAATCCCGTGGACGCTTTGCAAGGACCCCGACGGCAAATCCATGATCTTGAGCGGGAGAGGGCCTTCTTTTTCGGTGTCTGGAGCGACCAGAAGCTTCGAGCCATCCGCAGAGACGCCGCCTAGAAGCAGGCCGGGATAGGAGGAGGCCAGCAGCACGGGTGTGCCGCCGACGGAAGCAACTTCCAGGAGCGTGACGCGATCGGAGGCTTGTTCATTGAAGTAGATTTTCCCGTCGTGCAGATAAAGATTGCCTTTGCCCATTTCGTCGAACGTAATTTGAGTCGAGTCCACCACGCGCGGCACGGCTACAGGCGAACGAACCACAACCAGCAAGCCGGCGACAAAGACCGTGACAAATAGGCCAGCAACAATGAGTCTGAATCGCAAGCGTGCAAAGGGAGTCGGCGCAGCGTGAGCGCCCCACGCAACGGGCGAGACGCCGCCATCCTGAATCACTTGCACCGGCGCAAGGAAACGGTACCCGCGGCGCGGAACCGTCTCGATGAAAACCGGATTATCCGCGGAGTCCCCCAGCACTTCACGCAGACGCTTGATGGCTGTGTTCAGGCTGGTATCGAAATCCACAAAGGTGTCTGCCGGCCAAAGCGCCGCGTGAAGATCCTCGCGCGCCACCACCGTGCCGGCGCTCTCCAGTAACTTTCGCAGAACCAGGAACGGCTGATCCTGAAGACGCACCTTCGCGCCGTTTTTGCTGAGTTCACCCGAACGGACATGCAATTCAAAGTTGCCGAAACGATAGCGCGGCAGGTCTGGCGGCGCGACGCTGTGTGAATTCACTGACACGGTGTTTTCGAACGCCATTATAGACGAATCAATGAGCAGAACGTTATACGAGGGCCATGTCATAACTCGTCGTAAATGTATGCCCGTAGGAGCTTTGTGATGTCAGACATGTTCCAGAGAGAGGTCATAGCGCCACCATGGAGCTGCTGCTGCCCGCTAGCCAATTTAGACGCTCACGCTACTGCGGTTCGAAGCGGGTGCCGTCATGGATCGGTCAAGCGTCGTTGCGCTGCTCGGAACGCTGTTGCTATCGGTTGTGTGCGGCGCGGCAGTCGGCGGCGCCAGGACGACGCAACTGGCCAGCAACGAAATGGCCATCGAACTCGATGGCGGCTACTTGGCCGTGGCCCGGGGCAGCGTAAACAATGCCGATAATTTGCGGTTTGTGCTGGATACCGGAGCAAGCAATTCAGCAATCGACCGTCGCGTGGCGGAGAGACTTGGACTACACGGCCAATCGGCAAAGGTAATCAACTTCGACAAAACCGTGGCCGCGGAATGGACGGAAGTGCGGGAATTGACCTTCGGGCCGGAGCGCATTACCAATGCTCGAGTCATGATCGAAGACCTCGGCTACTTGCGCTCAACCGGACTGCATGTGGACGGCGTGATCGGCCTCGACCAGTTGCGCAGGCAGAGTTTCCTAGTTGACTACGCCAGGAAGCGCGTAGTGTTCGGTCCCCCAGCGACGGAGGGAATGCGCGCCGTGCCCATGCGTGCAGATGCCCAATCACTCCGCGTGGAAGTGGAGCTGGACGCGCGGCCCCTCTGGCTGGTCGCGGACACCGGCGCGCGCGGAATCCTTCTCTACGAAGACACGGTCAAGGACCTCTTGGTGAATTATCACGTCGAGGGGCGAACCGGCGCAGCCAGCCTGGGCGGGCCTCTCGAAAGCCGCGTCGCCATCGTGCCGCGCCTGCGTCTGGGCGGCCAGGATCTCGATAGGGAAGTCGTTCTTATCAGCGCGCCAGGTGCAAAAAGGCTCAGCGGCGTTTCAGGATATCTGGGCCTCACATCGCTCGATGCCAGGCAGATCGCTTTTAGCTTCGAGACAAATCAAATGCTATGGAAAAAGTAGGCGGTTCTGCGCAGCTTCGTTGGCAGACGAATTTGTGTCCTTCGTCGCGGGCCCGGCGCGGGCTTAGTCCGCATCAGCACCATTTCGAACAGGCCTCTATTGCGCTAAGCTGTCGGAATGATTTGGGCACGACCATTTTGCCGCGCTCTCGCCACGTGTGTCTTGGTCTCCCTGTTCGTCGCGGCAGCTCCCGCGCTATCCCAGGAGTCCTCTGACTCCGCCTCGGCCTCCTCCTCCCCCGCGTCCGCTCCGCAAACGCGGCCTGCTACCTTGGCTCCAACGGATCGCCAAGTCTCTCTCCGCACTTTCCCCACGAATTTCGTCGCCGATCAGAAGGAAATTTGGCTCTTTCCCGGGCGCCTGGCCAAAGCTCAGCATTGGCTTCCTACCGTCGCCATCCTCGGCGTCACATCCGCGTTCGTCGCCTCTGACCCGTACAGCGCTCCGTACTTCCGGACCACGAACAGCTTCAGCGGTTTCAATCGCGTCTTCAGCGGGACGAACGCCGGAGCCTTCATCGCCGCCGTGCCCGCAGCGATCTATGCCGTCGGTCTGGTCAAAAAGGATTCTTACGCGCAGTCCACCGCACTTCTCGCCGCGGAAGCCTTCGCGGATGGTTTCGCGCTGGATTTGGCCTTCAAGGGAGTCAGCGGGAGATTGCAGCCGCTGCGCTACGCCGGCAACGGCCCTTATAGAGATAGCTTTTTCAACGGCACCCACAATCCATTTCACTCCGGTGGCTTTTATTCCGTGCACGCCATGTCTGCCTTTGCGATCGCGGCGGTCGTCGCTCACCGTTATCGCAACCATCGCTGGGTGCCCTGGGTCGCCTACGGTATGGCTGGCGCAATCAGCTTCTCCCGCATCACCAGCAGCAACCATTTCCCATCCGACGTATTCTTCGGCGGCGCCATGGGCTTCGTGATTGCGCGGTTTGTAGTGTTGCCCGCGAGATAAAGCCGCGCCGCCGGCTGGCCCACCCTTCCACGCCGCAGTCGTTTCCGCGTTTTCGGGCGCGACGCGATCCTGTAGGCAAGCGGAATTCTGAAAACGCATTTTTGTGTCGATTAGAACGGCTTAAATGTGCGTTTTTGTTGGGTTTTTGGTGAAATCTAATATCTTGTATTGTCGATTAGAGGCGATGCTGGTGGCGACATGCGGCGGGCAGTCCGTGATTGCCATTCGGCGTTGGTGGCTTCGGGGACCCTGCAAAAACTGACGATTAGAAAGTGTGCCGAGTGTTTGTTTTCTATGAGATGTAGCGTTTTCTAATCGCGGGCTGTGACGATTAGAAACGGCGTGACTCGTGAATCGTGATTCGTAATTCGTGAAGAACGGGGCCGCGATGCGCTGGATGAGTATTGCGAGCGTACAAGACTGGATTTCGAAAGTGCCGAAAAGTTGGCGATTGAATTGGGGTGCGGGTGTTTGTTTTGTAGGAGATATAGCGAATTCTAATCGCGCGGGTTGGCGATTGAATTTACAGTGACGAGTGATGAGTGGCCACAGGTGTCCGGCTAAAAGCTGAACATTTGCAATTGTTTAGCGGCATCGGGGCTCTCCGATGTTGCTGCGTTTTGCGTAAGTACTTGCAGCAAAGGGATTTTTTCGAAAAGGGAGACGCTCAGAATTTGCAGCATGGCATGCAGTTCCAAGTCCAGGCGCAAGCGTTTGCGCACGATGGCCGCCAGCACATAGATGGCGATGGCCGTCCAGATTTGCGTCTTCACGGCGTTCTCGGAGAGGCCATAGAAGGCTTTGATGCGCAGGTGCTGCTTGATCCATTTGAAGAATAGTTCGACTTGCCAGCGGCATTTGTAGAGTTGCGGAATGCTGAGCGTGGGCAAGGAAAAATTGTTGGTGAGAAAGATCAGCTGGCGGGCATTCTCCTGGTCGCAGTAGCGGATGCGGCGCAGCGCCTCCGGATAACCTTTCAAGGTATAGAAACTCTCCAAGCGGATCGTTTGGTCGCAGCGCAAGCCGGTGCTCTTGTCCACGGCCCGCGAAGTCACGCAGCGAAAGCGAAAATCTTTTCGCGCGCGAATGATGAAAAATGCCAAGCATTGCGTCAAGTGGTACAGCCGCGCGAAGTCCAAGTACCCGCGATCGAGAAGATAAAAAGCGCCCGGTTCCGGCAGCAGTTGATCGAAGACGCGAATTTCGTGGATTTTGGCTGGTTTTATGTCGATTCCCACCGGAATGCTGCCGCGCAGATCCAGCAGCGTGTGCATCTTGACGGCGGCGTTCAGCCGTCGGTAGCGCGCCCAGGGAAACAACGAAAGACACAGATCGATGGTCGTGCAGTCCAAAGCGTAGGCGGTTTCTTCCAGCTCCACCGCCAAAGGCTCGCCCGCATACAAAGGCCGCGCCATGGCGATGAGCACGCGCGCCAAATCGGCGAAGATGCGCCAGTCGCGGCTCTCGTTGGCGTCGGCCAGCGTGCTGCGCGAAACCTGACCGCGAATCCCCACATGGTACAGCTTTCCGCCGAGCGCCCGCAGGCACGTTTCGATGTCGCGCAAACTCTCGCGATACGTGAGTTGCGCGAAGGCCATGGCGAGGAACTGGTCCCAACAAGAAAAACTGCGCACGCGATACTGCCCGCGGTAACGCGCCACGCAACGCCGGAATTCGTACGTAGGAATGAAATCCATCAACTGCGCAAACACCGTCTTGCCGGAGTTCATCTCGCATCCCTCCCCGTGTCCCAGGAGCGAGAATGAGGCCTTTGCAATTCAAATCGAAAACTACTCTTTTCGCCGATAAATTCATATGCGTCAATAGCTTCCCAACCTTCTCGAAACGCTCAACCGGACAGTAGTGATGAGTGGCGAGTGACGAGTAACCGCGGCAGCGGGGATGTAACATTGTCGTTGGGATGTTACATGAGGTTTTGGGGCGGCGGGATGGCGCGGGGCGCGAGAGGTGAGGGGCGCGGGGCGGTTTTTGGGTAGAGTCTTCCCTGGGGGTGAGAGTGGTCTGCCCGTCGCCGTTGTGGCGGAGCGCATGTAGCATCCTCAGTGGGCTGGAAAAGTGGCCCGAACCTATTTTATCACATTTACTGGATGATTACCAGTTCCAAAATGGGAATAAGTGGGGGCAAGCAAGGCAAAGGCTCGTGCGCGTGGGCGCGAATGGAATCTGGCTTTTCGGGAGCCGGGGCGAGCGGGCTCGCGGATAACGCGGGAGTACGCGGGTCACGCCGAGGCGTGGCGGGAAAACTCGAAAACAGCGCGGGAACTGCGCCGCGATCGGTTTGGCGCTGCTCGCCGTCTTTTCCCAGCGGTTCCGCGCCGGGCTAATTTATGGCGCGCCGCCCTTCGAGTCCGCCGCGGGCGGACCCTCAGGGTAAAACGGCGCTGGTCGGTTGCCGAAGTTTGGCAAGCGCGTTGGAGTTTGCGTCGGCCGATCTGTGAATTGAGACTTGCGTCGCGAGCGGAATGGTTGTTCGTCGAATCCGCGGGCCGGAGGGGTAGGGCTTAACGTTGTGCCACGCACCCTTTGCGGACGGCGCAAAGGGATGCGGCACCCCAAAAATCTAAAGGCGGTTGCGTGCTTGCGCTGGCAGGGTCGGCCACCCGCCACCCCCAAAATCTAGAGGCGGTTTAGAGCCTGCGCTAGAGGGGTGCGCCACCCGCCGCTGGAAGGGTCGGCCACCCGCCCATCCGCCCGCTTACGTGTGTTCGTTATAAGCCGGGTGCACGAAAGGCATACGCCGTACCCTTCGCTGGTGATCAACGATAAAGCCGAACGTCGTCGTGTGGTGTTGCTTGAAGATGTCGAAGTAGCTGACCTCGCCGTAAATCAACCCCACCTGCGTGCGGCTAATCTTCCCCTCAGCCTTGACGGTTCCCGACTGCTCGAACTCCTTACCCGCTCCGACCATTTCGGGGCCGATTACAGAAGGGTAGCCCGGCTCGGGTAGTTCCTTCGGAGCGTGCGTTTGGTCAGGCAGCATCATCATGCTGATCTGCGTGAGATTAATCCAAGCGGGAGTCCGACCGACATTCATCCATTTGACCGCGACACTCACGACGGTATTGGTCGGCTGCTGTCCCTCGGTGAGTTCAGTAATAGAAGGCGAAGGGGCGAGTTCAATATCAACTTCCATCCAGGCGCGTTCCGCGTTCACCTGGGCTTCAACTTGCTTCTCGATAGTCTTCAACGTTCGCAGCGCAGCCCAAACGCCGCCTATGCCAACGAATACCAGTAGGACATTGGGCAGGTTCGGGGCATCGAATACGCGATACAAATAATGCGGCGGCTGATAGATGTGTATCTCTATCGCCGTGAAGATCGCCAGCAGCGCAAGCAGCGCGAAGACAATCCGCGTCAGCCAATACTCGCGGAAGCGCTTCATCCGCTTGAACCACTTCAAGCGGCGCTCTACGGGCCACTTCGAAGGCCCAGTCCACATCCCGTTAATGTACCATCGCTCTGGCTGCGGAGCAGCGTGCTCTCATAATAAGAGGGATAGCAAATCTGTCGTCTGAATGATGGGTCGGGTGGCGCACCGTTCGAGCACAGGTAAGCGACCGCCTTTAGGGCTTGTGGGTGCGTGGCAAAGCGCCAAGGCCTACTGCGCCGGCCCCGGATTCGGTGCGCAACCGCTCCGCTCGCCGTCCAGTATGCCGCTCCGATTCATAACGCATCGGATGGGTTACAGCCGCGCACCCTCGCCGACGGCCTCCGGCCGCCTACCGGCGAGAGTGCGGCACCCCCAAATTCCACCCCAACGGCAAATCCAAAAACCAATCAACTTCACCGTCAACTGCCGCAGTGGTATCATCCATTCCCGTGACGCGTCAAGAAGAGCGGAAGGACCAGCAGGAAAGTAGGGTGTGCCACCCGCCGACGCCTCCACCCGCCCATCCTGGACAAACCTTAGCTGTGCATCAACGCTTTGCCAAAATGGCTAACGACGATTGCGACTGTGACCCACAGCGCGACCGCATAAAGTCCATACCACATCACTTCCTGCCCGGGTGCCAGTCCAGGAGCACTGAAAATGACCAGAGATCCTGTGGAGCTTATATGCATAAGCTGAGCCAGCAACAAGCTTCTTGTGTTGCTATAAATCCAGCAGATCAGCACTCTCATGGCTGTCATGGCCGCCGTGAAGACCAGAAAAAAAGGGAACCAGTAGCTACGGTGCGGAGTGGCCGTTCCAAGGTAATCAATAACCGGCAAATGCCAAATGCCCCACAGCAGTCCGAGCAAGATGCTCGAGGCCAGCGCGTTCTGCTGTAAGCGCATTTTCGGGAATGCATAGCCCATCCAGCCGATCTCCTCCAAATATCCGGCGGGAACACCGAACAAGATTCCCATTAGAAAAAAGTTCGGAGCATAAGACATCGAAACAAACATTTTCAAACTGAACAGAACAGTCAGTACCAAAGCGGGTGGGATGAAAAGCACCGCGTACCAGTTCACTGGAAGCCGCCACCGAAACATTCGAGAAACGAGGCCACCAACTGCCCCTCGCCCATCCACGATTCTCGTCAGAACGATGCCCGTCAGGCTGGGGCCGAGGAGCATGGCCGGAAACATAAGAATGCCGGTTATTTTTGGCAGAGGTTCGTGGCGCATCAGATGCGGCGCGGCCACTAGCAGGGCTCCCATCCAAGAAATCGCAAATGTCAACGTAAAGTAAGCAGCAATTGGATGCCGCACGAGAAGCGTTTCGTTTTTTGCCGAGATTTCCTGTTGGGCCGTCATGATTTCGGTCGCATCTTATCCAACAGTCGGATACGCCAAGTCGCGCTCTAGAATTCATTCCTGCATCGTGTTACTGCTCGAAAGCAAAGCGTCTGCCAAAATATTTAATTGTTATATCTCACACAAAACAAACACCCGCACCCCAATTCGATCGCCATCATTTCTCCACTTCCCACCTCACCAATCACGCCGCTTGTGTATCTCGCGGGCTGGCGGGAGCGAGGTGCTTCTTCAATTCTTCCTGGGCCTGTGGCGGTGCTACCAGCAAGAGCCTGTCGCCGGGCTGCAACACCGTTTCTGGGCGGGCCATCATCACGGACTTGCCGCGGAGCGCGGCCACTAGCTTGGTGTCGGAGATGGGTCCGGCCAGCGTGCGCGACTGGATCTGCTTTCCGACCCAGGGAGTTTCGGGGCGCAGGGCGCCGACGGTCAACTGCGAGCCATCCGGAAGATCCAGCGAGAGCCCGGATTGCAACAGCGCGGCCAGATGCAGATGATTCATCCGCGGCGGACGCGGAGGCTATTTGTCGTCGAGCTCCTTAGGCAGTATCAAGCCATTACCGATCAAATAGCGATAAAGATGGTTGAGCGGTTCGGGCGGTTCGAGATCCCGCGCGCCGATACGGCCATTGGTTTGCTTCCACTTCCAGCCCGCGGCGGCGTCCGACTCCTTCATTCCCTCGGCGGGCATCGGGAAAACGCTCACACGTACATTTTCGCGGAAGAGCCGCGCAACGCCTTCCAACAGACTGCTATCGAGATCCTGATAAGGGGCCTGCAACACGCGAACCAACACGGAAAGCTCGACGGCAAAATGAACGCGGGCTTTGGTGAAGCGGCTGACGAACGCACCCATCTTGTAAAGCTCTTGCTCGCGAAATACCAGGACCGCGTTACCAAGCCCTTGCATCGCATCAACTTGCTGGACGATCTGAGCGGCGGTTAAGGCGGGTTGACCGAAGGCGCTCGCGGCACAGGTCAAAGCGAACAGGCCGATGGATCCCTTGCTCTGCTCGAGCTCCTGCTGGGGCAGGGAGGCAAGAGTGGCTGCGACCATCTCTCGATGCAAAGGCCCGACCCCGCCGAACATTCCGGGTGCGAGCACGATGGCTTTCTTATAGAGGATTTCGGTTGGGGGAATCAGCTGACCCTTCACTGGAAAGTAGACCGCTTCAGCGAGTTGGTTGACGACGAGCGAGGCGTGGATGGCACGAGGACTCCAGTTTGCAAAGGCGGGGCCTTGGAATTCGAGGCAATCAAATTCGATCCGGTGCAGAGAAAGATCGGCGGCAATCTGAGCGATAAATTCATCGGCGCTGGCGAGAAAGTGAAAGGCGGCGTACACCAGATTGACGCCGAGGATACCCACGGCGGCCTGCTGTGCCAGGTTGCTGCGATCGCGGAGATTGATGTGGAGAATAACGTCGTTGGGCGGGGCTTGCGGCTGCAACTGAAAGCGGAGTCCGATCCAGCCGTGACACTCGTTATCGCCCGCGAAGTTGCGCGCGGAGACGGTGTCCACAAAAGAAAAGAAGCGCGTCGTGGAGCCACGGCTGGCGCTCAGTTGCGAAAGGAGATCAGACCATTCGTGCTCGAGCATGGACTGCAGGCGCGGCCGAGAAACGTACCGCGTCCCGGCGCCGTATAGAACATCGCTGACTTCCTTGTCGTAAGCGGAGATGGTCTTAGCGACAGTGGCGGAGGCGCCGCCAACTTGAAGAAACCAGCGTGCGACCTCCTGCCCCGCACCGATTTCAGCGAAGGACCCGAAGATTTGGGGATCGAGATTTATGGAGAGCGCTTTCTGGTGCGTGTCGATTTTTTCTTGGGCAGGCACGGTTTGACTCCTCAAGCCATGTGAAACGGCGCGCATGAACCTCAGACGGCGGCTGTGAGCATCGCTAGGGAGCGGGTGTTAGTGTGTGTTTCTGCCAGTCGGAGTCAGTGAGGTTCCAGCCGCCACCCAGAGCCAGGTAAAGTTGGACGATAACGACACGGCGATTGAGCTCGGTCTGGGCCAGCGCATTTTGCTCCGGGTACAACTGGATTTGAGCATCGAGGACTTCGAAGTAGCTGGCCTTCCCCGCGCGATAGCGCTGCAAGGACACTGTGACGGCTTGCTGATAGGCTGCCACCGAGCGAGCTTGTTCGGCGCGGATGCTTTCGAATTTCTCCCTGGAAATGAGGGCGTTCGAAACGTCCGTGAAGGCGCTAAGGGCGGTCTGTTCGTACTGCAGTTTGGCTTGCTGCCATGCTGCGATCGCCTGACGTTTCTGGGCGCGAAGGGCGCCACCCTCATAGATGGGCCCAGTGAAATTGCCCGCGACGCTCCAGACGTTGGCGCTGCCCGCCGTGATTTGAGAGAGCGGAGTGCTGGCCTGTCCTAGCAGAGCAGTGAGTCCAATCTGCGGAAAGAAATTAGCGATCGCTACGCCCACCTGCGCATTGGCCGCGCGGACTTGCTGTTCGGCGGCGAGGACGTCCGGGCGCCGTTCCAGCAGGGCCGAAGGCAGACCCACCGGAATAGCCGGCGGCACGATTTCGTCCAGCAATTTTGCGGTGTGAACGATGGGGCCGGGATTTTTCCCCAGAAGGACACTGAGCACGTTCTCCTGCAGAGCAATCTGACGCTCATATTCCGGAATGGCTGCGGCAGTAGCAGCTTGCGCAGCTTCGGCGCGAGAAGTATCGAGCGTGGAGGCGACGCCGCCTTCGTAGCGCTGATTGAAAAGCTTGAGCGTATCGCTGAACGATGCCGTCGTGTCCTTGGCAATCTGAAGTTGTAGTTCGAGACCGAGCAGTTGGAAATAGGCCTGAGCAACATCGCTCGTCAAGGTGAGCATTACGCCGCGGCGGGCTTCTTCGGTGGAAAGATATTGAGCTCGGGCACTTTCATTGAGGCGGCGAATGCGGCCCCAAATATCGGCTTGCCAGGCAACGCTGCCGAGAGCGAGAAACGCGCCTTTGGTCGTCCCCAGGCCTGGTGCGGGCGTGCCCAGGAATTCGTTCTTGCCATCGCTGGCGCCCACGGAATAATTAACGAACGGCAGAAACTGAGAACGGGCCACGGCCGCGAGCTGGCGCGCTTGCTCGACACGGGAGACCGCGATGGCAAGATCGTAGTTATTGGCCAGGGCGGTGTCGATGAGCGACTTGAGTTCGTCGTCCTTGAACACTTCCCACCAAGGCAGATCTGCATAGGAAGCTTGCTGGGTGGCGCCTGCCGCGCCGCGAAAATCGCTGGGGACATTGACGGTCGGCCGTGCGTACTTCGGCCCGACTGCGCAACCGCTGAAAATGAGGGCCGAGGAGAGGACAGCGGAAAGCACCGCGCGGCTGGCTCGACTCCGCGTCTCGGGAAACCGCAGTTCCTTCGAATTGGCGTTTTTTGCGTTCATCGAACGTAAAACAATCGGCTGCGGTTCTTCGGATTAATCCGCATGCTCAGGGCTGGGCGAAGCCAGGCCCGGCGTGCCAGCTTCCGGAGCCTTGAAACCCTCGACACGTGCTCCCCCCATTCGCTCAATCATGTAAAACAGCGCCGGAATGATGAAAATGGCAATCGCGCTGGCGGCGAGCATGCCGCCGATCACGGCGGTGCCCATCACCTGCCGCGAGACGGCGCCCGAACCGGTCGCCCGCCAGAGCGGAACGCAGCCAAGGATGAAGGCAAACGATGTCATCAGAATCGGGCGCAAGCGCAACCTGGCCCCTTCCAGGGCAGCATCGGCAAGCGAGCGGCCCTTCTCGTATTCCGCTTTGGCGAACTCGACGATCAGAATGGCATTCTTGGCAGCGAGGCCGATGAGCATAACCAAACCGATCTGCGCGTACACGTTGTTTTCCAGTCCCAGCCCGGAGTATTGCTTGAACACAAGCAGATCCACGATGCGACGCCCGAAGAGCGCGGCAAATGCGCCGAAGACCGCAATGGGTACGCTGAGCAGCACACTGAACGGCAGGGTCCAGCTTTCGTAGAGTGCCGCCAGAATCAAGAACGCGAAGAGAATTGACAATCCAAAAATTACGAAGGGAGAGACGCCTTGTTGCGCTTTTTGTTCCTGGAAGGACATGCCCAGATAGTCGAAACCCATGCCGGGCGGCATGGTCTGCGCGTAGACCTCTTCCAGGGCTTTCATGGCTTCGGCGGAGCTGAATCCACGGGCGGCCGTGGCGTTGATCTGCGCGGCACGGTGCAGGTTGTAACGCATCGTGAATTCAGGGCCATTCTTCTGATCAATCGAGGTGATCGCCGCCAGCGACACCATATCTCCTTTGGCGTTTCTGACGTAAAACTGCCCCAGGTTTTCGCTGCGCGTGCGGTAACTCCCTTCGGCTTGCACATAGACCTGCCACTGGCGTCCGAAGCGATTGAAGTAATTGATAAAGGCCCCGCCCATAAAAGCTTGCAAGGTGCCGTACACGTCTTTCAATTGCACACCCTGCGTGAGCACCTTATCGCGATCCACGTGGACGTACACTTGGGGGACCGAGGGCAGCAGCGTGGTAAATATTCTGGCGATTTCCGGGCGTTTGCGCGCCGCCTCCAGGAAGCGCTGCGTGTTGGTCGCCAGGAAGTCGACGTCGTGGCCGCCGCGGTCTTCCAGCACGTAGGTGACGCCGCCGGACGCGCCCACACCCGGAATGGCGGGGGGCGGGAAAGCCACGGTGGTGCCCTCGGGAAGTTTGCCGAGGACGTCATTGAGATGGATGAGCAGATTCATGTACTGCTGGTCCTCGGTCTTCCGCTCGCTCCATGGTTTAAACGTCACCCAGAAAAAAGTGCTGTAAGTATTCTGCACGCCGCTCAACATGCTGTATCCGATCACCGAGGTGACGTGGGCGACGCCGGGGGTCTGCAGCAAAATGTCTTCTACTCTTTTTGCGGACGCGGACGTTCGTTGCAGCGAGGCAGCATCCGGCAGTTGCTGGGCAATGAACACGTAGCCTTGATCTTCATCGGGAAGGAAACTCGTCGGCAACTTATCCCCGACGAATCCCGCCAGGACGCCGAAGCCCACCAACAACAAAATGGTTACGACCGATTTGTGCATGAACATCCGGCAAACTTTGACGTAGTCATTGGTTGCGGTAGTAAACATGCGGTTGAACCAGCCGAAAAACTTGCCCAGCGGACCGCGGGCTTCTTTTTTCGGCCGGAGGAGCAGAGCGGAAAGAGCGGGACTGAGGGTGAGAGCGTTAAAGGCAGAGATAATCACCGAAACTGCGATGGTCACCGCAAATTGTTGGTAGAGACGCCCTGTAATTCCCGGAATGAAAGCGGTGGGAATGAATACCGCGGAAAGAATGACGGCGATGCCGATGACCGGCGCGGAAACCTCTTCCATGGCCTTCATGGCGGCGTCCTTGGGGGTCAAGCCGTGCTCGATATGATGTTCCACCGCCTCCACGACCACAATCGCATCGTCAACGACCAATCCAATCGCGAGGACCAGGCCGAACAAGGAAAGCGTATTAACCGAAAATCCGAGCAGCGGAAATACCATGAACGTGCCGACCAGCGAAACCGGCACCGCCAACAACGGAATCAGCGTTGCTCGCCAGCCCTGCAGGAAGATATACACCACCAGGATGACCAGCAATATGGCTTCCAGCAGGGTATGTTGGATTTCCTTGATGCCTTCGGTTACCGGAAGAGTGGTATCCAGCGCGGTTACGTAGTCGAGCCCCGGCGGGAAACTCTTCTTGGCGCTTTCCATGTAGGCGATGGCGCCTTTGGCGGCGGCAATCGCGTTGGAACCCGGAAGTTGGTAGACGGCGATTACCGCGGACGGTTTGCCATCCAGCCGCCCCTGCATGTTGTAGACTTGAGCGCCGAGTTCAATTCTGGCTACATCTTTCAGCCGCACGATAGAACCGTTGGACTGCGCGCGAACGACGATCTGGCCGAAATCCTCTTCGGAAATCAAGCGTCCCTGGGCACGAACGGTATAGGTGAACTGCTGCCCGGCCGGGACAGGCTCGCCGCCAATCTGTCCGGCAGGATTCACATTGTTCTGCGTCTGAATCGCATTAATGATTTCCGGCACGGTGATTTGCAGCTTGGCGAGTTGATCGGGTTTAACCCAAATCCGCATCGCGTACTGGCCCGCCCCGAACACCGAGACGCTGCCGATACCAGGAACCTGGGTGAGTCCATCGGTGAGATTGATATAGGAATAGTTCGCCAGAAATTGCGAGTCATAAGTGCCGTTCGGGGAATAGAGGTCGAAGAGCATCATGGGCGCGGACGTCGATTTCTGGACGGTGACGCCAAAATTGTTGACTGCGGCGGGAAGTTGTGAGGCAGCCTGGTTTTGGCGCATTTGAGCAAGAATCTGGTCTGTGCTCGCGTCCGTCTTGATGTCGAAGTCCACCGTCAATTTCATCGTTCCATTGTTGGCGTTCAGGGAGTACATGTACTCCATGTTGTCCACGCCGCTCATTTGCTGTTCGATGGGCGTCGCAACGGATTGCTCGACGGTGAGAGCATCGGCGCCTACATAGGTGGCATTCACCTGGATTTGCGGGTCGGCGATATTGGGGAATTGCGCGGTGGGCACGCTGAGGACCGCCACTGTGCCCACAATGACCATAATGACGGAAATCACTATGGACACAATGGGACGTTCAATGAAGAATTTATACATTATTCCCGCCTACTGGGCAGCGCCCGCGCCGGCATTTGCCGGAGTTGTCGAGTCCGGCGAGTAAGGTTTCGGGTTCACCTGAAGTCCATCGCTGACTTTTTGTATGCCTTCGGCCACCACCCGATCGCCAGGCCGTAAGCCCTCGGTGACAATCCACATCGTGCCGATTTTCTCTCCCATCGTAACCGGGCGGATACGCACCTTATCCTCGCTGCCCACAACGGCAATCAAGTATTTGCCCTGCACGTCCGCGACGGCCCGCTGGGGCACCAGCAGCGCGCCCATTTCGATTCGGCCCACGGTCCGAACATTGCCGAATCCGCCTGGGCGCAAGAGATTTTTGGGATTCGGAAACTCGACTTGCAACAAGATGGCGCCGGTGTTGACGTCCACCTGGCGGTCCAGCGCGTAGAATTTGCCTTTCAGCGGATACTCGGTTCCATCGGTCAGTTGCAATTCCCAGCTCAGCCTGTCGAGCGCCTGTTTTTCAGTCTCTCCGGATTTTTCGATTGCCCGCACGGCCTTTAGGTATTCCCGTTCGCTGGGAGTGAGATTCGCCAGGATGGGATTGATGGTGGAAATGGTGGTCAGCGGATTGGCGCTTTGCGGGCTGATGAAATCGCCGACTTGAGCGCTGGCGATCCCGGCAATGCCGTCAATGGGTGAAACGATGGTGCTAAACCCAAGGTTTAGTCGCGCCGTTTCGAGCGAGGCTTCTGCCGCCACCACGGCGGCTCTGCCAGATTCCATCTGCGCCAGTGCGGCCAGGTTTGCCTGGACGGCGTCGTCCAGTTCCTGCTTACTGATCGCGCCGGTTTGCGCCAGCGGGGTATAACGCGTCACATCTTGCTGAGTCTTGCCCTGCTGAGCCTGAGCGCGCGCCAATTCGCCTTTGGCTTGTTGCAAGACGCCCTTGGCTTGGTCAACGGCGGCCTGAAAGGTGCGCGGATCGAGTTGAAAAAGAGGCGTGCCCTTTTTCACGTAGGCGCCGTTCGTATACATCTGCTTGGTCAAGTAGCCCGATACCTGCGCGCGAATTTGCGCGTTCACCAAGCCTGTGAGCGCGGCCACCCACTGCATGGTAATCGGCACATCTCTTTGCGTGACCTCAGCAACTTCCACGATGGGAGGAGCGGCTTCCACGGGTTTCTCTTTGCCGCATCCGGCGGAGAAGGCCAAGGTAGTTACCAGAGTGAATAGGACGGACTTGCAAAATTTCGTCGAGGAGGCCGCTTCTCGCGCCATCCCCGCACTGAGTTGGGCTTCACGCATAACTGCTCCAGAATTCTCTGGCTTGATTTAGAAGAGCGGACGGCGGCGACTCTATCACACCGCTGCGTTCAGATAAATATCAAATCACCCGATTCGAGGAGCGGCCCAAGCCATCGAAAGTACGGATGTTCGCAACACCTCTATCGCGGGACATGCCCGGATGGCCAGCAAATCAGAAAGAACTGGATGGAAGAAAAATTATTGGCCGGGCTGCAACATGCCATGCTCCAGCCTGAAGCCTTGAAACACGCGGTCGCTAAGTTTTGCAGCCAGCTTAAGGAAGCAGACGGAAATTTGTCGCGGGAAGTGGAGCGCGCAAGCGGCAGGCAGGGGATATGTGGCTGAGGGGTATTGGAAGCTGCTGGGAGCCAACCCTGAAACAGATCAAGCGCGCCACCTTCCCGGTGTACGCCTGGTTGGTTGCGGGGCCTGCAATCATCCGAATCGGTTAACCCTGGCGTTCAGTATGGAGTTGATTCGGCGGGCAGCGTAGCCGCAGTACCGCGTTTCTGGATGCTTTCCGGTCGCCGCCAATACAGGAGCCAGCGACGGGTCTCCGCCTACTACTCGTACCTCAACGCAACCATCGGATCCACACGCATCGCCCGCCGCGCCGGAATGATCGCCGCAAGCAACGCGGCCAGCCCAAGCAGCAGCGTGGCGCCTGACAGAATCAACGGATCCCACGGCCTTACGCCGAAAAGCTGGCTCGCGATCAAGTGTCCCGTGCCGATCGCCGCCAGTATCCCCAATGCCAGCCCGATGCCGACTTGCCCGAACGCTCCGCGCAGCACCATGGCCACCACCGAGCCGCGCTTCGCGCCCAACGCCATGCGTACGCCGATCTCGTTGGTCCGCTGCTCCACGCCATACGCGGTGACGCCGTAGAGACCAACAGCAGCCAGCACCAATCCTACGGCTCCAAATAGCCAGGTAAGAGTGGCAATCATGTTCTGCTGAGCAAAGTCGGCGCGAATGATGTCTGAGTACGAGTGAACGCCGGACATCACAAGGTCCGGATCGATCTTCGCCACGATCCTCTTCGCCTCGACGTCAAGCCCTGGCGGATTGCCCGGCGCCCAGATTACGATGTTGTAAAGATAATGTGACCAGACTTCGCGCTCTTCCGCTTCCGCGTCGTCGAAAAGTGTGCTCTGCGCTTCCGGGAGGAAATAGATCGGCTCCGGACCATCCCCGAAATCAATGTCGCGGGCCACGCCCACAATCTCGTACATTCCCGCGTTCCTAACGGGACCGAAGCGCTGCCCGAGCGGGTTCGCGTTGCCGAAGAATCTCTTCGCAAACGCCTGGTTGACCACCGCCACCGGACGTGTGTCGGCGTTGTCCTCCTCCGTGATGGCTCGCCCCATCACCATCTTGTCCTCGAAAGTCTCAAAAAAGCCCGGCGTCACGCGCGTCCAGCCGGACGAATCATTTTCATCTGGTTTTCCTTCAATGCGGATGTTGTGACCCCAGACCCAGCCGCTCATCGGCGCCTCCAGAACGCCGCCGACTGCCCGCACGCCGGGAATCGCGCGCAGACGGTCCTCGATTTCGCGGAACAGCGGCACGACCTGTTCCGGCTTAATCCCCGAAATTTTCGGATCGATCCCGGCCAAATACCGCCCGCTGGTATCGAAGCCGAGGTCATGGCGCTCGAGGTTCCGCAGGCTCTGCCCCAGCATCGCTGCCGCGCTCAGCAGCACCACGGCGACAGCCGCCTGCACGGTCACCAGCATCTTCTGCGCCCAGTGGCGCTGGTGGCCCGCCGAGCGATTCACTCCGCGCAGCGCTTCGATGGGCTCGGCGCGCGACGCCATCCATGCCGGCGCAATGCCGAATACGATCCCCGTGATCACCGAAAGCCCCAGCGCGAAGAGCAGCACTGCAATTGACGGCGCCGATTGCACCGGAACCCAGCGCTCCGGCCCGCTGATGGCGAGCCGCAGAATCAGGCTCGTGCCCGCATACGCGACGGCGATTCCTGCCACAGCGCCGAAAATAGCAAGGGTCAGGCTCTCAGCCAGCGCCTTGCGCACCAGCCTCCAGCGCGATGCTCCCAGGGCGGCGCGCAGTGCGGTCTGATGCCTGTCCTTCAGGCCGCGCGCCAGCAGAAGATTGGCGATATTGCTGCACGCAACCAGTAGCACACATAGCGCCGCCATCAGCAGCAACCGCAAACCTTCCTGGTAATTTCTGCGCATCAACGAAACGCCCGCGCCGCCCGGCGTCATGTGCAGAGTCTGCTTCTCCCACAGCGTCTTTTCCTGCTGGCTCATCTCCGGGACATGGCTTGCCAGCCACTGCTGCAGCTCTACCTGAAGCTGTGTCTCCAGGATTTTCGGATTCACGCCCGGCCGAACGCGCCCAATCACGTCGAGCCAAGCCAGCCGGGGATTCTCGAGCCGCGACATTTTTCCAGCGATCAACGGCTCGGTCGCCAGTGGCAGCCAGAAATCGGGCATCCCTGAATCCGCGATCTTCGCTCCGAAGAATCCCGGCGGGGCGATACCGATAACCGTGAACGGATGATCGTTCATCTCGTACGTGGCTCCCACCACCGAGGGATCGGCCCCGTACCTCCCCTGCCAGGTATGAAAACTCATCACCGCCACTGGCGGCGCTCCTTCGCGGTCGTCGCTATCGCTCAATAAACGCCCGCGCCAGGAGGAAATGGCGAACGTCTCGAAAAAATTCCCGGAAACGTACTCGCCGTCGCGCTCCTCCACCGGCGCTCCTGAACCAGCCCGCCGCACGGCCAATTCCGCATTGCCTTCACCGATCTGGAACGCAGCCAGTCGCTCGAAGCCAGGCGTATCGGCGCGGAAGAGCTTGTACGTATCCCACGAGAAAAGATTCCAATCGTTCGGCGGCAGCCCCTTGCCATCTCCCTGCGTGTAGCCATCCGCATAGCAGCATGCCACGGCGTCGCCGATGCGCCAGAGCTGCTCCGGCTTTGCGACGGGCAGGGAACTGAGCATCACCTGGTGCACGAGCGTGAAGATCGCAGTCGTCGCACCGATGCCCAGAGCCAGGGTCAGCACGATCACAAACGTAATGCCAGGCGACTTCGCCAGCATCCGCCCGCCGAAGCGCACGTCCTGTAGCAGTACATCGAGCTGCGGCAGGCCGCGACCGTCGCGCACTGCCTCCTTGGTCTGCTCGATGCCGCCGAGGGCGATCTTTGCCGCACGTCGCGCTTCCGCGTGCGGCATGCCACGCCGCATGTTTTCCTCCGCGAGCATTTCGCAGTGTGTCCGCAGCTCTTCGTCGAGTTCGGCATCAAGGCGCGGCTTCGCGAACAGCTCTCGAATTCGCGCGGCCACCACACGCAACCAGGTCACTTCACGCCTCCCCTGCGCCTTGCAACATGCGGCCGATCATAGCTGCCATTCGTTCCCAGCTTGCCGTTTCAACCGCCAGCTGCTTCCGCCCCGCGTTGGTCAGTGAATAGAACCGCGCGCGCCGCTTATTCGTGGAAACACCCCAACTCGAACGGATCCAACCGCGCTGCTCCAGACGCACCAGCGCCGGATAGAGCGTTCCTTGATTGAGTTGCAACTCTTTGCCCGAGGTCTGCTCGATGCGCCGGGCAATTCCGAATCCGTGCAGGGGGCCAAGCGCCTCCAGCGTCTTCAGCACCAGCAGATCGAGAGT
The DNA here is from genome assembly GCA_963780035.1 of uncultured Acidobacteriota bacterium. Taxonomy (GTDB): domain Bacteria; phylum Acidobacteriota; class Terriglobia; order Acidiferrales; family UBA7541; genus Palsa-295. The sequence continues at coordinate 375 of CAWAAG010000004.1, read as the reverse complement.
CCCCTGCAGTAGCGGCGCCCGCGTCATAATCGTCACACTGGTTCTCCGGCGGCTCTCCAGCGGAAACTTACTTCTTTCACCTGTTGAATGTCAACAGGAGCGCCGGATCTTTCTGAGGATGTGGAGACCTCCGGTTGGATTGGCTGCGTTCGGGTCACGGCGCATCCGTAAACCGTTCCGGCCCAGAAGTCCTCTGTGGGCAATTACCGCTTGCGACATTTGCGACCGATTCTGGCCGGATGATGGGCAAACCGTAAATTATGTGCTGGCTAACTCGGCGAGGCGATTCGGACTGACGGACAAATATCCGTATCGGGATAACGAAACGACAAATTCGAATGGTGGCAGGGTTCGCGGAAACTGCCGAGAGGAAAT
>CAWAAG010000003.1:0-34566 GCA_963780035.1 uncultured Acidobacteriota bacterium | reverse complement strand
CGCATTGCCGACATTGTGGCGGAGCGCCGCGGGATCACGGCGAGCACTGCGCTGCGCCTGGCTCGTTATTTCAAGACCACGGCCCAGTTCTGGCTGAATCTTCAAACGAAGTACGATCTGGAAATTGCCGAAGACGAACAGCTCGCTAAGATCGAGCGCGATGTGCGGCCTATTGAATTGACGGCGCGCTAGCGTGAAGGGCTGCGGGACTCACTGCACGGGATTGTTGTAGCCGGCGTCGCGGGGATCGATCGGTTTGCGGCCGGAGAAACCTTCATCCTGGGCGTGATAGAAACGGATGCGGTCTTCGCCCAGCTTCCAGCAGAGATACACTTCCTGATCGTCAATGCGCGCGGGAAAATCGAGCAAGCCGACGTCCAAATCTTTCACGACGCAGCCAGTTTCCTGAATCTGGTCAAGCGCGGATTGGATGGATTCTTCCAGCTGGTTGCGTTCCAGGCGGACCTTCGCGGCTTTCTCGTACGACACGGCCAAGCCGCCGGAACGTTGGATGCGCTCCGCCAGCGCGCCGAGTTTTCCATCCACATCATTCATCTTGCGCCGCGATTCCATCGCTTCGATCAGCAGCGGCTCAAGCTGCGTGCGTAAGCGCTCGGCTTCCGTAAGCGAGAAATATTTGGATTCTTCGTCGGCCATCTTTACGCGGCCTCCCAGGACCGGCCCCGTCAGCCGCCAATATAAACCATGGTGCGCGAAGGTGGAATGAAATCCGGCTCGTTGATGCGGTGGCTCTTTTCCTTCGTATTGACGATGGCCACGATGGCGTCGCCGATTTCGCGGTCGGTCGAGCCGCCGCGCAGCAGGCCTTTCAAGTCATGATCTTCCTTGCTGAAAAGGCAGGTGCGCAATTTTCCGTCGGCGGTGAGCCGGATGCGCGAACAATGCCCGCAGAAAGGCTGGGTCACCGGCGCGATCAATCCGATTTCGCCCAGGCCATCCACGAAGCGGTACTTCCGCGCGGTTTCGCTGCGTTCGTGCACCACGGGAATCAGCGGCCAGCGCGCCGAGATGCGGCGATGGACCTCCGCGGCCGGCACCACCATGTCGCGCGTCCACGCGCGGTCCGCGTCCAGCGGCATGAATTCGATAAAGCGCATCACGATGTCTTTTTCGCGCGCGAATTCCGCGAAGGCTTCCACTTCGTTGTCGTTCAACCCGCGCACCAGCACCGCATTCACCTTCACCGGACGCAGCGGCGAAGCTTGCGCGGCCTCGATTCCCGCGATCACATCGTCGAAAGTCTTGGTGCGCGTGACCTGCTCGAATTTTGCGCGGTCCAGCGAATCGAGGCTGATGTTGATGCGATCGAGGCCCGCGGCCACGAGCTTGTCGCAACGCTCGGCGAGCAGGAATCCATTGGTGGTCATCGAAAGGTCCTGCACGCCGATGGCTTTCAGGCGCGCGATGAAATCTTCCACGCCGGGACGCACCAACGGCTCGCCGCCCGTCACGCGCACTTTGCGGATGCCCATGCCCACCAGGATGCGCACCAGCCGCTCGTATTCGTCCCATTCGAGCAGCGCGTGCTCCGCCATGTGATTTTCGGGGTTCGCGGAGCGGCAATAGACACAGCGGAAATTGCAGCGGTCCGTTACCGAGACGCGCAGGTCCGTGATGGGCCGTCCGAATTTGTCTATGAGTGCCATCGCCGCTTAGATGCCGCCAAAAATAAAAATGCCCATCTCCGAGTTCGGAAACGGGCGAAGATTCCAGCGGGGTAATGGCGCGAGCAACCGCGCCGCTGGATTCACTCCTTTCCGAACTGGGGAGGACCGGGCGTTTCCACCCAATCCCTCAGCTCCTGCAAAATGAAAGAGCGTCGCCCCCGCTTCCGTGAGTTGTCTCTCCGTTAGGCCGAGGGGGTCGGAGAAATCAACTTCATTCTACGCTCAGTTCCTTTGGAAGCAAGCTCCCGGACCGGAACATGCGGCGCCACGACTTAGGCGTGTTATCTGCGGCCTCGCGCACGACAAGGAACACCTCGGCCAAGTGCAGAATCGGAAAGTGGCGGCTTGGAACGGGCAATGACGCCCGGTGATTGTGATAAAGTTGCCAGCCGATGCGCATCTTCGTACTGGGAGTGGGCGGCGCCGGCTCCTTACTCGCTCATTTGCTGCAGCGCCAGGGACACACGGTCTGGTGCGGCGACCGCGACCCGGACCGCGCGCGGAAGTTCCTCGGCAAGAAAAGCAAAATCGAAGTTAAGGAAGCGAACGCGCGCAATCTCTGGTCCATCGTGCGCGCGGCCCGCGGCTGCAACCTGATCGTCAACGCTTCCCCCGCCGTCTTCAACGAGATCATCCTGCGCGCCGCGTTGCGCCTGCGCATCCACTATCTCGATCTGAATTCGCATCTCAATCGCAATCCTTTCCGCCCGGAACAATTCCGTTTCCACAAACGCTTCCTCGCGAAAAATCGCGCGGCGGTGATCTGCACGGGCGCGGCGCCGGGCCTCACGAACCTGCTTGCAAAACGCGCTTCCGAACTGCTCGACACGGTCGAGTCGGTTCAGATTCGCCTGTACGAGAGCACCGAGAGCAAGGATCCCGTCTCCACCTGGTCGCCGGAAGTGATGTACGACGAAGCCATCTCTCGCCCGCGCGTCTACCGCGCGCGGCACTTTCTGCTGGCGAAGCGCTTCGCCGAGCGCGAGAAATTTCGCTTCCCGCCGCCTATCGGCGAGACCACCGTATACCTGGCGGCGCAGGACGAAGTGTGCATGCTGCCTTACGTGGTGCCGATGCACGATATGGACGCCAAAATCGGCGGCAACGACTTCGACCGCCTGTACCGCTGGTATCGCCAGGGCCGGCTGAATCGATCGCAAGGAATCGTTCGCAAAAGATTTCCGAAGACGCCCACGCCAAAAGGTGTGGCGGGCTTGATTCGCCGAGGCATTTTGGAAAATGCGCGCTTCGCGGCGGCGGTGCTGGTGCAAGGGACGAAGGACGATCAGCCGCTGCTGCTGCGCTATGACGCCAGCTTTCCGACGCTGTACCAGATCCGCCAGCGCGGATTGATTTCCACTCCGATTGCCTACGCGACGGCACACCTCGCCGCCATTTTCATCAAACATTTTCCGCGCGATATGGCCGGCGTCATCGGTCCTTCGGAGTTGCCGCCCGAAACTCGCCGCGCCATCCTCGCTGAAGCCCGCTCGCGCGATTTTCGCACCACGCTGAAAATGACTCGCCTGAAACAAGTCGAAGAGGACGAATACTAGCTGCCGTTTCTGGACACGCTTTCCAACGCACATCGGAACTGCGAGGACGGGCCGGGCGCTCACGCTGGCGCAACTCTCCAGAAGTGGTATCCTCTGCAAACCCAGTCCGCGTTGCGCGCATCGCGCGCGTCTTAGATTCGGAACGCCCAGACCAATTTCGATCCGCGTTTTTCGTGAGGGCACTATGCGTTGGACACCCGGCGGAACCAGCGGCGACATCGAAGACGATCGAAATTCCAGCGGAGGCGGTGGATTCCCGGGCGGAATTCACATCGGCATCGGAGGCCTGCTCATCCTCCTGGTGCTGAGTTTCATCTTCAAGCGGGATTTGATCACGCCATTCCTGAACTCCGGAACGAGCGTGGGCTCCACGTCAACGACGCGTCCCGCCGATCCCGCGCGCGACGCCGGCGAACAAAAAGAAGTCCAATTCGTTTCCTTCGTGCTCGACGACGTGCAACACACCTGGAGCCAGATCCTGCCGCAATATCGTCACGCGAAAATGGTTCTGTTTCGCGACGACGTGAATTCCGCTTGCGGCCTCGCGCAGGCAGCCACCGGGCCGTTTTATTGTCCGGGCGATGAGAAGGTCTATCTCGATCTCTCATTTTTCTACGAGCTGAAAGACCGCTTCGGAGCTTCCGGCGAATTCGCGCAGGCATATGTGATCGCGCACGAGCTGGGCCATCACGTGCAGAAAATCGTGGGCACGGAGACTAAGGTCCGTGCGGCCCAGGAGCAAAACCCGCAATTGGCCAATCAACTTTCCGTCAAACTGGAGTTGCAGGCCGATTGTTACGCGGGCGTTTGGGGACATTCCACCGAGCAGCGCAATATTCTGGAAACCGGCGACGTGGAGTCCGGCTTGAACGCGGCGGCAGCAGTAGGCGACGATCACATCCAGAAAATGACCCGCGGCGAAGTGATGCCCGAAAAATTCACGCATGGCACTTCCGCACAGCGCGTGCAATGGCTCAAGCAAGGCCTGAACACCGGCCGCATGGATGCCTGCAACACGTTCGCGCCCGCTTCGCAATAGGACTTCGCGCTATTGCCAACTCAGTCTACCAGCGGTGCTTTCTATCCGCCCGGTTGCCCCTGGCTTGCTTTGGCGTCATAAATAATTGAAGCCAACTGGTTCGTAAGTAGCGAACCCATCAAGGTCTCTACGGCCGTGACATCAAAACTTGTGTCATGGCCGGCTGCATCCGCTATCTCCAGCGCTTCATAATAGGGCTTCTTGTTGCGAGATATCTGCTCGGGAATGGTATTGGATCCAGGTACCCGATAGCCAAGTCTTACACAAAGGACGATGAACGAGACCACGCGCGTAGTTCGGCCGTTGCCGTCGACAAACGGATGAATCCAATTTAACTTCCACAACACATAGGACGCCAAATGGATCGGTGACTTACCCCAGTTTTCGTTCACATAATCACAGAGTTGTTCGACAAGTTCCGGAACAAGATGCGACTCGGGAGGTGTGTGCTTGCTGCCTGCTATTTTAATGCCCCCTGGACGATAAACGCCTGAAAAATGGCTAAGCCCGTCAAGCGCGATTCGATTCAGGCTCAAAATCGCTGAGGGGCGCAATCTGAAGGGGCGATCTGGCTGCAGCCAATACTCAATTTGCTCAATTGCGCTGTCAAATTGACGGAGACCGTTCTTCGCTTCTTGCTTCGCCTTCTCGTCAGGATCAGCGATTAACTCGACTTCGAGCGCCTCGCTGTGCCTGTCGTCAGGTTCCGCCATAGTAGCTATTTCTTCTTCAGCGCGTCTGCTTCTTCGTTAATGGTGTCGCGGGTGATCCGTGGGTTTTCGATGTTTGTGTTTCCGAAGGCAAAACTCCGCCGCTGCTCTTCCTTTTGTTCGGGCGAAATCACCAATTTCTTCGCTGCGTCTAGTAGTTGCTGCAGTTCCGTCGTCATCACTCAGCCCCCAAGTACCGATTGGCCAAAAAATTATGCAATTTCCCAATAGGCTTGGGTTGCCAGAGAACACCATCGTATCAAGGGATGATTGCCAAGTGCAACCGGGCGGGAATCTCTAGTTATTCGGCTCGCAACTCGCTGGGGAAACCAAGCGATAGGAACGGTCGAGCGCTGACGCGGAGCGTTAGACCTTGAAGAACAGCTCTCGATCGGCGTAAGGCTCACTACGGCGGCGTGATTTGCTTGAGCAGGCCAAAATCCGTCAAGCCGTTGGCAATAAACTGCACCGCCAGCGCAACGAGCAGCAATCCCATCAGCCGCATCAGGATGCGAATCCCCGTTTCGCCCAGATATTTGCGCACACCATCGGCTCCCGCCAGCACCAGGTAGGAAACGAACGCCGTCACCAGAATCGTCGCGTAGATAATTGCATGCTGCCAGATGGAATGTGATTCGCCGACCAACACCATCACCGTGGAAATCGCACCCGGACCGGCCAGCATCGGCATGCCCAGCGGAATGATGCTGGCGTCCGATTTCTCCGCGCCTTCCTGCTGCTCTTCGGCCGTCGCTTTCGTTCCGGACTGCTTGGCTTGCAGCATATCCAGCCCGATTCCCATCAGAATAATTCCGCCGGCAATTTTGAACGCGGGAAGCGTGATGCCAAACATCTTGAAAATCAGGCTGCCGGCCAGCGCAAAGGAACAAAGGACGATCGCGCAAGTTAGCGCCGAGCGCCGCGCCACGGCCCGGCGTTCTTCCTTCGGCGAATTCGCGGTGACGGCCAGAAACATTGGAATCACCGCAAAGGGATCCACCAGGAAAAAGACGGAGGTAATCGCCAGCAGCGCAAATTCCAGAACGGTGGTGATCGAGTTAGGCATGCAATCGGCGCGCAGACATCGCGACCGGGTCACAGTAACATTATTTGCGCTATGGTGGACTTCGGAAAATCGCGAGGCCCGGCGGCCATATCGGGGTTGCCGGCCGACGATTCGTCGAAGATCAATGGCAATTTCCGCGCGCCATCATAGCCAGTCAACCGGCGATAGCGACCGCCGCGTTATTCGTAGCGCAACGCCACCATCGGATCCACGCGCATCGCGCGCCGCGCGGGAATGAGACACGCCGCCAGCGCGACCAGCATCAACAGCACCGCCACTGCGCCGTAAGTCACCGGATCGCTCGCATGCACTCCGTACAATAATCCGCTCATCAGTCGCGTGAGCAGCAGCCCGCCGGCAACGCCGATCGCCACTCCCGCCAGCGCCAGTTTCACGCCCTGTCCGACGACCAGCAGGAGCACTTCCTGCCGCCGCGCGCCCAGCGCCATGCGAATGCCGATTTCCCGCGTGCGCTGCGCCACGGAATAGGACACGACGCCATAGATGCCCACGGAGCCGAGCAAGAGCGCCAGAGCGGCAAACACAGCAAAGAGCGCCGAAGTGGAACGCGGCTCGGCCATCGCCTCGGACACCCAACTTTTCAACGGAGTTACCTGGCTCACCGGCACTTCATTGTTCAGCCCCTCGACGACATTCTTCAGCTCGCCGGCGAGTTGTACCTGATCGCCCGCAGTCCCGATTACCAGAGTCATTTCCGCAGGTGGCGCGTCCGCGCCGCTGCCGCGAATCGCGTGCGGGCCGTACGGCGAGTAGATAACGCCGTCAATCCAACTCGCGGAATTCTGCGTGATGGTGAATTCGCGCACGTCGTCCACCACGCCGACCACCGTGCGCCACTCTTTTTCCCACGCGGGCTTGATGTGCTCGCCGACGGCGTCCGCCCCGGGCCAGAAACGCTCCGCCGTGGATTTGCTCACGAGCACCACCGCTTGCGCATCAGCCCCGGCGTCCGCCTCGGTGAACGCGCGCCCGCGCAGCACTGAAATGTGCATGATGCGCAGATAGTCTGGCGTGATGATTTTTTCCCAGAGCATCGGGACGTGCGCTCCCGCGGGGGTGGGATGCGCTTCCACCGCCCCGGGAAATATTTCCGCCCCTCCGCCGAGCGGCAATCCGTTCACCGCCGCCACATCCCGCACCCCCGGCAGCGCGCGCGTGCGCTCCAGCAATTCGTTGTAGAAAGCCACGCAGCGCCCCGGAACCTCACAAAACGATTCGTTCGGAGTGATCCGCGCGGTCACCACGTGCTCGGAACGAAAGCCCGGACTGGTGCCGGACAAAATCCACAAACTTTTCACCAGCAGTCCCGCCGCAACCACCAGAATCATCGAGACCGCCACCTCGCCCACCACCAGCAGCCGGCTCGCCCGATGATTTCCGCGCGTCGCGCTGCGCTGTCCGCCGGATTTCAGCGTTTCCGTCATGTCCAGCTTCGAAGCGCCCAGCGCCGGGACCAACCCGAAAATAATGCCAGTGAGCACCGCGAGCACAGCCGTGAACAACAAGACGTGTCCATCCAGGGCGACATCCGCGAGCCGCGGCGTGTCCGGCGGCAAGGTCGTCTTCATGATGGAAAGGCCATACACGGCGACGCCCAGTCCCAGCGCGGCGCCCAGCAACGACAACAGCACGCTTTCGGTGATTAATTGCCGCAGGATCCGCCAGCGGCTCGCTCCGAGCGCCACGCGCACCGCAACTTCCTTTTCACGCGTGGTCGCGCGCGCCAGCAGCAGGTTCGCGACGTTCGCGCACGCGATCAGCAGCAACAGCCCCACCGCGCCCAGCAGAATCAGCAACTTCCCGCGCGCATCGCCGACGATGGCTTCTTCCAGAGAAACCACGGAAGCGTTCACAAACGAATTGTCCGGCATGCGCCAGGGAAATGCCGCCAGCACTCGCGGCCGCATCGTTTGCAGTTCCGCGCGAGCCTGCTGAAGAGTGGCTCTCGGACGCAGCCGGCCCACCACAGGCATATAGCTGTCGCCCCAGTAATGGCCCGTATCTCTGGGATCCAAATGCAGTGGTACCCATAGTTCGGTCTTGGGCCAGAGAAACCGGAAATTTGCCGGCATCACTCCCACAATCTGGCGGTCCACTCCTTCCAGCGTGATCCACCGCCCGATAATGTTCGGATCTGACTGAAACTGCCGCTCCCAGAGCGCCGAGCTCAGGATTACCTCGTTATCCTTGCCGGGCTGGTCTTCACCGCTCTGAAAAGTCCGGCCCATGGCGGCTTGCTCGCCCAGCACGGAAAAGAAATCCGCCGATACCGAGTTTCCAATCAAGCGCACCGGATCGCCGGAACCGGTCAAATTGAATTCCTTGTTATCCGTCGCTCCCACCAGTTCCATGGTGCGGCTTTGCTCGCGCATCAGCTGGAGCGGTCCGCTGGGAAAGTAAACGGTCAATCCCACTAATCTGTCAGGATGCGGATAGGGCAAAGGCTGCAGCAGCACGCCATTCACCAGGCTGAAAATCGCGGTGTTTGCGCCGATGCCCAGCGCCAGCGTCAGCACCGCCACCATCGTGAACCCCGGATTTTTGCGCAACGTGCGCGCGCCGTAGCGCAAGTCCTGCAGCAGAGTCTCCAGCCACATCCATCCCCATTGATCGTGGGTCGCGTCCTCGATCACGCCCGCGTTGCCCAGTTCGCGACGCGCCGATTCGCGCGCCTGCGTGGGAGATTCGCCGCGCGCCTCGCGGTCGCTCGCGGCCATCTGCAAATGCCCGGCGATTTCCTCCGCGAGCGCTTCTTTGCGCTGCTCGCGCTCGCTCCATGAAAACTTCATGCCTCGCTCTCCTCGCGAACCGGCTCCAGAATTCCCGCGATCGCTCGCGATATTTGCGCCCAGCGCGAGCGCTCCGCCACCAATTTTTTCTTGCCCGCCGCGCTCAGCCTGTACACTCGCACGCGCTGGTTGTTTTCCGAAAGCTTCCAGTCCGCCGCGATCAGTTTCTGGCGCTCCAGCCGGTGCAGCGCCGGGTACAGCGAGCCGGTATCCACCTGCAGAACTTCGCCTGAGTTCGCCCGAATCGCCAGGGCGATGCCGTAGCCGTGCTGCGCTCCCCAGCGCAAGGTCTGCAAGACCAATAAATCCAGGGTTCCCTGCAACAACTCTATGCGGTTCTGGTAGCGCTGTTTCATATTTCCCCTCGGGTGTAGAGCGTCTACATCCATGCTGTAGACATCCTACACCTCGATGTTCCGCACTTTGCTTGCCAACCGTCCTCCCCGCGGAAATTGTTGGCACGGAAAGGCTTTGGCCCCAACCCTTCCGGGTGCCCGGCACGCCACTGCCCGATTCCGGGACGCCACAGCCCCAAACCGGACGCTCGTACCCCGCAGTTTCCAGCCCACGTAGATGCCGTGCACCGCCGGTAATTCGCAGCCGGCTGCCGGACATTGTCCCGTTCGAACCGTGCTTGACTGCGGAACTGATTGGGAGCAACGTAGCGCTCAAACCGGAAGGACCCAGAATTTGACCGAACCTTTAAATTCGCCTGCGCCGCCCGTAGCCGGACCTTTTCCGCTCAAGAAGGTCCTGCTCATTGATGCCGACGCGGAGGTCCGTGCCACCGTTCACGAACTGCTCGACCCGGCGGTTTGGAGCGTCCGCCATGCCGCGGACAACCAGGCGGCACTCCAGTTGGTGAAAACATCGCCCTTCGACCTGATTCTAACCAGCGACAAAACGTCCGGGAAGGATGACATCGAACTGCTTCGCAAAATTCGGCTGGTGCGGCCTCACACTCGCCTGATTATTTTGACGGACGAAAGCGCGCCGTCCTACGTAATTGACTCCATGCGCGAGCATGCCTTCAGTTACTTTTCGCGACCGTTCTCGCTCGCGTCCCTTGCGGATATGGTGCACAACGCGATTGAGGGGCCGACCTGGGATGATGGAATCGAGGTCCTCTCCGCGACGCCGGAATGGATACGCGTACTGGCGCGCAGCAGCATAAAAACTGCCGATCGGCTGGTCCAATTTCTCCACGAAATTGCCGATTTGCCCGAGGAAGAAGGCAACTCTGTCGCGATGGCCTTCCGCGAAATTCTGCTGAACGCGATGGAGTATGGCGGAAGGTTCCAGCCCGACCAGTGGGTGGAGATTTCTTACGTTCGCGCACGTCACATGGTCATGTGCCGCGTGAAGGATCCTGGTGAGGGATTTTCGCTCGATGAAATTGAACACGCCGCCGTAGCCAATCCCGACGAGGATCCGCTGCGCCACGCCGCAGTCCGCGATGCCAAGGGTATGCGCCCCGGCGGTTATGGCGTAATGCTGGCACAAAAGATGGTGGACGAACTAATCTACAGCGAAAAGGGCAACGAAGTGCTGCTGGTGAAATACCTCGCGACGCCCAAGCGCTGACATTCCCTGGGATCTAAAACTGCTTCAGTCTGGTAATCGTTCAGTATTCGGAGCTGAAGACGTCACTTCGCAGTATTGCTGGTACTTTCCTGCAAGAGCATCTCGATTTCACTCTCGCCGACTGTCTTATTCACTACACCTTCGTGCGTCGCAGCGATACGGCCCTCGCGATCGATCAAGAACGTCACCGGCATGGCCGCGACACCGTAGCGCTTGCAGGTTTCGTCGTCGCGCAGCACCACGGTGTAGTTGATTTTTTTCTCGTCGATAAACGGCTTCACCACTTTCCACCCTTTGTCGTCCGTCGAAACGCCGATAACTGTAAGACCGCGATCTTTGTACTTTCTCTGGAAATCAATGAGCTCAGGCATCTCGACTTTGCAGCCTCCGCACCAAGTAGCCCAGAAATTCAGCAGCACTACTTTTCCTTTATAGTCGGAAAGTTTCACAGCTTTAGCGGAAGCGTCGCTCAAAGTGAAATCCGGCGCGAGCTTTCGCGCCGCAACGGGCTTTACCTCCGCCGCTGCGGGACGTGAAGCTGCAAGGCTCTGCAAAATTGCCACGGAGCATTCAAGGCAGCGATGCGCCAGCACTCCGGACACCGGAAGAGCCATGAAGCCAATACACGCGGCCACTGCTCCCGCTGCGATCCAGGTCAACCTTCGACTGTGCCCTTTTCTAAAGAGTTGCTGATCGCGCAGCCGCCCTAGCGCTTTGCATATATCTGGTTGCCACTCGCTGTCCTGTTTCAGAGAAGCCAGTTGGGCATCTACCCAGCCGTGGACATTCGTTTCGCTAGTCGTGTCCATAATTTCCCCCATAACGTCTCACGTACTCCTTTCGGAACATAACCTGAGCACGGCTCAGCAGAGTTCCAATCGAGGCCGCATTCATCTCCAGAGCGGAAGCTAGTTCGTCATAACTGAGACCCTGGCCGCGCAGAAGAAGCAATTCTGCCTGGCGGCGCCCAATCGAACCGAGCACCACGCGGACTCGCTCCTGGTTCTCGCTCGCGGAGTGGAGTTCTTCCGGCGTCGGCGTCGTACGGTGGAATCGGAAGAAACTTTCATAATGCGACCGGCGGGTTTGCCTGCGAAGTTCATCAAGACCCATGCGCACGGCAGTACGGTACAGCCAACCTCCTGCCTGCTCACCCTGCGCTTTGCGGTTGCGCCACAGCTTCAAAAATACCTCGACCGCGAGTTCTTCCGCGCGAGCAGGGTCTCGAACCACTCCCGCGATCACGCGAGCGATGCGCTCGTATTGGGCGCGAAAGATGGCCTCAAGATCGAACGGCGCCTCACCGGCCTTCTCGTCGGTGACAACTTCGATCGATGCATTCACAATATAACAACGCCGGTCAATCAAGTTTTGTGACAAGTTATTGCGCGACACTCACTCTCCCGTCGAACCCGGAGTCTAGCTGACAATTCGACAAGCGTAGTGGCTCGGAATTTGTGAAGGTTGGGATAAGCCCTGCTTGACGCGCCGATCGGAAATCACTGACTCCAGCCGCTGATCTCGTTCTCTTGCCTGAATGTGGCGCTGCTGCTACACTGTCGCGGCAAGAGCTATATCGCTGCTCCTGCCATACTTCCACCAAAAGGTTTAGCCATGTCTGGACACTCTAAATGGGCCACGATCAAGCACAAGAAGGCGGCTACAGACGCCAAGCGTGGCAAAATTTTCACCAAGATCATCCGTGAATTGACCATCGCGGCGCGCACCGGCGGCGCCGACCCGGTCACCAATCCGCGCCTGCGCACCGCCATTCTTTCGGCGAAAAGCGAAAACATGCCCAATGACAACATCGAGCGCGCCATTCAGCGCGGCACCGGCACGCTGGAGGGCGAGACGCTCGATGAAGTGACCTTCGAGGGTTATGGTCCCGGCGGCGTGGGCGTGCTGGTGCAAGTCGTCACCAACAACCGCAACCGCATCGTCAGCGAGGTTCGCCACATGTTCTCGAAAAACGGCGGCAACATGGCCGAAAATGGCGCAGTCGGCTGGATGTTTCATCGCAAGGGCGACATCATCGTCCCCAAAGAGGCCGCCGATGAAGAGAAGATGATGAGCGTCGTGCTGGATGCCGGCGCCGAAGACCTGCGCGACGATGGCTCGGCCTGGGAAGTCACCACGCCTCCCGAAGCATTCGAAAAAGTGCGCGAAGCGCTGCTCGCCGTCGGTATCACCCCCTCGACCGCCGAAATCGGCTTCGTCCCGCAGAATTACGTGAAGCTGAGCGGCCAGCAGGCCCAGCAAATGATGCGCATGGTCGAAACCCTCGAAGATCACGACGACGTCCAGCACGTCTACGCCAACTTCGACATTGACGAAAAGGAAATGCAGGCTGCCGTAGCGAGCTAGCCTTTTCTTGGAGTGCGGGAGCTTGCTCCCGCTTGTTTTTGGGCGAGGCTTGCCTTGCCTGCTTTGCTTTCAGCGTGTTGCGCGCCGGAACGAAGACGGCGAAGCAAGCTTCGCCGAATAGAAAGCCGCAGCAAGCTGCCGCACTCCCAAATTCTCCTCGCATCACCCACGCCGCGTTTTTTTTCCGCCCACTCTGCGTCTCCGCGGCGAATAGGTTTCGCATCGCGCATCGTCGCCCTGAAAAAATGCTACCCTCCGCTCGCACCCGCACGTACACTTGTGCCGACCGATGGCGCACATCTCAGCCTCCAATTCGAACTCTAGCCGCAACCGCCTCTGCGTGCTCGGCGTGGACCCCGCCGCAGCCGGCGCGACGGGCTACGGCGTGGTGGAATTTCTCGGCTCCGCGCCGCGGCTGCTGCGTTTTGGCGCGTTGAAATTTCCCGCGCGCGCCACGTTCGGCTTGCGCTTGCGCGAAATCCACGAAATGATCTCGCAACTCGTGGAAGAATTTGCGCCGGACGCCATCGCCGTGGAATCCGTATTCACCGCGCTGAATATGGGCACCGCCCTCAGGCTGGCGGAAGTGCGCGGCGTGATCCTGCTCGCCGCGGCCCAAGCTTCGATTCCCGCGCACAGTTATTCGCCGCGCGAAGTGAAATCCAGCATCACGGGCTACGGCGCCGCTTCTAAGCAGCAGATGCAGCAGATGGTCAGTTCGGCGCTGGGACTGACGGAGTACCCCGAGCCGCCCGACGCGGCGGATGCCCTGGCGGTGGCGCTGTGCCACGCGCACCTTTCCCGCGCGCAAGAGCGCATGGCCGTAGCCATGAACGTTCGGCCAGCCGCGGCGCGCCCCATCGTCACCAATTCCGCCCGCGAAGCAGCCGTTCGCCGGCCGAAAACCCTGCGAAACCAACCCCGCGCTGCGCGCATCTCTGTTCTGTGATGCTTCCCGTATCGCCAAGTCGCCGCACGCGTGCTCTCACCGCCGCCGGCCTCGCTTTGTTCCTGGTCGCAGCGTGCGTGACGAAGCCAACTCCGGCAAGCGCAGCGCCTCCCTCCGCTTCGGGGCTCCCCGCTGCTCCCGCCGGCACCGCCGAAATCACCTATCGCAAAATCTTCAAGACCAGCTATCCCGAGTTCGTAGAGATCAAAATCAACGAGGCCGGCGCCGGCACTTACGACATCCGCCAGCTGGATGAAGACGCTAACCCGCAGCCTTTTGAAATCGGCGCCCCGCTGGTCGAGCGGATTTTTTCGCTGGCGGCCAAACTGCACGATTTTCAAGGCGTGGATCTGGACGTGCACCGCCGCCTCGCCAACCTCGGCGAAAAAACCTTCGTATACGAAAATGGTGCGGAAAAGCACGAAACGAAATTCAACTACACGCTCGATGAATCCGCCTCGCAGCTGGTGAACATCTTCGAAGGACTCGCGCGGCAAACCTCGGACATTTCCGACCTGGCGCGCACCATGCGCTACGACCGGCTGGGCGTCAACGACGTGCTGCTGCAGATCGAGAGCGACCTCAATACCAAACAGATTCCCGAGCCGGAGCGCCTGCTGCCCGTCCTCGACCAGCTTGCCGGCGACGATAAAATTCTGGAAATTGCCCGCCAGCGCGCGCGCACGCTCGCCGGCCGCATCCGCTCAGGCCACTAGCGCGTTCTCCGCAATTGCTTGCCGCGGGAGTGCCGCGCTCTTTGGTCCCCTTCCCTGTCCCGGCTCTTCGCCTTTCTGTCCGGAAGTACAACTTGACACATCGTGTAACTTGCAACTATTCTGCCCCGCGTCCCCTCAGCTACAAAAACTGTGTCCAGGTGAACGGAACCATGCGAACCCAACCCGCACGATTCTTGCGAATTTTTCTGCTTTTTGCCTTTGTTTCGCTGCTCCCGCTGCGCTCGCTCGCGCAAAGCGGCCCTGCGGCGGCGCGTATCACGCAGCCGGTGGACGAGTCGCAACTCACGGTCCTGAAGGGCAACACCTATTTCCTGGCGCAAGCGCAATACGATCGCGGTCCCGCGCCCGCGAGCCTGCCGATGAATCGCATGTTGCTGGTTCTGCGCCGCAGCCCGCAGCAGGAAGCTGCCTTGCAGCAATTGCTCGCCCAGCAGCAGGACGCGACTTCGCCGAACTATCACCTCTGGCTCACGCCCCAGGAATTCGGCCAGCAGTTCGGCCCCGCCGACCAGGACATGCAAACCATCACGGCGTGGTTGCAATCGCACGGCTTCCAGGTCACGCGTATTTCGAACGGCCGCACGGTGATCGAATTTTCCGGCAGCGCCGGCCAGGTGCAGGAAGCGCTGCATACCGCGATTCACCAATACGTGGTTCCCGCGGCGAACGGAACCGAAAGCCACTGGGCTAATTCGAGCGACCCGCAAATTCCCACGGCGCTCACGCCGGTCGTCGTCGGCGTGCGCTCCCTGCACAACTTTCCCGCAACCCCCATGAACCATTTCGCCGGAGTTTTTCACAAGGATAAGGAATCAGGAAAGATTGTTCCGGCAGAGCCGCTGGCGATTCCGCAGTTCACTCCCGGCAATGGTTGTGGAATTTTAGGCGGACCTTGCGAAGCGCTCGGCCCGTACGACCTTGCCACAATCTACGACATTTCTGCGCTGTGGAATGCGGCCACACCCATTGACGGGACGGGGCAAACGATCGCGATCGTCGGAGAAACCGACATCAATCCCGCGGACTGGGCAGCTTTCTGGAACGTCTTCGGCGTGGCCACGCCCAAGGGCACGCTGAACATCATCCACGATGGCCCTGACCCGGGCTACCAGGAGGACGAGCCCGAGGCGGACATTGACACCCAATGGTCCAGCGCCGTTGCCAAGGGCGCTACCATCGATTTCGTCGCCTCCGAATCCACCGAAGCCACGCTCGGCGTGGATCTTTCCGCCGAATTCATCGTGGACAATAACCTCGCGCCGATTATGAGCGAAAGCTATGGCATCTGCGAACTGGGTATCGGCACCACGGGGAACGCCTACTACAACGCGCTCTGGCAACAGGCTTCCGCACAAGGCATCACCGTCCTGGTGTCGTCCGGAGACCAGGGTTCCGCGGTTTGCGATCGCGGCGCCGTCGCGGCCGAGTTCGGCCTCGCCGTGAACGGATTCGGCTCCACGCCCTACAACGTTTCGGTGGGCGGGACCGATTTCAACGACCTGACTACAACATCGAAATATTGGAATCTCACCAACGGAACAAACCAGGCCAATGCCAAAGGCTACATCCCCGAAATGACCTGGAACGATACCTGCACGAATTCCGAGATCTTCAGCTACCTCGGTACAACCACTGCGGAACAAACTTGCAACAACGTCACGGCTCAGAACGACGGCTTTCTGGGGATAGCCGGCGGCAGCGGAGGCGCCAGCAATTGCACTTCGTCAAATGGCAGCTTGCAATCTTCCTGCACGGGCGGTTACGCCAAGCCATCCTGGCAGAGCGGTACGGGAGTTCCC
Source organism: uncultured Acidobacteriota bacterium (assembly GCA_963780035.1). Lineage (GTDB taxonomy): Bacteria > Acidobacteriota > Terriglobia > Acidiferrales > UBA7541 > Palsa-295. The sequence continues at coordinate 18,261 of CAWAAG010000003.1, read as the reverse complement.
AGCGACGGCAAACGCGATGTGCCAGACGTCTCCCTGTTCGCCAGCAACGGATTCAACAACACGTTTTACATTGTCTGCGAGTCGGACGCGGTAGGTCCGTGCAACTTGAATAACGGAGACTTCCTCGGCTACGGCGGCACATCGGTCTCCACACCGGCCTTCGCCGGCATTATCGCGCTGATTAATCAGAAGACCGGCGAACGCCAGGGCAACGCGAATTACGTTTTCTACAAAATGGCGGCGACCGCTTCGAACAGTTGCAATTCGAGCTCGGTTTCCTCCACCGGCACCAACAGCTGCATTTTTTACGACATCCCCTCCGGCTCGACCATCGAGATGCCCTGCGCTTCCGGAAGTCCCAACTGCAAGACCTCCACCGCAGGCGACCAATATGGAGTGCTTTCCGGTTACAGCACAACCACCGAATACGATCTCGCCACGGGCCTGGGCAGCGTGAACGCGGCCAATTTGGTGAATCAGTGGAGCACCTACGCGGGCCAATTCAAGGCGAGTGAGTTTGGTTCGTTCGTGCTCGGTCCGCCCACCACCATCACGCACGGGCAAGCGATGGCCGTGGGCGCCAGCGTGACGCCGCAGGCTGGCACCGGCGCTCCCACCGGCACGATTTCGCTGATCGCCAACACCGGCTCGAGCCTGAGCGACCAGCAAGCCGCCCAGCAAGCGTTCACGCTGAGCAACGGGTCCTTGCCCGCCGGAACCACCACTGCATTTTTGCCCGGCGGCACCAGCTACAGCGTCACCGCGCACTATTCCGGCGATGGGACGTATGCGCCGAGCGATTCTTCGCCCGTCTCCGTGACCGTCAATCCGGAGTCCAGCAAGACGCAGGCCGCGATCGTGACCTTCGACCCGCTCACCGGCCAGACCATCAGCACCAACGCCACATCGTTTGCTTACGGCAGCTTCTACATCCTGCGCAGCAACGTGACGAACTCCAGCGGAAGTTTGTGCGCGCCGAACGGCAGCCAGCTATACGGCTGCCCGAGCGGAACCGTCACCCTGAACGACACTTACAACGGTGTTACCGGCCCCCTCGATGGCGGCGCTTTCGCACTGAACGCCGAAGGCTATACCGAGGATCAACCGATTTTCCTTTTGGGCGGCCAGCACAGCATCGTTGCATCTTACGGCGGCGACAAGAGCTACACGGCCAGCAGCAGCTCCGCCACGCCCGACGTGGTCACCGTGACGCAAGCCCTCACCACTGTAAGCATAAGCACCGGTGCCTTTACAGTGCCGACGGGCGCTGCGACCAATGTGATCGCCACCATCAACTCCCAGGCGTTTCTGCCCGCAAGCGCGCCATTGTCCGAATATCCGGCCGACAGCCTGCAATTCTTCGACGGGTCCGCGAAGATCAGCGGGCAAATCACCTATGTGCCGACGGCCAGCAGCTCACAGACCGCGCAGGTGACGGCATACTTTGCGACCACGGCACTGCACGTCGGCGACAACACCATTACCGCGCAATTTCTCGGCGATCCGAATTACCAGGCGTCGGCTAGTTCGAATCCGCTGATCATTGATGAGGTGATACCCACGACGGCCGCGATCACCACCTCGAATCCCGTGATCCAGCACGGAACTTCTGTAACTTTCACCGTGCAGATTACTCCGCAACAGACCGGCGGCCCGGCCATGACCGGAACCGTGCAATTCACACTGAACTGCGCGAATTGCACCAACATCGGCAGCGCCACCGTGGCGAACGAGCAAGCCCAACTGACGACCTCGGCGTTGCCTGCCGGTAACCTGACCATCATCGCCAGCTATAGCGGCGATACGAATTATGCGAGTTCATCGAGCGGCGTTTCGGAAACCGTGAACCTTCTCGGCTCGACGACCACCATCACTACTTCGAATCCCGCGATTTCGCAGGGCACCAGCGTGACCCTCACGGCTCAGGTCGCTCCCGCCAAATCAGGCGGCCCAGCTCCCACCGGCACTGTACAGTTTGATTCCGCCGCCACCGCGCAAGGCAGCGAAGCTCCGATCGGCGGCCCCGCAACCGTCACCAACGGACAGGCGCAGCTGGTGACCACCTCGATACCCGCGGGCACGCAATTCGTGATCGCCAATTACAGCGGCGACTCGAACTACTCGGCGTCCAATGGCTCGACTGCCGAAGTTGTGACCGGTGCGGCGACGATTACCGTCAGCGCCAGTCCCAGCACCGTTCCGATCACTAAGCCCGGAGCCAACGGATCCACGATGATTACGTTTACCGGTGTGAACGGCTACGCCGGCACCATTCCTCTTTCGCCGGCGCTGTGCGCCGGAATGCCATCTGAAACGACCTGCAGCTTCAGCGCGGCGTCGGCGGTTCTCAACACCACCACCACGAGCGCGCAAGTCATGATCACATTCCAAACGACCGCCGCTTCGAGCGCGCTGCCGCGATCCGTGCGTCATCCGATAACCTTCGACTGGTGGACGTTCGGTGGCATTCTCGCGTTAGCCGGCGCGTTGGGTGCGCTAATTTTGTCCGCCGGCTTCGGTGTGAGCCGCCGCCGCTGGAGCGTGGCGTGCACGATTCTGGCAATCGCCGCGCTAACGGCCATTGCCTCATGTGGCGGGGGAAGCACCGGCGGAAGCGGCCCCACGAATCCAGGAACCCCGGTCGGCGTCGATCAGAACGTGGTGATTACGTTTGTAGGGGCGGGCGTCACGCCCTCCCCGACGCTGAATCTTTCGATCAACGTCGAGTGATCGAAAATTGCAAGCGGCAGAGACCCGCCGCGAACGATAAATTCTGCGTCGCTCGGGCGTGTCCAAGACGTACAGCAGAGGGCGCGCAACGAGCCGGCACGGCAAGTTATCTCCGTGTCCGCCGGTTTTGCCTTTATCGGTGAATCGCCCCACGGGGCGATTCACCCTGAGAACTGGCAGTGCCGGTTCGCAGGGCGTTCTCTGTGTTAAGCATTTTGACTTTGAATTTGCGGTTGCATCGCCGAGCAATTTCAACGCACGATCAACCCCGCGTACCCCACCACTTCTTCGCGTTCCCCGGTCACATCTCCGGAAGTCGCGTAACGCACCAGTTCCACGTCCTTCGCGCCCAGGTCGCGCATGGCTACCAGCATCGCGGTCGTCGCCGCGTAGCCGCACATGGTGATGCCCTCGCCGCGCACGGTGTCGTACAGCCCGCGCGGATCGAGCGCCAGAATCCGCGCAATCGCGCGTTCATCTTTGGCGCGCGTGACGGCATCGTTCTCGTAATGATTCATGTCCGTGCTCGCAATCACCAGCACGTGCTCCGCCGCGTGTGCCGCGACCACTTTGGCCACCGCGTGCCCTAATTCCTCGAGCACCGGATAACGGTCCGCAGCCAGCACCACCGGAACGAATCGCAAATCGGGCGCGATTTGCTGCAGGAAAGGAATCTGCACCTCGAGTGAATGTTCGCGCTCGTGCGCCACCGCGTCTTCGCGCAAACGCGGACAGGCGCGCATTAATTCGCCAGCCAGTTCCGAATCAATCCGCGCTTCGCCCAAAGGAGTCTGCCAGCTTCCTGCCGACAAAATCGCCATGGCTTCGCCGCGCGGAAAATGCCGCGGCCCCAGCAGAATGCAGCGCGAAGGGATTTCGAGCGACGCGTACACTGCGCCGGCGACGTGGCCCGAATACATCCAACCCGCATGCGGCACCACGCAACCGCGCGCGACTAGCTTCGCGCCGCCGATCGGGGCGTATTTGGTCACGAGGCGAGATAATTCGTGCGCGTCAGATGGATAAAAGCGGCCGGAGACGGCGGGAGGGCGAATCATTGCATCATCGTGCGTTGCCAGTTGAGCACTGGCGTTGCCAAAATCAAATCGCCGGAGAAGGCCTGCCCTTGATGTCCAGCGCTTCCGCAGTGCCGGGAATCCAGCGGATCTTCACGTGGTCGCCGGTCTGATAGCCGCCGGCGTCGAGTATTCTGCTGATCTTGTTTTTGGCTTTCTCGGAGTAGGTGAAGGTGTGAATCTTCATCTCGTTGCCCGCTTCGCGCACGATGATGGACCGCTGATCCGCGTGAATCACTTCGGCTCTCAGCCACTGCGCTTTCGCGGCGCTTTGCTTCACGACCACGGCGGGCTCGGAGGAATCGGGGGTGATCTGGGCGCGCGCGGGCGCAGGCCCGAGCAGCGCCACTCCGGCGCACAACATCGCGGCGGCAAAAATTTTATAGTTCTTCATCGAAGGAAATCTTCAGGGACTTCAGAAATTTGATGTCTTGCGCGGTAATTTCCACGCGCGGCTCGATGGTCTCTTCTTCCATGATCTCGTCATCCACGCGGATATGCAGGGATTCCAGGAAGCGGCGGTCTTGCGTGGTCATTTTGGCGTCTTGCGCGGAGCGCCGCGCCAGGCCGATGGTGGCGTCCAGCTTCAGCACAATGTCGAAGCCGGCCGAACGCACTCCTGAAATCGCTTCCGCGATCCGGTCGGAGTCGGACACGGTGTCATTGATGGCGTGTCCCAGCTCTCGCAGCAATTGCTTCATGCGATCGTCGAGTTGCAAGGGCATCACCTCCTGTGAAAACCCTTTGTATACCAATCTTAAGGCGCTCGCCAGCCCGAAACAAGACCCAGGTGCGCTACACGAACCCCTCCAGTTACCCACCCTCCCGTCCGTTGCGATCCCCCTACGCGCAAGCGGCGGGACGCGAATGTGTACTAGAATCGTGCCATGGCCGCAGGCTTCTATTCGGCGCTGTGGAACTCGGCGAAGGTCACTTTGCGCGTGGTGTGGCGCGCGGCGCGGCAGCTTTTTCACGAAGCTACCGGAGCGGTTTTCGCGATGTTCGCGCTCTATTTCGCGGTCATCGCGTGGCGGCTGTGGCACAGCCGTCCGGCGGCGTGGCTGCTGGGTTTCACTATCGTGTACGCCGTCACCATGCTGGTTTTTGCGGTCACGTCTTTTCGCCGAGCGCGCCGCATTCGCTGATGCGGAAGATGGAAATTGGAAAAGTGAAAATGGAAAATCGCGGCGCCCGCCATCTTGCCAAACATCGCGACGCCGTCTATTTTCAAGTTTCTCTTTTCCATTTTCATTTTTCGTTTTTCCATTTTCGCCTTTCGGCTCCCAATGACTGAATCCCCGGGCAAGTCCGCGTCCCAGCGCGAGCGCAAGGCCGCTTCGCCCTCTGGCTTGCCGATGGAAGCCGTGGTCACACCCGATGATTTGCCCAATTGGGACGCGGAACGCGACCTCGGCTATCCGGGGGAGTTTCCTTTCACGCGCGGCGTCTATCCCACCATGTATCGCGGGCGCTTGTGGACCACTCGCCAGTATGCCGGCTTCGGCAGCGCCAGCGAATCGAACGAGCGGTATCGTTATTTGCTCGCGCAAGGCGTGAAGGGACTTTCCGTCGCGTTCGATTTGCCGACGCAGATCGGCATGGACTCCGACCACCTGCTCGCGCACGGCGAAGTGGGCAAAGTGGGCGTGGCGATTGACTCGCTTGAGGATATGCAAGCGCTCTTCGCAGGCATTCCGCTGGAAAACGTATCGACTTCGATGACCATCAACGCCACCGCTGCGATTCTGCTGGCGTTGTACGTCGCGGTGGCGAAGCAGCAGGGCGCGAACCTGAAGCGGCTGGCCGGCACGGTGCAGAACGATATATTGAAGGAATACATGGCGCGCGGGACGTACATTTATCCGTTGCGGCCGGCGATGCGCATCGTCACTGATATTTTTGCATGGTGCCGCCGGGAAATTCCCAATTGGAACGCCATCTCGATTTCGGGATATCACATCCGCGAAGCGGGCTCGACGGACGTGCAAGAAGTCGCCTTCACGCTGGCGAATGGCATTGCGTATGTGGAGGCGGCGGTGGCTGCGGGGCTGGCGGTGGATGAATTCGCGCCGCAGCTTTCGTTTTTCTTCAATTCGCACAACGAGCTGCTGATGCAGGTGGCGAAATTCCGCGCGGCGCGGCGGCTGTGGGCGCATACGATGCGCGAGCGCTTCGGCGCGCGCGATCCGCGCTCGCTGATGTTGCGCTTCCATGCGCAAACGGCAGGCTCGTCGCTCACCGCGCAGCAGCCGGAAAATAACTTGGTGCGCGTGGCGTTGCAGTCGCTTGCGGCGGTGCTGGGCGGCTGCCAGTCTTTGCACGCGAATGCGCTGGACGAAGCTCTCGCGCTGCCCACCGAGCAATCCGCGCTGCTGGCGCTGCGCACGCAGCAGATTATTGCGCAGGAAACGGGTGTGGTGAATACGATTGACCCGGTGGCAGGCTCGTACGCGATCGAAAAATTGACCGACGAAATCGAAACGGGGGCGCGCGAGTATATTGCGAAGATTGACGCGATGGGCGGGATGCTGCGCGCCGTTGAGACGGGATATGTGCAGCGGGAAATCCAAAAGTCGGCATATGAATACCAGCAGGCTGTTGATTCCGGGGAGCAGGTAATCGTCGGCGTGAATCGCTTCCAGGCCGAGGAAGAGCGGACCATTCCTACGCTGCGCATTGATCCGGAGATCGAGCGGACGCAGGTGGCGCGGCTGCATGCTTTGCGCGCGCGGCGCGACGCCGCACGGGCGACTGGCGCGCTGGCGGAAATCGAGCGCCGGGCGCACAGTAGCGAGAATCTGATGCCGGCGATTCTCTCCGCCGTCGAGGCGTTCGCCACCGTGGGCGAAATTTCCGACGCATTGAGGCGCGCGTTCGGCGAATACCGGGAATCTGTTGTCATTTGACTCTCGGCGGCGACATGCGCTGGGGTGCGTTTTCAAGTGGCTTTCGCACCGATAGTGATATTGCCCTGACACCGATGGCGCACTGAAGTGCGCCGCTACAAAAGCTTCTTGGCGATCGGCTTGCGCAATTTGCGGCGCGTTCATATTTGGTGCCGGTGCCGTAGAATAGGCGCTCATGAGCGCTGGTGCTGATGTTGACAATCTTCGCGTGGTGCTGGTCTCGACGCGCAATCCTTTGAATATTGGAGCGGCGGCGCGCGCTATGAGCAATTTTGGGTTTGCGCATTTGCGCGTGGTGACGCCGTACGAGAAGGCGTATCGCGAGGCGCGGTCGGCGGTGGGGGCGGCGCCGGTGCTGGCGAGGGCCGAGGAATTCGCGAGCGTGGCGGAGGCGGTGGCCGATTGCAGGCTGGTCGTGGGGACCACGGCCGTGGGCCATCGCGAATTGCAGCATCCGCTGCGGCGGCTGGAGGATGGCGCGAAAATTATTCGCAAGATGCTGGCGCGCGGCGCGGGCAGCGGGCGCGAGGCAGGACGTAAGAAGAGTGCGCGCGGGAAAGTGGCGGCGAATCGCGTGGCGCTGCTTTTCGGCTCCGAGAAATTTGGATTGAGCAACGAAGATTTGAGCCATTGCCAGTGGCTGCTGCACGTTCCTGCCTCGGCGCAGAACGTTTCGATGAATTTGGGGCAGGCTGTGGCGGTGTGTTTGTACGAACTGGTGCGCGGGGCGAAGACTACGCCGAAGAATGGCCCGGAATTTGCTCCTAAATTCGCCGGGCGATTCGCGAAAGCGTCGGAGAAGCTGCAGCCGGCGACGGCGGGAGAGCTGGAGCGATTTACGGTGGTGCTGATCGAAGCGCTGAGCGCGAGCGGTTTTTTGGATTTGCGCAAAGTGGCGGATGCGGAGGAGAGAGTGCGGCGGTTGGTGCGGCGGTTGAATTTGCCGTCGCGGGATGCGGATATGTGGACGGGGATCATGCGGCAGATTGTGTGGAAGTTGGGGCGAAAGGCGTGATTGGTGAGTGGAGAAGCGTGATTGGTGATCGGTGAGTGGAGATTGGTGAAAAGCGGATTCGTGTTGCGATTAGAAAATGCTTTCTCGTTTGGATTCTTGGAGTTGGCGACGTTTTTGAATGCGGGCTTGTTGCGATTAGAAATTTGGCTGTGGGTGGCTGAGGCTGGTTGTCGGCCTGCGCTGGAGTTCGTTGGACTGCTGAGACCGACGACGCGGACGGCGCGATTCGTGACGCTCACAACTTGAAAAAATTGTCGATTAGAATGGGGCGCGGTTGTTTGTTTTGTGGTGGTTAGAGCGAATTCTAATATCTGGGATTGTCGATTAGAAATGCGTGCGGTGTGATGGTTCTGGGCACGCGTTTCGGTGCGACGGGTGCATCTTGCGGCGGCGGCAAGAGCATACCGGTACGAGCGTCCGGCTCGCTCAGCCGTCCGTGCCCCCGTTTGCGGTGCCCCGGTCTCCATGCCGCGTCCTCAGTGAGGCTGAAAAGTACCCCGACTCACGTTACCACATTTACCCTATGATTACTAGGGGTAAAATCGGAAGAATCGAGAAGAGGAATTCAAAATCTCACAGCCTTCTCAAACTGCGGGAAGGATGGGGCACCCCGAATTTCAACGGCATTCGCGCCGAAGCGGAGGGGTGGGCCACCCACGAAGGGGCGGGGGCGATCCGGAGTGGGGCTAATAGAGTTCAGAGGTGGATAGGATTATGCTGGCGGAGCCGCCTGCTATCAGGACCGTTCCGTTGGGCATGAGCGCGGCGGCTTGGCTTTGGCGCGCGGTGATCAGCGATGCGGTAGCGCTGAACGGGCCGGTGGCGGGATTGTAAAGTTCCGCGCTGGCTGTGCTGTTGCCCGAGGGCGGCGCGGAACCGCCGGCGAGCAAAACCAATCCGGAATTGAGGAGAGTGGCGGTGTGGAAGGAGCGCGCGGTGACCAGATTGCCGGTGACGGTGAAGGTTCCGGCGGCGGGGTCATACAATTCCGCGCTGTTTAGAGCGAAAGTGGAATCCGAGGCGCCTCCCGCAATCAGGACCATTCCATTCGGCAGCAGGGAGGCTGTATGGAACGAGCGCAAAGTATTTAGGCTGCCCGTAACCGCAAACGATCCGTTCGCCGGATTATAGATTTCTCCGCTTGCGACGAGTACGCCGTTGGTGCCCTGCCCGCCCGCAATCAGGACGGTGCCGTCGTCGAGGCGCGTTGCGGTATGAGAACCGCGCGCAAAATTGAGGCTGCCGGCGGAAGTGAACACAGCTGTCGCGGGGTTGTAAAGCTCCGCGCTGGACAATTGCGAACTTGCGGACGCCAAACCACCCGCAATCAGGACCATGCCGTTTTCGAGCAACGTCGCGGTGTGGTTGTATCGCGCGGTAATCATGTTGCCGGTGGCGGTGAACGTGCCGGTGGCGGGGTTGTAGAGTTCGGCGCTCGAGACGGCGGAGCCAAAGGTCAATCCGCCTGCGATCAAAACCATGCCATTCGGGAGTAACGTTGCGGTGTGAGAGAAGGTCGGAATCAGGGGACTACCGGTTACGCTGAATGCGCCGGTGGCTGGATTGTACAAATCGGCCGGAACAGAGGTGCCCGCGGACTCGTTGCCATTCGCCATCAGCACCAAGCCGTTGTTCAAGACCGTAGCGGTAAAAAAGCTGCGGGCGACGCTCATGCTGCCGGTGTTTGCGAATCCCGTGGTGCGCACGTTGAGCGCGGTTGTGCCGCTGACGGCTCCGGCGGTGGCGGTGATGCTAATGGGCGTGACGGGTACGGGCGGCGCGATGGCTTCGGGCACGGCTACGGCTGCGCCGGGATTGGTTGCGTCGTTGCTGATTTGCGCGGCGTTGGGGTCGGAAGAACTCCAGTTGACGGCGTGGAGTTGCTGGGTCCCTCCGGCGAAGTTTCCGGTGGCGATGAAGCGCTGGTAGGTGTTGGGAGAAATTGTGGGAGTGGCGGGGGTGGTGGGCGGCGCGGGAGAGACGGTGATGGCGGTTAGTCCGGCGGGAGTGAGCGAGGCGGGCTCGTAGAGCTCGGCTGTGGCTAGCGCGCCGTTGGTATTGAAGCCGCCTGCGACTAGTGTTGTGCCGTTTGGCAGCAGCGTGGCGGTTTGATCCGCTCGCGCTGCGTTCAGAGGACCCGTGGTGGCGAAGGTGCCGGCGACGGGATCGTAGATTTCGGCGCTGGATAAGGCTGCATCGTTGGTGCCGCTGAAAATGACGCCGCCTGTAATCAACACGGTTCCGTTATTCAGCAGCGTGGCAACGGGATCGGTGCGAGCCGCGTTCAAGCTTCCGGTTAGAGTAAATGTCCCGGCGGTCGGGTCGTAAAGCTCTGCGCTGGATAGCGGTACATAGCTCGAGCCGCTCGGCGCTTCACCACCCGCGATCAACACCATTCCGTTGTTTAGAAGCGTCGCCGATTGATAGAGGCGGGCGACATTGAGGCTGCCGGTGAAGGCGAACGAGCCGGTGGCGGGATTGTATAGTTCGGCGCTCGATAGTGTGGTGCTGCCATTGACGCCACCTACGACGAGGACCATGCCGTTATCGAGGAGCGTGCCGCTGGTGAGGCGGCGCGCGGTATTGAGGCTGCCCGTCGGCGAAAACGTTCCGGTCACCGGATCGTACAGCTCCGCAGTGGCCAGTGCCTGCAAGGGATCGGTCGCGCCGGCGCCTCCAGCGACTAATACTTTCCCGTTTTGCAGCAGCTTCGCGACGAAAAGGAGGCGCGCTGTCGTCATGCTTCCGGTGGCGGAGAAAGTGCCGGTCGTCGGATTGTAAATTTCGGCGCTGGTGAGGAAACCATTCGAGTTGTAGCCAACGGCAATCAGAACTGTGCCGTCATTCAGGAGCGTGGCGGAGTGGAGCTCGCGCGCAGTGTTCAGGCTACCCGTGGCAGTAAACGTGCCGGTGGCAGGGTTGTAGAGTTCAGCGTCGGATAAGTAAGTTCCGGATGCGATGCCTCCGGCGATCAGCACCATGCCGTTGTTGAGCAGGGTTGCGGTGGCATCCGAGCGCGCGGCGTTCATGCTGCCTGTGGGGAGGAAGCCGGGAGTTACGGTGAGAGTTATCGGGGCGCTGGTGACGCCGTTAGCGGCGGCGGTGATTTGCGTGGTGCCGGGGAGAAGGCCGAGGGCGAGGCCGCCCGGAGAACTGATGCTCGCGATGTTTGGGGCGCTGCTGGACCAAGTGAAGACGACATTGGTGCTGACGTTGGAGCTTGGGTCGTTCGCGGTGGCGGTGAATTGCAAGTTGCCATTGACCGAGATGGATAATTGCGTGGTGGCTATCGTGATGGTGGTGACTTTGGGGGAGCTGGAACCGCCGCAGTTGGTGAGGAGGATGCAGAGGAGCGCGGCGGTTGATAAAAGCGATATGGCTTTGCGAGGCAGCATTGCGGGAGCGCTCCCGATTGCAGAATTACCAATGCCAGGTGGCCGGAAATTCAGGCGAGGGAGGATACCATACTTTATGCAGCCGACCAGTAAACTGTTAAATACGTATCTGCATGGTTATCGCGCTTAGGCTTGAGGCTTGTGTCGCGCCTACGGCGCTCGGATTTTTGCGTGCGGGGGTCCCGGCGCTTCCGCGCCGGGCTAACTTGTGCCGCGCCTTCCTTCGAGCCCGCCACAGGGAGGCTCTCAGGACAAGCCGGCGCTGGTTTGTGCGGACACGGCGCGGTTAACTTTGGGGGTTGACTGCGTGGTTCGACGATGGCGAACCGGCGGTTACGAATTCAGAAACAACGGCGACGGAGCCGGCGAGACGCCGGCCTAGCGGCGGGCAAGCGGGCTCTACGCGCGGGGGCCGGTCTGAGACCGGCCCCTACCAATGCGAAGGCGGCTGCGACGAGCCGTCGTTACAATCGCGGGCACGGCATGCCGTGCCCCTACGGTCCTGGGACCGCGCGTCACGATTCGCGGATTACGAATCACGCTTTCTTCCCACTCGTCGCTTTTCACGGCTTGCTGGTTTCATGTATTCTGCTTTGCCTATGCTGGATTTAAATTATGTGCGGGAACATTTGGATTTGATCGAGGCGATGGGGCTGGCGCGTGGGATTACGCTCGATCTGGGGCCGTTTCGGGCTTTGGATTTGGAGCGGCGGGCGCTTATTACTTCTGCTGAGCGGTTGAAGGCTGAGCGGAATAAGGCTAGCGAGGGGATCGCGCGGATGAAGAAGGCCGGCGAAGATGCGTCGGCGATTTTGGCTTTGATGAAGGAAGTATCGGACAAGATCAAGCAGGATGACCAGCGCATCGGCGAGCTGGACGAGCAGCTGAAGAATTTTCTGCTTACGATTCCGAATATTCCACATGCTAGCGTGCCGGTGGGCAAGTCGGCGGCGGACAATGTGGAAGTGCGGCGGTGGGGTGCGCCGCCGGTGTTTGATTTCAAGGCGCGGGCGCACTGGGAGATTGGGGAGGGGGCTGGGATTCTGGATTTTGACGCGGCGGTGAAAATCGCGGGGGCGCGGTTCGCGGTATATAAAGGTCTCGGCGCGCGGCTGGAACGGGCTTTGGTGAATTTCTTTCTGGACATGCACACGGGCGAGCACGGCTACACGGAAATTTTGCCGCCGTTTCTGGTGAATACGGCTTCTTTGACTGGCGTGGGGCAGTTGCCGAAATTTGCGGCGGACATGTTTCATCTGGAAGGCACGGATTTGTGGCTGACGCCGACTTCGGAAGTGGAATTGACCAGCCTGCATCGCGACGAAACTTTGAATGGCGAGGATTTGCCCTTGAAAGTTTGCGCGTGGACGGCGTGTTTCCGGTCGGAAGCGGGGGCGGCGGGGCGCGACACGCGCGGTTTGAAGCGGCAGCACCAATTTCAGAAAGTGGAGATGTTCAAGTTCACGCGGCCGGAGGAGAGTTACGAGGAGTTGGAAAGTTTGGTGGGGAACGCGGAGGCGGTTTTGCAGCGGCTGGGGTTGCATTACCGGGTGATGCAGCTTTGTACGGCGGACATGGGGTTTGCTTCGGCGAAGACTTATGACATCGAGGTGTGGCTGCCTTCGGCGGGGGAGTTCATGGAGATTTCTTCTTGTTCGAATACGGAGGCGTTCCAGGCGCGGCGGTCGGGGATACGGTTTAAGGCGGCGGGGGCGAAGAAGTCGGAGTTTGTGCATACTTTGAATGGGTCGGGCTTGGCGGTGGGTAGGACCTGGATCGCGATTGTGGAGAATTATCAGATGGCGGATGGGTCGGTGGTGATTCCTGAGGCGCTGCGGGCGTATATGGGCGTGGAGAGGATTCGTGGCGGGGAGCGACCGTAAAATTCTGCCACTGAGGCACAGAGACACAGAGAAAACATTTAGGACTGCAACGGCAAAACCGCACGGCTAGACTTGCATATTATTTCTATTTTTCTCTGTGGCTCTGCGACCGTAAAATTCTGCCACCGAGGCACAGAGACACAGAGAAAACATTTAGGACTGCAACGGCAAAACCGCACGGCTAGACTTGCATATTATTTCTATTTTTCTCTGTGGCTCTGCGACCGTAAAATTCTGCCACCGAGGCACAGAGACACGGAGAAAACATTTAGGACTGCAACGGCAAAACCGCACGGCTAGACTTTCTTACTATTTCTAATTTTCTCTGTGGCTCTGCGACCGTGAACTTCTGCCACTGAGGCACAGAGACACAGAGAAAACATTTAGGACTGCAACGGCAAAACGGCGCGGCTAGACTTCCATACTATTTCTATTTTTCTCTGTGGCTCTGCGCCTCTGTGGCGTTTTTTCGCTTGCGGGCGGCTAGGTTACTGGGCCGATCAGGACCATGGGGCCTGTGGGTTGGGGCATGCCGCCGGCTGGTTCCAGGGAGACGGCGAATTCCTTGGCGGCTACGCCGGCGGGGAGCTTCATCATCATGCGGCCGGGCTTGTCTGGCCAGCCGGTGAACCATCCGGCGCTGATGGGGGCGCCTTTCATGGGCACGAGCCAGATCTGGTAAACCTTGTCGGCGGGAGCGGGCGGGAGCGTGCCGTCGTACATCATCATGCCTTCGCGGGCGTTGTAGATGACGCGAGCGCTGCCTTGCGGCTCGCCTTTTTGCGCGGCGAGGGGAACGACGATGGTATCGCGGGCGGCGAGCAGGTCGGCGAGGTGGTGCGAGTCGTCGAGTTGTTTTTGCTGCGCCGCGATGGTGGCGTGCAGGGCGGCGAGCTGGCGATCGAGTTGCGCGTTGTGCAGCCAGAGCAGGATGGTGGCGAGCGCGAGTGCTCCGGAGAGAGGGAGAAGGACGGCCCACCAACGCGCGAAGATTCCGCCGACGGGTTGCGGCGATTGCGCGGATGCAGGGGCGCTGCCGCCGGGGCCTTCGGCGGTGGAATGCAGGCGGCGCATCAGGACTTCTTTGACGCCCGGTGACGGTTCGAGGCGCGGCGCGGCGAGTGCGAGCAGGGCGATGCGACCTTGCGCGGCGGCGACTTTTAGGGCGCAGTCGGCGCAAGAAGCCAGATGCGCTTCGAATTCCCGCTTTTCGTCGGCGTCGAGGGCGCCGAGCGCGTAGAGATCGAAATCTTCCGGCCGAGTTGGATGTGTGCCGCTCATATTTGCAAATTCCGTTTCAGGGTCTCGACCGCGGTGCGCAGGCGCGTCTTGACGGTGCCGAGCGGGTCGCCGGTGCGCTGGGCGATTTCGCTGTGCGTCAGGCCTTCGTAGTAGGCGAGTTCGAGCGTGGCGCGCTGCTCCGCGGGCAAGTTTTCCATGGCGCTTTTCACTTTGCCGAGCAATTGCTGCTGGGCGACGGCGCTTTCCAGATTGGCCGGAATGATGACGGTGTTTTCCAGCAATTCTTCGCCGGACGCCGGATTGTGGCGCCGCAAACGGGAGATGGCACGATTACGCGCGATCACTAGCAACCATCCCGGCAGCGAGCCGCGCGCGGGGTCAAACTGCGGCGCGGTGCGCCACAACTGGAAGAAGATGTCCTGCAGAATCTCTTCGGCTGCCTGGGTGTCGCGCAAAATGCGGTTCAAGACGGACGAGAGCATGCCGGCGTAACGGTCGTACAGCGCGGCTAGCGCTGACTCGTCACGCGCGACGATTCTGGCGACGAGCATCGCGTCCGAGGCCTTCAACTGCGCTCGCTGCTCCCCAGTCTGAGTGATTGCGTCTCCTATCAGTACGCGCGCGGGAGGATTCCAGATTGCGGCGCGGCGCGCGGCGTTGGCTGCGAGGTGCGGAAACGAGAGTGCGAGCGTAGCGTGCGCGGGAGGGCGCGGTCAATGCGGATTTTGGCGGGACGAGGGGAGGCGGGGTGGAGCGGGTGGACAATGATTTGGGGGTGGCGGCAAGTGATTCTTTCATAAGGACTTAACGTGTTCCACGGGATGACCCTGGGACATATATCGGGTGTAGTGGGACACGAACATTTCATGAATTAACGGTGGTTTCCATTGACATCCAGCACGGCTCGAATAAACTTCGATTCGCGTACGACTTACAGGCCCTGCAGGAATCAGCTACCAACGTCAGGCACGTGAGGAAGGAAGACTTGATGGCTACCGTCGTCAAATCGGCGAACATGCAGCCGATTCCGCGGATCGCGCCGCGCGAGGATTTGAATCCTTACCGCATCTCGCAGATCCAGTTTGATATCGCAGCGGAATATTTGAAGCTGGATCAGGGGTTGCGGCAGATTTTGCGCACGCCCAAGCGGGTGCTGGAAGTTTCCATCCCGACGAAGATGGATAACGGGCAGATCAAGGTGTTCACGGGATTCCGCGTGCAGCACAACGTGGCGCGCGGGCCGGCCAAGGGCGGGATTCGCTATCACCCGGCGGTGACGCTGGATGAGGTGAAGGCGCTGGCGATGTGGATGACCTGGAAAACCGCGACGGTGAACATTCCGTACGGCGGGGCGAAGGGCGGCGTGATTTGCGATCCGAAGCGCATGAGCAAGCCGGAGTTGGAGCGCATGACGCGGCGGTTCGCGGCGGAAATTTTGCCGATCATCGGGCCCGAGCAGGACATTCCGGCGCCGGACGTTTACACGGATGCGCAGACGATGGCCTGGATCATGGATACGTATTCGATGACCAAGGGACATTCGTCGCTGGGAGTGGTGACGGGCAAGCCGATATCCATCGGCGGGTCGGAAGGACGGAATGAAGCGACCGCGCGCGGGTGCGTGATTGCGGTGGAAGAAGCTTGCAAGGTAAAGAAAATGTCGGTGCGGGGCGCGAGCGTCGCGATTCAGGGATTCGGTAACGCGGGTTCGATTGCGGCGAAATTATTTGCGGAGAAAAAAGCGCGGGTGGTGGCCATTAGCGATTCGCGCGGCGGGGTTTTTAATTCGCGCGGGATCGATCCGCTGAAGGCGATGCGTTACAAGGAGCGTTCAGGGACCGTGGTGGGGATGCCGGGAACTTCGCGGATTTCGAACGACGATTTGCTGACGATGAAGTGCGACATTTTGGTGCCGGCGGGGCTGGAAAACGCGATCACTTTGAACAATGCGGACCAGATCAAGGCGAAAATCATTGCGGAAGCCGCGAATGGGCCGACGACTCCTCATGCGGATGAAGTGCTGGCGCGCAAAGGAGTGATGGTGGTGCCGGACGTGTTGGCGAATGCGGGCGGAGTGACGGTCAGCTACTTCGAGTGGGTGCAGGATCTGCAGAGCTTCTTCTGGACGGAAGCGGAAGTGAACGCCAAGCTGGATTTGGTGATGCGCCGGGCGTTTCACGAAGTGCATGAGACGGCGCGAAAGCATCGCACGCATCTGCGCACCGGAGCGTACGTGCTGGCGGTGGGACGCGTGGCGGATGCGACGCTGGTGCGCGGCCTTTTCCCGTGATGAATCCTCGCAATTAGCTTTCTCTCATAATTTCGCGCGATCTACAGACAAAAGCAAAATCGTGCCTCAGGGGTTAAAACCCCTGATGATGTTACAAGCCTTATGTCGGAGCTAAAGCTCCGACCCACTAAAAGCCGAGCTTCCCGCGAAGTGCTAGAGCCGAACGCGAATATTTTTCTTGCGCATCGCGTGAGAACGCGCGTACATTTTGTTTAGCCGGTGCGCCAACGCGGAAAATGGCAGCGCCGGCATAGTTGTCTGCACACGCCTTGCGCGGAGGCTGCTTCGACTTGAGTAATCACACGAATAACTCAGGGCATGCTCCACCAATTCTGCTCACGATTGCGGGATTCGATCCTTCGTGCGGCGCGGGTGTGGCGGCCGATTTGAAAACTTTTGCGGCGCACAATTGCTATGGGGTGGCGGCAGTGACGGCGCTCACCGTGCAATCGACGATGGGAGTGGTTTCGGTGCATGCCACGCCTTCGGCGACTTTGCGCGCGCAACTGGATACGCTGGCGGAAGATGTGCAGTTGGCCGGCGTGAAAATCGGGATGCTGGCGAATCGCGCGAATGCTTCCGCGGTTACGGAATTTCTGGATAAGCATAAATTCGCGCACGTGGTGCTGGATCCGGTGTTTCGTCCCACGGCGGGAAATGCGGAATTGCTGGATACTTCCGGATTGAAATTCGTGCGCGATGAATTGCTGAAGCGCGTGAGCGTGATCACGCCGAATGTGCCGGAGGCGGAATTTCTGACCGGCATGGAAGTGAAGGATCTGGCGGGGATGAAGGCCGCCGGGCTGAAGCTGGTGGAAATGGGCGCGCGGGCCGTGGTGGTTACGGGCGGGCACCTGGAAAAGCCGACGGACGTGCTGTGCATCGGGACGGAAGTGGAAACATTCGGCGGCGACCACGTGAAAAGCCCGAACACGCATGGGTCGGGCTGCACATTTTCGTCGGCGATCGTGGCGCAACTGGCGATTGGCCAGCAACTGCGCGAGGCCGTGATTCTGGCGAAGGCTTATGTGACGAAGGCCATCGAAAAATCCTACGCGATCGGCAAGGGCGCCGGGCCGCTGAACCAACTTTTCAGATTTCATCAGGAACAACCGCTACGAGGAGTCCACGAAGTACCGCAGCATGGGATGCATCCTGCTGCGGAGCCTGCCGCGCACTAAGTTCACTTCACTTCTGCCACAGAGGCACCGAGACACAGAGAAATTCTGGGCTAAGAACTGTGGTCGTATACGTGAGCGCTTATCGTTGTCCGCTGCGACCGTCCCCTTGCATCGAGGCGTCACTTCTGCCACAGAGGCACCGAGACACAGAGAAATTCCGGGTGAGATTGCGTGAGGGAGAGCTGTGCTTGTTGCGGCTTGGCGATACGTGCCCAAGCAGCCGGCGTAGTTTGGCATCGTGGCAAGCTGGGGCGCAGCCCTTCGATTCGGTACTGCCGAATCTCAGGATGAATCGCACCGTCGTGCGATTCACAAGCAGCGCCCCTACGAACCCAAATCAAGAAGCCCATCGCGGGGCGCGGCCCTGCCTAGCGGCAGTGCGGAATCTCGAGATGAATCGCGCTGTAGCGCGATTCACGAGCTGCGACCCTACGGACCCTTGCGACAGGTGACGAAGCGTTGCGGCGGGCAACTTTCTTGCGTTTGCGGAGACGCGGGCACGGCATGCCGTGCCCCTACGCGTGCCGCGCGGGTTACGAGGCG
>CAWAAG010000002.1:0-204584 GCA_963780035.1 uncultured Acidobacteriota bacterium | reverse complement strand
TTGCTGAATCTCGGCCTGGCTGTTCATGACGAACGGTCCGTAGGCGACGACCGGTTCATTGATAGGTTCACCAGCCATGACGAGCAATTTGGCATTCTCGATCGCCTTCATGGCAATCGAGTCGCCTGCGGGTCGAGGATGGCAAGGCCGGCTTCGTTCACTGTTTCACCACTGGCCAGTTCGATTTGACCGCTCAGCACAAACACGAAGTATCGTGTCCTGCTGGCACGGCCAGCTCCGCCGCATGGCCGGAATTTAGCCGGACATCCCAAAGGTTGATCGGCGTGAATGTGTGGGCCGGGCCCGCCGCACCGTTGAACCGACCGGCGATGATGTGCACGAGGCCCGCATTGTCCGGCAATGGCACGTCCGGGATCTGCGCGCGGTGATGCTCGGTAGTGCGGCGGTCCTTTTTTATCCTTGGCAGGAAGGTTCACCCAGAGCTGGATCATCTGAAGCGTTCCGCCCCTTTTCATAAAATCTCGCCCATGCATTTCTTCATGAACGAGTCCCGACGCCGCTGTCATCCATTGCACGTCGCCTTGGCCGATCAAACCGCCGCCGCCGGTCGAGTCACGGTGTTCCACTTCGCCCGAGTAGACGATCGTCACCGTCTCGAAGCCCTTGTGCGGATGTCCCTTCGACGCCACGCGGTTTGTCGGCCGGCGGGAAATCCGCGGGACCCGCACAGTCCAGCAACAAAAACGGGCTGATCTTTGAACCGTGAGTCTGGTGCGAAAACATGGTCCGCACGGGAAAGCCATCGCCGACCCAGTGGCCGCGGCCCGCATGCTGAACGCTGATCACTTTCTTCATATTCAAGTCCTTGACGACGTAAACGACCCCAAAATCCCACCAAGCCCCAAAGTACAGAGGCCGTGGTGATCTCGTGCCAGGGATGCTCACAACCGCTGACAGCAACAGCACGGCTCCAAAATGAACGACAGTCGGCGTGGTATAGGCAACTCCGGCTTGAGCGTTCTCGGTGACCGCATGTTGGCGATGAGGGTCATCACTACAAACTGCAGTCCAATTAGTGCGCCGGCTGACGAGCCGACGATTGCGTAGAAATGCCCCCATTCATCGAGTTCTGTCATGTCGTCGATCATCCTCCGTCGCAGTCCGCCCAGCGTCCGGTCATTTGTTCCAGCCTTTCAGGGCACCGAGTGCGAGCACGGTGAACTTGGAGGCAGAGGCATCGTACTCACGGAACTTTCGACCGACGCGTGTTGTTTGGCTTGGCCGACCTTGAGACTTAAGATCGACAACCGCCAAACTCATCCGCGTGAAGTGACACAAATTCCCGGACGCTCATCGCCGGCCGGCCAGTCACCCGCTCCACGCCGTCTGCCGTCCGGTCGTACCGACCCGCCCGGTTCAACTCGGCCATGGTCAAGAGATGCCGGGTCAAGTGCTCCGCAACCCCACCTTTTTTAGCTCCTGTTCCCAATCCTCGGGGGGGATGTCAGAGTACGTGACCTCACGGTTCAGCGGTCCGAGCATCCCGCGCGACTCCGTCCATGTCCTGCGACCGCGAACCGGTGAGTTCATATATCCGGCCGAGGTGCGGCCCGGGGTCGGCGAGGACGGCTGCGACTACGCGAGCGACGTCAGCCGCGGCAACCGGATTGGTCTTGCCCCGCCCGAACGGCAGCTCTATGCGGCCTCATCGCGGATGGCCGGAGCGGTGAGGGGAGGAAGAAAGCCCTCCAGGAAGACCGTCGGCCGGATGGTGACCACCGGCACATCGGACCAAGCGAGTGCCTGCTCGCTGAGCCAGTGCTGCCGCTGCTGACGGCTCGGGGTGGTGTTCTGGATGCTCATCTGGGAAACGGTCATCTGGGACATGTTGACCACGGCGGTCACCCCGACTTCCCGGGCGACCGCCGCCATAGTCACGGTCGCCTCCAGGTACGCAGGCGAAACGGGACATGGGGTGCAGCAGCGCACCGGGGCCCGCGGCTTGCAGCGGATTCTGACCGAAACGCAGGCCGACGAGATGATTTACGTCGGAAGATTGCTTCCCGGCGGGCCGATCCCGCAGATGGAAAGCCTGCATCGCGCGCCGCGGCGGGAGCCTGGCAACGGCGTACTGGTGGGCGTGGAAAAGACGGATGGGGAGCTGACGGGATTTGAGGCGGAGCTGAAACAGCTGGCAGATACGAACAAGATACAGTTTGGCTCTGATTATTCCGCGGGACTTTTTCCGCGCAGTTATTTGCCATCGCCGGAACTGCCGGCCAAATGGGCGCACCTTGGAATTGCTACAGCGTGGACAGATACTCCAGCCGAGCTGATTGATACGCACGATCTTGACGCGCTGAAGCAATTGCTGAACGCGTATGTGGGGGCCGCGCGAACGAGCGGCTCGGGAGGCGGCGTGGGCAGCGGGGATGAGTCCGGAGCAAGAGGCACGCCGGGGAAGCCGCCCAGTACGCTTGCGATTCTGGCGCCGCTCGTCGAGGTTTATGGCGTGAGCAATCATGAGGGCCCGGTGCGCGATTTGGTGAAGACCCTGCTGCCGAAATGGGCAAAACCTGAAACGGATGATGCGGGGAATTTGATTTTGCATCTGGGGACGGCGCTGGAAGGGAGCAAAGAGCCGCGCATTCTGGTGGTGGCGCACATGGATGAAATCGGTTTCGCGGTGAAAGCGATCTCGAAGGACGGGCGGCTGGAAGTGGAATGGCGCGGCGGCGGGGAACTGAGCTTTTTCGCGGGACATCCGGCGCTGGTGCATCTGGAGGAGGGCGGAGAGCGCGATGCGGTCATGGAGTTGCCGAACGGGTGGGACACGCCGGCTTTCAAGTGGCCGGCGGAAAGTTCGGATACGGCGATTCGGGTGGACGTGGGCGCGCGCACGCCGGAAGAAGTGGCGAAGCTGGGAATCAAGATCGGCGACACGATCACGATTCCGAAAGAGTACCGGCCGCTGATCGGGACGCGGGCAAACGGGCGCGCCTTCGACGACCGCGTAGGGGATACCGCGCTGATTTCGGCGGTGTGGGCGCTGGGCGGTCCGCTGAAGGATCGCGACGTGACGTTCGTGTGGTCCACAGGCGAAGAATTGGGACTGGTGGGCGCGGCGAAGCTGGCCAAGAGGCTTTTTGCCGAGGGCCACGAGCCGGATTACGTGTTTGCCGTGGATACATTTGTAAGTTCAGATTCGCCGATAGAATCGAAACGCTTCGCCGATGGGGAAGTCGGCAAGGGATTCGTGATTCGCGCGGTGGATAATTCGAATATCGTGCGGCCCGACCTGGTGGAAAAGGTGATCAAACTGGCGCGCGCGAACCAGATCGCGGTGCAATACGGCGTCACCGGCGGCGGTAACGACGGTTCGGCGTTCGTGCGTTATGGTTCGGTGGACGTGGCGCTGGGTTGGGCGCTGCGCTATTCCCATTCGCCGGCGGAAGTGGTGGATACGCGCGACGTGGAATCGCTGGGCCGGATCATTACGGTTATCGCGAAGTCCTGGTAGGTTTTGCTTTGCGGCGCCGCGCGCGGGCTTTCGGCAGAACGAGCAGCGCACCGATTAACGTTTGCGCCAGCCACTTTTGATAACGCGCGGGGCTCCAACCGCGCTGAATCACCAGCATGCGGTACAGATCGCGTCCCGTGAGCGCCCACAAGACCTCTTGCGCGGATGCGCGAGTCAGTTCTTTGCGCAAGCGCCCGCTTGCGACCATCACCCGCACCACTGAAATTTGATTGTTGAAGCGATCCATCTCGCGCTGACGCTCGAGGGAAGTAGCCCGCAATTGGATAGAGTACACTCTATTGAATTTGCGAAGGAGAATGCGATGAGCGTTTATACCGTGGTGCTGTTCTTGCACGTTCTGGGCGCGCTGGCGCTCTTTATGGCCTTCGCGCTGGAGGGAGTAACCCTGCGCCGGCTGCGGCGGGCCACGACATTCGAGGATATCCGGTTGTGGCTGGACGCTTCGCGCGCGGCAATGCCGCTGGGGACGTTCGGCATGCTCGCGATTCTTTTGGCCGGCGGGTATCTTGCGGGACAGATGCACGCATGGAACCAGGGCTGGACGGGAGTGGCGCTTGGCGACCTGGTGCTAATCGGCGCGCTGGGCGGTGCGATCAGCGGGCGGCGCATGCGCCCGGTGCGGCGCGAGGCGGCATCCGGCTCGGGAGGCGCTCCGGCAGAGCTGCTGAATCGCACGCGGGATTTCGCGCTGGTGCTTTCGTTTCATCTGCGCGGAGCGCTGGCCATCGGCGCGGTGTTTCTGATGGCCACTAAACCGGACACGGTGAATTCGTTAATCGTGCTGGTGGTCGCGGCCGCGGCTGGGATATTGGGCGCGGTGATCTTCAGGAATAGAGCGCAGCCGGCGAGCGCGGCGGCTTAGAGGGAACCGCAAAACTGTACTTCAGCGGCTAAAGCCGCTCTGATTTTGCTGCATTTATGCCGTAGCTAAAGCTACGGCTTACAAAGATTTTCGCGTTCTCACACAGACTCTGAAGCCCCGCCCTTCCTGGCTTCTCGCGAGCTGTAAAGCCGCACTTATGGTGCGAGATTTACGTCGCCGCTCGTGCGACGGCCTGCAAAGATTCCCGGATTACGCAACGGACTCTAACGGGGCGGCACAGGGCATGGACTTGGCCCGCACTTTGCTATAATCGCGCGCCGTGAGTGATCCCGCATTCAAAGCGCCTCGCCACATCGTGATCGAAGGACCGATCCGCGTGGGGAAGTCCACGCTGGCGAAGGTGCTGGCCGAGCAGCTGCACGCGCGGCGGATTTTCGACGCCGCCGACAATCCCTTTCTCATGGATTTTTACGACGAGAAGCCCGGGTCGGCGTTTCGCGCGCAAATGTATTTTCTCTACGAGCGGCACCGGCGGCTGCTGGAGACGCGCCCGGAAGATAATCCCGCGCCGATCGTGAGCGATTTTCTATTCGAGAAGGACAAGATTTTCGCGTACCTGAATCTGGATAACGAAGAGCTGAAACTCTACGAGCGGTATTTCGAAATGCTGGCGCCCGCGGTGCCCGCGCCGGACCTGGTGATCTATCTGCAGGCCAAGCCGGAGGTGCTGCGCAAACGAGTTTCGAAAAAAGGCGATCCGGCGGAAACGCAGATTTCGCCGGAGTACGTGGAGGCGGTGGCGAACGCGTACGAGCATTTTTTCTTTCGCTATTCCGGCTCGAACTTGCTGGTGGTGGATACTTCGGAGATTGATTTCGTGGAAAGGAATCAGGATCTGCAAGAACTGCTGCGCCGCCTGCGCCAGCCGGTGAAGGGCACGCAATACTTTTTGCCGCTGGGGCAAGGCTAGCCAGACCGCGTGGCGATCGCAAGGCGCTTTGCCGGCTGAAGAGTGCGACGGAGAAGTGCACGGCCTGTACTTGAGCGGCTAAACAGTTTGCGGCAAAAGTCAGAAGCGCGCCTCAGGGGCTAAAGCCCCTGACGATGGGCTGAGTTTTATGTCGGAGCTAAAGCTCCGACCCCCTAAAAAGACGACTTTTTCCGCAAACTGTAAAGCCGCTCTGATTTTGCGGAATTTATGTCGTGGCTGTAGCGACGGCCTACAAAGAATCGCTGGATGGGACACGGATTCTAACGGCCAGGAAGCATCCTTCATTTGTAAAATTACACGAGAGAAAGTTGAAGGAAGGGGGACGGGACGGGCAACCCCGCCAGGCTGCCCGTCCCGCACTGCGCACGGGAGGATTTCGTTTAGGCTGCCTTATCCGGTCCGGTGAGGCGGTGACGCAATCTGCCGAGGGTGCGATTCACCGGATGGCTGCGGTGCAAGAAGGTGAGGACCGGAGAACGGCGCACGCCGATTTTTTCGAGGGCGCGACGGATGCGGAAATCGCGTCCGGCGGAGACCAGCCCTCGTTCGAGGGTGGTGATGGCTTCCGAGGTGCGTCCAGCCTGGTAATACACTTCCGCCAAATTCAAATAGAGCTGCGCGTGATTGTGTTTCATGCCCAGCGCTTCGCGGCAGAGCGATTCGGCATCGCCAAATCTTTTTTCGGCGAGCGCCGCGAGCAGCCCGGTGTAAGAAAGATAAAATGGATTCTTGGGTGCGATGCCCAGGGCGCGCCGGGCGTGTTGGAGGGCTTCTTCCGATTGTCCGTCGCGGAGATTCTTCAGGCATTCCTTGAAATCGTTCATTCCGGCATCCGAGGGCGAGGTGGTTCCGATCCAGTGGGACATAGGCTAAGGCTCCTTGCTTGCGTCGCGGACACGTGCGAAGCAACTAAAGAAATCCTACCGTGCGGGGAATTCATTGAAAATAGAGCGTGCGTACAGCTTTTGGGCTACTCCCTTTTCCTGTACGGAGTGACAGGCAAAGGAATTGGCAAGTTGGCTCGGCCTGGCGCGGGCGCGGGGCTGCGGACGAAGGCGCCCCCAAAGCCCTTGTTTTATTGGGTTTTCTGCAAGTAGCGGTTGAACCAGGCGACGGCGCGCTCGATGACGTCGCGGCTGTGCGCGGGATTCGCGAAGGCGTGGCCTTCGTTCGGATAAATGACCAATTCGGTGGGAACGCCGAGCGTTTTCAGGGCGTGCCAGAATTCGTAGGACTGCGGCGGGGGACATTCGCCGTCGCGATCGCCCACGACCATCAGAGTGGGAGTTTTTACATTTTTTATGAATGTGATCGGGGCGCTTTTGGCGTAGATCGCGGGGTCGTCGTAGACGGTGGCGCCGAAAAACGGAAGCATCCACTGGTCAATTTTATTTTCGCCGTAGTAGCTGAGCCAGTCGGAGAGGCCCGCGCCGGAAACAGCGGCGGCGAAGCGATTGGTTTGCGTGACGGCCCACATAGTCATGTAGCCGCCGTAGCTCCAGCCGGTAATTCCCAGGCGATTGGGATCGATGGGCGCGGAGTGAATGGCTTCGTCCACGCCGGCCATGATGTCGCGGAAGTCGCCGCCGCCGAAATCTTTTACGTTGGCGCGCGTGAAGGCTTCGCCCTGGCCGTAGCTGCCGCGGGGATTCGGTTGCAGCAAAAAATATCCTTGCGAGGGCAGCGCTTTGTAGTAGGCCCAGCGGCTCGGCCACGCCGGGGTGACGGCAGCGCTGGGGCCGCCATGGACGCAGACGACCAGCGGATATTTTTTCGCGGGATCGAAATCGCGGGGATAGGTGAGCCAGCCCTGCACGGTGCCGATGTCCGTCTTCCAGTGGAGGCTTACGGATTTGCCCCAGGCGGGGTGCAAGCTGGCATTTTTGTGCGTGATTTGCTTCCAGGCGCCTAGTTTGCCGGCCCAGACTTCGGGAGGAGCGTCGAAGGATTGCTGGACGGCGGCGCTGGTGCGGCCGTCAGCGGAGATGGAAACGGCGATTCCGTATCCGCCGGAGGAGACGTGGCCTGCGAAGGTGTGCACGGTTTTTTCGCCGCCGGCATTGGCGTCAATTTCTCCGAGGGCCGCGAGGCCGTCTTTATTTTCGGCGCAGAGAATTTTTGCGGAATCGGCAGACCAGGTGATGCGGCTGGCGGAGGCGTTCATGCCCGGAGTGAGGTCGCGCGGGTCGCCGCCGGCGGAAGGAATGGCAGAGACGTCGCCGCCGACGCTGCCTTCATCGCTCATCAGGCCGCCGATGAAGGCGATGGTTTTGCCGTCGGGCGACCAGCGCGGGACGGCGATTTGCATGCCGGGCTTTTTCAGCAGCGGAGTCATGGTGTTGCTCGACGGGTCGAGCGCGAAGAAATTCGCGATGTACCAGTTGTCGTCGCCATTGCCGGGAGCGGCGGTGACTACCAGGCGCTGGCTGTTCGGCGCCCAATCGAATTCGTAGACGTACATGTCTTTTGGCGAAACCTGGCGCGTGCGTGCAGTGGCCGGATCAACCAGCGTTAGCCGCTGCTCGAGGAAACTTTCCGAGACGACGCCTTCGTCGGGAGTTTCGGCGACCAGGGGACCGGCTGCGCGCGTCGCATTTTCAGTGTAGAGAACGGCGATTTGCTGGCCGTCGGGGGACCAGCCGGGGTCGCTGACGAAACCTTTGAAGTTCGTTAATTTTTTCGCGGGGGTGGCGCCGCTGACTGGTGCGATGAAAAGTTGAAGCTGGGAGTGTTGCGCGGCGTCGGAGAGGAAGGCGAGGTGTGTGCTGTCGGGCGACCAGGCGATGTCGTGTTCCTGATGGGCGGCTTGGCCGTCACCGGCGGTGATGCGGCGCGGCTCGCCGGTGCCGTCGGCGCTCGCGACGTAGATTGCGGAATTCGCGGACGGAGCGCCGCCCGGGCCTGCTAGCGATTCCACCCAGGCGACCATTTTTCCATTCGGCGAGATTTCGGCCTGGTGGAAGGAATGCACGGCGAACATCGCGTGCATCGCTTCTTCGAGTCCCGGCTGGCGTTTTGCTTCGCGCGCTTGCTGCGCCGCGACTGCCGTGCCGAGGAGCAACAAAACGGTGGCCAGAACCGGACCTTTGCAATTGCGAATCATCGCGTCTCCCGGATGCTTGCGTTTGATTGGCGCGCGAGGGTGCGCGCGCAGCTTGGTCGCCAGCGAGTCGTCATAACGAGGCGCATCGATGTTGACGCTGTGAGTTGAGAAAATCAAGGATGGTGAAAAAGATTGAAGGCGGATGCGGCGGGCCGCGGAGTTTTGCCGGCGGCGCGGGCGCGGACGTGCTGGAATCTTGGCTTGCGACGCGTCCTCCTGGCAGCTATTCTCGGGCGTGTTTTTGGGGAGTCAAATGAAATCACTTGATGTGAAGCATACGGGCCGCGGCGTTTGGTTGGCGCTGATTGCTGTGGCTGTGGCGATGGCGCTGCCCGAGTCGATTTTGGCGCAGACGAATGGCGCGCAGGCCGGCGGGGCGCAGGCCGCCGCGGCGCCGGTGGAGCAGGGAAAATTCATCCTGCACAAATTCGAGCAGCCCATCGGACAGGAGACCTACGAGGTCAGCAAGGACGGCGACTCGCTGGTGGTGAAAATGGATTTCAAGTTTACGGACCGCGGCTCGCCGGTTCCGCTGACGGCTTCCTTTCGCGGAGCGGCGGATTGGACGCCCGAAGAATTCGAGATCAAGGGCAACAATTCGCGCAGCACGACGATTGATGACGCCGTGGAGGTACAAGCGGAAAAAGTGCGCGTGCGCGACCGCGAGAAATGGACGGAGAGCGCGCGGCCGGCGCAATTTTTCACGATTGCGGGTTACGCGCCGGCGACGATGCAGATGCTGATGGTGCGCTATTGGGCGGCGCACGGCTCGCCCGCGCAACTGGCGACTTTGCCGAGCGGCACGGTGAAGATCGAGGCGCGCGGGCAGGACAGCATCAAGATTGACGGGAAAGAGCAGAATCTGGATCGCTTCACGGTGGAAGGATTGATCTGGGGTTTGGAAACATTGTGGTTCGACACGAACCGCAACCTGGTGGCGGAGGTGAGCACGGACGCGGAGTTCGACCATTTCGAGGCGATTCGCGACGGATACGAGAGCGGGCTGGGAACTTTTGTGGGGCGGGCGGGCGCGGACGAGATGGCGGCGCTTGCGGACCTATCCAAAGGCATATCGGGCAGCCGCGCGGAGAAAATTGCGCTGGTGGGAGGCACTTTGATTGATGGGACGGGCGCCGCGCCGGTGCCCGACTCCGTGGTGCTGGTCGAGAAGGGCCGAATCGTGGCGGCGGGGCCGAAATCGCGCGTGAAAATTCCCGGCGGCACGCAAAAAATCGACGCGCGCGGAAAATTCATACTGCCCGGCTTGTGGGACATGCACGCGCATTTCGAGCAGGTGGAGTGGGGTCCGATTTATCTGGCGACGGGCGCAACGACGGTGCGGGATTGCGGAAATGAATTCGAATTCATCACCGCGGTGCGCGACGCGATCGCCGGTGGACGCGGGCTCGGTCCGCGAATACTCGCGGCGGGGATTGTGGATGGCAGCGGGCCGCTGGCGATTGGAGTGGCGCGCGTGGATACGCCGGAAGAAGCCAAGATGTGGGTGGACAAATACCACGCTGCCGGCTTCCAGCAGATGAAAATCTACAGCTCGGTGAAGCTGGAGGAAGTGAAGGACGTGGCGGAAGAAGCGCATCGCCTGGGGATGAGCGTGACGGGGCACGTACCGGAGGGTCTTAACGCCTACCAGGTGATTGAAGCCGGGCAGGATCAGATCAATCACGTCCCATACATTGCGGACATCATGATTCCGCCGCTGCCGGAAAATGCTACTCGAACGGATCGCCTGAATGCGGAAGCCAACATTGATTTGAATTCGCCCGAAGCGAACAAGGCGATTGCGTTTCTGGTGCAGCACGGGACGGTTCTTGATGACACGGTGGCGCTATTCGAATTCTTCACGGCCAGCAGCGCCAGGCCACCGGTAAGCATCGAGCCGGGAGTCGCGAAGGTGGCGCCCGAACTACAGGCGATACTGGCGGAGACGGGGCCGCCTTCGCCGAACGCGGCGGTGCACGAAAAACTCGTGCAGAAGTACATTGAGATTATCGGAGCTTTGCATCGCGCGGGAGTGCCGATCGTGGCGGGCACGGACCAGACGGTTCCGGGCTACAGTCTTTACCGCGAACTGGAATTGTACGTGCAGGCGGGGTTCACGCCGATGGAAGCGATTCAGGCGGCGACGATTGTGCCGGCGCGCGTTCTGGGGTTCGACACGGAGTTGGGGACGGTGGAGGCGGGGAAGCGGGCGGACGTGATTATCGTGGATGGCAACCCGCTGGAGAACATTCACAATATTCGCAAAGTGGAGTTCGTGATCACGAGTGGCGTGATGTACAACTGCGCGGAGCTATGGAAGAGCGTGGGATTCAAGCCGTAGCGGTAAATGAAGGTGCTGTGGCTCCGCCGAGCTCGGTACTTCAGCGGCTAAACAGTTCACGGAAAAAGTCAAAATCGTGCCTCAGGGGCTAAAGCCCCTCATTGAAGAGGCGGGCTTTATGTCGGAGCTAAAGCTCCGACCCCCTAAAAGGCGTGAAGCTGCCGCCGTTTTGTGATGCCTGTGGAATGGCTGACGCCGCACCCCAGCGGTCTTCCCTTTTTGTAATTCTTCGCTTGTGGCGGTGCGCGCGCGGAACTATGCTCCGTTCGCAAACATTCTTAGGGAGCTGAATTGACGCTCAGCGAGAGGCCTTGAAATGGATAAATGGACGCGCAGGAAATTCTTCTTCTCGACGCTTGCGGGGGGAATTGCCGCGAGCACGCAGCGACTTTTTGGGGCTGGCAGTCGTGAGTTCGCAAGAACGAATGGAGCGCCGAGCGGTGCATCGGCTGGTGTGGCCGCGCCGGCGGGCACGCGCCCGCTGATTGTTTCGGCGGCGAACGGCTTTCACCATCTTGATGACGGAATGGCGGTGCTCAAATCGGGCGGCGACACGCTGGACGCGGTGCTGGCGGTGGTGACCAAGGTGGAGGACGACCCCAACGACGATTCGGTCGGGTATGGCGGATTGCCCAACGAGGATGGAGTGGTGGAGCTGGATGCTTGCGTAATGCACGGCCCCACGCACCGGGCCGGAGCGGTGGGGGCCATTCAAGGGATCAAGAATCCTTCGCTGGTGGCGAAAACGGTGCTGGAAAAAACGAACCATATTTTTATCGTGGGTGCCGGAGCGCAGCGCTTCGCGGTGGATGAAGGCTTCGTGACCATGAATCTGCTGACGGAGCGCTCGCGGATCGCGTGGCTGGCGTGGAAGGCCGCGACTACCGAAAATTGGCGGCCGGGACTGGATAGTCCGGAGTGGAAAGAGAAACTAGCGGAGCTGCTGGACACGCCGGAAAAGTTGGCGTGGCGCGAACACATCGAGGACGTGGTGATGCATCCGCCGACCGGGACGATCAATTGCCTGGCGGTGAATGAGAAGGGCGATATTTCCGGCACGACCACTACGTCCGGACTTTCCTGGAAGATCGCGGGGCGGGTGGGCGATTCGCCGATTATCGGCGCGGGACTTTTTGTAGATAACGAAGTGGGCGGGGCAGGCTCGACGGGGCGCGGCGAGGAGAATATCAAGATTTCCGGCGGGCACACCATTGTGGAAATGATGCGCAAGGGATCGTCGCCGACCGACGCTTGCATGGAAGCGATGCACCGCGTGGTGAATAACTACAAGGCATTTCCGGAGCGGCTGAAATTGTTTCACCTGCAATTCTACGCGCTGAATAAGAACGGCGAATACGGCGCGACGAGCCTGTGGGAAAAACATATCAACGGCCACCCCGTGCAGTTCGCGGTGCACGACGGCACCCAAGCGCGGCTGGTGCCGACTACTCCGATGTTCAAGGGCATCGGCGGAGATTACTGAGCAATTTTTCGAGTGGGATGAGTTACTGCACGAGTTGCGACGCGAAGACCAGGTGAATGCCGTTGGCTTCGAGGCGCGGGACGCCGTCGGCGAGCGCGGCGATGGTCGCGGGGCGAGGATGACCGATGGCGATGGTGAAGCCGTCGCGGCGCGCGTCGCGTGCGGCGAGTTCGAGTTGCTTGAGAATGGCTTCGCGCGAGGCGACATCGTCCAGAAAGACTTTGCGCGACGCGGCGCGCACGCCGTTGCGCTCGGCGGTGTCGTAGGCCACGGTCCTGGCGTCGGTGCGGCTATCTATGAAGAAGAGGCGGCGCAGGCGGAGCGCCGGCATCAGAGCCTGCATTAGCGCCGGGTCGGCGGTGGCGCGAGAGCCCTGGTGATTATTTACGCCGACGGCGTAGGGCACGGTTTCGAGCATATCCGCGAGAGTTGCATCCACCTGCGCAGCATTCATTCCCACACGCAGTTCGATGTCTTCGGGCTTCGCGCCATCGGCTTCGGATTCCATCGGCAGATGCAGCATCACCTGGTCGCCGCGGCGCTGGGCTTCTTCGGCGACTTCGCTCGAGAGGGGCAAGTGCGGCAGCACGGATACCGTGAGCGGGAAGCCGAGTGCGAGAACGGAGTCCGCGGCGGAGCGGTCGTAGCCCAGATCGTCAATGATGATGGCGAGGCGGGGATTATTTCCGCCAGCGCCGCTTTTGCCGCGGCCGAACGGCGCGGGCGAATGCGCGCGGGTGGCGAGAGGGGTTACGACATGAACGGTGTGAGTGCGAATGCCGTGATAGGTGAAGTCGAAGCGGATGACGCCCGGGGAAGTGGTTTCGTTGATGGCGAGATCGTGATGATGCGCGATGGCGGTGAGAGCTTGCGCGAGCGCGGAGGCTTGCGAGGGATCGGGGAACGAGATGTAGACGTTGTCGGAGGCCAGGCGAGTGGCGAGTCCGTGGTTCGTAGGCTGGAGCTCGGGGCGAATGGCGATTGCGGATTTGCGGCCAGTGATCTTCTGCGCGGCGGAGACGATTTCTGCGGTGACGGAGCGGAGTTCAGATTTGGAGAGGGATTTTTTGGCGCAGCCCGCGAGAAATAGAACGAGCGCGGCGAGCAAGCCCGCGAAAATCCGGAGCGCGCCGCGCGAGCGCAAATTTATGCGGCCAGTTGCGGGTGCCAGCGGAGAAGCCGGGCAGCCTTCTTCTCGATGGTGGCGCCGCCCTGGAGGATTTCGATGGCTTTTTTCACCACGGGATCAGTGGGCGAAGCGCTGGGAGCGGCGGGCGGCTGGGTGAGATCGGCCTGGGCCATGAGATCGTCAATCGAAGGGTGGATTTCGACGGTGGGGCCGACGCCTTCGCTGGCAATGTTCTTGGTGGCGGGCGTGAAGTAATTGGCGACGGTGAGAATCAAGGCGGAGCCGTCGTCCATGTGAATCAGCTTTTGCTGGGAGGCCGTGCCGTAGGTGCGCTCACCGACGGTGTCGCCGCGTTTGTTATCGCCGATGGCGGCGGCCAGAATTTCGGCAGGGCCGGCGGTGCCATTGCCGATGAGCACGCTGACGGGCTGGGTCCAGACAACTTTGGAGGGGTCGGCGGAATAGACGACGGGAGTGACCGTCTGGCCTTTCAGAGTGGCGATGGTGCCGGAGGAAAGAAAGAGTTGCGCGGTGTCCACGCCTTCCTGATCGTCACCGAGAGAGCAATCGCGCAGATCGAGGATTAACTTCTTGGCGCCGGTGTGCTGGAACTGCACGAGCTTTTCGCGGATCTGCTTCGCAGTGCCGGGAGTGAATTCGACGACGTGGAGATAGGCGATGTCTCCGGCGATTTTATCTTCGACGAGTGTGGGAGGCGCGAGCTTGGCGAGAGTGATGGTCATTTCCTGGGGCTCGGCTTTGCCGCGGCGGATCACCGAGAGCGGCACGGTGGTGCCGGGATTGCCTTTGAGGAGGAGTTGGGCCTGGTCAATGGCCATCTGGCCGGTGGTGAATCCGGCGATTTTTTCGAGG
The DNA here is from genome assembly GCA_963780035.1 of uncultured Acidobacteriota bacterium. Lineage (GTDB taxonomy): Bacteria > Acidobacteriota > Terriglobia > Acidiferrales > UBA7541 > Palsa-295. The sequence goes on along the minus strand of CAWAAG010000002.1, from coordinate 190,339 downwards.
ATGTCACCGATGCGCAGGCCGATTTTCGCGCCGGGGCTATCGGGGAGGACGCCGATGACGCCGATGTAGCCGAAGCGGCGAGTGAGGGCGAGGCCAGCTTCGCCGGTGGCGGAGGCGTCGGCGGTCTTTTCCTTGTAGTCCTTATATTCCAGGGGGCTGAGGTAGGCGGATTGCGGGTCGAGGGAATCGAGCAGGCCGTGCAGGGAGCCGTTGGTGACGGCGTGCATGTTGGGATCGTCCACGTAATCGCGCTGGATGTGCTCGAGGACTTCGCTATAGACGGTGAGGGCGCGATAGGCTTTGTCGTCGTTGGAGCGGCCGAGCATGTAGCCGGTGGCGGCGTAGGCGACGACGAGGATGGAAAGCCCGACGACTATCTTTTTCCCAAGTGGACTCATGCGACCTTCCCTTTTGTTCGTTTGATGATGGCGCGATTCATACAGCTATTAGACTGCTCTCGAGCGCAGATGGAAGCTTGATTATAGCGTGAGTTGCCGTGATTCGTGACTTGTGATTCGTGAGCCTTGGGCGGAGTGCGGGAAGAGCGGGCGCCGACACGGGGTTCGTGTTGCGATTAGAAATTGGTTCGGCGTTTATTTTCATGGAGTTAGCCGGGATTTTGAATGCGGGCTTGTTGCGGTTAGGGAGTGGACGCTGGAGATTTGCGGTGGTGATGTTTGGCGTCCGGCGCCGACGGGTGCGGCGCGGTCTTTTTGGCTGCGTGACGGCTGCCATGTTGCGTCCTTGATGGAGCGAAAAACTGGCTCCGGGGGCATTTTATCACATTCGCATTGTGATTACTTGCCTTGGGTGTGTTTGCCGTAGGCTTGTCCGAACCAGCTGGCTAGTTGGAGGGCCATGAGGAGGCCGCCGGCTGCCGCGGCTGCTACGCTGGGGATTTCGCGGATGTGGAAGTCTCCTACGCGGGTGAAGAGCATGTAGGCGATTAGCAGGTTGAGCGCGGCCCAGAGGACGTTGACGACGGGCGAGGATTCACCTTTGCCGGGAGGTTTGGCGAAGGGCGAGGGGAAGCGGCGGCCGGTGACGCCGGTGACGAAGTGCGGCACGGCGTTGACTAGGAAAGCGCCGGCGAAGAAATAGGCTAGGTAGACGTACCAGGGCATGAGTGCTCCTTGGTTGCGGGCCACGCCAAACTACAGCTGGCCGACGCATGGAGGATAGCATGCAGACGAAATAGGACGAGAAAACGTGTAAGAGAAAAAACAGGGGACGAAAGGTATTCATTTAGGGGGAGTTGACGACGCCTCACTGGCCTGATACTTACTGAAGTGATCCAGAATGTAGCGGAGTGTTTCGGCGATCTGTGCCCGCATTGAAGTGTCAGTTGTGGTTGCGTCCAGGTAGCGAAGCACAAACAGCGCGGTGCGAGGCTCTCGGTCTGCGGGATTCTCGACAAGCCGCGGGTCAGCGAACGACTCGGTAAGGATACCCAATACGCTCTGAATCTCTTCAGGGCGCAGGGGCCTGTCGGCAACGACCCTAGTCACAGCAACAGCAGAGGCATCGCCCATTCGACCCGCCATCTTAATCGTATGTCCATCGAGCGCGCCCGTTTCGAGGGACCGTGCGATAACTTCCTCTGGAGTACTTACGGTTTGATAAAATGACAAGAAAGGATGGCCAAGAAGAACAAGCGCGAGTAGCGTGGAAGCCGTTTTCATAGGTAACCTCGATGCATTCATACCGGAACCAATGTCTCCCAATCGAGCAATTTGAGCAAACAGTTGGTGTCAGATCGCTAGTTCTGCTGTCGTTGCGCGGCTCGATAGTGTTTAAGGGTGCGCTCGGCTGCCGCACGAACATCGGAATCAGGATCGTTAGACGAGATTCGCACGAGGATCGGCCTAGCCTTCTCCTCGGGAAAATGTGCGAGGTCTACAGTAGCCTCTTGGCGCACTCCAGCGAACGAGCTTTTTTCCGCCAGTGCCTCGATTGTTTTGAAAGCGAGATCTCCTTGCAGCTCTGCCAAAAAGCGGAAGGCCACATGTTGTTCCATTGCCGAAGTCGAGGTCACGTAGCCCGCCAGCACTGTTACTGCAGCGTCCCCATAACTCTTAACCTCTCGTAAGTCCGCGTCCGAGGGATTTACCGGCATCACCGTTGCGGACGAGCCATTCTTCAAGGTGATCGTGGACCGCTGGATGGTTTGCTGGATGAGAAACGAAATTCTCTGTCCAATTATGCTCTCGGAGGGACGGGCGATTTGGGGGTTTATTGCACATCTCCACGCGAAGCTCACGCGCGGTATGAAGAAGCCAAGGACTAAAGCGAAGTCAAGAAGTTGAAGCAATCGCAGGTGCATCCGTCGCATATGCATGTCACCTCCGTTCAGTTGAGCGCGGCCCAGAGAGCGGCGATGATGGGCGAGGATTCACCTTTGCCGGGAGGTTTGGCGAAGGGCGTAGGGAAGCGGCGGCCGGTGACGCCAGTGGTGAAGTGCGGCACGGCGTTGACGAGGAAAGCGCCGGCGAAGAAGTAGGCGACGTAAGTGTACCAGGGCATGAGGCCTCCTTGGTTGCGGGGCTGGGCGGGCGATGACCTTGCGACGGGTGGAGGATAGCATGACGAGCATAGCGATGCGGAGCGCACTTGCTGAAACATCTGGAACGTTCGCATGGTTGCGTGCGGTGTGGTTGCATACCGAACCCGGGACCGGAGGAGTAGGGCTCGAAATATTGCCATGCACCCTTTGCGAACTGCGCAAAGGGATGCGGCACCCACCAAACCTAAAGGCGGTTGCTTGCGTAGGCTCGAAGGGGGAACCACAATGAAGGCTACTCTGGCGTTGCGTCGTTGGGTTCGCCACCCGTCCTCTATAGCAATCCTTTGCCTTGGGCAGCGGCACGGTCACGCGCTTGTAGCTATCGAAGCGCGCGATCGGAAACGGTGCGAAGTACACGCTATAGAATCGCTCGTCGATCGGCAACAAGCCAATCCATTCCCCGATCAGCGTCTCGCTCACAAATACGCGCGATCCCTTCCAGTGAAATCGCCCCCGCAGCTGTTCGCGTCGTACCTGCAAAGCGTTGCCGCATTCCGGTTCTCGCACCCGCGCTGGATACGCTCGCGTCGAACGCGTGTACACCGCACTAGGAGTTTGCATCCCCAACGCTTCGTGCGGCCGCTCTTCGTTGTACCCCCGCCGAAAACGATCGAACGCTCGCTGCTGCGCCGTTTCAGGCATCCAGCCTATGTGCCTCCGGAATCGCTCGTCTGCTGAAACATTCCGGCTAGCCTAGCCGCGATCTCGCCCTCAAATCTAGATTGCAGGGGATAAATATGCCACAGGTTAACTATCGGAAGAGCTGACAACTTCTCGGGTGGAACAGTTACTGTCCAGACAGCGTTCCCGTTCTGGACCACAATGTCATCCAGAATTTCTCGGACCCGCTCGTTTCGGGCTCGCAGGGTGATCTTTAGAGGTCCCCACTCCCCCTTCGCAATGCTCGCGAAGCATCCAGATCCCGGACTAGCTACCCGAGTTAGCGCGCAGGTCAGCTCCGCACCCGCAGCTTGAGTATCCATGCCGGTGACTACAAAGTCGGGAATGGCTTTGTTCAGCAAGTTTTCGGCGTCCTTACGGCCTGATGGAGAGTAGAGAAGCACAACACCTTGGGAATAACTGATCTGGAATTCGGAGAGTTGGCCGACGGCCGCTGTCAAGATGTTTCTGATGGACTCATCGGAAGCGTGAAGACGAATCGGGCGCGCGAGCGCGTCGCGGTCCACGTATTCGATTCCCATTGGCAGGTGGTTCTGGTACGCGAGATGGAGCAGAATCGGGATTAGGGCTTGACCCGACGAATCAAATTGGGCAAGACGCTTGTCTAGCTTAGCTTCTAGCGTGGCAGTTGAGCCAGATTGTGCCATACGTGGGTGATCCGATTTCGTCGGTCCTGGTAGCAGACTGCATGCTAGCAAACAAGCGAGCGCCGCGGCGGATCTCATTAGCTCCTCAACTCCTCCGACCCAAGAGCTATTGGGTTATCTGGACGGTAGGGCAGCTCCCCGTCCCGTTAGTGCAAGAAACGGTGATAACGTTGTGAGTTCCAGTCGGGAGCCCTCCCGAAGGCATAAGCAAAACTGGAGCGCCGTTGACCGTGAACGTCTGATTGAGAGTAATCCCACAAGTGGAGCCAGTGCTACAGCAGAAAAGAATTGTGTCAGGCACAGTCATCGTTCCCGTTGAGTCCGTCGTCCAGGACCCCGCGTCGTTAATCGACACCGTGCAATTGCCACCTGTGCGTGACACAGATTCCTTAATACTCATTCCGGACTTTTGTATCGGTGCTCCGTTTCCGTCGACGACCCGGTAGGTCCGATCCATTTCGCAGCCCAAGCCTAGGCAAACCATGTTGTCAGTTGGGGCGCTCACAAGTTTTAAGAACGAGGGTACCTGGACTGTTCCGGGACCGCCGCCGCTGCCGCTGCAGTTCGGAGGGTTGGGATTTTCGATATACCCTGTTATTTGCGTTGTTCCTCCCGAGTTACCGAGGACGGTTACGTTGGGACCCGATTTCGAATAGATCGAGGCGATGCCGGTGTTGGCCGAACTCCAGCTGATGTTATATCCGACATACCCGGTGGTGTACTGCGTGCCGGTGCACGTATAGGGCTCTACCAAGCAGAGAATGGCGGTAATGGTTGCAAAAAGGAATTGCGTGTATCGGGGCGCGCGAGCGCGGGCTGGTACGCAGAACCCCGAGTATGAGCTACGTATAAATACGGAACTCAAGTGCGGTACTTTTACACTACGTTTTCTGTCGGTGTTAAGTGACCGTTTAGTAATAGGCCAGTTGTTCGCCTGCCGGAGGGTTGTTGTGCCGGAGATGCGCGATTTCGGGACGGGCTCGCGCCGCCTGTTGCTAGAGTGAGGAGCGGGGAGTGATTCTTGGGGTTATGGCGTAGTAGAGCTGGATTGCGACTATGGTGGCTACGCTCCAGTGGGCGTTGACGATGCGGAGGGCGGCGGCTGCGGCGTAGAGAGGGATTGGGCGAGGATTATGCGGCGGATGTGGCGCGCCTGCCTTCGGCTGCTGCGCTGGAGCTGTCACAGGGCAGCTGGCACTGGGTTGGTGGCTCGGGCGATTCGGTTGTAGGTGGTGGGGGGCATCGGTCGGGAAGGATAGCAGGGGAGGAGGAGGCCGAGAAGCAGGGAGGCAGGGAATGAACCGCAGAGACGCAGAGGACGCAGAGAAGTGCAGAGGCGGGTCGCAAAATCCCCACCCTTCAACGGCGGAAGGGCGGAGGACACGCGCAATCCCTGCCAAGCTGGGGCGCAGCGAGCAGCGCCCCTACGGAGGCGTGGCGTAGGTTGTAGCTGGAGCGCGCGTTGCGGCGGTGAGTGTTAGACGAAATCTATGGACCAGAAGCGGGGGGCGGGGCTTAGGAATTCGAAGCCTACCAGGGTTTTGCCGGCTTGGGTTTTTACTATGCGGGCTACGCGGCAGGGGAGTTCTTCGTCGGTTTGTTCGTTGGCCATCAGGAGCTTTTGCGCTGGGAAGACTTCGGCGTCGAGGGCGAGGAAGCCACCGGTGGAGCTGACGTTGAGGGTGACGGCGCGTTCGGCGAAAGGCTCGTTGTGCGCGCGGCCGTAGACGAAGACGGGGAGGAAGGCGGAGACGCGATGGGCGCGGCGGCGATTGGGAACGGGATGCTGGGCGGCGGCGTTCGCGGGAGCGCGCGGGGGCGTGGCGCGGGAATTGCGCGAACGTGCGAAGCGAGGAGAGAGTAAGTTGCGCCAGCCCATGGGTGTCGGTTGCGCGAGAGCGCCGCTGGGTATATCGGCTCGGGCGCTGGAAACTTTGCTGGGCTGGAAGTAGTGTAGCGTGCCGGGGTGGAACAGGCGCGGCAATGTGTCCATTCGGGTAAGCTGGGTGAGGTGGATGGCGCAGGGGCGCGGCGCGGGGATTCGTTGTGTCGCGGCGAAAATTTTGCTGAGAACTTCAGAGTCGCGTTTCAGGGGTTAGAACCCTTGAGGATCGGCGCGCGTTATGCCGGGGATAAAGAGTGTGTGTGAGAACTCGCTGGGCGTGCCCTCAGCGGCTAAAGCCGCTCTGATTGCAGTTCGGTTATGGCACGGCTAAAGCCGTGCCCTGACGAAAATCATGGTTCCCACACAGCCTCTAATGCTCCGGCCCCTGAAAGGCGCGGATTTTTTTGCAAGGCGCGAAACTGCGGGTTGCAAGAAAGCTTCGCGAAAGGAGTGGAGCATATGACGGCGGCGGAATTTCGGCGGATGGCTTTGAGTTTTCCGGAGGCTGCGGAGAGCGCGCATATGGAGCATCCGGATTTTCGAGTGGGCGGGAGAATTTTTGCGACGCTCGGTTATCCGCGCGCGGGTTGGGCGATGGTGAAATTGATGCCGGATCAGCAGCAGGATTTTGTGCGGGCGGAGCCGAAGGCGTTTGTGGCGGTGAAGGGGAAGTGGGGAGAGCGCGGAGCGACGAACGTGGTGTTGAAGGCGGCGAAGAAGAGGCGGGTGCGCGAGGCGCTCGCGGCGGCTTGGCGAAATACCGCGCCGAGACGGATGGTGGCGGAGGTGGATGGCGGCGCGCGCGGGGGGCGGGTGGCTGAGCAGCATTCGGGACGCAAAGGGCGCGTCTGAGACGCGCCCCTACAAGGCCCGAGCGAATTTGTGGATTGCTTCGATGAACGATCGTCCTTTTTCCTACAGACAACTGGGAATGGCGTTGGCGGCGGGACTGGCGCTGCGGCTTTATTTTATTGTGCATTTTCCGTTTTATGCGGGGGATACGAAATTTTACGAGGAACTGGCGCGGAATTGGCTGGACCACGGAGTGTATGGGCTTTATGTGATGGGGCGGCTGGTGCCGGTGGACATGCGTTCGCCGGGGTATCCCGGATTTTTGGCGGCGATTTATTTTTTGCTGGGCCGCGGGAGCCGGGCGGTTATGTTGGTGCAGGCGTTTCTGGATTTGGGGACTTGTGTTTTGACGGCGTGGATTGCGGCGGGGTTGGTGGGGGTCGAGCGGCGGCGGGCGGTGGGGACGGCGGCTTTGTGGATGGCGGCGGTTTGTCCTTTCGCGGCGAATTATACGGCGGTGGTTTTGACGGAGAGCTTGGCGATATTTTTGACGGCGTTGGCGATGTATTTGCTTGTTTATTTGTTGAGTGAGCCGAGTGTGCTGGATTTTTCCGCGGGTGATTTTGCGGAGGGCAATGAGAAAACGGAGGCGAGATTCGCATTGGCGTCGGAGTTGAAGGGGGCGGGTCTGAGACCCGCCCCTACAGAGTCAAAATCAGAATCAACATCAACATCAACATCAACATCAACATCAGGCTGGCGCGGGCGGGCGGTCGTGAAATTTGCGGCTTGGTTTTTTTTGGCGGGATTGATTGTGGGGGTGGGGACTTTGGTGCGTCCGGAGGCGCCGTTGATATTGGCGGCGGCGGGGTTGACGTTGTGCTGGCGGTGGCGGCGGCGCGCGGATTGGGCGAAATTGATTTTGGCGGGATTGTGGATGGGAGTGGGATTGCTGGTGGCGCTGATGCCGTGGGCGGCGCGGAATGCGCGGACTTTGGGGCGGATTGAATTTCTGGGGCCGCGCTACGCGCAGAGTTACGGAGATTTTATTCCGCGCGGATTTTTTGCGTGGACCGAGACGTGGATGACGCGGTTCGGCGAAGCGTACCTGGTGAACTGGAAACTGGGGAAGGAGCGGCTGAGCGTCGGGGCTTTGCCGGCGGCGGCGTTTGATTCGGAGGCGGAGCGCGCACGGGTGGCGGAGCTGCTGGCGCGTTACGATGGCGACGGATTGCGGATCACGCCGGCGCTGGACGGGGAGTTTGCGCGGCTGGCGCGGGAGCGGAGAGAGAGGCATCCCTGGCGGACGTATGTGGCGATTCCGGCCGAAAGAATTTTGGCGATGTGGTTTACGCCGCGGATTGAATTGCTGCCGTATTCGGGGGATTTGTGGCCGCCGGGGGAAAAGTGGCGGGAGAATCGCGCGGATTTTGGCGTGACTTTGGGATTCGGGATTTTGGGAATTGTGTATGCGGGGCTCGCGCTTGGCGGGGTGTGGAGATGGCGCGGGGGGACGGCGGGGAGTTTTTTGATTTTGTTTGTGGTGATACGGACCTTGGCGATGACGCAATTGCAGACCGTCGAGCCGCGATATGTGATCGAGTGTTTTCCGGCGGTGCTGGCGTTTGGGGCTTTGGCGCTCGCGATTCCGCGGAGGCGGGAGGAGGAGAGGCAGGAGGGGTTGCCTCACGCGGCAGAGGTGGTGCGATAAATGCAGGGAGAATGCTATTGAACGATGTGGGCGAACTTCTGGCGACGAGTTTGATCCGGCAAAACGCCGCGATATTTGTTATTGCTCGAATACGGGAGCGGAGGTGCCGTCGGACCATTTGGCTACGGGAACCATGATTATGGTGAGGTGATCCGGTTTGTCCTCTGCTGCCAGAAGCGGAGAGCCTGCCAGGTTTGCGCCCAGGGTTGCGGGATCGATTTCCGGAACGAAAAACATCAGATGGGGATGCCAGTTACCGACGCTATCGTTGAGGTAACCTTGCTTGGAGAGCATGTAGCACATGGCGCCGGATTCGAGGGCGGGAAATTCATTTTTATCGAAACCGGCTTTGATAGCCGCGAACATTTCCGCTTTCGATTTTCCGGCTAATACCACGCCGGTCTTCTTGATGGTGAGCGGAAGATAGTCGCGGACGGCGGCGGGGTTGAGGCAGAGCGGGCCGCGCAGCTTGGGATTCCAAAAATCTGGATTGTCGCTATCGGCGGTCCAGGAGCGTTCCACGATGCAGACGAAGCCGTTGGTGCCTTTGACCGCGACTTCGTAACCGTGGCGCGTGAGAACCATGACTTCGGCTTGGCGGGCAATGGCTTCGGGGGCAGCGCTGCGCGCCATTTCTATTTCGGCATTGCGATCCGTCATCAGGTATTGATCGAGCGGGGCCATTTGGGGATAGGGAGTTTTGGCGTCCTGCGCGTGAATGCGGCGCGGGGCGATGCCGAAGACGACGAGCAGAGAGATGGCTGAGAACGCGAAGGTCCTGAGTGCCGCTTGGAGCATTGGTTTCTCCTGGGCTGCAGGAATCACCCGTATATAGCTGTAGCGATGCCGAATTGTAGATAACGGTTGCCGGGGTGAGTTTTCGATCGCGGCTATTGCGGGATGCGCGGGTTATCGCGGAGCGCGAGAGTAGGGCGTTCAACGGGGTGGGCGCGCGGGAGGAGCGGGCGGGTCTGAGACCCGCCCCTACCGATCCGGCAGCTCGCGGCAGCAGCGTGTGCGGCGCAGCCGTAGCGCGAGCTTAATTTATTCGTAGCGCAGCGCGACCATAGGGTCCACGCGCATGGCGCGGCGGGCCGGGATGTAACATGCCGCGAGCGCGACAAAAGTGAGCAGGACGGCGACGGCGATGATGGTGACGGGATCATCGGCGTGGACGCCGTAGAGCATGGCGGCGAGGTAACGCATGACCGCCAGTGCTGCGGCGATGCCGACGGCGGCGCCGATGAGGGCGAGGACGATGCCCTGGCGCAAGACCAGCTTCAGCACGGTTTGCGGTTGCGCGCCGAGAGCCATGCGAATGCCGATTTCGCGCGTGCGGCGCGAGACTTCGTAGGCGAGCAGGCCGTACAGTCCTACGCAGGCGAGAACCAGCGCGAGCAACGCAAAGAAAGTGGAGAGGCGCGCGACCAGACGCTCCTGGAACAGCAGGCGGTCGATCTGTTGCGACTCGGTGAGGATGTTCGAGAGCGGCAGATTGGCGTTGACTTGCGCGACGGTTGCGCGGATCGCGGGAAGGATGGCCTGCGGGTCGGCGGCGGTGCGCAATTCGAAGGTTGCTCCTCCGATGTGCTGCGGCGAATACATGGTTGCGTGGATGTCGCGGCGCAGATCGCTATATTTCGCATCGCGGACGACGCCGATGATTTCGTAGCCGGGATTGGCCGGGCCGTTTTCGTCCGCCGGGCCTTCGCCGAACTGCTTGCCGAGCGGATTTTCCTTGCCGAGATAGTTTTCGACGAAGGCGCGATTCACAATCACGGGAGTGGGCGCGGAAGTGGGAGTGTCTCCGCTATTGGAAGCGGCCAGCTGGAAATCGGAAGCGTTGAAGGAGCGGCCGGCGAGGAAGGGGATGTGCAGAGTATCGAAGAAATTGGGACCGACGCTGAGCGTGTCGGATTCGGAGCGCTGATCCTGGGGGGTGCCCGGCCAATGGAAGACGGTGATCATCAGGCCGTTGCTGAGGAGCGGCATCATGGAGTAGCTGGTGGATTTCACGCCGGGAGTTTGCGCGAGGCGGCCCTGGAGGTCGCGATAGAAGCTGTCAATTTGCGGACCCTTGTAACCGGCGAGGCCCGGGTCAATGTCGAAGATCAAGATATTGTGGGAATCGAAGCCCACGTCCACGCCGCGCAGGTTCGCGAGAGTGCGGACGAGAAGCCCGGCGCCGACGAGCACGACGATGGCGAGCGCGACTTGCGCGACGACGAGCGAATTGCCGATGCTGAACCATTTTCCGCCGGAGTGGCCGGAACTGGCGGAGCTTCCTTCGCCTTCTTTGAGCGCGGGAGTTAGATCCAGGCGCGCGCTGCGGAAAGCGGGCGCGATGCCGAAGAGAATTCCAGTGAGCAGGGAAACGGCGATGGTGAAGGCGAGGACGCGGAGGTCCACTCCGGCGGCAAAGCCCAGCGGACGCGTTTGATTGCTGGAGACGAAGGAAACGATCGCGTGGGCTCCCCAGTAGGCGAAGAAAATTCCCAGGATGCCGCCGAGCAGCGAGAGCATGACGCTTTCCGTCAAGAGCTGGCGGACGATGCGCACGCGTCCGGCGCCGAGAGCGAGGCGCACGGCCATTTCCTTGCGACGCGAGGCGGCGCGGGCGACCATCAGGCCGGCGACGTTGGCGCAGGCGATGAGCAGGATGATTCCGACCGCGAGCATCAGGAGGTATAGAGGATCGGAGAAACGGGTGCGCTCGCCGGTGAGGCCGGTGGCGGCGGAGACGAGAGTTAGCTCCGGATTATCGGCGGCGGAGGAGAGAGTTTTCGGGGAGCTGGGTGACACTGCCGCGGAGGCCGCGGGACCTGACACGGAATTGGGCACGGATGTGGGCGCGGGACCGGGCACCATTTTCATCGCCGGACCGGGAGCCATCGCGATTGCGGGAGCTTTGCCGGGTTGCGGCGGTGCGGCTTGCGGTCCGCCATAAACCATTTCGCGGCGCATGGAAGCGCCGCCAGGGGGCGGTCCCGGGAGCGGACCCGGAGCTGCGGACATTCCGCCGGCATGGAATTGCGGGACAGTTCCGTGCAGCATTTCGTTGCGGAAGAGGACGGTGAGGGCTGCTTGCGTTTGCGCGAGCGGCGCGCTTTCTTTCAGCCGGCCTACGATGGTGAGCCACCAGAAACTCGGGTCGCCCTGGCGATCTTGCCAGCGCTGGGGATCGGAGATGCGCTGCGCGGTGGAGAGCGGGAGCCAAACGTCGTAATCGCTGCCGGGAGTGATTCCGGTGAAGCGGGATTGGGCGACGCCGACGATGGTGAAGGGGACGTTGTTGAGTTCGATGGTGCGGCCGATGACGTCGCGAGAACCGCCGAAAGCGCTTTGCCAGTAGCCGTAATTGAGGACGGCCACGGGCGCGGCGGAAGGAGCGTCGTCGCTCGGCTGCAGCATGCGGCCGGCAGCGGCTGGCACGCCCATGGTGCGGAAAAAATCACCCGAGACGATTTGGCCGCTGATGACGCTGGCGGGACCGTTGCCGGTTAGATCGAGGCGGCCGGTATTGGAGAACGCGGCGACTCCGGAGAAGGCGTTGGCTTCGGCGATCGCGCGAAACATCGGCTCGGAGAACGAGCAGCCAGAGGGATTGGCGGCGCCGCGCGCGAGATCCGAGGGGCAATCGCCGGAGGACATGTAACCGTGAATATCGGGAGAGTTGCGCGCGTCCCAGCGCAGGACGACTAATTGTTTCGGATTTTCTACAGGCAGGGAACGGAGCATCACGGCGTCAATCAGGCTGAAGATGGCGGTATTGGCGCCGATGCCGAGCGCGAGAGTGAGCACGACGACGATGGCGAAGCCGGGAGAAAGGCGCAAGATGCGCAGACCGTAGCGGACGTCCTGCGCGAGGCGCTCGAGCCAGACGATGCTCCAGACTTCGCGGGTCTCTTCCTGCACGCGGGCGACATTGCCGAATTTGCGCAGGGCGGCGTAATGCGCTTCTTCGGGAGACATGCCGCGGTCAATGTTGTCCTGGGTTTCACGGGCGAGGTGGTCGCGGATGTCCTGGTCGAGATCGCGTAGAAAGCGCTTGCGATTCACAGTGCAGCCTCCTGGGGTCGCCGGCCGCTGCGCGGGCGGGTCTTCAGTAGACATTCTAGGTGACGAAGATACAGCGAGGCACCGGGAAAGTCAACGGGCGCGAGTGCGCAATGAAATGAGCGGGGCTGGGCGGCTGGAACATCGCGCGCACCGGCGGCGGGGCTTTGCGGGGCGGAGTCTAGAGGATTTGGCCGAGGCGGCGGATGCCTTCCTGGATTTGATTTTCCTTCATGCGGGAGTAGCCGAGCATCAGGCCGCTGCGGCGAGGCCGGGCGAGGAAGTAGCGGGAGATGCCGTAGACGCCGACTCCTAGTGCCGCGGCTTTTGCGATCACGTTGTTTTCCGAGATGCGCTTCGCGGGCCAGAGGACGATGTGAGTGCCGGCACCGTCGCCCGTGATTTCTGCGCGATCGCCCAGATATTTGTAGATGGCTTCGAGTAACGCGGTGCGATGCGCGGTGTTGCGGCGGCGGATGCGGCGCAGGTGGCGTTCGTACATGCCGGTCGAGATGAACTCGGCGAGGGTTTCCTGTTCGAGCGTGGCGGTGTGGCGGTCGCAGAGCCATTTGGCCGAGGTGAACGCCGGAACGAGCGCTTTGGGCGCGATCAGGTAGCCGATGCGCAGCGCGGAAAAGATGGTGCGTGAGAATGTGCCGAGATAGATGACGCGGCCTTCCGTATCGAGACCCTGCAGAGATTCCAGCGGCTGTCCTTCGTAGCGAAATTCTCCGTCGTAATCGTCTTCGATGATGACCGCGTCTTTGCGCTTGGCCCAGGCGAGGAGCGCGAGGCGGCGCGCGAGCGGGAGAATTGCGCCGGTGGGGAATTGGTGCGAAGGAGTGACGAATGCGGCGCGAGCTGTGTGCGGGAGCTTGGCGGGATTGAGGCCGTCGCGGTCCACCGGGACCGGGAGCAGGCGGGCTCCGGCGGCGCGAAAAATTTCGCGGGTGCCTTGATATTGGGGATCTTCGATGGCGACGGGGTCGTTGCGTTCGATCAGGACGCGCGCGATGAGATCCAAGGCTTGTTGCGAGCCATTGACGACGATCACTTGCGAGGGATCGCAGACGACAGCGCGGGAGCGGCGCACGTGCATGGTGATGGCTTCGCGCAGCGCGAGGCTGCCGGCGGCGGCGCCGTAATCAAGTTCACGGACGGGGGCTTCGCGGGCATGGCGCAGGAGAATGCGGCGCCACATTTCGAAGGGGAAATTGTCCACATCGCCGCGCCCACCGTAGGCGAAATCGTAGCGGAGCGGGCTGGAGCGGCGGCCGGGGAAGTCCACGGTGGAGGCGACCCCGGCGGCGGATTGGCCGTAGCGCGAGAGCCGCAGCCTGGCGGATTTGTTGTGTTGTTGCGGCTTGCTGGCGCTTAGTCCTTGCGCGACGAAGGTGCCGGAACCGCCGCGTCCCCCGGCGAAACCTTCCGCGACCAATTGATCGTAGGCGAGAAGAACGACGGTGCGGGAGATGCCGAGTTCCGCGGCGAGATCGCGGGTGGAGGGCAGGCGTTCGCCGGCGCGGAAAGTGCCGGAAAGGATGGCCTGGCGCAGGCCCTGGTACACCTGGCGGAAGAGAGGTTCGCCGCGCCGCGAAAGTGGTATCACGAATTGCATGCAAAGTGGCTCTATGAAAATACCACAGGGCGGTGGATTCTTGAATTCGCAAGAACGAGCGGCGGGCGAATACGGAATCGGAGGAACGAATGAAACGGCTACGGAGCATGGGGATTTATTTTTTGTGGTGCGCGATGGGAGTGCTGTGTTTGGGGCTTCTCGCGCAGGCGGAGACGACCGGAAGCGCGGCGGGGGCGTCGCAGGCAAGTGCGTTGCGGGACGGGCAGCATGATTTCGATTTCAATTTGGGCACGTGGACGACGCACATACGGAAGCTGGTGCATCCGCTGACGGGTTCGACGACTTGGGTGGAGCTGACCGGTACGGTGGTGGTGCGGAAAGTGTGGAACGGGCGCGCGCAGATCGAGGAAGTGGAGGCGGGCGGGCCGTCGGGCCATTTCGAGGGGATGACTTTATTTCTTTACAACCCGGAGGCGCACCAGTGGGGCATGTATTTCGCGAACAGCAGCGGCGGGACGATCGAGACGCCTTCGATCGGCGAGTTCAAGGATGGGCGCGGGGAATTTTACGATCAGGAAACGTACCAGGGCAGGACGATCCTGGTGCGGGTGGTGTGGTCGGACATTACTCCGGACACGCACCGCTTCGAGCAATCGTTTTCGGATGACGGAGGCAAGACGTGGGAGCCGAACTTCGTCGCCAATTTGACGCGGAATAAATCATGAACGAGAAAATCGTGGTGCGGGACGTGGAGCAGCGGGATTTTGCGGAGTGGAAGATTTTGTGGGACGGCTACAACGAATTTTACGGCCGCAAGGGCGAGACGGCCTTGCCGGAAATTATTACGAACCTGACCTGGACGCGTTTTTTCGACGGGTACGATCCCATTTTTGCGCTGGTGGCGGAGCGCGGAGGGAAATTGGTTGGGCTGGTGCATTACCTTTTTCATCGCAGCTCGACGGTGCTGACGTCGAACTGCTATTTGCAGGATTTATTCACGAGCGAAGCGGAGCGCGGGAAGGGAGTGGGGCGCGCGCTGATCGAGGAAGTTTACCGGCGGGCGGAGCTGGCGGGGTCAGGCCGGGTTTATTGGCAAACGCAGGAGACCAATACCCATGCGATGAAGTTGTACGACAAGGTGGCGGAAAAATCGGGATTCATTGTGTATCGCAAGAATCTGTGAGGCGGAGACGAGCATGAATGCTTTGCGGCGTAAGGGAATTTGTTTTTTGCTGGGCGGCTTGGGTGCGCTGGGATGCCTGTCGCAGCCGATGGGGGTGGATTCGCAGGCGGCGGCTACCGTTTCGAACACGGGAAAATTCCAAGTCTTGCCTCAGGGGCTAACGCCCCTGATGGAAGAGGCGCGCTTTATCTCGGAGCTAAAGCTCCGACCCCCTGAAAACCATCTTCCCGCAGTCAACTCTGCTGACATGGACGCGCAAAAGCAATTACATGACGGGCAGCACGATTTCGACTGGCAGCTGGGGAGCTGGAAGATTCACATGCACCGGCTGCTGCATCCGCTCACCGGCTCGAACAGCTGGGCGGAGCTGGACGGGACCGTGGTGGTGCGGAAGATCTGGGATGGCCGTGGGAATCTCGCGGAAATCACGGCGGATGGACCGTCGGGGCATCTGGAATTTCTGTCGTTGCGCCTCTACGATCTCGCGGCGCGCCAGTGGAGTTTGAATTTCGCGAGCAGCAGCGGCGGAACTTTGGGCGTGCCGCTGTACGGCGAGTTCAAGGACGGGCGCGGCGAATTTTACGATCAGGAAACTTACAACGGGCGAATGATTCTGGTGCGATTTGTTTTCTCGACGCTTAGCGCCGATTCGACGCGCGACGAGCAGTCGTTTTCGGCGGATGGCGGGAAGACCTGGGAAGTGAATTGGATCAACACGCAGACGCGGGTGAAAGATGAAAACGACAAAACGCGGTGAAGGGCGCGGGAATGCGCTGAAACATATTCGAACGCTGCTGCTGGTGTGCGGCGCCGTCCTGCTCTGGCAGCCGCTGCCGGGGATAGCGCAGGAGAATTCGGATGCCGCGCGACCGGCGGCTCTGCCGCCTGCCACCTTACGGGATGGCCAACACGATTTCGATTTTTCGATCGGAGTGTGGAAGACGCATATAGCGCGGCGGCTGCATCCCTTGACCGGGTCCACTAGCTGGGTGGTGTACGACGGAACTTCGTTGGTGCGGAAAATTTGGGATGGCCGGGGCAGCCTGGGCGAGACGGAGGCCGATGGTCCGGCGGGCCACCTGGAGGCGCTTTCTCTGCGTCTCTACGATCCGCAAGCGCACCAGTGGAACCTGACGTACGCGAGCGGCAACGGCGGCGTGCTGAGCGTCGCTACGACCGGCGAATTCAAGAACGGACGCGGCGACTTTTTCGATACGGAGCCGTTCAATGGCCGAAGCATTCTGGTGCGCAATGTGTGGTCGGGGATCACGGCGGATTCGTGCCATTTCGAGCAGGCGTTTTCTGCGGATGGCGGAAAGACCTGGGAAGTGAACTGGATCGCGACGGATACGCGGGTGAAAGAGGAGCCGGACAAGAAGCAGTGAAGTTCTCAGAGCGGCGCGGCGGAGCCGGTCTTGCGCGCAAGTTGGAGGCAAACACAGGAGGTAGAAGGATGCGCAAACGAATTTTAGCCGGAGTGGCCGTGATGATCGCCGTGTGCAGCCTGGGATTCGCGCGCGACGAGCGTGCGACGCAGCAAAATGCGATTGATCCGGGCGCAGACCTGAAGGATTTTCAGGTCTATGAGTTTCGCCGCTACACGATCAAGGCGGGAGAACGCCAGCATTTCGCTTTATTCTTCGATACTTTTTTTCCGGATGCGTTCGAGCAGCAGGGAGCCATTGTGGCCGGTTCGTTCCTGGAGCGCACGAAGCGGAACGGCTTCACGTGGATCCGCGGTTTTCATACGATGGATGCGCGCGCAGTGCTCAACGGCGCTTTCTATTACGGGCCGCTATGGAAAGAGCACCGGCGAAGGGCGAACGAATTCATAGAGGACTCCGACAATGCGATGCTGCTGCGGCCGCTGACTCCCGATCGCGAAATTCCCATTTTGCCGGCGGTTGATCCGGTGACGGAAGCGGGCGGAGCGCAAGGAGTGGTGGTGGCGCAGATATTTACGGTGAAGCCGGACAGCGTAGAAGCGTTCGCGAAAGCGGCGGAGCCGGCGTTTGCGGCGTACCGGGCGAGTGGCGCGCGCGAAAGCGGTGTGCTGGTTACGCTGGATGCGAAGAATAATTTTCCGCAGCTGCCGGTGCGCACGGATGGACCTTTTCTGGTGTGGCTGGGCGTGGTGAAGGACAACCAGATGCTGGGGAGTTTCACGCCGGTGGCGGAGCACGCGGTGGCGGCACTGGTTGCGACGGGCCTGCTGCGGGGAGAGCCGGAACTGGATGTGATGGATCCGACGGCGAGGTCGCGTTTGCGGTGGGTGCAATGAATTTGGTGTGGTTTGGGCGCGAGAAGCGGATAACGGGCGCGGTGCGGTTTCATTAGTGTGGAGTGGCAGGCGAGGCGGAGATGAACGGGCTCAGGAATTTTCAGGCGTATGTGCTGGCGTGCAGCCTGGTGGTGATTTGGCAGCCGCTTCAGGGATTGGCGCAATCGGATCCGGGCGCGCCGGTGGCGGCGAGTGTGCGGCAGCAGGGCGCTGCGCAGCGCGACGGGCAGCACGATTTTGATTTTGAAATCGGCACGTGGAAGACGCACCTCTCAAGGCGGCTGCATCCTTTGACTGGTTCGACGACTTGGGTAGAGTACGACGGGACGTCAGTGGTGCGAAAAATCTGGGGCGGTCGTGCGAATCTCGTGGAGCTGGATGTGACGGGGCCTGCGGGGCACGTGGAGGCGCTGTCTTTGCGTTTGTACGATCCGGTGACGCACCAGTGGAGCTTGAATTCGGCGAACGTGCGGGTTGGAACGCTGAGCGTGCCGACGATTGGCGAATTCAAGAATGGGCGCGGGGAATTTTACGATCAGGAGCCGTTCAATGGCCGGACGATTCTGGTGCGCAATGTGTGGTCGGAGATCACGGCGGATTCGTGCCATTTCGAGCAGGCGTTTTCGGAAGATGGCGGGAAGAGCTGGGAAGTGAACTGGATCGCGGTGGACAAGCGAGTGAAGGACGATTCGGGCGAGGCCGCGCCGGACACGACACCGGGAGCTGCGCTGGGTGGCGCACCGGCGGGCGCGCAGCAGAACTCGGCGCTGTCGCCGGTGGACCGCGAGGCGCTGGGAGATGCGTGGTGGACCGGGCCGATGCTGGCGAATTCGGCGGCGACGTTGCCGCGCGGGCATTTTCTGATCGAGCCATATTTGTACGATGTGATCGGAGCACATTCGAATGGGTTCGGGTCGCTCACGTACATCGAGTACGGGCTCTTCAACCGGTTTACGGTGGGGTTGATCCCGACGGCGGGGTTCAACAAGATGAACGACGCGCTGAGCAGCTCGAGGGTCGGGCTCGGCGATCTGAGCGTGCTGGGGCAATTCCGGCTGCGGCAATTTCATGAGGGCAGCTGGCTTCCGACGACTTCGATCTTTGTGGAGGAGACTTTGCCGACGGGCCGCTACGACGAGCTGGGCAGCCGGTTGAGCGACGGATTCGGCGGCGGGGCTTATACGACTACGGTGGCGCTGAACAACCAGACTTATTTCTGGATGCGCAACGGGCGGATTTTGCGGATGCGTTTCAATGTGTCGCAGTCGCTTTCGAGTTACGCGAACGTGGAAGGCGCGAGCGTTTACGGGACGAGTGCCGGGTTTCAGGGGCACGCGAAGCCGGGGGCGTCGTCGTTTGTGGATGCGGCTTGGGAATACAGCCTGACGCGGAAGTGGGTTTTGGCGCTGGATGCGACTTACCGGCACACGGGGAATACTCGGGTGACGGGCTACGACGCGGGGCAGGCGCCGCCGGAGGTTAAAGTGAATTCGGGATCGAGCGACGCGGTGGGGTTTGCGCCGGCGATTGAGTACAACTGGAAGCCGACTTTGGGCGTGTTGTTGGGGACGCGGGTGATTGCGATTGGGCACAACACGGCGACGACGATTACACCGGCGGTGGCGATTAATTTTGTGCATTGAGGGAGGTCGCTGGTGGAGATTTGGCGATGATTATTGAGATGCGGACTTACAACACGAAGCCGGGGATGCGGGCGAGGTTTCTGGAGATTTTTCGCGCGAAGAGCGTGCCGGCGCATTGGGAAATCGGGATGAAGATTTTGGGGCCGTTTCTTTCGGTGGAGGATGCGGATACTTTCTTTTTTATGCGCGGGTTTCCGGATCTGGATTCGCGCGAGCCGATGAAGGCGAAATTTTATGAGGGAGAGCTTTGGAAGAGCGAGCTGGAGCACGTATTGATGCCGATGCTGGAGAAGTATGAGGTTGTGTTGGTGGAGGATGCGGAGGGTTTGGTGCGGTGGTAGGGGAGCGAGGGTGCGCGAGGGTCGGCACGGGATGAGGCGGTGAGGCGGCAACCAACCCGGGGCGGGTCCCGCGACAGCATCCGGGACGCAAACCGCGCGTCTGAGACCCGCCCCTACGAAAGCAACTTTACGACATGCGTGCCTGGTGAGGCCAAAGCGGGCACGGCATGCCGTGCCCCTACTGTCCTCGTGTTTTGGATCTCGCCTGTGGAGCGCAAAATCCCCACCCTTCAGAGGCGGAAGGGTGGGGCACCCGGTCGCTGGTTGTGGTGGCTTAGGATTTTGAAGAGGAGCCTACTGTGGCTGGCTCTTGCGGGTGGACGAATTCGGGTTTCGCGGACGGCGTGACGCTGGGCGCGGTTGCGGCGGCGCCTAGGTCCGGGTTTGCGCCGGCTTCGGGCGTTGCGGGAGCTTCGATTTCCCAGTCGCAGCCTTCTTTAATGCAGGTGCGGAAATTTCCCTGCTTGGTGCGCTTCTCGACTATGAAGGGCGCGCCGCATTTCGGGCACGGCTCGTTGATGGGTTCGTGCGGCGTGGTGAAATCGCAATCGGGATAGCGGCTGCAGCCGTAGAAAATGCGCCCTGCGCCGCGCCCGCGGGAAATGCCGCGGCGCACGAATTCGCCTTCATTGCATTTCGGGCATTTGATGCCGAGAGTGATGGGGCGCGTGTACTTGCACTTCGGATAATTGGTGCAGCCGATGAAATCGCCGAAACGTCCCTGGCGGCGGAGAAGCTGAGCGTCATCGAGCGGGCATTTTTCATCGAGCGGAACGTCCGGCTGGCGGGCGATGCGCGTGCCGCTGACGAGACGTCGCGTGGTCTTGCAATCCGGATAACCCTTGCAAGCGAGGAAGACGCCGAAGCGTCCGCGCTTGATGACCATTTCCTTGCCGCAATTGTCGCAATATTCGATTTTGGCGGTGCCGTCGGCTTCGGCGGGAAGTTCGGGCGAAAGATCCTTGATGTAATCGCACTCGGGATAGCGATTGCAGCCCAGGAAGAAGCCGTGGCGCGAAATGCGTTCGAGTAATTCGCCCTGCCCGCATTTTTCGCATTTTTGGCCGGTGGGGATGCCCGCTTTGTAGGAAAGCATCTCGTCATCGGCTTTATCGAGATCGGCGAGGAAGGGCACCCAGAATTCTTTCACGGCCTGGCGCCAGGGAAGTTTGCCCTCTTCGATTTCGTCGAGCTCTTCTTCGAGGCGGGCGGTGAAGCCGACGTCAAAAATATCCTCGAAGGCTTTCACAAGCAGGGTGCTGACGCGTTCGCCGAGCATGGTGGGCGAGAAGCGGCCCTGGTCCTTGGTGACGTATTCGCGCTCGACGATGGTGGAAATGATGGCGGCGTAGGTGGAAGGGCGGCCGATGCCTTTTTCTTCGAGTTCTTTCACGAGCGTGGCGTCGTTGTAGCGCGGCGGCGGCTCGGTGAAATGCTGGTCGGGACGGATTTGGTCGAGTCGGAGCGACTGGCCTTCGCTGACCTGCGGCAGCGAGCGGCCTTCGCCTTCGTCGTCCTTTTCGTCGTCTTCGCGATCGGCATTGGCGACGGGCATCTGGTAGACGCGCAGGTAGCCGTCAAATTTCTGTACGGAGCCGGTGGCGCGGAAAGTGTAATCGCCCGCATTGATGTCAATGGTGGTCTGGTCGAAGAAGGCCGGCAGCATCTGGGAAGCGACGAAGCGCTGCCAGATCAGTTGGTAGAGCTTGAAGAGATCGTCTTCGAGAAAGGGGCGAACGTCTTCGGGAGCGCGCAGCACATCGGTGGGGCGGACGGCTTCGTGGGCTTCCTGGGCGTCTTTCTTGGATTTATAGAAATTGGGCTTTTCGGGCAGGTAGCTGGCGCCGAAGCGTTCGGGAATCAGAGCGCGGACCTGATCGAGCGCGTCGTTGGAGACGCGCACGGAATCGGTGCGCATGTAGGTGATCAGCGCGACGGAACCTTCCTGGCCCAGCTCGACGCCTTCGTAGAGCTTCTGCGCGAGAGACATGGTGCGCTTGGCGGTGTAACGCAGGCGATTGTAAGCAGCCTGCTGGAGCTTGGAAGTGGTGAAGGGAGGCGGTGGATTGCGCCGCTTTTCCTTTTGCGCGACGGACGAGACGACCCATTTGGCTTTCTGCACGGCCGAGACGACTTTATCGGCGTCGGCTTGATTATTGACTTCGATGTCTTCGCCCTTGAACTTGCTGAGCTTGGCTTCGAAGATGGGCGGCGTGCCGGCATCCAGCAGGGCGTGGATGGTCCAGTATTCTTTCGGGATAAAGGCGCGAATTTCCTGTTCGCGCTCGACGATCAGGCGCAAGGCGACGGTTTGCACGCGTCCGGCGGAAAGGCCGCGGCGGACTTTGTTCCAGAGCAGCGGCGAAACTTTGTAGCCGACGATGCGATCGAGGACGCGGCGAGCTTGCTGCGCGTCCACCAGATGCTCGTCAACTTGCGTGGGCTTCTCGAAAGCGGCTTTGATGGCTTTTTGCGTGATTTCGTTGAACATCACGCGATAAATTTTGGGAGGAGCGCCGTTCGGGGCAGGCTCTTCCTTCTTGGCCTTGGCGGCGGGTTTGGCTTTGTCCTCGTCCTTTTCCGAGCCGGCGTTTTGAGCTTCCTGAGCTTTGGCGATCAGCGCGGCGTACTTTTTGGGTTTGCCCAGGATTTCAGCGAGGTGCGCGCAGATGGCTTCGCCCTCGCGGTCCGGGTCGCCAGCCAGATAGACGGCTTCGGCGCCGCGGGCGGCTTTCTGCAGGTCGTGGATGACCTTCAGCTTGCCGGGTATGACCTCGTAGGTTGGCTCAAAGATGTTGTCGGCGGTGATGACGACCGGCTTTACGGGCTTGGTTTCCGCGGCTTTCGAGCCGGCTTTGCCCTTGGTCTTGCGCTTCTTCTTTTTCTTGCCGTTCTCTTCACCGGGCAGAAGGATGCCGATGGTCTTCTTGGGCAGGTCCATCACGTGGCCGTAGGAGGCCTTGACCGTGTAGTTGCGGCCCAGGTATTTGTTGATAGTCTTCGCCTTAGCGGGCGATTCGACGATTACGAGTGATCTTGCCATGCTTGTTCTGGTTCTCCCACCTTGTTATTGGATGCTTTTCACTATATTGCGGAGTCTTTATCCTTATATACAAGACATTTCGAGCGCCCGGATTCCTTGCCATGGGACATTTTGACGCTTTCCGGGTCATGGCCGAGACGACCCGATCCGCGCGCGGGCCGGGTTTCGCCGCCGCGGTTGGGTTGCAAGGGCGGGTCTGAGACCCGCCCCTACGGTGCTCGCTCATGGCAATGGTGCCGTCCGCCGAGGCGGAAGCGCCAGCGTCAGTACCGCGAATCTGGTACTTCAGCGGCTAAACAGTTTGCGGAGGAAGCCAAAAACGCGCCTCAGGGGCTAAAGCCCCTCGTGATAGGGCGAGCTCTATGTCGGAGCTAAAGCTCCGACCCCCTAAAAAACCGACCTTTTCCGCAAGCTGCAAAGCCCCTCTGATTCTGCTGCGCTTACGCCGCAGCTGAAGCTGCGGCCTACAAAGACTTTTGCCCCTAAGCCCCGCTTTTCCAAACCGTTTCGTCGCCGCCTGCCGCCATGCGACGAGGCGTTACCAATCCTAGCTGGAATTGGCTTGGGCTTTACAACAGGACTTTCAGGAATTGCTTCCCAGGCAACTGGCGCACCACGCCTTTGAGTTCCAGGTCGAACAGGGCGGCCAGAACTTCGGAGGAAGTGAGGCCGGAGCGTTCGACCAGGTCGTCCACGTGGAGCGATTCGTCTTCCGTAAGAAGATTGTACAAGGTGAGCTCGGCCGGAGCCAAACTCTCCTCGACCAGCATGGCCCTTTGCTCGCTGGTGGCGGTTTCCACCGGCGACAGCTCCGCACGGATGGCGGTGGGCAATTCCTCGATGACGTCTTCCCAGCCGGTTACCAGCTTCGCGCCCTGCTTGATGAGCTGATTGGGGCCAAAACTGGTGGGCTGCGTGGCATTGCCCGGCACGCCATAGACTTCGCGGCCAAATTCCATGGCGAGGCGCGCGGTGATCAGCGAGCCGGAATACTGCGCGCCCTCGACGACCACCACGCCCAGCGACATCCCGGCGATGACGCGATTGCGGATCGGGAAATTCTGGGGGCCGGGGAAGGTGCCCATAGTGAATTCGGAGATGATGGCGCCGCGCGTTTCCATTTCAGCGAAAATCTTTTTGTTCTCCTTGGGGTAGATCACGTCAATGCCGCAGCCGAGGACGCCGATCGTCGAGCCAGCGGCGGCCGAGCTGAGCGCGCCTTTGTGCGCGCTGGAATCCACGCCGCGGGCGAGGCCGCTGACGATAACCAGGCCGCGATCGGCCAAATCTCTTCCCAGCCGCTCCGCCATTTGATTCCCGTAGGGGGTGGGACGACGCGAGCCGACGATGGAAATCTGGTGGCGGTTCAGAAGTTCAATATTTCCGCGGACATAGAGGAGCGGGGGCGGGTCGTAAATCTGGCGCAGGCGCTGCGGGTACTCGGGTTCGTCCCAGGTGAGCAGGCGGATTCCAGCGGCTTGGGCCTGGGCGAGTTCCTTGGCGGCGGCGCTGAGGGGCTGGCGCGCGTGAATGGCTTGCGCGACGGCGGCGGGCAGCCGGTGCGATTCGAGTTCAGTGAGCGAGGCGCTGAAAATGCGGTCGGGGCTGCCCATTGAGGTGAGGAGTTTTCCGGCCATGCGCGCGCCGAGGCCGGGAGTCAACGCCAGCGCCAGCCATCCCAAGTATTGGTCGGGGTACATCGAGGGTAAAATAAGCGTACGTGTGCCGTGGCGGATGTGTCAAGTTTTCGTGGGGGGGTGCGGGCCAGTTTGCGGTTACGCGATTTGCCGGGAGTTTGAGCTTGCGACGGACGGCGCGGCGCGAGGCCTCGTCGGTGCGGGAGCGCTGCTTTCCAGGTAATCCGCACGCACGCGTTAACGGGCGTCACGGCGAAGCCGCCGCCTGTAGGCCGCGACCTTGCGGCGGTTTCCACAAATTCCCATGCTGCACCAGCGACGATGATGCGATTTGCTGCGGTCCGAGAACCAGAGCACGCAGGTGTCGTCTGCACAGCGCTTCACCAGATTAAAGTCGGCCGTCGCCAGCAGATCCGCAGCAGCTTCGGCCATAGGGGCAAGAATCGCCTCGGCGGAATCTTTTTGCCTGACTTTTTCGAGCTTCAGCGAGCGCGGCTTGGTCCAAACAAGGCGCGAGTGACTGTGGGCACGCGAGAGGAAGCGGTTGAGGAGCGCAGGATCTCCGCGTTTTCCAGCCTTTCGTTTCTCTACCAGGGAGCGGATATTCTCCCGCAGCGTGCGCGCGGAATTCAGAAGAGCCATGCGCGCCGCGTGTGGCGCGACTTTCGGGGCCGCCAGCCCCGCTTGTTTGAGCCAATCTAAAACATCCTCGTCGCGCCGCAGCAAGTCCAGGATTTCACCGTTCACGCGCATGCGGGTGTTTAGATAATCCAGTGCGAGATGTCCTGCCAGGAACACCGGGCGCGGTGCGGAAGACCGCTTGGTTTGCAATTGAGTCAAAAGGATAAGGCTCTGAGGGGAGTGTAACCAGAAATTGCGCTCTTGACAAGTTACAGACGTCCGGGTGTAACCTGCTAGTGGTATGTTGTCTGGTGTCAGGACCTAGATCAATGAAGTGAGGAGGAATTGCCAATGGCTCAAAACGTTTCAGCGCAAAGGCAGAAGAGCAGCGCGTCCAGCGCGGACGTGCCCCTTACATCCATCCGCAGGGTCGAAGCGGACGGGATTAAAGTTTTTTACCGAGAGGCGGGGAATCCGCAGGCGCCGGTGGTTCTGTTGCTGCATGGATTTCCGACTTCTTCGTTCCAGTATCGCGAGTTGATTCCGCGACTCGCCGATCGCTACAGGGTAATCGCGCCGGACTTGCCTGGTTTCGGATTCACAGAAGTGCCGGAGCAGCGAAAATATACCTACACCTTCGACGCATTGGCTGGGACGATAGCGGCATTCACGGAAGCGATCAAAATCGATCGCTACGCAATTTATGTGTTCGATTATGGAGCGCCAACGGGTTTCCGCCTGGCGATGGCTCATCCCGAGCGGATTACGGCGATCGTTTCACAAAATGGCAATGCTTATGAAGAAGGGCTGGGGGACGCGTGGGGACCGATCCGGAAATACTGGGCCTTCCCGAATGCCGAGAATCGCGAAGTGATCGCGAAGAATGTACTGACGCTGGACGGCACACGCTGGCAGTACACGCACGGGGTGGCGAATCCAGACAGCGTTGCGCCGGAATCCTACACGCTGGATATGGCGCTGATGGAGCGGCCAGGAAACAAAGACATTCAACTGGATTTGTTTCTGAATTATGCCTCGAACGTAGCGCTCTATCCGGCATTTCAGGAATATTTGCGCAAATCGAAGCCTCCTCTGCTGGCCATTTGGGGCAAGAACGATCCCTTCTTCATTCCCGCGGGAGCCGAAGCATTCCGCAGGGACGTTCCCAGTGCGCAGGTGAAGATGCTGGACACCGGGCATTTTGCTTTGGAGACGCACGTGGTGGAGATTGCCGCGGCGATGAGGGAGTTCCTGGACGCTAACGGAATATAGTCCCGGAGCGAACGGTGAGAGGTGGAGATGGCAGCTGAAAAGGGAACGATCGTATTACTGCATGGTGCGTGGGCTGACGGATCTTGTTGGACGAACTTGATACTGCCCTTGAAACGGCTGGGCGTTCAGGTGGTCTGCGCACCAATTCCTTTGACGTCGCTTACAGACGACATCGCGGCGCTTTCCAGAACGCTGGAGAGAACCAGCGGGCCGGTGGTGCTGGTTGGACACGCATACGCCGGGGCGGTGATTGCCGGGCCTGGCGACGAGCGAATAAAAGCTCTGGTGTATGTGGCGGCGCTGGCTCCCGGCGAGGGTGAAACGGTTGCGCAGGTCTTTTATCGCGAGCCGCCCCATCCGGAGGCTCCGCATCTGGAGCCGGACCGGCACGGCTTCATTTGGATGCCGGAAGAAGGCTTTCGTAACGCGGTGGCGCACAAAGCCTCCGCCGATCAAAAAACCATCATGGCTGCTGTGCAACGGCCGATTGCCTTGAAATGCATTCAAGAGGTAATTCCGCCACCAACCTGGAAGACGAAACCAACGTGGTATTTGCTGGCCGAAGAAGATCGCATGATCAAAGCGACGACGCAGCGCTACATGGCGGAACGGATGGGCGCGAAGATCCGCGCCTATCCGGTGGATCACACTCCGATGTACACGGAGCCGAACGTGGTGGTGGAGGTAATCTCGGAAGCGGCACGCGAGACGCTGGCGCTGGAGATTTCGGCGCGACAAGGTGCGGCTTAGCGGCGCTTGCCGCATCCGGCAAACTGGGCAGAAATCGATCTGGCCGTGAAATTTGATTAGGGGAAGCGGCGGTGGGGAACTCGGTAGCCATTGTTACGGGCGCCAGCCAAGGAATCGGCAAGGCCACCGCGTTGCGGCTGGCACGCGATTTTACGGGCCTGGTGCTGGTGGCACGGGACGCGGCACATCTGGAAGAGACAGCTCAAACGGCGAAGTCCTTGGGAGCTGAAAGCGTGGTGCTCCCGCTCGATCTTCGTGAGCCGGCATCCGCCGAAAAAATCGTGAAGGCCGCACTCGAAAGCTTCGGCCGGATCGACGCGCTTCTGAATATCGCCGGGGCCGTGCCGCAAATTGATCTTTTCGAGATGACGGACGCGCAGTGGGACGATGGCATGGCGCTGAAGTTTCACGGAGCGCGTCGCTTGACGATCAGAGCTTGGGATGCGTTGAAAACCTCGAAGGGTTCAGTGGTCCTGCTCTCGGGCCTTGCCGCTTGGGATCCCAAGCCAGGATTCGCCGCGGTGGCTGCGACCAATGCGGCGATTATCGCTCTGGCGAAAGCCTTCGCGGAGCAGGGAATTAAGGATGGCGTGCAAGTGAACAGCGTTTCACCGGGAGCAGTGATGACGGGGCGCCGGCAATCGTTTTTTGAGAAGTGGGCGCCGGCGCACCACCTCACGGTGGAGGAAGCGATTAAAAAGTATCCGGAGGAATCGGGGATTTCTCGTTTTGGCGAGCCGGAAGAGATTGCGGATCTTCTTGCTTACTTGGTGTCAGCTTCGGCGAAGTGGCTGACGGGAGCTTCGCTACGAATGGACGGTGGTGAATTCAAAGGGATTTGAGGCAGCATGTCGCTGGGCCGCGGCGTGGCGCGCGGGCCGGAAGTGTCGATTGCGTTGGTGTTGGCGAATTCAAGGGGCGCGCGGGCGTTTCCGGAATCAGGCACGTTTTGTGCCGGCGAGGAATCGTGCGGGGGCCGAGGCCGCTTGCGTCTAGCAGGAGTTGTACGAAGTGGGAAATTCCCGGCAGGCGCAGCATCGCTCCAGCTAGAGCCCATCCGAGATTGATGTGTTCCAGGCCACGCGCGAAGGCGCGGATGCCGTCTTCGGGCTGGCTTCCATCCATCGGGTCGTACGTCATTCGTTCGAGATCGCGCGCGGGATGATCTTCGGCCGGCACAATTTCGAGAGCAAAGGCGTGGCGCGCGATGAACCAGCGGCGAACTTCCGAGCAGGGGCCGCAGGCTTCGGCGACGTACAGGCGGGGGAACGGCAATTCCGGATCGTGCCAAGGGTGAACGCGCGGGCGCCAAGGACGAACGTGGCGGCGATAGCGCAGCCAAGGTTCGCCGAAGCGGACTTGCAGATCCGCGCCTTCGTCCCAGTTTGCCAATCCCGCGCTATAGATGAAGGACGTCACGCCGGCGAGCGCGATCCACGGGCTGCGAACAACAGCGCCCCACGCGGTGACCACCAGTGCGCAGGAGAGCTGCATGGGATTCGAGATGTAGCGGTAGATTCCGCTGGTCACCAGACGCCGCGGCGAATCGAAGGGCAACGGAGTGCCTTCGCCGCGCAGGACAAATTCCTGGACAGCGGAGACACCCGCGAGCGCGAGCAGAGCAATCATTTGCAATTCCAGATTGGTGAGCCAGCGGGATTGCGAGAAGAACGGATTCCAGCCGCGGCCTGATGTGGCGGCAAAAATTATCTCCGGGACCAGGAATAAAAAGAGGGCGCCGCTCGTGAAAACCTGCAACGTGGCGCGGGCCGGCAGGTTGGTGGCGGAGAACGTCCAACGGGCGAAGAGCAGCGCGGGAACCAGGACCAAAGAGATGGCTGCAAATTCGCCGACTAGCCAGCTGCGAGTGAGAACGACGACCGGAAAGCAAGCCGGCATCAGCAGCAGATCGAGCGCGGCGAAGATGGCCACGACCCAGGGAATTTTCACGCGGCGAAAAGCGAGAATGGGAACGATTCCCCAGAGCACGGCCCAGCCGAGATAGAGATCCACGGGCATCTGGCGGAGCAATCCGCCTTGCGCGTGAAAACGCCACCAAGCGAAATGCAGGTTCAGCAATTGCAGCGCCAGCAGCGCCGGCAAACTCCATGCGAAGCCGAGCAGGCACGCCGGGAGCAATCGAGAAGTGCGCGGCCTCGCTAATGCGAGCGCGAAAGCTGCCACGATCGGGAGATACAGCGCCAAAAAACGAATGGCGGTGGCGCGGTCCATGGCTGCTTACTCCTTCCGCTCCGCTGGCGCGGGAGTTGCGTTGGCCTGGATGAGGTAGTTCGCGGCGAGACGGACTGCGTAGCGTTCCCAGGGGCTGAAATACCATGCGGGATCGAGGCGCCTTTGAAAATGAATGGTCCAGGTCACTTGCGTGTGGTGAAGATCGAGCGCGGTCCAGGTGACGTCGGAGGAATTCCAATCGAGCCAGTGCGCGATTTTGCTGTGATCGGCAACGACAGCGAAATGCACGAAGCCCGGCTGCGACTGTTCGACGCGCAGAAGCAGGTCGCCGGGCTTGCCTTCGCCCCCGGCGAAATGGATGGTGCGAGTGGCACCGGGTTCGAGACCCGTGCCGAATGCCTGGACCGGGCGCGGGAAGCCCATGCGCAGGTAGGGCGGCAACGGAAGGTCAGTGCGCGGGCTGCGATCGAGCGCTTGGGTGACTTCGAGCGCTGATGCATTGACGATTTGCGAGGCTTGGACCGTTTCGTCGCGATTGAAGGAGAGCCAGGGAGTAACCCCTTCCAGGCTCATGGGGGCCAGAATCAGCAGGACGCACGACAGCGTCGCATTGTGTTTCTTGCGGCTCACACCGATGGCCCACCCAACAAACAAACCCACGACGTAAAACAGAGGCGAGGCCATCACAATGCAAATGAAGCCTTCCCCCAGAAGCACGCCGGAAAGCAGCAAGGCAATCGTTATGCCCTTCAAGATTGCACCGGTGGTGCTTTCCGGTTTGGGAGTGAGCGCCGCCAAGACCGCGAGCACTGCGGGAATTCCGATGAACAGCAGGGAAGTCTGTTCCAGCCTGCCCAATACGACGATCCGGTAAAGAATGCCGGCGACAGCCACAGCAAATACCAGGAAGATGACCGTCCACAGTTCGCTGCCGTACTGGTGCTTAGAGGTGTTGGTCATTGCGTGCTCCTGATCATCTAGCAATCAAGCTTCGAGCGCTTGCTCGTTAATGGCCGGTCGCTGTGGGTCATTCCTTTTCCGGTTGAGACTCGAACGCGCCGAACTCCGGGAGAAGGTCGGCTGCACTCAATAGCTCGAGGACTTTACTGCGGACCGGCTTGAGCAGCGGATTTCTGGCAAGGAACAAGAGACGAACCGTCAGTTCCAGGGCACCGTCGACGAGTTTTCGCGTGCGTTGCTGGTTAGGGGATTCGTCGTAGATGAAAAGGATCAGGACGCCCATCTGCAAGGCCCAGAGCGCGATGGGCAGCAATTGCCGCAGGTCCCTGGGCATGCGCTCGTCGCCAATGGCGTTGCTCATCAGCTCGATGCTGGCGCGCCGGGTGGATTGCGTGGCCGGGCCGAGACAGGACAACGAATGTTGCGGCTCGCCGGAATATCGGAAGACGACTCCGAGCAGCTTGCGGTCATTGCGCAGGATATCGAGCTTGGATTGAAACGCGAATTTCAACCGCTCCAGTAGGTCCGGGCTTCCAGTGGCAAGAGCACCGGCGACCCGGCGAGCGTGTTCTTGCTGGACGGAGTCGTAGTAGGCCTGGATCAGGGCTTCTTTACTGGGGAAGTAGTAATAGGCCGAACCGAGGGCGACGTTCGCGGCGGAAGCAATGTCGCGCATGGTGGTGGCTTCGAAGCCCTTCTCGCGGAAGGATTGCAAGGCGGCTTCGAAGATGGTGGAGCGGGTTTGCTCGCCTTTATCGGTGGGCGGGGCGCTATTGAACATGTTCAATTTTTATCCGCCGCAGCGTCGTTTGTCAAGAAAATAATTGAACATGTTCAATAGTTCTGGCAAGTGCCCTTCTGTCAGATGGTTAGACATGCTCTCGCAACTGGGGATCTTGCCCGTTGCTGGCGACCGGAGCGGGGGATTCGCGGAGAGCTATCGGTCAGTGCTGCTGCTGGTCTGGTTGCTGGGAGAGACGGTCGAAGGTTTGTAGGGCCAGGCGGAAGCCCTGGGGTTGGACGCGGACGGCGCCGCGGAAGGGTTGGTCTACCTCGGCGATGGCCAGCAGAGTGACGCCTAGCAGCAGAGAGAGGCAGACGATCAGGACAAAGTGGAGACGCATGTTGTCTGAGGAAAGCAGGCAGGACGAAATGATGGTGATGACGCCGCCAGCGAGGAGCACCGTCCAGAGAAGCCCGGGAAGGCTGAACTGGCTTTCGAGATGACGGACGCGGCGGTGCTGGGTCATGTTGGAAAGTTCGGCGAGGGCGGCGGTGAAATTGGGTCCTTGCGCGGCGGGATCTTTTCCGGCTTTCACCAGAGTTTCCCACATCTGCTGCGTGATTTTACTGCCGGCGGGGCTGAGGTCGCGGTGGGACATGGCCGGCCATTCGTCCTGAATCATGGTTTGCGCGTACACGCGGGCGTCGAGTTGCAGCTGCGCGCGCGTGGCGTCGGGAAGGCCTTCCGCGAGGCGGTAGAAATTGACGAGAGCGTTGGCTTCCTGGTCGGCATTCACGTCGGCGGTGCGGAAATTGTCCCAGACGTTGTAGAGCATGAAGCCGAGAATGACGGCGTAGGTGGTGCCGATGACGCTCATCTGCCAGCCCACGATTTCGTTGTGGCCGCGGCGGCCGGAGGCGGGCCACACGAAATTGATGATGATGAAGGCCGCCACGCTGAGGCAGACCCAGACGATGAAAACGACGGTGGCGCCGAAGACGCCTAGCATGGGCGGCTCGTTGGCGGCGTTGGCATGACGCTCGCGAGGATTTTCATCCGGTAATTATTCGGCGCGGGATTTTGTGCGCCGCGACGGGCGGATAATACATCGTCCGCAAGATGCGGGCAATGCAGGATGCGATGCGCTCGGTGGCGGGGCAGCTGGTTCGCAGGCGATGCGATGGCGCGACGGGGATTCTGCGTTTGTGGGGAATTTCGAGGTAGACTGCGGGGCGGCAATCCCACAAACAGCGAGGAGACGCGCCTTGAAGACTGCCCAGTTGCTGCCCCGGTCCGCGGTGATTCTGTTTTTTGGATTTTTGCTTTGCGCCGCACCATCGAGCGCGCAGACGATTCAGGTGGATATTACGCCGGCGCACGCGACGAATCATTTCGCGCCGAACCAGACTTTGGGCGCGGGCGTGGACCGCATCCCGGCGGAGGCGATTGATAAGGGCCTGGCGCAGCCGAGCCTCGATCGCGTGTTGAGCGCTGGTTGGCAGCCGGTGAGTTTTCGCCAGAATACGGAACTGGCGGTGGAAGCGTGGCACTGGAATCCGCAGGGAACCTGGAGCGATCCGAGCGGCAAAGGTTATTTCACCGGTTCGGCAAATCCCACGGAATTTTTGCGTTATTCGTACGGCTACGCGTTGCCGCACCGGGGATTCACGCGGAATGATGGCACGGACAATTCGGGATTTTCGCGGCTGACGGATGGAGACGCGGCGAGTTATTGGAAAAGCAATCCGTATTTGACGCACGGATTCACCGGGGAGAGCGACGCGTTGCACCCGCAGTGGGTGCTGATTGATCTGGCGCAAGTGCAACTGATTGACAGCATACGGATAGCGTGGGCCGCGCCGTACGCGACGCAGTACCTGGTGCAGTATTGGACGGGCGACGATCCGATTCACGCGCCGACGAAGGGAATTTGGCAGACGTTTCCGGGCGGCGGGATTGCGGATGGAAAGGGCGGCACGGCGACGATTCGGCTGGCGACTGGTCCGATGCCGGTGCGATTTTTGCGGATCTGGATGACGGAGTCGTCGAACACGTGCGACTCGCACGGGTCGAGCGATCCGCGCAACTGCGCGGGGTACGCGAGCTACGAGCTATACATCGGGACCACGACGGCGGATGGCGAATTTCACGACGTGGTGCGGCACACGGCGGACCAGGAGCAGACGACGACGTATTGCTCGTCGGTGGATCCCTGGCACGAGCCTGCGGACCTGCGTTCGACGAAACAGGCGCAGGTGGGGTTCGATTTATTTTTCACGAGCGGAGTGACGCGCGGATTGCCGGCGATGATTCCGGTGGCGCTTTTGTACGACACTCCTGATAACGCCGCGGCGGAAGTGGGTTATTTGCAGAAGCGCGGCTATCCGGTTTCGTATATCGAGATGGGCGAGGAAGCGGACGGGCAGTACATGTTGCCGGAGGATTACGCAGCGCTTTACGTGCAATGGGCGACGGCGCTGCATCGCGTGAATCCGGCTTTGAAGTTGGGCGGGCCGTCGTTTCAGGGAGTGAATAAGGATATCGAGGTGTGGCCGGACGCAAACGGCAAAGTTTCGTGGACGGTGCGTTTTCTGGATTATTTGCGGCAGCATGGACGGCTGGGTGATTTGGCGTTTTTTTCGTTCGAACATTATCCTTTCGACCCTTGCCGAATTCCCTGGGGCAGCTTGTACGACGAGCCGGAATTGATGAGCCACATCATGCAGGTGTGGCGCGACGACGGCGTGCCCGGGAACATTCCGATGTTTGCGACCGAGGGAAATCTTTCGTCGTCGGCGAGCGAGACGTACATGGATTTATTTTCGGGGCTGTGGCTGGCGGATTACATCGGTTCGTTTTTGAACGCGGGCGGGAACGGCGTGTATTACTTCCACTATTTGCCTTTGCAGATGGAGCATGGCTGCAACGATTCGCCGGGAACGTTTGCGATGTTCACGGTGGACGCGAATTACCAGATCCAGCAGCCGCTGGCGCAATTTTTTGTGGCGCAACTGATCAATCTGGAGTGGGCCCAGCCGGGTAGCGGCGAGCATGAAGTGTTTTCGGCGAAGAGCGACGTGGAGGACGGCGCCGGGCACGCGTTGGTGACGGCTTATGCGCTGAAGAGGCCGGATGGTGAGTGGTCGCTGATGATCGTGAATCGTGACCAGCAGAATGGGCACCGCGTGCGGATTGCTTTTCAGGATCAAGCGAGCGACGCGAGAGCGGAATCATTCGCG
Organism: uncultured Acidobacteriota bacterium; assembly: GCA_963780035.1. Classification (GTDB taxonomy): domain Bacteria; phylum Acidobacteriota; class Terriglobia; order Acidiferrales; family UBA7541; genus Palsa-295. Next base: position 156,538 of record CAWAAG010000002.1, on the reverse strand, counting down.
GGGGCGGTTGAGATTGCGGAGTTTGGGCGCGAGCAATATCACTGGTGGCCGGCGGAGACGCGTTTTATGGCGCATGACGAGCATGCGGCGGAGCACGCGGTGGTGGTGAACACGAAGGGCTATGCCGATCCGGACGGACCGATCAAACATTCGGAGGAAAACGGCGCACCGGATACTTTGTATGATTTGCCGGCGGCTTCGGTGGTGGTGATTCGGGGGAGGATTGGGAGCTGATGAATCTCGCTGTGTGAATATAGGTTGAATCGCGCGATTTATTCGGCTTCGGGATCAGGCCGGGGCGGACGCTTGAGCGCGACCCAGCACACGCGAAGTCCGAGCACGACTTCCAATAGGAATATCGGCAGCCAGAAGAGATAGAGGTTCCGCAACCGATCGTTCACAAACTTGAGGGAAGGGCCGATCGGGTGGAGCAGTGAATCGAAGTAGAAGAACATGGAAGCGACCCCGACCGTTTGCAGGCCCGTAACGAAAATTCCCAAACGTTGAAAAGGCGTGAACGGCTGGTTGCCTTTCAACAAGATGCCGTAGAACCGGCCTTCGTTCCAGGCCGTTTCGAGCGGAAGAATATTATCCTGGTGCAGATACCAGTTATCTTCCATTTCCAGGAGGCCGCGTTCGAATTCCTTGGCGAAAGCATCGTCGTCGGGAGGCGGAGGCATTCTTGCGGATTATACGTCACGGCCTGAAGGGCTTGTGGCGGCTGTAACTAATATAGAATGTGCTTCCTGCGCACGCTTGAGTACTGCCCGTACGCATTTTCAAGCGCCATGGCGCGAAAGGAAGTGAAACATGAAAATGATGGTGTTGCTGCTGGTGTTGTTCAGCGCGCAGCCTTTGCTGGCGCAGACGGCGCCGGAGGGCGTTTGGCAGGGTTATGACGGGGAGTGGCGGCACGTATCGAGCCAATTGATTGCGTTGGCGGAGGCGACGCCGGAGGATAAATTTTCGTGGCGGCCGGCGCGGGGAGTGCGTTCGACCGCCGAAGTGTACATGCACATCGTGGATGCGAACTACTACCTGTTGAGCGTTACGGGTCCGAAGATGCCGGCGGATTTGACAGATGAGGTGGAGAAGACGACGTCAAAAGCGGTGGTGATTGCGTGGCTAAAGCGGTCGCTGGAAGCCGTGCAAAAAGCGCACTTGGCAGAGACGCCGCAGGACCTGCAGAGGAAAGTACACATCGCGGATCGCGATGCGACGGTGGACGGGATTTATCTGCGCATCATTATTCATGCCAACGAGCACATGGGGCAGCTGGTTGCGTACGCGCGGATGACCGGCGTCGTACCGCCGTGGTCGAAGTGACGAGATTCATCGAGCTATCACCGGGTACGATTTCGCCGGTTATTTGCGACGCTTCCCGGGTTTTGCGGAATTTTTGGTCAGGTGCCAGGCTTCGCACCAGGAACATTGGTAGGCGCGAAGGTCCTTGGACGCGTTGGCGGTGGCGATCTGGTGCGCGGCGGTGGCCAGAGCTTCGCCTTCAGTGGCGTACTTGCGCTTGCCGGTGACCGGACATTTCGATTCGTTGTCCACCACGCGTCCTTGCAGCGAGCGTGCTTGGCTGTGAACTGGTGATTGGCGTTTGCGAAGCTTTCATTCCATGCGAGCAATCGCAATCATCTGATAGTACAAGCGAATCGAGCAAATGCATGATCGGTGTGTTTATCTGACACGGAGATGGCTTTGGTGTTTCGTTGACTTGCTTGGCGTGCGGCGCTAAGTTTCTTGTTACTCGCCAGCTATTGCCGCGTAGTTTTGGGTACGCATAGATTTGGAGTGCCCAGGACGAGCGCGGCCTTCAATATCCCCAGCCTCGAATTAGAGGCGCCATACGGCGCAATAGTGTTGCCGAAAAGCGAAGAGCCGGCGGGACGTCTGCCTGCCGGCGGGCGGGCCGGCGCTACCATTCGCGCGATTTGCGGGTTTGCTGAACCGGCACAACATTTCAAGTTTTCGACATTCCGAGAGTTGCGTTCAGGAAACTGGGTGCATCCAACAATCGTTGGGTTGGGCTGCGTGGTATTTTATTTATTGAGCAAAATCTGATTTGTTGCATTGGCGCGATGCGATGCGAAGCCGTTTTTGGCTCGCGCTGGGTGACGTCATTATTCGTTAGCGGTGGCATTTCATAAATGAAGCGAATGGGGAGAGCAATGTTCGAAAAAAAGACGGACCGCGGAAATATCCGCGGGTTTTTGGCCCGGTACGGCACGCTCGTGCTGTTCATAGTGTTGTTGGCGTTGCTGCTTTGGGGCAGCGGGATTGTGCGCGCGGATAGCGCGGCGTTTGATCTGGCGGGGCCGCCGATTGATATGCGCGTGACGCGCGGGAGCAAGACTTTGCCGATTTCGCGCGCGGCGAATTTGCAGCCGGGGGACCGTTTGTGGATTCATCCGGACTTGCCGGAGTCGCAATCGGTGCGCTACCTGCTGGTGGTGGCGTTTTTGCGCGGGTCCACGAATCCACCGCCGGAGAACTGGTTCACGCGAGTGGAAACCTGGAGCAAGCAGGTGCGCGAGGAGGGAATTGTGGTGACGGTGCCGCAGGACGCGCAACAGGCGCTGCTTTTTCTGGCGCCGGAGACGGGCGGAGATTTCAGCACGTTGCGCAACGCGGTGCGCGGACGGCCGGGCGCGTTTGTGAGGGCGTCGCAGGATTTGAATCAGGCCAGCCTGGACCGCTCGCGCCTCGAGACGTACCTGGACGACGTGAAGGCCACATCCGACGCGGACCCCACGGAATTGCACGAGCGTTCGCTGCTGCTGGCGCGCACGTTGAATATCAAGCTCGATTCGCAATGTTTCGATAAGCCTTCGGAGCAACAAGCTCCGTGCCTGACGCAAAACACGGATCAATTGATATTGGATGATGGGCACAGCCAGTCCATGGTGACGGCGCTGACTTCCGGGCCCTCTTCGGATTTGATTGGGACGGCGAGCACGACGCCGCTGGCGGGCGGAGGATATTACAGCGCGTACGTGGGGGCGGTGGTGGACATGGCGCGCATCCTGAACAACATTCGCACCGCGGAGTATCAATATATTCCAGCGCTCGCGCTGCCGAAAAACGAGCAACTGAATCTGAAGCTGAATAATCCGCCGTCGTTTCGCAATCCGAAATCGGTGATCGTGGTGGGGCTGCCGGCGGTGGAGGCGGCGCAATTGCCGCCGCTGCGTCCGGTGGATCCCAAAGAGATTTTCTGCCTGGAGAAATCGCCGCTGGTGCTGCCGACGGAGGGCGCACCGTTGGCTTTTTCGACGAGCATCGCGCACGACTTTGTGCTGCATGTGGAGGACAAGGCCGGCAACCATCTGGATTTGCCGGCGAGGGCGGAAGCGGGGCGCGGCGGATTTTTGATTGATACGCACGCGCTCGCGGCGGGGAAGTTGGGGCCGGACGTTACCGGAACGCTGCACGGGCATTGGGGATTCGAGACGTTCAACGGGCCGCGCTTTTTGCTGCGTTCGGCGCACACGGAGAAATGGACGGTTCCGGCCACGGAGCAGGAAGCGCTGATTGTGGGGCGCGATGACGTGCTGCACCTGACGTCGGAATGCGCGGCTTGCGTGGATAAATTGACGGTGAAGGATCACGCGGGCAAGGATTTGAAAGCGACGTGGAAATTATCGAAGCCGGATGAGCTGGAAGTGAAAGTACCGCTGAAGGATCAGGCCGCAGGACCGGTTACCGTCGCGATCAAGCAATTCGGGCTTAGCGCGCCGGACGTGCTGCCGCTGCTTTCCTATTCGGAAGCGGCGCACCTGGATCATTTCACGATCAATGCGGGAGACAAGCAGGGAGTGCTGGATGGAACGCGATTGGATGAAGTGGCGAGTTTCGAAATGAACGGGATTCATTTCGTGCCGGCAAAATTATCGCGCGTGAAGGAGAAGGATGAATTGGGCCTGGCGATTCCAGCTAGCGCGGTGGCGATGAATCTGCAGGCGGATGAAAAAGTGGAAGCGCATGTGGCTCTGAAGGATGGGCGCGTGCTGGATTTGCAGACGACGGTGGAAGCGCCGCGGCCGAAAGTGGCATTGGTGAGCAAGAGCGTGCAGGGCGGGGCGGTGGCGTCGGCGATTCGCCTGGGAAATCAGGACGAATTGCCGCTGGACGGGCGGCTATCGTTTTTCGTGAAGAGTGAGGTGCCGGATAAATTTGCGCGCACGGAAAAGATCGAGGTAGCGACGGCGGACGGATCGTTCGACGTGCTGCTGAGCGTGGCGGACGGCAGCTTGATTTTGCAGGATTCGCGCAGCGCCCTCGCGGTGCTGGATCCGCTGAAAAGTTTCGGGCCTTCGGCGTTCGGGCCTTTGCAGTTTCGTCCCGTGGATGCGGATGGCACGAAAGGCGATTGGCAGCCGCTGGTGACTTTGGTGCGTTTGCCGGCGTTGAAGGAAATTCGCTGCCCGGATAGCCCGGATAAGCAGTGCACGTTGAGCGGGACAAATTTATTTTTGATTGATTCGGTGGCGTCGAGCGCGCAGTTCACCCATACGATTTCGGTGCCGCTGGGATTTGTGGACAGCACTTTGAGCGTGCCGCGTCCGAATGGGACGCTTTTGTACATTAAGTTGCGCGATGATCCGGCGACGGTGAGCACGGCGGTGCTGCCGGTGCTGCCGCAGGATTGAGGTAGCGCGCAGTCAGATTACGAATCCGCGACTCGCATGCGGCTACCGCCCGAGAAACTCCCGACATCGCGGTTTTGTAGCGGCGCACTTTAGTGCGCCATCGGTGTTGCCGCGACAATCGATGGCGGTCTGAAGACCGCCGCTACAAAGGCGAATTCGAATTGGCCGTATGCGCCCCGCTGTTCGCTGGTTGAGAACCTCATATATCCAAAAGTGCTGCTAGAATGCGCGGTGTGCGACGCGTCCCTGCGCGGTACTTCACTTTATTGCTGTTGGTGCTGATGGCGACGCTCTTTGCGAGCGCCGGGGACAGCTCTGGCGTTTCGTGGACGGTGCAGACCAGCGGTCTCGATACGAATTTGCGCGGAGTGAGCGGCGCGTTTTTGGCGGGCTCGGACGGCGTGGCCGTGTGGGCTTCGGGATCGAATGGTGTGATTCTGCGTTCCGTGGACAGCGGGAAGACCTGGAAAGAGTTGCATGTGGCGGGCGGCGAGGCGCTGGACTTCCGCAGCATACAGGCGTTTGACACGATGACGGCTTACGTTATGTCCAGCGGCGACGGTGACAAATCGCGGATTTACAAGACGACGGACGGGGGAGCGACGTGGAGGTTGCAGTACACGGACAAGCGCGCCGGATTTTTTCTGGATGCGCTGGTCTGCTCGGGCCCCGAAAGCTGCTTCGCACTGAGTGATCCGGTAGACGGGAAGTTCGTGCTATTGGGGACTACGGACGGAGAGCAGTGGAAGCAATTCCCTCACGACGATATGCCTGCAGCGCTGCCAGCTGAAGGCGCGTTTGCTGCGAGCGGAACTTGTTTGTCGGTGTGGGGTGCGGACATCTATTTCGCTACTGGTGGGCCAGCCGCGCGTCTTTTCCATTCACATGATTCGGGTAAGACGTGGTCCGTAGTGGAGACGGCTATCGCGCACGGCAATGCGTCGTCCGGTATTTTTTCGATTGGACGGATTTCGGACACTGTTGTGGTGCTCGGCGGAGATTACAAGCAACCCAATCGCTCGGAGGGCACGGCGGCCTACTCACTGGACGAAGGCAAGACATGGAAGTTGGCGGCCCAGCAGCCAGGAGGTTACCGATCCGCGCTGGCCTGGATTGACGGCAGCACGGCAGCCGCCGTCGGTCCGAACGGTGAGGATGTTAGTGAGGACGGAGGGGTGCACTGGCAGCACACGGATGCTCTCGATCTCAACGCGCTGGTCATCGTGGGCTATTTCGAGGGCTGGGCGGTTGGACCGAAAGGGACGATTGCCCGCATGAGCAACACGAAACATTACGAGATCAGGATGCCGTGTGTGCGAATCCCGGACGGTTTGTCGTGGCCAGCACTTGGACAGTAGACGTCGCGGCGTGAATGGAACACATGCGCTGGCACGGGAAAAAATCAACGGCGAAAGATTGAAACACAGAGTTCACAGAGAAATGCAAGGATGAGGACACTGAGAAATCGCGCCGGCGCTTGAATTCATGCGGAATATTAGGGAGAGGATTGTGAGTAGAGCGATGCGGAGGACGAGGTTTTCTGTTTTGGGCTTGGCGGTGCTGTTGGCGGCGATGACTGCGTTGGGCGGCGCTTCGGTATCAGCGGGGCAGGCCGCGGTGCAGAGTGGTGGCGCGGAAAATTCCATTGCGGGAACCTGGGTTGGAGTGCTGGGCGGGCAGTTGCATCTGGTAGTGACGTTTACGCGGGCGAATGATGGAGGCTTGGGCGGGAGTTTGAATAGCGTGGACCAGCATGCGGTGCTGGCTTTGAGCGAGGTGACGTTGAAGGGAAACGCGGTGCGCTTGGAGGTGCCGCGCGTCGGCGGAGTGTACGAAGGAAAATTGAGTAAGGACGGCGCGCGGATTTCGGGGAGTTGGACGCAAACCGGAGTGCCGGCGCAACCGCTCGATTTCAAACGCAGCGGGGATGCGAACGTTGCTTCTTCGACTGCCGCGCCGCCGGCCGCGCAAACTTCTCCGGCGCAGCACACCCCGAAGCCGTTCGTAGTGGGCATTGATACGATCGTGGATACGACGCCGGTGGCGTTCGAGAGCGGCGGAAAATGGCACATCGCGTACGAGCTGCACATCGCGAACATGGATAAGTGGGATTACACGTTCACGGAAATTGATGTGGTGGCTGCCGGCGCGCCGGAGACGATGCTGGCGAGTTATGTGGGCAGCGGGCTCGCGGGAATCATGACGCGGCCGGGCCTGGGGGCGGCCGGCGTGGAGGCGCCTACGGTGCTCGCGCCCGGGGAATCCGGCGTGGCGTACTTGTGGGTGACGGCGGATTCGCTGGACGCGATTCCATCCGCGGTGCGCGCGAAAATCAAGGTGAAGATCGGAGACTATCCCGAGGCCATGACGGCGATCACGCCGGAGGTGCAGGTGGACAAAAAACCGGTGGTGGTGATCGCGCCGCCGCTGGAAGGGGAGAACCTGGTGGCTGGCAACGGGCCATCGAACACATCGGCGCACCGGCGCGCGCTGATTCCCGTGGATGGGCACGCCTACATTTCGCAGCGGTACGCGATTGATTGGGTGGAAGCGTTTCCGGACGGGAAAACGTATCAGGGCGACGCGAACGAGAACAAGAATTACAAAATCTATTTAGCGGAAATTCATTCCGTGGCGGACGGAGTAGTGACGGAAACAAAGGATGGGATTCCGCAGAACGTGCCGGGAGCGAATTCGCGGGCCGTGCCGATCACGCTCGAGACGGTCGGGGGAAATCATATGATTGTGGACATTGGCGGAGGGAGATTCGCGTTTTACGCGCACATGCAGCCGGGTTCGTTGCGCGTGAAGGTGGGCGAGCACGTGAAAACGGGAGAGGTGCTGGGATTGGTGGGGAACACGGGGAATTCCACCGAGCCGCATTTGCATTTCGATATTTGCGATGCGAGTTCCATGCTGGCTTGCGAGGGGTTGCCTTATGCGCTGGCGTCGTTTGAGGTGACGGGGAAGGCGGAGGATGAGGGGAAGATCAAGCTGTACGCGACGCCGGTGACGCGCACTTTGGAGATTCCGGCGGAGGATGAGATTGTGCGATTTGGCAGCGGCGGAAAATAGGAAAGGGAAAATTGAAAATGGAAAGGCGAAAGGCAGAAACTACCGCAGAGACGCTGAGGACGCAGAGAAAACCGGGGCGGGTCCCGCAGATTCGTTCGGGACGCAATACCCGCGTCTGAGACCCGCCCCTACTTTTGCCCGCGCGCGAGCTTGCTGCATTTGTGACATTTTGGCTGTCTGGCTGCGACGATCTTGTGTTTTGGCGCGCCGGAACGGGTTCATCCTTTGTGTTATATTGGCCGATGAGGTGTGGTGAGCGACGGAATGAGTAAATTGCGCATTTCGATTGTGGAGTATTTGAATACGGCGCCCTTGGTGTGGGGATTCACGGACGGGCCGCTGGCGGGAAAATACGATTTGTCGTTTACGGTGCCTTCGCAGTGCGCTGATGCTTTGCGCGCTGGCGACGTGGACGTGGCCATCATTCCTTCGATTGAATACCAGCGCATTGAAAACGTGGTGGCCTTGCCGGGAATGGCGGTGGCGGCGAAGGGCGAAGTGCGCAGCATTCTGGTGGTGGCGAAGAAGCCGATCCACCTGGCAAAGCGCATTGCGCTGGATTTAAGTTCGCGCGCTTCGCAGGCGCTGGTGCAGATTCTGGCGGAAGGGCATTGGGGAATTCGTCCGGAGTACGTGCAGGCCGTGCCGGACGCGACGGAGATGTTGAAGGACGCGGATGCGGCTTTGGTGATTGGCGATCCGGCACTGCGCATCGCGTTGAAGATGGAAGCGCTTTCGGTGAAAGTGGCGAGCGGCGGAGATTGCTGCAAGGGCGATCCGGAAGATATGCCGGTGCCGGGATTCGAGACGATTTTTGTTTACGACGTGGCTTACCAGTGGCGGGAGATGACCGGGAAGCCGTGCGTCCTGGCGATTTGGGCGGGACGGCGGGAATTGATGACGCCAGAAGTGGTGGCGGATTTTCAAGCGTCGAAGGAATACGGCTTGGGGCGCGTGCGCGAAATTGCGGAGGCGGCTTCGATCAAATTGGATATGCCGCCGCGCGCGCTGAAACACTATTTGCTCGAGAACATTCATTTTGGTTTGGAGCCGGAATACCTGGAAGGGCTGAATCTTTACTACGAAAAGGCGGCCGCTGCTGGATTGATTCCGCGTGTGCGCCCCTTGGAATTTGCCGCGGTTCGGGAAACGCCCGCCGCATCGTCCACGGCTCGCCACGGGGCGTGAGCGTTTGGAACCGGAACGCATCGGAACTCTCGCCTCGCTGCGGCGCTATCCCGTAAAAAGCATGGCGGGCGAAGAACTTGCCGCGGCGCGCCTCACGTTCGCCGGGTTGATTGGCGACCGCGTGCATGCGTTCGTGGACGAAAGCAATAAATCGCGATTTCCCTGGATGACGGCGCGACAGGCACACGACTGGCTGCTTTTTCAGCCGCGCTTTCTGGATCCGCCCCCGCTGGAAGAGGAAAATCCCGCTGCGGAAAGCTATGCCACGGAAGTGGTGAGTCCCGAGGGCGAGAAATTCAAGGTGGGCGATGCGAGCTTTACGCAATTTCTCACGCAGCGCTATGGGCGTCCCTTGCATTTGCGTTTTTCGGAGCGCTCGATGACGGATGCGGCGCCGGTGTCGGCAATTGGGTTCGCGACGATCCGCGCGCTTTCGGAAGAAACCGGCATGGAGCTTGATGCGCGGCGCTTTCGGGCGAATTTTTATGTGCGCTGGGAGCGCGACGAGCCATTTTTTGAGGATCAGCTGGTGGGCCGCGCGGTGCGCATCGGAGAGAAAGTGACGGTGCAGTTCGTCAAGAAAGATGAGCGCTGCGTGATGATCACGCTGGACCCGGATACCGGCACGCCGTCGCCGATTGTGCTGGAGAAGGTGACGCACCAGCACGAGCGCTGCACGGGCGTTTACGGAGCGGTGCTGCGCGAGGGCATCGTTCAGGCCGGCGATCCTGTATACTTAACGTGAGCAGCGGCGGAGAAGAAATCAGCGATGGGGATCACACAGCAGGAAGCGCTCGAACTTTTCAATTCCGATGATTTGATCGGCATCGGCATGGCCGCGAACGAAGTGCGGCGTAAGAGGACCGACCCGCGCGTCGCCACGTACCAGATTGACCGCAACATCAATTACACGAATTTCTGCACGGAGTATTGTTCGTTCTGCGCGTTCTACCGGCCGCTGGGCGCGAAAGACGGTTACATCCTGCCGCTGGAATCCATCTACGAAAAAATCGAAGAGATGCTGGAGCTGGGTGGCACCGGCGTGCTGATGCAGGGCGGCTTGCATCCGGATTTGCGGATCGAATTTTACGAGAACATGCTGCGCTCGCTGAAGCAGAAATATCCGCAGGTGCATTTGCACTGTTTTTCGGCGCCGGAAATCGGCTGCATCGCGGAGGTTTCGGGGCTATCCGTGCGCGATACGATTGCGCGGCTGCGCGACGCGGGCCTGGATTCGATTCCCGGCGGCGGGGCGGAAATTCTGGACGACGAAGTCCGCCAGAAGATTTCGCGCTTGAAATGCCGGTCAGATGAGTGGGTGGATATGCACCGCGTGGCGCATGGGCTGGGGATGCGCACGACGGCGACCATGATGTTCGGTTGCGGCGAGGAATATCGCCATCGCGTGAATCATCTGGAGACGATTCGCCGGATTCAGGAAGATACCGGCGGATTCACTGCGTTTATTCCCTGGATTTTTGCGCCGGAAAATACTCCGCTCGGCAAAAAAATCCCCGAGGCGACGGCGTTCGATTATTTGAAGACGCTGGCGATCAGCCGGCTGTATCTCGATAATATTGATCACATTCAATCGAGCTGGTTGACGCCGGGAATCAAGATTTGCCAGGTGGGATTGCAGTTTGGCGCGGATGATGTGGGCAGCATATTGATCGAAGAGAACGTGGTGTACGCCGCGGGCGTGCGCAATCGCACCAATGAAGAAGAGCTTCGCCGGATTATTTCGGATGCCGGGTACATGCCGGCGCAGCGCGATACGCTGTATCGGTCGTATGCGCTGAAGCCGGCGACCGCGATCACACAGTAGTTCCGCAACACTCTTGCGTCGGGCGTTTCGCAATTCCGATTACATTCGGTGAATTTGCATCTAAACCGGGCGCAGCAAGCAGCGCCCCTACCTCCGGTCGAACAGCCGCGCTGCGATCAGGGCATATGAGTGCGGTTTACGCGGTGAGGATTACGGCGGGTTCCGCGACGGTGGCGGGGAATTCCAGGGCGATGCTGGCGCCGTAGGGTTGCTTGTTGCCTACCACGATTTCGCCGCCGGCTTCCTGCATGATGCCGTAGCAGATGCTGAGGCCGAGGCCGGTGCCCTTGCCTACGGGCTTGGTCGTAAAGAATGGATCGAAGGCGCGATTCACATCACTGAAGCCCGGGCCGGAATCCTCGAAGCGGACATAGACGCGGTCGCCGTGGCGCGTGGCGGCGATGAAGATGGAGCGTTGCGCGCTTTCTTCCACGGCGTCAATCGCGTTATTCAGAATATTCAGCAGGACCTGCTTGAGCTCGTCTTCGCCGATCGAAAGGCGCGGCAGCAGCGGTTCGACGTGCACGTCCATGTGAATGCCGAGCTTGCGGATGTGGAATTCGCGCAACTGGATCACGTCGTGCAGCGCGGCTTCGAAATCGGCGGCGCGCTCGGCGGGATTATTCTGGCGCGCGAAACGCAGCAGGCCATCCACGATGCGCTTCATGCGGCGAGCTTCGGAACCGAGCTTCTGCACGCGCTTGGCTAGTTTTTCGCCTTCCACTTCCTCGCTGAGCAAATCCGCGTAGCCCATGATGCCGGTGAGCGGATTATTCAGCTCGTGCGCGACGCCGGCGACGAGCTGTCCGAGCGCGGCCAATTTTTCCGAGCGCACCAGCTGGTGATGCAGGCGCGAATTTTCGATGGTGACGGCGAGGTCGGAAGCGAGCACTTCGAGTTTCACGATTTCGGAGGAGTCGCAACCGTCGTCCGATGCCGCGGGCAGCGACGAGCCGCCGAGGCACAAGCAGCCGAGCTGCGCCCCGCGCCCGGAAACCAGCGGGATCAGCACGATCGTTTCCGGCTCGGGGTCGCGCGCTCCGAATTCGGCGGGGAGCGTCGCGCGGAAAGATTTATCGCCCAGTTGCTCGCCCTGCCTGGCAAGCTCGCGCAGCTTTTCGACTGTCCAGCCCGCGGAGCGCTCTTCAAAGCGCGCTCTTTGCTTGGGTGAAAAGCCGGTCATTCCGCTGAGGCGCAGCGTGCGATCTTCGCCGGCAAGGAATAGCGCAGCGCGCTGGAAACTGCTGGCGGCGGTGACGGCGGCGGTGACTTCACCAGCGAGAGAAGCAGGATCGCTGCCGGCCAGCAAGCGCGAAGTGATCTGCGAGAGCTGCACGAGCAATTTATTGGCAGCGCGCTCGCGTTCGCGGGATTGTTCGATGTCGCGCGATTTTTCCTCGATCAAAGCGAGAATCATGCCGAAAGCGACGAAGAATTTCGGGACGTTCCAGAGTTCGGGATTTATCTGCAGCTTGGGCGCAATCTGCGCGAGCAGCGCGCCGGTGGGAAACACCGCTCCCCAGGCGAGGAACCCGCCGGAAACGGCGAGCACGCCGGTGGTGCGGCGCGGGAAGCGCTTCCAGAAAAGGATGCCGCAGAGGCCGAAACTCAAGGTGAGGATCGCGTTCACGCCGAGGTCCGCGCTGCCGCGCAATTGGTCGTGGACGGACCACACCGCAGCAATCGCAAGAACCGTGGCGATACCAATCGTGTAAGGCTTGGGGCGCGGATGCGCGCGCAGGGCGAAAAGGGCGCCAGCGAGGAAAACGGCGCCGAGCGCGACGGCCATGAGCGCGTAAATGTGCCAGTCGAAGACGGCGGCGACGGCGTGAAAAGCGGCGGGCAGGCCCAGCGCCAGCAGCATGGTCCGGCGCGTCTTGCGGTTTTCCACGGCGTGCGTCATGGAAACGACGAAGACCACGCCGGAAAGTTCCAGCGCGCCGAGTTCGATCGATTCCAGAATTTGTTCGAGCGTGCCGGTGTGCGTTTCAAAAGCCTGGACGAAGAAGTGCAGGAAGATCAGGGCCCAGGCGTAAACCCACAGGCGCGTGCGGGCGGAGGGCGCGTGCTTGCGCAGAGACAGGAATATCCCTACCAGTACGAAAAGCACCAAAATCGTGGGAAGTTTGTCCAGTAGCGAAGTCAATGAATGCCCCTGCCGCTATAGAGGCTACGGTCCGGGTCCATATCGGGACAATGGAGCGTTAGTACCAGATTTGCGCGTAGTTCCAAGCGGGGAGGGATGGTGCGTCGTGGAGCTAAACCCTATGGTTTGTGTTGTGTACGGACTTCCAGGGTCACTTCGCTGCCATCGGGTAAATTGACCGGTTCGGCTGGTACGAAGGTGCCATTCACGAATCGCGCACGTATCGAGCGCGCTGATGGGTCGCGGGGAATTGCTGGGGCCGGTGCTGCGGCCGCGGCGGGCGCCGCGTGGTGCGTGGGTGGCTGCGGCTCGATGCGCGTCTTGCGGTCTTCGAATTTGGGCACGCCCGCGGAATCGAGAGCGACGTTTGCGAGCGCGTCGGCGTCGCGATTGAGTTCGCGGCGGACGTGCTCGATGGCGAAATATTGCAACTGGCGCGCGAGTTTTGCGGCGCGTTCGTGCAGCGGCTTCAGGTCCGCGCTCTTCACTTTGTAGCGGCCCTGCATCTGGCGCACCAGCAATTCGGAATCGCTGCGGATGCGCAGGGCAGCGATGTTGTGGGTGGTGGCGTAATCGAGGGCGGCGAGCAGCGCGAAATATTCGGCGACGTTGTTGGTCTCGCGGCCGATATTTTTGGCGAGTTCCAGGACGATTTTTCCCTGGGGGTCGCGCAAGACGACGGCGTAAGAGGCCGGGCCGGGATTGCCGCGCGAGGCGCCGTCAATATTGGCGACGTGCACTCCCGCGGGAGGCGCCGCGGGATGAGAATCGCTAAAAAGGCGCGCGCTGCCGGGAACCGCGGATTTAGTTTTCACTGGCTGAAGATGCCTGGGTAGCGGAAGCAGGCGCGGCCGCAGCGGCGGAAGCGGAGGCGGCTGGTTCGACGTAATAGAGGATGCGCGTGCAGGTTTCGCAGTGGAACATTTCTTCGCTGGCCGGGCGCCGCATGGCCTGAAACACGTGGGGACGGACGCGCATGCCGCAGGCGCTGCATTTTTCGTCGCGTACTTCGGCGAGGGCGACGTTGTTGTGTTTCTTCATGATGCGATCGTAGTGGTCCATCATGTCTTCGGGTATCTGCGCCATGGCGCGGGCGCGTTCGGTCTCGCCTTGCGCGAGTTCTTTTTCGGCGACGCTTTTTTCGGTGTCGATTTTGGCGCGCTCGGCGCGGGCGACGTCTTCCACTTCTTTCAGCAATTTTTCCGCCGCTTTGATTTTGCGGTCATATTCCTCGCCGGAGACCATTTGCTCGAGCAGGCGGTCTTCAGCTTTGGCGATTTCGTCTTCGGCCATTTGCACTTCGTGCTGCAGGGCTTTATAAGCTTCGTTGGTTTTTATCTGCGAGGTCTGGTCTTTGTATTTGCGGACGCGGTCTTTCCACTGCTCGACGTCCAGTTCGTATTTTTTGCGATCTTTCACGGTGGCGAGCTGGGCGGCTTTGCTTTTCTCGACGTCGGACTTGGCAGCGGCGATGCGAGCGTCCACTTCGGCGATTTTCTTGGGGAAGGCGGCCAGGCGCGAGCGGACATCCTGCAGGCGCGTGTCGACGCTTTGCAGGTCGAGCAGGTTCTGTAGGACCTTCAGCACTGTAATCATCATTCTAGCACATTGGGACGGTCCGCTTGATTAACGTGCGCGGGAGGCAGAGAGGCAAGGAAGCAAGGAAGCACGGAGGCAGGGAGACGGGAGCCGTGACCGATACTGCTCGGGGCTGCCTGCAGCTACAGCTCAACACAGAGTGGTCAGAGAAACTCGGAGGGTACCGGGAGTGCCAGCCGATGCGTAGTACGACTGATATGTTATTGGATTGATTGGACCTGGAGTGGTGAGTCTTTTTCTGGGGTTGGCTCGTAGTATGGATATGATAGGCGGCACTTCCGGGTTTGGCTTCAATATGTTGAACATTCAGGGCGCAGCGGCCTTGGGCGATGCAGCGGCTTATTGGGAGGGGCGGGTGGCTGTGGACAGCGACGTAGCGCGGCTTCGCGGCGGGGATCTGGACGCGCTTTCCGCGCTGCTGACGCGTTACCAGAACCGGCTGTACCGTTATCTGTTGCGCCTGGTGCGCGAACCGGCCGAGGCGGAGGATTTGTTCCAGCAGACTTGGCTGCGCGTGGCGGAAAAAATCCGGCAGTACGACCCCCGGCGCAATTTCGAGGCGTGGCTTTTCACTTTGGCGCGCAACCTGGCGATTGATCATCTGCGGCGGATCCGGCCCGAGAGTTTGGATCAGCCCGCCGGCGATCCGGCGGGAGAAACCGCGGCGGCGCGGCTGCCGTCGCACGAACGTCCGGCGATTGAGGGAATATTGGCGCGGGAACGCGCCGGGCGGCTGGGCGTGGCGCTGGAAACGCTGCCCTTGGTGCAGCGCGAAGTCTTGACGTTGCGCTTCGAGGAAGAAATGAAGCTGGAAGAAATTGCCGAGGTACTGGACGCGCCGCTTTCCACGGTGAAGACGCGATTGCGGCGCGCGCTGGAGCGTCTGAAAACAACGCTCGAAGCGCAATACCCGGGAGAGAGTTGGCAATGAACGATCACGAAAAAATCCGCGAACTGCTGACGCTGCTGGCGGCGGGAGTGCTGGAGCCGCGCGAGGAAAAGCAAGTGCTGGATCATTTGCGGACGTGCGAAGCGTGTGGCGCGGAACTGGAAGATTGGAAATTGCTGGCGGGCGGCCTGCGCCGTCTGCCGACTCCCCAGCCGCGGGCTTTGATCGTGGAGCGGGCGCGCGCGCAGGCACAGATTCGGTTGAGCGAGGAATTCGAGCATCACTGGAATCGCACGGTGATGATTGGGTTGCTGGGTTTTGCGTGGCTGGTGACGCTGCTGAGCTGGCCGGTGGTGCGATTCGTCAGCGGCGGATTACTGGCGATGCTCGATCCGCGCTTCAGCCATACCTGGATCGTGTTTGCGATATTTACAGCGGGTGCGTGGATTGCGGGAGGCGCCGCGGCGGTAATTTTGTCACTGCAGCGCCGCGAAAGGAGATTGGCATGAGCCGGTTCAGAGATGAATTGAAAGTGATTCCGCGCACGGCGCGGATCATCGCGGTATTCGGTTACATCGTGGTGAACACGCTGTTCTTCCTGCTAGTGACGTACGGAAACCAGAAGGATGTGGCCGACCTGCCGAACGTCGGGAAGATTTTTCTGCTGGTGTTCCCCGGAATTATTCTGGTGGTTTGGATTCTGCTGGTCGGCTATGTGTATGGCGACGCCAAGCGGCGCGGCATGCGTCACGTGATGTGGACGCTGCTGGCGATTTTCATACCGGATATGATCGGCGTCATTCTGTATTTCATTTTGCGCGATCCGCTGATGAAGAAGTGCCCTGGGTGCGGGGAATCGGCGAAGTCGGGATTCACGTTTTGCCCGCGCTGCGGCACGGCGCTGCAGCCCACCTGCCCGAATTGCGGGCGCGCGGTGGAATTGGGCTGGGCCAATTGCCCGCATTGCGGGACGAAGCTGCCGGCTGCGGCTCCGCAGGTTCGCACGGCGTAACCGGCGGATTGAGATTTACGCCCGCCAGACGTAGGGCACGGCATGCCGTGCCCGCTGCGGCCCTGCCACAAAACGCACGGAATAACCCAGCGCCATCTGGGAGTGCGGCGGCTTGCCGCCGCTTTTTGCGATCCGTGGCTCGGCGCGATCAAGGCAGGCGAGGCAAGCCTCGCCCAAAACCAAGGCGGGAGCAAGCTCCCGCACTCCCAGAACCGTAGCGGAACGCGGCGATTGATTTTGGAACTCTCTCGCATCGAAGTTTTCGTTCGGGGCGTATATCGGTAGAATGTTGGCGGATTGCGAGGAGGAATTCGATGCCTTACGTGCAGGTGACGTGGGTGGCGGGGCGCTCGCCCGAGCAGAAACGCAAACTGGCGGAGCGGATTACGCAGGCGTTGATCGAGGACGGCCGCGCCAAGCGTGAAAATATTCAGGTGACGTTTGTGGACTTGCCGCCGACGGATTACGCCGAAGCGGGCGTGACCGTGGCGGACCAGAAGCGCACACCGTAACGGCCGACAGAAAACGAGTCTGTGTGAGAACTTCAAACCTGCACTTCAGCGGCTGAAGCCGGTCTGATTTTGCTGCATCTATGCCGTAGCTAAAGCTACGGCCTACAAAGATTCTAGTGTTCTCACGCACACTCAAAACGGGTCGCGTGCCCCAGGTTCGATTGCGAGCCAGCCGCGCCGAGCGCGGGACCTGAATTTTGCGCGTGGCGTTGAGAAAAGCAGATCCCCGCCTGCGGCAGGCAGGCCTCGCTGCGCTCCCTTCGCCACAGCACTCAGGGCAGGCGGGATGACAACGGTCGGGCTTTGTGGCGCGTCTGCCGATCGCTACGCCGAAGGATGCATTTCGCGACGGACCAGCACGGCGTCAATGAAGTAGCCGATGCCGATGCAGACCGGGATCACGCCGAAGACGGCTGCTTGCGCCGCGTCGGATTCATAGCGCGCCAGCAAGAGGAACGCGATCAGGTAGCCCAGGCCGCCGACTGTGAGCAAGATTCCCGCCTTGCGCGAGCGAGCGTGCGGGAGCAATTCATCGGCCATCGGGACGGACACTCCTTTGGCGATCGCTGCGAGGCGCTCTTCGGTGCGCAGCTTGCGAATGCGGTACCAGGCATAAATCGCGGCCAGCGGAACGGAAAACGACAGCACGACAGCAGCAAATCCGATTGGTTCCATGTGATTTCTCCTCTCGATTTCGGCGCGTGACTGCAGCGCATAATTGCGCCACCTGGCGCGGGGCCATTTCAGCTTCGGTTAGAGATACGCAAGGCGGCGCGCAGATGTTCCGCGCGAAGAATCGTATGGCGGCATATGTTGGAACTGGGAGGCGGCGAGCAGGCTTACTGCGTTGGGCGAATCTGGTTGGTTTGGTCTATGGCGAGGCTGGTGCAGCCGGGTTGCGTGGCTGTGGGGCAGTGGGCGATTGCGAGGAAGGCGGTGTCGGATGGCTGCACTTCGTAGACCCAGCCGTTGCGGCTGTTTTTCTTCATGCTCAGGGCGCCGCTGGAGATCAGTTCGTCGAGCGAGGTGTAGGTGTTGTGCTCGACCTGGTAGGTGGTCTCGGCTTGGGCGATGCCCAGAAGATCGGTCTTCACGCCGACCGAGTCAATCGTTTGCGTAGGAGTGCCCGCGCCAGAAGCTTGCATCTTCGAAAAATAGAATTTATAGGTTAGAACGCCGATAAGCGCGAAAACCAGCAGGCCAACCATACTGCCTAGACTGCGCATCTTTTCCCTCGAGACATCGCGAAATTGCTTCCCAGGATTGAGCTTATCGTCGGGAGCCGCCGGACGCAATCACGCGAAATCGCGATGTAATCCTTTTGACACGGTGTGCGTCTAACGTGCGGTGCCCGAAAAAGTCAGCAGGAAGCGGCTTTTCGGAGCACGATGGCGGGCGCGACGGACGGGCGACGGGGTTTGACACTCGCAAGCGGCGTCATTGATACTGGTAGTTGATACGGGTCCTTCACTTCCAGCCGGCCCAGCTTCACGCAGTGAATTCCCTCGATGGGAGCAATCCAGAATGAAGAGACGGCATCGTTTCAGAGCGGCCAGCGGTAAACGTGCGGCCAGGGAAGCAAGCAAGCGCGCCCGCGCAATGGCGGCGATGATTTTGGCGGTGGCAATATGCGTCGCGCTGGTCAGCACGCCGCTCGCCGCGCAGGAGAAAGTGGAGGAAGTTCGCCCGCCGAAGCTGAATTACACGACGCACAAGCTGGCGAATGGACTCGAGGTGATCCTGCTGGAAGATCACGCGGTGCCCATCATCAATCTTCAAGTGTGGTACCACGTAGGCTCGAAGGACGAGCCTCCCGGGCACACCGGATTCGCGCACTTGTTCGAGCATTTGATGTTCAAAGGCTCCGCGCACGTAGCCGCGGAAGAACATTCGCGGATCATTGAATCGGTCGGGGGATTCGACAACGCCGAGACCAACGACGACACCACCAATTTCTTCGAAACTTTCCCGAGCAATTATCTGGAGCGCGTGTTGTGGCTGGAAGCCGACCGCATGGGGAGCCTCAACGTCAGCGAGGCGAATTTCAAATCCGAGCGCGAAGTGGTGAAGGAAGAGCGCCGGGTGCGCGTGGAAAACCAACCGTACGGATATTTGCAGGAAGATTTGCGCGCGGCGGCGTTTACGGTGCACGGATACCATCACACGCCGATCGGCAGCATGGAAGATCTGGACAAAGCCACCATTCAGGATGTGCGCGATTTTTTCAATACCTATTACAAACCGAACAACGCGACGCTGGTGATTGTCGGCGATTTTGAATCCGCGCAGGCGCTGGCCTGGACCAAGAAATATTTCGACGGGATTCCGGCATCGGCCAAGCCGATTCCGCGCCTGGATAATCCCGAGCCGCCGCAAACGGCCGAGCGCGTGGTGAAGAAGTCGTATTCGAACACGCCGCTGCCCGCGGTGGTGATCGGGTACAAAATTCCCGCGCGTTATGCGCCGGATGCGTATCCGCTGGACCTGGCGTCGAACATTCTGGCGGGAGGCGAAAGCAGCCGCCTCTACCAGACGCTGGTTTACAAGGAGCAGATTGCGGTGCAGGCGGCGGGATTTGGCGCTTTCTCCGAAGACCCGAATTTGTTCTGGGCCTACGCGATCATGAATCAAGGGCACACGGCGGAAGAAGGCGAAAAGGCGTTGGTCGAAGTGCTGGACGGATTGAAAACGGCGCCGGTGGACGCGAAGGAGCTGGAGAAGGCCAAGAACCAGGAAATTTCGGGATTTGTGCTGGGCCGCGATACGGATCAGGAGAAGGCCGAGGCGCTGGCGTCCGCCGCGGTGATCGGGAAGAATCCAGCGCTGGCGAATACCGAGCTGGGACATTATTTGACGATTTCGCCCGACGACATCCAGCGCGTGGCGAAGGAATATTTCGCTTTGCAGCACGCGACGGTGTTGATCGTCACGCCGTCCGCGCCCGCACAGTAGAGTCGCATCCGTTCACGGGGCGTTCATTGGGGCGTTCCTGCGGAAAAATTATCTAGGAGTGATGATGAAGCGCGTAATGCATCGAGGCATTTCATTTTTCGCGGCGACGATATTGGGGGTGGCAGCGGCGGTGACTTCGTTGGCGCCGGTCGCGGCGTTTGCGCCGGCGGCTTTCGCGCAGGAGCAGGCGCCCAACGCTTCGCGGAGCCAGACCGAGGCGCCGAGCACGGAGCCGCAGAAGGCCTCCGGAGTGGTGCCGCCGGGAGTGAAGCTGGCGCCGCAGATGCCGGGGCCCGGCGCGCCGCGGCCTTTCCATTTTCCGAAAGCGGCGACGATGACGCTGCCCAACGGCTTGCGCGTTTTTGTGGTCACCGACCACAGCGAGCCGGCCATTGCCGCGCGCCTGGTGATTCTTTCCGCCGGAAGCATCAAGGACCCCGCGGGAATGCCGGGCGTGGCGCAGATGGCGGCGAATTTGCTGACGCAAGGAACGGAGAAGCGCTCGGCGAAGGAAATTGCCGAAGGAATTGATTTTATCGGAGGCTCGCTGAATGCGATGGCGGGGCGCGACGCCACCACGGTGACGCTGGACATCGTGAAAAAGGATCTGGCCACGGGAATGGATTTGATGTCCGACGTGGTGCTGCATCCCACGTTTCGCGCGGAGGAATTGGACCGGCAGCGCCAGCAGTTGCTCTCGACGCTGCAGGTTCAATACGCGGACCCCGAATATCTGGCGACGCTGGTCTTCGCGCGCGCGGTGTATGGAGCTTCGCCGTACGGGCTGCCGCCGGAAGGCACGCCGGCTACCGTGCAGAAATTTCAGCCCGAAGATTTCGTGAAGTTTCACGACGCGAACTACGCGCCGAACCAGTCACTGCTGGGTTTCGCGGGAGACATCACGCCGGAAGAAGCCTTCGCGGTGGCGCAGAAATATTTTGGCGGGTGGCCGAAGGTGGATGTGCCGCTCACGGAGCCGGCGGCGCCCAGCGCTACGACGGCGCGGCACATCTGGCTGATTGATAAGCCGGACGCCGTGCAGACGCAGATACGCATCGGCAAAATCGGCATCCCGCGCAACGATCCGGATTTCCTGCCGCTAGATGTGACCAATCATATTTTGGGCGGCAGCTACAACAGCCGGTTGAACACCGAGGTGCGCATCAAGAAGGGATTGACGTACGGAGCTTCTTCCTCCATGAATCCGCACCGCTACACCGGTTCGCTGGTGGTGAGCACTTACACGCGCACGGAAGCCACCGTGGAAGCAACGAAACTGGTGATGGATATTTTGAACGGCATGTCCCAGGGCGAAATTACGCAGAAGGAACTGGATTTCGCGCGCGACTACCTGGCGGGAGTTTATCCGATCGCCTCGGAGACCGCGGAGCAAGTGACCGATCGCGTGTTGACGGTGGCTGCGTTCGGTTTGCCGGAGGACTACAACCAGACGTACGCGGCAAAAATTCGCGCTACGTCGCTGAAAGACGTGCAAGCGATGGCGCGGAAATATTTCGCGACCGGCGATCTGGACCTCGTGCTGGCGGGAAACATCGGCGCGTTTCGCGACGCGCTGAAGAAGGCGTTTCCCACGGCCGAATTCACCGAAATTCCCTACGACCAGGTGAACGTGCTGGCTCCCGATCTGCGCGCGCCGAAACAGGAATCTATGCCCGCGCCCTCGGCGGAATCGCTCGAGCAGGGCAAGCAAATCCTGCTGGCCGCGGCGCAGGCTGCGGGAGGCGCGGCGTTGCAATCCGTCGCGACTCTGGGAATTACGGAAAATGGAAAGATTCACGGGCCCGCGGGCGACCGGCCGCTGGACGTGAATTGGCAGGTCGCGTATCCGGACCGCTCTTACGGCGAGGTGAATCTGGGCGGCATGACCATTCAGCAGGTTTGCGATGGGAAATCATCCTGGCTGAAATTTCCGAACGGGATGCGCGACACCACCAACGTGATCGGCGAATTCAAGCGCGGCATCGCCATGTTTGGCGGTGGCTGGGGACTTTACCAGCAAGTGCTGGCGGGAAAAATCACGGGGCAGGCGATCGGCGAAGAAAATATCCAGGGCAAGAAAACGCTGGCTGTGGCAGTGAATGCTCCCTTTGGCTTTATCAAATTATATTTCGATGCGGATACGCACCTGCTGGCCGCGGCGCGTTACGAATCCGTGGGCGAGCACGGTCCGAGCTCGAACGAGCAGCACTGGAGCGATTATCGCGACGTCGAAGGCCGCAAGTTCGCCTATGCCACGGATACCTATCGCGACGGAACGAAGCTCTTTGATTCCGTGGTGCAGAAAGTGGAGCTGAATCCCAAAATAGATGAGACGCTTTTTGCCAAGCCGGACCCGCCTGCCGCGAAATAATGCGCGGCGGCCTACTTGACGGTGAGTATCACTTTGCCGATGTTTTTCCGCGCCTGGATGTATTTGTGAGCGGAGGCGGCGTCGGCCAGCGGAAACGTCTTGCCGATCACCGGTTTCACCTTACCCGCCGCGTACAATTTGAAAATCTCGTCGAGTTCGCCGCGCAGCATGGCGCCGCGAGCGGCGAGTTTTCCCAGGCTCACGCCGATCACCGAGATGTTCTGGCTCATCAATTTCAAAGGATGGAATCGCGGAGTCTGCGCCAGGGCCTGCAGACTGCGCAGCGTGCTTTTCTTGCCGTCGGGTCCGGCGGCAGCGGAAAAGCCGTAAACCACCAGGCGGCCGGTGGGTCCCAGGCATTTGTAACTATTCGAGAAGGATTTTCCGCCGATGGGGTCCATCACCATTTCGATTCCGTCGGGCGCGAACTTGCGGACGACTTCCAGAAAATTGCTTTTCTCGTGATCAATGGCGTGGTCCACGCCCATTTTGCGCAAGTAGTCCTGTTTGGCGGGGCCGGCCGTGCCAAAAATTTCGATGCTGCGCGCCAGCGCCAGTTGCACCGCGGCGATGCCCACGCCGCCGGCCGCACCGTGAATCAGGATCCGGTCGCCGGACTGCAGATTGCCCATGGCAAACATGGCGTGGTAAGCGGTGATGTAATTCACGGCGATGGCCGCGCCATCTTCGAAGGGCATGCCGGCGGGCAAGCGATAGACTTTTCCGGCGGGCACCGCGACCCATTGCGCGTAGGCATTGAAGGAAGTGAGCGCAGCGACCGCTTCTCCCACGCGCACCGGCTCGCCTTCGCTGGCTTTTCCGCCTTCCGCCGCCTTCTCGACAACACCGGCAATTTCCAGTCCCGGCACAAAAGGCGGCTTCGGCGTTCCGGGATAAATTCCCATGCGTTGCATGAGGTCGGCAAAGTTGATGCCCACGGCCTTCACGCGGATCAGCACTTCGCCCGCTTTGGCCTGCGGATCCGGCACTTCCCGCGATTCAAAAACGTCCGGAGGGCCGTACCTCTTTACGACCATCGCGCGCATCTAACACTCCTTTCGCCGGAACGTGCTGCAGCGGCGATGATTCTGGCAATGCTCTTTTTTGGATGCCGGCGTACGGTGGCGCGACGCAATGCCCATCGGTTAACCACGGCAAGCTTTTCGATTTGGATTCAAAGGCATCCTACCTTAAACTAATCAATTCTGCGCAACGATGAAACCCACACATAGAGCAAGAGTCTTCCTTACCGGCATCACCATTTTGCTTGCGGCCTGCGCTTCGCTGGCGGCCGCGGGCACGGCCCAGGCGCCCACTCCGGCGGTAATCACCGCCATGCAGGACGAATTGGACCGCTCCATGGCGGCCATGTCCAAGGCCGATCCACCCGCTTACTTCATCAGCAACACCGTGGCGGACCGCGACTACGTGGAAGTCTCCGGGTCGAATGGCGCGTTGCTTACCAGCACGGACACGCGCGCACGCTGGCTGGAGGTGCAGACGCGCGTCGGCAGCTACCAGCTCGACGACACGCACAAGCTCGCCGACCGGCAGCCGAGTTGGACCAGCCCCGGAACCACGGTGGTGCTGGATGACGACATCCCCGTATTGCGGCGCGAAATCTGGCGCGAGACGGACCGGCAATATCGCGCCGCCACGCAGGCGCTTATCAAGGTAAAGACCAGCCAGCAGGTGCAGGTGCAAACCGCGGAAGGTTCCGCGCCGGATTTTTCCGCCGAAGCGCCGCGGGTTTCCGTGGGGCCGCGCGTTGAAATCAAGGTGGATCGCACTCCATGGGAAGAGCGCGTGCGCAAGTACACCGCGGCGTTCAGCAAATCCCCCGCGGTGCTGAATTCCATCGCCACTTTCACGGCGTTGGGAATGAACCAATACCAGGTGAATACCGAAGGCACCAAGCTGGCATTCGGCCAGGTGCATTACCGGCTCGAATTGTACGTGCAAAGCAAAGCGCCGGACGGCATGGACATCAATCGTTACGCGAACTTCGATTGGCTGGAGCCGAAGGACGCTCCGGCGGATAAAGAAGTGTTCGCGCGGATTAAGACGATGATCACGGAAACCGAAGCGCTGGATCAGGCGCCGCTGGTGGACCCGTATGCGGGCCCCGCGCTGCTCACCGGGCGCGCCGCTGCCGTTTTCTTCCACGAAGTCTTCGGCCATCGCGCCGAGGGATTCCGGCAGAAGGACATCAACGAAGGCCAGACGTTCACCAGCAAAATCGGCGAACAGATTTTGCCGGATTTCATTTCGATCAAGGACGATCCCACCGAAGCCACTCTGGGCGGGCAGATGCTGCTGGGCTATTACCCGTTTGACGATGAAGGCGTGAAGGCCGAGGACGTGCACCTAGTGGATCACGGCGTGCTGAAAACTTTTCTGATGTCGCGCTCGCCGCTGGTGAATATTCCACATTCGAATGGACACGGGCGCAGGCAGTTGGGCTACGTGCCAGTGGCGCGGCAGGGAAATTTGATCGTTTCCAGCTCGAAGACGGTGACAAACGAGCAGCTACGCCAGCAGCTCATCGCTTTGGTGAAGCAGCAGAATAAGCCCTTCGGCCTGCTGATTGACGATATCGCCGGCGGATTCACTTTTACCGGGCGCGCACAGCCACAGGCATTTCAGGTGCTGCCGCTGGTGGTCTATAAAGTTTTCCCCGATGGCCGCCCGGACCAGTTGGTGCGCGGAGTGGATATTGTGGGCACGCCGTTGGTATCGCTGACCAAGATCGTCGCCACCGGCGATACGCCGGATATTTTCAACGGATACTGCGGCGCGGAATCCGGATCGGTGCCGGTTTCCGCCGTGGCGCCCGCGATTCTGATTTCCGAGATGGAAGTACAGAAGAAGGAAACATCCACGGATAAGCCGCCGATTCTTCCGCCGCCGGCGCACGATCCCGAAGAAAAGGGGCAACGCCAGTGAGGAAATTTACGACGATGGGAGCGCTTTCCACGCTGGCACTGACGCTTGGCTTGTTCGTGGCTGTTGCGTTTCCGGCTGCCGCGGCAGCGAATCGCCCGAACCACGCGAAACCCGCCGTGAACGCGCCTGCGATTGCGCCCGCGCTAGCGCTCGCGCAGGCTCCCGTATCCGAAGCCGAAGGCGATCAGACGCTGCATGCCATGCACGATGAGATGGATCGCGCGCGGACGCGTTTGCAGCTGCCGGGCGTGGACAAGCCTTTCTACCTGGAATATCGCCTCGTGGACCTAGACGTGCGCACTATCACTTCCACGTTTGGCGCGCTGGTTTCCAGTTCCACCACGCGCAACCGCTTCATGAGCGTGGACGTGCGCGTCGGGAACTATCATCTGGACAGCTCGAATTTCATCAGCGAAGACGGCTTCCAGGGATTTCTGGGTTCCACCGGCGAAGTGGGCATTGACCGCGATTACAATTCGTTGCGGCAGGATTTGTGGCTGGCCACCGACCAGGCCTACAAGCAAGCCGTGACGCAGATGTCGCTGAAGCAATCTTTTTTGCGCAGCCTCTCGAAGCCGCCGGAGATTGACGATTTTTCGCAGGAGCCGCCGCTGGTGAAGATTGACCCGCGCATCGAGCCGGATTGGACTTCGCGCAACTGGGAAGACGAATCGCGCACGGCTTCCGAAGTGCTGCGGAATTATCCGGAGCTGAATGCCACGCGGGTGAATTACTACCTGATTTACGTCACCTATTATTTGATGAATAGCGAAGGTACCACCATCCGCAGCTCGCGGCATCTGGCCGCGATTGAGGCGGCGATGGATACGCAAGCCGGAGACGGCATGCCGCTGCACGATTTTTATGCGGTGTACGTGGCGAAGCCCGCGGACTTGCCCGATCCCGCGACGGTGGGCAAATCGCTCGCGCAGACCGCCACCGAGCTGCTGACGTTGCGGCAAAGCCCGCTGCTTCCGGACTTCACCGGGCCCGTGCTGTTTGACGCGCCGGCGGCCGGTTCGGTGCTGGCGCAGACGCTGGCATCTTCCTTGTCCGGCGCGCGGCCGCCGCTTTCCACCATGGCGGCGTTCGACGAAATCATGGAGCGCATGGGCGGGCGCAGCGAGTGGAGCGGGCGCGTCGGCACGCGCGTGCTGCCTACCAACGTATCGCTGGTGGATGATCCCACGCTGCATGAATTCAATGGCCAGCCGCTGCTGGGAGCTTACGATATTGACGATGAAGGCGTGAAGGCGCAGCGCGTGGGCGTGGTGGAAGACGGCATTCTGCGGCACTTGCTGATGTCGCGGCGGCCCGGGCCGGATTTTTCTTCGTCCAATGGACACGCGCGCTCGGCCACGCTTTCCGACCCGCAGCCGCTTGCCAGCAATCTATTTTTTCAGGCCACGGGCGGATTGAATGCCGCCGACCTGAAAAAGAAATTCATTGACGCGTGCCGCGACGACGGCCACGAATGGTGCCTGGAAGTGAAGCGCATGGATAATCCCGCGCTTTCTTCGATTCGCCAGGAAGATTTCAGCGATTTCATCGGAAGCATCGCCGGAGGAGTCGCGAGCGGCGAGCGCATTCCGCTGATCGTGTATCGCGTGTACGTCGCTGACGGCCACGAAGAAATGGTGCGCGGCGGGCACATCGAAGGTTTACAACTGCGCGCGTTGCGCAATATCACCGCGATCGGCGATGACGAAACCGTGTTCCCGTACATGCAGAGTCCGCAGGGAGGATTTGCCGGCACGGCGCTGGGCGCTTTTGGCGCGGCGCAGGGCGGCATTCCCAGCACGGTGGTGACTGCGTCGTTCGTGCTCGACGAAATCGAAGTCCGCGGCTTCCACGGCGAACCGCGCCGCCTGCCGCTGGTCGAAGCTCCGCCACTGAAATAAAATATCGCGCTGGAAAATTCCGTGCGAAGCATCGCGCGTCTTAAGCCCGCATTAGCGCGCGCACATTCCGCCGCCGCTACTGATCCTTCGCCGGCATCTGCTTTAGAATTTTGCCGAGCTCCTCGATCTCCTTCCCGTATCCGTTCCAATCGCCCTGACGCAGGTCCTGCTGCGCGCGTTCGTAGTGTTGATTGGCTTGCTGGATCAGAGTCACCAGCGACGGAGGAAGGGTTTTCGCGGACGCGGATGACGCTGCCGCTCCTGCCGGCGCCGCCGCGGCCGTTTCCGCGGAGGGATTCGCCCCGCCATTGAAGATAGCGTTCAAGGCGTCCTCCAGGGTCGGCTCCATCGCCACCTGGTCGGAATAGGCGACGATCACGCGCTTCAATTCAGGGAGCGACGAGGCGCCCTCGGACGCGAGGTACAGCGGTTCAACATAAAGCACCGCGTTGTGCACCGGAATCACCAGCAGCGTGCCGCGAATCACGCGCGAGCCGCCCTGATCCCACAAGGTGAGCTGCTGAGAGATGGACGTATTCTGATTGACGCGCGATTGAATCTGTTCGGGGCCGTAAATCAGTTTTTCCTTGGGAAAGGTGAAGACCAGCACTTTGCCGTAATCGGGACCGTCGCAACGCGCGGCGATCCAGGCAATCATGTTGTTCTTGCGCGCGGGCGTGAAGGGGACCATCAGGATGAATTCCTCGGTAGTCCCCACCTCGGGCAATTTCATGATGGCGTAATAAGGATTCATGGGCGCGGATGATCCGTTGGAAGTAGTGGTGGCCACGCGCCACAGGTCTTCCTTGCTGTAGAAGACGCTGGGATCGGTCATGTGATAGACGGCGTACTTGGCCGCCTGAATCGCGAAGAGATCCTGCGGATAGCGGATGTGCGCCCGGAGATCTGGAGGCATTTCCGCGAGCGGATGGAAAACTCCGGGAAAGATGCGCTGGTAAGTCTGGATCACCGGATCGGAGGGATCGCTGATATAGAATTTCACCTGGCCGTCGTAGGCGCTGACGGTGATTTTCACGGAATTGCGGATGTAATTGAGCCCGCTCTGGGTGGGTTCGGAATAAGGATACTGGCTGGAAGTGGTGTAGGCGTCCACGATCCATTGCAAGGAGCCGTCGTTGGCAACAACCATGTAGGGCTGGCTGTCGAAAGATAGAAACGGCGCAAGTTGCTGCACGCGGTCCAGAACGCGGCGATAGATCATGATGCGGCTGGCGGGCTGAATGTAACCGGAAAGGAAAATATTGATATTGCCGAAGCGCAGCGCGAAGAGCAGTCGCTTCCAGAAGCCGCCCACCGGAATGCCGCCCGAGCCTTGATACGGTTTGTAAACGTTCTCCTCGCCCGACGGATAATCAAACTCCCGGCTGCCGGTGCCCACGAAGCAATAGTCGTTGGACATTTGGCCATAATAAATTTCCGGCCGGGTGACCTGCAGCGCGATGGACGAGACCGGCGGAATATCCTTGATGAAAAGAACGGGCAAGCCGTCCGGCGTGGATTCGTTCACCGGACCGAGGCACAGGCCGTAGCCGTGGGTATAGATGAGGTGCTGGTTCACCCAGTTGGGGTCCGGCAGATTATCCGCGGAAAGTTCGCGAGCCGAGAGGGAGACCTCGCGAAGTTGGGAATGGACGTTGTAACGGTCGTTATAGACCTGGGCAAAATCGTAATAGGTGCGGATTTCCTGGAGTTGCTGAAAGGTGGTGAGCTGCGGCTGGTGATCCCACAGGCGGATGTTGCGCATGGTGGCCGCGTTCTGCTGGATGGAGGCTTCGGTCAGGTCCTGAATGTCGGGGAAGTCGCGTTCGTCAAATTTGTCGAGGCCATAGCCCTGGCGGGTGAAGTTGATGCCGCGCGCGATGTAGGGCTGCTCCTTCTCCAGTTCGCTGGGCACCACGGCGTAACGCTGGAAGAGCGCGGAAAATAGCGAGCCGCCCAGGACGACCACCGCGAATAGCGCGCCAACCGTATAGAACGCTGGGCGAACGTCTCCCGAGCGCGCTCCGGCAAAAAAGGCGACGGCGGCGATCACGCAGAGGACGAGCTGAATCCATAGCACGGGCCAGGTCACGTGAACGTCCGTATAGCCCGCGCCGTAGACCAGACCGTTCGGCGAGTACACCAGGTCATACATTCCCAGCCGCGCGCGCCAGGCCAGCAGAATAAAGATCACGCCGGCGATGACCATCAGGTGCGCCCGCGCGTTGCGGCCCATCCCCACGCCGCGCGGCGAAATCCAAATGCCGCCTTCCGTCCAATACTCCAGCGCCGCCGTCAGCAGGCAGATGATCAGCGCGACGAGCGCCAGATCGAACAGAAAAAACAGGAAGGGCAGCCGGAACAAGAAGAAGCTCAGACTGATGCCGAAGAGCGGATCTGCCTGCGCGATGGGCACCGCTTGCCGCGCCAGCAGGTAGCCGGTCCAGTTTTGCGCCGACCATTGGCCAACGAGCCACGCCACCACCGGAAGAGCCGCCCAGAGCAGCGCGCGAAGGCCGGAGGGCGCTCCCGCGAAGGCGGGAAATTCGGTAGTACGCGTGATCACGCGGTAATTCGAGCGCTGCGCCACCATTCGCGCGGCCCAGAGGTTCAGGCCGGTGACAAGCAGAAAGGCGATTCCACACCAGGCGGTCAGCGCGGCCTTGGTCTCCAGGATGGTGACGTAGATATCGCGAAAGCCGGTGTGATTGAACCACTGCCAATCAACCAGCAAGCCGATTCCGCTTGAGAACAGCGGAACAATTACCAGAAGAATCACAACCAACACCGCCATGAACAGGGCCAGACGATATTGCCGCATAAGAAATCTCCGCCGGCAATCTGAACACACGCAGCGGCAGGTGTCAAAAGCTGCTGGGAGGAATCTTCGCACGGCTGTGCCGAGAATCCACGCTGCGGGACATCAGGCCCGACTACCGCAATAAAAAGTCGCGTTTGGAAGTAGCTGGAGAGAAAAGCTTGTTGCAACAGCGCGCGGCGACGTGTGTTGAGCCGCCGCGGCCCCGGAGGATCATCGCGATTGATTTTCGCCTAACGATGGCTCAGTTCGTAGGCGTCCTCAGCGGCGCGCTCGGCAGGGCGGGTCTTGCGCGCTGCCGGGCGCTGCTGGGGTTCTTTAGCGCGCGGCGAGGTCGCTTTCTTTGCGGCAGAACGCGGGCCCAGCTTGAACTGATCCACGGAACTCTTCAGCTCCTGCGCCATTTCGAAGAGGGAACTGCAGGATTCCGCCGCTTCCTGGGACGATTGGGCGGCATCATTGCTGATCGACGAGATGCGATCGATGCTGGTATTGACCAGGGAAGTGGCGGAATTTTGTTCCGCGACGGCCGTGGCGATCTGATTCACCACGCTCTCCACCGCACCGGCAATGCGTACAATTTCCTTCAGCGCCGCACCAGACTTCACCGTTTTCGCGACGCCGCTTTCCACCAGCACCGTGCCGGATTGCATGGCTTTCACGGCGCTCAAGGTTTCTTCCTGAATCTTTTTGATTTTGTCGGCAATTTCGGAAGTGGCTTGGGTGGTGCGTTCGGCGAGTTTGCGGACTTCATCGGCCACCACCGCGAACCCGCGGCCCTGGTCGCCGGCGCGGGCCGCTTCGATGGCGGCGTTCAAGGCCAGCAAGTTCGTCTGGTCCGCGATATCGTTGATGACGCCGGTGATTTCGCCGATCTGCTTGGAGCGTTCCCCCAGGTCCTGGACGCGGCGCGCGGCTTCCTTTGTGGATTCCGAGATCTGTTCGATTTCCTTAAGGGTTTCCTGCACCACCTGCCCGCCGGACTTGGCGGCCACCGCCGCTTCCTGCGAGGATTGCGCGGCCTGGCGCGAGCTTCCGGAAACTTGCTCGCCGCGCGCGGCCATCTCCTGCATGGCCGTCACCACGTGCGCCGCTTGCTCCTGCTGCACCCGGGCTTTGTCCGCCGTGTCTGAGACGGTGCTGCGCAGCTGGTCGCTGGCGCGCGAAACCCGCTCGGAGCTCTCCGTGACGCGCGCAATGGTATCGTGCAGCTTTTGGATGGCACGGTTGAACCACTGCGCCATCTCGCCCAGCTCGTCGTTGCGCGGGTCCTGCAGCTGCTGCGTCAAATCTCCTTCCGCCACGCTCTTGAGGCGCGCAATCACGGCCAGCAGCCGCTGATTGATATTGCGCGTGGTGCTGAAGGCGATTACCAGCAGAAGCAAGGAGGACACGCAGCAGATGGCGATAATCGTCCACTTCGATGTGCTGACCACATGGGCAGAGTCGGCGTCCGAGCGCTTGGCTTCGCTCTGCAATTTGTCGTTATCGCCGTCCATGCTGTTGCGCAGGTCCGCGTAGCCCTGCAGGAATGGGCCTAAAAGGCCCCCAGCGGCCGCCGCGTCCGTGCGCACGCTGACAATTTTGTCCAGTTGCGCGCAGTAATCACCTACAGACTTGTCTTCATCTTCCAGCGCGGTGCGGGCGGCGCCGGGCCTGGTGAAGGACGCGGCCGCCGCCAACCGGTCTTTCAGTAGCTTTTCGTGGTCGCTCAATTGGGAGGTCGCCGTATCTTGCTGGTCGCCGGTGGAAGTGAGCATTTTGGAAACGTCGGCTCGCGTGAGATCCAGAAACATACTGGCTTCCATGTGACTGCGGATCGCGGAGCTGGTGGCGGTCACGTCCTGAATTCCGCGCGCGACCAGCAGGATTCCGCGCAAGCCCGCGCCGCCCACCAGCACGGCGGAAGCCAGGCCCAATACGCCGAGTCCATACAGTCTGGAGCGAATGCTGAGTTGCACGAGGGCCTCCCCAGTGCGTTTCCGGATTACTGCAATTTCAAGACGACCTTCACCGAGTCGTCCACGTCGCTGCTCTTCAGGTAGCCGATGGCGCCGGGATTCGCGGCCACTTCCTGCTTCATCTGTGCGGCGGAGGAGAGCACCTTGGGGGGAGCGGTAACCCGTCCGCTGAAAGCCGCCGCCAGGAAGTACTTGCTGTAGTCCGCGTCGCTCATTTTGTAAATTTCGCGCAAGACCGCGGCGCGTTCGGGAGAGCCCGGCGGCAGCATCAAGACCGAGACGCGCTTGCCGTTGGGCCAGGTGCCCTTGTCGCAGACAAACACGGACTTCAGGCCTGCCGCCGTCTGGTCTGCGATGGGGTTGGATTTGTTCACGACGATATCAACTTCCTCGCCCGCGGAGGTGACCGGCTGCCACGGCCAGGCGGCGCCCAGCGCGACGAGCAAAACGATCAGTGAGAGCCAGCGAATATTTTTTGTCATGGTTTTTCGTCCGTCCTCAGTAAGCAAACGAAATTTCCGTGGTCAAAGCATTGCTGATCTGCTCCGTACGGGGGTTGGCCGGATCCAGCCCGCGGTATGCGAAATGGTCGTATTGCAGCTTTACGGCGGCATGGTCGTTGAAGTCATAGCGCAGGCCGAGGGAGGGCCCGTTGCGGCGGCCCAGCGCCAGGCCCAGGTCCGGATTGTTGTAGATCGGGTCGGTGACGCCGGAATTGAAATATTGATAGCGGAAATATGGCCGGTATTTTCCGAAAGCGCGGGAGAACTGGGTATAGAACGCCAGAGTATTGTACGTGCCGGGCCCTCCGGTTATGGATCCCACATGGCGGATCACTTCGGCTTCGTTCAGGAATTCGTATTTTGAATTGGTGAACACCGCGTACGCCGTGGAGATCAATTCGCTGTGGTCAATGTGA
Source organism: uncultured Acidobacteriota bacterium (assembly GCA_963780035.1). GTDB lineage: Bacteria > Acidobacteriota > Terriglobia > Acidiferrales > UBA7541 > Palsa-295. Next base: position 123,766 of record CAWAAG010000002.1, on the reverse strand, counting down.
TTGTCGAAGGTGAGGTAGTCGTGATAGACGGAAAATCCCACGTCCAGCCCAGAGACCGCGGGGGGATGCGCCGAAAGCGCGAAATTCACGGATTTGCCGTTGTTGGTGTCGTGATCGTTCTGCGCGATTTCTGAGCCGAAGGCGTGATCTGCGCCATTCCCTACTTCGGCCACGTATTGCAGTCCCAGTTTGCCGGAGGGAATTTTTCCGCTGAGCGAAGCGCCTACGTCCTGCAACGGGAAGGCGCCGCCCTCGTCATCGAAGGCGTACATGAACGGCGGACCGATGGCCGTCTGGAACCACTCGCCGCGATGAAAGGTCGGAACGTAATAGCCGATGGAAGTGTGCAAGCGCCCCACCGTAAATTTGAAATAATCGTTCTGCGCGTACGAGAGCAGCAGGCGCTCCACGTCCACGCCTATGCTGTTATCCGGCGCGGAGGTAAACAGTATTTCTCCCAGTATGGACACGTGGTCGGACAGATTGCCGGTCATGAACATGTCCGCAGATCCCAGGTAGAACGAGTCTGTAGTTCCTTTCAGGTCCGAGGCGCTGTAGCCCACGTCGCCGAACAGGTGCAGCTTAATGCCGGCGGGCGGGGCGTAGGCGGGCTGCTCTTCGACGACCGGCTCCGGGGCAGGTGCCGGCGCCGGCGCGGCAGCGGGTGCCGCGGCCTGCTTGGCTTCGAGCGCTTGCACTTGCGCTTGTAGCGCTTGCACCTGCTTCATCAACTCCTGAATCTTTTCGTCGGTGGTCTGCGGGGAAGCGTCCTGGCCGTATGTAGGGATCGCCAGCAGCGCAGCCAGCAGGGCCAGCACCGGCAGCAGACCCCGGAACGAAATTTTGCGGCAAAGATCCGGCTGGCGCCGTGAAAAAATGATTTCGCACTTCTTCATCGCATTGCCTCCGTCTGAAATTGCGGAAACCCACTCCACGAACGATTTCTGGCCGTTCTTTCCTCGTGCAATCGCAAACCGCAGGGAGTCACCAAGGGCGCGAAGCGCCTTTGCAACTCGCAAGGCTTCCACGATTCTTGAAAATGGCGCGGAGGGGTGTTGGCGCGATGTGCAAGGTGGACGGCAACGGCCCAATGATGCCTAGCCGCACTTCTTGCACCTATCTCGCCTCTAGCGATTTATCGGCCCCCGCCGCACAAAGGTTTAGCGAAACCTCCGTATCCCGTCCCCTGCTCCATACGTCCAACAATGCGCATGGTGGAGAGGAGAACCTTCGGAAAGTCAGCAATTGACTGCGCGATTGGGAAATCTTAATCAGCGCCCGCCCCGCGAGAGTAATTCCCTCGGCTCGGGTTTAGCTTCCCTGCGGTTTCCTGGCCACCGAGCGCGGACTTTCCCGGCCTGCGGCGAGCCACGTTCCTTCAAGGACGCGAACGTTTCTCGCAGCGCATTTGCCGCTCGAGTCGTACCGGGTTTGATGTATCTTTGTTGCCCTTTACCTGCTGGAAGCATCCACCGGCGCGCGGTTAACATCCAAGTTTTGCCATCCGGCGGTCCTGCTACGCGGATGAGCTGAGGCTGAACCAACACTTGCTGCAGAGATTCCAGAACTTGCGGAAGGCTCGCGATGGAGTTGTACGGATTCGGAACACCCCCAATCCACATACGCGGATTCCGCGTACTGGTATTTCCGGCGGACGGATGCGCGGCGATCATCGAACAAAGTTGGGACTGGTATGGCTAGGACTCGTCTCGCTGGGACTAGGTCTTGGCCCGCTTGGCTGTTCCCGCCACCACCAAGCTCCCGTCGCGGAAGACGGCTCGGCGCTCTTTGCCAAGAAGTGCGCGGAATGCCACCAGGAGGATCCGGACAACGACATGCGCGCGCCCACGCCGCAGGCGCTGCGGCTGATGTCGCGCTCCGCCATTTTGGCTACCCTCGAAACCGGCCGGATGAAGTGGGAAGCGAAATTTCTTTCCAAAGCTAAAAAAGCCGCGATTGCCGATTATCTGGGCGCGCCAGACGTGACGGCGCCGGCAGTGATGGCCGGGATGTGTCCAGCGGACCTGGATCCGCCGGCGAATCTGCCGGGATGGGCGGGGTGGGGAGGCGGTCCGAAGAACAGCCGGTTTCAGCCGGCGAGCGCCGCGGGCCTCGATCGCGACAAAGTCAAGAATTTGAAATTGAAATGGGCGTTCGGCTTCCCCGGAGCGGGCGCGACGTTTGGGCAGCCGACCGCGTTTGCGGGAAAGCTTTTTGTGGGCAGCGAAGACGGCACGGTATACGCGCTGGATGCGGCGACCGGCTGCCGGTGGTGGAGTTTCAAAGCGTCGGCGACCGTGAAGACTGCGATATCCATCGGCAACCAGGGAAGCACGGCGTTTTTCGGCGACACCAACGGATTTGTGTACGCGGTAAAGATTGCGGATGGCTCACTGGTCTGGAAAGTGCAGCCGGGCGCGCATCCCGCCGCGCGCATTACCGGCTCGCCGCTTTTGGTCGGTGAGCGCCTGTACGTTCCGATTTCTTCCGGGGAAGAGGGCGCATCCGCGGACCCGCTCTATCCCTGCTGCACGTTTCGCGGCAGCGTGGTGGCGCTGGATGCGGCCACCAGCAATCAGATTTGGCGGGCCTACACGATTGAGGACGTTCCCAAGCCGACGCGCAAGGGCGCGCAGGGCGTGCAGTACTGGGGGCCGTCCGGCGCCGCTGTGTGGTCTTCTCCGACGGCCGATCTGAAGCGCCAAGCGATTTACGTGGCCACGGGGAATAATTATTCCGACCCGCCGACGCAGACGTCGGATGCCGTGATCGCCTTCGATATGCGCACCGGCCAGAAATTATGGTCGCGACAGTTTACCGCGAAGGATATGTGGAACAGCGGCTGCGTGGCCGAGAAGAAGGACAACTGTCCCGCGCAGCCCGGCGATGATTTCGATTTCGGCTCGCCTCCGGTGCTGCAGCCGCTGGGCGGCGGGCGCGATGTGCTGCTGCTCTCGCAGAAATCGGGAATGGTGTACGCGCTCGATCCCGATACGCGTGGCCAGCTTTTGTGGAAAGCGCGCATCGGGCGCGGCGGACCCTTGGGCGGGATCGAATGGGGCGGCGCGGCGGACAACCGCTACGCATATTTTCCGCTCTCCGATTTCGATTTCACAAATCCGCTGGCAGGAGGCGGGCTCTTTGCGCTGAATCTACGCACGGGTCGGCAGGTCTGGCACGTTCCCCCGCCCAAGCCGGCTTGCACTGCGCATGACGGCTGCAGCCCGGCACAGATGGCGCCGCCCACTTTGATTCCCGGCGTGCTCTTTGCCGGTTCGCTCGACGGCCATTTGCGCGCCTATGACACACGCGACGGAACCGTGCTGTGGGATTTCGACACCGCGCAGGATTTTCACACCACCAACGGCGTGAAAGCGCACGGCGGTTCGCTGAATGGCGCGGGGCCGCTGATCGTCGGCGGCATGGTCTACGTGAACACCGGCTACGACAATGCCATGGCCGGCAACGTCCTTCTGGCTTTTTCCCTCGATTCGAAATAATCAATTCGCGGCGACAGTTTTGCCGTCGTGGCGCTGGCTTTCAGGATCGAGTTTTCGTCCGTAATTCCGCATTGCGAAATGGAAGTGGCTCAGTCGGCTGCCGGGCCAGCGAAGAGGATGAGATTCTCATCCGGATCCGAAACTACAAAGGTTCTGGCGCCCCATGGCTCCTTCTTGAGCGCCTGATGGAACGAGACTCCCGCAGCCTGATAATTCAGAAACAGGTGTTCGATTTCGTTCGACGTGGCAACCGTGATGGAAGCGGACAGCAGCTGTTCACGCTTGCGAACATCTGCAACGAAGACAGGTTCGCAGACCAGCCTCAAGCTGAGTCGTGCATTGTCGCGGACAACTTGGCCATAGTAAGGCGGATCGCCGTAGATGAATTCGACCGCGAAGCCGAGTTTGTTGGTGTAGAAATCGCACGAACTCTTGACGTTCGCAACGAAGAGTTGTGCCGCGATCGAATTCATAATGGGGCGTGGCGTCGTCTGTCTCGGTTCATCGGTCACGGCATCTGCTCCTGATTTGACATCCGCGTTATACTCGGACCACTCGACGTTCTTGTCGACATCGGCGTCCTCGCCGAGAAGGAGGTGATCCAGTGAGGTACGGTTTACGTTGAAGTAGTTGAGGAGGCGCTTGTGAGGTCACCGAGCGCCTCTCTCCTTTTTCCCGCCGTCATCTGATTTGCCCCGAGTCACCAATGCCAGAAAAATTCCAGCCACACGACGATTACCGCGAGATATAACGCGAAAATCGTATTGATCGTCCATCCCAGCCAAAACGCCCATTTGAAATATCGCAAGGATATCAGCGCAAGCACCAGCACCGGAAGTTCGCAAGCCAGCAAAAAGAGGTACTGCCGCCGATTCGCCTCGATCGCCGCCTGGCCGATTCTGGGATCCTGGTGCGCTAATCCCACGACGGCAACCGCCACAACCGCGGACGCGCCGGCCACCATCGCCGGCGAGCGGAGTTGATACCGGCGCAACAGCGGTGCCGCGAGCATCAGGCAAACGCCGAGTACCAGGAGAATCACCAATGGGTGCCTCACAGCTGCGCGCGTCGCTACCGCAATTACTTGCGTGAACTAGACGCCGTTCCAGGCATCCACAGTCTATTCGTAGCGCAACGATACCATCGGATCCACGCGCGAGGCGCGGCGCGCGGGAATGTACGTGGCGAACCAGGCGACGGCGCTGAGCAGCACGGCTACGGTGACAAATACAATGGGGTCCCAGGTCTTCACGCCATAGATCAGTCCGGCCATGAAGCGCGTAAGCCCGAGCGCCGCGGCCACGCCGATGACGACGCCGATCGCCGCGAGACGCATTCCTTGCAGCACGACCATCTTGCGCACGTGCTCGGGGCTTGCTCCCAGCGCCATGCGAATGCCGATTTCCTGCGTGCGCTGTTGCACGGAGTAAGCCATCAAGCCGTAGATGCCGATGGCCGCCAGAAACAGGGCTACTCCCGCGAAGATCGTCAGCAGCAAAGTATTAAAATCGCCGCGCGCCGTGGATTCTCCGACGACCTGTTCCATCGTGCGGATGTGCGCGACGGGAATTCCTCCGGATGCGATGCGCAGCTCCTGTTGCAGCTCAGTGCTCATCGAAAACGGCGCGACTTTGGTCCGAATCAGCCAGTTGATGGGAAGTATTTTGCTGCCGAGCGCCGTGATGCCATCCAGAACCTGCGGCTCCGGCACATACATCAGAGGAATCGGATCGTTATCCAGCCCGCCGTCGCGCGTGCTGCCCACAATTCCCACGATTTCGCGCGGCGGCTCTTCGAATTGCGGGCCGACGCCATGACCGATGGTAATGCGGGCGCCCAGGGCGTCGCCCTTCGGCCAATACTGTTTCGCCATGGCCTCGTTGATCACCACCACGCGATCCGAAGTGGCGTCGTCGTTTTCAGTGAACGTACGCCCGCGCAAAAGCGGAATGCGAAATACCTGGAAGTATTGCGTAGAGACGTTGCGCCACGACACGTCGCCGTTGTACGGCCCGTCCGTCGGCGGATGCCCCTCGATCGTAAACGGCAGGTCAATGCCGCCGGCGGTCGGCAAGCAGCAGGTGCTGGCCACTGCTTCTACTCCCGGAAGCGCGTCCACCCGCCGCTCCACTTCGCGCACCACCTGAGCGACTGCGGCGGTCTTCTCGAAGCGATCGCTGGAGAGGGACATTTCCATGGTGAGAACGTCGTGCGCGTCGAAACCGGGTTTTTCGGAGCGCATCGTCGCGAAAGTGCGAATCAGCAGCGCGGCGCCGACCAGCAAAACGAGCGCCAGCGCCATCTCGGTGACCACCAGAATCGCGCGTGCCTTGTTCTGGCGAAAACTGCTGCCGGCCCGCGAGCTACCTTCCTTGAGCGTGACGGTCAAGTCCGTGCGCGAACCGCTGAATGCCGGCACCAGGCCGAACAAGATGCCCGTGAATAGCGCGACGAAGAGAGTAAACGCCAGCACGCGCCAATCCAATGTGACCGCCGAACCGTGTTCGCCGATGCGCGGAATATCCACTGGATTCACCGCGAGCAGCGCGCGCACTCCGGCATAGCCCAGCACCAACCCCAGGGCGCCGCCGATCAAGGACAGCAGCACGCTTTCCGTGAGCAACTGAAAAATGATGCGGCGGCGTTCCGCTCCTAGCGCCGAACGAATCGCGATCTCGCGCTTGCGCAGCGTCGCGCGCGCCAGCAGCAGGTTCGCCACGTTCGCACAAGCGATCAGCAGCACGAAGCCGACCGCGCCCAGCAGAATCAGCAGCGCGGTGCGCGCGCCCGAAACCACCGTATCGCGGAGCGGAACAGCCGTGGCGCTTTCATCCTTGCCCATCAGACCGTCTGGATATTTTCTGCGAAATTCTTCGGCGGAAAGTTTCATCGCGGCCTGAGCTTGCCCTAGCGTCACCCCCGGGCGAAGGCGCGCCGTGCACCGCAAGTAGTGCCCCTGATTCGTGCTATTGGGGTCCGGCTGCAGCGGCAGCCAGATATCCGCGGGAGGGTCCGTTTTGAAAGTGGGCCCGAAGACGCCGATCACTTGGTACGGTTCGCCGGTAAGCTCGATCGTCCTTCCGATGATTGCCGGATCGCTGCCGAAGCGCCCGCGCCACAATCCATTGCTAATCACCAGAACGTGCGGGCCGCCGGGACGATCTTCCTCTTCCGTGTACACGCGGCCGAGCGCGACGGGCGCGCCGAACACTTCGAAATAGGAGGCGGACGCGTGAATACCCTTCACCTGCTCGGGACGATCGCCGCCGGTGAGGTTGATGCCCGGGCCCGCAAAATCGTACGCGGCGACGGCCTGGAATACCTGAGTCTGTTCGCGCCAGGTGGTGAATTTCGGAATCGAAACCGAATTACCGTTCCCCTCCGGGAAATGGCGCACGAGCGCGACGAGCCGGTCCGGTTGCGGATACGAGAGCGGTTGCAGCAGCACGGTATTGACCACCGAAAAGATCGCCGTGTTAGCGCCGATGCCCAGCGCGAGCGCGACAATCGCCGTCAGCGCGAACGCGGGACTGCGCCACAGGATGCGCACCGCGTACTGCACGTCGCTAATCAAGTGCTCAATGAAGTTTCCGTTGGCCATGCGCCGGCGCTCCTTGGACGGCTTCGGTTCTCCCGACGCCATGACAGTGTATACGGCAAGCGGATGTAAATTGTTCCCCGCAGGCGCGCCGACGCGTTATGAGTTGAGCGCGGCCGCTCGATGTAGTGGTTAGACATGTCTGGAGTGGACCGGAGAGCGCGCGTTTGCGTAATTGAGAGCCTGGAAGCACGGCCGCTCAGCGCCTCGTCGCAAAAAACCGTCGCAAATTTTATTCGTAGCGCAGGCAATCAATCGGATCGAGGTTGGCCGCCAGGCTGGCCGGATAGTAGCCGAAGAACAATCCCACGCCGACGGAGATGACGAAGCCGATCGTCACCCACAGGTAAGAGAGCGTCGCGGGAATCGAAGGCGCCAGCGTGCGCACCACCGTGGAAACTCCGGCGCCGATCAAGATGCCGATGGTGCCGCCAATGAGCGTGAGGACCACGGCTTCCAGCAGAAATTGCAGACGGATGTCCGCGCGTCGCGCGCCGATCGCTTTACGTACGCCAATTTCTTGCGTGCGCTCCGTCACGGAGATAAGCATGATGTTCATCACGCCGATGCCGCCCACCAGCAAACCAATCGAACTGATCACCGTGGTGAGGATCACCAGCGCGCCGGTGAGCTGATTCCACAGATTGCTCAGAAAGTCCGGCGAGCTCAACTCGAAGTCGTTATCTTTATCGGCGGGAACCTTGCGCAAGCGGCGCATCGCCTGAATTACTTCGCCTTGCGCCACGTCAATGTTCACGCCCTTCGGGACGGTGAATGCCATCACCAGCTCTTTCGAGCCCGGATACTCCTTCTTGAAATTGCTGAGCGGGATGATCGCGAAGATGTCCACGCCCGGGCCGAGGAAGAGGCCCTGGTCGTGCTCGAAAACGCCGATCACTTCGTACAGGCCGCCATTGATGCGCACCGTCTTGCCGAGCGGGTCGGAATCGGGGAAGAGCGATTCGCTGATGGCCGCGCCCAATACCACCACGGAGCGCGCGTGCTCCTCGTCCGTGTTGCTGATGAAGCGGCCGCGCGCCACTGAAAACAGCGGAATGGCGTCGGTGTACTGCGGCTCGGCGCCGCGCACGATCACTTTTTCGACGCTGCGATCGCCGTAGGTGATCATGTTGCTATCGCCGAAGAAAAATCCGCGCGTACCGATGGTGGTCACGATCTCCACATCCGGAGCGGCCTGCCGGATATAGTCCTCATAGCTGTATTCGATATATTTGCGCGTGCGGATGCGCTCGGGCATGCGCGCGGGATCCTGCGCCGGCGGAAAGCGCGTGAGAAAATAGGTGCGCGAGCCGAGCGATTCCACTTTGTCCTGCACAAATTTGTTCAGGCCTTGAATGATCGCCGCCATGGAAATCACCGAGGAAACTCCGATGACGATGCCGAGCACCGTCAACGCCGAGCGCACCTTGGAGGAGCGCAGCGTATCCATGGCCGCGAAAAAATTCTCGCGCGCCTGAGCCAGCGTCATCAGCGCCATTACTCGGACCTCAAGGCGACCACCGGATCCAGCTGCGAGGCGCGCATCGCGGGATAAATTCCGAAGAAAAGTCCTACCGCGGAACTCAGCAGCACTCCCATCACCGCCACCCAGGTTTGTACCGAGGCAGGGAATGGCGTGAAGCTGCGCAGCCCGAGCGCCACCAGAAATCCCAAGGTGACTCCGGCGAAACCTCCCACCAGGCATTGCACCACGCTTTCCATCATGAATTGGCGCAGGATGTCCTGCCTTGTGGCGCCCACGGCGCGGCGCACGCCAATCTCGCGCCGGCGCAGAGTGACGCTCACCAGCATCACGTTCATGATCACGATGCCGCCGATGACCACCGAAATCGCGCTCACCATGATGAACACGCCGAAGAACGCCGAGCTGATGCTGCGCCACAGGGCCATATAGCTATCTTTGGTTCCGATGAAGAAATCATCCTCCGCGCTGCCCAGCAGATGGCGCCGCGAACGCAAGATCAGGTGGGCCTGGTCCTGCGCAAATTCAAAGTTTTGTTTGTTGGTCTTGACGTTGATGGTGATGCTGGAATTCAGCCCTTGCAGGCGCAGGAAATCGGAGAGCGGAATGATCACGAAATTGTCCTGGTCCTGGCCGAGGACGCTGCCGATCTTTTCCATCACGCCGATCACCAGGAACTCGTCGCTGCCGACGCGCACGGATTTGCCGATGGGGTCCATGCCCAGAAAAAGCTGCTGCACGATGGTATCGCCGATCACGCACACGTTGGTTTTGTGCTCGGCTTCCGACGGAGTGAAGAAGCGTCCGAATTCGACGGTGCGCGAATCAATATCCGCCATGTTGGCGGTTTCGCCGTAGAGATTCACGTCCTGCTGCTCTTTATTGCCCGACTGCGCCCGCACCGTCGCGCTCGCGCTGCCGCCCACTTCTCCGCACGCGCTGCAAGCATTCGCGACGGCGTCCATATCTTCCACTTCGACCTTGCGGTACTTCAGCGCCTTGATGATGACGTTGAAATCCGTCACCGCGAACGGAGTCCGCGCGATCTGGAACACATTCGTGCCCATGTTCGCGATTTTCTGTTCGACGTACAGGTTGGCGCCCTGCACCACCGTCATCACGGTGATCAGCGTGGCCACCCCCATCGTCAATCCCAGCGCTGTGAGCGAAGCGCGCAGCTTGTGCCCGCGTAGAGCGCCGACGCACTGCGCGAGATTGTCGCTGACGGCAAGCATGATGGCGGAGAAGGTTTCTTTCTTCATCTTATCAACTCCCTTGCAAATAGGAAGCGCCGTTGCGCGAAGCAGTCCCACTGCTGCACGGGATTGCTCCGTCTAACGCGCCTCGGTGCGGCTGATGATTCGCATGATGGCAACTGGCGCGGACACCGCCTCAGCGTATAATCCCCCGATGGCTTTTGAGCCTTTCGAACGTGCAACCCGTGAAAAACGCTGGGCGGCGCTGGCTTCGGTGGGCTCCGCGGTGCTGCTGGTATCGCTGAAAGTGTTTTTGGTGTTGCGCACCGGCAGTTTGGGCATTTTGTCGGAGGCGTTGCACTCCACTTTGGACCTGGTGGCCGCGGTGATCACCTACCTTTCGGTGCGCGTCGCTGATAAGCCGGCGGATGCCGACCATTTGTACGGCCACGGGAAAGTGGAGAACTTTTCGGCGTTCGTGGAAACGGCGCTATTGCTGCTCACCGCGGTGTACATCATCTGGGAAGCTTTTCAGCGCCTGGTGTATCACACCATTCACGTACGGCCGAGCCTCATCGCGATTTTGGTACTGGCTCTGTGCATGGGAATTGACGTGGTGCGCTCGCAAGCATTGACCCGCGTGCTGAAAAAATATCCCAGCGATGCGCTGGAAGCCGACGCGCTGCATTTTTCCACCGATGTGTGGAGCACCTTCGTCGTCATCTTGGGCATCAGCGGCGCTTGGCTGGGCATGCGCCTGGGAATCGCGTGGCTGAGCCGGCTGGACTCCGTGGCGGCGCTGGGCGTGGCCGGCGTGATCATCTGGATCGGCTCGCGGCTCGGGAAGCGCACCGCGGACGCGCTGCTGGACGTCGCTCCGCGGGGATTGCGCGAACGCATCGAAAGCGCGGTGGATCATGCGGAAGGCGTCTTGCATTCCGAACGCGTGCGCGTGCGCCGCGCCGGCCAGCGCTACTTCGTGGACGTAACCGTCAGCGTGCCGCGCACCGCCAGCCTGGAACAAGCCCACGCCGCAAGCGAAGCCGTGGAAAAGCAAATCGAACAGATTGTGCCGGCGGACGTGGTGGTGCACGTGGAACCGCGCGCCAAGAGCGATGAAAATCTCTTTGAAACAATTCGCGCCGTCGCGCAGCGGCGCGGCATGGCCGTACACGAACTTTCCGCCCACCAGTTCGATAACCGCCTTTTTATCGAGCTGCACCTGGAAGTGGACGAGGGCGCGAGCCTGCGCGAAGCCCACCGGCGCGCCACCGAACTCGAACAGGACATCCTGAAGGAGACCGATCCGCGCGCGCTGGTGAATATTCACATCGAGCCGCTGGGCGTGAAGATCGGCGGCGGCGAGGAAATGAAGGAACTGGCGCGCACCGTGCAAAATTTCCTGAATTCAATGCAGTCGGAATATCACGAGCTCACGAATTGCCACGAAGTCCACGTGCGCAGCGTGGATCACAAAATTCTGGTGTCCTGCCACTGCGCCATGGACGGCAATTTGCCCATCACCGAAGTCCACGACATCACCGCCGCGCTGGAAGACCGCGTGAAAGAACGCTTCCCGCAAATTTTCCGCCTGACCATTCACCCCGAGCCCGTGGAAGAAAGTTAGCGTGCAGCGCGCCTCCATCTGGGAGTGCGGCGGCTTGCCGCCGCCGTTTTTCGGGCGAGGCTTGCCTCGCCTGCTTTGGTAGCGGACTTGAGTTCACTGCACGCGAAGCAAGCTTCGCGCCGGAAAAGCGGCGGCAAGCCGCCGCACTCCCAGATTGGTTCGCGCCGGCTCAAACGCAGAAGAGGGCGGGCCCGCCTTTGTAGCGGCGCACTTCAGTGCGCCATCGATCTTGCGTTCCGACCGATGGGGGTCTTCAGTGCGCCATCGGTGAGAGCGCGCGGACCGATGGCCGTCCCGCCAATCCATCCGGGACGCGAACGGCGCGTCTGAAGCCCGCCGCTACATCCGGTTTCTGACGTAATGCAAAAACTTGTGCGGCCAGCGCGATCACGGCGGGGAAACATTCCAGCACGTAGCGGGGCTCCGGTGTTTCCACGAATCTTGCGAAGAATAGCGTGCGCACCACGCAGTACAGCACCAGCAGCGTCCAGCCCGGCCGCCGCCGCGCCAGCCACGCGCCAATCAGTGCTAGCACGATGTAAATTCCATTCGCCGCCGTAAGCCCCAGGGTGATCAGAAAGTCCGGCCGGTCGTCCTCCCATTCCGACCGGAGCGGCCACAAATGCCCGGAAGAGGGCAGCAGCTCCACGCGCGGCGTGAACCACAGCGTAAGCGTGCGCAGCAGCGGAATTTTTACGTACGTTCGCAACGGATGGCGCTCGGTGCGCTCGCGCGCGATCTCGCGGAATCCTTGATCGAGCGCGGGATCAATCGTGAGCGCCTCGTTGTATTCATCGAGCAGGTCTGCGATCCGCTCTCTTTCGTCTTGCGAATCGAAAGCGTAGCCTGGCAGCTGATCAATTTGAATTTCTTCCTCGTTCACGTTCCATTGCGTCAGGTACACATCGCGAAAACGCCACATCCACGTGTTGGTCCAGGCAGTAAAACCGAGCGGTGTATATTCGCCGGGCAATTCGCTATAGCGCGGCGCGAGGAATTGCACGTCGTGCAAAGTGTGCCAATTGCGCGCAGCCCACGGCACCAGCGGCAAAAGCAGTCCGAGCCCCATCAGCAAGCCCGCGCGCACCAGCCTCATCCAATCCGCCGGGCGCCACCATTTCGCCACCAGCACAAGGCCGGCTGCGAAAAGCAGCAACGGTGTTTCCGGCCGCACCAACGTGCCGAAGCCCACCACGAGTCCGGCGAGCAGCCAGGGATTAGTCAAGAACGCCGCAACCCCGCTGCCTTCCGCGCCCATTTCCGCCGCGCCGCCAGCTTCCGTTTGCAACAGCACCAGCGTTGCGAGCGCCGTCAGGAAAATCACCAGCGTTTCGGTCAGTACCACCGCCGTGTAGTTCGCCGTGAAGGGGCAAAGCGCGGCAAGCCACAATCCCGCGAGCGCCACGCGCTGCCGCGCCGCCACTGGCGCCAGCCGCGCGGCAATCAGCGCGATCACGAAACACGTCGCCAGGTCCACCACCACCTGCGCCAGCATCACCGCCCGCGTGGATTGCCCCGCGAACGCGAACACCGCGGCCAAAAACGCCGGATACCCCGGAACGCGCATGTCCACGGGCGTCAAATGGCCGTTCACCGCGAATCCGTACACGCCGTTCTTCAGCCAATTCCAGGCCAACTCAATGTAGAATGGAGCATCGCCGGTGTCCGTCACTGGAAATTTCAGGACGAGATACACACGTAGCGCCAGCCCAGCCGATACAGCGGCGACGACGTTTGCACGCATCTTATTGCCTGGAGTCATTGACACCGCCTCATCGGACGGCTAGCTTGGATTGCCTGAATGCCTGAACGCAAGCCTATTTTCTATGATCAGGAGCGGCGCAGATGGCGTCGCACGCGCCGCGTGCTGGAAATTACCGGCGGACTTTTCACCCTGGTGCTCATTATTTTTCTGGTGAACGTGTTCCGCAAGCCGGAATTGCCCGATATTTTGCAGGCGGCCACGCACTGGGGGCTGCACGCGGTCCCCACCAGGGCAAAATCCAAGACTCCCGCGCGCCTGCGCAAGCGCAAAGTCGCCGCGCTGGGAAAAATCCCGCAAAATTACGATCCGCTGCGCGCCGCGTTTTACGTGGGCGACGATCCCACCAGCTTTGCTTCCCTGAAATTGCACTATCACGATATTGACTTGCTGATTCCCGAAGCCCTGCACGCTTCTTCGCCGGACGGCCGTTTGGACGTGGACCAGGATCCGAAGCTGGGGGCCTGGATGCAGCAGAACAGCATCGAGCTGCCGATCATGTCCATGGTCAATAATTACGATGGCAAGGAATGGGTCACCACGCAAATGGCCGCAATGCTGGCGAACCCGGCCGCGCGCGAACGCCTCTCCAAATCACTCGCGGATTTTGTGACCTCGCAGCACCAATCCGGCGTGGTAGTTGATTTCGAACTGATGCCGCAAACCAGCCAGCCGGATTTTTCGCGCTTCATCCACGATCTGGCCGTTGCCATGCACCGCGCCAACCTCAAGCTCATGGTGGCGGTCCCGGCCGCGGATTGGAGCTACGACTACAAGTATCTGGCGGAGCAAGCCGATGCGCTGATCTTGATGAACTACGATTTGCATTATCCCACCTCCGATCCCGGGCCCATCGCGCCGCAGGACTGGTTCGAGCGCGACATTCAAAACATCGTGAAGATTGTGCCGCCCGGAAAAATTGTGATGGGCATCGCGAACTACGGCTACGACTGGCCGGCAAAAACGAAGGCCAATCCGCATCCCGTGGCGCAGGCTCTCACCTTCCAGCAGGGAATTATCACCGCCGTGGAATCTGGCTCCGACGTCACTTTTGATCCGGACACACTGAATCCGCATTATTCCTACGAAGACGAAAACAACGAGGTCCATCGCGTATGGATGCTCGATAGCGTCACTGCCTACAATCAATTGCGCGCTTCCGAACGCGCCGGCGTGCGCGGCACGGCGCTCTGGCGCCTGGGGATGGAGGATCCTTCGATCTGGTCCATTTGGGACGCGACCCACGCGGACGATGCCACTCGCGCGAAGATCGAAGAAGTTCCGCCGGGCTACGACATTATTCTGGAAGGGAATGGCGACATCTGGCGCATCACCGCCACGCCGCAAAGCGGGCGCCGCACCTTTGATTACGATTCCACCAGCGACATCATTGACGACGAGTCCTACCAAAGCTACCCGCTTTCCTGGCGCATCGAAGAAATGGGCGCGGCCCCCCATAAAGTGGCGCTCACCTTCGATGATGGCCCCGATGCGGACTGGACCCCGCAGATTTTGCGGATACTGAAGGAAAAGCACGCCACCGCCACGTTTTTTGTGATCGGTGAGTCCGCCAACCAGTATTCCGACCTCGTGAAAGAGGAATATGCGCAGGGCAACGAAGTCGGCAATCACACCTTCACGCATCCGGATTTCGAAACCATCTCGAAATCGCAGTTGCAGATCGAATTGAACCTCACCGAACTTCTGCTCGAAAGCAACCTGGGCGTGAAGACGCTGCTTTTCCGCCCGCCTTACGGCATTGACCATCAGCCGGAAACCGCCAGCGAAATTCAGATGCTGCCGATTCCGCAGGCCATGGGTTACATCATCGTGGGCGCGCGCGTGGACCCCCACGACTGGGGCGAAATCAATGGTGGCGCGCCGCCGCCGGCGGCCACGATTGTCGAGCGCGTGCTGCACGATGCCACGCAGAATAAGGGCAATATTATTCTGATGCACGATGGCGGCGGTGACCGCTCCCACACCGTCGCCGCGCTCCCGCAAATAATTGATGGCCTGCGCGCCCAGGGCTACGAATTCGTTTCCGTTTCCGACCTCTTGCACCAGACGCGCGCGCAGGTGATGCAGCCGCTCTCGCAGGAAGAATGGCTGCTGGTGCGCGCCGATGCCTTCATCTTTGAAGTTTTCCGCTGGTTCCGCGCGGGAATCGCGTTCATTTTCGTGGCCGGAATTTTGCTGGTGAGCGGGCGCGCGCTGGTCATCGGCTTGCTGGCGCTCGTGGAGAAATTGCGGCCTGCTCCGGCCGATCATCCGGAGTACAAGCCCCGAGTCACCGTCTTGATTCCCGCCTACAACGAGCAAGCTGCGATTGTGGAAACGGTCACCGCCGCGCTTTCCTGCGATTATCCGAAGCTCGAAGTGCTGGTGGTCAACGACGGTTCCACGGACCGCACCGCGGAACTGGTGCGCGTGAATTTCAGCCATGACCCGCGAGTGCGGTTGATCAATCAATCCAATCACGGCAAGCCGGCCGCTCTGAATCACGGCCTGGCGGAAGCCACCGGCGAAATTATTATCTCGATTGATGGAGACACCATCGTGGACGCGGAAGCGATTCCGCGCCTGGTCCGGCATTTCGCGAATCCTAAAGTGGGCGCGGTGGCGGGCAACGTGAAAGTGATGAACCGCAACCGCTGGCTCACGCGCTGGCAGGCTCTGGAATACATCACCAGCCAGAATCTGGAAAAGCGCGCTTTCGACCTGCTGAATTGCATTCCGGTGGTTCCCGGCGCCGTCGGCGCGTGGCGCACCGATTTGCTCCGCGCCAATCACGGATTTTCCGGCGACACCGTTGCGGAAGATACCGACCTCACGCTGACCATCCGCCGCAACGGCTGGAAAATCTTGTACGACGAGGACGCCATCGGACGCACCGAAGTCCCGGAAACCGTGGAAGCTCTGATCCGCCAGCGCTTCCGCTGGACCTTCGGCACTCTCCAGGCGGTCTGGAAACATCGCGACGCGGTGGGCAAGCCGCGCTACGGCACGCTGGGCTGGGTGGCCATCCCCAATATTTTCCTGTTTCAGATTCTCTTGCCGCTGGTCTCGCCGCTGATTGATCTGCTGTTCGTGCTTTCCATCGCGCTGTGGGGCCTGGCGCAACTGCGCATCGCGCGCTTGCCGCAGTTGTGGACGCTGCAAGACGTCGAGCGCTCGCTCGTTTTCTTCGCCATCTTCATGATGATTGACCTCTTCACCTGCGTGGTGGCCTTCATTCTGGAACGCCACGAAGATTGGACTTTGCTCGCGCCATTGATCCTGCAGCGCTTTTATTACCGGCAGATGATGTACGTTGTCCTGTTCCGCGCGCTGAAAGAAGCGGTGAAGGGCAGGCCGGTCGGCTGGCGCGGCGTGGAACCGCAGATGCCGGCGCCAGTCGCACAGACCTGAGCGCAAGCCGCGCAGAACAGAAAATCGCGGCTGTACTGTTCCGTTCTGGTCTACAGCGTTCGATTCCATCCTCTCAAGCAAACACCCGATTGGGACGATTCCATCTCCAGCGTAAAGTTTCCAACCAGGCTGGGTGTTTTCGCTTGGTTGTGTGCAGCGCCATCGCATTCACAATCCGAACGTACCAACTTCAATTCACTGGAGGATTAGCACCGATGCAAAATCGTTCGAAGTTTCATATCTCGGGGAAAGCCGCCGTTGGCCTCGCGGTATTGGTGGGAATGTTCGTGTTTGCGGCCCCCCAAGTGCGTGCAGACTGCCAGAGCGACACTGCCAGAATTGACCACAACTTGCACGAAGCCATCAAACACAACGGCCCAGACAGCAAACAAGCCGACCACTGGCGTCACGAACTGGCGGCCGAGCGTCAACACTGCTGGGACAAAGAACACAAGTGGTGGGATGAAGACGGTCACCGCTGGCACACCGAACACGATTGGGACGATCACGACCACTAAACCGCTGAATCGCTGAACCGCTGAACCGCGCCGTCCCCCGCTGAGTTAGCGGATTTTAACGGGGCTGCGTCGCTTCCTGCAAAAAGTGACGCAGCCCATTTTGCCGCGATTATATACTTGACACAAGAACGGTTTTCCCTCATACTTTCTTCGTGCTTGAGACTTCCAGCTTGCGAGCGTGCTTCTTAATCAAGGCGTGGCCCTTGGCTGAGAACAAGTGCTTCATCGCCTCTTCGCTGGTCATGTCCTTCGGGTGCTTCTTTTTCGCTGTCATTGGGTGACCTCATGGACGATATGAATTTGGTTCAACTGGTGCAGGAATTCGCGGATGACAAGAAGTGCCGCGCCTACGTCGAAGCGTTGCGCTGGCCCGAAGGTATCGCGTGCCCACGCTGCAAGGCGACCAAGATTTACCCTATCCTTGAGCGCGACCAGTTTGTCTGTGACGGTTGCAGCTATCAGTTCAGCGCGACCGCTGGCACGATCTTCCACGATTCCCATCTGCCGCTCTGGAAGTGGTTCATCGCTGTTTACTTGATGGCCGAATCGAAGAAAGGCATGTCGGCCAACCAGCTCAAGCGCACCCTTAAAGTGAGCTACAAGACTGCATGGTATCTGTGCCACCGCATTCGCAAGGCCATGACGGAAGTGAATCCCGCGCCGCTCAAAGGCACGGTAGAGCTTGACGAGACGTACATCGGTGGCAAGAAGCACTTCAAGAATCGCACGTACCTTCGGAACAAGCAGATGGTTCTCGGCGCTATCGAACGCAACGGCCCGATCCGTCTCAAGATGGAGAAGCGCAGCAAGAACGTCTCGCAGCAAATCGCGCACGAATGGATTAAGGAAGCGGTTGCGCCTGATGCTGAGTGCTTGATGACGGACGGGCATCCGGCTTATTTCGGAATCGAAGATGCGGACACGCGTCACGAATCGGTTGACCACGCACACCGTGAATACGTTCGCGGCAACGCGCACATTAACAGCATTGAAAATGCTTGGTCGCTGTTCAAGCGTTCTTTGGTCGGTTCGTACCATAAAGTCTCTGCAAAACACCTCGATGCTTACCTTGATGAATTTGAATGGCGTTTTAACAATCGCAAGAATCCCTATTTATTCCGCGATACGATGCTCAAGCTCATCGCGTCGGACAAGCTCGAATATAAGAAACTGACTAAGGAAGAAGCCGCCTAGGGTTTTGGGTCAGCGTTCATCGGGGGCTGACTAGGGCCCTCGATCTTCTTTTCAATTCCGTTATCCCCGCAGATGTGCCAGTTATATCCAGGCTTTCCGTTTTCTCGGGACATGTATTGGCACAAGTCGGTTTGGTACCAGCCGGTTTCGTCTTTCCATTGAGCTCTCGCCATGACCAGTAGCACCTTATCTCCGTGTTTCAACTCCTTTATATCGCTACTCGTCAATGGCGACGTAGGAGTAGTTGAATAGACCTGATCCCCAGAATGAGCGGCCATGGCGGTGCCGCGAGAGGATCGCGTTCCCGGAAGAGAACCCTTCAAAAAAGCGGCATACGCGCTTTCGACATCCTGCATTGGGACTGGAATGAAATCATGGGTGTCCCGAGATTCATCCAAGTAATAATCTCCGACATTTTTGTAGCCTACCGGGGCCTGCGGTTTATCGCCGGGATGGAAGGGCCAACTGGGCGTGTCGATTACCTTTGTCGCAGGCGAAAGAAACGCTACATGGGTGTGATGAGGCGGGGGCACAGTCTGCTGTTTGATGTCCCCCACTTGAGTGTTCAAAGCATCGCTAGATCGACGAGCCAAGACAGTTTGCCAGCCAATGGCAAATGCCCCGAGTATCGTCAAAAGCGCAAAGATCGCCAAGTAAGTCCTCTCACTTGCCCTAGTCTGCGGTGGGTGCAAGCTCACATACACCCCCAAGACTGACGATCCCGCAACCAGCAGAAAAATGATAATCGCCAGTACGATGTCCATTTATCCTCCCGCAAGGCAGGTGTCATACTAGCACACCTCCTTGCGTGAGGTATATAATCGCGCATTTTGCTCTGTAGCATTTCGGGGTAGTGCTGGCCTGTCGCCGCCTCCGTCGGAATGCTTTGCAGAAGCGCCGCGACTTCTGGTAGCATCCAAGAATGTGATGGGCTGTATCCCTAGGTCCGGGAACGGCACCGGAGGCCAAAATGAGTGTTGCACCGCGTGCGGGCAACGGCAAAGTGACCGTGCCTGACATTCTTTCCCGCAAGTCGCATTCCCTCGCCGGCCACTTCGAAACCAAGCAAAAAATCACGTGCCTCACGGCCTACGACTATCCCACCGCGCGTCTGCTCGATGAAGCCGGCGTGGATATTTTGCTCGTCGGCGATTCGCTGGGCATGGTGGTGCTCGGTTACGACAGCACCTTGCCCGTCACCGTGGACGAAATCTTGCACCACACGCGCGCGGTCCGCCGCGGCACCCAGCGCGCGTTGCTGGTCGCCGATATGCCCTACGGCAGCTTTCACGTCTCGCTCGACGAATCGGTGCGCAACGCCGTCCGCCTGGTGAAAGAAGGCGGCGCCGAGGCCGTAAAAGTGGAGGGCGGCGAGCGCCGCATCGAATTGATTGCGCGCCTCGTGGAATCGGAAATTCCGGTGATGGGCCACGTGGGCCTCACGCCGCAATCCATTCACGCGCTCGGCGGATTCCACGTACAGGGAAAGACGGCCGAAACCGCGCGCCAGCTCGAGCGCGACGCGCGCGCCGTGGAGGCTGCCGGAGCGTTTGCGGTGGTGCTCGAATCCGTGCCGCGCGAAATTGCCGCGCGCATCACGGAAAAATTGCGCATCCCCACCATCGGCATCGGCGCCGGCCCCGATTGCGACGGCCAGGTGCTGGTGTTCCACGATCTGGTGGGTCTGACGCAAGGCCACAAGCCGAAATTTGCGCGGCAGTACGCGGATCTGTCCGGAGAAATTTCGCGCGCAGTGGCCAGCTACTGCGAAGACGTCCGCCGCGGCGATTTTCCCTCCGACGCCGAATCCTTTCACTCCGCCGCGCCCTCGCGCGAGCAACCGCTGGCGCGCCAGCGAACCTGATTCGCGCCAGGCGCCGCGTAGCGCCCAAACGAAACCAACGGGAGTCTGACCATGAACGTGGAAGATTTTCGCCTGCTCTATGATTTCAACGCCTGGGCCGACCACCGCTCACTGGAAGCCTGCGCGGCGCTGAGCCCGGAGCAATTCACGCGCGATTTGGGCTCGAGTTTCCGCTCCGTGCGCGACACGCTGGTGCACACCATGCTGGTCGAATGGCTGTGGCTGGAGCGCTGGCACGGCCGCTCGCCGACGTCCTATGCCGCCAACTCCGAATTTCCGGACGTCGAGTCCGTGCGCGCCCGCTGGCTGGAAATTGAACGCGACCTGCTGGATTATATTGCGTCGCTCACGCCCGCGGACGTGCAGCGCGTGGTGCAGCACAAGACCACCGCCGGCGTGCCGCAGGCCGCGCCGCTATGGCAAATGTTGCAGCACGTGGTGAATCATGGCACTTACCATCGCGGCCAGGTTGCCACGATGCTCCGCCAACTCGGCGCAAAACCCACCCCGATCGATTTGATCCTTTTCTACCGCGAGCGCGCCGCCCAGGCCAAGGCATGATCAGCGCCAGCCGCAGCGCAAGCGCGAGCAAACTTCTACATCGCAAACGCCGGCAAGATCAATATGGAGTGCGGCGGCGCGCCGCCGCTTTGCGGATGCAAATCCCGCCACGCAAAGTAGTAGCCGAAGCGCTCAGTTCCGCCGCGGTAGCACGTCCAGCCAAAATCCTAAGCACGCGTCGAACCTCGAAGTACCGGCAGGTTCATCTGGGAGTGCGGCGGCTTGCCGCCGCCTGTTACGACTTAAGACCCGGCGCGATCAAATCAGGCGAGACAAGCCCGCCGTGGCGGGCAAGCCTCGCCTCGTCACAAGCGCAAGCAAGTCGCCCGCGGCCGGCAAGCTCCCGCACTCCCAGCAACTTCGCTGCGTGCCTCTCCTGAACCTGATGCAAACAATCCACACAATTGAATGGATGAAGCAGATCGCGCACGATGCCCGCGTATCCGAGCGCAGCCTGGGCCTCGTCCCGACGATGGGCGCTCTCCACGAAGGCCATTTCTCGCTGATTCGCGCCGCGAAGCGCGAGTGTGCGCCGGTAGTGGTCTCGATTTTCGTCAATCCCGCGCAATTCGGCCCCACAGAGGATTACACCAAATATCCGCGGCGCATCGAAGACGATCGCGCGGCCCTCGAAAATCTCGGCGTGGATTATTTATTCGCGCCCACGGCGCAGGAAATGTATCCGCCGGGTTTTCGCACCGCGGTCGCGGTGCAGGGCTGGAGCGACCGCCTCGAAGGCCGTTCGCGCCCGGGGCATTTCAGCGGTGTCGCCACCGTGGTCCTGAAACTTTTCGAAATCGTCCGGCCGCGCCGCGCCTATTTCGGGCGTAAAGACGCGCAGCAGGTGCGCATCATCCGGCAGATGTCCTCGGACCTTAACCTGGATGTGGAAGTGATCGTCCGGCCGATTCTGCGCGAAAGCGATGGCCTGGCGCTCTCTTCGCGGAATGTGTACCTGCGAGGGGACGATCGCCGCGCGGCCACGGCGCTTTCGCGGTCTCTCGCCGCAGTGGGCGACGCAGTAGCGAAAGGCGAGCGCGACGCCGCCCGATTGCTCAGCGCACTGCGCCGCGTGCTGGATGCCGAGCCTCGCGTGACGCTCGATTACGCCGAGATTGTCGATGCCGAAACGTTCGAACCGGTGATGGCTCTCCGTGGCGCGTGCTACGTCCTAATCGCGGCGAAAGTGGGCAATACTCGCCTGATTGATAATGCGTTGATCGAGCAGGAGGGAGAAAACTTCCAGGTTGCGGTTTAACGCGGGCGCGCGCCCGCGGGCAACTCGACCGCCGCCGCGCAAGCGCTCGTTGCGCCTACTGCACGCCCAGCTCTACTCTTTCCCTGTGATTTCCGCCAGCACTTCCGCGGCGTGGCCCTTCGGCGTCACCTTATCCCAAATTTTGCGGATCTTGCCGTCCGGGCCGATCCAGTACGTCATGCGCACAATCCCCAGAAACGATTTCCCTAGAAAACTTTTCATGCGCCGCGCGCCATAGGCTTCTACCACCTCAAATTCGGTGTCCGCCAGCAAAGGGAAAGTGAGCTTGTGCTTCACTTTGAATTTGGCCTGCGCTTCCACGGAATCGCCGCTCGCGCCGACGATGGCCGTGTTCAGGTCTTCGAACTGCTTGAGGGCGTCACGAAACTCGGACGCTTCGTTCGTTCAACCGGGTGTATTCGCCTTCGGGTAAAAATAAAGGATCAGGTTCTTGCCGTGATAATCCTTCAGTGTGACGGTCGCGCCGCTGTCGTCGGTGACGCTGAAGCTCGGTGCTTTGTCGCCTTCTTTAAGCAAAATTATCTCCATGAGGACCGGGCTAAGATTCCGCAAGCACGCGCTTCAGAATTTCGTTCACGATTTGCGGGTTGGCCTGGCCGCGCGTTTCGCGCATCACCTGGCCCACAAAATACTTGAACACACCTTCGCTGCCGGAGCGATACTTTGCCACGTTGTCCGGACTTTTCGCAACCACCGCGCGCGCAATCGTTTCGATCGCGCCGCTATCCGAGATCTGCGCCATGCCCTCCGCGGCAATAATCTCCGCCGCGTTTTTGCCGCTATCGAACATCGTCGCAAACACTTTTTTGCCGCTGGCCGCGGTGATCTCGCCGCGCTCGATGATTCCGAGCAGCTCCGCAAGCGCGCCCGGAGCCAACGGACAATCCGCGATCTCTTTTCCGGCATCCTTCAAGCGCCGCAGCAATTCCACCGAAATCCAGCTGGCCGCCGCTTTTGCGGGAGCCCCCGCGCGCACCACCGCCTCGAAATAATCGGCCAGGGCACGCGTCGCCGTCAGCACCCCGGCATCATAAGCGGCGATGCCGTACTCGCTCACGAAGCGCGCTAGCTTGGCGTCCGGCAATTCCGGCATGTCGCGCCGGATTTCCGCCACCAGCGCCGCGGACGAAATCAGCGGCAGCAAATCGGGATCCGGAAAATAGCGGTAATCGTGTGCAAACTCCTTCGAACGCATCGGCTCGGTGCGCCCGCCGTGCACGTTCCACAGCCGGGTTTCCTGCACGATTGCTCCGCCCGCCTCGATCACGCCGATCTGCCGCTCGATTTCGTATTCCAGCGCGTGCGCCAGGTAGCGGAAGGAATTCAGGTTCTTGGCTTCCACTTTCGTGCCGAATTTCGGCGCGCCGCGCAGCCGCACACTCACGTTGGCGTCGCAGCGCAAAGAGCCTTCTTCCATGTTGCAGTCGCTCACTTCCGTGTACTCCAGCACCTGCTTCAAGGTCGTCAAATATGAATACGCTTCGGCGGGCGTTCTTATATCAGGCTCGGAAACAATTTCGATCAGGGGCATGCCGCAACGATTGTAATCAATGTAGCTCCAGCGGTCGGAATCCGCGAACCCCTCGTGCAGGTTCTTCGCCGCGTCTTCTTCCATGTGCACGCGCGTAATGCCGATCCGCTTCGTCGCGCCATCCACCGCTACTTCCAGCCAGCCCTTGATCGCCAGCGGAAGCTCGTACTGTGAAATTTGGTAGCCCTTCGGCAAATCGGGGTAAAAATAATTCTTGCGCGCGAAAATCGAGCGCTCTTGCACGTCGCAATGCAGCGCCAGCGCCGCGCGAATCCCCAGCTCGCGCGCCTTGCGATTCAGCACCGGCAGTGCTCCCGGCAAACCCAGGCACACCGGGCAAGTATCGCTGTTGGGCGCGTCGCCAAAGCGCGTCGAGCAGCCGCAGAACGCTTTTGTCAGCGTCTTCAGCTGCGCGTGCACCTCCAGGCCGATCACAGCCTCGTACTTCGCCATGATTTCCGGCGGCACAGTCGCGCGCAATCCACCTTGTGTCGTTGAACCCATCGGGAGCAAAGATTATATCATCCGCGCCAAACCCTCGCTCGCAGGGCGCTCCAGCTCAATGAACGCGCAGCAACCACGCAAGTGAAACACGCAGGAATGCTCCGCAGCACCATCTGGGAGTGCGGCGGCTTGCCGCCGCCTTTTGCGACTGAAGATTCGGCGCGATCTAATCAAGGGAGGCAAGACCCCAGGGCGGGCTGGCCTCGCGCGAGAAAAAGGCGGGAGCACGCTCCCGCACTCCGAGAAGGCGCCGCGCCGCTGCTTACTCTTTGCCACCCCACACGTACTTGATTCCCACGCGAAAATTCCGCCCCAGCGCGGGATATCCCGCGGCGTCCTGATATTTCCGGTCGAAGAGATTTTGCACCTGAGCCGTAGCCGAAAGTCCTTCCGCTACGGGAACGGTCGTCGCCGCGTCCCAACGCACATAGCTCGGATCACTGGTGATGCAATAACCCGTGCAGACTCCGCCCACCGTGAAGCTTTCGAAATCGCTGTCGGCGCGCCGCCCCACGTAATACCCGCCAAAATTGAAATTGGCGCGGCGGAAATGCGCGTCGGCGATCAAGCTGGCCGAATTTAGCGGACGCTTGAAGAGCCGGTTGCCCTGCGCCAGCGCCGGGTCTTCCAGCGGGTTGGTCGTCTTCAGCACTTTCGAATCGTCGTACGTGTAATTCCCGACGATATTCAGCCAGCGCAAAGGCTTCGCCTCAAGCGTCGAATTGATGCCGTTGGCACGCGCCAGGTCCGTATTGAAATAACTTCCAAAGTACGCCGGGCAGTTCGGATTGGTCACCACGCTCGCAAAGCTCACGATATCCTGAAAGCGGTTGAAAAACGCCGTCGCCGAAAAACGAATGCGATTCGAGGCGAGTACCTGGTCGAAGCCGACGTCCACCGTCCGGCTGCGTTCCGGATCCAGCTGCGGGCTGCAATCCGGTGGCAGCAATTCCGGCTCCTTGATTCCCAATCCGTAGGAAGCACGCAAACGCGTCGCGCCCCAGAATCCGTCGCCATAATGCAGCGCGTACGCCGCGCTGATTCGCGGCACCGCGCGCACGCCGTAAAATCCGTTGCCGTCCACGCGCCCGCCGGCAATCACCGTCAGCCGCTGCCCAAAATTGTAATGCACCTCGATATAGCCCGCCTGATTGTGCCGCGCGGTGGCGCCGCCATTTTCCACTTCGAACGAATAACCCACCGAAACGCCGCCATTGTGAAACAGATACGTGGACTGTTCGTTCAGCCCCGCGCGATTGAACGTCGAGGGAAACGAACCGTAGGGTGGCACCACGTCAATCGCATTGTCGCGCGATTCGAATCCGCTCAGCTTGTGCTCCCAGTTCGCGCCGGTCTGAAAATCCCAGGTCAGCCCCGCCGCGAAATCGTGCAGGCCGCTGCTCTGTCCCGCGACGAAAATCGGCGGATCGAGCGCCGTTTGTCCCGGCTGGCCCGCATCGCTCGAACTATTTCGCAAAGTCAATCGCAGCGTGTCCGTATCCGAAAACTTCCAGCCAAAGTTTCCCCACATGGTTGTGTCGCGAAAATAATTGTCCGGCCCTTGCCCGTCGCTGCCGAAATAAGCGGCGCCCGCCGAATAATCGAACGCGCCGGCGAGGCCGCTGAGCTGGCCCGAGCCGTGCCCTGTCCCAAACGTTCCGCCGTCCGCGGCCAGTTCCAGCACGGGCTGGTTGGTTGACCCGCGATGCGTGAAAATCTGCATCACGCCGGTCATCGCGTCCGAACCATACAGCACGCTCGCGGCTCCGTGCACCACTTCGATCTTGTCAATCCCGTCCAGCGAGAAATTCGAAAAGTCCACCAGGCCGCCCGGCTGATTTACCGGCACGCCGTCAATCAGCACCTTGGTGTAATCCGAATTTCCGCCGTCCAGAAAAAAAGTTGTCGAACCGCCCATCGGCCCCAATTGCGAAAAACTCATTCCCGGTATCCCTTGCGTCAGCGGCGTCAGCCAGATTGCTCCGCGATCTTCAATTTGCTGCCGGGTGATCACGTTCACCAGAGCCGCGGTGTTTTCGATCGTCGCAGGTTCGGCGGAAGCGCTCACCACCACGCCCGCGGCCAGCGGTTCCAGCTCCAGCCGCAAGTCCCATACGCGCGATTCGCCGGCGGCGAGCGTGAATTCTTGCTCGACGCGCGCAAATGACGGATGTTGCACGCTTGCGCGGTAGCGGCCCGGCGCAAGCGTGAGCGTAAACTTGCCGTCCGGCCCGCTGATAGTTTCTTTCGGTGGCGCCGC
Source organism: uncultured Acidobacteriota bacterium (assembly GCA_963780035.1). GTDB lineage: Bacteria > Acidobacteriota > Terriglobia > Acidiferrales > UBA7541 > Palsa-295. The sequence continues at coordinate 97,478 of CAWAAG010000002.1, read as the reverse complement.
AGGCGAATCCAGAGACTCCGCCGAAACGCGCGCGCCGGAGATTGCAGCGTCACTCGGGTCTGTAAGCGTTCCGGTGATCGTGGCGGTTTGTTGCGCCTGGATTGCGACGGGCAGGAAAAACAGGACTACGAACAGGCCTGGAAAGATACTTCGAAAAACGTCAGCCAAGAGACGATGCACTCTCATTTTTTCCTCCTCTCCCTCTCGCGCGGGAGTTGAAGGTTGTCCGCACCATGCACGCGCCGCCTACAGCGCGTGCCAATCCGGATTGAGACTCCGCCGGTCTCCTGGCTTGGCGGCTTGCCGCGAGTTCATCGCGAAATAGGGCGACGAAACCGGGGCATCAGCGCGGCCTTCCCATCCTGCACTGCGAATCGCCGGCGTGGCATCCAGCTGCTTCCTTGCCACTTTGCTGTGCGGTTCGCCGCTTCGGACAGTGGTACGCGCCGAAAAATTCTCCACCTTACAGTCGCGCGGCGGCGACGGCTTTTCACCGTCTTCCCGTGCGCGGAGTCTCCTGTGATTGTGGACGGCGCCGCGGAAAAACCGCGAACGCCGCTATGCAGTAAGGAACTAGTGATTCCCGCTCAAAATCACGCGTGGCCGCCCGCTCGAGCGAATCTCCACTTCCAGCGGCGTTTCGAACACTTCTTCCAGCACTTCGCGTTGATACACTTCCGCGGGCGCACCCATGCGCAAACACTTGCCCTTGTGCATCAGCGCGGTGCGGTCGGAAAATTCCGCGGCCAAATTCAGGTCGTGCGTCACCACCACTACGGTGTAGCGGTTTTCATCGGCCAGCCGCCGCAAGCGCCGTAGCAATTCCACTTTGCCGCCGATGTCCAGATGCTGCGTCGGCTCATCGAGCAGCAGCAGTCCCGGCCGCTGCGCCAACGCGCGCGCCAGGATCACCCGTTGCTTTTCGCCGCCGGAAAGCTGATCCATCCAGCGGTCGCGCAGGGAGTCCGCGCCCACTTGCGAAAGCGCGTTTCCCGCCATCAGGCAATCTTCGTCGGATTCGAAGCGCAATCTTTTGCCGTAGGGATAGCGCCCTTGCAGCACGTATTCCCACACGCGCAACGAAAAAAGCAGCTCGCTTTCCTGCGACACCAGCGCCACCTGCTGCGCGCGCGTCCGCGGTTCCATCTCGCTCACTTCCTTGCCGTCCACTTCCACGCGGCCGGAGAGCGGCTTCAGCAATCCCGCCAGCATTTTCAGCAAAGTGGATTTTCCGCTGGCGTTCGGCCCCAGAATCGCCACCAGCTCGCGCTGCTGCGCTTCAAAACTTACCGGGCCCAGTGTGAATTTCGGCGCCGAGCGGTCCGTCGCCGAATAGGCGTAGCTGGCTTGCTCGACTTTCAATCGCACGTGCGCCGGAGCCGCGAAAGGAATCGGCTGCGGCGCGAACGAAGCTCCGTTTTCCGCACCGCGGTTCATCGCATCCTCTTGCGCATTAAATAAATGAAAACGGGTGCGCCGGCGAGCGCCGTCATCGCGCCTACCGGTATTTGCGTGGGAGCCACCACCGTGCGCGCCAGCGTATCGGCCAGTACGATCACGATGGCGCCGCCGATCGCCGACGTCGGCAGCAGCAACCGGTAATCCGTGCCGAAAAGCAGGCGCATCACGTGCGGCACCAGCAATCCGATGTAACCAATCGCGCCGCTCACCGAAACCGCCAACCCCGTCAGCACCGAAGCCGCGATGTAAACCACCATCTTCACGCGGTTTACGTTCACTCCCAGGTGCCGCGCTTCCTGCTCGCCCGTCAGAATCAGATTCAAATCAGACGACGTGGTGTACATCGCCCCCGCCGCCACCACAAATATCAAAAATAGAAACCCGAACCAGCCCAGCACATTCGTTGTCGGAGGCGGCGCCGTCAAATCGCCCATCAGCCAGAAAGTCATGCTGCGTAGCTCCGTGCCGGTCACCATCGTCAGCAGAAAAATAATGATCGCCGAAAGAAACGACGCCGCCACGATTCCCGCCAGCAGCAGCGTGGCGCTATCGAGTTGCCCGCCGCGCCGGCCCAGAAAATAAACCGCCGCGATCGTCGCCGCCGCGCCCACAAATGCCGCGAACTGGATCGCTCCCACCGTGTGCGGCGCGATAATCAGGCTGAGCATGGCGCCCAGCGCCGCGCCGCTGGAAACCCCCAGCACGTACGGATCAGCCAGCGGGTTTCGCAGCAGCGCCTGAAACCCCGCTCCGGCCGTGGAAAGCGCCGCACCCACCAGAATTCCCAGCGCGATCCGCGGCAGCCGCAATCCGAAGACCACCAGCTTGAACTCCGACGGAATCACGTCCCATTGGCCCAGCACGCCGTGGTACAACGTCGCCACGATATCGCGCACGCCGATGGGGTAATCGCCCATGCGCAGCGAAATCACCACCTCGATCAGCAGCACCACGCTGAGCCCCGCGCAAATCCCCACGATGCGTTTCGGCGTCAGCGGGCGCATGCGCAGCCCCCTTCTTGCCGGTTAATCCATTCGAATTGAACGAACGTCTGCGTCATAGCTGCAGTTGTAGGGGCGGGTCTCAGACCCGCCCCTACGACCTTGCGGGATGAATCCGCGATGGTGTTACCTTTCGACGCAGCAAAATCGATGCCGTTTTCCATTTTCACTTTTCCATTTTCTCGATTCGCAAACACTTCCGGATGAAAATCGCGCGCCAACTGCTCGATGGCTCCGATCAACCCGGGCGAAGGCCGGTCCACTTCGTCGCTGGCGATCACCACGCGCCCCAATTTCACCGCTTGCAAATCAGCCCAGATGGGACGCGTGCTCAGACTGTCCGCCTCCGCGGCTCCTTCCGCTTTCATATGATCGGGCGTAAGCACAATGAAATCCGGCTGCAAACGCACCACTTCTTCCATGCTCACCTGCGGCCAATTCTGCCCGGAGGTAATCACGGATTCCGCGCCGGCCCAGCGCAGCGCGTCGGCAATAAAAGTATTTTGGCCGATCGAGATCAGCGGCTCCTGCCAGACTACAAAAAGCACGTGCACCATCGGCCGGTCTTGCAAGCGCGCGTGTAGCGTGTCGAGCCGCTTCTGCAAGTTCGCCACCATCGTCGCGCCGCTCTCTTTCGCGCCCAGCAAGTCCGCGATCTCCGCGGTGGAATCCAGCATTTCCCTCACCGTGTGTTCGTCGCTGGTGGTGTACACCGGGATTCCCAGCTTCAAAAGCGCGTCCGCGGTCACCGGCACGTTGATGGAGGTGGTCGCCAGCACCAGGTCCGGATGCATCGCCACAATCGCCTCTAGGCTTGGACTCTTCGGCGCGCCCACGTGCGGCTTGTCTTTCGCGGCTGGCGGAATGTCGCAATAAGTTGTATCGCCGGCGAGTTTGCCCTCGAGGCCCAGCGCGTAAATCGTTTCGGTCAGGCTCGGCGCCAGACTGACGACGCGCTCGACGTTCACCGGCACCGCCATGTGCCGCCCCGTCTCATCCGTGATCATGCGCACCGCGCGCTCATTCGACGCCGCAGCGCGCGCCGCGGGCGCGGCCGGAGCCGCCGGATTTGCGGCTTCCGGCGAATTCTGCTGCCGCACGAAAGTTGCGCCGGAAGCCACGCGCGGCAGGCCGCAGATCAATACGGCGAATGCAGCGAGCACCCCCGCTGCCAGCATCACCCGTGTTTCGCGCCCGCACGCCAAAATATTCTCCCGCCCAATAAAAAAGCCTCGCGAATAGAGCGAGGCGTCTCGCCACACTCTTTCTCGCGAAGAGTGTCAGCTTCGACCAGTTCCGGTAGGTTCCCTGACTTTCAACCGATCGCCGTCGCGCCCACATTCCGAAGCGCGCGTTCCAGCGACAGCCGATTACAGTGGCGGGACCGTGGCCGATTTTCACGGCCTTCCCTGAAAATTGCAAGCAGCCTGCGCCGCCTGCAATTTTCACTCTGCCAGCGCATCTGCCGCGCCAACAAAGCTACCCGAGCCAGCTAAGTTGTCCTCGCCGAGTGTAAGCGCCCCGTGAATTGCTGTCAATAAAATGGAAAATCGAAACTGGAAAAGGGAAATTTCGGACCATTGGTTCGTCGCCGCGCGCCGCAAAGCGTCGGCGCAAGCGAATGGCTGGGGCAACCCTAGCGGTTCTTCCACTGCGGTGCGCGCTTTTCCACCAGCGCGCGCAAACCTTCTTGCGAATCTTCCAAATCGGCCAGCTCGTTCAGGAAAACCTTCATCGAATTGCGCACACCTTCGCGCAAAGGCAATCCCAGGCTGCCCAGAATCGCTTTCTTCGCCATGGTCAACACCGGGCCGGACTGCGCCGTAACGCGCGCCACCACTTCATCCACTTTCTCGACCAATTTATTCTCGGGCACCAGCCAATTCACCAATCCCACTTCGCGCGCCCGCTCCGCGGACATCGCTTCGCCCGTCAGCACCAATTCCAGCGCCAGTTTCGGCCCCAGAATGTAGGGCAGCACCGCGGCCGCCAGGGGAGGGAACGCGCCCAACTGGATTTCCGGCTGCGCAAACTTTGCGTTCGGCGTCGCAATCACCAGATCGCCCAGCGCCGCCAGTTCCGCGCCGCCGCCCAGCGCGGGGCCATTCACCACCACCAGCACCGGCTTCGAAGTATCCAGCATCGCCGCGAACGCGTTGTGAAAAGCGTCCAGCAACTGAAAAACGCGCCGCTGCGTATATTCGCCCAGCTCGATGCCGCCGGAAAAAGTCGTGCCCTCGGAATCCAGCAAAATCAGTTTGATCTCGCGCTTCTCGCTCACTGAGTTGATGCCGGACGCCACTTCCATCAGCATGCGTTCATTCAGCAGATTCTGCTGCGGACGATCCAGCCGCAAGTGCGCCACTTCGCCTTCCAGGCGGAACTTCACGAACTGAAAATCTTCGATCAGCGGAGGGCGCGTCGCCAGCGTTCCCAGCATTTCCGGCCCACGCACATCCACGCCACGGCTGCGCGCTTCTCTGGTCAATGCCATCGGTTTGGCCCTCGATCCTTCATCGAACTCGCGTCGCACCGGCGCGCCTGCCGCCAGGCGTCTCGTCGGCTCAATTATAATTTGGAAAAGTGAAATCGCGCGGATTCGCCGTGGCTAGTCGCGCGTTGGCACCCGTCCCGCCACCTTCATCCACTCCCGTGCGCGCTCCACCAGGATGTGCGTGAAGCCGCCTTCCAGCACGATTCTCACGAAATTGGCGTAGAACAGGAATCCCATGGACGTTTCTCTTTTGCCTCGCGTTCGCTTTCGGCCCGGCGCGCTCGCCCGTCGCGAGCGAACCCCGCGAACTGCACTCGCACACCGTGCGCACGCCGACTCTACGAGCCTAGACTATCTCCACCGCTCCCGCCACGACGGACCCGCGAGCCTGCGTACAATCCGCCACGTGTCCGCCGGACACCCCAACCTGTCCGTTCGTACAGGCCGCCGGGCGCGGTTTGCGGCATAGCGAAGTTGGTGTCATCCCGAGCGAAGCGAGGGATCTGCTTTTCGGCAATCTGTACGGCGAATGCAGGTCCCCAGGCCAAACTCCGCCTCGGAATGAACCTTGCAAATTTCTTGTGCTGCCATTTGCGCGCATTCTGCGTGAAGAGCCATTCTGTGTTAGTTTTTTTGCTGCGATCGCCTAGGACAAACCACGAATGAAACTCATCCTCGCCTCCAGTTCACCGCGCCGCGCCGAAGTCCTGCGCAACGCCGGCTTCGTGTTCGAGATCCGCCCGGCGCCCGTGGATGAATCTCGCCTGCCGGACGAATCGGCGGAGGCATATGTGGGACGCGTCGCGGAGGCCAAGGCGCAAGCGGCGGTCGCGCAGGGCCGCCGCGTCGGCGAAACCGCCATCGTCATCGCCGCGGACACCACCGTGCTGATCGAAGGCCAGATTCTCGCCAAGCCTGAAGACGCCGCCGATGCTCGACGCATGTTGCGCTTGCTCAGCGGCAGAACCCACGAAGTGCTTACCGCCCTGGCCGTCAACAACATCGCCACCGGCCAGGGATCCTTGCACATCGAAAAGACGCGCGTGGATATCGTGAACTTATCGGACGACGATATCGAAAGCTACATCGCCACGGGCGAGCCCTTCGATAAAGCCGGGGCCTACGGAATCCAAGGCATCGCGGGCAGATTTGCCGCGCACATCAATGGCTGCTATTTCAATGTGATGGGGATGCCGCTGTCTCGTCTTTGGACTACGCTGCACGAACTGGGTTGGAAAGAGTCTGCCGGAGCCTGACCATCACTGCGAAAAAGAAAACGGCGGCCGGGTAGCCGCCGTCACAATCCTTCCATCACCATATTTCCAAACTCGAATCTCGTGATACGCAAATGCCGCGTTACTTCTTTTCTTCTGTCGCAACTGACGGGGGCGGCGCCTGTGCGGCCGCCGGAGGATTTGCCGGTGGGTTCGCCGAGGGCGTGTTCGTATGTGGACCGTTCATCCCATCCTTAAAGCTGCGGATGCCTTCGCCAAGCCCGCGCATCACTTCGGGAATTTTTTTGCCCCCAAAGAGCAGCACGATTACCGCCAAAATTATGATCAGATGGAACGGACTCAACGCTTCCATAACTCACCTGCCTTCACTACGCCTCTGAACTTTCCAGACCAGCCCATGACCCGCATGGCCGCTATTCAGCCCAGTATAACACGCTCATCCCCCACCCGGCGCGTCACCTGCTCGCGGTCCAGGTGCTCCAGCAAGGGAATCGCGTACTTCCGCGTGACGCCCGTAAGTTCCTTGAATGCAGTGATTGGCAGCCGTTCGCCGCGCTCTTTGCGGTACTTGGTCAGCATCTCCCGCAGCCGCAGCAGCGCGCTGCAATGAAACACCAGGTCGCTCGCGATCTTCACGAGCACCTTTTCCCGCAGCAAGATCTGCAAAATCTTCTGCGCGCGCGGCGCGTCCACCGGCAGATTTGCCAGCACGCTGGCAAACGCCGGAACCGCGAGCCCAGCGCGCGCGAATTCTCGCTCGATCAATTCCTTCGCCCGCGCCTCTTCCGGCAAAAGCTCGATCTCGCGCCCGGCCTGCCGCACCAGGTCCCCGGAAACCGCCAGCCCTCGCGCTTTCACCAGGTCGTCCAGCGCCGCTTCGAATATTTCCAGCCGGCTGTCTCCGGCGCGCGCGCGCAATTCTTGTTTGGGAATTCCCGGCAACAGCGGATTCGCGCGATGAAACGCTTCCACGGCCTTCCGCATCGCCGCCGCGCAATTCCCGACAGCCATTCCCGCCACCACCAGCGCCGGCTCCGTCACCAGAATTCTCACGCGTTTTTCCACCGCCAGCTTGTGCGCCGCGACGCGCGCCTCGGCGTCCGTCCACCCCGTCCGCGCCACGATTTCCGCATAGGTCATGCCCCGTGGAGCCGCCTGCATGAGCGCGGCAAGAACTTCCTGGTGGTGGCCGCGCTCCCACGTCTCTAGAAACGCCGCCACTCCCACATCCTTGCGCTTGTGCCGTGGCGCGCGCGCATCGAGCGCCACTCCGCCGCCGATCGTCACCACCGGCGAATACTGCCGCAGGATGAAGCGGTCGCCGGGCAGCACCAGCGCCGGCTTATCGAGCCGCAATTGCGCGAACGCCGATTCGCCCGCCGCAATTTGGTTCGCGCCATCGAGCAAAATCACTTCCGCGATCGTTTCCGCCGTGCCCTGATGAAAATGCACGCGCGCGCGATTCTTCAGCGGCTTGGCGGAACGCAGCAGCGTCACTCGCGCGTCCAGCCGCTCGGTGGCGTCGAAAACTCCAACCGGCGCCAGAACCATGCCGCGTTCGATTTCCTCGCGCTCGATTCCCGCCAGATTTAGCGCCGTGCGCTGCCCAGCCACCGCCCGCTCCACGCGCTGGCCGCCGGAATGTAATCCGCGCACGCGCAAAATTTTGTGCGACGGCAGCAATTCAACCTCATCTTCGGCCTTCACCGCGCCGGAAATCAGCGTGCCGGTGACCACCGTGCCGAATCCTTTCATCGCAAACGCGCGGTCAATCGGCAGCCGGAAATGCCGCGTCGCATCCTTCACCGGAACAGCTGCCGCCGACTGCGCCAGTCGCTGCCGCAAATCGTCAAGTCCCGCGCCGCTGCGCGCGCTCACCGCCACGATCGGCGCTCCCTCCAGAAACGATCCGCGCACGAATTCTTCGATCTCCAGCCGCACCAATCCCAGCACATCGGCATCCACCAGATCAGATTTCGTGATCGCGATAATTCCGCGGGGAATCCCCAGCAGCCGGCAAATATCGAAATGCTCGCGCGTTTGCGGCTTGATGGATTCATCCGCCGCCACCACCAGCAGCACCAGATCAATCCCGCCGACTCCCGCCAGCATGTTGCGCACGAAGCGCTCGTGCCCCGGCACGTCCACCAAGCCCAGCCGCACGCCTTTCAGTTGCAAAAACGCGAAGCCCAGGTCAATCGTGATGCCGCGCCGCTTTTCTTCTTCCAGGCGATCGGGATTCGTGCCGGTGAGCGCTTCCACCAGCGCGGATTTCCCGTGGTCAATGTGCCCGGCAGTCCCGACTACGATGTGCTTGATTATTTCCATGGAAGGCCGGTAAGGCGCACCATGCTATCGAATAAGAGAACCAGCCGTCAAATCGGGAGTGCTATACGAAATTCAGCGGTTTCGGCGATTCCGCGGCCAATTCACGCATCCGCATCCGAAGAAAAAACGAATCAGCCACGGTGAATTAACTTCTTGAGGTTCCCTGCTCGTGCGGCTATCGTCTTGAACTGCTCTTCATCCGCGCGCTCGAAAGGACACATCCATGCAAAGACTGATGCTCATGATCCTCGCCGCCTTGTTCTTCTTCCCGCTCCTCGCCGCCGCACAATCCGCACCGCCCAAGACGCCCGTGCGCGACGTCACCGAAGAATATTTCGGCGTCAAAGTCACCGATCCCTATCGCTGGCTCGAAAACACCTCCGACCCCGAAGTCGTCGCCTGGATGAAGGCCCAGAACGATTACACGCGTGAAGTGCTCGCGCGCATTCCGCACCGCGACGAATTGCTCGCGCGCATCACCGCCCTCGATAACGCCAGCGACGTGGTTTCCGGCGTGCAAGTCTGGGGCGGCCGCTATTTCTATTACAAGACGGCCCCCGGCTCGGACAATCGCAAGCTCTACGTCCGCGACAGCCTCGGCGCGCCCGAGCGCCTCTTGGCGGATCCGGAAAAAATGACCACCGCCGAAGGCAAGCACTACTCCATCGATTATTTCCAGCCATCCATTGATGGCACCTGCGTCGCCTACGGCGTTTCCCCCGGCGGCTCGGAAAATAGCGTCCTGCACGTCGTCGAGAGCGCCACCGGAAAAGTCCTCAGCGATACCGTTGACCGCGCCGAGTTCGCCTCGCCCAGTTGGCTGCCCGACGGCAAATCATTTTTCTACACGCGCGCGCAAAAGCTCCCTCCCGACGCGCCTCCCACCGCGAAATACCAGAAGCTGAAAGTCTATCGCCACACTCTGGGTGCTGATCCCGATACCGAACCCCTCGTCTTCGGCTACCAGGCGAATCCCAGCGTAAAAGTTGACGAAAATGACTTTGCGGTCGTCGCCTATTCCCCCGGAGCCCCGAAATTCCTGCTGGGCCTGGTCATCCACGGCGTACAGCGGGAATTCGATATTTACGCCATACCGCTGGAAGGCCAACCCGGCGCGAAAACCGTCTGGAAAAAAGTCGTGGACCAATCCGACGACGTCACCGGCCTCGATGTCCACGGCGAGCACATATATCTGCTCTGCCACAAAGACGCTTCACGCTTCAAGGTCCTGCGCACCAGCCTCAGCGCTCCGGATGTGGCCCACGCCGAAGTCGTGGTACCGCCGAGCGAAGCAGTCGTCACCGGAATTTCCGCCGCCGCGGATGCGCTCTACATCCAGAATCTGGACGGCGGTATCGGACGTCTGCGCCGCTTGCCTTACACGGGCGGAAGCATTCAATCAGTGAAGCTGCCGTTTGAAGGCGCCATTCAATCGCTAGTGACGAATCCCACCGAATCCGGCGCCTGGCTCGAGCTCACTTCCTGGACCAAGTCCCCTCTGTGGTATTCACTCGATCCCAAAACCGACAAGCTCACCGATACCGCGCTCGTTCCGCCCTCCCCGGTTGATTTCTCGCAAATCGAATCCGAAGAAGTAAAAGCGAAGAGCGCCGATGGCACCATGATTCCGCTCTCGATCATTCACCAGAGCGGAATTTCTCTCGATGGTTCGCATCCCGTGTGGCTTTCCGGCTACGGAGCGTACGGCATCACCTACGATCCTTCGTTTTCGCCCACCTGGCTCGCGTTCCTCGAGCGCGGCGGTATCTATGCCGTGGCCCACGTGCGCGGCGGCGGCGAGTACGGCGAAGATTGGCACCTCGGCGGGCAGTTGCTCACCAAGCATCACACCATTGAAGACTTTATCGCCTGCGGTGAATATCTGGTCGAGCACAAATACACTTCTCCCGCGCATCTCGCAGGGGAAGGCACCAGCGCCGGAGGAATCACCATCGGCGGCGCCATCACCCAACGCCCCGATTTATTCGGTGCCGCTCTGATTCGCGTCGGCGATTCGGATTCCCTGCGCTCGGAAACCATGGCCAGCGGTCCCGCCAATATTCCGGAATTCGGCACGGTGAAAGATGCCGACGGCTTCAAAGCTCTCTTCGCCATGGACGCCTACCAGCACGTCAAACCGAATACGCCGTATCCCGCGGTTCTCCTGACCACCGGCGCAAACGATCCGCGCGTCGCTCCCTGGCAAGCCGCCAAGATGACTGCACGCTTGCAATCCAGCACCAGCAGCGGCAAGCCCGTCCTCCTGCGCGTGGATTACGACGCCGGACACGGCATCGGCTCCACCAAATCGCAAAGAGATTCCGAGCGCGCCGATGAAGTAGCCTTCCTCCTCTGGCAGTTGGGAGTTCCCGGCTACGCGCCCAGCACCGGAGGGAAGTAAGGGGAAGAATTGATTAACGGGAGGTAGGGGCGGGTCTCAGACCCGCCCGGCAGTGGCATTTGCAGGCAGCCTGCTTCACGCCCAGAAATTGCGCTGGCAAAGGCGAACCAGCCAAATGCGTTCAGTCGCCACTATTTGATCTGCGAGTAAGCTGCGCTTGAATGGCGCCTGCCACGGCGAAAAAGCTCACGCAGTAGCGCGCCCCGCTTCGGCAGCCGAAAGCTCCTCGACAATCGCTCGCGCGGCCTCGCGCGGATCCTTCGCCGCCGTAATCGGCCGTCCCACCACCAGGTAATCCGCTCCCGCGCGAACCGCATCCCCAGGCGTCGCCACCCGCGATTGGTCATTCACCGCGGCGCTGGCTGGACGCACCCCCGGCACCAGGATCTTGAAGTCCGCACCAAACGTCCGCCGCACGGCGGGCGCTTCGTATGCCGAAGTCACCACGCCGTCCAACCCCGCATCCTTCGCCAACTGGGCCAGCGCCAGCACCCGCGATTCAAGCGAGCCTTCCATTCCGATCTGCTGCAAGGTCGCGAGATCGAAGCTGGTCAGCACCGTCACTCCCAGCAGCAAAGGGCGCTTCTTGTGCTCGCCCACAGCCTCGCGCGCCGCCTTCAGCCCAGCCAGCCCGTTCGACGCATGCAAAGTCATCAACCGCACGCCCGGCAGCTTGGCGGCCGCGGCCACCGCATGGCCAACCGTATTCGGAATGTCGTGAAATTTCAGGTCCAGGAAGATGCCGAACCCCAGGCCCGCGAGCTTTTCAGCGGCTCGCGGACCCTCGGAGGTAAATAGCTGGCTCCCGACCTTGAACGTGGCGACCACCCCTCGCAGTTTCCGCGCCAATGCAATGGCGGGACGGAGGTGGTCTATATCCAGCGCGACGATCAGTTTCCGGGATGGGATGCTGCGGGGCGTGCCGGCACCTTTAGGAGTTCCAGCCGGACTTTCGCCAGTCCGTGCTGCTCGAATCCTAGCTTACGTGCCACTTCGTAGGAAACATCTAATTCGCGGCCTTCCACATAAGGTCCGCGGTCATTGATCCGGACGATCTGGCTGCGATGGTTGCGCGTGTTCACCACCCGCACGATCGACCCCAAAGGCAGCGTCGGATGCGCAGCGGTGTCCGCATACATGTCGTACGTCTCGCCATTCGCCGTCGGCTGGCCGTCAAAGTCTTCGCCGTACCAGCTGGTAGTGCACTCCCAGATAGCCAGTGGCTTGGGCTGGCCCTTCCTGGCGGTCTTGTTGTTGTGGGGGGTGGGTTGCAGCGCGGCGGCATCAGCTGGAAGAGGGTTGCCCGGATTTCCTGCGACCGTGGGATTCACGGACGGAGTCAGGACGAGCAAACCCATTCCTAAAAACACCGTCTGCAGCACCACAAATATCTTGCCTCTCATGTTCACCTAACCTTATTTGAATCAGCTAAATTTTACCTGTTCCGAGGTACAGTGGCAATCAGTTTAACGCTGTAGCGCTCCTCGTAACTTGCTGATTTCAAATGTATTTTCGTCCCGGCACCATTTTTCTAGACCCTCTGCCAACCGCTCTGAAGCCCTCGGGTCCACAAAATGGGCCGTTCCCACCTCCACCGCTGAGGCCCCTGCGAGGAGGTACTCCACTATATCTGCTGGTTTTTCAATTCCTCCCAGTCCAACCACCGGGATTTTCACCGCCCGGCAGGCCTCATAAACCAGCCTCATGGTTATAGGTTTTATGGCCGCGCCCGACAACCCTCCCGTCGTACTACCGAGACGGGACTCGCGGGTGTGTGCGTCTATACACAGTGCGGGGTAGGTGTTCGCCACCACCAAGGCGTCGGCTCCCTCCTCTTCGCACACCTTTGCCGTAACTCCAATCATGTTAACGTTCGGGGATAGCTTCACCCACAGCGGGCGCCTCGCCGCAGCCCTCGCAGCCGCCACCACAGCCTTCGTAAGGGCCGGGTCGGTACTATATTCAATGCCGCCCCTCTCCACGTTCGGGCAGGATATGTTCAATTCGTAGGCCGCCAACCCCTCGGCCCCCTCCAGGACGTCTATCACCCGCACGTAGTCCGCGATCGTATGCCCGAAGACGTTGGCGATGATGGCCGTCTTGTACTGCCGCAGCATCGGCAGCTTTCCCGCGACGAACGCCCGCACCCCGATATTCTGCAAGCCAATGGCGTTCACCATCCCGCTGGCCGTCTCGCAGATCCGCGGTGCCGGAGCCCCCTCCATCGGCTCCGCGGAAAGCCCCTTCACCACGATCCCGCCCAGGCGGTTCAAATCCACCAGTTGCGCGAACTCGATCCCATACGCAAACGTACCGCTAGCCGCAATGATGGGGTTTTTGAGGGAAACACTACCGACGCTGACGCGCAGGTCAACTGAAGCGGGCCGCGAGGAACCACTGGACGCCGCCGGCGAACTCACACCCGAAGCTTACCACACGTCCTGAACAATGTGGGACGCCAAGCCCCCGAGTGCTCGCTAGTTTCCGCTTACGACTTGCCAGGAGTTATCCTAGTGTAAATGCCCGTAAGCTTTCCTTGGAACGGCTCGAAGGTGAAAGAGTATTTTCTGGTGTGGCCGTCCCGGAAATCCGCCTCCATCCGAAGAGACCATACGAATCCTACGAATGAGCCCACGTGGTCCGAATTAGTCCACCCTTGAAATTGAATCGGAGGGTATGTCCTCGCAGCAGGCTGTTTCGCATTCTCAGCCGAATCGACTTTCAACCCGAGCGATTTTTCCAGTTCTGGCAGATGTAGCGATTTCGTAAAGTCGTTCGTGTCTGCTGGACCATAGAGCGCACCCGCGGATTTCAGAGCGCCAGCCGCCTGCTCGTCCGACCACTCGGGGTGCGACTCGACAAGCTTCGCAATCGCCTCGTTCTGCTTCGAATTGGCTAGGTCACCTTCGATGTTTAGCTGAATTAAACCCCATTTAGGAGTCACCCAAGTTGACCCTTCGAGAAAGGTTGTATTTTCCGGTGGAGCGATGAGTTTGCCGGTCTTTGGGTCCAACAAAGCGTCCCACGACGTGCCCGAGCTAAAGCGTTTTATCGTGAATTGAAACCCGGTAAACTCTCCCCAAACATCCGAGTCCACAGGGTGTTCGGCGGAAAAAACAACTTGCCTCCTGCTTCCAAATATCTCCGGGTAGAAAATCTTTAAGACAGTTTGGGTGACAGCGAAAGCATTTGTGGATATGGCAAAAGGCGAACGCTGACCTGCTCCAATTGTCGAACCTACCAGAACTGCCAAGACCAGGGTCAAAAACCGGCCAATCTTACCTGGCACGTTTAAGCAAGGAACCGACCTCGGGCGTGCGCTCATAGCCCTATTAGACACCGACGGCCCGTGTCCCGAACCACGCTCGCGCGATCACGCTTCTATTCGAGCAACCCCTGATTAACGCTAACCGGAAACTGGCGCGCTCCCGCGAATCCTGCAATGTGGAAGCTCATTGCGCCTTCGCGCGCGCGTGTTTAGCCCCATCGGGATTCTGATGGGATTCCGCACCTCGGCCCCTGGCTCTTCATATTAGGCGGAGGTGCCAAAATGCGCATCGTGGAAAAAAGACAGCTCCCCCCGGCGGACGAATTAGGCCGCTTTCTCTCCCGCCGAACTCAGGCCAAATCGAAGCGATCGTGATTCATCACCTTGCTCCACGCCGCCACGAAGTCTCGCGCGAACTTCTCCTGCGCATCGGCGCTCGCATAGACTTCCGCGATGGCCCGCAGCTGCGAATTAGAGCCAAACAGCAGGTCCACCCGGGTCCCGGTCCACTTGCTTTTGCCCGTCGCGCGATCGCGCCCCTCGAACACGCCCTCGTTTCCAGCAGAAGGCTGCCACTCCGTCTTCATGTCCAGCAGATTCACGAAGAAATCATTCGTCAGGGTCCCGGGACGGTTAGTCAGCACTCCGTGTTTGGACTGCCCGGCATTCGCATTCAGCGCCCGCATGCCGCCAACCAGCACGGTCATCTCCGGCGCCGTCAGTTTCAGCAGTTGCGCCCTGTCAATCAGCAACTCCTCCGCCGATACGCTGAACCTGGTCTTCAGGTAGTTGCGGAAACCGTCTGCCACCGGTTCGAGAAACGCAAACGACTCGACGTCGGTTTGCTCCTGTGACGCATCGGTGCGCCCCGCCGCGAACGGCACAGTCACATTGTGCCCCGCCTTCTTGGCGGCCTCCTCGATAGCAGCTGAGCCGCCCAGGACGATCAGGTCGGCCAGCGACACCTTCTTGCCGCTGGACTGCGCAGCGTTGAACTCCTTTTGGATCGCTGCGAGAGACTTCAACACCTTCGCCAACTGCGCCGGTTGGTTCACTTCCCAATCCTTTTGTGGTGCCAGCCGAACGCGCGCCCCGTTGGCCCCGCCGCGCTTGTCGGATCCGCGGAAGCTTGCCGCCGAAGCCCACGCGGCCCCCACCAGCTCCGCGATGGAAAGTCCCGATGCCAGAAACTTGGCCTTCAGGCCGGCAATGTCCTGCGAGTCAATCAGCTTGTGATTCACCGCCGGAACGGGGTCTTGCCAGATCAGCTCCTCCGTCGGTACCTCGGGTCCCAGATAGCGCGATCGCGGCCCCATGTCGCGGTGCGTAAGCTTGAACCACGCGCGCGCAAACGCGTCGGCGAACTGATCCGGATGCTCGTAGAAGCGCCGCGAGATCTTTTCGTACGCCGGATCAACGCGCAGAGAGATGTCCGTAACCAGCATCGTTGGCGCGTGATGCTTCGACGGGTCGAAGGCATCCGGAACTGGCGTGGCGCCATTTTTCGCCTGAAACTGATACGCGCCGGCCGGGCTTTTCGTCAGCTCCCATTCGTGGCCAAACAAGCTCTCGAAGAAGTAGTTGCTCCACTTCGTGGGCGTCTGGCTCCAGGTGACTTCCGGACCGCCGGTAATTGCGTCTTTGCCTATGCCCGTGCCATGAGTGCTCTTCCAGCCGAAGCCCATTGCCTCAATCGGAGCCCCCTCGGGCTCGGCGCCCACCAGCTTGGCATCGCCTGCGCCGTGAGTCTTGCCGAAGCTATGTCCGCCGGCGATCAGCGCAACCGTCTCCTCATCGTTCATGGCCATGCGCGCGAAGGTCTCGCGGATGTCCTTCGCGGCCGCCAGCGGATCCGGCTTGCCGTTCGGCCCTTCCGGATTCACATAGATAAGTCCCATCTGCACGGCGGCCAGCGGATTTTCCAGCTCCCGATCGCCCGTGTAACGCTTGTCGCCCAGCCACGTGTCTTCCTTGCCCCAGTACACGGCTTCGTCCGGCTCCCACACATCGGGGCGCCCGCCGCCAAATCCGAACGTCTTGAACCCCATCGAGTCCAGTGCCACATTGCCGGCCAGGATCATCAGGTCGGCCCAGGAAATCTTCTTGCCGTATTTCTGCTTGATCGGCCAAAGCAGCCGCCGCGCCTTGTCCAGGTTCGCGTTGTCCGGCCAGGAATTGAGCGGCGCGAAGCGCTGTTGTCCGGCGCCCGCGCCGCCGCGTCCGTCACCGACGCGGTACGTCCCGGCGCTGTGCCACGCCATGCGGATGAAGAGCCCCCCGTAGTGGCCAAAGTCCGCCGGCCACCACGGCTGGCTGTCCGTCATCAGCGCGTGCAGGTCCTGCTTCACCGCTTTCAAATCGAGTTTCTTGAACTCCTCGGCGTAGTTGAAGCTCTCGCCCATCGGATCGGACTGCGGCGAATTCTGCCGCAGGATCCGCAGGTTCAGCTGCTCCGGCCACCAGTCGCTGTTCGACCTCATTCCCACGATCCTGGTTCCATGCATGACTGGGCACTTCGATTCGGTTGCCACGTTTTTCTCCTGATTTTGGAATTGGTTCAAAACTTCGAAAATCTACAAACGCATCCTCGATTTCTCATTCGCGCCATCGCCGCCCGCGCTTCCTAACGCGCGCCGTTCCTCGCCAGTCCACGTGTCTGTGCGACGTAACGCGAGCCGCGGAGCGGCGCGCACTTCGCGCACAGCCCCCGGAAAATTAGTTCGCATTCCCGCAGCCTGCGCTTCCCGAGAGAGCGCGAGGCCGGCCTGGGCACGTCGTACCAGTCGAGGTCCTCCACATTGCCGCAGCGGTCGCAGATGAAGTGGTGATGCTGCATGCCTTTCGCATCGAATCGCGCGGCGCGGCCCTCCACGGCCACTTCGCGCACCAATCCCGCCCGCACCAGATCCCGCAGATTGTTATAAGTCGTGGCCCGGGAAGAGCGCGGATCCAGACGATTCACCGCTTCCAGGATTTCCGCGGCCGTGGGATGGCTGTTCTGCTCCATCAAATACGCCATCACGGCATAGCGCTGCGGCGTGCAGCGCAATCCGCTGCCGTCGAACGACCGTTTAATCGCTTTCGCCTCCATCAGGTGATTAGATTATGTCTAATCTGAGATTTAGTCAAGACGCCTGATGTGGCTTCCCGCCGCGAGACGAAAATTGCCGGAGGGCCGCATCGCGTATCACCTGTAACCCGCGTCGCGTTCCCCCTGCGGCGCGCCGGCATTCCGCGCTGCGCGCTCCCGGCTCTCTGTGTTACGATGTGGCCCGAAAATGCGCGTCGTCGAAAAAAGGCAACTCCTCTCCGCCGACGAAATCGGCCGCACCCTCCAGCGCTTGGCCCATGAAATCGTAGAAAAAAGCGGCGGGACCAAGGACTTAGCCCTGATCGGCGTACGCCGCCGCGGCGTTCCGCTCTCCGAGCGCCTGGCGAAAACAATTCGAACCTCCTCCGGCGTCGAAATTCCGGTCGGCACGATTGACATCACCCTCTACCGCGACGATCTTTCCACCGTCGGCCCGCAGCCCGTCGTCCACTCCAACGAAATCAGTTTCCCGGTGGATGACCGCGACCTGGTGATCGTGGACGACGTTCTCTACACCGGTCGCACCATTCGCGCCGCCATGAATGGCCTGTTCGATCTCGGCCGCCCCAAGCGCATTCGCCTCTGCGTCCTGATTGACCGCGGCCATCGCGAAATGCCCATCGAAGCCTCCTTCGTCGGCAGTCACGTGCAGACCAGCGACACCGAAATTGTGGAAGTGCATCTGAAAGAAGTAGACGGCGACGAACGCGTCGTGCTCGTGGATCGCGTTCCCTAAGACCTGGCAATCCTCGCGGAGGCCGGAAGCTAACGAAGCAAAGGGAAAAAGTGCTGCAGCGCCTGGAACACCTGCTCGGAATTGAAGACCTCACCCAGGAACAAATTACTTTTATTCTGGACCAAGCCAAACCCTTTCAGGAATTCCAGCGCCATCCCCTCAAAAAATTAGCCACGCTGCGCGGCAAGACGGTCGCCATCGCCTTCTTCGAAAGCTCCACGCGGACGCGCATCAGCTTCACCACCGCCGCCGCCCGCCTCGGCGCGGACACCATGAATCTCCAGGCCGAATCCTCCAGCCTGAAAAAAGGCGAATCGCTGCTCGATACCGTCCGCACGCTCGAAGCCATGCGCCCCGACGGCATTGTCATCCGCCACAGCTCATCCGGCGCGCCCGAATTCATCGCCCGCCGCCTCGGCATTCCCATCGTGAATGCCGGCGACGGCACGCACGAGCATCCCACCCAAGCGCTGCTCGACGCGCTCACCATCCGCGACCGCAAAGGCAAGCTCGAAGGCTGGAACGTCACCATCCTCGGCGACATTCTGCACAGCCGCGTCGCCCGCTCCAATATCCACTTGCTCAGCAAATTCGGCGTGCGCATCACGCTCTGCGGCCCGGCCATGTGGGTCCCGCGCGAACTGGAAACCCTCGCACCCAATATCCGCCGCGTCCCGCGCATCGAAGAAGCCCTCGATGGCGCCGACGTCATCATCGCTCTGCGCGTGCAGACCGAGCGCCTGCACGAGCCTGCGCTCGCCGCCGAAGAATACATCCTGCGCTACCAGCTCACGCCGCAGCGCTTGAAACTCGCACGCCCCGGAGCTCTCGTCCTGCATCCCGGCCCCATGATTCGCGGCCTGGAAATTGACGATGCCGTAGCCGACGGCCCGCAATCCTGCGTCCTCGAACAAGTAACCAACGGCCTAGCCATCCGCATGGCCCTGCTTTACCATCTCGTCGGCGGCGCGCCCGTCGAGCCACCTGCGGAAAAACCGCAGGGCAAGGAATGATCAAATGTTCCTAATCAAAAATGGCCGCGTCCTCGATCCCGCGAGCAAAACCGACGCCACGCAAGACGTCCTCCTCGACGCCGGACGCATCGCCAAGACCGGCGCGAATCTCGCCGCGCCCGACGCAGAAATTTTCGACGCCGCCGGCATGATCGTCGCGCCGGGATTCATTGACCTGCACTGCCACCTCCGCGAGCCCGGTCAGGAAATGTCCGAGACCATCGAAACCGGCACGCGCTCCGCCGCTCGCGGCGGCTTCACCGCCGTCTGCTGCATGCCCAATACCCATCCGGTGAATGACAATGCCTCCATCACCCGTGGAATCGTCGAACGCGCCGCCGC
Source organism: uncultured Acidobacteriota bacterium (assembly GCA_963780035.1). Classification (GTDB taxonomy): domain Bacteria; phylum Acidobacteriota; class Terriglobia; order Acidiferrales; family UBA7541; genus Palsa-295. Next base: position 78,108 of record CAWAAG010000002.1, on the reverse strand, counting down.
CGCGGGCAGCGTCCGCGTTTGGCCCATCGGCGCAGCCTCCATCGGCAGCAAAGGCGAAGCCCTCGCGGAAATCGCCGCCATGAAAGACGCCGGAATCGTCGCCGTCAGCGACGACGGCAAGCCCGTCTCGACCGCCCGCCTCATGCGCCAGGTGATGGATTATTGCAATACGCTCGGTTTACCGGTGATTGATCACTGCGAAGATCCGTCTCTCTTCGCCGGCGGCGTCATGCGCGAAGGCCCGCGCTCCGTTCGCCTCGGCCTGAAAGGCATTCCCGCGCAATCCGAATCCATTTGCGCCGGACGCGATGTCGAACTCGCCGCGCTCACTCGTTCCCGCCTGCACATCGCGCACATGTCCACCAGCGGCGCGCTCGAATATGTGCGCCTCGCGAAAAAGATGGGCCTGTGCGTCACCTGCGAAGTCACGCCGCACCATTTCACGCTCTGCGACGAAGACGTCCGCTACGACACGAATTACAAAATGAATCCGCCGCTGGCTTCCCGCCAGGACGTCTCCGCGCTGCTCGTCGGCATCGCCGACGGCAATGTGGACGCCATCGCCACCGACCACGCCCCGCATCATCCCGCCAGCAAAGACGTCGAATTCGACCGCGCGCCCTTCGGCATCATCGGCTTCGAAACGGCGCTAGCCCTCACGCTCGGCGAACTCGTCCACCCCGGAAAAATTTCGCTAATGCGCCTAGTCGAACTTTTCACCACCGGCCCCGCCCGCGTTCTAGGCATCGAAAGAAAGATCGCCGCGAACGAGCCAGCCGACATCACCATCTTCTCCACCCATCATCCGTGGACGTACCACGCCGCCGAATCTCCCAGCAAATCCCGCAACACGCCCTTCGACGGCCGCACCTTCCAAGGCGCCCCCATGGCCACCATCGTAGCCGGCCGCATAGTCTACCGCCGCGAACAAACCGCCTCCGCCTCGTAATTCACGCGCACCCAAAACAAGAAGTTCCCATCCCACGAATTTCTCTGTGTCTCCGTGCCTCCGTGGCAGATTTTGCAAACCGTTGCCACACTCGCCGCCCTGAACAATTAAATCAGGCAACCCAACGCTCTCGCGAACTCATCAACCAGTACGAGTGAAAACCATAATCGACCACAATTCCACAATCGCGGAGCCAAAGACCAATCTCGCCAAAGCCGCGAAAATTCCCGCGCGGCACGCGTAGGGGCACGGCATGCCGTGCCTTTTGCGCGTCTCCGAAACGCAAGATAAACGCATTCGAAGGAACCTGGCCGCGGCTGGTATATTCCACCAGTTCCAGAGGGCGGTGCGCGCCAGAGTGTGTCTGCACTGATCACGGTTCAACCCCGCGTAACAAGACCCCTTATGTTTTCCGCCGCTCGCTGGCGCTCCTCGTTCTGTTGCCCGCCGCAATCGCTTCGCCGCTTCCCGCCGCCCCAGCCAAAAACGAAACCTTCAAAATTCCTCCCATCAAAATTCCCCTCAAAATTAAAGACCAGCAAATCACCATCGTGGCCTCAGGCGTGATCACCATGGCTCGCAAGGGTCTAGGGTCGCAGTCGTGAACTCGCGCTACAGCGCGATTCATCTCAGAGATTCACGCAGTTCCTGCCGCCCTAGGCAGGGACACCGCGCCCCGACCGCATCCAAATCCAGGACGCCACAATCACCCCGATCGAGCCCGCCAGCCTCGTAGTCGTTCAGCTCCATTACGACGATGGGCTTCTTGATTTGGCAAGCAGCAAGTCCAAGTTAATCGGGGCAATGCCTGCTTCGTGAATCTCACGACTCGGTAGGCGATATCATCCTGAGCTTCGGCAGCCCCGAACTAGGCACGATTCAGGCCGCTGGAACGCTCGGCGAACTTCTCCGCGCAGAAAACATCGGCGAACTCCTGCGCGATAAAATTCAGGACGCCATATTCACCGCAATGCAAAAAGGCTTCGACCTCGGCGCCATTCTTCCCCCGGCCCTCCAAGGGGACGTAACCATCCAGGACGCCCGCTTCAAAGATGCCGGCGCCGGCTGCCTAATCGTCACTCTGGATGGCGTAGTCCAAATCACCGACGACCAGCTCCAAGACCTCGAAAAACAATTAAAGAGCCGCCTGCCGTTCCACTATAACGCGCAGCCGAAGAAAACCCAACGGCGACAGCGCTAAATGGAACGAGCCACAAGCAGGGAAGCACTCACGAGCGCAATTCCCACCCGGAATTTCTCTGTGTCTCGGTGCCTCTGTGGCAGAAGTGAAGTGAACTTAGTGCGCGGCGCCGCAACCCCTGCATCTTTGCGCACTTTAACCCTGCAAGAAATTTAGCCTCGGGCGTTCAAGCTATACTGGGTCGAACTCGCGTCAAAGGCCCAACAAAGGTGGCGTATGCATACGAAACGTTCCAGCGTCGGCGTCATCTGCGCGTGGCTGCAAATCGTGGTCCTCGCTGGCTCCGTTTCGTCCCTGCTCTGTGCGCCGGCAGCCTCGGCGCAGACGTGCGAAGACAACAATCCGCCGCATGCCGTTGCGTTGCTCGGACGGCTTCAGAGCTATTGCGAAAACTACGACGTTCCGTACAGCTTTGATCTTTACGGGCTGGCGGCTGTGGCCGGCGATGAAGCCATTCCGCAGCTTCGCAAGATTGCTGCGTGGCCCACTGCCACCGGAACCGACTATTACTGCCAGCGCTGGGTCGCTGCGGCGCGCCTCGATGCAAGCGGGCGACCGCGTTCGCCAGCTGGACAACGCACTCCATATCCGCAAAACAACTTTCGCCCATAAGCGCTCACGTATTGTCGGACGACCACGCGTTGCGCGAGCTCATCGAGTATCTGGTAGCCCACGCCAACGATCCTTCGATGGTTCACAATTTTGGTGACCACAGTACGGACTCGCGCGAAGTGCTGCTCCATGCCATCGACACGATTCGCCGCCGCCGCCGCGTTCCCGATCTTCCCCGCGCGGATTACTCGCCCGCGGGAGTGGCGCAATGGGAGGACTATCTGGAGAAACACAAGACCCAGCAGTTGACGTTCCCCGTCTACCCCCATGTTTCGGATCTCTATCTGCGGTGTCTCGCGCGCAAAGTCGACTGGGGCTACCCGGACGCGATTCTCGCGATCGCCGCATTCGGAGGACCTGCGGCGATGCCCATTCTTCGGCAATTTCCCCCGCCGTCGCCGGGAGATTCCATGGGCTATGCCGCCGCGTTCAGGAGCCTTTTCGAGCAGCCCGCCTCCTGGGCTACCATTCAGGGAAATACTCAGGTTGCTCTGGCGCAGCTCGGTGACCGGGAGATGTTCGATCAGATTGTCTCCGAATTGAGCAGCAAAACCGCGTACGAAGCAGTCCGAAAACTCGAGTTCATCGGCGGTAAGCCCGCGGTCGATGCGCTGATTCATTCCCTGGATTTACCGGAAGAGGTGGGCAAGAATGCACGGAATTTGGAGATCGCGAGCGAATCTTTCATGCCGATTTGGAATCCGGGTCCCTACGGGAAGCCGGGCGAGATCGAGCAGGAAACCTGCTTCCCGTATTCCTCGCACCCGTATCAGGAGTGCGTCATGGGAGTGCTGGCGCTAATGGTAAAAAATCCGCCACTTCCGCCCAGTGCCAAGCTGAGCCAGGAAAATATTCAAGCATGGAAAGATTGGTGGACAAAAAACCAAGACCAGGCTGTCTTCGTGCAAAAACCGGTACCGACATTCGAATATTGAAGCCCGTCCAAAGTTCTTAGCCCAGAATTTCTCTGTGTCTCGGTGCCTCTGTGGCAGAAGTGAAGTGAACTTAGTGCGCGGCAGGCTCCGCAGCAGGATGCATCCCATGCTGCGGTACTTCGTGGACTCCTCGTAGCGGTTGTTCCTGATGAAATCTGAAAAGTTGGTTCAGCGGCCCGGCGCCCTTGCCGATCGCGTAGGATTTTTCGATGGCCTTCGTCACATAAGCCTTCGCCAGAATCACGGCCTCGCGCAGTTGCTGGCCAATCGCCAGTTGCGCCACGATCGCCGACGAAAATGTGCAGCCCGACCCATGCGTGTTCGGGCTTTTCACGTGGTCGCCGCCGAATGTTTCCACTTCCGTCCCGATGCACAGCACGTCCGTCGGCTTTTCCAGGTGCCCGCCCGTAACCACCACGGCCCGCGCGCCCATTTCCACCAGCTTCAGCCCGGCGGCCTTCATCCCCGCCAGATCCTTCACTTCCATGCCGGTCAGAAATTCCGCCTCCGGCACATTCGGCGTGATCACGCTCACGCGCTTCAGCAATTCATCGCGCACGAATTTCAATCCGGAAGTATCCAGCAATTCCGCATTTCCCGCCGTGGGACGAAACACCGGATCCAGCACCACGTGCGCGAATTTATGCTTATCCAGAAATTCCGTAACCGCGGAAGCATTCGCGCGATTCGCCAGCATCCCGATTTTCACGCCGGCCAACTGCACATCTTCCGCCAGCGTATCCAGTTGCGCGCGCAAAGTCGCCGAAGGCGTGGCATGCACCGAAACCACTCCCATCGTCGATTGCACGGTGAGCGCCGTCACTGCCGCCACCCCATAGCAATTGTGCGCCGCAAAAGTTTTCAAATCGGCCGCCACACCCGCGCCGCACGAAGGATCGAATCCCGCAATCGTGAGCAGAATTGGTGGAGCATGCCCTGAGTTATTCGTGTGATTACTCAAGTCGAAGCAGCCTCCGCGCAAGGCGTGTGCAGACAACTATGCCGGCGCTGCCATTTTCCGCGTTGGCGCACCGGCTAAACAAAATGTACGCGCGTTCTCACGCGATGCGCAAGAAAAATATTCGCGTTCGGCTCTGACTGCGGGAAGTTTATGAGAGAAAGCTTAATTGCGAGGATTCATCACGGGAAAAGGCCGCGCACCAGCGTCGCATCCGCCACGCGTCCCACCGCCAGCACGTACGCTCCGGTGCGCAGATGCGTGCGATGCTTTCGCGCCGTCTCATGCACTTCGTGAAACGCCCGGCGCATCACCAAATCCAGCTTGGCGTTCACTTCCGCTTCCGTCCAGAAGAAGCTCTGCAGATCCTGCACCCACTCGAAGTAGCTGACCGTCACTCCGCCCGCATTCGCCAACACGTCCGGCACCACCATCACTCCTTTGCGCGCCAGCACTTCATCCGCATGAGGAGTCGTCGGCCCATTCGCGGCTTCCGCAATGATTTTCGCCTTGATCTGGTCCGCATTGTTCAAAGTGATCGCGTTTTCCAGCCCCGCCGGCACCAAAATGTCGCACTTCATCGTCAGCAAATCGTCGTTCGAAATCCGCGAAGTTCCCGGCATCCCCACCACGGTCCCTGAACGCTCCTTGTAACGCATCGCCTTCAGCGGATCGATCCCGCGCGAATTAAAAACCCCGCCGCGCGAATCGCTAATGGCCACCACCCGCGCTTTTTTCTCCGCAAATAATTTCGCCGCAATCGAACCCGCGTTACCGAATCCCTGAATCGCGACGCTCGCGCCCCGCACCGACATTTTCTTTACCTTGCAAGCTTCTTCCACCGCAATCACGCACCCGCGCGCGGTCGCTTCATTCCGTCCTTCCGACCCGCCGATGGATATCGGCTTGCCCGTCACCACTCCCAGCGACGAATGTCCCTTGGTCATCGAATACGTATCCATGATCCAGGCCATCGTCTGCGCATCCGTGTAAACGTCCGGCGCCGGAATGTCCTGCTCGGGCCCGATGATCGGCAAAATTTCCGCCGCGAACCGCCGCGTCATGCGCTCCAACTCCGGCTTGCTCATGCGCTTCGGATCGCAAATCACGCCGCCCTTCGCCCCGCCGTACGGAATGTTCACCGTCGCGGTTTTCCAGGTCATCCACATCGCCAGCGCCTTCACCTCATCCAGCGTCACCGCCGGGTGATAGCGAATCCCGCCCTTGGCCGGCCCGCGCGCCACGTTGTGCTGCACGCGGAATCCCGTGAACACCTTGATCTGCCCGTTATCCATCTTCGTCGGGATGGAAACTTCCAGCACCCGCTTGGGCGTGCGCAAAATCTGCCGCAACCCCTGATCCAGCTTCAAATATTCCGCTGCGATATCAAACTGGATCTGCGAGATGCGGTAAGGATTCAAATCCTCGCGCGGCGCGATCCGCGGAATCGGCTGCATGTTCGCCGATTTGACGACGGTAGCCATCAAGTCTTCCTTCCTCACGTGCCTGACGTTGGTAGCTGATTCCTGCAGGGCCTGTAAGTCGTACGCGAATCGAAGTTTATTCGAGCCGTGCTGGATGTCAATGGAAACCACCGTTAATTCATGAAATGTTCGTGTCCCACTACACCCGATATATGTCCCAGGGTCATCCCGTGGAACACGTTAAGTCCTTATGAAAGAATCACTTGCCGCCACCCCCAAATCATTGTCCACCCGCTCCACCCCGCCTCCCCTCGTCCCGCCAAAATCCGCATTGACCGCGCCCTCCCGCGCACGCTACGCTCGCACTCTCGTTTCCGCACCTCGCAGCCAACGCCGCGCGCCGCGCCGCAATCTGGAATCCTCCCGCGCGCGTACTGATAGGAGACGCAATCACTCAGACTGGGGAGCAGCGAGCGCAGTTGAAGGCCTCGGACGCGATGCTCGTCGCCAGAATCGTCGCGCGTGACGAGTCAGCGCTAGCCGCGCTGTACGACCGTTACGCCGGCATGCTCTCGTCCGTCTTGAACCGCATTTTGCGCGACACCCAGGCAGCCGAAGAGATTCTGCAGGACATCTTCTTCCAGTTGTGGCGCACCGCGCCGCAGTTTGACCCCGCGCGCGGCTCGCTGCCGGGATGGTTGCTAGTGATCGCGCGTAATCGTGCCATCTCCCGTTTGCGGCGCCACAATCCGGCGTCCGGCGAAGAATTGCTGGAAAACACCGTCATCATTCCGGCCAATCTGGAAAGCGCCGTCGCCCAGCAGCAATTGCTCGGCAAAGTGAAAAGCGCCATGGAAAACTTGCCCGCGGAGCAGCGCGCCACGCTCGAACTCGCCTACTACGAAGGCCTGACGCACAGCGAAATCGCCCAGCGCACCGGCGACCCGCTCGGCACCGTCAAGACGCGCCTGCGCACCGCGGTCGAGACCCTGAAACGGAATTTGCAAATATGAGCGGCACACATCCAACTCGGCCGGAAGATTTCGATCTCTACGCGCTCGGCGCCCTCGACGCCGACGAAAAGGCGGGATTCGAAGCGCATCTGGCTTCTTGCGCCGACTGCGCCCTAAAAGTCGCCGCCGCGCAAGGTCGCATCGCCCTGCTCGCACTCGCCGCGCCGCGCCTCGAACCTTCACCGGGCGTCAAAGAAGTCCTGATGCGCCGCCTGCATTCCACCGCCGAAGGCCCCGGCGGCAGCGCCCCTGCATCCGCGCAATCGCCGCAACCCGTCGGCGGAATCTTCGCGCGTTGGTGGGCCGTCCTTCTCCCTCTCTCCGGAGCACTCGCGCTCGCCACCATCCTGCTCTGGCTGCACAACGCGCAACTCGATCGCCAGCTCGCCGCCCTGCACGCCACCATCGCGGCGCAGCAAAAACAACTCGACGACTCGCACCACCTCGCCGACCTGCTCGCCGCCCGCGATACCATCGTCGTTCCCCTCGCCGCGCAAAAAGGCGAGCCGCAAGGCAGCGCTCGCGTCATCTACAACGCCCGCGAAGGCATGATGATGTACGACGGCACGCTCCCGCCCGCTCCCGCCGACAAGGTTTACCAGATCTGGCTCGTGCCCATGAAAGGCGCCCCCATCAGCGCCGGATGGTTCACCGGCTGGCCAGACAAGCCCGGCCGCATGATGATGAAGCTCCCCGCCGGCGTAGCCGCCAAGGAATTCGCCGTCTCCCTGGAACCAGCCGGCGGCATGCCCCAACCCACAGGCCCCATGGTCCTGATCGGCCCAGTAACCTAGCCGCCGGAAAAAACGCCACAGAGGCGAGAGCACAGAGAAAAATAGGAAGTCTAGCCGCGCCGTGCCGTTCCAAATGTTTTCTCTGTGTCTTGTGGATATGCAGTGCCGTCGGTTCTCCGTGTCCTAATGTTTTCTCTCGTCTCTGTGCCTCGGTGGCAGAATTTTTCGCCGGTGGGGTCGCAGTTCTCTGTGTCTCTGTGCCTCAGTGGCAGAATTTTACGGTTGCTCCCCGCCACGAATCCTCTCCACGCCCATATACGCCCGCAGCGCCTCAGGAATCACCACCGACCCATCCGCCATCTGATAATTCTCCACAATCGCGATCCAGGTCCTACCCACCGCCAAGCCCGACCCATTCAAAGTATGCACAAACTCCGACTTCTTCGCCCCCGCCGCCTTAAACCGTATCCCCGACCGCCGCGCCTGGAACGCCTCCGTATTCGAACAAGAAGAAATCTCCATGAACTCCCCCGCCGAAGGCAGCCACACCTCGATGTCATAAGTCTTCGCCGAAGCAAACCCCATGTCCGCCGTACAAAGCTGCATCACCCGGTAATGCAACCCCAGCCGCTGCAAAACCGCCTCCGCGTTCCCCACCAAACTTTCCAACTCCTCGTAACTCTCCTCCGGCCGCGTGAACTTGAACATCTCCACTTTCTGAAATTGGTGCTGCCGCTTCAAACCGCGCGTGTCGCGCCCCGCCGCCCCCGCTTCCGACCGGAAACACGCCGTCCACGCGCAAACTTTCAAGGGCAAATCCTCGCCATTCAAAGTTTCGTCGCGATGCAGGCTGGTCAATTCCACTTCCGAAGTCGGCGTCAGCCACAAATCCGTGCCTTCCAGATGAAACATGTCCGCCGCAAATTTCGGCAACTGCCCCACGCCAGTCAAAGAAGCCGTATTCACCAGAAACGGCGGCAAAATTTCCGTGTAGCCGTGCTCGCCCGTGTGCATGTCCAGAAAGAAATTCACCAAAGCCCGTTCCAGCCGCGCGCCGAGACCCTTATATACCGCGAACCGCGCCCCCGCGATTTTCACCGCCGCGTCAAAATCCAGAATCCCAGCCCCCTCCCCAATCTCCCAGTGCGCCCGCGCCTTGAAATCAAACACCGGCGGCGCACCCCACCGCCGCACTTCCACATTGTCCGCCGCCGACTTGCCCACCGGCACGCTAGCATGTGGAATATTCGGAATCGTAAGCAGAAAATTCTTCAGCTGCTCGTCCAGCTCGCCGATGCGCTGATCATCCTGCTTGATCTTGTCCGATACTTCCTTCATCAAAGCCAAAATCGCCGACGCATCTTCGCCGGCCTTCTTCATCCGCGCGATCCCCTCGCTAGCCTTATTCCGCTCAGCCTTCAACCGCTCAGCAGAAGTAATAAGCGCCCGCCGCTCCAAATCCAAAGCCCGAAACGGCCCCAGATCGAGCGTAATCCCCGCGCCAGCCCCATCGCCTCGATCAAATCCAAATGTTCCCGCACATAATTTAAATCCAGCATAGGCAAAGCAGAATACATGAAACCAGCAAGCCGTGAAAAGCGACGAGTGGGAAGAAAGCGTGATTCGTAATCCGCGAATCGTGACGCGCGGTCCCAGGACCGTAGGGGCACGGCATGCCGTGCCCGCGATTGTAACGACGGCTCGTCGCAGCCGCCTTCGCATTGGTAGGGGCCGGTCTCAGACCGGCCCCCGCGCGTAGAGCCCGCTTGCCCGCCGCTAGGCCGGCGTCTCGCCGGCTCCGCCCTTCGGCGTTGTTTCTGTATTCGTACCGCCGGTTCGCCATCGTCGAACCACGCAGTCAACCCCCAAAGTTAACCGCGCCGTGTCCGCACAAACCAGCGCCGGCTTGTCCTGAGAGCCTCCCTGTGGCGGGCTCGAAGGAAGGCGCGGCACAATTAGCCCGGCCGCAGGCGCCGGGACCCCCGCACGCAAAAATCCGAGCGCCGTAGGCGCGACACAAGCGTCGCACCCACCGGCCGGGCACTACTTCGGCACGAGTCGTCTTTGAAACCTCGCCTCGTCCAACGTAACGTCGCCCTGAACGAAGGCGTTTAGGCTTGTTCCCGTCGGATATCGTGGATACGGCCGTCCCGAGCATCAGCAGAAGAGCTGGACGCCGCAGGTGCCATATGCACCGACGGCGGCGCCACCGTCGCGCCGGGCGCAAGCCCGCCGCCCGTCGTGCATCCTTGACGCGGGTAGTTGGCCGCGCGACTGACCCCTTGCCTTTCGTCGATGTACGCCTTGCGTAATGCTTCGCGCACGCCGCCGTCGATTGACTGATGCACCGCGCATCCCCAGGGTGCCGAACGGCAGAGAGTACTCGCCGAAGCGGCTCAGCCGGGCACTCCGTACGCCCAGGCAATACGCGGCCGGTATTGCTGTTTGATGATTTGGTTCAGTCCGGCTCAACTCTCGGACGAGCGGCCGAAGTGCTCCAAAAGTCCGGCGGCGCGAAATCTGTCTATGCCTTGGTGTTAACGCGTACGAGATGATGGCAACGAAAAGCAAGCCAAAAGTGTTCATCGCCGGTTCCAGGCGTCTATCGCGTCTGGGCGCGGACGTGTGGCGGCGAATCGACAACATCATAGACAGAGGATTCGCGGTTCTGGTCGGTGACGCCAACGGCGTGGACAAGGCCGTGCAACAATATCTCGTCAACCGCCGCTACGCCAACGTTATGGTCTTTTGCATGGAGGGCGGCTGCCGGAATAATGTGGGCGATTGGGAAACTCGGATCGTAGCTTCGCCGGACCCCTCGCGCCGCGATTTCGCGCACTACTCCACTAAAGACCGCGAGATGGTACGCGAAGCCGATTACGGATTGATGCTATGGGATGGCCGCAGCCGCGGCACTCTCACCAGCGCTGTCGATCTGGTCCGAAACGGCAAACCCGTCGTTGTGTATCTAGCTCCGGAGAAGTCTTTCCACTCCGAAGTACGCGATTCAGACCAGCTGGCCAACCTGCTTAAGCGCGTGGATCCCCTCGTCGGTTCTCGAAGTCCTCGACGGCGACCTCCAATCATTCGCGCTGCATACCCACGCGATCCGGTCGGGGTCAGACACGCCTTTTCTGATTCTGGTGAAGAGTAAAGCACATGCACCTCGAGTTGGCAGGTGCCCCACCCTTCCACCCAACGGCACGAATATCCTTGAATTTACAGTGTGCCCCATCCTTCCCGAAGTTTGGGAAGGGTGAGAGCTTTTGAATTATCTTTTCCATTTTTCCCATTTTGGAACTAGAATCACAAGGTAAATGTGGTAACGTGAGTCGGGGCACTTTCAGCCTCACCGAGGACGCGGCATGGAGATCGGGGCATCGCCATGGGGGCACCGACGGCAGGACGAACGAGAAGCTCGCGCCAGCGTGCCATTACCACTGCCGCAAGACATTACAACCACGCCGAAACAACTGCTCAGAACACTCCCACCGAACGCATTTCTAATCGACAATGGCAGATATTAGAATTCAACGTAACTACAAGAAAACAAACAACCGCGCCCCATTCTAATCGACAATTTTTTCGAGTTGTGAACGTCACGAATCGCGCCGTCCGCGTCGTCGGTCTCAGCAGTCCAACGAACTCCAGCGCAGGCCGACAACCAGCCTCAGCCACCCACAGCCAAATTTCTAATCGCAACAAGCCCGCATTCAAAAACGTCGCCAACTCCAAGAATCCAAACGAGAAAGCATTTTCTAATCGCAACACGAATCCGCTTTTCACCAATCACCACTCACCGATCACCAATCACGCTTCTCCACTCACGAGTCACGCTTTCCGCTCCCAACTTCCACACAATCTGCCGCATGATCCCCGTCCACATATCCGCATCCCGCGACGGCAAATTCAGCCGCCTAACCAGCCGACGCACTCTTTCATCCGCATCCGCCACCTTGCGCAGGTCAAGGAACCCGCTGGCGGCTACCGCTTCCGTCAACACCGTAGTAAACCGCTCCAGCTCGCCCGCCGTCGCCGGCTCCAGCTTCTCCGACGGGTTTTCAAATCGGCCGACGAACTTCTTTCCCCCCCCCTGGGGTTCTTCTCATCCCCCCGCGAATCAGCTCGTACAAACACACCGCCACAGCCTGCCCCAAATTCATCGAAATATTCTGCGCCGAGGTGGGAACGTGCAGCAGCCAATGGCAATGGCTCAAATCCTCATTGGTCAATCCAAATTTCTCGGAGCCGAAAAGCAAAGCCACACCATTCGACGCCACGCGCTTCCTCCGCGCCCCCTTCTTGCGCAGGGATTCCCCGCGCACTAGCCGCTCCGCGTGCCAACATTTTGCGAATAATCTTCGCGCCATCTTCCAGGCGCCGCAGCGGATGGTGCAATTCGCGGTGGCCCCGACAGCCGTCGTGCCGACGACCAACCTGCAATTCGGCAACCGCCTCCGCGACGCTCTCAAATTCCTCTCGGCCTTCGCGAGCACCGGCGCAGCCCCCACCGCCGAACGCGCCTCGCGATACGCCGGCTCGTACGGCGTAACCACGCGCAAATGCGCAAACCCAAAATTGCTCATAGCGCGCGCCGCCGCGCCAATATTCAAAGGATCGCGCGTGGACACCAGCACCACACGCAAATTATCAATGTCAGCCGCAGCGCTCATCCGCGCCTATTCTACGGCACCCAGCACTCAATCTGAACGCCGAGCCGGGTCTCCCGCGCAGCAGCGCGCTGAGAAGTCTTTGTAGCGGCGCACTTCAGTGCGCCATCCGTGGCGGGGCAAAATCATCTCTCAGTGTAGCGTTGCCGCTTGAAAACGTGCGTGGCCCCCGTTGCCCCGCCGATGCTCAGAGGGCGATGGATTCGCGGTATTCGCCGAAGGCGCGACGAAGCGCATCGGAAATCTCGCCCACTGTTGCGTTGGCTTCTACCGCGGCTAAAATCGCGGGCATGAGATTTTCGGTAGCCGTGTGCGCGGCGCTCGATTTCCGCGAGTGCGGCGCAGTCGCTTTCGTTTGCATCGTCGCGACGGGCTCGCAGCGCATGCAGGCGCGCCACTTGCCCCGCGCTCGATTTCGGATCGATGCGCAAGGTCGGGATGGTTCGTTCTTCCTTGGCCTGAAAGCGATTTACGCCGACTACGACTTGTTCGCCCCGAATCCACCGCCTGCTGATATTCATACGCGGACGTTGGATTTCCCGCTGCATGTAGCCCGTCTCGACGGCGCGCAGCATCCCGCCGATCGCGTCGATCCTGGCGATGTGTTCCTGCGCGCCGGCTTCAATTTCGTTGGTCAATTTTTCGATGGCATAGGATCCGCCACCGGATCTACGGTATTCGCCACGCCGGTTTCCTGGGCGATGATTTGCTGGGTGCGCAGCGCAAGGAGCGCGGCCTGTTCGGTAGGCAACGCGAGGGCTTCATCCATCGCGTTCGCATGCAGCGACTGGCAGCCCCCAAGGACCGCTGCCAGAGATTGCAACGCCACGCGCACTACATTATTTTCAGGCTGCTGCGCCGTGAGCGAAGAGCCGGCCGTTTGCGCGTGGAATCGCAACATCAGCGAGCGCGGATCGCGCGCGGGGAAACGCTCGCGCATTGTGTGCGCCCATAGCCGGCGGGCGGCGCGATACTTCGCGATCTGCATCAGCAACTCGTTGTGCGCATTGAAGAAAAAAGAAATCTGGGGCGCGAATTCGTCCACCTCGAATCCTGCGCCATCGCGGCCTCGACGTAGGCGATCCCGTTCGCAAGCGTGAATGCTACTTCCTGGACATCGGTCGCACCCGCTTCTCGAATGTGATATCCGGAAACCGAGATGGCGTTCCAGTTGGGGATCTCGGTGCGGCACCATGCGAATATATCGGTGACGATCCGCATCGCCGGCCGCAGCGGGTAAACGTAGGTCCCGCGCGCGATATATTCTTTCAGAATGTCGTTTTGGACCGTGCCCGAAAGCGTCGTGAGGGTTGCGCCCTGCTGCCTGGCGACTGCGACATATAGCGCCAGCAGAATCGCCGCGGTCGCATTGATGGTCATCGAAGTGGAAACCCTTGGTCGAGCGGGATCCCGTCGAAGAGCGTCTGCATATCCTCGATCGAGTCAATCGCCACGCCAACTTTGCCGACTTCCCCGATTGCGAGCGGATGGTCGGAGTCCAAGCCGATTTGTGTCGGAAGGTCGAACGCGACAGAGATTCCGGTCTGCTCCTTGCGCGAGCAAGTAACGGTAGCGCTGATTGGATTCGGCGGCGCTTCCAAAACCCGCGTATTGCCGCAATGGTCCACAAGCGCCCGCGATACATGGTGGGATAGACGCCGCGCGTGAAAGGGAACTCGCCCGGATAGCCGAGGTCGCGTTCCGCGTCCCAATTGGGCAAATCATCGGGTGTGACCACGGCTTCCATCGGCAAGCCAGAGGGCGAAGCGGCCTTGCGCTCGCGCTGGGACGCGGATTTGCCCGGGGATTCAGTCATTGGGAGCCGAAAGGCGAAAATGGAAAAACGAAAAATGAAAATGGAAAAGAGAAACTTGAAAATAGACGGCGTCGCGATGTTCGGCAAGATGGCGGGCGCCGCGATTTTCCATTTTCACTTTTCCAATTTCCATCTTCCGCATCAGCGAATGCGGCGCGCTCGGCGAAAAGACGTGACCGCAAAAACCAGCATGGTGACGGCGTACACGATCGTGAAACCCAGCAGCCACGCCGCCGGACGGCTGTGCCACAGCCGCCACGCGATGACCGCGAAATAGAGCGCGAACATCGCGAAAACCGCTCCGGTAGCTTCGTGAAAAAGCTGCCGCGCGGCGCGCCACACCACGCGCAAAGTGACCTTCGCCGAGTTCCACAGCGCCGAATAGAAGCCTGCGGCCATGGCACGATTCTAGTACACATTCGCGTCCCGCCGCTTGCGCGAAGGGGGATCGCAACGGACGGGAGGGTGGGTAACTGGAGGGGTTCGTGTAGCGCACCTGGGTCTTGTTTCGGGCTGGCGAGCGCCTTAAGATTGGTATACAAAGGGTTTTCACAGGAGGTGATGCCCTTGCAACTCGACGATCGCATGAAGCAATTGCTGCGAGAGCTGGGACACGCCATCAATGACACCGTGTCCGACTCCGACCGGATCGCGGAAGCGATTTCAGGAGTGCGTTCGGCCGGCTTCGACATTGTGCTGAAGCTGGACGCCACCATCGGCCTGGCGCGGCGCTCCGCGCAAGACGCCAAAATGACCACGCAAGACCGCCGCTTCCTGGAATCCCTGCATATCCGCGTGGATGACGAGATCATGGAAGAAGAGACCATCGAGCCGCGCGTGGAAATTACCGCGCAAGACATCAAATTTCTGAAGTCCCTGAAGATTTCCTTCGATGAAGAACTATAAAATTTTTGCCGCCGCGATGTTGTGCGCCGGCGTGGCGCTGCTCGGGCCTGCGCCCGCGCGCGCGCAGATCACCGCGCGATTCCTCCGAGCCCTGCCGTGGTCGTGAAGCAAAGCGCCGCGAAAGCGCAGTGGCTGAGAGCCGAAGTGATTCACGCGGATCAGCAGTCCATCATCGTGCGCGAAGCGGGCAACGAGATGAAGATTCACACCTTCACCTACTCCGAGAAAGCCAAAAACAAGATCAGCAGAATACTCGACGCCGGCGGCTATCAGACCGGCGACCACGTGAAGATCCGCTGGATTCCCGGCACTGCGGAAGCGCTGGACATCAAGGGCAGGCCTTCTCCGGCGATTTGATTTTGGCAATGCCAGTGCTCGACTGGCGACGCACCGATGATGCAATGATTCGCCCTCCCGCCGTCTCCGGTCGCTTTTATCCATCCGACGCGCACGAATTGTCCCGCCTCGTCAACAAATATGCCCCGGACGGCAGCGCGAAGATTCTGGCAGCGGCAGTTCGGTCGAGTGGTGCCGCCAGCGGGTTGGATGTATTCGGGCCACGTCGCCGGCGCAGTATACGCGTCTCTCAATATCCCCTCTCGCTGCATTCTGCTGGGGCCGCGGCATTTTCCGCGCGGCGAAGCCATGGCGATCTTGTCGGCAGGAAGCTGGCAGACCCCGTTGGGCGAAGCGCAGATTGATTCGGAACTGGCCGGAGAACTCGTCTCGCGCCTGTCCGCGTTTGCGCGAAGACGCGGTGGCGCATGAGCGGGAACATTCACTCGAGGTGCAGATTCCTTTCTTGCAGCAACTCGCGCCCGATTTTCGATTTGTGCCGGTGGTGCTGGCAGCCGACCGTTTTCCGCTTCTGGAGGAGTTAGGGCACGCGGTGGCCAAAGTGGTGGCGGCACACGCGGCGGAGCACGTGCTGGTGATTGCCAGCACGGACATGAATCATTACGAGAAAATGATGCCGTCACACGCGTGAAAGATGAACGCGCGATTGCGCGGATTCTGGCGCTGGATCCACGAGGGCTGTACGACACCGTGCGCGGCGAGGGCATCACCATGTGCGGCTACGCGGCGACGACCGCCATGCTGGTGGCGATGCGCGACCTGGGTGCGCGGGAGGCGAGGAGCTGGTGCGCTACGCGACTTCCGGAGATGTGACCGGGGAGCGCGAAGAAGTGGTCGGTTATGCGGGGTTAATCGTTCGTTGATCTTTGCCGGCGATCCAATCGCAAATTCAAAGTCAAAACATTAACACGAGAGGGCATCGGGGGAAACCCGGAGGACACGGAGATAACTTGTCCCTACCGGGTCGTTGCGTGCTCTCTGCTGTAGGTCTTGGCCACGCCCGAGCGACGCAAAATTTATCGCTCGCGGCGGGTTTCTGCTGCGTACAATTTTCGGTTACTCCACGTTGATCGAAAGATTCAAGCGTCGGGGAGGGCGTGACGCCGGCGCCGGTAAATGTAATGACCACGTGCTGATCGACGCCGGACCGGGGTTCCTGTCTTCGTGGGGCCGCCTCCGCCGCTGCTTCCCCCTCCGCACGAGGCAATGGCCGTTAGCGCCGTGATTGCCAGAATCGTGCACGCCACGCTCCAGCGGCGGCGGCTCACACCGAAGCCAGCGGACAAAATTAGCGCACACAACGCACAGGCCAACGCGAGAATTCCACCGAACTTCCACCAGTCGAAGGTTGCCGGATACCGCACGGATTGCGGCAGGACGCTCGAAGCGGCAGTCGTTTGGAATGTGATCATGACTTGCGCGCTCGTGGTGGTGGAGTTGAGAACCGCCGAAGCCGCGCTGAAACTGCAGGTGGTTTCCGATGGCATTCCGGCGCACAACGCCGGTGAGGACCTAATGGTGCCGCTTCTTAGCCGTTCATACCGGTGAACGTAATCATCGTCGATCCGTTGGCGCCGGGCTTAGTAATTGGACCGTGGTGGGACTGGCGCTAACGGCAATCGTCGCCGCACCGGTCACGACTTCGGCAGTCGAGGCATTGGATGCCGAGTAGTTCGGGAGTTCGCCGCTGTAATTGGCCACTACCAGCTGCGTGCCCGCGGGTATCGACGTGGTCACCAACTGCGCCTGTCCGTTCGTGACGGTTGCGGGGCCGCCGATCGGAGTTTCGCTGCCTTGCGCGCTGACGGCGGAATCAAACTGTACGGTGCCGGTGGGAGCGGGGCGGCCTGCTTTGGCGGGAGCGACCAGCGCCGTGAGGGTCACGCTGGTGCCTTGCGAAATCGGCGGCATTCGAGGTGGTGAGGGTGGTCGTAGAGCCAAGAAGGTCTACGGTCTGGAAGTCGCCCACTGGAGTGAACTCGCATAGTTCGTATCGCCGCTGTAGCTGGCGATGATGGTCAGGTTACCGGCAGGCAATGCCGAGGTCGTAAGCTGGGCTCGCCCATTCGCCACCGTGGCGCTGCCGATGTTGGTACAATTCGCGCAGTTCAGCGTGAATTGCACGGTTCCAGTCATGGCCGGCCCGCCGGTCTGTTGCGGCGTGATCTGCACGGTGAACGTTACAGAAGTTCCGTGCTGAATGACGGGATTGAAGCGGTGACCGCGGCGGTTGTGGGTATCACTTCGTCGATAATCAGCGCATTGGAAGTAGCCGACGCCTGGTAATTCGGATCGCCGAGAAATTGCGCAGTGATCGTGTTGTTGCCGACGTGCAGCGCCGTGGTGGAAAAGTACGCCGTCACCTGGGCGGTTTGGGCAGGGCTGGCGGTCGGCACATAGGTGATTTGCCCGCTGAT
Source organism: uncultured Acidobacteriota bacterium (assembly GCA_963780035.1). Classification (GTDB taxonomy): domain Bacteria; phylum Acidobacteriota; class Terriglobia; order Acidiferrales; family UBA7541; genus Palsa-295. Next base: position 60,116 of record CAWAAG010000002.1, on the reverse strand, counting down.
CTTCGCGGACCCGTCGAAGAATTGCAGGCTATCGGCCGGATATTCGGATAATGGCGCGCTGGCCGGCAGAAATGCCTGGGTGTTGATGGTGGCGGTCAAATCAGCCGCGGCGCCTGTTGGGACTGTTAAGGCACCGGTGCTTATGTTTACCGTGGTGAGGGCTTGCGTCACGGTGATGACGTCGGGCGTGGCGGAGTTGCCGCTGGCCGTGTAGCTCTTGTCGCCGCCGTAAGTACGAACCATGCTGTGCTGGCCGCCCAAAAGGAAAATCGGTTGATCCTCGGTATAACCTTCGGCGTTTAGTGCGAAAGTGCCACCATCGAGGGGGCCGGTAACACCGTTGTAAGTGTTGTTCACGGTGACCGTTCCGGTCGGGCAGCCGTATAGCTGGTTGCCGTTCGGCGCGCACAAGTTTCCGGTGGCGTTCGTCACGTTGCTGCGGAGGATGTAGAAGCTGCCGTAAGCAAACGATGTCGCGTTGGTGCTGATGGTCCGGCCGGTGAGCGGGTCGAAGGTCACGATCGCGGCCTGCGTCTTGCTGGATTCCGGATTGACGGTCACGGTGACGGGCGAAGAATCGCTTGGCGCATACGTCCCATCGCCGGAATAGTGCGCGGTGACGCTGTAGCTTGTGCCGCCGGGCAGAACCGTTGTGGTGGTTCCGGCAGGCAAGGACCCGCTGCTGAGCGTGAACACTTGCTGGGCGGCTTGCTGGTCGCTCAAGCTCGAGCCCGTGTTGGCGATCAGTGAAATTGTGCCGGTGGGAGTGCCCGTGCCGGCCTGCGGCGTCACGCTGGCGGCTACGGCCATCGCTTGTCCGTGCATGATGGTGGTGGGCGGGCCGAGGACGAACGAACCAAACTCACTTGTCTTGAACTGGCCCGCGTAGGTGCTCCACTGATTCACCAGGTTCGCGACGTTCACGCTTCCGAGTCCCGTGGCGAGATCGTATCCGGTGGTTGTGCTGTAACCGGTAAGCACGCCGTATGCGTCGCCGCTGGTGGAAGTCTTGCAGTCTGGACTACCTGTAACGCAGGCCATCGCAATCGTCGAGCCGGGAGGGGATGTCGTAAAAAATGCAGTTGTTGGTGCCGGAGAGGAAACCGAGCTCGAATTGCAACTGTTCGAAGCGGTCGCCGCCATCTTGTAGAACACGTAATTGGCGTTGCCCTGACGTTCGCCTGTCTTCTGGTTAATCAGCGCGATAATGCCGGCGAAGGCGGGCGTGGAGACTGACGTGCCGCCGTAGCCAGAGAACCGGCCATTGCTAAGGTTGCAGGGCCCATTCACATCGGATTCGCACACAATATAGAAGCTGTTGTTGAACCCGTTGCTGGCGAACAGGGAGACGTCTGGCACATCCCGTTTTCCGTCGCTGGGAACTCCGGTACCGCTCTGCCAGGATGGCTTGGCGTAACCGCCCGTGCAGGAGGATTGGGTGCTGCCATTTGACGAAGTGCAATTGCTCACGCCGCCGCTGCCGCCGGCTACTCCCAGAAATCCGTCACCCTGAGCTGTGAAATTGTTGCAAGTTTGCTCCGCGGTGGTCGTACCGAAATAGGTGAAGATTTCGGAATTCGTGCAGGTATCGTTCCAGGTCATTTCCGGGATGTAGCCCTTGGCGTTGGCTTGATTCGCGTTGTTAGTGGCATTCCAATATTTCGATGTGGTGGTCAGATCGTTGAAATCGGTCCCGCCCACCGAAACGTTATAGGGCGTGGACCCGAATCCGTTCACCGCCAGTCCGTATTTCGCAGCCGACGCGCCGCGATCGCAAACAGCGGAGCCTTGGTCTCCGGACGACATCAGGACGGTGATGCCTTGCGCGGAAGCCTGTTGCCAGAGCGCGTTGTAATAGGCGTTTCCCGCGGTGCCGATACCCAGCTCACAGATACCATAGCTCTCGCTCATAACCGGTGCGAGGTTGTTGTCCACAATAAATTCGGCCGAAATATCCACGCCGAGAGTAGCTTCCGTCGATTCGGAAACAACGAAATCAATGGTCGCGCCCTTGGCAACCGCACTGGACCATTGAGTGTCAATGTCCGCCTCCGGCTCATCCCCCTGGAAGCCTGGTCCGGGCCATCGTTGATGATATTCAGAGTTCCCTCGGGAGTGGCCACGCCGAAGCATTCCAGAAAGCGGTCCAGTTGGCGGGATTGATATCGGTTTCGCCGACGATCGCGATCGTCTGCCCCGTGCCATCAATGGGTGCGGCCGCATTCCAGAGCGGGGAAATATCATAGATGGTGGCGAGGTCGTAGGGGCCGAGCGCTTCGCATTCCCCTAAACCCCGCAACCACTGCCGGGCGTGAACTGAGGAATCGCCGGCGGCTCCGCCGGAACAATCTTTCTGATTCCTTATCCTTGTGAAAAACTCCGGCGAAATAGTTCATGGGGGTTGCAGGAAAGTTGTGCAGCGAGCGCACGCCGACGACGACGGGCGTGAGCGCCGTGGGAATTTGCGGATCGCTGGATCCGCCCAGTGCTCTTCGATGCCGTTCGCGCCGGGAACGGCATACTGGTGGATCGTGGTGTGCAGCGCTTCTTGAACCTGGCCGGCGTTGCCGGAAAATTCGATTACGGTGCGGCCGTTCGAAATGCGCGTGCCCTGGAAGCCGTGCGACTGCAGCCACGACGTGATGGTTTGAATGTCCTGGTCCGCGGGGCCGAACCGCTGGCCGAATTGCTGTGGTGTGAGCCACTGGTGGTAGTTCGGTGACGAGTGATCCTGCTGCTGAGCGAGCAATTGCTGCAATGCAGCTTCCTGGTCTGTGCTGCGGCGCAGCACAAGCAACATACGATTCATCGGCAAGCTCGCGGGCGCGGGGCCGCGATCGTATTGCGCTTGCGCCAGGAAATAGGTGTTGCCCTTCAGGACTGTGAGCTGCGATTCGTCCACCGGCTGCGTGATACGCGCTGCCGCGGGGCCGCTTTGTGCGAGCGAGCGCGGCGGGAGCAGCGAAACAAAGGCAAAAAGCAGAAAAGTTCGCAAGAATCGTGCGGGCTGGGTTTACACTTCCGTTTCACCTGGACGCATATTTCACTTGGGAACGCGGCGGAGGATCGACGCAAGTTATAAGATGTGTCAAGTTGTACTTCTGGACAGAAAGACGAAGAGGTGGGACAGGGAACGGGCCGAAAGAGCGCGGCACTCCACGGCAAACGGTGGCGGAGAACGCGCTAGTTTCCCGAGCGGATGCGGCCGGCGAGCGTACGCGCGCGCTGGCGGGCAATTTCCAGAATTTTGTTGTCGCCGGCGAGTTGGTCAGCGTGGGCAGCAGTCGCTCCGGCTCGGGAATCTGTTTGGTATTGAGATCGCTCTCGATTTGCAGCAGCACATCGTTCACGCCGAGGCGGTCGTAGCGCATGGTGCGGGCTAAATCGGAAATGTCCGCGGTTTGCCGCGCGAGGCCTTCGAAGATGTTCACCAGTTGCGAGGCGGCTTCATCCAGCGTGTAGTTGAATTTCGTTTCGTGCTTTTCCGTGCCATTTTCGTAGACGAATGTTTTTTCGCCTAGATTCGCGAGGCGGCGGTGCACGTCCAGATCCACGCCCTGAAAATCGTGCAGTTTGGCCGCCAGCGAAAAAATCCGCTCGACGAGCGGGGCGCCGATTTCAAAAGGCTGCGGGTTGGCGTCTTCATCGAGCTGGCGGATGTCGTAGGTGCCGGCGCCGGCCTCGTTGATTTTGATCTCTACGAACTTGGGATAGCTGGTCTTGAAGATTTTGCGATAGGTGATTTCGGCGCTGCTGGCGGGAGCCGCGGCGAGCCCCAAACCGGAGGGCGGCGCAGCGCTCGCGGGAGCTGGCGTCGCCACGAACGCTGCGACCAGGAACAAAGCGAGGCCGGTGGTGGCGAGAGCACGCGTGCGACGAATTGGCGATCCGGGAAGCATCACAGAACAGAGATGCGCGCAGCGCGAGGTTGGTTTCGCAGGGAGTTTTTCGGCCGGCGAACGGCTGCTTCGCGGGGCGGATTTGTTGCGATGGAGCGCGCTGCGGCTGGCCGAACGTTCATGGCTACGGCCATACGCTCTTGCGCGCGGGAAAGGTGGGTGGCACAGCGCCACCGCCAGGGCATCCGCCGCGTCAGGTGGCTCGGGGTACTCCGTAGCCCCAGCGCGGAACTGACCATCTGCTGCATCTGTTGCTTGGAAGCGGCGCCGTAGCCGGTGATGCTGGATTTCACTTCGCGCGGCGAATAACTGTGCGCGGAATCAGAGCTTGGGCCGCGGCGAGCAGGATCACGCCGCGCACTTCCGCCAGCCTCAGGGCGGTGCCCATATTCAGCGCGGTGAATACGGATTCCACGGCGATGGCGTCCGGCGCAAATTCTTCCACGAGTTGCGAGATCATTTCGTGGATTTCGCGCAAGCGCAAGCCGAATGTGGCGCGCGCGGGAAATTTCAAGGCGCCGAAACGCAGCAGCCGCGGCGCGGAGCCGAGAAATTCAACCACGCCATAGCCCGTCGCGCCCGCCGCGGCGGATTCACGCCGAGGACGCACAGGCGGTTGCGGCTAGCATTCGAATTCGAGGATGAGAGCTGCGCCATCGGTCGGCACAAGTGTACGTGCGGGTTCGCGCGGAGGGTAGCATTTTTTCAGGGCGACGATGCGCGATGCGAAACCTATTCACCGCGGAGACGCAGAGGACGCAGGAAAAAATGCGACGTGGGTGATGCGAGGAGAATTTGGGAGTGCGGCAACTTGCTGCCGCTTTCTCTTCGGCGAAGCTTGCTTCGCCGTCTTCGTTCCGGCGCGCAACACGCTAAACGCAAAGCAGGCGAGGCAAGCCTCGCCCAAAAACAAGCGGGAGCAAGCTCCCGCACTCCAAGAAAAGGCTAGCTCGCTACGGCGGCTTGCATTTCTTTTTCGTCGATGTCGAAGTTCGCGTAGACGTGCTGGACGTTGTCGTGATCTTCGAGGGTTTCGACCATGCGCATCATTTGCTGGGCCTGCTGGCCGCTCAGCTTCACGTAATTCTGCGGGACGAAGCCGATTTCGGCGGTCGAGGGGGTGATGCCGACGGCGAGCAGCGCTTCACGCACTTTTTCGAATGCTTCGGGAGGTGTGGTGACTTCCCAGGCCGAGCCATCGTCGCGCAGATCTTCGGCGCCGGCATCCAGCACGATGCTCATCATTTTTTCTTCGTCGGCTTCCTTGGGGACGATGATGTCGCCCTTGCGATGAAACATCCAGCCGACCGCGCCGTTTTCGGCCATGTTGCCGCCGTTTTTCGAGAACATGTGGCGAACTTCGCTGACGATGCGGTTGCGGTTGTTGGTGACGACTTGCACCAGCACGCCCACGCCGCCGGGCCCATAGCCCTCGAAGGTCACTTCATCGAGCGTCTCGCCCTCCAGCGTGCCGGTGCCGCGCTGAATGGCGCGCTCGATGTTGTCATTGGGCATGTTTTCGCTTTTCGCCGACAGAATGGCGGTGCGCAGGCGCGGGTTGGTGACCGGGTCGGCGCCGCCGGTGCGCGCCGCGATGGTCAATTCACGGATGATCTTGGTGAAAATTTTGCCACGCTTGGCGTCCGTAGCCGCCTTCTTGTGCTTGATCGTGGCCCATTTTCAGTGTCCAGACATGGGTAAACCTTTTAATGGAAGTATGGCAGGAGCAGCAATATAGCTCTTGCCGCAACAGTTTAGCAGCAGCGCCACATTCAGGCAAGAGAACGAGGAAAATTGCGGGCTCAGTGCTCGTCCATTTCCAGATATTTCACCAGAAGCACTTCGTTTCCTTTCTCGCTGTAGATCAGCTCATCCACCATCTTTTGCGCCAGCAATACGCCGTAACCACCGGGGCGTAGACCCTTGGCCTCGCGCACCGCGGCATGGCGAAGGGGATCGTCATCGGGATCGGCGATGGCGGCATGTTCAATTTCATCGAGCGAAAATCCCTCTCCGGGGTCCTTCACCCGGCACATCACCATGTGGCGGGCGCGGACGTAAGAAATCTCCACCCACTGGTCCGGCTGGAATCCCCCGCCATATTCCATCGCGTTGAGCAGAATCTCCCGAAAGGCCGTCGCAACGGCGTTGCCTTCGTCTTCCGGCAATTCCGCAACTTCGTGCAGGAATTGGATCAGTGGTCGGCGGTTTTAATGCTGCAGCGCGCCAACACTCGTATCCATTCGGGCGTTGCGGAGAGGACCTCGATTCCGTCGTCCCAGGTGGGGCCCTCGACCGCGTCGTGCACCATATCGGCCAGCGCGGTGAGCGAGAACGGGCGCGAAGTACGAAGGCGTGCTCGCGCATGGAGTCGATCACGGAGGAGGGCGGCTTTCGTCGGTCAGGATAATCAGCCGTGTGTGCGGGCGCACCAGCCGGATTTTGCGCAGCAATTCGATATCTTCGCGGCCTGAGGTTTTGGCGCTGGTCAGGATCAGGTCAAAGGGCGCGTTGTCCACCATGCTGAGCGCCACTTTATTGTCGGCGGCGTGCCGCACGCTCCAAATCGCCGGATCGAGCAGCTCGTGAATCAGGGCGCGTACTTCCGGGTCCGCGTCTATGAGCAAATCTTCTTGAGCGGAGAAGGTCCACCCACAGGATCAGCAGGCGAATTGGGAGATTGGCTCAAATTCTGGGTCCATCCGGGTTGAAATATACGTTGCGCCCAATCGGCGTTGCAGTCAAGCGCGGTGCCAGCGGGGCAGTCTACGGGAGCGGGCGGGCCGCAGCCGCCTGTTTGCCATGAACGGCAACCGCATCGACGGGTGCGGAGAGCAACCGTCCGGTTTGGCGACCGGAGCGTCCCGGAATCGGGCAGTGGCGTGCCGGCAACTCGGAAGGGCGTGGGGCTAAAGGTGTTGCCTGCCAACAATTTCCGCGGGGAGGCGGGTTGGCACGCAAACTGCCCGGCATCGGGGTGTAGGATGTCTACAGCATGGATGTAGACGATCTACACCCGAGGAGAGATATGAAACCGCACTACCAGAATCGCATCGAGCTGCTGCAAGGAACCTGGACCTGTTGATCCTGCAAACGCTGCGCTGGGGGGCGCAGCACCGTTACGGAATCGCGCTGGCGATTGTGCGAACTGGGGAGGTCTTGCAGGTGGATACGGGGTGGCTCTATCCGGCGCTGCACCGGCTGGAGCGGCAGACCTAATCGCGGCGGACTGGAAGCTCGGAAAACAACCAGCGTGTGCGAGTGTACCGGCTGAGCGCGGCGGGCAAGAAGAAGCTGGCGGCGGAGCGCTCGCGCTGGGCGCAAATTCGCAGGCGATCGCGGGAATTCTGGAGCCGGTTCGCGAGGAGAGCGAAGCATGAAATTTCCATGGAGCGATCGCGAGCAACGCAAAGAAGCGCTCGCGGAGGAAATCGCCAGCCATTTGCAGATGGCCGCGAGCGATCGCGAGGCGCGCGGTGAATCTCCGGCGCGGGCCCGCGAATCGGCGCGGCGCGAACTGGGCAACGCGGGCGTATTCAGGACGCGACCCACGATCAATGGGGATGGACGTGGCTGGAGACGCTGCTGCAAGACTTGCGCTACGGCGCGCGCACCTTGCGGAAAAATCCGGGGTTCACGATGGTGGCGGTGCTGACGCTGGCGCTGGGCATCGGCGCAAACACCGCGATTTTCAGCCTGGTGAATGGAGTGCTGCTGCAACCTCTGCCCTATTCGCATCCTGACAGATTAGTGGGATTGACCGTTTACTTTCCCAGTGGGCCGCTTGAGCTGATGCGCGAGCAAAGCCGACGATGGAACTGGTGGGAGCGACGGATAACAAGGAATCGATTTGACCGGTTCGGGCGATCCGGTGCGGCTTATCGGAAACTCCGTATCGGCTGATTTCTTTTCCGTGCTGGGCGAGCAAGCCGCGATGGGCAGGACTTTTCAGAGCGGAGAAGACCAGCCCGGCAAGGACAACGAGGTAATCCTGAGCTCGGCGCCTGGGAGCGGCGGTTTCAGTCATATCCGAACATTATCGGCCGGTGGATCACGCTGGAAGGAGTGGACCGCCAATCGTGGGCGTGATGCCGGCAATTTCCGGTTTCTCTGGCCGAAGACCGAATTATGGGTCCCGCTGCACTTGGATCCCAGATATACGGGCCATTACTGGGGCGACAGCTACATGCCTGTGGTGGGCCGGCTGCGTCCGGGAGCTACTCTCCTGCAGGCTCGCGCGGAACTGCAAACGATGCGGCCGAGCGTGCTGGCGGATTTCCCTGGCGCATGCCGGACAATTTGTTTGTGAACGCGTCGGTGGTTTCGCTGGAAGAAGCCATCGTCGGCGATGCGCGCGGAAAATTGCTGATTTTGCTGGGCGCGGTGGGGCTGTTGCTGCTGATCGCGTGCGCGAACGTCGCCGACCTGCTGCTGGCGCGCGCGACCACGCGAGAAAAGGAAGTTGCGGTGCGCGTGGCGCTGGGAGCGAGCCGCTGGCGGATCCTGCGGCAATTAATCACCGAAAGCGTGCTGTTGTCATTGCTGGGCGCGGCGCTGGGACTGGGCGTCGCGGTGTACGGGCTTTCCATCATGAAGACCACTCTTCCGCCGGACACGCCGCGGCTCGCGGATGTCGCTCTGGATGGGCACGTCTTGCTGTTCACGGCCTGCTCGCGGTCTTCACCGGCATCATTTTCGGGTTGGTTCCGGCGCTGGGCGCTTCGAAGCTGAACATGACGGAAACGCTGAAATCCGGCGGGCAGCGCAGCGCGACGCGCGGAAATCATCGGGCAAGCCGGCTGCTGGTGGTGGGCGAAGTGGCGGTCTCGATGATTCTGGTGGTTGCGGCGGGACTGCTGGTGAAGAGTTTGTGGATTTTGTCCGGCACCAGTCCGGGCTTTCGTTCCGAGCACGTGGTGACCGCGCGGATCACGCCGAACGAATCGTTTTGTGAGGTTCCGGGGCGCTGCGTGGCTTTCTACAACGAATTGCTGGAGCGCACACGCGCGCTGCCCGGAGTGCGGGATGTGGCGACGGTGAACGGATTGCCGTTGGGCGGCGGGGCGGAAATATTTCCGGGGGCGGTGGAAGCGCATCCCACTCCCGCAGGAGCGCACGTCCCGATGCTCTGGGAAAAAATAATCACGCCAGACTATCTGCGCATCATGCGCATTTCAGTGCTGCGCGGGCGCGCGTTCACCGAGGCGGACGCCGGAGCTGACGCGAAAGCCGTGGTGATCGTGAGTAAGTCCACGGCGGAACATTTTTGGCCGGGAAAGGATGCAGTGGGCGAGCACATCCGGCCCGCCTGGGAGAAAAAATGGCGGACGGTGGTGGGCGTGGTGGATGACGTACGCGAATTCACGATCACGCAAATTCCGCGAGCTGGATTGACGGCGTTATCTACACGCCGTACGGCCCGCACGCGATTCGCGGCAGCGGCACAGACGCGCCGCCTGCGGAAATGACTCTGGTGATTGGGACTGCGGGCGATCAGGTACAACTTGCCGGCGAGCTGAAGAACGTCGTCGAGCGGCTGAACAATGAAGTGCCGGTAAGCCAGGTAGCCCCGCTGAAAAGTTGGGTGTCGGAAGCGATGGCCGAACCGCGTTCCACTTCGGCGCTCTTTACTGTGTTTGCCGCGCTGGCGCTCTTGCTCGGTTCGGTGGGGATTTACGGCGTAGTTTCCTATTCCGTAGCGCAGCGCACGCGGGAAATCGGCATTCGCATGGCGCTGGGCGCGCGGCGGCAGGAAGTGCTGCTGCTGGTCGTCGGACAGGGCGTGAAACTGGCGCTGGCGGGGGTGGCGATCGGCATTGCGGGCGGCCTGATGTTGACGCGGCTGATGAGCGGACTATTGTACGGAGTGCATGCGAGCGATCCGGTCACTTACGGCGCAGTGGCGGTGCTGTTGATGCTGGTCGCGCTGGCGGCTTGTTTTATTCCTGCCCGGCGCGCGATGCGCGTGGATCCGATGGTGGCGCTGCGCTATGAATAACGCGGCAGTCGCTATCGCCGGTTGATCGGCCGTGATCGCGCGCGGAAATTGCTATTGATCTTCGACGAATCGAATCGTTGACCGGCCGTCCCGATATCGCCACCGGGCCTCGCAATTTTCCGAAGTCCACCGCAGCGCGAAAAATGTTACTGTGACCCGGTCGCGATGTCTGCGCGCCGATTGCATGCCTAACTCGATCACCACCGTTCTGGAATTTGCGCTGCTGGCGATTACCTCCGTCTTTTTCCTGGTGGATCCCTTTGCGGTGATTCCGATGTTTCTGGCCGTCACCGCGAATTCGCCGAAGGAAGAACGCCGGGCCGTGGCGCGCCGCTCGGCGCTGACCTGCGCGATCGTGTTGTGCTCCTTTGCGCTGGCCGGCAGCCTGATTTTCAAGATGTTCGGCATTACGCTGCCCGCGTTCAAAATTGCCGGCGGAATTATTTTGATGGGAATCGGGCTGGATATGCTGCAAGCCAAGCAATCCGGGACGAAAGCGACGGCCGAAGAGCAGCAGGAAGGCGCGGAAAAATCGGACGCCAGCATTATTCCGTTGGGCATGCCGATGCTGGCCGGTCCGGGCGCGATCTCCACGGTGATGGTGCTGGTGGGCGAATCACATTCCATCTGGCAGCACGCAATTATCTACGCGACGATTCTGGTGACGGCGTTCGTCTCCTACCTGGTGCTGGCGGGAGCCGACGGTGTGCGGAAATACCTGGGCGAAACGGGGATTCGCATCCTGATGCGGCTGATGGGATTGCTGCTCGTTGCGCTGGCGGTGCAGTTTATTGCCAACGGCTTGACGGATTTTGGCCTGCTCAAACAGATCACGACGCCGTAGGCGTGCCGCCCTTCAGTAGCTAGCGGCTTCGTCGCTCACCCTTATTGGTTTGAAGCGAACGTGTTGCAGGCGTCCATGCGGCCGGTGTTCAGGCCCTGCTTGAGCCATTGCACGCGCTGTGCGGAAGTGCCATGCGTGAATTTTTCGGGCATCACTTCGCCGCGCGTCATTTTCTGGATGTGATCGTCGCCTACTGCTGCTGCGGCGTTTAAGCCGGACTCCACGTCGCCGGTCTCCAGAATATTGCGCTGCTCGGTGGAATGTCCCCAAACGCCCGCGTAACAATCGGCCTGCAACTCCAGTTTGACGGAAAGTTGATTGGCCATCTGCGGGTTTTGCTCCTGCGCCGCGCGGACCTTGCTCTCCGTGCCCACGATTTTCTGCACGTGATGGCCCAGTTCGTGCGCGATCACATATGCCTGCGCAAATTCGCCGGAAGCTCCGAAGCGGTCTTTCAGCTCGTAGAAAAATGAGAGATCGAGATAGACCTTCTCATCGCCCGGACAATAAAACGGCCCGGTGGCTGCCTGCGCGAGGCCGCAAGCGGAATTCACGTCGTCGCGAAACAGAACCATTTTCGCGTGACGATATTGCGGCAGGATCTGGCTCCAGGTGTGTTGCACGTCGTCGAGCACGAAGGAAACGAATTGGACTTCTTTTTGTTCGCCGGCGTCGCGCGCGGGATCGGCGGGACGCGTCGTTGACGTGGAGCCCACGCTCGTTCCGGAGTTCAGGAATGGCGTGATCAAATCCCGCTTGAAGATAAAACTCAGCACCAGGAGGATGAGCAGGCCTCCGATGCCGATGTGAATTCCGCCGGGAAATCCACCGCCTCCGCTGGAATTTCGATCGTCTTCGATGTCGCCGCTGGTTCCGCCGGGTGTCCAACGCATAGTGCCCTCACGAAAAACGCGGATCGAAATTGGTCTGGGCGTTCCGAATCTAAGACGCGCGCGATGCGCGCAACGCGGACTGGGTTTGCAGAGGATACCACTTCTGGAGAGTTTCGCCAGCGTGAGCGCCCGGCCCGTCCTCGCAGTTCCGATGTGCGTTGGAAAGCGTGTCCAGAAACGGCAGCTAGTATTCGTCCTCTTCGACTTGTTTCAGGCGAGTCATTTTCAGCGTGGTGCGAAAATCGCGCGAGCGGGCTTCAGCGAGGATGGCGCGGCGAGTTTCGGGCGGCAACTCCGAAGGACCGATGACGCCGGCCATATCGCGCGGAAAATGTTTGATGAAAATGGCGGCGAGGTGTGCCGTCGCGTAGGCAATCGGAGTGGAAATCAATCCGCGCTGGCGGATCTGGTACAGCGTCGGAAAGCTGGCGTCATAGCGCAGCAGCAGCGGCTGATCGTCCTTCGTCCCTTGCACCAGCACCGCCGCCGCGAAGCGCGCATTTTCCAAAATGCCTCGGCGAATCAAGCCCGCCACACCTTTTGGCGTGGGCGTCTTCGGAAATCTTTTGCGAACGATTCCTTGCGATCGATTCAGCCGGCCCTGGCGATACCAGCGGTACAGGCGGTCGAAGTCGTTGCCGCCGATTTTGGCGTCCATATCGTGCATCGGCACCACGTAAGGCAGCATGCACACTTCGTCCTGCGCCGCCAGGTATACGGTGGTCTCGCCGATAGGCGGCGGGAAGCGAAATTTCTCGCGCTCGGCGAAGCGCTTCGCCAGCAGAAAGTGCCGCGCGCGGTAGACGCGCGGGCGAGAGATGGCTTCGTCGTACATCACTTCCGGCGACCAGGTGGAGACGGGATCCTTGCTCTCGGTGCTCTCGTACAGGCGAATCTGAACCGACTCGACCGTGTCGAGCAGTTCGGAAGCGCGTTTTGCAAGCAGGTTCGTGAGGCCCGGCGCCGCGCCCGTGCAGATCACCGCCGCGCGATTTTTCGCGAGGAAGCGTTTGTGGAAACGGAATTGTTCCGGGCGGAAAGGATTGCGATTGAGATGCGAATTCAGATCGAGATAGTGGATGCGCAGGCGCAACGCGGCGCGCAGGATGATCTCGTTGAAGACGGCGGGGGAAGCGTTGACGATCAGGTTGCAGCCGCGGGCCGCGCGCACGATGGACCAGAGATTGCGCGCGTTCGCTTCCTTAACTTCGATTTTGCTTTTCTTGCCGAGGAACTTCCGCGCGCGGTCCGGGTCGCGGTCGCCGCACCAGACCGTGTGTCCCTGGCGCTGCAGCAAATGAGCGAGTAAGGAGCCGGCGCCGCCCACTCCCAGTACGAAGATGCGCATCGGCTGGCAACTTTATCACAATCACCGGGCGTCAGTTGCCCGCTATCACTAAATGGACAATAAACCGCGCGGAGCGTATCTTTGCGCAATGCGTTGGGCTTTGAACTGGACAACGATCCGTACATTAAGAAGAGCATTTCCTGTCCTGCTTTTTTTCGCTACTTCCATTGCGGCCACTTCCGATCATGCTTCACTTGGCCGATGTGTTCCTTCTCGTGCCCGCGATTGGCCAGTTATTACGCCTAAGTCCGTGCGGAGAAAACAGTTTTTGCGTTCCAAATCCCAAACGCCGCCGACAAGGACACTCCTGATTCTTCCAACCTTTCAATCGTGTCCTCGTACCTGAAAAACGCTCATGACAAAGCCGCTTTCGAGCAAAAAGCGTCCAACCCAGACCACCAACTGCAGGAGCGAAATTTGGTTGATGGCTGGAGTTGCGGCAGCTTCACCGCGATGCAGAAGTCAACCGAGTACGTGGTTTGGGATTGCTATCGGATTGTCGCTGATTGCGGCGTGTCGGTTCGCATTGCGTGGCCGCATTTACCCAAGAATCCCCCGGACTACGATAAACAGATGGAGACGGTTCTCTCTGACTTCTTGACGAACGTGGTCCCCTCGAAGAAGCAAACGAGATGAAGCGGGCGATTGTTAGTCCCCATGAGTTCGTACCGGTCTGCCAGAATTGTCGGGTGACCGCAAGTGCCGGTCCGGGAGCTCTTCCACAGGAGACTTTGCAATGCGGGGAGGACGGCGTAGAATGAAGTTGATTTCTCCGACCCCCTCGGCCTAACGGAGAGACAACTCACGGAAGCGGGGGCGACGCTCTTTCATTTTGCAGGAGCTGAGGGATTGGGTGGAAACGCCCGGTCCTCCCCAGTTCGGAAAGGAGTGAATCCAGCGGCGCGGTTGCTCGCGCCATTACCCCGCTGGAATCTTCGCCCGTTTCCGAACTCGGAGATGGGCATTTTTATTTTTGGCGGCATCTAAGCGGCGATGGCACTCATAGACAAATTCGGACGGCCCATCACGGACCTGCGCGTCTCGGTAACGGACCGCTGCAATTTCCGCTGTGTCTATTGCCGCTCCGCGAACCCCGAAAATCACATGGCGGAGCACGCGCTGCTCGAATGGGACGAATACGAGCGGCTGGTGCGCATCCTGGTGGGCATGGGCATCCGCAAAGTGCGCGTGACGGGCGGCGAGCCGTTGGTGCGTCCCGGCGTGGAAGATTTCATCGCGCGCCTGAAAGCCATCGGCGTGCAGGACCTTTCGATGACCACCAATGGATTCCTGCTCGCCGAGCGTTGCGACAAGCTCGTGGCCGCGGGCCTCGATCGCATCAACATCAGCCTCGATTCGCTGGACCGCGCAAAATTCGAGCAGGTCACGCGCACCAAGACTTTCGACGATGTGATCGCGGGAATCGAGGCCGCGCAAGCTTCGCCGCTGCGTCCGGTGAAGGTGAATGCGGTGCTGGTGCGCGGGTTGAACGACAACGAAGTGGAAGCCTTCGCGGAATTCGCGCGCGAAAAAGACATCGTGATGCGCTTTATCGAATTCATGCCGCTGGACGCGGACCGCGCGTGGACGCGCGACATGGTGGTGCCGGCCGCGGAGGTCCATCGCCGCATCTCGGCGCGCTGGCCGCTGATTCCCGTGGTGCACGAACGCAGCGAAACCGCGCGGAAGTACCGCTTCGTGGATGGCCTGGGCGAAATCGGATTGATCGCGCCGGTGACCCAGCCTTTCTGCGGGCATTGTTCGCGCATCCGGCTCACCGCCGACGGAAAATTGCGCACCTGCCTTTTCAGCAAGGAAGATCATGACTTGAAAGGCCTGCTGCGCGGCGGCTCGACCGACCGCGAAATCGGCGACGCCATCGTGGCCATCGTCAATACGAAGGAAAAGAGCCACCGCATCAACGAGCCGGATTTCATTCCACCTTCGCGCACCATGGTTTATATTGGCGGCTGACGGGGCCGGTCCTGGGAGGCCGCGTAAAGATGGCCGACGAAGAATCCAAATATTTCTCGCTTACGGAAGCCGAGCGCTTACGCACGCAGCTTGAGCCGCTGCTGATCGAAGCGATGGAATCGCGGCGCAAGATGAATGATGTGGATGGAAAACTCGGCGCGCTGGCGGAGCGCATCCAACGTTCCGGCGGCTTGGCCGTGTCGTACGAGAAAGCCGCGAAGGTCCGCCTGGAACGCAACCAGCTGGAAGAATCCATCCAATCCGCGCTTGACCAGATTCAGGAAACTGGCTGCGTCGTGAAAGATTTGGACGTCGGCTTGCTCGATTTTCCCGCGCGCATTGACGATCAGGAAGTGTATCTCTGCTGGAAGCTGGGCGAAGACCGCATCCGTTTCTATCACGCCCAGGATGAAGGTTTCTCCGGCCGCAAACCGATCGATCCCCGCGACGCCGGCTACAACAATCCCGTGCAGTGAGTCCCGCAGCCCTTCACGCTAGCGCGCCGTCAATTCAATAGGCCGCACATCGCGCTCGATCTTAGCGAGCTGTTCGTCTTCGGCAATTTCCAGATCGTACTTCGTTTGAAGATTCAGCCAGAACTGGGCCGTGGTCTTGAAATAACGAGCCAGGCGCAGCGCAGTGCTCGCCGTGATCCCGCGGCGCTCCGCCACAATGTCGGCAATGCGCGTCACCGGCACTCGCAAATCGAGCGCCAGCCTGTTCATGCTGAGGCCGTACGGCTTCATGAAATCCTCGCTGAGAATTTCACCTGGATGTACGGGGTTCCGCTTTCGGGTTTTCGCGCTCTTGGCCATAAACACTGAGTTTATATTGTTTAGCGTTGAATGGAAGTCAGTACAGTAGTGAAAATCCTGAAACCCTACGGTGTGGGCGAAATCGCGCTGTCGCCGATCAGGTCCAGCGTGCTTTCCTCGATCAGATACGCGTCGGCGTGGATGGACCCCGAACGCCCGTTGTGAATGAAAGTAGCGGAAGCCACCGACTCCGCCGGAAGATTCACGTCCTTGCCGCTTCCCACCACCTTGAACACGCTCTTGCCCGCGGGAATTTCGAACTTGATGGAGACGGGCTGGAAATCCGTGCCGCTCGCGGGCGTCACCGTGAGGATGCCGAAGACATCCTGGTCCGACGTGTTGGTGAATGAGTAGGACTCGCGCGGGGTTTGCACTTTTTGGCTCGCGTCCACCGCGAAGATCTGGAAGTTCTTGAAGGAATGCTCGCGATAATAGCGGTGGCCCTTTTGTTCGACGTACAATTCCGCGGTTTGCGGCAGCCAGAGTTCCTCGGCGTCCGTGTGGAATTGCACAGGCGCGTAATTGATCGCGAATCGCTCCACGGTTAAGCCGATCTTCTCGACGGGCGCTTCCAGTTCAGATTCCAGCCGCACCACCTGCAACGTCGCGGCATCGATATACGCGCGGCCCTTGATGGGAACCGCATAGTGAATGTTCTTGACCACGTAATCGCGCATCCGGTTGGGCCTGTCGGTCCGCTGTGCAAACCGGATTCGCCACGCCGGGCGCCCTTCCCAGAAGCCGAGGCCCTCGCATTTGAAATTGAAGTCGGAAGCCAGTGTGGGATGAAATAGCAAGGCCATCGCCGGCAGTCCTTCGGTGGCGATTCCGGCGGGGAATTGGCTGCGGTCCACGCCGCCGTTGCGGAATTCATCCAGCTCGAAGACACCATTCGGGGCCTGCGCGACGGAGACCACGTAATCGAAGTTACGCGTTTGCCGCGATTCGCGTTTGCCGCTGGCATCCACCTTGAAATGTTCAATGTGTTCGGTCGCCCGGAATTTCTGCAGGCCGTCCACAAACTGCTTCATGTGTTGCCCCACGCCTTGCAACACCGCCGGGAGCGAACAGGGCGCGTCCTCAATGTTGCCGGTGACTGTGGCATCGACGCTCGGAGGCAGCCAGTGGAAAGCGTCGGCGTCGCTGGTGGCAATGCCCAGCGCCGAGCAGGCATCCACGCGGACAGTTCCGAAGGATTCCGGCTTCAGCACCAGATAAATGGTCTCGAACGCGCGCCGCGGCTTGATTTCGATTGTCTCGGTGACGCTGGTGAAGCCGGGCGCGACAGCCTGCACCACATAACTTCCCGGTGCCAAATCGGGAAAGATCATGGGGTCGTCAAATGCGGCGACGCGGCCCGTGACCTCCGCGCCGTCAGGAGAAGTCAGGCGCACCGTTGCCAGACCGCTGAAAGCGGTGTCATCCTGCTGCCGCAGGCAGATTTTCAGCGAGGCTTGTCCCGATTGCGGCGAGGCTTCAGGCAAAAGCGCCGCGTTCGGTGCTAGCTGGCTGAAAGCGAACGCCGGGAACGAGAACGTCGCCGAACAAAGCAAGAGACACGAAATGCGTAGGGCTGTGTGCATAGACTCCTCCGCCGCGGTGGTCTAGGCATTTTGGCTGTTTCGAATTGGCGAGAATCTAATCCTCGGTAACGCAGAATGCAACAGGAAAAAACACGCAATTGGAGGCGGCGGCGTGCTGGCGTAGGAAGTTTCGCGTAGGAAGTTTCGCCCTTGGGTCGCGTCGGAGCCACGTCAGGTGGGGCGCTTCGCTATGCATATGGAGTTTCCCCGAGTACGCGCCATGTGTGCTAGCTTGATGAAGAGGTAGAAATCGAGAGGCCGCACGTGGACCCGCACAAAGCAAACCGATTAAAGGATTCCGCGAGCCCCTATTTGCGCTCTGCCGCGCATCAGCCGGTGGATTGGCGCGAATGGGGCGAGGAAGCATTCGCGCATGCGCGCGCGGAAGGCAAGCCGATTTTGCTCGATATCGGCGCGGTATGGTGCCACTGGTGCCACGTGATTGACCGCGAGAGCTACGAAAATCCCGAAATCGCGGCGATGATCAATCAATTCTATGTGCCGGTGAAGGTGGACCGCGACGAACGTCCGGACGTGGATTCGCGTTATCAATCCGCGATCAGCGCGATTTCCGGGCAAGGCGGCTGGCCGCTCACCGCGTTCCTGACTTCCGACGGCAAGCCGTTTTTCGGCGGCACCTATTTTCCGCCGGAAGACGCGATGGGGCGTCCTGGATTCAAGCGCATCCTGCTGGGCATTGCCGATGCGTTCAAGACGCGCCGCGCCGAAGTGGATAGCTCTGCGAAAGCGCTGGAAGAGGCCGTGGCCAAAGCGGAAATATTCCGGACCGCGCGCGGCGAATTCGACGCGGGCGTGGTGGACTCGGTGATCGAGTCCGCGCTGCATCTCTTTGACGAAACTCACGGCGGATTCGGTAATTCGCCGAAATTTCCGCATGCCAGCGCCGTGGATTTGCTGCTGGAGCGCTATCAATCGTCACGCGACGAAAAGCTGCTGCACGTAGTGAAGCGCACGCTCGAAGGCATGGCCCAGGGCGGCGTTTACGATCAATTGGCCGGCGGGTTTCATCGCTATTCCGTGGACGAGCGCTGGTGCGTGCCGCACTTCGAAAAAATGACCTACGACAATTCCGAGCTGCTGAAAAATTTCCTGCATGGCTACCAGGTGACGGGCGAGCCGCTTTTCCGCGAGACGGCGGAAGGAATTATCGAGTGGGTCGGTGAAGTTTTGTCCGACCGCGAGCGCGGGGGATTTTACGGCAGCCAGGACGCCGATCAGACGCTGGATGACGACGGCGATTATTTCACCTGGACCGTCGCGGAAGTGCGCGCCGTGCTGAGTCCGGAAGAATCGCGCGCGATCGAGTTTTATTACGATGTGAAGCCGCATGGCGAGATGCATCACAATCCTGCGAAAAATGTTTTGTGGGTCACCGGCACATTCGCGGGGCTGGCCACGCAGCTCGGCACGGACGAAACCGGCGCGCGCCTCTTGATTGCTCGCGCAAAAGGGAAGCTGCTCGCTGCGCGGCTGAAGCGGCGTCCCACGCCCGCGATTGACACCACGATTTATGTCGGGTGGAACGCGATGTTCGTCTCGGCCTATCTGGAAGCCGCGCGCGTGCTGGGCCGCAACGATTGCCGCGAATTCGCGCTAAAGACGCTGGAACGCGTTCTCGCGGAAGCGTGGGACGAGAGCAAAGGTTTTCGCCATCGCGTCGGCGGGCCGCATCTGGAAGGTTCGCTGGACGATCAGATTTTTGCGGCGGCCGCGCTGCTCGATGCTTACGAAGCGACGCTCGACCGGCGTTACTTCGAGATTGCGGAACGCGCCACGCGCCTCGCCGTCGAGCGCTACGGCGATCCCGATGGCGGCGGATTTTTCGACCGCGCGAAAGATGCCGCGCCGATGGGCGGCATGGACGTCCGGCGCAAGCCGCTGCAGGATTCACCGACTCCCGGAGCGAATTCCGTCGCGGTGTTCGTTCTGGACCGGCTCTACGGATTCACCGGAGAAAAGCTTTATCGCGATTGGGCGGAGAAAACTCTGGAAGCATTCGTCGGTCTGGTTCCGCAATACGGATTATTCGCCGCGACGTACGGCCTCGCCGCGCTTTTCCACGCGCGCCATCCGCTGCAAGTGGTGGTGATGGGCGCCGCCGGCGACGCCAAAGCCGCCGAACTGGAAAAAGCCGCAAACGAAATCTATCGCTTCGGTAAGTCCGTCTTGCGCGTGACGCCAGAAACTATAGCCACGGCCTTCCTCGCTCCCGCGCTGCGTGAAACGCTGCCGCATCTCGATGCCGCCAAGGCGCAAGCGCTGGTCTGTGTCGAAACCACCTGCCATCCGCCGGTAACCAATGCCGTCAACCTCAAAGCGCTGCTCGTCGAAGCTGCGACGGCCACCACAGCACGCTAATATGTTCGCGCATCGACGCGTAGGGGTACGGCCTGCCGCGCCAGGCTGGCCGCCGCGCGAGTTGCCGCCAGTGAATCGCGGTGCAATAATGTTGCATCCTGGCACATGGTTGCTCGGGGCTGGGTGTACACGGGGGCTTTATGGCGATGAGAGATGCATGGATTGAAAAGCGCGCAGCGGCAACGAACGGCGGAGTGCGCAATTTTTCGCAGATGCACTACGCGCGCCAGGGCGTCATCACCGAAGAAATGGAGTACGTCGCCAAGCGCGAAAAACTCACGCCCGAGCTGGTGCGCGACGAAGTGGCGCGCGGCCGCGCCATCATTCCCGCCAATATCCATCATCGCAATCTCGAGCCGATGGGCATCGGCGTAGCCTTCTTCTGCAAAATCAACGCGAACATCGGCAATTCCGCCACCACTTCCAACGTGGACGAAGAGCTCGAGAAGCTGCATCGCTCCGTGCATTACGGCTCGGACACCGTGATGGACCTTTCCACCGGCGGCGATATTCCCATGATCCGCAAAGCCATCATCAACGCGTCGCCCGTACCGATCGGCACCGTGCCGATTTACGAAGCGCTCTCGCGCGTGCGCCGCGCCGAGGATTTATCAATCGAGCTGCTGTTGGAAGTGATCGAGGAGCAGGCCGAACAGGGCGTGGACTACATGACCATTCACGCCGGCGTGCTGCGCGAATTTCTGCCGCTGGTGCGCAATCGCATCACCGGAATCGTCAGCCGCGGCGGCGCGCTGCTGGCGCAGTGGATGAGCTTCCACAAGAAACAGAATTTCCTGTACGAGAATTTCGAAGCGATCTGCAAGATTTTTCAGAAGCACGACGTTAGTTTTTCGCTGGGCGATGGCTTGCGTCCCGGGTGCCTTGCGGATGCGAGCGACGAAGCGCAATTCGCGGAGCTGAAAGTCCTCGGCGAACTGACCAAGAAAGCCTGGGAATACGATGTGCAGGTGATGATCGAAGGTCCCGGCCACATCCCGATGGACCAGATCGAACTGCAGGTGAAAAAAGAAAACGAGATGTGCTACGAAGCGCCCTTTTATACGCTGGGGCCGCTGGTCACCGACATCGCGCCGGGCTACGACCACATCACCAGCGCGATTGGCGCGGCGATGATCGGCTGGCACGGCGCTTCGATGCTTTGCTACGTGACGCCAAAAGAGCATCTGGGTCTGCCCAACGCGGATGATGTTCGCCAGGGCGTGATTGCCTACAAAATTGCCGCGCATGCGGCAGACGTGGCGCGGCATCGTCCCGGCGCGCGCGATCGTGATGACGCGCTCAGCTATGCGCGCTTTCTCTTCGACTGGAACAAGCAGTTCGAACTTTCGCTGGACCCTGAAACCGCGCGGAAAATGCACGACGAGACGCTGCCCGACGACTTCTACAAGGAAGCCAAATTCTGCTCGATGTGCGGGCCGAAATTCTGCTCGATGAATACCACCCAGATCGCCGAAGCCTATCAAGGCCTCGACCAGAAAGAGCGCGAGCAGAAATTTACCCAACTGCTGGCGAAAGTGGAAAAATCCAGGGAACCAGACGAGCCTCTGAATCGTATCTCAGTGTAGGGATAGAAGCTGGGCGCCCGTATTATGGTCCGGCTTGAAAACTGAAGAGGTGCGCACATGACGTTTCTTTTTGTCGCGGTCCTGCTGTACTTTCTGCCCACGATCATCGGTCACGGCAAGCGAGACTCCGCCGGCATATTCCTGGTGAATCTGCTCTTCGGCTGGACCGGCATCGGATGGTTTATTGCGCTGCTGTGGGCTTGCGTCTCCGAACCGCGCGTCTCCACCGTGCTGGTTCCGGCAGGCGGCTCGCGTTATTTCTGCCGCTGCGGTGCGCTGGAGCCGGTAGGCGCCCATTTCTGCTGGGCGTGTGGCAGGCGCATCTAACGATTCGATCGCAAACGAGGGGCGCTCGTGCACGAGGAACAACGAAACGATTCGCGGCACGTCAGCCTGGAAAAGCAGTTTGAAATTTTCAAGGAATACGTTCAGACCGTCCTGAATCTTTCCACCGGCTCGCTGGTCCTCTCGATCACCTTTTTGCACGACATCGTGGGACTCGGAGCGGAATCTAAATCCGGCGTCACTGCGGTGCACACCGTGCGTCACCCAAACGTCCTCGGGATTTCCTGGCTTGGCTTTTTGGTTTCGATTGCCGGGTGCCTCTTCTATTTATACTTCCTGGCGCTATTCACAAAAGATGGTACGGACTGCAAGAACGAACTGATGGCAGGGAACCTCGCAGGCCTGGGAGGCTTCGCGGTGGGCCTGATTTGCCTCGCCGCATTTGGCTGGTGCAATATCCCGTGAGCGCGACGCGCGCGGCACAACGAGAATCTGGCGCTTAAGATTTTTCTTCCGCTTTCTCGTTCGGCTCGGCCAGCAGCTCGAAGATATCGGCATCCGAAGCGCCCAGCGCGGAAAATACCCGCCGCGCCGAATTCACCCCGCGAAATTGCACTCGTCCATTTTCGATATTGCTGATGGTCGTCTGGCTCACGCCGGCTTCGGCGGCCAGTTCGGACTGATTCAAATTGCGGAACTCCCGCATCAACCCGAATCTTTCGCCGGGCGTGCGCGCTTCCACGATCCGCCGAATCTGCTCGGCGCTGTAGTTTCCCAGCAGCAAACTCTTCGTCAGGCTGCGATTGGCATCCGTCTGCGCTCGCTGCAACTCCAGGGCCGAGTCCAAAGATTCGATTTCATGGAGCATCTGCCGGTAGACATCGTCACGCATCAGGACGTAATCCCGTCCCTCGATTTGCAGCCGTTCAATCTGCTGCGCCGGATCGAGAAACTCGTGTCGCGTTTCGCTTTGCTGTTCCGGTTGCAACGGCAGTTTTTGCATCTCGCTCATATCAATCCTTGCTCGGATAAAACTTCAAGGCCCAGCGGCTGGTGCGCCGCTTGGTGATTGTCACCACGGACGTCACTGGCTCTTCCATCTCCACCACGTGATAGGTCAACTTCCATTTGTCTTCCGCTCCGGCAAAGGCGTACTGGCCACCCGGAAAGTCGCCGGAGGGCCACGATTCCAGGGATTCATCCTCAGTTTCCAGCTGCCCTATCACGCCTCGAATCTGTGCCTTATCAAGGCCGTCTGGCAGTGAATCCAACAGCTGCTGCGCCGCCTTTGAAAGCCAAACCTTCAACCGACACTCCTCTTATATTATATTTCGCATAGAATGTCAACATTAATATGCGAATACGAATAAGCCCCTACTGCCGTTCGCCGGGCCACCCGCGTTGGCGCGAACCAGCGCGGCTTCCGCTCCGCAAGCTCGATCCAGCGATTTCGTGCCGGCATCGATTATCAAGTACAATTCGGTGCAGGATTCTAGACTATTTATTGGAGCCGAAGTCAAGTGAACCAGTTGCGCGAAGAATTTAACCGCTGGGCCGATGCCGGCAAGGGCGAGTCCATGGAGCACGACCATTGGCCCATTACCAAGCCCGCGCTCGGCCTGATGCAGATCGAGCCTATCGACAACATTCTGGACGCTGGTTGCGGCGCCGGATGGCTCTCGCGGATTCTGGCCCCGCGCGTGCCGCAAGGACGCGTGGTAGGCATGGATATTTCCGACGAAATGATTCACCACGCCCGCGAGGCCAGCGTCGCCAACGAAAACCTGGTGTTCATCGTGGGCGGCGTGGACGAAATTCCCTGGGAAGCAAACTTCTTTTCGCGCGTGATTTCCGTGGAGTCGTCGTACTACTGGCCCGATCCCGCGAAGGGCATTCGCGAAATCTATCGCGTGCTTGCGGAAGGCGGCTCGGCGTGGATTCTCATCAACTATTACCGCGACAATCCGTACAGCCATCAGTGGGGCCCAAAACTGGCGGTCCCCACGCATCTGCTTTCCGCCGCGGAGTGGGAAAAGCTGTTTCGCGACGCGGGATTCACCGAAGTGGCGCATCGCCTGATTCCTGACCCGACGCCGAATCCGGATGTCTACGCCGGCCGCTGGTTCCGCGACGCCAAAGAACTCGCTGATTTTCGCGCAATCGGCGCGTTGCTCGTCTACGGTACAAAGAAAGAAACATCACCACAGATGAACACTGATTAACACTGATAAGAACGAAATGATTCAAAAGGCGAATCCACCGAAGGCGCAGTGGGCCTTAACAAAACGCACCCGCTGAAAGCGCAATTCGCGAAAGCCGATTCCGTCTTTCCGACCATTTGCTTTTATCTGTGTTTATCTGTGTTCATCTGTGGTGCCTTGCACTGTTTGACTAGCACCACCCACGCGCATATACTCCGACCGTTTGCGAGGTAATGGGAGACCGATGGGCGTCCTGGACAACCGCTTCGAACGCAGTTACGTCCTCTCGACAGTTGATTACGTTTTTAATTGGGCGCGCAAGAGCGCCATCTGGCCGCTGACTTTCGGACTAGCCTGCTGCGCCATCGAAATGATCGCTTCCACCACTTCGCGCTTCGATATCGCGCGCTTTGGCGCGGAAGTATTTCGCCCCTCGCCGCGCCAGGCCGACCTGATGATCGTCGCCGGCACCGTCACGCTGAAGATGTCGCCCGTGCTGAAGCGCGTGTGGGACCAAATGCCGGACCCGAAATGGTGCATTTCGATGGGCGCCTGCTCCAGCGTCGGCGGGCCATTCAATGTCTATTCCGTGTTGCAGGGTGTGGACCGCATCGTTCCGGTGGACGTGTACGTAATTGGCTGTCCACCGCGGCCCGAGGGCCTGTTTTACGCGCTATTGAAGCTGCAGGACAAAATTGATCAGATGTCGCTGGCCAAGCGGCCCACCGCGGTGCGCTTGCAACCCGGAATGGTGGATGAATTCAAGCGCGGGGTGATGGTCGCGCAGTCGCCGGAACCAAGATAGGGCCTAGAACTGTCGGTAGCAGGCTGCAGACCCGTCGGGCCCAACGAACGCTAGCACGGAGCACACGATTCGATGGCTTTTTTGCGGACAGCGAAGAAAGACGAAGTCCCGCCTGGCACCATTCGCGAATTTCAATTGGACGGCAAGAATATCGCGGTCGCCAATGTCGAAGGTAAACTCTTTGCAATCAATAATGTATGTTTGCATCGAGGCGGCCCGCTCGGTGAAGGTGAAATGGAAGGTCAGATCGTCGTATGTCCTTGGCACGGCTGGAAATACGATGTGGCCACCGGCAAGCTGACCACCAATCCGGCGGTCGGGGTGCAGTGTTATGCGGTCGAAGTCCGCGGCGAGGACATCTTCGTAGATGTAGGTTAACACACGGCTTAGCGCCCGCCAGCCCCCGCCACCGATCGTAGATTGCGCCCCCGCAAAAATTCATCACAAAGTTCGCCATTTTTCGCCTCTTCCGTGTATAGTTCGCCCGACACTTTTTGACGGATGACGCAACCGCCCCTCAAACCAAGACGCTGGCTGCTGGCCGTGGACCCTCGCGTCTATCACTGGGATACCCTGTTCGTGAAGGGCAAGGAAATGTGGCGCCACGCAGGGCATCGCCCGGACGCGCTGCGCCAGCTCAAACAGATCCACAAAGGCGACCGTGCCCTGGCCTATCACGGCAAACCCGAGCACGCGATTTACGCGCTGGCGGAAGTAAGCCGCGATCCCTATCCTGACCCCCACGAGAACGACACCAAAAAAATGGTGATGGACCTGCGTGCCATCGAGCGCTTGCCGCGCCAGGTGACGCTCGCCGAGTTGCGCGAGAATAAATTGCTGCGCAAGATCAAATTCCTCAAAAACACGCGCATGACCATCTGTCCGCTGACCGACGAAGAATATGCGGAAGTCCTGCGCATGGCCGGTATCGTCGCCTCGCCAGGCATTCCGCTCCCGTAGGAATTGCTCCGTTGGCTATCGCTTTTTGAAATTTCGCCGAAAAGTATGAAGCGCGGAAGCTCGCCTCCGCTTTCCTGCACGAAACGAGCCTGGCGTGCGCCGGCTGGCGAAGTCGGCTAAGATGAAGCTCGCTTGAGGAGGATTTTTCGATGCATAGACGTGGCCTGATTTATTTTGCCGCAGCGCTTGCCGCTATTTTCCTGGCGCTTGCGATGGCGCGCCTGGGCGCGGCGCCGGCGGACGGAGCGCAGAAAAAGCATTCCGCTTCGCAAGAGGCGTGGCTGCGAGGAGTTTCCGACGGCAGCACTCGCGTTGTGGACATGACCTACGCAATCAACGGCAAGCTGCCCGCATGGCCTGGCGATGACCGCACCTTCGAAGCTAAGGCCGTCGCCACGCCGGAAAAGGACGGCTATTTCGCGCGCAGCTTCTGGACGCTCGAGCACTACGGCACACATCTGGACGCGCCCGCGCATTTTCCTCCCGGCAAGGAATTCCTCGATCAGATCCCGGTCGATCATTTTTTCGGTCCGGCCGTGGTGATTGACGTCAGCGAGGAAGTCAGCAAGGATCCGGATTACCGTCTGCGCGTCGTACGCGTGGAAAAATGGGAAGCGCTGCACGGACGAATCCCCATTGGCTCCATCGTGCTCTTGCGCACAGGCTGGTCGTCGCGCTGGCCGGACCAGGCGAGTTACCGCAACATGGATGCCAGCGGCGTGATGCACTTTCCCGGCTATTCCGTGGAAGCCGCGAAACTCTTGATCGAACGCGGCGCGGTGGGACTGGGCATTGACACGCTGAGCATTGACTACGGAGCATCGAAAACTTTTGAAGTCCACCGCACTGATCTGCCTGCGGGACTCTACAACCTGGAAAACCTCGCGAACCTCGGCGAGCTTCCGGAAGCCGGCGCGTTTCTGATCGTCGCCCCGATTAAGCTGGAAGGCGGCTCCGGCGGCCCGGTTCGGGTGTTCGCGCTGCTTCCGCCGCAGTAGAATAGAGATATGCCCGAACTTCCTGAAGTCGAAACTGTCGCGCGCGGCCTGCGCGAAGTTCTGCCCGGCCGGCGCATCGTGAGCGTGCGTCTGGGCAAGACGGATTTCATTGACGATCCCGCTCTACTAGAACAGAATTTGCCGGGCAGCACCGTCGCGGGCATTCGCCGCCTGGGAAAAATTCTCTTGCTCGACCTCGAGCCCAGGAAATCACCCGCGGAAGAGACTTCGCTGCTGATCCACCTCGGCATGACCGGCAAAATCAGCGTCTGCCCGCCGGAAACTCCTGTGCCGCTGCACACGCACGTCTTTTTCGCGCTCGATGATGGCCGCGAGCTGCGCTACAACGACGTTCGCCGGTTCGGC
Organism: uncultured Acidobacteriota bacterium; assembly: GCA_963780035.1. Lineage (GTDB taxonomy): Bacteria > Acidobacteriota > Terriglobia > Acidiferrales > UBA7541 > Palsa-295. Next base: position 33,182 of record CAWAAG010000002.1, on the reverse strand, counting down.
CGTATGGCGTTGCTGGCCAATGGCGCCCACGAACGCGTCCTGGGCGGCCTGGGCCTGGAACCGCTGGAAATCAGCGCGGCGGAATTTCGCTCGCGGATTCAATCGCGAAAATCACGCATCAAAGCTCTACTCCTCGATCAGGGCGTGATGCGCGGCATCGGCAATATCTACGCCGATGAAAGCTTGTGGCGCGCGCGAATTCATCCCGAAAAAATCGGCGCGCGGCTGAAAGACGATGAATTGCAGCGCCTGCATCGCGCGGTGCAAAGCATTTTGCGCGAAGCGATCCGCTTGCGCGGTTCTTCGATTTCCGATTACGTGGATCTCGACGGAGGCCGCGGAGAATTCCAGCAAAAGCATCGCGCCTACCAGCACGACGGTAAAAAATGCTTTCGCTGCGGCGCGATTATTCGCCGCATCATCGTGGCGGGGCGCAGCAGCCATTTTTGCCCGCGCTGCCAGCCTGCTCCCCGAGGTGCACGCGCCAGCAAGTCCGCAGCGCGCGTCAAGCGGCGGGTGCGCCGCTCCGGCCCGTATAAAAATAAATCAAAATCGCGCCGAGCAAAGTGAAAAATCCGGCATAGAGAAATCCTGCGTTCGGGCTGACGCTGGACCACAACACGCCCACCACCACGCTCGAAATCAAATCGCCCACGCCGTTCACCGTGGCCAGCACGCCAAAGCCCGAGCCGCGATTGGCCTTCGGCAGCAATTCCGCCGCCAGCGATTTTTCCAGCGATTGCTGCACAGCTCCATGAATTCCCGCCACCCCAAATAAAATCGCGAGCATCGGAATCGTCGGCGGCTCGAAAATGAAGCCGGCGAAAGCCGCCACCGCGAAAAGGTATCCCACGGCGAGAATCGCGCGCTTGCTCATGCGGTCGGCGAGCGCGCCTGCGGGATACGACGCCGCGGCATCCACAAAATTGTAAAAAGTATAGAGCCCGACCGCGATCGTGGAAGCTCGCGCGAAACCGAAGCGCGGCGTCAGAATCTGTCCAGCGCGCAGAATCAGCAGCGTCGGCGCGAAATCGCCGATGCCGTGCGCAAAAACTCCCGTCAGGTAGTGCCAGTATGTTCTCGGCAGTTGCGCGAAGCTCGAAACGAAGCTGGGAGCGCGATGGCTGTCGTCCTGCCGCCCCGGCGGCACCAGCACCGCAAATGCAACCGCCGCGGCCAGCCCTGGAAGCAGTGTCCAACGAAACACGTCGCGCGGCCCCAGCCATCCCAGCAGCGCCGTCGCGCACAGCGGGCCGAGCACCGCGCCGATCGTATCCATCGCGCGCTCGAAACCAAACGCGCGGCCTTGCTGCTCCGGCGTGACGGCGTCGGCAAGCAGCGTATCGCGCGAAGGCCCGCGGCTGCCGCGTCCCGCCCAGCCCATTGCGCGCATCACCAGAATCGCCGGCCAGCTTTGCGCCAATGCGTACGCAAATGTCGAAAGTCCCGTCGCGGCGTAGCCGACGATGCCCGTCGGCTTGCGCAGCTTCGGACGATCCGCAATCCATCCGCCCGCTAATTTCGCAAAACTCGAAAGGCCGTCCGAAACTCCTTCAATCACGCCCAGCGCAAATGCCGGCGCGCCCAGACTCGCGAGAAACGCAGGAAGAATCGAAGTGGCGGCTTCGTGTCCCCAATCCGAGAAGAGGCTCGCAAGCCCGATGCCCAGCACTCCGCGAGTGAGCCACCTTCTTGAGGAGAGCGGCGCCGAGGAAGAGGTTTCCATGCTTCGCCGGAGCCTTAGCGAGAAGGACTCGCGCCAAATGACGAAGACGCGGCCGCGGCGGCGCTGTCCATCAGCGGTATGGCAGCCTGGAAGATGCGTTCGGCCCAGTTCTGTCGCTCGTTGGGATCAAGCCACATCACCGGCGCGCGCAAATTCGTGAATGGCGCCGCGGCCAGCAACTCACTCAGCAATTCATGAATGCGCCGCTGAAACACGCGATCCTCGGACCGAAAGCCGTCCGCGGGAATATCGGCGGCCACCGGCGGCACGCCCACCAGAATCGAATACGAATCCATCCACCATGCGAGCCACTGCTCCAGTTGCGGCTGCCGTCCGAATTTATTCACAAGGTAACAATAATTATCGAGCACCGCGCGATCGGTCACCACGTGCGGCGCGCGTCGCGCGGCGGCCAGTTCCGCCGCAAGCTGCGCGTGCAAAATCCACAGCTGCCCCTCGATGGTCGTCGCGGCGTTCACCGGAAAGGGAGATTGGCGCGCCACTTCCGTCACGAGTTCCACGTTGAAGTGCGCCTTCTTCAGCAGCGAGCAAATTTCATACGCCAGCGTCGTTTTGCCCACTCCATGCGTTCCGATCAGCGCGAGTTTCAATCTTCCGCCTCTCACCAGCAGCGCCTTCGTTTCTAACACATTTCATCCTCGTCAAAAAGCCAGCAAAGGGAACCTTGTCGTGACCTCGCCTGACGATGAGCCGTCGCTGGGCTGAATCCGTAGGGGCGGGTCTCAGACCCGCCCCTACTGTCGCAGCGATTGAAATGTGAATCCTGCGCGCGCCCGAATCTCTCCGTGAACTCTCTTTTCCGGTCTCTGTGCCCTCTGTGTTGAAACTTTTGCCTTAGCGCCGGCACCTGCATAGAATCGAGCGTCGTTGCGGGCATCCGGCGCGAAAGGAAAATATGAGAGCGGTAGTCCAGCGCGTCACCAGCGCGCGTGTGATCGTGGATGGCAGCATGAAAGGCGAAATCGCCGCCGGACTGCTAATCCTGCTAGCCGTCGGGCGCGAAGATACAGCCGCGACCGCTGCGAGCACGGCCGAGAAAGTAGCGAACTTGCGAATATTCAATGACGAGCAAGGCAAAATGAACCGCTCGCTCATCGATGTCGGCGGTGCCGCGCTCGTCGTTTCGCAATTCACGCTCTACGGCGACGCGCGCGGCCAGCGCCGCCCCAGCTTCATACAAGCCGCGCCACCGGAGCAGGGCAAAGCGCTCTACGAAGAATTCGTCCGCGCGTTGCAAGCGCTCGGGGTGCGCGTTGCGACCGGCGTCTTTCAAACGCACATGTCCGTCGAACTCGTGAACGACGGTCCGGTGACCATCCTGCTCGATTCCGATAAACTTTTTTGACCGCGGGACGTCCAAACACCTCGGCATCGTTCGGCGCTCGCCGTCTTGCGCGCCGCGCCACTCTGCCTTACGCTTTTCCCGGAGACTTTCATGAGCGAAATCGACCGCATCATTGATCAGATGGACCGCGCGTTTGGCGGCGACGCCTGGCACGGCCCGTCACTCGAATCGCTGCTCGAGGGCGTTACCGCCGAGCAAGCGTCGCAGCATCCCGTTCCCGGCGCGCATTCCATCTGGGAACTGGTGAATCACATTGCTTTGTGGAATTCGATCGTGCAGCACCGCGCCTCCGGTGAAAAGGTGGAAGTGAGCGCCGAAGAGGATTGGCCGCCCGTGTGGGAAGCGACGAAAGTAGCCTGGCAGCGTACGCTCGAGCATTTGCGCGAATGCCGCGCCCGCTTTCGCGCCGCCGTGCAAAAGTTGCCGGAGAATAAGTTGAGCGACATCGTGCCCGGCAAGGATCATTCGCAGTACGTAATGCTGCATGGAGCCATTCAGCACGACCTCTATCACGCCGGACAAATCGCCGTGCTGAAGAAGGCCCTGCAATGAATGCGGAGCGCAGCGTATGAGCGCGCCATCCGACGCCTTCGCCGGGAAAATTCGCCTGCCGCGGGAGTCTGATTACGCGCGGCTCGCGGAACTCGCAGGACAGTTGACGTATCCTTCCACGCGCGAAGAGATCGCGCGGCGCCTCGACGGCTTAAAAGGTTCCCCGGACCACGCCGTATTTGTGGCCGAACTCGCCGAGGGCGCGGTTGCCGGATGGATCGCCGTCTTCGTCTATCGCACACTGGAAGCCGCGGCGCGCGCTGAAATCAGCGGTCTGGTGGTGGACGAGCGCTTTCGTTCGCAACGCATCGGCGAGGGCCTGCTGCTGCGCTCCGAGCAGTGGGCGCGCGAACGGGGCTGCGCCACGATCGGCCTGCGCTCGAATGTGATCCGCGAGCGGGCTCACGCCTTTTACCAGCGGCACGGCTACCAGCACGTGAAAACGCAAAAATCTTTTCGCAAGCAGCTCTAGAACCCCGTTTTTCAGGTATTGTCTCTTCCGCGACACTCCGGCCCCGCGCAGTGGCATTCCACAAAAGTATCGTAATACGATATAATGGCAGACTGGCGGAGGAAGCATGGCCAAAGGTTCCGGTTCCAGCATTGATTATCTGGCGCTCGCCGACTTTCGCTTTGAAATCCGGCGCTTTCTGCATTCCAGCGAACGCATCGTGCGCGCCGCCGGCCTCGAGCCACAGCAGCATCAGGCGCTGCTAGCCATCAAGGGATTGCCGCCCCACCGCGTGGCCACCGTGGGCGTGCTGGCCGAGAGGCTGCTAGTCCAGCATCACAGCGCGGTGGAATTAGTCAACCGCCTGGAGACCAAAGGCCTGCTGCGGCGCGCCCGCGGCGCCGCTGACCGCCGCAGCGTGCTGCTAACCCTCACGCGGCGCGGAGAAAAACTGCTGAAGCAGCTGGCGTTGACGCACCGCGCGGAATTGAAGACGGCACGCTCGAAGCTTCTGCAGGCGCTGGCGAAAGTCGTCGCTCGCGACATTTCCACCAGCCCGGCGCACGACTCCGCGCCACGCGCGAATGCGCGGCGCAAGCGGCCGGCCAGGCAGAAACGCGCGCACACCAGGAAATGAAAGACGCGTGCGCAGCCGACGCGCGGGAATCCCTTACCGATGAACACGCCGACTCGCGACAACGCGTTCGAAGGAAAACCGCAAGGCCGACCCAAGACGCCAAGCCATGAACCGCCGCAACGAGCCGGCTATCGTCTGGCACTGGTGTCCACCCTCGCGGCGGGAATCGGCGCGCTCGTTGGTTTCATCGCCTACGCGCTCTATAGCTTGATCGGACTTTTTACTAACCTCGCTTTCTATCACGAATGGTCTTTTCATTTCCGCAGCCCGCGCAATTCGCCGCTGGGCTGGTGGATGATTCTGATTCCCGTCGTCGGCGGCGTGCTCATCGGCTTGCTGGCGAAATATGGCTCGGAGAAAATTCGCGGCCACGGAATTCCCGAAGCCATGGAAGCCGTGCTCACCTCGCGTAGCCGGATCGAAGCCAAGGTCGCGTTTCTTAAGCCGCTTTCGGCGGCGATCGGCATCGGCACGGGCGGTCCGTTTGGTGCTGAAGGTCCCATCATTCAAACTGGCGGCGCGTTCGGCTCGTTGGTGGGGCAATTTATTTCCACCACCGCCGTTGAGCGCAAGGTGATGCTGGCATGTGGCGGCGGCGCAGGGCTGGCGGCCACGTTCAACGCGCCCATCACCGGAGTGCTGCTCGCTCTCGAGCTCCTCCTTTTCGAATTCCGCACGCGATCCTTCATTCCGGTGGTGATTGCCAGCACGATGGCGGTCGCCGTCCGGCGCCTGCTGTTCGGAGGCGGCCCGATGTTCGCTATCGGCAAGGTGGACTACAACTTCCTCCCCGGCCTTCCGTATTACATCGCGCTGGGCCTTCTCTGTGGCTTTGCGGCGGTCGCGTTTACGCGCGCTCTCGAAAAACTGGAAGAATTCTTCGATCACCTGAAAATTGTGCCGAGCTTTTTGCATCCGGCGCTGGGAGCGGTAGGACTCGGCATCGTCGGATTCTGTTTTCCGCGCGTGCTGGGTTCGGGTTACGACACCATCGAAGACGTCTTGAACAACCATCTGGTGCTGGGCGTCGTGCTGCTGGTGCTCTTGCTAAAAACTTTCGTGGTGCTGCTTTCGCTCGGTTCCGGAACTTCCGGCGGCACCCTCGCGCCCATGTTCATGATCAGCGCGGCCATCGGCAGCTCGTTTGCCATCATCGTGGACCGCGTGATCCCTCGCGCGCATCTTTCGCCGGAAGCCTTTGCCGTGGCCGCGATGGGCGCGTTGCTGGGAGCCTCGTCTCGCGCCACCTTCACGTTCATGTTCTGCGCGTTTGAGACGACGCGCGACTTCAACGCCGTGCTGCCCGTGCTGCTGGTATGTGTTCTGGCGGACGCAGTGGCCTTCACTCTGCTCCCGAATTCGATCATGACGCAGAAATTCGCCAAGCGCGGGATGCCCGTACCCGGCGAAAGCGAAACCGAAGTGCTGAAATCGGTGCGCGTAAACGAACTGATGCGCGCGGACGTGAAACCGATCCCGCAGGAGATGACCGTCGCGGAACTCGCCGAACGAATGAGCTCCGGCAATCCCACCTACAATCTCGCGCAGGGTTTGCCGATCGTTGCAAGCGACGGCAAACTAGTTGGGGTCGTCACGCAGGGGGATTTGTTGCGCGCTTTAGAACAGGACCCGAAAGGAGGCATGACCGTGCTCGAAGCGGGTTCGCAACCGCCGGTCGTGGCGTTCCCGGACGAACTCGCGCACGACGCCATGTACCGGATGCTGGAGCGGGATATCGGCAGGCTGCCGGTCGTGAGCCGCGAAAATCCGCAACGGATGGTCGGCTACTTCAATCGTTCGAGTGTACTGGGCGCCTGGACCCGCCAAATGCAGGAAGAAAGCATCCGCGAGCACGGCTGGCTCCGTCAGTGGCGCACATCGTTTCGCGCGGCGAAGTAAGCTCCCCGCGCCGCGGGAAAATGAAACTAGAATCCGCCGCCACCGCCCCCGCCGAATCCGCCGCCGGACCCGCCACCACCGCCGAACCCCGAGCCGCCGGAACTGCGCGGCGCCGAAGCCATCACCGTTCCCACGTGCATGGACATCATGTCCAGGTCGTTGACCAGAAGATACGGAACGAAAGCGTTCCCGTACGAGCCCTGAAACCACTGCGGGGGCTGCAGCGCGATGCCCGAAAACGCCTGCACCCATTTCTTCTCCACGCGCAGCGCCATCGCGTACGGCAGATATTTTTCGAATAGCTCCGGAGTCTTCTCCAGCCGTTCGATCTGGTCTTTTTCCACGCGCCCCAGAAATTCCTCGAAGCCCAGCACTTTTTCCAGAGCGCGCGCGCCCGTAATCGTTCGCGCGGACATGAACCACCCGAAAATCGCGATCACCGCGCCGGTGGCGACGCCCGCGACGATCCAGGTGCCCGAAGCGATCCCGGTCGTCTGCGACAAATATCCCGTTCCGGCCACCATCAGGAAGCCGATCACCAGGCCCGCGCCGACGTAACCTTGCTTCACCGTGTCCGGACGATGCAGGTAATAGCCGTCTGTCATGAGCGCGCTGAAAATGCGTTCGCGAATCGCCGGCAGATGAGTATAGAAATGATTCTGCAAATCGGAAAGATTCACGTCGGTGGTCGCCCCATCATCAAAAAGCGCGAAAAGCATTTCCTGTTCGTGCGAACGCGCCGCCGCCCATTCCGCCGGCGGCTTTTTCAGGTGAAAGACATATTCCTTGCTGTGCGTCAGCCCCAGCAGATGGCTTTCGTCTTTCTGCTCGATGGTCATGTACCCTTTCACGGCCAGGTCCACCAACGTCGCGGTGATGTCGCGCATCGCGGCTTCGTTATCCACCAGCGTGCCACATTCGCCGGGAGTCAATTGATCCGGGGGATCGTACTGCACCGCAATCGCCTCGCGCGCCGGATCGCGCCCGCGCGTCCACCACAGCCAGAGCATCACGAAAAACGCAATCACCGGAATGAATAGCGGCAAATTGCTGCGCAGGAAGCGCATGAAGTCAGCGCCGGCCGTCGGTGGATGCACAAAACCCTTATCGAAGCCGACCACCGCCGTCAGGCCTTCGCGGAATCCGAGTTGATGCAGGCTGCGAATCTCCACCACATTGTCGTTGATCTGGACTTGCGCGTCCTGCGCGCGCGAACCGCTGATGCCAGTGTAGGCGATTGCGCGCAGTCCGCTGACGCCTGCGGGCAGCTCAATCCGCGCCGTAACCAGGTTGATTGCGTTTTCCCACTCGTCGCCGGTCACGTTCCAATACAGCTCGTCGTGGTCCGCGAAAAAGCGGATGGCGTCCAGCACGCGATAATGCAGCAGGATCGTGCGCGTGGCATCTTCCGCATCCGGCACGTAGATCTTGAATTTCAGGTAACGTCCCTGGCGGTTTTGTTCGAGCTTGAGTTTTTGCCCGGTGTCGTCCGTCGCGCTCACATCTTCAATGAAGAGGGTATAGTTCAGACCCTGCGGGCTGGTGTACTCGACCGGAATGGTGCGGTAGATGCCGTGCCAGGAGCCGGTGAATTGCGCTGCGATCGTTTCGGTGACGTCTATTGTCCCGTCGGCGCGCACCTGAATCTGCGCGTCGAAATGCGGGAACACCAGAGTGCGCGCCGCGACGGGTATCGCCGCACACAGCAGCAGGAGGCAGACCGTTAGATTGCGGCGCAGAACGCGCATGGCCAGGGACGGCCTACGCCGCGCCCGCGCTGCCAAAACTCACTTTGGGCGCTTCGCGTTCGGCGGGCGCGTTGATCTCGAAGAATTCGCGCGGCTTGATGTTGAACATACCGGCGATGATGTTGGAAGGGAACTGCACGATTTTGGTGTTCAGGTCGCGCACCACGGCGTTGTAGTAGCGGCGCGAGTTCTGAATGCTGTCTTCAATCTGGCTCAGCGACTGCTGCAGCTGCGTAAAGCTTTCCACCGCTTTTAATTGCGGGTAAGCCTCGGCCAGCGCAAACACCTGGCGCAATGCGGACGTCAACATGCCTTCCGCCTGAGCCTTGGCTTCCGGGCCTTGCGCGCTCATCGCGGTATTGCGCGCGGCGACTACGCCTTCGAGGGTACCTTTTTCGTGCGCGGCGTAGCCCTTCACGGTTTCCACCAGGTTGGGAATCAGATCGTAGCGGCGCTTCAGCTGCACATCAATGTCCGACCAGGCGTTATCGCACTGCACCTTCAAGCGCACCAGGCCGTTGTACATTCCGATGACGAACACGGCGAGCAGAACAACGATGACTAAAAGTGCCAGGATCATTACGGCCCTCCAGCTCCAGGATGGATGCGGGTCGCAGCCCGCACAGCATACGGCCTGCGCCTATAAGTGTAAAGAAGACTGTGCGGGGCGCGGCGGCGGCGGGGGCTAGGCCGGCACGGTCTGCGGTTGTTTGGGGGCTTTGCTAGCGGCTTTGTGGCTGTAGAGGTTGCGGTCGGCTTCTTCGATTATTTGGTCTATGCCGTAGCCGGGTTCGTAGGCCTTGCAGCCGATGGAAAAGGAGACGGGCAGAGTCTTGCCGCCTATTTCTACCGTCAGGCCGCGGAGCCTGGTCAGGACTACCGATAATTGCTCCATCTTGCAATCCAGCAGCAGCAGCAGCATGAATTCATCGCCGCCCCAGCGCACGGCCAGGTCCGAGTTGCGCGTGGAAGCCGTCAAGCACTTCGCGAATTCCCGCAGCACGAGGTCGCCGGCCTGGTGTCCGTAGCCGTCGTTGATTTTCTTGAAATCGTTCAGGTCCAGCAGCGCGACGATCATCGCCAGGCCTTGCCGTTCGGATCGGGCGATCTCGGCTTTCAGGCGCTGTTCGGCGTAGCGGAGGTTGTACAAGCCGGTTAACGGGTCGAATAGGGCCAGCCGGCGGAAGACTTCCGCCTGAATTTGCTGCTCGGCCATATCGCCTTGGACTTTTTGCAGCCGCACCTGCTGGTAGATCATGTGCAGCGTGAAAATCAGCACCAGCGCCACCAGGCCCCAGACCGAGGAGTTCATGTCCCAGCCCGGATATGGCTTCGGGTGTCTTAAATGCAGCGAAGCTGACAGCGCTACCACCAGCGCCGTCAAGCTGAGGATAATGATTGCCGTGTTGCCCCAGACCCATAGGCCGCGGCGGTCCAGCTTGCGCCGGTTCGACTGGATTTCGGCGACACCATAGTCGGGATCTTCGCCGGGAAGCGGTGGAGTCGAAGGGGTCATGTGGTTGTCTATGGACGCTAACGTTCCATTCCCGGGTGGTCAAGCGTTCCCGTGTCAGCTGCTTCGCCTTAGTAACGGAGTAGTGCTGCGGTAGCGCGCGCCAGAGACGCAAAAAAGTGTCGATTAGAACGGCGAAATTGCGCGTTTTTGTTGGGTTTTTGGTGATTTCTAATCGCACGCTGTGTCGATTAGAAAGGCTGTGCGCGGTGACGCGCTTGGCAACGAGAGGCGCCGTTTGTATCGAATAAGAATTGGCGCGATCGTTTGTTTTGAGTGAGTTAGGCGAATTATTGTTCCGGCGAAAGCGTCCATTTGTATCGAGAAGCGCCGGCGTGATTCGCGGCCCGCTGGCGTCCTGCGGGGAGCGAGCAGTGATTCGCGAAGTGGCAAAAAGTTGGCGATTGAATTGGGGTGCGGGTGTTTGTTTTGTAGGAGATACAACGATTTCTAATCGCACGGGTTCCCTCAGCGGCTAAAGCCGCTGTGATTTTGAGTCGGTTATGGCACGGCTAAAGCCGTGCCCTGACGAGAATCTTTCCTGGGTGGAGCAGATCGCGATCCCGCGCGGTCTCTCCGCGCGCCTGACGCCGCGCGAGGCGTGGGCGCGGCTGGCGTCGCGCGCTCGGCGCTTTGGCTCTACAATTTTTTGCGGAAGTGGACGCAGCGGTCCACGACTTGGAAGCCCAGGGCTTGGTGGGCGCGCTGCGAGAGTTCGTTTTCGATTAGCGCGTCGGAGGCCATCTCGGCGCAGCCGTGGGCGCGGGCCCATTCCTCGGCGGAATTCAGCAGTGCTTTGCCGACGCCCTGATTGCGGAACTTATCGTGCACGAACCAGGCTTCTACGAATCCCACGGGCCGAGCGGGATCGCAGCCGTCCGCGTGCGAGCGCAATCCTGCTGCGAGGAATCCCGTCACCGTTCCGTCCGCGTCCGTCGCAACCAGCAGAACCGCGGGCAGGGTTCCGGGCGTGCGATGGCTGAGGGCGTCATCGAGTTCCTTGAGAAGTTCCTCGGGCGATGTGCTGGGCCACAGCAGGGCCAGCATCTTTGCGAGTTCGTTGCGGTCGCCGCGCCGGGCCTGGCGGACTTTTACAATCGTCATGCTTGCTATTGTAATCGGCTCGTTCCGGATTGCGCGAATCGTGGCCGGCGTTCCACGACGAAGGGTTCGCCGTTTGCGGAAAAAGTCAAGCGCGAGGCTTCAGGGGCTAAAGCCCCTGAAGTAACGGCGCGGTTTACGGCGGGGCTGAAGCCCCGCCCTTCCGTTTTTCCGCAAACTGTTTGGCCGCTGCGGCGAGGCGCGTTCGTGGGCCGCGCTGGCGTTCGCCATCCAATTTGGCGCTCGAAATCGCGAACGCCGCGGCGGCACTATGCGACGAGAGAGATTTTGCGTTGATATATTGGAGCGGTGGGAGGGCGCCTGAGTGATTGATTTTCAGTACAACTATCCGGTGCTGGGCAGCGAAGGCGCGTTGCTTTCCGCAGCGGTGCAGAAGCACGTGGCGGAATCGAGCGCGTGGGTTTCGCAGAAGGCGCAGGCCGGAACCGCGCGGCATCGCGAGGTAGCGGCGTCGTTTCTTGCGCAGTGGGGCGCGGAAGTTCCAGCGAGCCGCGTGTTTTTGTGCTCCGGCGGGCATAGCTCCGTTTCCGTCGCGCTGACGCTGGCATCGCTGGAGGGCGCGACCGTGGCGGTGGATGAACTCAGCTATCCGGCGTTTCGCCAGACGGCGGCAAATCGCGGAATGAAAGTGATGGCCTGCGCGGGCGACGAAGAGGGAATGTTGCCGCAGGCGCTGGACGATGCGGCGCGTTCGCAGAATGTGAAGGCCGTGTACCTGACGCCGACGGTGCACAACCCGCTGGGCAGCGTGATGCCCGCCGGGCGAAGGCTGGCACTGGCAAACGTGATCCGGCAGCGCGGTCTGTGGCTGATCGAGGATGATGCGTATCGTTTTCTGGAGCCCGACGCCATCGCTCCGATTGCGTGGCTCGTTCCGGAGCGGAGTTTTTACGTCTACAGCTTCACGAAACCGGTGGCGCTGGGATTGAAGGTTTCGTATCTCGTCGTGCCGGAGGGTTGCGCGGAGGGCGTCGAGGAATTGATTTCGCAGGCGAATAGCGGGACGTCGGTGCTGTTCGCCGAAGTTCTTACGTCGCTGGTGTTGGATGGAAGCGTGCGGCGGCTGATCGCGGGGAAGCAGGCGCTGGGGCGCGAAAGGCAGGAGTTGATCGCGGGGGCGCTTGCCGGATGGAAAATCCGCGCGCACCGCAACGCGTTCCATTGCTGGATCGAGCTGCCGCGCGGAATCGAGGCGCGGGCTTTCTGCGCGGCTTGCGAAGCGCGAGGCGTGCTGCTCGGAATTGGCTCGCGCTATGGAAATGGCGGCGCGGATTTGGCGCGGTTCGTGCGGCTGGCCGTCGGCAGCGAACGCAGCGAGGAACGTATCCGCGAAGGACTCGAGATCGTGAAGCGGGTGGCTTCCAGTTTTTGAGCTGCGCGGCGGGGCGCGCTATACCTTTACAACGATCTTGCCGATCTGCTCGTTGGATTCCATGTAGCGGTGCGCTTCGACGATCTGCGCGAAGGGAAAGACGCGGTCAATCAGCGGCTTGAAATTCCCCTGCTGCACGCGGTCGTAAACGTATTTCTCGGCTTTGATTTTCAGCTCCGGAACAGAAAGTACTTCGCGCAGCGTGTAGCCCTGAATCGCGAGTCCTTTGCTGAGCGCCGTGAACAGGGGAAAAGGCGTCGGCTCCGCGGCCAGCGCGCCATATTCGAAAATTGTGCCGCCGGGGGCGGCGGCGTCGGCGAGTTTCTGAATGCCCTTGCCGCCGATGGGATCGAAAGTGACGCGCGCGCCTTTGCCGCCGGTGATTTCCTTTACGCGCGCGGGCAGATCCTCTTCATCGGTCGAGACTACGTGCGCGGCTCCCAGTTCGATGAGCTTGGCTTTTTTCTGCGACGTCCGGGTGGTGGCGATGCTAATTGCGCCCTCGGCCTTGGCCATTTCGATCGCGGCGATTCCCACGCTGCTGCTCGCGGCGGTGATCACCACAAAATCGCCTTTGCCGATGTGCGCGTAATGGATCAGCGCGCCGTAAGCCGTAAGATACTGCATCCAGATGGAGGTGCCTTCTTCGGGCGTAAGCTTTTCCGGATAAATCGCGAGAGCGCTGACCGGAACGAGCGCGATTTCTGCGTAGACGCCGTACTGCGTCATCAGGAATGCAGGGACCGTGCTGGCTTTCTTGCCGAGCCAGCTTTTGTCCACGTCCGGGCCCACCGCGATCACTTCGCCCGCGGCTTCGTAGCCGAGTTTTGAGGGCAGGGAGGGACTTTCCAAATAGTGGCCTTGCCGGAACATCACTTCGGCGCGGTTCAAGCCGATCGCTTTCACGCGCAGCAGGGCTTCGCCTTTTCCCGGCGCGGGAACCGGTTCGGCTTCGATCTTCAATACTTCCGGGCCGCCCAGGGCATGGAAGCGGACAACTTTGGCAGTTTCGTTTGGCACGTGGATTCTCCTCGAGAGCTTTGATCTCGCAACAGGCCGTAAGGATTCAACCGGCTGGGCCGGAAGCGGTGCGGGCAGGAGTTCCGCGCGGACGAATTTCGAGTTGACTTTGGCGGGCGTTTATACGAACATGAACTCAGGTTCATATTATGCACACGCGCCTATTTCGCTTCGGCCTCGCTATCTGGCTTACCGCCACTATCGCCCTGCGCCTCGCCGGCCAGCATCTCTTTCATCCGGGCCACTGGAAAGGCACGCTGCTTCTCTTCGCCATCAGCTTCCCGCTGATGGCCTGGGTTGCGCGCCGCCTGTGCCAGGCCGCGCAGTTGTCCCGCGAACAGTGGGTCGCGGGCGCCGCCTCCCTCGCGCTGCCGTCCTTGCTCTGCGATCCTTTCTCTTGCGCATTTTTTCCGGCGGTGTTTCCGAACATGGCTCCGGAAGTCGCGGGAGTATTCGGCGGGTGGGTGCTGTGGTGTTGCGGCGGCGCGATCGTGGGAGCGATGATCGGGGAATGGCGAAAAGCATAGCCGCGCGGCCCGACCTGCTCGCCGGCGAACGCCTTCCGGCGCAGCCGGTGCAGAAGCGCAGTCTCGCCAAGAGAGCGCGCCTGAAAGATGCGGGTCTCGCGCTCTTCGGTGAAAAGGGCTACGAGAACACTTCCATTGACGAAATCGCTCGGCGCGCCAAGCTCGCCGTCGGCACCTTCTACCAGCACTTCCATTCCAAACGCCAATTGCTGCTCGTGCTGATGGATGAGTTGCTGGAAAAATTAAGCCAGCTCGATTTTCAGCCGCAAGCGGTCGGCGACGTGCGAGCGGCGCTCCGCCAGTTGCTGGCCCGCGCGTTTTCCCACGATCTGCATTACCTGGGCGCGTATCGCGCGTGGCAGGAAGCTGCGCTTACCGATCCCGAGTTGCAGAAAAAACAAGCGGAAATCCACAAATGGACGACCGGCCGCGTGTTGCGCGTCTTTCAATTCCTTCAAGGCTTGCCCGGCGCGCGCCCGAACGTGGACGTCGCCGGCCTGGCGCGCGCCATGGACACTTTTTTCTGGAGCCTGCTCGCGCAAGCCGCCAGCCTATCCAAAGCAGACCTGAATCAATGGATCGATTCAGCCACGCACCTGATTTATCACGCGGTATTCAGCGACGCGCCACAAAGACTTCAGCAAAAATAAAAGCGATTCTTCGGTTGCCGCCGACGCGGGCGGGGAAAATCAATTCGGCGATTTCAAGGTGGGATCGAGCCGCTTCGCTTCCTCGAATTCCTGTTTTGCGGCGTCGCTATCTTTCAGGCGGGTGAGCGCCATGCCCAGATTGTAGTGGGCGTGGGCGAGATTTGGATTCAGGCGGAGCGCTTCGCGGTAGCTATCCGCGGCGGGCTGGTATTGACCTTTGTTGAAGAGGACGTTGCCGAGATTGAAGCGCGCGTCGGCATTCTCGGGTTGTTCTGCGACCACTTTCGTGAAGGCCGTCTGCGCGCCATCCAAATCGCCCAAGGCCATCTTCGCCGCGCCGAGGCCGATCTGCGCTTGGGGAAAATCGGATTGCAGATCGAGGGCCTTCTTGAAATTGTCCGCGGCCTTCTGCGGCTGGCTGGCCTGCATGTACGCATTGCCCAGATTGTAGAGCGCGTGAGGTTCGTCGGGCGTCAGCGCCAAACCTTTCTGATAGGTTGCAATCGCGTCGTCGAGCTTTCCTTGCCCCTGATAAACCAGCGCGAGGTGAAAATCCACTTCGGCCTGGTTCGGCTGCAGCGCGAGGCATTTCTCGAAACTGGCGGCGGCTTCGTCGAGCTGGCCTTGCTTGTACAAAAGTTGGCCCAGCTCGAACCAGGCCGCGGCATCGTCGGGATGATCGGCGACGATCTGGCGGTATTGTGAGGTGGCCTCGTCGTCGCGCGCGGCATTGCGCAGGGCCAGCGCGTAGTTCGCGCGGATATCCAGCGACGTAGGCTCGAGCGCCACGGCCTGCTCGTACACTTTGATGGCTTCGTCCCACTGCTTGCCGGAATCGAGAGCAGCGCCCAGATTGTTCAGGGCGTCCACGTATTTTGGCGAAAGCTCGATGGCCCGGCGATACGCCGTAATCGCGTCCGCGGAATTGCCGGAAGCAAAAAGGGATGCGCCCATGCCGTTGTAAGCCTGCGCGAATTTCGGATTCAGCGCGATGGCCTTCTGATACGCCGCAATCGAATCGTAATATTTTTTCTCGTGATAGAGCGCGAGGCCCAGATTGCTTTCGGTGATTCCGTCGGAGGGTTTGATCGTCAAAGCTTTATCGAAATCGGAGATGGCTTCGTCATCTTTCCCCAGCAGATCCAGCATCATGCCCAGATTGCTGAGCGCCTCGGGGAAATTCGGATTCAAATCGAGCGCCTGGCGAAAAAGCGCGGCGGCCTCCGGGATTTTCCCCTTTTCGTAGAGATCCAGCCCGCGATTATTCAGCGCCACGGCATCGCCGCCGCCGATCGCGCGGGTCTGCGCGCAAAGCTGCGCACCCGCGCCGCCAAAAATAATGGCAGCCACTAACAACGCAATTTGCCCGAACGCGCGCCGCATCGCCCGCAGGCCTCCCAGCCGCTACGCGGAGCGTAACACACTCGAAATCCGCGGCGTCAATCGTCCGTCGCGGCATTCGCGCCGCAAGCGGGCTTCTCCGGATCCTCGATCCGTTGAGACTGTGTAGGGGCCGGTCTGAGACCGGCCCCTACACAGAATTCCAGGAGTGGTCAGCTAAATAAGCAGGTCCAGCCGGGCTTTTTCTTCATCAGGTGAAGAATTGATTGACGCCGCAGCCGCGGCCTGTGGCACTGTATAAGGCGATCCGCGGCCGTTGAACTTTGTAAGTGAAGCTCCTTCCGCACGTAAGGATTCCAGATGTTGATTCGTTTGGGATACGACATTATTTTCGATACTCTCGCTCCTGTAGCCATCGTCGCGCTGCTCAAAGTGCATCCTTCGCGAGTGCAGGATCTGCGCGAGCCGGATGAATTGCATCTGGAGCCTGCCGCCAAAATTGACTCTTATATCGACAGCTACGGAAATAATTGCTGCCGCTTTCTGGCTCCGGGCGGGCCCATCCGCCTGAGCAATTCCACGTTGATTTACGATTCAGGCGAGCCCGATCCCGTCGCGCCGTTCGCCCGCGAAATTCCGGTGCAGGAACTGCCCAGCGACGTGTTGCGCTATCTGCTCAATAGCCGCTACTGCGAAGTGGACCGGATGTCCAACATCGCGACCGATCTTTTCGGCGGTATCGCGCCGGGATGGAATCGCGTCAGCGCCGTGTGCCAGTGGATTAACCAGCGGGTGACTTTCGGCTACCAATTCGCGAACGCCAAGAAAACCGCGCTCGATGTTTTCACCGACCGCTTCGGCGTTTGCCGCGATTTTCAGCACCTGGCGGTTACCATGTGCCGCGCGCTGAATATTCCGGCGCGCTACGCCACGGGCTATCTCGGCGATATCGGAGTCCCCGCCGCGCCGGTGCCCATGGATTTCAGCGCCTGGTTCGAAGCGTATCTGGAAGACCGCTGGTGGACATTCGACGCGCGGCACAATCAGCCGCGCATCGGGCGCGTGTTGATGGCGGTGGGGCGCGACGCGTCCGACGTGGCGTTAACTACCTCGTTCGGGACCGCGAATTTGCGGCAGTTCTACGTCACCACCGTGGAAGGGCCGGAGCGCGAGGCGGCGCACCCCTGAACGCTGTGGTCACTGAACGTCGCTGGCCGATTCGCGGCCCTGGAGTCTGTGTGAGAACTGCAAAACCTGTACTTCAGCGGCTAAAGCCGCTCTGATTTTGCCGCGTTTATGCCGTAGCTAAAGCTACGGCCTACAAAGATTCTCGGGGCTTCAGGGGCTAAAGCCCCTGAAATAACGGCGCGGTTTACGGCGGGGCTGAAGCCCCGCCCTTCCGCTTTTCCGCAAACTGTGAAGCCGCTCTGATTTTGCGTCGGTTATGGCACGGCTGAACCGGCTGCGGAAAAACGCACAGATTGTCACTGCGGGGACGAATTTGTCCCGAGGAGTTTGTTTTTTTCTCAATGTTTCGGAGAAAAGCAGATCCGTCGCTGAGCTCCCTTCCTGCGTCAGGGCAAGCAGAATGACACTCGCTTTACTTTTTCCGCAAGCTGTGAAGCCGTGCCCTGACGACAACCCTGGTTCTCACACAGGCTCTCTAGCCCTAAACCCGAATTGCCGGAAAACCGCCAGTACCCTTGCAGTATCGCTAGCGTCAAGGCACCTTTTGAGATAGGCTCTTTGCAACGGTACCGCACGAGGACACCCCTTCCTCTGTAATGGAGCTAGCAAAAGGCATCTTGGGATGCTCTTCAAGACGTTTAGCGCAGCCGTGTTCGGAATTGACGCGTATCTGGTCGAAGTGGAAGTGGACGTAGTCCCGGTGATCGAGGGCTTTTTCAATGTGGTCGGCTTGCCCGATGTCGCCGTAAAAGAAAGCCGCGAACGCATCCGCGCCGCGCTGCGCAATACCGGCTTCGAGTTTCCCTCGCGCCACGCCGTCACGATGAACCTCGCTCCCGCAGACATTCGCAAGGAAGGCTCCGCGTTCGATTTGCCCATGGCCCTCGGACTCGCGGGCTGCCAGGGAAGCTTCTTCGGCAAAATTCTCGATACCCACGTTTTTCTCGGCGAACTTTCGCTCGATGGCGGGGTGCGCTCGGTGCGCGGCGCGCTTTCCGCGGCGCTGGCGGCGCGCGAACGCGGCATCAAGAACGTGGTGGTGCCGGAAGCCAATGCGAAGGAAGCCGCCGTGGTCGAAGGCATCAACGTCTTCGGCGTGAAATCACTGCCGCAGGCCGTGGACCTGATCAACGCTCCCGAATCGTTCCACCCGATTGCCGTGGACACTTCCGAAATGCTCGCGGAAGCCAGCCAATATCCCGTGGACCTGCGCGACGTGCGCGGGCAAATGTCCGCCAAGCGCGCGCTCGAAGTCGCCTGCGCCGGCAGCCACAACATTCTGCTGATCGGGCCGCCCGGCGCCGGCAAGACCACGCTCGCGAAACGCATTCCCACGATTTTGCCGCCGATGTCGCTCGAAGAAGCGATCGAGACCACGCGCATTCACAGCGTGGCGGGAGTGCTGGAAGATTCACGCGGGCTGGTGGGCACGCGCCCGTACCGTTCGCCGCACCACACCATCAGCGATGCCGGGTTGATCGGCGGCGGCGCGATTCCGCGTCCCGGAGAAGTCTCGCTCGGCCACAACGGCGTCGTCTTTCTGGATGAGCTGCCGGAATTTCAGCGCAACGTGCTGGAAGTGATGCGCCAGCCGCTGGAAGAAGGCAGCGTGACCATCGCGCGCGCCGCGCTTTCCTTGAATTTTCCGGCGCGCTTCATGCTCGCGGCGGCCATGAATCCATGCCCCTGCGGATTTTTCGGAGACGGCACGCGCGAATGCCACTGCTCGCCGGTGCAGATTCAGCGTTACGTCTCGAAAATTTCCGGACCGCTGCTGGACCGCATTGACATCCAGATCGAAGTGCCGGCCGTGAAATACAAGGAGCTGCGTGGCAACGGGGACGTGGAAAGCTCCGCCTCCGTGCGCGCCCGCGTTCTGCGCGCCCGCGAAATTCAGTGTGTGCGCTACCGCGGCGAAAAAAAGCTCTACGCCAATTCGCAAATGCCGCCGAAACTCATCCGCAAACACTGCGCCATCTCCGCCGAAGGGGAAAAGGTCCTGGAATCCGCCATCCAGCGCCTGGGCCTTTCGGCGCGCGCGCACGACCGCATCCTGAAAGTCTCGCGCACCATCGCCGACCTGGAAGGCGCGGAATCTCTGCTGCCCAAGCACCTGAGCGAAGCCATTCAATACCGGACGCTCGACCGCACCTATTGGGCCTAATCATCCTTTCTGCAAAATGTGGAAAAACGAAGTCCACATCATCGCGAGCGCAGCGCGGCCTGCCTGCCGCAGGCAGGGACCGCTCTTCCCTTGATCCCGCTGAGAATGTAAGAGAGATTCCTCACCTGCTGCGCAGGTTCGGAATGACAGCCTTGGGCATTTGTCGCAAGCGCACCTTTTGAGCCGCGGCGGGAACTGTACTAAACTCCCTCCCGCATGCCGAGCAAGACTGCCACGGTCGATAAAATTATCCGTGAACCTCGCGGCCCCGCGATTGTCGCGATGTTGGCCGCCGCCGGCGTGTATCTGGCGTTGCCCAAACCGCTGTCGTTGGGTCCGAGCTGGCTATTGCTGGCGGTGATCGCGGTATTGCTGGTCCCGATCGTGGAGTCCAATCGTCGCGGGCTCTTCCACATCACCAGAATTCTGGTGTTTGCGGCCAACGGCGCGATCACCGTGGCCATGATTGCTTCCCTGGCATTTTTAATTGAAGGTATTCCGCACCACCGCGATTCCCCGACTACGCTGTTGCGCGCGGCGGTCGCTCTTTGGATCACCAACGTGCTGGTTTTCGCGCTCTGGTATTGGAAGCTGGATGCGGGCGGCCCGCTGCGGCGCGAAAGCAGGACCGGGCGCTTGGAGAGCTCATTTCTTTTCCCGCAAATGCTGGTCCAGGGGGACGGAGACTCATCGTGGTCGCCGCATTTCATGGATTATTTGTTCCTGGCGTTCAACACCAGCACGGCTTTTTCGCCGACGGATACGGCGGTTCTCTCGCGCTGGGCCAAAGCGGGGATGATGCTGCAGTCGTTGATTTCGCTGACGATCGTCGCGCTGCTCGCCGCCCGCGCGGTGAATATTCTGTAAGTTTCCACATCTCAGACGCGCATTCTCGGAGGACGCCAATGCTCGCTTCCAGCAAAATCATCGGTTTTGTTCCCACGCGCGATTCCAAGCAAGCGCGCGAATTCTATGAAGGCAAGCTGGGCTTCCAGTTCGTGAGCGACGACCCGTTTGCCCTGGTGATGATGGCCGGCGACACGATGATCCGCATCGCCAATGCTAAAGATTTCACTCCGGCTCCATACACCGTGATGGGTTGGGAAGCGCAAGACATCGAAGCGCTGGTCCGCTGGCTCACGGCGCGCGGCGTCGTCTTTGAGAAATATCCTTTCATTCAGGATCAGGAGCTGGGCATCTGGAGCGCGCCCGGCGGCGACAAAGTCGCCTGGTTCAAGGATCCTGACGGCAACGTGCTTTCGGTGAGCCAACATCGCAAGTAATCGGCCCAAGATAAATGGAGGCACCATGAAAAAAGCGTTGCTGCTGGGCACGATCCTGGGCGGCTTGACGGCGTTCATCTGGAGCTCGATTTCCTGGGAACTTCTGGGCTGGCACGAAAAGGACATGCTCTCGTTCCAGAAGGAAGACGAAGTCGCCGCGGTGATCGCATCGCACACCGCCAAGGATGGGGTCTACCTGCTGCCCAGCATGCCCTCGGGCGAAGGCATGAGTGCCGAGCAAAAGAAACAGGTGCAGGCGGCGGCGATGGCCAAGATGCAAGCCGGGCCGATTATGTTCGCGGCGGTGCGCCGCGGCGGATTTGGCTCCTATAGTCGCGGCTTGATCATGCAATTTCTCAGCCTGCTCGCGGCGGCATTCCTGCTGACCTGGCTCATGCTGCAAACCAGCGGCCTCAGCTACGCGCGCAAGGTCGCGTTTCTGGCTGTGGTCGGACTCTCCGCCAGTGTGATCGTGGATCTTCCCAATTGGAATTGGTGGGGCTTCTCCGGCGCTTACACTGCCGTGAACCTGGCCGATTCCACGATCACCTGGCTGATTGCGGGCCTGGTCATCGCCAAGGTCGCTAAGCAACAGACGAACTAGTTTGCTGCGTCATCTGCGCTGCACCCACGGGACAGCTACGCCGGTACCCGGAGTGCATTGACTTGCACTCCGGCGCTGTGATAACCATACTCCCGCTCTTTCAAAGGACATTCCCGACATCGGATGCCGGCCAACTCTAAACGCGTCGAAGTCACGCTGGAAACCCTCCTCGAAAGCGTGGACCTCGCGGAGAGCATTTCCATGCGCGTGGCAGAGGCTGCCGGATTTCCCGAGGAAGAGGTCCACAAGATCGGCATGGCCGTGCGCGAAGGCGTGATCAACGCCTACAACTATGGCAACCAGCAGGATCGCCACAAGAAGATCATGATGACGGTGGAGCTGGAGCCGGAAAACATGATCGTCCGGGTGCTCGACCAGGGCCACGGCTTTGAATTGACCGAAATCCCCGACCCGCTCGCGGAGGAAAACCTGCTGCGCACCTCCGGTCGCGGCCTTTTCCTGATGCGCGCGTTCATGGACGAATTCAAAGTGGGGCGCGGGCCCGAGGGTGGGGCTGAGCTGACCATGATAAAGAAACTTCCGCAAACAGTTTCCGGCAACGGCAAGCACCAACCGGAGTAGAATCAGGATACGAGGTTCCCGTGGCCCTTCAAGGTACGCGCCGCCAACTCGGCGACGTAGTCATCGTTGATTTCAGCGGCAAGATCACGCTCGGCGAAGGCAGCGCCACTCTACGCAAGACCGTGCGCGAATTGGTCGACACCGGCAGCAAGAAAATCCTGCTGAGCCTCTACGACGTGGATTACATAGACAGCTCCGGCATCGGCGAGCTCGTCAGCGCCTACACCACCGTAAAAAACGCGAACGGTGAGCTGAAGCTTCTGCATCTCACCAAACGCGTTCACGATATCCTGCAGATCACGCGCCTGTTCACCGTCTTCGACGTGCAATCCGAAGAAGGCGCGGCCGTCCGCAGCTTCAAGTCGTAACCACGACGCTTTTTCCATAAGAGTCCCGCAGCGATGGCCATGCGCCATCCGGTGTCCGCGCCTACACGATTTTACCTATGTGGCGCGCCTGTTTGGTTTGGTACACTTAGTACGTGAGGGGCGCTGGTACGCGCCGGCAGCATCGCAAGGGCGGAGCGAACTCAGCCGCGTACCGGGGTTTTCCCGATTGTGTAAAGAATGCATGGCCTACCTTCCTCGAGCACCGCTAAGTCATTACCCAGCACAGAACTAGTTTGTAGAGCGACGGTCGGCCTGTTGCTGTTTGCGCCTTGGCAGTATCTCGACCGTAGGAATCCGCCAACTCCAGAAGAACGCCGTAAGGGTGTTGAATGAAGCTCAGCCTGCGACTTATCGTCTCGCTCGTGATCAGCATCAGCCTGGTCACGTTTTTCGTCGCGCGCAATCAGGTTCGCGCTGAAAAGAAGGGTTTGCGGGCCGATCTGGCGCGCCGCGGCGAAATTCTCACCGAAAGTTTGCAGGAAACCATCGAGCCGGTGGTGCAGCACGGCTCCGAATACCAGCTGCACCGGATCGTCGAGCGATTTGGCGATCGCGAGCATCTGGCGGGCGTGGCCATCTACGACCCTGACGGCAAACTGCTCGTCGCCAGCGACCGCCTGGGCCGCGACGCCGACGTTCCGCCGAAAGTCTTCGATGAGAGCAAAGCCAGCGACACGGGAGCCGGCGGATTCACCGATTTTCCGAATTTGCCCGTGTATGCCTACGCGATGCCGCTGCACCACGTCAGCGGCGGCCTGGCCGGAGTGCTGGTCACGTTTCACGATGCGCGTTACATTGAGGCGCAAAGCGTGGAAATCTGGCGCGGAGCGATTTGGCACGTCGTCGCGCAACTGCTGCTCATTGTGCTGATCACCCTGCTGATCGTTCGTTCCACCATCACGGGCCCCATCAACAAACTCTCGCAATGGATGAAGGATCTGCGCACTGGCAAGCAGCCCGGCCCCTTTCCGGATTCTTCGCCCGCTGATTTTCTGCAGCCGCTCACTTCGGAAGCTGCTTCGCTGGGGCAAAGCCTGGCCGAGGCGCGCATGGCCGCGAAGCAAGAAGCCCGGCTGCGCGCCGCCGGCGACACGCGCTGGACCGCTGAACGACTGCGCGTGGGTCTGCGCAAAAAATTGCGCGGCAATTCGCTCTTCGTCGTCTCGAATCGCGAACCGTATCTTCACGTGCACGGACCCAAGGGGATCGAAGTGCAAGTCCCCGCCAGCGGCTTGGTCACCGCGCTCGAACCGATTCTGAACGCCTGCGACGGCACCTGGATCGCGCACGGCTCCGCCGATGCCGACCGCGGAACCGTGGACGAGCATGACCGCTTGCGGGTTCCGCCCGACCACGCGCATTACACGCTGCGGCGCGTCTGGCTCACCAAGGAAGAAGAAGACGGCTACTATTTCGGCTTCGCCAATGAAGGCATCTGGCCGCTCTGCCACATCGCGCACACGCGGCCCAGTTTCCGCACCTCCGATTGGGAGCACTACCAGCGCGTAAACGAGAAATTCGCGGAGGCCGTGCTGCAGGAAATCGAATCCGTGGAAGCGCCCTTCGTCCTGATTCAGGATTATCACTTTGCTTTGCTACCGCGCCTGATCAAATCCGCGCGGCCCGATGCGCGCGTCGCGATTTTCTGGCACATTCCATGGCCCAATCCGGAAGCCTTCGCCATTTGCCCCTGGCAGAAAGAACTGCTCGACGGCCTGCTGGGCGCCGATCTTGTGAGTTTCCATATCCAGGCGCATTGCAATAATTTTCTGGAAACAGTGGACCAGGCCATCGAATGCCGCATTGATTGGGAACGCTTCGCCGTGAATCGCAATAATCATTTCACCATCGTCCGGCCTCATCCCATCAGCGTGGCTATGCCCGAATCGCACGACCTCTTTCCCAACGAACTTACGCGCGCCGCCATCCTCGAAACGACCGGCCCGGACACGATTTTCCTGGGACTTGGCGTGGACCGCATTGACTACACCAAGGGCCTGCTCGAGCGTTTCCGGGCCATCGAGCGGTTCCTCGATAAATATCCGCAGTATCTTTCGCGCTTCACCTTCGTTGAATTCGGCGCGCCCAGCCGCACCCACATCAAGCGCTATCAGGACTTTTTCAACGAGGTGGAAGCGGAAGCCCAGCGCATCAATGCGCGCTTTCAGAACGACAAATGGAAACCCATCATCTTCCACAACCGCCATCACACCCACCAGGAAATTGATCCGTACTACCGCGCCGCGGACCTCTGCATGGTCACTTCCTTGCACGACGGGATGAACCTGGTGGCCAAGGAATATGTCGCCGCGCGTGAGGACGAAGACGGCGTGCTGATCCTCAGCCAGTTCACCGGCGCCGCGCGCGAATTGCGCGACGCGCTGCTGGTGAATCCCTACGACATCGAGCAACTCGCCGAATCCATTCGCCGCGCCCTGGAAATGCCGCCGGAAGAGCGCCACTCACGCATGCAGCGAATGCGCGGCATCGTCAAGGAACACAACGTGTACCGCTGGGCCGCCGACCTGATCCTGGAACTCGCGGAAATTCGCCTGGACGCTCCAGAATTCACCGAGACTCGATAAAGCGTGCGGCGCCCTCCGGCAAAGCCTCGAAAAAAAACGACACACTCTCGCCCCGGCTGCCGCGTAACCCCGGTTTTCGATTCCTGGGGCGAAATCTCCCGCCGGGTTCGCGCCGCGCGGAATATCGCGCTGTTTCTCGATTTTGACGGCACCCTGGTGGACTTCCGTCCGCGCCCGCACATGGTGAAGCTGAACGCGCGCACGCGCACCGTACTGCGCAAGCTGGCCGCTCATCGCGCGGTTCGCGTGATGGTCGTCAGCGGACGCCGGCGGGCCTCACTCTTGCAATTCGTAAAAGTGCCGGGCGTTATCCTGCATGGCTTGTATGGATGGGAAAATGAGGAAGGGCTGTCTTTATCCAGGGCCGTGGCCGGCAAAATCTCTCGCGCACGCGCCGCGCTCGCTTCGCTCCCCGCGCAAGCTCCCGGAATTTTCATCGAAGAAAAGGGCATCAGCCTCGCCGTCCATTTTCGAGACGCCTCCGCAAAATCGGAACGGCACGCCCGCGCGCATCTGCGCAAGCTGCTCACGGTTTGCCGCCCTCATCTGGGAATTATCCGCGCCGGAAACGTGTGGGAAGTCGCGCCCACTCACATTCACGGAAAAGGGCACGCCGTGAGGAAGCTGCTGCGAGACCTTGGCGCCGGTTTTCTGCCCATTTATCTGGGCGACGACTTGACCGACGAGCCGGCCTTCGGCGCCTTGCGCAAAGGCATCACCATTCTCGTGGGATCGCGACGCCCCACCGGCGCGCATTTCTCGCTGCGTAATCCCGCGCAAGTTTGCATCTTCCTGGAGCGGCTTAAGCGCTTATTAACGTGATTTAGCGTTGGCGGTGCCACCATCTGGGGGCGCGACAGTTTGCAATTGCAAGCGTTGGATTTACTTGCCGGTAGGCTCGCCCACAAACACCAGGCACCCGTTGGGATCTTCCACGTGAAATTCGGTCATCCCATATCCCCTGCGAAATAGGTCGCGGATTCTGTAGCGGTCTTTGAACGTTTCCACGTGTTTCCACAAATCATGAATTCCGGTGACCTCCACATAGATTTCAGCATGCCCGCGGACGCACTTCATCACTTCCTCGGAGGCCGCTTTCTGCAGGTGGATGGTTTGGCCGTCGCGCTCGACGACCGCGTACTCCGGCGATTTTATGATGGGCGCAAATCCCAGCACGGTCTGGTAAAACAGGATGGTTTCCTCCATATCGGCCACCGCCAACATGGGGCTGATCCGCTTCGCTACTGGTGTGCTGGTCATCGTGGAGTCTCCAGGAACCTGAAGAGTCTGTGTGAGAACGGCAAAACCTGTACTTCAGCGGCCCTTCGGCTCCGATTGCATCGGAGCCTCAGGATAAACTGAAGCCGCAGTGATTTTGCTGTGTTTATGCCGTAGCTAAAGCTACGGCCTACAAAGATTCTCGTGTCCTCACACAGACTCTGAAGCGATGCGGCGCCGGGACATAATGGCACAACCGCAAAGGCGGTGCGAAGTCTCGATTTGAAACAACTACCTGTACCGGGCTGCGGTTGACCATTGCGAAAATCTACAGGAATACCTGTATGGCCAGCGTCGGGCATGCGACATAACATCGGCGCGTTTGGCTTTGCGTGTCCTAGCGACTGAGCCGCCTGCACCATCGCAGTTATCAGCACAGCAGAAATGCCAGAACGTCGCGTCTTGACGTCCGAGGCTCGCTGTTGCCGGTTCGCTGCTCGTCGAGGCGGCGAGGGCTTGAGCATGTCTGAACAATACGGCATCCATATGAGTTCATCCGCGACCCAGTCTCGAGAAAAGCAGGAAACCACCGCAAGCGCGGCTGCGCGCATTCTGATCGTGGATGACCACGAGATCGTCCGCGAAGGCATACGCACGCTGCTGCGCCGCATTCGCCCGGAATGGGTGATCTGCGGCGAAGCCAAAAATGGCAAGGAGTCCGTGGAAGCGGCGGCGGCGCTTCACCCCGATATCCTGATCCTGGACGTCACCATGCCGGTGATGAGCGGCTTGGAAGCCGCTTCCCGCATCGACCGGCTCGGCCTCGCCTCGCGCGTCCTTATCTTCACGATGCACGAAACCAAGAGCCTGATCAACGAAGTGCGCGCCAGCGGCGCGCACGGCTACGTCGTGAAATCGCAAGCCTCGCGCGATTTGATTGTCGCGATTGACCGGATCCTCGCCGGCGGCACTTTCTTCGGCCCCGACTCGGAATCCAGCCCTGCCGGCAACTGACCCGGCGAGCCCGGGCCCGCGCTCGCAGCCCATCCTGCCTTTGTGATAACATCTTTCTTCACGATTTTCCCCGAGGTGAGCGGTTGAAGCATATCTCCCGTAGGGAGCTGAAGAAGGACGAGGTGCGCGACACTCTCGCGCATGGCGCCGACGCCGTTCTTTCGCACAAGCTATTCACCACCTATCTTCTGCTGGCCGCGATCGTCATCGCGCTGGGCATTTTCGGCTGGAAAACCTACACGGAACGCCAGAGCGTAAAGGCTGGCGCGGCCTTTGACGATGCCATGAAGTCCTACCAGGCGCGCATCCGCACGGCGAGTGAACCCACGCTGCCCGGTGAAACCACCTACTTTGACGACAACAATAAATATTCCGACGCCGCGAAGAAGTTCGCGGACGTAGCCGTGAAATATCCGCGTACGCGCCCCGGGCAGCTTGGCGCGTATTACGCTGGGTTGAGCGATGAGAAGCTGGGCAAGATGGATGACGCCAAAAAGTGGCTGCAAGGCGTGGCTGGCGGCAACAGCGACGATTTTGCGTCCATGGCGCGTTTCGAACTCGCGCAAATCAATGATCGCCAGGGGCAGGGCGATGAAGCCGTCAAGCTCTATCAACAATTGATCGCCAAGCCCACGGTGCTGGTCCCCAAGCCGGTGGTGATGCTCGCGCTCGCCGAACATTACGGCGCGAAAAATCCCGCCGAAGCCAGCCGCCTCTATTCCCAGATCAAATCCGAATATCCCGATACGCCCATCGCCCAGCAAGCCGACCAGGAACTGAGCCTTCTCCCCGGCAAGACCTAGCTCCCGCCGTGACATAATGGCTGCGATGTCGCTAGCCTCCTACGCGATGAATGTGCAGCGCTCGCGCGGACGCCGCTACCCGGAACCGCCGCATCCTTACCGCAACGATTACGCGCGCGACCGCGACCGCGTGGTCCACTCGCGCGCGTTTCGCCGCCTGGAAGCCAAAACGCAGGTTTTCACCACGCGTTACTCGGACCATTTTCGCAACCGGCTCACCCACACGCTCGAAGTCGCGCAGGTGGCGCGCACCGTCGCCGGCGCCCTGCAACTCAATACGGATCTCGCCGAAGCCCTGGCGCTGGTCCACGACATCGGCCACCCGCCCTTCGGCCACGCGGGAGAAAAGCAACTGGACCTGCGCATGCGCGAACACGGCGAGCGCTTCGATCACAATCTGCACGCGCTCTACATCGTCGAGCAATTCGAGCAGCGTTACCTGGAATATCCCGGCTTGAATCTCACTTTTGAAGTCCGCGAAGGCATCATCAAGCATTCGCGCGATTATTCCGCCGCGGAATTTCCCGAGCTCGCCGAATATCTTCTGGAGCAGCGCCCGCCGCTCGAATCCCAGCTCATTGACCTGGTGGACGAAATCGCCTACAACACCGCCGACCTCGACGACGGTTTCGAGGCGCATCTCGTGGACCTCGATCGCTTGCGCGCGGAAGCCCCCATCTTCGCGGAGGCCTTCGCGGAAGTGGATCGCCGCTACCCCAACGGAAAAACCAAGCTGAAATTCAACGAAGCTCTGAAGCACATTCTCGACGTGCTGGCCACCGACCTGATCGAAACCACCGCGAGTGCCGTGGAAAAATCCAGAGTCGAAAGCGTGGAAGCCGTCCGCCGGCATCCCCGTCGGCTCGTGAGCTTTTCCGCTCCCATGGCCAAATTAAACGCCGACCTGAAACGCTTCCTCTTCGCTCACGTGTATTCCCACTCCTCGATCGTCGAAGATCGCGACCGCTCGGTCGCCGCGCTGGACGCGCTTTTCACGTTCTTCGTCGCCCACCCGGACCGCATGCCTCAGCAATACGCCGAACAAGCGAGCCGCGAGCCGCGCCATCGCGTCGTCTGCGACTACATAGCCGGAATGACGGATCACTTTCTGCTTCGCCAGTGCCGGGAGCTGTTGCCGTAACGCTATTGCGTTTGTAGCGGCGCGCTTTTACCCTTAGTGACGTTACGAAGGGTCAGTGCGCCATCGGTCTTGCAACGCGGATCGATGGCGGTCTGAAGACCGCCGCTACAAAGGCAATTCGGTTCTCGCTCAAGAAAAAACGATCCACTTTGCACGATCGGCACCGAGGCGCGAACCCATATGGAGAGCGGCGGCGCGCCGCCGCTTTCTCTTCGGCGAGGCGCGCCTCGCCGCCGGTGTCAGCACCGAACAGTTCCCCCGTCAGCCGTTCGCGCTGCGCCGCTGCCGGCCCCGCACGCGCTCTCAGCGTAAGATTGTCATTGCCACATAGGTGTCAGCCGAATCATCGGTTCGCCACGGTTCCTTGACATCGCGCCCACGCGACATATAATTGAAATCACCCCGCAATTAAGGGGTAAAACCATGTTTCTTGACGTCAACGAACTCGCCGTACGCAAAATCCGCATCCGGAAGAGCTACACTCCCGGAACGCTGGATTTCCATTCCGGCGAGTTCCGCCAGATCGAACCGCTGGAGGTCCGCGCCACCGCCGAGCTGGTGGAAGGGCAGATCCGCATCTACGGCAACCTGCACACCCGCATCGAACTGGTTTGCGCCCGCTGCCTGGACACTGTGGTCGAGGAAATCAGCCGCGATTTCGATCTGTACTACCGTCCCATGACGTCCATGGCCGTGGACGAGGAATTTCACCTGAATCTGGACGATACCGAAGTGGCTTTCTTCGAGGGCGACGGCCTGTTCCTGGCGGACATCCTCGCGGAGCAGGTGAATCTCTCCCTGCCCATGAAAGTCATCTGCCGCAGCGATTGCCGCGGCCTTTGCCCGCACTGCGGCGCCAATCTGAATAACGAAGAATGCCGTTGCGAGAAACACGCCTCCGATTCCCGGCTGGCCCCCCTCGCTCGTTTGAAGCAGGACTGGTTCAAAAAGCAATAAAACGCTACACTATCCACTTGCCATTTAGGCCGCTCTGCGTAGCCGCCTGCCAATTGAGGAGCTGCAATGCCGAATCCAAAACGCCGTCACTCGCACGCCCGCAAGAATAAGCGGCGCGCCCATGATTTCCTTACGCCCTTGTCCCTGGCGGAATGTCCCAACTGCCACGAGAAGAAGCTGCCCCACAACGCGTGTCCCCACTGCGGCTACTATAAGGGCCGCGAAGTGATTGACACCGCGTCCAAGACAGCCTAACTTTCCTTCGCCTACCTTTCCGAAGTGGCATTCACTTGGGGCCCATTGGTGTACAGATGACGACCATTGCTCTCGATGCTATGGGCGGCGACCATGCGCCTCGCGCCGAAGTGGAAGGCGCCATTCTGGCCGCGCGCGAGCTGGGCGTCCGCATCCTGCTCGTGGGCATGGAAGCCAACGTCCGGCAGGAATTGAATCGCCACGGCCATCGCGGCCTGCCCATAGACATTGTCAACGCGACCGACGTGATCACCATGAGCGATTCGCCTTCGCAGGCGTTTCGCCGCAAGAAAGAAAGCTCGGTGCACGTCGCCGCGCGGCTGGTACGTGACGGCAAAGCCGAAGCGCTCGTCAGCATGGGCAATACCGGCGCGGTGATGACGGTCGCCCGCTTCGTGCTTGGCACGCTCGCCGCCGTGGATCGTCCCGCGCTGGCCGCCGCTTTCCCCAACATGAAGGAAAAAGTGACGGTCATCCTGGACGTCGGCGCCAACGTGGATTCCAAACCCGAGCAAATCGAGCAATTCGCCGTGATGGGTGAAATTTATTACCGCACTATCTGGAATACCAAGCGCCCGCGCGTCGCTCTGCTTTCCATCGGCGAGGAAGAAATGAAGGGCAACGATCTGGTCCGCGAAGCCGCCGCGCGCTTGAAGCTGCTCCATCTGAATTTCGTTGGCAACGTCGAGGGCCGCGACGTCTTCCGTGGCGACGTGGATGTGATCGTCTGCGACGGCTTTATCGGCAACATCGCCCTGAAAATCAGCGAAGGACTTGTGGAGCACATCGGCGGCATGTTGAAAAAAGCCATCAAGAGCAGCCTGAAATCGCAAGTCGGCTACGTGCTCTCGAAAGACGCCTTCGATAGCTTCCGCAAGCGCACCGATTCCTCCGAATATGGCGGCGCGCCGCTGCTCGGCGTCCGCGGCATCACCATCATCGGCCACGGCCGCTCCAATCCCAATGCCATCAAGAACGCCATTCGCGTCGCCAGCGAACTTTGCCGCTCGCGCTTCAACGAAAAAATCGAACAGGAGCTTTCCGCTGCCGCCGCGGTTGCTGGGCGCGGCTGATTCCGGCGGAAGCGTAAACTAAATTCTTATGGGTAAACTCGCATTCCTTTTTCCAGGCCAAGCCTCGCAATATCCCGGTATGGGCCGCGACCTCGCAGAAAAGTTCCCGGAATCGAAAGCCGTCTTCGACGAAGCCGACGCCGCTTTGGGATTTTCTCTTTCGCAATTGTGCTTTGCAGGCTCCGAAGAAGCTCTGAAGCAAACCGAAAACACGCAGCCCGCCATCCTCACCGTTTCCACCGCCGCGTATCGCGCGCTGGAAAAGCAGGGCATCACTCCCGATTTTGTCGCGGGACACAGCCTCGGTGAATATTCCGCGCTGGTTGCCGCGGGTGGACTGGATTTTTCCACCGCTGTGAAATTGGTGCGCGGCCGCGGGCGTTATATGCAGGAAGCCGTGCCGGCGGGCGAAGGCGCGATGGCCGCGATCCTCGGGCTTTCGCCCACGGACGTGGCCGACGTCTGCAAAAAAGCTGCCGAAAACGAAGTCGTCTCGCCGGCCAACATGAATTCGCCGGAACAGACGGTGATCTCCGGCTCCGCCGCCGCCGTGAAGCGCGCCGTCGAGATTGCCTCGCAAAGCGGGGCCAAACGCGCCGTGATACTGCCCGTTTCCGCTCCCTTTCACTGCGCGCTGATGCAGCCGGCGCAGCAGCGCCTGGAAGCCGATCTGCGCGCCGCGCAATTCAGCGCGCTGAAATTTCCGCTGATCACGAACGTGGATGCGCAAGCCATCTCGACCGGCGAAGAAGCCCGCGATGCGCTGATCCGCCAGGTCACCAGCCCGGTGAGGTGGCTGGAATCCGTCCGCGACATGATTGATAACGGCGTAACAGTTTTCGTCGAGGTTGGCCCGGGCAAAGTCCTCACAGGCCTGCTGCGCCAAATTGACCGCTCGGTGCGCGTCTTCAACGTGGAAGACAGCGCTACTCTGCAATCCACGCTGGAAAAGCTGCCGCAAGCCCGCGCCGAAGTCCGCGAACCATAAATCTTGCGTGTGGCACAGCCTTCAGGCTGTGCTCCTTCTTTTGACTTTGTAGCGGCAGACTTCAGTCCGCCATTGATCCGCGCTCGCCCTCGCGCCAACCGGCACGATTTCTCCGTGTCCTCATCTTTTCCGGCCTCCGTGCGCTCTGTGTTAAATCTTTTGACTTTTCGCCGTACACCACAACCAAATCTGCCGGCTCGACAAAAACCGTCGAGCCGCCGCTACAAAATCAAAATCGCAGAGATCGCCTCACCGCGCAGTTGCCATATCCATCGCCACTAAGGTAGCTTCAATCCCTATGTTTTCACTCACAGATAAAGTCGCGTTAATCACCGGGGCGTCGCAAGGCATCGGGCGCGCTACCGCGCTGGCTCTTGCCGGTGCCGGCGCAAAAGTAGCCGTAGCCGCCCGCAGCACCGAAAAACTGGCCACGCTGGTAAGCGAAATCGAATCCGCGGGCGGCGCCGCGCTGGCCGTCCCCATGGACGTAGCCGATGCAGCGCAAGTCAAAAGCGGCTTCCAGCAAACTCTCGCGAAATTCGGCAAATTAGATATCCTGGTCAACAACGCCGCCATCACCCGCGACACTCTCGCCCTGCGCATGAAACTCGAAGATTGGGACGCCGTGCTGCGCACCAACCTCACCGGCGCGCATCTCTGCATCCAGCAGGCGCTCGGCGCGATGCTCAAGCAGCGCTCCGGCCGCATCGTCAACATCTCTTCGGTGGTCGCCGAAACCGGCAACGCCGGGCAGGCCAATTACGTCGCCTCCAAAGCCGGACTGATCGGCCTGACCCGCGCCATCGCCGTCGAAGTCGCCTCGCGCAGCATCACGGTGAACGCCGTAGCCCCCGGTTTCATCGAAACTCCGATGACCGCTCCGCTCTCGCAGGAAATCAAAGACAAAATGAAAACCATGATCCCGCTAGGCCGCTTCGGCACCGACGCAGATATAGCCGCCGCGATCGTTTTCCTCGCCAGCGACGAAGCGGGCTACATCACAGGCCAAGTCCT
>CAWAAG010000001.1:0-71292 GCA_963780035.1 uncultured Acidobacteriota bacterium | reverse complement strand
CTAACCAGGACTTAGCCGAATCGTGCGGCCAAAAAGAAACAACCTAATGGCCGCCAGGACAGGTTTGACCAACCAAGGTCTCTGTCTCTCCTAGAACCTGTCTCTAGGTGCTCCGCAGCAGCGCGTTCCAATCCTCAGTTTTCGCCCAGGACTCAAAGTCGTGGAAAGCGACGTCAGGAAATTCACGGCGGAGCGGCGCGCGATTCACCGAAAAACCGGCGCGGTCGAACCATTCGTACATTTTCGCGGCGTCCTCACCCATGTGCTGGCGTACAACCTCGAGCGGAACCTGGAAATAAGTGAAGGGGCGGCCCGCGACCTGCGACAAAATCGCGACGGCATCATTCCCCGTTAGCTCGTCACCCGCGAGGTCGAATCGCTTGCCCGTGAAGCGCCCGGCGTCCTCAAGGACGCGAACGGCGACCGCACCGATGTCCGCGACGGCGACTTGCGGAAGCGCCCTGCCGGCGGGAGCGGCACGGCGTAAATCCCTTTTGCGAGCTGCTCCTTAATGTAATAGAGGTTCTCCATGAAGGAAGCCGGCGCGAGGATTGTTGCGCGGACGCCGATTTTGGCGATGTGCTTTTCCACTTCGTACTTGCTGTCGAAGTGCGGAACACCCGTCTGCAGGTTCGCGGAAGCGACGGAAGTGAAGACGAGATGCACTCCCGCTGCTTTCGCCGCATCGGCGGCGACAATACCCTGTCGCGTCTCGGCCTCCGTGCCTCCGTAAGGCAGGGTGACCGAGAACAGAGAAGTCGCTCCTTCGAGCGCCTTCTTAATCGCCGCAGTGTCTTCGAGCGATGCCGTAACGAGCGACGCCCCGGCGTTGGCAAGTGGCTTCGCTTGGCTTGAATTTGGGTCGCGCGTTATGGCACGGACCTTGTGACCTCGCTCAAGGAGGCCCCGTGCGACGGCGCCGCCTTGTTTCCCCGTGGATCCGGTAACTACGACAGTCAGTTTTTGTGCCATGTTTTAGCTCCTTCCTCCTGCGCTTAAGCCCGCTGCTGCAAGCGCGACTGGAACAATCCGGAAAACGCCGGCCGCACGTCGACGAAGATCACAGCCCATAACAGAGCCACGAAGAGGGCCATCGGAAGCCCAGCCGGGGCCATCGTGATATGGAAAACAAGGATGTTGACGAGCAACGGCGCGAGTACGGCCACCGCGAGCGGCACGTAACGGTTCACCAGCAGAAGCACTCCTGCGACGACCTGAAACGCGAAGATCACCCACAGGTAATGCGAGACGTAGAGGGCACCCATGAACTGTGCTGCCACTCCCGCCGGCGGCGGGAATGGAATGAAGCTCAGGAAACCGTTCAGCCCCATAACCAGAAAGATCACGCCCGCCAGATACCGGGCGATTCCAGCAGCGATTTTCATAACCCGTTTTCTCCCTTTCGGATCGGCGCTATTGCTTTGCGCCAATCATATTGATTTCAATGTAATTGATGTTGTATACTTCAGGTGGATTCAGGTTTTTTATGACTCGAAGCTTTCAAGGAACGGACTACACCTGGCTGGTTATGATGAAGGCGATGCGCGCTCTGAAAAGGTACGCAGCCGCGGGTATTGAGGAGACCGGGTTAGGCCTTTCGGATTTCGGAGTGCTGGAAGTCCTGCTCCACCGGGGATCTCTCCCCGTGAATACAATAGGCCCACTCGTCGATCTGACCCCAGGGTCAATCAGTATCGCTATCGATCGCCTCGTCGCGAAGGGCCTGGTCAGCCGCGTGGAGAGCGCCGAAGACCGTAGGGTTCGGATCGTGGCCCTTACCCCTCGCGGCAAGGATCTGATTGCTTCAGCTTTTCGAAAACATTCCGGTCAGATGAGAAACGTGTTCTCCGAACTCAGCGCGGAAGAGCGTCGCGACCTTGAAGCGGCGCTCAAGAAAGTCGGCAAGCGCGCCCTCGCGATGATGGATGAAAGTTGAGGGCTTACTGGGAACGGACGCGAAACCGGAACACCGAATCTAAAACGCAACCACCAACGGGCGGCAGAATGCCGAGGATAACCACGGCCATTGGCCGCTCTCCAGAATTTCGAAGTACCTAAATTATGGATGAACGTCGCTGATATTCGTGGCCGGAGTTGGAATGCCGGTTACGCCCTGGTTAACGCATTTATCTGACATGTGAAGTACTGGTCCGGAACATGTCCGGTTACGCGTGGGGGTTCAATCGGTCGATGCAACACCATCCAGTGCGTTGATTCGACCATGCTTCCCCAGGAAAACCATCTGTTTGGGTGCGCTCGGTCAAAACCCAGCCAGGACAGCGTTCCGGTTGGTCTGACTCGAGCGAGCGATTTTAGCTTTTGTTTTCAATGCAAGGAGGATTCGAGCTTAGTGTTGCGTTGACCCATTGAATGCACCCGACTTATCGGGAGCTAGTGAGTCGCATCGAAAGTTAATCGATACCGGGGGTGTTCGATGCAGAAGACGTCGTGTCTCGATTGGTATCCGCCAGGGCGTAGAGCAGACCAAGATGCTCGACGACGCATGGCAATCAGACTTTTGGATGTCGACCGCATAGGGCCAATTGGGATATATCTACGACACAATGTCAGTAGAATCCGTGCCAAGCGCAAAGAGCCACGCCAATAGCGAATACGCCCAAAGAATTAATCGGGTCATCGACTATCTTCGCGGGAATCTGGATCGCCAGGTGAAACTAAAGGAGCTGGCTAGAGTTGCCTGCTTGTCGGAATTTCACTTCCATCGGATCTTTGGTGCGGTTTCGGGCGAAACCCTAAACAATTTTACGAACCGGCTTCGTCTTGAAAAGGCCGCTCGTCTTCTTCGTTATTCCGACCAAAGCGTGACCGATATAGCCTTAGATTGCGGTTTTTCGTCATCGGCCACGTTTTCGCGAGCCTTCCGATCCGGTTACGACACGTCGCCCAGTCAGTTTCGAAAATGCGGCAAGATCAAAAAGAGCAAGATTTGCAAAGAACTCTTCCCGGAAGACGAATATGGTCTCCCCATGAGCGCGGAAGCAAAGAGAGCCGCATTTCCAGTGAGATTGATCGACATTCCCGAAAGGCAAGTCGCCTATATTCGGGTTACGAATGCCTTCGAGCTGGACAGAGTACTTGCCGCCGTGAAGACAGTGACCGAATGGGCCAAATCCCAGGATATTTTTTCGCAAGGAATTCTTTTCGGAATGACGGTAGACGATCCACACGTGACCCCCAAGCATCTTTATCGATATGAGGTCTGTCTTGCGTCGTCTTTTCCCTTCAAGTGCAGGGAAGGAATGTCGAAATTGAAAATGCCAGCCATGCGATACGCCGTCATAAAAGTTTCCGGCGACATCCATAAGGTAGCTACGGCTTGGGACTACCTCTACCGAGATTGGCTTATAAACAGTGCCTACGAGCCCGAGCATGCACCGGCACTTGAGGTTTTCTTGAACAAAGAAAGCGCGACGGATTGGTCGCATTTTGAATTGGAACTGTGCCTGCCGGTTCGCAAACCGGCAGAGATACCGAGCTAACATAAGACATGTGATGGCCGCGCTTCCAGGGGACTGCTTTAATTTCGCAAGTAGATCGAAACAAGGGACAATAACCGAGTCAACGCGTGAGGGAGGAACCTATGATCGACGGAATTGGCGGCGCTTTTCTGTTTTCTAACGATACAAAGAGACTGGCAGCTTGGTATCGCGATTGCCTCGGAATAGTTCCTCAAGGCGAAGATGCTGAGTGCAGTTCAATCTATACGTCGTTCGAATATAGGGACCTTGCAAACCCGGAGATCAAGCGAACGATAGCGTGGGCGATTATGCCCACTGATCAAGACATCAAGGATAAGCCGCGAACAGGTAAGATTAATTACACGGTGCAGAACATGGAAGAAGCC
This sequence comes from uncultured Acidobacteriota bacterium, assembly GCA_963780035.1. GTDB lineage: Bacteria > Acidobacteriota > Terriglobia > Acidiferrales > UBA7541 > Palsa-295. The sequence goes on along the minus strand of CAWAAG010000001.1, from coordinate 67,427 downwards.
CTCAGCCATCTTAAGAGTAAAGGCGTGGTAATCGAAAAGACCGAGGAATATCCCGGCATGGGGACCTTTGCGTGGCTTAAAGATCCAGATGGCAATCCGATCGAGCTTTGGGAGCCATCCGAGAGCGAATAGAAATGCCTAAATTGTGAAGGCCCAACGGCTGTCTTCAAGGCCCCTACCGGCCCAGGATTTCCAATCTTGCCGGAGCAACTAAGCTTAACTCCTGATTAACGCGCTTACCGGAAAAGCGAAATCATGGCAAAGCCACTTGATTGCATAACAACGTCGGCTCCTTAGACCCGAGTAGACTGTGGTTTGTCGAAGACCAAAGGCTCGGGAGAAAGGAGCCGAACATGATCATTATAGGCGTGGATTATCACCCGAGTGACCAGTACATCGCGTTTGTCGATACAGAAACGGGAGAGTGCGGCGAAAGGCGATTGAACCACAGCGATAAAGAGGCAGAGAAGTTCTACCGGGAACTGGCAGCGCGAGGAGTGAGCGTTCGCGTGGGAATGGAAGCCACGGGCTACTCACGCTGGTTCGAGCGGTTACTGGCAGAACTGGGGATCGAGTTGTGGATCGGCGATGCAGCGGAGATCAAGAGCAGGCGAGTCCGCAAGCAGAAGACCGATCGGAATGATGCCGCGCTTCTGTTGAAGCTGCTCGTAGAAGATAACTTTCCCCGTATCTGGGTAGCTGGCCCAGAGAATCGTGATTTGCGGCAACTGCTCTGGCACCGGCATCGCTTGGTGCAAATGCGCACACGGATCATGAACCAGCTGCAGGCTCTGGCCATGAACGAAGGCCAGCGACGGAAGAAAAAGCTGTGGAGCGAGGCAGGGCGCACGCAGCTGGAAAAGCTTTCGTTAGCGCCCTGGGCATCGCGGCGGCGGAAGGATCTGCTCGAACTGCTGGACCGGATGAACCCATCGATCGACGAGTTAAGCCGAGCCGTCGCGCGGGAAGCCAGGAAGTGGCCCGAAGCGCTGCGGCTGATGACGCATCCCGGTGTAGGACCCCTCACCGCACTGGCCTTCGTGCTGATCATCGGAACTCCGAAACGATTTAAGTGCGGCAAGCAGATCGGCAGCTATGTCGGACTGATTCCTTCGGAGGACTCCAGTGCCGGCCATCAACGACTGGGACACATCACCAAGCAAGGTAGTTCTATTTTGCGTTTCTTGTTGGTGGAAGCAGCACAAGCAGCGGCACGATGTGATTCGGACTGGCGACGACGATACGTGCACCTGGCGATGCGTCGACAGAGAAGTATTGCCAAGGTGGCCATGGCTCGAAGACTCGGAGTGCGGTTGTACTGGATGTGGCGAAACGGCTGGGAGTATGTACAGCTGATGAAGTTCGGTTCGAACGCGGGACAGCTCGATACCGGACATGGCGCGAAGTAGAAACGCCGTGCACTTGAATGGGCATCCTGCTCCTTCGCAAGAGGGAGTTTGAACGAGTAATCATGGTCTGAAGCTAGATCGAAGAGATGTGTGGGTCGGACTGAAACCGACCGAAAGATTAGAAGCGAGCCGTGGTCGTCGACACTTGGGCGAAAGAACACGACGAACGAACACAGTCACAGAAGCGAACGGAGGAGTGCGCTCATAAATAGTTTGACAGAGCCGACGTTGTTAGAGATGTCCGATAACGTGCGCCAGCTCAACCGGTCGATGCAACACCATCCAGTGCATTGATTCGACTGTGCTTCCGCGGGAGAACCGTCTGTTTGGCTGAGCGCGGCCAAAACCTAGCCAGGGCAGCGTTCCAGCTGGTCTGGCCCTAGCGAGCGATTTTAGGTTTTGTTTTCAATGTAAAGTGGGTTCGAGCTTAGTGTTGCGTCGACCCCTTGAGATCACCCGACGCAATATAAAAGGGCGCCCCGATTGGAGTAGGTTTTGAGTGTCGGCTCGAACCTACCTCAGAAAGGAGCGCCCTCTATGGATAACGTGAAGTATATCGGGATGGATGTGCACAAGGAAGCGATCTCCGTCGCGGTTCTAAACTCTTCGGGCAAGCTGGTGATGGAGTGCACGATCGAAACCAAGGCCAGCACCATTGTGGATTTTCTCAAAGGCCTGCGCGGAAGTTTGCACGTGACTTTCGAAGAAGGTACGTGGGCTGCTTGGTTGTATGACCTGATCAAGCCGCACGTCACTGAACTGGTGGTGTGTAATCCCCGCCGCAATGCTTTGCTCAAAGAAGGCAGCAAGAGCGACCGCATCGATGCGCGCAAGCTCGCCGAGTTGCTACGCTCGAGCATGGTCCGCGCGGTGTATCACGGAGAGAACGGCGTGCGCACGCTGCGCGAGCTGGCGCGGAGTTATCTGACGATCAGCGCGGACCTCATCCGGGTGATGACGCGGGTGAAGGCGATCTATCGCAGTTGGGGGATTCCCTGCAGGGGAAAACAGGTTTACGCAGAACGCTATCGAGTCGAGTGGCTGGGCAAGATCCAAGAAGCCGGCGTGCGTCGTCGGGCGGAGTTCTACTACCAGCAGTTCGATTCGTTGCGGGCGCTGCGCCAGGAAGTGCGGCGCGAACTGCTCGCCGAAGCGCAGAAGCACGATGCCTGGAAATTATTACGCGAGATTCCGTTCATCGGTCCGATCCGCGCGGCGCTGCTGATCGCGTTGATGCAAACGCCGCATCGTTTCCGCACCAAGCGGCAGCTCTGGACCTACAGCGGATTTGGGATCGAGACGCACAGCAGTGCCGAGCAGAGGTTCGTCCAGGGACAGCTGCAGCGCGCGAAGAAGCCGGCTTCGATTCGTGGGCTGAATCGCAATCACAATCACGAACTGAAGAACGTATTCAAAAGTGCCGCCACCGTGGCCGCTGCCAAGGCTGGCCCGTTCCAAGAGTTTTACGATGCGTTGGTGGCCAAGGGAATCCGGCCGGAAATGGCGCGTCTGACTTTGGCGCGCAAGATGGCCGCCATCACGTTGCTCATCTGGAAGAAAGGAGTGCGCTTCGACGCCCAACATCTGAAACCACAAACAGCTTGAGTGTCTTCAGCGCATCCGTTCCATCCTGGAATTTCTTCCGGCGGTGGTCGGTTGGGTTCTGGAGACATTCGGGTTCGAGGGCGAGTCTCAGCTGATAAGTTAGGCTCGGCGTGCCTCGGGCACGCTGCGTCTCTCACGCGACCCTAGTCCCCCTCGGACAACCCGAAAAAGCTATGGGCCATGAGTCCCCGATAGAACCATGGTTGGCACCTGACAACCGTGCTGCTTGTGGTCTCCGAACCGAGTGGCTTCGTTGCGCCCAAGTGATGAAAACCGCTGGCGAGGAAAACCAAAAACGCTGGCTGAATAAGGCAGCGTCCCGAGATCGCGGAACGGAAAGCCAAAACAATCCTGCTCAACGGGGTGGGCTGGACAGCAAGAAAAAATCCGGCCGCAGGAGAAGTGTTTTTTTCTTGACTCCTTTTATAGAACTTATCAGGAGTTAGTCCGTGAGTGCCCCAGGCGATTGCTGGTGGGAAGCGGATTTTATCAACACTTATCCGCATCGGCCTAATCCGCGAGCGGCGGAATTTCAGCGGCGGCCATATCCCTTCATCGCTGAAGCACGGCCGAGTTCTACGGCGTCGCAGGCGCCTCTGGTCCGGTTGGAGGAGCGTGGGGGTTGGGAATGCGGAAGGTATAAGAGCCACCAAATGCAATTGTCCGGCCTTCCGGACGCGCAAACGCACGATACTCATCTTCGAACTTGAAAAAGAAATTCAGCGCTTTCACCGGAAGGATGAAGTTGGTCTGAAAACCAATGGCATGTACCGAGTAATACGGCAATACGTTTGCCGGTACGTTGGGCGCAGTCAAGCCCTGATTGTTGCTCACTTGCCATTGATCGTAGCCGATTACCCCGAGCTGCAATAGCCTGGTGAAATCCTTCTTCAGCGGTAGAACCTGGCCAATTCCCCATTCCGTCGTGAACGCTTGACCTGGCGTGATATTCGTCCCCGCGCCAGTCGCTCTACTTCCGTGAAATTCCCAATCGGTGAAGAGATTCGCTGTCGTGCCTTTATTCTTGGTTATGTAAAAGGTGCTGCCGGTGATGAAGTGATTTCCCCAATACCCCGACCCTACGTTGTCGGATGCCCCGGCCGAATAGCGACCTGTGGGTGCCATGAACGCATATCCGGCGTAGACATCGACACGCTTCAGACTCCAGCCTAGCGTCAGGGGCTGCACCCAAAGGTCGGCTAAGCCTTCGCCGCCCGCGTTAAGTGCAATGTTCGGAAATCTCAAGGAACCTAACGTCAGGGAACCGTTCGCAAGTGTTGGTGCAACCATAAAGGCAAGCTTGGCGCCCAGAAACTTGAACTTCGGTACGTAGTAAAACACATTCGCAACCGCCCAGATGTCATACGATCCGGTCAAAGGAACTGTGTTCCCGTTCCCATTCTTTAGCGTATCCGCAGAGTAGTTGATCGTTAGATTGGCGTACGTAAATCCAGGATCGGGTAGCAGGCCCGCGTTCAAGCCCTGCTGTCCTGGGATGTACTGGCCTTTTTGCTGTGCGTTCACAGGTACAGCGCTGAAAACGAGCAAAAACACGAGGGCAGTCAGTAGTTTGATTCGCATATTATTCCCCCGTTTGGCATATCGGTGTCCGGTTTTGCTAATCAGGAGTTGGTCAGGCGGCCTCGCGCGTTGTCGCAGATTGAAAACTGGCCGAGACTTGCGTCGGCGGCAGACAGAGTCTATTTTTTCGGATACGCGATCTTGGTCGTAATGATTTTCCCGTTGAACGCGAACGGCGCCTGGTCGAAATAGTCTTCCGACACCGGCGAGCCGAGGTCGCTGCCGATGTCCAGGCAGTCGTTGGCGGTAAAGGCGAGCGCGGCCGTAATCGGCACGCGACCTTGCGCGACCACCTGGCCATTGACCTTGAGCGTCACGTCCATCGGAGCGCCGGGTTTGGGCGCGACTAGCTTCGATTCGACTTCAATCTTCACATTACCGGTCGGCAGTTTGTCTTTTGCCACAATATGCGTGCGATCAATTTCAAAGAGGTTGTATTCGTAGCGGAGTTCGCCGTCCTTCACGTACAACGAAAGACCACCGGAAAATCCGCCGAGTGCGTATAGAACGCCGTTGGCATTCGCGGGCACTTCGACTTCCATACTGACCGTATTGTCGGATTTTCCGAGCTTCGGTGCGGTGAATTCAGGCATGCCAGTGATGGGCCCGGTGAAGGTCCATTCGGTGTAGGGCGTAGACGGAGCATCCTCCGGGTGGAACACTGGCGTCCACAAGCCGCCGCCGATGGGCAGGTTCTGGTTCTTCGCGGATTCCACCAAGAACAGGTTTTTCATGTAGGCGACCCTTTCCGGCATCTTCGCCGCCAGGTCGTTGGCTTGGCTCCAGTCTTCGTCGAGGTTGTAAAGCTCCCACACGTCATTCTCCGGATTCCAGTTCGCAATGCCCTTGGGAATTCCAGGCACCCAAGGACTACGAGGGCCGAAGGTATCCGCAAACCAGCCGTCATGATAAACGCCGCGGCTTCCCATGATGTCGAAGAACTGCGTCGTTTTACGGCCCTTCGCGGTCGCGTCAGCAAACGTGTAGACCATGCTCACGCCGTCAATGGACATCTGATCCACGCCGTTGACCACGCGCGGGGGCGTGATGCCCACCGCCTCATAGATCGTCGGCACGATGTCAATCACGTGGTGGAACTGCGGGCGCGGCGTGTCGTCGTGCTTGATCTTCGCCGGCCACGAAACGGCCATCGGCTGGCGCGTGCCGCCGAAATGCGCTGCGATCAGCTTGGTGGATTTGTAAGGCGAGCCGCCCGCCCAAGCCCAGCCGGCGTGATACATATTCTCTGTCTTCGCTGTGCCCAGCACATCCAAGCCGCCAAGTTCGTTCAGCGCCTTGATGTGCTGCTGGATCGTGCTAGGAATTCCATTCTGCGCAAGCAGTTCAGAGATGGTGCCGTTCTGCCCTTCAGCCGAAGCACCGTTGTCGCCCCAGATGTAGAAGATGAGCGTATTGTTCAGTTTCCCTTCCTGCTCGATTTCGTCAATCACACGGCCGGCATTGTAATCGGCGTGTTCCGCAAAGCCGGCATAAACTTCCATCAAACGGCGCTGGAAAGGTTTTTCATTTTCCGGGATGGAATCCCACGAGGCGAGCGTCGTCGGACGAGGCGTCAGTTGCGTATCTTTCGGAATCCAGCCCATTTGCTTCTGGCGTTCAAAAACACGCACGCGATACTTATCCCAGCCGTCGTCGAACTTGCCCTTGTATTTGTCCGACCATTCCTTGGGAACCTGATGCGGACCATGCGCCGCGCCAGGAGCCCAATACATAAAGAATGGCCGGTCAGGGGTGAACGCCTGGTTCTCGCGCAGCCACTTGATGGCATCGGTGGCGATGTCCTCGGAAAGGTGATAGCCGGGGTGTTCATATTCGTGCGGGTCCAAGACCGTGGTGTTGCGTACCAGGCGCGGCTCATACTGCGAGGCCTCGCCGGCGAGGAATCCATAGAAATATTCAAAGCCATAGCCGGTGGGCCAATAGTCGAATGGTCCTTTCGACGTCGTCAGCTCGGCGGGAGTGTTATGCCACTTACCCCAGGCTCCTGTGTTGTAGCCGTAATCTTTGAGCACTTCAGCGACGGTGGCCGCAGACTTCGGGATCGTACCGCTGAAACCGTCAAAGTCGTTTGCCAGTTCGGCAATCTGGCCGTTGGAGATGCGCGTGTGATTGCGCCCTGTCAGCAACGCTCCACGGGTGGGCGAGCACATAGCTGTGGAGTGAAAGCGATTGTAGGAGATGCCCAGTTGCGCGATGCGCGTAAGTGTCGGCGTGTTGATCTCGCCGCCATAGGTGGAGGCTTGGGCGGGACCGACATCGTCCATCAGAATGATAAGGATGTTCGGCGCATTAGCAGGGAGGTGCTTTGGGTCCACGCGTTTCTTATAGATGGAGTCCTGCATTGTGAGCCCGGGGGCGGAGGCGGACGGCGTGGGCGGGAACGGCAGTACTTCTTGTGCATTCGCCGGATGCGAGATAATCCCGGTTAGTGCAAGACAGCTCCACGCTGCGAGAGCGAGCCAGATGCGGCGCAGGTTTCTCCAAGGCAGCGTCGTCGTCCCGCGGCTACAAAATGTCACATATCTCTCTTCAGGTCGCATGTTTTTCCCTCGGTCGTTCCCGAGTCAAAGTGGATCGCGCGGTCCTTGCGAGATGTGCACACAACTCCGCGAGCCAGCTATACCTTCGCGAACCCGCACGGGATGCTATTGCCAACGGCCGCGGGATGATATTGTCAAAACTAACAGGGTTTCGCCGTGGTTTAAGGCGATGCAAGCCTGTGGATCATTGGCGGATAAACCGAGATCGCTGTCGTAATTCTGCGGGAGCGAACCTCAGTGCCTGGTAAACGCAGCCGAAACCGGACAAGTCGTTTTTCGAGTTTCCGATTACGCGACTTTTGGGGACTGGGAAACTTCTTGCCTAGCGCCCGGCCTCAAAGAAATGGCTTCAAGTCTGATTCGACGACGCTTGTGTATTCGAAGCCCACGATTTTCTGGCGCAGGATGCCTTGACGGTCATAAAGCAGCGTCGTCGGCAAGCCTTCGATTCCGCCAAACGCCTTTCTCAGCGAAGCCGATGCCACGGCTAGTGGGTAGCGGACACCAGTGCTGCGAGCGAATCGCAAGGGGTCTTCGGTATCGGACATTGTGTCGAATTTGAATCCCACCACAACGAGTCCCCGTTTCCCGTAGGCATTGAGCAACTTTTGATAGCCGGGCATTTCTTTCTTGCACGGCTGGCACCACGTCGCCCAGAAATCAACTAACACAACCTTGCCTTTGAAGTCGGTCGAGGACAATTCTTTACCGCGCAGATCCTTCAACGAAAAATCCGGGAAGTGTGAACCGATTTCTCCCACAGCGATTTCAGCCTGCTGCGCGGGCGGGAGCCGCGCTGGACTTGATTTCCAACCGGCGGCTCCCGCCACCACTAGGGTCATAAGCATAAGTGTTCTTTTCATTTATTCCCTCTTTTGTATCTCCAAAATCAGCAGCTTCAACGGAGCCAGCGGATCGGCTCTCTTTTTTCCGGGCGGCTTCTTGTACAGTTGGCCGCGTACAGTGACCATCGTCTGTGAACCCGCCAGCGCCTCAAGGCTCTTCGACAAGTCATTCGGCTCGAACGTGAACGATCGATTCGGCTCGATCTGCAAAGCGAAATTCCCCGCAGCGTCCTTGACGATCTTCCCCTGCGCCACAACATCCATTTCGGCGACGCTCACTCCGCTGTCGTACGTCGCCTTCATGAGTTGCGCAGGGTCTATCTGACCGTCGTCCTTCGGCGTCACCTGAACTTTTCCATCAATCAGACTGACCTCCACATTTTGAACGCCAGACTGGCGTCCGAGGTGTTGTTTCACCCCGTATGCTCAAAAGTTTCAGGTCATTCCTTCGACGCGCATCTCGATGTGTTTGATCTGTGCTTGCGCGGCTGGCACCAGCATGAAACCCGCCAGCAACAGTATCCCTACCTTTTTCATAGTTTCTCCTTTCATCCCGATCACTCACTAAAGGCGCATGCGAAATTGCTGTGTGATTCCAAAACTGATGTGCCGCCGCACCGGAAAAAACTGCGCCCCGTTCGAGTGCGTCACGTCCCAGTCCATCCCAAACCACAGATGCATTCCGGGCCGCACGCCCGCGTAGGTGGTGATTCCCGCGAGCAACACATCGCCGCCACTTCCGTTCTGATTCACTCCCGTAATTCGGTCGTCCTGCGAATGCAGCCAGGTCACTGCCGGGCCGATGAACCATTCGCGGTAAAGGTTCGCCGACTCGTACGGCCGGTACGACAACCAGAACCGCGATTCCACGCCGCTGCCCAGCCGCGTTCGCTGCGCTCCATCGGTTGTTATCAGCGAATGGAAATCCTCATCGGCAACCAGCCGTCGTAAATTAAATAGCCCGGTGTACGTCCAGTTTGCTTGCAGAAACAAATCCGCGGAGCCAGAGCCCGGCTGCAAAGTGGTCGGAAGCCGCCCGCCACTTCCGTCCGTAAGATGCGTCGCTCCCGTCGGGATCTTTGGCCCGAACGTCACCGATGCTTGCGTCGTTCCTCTCGCCGAATCCTTCCGGTAGAAGCGGTATTTCATCAGCAACATTGTGTCGCCGAGCCCCGTTCCTCCAACGGTCGGTCCTCCTATGCTCGCGAAATGATTTGTGACGACCGGAACCAGCACAGTCACATCGAAGTTGCTGTGGAATCCCCACGTGAAATTGAAATCGCCTTCGTGAGAAAACGTTGACCGCGCAGTTGGCGATATTCCCGACGCTGATTCCGACTCCAATCCGCGCGTGGTGAAAACAGAGTTGTATGAAATCAACGCACCGCCAGGGAAAAGCGTTGGTGCGGTTTCGGGCGCGACTCCCTGCGCGGACGAGCGATGAGCGCCGAATGTCGCCAAGATCGACAGCAATACAGAGAAACGCCAAAATATCTTTCGTGAGCTCAAAGGTCCTCCAGGAAATGCACTTTCCGCGCACACCAGTGCGCGGCTGTCAGTGCCTCGAAGGACAGATCAGATTCGGAGAGGTGAGAACGTAGGCGGACTAATGAACGGCGACGTTGAGAACGTCTCGCTCTGGGCGAGCGCCGGTGGCGCCGCGTCAGACGCTGCCAGCGTCGCTACCACTGCGAGGGGGTGCGTTGCGCTGTGTACTGACGATGGCTGCACAAAAGGAGCGTGCATGGATGGCAGTGATTTGCAGCAGTCCTGGCCGTTGTGTCCTGGCGGAGCGCACGGCATCGAACTGCAGCACTGCATAGCCTGTTCCGGCGTCGTCGGCACGCCACAGTCCAGCGCGTACGCGGCCAAGGCAACAAGAAGCGCCACCATCACGAGCGACTTAAAAACTTCTCTCACTAACCCAACGTACTCGCCCCGCGCGTCGCAGTCAACACCGGTCAAGTCCTGATTAACGCTGCCGGACATTTCCGCTAACCCGGACTGTTACTTCTGACAATATCCAGCGAAAGATCGGACGTTCACACTGCGCCCTAGATCCCTCGGCGCACCCCGCAGGAATGGTCAGGAGAAACACCTTGGTAGAGCAAAACGGGCTGCAGCGTTGCAAGCAGGAACGCAGTCTCTTCTCTGTTGTGGGCCAGACCGTCACCGGACACGCAACAGCGCTCATAATCGCTGCCATCGAGGCAGATGCCGAATACTGTGCGCTAAATGAACTCGGTTTCGTCACTGTGTCTGCGACTATGCTGGTGAGTGACTCCGTGTACGTTGGAATGCAAGTGCCTGATTAACGCAGCCGTAATCGGACACGTGGAATCTCGCTGACTCCCCAGAAGTCCGCTTCTGGGAAGTTAGAGTTTTGTTCAATGCTCGCCTCCGCCGTGAGCGGATGACGGCGTACCCGCAAGTTGGCCGCGAAGCACTCCTACGCGAAACTCGTCACCAAAACTCGGCCATTTAAGGGCAATTTTGAGCTGGCCAGAAACGGAAAGGCAAGACAGGCAAAGGGATTTAGCTTTCTGACCACACAATTGACTCGGTGGAGGTCTGCGGTTCGAGCCCGCACCGGCAGGAAGAGAGTTGTGAGTTCGAACCGGATCTGTATACCGGATCAAGGCAGTGAGGTCGAGGAATCGCCCGACGAAGATGGTGGCAGTTCTGGTGGCACTTGGCTTGTGGAGTGGTGGCGCTTGGAGCGCGATTGAGGCGTACGCGGATTCTTGGATCTCGCTCATAACAAGCAAGGTGGCACCATCAGGCGCGCCGGGGCTACCTAGGGGACATCGTCCAGTTCGGATTCAGGATCTGGTTCGTGCAAGTGCGTGGAGTTCCCGTCCCGTCTCGAATAGCGCTCATTCCGATACGGTCAGGTCGTTGCCGCTAAAACTGCCGCAAACGCTCAGTTATTCTCGGACCATTCCCACCATCGTTCCGATCGTTTCTTGTGCGGATGCGGGATTGTGACGCGCATCGTAAACACTTCGTGCGGCCCCAGCACCACTCGCAGAGGATTCACGGTAAGCGCTGCAACATCGCGATCTTCGGTCAGCGACGTTTCTTCCGCCGCGGTAATTTTCAGCGGCGTGCTCAATTCCACTTCCGTTTTCTGTCCCGCGATTTCCTGCAGCCGGATCGTGTAATGTTCCTGGTCGTGATCTTCGCTCGGCTTGAAAGCCAGCAGGATCACGTTCGGCGCGCTCAAAGAGAAAAAAGAAGCGGTCGGCGTGGCCGGCGCCAAATTCGCGTTCAACTCCATGGCGATCAGCGGCACGTCGAACGACCATCCTTCCCGGCTCGCAGCCGTCGCATCCAGGTCACCGGCCTGCGAGGTAATCGCAAAGCTGAACCACTCCGTCGCGGGCAGGCCCGGTTCCACCGTCTCAAAGTTCACCATTCCCAGGTCGCGAGTTTCGCCTTGATCCTGTTTCCGCAGCACCGTCGCGCGCACGATGTTCAAAAACTTGCTCGGCCCCTTTGTTCCCGGTAGCCCCGGCAGATAATCAAAGTACGCTTCACGCTGCGAAAGCGTCACGGCAATCGGCTTCCCCGAAGACTTTCCCGTGAGCACGATCGCGTGCTGCGGCACTCCGGCGTCCGTTCGCGCGCCGGGCAAATAATCCTCGGGAATATTGTGGAAACCGATGCCGTCTTCCAGCCAGATCGCCGCCGGTCCATCAAACCGGAATGGAAAATCGAACGAGTAATATTCGCCCACCTGATTGCTGGCAACGAATGGCATCTTGTCGCGATCCAGCAGATTCGAGATTTCAATCCTTTTCATGAAGTGGAAAACGCGGATGCGCGTCTCCGGGCAAATCGCATTCGGCCGCTCGATCAGCAATTCGTCAAAAAGAGGCCCCGTCGTTCGGCTGATCTTCACTTTCGTCTCGCCCACCGGCAGATTTGCCGCCGGAATCCAGCGCAAAAACGAATTGATCGCCTCGTTCGACGCGGAATTAACCAGCTCCAACCCCAGCGATTTATCCAGCACGCTCACAATCGCGCCGTCCGACGCGCGAACTCGCAGCCGGTAGAACGAATTTTCCAGCTCCGTGCCAGGCGTCCCCGCCGGCGCCACCGCCTTGCGGCTCGCAGCAACGCTCTCGATCTGATAACTCTTGTACCCGACCGAAGGAATTTTCTCGGCGAGAAACGCAATCTCTTCCGGCGAAATTCGTTGCTGCACCAGCGCCTTCCCGTTGGCCGCATCTCGCAGCACAATCGGCTCCGCGGTCTTCAGCACGGCAATATCCGAACGTTCCCAGCTGAGCGGATTGTAGACGGCAACCGTTGGCGTGACATCTGCTTTCTGCCCCAGCAAAGTCTGCAATCCCGAGTCCAATAGATATTCCGTATCCTTTTTCCCGGACTCCACGTAGTTCACATACTCGGAATTCTGCTCGTTCACCTGCGCGCGCGTCATCAATTTCGGCCAGCCCACCTGCGCCGCGCCCGAATGTTCGTCATATTTGAATATCTGAAAAAGAGTCTGCTCCAGATTTCCCGCGGGCACGCTGGTGAAGTTGCGAAAGGTCAGCAGACTCCAGACCGTCTCCGCGATAGGCCAGTGATCGTGCAGCCAGCGGTCGCGCGCGCTGATTCCCGGCGAATTGATTTTCACCTCGGACCACAAACCGCTGTAATCCCCGGCGTACACAGGAAATTTGCCCGTCCCGTATTCCGCTTCCATATGGTGAAAAAATTCCGTCGGCGTGCAAACCTGGATCCGCGGCTCTCTTCCCGCCGCATTCCACTCGCGAATCGCCGGCAGCAGATGCTTCTCTTCCCAGTCCGACGAAATAAAATCGTGCATGTACATCAGCAGCAGCGAATCGTACGGATAATCGGCCTTGGCATATTTTGCCAGCAGCTTATCCACGCCGCGCTGCATGATCTCCAATTTTGGCAGCCCCTCCCATTCCTTCGGATAAAAATGCTCTTTGGTGTAAGGCTCCAGCGCGTCGGGGTCCAGATAATAATCCGCCTCGGCCTCGGTGTATCCGCCCAGGCTGCTCTGTGTTTGCCACGTAAGCACTTTGCTCCCGTCCGGCGCCTCCCAATAAAACGGCATTTTCCCCGGCGTCAGCGAAGTCCCGCCGTAAAGAAATAAATTCGCGCCATTCACGAAATAGTGGATGCCGCTGCGCGCCAGCACCTGCGGCATGCGCAACGTGAATCCCGGCACGTCGTCCATCATCGCGAAGTCGGTATGCACGCCCAGGCGCTTCTCGATCCCCGTCATTTGGTATGCCAGACGATTTAATTCCTCCGCGCCCATGAATTCCGTGTGCATGCTTCCCCACGATGCCGAAAGCTGGATCTGCCCCTTGTTCACCAGGTCCGCGAATTCCTGAATCTGCGCCGGATCTTGCGTCCGGTTCAGCCATTCGCGCACTTGCCACGCGCTCTCGATCGTCCAGCGAAACTCGGGATCGGCCTTGGCATTGGCGATCACTTCATCAATATGCGGCTTCAGCCGCGGAAGGATCTCCTCCGGCGGCGCCAAAAAGCCCAGGTCCCAATGGCTCGAAGGCATGATGTAGATCGTCTTGATCTTTGCAGTGCCCTGCGCAAACGCACCAGCGCAAGCACCTAGCAAAATCAAAAGGAGCGCGGAAGCGCGAAAGATGCGGAGAGAAAGGCGGCCAACTCTGCTGCCAGGAAAGCCGTGCCACAACCGTGCGGGTTTTGCGCTCATTCCCTTAGGTTACCCCGAACCTGCCGGCCCGGAACTCCCGCAAGCGAAAGTTCCGGGCGCGCGCGGCACAAATCAAAGAGCGGCTGAATTAAAAGAAGAGCTTCAGCGCAAACTGCACTTGCCGCGCAGTGCCGATCCCCACCAGGCTCCCTATCGTCGAACTGCTGCGGCCGAACGAAGTATCCAACAAATCTCCGTCGGGGTTCACGAAGTTCGGATGATTGAAGATGTTGAACAACTCCGCGCGAAACTGAATCTTGAAGCGTTCCGTGATCGGCGTCGTCTTGATCACCGAAAAATCAAACTGCGTGAAGCCGGGACCGCGCGCCGCGTTGCGCGGCAAATCTCCGAAAGTGCCGGCCGGCGCTGCCGTGAACGCCCCGGCATTCAGTTGATTTCCCGGCACGCTGTACGGGGAAGCATATATCGATTGTCCCGGAACCAGATTCGGCCGCGTATATGTCGTCTCGTTCGGATTATTCGGGTCAATTATGTTCACCGGTAATCCGCTTCGCGCATTGATGAACGTTCCCACTTCCCACCCGCTGCCGAATCGATTCCCCAAAACGTGCCATGTGGGTATCGTGTAAAGCGCGTCCGCCGTAAATACGTGCCGCACGTCAATATCCCCGCTGGAATAATCGCCTTCCGGGTTCGAGTTATCCTGGAATCCGCTGAAAATATTCGGCGCGTCGTCGAATTCATGCGACCACGTGTAGTTCGCGTCCAAAGCCAGGTTCCCGCTGTGATGCCGGAACGCCACTTGCAATCCGTCGTATCGCGAGTGCAGGAAATCCCCCAGCAGCCGCTCGTCGGCATACGCCGGATTCGGGCGAACTCCAAACACCGGGTCCGCCAGATTGGACGTAAGCCCGGCGTAGCCCGCGCCCGCCGGCAGCTTTAATCCGTGGTTCCCCACATAATTCACGTCCAGAACCGTGTTGCGCATCAATTGCTGCTGCATGCCGATATTCCAGTGCTCGGCATACGTGTCGCGCATGTGCGGATCGATTTCGTTCACGTTATACGGCTGCACCGGGGTGCAGCTCGGCACTCCCACCGGTACTGGATACGCCAGCGGAAATGCCGGATTGCACACGATGTTCCCGAAGCCGTACGGCGGAGCCAAAGTGAATACGTTCACGCTGAGATTTTGCACGTTGTTCCCGGCCAGCGAAAGAATCGCTCCCGTCAGTTGCGGATTGTAGAAAATTCCGAAGCCGCCGCGCACCACCGTCATTCCGTGATGTAGCGGATCCCAGCTGAATCCAATGCGCGGCGCGAAATTATTGCGGTCCGGAGCATAGAGCTCCTGCCCTGCCGGCAATAGCGCCTGCGTCGCGATATCGAAATTCTGCAGCGTATCGCCCACCGCATGCAGCACCGTGTTGTATTCGTAGCGCAGCCCCAGATTCAGCGTCAGATACGATTTCACGCGAAAATCATCTTGCACGAAAAGATCGTAATTCGCGTTGCGCACCTTCGTCAGCGGGTACCCCAGCGTGCTCAGCGCAAATCCGTTGTTGTTCTCGAAATCCCCGACGCTCCCGTAATAAAGGAACGTCTGCTCCTGCAGCTCGCGATCCGAACGATTCCACCGGAAATCGGCTCCGGCGGAAATCGTGTGCCGCCCCGCCGTTTTTGTCATCGTATCCAGAAACTGGAATGACGTTTGCGGGCTGTATTGCGAAAAGAACGCGGGACCCGGCGCCACTCCAAAATCGCAGAAGAAGCACTGAATCCCCGGAAAGCCGCCTCCCCCGCCAAAATCGTCGACACTCTCCGAATTGATCGCAAATCCCGCTTGGTTCAGAAATGTCGGAGATACGTTAAACGTCCAGTTCAGTTTCGTGAACTGCGTGCGCGCATAATCCGGTGCCAATTGCCCGGCCGCCGGCCCGTACGTCGTCTGCGTGTTCGAGTCGTTGATGTTGTAACGCACATAAAAGGAGTTTCGCGAACTCGGCGTCCAGTCAACCTTGATCGAACCGGTATCTTCGCGCAGGGTATCCCGCAGATTGGCATCATAAAGATCGAACACGCTTGGATTCGTCGGATCGGGCCCTGCGTTTCCTGTAGGAATGGCGTTCACCACCGGCTGCATCGCAGGGACAAAGAGAGCGCGGTTCGCGGCATTCAGTACGTCATATTGCACCGAGTTGGTCACTTCCTGGCGTACGCCCTCGTAGTTGGTAAAGAAGAAGAGCTTGTCCTTCTTGATCGGCCCTCCGACATTGCCTCCAAACTGGTTCAAATGCAGCGGAGTCGGGCTTCCCGGCGCGGCGAAATAATTCCGCGAGTCCAGCGCGTCGTTGCGGAAAAACTCGAATACGTCGCCGTGCAAATCATTCGTCCCCGATTTCGTGATGACGTTTACGATGTTCCCCACCGACCGCCCATATTCCGCCGAGTACGTTCCTTGCACCACCGTGAATTCCTCAATGCTGTCCACGCTCGCACGCGTCACTCGCGACTGTTGCCGCCCCAGATCCGTCGTAATCGAATTCGTATCTATGCGCGTTGCGTCCGCGCCGTCCAGCAATACGCTGGTGCCAATGATGCTGGTGTCAAATCCTCCAAGGCTCGTCTGAAATAGGGGCGCCGAAATCACCGACCCCGGCACCAGCGCGATCAAATCCGTGAAGTCGCGGCCATTCAAGGGCAAATCGCTCACGCGCTTGCTTTCGATCGTCAATCCCAGATCGCTCGTTTCCGTGTTGATCGCTGTCGTCTGCGCCTGCACCGTCACTTGTTGCGTGAAACTCCCCACCTTCAGCTTCACGTCCGCGCGGATCACTTCAGAGGCGTGCAGCGTCACACCCTCATCCACGCCCTTCGAGAATCCCGTTTTTTCAGCCTCCACGCGATAGACGCCCGCGGGCAGCGCCGAAAATACGAAGTTGCCCTCGTCATTCGCGGTGGCCTGGAAAGTGCGTCCCGTCCCCACGTTCGTCAGCGTGACCGATGCGCCGGCGACCGCCGCCCCTTGTTCATCCAGCACTGTCCCGGCGATCGAACCAGTGTCGTACTGCGCGAAAGCGGCGCTGCTCAGCAACAACGCGGCCACCGCCACCATCATCCACTGCGTGATTCTTGCGCTCACTCGGCCCATCACCCACCCCCGTTATTTCCGAATTCAATTCCTGCTGGCTGTCTCTCTCCCGCGCCGCGCCTCTATTTCGTTTTCGAACCCGTCGGTTCGGCCTTCGTCACGCTCGCTCGCAAGCGCTCCTGCAGTTCCAGGTCCTTGCGCAGCAATCCTTCGGCGTAATGCAAATCGTCCAGCACGGCTTTGCGCGCGCCCTTCGCGTCCCGCTTCAAAATGCATTTCAAAATCCGCTCGTGCCGCCGGAAATTCTGTTCGATGTCGCTGATCAGCGGCAGCACGCGCCGCCGCCCTTCGGCCAGCGCGTCATACATCATTTGCAGCATCGTCTGCGTGGCCGCGTTCTTGGCTGCCTGCGTGAATCCTTCGTGAAACGCCATTTCCGCGGCCATGTACTGGTCCGGCCGGTCGAAGCTCTTGCGCATTTCGCGAATCGCTTCTTCCATCTTCTCGATGTCGTCTTTGGAAGCGCGCCGCGCTGCCAGCGCCGCCACCGCCGGTTCCAGAATTTGTCGCAGTTCATACAGCTCGAGGTACTTGATTTCGTGCAGCAGCAGCATCCACTGAAAATGCCGGCTCACCACGCGTCCCAGCGACGACTGAATGTAAGTCCCGTACCCCGGCCGCGCCTTGATCAGCCCCAGAAACACCAAACCCTTGAGCGCCTCGCGCAGCGAACTGCGGCTCACGCCCAGCATCGCCGCGAGCTTCGGCTCCGTGGGCAGCAGGCTGCCCACTTTCAGCTCGCCCGAGCGAATCAGGCTCTCGATCCGGCGCGCCACCGTGTCCATCACCGTTTCGCGCTTCACCGGCTCGATAAATAGCGGATTGCTTCGCGGCAAACTTCCCACCCAGACCTCCGAATGTTGAGTTTGTCCTACATTAAGACAAACCTGTCAAGAAGAATATGTGATACAACCCATTCACCCCGCGAATCGTTTATCCCCGTGACAAGTCCATGCAAAGTTCAGGGTCCCGTCAATCACCCCAGGACCCCTCGTTTTCAGGCCGTATTCGCATAAAATTACGCTCGCGCCCCCGCCACCCCTTTCCCGGCCGTACCGCCGCCGACCTTTTCCATTGACACCCGGCCCCGCCGAAGCTATATGTTCCCTTGTCCGACAAACACCACCATGACGCCGCCCCAGATTCCTATCGCTCGCTTCAAAATCTTTGCGGACGGCCTCGACCACCCCGAAGGTCTGGCTCTTGACGCGGACGGACGACTCTGGGCCGGCGGCGAACTCGGACAGATCTATCGCCTCGATCGCCGCGGCCGCCCCACGGAAATCGCCAGGCTCGGCGGTTTTTGCTTGGGACTCACCTTTTCCAGCGTGCAGGAACTCTACGTCTGCAATTTCAAGCGCCACGCCCTGATTCGCCTCAATCGCCAAGGCCGCGTCCTGGATTCCTGGGAACGCGTCGGCTCCAAAAAACTTTGCACTCCCAATTTTTCGGTCTTCGATTCCCAGCGCAATCTTTACTTTTCCGATTCCGGCCACTGGGGACGCACCGACGGCTGCGTTTATCGCCTTCGCCCCAATAAGAAAGTCGAATACTTCGCCGGCCCCTTCGCCTTTGCCAATGGCCTGTCGTTAAGCGCCGATGAACGCTTCCTCTATGTTGTCGAAAGCCTGAAAGACGACGTGGTCGAAGTGGAAATCCGCGCAGACGGCACATCCGGAAAGAAACGCATCTACGCCGCGGGTCTCGCCCACGTTCCAGACGGCGCCGCCTTCGATGCCCTCGGCAATCTCTACGTCACCGCCTACGCGAGCAACAAAATCTACAAAGTCAGCCCGCGCGGCAAAGTTTCACTCTTGGCTTTCGATCCACAAGGCACCATGCTCTCCGGCCCCACAAATATTGCGTTCGGCGGCCCCCATTTCGACCAGATGTTTGTTGCCAACCTGGGTCGGTGGCATATTGGTCGCGCGCCGGCTGGAGTAAAAGGCCAGCGGCTCGCGAACTTGCATTAATTTCGGCAGCTCCGGAATAACGATAGGCGAAACAAATGAAAATCACTGACGTCAAATGGACTCCTGCCTTCATCCCCATTGAAGCGCCCCTGCGCTATGCCTTCGGCGCGCATCCCGGTTTCTCGCGCATCGTCGTCGAAGTCCTCACCGACGACGGGCTCGTCGGCCTCGGCGAATGTTATGGCGGCCTCAGCCGCGAAGGCCAGCTCGCCGAGCTCCGTCCCTTGCTCATTGGCGAAGATCCTTTTCAACTCGAACGCATTCGCTGGAAACTCGCCGCTCCCACCTCGCTCAAGCTTTTCGGACACGTGCACGGATTTGCCGCTCTCGAATTCGCTTGCCTCGATCTGCAAGGGCAAGCCCTCGGCAAGCCGGTTTGCGATTTGCTCGGCGGTCGCATCCGCGACGACGTCGCTTTCGCCGCCTATCTTTTTTATCGCTATCCCAATGAAAAGCGCCTCGGAGAAGTTTCCAACACCGAGCAGATGGTCGAATTTGCGCGCTACCTCGTGCACGAATACGGTTTCGAAACCCTCAAATACAAAAATGGCGTCCTGCCCCCCGAAGAAGAAATCGCCACATTCATCGAATTGCGCAAGGCGTTTCCGCATCACCGCCTGCGCCTCGATCCCAACGCCGCCTGGACGGTCACCACTTCCATTCGCGTCGCGCGCGAACTTCACGACCACGATGTCGAATATCTCGAAGATCCCGTCTGGGGCATGCGCGCCATGGCTCGCGTCAACGCCAAAGTTCCTTGGGTCACGCTCGCTTCCAATATGTCCGTCTTCGCCTTCGAAGATCTCGCTCCCACCGTCGCCATGAACATTCTCGATGTCGTGCTGCTCGATCCCCACTGGTATGGCGGCATCACCCGCGCCCGTCTCGCTGGACAGATTTGCGATGCGATGGGCGTGGACGTCGGCATGCACAGCGGCGCCGAATTCGGAATCTCGCAAGCCGCCATGATTCATCTCGGCGCCACGCTCCCCAATATGGTCATGGCCGCCGACTCTCACTACCACCATCTCACCGACGACATTCTCGAAGGCGGAAAGTTGCAATATCAAAACGGCAAAATGGCCGTGCCCAAGGGTCCGGGCCTCGGCGTGAAACTCGATCGCGACAAACTCGCGCGCTATCACGAACTTTCCAAGAAACAGCAGATGGGTTCCTGGATTGAAGATCCCCGCCGTCCCGGAATAATTACGCATCAGCCCAAGTGGTGAACGATGCGAGGAGTTTTTTTGTCCCGATTCGCTAAACTCGCGCTTCTCTCCATCATCGCGTCCCTCGCGAGCGCGTTTGCCACCGCAACTTTCGCCACCCCTCCGCGACGCTCTGATTCCACACCGCCCGCGCGCAAAATCTGGCAAATCGGGACGTTCGATAATGGCTCAGGCGAATTTCGCACGGCTGGAATCGCTTATTCCGACGCAAAACAGGACCCCGTATTTCGCGTCGGCGTCAACCATGACGCAGACTGGCCGCGTTTTCAGCCGGGCCCCGCCAACGGCATGGCCGGCGGTCGCGAGCATCCTTTTACAATCCTCTTTTCTCTCGATGCTCTGCCGCGCGGCGTCTACCACCTGAAAATCGCCATGCTCTACGAAACGCCCCGCCTCTCCTTTCTGCGTGCGGACATCAACGGGCACTCCGGCACATTTTATTTTCATCCCAAGCTGATCTACGATTCCGGAGACTGGGAAGAAACTTTCGTCCCGCAAACCTCGGCCGACACGAAAATTATTGACATTCCCGCCGCGTGGCTCCGCCGCGGCGAAAACCGCCTCGTTCTCACCGCCCTCGATGATCCCTCCGCCGTCGAACAGTCTCTCGGCTCAATCGCTCCCGGACACACTGGAATCGTTTACGACGCCCTGGAATTTTCCGTGTCGCCGGACGCGTCTTACGACCAGCATCAAATTTCCGTCACAGCGCAGCCCACGATTTTTTACAAAAAGACGCCAGACGGCCCCCGCGAAATCGTCGAAGTGATCGCTTCCTTCGCCGCCATGCCCTCGCAAGGCGCTGTCGCACTCCAATTGGCCGGCCAGTCGTATCGCCAGGAATTTCAGTCGCAGCAGCAATTCGGCGAACTACGCCTCGATTTTGAAGTTCCCGAATGGTCCGCCACCGCCACCGCCGACGCCACCGCAGACGCCACAGTCACGGTCGCAGGTGCCGGCGCCGGCGAAACCCCCGCCTTCCCGTTTCATCTCACCGCTGCAAAAAGATGGACCATGTTCATCATCCCGCACGAGCATCTCGATATCGGCTTCACCGATTATCCCGCTGCCGTAGCCGAGCTTCATTCCCGCTCCATTGACGACGCCATAGCCCTGCAAGCCCGCATTCCCGATTTTCACTGGACGCTCGACGGCTTCTGGCCCGTCGAACAATACCTGGCCGGGCGTTCCCAGGAAAAGCAGCGGCAATTCACTGAACACCTCCGCGCCGGCACGGTTCTCGTTCCCCTCGAGTATTCCAATCAACACACCGGCACGGCCTCCCTCGAAGGCCTCGCGCGATCCTTCTACCCCTCGCATTTCTTCGCCAAAAATCACGGCTTCGCAATCGGCTGGGCGCAGGACGTGGACGTGCCCTCCTACAGCTGGTCCTACGCATCACTCCTTCACGATGCCGGTATGAAATATTTCCTCGGCGCCAGCAACAACTGGCGCGCGCCGATTTTGCTGCACGGCCGCTTGAACGAGCACTCGCCCTTTTATTGGGAAGGTCCGGACGGCGGCCGCGTGCTCATGTGGTATTCCCGCGCCTACCTTCAAATGCAAACTCTCTTCGCCTCCCCCGCCAGAATCGCCGCGGTTCGCGACGCGCTTCCCGTTTTTCTCCAGGCCTATTCCCGCCCGGACTACAAATCCAACGCCGCCATTATTTTCGGCTCGCAACTCGAAAATACCAGCCTCTCGAAGGAGCAAGCCGAATTTCCCGCCCTGTGGAACGCCGAGTACGAATGGCCCAAACTGCAATTCGCCAGCGTCCCGGAAGCCATGGCTTCCATCGCCAGGGATTTTGGCGACGCCATTCCCACCTACAAAGGCGATCTCGGCTCGTTCTGGGAAGATGGATTCGGTTCAGACAGCGCCTTCACCGCCATCCATCGTGCCAGTCAGCAGCGCATCACCACGGCGGAAACGCTCGGCGTCATTCCCCGTCTCCTCGATCCGGATCTTCGCCCCGACGAAGGCTTGCTCCATTCCGCGTGGAAAAATATCGTCCTCTTCGATGAACACACCTGGACCTACGCCGGCGCCACCACCCAGCCGGAAAGCGATCGGACCGAAACGCAAACCTGGTTGCGCGAATCGCGCGCCCTCGAAGCTCGCCGCCAGATTACCGAATCCACCGAACGCAGTTGGGCCCAGCTCGCGCCGTTCCTCGCTCGCGCCGCCACTTCTCTCGCCGTTTTCAATTCGCTAAGTTGGCAGCGCAGCGGCCTAGTTTATTTCGATCTCCCTGACGCAACCGAATTGTTCGATCCCGATTCGCAGAAAATCGTTCCGCTCGACGTGATTTCGATCGGCAAGGGAACGCAACTCCCCGGCTTTGGCGGCGGCTACTCCAAGGCTCGCTTCCTCGCCGAAAATGTTCCGCCGCTCGGCTACAAAGTCTATGAACTGCGCCCCACAAAATCCTCAGCCCAGCCGCCCATTGCCGCTGTCGCGCCCGGCCACGAAGTTGAAAATCAGTTCTATCGCATCACGCTCGATCCGCTTTCCGGTTCCGTGCGCGGCATCTACGATAAAGAGCTCGGCCGCGAAATCGTTGACGAAGCCAGCCCCTACCGCTTCGGCGAATATCTCTACGTCACCGGCGCCGACGATATGCCTCACAACAGCCTCTATCGCTACAAAGCCGGCCCGCTCCCGGATTTGCAGGTTCACCCTTCATCCGCCGGGCGCATCGAATCCATTCGTGAGCTGCCGTCCGGCACCCAAATCGTCATGACCTCCAGCGCCTTCAATACGCCCACCATCCGCACGGAGATCCTTCTCTTCCGCAACGAAAAAAAGATCCAGTTCACCTACTCGCTCTCCAAGAAAAAAGTTCTCGCCAAGGAAGGCGTCTATTTCGCCTTCCCGTTTCGCGCCCAGCATCCCGCCTTCGGCTATTCACTGCAAACCGGATGGGTAGATCCCGCGCGCGACCTTTTGCCGGGCGCCAATAAAGCATGGTTCACGCCCACCGACTGGGCCGCCGTCCACGACTCCGATTTTTCCGCGGCAGTCGTTCCTCTCGACGCTCCGCTCGTCACCTTCGGCGATATCGTTCGCGGAAAATGGCCTACCGATTTCTCTCCGGCCAACGGCACGATTTTTTCCTGGGTGATGAACAATTATTGGGAAACCAATTTCGTCCCGTGGCAAGGCGGCGACTTCCAGTTTCGCTACGTTGTCACCAGCAGCCGCTCGTTCGATCCCGCGCAGCTCACCCGCTTTGGCCGCGAGGAACGTACGCCCCTGGAATCCAGTCCCGTCGCCGGACTGATTTTCCAGGCGCACCCGCCAAAAAGCGCTGCCAGTTTTCTTTCCATCAATAATCCGTCTCTCGCTGAAGTCACCTGGAAAATTGCCGAAGATGGCGATGGCACCATCCTTCGTTTGCAGAATATCTCCGCCCGAAGCGGCGTCGCCAGAATCCACAGCGATTTTTTCCCGTTCACCGCCGCGTCGCTCTGCAATTTGCTGGAAGAAAACGAATCATCCTTGCCGCTGCACGAGGGCGGTTTCGATGTCACCTTCAAACCCTACGAAGTAATCACTCTTCGTTTGCGGACCGCGCCCACCGCGCCATCCCCCGCTCCCATGGTGTCCCAATAATGGAAAATCTCTCCTTCCAGAATAAAGTAGCCGTAGTCACCGGCGCCGCCATGGGCATTGGCGAAGCTGTCGCGCGCAAATTCGCGGCGTCCGGCGCGGCAGTTGCAATAGTTGATCGCGACCAGGAAAAAGGCGCCTCCGTCGCCGCCAACATCACGTCCTCCGGCGGCCGCGCGAAATTTTACGCCTGCGACGTCAGCTCCGCGCAGCAAGTCGCCGGCACCATTCAATCAGCCATCCGCGATTTCGGCGGCATTGACGTGCTCGTCAGCAACGCCGGAATCCAGCGCTACGGCGACGTAGTCGCCACCAGCGAATCTCTCTGGGATGAAGTCCTCGCCACCAATCTGAAAAGCGCCTACCTCGTCACCCGCCAGGTGATTCCCGCAATGCTCGCGCGCGGTGGCGGCGCGATCGTCGCGGTCGGCTCCGTGCAATCCATCGCCGCCGTTTCGAATTCTGCGGCGTACATTGCCGCCAAGCACGGCCTGCTCGGCCTCATTCGCTCCATCGCTCTCGATTTCGCCTCCCGCAAAATTCGCGCGAATTGCGTTCTCCCCGGAGCGATTGATACGCCCATGCTCCGCTGGGCCGCGAATCTCTCTCCCGATCCGCAAAGCGTCATTGATACCTGCAATCGCATGCACGCGCTCGGACGCATCGGCCAGCCCGAGGAAGTCGCTCAAGCCGTCGCGTTCCTTTCGAGTGACGCCGCCTCCTTCATCACCGGCGCCACCCTGCTCGTTGACGGCGGAATGATGATTCCCGCCGGCGGCATGGGCTTTTCAGAAGGCGGCACAGGATCGGCCAAGTGACCAAGCCGCAGCCAAAAGGCAAACGCTCAGCGCATCGCGACCGTCGCGCCACGCGCCTGCTCGCTTGCGCGTCCCGCTGGCGCGGAAGGTCCGCATGCCTGTTGGCCAATGAACATCTCTCGCTCAGTTGGCTGCTGGGCGGCGGGCATCTTGCATCGCTCTCGTTGCACTCAACCCCCGCTCACGACGTAAATCTTCTCTGGGAAGCAAATTGGCGAACCATAGACCCGCAAAAATACTCCCAACGAAAGCACCAACGCACTTACGGCCCTCCTCCGGCAGGCAAATTTCTTTCCGGTTTCACCGGTCACGCCCTCTGTCTCGATTATTTCGGCGCGCCTTCCGCGGAAGAAACGTTTCTCGGCCTTCCTCTCCACGGCGAAATACCCTCGAGCCGGTGGGCGCTAGCAAGCAAAAGCTCGTCGCGCGGCCTCGCGCGCGCCACTTTGCGCGCGAAAGCCCCGGCGGCGGGCATCGCACTTCGCCGCGACGTCGAACTCCGCGCCGGTGAATCCGTTGCCTGCGTCACCGAAGTCATCACCAACGCAAAAAATCGCGACCATTACTTTCAGTGGGTTCAGCACGTCACCTTCGGCCCTCCTTTCCTGCAAACCGGCGAAAGCGTTTGTCTGCTGTCCGGCACGCGCGCAAAAACCTGGCCGCTCGGCTACGAAGGAAAGTGCCCTCTGCAGAGCGACTCTGAATTTGCATGGCCACAAGCCCCGGCCGCGGGCGGCGGCACGCTCGATATTTCCCAGCCTTTCACCAGCGCTGCCGGCGGATTCGTCGCCACCACCCTCTCGGACCAAAATTCGCCGCTCGGTTACGTCGCGGTGCTGAATTGGCGCCTGGGCCTGCTGGCCGGATACTGTTTTCGCCGCGCCGATTTTCCCTGGATCGCCATCTGGGAAGAAAATCGCGCCCGAAGTGGACCGCCGTGGAATGGAAAAACGCAGGCGCGCGGCCTCGAATTCGGAACTTCGCCTCTGCCCGTCGGACTTGACGATGCGATTTTGGCCGGGCCTCTGTTCGGCGTGCCCACAATTCGGCGCCTGCCCGCGCGCGGCCAGGAAAAGGCCTCCTACGCCATTTTCGCGGTCGAGGTCCCCACCACTTGGCGCACGGTTTCAAAAATCGCCGCAGGCAGTAATGCAATCGTGCTCATAGGCCCGAATCCATCAGATCGCATCGAACTACCCGCGAGCGGACTCGCGGAAATCGGCTTGGATCAGCATGCGCAAGCGTAGCGGCGGCAAATCGCTGCCTGCCGACACGCAAGGAGTCTCCCAGCAATGAACGAAACTTTGATCGGGATGGTGCTGCTGGTCCTCGCCGGGGCCATGAACGGCAGTTTCACCGTTCCCATGAAATTCACGAAAAAGTGGAATTGGGAAAACACCTGGCTGGCGTGGACGATCTACGCTCTAATTCTGTTCCCGCCGATTCTCGTTTCCCTCACGCTGCCGCACCTGCAGCAAGTCTATGCCGCCACCGGCTCTCGTCCCGTCGTTCAAGTCGCGCTGTTCGGCGCGGGCTGGGGCATGGCGCAAGTGTTATTCGGCCTGGCTGTGGATTCCATCGGCATCGCACTCACCTTCTCCATCGTTCTGGGGCTTTCCGCCGCTGTCGGCAGTCTCGTGCCGCTCTTCGAGCTTCATTCCGAAAGAGCCTGGACCCAGGGAGGCATGGGCATCATCGCGGGCGTCTTCATCGTCCTCGTCGGCGTCACCCTCTGCGCCATCGCCGGCAGAAAACGCGAAGCCGCCACTCATGCCGCGGAACATTCCGTCGAGCGCTCCTACGGCAAAGGTCTCGCCTCCGCGCTTTTGTGCGGCTTCGGCGCTGCCTTCGTGAACCTCGGGCTCGCCTACGGCCAGCCTCTCATCGTCAGCGCGCGAAATTTTGGAGCAGCCCCCACTTGGGCGCCCAACGCGGCGTGGCTGCCGCTGATGCTCGCCGGTGCAATTCCGAATCTCGCGTACTGCATTTATTTGATGCGCAAGAATCGCTCGCTCAACCTCTACGCCCTCCAGGGCACCTCCTTCTATTGGCTGCTCGCCGCTCTGATGGCCTTCTTCTGGTTTCTCAGCACGCAGCTCTACGGTATCGCCAGTGAACGCCTCGGCGCGCTCGGCCCGGTTCTCGGCTGGCCCTCGTTCATGTCCCTGATCGTGATCACCGCAAATATCTGGAGCCTCACGACCGGCGAATGGCGCAACACCGGCAAGCAGCCCCTGCGCTTCATGCTCGCGGGCGTTGCCACTCTGGTTCTCGCGGTATTTGTGATTGGTTTGGCGAGCCGCTATATTTAGCATCCATGCGCGCACGCTCTTTGAATCGCTTTGTGGAGGCGGAATGAAAGCTTTGGCAATAGACCTGGGCGGCACCCACGCCACCTGCGCCATCATCGAAGACAGCAAGATCCTTTTCTCTCGCCATCTCGATCTCGATAGCGCGCAAGGATTGGGAACCGTATTGCCGCTGTTCGCTTCCACGTTCCGCGATTTGCTCTCGGCGGCGAACCTTCGCACCAAAGACTTCGCCGGCATGGCCGTCAGCACCTGCGGCCTCGTCGATTCCGTCAACGTCCGCATTCTTTCCAGCCCTAAAAAATGGGACGACGCTCCCGGCGTGGACTTCGTCGGCTGGTGCCGCCAGGAATTTTCCTTGCCCCTGAAAATGGAAAATGACGCGCGCATGGCCCTCATGGGCGAACGCTACGCCGGCGTCGGCCGCGGCTGCAACGACCTCGCCATGATCACTCTCGGCACCGGCATCGGCACCGCCGTGATGATTGGCGGCACGCTGCTGCACGGCAAACATTTCCAGGCCGGGAATTTGGGCGGCCATCAACCGGTGGTTTTCAACGGCAGAGATTGCACCTGCGGCGGCATCGGATGCGCCGAAGCCGAAGGCGCTGGCTGGGCCTTGCCGCTGATCGCCAAAGATTGGCCCGGCTTCAGCGAAAGTGCGCTGGCCGGCGAACCCGCCGTAAATTTCGAAGCTCTCTTCCGCCTCGCCAACGACGGAGACCCTGTCGCCACTCAGCTTCGAGAACGCTGCCTGCGCGTTTGGGCCGCGACGGCGGTCGGCATCATTCACGCCTTCGATCCGGACGTCGTGATCTTCGGCGGCGGCGTCTTGAAGAGCGCCGAAATGATTATTCCCTTCGTGCAGACCCACGTGAACGCGCACACCTGGTCGCCCTGGGGCAAAGCCCAAATTCGCGCCGCCGCGCTCGGCAATAATGCCGGTTTACTCGGCGCCGTGCCGCTGCTCACTGCCCGATAAAGTGCCGCGCCTCTCCAATTACGATAAGTTTCCAGTCGTCCCGGTCGCTCGCACCTCTGCGGGCGTACAAGTCGGCTGGCACGCGATCGGTCAACTCCTCCGCGGCCGCCTGCACGGAGAAACCACGGTCGTCTGTGTCGAATGTTACCCCGGCGCCTTCGTCGAGCAGATCGCGGAAATGCTCAAGCAGTCATTGCAACCGGCAGTGGTAATTCGCTCCGCTGACTCTTTCAAATCGCCCGCCCGCCTCCAGCATCTTTTCGAATCATTTCTCACCGATGATCCTGTCTTCGGCCGCATGAATCAGATCGAAATCGCCGATTTCTTCGATCCCGGCCTCCTCCACAAAACGCAGCGCCGGATCGCCAAAGCCCGCGGCGTTGTTCTCGTCATCGGCACGGGAGCTTCGCTGCTCGCCCCTCCGCATCGCATCCTGGTCTATGCCGATATGGCCCGCTGGGAAATTCAGCAGCGCCAGCGCCGCGACGAAATCGGCAACCTCGGCGCGGACAACCGCAACCAGCGCCCCTCCCTGAAATACAAACGCGCCTTCTTCATCGACTGGCGCGCCGCCGACCGCCTCAAAAAGCAGCTCCTCGGCAAATTCGATTTTTACCTGGACACCAACAACCGCGCCGTTCCCAAGATGATCACGGGCGAAATGTTTCTCGCCGCGCTGCAAACCACCGCGCGCCGCCCGTTTCGCGTGGTTCCTTTTTTCGATCCCGGCCCTTGGGGCGGCCAATGGATGAAGGAAGTGTGCGATCTTCCGCGCCACACCCCCAACTACGCGTGGTGCTTCGATTGCGTCCCTGAAGAAAATAGCCTGCTATTCGGCTTTGGAGATGTGCGCATCGAATCCCCGGCCATCAATCTCGTTTTTCGCCACCCGCGCGAACTCCTCGGCGACGCCGTTCACGGCCGTTTCGGCGCCGAATTTCCCATTCGCTTCGATTTTCTAGACACCTGGGAAGGCGGCAACCTCTCCCTGCAAGTCCATCCCCTCACCGAATACATCCAGGCGAAATTCGGTATGCACTATACCCAGGACGAAAGCTATTACCTCCTCGACGCCAAAAAAGACGGCGCCGTTTACCTCGGCCTCAAAAATCACGTGGACCGCGACAAAATGGCTCGCGATCTTTTCGCCGCGCAGCGCGGCGGCCCACCCTTCGACGCCGCACGCTACGTCAATAAATTCCCGGCGAAAAAACACGACCACTTCCTGATCCCCGCCGGCACCATCCACTGCTCCGGCAAAAATAGCCTGGTCCTTGAAATCAGCGCCACTCCCTACATCTTCACCTTCAAGCTCTGGGATTGGGGGCGCATGGGCCTCGACGGCACGCCCCGGCCCATCCACATCGAGCACGGCATCAATAATATTCAGTGGGACCTCACTACCAACTGGGTGCGCCAGAATCTGCTGAATCATTTCCAAAAATTGCGCAAAGGCCGCGGCTGGCGCGAAGAGCGCACCGGACTTCACGTCCGCGAGTTCATCGAAACCCGCCGCCACTGGTTTCGCGCGCGCGTCCCGCATCGCACGGCAGGTTCCGTGAACGTTCTGAATCTCGTAGAAGGCGAAGAAGCCATCGTCGAAAGCCCCCGCGCTGCGTTTGCACCGCTCATAATCCACTACGCGGAAACTTTTATCGTCCCCGCCGCTCTCGGCGAATACACCATCCGCCCGCACGGCCCCTCCCGGGGAAAAGAATGTGCCACCATCAAAGCCTTCGTACGGAAGGAAGCGTGCAACCCCTGATGCCATCGCCCAAGACCATCGCCAAAATCGCGGCGCTCCCCAATCCGGTGACCCCCCGTTGAACGACCTCGCCTTTCACAGCAAGTCCCTCGGCCGCGAAGCGCGCTACCGCATCGTTTTTCCTCCCGCATACGCGGATTCCTCCGAGCGCTTTCCCGTCTTGTACCTGTTGCACGGCATGTATGGCGACCGCACCAATTGGTTCGAACTCGCGCATCTTCCGGACCACGCCCGCTCCCACAAAATGCTCGTCGTCATGCCCGACGCCGCGAATTCCTGGTACGTCAATTCGCACGCCCACCCGCAGGATCGCTACGAGGATTTTATTTACCAGGATCTCATCGCCGAAGTGGACGCCCGCTACCGCACCATTCCCAAGCCCGCCGCCCGCGCCATCGCCGGACTTTCCATGGGCGGCTATGCTGCGCTGAAATTCGCGCTCAAATTCCCGGAGCTTTTCTGCGTCGCCGCCAGCATGACGGGTGCATTAAGCGGTCCGCTCAATTTAGGTGAAGAAGTAGCCGAATTCCGTGAAGTCCTGCTCCAGGCTTTCGGCCCGCCGGGCGACCCGCGCCGCCCGCAAAATGATGTCTTCGCGCTGGCAACGACCGCCGGCCCCGCGAAATTGCCCTACCTCTACCTCGATTGCGGCGCGCAAGATAGTTTCCTCCCCATCAATCGCGATTTCGCCGCCCTCCTCCAAAAAAAGCACATCCCCTACGAGTACCACGAACTCCCCGGAGGCCACGACTGGGCCTACTGGGACCAACGCCTCCCCCAAGTCCTAAAACTCATCAACCAATATTTCCCAACCCCCGCCCGCCAATAGCATTTCCGCGATCGCATCTCGCAGAAACCCCCTCCGACCGGTCCGCCCTTCCAGCGCATGCAAGCAACCGCCTTTGGGGGTTTTGGGGTGCCGTCGCGGGTCGGCGGCCGCAGGCCGCGTGCGAGGGTGCGTGGCTTAAACCTGAAATTTTCTGTTTGCCCCAGCAAGCCGACGCTGGCGCGCCGCTAGATTCACATTCCGACTCAAAGCTCGGGGCAATTCGAGGCAAGGCGCCAGCGCCGTACCTTTTGCGAGCACCACGTACAACACGGCAAGTTTGCCCACTCAGGTCAACCTGGGCTCTTCGGACAGCGATTCCTATACCTTCGATCCCAATACCAACCGCATGACTCAACATAAGTTCAGCGTCAACAGCCAATCAGTCGTTGGCACACTCACCTGGTACCCCATCGCAACCCTCGAAACTTTGGCCATCACCGATCCTTTCTACGGTGCCGGTAACCAGACCTGTTCCTACACCCACGACGACATCAGCCGCATCGCCAGCGTCAACTGCGGATCGCCTTGGAATCAAACATTCGCGTATGACGCCTTCGGCAACATCAGCAAGAGCGGCACCATCTCCTTCCAGCCCACCTACTCCTACCTCACCAACCGAATGACGCAAATCGGCAGTTCCACGCCTACCTATGACGCCAACGGGAACGTGCTCAATGACACCGCTCACACTTACACATGGGATGCCAACGGAAGACCTGTGACGGCTGACACCGTCGGACTAACCTACGACGCTCTTGGCCGCATGGTCGAGCAAAATAGGAGCGGCGTCTACACCGAGATCGCGTACGGCCCGAACGGCGGCAAGCTCGCCATCATGAGCGGCCAAACGCTCCAAAAAGGCTTCGTCCCGTTGGCAGGCGGCTCCGTGGCTGTATATAATTCGAGTGGGTTGGCATACTACCGCCATTCGGACTGGCTGGGCAGTTCGCGATTTGCTTCCACGCCCGCTCGCGCCATGTACTTTGACGGTGCGTACGCGCCCTTCGGCGAAAACTATGCTCAAACAGGAACCACGGACCTGTCCTTCACGGGCATGAACCAGGACACCGTAGCGAATCTCTTTGATTTTCCCGCCCGCGAATACAATGCCATCCACGGGCGCTGGGCCTCGCCTGATCCCGCAGGATTGGTTGCCGCGAATACCATGGGACCTCAGTCGTGGAATCGTTACAGTTACGTATTGAACTGTCCGCTAGATTTTCTGGACCCGCTCGGTCTTCTGTGCCTATTGAACGGCGAGATCGACAACCAGATCGACCAAGGAGGCTGCACGGCTGGAGGGGGAACCTGGTACGGAGACGCACCACCGATTACGTCCGACACTTGTGCTTACTGTTCCGATTCCGATTCCAATTCCGATTCGAATTCAGAACCGGACGACGGCAACATCGGCAGCCTCAACGTCGACTACCCAACCGGAACTGTAACCCTTGGCGGCAGCGGCAACGGTGCTGCTCCGTGGTACAAGAATGCCTGCATCACGAGTGCTCTCGGTGCGGGCGCTTTGAGCGCCGGCATCGATGCGATAGGATTCATCCCTGAAGCCGGCGGTGTCGCCAGAATGATCGGTCACGGGGCCGGGTACGTCGGAGTTGTAGCTGATAAGGTCGGTTCCACGGTGGTCAATGCAATCGGAAAAACGGCTGGCACCGTGAACAGTGCTGCGGGCGTAAGTAGCGATTGGACTTCGTGGGTATCAGCAGCAATCACTGTTGGTGATTTCATACCTGTTGTCAATGAATTTACAACCGTCGCTGCACTCTCTTGGGATGCAGGTGTTGCAGCGTATAAGGTTTATCAGTGTCCCAAATGAATGAACTGAAACGTGAAATTCAAGAGGCCAAGAAGTTGCATCTGTCTTGGCGCACGAGGTTATTCATCTTTATCATTGGTGCGCCAGCGACTTTTCTGTTCGCTCTCTATGGGCGGTTAGAGTTGGCGTTGCCCTTGATGATTATTATTGGTGTGCTCGGCTTAGTGATCCTTTTCAAATGGAAGCTGAGGCGGCACGCGTGGTTTTGGATCGCCATGGTGGTCATCGCGGCGCTTCATGTTCCGTTGATTCTGTTTGTTCCCCGGACCACGAGGTGGGTTCCCGCACTGGCGATCACAGTCATCGCCTCAGCGGATTTTTGCCTGATCCTCTGGATTCTTCTTGTTGTCGAGAAACTTATGGCAGGACCGAAAACTGCTGAAAGATAAACGTTCCTGATGAACCCGGCCGCCGCTTTGGGGGCGACTTTGCGGCGGCAACACAGTTACGATGAGCAGTGAATTTGTGTACGAATGCGGGCGGGTGTCCGACCCCTCCAGGGCAGGCAAGCAACCGCCTTTAGATTTTGGGGGTGCCGCATCCCTTTGCGCAGTTTGCAAAGGGTGCGTGGCAACACGTCCAGACCAACCTTCGTTTTCCACGACCCTTCGACCTCACCGTGCCCACCCCACACCTATTCCCATTTTGGGACTGGTAATCATACAGTAAATGTGATAAAACAGAACCGGGCCGCTTTTCCGGCCCACTCAGGACGCCACATGCACTCCGCCACAACGGCGACGGGCAGACCACTCCCACCCCCAGGGAAAACTCTACCCAAAAACCGCCCCGCGCCCCTCAGTTGTCGCGCCGCTCACCAACTGGCCGCCCCAAAACCGCATGTAACATCCCAACTACAATGTTACATCCCCGCTCCGCCGTTCACTCGTCACTCGCCACCTGCCACGACTCCCGGGTCGCAGATCGCAGCGTCACTTCTCGATACAAATGGACGCTTTGGCCGGAACAATAATTCGCGCAACTCGTTCAAAACAAACGATCGCATCAATTCTTATTCGATACAAACGGAGAGGCTTCTCGCTGCAGAGCGCATCACCGCGGGGAACGACATTTCTAATCGTCACACCTCGCGATTAGAAATCGCTATATCTCGTAGAAAACAAACAACCGCGTCACGTTCTAATCGTCACAAAAGTGCGCTTTCTGCGGCCAGAATTGGCGCGCAAAATGAGGGCTTCGCTCCCGCCGCAACGCGTCTACAAACCGCGCGCCGCTACCCGCCGTTCCTGCCACCATTCTTGCCGTTGCCGCGCTTCGGCGCCGCCTTCCGCGCCGCCGCACCCGACGCCACCGGAGCACGCCCCCCCTGTCCCGCCGCCACGCCCACCTTTTCCAGCCGAGCTTCCGACCCAGCCGCGGCGCCCGCCGCCTTGCCCTTCGCGCGACGGTCATTGCGCGTATTCCGCCAGTTCACATGCGGCATGATCAGCGAAGTATCAATCCTGTCGCGGTACTTCACCGCAATCTTCAAAAGCGAATCCAGCAAATTGTCCGAAAGGAAGTGCGGCTGCAGGCCCAAATCAATCAACTTCGAGTGTTTCGCGTTGTAATAATGCTCCTCGGCCTCCACGCGCGGATCCGGCAGGTGGCTGATCTCCACCTCTAAACCAATTTTCTCCGCCGCGGTTTTCACCAGCTGCGCCAACTGCAAAACCGAAAATCGCTCCGTGAACTGGTTGAACACTCGGCACTCCCCGGGTCCCGCCGGCTGCAAACAAGCCAGCTCAATACACCGCACGGTATCGCGTATATCCAAGAACCCGCGCTGCTGCCCGCCCTTTCCATACACAGTCAAAGGATGCCCCACCACGGCTTCCACGCAGAACCGGTTCAACACCGTGCCAAACACTTCATCGTAGTCAAAGCGATTGATCAACGATTCATGCAACGCCACTTCATCGGTCGTAGTTCCGTACACCACGCCCTGATTCAGATCGGTCGCCCGCAACCCCCACGCCTTGCAGGTAAACATGATGTTGTGGCTGTCGTGCACTTTAGAGAGGTGGTAGAAAGACCCCGGCTGCTTCGGGAATGGCAGCACGTCCTTGCGCCCGTTGTGCTCGATGGTGATGTAGCCTTCTTCGATGTCAATGTTGGGCGTGCCGTATTCGCCCATCGTCCCCAGCTTGATCAGGTGGCATTCCGGCCGGTTCTCGCGCAGCGCAAACAGCAGATTCAGTGTTCCCACCACGTTGTTCACCTGCGTGAACACCGCATGCTGCCGGTCAATCATCGAGTACGGCGCCGAACGCTGCTCCGCAAAATGGATCACTGCCTCGGGCTCAAACTCCTGGATCATGGACGTGAGGAACTCGTAGTCCGTCACGTCGCCCACATAAGACTCAATGGTCTTTCCCGTCAGGTGGTTCCAGACGTTGAGCCGCTCCGCCAAAGGCTGAATCGGCGTCAAAGTCTGCGCGCCCAGTTCGTGGTCCCACAGCCGCCGCACAAAATTGTCCACGATCGCAACCGTATGCCCCTGCTTGGAAAGATACAGAGCCGTTGCCCAGCCGCAGTATCCATCCCCCCCAAGCACCGCAATCTTCATAGTTCCTCCACGCCTTTCCTCATTCGTATCTCATTCGCGCATTGCCGGCCCTGCCAGCTAGCGTCCTTGTCCCACAACGATAATCGCCGAGACCCTATGAATTCCTGTATCCACCAATCGTCAGCCATCTACATCGAGCATTGCAAGCGGCTTTTGGCGCCGGAAAGTTTCGAGCAAGTACAGGCAGGCCGGATTATTCTACCCGCTTTTGCCGCCGCAAACTATCGCCACCTTCCATGTGAGGTTCGAAATGCCACATTCCGCCGCGCGGGGTCACGGTCGCTCATCGCCGCTTCCCGCCGGCAGAGTAGTCCCGGGCAGCGGCTGATTGGTCAGCAGAACTTTCCCCCCACTGCTCTTCACCACATTCAATTTTGCATCGCCGACCAGGGATTGCAGGTGAGGCAAATTGGATTGCACCGCAAGCAGGTAGTATCTCGCCGAAGTGTCCCACAGAGAGACGAATTGTGGGTCGTCAATAAAGACGTCCGGCGCGCCGGGAGCGTTCGAGCCATACTCCAAATTCTGGATCCGGCCGTTCAACAGCAATCCGGTGCGGTTCGCGTAGAAGTACACCGAGGAAAACGGATAGTAGTGCCGCTGCGAGATCAAAGTCCCTTCGGGAGAGCGCAGCAAGGCCTCCGCCAGCGGCCGCGAAGACAAATATGGGTCAAACACCACCATGGCCAATCGCGCGGCATGCAAGAAGAGAACCATCATCAGCGCCGCAGCGAAAAAAGCGCGCACTCCCGCCGCGCGAAAATTGCCAACCGCTCCAAGCAGAGCCGCAATCGCGGCAATCAGCAGCGGAATCCGCAAATAGGCGAACGACGGCAGCGTGAGATCCAGCATGTGCCCCAGCGACAGCGTATAGGCGCTCGGATGGTGCGACAACGCTTCGGAAATATCGCCCGGAGCAGGCAGATTGCGCACGTCCCAATAAATCGCGAATGCCGCGACCGCGGCGCAGGCGGAAATCACCGCCAGCGCGCGCGTGCCGCGCCGCACCCATACGCCATTCGCGGCGATCGCCGAGCCCAACAGCAAAGCCAGAGCCGGGTAGCAAGGCATCGAATAGTATTCCTGCGTCGTGGAAAAAGTGAAAAACACCAGGACAAATCCGGCCCAGCACAACGCCAACAAACGCGTGCGCCCCGCTCGATCAACCGGCTTGAACGAAAGTTTCGCGACCGCCGGAAAATAAACGCTCCAGGGAAAAAGCCAGATCAGGTGAAAGAGCCAGAAGTAAAGGCGCGGAACGGTATTGTAATCGTGCGGGAAACGCCGGCCCAGAAACCGCAACAGTTGCTCGTTGATGACGAAAAACCACAGGAACCCGTGATAGTGGCCCGGACCGCTGTGCAGCGTAAACGCAAAATACGGAGGGTTCCGAATCGTCGCAAGAATGTGCCAGGGCGCAGCAATCACCAGGACGATTAACGCGCCGCTGAAAAAATGCAGCCCCTTCCAGATTCTCGCGGAAAAAAGCTGGTGCGTGATCAGGAGATACACGATCGCGGCGCCTACCGGAAAAACCACGGCAATCAAACTCTTCAGCAGCAGACCCACACCCAAAGACGCAGCCAGCAGCGCCGCCCACAGCCGCGAACGCGGCTCTTCTTCCTCCACGATCCGCAGAAACGCCCACATCGCCAGCGCCGTCGTGAACGTCAACATCACATCCGGAATCAATATCCGCGTGAACAGAAAAAGTCCGATGCACGTGGACAAACACAAGCCGGCATAGAAACCTGCGCGCTTGCCAAACGCCCAAACCCCAAACGCCGCCGTGAGCCAGCACAGCGCGATTGCGGCAAGCGCGATGGGAATGCGCGCCGACCAATCATGCACTCCGAAAATCTTGTAGGAAATGGCGATGGCCCAATACACCGCGGGGGCCTTCTCGAAATACGGCACGCCGTCAATCCGCGAAGTGACCCAATCGCCGGAAGTAAGCATGGTTCGCGCGATTTGCGCGTGCACCGCGTCTACGTCGTCCATCAGCGACGGCGGAGAAACAATGCATCCCAAATAAATGGCGCCGGCAAAAAGGAGGATGACTAAATAGAGATGCCAAAGCTTGCAACCATCGGGGAACCGAACATTCGCGGTGACACTGCCTGTTTGCGCCATTCGTTCATCTCGTGTGCCGGCCAGGCGCGCGCCCGGCTACTTTCGACCGATGAAAACCAGTGTGACGCCCACGCAGACCAGCAAAACGCCGGCCCAGCGTCTGCGCGAAACTTTCTCGCCCAGGAAAATCTCGCCGCCCAGGGTTCCAGCGGCATAGCTCAGCGCTGTAACGGGGACGACGAAGCTGACATTCTCCAGCGACAATGCGCCCAGCAGCGCGAAGAACGCAATCGCCATCAGCGATACTCCCAGCCACATCCAGGGCACTTGAATCGCGCGCAGCATCACGCGCACCAGCGCAGCGGGCCGGAAATCCTTCACTTCGCCGATGGTTTTCATCGCGCGCGTGACGCACAGTTCGCCGAAAGTGCCGGCAATCACGATCAAGCAGAGGAAAATGGTCTCCCAGATGATCACTTGTGCTCCGTCGTGCGTGGGTGCGTGTTACCCACCACCAGCACTCCCGAGCATATTACAAGCACGCCGATCCAGCGCGTAGGCGTAATGGACTCTTTCAGCGCGAAATGCCCGAGCAGGGCCACCACGGCGTAGGAACTGGCAGAAGCCGGCTGCACGAAACTGTAATCGGCCCACGAAAGCACCAGCAGGTACGCGATGAAAAACAGCAGCAAGGATCCGATGCCCAGCCAGATGTAGGGCGACGTAAACACCTGCACAAATATGCGGCCCACACTCTCGGGATCTTGCAAGGCGATGCGCCCCACGTTTTTCATGCCTTTGCTCAGCAGCACATTGCCCAGCGGAGCAAAAAGGATGATAAACAGGATGAGTACGTACGTCTTGAGATGTAAGCCGTGCGACGAAGTCATGCGTCGCGAGACCCGCGGGCGCCGACGGCCAAGGGCCGGCCGGAAAGCTGGACATCATCACCTGATGCAGCGATGAAACAAGGATGGAGATAGATGGTCATTTAGCGGTTTTAATTTTAACTTGATCCGCCAGTTCAGCGCCATTCGTGGCGGCCGATACCAGTTTTCCTTCGCGAATATAATAGTCAATGCCGCGCCAGCGAATGGTCCGGCGCCCGAAACTGGCGAGCCAGATGGCGAAGGCCATGGCGTCCCACAGCGGAATCAGCGGCATTTTCTTCCACACGCCGGACTGCTTCATTCCCCAGACGCCCACCATCCACGTCATGGCGATCCGAAACGCCAGGTAGGCCCCAAGGTACGCGCCGGCCACCGCCAGGGACGGATGGATCGCAATCGCTACCAGCGACCAAAACAAACCCCACGTAAAGATCAAACCCAAGTGTCCCCAGGGCCGCATCAGGCGCATCACTGTCATCCAGCGCAGGCGTTTATAGAGAAATTCGGACAACGAACGAAAATCCGCGACGGAATGCACCACGTAAGGCAGCAGCTTGACTTCGTATCCCTGCTCCGCCACCAAGCGTCCCGCCCAAACATCATCCGCCGGGCGGTCTTCGATGGTCGGGTAGCCGCCGTAACCAGCGACGGCTTTGCGAGTAGTGATGATGGTTTGGCCGAAAGTGAATTTCACACCGTCAAGCTGCCAGGCCACCAGGACGCCGGGGAAGAAATCGCAGATCATTCCGATGGATTGCAGTTCCTGAGTGAGATTTTTTTCCTCCGTGGAAGCATACAGGCAAGTGGCTGCGCCGACTTTGGGATCGTGAAAAGGAGCCACGATAGTCCGCAAATATTCGGGCCGGACGCGAACGTCGCTATCGGTGATCACAAAGATGTCGTGCTGCGCTTCGTTGACCAAACGCGTCAGGCGGGCGACTTTGTCGTTGACGGCATTGCGGCCCGACCCGAAGAGCAAGCGGATGCGCCGCTCGGGAAAATCGCGCACCAATTGTTCCAGAACCGGGACGGTGGGATCGTCCTTATCCACGCAAAAAAGAATCTCGTAGTCGGGATAATCCTGGCGGCAGAAACTCGCGTAGTTCTCGTAAGCGTCTTCGTCGGCGCCCTTCACCGGCTTCAGGCAGCTTACCGGCGGCGTAAAATCAGCGTTCCCCTTGTTTTCCCGCGCGGCCGAGCGGAAGTAGCGCATCGTGCTGTATAAGCTGAGCAGGTAGTAAACGAATGGAATGCAGGCAGCGGCTAGTAAAAGATGCTCGACCGTCAAAATCTTCTCAATTCTGGGGCAGCGGGGCGCGTTCAATTTCCCCCGAGAGCAATCCCCCAAGCTGCATGATGAGCAATGAATTCAGGAAAACCGCAAACGCCGGTTCCGGGCTGTAGTACATGGCCCCAGGCGCCGGCGCCCAGGAAATTCCGATCTGCACGCGGATGCGCTATAAAAATCTTAGCATGAATCCGAGCGATGAGAGGCACAAGCCGCAGGCGCCGTTCCATGCGCAGAGGCGCTCCTGACTCCGGGCCATGTCTGGTAACATGCCTGTAACACGTCTGCGGTAACGTTCCCCAGTTTGAGGCGTGCATGGCCCGCAAGCAAATAGCCGACCCACAATATTTCTTCAACCGCCACTTCTCGTGGATGCAGTTCAACGAGCGGGTGCTGGAAGAAGCGCGCGATGAGAACAACCCGCTGCTGGAGCGCGTGAAATTTCTGGCGATCACGGCCAGTAACCTGGACGAGTTCGTGGAAGTCCGCGTGGCCGGGATGTTGCAGCAAGTGGAGCACGGCAATCGCGAGCTGGGCCCCGACGGGCGCATGCCGGCGGAAGTGCTGGAAGAGCTGGCAACGAGGATTCACGCGTTCGTTAAATCGCAGTACGACTGCTGGAGGGAAGAACTGCTTCCGGCGTTGGCCGCCGAGTCCATTCGCGTCGTGAGCTTGAAGGGGCTTCGTCCGGCGGCGCTCGAGCATATCGAAAACTTCTACGTAAAGTCAGTCGAGCCGCTTTTGACGCCAGTAACAGTGGACCCGGCGCATCCCTTTCCACACGTTTTGAACAAGGCTCTGTGCCTGGCGTTTCTGATGAAGCGAAAGCGCCGCGGCGCGCAGACGTTTCTTGGCGTAGTGACGGTGCCGCGCGCGTTGCCGCGGCTGGTGCTGCTGCCTTCCAAAGATGGCGTGGTGGAGTACGTCTTTCTTTCAGATGTGATCCAGAAGTTTGCTGACCGCCTGTACCACGGTTACGAAGTGCTTTCCGCCGCCGCTTTTCGCGTGACCCGCAACAGCAATCTTTATCTGGAAGAAGAAGAATCCCGCAGCTTGATGGATAGCGTGGACGCGCAGCTGCACCGGCGGCGGAAGGGCGCCGCGGTGCGGCTGGAAATAGAGGCCAGCGCGAATCAGGAGATCATTGATCGCCTAGTGGTGAATTTCGGTCTGGCGCCATGGCAGATTTTTCGCGTGGATGGGCCGCCAAACCTCACGCGGATTTCGTATCTCTACGATCAGGTGCCGCGGCCGGATTTGAAGTTCCAGCCGTTTGTTCCACGCGAACTGGCGCTGAAGCCCGGCGCGGCGTCCATGTTCGAGGCCATACGCAAGCGCGATTTGCTGCTGCATCATCCCTACGATTCCTATTCCTCGGTGGTGCGATTTATCGAAAGCGCCGCGAAAGACCCGGATGTGCTTTCGATCAAGCAGACGCTTTACCGCACCAGCGAGAATTCGCCGATCGTGCGGGCGCTGATCGAAGCCGCCGCAAAAAAAGAAGTGGCTGTGGTAGTCGAATTGAAGGCGCGATTTGATGAAGCTTCCAACATTCGCTGGGCGCGCAATCTGCAGGAAGCGGGCGTGCAGGTGTTCCACGGAGTCGTAGGGCTGAAGACGCACTGCAAATTGGCGCTGATCGCACGACGCGAAAAAGACGGCCAGATAAGGCGCTACGCGCACCTGGGAACCGGAAACTACAATCCTTCGACGGCGCGTTTTTATACCGATCTCAGTCTGCTTACCAGCGACGCGCACATGACTCACGCCGTACATCATGTGTTCAATTATTTGACCGCTTATTCCGAACGGCCCAGTTATCAGCCGCTATTCGTCGCGCCGCTGAACTTGGGGAAGAGTTGCTTGAGCTTGATCGAGCGCGAAACGAGGCACGCGCGCGCGGGCCGGCCGGCATCCATTTTCGCGAAAGTGAACGCACTGCTGGACGAAAAGACGATTCAGGCGCTGTATCGCGCGTCGCAGGCGGGAGTTCAAATCGAGCTTCTGGTGCGCGGAGCGTGCGCGCTGCGGCCCGGCGTACGCGGCCTGAGCAGCCGGATCCGAGTGCGCAGCGTGATTGGGCGGTTTTTGGAGCACAGCCGCATTTTCGTCTTCGGCAATGGCGGCAAGACCGAGCTGTACTTGGGAAGCGCGGACTGGATGCATCGAAATATCTACGAGCGCGTGGAAGTGATGTTCCATTTACGCAATCCGGAATTGCGCAATCAGGTGTTCACGGAGGTAATCGAGCCCTATCTGGCGGACACCCAGAAAACGCGCGTGCTGCTGCCGGATGGAAGATACGTCCGAGGTCATCAGGCGGGCGCCGCAGCGAGCTCGCGAAACGGCTTTCACTTTAACGCGCAGGAATTTCTGATTGGGTTTGCGGAAGGGCGCGAGAAATTGTCTCAAGTTCCGAGGGCGTCGGGATTTGCAAAGCGTCTGCCGGCGCCCGCCGCTTTTTGAAGCAGAAGCTGAATTTTCCTTCCTCCACTAGATTTCCTTCAGTGATTTTGCGAGGCCAACCTGTTTGCTTTTCGTGTGGGCGCCGGCGTGGGTCCAGCAGCGCGTCCTTATCTGCGAGAGAAAAAGTGGTAGATTGCAGCAATGGTGGAACGCTTCCAGGCGATCGTGAATTGGCTCTTGGGCCCCGAGCCGATCACCGACAAGCGGCCCGGCCATTTGTGGGCGCGCTGGATATTTCTGCGCGCACTGGGGCTGATTTATTTTTCCG
Organism: uncultured Acidobacteriota bacterium; assembly: GCA_963780035.1. Classification (GTDB taxonomy): domain Bacteria; phylum Acidobacteriota; class Terriglobia; order Acidiferrales; family UBA7541; genus Palsa-295. Next base: position 25,687 of record CAWAAG010000001.1, on the reverse strand, counting down.
CGTTCTATTCGCTGCTGTTTCAGATTAAGGGCCTGATCGGACCGAACGGAATCCTTCCCGCGCAGGATTATCTGCAAGCAGTGGGCGCGTCATCTTTCCACGCGCAGCGTTTTTGGTTTGCGCCGACTCTGCTGTGGTTTGGCGCGAGCGATCGCGCGCTAATGCTGCTGACCTGGGTGGGCATCGTCGCGTCCCTTCTGGTGGTATTGAATCTTTGGCCGCGCGCTTCGCTGCTGATTTGCTTTGCTTGTTTTCTCTCGTTTGTGGCTGCAGCGCAGGATTTTTCGGGATATCAATCAGATGGCATGCTGCTCGAAGCGGGATTTATCGCTTTGTTCTTCGCGCCGCCGGGGCTGCGGCCCGGGCTCGGGACGCAAAGTCCTCCTTCGCGGGCGAGCCTGTTCCTGCTGCAGTGGGAATGGTTTCGCATCTATTTTGAATCGGGCGTGGCCAAGCTGGCGAGCGGGGATCCGGCGTGGCGCCATTTCACGGCGATGGACGACTACTACCAGAATGGGCCGTTGCCCACATGGATCGGGTGGTACGTCCAACAACTGCCGCACTGGTTTCATGCTTCGGCGACGTTTTACACGTTGTTAACCGAGCTGGTCATTGTCTGGATGTTGTTTCTGCCACGGCGATTTCGCATCGTTTGTTTTTGTATCGTCACGCCGTTCGAAATCTCCATTATTTTGACGGCGAACTACACGTTCCTAAATTACCTCGTGCTGTTGCTTGGCATATTGCTGCTCGATGACCGGATTCTGGAATGGGTTTTGCCAAGACGGATCCGCGAGTTGATTGCCGGGAAAGGCGCGGCAGATGCGGCGGGCACGGGGGAGGGGCAAACTTCGGCTGAAGCACTGAAGCTGGAAGGTTCGCGGGCGATGTGGCGGCGGAGTTTGACGCCGTTGCGAAGAGCGTTTGCGGGGTTGTGCCTCGGCCTCGTTTTTTACGTAACGAGTTTGGAGTTGCTGTGGATGTTTGTTCCTGGTTTGCCGCTACCGGAAGCGCCAGTGCGGGCGTTGGACCCATTTCGCATCGCCAATCGTTATGGACTCTTTGCGGTGATGACGCACGGGCGCTATGAAATCGAATTTCAGGGAAGCAATGACGGGAAGACCTGGACCGCGTATCCGTTTCGCTACAAGCCACAGGACATTGAGAAGGCACCCGGAATTTACGCTCCTTACCAGCCGCGGTTCGAGTGGAATCTTTGGTTTGCGTCGCTGGGATCGTGGCGCGAGTCCCGCTTCGTTGTTTGGACCGAAGAGCGCCTCCTGAAAAACGATCCCGATGTGTTGGCGCTCTTCGCCTTCAATCCATTTCCCAACGGGCCGCCGCGCCAAGTGCGCACCATTCTCTATCAATATTGGTTCACGGACTTGCGCACGAAACGGGTGAACGGGAATTGGTGGAGGCGCGAAGAGCTCGGAGAATACGCTCCAGCGCTCGAGCGGGAGCCGGACGGCAAAATCGCCATCCTGGACTGGCCCACTCACGACGAAGAGCAGCAGCCCTAGCCATCCACTGCGCTGCCCTATGCGGCGGGCTGAGGCAGCGTGGGTTCGGCGCAAAGCAAGTTTTGCTCCGCGCGCCTAAATCCGTTAGCCTGTGCGAGACCGTATGACACCCAGCAAACGACATTCCGACGAGCCGCGCGAAGAATCCGTGCTGCCAGAAGTAACTCCAGACGAGGTGCTTGCGCATCTGGCGACGCTTTCCCAGCCTGCCAGCATTCGCCAGATTGCTCATGGCATGGAATTACGGCATCGCGGACGGCGCTATTTGCCGCGAGTGCTGCAAAAATTGAAGAAGCGCGGCGAAGTGGAAGAAATCCACGGCGGACAATTCCGGCTGGCTGGGACCAAGTACGCTCGAAACGAAGCGTCGGGCCGCGCTGCCGCAACGAAGCGCGCTAGCGCATCGGACGCGAATGCCACCGCAGCACGGCAGACGTCGAACTCAGCTGCAGTTCACGCGGGCGCAGCAGGCGGTGCGTCCACGCGCGGGCGAGATCCAAATCTGGTGGCCGGGCGAATCGTGGCGCATCGCGACGGCTACGCCTTTCTGGTGCCGGATTCGCCGATCCCTCGCGTGGATGGCGATTTATTCATCGGACGCGACGGCTTGGGCGATGCGATGCACGGCGATCATGTGCTGGCGCGGATCGTACGGCGGCGCGCTGACGGCCGCGCGGAAGGGCGAGTGGTGCAGATCGTCGAGCGCGAGCATCCCACGATGGTCGGATTGTTCCGTTACGGGCCGCATGGAAACGTCGTACTGCCTTACGACACGCGAATCCTGCATGAAGTAATCATTCCGCCAGGCGCGGAATTGACGCCTAGTTTGCGCGAAAAACTTGGCGCTGTAGGGGGCGGTCCGGCGCCTGTCAGCAGCCGGGCGCGCCTCCCGGAGCTGGATGGCGCCGTAGTGAACGTGGAAATCACACGATTTCCGAAGGGAGGGCTTGCTCCCACCGGACGCGTGATTGAAATCATAGGCCGGCCCGGCGAAATCGGCGTGGACGTGGAAATCATCATCCGCAAGCATCACCTGCCGCATATTTTTCCGGACGAAGTTCAGGCCGAGGCGCGGGCGGCGCAACAGAAGGTGACGGACGCGGATATTGCGGGACGGCAGGATTTTCGGCATCTCCCGATCGTCACGATTGACGGCGAAACGGCGCGCGATTTCGACGACGCGGTGTATGTGTCGGCGCTCCCCAACGGGCATTACGAGTTGCAGGTACACATCGCCGATGTGGCGCACTACGTGAAGCGCAGTTCGCCGCTCGATCGCGAAGCGCGTTTGCGTGGCACTTCGGTGTACTTTCCGAATCGCGCGGTGCCGATGCTGCCCGAGGAGCTTTCCAACGGAATATGCTCACTGAACCCGAAAGTGGACCGCCTGGTGATGAGCGCGGTGCTGGAGCTGGATGGCGCGGCGAAATTGCTGCACGCCGAGTTTTTCCAGGGCGTGATCCGTTCGGCGGAGCGCATGACGTACACGAACGTCAACAAAGTGATCGAGGGCGATCCGGAAATGAGCGAACGCTACGCGCCGCTGGTGAGCGAGTTCCACAAGATGAAGGAACTGGCGCTCTTGCTGAACAAGCGGCGGCATGCGCGTGGCTCCATTGATTTTGACTTGCCCGAGCCGGTGATCGAATTCGATCCCGAGGGAAACATGCTGAGCATCGTGCGCAGCGAGCGAAACATCGCGCACCGCCTGATCGAGGAATTCATGCTGGCCGCAAACGAAGCGGTCGCCGAGTACCTGGAAAAGCGCGGCATCGCTTCGCTGCATCGCGTCCATGAAAAACCCGATCCCAAGAAAGTACTCGAATTCGAGGAACTGGCACAGGCGTTTGGATACTCGCTGGGCGTGGACGATTTGGCGGAGCGGCGCATCACCGTGCGGCACGGGCAGAACCGCCAGCAAGCGCGAGCGGGCCGGGGCGGGAGCGGGGCACGGGGACGCGCGCGGCCCATGAGCGTGACGATGCCTGCCGCGGAGGAAGTGGACATCCGGCCGCAGCACTACCAGCGCTTGACTCAAAAAATCGCGGGGAGGCCGGAGGAGCGAATTCTTTCGTACCTGATGTTGCGTTCGCTGAAACAGGCGCGCTACGCCGCGGACGTGCTGGGCCATTTTGCGCTGGCGACAAAGGAGTACACGCATTTCACGTCGCCGATCCGGCGCTACCCGGACTTGATCGTACATCGCGCTTTGAAATGGGCGCTGGAAAATCCGGACGTGGCGCCGCTGCGCGTTGCAGCCGCCACGGCGCGCGCCGGCAAAGACGAAACGGTGGCCGCGCTGGGGCCCTATCGCCGCGTGGAGCTGCAGGAGATCGCGTCAGAAAGCTCGGAAGCCGAACGCCGCGCGGATATGGCCGAGCGCGAGTTGATGGAATGGAAGACGGCGCAATTCATGGAAAGCCATCTGGGTGAAGAATATGACGCGCTGATTATTTCCGTGCAGAAATTTGGTTTCTTCGTGGAGCTGGTCGAAATCTTCGTAGAAGGGCTGGTGAGCATTGACCGGCTGGAGGAATTCACCGGCCAGAAATGCATGTATCGGGACCGCGATCATTCGATCGTCGCCGAACCGCATCGCGGTGCGCGCGGCGGAAGATCGCAGCAGGCGTTTCGACTGGGCGATCGCATACGCGTCCGCGCCGAGAGAATTGATCCTTTCCGCCATCGCGTGGAATTTGCTCCCGTGGCGACGGCAGCGGGGTAGAAATATGAATGAGTTAACTTACTCGTATATTCAACGAAAGTACTGTTGACGCGTGACTATGGGTCATTCCAAACTGTTGGCCATGGAGCGGTACCGCCATCTCGTCGGCAAACACGTGGAAGCGCACTACCGGTCGGGCGACTTCTATCTTTCGTGTGTTGGGACACTGGCGTCCGACAACGGTGAATCGATCATCGTGCAAGAGCAATTTTCGACTGGCGGGAACGAGAAAACAATGCGAGTGGAAATTCCGTATTCCTATATTGTCCGCGTCGCCGAGACCTCCCCGGAACCCCTGCATGTGATTCCTGCTTCGCCGCGCGCCAGCGTGAAGCGGCGCTGATCGAACTTTCGACTCTCTTTGGCCTTTCCTCGTAGTCCCTTCCTTGAATGGATCGGTTGGGCGTTGCTGTTCGCATTCGTAGGCTCGCACAGGTATATTTGCTTTTTAGCCTGGGAGGCGAGGATGAAACCGACAATCGGATTTATTGGACTGGGACTTATGGGCAAACCCATGGCGCAGAACCTGCTCAAGGCGGGATTTCCTGTGATCGCATGGAATCGCACCACGGCGCGAGCGCAAGAGCTAGTCACCGAGGGCGCGAAGCTCGGAGAGAATCCGCGTGAGACGGCAAAACTCGCGGATGTGCTGATCACGATTGTGAGCGATCCACCGGCGCTGGAAGAGGTGCTGTGGAGCGCGCACGGCGCGATGGAAGGTTTGCGGCGGGGCAGCGTTTACATTGATTCCAGCACGATTTCGCCGGACCTCGCGCGTCGCGTGGCCGCCGCTTGCGCGGGGCGAGGCGTGGACTTTCTGGATGCTCCCGTGACGGGCGGAGATTGGGGCGCAAAAAAGGGCGAGCTCGTTTTCATGATCGGTGGAAAGGCCGAAGTGCTCGAGCATGTGAAGCCGGTATTTGAAGTGCTGGGCAAGAAATTCTTTTTGCTGGGGCCGAATGGCGCGGGGCAGACCGTAAAGCTGGCGATGAACTTGATATTGGCGTTAGAAGTTGAAGCGCTCGCGGAGTCACTGGCGCTGGTCACTGCTTCCGGTGTGGCGGGCGAGCGGCTGATCGAAGTGTTGCAGTCAAGCATGGCGCGCGCGGGTGTGATGGATGTGAAAGCGCCGAACATGCTGAAGAACGAGTACCCGGCGAGTTTTCCCTTGCGGCTGATGCACAAGGATATGCGCCTCGCGCTGGAACTGGCGCGCCAGGAGGGCGTGGATTTGCCGGCCGCAGCCGCATCTTTTGCAACCTACAGTGCAGTGAAGGACGCGTCCAAGGATGATGCCGATTATTCGGCGGTCGCGCGCTTTTGGAACAAGTCGGCGAGCGCCAGCCAAGCGCAGTAGGTCATACACTTCCATGAAAGTTGTACGATTGACGGATTAACTTACTTTCGCAAGAACGTCATACTTTCTACCACAGGTATTACATCGGGAAAGATGGGTGTCGCCATGAAAGCTCAAGTATCCAGAGTCACGGAAAAGGGTCAAGTCGTAATACCCTCCATCATTCGGAAGAAACTAGGAATCCGCGAAGGCACGCCCGTCACCTTCCTGGTGGAGAATGACCGGCTGATCCTCCAGCCGCTCACTAAAGAATACGTCGAGAAGCTGCGTGGCATACTAAAAGGCAAGCCATCGCCATTAAAGGGGCTACTGCGAGAACGTAAGCGGGATCGGTTCGTTTGAGCGGGTACGTCCTGGACGCGAGCGCGCTGATAAGTTTTTTGATGGGCGGCCCTGGCTCGATTGAAGTGCGAGATTTGATTGACCTGGCGATTCAGGGAAAAGTGCAGCTATTGATGAGCATGGTGAATTGGGGCGAGGTTTACCATTCGGCATGGCGCTACCGCGGCTACGATGCCGCGATTCGTGTCTCTAACGAAATTGCAAGGTTGCCGATTGAATTAGAGGATGCGAATTACGAAGCAACCAGAATGGCGGCCGAAATGAAGGTGAGATACAGGCTGCCATACGCCGACTGTTTCGCGGCAAGCTTGGCGCGGAGAAAAGGCGCCATCGTAGTGACGTCTGACAGAGACTTCAAATCCGTTGGCGACGTCGTAGACGTCAGATACATTTGACCGCTGCGCCCATCAATTGACATTTTTCGCAAATCTCCCGTTCACGGCCGAGCAGTAGGAGGGAAAAACGCCAGCGGGAGGTCGCGCGAGGTGCGCAGGCCGGCGTTGGCAGCGAGAATCGCAGGGATGGCGTTGACGACGACGGCGGCGGTGGCCACATCGCCGTGCGTGCCTCCGGGAATTGTAAGGGTGAGATGCGGCTCGCCTTTCAGCACAACGCTGTCCGCGGGATGCCTGGCGCCCACATACATTTTCAGCTCCATAAAGATTTTTTCTTTGCCAGCCAAGCTGCCACGGGCAACTTGGTGAACGCCAGCGACCTGGCCCGCCGTCACTTCGAGAAATTCCGTCTGAATGGCTTCTTCGGAGATCACGGGATCGATGGTTTCGGAAATATCGTCCAAAGTGAAACCCAGACCGTCTGCCACCATCGCGATGGATTCCGGCAAGCCGTGATGCTTGATGATCCCCGCGGCCACTTGCGCGCGAAATTCCTCCGGCGTCATTCCAGCGCCGATTTTCTTCTGCAGGGGCAACCGGCGCTTGGAGGCATCCACGATGCGCACGGCGCTCACCCAATCAATCCGCTGCGAAACAGCGCTGAGCGTTAACGCGAGTTTATCCATCACGAAGCCGGGATTCACACCGGTGCCGACCAGCGCAACGCCTTCCTCTATAGCTGCGGTGTCGAGCTTTCTCGATAATTCGGGATGTTTGCGAAACGGGTAGGCGAGTTCCTCGCAGGTGGAAACGATGCAGCAGCCCGCAGTGATGCACTCGAGCAACTGGTCCATCACGCTGGTGAGGTACGAAGAGGTGGAATGGACCACTACGTCCGCCGGTTTTTCGAGCGCTGATTGAGCGTCTGCGAAGATTGGCACGCTCCAGGGAGCATCGGACGCGCCGACGACTTCGCCGAGATCGCGTCCTGCTTTCGCGGGATCTTTATCAATGGCGCCGACGATTTCGAGCGATTGCTTCTGGCGCATCAGGCGGACGATCGAAGCGCCGATGGGGCCGACTCCGTATTGAATGACGCGGATTTTCTTTTTCACTGTTGGATTCCCGGGAAATTTTAGGAACCAATACCTTAAGGTGTTGGCCAGCGGACTGCAACCGATTTTGCGGCGCTTGTGACGCGCGCCGTGGAGCCGCATAATGTGCCGACGACGCAACCGTGACAGGCCAACCCGACACCAATTCCTCCCACCGAAGCTGGCCGCGCACCGCGCTGCGCACAATTCTGCAATACGGCGGCAGCGCGCTCATTCTTTATTTGCTTTTCCGGCTGCTGCCCGGCCGGCAGGTGTGGAAAGCGCTCGGACTGCTGCCCGCACGATTGTGGATCCTGGTGCTTGCGGGATATCTGGCGGCGCACGTCATCGGCGCGATGAAATACCACCTCGTTCTGAATCTGGGAGGAGCGGGAATTTCCGGACGACAGGCTGGGCGATGCTATTTTGCGGGGCTTTTCGGTTCGCTTTTCTTGCCATCGCTGATCGGGGGAGATATTTTGCGATTGGCGATGGCTTTGCGCATGAGCCGCAGCAAAGCGGGAGTGGTGCTGGGAAGTTTGGTAGACCGGATCACGGATTTCACTTCGCTGATCTTGCTGGCTGCGATCGGCGCGCTTTCGGTGCCGGGCGCACTCAACGACGCGAATCGGAAGATTTTCTTTATGGTCGCAGCGGCCGGGGCAATCGGCGTGGTGATCGTTGCGATTGCGGTGGCATTGTTTCCGGCACGCCGGTTTTCATTTCGCCTGCGGCGGAAGTTTGTACGCCTGCGGCGAGCTTGGCGATCAATATCGAGGCGACCGGGTGGGATGGCACGGGCGCTCGGCATGAGCCTGATCGTGCAAATCACGTTTATTTTTTTGAATGTGTTGCTGGCGGAGGCGTGTGGCTTGCACTTGCCGTATCGCATCTGGCTCTTCGCGTGGCCGCTGGCGAAGCTATCCGCAGTGGTGCCGATCACCCAGGCGGGAATCGGCGTGCGCGAAGCGGCGCTGGCGGCGCTGCTGCTGCCGTTTGGCGCGCGTGCGGTGCTGGCGGTGGCTTCCGGATTGGCGTGGGACGCCGTGGTGGTCGGCGGCGCCATCGCCGGCGGAATCTTTGCGCTGATTACCGGAAATTTCTGGCGTCCCACGCCGGCATAATGCAAGGAACGCCGAAAGGGCACGGCGCTCCGTGTCCCGCGGCCGGCACGATCAGCCTAATGCACGCTCGCGTATTTTGAATAGTTCGGATACGCGGGATGTTTCACGGGCTGCGGCGGATTCTTCTCCAGCTCCTGCATCACGACCTCGATTGCTTTTTCAAGCTGAGCGTCGTGGCCTTTTCTCCATGCGGCAGGATCTAGCTCGACGTCATAATCCGGCGGCACGCCGTGATTTTCCACTTCCCACGTTCCCTCGGTGGTGAAAAATGCGAAGCGCGGTGCGGTGACGAAGCCGTCGTCCATCAGCGCCGGATAACCGCCGATGCCGACGAGGCCTCCCCACGTGCGTTTGCCTACGATTGGACCGAGGCCGACGTGCCGGAAATACCACGGCAGCGCGTCGCCGCCCGAACCTGAAAATTCATTGATGAGCATAATTTTCGGCCCGTAGATTCCGCTGAGTGGCGTGGTGTAGTCCGCGCCTTCACGAGACATCCAGTAGTTCCAGATTTTTCGCTGCATGTACTGGATGATGTAGTCGGCGGCCTGTCCTCCACTATTGAAGCGTTCATCAATCACTGCGCCCTGCTTATTGATCTGGGCAAAATAATAGCGGTTGAAATTGCGGAAGCCGCCCGCGCCAGTGTTTGGGAGATAGACGTAGGCGAGCTTTCCGCCGCTCATCTCGTCCACTTTTCGCAGATTGTCTTCCATCCAGGCGCGATTGCGCAGAGCGGTTTCGTCCGGCACGGGAATTACCGTCACTTCGCGCGAAGCGGAGTCGTCCGGGTTGGGACCGACTTTCAGGATTGTTTGTTTGCCGGCGGTTTCCTGAAAATAGCTGTAGACGTCCGCGTCGGGAAGGACGTCACGGCCGTTGACGGCGAGCAAATATTCGCCGGCAACGACGTTGACGCCGGGTTGCGTGAGCGGCGCGTGGAGCTGCGGATTCCAATTCTCGCCGTTGTAAACGCGCGTGAAGCGGTAGCGGCCGTTTTCGATTTTGTAATCGGCGCCGAGGAAGCCGACTTGCAGCGGCTGCACTTCCGGAATATCGCCGCCGCCGACGAACATATGGCCGACATTGATTTCGCTAAGCATTTGCGCGAAGAGGTAATTCAAATCATCGCGCGTGGCGATGCCGGCAAGATAGGGCTCGTATTCTCGCGAAAGCGCTTGCAGATTTGCGCCATGAAAGTGCGGATCGTAGAAGAAGTCACGCTCGATGCGCCAGATTTCGTGGTACATCTGGCTCCATTCAGCGCGCGGCTCAACCCACACTTCCATGGCGTCCAGCTTCAGTTCACCTTCGCCGGGCTTGGCCGGTTGAGCGGTGGCTGCGATGAACCACTTTTGTCCCTGCTGGTAGAGAAATTTCTCGCCGTTGAAGGAAACCGCAGCGTTCTGAATTCCGGCGATGAGTTGTTCGGCCTTGCGTTTCGCAAGGTCGAATTTGGAGAGCACCAGGACCGGCGGTCCTTCGGAATCGGGAGCGGGGGGAAGCTCGAATATGAGGAACTCGCCCGCCTTGCCGGCAAAAAGTGCGACGTAATCTTTGGGCGGCAGCGGAAGAGCTAGAATGCGCTGGCTGATATTCTCGAAATCAATCGAAACCTTGACGGCTTCCTTGCTCTTTTCCTTGTCCTTGCTTTTGTCCTTGGCTTCATCCTTCTTCTTGTCGTTGTCGTTTCGCTGGCGTCCTTGGATGCATCTTTGGCCTTATCCGCGTCCTTCTTGTCGCTGTCGGTTTTTTCCTCGTCGCTTTCAGGCGCAAGAGGCGAGGGCAAATCCTTGCGCAGAACGATGGCGTAGATGTTGCGCGTCACTTCCTTGCCGTCGCTGGACATGTCCAGCCCGCCGACGGTGGGCCCGAGATTGGTGCTGGCGGTGAAATAGATGTACTTGCCGTTTTTATCGAAGACTGCGTACTCCGCGTCGCTCATGCCGTCGGTGATCTGCGTGGATTTGCCGGAGTCGAGCGAGTACACAAAGACCGCACGGAAGTGATTCGGCAGAATTTTGGTGTAAACGATCCAGCGGTCATCGGCAGACCAATCGGGGTTGAGGCCGCGGCTCTGGTAATAGTCCGTGTCAATTTTTACCGGGGCTCCTTTATCCAAATCCACGTACCAGAGATTCAAACGCTTATCGGTATAGGCAATCTTCTTGCTATCCGGCGACCAGGTCGGGCCGTAGAAAAACGAAGGAGGATCGCCGAGATTGATTTTGCGGACCTCGCCCATTCCGTTCTGCGCGCGCAAGTGCAGCGCATATTCCCCGGACTCATCCGAAAAATAGGCAATCCACTTTCCGTCGGGGGACCACGCCGGGTCGCGGTCGGCCACGCCGGGGGAATTCGTGATGTCGCGAATGTCGCCCTTTTCCGCGGGAACAGTGAGAATTTCGCCATGCGCCTCGAATACGGCGCGGACGCCAGTCGGTGAGATGGCGGCGTTGTTAATTTGCTTGGCGACCTTTTCAAAGTGTGAACGGACCTGGACGAGATCCGCGGCGATGTGAACTTTCACGAGCTGATCGTGATGGCTCGATAGATCGAAGAGATGCAGCGCGCCGAATTGTTCATAAACGATGGCGCCGGGTCCTGCGTCTGCCGATTTGATCGGCAAGCCGGTATTCTCGACGAGCTGCGATTCCGCCTTCGTTTTGGTGTCGTAGGTGAAAAGCGTGTATGGCCCATTGCGGTCCGACAAGAAATAGATCGTGTCATCCAGCCACATCGGGTTGAAGTCGTTCCAATCTTCATGGGGAAGTTTCACGACGCTGGAATCAGCCAGATCGGCGATCCAAATTCGAGGAGAGGTTCCACCGCGGTAATGGCTCCAGTTTCCAAACGGCTGCGGAGTGGGACGGTAGGCGAGATATTTGCCGTCGGCGGAGTACGACCCTTCCCATCCGAGAGGCAGCGGCACCTTGGTGGGAAAGCCTCCTTCGGCCGGAACGGTGAAGAGCGCTTGAGTATTGTTGGCGAAGCTATCGCGCGGCGAGGCAAAGAGGATATTTTTTCCGTCGGGAGTCCAGCCTACGGCGACGTCCGGGCCCGCGTGAAAAGTGACGCGGCGCGGCGTTCCGCCGTTTACGGAGATCACATAGACATTCAGTTTGCCGTCGTACTCGCCTGTGAAAGCGATCCACTGGCCATCCGGCGAAAAATGCGGTCCACGCTTGATTCCGGGCCCTGCGGTCAGGCGGATGGCATCGCCTCCTTCGCGGCTGACTTTCCAAAGGTCGTCGCCGTACATGAAAGCGATGTCGGTGCGGCTCAGCGTGGGCTGGCGAAGCAACAATGGCTTATCGTCCTGCGCAAAGGATGTGAACGCGAAAGAGATGAATAGGACGGCGAGGGCGAACGCGAACTTCTTCATCGAGCAATCTCCTTGAAATACCTGAATTCGCTACGGCATGGTACGCAGACGTGAGCCCAGAGGTTTCATGTGTGGCTTAGACTCGCGCGGAGCCTCTTGGAATCAAGGATTTTAGCTCTTGAGGAATCGTGCGCGGAAGAAAATTGCCAGAGCAGGAAGCCGCCGGCTGAAGTGCAAGGTTTCAGAAGCGTGAGCGGCTGGCGCGAAAGAATTCACGAAGAGTGGTGACATTCGGGCCGTAGGACCCCACGCGGCCGGCATCCACCGGCAAACCGAGATATTCGGCCTGCTCGATGCTCAGGCCTGCTTCATCGAGCTCAGCGAGGCTGTATCCTTCGGTGGGCACAAGCCGGTTGCGGCGCGAAAGATCCACAGGACGCGGCGGGCGATGCGCGCTCCACCGCTTCCCGACAATCACGAAAAAATCGTCCCAGTCCCGTCTATTCCACATGCCCTTCCCCCACACTATCCGGTTTCAAAACGTTGGATGCGCGGCGGGCGAATTCGGTAGCAGAAAGTTTCTCGCCAGCCGGCCATCCGGCTCCGGCGTAACCACCCCCACGCCGGGCCGCTCCGGGGACAGGAGCGGTGCCGATAGTAACCCCAGATGTAGTGGAAAGTCGCGCGAGAACATTTCGTGTATCCATTGAGTTATGGGTTGTGTGGTGGTGCCAATTTTGCCCGCGCTATGGCCGAAGTCACTGCGGCTGGCGGGACCCGGTGTTATACTTTCGTGAAGTTAATGACCTGTTTGTGCCGCGTGAAATCTGCATGAGCAACCCGATCATCGTCGTTCACTATCACGAATTGTGGCTGAAGGGCCGCAACCGGCGATTTTTTCTGCGCAAGCTTTGCACTGCGCTGCGCGTGTCCCTGCAGGGAATACCGGTCGAGCGAATTGAGCAGCCGGGTGATCGCATCGTGGTGTGGTTGGGAGACGGCGCATCACTTAAGGACGCCACTGCGCGCGTCGAGCGCGTTCTGGGCATCGCATTTTTTGCGATCGCGCGCCCGGTGGAGCGGAGCATGGAGGCGCTGTGCCAGGCGGCATGGGAAGAAGTCGAGCCGTTGCAATTCGCGGATTTTGCGGTGCGGGCCAAGCGCAGCGATAAATCATTCCCGCAAACCAGCATTGAAATTGAAGCTGCGATCGGCCGCTACCTGCTGGATCGCTTGCGCGCACAGGAACGCAAGGTGCGCGTCCGATTGACTGATCCGGCGATGACCTGCTACGTGGAAATCGCCAAGAGAATGGCGCTGGTCTACGCGCGAAAGATCACCGGAGCGGGCGGCCTGCCGGCCAACACCGCCGGGCGGATGATGTGCCTGCTTTCCGGTGGATACGATTCCGCCGTCGCGGCTTATCAAATGATGAAGCGCGGCGCGCATTTGAGCTTCGTGCATTTCTATGGTACCGGGGCGCGGCCGGGTGAGTCCTCGTTGCACGTTGCCAGCGGATTGGTGCGGCAGCTAGTGCCTTATCAATTTCATGCCAAGCTTTACCGCGTGCCGTTCGAAGCGATTCAGCGCGAGATTGTGCGCTATGCGCCGGAAGATTATCGAGTGCTGCTGTACCGGCGAATGATGCTGCGAATCGCCGAGGGTCTGGCGAAGCGCGACCGCGGCCTGGCGCTGATTACCGGCGATAGCTTGGGACAAGTGGCATCGCAAACATTGCGAAATCTGGTGGCGGTGGACGCGGCGTCGCGCATGGTGGTTTTTCGTCCGCTGGCCGGCACAGACAAGCAGGAAATTCTCGCGACCGCCAGAAGAATTGGTACGTACGACATTTCCTCCGAGCCATTCCATGATTGCTGCCCGGTATTTTTGCCGCGCCGGCCCGCACTGTACGCCTCAGCGGAGGAATTGACGGAAGCGGAGGCGAAACTGGATGTGGCTGCGTTGGTGACGCAAGGGCTCCGTGGCACGACGCTTGTGCGTTTCGAGTACAAGGGCGGAAAAATCGAAGAAGCGGAAACCCCGATGAGAAGGGCGCTGGTGAAGCAGCGGATTGGCGCCGCGTAGATTTGGACGAGCGAAGAATGACATCAAAAAAAAGGGGCGCGAAAAAATTCGCGCCCGCCGAACCCACAATATTGTTTAATTTGAATTAACGATCGCGCCCGCCCCCGCCGCCATAACCTCCGCCACGTCCTCCGCGTCCGCCACCCCCACCGCCGCCTCCGTGTCCGCCGCGGCCACCGCCACCTCCGCCACCGTGCCCTCCGCGTCCGCCGGCTCCTCCACCGCCGCCACCTTCGCGTTGGGGACGAGCTTCGTTGACTACCAGCGCGCGGCCAAGGAAATCCTTGCCGTTCAGCGCCTGAATCGCCTTTTCCGCTTCCGCATCATTGCCAATTTCCGCGAATCCGAATCCGCGGGGTTGCCCGGTGAAACGATCGCGCAGCAGCGTGAGCGAATCCGGTTGTACGCCAATTTCCGAAAAAAGCGCCGCTATCTGCTCTTCCGTAGCCTTGAACGACAGATTTCCGACGTACAGTTTCTTCACGGCCGTTCTCCTTATGCCCCCGGGACAGCGCCGAGGCGCAACTCACGAGGCTGAAGAGACAGGATCTCGGCACAGGTGGCCTTGCACAGGTTGGCCACACCCGGCTGAAGCGAGCGCTCCAGTAGCTCAGGAGCATCTTGCTGCAACTGCGTTCGGCAGTCAACCACGCCGACCGCGCGCACGGTTAACCGGCGGATTTGGCGTGGCTACGTGCGATAACTTGCGTTGATGTGAATGTATTCAGTGGTGAAATCACAGGTCCAGACGCGCGCGCGACCGCGGCCGGAACGCAAGTCAACCACGATGGGGACGTGCTTCGCGAGCATTTTGCGGTGCGCGACACGTTCGTTGAATGGATTTTCCCTCCCGCGGCGGCAAACTTTCAAGCCGGCGAGCGTAATGTCCACGCGTCCGAAATCGAAGGGAACGCCGGCGCGTCCCGCTGCGGCGAGGATGCGCCCCCAGTTGGGATCGGCCCCAGCCAGTGCCGTCTTCACCAGCGGAGAGTTGGCGATGGTGAACGCGATTTCTTTCGCGGCGCGATCCGAGGGAGCGCCACGAACTTCCACTTCAATCACGCGCTGCGCACCTTCACCATCGGCGACGATCTGCAGCGCCAGGGATTTGCAGACGGTTTCCAGCGCCGCGCAGAATTTTTTCCATCCATCGCTTCCACGCGTGATTGCGGGTGCGCCGGATTCACCGTTGGCCAGCAGCGTGACCGTGTCGTTCGTGGAAGTGTCGCCGTCCACGGTGATGGCGTTGAATGTGGTGGCGACGGTGGAACGTAGCGCGCGGTCGAGCAAGGCGGGAGAAATGGCTGCGTCCGTGGCGAGAAACGCCAGCATGGTGGCCATATTGGGATGAATCATTCCCGCGCCTTTGGTGCAGCCCAGTATGCGGACTTCCTTGCCGCCGACCCGGCATTTTGCCGCCGCCCATTTCGGACGTGTGTCGGTGGTCATGATGGCGCGCGTGAACTGTGCGAACGCATTGGCTGAGGATTTACGGGCGCGCACGAGTTGCGACACGGCGTTCACGATTTTTTGCCAGCGTAGCGGCGCGCCGATGACGCCCGTGGAGCAAACTAGAATTTGCGAAGGGTCGAGACGGCCGAGTTCGCGCGCTAGTTTCAATGTGGTGGCCGCCGCGGCCGAAAGACCTTCCGCGCCGGTACAACAATTGGCATTGCCGGAATTGACGATCACGCCGCGCATGCGGTGCCGGGATTTCCGCAAATTCAGCTGGGAGGCGATTACCGGTGCAGCCTTCACGCGATTGGTAGTGAAGACGGCGGCAGCGGACGCGGGCGTTTCGCTGACCAGAATCGCCAGGTCGAGTTTCGTCTTCTTCAGGCCGCAATGCGTGGCTGCGAAGGTGAAACCGCGGGGAAGAAGCGAATTGGTAAGGCGCAAGGGCATGGGCCTCTCAGCAGACGGGAACCGGGGAAGTTTCGCCGAACACGCGCAATATGACGCGCTCGGGAATGACCGTGGCGATGACGGCCACCAGCTTGCACGTTCGCCGCTTGGGGCAGGCGCGGCAATCGCGTTCGATTTTTTCTGTGAGAGCGTATCGTGAGGCCGCCACAAAGCCCTGCCGCTCGAAAAATTGCGGCGCGTCCGTGACTGCGAATACGCGCGCGATGCCGCGGCGCCGCGCTTCGAGCAGAGCAAATTCGATCAACCTTGCTCCCAATCCTTCGTTGCGCCGTTCGGCGTCTACCGCGACCGAGCGAATCTCAGCAAGATCCGCGCCGTAATTCTCCAGCGAAAGGCAGCCGACAACACGGCGCTTTTCTTCCTGGACCAAGAAATGGCTGATGTTCTGGCGAATTTCTTCCTTGGGGCGAGGCAACAGCAGGCCCTCCTCCGCATAATGCGCGACGAGCTGATGAATCGCTCCGGCGTCGGCTATTCGTGCGCGGCGCGTTTTCATGGATGCTCCGCAAGATTCGCGATCCGCGCCTTAAAATCTTGCAACGCGAAAGCCACCGCACCCGGAGCCGTGCCGCCACGGATTCCGCGGCGCGCCAGCGCGGATTCCAGGGTTAGCGCCGTGTCCAGGCTGGGCCCGAACGCCGGCGAAAACTCCTTCAAGCGCTCCATGGGCATTTCGCGAATGGACTTGCCTTCCTGTTCGGCCGCGCGCAGCACCTTTCCCACGATTTCATGCGCTTCGCGAAAGGGTACGCCGAAAGTCACCAGGTAATCCGCCACCTCGGTGGCGACGAGCGCCGGATCCTGCGCCGCCGCGCGGAGGCGGTCTTCGCGGAAGCGCGTGGCGGCGAGAGTGGCGGCGGCAATCTGCGTCATCGCCAGCGCTTGATCGTGCGCGCCGAATAGCGCTTCCTTGTCTTCCTGCAAATCGCGCTGATAACTCGAAGGCAGGCCCTTGCAGATGGTGAACAGCGCCACCAGCGAGCCATAGATCCGTCCCGTTTTGCCGCGAATCAATTCCCAGGCGTCGGGATTTTTCTTTTGGGGCATCAAGCTGCTGCCCGTGGAAAATTCATCGGGCAATTCGACGAACCCGAATTCCGGCGATGCAAATAGCACGAAATCTTCCGAAAGCCGCGAAAGATGCATGGCGAGAGTCGAGAGCGCAAAGAGATATTCGAGAGCGAAATCGCGGTCGCTGACGGCGTCCAGGCTATTGGCAGTGAACTGCGAGAAGCCCAGGTCGCGCGCGAGCGCGCTGCGATCCAGCGGAAAGGCGCAACCTGCCAGGGCGCCCGAGCCCAAAGGGCATGCATCGGCGCGCGCCGCAGCCGCGGCAATGCGTTCGGCGTCGCGATAAAACGCTTCGCCATGCGCGAGCAGCCAGTGCGCGAGCAGAAGCGGCTGCGCGTGCTGCATGTGCGTGGTGCCGGGCATCGGGATGCGCAGATTGCTCTCGGCTTGCGTGGCGATCGCGGTTTCGAGTGCAGCGATCGCGCGGCGCATGTCTTTGGCGGCTTCCTTTACGTACATGCGAAATTCGGTCGCCACCATCTCATTGCGGCTCCGGCCCGTGTGCAGCTTGGCGCCCAGCGGACCGAGTTTTTCAATCAGCGCAGCTTCGACAAAGTGATGGACGTCCTCGGCTTTAGAGTTGGCGAGCCATGCGGGATCGGATTTAGCGCGCGCCGCGAGTTCGTCAAGTGCTGTGGTGATCTTGCGGCCTTCGTCCTCCGTCAGAATTCCCGCGCTGACGATGGCTCGCGCCCACGCGCGATCGAGCGCCAATTCCTGGGGCAGCATGCGCTGGTCGAAGCTCCAGGAACGCTCGAATTCGTAGAACGACGCGTCCGGGGCGCGTTCAAAAAGGCCGCCCCACATTTTCTGTTCGCGGGGAGCAGTCATCACGCATTGGCCTTCTGGGGCGCTTTCCTGGGTTCGTCCGCGGAGGCTTCCCGCGGCACGGTGATGGGCAGCGCGAAAAGATTGATGAAGCCTTCGGCGTCCTTGGGGTTGTAGCCGGTCATGGTGAAACTCGCGAGATTCGTACGATAGAGCGAATACGGCGAGCGACGCGAAGCCACGGTGACATTGCCTCGGCACAGCGTTAGCGAGACCGAGCCGGTGACGCGGCGCTGCGCGCTGGTGAAAAATGCGTCGAGCGCTTCGCGCAACGGAGTGAACCACATGCCGTAGTAAACCATTTCGGCGTAGCGCAGCGAGAGCATCTGCTGGTAATGCGCGGTTTCGCGATCGAGGGCGAGCGATTCAAGTTCGCGGTGCGCGGCGACAAGCAAGGTCCCACCCGGCGTTTCATACGCGCCGCGAGATTTGATGCCAACCAGGCGATTTTCGACGATGTCCATCCGGCCGACGCCGTTCGTCGCGGCAATTTCGTTCAATTTATCGAGCAGCGCAATCGGCGCAAGATTTTTGCCATTGACCGAGACCGGAGTGCCGCAGTCGAAACCGATTTCCACGGTGGTAAGTTGTTCCGGCGCTTTCGCGGGCGAGACGACCCATTGCCACATCGCTTCGTCGGGAGCATTCGCTGGGTCTTCCAGCACTCCGCCTTCGTGGCTCAAATGCCAGATGTTGCGGTCGCGGCTGTAGATATTTTTGGTGGTCTGCTCGACGGGAATATTGTGCGCTCGCGCGTAGTCAATGGCCTCTTCGCGCGAGACGATGCTCCATTCGCGCCACGGCGCGATGATCTGTAATTCGGGTGCCAGCGCTTTGGCGGCCAGTTCGAAGCGCACCTGATCATTGCCCTTGCCTGTGCAGCCGTGCGCGACGGCGTCCGCGCCGAGCGTTTTGGCGAGTTGCACCTGACGCTGCGCGAGCAGCGGGCGCGCGAAGGAAGTTCCCAGCAAATATTTGTGTTCATACACAGCTCCCGCGCGCAAAGTGGGCCAGATGTAGCCGGTGATGAATTCTTCGCGCAGATCTTCCACGTATGCGGAGCTGGCGCCGGTAGCCAGAGCTTTTTTGCGCGCGGCCTCGAGGTCTTCCTGCTGGCCCAGATCGCCAATCATGGCGATCACTTCGCAGCCGCCGTACGTTTCCTTGAGCCACGGGATAATGATGGAGGTGTCCAGACCTCCGGAATATGCGAGCACGACTTTCTTCGGCAATTCGTTCTCCTTGATTTGCGGCAAAATTAATTGAGCAGCGTCAGCAGAATGGCTTTCTGCACGTGCAGGCGGTTTTCCGCTTGCTCGAAAACGATCGAACGCGGCGAATCCATGACGTCTTCGCTGACTTCCGAACCGCGGTGTGCGGGCAGGCAGTGCATGAAGATCGCGTCGGGCGCGGCGTGCGAGAAAAGCTCGTCGTTGACTTGGTACCCGGCAAAGGCGGCATCGCGCACGGCGGATTCCGCTTCCTGACCCATGCTGGTCCAAACGTCCGTATAGATCGCCTGTGCGCCGGTCACCGCTTCTTCGGGCGAGCGGAGGATTTCGATTTTTCCACGAGTCTCGCGTGCGACGCGCTTGGCTTCGGCGACGATGCTGGGATCCGGTTCATACCCCGCGGGAGTCGCAATGCGCAGGTGAGCTCCAACACGTGCGCCGACGCTGAGCAACGAGTGGCAGGTGTTATTGCCATCGCCAACGTAGGCGAGCTTAAGGCCGCGCAGATTGCTAAAGCGTTCTTCGAGTGTGAAAAAATCGCAAAACGCCTGGCAGGGATGATAGAGATCCGACAAGGCGTTGATGACGGGAATATGCGCGTTCGCGGCGAGCTGCTCGAGCGAATCCTGCTTAAAAACGCGGGCGACGATGCCATGAACCCAGCGCTCCAGGCTCTTCGCCACGTCGGGGATGGACTCGCGCTCGCCGAGAGGCGTGACGGTGTGGTCGAGAAAGACGGAAGAGCCGCCCAGACTGGCGATGCCCACTTCAAACGTTACCCGCGTGCGCAGCGACGGCTTTTCGAAAATCAGCGCGAGGAAGCGTCCGGCCAGCGCGCCGCGGTAACGATCGGGATGCGCTTTCACGTCGGCGGCGAGATGCAGAAGATCGCGCACTTGCGCAGGGCTCCATTCCATGCCGGTGAGAAGATCGTTGGTTCGCGTAATCGGTGCGGCAACGGCAGCGTTCATATTCACCTCGATGCAGCCAATACCAACGGCTGCGCTGGCGTTTCTGTTCTGGTTTTTGTGGCCGAGCCAAGTTTCGACGTCTGCTCCAGGGTTTTTTCGAACTTGGCTAGAAATTCTGCGACGTCCTTGCCGCGAATGATGAAGGGCGGAAGAAGCCGCAAAATGTGTTCGTGCGTGCAGTTGATGACGAGTCCGTTGCGCAATGCTTGCGATACGATTGGCGATCCGTCAATCGCCAGGTCAATCCCCAGGATCAGCCCTTCGCCGCGGACCTCGCGAATGAGAGCGAAGCGCGCCGCGAGTTTTTCGATCCCTGCGCGCAATTCGGTACTGCGCTCCCGAATATTCGCGAGCAAGCCGGCTTCTTCTACAACCGTCAGAAATTCCAGCGCGGTGGCGCAAATCAGCGGGCCGCCGCCGAATGTGGTTCCATGCATTCCGGGGACAAATGCCGAGGCGAACTGTTCATTGGCAATGATGGCGCCAAGCGGCAGCCCTCCGGCGAGGGGCTTGGCGACCGTCACGATGTCCGGCTTCGAATCGAACTTCTGATATGCGAAATAGCGGCCCGTGCGGCCCAATCCGCATTGAATTTCGTCTGCGATCACCGCGGCGTCATGCTTCGTGGCCAGCGCCCGGGCGCGCTGCCAGAATGCGTCGCTCACAGGAAAAATCCCGCCTTCGCCCTGGATCGTTTCGATCACCAGCGCACAGACTGTGTCGTCGAACTTCGCTTCGAGATCCGCCACGTCATTCAGCCGGACGAATTCCACTCCCGCAACGAGCGGCGCAAAAGGTTCGCGGTATTTGGCCGGGTGCGTGATCGAAAGGGCGCCGAAGGTGCGCCCGTGGAAGGAATTCTCCAGCGCCAGGATGCGAGTCTTCCTCGCGCCGCCGCCATTCTGCGACTTCGCGTACGCATAGGCGCGGGCGAGCTTGAGCGCGCCATCAATGGCTTCGGTGCCGCTATTGGTGAAGAAGACGCGTTCCAGGCCGGACCACTCAGCTAGTTTGCGAGCGAGCGGAGCCTGATATGGATTGTGAAAGAGATTCGAAACATGAATGGCGCGCCCAGCCTCGCGGCGGATTACGCGCACCAGGCGCGGATGCGCGTGGCCCAGCGCGTTAACGGCAATCCCTCCGAGGAAATCAAGATATTCGCGGCCCTGAGAATCGTAGAGGCGGCAGCCGCGCCCGCGCGTGAACACCACCGGCGGTCGCCGGTAGGTATTCATCAGGTAGCGCGCTTCCGCGCCGCGAATCTGCGCGGGCGAAAGCGATTTCTTTTTTGTTGCCGCCTTGCTCTTGGGCATTTTCAGCAGACAACTCCATTCGCGGCTTTCGCGGCGGTATGAACGATTGGCAGAACGCGGGTACCGGGGCAGCGAGTGCCGTTGACCGAGGTGAGCAGCGACCGGGGCAGAGTGCCGCCGACGATCCGTACTTCGGAGACGCCGCCCGAAAGGGCGCGCTTGGCCGCTTCGAGTTTCAAAATCATGCCGCCGGAAACTTTGTTGTGGCGGATCAGATCCTCGATTTCGCCGCCGCGCACGGCGCGCAGAACCTTTTCGCCGTCCAGAACGCCAGCAACGTCAGTAAGGAATATCAGGCGATCCGCGCGAATAAATTCCGCTGCGGCGGCAGCCATGTGATCCGCGTTGATGTTGTAGAGTTCGCCGTCAGCGCCGAGTCCCAGGCAGGAAGCGACCGGAACCAGTCCGGAACGCCACAGCGAACGCAGAAAATCGAGATTCACCTCGGTGAGGTAGCCGACGAATCCCAGGCCACCCTCGCGCTCGTCCAACTGCATGGGCTCCGCCAGAAAGCAGGCCGCATCGGAAGCGCTAATGCCCACGGCCGGCTGTCCCGCCAGGGAAATCGCCCCGGCCACGCGCTTATTTAGCAGCCCGGCAAAAACCATCACCGCTGCATCGCGCGTTTCGCGGTCGGTGACGCGCAGACCGTTGACGAACCGGCTGGCTATGCCCATGCGCTCCAGCGTGGCCGTAAAAATCTTTCCGCCGCCGTGAATCACCAGCAATTCGTGCCCGGCCCGCGCAAGCTCTGCAATCTGCCGCGCGATGGTCTGAACGGTTTCTTCGCGCTCCAGGAGCGCGCCTGCAATCTTAATCACCAGTCTCATAGCAAACCTGCCGTTTCGGGGTAGCCCCACATCCCGTTGAAGTTTTGTACCGCTTGCCCTGCCGCGCCTTTGCCCAGATTGTCGAGGCAGGACACCACCACCAGCCGCTCTCCCGAAGGATCGAGCGCAAATCCGATGTCGCAGAAATTCGTGTGCGTAACGTGCCGCAATTCCGGCAAACGTCCTGCCGGAAGAATGCGAACCATGGGGCTCTCCGCGAAGAACTGGCGATAGAGAGCTTCGATCTCGTTCGCTTTGCGCGCGGGCTCAAGCCACATATAAAGGGTGGAAAGAATCCCACGCTCCACCGGCAGCAGGTGCGTCGTAAAAACGAAGTCTTTGGAAGCCAAGCCCGTATGTTCCTCGACTTCCGGTGTGTGCCGGTGCGAGAAAAGTCCGTAAGCTCGGAAATTTCCATGGACTTCCACGAAATGCGTTTCGCGCTTCGGTTCTTTGCCCGCACCGCTTACTCCGGATTTGCAATCGCAGACGATTCCGCGCGCCATGTTGATCCAGCCGGCGTCCACCAGAGGCCGCAGTCCGAGGATCACGGAAGTGGGATAGCAGCCGGGATTGGCGACCAACCGCGCCTTCGGCAGCGCGTCGGCGTAAAGCTCCGGCAAGCCGTAAACGGCTTCGGAAAGCGTAGCGGGGTCTGGCGCGGCGAGCTTGTACCACTCCGCAAAGGTTTCGGGTTTGCGAAAGCGAAACGCGCCGCTCAGGTCCACGATACGCTGCGCCGGGTTCGCCGCCAGCAGCGCTGGCACCAGCTCGAGAGACGCCTCGTGAGGCGTGGAAAGAAACACGGCTTGCGCGCCACTCCTTGCGATGGCTTCGACGGAAAGCGGTTTGCAGGGCGCTTCACCCCAGCCGCGCAGTTGTGGATACAATTCCGTCAAGCAATGTACGTCCGCGTGCGCATCGCGCAGATAAAAGGTTGGTTTTTCAATTTGCGGGTGCCGCAGCAGGAGCCGGGCCAGCTCAAATCCCGCGTAGCCCGTGGCCCCGACGACGGCGACCCTTACCGGGTCGTTCATCGGAGCATCTCCTCCACGCGCTTCTGAATCGCCGCACGTGCAGTTCGCGACGGGGTGATGATCAGCACCGTGTCGTCTCCCGCCAGCGTGCCGGCAACTTCCTTCCAGTGCTCGGAATCCACCGCTGCGGCGAGCGGCTGCGCGCCGCCGGGAGGAGTCTTCAGCACCAGCATGTTCTGCGCGGGACGAATATCCAGCAAAAATTCCTTCAAGGCGCGCGCCAGGCCGTGGACCGGAGACGATTCTTCGGCTGCCGCGGCGGAGAGCGGTTTGTAACCGGTGGCGGTCTTTACCAGCCGCAGCTCGCGCAAGTCGCGCGAAAGTGTCGCCTGCGTCACGCGCACACCCAGGTGAATGAGCTGGCGACGCAAGTCGTCCTGGCTGGCGACTGCCTCGCCTGCCAGGAGCTTCAGGATTTGACCCTGCCGGAATCGTTTGTGAGCGCCCATGTAAGTTTATGCAGATTTATGCATAAGACTGCATAATCATACAGGATGGGATGCGGGTGGTCAAGAATTGATTCACGAAATGTGAAAATATTTTCGTCGCGCCTAACGGCCGCGCAATTTTCCCAGCGGCTGCAAATATCGGCGGATGAATTGGCGACGGAAGGATACAATGCGTCGCGACAAACGGCGGGACGAGCTGCGTACGGCGTCTTCGTTCGCCGCGTCTTGAGTGATCACAACGCGCATATTTGATGGCAGGTTTTTACGTCAGGAGGAATTCGATGAGGCGTCTCGCAGCCTTGCTTTTACTAACCGCGGCTGGCACATCGTTCAGCAATGCGCAAATGACGAAGAGCGCGCCTCCGGTAGAGGTCGCGATTCATGCCGGGAAAGTGCTGGACGTGCGCACAGGAAACTATCTGAGCGATCAGATCATCTGGGTTGAAGGCGCGCGAATCAAGGCGATCGGTAAGGCGTCTGACGTCTCGCCACGATTGCCGGCGGGCGTGAAGACGATTGACCTCTCGAACGCCACGGTGCTGCCCGGACTAATTGATTGCCACACGCACCTGACCATGACGCCTTACGATTCCGGTCCAGCCGGGATGCGCTTATCCTATCCGCGGCAGGCGCTGACCGGCGCACGCAATGCTCGCGTGACTCTCGAAGCCGGTTTCACAACCGTGCGCAATGTGGGCGCCAACGGATATTCGGACATTGCGCTTCGCGATGCGATCAATGCCGGAGACGTTCCAGGCCCGCGCATGCTGGCGTCGGGACCAGCTCTAAGCATCACGGGCGGCCACGCGGACAACAATTATCTTGCGCCGCAATACAATTGGTCAGACGACGGCGTCGCCGATGGAGTGGCCGGCGTGACCCTGAAAGTGCGCGAGGACATCAAGTACGGCGCGGACGTGATCAAGTTCATGGCCACCGGCGGCGTTCTCTCCGAAGGCGATAATCCTGCACTAGCGCAATACAGCCCGGAAGAGATGAAGGCAATCGTGGAGACGGCCCACGGGCTCGGCCGCAAAGTGGCGGCGCACGCGCACGGGGCCACCGGAATCAAGTATGCCGTGCTCGCGGGCGTGGATTCGATCGAGCATGGCAGCTACATCAACGATGAAGATATTCAGTTGATGAAGGAGCGCGGGACGTATCTGGTGCCCACCGTGTACCTGGAAGATTGGCTGCTGGAAAATGTGCAGAGTCTGGGATTGACTCCGAACATGATCGAAAAGGCCAAGATGGTGCTGCCCATCGCGCAGGAACACTTGTCGCATGCTTTCAAGTCGGGCGTGAAGATTGCGTTCGGCACCGATGCGGCCGTATATCCGCACGGATTGAACGCGCACGAATTCGGCAAAATGGTTTCCATGGGCATGACGCCGCTGCAATCCATCCAGGCCGCGACGGTGAACGCGGCGGATTTGATCGGATGGACCGACCGCGTCGGCACGATTGAGCCGGGAAAGTTTGCGGACATTATCGCCGTCCAAGGAGATCCGCTGGCGGATGTTCACGTGCTTGAGAACGTTCATTTCGTGATGAAAGGCGGGGCAGTCATCAAGAACGAGTAATGATGCTAAGGTCCCCGGGCAATGCTAAGATTGTCTTAAGTCAGTAGGCCCGTAGCGCAGTTGGCTGGAGCGCCACGTTGAGACCGTAGCGCGGTGGGATTTGCGAACGATTAGAAATTTGGGGTCTAATCGCTTGAGGTGAAAATGTTATCCCAAAGGCCAAAGGCTCGTAGCTCAGTTGGTTAGAGCGCCACCTTGACACGGTGGAGGTCTGGGGTTCGAGTCCCCACGAGCCTACCATTTTTCAGTCGCGCGGAGTTTTCCACCTCTGATTCCCTGGCTGTGTGGTTGCTTAGTCTGTGTCAGATTGTCGCAACAAATCCATAATGAAAAGAAAAAAACCAAAAAACCCCGAAGGCAAGAAACTCTACGAAGGTGAGTGGTACAAGCTAGTTCGCATTGATCGCGAGAAAGGAGTCGTAGTCTTGCGAGGCAACGGCGAACCCCTCACAGAGTTTGAAGTCCCGATTACGTATTGGGGGATCAAATCAGCCGGGCGTCGCGGATAGAAATCGTCTCACTTACAGTCTAGCCCCT